>NZ_CM179501.1:0-562500 GCF_058795575.1 Pseudomonas sp. GW823-FHT05G12
GTGTCAGTGGAACTTTGGCAGCAGTGCGTGGAGCTTCTGCGCGATGAACTGCCTGCCCAGCAATTCAACACCTGGATCCGTCCGCTACAGGTCGAAGCCGAAGGCGACGAGTTGCGCGTCTATGCGCCTAACCGTTTCGTTCTCGATTGGGTCAATGAAAAGTACCTGGGTCGCTTGCTCGAGCTGTTGGGTGAGAACGGTAGCGGCATTGCACCAGCCCTTTCCTTATTAATAGGTAGCCGTCGCAGCTCGGCCCCAAGGGCTGCGCCCAACGCGCCGGTCAGCGCTGCCGTTGCGGCTTCGCTGGCGCAGACTCAGGCACACAAGACGGCCCCTGTCGCAGCGGTTGAACCCGTTGCCGTGGCTGCAGCCGAGCCTGTACTGGTCGAGACGTCTTCGCGTGACAGCTTTGATGCCATGGCCGAGCCCGCTGCGGCGCCGCCCAGTGGTGGTGGCCGGGCTGAACAACGCACCGTGCAGGTTGAAGGTGCGCTCAAGCACACCAGTTACCTGAACCGGACCTTTACCTTTGACACCTTCGTCGAAGGTAAGTCGAACCAGCTCGCCCGCGCGGCTGCCTGGCAGGTTGCGGACAACCCTAAGCATGGCTACAACCCGCTGTTCCTTTATGGCGGTGTGGGTTTGGGTAAAACCCACCTTATGCATGCTGTGGGTAACCATCTGCTGAAGAAAAATCCGAACGCCAAGGTGGTGTACCTGCATTCGGAGCGTTTCGTCGCGGACATGGTCAAAGCGCTGCAACTCAATGCCATCAACGAATTCAAGCGCTTCTACCGCTCGGTGGACGCGTTGTTGATCGACGATATCCAGTTCTTCGCTCGCAAAGAGCGCTCGCAGGAAGAGTTTTTCCACACCTTCAACGCCTTGCTCGAGGGCGGCCAGCAGGTAATCCTTACCTCTGACCGCTATCCCAAGGAAATCGAAGGCCTGGAAGAGCGTCTGAAGTCGCGCTTTGGTTGGGGCCTGACGGTGGCTGTCGAGCCACCAGAGCTGGAGACCCGCGTAGCGATCCTGATGAAGAAGGCCGACCAGGCCAAAGTCGAGCTCCCGCATGACGCAGCCTTTTTCATCGCTCAGCGCATCCGGTCCAACGTCCGTGAGCTGGAAGGTGCACTGAAGCGGGTTATCGCTCACTCGCACTTCATGGGGCGTGACATCACCATCGAGCTGATTCGTGAATCGCTCAAGGATCTGTTGGCGCTGCAAGACAAACTGGTCAGTGTGGATAACATTCAGCGTACCGTCGCTGAGTACTACAAGATCAAGATCTCCGATCTGTTGTCCAAGCGTCGTTCGCGTTCTGTCGCGCGCCCGCGTCAGGTAGCCATGGCCCTGTCCAAGGAGTTGACCAACCACAGTCTGCCGGAAATTGGCGACATGTTCGGTGGTCGCGACCATACGACCGTGCTGCACGCCTGCCGCAAAATCAATGAACTGAAGGAATCCGACGCGGACATCCGCGAGGACTACAAGAACCTGCTGCGGACGCTGACGACCTGATGGCCGTCTGCGCAGCTAATTGAAGGCAAGGGACTAGACCATGCATTTCACCATTCAACGCGAAGCCCTGTTGAAACCCCTGCAACTGGTCGCCGGTGTCGTCGAGCGCCGTCAGACCTTGCCGGTCCTGTCCAACGTATTGCTGGTCGTACAAGGCCAGCAACTGTCGTTGACCGGTACCGACCTGGAAGTCGAGCTGGTAGGCCGCGTGCAACTGGAAGAGCCGGCCGAGCCTGGCGAGATCACTGTTCCTGCGCGCAAGCTGATGGACATCTGCAAAAGCCTGCCTAACGACGCCCTGATCGATATCAAGGTCGATGAGCAGAAATTGTTGGTAAAGGCCGGCCGCAGCCGCTTCACCCTGTCGACCCTGCCTGCCAATGACTTCCCGACTGTGGAAGAAGGCCCGGGTTCGCTGACCTGCAACCTGGAGCAGAGCAAGCTGCGCCGCCTGATCGAGCGAACCAGCTTCGCCATGGCCCAGCAGGATGTGCGCTATTACCTCAACGGTATGCTGCTTGAGGTTTCCCGCAACACGTTGCGCGCTGTATCCACCGACGGTCACCGCCTGGCGCTTTGCTCGATGAGCGCGCCGATCGAGCAGGAAGATCGACACCAGGTCATCGTGCCGCGTAAAGGTATCCTGGAGTTGGCGCGCCTGCTGACCGATCCTGAAGGCATGGTCAGCATCGTGCTGGGTCAGCATCACATCCGCGCCACTACTGGCGAGTTCACCTTTACCTCCAAGCTGGTGGACGGCAAATTCCCGGACTACGAGCGCGTACTGCCCAAAGGCGGTGACAAGCTGGTCGTCGGAGACCGCCAGGCGCTGCGTGAAGCCTTCAGCCGTACTGCGATTCTTTCCAACGAAAAGTACCGCGGTATTCGCCTGCAGCTGGCTGCCGGTCAACTGAAGATCCAGGCTAACAACCCCGAGCAGGAAGAAGCTGAAGAAGAAATCAGCGTGGACTATGACGGTAGCTCGCTGGAGATCGGTTTCAACGTCAGCTACTTGCTGGACGTGCTGGGCGTGATGACTACTGAGCAAGTTCGTCTGATCTTGTCCGATTCAAACAGCAGTGCGCTGCTGCAGGAAGCTGGCAATGACGATTCTTCCTACGTTGTCATGCCGATGCGCCTGTAACCTGTAGCAGGCGAAATGTCCCTTCGACGTATCATGGTCACCGCGGTGCGCAACTTGCACCCGGTGACACTCTTACCCTCCCCCCGCATCAACATCCTTTACGGCGCCAACGGCAGCGGCAAGACCAGCGTGCTCGAAGCCGTGCATTTGCTCGGCCTGGCCCGTTCATTTCGCAGCACCCGCCTGAATCCGGTTATTCAGTACGAACAGGCTGCCTGTACTGTGTTCGGCGAGGTTCAGCTGACGGAGGGTGGTACGAGCAACCTGGGTGTGTCCCGTGAGCGACAAGGGGAGTTTACTATTCGCATCGATGGGCAGAATGCGCGCAGCGCCGCGCAATTGGCTGAGTTACTGCCGCTTCAGCTCATCAACCCAGACAGTTTCCGACTGCTGGAAGGTGCCCCAAAAATACGCCGCCAGTTTCTGGACTGGGGGGTGTTCCACGTGGAACCTCGTTTTCTGCCAGCCTGGCAACGCCTTCAGAAGGCGCTGCGGCAGCGGAACTCATGGTTGCGTCATGGTACACTTGACCCAGCTTCGCAAGCCGCCTGGGACCGGGAATTGTGCCTGGCTAGCGCGGAAATAGATGAATACCGTCGCAACTACATCAAGGCCTTGAAGCCCGTCTTCGAGCGAACCCTGAGCGAACTGGTCGAGCTGGACGGGTTGACCCTGAGCTACTACCGAGGCTGGGACAAGGACCGGGAACTGCAAGAAGTGCTCGCCTCCTCCCTCCTTCGCGATCAGCAGATGGGCCATACCCAAGCCGGTCCGCAGCGTGCTGATCTGCGTTTGCGGTTGGCTGGCAACAACGCAGCCGACATCCTGTCGCGTGGTCAGCAAAAGTTGGTGGTATGCGCATTGCGCATTGCCCAAGGCCACCTCGTCAGTCAGGCTCGCCGCGGTCACTGTATTTATCTCGTGGATGACTTGCCGTCCGAACTGGATGAACAGCATCGCCGCGCACTGTGCCGCTTGCTTGAAGAATTACGCTGCCAGGTGTTCATCACCTGTGTAGATCACGAATTACTGAGGGAAGGCTGGCAGACGGAAACGCCAGTTGCTTTGTTCCACGTGGAACAAGGCCGTATCACCCAGACCCACGACCATCGGGAGTGAAGGCATGAGCGAAAATCAAACGTACGACTCCTCCAGCATCAAGGTGCTGAAAGGTTTGGATGCCGTACGCAAGCGTCCCGGCATGTACATTGGCGACACCGATGATGGTAGTGGCCTGCACCACATGGTCTTCGAGGTGGTCGACAACTCGATCGACGAAGCCCTCGCCGGTCACTGCGATGACATCACTGTCATCATCCATCCGGACGAATCTATCAGTGTGCGCGACAACGGTCGCGGCATTCCGGTCGATGTGCATAAGGAAGAAGGCGTTTCCGCAGCCGAGGTCATCATGACTGTGCTGCACGCCGGCGGTAAGTTCGACGACAACTCTTACAAAGTATCCGGCGGTCTGCACGGTGTAGGTGTGTCGGTTGTGAACGCCCTGTCCGAGAAGCTGGTTCTGACCGTTCGCCGTAGCGGCAAGATCTGGGAACAGACTTACGTTCACGGTGTTCCACAAGCGCCCATGGCGGTTGTCGGTGACAGTGAATCCACGGGTACCCACATCCACTTCAAGCCATCGGCTGAAACCTTCAAGAACATTCACTTCAGCTGGGACATCCTGGCCAAGCGCATCCGCGAGCTGTCGTTCCTTAACTCGGGCGTTGGCATTCTGCTGAAGGATGAGCGCAGCGGTAAGGAAGAGTTCTTCAAGTACGAAGGCGGTCTGCGTGCGTTCGTCGAGTACTTGAACACCAACAAGACGCCGGTCAACTCCCAGGTGTTCCACTTCAACGTTCAGCGTGACGATGGCGTGGGTGTTGAAGTCGCCCTGCAATGGAACGACAGCTTCAACGAAAACCTGCTGTGCTTTACCAACAATATTCCGCAGCGTGATGGCGGTACCCACCTGGTGGGTTTCCGTTCCTCGCTGACCCGTAGCCTTAACAGCTACATCGAGCAGGAAGGCCTGGCCAAGAAGAACAAGGTGGCAACCACTGGCGACGACGCCCGTGAAGGCCTGACCGCAATCATCTCGGTTAAGGTACCGGACCCGAAGTTCAGCTCGCAGACCAAGGACAAGCTGGTCTCCTCGGAGGTGAAAACCGCCGTGGAACAGGAGATGAACAAGTACTTCGCCGATTTCCTCCTGGAAAACCCGAACGAGGCGAAGGCCGTCGTGGGCAAGATGATCGACGCGGCTCGCGCCCGTGAAGCCGCCCGTAAAGCCCGTGAAATGACTCGCCGTAAAGGTGCGCTGGATATCGCGGGTCTGCCGGGCAAACTGGCCGACTGCCAAGAGAAGGATCCTGCTCTCTCTGAACTGTACCTGGTGGAGGGTGACTCTGCGGGTGGCTCGGCCAAGCAAGGCCGCAACCGTCGTACCCAGGCGATCTTGCCGCTGAAGGGTAAAATCCTCAACGTCGAGAAAGCGCGCTTCGACAAGATGATTTCGTCCCAGGAAGTGGGCACGCTGATCACCGCGCTGGGCTGTGGCATCGGCCGCGAAGAGTACAACATCGACAAACTGCGTTATCACAACATCATCATCATGACCGATGCTGACGTTGACGGTTCGCACATCCGTACGCTGCTGCTGACCTTCTTCTTCCGTCAGCTGCCGGAGCTGGTCGAGCGTGGCTACATCTATATTGCCCAGCCGCCGCTGTACAAGGTGAAACGAGGCAAGCAGGAGCAGTACATCAAGGACGATGAGGCCATGGAAGAGTACATGACCCAGTCGGCTCTGGAAGATGCCAGCCTGCACCTGGACGAATCGGCGCCAGCAGTTTCCGGTGTGCAGCTGGAAGCGCTGGTGAATGAGTTCCGTAGTGTCATGAAGACTCTCAAGCGCCTGTCGCGCTTGTACCCGGAAGAGCTGACTGAGCACTTCGTCTACCTGCCGGAGGTGACCCTGGAGCAGTTGGGTGACCACGCAGTGATGCAGGCCTGGCTGGCCCAGTTCCAGGCGCGTCTGAACTCCAGCCAGAAGTCTGGCCTGGCTTACAACGCCAGCCTGCGTGAAGACAAAGAGCGCAACGTGTGGCTGCCTGAAGTGGAAATTACCTCTCACGGTCTTGCCAGCTACATCACCTTCAACCGCGATTTCTTCGGCAGCAATGACTACCGTACCGTAGTCAACATTGGTGCCAAGCTTTCGAGCCTGTTGGGTGAAGGTGCGTACGTGCAGCGCGGTGAACGCCGCAAGGCAATCGTCGAGTTCAAAGAGGGCCTGGATTGGCTGATGAACGAGACCACCAAGCGCCATACGATTCAGCGATACAAAGGGCTGGGTGAGATGAACCCGGATCAACTGTGGGAAACCACCATGGACCCGACCGTTCGCCGTATGCTCAAGGTCACGATCGAAGATGCCATCGCCGCTGACCAGATCTTCAACACCCTGATGGGTGATGCGGTCGAGCCGCGTCGTGACTTCATCGAAAGTAACGCGCTGTCGGTGTCGAACCTGGACTTCTGATCAGGTGTAGGTTCACAGAAAAGCTGCACGCTTTCACAAATAGATGACCGGCCGGGCTTCAACCATGGCCCCTGTCGGTCACCATCAAGCCCGCCTTCGCGGGCTTTTTTTTGCCTGGAATTCCTGCCGGGGCGCCCTACTCCGCTCATTGGAAAATGATGCAGATGGGGGGATTTGAGGAAGTGATTTGATGGGGCGCTGGAAGTGCTGAGAGGGTCGGCGGGCGGATCTGAGCAGCAGAGAGATTGAGAGGACTTTAAAACTAATATTTGAACACCTTAATAGTTAATTAAGCGTACGTGTTAAGTATTAATTTGAACAATTTAGTATGGAAATGGAATTTGGTGGAAGTTGCCATTTTGGATTTTTTGTAGATTTCGAAGGGATGTTGGAATAAGATCTATGACCAACTTTTCCGCTTTGCACTGAAGATTTTCAGCCAAATCAGCTGTTTGAAGCGAGAGCTTCAGACCTGATCCAAATTGCTCCAGCGATCACGAAGTGGCCGTTTAGAAATAAAGAGAGCAAGCCGATTGCTTTAGATTCTGATCAGTCATGAGAGTCATGACCAATGAGAGAAAAGGAGACCTGAAAATGTAGAAAAACGCGATCAATCCCGAGAGGACTGACCGCGCTTAGCGAAGCAGACTTGCGTCCTCAGAACCCGCAATGTCTGCTTTTTCGAAGCGACTGTCAATCCTCTCCCATTTTTTCGACCTTAGCGAGGTTACTCGACGGCACAGTGTTGCCTGTCGAAAGGCCTCACTTCGCCCGCCCTGCGCCTTGATTTTTTGGCGCAGCGTCGGCGCTCGTTTCGAGATTTTCGGAGGTGTTTCATGACAGTACGAAAGGTGGTCACGCGGCGGTCCAACCATTACCGCGGCTACTTCCCATCGCTCAAAAATAAAAAGCCTGTGCCCTGGGAGTCCCAGCTCGAAGGCGCTCTTTTTCGGCTTCTTGAGCTGTCTCCTGCGGTCATCGGCTACGTCCCGCAGCCCAGTGAGGAACGTGTTCCATCGCTCCAGGGCTACTTCAAATATTACCCAGACGTACAGGTTTTCCTCGCGGATGGGCGCGAGTGGTGGTTTGAAGTGAAGCCTCACGACCGACTGAAGATTGCCAGCGTCAGGCAGCGACTGGATGCCGCTGAGCGCTACTTCAACGCCACTGCCCGTAACTTTTCGGTGATCACTGAAAAGTTAATTGAAGCTGAACCCCTGGCTACCAATCTTAGAAGGCTGATGTATCACCGGCGCGGTCCAGAGCTTTCGCATCAGGCGTTGGAGGAGGTAATGGCGACCTTCAACGAATGGCCGCCTATGACCGTTGCAGATCTGCTCTACGTGGTTGGTGAGGGGAAAGCCTGGCGCTTGTTAGGCCTTGGGGTGGTGGGCATTGACCTTGATAGGTCAATTGACACTGACTCCCCGGTCTTCCTGCAAGGGGGGCACCGTCATGCAAACCTTTTCCCTTAGGGTGAAATTGGTCGTCATCGTTCGTGGCGTACTGATGGTGCTTGAGAAGAGGCTTATTGACCGGAAGCTGCTCTTTTTCGATGAGCTTGGTGAGCCCACGAAGCTATCCGAGAAGGAGTTCTATGAGGCCTACGAGAAGCGCGAGATCGAGATCTCCGCTGATCAGCCATACCTTGGGAGGGTTCCGTATGTGCGGAACGTCCCTCCAGATATTTCATGCTTCCCCAAAAAACATGGAGATGAGGCATTGCGTCGACGCAAGTATCTGGACGACCTAACTAAGCGCGGTAAATACAAGCTACCGGGTGACGAAGACATGATCAAGAAGCTTAGAGATATCGCCAAAAAGATTGGGGATGCGTGCGCACCCTCGGTTTCCACTATTCGACGTTGGGCAGCCAAATACATTGGCCAGAACGTAGTAAAGCTTATCCCTCAGCATGCCAAAAAGGGTCGGGCTGCCGCGATACAGGGAGAGCTCGAAGTTATTCTTGAAGGGGTGATTAATAAAACCTACCTGCAGGATACGATTCCAGCGGTCAGCGTGGTCGTTTCAGAATTCGAGGATCAGATAAAAGAGAGGAACAAAAGTCGTTTGCCTTCGGATCAGCTCAAGATCCCAAGCGGAATGACTGTCCGAAGGTACATCGCCAAGCTGGATCCGTACCTTGTGGATAAGGAGAGGCTCGGAAAACACGCAGCAGACAAGAAGCACCGTGTTGCGGCGGGTGTCCTACGTGTCCATGAGATTTTGGAACGTTGGGAAATTGATCACACCTTGTTGGACGTCCAGCTTGTGGATGAAACCTCGGGGCTGTGCATTGGGCGCCCCTATCTGACGATCGTCCTCGACCGCTTCTCTCGAATGGTGATGGGATATTTGCTCCACCTGTCGGCGCCAAATACGGAAACCGTGCTTCGTGTGATCGAACGCTCAATCCGTCCAAAAGCCGAATTGCTGAAGCGCTTTCCGAAAGTGAGAAATGAATGGTGGGCACGTGGGCTGCCGGCTCGAATAGTCCCAGACAACGCAGCGGAATTTCACGCGGGCGATCTCATCATGGGATTCAACGAGTTGGGTATCGAGATCATGTATCCCGCTTCAAGGGCCCCTCAAAGGAAAGGTGCCGTCGAACGCTTTTTCAGCACACAGAACCTGGGGCTTATCCACAACCTCCCGGGTACCACCTTCTCGAATATCCAGCAGCGTGGCGATTACGACTCGGAGAAGAATGCATGTTTCACGCTCCCTCAATTGGAGGCGGTGGTAGTGAAATGGATCGTCGATGGTTACCACCAGACTCCTCATCGGGGGCTGGACAACAGAACACCGGCTCAAGTCTGGGGGACTAGCGAGGCGAACCATGTCATCAGCCTTCCCGTCGACCTGGACTCGTTGGAGTGCATTCTGGCCAAGCGGGCCTCGGTGAAGGTTCACCATTACGGCATCGAGGTTGCCAAAGTGGGCTACCACTCTACGGAACTTGCTGAGCTCCGTATGCGTTTGGCAGACGGAGAAAAGGTAAACGTCCGCTATCGAGACGAAGCCGGGCACGTTTGGGTTCACGACCGCTTCAGAAACTTGTTCTTCAAAGTGCCCGCCAAAGATGAGCGAATGGCCGGTAAGAGCAGGGAGGTGTGGAAGGCTGCCGAGAAAGCGCTGCGAGAAAAATATAATGAGCAGCCTAGCTTCGAGGCTACGCACAGGTGCTACCAGGAAATTATGGAAGATGCAGACGAGGCCCGCCGTTCGCAGACGCTCAGAAAACGACGCGCAGCTGCCATAGCGAAAATCGACAAGGAGGGTCGAGTGACCGAAAGCACGCCTCCACCCAAGGTACTCGCTGAAGTGGAATGGACCGGTGACTCTATTCCTAACATTCCGCCAGCAGCCTTCAAGGTCTCGGTTCGTCGCCCTGCTGGGAGTTCTAAGCCATGAACGCCATCAATCTGTACGAATGCTACGAGCATGGTGAATACAGCTTTACGCTCCGCGATCGTTTTATTCACAGCCCTCAAGTCGAGCGAGCGTTGACGCGACTAGGCGATATCCACGGCGATAGTCGGCGTACCAGAGCAAGTAAAGGGTTGCTGATCCAAGGTCCAAGCGGAGTGGGCAAGAGCACATTGGTCAAGGAGTACATTCGGTCATTGGAGGAATTGGAGAGCCATGACCCACAGAAGCGGACAGTTCTGTTCGTCGAGATGCCTTCGTCTCCAACCAAAAAGAACCTGGCAGCAGCCATTTTGGCAGAGCTGAAGGATCCCTTCGCAGAGGCACGAGGACATTCGGCAGAGGTTAAATTTGCGCGAGTAGTCCTGCTGCTGAAGAACCTTGGCGTGGAGATGTTGGTCCTCGATGAGGCGCAGCACCTGGTCGATTATCGTCGTAATGGTGCGTATGAGGCAGCAGACTGGATCAAGAGTCTGATGAATGAAACCAGTATCGCGTTTGTTCTGATTGGGCTGAAGCGCACCGAAAATCTCCTGCTAGCAAACGAGCAACTGCGACGCAGGTTTTCGGCCACGGTGGCATACGATCGCTTCACCTTCTCCGCTAATACGTCTCTTCATTTCGTGATGTTGTTGCAGGCAATCGAGGGCGAACTGCCTGTTCAAACCATCAGTTTTGTAGAGCCAGCGATGATTAAACGCTTCTACCTGGCTTCCTATGGATTGATCGACTACCTCATCAAGATTGTGGACAGGGCTGTTTGGCTGGTTCAAGTCCAGGACCTTGTCGGGATTGAACTTCCTGTGCTGGCCCAGGCTTTTGAAGACGAGGTTTGGAGCTACGCCACCGAGGATCGAAACCCCTTCAGTGCGAGCTTCAATTTCCAGCCTCTGTTCGGGAAGCGGGAGCCGTTTGAGACGTTCGAAGAGAGCAGTACCTGACGGCCAAGGGCCGGGCTTATCGGCCCGGCTCTACTCCCCTGATTTTTATGTCTTCGATTTCATGGATGTGTAGGAATGTTTGGTCTTTTAATCAACCCACGACCACACCAAGACGAAAGTCTTTTGGGGTACCTGCAGCGCCTGGCGAAAGCCAACGGATTACCCAGAAAGGAACTGCTCACCGCCTTTGCACGAGCCGACGAGACCGATGTTGCGGACTGGCTGCAGATGATGGAAGGACCACTGAGCTGGCCTGCGGTATCTGCTGAGTTTCGTGATCCAAGGCCCAAGGGGGTCAAGTTATGGACGACTCATCACGCTCGTTACTGTCCGATCTGTTTGGGCGAAGCCGGTTATTGGAGAGAAAGCTGGGGCTTGACCCTGGTTACGACGTGTTCTGTCCACGGCACTGAACTCCACGGGCGGTGCCCCAACTGTCTGAAGGAAACCGATCCAAGCGCAATGAGTGCGAATAGTTGCCAAGCGTGTGGCACCTCATTGAGTGGGACCAATTTTGAGATCGCGCCGGCGAGTGATACGGCCGCCTGGCTCACCTCTGGCTTTGAAGATAGGTTTTACGCCGACTCGTTGCCAGCTGACGCGGGATTGGCGGCCCTCACCTACGAACAGTTTCACGAGTTGTCATCGCGTCTCGCTGTCAGAAGTTTGCCTACGGAAAGAACCCAGCCGCTGAAGGTTGCTGATTCGGGTTCGCTAGAGATATCGCGGCTTATGGCAAACGCGGCGGGCGTGGTTCTCATGAACTGGCCTCTCGCATTCAGAGAACTGCTGAGTGGCCTCAAGGCAGTCCATTCCGATAACGAACATTGGACGCTCAGCAGATCGTTCGGCCCGATATACCACGACATCCACCGTGATCTGGATGACTCTTGTTTTGACTTTCTTCGTCGAGAGTTCGAATCATTTCTGCAGCATGCGTGGGAAGCACCGTTAGCGAAGCGAAATCGCAATTTGAGTGAGGAGACGATTGAGAGACATCGTTGGGTGTCGTTCGATTCTGCTGCTGAAGCTTGTGGTCTCGGGGTATCAGTCATAAAACGCCTTCATCAGGAGGGACAAATCGCCTATCGGGAGAAGGTCCATGAAGATCGAGTCTTTACGGTCGTGGACCTGGATCATTTGAAGGCAATCTCGCAGCATCTCCAGGGCGTGGCTGATATGAAAGAAACCTCGACTTTGCTAAGCCTCTGTCGCAATCGGGTTAGGCAGCTGCTAGCTGGTGGTACCCTCCAGTTCTTTGGTGGAGAACCGCGCCCAGGCGAAAGGTGGCTGATTGACTGCCGCTCGATCAACGAATTGATTGATGAGAAGCTGCCTACCAGCTCTGACCAGAGCCTGGTGTCGATCAACTACTTGGCCAAGCATTCTCTGCCCAAGGGGGGTGGGTTGGTCGAGTTGGTTCAGGCAATACGTGCAGGTGAACTTCGCGCTTACGGCCCAGCTGAGAATGGCTCGGTTGCGGTAGGGGCGTGGTTACTCAAGCCGCAAGATTTTGCAGCGTGGCAACAAGCCCGAGCTGAGAACAAGAGTCCGGTCTTTCCCGGCCTGTCGGTAGTCAAGGCTGCTGCGCTGTTAGGCGTCAAAGAACAATGCGCATACGCGTTCGTTCGACTGGGTCTGCTATGGAGCACTGCTGTCGAACGAGGCCGGCGTACGCAATTGATGGTTAAGCCTCAAGCCATCGACAGATTCAGGCGTGGCTATATCTTGGGACCGGAGATTGCGGTGTATTTGGGGAAGTCGACCAGGGAGGCGTTCAAGCACCTTTGGGAGGCCAGGTTTCGCCCCGTTGCGGGGCCATCCATTCCAAACGCGGCTTGCCGGCAGTACGTTTGGGTAAGAAGCAAAAAGCTGATCGATTACCTCGCAAGTGAAGCCGCCCAGATCGACGATCCTGAAGCCATCACGTTTTTATCCACACCGATCGCTCAGCCTCGTGATTGCCGATTCAGGCATGTGGGATCAAGATAGTTAGCACGCTTTCTTTCTTGATTGCTAAAATCATCGAACCCATTTTGGAGAATCTTATGTCCCGTCTCGCTGAATTCCGCCTGCTCGAACAACAGCTCGCAGCCCAACTGGCGGAGCTGGAAGCGCTGAAAAATGACTCTGCCCTGAAGCAGGAAATGGAATTTGAAACGAAGCTGCGCAGTTTGCTCAACGAGTATGGCTACGGCCTGCGCCAAGTGGTGCTGATCCTCGATCCGCAAGCGGTGGCTTCCACTGATATGGCCCCAAAAACCTCTCGGAAACCACGCGAAGTGAAGGTCTACAAGAATCCACACAGCGGAGAGGTTGTTGAGACCAAGGGTGGTAATCAGCGTACGCTTAAGGCCTGGAAAAACGAGTATGGCGCTGAGGTAGTCGAGTCTTGGCTCGCCAATTGATTGCACTGCAGGCGGCTTCTGGCACGAGATGAATCGTGGTGCGCCCCGAATGCAAATTCCCATTCTGGGGCGTGACGAAATTTTCTGCGGGTGGTGGATTTAGAGAATTAAAACTGTCGCTAGAGGGTCCCGTCTTTCGCGGCCTGCAGCCATTTGGAGAGGAAACGCAAAACTGTCGCAATCACCCAAAACGCCGGTTCAGACTGATTCGCTAGAGAATTAAAACTGTCGCAGCCTGAAACGACGCGGCTTTCACGTGTATTCAGAGCCATCATTATCGATAGCCTGCTTACAAACATGTAATTCCTGGATCACGTGGATGACAGCTCCCAGTCGGTAAGCTTCACTCATGTCTTCATGGAGTAACAGAAATGAACACCGCTAAAAGCATTGCCGCCCTCATGCTCGTAATCGCCTCCTCATCCGCTTTAGCTGAAGGAGGATCTGATCGCTTACACGGAAAGATGATTCAGGCAAATGAGCAAGCAATGCGTGCCTACGCCGCTGCCAATGGAAAAAAACCACCTGAAGTGATCCATTATCGCTACGGAATGAAACTGGATGTGGCGAGAGTTATCAGTATGACTTCGCTCAAAGGTAGCTGCGACGTGATGCCGACACAGATGAATTACGAGGACTCAACAGGTGAGTTGAAAATCCTCGAATATCGCTCTGCTGGAATTAACTGTAGAGGTCAAAACTGACCGAAGGGACAGGGTAAGTCTTGGAGTAAGCTGACCACGACCAGCGCTGCAGCTGGTCGGCTGGCCGGCAGAAGCCCTTCCCCCGGGGCATCTTGCATTACGTGTCAGGATAACTGGCAACTACTTGATCGTCCCCACTCTTGGTGAGGCCGATGACTTGATAGGCGTGTTTCATGCCATCAACCTCCATACCTGGTGAGCCAGCGGGCATGCCAGGTACCGCGACGCCTGCCAGGTCGTTGCGCTTTATGAGCTCCTGCACCTGGGCTGCGGGGACGTGACCTTCCACAAACTTGCCATCGATAACCGCGGTGTGACACGAAGCCAGCCTCGGAGCTACTCCTAGCTCTTGCTTCACCGCCCTCATGTCCGTTTCAACGTGGTCGACGACCTTGAAGCCGTTTGCCTCCAAGTGCGCTATCCATTTCTTACAGCAACCGCAATTAGCGTCCCGGTGCACATCGATAGTCAGGGGCTCCGCAGCAAAGGCGGCTGAGGCGATTAGAAGTGACGCTGCGGTACTTAAACCGAGGAAGCGGCGCTTACTTGTCATGAGTGTGCTCCTTCCCGTCTTTGTGCACATGGGTTTTGGGAGTAGAACCTGTGTGGTGGTCCGAGTGCGCCTCGCCGGACTCGTGTTCACCGTGGTGCTCCGCTACTGATGAAGACTCCGAATGCGAACTGCCATGATCATGACTTTCCTCAGCCACGCCGTTTGCTGCGGAATCATCATGATTTCCATGACCTGATTTCGCACCACCGTGTTGGCCTTCATGGTTATGCATATCGCTTTCGCCACCGCCATGTTGGTGACCACCACTGGAAGCGACCATCATCTGGTACTGCTCAGCATTGAGTTGCGGTAGCTGGTCCAGGAACGCGACGATTCCCCAGATGTACTGGTCGTCCATGCTCTTACCCCAGGCTGGCATGCCTGTCGCTTTGATACCGTGCTTGATGGTCCAAAACGCAGCAGCAGGGTCACCGCTTACACCTATCTCGGTGAGGTTTGGTGGGGATGGGTATAGGGCTTGGCTGAGTTCAGTTTTCTCCACCCCTGGCGCGAGGTGGCAACCGATACACATGGCGTTGTAGTTGCCTGCCCCTGCTTGGATGAGAGCAGGATCTTTAAGGTTTGGCACCTCAATGTCGCTTGCTCGGACTTCAATCGAGCGATCCCGCGCCATGGCCAAAAACGCATGCACAGCGGGGAAGTGTGGGTCGTCCGCACCAACGTTCACGAGACCGAAGTAAGCAGCACCTAGCACTGCTGCGCTAGTAACAGCACCTGCCGCCACCAGCGTTGTAATTGTTTTTTTCATGTTGAGTTCTCAAAACCACATCCGAATACCGGCCACAAAACGAGCTTCGTCCACGTCCCCGCCTTCATCCCGAATGAAATCGGCGGTTTTGCCGTAGGAACGGCTCCAGGTGACACCTATGTATGGCGCGAACTGGCGAACAATCTCGTACCGTAACCGCAGCCCGACTTCGGTGTTTGCCAGGCCAGAGCCGACGCCGCGTTCCGGGTCGTTCTTGCCATAAAAGTTGGCCTCAGCGGTTGGCTGAAGAATTAAACGATTGGTTAGCAAGATGTCGTACTCGCCCTCCAGACGGGCAGCGGTTTGACCGTTCTCGCCGATAAAGGCGGTGGCTTCAGCTTCGAAGTCATACAGGGCCAGGCCCTGAATACCGAACGCAGCCCAGGTCTGCGGATCCTCCGGTTTGAAATCCTGCCGGACGCCGGCGACAACATCCCACCACGGGCTTACCGAGCGGCCATAGAGGAGCTGCAGCTCAGCATCTTCAGTCACACCATTGGTTCGTTCACCTTCCGAGCGAATCCAGAGCCTATTGATATCGCCGCCCACCCAGCCGGATGCATCCCAAGCAAGCGTGCTACCTTCATCGGCATCTTGGTATTCCAGTTGGTCTAGCAAGAAAAAGCTGTTGAACCCGCTGTCATCCATTTTGTGCCCGTCAAGCGGGGGGAAGGCAGCCTGCCGGTCGGCATCAGTCAGCACCGGGATTGGCGTACGGCTGGTCGGGGTCGGCGAATCAGCGTTCCCGTTTCCCATCGTGGAATGACCCATCGCGCCATGATCCATGCCTTCCATGGACCCGTGATCCATGCCTTTCATGCTTCCATGGTCCATCTTGCTGTGGTCCATCGAGGCGGGTTTCGCTTTGGGCTGGCCATGGCCCATTTTGCTGTGATCAACGGGTGCAGGTTGCGTGGGTTGCTTGCTCGCGCCCATCTGGCTGTGGTCCATGCCCGGCATCGCAGCCTGTGATGAGGCGTGGTCCATCTGCATGGCATCGTGGCCCATTGCCGAGTGGTCCATTCCGGAATGATCCATTTCAGCGGCGAAGCTGGGCGAAACGCCCAGCACACCTAAAGAAACGGCGAATGCCAGCAGCGATGGTCGTGCAACGCTATTGGCCATTTTTCCCTGCCTTAGCTTTGTCGCTGCCATGCGATTCCATCATTTTGCTGTGATCCATTCCTTCCATGGAACCATGATCCATGCCCTCCATAGAGCCATGATCCATGCCTTTCATGGAGCCGTGATCCATGCCTTCATGGTTCATGCCCTGGGCTTGCTTGCTCTTCGAGCCGTTCGATTGCGCCGCGTTGGACGACTTTTGAGAGTGCTGATCATGGTTGTCACTGGACCAGGAAGACGGGGCGTACACCGCGAGCAGGCCAACCATCGCGGCAGAGAGGAAAAAGGCGCTTCGTTTCATTGGTTTGCTCATCTCGTATCTCCAGTTCATTCGTCCACGCGGACTTCTCGGAACATGCCCATCTCCATGTGGTACATGAGGTGACAGTGATAGGCCCAGCGCCCGAGTGCATCTGCGGTTACGCGATAGCTTCGTTTCGAGCCAGGCGGCATATCGATCGTGTGTTTTCGCACCATGAAATTGCCGTCCTCATCCTCCAGGTCACTCCACATGCCGTGCAGATGGATGGGGTGAGTCATCATGGTGTCGTTGACCAAGGTAATACGCAGGCGCTCGCCGTACTTGAGCCGCAGCGGCTCTGCGTCAGAAAACTTGATCCCATCGAAGGACCAAGCGAACTTTTCCATATGCCCGGTAAGGTGCAGTTCGATTGTCCGGCCAGGTTCCCGGCCGTCAGGGTCGATGAAGGTGCTACGCAAATCCGAATACGTGAGAACCCGACGCCCGTTATCGCGAAGCCCGATCCCCGGATCGCTCAGCTTTGGCGTAGGGGTCATGGTCTGCATATCGACCAGAGGGTTGTTTGTTTCGGAGGCGGGATGGTTCTGCATGGCACCGCTGGCGGCCATATTGCTTTGGTCCATACCGGTCATGTTGCCGTGGTCCATGCCAGCCATCTTGCTATGGTCCATACCGGCCATGCTGCCGTGGTCCATGCCAGCCATCTTGCTATGGTCCATACCGGCCATGCTGCCGTGGTCCATGCCAGCCATCTTGCTATGGTCCATACCGGCCATGCTGCCGTGGTCCATGCCAGCCATCTTGCTATGGTCCATACCGGCCATGCTGCCGTGGTCCATGCCAGCCATCTTGCTGTGGTCCATACCGGCCATGCTGCCGTGATCCATGCCACCCATGCTGCCGTGGTCCATCCCCATATCACTCATGGAGATGAGAGGCCTTGGATCTACAGCCGGCACCGGTGCCTGCAGGCCCTCACGGACAGCCAAGGTACCCCTTGAATAGCCGGTGCGATCCATGGATTGAGCAAAGATGGTGTAAGCCTGCTCGTTTTCAGGCTCGACAATGACATCGTAGGTTTCAGCAACGGCAATCCGGAATTCATCGATCGACACTGGCTTAACGTACTGACCGTCGGCTGCGACAACCGTCATTTTCAAGCCGGGGATCCGCACGTCGAAATAGGTCATCGCCGAGCCATTGATAAAGCGAAGCCGGATTTTCTCCCCTGGCTTGAAGATTCCCGTCCAGTTCCCATTTGGCGCCTGGCCGTTCATGAGGTAGGTGTAGGTGTGCCCGCTCACGTCAGCGAGATCGGTTGGGCTCATCTTCATCTCGGCCCACATCTTTCGATCGGCCACAGCAGCAGACCAACCTTTCTCGCTCACGTCGTCGACGAAGTCGCCAACGGTGCGCTTGTGGAAGTTGTAATAGTCCGACTGTTTTTTGAGCTTGGACATAACCCGCGCCGGGTCTTCGTCGGTCCAATCACTCAGCATGACGACATAGTCACGATCGTAGGTGAAAGGCTCTGGATCCTTGGCATCAATCACCAGCGCACCGTAAACACCGACCTGCTCCTGGAAGCCCGAATGGCTGTGGTACCAGTAGGTGCCGTTCTGGTGGACCTTGAACTTGTACTCGTACATGCCGTCGGGAGCGATGCCATGGAAGCTTAGACCCGGCACGCCGTCCATATTCGCCGGCAGGATGATGCCGTGCCAGTGGATGGACGTGTCCTGCTTCAAGCGGTTGCGAACCCGTAGCGTGACCGTGTCGCCTTCGCGCCAACGGAGTATTGGTCCTGGCAGCGAACCGTTGATGGCCATCGCCGTTCGAGCTGCCCCGGTAATGTTCACCGGGAGCTCCCCGATGTACAGGTCAAAATCGGTGCCGGTCAGTACGTTAGGCTGGCCAGGGCTGGTTACGGCCCAGACCGGCGCGCGCCACATGCCCAGCCCACCCAGTAGTCCGGTAGCAGCCAGGCCTTTGACGAATGAACGTCTCGTGGTTTTGCTTTGCATGCCGTTGCGTCCAATCAGGTAGATCGCTGATATCCAGACTGCGGGATCCGCAGCCATCTGGTTTCAATTGAGCTCCCCCAAGCCTCGTAGACTTTCGCCAAAGCACAAGGATTGCGGGAGGCAATACCCCGAAAGCTGACATAGTTCAGATTCCGGGGTGATTACATTTCTGTAAGCTAAGCTCAGCAGCTCTCGTGGCCGGGGTGCTTTTGGCTTTGGGCGGTAACAGGAGCCTCTGCTTTTTTCTCCTGAGCAACCTGGTAAGCCTGCATGGAAGATGCACGTGCAGCTTCCATCCTGGCGAAGGTGCGATCCGCGCCGCCTTCAGCCAGGGCGAGGCTCGCCATGCCGAAGGTGACTACCATCACAATCGCTTTGATCATGTTCATTTGCGTTTCCTCTAAGGGTCAGTTTCGCCTGATTGGCGCCGTTCACAGTGCTCAAGCTAGCTACCCGGCACTGTCAGCAAGCTGAGCCCGACATTACTTTTCCGTCAGCTTCTGGTTGGGTGCCTTTTTTGCTGCACACTGAAGGGCATCCAAGGGGGCGCAGCAGATGAAATTACTCGTAGCCGAAGATGAGCCAAAAATCGGGGCCTACCTGCAGCAAGGGCTGACGGAGGCAGGCTTTACCGTCGATCGTGTGGTCACAGGGACCGACGCGCTGCAATACGCTTTGAGCGAGGCGTATGACCTGCTGATTCTTGATGTAATGATGCCGGGGCTAGACGGCTGGGAGGTGCTGCGGATGGTACGTGCGGCAGGGAAAGAGGTCCCAGTCTTGTTTTTGACGGCCCGTGATGGCGTGGACGATCGCGTGAAAGGGTTAGAACTCGGGGCTGACGATTACCTGGTCAAACCCTTTGCATTCTCGGAACTGCTAGCGCGTGTGCGCACTTTGCTGCGAAGAGGCAGCAGTGGCTATGCTCAGACCACTATGAAGATGGCTGACCTGGAGGTAGACCTGCTTAAGCGCCGGGCCACCCGAAATGGCAAGCGGATCGACCTCACAGCCAAGGAGTTCTCCTTACTGGAACTACTCATGCGCCGACGCGGCGAGGTACTGCCGAAGTCCCTGATCGCATCGCAGGTGTGGGATATGAACTTCGACAGCGACACTAACGTGATCGAGGTTGCTGTTCGTAGGTTGCGGGCCAAGATTGATGACGATTTCGCCCCCAAGCTCATACATACAGTTCGTGGCATGGGCTATCTGATGGATGTTCCCGAGTAATGCGCGCCCAATCGTCGCTCGTTAAACGCCTTACCCTCATGTTCATGTTCGCGGTCATCGCCGTATTGGTCGTTGCCGGCGTGAGCTTCTACATGCTCAGTCAGCACCATTTCCAGATGCTGGATGAGCAAGCCCTGGCCGAGAAACTCGAATCCACCCGGCACATCCTTTCACTTTCAGCAGCACGTGATGAACTTGAGGATCAGGAGCCTCAACTGCGTGCTTTGTTGGGGGCTCATCAGGACCTTTCTGCGGAGATTCTTGATGCTGACGGTACTGTCCTGTTCTCGGACTCCAAGGCATCCCGCATCCCTGAGCGCTTTAAGCAGGCCTCTTCTGGCGCCGTTTGGGACTGGCAAATCGACTCGCGGAACTTCCGGGGGATTACCTCTCAACTGGCTATAGCGCAGGCGCAGGCGCCGGTAACAGTCATGTTGATGCTGGATGTCACCAGCCATGCCCACTTTTTCAAGACGCTGCAATGGTGGTTCGGCATTGGCTTGGTCATCAGCGCTCTGGTTAGTGCAGGATTGGGGTGGATCGTGGCCAAGAGCGGTCTTCGGCCGGTTGGGCAGATCACCAAGGTGGCGACATCCATGTCTGCCCGGTCCCTTCGCGAGCGAATTCCATTGGAGCCCGTGCCGCTTGAATTGCAGGAGCTGATCCTCTCCTTCAACGGAATGCTTGCACGCCTGGAAGACGCGTTCGTCCGGCTATCAAACTTCTCAGCCGACATCGCACATGAGCTGCGGACTCCGGTAAGTAATCTTCTGACGCATACCGAAGTCGTTCTGACCAAAAAACGCGACCTCGATGCCTACGAAGACAACCTCTACTCCAATCTTGAAGACCTCAAGCGCATGTCGCGCATGATCGATGACATGCTGTTCCTGGCAAAAGCTGATAACGGCTTGATCATCCCCGAGCAGGTTGATATCGATCTGGTCGGGCTAGTGTCCAGACTGATTGAGTACTACCAGCTTGCAGCCGAAGACCGAAGCATTCGGCTTGCCCTTCAAGGCGAAGGTACGATCCGTGGTGACCGGCTAATGATTGACCGGGCGGTTTCCAACATTCTATCCAACGCTTTGCGCTATACCCCCGAAGGCCACGATATCGCCGTCCGGATTGTCGAGGCGGCTGATCAAGTGAACCTGTCCGTCCAGAACAATGGGGCCACGATTGATCCGGAACATATCAACAAAATCTTCGACCGGTTCTATCGCGCTGACCCTGCAAGGCGGGAAGGAAGCCCAAGCAACGCCGGCTTGGGTCTGGCCATAACGCGTTCGATCATCGAGGCTCATGGTGGGCGAATTTGGTGTACCTCCGCTGACGGCGTGACGAGTTTTCACATCGCTCTGCCGCACGCCAAACAATCCACTTCCAAGCCTCAAACGGCTTAATGCTCATTTCATGCGTGTAACCTATACTCGGCCATCATGAACCGGCTCCTACGACTGTTCACCATCCTGCTTCTAATCGCATCGCTTCCTCTCAACGGCATGGCGGGAGTCGACTCAGCCATTGAACCATGCCCCATGCAAACCATGGGGATGGAGATGATGGCGGGGATGGATCACGATTGTTGCCAGGATACTGATCCAGGATCAGCTGCCGACCACTCCAAAGCCTGCAAAGTGGGCCAGGAGTGTAGAACCGCGAGCACAGTTCAGGTCGAAATAATTAACCCCACGCTCACCTATTCTGCGCCTAGGCCAGTAGATACCTATGCGGTGAGCCTCGTAAACAGGGCGCCTCCTGACCCTTGGCGGCCACCCCGCGCCTGATTACCTCTTAAATTCACCCCATCGTCCTGTTTTGCAGCCGGATGATGGCATGCGCTTGCGCGCTGATTTTTTGAGGAATCATTTCCATGACTCCCCCACGTTACCGATTAGGGATGGCATGTCTGGCCGCTCTGATCAGCCTGTTGTCGACGTTACCGGCTCAGGCTACACCGTTGTCTCTGGAGGAAGCGCTTCAACTTGCCGAACGCAATGCCCCCATCCTCCAGGCCAGGCAAGAGCAAATGACGGCCGCTCGACACGCTGTGATCCCAGCAGGCGAGCTGCCTGATCCACGTCTCAACCTAGGAGTGCAGAACCTTCCTGTTGACGGCAGTGATCGTTGGAGCATGAACCGCGATTTCATGACGATGCAGGTTGTCGGCCTCTCCCAGGAAGTACCAAACCGGGACAAGCGGGAGGCACGAGTTGAGACGGCACGAGCGAGCGTTGAGCGAGCCGATGCAGAGGCGGTGTTCGAGCGCTTAAAAGTGCGTGCTGCCACAGCCCAAGCTTGGGTCGCGGCGTACACCGTTCAACGGAAACTGCAGCAGTTTGAGGACTTCTACAAAGAAAACCGTCTGTTGGCCGCAGCAATCCGCGCACGCCTGGCCGGCGGTACCGGCGCGACGGCCGACGCACTTGCTCCTGACCAGGAAGCTGCGCAACTCGATGAGCAAAAAGATGTTCTGCTCACACAGGCCGCTCAGGCACGGGCTGCACTCAAGCGATGGATTGGAGAGGATGCTGATCCGCAAGCTCAAGCATTTCCGCGCTGGCCAGTGAGCGCGCCGGACTATCTACACGCTATACATGCACATCCAGAATTGGCGACCTACAACGCCCTTACGCGGGAAGCACAAGCTCAAGTGCACCAAGCCTTGGCAGAAAAGAAGTCGGACTGGGGGTGGCAGGTGGATTACCAGCGGCGCGGGCCTGAATTCAGCAATATGGTGAGCCTGCAGGTAAGTTTCCAACTGCCCTTGTTCGCTGGCTCACGGCAGGACCCGATGATCGCGGCACGTCGCGCACAAGTCCGGCAACTGGAGGACGAACAGGAAGCGGCATTGCGTGAGCATAAAGCGCAGCTGGAGACAGATCTTGCGGATTACCAGCGATTGCAGCGAGCAGTGCAGCGCAGCCGTGAAACATTGTTACCGCTAGCGGAGGATCGAGTCCGCCTCGCCCTTGCTGACTATCGAGCCGGTAAATCACCCTTAAGTGAGGTTCTCACCGCTCGACGTCAGCGGGTTGAAACACGACTGCAAGACATCGATCTGCAAGGACAGTTGGCCGCGACAGCTGCACGGCTGCACTTCGCGTATGGAGAGGTGCGCGCATGAGAAATTCAACTATCAGCCTTGTGGTATTGGCCGCGTTGGCTATCGGCGGTGGCGTTGGCTATCAGCTAGCAAAGCGTGGGCAGGTGTCCACTGCCTCCCCTGAAACGCTACAGAAGGTGCTGTATTGGTATGACCCGATGTACCCCCAGCAGCACTTTCCAGCACCGGGCAAGTCGCCCTTCATGGACATGCCACTGGTGCCGAAGTACCAGGAAAGCACCGCTGCTGAGGTGAGCCCCGCAGTTCAAGTTTCACAGGGGCTCCAACAAAACCTGGGGGTCCGTCTGGCTACCGTAGCGAAAGGGCAGCTTGCTCGAACCCTCCAGGTGAGCGGCGTGCTTACCTTCGATGAGCGGGATTTTAGCGTTCTGCAGGCTCGTACCGGTGGCTACGTCGAACGCACCTATGGCCGCGCTACAGGCGACGTGGTTGCCAAGGGCGCCCCATTGGCAGATGTGTTGACGCCTGAATGGGCGGGCTTGCAGGAAGAGTACCTGGCGCTTCAGCGATCTGGGGACAATGAATTGCGCGCTGCAGCTCGGCAACGACTACTGCTGGCGGGTATGCCTGCCGATCTTATCAACCGGATTGACCGTACGGGAAGGGTCCAGAATTCGGTAACGCTCTTGGCCCCAACAGCAGGCGTCCTTCAGGCTCTGGAATTGCGGCCAGGCATGACAATGACACCGGGTGCAACGTTGGCGAAGATCAATGGTATCGCGAACGTCTGGCTTGAGGCCGCAGTACCTGAAGCGCAAGCCCAAGGCCTACAGGAAGGACAGGCAGTGCAGGCGAATCTGGCAGCGTTCCCAGGCGAACCTGTTCCCGGCAAGCTGACCGCATTGCTGGCTGATGCGGATCTGCAAAGCCGCACCTTGCGGCTTCGTATAGAACTGCCCAACCCCGGCGGCCGGTTGCGCCCAGGCATGACCGCGCAGGTTTCCCTCCATCCGTCCGGGCAACAGGATGACAGCCTACTGGTGCCAGCCGAGGCGATCATTCGGACGGGGAAACGCGATCTCGTAATGGTGTCAGAAGACGGAGGTCGATTCCGGCCGGTGGAAGTAGTGCTCGGCCAGGAAAGTGCTGGCCAGGTGGTCGTGCTGCGAGGCCTTCAGGCGGGCCAGCGCGTTGTGGCGTCCGGGCAGTTTCTGCTGGACTCCGAAGCGAGCTTGAAAGGTATCGAGGCCGTTACTGCTGGCGATGCTCCACTTGCGCAACCTGTACAGCCGGCTCTACATCAGGCCAATGGGCGCATCGTTCAAATAGAAGGTAATCAGCTGACCATCGCTCATGGACCGTTCGTGACGCTGGGCATGCCTGGTATGACGATGACTTTCCCTGTGGCAGATCCCCGCTTGATTGCCGGACTCAAGGTTGGCGAACGCATCCGGTTTGGAGTGCGCGAGCGCGATGAAGGCATGGTCATCGAGCAAATAACCCAGCAGGAGAACCAGCCATGATCGCGAACCTGATTCGTTGGTCGGTTGGCAACCGCGTCCTGGTCCTGCTGGCAACACTGTTTGCCGTAGCTTGGGGCGTTTTCTCTCTGCGCAGTTTGCCGATCGACGCGTTGCCTGACCTGTCAGATGTGCAGGTGATTATCCGCACCTCCTACCCAGGGCAGGCACCGCAGATCGTGGAAAATCAGGTGACATATCCCCTGACCACCACAATGCTTTCCGTACCCGGAGCCAAGACAGTGCGGGGCTTTTCAGCATTTGGAGACAGCTTCGTATATGTGTTGTTTGAGGACGGCACAGATCTCTATTGGGCGCGGTCCAGGGTGCTCGAATACCTAAGCCAGGTTCAGTCTCGATTACCGGCGTCCGCTAAGCCAGTGCTCGGACCCGATGCCACTGGTGTAGGCTGGATCTACCAGTATGCGCTGGTGGACCGCAGTGGTACCCATGACCTGGCACAGCTGCGCAGCCTTCAGGACTGGTTCCTGCGCTTCGAGTTGAAAACTCTTCCGGACGTTGCCGAAGTGGCGACGATAGGCGGGATGGTCAAGCAGTACCAGGTAGTGCTCGATCCGCTGCGCATGGCCAGCTTGGGAATCACTCAAGTTGAGGTTTCGGACGCCATCGCCAAGGCCAATCAGGAAACCGGTGGCGGCGTGCTCGAACAAGGCGAAGCTGAGTTCATGGTAAGGGCTTCCGGCTATCTGAAGTCACTCGATGATTTCCGAGCCATTCCCCTGCGCCTGGCTGCGAAGGGTATACCCGTAACACTGGGCGATGTAGCCACTGTACAGCTGGGCCCTGAGGCACGTCGCGGCATCGGCGAGCTTGATGGACAGGGCGAAGCGGTGGGCGGCGTAGTAATTCTGCGCAGTGGCAAGAATGCGAAAGATGCCATCGCTCACGTCAAATCCAAGCTTGAATCGCTGGAAAAAAGCCTGCCTGCCGGGGTCGAGCTGGTCACTACCTACGACCGTAGCCAGTTGATCGATCGTGCTGTGGAAAATCTGAGCCAGAAGCTGATTGAAGAGTTCATCGTGGTCGCACTGGTGTGCGCTGCATTTCTTTGGCATCTGCGCTCATCGTTGGTCGCCATCGTCTCGCTTCCGGTTGGTGTCCTCATTGCCCTGATCGTCATGCGCCACCAGGGCATCAACGCCAACATCATGTCGCTTGGGGGCATAGCCATTGCAATCGGTGCGATGGTGGACGCCGCTGTGGTGATGATTGAGAACGCGCACAAACGGGTTGAGGCTTGGCATACGTGGCACCCTGGAAAGTCGTTGCGTGGCGAAGATCATTGGAAAGTGATGACTGAGGCAGCAGTCGAGGTCGGGCCTGCGCTGTTCTTCAGCCTCATGATCATTACGCTGTCCTTCATACCGGTATTCACCTTGCAGGCTCAGGAGGGAAGGCTGTTTGCGCCCCTCGCATTCACCAAGACTTATGCAATGGCAGCAGCAGCGGGCCTTTCGGTTACCCTGGTACCCGTGCTGATGGGGTACTGGATTCGGGGTCGTTTACCGGCAGAAGAGCGCAACCCACTCAATCGAACCCTGATACGGCTCTATCGCCCAGCATTGGAGATCGTTCTACGCCGGCCAAAGCTCACGTTGGCGGGTGCACTGTTGATTTTGCTCAGCAGTGTCTGGCCCCTGAGCCAGCTCGGCGGCGAATTCTTGCCGCCACTGGATGAAGGCGATTTGCTGTACATGCCGACTGCCCTGCCAGGTCTTTCGGCGCAGAAAGCCTCTGAGCTTTTGCAACGTACGGACCGGCTGATCCGAACGGTACCGGAGGTCGCCAGTGTCTTCGGTAAAGCGGGCCGGGCTGAATCAGCGACCGACCCGGCCCCGCTGGAGATGTTCGAGACGACTGTCCGACTTAAACCGAAGGATCAGTGGCGAGCAGGGATGACCACTGAGAAGCTGATCGAAGAGCTGGACCGTACCGTGCAGGTACCTGGGCTAACCAATATCTGGATCCCACCGATTCGAAACCGTATCGACATGCTCGCAACCGGTATCAAAAGCCCGATCGGCGTAAAGGTTGCCGGCAGCAATTTGAATGAGATCGACCGGGTGACTCTGGCTATCGAGAAGGTGGCCAAAACGGTTCCAGGGGTGACTTCCGCCCTCGCCGAGCGATTAACCGGTGGACGCTACATCGATCTGGATATCGACCGCCAATTCGCAGCGCGTTACGGCCTGAACATTGCTGATGTCCAAGCGATTGTTGCCGGCGCCGTTGGGGGCGAAAACATCGGCGAAACCGTAGAAGGCCTGGCGCGATATCCCATCAGTGTTCGGTACCCACGGGAGTGGCGTGACTCTGTTGATGCCCTGCGGCAGCTACCGATTTACACCAGCCAAGGGGGGCGAATCACACTGGGAACCGTGGCACGGGTGCGTATTGCGGACGGTCCACCCATGCTCAAGAGTGAAAACGCGCGCCCCTCGGGCTGGGTGTATATCGACGTGCGGAGACGGGACCTGTCCTCCGTCGTTGCCGACCTGCGCCGGCTAGTCGATCAGCAGGTGAAGCTCGATCCTGGCATAAGCTTGAGCTATTCCGGGCAGTTCGAATACCTGGAGCGCGCCAATGCGCGCTTAGCATGGGTAGTACCGGCGACGCTGGCCATTATTTTCGTCCTTCTCTACCTCACGTTTGGCCGCCTCGGTGAAGCGCTGCTGATCATGGCTACCTTGCCATTTGCGCTAACCGGCGGCGTATGGCTGCTGTACATGATGGGCTACAACCTGTCGGTGGCCACGGGTGTCGGTTTTATCGCCTTGGCTGGGGTCGCAGCAGAGTTTGGAGTCATCATGCTGATCTACCTCAACAATGCCTGGACTGAACGAAACGGCAACGGTACGCAGGGGCAACCTGCGCTTCTGGATGCTATCCGCGAAGGGGCCGTGCAGCGCATCCGCCCCAAAGCCATGACCGTAGCAGTGATCGTCGCAGGCTTGATGCCAATCCTCTGGAGTAGCGGTACCGGCAGCGAAGTCATGAGCCGGATCGCTGTACCCATGGTCGGCGGCATGCTCACCGCGCCTTTGCTCTCACTATTTGTAATCCCTGCGGCTTACTGGCTCGTCAGGCGCCGCGGACTCGCTGTACACGATAACCCCCAAACAGGAGTAACCCGATGAAGAAGCTACTGATCAGCGCTGGCCTGGTGTTCGCCGTTGCGGCGGCGGTGCAGGCCCAAGACATGTATGGCACGGATATGAAGAATATGCCCATGGAAGGCAACGAGACCCAAGGCAGCCAGGCGGCTCCGACTGCATCGGCTGAGGGAACCATCAAAGCTTTGGAACCAGGTAAAGTTACCTTGGCGCATGGACCAGTATCAGCCCTGAAATGGCCGGCAATGACCATGGGCTTCAGCGCTACCGAGCAGCAACTCAAGGGACTCAAGGTAGGCGACAAGGTCAGCTTCGATTTCCGAATGAATGGGGGCACAGCGACGATCGTAGGCATTCGCAAGCAGTGACGGATTGACTTCTAACCCTGCCTATTAGAGCTGATAGGCAGGGTCATTTAGCCAAACTTTGGAAAAAGTGCTGCCGCAATTCCTGACCGCGCCGCCTTCAGCTCTGTGCCTCGGGACGCTAGTTGGTCTTTGCGCTCTGTAGCCGGGATGCATTCAGATCAGAGTAGTAGCTGACGTTTGAGCAGAGATCTTCGTGCATCACGATCTATATGGGTCGAAAGCGGACAGGGCATCGCAAAGTCATCCAACTGCCTGAGTTATCCGAACGCCAACAAGGATTCCACCGAGCTTGTCGACAAGAAAACCCGCGACAACTCAGAGTGTTATCCGAGCAAACAGACTTTGGATACCCTATTCCCGCTAGAAACACTGCCGCTGAAACCCTCCTGGCATGTAGCTCCTTCGTCCTACGCTTCAGCCTCTATGACCCCCACCCAACCTTTCGCGCAGGTGCGGAACGAACCTAGGCGTAACGCGGGTATAAGCTTCGTAGGCAGCGCCAAACTGCTTGTGCATTTCCCGCTCTTCGGAAACCGCCAAACGCCCGTACATCACCAGCAACACCGGGAACATTGCCAGCGTCAGCAGCGTCGGCCACTGAAGGAGAAAGCCCAGAAGAATCAGCACAAATGCCACGTACTGCGGATGTCTGATCCAGCCATAGGGCCCGACCGTTGCAAGTGAACGGCGGCGTTGCGCGTGATATAGCACGTTCCAGGCGGCAGAAAGCAAATAGAAGCCGAAACCCAGGAATAGGTAACTGGCAATGTGCAAAACACTGAAGTGTGGGTTGCCCTGGTCACCGAGCAACGTCGACCACAGATGGCCGGATTCGTGGGAAAGCAGATCGAGGTTGGGGAACCTGGCCTGCAACCAGCCTGACAACAGATAGATCGTCAGGGGGAAGCCATACATTTCCACAAACAGGGCAACGATGAAGGCCGAGAATGCACCGAAGCTCCTCCAGTCTCTCGCCGTTGCCGGCTTGAAGAAACTGAAGGCAAACATGATGAAGATCGCGGAGTTGATGAAAACCAGCGACCAGAGGCCATACGCGCTTTCACCATGATTCATGATGGATCTCCCGGCTTATGGATATCAGCCTTATCGGAGGGGGCCGGTTTGCTCTGGCCCTGGTGATGGTGTCCCCCATGTCCTCGATGCATGAAGACATGCATCAGCGGACAGGCGAGCAACAACAGATAAGGCAGGGCTCCAACGACATGGGCAAGGTGCTCGGTGAGCAGGAAGTAGACGGCGATCCCACCGATTACCACCAGGCCGATTGCATAGCGTGAACGCCAGAAACTGTGTGGTGAGCCGTTTTCATCGAAGTGAGGGTTCATAGCGACTCCTGGGAAAGGAGATGGGTTACTTCGATGCAGCAGATGGCATGCGGTCCATCATCATCTGCATCATCGACTCCATCATGTCCATGCGCTTTTCCATCATCTGGTGGCGGGCGGCCATATCCCCGCCCATGCCGCCATGCATGCCCCCCATTTCAGGCATGCCACCCTCCATGGACTTCATCATGGCCATGCCATTTTTCATCAGCGCCATATGCTCGGCCATCAACGCCTGACGGGCTTCCGGCGTTTTGGCTGCAGCCATCTTTTCGTGCATGGCTTGCATGGCCTTCATTTGCTGGTCCATCGCCGCCATTTGCCCTTTGTCCATTGGCTGAGAAGGCGTCTTCTCGGTAGCCGCCGCGCTTGGCGCATCGGCCGGGTGATGTGTCGAGTGTTCATCGGTGTTTTGCGCCATGGCGCCCACGGACGCTGCGGCCAAACAAAGTCCGATCAGTAAATTTCGAACGTTGTTCATCATCATCTCCTTAGCACTGTTTTAAAGCCGGATGCCTTGGTCTGGGCGCTAGGCCTCACCTGGCACGACAAGCAAATTACTGCGCCGGCGTGAATGCTCATTTTTCGCGTCGTGCTCGGGTTGTACACCGACGGGCTATTATTGGGCACTCGGCGGCTCGAAGCTGATCCCGTTTGGCCCGGCGCCAACCTTATGGGTAGCAACGACCTTTCGGCTGCTCGTATCGATGACAGATACGGTGCCCGCTTCAATATTGCTGACAAACACATAAGCGCCGTCGCTGCTGATGGCCACACCATGGGCACCCTTGCCGGTGGTCACGGTGCCCAGGCTGCTACGCGTCTGGAGATCTACGATGGAGACTCGGTCGTCCGGATTCTGGCCACTGCCCTGATTCGCGACATAGACCTGGCGACCGTCAACGGTGGCCATCATCTGGATTGGCGTGCGGCCGACATCAACCTTGCTGATCACCTTGCGTCTGGCCGTGTCGATGATGCCAAGCTGATTTGTCGCACTGAGCGAGACGAATGCCAGGCGACCGTCAGGGGCAAAGCCGACCTGGACAGGGCCTTTGCCCACGGGAATCTGCGCGGTTTCTTTGAGTGTGACGACATCGATAAGCGATACGCTGTCGCTCTTCATGTTCGCGATATAGAGTGTCCGGCCATCAGGGCTCAAGCGCAGCCCATGGGGATAACGCCCAGTTGGAATACCGGGCAACTCGATTCGCTGCTCAAGGTCAAATACTCGCACCTGGTTGGCAGCGGAATCGGTCACAAAAGCTCGCAGCCCGGTGACGTCGGTGACCACATGAGCCGGGTGATCGCCTGCCGGGAAGCTGAACGGTGGCCTGTCCAGCGCGCTGGTACTGAACACCAGCAACTGCCCACCGGGCTTTTCACCGCTCGAATGCCCCGCATGTCCAGCCACTCCAACAACCAGAAGCAAGCTGCCGTCGGGCGAAACCTGTAGGTTGTGGGGTGCGATCGGCAAGGCGACCGTGCTCACATCACCTGTCGCAAGATTTACCTGGCTAATGGAAGCGGACCGTTCATTGGCCGTGTAGACGTTACCCGTAGGGTTTGCCATGACCAGCCCCAGAGGGATGAGCAGGGATATCCCCAAGGCCATAGAACTAAACCGCTTGGCAGTCATCATTGTGAATGAGCTCCAACGAGGGGCCGGGGTATGTGAGCCAGGCTGGCCTATACATTTACTCAAGATAAACACCAATCGCGAAGCATTTTCTTGATCAGCGTCAACGTCCACAGCTTGACTCGGCACTGGGTGATCGAAGGCCGTCCATTTCTTGGGGAGTATTGCTGGCTATCCCGACCCGGAGTCAGTCGACATCAGGCTGTATATGAAGAAACCGCGCCATGAAACATGGCACGGCGGCTTGCCATCTGAGCGGTAACGAGACTTAGCGACTGACTTTGGTTGGGTAACCAAGCGCCTGGACCAGTGCACCGACGCGTTCCGCCTCGATGTTGCTTTGGACACTCACTGTACCGGCAGCACGATCAACGATCACCTTCGCGTCGCCATCGGCAGCCTGGATGGCCTTGGTGATCTTGTTGACACAACTGCCACATCCCATACCGGAAACTTCCAAAACGAACATAGCGGGCCTCTCATGCTGGTACGGCTTTTCTCGCCGCATTTACAGCTTCAACCTTGACACGATGACAAGGTCAAGGCCCGGTCAAAGGATTTATCTTCGCCCTGAAATCTTGTCCAACTCCTCTGGCGGCGGCCCCTGCTGCATCACAATTGTCCCTTACGATCTTGGCAGAAGATGGCGGACGTCGCAGTTGCCCGATGTCCTCCATCAGGACCAGATTGGCGCCGAACTCGCGGACATACCCGCTAAGGCCAAAGCCCTAGACAGTCAGTCATATGGATCAGGCGTTGAAACGCTGATGGCGGAACTTCCTCTCATAGGTTGCGGTGTGCCCATTTCAGTCTGTGACTACGCGCTTCAGCCGCAGTGCGTTGAATACCACGGAAGCCGAACTTACGCTCATGGCCAATGCCGCAATCATCGGTGACAATAGATGGCCGGTAAGCGGGTAGAACAAACCTGCCGCCAGCGGTATGCCCATAGCGTTGTAGAAGAATGCGAAGCCCAAGTTTTGACGCATGTTCTTCACCGTGGCCACGGATAGTGTTCTGGCCCGCAGGATGCCCATCAGGTCGCCCTTGACCAGCGTCAACTGGGAGCTGTTCATGGCAACATCGGTGCCAGTTCCCATGGCGATCCCGACATCAGCCCGGGCCAGCGCAGGGGCATCGTTGATCCCATCTCCTGCCATGGCAACCCGGCGCTTATCGCCCTGCAGGAGCGCCACCAGTTGCTCCTTGTCCTCGGGTTTCACTTCTCCGTGGACTTCCTCGATGCCGAGTTGTTTCGCGACCGCACGTGCCGTAGTCAGGCCGTCGCCGGTGGCCATGATGACCTTCACATCTTCTGCCTGTAGCCGGGTTACCGCCTCCTTGGAGGTGGGTTTGACCGGATCGGACACCGCTAGCAGGCCAGCGAGCACGCCATCGACGGCCAAGTACATGATACTCATGCCTTCCAGACGCAGCTGCTCGGCGCGGTCTCGCAACGGACTGGTGTCGAGGCCAGCCTCTTCCATCAAGGTCGTGTTGCCAAGCTGCAGCCGTTTGCCGTTCACCTGGCCACGTACACCGATCCCAGAGCCCGACTCAAACGCCTCTGGCTTGGACAAGCTGTGTCCATGCGCTCGCGCATGATCGACAATCGCATGTGCCAGCGGATGCTCGCTGCCTTGGTCCAGGCTGGCGGCAAGGCGCAAGACTTCGGGTGGCATGAACTGCCCGGTACCGACCACGCTATGAAACACTGGCCGGCCCTCGGTGAGGGTCCCGGTCTTGTCGACGATCAGCGTGTCGATCTTGCAGAGGTTCTCGATAGCACTGGCGTCTCGGAAGAGCACGCCACTGCTGGCAGCCTTCCCGGTAGCGACCATGATCGACATGGGAGTGGCTAGGCCGAGCGCGCAGGGGCAGGCAATGATCAGGACCGCGACCGCATTGATCAGGCCGAAGACCCAGCCAGGCTCCGGTCCGAAAAGCCCCCAGCCGAAGAGCGTGACCAGCGCGACCAGAATCACCCCCATGACGAAATAGCCGGCCACGGTGTCCGCCATCCGCTGCATCGGGGCTTTCGAGCGCTGAGCCCGCGCGACCATCTGCACGATTTGCGAGAGCACTGTCTCGGCGCCGACCTTCTGCGCCGCCATCACAAGGCTGCCGTGGGTATTCAGCGTGGCACCGATGAGTGCATCCCCAGCTTTCTTCATCACTGGCACGGGCTCGCCTGTCAGCATGGATTCATCGATAGCACTTTCGCCTTCCAGGACCACCCCGTCGACCGGCACCTTCTCGCCAGGGCGAACGCGCAGGTGGTCGCCCGTATGCACGTGGGTGAGCGGAATATCTTCCTCCTGACCATCGGCCCCGATGCGACGGGCCGTCTTGGGGGCAAGACCCAGGAGCGACTTGATGGCGGCGGAGGTTTGTGAGCGCGCCTTGAGCTCGAGCATTTGGCCGAGCAACGTTAATGAGATGATGACTGCAGCCGCTTCGAAGTAGACACCGATGCGGCCATCCTGCATGAAAGTCGTCGGGAAAACCTGCGGGAACACTGTGGCCGCAACGCTGTATAGGTACGCCGCAGCCGTTCCCAAACCTATCAGGGTCCACATATTCGGGCTGCGATTACGAATCGATGCGACCCCACGCACGAAAAACGGCCAGCCAGCCCATAGTGTCACGGGAGTGGCCAGAATCAACTCCACCCAATTCTGTGTGGCACCATGCAGCAATTGGAGTTGGTGGGCAGTCATGGCCAACACGGTCACGATGACCGTCAGGGGCAAGGTCCACCAGAAGCGGCGGGAGAAGTCCTTGAGTTCCGGGTTCTCGTCTTCCTCAAGCTCCGGTATTACCGGCTCTAGGGCCATGCCACAGATTGGGCAACTGCCCGGCCCACGCTGGCGGATTTGGGGATGCATCGGGCAAGTGTATTCGGCGTCCGCCGCGTTGCTTGGCTGCGGGGCAGCCGAGTGGAGATGGCCCGCGTGTTCTTGGTCCTGGGGAGGGCTAAGATAATGCACAGGCGCTGCGCGGAATTTCGTCAGGCACTTTTCACTGCAGAAGCGGTATGTCCTTCCCTCGTATAGCTCGAAGTAGCGACTATCCGGTGGCACCGTCATACCGCATACCAAATCGCGCTGACTACCATCCGGTTGCTCATACGGGTGCGAGTGGTCATGGTCATGGTCATGCTGGCACGATTCGGTGTGCATGAAGTAGTTCCCTTTGTTGTCCGGTTTGGACGAGTTTTCACCCTTCTGGTGAGAATACCCGCCATGGTTGTGCCCGAAGAGTTGCGTCAGCGGACAGAGCAACAAAATTAAATAACTGTAGTGCCTGTGACAGGTGGCCATAGTGCACGAGCCACATAAAACAGGCCAAATATGGCCAGCATGATCAGTGCAATACCGCCTTTAGTCCGCCAAAAAGGTATTGCCAGATCTGTACCACGGCGATGGGCTCCATCATGATCAACTCCCAAGCTGGGTGGGAAATATCGGCCGCTGCCGTATTGTCCAGCCTAGACAACATCTCCTTGAACAGCTGTGACGCCAATCAATGCTCCTGTAAGCGTGTCGATTATTGTTGTGGTGTAGCGTCATGGCATAGATCATTTCTGGAGGTTGCTGATCCTGCTGCTGCACCAGTGGTTGCCCTTCGACAATGCGCTGGCTGCCTTGTACCCCGGCGAGGGAGTGCCCAAGCCGCTGGAGGAGTACGACGCCGGCTCCCGGTGGGGAACGCCGTCCATGCTTTCCTGCCTGGACGGCCTATACTTGCTCGACCCCTTCTACCAGGCCTGTCAGGAAGGCCTGCCCAGTGGGCTGTAACGCCTGGAGGAGATCGCTTCTGACCAGTTCCGTCAAAGCGAGTACTTCCTCAGTTACTTCCACGCCAACGCATTGGAAGACGAGGAGCAGTTCGTTCTCCAGTTGCCGGCCAAGGTAGCCTTATGCGATCTAACAGCTCAAGCCCCAGACCTGATACATGCGGTGCGGTACAGCGCTGATCGGGTCACTCTTCGCTGTTCCCCTTCCAGCTTTGCCTTTGCCCACAGCAGACGTCGGAGATGAAACTGCTCGGCGGACTCACAAACCTGCTCCAGTGCTCTCGCACAAGGCTTTGATCTGGCCATCTTTGCTTGAATGGCTGACCCGTGGCAGGGCGTTGGCCGTGTTTTCTTCGTGCGTGTTGAGCCCAAGGCGAGCGCGATCCACCATCCACAGGCCGCTACTGCCGCGCGCCAATTCTATGCCGGCACTACTCGTCAAAAAATAGGTGAGTGCTTACCCGGCAGGCAATGGGCTACTATCGAGCCCTATATCTATCCGAAAGGGTTAGCTCCGTTGCCAGGGAATTGCATGCAGGCCATCGATATTGAAAACGCGATCGTTCTTCCTTGGGGGCTTGGCTCAAGATCGCCCCATGACCTGTTTTCTGTGTGCGCAGAAATCATTAACTGCCCTGGTGACATCGTTTTAGACGCTAGCAACCTCTCGTATATCGATCCGTTAGGGATGGCCACGCTGCGAGCGTTGTTTGAAAACCAGTTGGTCCAGAAGCGAGTTTCGATGCAGTTTTTGAGCAGAGACCTGACCTCCTACCTGGCCAGGATGGATTTTTTCAAGGACATTGATGTAGAGGGTGTAGATCTATCGGGGGTAGGACGTCGAAACGACCGAAGCACCTCGTTGGTGGAAATCACCAAAATCAGCGAACACCATCAAGCAGAGGCTGCAGCCTCTCGCCTCGCTAGAGCTATTACGGGAAGGTTGACTCAATCGGACCCGGATGCCCCAGTCGACGAGCACACGGGACGGAATGAGTTTGACTCCTACCGGGGCCCTCTGGAGTATTCGCTCAAGGAGCTATTGGAAAACTCGCTTACTCACGCCCGCAGAGAGGGACGTGGTGACGCCGCCGTTTGGCTGACCTGTCAGTTTTATCCAAAATTGAACCTTGTACGCATGGCCATCGTCGATAATGGGTGTGGGTTTCTCGCGACACTGAGGAATCACCCTGAGCTTCATGACCGCACGCATTTGCACGCGATCGAGGCGGCACTCAAACCGCGAGTGAGCTGCAACCGGGGTGCGATGGCCCAGATCCTGGGTAGCGAGAACCAAGGTATCGGGTTAACAACTACCGCAAAAATTGCAGACGCGGCGGGCGGTGGTTTGATCATCGTGAGCGGCAATGGCATACATGACACAAAGCGTCGGCAGTCTCAGGAGCTGCATGATGCGCTGTGGAATGGTGTATCGATCGCGTTTAGCTGTACCCGTGAGCTGCTGCCCACCATTTCGATCAGTGACTTGCTGCCGAAGGACGATGCAGGACAGGTTGACGACGATCTCGACCTAGATCTGAATTTCCGCTAGCTCTGGCTTTTTGATAGCTCGAGGGCTAGAGTCGATCATGCAAGGAGCGGTAAATGGGAGATTCAGCGTCAACTGAAACTCTCGGGCTGCAAAAAAGGATTATGCAATACAAGGGGTTACGACATGCAAACTCAAATTCGATTAAGTAGGGATAGTTCTATCCGAACGTACGGAATGCGAGCTTCAGCGATCCCCTACCGTACCGAAATCGAACGCTCGCTCAGCAGTGGTGAGAGCGTTGTCATAGATTTCGCTGGGAACGATGTCACTCAGTCCTTCGTCGACGAGTTGATCGGGGCGCTGATTCTGAAGGAGGGTCGCCAGGTGGTATCGCGCCTTGCCTTTGAAAACTGCACCAACGATGTCAAAGGAATCATTAAATTTGTGGTCCATGATCGAGTTCGACAGCTGCAAAAAATGCCCGCGTGACGGATCCGCATTGAATTTAAGGCCCTCAATATTGAGGGCCTTTTCATTGGTGCCAGGCAAAAGATAGCCGTCTTGAGTGGCCCCCATAGCTCGCCCTGAAAAGCGAATGTCAGGGGACACACCGCAGAAAAGCGTTCTGTAGCGGAGGAATACGTGGAAAACGGAGCTTAGGTTTCCTCATTGAGATGTGTAGAAATCCATCGCGACTCACCTATGCAAAGGCTGCGAAAAGCCTGAATCTACTGGGGTATCGTGGCGTGAGATATGTGCAAAAAAATGTGCACAGCATCTGCGGATTGGAGAGCTGGCTTGGCTCCTTAAGTAAAACCATCAAGCTGCAACGGACCTGCAACTCCTGCGGCTTGAAGCAAAGCGGGTAATACCACCCCTGAGCCCTACGAGGTGGTGTTCCGGTTTTTGACCAAACGAGAGCACGCCAGGCGCGCAAATGAGCTGCACGACCAGCTGAATGAAGTGCTCGGGGTGGCCAGAAATCTCAACGATGGGCTGTACTTCGGTGGAGCAGACGTCACGGTGCTACAAGACTTTACCATGCTCGATGCGGAAGACTTCGTGCGGTACAACCTTCACGACTGGCTCAGTGTTGGGGATACCGATGAAGATGAAGAAGGTGCCGATGATGCTGACTGAGCTGCTATCGGCCTCCCCTTTAGGATCTGGGTTTGACCTTAGCTGACCGGCTGCTCTACAAACCAATTGATTTTCTCCGGAGCCGGTGTCACTGTCGCTCCAAGAATAGCCCCCACGCCTCGGGCAGGTCCCAGACCTGTACTGCGCATCAGGGGGTTAGTTGTTTCTAGGGCCCGCCCAGGTCGATCAGGCATGCTTTGGGCTGGCCTCAAACCAGTGGGTGACCACCAAAAGGGTCAGTTAGGCCTACTGCTGCCTATCCTCGCTCGTTACCATCCAGAAACCCTCTATTGATACGGTTTCAGCAAAGATGGATGTCTATAAGCTCCGCATCGAAGACACAGAAAGCAAGATCATCGACAAGGAAGGTTTCGAGGCCGAGACCTTCCGCAGAGATCCGTGGTACCAGCCTGGAAGTGCGGGCAAGCTAGCTCAGTTTGCTGTATGCCCGGCATGCGACAACCCTGTCCAGCTGGTTGGGCTGTATGAGCTACCGCCTAACGTGAAGAACCCATTCGGGAAACATGCTACTAAGAGCATTCGCGGCATCGCTCCATTTGATAGTGAGGCCCGTAACGATTGCCCGTACTTCAAGCCTCGCCAGCATAAGAAAACAGAACGAAAAACCAGGTTTGACGGCGTCCCGCGGAAGATTCTCAAGCTATTGATCGAACAGTTCGATCGCGTGGTTTACATCCTGGAGAAAGAGACCCAACTGGTCCTTTCCGAGAACGCGTTGAGAGGCATGCTGCAGCGTTACAAGGGAGAGCGTGGCTACCTCTATACCGGCGCGACGCTTCGCAATGTGCCATGGATCTTTGCTTACATGTCGGACGCCACCCGCCTGTTTGGCCAGAAGGTCAGTGGAAATGCTGAGCTGGTGAAAGCTATTGCCGCTGAGGTGCCGGGGGCGGAAATCAGCAGCACTGGTCGGCTGGAATCGAAGAAGGTGCCTGGTTCGAAGGCGGCATATTTTGATCTCAAAATGAGTTTCATCCGCCATCGAATCGTCAAAGACAGTGAAGCGTCTGGCTTGGTTGAAAGCATGGAGTTTGTAGTGTCACAGCCTCGCGGAGGTGAGCTTGAGCACATTCACAAGGAAGTCATCAAATTCGATTCGGCTTGGTTCGAATCTCTTATCCGGATGCCGGTTGATCATCCTTATCGCAGAATGGATAGAGTGAAGATGGCCCGGGAGGAACTGGGCGATCTGCTGGAGCTGACTCAGGCCTGAGGAGGCCTGCTGTAAACCACTTTTTTTCACTGTAAACCACAGTGGTTTACAGTGAAAAAAGTGGTTTACAACGTAGCTATGACACGCGCCCTGGCCACTCCCCAGGCCAGCGCGCTCCTCATTGGTTCGTTCAGCCGGACGTCGAACACCTGTGCTGCTCGGGGCCTTGCCACGCCGCGGTGTCCTATAATTCATCTTCAGCTGAGTGGAGCAAAATGTTGTGAAGCGCACATTCATTGGAATGGTCGAGGCTGGTGAGCCACTGATGAGGCAAGCGCTTGAAGCTATCCGACAGGCCCACGAAGCGGAGGCTGCTGGATTGCCAGACCTTGAGGTACAGCGTCTTCACCTATTGGCAGATTCGCTCTATCAGGCGGTCATTGATTTTCAGCTCCTCAAAGCAGGTAAACCACCGTCGACTATCCAGTGAGGACCTGCCGCTACATGACGAAAAAGATACCAGCTCTTCTCCCCGACCACCCCATGTATACCGACGCAGTGGATGCGATGAAGCAATACCACGAGGCGCAGGCTTCTGGCTCATCTGCCGAAGAGGTTGAGCGCCTGCGTCAAATCGCAGAATCACAATTTCGGGCTGTCAGCGAGTATCAGCTCAACGCTCTGGGATATCAGTCTCGTCGTCCGCACTGAAGGGATAACCGATCCGGAGGTAGCTTCAGAATCCATCAAGCCAAGCGGAAGACTCACGACGCGGTCCGATTGATCAGCGAGACGGTCGGGAGGGTTTGCACACAGCCCCAAAAAAAAAGCAGCTCCCGAGAGCTGCTTTTTTCTTACTCCCCCTTTTTGTGCTTGTGGGGTTTCAGGTCCGGATGGTCCTTCTGCTTTTCAGGGGTGACTCGCTGCCTTTTGTCCGGAGTGCCATCTTCATTGGTGCGCTTTGGGCCTGGCTTGATGCTCATGCAAAACTTCCTTTTCCGCTTGGGTTGTTGAATGCAGCTATGTAATTAGTCCAGCTTCTCTCAGCTGTCAAAGCAGGCTGGTGCAGAACCGCCTGGCCGATGATCCGGTCCACATCGAACATTCAGAGGCCAGAATAAGAGCCTCCGACAAAGGGCTTACAAGGGGCAGTGAAATCCAGCGCTGAGCGATACGAAGACGTCTGGACGTTCATCATGCCGAGCACGGTGTGGAACAGGTTGTCGTGGCTCAGCGGTGACGTGGTTTGAGCTTTCAAACAACCCACGTTGACCTTTTCGCTCTTCGCGAGCGAGTCAGACATCCAAAGTACCAACGGCACCTTTGTTTGCTCGTCAGGAGCCATCGCGTAAGGCAGCCCGTGTAGATAGAGCCCACCCTCCCCCAGCGATTCGCCGTGGTCCGAAACGTACATCAGCGCAGTGTCGAACTTGGTGTTGGCCGCCAGGATATCGATGAGATTTGCAGTCACATAATCGGTGTAGAGGATTGAGTTGTCGTAGGCATTGACCACCTCCTCCTGCTTACATTTGTCGAGCTCGTTGGTCTCGCACACCGGTGCGAATTTCTTGAATTGCGAGGGGTAGCGCTTGTAGTAGGCCGGGCCGTGACTGCCTTTGTAGTGGAGCACCAGGACAGCATCGCCTTCCTGGCGCTTGATGAAGTCTTGCATCTCCGTGAGCAGCACCCCGTCCTTACACTCCTCGCTGGTGCACAGTTGGGAATCCGCGTGAGAGGCAGCCTTGTGGTTGGGAACCCTGTCGCAGACCCCTTTGCACCCCGAGTTGTTGTCAGTCCACATGACACTGATGCCAGCGCGTTGAAGCACGTCGAGCAGCCCTTCTCGGCTCTTGGCCAAGCCATCTTTGTACTGGGCCTTACCCACGTCCAGGAACATGCATGGCAGCGAGACCGCGGTAGCGGTACCGCAGGAGCTCACGTTCGTGAAGCTAATGACATTTCGCTTTTCTAGTTCCGGATTCGTTTCACGGGAGTAGCCGTTGAGGGAGAAGTTGGCGGAGCGAGCGGTCTCTCCTACTGCCAGTACCAGCAGCCTGGGTTTACGAGCCGCACCCTGTCGATTAACTACCGCATCAGTACCAATGGCCGTCAGCGTTTTAGGTGAGGCCAGCTGACGCTTCAGGTACCCATGGCCAGCCGCAAACAAGTTGGTAGGTACCAGAATCAGCCGGATCTCCCGATTGTTGCGCAGCAAGGAGGCATACGACTGGTACTGACTCAACGCGATGCCAGATAAGGTCAACAGAGCGAGCGACAGAGCAATGAACCTGCTGACCAAAGCTTTGGCCCAAGGCTTGCGCCGGAGGGGAACCCGGGCAATCAGGTAGACGGGCAACACCCCAACCATTGCGACCCAAAGACCGAGCTTCCAATTCAGCAGCTCGGTTGCCTCAGCGACGTCGGTCTCCACAACGTTGGTGAACATTGTGTAATCGATCACGATGCCGTAGGCATTCATGAAGTAACTCGCAAAAGACGCGCTGATCAGTACCAGGCACAGTATGGGTTTGGCCAGCCGCCCCCATGACAGCAAGCTCAGAACGGTAAACACCCATGCGAATACTATGACTGGGAGGCTAGCCGCTAGCTGCCAGTTCACTTCATCGGTTTTGAATACCAGCTTCCAGAGCACGTTCCAGAGCTCAGCGTTCGCGAATAGCAGTAACCAAAAAGTCACCAGGCCGATTAGCAAATTAGTACTGATGCCTTTCTGCCGCGCATTGCGAATAGCAAAGATCCATTTGCTTAACAGGGTGTGAACAATGGATTTGGAAGGTGTCATTATCAAACTCTGGAAGCTGCTTATCCATGGCGGTAGCTATGGAGTTAGCGGGAGCTACAAGGCAAACCGTCGACAGATGCTGAGCGATTGCGCAATGTGCGGAGCGTCAGAGGCCTTAGGCCCCTAGGCGTTGGGGACGCTTAGTATGTGTGAGGCATAGGGATAAAAAGAGAAATGAATCTCGCTGAGCGCATTATTTCCGGGACCTGATAACGACACGATGACCTCGGGATTACAATGCTGACAGAAATCCAATTACTGCTGTTTTGATTGTCATTGATCACGCTATGATCAAAATTAGGGGGATACTACCCACCAAAAGCAATGCTCCGCTCAGCTAGATAAATTTAATTTCACAAACAAAACGGTTTCGTTTTGTCGTAGGCTAATTTTGAACTTTCAATTCAACTTACAAGTCTTTCTCGCGAGCAGAATATTATTTTCAACTTTTGCTCGTTAATATGTCACCCATCAATGAGGGGCGAATACCATGAGCTTTTTCAAAAACATCCTGGGCGGGCACCATGGCCGTGGAAACCACGGTGGAGGCAAGCACCACAGCGGGGGACATGGGGCCGAGCAATATGATCGCCATGGCCGGCAGCAGGGCTGCGACGGCGGTAATCAGGTGTATGACGGCGGGCGCCCTCCCACTCCTGCCCCCATCAAAGATCTGCAGGGCTGCAGGCAGTGCCGGACGGCCAACGATCCGTCAGCACGCTTTTGTCTAAACTGCGGAACACCGCTATCGAGTGGTTGCACCGCCTGCGGCTCGCTGCTGAGTGCAGGAGCAAGATTTTGCAGTCACTGTGGCCAAGCGACGCTCTAAGGCTAGGTAGACAGGAAGGCCAACGAGACCACAACCCTGCGCAAGGAGAAATACGTGGGTTCAAATCATGACCATGGCAGCGCTGCAGTACGCGAGGGGCATCAGAAGAAGCTAATCATGGCGCTCGGCTTGACTGGCAGCTTCATGATTGCAGAAGTGATCGGTGCGTGGATTACCGGCAGCCTGGCGCTGCTGTCGGACGCATCTCACATGTTCACAGATACTGCCGCCTTGGCGATCTCACTGATTGCACTTCAGATAGCCAAGCGGCCGGCGGATCAGAAAAGAACCTTCGGCTATGCGCGCCTGGAAATTCTGGCTTCGACGTTCAACGCCGTGCTGCTCTTCCTGGTGGCGATGTACATCTTGTATGAGGCCTACCAGCGCTTCTTCATGCCGGCGGAGATCGCTACCGGAGCGATGATGTGGATCGCAATCGCCGGCCTGATCATCAACCTAATTTCGATGCGCCTTCTGGCATCTGCGAGCAACGAAAGCCTCAACGTCAAAGGAGCCTACCTCGAAGTTTGGAGCGACATGCTCGGCTCGCTTGGCGTAATCATCGCGGCACTTATCATCCGCTTCACCGGCTGGACCTGGGTCGACACGATTGTCGCTGTGGCGATCGGCCTTTGGGTTCTGCCGCGGACGTGGCAGTTGCTTCGCGAAAGCCTGGGGATCCTCATGGAGGGTGTCCCGAGGGGGCTCGACGTTACGGCAATCGAGGCCACCATCCTCGGAGTAGATGGCGTGACGGACGTTCATGACTTGCACGTGTGGGCTGTCAGCAGTGGCAGTAACGTGATGACGTCGCACGTAGTGGTTCGGGATTCTGCAGATGGGGATGCTGTGTTGGCGGCCGTCGTGGATGCTGTCAGCGATGCATTCGAAATCCATCACTGCACCATCCAGATCGAGCGGGCAGCTTTCCACGAGAGCGTTCCCTCACCCTCGCACTGACCGATCGGTAAACACCATGCAAACACATCACCCTCCTGGCTGAGGGTGATGTTGCAAAAAAAATGCGGTGAGGGATGCCGTAAACGGCAGGAGCGCTTCAAGGGGGTTGGTGAATGGCTTCGCCTGCCCTCGTCAACAACCTCCAGAAGGCTCAGCGATGGCCTGGATCATCACGAAGTACCTACTCACTGCCGGTATAGTGATTCTCGTGTCAGAGCTGGCGAAACGCAGCGACAAGCTGGGCGGCTTGGTCGCCGCCCTACCCTTGGTCACGGTCGTGACGTTGGTCTGGCTCTATTTAGAGAACCAGAGCATGGAGAAGATCTCCAACCATGCTTGGTACACGTTCTGGTACGTGCTTCCGACCCTACCGATGTTTATTGCTTTTCCATTGCTGCTACCTAAGCTCGGCTTTTGGCCGACACTGATCAGCAGCATCCTCATCACAATGGCCAGCTTCGGAGGCTTCGCCATACTGCTGCGCCGGTTCGGCATTGAGCTTCTATGATCCGGTGGCCGCAGGGATCATCTTGATGAGTCTTAACGGCTATTAACACACTCGCCCTTCACCAGGTAGCGAACCATGTGCAGTTCGCCTTTCGAGTCTTCGTAGGTCATCATGCTTCTTACATTACCGCAGTACCGCACACTGGGTGATACATACACCAACTTACCAACGTCCAGGTCCATGCCATAGGCGTAGTCTTCTAGTTGAGGCATGGGCTTTTTTACGCGTTGAGCATAATCCGCTGTAGCCTCTCTAGCAGTACGCTCGATGCGTTTATTGATCTCCATACCGCTTTGGGCATTGGCTGTTAGTGATGTAAAGAGCAAAAACACGGCGATCGCTGATACAGTAGTGTTCATAAGAAGTCCCTTAATAAAAAAGCGCCCGTAGGGGGGCGCTAAAATTCACCTACCAAAGGAGCGTATGGTTTACAGGTGAATGCACTGGCGCGAACAACTGCTCGGTGCTCTTGCCAAGCTGCTTTGAAATGAGACAATTTCCAAAGCAGCGATGCCTCTTCCGCTGCCCTTAAACTAGCAAAGGAGGCTAACACCAAGATGATCGGGCAATTACAATTTGGACATGTAATAGATTGTAAGATAATTATTCGAGAGAATATCGAGCCGCCACGTGAACTAATTTGCAGAAAGGCGCTGCGGTTTGCGGCCGTGCATGGGGTCTGCCTGCGTGGCGCCCTCGATCCAAGGCCAGTACCAGTCCTTGCAAGCTAACGACCGAAATGCTGCCTGTCCTGGCCGATTCCACCTGCCAGGCGAATCTGTCATACACCGCCGCAGGCCCCAGAATCCGCTATGCTTAGGGGTGGAGCCTGCATGACTGTCAGAAATCTTGCGGCTACATTACAAATTTGTAGGATTTCGCCGCGGCCAGCTTCTTCGCGTTAAGATTCAAGCGTCCTCAGGTGACCCGGCGTATGGACAGAGGTAGCGACTACCACATGCCATACCCTCAGCCAAACTTTCGAACAGCCTGCAACCATAATCTTGGCGGATTAGGCCAACTCCTTCCTCACACCTTGAGATAAGTTATGCGCGTTCTAGTTGTGGAAGACGAAATTAAAACTGCCGAATATCTTCAGCAGGGCCTATCCGAAAGCGGGTATGTCGTAGATATCGTGCACAACGGTGTAGATGCTCTGCACTTGTTCAACACTAATGTCTATTCGTTGGTCCTCCTGGACGTGAACCTCCCGGGTATCGACGGCTGGGACCTGCTGGAAACCATCCGTAAGACCAGCCGGGTCCGCATCATCATGCTGACCGCCCGCGGACGCATCAATGACAAGCTCAAGGGCTTGGACGGCGGCGCGGATGACTACCTTGTGAAGCCATTCGAATTCCCTGAGCTGCTTGCTCGCATCCGTTCGCTGCAACGCCGTGGTGATGAGTTAGTCGAGAAGAGCTCGCTGAAAATTGCCGATCTGGAACTCGACTCCGTCCGCCATCGCGTCTTCCGCGGTGGCACACGCATCGATCTCACCACCAAGGAATTTGCGCTTCTGCACCTGCTCATGAGCCGAACGGGCGAAGCGCTGACTCGCTCTCAGATCATCTCGTTGGTCTGGGATATGAATTTCGATTGCGACACCAATGTCATCGATGTAGCCATCCGGCGCTTGCGCTCGAAGATCGATGACCCGTTTGAAACCAAGCTCATTCACACGCTTCGTGGCGTTGGGTACGTTTTTGAGGAACGCGCATGAGGCCATTCAGCCTGGCTGCAAAGCTGGGGTTAAAAGTTGGGTTGATGAGCGCAGCGTTGCTGCTTCTGTTCGCCACCTTTGGCTATCTGATGGTAGGCAAGGCTCTGGAAAGAAATGCCAGAGCAGACCTGGAAGTAAAGATGGCGGGGATGGCTCACAACCTGTCCACCATCCCGGACATCTCCGGCGTCAACGCGGATGCGCATCAGCTTGTCGATTTGGTCATGGGCCACAACAACCTGTATGTGAGCATATTCGATACCTCACAGAATCAGACTCCCCTGCTCTCGATTGGCTCGAAACAGGTCAATCTGGAGGTGCACAAGTTTCAGCCGGCGGCCCAGCCCAAAGAGCACGAATGGCGTGATACGCAGGACCGTCCTCTGCTGAGTGCTTCTCGAATCATGCGTTTGGGCGATGGAACAGAGGTCAGCGTCTATATGACCATGGACCAGTCATCCAGTGAGGCGCTGCTCGATGCGTTGCTGACCTGGGCCTTGATGATGTCCCCCGTCATCCTCGCACTGATCTTGGCCATTGGCTGGTGGACTGTGCGCAGAGGCCTGCTACCACTGACCAAGTTCCTCAAGATCGCCTCGAAAATCTCAACCGAGAGCCTCGACCATCGCCTTCCAACTGATGGGATGCCGGCAGAACTCAAAATGCTCGCCGACGGCATCAACATCATGCTGGCTCGCCTGGATGATGGGGTTCAGCAGCTCTCGCAGTTTTCTGACGACCTTGCTCACGAACTTCGAGCACCGCTTTCCAACCTGATGGGCAAGGCCCAGGTTGCCTTGACCAGAGAACGATCGCTTTCCGAGTACCGGGAGGTTCTGGAGTCGTGCACAGAAGAGCTGGACCGCATGAGCCGCATGGTTTCCGACATGCTGTTCTTGGCCCAGGTCAGTCATCCAGCATCAATGGTGGAGTTCGAATCCGTCTCCTTGGTCGACGAGGTTCAGCGAGTGTGCGAGCTCTTCAGCATTTCAGCAGAAGAAGGCGAGATTCAGCTGCAGATCTCCGGCAGTGATGACGTGGTGCGCGGGAATCGCCTGATGGTTCAACGTGCCGTCTCGAATCTGGTCTCGAACGCGATCCGTTACTGCCCTCGCGGCCGCACGGTCTACGTTAAGGTGCAGCATAGTGCGAGCGGTACGACGTTGAGTGTCGGCAACCCCGGCCGTGGTATTGCCAAGGAACACCACGCGCACTTGTTTGAGCGGTTCTACCGTGTGGACAAGAGCCGAGCACGGAGCGAAGGCGGTACCGGTCTTGGCTTGGCCATTGTGCAGTCGATCATGAGTCTGCACCAGGGATCGGCGAGCGTGGAGGTGACCGAAGAAAACTTCACCTGGTTCCACCTTCACTTTCCGGAAGCCCAGCAAATGCAGCCGGCAATGACCGCCGCTTAAATTGCGCAGACACGATTAGGCCCGTCAATCGACGGGCCTTTTGTTTGCCTCAATGCATCAGTGCCGAAGGACCACAGGGTCCATGGGCGACCGCAGAATCACCGACTTAATAATCTTCTGTTCGTCAGGATTGGCGTTTTTCCACAGGTGTGAGAAGTACTGAGCATTCACTTTCTCTTGAGCACTTACGCTGCCGGCGGCATCGATCAGGCGCATGGTCGAGTAGACACAGATCAGCGCCAGAATGAAGAACGCCGTGGCGACCACCATCACATAACGCTTGGCCAGCACCGGTGCCCGCTTGAGCTCCTGGATAGAGGCGTCCGCCGCCTTTGTCGCTGCTGTAAGCTCCGAGATCAGTGGCTGGATGGCGGTGTCGACTCCGCGGCATGCAGCTGAATACGCTGATGCAGCGGCGCGCAAGGCAACCTCCTCCGCGTTCGACCAAGCCTTCTCCGCCTTTCGCACCTCCTCCTGAATCTGCCGGCCGACAGCGTCCACCTGCTCCACCAGTTCGTTCGACCTCTCCAGAACAGCGCTGGAGGTGCGCGTCTGCGAGGTCAGCTCATCGAGCTGGACAGTGAGTTTTTCAGTGCAGCGGCGAAAGTCACCGATAGCAACTGCCCAGGGCTCTATGTCATTCATGGCTATCTCCTAGGGCGGCCAACAACGCCGCGCTGAATTAACGCGCTAGATATCAAAATTGTAATTTAAGAGAAAATTCGAAGTCGCCCTCGACAGTGCCGAGATAGACATGATCCTTCCAGATTTGAAGATTTAACGCATCCTATCTGCAGCCAAAATTACGGAATTGTAATTATTGACTCACCTTGTCGTTAGCTTCGCGTTCCTAAACTACAAACCAACAAAGGCCGCTAATCAGGTTGGCCTAGTATGAACCGAGGTTCACAATGAAATTTGTCAAATCTATCGCTATTGGCAGCCTGCTGCTGGGTCTCATGGGTACCGCTTACGCTGAAGGCGGCTTCGAGCGAACGAAACAGTTCAACGAGAACTTCCGAACCGAACAGGCTCGCCTATGGAGCGATGACTCTTCGGACCAGAACAAACAACAAGTCGCTCAAGAGCAAAAGAAAGAAAGCAAGGATGGTAAGGAACAAGCCGACAATTAATCGGCGGTTAAATAGGACTTCAAATGACGAAAGAAATCGACAAAAAAGCCAGGGTAAAACCTGGCTTTTTTGTGCTTGGAATTTAGCCTTCGTTCTTGCGAGGCGTTTCCGCATTGCTTTCTCCGGCCAGACCCTCGGCACCTTGTGCGGGGCGTTTCCAATGGCACAGCAGGAGCTGGCTGGCGTTCGCTTCGGTGATCGATGTGCAAGCTAGATCAGCGGGCAGACCATCCTTGCTGTCTCGCAAGCGCCTGGACAGATAGAACGAGCCATCCCGCGGCCACTTGGCAGGATCCTTGATGTTCTCGGACTTCCCGCTGCTGTAAAACTCCGACGAGTATGAGCGGCGGCCAGGATAGATCAGGGGAGCGGAATGAGCAGACTGCACATTGAGCCAGGCTTGAACCACATCCCGCTGATTCTGAGGGCGCTCCTCTAGTACCCCGGCGTAGATGATGCCCGCACCGATGATTGGCAACACCAATGCGCTCGCAGCGGCAGCCCAGGTGGTCTTCGGGCCAACTTCGCTGACCCGTGCAGACAGCAGCAATGCCCACGCTGGCAGCGCGGGTAGCAGGTAGGTCCACAGAATGTTGCCTGCAAATGTGAAGAAGACCGGTGTCGCCAAGGCCCACAGCCAGAGGTAGGCTTTGAAGCGCTGCATCGATCCACGCTTGCGGATCAACAGTGGTAGAAACAAGGCCCATGGCAGTAGCGACAATCCGAGCTGGATCCAGATGCTGCCGTACGGCTTGGCATGAGCACTACCATAGAGGTCCCCTGCCCAGTTACTGACGACGTAGCGGCTCCAGTGCTCACCAACGAAGAAGTACTCCATGAAGCCGGGCGTTTTCATCTCGGCCGCGACATACCATGGCACGGATATACCGAACATGAGTACAAGGCCGCTAATCCAGGGAAGCCTCAGTACCCGTCCCCATTCCTTGTAGATAACGAACCAGGCGAATGCCGGCGCCCCCATAAGCACCAGGGTCAGCGGCCCTTTGGCAAGCAAGCCCAGCCCGAGACCTGCGAACATCAGGTAGGCATCCGCCTTGCTGGCGCACTTCATCCAACGCCAGAAACCGTAGCTGGCCAGCAGAATCGAGAACGACAAAACAGGGTCAGTCAGCACAACACCGCTGGAGACCAGGCCAAGTGTGGTGCTGGAAAAAATAATGGCAGCCCAGATGCCGGCGTTACGAGAAATCTGCTGCGTGCCGAGTTTGATGATGATGAAACAGCTTGCCAGGTGGAGTAGCCACGCTGGGAAGCGCGCAGCGAACTCGTTAACGCCGAAGACCGTCATGCTCGCGGCCTGGGTCCAGAAGGACAACGGAGGCTTGCCCCAGAACGGTACCCCGTAGTCGAACATGGGCGTGATCCAGTCATTCAACTCGACCATCTTGCGAGCCATTTCAGCGTAACGGGCCTCAGATGTGTCCATCAGCGGGTAGATGCCCAGCCCCACCAAACGCAATAGCAAAATCGAACCCAGGACCCACCACAGCGTCCTCTCGTTCTTCAGGTTCAGCATTTCTTACCCTCGATCGAAGCCATCGAAGGGTGGAGTGACACGGGATCTGCCTTGTTGCTGTGCTTCAGGAAATAGAGAGGCCGGCGCTTCACTTCCGCGAGTGTCACGCCCAGGTACTCCCCCACCATGGCGACACCGACGCACATGAATGAAGCCATTCCGACGATCAGGTGATGGATGTCGAAACTGCCTGCCACAAGCGACGCAAGCATGTAGCAGATGCTGGAGACGAAAAGACCGAAACTGATGAGGCTGAAAATGCGCAGTGGTTTGCGAGAGAAGCTGACGATGCTCTCGATGGCCAGATTGAACAGGCCAGCTGCATTCCATTTGGTGCTCCCGGCATGGCGAACAGTGCGATTGTAGGGGAGTTCGATGGTACGAAAGCCTACCCAGCCGATCATGCCTTTGAGAATCCTGGAGCGTTCATCCAGGGCCCGCAGGGCTGCCAGCGGCGCAGGCCCAATCAATCGGAAATCGCTGACATCGGCCGGCATGTCCACCTTCTCCACCAGGCGCTGCATGACCCAGTAGTAAGCCCGGGCACTCATGCGCTTGAACCACGAATCACCGATTCTCAGGTTGCGCTGCATGTTCACCACGTCGTAGCCGCGTTGCCAGTAGTCCACCATGGCCGCGATGAGCTCTGGTGGATCCTGCAGGTCGACATCAATGAAGATCAGCGCACTGCCACGGGCATGGTCTATCCCGGCGCTCAGTGCAGCCTCTTTGCCGAAGTTGCGACTCAGGGACAGGCAACGTACAGATGACCCATCCTGATAGTGGCGAAGAATGTCGGCCGTCCGGTCATTACTGCCGTCGTCGACATAGAGGATTTCGCAGGAGACGGGTAAGCGCTTCACCACGCGGGTGATTCGCTGGTGGAACTCGGGGATGGTTTCCTCTTCCTGGAAGCAAGGGACCACGATGGTTAACAAGGGATCAGGGCGCTCGGGAAAGCGATGTAATGTCTGCATGATTGAATGTCCAAAAACGATGTGCAATGAATCCAAGTGCAGTGAGGCTTAAGGTCACTACGACTTGGGAGATGAGCGGTGACAGATTCGACTTGATGAGGAACCACATACCCACGCCATTGCCGAAGTTTGTGGTTAACGCGACCAGTGCAAACCTGACAGGCTGAAACTTACGAGAGCCATCTGCCACAAAACAGAGCGCCCTATTTCCAATGAAGCTCGCGATTGCGCCAACCATGCCGCCACAGATACTGGCCAGTAACGGAGTAACGAATTCTGTCGTAACCAGCAATAGGAACACCGCATAATGGACTCCCGTTGCTATGAAGCCGATCCCCAGATAACGAATCAGTAAGGTAGTAAGAGGTGGGGTTTGATTTTCCATGCCCAAAGCCTATGGAGGCAGAGGTGAAAAAATAGTGAACTAAATGTAAATGCGTAATTAGCCGAATCTATATATGGTAAGTAACAAGTCGGCGCACTAGGCTAGCACGCTACAATATCAGAGGGATTGCCTGAAAATTACGCTTTCGAAATAAAAGCCTTCCGATAACGCATGCATGACCCGTGGATTACAATGTTGACAAGATAAGGAAACACCGGGTGGCATTGAGATAGATTCCCCGAATTAAGGGGGACCTAATGGTTACACAAAATGAAACATATACAAGCAGCGTTGTTCCTTACAGCCCTGACATATTGGATGATTTGCCAATTGATGATCAGCTGGCCGTAGAGTTTTTCGCAACAGCACGTTGTGCCAGTTTCAAACAGGCTGCCCGAGGGCTCAATGTGCCAGTGGTAGGCCTGCGGAAACGCTTGGAGAAACTGGAAGAGCACATTGGTGCTCCCGTGTTTGTCTACAAACACAACAAGCTTGCCCTGACCCGCACAGGCGAGAGGGTCAGCCATTACCTGTGCCAGCTCTTCGGCCCAGACGGCCTTGGCAAGTCCGGTGAAAAGGAAGTCCCCAGGCTTACCATCGCGATCACAGAGCCAGTGCTGAACGACATCGTAAACCGCGATCTAGTCGCCTACGTGCGTGATCATGCCGAAATGCAGCTGGAAATCCATTCAGAATGCACAACGCAGATGCTTTCTGAGTGTGAAGTCGATGTGGGTATCGCTTTGGTGAGCCCAGATGATAAAGGCGCGCTTGATCGCCATCCTACGTATAGGTTTGAAAGGCTTGGCCGGATTGGGCACGCCCTGTTCATTTCCAGCCGCTATTCAAGAAGCGTCACCCTTCCAGTGGAGAGCTTGGATTTGCACAACTTCATGCTCGTTGTCCCTTGGGATGAAGAGATCTTGGCGGGCTCACGAAAGTGGGCATCGATAATGGCTGAGCATCAGGGCGGTACCACTCGGGTCAAGAGCTACAACCTATCACGAGGCCTTGTCGTTGGCGGTGCGTGTATTGGAGTGCTGCCCGACTACAGCCGAAAACTGGAGAGAAATATCCTACCCGTGCCGGGTTTCCTGGACGACCTGGAGGAGAAAGATGTCTATCTTGTTATCAAAACGAAGCTTGTCCGCAATCCGCAGGTTTTGGAAATTCGAAGATTGATCAAGAAGAGCTTTTTTGATAAGAAGGACTGGCTTGTTCGGTAACAGTTTTGTTAGGTTTCAAACTCCTCCGTTAACACTACAGAAACACAACTGTCATATTCGCTTGCAACCTAGTCAGAGTGCTTAGAACAAAGGCATCTTGTTACAGCGGGTGACAACCGTGGCCTGCTCCCATCTGCAAGATAAATTTAGGCCGGCGCAGGGCGAAATATAACGTCGGTAGCTAAGCACTTAACATACGAGAGGCAAGCAATGATCCGTTCTTCGAACATGCGGGAAAAGCTGTTGGCTGCCGCAATAATAGGCACATTTTCCTCGCAAGCATTCTCCGGAACAGTAACCACTGACGGAGCTGACATCGTTCTGAAGACCAAGGGCGGTCTTGAAGTATCGACTTCTGACAAGGAATTCAGTTTCAAACTGGGCGGCCGAGTTCAGGCCGACTACGGCCGTTTCGATGGTGTCTTCACCAAGAATGGCGATACCGCTGACGCAGGCTACTTCCGTCGCGCCTACCTTGAGCTCGGTGGCGTGCTGTACCGCGACTGGAAGTATCAGCTCAACTACGACCTTTCCCGCAACACGGGCAACGACTCCGACGGCTACTTCGACGAAGCCAGCCTGACCTACACGGGTTTCAAGCCGGTGCAACTGCGCTTTGGCCGTTTCTACACCGACTTCGGTCTTGAGAAAGCCACCAGTTCGAAGTGGACCACCGCCATGGAGCGGAACCTCTCGTACGACCTGGCGGACTGGATCAACGACAACGCCGGCATGGGTGTTCAAGCCACCAGCACCATCGCTGACATGGCTTATGTTTCCGGTAGCGTTTTCAGCGAAACCAATAACAACTCGGATGGCGACAGCACCAAGCGCTACAACGTACGTGGCGTGTTCGCACCGCTGCACAGTGATGGCAACGTCCTGCACGTCGGTGCTCAGTACGCTTACCGCGACCTCAAAAACAGTGCGGTCGATACCCGGATTCGTTCGCGTCTGGGCGTCCGCGGTGTAGATACCAATGGCGGCGGCGATGCCGGCACCAACGGCAACCGCATGCTGTTTGGCGGTGCTGCTGCACAAGATGGCCTGTGGAAGGACGACTCGGTCTGGGGTCTCGAAGGTGCCTGGGCCACCGGCCCGTTCTCGGTTCAAGCGGAATACCTTCGCCGCAAGCTGAAAGCTGACCAGGCCAACAACGACATGAAGGCCTCCGGTTACTACGCCCAGATGGCTTACACCCTGACCGGCGAGCCGCGTATCTACAAGCTCGATGGTGCCAAGTTCGACACTATCAAACCAGAGAACAAGGAACTGGGGGCCTGGGAAGTCTTCTACCGCTTTGACGATATCAAGGTCGAAGACGGCAACCTGGTCACCGCGGCGGACCAATCGAACGAGCGCAAGGCCAAGAGCCACACGGTGGGTGTGAACTGGTACGTCAACGAGGCGGTGAAAGTCAGTGCCAACTACATCAACGTGCGCACCGACAACAACGAGAACACCGTGGGCGACGACAGCGGCAATGCCATCGTGACCCGCCTGCAATACGTCTTCTGATCCCTCTCATCAGTCTGACGTGAGAAAGCCGGAAGCGCTCAACGTGCTTCCGGCTTTCCTGTTTCTGGAGGTGATCAAGCATGGAGCGCCCTCCTCCTACCTGCTTTCGCTTACCGATGACCGCTCTTGCCAAAGCTCGGCGAATCTGATGTGATTGCCGCGTCGGGCTTTGCATGGTGGCCGTGCAAGCAAATCAAACCTGACTCCTATTCATGATTGAACCTGATTCGACGTCCAGCTTCGCGTCTAACGGCCCTACAAGCGCAGCTACCCCAACGTCGCTCATTAGGGGATAGTCATGTCTGCAAAAAAGCTGCTTCAACCTCTCGCTGCTCAGCTGCACGCCTCGTTCTCGGCTTCTGGCCGCCCGTACTCTCATCTGCACCTCCACCAGCTGTTCCACGCGGCCATCGGCTCCGTTGCACCGCAAGTTGCCATCCAAGACAAGCTGCCAATTCAGGTCTGTCGTGACAACGAGACACGGCAGTACAACCTCTACGCGGCGGTCGAGCGGGCGAAAACGTGCTTAGGATTGACCGATCTTCAAGCAGTCGGTGTGGCTGAAGAAGTCATTGAGGTGCTACGAACTGCGGGAATCGGCGTGAACCAGGTTCGCCTGCTCCTTGACCCCTCCTTCAGCTCGAAGACTCGCAAAAAGGCCTTCAAGGCTCTCTGCAAGAACCTGGATCTGAACGAGCTAGGCGATCGCTTCGTCCCCAAGACTGCCACGTTGGCCATCGCTGCTGGTATTGCGCCGCCTCCCAAAATGTCGTGGAAGGATCGCTTCGCCCTGGCTGCAAATTCCCCCATGCGGGGGCCAAGCGAGCTCATCAGCATGGTCAACCGGGATGAGTGTTATCTGTGGGTATTCCCACCGACTGACCATCATGCGACGGCTCCAGCGACGCATGACCGTTTCTTTGGTGAAAAGACCCACCCGAGCGCAGAAATGGGCATGGGGTTCAGCATCATCGATTCCGGCTGGACCCGCCCCAAGTACCCGCTATCCAGGCAGTCACAAGAGACCTTCATCCAGTATTCGCTTTCTGCGCCGATGTGGTCCTGGCGCGCACAAAGTGACACCTGGCGCCTGGGAAACATCCTGCGTTCAAGAATCCTTGACGGGGCTCCTTGGCATAACGAGCCTCTGAGTGACGTGCTTCCGAGCGGCCTTAAATCCCTGCCCCGGATCTATGGGTGCGAAACCTGCCGAACGCTGTTCATTGAGAATCACAGCGACTACCCGGATGTACCCACTCAGTGCCAATGCGGTGAGGCGAGCAGCACGGGTGACCAAAACGAGTCATCTGCTCTCAATAGCTGATTTTCCTTACGGTGGCGGGCTGAGCCCCCCGTTAGGGATTGGCTATGGGAGCGGGATTCGCTCACCCCAAACCTGAAGGCGCCGCCACCTAACCGAGCGATATGAGCTGAATGCTCGCGGAGTAGATATGCAAAAGAGTAAAAACAAACAGGACACCCTGGCGGCGATCAATGCGCTTGTCGAGATTGCGTATGATCAGGGATTTGCGGACGGACACGGAGTCGGCAATCAAGTCGGTTTCGTAGCCGGTGTCATGAGCCTCAAAGCTGCATTGGCCTGCGGCTTACGGCATGGCTCACCTGAGTGCGGAAAGGCCCTTGAAAGCCTCAAGCGCATCGGGATCGACGAGTGAGAGAAAAGTACGGGTCGTGCGCTGATCGCGCACGACCCGTACTTCTACTTCAGGTCATTTCCCTGCTTAGCTTCATGATTGAAGCTCAGGGATCAGGTGCTTCTGCGGTAGGCCAACAGGCGCAAGGCGTTGAAGACGACCAACAGTGTGGAGCCCTCATGGATCGCAACAGCGGCACCAATGCTCAAGCCCATGATGGTGGACGGAACCAGGATGGCCACAATCCCCAAGCTGACGAACAGATTCTGGTGGATGATCGATCGCGTGTGACGGCTCAGCCCCACCGCAAATGGGAGTTGCCTGATGTCGTCAGCCATAAGCGCGATATCAGCCGTTTCCAGGGCAACATCAGATCCAGCAGCCCCCATTGCGATACCAACGCTCGAACTGGCCATGGCAGGGGCATCATTGACGCCGTCACCCACCATGGCCACCTTGGCGCTAAGGCGCAGGTTTTTGATGGCCTTGACCTTGTCTTCCGGCATCAGGTCTCCCCACGCTTCATCTAAGCCAACTTGTTTGGCTACAGCCTCTGCAACGCGGTTGTGGTCTCCAGAAATCATGACCATGCGTTCGATGCCCATCTCTCTAAGCTTCTGGAGTGCCTCTTTGGCCCCCTCCCGGGGTGTGTCCAATAGCCCGATAGCGCCCAGATCCTTGTCAGCACGCCGTACCACCATGGTGGTACGGCCTGACTGACGTAGACGCTCCGCAGCCTCCAGGGCTGCCTTGCTGAGTGCGGGAATACCATTGGTACCGAACATCTCGACCTTGCCAATCCAGACGAACTGCCCATCAAGCTCAGCACGCACGCCGCGGCCAATCATGTTGCTCATGTTCTTGGCTTGGAATCGGCGCCGTGTGCCAATCATCTCTTCACCGTCACGCACAATTGCCGCAGCCAGCGGATGGTCGCTCATCGACTCCACAGCGATGGCGACGTTTAGCAGATCCTCGATCTGCGTGCCGCCTATGGGTATTACATCGGTGATACGTGGGCGCCCTTCGGTCAGGGTACCGGTCTTGTCGAATGCCATGGCATTCAATGATCCAAGCTCTTCAAGTGGCGCACCGCCCTTGATCAGCACGCCACCTCGGGCTGCCCTGGCGATGCCAGAGAGAATGGCGCTTGGTGTAGCGATCGCGAGCGCGCAGGGGCTGGCTGCAACCAGTACGGCCATCGCCCGGTAGAACGAGTCACGGAACGGCTCGTCAAGGAAAATGCCGGCAAATAGCAGCCCGACTACCAGCAGTAAAACCAACGGGACGAATATGCGTTGGAAGCGGTCCGTGAATCGCTGGGTCGGTGACTTCCTGACTTCGGCTTCACTGACCATCTTGATGACCCGCGCCAAGGTACTCTCCGTAGAGCGCCGGGTTACCTCAACCTCGATGAGCGTTTCGCCATTGATGGTACCGGCGAAGACTTTCGAGGCTGCATCCACTGCATCTGGCTTGCTGCGTGCGAGTTCGGCATCAGGAACAGGTTGCTTGTCCACGGGGACGCTCTCACCGGTTACTGGCGCCTGGTTGATACTTGAGGAGCCTACGACTACAAAACCATCGGCCGGCAGGCGGTCATTGGGGCGCACGATGACAACGTCACCGGGAACCAGCAGCTCCACGGGCATCTCCACCGTGCCATTTGCTCTGCGTACGATCGCGGTGGCTGGTGCGAGCTTGGACAGTGCCTCAATCGCTTTCTTGGCCCGCCCCATCGCGTAGCTTTCAAGGGAATGCCCCAGACTGAACAGGAACAGCAGCAGAGCCCCCTCCGCCCAGGCGCCGATGCTCGCGGCACCGACTGCGGCGAGAAGCATCAGCGAGTCGATCTCGAAGCGTTTCTGACGGATGTTGGTAACCGCTTCCTTAGTGGTGAACCATCCACCGAACACGTAGGCCGACACGTACAGAATCAGAGGCAGACGATCAATCAGGCCAAGTTTTCCTGCGAGAGCTCCGGCACCCAGGAGAGCACCACAGATCAGCGCGAAAATCAGCTCTGTGTTCATTCCAAAAATGCCGCCATGCTCATGGCTATGACCTTCATGCCCGGCTTGGTCATCAGGGCGTTCAAGCAAACTCTTCATAACTCGTCCCTTCTGGGGTCAAGGCTTCCAATTGCCCTCTGCAGTTGGGGAGCCGTCTCTGTTGGTTGGCTAAGATCTATTGCACGGTTTGCCCGAGCCCAGGCGTTAACATTTCGAAGCTATGGGGTATCGGGCGTAATAAAAAATGCCAGGCACTGCCTGGCATTTATGAATTCTCTAATTGTTCTGTTCAAATCGTTTACTACTTGTTGTTGATGCATTGCGAATACATCGAGTAACGAACAGTCTTGAGCGTGCCCTGGGAGTCCTCGAAGGTCATCAACCGTGGATAGACCTGGCAGGTACGGGGGTCCTGCGACTGACGTACGAATTTCGCAACGTCTATCTTCATGCCATATTTGTAATCCTGAATCTCTGGCATTGGCTTGCCATTTTTCTCCGCGTACTTGGCCACTGCGGTCTGGTGTTCCTTGGTGTATTGAAGCTGCTTGCTCTCGGAGAAAGTGTTGGCCTGCGAAGCCACCGAGAAAACAACAAGTGCAGCAGCGATAATTAGCTTTTTCATAAAACCCTCTCAATTTCAAAACTTCTCGGGCGTAACCTTAGCAATGCATAGGCATCACCGGCATGACGAGAAACTTACAATTTTGAAAGGTAAGTGCATCTACTTCACTTTAAACAAAAAAGCCCACAACACGTGTTGTGGGCTTCTCTTTAGCGGAGGCTGTTAGCTAACCACTTCGGCCTCGTCGCCGTCTTCATCCTTGCGGTGTGCCCAGTGATACAGGGCAGGCAGTACCAGCAAGGTCAGTGCGGTGGAGGACAGGATCCCGCCAATCACCACCGTCGCCAATGGCCGCTGAACTTCGGCACCGGTGCCGGTGGCCAAAGCCATCGGGATGAAGCCCAGGGACGCTACCAAGGCTGTCATCAGAACAGGTCGCAGACGGGTCAATGCACCTTCATCGACTGCCTGTCTGAGCGTTCGTCCCTCCTCCCTTAGCCCGCGGATGAAGGCAATCATCACCAGGCCGTTCAGTACTGCAACGCCGGACAGTGCAATGAAGCCGACACCTGCCGAGATCGACAGTGGGATGTCCCGCAGCCACAACGCCACAACACCACCGGTGAGTGCGAATGGAATACCGGTGAAGACCAGCATGCCGTCCTTCAGGTTGTTGAACATCAGGAACAACAAGGTCATGACCAGCAGCAAGGCGACTGGAACAACGATCTGCAGGCGTTTGGCAGCCGACTGCAGCTGCTCGAACTGGCCCCCCCAAGTCGTCCAGTAGCCCGCAGGGATTTGCACCTTCTTGTCCAGCGATGCGGTCGCCTCCTCAACGAAGGACCCCAGATCGCGGCCTCGAACGTTGGCGCTGACGATAACCAGACGTTTGCCGTTCTCGCGGCTGATTTGGTTCGGGCCCAGTTGCAGGTCCAGATTGGCGACCTGGGACAGCGGGATGAAGCCGATCTGATTGGCACCCTGTGCCGCATTGGCAGGTACCGGGATCAGCAAGCTGGACATACCCGCTACGTCGGTGCGAACGGTCTCTGGTAGGCGTACTACCATGTCGAACCGACGGTCGCCCTCATACAGCGTGCCGGCCTGACGGCCACCCACGGCGATAGCGATCGAGTTCTGAACATCCGCGATGTTCAGGCCGTAGCGTGCTGCTTTTTCGCGGTCAATGTTGATGGTCAGCACCGGCAGGCCGGATGTCTGCTCAACTTTCACTTCCGATGAGCCCGGGACCGCTTTGAGCGCTGCCGCGATCTTGTTGGCGGTGTTGTTGAGCACGTCCATGTCATCGCCGAAGACTTTCACAGCGACGTCACTACGCACGCCCGAAATCAGCTCGTTGAAACGCAGTTGGATTGGCTGCGACAACTCGTAGTTGCTTCCTGGAACACCCGCTGCGGCCTTCTGCACTTCAGCAATCAGCTCATCACGAGGCTTCTTCGGGTTAGGCCACTGATCCTGAGGCTTGAGCATGATGTAGGCGTCAGAGGCGTTCGGCGGCATCGGGTCAGATGCAATTTCTGCGGTACCCGAGCGTGCGAACATCCGCTCAACTTCAGGCACCTGCGCAATCACCGCTTTCTCCAGACGCTGCTGCATCTCGACAGATTGAGTGAGGCTCGTTCCAGGCACACGCATGGCCTGCATCGCAAAGTCACCCTCACTGAGGCTTGGGATGAACTCGCTACCCATACGACTTGCCAGCAAACCACTGAGCACGACCAAGGCTACTGCGGCCGAGAAAGCGATGTTCCGATGTCCCAGCACCCATTGCAGAACCGGTTCATAGCGCAGTCGAGCTGTGCGCATGACCACGCCTTCCTCTTCCTTCACCTTGCCAGTGACGAACATGGCAATAGCTGCAGGAACAAAGGTAACGGACAGGACCATTGCACCCAGCAGCGCCATCACAACGGTGAAGGCCATCGGGTGGAACATTTTGCCTTCGACGCCGGTGAGGGCGAAGATCGGCAGGTACACCACCATGATGATCAGCTGACCGAAGATCAGCGGCCGGCGAGCTTCTCGCGCCGCGGCAAAGACCTCGTGGAAGCGTTCGGTTTTGGTGAGCATGCGGCCATGCTTATGTTGCGCATGAGCCAGTCGACGGATCGCGTTTTCTACAATAACCACGGCACCGTCGACGATGATGCCGAAGTCGAGTGCCCCCAAACTCATTAAGTTGGCACTGACCTTGTTGTTGAACATGCCTGTGAAGGTGAACAGCATGGACAGCGGAATCACCATCGCGGTGATCAGAGCCGCACGGATGTTGCCGAGGAACAGGAACAGAATGGCGATAACCAGGATCGCGCCTTCCACCAGGTTCTTCTTCACCGTCGCGATGGCTTTTTCAACCAGGTTGGTACGGTCGTAAACAGTCACAGCCACCACGCCCTTTGGCAGGGTGCGGTTGATGTCCGCCAATTTGGCGGCGACAGCTTGAGATACGGTGCGGCTGTTTTCACCAATCAGCATGAACACGGTACCGAGCACGACTTCGCGGCCGTTCTCAGTAGCAGCACCTGTACGGAGCTCTTTACCGATGCTGACGTCAGCAACGCTGCTGATGCGAATCGGTGCACCATCCACACTGGTGATCACGATGTTGGCGATGTCTTCGATATTGCCTACCTGACCCGGTGCACGGATGAGCAACTGTTCACCATTACGCTCGATGTAGCCGGCACCGACGTTGGCGTTGTTACTTTCCAACGCTGCGACCAGGTCATTGAGTGTCAGCTTGTAGGTAGCCAGGCGCTTTGGATCCGGCGCAACCAGGAACTGCTTGGCATAACCGCCGATGGTATTGATCTCGGCCACACCCGGGACGTTACGCAGCTGAGGCTTGATGATCCAGTCCTGGATCACGCGCAGGTCGGTCGGGGTGTACGGCGTACCGTCCTCTTTGACCGCGCCATCTTCGGCTTCAACAGTCCACAGGAAGATCTCGCCGAGGCCGGTAGATACCGGACCCATGACGGCCTCTACACCTTCTGGCAGCTGTTCCTTCGCAACCTGCAGCCGCTCGTTGATCAACTGGCGGGCAAAGAAGATGTCAGTGCCATCCTTGAAGATCACGGTGACCTGAGACAGGCCAGAGCGAGACAGGGAACGGGTCTGCTGAAGGCCCGGGAGACCGGCCATGGCCGTTTCAACTGGAAACGTGATCCGTTGTTCGGTTTCCAAGGGCGAGTAACCAGGCGCTGCAGTGTTGATCTGCACCTGGACGTTGGTGATATCGGGTACCGCATCGATGGGCAGCTTTTGATAGCTGTAGATACCGATACCCGCCATGATCAGAACGGCGATCATTACTACGATGCGCTGCTCGATGGCGAATCTGATGATACGTTCAAACATGAGAAATCATCCTGTCAGTTCGCATCAGTGACCGTGTTCGGCAGAAGCTTTGCCGAGCTCGGACTTGAGTGTGAAGCTGCCACTGGTTGCTACCTGGGCGCCGGCTTCAATACCGTCGATGATTTCCACGTACCCATTGTCGCGGCGACCCAGTTTTACCGGGCGGGTGTCAAAGCCATCTGGGGTGCGTACGAATACCGAAGGTTTGTCTTCAACGGTCTGCACAGCGTGCTCAGGGACCGCTACGGCAACTCGATCGGTCTGGAAGGTGACCGCAATGTTTACGAACAGGCCTGGACGCCAGGCGCCGTTGGGGTTGGTCAAGGTGACGCGGACAGTAGCTGCACGGTTTTGCTCGCCCAGCAGGCTGCCGACATAACCCACCTTCCCTTCGACCTCGACGTTCATGTCAGGCGAAGAGACTTTCACTGCACGGCCAGTCGTGACCTTGCCCAGATCTGTCGGCGGAACTGCGAAGGTCGCCCAGACCTGATTCAGGTCGGAAAGGATGAAGGCGTTGGTCGCCTCGCTGACGACTTCGCCGACGGTCAGGTGTTTCTCCACTACCACGGCGTCGAAGGGAGCGCGGAGCTCGTAACGATTACCGCCAACGGAGTTAACCGAGGCACCGATTGCGCCGACCTTCTGCTTGGCGTTGGCCAAGGAGATCTCCGCTTCTTGCAGCGCTTGGCGTGCTTGGAGGTAGTCTTGCTCTGCAGAGATCTTGTCCTGCCACAGTTGCTTCTCACGTTCGAAGGTCACACGCGCCAGTTCGACGCGACGCTGTGCGGCCTGTTGTTCGCTGCGCAGGTCAGAGATCTGCTGGCTGGCGATTACCGCGAGGACTTGCCCTTTCTTGACCGTCTCGCCCAGGTTGGCCTGGACAGCCTCAACAACGCCAGGAACACGAGGAACCACGTGGGCAGTACGATCTTCGTCGAAACGAATTTCGCCAGGGAAGCTCACGACGGTACCGAGGTCACGAGGCGCTGCAGCTTCCAGGGCAACACCAGCGGCCTTGATCTGTTCAGCGCTGAGCGTCAGCTTGCCCTCTTCTTCACCGCCCTCTTCGCTGTGGCCTTCTTCACCATGGCCCTCATCACCTTCCTCTTTGGCGGCAGATGCGGCTTTCTTTTCGTCGCCATGGCCATCGTTAGCGCCATGCTCGGCAGTACTGGCGGCCTGCTGTCCGGAACTGTTGTTCCAGGCAAGGCTGCCAAATCCGAGGGCTGCCACAGCGGCTACCGCGAGGGCGATCTTGCGTTTGTTATCCATTGCTACTCCTGCTGATCGTAGGCACCGGCTTGTTCAAGGCTGTGTGCCGAAGAAAATGTTTGGCCCGTTCAGCGAGTGCCGGCGGTTGAGCCGACTTCGCCATAAACCCTTTCCACCTGCGCACGCGCATTGGTCGCCGCTGCCAACGATTCGAGGTATTGGCCACGAGCGACGATCAAGGTGCGCTGGGCATCCAGCACTTCGATGAAACCGAATTTGCCCATCTCGAAGCCGCGGGTTGCGGTCTCTACGGCTTGTTGGGCTGAAGGCAGAATGGTCTTGTCGTAGGACTCGACCTCCTGCATGGCGGTGGACCATTGGTTCAACGCGGTTTGGGTTTCGGTGCGCAGGCGCAGCTCAACAGCATTGCGCTGGTCCCGGGCCTGATCTGCACGACGAGAAGCGGAAAGAATGTTGCCCTGGTTACGATCGAACAGCGGCAAAGGCATAGACAGGCCCACAGTGTTGACCCGCTCGCGCACAGAGCGGTCGTACTGGCTACCTACACTGACAGTAAGGTTCGGGATACGCTGAGCTTTCTCTGAGCCGAGCGAGGCATCGCTCTTGTCTATCTGCACCACGGCCTGACGCATTTCTGCTGTTTGGTCGAGCTTAGCCAGCAGATCTTCAGTGCGAGGTGGCAAGCCCGGGGAGAGGGTTGGCGATTCGAGTCGATCAAACACGGTGACTGAGCTCCCGGTAATTTGAGCGAGCTGTTGGTAAGCGGTCGCTTTTTCCGTTTCTGCACGTCGAACTTGCAGCTGGGCTTCGGCCAGTTGCACTTGAGCGCGGGTCGCCTCCACTGGGGACGACTTACCTGCGCGAACACGGCCATCGACGATGCGAAGACCGCGCTCAGTCAGTTCGAGAGATTGCTTGGCCAGGTCGAGACCTGTCTGGGCCCGCAACGCGGCGTAAAAGGCTTGGACGACATCTGCACGCAGGCCGTTAACGCGACGGTCTAACTCAAGCTGTGCGGCGGTCTGCCCGTATGTGGCGACGTCAACACGAGCCCCCCGCTTACCGCCCAGCTCAAGGGTCTGGCTGAGAGAGACAGTCGTCTGGCTGGTGTTACGACGGGTGTCTTCCACGTCATACGAGATTGTGGGGTTGGGGATAAGCCCGGCCTGCTTGCGAGCACCATCAGCGATCCCAATTTCTTGCCTGGCCGCGGCCAGGTCTGGGTTGGCATCCATGGCCGTCGAAAGCGCCTGGGGCAAGCTGATGCTTTGGGCAAGGGCTGCAGGCGCCATCAACCCAGAGATGACTGCACAGAGTGCAGCGATCTTCCAGGGCGAGACGGGGGTCTTGGGTAAGACATTGCGGTTATACCGGGGCACTTTGATGGTCCTCGTGCACAAACTTCGATAAAGCTTGGCGAGAACGCCGAAACAGCTGCCAAGCCCCACTTGATTAGGTGATGGCACTCTAATGAGCGGTAGCTATCAGAGGGGTGGCTAGAAAATTACAATTCCGTAAGAATGTCCTGTAATGCCCGAAAATACTGGGAAACCAAACCCGACACGATGATTTCGTTACAAGCAACGGAGATGGCAAACACGCGGTGCGAAGGCCCGAACAACAGGTAGATGACGAAATTGTAATTTTCCTATCACCCCCCCGTTATCTTCGGCCTGCAAATATGAGCTCGCGCTACGCTAGGCGCGCCGCCTGGTCAGAACAATTAACGACACCCGCGCCGGTAAACATAATAAAAACTGCCGTGAATCAAAGGAGCATCGGATGAAAATCAAAGTACCACTGTATTTGGCGGCAGTTTCTGCGCTGTCTGGAAGCTATGCTATTTCGGCACAAGCTGAAGACAAGCCAGAAGGCTTCATTGAAGGCAGCAGCCTTACAGTGTTGAACCGTAACTTCTACTTCAACCGTGATAACCGCGACAGCACCGCCCCCACTTACAACAGTGGCAAGGGCAATACGAACGGCTACTCCGAAGCCTGGGCGCACGCGATCATCAGCAAATTCAACTCCGGGTTTACCCAAGGTACCGTTGGCTTTGGCGTTGATGCCTTTGCCATGATCGGCCTCAAGCTCGACACCGGTGATGGGCGCAACGGCGGCCGTAGCTCCTTCGACGTGCTGCCCGTTGATAACAAGGGTGAAGCTCGCGACGAATACACCAAGGTCGGCGGCGCAGCCAAAGTCCGCTTGTTCGATACCATCGTGAAAGTGGGTGATGTCTTCCCATCGACCCCGGTCGTCGCATCGGGTGACTCTCGCCTGCTGCCAGAGAGTTTCCGCGGTGTGACCGTTGAGAACACCAGCATCCAGGGCCTTACCCTCCAGGGTGGTCGTCTGCATGCGATGAGCCAGCCGGTCTCAAGCAACCTGAACGACAACTTCGTGACGTTCTACGGCGGCCCGGTCAACTCGCCATGGATCGGTTACGGTGGCGGTGACTACTCGATCAACGACAACTGGACTGTGAGCGTCTACGCCAGCCAGCTGAAAGACGTCTGGAATCAGTACTACGCCGGCACAAGCGTGGTTTACCCGCTGAGCGACGATCTGGCGCTGATCGGTGGCTTCAACTACTACAAAGCCGTAGATGAAGGTAAGAAGCGCCTGGGTGAATTCGACAACAACATCTGGAGTGCCAAGGTCGGTGTGCGTTACGGTGCCCACACCCTGGCCCTGTCGCATCAGCGCAACAACGGCGACGACGATTTCGACTACCTGCGTCAGTCGGACTCGATTTTCGTCGACAACTCCATCCAGTACAGCGACTTCAACTCGCCGAAAGAGCGTTCCTGGATGCTGCGCTATGACCTGAACTTCACCAGCTACGGCATTCCAGGCCTGACGTTCATGACGCGCTACGCCAGAGGCTCGGGTGCGGATTACTCGAACGCTAACCAGTTCTACATGCGCACCGACGACAACGGCAACCCGCTCGACAATCAGAAGCGTTGGGAGCGTGACGTCGAAGTCAAATACGTTGTCCAAACCGGTCCGGCAAAAGATCTGTCCTTCCGGTTGCGCCAGGCAACCACGCGTGCCACTGCTTTCGAATCGGATCTGGATGAAACTCGTGTAATCATCGAGTACCCGCTTTCGATTCTGTAATTCGCTAACTGGGCCAGTTATCCATTGGCGGGTCCTGTTAGTAAAACGAGCATTACGCATTCACCTTGAGTGGCTTAAGTGCTCCTTTGGTAAAAGGTGGATATTTGGCGCCCATTGGGCGCCTTTTTTTTGCCTAAAATTCAAGTAGGCGTTCGATTGTACGCATCGCATGCCGGTGAAGTTCATGACTACACCAATGACCAGTCTCTTCAATGTGAGCGACCTCGCCGTCATCTGAGCGGAACGAAGCCAGCACAAAGAAGAAAATAACCCAATACTTCATAAGGTCAAATCACCTGCTGGAGAGAGGGCCCGCAACTGTCAAACCCAAACCGCGACAAGATATACCGCCAGACTATCAACTGTATTACCTAGAAATTACAAATCCGTCATTTGAGCCCCGGCACGCTCATTTTGATTTACCATCCCTTTCAATAATGCCGGCGCGCGTGCGCGGTTAATTGCTCAGTGATATCGAGACAAAATCCCATGCGAATTCTGGTAATTGAGGATGAAGTAAAAACTGCGGAGTATGTGCGTCAAGGTCTGACGGAATGTGGCTATGTCGTAGATTGCGTCCACACCGGGTCAGATGGATTATTCTTGGCTAAGCAGCACGAATATGAGCTGATTATCCTGGATATAAATCTGCCAGAGATGGACGGTTGGCAGGTCCTTGAGTTGTTGCGTCGTAAAAACTGCCCTTCCCGTATCATGATGCTGACGGCGAGAAGCCGGCTGGCGGATAAGGTCCGGGGGCTGGAGAACGGAGCAGATGACTACCTGATCAAGCCATTTGAGTTCCCTGAGCTGCTGGCCCGGGTTCGCGCCTTGATGCGCAGGTCAGATCACCCTGCATCCGTAGAGGTCATTCGCGTCGCTGACCTGGAGCTTGATCAGAGCCGGCACAGGGCATTCAGGGACGGTCAGCGCATTGACCTGACCACGAAAGAATTCGCGTTACTGCATTACCTGATGCGTAATACCGGTGTGGTGCTGAGCCGCACCCAAATTATTTCGCAGGTTTGGGATATGAATTTTGACTGCGACACAAACGTTGTAGAGGTGTCGATTCGAAGACTCAGAGCCAAGATAGATGACCCTTTCGAGACCAAACTGATACATACGCTTCGGGGCGTAGGGTATGTGCTTGAAAAACGATAGTTGCCAAGCTCTCTAGTACCGAAAATCCGCTACATGCTCCCGTCGCTTGCGAACTTGAGGTTTCTGTTTACGATCCGCGGCGCTGATTCCTCACTCAACAAATGAGGTAGGCTGTACATGAGGTATAGCATTGATTATCAGCAGGTTTCGCAAGGACAATCCGATGCCAGCATTGATGCCTGTCCAGCTGACATTGTCTTCAACAGCGACCATGGCCTAGCTCTTATCCCGTGCGTTGGCGATGTTATCAACCTCCCCTCTACGGCGGTCAAAGAAGGGGTTTGCGGCATCGTTAGATCAAGGATTTTCAATTATCTCAGAGGTCCTGAAGAGCTGTACTGTCACGTCAATATTCTCGTTGAGGAGGCGGACATCAATTTCGAAAGTCTCATCTCGGAATACATGCGCAATCAGTCACGTGCTCGCTCGCCTTCTTCATAAAGTCGAAGGCGGGCCAGTCCATTAATGGTTGTGTATGGGTGAGGGTTCAGCAGAGCGAGCGCCTACTGAGCACCAGAGATGAATAGTCACAGCCTAGTGGTTTAACGCGGTACTGCTGGTGTACGCAGGGCCGGACTCATTGTTTTTTGAATGGCGCATTGCAGCACATAGAAATATAAAACCCCGGAAGCAAATACGATTGCGGACAGATAAGCAAACTCAGAGTCTAAAACCCCGGAAACCATATACAATTTAATCGTGATAGAACCCATAATAATTCCGGTACAGTACATGACGCCTGTGAACTGATTGCCCAAAAAACTCAGTATGCCGCTGAAGGCATTGTTCGCACTCAACAGCATTGCTTTCAGTATCGTCCAGCCGAGAACTGGCAGAAAAGCCTTGATCATGAAGGCGAATAACATCGACGATGCAAACAGTTTTATCGGGGTTTCTGCCCACGGCTTGATGGTGCCGTCTACTTCAACGCCGGTATACAAGATGATATTCAGAATAATCGCCATAAGGGTGCATATGCCGAGGCGTATCATTTCCCGCTTAAGCGGGGCCATCATTATCACTGCGTGAATCTTGTTTCCAAAGTATCGTTTTAGTCCTTGGATCGACATTTTTCTTCCTATGCTCTCGGGTATGACGCTGTTGTAGCGTTGTATGACGGTCATGCTTTTACCCGAAGAGAGGTGACGCTTCAACGGTCCTGAATTGCGCAGGGGATCTCATGTCCTTCCCCTGGCTGGGTAGCTTGCTGAGAAATTCTCATCTACCTGCGTGGCAACGATGCGGCCACCCCGCCGCCGTCAGAGCTCTGGAGGACTGGCTGCTGTCAGCAACTCATCGAGTGACGGAACCTTAGCGTTTGCACTGAGGACGAGTGTTCTGGATCGGAGTATGGATACATCAAAGAAAGATTCGCACTCGACTCTTCCGTTTACTTCTCTCCAGTGGGTGACTTCTGGTATCAACTCATTAGGCACCGGGTATAGTGCCATAGGGTTATGGAATACCTCCACTTCAGCAGACCACGGCTCGTAGCCATATTGCGGCCAGAGCTGACCGTAGTCGCTGGACGCTACATCCAACAGAAATGGGATACCTCGTGATGCTCCCGGAGAACGGTCGAAAAACTCACCAAACCGCAAGTATCGGTACCCGTCTAGATGAGCTCCACCTGAGATCGGCACTCGGCTGAGCTTTGGCACTGTGCAGGCATTGGTGAAAATGACCGCTGAAAGATGGGCATTTTCCATTAGCGTAAATAGGCCGTTGGGGCGCCCTGATAGCAGAGATGTCTCTTCCTCCACAGTTATCAGGTGCGTACCACGATGCGCAGATGAGTGAACTGCAAAGCCATAGAGATAGCTGATGAGCGACTCCCTGCTCCACAGCATTGAACTGGGCGCATGGAAATCGGCTAAGGCCAGAATGAGCGGCTTACCCTCCACGTGCGGTAGGGATTCGTAACGCTTGTCCAATTTGTTTTGGATGGTCCTCGCAAACCTTTCTGCAGCCGCTCCTAAGAAACGCTCATGTCGGTCAGCGGGTGGGGGGACCGGCGAGGCGCCAAAATGCTCATACCGCTCTTCCGGGTTGGCTGTCACTGCTTCAACCCAGGCCTCATCTCCCAGCCTATTCTCGATGTGAAAATCGGGTGATTCTTTAGGCTGGGTGACCAAGAGTCCCTGTTCACGAAAAATCGCTAATAGGTGGGCTTCCCAGAGGCGGGTGTGAAAATTCTCAGTCTGGCAATCGGGAACCCAATTTCTGTCTGGGGATGGCAGTGCGAGATACAGTTGATTCAGCGCCCACGCCCCAATACGGCGGCTTGGATCAAATAGTGATTTGAACACCACGCTTGGTGTGCGCTTACCCATTCTGCTTAGAGGAGCACGTCGTCGTTCACCTGAAGGGAGTGGAAGCGGATGGGCTTGGGTATAGAGAAAATGGCTGATTGAGGCGCGGGCTTCGGACTCGCCAGTGGTGCACTCACCATGGCTGAGGAGCACCCACACGCTATCGACACGACGCCGCAAGGTGACAATTCCGAAGCTGCCGGAATTGATATTTCGGGTTAGAGCGGCACAAGAAATTCCGTCCTCACTAAGCCATGCCCCTACTGGCGGGCTGTCCCCAAACCCCAACCCTCGTGGAAGCGACAAAGCGATTAGATCGAACATCGGCGCAGCAATTTCTTTCATTCGCTGATCTCGGCAGCCGTCAAAATGCATTCCATCAATGCCTCGGAGCGTGCCCGCCGGCGATGGCATCGGTGGAGGTACCTATTGAAGAAGGGGGCCTTGTTCCACCAGGACATCTCGGTTGGTGAAGATGGTCTCAATGGTTGCAGCCTCGGCAGCCACATGAGTCTTTCGCGTGATCTCTTCAAGGGCCAGTTCGAGCCGGTAGTCTTGGAAATACTCGTACAGCTTTTCAGAGCTCTCGGATATCTCCTCCCCACCATTCTTCGCGAACAAGATGTGGATGATCGCTGCGAGTGGGAGAGAGATGTCGAGATCCTTCTCTTCTGCATCTGAATCCGAGTTCAAACCGTCGAAATACCTCTCCAGATGACTCTGGAGCTCCTCAAGCCAGAACTGAGATAGGTTGCTTGGAAGGGAGCTTTCAGGCCCGGTCAGAAGGACTTCATCTCTGAATAGAGCCAGCAGATTGGGGTTTGCCATGGAGGACCTCACGATTAGATTTGAGAGCAACTGGTCAGCATAGTCCACCTCAAGATGACCACCTCCTTGACGCCCATCCTGGTGCTCCTGAGCATCAGACGAGTGAATCGCCCCGAAACCTGTAGATACAAAATGACCGCTTCTCGCCGTTAGCTGCCTTTCTTGAAGGACAGCTTTGGGTCGATAGCGGCCTTCGTGGAGGTTGGTGTCTACGGGGTCGGTTTAGTCAATCTGAATCTCCGGTTTCACCTCCGTGAGGCCGGCCATCGTCATGCATCAGATCTTGATTGACACGCGTGCCGCTTTGGATAGCCTTGCAATTGAGGGCTGCAACTGCGCATTTGTCGGGCCTGGGTACCAGCATGAGCCCCCCGCAATTTTGGCAGCAGAGGAAGCTGGTTCCTCTGAAGTAGTGACGGCGGGCATTGCCAGTCGGATTCTGAACCCAAGGTCGCCAGACTAGGAGCTAAAGGATCGCTGCGACTACTCCTCATCCCTTACCGAAAAGTCACGCGTCGGTCGTAAACGGCCCTTTCCAGGCCAATCAACTTTTGTGATTGGTGAGTAGGGATTTCTCGGCTTTTCTGTGAAAAGCACCCCTTCATTTCACAAAAAAAATGGCGAAGATTCCAATTTCACGGGGTCTGGCCTATCACCTATTTTGTGAACCTACATCAGGTGTAATTCGCCAGGCACTAAAAAGCCCGCTGATGCGGGCTTTTTAGTGCCTGCAAACAATCAGTAGCCGGTGAGAATGTTCACGATCACACCGCTGGCAATGGCCACCAGAACATAGTCGCCATTCACATACAGCCAACGATGATCACGAGGTGGCGCATACAGGTGGCGTGCTTTCCAGTCAGTTACCCAGTAACGGTCCCCACGGTAATGTGGATCAACGGCATGACCACGCTGCCACTGTTTATGAGGTATCGGCATGCCTTGTTGTGGGCGGAAGTTTGGATCACGGTAAGCAGGTCCGCGGCCATTGTCATGTCGGCCCTGGTGCTGTGGTTGACCATGTGGCGGGTTGCCTTGGTGCGATGGGCCGCCATCATGCCGATCAGGCGGGCCCGGTTGCGCGAAGCTTGCCAGCGGTGTGCTGAGCATGAGCGCGGCGCAGATCACGGTTAGGGCTTTCTTCATTTGATGCGGTCCTCTGCCTGTTAATCGCCTGGCAGGTATTGAGTGCCAGGTTCGGTTAACTGATCAGACCACGATTTTTCCCTTTCAATGTCAGGGCGCAGGTAAAGGTCCGGTAAAGTCTGGCGTTCTTTCAGTTCAGCCCGAGTGCTTTCAAGCGGCGATACAGCGTGCGTTCACTCATGCCAAGATGACTGGCCAGTTCACTGCGCGAGCCTTTGAACTGCTCCAGCGCCTGCGCCAGCTCACCCAAGTCATTGCGACGGCCGCTTCCTTTAGCCGCGCCAGTCAGCCCAGTGTCTTCCGGTAAATGCTCCGGTCTGATTACTCCGTCATCGGCAAACAAACGCGCGCGTTCCAGAATGTTGCGCAGTTCGCGGATATTGCCTGGAAACGGATGCAACGCAAGTTGCTGCAAGGCGTCTTCACTCAGCCTGGGCGTCGGCTGGCCGGCCATGCGCTGCAGCAGGCTCTGTGCGAGCAGCGGCAGATCTTCCACCCGTTCGCGCAATGCAGGCAGACGAATCGGGAAGCCGCTGATGCGGTAATACAGGTCTTCACGGAAGGAGCCATCCGCGACCATTTGTTTAAGTGGTTTATGGGTGGCCGATATCAGGCGGAAATCCGAATGGACAGTGCGCAGGCTGCCCACAGGACGGAAACTGCCGGACTCTATCAGGCGCAGCAGCTTCACCTGCATCGCCAGCGGCACTTCACCGATTTCGTCGAGGAACAGGGTGCCGCCATGGGCTGCCTCGGCCAAGCCGATCTTGCGCTGATTCGCCCCGGTGAACGCGCCCTTCTCATAGCCGAACAGTTCACTCTCGAACAACGACTCGGTCAGGCCGGTGCAGTCGACCACCACCAGTGGGCCGTTGGCCCTGGGGCTGCCCATGTGCACTGCACGGGCGAACAGCTCCTTGCCGGTCCCCGACTCCCCCTGCAGCAACACCGGGATCTGCGCCGGTGCCGCACGCTGCAGGCTGGCCAGCGCGGCCTTGAAGGTTGGCGCGCGGCCGACCAACCCTTGCTCCTGTGGCTGCGCCGAAGCGAGGGTGATGGTGGTGAGGCGTTCGACAAAGGCCACTACCTTGCCCTGCTCATCCAGGATCGGCCGCAACTCCACATCCACATGCTCCGGGCCGCGTGGTGTGTGATGAATGTGCAATACCCGCTCCGGTACCTTGCTGTCCCACGCCTTGCGCATCGGGCAATGTTCGCCAGCCTGGTCGCACGGCACAGCGTAGTGGTGCGAAACCCTGTGGCACTTCTCGCCCAGTGGGGCCTGATCATGCCGGCCAAACTGACGGCGATAGGCCGCATTGGCGGCGAGGATGTTGTAGTCGGTGTCCAACACGATGGTCGGAAGGGCATCGTGCTCGAGGTAGGAAACCAGAGCTAGGATGAGAGGATGGGCTTCAGGCATGTCGGCACCGTATGGATGACCGACGCAGGGTAACAAGGACTGCCAAACACTGCCATTGGCTGTCAGTCGACTGCCACCTTGGCTGCCAGTTTTGCCCGCAGCGGTCTGCAACTGGCCGGTTTTACTGGCCAGTGAGTGGCAAAAAGCCTGGCATGCATCTTGATAAAGCTCCTGTCACTGCCTACGCCTGTACAAGGCGGGGCGGATAAATTGGAGAACGTGATGATCATCGGCAACAACCTTCACGTGGACGCCTTCTACGACGAGGCGACCTCGACCATCAGCTATCTGGTCATGGACCGTGAAACCCGACAATGCGCATTGATCGACAGCGTGCTGGATTACGACCCCAAGTCCGGGCGCACCTGTAGCGCTTCGGCTGATCGCTTGGTCGAGCGTGTGAATGAACTGAATGCCAGCGTGCGGTGGGTGTTGGAAACCCATGTGCACGCTGACCACCTTTCAGCGGCTGCCTACCTGAAAGAAAAGCTGGGCGGCCATACCGCAATTGGCGCGCACATTACCCAGGTGCAGAAAGTGTTTGGCGCCTTGTTCAACGCAGAGCCCGGCTTCGCCCGTGATGGCAGCCAGTTCGATGTGCTGCTCGAAGACGAGGAAGGTTTCCGGATTGGCAACCTGCAGGCCCGTGCGTTGCACACGCCTGGGCACACACCCGCGTGCATGAGTTTCATGATCGAAGATGCCGGCGAGATCGCGGTGTTCGTTGGAGACACCTTGTTCATGCCCGACTATGGCACCGCCCGCTGCGACTTCCCCGGGGCCGATGCCCGCACCTTGTACCGCTCAATCCGTCGCCTGCTGGCTTTCCCCGATCAGACGCGGTTGTTCATGTGCCACGACTACCTGCCAGGTGGCCGCGACATGCAGTACGTCACAACTGTCGCCGAGCAGCGCGCCCACAACATTCACATCCATCAGGGTATCGATGAGGACAGCTTCGTTGCCATGCGCGAAGCCCGCGACAAGACGCTCGAAATGCCTGTGCTGATCCTGCCTTCGGTGCAGGTGAACATGCGTAGCGGCCAGCTACCCCCTCCAGAGGCGAACGGTGTGAGCTATCTGAAGATCCCGCTGAACAAGCTGTAAGCGCCCTGCCCCCATAATCAGATTTCCAGGATTTACCGCCATGCCTGCCTTGTTGTCCCCTGCCAATACCGACCACCACAAGGTGGTCATCGTCGGTGCCGGTGCCGCCGGGATCGCCACTGCTTCCAGCCTGATCAGCCGCGACCCATCGTTGGACGTCGCCTTGATCGACCCTGCCGAAGTGCACTACTACCAACCCGGCTGGACCATGGTCGGTGCCGGTGTGTTCAAGGCACCCAGCACTGCCCGCACCATGGCGTCGACCATTCCTCGCGGTGTGCGCTGGGTCAAGGCGCGGGTAAAGGGATTCGACCCATTGGCCCAGTTGGTCATCCTCGATGATGGTCGCGCCATCAGCTATGAACAGCTGATCGTCTGCCCCGGCCTCAAGCTGGACTGGGCGGCCATTGATGGGCTCAGCGAGACCCTGGGCCGCAACGGTGTCACCTCCAACTATCGCTACGACCTGGCACCCTATACCTGGGAACTGGTGCAAAAGCTCAAGCAAGGACGCGCGTTGTTCAGCCAGCCGCCCATGCCGATCAAGTGCGCCGGTGCACCACAGAAGGCGCTGTATCTGTCTTGCGACCACTGGCTGCGCCATGGCCATTTGGGGGCGGTGAAAGCCAGCTTCTACAATGCGGGTGCCGTGCTGTTCGGTGTCGCGGACTACGTGCCCGCGCTGATGAAGTACATCGAAAAATACGCCGTCGATCTCAACTTCTCTCACAGGTTGGTTGCCGTAGACGGCCCGGGAAAGCGCGCTACATTCTTGCGTACCTTGCCCGATGGCAGCAGCGAGACGCGCATCGAGGCCTTCGACATGCTGCACGTGGTACCGCCACAGGTGGCGCCAGACTTCATTCGCGAAAGCCCCTTGGCTGATAGCTCCGGCTGGGTTGACGTCGATCCGCATACCCTGCGCCATCGCAAATACACCAACGTTCATGCCCTAGGTGACGTGGCTAACACCAGCAATGCCAAGACCGCCGCTGCGGCGCGCAAGCAGGCACCGGTGGTCGCCAACAATGTGCTGGTGGCGCTGGGCAGGCTGGCGACCCTGGCTCAGTACGACGGCTATGGCTCGTGCCCGCTTACCGTCGAGCGCGGCAAGATCGTCCTGGCCGAGTTCACCTATGGCGGCAAGCTGGCACCGAGCTTCCCCAACTGGTTACTGGATGGCCGCAAGCCGACCCGCCTGGCCTGGCTGCTCAAGGCACAGGCGCTGCCACCGCTGTATTGGCAAGGCATGCTCAAGGGGCGCGAGTGGTTGGCACGCCCGCAGCTGGTAGCCGAGGGTGGGCAGTGATCGAGCATCAACTGTTAGGGGCGGGCCTGGGCGCAATCATCGGCGCGGTGCTGGCGCTGACCGGCGCAGGCGGTGGCATTCTTGCAGTACCCTTGCTGGTGTTCGGCCTGGGGCTATCGATGGTCGAAGCGGCACCGGTGGGCCTGTTGGCTGTAGGTTTGGCTGCAGCGGTTGGTGCCGTGCTGGGCTTGCGCCAAGGGCTGGTGCGTTATCGGGCTGCGCTGTTCATTGCGTTGGTTGGTGTGGCAGCAGCGCCGTTCGGGCTGATGCTGGCGCACCGCCTGCCGAATGCACCGTTGCAGGTGGTATTCGCCGGCGTGCTGGTTTATGCCTGCCTGCGCATATGGCGCAAGGCGGCCAAAGAGCTGCGTGGCGAAGCCAATGACGCTCATCGCTTTATCGAGCCGTGTGTGCTGAACCCGCTGCAGGGTCGTTTGCGCTGGACCCTGCCCTGCGCGCGCGCATTGGCATTCACGGGTGCCTTGTCCGGGTTGTTGTCCGGCCTGCTCGGCGTGGGTGGGGGGTTCGTCATCATCCCTGCCCTGAACCGCTACACCAACCTGCGCATGGCCAGCATCGTTTCCACTTCGCTGGCGGTGATTGCCCTGGTCTCTACCGGCAGTGTGGTCAGCGCCAGCCTTGCGGGCGTCATGCACTGGCAGGTTGGCGCCCCGTTTGCCGTCGGCGCGGTGCTCGGCCTGCTGCTGGCGCGGCCTTTGGCAGCCAGGTTGGCCGGGCCGCGTCTGCAGCAGATGTTTGCCGTGGCAGGTTGGGCCGCTGCCCTGTTGTTGGCCGGCAAGGCTCTACTCGGCTAGCAACTCGCTTTGTTCGGCCGCGCACAACGCCAGCAGGTAGTCCCACACCACCCGCAGGCGCACAGACTTGTGCAGCTCACGGCGGGTGCAGATCCAGTAGCTGCGCTGGATGGTTTCACCCGGCAGCACGCGCACCATTGTCGGGTCGTGGCGGGCCATGTAGTTGGGCAGCACGGCGATGCCCAGCCCGGCGCGGGCGGCGGCTTGCTGGGCGATCACGCTGGTGCTTCGAAACACCACGTTGGGTGCTCGGCAGAAACTGTTGAGAAACAGCAGTTCCTGGCTGAACAGCAAATCGTCAACGTAGCCGATCCAGCTGTGCCGGGCCAGGTCTTCGCGGTGGCGCAGTGGCGGCGCGCGGTCCAGGTAGTCCTGGCTGGCGTATAGCGCCAGGCGGTAGTCGGTGAGTTTGCGGGTGATCAGCAGATCGGCGTTGGGCCGCTCCAGATGGATGCTGATTTCTGCCTCGCGGTTGAGGATGCTGACGAAGCGCGGCACCGCTACCAGTTCCACCTCCAGGCCGGGGTAGCGCTCGAACAACGCGTTCATGCGTGGGGTGAAGAACATGATGCCGATGCCTTCGGTTACCCCCAGGCGAATCTTGCCCAGCGGGGTGATGGCCTGGGTGATTTCCTCCTGTGCCAGCAGGGCGACGTTCTCCATGGCTTCGGCATGCTTGAGCAGGGCTTGACCCGAGGGGGTCAGCTCGTACCCCTGGGCATGTTGCACGAACAGCGCGGTTCCCAGGCTCTGCTCGATGCTCTCGATATGCCGGGCCACGGTGCTGTGGGTAGTGTTCAGGCGCTTGGCGGCGGTCAGCAGGCGGCCGCTGCGCTGCAACTCGAGGAAAAACCGCAGATCATTCCAGTCGAACATGCTTGTCCTTTATGGCAGTTCGTTCCGGCCTCTTCACGGGCATGCCCCACAGGTGCGGTGAACACCCTGAAGGTAACGTGATCCCTGAGGTGCGGGCGAGCCCGCGAAAAGGTCGGTACAGGCTTGCCACTGTGCTAAAACGCACAGCGGCTGCGCGAAATCTCGTGTTTCATCCACGAAATTACTCACTAAGATGGATCGGGACAAGAATAAAAAACAGGCGCGAGGTTGCACATGCCATCAGCCGATTCTGTCTTCGACTACGTGGTCGTAGGGGCCGGTCCTGCCGGATGCCTGCTGGCCAATCGTTTGTCCGCCGACCCTTCCTGCCGCGTGCTGCTGCTGGAGGCGGGTGGCCGTGACAATTATCCCTGGATCCACATCCCCGTCGGTTACCTCTACTGCATCGGCAACCCGCGCACAGACTGGTGCTTCAAGACCGAGGCACAACCTGGCCTCGGCGGTCGCGCTTTGGGTTATCCAAGGGGCAAGGTGCTAGGTGGCTGTTCGTCGATCAACGGCATGATCTACATGCGGGGCCAAGCCGCCGACTACGACCATTGGGCCGCGCAAGGCAACGACGGCTGGGCGTGGAAAGATGTGTTACCGCTGTTCAAGGCCAGCGAAAACCACTTTGCAGGCGCCAGCGAGCACCACGGCGCGGAGGGCGAATGGCGGGTCGAGCGGCAACGCTACAGCTGGCCGATCCTTGATGCTTTCCGAGATGCCGCCGAGCAGAGCGGTATTGGCAAGGTCGACGATTTCAACACCGGCGACAACCAGGGTTGTGGATATTTTCAGGTCAACCAGCGCAGTGGTGTGCGCTGGAACGCTTCCAAAGCTTTCCTGCGGCCGATCAAGGATCGCGCCAACCTCACTGTGCTGACCGGCGTGCAGGTTGACCAGGTACTGCTCGACAACACCCGCGCAAGGGCGGTGAAGGCGCTCTGGCAAGGGGCCTGGCATGAGTTTGCGGCGCGCCGCGAGATCATCCTCTGTGCTGGGGCGGTAGGTTCACCGGGCATCCTCCAGCGCTCCGGCATCGGCCCGCGTCAGTTGCTGGAAAGCTTGGGTATTGGTGTTCGCCACGACATGCCAGGCGTTGGTGGCAACTTGCAGGACCACCTGCAACTGCGCCTGATCTACCAGATCCGCAACACCCGTACCTTGAACCAGATGGCCAACAGCCTGTGGGGCAAGATGGGCATGGGCCTGCGTTACCTCTACGACCGTAGTGGGCCGCTGGCCATGGCGCCGAGCCAGTTAGGCGCGTTCGTGCGTTCAAGCCCCGAACAGGCCACCGCCAACCTTCAGTATCACGTGCAGCCGCTGTCACTGGAACGCTTCGGTGAGCCGTTGCATCAGTTCCCGGCCTTTACTGCCTCGGTGTGTAACCTGCGCCCGGCCAGCCGCGGGCGCATCGACATCTGCAGCACCGACATGAACAGCACGCCGCTGATCGACCCCAATTACCTCAGTGCTCCGCAGGACTTGCGGGTTGCTGCCGATGCCATTCGCCTTACCCGGCGCATCGTCCAGGCCCCTGCCCTCGCCGCTTTCGAGCCCAAGGAATATTTGCCGGGCCCAGCGCTGCAAAGCGAGGAAGACCTGTTCGAGGCCGCTGGCAAGATCGGCACCACCATCTTCCACCCGGTCGGTACCTGTCGCATGGGCAACGGTGCCATGGACGTTGTGGATAACCAGCTGCGCGTGCATGGCATCCCCGGTCTTCGCGTGGCTGATGCTTCGATCATGCCGCACATAACGTCCGGCAATACCTGTTCCCCCACCCTGATGATCGCCGAAAAGGCGGCGCAACTGATCCTCAAAGGAGCTGCTACCCAGACCTACCTGAACCAAGACGCGTTACCGACGCCCTGACCCGGGTGCGTGCAGTACCGGCGGCTTGCGGTCAGAAGTCGCCGACAGTGGAACAACAAGAATAATCACTGTGGCCTAAGGGCCGAGGACAGCAACGATGTCGGATTACATCCAAGAGCAGGGGGCGGCGGCCAGCAGCTCCAGCCGCCGTGAAGAACGCAAGATCATTTTCGCGTCATCTCTCGGGACGGTTTTCGAGTGGTATGACTTTTTTCTCTATGGTGCGCTGGCAGCGGTCATTAGCAAGCAGTTCTTCGCTGGCGTGAACGATACCACCGCTTTCATCTTCGCCCTGATGGCCTTCGCTGCGGGCTTTCTGGTGCGGCCGTTTGGCGCGCTGGTGTTCGGCCGCCTGGGTGACATGATCGGGCGCAAGTACACCTTCCTGGTCACCATCGTGCTGATGGGCCTGTCCACTTTCGCTGTGGGGTTGTTGCCCACCTACGCCAGCATCGGCATCGCCGCACCGATCATCCTGGTGATCCTGCGCATGCTTCAAGGGCTGGCGCTGGGCGGCGAGTAGGGCGGTGCAGCCACTTACGTGGCCGAGCATGCGCCGCCCGGCAAGCGGGGCTTGCACACTGGTTTCATCCAGTCCACCGCAACGCTGGGCCTGTTGTTGTCGCTCTTGGTGGTGCTGGGTAGCCGGTATATCAGTGGCGACCAGTTCGAGACCTGGGGCTGGCGCTTGCCGTTCCTGCTGTCGATCGTGCTGCTGGCGATCTCCACCTGGATTCGCATGAGCATGCACGAGTCGCCGGCCTTTGTGAAAATGAAGGCTCAGGGTAAGGTCAGCAAGTCGCCCATCCGTGAGTCATTCACCTCCTGGCCAAACCTGAAAGTGGTGCTTACCGCCCTGTTCAGCATCAACGCGGGGCAGGCTGTGACCTTCTACACGGCGCAGTTCTACGTTCTGTTCTTCATGACCCAGATGCTGAAAATGGACTCGGCTCAGGCCAACACCCTGCTCATCATCAGCGTTGTGATTGGCGCGCCGTTCTTCGTGTTCTTCGGCTGGTTGTCCGACCGTATCGGCCGCAAGCCGATCCTGATGCTCGGCCTGTTGCTGGCCACGGTACTGTACTTCCCACTGTTCAAGGCGCTGAGCCACTACGCCAACCCGCAGATCGACGCTGCCAGCCGTCAGGCGCCGATCGTGGTCACCGCCGACCCGCAAGGCTGCACATTCCAGTTCGACCCAGTGGGCAAGGCTCGTTTTGACAGCCCGTGCGACAAGGTCAAGACCTTCCTGGTCAAGCAGGGCCTGCCGTACAGCTCGGTTAGCGTGGCCGGCAGTGAAGTGGTGGTCAACATCGGTGACAAGACCATCAACGGCTTTGACGAAACCGCCATGCGTGCTGCAATCGAGCAGGCTGGTTACCCGGCCAAGGCCGACCCTGCGCAGGTCAACCAGGTAATGGTGGTGGTACTGATCGTGGCGATGATCCTGATCGCGACCATGACCTATGGCCCGTTGGCGGCGGTGATGGTCGAGCTGTTCCCGACCCGCATCCGCTACACCTCGATGTCGCTGCCCTACCACATTGGTAATGGCTGGTTTGGTGGTTTCCTGCCTACCGTATCGTTTGCGCTGGTGGTCTATACCGGGGATATCTTCTACGGGCTGTGGTACCCGGTGCTGGTGACCGGGATCAGCCTGGTGGTTGGGATCTTCTGTCTGAGAGAAACCAAGGATGTAGATATCGACAAAGTCTGATGTCCACATGCCATAAAAAAACCGGCTGTAAAAGCCGGTTTTCTTATGCCTCAAAAAAACTTATGCACGATTTTCAGAAAAAATTCATACAAAGAAATAACTAGCAAATTCATACACTTAGCTATCAATTCAAGCATTTAATCCAAAAACTGCACACAAGTTATCCACAGAAGGTCAAGCCATCTGCTCCTGAGGTTTTTCCGCCGCTGGCGGCAGCGATCCCATGGCCCGCTGGGTCGCTTCGTTCCAAGCTGCAGCGCGGTCGTTGAGTTCGGCGATGGCACGTGGCCCTGTGCCGTTGGCGTACATCGGCTCACCAATTACCACTTCGATTGTACCGGCGCGCTTGCCCCAACCGGTCTTGGGCCAGAACTTGCCGGCGTTGTGGGCAATCGGCAGCACTGGCAGCCCGGCATTCACGGCCAGGGCGGTACCGCCGCGGGAAAACTTGCCGATGGTGCCGAACGGCACACGGGTGCCTTCTGGGAAAATCAGCACCCACGTCTTCTGCTTGAGCAGTTCGTCACCCTTGCTCGCCACTTGGCGCAACGCTTCCTTGGGGTTGTCGCGGTTGATCGCGATGGGCCGCAGCATGGCCATGGCCCAGCCGAAGAACGGTACATACAGCAGCTCGCGCTTGAGCACCTGGCTAAGCGGCGAGAAGTACTGGGACAGGAAGAAGGTTTCCCAGGTGCTCTGGTGATTGGACAGAATCACGCAAGGCTCAGCTGGCACGTTCTCGGCGCCAGTGATCTTGTAGTCGATGCCCAGGATGGTGCGCACCAGAAACAGCGCGCAGCGGCACCAGTACACGTTGATGAACTTGTAGCGCTTGGGGAACGACAGGAACGGCGCGACGAAGAAGCTCAGCGAGCACCACAGCAGCGAACTGGTGCCCAGCAGCAGGTAAAAAAGAAAGATTCTGATCGCCTGCAGGATCGACATAGTGGCTTGTACCATTGCGGGGCATGCCCGCCTGAGAAAAATGCGCCAGAAGGCGCACTGTTTAAATTAGTTCTCTGGCGATAGCTGCCAGATCGTCGAAAATCAGTGTAGTTTCCGGGACGCCTTTTTCCAGGGTCCGCTCGCCCTTGCCGGTTTTCACCAGCACGGGTTGTGCACCGACGGCCAGGGCGGCCTCCAGGTCACCTTTGCTGTCGCCGACGAACCAGACGCCTTCAAGGCCGATCTGGTAATGCTCGGCGATCGCCCGCAGCATGCCGGGCTTGGGCTTGCGGCAATCGCACCCTTCGTCCGGCCCATGCGGGCAATACACGATGTGGCCCACCTCGCCGCCCTGCTCGGCCACCAGCGCGCGCAGGCGCGCGTGCATGGCCTCAAGGGTTGCCAGCGGGTAGTAGCCACGGGCAATGCCGGACTGGTTGGTGGCCACGGCCACCGTCCAGCCCGCCTTGCTCAACTGCGCGATCGCATCGACCGAACCAGGGATCGGCACCCATTCTTCCAGCGTCTTGATGTACGCATCGGAGTCGTAGTTGATCACCCCGTCACGGTCGAGAATCAGCAGTTTCAAGGCTTACCCCAGCAGCGAAATGTCAGCCACGCCCAGGAACAGGCCGCGCAGACGGCTGAGCAGGGCATAACGGTTGGCACGTACCTTGGCGTCTTCGGCGTTGACCATGACCGCCTCGAAGAAGGCATCGACCGGGTCACGCAGGGCCGCCAGGCGGGCCAGCGATTCGCTGTACTGACGTGCTGCAGCCATCGGTTGCACGGCCTGGTCGGCCTGCTGGATGGCCGAGTACAGGGAGAACTCGTTAGCATTGTCGAAGTACTTCGGCTCGACCTGCTCGGCGATGGCACCTTCGGCCTTGCTCAGCAGGTTCGACACGCGCTTGTTCACCGCGGCCAGGGCCTCGGCTTCCGGCAGTTTGCGGAACGCCTGCACAGCTTGTACGCGCTGGTCGAAGTCCAGGGCGGAGCCTGGCTGCAGTGCGCGTACCGACAGGTACGTGGCGACGTCGATGCCTTCGTCTTCGTAACGCGCGCGCAGGCGGTCGAAAATGAACTCCAGTACTTGCTCGGCCAGGCCGGGGGCCTTGACCTTGGCGCCGAACTGCTTGACTGCAAACTCAACCGCACCGGTCAGGTCCAGGTCCAGTTGCTTCTCGATCAGGATACGCAGCACGCCCAGAGCAGCACGGCGCAGGGCGTACGGGTCCTTGCTGCCGGTAGGCAGCATGCCGATGCCAAAGATACCCACCAAGGTGTCGAGCTTGTCGGCGATGGCCACGGCAGCACCGGTCAGGGTCTGCGGCAGCTCGGCGCCTGCACCGCGCGGCATGTACTGCTCGTTCAGGGCCAGGGCTACGTCTTCCGGCTCACCGTCGTTGAGCGCGTAGTAGTAACCGGCAACACCCTGCATTTCAGGGAATTCGCCGACCATCTCGGTGGCCAGGTCGCACTTCGACAGCAGGCCGGCACGGCCAGCGCGCTGGGCGTCGCCGCCGATCAGCGGAGCAATGAAGGCGGCCAGCCTGGAAACACGTTCGGCCTTGTCGTACACGGTGCCGAGCTGAGCCTGGAACACCACGTTCTTGAGGCGCTCGTTGAAGGTTTCCAGTGGTTGCTTCTTGTCCTGCTTGAAGAAGAACTCGGCGTCGGTCAGGCGCGGGCGCACGACTTTTTCGTTGCCTTGCACGATCTGCTTCGGGTCGCGGCTTTCGACGTTGGCCACGGTAATGAAGCGCGGCAGCAGCTTGCCTTCGCTGTCCAGCAGGCAGAAGTACTTCTGGTTGTCCTGCATGGTGGTGATCAGGGCTTCTTGCGGCACCTCGAGGAAACGCTCCTCGAACGAGCACACCAGCGGCACCGGCCACTCGACCAGAGCGGTCACTTCGTCCAGCAGCGCCGGTGGCACGATGGCCGTGCCTTCCTGCTGCATGGCCAGCTCTGCGGTACGCTTGCTGATCAGCTCGCGGCGCTCGGCGAAGTCGGCCAGGACGTAGGCCTTGCGCAGGTCTTCGACGTAGTTGGCCGGGGTGGTGATGAGCACGTTTTCCGGATGGTGGAAGCGGTGGCCACGGGATTCACGCCCGGCCTTCTGCGACAGGATGGTGCAATCGACCACCTGATCGCCCAGCAGCATCACCAGCCATTGGGTCGGGCGCACGAACTCTTCACGGCTGGCCGCCCAGCGCATGCGCTTGGGAATCGGCAGGTCGTTCAGCGAATCTTCGACGATGGTCGGCAGCAGCCCAACGGTAGCCTTGCCCGGGATGTGCTGGGAGAAGCGCAGCTTGGGGCCGCTCTGGTCGATCTCGGCCAGTTCCACACCGCACTTCTTGGCGAAGCCCAGCGCAGCCTGGGTCGGCTCGCCTTCGGCGTTGAAGGCAGCCTGCAGGGGCGGGCCGTCGATGTTGATGCTGCGGTCAGGCTGCTGCACGTCCAGCTGGCGAATCAGCACGGCCAGACGACGCGGCGCGGCGTACACCTGCTTGCCGGTGTAGTTCAGGCCAGCAGCCTGCAGGCCTTTTTCGATACCGGCCAGGAAGGCGTCGCCAAGGCTGGCGAGGGCCTTGGGTGGCAGCTCTTCGGTGCCCAGTTCTACCAGGAAATCTTGAGCACTCATTGTGCAGCCTCCAGCTTAGCCAACACTTCGTCACGCAGTTCAGGGGTGGCCATCGGGAAGCCCAGGCGTGCGCGGGCTTGCAGATAGCTTTGCGCCACGTCCCGGGCCAGGGTACGTACACGCAGGATGTAACGCTGGCGCTCGGTTACCGAGATGGCGCGGCGGGCGTCCAGCAGGTTGAAGGTGTGCGAGGCCTTCAGGACCATTTCATAGGTCGGCAGCGGCAGCTCCAGCTTGATCAGGCGGTTGGCTTCGCTTTCGTAGAAATCGAACAGTTCGAACAGCTTGTCGACGTTGGCATGTTCAAAGTTGTAGGTCGACTGCTCCACCTCGTTCTGGTGGAACACGTCGCCATAGGTGACCTTGCCGAACGGGCCGTCGGCCCACACCAGGTCGTACACCGAATCGACGCCCTGGATGTACATGGCCAGGCGCTCCAGGCCGTAGGTGATTTCACCGGTGACCGGGTAGCACTCGATGCCGCCGACTTGTTGGAAGTAGGTGAACTGGGTGACTTCCATGCCGTTGAGCCAGATTTCCCAGCCCAGACCCCAGGCGCCGAGGGTCGGCGATTCCCAGTTGTCTTCGACGAAACGAATGTCGTGCACCAGCGGATCCAGACCGATGGCTTTCAGCGAGCCGAGGTACAGCTCCTGGAAGTTGGCCGGGTTCGGTTTGAGCACCACCTGGAACTGGTAGTAGTGCTGCAGGCGGTTGGGGTTTTCGCCATACCGCCCGTCGGCAGGACGACGGCTAGGCTGCACATAGGCGGCGTTCCAGGTTTCTGGACCCACGGCGCGCAGGAATGTAGCGGTGTGGAAAGTGCCGGCGCCTACTTCCATATCGTAGGGCTGAAGTACCACACAACCTTGAGCTGCCCAGTAGTTCTGCAGGGCGAGGATCAGGTCTTGGAAGGTACGCACGGCTGGCGTAGGCTGGCTCACGAAATTCACCTGTATCTGGGGATGCGGATGTAAAGAGCGGGAGTATAACCTGATTCGCCTCGCCCTCTACTCATTGGAGCCTTATGCCACGCTGCTTTTGGTGTACCGACGATCCGTTGTACCAGGCCTACCACGACCAGGAATGGGGAATGCCACAGCGCGACCCGGCGTTGCTCTTCGAGATGCTTTTGCTCGAAGGGTTCCAGGCGGGGCTTTCGTGGATTACCGTTTTGCGCAAACGCGAGCGTTATCGCGAGGTGATGTACGGCTTCGACCCGGTAAAGCTGGCGGCCATGAGCGACGAACGCATCGAAGAATTGATGCAGGATGCAGGCATCATCCGCAATCGCCTCAAGCTCAAGGCCGCAAGGCGCAATGCCCAGGCCTGGCTGGCTGTGGATAACCCTGCCGAATGGCTGTGGTCGTTCGTCGGCGGCTCACCGAAGATCAACCACTTCAAGCAGCGCAGCGACGTGCCGGCGGTCACCGATGAAGCCAAGGCAATGAGCAAGGCCCTGCAGAAAGCTGGCTTCACGTTCGTCGGTCCGACCATCTGCTACGCCTTCATGCAGGCCACCGGCATGGTCATGGACCACACCACCGACTGCGATCGCTACGCCGCCTTGTTGCGCTGAGGGGTTACAATGCGCGCCTTGCTGAAATAAGGAATTCGCCTGTGGAAAAGTTCAAGGGCGCCCTGATGGTCGGGGTGCTGCGCCTGTTTGCCAAGCTGCCCTGGGGCGCTGTGCAGCGTGTCGGCGCCGGTATTGGCTGGCTGATGTGGAAAATCCCCAACAGTTCGCGCAACGTGGTACGGATCAACCTGGCCAAATGCTTCCCGGAGATGGACCCGGTTGCCCGTGAGCAACTGGTGGGCCAGGCGCTGCGGGATATCGGTAAATCCTTTGTCGAAAGTGCCTGTGCCTGGATCTGGCCGCCGCAACGCTCGCTGGAGCTGGTCAAGGAAGTGCATGGCCTGGAAGTGCTGGAGCAGGCCCTGGCCTCGGGTAAAGGCGTGGTCGGCATCACCAGCCACCTGGGCAACTGGGAAGTGCTGAACCACTTCTATTGCAACCAGTGCAAGCCGATCATCTTCTACCGCCCGCCGAAGCTGAAGGCGGTGGATGACCTGCTGCGCGAGCAGCGCGTGCAGATGGGCAATCGCGTGGCACCGTCGACCAAGGAAGGCATCCTCAGCGTGATCAAGGAAGTGCGCCGTGGTGGCCAGGTGGGTATTCCTGCCGACCCGGAGCCGGCGGAATCGGCGGGCGTGTTCGTACCGTTCCTCGGCACCCAGGCGCTGACCAGCAAGTTCGTGCCGAACATGCTGGCCGGTGGCAAGGCGGTAGGTGTGTTCCTGCATGCGCTGCGGTTGCCGGATGGCTCGGGCTTCAAGGTGTTCCTCGAAGCTGCGCCGGAAGAGATGTACAGCACCGATGTGAATGTGTCGGCAGCGGCGATGAGCAAGGTGGTCGAACGCTATGTGCGCGAGTACCCCAGCCAGTACATGTGGAGCATGAAGCGCTTCAAGAAGCGCCCGGCTGGCGAGCCGCGCTGGTATTAAGCCATTCACCGCCCCTGTAGGAGCGGGTTTACCCGCGAATGCGTCGGTGAATCCAACATCGCATTCGCGGGTAAACCCGCTCCTACAGGGGCCGCGTCAACCCGCTGCTCTGTTGAGCTTCTTCAGGAATACGGTCATTTCTTTTTCGGCCTGCTTGTCACCATGGGCCTGCGCCGCCACGATCCCGTCTTCCCACGCCTTGCGCGCCGCCGCCAGCTCGCCCTGCAGCTGATAGGCCTTGCCCAGCAGCTTCCATGCTGCCGAGTATTTCGGATCCTGCTCTACACAGCGCGCCAGGTGCACCGCTGCTTCAGCGCCGTTGCCTTCATCCAGCCAGGCCTTGCCCAGGCCAAACCTCAGCAGCGGGTTATCCACACCTTTGGCCAGCATCTTCTCCAGCGATTCGCGCATGCCCTCTTCTCCTAGAAGAAACTCAAGCCGACGTGGAACAGCTTCTCCACATCGCGAATATGCTTTTTATCCACAACGAAGAGGATCACATGGTCCCCTGATTCGATCATGGTGTCGTCATGGGCAATCATCACCTCTTCATCACGGATGATCGCACCAATAGTGGTGCCCGGTGGCAGCGTGATGTCCTCGATTGCCTTGCCGACCACCTTGCTCGACTTCGAGTCCCCGTGTGCCACCGCCTCGATAGCCTCGGCTGCACCACGGCGCAGCGAGTGCACACTGACGATGTCGCCACGACGGACGTGCGCCAGCAGTGTGCCGATGGTGGCGAGCTGCGGGCTGATGGCAATGTCGATATCGCCGCCCTGCACCAGGTCGACATAAGCCGGGTTGTTGATGATGGTCATCACCTTGCCTGCGCCCAGGCGCTTGGCCAGCAAGGACGACATGATGTTGGCTTCATCATCGTTGGTCAGGGCCAGGAAAATATCGGCGTCGGCGATGTTCTCTTCGAGCATCAGGTCTTTGTCCGAGGCGCTGCCCTGCAGCACTACAGTGCTTTCCAGGGTATCGGAGAGGTGCCGACAACGCGCCGGGCTCATCTCGATGATCTTCACCTGATATCGGCTTTCGATGGCCTCCGCCAGGCGCTCGCCGATCTGCCCGCCGCCGGCGATGACAATGCGTTTATTGGTTTCGTCGATGCGGCGCAGTTCGCCCATCACTGCACGGATATCCTTCTTCGCGGCAATGAAGAACACCTCGTCGTCGGCTTCGATCACCGTGTCGCCACGCGGGGTGATCGGCCGGTCACGGCGGAAGATGGCCGCCACGCGGGTGTCGACGTTGGGCATATGCGCACGGATCTGGCGCAATTGCTGGCCGACCAGCGGGCCGCCGTAGTAGGCCTTCACTGCCACGAGCTGGGCCTTGCCCTCGGCGAAATCGATCACCTGCAGCGAGCCTGGGTGTTCGATCAGGCGCTTGATGTAATTGGTCACCACCTGCTCGGGGCTGATCAGAACGTCGACCGGGATATGGTCGTTGTCGAACAGCTCTTCGCGGGTCAGGTAGGACGATTCGCGCACCCGTGCAATCTTGGTCGGGGTATGGAACAGCGAATAGGCCACCTGGCAGGCAACCATGTTGGTCTCGTCACTGTTGGTTACCGCCACCAGCATGTCGGCGTCGTCGGCACCGGCCTGACGCAGTACCGTCGGCAGTGAGCCACGGCCCTGGACGGTGCGGATGTCCAGGCGGTCGCCGAGGTCGCGCAGGCGGTCGCCGTCGGTGTCGACCACGGTAATGTCGTTGGCTTCGCTGGCCAGGTGTTCAGCCAGCGTACCGCCTACCTGCCCTGCGCCGAGGATGATGATCTTCATGCGCTACTCCCTATCCTTTGTTCTTATCCGCGCGAGGCGGCGATCTTGATCAGCTTGGCATAGTAGAAACCGTCGTGGCCGCCTTCCTGGGCCAGCAACTGACGGCCGTGGGGCTGGCGCAGGCCGGCTTCGGTCGCCAGGTCCAGCTCACGAGCGCCCGGGGTGCGCGCGAGGAAGGCTTTGATCACTTCAGTGTTCTCGGTCGGCAATGTGGAGCAGGTGGCGTATAGCAGCATGCCGCCCACTTCCAAGGTCGGCCACAGGGCATCGAGCAGCTCGCCTTGCAGTGTGGCCAAAGCCGGAATGTCGTCGGCTTGGCGGGTCATCTTGATGTCCGGGTGGCGGCGAATCACGCCGGTGGCCGAGCACGGCGCGTCGAGCAGAATGCGCTGGAATGGCTTGCCGTCCCACCAGCTGGCAGTGTCGCGGGCATCGCAGGCGATCAGCTCGGCGTCCAGTTGCAGGCGGTCGAGGTTTTCTCGCACGCGGGTCAGGCGCTTGGCTTCGTGGTCGATGGCCACCATGTGCGCCAGGCCAGCCTCGGCCTCCAGCAGGTGGCAGGTCTTGCCGCCCGGTGCGCAGCAAGCATCGAGCACGCGTTGGCCGGGGGCCAGTTCCAGCAGGTCGGCAGATAGCTGCGCGGCTTCGTCCTGCACGCTCACCCAGCCTTCGGCGAAGCCTGGCAGGCCGCGCACGTCGCAGGCTTCAGCCAGCACGATGCCATCCCGGCTGTACTGACATGCGCTGGCGCCAATGCCTGCTTCGGCCAGCAGTGCCAAGTAGGCATCGCGGCTATGGTGACGGCGGTTGACCCGCAGAATCATCGGAGGGTGGGCATTGTTGGCGGCGCAGATGGCCTCCCACTGCTCTGGCCAGAAGGCTTTCAGCGCCTTCTGCAGCCAGCGCGGGTGCGCGGTACGCACCACCGGGTCGCGCTCCATGCCGGCGAGCAGTTCCTCGCCTTCGCGCTGGGCACGGCGCAGCACGGCATTGAGCAGGCCCTTGGCCCACGGCTTCTTCAGTTTGTCGGCACAGCCCACGGTCTCGCCGATGGCGGCATGGGCCGGAATGCGGGTGTAGAACAGCTGGTACAGGCCGACCAGCAGCAGCGCCTGAACATCGGCATCGGCTGCCTTGAAGGGCTTTTGCAGCAGCTGTGCGGCCAGCAGGTCGAGGCGTGGCTGCCAGCGCGCGGTGCCGAACGCCAGGTCCTGGGTCAGGCCGCGGTCGCGTTCATCTACCTTGTCCAGTTGCGCCGGCAGCGAGCTGTTCAGCGAAGCCTTGCCGCTGAGCACAGCGGCCAGCGCACGGGCGGCGGCGAGGCGTGGGTTCATTGGCCCAGCACCTTGCCAGCGGCGAACTTCTCGCGGCGGCTGTTGAACAGGTCACTGAAGCTCAATGCCTTGCCGCCAGGCAGTTGCAGGCGGGTCAGGCTCAGGGCTTGGTCCCCGCACGCAACTACGAGGCCGTCCTTGCTGGCGGAAAGTATCTCGCCTGGGGCGCCTTGGCCTGTGGACAGGTTGGCGGCCAGCACCTTGACGCTTTCACCATCCAGAGTGCTGTGACACACCGGCCATGGGTTGAAGGCGCGGATCAGGCGTTCCAGCTCGACAGCGGGGCGGGTCCAGTCGATACGCGCTTCGTCCTTGTTCAGTTTGTGCGCGTAGGTGGCCAGGGCATCGTCCTGTATTTCGCCTTGCAGCGAACCGTCAGCCAGGCCGGCGATGGCCTGAACCACTGCGGGCGGGCCCATTTCGGCCAGGCGATCGTGCAAGGTGCCGCCGGTGTCCTCGGCGCTGATCGGGGTGACTACCTTGAGCAGCATCGGGCCGGTGTCCAGGCCGGCCTCCATGCGCATCACGGTCACGCCGCTTTCGGCGTCGCCAGCTTCCACGGCACGCTGGATCGGCGCGGCACCGCGCCAGCGTGGCAGTAGGGAAGCGTGGCTGTTGATGCAACCCAGGCGCGGGATATCCAGCACCACCTGCGGCAGGATCAGGCCGTAGGCGACCACTACCATCAGGTCTGGTTTGAGTGCGGCCAGTTCGGCCTGCGCATCGGCGTTGCGCAGGGTCTGCGGCTGGAACACCGGGATGTCATGGGCCACGGCCAGTGCCTTGACCGCACTTGGCATCAGCTTCTGGCCACGGCCGGCCGGGCGGTCGGGCTGGGTGTAGACGGCCACGATCTCGTAGGGGCTGTCGAGCAGGGCCTTGAGGTGTTCGGCGGCAAACTCTGGAGTGCCTGCAAAGACGATGCGCATGGAGTTCTCGCTTCAAAAAAGAAAAAGGCTTGCCGGAGCAAGCCTTCAGGAAGGTGGGGATCAGGCTTGCTGGCGATGCTGCTTTTCCAGCTTCTTCTTGATCCGGTCGCGCTTGAGCTGCGACAGGTAGTCGACGAACAGCTTGCCGTTGAGGTGATCGAATTCGTGCTGTACGCACACCGCCAGCAGGCCTTCGCATTCCAGTTCGAACGGCTTGCCGTCGCGGTCCTGGGCCTTGACCCGGACACGCAGCGGACGGTCGACGTTCTCGTAGAAGCCTGGTACCGACAGGCAGCCCTCCTGGTACTGGCCCATGTCATGGGTCAGCTCTTCGACCGACGGGTTGATGAAGACGCGCGGTTCGCTGCGGTCTTCGCTGAGGTCCATGACCACAACCTGCTTGTGCACGTTCACCTGGGTAGCGGCCAGGCCGATGCCAGGGGCTTCGTACATGGTTTCAAACATGTCGTCGATCAGCTGACGCAGGGCGTCGTCGAACTCCGTCACCGGTTTGGCGAGGGTGCGCAGGCGCGGGTCCGGGAATTCGAGAATGTTCAAGATGGCCATAAGGTCAGGCAGTCACTGTGCGTTCGGTTGAAAAGTCGGGTGGGAACCGGCCATTACTGGCCAGCTCCCCCCTAAGAACCGTACGTGCGCCTTTCAGCGCATACGGCTCAAGCCTTCACCAAGCTTCCAATGGAAGCCGGTTTGCTCACGTGCAGACCACGCGTGTGGAGCTGGTTGTGACAATTAGGATGCAAGAGTACCCGATTGGCCAAAGCGTCACCACCGTCTACGGCCCGGTGGATGATGTGGTGGTCGTGCCACCCTGTTTCCTTGGTGATCGGTTGTTTGCAAAGCAGGCACAGGCCGTTCTGGCTGGCGAATAAATTTCCGATTTGTTTCCGGTACTTCAGCTTATTCAGCATCCGGTCCATCCGGAGTTTCTCACCCATGGCCTCCATGGCTGGATCGTAGGGGTTATATTCCCCACTCACCTTTCTGTGCCGCTCGATCGGAGTACTCGCAAGCGAGTACAACTCGAACTCCCGTTTCGTCCCATTTTCCTCCAATACTGTGGTCGCGAACACCCATTTCCTGTCCCCTGAGGCCCGAAAATACTTCTTCCTGACCCAGTCGAGGGACTTGTTTGGGTGCCGCCTCTTTGCCCATCGCCAGAGTTTGATAAACACTCTGTTGTCCATATGGCTGTACGCTTGTTTGGCAACTACTGGCTGGTGGTACAGAGCCCACCCTCTCAACATCGGGTTTAGCATTCGGATCAAGTCGCCCTGCTTCACCGTCTTGTGAGAGTCGATCACCTCTCGAACCTTGCTATAGAACGCCTTAACGTTCTTCTTGCTCGGCTTGATCAGTAACGTTCCGTCGTATTTCCGGAAACTCCATCCAAGGAAGTCGAAGCCTTCGTCGATGTGAGCAACACGCGTTTTCTTGAGTGACAACCGCAGCCCTCGCGTCGCGAGGAACTGTTCTACCCAAGGTTTTACTTCGTTCTCAAGCACCTCCGAGGAGGTGCCAGTAATCACGAAGTCATCTGCGTATCGCACCACATTCACCTTCAGTTTCTTCGCCCTTGCCACTCCCAGGTATTGCTTGAGGAGTGTTTCCAGACCATCCAGTGCCAGATTTGCCAACACCGGGGAGATAATTCCCCCTTGTGGCGTGCCTGCGTCCGTTGCGTGCAACTGCCCCTTGTGGATGACTCCAGCCTTTAACCACTGCTGAAGCATCCGGGTATCCGTAGGGGCATTCCTTAGCAGCCATTCGTGGTTGATGTTGTCGAAGAACCCTTCGATGTCTGCGTCCAAAACCCAACAGGCGGAAGCCTGTTTGGAAAGACACAGGAAGAGCTGCGCCATCGCATCCGCCGTACAACGTTCGATCCTGAAGCCGTAGCTATTAGGATCGCCATGGGTTTCGGCGATGGGAGATAGGGCCAGCATGTACAGCGCTTGCATAGCCCTATCAGTCATGGTCGGTATGCCCAATGGGCGTTCCCGTCCATCCGACTTCGGGATGTAGACTCTCCGTAGTGGCCGAGCCCGGTAACCCCGCGTCTTCAACTGACCAACCGCGTTCCATTTCGCGATGGGTGTGTCCCAGAGTTGCCTATCGACTCCCGCCGTACGGCTTCCCTGATTTTCCGTGACTCTCCGTACAGCCAAGTATCTGGCCGACTTCGAGCGAGTAAGCATTCGTTGCAGGGATTTAACCCTGCGCCATTTGCCTTCCCGACAAGCCTTCGCAATTCGCACCTGCATTTCCCGGACATTCCGTTGAACCCGACGCCAATCGACGTCGTGCCATTGTTGCGGAGTGCCGGAAAGCGCAGGCTCACCTTGCTGGCTGAGCTCTTTCATGCTGCTTTCCTCTCAAAGTGATACCACCCGAGCGGAATGCGCACGTACCCCTGAGGGGCGTATGCACCCCGTCAGGGTTGGAAGATCAAGGGCCAATGAAGCCTGCCCTGAAGTTGATGAGACGGTCTCAGTCAGAGTCATTGCGGCAGAAGACCACGCAGAAGTCTGCCCGGTTTCCCGTGGGGTGATGTTCCAACCCCTATCCAAGCCATTACAACCTGGCATTCGCTTTCTCTGCGATCCCATACCCGCACCGCCAACAGTGTTCCTTACGGTTCACCTGCCCAAAGGGCAGCGATACGGGCTTACCACGTTCCCTGTCTGTCACACGACTGGGTTAGGACCTACCTTTTTCACCGGTGATCTCGGAAGACGACGTATCCCCAGCTCAGACGGGAATAACCGATCACGTACCTTTTGGTTCAAGCCTGTCAGCAGCTTTGGCTTGGCTATGTTTACGGTGTTTATCAGTAGTTCACATATGTTGCCCATACCAGTCAGCCTAGCGCCTTAACCCGGCACTGCTCCGAGTCTCTGCACCCCTCCTCGCGGAGAGAATGCACCCGAGATGGGGGCTACATTGTCAGACGGGCTTCACACACCACCGTTGCCAGTAGTGCATGCCGTCGTAGGCTACCGTTGGTCGTACAACGAGTCCGCTACTGCTCCGTGTGGGCGGCAGTTGGACAATGACAGACAGAGCTTCCGCTCATGTCTCCTGAGGAAAAGCCGAGCCAAGACGGTAATGACCGTTGGTCGGTTATTTGTTACCTCCTGCAATGAAAACGAGCAGGAGGTGACCCCTGCGGGGATCTACACTCCCGCGTGGGTTAAGTCTAAGAGGCTCTCCAAAACCGGGAGTACCGGTTCTGCGGTCGTGCTACCGAGAGCTGAACGACCTTGGGGTTTGCCATCCGCCGCAGCGGTAAGCCCTTGAAGGCAGTGGACTTCTGGGTTGGTTTTGTTTCTTGGGGATGGATACCCAAGTATTCGATTTCCTTGCAGAAATCCCATCAAGCTGGCCATACAGCTTGGTGGAGGAGACACGCTACGCGTGTCGCACCTGAGCACACATAATAAAGGGAAACGGGGATTTCGGCACCTGGCAAGCTCGTCTAGGGTGACTATGGGCTTGATAGCCCCCAATCAATGGACAGCTTTTCAAAGTGTTACTCACAGAGTTATCCACAGGTTGTGCCACGTAATTGGCCCCGTTTCGATCAAGGATGATCTCAATGCCCAGTCACCATTCGTCGCCCTGCCCGCCTGCCGAACTGGAGGCACGCTTACGCCTGCATCGCCTCCCCGAGGCTGGACTGCGGCGCTTTCGAACGTTGCTCGAAGCCTTCGGCAGTGCCTCCTCCGCGCTCAGTGCGCCCGCTTCGGCCTGGCGAGCGCTGGGCATTCCCCAAGCCACCATCGATGCCCGGCGCAGTGCCGAGGTACGCGATGGCGCACTGGCTGCTATGGCTTGGCTGGAGCGCCCTGGCCAGCATTTGCTGATGTGGGACGGCCCAGACTACCCAGCCTTGCTGGCAGAAATCGACGATGCCCCGCCGCTGCTTTTTGTCGCTGGCGAACCTGCCTTGCTCGATCGTCCTCAGCTGGCCATCGTGGGCAGCAGACGTGCCACACCCCCGGCGCTCGACACCGCCCGGGCATTTTCCCGCTACCTCGCGCAGGCTGGTTTCACCATTACCAGCGGGCTGGCGGTAGGTGTCGACGGTGCCGCTCATCGGGCCGCGTTGCAGGCTGGCGGCGGCACGATTGCCGTGCTCGGTACGGGGTTGCAAAAACTTTATCCACAGCGCCATCGGGACCTTGCGCAGGCGATGATCGACAACGGCAGCGCGCTGGTTTCCGAGTATCCCCTGGATGCCGGGCCGCTGCCCGGCAACTTCCCCCGGCGCAACCGCATCATCAGTGGCCTGTCGCTCGGTGTGCTGGTGGTCGAGGCGAGCCTCGCCAGCGGCTCGCTGATCACGGCGCGCCTGGCGGCGGAACAAGGCCGCGAGGTGTACGCCATTCCGGGCTCCATTCATCACCCGGGGGCCAAGGGCTGTCACCAGCTGATTCGTGATGGGGCGCTGCTGGTGGAAACTGTGGAACAGATCCTGGAAAGCTTGCAGGGTTGGCAGAACCTGCCGCCTGCGGTTGTGGACAGATTCGACCACCCCCTGCTCGCCCTGCTGCATGCCGCACCCCAGACCAGTGAAAGCCTGGCCCACTGCAGCGAGCAGCCGCTGGCCGACGTGCTGGCGCAGTTGACCGAGCTGGAGCTGGAAGGCCGGGTCAGCAATGAAGCCGGGCGTTGGTTTGCCCGCGCGGGCTAAGTACACTGCTCACATGCAAGGTATTTAGGCGGAGAAACAGCAATGGTGAGCAGTTTTCGTGTGCAACAAGCCGCACGTGAGATCCGGGCGGGCGCGGTGATCGCCTACCCGACGGAAGCGGTCTGGGGCCTGGGCTGCGACCCATGGAACGAGGACGCGGTGTATCGCCTGCTGGCGCTGAAGTCGCGTCCTGTGGATAAAGGGCTGATTCTGATCGCTGACAATATCCGTCAGTTCGACTTCCTGTTCGAGGACTTCCCCGAAGACTGGATCGACCGCATGAGCAGCACCTGGCCGGGGCCGAACACCTGGCTGGTGCCGCACCAGGACCTGTTGCCCGAATGGGTGACCGGGCAGCATGACACGGTAGCGCTGCGGGTCAGTGATCACCCGGTGGTGCGTGAGCTGTGCGCGCTGGTGGGGCCGCTGATTTCCACCTCGTGCAACCCTGGCGGGCGCCCGGCGGCGAAGACCCGCTTGCGGGTTGAGCAGTACTTCCATGGCCAGTTGGACCTGGTGCTGGGTGGTGCGCTGGGCGGGCGGAAGAACCCGAGTGTGATTCGCGACCTGGCAACCGGCGAAGTCGTTCGCCCGGGTTGATACCAATCCACACGCCTGGCTCGGGTCTCGGGCCCCTGTGGGAGCGGGCGCGCCCGCGAAGAATACAACTCGGTGCCTGGCACGGGCTTCGCCCGTGTTCGCGGGCATGCCCGCTCCCACGAGGTTAGGGCCAATTCACCGCAGATTTTTCTGATTATGTCTCGAATGGCTGTCCGGTACTGAGTTTGGGAAATTTCTTACTCCCTGCGTCCCCAGTCTTCACCTTCCCTGCATAAACCCCAGCCTCTAGCTTGCTAGCCATGCGTCGCACGTGCGGCGCTCGATCTTTGACGCTAGCAAGAACCGTCGCCAATCGGCGGGAGTACTGGGGAACATGCCGCTATTCGAAAATGCCGAGTACCTGATAAGGGCGAATCTTGAGCAGCTTGCGTCCAACCACCGGGTCAGGGCGGTGGAAATTGGTAGGTTCACCGCTGATCAGTTTGACGCGATCAATAGGCAGAAGGACGGGCAGGATTTGCCACAGCTTGAGGACCCAGGCATCGTTTTCATCGGTAGCCATGCCTACAGAAGCCGGGTAGTACGAGATGGTTACACCATCGATGACATGATTCTGCAGATCAAGGCAGCACTGGCTGCGACGTCGATCTGGAAGAGTGCCACGCACATGACTGCCCTTCGCAGCACGTTTGGTCGCGATGATGGCTATGGTAACGAGGTCTTCGATGAGGCGATTTTTGAACTGACGGCCCGCAAGCCCAAGGCAGAGCTCTATTCCATCATCCCGAAAGGGGATAGAAACAAGCCAAAAAATAAAGGCCGCTTAAGCGGCCTAAATGGCGGGGATGCACTCGCCCGGATAACTTGAAACTCAACCGGCGCACCAGCACATCCTCAAGCAGAAAGGCTACGCTTCCGAATCTGTACGGTCAAGCCGGGATCTTTTTCTCGCGTGCTATAGATGGGCCTTCTGTGGCTTTCTACGTGATCAGGGTTTTCTGATTTTTGCCAAAATGTCTGTCCAGCTGGGCACTTCGGAAATATCCTACGACCCGCGTCTCCTTACATCACCTTCTAAGTGGGAACCTCTGCCTCTAGGCTCTATCCGTCGCCGAATAACTTGGCGATCGGGTGTGGTAGCCCGGATGCATTTTTTCCATGACAGTCTATGGTGGCTGTGCGTGGGAGGCTTTCGAGCCTGCCTGGATTGGAAAATGCCCGGGTCTACCACCTCGCGTACAGTCGCCACCCATTCACGTGGTAGTGAGGGTTGGCGGCCTTGAGGAGCATTTTCCAATGATGAAGAAAATAGTCCCCGATCCACCTCTCCCATGCACCTCCACCCGCCCCTTCGGCCGCTGCGATGCCGGCCACGATCCACTCTTCACCGTCAACCCAAACATTTCTGCCGAGGACGCTTTGGTCCACGTAGCCCTTTACCTGCGCAGCGCTTACGAAACCGGCTACAAAGCTTTGGACTACATGCGTGAAGAAGGCCGTGGCATGTTCTGGTCGAACCTGCATGCGATTGAGATGGCAGAGGGTGTGATCGAGGCGATACTCGATGGCATCGAGTCGTCTCCACCGCCGACAAACCGACCCTCACAGGCATAGCGAAGCTATCGAAGCCGACGCAGTACCTGTGGGAGCGGGCTTGCCCGCGAACACCGGCAAAGCCGGTGCCATCCATCGCGGTGGCTTCTTCGCGGGTAAACCCGCTCCTACAGGGGATGTGTGTGGCTCAGGGGATTAGTACAGTCGATCCTACAGTCCGCCGCGCCGACAGCTCTGCCTGCGCCTTGGCCGCCTCGCTCAGTGGATACCGCTGCTGGATATCCACAACCAGCTTTCCGCTCGCAATCATCGCAAACAGGTCATCGGCCATGGCCTGGGTGTTCTCGGCATTGTTGGCATAGGTGGCCAAGGTCGGCCGGGTGACATACAGCGAGCCCTTCTGCGCCAGAATCCCCAGGTTCACCCCGCTCACTGCACCGGAAGCGTTGCCAAAGCTCACCATCAACCCACGCGGGCGCAGGCAGTCCAGGGAGGTCAGCCAAGTGTCGGCGCCCACGCCGTCATACACCACAGGGCATTTCTTGCCGTCGGTCAGCTCCAGTACGCGCTTGGCCACATCTTCACGGCTGTAGTCGATGGTCGCCCAAGCCCCCAGCGCCTTGGCCCGCTCTGCCTTCTTGGCAGAGCTCACGGTGCCGATCAGCTTGGCGCCCAGGGCCTTGGCCCACTGGCAAGCCAGCGACCCTACACCACCGGCTGCGGCATGGAACAGGATCACATCACCCGCCTTCACCTCATAGGTCTGCTTCAGCAGGTACTGTACGGTCAAACCCTTGAGCATCACCGCTGCCGCCTGCTCGAAGCTGATGGTGTCCGGCAGCTTGACCAGGTTGGCTTCCGGTAGCGTATGCACCTCGCTGTAGGCGCCCAGCGGGCCGCCGGCATGTGCCACACGGTCTCCTACCTTCAGCCGGGACACGCCTTCGCCCACGGCCTCTACCACACCTGCCGCTTCGGTACCCAGGCCAGAAGGCAGGGACGGCGGCGCATACAGCCCGCTTCGGAAGTAGGTATCGATGAAGTTCAGGCCGATCGCATGGTTACGCACGCGCACCTGCTGCGGCCCGGGCGGGGTGGGTTCGAATTCCACAAACTGCAGCACTTCCGGGCCGCCATGCTGGCTGAACTGGATACGCTTGGCCATCTCGCACTCCTGTAGTCGGGATCGGGAAAGGCCTTCTATCGGACGCCTTTGCTTGGTCGTCGTCAACTGCGGCGCGCGCGCTGGCGGTGGTATGCTACGCGGCGAATTCTTCCCTGCCCGTTCCTGGTGACCCGATGACTAGCCGCACCGAGGCCGTGAAAGCCTACCTGCTCGACCTGCAAGACCGCATCTGCTCTGCCCTCGAAACCGAAGACGGCGGTGCCCGCTTCGTCGAGGACGCCTGGGTGCGCGAAGCCGGTGGCGGGGGCCGCACGCGGGTGATCGGCGACGGTAAGGTGATCGAGAAAGGCGGAGTCAACTTCTCCCATGTGTTTGGTGCCGGCCTGCCTCCCTCGGCCAGCGCCCACCGCCCTGAACTGGCGGGCCGTGGCTTCGAGGCCCTGGGGGTGTCGCTGGTGATCCACCCGCACAACCCGCATGTGCCTACTTCCCACGCCAATGTGCGGTTCTTCATCGCCGAAAAGGAAGGTGAAGAGGCCGTATGGTGGTTCGGCGGCGGCTTCGACCTGACGCCGTACTATGGCAACGAAGAAGACTGCATCCACTGGCACCGCGTGGCCGAACAGGCCTGCGCACCGTTCGGCGCCGACGTGTATCCGCGTTACAAGGCCTGGTGCGACCGCTACTTCCACCTCAAGCACCGTGGCGAGCCACGCGGCATCGGCGGCCTGTTCTTCGACGACCTGAACGAGTGGGACTTCGACACCTGCTTCGCTTTCATCCGCGCCATCGGCGATGCCTACATCAACGCCTACTTGCCGATCGTCCAGCGCCGCAAAGACACGCCTTACACCCCGCAACAGCGCGAGTTCCAGGAATACCGCCGCGGCCGCTACGTGGAGTTCAACCTGGTCTATGACCGCGGCACCCTGTTCGGCCTGCAGTCCGGTGGCCGCACCGAATCCATCCTCATGTCGCTGCCACCGCAGGTGCGTTGGGGTTATGACTGGAAGGCCGCGCCCGGCAGTGAAGAAGCGCGCCTGACAGAGTACTTCCTGCAGGACCGCGACTGGCTCGGCCAGTAAGCCTGTGGATAAACAAGGAGCCGTCATGGACCAGTACGTCGTTTTTGGTAACCCCATCGGCCACAGCAAGTCGCCGCTGATCCACCGCCTGTTCGCCGAGCAGACCGGTCAGGACCTGGAATATGCCACGCTGCTGGCGCCACTGGACGAGTTCAGCGACTGCGCGCGCGGCTTCTTCAAGCAAGGCAGTGGCGGCAATGTCACCGTGCCGTTCAAGGAAGAGGCCTACCGCCTGTGCGACAGCCTGACCCCGCGTGCCCGGCGCGCAGGCGCAGTGAACACGCTGAGCAAGCTGGCTGATGGCACCCTGCAGGGCGACAACACCGACGGCGCTGGCCTGGTGCGCGACCTGACGGTGAATGCCGGGGTCGAGCTGGCGGGCAAGCGCATTCTCATCCTCGGTGCCGGTGGCGCCGTGCGCGGCGTGCTGGAGCCTATTCTGGCGCACAAGCCGCAGTCGCTGGTGATTGCCAACCGTACCGTGGAAAAGGCCGAGCAGCTGGCGCGCGAGTTCGATGAACTGGGGCCGGTGGTGGCCAGCGGGTTTGCCTGGTTGCAGGAACCTGTGGATGTGATCATCAACGCCACCTCGGCGAGCTTGGCCGGGGAATTACCACCGATTGCCGACAGCTTGGTCGAGGCGGGTCGTACGGTTTGCTACGACATGATGTATGGCAAGGAGCCGACGCCGTTTTGCCAGTGGGCTACCAAGCTGGGGGCTGCCAAGGTACTGGATGGGTTGGGGATGCTGGCTGAGCAGGCAGCTGAAGCCTTCTTTATCTGGCGTGGCGTGAGGCCGGATACGGCGCCGGTGTTGGCTGAACTGCGCCGGCAACTCGCTCGGGGCTGAGATGGCCGGGGCCGCTTGGCGGCCCTATCGCGACGCAAGGCCGTTTCCACAAAGTACGTCGTACGCCGATCCTCTGTGGGAGCGGCCTTGCGTCGCGATGGGCTGCAAAGCAGCCCCAGAATCCCAACCTCATTCCTCAAACCGGATCGGGCACAACTCCACCCCTTCCAGCTTCTGCAACTCCTCGATCACTTGGGGCCTGGCCCGGTGCAAGGTCAAACTCCCCCCCAATCGCCGCAACCTTCGTGCCTCACGGTGCAACATGTCCACACCCGAGTAATCGATGAAATTCACCTGCCGGGCATCGATCACTACATGCGGCCCCTGGCAGCGCTGCAAGCGCACCTGCAGGTAATGCGCCGCACCAAAGAAAATCGACCCACCTACCCGCAATACATCCGCGTCCCCTTCACGGCTTTGTTGGATCCGTGGTCGTGAGGTGCGCTTCAAATAGAAGAACAGCGAAGCCAGTACCCCGGCATAGATGGCCGTCTGCAGCTCCAGCAGCAATGTCGCTGCCGCCGTCAGCGCCATCACCAGAAACTCCGAGCGGCTGACCCGGAACAATGCACGGATCCCTCGGTGGTCCACCAACCCCCAGCAGATCAGCAGAATACTGCCGGCCATGGCCGGTATCGGCAGGTGCGCGATCAGGCCGGCGCCAGTCACCGCGAACAACGCCACCCACAGCGCCGAAAACACCCCGGCCATGGGCGAGCGGGCGCCCGCCTCGTAGCTCAGGCCCGAGCGGGTGAAGGAGCCGGCAGACAAGTAACCCGAGAAAAATGCACCGGCAATGTTCGACAGGCCCTGTGCGCGTATTTCCTGGTCCGGGTCGATTAGTTGTTCTGAACGTGCCGATAACGAGCGAGCAATCGACAGACTGGTGACCAACCCCAGCATGCCTACCGCCACGGCGCTGGGCAGCAGACGCAACATGAGCTCCACGTCCAGCAAAGGCAGCGGGCTGAAAGGCGGGAGTTGCCCGGTGAACGCTGCCACCCGCGGTACATGGCCAAAGAAGCCCGGCATCAGCCAGGCCAGCAAGCTGACCAGGATCAGGCTTATCAACAGGCTCGGCCAGCGTGGGCGCCAGAGTTTGAAGGCCACACCGATCACGACGGTGGCCAGGCCCAGCAGCAAGGAAGGCAGGTCGACCTCGCCTGCGTGGCTGGCCAGGTCTTGCACGGTCATCAGCGCGGTGGCCTGGCTGGGCAGGGCCATGCCCAGCAGGTTGGGTAGCTGGCCCAAGGCAATGACGATGGCGGCACCCAGCGTGAAGCCGAGCACCACGGAATGGGAGACGAAGTTGACCAGCGCACCGAAGCGCAACAGCCCGAGCAGCAGCTGGAAAATGCCGCCGAGGAAGGTCAGCAGCAACACAAGCGTGATGTAGTCAGCGCTGCCGGCCACGGCCAGCGGGCTGATGCTGGCGTAGAGCACGATGGAAATGGCAGCGGTCGGGCCGCAGATCAGGTACCAGGAAGAACCCCACAGGCAGGCGATAAGTACCGGCACGATGGCGGCGTAAAGCCCGTATTCGGCGGGCAGGCCGGCGATCAGGGCGTAGGCGATGGATTGCGGCAGGGCGAGGATGGCGCCGCTCAAGCCTACCAGCAGGTCCTGGCGCAGGCTGCGGCCCGATTGGCGGGGAAGCCAGGTGAGGAAGGGCAGCAGTAAAGAGAGGCGATGCATGGGTTATCCACAATCCTTAAGGGGTCGCCAAGCCCTGTGGGAGCGGGCATGCCCGCGAAAAAGCCAACGCGTTGCTTGGCACCGGCTTTGCCGGTGTTCGCGGGCGCGCCCGCTCCCACAGGGTTGGTGTGTTGCTTTGTGAGATTACAGTTTGGCTTTGACGGCCTCCAGGGCATCCCCATCGGCCTTGGTGGTAACTCCGGCCAACCACCCATCCAACCGTTCAGGATGCGCTTTCACCCAGGCCTTGGCCGCTTCATCGAAGCTGATCTTCTTGTCTACCACCTCGGCCATGATGCTGTTTTCCATGTCCAGTGTGAACTTGAGGTTACCTAGCAGCTTCGCCGCATTCGGGCAGGCTTGTGGATAACCCTTGCGCGTCAGCGTGTATACCTCGCCCTTGCTGCCGAACCACTTTTCCCCGCCGGTCAGGTAATGCATTTTCAGCTTCACGTTCATCGGGTGCGGGGTCCAGCCAAGGAAGGTGATGAATTGTTGCTTCTTCACCGCCCGGTCGACCTGGGCCAGCATCGCCTGCTCGCTGGACTCCACCAGCTTCCACTGGCCGAGGTTGAATTCATTCTTGTCGATGATTGCCTTGAGCGACAGGTTGGCCGGGGCGCCGGAGCCGATTCCATACAGCTTTTTGTCGAACTGCCCGGCGTGTTTCTGCAGGTCAGCGAAGTCCTTCACCCCGGCATTCCACACATAGTCGGGCACTGCGAGGGTGAACTCGGTTCCCTCCAGGTTGCGCGACAGCTGCTGCACATCGCCATTGGCGATGAACTTGTCATGGAAGCCTTGCTGCGCCGGCATCCAGTTGCCGAGGAAGGCGTCGACCTGGCCGTCCTTGAGGCCGCCGTAGATGATCGGTACGGCCAGGCTGTCGATCTTCACCTGGTAACCCAGGCTTTCCAGTAACAGGCGTGCCACGGCATTGGTCGAGGCAATATCACTCCAGCCGGGGTCGGCCATTTTCACGGTACTGCATTGCGCATCGCTGTCTGCGGCGTGGGCCGTGGTGGCGCTCAGGGCCAGGACGAACACGGCGGCGGAGAACTTGTGCATGGCGGCCTCTCTTCTCAATCCAGGGGGGCGGGCTGTGGATAACGTGCCTTGCGCTCGAGGTCATCGAGATCGATGTGGTTGCGCATGTACTGTTGGCTGGCGTCCACCAGTGGTTGGTGATCCCAGCTTTTCAGCTTGCCGATGGCCAGCGCTTCGGCCACCAGGCGGCGGCGGCGCTGGCTGGCCAGCACCTGCTGGCGCAGGCTGGGGATGTCCCAGCGCTGTTGCGCTTCATCGACAAATGCCTGCAGCAGCACCTGGTGGTCCGGGCTGCCGGTGAGGTTCTCCCGCTCGTGCGGGTCGCGGCTCAGGTCATAGAGTAGGCATGGGTCGTCTTCGCTGTACACGAACTTGTAGGGCCCGCGGCGGATCATCATCAGCGGGCCGACGGTGCCTTCGGCCATATACTCGCCGATCACCTCGTCGTGACCGCCCTGCCCTTGCAGATGGCCCAGCAGTGAGCGGCCGTCCAGCTGCAGGTCTTTATCCACAGCGCCGCCAGCCAGTTCGACCAAGGTTGGCAACAGGTCGCAGGTCGACACCGAGGCAGTGACCCGGCCCGCCGCGAAGCGCTTCGGCGCATGGATCAGCAGCGGCACCCGCGCCGACATTTCGAACCAGTGCATTTTGTACCAGAGGCCACGTTCGCCAAGCATGTCGCCGTGGTCGCCGGAAAACACGATCACTGTGTCATCGGCCAGGTTGCATTCCTCCAGGGTCTGCAGCAATTGGCCGATGTTGTCATCGATATAGCTGCACGCGCCGAAGTAGGCGCGGCGGGCGTCGCGAACCTTATCCACAGGCAGTGGCTTGTTCCACAGGTCGTAGACCTTCAGCAGGCGCTGCGAATGCGGGTCGAGTGCTGCCTGGCTGAACTCGGCACGGGGCATGGGGATATCCACACCTTCGTAGCGGTCCCAGTAGCGTTTGGCAATGGTGTAGGGGTCGTGCGGGTGGGTCATCGAAACGGTCAGGCAAAATGGCCGGCCATCGTTTTCGCGCACATGGTCGTACAGGTACTGACGCGCCTTGAACACTACCTCCTCGTCGAAATCCAGCTGATTGGTGCGCACGCACGGACCGGCCTGCAGCACCGAGGACATGTTGTGGTACCAGCTTGGACGCACATCGGGTTCGTCCCAGTTCACCGCCCAACCGTAGTCGGCCGGGTAGATGTCGCTGGTCAGGCGTTCTTCATAGCCGTGTAACTGGTCCGGGCCGCAGAAGTGCATCTTGCCCGACAGCGCGGTGCGGTAGCCCAGGCGACGCAGGTAATGGGCGTAGGTCGGCACATCGGCAGGGAAGTCGGCCGCGTTGTCGTAGGCGCCAATGCGGCTGGGCAACTGACCGCTGACCAGGGTGAAGCGTGATGGCGCGCACAGTGGGCTGTTGCAGTAGGCCGAGTCGAACACCACGGCTTGCTCGGCCAGACGGCCGAGGTGCGGCATCTTGATGGGCGAAGGGCCGTAGATCGGCAGCAAGGGCGCGGCCATCTGGTCGGCCATGATGAACAGGATATTCGGACGCGTCATAGTGGCTTCCATCGTTGAGGGTTATGCGAACCGCTTGCCTACCAAGATGCGACTGTGGATAACATGGGTAAAGCCCATGGCGGGCAATGACTGGGATTAGCCAAGCTTATGTTTGAGCACCTTGCTGGGTTGTCGCTGGATACCTTGCGCGTATTCGAGGCCGCTGCGCGCCTACGTGGCTTTACTGCTGCCGCGCTGGAGTTGGGTACCACGCAGCCGGCAGTGAGCCAGCAGGTGAAGCGCCTGGAGGCACAGTTGGGCACGCGCCTGTTTGACCGCATTTACCGGGGCATCGAGCTTACCGAGGCTGGCCAGGTGCTGTTCGAACAGGTGCATCAGGGGCTGCAGGCTATGGATGACGGTATTGCCCAGGCCGGCGGGCGCGGCCAGCGCGAAGTGCTGCAGGTCGCCACCGACTTTGCCTTTGCGGCGTTCTGGCTGATGCCAAGGCTGCAGCGCTTTCATGAGGCTTATCCACAGGTGGATGTGAGCCTGGTGACGGGTGAGCGCAGCCAGGGCATGTTGCGCCCGGACATTGATGTGGCGGTGCTGTTTGGCGATGGACGCTTTCACCAAGGAGAAAGCCGCTGGCTATTCGATGAGGAAGTGTTCCCGGTGTGCAGCCCCCATCTGATTCATGGCAAAGCCTTGTCAGCTGTGGCTTTGCAACGATTGCCGCTGCTGCATTTGAAGGGCGAGCAGGCCAGCCGCTGGTTTGACTGGGCGGGGGTATTTCGTGGGTTTGGTGTGGACAGCCCACCGCCGGCGGGGCAGCTGCGGTTTGATAACTATACCTTGCTGATTCAGGCAGCGATTGCCGGGCAAGGGGTGGCGATTGGCTGGGCGCACCTGGTGGACAGGTTGGTGGAGCAAGGGTTGCTGTGTCGGCCGCTGGAGGGGAGTTTGCGCTCGGAACGCGGTTATTACGCGGTGTTGCCACCGCGCAAGCGGCGGGGAGCGTTGATCGAGCGGTTCGTGGATTGGTTGGAGCAGGAGCGCAGCCTTTGAGATTTTGGGGGCCATCGCGACACAAGGCCGCTCCCAGAAAAACACTGCGCACGCCGGCCCATGTGGGAGCGGCCTTGCGTCGCGATGGGCTGCGCAGCAGCCCCCGGCAATCTAGACCACGAAGTTCAGGTGCTCGCCCCGGTGCAAGTCCAGCTCCAGCATGTCCACCATCCCCGCTGCGATCCTGGACAAGCGCCGCAACGGCTCAGCCAGCCCAGGCTCCAGCGTGCCTTCGGTACTGCGAAAATGCTCCATGCCCAACCCGGCCAGTTCCTCCGGTGCATTGATCAGCGTCCAGTGCAAGGCACTGCGCTGCAACCCATCAACCACCTGGGCCACGCATTCCCGTTCCTCCTCGCTGTACTTGCCCGGTTCATCCAGCACATCGAAATCGCCCACAAGCAGCAGCCGGCGTATAGTCGTACGCGCAAGCCCCGCCACCAGCGCCTCGCTCAAGCGTGCCTGCCCCGGCAGGTCACCCGGCGCCAGCGCTGGTAGCAGGGCGATCACCGCCGAGCCGCCCGCTGCGCCCTGCTCCGCCTGGTGGGCATCACCCAGCCCCCCTATCTTGAAGTGCAGGCCCGGGCGCGGCGAATGGCGGTTGAGGTCGTCGACCACGGCAATGACTTCGTGCTGGCGCGACAGCAGCTCGACCATCAGGGCATTGCCCAGGCTGCTTTCAGGCCCGAACAGGACCAGTTTGAACACTGGGGTTTCGGCGTTTTTCACTGCATCACTCCCGTTGCAGGTGGTGATGGTTGGACCGCAATCAGGAGTTATCGTGCAGAGGATCAAGGGTTATCACGCCCACGTTTATTACGACGCAGCCACCATGGAGCAGGCCCGCGAACTGTGCGAGGAGGCGGCGCGGCTGTTCCCGGTGACCATGGGGCGCATGCATCAGAAACCGGTTGGGCCGCATCCGGACTGGAGTTGCCAGCTGGCGTTCGGGCCCGAAGTGGTGGGAGTGGTTTTGCCTTGGTTGGCGCTGTACCGCAAGGGCCTGGTGGTATTCATGCATCCGGAAACCGGGGATGAACTGGCGGATCACCGGGATCATGCGATCTGGATGGGGGCCGTGCGGCCATTGAATCTGTCGGTTTTTGGGGGCTAGGCGGGGGTTGCCTGTGCTGGCCTCTTCGCGGGTGAACCCGTTCCTACAACGATATCGCAGAGCCAGAGGGTGGCACTGGCCCCGTAGGAGCGGGTTTACCCGCGAAGCAGACGACGCGATTTAGCGGCGTGCGCCACGCACCCCTTCAGCCAATGCCGAGCACAGGCTCAATACATCAGTCACCGCCTGATCGGCGCTTTTGGCCTGGGCGATCTTGTCGACCAGTGCCGAGCCCACCACCACACCATCCGCCAAGCGGGCAATGTTCGCAGCCTGTTCCGGCGTGCGAATGCCGAAGCCAACGCTGATCGGCAGATCGGTATGCCGGCGCAGGCGGGCAATGGCTTCGGTCACATGCTCGGTGGTCGCCGAACCGGCACCGGTCACACCAGCCACCGACACGTAGTAGACGAACCCGGAGCTGCGCTCCAGCACGCGCGGCAGGCGCGCGTCGTCGGTGGTCGGGGTGGTCAGGCGGATGAAGTCGATGCCTGCGGCCTGGGCCGGGGTAGCCAGTTCGGCGTCGTGCTCTGGCGGAAGGTCGACGATGATCAGGCCATCGACGCCCGCTGCCTTGGCTTGAGCCACGAACGTGTCCACGCCAAAGCGGTGGATAGGGTTGTAGTAACCCATCAGCACGATCGGCGTGGTCTGGTTATCCACACGGAATTCGCGAACCATCTGCAGGGTCTTGGCCAAGGTCTGGCCAGCTTCAAGGGCGCGCAGGGTGGCCAGCTGGATGGCCACGCCATCGGCCATCGGGTCGGTGAACGGCATGCCCAGCTCGATCACGTCGGCGCCAGCAGCCGGCAGGCCCTTGAGGATCTGCAACGAGGCGTCGTAGCCCGGGTCGCCAGCTGTGACGAAAGTGACCAGTGCCGAGCGGCCTTCGGCCTTCAGCTCGGCGAAGCGTTGTTCAAGACGGCTCATGCCTGTTTCTCCTGGGCGGCCATGTGGTTCATGACGGTTTGCATGTCTTTGTCGCCGCGGCCCGACAGGCACACGACCATCAGGTGGTCCTTGGGCAGCTTCGGTGCGCGCTTGATCGCTTCGGCCAAGGCGTGGGAGCTTTCCAGGGCTGGAATGATGCCTTCCAGACGGCAGGTTGCGTGGAACGCATCCAATGCTTCGTCATCGGTGATGCTGACGTACTCGACGCGCTTCACCTCATGCAGATAGGCGTGCTCCGGGCCGATGCCCGGGTAGTCCAGGCCTGCGGAAATCGAGTGGGCATCGGTGATCTGGCCGTCTTGGTCCTGCAACAGGTAGGTTCGGTTGCCGTGCAACACGCCCGGTACGCCGCCGTTCAGGCTGGCGGCGTGCTTGTCGGTGTGTACGCCGTGGCCACCGGCTTCAACGCCGATGATCTGCACGCTCGGCTCTTCGAGGAACTCATGGAACAGGCCCATGGCATTGGAGCCGCCGCCGACGCAGGCAACCAGGCTGTCTGGCAGACGGCCTTCCTTCTCTTGCAACTGGGCACGGGTCTCTTTGCCGATGATCGACTGGAAGTCGCGCACCATGGCGGGGTACGGGTGTGGGCCAGCCACGGTGCCGATCAGGTAGAAGGTGTCTTCGACGTTGGTAACCCAGTCACGCAGGGCTTCGTTCATGGCGTCTTTCAGGGTACCGGTGCCGGCGGTAACTGGCACGATCTCGGCGCCCAGCAGCTTCATGCGGAACACGTTCGCCTGCTGGCGCTCGATGTCGGTGGCACCCATGTAGATCACGCAAGGCAGGCCGAAGCGCGCGGCGACAGTGGCGGTGGCGACACCGTGCATGCCGGCGCCGGTTTCGGCGATCAGGCGCTTTTTGCCCATGCGCTTGGCCAGCAGCACCTGGCCGATGCAGTTGTTCACCTTGTGCGCGCCGGTATGGTTGAGCTCTTCACGCTTGAAGAAAATCTTCGCCCCGCCGCAATGCTCGGTCAGGCGCTCGGCGAAGTACAGCGGGTTGGGGCGGCCGATGTAGTCGCGCTGAAAGTAAGCCAGCTCTTCAAGGAACTTGGGGTCTGCCTTGGCCGCTTCGTATTCGCGGGCCAGGTCCAGCACCAGTGGCATCAGGGTTTCGGCCACGTAGCGGCCGCCGAACGAGCCGAACAGGCCATTGGCGTCGGGGCCGGGGCGGTATTGGGACTGGGTCATGGGGCGCTCCAAGGCGTAGTGAATGAGTGATGGGCTTTACTCTAACCACGGCAAGCTCGGCTGAAAACCGATAAGATTGCGTAAACTTGTCAGAAAAACTCACAGGTAAAATGGCCCACGACCTCCCTCCCCTCAATGCCCTGCGCGCCTTCGAGGCTACAGCCAGGCTCAACAGCGTCAGCCAGGCGGCGGAAGCGCTGCACGTGACCCACGGCGCTGTCAGCCGGCAGATCAAGGTGCTTGAGGAGCATCTGGGCGTAGCCCTGTTCGTCAAGGACGGGCGTGGCATCAAACTCACAGATGCCGGTGTGCGTCTGCGCGATGCCAGCGGTGAGGCCTTCGACCGGCTGCGCAGCGTGTGTTCCGAGCTCAGCCGTGATGTGAGCGACGCGCCATTCGTGCTGGGCTGCTCGGGCAGCCTGCTGGCGCGGTGGTTTATCCCGCGGCTGGGGCGGTTGCAGGCGGATTTGCCTGAGCTGCGCTTGCACCTGTCGGCGGGTGAGGGCGACTTGGACCCGCGGCGGCCCGGGCTGGATGCGTTGCTGGTGTATGCCGAGCCACCGTGGCCGGCGGACATGCAGGTGCACGTGCTGGCCGAAGAATGCATCGGGCCGGTGCTCAGCCCACATTTCGCAGGTTTCCAGCGCTTGCAGGGGGCGCCCGCCAAGGCATTGTTGGGCGAAGCCTTGCTGCACACCACTTCACGCCCGCAAGCGTGGCCTACCTGGGCGGTGCAACAGGGCCTGGACCCGACGGCCATTCACTATGGTCAGGCTTTCGAGCACCTGTATTACCTGCTGGAGGCTGCCGTGGCCGGATTGGGCGTGGCGATTGCACCGCAGCCACTGGTCGCCGATGACCTGCGGGCGGGCCGTTTGAGTGCGCCTTGGGGCTTCTCACCTACCCAGGCGGCGCTGGCATTGTGGGTGCCACGGCGCGCCGCAGACGGGCGCGCCGAGCAGTTGGCGCAGTGGTTACGGGCGGAACTTGCGCGGCAGAGCGCTTAGTTTCGCTTGCATATCAGGTAGGCCGCCAGCAGGCCCAGCGCACCAATGGCCACACCGGCGGTGGTGTATGGGTGCTCCTGGGCGTAGTCCCGGGTGGCTATGCCGGTCTGTCGGGTGCGCTGCTTCACTTCCTCGTACGCATCGCTCAGTAGGCTGCGCGAATGACGCAGTGCGCTTTCAGCGTTGCTGCGGATTGCCTTCACCGACTTCTGGGACTCTTCCGACGCATCATGCTTGAGGTGTTCCAAGCTTTTCAGAAGGCTCTCGATCTCCGCTTCCATGCTTTCCAGGGATGTTTTACGCAGCGAGTTGCGGTGCATGTTGACTCTCCTTTGCAGTATGGGCTGTAAGGATTGCGACCCTTGGGCTGCGTGAAAGTGCGATCGAACTTTCGCTGACAGTGACCGCTCGCAGGTAAACCAGGCCTGCGCTGCTAGGCTGAATCTCACTGTCAACCACGGAGAGCACTCATGACCGATCATCACACCTACAAGAAAATCGAACTGGTCGGGTCTTCGCCCACCAGTATCGAAGAGGCGATTAACAATGCTCTGGCCGAAGCCGGTAAAAGCATCAAGCACCTGGAATGGTTCGAAGTGGTCGATACCCGCGGCCATATCCGCGACAACAAAGCGGCGCACTTCCAGGTCACGCTGAAGGTCGGCTTCCGTATCGCCAATAGCTGAAACAACATTGGGTTGTATGATCCCGGCGTGATGAGGTATTCAGAAAAGGGGCGCCTTGGTGGGGCCCCTTCTGATTTCATCTGCACAAGGAACGCGAGTGATGAACAAACTGATTCTGGCGCTGGGCCTGATGACCCTGGCCGGTGGTGCGCTGGCAGCGGGCAAACCGTGCGAGGAACTGAAGGCGGAAATTGCGGCCAAGCTGGATGCCAAGGGCGTCACTGGCTACAAGCTGGAGATCGTCAAGAAAGGCGAGCCGGCGGGCAAGGTGATTGGTAGCTGCGAGGCCGGTAGCAAGGAGATTGTTTACCGCCGCGGCTAATGTGTTTGCTCATTCGCGGGCTTGCTCGCTCCCAAGTCAACCTATGGGAGCGGGCGAGCCCGCGACGAGGGTCACTCGGCCTTGAGGGCCTGCGCCATCAGCTCATATGACCGAATGCGGTCCGCATGCTCATACAGGTCACAGGTAAAGATCAGCTCATCCGCACCCGTCTGTTCCAGCAGCACTTCTACCTTGGCCTTTACCTTCTGCGGGCTGCCGATCATGGCCAGCCCCAGGAAGCTGGCCACCGTCTCCCGTTCATGGGGCAACCACAGCCCATCCATGCTTTCCACGGGTGGCTTCTGCATCAGGCTCTGTCCACGAATCAGCGCCAGGATGCGCTGGTAAACCGAGGTGGCCAGGTATTCGGCCTTCTCGTCGGTCTGCGCCACCACCATGGGGATGCCCAGCATCACATACGGCTTATCCAGCGTGGTCGAGGGCCTGAAGTGGTTGCGGTACACGCGAATGGCCTCGTGCATGTAGCGTGGCGCGAAATGCGAGGCGAAGGCGTAGGGCATGCCGCGCATGCCCGCCAGCTGGGCACTGAACAGGCTGGATCCCAGCAACCACATCGGCACGTCGGTGTCGTACCCCGGTACGGCGATCACTTTTTGATCATCAGTGCGTGGCCCGAGGTAGCGCGAAAGCTCCTCGACATCGTCCGGGAAGTCATCTGGGCCGCCAGCGCGGTCGCGTCGCAGGGCATAGGCCGTCATCTGGTCCGAACCCGGCGCGCGGCCCAGGCCAAGGTCGATACGCCCCGGATACAGGCTGGCCAAGGTGCCGAACTGCTCGGCGATCACCAGTGGCGCATGGTTGGGCAGCATCACCCCGCCAGAGCCCACGCGAATACGTGAGGTGCCACCGGCCAGGTAGCCGATCAGCACCGATGTCGCCGAACTGGCGATGCCGTCCATGTTGTGGTGCTCGGCCACCCAGAAGCGGTTATAGCCAAAGCGCTCGACATGCTGCGCCAGGTCCAGCGAGTTGCGCAGCGATTGCGCGGGGCCAGCGTCGGCGCGTACGGGCACCAGGTCCAGGGTGGAAATCTTCAGGTCACGCAGCTGCGTCATGGAGCCTCCGCAAAAGTGATTGGCCAGAGGCCTTTTTGACTCTGTATGGGCGCGTTCGTTGGATTCAATGCCTGCAAGCATATTGCTCTGAACTTGCGGCAGGCGGCAGGCCTCTGAACCCTAGGTAAGCAACCCAGTGACCAGGAGGCATCATGAAAAAGACAGCATCGGCGATCTGGCAAGGTGGCCTGAAGGATGGAAAAGGTCTGCTTTCTACCGAAAGCGGCGCACTCAAGCAGAACCCTTATGGCTTCAACACACGTTTCGAGGGCACGCCCGGCACCAACCCGGAGGAGCTGATTGGCGCGGCCCATGCCGGTTGCTTCTCGATGGCGCTATCCATGATGCTCGGCGAGGCGGGGCTTACCGCAGAGCGGATCGACACGGCTGCAGAGGTGACGCTCGACAAGCAAGCTGACGGTTTTGCCATTACCGCGGTGCATCTGGTGCTCAGGGCCAAGGTACCTGGGGCCAGCGAGGCTCAGTTCCTGGAGATTGCCAACAAGGCGAAGGAAGGCTGCCCGGTGTCCAAGGTTTTGAATGCAAAGATCAGCCTGGATGCGGCGCTGGTGGGGTGAAACGGTGCAACGGTGGTGGTTTGCTGTAGTCTAAAGAACGTCGGCAGCGCCACTGCCCTTTCCAGGAGCCGTTCCATGATTCGCGTAGCTATCGCTGTGTTGGCTTCCCTTGTCGCCACGTCTGCGCTGGCGGCCGTCAAGCCATGCGAGGAGCTGAAAGCCGAGATCGAGGCCAAGATCCAGGCCCAAGGGGTTTCGTCCTACACGCTGGAGATCGTGCCCAACAGCGAGGTCAAGGACCAGAACATGGTCGTCGGGACCTGCGATGGCGGGACGAAGAAGATCATCTATCAAAAGAACGATCGATAAGCATCAGGGCCCGGGGCTGCGAAGCAGCCCCACACTCACGGGATGCAGAACACGTCGCTAGGCTCGTTCACCACCACCTTGCGGTTGGCGTCATACAGCAGCACCTGCGGCTCCATCACCGGCGCCCGCGCTTCCAGGCGATAGCGCTCGCCGGCCTTGAAGTTGTCAAAGCGGACGGTCAGGTAGCAGGTTCGGTCCCTGGGTTGTGACATGAGGCCGCCCGAGTAGATTTCATAATCGAAGCGCACCACCAGTTCATGCTTGCCCGGTGTCACCTGAAAGTAACGGCCATCGTCCAGGCGCTTGCCATCGAGGCGGTCGGCCATGATCACCCGACCGGGGGTCATGGTGTACAGATCGACCCAAGCCTGCTTGGGGTCGACGGGCGGCAAGGGGCTGGCGCAAGCCCCCAGTGTACTGAGGGCGATCAGCATCATGGGCTGGCGCATGGCAAAACTCCCACTTGCGATTTACAAGTAACAAGCATAGCGCCGTTTGTGCAGTTCAGGTGCGCTGACAACCCGCCGGCAGCCCTTGACCCAGCAGTTTTTGCTGGTGGTCGTAGAGTTTTATCCAAGGGCGGAAGCCAATGCTGCCAGCCTGCAGCTGATAACGCTGCCCGGCGCTGAAGTCCTTGAAGGTCAGCTTGACCTGGCAATCGCGCCACAGTGGCTGATCGACGGGGCCGATATTGCTGGGGTTAACCGGAAACTGATAGCGCACGGTCAGTTCGTGGCTGCCGGGTTGAACCTCGAAATAGCGGCTGTCAGCCCAGTCACGCTCATCGACCTGCACGGCGTCTAGCGAAGTATTGTCGTAGCGGGTGAGGTCGATCCAGGCCTGGTTCGGGTCTGGGTCTGGCAATGTTGAACAGGCAGAGATCAACAACACTGAGCCGGCGACCAATAATGCACGCATGGCGAAACTCCCCCTTGGCGAGATAGTCTTGGAGCGAAATGGTCTTGAGCGAGTCAGACAGTCCCGGATGCTTCGACTTTTTCTTATGCAGCGCTCAGGCCTTGGGGCACTCGACCGCATTTTCACCCGTTTGGTTCCGCTGCTTGCGGCGTTCCTGCTGAACGGTTGCAGCAATGTCTCCTACTATGGGCAGCTGGCCCAGGGCCAGTGGCAGTTGCTGCGGGCGCGGCAGCCTGTAGAGCAGGTATTGGCCGACCCTGCTACCCCTGCACCCTTGCGCGCGCACCTGCAACAGGCCGAACAGGCGCGGGTGTTTGCCAGCCAGCAATTGAAACTGCCAGACAACCGCAGCTACCGGGTATATGCCGACCTTGGCCGCCCCTACGTGGTGTGGAATGTTTTTGCCACGCCCGAGTTGTCGTTGCAACCGGTAACGCACTGCTTTCCGATTGCCGGGTGCGTGGCGTACCGCGGCTACTACCAGCAAGGCGCGGCGCGAGGTGCGGCGGCGTTGATGCGTCAGGATGGCCTGGATGTGTACGTGGGCGGCGTGGAAGCATATTCGACCCTGGGTTGGTTCGATGACCCGATTTTGTCGTCGATGGTGGGCTGGGGCGATGAGCGCCTGGCTACGTTGATCTTTCATGAACTGGCCCACCAGCGCTTCTATGTGCAGGACGATACCGAGTTCAATGAATCGTTTGCCTCGTTCGTCGAGCAGGAAGGCACGCGGCAATGGCGGGCGGCGCGTGGGCTGGCGGCGGTTGACGCAGGGCAGAGGCAGCAGCAGCGTGACCAGTTCATCCGCCTGGTGCTGGCCTGTCGTGAGCGGTTGCAGGCCATTTATGCCGGGCCTTTGGATGATGCGCACAAGCGCCGGGCCAAGCAGGCCGAGTTTGAGCGTTTGAGGCGTGAATACCGGCAGGTGCGTGATGGCCAGTGGGGTGGTGACAAGCGCTATGACGCGTGGATGTATGGGCCGATGAATAATGCCAAGTTGTTGCCGTTCGGGCTCTATGACCAGTGGGTGCCGGCGTTTGCGGCGCTGTTTCGTGAGGTGGGTGGGGATTGGGTTCGGTTTTACGCGCGGGTCGAGCATTTGGGGCGGTTGCCGATTGAAGAAAGGAAAGCGGCGTTGCAGCGTCTGATGGTTAGCCTTTGAGATTTTGGGGCCGCTTTGCGGCCCATCGCGACACAAGGCCCCCACAAAGGCCCTGCGTACGCCGATCGAGGTGGGAGGGCCGGCTGCAAAGCAGCCCTGCTGGTGCTCAAGCCTTGATAAAAGCCTGATGCAAATCGGCTACCGTGGCGAAGTGGAAAGCGGGTTCTTCTGCCATCAGCTCTTCCCGGCTCCCAAACCCGTATCCCACCGCGACGGCTTGCAGCCCGTTTCTGCGCGCGCCGATCAGGTCATGCTTGCGGTCCCCGATCATCAGGGTTTGCGCCGGGTCCAGCCCTTCTTCATCCAGCAAATGGCGAATCAGTTCGACCTTGTTGGTGCGCGTGCCGTCCAGTTCACTGCCGTAGATCACCTTGAAGTGATGATCGAAAGCAAAGTGCCGGGCGATTTCGCGGGCGAACTCCCACGGTTTGGAGGTGGCAATGTACAGCGTGCGGCCCTGCCCGGTCAGGGCCTCAAGCAACTCCGGCACACCTTCGAACACGAGGTTCTCGTATAGACCGGTCACGCGGAAACGCTCCCGGTAGAAGTTCACCGCATCCCAGGCCTTGGCTTCGTCGAAGCGGTAGAACTGCATGAAAGCCTGCAGCAGGGGTGGGCCGATGAAGTGTTCGAGGCGGGCCAGGTCTGGTTCGTCGATGCCCAGCTTGGCCAGGGCGTACTGGATCGAGCGGGTGATGCCCAGGCGTGGGTCGGTCAGGGTGCCGTCGAGGTCGAAGAGGATGTTTTGCTGGTGCATGTACAGGGTTCCACTTGAGTGCTGCGTGGCCTTCTTCGCGGGCATGCCCGCTCCCACAGGTACAGCGCAGGCCTTGATGGCTCCACTGAACCTGTGGAAGCGGGCGTGCCCGTGAATGCGGTCATTCAGGTTGATCGTAGCCTTCGGCCAGGTGCTGGTCCTTGAGCTTCACGTAGTTGCCGGCGCTGTAGGAGAAAAATGCGCGCTCCTTGTCGTTCAGCAGCCGGGCCTGTTTCACCGGGCTGCCCATGTACAGGTAGCCACTGACCAGGCGTTTGCCCGGCGGCACCAGGCTGCCAGCGCCAATGATTACTTCGTCCTCGACGATGGCACCATCCATGATGGTGCTGCCCATACCCACCAGGATACGGTTGCCCAGGGTGCAGCCATGCAGCATCACCTTGTGCCCGATGGTCACTTCGTCGCCGATGATCAGCGGGAAACCGTCCGGGTTGAAAGGCCCGGCGTGGGTAATGTGCAGCACGCTGCCGTCCTGCACGCTGGTGCGCGCGCCAATGCGGATGCGGTGCATGTCGCCGCGCACCACGGTCAACGGCCAGACCGAACTGTCTTCACCGATCTCCACGTCGCCCAGCACCACCGCCGAACGGTCGACGAAGGCCCTGGGCCCAACTTTCGGAGTGTGTTGCTGGAAGCTGCGAATGGCCATGATAGCGTCTCTCATCTGTGCCGATAGGCAGGCTGCCTGCTGCGGTCGGCGTCGATTGTAATTAAGATGGGGCAGTGTTTCTTCTGCCAAGGTATCCAAACCGTGACTGCGAACAACCCGCTTCTGCAATCCCACGATCTGCCGCCCTTCTCGCAAATTCGTGCCGAACACGTGTTGCCGGCGATCGAAGCGATCCTGGCCGACAACCGTAAAGCCATTGCCGAGATCCTTGAAAAGCAGGGCAAGAACCCTACATGGGCCGGCCTGGTGCTGGCCATGGACGAACTGAACGACCGCCTGGGCGCCGCCTGGAGCCCGGTCAGCCACCTTAATGCGGTGTGCAACAGTGCCGAGTTGCGTGAGGCCTACGAGTCGTGCCTGCCGGCGTTGAGCGCCTACTCTACCGAACTGGGCCAGAACCGCGCGCTGTTCGAAGCCTACCAGGCGCTGATCGACAGCCCTGAGGCTGCCGGCTTCGACGTGGCGCAAAAGACTATCCTCGAGCACGCCTTGCGTGACTTCCGCCTGTCGGGTATCGACCTGCCGGCGGACAAGCAGCAGCGTTACGCCGAAGTGCAGAGCAAGCTCAGCGAGCTGGGCAGCCGTTTCTCCAATCAGCTGCTTGACGCCACCCAGGCCTGGACCAAGCATGTTACCGACGAAGCTGCGCTGGCCGGCCTGACCGAATCGGCCAAGGCGCAGATGGCCGCTGCAGCCCAGGCCAAGGGCCTGGACGGCTGGCTGATCACCCTCGAGTTCCCCAGCTACTACGCGGTGATGACCTACGCCAGCGACCGCGCCCTGCGCGAAGAGCTCTACGCCGCCTACTGCACCCGCGCCTCCGACCAGGGCCCGAATGCCGGCCAGTTCGACAATGGCCCGGTGATGCGCGAAATCCTCGACCTGCGCCAGGAGCTGGCCGAACTGCTGGGCTACAAGAACTACGCCGAGCTGAGCCTGGCCACCAAGATGGCCGAGTCCAGCGACCAGGTGCTGAGCTTCCTGCGTGACTTGGCCAAGCGTTCCAAGCCGTTCGCCGCCCAGGACCTGCAACAGCTCAAGGCCTACGCTGCCGAACAAGGCTGCCCCGAGCTGGCCAGCTGGGACGCCGGCTACTTTGGCGAGAAGCTGCGCGAGCAGCGCTACAGCGTGTCGCAGGAAGCCCTGCGCGCCTACTTCCCGATCGACAAGGTGCTGGGCGGCCTGTTCAGCATCGTGCAGCGCCTGTACGGCATCGAAATCGCCGAGCTCAAAGGCTTCGACAGCTGGCACCCGGACGTACGCCTGTTCGAGATCAAGGAAAACGGTCAGCACGTTGGCCGTTTCTTCTTCGACCTGTACGCCCGCGCCAACAAGCGTGGCGGCGCCTGGATGGACGGCGCCCGTGACCGTCGCCGCACCGCTGGCGGCCAGCTGCAAAGCCCGGTGGCCAACCTGGTGTGCAACTTCACCCCGGCCGCGCCCGGCAAGCCCGCGCTGCTGACCCACGATGAAGTCACCACCCTGTTCCACGAATTCGGTCACGGCCTGCACCACATGCTGACCCGCATCGAGCATGCCGGCGTGTCCGGCATCAACGGCGTGGCCTGGGATGCGGTCGAGCTGCCAAGCCAGTTCATGGAAAACTGGTGCTGGGAGCCGGAAGGCCTGGCACTGATTTCGGGTCACTACGAAACTGGCGCCGCCCTGCCCCAGGACCTGCTGGACAAGATGCTGGCCGCGAAAAACTTCCAGTCGGGCATGATGATGGTGCGCCAGCTGGAGTTCTCGCTGTTCGATTTCGAGCTGCACGCCAGCCATGGCGACGGCCGCAGCGTATTGCAGGTGCTCGAAGGTGTGCGTGACGAGGTGTCAGTCATGCGCCCGCCGGCTTACAACCGTTTCCCCAACAGCTTTGCGCACATTTTCGCGGGCGGTTACGCGGCGGGCTACTACAGCTACAAGTGGGCCGAAGTGCTGTCGGCTGACGCCTTCTCGCGCTTCGAGGAAGAAGGCGTGCTGAACGCCGAGACCGGCCGCGCCTTCCGCGAGGCGATCCTGGCCCGTGGGGGTTCGCGCGAGCCGATGGAGCTGTTCGTCGACTTCCGTGGCCGTGAGCCTTCCATCGATGCATTGCTGCGCCACAGTGGTCTCACCGAGGACGCTGCAGCATGAGTGAGGTAGCTGTGAACAAGACCAAGAAGCGCTTCATTGCCGGTGCCGTGTGCCCGGCGTGCAGCGAGCCCGACAAGCTGATGATGTGGAACGAAGACGGCGTACCGCACCGCGAGTGTGTGGCCTGCGGCTTTACCGACACCCTCAACGAGCAGGGCTTGTCGGTGCCGAAGGAACTGGGCACGCGGGTCAACCACCTGGCGCCGAAAGCCGCGCCGGCCAAGGTGCAGACCGTGCAGTTCTTCCCAAATCCGAAGCTGAAAAAGCCGGCTGAGTAATACGGTCATGCCGCCCGGGTGCAATGCCCGGGCTGGCATGGACAGGTGTTAGATAGTCAGGCCACCTGGCGCACGCTGGCCATGCAAGCTCTCTTGCTCATTTCTATCAGCAAGGTGATGCCCCATGGCCAACCCTCTTCTGCAAGATAGCCATATCCCCGTCGATTACTCTTCCATCACCCTCGAAAACATGCAGGCGGCATTCGCTCACGTGCTGCAGACACACGAGAACGGTGTCCAACGCATCATCCGTGATCAACGAACCATGCCCACCTGGGATGACATGGTGCTGGCGGTGGATGGGCTGGATAGCCGGCTGCTGGCAGTGTTGTATGCCGCCTCACCACTGGTCGGCCGGGATACGGCGTGGGCCAACGCCATCATTGATTTCTACGGGAAAGTGACGGCGCGCTTCGAGCAAAAATTCGCCAACACGGCTTTGCATGACCTGTATGCACGCTTGGCCGGCAGTGACATCGGCAAGCAACTGGATGTCGGGAAGCGTGCCACTTTGCGTTGGCACCTGGGCAAGTTCGCCGCTAGCGGGGCGTTACTCGACACCGCAGGCAAAGCGCATCTGGCAGACCTTCAAGCGCAGATTGGCACTGCACGCGAGGCGTTCCGCAGCAACATCGACCGGCCTGGGTTGAATATCACCGATGAAGCGGAGCTGAGCGGCATCCCACAGCGGGTACGTGACGAATTGGCTGCAAGTGCACAGCAAGCAGGTAAGCAGGGGTGGTTGATTGCGTGTGACAAGGTGACTACGCGTGAGGTGCTCAAACATGCTGACAACCGCCAGCTCCGTGAGCGCGTGTACCGGGCTTTTCACGCCCGTGGCGTCAGCCATGATCGGCAACAGGACAACCGCACGTATCTGCAGCAACTGGCGCAATTACTTGAGGAGAAGGCCCTCCTGCTCGGTTATTCCGGCCATCTGGAGCAGAGCCTGCAGGTGAAGAGTGCGGGTTCGGTAGCCCAGGTGTGCGGCTTTCTCCACGATCTGGCCGATCATGTGCGACCTGCCATGTTGCGGTGGCGTTCGCAGGTGGAGTGTTGGGCTGCCGAGCAGGGCCTGGGCAAACCCCAACCCTGGGATTTCGAGTACCTGCGGTGTGCTTCGCGCAGCGAGTTTCCTGCCGAAGCGCTGCGCGATTACTTCCCGCTGAATACTGTTGTCAGTGCGTTGCAGCAATTGGCGCAGACGTTGTTTGGTGCAGTGCTGCAGCCCAAAGCGCTGCCTGTCTGGGATGACAGCGTGCAGCCGTTCGAGGTGTGGCAGGACAGCGCTTTCATTGGCTTTCTGTATCTGGATGCCGTGCAACACGCAGGCAAGCAGCCAGACGCGGTGTTCACCACCTATGCAAGGAATCGCCGGGTCGATGCAGAGGGTATCTACCAGGCCGCCTCGGTGGTGGTGTTCAGTGATGTGCCGCAAGCGCTGTCAGGTTCACAGCCGTTGCTCGATCATTTGTCACTGCGCAAGCTGTTCCATGAATTCGGCCATGCCCTGCACCACCTGCTGGTACGCACGACGAACCACGTCATGTCCAATGTGACCGAGCTGGGCACCGATGGTGTGGAGTTGTTCGGCAAGTTGTTCGAACGTTGGGTCTGGGACGCGGACTACCTGGTGGCGATCTCGGCGCGCACCCACGACGGCCACCAACTATCCCGCAAGCAAGCTGATGAGTGCCTGCGGCAGCTACGGCAGCAGAGCGTGGAGGAGATCGCGGGTGATCTATGCCTGGCGCTGTTCGACATGGACCTGCATGGCACTCCAAACGATGGCAGGACCATTGAACAGCGACTGGGTGATGCCCGCGAGCGTTGCGGTTACTGGCCACTCGCTGATTTCGAACATCCGGCGCATGCCTTCGACCACCTTGTGAACGGCTACGATGCGGGTTACTACGCCTACCTGTGGTCGGATGTGCATGCCTTCGATGTGTTCACCCGCTTCAAAGCCGAGGGCCTGTTGAACGGAGCCACGGGTCGGGCACTGCAGGAAGCACTGTTCGCCCCAGGGGCATCGCGCCCATTGCGTGAAGGCATCGAGGCGTTTCTTGGGCGGCAATCGAGCCAGGCAGCGTATCTCGGCTGGCATGGCCTGAAGTAGTCAGACCAGAGGTGCTGGAAAGATCCCGGCATGCACGATACTGTATATGAATACAGTATTCAGGTGAGCCATGATTCCTCCAGCACCGCAAAAGGGCCGTGGCACGGCGCACAACCCACACAACCGCTTTGCCCCTGGTCGTTCGGTGGCGGAAGATGATGGCTGGTACCAGGAAGTGCCGCAAACCCAGGGTACCGAGGTGCGGATCGAGACAGCCAAGTCGGTGATCAGCCGCAACACTTCACCCGACCTCCCTTTCGATCGTTCCATCAACCCTTACCGTGGCTGCGAGCATGGCTGCATCTACTGCTATGCCCGCCCCTCACACGCCTACTGGGACCTTTCTCCCGGCCTGGATTTCGAGACCAAACTGATTGCCAAGACCAACGCCGCCGAGGTGCTGGCACAGCAATTGAGCAAACCGGGCTACGTGTGCGCGCCGATCAATCTGGGCTCCAACACCGACCCGTACCAGCCGATCGAGCGGGAACAGTTGCTGACCCGGCGCTTGCTCGAAGTGTTACTGCGTTTTCGTCACCCGGTGACCATTGTCACCAAGGGTTCACTGGTGCTGCGCGACCTCGACCTGCTGGCCGAGATGGCCCGCCAGCGCCTGGCACGGGTGATGATCAGCCTGACCACGCTGGACGACGGCCTCAAACGGGTGCTCGAACCCCGAGCGGCCTCACCCGGTGCGAGGTTGAGGGCCATCCGGGTATTGCGTGAAGCGGGCGTACCGGTGGGTGTTTTGTGTTCGCCGATGATTCCGATGATCAACGACAGTGAGCTGGAACGCCTGCTGGAGGCGGCGAAGGAGGCCGGTGCGCAAAGTGCGGCGTACATGATGCTGCGCCTGCCGCTGGAGGTGGCGCCGTTGTTTGAGCAGTGGTTGCAGGATCATTACCCGCAGCGGGCAGCGCATGTGTTGAGCCTGATCCGCCAGAGCCGTGGTGGCGAGCTGTATGACAGTCGGTTCGGTGTGCGTATGCGTGGTGAAGGGGTGTTTGCCGAGTTGCTGGCGCAGCGCTTTGCCAAGGCAATGAAACGGCTGGACTTCGAAGGGCGCGATGCGCAGGCGCTGGATTGCTCGGCGTTCTGCCCGCCGGGTGGGCAGATGGCGCTGTTCTGACATGAACCCACCCCCCCACAGGGGGCTGCGCATTGCTCACAACACAACTAATAACAACCAATAATTGCGCTAATACATATTGGCAGCTGATGTTTTTTTGCTATTATCCAGTTCCCGCCTTTTTCATCTAGAACGCCCGTTCTAGAGCCTTCGAATTAAGTTTCAGTTAAGTTTTCCCCGCTAGCGTAGGTAATAAGTCCACACCGACTGTGATCTATGGCCCGTGCGTGTCATCTAAAACCCTGCATAGCCTGAATCTTTCACCGGTAAAATGGATTTACCTACACACCGTCAAGAGGATGAATCATGCCCGTCAAGGACCCATCCAAGGTCGTACCGCAGGTCCCCGCGGAAAGCGCCGATGCTGCCCTTAAGCACATCGTCGACGGCTTCCTGCGCTTTCACCATGATGTTTTCCCTGATCAGCAAGAGCTGTTCAAGAAGCTCGCCACCGCGCAAACACCACGCGCGATGTTCATCACCTGTGCCGATTCGCGCATCGTTCCCGAGCTGATCACCCAGAGCTCGCCAGGCGACCTGTTCGTGACCCGTAACGTGGGTAACGTGGTACCGCCTTATGGCCAGATGAACGGGGGCGTTTCCAGCGCCATCGAGTACGCCGTAATGGCGCTTAAAGTGCACCACATCATCATCTGTGGCCACTCCGACTGTGGCGCCATGCGTGCGGTACTCAACCCGCAGTCGCTGACCAAGATGCCTACCGTTGGCGCCTGGTTGCGCCACGCTGAGGTTGCCCGCACCGTGGTCGAGAACAACTGCTCCTGCGGCAGCGAACACGAGACGATGCAAGTGCTGACCAAAGAGAACGTCATCGCCCAGCTGCATCATTTGCGCACCCATCCTTCGGTGGCCTCGCGCCTGGCAGCCGGTGAGCTGTTCATTCATGGTTGGGTGTACGACATCGAGACCAGCAAGATCGAAGCCTACGACGCCGCCAGCGACAGCTTCCTGCCCTTGGCCGCGGGTGAACCCGTTCCCTGCGCCACTCCGAGAGGCCGCTACTAAGCGACCCGTCCGCCGCTAGAACCTTGATAGCCGGCTGCACCCTGCAGGGGTGTGGCGCGGCCTTCGGCTGCCTTGAATTCCCTGACTGCCCTGCCGGCGTGCTCGCTGGCGGCCCGCGCCTGCGCGCTTGTCAGGGGCAAACGTGCCCACGGCCAGGGGAATGGCCGTGCGACTAGAGAAAGGAGAAACACGGTGAACATTACACAGTTGAAAGCGGCCCTGCCGCGTGAGTTGCTGGCGTCGGTGGTGGTCTTCCTGGTGGCCTTGCCGTTATGCATGGGCATTGCGATCGCTTCTGGCATGCCGCCGGCAAAAGGCCTGATTACTGGGATTATCGGCGGCATTGTCGTCGGTTTCCTTGCTGGATCGCCGCTACAGGTCAGCGGCCCTGCTGCCGGTCTGGCGGTACTGGTGTTCGAGCTGGTACGCCAGCACGGCATGGCCATGCTCGGGCCAATCCTGTTGCTGGCCGGCCTGTTGCAGTTGCTTGCCGGTCGCTTGCGCCTGGGCTGCTGGTTCCGCGTGACCGCGCCGGCGGTGGTTTACGGCATGCTCGCCGGGATTGGCGTGTTGATCGTGCTTTCGCAGGTGCATGTGATGTTCGACACCGCACCGCAACCGTCGGGCCTGCAGAACCTGCTGGAGTTCCCGGCAACTTTGTCGGCTGCCCTGCCACAGGAGAGCACCGGCGCCGGCTGGATGGCCGGTGCGCTGGGCCTGGGGACCATCGCCATCATGTGGGGCTGGGAGCGCTTGCGGCCGCAGCGGCTGCGTTTCGTGCCGGGTGCATTACTCGGCGTGGCCAGCATGACCGCTATCAGCATGTGGCTGGCCTTGCCGGTGAACCGCGTGCAGGTACCGGCCGACCTGTCCGAGGCCATCGACTGGCTTCGTCCGGAGGACCTGTTGCAGCTGGCAGACCCTACCCTGCTGGTCGCCGCCTTTGCCTTGGCGTTCATTGCCAGCGCCGAAACCTTGCTGTCGGCCGCAGCAGTGGACCGCATGCACAGCGGCCAGCGTTCGGACTTCGACCGCGAACTGTCGGCCCAGGGCATCGGCAACATGCTGTGCGGGGTGCTGGGTGCCCTGCCGATGACCGGGGTAATCGTGCGCAGCTCGGCCAACGTCCAGGCGGGGGCGCAAACCCGGGCGTCGGCAATCTTCCATGGCTTGTGGTTGCTGGCCTTCGTGGTGGCGCTGAGCAGCGTGCTGCAGCAGATCCCGGTAGCGAGCTTGGCGGGGGTGTTGGTGTTTACCGGGGTCAAACTGGTCGACTTCAAGGCGTTCCGCGGGCTGGGCCGTTATGGGCGCATGCCGATGTTTACCTACGCGGCGACTGCGCTGGCGATTATCTTTACCGACCTGCTGACCGGTGTGCTGCTGGGCTTTGCCTTGACCTTGCTGAAGCTGGCGTTCAAGGCGGCGCGGCTGAAGATCAACCTGGTGAGCCTGGCCAAGGATGGGCACATGGAACTGCGCCTCAGTGGTGCGGCGACCTTCCTGAAGGTGCCGGCGCTGACCCAGGTGCTGGATACCGTACCGGCGGGCACCACGCTGCATGTGCCGCTGGGGAACCTGAGCTATATCGACCACTCGTGCCTTGAGTTGCTGGAGGACTGGAGCCGCAGTAATTCTGCCAATGGGTCACGATTGCTGATAGAGCAGCGGCGCCTGAAGCGTCGGATCGAGGGGCGGTTGCGGACGACGGCGGGGGTTGGGGCGTAGGAGCGGGTTTACCCGCGAATACGGTAGCGGCGGCAACGGTGAGCGGCGGGTGGAGATTGGCCAGCAGGGCCGGCCTTTTCGCGGGTGAACCCGCTCCTACGACGGCCTGTGGCGAACCATCGATGCATGTGTAGGAGCGGGTTTACCCGCGAATACGGTAGCGGCGGCAACGGTGAACGGCGGGTTGAGATTGGCCAGCAGGGCCGGCCCTTTCGCGGGTGAACCCGCTCCTACCACGGCCTGCGCCGAACCACCGATGCACCTAGGCCGTGACAGGTATATCAGGCCGGCTGACCCAGCTCGACACCCAGTTGGCGCGACAGGCACGGCCAGCGCTTCCACGCCGCGCCAGTTGCCGGGCTGCTCAGCTTCTCTCGATAAGCCTCCACCGATTCAACCGCAAAGCTCTCGTCATTGAGCATTTCGTCGACCGAATGGTGCACCACCTCATCCAGCTGGTTGGCAAAGCTTTCGCCAATCAACTGGTGGGCAATCAGGTTGGCGACCGTGGTGTCGACCGGGATCAACGGCTGCTGGAAGTGGCGGATGTACAAGTCATTCACCTCTTCCACCAGGCGGTGCGCCAGGTACGCTTCATCCAGAAGGCAGTCCAGGCCTACATGCCCTTGCATCACGCTGGGCGGCTGCAGGAAGTAGGCTTCGGCAATTTTCAGTACAGGTTTGATCTGCGATTCGATCCCGGCTTCGCGGGCGACCTCGTGGGCGGCCTCCAGCAATTCCGGAACCTGATCGATGTAGGCGCTGACGAAGCGCGCCAAAGTACCCTGGGCGTCCTGCTCAGGCAGTTGGATCGAGGGGTGCAGGTGGGGCAGTTGCAGCTCGAGACGCTCTTTCAATTGGCCGGTCTGGCCTTCATGTTGATGGGCTTGGCTTACCTGCTCGCGTACAGCAGCGATGTTCATGACAACTCCAGGGACATTACGTTTCAAACGGAAGACACTAAATTAGCTCGGTATACAGAATACCTAAGACGTATTTGTTATAAGCCTCGCAAACGTGTGCGCTATCAGGCATATCGACGTGCCATTATTACGCCATGCCCTGTCAAGCACGCGGTTTTCCGGCCATTCGGCCATTTCATGAAGTTCATTTCACAGGCTTCATTGCGTGCCATTGGTCGCTGTCTATACTCCCGTTGAACGTGATTCGTTGATGAGGCCCGACTGCTTTTAGCAGGGGCTCGGTCGTCGAAGCCATGCAGTCTTGACCGCCGTTCCCTCTTGCCGCAGGCCACGCCTCCGGGACAACAAGAATTAGAAGGGGAACCCGCAATGATGCGACATCCACATGTCTGGATGGGCCTCCTGTTGTGGTCGGTTTTTGGCCAGGCAAACGCCGCCTGGACCGTGAACATGCACCCAGGGGCGACGGAAGTCTCCAACGCCGTCTTCGACCTGCACATGACCATCTTCTGGATCTGCGTGATCATTGGCATCGTGGTGTTTGGCGCGATGTTCTGGTCGATGGTCATCCACCGCCGCTCCACTGGCCAGCAGGCCGCGCATTTCCATGAGCACACGTGGGTGGAAATTCTCTGGACGGTGGTGCCCTTCCTGATTCTGGTGGTGATGGCCATTCCGGCTACCAAGACCTTGATCGACATCTATGACGCCAGCGAGTCGGACATCGACGTCCAGGTCACCGGCTACCAGTGGAAATGGCACTACAAATACCTGGGCCAGGACGTGGAGTTCTTCAGCAACCTGGCCACCCCCACCGACCAGATCCACAACAAGGCGCCGAAGGATGAGCATTACCTGCTGGAAGTCGACCAGCCGCTGGTGCTGCCGGTGGGCGCGAAAGTGCGCTTCCTGGTCACTGCTGCCGATGTGATCCACTCCTGGTGGGTGCCGGCCTTCGCGGTCAAGCGCGACGCCATCCCAGGCTTTGTCAACGAAGCCTGGACCCGTATCGAAAAGCCAGGCATCTACCGCGGCCAGTGCACCGAGCTGTGCGGCAAGGACCACGGCTTCATGCCGGTGGTGGTCGAGGTCAAGTCCAAGGCCGACTACGACACCTGGCTGGGCGAGCGCAAGGCTGAAGCCGCCAAGCTCAAGGAGCTGACCAGCAAGGAATGGACCCTGGAGGAGCTGGTGGAGCGAGGCGACAAGGTCTACCACACCACCTGCGTGGCCTGTCACCAGGCCGAAGGCCAGGGCCTGCCGCCAATGTTCCCGGCGCTCAAGGGCTCGAAGATTGCCACCGGGCCGAAGGAAGGCCACCTGAGCATTGTCTTCCATGGCAAGCCCGGCACGGCCATGGCCGCTTTCGGCAAGCAGCTGTCGGAAGTCGACATCGCTGCTGTGGTCACCTACGAGCGCAATGCCTGGGGCAACAACAAAGGCGACATGGTGACGCCGAAGGACGTGCTGGCGCTGAAGCAGGCAGAAGCCAAGTGAACCGGGTTACTCGCGGCAATCAATGGATTGCAGGAGACAGGACATGAGTGCAGTGATCGACGACCACGCCCACGGCCATGACCATGCGCACGGCCCGGCCAAGGGCCTGATGCGCTGGGTGCTGACCACCAACCATAAAGACATCGGCACGATGTACCTGTGGTTCAGTTTCATCATGTTCCTGCTGGGTGGCTCGTTTGCCATGGTGATCCGCGCCGAGCTGTTCCAGCCGGGTTTGCAGATCGTGGAACCGGCGTTCTTCAACCAGATGACCACCATGCATGGCCTGATCATGGTGTTTGGCGCGGTGATGCCGGCCTTCGTCGGCCTGGCCAACTGGATGATTCCGCTGATGATCGGCGCGCCCGACATGGCACTGCCACGGATGAACAACTTCAGCTTCTGGCTGCTGCCGGCGGCCTTCCTGCTGCTGGTCTCGACGCTGTTTAGCCCGGGCGGAGGGCCGAACTTTGGCTGGACGTTCTACGCACCGCTTTCCACCACCTATGCGCCAGCCAGCGTCACTTTCTTCATCTTCGCCATCCACCTGATGGGTATCAGCTCGATCATGGGGGCGATCAACGTGATTGCCACCATCCTCAACCTGCGTGCCCCCGGCATGACGCTGATGAAAATGCCGCTGTTCGTCTGGACCTGGCTGATTACCGCGTTCCTGCTGATTGCGGTGATGCCAGTACTGGCTGGCGTGGTAACCATGATGCTGATGGATATCCACTTCGGTACCAGCTTTTTCAGTGCCGCAGGTGGCGGTGACCCGGTGCTGTTCCAGCATGTGTTCTGGTTCTTCGGCCACCCTGAGGTTTACATCATGATCCTGCCCGCCTTCGGTGCGGTCAGCTCGATCATCCCGGCATTCTCACGCAAGCCGCTGTTCGGTTATACCTCGATGGTGTATGCCACCGGCGCCATTGCCTTCCTGTCATTCATCGTCTGGGCCCACCATATGTTCGTGGTCGGCATCCCGGTGGTCGGCGAGTTGTTCTTCATGTACGCCACCATGTTGATTGCCGTGCCCACCGGGGTGAAGGTATTCAACTGGGTCAGCACCATGTGGGAAGGTTCGCTCACCTTCGAAACGCCGATGCTGTTCGCCATCGCCTTTGTCATCCTGTTCACCATCGGTGGTTTCTCCGGGTTGATGCTGGCGATCGCCCCGGCAGACTTCCAGTACCACGACACTTACTTCGTGGTGGCGCATTTCCATTACGTACTGGTGCCTGGTGCAATTTTCGGCATCTTTGCCTCGGCCTACTACTGGCTGCCGAAATGGACCGGCCACATGTACGACGAAACCCTCGGCAAACTGCACTTCTGGCTGTCGTTCGTCGGCATGAACATGGCCTTCTTCCCCATGCACTTCGTAGGCTTGGCCGGCATGCCACGGCGCATCCCCGACTACAACCTGCAGTTCGCCGATTTCAACATGGTGTCGTCGATCGGCGCGTTCATGTTCGGCGCCACGCAGATCTTCTTCCTGTTCATTGTCATCAAGTGCATCCGCGGTGGCGCGCCGGCACCGGCCAAACCCTGGGATGGCGCCGAGGGCCTTGAGTGGTCGATACCCTCGCCTGCGCCCTACCACACCTTCCAGACACCCCCGGAAGTGAAATAGGAACCCGCCATGAACGGCCTGTCGGTGAAACGCCTGGTAACGCGCCTGTTGATGCTGACGGTGGTGATGTTCGCCTTCGGCTTCGCGCTGGTGCCGATCTACGACGTCATGTGCAAAGCCTTCGGTATCAACGGCAAGACCGGCGGCCAGTACGAAGGTAGCCAGGTCAGTGACCCGACGCGTGCTGTGCGGGTGCAGTTCATGTCGACCAATGCCAGCGACATGGTCTGGGACTTCTACTCCACTGCCGACCAGCTGGAGGTCAACCCGGGGGCGGTGAACCAGATGATCTTCATTGCCCACAACCCGACCGACCGGCCGATGAGTGCGCAGGCAATACCCAGCATTACCCCGGCCGAGGCCGCGGCCTACTTCCACAAGACCGAGTGCTTCTGCTTTACCCAGCAGGTGCTGCAGCCCGGCGAACGCATCGAGATGCCGGTGCGCTTCATCGTCGACCGCGACCTGCCGGCCAGCGTGAAGCACCTGACACTGGCCTACACCTTGTTCGACATCACCGCTCGCCACCCGCCGGTCGCGCACGTTGCGGCGCAGGACGTCCAAGGCGCCCGTTAAGGGAAGGAGAACAGCAATGGCAAGTCATGAGCACTACTACGTTCCGGCGCAGAGCAAATGGCCGATCATCGCCACCATCGGCATGTTCATCACGGTATTCGGCCTGGGCACCTGGTTCAACGACATGAAGGCGGGCCACCCGGATTCCCACGGGCCGCTGATTTTCTTCGTGGGTGCGTTGTTTCTGGCCTACATGCTGTTCGGCTGGTTTGGGGCAGTGGTCAAGGAGAGCCGCGCCGGGTTGTACAGCCCGCAACTGGACCGCTCGTTCCGCTGGGGCATGAGCTGGTTCATCTTCTCCGAAGTGATGTTCTTCCTGGCCTTCTTCGGTGCGCTGTTCTATGTGCGCGTACTGGCGGGGCCGTGGCTGGGTGGCGAAGGAGCCAAAGGTGTTGCACACATGCTGTGGCCAACCTTCGAATTCACCTGGCCGCTGCTGCATACCCCCGACCCCAAGCTGTTCCCACCCCCCAAGGAAGTGATCGACCCGTGGCACCTGCCGCTGATCAACACCATCCTGCTGGTCAGTTCCAGTGTGACAATCACCATTGCCCACCACGCCCTGCGCCGTGACCACCGCGGCCCGCTGAAATTCTGGATGGCGCTGACCATTGTCCTGGGCATCAGCTTTATCGCACTGCAGGCCTTCGAGTACCACGAGGCCTATACCAAGCTGGGGCTGACACTGGGTTCAGGCATCTACGGTGCGACGTTTTTCATGCTTACCGGGTTTCACGGCGCCCACGTGACATTGGGCACGATCATTCTGATCGTGATGTTCGTGCGCATTCTGCGCGGGCATTTCAACCCGGAAAAACACTTCGGCTTCGAGGCAGCCAGTTGGTACTGGCACTTCGTCGATGTGGTGTGGGTGGGGTTGTTCATCTTTGTCTATGTGTTGTGAATACGGAAACCCTGTAGGGGCGGGTGAGCGCTTCAGAAAGGGGCGTGGGAGACCAGTTGACCGCTGATCAAGCCCCAGGCGACCAGGCCTATGGTCAGGGCTGCCAGGGTCACCCGTATGGTCAGCGCCTTGAGCAGACGGGTCGAGTTTTCATCATCCTTGACCAGAAACACCAGGCCACTGAACAGGCTGGCAATCGTGGCCAACAGCATCAGGACAATCGCGGCCTTGAGCATGGCGTTACTCCCGGGGGATGCGGTGATGTGGATAAGTATAGCGAGGCGCCCGTGAGGCCGTTTCGCCCAGGCTGGGTACCGACGCTGGTGGTGCTTGCATTGCTGCCGGGGCTGATTGCGCTTGGTTGCTGGCAACTCGGCCGTGCCGAGGAAAAGCGCGTGCTGCTGGCCACCTATGCAGAACGGCGGGTTGAAGCACCGATCGCCACCGCCCAGCTCTTCTCGAAAGAAGACAACGCCTTCCGCCGCGTGCACCTGTATGGCCGCTTCGACGCCAAGCACAGCGTGCTGCTGGACAACCGCATGCGCGACGGCAAAGCCGGTGTCGAGCTGCTGCAGCCCTTCCACGACCAAGCCAGCGGCCTGTGGTTGCTGATCAATCGTGGCTGGCTGCCATGGCTGGACCGCCGGGTGCCGGTGCGTTTCGAAACCCCTGCCCAGGCCTTGGCGCTGGATGCCTCTGTGTATGTCGTGCCCGGTAGCACCTTCCAGCTGCACCCGGACCCCATCGGCGGGCAATGGCCGCATCTGTTGACCGCTATCGATGCCGCGCAGCTATGGCAACAGCTTGATCGCGAAGGCTTCGCTCAGGAATTGCGCCTGGAGCCGGGCCCTGCGAGCTATCGCCTGGACTGGCCGGTTGTCGCCATGAGCCCCGAAAAACACGTCGGCTATGCCGTGCAGTGGTTTGCCCTGGCTACCGCTCTGGTTCTGCTCTACCTCTACTTCGGCTGGCATCAAAACAAGGAGAAACGCCATGGCCACCGCCACTCCACTGGACGCGCCTGAACGTAGCAAACCCAGAGCCCGTGGGCGTTTGCAGCTTTTGCTGATCCTGCTGGTGGTGCTTGGGCCAATGGTTCTGGCCACCAGCATGTACAAGCTCAAATTCTGGGTGCCGGAAGGCCGCAGCTACCATGGCGCCATGATTGGCAATGGGGAAAGCCGTGCCGATCTCGGCGTGGCGGGGCAGGACGATCGCTGGCAGTTGCTGGTCAGCGCACCCCAGGCCTGCACCGAAGACTGTCAGCGCCTGGTGTACCTGGCTCGGCAGATTCAGGTCGGGCTGGGGCATGATGCCAGCCGCGCCAGCCATGCGCTGGCCGCTGCCCAGCCGCTGAGTGCCGACTACCAGGCACTGCTCGGCCGCGAGTACCCGCAGTTGCAGCGCTACCCGCTGGATGCGCAACGTTATCAGCAGAAGGTTGTCGAGCCCGGCCCGCAGCTGTGGATCGTCGACCCGCACGGCAACCTGGTGCTGCGCTACGACGGCAAGGTCAACGGCAAGCATGTGCTGGATGACCTGCGCCACCTGCTCAAGCTGTCCAATATCGGCTAGGAGCCTGCCATGGCCAGACCTGGATTTCGCCTTGCTGTGTTCGCCACCCTGCTGGCACTGCTGGTCGTCCTGCTCGGTGCCTATACCCGCCTGACCCACGCCGGCCTCGGTTGCCCCGACTGGCCCGGGTGCTATGGCTTTATCAGCGTGCCCAAGACTGACGCGCAGTTGGCCCATGCCGAGCTGCACTTTCCTGAGCACCCGGTGGAAGCTGCCAAGGGCTGGGCCGAGATGGTCCACCGCTACTTTGCCGGTAGCCTGGCCGTGGTGATCGCCCTGCTCGCGTTCCAGGCAATGCGCCGGCATGCCCGCGATGGGCAGCCTTATCGCCTGCCAATGCTGCTACTGGGTGTGGTGCTGGCCCAGGCAGCCTTCGGTATGTGGACGGTCACCCTGAAGCTATGGCCGCAGGTGGTCACGGCGCACTTGCTGGGTGGCTTTACCACGTTGAGCTTGCTGTTTCTGTTGTCTCTGCGTCTGTCCCGGGCCTTTGCGCCCTTGCCGAAACTGCCGCTGAGCCTGCGCCGGATCGCTGCGCTGGCGCTGCTGGTGGTAATCGGCCAGATCGCCCTGGGCGGTTGGGTCAGCGCCAACTACGCCGCCGTGGCCTGCATCGACCTGCCGACCTGCCATGGCCAGTGGTGGCCAGCGGCGGACTTCAGCAACGGCTTCCACCTGACCCAGCACGTCGGCCCCAATTACCTGGGCGGACAGCTGGACAGTGATGCGCGTACGGCCATCCACATCAGCCACAGGCTGGGTGCGCTGCTGGTGACCTGCGTGCTGCTGATGCTCAGCTGGAAGCTGCACCGCTGTGGTCTCCCCGGCCTGGCGCGGCTGGTGCTGCTGGCGCTGGCCTTGCAAGTGGGCCTGGGCATCAGCAACGTGGTGTTCCACCTGCCGCTGGCTGTGGCTGTTGCGCACAATGCCGGCGGGGCGATGCTGCTGCTGAGCATGGTGCTGGTGAACTACCGCATTCGAGTGGTCGACAAGGTTCGAGTGGGTGTCGGCCATGGCTGGCGTCTGCGGCCGGTGGTCGGGGTGGGCATTTCCCATCATATGAGGAACGACTCGTGGCGACGCTTCTAAGCGTACGACGGGCCCGCTGGCGCGATTACCTCGAGCTGACCAAGCCCAAGGTGGTGGTGCTGATGCTGATCACCTCGCTGGCGGGCATGTTCCTGGCCACCCGGGCGGGCGTCAGCTGGAGCGTGCTGTTGTTCGGCAACCTGGGCATCGGCCTGTGCGCGGGTGGCGCAGCGGTGGTCAATCATGTGGTGGATCGGCGCATCGATGCGCTGATGGCACGCACCCACAAACGGCCTTTGGCCCAAGGCCGAGTCGAGCCCCTGCCGGCGCTGTTGTTCGCCTTGGCCCTGGCGTTGCTGGGCATGGTCCTGCTGCTTGTGTTCACCAACGCCCTCACCGCCTGGCTGACCCTGGCCTCATTACTCGGTTATGCGGTGCTCTACACCGGCTTTCTCAAGCGCGCCACGCCACAGAACATCGTCATCGGTGGCCTGGCCGGTGCCGCTCCGCCGTTGCTCGGCTGGGTGGCGGTAAGCGGCCATGTCAGCGCCGAACCCTTGCTGCTTGTGCTGATCATTTTCGCCTGGACCCCGCCGCATTTCTGGGCGCTGGCCATCCACCGCAAGGAGGAATACGCCAAGGCCGATATCCCGATGTTGCCGGTGACCCACGGCGAGCGCTACACCAAACTGCATATCCTGCTGTACACCCTGATCCTGTTGGCAGTGAGCCTGCTCCCGTATGTCATCCACATGAGTGGCCCGCTGTACCTGGTCTGTGCCCTGGCCTTGGGCCTGCGCTTCCTGCAATGGGCTTGGGTGTTGTACCGTAGCAGCCGGCCGCACGCGGCGATCGGCACCTTCAAGTACTCTATCGGCTACCTGTTCGCGCTGTTCATCGCGTTGCTTCTTGACCACTACCTGTTGCTGAACCTATGACCCGAACCCAGAAAACCGTCTTCATCCTCGTTGCCCTGGTCGCGTTGATCATGGGCCTGACCGTCAACAAGGTGCTTAATGGTCGTGACCAGCCCAACCCTGCCGAGCTGATCGATGCGGGCATCATCCTGCTGCCGCAGAGCCGCGCCGTGGCTGATGTCACCATGACCAACCAGGACGGCCAGCCGGTGCAGATGGATGACCTCAAGGGCAAATGGTCGCTGCTGTTCTTTGGCTACACCTACTGCCCGGACATCTGCCCGACCACCCTGGCCCAGCTGCGCCAGGTGAAGAGCGAGTTGCCCAAGGATGCCGTCGACCGGCTGCAGGTGGTGTTGGTGAGTGTGGACCCTAACCGCGACACGCCGAACCAGCTGAAGCAGTATCTGGGCTATTTCGACAAGGACTTTGTCGGCGTGGCGGGGTCGATCGAGGATACCCAGAAGCTGGCCAATGCCTTGAGCATTCCGTTCATTCCGGCGGATACCAGCAAGCCGGGGTATACCGTGGATCACAGCGGTAACCTGGCGATAGTCGGCCCGGATGGGAGACAGCGTGGGTTCATTCGGGCGCCGTTCAACAACCAGAAGCTGGGGGCGCAGCTGCCGGGGCTGGTCAAGCGGGATTGAGAGTGCTGGGCCTGCTGCGCAGGCCTTTCGCGACATAAGCGTGAGCCGCGTGGAAGCGGGCTTGCCCGCGAAGCCAACACCGTGGTGGATGGCACGGGCTTCGCCCGTGTTCGCGGGCAAGCCCGCTCCCACAGGGATCGCGCCAGCTTTTAGAAATTGAGCAAGACAGTTGCTCCCACATGGATCGGCGTACGCCTACCTTGTGGGAGCGGCCTTGCGTCGCGAAAGGGCCGCAAAGCGGCCCCGGGGATGTTGGATCAGAACGCCGGAACCACAGCGCCTTTGTACTTCTCGATGATGAACTGCTTCACCGCAGGCGAGTGCAGTGCAGCCGCCAGTTTCTTCATGTCGTCCGAGTCCTTGTTGTCCGGGCGGGCAACCAGGATGTTCACGTAAGGCGAGTCGCTGCCCTCGATGGCCAGCGCGTCTTTTTCCGGGTTCAGCTTGGCTTCCAGCGCGTAGTTGGTGTTGATCAGGGCAGCATCTACCTGGGTCAGCACGCGCGGGATGGTGGCGGCTTCCAGCTCACGGAACTTCACGTTTTTCGGGTTTTCGGCCACATCCTTCACGGTCGACAGGATGTTCTTGTTGTCCTTGAGCTTGATCACGCCAGCCTTGTCCAGCAGCAGCAAGGCGCGGCCGCCGTTGGTGGCGTCGTTGGGGATGACCACGGTGGCGCCGGAGGACAGCTCGTCCAGTTTCTTGATCTTGGTCGAATACACGCCCAGTGGCTCGATGTGCACGCCGGCCACGCTCACCAGGCTGGTGCCCTTGGCCTTGTTGAATTCATCCAGGTAAGGCTGGTGCTGGAAGAAGTTGGCGTCCAGGCGCTTTTCCGCCACCTGCACGTTCGGCTGGATGTAGTCGGTGAATTCCTTGACCTTCAGCTCTACGCCTTCTTTCGCCAGCTGTGGTTTGACGAAGTTGAGGATCTCGGCGTGCGGCACCGGGGTGGCGGCGACGGTAAGGGTATCGGCCTGGGCCGAGAAGGCCGCGACAGCGGCAGCGACAGCAAGCAGCTTCTTCATTGATCACTCCTTGTGAGGGCCGCGACGGCCCCCGAACGGGTCGGCCAGGCCGACCCCATTGGGGTTATTTACGGGAAAAATGCACGACCAGTTTGTCGCCCACGCTCTGCAGGACTTGAACCAGTACCAGCAGCAGTACCACGGTCACTACCATCACATCGGTCTGGAAACGCTGGTAACCGAAGCGGATAGCCAGGTCACCAAGGCCCCCGGCACCCACCACACCGGCCATGGCAGTGTAAGAAACCAGGGTGATGGCGGTTACCGTTATGGCCGCGAAGATGCCCGGACGGGCCTCCGGCAGCAGCGCACTGGTGATGATCTGGCGGGTGGTGGCGCCCATCGACTGGGTGGCTTCGATGATGCCGCGGTCCACTTCACGCAAGGCGGTTTCAACCAGGCGCGCAAAGAACGGCGTGGCACCCACCACCAGCGGCGGGATGGCGCCTGCAACGCCCAGCGAGGTACCGGTGATCAGCACGGTGAACGGGATCATCACGATCAGCAAAATGATGAATGGCAGCGAGCGCAGGATGTTGACCACCAGCGACAGCAGCGCATAGACGCCCTTCTGTTCGAACATCTGCTTTGGCCCGCAGAGGAACAGCAGCACGCCCAGTGGCAGGCCCAGCAGCACGGTGAAGAACAGCGAGCCGAACAGCATGATCATGGTATCGACGGTGGCCAGCCAGATTTCGGCCCAGTCGACGTTGGCAAAGAAATTCAGGGCGTCCATCAACGCAGTACCTCCATATGTACGTCAGCTGCCTTGAAGCGGGCGAACGCCGCTTCCATGTCTCCGCCGATCAGGGCGAGAGTGAGCTGGCCATAGGGGACATCCTTGATGCGGTCGATACGCCCGGCGAGGATGCTGTAGTCCACACCGGTTTCGCGGGCCACGGTGCCCAGCAGCGGCGCGTAGGTGGCGTCGCCCTGGAAGGTCAGGCGTACGATGCGGCCTGGCACGTGGGCAAAGTCGTCGCGCTGCTCGCCTTCGTCGACCTGCTCGTCTTCCTGGACGAAGCGCTTGGTGGTGGGGTGCTGCGGGTGCAGAAACACCTCAGCCACCGAGCCTTGCTCGACGATCTGACCGGCGTCCATCACTGCCACGCGGTCGCAGACACGGCGGATCACGTCCATCTCGTGAGTGATCAGCACGATGGTCAGCTTCAGTTCACGGTTGATCTCGGCCAGCAGTTGCAGGACCGAGGCCGTGGTTTGCGGGTCGAGGGCACTGGTGGCCTCGTCGCATAGCAGGATCTTCGGGTTGGTGGACAGGGCGCGGGCGATGCCGACGCGCTGCTTCTGGCCGCCGGACAGCTGCGCCGGGTACTTTTTGGCGTGGTCCGACAGGCCAACGCGAGCCAGTAGCTCGGTGACGCGCTTGTCGATTTCGCTGCGCGACAGCTCACCGGCCAGGGCCAGTGGCAGGGCGACGTTGTCGGCGACGGTCTTGGAGGCCAGCAGGTTGAAGTGCTGGAAAATCATCCCGACCTGCTGGCGGAAGCCGCGCAACTGGCTGGCATTGAACGCGGTGACGTCTTCGCCGTCGACGATGATCGTGCCGCCGGAAGGTTCTTCCAGGCGGTTGATCAGGCGCAGCATGGTGCTTTTGCCAGCGCCGGAATGGCCGATCAGGCCGAACACCTGGCCATCTTCGATGGTCAGGCTGGTCGGATTCAGTGCGGGGATTTCCCTACCGGCAACGCGGTAGGTTTTATGTACCTGTTGGAACTCGATCACGTAGCGAACCTTGTGGGGCGCATTGAAATTTGGGTCAGCGGTTAGCTGGGGTCGCGCATTTTAGCCTTTTCCCATAGCTGTTCTTAGCATTTATTTCGTCATGCACCAATCCATCGGGCATATCGCGACAACCGGTAATCCTGATTGAACGCTCGGCAACGCCCTCCAGTCACTACTTGGACAAGCCCTGAACGGGCACGCCTTAAGACTGATGAGGAGAGCCGATCATGCCCAGCAAGAAAACGGATGCGCCCAAGCACAGCGAGGCCGCCGGTACCCAGACCCCTGACAGGGCCAACACCAATGCCAAGCTGCAGAGCCTGGAGGCCGACCGCAGCGATGCGACCGGGCAGGCGCTGCGGACCAACCAAGGCGTGCGCATTGCTGACAACCAGAACTCCCTCAAGGCGGGTGATCGCGGACCTTCGCTGCTTGAAGACTTCATCATGCGCGAGAAAATCACCCACTTCGACCATGAGCGTATCCCCGAGCGCATCGTGCACGCCCGCGGTACCGGGGCACACGGGTTCTTCCAGAGCTATGGCAACCACGCCGAGCTGACCAAGGCCGGCTTCCTGCAAGATCCGGAAAAGATCACCCCGGTTTTTGTCCGCTTCTCGACGGTTCAGGGCCCACGCGGTTCGGGCGATACGGTGCGAGATGTGCGGGGCTTTGCTGTCAAGTTCTATACAGATGAAGGCAATTTCGACTTGGTCGGCAACAACATGCCGGTGTTCTTCATCCAGGATGCCATCAAGTTCCCCGACTTTGTCCACGCGGTGAAGCCAGAGCCCCACAACGAGATACCGACCGGCGGTTCGGCTCATGACACTTTCTGGGATTTCGTCTCGCTGGTGCCGGAGTCGGCTCATATGGTCATGTGGGCCATGTCTGACCGCGCCATCCCGCGCAGCCTTCGAATGATGGAAGGCTTTGGCGTGCATACCTTCCGCCTGATCAATGCCGAGGGCGTGGCCAGCTTCGTCAAGTTTCATTGGAAACCACGCCAGGGCGTGCATTCCCTGCTGTGGGACGAAGCCCAGAAACTGGCGGGCAAGGACACCGACTTCCAGCGCCGTGACCTATGGGAAGCCATCGAAACCGGTGACTACCCGGAATGGGAGCTGGGCGTGCAGATTGTGCCTGAGGCTGACGAACACAAATTCGACTTCGACCTGTTGGACCCGACCAAGATCATCCCGGAGGAACTGGTACCCGTCACGCCGCTGGGCAAGATGGTGCTCAACCGCAACCCGGACAATTTCTTTGCCGAGGTCGAACAGGTGGCGTTCTGCCCAGGCCATATCGTGCCAGGTATCGACTTTACCAACGACCCGCTGCTGCAGGGCCGGCTGTTCTCGTATACCGATACCCAGATCAGCCGCCTGGGTGGGCCGAACTTCCACCAGATCCCGATCAACCGGCCGGTAGCGCCGAACCATAACAACCAGCGTGATGCGCTGCACCAGCACGTCGTGCACAAGGGCCGGGCTTCCTACGAGCCCAACTCGATTGATGGCGGCTGGCCGAAGGAAACCCCGCCTGCGGCGCAAGACGGCGGCTTCGAGAGCTATCAGGAGCGTATCGATGCGCACAAGATTCGCCAGCGCAGTGAGTCGTTCGGCGATCACTTCTCGCAGGCTCGGCTGTTCTTCCAGAGCATGAGCCCGACCGAGCAACAGCACATCATCAAGGCTTACAGCTTCGAGTTGGGCAAAGTGGAGCGTGAACATATCCGCGCCCGGGAAGTGAATGAAATTCTCGCCAACATCGACCTGAAGCTGGCAGCGGCAGTTGCGGCCAACCTGGGCCTTCCTGCGCCGAAAGCGGGTACGGTGAAGGTGAAGGGTAGCCAGCTGGCGCAATCGCCTGCGTTGAGCCAGATGAACCACCCAGGTTCGGTGGGTATCAAGGGGCGCAAGATTGCTGTGCTGGTGGCAGATGGCGTGGACGCTGCCAGCGTGGACAAACTGGTCAAGGCCCTGGAAGCGCACAGTGCCCGGCCGATGCTTTTGGGGCCGACCTCGGCGCCGGTGAAGGCGGCGGATGGCAAGCAACTGCCGGTAGCGGCGTCGATGGAGGGGATGCCTTCGATCATGTTCGACGGGATTGTCGTGCCAGCGGGCAAGGCCTCTACGGATGCGCTGGCGGCTAGCGGATTGGCCAAGCACTTCGTGCTGGAGGGTTACAAGCACCTGAAGGCGCTGGTGCTGACCAAGGAATTGGCGAAAGCGTTGGGGCTCAAGGAGGACAAGGGGCTGTTGCTCGGGGATGAGCAGAAGGCAGTGGATGCCTTTGTCAAAGCGGTAGAAGGCCACCGGGTGTGGGAGCGGGAGGCGGCGGCTGAAGCTGTTCCTGCCTGATAACGCCGCTTCGCGGGTAAACCCGCTCCTGCATCGGCCGTGTAGGAGCGGGTTTACCCGCGAAGCTTTTACTGCTGATGCGGGACCAGCACCACCTGCGCCGGCAGCGAGCGCTGGATCTGATGCTTCTGCTTCAGCTCAAACCCACTGTCAATCTTGCGCACGCGCTTTTCCAGCAAAGTCTTCAGCCAAGGCGCATCCTCGGTGCGCGGTACCTGGAATACCACCTCACACTGGTAACTCACCACATCGGCGGCAATGTCGTCCAGTTGGCGGCGCAGCGCACGGCTGTCAGTGGTCTTCAAGGCCACCACGGTACTTGGCGCTGTCGGGTCGATGATGCGTGCCTCGGGCTTGGCCTCGGCGGCTTTCAGCGCCGCTTCAGCCTTTTCCAGCTCGGCCTTGCGGGCCTGGGTCACGGCATCCCCGCCGGTCACCGCTGGCGCCTGCGGCATCAGGGCCCGGGCACGGGCCAGCGCGGTAGCTGCCGCGTTCACATCGCCCTTCTGCAGGACGATCTGGCTACGTTGCAGGTAAGCTTCGGCCAGTTGGCGCTGGTATTGCTCCAGGCGTGCATCATCCGGCGACTGGGCCTGCAGTGCTGCAAGCTGGTCTTCGGCGGTAGCCAGCTCGTTGCTGGCGATGTTCTGTTGCAACTGCTGCCAGGCATCTGCTTGAGCAGGTGCGGTGGCCTGTTCGACCGGCGCATTGGAACAGGCAGCCAGGATCAGGGAAAACGCGGCAACAAGCAGATAACGGGAGGCGAACGGCTTCATTCCTGCGACTCTCTATTTGCGCAAAAAGCGAGCAAGTCTACACCCAGGTGCGCACGCTCGAAAATAGGCCTTACAGACCCTTTACGGGCCGAAGGTTGCAAGGCGTGCCTGCACACGCCTTGCTTTTCAGCGTTTTGGCAGGGCCAGGCTCAGCAAGAATAGCACTGCGGCGCAGACCACGATCGAGGGCCCGGCGGGGGTGTCTTTGAACCAGGACATGGCCAGGCCGCCGCACACCGCGGTGACACCCAGCAGGCTGGCACCCAGGGCCATCTGCTCTGGTGAGCGGGCGTGGCGCTGTGCCGCAGCGGCAGGAATGATCAGCAGTGAGGTAATCAGCAACACGCCAACGATTTTCATGGCAACCGCAATCACCACCGCGATCAGCAGCATCAGCGCCATGCGCAAGCCGGCCACGGGCAGGCCTTCAACCATGGCCAGTTCTTCGTGCACGGTAACCGCCAGCAGCGGCCGCCACAGCGCAGCGAGCAGCAGCAGGACCAGTGCACTGCCACCGAGGATCCAGGCCAGGTCGGTGGTGCTGATGGCCAGCAGATCGCCGAACAGGTAAGCCATCAGGTCGATGCGCACATCGTGCATGAAGCTCAGCACCACCAGGCCCAGCGACAAGGTGCTGGGGGCCAGGATACCCAGGAGGGTGTCTGAGGCCAGCGGCTGGCGTTGCTGCAATGTCACCAGCAGGATCGCCAGCAACAGGCAGCCCACGGTTACCGCCAGTGCTGGGCTGACATCCAGGGCAAAGCCCAAGGCCACACCGAGCAGCGCGGCGTGAGACAGGGTGTCGCCAAAATAGGCCATGCGCCGCCATACCACGAAAGAGCCCAGTGGGCCTGCAACCAGTGCCAGGGACAAGCCGGCAAGCAAGGCGTAGAGAAGAAAATCAGCCATGCTTGCAGTGCTCTCCGTGAACATGGGTGCCAGGGGCGACCACCGAGCCATGCAGGTCATGGCTGTGGTCGTGATGGTGGTGGTAGATGGCCAGGCTCGGTGCGGTCTTGCCGAACAGCTCGACGAACGCCGGGTCACCGCTGACTTGCTCAGGGTGGCCCGAGCAGCACACGTGGCGGTTCAGGCACACCACCTGGTCGGTGGCGCTCATGACCAGGTGCAGGTCGTGGGATACCATCAGCACGCCGCAGCCGTGGCGGTCGCGCAGGCGGGTGATGAGGTTGTAAAGCTCGGTCTGGCCGACCACGTCCACACCTTGTACCGGTTCGTCGAGCACCAGCAACTGGGGTTCGCGCAGCAAGGCGCGGGCCAGCAGCACGCGTTGCATTTCGCCGCCGGAAATAGTCTGGATCGGGCTGTCGATGACCTGCTCGGCGCCCACTTCCTGCAGCGCCGACAAGGCTGCCGCGCGGTCTACGCCGGGCACCAGGCGCAGGAAGCGCAGCACCGACAGCGGCAGTGTGGCATCAACTTGAATCTTCTGCGGCATGTAGCCAATGCGCAGCTTGGGCTTGCGCCATACCTTGCCGCGATGTGGCTTGAGCAGGCCAAGTACGGCGCGCACCAGGGTCGTCTTGCCCGCCCCGTTGGGGCCAATCAGGGTGACGATCTGGCCTGGGGCGACCGACAGGTCGATGCTGTCGAGCACCGCCTCGCCGCCAAAGGTGACGCCGACCTGGTCCAGGCGAATCAGGGCGTCGCTCATGCCGCGCTCCGGCAGTTACCGCACAGGCCGACCACTTCCACGGTCTGGGTCTCGACCGTGAAACCCACGCCTTTGGCGCTGTTGATGATGGCCTCGCTGATGCTGCTCTGCTCGAGCTCGATGGCCACATGGCAAGCCCGGCAGATCAGGAACTGGCCTTGGTGCACGTGCTCGGGGTGGCTGCAGCCGATGAAGGCGTTCAGCGATGCGATGCGATGTACCAGGCCGTTTTCCAGCAGGAAGTCCAGCGCGCGGTACACCGTGGGCGGCGCGGCGCGGCGGCCGTCCTGCTCACTGAGCACAGCGAGGATGTCGTAGGCGCCCAGTGGCTTGTGGCTCTGCCACACCAGCTCCAGCACACGGCGGCGCAGGGCTGTCAGGCGCAGGCCCTGGCGGGTGCACAAGGTGTCGGCTTCAGCCAGTGCGCTGTGTACGCAATGGGAGTGGTCGTGAGGACGGTTGGCCAGCGGTGTGATGGACATGGGCAGCGACGGTTCTGGACAGAGACGTTATTATGTTACCTGTTTCTGAAGATTCGAGTATCCACCGTGTCCCGATTCCTGGCTCTGTTTGTCGCTTTCATCGCATTATCCGCGCAGGCCGACGTGCGTGTGCTCACCAGCATCAAGCCCCTGCAGCAGATTGCCGCTGCCGTGCAGGAGGGTGTTGGCAGCCCTGACGTGCTGCTGCCGCCCGGCGCTTCACCCCACCACTATGCGCTGCGTCCCTCCGACGTGCGGCGGGTAGGCGATGCCGACCTGCTGTACTGGATCGGCCCGGACATGGAGAACTTCCTTGCGCGTGTGCTGGGAAGCCGCAGCAAGGCCACAGTGGCTGTGCAGTCGTTGCCGGGCATGAAGCTGCGCCACTTTGGCGAGGACAGCCATTCCCATGAGGAAGCAGACCACGACGATCATGACCACGATCACCGCCCAGGCAGCCTGGATGCGCATTTGTGGCTATCGTCGGTCAATGCGCGAGTAATCGCGGCAAAAATGGCAGCTGACCTGGCCCAGGTCGACCCGGCCAATGCGGCTCGCTATCAGAGCAACCTGAAGGCCTTCGATGAACGCCTGGATGCGTTGGATGGGCGTATCAAGGCGCGCGTGACCGGTATTGCCGGCAAGCCGTACTTCGTCTTCCACGAAGCCTTCGACTATTTTGAAGCTGAATATGGCTTTAAGCACGCGGGCGTGTTCAGCGTGGCATCCGAGGTGCAGCCTGGGGCGCAACATGTGGCGGCCATGCGCAAGCGTCTTCAGGAAGTGGGCAAGACCTGCGTGTTCAGCGAGCCGCCACTGCGGCCGCGATTGGCCGAGACCCTGACTGCCGGGTTGCCGGTACGCCTTGCCGAGCTGGATGCCTTGGGTGGCACCGATCCGGTGGATGGCAAAGGGTATGAGCGCTTGCTGGAGAAGCTGGGCGGTGACCTGGCAGGCTGCCTGGAGCAGTTGTAAGCCTGTACCGGCCCCTTCGCGGGCACGCCCGCTCCCACAGGGATAAACTCAAACCTTGAGTTTGTCATTGTACCTGTGGGAGCGGGCGTGCCCGCGAAGAAGCAGACGCGGTCTACAGCGCGAACGGCAGGTGCAAAGCCACCTGCTGGCGCTGCGCCAGACGCACTTCGAACTCGCTCGGATCGTGGATCATCACATCCATCCCGGCGAACGACTCGGCCGCAATCAGGCGCGACAGCCAGAAACGCACGCAGCCTACCCGCAACATTTCCGGCCACAGCTCGGCTTCGGCTGCAGTGAACGGCCGTAGCGCCGCATAAGCTGCCAGCAGCGCCTGGGCGCGTGGTACATCCACCGCGCCCTGCTCATCCAGGCACCAGTCGTTCACGGTGATGGCGATGTCATACAGCATCGGCCCGGAGCAGGCATTGTAGAAGTCGATCACACCGGTCAGGTGGGTGCCTTCGAACATCACGTTGTCGCGGAACAGGTCGGCATGCAGGTTGGCCCGCGGCAAGGCCAGGATCTGCGCCTTGTGTGCGCTGATTTCGTCCAGCGCTGGCTGCAGCAATGCGGCTTGCTCCGCAGTCAGGCGTGGCAGTAGCTCGGCACCCGAGGCCAGCATCCAGTCCAGGCCGCGGTCGGTGCGGCGCTCGATGATGTGCTCGCGGGTGGCCAGGTGAATGTGTGCCAGTAGTTCGCCGACCTGGGCGCAGTGCTGGTTGTTGGGTGCCTTGATGTGTTTGCCCGACAGCCTGGGCTGCAGCAATGCCGGCTTGCCGCACAGCTCGCGCAGGCCGTTGCCGTCGCGATCACGAATGGCATAGGGCACCGGCATGTCGGCACCGTGCAGGGTATCGAGCAGCTCGATGAAGAACGGCATGTCCTCGCTGGGCCCGCGCTCGATCAGCGTCAGGACGAACTCCCCCTGTTCGAGGCTGACGAAGAAATTGCTGTTCTCGGTACCGGCGGCAATGCCCTGGAAGTCGAGCAGACGGCCCAGCTCGTACGGCGCCAGAAAGGTTTCCAGCTCAGGCCGGGTCACGGGGGTGAAGACTGACATGATGAAAAATTGCCCATACGGGCACTTCCGCCGGGAAGTGCCGGGTTGATGTGAACGGTGCGCGTCAGCTTACCACTCGAAGATCTTCCAGGACGGAATCAGCATGTCCGGCTGGTCGGATCGAATGAAATTGGCATCAGTGCCATCAGCGCGTACCAGAAAATAAGGCTTGCCGTTTTTCGGCGTGATCTTGATCGCATACAGGAAGCCGTTCTGCCGGTATTCCTGGATGGTTTTATCGCCTTCCGTGCGAATGGTCACCTCGGGATCGGCCGAGGGGGCGTCGTCCGCCGCCAGGGTGACGACAGGCATGGTTGCCAACAGGCCGAGCAGTAACAGGCGATTGAGTGTGCGCATGATAACCTAGTCCCTTTGTCGTCAATGATTCTGGCTATTCTAGCGCCGGACCCGTCGAAAAGGTTGATTCTGCTCATGAGCCAAGCGCCCCTCGTCCTGGTGGACGGTTCCTCCTACCTTTATCGCGCCTTCCACGCGCTGCCACCGCTGACCACCTCCAAGGGCATGCCGACCGGCGCGGTGAAGGGTGTGCTGAACATGCTCAAGAGCCTGCGCAAGCAATACCCCGACAGCCTCTTCGCCGTGGTGTTCGACGCCAAGGGCGGCACTTTCCGCGATGCCATGTTCGCCGAGTACAAGGCCAACCGCCCCAGCATGCCGGACGACCTGCGGGTACAGATCGAGCCGCTGCACGCCAGCGTCAAGGCGCTGGGCTACCCGCTGCTGTGCGTGGAGGGCGTCGAGGCTGACGACGTGATCGGCACCCTGGCGCGCAGCAGCGCCGCCCTGGGTCGCCCGGTGATCATCTCGACCGGTGACAAGGACATGGCGCAGCTGGTGGACGGGCACATTACCTTGGTCAACACCATGACCGGAAGCGTGCTGGACGTGGCTGGCGTGCACGAGAAATTCGGCGTCGGCCCGGAACACATCATCGACTTCCTGGCCCTGATGGGTGACAAGGTCGACAACATCCCCGGCGTGCCGGGTGTGGGCGAAAAAACGGCGGTGGGGCTGCTGACCGGCATCGGCGGCGGTCTCAGCGACCTTTACGCCAACCTGGACAAGGTGCCAGCGCTGGCCATTCGCGGCGCCAAGACCTTGCCGGCCAAGCTGGAGGAGCACCGCGACGCGGCATTCCTGTCCTACGAGCTGGCCACCATCAAAGTTGACGTACCGCTGGATGTGGAGGTCGAAGCGCTGGTGTGCGGTGAACCTGACCGCGAGGCGTTGCTGGCGTTGTACACCGAGATGGAGTTCAAGAGCTGGGTCGCCGAAGTGCAGCGCGATGCGGCCAAGGCTGGTGATGATGTCGCCCCGGCCGTGGAGCCTGCGGCCAAGGTCGAGCCCAAATACGAAACCATTCTCGACCAGGCCCGTTTCGACGCCTGGCTGGAGAAGCTGCGCAAGGCACCGCTGTTTGCCTTCGACACCGAGACCACCGGCCTGGACGCCCAGCAGGCGCAGTTGGTCGGCCTGTCCTTCGCAGTCGAGCCGCATGAAGCGGCCTATGTGCCGCTGGCCCACGATTACGAAGGCGCGCCGACCCAGCTGGACCGCGAGGCCGTGCTGCTGGCGCTGAAGCCACTGCTGGAGGACCCGGCCAAGGCCAAGGTCGGGCAGAACGCCAAGTACGACATCAACATCCTCGCCAATGGCTCCCCAGCCATCGAGATGCGCGGCGTGGCCTACGACACCATGCTCGAATCGTACGTGCTTAACTCCACCGCCACCCGTCATGACATGGACAGCCTGGCGCAGAAGTACCTCGACCACACCACGATCGCCTTCGAGGACATCGCCGGCAAGGGTGCCAAGCAGCTTACCTTCAACCAGATCAACCTGGACAAGGCCGGCCCCTACGCCGCCGAAGACGCCGACATCACCCTGCGCCTGCACCATGCATTGCAGGCCCGCCTGGCACAGACGCCGAGCGTGCAACCGGTGCTGATGGATATCGAGATGCCGCTGGTGCCGGTGCTGGCCAGGATCGAGCGCCAGGGTGCGTTGGTCGATGCCGAGCTGTTGAAAGTACAGAGCGGTGAGCTGGGCGTGAAGATGGCTGAGCTGGAGCTGCGTGCCTACGAGCTCGCCGGTGAGACGTTCAACCTCGGCTCGCCCAAGCAGCTGGGCACGATCCTTTACGACAAGCTGGGCATGCCGGTGTTGAGCAAGACCGCCAAGGGCCAGCCATCCACCGCCGAAGCAGTGCTCGACGAACTGGCCTTGCAAGGCTACCCGCTGCCAGAGGTGCTGATGCAGTACCGCAGCCTGAGCAAGCTCAAGAGCACCTACACCGACAAGTTACCGGGGCAGATCAACCCGCGCACCGGGCGTATCCACACGTCCTACCAGCAGGCCGTGGCGGCCACCGGCCGGTTGTCGTCGAGCGACCCGAACTTGCAGAACATCCCGATCCGCACCGCTGAAGGGCGGCGTATCCGCCAGGCGTTCATCGCCAGTCCGGGCTACAAGCTTCTGGCGGCGGACTATTCACAGATCGAGCTGCGCATCATGGCCCACCTGGCCAAGGACGAAGGCTTGCTGCATGCCTTCCGCAATGACCTGGACGTGCACCGCGCCACAGCAGCCGAAGTGTTCGGTGTGGCCCTGGAAGACGTGACCACCGACCAGCGCCGCAGCGCCAAGGCCATCAACTTCGGCTTGATCTACGGCATGAGCGCCTTTGGCCTGGCCAAGCAGATCGGCGTCGACCGCAAGCAGTCACAGGACTACATCGACCGCTACTTTGCCCGCTACCCAGGCGTGCTGGCCTACATGGAGCGCACCCGCGCCCAGGCGGCCGAGCAAGGCTTTGTCGAAACCCTGTTTGGCCGCCGGCTGTACTTGCCAGACATCAATGCCAAGAACCCTGCCCTGCGCAAGGGCGCCGAGCGCACGGCGATCAACGCCCCGATGCAGGGTACTGCTGCCGACATCATCAAGCGGGCCATGGTCAAGGTAGATAACTGGTTGAGCGAGAGCGGGCTGGATGCCCGGGTGATCCTGCAGGTGCACGACGAACTGGTGCTTGAAGTACGCGAGGATCTGGTGCAGCAGGTGAAAGATGAAATTCGCCAGCACATGAGCCAGGCCGCGCAGCTGGATGTGCCGCTGCTTGTCGAAGCAGGCGTTGGTGCGAATTGGGACGAAGCTCACTGATTGAGCAGGTAAAACTGTGTAGGATCTGCGACGTAGTGACGCGGATCCGAGCACCGCTCAGTGCCGGGGGTGCTTAAGTTTCATGAAACTATCGCAAATAGTTTTATGGGCTTCGGAACTAAACCGGTGAAGCGGAACTCAGAGTAACTGAATGGCTGGTGAAGCCCTTCGATGCTCCTATGTTGTGTTAAGTGTTGGCAGATATCTGGACCCCGCCCTAGCGGTCCGGACTTGGACCCCGAACTTCCCCCTCCCCATACGAAGTCCGGGGTTTTTTTTGCCCGGAATTTGCCGGATGGCTTGTACTGAGCCCCCCGTAGGAGCGGGTTTACCCGCGAATGCAGCGGTGAATTCGACATCGCATTCGCGGGTAAACCCGCTCCTACAAGGGCCTGCGCCCAATCACCAAAGCGTGTCCAACCCCGATCAGGTATAGGAGTGGGTTTACCCGCGAATACGGTAGTGGCGGCAACGGTGAACGGCGGGTGGAGAGCAGGCCCGGCCCTTTCGCGGGTAAACCCGGGTCAGGCGCAAACCACTAAACGACCGGCTTGTCTTCCAGTTCCATCCAGTCCGCCAGCACTCGGTAGGCGTCTTCCACGCCCAGGCGCTTGGGTGCCGAGAACAGCTGGATGGTCACGCCATCCCCCCAGCCCTTGCGGATTTCCGACTGCACTTTCAGCAATGTGTTCTTGCCCGCGCCGTGGGTCAGCTTGTCGGCCTTGGTCAGCAGGATGTGCATCGGCATGCTGCTGGCCTTGGCCCAGTCGAGCATCATCTTGTCGAAGTCGGTCATCGGGTGACGCACGTCCATCATCAGGATCACGCCACGCAGGCACTCACGGCTGCCCAGGTAGGCTTCCAGGTGTTTCTGCCAGTGCTGCTTGAGCGGAATCGGGACTTTTGCATAACCATAGCCCGGCAGGTCGACCAAACGCCGTTCATCGTCCAGACTGAAGAAATTCAACAGCTGGGTGCGCCCGGGAGTCTTCGAGGTACGCGCCAGGCTGGCATGGGTCAGGGTATTGAGGGCGCTGGATTTGCCGGCGTTGGAACGGCCGGCAAAAGCCACCTCGTAACCCTGGTCGTCCGGGCATTGTTCGACCTTGGCTGCGCTGAGGGCGAATTTGGCTTTCTGGCAGAGGCCGAGGATGGGGTTCTTGACTTGCATGGGATATCCGATGTGGGTGTTGCCTGACTTTGTAGAGCCAAGCCTGGCAAGCGGTGTCGTTTCCGTTTGGATGGCGGAAGTATATAATGCCCCAGTTTTTGTGTGCTCATTCTCCCAGCGAAGGAGAACGGGCATGGGGTGTCGAACAATAGCTCGCGCAACAGAACGCAGCGCGGCCCCCAACCCTGAAGGTCGTTCCGCATGGCGAAATGGCTGCTTGCTGTCGGTATGTTCCTGCCGTTTTTCAGCGCACAGGCTACACAGGATCCCGAGGTGTTGTACAACCGCACGTGTGCGGCCTGTCACACCGGGCAGTTGCCACAGGCACCCAGACGGGGTGACCGGGCAGCATGGGAGCCAAGGCTGGCGCAAGGCATGGATGTACTGGTGAAGCACGTGACCCAGGGTTTCAAGGCTATGCCGCCGCGTGGATTGTGCATGGACTGCAGTGCCGAGGACTACCGTTTGGTCATCCTTTGGATGAGCGGCAGTCCCGATACATAACATTTCACCCTTAGCCGTGTTGGATTAGCTGATGAACAAACTAGTCGTGAGTCTGCTGTTGACCTTGGGTGTCGCTGGTGCGGCCACTGCTGCGCAACCTATCAAAGGCGATGCCGCCGCTGGCCAGGCCAAGACCGCCGTGTGTGGCGCCTGCCACAACCCCGACGGCAACAGCCTGGCACCGAACTTCCCGAAACTGGCCGGCCAAGGCCAGCGCTATCTCGAAAAACAACTTCACGATATCAAGTCGGGCAAGCGTACCGTGCTGGAAATGACCGGCATGCTGGCCGCATTCAGCGACCAGGATCTGGCCGATATCGCCGCCTACTTCTCCAGCCAGAAAGGCAGCGTGGGTGCCGCCGATCCCAAGCTGGTCGAGCGCGGCCGCGCGTTGTTCAATGGCGGCGACCTGGAAAAGGGCATGCCGGCCTGCACTGGCTGCCACTCGCCCAACGGCGCGGGTATCGCCCTGGCCGGCTTCCCGCACCTGGGCGGGCAGCACTCGCAGTACGTGGCCAAGCAGCTCACTGACTTCCGCGAAGGCAACCGCACCAACGATGGCGATGCCATGACCATGCGCACCATCGCTGGCAAGCTGAGCAACCGTGACATCGAAGCGTTGGCCAGCTACATCCAGGGCCTGCATTAACTTTCGGTTAATGTTGTAGGTCAATGATGAAAGGGCGGCCGGGCTGCCCTTTTTTCCGTCCGCAGCCGTTACACTACAGAACTCGAGCCCTTCCCGGCCTGTCTCAGTGCAGGTCGCGTCGTGGCGACCCATGACTGCTCAGGAGTAAAGCATGCGTAAACTGATTCTCAGCGCTGCGCTGGTCGCCGCCAGCGTATTCGGTATGACTGCCGTTCAGGCCGCCGAGCCTGTCGCCGGCAAGGAATACATCGAGCTGAGCAACCCTGTTCCGGTTTCCGTGCCTGGCAAGATCGAAGTCGTCGAGCTGTTCTGGTACGGCTGCCCACATTGCTACCACTTCGAGCCGACCATCAACCCTTGGGCTGAAAAGCTGCCCAAGGACGTCAACTTCAAGCGCGTACCGGCCATGTTCGGTGGCCCGTGGGATGCACACGGCCAGATGTTCCTGACCCTCGAAGCCATGGGCGTCGAGCACAAGGTTCATGCCGCGGTGTTCGATGCCATCCAGAACCAGCACAAGCGCCTGACCGACAAGAACGACATGGCCGACTTCCTCGCCACTCAAGGTGTGGACAAGGACAAGTTCCTCGCCACCTTCGACTCGTTCGCCATCAAGGGCCAGGTCAAACAGGCCAAGGAATTGGCGAAGAAGTATGAGATCACCGGCGTACCGAGCCTGGTCGTCAACGGCAAGTACCGCTTCGACCTGGGGACTGCTGGCGGACCGGAAGGCGTGCTGAATGTCGCCGACCAGCTGATCGACAAGGAGCGCGCTGCCAAGTAGGCGGCGTCACCCATGCCCCGCTTCAGAGCTACGCGTGGCATTGGCCTGCACGAGCCGCAGGTCAACGAGCATCACCTGCAGGCCCCGGGCCTGCCCGAGGATGGCCGTCTGCGGCTGCTCAGTTTCAACATCCAGGTGGGCATCAGCACCGAGCGCTACCGCCATTACCTGACGCGTAGCTGGCAGCACCTGCTGCCGCATAACGGGCGTGCCGGTAACCTGCAGAAGATCGGCAGGCTGCTGGGCGACTTCGACCTGGTGGCCCTGCAGGAAGCCGATGGTGGCAGCCTGCGCTCGGGCTACGTCAACCAGGTCGAACACCTGGCCCACTTGGGGGCCTTCCCCTACTGGTACCAGCAGCTCAACCGCAACCTTGGGCGTTTTGCCCAGCACAGCAACGGTGTGCTCAGCCGCCTGAAGCCGCAACTGCTCGAAGACCATCCGTTGCCTGGCCCGGCCGGGCGTGGTGCGATTCTGGTGCGGTTTGGCGAAGGCGAAGATGCGCTGATAGTGGTGATGATGCACCTGGCATTGGGGGCCAAAACCCGCGCCCTGCAGCTGGGTTATATCCGCGAGCTGATAGGCGGTTACCGTCACCAGGTGCTGATGGGTGACATGAACACCCATGCCACTGACCTGCTGGAGCATTCGCCGCTGCGCGATTTGGGCCTGGTCGCCCCACAAGTCGAGGCCACCTTCCCCAGCTGGCGACCGCAGCGTTGCCTCGATCATATTCTGCTCAGTTCAAGCCTCACGCTGGAGCGTGTCGAGGTGCTGGCGCAGCCAATTTCGGACCACCTTCCCGTTGCTGTCGAGATTCGATTGCCTGATGCATTGACTGTGGATACGCTGCCGGTTTTGAGCTAATTGCCATCACCGTTTGCGGACCCGGGCATGACTGAAGACGCTGAGCGCTGGAAAGAAAAATACCTTAAAAGCATCGAGCAGCAAGAAAAGCTCGAGCGCCGTTGGGATGCCCGTCTTGACCTGCTGCGCCGAGGCCTGGTGCGCAGCACCCTGGCTGCTGAAGGCAGTGACAAGGTGGTAGACGAGTGCATGAAGGAAATGCGCGATGTCATTCGCAGCGACAATATGGACGCCGGCCTCGCTGGCTTGATTCCGCGCCTTGAGAAAGCGGTACTGGATTCCGAACAGCGTCGCGAAACCCGCATGAACCAGGTCAGCGATGCGCTGACCGCACTGGTTGGCCAACTGCAAGGCCTGCCCCTGCCCAGCGATATCTCGCGGCCATTGAAAAAACTGGCGAAGAAGCTCGAGGGCGGGGTTGCCCAGTCACGCGAGCTGCCGCCGCTGTTGGGCGAGTTGAGCGGCTTGCAGGGGCGCGCGCTGTCGGCCCTTGGCAAGCCGAGTGAAGAAGCCCGACCCGGTTTTCTGCAGCGGTTGTTTGGAAGCCGCGAGGAAGATGCACAGGCAGGAGCAGAGCTTGCGCCGGTAGCGTTACCTGCTGCCGAGGTTGTACCCCAGGCAGCCGGCAGTGCCGAGCCCTCGCGGCACGATGACGTCGATGCGCTACAACCGTTGCCGGCTCCTGCTGCTCCGACTGCCGAGGTGGCCGAAGCGCCCGAGCTTGAGCTGGAGGCATTTGGCCCGGCGCTGATCGAAACGGCCGAAATGCCGCCAGCCCCGTTGCCAAGGGACAAGGCGCCATTGCCGGAAGCTGAAGTTTCCGCCAGCGAGCCGTTGGCTGAGGCAGAACCCTTACAAGCCCTTGAAGAAACCTTTGGTGAAGACGGCCCCTATGCCCTGCCCTACGCAGTGGAGCCGCCTTACAGCCAGGTTGCCGCGCACATCGAGCAGACCCTGATCGGTCTGCTCGATGACCTCAGCCTGCCCGAGCGACACAAGGCTCAGGCGCAGGAAATGCGCGAGCGGGTTGCTCGCGGCTTGAACTGGTACGAACTGATCCCGGTGCTGGATGACTTGGCAGTACTCATGCTGGCGATCACCGACAGCGGTCAGCACGAATTCGAAACCTACCTGCAGCAGCTCAATGAACGCCTGGAAGGTTTCCAGAGCCACCTGCACGAGGCCAGCGCCGGCCACGCGGACAACAGCACCGCTGCCCGCGAGCTGGATAGCCAACTGCGTGAGCACGTCGACGGCCTGCAGAGCAGCGTGCAAGGTGCCGCCGATGTAGACAGCCTCAAGCACATTCTGGAAAACCGCCTGGAAGGCTTGCTGGTGACGATGGACGAGCACAAGCACGAGCGTGATCGCCGCGAGCAGGAACTGGCCGGTCGCCTGCAAGGCTTGTCGGAGCGGGTGGCGAGCATGGAGCATGAGGCGCTTGGCTATCGCGAGCACCTGGAAGAACAGCGCCAGAAAGCCCTGCTGGACCCGCTCACCGGCCTGCCCAACCGTGCGGCCTGGAGCGAGCGAGTCGAACGCGAAATGCTTGACTGGCAGGAAAACGGCGGCCATCTGGCGATGGCGATTCTTGACCTGGACCATTTCAAACGCATCAACGACAACTATGGTCATCTGGCTGGGGACAAGGTCCTCAAGATCGTGGCCGACCAGTTGCGCAAGCGTCTGCGGGGCCGGGATTTCATCGCCCGTTTTGGCGGCGAGGAATTCGTCTTGCTGCTGCCGCAGACTACGCCCGCAGTCGCTGCGCAAGTGGCCGAGGTGTTGCGTGCCACAGTCGAAGCCTGCCCATTCCACTTCAAGGGAGAACGGGTGGTGATCACCACCTCCATCGGCCTGGGTGCATTCCGTTCTGGCGAACGCAGCGACCAGGTGCTCAAACGGGCCGATGCAGCGCTGTACCGGGCAAAGGAGCTGGGGCGTAATCGCGTCGAGCATGGTTAGCCAGCCGCTGTCCGGCAGGCACAGCGCATGTGAGCACGTTATACTGTAGCGCTCATACGCTGAGGCCACTGACGTGCTTTCCACGCTTAAAAAAACCCTGATTTCCTTTTTGCTGTTGTCTGTCGCCGGTTGCTCGACGGGCCTGCGCATCGACCGCAGTCACCCTTCGGCCAATCAGGACAACCGCATCCAGTTCGTTGTCCTGCATTACACCAATGCTTCGCTGGAGCGCTCCCTGGCGCTGCTTACCCATGGTGAAGTCAGCAGCCATTACCTGATCGGCGATGGCCCGGCTACGGTGTATCAGCTGGTAGATGAAAACCGTCGCGCCTGGCATGCCGGTGAGAGCCAGTGGCAGGGGCGTACCTGGCTGAACTCCTCGTCCATTGGTATCGAGATCGTCAACCCAGGCTTCACCGACACCCCGAACGGCCGGGTCTGGCACCCTTACAGCGAGGCGCAGATCCAGTCGCTGATCGCGCTGCTCAAGGACATTGTCAAACGCAACAACATCGAACCACGCCATATCATCGGCCACAGTGACATCGCCCCGCTGCGCAAGCTGGACCCGGGGCCATTGTTCCCGTGGAAGCGCCTGGCCGACGCCGGGCTGGGTATCTGGCCGGATGCCAACGCCGTGGCACGGCAGCAAGCCTACTTCAGCGTCAACCCGCCAAGCGTTGGCTGGTACCAGCAGGAGCTGGCACGGTTTGGCTATCAGATCGAGCAGACCGGCGTGCTGGATGTCGCCACACGTCATGTGATCGCCGCCTTCCAGATGCGCTTCCGCCCGCAGCGCTTCGACGGTATGCCGGATGCGCAGACAGCAGCGATGCTGCAGGTACTTAACCGCATGCGTTGAGTCACGGCGGGCGGGGTCCTTGTTGCAAGCCTTGCGCTGCGAATAGGCGAGTTGGGTCGACGCAGTTGTATCGACTTAACGGTCTCATCGCAGCCACAAGGTTGTTTCTACAAAGCGCGTGGGTGGATTGCAGCGAAGCGCCAAACGGTGAGGGTGATTATTGATTCCGTTGCTATACCTTGGTTATCAACTGGATGCCTTCGATGTCAGCCTTCATTGCCTTGCTGCGCCAAATTTTTTACCGTCCCTGGATGCTGGCCACTTTGGCAGCGCTGGCCAGCGCCGCGGTGTTGCTCTCTGCCAGCATCGGCATTGCCTTGCAACAAATGAAACAAAGCGAAAGCGAACAGATGAATGCCCAGGGCGAGCGTTTTCTGGAACGGCTCGAACAGGTGTTCGGCCAATTGCGCGAAGGGGTCGACCTGCTGCAGGCCCAACCCTTGCGCGGCTGCAGCCCGGCAATGCTGGCAGCCTTGCAGCAGGTTGGCCTGAACTCGCGGTTCATCTATGAAGCGGCTTATGTAGATGGCAATGTTGCCTGCTCCAACCGCGGTGATGAGCGAGCGTTCGTTCCCTTGCGGGCGCCAGATATCCAGGGGCCAACGTACAGCTACTGGCTTAACACCACCACCGAGCCGAACGAGAACCTGGCAGCACTGATGCTGGGCCGGGGCAAGTTTCTGGTTTCCACCTCCCGTGGGCATTTGACCGATGTGGTGGACCTGCCCCCAGGTGGCAGCCTGGTGGTGGTGCTGGACAACGGCGCCCGGGCCATTCCGGTGCTTGGCCCGCCACAGGTATGGCCACCACCCTCGGCCTGGTCGACCAGCCACAAGTCGCTGCTGGAACTCAGTGATCGGCTGATCTACCGAATGCCGACCAAGTCGCCGGATTATCAGTTGGTGCTGATTGCCCCGAGGGCCAGTCTGCCGTTGAAGATGAACGGCATGCTCTGGTTGCTGTTCCCCGGTAGCGTGCTGGCGGCCTGCTGCATCGGTTGGTTGGTTCTGCAGTTGATTCTGCAACGACGGTCGATGAGTTCAGAGTTACAGAATGCCTTGCGTCGTGGAGAGCTGCAGGTGCTCTACCAGCCAATCATCGAGCTCGACAGCCGGCGCTGTGTGGGCGCCGAGGCCTTGGTGCGCTGGCGCCGCCCGGACGGCACCCTGACCAGCCCGGACCTTTTCATTCCGCTGGCGGAGAATACCGGGCAGATTCGCCAGATCACCGACTTTGTCCTGCAGCGTGTGCTTGAACAGCTAGGACAGCTACTGCGCTCGCACCCCAAGCTATACATATCGATAAACCTGGCGGCCTGCGATGTGATGGTGCCACGTATTGGCCGGGTGGCGGCGCGCTTGCTGGCCTTGCATCGAGTGGCGCCCAGCCAGATTGCCTTCGAGGTGACCGAGCGCGGCCTGATCGACGTGGTGGTCGCCCGTGACAATCTGCAGGCGCTACGCGCCGTGGGGCACCAGGTGCTGATCGACGACTTTGGTACCGGTTATTGCAGCCTGGCCTACCTGCAAACCCTGCCGGTGGACTGCCTGAAGATCGACAAGGCATTCATCGACGCTCTGGGCCACGATGCCGCCAGTAGCGGCGTGGCCCCGCATATCATCCGCATGGCCCATGACTTGCACCTGCGGGTAATTGCCGAAGGAATCGAGTTCGAGGACCAGGCGGTGCTGCTGAACAGCGAGGGGGTCAATTATGGCCAGGGCTGGTTGTTTGCCCGGCCGCTGAACGCCCGGCAGTTTGCCGAGTTGGTGACTCGTGGGCACCTGCCGCGGCGGGTGTAGGCGCGTTGAAGCAATCAGACCGGTAACGCCATGTAGAACTGGGTCCCCTGCCCCGGCCGCGAAAACACGCCCATGCGCCCGCCGTGCAGCTGCACAATTTCCTTGCACAGCGCGAGCCCCAGCCCAGCGCCGCCTTTCTTGCGACCTACCTGCACGAAAGGCTCGAAGATGCGCGCTTGTTGCCCATAGGAAATGCCCTCTCCGTTGTCCTCGACGCTGATGATCACCCGTTCTGCATGCCGTCTGGCATGCAGGCGGATGCGCCCGCCGTTGGCGGTATGGCGGATGGCGTTGTGCAGCAGGTTGTCCAGCACCCGGTCCAACTGGGCGACGTCGGCCTGGATGCGCGGTAGCGGCGGGTCCAGTTCCTTGATCAACTCGATCTGCTTGTGCGCGGCCTGTTCGGCAAAGCGCGATTGCGCGTGGTCCAGCAGGTCGTCGATGGCACAGGGGGCCAGCTCGAGCTTTTGCAAACCGCTCTGATAACGGGAGAAGTTGAGCAGGTCGTTGATCAGTTGGGTAAGACGCTGCATTTCTTCGCCGATGGTTTCCAGCAGGTCGTTCTCGCGGGCTTCGGGCGGGAACTTGACCCGCTCGCGCAGCAGGCCGAAGGCCATGTGCATGCCGGTCACCGGGGTACGCAGTTCGTGGGAGGCGCGCAGCACGAATTCGCTGCGCACCCGCTCGAAGGCCCTTTGCTCGGTCACATCGTGCAGCACCATCACCGCGCCGAGGATTGGTCCCTGCGGGTGGCTGACCGGGGTCAGGCTGTAGGTGAGCAGACGTGATTCTTCATCGACCTCCATGTTCAGGTCGTCCGGTGGGCGGTCGAGGCTGCCCCCGCGCAGAACCTGGCGCAGTTGTTGCTCAAGCTCGGGTCGCTGCAGGGCTTCGACCAGGCTGCTGCCCACGCGGCTGTCGTTCCAGCCCAGCTGGCGCTGCGCCACCGGGTTGAGGTGCTCGAGGCGGCCCTGGCGGTCGATGATCAGCAGGCCGTCGTCGATGCTGTCGAGTACCGCCTGTAAACGCTGCTGGCCGGCCAGCAGCTCGTCGACGTTGGTGGCCTGGTGCTTGCGCAAGGCATCGGCCATCAGCCCAAAACGGCGGGTCAGCTGGTTGAGCTCGGCGGCCTGGGCGACCGGCAAGGTCACATCGAAATTGCCCTTGCCCAACTGGTCGGCCGCCTTGGCCAAGGCTTCGATCGGCTGGCCGAAACGCCGGGCGATGTTGTGCGCGGTGATAAAGCCCAGTATCAACACCACCAACCCCATCAGGCCGAGTACACCACTGACCAGCAAGGCGCGGTCACGGGTGCGTTCCTCGCTACGGGTAATCAGGTCCAATGCCTGCTTGTGGGAATCGATGAGGTCGGTGCGCACCTGATTGAACGCGGCCCCAAGCGGCTGATCGACACCCATGCTGCGAGCGGGTGTGGCGCTGTCGCGATAGGTCTGGAGGAAGGCCTGGTAATTGCTGCTCGCCTTGCTGAAACCGGTGCGCTCACCGCCTTGTTCCAGCCCTTGGTTGAGCAGGTCCTGGAAGTTGTCCTGCAGCAGCCGCAGGCTTTCTGGGGCGGTGTCTTCATCGAGAATGAGAATCATCTGTTCGCCCAGGTTCTGGCGCAACTTCAGCCCCACTTCCAGGGCATGGGTGGTGTCGCGCACCAGTCGCTGTTGCACTGTAGCCATCTGCAGCATGCTGACCAGACCCAGCAGCAGCCCTAGCAACGCCACGGTGACGAGCGTCGAGATGCTGAGGAAAAGCCGCGTACGCAGCTTCATGGGCGGCCATTTCATAGGTTGTACTGCTTGCGCTTGCGGTACAGGGTAGAAGCATCGATGCCCAAGGTCTTGGCGGCTTGGTCGAGGGTATCGCTGGCGGCCAGTACGGCACCGATATGGGCACGCTCCAGCTCATCCAGGCTAAGTGCGGCACCTACGCGCGGGGCACTGCCGGCGGGTTGTTCACCCATGCCCAGGTGGCTGATCTCCACGCGTTCCTGCGGGCAGATGATGCTGGCCCGTTCCACTACGTTGCGCAGTTCGCGAATGTTGCCAGGCCAGCGGTAGTTGAGCAGGGCGGTTCGCGCCTCGTCACTGAAACCGCGGGCGGGCCGGGAGTATTCCTTGACGAAACGGGCGAGGAAGCGGTCGGCCAGGATGAGGATGTCTTCACTGCGCTCGCGCAGCGGGGGCAGGTGCAGGGTAATCACGTTCAAGCGATACAGCAGGTCTTCGCGAAAGCGGCTTTCGCGCACCATCTCTTCAAGGTTGAGGTTGGTGGCAGCCAGGATACGTACATCGGCACGCCGGGTAACCGGGTCGCCGACGCGTTCGTATTCCTTGTCCTGGATGAAACGCAACAGTTTGGGCTGCAAGGTCAGCGGGAAATCGCCGATCTCGTCGAGGAATAGCGTGCCCCCGTCAGCCTGGCTGACCCGCCCGAGGGTGCTTTCGCTGGCGCCGGTGAAGGCGCCGCGGGTATGGCCGAATAGCTCGCTTTCCATCAGCTCGGCGTTAAGCGACGGGCAGTTGATGGTCACGCAGGCTTTGCGTGCACGCTTGCTCCAACCATGGATGGCCCGTGCCAGCTCGCCCTTGCCGGTACCCGATTCGCCAAGGATGAGGATGTTGGCGTCAGTGATGGCGACTTGGCGGGCGGTTTCAAGCACCGCCATCATGGCCGGGCTATGGGAGTCGAGGCCGTCCTTGGGTTTGCGTATTTCACCTTCCAGCGCTTCCAGGCGTGCAGAAAGCTGGCGCACCTCCAGTTGCTTGGCAGTGGCCAGGCGCAACTGGTCGGGGCTGCATGGCTTGACCAAGTAGTCGGCAGCGCCGGCCTGGATGGCATCTACTGCGGTGTCGATCGCCGAGTGCGCGGTGACGATCACCACCCGCATCCACGGGGCCTGGATACGCATCTGTGCCAGCACGTCGAGGCCGTTGTCTTCCCCCAGGCGCAAATCGAGGAAGCATAGGTCGAACACCTGGCGCTGCAGCAGGGTTTCTGCCTGGGCGGCGCTGTTGGCCGTGGCCACGCTGTAGCCCTCGTCTTCCAGGCAGTAACGGAACGTGCGCAGGATCGCGGACTCGTCATCCACCAGCAGAATTCGGCCTTGGTTGTCCTGGGCTGATTCCATTTCCTGTGCTCCTTAGGGAAAGATCTTTATTTAGTGTGGGAAAAATCGGGCAAGTTGCATGGTCAATTCTGAAGGATTCTGTCCTTTGCATGCTAGCCAGTGGCCAAACGATGTCTACAAGCCGTGATTCTTCAATGATTTGCTTAGAGACACGCGCTGGCACATTGGTTGCGATGATTTTCAGATTTTGCCCACGAAGGAGGCGCTTTCATGCCCTTTTCCCTGCGTACAGCCGTTTTGGCCGCCACCCTGCTGCCAATCCTTACCCCCGCATTCGCCGACCCTGTGCAGGACGCGCGCCTGGAAGGCGCCCTGCAAACCGCCTTGTCACTGAACCGCATGCTTGATTCATTTCGCATCAAGGTTGAAGTGGACGGCAAGCAGGCGCGGCTTTCCGGTGAGGTGGAGAACGAGGTCGAGCGGCAGCTGGCCGAGGACGTGGCCCGTGCTACCCGGGGCATCGAACAGGTAGAGAACCTGCTGCAACTCAATGCCCAACTGGTGGAGCGTCCGCAGGAGCTGCGTGCCTACGCCCAGCGCCTGGAGGACGTGACCCTGGCGGCGGTGATCCGTGCTCGGCTGTTGTGGAGCCGTACCACCGAAAAGGCACCTATAGAAGTACAGAGCAGCGAGGGTGTGGTGACGTTGCGTGGCAAGGTCGACAGTGCCGAAGCCAAGGAGCTGGCGGGCGTGGTAGCGCGTACCACCGACGGCGTGTACCTGGTCAACAACCTGGTCAGCCTCGATACCGCCGCCATGGCCAAGGCGCGGGAAACACCGGCGGGCGCGCCAATCGGGCCGCAGCCAAGCGACAGCTGGATCGTCGACAAAATCCAGAGCAGTTATCGCTTCAGCCGCAACCTCGATGGCCTGAACCTGAAGGTGGCCAGCGAAGCAGGCATGGTGCGGCTCTCGGGCGAGGTGGTCAGCGCGGAGCAGAAAACCATCGCCGTGGAGATCGCGCGGCAGATCATCGGCGTACGGGGCGTGGATGCTGACCTGCTGAAAGTCGCGACCAAGGTGGAAGGCTGATCGTGCAATTCGCACGACCACACAGGCGTCATCGTGCAGGATACGTCCTCACGGTGTCTTTTAATAATCACTAAATAATTGATTTATAAGGATTTTATTTAAATCAAAAGGCTGGCATGCAGGCTGCAATTACCTGTTCAGGTTTGAACAAAAAATACAGCAGGAGGAGCCAGCATGAACCGCCAATCCGTCAACCGCTCGCAGAGCGCTGCACTGCCTTTGCGCCAGATGCTGACACTCGGCATGGCGATGCTGCTGACCTTGGCCGCTGGCCTCTTCTATTACAGCTTGCAGACGGCGCGTCTGGCTGAGCAGGTGGCGGCTCAGACTGCCCTGTTGACGCAGATTCAGGCCACTCGTGCCAACACCTTGGTCAAGGCCGCTGACTGGCAGCCCGCTGGCCAGGCCATTGCCTCACCGGCCACTGTGGAAAAAGTTGTTCCCCAGGAACGCTGGGTTTTCTGACCAGGCGGCCGGATCGATTCCGCAAAAAGAAAGGAGAACTACCATGCTGAGTTGGGCTATCACTTTCCTCATCATCGCCATTGTCGCCGCTGTACTGGGCTTCGGTGGTATCGCGGGCGCTGCTACAGGTATCGCCAAGATCCTGTTCATTGTCTTCCTGGTGTTGTTTGTAGCCTCCTTCTTCTTTGGACGCGGACGAGGTTGAAGATGAGCAGGAAGCTTCGTTCAGCCGTGGTCGCCGCCCTGTTGCTGGGCGGCAGCGCGGCGGCCATGGCGGCCAATGACGGCCAGGTTCGGGTCGACCAACTGCTCGGCTCGGACCCGGAGTACCGGGAAACCTGGCAGGACACCCTCGAAGGCGAGGAACGCCTGCCCGATTGGGTGGTCAATCTGACCGGCAGTGCCCAGCAGCAGATGTCTGCCGTTACTGAGGACGGCGACAAGTACCTGGTCGGGCCGCTGTGCGAAAAACAGGACAATTGCACCTACAAGCGGCTGATCGTGGCGTTCAGCTGGGACAAGGATGATGCCTATGGGATGCTCGTCGAGGTGCCCGAAGGTTTGCCGAGCGACAAGTCGCCCACCCGTCATGCGCAGTACCGCTGGCTGGGCGAACCTGACGACGGCATGAAGGCAATGCTGCAGGAGCAGCTCAAGCGTGACCCGAACTGGTACTGAGCATTGTTGCCGGTACGGATGAAAGGTCACTCACTGTCACGTAATAGAAGCTGAAGCTTTCTATAGTTCAGCCTTCTATGATGCGCCGCCCCGAGGAGGGGTAGCACATGACCAAGGGGTCGGGCTGCTCTGATTGTTACAGGACCGGAGTGGCCTAGGGGTACAGGGAGTGCCTCCAGTAATGGGCCGGGTCAGGAAAGGCGGAATCGGAAGTCTCAGGTCGGCGGTGTCACAGGGATACCTTGCCAGACCTGACTTCCGAGGAGCCATGTAGGAAACGTCGCCTCCCTTGCGCGTTTTTTCCCCTGGGACACATTTTGTCTCGACCGTACATCAATTTTTTTTCGACCTTCCTGGTGCTGCTACAAGTGGCATTTCCGCCATTCGGATTGTCGAACAGGCCATCTTTCGTGTCCTATCTGTCCCGCCAAATCTGCCGAAATATGGCGGTTTGGTCTTGTTCGGGATTCCGAATGTTATAAATCAAGCACTTGCGAAGCTGCCGGCTAGGTCGAAAACAGTATGCATAAACGGCATGGGCCATGCGTTTCAGGCATTAGCTTTCGCCCCTTGCCGTCGCAATAGTTGCCGCCTTTTTCGCTGGCCAGAGCGCCCTGTCGCTCGCCTGCGGTGTCCTTACATGACGTCGCCTGACGGAAGCCTTTATTGCCCGTGACCTTGCCCATGGCTCTGTTACGCGTGTTTCCGCCAGGTGCCATGACCACTAAAACAAAGGGTAAAGACATGAAGAAGGCAAAACTGAGCCTCGCCTGGCAGATCGTCATCGGTCTGGTCCTGGGTGTTGCAATCGGCGCGCTACTGAATCATTTCAGTGCAGAAAAGGCATGGTGGATCAGCAACGTCCTTCAGCCCGCTGGTGACATCTTCATCCGCCTGATCAAGATGATCGTCGTCCCGATCGTGATTTCGTCGCTGATCGTGGGCATCGCCGGTGTTGGCGACGCGAAGAAACTGGGCAGTATCGGCCTGAAGACCATCATCTACTTCGAAGTGGTGACCACGATCGCCATCGTCGTAGGCCTGGTGCTGGCCAACCTGTTCCATCCGGGTGCCGGCATCGACATGAGCACCCTGGGCACTGTGGATATCTCCAAGTACCAGGCGACAGCGGCCGAAGTGCAACATGAGCACGCGTTCATCGAAACCCTGCTCAACCTGATTCCGTCGAACATCTTCGCAGCGCTGATGCGTGGCGAAATGCTGCCGATCATCTTCTTCTCGGTGATGTTCGGCCTGGGTCTGTCGAGCCTGCAGGCAGAGCTGCGTGACCCGCTGGTGCGTACCTTCCAGGCTGTTTCGGAGACCATGTTCAAGGTCACCCACATGATCATGAACTACGCCCCGATCGGCGTGTTCGCCCTGATTGCGGTGACCGTGGCCAACTTCGGTTTCAGCTCGCTGCTGCCGCTGGCCAAGCTGGTTGTGCTGGTGTACTTCGCCATCGCCTTCTTCGCCTTCATGGTACTGGGCCTGGTTGCCCGCCTGTTCGGCTTCTCGGTGATCAAGATCATGCGCATCATGAAAGATGAGCTGATCCTGGCCTACTCCACCTCCAGTTCGGAAACCGTGCTGCCGCGGGTGATCGAGAAGATGGAGAAGTACGGCGCGCCGAAGTCGATCTGCTCGTTCGTGGTACCGACCGGCTATTCGTTCAACCTCGACGGTTCGACCCTGTACCAGAGCATCGCGGCGATCTTCATTGCCCAGTTGTACGGTATCGACCTGTCGTGGAGCCAGCAGCTGCTGCTGGTGCTGACCCTGATGGTCACTTCCAAAGGTATCGCGGGTGTGCCGGGCGTATCGTTCGTGGTACTGCTGGCCACCTTGGGCAGCGTGGGCATTCCGCTGGAAGGCCTGGCCTTCATCGCAGGCGTGGACCGCATCATGGACATGGCCCGTACTGCACTGAACGTTGTGGGCAACGCCTTGGCTGCATTGGTCATTGCTCGCTGGGAAGGCATGTACGACGCGGTCAAGGGCGAGCAGTACTACGCCTCGCTGATGGCTGAGAAACAGGGAGCTGCAGTGGTTGGCGAAACCGCCAAGCGCTGAGCCTGATGGCTGTTTGACCAAGAGCCCCGACTTGTCGGGGCTTTTTGTTATCTGCGAGATCTTGAGCCGCGCCTACAAAGGCTCGCGATCGCCAGTCACAGGCTGCGATACGCTATTATTCGGGCACTTTTCAGGGGGAACATACGGATGCTCAACGGCCTTTGGCTCGGCTTTTTCCTGGTGGCGGCGGTGTCCGCCATGGCCCAATGGCTGGTGGGTGGCAACGCAGGCATCTTCGCGGCAATGGTCGAAAGCATATTCGCCATGGCCAAGCTGTCGGTCGAGGTGATGGTGCTGCTGTTCGGCACACTGACCCTTTGGCTGGGCTTTCTGAAGATCGCCGAGAAGGCCGGTATCGTCGAATGGTTGGCCAGGGTGCTGGGCCCGTTGTTCGCCCGCCTGATGCCGGAGGTGCCGCCCGGCCACCCGGCCCTGGGCCTGATCACCATGAACTTCGCTGCCAACGGCCTGGGGCTGGACAACGCTGCTACGCCGATTGGCCTGAAGGCCATGCGCGCGCTGCAGGAGCTGAACCCCGGCAGCACCACCGCGAGCAACGCGCAGATCCTGTTTCTGGTGCTCAACGCCTCGTCGCTGACCCTGCTGCCGGTAACTGTCTTCATGTACCGGGCCCAGCAAGGCGCGCCAGACCCGACCATGGTGTTTCTGCCAATCCTGCTAGCGACCAGCGTCTCGACCCTGGTTGGTCTGTTGTCGGTGGCAGTGATGCAGCGTTTGCGTCTGTGGGACCCGGTGGTGCTTGCCTACTTCATCCCCGGCGCTTTGCTGCTGGGAGGCTTCATGGCTTTTCTTGGCACCCTGTCGGCCGCCGCGCTGGCCAGCCTGTCGTCGCTCCTGGGCAACCTCACGCTGTTTGGCGTGATCATGCTGTTCCTGGTGGTGGGCGCCCTGAAACGGGTGAAGGTGTATGAAGCCTTTGTCGAAGGCGCCACGGAAGGCTTCGATGTGGCCAAGAGCCTGCTGCCCTACCTGGTGGCGATGCTGGTGGCGGTGGGTGTGCTGCGCGCCTCTGGTGCCCTGGAGCTGGCCCTGGACGGTATCCGCCATGCGGTGAGCTGGATGGGCCTGGACACGCGCTTCGTCGAGGGCCTGCCCACCGCGCTGGTCAAGCCGTTCTCTGGCAGCGCAGCGCGGGCAATGCTGATCGAGACCATGCAGACCCAAGGCGTGGACAGTTTCCCTGCCTTGGTGGCAGCGACGATTCAGGGCAGCACCGAAACCACCTTCTACGTACTGGCCGTGTACTTTGGTGCCGTGGGCATCCAGCGCGTGCGCCATGCGGTCGGTTGCGCACTTCTGGCCGAGTTTTCAGGGGTAGTCGCGGCGATCTTCGTCTGCTACTGGTTCTTTGCCTGAAGCTTCAGTTGTGCCTGGTTGGCCTGGGTGATGGTCCAGTTCACGACTTGCCCCACCAGCTGGTCGCTGGCCTGGCCGAAGCCGGCGACCACTGCTGATACCTGTTTGTCGTCCAGCGGTTGGCGGATTTCGAAGCGCTTGCTGGCCAGGATGCGTTGGTTGCGGCCCTGGACCAAGCGAGCGTCATAGCGGATCACCACCTCCACTGCCCCATCCGTGCGGTATTCACTCTGAAATGCCTGCAGCTCGCCGGCCAGCTCGTAGTCTGCCTGCAGGTTACTGTCGTCAGCACTCAGGCGCTGTACCTGGCCCTCACGCTGGAACCCGTCGAGCAAGCGGTTACGCAGCAGCACCGGGGCCGCATCGCTCCAGCGCGCGCCCTTGTAGCTGCTCACCACATTGCCCTGGGGAACCACGGCAATCCTTGGCCCAGCCAACACTTCACTGGCCAGCGGCTTGTTCAGGCGCAATGACCACTCCAGCGGCGGCGCTGTGCGACTGGGCTGGTTCACCGGCAGGCGATAAAGGTCCACAGGTTCGCTCTTCGGCAGGATCGAGCAGGCACTGGCCAGGCTCAGCGAGGCCGCCAGGGTCAGCAGGCGCAGCGACGGATTCATGGCTGGAACTCCTTGTTGTTGTCGCGGCCAAGCAGGTAGCCGCTTGGGTCGGCCTCCAGTTGCCGGGAAATGCCTTTGAGCGCGTTAAGTGTTTCGCGCAGTTCACGAATGGCCGGGGCAAGCTGGTTCAGGCTCTGGGCGCCGTCACCTATAGCCTCGCTGTTGTTCTGGAGCAGGTTATTGATGGTTGCCGTGCTTTGGGCCAGTGACTGCATGGCCTGTTCGGCGCTGCCGATCGCCTGCTTGCCTTCGCTATCCAGCAGGCCGTTGGCATTGCGCATCAATGCCTGGGTTTCGGCCAGGGTGGCGCTGGCCTGCTTGCCCACCTGCACCAGCTGTGCGATGGCCTCGGCGATGCTGCCGTGCTGGCCGGCAAAGGCGCCGGTGGTCTTGTCGAGGTTGGCCAGCGTGTTGCTGAGGTGGCCTATGTTGTCCTCGGAGAACATCTGGTTGGCGTTATGGAGCAGCATGTTGATGTTGGTCACCAGGTCGCTGCTGTCGTTGAGCAGACGCGAGATTGGCGATGGCGAAGCGATGATCACCGGCAGCTTGCCATCCTTGCCTTTAAGCTCGGGGCTTTGCGGGGTGCCGCCGCTGAGCTGGATGAACGAGTTGCCGGTGACGCCGGCCAGGGTCAGCTTGGCCTGCGTGTCTTCCTTCACGGGGGTATCGGCGCTCAGGCGCACGCGTGCCAGTACCCGGCGCGGGTCTTTCGGGTCCAGACGCAGGGTGGACACGTCGCCCACCTTGATGCCGTTGTACTGGACCGTGCTGCCGGGAGAAAGGCCGGACACGGCTTCGTTGAACACCACTTCGTAATCCTTGAAGGCGTCGTCGACACTGGACTTGGCCAGCCACAGGCCGAACAGCATGGCCCCTGTCACCACCAGAACGGTGACCAGGCCGATGAGGACGTGATGGGCTCGGGTTTCCATTGCTCAGCGCTCCTGCCCGGCACGGGTGGCAGCCTGTTCGGCTGCGCGCCCGCGTGGGCCGTGAAAGTATTCTTGGATCCAGGTGTCGTTGGTCTTCTCGACCTCGGCCAGCGGGCCGGCCACCAGGACCTTCTTTTGCGACAGCACCGCAATGCGGTCGGTGATGGTGTACAGGGTGTCGAGGTCGTGGGTGATCAGGAACACCGACAGGCCCAGCGCATCGCGCAGGGTAAGGATCAACTGGTCAAATGCCGCGGCACCGATCGGGTCCAGGCCAGCCGTGGGTTCGTCGAGGAACAGGATGTCCGGGTCCAGGGCCAAGGCGCGGGCCAGCGCTGCGCGCTTGATCATGCCCCCCGACAACGAGGCCGGGTACTTGTCGGCAGCCGAGATCGGCAACCCGGCAAGGGCCAGTTTCACCCCGGCCAGGTGCTCGGCATCGCTACGGGACAGCCCGGCGTGCTCGATCAGCGGCAAGGCCACGTTTTCGGTCACCGTCAGCGAAGAGAACAGCGCCCCCTTCTGGAACAGCACGCCAAAGCGCCGCTCGACCAGTGAACGCTGTTCTTCGCGCAGGCCGGTCAGGTCCTGGCCGAGCACCTTGATCTGCCCTTCATTGGGCCGGCGCAGCCCAATGATGCTGCGCAGAAGCACCGATTTGCCGCTGCCTGAACCGCCTACCACGGCGAGGATTTCGCCGCGGTACAGGTCAAGGTCAAGGTTTTCATGCACCACCTGGCGGCCGAAGCGGTTGCAGATGCCGCGGGCTTCGATTACGCAATTCTGGCCACTCACCAGCCCATCTCCATGAAGAACAGCGCTGCCACCGCATCCAGCACGATGACCACAAAAATCGACTGCACCACTGCCGAGGTGGTGTGTGCCCCCACCGACTCGGCGCTGCCGCTGACCTTGAAGCCTTCCAGGCAGCCGATGGCGGCGATCAGGAAGGCGAAGAACGGTGCCTTGGCCAGGCCTACCAGGAAGTGCTGCACGCCAATGTCGGTTTGCAGCAGCGACAGGAACATGGCCGGTGAAATATCCAGTGTCAGGGCGCATACCACCGCCCCGCCAACGATGCCGCAGATCATGGCGACAAAGGTGAGCAACGGCAGCGAAATCAGCAGAGCCAGTACCCGCGGCACCACCAGCAGCTCCATGGGGTTGAGGCCCAGCGTGCGGATGGCGTCAATTTCTTCGTTGGCCTTCATCGAGCCGATCTGCGCGGTGAACGCGCTGGCAGTGCGGCCGGCCATGAGAATGGCTGTCAGCAGCACGGCGAACTCGCGCAGGAACGAGAACGCGACCAGGTCGACGGTGAAAATGGTCGCGCCGAAGTCGGCCAGCACCGTGGCCCCGAGAAAAGCGACTACGGCGCCTACCAGAAAGGTCAGCAACGCAACGATGGGCGCGGCGTCCAGCCCGGTCTGCTCAATATGTGCCACCACAGGAGTGAAGCGCCAGCGATGTGGCTGGAAGGCGCGGCGCAGCAAGGTTTCCAGAATCACACCGACGAAACCAAGCAGCTGCATGCTGTCCTGCCACAGCGTGCCGACGGCGCGGCCGATACGCTCCAGCAGCAGCAACAGCACATTGCGCTCGGGCTCCTTGACCGGGATGCAGTAATCCTGGACCGAACAGTAGACGTTTTTCAGCAGCGCCTGGCTGGCTTCAGGCAGCGCGTGGGTGCAGTGCGACAGGCGCTCGGAGCCTAGCAGTTCGGCCAGCAGCGAAGCGCCGGCAGTGTCCAGGCGGCCCAGCTGGCTGAGGTCGGCGACGGTGTCGGCAGGGCACTGCGAGCGCAGGCGCTCGCTCTCGCGCTTGAGGTTGGCGTAGTGTGCCAGGGTCCAGTCACCGGTAATACGCAGGCAGGCCGGTTGGCTGCTGGTGTCCAGGGTGGCGCTGGGGTTGGTCATAGGCTCCATGCAATTGACTCGGCGCTAAGGCTTAGGGGCTGATCATAGCGCAGGGGGCATGGGCTGTTTGGTGATTATGTGCTGTGTGTACGCTTGGCAACAGTGACCTGGAGCCGCCTTGTGCTGCGCAAGGCAGGGGGTCAACTACTCGCGGGTGCATCATTGACCACCTTGAAGCGCAGCACGCCGATCACTTGCCCATCCTCGGTCAGCACCCTCACCTGCCACTTGCCTACCGGGTTGGGCGGGAAGTTCTGCTTGTGGGTCCAGGCACGATAGCCTTCCTTGCGCCCGCCGTGGATGTCCAGGGCAATGCGGTCGACCTCTTGGCCGTCCTTCTGCCACACGTGGTAGATCCGCTCGTTCAGGCCGCGTGGCGCGTTGATGGCGGTGTAGGCATACAGGCCACTGCTGCGGATGCGGCTGGCGGCAATTTCGTCCAGCGAGTCGCCCGGTTGGCGGTTCATTACTTCGGTACTCACCGCCACCTCGGTCATCCACAGGGTTGCCGGCGGTACCCAGGAGCGCAGCAGCCAGCCACCGGCACCGACCGACAGGGTAACCAGCACCAGTGCCACGGCGCGGCGCCAGTTGTTGATCGGGAAGCTGCTGGCCAGGCTGGGGAATGACAGGGCCATGGCCGCGATCAGGGCCAGCTTGAAGCTTTGTGCGGTGGTCAGGTGCAGGATGATCGGTAGCGCGGTCAGCAGAGCGGCGAACAACGTCAGGGTATGCAGCGCCAGGAACAGCCAGCGCCGTGGTGCCAGCCACTTGTAGTACAGCGGGTCGGTGATCGAAACCAGGCCGGCGGCGCCGAGCAAGCCGGTGAAGACCAGCTGACCGCTGTTCCAGGTGGTGGTGATGAAAAAGAACGGCAGCACGAAGAACAGCGTTTCCTGGTGGATCATCTGCGTTGCGTAGCGCAGCAGCGGCTGAGGGATCTCGCGGTTGAAAGTGCGCGCGAACAGCCCGGTGAGGGTGTTCTCCAGCATCAGCCAGACCCAGCTGACCAGCATGAGCACGGCGACCCAGCTGGCCAGGCCAGCCTGGCGGTCGACCAGGATGAAGCTGCCGATACCGGAGAGGAAACCGCCGAGCGCAATGATGCCGGGGTAGCGCTTGAGTAGTTCGATGATGCGCTGGACGATATGGGGGATTTGGGGCATTGGGGGCTACGACAGAAAAGTGAGGTGGCTGTGCCAGCCTCTTCGCGGGCAAGCCCGCGAAAGGGTCGGTACTGGCAAAAGGATACCGCCGATTTACCGCTGCCGTGTAGCACCACTGGGCCGTTCAGGTCCATGCCGCCGCCAGCGCAACAGCCCCGCCGCCAGGCCCAGCCCCACAAGCAAGGCCATCAGCCCGTAAAGCTCGTCATAGCCTAGCAACGGCTTTTCGATGCGCACATAGCCATCTTCCTTGAGCAGATCCTTCAGTGCCTCGTCGGCCTGTTCCAGGCTGACCTGGCGCAGCTTGCGCATCGGGTTGGCAAAGCGCCCGTCGGTATAGTCGTTCAGCGCCCCCCAGTAGTAGTCGGCCAAGGCGCTGTTGCCTTGGGTGCTCCAGCTTTCCTTGGCGATGCTGGCTTCCTTGATGCGGGCGAAGGTGTCCGGGTCCAGGCCTTCCTTGCGCAGGTGGTCGAACAGGGCCTGCATCACCTTGACAGCCTTGTCGATGTCATCGCGCTCAAGGTCCGCATTGAGGCTGAGCAAGCCGGTGTCGCCAAAGCTCTCACGCTGCACGGAGGGGCCGTAGGACAGCTCGTTGCGCAGGCGCAGCTGGTCGTACAGCGCCCAGTCCAGGTAGCGCGACAGCAGGTCGAGGGTGGCTTGGTGGTCATTGTCCAGCACCGGCTCGATGAACAGCCAGTGCAATTTGACGCCATCACCCAGCCAGCCGCGGGTCAGGTTGCGACGCTGCTCGGCCTGTCGGGTGATGCTTTCAAGGTTGCGGCGCTCTTCGGGTTCAGTGGCGGGCAGTTCGCCAAACGACCGCTCCAGATAGGCCGGAAGCAGGCGGTCGAGGCCACCGACCATGATCAGGGTCATGTTGTTGGCGGCGTACCAGCGTTCACGCAGCGCCTGAACTTGCGCCAAGGTCATGTCGTCGAGGTTGGAGCGCTCCGGGCATTTCAGCCCCAGCTCGGTGGCCAGTTGGTCGCTGGCGGGGTGGCCGATATCCTGGCGGTCGAGCCAGCGCTGCAGATGGCCATAGTGGCCGCCGTCCTCGCGCTCTATGATGCGCTTGGCGGTGGCCAAGGCCTTGGCGTCGATGGTGGTATCGCGGATGACTGCCAACAGCAGGTCGAGGATCTTGCGCTGGTTGCGTGCCGGGGCCTCGATGACAAAGGTGGTGTCGGCACTGCTGGTATAGGCGTTCCACTCTCCGCCGAGCGCTTGCAGGCGCTCTTCCAGCCCGCCTTCGCCTGTCTCGTCGATGCCACTGAACAGCAGGTGCTCAAGCAGGTGTGGCAGCTCTTTCTGCTCGCAGTCGAAATCATCCAGGCCCACGCCGACCACCAGGCGAATCGCCACATGGTCACGTTCGTAGCCGTCTTTCAGGATGACCTGCAGACCATTGGGCAACAGGTAGCCTTCAACCCGCGAGCGGTCGAGGGCGAACGAGGGCAGGCTGCAGATCAGCAGGCAAACGAACATCAGGCAACGCATGGGCGAGCGAGGGTCCTCAGCTAGGAGAAATCACGGCAGGCGGGCTTCATCGGGCACACTGTCGAGCATCAGCCCTCCGGTGTCCGAGCCGCCCAGTACCACATAGGCACTGCTACAGAACAAAGAGTTCAACCGCTTCATGTCGGCGATCAGCTCCAAGTGTAGCGAACTGGTCTCGATACTTTGCACGACCTTGCGCTGCAGGCGGCTGACATGGGCGTGGGCGAGGCGCCGTTCCTGGGCACGGAACCGGCGTTTTTCCCGCAGCAGCAAGCGGGCGCTTTCCGGGTCGGCACTGAGGAACACCGACAGGCCCAGGCGCAGGTTGGCCAGCAATTGCTCCTGCAGGCCGGTCAGCTCTTCCAGGCCTACCTGGGAAAACTCCCGTCGCTGGCTGGTTTTCTGCTGCTGGACCTTGCGCAGCATGCGTTCGATCAGGTCACAGGCGAGTTTGAGGTTAATCGACAGCTCGATGATTTCGGCCCAGCGGCGGTTGTCCTGTTCGCTGAGGTCTTCCCGTGACATCTGCGCCAGGTACAGCTTGATTGCGCTGTACAGGGCTTCGGCGTCTTCGCCCAAGGCGCGAACTTGCTGTGGCAAGGCGGTCTGGGTGCCACGCAGGGCTCCAAGCATGGCTTCGAGCAGGCTGTCGACGATGTCCCCCAGGCGCAAGGTCTCGCGGGCGGCGTTGGCCAGGGCCAGGCTGGGCGTTTCCAGGGCCGAGGCGTCAAGGTGGCGCGGGCGCACCTGACCATTGCCGATTTCCCGTTCAGGTAGCAGGGCGTTGCACAGCCGACCCATCGGTTTGACCGTGGGCAGCATGATCAGACAGCGCAGCGTGTTGTAGAGCAGGTGAAAGCCGATGACCAGTTCCTGAGGGCTGAAACTCAGCGAGTCCATCCATGCCACCAGCGGGTGCAGCACAGGGATGATCAGCACCAGGCCGATCAGCTTGTATAGCAGGCTGCCCAAGGCCACCCGACGCCCGGCGGCGTTCTGCATGCTGGTACTGATGAAGGCCAGCAGCCCGCTGCCGATGTTGGCGCCGACCACCAGCCCGATGGCGACCGGCAGGCTGATCAGTTCGGCGCCGGCCAGTGTCGCTGTGAGCAGAACCGCAGCCAGGCTGGAGTAGGAAATCATGGCGAACATTGCCCCGACCAGAGCGTCGAGCATGATGTCGCCGGTCAGTGAGGCAAACAGCACTTTCACGCCTTGGGCTTGGGTGATCGGCGCAGCTGCCTGCACGATAAGTTCGAGTGCCAGGATGATCAGGCCAAGCCCGATGCCCACCCGGCCCAGTTGGCCGGCCCGTGTCTGCTTGCGCGAAAGGAAGAAGATCACGCCAAGGAAGATCAGCAGCGGCGACAGCCAGGACAGGTCGAAGGTCAGTACCCGGGCCATCAGTGCGGTACCCACGTCGGCACCCAGCATGATCGCCAAGGCCGGGGTCATGGCCATCAGGCCTTGGCCGACGAACGAGGTGACCAGCATGGCCGTAGCGTTGCTGCTTTGAACCATGGCCGTGACCAGAATACCGGCGATGAATGCCAGCGGGCGCTTGTCCATGTTCTGGCTGATGATGCGTCGCAGGTTCGAGCCGAATACCCGGAGGATGCCGGTGCGCACAATGTGGGTACCCCAGACCAGAAGCGTCACGGCCGAGAGCAGGTTGAGCAGGGTCAGCATGGCGAAGGCCCCCTGTTGCATAGGCCCATCGGGCCAAGAAAAGAAACGTGAGCATTTGAAGAATTTTCGGTGCTCACTCAAAGCTTTAGTTGTTTTGCCCAGCTGTCGCCAGCTTCGCATGGCAGTCATTTATTTGAAACAGATCTTGAAACGAATGACTGCCCGTGAGGGCTGCTTCGCGGGCAAGCCTCCACAGTGACAACGCGCAGGAAAAAACGCACAGAAAAAAGGCATTAAAAAGGGCCCTGCGAAGGGCCCTTGTTGTGCTGCACTTCCTTGGCCTTATTGACCCGGAATGTCCTTGCGCAGTTTCACCGGTTCATGATCCTTGCCATCCTTGCGGGCCATGGCGGTGCGCATGCGGATGTTGATGGCCTCCACCGCCAGCGAGAAGGCCATGGCGAAGTAGACATAGCCCTTCGGCACATGCACTTCGAACGCTTCAGCGATCAGTACAGTACCGACCACGATCAGGAACGACAGCGCGAGCATCTTCAGCGACGGGTGCTTGTCGATGAAATTGCTGATGGCGCCGGCGCACAGCATCATCACCAGCACGGCCACAACGATGGCGGCGATCATCACCGGTACGTGGGAAACCATGCCCACAGCGGTGATCACCGAGTCCAGCGAGAACACGATGTCGATGATGGCGATCTGGATGATGGTGTAGAAGAACTTGCCACCTGCGCCTTTGGGCTCCTCTGCGTTCTCGTCCTCGCCTTCCAGGCCGTGGTAGATCTCTTGCGAGCTCTTCCACAGCAGGAACAGGCCACCGAAGAACAGGATCAGGTCACGCCCGGAGATGCCTTGGCCAAAGACCACGAACAGGTCGGCGGTGAGGCGCATGACCCAGGTAATCGACAGCAGCAGCATGATACGGGTGACCATGGCCAGGGCCAGGCCGAAGATCCGGGTGCGTGGCTGCATGTGCTTGGGCATGCGGCTGACCAGAATCGAGATCATGATGATGTTGTCGATACCGAGGACGATCTCAAGCGCGGTAAGGGTGAAAAAGGCAACCCAGATTTCCGGGCTGGTCAGCCATTCCATGTATTTTCCTTCGAGCGGTAATGGCAACGCGCCCCGGTCAGGGCGCGTCGCGTACGTGATACGGATGTATTAAAGACTACTGAACAGCGGGAAAATCCCCATCAGCAGTGCGCCGAGCATTATGCACAGGCATACCAGCACTGCCCACTTGAGCGTGAAGCGCTGATGATCGCCGAACTCGATACCGGCCAGGGCTACCAGCAGGTAGGTGGAGGGTACCAGCGGGCTGAGCAGGTGTACCGGCTGCCCGACGATCGACGCACGGGCCATTTCCACCGGGGTGATGCCATAGTGGCTGGCGGCTTCGGCCAGCACCGGCAGCACGCCGTAGTAGAACGCATCGTTGGACATGAAGAACGTGAACGGCATGCTCACGATCGCGGTGATCACGGCCAAGTATGGGCCCAGCGCCTCGGGGATGACCGCCAGCAGGCTCTTGGACATGGCGTCGACCATGCCGGTGCCGGACAGGATGCCGGTGAAGATGCCGGCGGCGAAGATCAGCCCGGTCACGGCCAGTACGCTGCCGGCGTGGGCGGCGATGCGGTCCTTCTGCTGTTGCAGGCACGGGTAGTTGACGATCATGGCGATACTGAAGGCAATCATGAACAGCACTGGCAGCGGCAGCAGGCCGGCGATCAGCGCGACCATCAGGGCGGCGGTCAGGGCACCGTTGAAGTACAGCAGCTTGGGCCGGCGTGCGTCCGGGTACTGCGAGACGGTGATTTCGCTGTGGTCGATGTCGTCGGTAGGCAGATGCAGTTCGCCCAGGCGGGCACGCTCACGCTTGCCATACATGTAGGCAATGGCCAGGATCGCCAGTACACCGAACAGCATGGCCGGGATCATCGGTACGAAGATGTCTGACGGGTCTACGTGCAGGGCGCTGGCAGCACGCGCGGTCGGTCCACCCCATGGGGTCATGTTCATCACGCCGCCGGCGAGGATGATCAGGCCGGCCATGATCCGCGGGCTCATGCCCAGGCGGCTGTACATCGGCAGCATGGCGGCGCAGCAGATCATGTAGGTGGTGGCACCGTCACCGTCGAGCGAGACCACCAGGGCCAGTACAGCGGTGCCGACCGAGACTTTCAGCGGATCGCCCTTGACCAGCTTGAGGATCTTGCGAACGGCCGGGTCGAACAGGCCGGAATCGATCATCAGGGCGAAATAGAGGATGGCGAACATCAGCATCACGCCGGTAGGTGCGAGCTTGCTGATGCCCTCTAGCATCATGGGGCCGATCTTGGCGGAAAAACCACCGAACAGGGCGAACAGGATCGGTACCAGAATCAGCGCGATCAAGGCCGAAAGGCGCTTGGTCATGATCAGGTACATGAACGTGATGACCATGGCAAAGCCGAGGAAGGTCAGCATGGCAATACTCCAGGCGTGGCGCGGCGAAAGGACAGTCGATTCGGGCGTATCAGCGCGTAGGGCGCTGTGCGGGGAGCATGCGGAGGGGGACTACGAAAAGGCGGGCACAGGAATACATCAGAATCACCATTGTTGTTGTTGATTGGGCCGGGCGCGGTATTGACCGGGTGCCCTGGCTGACCGGTCTTGTGCCGGTAGTGGGCGCTATCCTAAAAGGGCAAGCTTTCAGCCAGCTTTCGCTGAAGCAAAGGTGACGAGAGGTAGGTGATGCAGGATGTAACCGAAGGTGGCTGCCATTGTGGAGCCCTGCGTTATCGGCTGGAGGGCAACCTGACGGACATTGCCCACTGTCATTGTTCGATCTGCAGGCGGGTCAGCGGTGGACTGGTGGTCACCTGGCTTACCCTGCCCCGTTCTGGGTTCCAGTGGTTAACGGGCGAGCCGAGCTGCTATGTGGCGCCTGCCAGTTGCAGCCGCTACTTCTGTGGGCAGTGTGGGGCGCATGTGGCGCTGGTGACCACGCATAGCCCGCAGACGATCGATGTAACGGTGGCGACGCTGGATCACCCTGAGCGGGTACGAGCCAACCGACATATCTGGGCAGGCAGCCGGTTGCCTTGGCTGCATCTGGATGAGGATTTGCCCTCGGAAGATGAGGAGCGCCTGTAGGCGCGGGCTCGCCCGCGAAAGGGCCAGCCCTTCATACATCACAACTGCAGGCCACCAGCAGCCTTGTGCAACGCCCGCAAGTGCTCGCCGATCTGCTTCACGTTTGCCTCGACCGCTGCAATTTCCTTGGCTCGCGACGGCTCCAGCAGCGCCCTCACCTCTTTATCCAGGCTGGTGCTCAAGCGCAACAGCTGTGCCTGGCGCTCTCTGCTCACCTGCTCCAGGTGCTTGCGCTCTTCTGGCTGCGGCAGCCCATAGCCTTTGGAATCGAGCAACTCTGCCGGGCGGCTGAGAAAACCGCTGTTGGCAAGCATTTGCTTGAGCGTGGCATCGGCTTTGTTGATGCTGCCATCCTTCAAGGCTGCGGCATTCAGGTAACGCTGCTTGACTTCGTCCTGGGCCAGCAGAAGCTGCCGGCGCAGGCTGGCCTGCTCAAGCAGAAGCAGTGCCGCACTGGTGCGCAGGTCAGCCTTGGCAAACCAGCTACGGCGCTGCTCGGCATTGAGGGCCAGCCAGTCTTCAACCAGAGCTTGCTTGATTGGCAACTGCTTTCTCAGCACCTCGAACATGGCCTGGTACCGGTCGCGGTAAGAATCGAAGCGGTAGCCCAGGCGTAACGCTTCGCGCGGGTTATCAAGCACGCTGGTATCTGCCAGCCCCCTGCCCTTGAGCACTGCCAGCAAACCGTTGGGCATGATGCTGTCTAGGTCGTTGAGGCGTGGATTGGCGGTGCCGCTGCGCAGCAGCTTCAACGACTCCACGGCACAGTTGTTGGACAGGAACCAGTAGTTGCCGTCATAGCTCCAGTGCATCTCGGCGGCCTGGCGCACCAGGTTCTCGATTTCGTCGCGGCTGAGCTTCAAGGGCACCGAGGCCAGGCTGCGCAGCTCGGTCTTGGTGTATTCGTCGATCACCTGGCCCAGCGGCAGCACGAATAGCCTCGATGGATAGTTGCCGACCAGGCCGTCCCAGCTGGACAGTTGCACGTCGTTGACGAAGGCGCGGTACGACAGCACCAGGCTTTGATCGAGGTCCAGGCGGCAGTCTGGTCCGCGTGGGCGGCCCGGCTTGCAGATCACCAGGCGCAGCATGCTGTGCCCCCAGCGGCTGACCAGGTTCTGATTGGCTTCAGCCAGCAGATAGTCCACTTCGTAGACCCGCTCTGGGTCGATTTCACCTAGCGGCTGGCGGGCGAAGTCGCTGCCGGCATTGATGAATGGCAGGCCCTTGGCACAGGTGTCCTGTTGGGGTGCCCAGCCGAAGTGTTCGCGAAGGTACTGATACAGCGCCGGGCGACGGCAGCTGTAGCTCGGGTCGAGGAGGAAATACTCCATGTTGACCGCGATGTATTCCTTGGGGCTGCTCAACTCATAGCTGTCGGGGCTGCGCACGAATTGGCCATTGTGCTGTTCGCGCTCGCCTCGTCGGCCCACGTACTGCTGCCACCCGGCCAGGTCGAGCAGGCGTGGGTCGTCGCTCAGGGTGAAGCGGCGCTCGGCCTGCCCGCGGCATTCTTCCGGCAGGCCGACCTTGCCCAGCGTACCTTGCTGGCGTTTGCAGCGTGCAATCAGCGCATTTTCGGCGCTGGGCCACAGGCGGGCACGGTCGTAGAGATGGGTGAGCTCGTGCAGCACGGTGGCCAGCAGCTCTTCATGCACCGTGCCATGTGGGCGGTCGGTGCGCTCGGCGGCGGCGCTGCCATCGGCGAGGCTGGGCAGCAAGCGGCGGTTGAGCTCGAGGGTGGATATCAGTGATGCCTGCCCATAGGCGTCGGCAGGCATGTTGTCGCTCCAGCTGACCCGCACGCGGCGGTCCAGCTGCTGCTTGAAGCGCGGTGGCAGCTTGCCCATGGCCTCGTCGAGCAGGGCTTGGGAGGCTTTTGTTTGTTGTGGGTCGAGGCCGGACGCCTGCAGCTCAAGCTGCAGGTCGGCCAAGGCGGGCGTGCCGAGCAGCGTCAGGGCGCAGCCAAGCAGCCAGGCACGCACGCGCTTCACAGTGCGAGTATGGCTTCAGCCAATACCTGGTCGCTGGCGCCGCGCGCTTCCGGTACTCGCTCGCGCAGGGTATTGAAGGCCGCCTCGAGTTGGACGCCGCGGATGTCACCGTTGCTGGCGACGAAGCTTGCAGCGTCGTCGTGGGCTTCGCGCACCACTTTGGAGTCGCGGATCGAGGTGGTGGTGTCTGAGGTGAAGTCGATCGAACGGCCAAAGGCACGCACGATGATGTTGCTGGTGGCCACCAGGGTCTGTGCCTGGGCCAGGTCGGCCAGCAGCAGCATGCCGAGGGAAGCGGCAATCAGCGGTTTGCGCATGGAGCATCTCCGAAAAATACAGGGAGTCAGATGTAGTTATTGGACGAGAATTGCCTGCGCCAGTTCCAGATCGCCGACGGCGTGCCGTGCGCAATTGTGGCGTAATGATTCCAGGGCGGCTTCCAGGCGTGCACCACGGATCAGCCCGTCGCTGGCAACGAATGCGGCGGCATCGTCGCGGGCCTGTGTAAGCAGTTTGCGATCGAATGGTGCGACTGTGAACTGGCTGGTGACATAGCCGGTGATGACCAGGCTTTGTGTGGTGGTATCCATGGCATGGGCGCTGGCCATGCCTGCGGCGGCGAACAGCAATGGCAACAGATAACGCATGAGCTTTCTTGAAGGCTGGAAAAATGAACGGCGAAGCCTACCTCAGGTGCGAGGGCCGAAGCCAACGCACCTGTTGTGCATGGCGCGTATCAGAGTGCCAGGATGGCCTGGGCCAGCTGTGCATCGCTGGCTTGCAGGGCCGGCATGTTCGAACGGATGTGCACAAAGGCGCTTTCCAGTCGGGCGCCGCGGATAGCGCCCTGAGTGCCGACGAAGCTGGCTGCGTCATCGCGGGCTGCCTGGACAATCTTGTCGTCGCGGAAGGAAGAGCTCACGTCGGATGTGGCGTCGGTGGAGGCAGCAACGGCGCCCACTACCGCGTCGGTGGTGACAACGAAACTGGTGGCATTGGCAGTGCCAGCCAGGCCAAGCAGCAGGGCGGCGCCAAGCAGGTGTTTACGGTTCATGATGTGGACTCCTGGGTAGGTCAGGTTGGTTCTGCTGTATCGGACGTTTGCAGGGCTCGTCACGGTACGTTTTCTTCAACGGGTTCCAGCAGACGGTTAGGCCAAGCGTATCACGCAGTGCTGTGTAGAGATGACAACGACTGCTGTGTCAGACAACTGTTAAGGCGAATTTTCGTTTTTGTAAAACTGTACTGGTCTCAATCTGAAGCACGCGACTGCGCGTCTCTCGGGCAATAAAAAACCCGCTGCAGTCACCTGCAACGGGTTTGAGGAATTCACGGTGCCGGCGAAGCCGGCAAGCCGGGAGCTTAGCGCCAGAAAGGCTTGCTCAGCTCTTCGTAACGCTGCGACTCGCTGATACCGGCGTCTGCCAGCAGGCGGGAGTCCAGGCGAGCCAGTTGACGACGGCTGGTCATACGGCGCTGCCACAGCAGCAGGGTCGACAATGCGCGCAGTGGCAGCGAAGTGTTGGATTGCTGGGCGTTGCTTTCAAAAACCAGACCGGAACTGAGGGTACGTTCCATGATGCTTCATCCTTCCGCTTATGGCGGCATTAGGTAGTGATTTAACTGATGCCAATGATCCTCCTCTGTCGTCCATAACAGTAGATACAGTTCGGTGGAAAGACGATGGCTCAGTTAACTGTGTAACCCTACTGTTGCACTCGAAATAGGCGTAACTGTACTGGTCCGCACTTATTTGGTGCGTTCTGATTCGAAGAAGGGGATTTGTCAGTCGGGAAGGTCTGAAAGAACCAGTACAGTAGTACAGATTATGCTGCTAGTAGAGGCGTGGCGTAGTGATAGAAGGGTTTGACTGTTATGCCCCATTCGCGGGCAAGCCCGCGAAGAGGCCGGAACAGCGGAAGCAGGGCCGCCGTTCCGTACCACATCTGGATCAGCTGGCCAGCATGCGCCCGGTTTCTTCCAGGTTTTCGTGCCAGCTCAGGGCTTCACGCAGGATGTGCGGGGTATGGCCGCCACGCTGGCAGGCGCGGTCGAAGTAGTCGTTCAGCGCAGCGCGGTAGTCTGGGTGCACACAGTTGTCGATGATCGCTCGCGCCCGTTCGCGCGGCGCCAGGCCGCGCAGGTCCGCCAGGCCCTGCTCGGTGACCAGGATGTCCACGTCGTGCTCGGTGTGGTCGACATGGCTGACCATTGGCACCACGCTGGAAATCGCCCCGCCTTTGGCAATCGACTTGGTGACGAATACCGCCAGGTGGGCGTTACGGGCGAAGTCGCCGGAGCCACCGATGCCGTTCATCATCCTGGTGCCACAGACGTGGGTGGAGTTGACGTTGCCGTAGATATCGAACTCCAGTGCGGTGTTGATACCGATGATGCCCAGGCGACGCACTACTTCCGGGTGGTTGGAGATTTCCTGCGGGCGTAGCACCAGCTTGTCCTTGTAGCGCTCCAGGTTGCCGAACACATCGGCATTGCGGCGCGTCGACAGGGTGATCGAGCTGCCGGATGCGAAGCTAAGCTTGCCGGCATCGATCAGGTCGAAGGTGGAGTCCTGCAGCACTTCGGAGTACATGGTCAGGTCTTCGAACGGCGACTCGATCAGGCCGCACATCACCGCATTGGCAATGCTGCCAATGCCGGCTTGCAGCGGGCCGAGCTTGTTGGTCATACGGCCTGCATCCACTTCCTTCTTGAAGAAGTTGATCAGGTGGTCGGCGATGCCCTGTGTTTCATCATCTGGCGGCAGCACAGTGGACGGCGAGTCCGGCTGGTCGCTGATGACGATACCGACGATCTTGGCCGGATCGATCGGGATCGCGGTGCTGCCGATACGGTCGTCCACCTTTACCAGCGGGATTGGCGTGCGAGTCGGGCGGTAGGTTGGGATATAGATGTCGTGCAGGCCTTCGAGGTTGGTGTTGTGCGAGAGGTTGATCTCCACAATCACCTGCTTGGCGAAGATTGCGAAGCTGGCCGAGTTGCCCACCGAAGTGGTTGGCACGATGTGGCCTTGCTCGGTGATGGCCACGGCTTCGATGACCGCGATGTCCGGCAGCTTCAGCTGCTGGTTGCGCAGTTGCTCGACGGTTTCCGACAGGTGCTGGTCAATGAACATCACCTGGCCGTCATTGATGGCTTTGCGCAGGGTGCTGTCGACCTGGAACGGCATGCGGCGGGCCAACACACCGGCCTCGGTCAGTTGTTTGTCCAGGTCATTGCCCAGGCTGGCGCCGGTCATCAGGCTGATTTTCAGTGGCGATTGCTTGGCACGTTCGGCCAATGCATGCGGTACGGCCTTGGCTTCGCCGGCGCGGGTGAAGCCGCTCATGCCGACAGTCATGCCGTCCTCGATCAGACCAGCGGCATCAGCCGCACTCATTACCTTGCTGTGCAGGGAGGACAAGCGGATACGATCACGGTACATGGATTGTTATCTCGGGCTACTGAAACTACTGCAGCGCAGTCTAGAGATTTCGCCCATTGCCGTCCCACGACCATGGTCGTATGAGAAGCCTTGTATTTGAGCCGTTGATCCGGATCAATAAAAGAAAAGCCCCGGCAGATTCTGACCGGGGCTTCCTTTATATCAGCTGGTTTGCAGCGGCTGGTGTCACTCCACCGCCTTGACCATGTCCTCGATGACCTTCTTGGCGTCACCGAACACCATCATGGTCTTGTCCAGATAGAACAGTTCGTTGTCCAGGCCGGCATAGCCGCTGGCCATCGAGCGCTTGTTGACGATGATGGTCTTGGCCTTGAACGCTTCGAGGATCGGCATGCCGGCGATTGGCGACTTGGGATCGTTCTTCGCCGCCGGGTTGACCACGTCGTTGGCGCCCAGCACCAGCACCACGTCGGCCTGTCCGAACTCGGCGTTGATGTCTTCCATCTCGAATACCTGATCGTACGGCACTTCAGCCTCGGCCAGCAGTACGTTCATGTGCCCGGGCATACGGCCCGCCACCGGGTGAATCGCATACTTCACGGTCACGCCGTTGTGGGTCAGCTTCTCGGTCAGCTCTTTCAGCGCGTGTTGTGCGCGGGCTACCGCCAGGCCGTAGCCCGGAACGATGATCACGCTGTCGGCGTTGCTGAGCAGGAAGGTGGCATCGTCAGCCGAACCGGACTTCACCGGCCGCTGTTCTTGCGAACCTTGCGCCGCGCCAGTGTCGGTATCGCCACCGAAACCGCCAAGGATGACGTTGAAGAACGAACGGTTCATCGCCTTGCACATGATGTACGAGAGGATGGCACCGGACGAACCTACCAGGGAACCGGCGATGATCAGCATCGAGTTGTTCAGCGAGAAGCCGATGCCGGCCGCTGCCCACCCCGAGTAGCTGTTGAGCATCGACACCACCACTGGCATGTCGGCGCCGCCGATCGGAATAATGATCAGCACACCCATGATGAAGGCCAGGACCAGCATCAGGGTGAAGGCACTGTAGTGGCCAGTGAAAGTGAACAGCAGGCCCAGGGCGATGGTGGTCAGGCCAAGGATCAGGTTCAGTTTGTGCTGGCCAGCGAACTGTACCGGTGCGCCCTGGAACAAGCGGAACTTGTACTTGCCCGACAGCTTGCCAAAGGCGATCACCGAACCGGAGAAGGTAATGGCACCAATGGCGGCGCCGAGGAACAGTTCCAGGCGGTTACCGGTGGGGATCGGGTCGCTGATGGCAGCCACAATGCCCATCGACTGCGGCTCTAGTACGGCGGCGATGGCGATGAATACCGCGGCCAGGCCGATCATGCTGTGCATGAAGGCGACCAGTTCGGGCATCTTGGTCATTTCGACGCGCTTGGCCATGATCGAACCGGCGGTGCCACCGACCAGCAGGCCGACGATGACATAGCCGATACCGGCAGTGGCAAGTTCAGCCCCGAGCTTATAAATGAGGCCAACCGTAGTGAGGATGGCGAGCCCCATGCCGATCATGCCGAACAGATTGCCGCGCCGCGAGGTGGTCGGGTGCGACAGGCCCTTGAGCGCCTGGATGAAGCACACCGAGGCGACGAGGTAGAGGAGCGTTACCAGATTCATGCTCATGCTTACTTCTTCGCCTCGTTCTTGGTTTTCTTCTTGAACATCTCAAGCATGCGGCGGGTGACCAGGAAGCCACCGAACACGTTGACTGCGGCAAGGGCCACGGCCAGGGTGCCCATCAGCTTGCCAGCCGGGGTCACGGTCAGGGCCGCGGCTAGCATGGCGCCGACGATGACGATTGCCGAGATGGCATTGGTGACCGCCATCAGTGGGGTGTGCAGCGCCGGGGTGACGTTCCACACCACGTGGTAGCCCACATAGATGGCCAGCACGAAAATGATCAGGTTATAGATGCCGTGGGAAATCAGCATGTCTTCCATTGTCGTGCTCCTTAGCCGTTTTTGCGGACGACCTGACCATCACGGCACATCAGGCAGGCCGCGACGATGTCGTCTTCGAGGTTGATGATCAGCGCGCCATCCTTGTCGAACAGCAGCTTCATGAAGTCCAGCAGGTTGCGTGCATACAGTGCCGAGGCATCGGCACTCACCTGGGCCGGCAGGTTGGTCGGGCCGACGATGATCACGCCGTTCTCCTGCACCACCTGGTCTGCGACGGTCAGCGGGCAGTTGCCGCCTTGGGCTGCAGCCAGGTCGATGACCACCGAACCAGGCTTCATCTGCGCCACGGTTTCGGCGCTTAGCAGGGTCGGCGCCTTGCGCCCGGGGATCAGCGCGGTGGTGATGACGATATCCGCCTGCTTGGCGCGCTCGTGCACGGCCTGTGCCTGGCGCTGCATCCAACTGGCCGGCATTGGTCGGGCATAGCCGCCAACACCTTCGGCGCATTCTCGCTCCTCGTCGGTCTCGTATGGCACGTCGATGAATTTTGCACCCAGTGATTCGATCTGCTCTTTCACTGCCGGGCGAACGTCGGATGCTTCGATCACCGCACCCAGGCGCTTGGCTGTGGCGATGGCCTGCAAGCCGGCAACGCCGGCGCCCAGTACCAGCACGCGTGCGGCCTTAACGGTACCGGCAGCGGTCATCAGCATTGGCATGAAGCGTGGGTAGTGATGGGCTGCCAGCAACACGGCCTTGTAGCCGGCGATGTTGGCCTGCGACGACAGCACGTCCAGGCTCTGCGCCCGCGAGGTTCGCGGTGCGGCTTCCAGGGCGAAGGCGGTAATGCCGCGTTCGGCCATCTTGCCGATCAGTTCACCGTTGAAGGGGTTGAGCATGCCCACCAGAAGGCTGCCGCTGTTGATCAGGGCCAGTTCCTGGTCGTTGGGGGCGACCACTTTGAGTACCAATTGGGCGCCGTAGGCATCGGCGGCGCTCCCAAGGGAAGCACCCACGGCTTCATAGGCACTGTCCGGAATGGCGGCGTTGAGCCCTGCCCCCCGTTGAACGGTGACCTGATGGCCCTGGCCAATCAGTTTCTTGATGGTTTCGGGGGTCGCAGCGACCCTTGTCTCACCGGTCTGCGTCTCGAGAGGAACACCAATGTGCACGACTATTTCTCCTGCGGTGACCTTTTGTCTTTGTAGAAGCCAGCACACTTCGGATGGTGCGCTGGGGCGGCTGTGGAGCGCCAACCCGCCGGATCCCGGGCGGGGCGAAGCATTTTGCAGACGAACCCGAAGGCCTTCAACCGGTTCTGGAGCGAAACGAAGTCAAAACTACAAGTCACCCTGTGACCGCTTGTCGCAGCAATAGGGTTGCAGCCCGTCAAACATGCGCCATTGGCAGATTAGGAGAAAAAATCAAAAAAAAAGCGGCCAATTCGCTTACGACTAGTTGGATGTCGCAAAATAACCCGCAAAGCCGCGTACTGAGCACGGTTAAAGGGTGTTTTTATGCTTGCGTTACAGTTTGCGAATATGCGACATATACATATATCTGTAGGTGTTTAAAATAATTGACTACAGGGTCAATTTGTCGCGTTTGTCCCTGGGCTATTTATGTAGGCCTGAGCCTGACTTACCAGCCAGTCGCGAAAGGCGCGTAGCGACGCCGACTCCACCTTGCGCTCTGGAATCATCAGATAGTAGGCCTTGTCGCTACTCAGGGCATGCCTGTTAGCGACCACCAGCCTTCCCTCCTCCAGCTCCCGCTGGATCAGGAACGGTGGTATCAGGGCAATGCCCATATCGTGCATGGCCGCCTGGGCGAGCATCGAGAATAGTTCATAGCGCGGGCCTGTCATGTCGCGCTCCACATTCATGCCCACACTGCCGAACCATTGCCGCCAGGCATACGGGCGTGTGCTCTGCTGCAGCAGTGGTAGCTGCGCGATGTGGTGTGCCTCGAGCATGCCTTGGCCGTTCAGCAGCGCCGGACTGCACACAGGTACCGGGTTTTCACCCATCAATTGGTGCGATTGGGTGCCTGACCAGTCCGCATCACCAAAATAGATGGCGGCATCGAAGGTCGTGTCGGCAAACAGGAATGGCCGGGTGCGGTTGGTGAGGTTGACTGTGACCTCCGGGTGGCGCTGCTGGAAGTCCTTGAGTCGTGGTAGCAGCCATTGAGTGCCAAAAGTCGGCACTACCGCCAGTTCGATCACATTGGCGCCTTGCTGGCGCATTACCGACAAGGTATCGCGCTCCACGGCGTCCAGTTGGGCCGCCACCTGGCGACTGTAGGACAGGCCGGCTTCGGTCAGCCTCACGCCGCGGCGCGAGCGACGGAACAGTTCCACATTAAGGAAGGCTTCCAGGCCACCGATCTGCCGACAGACGGCACCCTGGGTCAGCGCGAGTTCCTGGGCAGCCTTGGTAAAGCTCTCGTTACGGGCTGCCGCCTCGAAGCAAATCAGGGCGGCGGTACTGGGGATCTTACGACGCATGTACGTCAACCTCACTTGTAAGGCTGTCAATAAGGCGTTTTGCCGATTTACGGAGTGACAAAATATCACTAATCGGTGCGCAATCCTCGTTTGTCCCCGCAGCCGATCAGGCCTAGGCTCAAAGGCACAAGAAACTGACCCCTATTTCGAGGATTCGCTCATGGCCGGTAAAGCAAGCTTCAACTGGATCGACCCGTTGCTGCTGGATCAGCAGCTCACTGAAGAAGAGCGCATGGTGCGTGACAGCGCTTATCAGTTCGCCCAGGACAAGCTGGCGCCGCGTGTGCTCGAGGCCTTCCGCCACGAGCAGACCGATCCGGCGATCTTCCGCGAGATGGGTGAAGTCGGCCTGTTGGGTGCAACCATCCCCGAGCAATACGGTGGCAGCGGCCTGAACTATGTGTGCTACGGCCTTATTGCTCGCGAAGTGGAACGCATCGACTCGGGTTACCGCTCGATGATGAGTGTGCAGTCGTCGTTGGTGATGGTGCCGATCAACGAATTTGGCACCGAAGCTCAAAAGCAGAAATATCTCCCCAAGCTGGCCAGTGGCGAGTGGATCGGTTGCTTCGGTTTGACCGAGCCTAACCATGGCTCCGACCCTGGCTCGATGATTACGCGGGCGAGAAAGGTCGACGGTGGCTACCGGCTGACCGGCAGCAAGATGTGGATCACCAACAGCCCCATCGCCGATGTGTTCGTGGTGTGGGCCAAGGATGATGCGGGCGATATCCGTGGCTTCGTACTGGAAAAAGGCTGGCAAGGCCTCAGTGCCCCGGCAATTCATGGCAAGGTTGGCCTGCGCGCCTCGATCACTGGCGAAATCGTCATGGACAATGTGTTCGTGCCAGAAGAGAACATCTTCCCGGACGTGCGTGGCCTCAAGGGCCCGTTCACCTGCCTGAATTCGGCTCGCTATGGTATTTCGTGGGGTGCGCTGGGTGCCGCTGAAGCCTGCTGGCACACCGCCCGCCAATACACCCTGGATCGTCAGCAGTTTGGTCGTCCACTGGCCGCCAACCAGTTGATACAGAAGAAGCTGGCCGACATGCAGACCGAAATCACCCTGGCGCTGCAGGGCTGCCTGCGTCTGGGGCGCATGAAGGATGAAGGGACGGCTGCGGTGGAAATCACCTCCATCATGAAGCGCAATTCCTGCGGCAAGGCGCTGGATATCGCCCGTATGGCGCGTGACATGCTGGGCGGCAATGGCATCTCCGACGAGTTTGGTGTGGCCCGCCACCTGGTTAACCTGGAGGTGGTCAACACCTATGAAGGTACCCACGACGTGCATGCACTTATCCTGGGGCGTGCGCAGACTGGTATCCAGGCGTTCTATTAATAAGGAGCAAGCCATGGGCGCGCTATCACATCTGCGGGTGCTAGACCTTTCGCGCGTGTTGGCCGGCCCGTGGTCTGGTCAGATTCTGGCTGACCTTGGTGCCGACGTGATCAAGGTCGAGCGCCCAGGCAGTGGCGACGATACCCGCTCATGGGGGCCGCCTTTCCTCAAGGATGTCGAAGGTGAGGACACCAGTGAGGCGGCCTATTACCTGTCGGCCAACCGCAACAAGCGCTCGGTGACCATCGACTTTACCCAGTCGGAGGGGCAGCGGCTGGTGCGGGAGCTGGCGGCACAGTGCGATATCGTCATAGAGAACTTCAAGGTAGGTGGGCTGGCTGCCTATGGCCTGGACTACCAGAGCCTGAAGGCGATCAACCCGCAGCTTATCTATTGCTCCATTACCGGCTTCGGTCAGACCGGGCCCTATGCCAAGCGTGCTGGCTATGACTTCATGATCCAGGGGTTGGGTGGGCTGATGAGCCTGACCGGTCGTCCGGAGGGTGAAGAAGGCGCAGGGCCGGTCAAGGTGGGTGTGGCGCTTACCGATATTCTGACCGGGTTGTATTCCACGGTCGCCATGCTGGCTGCCCTCGCCCACCGGGATCAGACAGGGGTCGGCCAGCATGTCGACATGGCATTGCTCGATGTGCAGGTGGCCTGCCTTGCGAACCAGGCGATGAACTACCTGACCACGGGCACCCCTCCCCGTCGGCTGGGTAATGCGCATCCTAATATAGTCCCTTACCAGGACTTTCCGACGGCAGATGGCGATTTCATTCTTACCGTCGGTAATGACAGCCAGTTCCGCAAGTTCGCTGAGGTGGCCGGGCAGCCGCAATGGGCGGAGGACCCTCGGTTCGTTACCAATAAGCTGCGGGTGGCCAACCGGGCTGAGCTGATACCATTGATTCGCCAGGCTACGGTGTTCAAGACCACGGCTGAGTGGGTGGCCCAGTTGGAGGCTGCAGGAGTGCCATGTGGACCTATCAATAACCTGGCGCAGATGTTCCAGGACCCCCAGGTGCTGGCGCGCGGGTTGGCGTTGAATATCCCGCATCCATTGGCGGGTAGTGTGCCGCAAGTTGCGAGCCCGATACGGTTGTCGGAGACGCCAGTGGAGTATCGCCGGGCGCCACCACTGCTGGGCGAGCATACCGAAGTGGTGCTGGGGGAAGTGTTGGGGCTGGATGCTGGCGAGGTACAGCGTCTGCGTGATGCTGGAGTGCTCTAGATGAAAAGCGGGGAGGCCGTCAGGCCTCCCCGCTTTGTTTTTCAGCGCTATCAAAGTTTATTGAAATTAAAGGTTGACGCCCTCTCGAATCCCCTTATAATGCGCCCCACTTCCAGCGACATCGGAACGAAAAACTCCTTGAGATTCAATGAGTTAAGTAGTTAAGGCAAAAGCTGAAAGTGCTACGATCAAATGATCGAAAGCGGTTGAGATGATGGTTGACAGCGCTTCCAAGTGCTGTATGATTCGCCTCCCGCTACGAGAGATCGCAGCGAGCCAAGTGTTTGAAGCTAAACGAGTTTCTCGCAAAAAACTTCAAAATAAACGCTTGACAGACTCTGAGGAAAGCGTAGAATGCGCGCCTCGGTTGAGACGAAAAGCTCTTAACCAAACGCTCTTTAACAAATCGAATCAAGCAATTCGTGTGGGTGCTTGTGAGTATGGACTGATAGTCAAAAAGATTATCAGCATCACAAGTGGCCATGCGAGAAATCACATAGTCATTTGAGATTGCTGAGCCAAGTTTAGGGTTTCTTAAAAACCCAAGCAGTATTGAACTGAAGAGTTTGATCATGGCTCAGATTGAACGCTGGCGGCAGGCCTAACACATGCAAGTCGAGCGGATGACGGGAGCTTGCTCCTTGATTCAGCGGCGGACGGGTGAGTAATGCCTAGGAATCTGCCTGGTAGTGGGGGACAACGTTTCGAAAGGAACGCTAATACCGCATACGTCCTACGGGAGAAAGCAGGGGACCTTCGGGCCTTGCGCTATCAGATGAGCCTAGGTCGGATTAGCTAGTTGGTGGGGTAATGGCTCACCAAGGCGACGATCCGTAACTGGTCTGAGAGGATGATCAGTCACACTGGAACTGAGACACGGTCCAGACTCCTACGGGAGGCAGCAGTGGGGAATATTGGACAATGGGCGAAAGCCTGATCCAGCCATGCCGCGTGTGTGAAGAAGGTCTTCGGATTGTAAAGCACTTTAAGTTGGGAGGAAGGGCAGTAAGCTAATACCTTGCTGTTTTGACGTTACCGACAGAATAAGCACCGGCTAACTCTGTGCCAGCAGCCGCGGTAATACAGAGGGTGCAAGCGTTAATCGGAATTACTGGGCGTAAAGCGCGCGTAGGTGGTTTGTTAAGTTGGATGTGAAAGCCCCGGGCTCAACCTGGGAACTGCATCCAAAACTGGCAAGCTAGAGTACGGTAGAGGGTGGTGGAATTTCCTGTGTAGCGGTGAAATGCGTAGATATAGGAAGGAACACCAGTGGCGAAGGCGACCACCTGGACTGATACTGACACTGAGGTGCGAAAGCGTGGGGAGCAAACAGGATTAGATACCCTGGTAGTCCACGCCGTAAACGATGTCAACTAGCCGTTGGAATCCTTGAGATTTTAGTGGCGCAGCTAACGCATTAAGTTGACCGCCTGGGGAGTACGGCCGCAAGGTTAAAACTCAAATGAATTGACGGGGGCCCGCACAAGCGGTGGAGCATGTGGTTTAATTCGAAGCAACGCGAAGAACCTTACCAGGCCTTGACATGCAGAGAACTTTCCAGAGATGGATTGGTGCCTTCGGGAACTCTGACACAGGTGCTGCATGGCTGTCGTCAGCTCGTGTCGTGAGATGTTGGGTTAAGTCCCGTAACGAGCGCAACCCTTGTCCTTAGTTACCAGCACGTTATGGTGGGCACTCTAAGGAGACTGCCGGTGACAAACCGGAGGAAGGTGGGGATGACGTCAAGTCATCATGGCCCTTACGGCCTGGGCTACACACGTGCTACAATGGTCGGTACAGAGGGTTGCCAAGCCGCGAGGTGGAGCTAATCTCACAAAACCGATCGTAGTCCGGATCGCAGTCTGCAACTCGACTGCGTGAAGTCGGAATCGCTAGTAATCGCGAATCAGAATGTCGCGGTGAATACGTTCCCGGGCCTTGTACACACCGCCCGTCACACCATGGGAGTGGGTTGCACCAGAAGTAGCTAGTCTAACCTTCGGGGGGACGGTTACCACGGTGTGATTCATGACTGGGGTGAAGTCGTAACAAGGTAGCCGTAGGGGAACCTGCGGCTGGATCACCTCCTTAATCGACGACATCAGCCTGCTGATGAGCTCCCACACGAATTGCTTGATTCATTGTCGAAGACGTTTTTCCTGGTCAGAACCTGGAAATGAGCATTCGCTTCGAATGTTGATTTCTGGCTTTTGTCAGATCGTTCTTTAAAAATTCGGATATGTGATAGATATAGACTGAACACCAGTTTCACTGCTGGTGGATCAGGCTAAGGTAAAATTTGTGAGTTCTGCTCGAAAGAGCAACGTACGAATTTTCGGCGAATGTCGTCTTCACAGTATAACCAGATTGCTTGGGGTTATATGGTCAAGTGAAGAAGCGCATACGGTGGATGCCTTGGCAGTCAGAGGCGATGAAAGACGTGGTAGCCTGCGATAAGCTTTGGGGAGTCGGCAAACAGACTGTGATCCAGAGATCTCTGAATGGGGGAACCCAGCCAGCATAAGCTGGTTATCTTGTACTGAATACATAGGTGCAAGAGGCGAACCAGGGGAACTGAAACATCTAAGTACCCTGAGGAAAAGAAATCAACCGAGATTCCCTTAGTAGTGGCGAGCGAACGGGGACCAGCCCTTAAGTTGATTTGAGATTAGTGGAACGCTCTGGAAAGTGCGGCCATAGTGGGTGATAGCCCCGTACACGAAAATCTCTTGTCAATGAAATCGAGTAGGACGGAGCACGAGAAACTTTGTCTGAATATGGGGGGACCATCCTCCAAGGCTAAATACTACTGACTGACCGATAGTGAACCAGTACCGTGAGGGAAAGGCGAAAAGAACCCCGGAGAGGGGAGTGAAATAGAACCTGAAACCGTATGCGTACAAGCAGTGGGAGCCTACTTTGTTAGGTGACTGCGTACCTTTTGTATAATGGGTCAGCGACTTATATTCAGTGGCGAGCTTAACCGAATAGGGGAGGCGTAGCGAAAGCGAGTCTTAATAGGGCGTTTAGTCGCTGGGTATAGACCCGAAACCGGGCGATCTATCCATGGGCAGGTTGAAGGTTAGGTAACACTGACTGGAGGACCGAACCGACTACCGTTGAAAAGTTAGCGGATGACCTGTGGATCGGAGTGAAAGGCTAATCAAGCTCGGAGATAGCTGGTTCTCCTCGAAAGCTATTTAGGTAGCGCCTCATGTATCACTGTAGGGGGTAGAGCACTGTTTCGGCTAGGGGGTCATCCCGACTTACCAAACCGATGCAAACTCCGAATACCTACAAGTGCCGAGCATGGGAGACACACGGCGGGTGCTAACGTCCGTCGTGAAAAGGGAAACAACCCAGACCGTCAGCTAAGGTCCCAAAGTCATGGTTAAGTGGGAAACGATGTGGGAAGGCTTAGACAGCTAGGAGGTTGGCTTAGAAGCAGCCACCCTTTAAAGAAAGCGTAATAGCTCACTAGTCGAGTCGGCCTGCGCGGAAGATGTAACGGGGCTCAAACCATGCACCGAAGCTACGGGTATCATCTTACGATGATGCGGTAGAGGAGCGTTCTGTAAGCCTGTGAAGGTGAGTTGAGAAGCTTGCTGGAGGTATCAGAAGTGCGAATGCTGACATGAGTAACGACAATGCGAGTGAAAAACTCGCACGCCGAAAGACCAAGGTTTCCTGCGCAACGTTAATCGACGCAGGGTTAGTCGGTCCCTAAGGCGAGGCTGAAAAGCGTAGTCGATGGAAAACAGGTTAATATTCCTGTACTTCCAGTTATTGCGATGGAGGGACGGAGAAGGTTAGGCCAGCCTGGCGTTGGTTGTCCAGGTTTAAGGTGGTAGGCTGAAATCTTAGGCAAATCCGGGATTTCAAGGCCGAGAGCTGATGACGAGTTGCCTTCAGGCGACGAAGTGGTTGATACCATGCTTCCAAGAAAAGCTCCTAAGCTTCAGATAACTGGGAACCGTACCCCAAACCGACACAGGTGGTTAGGTAGAGAATACCAAGGCGCTTGAGAGAACTCGGGTGAAGGAACTAGGCAAAATGGCACCGTAACTTCGGGAGAAGGTGCGCCGGCGAGGGTGAAGGACTTGCTCCGTAAGCCCATGCCGGTCGAAGATACCAGGCCGCTGCGACTGTTTATTAAAAACACAGCACTCTGCAAACACGAAAGTGGACGTATAGGGTGTGACGCCTGCCCGGTGCCGGAAGGTTAATTGATGGGGTTAGCGCAAGCGAAGCTCTTGATCGAAGCCCCGGTAAACGGCGGCCGTAACTATAACGGTCCTAAGGTAGCGAAATTCCTTGTCGGGTAAGTTCCGACCTGCACGAATGGCGTAACGATGGCGGCGCTGTCTCCACCCGAGACTCAGTGAAATTGAAATCGCTGTGAAGATGCAGTGTATCCGCGGCTAGACGGAAAGACCCCGTGAACCTTTACTATAGCTTTGCACTGGACTTTGAATTTGCTTGTGTAGGATAGGTGGGAGGCTTTGAAGTGGGGACGCCAGTTCTCATGGAGCCATCCTTGAAATACCACCCTGGCAACTTTGAGGTTCTAACTCAGGTCCGTTATCCGGATCGAGGACAGTGTATGGTGGGTAGTTTGACTGGGGCGGTCTCCTCCCAAAGAGTAACGGAGGAGTACGAAGGTGCGCTCAGACCGGTCGGAAATCGGTCGTAGAGTATAAAGGCAAAAGCGCGCTTGACTGCGAGACAAACACGTCGAGCAGGTACGAAAGTAGGTCTTAGTGATCCGGTGGTTCTGTATGGAAGGGCCATCGCTCAACGGATAAAAGGTACTCCGGGGATAACAGGCTGATACCGCCCAAGAGTTCATATCGACGGCGGTGTTTGGCACCTCGATGTCGGCTCATCACATCCTGGGGCTGAAGCCGGTCCCAAGGGTATGGCTGTTCGCCATTTAAAGTGGTACGCGAGCTGGGTTTAGAACGTCGTGAGACAGTTCGGTCCCTATCTGCCGTGGACGTTTGAGATTTGAGAGGGGCTGCTCCTAGTACGAGAGGACCGGAGTGGACGAACCTCTGGTGTTCCGGTTGTCACGCCAGTGGCATTGCCGGGTAGCTATGTTCGGAAGAGATAACCGCTGAAAGCATCTAAGCGGGAAACTTGCCTCAAGATGAGATCTCACTGGGATCTTGAATCCCCTAAAGGGCCGTCGAAGACTACGACGTTGATAGGTTGGGTGTGTAAGCGCTGTGAGGCGTTGAGCTAACCAATACTAATTGCCCGTGAGGCTTGACCATATAACACCCAAGCAATTTGCTGACGCAGATTGCGGTGGTGAAGACGAAAGACCCGAAAATTCGTAAGACCACAAATATCACATATCCGAATTCGCTGGGCTGTCCATCTGGACATTCTGGCAACAGAATTTCTTGACGACCATAGAGCATTGGAACCACCTGATCCCATCCCGAACTCAGTAGTGAAACGATGCATCGCCGATGGTAGTGTGGGGTTTCCCCATGTGAGAGTAGGTCATCGTCAAGATTCATTTCGCAAAACCCCTATCTGCGCACGCAGGTAGGGGTTTTGTCTTTAAGTAGAAGCTCATGCTTCGTCCTGGTAAGCCGCAAGGTCAACCAGCTGCAGTAAAAAGGTGGTTGACAGTGTTTTTGAATGCTGTATTATTCACCTCCCGCGACGAGAGATCGAAGCGAGTTAAGTGTCTGAAGTTAAACGATTTTCTCGCAAAAACTTCAAAATAAACGCTTGACAGGCTCTGAGGAAGGCGTAGAATGCGCGCCTCGGTTGAGATGAAAAGCTCTTAACCAACGCTCTTTAACAAATCGAATCAAGCAATTCGTGTGGGTGCTTGTGAGTACGGACTGATAGTCAAAAAGATTATCAGCATCACAAGTGACCATGCGAGAAATCACATAGTCATTTGAGATTGCTGAGCCAAGTTTAGGGTTTCTTAAAAACCCAAGCAGTATTGAACTGAAGAGTTTGATCATGGCTCAGATTGAACGCTGGCGGCAGGCCTAACACATGCAAGTCGAGCGGATGACGGGAGCTTGCTCCTTGATTCAGCGGCGGACGGGTGAGTAATGCCTAGGAATCTGCCTGGTAGTGGGGGACAACGTTTCGAAAGGAACGCTAATACCGCATACGTCCTACGGGAGAAAGCAGGGGACCTTCGGGCCTTGCGCTATCAGATGAGCCTAGGTCGGATTAGCTAGTTGGTGGGGTAATGGCTCACCAAGGCGACGATCCGTAACTGGTCTGAGAGGATGATCAGTCACACTGGAACTGAGACACGGTCCAGACTCCTACGGGAGGCAGCAGTGGGGAATATTGGACAATGGGCGAAAGCCTGATCCAGCCATGCCGCGTGTGTGAAGAAGGTCTTCGGATTGTAAAGCACTTTAAGTTGGGAGGAAGGGCAGTAAGCTAATACCTTGCTGTTTTGACGTTACCGACAGAATAAGCACCGGCTAACTCTGTGCCAGCAGCCGCGGTAATACAGAGGGTGCAAGCGTTAATCGGAATTACTGGGCGTAAAGCGCGCGTAGGTGGTTTGTTAAGTTGGATGTGAAAGCCCCGGGCTCAACCTGGGAACTGCATCCAAAACTGGCAAGCTAGAGTACGGTAGAGGGTGGTGGAATTTCCTGTGTAGCGGTGAAATGCGTAGATATAGGAAGGAACACCAGTGGCGAAGGCGACCACCTGGACTGATACTGACACTGAGGTGCGAAAGCGTGGGGAGCAAACAGGATTAGATACCCTGGTAGTCCACGCCGTAAACGATGTCAACTAGCCGTTGGAATCCTTGAGATTTTAGTGGCGCAGCTAACGCATTAAGTTGACCGCCTGGGGAGTACGGCCGCAAGGTTAAAACTCAAATGAATTGACGGGGGCCCGCACAAGCGGTGGAGCATGTGGTTTAATTCGAAGCAACGCGAAGAACCTTACCAGGCCTTGACATGCAGAGAACTTTCCAGAGATGGATTGGTGCCTTCGGGAACTCTGACACAGGTGCTGCATGGCTGTCGTCAGCTCGTGTCGTGAGATGTTGGGTTAAGTCCCGTAACGAGCGCAACCCTTGTCCTTAGTTACCAGCACGTTATGGTGGGCACTCTAAGGAGACTGCCGGTGACAAACCGGAGGAAGGTGGGGATGACGTCAAGTCATCATGGCCCTTACGGCCTGGGCTACACACGTGCTACAATGGTCGGTACAGAGGGTTGCCAAGCCGCGAGGTGGAGCTAATCTCACAAAACCGATCGTAGTCCGGATCGCAGTCTGCAACTCGACTGCGTGAAGTCGGAATCGCTAGTAATCGCGAATCAGAATGTCGCGGTGAATACGTTCCCGGGCCTTGTACACACCGCCCGTCACACCATGGGAGTGGGTTGCACCAGAAGTAGCTAGTCTAACCTTCGGGGGGACGGTTACCACGGTGTGATTCATGACTGGGGTGAAGTCGTAACAAGGTAGCCGTAGGGGAACCTGCGGCTGGATCACCTCCTTAATCGACGACATCAGCCTGCTGATGAGCTCCCACACGAATTGCTTGATTCATTGTAAAAGACGATGCTGTAACGCGACCCTGTTATAGGTCTGTAGCTCAGTTGGTTAGAGCGCACCCCTGATAAGGGTGAGGTCGGCAGTTCAAATCTGCCCAGACCTACCATTACATGGTTCAGCCGTAGAATACGGGGCCATAGCTCAGCTGGGAGAGCGCCTGCCTTGCACGCAGGAGGTCAGCGGTTCGATCCCGCTTGGCTCCACCACTTTCGCCGTACGCAGTCACTTGTCAGAACTTAGAAATGAACATTCAGCTCGAATGTTGATTTCTGGCTTTTGTCAGATCGTTCTTTAAAAATTCGGATATGTGATAGATATAGACTGAACACCAGTTTCACTGCTGGTGGATCAGGCTAAGGTAAAATTTGTGAGTTCTGCTCGAAAGAGCAACGTACGAATTTTCGGCGAATGTCGTCTTCACAGTATAACCAGATTGCTTGGGGTTATATGGTCAAGTGAAGAAGCGCATACGGTGGATGCCTTGGCAGTCAGAGGCGATGAAAGACGTGGTAGCCTGCGATAAGCTTTGGGGAGTCGGCAAACAGACTGTGATCCAGAGATCTCTGAATGGGGGAACCCAGCCAGCATAAGCTGGTTATCTTGTACTGAATACATAGGTGCAAGAGGCGAACCAGGGGAACTGAAACATCTAAGTACCCTGAGGAAAAGAAATCAACCGAGATTCCCTTAGTAGTGGCGAGCGAACGGGGACCAGCCCTTAAGTTGATTTGAGATTAGTGGAACGCTCTGGAAAGTGCGGCCATAGTGGGTGATAGCCCCGTACACGAAAATCTCTTGTCAATGAAATCGAGTAGGACGGAGCACGAGAAACTTTGTCTGAATATGGGGGGACCATCCTCCAAGGCTAAATACTACTGACTGACCGATAGTGAACCAGTACCGTGAGGGAAAGGCGAAAAGAACCCCGGAGAGGGGAGTGAAATAGAACCTGAAACCGTATGCGTACAAGCAGTGGGAGCCTACTTTGTTAGGTGACTGCGTACCTTTTGTATAATGGGTCAGCGACTTATATTCAGTGGCGAGCTTAACCGAATAGGGGAGGCGTAGCGAAAGCGAGTCTTAATAGGGCGTTTAGTCGCTGGGTATAGACCCGAAACCGGGCGATCTATCCATGGGCAGGTTGAAGGTTAGGTAACACTGACTGGAGGACCGAACCGACTACCGTTGAAAAGTTAGCGGATGACCTGTGGATCGGAGTGAAAGGCTAATCAAGCTCGGAGATAGCTGGTTCTCCTCGAAAGCTATTTAGGTAGCGCCTCATGTATCACTGTAGGGGGTAGAGCACTGTTTCGGCTAGGGGGTCATCCCGACTTACCAAACCGATGCAAACTCCGAATACCTACAAGTGCCGAGCATGGGAGACACACGGCGGGTGCTAACGTCCGTCGTGAAAAGGGAAACAACCCAGACCGTCAGCTAAGGTCCCAAAGTCATGGTTAAGTGGGAAACGATGTGGGAAGGCTTAGACAGCTAGGAGGTTGGCTTAGAAGCAGCCACCCTTTAAAGAAAGCGTAATAGCTCACTAGTCGAGTCGGCCTGCGCGGAAGATGTAACGGGGCTCAAACCATGCACCGAAGCTACGGGTATCATCTTACGATGATGCGGTAGAGGAGCGTTCTGTAAGCCTGTGAAGGTGAGTTGAGAAGCTTGCTGGAGGTATCAGAAGTGCGAATGCTGACATGAGTAACGACAATGCGAGTGAAAAACTCGCACGCCGAAAGACCAAGGTTTCCTGCGCAACGTTAATCGACGCAGGGTTAGTCGGTCCCTAAGGCGAGGCTGAAAAGCGTAGTCGATGGAAAACAGGTTAATATTCCTGTACTTCCAGTTATTGCGATGGAGGGACGGAGAAGGTTAGGCCAGCCTGGCGTTGGTTGTCCAGGTTTAAGGTGGTAGGCTGAAATCTTAGGCAAATCCGGGATTTCAAGGCCGAGAGCTGATGACGAGTTGCCTTCAGGCGACGAAGTGGTTGATACCATGCTTCCAAGAAAAGCTCCTAAGCTTCAGATAACTGGGAACCGTACCCCAAACCGACACAGGTGGTTAGGTAGAGAATACCAAGGCGCTTGAGAGAACTCGGGTGAAGGAACTAGGCAAAATGGCACCGTAACTTCGGGAGAAGGTGCGCCGGCGAGGGTGAAGGACTTGCTCCGTAAGCCCATGCCGGTCGAAGATACCAGGCCGCTGCGACTGTTTATTAAAAACACAGCACTCTGCAAACACGAAAGTGGACGTATAGGGTGTGACGCCTGCCCGGTGCCGGAAGGTTAATTGATGGGGTTAGCGCAAGCGAAGCTCTTGATCGAAGCCCCGGTAAACGGCGGCCGTAACTATAACGGTCCTAAGGTAGCGAAATTCCTTGTCGGGTAAGTTCCGACCTGCACGAATGGCGTAACGATGGCGGCGCTGTCTCCACCCGAGACTCAGTGAAATTGAAATCGCTGTGAAGATGCAGTGTATCCGCGGCTAGACGGAAAGACCCCGTGAACCTTTACTATAGCTTTGCACTGGACTTTGAATTTGCTTGTGTAGGATAGGTGGGAGGCTTTGAAGTGGGGACGCCAGTTCTCATGGAGCCATCCTTGAAATACCACCCTGGCAACTTTGAGGTTCTAACTCAGGTCCGTTATCCGGATCGAGGACAGTGTATGGTGGGTAGTTTGACTGGGGCGGTCTCCTCCCAAAGAGTAACGGAGGAGTACGAAGGTGCGCTCAGACCGGTCGGAAATCGGTCGTAGAGTATAAAGGCAAAAGCGCGCTTGACTGCGAGACAAACACGTCGAGCAGGTACGAAAGTAGGTCTTAGTGATCCGGTGGTTCTGTATGGAAGGGCCATCGCTCAACGGATAAAAGGTACTCCGGGGATAACAGGCTGATACCGCCCAAGAGTTCATATCGACGGCGGTGTTTGGCACCTCGATGTCGGCTCATCACATCCTGGGGCTGAAGCCGGTCCCAAGGGTATGGCTGTTCGCCATTTAAAGTGGTACGCGAGCTGGGTTTAGAACGTCGTGAGACAGTTCGGTCCCTATCTGCCGTGGACGTTTGAGATTTGAGAGGGGCTGCTCCTAGTACGAGAGGACCGGAGTGGACGAACCTCTGGTGTTCCGGTTGTCACGCCAGTGGCATTGCCGGGTAGCTATGTTCGGAAGAGATAACCGCTGAAAGCATCTAAGCGGGAAACTTGCCTCAAGATGAGATCTCACTGGGATCTTGAATCCCCTAAAGGGCCGTCGAAGACTACGACGTTGATAGGTTGGGTGTGTAAGCGCTGTGAGGCGTTGAGCTAACCAATACTAATTGCCCGTGAGGCTTGACCATATAACACCCAAGCAATTTGCTGACGCAGATTGCGGTGGTGAAGACGAAAAACCCGAAAATTCGTAAGACCACAAATATCGCATATCCGAATTCGCTGGGCTGTCCATCTGGACATTCTGGCAACAGAATTTCTTGACGACCATAGAGCATTGGAACCACCTGATCCCATCCCGAACTCAGTAGTGAAACGATGCATCGCCGATGGTAGTGTGGGGTTTCCCCATGTGAGAGTAGGTCATCGTCAAGATTCATTTCGCAAAACCCCTATCTGCGCATGCAGGTAGGGGTTTTGTCTTTAAGTAGGAACTACAGAGATTCGCAGGCGCGTCCGAGAGACGGGCCAGCACACAGAATTTCTTGACGACCATAGAGCATTGGAACCACCTGATCCCATCCCGAACTCAGCAGTGAAACGATGCATCGCCGATGGTAGTGTGGGGTTTCCCCATGTGAGAGTAGGTCATCGTCAAGATTCAAACCCAAAGCCCCTGTCTGCGATGCAGACAGGGGCTTTGTCTTTTCCGGGTTTCAATATCGGTTAGAACTGATAGCTGACCGTGGCGCTCACATTGCGCTCTTCACCCATGTAGCAGTAGTTCAGGCTGGCACATGAGGTGATGTAGCTTTCATTGGTAAGGTTGTTGGCGTTCAAGCGCACATCCACACCCGTCAGGCCGACCTTGCCCAGGTCATAGCCGATCGAGGCGTCGAACAGGGTGTAGGAAGGCACCTTCATGCTGTTTTCCGCATCGACCCAGCTGTACCCCACATATCGCACCCCACCGCCCAGCCGCAGGCCATCCAGTGCCCCCTGGCGGAAGTTATAGTCGGCCCACAGCGAGAGCATCTGTTTCGGCGCCTGAGTCGGCGAATTACCCTTGTTGTCCAAGTTGCCCGACACAAGGCTCGGCATTGACTTCGAATACTCGATATCGGTGAAGGTATAGCCACCCAGCAGTTTGAGGCTGTCGGTCAGTTGCACATGGGCCTCCAGCTCCAGCCCTTGCGAGCGGACTTCACCGACAGGGCGGTAGAAGTCTTCGTCAGGCTGTTTAGACGCCAAATTCTCCTGCTCGATGCGGAACACCGATGCGGTGAACAGGTTGTCGCTCCCTGGTGGCTGATATTTGATGCCGGCTTCCCACTGAGTGCCCTCCGTCGGTGCCAGCGGCCGGCCTTGCTGGTCGGACACGGTGTTCGGGTTGAACGACTCCGAGTAGCTGATGTAGGGCGCAATGCCGTTCTCGAACAGGTAGAGCACTCCAGCCCGGGAGGTGAACCTGGAGCGTTGATCACTGACCTTGCTGTCGCTGTCACGGTTCTCTTCGGACACCTTCACCCAGTCCTGGCGCAGTCCCAAGGAAAAGCGCCACTGGTCCAGCTCCACCAGATCCTGCAGGTACACACCCGTTTGTTGCAAACGCCGCTGGTAGCGGTTCTCGCCCAGTACCTGAAGGTTGCCATTGCCGTACTGCGGATTGCCAGCATCCAGCGGGTCGACGGTGCCATAACGCCATGTCACGTCGGCTTTGCGCCGCTGGTAGTCAGCCCCCAAGAGCAGGGTGTGCTTGGCGGCCCCAGTAAAAAACTCTGCCTGCAGCATGTTATCAATGATGTATGAATGCAGACGCTCGTCGCCGCCGGTATAGGCGCGGTTTAGCATGTTGCTGTCAACATCTGCCCAGCCGGCGGCGTACACCTGGTCCATCGACACGTCGGAATCCTGATAACGGAAGTTCTGCCGCGCGGTGAAAACATCATTGAAGCGGTGCTCAAACTGGTAACTGAAGGATTGCTGCGTGCGCTCGTAGTTGTCGATGCTCGGCTCGCCTTCGAAGAAATGGTCTGACAGGCGAAAACCGTTGCGTTTGTGCAGCATGCCGTCTGCAGGGTTGCCGCCGTGGTACCCACCGTTAGGGTCGTGCTGCAAATAGGCCTGCAGCGTGAGTGAGGTGTCTTCGGTGAAGTCGACACTGATAGCAGGGGCGATGGCGTAACGTTCTTCCTTGTTGTGGTCGAACTGAGTGTCGGAAGCATCCGCCAAACCCGTCAGGCGATACGCAATGCGTTTGTCGTCATCCACAGGACCACTGAAGTCGAAGCCCACGCCACGCTGGCCCTGAGTACCTACCGTGGCCTGAACCTGATGGTAAGGGGCAAAGAGTGGCTTCTTGGTGGTCAGGGCTACCAGGCCACCCGGCGAGCTTCGTCCGTACAGTACCGAAGACGGTCCCTTGAGAATGTCGATGCGCTCAAGGAAGTATGGGTCTACCTGCATTGTGCTGTAGGTGCCGTTGTCTCCCATTGACTTGAGCCCATCGACGTAGATGTTGTCCACCGAACCGTCGTTGAAGCCGCGCATGGCTACATAGTCATAGCGATGAGTGGCACCGTACGGGTTGGTCAGTACTCCAGGCGTGTAGCGCATGGCTTGGGCAACGGTCTGAGAGCCCTGATCATCCATTTGCTGGCGAGTAACCACCGAGACCGATTGGGATGTCTCCACCAAGGGCATGCTGGTCTTGGTCGCCACCTGGCTGTGCGTGGCGTTGTAACCCTCCATGCTGCCCAGTGCGTTGCCGAGGGAGAAACTACGGATGTCGGTGTCTGGCAATGCCAGGGCAGCGTTCTGACGCTGTGCCTGCAGCACATAGTTACGTCCCCCCTGGCTGACGGCTTCCAGTCCGCTGCCATTTAGCAACTGGCGCAGCGCCTGATCGGCTGTGTACTGCCCCTGCAGTCCGTTGGAATGCAGGCCATCGGTCAGCTGAGGCGTGCTCGATAGGGTGATCCCGGCCTGGCGAGCGATTGTGTTGAGCACGTCGGTCAGTTGGCCAGCTGGTATTGCATAGTGTTGGCTCACTTCGGCTGTGTCGGCCGCAACGGAAAGTTGCGGAACAGTTGCCAGGCCCAGGGCGGTACCAAACAGAACAGCCCGGATGGCATGGCGCAAGTGAGCTGATTGCAGGACTGGACGAAAATCATTCGGGCTGAAAGTGTGGGTTAACACCGGGTTGGTAGACATGAAGGGTCCGTTAAAGTGTCGAGGGCAGAAAGTGTTGCTTACTGTCCTAGCCGGACCTGGATTCAAAACCCGCCAGAAATCGATAACGCCTTATCAGGTGATGCTCTCTACATGCACCCACCAGCGTGTACGTCGACGAAGTCGTACGGGCAACGTCTGCGGTAGCAGCCGAAGCAGTTGTTCCGGGTCTTCGAGGCGGAACACCCCCGACAGGCGCAGGTCGGCAATATCATTGCTGCAGCCCAGGTAACCATGGCGATAGCGGCTGACCTGCGCGAGGAAGTTGGAGAGGCGCATGTCCTGAGTGACGATCAACCCTTCAGTCCAGGCCATCGCATCCATGTCCATGTGCGCGAGCCGGTGCGCACCTTGAGCATCCAGGCGCCAGTTCTGGCCACCTTCGATCCACTGAAGTTGGCCAGCACCAGGCCGGTGTATCGCCACTTTGCCGTGGCTGACGCTGACACGTGTGTAGTCGCTATCCTGATAGGCCACAAAGCGTCCTTCGAAGCCTTCAAGCAGCGCGTCGCGGGTTTGTACCAGCAGGGGATTCCGGGGGTTGCAGTTGATCATCAATTCCCCATGCTTCAGGCGGACCAGGCGCTGTTGATCATGGAAGGCCAGGTCCACGGCACTGCAGGTATTGAGTTGCATCAGTGAGCCATCGGGCAGGGTGAAGACGCGTCGCTCGCCCGTGCCGGTGGCATAGTCTGACGTCCAGGCACTCACAGTATCGAGGTCTTTGGCCAGCCAGCTCGCTGATCCTGCCATGACAACGCCGCCAAGCAGCTTCAGCGCCTGTCGACGGCGCAGGCGCTGCTGGCTGGTTTCCAGTGTCTGCAATGCCAGCCCGGCACCCGGGATAGCGCGCAGGTCGAGGTCCTTATGAAGGTGAACCATACGCTGCCAGGCCTGTTCGTTTTCGTGGTGGCTGCTGCGCCATTGCGCGCACTGTTGTTGCAAAGCCGGATCGTGTCCGCTTTCACGCAGCCGCAGCATCCACTGAATGGCCTGCCTGACCGTTTTTGTATCAGGGCGTGCGACTGTCATGGATTCAGCAGTCGTCTTCATAGCGCAGCACGTAGCAGTGATAGAGCGCATCGGCGATGTAGCGCTCAACGGTGCGCACGGAGATCCCCATCTGTTCGGCGATGGCCTGATGCTTCAGCCCCTCGCATTGAGCCAGCAGGAATGCGCGACGTACCTTGGGTTTGAGGCCGTCGAGCATGCGTGCAATACGTTCAAGCAATTCCAGCAGCAGCTCGCGGGTCTCGACTGAGGGGACCAGTGCTTCCGGCACATGGGCCAAAGCCTCCAGGTAGGCCCTGTGCAGTTCCTCGCGGCGCCAATGATCGATCACCAGCCCACGCGCTACCGTGCGCAGGAAGGCCCTGGGAGCATTCAGCTGCAATTGCTCACGACGCTGTAGCAAGCGGACGAAGGTATCCTGGGCGAGGTCAGCCGCATCGGCTGCGTTGCCGAGCTTGCTACGCAGCCAGGTATGCAACCAGCCGTGGTGGTCACTGTAGAGCGTTTGCACGGAATCGTTGCTGGGCATGGAGGAGGGCGCCGGCATCAATGGACGTTAATGATAATTAGTCTCATTGTTGGCGGAGCAAGATTAATTTGCAACCCATCAATTAACGCGTAAAGCCGGTAATGGGCTAACGCCCCAATTGCGTATCCAGGTAATTGCGGATCACCCGCGCCCCGCCATTGAGGTGCCGTTCCAGCACCGCTACCGCTTCGTCCACCAGCTTGTCGCTGGCGGCATCTACCAGTGCGTTGTGATCGTCCTGAGTGAGCTTGCCCAGGCCCATGGACGAAAGATGGAAGCGCAGGAAGCGTTCTTCCTCGTTCAGTTCGTTCTCGATAAGGCGCAGTAGTTTCTTGTTCGGCGCCTTGCTGTACAGCGCCATGTGGAGCAGGCGGTTGAGGCGGCCAATTTCGGTGTGGCTGGTCTCGTTCTCCAGTTGCTGGATATACCCGCGGGCGCTGGCGATGTCGCTGGCATCAAGCAGCGGGATAGACTGGCGCAGCGCCTCGCTCTCGAGCAATACGCGAAGGGCATAGGTGTCCACTGCATCCTCGCCGATCAGCGGTGCAACGACGGCGCCCTTGTGCATCTCCACTTTCAACAGGGATTGCGCTTCGAGCTGGCGCAGGGCCTCGCGCACGGGCATGCGACTGACGCCGTACAAGGTGGCGAGCTCTTGTTGGCGAACTGCAGTACCAGGCGGCAAGCGACCATCGAGAATGGCGCTGCGCAGGCGTTCTTCGATCACGCCACGGGCCTGATGCGGCAACAACTGCTCGCTGGCCAGCACATTGCTCAATTTGATTTTCTTGGCCACGCGACGCCTGCCTCAACGATGACTATATTGGATCCAATTAAACTAGTAACAGCTTGTGAGGGTGTCAAACCTGCACCCACACTGGTACGGGCGCCCCAAAAGCGCGGCTATGGTGGAGGAAGTCGCACGTCAAAGGAAGCTGCCTATAGAAAGATGTAAGCAGAAAGTATAGGCGGGCTGACAGCCGGGTGCGTGATTGCAGGGTGCCATTGTCTTTTGCGGTGGCAAGCCCCACCATCGCTGCTTTCGACTGGTCTGAACAGGGCTTCGCAGTGGCGATATCCTGGTTGCTCAAAACCGTAGTGCGATATGTCGGCTTTGCCGTGCTGCTGGGCAGTCTTCTGCTGGGCGGCTTGCACGCGGATTGGGATTTCTCCCAGATCAGCCGCAAGTCGCAGGCTCTGTACGGCCCACTAGGTGCCGGGCAGGGTCGCATCGATGCCTGGCAGAGCCTGATGGCCACGCAGAAGCAGGGTACCGAGCTTGAAAGGTTGCAAGTGGTCAACCGCTTCTTCAACCAGCAATTGCGGTATGTCGAGGATATCGATCTGTGGCATGAGGTCGACTACTGGGCCACACCTGTGCAGGCACTGATCAAAGGTGCAGGGGACTGCGAGGATTACGCCATCGCCAAATATTTTAGTCTACGGCGCATGGGAATCCCCAGCGAGAAACTGCGCATCACCTACGTCAAGGCGCTGCGGCAGAACCGGGCACACATGGTCCTGACCTATTATTCAAGCCCACAGGCCCAGCCTTTGGTGCTGGACAGTCTGATGGATGCCATAAAGCCGGCAAGCCAGCGTACCGACTTGCTGCCGGTGTACGCCTTCAATGGCGAGGGGTTGTGGCTGACGGGCGCGGCAGGGAACAAGAAGGTTGGTGATACCAAGCGGCTGTCACGCTGGCAGGATTTGTTGAAGAAAATGCAGGCCGAAGGGTTCCCGGCCGAGCCGGTTTACTGAAGGAGCACAGATGTCACTGTTCAAACAATTGCTGTTGGCCATTTGCCTGTTCCTGGTGGTCGCCTTCAGTGGCAGTTTCATGGTCAGCCTGGAAAGCTCGCGCAGCCAGTACGTCAACCAGCTGCGCTCGCACGCCCAGGATGCGGCCACCGCGCTGGCGCTTTCGCTGACGCCGAATATCGACGACCCAGCGATGGTCGAGCTGATGGTCAGCTCGATTTTCGACAGTGGTTACTATGCAAGCATCAAGGTCGTCGACCTGGGTTCCAACGCCGTGCTGGTGGAGCGTCACGCCGAGCCAGACCCTGGCGGTGTGCCGCCTTGGTTCGTGCGCCTGATCGGCCTCGAGGCCGCCGGCGGCGATGCAATCGTCAGTCGTGGCTGGCAGCAGGCAGCGCGCGTTGAAGTGATCAGCCACCCGATGTTCGCCATTGCCAAGCTTTGGCAAAGCGCCTTGGGCAGCCTGGGTTGGTTGCTGTTGTGCGGTGCGGCCAGTGCCGTGCTCGGTGCTTTGCTGTTGCGCCGCCAGTTGAGGCCGCTGGACTACATGGTCGAGCAATCCCACGCTATTGCCCGCCGCGAATTCCTCAGCCTGCCAGAGTTGCCACGCACGCCGGAGCTACGCCGCGTAGTGCAAGCGATGAACCAGATGGTCGAGAAACTCAAAGCCCTGTTCACCGAGCAGGCCGAGCGCAGTGAGCGGCTGCGTGCGGAGTCCTACCAGGACAGCCTGACCGGGCTGTCGAACCGCCGCTATTTTGAAATGCAGCTGAACAATCGGGTAAGCAACCTGGAAGACGCGCGCGCCGGTTACCTGCTGTTGCTGCGGGTTCAGGGCCTGGCTGGCCTGAACGCCCGCCTTGGCGGCCAGCGTACCGACCAGTTGTTGCAAGCGGTAGGTGAACAGCTGCGTCGTACTTGTGCCAGCTACCCGGAAACCAACGACCTCATTTCCCGCAGCCGCGGCGGCGAGTTTGCAGTGCTGGCACCGGGCATGGTGCATGAGGAGGCAGTACACCTTGCCCAGGCTCTGGAGGCAACGTTGCAGAGCCTGCACGAAACGGGGGCCAGTGATATCGACCCGGTGGCTTGTATAGGCCTGGCGCCATTCAGCCCTGGTGATTCACCCCAGGCATTGCTGAAGCTGGCCGACGAGGCTCTGGCCCGCGCTGAGAACCAGCCAACGCCGGGCTGGGTATGCCTTGAGCAAGGTGTTGCGGCGGTTGCTGCAGATAGCCAGCATGCCTGGCACGAACGGCTCGACCAGGCGTTCATCAATGGGCATTTCGAGTTGTTCTTCCAGCCAGTGATAGAGTGCGCTTCCTCGCAACGGGTACTGCACCACAAAGTTATTTCGCGTTTGCGCGATGGCCAGGGCGAGGCCTTGCCGGCGGGCCGCTTCCTGCCTTGGCTGGAGCGCTTCGGCTGGATGCCGCGGCTGGATGTGCTGGTGCTGGAGAAAGTGTTGGCGCACCTGCGAGGGCATGACCAGGTGCTGGCGTTGAACCTGTCCGCCGCCACCCTGGCCGACCCCAAGGCCCTTCAGCGCGTTTTCGAGCTGCTGGGCCAGAATGCGGCGCTCGGTCCGCGGCTGGTTTTTGAAATTGGCGAGGAGCAGTTGCCTGAGCAGGCAGCGTTGGAGCAACTCACCCGGCGCCTGCATGGGCTTGGCTTCGGGTTGGCTTTGCAACGCTTCGGTGGGCGCTTCAGCATGATTGGCAACCTGGCGCATTTGGGCCTGGCGTACCTGAAGATTGACGGCAGTTACATCCGCAACATCGATCATGAGCAGCACAAGCGGCTGTTCATCGAAGCGATCCAGCGTGCGGCGCATAGCATCGACCTGCCGCTGATTGCCGAGCGAGTCGAGACGGAAGGGGAGCGGTTGGTGTTGCTGGAGATGGGAGTAGGCGGGATTCAGGGGCAACTGGTGGGCGAGCCTGCGCCTTGGCGCTGAATGGCCTCCCGCGTGCGGCTGTAGGCGTGGGCTAGAGCCGCAAAAGGGCCGCGTAGCGGCCCCCAGGTTCACGTAGCGATTTGCAGGGCTGCTTGTACAGCCCTGTCGCGACATGAGGCCGCTCCTAAAGCAATGGCGAAACCTGCAGGTTGGCTATCACCGCTCGCGCAGCGCCTCCGAGCGCGCCTTCATGATCGGCTTGAGCAGGTAGCTCATGATGGTTTTCTTGCCTGTCATGATGTCCACCGTCGCCACCATCCCCGGAATGATCAGCAGTGGCTTCTCGTCAGTCCCCAGGTGGCTGCGATCAGTGCGCAGCTTGATCAGGTAATACGTAGTCTTCTTGTCTTCATCGGTAATGGTGTCGGCGCCAATCTGCTCCAGCTTGGCCTTTAGCCCACCGTAGATGGTGTAGTCATACGCGGTGAACTTGACCGTCGCTTCCTGGCCAGGGTGCAGGAAGGCGATGTCTTTGGGCAAAATCTTCGCCTCGATGACCAGCGTGTCGTCCAGTGGCACGACTTCGAGGATATCGCTGCCTGGCTGGATTACCCCGCCAATGGTGTTCACCAGCAGTTGCTTGACGATACCGCGTACGGGCGAAGTGACCAGTGTGCGGTGCACCCGGTCGTCCAGCGCCTTGCTGGTGGCGGTAGCCTTGTTCAGTTCGGTGCGTGCCTCGTTCAGCTGGGTCAGCGCTTCGCTTCGGAACTTGCCACGCGTTTCTTCGATCTTGCTTTGCACCTCGCGGATCGCCGCCTCTGCGCGCGGGATCGCCAGCGCAGTGGAATCCAGCTGACCGCGGTTTTCCACTTCAGCACGGCGCAGGCGCAGCACTTCAACCTGGGAAATCGCGCCGGTTGCCACCAGCGGTTCGGACATGCTGATTTCCTTGCGCAGCAGCTCAAGGCTGTTGGCGTACTGGGTGCGTTTGGAGCTGTATTCGCGCAACTCCTGCTGGCGTTGGACCAACTGCTGCTGCAGGCCGCCAATTTCGTCCTGCAGTTGCTGGCGCCGGCTCTGGTACAGCGACTCTTCACTGGCCGCCTGGTTTGGCGCGGCTTTACGCAGCTTTTCGTCGATAATCAGCGGGCGGTCCTCTACCTCGGCACTCAAACGTTCGACTCGCAGGGCCATGGCCAGGCGGTCAGCCTCGGTTTCACCAACGTTGGAGGCGAAGCGGGTTTCATCCAGGCGCAGCAATGGCTGGCCCACTTCGACGATCTGCCCCTCCTTGGCGAAGATTTCGGCGACGATGCCGCCCTCCAGGTTCTGGATCTTCTGCACCTTGGAAGACGGAATGGCCTTGCCTTCACCCCGCGTAACTTCGTCGATGGGCGCAACGCTGGCCCATACAATCAAGAACACGAAGAACAGGATCACGCCCCAGATGGTCAGCCGCACCACCCGCGGTGCATCTTCGATCAGGGCTTTGTTTACCTCGGGCAACGGCTGGCCGCCAAGCGAGTCGCTGCCTTTGAAATAGCGCCGCAGGCCGTCCTTGAACTGCCCCATATCCAGCTTATGCAACACTGATCTGCCCCTTCTTCAGTGCATCCATGACCGCGGCTTTCGGGCCGTCGGCGACAATCTGCCCGCGATCGATCACGATCAGCCGGTCTACCAGCGACAGCAACGAGGCACGGTGCGTGACCAGCAGTACCGTCTTGCCCTCCACCACCGCTTGCAGGCGCTGCTTGAGGCGTTCTTCACCGGTGTTGTCCATGGCGCTGGTCGGCTCGTCCAGCAGCAGGATCTGCGGGTTGAGCAGCAGCGCACGGCCCAAGGCGACGTTCTGCCGCTGGCCGCCGGACAGGTTCTGCCCGCGTTCACCCACTTGCAGCTCGTAGCCGTCGGGGTGCAGCCGGGCGAATTCATGTACGCCCGCCAGTTCAGCGGCCTGCAGGATCAATTCGTCCTCGATGTAGCGGGCGCCGCTGACCAGGTTGTCACGCAAGGTGCCGGCCAGCAGCTGGATGTCCTGTGGGACGTAGCCGATGTTGTGGCGCAGTTCGCTGACATCAATCTGGCGAATGTCGACGCCATCGACCAGCAGCGAGCCACCATCGGCCTCGTACAGGCCGACAATGAGCTTGGCCAGCGAGCTCTTGCCCGAGCCGCTGCGACCGATGATGCCGACCTTCTCGCCAGGGCGAATGGTCAGGTTGATATTCTTCAGGGCCAGGTTCTGCTGGTTCGGATAAGTGAAGTCGACACCGCGGAACTCGACGCTGCCCTGTAGCACCTTGCGGCTCAGCGGGCGTTCTTCGAAGTTGCGCTCTTGCGGCAGATCCATCATGTGGTCGGTGGAGACCATGGTTACCTTGGCTTGCTGGTAGCGGGCCAGCAGGCCATTGAGCTGGCCCAGTGGGCCGAGGGCGCGGCCGCTGAGCATGTAGCAAGCCACCAGGCCGCCCATGCTCAGGTTGCCGTCGATGATCAGGTACACGCCGACGCAGATCATTGCCACGCCTGCCAGTTGCTGGATCAGCAGGGTGATGTTCATCGCCAGGCTCGACAGCACTTTCACGCGCAGTTCCAGCCTGCTCAGGGTGCCGAGGGTTTGCTCCCACATGTACTGGCGTTCGCTTTCGGCGTTGTTGACCTTTACCGCATCCAGACCCGCCAGGGTTTCGATCAGGCTGGACTGGCGCTCTGATGCCAAAGCCATGGTCCGCTCCATGGTCGCCATCAGTGGCCGTTGCAGGGCGTAGCCGATGCCCAGAGCCAGCGGGAAAGCGATGATCGGTATCCACACCAGGTGCCCGCCAATGATGGCGATGACGATCAAAATCAGGATGGTAAAGGGCAGGTCGATCAAGCTGGTCAGGGTCAGCGAGGCGAGGAAGTCGCGCAGGCCCTGGAACTCGTGAATGTTCTGGGCAAAGCTGCCGACCCGCGCCGGCCGGTACTTCATCGACATGCCGACGATACGTTCAAACAGCGTTGCCGAGATGATCAGGTCGGTCTTCTTGCCGGCCAGGTCCAGGCACAGGCCGCGAAGGCCTTTGAGGATCAGGTCGAAGATGTACGCGCCGGCGATACCGATGGCCAGTACCCAGAGCGTCGAGGTGGCCTGGTTTGGCACCACCCGGTCATACACGTTCATCACGAACAGCGGCGCGGCCAAGGCGATCAGGTTGATCACCAGGCTGGCGGCGATGGCGTCGATATACAACCACTTGCTGCGCAGCAGGGTGTCGCGGAACCACGACTTCGCTCGTGGGATGAGGTTGCCGTGGTTGACATCGAACTTGTGCTGCGGCTGCGCGAAGAACACGCGGCCGCTGTAGTCGCTTAGCAGTGCTTCGCGGCTGACATGCACCTCGCCACCGTCGCTCTCGCTGAGTAGCAGGCGCGCGGTGTCATCGTTCTCCCAGCCGAGCAGGACGGCGCTGCGGCCCTCCTTGAGCAGCAGCATGGCCGGCATGGCGATACTCGGGATCTGCTCCAGCTTTCGCTGAAGCAGGCGCCCCTGCAGGCCAGCCCGGGCCGCGGCGCGCGGCAGCAGTTCAGGGCTCAGGCGCTGGGCGGGTAGCGGTAGGCCTGTTGTCAGCATGACCCGGCTGGCGGGCTTCTGGTGCAGGACACACAGGCTCAGCAGACTATCCAGCAGGGGATCGTCATGCTGACTGCGTGGATCGTGGCTGAGTTGGACTCGACTGACTTCGGATTCCACGCGGCGCTCTCTTCATCCTTGTGGTGGGTGGGGTGGGTGTGCCGTCGTTAAGGTCAGGCCGGCTCACCCTGGCTTTCTTTGGTGCTGCAAAGCTGTGCTGATGAGGGTTATCACGCCCTGGTGCTGGAGCAGCTGGCCAATGTTCGCCTTGAATCGGTGTTGAGTAAACAATTCTACGTGGTTCATTTTCACCAGACTTAGCGGGGCAATGATTGTTTCATTTTTGATCCAGCCATCATCCGGCTTGTTGCAGCATAGCCTGCCACTCAGCCAAGGCATGCAAGGGCTTTGGGTTCCAGCTTAGTCACTGTCAGTAAACAGGCGCTGGTTTGTTGGCGCATATCTGTGGCTTGTTAGTCAGAATTCATCTATAGAGCGCGGATCCTTGCCTTTCTTGCATTCAATATCCGCAAGCGATTTTCAATGATCGGGATACCATTATTCACGCACTCGTACGTCATCTCTTTGATTTGCGACACATAGCTGCTTGTGACTCGCGCAGCGCTGAAAGCCTGGTGGGCCTCGAGCGAGCAAGCGCCCCGGCTCTGGCTGGCTACCGACCTCTGCCTGGCCACATTCCGGCAAGGTTTGTGCTTATTTGGCAATCAGTGTCCGCGCGATTGACAGTGATCTGGATATTGACGCCAGTAACGCTGACATTGCCGAGTAAGACGGTCGCGCCGCATGATTTACGGCTGCTGAGGTGTATGAAAAAGTGCTAGGACTGATGGCTTAACACCTTTTTGATGATGTAAGACATTTGTCCTCAGGAAACGCTTGGCTAAGGTACAAATATCAATGTGACATTACATTGCCGATTGTTTAGGATGGCATGTATAAGGTCAATAGTTTGGCAGTCAGGCAATTCCAAAAAGTTATAGACGGAATATTGACGTCAAAAACGTCAAGAGATCATCGACATAGTTCCGCCTGAAGTGGCTAGCAAGCGCCGCTCTGGCAGGGAAGTACCCCATCGGGTCACACGGAGAGTCCAATGAGCAGCGTTGTAGCCATCGTCAAAAGCATTGTCGGCCAGGTTATTGCGGTATCCCCAGAGGGCATCCGGCGTGTACTTATCGAAGGTGACCGCCTGTTGGCCGGCGAGGAAGTGCTCACCGGTCCGGGTGGCGCGGTTACTTTGGAGCTGGCTGATGGCCGACTGCTCGATCTTGGACGTGACAGCCAATGGAGCGCCGATGCGCCTGACAGTAGCACCGACCTGAGCCAGGCGGCAGCCCAGGCCGCGCCTTCGGTGGAAGAGCTGCAGCAGGCTATTGCTGCTGGTGTTGACCCGACTACTGAGCTTGAAGCTACCGCCGCTGGCCCGTCATCAGCGGGTGGTGGTGCGCTGGGCGGTGGCCACAGCTTCGTGATGCTCGAAGAGACGGCTGGCCGAGTTGACCCGACGGTTGGCTTCCCGACTGACGGGCTGGGCTTTGCAAGCGTACCCGATACCCAAGAAGTGGGCCTGCTGGACACTAACGGCAACAACCTGGTGACCACACCGACGGATACCGCCGTCGCTACTGAGCTGACGCTTGGCGCAACCCCTTCCATCAGTGAAGCGGGTGGCGTAATCGTTTATACCGCCACCGTTGGTCAGGCGCCGACCACCAACCTGGTAATTACTCTGTCCAACGGTGCCGTGATCGTCATTCCGGCTGGGCAGACCAGTGGTAGCGTCAACGTCGCAGTTCCGGCAAACGACACACCCTACATCGACGGTGGCCAGATTTCGGCCACCGTGACAGGTAGTACCGGTGGTGGCGGGCTGACGGTGACATTGCCGCAAACGCCAGCGGTTACCCAAGTGACCGATACAATCGACACTACAACCGCGACCCTGACCGCCTCGCCAAGTGTGACCGAAGGCGGCGTGATCACCTACACCGTGACCCTGAGCAACCCTGCCCAGACGCCGGTGACCGTGACCCTGTCCAACGGCCAGGTCATCACCGTTGAAGCGGGCAAAACCCAGGGCAGCGTCGATTTCCAGACCCCGGCCAATGACGTCTACAACAACGGCTCGACCGTCAGCGTCACCATCGAGAGCGCCACGGGCGGTAATTTCGAGCAACTGACCCCGAATCCGACCCCGGCTCAGACCGCGATCACCGACTCGGCCGACACCACCACTGCGACCCTGACCGCCTCGCCAGGCGTGACCGAAGGCGGCGTGATCACCTACACCGTGACCCTGAGCAACCCTGCCCAGACGCCGGTGACCGTGACCCTGTCCAATGGCCAAACGATTACCGTTGAAGCCGGAAAAACCCAGGGCAGCGTCGACTTCCAGACCCCGGCGAATGACGTCTACAACAACGGTTCGACTGTCAGCGTCACCATCGAGAGCGCCACGGGCGGCAACTTCGAACAGCTGACCCCGAATCCGACCCCGGCTCAGACCACGATCAACGACTCGGTCGACACCACCACCGCGACCCTGACGGCGAGCCCGTCGGTCACCGAAGGCGGCGTGATCACTTACACCGTGACCCTGAGCAACCCTGCCCAGACGCCGGTGACCGTGACCCTGTCCAACGGCCAGGTCATCACCGTTGAAGCCGGCAAAACCCAGGGCAGCGTTGATTTCCAGACCCCGGCCAATGACGTCTACAACAACGGTTCGACCGTCAGCGTCACCATCGAGAACGCCACCGGCGGTAATTTCGAGCAACTGACCCCGAATCCGACCCCGGCTCAGACCACGATCAACGACTCGGTCGATACCACCACCGCGACCCTGACCGCCTCGCCAAGCGTGACCGAAGGCGGCGTGATCACCTACACCGTGACCCTGAGCAATCCTGCTCAGACGCCGGTAACCGTGACCCTGTCCAACGGCCAAACGATTACCGTTGAAGCGGGTAAAACCCAGGGCAGCGTCGATTTCCAGACCCCGGCCAATGACGTCTACAACAACGGCTCGACTGTCAGCGTCACCATCGAGAACGCCACGGGCGGTAATTTCGAGCAACTGACTCCGAATCCGACCCCGGCTCAGACCACGATCAACGACTCGGTCGACACCACCACCGCGACCCTGACGGCGAGCCCGTCGGTCACCGAAGGCGGCGTAATCACCTACACCGTGACCCTGAGCAACCCTGCCCAGACGCCGGTAACCGTGACCCTGTCCAACGGCCAAACCATTACCGTTGAAGCCGGCAAGACCCAGGGCAGCGTCGATTTCCAGACCCCGGCCAATGACGTCTACAACAACGGCTCGACTGTCAGCGTCACCATCGAGAACGCCACGGGCGGTAATTTCGAGCAACTGACTCCGAATCCGACCCCGGCTCAGACCACGATCAACGACTCGGTCGATGCCACCACCGCGACCCTGACGGCGAGCCCGTCGGTCACCGAAGGCGGTGTGATCACTTACACCGTGACCCTGAGCAACCCTGCTCAGACGCCGGTAACCGTGACCCTGTCCAACGGCCAAACGATTACCGTTGAAGCGGGTAAAACCCAGGGCAGCGTCGATTTCCAGACCCCGGCCAATGACGTCTACAACAACGGCTCGACTGTCAGTGTCACCATCGAGAACGCCACAGGCGGTAATTTCGAGCAACTGACCCCGAACCCGACGCCGGCTCAGACCACGATCAACGACTCGGTCGACACCACCACCGCGACCCTGACGGCCTCCCCAAGCGTCACCGAAGGCGGTGTTATCACCTACACCGTGACCCTGAGCAATCCTGCCCAGACGCCGGTGACCGTGACCCTGTCCAACGGCCAAACCATTACCGTTGAAGCCGGCAAAACCCAGGGCAGCGTCGATTTCCAGACCCCGGCGAATGACGTCTACAACAACGGTTCGACTGTCAGTGTCACCATCGAGAACGCCACGGGTGGCAACTTCGAACAGCTGACTCCGAATCCGACCCCGGCTCAGACCACGATCAACGACTCGGTCGATGCCACCACCGCGACCCTGACGGCGAGCCCGTCGGTCACCGAAGGCGGTGTGATCACTTACACCGTGACCCTGAGCAACCCTGCTCAGACGCCGGTAACCGTGACCCTGTCCAACGGCCAAACGATTACCGTTGAAGCGGGTAAAACCCAGGGCAGCGTCGATTTCCAGACCCCGGCCAATGACGTCTACAACAACGGCTCGACTGTCAGTGTCACCATCGAGAACGCCACAGGCGGTAATTTCGAGCAACTGACCCCGAACCCGACGCCGGCTCAGACCACGATCAACGACTCGGTCGACACCACCACCGCGACCCTGACGGCCTCCCCAAGCGTCACCGAAGGCGGTGTTATCACCTACACCGTGACCCTGAGCAATCCTGCCCAGACGCCGGTGACCGTGACCCTGTCCAACGGCCAAACCATTACCGTTGAAGCCGGCAAAACCCAGGGCAGCGTCGATTTCCAGACGCCGGCCAATGACGTCTACAACAACGGCTCGACTGTCAGCGTCGCCATCGAGAACGCCACGGGCGGTAATTTCGAGCAACTGACCCCGAATCCGACCCCGGCTCAGACCACGATCACCGACTCGGTCGACACCACTACCGCGACCCTGACCGCCTCGCCAAGCGTGACCGAAGGCGGCGTGATCACTTACACCGTGACCCTGAGCAACCCTGCCCAGACGCCGGTGACCGTGATCCTGTCCAACGGCCAGGTCATCACTGTTGAAGCCGGCAAAACCCAGGGCAGCGTCGATTTCCAGACCCCGGCGAATGACGTCTACAACAACGGCTCGACCGTCAGCGTCACCATCGAGAACGCCACGGGCGGTAATTTCGAGCAACTGACTCCGAATCCGACCCCGGCTCAGACCACGATCAACGACTCGGTCGATGCTACCACCGCGACCCTGACGGCGAGCCCGTCGGTCACCGAAGGCGGTGTGATCACTTACACCGTGACCCTGAGCAACCCTGCTCAGACGCCGGTAACCGTGACCCTGTCCAATGGCCAAACGATTACCGTTGAAGCCGGCAAAACCCAGGGCAGCGTCGATTTCCAGACTCCGGCGAATGACGTCTACAACAACGGCTCGACCGTCAGCGTCACCATCGAGAACGCCACGGGCGGTAATTTCGAGCAACTGACCCCGAACCCGACGCCGGCTCAGACCACGATCAACGACTCGGTCGACACCACCACCGCGACCCTGACGGCGAGCCCGTCGGTCACCGAAGGCGGCGTGATCACTTACACCGTGACCCTGAGCAACCCTGCCCAGACGCCGGTGACCGTGACCCTGTCCAACGGCCAGGTCATCACCGTTGAAGCCGGAAAAACCCAGGGCAGCGTTGATTTCCAGACCCCGGCCAATGACGTCTACAACAACGGCTCGACCGTCAGCGTCACCATCGAGAGCGCCACGGGCGGCAACTTCGAACAGCTGACTCCGAATCCGACCCCAGCCTCCACTGTCATCAATGACAGCATCGATACCGTCACCGTAAGTATTGTCAGCAATGGCAATGTGACCGAAGACCAGCAGCCTTCCTTTACTGTGAAAGTAAGCCAGGCGCTGGACCGTCCGTTGACCGTAACCCTGTCTAACGGCGACACCGTGACGATCGAAGCCGGTAAGACCGAAGTCGAGTACAAGACCTCGGTTCAGGGCGATGACGTCTATCTTGATGCAGGTTCCATCACGCTCAGTGTTACCGACGCTACAGTTCCGGGTGCCAACTTCGAGAAGCTGGCCTTGGGTGGCCCGGCTACCGTTGAGATCTCGGACACTATCAGTGAAGTGGTGGCCAAACTGACCGCCACCCCTTCGGTCACCGAAGGCGGTGAGATCACCTACACCATCACGCTGACCAACAAAGACGGCTTGCCGATCAACAACCACTCGGAGCTGTACTTCAAGCTGACCGACGGCACCACCGTCGTCGTGGCAGCCAACAGCACCACCGGTTCGGCCACTGCAACCGCCCCGGACAACGTCTATGTGGGCACTAACCAGCCGGTGGTCAATGCCATCGACGCCGTCAGCGGCGCAGATGCGTGGAAGTTTGAAAACCTGAACCTGGACAAGACTCCAGTCAGCACCGAGGTGACCGACGAGCCAGGCACTCCAGGCAGCGAAGGCGATATCGTCAAGGTCACCATCACGGCCGACCAGACCTCGGTAGCCGAGAACGTCAAGCCAACCTTCACTGTGCACGTCAACCAGCCGCTGGCTCACGACCTGGTCGTGACCCTGAGCAACAACGCTCAGGTCACCATCAAGGCCGGCGAGACCAGCGCGCCGTACACCCACGACGCGCAAGGCGATGACGTCTATCAGGACGCTGGCCAGATCAGCCTGGGCATCACGTCCGCTGTGGATGTAGACGGTCACACCTTCGAGAACCTGCAACTGGGCGGCAACGCTTCGGTTCAAGTGACCGACACCCTCGACGAAGTGGTGGCCAAGCTGACCGCGACCCCTTCGGTGACCGAAGGCGGCGAGATCACCTACACCATCACCCTGACCAACAAAGACGGCTTGCCGATCAACAACCACTCGGAGCTGTACTTCAAGCTGACCGACGGCACCACTGTCGTCGTGGCAGCCAACAGCACCACCGGATCGGCGACTGTAGCTGCACCAGACAACGTCTATGTCGGCACCAACCAGCCGGTGGTCAATGCCATCGACGCGGTCAGCGGCGCGGATGCGTGGAAGTTCGAAAACCTGAACCTGGACAAGACCCCGGTCAGCACCGAGGTCACCGACGAGCCAGGTACCCCAGGCAGCGAAGGCGACATCGTCAAGGTCACCATCACGGCTGACCAGACTTCGGTGGCCGAGAACGTCAAGCCGACGTTCACCGTACACATCAACACCGCCTTGGCCCACGACCTGGTCGTGACCCTGAGCAACAATGCCCAGGTCACCATCAAGGCCGGTGAGACCAGCGCGCCGTACACCCACGACGCGCAAGGCGATGACGTCTACCAGGACGCTGGCCAGATCAGTCTGGGCATCACGTCCGCTGTGGATGTAGATGGTCACACCTTCGAGAACCTGGAACTGGGCGGTGCTGCTTCGGTTCAAGTGACCGACACCCTCGACGAAGTGGTGGCCAAGCTGACCGCGACCCCTTCGGTCACCGAAGGCGGTGAGATCACCTACACCATCACGCTGACCAACAAAGACGGTCTGCCGATCAACAACCACTCGGAGCTGTACTTCAAGCTGACCGACGGCACCACTGTCGTCGTGGCAGCCAACAGCACCACCGGTTCGGCGACTGTAGCAGCACCAGACAACGTCTATGTCGGCACCAACGCGCCGGTGGTCAATGCCATCGACGCGGTCAGCGGCGCAGATGCGTGGAAGTTCGAAAACCTGAACCTGGACAAGACTCCAGTCAGCACCGAGGTGACCGACGAGCCAGGTACGCCGGGCAACGAAGGCGACCTGGTCAAGGTCACTATTACTGCTGACCAGACCTCGGTGGCTGAGAACGTCAAACCGACCTTCACCGTACACATCAACACCGCCCTGGCCCACGACCTGGTCGTGACCCTGAGCAACAACGCCCAGGTCACGATCAAGGCTGGCGAAACCAGCGCGCCGTACACCCACGCTGCTCAGGGCGATGACGTCTACAACGACGCCGGCCAGATCAGCCTGGGTATTACGTCTGCTGTGGATGTAGACGGTCGCACATTCGAAAACCTGGAGCTGGGCGGTGCTGCGAAGGTGGATGTCACTGACACCACCGACGAAGTGGTGGCCAAGCTGACTGCCACCCCTTCGGTGACCGAAGGCGGCGAGATCACCTACACCATCACGCTGACCAACAAAGATGGTCTGCCGATCAACAACCACAGTGCATTGACCTTCACGCTGAGCGACGGCAAAACCGTCATCACCGTGCCGGCTAATGGCACCGTGGGTACTGCCACTGTCACTGCCCCGGACAACGTCTACGTCGGCGCTAACGACCCTGTCGTGATGTCGATCGCTACCGTTGAAGGTGCGGACGTTGGCAAGTTCGAGCAACTGACACTCGACAAAACTCCGGTCAGCACTACCGTGACCGACGAGCCAGGTACGCCGGGCAACGAAGGCGACTTGGTCAAAGTCACCATCACGGCCGACCAGACTTCGGTGGCCGAGAACGTCAAACCGACGTTCACCGTGCACGTCAACCAGCCGCTGGCTCACGACCTGGTCGTGACCCTGAGCAACAACGCCCAGGTCACCATCAAGGCCGGCGAAACCAGCGCGCCATACACCCACGCTGCGCAGGGTGATGACGTCTACAACGACGCTGGCCAGATCAGTCTGGGCATCACGTCTGCTGTGGATGTAGACGGTCGCACCTTCGAGAACCTGCAACTGGGCGGCAACGCTTCGGTTCAAGTGACCGACACCACCGACGAAGTGGTGGCCAAGTTGACTGCGACCCCGTCGGTCACCGAAGGCGGTGAGATCACCTACACCATCACGCTGACCAACAAAGATGGTCTGCCGATCAACAACCACAGTGCATTGACCTTCACGCTGAGCGACGGCAAAACCGTCATCACCGTGCCGGCTAATGGCACCGTGGGTACTGCCACTGTCACTGCCCCGGACAACGTCTACGTCGGCGCTAACGACCCTGTCGTGATGTCGATCGCTACCGTTGAAGGTGCGGACGTTGGCAAGTTCGAGCAACTGACACTCGACAAAACTCCGGTCAGCACTACCGTGACCGACGAGCCAGGTACGCCGGGCAACGAAGGCGACTTGGTCAAAGTCACCATCACGGCCGACCAGACTTCGGTGGCCGAGAACGTCAAACCGACGTTCACCGTGCACGTCAACCAGCCGCTGGCTCACGACCTGGTCGTGACCCTGAGCAACAACGCCCAGGTCACCATCAAGGCCGGCGAAACCAGCGCGCCATACACCCACGCTGCGCAGGGTGATGACGTCTACAACGACGCTGGCCAGATCAGCCTGGGCATCACGTCTGCTGTGGATGTAGACGGTCGCACCTTCGAGAACCTGCAACTGGGCGGCAACGCTTCGGTTCAAGTGACCGACACCACCGACGAAGTGGTGGCCAAGTTGACTGCGACCCCGTCGGTCACCGAAGGCGGTGAGATCACTTACACCATCACGCTGACCAACAAAGACGGTCTGCCGATCAACAACCACAGTGCATTGACCTTCACGCTGAGCGACGGCAAAACCGTCATCACCGTGCCGGCTAATGGCACCGTGGGCACTGCCACCGTGACTGCTCCGGACAACGTCTACGTCGGCACCAACGACCCTGTCGTGATGTCGATCGCAACCGTTGGAGGCGCGGACGTCGGTAAGTTCGAGCAACTGACACTGGACAAGACCCCGGTCAGCACGTCGGTCACCGACGAGCCGGGTACGCCGGGCAACGAAGGCGATCTGGTCAAGGTCACCATCACCGCCGACCAGACCTCGGTGGCCGAGAACGTCAAGCCGACGTTCACCGTACACATCAACACCGCCTTGGCCCACGACCTGGTCGTGACCCTGAGCAACAACGCTCAGGTCACCATCAAGGCCGGTGAAACCAGCGCGCCGTACACCCACGCTGCGCAGGGTGATGACGTCTACCAGGACGCTGGCCAGATCAGCTTGGGCATCACGTCCGCTGTGGATGTAGACGGCCACACCTTCGAGAACCTGCAACTGGGCGGCAACGCTTCGGTTCAAGTGACCGACACCACCGACGAAGTAATGGCGAAGCTGACTGCGACCCCTTCGGTCACCGAAGGCGGCGAGATCACCTACACCATCACGCTGACCAACAAAGACGGTCTGCCGATCAACAACCACTCGGAGCTGTACTTCAAGCTGACCGACGGCACCACCGTCGTCGTGGCAGCCAACAGCACCACGGGCTCGGCGACTGCAATCGCACCAGACAACGTCTATGTCGGCACTAACCAGCCGGTGGTCAATGCCATCGACGCGGTCAGCGGCGCAGATGCGTGGAAGTTCGAAAACCTGAACCTGGACAAGACCCCGGTCAGCACCGAGGTCACCGACGAGCCAGGCACTCCAGGCAGCGAAGGCGACATCGTCAAGGTCACCATCACGGCCGACCAGACTTCGGTAGCCGAGAACGTCAAACCGACCTTCACTGTGCACGTCAACCAGCCGCTGGCCCACGACCTGATCGTGACCCTGAGCAACAATGCTCAGGTCACCATCAAGGCTGGCGAGACCAGCGCGCAGTACATCCACGACGCACAGGGCGATGACGTCTATCAGGATGCGGGCCAGATCAGCCTGGGCATCAACTCGGCAGTAGACGCCACTGGTGCTGCGTTCGAGAACCTCGAGTTGGGCGGTGCCGCGAAAGTGGATGTCACCGACACCCTCGACGAAGTGGTGGCCAAGCTGACCGCGACCCCTTCGGTGACCGAAGGCGGCGAGATCACCTACACCATCACGCTGACCAACAAAGACGGCTTGCCGATCAACAACCACTCGGAGCTGTACTTCAAGCTGACCGACGGCACCACTGTCGTTGTGGCAGCGAACAGCACGACCGGTTCGGCGACTGTAGCCGCCCCGGACAACGTCTATGTCGGCACCAACGCGCCGGTGGTCAATGCCATCGACGCCGTCAGCGGCGCAGATGCGTGGAAGTTCGAAAACCTGAACCTGGACAAGACCCCGGTCAGCACCGAGGTGACCGACGAGCCAGGCACCCCAGGCAGCGAAGGCGACATCGTCAAGGTCACCATCACAGCCGACCAGACTTCGGTGGCCGAGAACGTCAAACCGACCTTCACCGTGCACGTCAACCAGCCGCTGGCTCACGACCTGGTCGTTACCCTGAGCAACAATGCTCAGGTCACCATCAAGGCCGGCGAGACCAGCGCGCCGTACACCCACGACGCGCAAGGCGATGACGTCTATCAGGATGCGGGCCAGATCAGCCTGGGCATCAACTCGGCGGTGGACGCCACTGGTGCGACCTTCGAGAACCTCGAGCTGGGCGGTGCGGCTTCGGTCCAAGTGACCGACACCCTCGACGAAGTGGTGGCCAAGCTGACTGCGACCCCTTCGGTCACCGAAGGCGGCGAGATCACCTACACCATCACGCTGACCAACAAAGACGGTCTGCCGATCAATAACCACTCGGAGCTGTACTTCAAGCTGACCGACGGCACCACCGTCGTCGTGGCAGCCAACAGCACCACGGGCTCGGCGACTGCAACCGCACCAGACAACGTCTATGTCGGCACCAACGCGCCGGTGGTCAATGCCATCGACGCCGTCAGCGGCGCGGATGCGTGGAAGTTCGAAAACCTGAACCTGGACAAGACCCCGGTCAGCACCGAGGTGACCGACGAGCCAGGCACCCCAGGCAGCGAAGGCGACATCGTCAAGGTCACCATCACAGCCGACCAGACTTCGGTGGCCGAGAACGTCAAACCGACCTTCACCGTGCACGTCAACCAGCCGCTGGCTCACGACCTGGTCGTGACCCTGAGCAACAACGCTCAGGTCACCATCAAGGCCGGTGAAACCAGCGCGCCGTACACCCACGCTGCGCAGGGTGATGACGTCTACCAGGACGCTGGCCAGATCAGCTTGGGCATCACGTCCGCTGTGGATGTAGACGGCCACACCTTCGAGAACCTGCAACTGGGCGGCAACGCTTCGGTTCAAGTGACCGACACCACCGACGAAGTAATGGCGAAGCTGACCGCGACCCCTTCGGTGACCGAAGGCGGCGAGATCACCTACACCATCACCCTGACCAACAAAGACGGCTTGCCGATCAACAACCACTCGGAGCTGTACTTCAAGCTGACCGACGGCACCACTGTCGTCGTGGCAGCCAACAGCACCACCGGATCGGCGACTGTAGCTGCACCAGACAACGTCTATGTCGGCACCAACCAGCCGGTGGTCAATGCCATCGACGCGGTCAGCGGCGCGGATGCGTGGAAGTTCGAAAACCTGAACCTGGACAAGACCCCGGTCAGCACCGAGGTCACCGACGAGCCAGGCACTCCAGGCAGCGAAGGCGACATCGTCAAGGTCACCATCACGGCCGACCAGACTTCGGTAGCCGAGAACGTCAAACCGACCTTCACTGTGCACGTCAACCAGCCGCTGGCCCACGACCTGATCGTGACCCTGAGCAACAATGCTCAGGTCACCATCAAGGCTGGCGAGACCAGCGCGCAGTACACCCACGACGCACAGGGCGATGACGTCTATCAGGATGCGGGCCAGATCAGCCTGGGCATCAACTCGGCAGTAGACGCCACTGGTGCTGCGTTCGAGAACCTCGAGTTGGGCGGTGCCGCGAAAGTGGATGTCACCGACACCCTCGACGAAGTGGTGGCCAAGCTGACCGCGACCCCTTCGGTGACCGAAGGCGGCGAGATCACCTACACCATCACGCTGACCAACAAAGACGGCTTGCCGATCAACAACCACTCGGAGCTGTACTTCAAGCTGACCGACGGCACCACTGTCGTTGTGGCAGCGAACAGCACGACCGGTTCGGCGACTGTAGCCGCCCCGGACAACGTCTATGTCGGCACCAACGCGCCGGTGGTCAATGCCATCGACGCCGTCAGCGGCGCGGATGCGTGGAAGTTCGAAAACCTGAACCTGGACAAGACTCCAGTCAGCACCGAGGTGACCGACGAGCCAGGCACTCCAGGCAACGAAGGCGACATCGTCAAAGTCACTATTACTGCTGACCAGACTTCGGTAGCCGAGAACGTCAAACCGACTTTCACCGTGCACGTCAACCAGCCGCTGGCTCACGACCTGGTCGTGACCCTGAGCAACAACGCCCAGGTCACCATCAAGGCCGGCGAAACCAGCGCGCCGTACACCCACGACGCGCAGGGCGATGACGTCTATCAGGATGCGGGCCAGATCAGCCTGGGCATCACGTCCGCTGTGGATGTAGACGGTCGCACCTTCGAGAACCTGCAACTGGGCGGCAACGCTTCGGTTCAAGTGACCGACACCCTCGACGAGGTGGTGGCGAAGCTGACCGCGACCCCTTCGGTCACCGAAGGCGGCGAGATCACCTACACCATCACGCTGACCAACAAAGACGGCTTGCCGATCAACAACCACTCGGAGCTGTACTTCAAGCTGACCGACGGCACCACCGTCGTCGTGGCAGCCAACAGCACCACGGGCTCGGCGACTGCAACCGCACCAGACAACGTCTATGTCGGCACCAACCAGCCGGTGGTCAATGCCATCGACGCCGTCAGCGGCGCGGATGCGTGGAAGTTCGAAAACCTGAACCTGGACAAGACTCCAGTCAGCACCGAGGTGACCGACGAGCCAGGCACTCCAGGCAACGAAGGCGATATCGTCAAAGTCACTATTACTGCTGACCAGACTTCGGTAGCCGAGAACGTCAAACCGACGTTCACCGTGCACGTCAACCAGCCGCTGGCTCACGACCTGGTCGTGACCCTGAGCAACAACGCTCAGGTCACCATCAAGGCCGGTGAAACCAGCGCGCCGTACACCCACGCTGCGCAAGGCGATGACGTCTACAACGATGCGGGCCAGATCAGCCTGGGCATCAACTCGGCAGTGGACGCCACTGGTGCGACCTTCGAGAACCTGCAACTGGGCGGCAACGCTTCGGTTCAAGTGACCGACACCACCGACGAAGTAGTGGCGAAGCTGACCGCGACCCCTTCGGTGACCGAAGGCGGCGAGATCACCTACACCATCACCCTGACCAACAAAGACGGCCTGCCGATCAACAACCACAGTGCATTGACCTTCACGCTGAGCGACGGCAAAACCGTCATCACCGTGCCGGCCAACGGCACCGTGGGTACTGCTACCGTCACTGCCCCGGACAACGTCTACGTCGGTAGCAACGACCCTGTGATCAAATCGATCGCAACCGTTGAAGGCGCTGATGTCGGCAAGTTCGAGCAACTGACGCTGGACAAAACCCCGGTCAGCACTACCGTGACCGACGAGCCTGGCACCCCAGGCAACCCGGGCGGCAGCAACGAAGGCGACTTGGTTAAGGTCACTATTACTGCTGACCAGACTTCGGTGGCCGAGAACGTCAAGCCGACCTTCACCGTGCACGTCAACCAGCCGCTGGCTCACGACCTGGTCGTGACCCTGAGCAACAACGCCCAGGTCACCATCAAGGCCGGTGAAACCAGCGCGCCGTACACCCACGCTGCGCAGGGTGATGACGTTTACAACGACGCTGGCCAGATCAGCCTGGGCATCAATTCGGCGGTGGATGCCACTGGTGCGACGTTCGAGAACCTGGAGCTGGGCGGTGCCGCGAAGGTGGATGTCACCGACACCACCGACGAAGTGGTGGCCAAGCTGACCGCCACCCCTTCGGTCACCGAAGGCGGCGAGATCACTTACACCATCACGCTGACCAACAAAGACGGTCTGCCGATCAACAACCACAGTGCATTGACCTTCACCCTGAGCGACGGCAAAACCGTCATCACCGTGCCGGCCAACGGCACCGTGGGCACTGCCACTGTGACTGCTCCGGACAACGTCTACGTCGGCACCAACGACCCTGTCGTGATGTCGATCGCAACCGTTGAAGGCGCGGATGTCGGCAAGTTCGAACAGCTGACGCTGGACAAGACCCCGGTCAGCACGTCGATCACCGACGAGCCGGGTACTCCAGGCAACGAAGGCGATATCGTCAAAGTCACTATTACTGCTGACCAGACGTCGGTGGCCGAGAACGTCAAACCGACGTTCACCGTACACATCAACACCGCCTTGGCCCACGACCTGGTCGTGACCCTGAGCAACAACGCTCAGGTCACCATCAAGGCCGGTGAAACCAGCGCGCCGTACACTCACGACGCGCAAGGCGATGACGTCTACAACGATGCTGGCCAGATCAGCCTGGGCATCAACTCGGCGGTAGACGCCACTGGTGCGACCTTCGAGAACCTGGAGCTGGGCGGTGCCGCGAAGGTGGATGTCACCGACACCACCGACGAAGTTGTGGCGAAGCTGACCGCCACCCCTTCGGTCACCGAAGGCGGCGAGATCACTTACACCATCACGCTGACCAACAAAGACGGTCTGCCGATCAACAACCACAGTGCATTGACCTTCACGCTGAGCGACGGCAAAACCGTCATCACCGTGCCGGCCAACGGCACCGTGGGTACTGCTACCGTCACTGCTCCGGACAACGTCTACGTCGGCAGCAACGACCCTGTCGTGATGTCGATCGCTACCGTTGAAGGTGCGGACGTTGGCAAGTTCGAGCAACTGACGCTGGACAAGACGCCGGTCAGCACGTCGGTCACCGACGAGCCGGGTACCCCAGGCAACGAAGGCGACCTGGTCAAGGTCACCATCACCGCCGACCAGACCTCGGTGGCCGAGAACGTCAAACCGACCTTCACTGTGCACGTCAACCAGCCGCTGGCCCACGACCTGGTCGTGACCCTGAGCAACAACGCCCAGGTCACCATCAAGGCCGGCGAGACCAGCGCGCCGTACACCCACGCTGCGCAGGGCGATGACGTCTACAACGATGCGGGCCAGATCAGCCTGGGCATCAACTCGGCGGTAGACGCCACTGGTGCGACCTTCGAGAACCTGCAACTGGGCGGCAACGCTTCGGTTCAAGTGACCGACACCACCGACGAAGTAGTGGCGAAGCTGACCGCCACCCCTTCGGTGACCGAAGGCGGTGAGATCACTTACACCATCACGCTGACCAACAAAGACGGTCTGCCGATCAACAACCACAGTGCATTGACCTTCACGCTGAGCGACGGCAAAACCGTCATCACCGTGCCGGCCAATGGCACCGTGGGTACTGCCACCGTGACTGCTCCGGACAACGTCTACGTCGGCAGCAACGACCCTGTCGTGATGTCGATCGCAACCGTTGAAGGCGCGGACGTCGGTAAGTTCGAGCAACTGACACTGGACAAAACCCCGGTCAGCACGTCGGTTACCGACGAGCCGGGCACCCCAGGCAACGAAGGCGACCTGGTCAAGGTCACCATCACCGCCGACCAGACCTCGGTGGCCGAGAACGTCAAACCGACCTTCACTGTGCACGTCAACCAGCCGCTGGCCCACGACCTGGTCGTGACCCTGAGCAACAACGCCCAGGTCACCATCAAGGCCGGCGAGACCAGCGCGCCGTACACCCACGCTGCGCAGGGCGATGACGTCTACAACGATGCGGGCCAGATCAGCCTGGGCATCAACTCGGCGGTAGACGCCACTGGTGCGACCTTCGAGAACCTGCAACTGGGCGGCAACGCTTCGGTTCAAGTGACCGACACCACCGACGAAGTAGTGGCGAAGCTGACCGCCACCCCTTCGGTGACCGAAGGCGGTGAGATCACTTACACCATCACGCTGACCAACAAAGACGGTCTGCCAATCAACAACCACAGTGCATTGACCTTCACGCTGAGCGACGGCAAAACCGTCATCACCGTGCCGGCCAATGGCACCGTGGGTACTGCTACCGTCACTGCCCCGGACAACGTCTACGTCGGTACCAACGACCCGGTTGTGATGTCGATCGCTACCGTTGAAGGCGCGGATGTCGGCAAGTTCGAGCAACTGACGCTGGACAAGACGCCGGTCAGCACGTCGATCACCGACGAGCCGGGTACCCCAGGCAACGAAGGCGACCTGGTCAAGGTCACCATCACCGCCGACCAGACTTCGGTGGCCGAGAACGTCAAGCCGACCTTCACCGTGCACGTCAACCAGCCGTTGGCTCACGACCTGGTCGTGACCCTGAGCAACAATGCCCAGGTCACCATCAAGGCCGGCGAAACCAGCGCGCCATACACCCACGCTGCGCAGGGTGATGACGTTTACAACGACGCTGGCCAGATCAGCCTGGGTATCAATTCGGCGGTGGACGCCACCGGCGCTGCATTCGAGAACCTGCAACTGGGCGGTGCGGCTACCGTTCAAGTGACCGACACCCCCGACGAAGTGGTGGCCAAGCTGACCGCGACCCCTTCGGTCACCGAAGGCGGCGAGATCACCTACACCATCACGCTGACCAACAAAGACGGTCTGCCGATCAACAACCACAGTGCATTGACCTTCACGCTGAGCGACGGCAAAACCGTCATCACTGTGCCGGCCAACGGCACCGTGGGTACTGCTACCGTCACTGCCCCGGACAACGTCTACGTCGGTACCAACGACCCGGTTGTGATGTCGATCGCTACCGTTGAAGGCGCGGATGTCGGCAAGTTCGAGCAACTGACGCTGGACAAGACGCCGGTCAGCACGTCGATCACCGACGAGCCGGGTACCCCAGGCAACGAAGGCGACCTGGTCAAGGTCACCATCACCGCCGACCAGACCTCGGTGGCCGAGAACGTCAAACCGACGTTCACCGTGCACGTCAACCAGCCGCTGGCTCACGACCTGGTCGTGACCCTGAGCAACAATGCCCAGGTCACCATCAAGGCTGGCGAGACTAGCGCGCCGTACACCCACGCTGCGCAGGGCGATGACGTCTACAACGACGCTGGCCAGATCAGCCTGGGCATTAATTCGGCAGTGGACGCCACTGGTGCGACCTTCGAGAACCTGCAACTGGGCGGCAACGCTTCGGTTCAAGTGACCGACACCCCCGACGAAGTGGTGGCCAAGTTGACCGCGACCCCGTCGGTGACCGAAGGCGGCGAGATTACCTACACCATCACGCTGACCAACAAAGACGGCCTGCCGATCAACAACCACAGTGCATTGACCTTCACCCTGAGCGACGGCAAAACCGTCATCACTGTGCCGGCCAACGGCACCGTGGGTACTGCTACCGTCACTGCCCCGGACAACGTCTACGTCGGTACCAACGACCCGGTTGTGATGTCGATCGCTACCGTTGAAGGCGCGGATGTCGGCAAGTTCGAGCAACTGACGCTGGACAAGACCCCGGTCAGCACGTCGATCACCGACGAGCCGGGTACCCCAGGCAACGAAGGCGACCTGGTCAAGGTCACCATCACCGCCGACCAGACCTCGGTGGCCGAGAACGTCAAACCGACCTTCACTGTGCACGTCAACCAGCCGCTGGCCCACGACCTGGTCGTGACCCTGAGCAACAACGCCCAGGTCACCATCAAGGCCGGCGAGACCAGCGCGCCGTACACCCACGCTGCGCAGGGCGATGACGTCTACAACGATGCGGGCCAGATCAGCCTGGGCATCAACTCGGCGGTAGACGCCACTGGTGCGACCTTCGAGAACCTGCAACTGGGCGGCAACGCTTCGGTTCAAGTGACCGACACCACCGACGAAGTAGTGGCGAAGCTGACCGCCACCCCTTCGGTGACCGAAGGCGGTGAGATCACTTACACCATCACGCTGACCAACAAAGACGGTCTGCCAATCAACAACCACAGTGCATTGACCTTCACGCTGAGCGACGGCAAAACCGTCATCACCGTGCCGGCCAACGGTACCGTGGGCACTGCCACCGTGGCTGCCCCGGACAACGTCTACGTCGGTACCAACGACCCGGTTGTGATGTCGATCGCAACCGTTGGCGGCGCGGACGTCGGCAAGTTCGAGCAACTGACGCTGGACAAGACCCCGGTCAGCACGTCGGTCACCGACGAGCCGGGTACCCCAGGCAACGAAGGCGACCTGGTCAAGGTCACCATCACCGCCGACCAGACCTCGGTGGCCGAGAACGTCAAACCGACGTTCACCGTGCACGTCAACCAGCCGCTGGCTCACGACCTGGTCGTGACCCTGAGCAACAACGCTCAGGTCACCATCAAGGCCGGCGAAACCAGCGCGCCGTACACCCACGCTGCGCAGGGCGATGACGTTTACAACGATGCTGGCCAGATCAGCCTGGGCATCAACTCGGCGGTAGACGCCACTGGTGCGACCTTCGAGAACCTGCAACTGGGCGGTGCGGCTACCGTTCAAGTGACCGACACCACCGACGAAGTAGTGGCCAAGTTGACCGCGACCCCGTCGGTGACCGAAGGCGGTGAGATCACCTACACCATCACGCTGACCAACAAAGACGGCCTGCCGATCAACAACCACAGTGCATTGACCTTCACGCTGAGCGACGGCAAAACCGTCATCACCGTGCCGGCCAACGGCACCGTGGGTACTGCTACCGTCACTGCTCCGGACAACGTCTACGTCGGTACCAACGACCCGGTTGTGATGTCGATCGCAACCGTTGGCGGCGCGGACGTCGGCAAGTTCGAGCAACTGACGCTGGACAAGACGCCGGTCAGCACGTCGGTTACCGACGAGCCAGGTACGCCGGGCAACGAAGGCGACTTGGTCAAAGTCACCATCACGGCCGACCAGACCTCGGTGGCCGAGAACGTCAAACCGACGTTCACCGTGCACGTCAACCAGCCGCTGGCTCACGACCTGGTCGTGACCCTGAGCAACAACGCTCAGGTCACCATCAAGGCCGGCGAAACCAGCGCGCCGTACACCCACGCTGCGCAGGGCGATGACGTTTACAACGATGCTGGCCAGATCAGCCTGGGCATCAACTCGGCGGTAGACGCCACTGGTGCGACCTTCGAGAACCTGCAACTGGGCGGTGCGGCTACCGTTCAAGTGACCGACACCACCGACGAAGTAGTGGCCAAGTTGACCGCGACCCCGTCGGTGACCGAAGGCGGTGAGATCACCTACACCATCACGCTGACCAACAAAGACGGCCTGCCGATCAACAACCACAGTGCATTGACCTTCACGCTGAGCGACGGCAAAACCGTCATCACCGTGCCGGCCAACGGCACCGTGGGTACTGCTACCGTCACTGCTCCGGACAACGTCTACGTCGGTAGCAACGACCCTGTGATCAAATCGATCGCAACCGTTGAAGGCGCTGATGTCGGCAAGTTCGAGCAACTGACGCTGGACAAGACGCCGGTCAGCACGTCGGTCACCGACGAGCCGGGTACCCCAGGCAACGAAGGCGACCTGGTCAAGGTCACCATCACCGCCGACCAGACTTCGGTGGCCGAGAACGTCAAACCGACCTTCACCGTGCACGTCAACCAGCCGCTGGCTCACGACCTGGTCGTGACCCTGAGCAACAACGCTCAGGTCACCATCAAGGCCGGCGAGACCAGCGCACCGTACACCCACGACGCGCAAGGCGATGACGTCTATCAGGATGCGGGCCAGATCAGCCTGGGCATCAACTCGGCAGTGGACGCCACTGGTGCGACCTTCGAGAACCTCGAGCTGGGCGGTGCGGCTTCGGTCCAAGTGACCGACACCCTCGACGAAGTGGTGGCCAAGCTGACTGCGACCCCTTCGGTGACCGAAGGCGGCGAGATCACTTACACCATCACGCTGACCAACAAAGACGGTCTGCCAATCAACAACCACAGTGCATTGACCTTCACGCTGAGCGACGGCAAAACCGTCATCACCGTGCCGGCCAACGGCACCGTGGGTACTGCTACCGTCACTGCTCCGGACAACGTCTACGTCGGCAGCAACGACCCTGTCGTGATGTCGATCGCTACCGTTGAAGGTGCGGACGTTGGCAAGTTCGAGCAACTGACGCTGGACAAGACGCCGGTCAGCACGTCGGTCACCGACGAGCCGGGTACCCCAGGCAGCGAAGGCGACTTGGTCAAGGTCACTATTACTGCTGACCAGACTTCGGTGGCCGAGAACGTCAAACCGACGTTCACCGTACATATCAACACCGCCTTGGCTCACGACCTGGTCGTGACCCTGAGCAACAATGCCCAGGTCACCATCAAGGCTGGCGAGACTAGCGCGCCGTACACCCACGCTGCGCAGGGCGATGACGTCTACAACGACGCTGGCCAGATCAGCCTGGGCATCAACTCGGCGGTAGACGCCACTGGTGCGACCTTCGAGAACCTAGAGTTGGGCGGTGCCGCGAAGGTGGATGTCACCGACACCACCGACGAAGTGGTGGCCAAGCTGACCGCGACCCCTTCGGTGACCGAAGGCGGCGAGATCACTTACACCATCACGCTGACCAACAAAGACGGTCTGCCGATCAACAACCACAGTGCATTGACCTTCACGCTGAGCGACGGCAAAACCGTCATCACCGTGCCGGCTAATGGCACCGTGGGTACTGCTACAGTCACTGCTCCGGACAACGTCTACGTCGGTAGCAACGACCCTGTGATCAAATCGATCGCTACCGTTGGCGGTGCGGATGTCGGCAAGTTCGAGCAACTGACGCTGGACAAGACCCCGGTCAGCACTACTGTGACCGACGAGCCTGGCACCCCAGGCAACCCGGGCGGCAGCAACGAAGGCGATCTGGTCAAGGTCACCATCACCGCCGACCAGACCTCGGTGGCTGAGAACGTCAAACCGACCTTCACTGTGCACGTCAACCAGCCGCTGGCTCACGACCTGGTCGTGACCCTGAGCAACAATGCCCAGGTCACCATCAAGGCTGGCGAGACTAGCGCGCCGTACACCCACGCTGCGCAAGGCGATGACGTCTACAACGATGCGGGCCAGATCAGCCTGGGCATTAATTCGGCAGTGGACGCCACTGGTGCGACCTTCGAGAACCTGCAACTGGGCGGCAACGCTTCGGTTCAAGTGACCGACACCACCGACGAAGTAGTGGCGAAGCTGACCGCGACCCCTTCGGTCACCGAAGGCGGCGAGATCACTTACACCATCACCCTGACCAACAAAGACGGTCTGCCGATCAACAACCACAGTGCATTGACCTTCACGCTGAGCGACGGCAAAACCGTCATCACCGTGCCTGCCAACGGCACCGTGGGCACTGCCACCGTGACTGCCCCGGACAACGTCTACGTCGGTACCAACGACCCTGTCGTGATGTCGATCGCAACCGTTGGAGGCGCGGATGTCGGCAAGTTCGAGCAACTGACGCTGGACAAGACCCCGGTCAGCACTACCGTGACCGACGAGCCTGGCACCCCAGGCAACCCGGGCGGCAGCAACGAAGGCGACCTGGTCAAGGTCACCATCACCGCCGACCAGACCTCGGTGGCCGAGAACGTCAAACCGACGTTCACCGTGCACGTCAACCAGCCGCTGGCCCACGACCTGGTCGTGACCCTGAGCAACAACGCTCAGGTCACCATCAAGGCTGGCGAGACTAGCGCGCCGTACACCCACGCTGCGCAAGGCGATGACGTCTACAACGACGCGGGCCAGATCAGCCTGGGCATCAACTCGGCGGTGGATGTAGACGGTCGTACCTTCGAAAACCTGGAGTTGGGCGGTGCTGCGAAGGTGGATGTCACCGACACCACCGACGAAGTGGTGGCCAAGCTGACCGCGACCCCTTCGGTCACCGAAGGCGGCGAGATCACCTACACCATCACGCTGACCAACAAAGACGGCCTGCCAATCAACAACCACAGTGCATTGACCTTCACGCTGAGCGACGGCAAAACCGTCATCACCGTGCCGGCTAATAGCACCGTGGGTACAGCTACCGTCACTGCTCCGGACAACGTCTACGTCGGCACCAACGATCCTGTCGTGAAGTCGATCGCTACCGTTGGCGGCGCGGGCGTTGGCAAGTTCGAACAGCTGACACTGGACAAGACCCCGGTCAGCACCGCCGTGACCGATGAACCAGGTTCGGGAACTCCAGGCACCGGCAACAAGGGCGACGTCACCACCGTCGGTATTTCCGGCACGACTTCTCTGACCGAGGGTGAAACCGGCCAGTACACCCTGACGCTGAGCAACGCGTCCAAGTCCGAAGTCACTATCACCCTTAGCTACAGCGGTACCGCCAACAACGGTGAGGACTTCACCGGTATCGCGACCGTGAAGATTCCGGCCAACAGCACAGGCACGACGTTCAACATCGCTACCCTCAACGACAAACTGGTCGAAGGTACCGAGAACTTCGTCGTGAAGATCGAAACCGCCACGGGTGGTAACTTCGAGAACCTGCAGGTCGATAGCAGCAAATCGAGCGTGACGACCACCATTCTCGACAATGACCACCTGCCGGTTTCGCCTGGCGGCGCGGTATTTGGCGTGGAGGACACCGATTACGTGTTTGCCTGGAGTGATTTCAAAGTCACTGATGCCGATGGCAACACTAACCTGTCCGTGACCATTACCTCGCTCCCAGCCGCCGGCAACTTGCAGTTCTTCAACGGTACTGCATGGGTAAATGTGGCCGTTGGCCAGGTGGTCAGCCAGGCTGATATCACTGCCAAGAACCTGAAGTTCGTTCCGGCCCTCAACCAGTCGGGTACGGACAACTACGGTGGTAATGGCGTGGGTAACCAGAAGGCTGACTACGCCCAGTTCAAGTTCAAGCCGAACGATGGCACCAACCTGGGCAGCGAAGTGACCATGAAGGTCGATATCAGCCCGGTTGCCGATAAACCGACCCTGAGCTTCGGCAGTGCCGATATCGAGTCCAAAGGGCTGACCAAGGAAGTCTGGACCAGCCTCAAAGGCCTGGGTACTGGCGGCAACGGCATTACCGGCGAGGATCTGAAGACGGTCTTTGCCAACTCCGGCAGCGCGAACTCCAGCAGCACCACTACCAACGTGCAGTCCGATGGCAGCGTCACCGCTGGCACCGGTTCGAAAACGTCGGGCCTGATCTACCTGGAAGCCGGCAAGGTCTATACCTTCAGTGGTTCGGCCGACGACAGCTTCGTGGTCACCATCGGTGGCAAGACTGTAGTCACAGCCACCTGGGGAGCCGGTGGCGGGGTTTCGGGTACCTTTACCCCGAATACCAGCGGCTACTACCCGATCGAGGTCTACCATGCCAACCAGTCCGGCCCAGGCAGCTATGACCTGAACATCCAGGTAGGCTCCGGTGCCGTTACCGACCTGAGCAGCTCGAACGTCAAGATGTACCAGAACGTTACCGAGATGGCGAACGCAGGCCTGGGTGTGTCCGACCTGCACACCGTGAATGGTCAGAGCTACTACGACGGCTACAAGCTCAACGAAGGGCCTGAGGGTGGCTCGGTGAAACTGGTCGGTATTTCCACCGCCCTGACCGACACTGACGGCTCCGAAAGCCTGAACGTGACACTCAGCGGTATCCCGAAAGGTACCGTGTTGAGCGATGGTGCAGGCCACACGGTCACGGTAGGTACTGCCCCGGTAGATGTGACAGGCTGGAAACTCAGCAGCCTGACGCTGACCCCGCCGGCCTATTACAAAGGCTCGTTCGACATCACGGTTACCTCGACTGCCACCGAAAGCCTGGGTGGCTCGGCCATCACCACCGGCAATATCCCGGTGACGGTGTACGGCGCGACCTACAAGGCCAGTGTGGGTACCTCGGGCAATGACACGCTGACCGGTAGTGAAGGCAACGACATCTTCGTCGCTGACGTATCCGGGCTGAACGTGGTTCAGGGCAAGAACTACAACATCGCCTTCATGGTCGATAGCTCGGGCAGTATGAGCGACAAGTCGATTGCCGACGCCAAGACGCAGTTGGCCTCGGTGTTCAACACGCTCAAGGCCAGCCTGGGCTCGGACACCTCGGGTACCGTAAACATCTTCCTGGTCGACTTCGATACCCAGGTAAACAAGAACGTGGCAGTGAACCTTGCCGACCCGGATGCTTTGAGCAAGTTGCAGGCGGTATTGAACTCGATGGTGGGCGGCTACTACGGTGGCGGTACCAACTATGAAGACGCGTTCAAGACCACGTCCAACTTCTTCAACAGCACCATGGCCACCAGCAACAAAGGTGCGGAGAACCTGACTTACTTCATTACCGACGGTAAGCCAACCTACTATCAGAGCAATGAGTCCACCAACCCTAGCCTGTGGAAGAATGGCAAGAGCCTGGACGATGTAGTCAACGTCAACAATTACAAGATGGGTGACACGTTCAGCGCCTGGGCCGACGCGACTCACAAGGTCGAGATCAGCAGCAGTGGTGTGGTCAAAGTGCTGACTTATACCGAGAACCGCCGAGGTGAGTTGGTGCTCGACTCCACCAAGACGGTCGGCACCCTTCACGCACAGGGTGATGGTACCTATGAACTCTCCAGCCTGGACGGTACCGGCTACGCGGATTACTGGAACTACGTCTACTCGGCCGCAGGTTCTACTGAAAGTTTCGCAGTATTGGGCGGCACCAATGGCTTGAGCAAAGTCCAGGCTATCGGCCTGAACAGCGATGTCACGCTGAACGATCTGAAACCTTACGACAGTGCCGGCAAGCCACAGACCAATATCGACCCGTCCGATTTGGCCAAGGCGATTCTCGGTCACTCCGAAGCAACGGTGCCAGGTGCCGACACCATCGATAGTGGTAACGGCAACGACATCATCTTCGGTGACCTGATCACCCTCAACGGTGTCGTCAGCGAGGGCTACCAGGCCCTGCAGACGTACGTTGCACAGAAGAGCGGTGTTGAAGTCAGTGCTGTCACTACCAGCAATGTTCACCAGTACATCACCGAGCACTACACCGAGTTCGATATCTCCGGTGCCAAAGACGGCAACGACATCCTGTCGGGCGGCAATGGCAATGACATCCTCTTCGGCCAAGGTGGTAGCGACACGCTGAATGGTGGCAAAGGTAACGACATCCTGCTGGGCGGTACTGGCAATGACACCCTGATCGGTGGCCAGGGCGACGATATCCTGATCGGTGGCAGCGGTGCCGACACCTTCGTATGGAAGGCTGGCGACGTCGGTAACGACGTGATCAAGGACTTCAACAAGGCCGAGGGTGACCGTATCGATCTGAAGGACCTGCTGCAGGGTGAGAAGGGCAGCACCATCGACAACTACCTGAAGCTCACCACGGTGGAGGGTACGACCACGTTGCAAGTCAGCAGCGAAGGCAAGCTCAATGCCGAAGGTGGTATCGCCAACGCCGACGTGACCATCAAGCTGGAAGGCGTCAACTGGTCCAACCAGACGATCAACTCGTTGATCAGCGGTGCCGATCCGACCATCATCATCCACAACAAGGACAGCTGACAGACCACCGGGGCCGCACAGCGGCCCCGGCTCTTTCCTGCCACCCGCCAACAGCGCATACTCTGGCGCCGGGCCTGCGCGCCCGGCGATCTTTGCCTATGCTGCTGTCTACCAACAAGGAAACAACGTGACGAGGGACATCGCCATGTTCTACGTGCAACGCAACGCCGCCGGCCAGTTGCTGCGGGTGGAAGCAGCCGCGTTTGATCAGTTCACCGAAATGCTCCCTTCAGACCATGCCGATATCCAGGAATGGTTTGCCGATGACGTCGTGGAGAACAGCCTCAACCAGCTGAAACAAAGCGACCTGGACATGATCCGCGTGCTCGAGGACCTGATCGACGTGCTGACCGCCAAGGGCGTGTTCAAGATCACCGACCTGCCCGCCGGCGCGCAGGCCAAGCTGCTCAACCGTTCCACAGCGCGCAAGGCGCTCAGCAGCCTCAATAACCTGATTGACGAAGAAGAGCAGGGCGGGCTGATCTGACTGCAGGGCGCCCCCGCGACAGTGATATTGTTATTCCTTAATGGTATTTAAATTATTGGCTTTATGACTTTATAGTCGCTTTCACTGCGTACCCGTCGACCAATCGATGCGCCGCACGACTTGAACCCACACGGGAAATCCCCGTGCGTTTCTGATCGTTGCGCGCCATTGAGGTCGCGCATTGCGTGGGAGTGAAAAATGTCAGCCGCCTTGAACGCCTTGTCGTCCATCGACAGCGCCCAGCCGCAAGTTTTTGAAGTTCGCCCCTTCTCGGGTGCCGTCGGCGCCGAGATCATAGGCCTGGACCTGGCCAAACCGGTCAGCGCCGAGGATTTCACCCGTATCCATCGCGCCCACCTCGACCACCATGTGCTGGTGTTCCGCGACCAGCGTATCAACCCGGAACAGCAGATCGCCTTCAGCCGCCGCTTCGGTGAGTTACAGATCCATGTGCTCAAGCAGTTCCTGCTGACTGGCCACCCCGAGATCCTGATCGTTTCCAACATCATCGAAAATGGCCAGAACATCGGCCTGGGTGATGCCGGCAAATTCTGGCACTCGGACCTGTCGTACAAAGAGCTGCCAAGCCTCGGTTCCATGCTGCATGCCCAGGAACTGCCCAGTGAAGGCGGTGACACCCTGTTCGCCGACATGCATAAAGCCTGGGACGCTGTACCTGACACCCTGCGCAAAGTGGTCGAGGGCCGCAGTGCCGCTCACTCCTATACCGCCCGTTACGCTGAAACCAAATTCGAAGGCAACTGGCGCCCGGCCCTGACTGCCGAGCAACTGGCGCAGGTAAAGGAGGTCATTCACCCGGTAGTCCGCACCCACCCGGAAAACGGCCGCAAGGCGCTGTTTGTCAGTGAAGGCTTCACCACCCGTATCGTCGGCCTGCCTGATGATGAAAGCCGCGACGTGCTGCAGCAGCTGTATGCCCTTAGCGTGCTGGAGCAGAACATTTATCGCCACCAGTGGCAGCCCCATGACCTGGTGTTCTGGGACAACCGCTCGCTGATCCACTTGGCCACCGGCTGCCCCGCGCACCTGCGGCGCAAGCTGTACCGCACCACCATCCAGGGCGATGCCCCGTTCTGACGACTGAGGAAACCATCATGCGCAAATCCATCAGCCGCCTGGCGGCAAGCATCGGCCTGGGCGCAAGCCTGGTCGTCGGCAGCCTAGCCGCCCCCGCCGTGGCCCAGGCCGAAGGCAAGATCCGTATTGCCGAACAGTTCGGCATCGTCTACCTGCTGCTGAACGTGGTGCGTGACCAGCACCTGATTGAGAAACACGGCAAGGAGCAGGGCATCGACATCGAAGTCGATTGGGCGCAGCTGTCGGGTGGCTCGGCCGTCAACGATGCATTGTTGTCCGGTTCGGTGGACATCGCCGGCGCTGGTGTCGGACCGCTGTTGACCGTCTGGGACCGCACCAAGGGCCGGCAGAACGTGAAGGCCGTGGCTTCGCTGGGCAACTTCCCGTACTACCTGGTCAGCAGCAACCCCAACGTGAAGACCATCGCCGACATCTCCGACAAAGACCGTATCGCCGTTCCGGCGGTGGGTGTTTCGGTGCAGTCGCGCTTCCTGCAGTACGCCGCTGCCCAGCAGTGGGGCGACAAGGAATACAACCGCCTCGACAAATACACCTTGGCCGTGCCGCACCCGGACGCCACCGCCGCACTGTTGGCGGGCGGCACCGAGCTGAATGGGCACTTCTCCAACCCGCCGTTCCAGGACCAGGTGCTGGCCAACAAGGACGTGCACGTGGTGCTCAACAGCTACGACCTGCTCGGCCCCAACTCGCCGACCTTGCTGTTTGCTACCGAGAAGTTCCGCAAGGACAACCCCAAGACCTACAAGGCCTTCGTCGATGCCCTGGCCGAAGCCGCAGACTTCGCCCAGAAAGACAAGGCCGCTGCCGCCGACACCTATATCCGCGTAACCAAGGCCAAGATCGACCGCGACGCGCTGATCAAGCTGATCGACAACCCGCAGTACGAATTCACCGTCACGCCCAAGAACACCTACAAGCTGGCCGATTTTCTCTATCGGGTAGGCGCCATCAAGCACAAGCCGCAATCGTGGAAGGACTACTTCTTCCAGGATGAACGCCCGCTGCAGGGGAGCTGACCGATCATGACCGCCCCATTGCCAGGCCACACGGCCAGCAACCTGAGCCGTGTTGCAACGCCGCCTTTGCTCAAGGTGGATAACCTCAGCCTCGAATACCGTACCGCGCAACGCGTGGTGCGGGCCACCCATCAGGTCAGCTTCGAAGTCGACCGCGCTGATCGTTTTGTACTGCTCGGCCCCTCCGGCTGTGGCAAGTCCACCCTGCTCAAAGCCGTTGCCGGTTTTATTCAGCCGCAAGAGGGCCAGATTCTGCTGCAGGGCCAGACAGTTCGTGGCCCAGGCCCCGACCGCATCGTGGTGTTCCAGGAGTTCGACCAGTTGCCGCCGTGGAAAACGGTGAAGCAGAACGTCATCTTTCCGCTGCTGGTGTCTGGCCAACTCAAGCGTGCGGAGGCGGAGGAACGGGCACTGCATTATCTGGAGAAGGTCGGTCTGGCCGCCTTTGCCGATGCTTATCCACACACGTTGTCCGGTGGTATGAAGGCACGTGTGGCAATTGCCCGGGCCTTGGCCACCCAGCCCAAGATCCTGTTGATGGATGAGCCGTTCGCCGCCCTGGATGCGCTGACCCGGCGCAAGATGCAGGAAGAGCTGTTGCTGCTGTGGGAGGAAGTGCGGTTCACCCTGTTGTTCGTCACCCACTCCATCGAAGAAGCACTGGTGGTTGGCAACCGTATCCTGCTGTTGTCGCCGCACCCGGGGCGGGTGCGCGCCGAGGTGCATAGCCATCAATACGACCTGGGCAGCCTGGGTGGCAGCGACTTCCAGGCCAGTGCCCGGCGTATCCACCGTTTGCTGTTCGATGAAGCCGATATCCCGGAACAGCCTGACAACCTTGGGTTCAACGATATTCGTATCGCCTACTGACAGGAGCCTCAGCCATGACCACTACACCTGTACGCCAGGAATACGAGGTGCAGCTGGAGCCCCTGCTCAGTGTGCCTGTAGAACGACAACTCCCCTTGGCCCAACGCCTGTGGCAGCAAGGCTGGTTGAGAAAGGCGGTCATATTGCTGGTGATCGCTGTGCTATGGGAAGCCGTTGCCCGCTACCAGGACAATGACCTGCTGCTGCCAAGCTTTCTGCAAACCGCCACGGCGCTATGGGACGGCATGATCAGTGGCGAACTGCCCGCCAAGGTCGGTGTTTCGCTGGTAATACTGCTCAAAGGCTATGTGCTGGGTATCGTCCTGGCCTTTGGCCTGACCAGCCTGGCGGTGTCGACCCAATTGGGCCGAGACTTACTGGGCACGCTGACCTCGATGTTCAACCCGTTGCCGGCCATTGCCCTGCTGCCGCTGGCCTTGCTGTGGTTCGGGCTGGGTGACAACAGCCTGATCTTCGTGCTGGTGCATTCGGTGCTATGGGCGTTGGCGCTGAATACCTATGCCGGCTTCCTCGGTGTGTCGGAGACGCTGCGCATGGCGGGCCGCAACTATGGTCTGAAGGGCCTGCGGCTGGTATTGCACATCCTCGTGCCCGCAGCCCTGCCGTCGATCCTGTCGGGGTTGAAGATCGGCTGGGCGTTTGCCTGGCGTACCCTTATAGCCGCTGAATTGGTGTTTGGTGCCAGCAGTGGCAAAGGCGGGTTGGGTTGGTACATCTTCCAGAACCGCAACGAACTGTATACCGACAAGGTCTTTGCCGGGTTGGCGGTGGTGATCCTGATCGGTCTGCTGGTGGAAGGACTGGTGTTCAATACGCTGGAGCGGTTGACTGTGCGGCGATGGGGGATGCAGCGCTAGCAGGTAAGCCAGTACCGGCCTCTTCGCGGCAGATTGACGCTAGAATCCGCGCCTGCGGGACCGTCCTCGAAAGAGGCGCGAGGCGCCGAACCGCCGCGAAAGACCCGGTACAGGCTACAAATTCTGGTACTGAGCTGCCGCATTGCTCAGAATCCTGCCAATCTCTTCCCGCAAGCCGGCAGGCTGCTCTACCACCACCCTGTCCCCATGGCTCAATAGCCACCAGCGTAGTGGCCAACCGTCACTTACCGTGCCGCGTAACCGATGCCCATGCTCCAGCGCCGTCAGTTGCATGTCGCTGCTCAATGGCGCATCCCGCAACTGCCGCGCCAGTGCATCGCTGACTCGTGCCACCAGCTCCACGCCCTCACCCTGCGATGGCTGCAACGCATCCCCTCGCAGATGTGTCAGCAAGTCGAAATTACCGCGCAATTCGCCGACGGCACTGGCCGACCAGTGCCAACCGAACGGAATGCTCTTGTCATTGCGTTCCAGCGGGAATATCAGCGAAAGCTCGTTGAGGTCACGCTCGACAGTGCGTTTGCTGACCGTGAACCCCACGTCACGCAGGCGCCAGACCAGCTCGGCGCTGGTTATGCCTGGGGAACGGCTGGGCAACTGGCGCAGCAGCGCCCACTGTCGGCTGAGGGTGGCGCGAGTGGTGGCGAACGGCAAAAGATAACGTCCTTGTCTAGGCTTGCCGCAATAGGATGGCGGCATGCGTGGGGCATGGCAATTGGCCACAGCCTGCTCAGATCAAGGAAGTCGCATTTGGTTGCCTCGTGCCGAATCGTTCGCGACAGGTTTTGACGTGACATCACGCAGAATCACGCCTCATCACAGCCGAAGGTTGGGGTTGTGCGTCGTTCAATGAGGATGAACATGTCTGTTGCCAGCAATATCCATTCGCTACTTGCCCGCCTTCTGCCCGAGCGGGTCATCGCCCCTCCTGCTCCTGCAGGAAGGCGACAGCGGCTGTTTTCCGGTGTGGGCTTGCCCAGCCAGCGGTCGCTGCTGGTCAACCGCCTGGATGAGGCCAACGACCTGCAGGCGGTGTATGTCGACCTGCGTCGCCAGGCATTGCAAGGCAGCGTGTCCGCATTGAACGACCTCGGCTGGATCTGGCTCAACGGCAAGTACTGGCGGGCCGATACCGTGCTGGCCGGGCACCTGTTGCGCATGGCAGCCCTGCAGGGCAATGCTGCTGCCTGGTTCAACCTTGGCCAGCAGCACTACTTCGGCAAAGGCATCGACCCTTCCTATGTGCAGGCGGCGGAGTGTTACCGGCAGGCCTTCGACCGCGGCATGCTGCATGCCGCCGCCGCACTGGGTGACCTGTATGAGGAGGAGGTGTGCGACGGTGACCTGGAGTGGCAGGTTGACCTGGTGCAAGCCTATCAGTGGTTCTTGCGTGGCGCCGAACAGGGCGAAGCGCGTTGTCGTTTTGAAGTGGGCTATCGGTTGATGCATGGGCTGCACGTAGAGGCCAACCTCAAGGCAGCGCTGTACTGGCTTGAGCTGGCGGCAGCGGCGGGGGTGGTACAAGCGGCAGAGGAGCTGGCGGTACATTTCAGCAGCCGTGATGCGGTGCGGTATCAGGAGTGGCGGGACCGGGCGGTGCAGATGGGCAGCACATTGGCCTTGACCATGAAGCTGGAAGACCAGATCCATCCCTGAGTATTTCTCTTCAGTGCTGACTGAAAAATGAACAACATTTAACCCAGGCTATCCGTCGCCCCCTGTTGACGACAGGGGGATGTCGGGGCGTATATTGATAGTTAGCAAACTATGAATATATTTGGTTCTCTTCATGTCTCTTGATTTCCTGCGCCTGCAAGTCAGCAGTGGCCTGGTAGTCGCTGCCCGCCACTGGCGGCGCATCTGTCATACCGCCTTGACCGGCTACGGCATTTCCGAGGCCTGTGCTGCACCGCTGCTGATGATCGTGCGCCTGGGCGACGGCGTGCACCAGGTAGCTGTGGCCCAGGCCGCCGGCCTGGAAAGCCCGTCGTTGGTACGCCTGCTTGACCAATTGTGCAAAGCTGGCCTGGTGTGCCGCAGCGAGGATCCACTGGATCGCCGCGCCAAGGCACTGAGCCTGACTGCCGAAGGCCGTGCCCTGGCCGAAGCCATCGAAGCCGAACTGGTGCGCTTGCGCCGCGATGTGCTCGGCGGTATCGATCAGGCCGACCTGGAAGCTGCCTTGCGTGTGCTTCGTGCCTTCGAGGCTGCCGGCCTGGGCAGTGCAGGCGGGGTGGCATGAACGGCTTCTTCAGCTCCGTCCCTCCGGCCCGTGACTGGTTCTACGGCGTGCGCACCTTCGGCGCGTCCATGATTGCCCTGTACATTGCGTTGCTCATGCAACTGCCGCGCCCCTACTGGGCCATGGCGACGGTATACATCGTCTCCAGCCCCTTCGTCGGCCCGACCAGCTCCAAGGCGTTGTACCGTGCCGTAGGCACGTTGCTCGGCGCTGGCGGGGCAATCTTCCTGGTGCCGCCGCTGGTGCAGTCACCGTTGCTGCTGAGCATCGCCGTTGCCCTGTGGACCGGCACCTTGCTGTTCCTTTCGCTGAACCTGCGCACGGCCAACAACTACGTGCTGATGCTGGCCGGTTATACCCTGCCGATGATTGCCTTGGCCGTGGTGGATAATCCGCTGGCAGTGTTCGATGTGGCTTCTTCTCGCGCGCAGGAAATCTGTTTGGGAATTGTCTGCGCGGCAGTCGTCGGGGCTATCTTCTGGCCACGCCGGCTGGCGCCGGTGGTAGTCGGTGCCACCGGAAACTGGTTCACCGAGGCGATTCGCTACAGCGACACCTACCTGGCTCGCGATGCCAGCGCTGACAAGGTCGGCGGTATGCGCGGGGGGATGGTCACCACCTTCAACTCGCTGGAGCTGATGATCGGTCAGCTCGCCCACGAAGGTGTCGGCCCGCATACCCTGAAGAACGCCCGCGAATTGCGCGGGCGGATGATCCATCTGCTGCCGGTGATCGACGCCCTCGACGATGCACTGGTTGCCCTGGAAGGCCGCGCCCCGGCCCAGTTCGCCCAGCTTCAACCCGTGCTGGAAGCCGCTCGTGAATGGCTCAAAGGCACCGCCGACAGCGCTTCGGTAGCGCACTGGGCCACGTTGCATGAGCAGATCGGCCGCTTGCAGCCCGCTACAGCCGCCCTCGACCAGCGCGCCGAGCTGCTGTTGTCCAACGCCCTGTACCGCCTGACCGAATGGGCCGACCTGTGGCAGGACTGCTGCACCCTGCAGCACGCCCTGCGTACCGATGATGCCAAGCCTTGGCGTGCGGTGTATCGCCACTGGCGGCTGGGCCGCCTGACAGCGTTTTTCGATCGTGGCCTGATGCTCTACTCGGTAGCCTCCACGGTCCTGGCGATCGTGGTCGCCTGCGGCCTGTGGATCGGCCTGGGCTGGAACGACGGCGCCAGTGCGGTAATCCTCGCGGCAGTTGCGTGCAGCTTCTTCGCCGCCATGGACGACCCGGCACCGCAGATCTACCGGTTCTTTTTCTGGACGCTGATGTCGGTCATCTTCTCCAGTCTGTACCTGTTTTTGGTACTGCCCAACCTGCACGACTTCCCGATGCTGGTGCTGGCCTTTGCCGTGCCGTTCATCTGCATAGGCACCCTGACCGTACAGCCGCGCTTCTACCTGGGCACCTTGCTGACCATCGTCAACACGTCGACCTTCATCAGCATCCAGGGTGCCTACGACGCCGACTTCTTTACCTTCCTCAACTCCAACCTTGCCGGCCCCGCGGGCCTTCTGTTCGCCTTTATCTGGACCCTGGTGATGCGCCCGTTCGGCGTGGAACTGGCGGCCAAGCGCATGACCCGCTTCGCCTGGCGCGACATCGTCGAAATGACCGAGCCTGCGACCTTGGCCGAACACCGCCAGGTTGGCGTACAGATGCTCGACCGCCTGATGCAGCACCTGCCACGTCTGTCGCAAACCGGCCAGGACAGTGGTGTGGCACTGCGCGACCTGCGCGTGGGGTTGAACCTGCTCGACCTGCTGGCGTACATGCCGCGCGCCGGCCAGCAGGCTCGCGAGCGCCTGAACACTGTGGTCGAGGAAGTCGGTGCGCACTACGCCGCCTGCCTGCGTGCTGGCGAACGCCTGCATGCCCCGGCCGCACTGCTGCGCAACATGGAACGCGCTCGCCTGGCGCTGAACCTGGATGAGCTGTACGAGCGCGGCGATGCCCGCACCCACCTGCTGCATGCCCTGAGTGGCCTGCGCCTGGCGCTGTTGCCGGGTGTGGAGGTGATGCTCGAGCCAGCTGAACAACCGCAACTGCCCCCCGGCCTCGACGGAGCACCCCTGTGATTGGTGAACTGGATATCAGCGGGGTGTTTCTGCCCACGCTGCTGGTGATGATGTTTGGCACCTACCTGCTGTTCCTGGGGGTGCACGCGGTGCTGGTGCGCCTGCATTTCTACCGCCTGGTCTGGCACCGGGCGTTATTCAACGTTGCCCTGTATGCCGTGCTGCTCGGCGCGGTGGACCACTTTTGTCGAAACCTGATGCTGCCATGAAAAAACCTTTGCTGACCTTGGGCCGTGTGGTCCTGACCTTGCTGGTAGTGACCTTCGCCGCCGTGCTCGTGTGGCAGATGGTGGTCTACTACATGTTTGCCCCCTGGACCCGAGACGGCCATATCCGCGCTGACGTGATCCAGATCGCCCCCGATGTGTCGGGATTGATCCAGAAGGTCGAGGTGCGCGACAACCAGACCGTCAAACGTGGCGACGTGCTGTTCACCATCGACCAGGACCGCTTCACCCTGGCCCTGCGTCAAGCCAAGGCAACCCTTGGCGAGCGCCAGGAGACCCTGGCCCAGGCTTCCCGCGAAGCGCAGCGCAACCGCAAGCTGGGCAATCTGGTGGCCGCCGAGCAACTGGAAGAAAGCCAGTCCCGCGAGGCCCGTGCCCGTTCGGCCGTCAGCGAGGCGCAAGTGGCGGTAGATACTGCCCAGCTCAACCTTGACCGCTCGGTGGTGCGCAGCCCGGTAGACGGCTACCTCAACGACCGCGCGCCGCGTAACCACGAGTTCGTCACCGCTGGCCGCCCGGTGCTGTCGGTGGTCGACAGTGCCTCCTACCACGTCGACGGCTACTTCGAGGAAACCAAGCTGGGGGGTATCCATATTGGTGACGCCGTGGATATCCGCGTGATGGGCGACAACACCCGCCTGCGTGGCCATGTGCAGAGCTTCGCCGCTGGCATCGAAGACCGCGACCGCAGCAGTGGCGCCAACTTGCTGCCCAACGTCAACCCGGCGTTCAGCTGGGTACGCCTGGCCCAGCGCATTCCGGTGCGCATCGCCTTTGACGAAGTGCCGCAAGACTTCCGCATGATCGCCGGGCGTACTGCGACGGTGTCGATCATCGAGGGCCAGCGCCCATGAAACAGCTGATCCTGGCTGGCCTGTGCCTGTCGCTGGGGGCCTGCATGATGGTGGGGCCCGACTATGAGGTGCCTGGGGATGCGGCCGTGCAACGCAATGACCTGAACGGCCCGCTGCGCCAGGATGCCGACAGCGTCGTGTCGGCGCCGGTCCCCGAGGACTGGTGGCAGCTGTATCAGGATCAGCGGCTGAACGAGCTGGTGCGTCAGGCGCTGAGTGCCAACACCGAACTGCGCGTGGCGGCAGCCAACATCGCCAAAGCTCGCGCTCAGGTGGAGGTGGCTGAATCGCAAGGCGGCTTCAACGGTGGCGTCAAACTAGGCGCTCAGCGGTTGCAGGAGTCGGGCGAAGCCTTCCTGCAGCCAGAGAAGGTGCCGGTAGCCAACATCGGAGAGGCCATCATCAGTGCCTCGTACCAGTTCGACCTGTGGGGCACCTTCAAGCGTGGTACCGAGGCTGCCAAGGCAAATGCCGACGCGGTGCAGGCCGCTGCCGACACGGCCCGCATCACGCTTGTGGCGGACGTGGTCAAGGCATATACCCAGGTGTGCTCGGCCAACGAGGAATACCACATTGCCCGCGAGTCCCTCGATTTGCAGGAGCAAAGCGTGAAACTCAACCAGCGCCTGCGCGATGCTGGGCGTGGCGATGAAACCCAGGTCACCCGCTCGCAGACCCAGTTCAAATCCTTGCGTGCCGAACTGCCACGCTTCAAGGCCGAACGCGAGACGGGCATGTACACCCTGGCCGCGCTGCTGGCCAAGCCGGTCGACCAGTTGCCTGCCGGTACCGCCGATTGTGCCGAGTTGCCGCACCTGAACCAGCTGGTTCCTGTGGGCGATGGTGCGGCCTTGCTCAAGCGCCGCCCCGACGTGCGCCAGGCCGAACGCCAGCTGGCTGCCGCCACCGCCTATATTGGCGTGGCTACCGGCGCGTTGTACCCGGATATCAGCATTGGCGCCCAGGTTGGCACCATCGGCATCCTGGAGAACCTTGGCGAGCCTTCGACCAACCGCTGGGGCTTTGGCCCGCAGATCAGCTGGAGCATCCCCACCAACGGCACCCGTGCCCGCATTCGCATGGCCGAGGCCTCGACCCAGGCGGCCCTGGCGCACTTCGATGGCGTGGTGCTGAACGCCATTCGCGAGACCCAGACCCGGCTGGCACAGTACAGCGCCTTGCTCGATCGGCGCGATGCGCTGGCCGAGGCGGAGAAGTCGGCGAAGGAAGCCGCGGACCAGACGCACCGGTATTACCAGGCAGGGCGTGAGTCGTTCCTGGCGGATTTGCAGGCCACGCGGACCTATACCGATATGCGTGCGCAGTTGGCTGCAGCCAATAGTCAAGTGGCGCAGGGGCAAATTGCCGTGTTCCTGGCGTTGGGTGGTGGTTGGAAGGGCACCGCCAAGCGCTGATGCGATCCTTGAGGGCTGGTCCTCTATGCCCTCCACTTCATCTGATTTGTAGCAAGATTTTTCATGAAATCTGCCCAGCACCCTTGAGTGAAGCAAAGTGGAAGTGAACAATGTTCTCTTTCGCATTTCCTTCGAGACTGGCCATGAAAACCCGTTCCCGCCTGCTTGCCTGGCTGCCGGCTGCATTGCTCGGCCCGTTGCTGGCGCTGTGCAGCACCTTGGCGCTGGCCGAGTCCCCCGCCGAGGCTGCCAAAGCTCAGCACCTGCTGGACTACATTGGCGCCGACTACCCGCCGACCGTGCAGGACGGCAAGGTGATCGACGAGGGCGAATACCGCGAGCAACAGGAGTTCAGCGCGGTATTGGCTGACCTGGTCAAAGGCCTGCCCGCAAATACTGAACAAGCGGCTTTGGAACAGGGCGTCCAGGCGCTGCGCCAGGCCATCGACCAGCGTCAGGAAGGTACCGCGGTCGCCAAGCAGGCCCGGCAGCTGGGTGCGCGACTGGCGGTGGCCTACGAGGTCAGCCAGGCCCCGGTGATTACCCCGGACCCCGCCCGCGGCGCTGCGCTGTACGCACAGAACTGCTCGATCTGCCACGGCGACACCGGCGCCGGCGATGGCCCGGCTGGCGTGGGCCTGGAGCCTGCACCCGCCAACCTGCGCGATGTCTCGCGCCTGGACCAGTTAAGCCTGTTCGACCTCTACAACACCCTGGCCCTGGGTATAGACGGCACCGAAATGCCGTCGTTTGCCGACCAGCTGGACGACCGCCAACGCTGGGATGTGGCCGCGTATATCGCCAGCTTCACCGCCAAGCCGGAAGCGGGCAAGGGTGACAAGACCTGGAACCTCGCCGACCTGGCTCGCCAAACGCCGGCCGAAGTCGCCGTCAACGAAGGCACTGCGGCTGTCGAGGCATTCCGCGCCCAGCGTGCCCAGCCGCCGCAGGTAAAGCGCGGGCCGGCGCAATTGCTCGAATACACTGCCAGCACTCTGGACAAGAGCCTGGCGGCCTACCGCGCAGGCGACCACGATCAGGCCTATGACCTGTCGGTGGCGGCCTACCTGGAAGGTTTCGAGCTGGTGGAAAACTCGCTGGACAACATCGACACTCAGGCGCGCAAGGACACCGAAAAATCACTGATGGCCTACCGTCAGTCCCTGCAGGACGGCCTGCCCGTGGAGCAGGCCGAACAGCGTCTGGCCGACGCCAAAACCAAGCTCGAGCAGGCGGCCAAGCTGCTGGGCAGCGATGGCCTGAGCTGGACGCTGAGCTATATCTCCGGTTTGCTGATCCTGCTGCGTGAAGGCCTCGAGGCGATTCTGGTGCTGGCGGCGATCCTGGCCTTCCTGCGCAATACCGGGCAGCAGTCGGCAGTACGTAGCGTCAACATCGGCTGGGGCCTGGCGCTGGTTGCCGGCTTCGCCACCTGGGCGCTGGCGGCCTATGTGATCGATGTGGGGGGCGCTCAGCGCGAGCTGCTGGAAGGCTGCACGGCGTTGTTCGCCGCGGTAATGGTGCTGTGGCTTGGCGTGTGGATGCATGACCGCCGCCACGCTGCCGCCTGGAAGGACTACATCAAGAGCAGCCTGGTCAGCGGTGGCGGGCGTTTCGGCTTTGCTGTGCTGGCATTCTTCTCGGTGTACCGCGAATTGTTCGAAGTGATCCTGTTCTACGAGACCCTGTGGCTGCAGGCAGGCCCCGCCGGGCATCAGGCGGTGCTGGCGGGTGGCGCGACGGCACTGGTGCTGCTGGTGGGCCTGGCCTGGGTGATTCTGCGGGGTTCGGCCAAGCTGCCGCTATCGCTGTTCTTCAGCATCAACGCCGCGCTGCTGTGCGCGCTGTCGGTAGTATTCGCCGGGCATGGCGTGAAGGCGCTGCAAGAGGCCGGTGTGCTGGGCACACGGCCAGTGGCGTTCTTTGAGTTCGACTGGCTGGGGATTCATGCCGATGCCTACTCGCTGTCGGCGCAAGCGGTGGCCTTGCTGGCCATCGTGTTCCTTTACGGCCGCTCGTGGCTGGCGGAAAAGCGCAGTGCTGCGGCCAACTGACTGGAGCCTGCGCGGTCCCACAGGGACCGCGCAAGGTCTCAGATCTTGCGCAAGCCTGATGCTCAGGCTGGCTGTGGCGCCTTGAGAATGTTCTGCAGCAGTTGGACACTTTCAACGGCGTCATGACCCAGGCTGGTCAGGTAGCCGCCATCCGGCTGATCGGTCAGCCCCTTCTCATGCAGGCGTTGCGCAGCCGCGATCAGGGCAGGGGATGCGGTGCTGGTTATCTTGATGCCTTCCTGGCTGCTGTCGTGTTTGAACAGCGCGAGTACTTCCATTTCGTCGATCAAATCGGGGGTAAAAGGCATGGCGACTCCTGACTTCCAGACAAGGATTGCGGCACTTTCTACGGTGCCTGATCTTCGAGTGTAGCCGGGTTATTCGTCGTCGCCTTGATCCATCTCAGGCGGCAGCTCCGGCAGTGCCCGCAGAGCGTTCTCATACCACTCGCCGTTGAACGCACGGTCCTCTACCAGCATGTTGTCGATCTCGAAGGCCAGCACATGGGCCATCAGGTTCAGAATGTCTTCACGCTCATAGCCGACCAGCGTCAGCTTGTTGAAAGTGGCCTTTGCTGCAGGCGGCTCGCCGCTTTCGATCTGGTTTTCGATGGCTTGGGTCAGCGTTGCCTCGGCGAAGGCTTCGTCGTCGTCATTGTCGATGTCGGTGGGCTCGCTCATCGCGGTACTCCTAGGATGGGATGCAACAGTGTGCCATGCCTATGGCGGCAATGCCCGGGCATTGACGGGGTGCATGACGCTGGTCAGGGGCAGGTGTTCAGTCTATAAAGGCCACGCCAACCCCTTACGGCCTGGAGGCTGTTTCGTCATGCTCAAGCTTTATGGATTCTCGGTCAGCAACTACTACAACATGGTCAAGCTGGCCCTGCTCGAAAAAGGCCTGCCTTTCGAAGAAGTCACCTTCTATGGCGGCCAGGCGCCAAAGGCGCTGGAAGTGAGCCCGCGGGGCAAGGTGCCGGTGCTTGAAACCGAGCATGGCTTCCTCAGCGAAACCAGTGTGATCCTCGACTATATCGAGCAGACCCAAGGCGGCAAGGCGCTGCTGCCAGCCGACCCGTTCGGCCAAGCCAAGGTGCGGGAGCTGCTCAAGGAAATCGAGTTGTACATCGAGCTGCCTGCGCGTACCTGTTATGCCGAGTCGTTCTTTGGCATGTCGGTCGACCCGCTGATCAAAGAGAAAGCGCGTGCGGACCTGCTGGCCGGGTTTGCCACGCTCAAGCGCAACGGGCGCTTTGCCCCCTATGTTGCGGGCGAGCAGTTGACGCTGGCAGACCTGATGTTCTGCTTCTCGGTCGACCTGGCCAACGCGGTGGGCAAGAAGGTGCTGGACATCGACTTCCTGGCGGACTTCCCGCAGGCCAAGGCGTTGCTGCAACTGATGGGGGAGAACCCGCACATGCCGCGGATCTTGGCGGACAAGGAAGCGTCGATGCCAGCCTTCATGGAGATGATCCGCAGCGGCAAGCGCTGAGTCTGGTGTTGAGCCCTTCGCGGGCATGCCCGCTCCCACAGGTCTGCACCGTTTTTGAAACTTGTGCAATACCTGTGGGAGCGGGCGTGCCCGCGAACGAGGGCGAAGCCCTCGCCTTGGGGGGTTAGCGAGACGCCAACAGGGCCTTGCCACGCACTACGGCAGCACGCACCTGCGCCGGCGCCGTACCACCAATGTGGTCACGCGCATTCACCGAGCCTTCCAGAGTCAACACGGCAAACACGTCCTGCTCGATCTGGTCGCTGAACTGGCGCAGTTCGTCCAGGCTCATCTCGGCCAGGTCCTTGCCAGTGTCCACACCATACTTCACCGCGTGGCCAACGATCTCGTGGCAGTCACGGAACGGCAGGCCACGGCGAACCAGATAGTCAGCCAGGTCGGTAGCGGTGGAGAAACCGCGCAGGGCCGCTTCACGCATGATGGCGTGCTTGGGCTTGATCGCCGGAATCATGTCAGCGAAGGCCCGCAGCGAGTCGCGCAGGGTATCGGCGGCGTCGAACAGCGGTTCCTTGTCTTCCTGGTTGTCCTTGTTGTAGGCCAGCGGTTGGCCTTTCATCAGGGTCAGCAGGCCGGTCAGGGCGCCGAACACGCGGCCGCTCTTGCCACGTACCAGCTCTGGCACGTCCGGGTTCTTTTTCTGCGGCATGATCGAGCTGCCAGTGCAGAAGCGGTCCGGAAGGTCGATGAACTGGAACTGCGCGCTGGTCCACAGCACCAGCTCTTCGGAGAAGCGCGAAAGGTGCATCATCGCCACGCTGGCAGCGGCGCAGAATTCGATGGCGAAATCACGGTCCGACACGCCATCCAGCGAGTTGCCGGCCACGGCTTCAAAGCCCAGCAGCTTGCAGGTCAGTTCACGGTCGATCGGGTAGGTGGTGCCGGCCAGCGCGGCGCTGCCCAGTGGCATGCGGTTGGTGCGCTTGCGGCAGTCGACCAGGCGCTCATAGTCGCGGCTGAGCATTTCGAACCACGCCAGCAGGTGGTGGCCAAAGGTGACCGGCTGCGCCGTCTGCAGGTGGGTGAAACCAGGCATGATGGTTTCGGCTTCACGCTCTGCCTGCTCCAGCAGGCCCTGCTGCAGGCGGGTGATTTCGGCCAGGATCAGGTCGATTTCGTCGCGCAGCCAAAGGCGGATGTCGGTGGCCACCTGGTCGTTGCGGCTACGCCCGGTGTGCAGCTTCTTGCCGGTGATGCCGATGCGGTCGGTCAGGCGTGCTTCGATGTTCATGTGCACGTCTTCGAGGTCGACACGCCAGTCGAAGTTGCCGGCTTCAATCTCGCCCTGGATGGTTTTCAGGCCATCGATGATGGTGTCGCGCTCGGTATCACTGAGCACGCCGACCTGCGCCAGCATGGTGGCATGGGCAATCGAACCCATGATGTCGTGACGGTACAGGCGCTTGTCGAAATCTACCGAGGCGGTGAAACGGGCGACGAAGGCGTCGACGGGCTCACTGAAGCGGCCGCCCCAGGACTGATTGGTCTTCTCGGTGCTCATGGATTCACTCATTGCAGGCGTGAACGAAAAAGTGGCGTCGATGATAGCAGGGTTGGGCTGGCTGCCGCAGGGCGCCGGTCGAGAGAAATGCCCGGAAAATCGCAGAGAAGGATTTCAAGGAATGAACGGCAGTGTTCCACGGACCGTCTACAGTTGGACAAAGGACTGGCAGTGAATCTGCCGGGCCGAGTGAATCTTTGGCCATCGCACCGGTCTAGAGCGTGACCGCAGTGTCGCTCGAACCACACCTGTCTACGCTATACCTGTGCGAGACTCATTCAGGAATCCAGCGCAATTATGAATGTCCTGATCGTTGATGACGAACCCCAAGGCCGTGAACGCCTCACCCGGCTGCTCGGCGAACTGGAGGGTTACACTGTGCTGGAGCCCAGCGCCACCAACGGCGATGAGGCCTTGGCGCTGATTGAAAGCCTCAAGCCCGATGTGGTCCTGCTGGACATCGGCATGCCAGGCCTGGATGGCCTGCAGGTTGCCGCTCGCCTGTGCGAACGCGAGGCGCCGCCCGCGGTGGTGTTTTGCTCCGGGGATGATGAATACGGTGCAGAGGCATTCAAGGACAGTACCCTCAGCCATGTGACCAAGCCCTTCCAGGCCCACGCCTTGCGCGATGCCTTGCGCAAGGCCGAAAAACCCAACCGCGCCCAATTGGCGGCGCTTACCCGGCCGGCCAATGAAGGCGGCGGCCCACGCAGCCATATCAGCGCCCGCACGCGCAAAGGCATCGAACTGATCCCGTTACCCCAGGTGATCTATTTCATTGCCGACCACAAGTATGTGACCTTGCGTCACGAAGCCGGTGAAGTGCTGCTTGACGAGCCACTCAAAGCCCTGGAAGACGAATTTGGCGAACGCTTCGTGCGCATCCACCGCAATGCGTTGGTCGCCCGCGAGCGCATCGAACGCTTGCAGCGCACCCCCCTGGGTCACTTTCAGCTGTATCTGAAAGGCCTGGACGGCGATGCCTTGACCGTCAGCCGTCGCCATGTGGCCGGTGTGCGCAAGATGATGCAGACCCTCTGAGGCCCTTGGACTCGGCCCGCACCTGCACCTGACTGCGTATGACCTGTTGATCCGTATCTGCAAGCGATACCGGCGATGCTGTTATGATCGACGGTATTTCTCTGGATCGGGGCGTTTCATGTCCACTCGCGAAATCCGCATTGCCACCCGTAAAAGTGCTTTGGCCCTGTGGCAGGCCGAATACGTCAAGGCCCGCCTCGAGCAGGCCCACACCGGCCTGCAGGTGACCCTGGTACCCATGGTCAGTCGCGGTGACAAGTTGCTCGACGCGCCGCTGGCAAAAATCGGCGGTAAGGGGCTGTTCGTCAAGGAACTGGAAACCGCGCTGCTGGACAACGAAGCCGACATCGCCGTGCATTCGATGAAGGACGTGCCCATGGACTTCCCAGAGGGCCTGGGCCTTTACTGCATCTGCGAGCGTGAAGACCCGCGTGATGCCTTCGTTTCCAATACCTTTGACAGCCTCGAAGCGCTGCCCGCCGGCAGTATCGTCGGCACCTCAAGCCTGCGCCGTCAGGCCCAGTTGCTGGCGCGCCGCCCGGACCTGCAAATCCGTTTTCTGCGCGGCAACGTCAACACCCGCCTGGCGAAGCTGGATGCCGGCGAGTACGACGCCATCATCCTCGCCGCCGCGGGCCTGATCCGTCTGGGCTTCGAAGACCGCATCACCTCCACCATCAGCGTCGATGACAGCCTGCCGGCAGGTGGTCAGGGTGCGGTGGGCATCGAGTGCCGCAGTGCCGACGTTGAGATTCATGAACTGCTGGCGCCACTGCACCATGTCGACACCGCTGACAGGGTGATCGCCGAGCGCGCGCTGAACAAACGCCTGAATGGTGGCTGCCAAGTGCCGATCGCCTGCTACGCGGTACTTGAAGGTGACCAGTTGTGGCTGCGTGGCCTGGTCGGCCAGCCTAGCGGCGGGACCTTGCTGGTGGCCGATGCCCGTGCACCCCGTGCTGCTGCCGAGGCCCTGGGCGTGCAGGTGGCCGAAGACCTGCTGGGGCAGGGCGCCGAGGCCATTCTCAAGGAAGTCTACGGCGAGGCCGGTCACCCGTGAGCCAATGGCGCCTGTTGCTGACCCGGCCTGCCGAGGACTGCGCGGCGCTGGCGCAAAGCCTGGCGGCAGCGGGAGTGGGCAGCAGTTGCCTGCCCCTGCTGGAAATTGAACCTATTACCGTGCAAGCCCCACAGCGACTGTCGCTGGAGGGCTTGCATGACTTCCAGGCGATCATTGTGGTCAGCAAGCCGGCCGCCCGGCTGTTGCTTGAGCATCTGGCCGAGACCAGCATCCAGCCTCCGCAGCGAGGCTGGTTCACCGTAGGTGAGGCAACCGCTGGGGTGCTGCAGGGTGCAGGGCTGGAGGTAAGCTTTCCGCCGCGTGGCGATGACAGCGAAGCCTTGCTGGCATTGCCGGCCCTGCGCCAGGCACTTACCGAGCCGGCACCGCGTGTCTTGATCGTTCGCGGCGTCGGAGGTCGCGAACTGCTGGCAGAGCGTCTTGCAGAGCAAGGTGCTAGTGTCGAATATCTGGAACTGTATCGTCGCTGCCTGCCGGCCTACCCGGCGGGTACGCTGATGCGCCGCATTGAAGCGGAACGCCTCAATGGCCTGGTGGTCAGCAGTGGGCAGGGTTTTGAACATTTGCAGCAGATGGCCGGTGCCGATTGGCTGCGGCTGGCCCAGTTGCCGCTGTTCGTGCCCAGCCCGCGGGTCGCCGAGCAGGCCAAGGCCGCCGGGGCCCAACAGGTTGTGGATTGCCGTGGCGCCAGTGCCACGGCCTTGCTGGCAGCCGTGCAGCGTAGCGCTGCACCTGCCTCTTAAGGCGCTAAGCTGAATGCGGTGCGCCCCCATGCAAAGGATGGATACGTGAGCGAGACTGTCTTGTCCAATAACGATCAACCGTCGGCACAGGCGCCTGCGGAACCCGTTACCACCCCACCTGCCAAGCGCTCCGGCAGTGGCCTGGCAGCGTTGGCCTTGCTGCTGGGTGCGGCCGGGGTGGCGGTAGGTGGCTGGGGTGTCTGGCAGGTGCGTCAACTGCAGGGCAGTGAGTTCAACCAGGGCCAGCACATCGAGGCGCTGACCCAGCGCGCCGAGGCGTTGCAGCAACGTGAACAGCAGATCAGTGCGCAACTGGCCAGTCTGCCAGCCGCCAGCGAGCTGGAAGACCGCCGGCGTTTGGTAGCCCAACTGCAGGGCGACCAGCAGCGGCTCAGTCAGCGCCTGGAAACCGTGCTGGGAGAAAGCCGCAAAGAGTGGCGCCTGGCCGAAGCCGAGCACCTCCTGCGCTTGGCTACCCTGCGCCTTTCCGCGTTGCAGGACATCACCAGTGCCAAAGCCCTGGTCGAAGGCGCCGACGAGATCCTGCGCGAGCAGAGCGACCCGGGTGCCTTCGCCGCCCGCGAGCAACTGGCACGCAGCCTGGCCACGCTCAACAGCACTCAGCAACCGGACCGCACAGGCCTGTTCTTGAAGCTGGCTGCGCAGCGTGAGCTGGTACAGCAGTTGAGCGCCCAGTCCCCCGAGTTTGACAGTAACGCCGATGCGCTTGGCGCCCTGACCGCCGACGGTGATGGTGCCAGCAGGCTGTCGCAGTGGTGGGCAGAAATATCCAAGTACTTCCAGATCGACTTCAATGCCGATGAAAACGTGCGTCCGTTGCTGGCCGGGCAGCAACTGAACCAGCTGCGCCTGGCCCTGAGCCTGACTATCGAGCAGGCCCAGTGGGCAGCGCTCAATGGCGATGCCAAGGTTTACACGCAGGCGCTGGACGACGCCCGCAGCGTACTGCTGGCCAACTTCAACGCAGACAATCCGCAAAGCAAGGCCATGCTCGACAGCCTCAATGCCTTGGCCGATCAGCCGGTGTCGGTGGTTACCCCTGACCTTAGTGAAAGCCTGGCGGCAGTGCAGGCCTATATTCAGCGCCGTCACCTGCCGGCCGAGGCTGAAGGGGGCAAGCCATGAAGCGTGTCTACCTGTTGGCGGTGCTTGCGATCGTGGTTGCTGCGGCACTGGGCATCGCGGTTGCCAAGCACAGCGGCTATGTACTGATTTCCTATGGTGGCTTCCGTTATCAGTCGGGGCTGTGGGCAGCCTTGGCGGGTATTTTGGCGGTCGTCCTGCTGCTGTGGTTGCTGCGCTATCTGGTCGGCCTGGTGCTGACTTCCAGTGGTGTGGTCAACCCGTGGTCACGGCGTAACCGCAGCCGACGTATCCGCCTGGCGATCGAACAGGGCCAGCTCGATCTTGCCGAAGGCCGCTGGGCCAGTGCCCAACGGCACTTGCACCGTGCCGCCGAGGCGGAGCGCCAACCGTTGCTGTACTACCTTGGTGCCGCGCGTGCTGCCAACGAGCAAGGCCGTACCGAAGACAGCGACAACCTGCTGGAGCGTGCTCTGGAGCGCCAGCCGCAAGCGGAGCTGGCCATTGCCCTGACCCATGCCCAGTTGCAAATGGACCGTGGCGAAAACGATGGGGCCCTGGAAACCCTGCTGGCCATGCAGGAACGCCACCCGCACAACGGCCAGGTGCTGCGCTTGCTGCAACGCCTGTACGTGGAGCGCGGCGACTGGTCTGCACTGATCCGCCTGCTGCCCGACCTGCGCAAGGGTAAAGTGCTGCCTGCCGCCGAGCTGGCTGCTCTGGAGCAACGTGCCTGGGGTCAGAACCTGAGCCTGGCGACCACCCGTGGCGAAGATGCGCTCAGTGCACGTCAATCCTTGGAGCGCGCCTGGCAGCAGCTGACCGCAGCCCAGCGCCAAGAGCCACAACTGGTGCTGGCGTACGCCGAGCAACTGCGCCAGGTAGGTGCCCAGAACGAGGCCGAACAAGTACTGCGCACGGCCCTCAAGCGCGACTACGAAAGCCATCTGGCCCGCCTTTACGGCCTGGTGCGTGGTGATGACCCGGTGCGTCAGCTGCAAACCGCTGAAGGTTGGCTCAAGGCTCATCCGCAAGACGCCAGCCTGCTGCTGACTCTGGGCCGTCTGAGCATGCAAAACCGCTTGTGGGGCAAGGCGCGTGACTACCTGGAAAGCAGCCTGCGCATGGAGCGCAACCCCGAGGCCTGTGCTGAGCTGGCCCGCCTGCTCGCGGGGCTGGGCGAGACCGAGCGCAGCAACCAGCTGTTCCAGGAGGGCCTTGGCCTGCTGGACGAGCGCCTGCTGGCGCTGCCTTTGCCAGAAGGCGTGCGCGCCTGACCTACCCCAAGGCCCGCGCAAAGGTGCGGGCATTGGGGGCAGGTAATTTATCTTTCGCTGTCAGTTTGATCTGAAGTCTATTTCTTCCGTCGCCTCCTACGGCATATCTGGAAATTTCCTACGCGATTCAGTGACTTGTCGTTGCTGTCGTGCCTTGAAACAAAGCGTGTCTTTCCTCTACCGTTTCAAGCCACTACTTTTTCCCCGGGACCTTCACCGCCCATGCTGCCGGCCCGTTTGCGCACCTTTTTTCTTCCTGCCTGCCTGGTCGCACTGGCAGTACTGGTTGCGTCTTTCCGTCTGGAAAACACAGTGGGGCTGATGCCGTGCCCATTGTGCCTCAGCCAACGGTTGCTGCTTGGCGGGTACGCGCTCCTGTGTTTCGCAGCCGTGCTGCAGGCGCCGGGCACTCGGGGCATCCTTCGTTATGCTCGGCTGGCCCTGGGCTGCTCGCTGGCCGGCGCTTTGCTGGCAGCACGGCATGTCTGGTTGCAGGGGGCTGAGGGGGTCAATGAGGTATGCCCGGTGCCGATCGGGCGAGTGTTCGAGCAGTCCTGGAGTGAGGCGGCACGGCAACTGCTGCTGGGGGGCCCGGATTGCCGTTCGCTTGCCTGGAGTTTTCTCGATCTGACACTGCCGGAATGGAGCCTGTTGGCCTTCCTGCTGTTGGCGGTGCTGCCCTTGAGTTGCCTGCTGGCGTATCGTTTCCGCACCCTGGCAAGAACATGACCTGGCGCAAGGTTGTGCCATTAGCGCGACCAATGGTGATGTAACAGGGTATTAAACACTTGTATGAACTTTGTGTGCTGCGTACCTTGAAGGGCAGCACGCGCGGGAATAATCTCCCAGCACGCATACCGGAAAAACAACTGCTCGATGCCGTCCTGCTGATGTCACCTTTGTGCTGCGCGGTCGTGGTGCGAGGTGCAGCGGCATCTACCCAGAAGGGAAGAGATCGCCATGCTCGATAGTTGTCAGAACGCCCAGGAACGCTGGGGTGGGGTTCACAAGCTGATCGACCGTTGGCTGGAGGAGCGCCAGGAACTGGTGCAGGCTTTTCGCGCCCTGCGCGATGTGAGGCCAGCCTTCGCCGACAAGGACACCAACGGGGACTTTTGCGCCCTTCTGGTCGACTACGTTTCGGCGTGGCACTTCGAAGTCTGCGAGCAACTGGTCAGCGAGGCCAAGGCGTTCGGAGACAAGAAGGCGCTGAAACTGGCCGAAGAGATCAACCCACGGATCAACGACAGTACTCAGATCGCACTGGCCTTCAATGACCATTGCACCAAGGGGGAGTGCAAGGACACCGAACGCTTTGCCGAGAAGCTGGCCAAATTGGGCGGGTTGTTGCATGAGCGCTTCGAGCTTGAAGACTGCCTGATCGAAGTGCTGCACAACGCACACAAGGAAGAGGGTGCAGTGCAGGCCTGAGGTTGGCGTCAGTCGCCAACCGCCAGCAGTTCGATCTCGAATACCAAGGGGGTGTAGGGTGCGATCAGGTCTCCCGCCCCCTCGGCGCCATAGGCTTGCGCTGAAGGAATTACCAGGCGCCATTTGGCGCCGGTGTGCATTTTCGGCAAGGCGACCTGCCAGCCTTCGATAACCGAATCCAGGTTGAACCATTGGGGGGTCTGGTTCTGGTCGAATATTGAGCCGTCCGGCAATCTGCCCACATAGCGCACTTGCACTTTGCCGCCCGCTTTTGGCTGTGCACCCGTGCCTGCCTGCAATTCGCTGTACAGCACACCTTCCGTTAGTTCGTGCACCCCATAACGCCCACGTTCATTAGCCATGAAACGCGTTTCGGCGGCCTGCAGCTTTTGCGCAGCGGCGTCACCTTCCTGGGCTTCATGCTGCTGCAGCACTGCCTGCATGCGTGCCTTGTCGAGTTTCAGGGGTTGCCCCTGATAGGACTGTTTCAGGCCTTCGACCAGTGCATCCAGCTGCAAGCCTGGCATCTCCTGGCGCAGGCGTTCACCCAGGCTGGCACCCAGGCTGTAGGCCAAATCGTGGTCGTCGTTGTCGGCCAAGGCGAGGGGTGCCATCAGGCATAAACCCAAAACAAGATATCGAGGCAACGCCTGACTCCCAAATACCAGCAATGATTAATTCAGCAACTACACTTTCACGCAGCTGCAAGATAACAACTTTGCCCAGGCATGCAACGCGGCGTAAACATTACGGTCAACATGCCCTAGCGGCGGTAGCAGCAGAAGCATAGTATGAGCCGCAATCTCGTCAGCCAGGAGGTAAACCATGTCGGCCAAAAAGAAGCCAGTAAGTACGCCGTTACACCTGCTCCAGCAACTTTCGGGCAGCTTGCTCGAACACTTGGAAGAGGCCTGCTCGCAAGCGCTGGCTGATGCGGAAAAACTGCTGGCGAAGTTGGAAAAGCAGCGTGGCAAGGCGCAGGAAAAACTGCACAACGGTCGCCTGAAACTGCAAGACGCGGCCAAGGCAGGTAAAGCCAAGGCGCAAAGCAAGGCGCAAAAAGCCATCGGTGAACTTGAAGAACTGCTCGAGTCTCTCAAGGAACGTCAAACCCAGACGCGCTCTTACATTCAGCAACTCAAACGCGATGCTCAGGACAGCCTCAAGCTGGCTCAGGGTGTAGGTAAAGTACGCGAAGCTGCAGGCAAGGCCCTTGATCAACGTGCGGCCAAACCGGCTGCCAAGGCAACCGCTGCTGCCAAGCCTGCGGCCAAACCAGCTGCCAGGGCGACCGCTGCCGCCAAGCCTGCGGCCAAACCAGCTGCCAGGGCGACCGCTGCCGCCAAGCCTGCGGCCAAACCAGCTGCCAAGACGACTGCTGCCGCCAAGCCTGCGGCCAAACCGGCTGCCAAGGCGACCGCTGCCGCCAAGCCTGCGGCCAAACCAGCTGCCAAGGCGACCGCTGCCGCCAAGCCTGCGGCCAAACCGGCTGCCAAGGCGACCGCTGCCGCCAAGCCTGCGGACAAACCAGCTGCCAAGGCGACCGCTGCCGCCAAGCCTGCGGCCAAACCGGCTGCCAGGGCGACTGCTGCCGCCAAACCGGCTGCCAAGGCGACTGCGGCAGCCAAACCTGCGGCCAAGCCAGCTGCCAAAGCCCCTGCTGCCAAGCCGGCCGCAAAACCAGCTGCCGCCAAGGCACCAGCACGCACGGCCGCCAAACCCGCCGCCAAACCTGCTGAAGCCAAACCCGCTACACCGGCCGCCGCAACCAACTCGGTGAGCCCGGCTGCTGCAGCACCGTCGGCACCTGTGAGCACGCCGTCTCAGGCACCTTCGGCGTCCTGAAGCGCAGCCGCTGCGACGCGCAACTGAACTAGCGCGTCGTGATGCAGAGCCTGGTCCGGTGCCAGCCGGGCCAGCCAGTCGTCCGCGGGCTCATGGGAGCCCACGGGCCACTGTTGTGAGCGTTCCTGCAAGCGCTCCAGCAAGGCTTTTTCTGCCTGTAACTCCAACCCCTTCACCTGTTCACGCAATGCGGCCAGTTGTGCATCACCCGATGCTGGGGTTCGCCATTGCTGGCGCAGGCTGCGCAGCGGGGCGACCACGTCACGCTGCCAAGGCTCGGCAAGTTCTTGCAGTGCTTGCGCACGTTCGCCTAGTACGGCCACACCACGTGCTTGCAGCCAGGTCGCGCACAGCAGCAGGCAGACATCGCCACCCAGTGCCTGCAGTTCAAGGCAGGCGGCTTCCACGCCGGGCCTGGCATACAGGGCCAGGGCGTAATTCCACAGGTCGGTGTGCATGGTTCCACTCGCGCTATGGGCCGAGGAAGCTGGTAGACTCCGCGACCATCATGATCAGACTATCCAACCTCACTTTACAGCGTGGTCCGCAGCGCTTGCTAGAAGGCGCCGAGATGACCCTGCACGCCGGTCACAAGGCCGGCCTGATCGGCGCCAACGGTGCCGGAAAATCCAGCCTGTTCGCCTTGCTGCGCGGTGAGCTGTCGCCCGATGCCGGTGACTGCCAACTGCCCGGCGACTGGCGCATCGCCCACATGCGCCAAGAGGTCGACACCCTCGACCGCCTGGCTGTGGACTATGTGCTTGATGGCGACGTGCGCCTGCGCAAGGTCCAGGCCGAACTGGCCGCGGCCGAGCAGGCCCATGACGGCACCGCCCTGGCGCGTCTGCACAGTGAGCTGGAAAGTGCCGACGGCTATACCGCCGACGCCCGTGCGCGCAAGTTGCTGGCTGGGCTGGGCTTCACCAACGAACAGATGGACCGCCGTGTCGGCGATTTCTCTGGTGGCTGGCGGATGCGCCTGAACCTGGCCCAGGCACTGATGTGCCCGTCCGACCTGTTGCTGCTCGACGAGCCCACCAACCACCTCGACCTCGACGCGATCCTGTGGCTGGAAGACTGGCTCAAGGGCTACCCCGGCACATTGTTGCTGATCTCCCACGACCGTGACTTCCTCGATGCCGTGGTCGACCATGTGCTGCACGTCGAGCAGCGCAAGCTCAACTTGTACAAAGGCGGCTACACCGCCTTTGAGCGCACCCGTGCCGAGCGCCTGGCGCAGCAGCAGCAGGCCTACGAGAAGCAGCAGGCGCAGCGCGCGCACATGGAAAAGTACATTGCCCGCTTCAAGGCGCAAGCCACCAAGGCCCGTCAGGCGCAAAGCCGGATCAAGGCCCTGGAGCGCATGGAAGAGCTGTCGGCGGCGCATGTCGATTCACCGTTCGACTTTGTCTTCCGTGAATCGCAGAAAATTTCCAGCCCGTTGCTGAGCCTTTCCGAAGGTCGCCTGGGTTATGGCGACAAGGCCATCCTCGACAAGGTCAAGCTGCAGCTGACCCCGGGTGCTCGTATTGGTCTGCTCGGGCCCAACGGCGCCGGCAAGTCGACCCTGATCAAGAACCTTGCAGGTGAGCTGGAGCCGTTGTCGGGCCGCCTGGTTCGTGGCGAGAACCTGGCTGTAGGCTACTTTGCCCAGCACCAGCTGGACTCGCTGGACGACAAGGCCAGCCCGCTGCTGCACCTGCAGCGCATCGCCCCTACCGAGCGTGAGCAGACGCTGCGCGACTTCCTTGGCGGCTTCGATTTCCATGGTGCCCGCTGCGACGAGCCGGTGGTTAACTTCTCCGGTGGCGAAAAGGCCCGCCTGGCACTCGCGCTGATTGCCTGGGAGCGGCCAAACCTGCTGCTGCTCGACGAACCGACCAACCACCTCGATCTGGAAATGCGTCTGGCGCTGACCATGGCCTTGCAGGAGTTTGCCGGTGCAGTGGTGGTGGTGTCCCACGACCGTCATTTGCTCAAGAGCACCACGGACGACTTCCTGTTGGTAGCCGACGGCAAGGTCGACACCTTCGACGGTGACCTGGAGGACTACAGCCGCTGGCTGGTCGAGTACCGCCAGCGCAGTGCGCCGGCCAGTACTGCACCGGCCAACCCGGACAAGACCGACAAGAAAGCCCAGCGCCAGGCTGCCGCAGCCTTGCGTCAGCAGTTGGCACCGCACAAGAAGGCTGCCGACAAGCTGGAAACCGAGCTCAACCAGGTGCACGCGCAATTGGCCGAGATCGAGACCGCGCTGGGTGATGGTGGCCTTTACGATACGGCGCGCAAGGATGAGTTGCGCGACCTGCTGGCCCGCCAGACCAAGCTCAAGCAACGCGAAGGCGAGCTGGAAGAGGCCTGGATGGAAGCGCTGGAAACCCTAGAAAGCATGCAGGCCGAACTCGAGGCGTTGTCCTGATGGAGGAACTGCGTTCGCTGCTGCCAGGGCAATGGATGGACACCTTCTGGCTGGGTTTGCAGATCCTCTTGATCCTGGCAGCGGCGTTCATCCTGCAACGTATCGTCGCTCGCGGGTTGAGCCGCCTGGGCCAGCGTTACCCGTTACCGCCGGAGCTGCTGGTGCCCGTGCGCGGCGGCCTGCGCTGGCTGATCATGGGCAGCGCGCTGCTGTTCGTGCTGGAGCGCATGGGTGTTTCGGCGACCGTGTTGTGGACAGCACTTTCCGGCTTCGTAGCGGTAGCGGCGGTGGCTTTCTTCGCCATGTGGAGCGTGCTGTCCAACCTGTTGTGCGCGGTGTTGATCTTCACGGTCGGGCCGTTTCGCATCGGCGATGTGGTCGAGCTGGTCGACACCCTCGACAAGCCAGGCGTGAAAGGCCGGGTGATCGCTATCAACCTGCTGTTCACCACCCTGCTGGAAGTGCCCGAAGCGGGCGGAGCGCTGGTGCAGGTGCCCAATAGTCAGTTCTTCCAGAAGTCCGTGCGGCGCTGGCGCGGGGCCGAGGTACAGGCCCTGCACAAAGAAACCGCTGCCGAAGCGGACTGAGCCTGTTCTGGCCCCTTCGCGGGCACGCCCGCTCCCACAGGTATTCCACAGCGTCTGAAAATGCATTGTAGGTGTGGGAGCGGGCGTGCCCGCGAAGAGGCCAGGTCAGGCCACACAAATCCATCAGAAATCACTGGTTATTTTTTCGCCAAAACCTTAGCTTAACGTTTTGCAACAAATGTTCGAGCGAGGTGTGTGATGTCGATGGAAGTATGGTTAGGCTTTTTTGCCGCCTGCTGGGTGATCAGCCTTTCACCCGGTGCCGGGGCGATTGCCTCGATGTCCAGCGGCCTGCAATACGGCTTCTGGCGTGGTTACTGGAACGCTCTGGGCCTGCAGCTGGGCCTGATCATGCAGATCGCCATCATCGCCGCCGGCGTCGGTGCCGTCCTGGCTGCCTCGGCCACGGCGTTCCAGGTCATCAAGTGGTTTGGCGTCGGCTACCTTGTGTACCTGGCCTACAAGCAGTGGCGTGCCCTGCCGATGGACATGAGCGATGAATCAGGCGTGCGCCCGATCGGCAAGCCGCTGAGCCTGGTGTTCCGTGGTTTCCTGGTCAACATCAGCAACCCCAAGGCGCTGGTGTTCATGCTGGCGGTGCTGCCGCAGTTCCTCAATCCCCATGCGCCGCTGCTGCCGCAATATGTGGCGATCACCGTGACCATGGTCACGGTCGACCTGCTGGTGATGGCGGGATACACCGGGTTGGCTTCGCATGTGTTGCGCATGCTGCGCACGCCGAAACAGCAGAAGCGTTTGAACCGCACCTTTGCCGGGTTGTTCATTGGTGCAGCCACATTCCTGGCGACCTTGCGCCGCGCGCCGGTCTGACAGACCGCATACAGGCCATTCGCGGGCAAGCCCGCGAATGGCCCATCACTATTTCTCCTTGTCTACCAACCCCTTCAGCAGATCTATCGGCAGCGGGAAGACGATGGTCGAGCTCTTGTCCCCGGCAATCGTCCCCAGCGTCTGCATATAGCGCAACTGCATCGCCCCCGGTTCCTTGCTCAGCATTTGCGCGGCTTGCATCAGTTTCTCCGACGCCTGCAGTTCACCCTCGGCATGAATCACCTTGGCCCGACGTTCGCGCTCGGCCTCGGCCTGGCGGGCGATGGCGCGTACCATTGACTCGTTCAGGTCAACGTGCTTGATCTCGACGTTGGCCACCTTGATGCCCCAGGCATCCGTCTGCGCGTCCAGCACCTGGCGGATGTCCATGTTCAGTTGCTCGCGTTCTGCCAACAGCTCATCCAGTTCGTGCTTGCCCAGCACCGCGCGCAGGGTCGTCTGGGCCAGCTGGCTGGTCGCCACCAGAAAATCCTCGACCTGAATGATCGCTTTCTGCGGGTCGAGCACGCGAAAGTACAACACTGCGTTGACCTTGACCGAAACGTTGTCGCGGGTGATCACATCCTGCGGCGGTACATCCAGTACCACTGTACGCAGGTCGACCCGTACCATCTGCTGGATCACCGGGATCAACAGGATCAGCCCCGGCCCTTTGACCTGCCAGAAGCGCCCCAGCTGGAACACCACGCCTCGCTCGTATTCGCGCAGGATGCGAAACGCCGACAGCACCAGCATGGCCAGCACGATCAGAACGGCGCCGAAACCGACTTGCATGAACATGCTCATTCTCCTTGCGTCGCTGGGGCGGCGGCGCTCACTTCCAGCATCACGCCATGGCGCGCGGTCACCCGTACGTTCTGGCCAGTTTGCAGCGGCGTTGCGCACTGCACCTGCCATTGCTCGCCCTGAGCCAGCACGACACCACAGAAGGGGTCGCTTGCCATCACCTGGGTGACGGTGACCAGGCTGCCGACCAGGCCGGCGTCGCCACTGACCAGCGCCCGTTGCCGGGCCTTGAGAGCCATGCCCAGCACGCCACCGATCAGGAGTGCCGAGAGCAGCGCCAAGGTGCCGATCAAGGCCAGGGGGATGCCGAAACCGGGGGCGTCGGTGTCGATCAGGATCAATGCGCCGACCACAAAGGCAACGATGCCGCCGAAGCCGACCACGCCGAAACTGGGCAAGAAGGCTTCGGCGATCATGAAGGTGATGCCAAGCAGGATCAGCGCCACCCCGGCGAAACTCACCGGCAACAGCTGCAGCGCATACAGCGCCAGCAGCAGGCAGATACCACCGACCACACCGCCCACCGCAGAACCTGGGTTCATGAATTCGAACAACAGGCCGTAAACGCCGATCATGATCAGGATCAGCGCTACGCTGGGGTTGGTGATGACCGCCAGAACCCTGGTGCGCCAGTCCGGCAGGTGCTCGACCACGCTGGCACCTGCGGTCTGCAACTGGCGTGGCTGGCCGGCCACCTGGAGCGTTTTGCCGTCGAGCTTGCGCAGCAGGTCAGGCAGGTCATCGGCCACCTGATCGATCACGTTCAGCCGCAAGGCCTCGCTGGCGGACAGGCTGACGGCCTCGCGCACGGCCTTCTCCGCCCAGTCGGCGTTGCGGCCGCGCATCTGCGCCAGGCCACGGATGTAGGCGGCGGCGTCGTTGACCTGTTTGCGTGCGAGGGTTTCATCGTCGCCGCTTTTGGCTTTGTCGTCACTGGGCGTGCCAGGCGCACCGCCGATCCGCACCGGCGTGGCAGCTCCCAGATTGGTTCCGGGCGCCATAGCCGCGACATGGCTGGCGTAGAGAATATAGGTGCCGGCGCTGGCGGCGCGGGCGCCGCTGGGGGCAACGTAGCTGGCGACCGGTACAGGGCTGGCGAGAATTGCCTTGATCATCTGGCGCATGGCGCTGTCCAGCCCGCCCGGGGTATCCATGCGGATAACTACCAGTTGCGCGCCTTGCGCCTGGGCCTGGCTGAGGCTGCGCACCAGGTAGTCGGCGCTGGCCGGGCCGATGGCGTCGTCGATGTTCAGCACCCACACCGCGCCGGGCGCTGCCTGGCCACCTGGCGTGATGCCAAGCAACAACAGCAGCAACAGCCAGCGCCAGCAGCGGGCGATCACCTGTCGTCACCTCATTTGCGCGTATTTCACAAGTTTAGCCCCGACCACCCGTACCCGGCCTAAAATTGAGAATTGGGGGGCGAAACCGGAGGTGCATCATGCGTATGGCAAAGACCCTGCAGGCCCGCCTGGACAAGGCCAACTGCGACTACGACATCATTCCCCACCCACATTCGGCCACCAGCCTGGAGTCGGCCCGAACGGCCGGCGTGCCCGCCGAGCGGGTCGCCAAGTCGGTGATGCTCGATGACCGTCATGGCAACTACATCATGGCCGTGCTACCGGCCAACCGGCACCTGGACATGACCAAGGTGCGTATGTCCGGGGCCTGGCATCTGACCCGTGAAAGCGGTCTGCCGAGCCTGTTCAATGACTGCGAACGCGGTGCCGTGCCGGCCCTTGGCGATGCGTACCAGATAAAAATGCTGCTCGACCCGAGTCTTACCCGCCAAGGCGATGTCTACCTGGAGGCGGGTGACCACGATCACCTGATTCACATGAGCATGGAGCAGTACATGAAACTGGTGCCGCACGCCGAAGTGCGCGAGCTGTGCTGATGTTTTCAAACCAATGCCAGGCGGGCGTCGTGGACGGCTTGCCTGGCGCTAAGGAGGAACCATGGAAGCGCCGATCCATCCCTTTGCCGAACTGTTCAAGCAGCTGGGCTTACCAGACGATCCCACGAGTATCGATCAGTTCATCACCAGCCATTCCCCGCTGAAGAACGAAATCAAGCTGGTGGATGCGCCGTTCTGGAACGACTCTCAGCGGGCATTTCTCAAGGACAGCATCATTGAAGATTCCGATTGGGCCGTGCCCTTCGATCAACTCAACGAAGCGTTGCGCCGCCCCCGAAAATAAAGCGCCGAGCGGCACCTGACGAGTGATCGGCCGTTGCTATGCTCAGGAAAACAATAAGGGGATAGCGCGATGAAAGATCCCTACGCACCAGGTTTCTGGTGTTCCGTGACGATCCTGGGCACCCTGACGGCCAGTTACTTCTATGGCATCAGGCAGACGCAACAGATGAACCAGGCCGTGCATTTCCTGTACGCCGCTGCCGCAGTCACGGTAGCGGTTGCACTGGTGGCGCTGACATGGATCGCCTGGCAGCAGCTGCGCCTGAACAAGCGCGAAGTGGTGCAGGGGCGAACGTTGCTGACCATCTGGAACACCAAGGTTGCGCTACGCCGCGTCGAGACGGTTTTCGATCGTTATTTCTGGGGCAGCTATTGGCATTCGGGGCGCACCTTCGAAGAGGTCATGGGCGAGCTCAGGGGCACTCCGCTGGAGCAGAGCCTGGATGCGCTGAAGCGCCAGTGCCGGGTGCTCGACCGCGAAATCCATGACCGCCATCACCACTGGCTGGCCAACGCTCGCGACCTGTCCAGCGTGGCCCAGGCGATGGCCCGCGAACGCTACCAGCTGGACCTCGGCGAGCCCACGCACAGCGGCCACGGCAATACGGCAGTGCTCAACCGTGATCTGGAAGTGCTGGTGTACACCTGGTCGGCGCGCTTGCGTAGCTTCGACCATCAGCTGGACGAGCTGGAGCGCGCCTACCATTGAGGCGCTTCATTCGCCGCGGATGTACTGCTCCATTTGCTTGATCAGGCTCGCCTGTTCGTCAATGGTTTCCTTGACCAGGTCGCCGATCGACAGCAGGCCGAGCAATCTGCCGTTGTCGACCACCGGCAGGTGACGCAGGTGCCGGTCGGTCATCAGGTTCATGCAGAAATCGAGCTTTTGCTTGGGCTCCACGGTGACCACCGGTGCGCTCATGATTTCGCGTACCGGCGTGGCGGCGGAAGAGCGGCCCTTGAGGACCAGTTTGCGCGCGTAGTCCCGCTCACTGACGATACCCACTACCTGGCCACCCTCGACCACGGGCAGCGCACCGATGTTTTTCTCCGCCAGCAGTTTCAGGGCGTCGAGCACCGAGTCATCCGGGCCGATGGTGTACACGGTCTGGTGCTGGGACTTGGTCTTGAGGATTTGTTCGACGGTCTTCATACGGGCCTCTGCGGGTGAAAAAAGCACTGTCTCGGAGTAACTAAAGCATCCGGTACGGCGCTCTGCACGGCAATGCAGGAAACGGCATGGAGGCGATTGAAAAACGTCATGGCTGATCGCTTGTAGCGGCCTTTTCGCGGCTAAAGCCGCGAAGAGGCCGGTACTGCGCATCAAAGCTTCGGCATCTGCCCGATCCGCGCCACCATTTCGCTCACCACCTGCAAGTCCAGCATGAACTGCTCCACGGTCTTGAACTCGTTGTCGTTGTGCCCGGTGTACTTCACGTCCGGCATGGCCAGGCCAAATTGCACACCGTTGGGAAGATCGTGCACCGAAGTCGCGCCGGCCGAGGTTCCGAACTCATGCTTCATACCCAGGTTCTCGGTGGCCACAGCGAGCAGAGCCTTGACCCATTCGCCTTCAGGGTTGCGGTACATCGGCTCGTCCAGGCTGAAGTCGAACGCCACCGAGGTGTTGCTTTGCCGGGTCCATTTGCCCAGTTTGTCGGCCAGTTCGTCCTTGATCGTGGCGATCGGCTTCCCCTTGGGAATGCGCAGATTCACCGCCAGTTTCAAGCCTTTGTCATCCACCCCGACAAAAGTCAGCGAGGTGGTCAGCGGGCCCATGAACGGGTCCTTGAAGGCCACGCCGAGCTTGTTGCCCAGGTAGTCCAGGCCCCAGTTTTCGGCGGCGTAGCGGGCCGCGTCGGTAAAGTGGTTGTGCTTGAGCGACACCTGCTGGCCGAGGCCATTGATGAAATCGAGCATACGCGCCACCGGGTTGATGCCGGATTCCGGCTCCGAAGAGTGTGCGGAAACACCGGTCACGGTGAGCAAGACTTGCTTGCCGTCGGCCTTGGCGTCGATGCTGAAGTCGCTTCCATGCTGCTTCACATATCTGGCGCCGGCTTGCTGCAGGTGCTTGACCAACTGTGCCGGGTTGTCAGAAATCAGGGTCGCAACCGAAGTTGTCGGGATCTGGTTGGTGGCCAGGCCACCGGTCAGGTTGACGATCTCGGCACCCTTGCCGCTAGCCGGGCGCTTGGTGAAGCTGGCCATGACCGTGCCGTAGCCTTTCTCGGCAATCACTACCGGGTAGCCGCCGTCGAGGGCCAGGTTGTAATCGGGCGTAGGGTTGCGCTCAAAGTAGTAGGGGATGGCATCACCGCTGGTTTCTTCGGTAGTGTCGATCAGCAGCTTGAACTGCCGGGCGAGCGGCAGGTTTTCGTCCTTGGCCACTTTCAGCGCGTACATCGCCACCACGATGCCGTTCTTGTCGTCTTCTGTGCCGCGGCCGTACATGCGGTCACCCACCAGGGTGACCTTGAACGGGTCCAGGCGCGTACCGTCGGCCAGCTTCCAGTTGTCCGGGTTGACCGGCACGACGTCAGCGTGGGCATGGATGCCGATCACTTCCTTCCCGCTGCCCAGCGAGATCTCGTACACCCGGTTGTCGATGTTGCGGAAGGCCAGGCCGAAGCGGTCGGCCAAGGCCTTGATCTTGTCGGCGATCTTGAGGAATTCAGGGTTTTCGTACTGCGGCGTACCCTCGACATTGAAGGTGGGGATGGCTACCAGTTCACGCAGGGTTTCGGTCGCGGCTTTGCCATACTTGATGCGGGTATACAGGCCGAGCAGGCGGTTGATCTCGTCTTGTTGCCCGGCGGCCAATGGCTTGTCGGCCAGGTAGGCGTCGACGGTTGCCTTGAGGTTGTCGGCCTTGCCCTGGTCGCTGTCTTTGAGCTTGCCGAGGAATTGCCTGAAGTCGCTTGGGTCGCTGCCGTCAAAGGCTTTGATGATGGCTGCGGACTGCTGCTGGGTGAGGTTGGCTTGAGCAGGCAGGGTAAACAGGCCGATGCCGGCCAGCAGCAGGGTGGTGGCGGTGAATTTTTTCAACTGCATGGTTGTGCGCATTCCTTTGCCAATCATTGTTCAGGGTTACCCGTTCGGGAAACGGGAAGACGCCCACGCTAACACCAATGACCCGTGGTACGGGAGTACCAGAAAGGTGACGTGTCGCACAAACGAAAAAGCCCCGGGCTCAGGCCCAGGGCTTTCTTGATATGGCGCACTCGGCGGGATTCGAACCCACGACCCCTGCCTTCGGAGGGCAGTACTCTATCCAGCTGAGCTACGAGTGCAACGCGCACGCATGATACCCATCTGTGTCGTTGACGTCCATCGCCTTGATCTGTAGCTGTTTTTACCGCGTTGGCTGTGCAGATCCCTTTGGGGTGGATACACGACAATACCGATCGGAAATGAACAACGGTGGGTCGGGGAGACCGGCCTTAACCGGGCGCACGCCAATGCCATCGATTACGGCGCCGATGACGACAGCATCATCGTTTCAGCCCAGCATCAGGGCGGGGGGGAATTGGCCGTGACAAGCAGTAAAACGAATTTTTGCTTCGCCCCACGTCCGGCCGCAGCATCGTCTACCCTTCAGCGGCCATTCTGCGGGCGATTTCAGATGGGCTGTTCAACCATTCGTTCTTTTTTTCGAACAGCCTATTGTCCAACACCCCAGCAGCCGCTTAGCATTCGTTTGAGATTTCAAACGCTCGATGCCCTGCCTTGGGCGCTTTTCAACAATCAACAATTCGGGAAGCCGACATGCAGCTCAAAGACGCTCAGTTGTTCCGCCAGCAAGCCTATATCAATGGTGAGTGGCTGGATGCGGACAACGGCCAGACCATCAAGGTGACCAACCCGGCCACCGGCGAAGTCATCGGTACCGTGCCGAAGATGGGCACCGCGGAAACCCGCCGCGCCATCGAAGCTGCCGACAAGGCCCTGCCGGCCTGGCGTGCCCTGACTGCGAAAGAGCGCTCGGCCAAGCTGCGTCGCTGGTTCGAACTGATGATCGAGAACCAGGACGACCTGGCTCGCCTGATGACCACCGAACAGGGCAAGCCGCTGGCCGAAGCCAAGGGCGAAATCGCCTACGCGGCCTCGTTCATCGAGTGGTTCGCCGAAGAAGCCAAGCGCATCTACGGTGACACCATCCCGGGCCACCAGCCAGACAAGCGCCTGATTGTCATCAAGCAGCCAATCGGCGTTACCGCGGCCATCACCCCGTGGAACTTCCCGGCCGCCATGATCACCCGTAAAGCCGGCCCGGCCCTGGCCGCTGGCTGCACCATGGTCCTCAAGCCGGCTTCGCAAACCCCATACTCCGCTCTGGCGCTGGTCGAGCTGGCCCACCGTGCCGGCATCCCGGCTGGCGTGCTGAGTGTGGTTACCGGCAGCGCCGGCGAAGTTGGCGGCGAACTGACCGGCAACTCCCTGGTACGCAAGCTGTCCTTCACCGGCTCGACCGAAATCGGTCGCCAGCTGATGGAAGAATGCGCCAAGGACATCAAGAAGGTTTCCCTGGAGCTGGGTGGCAACGCCCCGTTCATCGTGTTCGACGACGCCGACCTGGACAAGGCGGTCGAGGGCGCGATCATCTCCAAGTACCGTAACAACGGCCAGACCTGCGTCTGCGCCAACCGTATCTACGTGCAGGACGGCGTCTACGACGCGTTCGCCGAGAAGCTGGCCGCTGCAGTTGCCAAGCTGAAGATCGGTAACGGCCTGGAAGAAGGCACCACCACTGGCCCGCTGATCGACGGCAAGGCTGTCGCCAAGGTCCAGGAGCACATCGAGGACGCCGTCAGCAAAGGCGCCAAAGTGCTGTCCGGTGGCAAGCTGATCGAAGGCAACTTCTTCGAGCCGACCATCCTGGTTGACGTACCGAAGACCGCTGCTGTCGCCAAGGAAGAGACGTTCGGCCCACTGGCGCCGCTGTTCCGCTTCAAAGACGAAGCCGAAGTCATCGCCATGTCCAACGACACCGAGTTCGGCTTGGCCTCGTACTTCTACGCCCGTGACATGAGCCGTGTGTTCCGTGTCGCCGAAGCCCTGGAGTACGGCATGGTGGGTATCAACACCGGCCTGATCTCCAACGAAGTGGCGCCGTTCGGTGGTATCAAGGCTTCGGGCCTGGGCCGCGAAGGTTCCAAGTACGGTATCGAGGACTACCTCGAAATCAAATACCTGTGCATCAGCGTCTGATAGCACGGTAAAGGCTTTACCTCTGCCAGCGGGGCGCGAGAGCGACGTCTCGCTGGCCTTTTTTACATTGCAGTACCTGGTGGCCAGGGCGTTCACGACAGTCGATCAACGAATACTGTTCGCGAGCACTCCCAGCCGCCCCCGAATAAAAGCGCCATTCCTGTCGGCGCAATGAGGGCATTATGAGCAAAACCAACGAATCCTTGATGCAACGTCGTGTAGCTGCCGTTCCACGTGGCGTCGGCCAGATCCACCCGATCTTCGTCGACACCGCGAAGAACTCGACCGTGATCGACGTTGAAGGCCGCGAACTGATCGACTTCGCCGGCGGCATCGCAGTACTGAACACCGGCCACCTGCACCCGAAAGTGGTTGCAGCCGTGCAAGAGCAGCTGACCAAGGTCAGCCACACCTGCTTCCAGGTGCTGGCTTACGAGCCCTACGTAGAGCTGTGCGAAAAGATCAACAAGCTGGTCCCAGGCGACTTCGACAAGAAGACCCTGCTGGTCACCACCGGCTCCGAAGCCGTTGAAAACGCCGTCAAGATCGCCCGTGCTGCCACTGGCCGCGCTGGCGTCATCGCCTTCACCGGCGGTTATCACGGCCGTACCATGATGACCCTGGGCCTGACCGGCAAGGTCGTGCCGTACTCCGCTGGCATGGGCCTGATGCCAGGCGGCATCTTCCGCGCCCTGTTCCCGAGCGAACTGCACGGTATCAGCGTTGATGACGCCATCGCCTCGGTCGAGCGCATCTTCAAGAACGACGCCGAGCCGCGCGACATCGCCGCAATCATCCTCGAGCCAGTACAAGGCGAAGGTGGCTTCCTGCCAGCGCCGAAAGAGCTGATGAAACGCCTGCGCGCCCTGTGCGACCAGCACGGCATCCTGCTGATCGCCGACGAAGTACAAACTGGCGCTGGCCGTACCGGCACCTTCTTCGCCATGGAACAGATGGGCGTTGCGCCTGACCTGACCACCTTCGCCAAATCCATCGCTGGCGGCTTCCCGCTGGCCGGTGTGTGCGGCAAGGCCGAATACATGGACGCCATCGCGCCTGGCGGCCTGGGCGGTACCTACGCCGGTTCGCCGATCGCTTGCGCCGCGGCCCTGGCCGTGATCGAAGTGTTCGAAGAAGAAAAACTGCTGGACCGCAGCAAGGCTGTGGGTGAGCGCCTGACCGCCGGCCTGCGCGAAATCCAGAAGAAGTACCCGATCATCGGCGACGTCCGTGGTCTGGGCTCGATGATTGCCGTCGAAGTCTTCGAGAAGGGCACTCACACCCCGAACGCTGCTGCTGTTGGCCAGGTTGTCGCCAAGGCTCGTGAAAAGGGTCTGATCCTGCTGTCTTGCGGCACCTACGGCAACGTCCTGCGTATCCTGGTTCCGCTGACCGCCGAAGACGCGCTGCTGGACAAAGGCCTGGCCATCATCGAAGAGTGCTTCGCTGAAATCGCCTGATGTGACGCGCTTCAGAAAAAACCCGCCTAGGCGGGTTTTTTTATGCCCAGATAAGCCGCGTGGCGCTATGGTTATCTGAGGACTGGCTTTGGAAGCTGCGACGGACTGTGTGTCAGGTTATTCAGGAGTAGTTGGCGATGAGCGCTGCAGCCCCCACCCCACCAAGCGTACTGATTGTCGAAGGCGATCCTTGGGTACGGGACATGCTCAGCGAGATGCTGCTCAGCGTGCGCTGTGACGCCCGCCTGCAGGTATGCGCGGACGGCTCGCAGGCGCTCAGTGCCTTGTCCAGCAAGCCTGACCTGATCATCGCCGCCCGTGAGCTGGCCGGTGTCGACGGCCTCGACCTGCTGCGCAAGGTGCGCGCCAAAGGGCCAGGGGTGCCGTTCATTCTCATGAGTAACCGCAATGACAGCGCCAGTGTGCGCGAAGCGCTGCCCCTGCACCCCACGGCGTACCTGAGCAAGCCGCTGAACCTGGATAACCTGCGCAAGCGCCTGCAAGAGTTGCTGCTGGCCGTTGGCGAGGAGATCGCCTGCCCGGTACCGGCGTTGCAGGCGGGGGCCACCCTGTCAGCCTACCTTGAGCAGCGTCGCGCTACCGCCGATGGCGGGCCGCTGCTGGCCGATGTGCAGGTAGCGATCAATCGAGCGCTGAACCCCCAGGGCCTGAACCTCAGGGTGCTCGAAGAGGAAGTGCGTAACGACCCGCAAGTGACGGCGGTGCTGATCGCCGCCGCCAATAGTGCGGCATTGCACCGTGAAGCCCCGGTGCAGACGTTGCTGCAGGCCCTGAACAAGCTTGGCAGTACCCAAAGCATGAACCTGATCCTGGGCATGACCCTCAAGCGCAGCGCACGCCTCAGTGACCCGCTGTTGGCGGAGCACGCGACCCGTTACTGGGACCTGTCACTGCACACTGCCGAATATGGCCGCACTTTGGCGCGCATGCTCGAGCTGGACGAGGGGCGTTGTTACTGCGCGGGCTTGCTGCATTGCCTGGGCGACCTGGCGGTGTTGCGCTGCCTGCAAGAGTGGCGGTTGGCCGGGGGGGATCTGGACGAGCGCAATGTGCAGCAATCGCTGGAAGAGTTTGCTGCGGCATTCGGCTCGGCGTTGCGTACTCGCTGGCGTTTGCCGCTGGCACTGCGCGAGCTGATCGCTGCGATCTACCAGTTGGGTGGTGGCGTTTACTCGCTGGAGATCCTGGCCATGAACCTGGCTGGGCAGTTGTCGCGGCTGCCGGCTGGGCAGGGCCTGGAGAAGGTGGCCAGCGGCAAGACGGCGCGGCTGCTCAAGCTTGGCCTGCCGGAGCTGAGGCGGTTGCGCAAAGAAGAGAACCCGGAAGTAAAGCCGCAGGAAGAACCGCCGGTGGCTGGGGCCGAGGTTTCCAGCTGAGATTCGGGGCCGCATTGCGGCCCTTCGCGGGCTTGCCCGCTCCCGCAGGCCCTCGAATACCGGCCAAAGCCAGTGCCCGTGCCGCCTGATCAGCCGCGGACTATCTGGTTCTTGCCCTGCCGCTTGGCCCGGTACATTGCCGCATCGGCCCGCGCATACAGGCTGTCCAGCGCCACATCCTCGTCGGTCAGCCCGGTCAGCCCCTGGCTCACCGTCACCCCGTACGTCTGCTGGCCATGGGTGAAGCTCAAGTGCTGAATCTGCCGTTGCAAGCGCTCGGCAATCTGCTCCGCTACCTGGGCGTTGCAGCCCGGAAACACTGCCGCAAATTCTTCGCCGCCAATGCGTCCGAACAGGTCGCCCCGGCGTAGCACGGCCTTGCCGCTGTCGGCGATGTGTTGCAGCACCTGGTCGCCTTCCTGGTGGCCATAGCTGTCATTGATGCGTTTGAAGTCGTCGATATCCAACAGCAGGAAAGCCAGCGGTGTACCGTCCTCACGTGCACTGTCGAAGGCTTGCTGGGCACATTCGAAAAAGTGCCTGCGGTTACTGCTCTGGGTCAGCACGTCGGTGGTGGCCAGGCGCTGCAGTTCGCCTTCAAGCTGCTTCTTCTCGGTGATGTCTTCGGCGATACCGACAATGATTACCCGGTCGCTATCGTGCTGCTGGTTGATGTAGCACTTGTCGCTCAGCCAGCGCAGTTGCCCGTCGGCATTGAGGATGCGGTACTCGCGGTCTTCCACCGCGCCCTTGAGCAGTACCTGGGCCAGGCTACGTTCGGCGAACTCGAGGTCGTCGGGGTAGATGCTGTCACGCCATTCGTTGTAGTCAGCCAGCACCAGGCTGACCGGGCGGCCAAAGATGCGCTCGTAGGCTGGGCTCACGTACAGCACCTGACGGGTTTCCCAGTCGAAGGCCCAGAGCACTGCGTTGACGCTGTCGAGCAACGAGCTGAACAGCTGATCACGCTCACTCAGGCGGGCAACCTCTCCTTGGGCGTGGAGCAACGCCAGTAAAGTCTGGGCGGCTTCGGGAGGAGGGGTGCCGGGGAAAATCGTTGGAATGTTCTTGGCCATGTGCACGGAGCAGGTCTCAACGTGAAAGCGTGCGGCCAGCATCCGGCCCGCCACGCAGGCGATATTCCGGATTCGAGTGGAGAGGTGGGGGCGAAGTTCCGAATGGCACGCCCCGCTGCGGGGCGTGCCGATCAACGGCGGTCAGGCGCCGGTCGGGCGCAGCGAGTAAGTCTTGAGTTGTGCTGCGAAGTCGCGCAGTGCCTGGATGCCGCTGGTTTCGGCCTCATGTACCCAGTCTTTCATGGCTGCCAGCATGTCGTGGCCGTTGGCACTGGTGCGCGCCCAGATCTGCTGCAGGGCCAGGCGCTTTTCGTAGATGGTTTTCAGTGCCTGGCTGTGCGCGAGCATGGACTCGATGCGCACGTGGTGGCGGTCTTCCAGCAGGCTGGTTTCGCGAGACAGCAGCCGCTTGGCCCGGCGGAAACGGTGACGCACCGAGGCGTCGACACGGGCCAGTTCCTGTTTCACCAGCGGGCCGATCACCAGCTTGCGGTACTGGGCCATGATCTGGAAGCGGTTGTTGAGGATGGCCATGGCGGTGTCCATGTCCAGGCTGGCCTTGCCGGCCACCCGGTGGGCGATGGGCGCCACGCGCTGCACCTTGGCCAGACGCAGCAGGCAGAACAGGCGGATCCACGCCCAGCCCATGTCGAACTCCCAGCGTTTGACCGAGAGCTTGGCCGAGTTGGGGTAGGTGTGGTGGTTGTTGTGCAGTTCTTCACCGCCGATGACGATGCCCCAGGGCACCAGGTTGGTGGCGGCGTCGCGGCATTCGAAGTTGCGATAGCCGAGGGCATGGCCCAGGCCGTTGACCACACCGGCGGCCCAGAACGGAATCCACATCATCTGCACCGCCCATATGGTGATGCCCAGGGTGCCGAACAGCAGCAGGTCGATTACCGCCATCAGTGCGATACCGCCCAGTTTGTAACGCGAGTACAGGTTGCGCTCGATCCAGTCATCCGGGCAGTTCTTGCCATAGATGCGCAGGGTTTCGGGGTTGCGCGCCTCTTCACGGTACAGCTCGGCACCTTTGCGCAGCACTGTGCCCAGGCCCTTGTACACCGGGCTGTGCGGGTCGTCGGGGGTTTCGCACTTGGCGTGGTGCTTGCGGTGGACGGCGGTCCACTCGCGGGTGTTCTGCGCCGTGGTCAGCCACAGCCAGAAGCGGAAGAAGTGCTTGAGCGCGCCGTTGAGCTCCAGGGCCCGGTGCGCGGAGTAGCGATGCAGGTAGACCGTGACGCTGACAATGGTCACGTGGGTCATCAACAGAGTGATGCCGACCAGTTGCCAGGCCGACAGGTCGAGCAGGCCGTTATACCACATAGGTGCAAATACCCTCGAAATGCAGGGGGAAGGGCTGATTATCCCTTGGCGGGGAAATAAAACCAGTCAACCGTTGAGATAGGAGGTCACGACATGTTTCAGCCTTTATAATGCCCACTCCTTTTTGATGGCCTTTCCCACCCGACATGTCTGTTTCCGTTCGCGACGCCTTGCGCATGGCTGCGCTGTATGTGGTGCTCTCGATCCTCTGGCTTGCGCTGGCGGAGGTGATGCTGCACAGCATGACTGACGATCCCTTGGCACTGACCGTGGGGCGGCAGATCAACGTGGTGGTCTGGGTGCTGCTCAGTGCCTTGCTGATCTATGTGTCGCGCGTGCGCCTGCTCAATTTCATCGGCCATGGCGCGCGTTTGCGTTGTGAAGACCGTGAACGGCTGCGCATGGCTGCCGCAGTGTTCGACAGTACCCTCGAAGGTGTGCTGGTGACCGACCGCCAAGGCCTGATCGTGCACGTCAATCGTGCCTTCATGCGCATCACCGGCTACCAGCAGGATGAGGTTATCGGCCAGCGCCCGAGCAAGTTCAAGTCGGGCCACCATGGCCTGGCCTTCTACCAGGAGGTTTTCGCCACCCTGGCCGAGAAGGGCGAGTGGAGTGGTGAAATCTGGAACCGGCGCAAAAGCGGGGAAATCTACCCGCAGTGGCAGACCATTTGCGCCATTCGTGATGACGAGGGTGAGCTCAGCCATTACGTGGCGGTGTTCAGTGACATCAGCGCCATCAAGCATTCGGAACAAGAGCTTGCCTACCTCGCCCACCACGACCCGCTGACCGGCCTGCCCAACCGCCTGCTGTTTACCGACCGGCTGGAGCAGGCATTGGCGGCTGCGCAGGCCAACAAGCGCGGTTGCGCCTTGTTGCTGCTGGACCTGGATCACTTCCAGAGCATAAACGACGGCCTGGGCCATACCATTGGCGACCAGTTGCTGAAGCTGGTGGGCGAGCGTCTGGGGGAGGTGTTGGGTAACGGTGTGACCCTGGCGCGTCTGGGCGGCGACGAATTCGGCGTGCTGGTCGAGAACTGCCAGCAGGTCGGCCAGGCGGGCAAGCTGGCGCAGTGCATCATCGAGCGTATGCGTGAGCCGTTTCAGTTCGACGGCAATCGTCTGTTCATCAGCGCCAGCGTCGGAATCAGCCTTTACCCCAGCGATGCCTTGGGTGCCGAGCAGTTGCTGCGCAATGCCGACTCGGCGTTGTACAAGGCCAAAAGCAACGGGCGGGCCTGCTATGCGCTGTACACCGAAGAGCTGACCGCCCACGCCCAGCATCGGGTCGAGACCGCCGCTGAATTGCGTCGGGCCCTGGAGCAGGATGAACTGCGGGTGTACTTCCAGCCGGTACACGACCTGGCATCAGGCCGACAGGTCGGGGTCGAGACGCTGGTGCGCTGGCAGCACCCCAGGCGCGGTCTGGTACCGCCGGGCGAGTTCATCCCGATTGCCGAACGCACCGGCCTGATTGCCGAGATCGATACCTGGGTGCTGCGCCAGGCCTGCCGGCAAATGGTGCAGTGGCAGGCTCAAGGCCGGCAGCTGGCATTTGTGGGGGTGAACATCTCCAGTCGCCTGTTTGGCCAGCATGAGCTGTATCGGCAGGTAGCCGAAGTGCTGCACGACACCGGCCTCGCCCCGGCCTTGCTGGAGCTGGAAGTGACCGAAAGCGCGGTGATGGAAGACCCTGAGGTGGCGCTGGAGCAACTGCACCGCTTGCGTGAACTGGGGGTGACCCTGGCCATCGACGACTTTGGCACCGGGTATTCGTCACTGCTGCGGCTCAAGCGTTTGCCGGTGCAGAAGCTGAAAATCGACCAAGGGTTTGTGGCTGGGTTGCCAGTGGATGAAGACGACATCGCCATTGTGCGGGTGATCATCGCCTTGGCCCGTAGCATGGGTATGCAGGTGCATGCCGAGGGCATCGAGCAGGCGGAACAGGCCAGCTTCCTGCTGCAGGAGGAGTGCCAGTTGGGTCAAGGGTACTGGTTCGGGCGGCCAGTGCCGGCTGCGGATCTTCGCTGGGATTGAGACCGGGCTGCAAAGCAGCCCTCAGATTTCAACGCTTGTTCAAACCCTTCGCCAGGCGGTCCCCGCCCAGCTGGATCAACGCCACTAACGCTACCAGCATGGCGATCACGGTCAGCATGATCTGGCTGTCGAAACGCTGGTAGCCATACCGATAGGCGATATCCCCCAGCCCGCCGGCACCAATCGCCCCGGCCATCGCCGACGAGTTGATCAAGGTCACCAAGGTAATGGTGAAGCCCCCGACGATCCCCGGCAGCGCCTCGGGCAACAGTACATGCCAGACGATGTGCCAGCGCCGGCAGCCCATGGCCTGTGCGGCTTCCACCAGACCATGGTCGACCTCACGCAGGCTGACCTCGGCAATCCGCGCAAAGAACGGTGTGGCGGCAATGGTCAGCGGCACCACTGCCGCCCACACACCATAAGTGGTACCCACCACCAGGCGGGTGAAAGGAATCAGCGCAACCATCAGGATCAGAAACGGAATCGAGCGGAACAGGTTGACGAAGGCGCCCAGCACCCGGTTCAGCAGCCGCGCCTCGAAGATCCCGCCCTTGTCGCTGGTCACCAGCAGCACCGCCATGGGTACACCCACCAGCAGGGCGATCAGTGACGAAACCCCAACCATCAGCAGCGTATCAAGCAAGCCTTCCAGCAGGCGATCAATCCACATGGCCCAATACCTCCACGTCCTCGGCCCAACGGCGGGCACGTTCCAGCAATTGATGGGTGTCGTGCGGCGAGTGTTGCACCGAGAGGATGAGTTGCCCCAAGGCATGTTCGCCGATGGTTTCCACGCCGCCCTGCAGCAGGCGTACACGCCCGCCCAGGTCGTTGAACAGGGCAGACAGCTCTGGCTCGCCAAGCACCGTCAGTTTCAGCACTACGGCGCTGTTGCCGCTCGCCGGGTGGGCCTGGAGGCTGGCTTGCAGTGCGGCGGGTAGCTTGGCCTGCAAAGGGGCGAGCAGGGTGCGGGTAACCTCGTGACGAGGTGAACCAAACACCCGCCAGACCTCGCCCTGCTCGACCACTGCGCCGCGTTCCAGCACCACTACCCGGTGGCAGATGTCGCGAATCACCGCCATTTCGTGGGTGATCAGCACGATGGTCAGCCCCAGGCGCTGGTTGATATCGCGCAGCAGCTCCAGGATCGAGGCGGTGGTTTCCGGGTCCAGCGCCGAGGTGGCCTCGTCGCACAGTAGGATCTCGGGGCTGTGCACCAGTGCCCGGGCAATGCCCACGCGCTGTTTCTGCCCGCCGGACAGTTGCGCCGGGTACACGTGATGTTTTTCCTGCAGGCCGACCAGTTCCAGCAATTCGCGCACTCTGCGCTGGCGCTCGGCCTTGGGCACGCCGGCGACTTTCAAAGGCAATTCGACGTTCTGCCACACGGTCTTGGCCGACATCAGGTTGAAGTGCTGGAAGATCATGCCGATGCGCCGGCGCAGGGCCACAAGGTGGTCCTCATCGAAAAGCGCGATATCCACCTGGTCGATCAATACGCGGCCCTGGCTGGGTTGCTCCAGGCGATTGATGGTGCGCAGCAGTGATGACTTACCGGCGCCGCTGCGGCCGATGATGCCGAAGATCTCGCCATGGCGGATGTTCAAGTCGATGCCTTGCAACGCCGGTTGCGCCTGGCCCGGGTAGGTCTTGCCCAGGCCGATGAAGCGCACGTGGGCTTCATTGACCTCGGGGCGCAGGGCCTGTTCCCTGGCCATTGGCGGCAGTGCTTGGGGTGTAGGCGCCCTGAGCGCGCTGGCCTGGCTCATTTCAGCCTTCCCAGCCGGCTTGGTAGAGCTTGCCGTGAGCTTTGTTCAACGCAGCGCGCACCGCTGGCGAATGCTGGTAGATGTCGACGAACTTGGCCAGGCGTGGATCGTCCTTGCTTTGCGGGCGAATGACGAACTGGATCACGTATTCCTTGTTTTCCAGCCCGTCGAACAGCAACGCCGAGGTGGCATCGAAGGTGTTGGCCAGGCGGATGTAGGCCGGGTAACCCTGCACCAGGTCGGCGTCGTCGTAGGCACGTACCAGTTGCACCGCCTCCACCTGAAGGATCTTCAGCTTTTTAGGGTTGGCGACGATGTCATCCTCGGTGGCCTTGTAGCCCACGCCTGGCTTCAGGGTGATCAACCCGGCCTTGGCCAGCAGCAGCAGGCCACGGCCGCTGTTGATCGGGTCGTTGGCGATGGCCACGCTGGCGCCTTCAGGCAGCTCGGCAAAGCTTTTGTACTTTTTCGAGTACAGGCCAACGTTGTTGATGATGCCCGGGGCGTAAGGCACGAGGTTGAAGCCTGCAGCAGCCTTGGCGTTTTCCAGGAAAGGGATGTGCTGGAAGTAGTTCGCGTCGATGTCGCCGCTGTTGAGGCTGACATTGGGCGCAATCCAGTCGCTGAACTCGATCAGCTTCACTTCCAGGCCTTGCTTGTGGGCTTCTTCAACCGCGGCTTCCAGCGGAATGGCAAAGGCCGAGGTGGTGCCGATCTTCAACGGCTCGGCAGCAAGGGTACCGGCGCACAGGCCGAGGGTGATGGCAATGGCCGCGACGGGCCGGAACAGTTTCTCAAGCATGGTGCAGGGCTCCAGTCGGGGTAGGGGTAAAGCGGTAAGCCGAGCCAGGGTGGTCGGCGGGTAAGTGCGGGTGGTCGGCCTGGAACAGTTTTTCGCGCAGGGTGCCTTCGGTGTAGGCAGTCTTGTAGCGGCCACGCTGCTGAAGTTGCGGGATGACCAGCTCGATGAAGTCCTCGAAGCTCTCCGGGGTGACGGTGCGGGTCAGGTTGAAACCGTCCAGGCCGGTTTCATCGATCCACGCGATCAACTGCTCGGCCACCTGTTCAGGCGCGCCGACCAGGGTTACGTAGCGGCCGCCCAAGGCGTGCTGTTGCAACAGGCGCCGGCGGGTCCAGGCGTTGTCCTGCAACTGGCGCGTGGCTGACTGGATGGCGTTGCCCTGGTTGAAGGCAATGGGTTCGTCCAATTCATAGGCGGCGAAGTCGATGCCAGTGGACGCGGCGAAGTGCGCGACGCCCGCTTCGGCGCTGGCGTGGCGCAGGTACTCGGCATGTTTGGCCTGGGCCAGTTGCTCGGTGGCCGCAACGATCACCGTGATGCCCATGAACACCTTGACCGCCTGCGGGTCGCGGCCGGCGGCCTGGGCGGCCGCGCGAACCTTGTCGACCTGGGCGCGGGTGGCTGCCTTGTCCTGGCCACTGATGAACACGCATTCGGCATGGTTGCCGGCGAAGGCCAGGCCACGCGGCGAGCTGCCGGCCTGGAAAAGCACCGGGGTGCGCTGCGGTGAGGGCTCGCACAGGTGGTAGCCTTCGACCTTGTAGAACTCGCCCTGGTGCTGAACCTTGCGCACCTTGTCGGGCGTAGCATAGACGCGATGCTCGCGGTCGGCGACCACTGCGTCATCGGCCCAGCTGCCTTCCAGCAGCTTGTACAACACCTGCAGGTATTCATCGGCCTGGTCGTAGCGGCGATCATGCTCCGGTTGCTGCGCCAGGCCCATGGCCCGGGCAGCGCTGTCGAGGTAGCCGGTGACAATGTTCCAGCCCACCCGGCCATTGCTCAGGTGGTCGAGTGTGGAAAGGCGCCGGGCGAACAGGTACGGCGCCTCGTAGGTGAGGTTGGCGGTAAGGCCAAAACCCAGGTGACGGGTGACCGCAGCCATGGCGGACACCAGCAGCAGCGGGTCGTTGACTGGCAGCTGGATCGACTCCTTGAGGGTGACGTCCAGTGACTGGCCGTAGATGTCGTAGGTACCGACGATGTCGGCAATGAAAAGCCCGTCGAACAGACCGCGTTCCAGCAGGCGTGCCAGGTTGGTCCAGTAGTCCAGGGTCTTGTACTGGGTTGAAGTGTCCCGTGGGTGGGTCCACAGACCGTGGTTGATGTGCCCGATGCAGTTCATGTTGAAGGCATTGAGCAGAATCTGCTTGGCCATCAGATGGTCCCCCGGCGTGGCGGGTTGGCATCGTTGAGGTAGTAGTTGCCGATGGCGTGGTACTTCCAGCGCACCGGGTCGTGCAGGGTGTGCACGCGAGCGTTGCGCCAGTGGCGGTCGAGGTTGTGTTCGGCCAATGTTGCCTGGCTGCCGCCCAGTTCGAACAGGGTGGTACCGGCGGTGAGGGAAATTTCGGTACTGATGGCGCGTGCTTCGGCCACGGCAATGGAGGCGGCGGCCACGTTGTCGGCAGTGCTGTCGTCGCGGGCGCGGTCGAGGTATTCGCCTGCGCGCTCCAGCAGGGCTTCGGCCGCATGCAAGCGGACCGCCAGATGGCCGAAGCTTTTCAGCGTTAGCGGGTCATCCGTGGCCTTGTCCAGGCCGGAGTCGACCCACGGACGGCTGCGGGTGCGCACGAAGTGCAGGGCGTCTTCATAGGCGGCGCGGGCAATGCCGGTGTCGATGGCGGCATGGAGGATCTGCGCCAGCGGGCCAACCGGGGTGGGGCGCTCGAAGGCGCTCTGGAACGGCACCACGTCGGCTGCGCTGACGTACACGTTATCGAACACCACCGAACCGCTGCCGGTGGTGCGCTGGCCGAAGCCGCTCCAGTCGTCGATCACCTGCAGCCCTTGGCTGTCGGCCTGGACGAAAGCCAACTGCTGTACGCCTTGCTCATCCACGACCGAGGTTGGAATGCGCTGGGCATAGATGGCGCCTGTGGAATAGAACTTGCGCCCGTTGATGCGGAAACCGTCGCCGTCACGGCTCAGGCGGGTGGTGCGCTCGTGGGCGGTCTTGGTGCCCAGCTCGGCCAGGGCATTGCCGAAACGGCGGCCAGCCAGTACCTCGGCGTACAGGCGCTGTTGCTGTTCGGGGCTGCCGTTTACCCGCAGCACTTCCAGACCGTAGAAATGATTCTGCGGAATCTGCCCGAGCGAACCGTCGGCCTGCGCGATACGGGCGATGACCTTGGCCAGGGTGACGTTGGAAACGCCGGCACCGCCGAAGGCTTTGGGCACGCTGATGGCCCAAAGGCCGGAGCGCGTGAACAGTTCGAGTTCGGCCAGCGGCAGGCGGCGCTCGCGGTCGCGCAAGGCGCTGTCGCGGCGCAGTTGCTGGGCGATGTCTTCGGCGACGGCCAGGGCTTGGGCGTCGCTGGTGATGATAGCGATTGTCATGGAGTTCTCCGGGGGCCGCTTTGCGGCCCTTCGCGGGCTTGCCCGCTCCCACAGGTAAAGTGATGCCGGTTCAGGCGGTGACAATCCTGTGGCAGTGGGCAAGCCCGCGAAGGGCTGCGCAGCAGCCCCAAAGGCAGCAAATCAGATCCAGGAATGCCGTGCAGGCAGGGTGCCGTTAAGGTGGTAAGCGCCCACCGCGTGGTACTTCCAGCGCACCGGGTCGTGCAGGGTGTGCACCCGGGCATTTCGCCAGTGGCGGTCGAGGTTGAACTCGGCAAGGGTGGCGCGGCTGCCGGCCAGCTCGAACAGCTTTTCGCTGGCCTGCAGGGCAATCTCGGTGGTCAGCACCTTGGCCTCGGCCACCGCAATCGAGGCCCGTGCCGCGCTGGCTGCGTCGATAGGCGCAGCATTGACCTCGTCGAGTACCCGAGCAGCTTTGCGCAGCAGCGCTTCGGCGGCGTGCAGCTCGAGTTTCAGGCGGCCGATGTCGGCAATTACATAAGGGTCGTCACTGGCACGGTCGACGTTGGCTTCAATCCACGGCCGGGACTTTTCGCGCACGAACGTGATCGCATCATCGATAGCCGCTTCGGCGATGCCGGCGTCGATCGCCGCCTGGATCAGCTGCGAAGCGGCGCCCTGAATGTTGGGGATATCGCGCTGGCGCCAGTTGTCGATCACCAGTTCCGCGTCAACCGGCACCTGGTCCAGCAGCACGGTACCGCTGGCGGTGGTGCGCTGGCCGAACCCGGACCAGTCATCGACAATGCGCAACCCCGGGCTTCCCCGGCGCACGAATGCCAGGCGCTGGCGGCCTTCATCGTCTAGGGCTTTTACCGCCACCCAATGGGCGAACAAGGCACCGGTGGAGTAGAACTTCTCGCCACTTATGCGGTAGCTGTCGCCGGCGCGCGTGATTCGGGCCTTGAGGGTGAGGGTATCCTTGGTGCCACGTTCAGGCCCGGCATTGCCGATGCGCCAGCCGTCGAGCACGCTGCGGAAGATCAGCGCTTGTTGCGCCTCGCTGGCCGTCAGGCGCAGCAGTTGCAGCATGCCGAACTGGTTCTGCGGGATCTGCCCCAGGGCGGGGTCGGCGGCGCTGATCAGGCGGAACACTTCGGCGACGGTTGCGAACGACACGTCGGGGCCACCGTAGGCCTTGGGTACGGTGATGCTGCCCAGACCGCTGCGGGTAAACAGTTCGATTTCGGCCCAGGGCAGTTTGCGTTGCTGGTCGCGCCGGGCAGCTTGCTCACGGGCGACCTCGGCCAGCTCGCGGGCCGCTTGCAGGGCTTCGGCGTCGTTGCGCAATACCTTGGCCGGCAGCAGCGGGGGCGAGCTGTCGAGATCGCTATGGAATTGGGTGTTGGCTTGGCTGGGCATCAGTGCCGCTCCTTGGCTGCACTCAATGCCCTGGCGTTACGCACTGGGGTGATTGTGATCCTGACCATTCCTGACCTCACAAAATAGTTATGTCGCTACAGCTGATCGCGACAGACGTGTGCTGGTCCGGTGGTCCGGTATATATACCCTAATGATTTATAAAAATTTTATGAACTAACTTTTTGGAATATTTATAGAAGGGGGATTTGTTACAGAGGTGCCGGGCTCTTCGCGGGTAAACCCGCTCCTACACACATGCCTCAAGATCTGTGCACTGTAGGAGCGGGTTTACCCGCGAATGGGCCGGAACAGGTTTACTCTGAGGCCGCAGTCCCGAGGAACTTGCGCAAGAACTGCCGCGTACGCTCTTCCTTCGGCGCTGCAAACAGGGCCTTGGCCTCGCCCTGCTCCACGATCACGCCCTTGTCGAAGAAGATCACCCGGTTCGCCACGTCCCGGGCAAAGCTCATCTCGTGGGTGACGATGATCATGGTGCGCTTTTCCTCGGCCAGGCCGCGGATGGTCGCCAGTACTTCACCGACCAGCTCCGGGTCCAGCGCCGAGGTCGGTTCGTCGAACAGGATTACCTCCGGTTCCATGGCCAGGGCACGGGCGATGGCCACGCGTTGCTGCTGGCCGCCGGACAGGCGCCGTGGGTAGGCGTCTTCCTTGCCCGCCAGGCCGACTTTGGCCAGCAGGCGCCGGCCAAGCTCGATGGCCTGCTCGCGAGGCGTCTTCTTGACGATCACCGGCCCCTCGATCACGTTCTCCAGGGCGGTGCGGTGGGGGAACAGGTTGAAGTTCTGGAACACGAACCCGGCCTGCTGGCGCAGACGGCGAATCGCACTCTGCTGCCCGCCCAAAGGTCGGTTGGCATCGATGCTGATGGCGCCGATCTGGATCTGCCCGGCATCGGGGGTTTCCAGCAGGTTAAGGCAGCGCAGGAAGGTGGTTTTGCCCGAGCCACTGGGGCCGATGATGGCCACCACTTCACCGGGCTGCACGGTCAGGTCGATACCGTTGAGCACGGTCTGGCCCTTGAACCGCTTGGTCAGGCCTTTGACTTCAATCATGCTCAATGCTCCTGGTCATGCTGGTTGACCCGCGCTTCCATGCGGTTCTGGAAGTGCGCAAGGATGCTGCACAGCACCCAGTAGATGACCGCGACCGCCACGTACATGGTGAACACTTCGAACGTGCGCGCAGTAATCAGCTGGGCTTGGCGGAACAGCTCGGGCACCTGGATGGTCGCCGCCAGGGCGGTGTCCTTTACCAGCGAGATGAAGCTGTTGCCCAGCGGTGGCAACGCGGTGCGCAAGGCCTGTGGCAGGATCGCGCGGCGCATGGCTTGCACGCGGGTCATGCCGATGCTGGCGGCTGCTTCCCACTGGCCCCGGTCGATCGAGGAAATGGCTGCGCGCAGGATCTCGCAGATGTAGGCCGCCATGTTCAGCGACAGGCCGATCAGCGAAGCGGGGATTGGGTCGAGCTCGATGCCGATTTGCGGCATGCCGAAATAGATGACGAACAGCTGCACCAGCAGCGGCGTGCCGCGGAAGAACGACACGTAGACCCGCGCCAGCCAGTTCAGCGGCAGAATCTTCGACAGCCGCATCAGCGCCAGGGCAAAGCCCAGCACCAGACCGAAGAACATGCCGCCGACACTGAGCAGCACCGTATAACCCGCGCCCTTCAGCAGGAAGGGCGCGGAGTCGACAACGAGTTGCAGGCTTTCAGCGATCATTTGGTGACATCGGCACCGAAGTACTTCTCGGACAGCTTGGCCAGCGTGCCGTCAGCTTTTAGCTTGTCGATGGCCTTGTTGATAGCTGCCAACAGTTCCGGCTCACCTTTGCGCAGGGCCACGCCGCTTTCCAGGCGCGAGAAGGCATCGCCAGCAAGTTGGGTGTCCTTGGCTTTTTGCGCGTATTCCAGCGCGGCCAGGCGGTCGATCAGGATGGCGTCGATGCGGCCGTTGCGCAGGTCAGCGAACTTGCTTGGGTCATCTTCATAGGTGCGCACATCGGCTTGTGGCACGTCCTTTTTCACCCACTGCTCGTAGTTGGTGCCAAGGCCTACGCCGACCTTTTTGCCGGCCAGGTCCTGTGCGCCCTTGATGTTCAGCTGCTCGGCTTTCTTCTTCAGGATCAGTGCCTGGATGCCGGAGACAGTGTAGGGCTCGGAGAAGTCGTACTTTTTCTTGCGCTCTTCGGAAATGGTCACCTGATTGACCACTACATCCAGGCGTTTGGATTCCAGTGCGGCGAGGATGCCGTCCCACTTGGTCGGCTGGATCTTGGCCTTGACCCCCAGCTCCTTGGCCAGCAGCTCGGACAGCTCCACTTCGAAGCCGGTCAGTTTGCCGTTTTCGTCCTGGAAGCTGAATGGCGGGTAGGTGCCCTCGAGGCCGACGTTGATGACGCCCTTTTCCTGGATGGTCTTCAATTGCTCGCCAGCGAAAGCCTGACTGAGCAGGCCGGCACCCAGCAGGAGGGCCAGGCTGGCGTTGAGTAGCGGTTTGGCGAATTTCGACATGGCAGAGCCCCGCGCTTGTTGTCTAGGTAGTGAGGTGGCGACTATAGGGTTGGCTGATTAGGCCGGGAAATACTAAAAAATAACTTTAATATTCCCTTTTTTGATTTTTGCCAGGTGCCGGCTGCTTTGAGGGTAGGCGACGATACCCACTCCGTCATCGCGGCTTATGCCTGACTTAGCGCAGGATGGAATAAAGCGTTGTTTTTTCCAAGCCTCGGATTTGCCGTAAAGTGGATTGCATGCAGGCAGGTTCGGCCCTTTCGCGGGCCTGGCAACAAAATCAGATGGCCTATACGGCAGGAGAAAACCGTGAGCGAACAACCTTCATCCGCGCATTGGCAGTTGCAGAGCATTGTCACTGGCCTGCGCGGAGCCCGTGAGCAATGGCGCACCCGCAATGGCCGCAGTATTGGCGAGCAGGGCGGGCGCGAGCTGCCGTCGCGCGAAGCGATGAGACAGATTCTGGAGCAACTGTGCGGGGCGCTGTTCCCCATGCGCCTGGGGCCAGTCGACCTGCGCGAAGAAAGTGAAGACTTCTACGTCGGCCATACCCTGGATGCCGCGCTGACCGCCTTGCTGGCCCAGGCTCGTCTTGAACTTCGCTACGCAGCACGGCAAAGCAAGGCTGAGCTGGCGGGCGTCGACGCCCGTGCGCTGAGCCTGATCCAGGGCTTTGCAGCTGCGCTGCCGGAACTGCGCGTTCTGCTCGACACCGATGTGCTGGCCGCCTACCACGGCGACCCGGCAGCGCGCAGCGTCGATGAAGTGCTGCTGTGCTACCCGGGCATCCTGGCGATTATCCACCACCGGCTGGCACACCACCTGTACAAGGCTGGGCTGCCGCTGCTGGCGCGGATCAGTTCGGAGCTGGCGCATTCGGCCACCGGTATCGACATTCACCCCGGGGCGCAGATCGGCCCGAGCTTCTTCATCGATCATGGTACGGGTGTGGTGATTGGTGAAACCGCGATCATCGGCGAGCGCGTGCGCATCTACCAGGCGGTGACTTTGGGCGCCAAGCGTTTCCCCAGCGATGAGTCGGGTACGCTGCATAAAGGCCTGCCACGCCACCCGATCGTCGAGGACGATGTGGTGATCTATGCCGGGGCCACGGTGCTGGGGCGTATTACCATCGGCAAGGGTTCGACCATTGGCGGTAATGTGTGGCTGACTCGCAGTGTGCCGGCTGAAAGCAACATTACTCAGGCCAACCTGCAGCTGGATTGCCAGGACAAGAACTGATCCCGCATTGCAATTGCCTGTGCTGGCCTCTTCGCGGGCAAGCCCGCTCCTACAAAGAACATACCAATGTAGGGGAGGGCTAACCCGCGAAGAGGCCGGAACAGGACGACACCAATCAGCGCCCCAATTCGCATTGAAATCCGATCCATGTTTAACTTGAACGCTTGTTCAATGAAAAAACGCTGGTCCGCTGCCGGTGTTCAACAGGAGGATTCCTTTGCTGAACCCGTTCATTCCGAACCTCACGTCATTCGACGAGGTGCACGCCCTATGAGTGCACCGAACCCTTCCCTTGCCAATGGCAAGATCCGCATGAACCCCCCGGTGTTCTACTTTGCGGCGAGTTTCATCCTCATCTTTGGCCTGGTAGTCATCTCCAACCCGCAAGCCGCAGGTGACTGGTTGCTGGCGGCGCAGAACTGGGCGGCCAACACGGTCGGCTGGTACTACATGCTGGCGATGACGCTGTACCTGGTCTTCGTGGTGGTCACCGCCTTGTCTGGCTACGGCAAGATCAAACTCGGTGCCGACCACGACGAACCCGAGTTCAGCTACCTGTCGTGGGCCGGCATGCTGTTCGCCGCCGGCATCAGCATCACGCTGTTCTTCTTCTGTGTCTCCGAACCGCTGACCCACATGCTGCAACCGCCCCAAGGCGAAGCCGGCACGGTCGAGGCCGGGCGCCAGGCGATGCAGATCCTGTTCCTGCACTGGGGCCTGCATGGCTGGGGGGTGTTCGCCTTCGTCGGCATGGCATTGGCCTATTTCGCCTACCGGCACAACCTGCCGCTGGCCCTGCGTTCGGCGCTGTACCCGCTGATTGGCAAGCGCATCAACGGCCCGATCGGTTATGCGGTGGATGGCTTCGGCATCATCGCCACGGTGTTCGGCCTGGGCGCCGACATGGGCTTTGGGGTGCTGCATCTGAACGCCGGTCTGGACTACCTGTTCGGTATCAGCCACAGCCAGTGGGTGCAGGTGATCCTCATCACCCTGATGATGGGCGCGGCTGTGGCCGTAGCCGTGGCCGGGGTGGAGAAGGGGGTGCGGGTGATGAGCGATATCAACCTGTTCCTGGCCTGTGCGCTGCTGCTGTTCGTGCTGTTCGCCGGGCCTACCCAGCACCTGTTCAACACGCTGATCCAGAACCTGGGCGACTACCTGGGTGCGTTGCCGCGCAAGAGCTTCGACGTGTATGCCTATGGTGAAAACCGTGGCTGGCTGGGCGGCTGGACCGTGTTCTACTGGGCCTGGTGGATTGCCTGGGCGCCGTTCGTGGGCCTGTTCATCGCCCGCATCTCCCGTGGCCGTACCATCCGCGAGTTCGTCTTTGGCGTGCTGCTGATTCCGCTGGGCTTCACCCTGGCGTGGATGTCGATCTTCGGCAACAGCGCCCTGGACCAGGTGATCAACCACGGCATGACCGCACTGGGTCAGTCGGCGTTGGACAACCCGTCGATGAGCCTGTACCTGCTGCTGGAAACCTACCCCTGGAGCAAGGCAGTGATCGCCACCACGGTGTTCATCAGCTTCGTGTTCTTCGTCACCTCGGCCGACTCGGGCACCGTGGTGCTGTCGACCTTGTCGGCCAAGGGCGGTGACGCTGATGAAGATGGGCCGAACTGGCTGCGTATCTTTTGGGGGGCGATGACTGCACTGATCACCAGTGCGCTGTTGTTCGCTGGCAGCATCGATTCGCTGAAGTCGGCAGTGGTACTGACGTCGCTGCCGTTCTCGCTCATTCTGCTGTGCATGATGTGGGGGCTGCACAAGGCGTTCTACCTGGAGTCGCAGCGGCAGATCGCGCAGATGCACTCGCTGGCCCCGTTCGCCCAGTCACGTCGCGGCCGTGGCGGCTGGCGCCAGCGCCTGAGCCAGGCGGTGCACTTCCCGTCGCGTGATGAGGTGTACCGCTTCATGGATGATGTGGTGCGCCCGGCGATTGCCGATGTGCGTGAAGTGTTCGAGCAGAAAGGCCTGGTACTGATTACCCAGGACGACCCTAGCCATGACAACGTCAGCCTGAAGATTGGCCATGGCGAGGAACAGCCGTTCATTTACCAGGTGCAGATGCGTGGCTATTTCACGCCATCGTTCGCCTTGGGGGGGCTGGGTACGCAGGAGTTGAAGAACCGCCGCTATTACCGGGCGGAGGTGCACCTGAGCGAAGGCAGCCAGAACTATGACCTGGTGGGCTACAGCAAGGAGCAGATCATCAACGACATCCTCGACCAGTACGAGCGGCACATGCAGTACCTGCACCTGGTCCGCTGAGCAAGCTCTCCTGTCCTGGCCTCTTCGCGGGCTTGCCCGCTCCCACATGCACGGCACCGGTTTCGAACCCTGTGTTGTACCTGCGGGAGCGGCCCGCGAAGAGGTCAGGACGGGCAACCGCTAGAAGGGTGCATCCCCAAGGATGGTTGCCCGGTGCATCACCCGCCGGTTCGGTCGGTAATCATCCACCGCAAAATGCTGGGTCACGCGGTTGTCCCAGAACGCCACGTCATTCTCCTGCCAACGCCAGCGAATGCTGAACTCCGGTCGCGTCGCATGGGCGAACAGCAGCCTCAGCAGCGCATCGCTTTCCAGTTCGCTCAGTTCATTGATGCGTGTAGTGAACCCTTCATTGACGAACAACGCCTTGCGCCCGCTCACCGGATGCGTGCGCACCACCGGGTGCGACAGCGGCGGGTTGTTGCGCCGGGTGGCCTCCCAGCGCGCCAGGTCTTGCGGCGTGGTGCCAAAGCGCTCCAGCGGGAACGACTTGGTGAAGTCGTGGGTAGCGGTCAGCCCGTCCAGCATTTCACGCAGCGGCGCCGACAAGGCCTCGAAGGCCGCAATGCCGCTGGCCCAAAGGGTATCACCACCGTAAGCAGGCAATTGCTTGGCGCTGAGTACCGCGCCCAGTGCCGGGGTCGGCAAAAAGGTCACGTCGGTGTGCCACACTGCGTTGTCGCGCACATCGGTAACCGCCGTGTCGAGCACCAGCACCTGTGGGGTGTCTGGCACGTTGGGGTAAATCGGGTGGATGTGCAGGTCGCCGAAGCGTGCGGCAAAGCGCGCCTGCTGTTCCGGGTTGATCGGCTGGTCGCGGAGGAACAGCACCTGGTGCTGGAGCAGTGCCTGTTCGATGGCATCGCGCTCTTCTGTGCTGATATCGCGGCTGATGTCCACGCCGCTGATCTGGGCGCCGAGTGCGGGGCTTAGGGGAGTGATGGTCAGGCTCATGTCGGTCTCTTCAATCGGGCGCCAGCGTGCTGGCGTGGACAATGGAGTTCAGTGAATCTGCCCATGCCAGGGCACCAGCTTGCGTTGCAGGGCACGCAGGCTCATTTCCAGAGCGAAGGCGATCAGGGCGATCAGCAGGATGCCCAGCACCACCACGTCGGTGACCAGAAACTGCGCCGCCGACTGCACCATGAAGCCCAGGCCGCTGGTGGCGGCGATCAGTTCGGCGGCCACCAGGGTCGACCAGCCGACCCCCAGGCCAATGCGGATGCCGGTAAGGATGTCTGGCAAAGCACTGGGCAAAATGACGTGGCGGATCAGTTGGGCCTTGGTTGCGCCCAGCGACTGCGCCGCCCGCAGCTTGGCCGGGTCTACCGTGCGCACACCGGTGGCTGTGGCAATGGCGATGGGGGCGAAGATTGCCAGGTAGATCAGCAGCACTTTCGACAGCTCGCCGATACCGCACCAGATGACGATCAGTGGCAGGTAGGCCAGCGGCGGGATGGGCCGGTAGAACTCGATCAGCGGGTCGAGAATGCCGCGGGCAACGCGGTTGTAGCCGATGGCGATGCCGACTGGTATTGCGGTCAGGGTCGCAGCCACCAGCGCCAGGCCGATGCGACCCAGGCTTGCGCTCAGGTGCTGCCACAGGCTGGCATCCATGTAGCCTTGGGTCAGCAAGGTCCATGCCTTGGTCAGGATGTCGCCGGGCGAGGGCAGGAACAGGGGCTCTACCCAGCCGGCGGCCGTCACCAGCCACCAGACCAGTAGCAGGCTGGCCAGGGTCAGGGTGCTGATCCAGCGGGTAGACAGCGGGCGGCGTAGCGTGGCGGCTGGCCGGGTTTGGGCGTCGTGTTTGCCGGCGACCGGCAGGTCCAGGCTGCTCATGCGCGCTCCTGCAGGCTTTGGCGTTGGGAAAACACCCGCGCCAGCACATGCTCGCGGGTTTCGATGAACGCTGGGTCGGACTTGATGGCCCGGGCCGATTCGCCAGCGGCATAGCGCTGGCCGAAGTTCAGCTGCAGGCGTTCCACTACGCGTCCCGGGTTGGGTGCCAGCAGTACCAGTTCGCTGGCGAGGAACACCGCTTCTTCGATGTCGTGGGTAATCAGGAACACCGGCTTGGCGGTGCGTTGCCAAACTTGCAATAGCAGCTCTTGCATCTGCTCACGGGTGAAGGCATCGAGGGCACCGAACGGTTCATCCATCAGCAATACCCGAGGGTCGGCCGCCAGCGCCCGGGCAAGGCCCACGCGCTGCTTCTGGCCACCGGACAATTGCCAGATGCGCCGTTCGCCGAAGCCATCGAGGTCGACCAGGGTGAGCATTTCGCGGGCCTTGGCCTCACGCTGGGCGCGGGGTACGCCGGCCAGTTCGAGGCCGAAGGCGACATTGCCCAGCACGTTCTGCCATGGCAGCAGGGCATCGTCCTGGAACACCACGCCGCGTTCTGCACCGGGGCCTTGCACCGGCACACCATCGAGGGTGATGTGACCGCCACTGGGGGCGACGAAGCCGGCGATCAGGTTGAGCAGTGAGGTCTTGCCGCTGCCGGAAGGCCCCAGGGCCACCAGCAGTTGGCGTGGCCCCAGGCTCAGGTTGATATCGGCCAGCACCGGGGTGCTGGCGCCTGGGTACTGTGCGCTGATGCGCTCCAGCTCGAGCAAGGCCATGACGGGCTCCGGATCAGTTTGGAAGGAACTTGGCGCTGACGTACGGCGAGTAGTCCGGCAGCACTGCTTCGACTTTGCCTTGCTGTTTGAGGAAGTTGGCGGTGTCCGTCAGCGCCTGGGTGGTCGGCGCGCCCAGGGCGTGGGCCTGGTCAGCGGCCAGCGGGTAGACGTTGCCCTCCAGCAGCACCGGGATGTCGCTGGCCTTGGCACCGGACAGCTTCACCAGCTTGTCTACGTTGCCCTTGTCGGCCAGCCAGGCTTTTGGGTCCTTGCGGTAGTCGGCGTAGGCATCGAGGGTGACTTTGGCAAAGGCCTTGACCACATCAGGGTGTTTCTCGGCGAAGTCCTTGCGCACGATCCAGGCATCGAAGGTAGGCGCGCCTTTCTGCGCCAGTTCACCGGAGGTAATCAGTACCTTGCCGTTTTCCTTGGCCACGCCCAGGGCCGGATCCCACACGTAGGTCGCATCGATGTCGCCGCGCTTCCAGGCGGCAATGATGGCCGGCGGCGCCAGGTTGAGAATCTGTACCTTGGAAGGGTCGATATTCCAGCTTTTCAGTGCGGCCAGCAGGCTGTAATGGCCGGTGGATACGAACGGGACGGCGACCTTCTTGCCGATCAGGTCTTGCGGCGACTTGATGCTGTCACGGGCCACCAACGCTTCACCCGCGCCAATCTGGGTGGCGATGAGGAAGGTTTCAACCGGCAGCTTGCGGGTGGCGGCAGCGGCCAGCGGGCTGGAGCCCAGGTAGCCGATCTGCACGTCGCCGCTGGCCACGGCAGTGATCACGTCTGCGCCGTTATCAAATTTGCGCCAGTCGATGCTGGCCTTGCTGGCTTTTTCGTAGTCGCCATCGACCTGTGCCACTTTGGCCGGGTCGACAGTGGTCTGGTAGGCCACTGTCAGGTCGGCTGCCTGGGCCAACCAGCTGGTGCTGGCGAGGGTCAGGGCAGCGAACAGGCGCAGCGGAGCGTGCGGGATCATGGTTGAACCTCTCGTCAGGCAAGTCGGGTTGGATGACGAGAAGGCTAAATGATCTAAGAAAATTAAAATAAATAACTTTTTTGCATTAGCTTAGGAGCCAAACGCTTTAAAGCCATGACCCCTGACGAAGCCAGAGGTGCCTGCAAGACCCTATAGAACGATTTGGCATTAGGTTATGAGCAAACGTTTGCAAATAACCAAAAGCTATTAGAAGATTCTCTGCTACAACGGATGGCAGTAAAGGTTCCTAATATATTCCTTAAAAGTCTTACAAATTCATAAAACAGTCATTTTGGATTTATAGGATTGTCATTATCCTGTAGCGCAGGTGGCGTCTTAGACCAAAGTCGCGAAACGTTTAGAAACGATTGACTTAACGGTCACGCTTTGGGACTAAATCGCCCATCCCGGTGAGCGGGGCATCAGACCCCTCCGCCAGAGATACACAAAAATTAGAACGTAGAGGAGCAAAACATGTACAAGTCCAGCCTGGCTCTGGCCGTGGCACTGGGGGTTCTCGCCCAACAAGCAGGCGCTGCCGGTTTCGTTGAGGACAGCAAGCTGTCGCTCAGCTCGCGCACCATGTACTTCAACGATGACAACCGCGAAAGCGGTATTGACCAGAAAGAAAGTGGTCAGGGTTTCAAGCTCGACTACCTGTCTGGCTTCACTCAAGGCACCGTAGGCTTTGGTGTTGATGTTCAAGCGCTGTGGGGCATTCACCTGGATGGTGGCCGTGGTAGCCGTCAAGATGCCAACAACACGTTCTTCCCGAGTGACTCCGATGGTTCGGCAGTCCACGACTGGGCACGCATTGGTGGTAACGCCAAGGCTCGCTTCTCCAAAACCGAGGTCCACTACGGTAGCGCCCTGGCGCCTATGCTGCCGATCCTGGTCTCCAACGATGGTCGTCTGCTTCCGCAGACCTTCGAGGGTGGCACCCTCCAGTCGAAGGAAATCGACAACCTGACCATAAACGCGGGTCAACTGACCCACGCCATGGGTCGTGCTTCGAGCAACCGTACCGGTCTCTCCGTTTCCGGCGCCTTCCGCGACAGCAACAAGTTCCAGTTCGCCGGCGGTGATTACAAGCTCACCCCAGACCTGACCCTGCAGTACTACTACTCGAACCTGGAAGACTTCTACAAGCAGCACTTCCTGGGTGCGACCCACGTATTCAAGATTGCCGACAACCAGTCGTTCAAGACTGACCTGCGCTACTTCGACAGCAGCAGCGACGGCAAGAATGGCCAGACTGGCTATGCCTTCGACAACAACAATGGCTATGCGAAGAACTCGGGCGAGGTCGACAACAAGACCTGGAGCGCCATGTTCACCTACACCCTGGGTGGCCACGCGCTGATGCTCGGTCACCAGCAAGTGGGTGATGATGGTGGTTTCGTCTGGCTGAACCAAGGTAGCGTCCGTAAAGACGGCTCCACTTCCTCTCTGGAAGGTAACGGCGGCGCGAGCTTCTACCTGTTCACCGATAGCATGATCAACCAGTTTGCCCGCGCCGGTGAGAATACAACCTTTGGTCAGTACTCCTATGACTTTGCGGCTCTGGGTGTTCCAGGCCTGAAGGCTTCGGTGTCCTACCTGCGTGGTGATGATGTTCGCAACAGGTCGGGTGACGGCACCTACAACGAATGGGAACGTGACGCCCGCGTCGACTACACCCTTCAGGAAGGCGCTCTCAAAGGCCTGGGCTTCAGCCTGCGTCAAGGTGTCTACCGTGGTAGCGGCGAAAGCGCCCTGGACAAAGACCAGACTCGCTTCATCGTGAACTACACTTACAACTTCCTGTAAGCGGTAGCTGAACAAGAAGCCTCGCGTGATGCGAGGCTTTTTTGTGCCTGTAAATTGGTATGCGTTATGGTTATAAATAAATTGTTATTTATTCTTTTTGTTTTTAATCGATTGCAGGCACATTGAACCCATACGGTACAGAACCCAGCCCAGGAGCCGCAGCCCATGAGCCTCAAACTCGGCGATATCGCCCCCGATTTCGAACAGGATTCCAGCGAAGGCAAGATCCGCTTCCACGAGTGGCTGGGCAACAGCTGGGGGGTGTTGTTCTCCCACCCGGCCGACTTCACCCCGGTGTGCACCACCGAGTTGGGCCTGACCGCCAAGCTGAAGGACGAGTTTGCCAAGCGCGGGGTCAAGGCCATCGCCCTGTCGGTGGACCCGGTCGACTCGCATCACAAGTGGATCGATGACATCAACGAAACACAGAATACCGTGGTCAACTTCCCGATCATTGCTGACGCTGACCGCAAGGTGTCCGACCTTTACGACCTGATCCACCCGAACGCCAGCGACACCCTGACCGTGCGCTCGCTGTTCATCATCGACCCGAATAAAAAGGTGCGCCTGACCATTACCTACCCGGCCAGTACCGGGCGCAACTTCAACGAAATTCTGCGGGTGATCGACTCGCTGCAACTGACCGACAACCACAAGGTCGCCACACCCGGTAACTGGCAGGACGGCGACGAAGTGGTGATCGTGCCTTCGCTCAAAGATGAGGAGGAGATCAAGCAGCGCTTCCCCAAAGGTTACCGGGCGGTCAAACCCTATCTGCGCCTGACCCCTCAACCCAATCGTTAATGGATTCCTCGTTGCATTGCTCTTAGCCAAGCAGGGATTTTCGGGCCGTTTCGACGGCCCTTTTTTATGCCTGCAAAAACCTGTGGGAGCGGGCGCGCCCGCGAAGAGGCCTTGATGAGTAAAGACAATAATGGAATAAACAAATGAAAAAATATGATTTCTAGATATATGTGGCAGCTGTTAATGTCACCTCCAACAGAACACAAGGAAGCGCAGCAATGCTGGTCGTCTCAATCGGTGGTAGCCCAAGTCTCCGTTCACGCTCCGGCGTGCTGCTCGAGCGTTCGCGCCAGTGGCTGCAGGATCGCGGCGTTGAAGTGGTGACGTTCCAGGTGCGTGACTTCCCCGCCGAAGACCTGCTGCATGCCCGTTTCGACAGCCCGCATGTGCAACACTTTCAGCAACTGGTGGCCCAGGCCGATGGCCTGATCGTCTCCACCCCGGTGTACAAGGCTTCGTTTTCCGGTGCCCTGAAAACCTTGCTTGACCTGCTGCCCGAGCGCGCCCTGGCCCACAAGATCGTGTTGCCCATCGCCACTGGCGGCAGCATCGCCCACATGCTGGCGGTGGATTACGCATTGAAGCCGGTGCTGTCGGCACTCAAGGCACAAGAGACCCTGCAAGGGATCTTTGCCGACGACAGCCAGGTGGCTTACGCAGAAGGCACAAAGCCCGCGCAGTTGGTACAGGCGCTGGAAGAACGCCTGCACGACTCGCTGGAAACCTTCCACGTCGCCCTGGCCCGTCGGCCGCGCCCCGTGGCCCCCGGCGTATTGAACGAACGTCTGATCAGCGCTCGCTGGAGCATCTGAACGGCATTACCCGCTTCACCACCTTACTCGCCCGTTAACGAGGCAAGCAGGTGCAACCCGAACCCCATTCGCACAGGAGAGCGCTATGCGCACAGTCTTCTTGCGTCGTGGTCTGGTCGCCCTGTTTGCGGCGGCTGTGTCCTTCGGCGCCATTACCCAAGCCCAGGCCGAGAGCCTGCGTATCGGTTACCAGAAATACGGCACCTTGGTGCTGCTCAAGGCCAAGGGCACGCTGGAGAAGCGCCTGGCCGAGCAGGGTGTACAGGTGCAATGGACCGAATTCCCCGGCGGCCCGCAGCTGCTTGAAGGGCTGAACGTCGGTTCCATCGATTTTGGTGTCACCGGCGAGACCCCGCCTGTGTTCGCTCAGGCCGCCGGCGCCGACCTGCTCTACGTCGCCTACGAGCCGCCAGCGCCACACAGCGAAGCGATCCTCGTGCCCAAGGGCTCGCCCATCCAGTCGGTGAAGGACCTCAAGGGTAAAAAGGTCGTCCTCAACAAAGGCTCCAACGTGCACTACCTGCTGGTCCGCGCCCTGGAAGACGCCGGCCTCAAGTACAGCGACATCCAGCCTGTCTACCTGCCGCCGGCCGACGCCCGCGCCGCCTTCGAGCGCGGCAGCGTGGATGCCTGGGTGATCTGGGACCCTTACCAGGCCGCCGCCGAGCAGCAGCTGCAAGCGCGCACCCTGCGTGACGGCAAGGGCCTGGTCGACAACCACCAGTTCTACCTCGCCACCCGCAACTATGCGACACAGCACCCAGCGGTGATCAACACCGTGATCGAGGAAGTGCGCGCTGTGGGTGAGTGGTCCCAGGCCAACCCGCAGGAAGTGACCGACCAGGTTGCCCCGCTGCTCGGCCTGCCTGCCGACATCACCCTGACCTCGGTCAAACGCCAAGGCTACGGCGCTGCGCCGCTGACCCCGGACGTGGTGGCCGCGCAGCAGAAGATCGCCGACACCTTCCAGGCGCTCAAGCTGATACCCAAGCCGCTGAGCATCAAGGACGTGATCTGGACACCCCCTGCCAAAGTCGCTAGCGCGCCTTGATTGACTGCCAGTGCCGGGGCGCCGCTCCGGCTAGAGCCACCCTTGAGGAGACGACTCCAATGAGCCTTAACATTTTCTGGTTCCTCCCCACCCACGGTGACGGCAAGTACCTGGGCACTTCCGAAGGCGCACGTGCGGTCGACCACGGTTACCTGCAGCAGATCGCGCAGGCTGCTGACCGCCTTGGTTTTGGTGGGGTGCTGATCCCGACCGGGCGTTCCTGCGAGGACTCCTGGCTGGTGGCCGCGTCGCTGATCCCCGTGACCCAACGCCTGAAGTTCCTCGTAGCCCTGCGCCCGGGCATCATTTCGCCGACCGTGGCAGCACGCCAGGCGGCCACCCTCGATCGCTTGTCCAATGGCCGTGCGCTATTCAACCTGGTGACCGGTGGTGATCCGGACGAGCTGGCGGGTGATGGCCTGCACCTGAACCATCAGGAGCGCTACGAAGCTTCGGTCGAGTTCACCCGTATATGGCGCAAGGTGCTGGAAGGCGAAAACGTCGATTACGACGGTAAGCACATCCAGGTAAAGGGCGCCAAGCTGCTCTACCCGCCGATTCAGCAACCACGCCCACCGCTGTATTTCGGCGGCTCGTCCGAGGCCGCTCAGGACCTGGCGGCCGAACAGGTCGAGCTGTACCTGACCTGGGGCGAGCCACCGGCAGCCGTTGCCGAGAAGATCGCACAGGTGCGCGAAAAAGCGGCTGCTCAAGGGCGCGAAGTACGCTTCGGTATCCGCCTGCACGTGATCGTGCGGGAAACCAACGAAGAGGCTTGGGCCGCCGCCGAGCGCCTGATCTCGCACCTGGACGATGACACCATCTCCCGCGCCCAGGCCTCGCTGGCGCGTTTCGACTCGGTGGGCCAGCAACGCATGGCCGCCCTGCACGGCGGCAACCGCGACAACCTGGAAGTCAGCCCCAACCTGTGGGCAGGTGTTGGCCTGGTACGGGGCGGCGCGGGTACCGCGCTGGTGGGCGACGGCCCTACCGTGGCAGCACGGGTCAAGGAATATGCCGACTTGGGCATCGATACCTTCATCTTCTCGGGTTATCCACACCTGGAAGAGTCTTACCGCGTGGCGGAGCTGCTGTTCCCGCACCTGGATGTGCAGCGCCCAGAGCAGCCGAAAGCCGGAGGTTATGTAAGCCCGTTCGGCGAGATGGTGGCCAACGACATCCTGCCCAAATCTGTGTCGCAGAGCTGAGGGCCTGGCCATGAGTCGTGCAACTTCTTCCAACCTGACCCAGCGCTTGGCGCCGTGGGCGCTGCCGGTGCTGCTGTTGGCCATATGGCAACTGGCCGTCAGCGCCGGCTGGCTGTCGACGCGTATCCTGCCGGCACCTAGCGCAGTGGTAAGCGCGGGTGTCGAGCTGGTGCGCAGCGGCGAAATCTGGACCCACCTGGCCATCAGCGGCTGGCGTGCAGGCCTGGGCTTTGTCATCGGCGGCAGCATCGGCCTGGTACTGGGCTTCATCACCGGCCTGTCGAACTGGGGCGAACGCCTGCTCGACAGCTCGGTACAGATGATCCGCAACGTGCCGCACCTCGCGCTCATCCCGCTGGTGATTCTGTGGTTCGGTATCGACGAATCGGCAAAGATCTTTCTGGTCGCGCTGGGCACGTTGTTCCCGATCTACCTGAACACCTACCACGGCATCCGTAACGTTGACCCAGCGTTGGTGGAAATGGCGCGCAGTTACGGCTTGTCCGGCTTCGGCCTGTTCCGCCAGGTGATCCTGCCGGGGGCGCTGCCTTCGATCCTGGTGGGTGTGCGTTTCGCCCTTGGCTTCATGTGGCTGACCCTGATTGTTGCCGAAACCATTTCGGCCAACGCCGGCATCGGTTACCTGGCAATGAATGCTCGCGAATTTCTTCAGACCGACGTGGTAGTGCTGGCCATCGTCCTGTATGCCGTACTCGGCAAGCTTGCCGACCTTGCGGCCCGAGGCCTGGAGCGTGTGTGGCTGCGCTGGCACCCGGCCTATCAAGTTGCCAGGAAGGAGGGCGCATGACCGTGCTCAAGGAACAGCCGCCACGCCTGCTGCGTGGCACCCCGCTGGCCTCCAAGGGCCTGCGCAAGACTTTTGGCCAGCGCGAAGTTTTGAAGGGTATCGACCTGCACATTCCGGCCGGCCAGTTCGTGGCCATTGTCGGCCGCAGCGGCTGCGGCAAGAGCACTTTGCTGCGGCTACTGGCCGGGTTGGACCAGCCCACCGCCGGGCAGCTACTGGCGGGTGCCGCGCCGCTGGAAGAGGCCCGTGAAGAAACCCGCCTGATGTTCCAGGACGCGCGGCTGCTGCCGTGGAAGAAGGTGATCGACAACGTTGGCCTTGGGCTGTCTGGCGACTGGCGCCCGCGTGCGCTGGAGGCCTTGGATGCGGTTGGCCTGGCCGACCGCGCCAACGAATGGCCGGCAGCGCTCTCGGGAGGCCAGAAGCAGCGCGTGGCTTTGGCCCGAGCCTTGATTCACCAGCCCCGCCTGCTGCTGCTGGACGAGCCACTGGGGGCGCTGGATGCATTGACCCGTATCGAGATGCAGCAACTGATCGAACGCCTGTGGCGTCAGCACGGCTTCACTGTGCTGCTGGTCACCCACGACGTCAGCGAGGCGGTTGCCGTGGCGGACCGGGTGATCCTGATCGAGGACGGCGAGGTCGGGCTCGACCTCACTGTTGACCTGGCACGGCCCCGGGCGCGTGGTTCGCACCGTCTGGCCGCGCTGGAAAGCGAAGTGCTCAACCGTGTTCTGTCCACCCCGGGCACTGCGCCCGAGCCGGATCCTGTAGCCCCTCTGCCCACGCAGCTGCGTTGGGCGCTTTGAATCCCAGAAGCCAAAAGGAAGCAAGCCATGACTATCAAAGCCATCAACGTTCGCAACCAGTTCAAAGGTACTGTGAAAGAAATCCTCGAAGGCCCGGTACTGTCGGAAATCGACGTGCAGACGGCTTCGGGTATCGTCACTTCGGTGATTACCACCCGTTCCGTGCGGGAGCTGGAGTTGCAGGTGGGCAGTGAAGTGATTGCCTTTGTGAAGTCGACCGAAGTGTCCATCGCCAAGCTGTGATGCGGCGGTTTGATATTGGGGCTGCTTTGCAGCCCTTCGCGGGCACGCCCGCTCCCACAGGTACTTCGCAAGCTCCAGGGTGCGCGCGGGCTCTGTGGGAGCGGGCTTGCCCGCGAAGGGCCGCCAAGCGGCCCCAGATTTCTCAGCTGGAACGCTTGGCCAGAAACGGCGGCAGATACAACCCCAGATACGCTTCGAACACCCGCTTGCCTTCCTCGGCCATGCGCGGGGTGATCGCCTCGTGCAGCTGCACCGACCGTGCATACACCCGGTCGCTCAACTCCATGGCCAGGGCAAACACATCCACATCCGGTGGCATCACCGGCAGGTGAAAATGCTGGTCGAACAACTTGTGCATCAAGTCGCCCAGTTCCATGTCGTGCTGCCGGTCGGCCTGCACTACCTCGCTCAGGCCATGCTGCGCCAGGATCAACTGCCGCGCCGCGGCATCCTCGTGATAGATATCAAGCATGCGTTGTTCGATCAGCCGTGACAGTTCGTGCCAGGTGCTGAACGCGCTGCTGTCGATCGGAGCGCTCAGGGCTTCGCGAAACGCCCGGTGCACATCTGCAGTAAGTGCCTCCAGCAAGGCCGGCACGCTGGCGAAGAAGTGATACACCGACGAAGGCGGAATCTGCGCCCGCTCGGCCACGCTGTAGATAGAAAGTGCTGCCACCCCTTGTTCGGCCAACAGCTCACGCGCAGCCGCCAGGATCGCCTCGATCCTGGCCTGGCTGCTGGCGCGCGGTTTGCGCGAGGTGGTGGTGCGGTTCATCAACTGCTGATTGCCAGGATGCTGGCCTGGTAGGCGCCGACGAACAGGTCGAAGTCACCGACTTCGTCTTGCTCCAGCTCGGACTGCCTGGCGAGCGACTCGCGGGCCAGCGTCTCGAATGCTTGCTGCTTTTCGTTGCTCAGCGGTTGCTCGCGGAAAGTCTCGGCGTGCACACGGCTCTGGCGCAGCGAGAACTGGACGAAGCTCTCGTCATGCTCGGTCATGCGTGCCAGCACCTGGGCCGACGGGGTCAGCGAGGTGTCGTCGACCTTGGCCTGCTGCGCATCCAGGGCCTTGGCGTGCTCATCAGAGCCTTGCGCCTGGTCGAGCAGATCGGCCAATTGGCGGATACGCTCGATCAGCTCGCTGGCCCAGTCTTTCAGGCTGATCGGCTGGCCATTGCGGTGCAACTCCAGGCCCGGACGACGGCCTTCCTTGACCACGGTCAGGAAGTTGCTGGTGCACTGGCCGCACTCACCGTTGTCCAGTTGCGGGCTTTCTTCCAGCGCGCAGAACAGCAGGAATGCGTCGAGGAAGCGCGCCTCGGTCAGGTCGATACCGACCGGCAGGAACGGGTTGATGTCCAGGCAGCGCACTTCCACATACTGCACACCCCGCGAGGTCAGGGCCTGGATCGGCCGCTCGCCGGTGTAGGTGACACGCTTGGGGCGGATGTTCGAGTAGTACTCGTTTTCGATCTGCAGAATGTTGGTGTTCAGCTGAACCCACTCGCCATCCACATGTGTGCCGATTTCAACGTAAGGCGGGTAGGGCGTGCCAACGGCCTTGCGCAGGCTGTCGGTGTAGCTGGCCAGGTTGTTGTAGCAGGGCGTCAGGCCGGCCTGGGCGTTGCTCTGGTAACCCAGGTCGCTCATGCGCAGGCTGGTGGCATAAGGCAGGAACAGGGTTTCGGCATCCAGCTCTTCGAGCTGGTGCGGGCGGCCACGCAGGAAGCCTTTGTCCAGGGCCGGCGAGGCGCCGAACAGGTACATCAGCAGCCAGCTGTAGCGGCGGAAGTTACGAATCAGTGCGATGTAGGCCGACGACTGGTAGTCGCGGTCATTTTCCGTACTGCCTTCGGCTTCGCGCAGCAGTGGCCAAAGCGCTTCGGGCAGCGAGAAGTTGTAATGAATACCGGCGATGCACTGCATGGTGCGGCCGTAACGCAGGGCCAGGCCCTTGCGGTAGACGTGTTTGAGCTTGCCGATATTCGAGCTGCCGTACTCGGCGATCGGGATGTCCTCCTCGGCCGGCAGCGTGCACGGCATCGACGGGCTCCACAGGTATTCGTCGCCCAGCTTGCTGTAGACGAAACGGTGGGTCTCTTCGAGGCTTTCGAGCACCTTGGCCGGATCGGCCAGGGCCGGGGTGATGAACTCCAGCAGCGACTCGGAATAGTCGGTGGTGATCTGCTCGTTGGTCAGCGCCGATCCCAGTGCTTCCGGGTGCGGGGTCTGGGCCAGGCGACCTTCATCGGTCACGCGCAGGCATTCGCGCTCAATACCGTGCAGGCACTGCTTGAGCAGGGGGAGATTGGCGCCGAGCAGGCTCAGGCGGCGGTTGAGGAGTTCGCTCAAGATGTATTCCTTCACGCGTCAGTCGCCCCAATATGGGGGTAGAGATAACGGTCTACAAGGGTAGGAAGAAAGGAACTGGCGTTGTCGCCTGGTTTACGCGGTTCCAGCAGTGCCAGCGCACTGCTGAAAATACCGCAGATACTGCTTGGTGAGCTAGAGAACCGCGAAGGTTCCTTGCGCTTTGGCCACCAGCTTGTCGCCCTGAACTACGTCGGCGTCGACCACCAGGGTGCGCCGCCCGGCGTGCAGCACGCGGGCGGTGCACAGCACTTCGCCGTCGCTGACGGCACGCATGTAGTTGATCTTGCACTCGATGGTGACGCTTTGCTGGTCAAAGCCATGGCTGGCCGAGCAGGCCAGGCCCATGGCGATATCCACCAGGCTGAAGATCGCCCCGCCGTGCAGCTTCTGGCCACGGTTGCGCAACTGGGGCTCGAGCGCCAGGGCTACTTCGGCAACACCGGTGTCCAGGTGTTGCAGGCGGCAGCCCAGCAGCTGGCTGAAGGCGCTTTCGACGTATTCGCGAGGTACGTCCATTACTTCTTCTTCAGTTGCTTGGCGTTGGCGAACAGGGCGGCCATGGCGTTGTTGGCCGGGGCTGCGGTGGCGGTTTCGCGCTGACGCGGTGCCTGCGGCTGGCGATTGCCGCCATTGCCACGATTACCACCGCGGTTGCCTTCGACCTTCTCGCCCGGGGTGTCGCTCATGCGCATGGACAGGCCGACGCGTTTGCGCGGGATGTCCACTTCCATGACCTTGACCTTGACCACATCGCCGGCCTTGACCGCCTCACGCGGGTCTTTGACGAACTTCTCCGACAGCGCCGAGATATGCACCAGGCCGTCCTGATGCACGCCGATGTCGACGAAGGCACCGAAGTTGGTAACGTTGGTCACCACGCCTTCGAGGATCATGCCCGGTTCCAGGTCCTTGAGGTCTTCGACGCCTTCCTGGAAGGTGGCGGTCTTGAACTCCGGACGTGGGTCGCGGCCGGGCTTGTCCAGCTCTTGCAGGATGTCGGTGACGGTTGGCAGGCCGAAGGTTTCGTCGGTGAACTTTTTTGGGTCCAGGCGCTTGAGGAAGCTGCTGTCACCAATCAGCGAGCGGATGTCGCGGTCGGTATCGGCAGCAATGCGCTGCACCAGCGGGTAGGCCTCAGGGTGCACCGCAGAGGCGTCCAGCGGGTTGTCGCCGTTCATCACGCGCAGGAAGCCGGCGGCCTGCTCGAAGGTTTTCTCACCCAGGCGGCTGACCTTTTTCAGCGCTGCACGGGTAGCAAACGGGCCATTGGCATCGCGGTGGGCGACGATGTTCTGTGCCAGCGTGGCATTGAGGCCGGAGATGCGCGTCAGCAGCGCCACCGAAGCGGTGTTCACGTCCACGCCCACGGCGTTCACACAGTCCTCGACCACCGCGTCCAGGCCACGTGCCAGTTTCAGTTGGGACACGTCGTGCTGGTACTGGCCGACACCGATGGATTTCGGATCGATCTTCACCAGTTCGGCCAGCGGATCCTGCAGGCGGCGGGCGATCGACACGGCGCCGCGGATCGACACGTCCAGGTCCGGGAACTCGCGGGCGGCCAGTTCCGATGCCGAGTACACCGACGCACCGGCTTCGGAAACCATGATCTTGGTGATTTTCAGGGCGGGATATTTCTTGACCAACTCGGTCACCAGCTTGTCGCTTTCGCGGCTGGCTGTGCCGTTGCCGATGGCGATCAGCTCCACCGAGTGTTTGGCGCACAGTGCGGCCATGATGGAAATGGTGCGGTCCCAGTCGTTCTTCGGCGCGTGCGGGTAGACCGTGGTGTGGTCCAGCAGCTTGCCGGTTGCGTCGACCACGGCGATCTTGCAGCCGGTGCGCAGGCCCGGGTCGAAGCCCAGGGTGGCGCGCGGGCCGGCCGGGGCGGCCAGCAGCAGGTCATGCAGGTTGTGGGCGAACACGTTGATCGCCTCGCCTTCGGCACTGTCGCGCAGCTCGCCGAACAGGTCGGTTTCCAGGTGGGTGTACAGCTTGACCTTCCAGGTCCAGCGCACCACTTCACCCAGCCATTTGTCGGCCGGCCGGCTGCGGTTCTCGATGCCGACGTGGTTGCCGATCATCAGCTCGCACGGGTGCAGGGTGCCGGGCAGTTCTTCGCCGACCTTCAGCGAGACGCTCAACACGCCTTCGTTGCGCCCGCGGAAGATCGCCAGGGCCCGGTGCGATGGCGCCGTGCGCAGCAGCTCGTCATGAGCGAAATAGTCGCGGAACTTGGCGCCTTCTTCTTCCTTGCCGGCCACGACGCGGGCGCTGAGCACGGCTTCCTGCTTGAGGTAGCTGCGCAGCTTGTCGAGCAGGGCGGCGTCTTCGGCAAAGCGCTCCATCAGGATGTACTTGGCGCCTTCCAGCGCGGCCTTGACGTCGGCCACGCCCTTTTCGGCGTTGACGAAGCGTGCGGCTTCGCTTTCCGGGACCAGGGTCGGGTCGTTGAACAGGCCATCGGCCAGTTCGCCAAGGCCGGCTTCCAGGGCGATCTGGCCCTTGGTGCGGCGCTTCTGCTTGTACGGCAGGTACAGGTCTTCGAGGCGGGTCTTGGTGTCGGCCAGCTTGATCTCGCGGGCCAGTTCCGGGGTCAGCTTGCCCTGTTCCTCGATGCTGGAAAGGATGCTGGCCCGGCGCTCGTCGAGTTCGCGCAGGTAGCGCAGGCGCTCTTCCAGGTGGCGCAACTGAGTGTCGTCAAGGCTACCGGTCACTTCCTTGCGATAGCGGGCGATGAAGGGCACGGTCGAGCCTTCGTCCAACAGGCTCACGGCCGCCTCGACCTGCTGCGGGCGTACGCCCAGTTCCTCGGCGATACGGCTGTTGATGCTGTCCATGTAAACCACCTGACATTTGTGAATACGGGGGTCGCCTGTGGGCTTTTTGCCCGGCGGCGCTGGATGAAAGCCGCGCATTATACCCATCGCAAACGGCTTGCGGTGATGGCGCCCGGCCAGCCAGAACTGGCGCCGGGGGAAAAATCTGCTAACAATGCTCACGCAACGTGCAGCAATGGCTACGCCATAATGCGCGGCGATATCAGAGGAGTTATTCATGACCGGCACGCCAAACACCGCTGAAGGTGACAAGATTCTCATCGTCGACGACGATCCGGGGCTTAGCAGCCTGCTGGAACGTTTCTTCACCAGCAAGGGCTACCGTGCCCGTGCAGTGCCCAACACCGAGCAGATGGATCGCCTGCTGCAGCGCGAGGTGTTCAACCTGGTGGTGCTCGACCTGATGCTGCCAGGCGAGGATGGCCTGTCCGCCTGCAAGCGCCTGCGCCAGCAGAACAACCAGATCCCGATCATCATGCTGACCGCCAAGGGCGACGAGCTCAGCCGCATCAAGGGCCTGGAGCTGGGCGCCGACGACTACCTGGGCAAGCCGTTCAACCCGGACGAACTGATGGCCCGGGTCAAGGCGGTGCTGCGCCGCCAGGCGCCGAGCGTGCCGGGAGCGCCGGGCAGCGAGGACGAGTCGGTCACCTTCGGCGACTATGAGCTGTCGCTGGCCACCCGCGAGCTCAAGCGTGGCAACGAAGTGCACATGCTCACCACCGGCGAGTTCGCTGTGCTCAAGGCTCTGGTGATGCACGCCCGCGAACCGTTGACTCGCGACAAGCTGATGAACCTGGCGCGCGGCCGCGAATGGGATGCGCTGGAGCGCTCCATCGACGTGCAGATCTCACGCCTGCGTCGCATGATCGAGCCGGACCCGTCCAAGCCGCGTTACATCCAGACTGTCTGGGGCGTGGGCTACGTGTTCGTACCGGACGGAAACGCCGGAAAATGATGCCTGGACGTCGATGAAAACACCGCTCTGGTTTCCGCAAAGTTTCTTCGCCCGCACCCTGTGGCTGGTGTTGATCGTCGTTCTGTTCTCCAAGGCGCTGACCCTGGTCTACCTGCTGATGAACGAGGACGTGCTGGTCGACCGTCAGTACAGCCATGGTGTAGCGCTGACCTTGCGCGCCTATTGGGCCGCCGACGAAGAAAACCGCGACAAGATCGCCGAGGCGGCAGGTCTTATCCGGGTGACCGGCTCGGGTGTGCCCGAAGGCGAGCAGCATTGGCCCTACAGTGAGATCTACCAACGGCAGATGCAGGCCGAGCTGGGTGACGACACCGAAGTGCGGCTGCGCATTCATGCACCGCCCGCGTTGTGGGTCAATGCGCCAAGCCTGGGTCCGGGTTGGCTGAAAGTGCCGCTGTACCCGCATCCATTGCGTGGGCAGAAGATCTGGAACGTGCTGGGCTGGTTCCTGGCCATTGGCTTGTTGTCCACCGCCTCGGCGTGGATTTTTGTGCGTCAGCTCAACCAGCCGCTCAAACGCTTGGTGTTCGCCGCCCGCCAGCTTGGCCAGGGGCGCAGTGTGCGCCTGCCGATCAGCGATACCCCCAGCGAGATGACCGAGGTGTACAAGGCGTTCAACCAGATGGCCGAGGATGTCGAGCAGGCCGGGCGCGAGCGTGAGTTGATGCTGGCCGGGGTTTCCCACGACTTGCGCACGCCACTGACGCGTCTGCGTCTGTCGCTGTCCTTGCTGAACAGCGACAACGAGCTGAGCGATGACATGGTTCGCGATATCGAGGACATGGACGCGATTCTCGATCAGTTCCTGGCCTTCATCCGCGATGGCCGTGACGAGCCGGTGGAAGAGGTCGACCTTGCTGACCTGGTGCGTGAGGTGGTGGCTCCGTACAACCAGCCGGTAGAGCGTGTGCGCCTGTGTCTGGAGCCGATTCCACCGTTCCCGCTGCGCCGGGTTTCGCTCAAGCGCATGCTGGGCAACCTGATCGGCAACGCCCTGCACCATGCTGGCAAGGGGGTCGAGGTGGCTGCCTATGTGTCAGGTGATGAGAGTGCGCCGTATGTGGTGCTCAGTGTGCTGGACCGGGGCACCGGTATTGACGAGTCGGAGCTGGAAACCATTTTCAACCCGTTCATTCGCGGTGACCGGGCGCGGGGCGGCAAGGGCACCGGGTTGGGGTTGGCGATCGTGAAGCGGATTGCTGCGCAACATGGCGGGAACGTGGAGTTGCGTAACCGGTCTGGCGGCGGGATCGAGGCGCGGGTCAGGTTGCCGCTGGGGCTGCTGCTGCCGCGTAATGCTGTGTGAGGCTCACTGGCCTCTTCGCGGTTAAAGCCGCTCCTACAGGGATTGTGCAGTACCTGTGGCAGCGGCTTAGCCGCGAAGAGGCGGGCACAGGCTTGAATCAGCCTTTGCCCTTGGTCCGGGTCTGATTGGGCCCGCCATTCTTCTCCAGGTGCTCGATGATCATCCCGGCGACGTTCTTGCCGGTGGTGACTTCGATGCCCTCCAGCCCTGGCGACGAGTTTACCTCCATCACCAACGGCCCGTGGTTGGAACGCAGGATATCCACACCCGCCACGCTCAACCCCATCACCTTGGCCGCCCGGATGGCGGTGATGCGCTCTTCTGGGGTGATTTTTATCAGGCTGGCGACGCCACCCCGATGCAGGTTGGAGCGGAACTCGCCCGGTTTGGCCTGACGCTTCATCGAGGCAATTACTTTGTCGCCTACCACGAAGCATCGGATATCTGCGCCACCGGCCTCCTTGATGTACTCCTGAACCATGATGTTTTGCTTGAGGCCCATGAACGCTTCGATTACCGACTCGGCCGCCTGGGGGGTTTCGCACAGCACCACGCCAATGCCCTGGGTGCCTTCCAGTACCTTGATCACCAGCGGGGCACCGTTGACCATCTGGATCAAGTCGGGGATGTCATCCGGCGAGTGGGCGAAACCAGTGATCGGCAAGCCGATGCCGCGCCGCGACAACAGCTGCAACGAGCGCAGCTTGTCGCGCGAGCGGGCAATGGCTACCGACTCGTTGAGCGGGTAGACGCCCATCATTTCGAACTGGCGCAGCACCGCGCAGCCATAGAACGTAACCGAAGCACCTATGCGCGGGATCACGGCATCGAAGCCTTCCAGCGGCTTGCCGCGGTAGTGGATCTGCGGCTTGTGGCTGGCAATGTTCATGTATGCCCGCAGGGTATCGATCACCACCATTTCGTGGCCACGCTGGGTACCGGCTTCGACCAGGCGGCGGGTGGAATACAGACGCGGATTGCGCGACAGCACAGCGATCTTCATGCAGCACCTGTGACAGGGGAAAGGGTGGCCGGGAAGGCCGGTTTGTCTTGTACGTATTTCAGGCCTGGGTTCACTACCAGCTGGCCGTGTATCAGGGCCTTGGAGCCAAGCAACAGGCGGTAGCGCATGTTCTTGCGGCAGGCCAGGGTGAACTCCACCTCCCACACACCATCACCCAGCGCCAGTGACGTGCGGATGACGTAGCGGGTCTGGGCGTGGCCGTTGGAGCTCTTGATGGTCTTCATCGTCACCAACGGTGCCTCGCAGCGGCGGTGGCGCAACTGCACCACCGAGCCCAGGTGCGCAGTGAAGCGAACCCAGGGCTGGCCGTCGCGCTCGAAGGGTTCCACTTCGGTGGCATGCAGGCTCGACGTGCTGGCACCGGTGTCGATCTTGGCGCGCAGCCCGGCCACGCCGAGGTCAGGCAGGGCGACCCACTCGCGCAGGCCGATCACAGTCAAATGGTCAAATGTCTTCACGAAGCGCACCCTGCGAATGAGGTGGTGAACTTTAAGCACGGCGGGGACTTTTTGCATCCGTATGTGAAGGTAGTACAGTTCGATGAAAGACAGAATCCGAGGTAACGGGATGGCACAAAAAGCCGAAGACGACGACAAGGTTCGCCTGGACAAATGGCTGTGGGCGGCGCGCTTCTACAAGACGCGAGCGCTGGCCAAGGCGGCGATCGAGAGTGGCAAGGTGCATTGCCGGGGCGAGCGTTGCAAGCCGGGCAAGGAGCCGCGGGTGGGCGACGAGTTCGTGCTGCGTACCGGCTTCGATGAGCGCACGGTGGTGGTGAAGGCGCTGTCGGTGGTGCGTCGTGGTGCCCCAGAGGCGCAGGCGTTGTACGAGGAAACCGAAGAAAGTGTACGTCGCCGTGAACAGGCGGCTGAAATGCGTAAGGCCGGGGCCATGGGCGTGACCACCGATGGCCGGCCGACCAAGAAGCAGCGGCGGCAGATTCACCAGCTGCATGGAAGTTACGATTGAATGGGGCTGCTGCGCAGCCCTAGGAATCTAGCGCAACACCGCCATTCGTCCGACCAACGGTAACGCGGACAGCAGCTTGAACAACGGCGCTGTCCAGCGCATCAACGCCTCGCTGCCTTTGGCCGCCAGCGGCGTGTAGTAGCTCCAGCCCAGTGCCAGTACGGCCATCAGCAAGCCGCCGATGTAGTCGTCCTGCCCCCAATGGGCACCGGCCACCAGGCGCGGCAGCATGAACAGCGCTGCGAGCCCCCAGACCACGAGGTATTGCGCAAGGCCGCGGCTGAACACGCTCATGAACAGCGCCCAGATCAGCAGCACCGAGGCGTGATCACCCGGGAAACTCTTGCTGGAGCGGTCCTTGAGTTCCCAGGCAGCCTCCAGGTTCGGGTAATAGTCACTCAGGTGCACGACGTCGTCGAAGATCATCGAGGGACTCTTGTGTTGCCACCCGGCTGCATCCACCCACTTGGAAAACAGCGCGCGAATCACCACTAAGAGGAGTAGCGTGACCAGAAAGCCGAAAAATGCCTGGCGAACCTGAGCAGCCTTGAACACCCAGTCACCACGAATGAGCACTGCCAGCAGGATCAGGCCGACGACGATGTCGAACGGGCGTAGGCTGCCGATGGTCCAGATGTAGCGCCAGGTGGTGCTATCGGCCAGCGGCGCGTTCAGGCTGCGGAACAGCCACTCGTCGAAAGTCAGGCACAGGATCTGGCCAAAAGGCCATAACCAGAAACACAGTAGAGCGATGGGAAGCAGCGTACAGGCTGCCAATGGCCCCCAGGACCACCTTGCTTGGAACAGTGGTCGATTGTCCATAAAATACCTCTATTGCAAACAGGAATCGGAGCGCCTTGTGAGCGCTCTGTCACGGGTTCTCGCCGGTTTTCGACAACCCTTGTAACCATTTTGTCATCATTTTTTAGATAGCCGAAACCTATGAGCGATTTGCCTGATACCGATTTCACCCAACGTTTCATCTTCGACGAGCGCGATGTGCGCGGCGAGTGGGTGTCTCTCGATGACAGCTACGCCGCGGTGTTGGCGCGTCATGAGTACCCCCAGCCGGTCAAGGTGCTGCTCGGCGAGTTGATGGCCGCCACCGCCTTGCTGGTGGGTGCGATGAAGTTCGATGGCCTGCTGATTCTGCAGGCGCGTTCGGCCGGGCCGATTCCGCTGCTGATGGTGGAATGTTCCAGTGAGCGCGAGATTCGTGGCATGGCCCGCTACGAAGCGGACCAGATTCCGGCTGGTGCCACCCTGTCGCAGCTGATGCCCGACGGCCACCTGACCCTGACCATCGACCCGGTCAAGGGCCAGCGCTACCAGGGGACCGTCGACCTCGATGGCGCCAACCTGTCTGAATGTTTCACCAACTACTTCGTCCAGTCGCAGCAGCTCAATACCCGTTTCTGGCTCAATGCCGAAGGCGGCAAGGCCCGTGGGCTATTGCTGCAGCAACTGCCACGTGATCGCCAGCCGGATGATGAAGAGCGCGAAGACAGCTGGCAGCATGTGGTCGCCCTGGCCAAGACGCTCAAGCCTGAAGAGTGGACAGAGGGCAACGAAACACTGCTGCACCGCCTGTATCACGAAGACGCCGTGCGCCTGTTCGATATCCAGCCACTGCGCTTCAATTGCAGCTGTTCGCGGGAACGCTCCGGCAATGCGCTGGTCAGTCTGGGCGAGCACGACGCCAAGGCGCTGGTGGACGAATGTGGCGGGACGGTAGAGATCGATTGCCAGTTCTGCAACGAGCGCTACTTCTTCGATGCCAGCGATGTGGCGCAATTGTTTGCGGGTGGCGGTACTGACGTGGCCTCAGAAACTCGTCACTGAAACGTTAAATCACAGGATAATCTCCTGTCGAATTGCGCAAAAGCGCAGTTCTGACAGGAGGGGCCTACTTTTTTTGGGCGTTTCTGGCATAATCCGGCCACTTTTTTCGCTGTAGTAGTTTTTTCAAGACAACTACAAAACGTTTGGAGCACTCGGCCTCGGGCCGGATGGGGTATCTCATGACGCAAGCCAACAACACCGTGTACACCGACCTGAGCGTCGATGAGCTGGTAAAAGAAGCGCTGCAACGCGGTGAAGGCGTACTAGCCGATACTGGCGCACTGGTCGTGGAGACTGGTCACCGTACCGGCCGTTCGCCGGCTGACCGTTTCATCGTCGAAGAACCTTCCACCCAGGACGCCATTTCCTGGGGCCCGATCAACCGCAAGTTCCCGGCCGACAAGTTCGATGCCCTGTGGGCTCGTGTCGAGGCGTTCAACAACGCCCAGGATCACTTCGTTTCCTATGTTCACGTAGGGGCCGCAGCCGAGCACTACCTGCCGGTGAAGATGACCACCCAGACTGCCTGGCAGAACCTGTTCGGTCGTTGCCTGTTCATCAACCCGGAGCAGTTCAACCCGGCTGGCCGCGACCAGTGGCAGATCCTCAACGTCGCCAACTTCGTGTGCGAGCCTGAGCGTGACGGCACCAACTCCGACGGTTGCGTGATCATCAACTTCGCCCAGAAGAAAGTGCTGATCGCTGGCATGCGCTACGCCGGCGAAATGAAGAAAGCCATGTTCTCGGTGCAGAACTTCCTGCTGCCGGCTGCCGATGTACTGCCTATGCACTGCGCGGCCAACATCGGCGAAGAAGGCGATGTGACCTTGTTCTTCGGCCTGTCCGGCACTGGCAAGACCACCCTTTCGGCTGACGAAAGCCGTTACCTGATCGGTGACGACGAGCACGGTTGGGGCGAAGGCGTTGTCTTCAACATGGAAGGCGGCTGCTACGCCAAGTGCATCGACCTGTCCGAGAAGAACGAGCCGGTCATCTGGAAAGCCATCAAGCACGGCGCAGTACTGGAAAACGTCGTTCTCGACGCCAACAAGCACGCCGACTACACCGATGTCAGCCTGACTCAGAACAGCCGTGCGGCCTACCCGCTGGAGCACGTTGCCAAGCGTTCGGAAGCGAACCTGGGCGGCGAGCCTAACGCAGTGATCTTCCTCACCTGCGACCTGACAGGTGTTCTGCCTCCGGTTTCGATCCTGAACAACGAGCAGGCGGCCTACCACTTCCTGTCCGGCTACACCGCGCTGGTCGGTTCCACTGAAATGGGTTCGGGCGGCGGCATCAAGTCGACCTTCTCCACCTGCTTCGGCGCACCGTTCTTCCCGCGTCCGGCTGGCGAGTACGCCGAGCTGCTGATCAAGCGTATCAACGGTTTCAACTCCAAGGTCTACCTGGTCAACACCGGCTGGACCGGTGGTGGCTACGGCGTTGGCAAGCGCTTCAGCATCCCCACCACCCGTGCCGTGATCGCCGCAATCCAGAGCGGCGCACTGGTCGGTGCCGAAACCGAGCACCTGGACATCATCAACCTGGACGTGCCGAAGGCCGTTCCGGGCGTTGAAACCGAACTGCTCAACCCGCGCACCAACTGGGCTGACAAAGCGGCCTACGACGAGGCTGCCAAAGGTCTGGCCAAGCTGTTCATCGAAAACTTCAAGAAGTTCGAAGTTTCCGACGCCATCAAGGCCGCTGGCCCGCAGCTGTAAGCCGAGCTCAGCCGCAACGAGAAAGCCGCCCCCAGGGGCGGCTTTTTTGTGGGTGCGGGATTACCCGCGAAAGGGCCGGACCTGCTGACCAATTTCCACCCGTGGTTCACCGTCGCAGCCGCCATCGTATTCGCGGGTAAACCCGCTCCTACACACTGATTGGCGGTGGGCGCAGGCCGTCGTGTAATCGATGGACTCGCCCCCGCCGAGGCATCACAGTGCCACGGTGGTGTTCGAAGAAGCCAACGGCAGCGAGGGCGAGACCATGAAAAAGCATAGTTCGAAACACGATTCCCTGTCTTCCACTGATGTGGAGCTTTGCACAACCATCTGCGTAGACCTGGCCAAACAGGTCTTCCAATTAGCAGGCGAGGACGCTACTGGTCGGGTGATCTACGAAGATCGCATCAAATCCCGCCAAGCGTTCCATGATTTCCTGCTCAGGCTGCCAACGACCGTGGCCGTCTTGATGGAGTGCGGTCCAGGTGCACAAGCCTGGGCCAGGCTGCTGCAGGCCAAAGGTAATCCGGTTCGCATCCTGCCGGCGCAACGTGTCGCCGAACATCGCAGCGGTGCTAAGAACGATCGTAACGACTGCTATGCCATTTTGCGTGCCGGTCGCGATACGAGCATCGCTTCGATACCGATCAAGAGCACCACAGCACTGGCTATTCAAGCGCTGCACCGTATCCGGCGCGGTAACATCAAGCGACATACCGCGCTGGGTAATCAGATCCGTGGTTTGCTACTCGAGCATGGCGTATCCATGCCCCAGGGCGATGCCGCGATCAATAAGCATGTGCCTCAGGCGCTTGAGGATGCTTCCTTGCCTCTACCCGACCTGTTGCGCGAGTTGCTCGATGAGTTGCTGATGGACTGGTTGTCTCTAGGTGAACGCATAACGGCGCTGAGCCGCCGGCTCGAAGCGACTGCCCAAGAGGATAAAGTCGCTCAGCGACTGATCACCATTCGCGGCGTCGGCCCTATCATTGCCACGGCGATCGTGGCGAAACAGACCGACCCCAGCCGCTTCGCCAGTGGCCGAATGTATTCCGCCTTCTTCGGTATCGTGCCCGATCAGCACAGCAGCGGAAACAAAATCAGATTGGGCAAGATGAGCAAGCGCGGTGACGGCTACATACGCAGCCTGATGATCCAGGGCGCGCATGCTGTCTTGAGTCAGTTAAGGCCTGATTCCGATCAGCCAGATGATCGCCGCCTCTTGCGCTGGCTATCCCGCCTTGGGCGCAAGGAGGCGGCGATCAGGCTGGCTAATCGAAATCTGCGGATTATCTGGGCCCTGTTACAGAGCGATCAGGTTTACCAACGCAAACCGAACGAAAAACCGGAGGCGGCTATGAGCCTCTGACCAACCGGGTAATGCCACCGGGGCGCTAGGCGCTCCAACCCCTGCTAGTGAACATTGACCCTAGGTAAGACCGTCGCAGACCGATGCCTCCGCTCCTACAGGCCTGATAGTGGCCTCCATGTAAACGGCACACTGCGAGCTCACCACGATGTTGGCCAGAAGCAAAAAGCTTCCTCGAACAGGCCTGATACATAGATGCAACCGGGTTCCTATGTTCAAAAAAGCAGCTAGACAGTGTGGGCGAGTCCATACATAGGAGCGGGTTTACCCGCGAAGGGGCCCGCATAGGCAGCGAAAGTCTGGTTTTTCTGTTTCACTGTCAGCATCCATTGCGTAGACAAGAGCCAGCCAGATGATCGAAGCCCCTCAGCGCACTGCCTTCTCCCACTTCCACCCGATCCTTACCCGCCCCCAGGACAACGACCTGAACGGCCACATCGCCGGTGCAACGGTGCACGGTTTCTTCGAAACCGCGATCCAGGCGTTTCTCGTCGAGCAGGCCGAACTGGACCTGCGGCACGGTGAACTGGCCGCCTTCGTGGTCAGTTCGGCTGCGGATTTCTACGCGCTACCGGGCTTCCCGGATTTGTTGGAGGTGGGGTTGGGAGTGACGCGACTGGCGGGCAGCACGGTAGAGTACCGGCTGGCGCTGTATCGCCCGGGCGAACCGGAGGCGTGCGCAGCAGGCACGGTAGTGCAGGTGTTCATCGAGCGCGACAGTGGCCGGCCTGTGGCGTTGCCAGAGGCGCTGCAGGTGATTCTGTCCGGCCTCGTGCTGGAGCGGCAGGCATAAAAAAGCCCCGCTGGCAGGGGCGGGGCTTTTGTTGCCGGGGGCAGGGCCCTCAGGCGTTAGTCGCGCCAGTGGCGCTTGTGCTTGCGGTGGCCATAGTGGTGACCACGGTCCCAGTGACGACGGTCGTCGTCGTAGCCGCGACGATAGCGGCGGCCATCGCGGTAATCGTCTTCGTCGGCCTCTTTGCCCAGGTAGTTACCCAGCGCACCACCGGCACCACCGCCGGCTGCCGCGCCAATGTAGCTACCCGTGGTGCCGCCCACGGAGCGACCGACCACGTTACCACCTGCAGCGCCCAGCGCGCCGCCGATAGCGGCCTCACCACGCTGGCGTTTGTCTGCGCCCAGGGCGCCACCTGCCGCACCGCCCAGACCGGCACCAATGGCGCCGCCGGTGCTGCCACCGATGGAGTTGCCCACGACAGAGCCCAGTACCCCACCCAATGCGCCGCCAATGCCGGCCTCGGTGGTGCCGCCTGCCATGGCAACGCCGCTGAGCAAGCTGAAAGACAACAACAGAATCGAGGAGTACTTCTTCATCAAGAGAGCCTCATAGGGATGACGAGGCGAATTTGAGGCTAAGAGACTTGGCTGGCAACGGAAATCCGACGAGTAACACGAGTTGTACACAATTCTCTAACTTGCTGTATTTACTATGAAACTTTATCGTTTTCAGGCTGTCTGAGACCTTTATGACAAAGCCCTGAGCCGCCACGGAACAGGGCTTTTTTCGTTTTTACAGGATGCGTCCGTCGTCCCGCGCACGCTCCAGCTTGATGGCAATGAACTTCGATGTCGGCGTATGGCTACCCACGCCAATGCTCTCCAGCGGCACCAGCGGGTTCACCTCCGGGTAATACGCCGCCGCCTGCCCGGCAGGTATGTCGAAGGCCAGCAGGGTAAAGTCTTGCACCCGGCGCACATGTTCATCCCCCCACAGCGAAACGATGTCGACCTTCTGCCCCGGCTGGAAGCCCAGGCGGATGATGTCGGCTTCGTTGGCGAACAGCACCTCGCGCTGGCCACGCACGCCGCGGTAGCGGTCGTCCAGGCCGTAGATAGTGGTGTTGTACTGATCGTGCGAGCGCATCGATTGCATGATCAAGTCTGGCAACTGGCCGCTGGCGCGTACGCGTTCGTCAAGCAGCGTGTCGGGCAGCAGGTTGGCCTTGAAGTTGGCGCGGCCGGTGCTGGTCGCCCATTCGCGGCTGGCCGCGCTGTTGCCTAGATAGAAGCCACCCGGATTACGCAGGCGCTGGTTGAAGCCGCTGAAACCGGCAATGGTGTCGCCGATCAGGTCGCGGATGCGGTCGTAGTCGGCCACCAGCCAGTGCCAGTCCACCGGTTGTTTGCCCAGCGTGGCGGCGGCGATGCCGGCGATCACCGCAGGCTCCGAGCGCATTTGCGTCGACAGCGGCTTAAGCTGGCCGTTGGAGGCGTGGACCATGCTGAACGAGTCTTCAACCGTGACTGCCTGCGGCCCTTCGGCCTGCAGGTCGATGTCGGTGCGGCCCAGGCACGGCAGGACCAGTGCCTGCTTGCCATGGACCAGGTGGCTACGGTTGAGCTTGGTGCTGATGTGCACGGTCAGCTCGCAGTTGCGCAGCGCCTGGGCGGTACGCTCGGTGTCGGGTGTGGCCTGGGCGAAGTTGCCGCCCAAGCCGATGAAAACCTTGGCCCGGCCATAGAGCATCGCGTGAATGGCTTCGACGGTGTTATGGCCATTGCGCCGTGGCACAGGGAAGCCAAAGCGCTTTTCGATGGCATCCAGCAGCGCCTCTGGCGGGCGCTCGTTGATGCCCATGGTGCGGTCACCCTGCACGTTGCTGTGGCCACGCACCGGGCACAGGCCGGCACCGGGCACGCCGATGTTGCCACGCAGCATCTGCAGGTTGACGATTTCCTGAATGGTCGGCACCGAATGACGGTGTTGGGTGATGCCCATCGCCCAGCACATGATCACCCGCTTGCCACGGCAGTACATACGCGCGGCCAGTTCGATATCGGCCAAGGTGAGGCCGGACTGTGCCTGGATGTGCGACCACGGCGTGGCGTCCACCACGGCCAGGTACTCATCGACGCCATGGCCATGTTCGGCGATGAAGGCGTGGTCGAATACGGCCGGTTCGCCGTTGGCCTGGGCTTCGCGTTCCCATTGCAGGACGAACTTGGCCATGCCGCGCAGCATCGCCATGTCGCCACCCAGGGCCGGGCGGAAGAAGGCGGTGTTGGTCGGGCGGTCACTGTTGGTCAGCATTTCCAGTGGGTTCTGGGGGTGCTGGAAGCGCTCCAGACCACGCTCCTTGAGCGGGTTGATGCACACCACCTGGGCGCCACGCTTTACCGCATCACGCAGTGGGTCGAGCATGCGCGGGTGATTGGTGCCGGGGTTCTGGCCCCAGACAAAAATGGCGTCGGCGTGCTCGAAGTCGTCGAAGGTGACTGTACCTTTGCCGACCCCGACGCTTTGCCCCAACGCCACGCCGCTGGCCTCATGGCACATGTTCGAGCAGTCAGGGAAGTTGTTGGTGCCGTAGGCGCGCACGAACAGTTGGTACAGGTACGCCGCTTCGTTGCTGGCACGTCCCGAGGTATAGAATTCGGCCTGGTCAGGGTTGGTCAGCTTGTTCAGTTCGCGGGCGATCAGGGCGAAGGCGGCATCCCAGCTGATCGGCAGGTAACGGTCGCTGGGAGCGTCATAGACCATCGGTTCGGTCAGACGCCCTTGGTACTCCAGCCAGTAGTCGCTTTGTTGCAGCAGCGAGGTGACGCTGTAACGGGCGAAGAAGGCAGCATCGACACGGCGCTTGGTAGCTTCCCAGTTCACCGCCTTGGCGCCGTTCTCGCAGAACTTGACCATGCCGCTTTCCGGCGAGTCCCCCCAGGCGCAGCCGGGGCAGTCGAAACCGCCGTTCTGGTTGGTCTTGAGCAGGGCGCGAATGTTCTTCAGCGCATTATCGCTGCCGACCCAGGCCTTGGCTACGCTACGCAGTGCGCCCCAACCGCCGGCGGGGCCGTGGTAGGGCTTGTAGCGAGGGGGGGAGGTTGGGGTGTTGTCCGGAAGTTGTTGGTACGAGGTCACGACTGTTACGACTCCGCCGCTGGGCTGTAGACCCGCGGTGCGCTGTGCTTGGGCAAGTGGATAAGGTTGAGGTTGTGCTTGCGCGCCCATTGCAGGGCAAGGCCGGTGGGCGCCGACAGGCTGACCAAGGTCTGGATGCCGGCACGCAGTACTTTCTGGATCAGCTCCAGGCTGCAGCGGCTGGTGACGATGGCCAGGCCACCCTGGGTGTCGATGCGTTGTCGCAGCAGCGCGCCGATCAGTTTGTCGAGGGCGTTGTGCCGGCCGATGTCTTCGCGGCCAAGCAGCAGTTCGCCTTGGCGGTCCATGAACAATGCTGCATGCACGGCACCGCAATGCTGGCCCAGTGGCTGGAAGGCGTCGATGCGCTCGCGCAGGCCGACCAGCCACTGGGCCGGGGGCAGGGGTGCACCCGGCAACACGGCCAGATCCGGCAGTGCCTGCTCCAGGGCCTCGACCCCACACAGGCCGCAACCACTGGTGCCGGCCAGTTGGCGGCGCTGGTTTTTCAGGTTCCAGAACGCCCGGCTGGAGATTTCCAGGTCGGCGTACAGTGCCGAGCCGCTGCCGGAGAGCTTGAGGTCGTAGATTTCTGCGGTGCCTTCGACAATGCCGCTGCCGACGCTGAAACCGACGGCGAAGTCTTCCAGATCGGTAGGACTGACCAGCATCACCGCCTGGTTGAGGCCGTTATAGACAATGGCCAGGGCCACTTCCTCGGCCAGCGGGGTGCTGTCGCGTTTGGCGTCGCTGAGTTGGACGTAATCGTAGGTGTTGCTGGCGGCGGGCATGGACAAGGGCGATGAGGCCGCGCAGACCGGAGGTTTGCTGTTCATCGGGGCGCTGAATACCGGCGGCTTTCTGATAGCACAAGCCTAGGCGCGTGGGCCGGCGGCGTCTAATCGCTAGGGTCTATGCCTTGATAGACCGCGTCGATTGGTCGCGCAGGGCGGAAGTGGTAAAGCTGGCCTAGACTCCTGTGTCCAAGGTTTCGTCAACAAGGAGAGCGCAATGAGCCTGTTCAGTTTCGTGAAGGAAGCCGGCGAGAAGTTGATCGACCTGCTGACCCCTGGCAACGCCAATGCCGAGGAGCAGCTTAAGAAACACGTGGCAGCTGTTGGCCTGGGCAACCCCAACATCACCGCCACTGTAGAAGGAGACAAGATCATCCTCAAGGGTGAAGTGGCCAGCCAGGAAGAGAAGGAGAAGATTATCCTGGCGGCGGGCAACATCAGCGGCGTGGCCAGTGTCGAGGACCAGATCACCGTGACCGGGCCGGTAGTCCAGGCGGCAAGGTTCGTCACAGTGAAATCGGGCGACACACTTTCAGCCATTGCCATGGTCGTGTATGGCAATGCCAATCAGTACAACAAGATTTTCGAGGCCAACAAGCCGATGCTCAAGCACCCGGACAAGATCTACCCGGGGCAGGTGCTGCGTATTCCTGACTGATCGCTGAAGTCTGTACAGGCCTCTTCGCGGGCGCGCCCGCTCCCACAGGTACAGCGCCAGCACTGAGTGGGAGCGGGCATGCCCGCGAATGGGGCCTTACAGGCCTTCCAGTAACGCCCGGTAATCCTCGACCGCTGCAAACTCTTCGGTATCGCGTGGTTGTGCCTGGCTATCGGGCTGGCGCACCGCCAGCAAGTGCCCCACACCAAACCGCCGTGCACTGCGCAGAATCGCCAGCGTGTCATCGATGAACAGGCTGCGTTCCGGTTCGAAGCCGATATCCGCCTGCAGGGCATCCCAGAACTGCGGGCTTTCCTTCGGGTAGCCATAGTCGTGCGAGCTGATCAGCCGCTCGAAGTACGGCGCCAGCTCCACCCGTTCCAGCTTCAGCGACAGCGAGTCACGGTGGGCATTGGTGATCATCACGACACGCTTGCCGGCCTGGCGAATCGCCGCCAGGAAGGTATCGGCATCCGGGCGCAGGGCAATCAGGTCGGCAATTTCCCGCTTCAGCTCGCGAATGGGCAGGCGTAGCTCGCGGCTCCAGAAGTCCAGGCAGTACCAGTTCAATGTGCCGGCATTGCGTTCGAACAGCGGTTGCAGCTCCATTTCGGCCATGGCCCGGCTTACACCGTGCAGCTCGGCATAGCGCTGGGGCAGGTGGTCCAGCCAGAAGCGGTTGTCGTAATGCAGGTCGAGCAGGGTGCCATCCATGTCCAGCAGGACGGTATCGATGGCAGACCAGGGAAGAACAGGCATGGGAAACTCTCGATCAGTCGGCAAGCCACGGTATAGTAACCCGTTCACGCCAAGGAGCCGCCCCATGCGCCAGAAACCCACCGTACTCAGCCGCGAAATTGTCGCCAGTAGCCGCCTGTTCCGCGTCGAAGCCGTACAGCTGCGCTTCAGCAATGGCGCCGAGCGCACCTATGAGCGTCTGGTGGGCCGGGGTAATGGCTACGGCGCGGTGATGATCGTGGCCATGCTCGATGCCGAGCACGCCGTGCTGGTGGAGGAGTACTGCGGTGGCACCGATGAATACGAGCTGTCGTTGCCCAAGGGCTTGATCGAGCCGGGCGAAGACGTGCTGGCGGCAGCCGACCGGGAGCTCAAGGAAGAAGCCGGTTTTGGCGCACACCAGCTGGAGCACCTGACGGAACTGTCGCTGTCGCCGGGCTACATGAGTCAGAAGATTCAGGTGGTGCTGGCCAGCGACCTGTACGAAGAGCGCCTGGAAGGCGACGAGCCCGAGCCGATGCGGGTCGACAAGGTCAACCTGCGTGAGTTGTCGGCCTTGGCCATGCATCCGCAGTTCACCGAGGGCCGCGCCCTGGCGGCGCTGTACCTGGCCCGTGACCTGCTGATTCAGCGGGGGTTGCTGGAGCTATGAACGACCTGCAACTGATGCACGAAGTGGTCAAGCTGGCACTGACGGCAGGCGAGGCGATCCTGCCATTCTGGCGCGCCGATGTTGCGGTGACCAACAAGGCCGACGATTCGCCGGTTACCGCCGCCGACCTGGCGGCGCACCGGGTAATTGCCGATGGCCTGCTGGCGCTGGCGCCGCAGATTCCGGTGCTGTCCGAAGAGGACTGCAATATTTCGCTGGCCGAGCGGCAAAGCTGGAGCCGCTGGTGGCTGGTCGATCCGCTGGATGGCACCAAGGAGTTCATTGCCGGCAGTGAAGAGTTCACGGTCAACATCGCCCTGATCGAGAACGGCGACGTGGTGTTTGGCGTGGTGTCGATGCCGACCAATGGACGCTGCTACTTCGGTGGGCGCGGGATGGGGGCCTGGCGTGCAGATGCCGGCGAGGCAGCCCAGCTGATCCAAGTACGCAACGAACCCGCGCAGGGCGAGCGTTTTACCGTGGTGGCCAGCCGTCGGCATTCCAGCCCGGAGCAGGAAGCGCTGTTGGCCGGCCTTGGGGCTGCGGTGGGTGAGCTGGAGCTGGCCAATATCGGCAGTTCGTTGAAGTTCTGCCTGCTGGCTGAGGGCAGCGCAGACTGCTATCCGCGCCTGGCGCCGACTTCGCAGTGGGACACTGCTGCGGCGCAGGGTGTGGTGGAGGGGGCCGGTGGCGAAGTGATCGGGCTGGATGGCTTGCCGTTCCGGTATCCGCCACGCGAGTCGCTGCTCAATCCGCATTTCCTGGCATTACCTGCCAATGCTGCATGGCGCCAGGCCTTCCTGAACCTGATTTGACGGACTCTCACCCTATCCTGTGGGAGCGGGCGAGCCCGCGAAGCAGGCACCGCGGTGCGGGGCACCGGCTTCGCCGGTGTTCGCGGGCCTGCCCGCTCCCACAGGTTTTGCGCCAGCCTTTGGGTTTTGTGCAGCGCAGTTACTTTCAGCGGCTGCTGGGCTAGCGGTGCAGGACGTACTGGCCGCTGAACCTCACCGCCGGCTCGTCACTGCCGTCATTGCTCACCGTGGTCTCCAACGTCAACCGTGCCCGCCCACGCCGCTGGTACAGGGTCAGGAACCGCTCCCAGGTTTTCTCGTCGGGCGCTGCACAACGCGCCACCGCCGTGCCGGTCACTGGCAACGGGTAGCTGATCTGCCCTTCCTGGATGACGATATGCCCGTCATCGATCCCCAGTTCACGCAGGCGCAGGTGCAGCCAGCCCCAACCCACCAGCACTGCTGCGCAGTACAGGCTGCCGCCGAACATGGTGCTTTTGTGGTTGACGTTGGCCGCCAGCGGCAGTTGCAGGCGCAGGGTGTGCTGCTGCCAATCGATCACTTCCAGGCCCATTTCGCGGGTCAGGGGGATGTCGCTGTGCAGTACGGACTGCAGGTACTGGCTATCGGTGCTCATTAACGGTTGTCCTCTTGATCGTCATGCCCGCCGCTGCCGCCGTCGAAGTTCAAGCCATGCTTGCGCAGCTTGTCGTGCAAGGTTTTGCGGGGGATACCCAGTGCTTCGGCCAGGCTCCGCATGGAGCCGTGTGGCTGGGCCAGTTCGGCGGCGATCAGCGAACGTTCGAATTGCTCGACCTGTTCGCTGAGGTTGCCGCTGAGCATGGGCGCTGCCGGTGCTGCTGCCGAGGGTGCCTGGCCATCCAGTGCCAGTTCCAGGCCAAGGGCGAAACGCTCGGCCGCGTTCTGTAGCTCGCGGACGTTGCCTGGCCAGTCATGACGCAGCAGCAGGGCGCGTTGCGCGGGTTGCAGCGCATGCGGCGACAGGCCATGACGTTGGCTGGCAGCATCGGCGAAATGCTGGAACAACACCAATATGTCGTCGCCGCGTTCACGCAGTGGCGGAATACGCAGCGGCGCCACGTTCAGGCGGTAATACAGGTCTGCGCGGAAACGCCCTTGGTCGGCAGACTGACGCAGGTCTTCCTTGGTCGCGGCTATGATGCGGATGTCCAGCGGGATCAACTGGTTGCCGCCCAGGCGTTCGACCACTCGCTCCTGCAGCATGCGCAGCAACTTCACCTGTACATCCAGGCTCATGCTCTCGATTTCGTCGAGGAACAGCGTGCCGCCGTTGGCAAATTCGAACTTGCCGATACGGCGTTTCTGCGCGCCGGTGAACGCACCGGGCTCGTGGCCGAACAGTTCGCTTTCGACCACCGATTCGGCCAGCGCGCCGGCGTTGATCGCCACGAACGGCCCTTCGCTGCGGCTGGACAGGTCGTGCAGCGCACGAGCCACCACCTCTTTGCCAGCGCCGGTTTCGCCCAGAATCAACACGTCGGCGCGGGTGCCGGCCAAGGCGCCGATCTGCTCGCGCAGGCGCAGCATGGCCGGTGAATGGCCGACCAGGCGGGTTGCCAGTTGCTGGCGGTCGCTCAGTGCCAGACGCAGGCTACGGTTGTCCAGCACCAGCCGGCGCAAAGCCAGGGCGCGGCGCACGCTGTCGAGCAGGGCGTCTGTGGCAAAGGGTTTTTCCAGGAAGTCATAAGCCCCGGCACGCATCGCCTGCACCGCCAGCGGCACATCGCCATGGCCGGTAATCAGCAGCACCGGCAGCTCGCTGTCACGGCCGTGCAGTTGTTCCAGCAACTGCAGGCCATCGATGCCCGGCATGCGGATGTCGCTGACCACCACGCCGGGCCAGTCGGCCTCGATACGCTCGGCCAGGCCTTGGGCTTCGGCCAGGGCGACTACCTTGAGCCCGGCCAGGTCCAGGGTCTGGCTCAAGGCTTGGCGCAGGTGGGGGTCATCGTCCACCAGGATGACCTGGGCTCGGCTGTCGATCAGTGTCTCGGTGGTCATGCCGAGGGGTCCTCCGAATTGGGCAAAGTAGCGCCAGATGCGGCCACCCGCAGCTGGAGAGTCAGCATTGCGCCACCTTCCGGGTGGTTGGCCAGCAGCAGTTCACCGCCCAGGGCGCGCATCAGGCTTTCACAGATGGCCAGCCCCAGGCCCAGGCCCTGGGTGCGGGTCTTGGTGGTGAAGAACGGCTCCTTGGCGTGCTCCAGGGCCTGGCGGCTGAAACCGGGGCCGTTGTCACGGATGTACAGGTAGACGCAGTCATCACGTTGCTCGGCACTTAACCACAGGCGGCGCGGGTTGGCTTTTTCGGTCAGGGCGTCGAGGGCATTGGCCAGCAGGTTGCCTAGTACTTGGCGCAGGCGGGTTTCGCCGGCCTGAACCCACAAGGTGGCTTCCGGCAGGTCGCGGATCAGCTCTACGGCCATCGCCCGGCGGCGCTTGGCCAGCAGCGCCAGGGCATCGTCCAGGGCCGGCTGCAGGGCCACGCTCTCCGGGGCATGACGGTCACGACGGGCGAAGGCACGCAGGTGGGCAATGATCGAGGCCATGCGCCCGGTCAGCTCGCCGATCAGCTTGAGATTGCCGCGGGCGTCTTCGGTACGTTGGTGGTCGAGCAGGATCTCGGCGTTTTCTGCGTAGCTGCGGATGGCGGCCAGGGGCTGGTTCAACTCATGGCTGATACTGGCCGACATGGTGCCGAGCACCGACAGCTTGCCGGCCTGCACCAGTTCGTCCTGTGCGCGCACTGCCTCTTGCTGAGCGTTTTCGCGCTCCAGCACGGCATTTTTCAGGCGGGTGTTCAGGCCTTCAAGGTCGGCGGTACGTTCGGCCACGCGCTTTTCCAGTTCCTGGCGGCCACGGGCTTCGAAGTCGATGCGGTCGATGTAATGGCGCCGCCGTTGCATCACCAGGCCTGCCAGCAACATCAGTACCAGCAGCGTACCGGCACCGATGGCCATTACCGTCTGCACCGAGCGATCAACCAGCGTGCGCGGGGCGAGGATGCTGACTTGCCAACCAGTTTCCTTGATGTCGCGGGTCTGGGTGATCCAGGCCTGCGGGTTGAGAACCAGCGGCTGTGGGGCCTGGGTCGGATAGGGCTGGATGGCGATGATGGCCTGGCGCTCGGCGTCGGTCAGCGTGCGGGTAGCACGGAAGCGCCAGTCGGGGCGCGAAGTCAGGATGACTACGCCATTGTGATCGGTCAGCAACAGCTGCTCGGGCGTACGGCCCCACAGGGTTTCGGTGTGGTCGAGATCGACTTTGACCACCAGCACGCCGACGATCCGCTCGCGGTCGCGCACGGCCGCGGCAAAGAAATAGCCGCGCTTGGCCGAGGTGGTGCCCTGGCCGAAGAAACGGCCCAGGTGGCCGGCCATGGCTTCGTTGAAGTAAGGGCGGAAGGCGAAGTTTCGGCCGACGAAGCTGTCGTGCTTGTCCCAGTTCGAGGCGGCCAAGGTGTTGCCGCTGACGTCCATCAGGTACATCACCTCGGCACCGGTCTTCTGCACGATGTCCTTGAGCAGGCGGTTGGCGTTGGTCACCGCTTCCAGGCGGAAAGGGTCGGCCAGCACGCCACGCAGCGCCGGCAAGTCGCCGAGAATTTGCGGCAAGGTCTCGTAACGGTGCAGGGTGCCGAGCAGGTTGGCGACATACAGGTCGAGGGTCTGGCGGTTCTGCGAGGCCAGTTCTTCCTGGTAATAGCGTTCGGCCAAGTGATGCAGTGGCCATAGTAATGGGGCCAAGATCAGCGCCAGCAGGGCCAGGCTGCGCCAGCGGGGACGGCGTGGGGGCGTGGGCTTTGCAATCATCAGGTAAATGCGCCAGAAAAGTCTGACGCAATTATGCGCTAGTTAAGGCAGCACTTCCGCCTCTGCCAATGGCAGGCCCACCTTGTCCTTGTCCGATAACAGCGGTGGCTGCTGCAGCCCCCAGTCGATGGCCAGTTCCGGGTCGTCCCAGCGAATACAGCGGTCGGCGCCAGGGTTGTAGTAGTCGGTGGTCTTGTAGAGGAACTCGGCCGATTCGCTCATCACCGCAAAACCGTGGGCGAAGCCAGGCGGAATCCACAGCTGGCGATGGTTGTCGGCTGACAGGTGCACCGCGACCCATTTGCCGAATGTTGGCGAGCTTTTGCGCACGTCCACGGCGATATCGCGGATCTCCCCGTGCACCACGCGCACCAGCTTGCCCTGGGTGTTTGCCACCTGGTAGTGCAGCCCACGCAGCACGCCCTTGATGGAGCGCGAGTGGTTGTCCTGGACGAACGCCACGTTCACGCCGGTTTGCTCTGAGAACTCACGGGCGTTGAATGCCTCGAAGAAAAAACCACGGCTGTCAGCGAACACCTTCGGCTCGATGATCAGTACTTCAGGGATTGCTGTAGGGATGATGTTCATAGCGGCTCGCTGGCCCGTCGTTCAAGTATTGACCCTAGTCGGCCTTGCCGGAAATTTCCGCGCGTAGCTGTAACAGGATGCATAAGGTGTGGCTATGGTAGACAGCAGGCCGTTCCTTTCACCAGACCAGCGCTGGTGGGTGTCGATTGTTATCGATTTAAATTCGCCGAATGGCGCGGCATTCTTCGATTTTCAGGCTTCAAATATCGATATATATCGGTTATAAATTGACAAACGCCCCAGCATACCCGGCTCAGGGCCATCACAGAGGTCACCCATGAAAACCCTCAACTCCACGCCCCGTGCCGATGGTTTCCACATGCCCGCCGAGTGGGCCCCACAAACTCAGGTATGGATGGTCTGGCCGGAGCGCCCGGACAACTGGCGTCTGGGCGGCAAGCCGGCGCAGGCTGCCCACGTAACCCTGGCCAAGGCCATTGCCCGTTTCGAACCTGTAACCGTCGCGGTCTCCGCCGGCCAGTACGAGAACGCCCGGCGGCAACTCGACCAGCCGAACATTCGTGTGGTTGAAATCAGCAACGACGATGCCTGGGTGCGTGACACCGGCCCTACCTTCGTCATCAACGACCATGGCGAAGTGCGCGGTGTAGATTGGGGCTTCAATGCCTGGGGTGGCTTCGATGGCGGCCTGTACGCACCCTGGAACCGCGACGAGGAACTGGCCGCCAAGGTGCTGGAAATGGAGCGCTGCCAGCGCTACCAGACCGAAGGCTTTGTGCTGGAAGGTGGTTCGATCCACGTAGACGGTGAAGGCACCGTGATCACCACTGAAGAATGCCTGCTCAACCGCAACCGCAACCCGCACCTGAGCCGCGAGCAGATCGAAGCGGTGCTGCGTGATCACTTGGCGGTCGACACCGTGGTATGGCTGCCCGATGGCCTGTACAACGACGAAACTGACGGTCACGTCGACAACTTCTGCTGTTACGTGCGCCCGGGTGAAGTGTTACTGGCCTGGACCGATGATTCCAACGACCCCAACTATGCGCGCTGCCACGCGGCCATGGATGTGCTGAAGAACACCCGCGACGCCAAGGGCCGCGAGTTCATCGTGCACAAGATGCCGATCCCGGGCCCGCTGTTCGCCACTGCCGAAGAGTGCGCCGGTGTCGACCAGGTCGCCGGCAGCCAGGAGCGTGACCCGTCGGTGCGCCTGGCGGGTTCGTACGTGAACTTCCTGATCGTCAACGGTGGCATCATTGCCCCAAGCTTCGACGACCCGGCAGATGCTGAAGCCAGAGCGATCCTGGCAAGGATCTTCCCCGACCATGAGGTGGTGATGATCCCGGGCCGCGAGCTGCTCTTGGGTGGCGGCAACATTCACTGCCTGACCCAACAGCAGCCGGCGCCGGTCAAGCGCTGAGCCCGTAATGAATGAGAGGCCCGTCATGTGACGGGCCTCTTTTTTGCGCGGGCGACGCCCGGAGGCCGAGCTGGCATACGTTTTGTATTGTTTTTCAAGCAGATAGCGAGATGGCACGGTCAGGCCGCGCCTCTGATCTGTAACAATACCTACGTAAATTAGCCGCTCACGGGCCAGGGAGTACGTGTGGACATGAACGCAGCAAGTGAGTCGGCATTGCGCCCATCGGCAGTTGATCGCCAATCGCTCAGGCTTTTGGCGAAGCGGTTGAAACACCATGGAAGCATCAGGGTCAGGACGACCGACCCACGACGTCTGCTTGCCGGGCGATACCCCCAAGGGTTGATCAGCGAAGCAGAGATGCAGGCGCTGATGGCGGTGTGGCACTGATCTATTGCACCTGTACCTGCCTCTTCGCGGGCATGCTCGCGAAGAGGCAGGTACAGGCAACTTAAAATCAGAAACTGTAGCTACCCGTCACCACAAGGCTACGCGGATCGCCCACCTGGATCTGCGCCGCACTGGTCGCCGAGCTGTAGTAGGTCTTGTCAGCAATGTTGCTCAATGCCGCCCGCACATCCCAGTCATGGGTCCGATACCCCGCCAGTGCATCCCAACGGCCATACCCTGGTAATACCGTGGTGTTCTGGTTGTCCGCATAACGCTCGCCCACCAGTGTCAGCCCGGTTTCGGCGTACCACCCCAATTCTGGCTTCCAGGTCACGAACAGGCTGCCATTGCGCTTGGCCACGTCATTGATGCGGTTGCCTTCCTGGCCGTTATTGTCCTTGACGATGATCGCATCCTGCAGGCCAATGCCGCCGCGTACATACCAGTTGCCGACGATGTTGCCGGTGGCCGTCAGTTCGATGCCGCGCGAACGCTGCATGCCGCTGAGCAAGATGATGTTCAGGTCGTTCGGGTCGCGGGTGCGGCGGTTGTAAAGTTCCAGCTCGTAGATGGCCAGGGTGGTGGTCAGGCGCTGGTCCAACCAGTCGCTCTTTACGCCTATTTCTTTCTGCCGGGTCTCTTCCGGGTCGGTTTTATTGGTGTTGCCCTGTGCCCCTGGGGTGATGCCGATCAAGCCGCCACCCACCGGTGAGAAAGTCTTGCTCCACGAGGCGTAGAACGAATGGTCGCGCCATGGCGTGTAGACCACGCCCAGGCGTGGGCTGGTGCTGTTGCTGTCCTGCGGTTCGCGCAAGCCATCCTTGTTGGTGGTTTCCACTTCGAACTGGTCAAAGCGCACGCCGGCGAGAACCTGCCACTGATCGTTCAGGCGAATCTGGTCCTGCAGATAAACCCCGCGGCTGTCGACCACGGTGTGGTTGTTGCTCGATACCGCCAACGTACCATTGTGCGGCTGGCTGGGTTTGCCCAGGCCTGGCAGGCTCTGGCTGCCGGCGCTGTATAGCAGCGGATCGCGCCGCTGGTTGCCGAACTCCAGGCCCAGCAGCAGCTTGTGTTCAAGGCCCAAGGTGTCGAAGTCGCCCTCGGCCTCCAGGTTGTTGAACAGGTTGCGGGTGTTCAGGTCCTGCTGCCAGCGTTGGCGGGTCAAGGTATTGGTGCCGGCGTTGTAGCCCGTGACATAGGTGTTGTCGAACTCGCTGTCGAGTTTGAACAGGCCCAGGGTGTGGCGCAGCTGCCAGGTTTCGTTCAGCTGGTAGTTCAGGCGCGAGCGCAGCGACTGGGCGCGGTCGTCAATGTAGTCACGATGGTCGCCGTAGGTGGCGCTGCGGCTGACGTCTGCCGGGCGGCCGTTGACACTCGGGATGCCGCGGTCTGGTGTGCGGTTGTAGCGGCTGTATTCATACTGCACCAGCCAGTTCAGGTCGGGGGTGATCTGCCAGCTGATCGACGGGGCGAACAGTTGGCGGCTGCCGTCGATACCATCGCGAAAGCTGTTGTTGTCCTGGTTGCCCATGTTCAGGCGCAGGCTGACCGTGTCGCTGGGGTCGGCGCTCAGGTCGGCATACAGGCTGCGCAGGTCTTCGCTGCCGGCCTGCGCTTCGATAGTCGAGCGGCGACCCGGCTCCGGTGCCTTGCTGACCCTGTTGACGATGCCGCCCTGGCTGCCACGGCCATACAGTACCGCAGCAGGCCCCTTCAGCACTTCGACCCGCTCGATGTTGTGCAGGTCGCGGATGTACTGGCTGTCGTCGCGGATACCGTCCAGGTAGAAGTCGTTGCTGGCCTCGAAGCCGCGGATGCGTACGCTGTCAAAACGGGTGTCGGCGCCGCTGCTGACGTTGGGGATACCCTCCAGCGCCTTGCCCAGCGTGTTGCTGCCGTAATCCAGCACATTGGCGGTTTTCACCGTATCGATGGCCTGCGGCACATAACGCACGGGCGTCGAGGTGCGGGTTGCGGTGCTCACCTCCTTGACCCGCGGGTTGTCCTTCTCGCGTTCGCTGTCGGCGGTAACCGACGACTCCGGCAGTGTGGTGGTGGCGGCACTGGCCAGGCTGGCGCTGAAAAGCAGCGACAGGCCAAGCGTCAGGGGTGAAAGACGGCAGGGTACAAGCATGGGCACATTCAAACCGGACAGTTGAAAATTAGGTGCGAATGGTAATGCTTGCTATTTACTCTTGCTTGGGTATTTGTAAAGGCTTGTCTTTACATATGTGTCCGTTTGTAACGGCCTCTGCGGCCACGCTCTGCCTGCTCCCAGGAAATTGTCCGTTCGATCAAATGGCAAATTCCTACACAAGATAATTTGTCCGCTGATAGCGCAAACCTGCATGTAAATGCACCGGACAGGCCGTTAATTTCGGTTATATCAACCTGCATTTCACGACTTTTTGACATTTGTAATCGCACACGGCTAGGATTCGGCCAACGCCTGCTGGCCATGGTATTGGCCAAGCTGCTGCCAAGGGCCGCCGTGAAATTACCGGTCGGCCCACCCGGCTGGATCCGCATAGCGTCGAACCTACGAAGGGGCGTTGGTTCCTGGCGTCATATTGCAGCGCGTTTTTGATTAAGAAATAAGGAAAACAACATGTTGAAAACCAGGATCAGCCTGGTCGCCCTGGCGATGATCGCCGCGACCCAGGCTCAGGCCAATGACCAGGCTGACAGCAAGGGCTTCATCGAGGACAGTCACGCCAACGTCCTTCTGCGCAACGCCTACATCAACCGTGACAAGAAGCATGGCACCGACGACCAGATCGAATGGGGCCAGGCGTTCATCGCCAACTTCTCCTCCGGTTTCACCCAAGGCACCGTTGGCGTCGGTGTTGACGCATTCGGCCTGTACGCCGTGCGCCTGGATGGCGGCAAAGGCCACAACGGTGGTGGCGGCGTCGACTTCTTCAAACCGCACGAAACCACCAATGCCGAAGGCAACGCCAGCTCGCCGCACAACCTGGCGCGTGGTGGTGCTGCTGTGAAATTCCGCATTTCCAACACCGTGCTGAAGTACGGTGACCAGATGCCAGCACTGCCAGTGCTGCAGTACGACGATGCACGTCTGCTGCCAGAAAGCTTCACCGGCACCCTGATCACCTCCAAAGAGATCCAGGGCCTGGAACTGAACGCCGGCCGCTTCACCCAGGAAGCGCGCAAGAGCGCCGAGCGCCGTGATGGTGGTGGCCTGAAGTCGATCAACGTCTTAGGTGGCAGCTACAAGTTCACCGACAACTTCACCGCTTCGCTGTACACCGCCGACAACGAAGATGTGATGAAGAAGCACTACCTGGGCTTGAACTACGTCTTCCCGATCGCCAGCGACCAGTCCCTGACCCTGGACTTCAACGGCTACAAGTCGGACATCAACAACAAGTACGTAAAAGCCGCAGGCCTGAACGGCGACTCCAACACCATCTGGAGCCTTGCAGCCACCTACGCGTACGGTGCGCACTCGTTCACCCTCGCTCACCAGCGCAGCACCGGCAGCACGGGCTACAACTACGGCTTCTACCAGAACGCCGGCGGCGTGGGTGACGGTGGTTCCACCATCTACCTGGCCAACTCGTACTGGTCCGACTTCAACGCCGAAGACGAGCGCTCCTGGCAGCTGGGCTACGGCCTGGACTTCGGTGCCTACGGCATTCCGGGCCTGACCTACAAGCTGGCTTACGTGGTGGGTGACAACATCAACACCCGCAACGTCGCCAACCCGCAAGGCTTCGGCGAAGGTAAAGAGCGCGAAATCTTCAACCAGATCCGTTACGTGGTGCAGGACGGCCCGGCCAAGGACCTGTCGATCAAGCTGCGTAGCTCGTTCTTGCGTACCAACAACGCTGTGCAGCAGAACGGTTACAACGACGACGGCAACGAAGTCCGCGTATTCGTCGAGTACCCGATCAGCATCTTCTGATCCGCAGTTCTTTGCATGAAAGCTGGGGCCGCGCTGCGGCCCTTCGCGGGCTTGCCCGCTCCCGCAGGTAAAGCGCCGCCTTCGATGGCGCTGCAAATTGTGGGAGCGGGCACGCCCGCGAAGGGCTGCAGGGCAGCCCCAGTCATGTTTGTCATGCAGGTTCAGTCTCTTCGTGGCGCAGTCTTGATGCCACAGTTCGTGTTGCAGTGTCCCCCGTCTCCGGCGCAAAACTGTCGCTACGCGCCATCCGCCACATCCGCGCATAAAACTCGCTTTCGATCGAGCCACTGAGTAATTCGCCCGGCTTGAGGAATGTGTGCAAGTCCGAAAACAACCCGATTTCGCTGGGGCTGATGCGCCGCGCCAGGTGCTTGGGCTTGAGCTCCGAAGGGTGCTCCAGGCCTGCGGCAGCAAGCATCTCGGCCAGTGCGTGCAGTGTGTTGCGGTGGAAGCTGGCTACCCGCTCGGCCTTGTCTGGCACCACCAGGGCGCGCTGGCGCAGAGGGTCTTGGGTCGCCACGCCGGTCGGGCACTTGTTGGTGTGGCAGCTCTGCGACTGAATACAGCCAATGGCAAACATGAAACCGCGTGCCGAATTGACCCAGTCAGCGCCGATGGCCAATACGCTGGCAATGTCGAAGGCGCTGACGATCTTGCCTGCCGCACCAATGCGGATGCTGGAGCGCAGGTTCAGGCCGACCAACGTGTTGTGCACGAACATCAGGCCTTCGCGCATCGGCACGCCCATGTTGTCGCTGAACTCGCGAGGTGCCGCGCCGGTGCCGCCTTCCTTGCCGTCGACAACGATGAAGTCAGGGGTGATGCCGGTGGCGAGCATGGCCTTGGCAATGCCCATGAATTCCCAAGGGTGGCCCAGGCAGAACTTGAAGCCAACGGGCTTGCCGCCCGAAAGCTCGCGCAGGCCGGCTACGAACTGCAGCAGTTCGACCGGTGTGCGGAAGGCGCTGTGCGCCGCCGGCGAGATGCAGTCCTCGCCTACACGTACGCCACGGGTCTCGGCAATTTCGGGGCTGACCTTGTGCCCCGGTAAAATGCCGCCGTGGCCAGGCTTGGCGCCCTGGCTGAGCTTGATCTCGATCATCTTCACCTGTGCCGAGCGGGCCTGTTCGGCGAAGCGCTGTGGGTCGAAACGACCGTCCTCGGTGCGGCAGCCGAAGTAGCCGCTGCCAATTTCCCAGATCAGGTCGCCGCCGTGTTCACGGTGGTATGGGCTGATACTGCCTTCGCCAGTGTCATGGGCAAACCGACCCATGCGCGCGCCGCGGTTGAGCGCAGCGATGGCGTTGGCGCTGAGGGCGCCGAAACTCATCGCCGAGATGTTGAAGATCGAGGCCGAGTAGGGCACTCGGCATTGCGGCCCGCCGATGGCAATGCGGAACGACGCAGGGTCTGGCGTGGCCACCGGTAGCATGGAATGGCTGATGAATTCGAAACCAGGTTTGTAGGCGTCGTTGAGCGTGCCGAACGCTTTCTCGGCGCTTTCGTTCTTGGCGCGGGCGTAGACCAGCGAGCGTTGCGAGCGGGAGAACGGCAGCTTGTCGTCGTCACCTTCGATCAGGTACTGGCGGATTTCCGGGCGGATGGTTTCGATCAGGTAACGGATATTGCCCAGGATCGGGTAGTTGCGTCGCACCGCATGGTGGCTTTGGCGCAGGTCATTCAGACCGACCAGGCTGAGCAGCGCGGTGATCAGCGTTACCGGCCACAGCCAGGCATGTTGGGCCAGTAGGGGCAGGCTGGCGAAAGTGAAGACAAGGCAGAGTACGAGGCAGGCGTAGCGGCTGGGAAGAGAGTGTTTCATGGGTCCATCGCAGGCAGGATGACCGGGCCTAGGATAGGCAAACGCAGGGGACGGAAAACCTGGGTAATCGGTAAAAGACTGTTACCTGATTGCGAATTCCCAGGTCTGCGCAGTCCTATGGTGTGGGGCTGCTCCCACAGAAGATCGCGTTAGCCAGGCAGCAGTATGCTGACCCGCAATCCACCGTTCTCACGGTTCGACAATATCAGCTCACCCCCATGGCTGGCGGCGATCCGCTGGGCAATGCTCAGCCCCAGCCCATATCCGCCGGATGCCTGGTTACGCGATCCCTCACCGCGCACGAATGGGTCGGTGATGGTCGGCAGCAGCGCTGGCGAAATCCCTGGCCCGCGGTCGTCGATGTGGATGAACACTCCTGTGGTGGTCCGCTCCAGCGTGACAGAAACATCCTTGGCATAACGCAACGCATTGACCAACAAGTTCTGCAGGCAGCGCTGCAGCAGCAGGGCATCCCCCCGCAGGCTGTTCACCCGGCCGTGCACCGGCAGTGGTTCCTGGTCAGTCGCCAGGTCCGCACACTGGCGCGCAACCAATCGGTCCAGGTCCACCTGCTGCAAATTCTGCTGCTCTCCGGCACGCAGGTAATCCAGAACCTGACCGATCATATTGTCCATCTGCGTGATGTTCTGCTGCAGGCGCTGGCGGTGTTCGTCATCGGGTAAGCGCTCCAGTCGCAGGCGCATGCGGGTCAGTGGGGTGCGCAGGTCATGAGACACGGCGGCCAGGAAGTAGGCCTTGTCGTTGACCATGGCAATCAGCCGCTGCTGCATCGCGTTGAACGCCTGCGCCGCCTGGCGCACTTCCTCCGGGCCATCCAGCGCCAGGGGAGGCTGCTCGAGGTTGCTGCCCAGGCCGCGTGCGGCATCGGCCAGGCGCCGCAACGGGCGCAGGCACAGGCGCACGGCAATCAGGCACACCAGCAGCACCGCGACGATGCGCAGCGCATACACCCGCAGCAGGTAATCGCTGATCAGCACCCAGGCCGACTCGCCACTCCAGCCCTGAAGTTCCTGGCCCGCAACGGTCAGCCAGTGGCCATCGGCCAGCGGCACCGCGAACTGGATATGCGCCTGGGCCGTGCGCAGGCCGAACAGGCTGCGCCAGACGATCGGCTGGCCCAGTTCGTCGGTGAGTTGCACGTTCATCAGGCGCACGTCCTGGGCATGCCCCAGCTCGTACTTCAGGGCCTGCTGCAACAACAGCTCGACCCGCCTGTGCCCGCGGCGCTCGTCATGCTCTTGCGCAGGCGGGCTTTCGACGCAGTGAAGCTGGTAGTGGGCTGGCGCCTGCAGCGTACCGCCGTGGCAGTCGGCCTGGGTAATCAGGGGTGCGCTGCGTGCAGCAACCAGTCGCACGGGCACCTCTAGCGCCTGGGCGAAACGCACATCGAACCAGATGCTGCTCGACATCAACTGAATCACCAGCGTGCCACTGACCATGATCAGCAGCAGCTGACCAAACAAGGTGCGAGGCCATAGCCGGTGAAACCAGCGCATGTCAGGCACCGGCCGCGAGGGGGGCGAGACTCAGCAGGTAGCCTTCGTTGCGGATGGTCAGGATTTGCGCGGTCCCCGCCGGCGCCCGGCGCAGCTGCTGGCGCAGGCGGCTGACACACATGTCCACGGAACGGTCGTCGGGCAGGTGGTCGCGGCCGAACGCGCTGCGGGTCAGTTGGTCACGGGAGACCACACGGTTGTTGGCTTCCAGCAGTTCGCGCAGCACGCGGTAGTCGGAGCGCGGCAGGGTCAGGGTCTCGCCATCCGGGCGGGTGAGCAGGCGCTTGACGTGTTCCAGGCGAAAGCCTGCGAACAGCTGGGCGTCCACCACGGGTTCTTCGGCAGAGGTGCCCAGGCGTTGCGGACGACGCAGTACGGCTTTGATCCGTGCGATCAGTTCGCGTGGTTCGAAGGGCTTGGCCAGATAGTCGTCGGCGCCTACTTCCAGGCCGATGATGCGGTCCAGCGTGCTGCCCTTGGCTGACAGCATGATCACTGCCAACCCAGGTGTGGCCTGCAACTGCCTGCACAGGCTAAGGCCGTCCTCACCCGGCAGCATCAGGTCGAGCACCACCAGCTCCACTTTGTGCCGGGCCAGCTGGTCACGCATCTGTTGACCGTCGGCTGCCGCCAGCACGTTGTAGCCGGCATCGGTCAGGTAATCACAAAGAAGTTCGCGGATCTCGTCGTCATCATCGACAACCAGCAGGGTCGTGCTCATGCAGAAAAACACCTGTTAGGTGAGGGCCGGCGGCGCTCGTTACGTTCAATTACATCCCCGTACATGTCGGGTCTGGAGCCCGGAGGGCTGATCCCTAGAATCCTAACAAAAAATCATCTGCAAATACGAAGCCTTCCCAAATGAATCCCCAAAGCATCACGACAGTGTTCACCCCTTTCAGTCAAAGCGGCAATTGCCTCAAGCCGCTGGCCTTCTGCGTCGCCGTCGCCATCAGCGGTGGTGCAGTGGCTGCCGACGGCAAACCCCTTGAACTCGACGCCACACAGATCGAAGACAGTGCATTACTGCCTGCCGACGATGCCGGCCAGTTGGGCTACACGGTCGAGAGCACCCGCAGCTCCACTGGCCTGGCACTGACGCCACGGCAGACACCGCAATCGGTAACCACCATCACCCGCCAGCAGATGGATGACCGCGACATCCATACCATCGAGCAGGCATTGGAAACCGCCCCAGGCGTAACGGCCAACAAGTCCGAGGTGGGTGGGCGCACCGACTACCGCGCGCGTGGTTACTCGATCAGCAACTGGAAGGTTGATGGCCTGCAGACCCAGGGCGGCTCCGATTTCAGTGGCAGCGGTAATGCGCTGAACATGGACCTGTACGAACGCATCGACATCGTGCGCGGCGCCAACGGCCTGCTGGGAGGCACCGGCGACCCCTCGGCCACCGTCAACCTGATCCGCAAGGCACCCACCAAAACCTTCGGCGGCAGTGCCTATGCCACTTACGGCAGCTGGGACAAGCGTCGTCTGGGTGCTGACTTGAACCTGCCGCTGTCCGAAGATGGCCGCCTGCGTTCGCGCTTCGTGATGACCCAGCAGGATGCCAACTCCTTCCGCGACAACCAGTCCGAACGTTCCCGCGCCGCGTTGGCCAATTTCGAGTTCGACCTGGACGACGCCACTACCTTGGGCGCCGGTTACCAGTATGAATACAACAAGGTCGTGGGTGGCGGCTGGGGCGCGAACATCCCGATCTGGTACCGCGACGGCAGCAAGACCGACTTGCCGCGCAGCACCAACGTGGTGCCCAGCTGGAGCTTTGGCGAGTACACCACCCGCACTGCGTTCGGTTCGCTTGAGCACCGCTTCGACAACGACTGGACCCTGGACCTGAAAGCCGCCCAAGCCACCACCGAAGCCCTGAACCATCGCGGCCTTGCCAAGGTGAACTCAGCTGGGCGCGGCAGCTACGGTGGCTATTGGGACCAGGACGGCAGCGGCGCCGTGCTGAACGGTTTGCACAGCTCCAGCGACACCACCCAGCAGTCGGCGCAGATCGACCTCTCCGGCCCGTTCCAGCTGTTTGGCCGCACCCACCAGGCCATGGTCGGCTACAACGACAGCCGCACCGTCGGCTGGTCGCCTCAGTACACCTGCACCATGGTCGGCGACGGCATGACCAGCGCGCCTGCACTGGGTTGCCAGTTCCGCGCCAACAACGGCTTCCCGGTCACCGACTGGCACAATGGCGTGGATGACGACTACGACCTCATCGCCTCGCGCACCGGCCTTCACAGCAAGACCACCACTCGCCTGCAGGGCATGTACGCCGCCACCCGCCTGAGCATCACCGACCCGTTGTCGGTGATCGTTGGCGTGCGCACCAGCAACTATTCCTCGGTCACCCGCAGCGTGGCCGGCGAGCGCAGCAGCCAGGAAGAAAACGGCATCGTCACCCCCTACCTGGGCGCGGTGTATGACCTCAACGACAACTACTCGGTATACGCCAGCTACACCGACATCTTCACCCCGCAAACCTCTGAAACCAGCAGTGGCAGCAAGGTCGAGCCGATTCGTGGGCAAAGCTACGAGACAGGTATCAAGGGTGAGTGGTTCGATGGCCGCCTGAACGCCTCGGCGGCGTACTTCCGCACCAAGCAGGAAAACAAGGCCGTGTTGGACGGCGACCTGACCACTCCGACTGGCGGCAGCGCCTACAAGGCCGGCTCCGGGCAGGAAACCGACGGTATCGACCTGGAAGTCGCAGGCGCCCTGACCCCCAACTGGAACGTCTACGCCGGTTACACCTACCTGCACTTCCGCCGCGTCGACAGCGACGGCCGCAGCGACCCGTCGCACCTGTTCAAGGCCTCCACCACCTACCGCCTGAGCGGCCCGCTCGACCGCCTGACCCTGGGCGCCGGCGTGACTGCGCAGACCAACATCCGCGCCATCTCCAGCCCGGCTGGCCAGCCCACGAACGGTGTGAGCAATGGTGCCACTGACGTGAACTGGTCCGGTTATGCCATCTGGAATGCCATGGCCAAGTACCAGCTGACCGACAACACCAGTGTCAGCCTCAACGCCAACAACCTGTTCGACAAGCACTACTACAGCCAGTACGGGTTCTATGCCGGGGCGATCTACGGCGACCCGCGTAACCTGTCGTTGACGGTAAGCACCGCGTTCTGATCAAGCCCTTCCACAAGGCCTGGCGCTGTACCCGTAGGAGCGGGTTCACCCGCGAACACCGGCGAAGCCGGTGCCTGCACGCGCATCGCCAGCTTCGCGGGCAAGCCCGGTCCCATAGAGCCAGCGCTGGGTTCAAGGCCTGCGCTGGGCCGCCAAGCGGCCCTTTCTTACCTGGGCTCTACCGCTTGCCCTGGATCAACCGGCTTCTCCAACTGGCCCTCGAAGCTATCCCAATCCTCGCCAAACAGTTCCACCGGATGCATGGTCCGGTCTGCGCCATTGCCACAGGCTAGCGCCTTGGCAGGGCAGTACAGGTCGCAACCCCAGCAGATACGCTCGGGGTGGCGAGGGTTTGTGGGGAACCTCTTGGCCATGTTCATCCTCCCTCAGGGCTGCCTGATCTGAACGTAAACCCCTCGACCAGCCCTTCGTTTGACGGGCATCAATCCATTGGCGATCCACTGAGGTGAATGTTTTACAATCTTGCGAGCTTCGCCTTGGCGGGGTATCGCAGGGTCGATGATGCACATTGCTGTATCGCAAAAGGAGTTGCTTTGGTGCCCCATTCAACCGGCAAGCGCGGCGTGAGTTACGATCCGTCGCAACGGCGGCAGCGCAGGGACATTCCATCCATCGCGCGCCGGGTGACGCTAGGCGTTGTGGTCGTCTGGTTGGCACTTGTGGCAAGCCTGAGCGGGTGGGTAGCGCAGCGCCTTACGGCAGAAGAACTCGACAACCTGGCGGCAGGCGCCGAATACGAAGCCCAGATCACGGGGCGAGTCGTAGACCGCCTGTTCACCGAGATGGCCAGCGTGGCCAACATGGTGGCCCGTCAAAGCGAGGTGATCCAACTCGCTGCCCGATATCGCCATGATCCGCCCGGTTTCGCGGCACTCACACGTGAGGAGCGCGCTTCGAAGTTCACCCGTGACCCGCTGGTGCGAAGCGTGGGTGATTTCATGGATAGATTGGCCAGTGATCTTCACTATGCCCGTATCTACATGAACAACCTCTCAGACGATACGGTGACGGCCAGCAACTGGGCGGAGTCATTCAGCATCGTTGGCCAGATCTATACGGGCAGGGCCTACCTCCTCGACGCATTGCGCACCGGCAGTGGTGAAATGTTCGGCATTGCCCGCCTGAACAAAACCCCCTCCTATTTCGTAGCCAGCCGCATCGACGATGCTGACGGCAAGCCACTCGGCTCTGTCACGGTCAAGTTCGATGCCCCGGACATCGCCCTTTACCTGACAGGGCGTCACATTGCCTTGATTGTGAACCGTCAGGGGCGCGTGACCACCGCGTCCAGCGAACCCTTCATGCTGCGTAACGTGGCGGCACTGCTCCCGCCCGATATTCGCAGGCCTCTGGATGGCGACGAAGAGCCGGGCGTGCCCATGGATATCCGCACAGTGGCAGCCGCGGCTCAGGCCGATCAATGGCTGATTGGCGGGCACCCTTATCTGGTGCATCGCCAGCCCCTGAACGACGCGCAATATCAGCTGCTGACGCTGGCAAAGCTTGATCACCTGCAGCCGATGCGTCAGCAGTACTACTGGACCGGAGCCTCTGTGGCAGCGCTCGGGTTGATCTTGATCTTGCTCTCCAGCCGTGTGGCCGGGCAGATGCTATTGCGCCGCCAGGAAGAACGCTATGCGGCAAACTATGACGCGCTGACCGGGTTGAAGAATCGGCGGGCAATCCTGGCTGCCTTGCATCGGCATTTCGCGTTGGCGAAGCGAACGGGGCAGGGGGTGCTGGTGGCGTTTATCGACCTCGATGAATTCAAGGCGATCAACGACACGTACGGGCACGAGGTGGGGGACAAGTTCCTGATCGAAAGCAGCCGGCGCTTGCAGGGCGGGTTGCGGGCAACGGATGAACTTGGGCGCTGGGGTGGTGACGAGTTCGTTGTGATCGGCTTGACCGCTTCGATCCATCCGGACGAAATGGCCAAAACTGCCGCAGCGATGCGCAGACGGCTGGTGCCGCTGCTGATTGGTAGCTACGAGTTTGACGACTGCCGGTTCGATTACGCGGGTGCGAGTTTTGGTATTACGAGTGTTGATCCCGCTGCGACTTCGCTGCAGGCCGCGCTTAAAGCGGCGGATCAGTTGATGTATGCCGATAAAGAGGTGCGGCGGGGGTTGCGGAGGGTTTGAGAGGGGGGAGGGCGGGCATAACGGCACCCACCTTTCGGTGAGAGTTCTCTGGGTAACTTCACAGCCGGTCGGTTACCTTATCGCCAAATTGGCGATACGATCATGCCATGTCTACCAAATACCGATTTCGCGACAAGTACCGCATCGAGCCAAGGGAAAGGGATCATCTACCACCCCACGTTCACCTTACGGGCGGTGGGGTATGTGGTGATCAGTCTGGAATCTGTGACTGTTAGCCAAGGCAGGGCACCTGCAAAAGTGGTGCAAGAAACCCTGGCCTGGGTGGCGGCCAATCAGGCCGATTTGTTGAAGGAGTGGATGAAATGGCATCGATGAAACGTCCCCGTCTGAAGAGTGTACAACCTCGATCGGGCGCCAGCCTTGAGCTTACCATTTACCAATGGGCAGCATTACACCCTGGATATGAGCGATGCCCTCAATACGTATCCTGGCTTGGCGCCACTGTCCAAGCGCAAAGCGTTTGAAGGCGTCGTATTGGGCGACGGAGGATGGTCGGTGGAGTGGCCAGCGCTGGATATTCAGATTGGTGCGGACACCCTGCTACTGGATGCGCTTGCCCAAAACGCACCTGATGAAAACACCCGAGTTTTCATTCGCTGGCATTTGCGGCACCGGATGACGCTCGACCAGGCAGCCGAAGCGCTGGGAGTCAGCGCCCGCAGCATCAGCCGCTACAGCAGTGGTCGTGAAGCGGTACCACGCACATTGGCGCTGGCATGCCTGAGGTGGGAGAGCCTGGAGCAAAGAGCCGCCTGATAGGGCTTTCTGACGCTTGTGGGAGGGCTGAGGTTTCGCTGTTCCGGTCTGAGATTGCCAGGGCCGCTTTGCGGCCCATCGCGGCGCAAGGCTGCTCCCACAGAAGACGCGACTTACTGGCGAATCCACTTCTCTGCGCGACGTTGGAGAACAGGCGGAACGCAAACTATCGCGGAGGGGGGGCCGGAACACCTTTGAGAACGCCGTAGCTGAAAGCCGAAAAGGCCCACCTTTCGGTGAGCCCTTTTTGATACTGCGTAGGGTGCGGCACCAGGAGTCAAAAAGTATAATAAAAGCATGATTTATATAGCTTTTATCAGAATGGATATTTGCCGCTATCTCTAAAACTATCCTAATGAAATCGCATGGTACTTCTATGCCGGCTAATCGGAAAATACGCGACGAGCACTGCAATGGGTGATTGGCAGTGCTCGGCTTATGTTAAATAAAGAGCGCTTCAATTAGGAGCGAGCGATTCATGAGTCGCGACTCTCAGATGGCAAGTTGTATTATATTAGTGAACATTAAGAAACTTTCGGTAGCTAGGATGAAGTGACCATGTTATTTTATCGCGCCGATTTTCAATGGAGCGATAAAGATCAGGATCATCTGTGAAATGGGTGAATTCTTTTCCATCTAGATGAATGTGCGAAATTATGCCGAGTTTATATAAGAAGTCACCCAGATCTTCCGGTGCCGAATATGGCTTGCCGTCGATCATGGCAATTTGATCTTTATTTCGACCTCTTATAAAATTAAATTCTAGCATTTCTTCCAAGGCAGAGCATGAAAATTCTTTCTTTGACGCTCGTAGCGCATCAATGAGATTTGAAAGTTCCTCAAATTGATGGATGTGCTCCTTGATCAAGTCGTCTCTTCGATTGGCACCATATTCGGACAGGATGTAATCAAGGTGATCAATATTGATTTTTTTGATCCTGGGATTTTCTTTCGCCTTTCTGCCAGCCATTCGGCATAGCTGCCCCATCCATCTCGGTCTACGGTTAGAAAATGTAGAGATCGCCTCAAAGAGTTTAGCGTCCTTATTGTCACCCCACTCTATAGGAGAATTAAAAACTATGTCTAGTATCTTATTGTAGTCGGTTGATGTTTTAAGTTTGGATTCGGGCGTGTCAGGGTGACGGTTCTTAATATAAACTAAAATTCTTTGAGCAAGCATGTCCCTCATCTGTTTCTTGGTCCAAACAATTGGGATCATGTATTGCTGTAGTTTGTCCAGATCTTCAAGGTGTCTAAGGCAAGACCAGACATCACTACGGACCGTTGTACGAACCACGAGTCCTTTATAATCGAATGCGAGTGAGCGAATTGCACTGAAAAAAGACCCTACTCTAGCTTGGCTTTCTACAGTATTTTGAAATTTCGCGTCAATGTCGTCAATTAGTAGCCAGACAACTTTGTTGACATGGGTGTCCAGATACTGCTGCAATTGTATCTCGGCGTTGTTATATTTCGGACTTTCATTACCGTTCTCTGCGGTTTTTTCTATAGTTCGACTAATCAGGGCGTTAATTATATTCTTAGTTTTTGCGACTTCAAGTTCTGCTAGTGTAATCATCGAAATTTCATTGCCGGTCAATGCAATATTTACTTGGTTGCCGACTTCAATGAGGATTCTTTTGCAGATAATTTGTTTCCAGTAGTTTTCTAAATGAGTATGGTCGAAGCCTTGAAAGTCACCAAGCCCGATGAGCTCGTTGCCCTTAACTCTAATCACTATTGGTGATTGGAAAACCGGATGCTCGGTTTTAAGGCGATATTCGAGCCTCGAGAGTAGCGCCGACTTTCCCATCCCTTTGCGCGCGCTTGCAATTGAAAAGCCGCTCGCTGGGGGCGAAATAATCATAAAAGTTTGTATTGTCGATGTAGTATGCGTTTAAAACTTCCAGCTCTTCATCTTCACCTGCATCATTTCCGAATAGCTTTTTGTCGTCAAGGTTTATATTTATCACACCCGCACCATCGTATTAAGTGTAAAGTATTTGAAAGCGACTCGATGTCGTTCTATACGGGCTTTAAGATGGCTGCTGCTTGATATCCATCGTTCGTGATTTCATATATCTCACCCTTTTGACCTCTCCCGACTACAAGTTTGTTATTTGTCAATTCCTGTAGCGCAGCTTCCCATTTGGCAATAACCCTGCGCTCATTGGAGTCAATTAGGTTTTTGTTATTGGTTTGCAGATCTGTACCACCTAGATGACGCAAATAAAGAATAACTCCTGAGCTATCTAAGGAGGCTTCGTGTAAAAGCAACGTGGCTTCGTAGGACAAGTCAGGGATCTTTGTCTGGCTTACTGAGATGCTCTCTGTGCCAGATTTTTTTGCTTGGCTAAATAGTTGATGGCTATTAATTTTTAGCTGAAGCTGGCGGTTGAATTTTGTATGGAATTCAGTAAGTGTTTCATAGCTTTCGTACAAACTGCGACTGCGGCAGCTTTCTTTGAAGCTTTTTAGCTTGGCATATTGCTCTGGTTCAACCGTGTCTAAAACTACAGGTTTACTCGAAAAGTAAAGCATCGCTGGGCGCCCACCAGCTACGTGCCGCTCAATCTCTTCAACAGTACCGCTTGCATATTCATCAGTTGCCGTTCCTATTCGTGTCCAGAAAATACCCACAAGTAGATCACATTTGTGGAGGATTTGTTGGTTGATCAGAGCCTGGGGCTCTGCCCCCATTTCTGGCGACGAATGAGATTCCCAGCCTATAGGAAGTAGGACAATTTTCTGACTAGATGAGTGGATTGCGTTCCATTCAGCGAGTACCTCCCTAACAATATTGCGTTCTGCTTCAACGTCTCCCGGAGACGCGATCATCACGTTGAACACCTCAGCCGTATAGCTCATGCGAATCCCTTGCGTGGCAGATTTTAGTTGTCAAGAGGAGATATTGCCTGCGCCAATCGGGATTGGCTATAGATTGAAGCCAAAATTTTCCAGTTGTCCCGACCGATATCCTCGGGTACTGAAGCCCTGCAACCCTTCCAGCACATCAGCTCACTGAGTGATCGGCACAATTACCTGTCGCCCCCCCCAGCAGATCTTGAGTTAGATCACTATCGTTTACGAACTTCTCGTTTTGCCTAGATCCTAGGTAAGGAGCAGTACACTTTAGTTACGCCTACGGTGAGTTGATGATCAAAATTCTTCAGGCCTGCCACAAGCCTACACCAAATTGAGATAGAGGCATTTTTGATAAGGTCGCGTTACTTGTTAGCCTATAGTTGACATGGGCTCGTCTCTGAAAGCTAAGCGGAATAACTTTGGAGTGAAATATCTCGAGTCATGAGGTAAAATAGCAGCCAAATCATATGGCTGAGCTATTCGCGTACCCGGAGATTGACCCAATGTCAATGAAAGATCATCAGGTCTGGGATGTTTACGACTTGCTACGCACGGCACGACTAAATCAACTGTACTATGGGCGTCGTCTTCAAACTTTTGAACGTCGGAATTTTTGGGCAGAAGTCATAATTGCTAGTACCTCATCTACCTCCGCGATAGCTGGATTTGCATTTTGGAAGACCACAGCTGGCCAACCGTTATGGCAGGTTTTTTTAGCCATAGCGGCTGTAATTGCAATTGCGAAACCATTTTTGAATTATGCAAAAAAAATTAGAAAATATGAAGAGCTTTTGGGTGCCTATACACTCATTGCGCACGATCTGCGAGATTTGCGCGTAGATATTAGCCAGGCCAGGGATTATGAGAAGTCTCATCAGGCTCGCTTCAAGACTATCAAGGCTAGACTTCGGAGTTTTGTTGATAAAACACCCGAAAGAGTTGAGTCATCAGTAACTAAGAAAATATGCGAGCAGCAGGTTATTTCAGAACTACCAAGTGATAAGTTTTACATTCCAGGAGCTCTTCCGAATGAGTAATGAAAAGCGCCCTCCTAGTCGTCCTCCTCAAGATACTCCTCGTCCTCGCCCAAAGGACATGCCTAGGCCAAGGCCGGATTCAGATACGGGAAAGCGTCATTTGGAGCCTGATAAGCCATGGCCGCGTCGCTGATTTTCTGAAACGCTAAGAAGTTAGCTTGAACCGCTCAGCCTCTACAGCGTGGTTAGCTGGAGGCTGAGGTGTAAAAGACTATCACTTGAGCATGTCTCACTTGTTAGTCAGTGCGGCTAATATGAGTGGCAGGTATTGTTGTACTTGGTCACGATCACTGTTCTTCTCTTCATCGGTTAGGTCCCAGTAAGCTGTTTGCATTTGACGCTCCCATCTTTCTACTAGGGCGGAGGGTACCAGCAAGCTGCCGTCGCTCTGGCGCATGCACTTGCTGTGCATGTAATTTTGCCACCGAGACCACCGCTCATGTTCGAGGTTCGCTAATTTTTCGATTATGCCATCAAGGGTGTTTTTGGTACTTTCGTAATCCGCATCACTCATATGAGTCCCTTTTCGGCTAACCGCCTATAATGTTCTCCCAGAGCCGTGAGACGTAGAGTTTTAGACTCCATTGCTGCATGCCACATGTGTGGGGCCCCTTCAGGAACTAACAGGCCGACGCGATTATATTTTTGTAGAATCAAAAAAATCGCATTATGGTCCGGATCTGGAGGCGGTACGCCTTGCGGATCAGTTTTCCAAGATTCGTGACGTTCTGGTTCGTAAGTCGGATCGAGTTGCATTTGAAAGCCGGCTGTGGGAAAGAATTCAGATATTCTTCTGAGGTCAGCAAGTTCCAGTAGCGGCTGTACTTTTCGTAATGAGATAAAACGATCAATATTAGTTTTGAATACTGGCCTTTGTCCCCATGATCCAAGAGACTGATCTACATGTGCATAAACGCTACCTGGTGTGACCTCGCCTACTAGATTGGCAGCGGCTCCTCCTAGGGCATCAACAAAGAGGGTAGTAAAAACACCTGCCCCATTTTCTTCCGACGCGTATTGCTCATCGGTCGATGCAGTGAGAATAGTAACGCCTTCGCTAATTTCTGCCACCTTCTGTTGAAGTGCGCTTCCACCGGCTACTCCACTGTGACAACTATCTAGTACTATGACACGGTTGGAGAATCGAGAACGATTAGCCATCGTCATGATTTCGGTGAGTGGTATTCCGTCATTACCCGTTCTTACATCTGAAGAGCATAAGTAGCCTCCAGTCGCCTCAATGTGACCGTGGCCGGCGAAGTACAGCAGAGCGACTTCACCGTCACCTGCGAATAGCTCCTCAATCGCACGCCTGAGTTCATCCCTAGAGACCATGTCTGCGGGCCCAGTACCTGTGATATGGCGAACTCCAAAGTTCACTGAGCCATCAGCGTGTCGGTCCAACATAGACTTAACGGCAAAAGAGTCATTCACACAGCCGTGAAGGTTTGATACTGACTCGTAAGCGTCTATACCCACCACCAGTGCCCGGCGCATCAGAGGCTATCTATCCAGTTGGCTATGTTTTCCCAAGTCCAGACCATTGTGTTTACACCTGCGATAGACGTACGATCATCCTTATATGCCCAAATCCCTTTAACGGCTTTCCCTTCCTCTCTTGCACATTGGATTTCCCATTTTTGTCCTGTTGATGCAGTTGAGTTCTTACTTACGATAACTAGAATGCCATCAGATCTAAGGATGCGAGTGCGAACCTTTTTTTTCCATTCTTCGTCGTATGCTTCTTTGACTGACATGTCTACATATTCAAAAGGGCTGTCTGTATGGAGAGATTGGCCTTTTATCATGTCCCGAATACGAGCATCCTCAATTGCAAAGGCTACGAAAACGACTTTCTTGTCACCCATTTGCAAACTCCATTAATTTTGTGATTTAAGCTAATTTAGTTTTAATGTTAAAATGCATAATTCAGTGCTGTGTATGCAGAGTGCTTTACGTATTATAGCCGTTTCTCCTGCGATCGTGACGAAGCTGCTGCTTACAATAAGCTATCTCTCAGAATGTTCCAAGCAGTTGTTAACGTCTAAAGGTCTGCGTGTGCCGGTGATGGGTGGCTAAGAATGATGCATAGTTGAGATGTTATGCGGAATTAGGACCTGCGCAAAGGATGCGTGCTGCTTTAACGTGTTGATTTTTCGGCTGTTTTCATTGCTGGGCCGAGTGGCGTGCCAGAATGGAATGTATACACACATGGCCGGGGCGCGTATTCCCCACGACGACATTTTTCTGGGATTTGAAGCCCCATACGATATCAGCCTTACCTGTGAGGGTGGCTCTGACGCTCCGAGTGGCCTATTCATGCATACTCGTTAACAGGCACGACTGGCCAATCGCTACGCGCCGTACGATAAAAATTAAAGGTTGAAACTCCATGATCTTTGTAAGCGACGAGTAAGCAGCCGTATGGTAAGCAAGTAACGATAGTGTGTCGCCGTGCTGCGCCGATATAGGCAAGAGTTAAGAAACCAAACAAGATGCTTTCTCTGCCAAGTCCAAGGCGCCTCTCGTTGCCATCGCTCTGCGATTTTAGCCTGAATAATTTTTGCTTGGCGTACATGGCGTTGTCGGGTCGCGAGCGAGCCGGTCAGTACTCCAGCCAGGAACAGTTCCATGTCGAATGGCTTACTCATGACTGTCCCCCAATGTAGGCGGCAACCACATCAATTCGACCGTGCCCCAACTCATAGCTGAGCTGCTTCCGGGCCTCACGATCAAGGTTCCAATCAACCAGACAAAGATGCCCGCCATTAATAGGCGCGCGGTGTTGGGTGATTTGCTCATAGCGCTTACACGCGTACGCCGCTCTTAGCTCATGAAAACCTTTGAGGTTGCGCGCATGCAGGATGTCCCGCGTGGGACGGATAATTTCTTGCAGAAGATTTAGGTAGCTTTCGTGTGACGCAATCAGGTTCCGGCTACCCGCAGGCGACACCTGCCTTGCAAAACTAAGCGCCTTGCGAACATGGTCGTCCACCGCAATCCAACGTGGGGCCGAGGCCCCAGCACGGCCACCTTTGGTGCCGTCCTGAATGTTGATCCGACCTAGGTTGTTAGCCTCACGGCTTAGCCGTGGCAGGTCTGCCAAGATGGCCTCACGCAAGCGCATGCCGGTGGCTCGCGCCAACAAAACAATCGCGGCGGCCCGCAGATGATGATGGCGGCAAAGCATATCGACGATCTGCTTAACTTGCTTGCGGTCTTGGCCCTGAGGCACCGACTGTCGGACCCCGGTTCGCTGTATACCCAAAGCCTTGCTCGGACTTGGTAACTTCACGCACCGATCACCGCGAAGCGCTGCCATGGTCCTGTTTACGCTGGATATCCGATTTTGTGCGGTGCTGACAGCGAGGTCACCGCGCCTAACCGCGTCGCGCAGATACGCCGCATAGTCGGCCAATACCTTCCGATCAATCTGCCGCGCATCATTGATACTCGGCCCCTGTTCTAAGCGGCACCACTTCACGAATGCCTGCCACCGATCACAGTGAGCCTTCACCGTGCCGTAGTGGCCGCCGCCGAACATGTCTTTCAGCGCCTGCGGTCCTGCGTAGCTTAACTGCCTGCCGTAACCGAAATTGCGGCCATCGCGTCTACCTACCAATGCCATGTCAGTCACCTCATCTGCCGTTCTCCGATCTCGCCCCACGTCATCCCGCCAAGAATGTTTAGTGTTATCAGGGATCAAGGCCCCTGCGACCTGTGGGGATGTCCTCTAACGCGGGACTGGCGGCTCCTTACGACCGGGAGCAAGGGCATCTCATGATCTGGCCTCCTGAGCACCGTTACCGGTGGGCGGGTGGAGGCTGCATTGGCTGACGAGACCAGTGCCTGAAGATCCTGAGCCGGGTGAACGCAGCGGTGCGATGACCGGGGCATGCCTGACTGTCAGTCAGGTGCAGTCCATTCCCTGGTCTGCGGCACCATCATCTGCAGCGCTGTTGCTGATGACATCGGCGTTTGTCACGCCGATTGTCACGAGTGAAGTTGCCGCAAAGCCAAGTGCGATGAGGGCTGCAGCAGTGTCAGGAGCGCCCGTCTCTTTCCAGTGAAAGAGACGGGCGCAGGTTGGCGCACGTGAAATGGCCAAGCGAATAGGCTGCTGCTGAGCAGATGGGTAGGGTGGTTGCCGCAGGGGCAACGACAATGAGTTGGCATCCATCACATGGGTAGTGACCGTACGAGCTGCCGGACGCGAATCGTACTTGCGGGTGAACCACCGCGGGAGCGGCGTGACCTTTAAGGTTCGGGTCACCTGGGGTGCTGTCATCGACAGCGCTTGCAACTCCCGGTCTACGCCTGTGGACAATATTCGTCAAGCAAAGAGATTTCAGGGATTTAGCGCCTGTGGATAAAACTATCCACCGGTGGACATCAGTGGTTTTCCACAGACGTAAGCTGTGCCAGCAGTTTTTTTCTTAGGTATGGTCCTTTCAAACGGGGCGGCTTTGCAGCCCCGTTTGAAAGGACCTGCGCGGAGGAGCTTCATGCGGTGCTGTGGGTAACTTCACAGCGAGTTTGAGGTGGCGGTGCGGCGGGTTACTCGGTCCTCTTGGCACTGCGAAGGCGCGTGACGTTCTCGCCCGTTTGCTTGGCAAACTCATGCGGCGTCACATGGTCCTCGCGGTTCGCCTCCAGAAACCGGCTCCACCAGGTCATGATCATCCGGCGCTCTTCGAGGAACTCGGCCTTGTGGGTATAGGCGGCGCGCACGTTGTTGCGTTCCTTGTGGCTCATCTGTCGCTCGATGGCCGTCTCCGACCACAGCCCGGACTCGACCAGCGCACTGCACGCCATGGCTCGGAACCCGTGGCCGCAGATATCCACCTTGGTGTCGTAGCCCATCGTCCTGAGTGCGGCAAACCCCGGCCCCAAATGAGGTCGAACTGATTTCAGCGGGCGAGAGAAACACGATATTTCAGGGTCAAACCGCGAAACATTTCTAATTCCGCCAACTGCAAGCCACTGCGCTAGATTCCCTCCTCCTGGCATCCATGCCGTCCCCAATCCAGCAACTCGCCGTGGGTACACCGTTGAAAAAGTTTGCGTTTGTGAGTGCAGCTGCTGAGCGTGAATACAAAGACCTTCCCAAGGACGTTCAGGACGATTTTGGTAAAGACCTCCGACGCATCCAGTATGGCCAGGACCCAGAGCGGCCGATCAAGTCGTTGACCGAGTCGGTAGGGGCGGGTGCGATTGAGCTCATCATCAACGGCAGCCCTGCATTCCGATGTGTGTATGTGGCCAAATTTGCAGACATGGTCGTCGTGTTGCATTCGTTCGTAAAAACGACCAACAGGTCCGACCGGCACGCGATGCAGGTCGCCGAACAGCGGATGAAAGAGTTGAAGCAAGAACTGAGAAAAATGGGATACAGGGTTTAGCTGCCAGGCGTTTGGGTGATCACGATCTGGGGAGGTGAACCGGCATCGTTCGAGGGCAGGGTCAGGGTTGTGCGAAAGCCGAGCTTGTCCAGCATGTCCATCATTGCGTCCAAGGTGAATTTCTCGATCTTGCCATTTGCAAGTTCGGATATGCGGGATTGGGTTACGTTCAGCTTGGCTGCGGCATCATGCTGTTTGAGGCCCATTTTTTTGATGCAGTCAGTGATGAAAATGGACAAGTCCATTTTCAAGGCCATTTTGCTGGCGGTATCTGCGTCGTGGGTGGCGTGGAAAGGGCTTTCGTGGAATTGAAGCGCCATTGGCTTGCCTCGGAAGAAATATCTAAAATTTGCGATAAATCGTAGTGGGGATTGGTTGGCGAGTCAAAGCGTTTGTGTTGGAGGGTGTGTCTGTTTTTGAGCTGGGCTGTGATCAGAGAATTGCATCTGCTTGGGGTGGTTGGGGCTGCTGCGCAGCCCATCGCAGGCAAGCCAGCTCCTACACCGATCGTGGTGGCTTCAGGGCATCTGTAAGGCAGGGGATTGGGGGCTGCGGGGGGGAAAACAAAAAAGGCCCACCTTTCGGTGAGCCTTTTTTGATACTGCGTATGGTGCCGGCACCAGGAATCGAACCCGGGACCTACTGATTACAAGTCAGTTGCTCTACCATCTGAGCTATACCGGCAATGGGGCGTCATTATAGCGATCGTTTGGCGCCTGTAAACCACTTCCTTGCGAATGTTCGCAAAAGACCTAAGTCACCGGCCTAAAAGAAGAATTTTCCTACCAGCCGCGGTGCATGGTGGTGACGCTAGGCTCGCTTTTGCCCGGGTTGAAAAACAGCTTGTCGTTGTCGCAGCCGCGCTTGCGGCATGGGGCTTCTGTGCGCAGGGGCAGGCCTTTGTCGCCGCCCAGCTGCATGCCGGGGTGGTTCCAGCCCAGGTTGCTGTTGGGGTGGGGCGAGGTGCCGCCGGCGCAGCCGGTCAGGGCCAGGGCGAAGGTCAACAGGGCGAGGGGGTTGGCTCGGGTCACGATGCTCAGGTCCGGTGGTCCATTGTCGGTTCTGGCGCAACGCCAGAAGGTCGCGGGGCTGGCGGGCAGCGCGCGACGTCACTTTTTAATGATTTGGGGGGCGGATGATACACCGTTGCGGCGGTGGAGCATTAGCCTTGTGTTGTCTGGTATGGCCTCTTCGCGGGTGAACCCGCTCCTACAAGGGGGCGGGTAAGCCGGGTTATCTGTGTAAGGGAATTCTGAACCATGGGGTCAAAAGCTTCAGGGTTTGGATGCTTCGGAAGTATCCTACGCGCGCCGCCGAAGTAACGCTGTTGTCGGGGAAGTGGCTCACGGATACCGTTTTCGGGTCGCTCTGGCGACCGGGTGTGAGAACCCGACTTTGAACGTATCGGCTGCGTAATGGCGACTGTGCGCGGGCAGACCTTGGTCTGGCCGAGCTTCCTACGTTCACTCGGTTTCTCACCTCGTGCACGGTTGCCGCCTTTGTTCCGTGAGAAAGAATGAACACGGCAACTCCTTTTGAACTAGGGAGTTTGAAAAGTGAAAACGATCGATTCTGATCCCAACAGCCCCAAACCAATCACAACCGCAGGCGTGGAAACCTTCCTCGCAGCCGGTAACCCATCCCTCAATCTGCTACGCGTAGAGCCCGGCGTCCCCGTCGACGCGGCCTACGAGCATGTCTCGATCCTGATGGGCTACATCAAGCACCTGGTGCGCGAGGGGGATATGGAGGACGACCATAAATTCCTGGGTGCAGCCGATTACCTTTGCGACATGGCCAAGGCGCTGATGAACGATATCGAGATTGCCAAGGGCAAGGCGCATTAGGCATTGACGCGGTCATTTGTGGGAGCGGCCTTGCGTCGCGAATGGGGCTGCAGAGCAGCCCCGGCGATTTCAGAGATTGCGCTGAAAACGGGGGCCGCTTTGCGGCCCTTTCGCGACGCAAGGCCGCTCCCACAAAAGCCGCTTGCGCTAACCACAAGAAATGTTTATGCACAAGTGGCATTTGGGACCTGAGCGAAAGGCATGCCGGATCGCTACGCCGCTGGTCTTTGCGCAAACGCCTGTTTTTACTGGGCTGCAGCCGCAAGCAGGAATAAGCCAAGCGCTTGAAATAGCGCTTGGATCCAACAGGTAATCACAAGCTTGTTCACAGACTTATCCACAGGTTGTACTGCGGCTAACCGTCGCGTTCCGCAAGAATGAGCAGGTTGCGCGGGGTCAGTGGGTAATCGCAGAACAGGCCCAGGCGCACGTCATAGCCTTGCTCTTCGAGGAACAGGGCGCGATCGAGTACCAGCCACAGCTCCAGTGGCCGACGGAACAGGTTGCGTACGCGCTCGAGGTTGCGGACCTCGGCCAGGCGTTGCCAGCCCGCAGCTTCCAACATTGCCCAGTCCGGGTCGCCGCTCACTGGCAATTGCTTCAGTTCAGCCAAGTCACGGCAGTATTGCTCGAAGGGCTTCTCCAGCCAGGCCACCGGCAGGGAAGGTGTCGGCAGGTATTCATCGCTCTGGCGCTGCTGGCGTTGCAGCAGGTCGAAGCCCAGGCGCCGGGCCATCGAGGTGTCACGCTGGCGCCGCACGCGGGCGCCGGCAGTGACGGTTTCGCTCAAGGGCAGGCCCAGGTCGTCCAGCGACAGCTGCAGGCTCGACGCCTGCGCGGCTGTGGACAACGCCTGGTACTGCTGCGCGGCGATGCGGTTGTAGCAGCACGGGGCTATGGCCAGTTGCCGGCAACCTTGCTGGCTGGCCAGTTGCATCAGGCGTACATGCAGATCGCCACAGGCATGCAGGGCAACCACGCTTTTATCGTCAGCCAGGTGGCGAGCGCTGTCGCTGGCCATCACATCCTGATGTACGTGCTGTGCTTGCAAGTGGTGGTGTGCACTCAGGGCCTGACCGGCAGCGACCAGGTCGGCGTCGTACTCCAGGCAGGTCAGGTGTTGCCCGGGTTGCAGCAGGCGACGGCCGAGGTGGCCTTTGCCAGAACACCAGTCCAGCCAGTGGCGGGGCTGCTCGCGGAAGGCCAGGTGGCTGGCGAAGGCTTCGATCTGCTGCCATTTGCGGCCGGGGACGGCGACGTCCAAGCGGTGGGCGGCAGGTGGCAGGTCGGTTTGCGCAAGGCTGCCGAGCGTGGCGAGCAGTCGGGCTTGTTCGGCCAGTTGCGGGAATGGGGCAGGCAAGCGGTCAGCGGCGCTGTCGGCTTCGGCGTCTGCCAGGGAACATTGGCGCAGGTGGGCGGCAAGCTCTGGGTGGGGGGTTTCCCAGGCCAGTTGCAGGGTGGTGAAGGGGCGGGGTTTCCACAGCTGTTGGTGCTCGATCAGGAACTGGTCGAGGGCCTGGAAGCGGGTGCTTAGGTGGTGGTTGTGGAGGGGGCTGGGCATCGGGATGTGTGTTGGGGTTGAGGGCCTATTCGCGGGTAAACCCGCTCCTACGAAGGTTCAGCATAGGCCTGTTGTAGGAGCGGGCGTGCCCGCGAAGAAGGCTAGGAGATGTCAGCGGCCTTGGCAGGCATCCACGCGCAACCAGCGCTCCAGCAGCTTGAAGCCTTGCACCAGCATGAACGAGATCACCAGGTAGAACACGCCTGCGGCGAAGAAGATTTCCACCGGCAGGTAGGTGCGGGCGATGATGGTACGGGCCATGCCGGTCAGCTCCAGCAGGGTCACGGTACTGGCCAGGGCACTGGCCTTGAGCATCAGGATCACTTCGTTGCTGTACGCCGGCAGGCCGATGCGCGCAGCGCGTGGCAGCATGATGTAGAACAGCGCCTTGCCCCGCGACATGCCCAGCGCCCGGGCCGCTTCGATCTCACCTTTGGGGATCGACTGCAGCGCGCCACGCAGGATCTCGGCAATGTACGCGGCGGTGTGCAGGGTCATGGTCAGCACCGTGCACCAGAACGGATCGCGCAGGTACGGCCACAGCGAACTGGAGCGCACTGCATCGAACTGCGCCAGGCCGTAATAGACCAGGAACAACTGCACCAGCAGCGGCGTGCCACGGAAGAAGAAGATGTAGCTGAACGGCACCGCGCGCACGTACCAGTGGCGCGAGGAACGGGCGATGCCCAGCGGGATGGCCAGGATCAACCCTGCAACCACGGCAATGGCCACCAGCTCCAGGGTCAGGACCGCACCCTCGGCCAGGCGTGGCAGCCATTTGAAGATGACTTCCCAATTCATTATTCAGCCCTCGCAAAGCCGCGAGCGGCGCGTTTTTCCATGAAATGCATACCGGTCATGGCAAGCACGGTCAGGCCCAGGTAGATGCAGGCCGCGACCATGTAGAAGGTGAACGGCTCTTTGGTCACGGTCACGCCGATCTGCGAATGACGCATGATTTCTTCAAGGCCGATTACCGATACCAGGGCGGTGTCCTTCATCAGGATCATGAACAGGTTGCCAAGGCCGGGCAGGGCGATGCGCCACATCTGCGGCAGGATGATCCGCGAGAGGATGCGGCCCTTGGACAAGCCCAGCGCCAGGCCAGCTTCGCGGTGGCCCTTGGGGATCGCCAGGATGGCGCCACGGAACACTTCGGTGGCGTAGGCGCCAAAGCACAGGCCCAGGGCGATCACGCCCGCGGCAAAGGCGCTGAGCTCAAGGCCGGGCATGTTCAGGGCTTCGCCGAGGCTGTTCATGAGCCCGACGGTGCCGAAATAGATAAGCAGCACCCACAGCAGTTCGGGCACGCCGCGAACCAGGGTCGAGTAGAAGCCGCCAAGCCATTGCAGGGGCTTGAGCGGTGAGGTCTTGGCCAGGGCGCCGAGCAGGCCCAGGACCAGCCCCAGCAGCAAGGCGCAAAGCGCCAGTTTTACGGTCATCAGGGTGCCGGCCATCATGGCCGGACCGAATCCGTGCAGGTCGATATTCATGGGCAGGTCATTTTAGGGACTGGCGCGCCGCGGGGGCGCGCCGGTCAGGGCGGATCATTCGATGCTGAACGGGAAGTACTTGTCGTTGATTTTCTTGTACGTACCGTCGGCTTTAATTTCTGCCAGGGCTTTGTTCAGGTCGTCGCGCAGCTTGGTGTCACCTTTGCGCACGGCAATGCCGATCTTGTCGCTGTCCATCACCGGCTCGCCCTTGAACTCGAAGTTCGAGCCGTCTTTGCTTTTCAGCCACTCGTACTGCACGTACTTGTCGGCCAGGATGCCGTCGATACGACCGGAAACCAGGTCAAGGTAGGCGTTTTCCTGGGTGTCGTAGAGTTTGATATCGACATCCGGGTAGTTGTCTTCAAGGTAGGTCCCGGCCAGGGTGGCGCGCTGGGTGCCGATGACCTTGCCCTTGAGCGACGCTTTGTCGGTCTTGAAATCGACGTTTTTCGGCGCGATGAACTGCAGCTTGTTGGAGTAGTACGGATCGGTGAAGTCCACAGCCTGCTTGCGTTCGTCGGTGATCGACAGCGACGACACCAGGAAGTCGAACTTCTTGGCGTTCAGGGCCGGGATGATGCCGTCCCAGTCGGAGGTAACGACCGAGCACTCGACTTTCATCTTGGCGCACAGGGCGTCGCCAATGTCTTTGTCGAAGCCAACCACGTTACCGCTGGCATCCTTGTTGTTGAACGGTGGGTAGGCGGCTTCGATGCCCATGCGCAGTTTTTCTGCGGCCATGGCGTTTGCCGACATCACCAGCGTGGCAGCAGCTGCCAGGAGAAACTTCTTGTAGGTGTGCATGTATTGCTCCGTTAGCGGTGGCTGGACATGAATTGCTTGCAACGCGCCGAGGTCGGGTTTTCGAAGACCTGCTGCGGCGATCCCTGCTCTTCGACCAGGCCCTGGTGCAGGAAGACGACTTCACTGGACACATGGCGGGCAAAGCTCATCTCGTGCGTCACCAGCAGCATGGTACGGCCTTCTTCGGCCAATGCGCGGATAACGTTAAGCACTTCCTGGACCATTTCCGGATCGAGCGCCGAAGTGGGCTCGTCGAACAGGATGACCTTGGGCTTCATGGCCAGGGTACGGGCAATGGCGGCGCGCTGTTGCTGGCCACCGGAAAGCTGGGCGGGGTAGCTGTGGCGTTTGTCGTAGATGCCGACCTTGTTCAGCAGCGCTTCGGCGGCTTCGATGGCCTCGGCCTTGCTTTGGCCGAGCACGCGGCGTGGCGCCTCGATGATGTTGTCGAGGATCGACATGTGCGGCCACAGGTTGAAATTCTGGAAGACAAAGCCGATTTCGCTGCGCAGGCGATTGATCTGGCGGTTGTCGGCTGCGATCAGGTCGCCATTCTTGGCGGCCTTGAGCTTGAGGGCTTCGCCGGCGACCAGGATTTCGCCCTGGTGCGGGTTCTCGAGCAGGTTGATGCAGCGCAGCAGGGTGGACTTGCCGGAGCCGGACGACCCCAGGATGGAGATCACGTCACCGTCGCGAGCGGTCAGCGAAATGCCCTTTAGAATTTCCTGCTCGCCGTAGCGTTTGTGCAAATTGCGGATTTCCAGCGCGGGCGTGGCCTGAGCCATGTGCGGTCCTCATGTGTTCGGGTGCGTTCCCAGCTGTTGGCGGCCTTCCTGGCGTGCGCCAAGCTAGCATAGCGGCATTATGACGGCCAACAGGGTCGCCGGGGACTGGGGGCGCTGGTGGGGCAGTTTGTCGCATCGCTACAGCGTAACGTCGCGCAGATGTCCGCGAAGGTGTCGCCCAGCACCAGAGCCTTGATGAAAAAAGGCGCGATGGTGCCAGCTTTGGCCGGCTCATGGAAGCTGTTTTGACCCATTGGAGGGGTAAACCCGACCTTTTGGCAATGGAAACGGGTTCACCCAAGAATGCCATGTTGATGTCACAAGGTTGTACCCATGGGTTGCACTTTTTGGCATTGCAGTGGTGCACAGGTGTTACCGAGGAGCACCTTTGGTGCATTTGTAAGTGGGTATTTCAGTAATCCGCTGATTTGATGCCCTTTCGGTCATGCAATGGCCGAAAGCCCTCCAGGCCGCATCCTAAAAGGCCTGCAGAATTTTCTGACGAGTGCATTCGTCATATGGCGCGCTTATTGCCAGTTGGAAACCGCCGATTGCAGCGACGCCTAGGTCAACCCTGGCGCGCTCTGTACTCGCAGTCGGCGTGGTCCACTCCTTACAAAGGTAGTTTCAATGAGCGGTAACAATTCCAATGACCTCGCTCAGGGGCTCAAACAACGGCATGTGACCATGCTGTCCATCGCTGGCGTCATCGGTGCCGGCCTGTTCGTAGGCTCCGGCCACGCCATCGCAGCGGCCGGCCCTGCCGTGCTGCTGGCTTACGCTGCCGCCGGTACGCTGGTCGTGCTGGTCATGCGTATGTTGGGTGAAATGGCAGTCGCCTCGCCTGACACCGGTTCGTTCTCTACGTATGCCGACCGTGCCATCGGGCGCTGGGCCGGTTTCACCATTGGCTGGCTGTACTGGTGGTTCTGGGTGCTGGTGATTCCGCTGGAGGCCAACGCCGCCGCAGCCATTCTGCATGCCTGGTTCCCGGCGGTTGACCTGTGGGCGTTCTCCCTCGTCATTACCCTGGCACTGACACTTACCAACCTGTGCAGTGTGAAGAACTACGGTGAGTTCGAGTTCTGGTTTGCCCTGCTCAAAGTGCTGGCGATCATCGGCTTCATCGCCGTGGGCTGTGCTGCTTTGTTCGGCTTTGTACCGAGCAGCCAGGTGAGCGGTGCCAGCCACCTGTTCGATACCCAGGGTTTCATGCCCAACGGCCTGGGCGCGGTGCTGGCAGCCATGCTGACCACCATGTTCTCGTTCATGGGTACCGAAATCGTCACCATCGCCGCTGCCGAGTCGAAGGACCCGGGCAAGCAGATCAGCCGTGCCACCAACTCGGTAATCTGGCGTATCTGCCTGTTCTACCTGGTGTCGATCTTCCTGGTCGTGGCCCTGGTGCCGTGGAACGACCCGGCCCTTGCCGAGACGGGCTCCTACCAGACCGTGCTGAGCCGTATCGGTGTGCCGAATGCCAAGCTGATCGTCGACATTGTCGTGCTGATTGCCGTGACCAGCTGCCTGAACTCGGCGCTGTACACTTCTTCGCGCATGTTGTTCTCGCTGAGCAAGCGTGGTGATGCTCCGGCCATCGCCCAGCGCACCACCAAGGCGGCGACCCCGCATGTGGCGGTACTGCTGTCCACCGCAGCGGCATTCCTTTGCGTGTTCGCCAACTTCGTGGCACCGGCCCAGGTGTTTGAGTTCCTGCTGGCCAGCTCTGGCGCCATCGCGCTGCTGGTGTACCTGGTGATTGCCGTTTCGCAGCTGCGCATGCGCGCCCAGCGTGAAGCCCGCGGCGAGAAGATCACCTTCAAGATGTGGCTGTTCCCGGGCCTGACCTGGGCGACCATTGCCTTCATCGTTGCCATTCTGGTGGTCATGGCGCTGCGTGAGGATCACCGTGCGGAGATCATTGCGACTGCGCTGCTGAGTATTGGTGTGGTGGCGGCTGGCTTGCTGGTGCACCGCAAGCGCGAGGCTGCCGGGCGGGCGGCGCTGGACAGCTGATCGGCGCTGGCTGAAATGAGAAGGCCGCGCCCTGTGAAGGGTGCGGCCTTTTTTTGTGGCCTGTGATGGCCCTTTCGCGGGCAAGCCCGCAGGTTCACCACAGGCCCGTAGGCGCGGGTTTACCCGCGAAAGGGCCGGGCTGCTGGCCAATTTCCTTGGCTAATCACCGTTGCAGCCGCCATCGTATTCGCGGGTAAACCCGCTCCTACAGGGGGCGCAACAGGTTATATGGCCCTGTCAGCCGAACTGCTTCTGCTGTTGCTGCTGTTTGGCCACCAGTTCGGAAGCGGCGATATAGGCGTCTTGGAACTCATCACTCTCCAGCCAGGCCATGGTGGTCTCTTCGTCAGCGCCGTCCAGCCATTTGCGGTAGGCGTTGAACACCAGCACGATGTAGTCGGTGGCGTGTTCTTCCTTGTGCCCCTTGAGCACCAGGGCGAGCAGCGGATCCACCAGGAACACCGAGATCATTGGCACCAGGCCGCCTTCCTGAGCTTCCTTCATCTTGTTGAACATCGCGTCGTAGCTGCCCGACTCCATGGCCTTGTTGTACACCTGCTCGACGCTGGCGCTGTCGCCGGCACTGGCCTTGACCGCTTGGCCGCTGCGAACCATGCGGTTCTGCTTGGCCTTGCTGGCGGCGCGCTTGGCGCGTTTCTGTTGCTTGGTGGGGGTGGCCATGGGGAAATCCTTGGGTGTGTCTGAAAGTGCGCGTATTGAAGCGCAATTGCCCGATAAACCCAAGCAGCGCGCCTGGGCGCTGCAGCTTGAGATGTCTGTGGGATACATATCCAGATTATGCGGACCGTGGGCCCTGCGTAGCTTCTCTCCTGCTGCCAGCCATGCTGGCTGGCAGCCTGTCACTGCGCCAATTCGGCGTCTGTGAGTGATGCGCACGTTTGCGCTACAAAGGAGGAGTCATGAAGCACTTTTATCTGGTCACCCTGTACGGCTACACGGACGATGGCAGGGTTTACTATCCAACCGGTTTCGCCGGTTGCGACGAGCAAAGGATTACAAAGGCTGACATCGCCGCCATTATCGAAAAAGGCAAGCAACACGGCCACCTTCAGTTGCACAGCATCTCCTACATGGGGCACATGACCGAGGACGCATTCAATCATCTTCGTTCCATGTCGGACGAGTAAGGGTTGGCCCGCAGTCTGCTTAGGCTGCGGGTTTCTCGATTGCATGGCGAGCCTTCAGGTTGCGTTGTGAAATCTGGTGTTCTTCGAAGCCGCCTGAAGTTAAAAATCACAGACAACAAAAAACCCGCACTAGGCGGGTTTCTTGTTGTCGCTTCGGGTAACTTTGCAACCACCAGAAGCTTGAAGGTGGTGCCCAGAGACGGAGTCGAACCGCCGACACGAGGATTTTCAATCCTCTGCTCTACCGACTGAGCTATCTGGGCGACGAGGTGAATTAAATAGATTTCCGGACCGCTCGTCAACGACTTTTTGAAAAAATTTTAAATTAATTCCGTCGCTTACGATTTTTGGGGTCATTCGGCCGGTGGAACGTAGCCTTCGGCCTGGGCGTATTCTTCGCCGGCGAAAAACTTGTCCATCTCAGCCTGGAGGAATTTGCGGTCCTCGGCGTTCATCATGTTCAGGCGCTTCTCGTTGATCAGCATGGTCTGGTGCTTCTGCCAGTCGGCCCAGGCTTTCTGCGAGATGTGTTCGAAGATGTCCTGGCCCTTGGCACCGGGATAGGGCGGGCGTTCCAGGCCTGGCAGTTCTTCTTGGTATTTGCGGCACATCACGGTGCGGGTCATCGGGCGTCTCCTGCGATCAGTTCGTCGGCCGCGCGTTCAAGCAGCTTTTTCACCGGGGCGGCGAGGCCCAGGCGCGGCGGGGTGGCGAGGTTATACCAGAGCCAGTCGGCCTCGGCCACGTGCTCGCCGACCGGGTCGACGTGCACGAGCCAGGGCTCGATCGCCAGCTGGAAGTGGCTGAAGGTATGGGTCAGGCCGTCCATGGCGTGGCGGCCAGCCAGGCGCAGGCCGTGCTGGTAGGCCAGGTCGTCGAGTTGGGCGATGTCGTCCAGCTCCGGCAGGCTCCACAAGCCCCCCCAAAGGCCGCTGGAAGGGCGTCGATAAAGCAGGATGGCACCTTCGTGGTTGGCCAGCAGTGGCATCAGTGTGCGCCGTTGCGGCAGAGCCTTGCGTGGCTTGGGCTCGGGGTAGCGGGTTTCTTCGCCGTGCAGGTGCGCTTCGCAGCCGCGCTGCAACGGGCAGATCAGGCAACTGGGCTTGCTGCGCGTGCACAGCGTGGCGCCCATGTCCATCATCGCCTGGGTGTAGTGGTTGGCGCGTTGTTGCGGGGTAAAGCGCTCGGCGGTGGCCCATAGCTGGTTGGCAACCTTGGGTTCGCCAGGGTAGCCGGCCTGGGCGGTGTAGCGTGCCAGCACGCGCTTGACGTTGCCGTCGAGGATCGGTGCGCGGATGCCCATGCTGATGCTGGCGATGGCGCCGGCAGTGGAGCGGCCAATGCCGGGCAGCTCGGTAAGCTGCTCGACACTGCGCGGGAATTCGCCGCCATGTTGTTCGACGACGACCTTGGCGGCCTTTTGCAGGTTGCGTGCGCGGGTGTAGTAGCCCAGGCCCGTCCACAGGTGCAGCACTTCGTCCTCCGGTGCCTCGGCCAGGGCTTGCACGGTTGGCAGGGCCTGCATGAAGCGGTCGAAGTAATTGAGCACGGTGCTGACCTGGGTCTGCTGCAACATGATTTCCGACACCCACACCCGGTACGGCGTGATGCCCTGTTGCCAGGGCAGGTCGTGCCGGCCGTGCTCGTCATACCAGTCCAGCACTGCGCTGGAGAACTGCTCGGGGCTCATCGGTTGAACAGCCCCTTGAGCGCGTCTTTCAGTTCCGGGCTCACTTTGTCTCCAAGTTTTTCGTCAAGTTTTTCATCGATCTTGTCTTTCAGGCGGTTGCCGGCCAGCTTGGCGGCAACCTTGCCCAGGCCGTTCTGGTCCAGGCGGCAGGCCTTTGCGCCAAGTTCCAGCGGACCACGGCAGCGCAGGGGGACTTCAACACCCACATAACGTTCGTTGACCTGGCAGGCCGGGTCCGGCATGGCACGCTGGTCGCCTTCGACGACTATGCCGATGTTGTAGTCCATGCCCAGCACGCGCAGGTCGAGGTCACCATGGCCATTGACGGTCAGACCCGGGATGCGCGCCTTGAGGTCCGGGTTGCTGGCGACGCCGTTGCGTACTACCAGGCTGCCGCGCAGCTCCTGGAACGGGGTGTCCTTGCCGCGTGGTTCGCTGCTCAGCGTCTTGCGATTGAGCGTGGCGATGGCCTGGCACAGCTGCTGTTCCAGGTTGGCATTGACCAGCACGCCATCGTTGATGGCGAAGTTTGCGCTGCCGTTCAGGGTGTCGACCAGTGCTTTCTGGCTGTTACCGGTGGCTGTCAGATCACTGGTCAGGGTCAGCAGGCCCTTGACCGGCGGCGTCTGTTCCTTGCCTTCGGTCTTGATGAAGTGTTCCACCGGCACCCGCTGGATATTGGTGTTCACACCCAGCTGTGGCACGGCAGGGCGCACGTCGACCGTGCCCTTGGCTTCGAAGGTGCCGTTGTACAGCTCTCCGCGCAGGGTTTGCAGGGTCAACAGGCCGCCTTGGCCAACGGCCTTGAGCTGGGCGCTCTCGATCGGCAGCTTATCCAGGGTCAACGAGCCGAAGGCCAGGTCGGCCTGCAGGTCGAGGGCGCGCAGACGGTCGACCGGCAGCAGCTTGTCGTCGCTCCATGCCACTTGTGTTGGGGCGTTGGGCAGTGGTGTGGTGCCGGCACCGGCTACGGCGCTGGCCTCTTGTTGCTTGACCTCGGCCTGGCGCGCAGCGGTGGCGCCCTTGGCTTCTTCGCTCTTGGCCGGCAGGTAGCGGTCGGCGTCGAAGGTGTCGCCCTTAAGCTGCAGGCGCAGGGCTTGTTTGGCGAAATCTTCGACGGCCACGCGGCCGCTGAAGGTGCTGTCGTCCAGCTTCACTGCCAGGTCTTCCAGGGCCAGGCTGCTGGGTGTGCCCTGCAGGCGAGTCACCAGCTCCAGCTTGGCGAAGGCGGCCGGGTCGTTGGTGGCCGGCAGCGGGTGGCCAATGCTTTCAAGGAAGGCGCGCAGGTTGAACTGGGCGATGGACAGGCCGCCGCTCAGCTGGGGTGCCTTGTCCAGATCACGCAGGTTCAGCTCACCGAGGGCGCGCAGTTGGTTGGCCGAAAGTTTCAGGCCGTTCCACGAGGCGACATTGGCGGCCAGGTCGACCAGCAGTTGGCCTTGGGCGGCGAAGGTCACGGTCTTGCCGCCGGTAGGCTCACCCGAGGTCTCGCCCGACAGGCGCATGTCTTCGAAGTTGTAGCGCTTGAGCTTGCGGTCGAAGCGCAATTCGCCAGCCAGCTCGGTACGGGCCTTGATGCTCGGCTGGCTGGCGCTGATGAAGGCGCTGGCCTTGAGCGCAATGTTTGCGCCTTCATGGATTGGGCCGGTGCTCAGCTGGATGCTTTCGGCGCTGTAGCTGTGGCCGGTCTTGGCATCGGTGTACTGCACGCGGGCGTTGTTCACGGTCAGGCTGTCGATGTCCAGCTTGATGGCGCGGTCGTTGCTGTTGGTGGTCGCAGGCGTCTGCTCGGCAGGTGCCTGTGCGGATGCATCGGTGCTTGCGCCATTCTGCGCGGGCAGCGGCTTGCCGATGTCCTCCCAGTTGCCATGACCCTGTTCGTCACGCGCCAGGGTCAGGTTCAGGCCCTCGACACGTACGTCGCTCATTTGCACTTCGCGGCGCAGCAGCGGCAGCACACGGACCGAAAGGCCAAGCATCTGCAGGTCGGCGAACGGTTCCTTGGGTTTGTTCAGGGTGGCGATGCTGGCTTCGTGCAGCTCCAGGCCCAGCCACGGGAACAGGCTCCAGCCGATGTCACCGTTGAGGGTCAGTTCGACGTGCGCCTTGTCGCGTGCCAGCTGGCGAATCTCGTCTTTGTAGTCGTTGGGATCAAAGAGGTGGGTCAGGGCGAAGCCCAGCGCCACGATGATCAGCAGTAACCCGAGAAGCCCCAGCCCCAGGATTTTGCCGAACGCTTTCATGGGCGAGTCCTTTTAGTCCGTTAGTGAGTTCAGGCGGCAGAGTATAACGCTGTAGCGGTTACCCCTGCTTGTACGACTAGAGATGTAGGAAATTCCTACGCCTGCATCAGAGGGTACGGCTTTCGACAGCCTAATATTGAGCTTTTGCCGGGAACATGACCGTTTCAGTCAGGCGAAAATGAACGATGGCAGATTGCTTTCATGCTGCCTGATGCTGCTACCCTTGCGCCGCTTTGCGAGCACCCTCCCTATAACAAGGATCAGATTCATGACCAGTACCGTCGCGACGGGAAGCTCGGCCAGTGAGCCAGGCTTCCTGTCGAAGGAACGCATAATCGCCCGCCCGGGCTTCAACCGCTGGCTGGTCCCGCCAGCTGCCTTGGCCATTCACCTGTGCATCGGTATGGCTTACGGCTTCTCGGTATTCTGGCTGCCTTTGTCGCAAGCCCTGGGGATCACCGCCCCCGTCGCCTGTGCGGCAGACATGGGCTTCATGGCCCGGATGTTCAGCGCCGAATGCGACTGGCCAATCTCGATGCTGAGCTGGATCTACACCCTGTTCTTCGTCTTCCTCGGTTGCTCGGCGGCGGTGCTGGGCGGCTGGCTGGAGCACGCCGGCCCGCGCAAGGCTGGCCTGGTGTCGGCCTTGTGCTGGTGCGGTGGCATGCTGCTTTCGGCGATAGGTGTGAAAACCCATCAGCTGTGGCTGATGTGGCTTGGCTCGGGCGTGATTGGCGGTATCGGTCTGGGCCTGGGCTACATCTCACCCGTGTCGACCTTGATCAAGTGGTTCCCGGACAAACGCGGCATGGCCACCGGTATGGCGATCATGGGCTTTGGCGGCGGGGCCATGGTCGGGGCGCCGCTGGCCACCGCGCTTATGGGGCATTTTGGCAATGAGCACGAGGTTGGCGTATGGCAGAGTTTTGTCGCCATGGCGGCAATCTACTTTGTGTTCATGACCGCTGGCGCCCTGGCGTATCGCGTACCACCGACCGGCTGGAAGCCTGAGGGCTGGGCTGCGCCGTTGAAGAATGCCGGTAACGCCATGGTCACCGACCGTCATGTGCACGTCAGTGTGGCCTGGAAGACCCCGCAGTTCGCGCTGATCTGGCTGGTGCTGTGCCTGAACGTGTCGGCGGGCATCGGCATTTTGGGCATGGCGTCACCGCTGCTGCAGGAAGTGTTCGCCGGTAAATTACTGGGCAACGAACTGACCTTCAGCCAGCTGAGCACTGCGCAGCTGGCGCAGATTGCCGCGATCGCCGCCGGCTTTACCGGCCTGCTGAGCCTTTTCAACATTGGCGGCCGGTTCTTCTGGGCATCGTTCTCCGATTACATCGGCCGCAAGAACACCTACTTTGCCTTCTTCGCCTTGGGCGTGGGCTTGTACAGCCTGGTGCCGAACATGGGGCACCTGGGCAACGTGGCGCTTTTCGTGGCAGCGTTCTGCATCATCCTATCGATGTATGGAGGTGGTTTTGCAACCGTGCCGGCCTACCTGGCCGACCTGTTCGGCACGCAGATGGTGGGTGCCATCCATGGCCGCCTGCTGACCGCCTGGGCGGCAGCGGGGGTGCTGGGGCCGGTGCTGATCACCTACCTGCGCGAGTATCAACTGGCAGCGGGCGTGGAGCGGGCGGCGGCTTATGACATGACCTTGTACATCCTCGCGGGTCTGCTGGTGCTGGGCTTTATCTGCAACATGCTGGTGCGCCCGGTGGCCGACAAGCACTTCATGAGTGATGCCGAACTGGCGGCCGAGCGGGCGTTGAGCCATGACAAGGGCGCCGATGGGGCGCGGTCGCTGGAGTGGAAAGCGGCTCCAGGCAGCCTGCCACTGGTGCTGCTGGCCTGGGCGGTGGTGGTCGTGCCGTTGGCCTGGGGTGTCTGGGTGACCTTGCAGAAGACCGCTGTGCTGTTCCATTGATCAGCAGGGGGGGCGCGTTGCGCCCCTTTCGCAGATGCAGGAGCGGGCCGTTGTGGTTGTATAGACCTGTAGCGGCATCCAGCCCGCGTAAAACCTGGCTTTGCCATATGTCATCCGCGTTTCAAGCTGGCGCGTTCTGGGCCTATAATGAAACCCTTTTCGCCCAATGATTTTGCGGAGCTGGTGATGGTTGAACGTAAGGCTTCCGTCGAGCGCAATACCCTGGAAACCCAGGTCAAGTGCTCGATCAACCTCGATGGCAGTGGCAAGGCCCGATTCGATATCGGTGTGCCCTTCCTTGAACACATGCTGGACCAGATCGCCCGCCATGGGTTGATCGATCTGGATATCGAGTGCAAGGGTGACACGCATATCGACGATCACCATACCGTCGAAGACGTCGGCATCACCCTGGGCATGGCATTCGCCCAAGCCATCGGTGACAAGAAAGGTATCTTCCGCTACGGTCACGCCTACGTGCCGCTGGACGAAGCGCTGTCACGCGTGGTCATCGACTTCTCTGGCCGCCCAGGCCTGCAGATGCACGTACCGTATACCCGTGCAAGCGTTGGCGGCTTCGATGTCGACCTGTTCCAGGAGTTTTTCCAGGGCTTCGTCAACCACGCCCTGGTAACCCTGCATATCGACAACCTGCGTGGCCACAATACCCACCACCAGATCGAAACCGTATTCAAGGCTTTCGGCCGCGCCCTGCGCATGGCCATCACCCTCGACGAGCGTATGGCCGGGCAGATGCCTTCCACCAAAGGGTGCCTGTAAATGCAAACGGTAGCCGTAATCGACTATGGCATGGGTAACCTGCACTCGGTGGCCAAGGCGCTTGAGCACGTAGGTGCAGGTAAGGTGCTGGTTACCAGCGATGCCTCAGTGATCCGCGAGGCCGACCGTGTGGTGTTCCCGGGCGTGGGCGCGATTCGCGACTGCATGGCCGAGATCCGCCGCCTGGGCTTCGACAGCCTGGTGCGCGAAGTCAGCCAGGACCGCCCGTTCCTCGGCATCTGCGTCGGAATGCAGGCGCTGCTCGAGCACAGTGAGGAAAACACTGGCGTCGACTGCATTGGCCTGTTCCCTGGCCAGGTGCGCTTTTTCGGCAAAGACCTGCAAGAAGAGGGCGAGCACCTGAAGGTGCCGCACATGGGCTGGAACGAAGTCAGCCAGACCATCGACCACCCGCTGTGGCACGACATCCCTGACCGCGCACGTTTCTACTTCGTGCACAGCTACTACATCAATGCCGGCAAGCCGGGCCAGGTGGTGGGTCGCGGTCACTATGGCGTCGACTTTGCCGCAGCGCTGGCCGACGGTTCGCGTTTTGCCGTGCAGTTCCACCCGGAGAAGAGCCATACCCATGGCCTGCAGCTGCTGCAGAACTTCATCGCCTGGGACGGGCGCTGGTAAATGAGCAGGTCGAAGACCAAAGCCCCGACCATCACCCTGGCCCCCGAGCAGGAGCGCGAAGCGCTCGACAGCTTGAAGCGTTTTCTCGAAGACCGCTTCGAGCTGCAGTTGGGGTCGTTCGAGGTGGCCGAGGTCCTCGAGCTGTTCAGCAAAGAGATTGCACCCCATTACTACAACAGGGCGATTGCCGATGTTCAGCTGCACCTCAAGGAGCGGTTCGAGAGCATCGAAAGCGACCTGTGGGCACTCGAGAAGCCCTGAAACCCAACAAATAGACAGGTTCCCAAGATGCTGATTATCCCCGCTATCGATCTGAAGGACGGTGCTTGCGTGCGCCTGCGCCAGGGCCGCATGGAAGACTCTACGGTATTTTCCGACGACCCGGTGAGCATGGCCGCCAAGTGGGTCGAGGGTGGCTGCCGCCGCCTGCACCTGGTCGACCTCAACGGCGCCTTCGAAGGCCAGCCGGTCAATGGTGAAGTGGTTACCGCCATCGCCAAGCGCTACCCGAACCTGCCGATCCAGATCGGCGGCGGTATCCGTTCGCTGGAAACCATCGAACACTACGTCAAGGCTGGCGTCAGCTACGTGATCATCGGCACCAAGGCCGTCAAGCAGCCCGAGTTCGTCGCTGAAGCGTGCAAAGCCTTCCCGGGCAAGGTCATCGTCGGCCTGGACGCCAAGGACGGTTTCGTCGCCACCGACGGTTGGGCCGAAGTGAGCTCGGTGCAGGTCATCGACCTGGCCAAGCGTTTCGAGGCCGATGGCGTCTCGGCGATCGTCTACACCGACATAGCCAAGGACGGCATGATGCAGGGCTGCAACGTGCCCTTCACCAAGGCACTGGCTGAAGCCACCCGTATCCCGGTGATCGCCTCGGGCGGCATTCACAACCTGGGTGACATCAAGGCCCTGCTGGACGCCAAGGCCCCGGGCATCATCGGCGCCATCACCGGCCGTGCCATCTACGAAGGCACCCTGGATGTCGCTGAGGCCCAGGCCTTCTGTGACAACTACCAAGGCTGAGGACTGAACCATGGCACTGGCCAAGCGCATTATCCCTTGCCTGGACGTGGACAACGGCCGGGTGGTCAAGGGCGTCAAGTTCGAGAACATCCGTGATGCCGGCGACCCGGTGGAAATCGCCCGTCGCTACGACGAGCAAGGTGCCGACGAAATCACCTTTCTCGACATCACCGCCAGCGTCGATGGGCGCGACACCACGCTGCATACCGTCGAGCGCATGGCCAGCCAGGTGTTCATCCCGCTGACGGTTGGTGGTGGCGTGCGGACCGTGCAGGACATCCGCAACCTGCTCAACGCCGGTGCCGACAAGGTCTCGATCAACACCGCCGCGGTGTTCAACCCAGAGTTTGTCGGTGAGGCGGCGGACCGTTTCGGTTCGCAGTGCATCGTTGTCGCCATCGATGCCAAGAAGGTGTCCGGGCCAGGTGAAGCGCCGCGCTGGGAGATTTTCACTCACGGCGGGCGCAAGCCGACCGGGCTGGATGCAGTCGAGTGGGCGAAGAAGATGGAAGGCCTGGGCGCTGGCGAGATCCTGCTGACCAGCATGGACCAGGACGGCATGAAGAACGGCTTCGACCTGGGCGTTACCCGCGCTATCAGTGATGCGCTGGGGATTCCGGTGATTGCCTCGGGGGGTGTGGGTAACCTGCAGCACCTGGCAGACGGCATTCTGGAAGGGCATGCCAGCGCGGTGCTGGCGGCCAGCATCTTCCACTTTGGCGAGTACACAGTGCCTGAAGCCAAGGCTTACATGGCTTCGCGCGGGATTGTTGTTCGCTGATCCATTGATCGGGGCTGCTTTGCAGCCCTTCGCGGGCACGCCCGCTCCCACAGAGATCTCAGCAAACCTGGACTGCCCCCCAAGAGTTGGATTGGTGTCCAACTTCTTGGGGGCAGTCCAAACCTGTGGGAGCGGGCGTGCCCGCGAAAGGGCCGCGAAGCGGCCCCAATTGCCTCAACCGTGGTTCTTGCCGAGCAGCGCGTGGTAAAGCTCGGTATCCCCGAGTATCCCCACCACCCTGTCGTTATCCTGCAGCACCAGCTTGTTGCCGGTTTGATAACGAATCTGCAGTGCCTCACGCATGCCGATGTCGGCGTGCACCACGGTCGGCCTGCGCTCCAGCAGCTCCACATCTTGCCCCGGTGCCCATTTCTGCATGTCCAGCCCGTTCTGGCCTTGGCGTGCACGCTTGAGCGCGCCGCCTTCGCCAAGGTCCAGCCACGAATCGATACCTGGGTCCAGGCACACCGAGCCATTGACCCGCTTGCAGTTGTCCAGGCTGCGCATGAGGCTGCGCCCGCACAGCACGTTCAGCGGGTTGGTATGGGCGACGAAGGTGCGCACGTATTCGTCAGCCGGGTTCAGCACGATCTCCTCCGGCTTGCTGTACTGGATGATCCGACCGTCTTTCATGATCGCAATGCGGGTACCCAGTTTCAGCGCCTCGTCCAGGTCATGGCTGACGAACACGATGGTTTTGCTCAGCTTGGCCTGCAGGCCAAGCAGCTCATCTTGCAGGCCCTGGCGGATCAGTGGATCCAGGGCCGAGAACGGTTCGTCCATCAGCAAGATGTCGGCATCCATCGCCAGCGCCCGGGCCAGGCCCACGCGCTGCTGCATGCCGCCAGAAAGCTCATCCGGCTTCTTGTTGCGCCACTGGGTCAGGCCCACCAGCTCAAGCTTCTCGTCGACCAGCTTGCGCCGTTCCTTTTCCGGGCGACCCTGCATTTCCAGGCCGAAGCTGATGTTCTCGCGCACCGTCAGCCAAGGCATCAGGGCAAACTTCTGGAATACCATGGCAATGCGCTTGGTGCGCATCATCTTCAGCTCGGCCGCGGAGCAGTTGGCAATGTCGATGTGCTTGCCTTCGTGTTCGACGAACAACTTGCCACGGCTGACGGTGTTGAGGCCGTTGATGCAGCGCAGCAGGCTCGACTTGCCCGAGCCGGACAAGCCCATCAGCACGCAGATCTCGCCTTTGTTGATATCGAGGTTGGCCTTTTCGACACCTACCACCAGGCCGGTCTGCTTGAGGATCTGCTCGCGGGTCTGGCCTTGGTCCAGCAGCGCCAGTGCCTCGCGCGGCTTGTTGGAGAAGATGACGTCGACGTCTTCGAAACGAATGATGCTCATGCCTCACCCCTTACCGGCAGTTCCGGTTGCTTGCAGATACGGTCGAGCATGATTGCCAGCAGCACGATCGCCAGGCCCGCTTCGAAGCCCAGGGAGATATCGGCGGTGTTCAGTGCGTTGACCACAGGTTTGCCCAGGCCATCAGCGCCAACCAGGGCGGCAATGACCACCATCGACAGCGACAGCATGATGCATTGAGTGACACCGGCGGCGATGCTTGGCATCGCGTGCGGCAGTTCGATACGGGTAAGCAGCTGACGACGCGAGCAGCCAAAGGCCTTGCCGGCGTCCATCAGCTCCTGCGGCACGTCGCAGATGCCCAGGTAGGTCAGGCGAATGGGCGCGGCAATGGCGAACACCACGGTGGAGATCAGCCCCGGCACCACGCCCAGGCCGAACAGGGTCAGGGTAGGGATCAGGTAGACGAAGGTGGGCACCGTCTGCATCAGGTCGAGCACCGGGCGCATGGCGGTATAGAACATCGGCTTGTGCGCAGCGAGGATGCCCAGAGGCACGCCGATCACCACACATACCACTGTGGCGAAGGTGACCTGCGCCAGGGTCTCCATGGTTTCCTGCCAGTAACCCAGGTTGAGGATCAGCAGGAACGACAGGGCGACAAATGCGGTCAGTGCCCACTTGCGCTGGATGAAATGCGCCAGGGCGGCGAACAGGGCGATAAGTACGAACGGGTTGAAGAAAGTCAGGGCGCTGGTGACGCCATGGATCATGAACTCCAGGCCTTGCGCGATGGCGTCGAAGTAATTCGCGCCGTTCTGGGTCAGCCATTCGACGAACGACGCGATGTACTGGCCCAGGGGTATTTTCTGATCGATAAGCATGATAGCGAGCTTCCACCTGCATAGATTGAAATCAACCCGGGGCAGGCACGGTCCTGCCCCGAGGTAGCGCTACTGCGTAGTTCGTTATTGCGTAAGCTTGGCCTTGACCGCCTCCAGGCCAGGTTTGCCATCCACGGTGGTAACGCCGGCCAGCCAGGCATCCAGCTTGCCTGGGTTGTCCTTGATCCATTTCTTGGCGGCGGCTTCGGGTTTCATCTTGTCGTCCAGGACATAGCCCATCATGGTGCTTTCATCCTTGAGCTCGAACGACAGGTTCTTAAGCAGTTGGCCAACGTTGCTGCATTCCTGCGTATATCCCTTGCGGGTGTTTGTCAGCACGGTCGCCTTGCCGAAGTCGGGGCCGAAGAATTCGTCCCCGCCGGTCAGGTACTGCATCTTGAAGCGGGTGTTCATCGGGTGTGGCTCCCAGCCCAGGAACACCAAGGCCTCGCCGCGTTTCTGCGCGCGATCAACCTGCGACAGCATGCCCGCCTCGCTGGACTGCACGATCTTGAAACCGGCGTCCTTCAAGCCAAAGGCGTTCTTGTCGATCATGCTCTGGATGGTGCGGTTGCCGTCGTTACCCGGTTCGATGCCGTAGATCTTGCCGTTCAGTTCCTTCTTGAACTTGGGAATGTCGCTGAAATCCTTCAGGCCCTTGTCGTACAGCGCCTGGGGGACTGCCAGGGTGTACTTGGCGTTTTCCAGGTTGGCGCGCACGGTTTCTACCGTGCCGGCATCGCGGTACTGCTTGATGTCGTTCTCCATGGTCGGCATCCAGTTGCCGAGAAACACGTCCAGGTCCTTGCCGGTGGCCAGCGACTTGTACGTCACCGGTACCGAGATCATGGTGGTGTGGGTTTTGTAACCCAGGGCTTCGAGCACAACGCTGGTGGTCGCGGTCGTGACTGTGATGTCGGTCCAGCCGACATCGGAGAAGCGTACAGTCTGACATTGCTCGGGTTCGGCTGCTTGGGCCAGCAATGGCGCGGACAGCAACGCAACCAGCAACAGCGAGGGTGAACCTTTCATGGATGGACTCCTGAGATATTGTCTTCGGGTTCGCGTGGGTCGCCGGGCTTTCTGAGGGTCCGGTCGACCAGGCCTGCAGAGGGCAGGATGCGTGGCCGTGCTTTACGAGTCGCTTTCGATAATCCTCCAGCGCCGGGCAATCGCCTACTGGTGGGGTCGTATCCAGTACGGAACGGGTCGTATCCAGTATGGGCGATGTCGCTTATGGATTTTTCCACCCCCTCGCGCGCATTTTTGCGTCACCAGGCCGCTGGAAAACGGCGCGGTGGGCGCAGTTCCTGGTTGAAAACAGCGCGGCGCTGCTGGACAAAAGTACGTCGGTTGCAGACGGCGAGGTGGGCGGTAAAAGCCCGATGATGCTGGCATTCAAGGCGGCCCGCTGTTTGAGCCTAGCAGCTACGCCGCCCTGCGCATGGCGCGCAGAGACAAGCCCAGCAAGAGGTGATTCGACAATGGCCATCAGCGTGTTCGACCTGTTCAAGATCGGTGTCGGGCCCTCCAGCTCCCACACCGTCGGCCCCATGCGTGCTGGCGCCCTGTTCGTTCAGGGCCTGCGAGAACGCGGCGAGCTGGAACGTGTAAAGCGGATCGAAGTGCGCCTGTATGGCTCGCTGTCGGCCACCGGTATCGGTCATGGCACCGACAACGCCACCATCATGGGCCTGATGGGCGAGTGGCCTGACGCCATTGACCCGACCCAGATCGTGCCGCGTATCGCCGACCTGCGCGAAACCAACACCCTGCAGCTGGATAGCCGCTTGCCCATCGAGTTTGTCTGGGCCCGCGACATGCTGCTGCTGGACGAGAACCTGCCCTATCACCCCAACGCCATGACCCTGATTGCCGAAGGCGAGCAGGGCGAGTTGCACCGCGACACCTATTACTCGGTGGGCGGCGGCTTTGTGGTCGATGCAGCCCAAGCCGCCAGCGGTGTGCTGGATGCTGACCAGACAGTGCTGCCGTACGACTTCAACAGCGCCGCCGAACTGCTGCGCCTGTGCAAGCAAAACGACCTCAGCGTGTCGCAATTGATGATGGCCAACGAGAAGGTCTGGCGCAGCGAGGAAGACATCCGCGCTGGCCTGCACAAGCTCTGGGAAGCCATGCAGGAATGCGTCAACAACGGCCTCAAGTACGAGGGCACGCTACCCGGCGGGCTGAACGTGCGTCGCCGCGCCGCCAAGCTGCACCGCAGCCTGCAGGAAATCGGCAAGCCCAACGTGATCGGCTCGACCATGAGTGCCATGGAATGGGTCAACCTGTTTGCCTTGGCGGTCAATGAAGAAAACGCCGCCGGTGGGCGCATGGTGACCGCGCCTACCAACGGCGCGGCGGGCATCATTCCGGCAGTGCTGCATTACTACATGCGCTTCAGCGATGCGGTGGATGAATCCAGTGTTGTCGATTACTTCCTGGCTGCCGCCGCTGTGGGCATCCTGTGCAAGAAGAACGCTTCGATCTCTGGTGCCGAAGTGGGCTGCCAGGGGGAAGTCGGCTCGGCCTGCGCGATGGCCGCAGCGGGGCTTGCCGAAGTGCTCGGCGCCACCCCGCCACAGGTTGAGAACGCCGCTGAAATTGCCCTGGAACACAACCTTGGCCTGACCTGCGACCCGGTGGGCGGGTTGGTGCAAGTGCCCTGCATCGAGCGCAACGCGATTGCTGCGGTGAAGGCCATCAACGCGGTGCAGATGGCGTTGCGCGGCGATGGTGAGCACTTCATTTCCCTCGACCAGGTAATCCGCACCATGCGCGATACCGGCGCCGATATGCACGACAAGTACAAAGAGACCTCGCGCGGCGGCCTGGCGGTCAGCGCTATCGAGTGCTGATTTCCTGATCTGACCTTCTGGGCGTCTTCGCGGGCAAGCCCGCTCCTACAGGAACTGTGCAATCCCTGTAGGAGCGGGCTTGCCCGCGAAGAGCCCTTGAGGCTGATGCAGGTGCAACACAACCGCCTATGCCTCTTTATGGTGCGGTGATGGGCGCCCCGCCTACCGATCGTCGGATGTCGCGATCAGTGTAGGCCTTGTCGGTGACACTTAAGGGTGTCGCTTCTGGGAAACCCACGCGGCGCGTGTCACTAAACTGCTCAACCGTTACAGGCAACGCGCTAGCTCGCCTGTTCTGGACGACTGGCCAACACGATGCAAGCACTTGAAATGCCCAGTAAAGGCGTCGTTTTCAGGTTTTTTTGGATAGCCGTTCAATTTTAGGCACGACGTTTGCGTTGAGATTGGCAAGCCTACCCCCGGAAAATGACCGAGGGGTCATAACAAGAAGTAAGTGCCCGCCTGAGGCACACCCTGCATTTGTGTGAGGAGAAATCGCGATGACGTCGTACACCTCCGGGAATCCAACCCAGAACCGCACAACACCCCAGTCCATCGGGTTTCTTCTATTGGACAATTTCACCCTGATTTCCCTGGCATCGGCGGTCGAGCCGCTGCGCATGGCCAATCAGCTGTCTGGCCGTGAGCTGTATCGCTGGCACACGCTGACGATCGATGGCGGCCAGGTGTGGGCCAGCGATGGCCTGCAAATCACACCGGATGCCGCAATCAGCAATGCTCCGCCCATCGACACCGTGATTGTCTGTGGTGGTGTTGGCATCCAGCGCTCCGTCACCCGTGAACACGTCACCTGGCTGCAAGCCCAGGCCCGTCAGTCGCGCAGGCTGGGCGCCGTGTGCACCGGCAGTTGGGCACTGGCCTGCGCCGGCCTGCTCGACGGCTTCGATTGCAGCGTGCACTGGGAATGCCTGGCCGCAATGCAGGAAGCCTTCCCGCGGGTGAACATGAGCACCCGCCTGTTCACCCTTGACCGCAACCGCTTCACCAGCTCCGGTGGCACCGCGCCGCTGGACATGATGCTGCACCTGATCAGCCGTGATCACGGCCGCGAGCTGTCGGCGGCGATCTCCGAGATGTTCGTCTACGAGCGTATTCGCAACGAGCAGGACCACCAGCGTGTGCCGCTCAAGCACATGCTTGGCACCAACCAGCCGAAGTTGCAGGAAATCGTCGCGCTGATGGAGGCCAATCTTGAGGAACCGATCGACCTGGACGAACTGGCGGTCTATGTGTCGGTTTCGCGACGCCAGCTGGAGCGCCTGTTCCAGAAGTACCTGCACTGCTCACCTTCGCGCTACTACCTGAAGTTGCGCCTGATCCGCGCGCGGCAGCTGCTGAAGCAGACGCCGATGTCGATCATCGAAGTGGCATCGGTATGCGGCTTCGTGTCGACCCCGCACTTCTCCAAGTGCTATCGCGAGTACTTCGGTATTCCGCCGCGTGACGAGCGTGTGGGCTCCAACACCGCACAGCAGGTAGCCATGATGCCGATTCCGCAGGCCATGACCCTGTCGCCGCACAGCGGGCCGATGGCGGCCCTGAGCCAGGCGCGCAACGAGTCGACATTTGCCAGTGTAAGGCTCTGATACCGCGCCGGCCTCTTCGCGGGCACGCCCGCTCCCACAGGTCACCCGCTGAACTAAGCCAGCGGTGATCTGTGGGGGCGGGCTTGTTCCGCGAAGAGGCCGGGCCTGGGTAAATGAATTACGCGCGTTTGTTGAACTGCGCCAACGCTGGCAACAGTTGCTTGTCGATGGCCTGGCGCACTGCCGGCAGGATCGTCGCACTACCGGTGTACATCTGCTCCACCATCCCCTTCAGCGCCCGCGCATTGGGCTCAGTCAGCCCACGAACCACCGCTTCACACGCCTGTTCGGCACTGGCCCCGGCAGGAATATCGAAACCGCGCGCGCGCAGGTGGCCGGCGAGGTCGTCCTGATCAATCAAATCCGCATGCATCATGGCTGTTGTCCCTTTTATCGCTAAGAGAGTGCTGCTGTGATTTACGACCGATTCTGTGACGTGTGCGACAGCCTCGCAAGGACAGAATGTCGCCATGGCTGCTTTGGCTAAGAACAGGTCGTTTACGACTAAATCCCCTGCCAGGCAAGCACGCACACTGAGGCCATTCACGGTACAGAGGGTTTGGTCACCCTCGCTCACACGCAGTGGATGTTGCTCGCTCTTGGCCCCGGTAGCTCACGGCTTCCCGGGGTTATTTTTTTGCAACTGTTATTTATGTCAGTTGTTGGGAATCGATGCCCGTGGTCCAGTAAAGCTCCGATATCTGGAGCATGAACATGAACCGGAAACAATTGAAATTCTGCTTGCTAGGTGCTGTGTTTCTTTTTGGAGGATGCACCGCTTCGGACCCTACAAACTATCTCGACAGTTCGGCGGATACGCTGTTTCAGATCAAGCCAGACCAGAACCTCGCCGCCCTTGAGCGGCAATCGGGTACTGACCAGTATTTGAAGCTTTTGTTGAGTGTGGCAGAAGATGCTGAAGTTAAGGAAGTGCAGGTCAAGCCTGGGCTTGTATCGAAAGATACGGCGATGCTATCAATACCTCTGACTGACGGCCGAACGGTGAGTTTCAAGTTGTCAAGAAGCGATAGTGTTGCTTCGGGAATGGTAGGGTGGGTTGGCGATATGCCTTCCAATCGCAGGCAGCTCTACCCCTCACCTGCGGAAATCGATATGGATCCGCTAAACTGGGTTTCGTTGGTGAGTGACGGTAACCTGGTCGTTGGGGATATCCGGGTGGAGGGGCAGCTGTACCGGTTAACGGCGGTTGGCAAAGGCCAGCAAGTTTTGGTCAAGGTTGATGAATCAAAATTACCACCAGAAGCAGCGCCGATATCTGCTCCGGTGCAACCACAGGGCAATACCACGTCACTTACTGCGCCTCTGTCGTCAAAAAGTACGATTAGGGTGCTACTCGTGACAACCCAGCAGTCCAGGGCGCTATTTCCGAATTATAAGATCGAGTTGGCTCAGGCGTTACAGAGCGCGAATCAATACTTGATCAATAGTAAAGTCGATGCTGTCTACGAGCTGTCTGGAATTTACGATTCTGACTACAGTGAAGCAGGTATAGATGCCGAAACTCAGCTGAGGAGTATGATGGCTGATAAACCACTAGGGGCCAAGATAGATATCGAGCGTCAGAAGGCGCGCGCCGATCTGGTTTCAATGCTTTCGACGTTCAGTAATTACTGTGGTTTAGCTTATACGCCGGCGAAAAAGGAGACGGCTGTTTCGGCTATTAGTTGCTTTGGTGCGTTAGCTCATGAATTAGGTCATAATATGGGGGCTACGCATAACCACGAGGAGGAAAGACCGGAGTTACCAAGCTACGCTTATGGCTACAAGCATACAGCGCCAAATTTTCATACGCATATGAAGACCTCGCATGGTGCCATACCCTATTTCTCCAACCCGCGGCTGCAGTATCAAGGGGCTCCTATGGGTACGGTAGATAAAAATGATGTGGCGCGGACTTTCAATGAAAATCGGGACACTGTTGCCAATTTTTATCCGGACCCTGCCCATCCCGTTCGTTTGTGGTTGCACGGGTCGAACCGTGGTTGCTTCATTGATTTGAGGCCGGGTGGAAAAGTCTTGCTCTCATGGTATACGGAATGCAAGGATAATGATGTCGACCCCGTACGGGTTGATGTAAAAGACTTCTACAGTGGTTCGACCCCGAGAAAATTATGCTTCGCCAACATTTTGTACACGGTAAAGAGCTGCTATACGGGAAGTAACTTTTCTGGGGATTTCGTCATCACGAGTGTACATTCTGGCGGTGGTAAACCAGAAGGGTTCACATTTACAAGAAGGCTGATAGGGCCAGTCTATAGAGTGTCATACGAGTGATCGTTATGATTATCCGCTTCTGTACTGTCTGATTGTTGCGGGTGAAGGCGCCAGGGTGCTTCGTATCTGTGGAGACCTTGGCGCCGGCTCCCTGATCATTCAAGAAGGAAGTTTTAGGGTGCGCCCGATGTATTGCGGCGCCGGCGCCCCCTCCTGTTGCTCTACCAAGTGGTTCAATTGGTAAACAGTTGTGTGCCCAAAAGGCGCTGACTGCGGCCCCGCCAGGTCCACGTGCAGTAACATCTGCTCGCTTGCCGCCAGCACCTCGTCGAACCCTGCCCGGTGCAGGCTGTGATACACGTGAAGACGCTTGCGATCAAAACCGATGATCTGCGTCTGCACCCACACCTCGGTGCCCAGCTTCACCTCGTGCAGATAATTGATGTGCGCCTCCAGCGTGAACAGCGAATTACCGCTTTGCCCGCGGCTGTCGGCGTCCAGGCCAATGCGCTCCATCAGGGCATCGGTCGCGTAGCTGAAGATCAGCAGGTAGAAGGCATCGCGAAGGTGCCCGTTGTAATCGACCCAGTCCTCCTGGACCGTGGTGCGGTAGGTGATCAGAGCAGGCATCTTGGTCTCCTTAATCGCTGAACGACATGCCGTGGCTGGCCTTGCTGGACTTCACCGCTTCCAGTACCGCCAGCAGGGTGTCGTCACGGTAGCGCTCCAGTGCAGCGATGCTGCGCTCGCCCTGTTGCTCGGAAGTGCCGCTCACCACATCGTCGATCAGCTTGTCGGTCAGTTCCGGTGCTGGCAGGTACGTCCAGGGCAGCTTCAGGGCCGGGCCGAACTGTGACATGAAGTGGCGCATGCCGGCATCGCCACCGGCCAGGGTATAGGTCAGAAACGTGCCCATGAACGACCAGCGCAATCCTGCGCCGAAGCGGATCGCGTCGTCGATTTCGCCCGTGGTGGCAACGCCGTCGTTGACCAGGTGCAAGGCCTCGCGCCAGAGCGCTTCGAGCAGGCGGTCGGCGATGAAGCCTGGCACTTCCTTGCGCACATGCAGCGGGCGCATGCCGAGTGCGGTGTAGATGGTTTTGGCAGCTTCAATGGCCTCGGGTGAGGTGCGGCTACCGCCGACGATCTCGACCAGCGGCAGCAGGTAAACCGGGTTGAACGGGTGGCCGACGACGCAGCGTTCAGGGTGAGTCGACGACTCGTAGAACTCGCTGGGCAACAGGCCCGAAGTGCTTGAGCCGATGATTGCGTCAGGCTTGGCTGCGGCGCTGATTTTGGCGTGCAGGTCGAGCTTGAGGTCCAGGCGCTCTGGTGCGCTTTCCTGGATGAAATCGGCGTTGCGCACGCATTCCTCGATGGTTGCCACGAACTTCAGGCGGTCTTGCGATGCGCCAGGGGCCAGGCCTTGTTTTTCCAGTGCCGGCCAGGCGTTGGCGACACGTTTGCGCAGTGCCTGTTCGGCGCCGGGCGCCGGGTCCCAGGCCACCACATCCAGGCCATGGGCCAGGGCGCGGGCGACCCAGCCGCTGCCGATCACGCCGCTACCCAGGGCGGCGAAGGTTTTGATTTCAGTGATAAAGGGCATAGCTAGTCCTCAGGGTAAAACACAGTCATCAGGGTTCATGGCTAACCCTGTGGGAGCGGGCATGCCCGCGAACACCGGCACGGCCGGTGCCATCCATCGCGTTGCCTGCTTGGCGGGCACGCCCGCTCCCACAGGGTCTTCGGCGCATTTGCGATCGTTGAATCAGCGGCGCTTGAGGTTCATTTTTTCCCGGCCTTCTGCCGGGCTGAGCACGCGGCCACCCATGCGGGTGATGATCTCGCTTGCGCGTTCCACCAGTTGGCCATTGCTGGCCAGCACGCCACGGTCCAGATACAAGTTGTCTTCCAGGCCCACCCGCACATTCCCGCCGAGCAACACGGCCTGCGCGGCCATGGGCATCTGCATGCGGCCGATGCCGAAGCCGGCCCAGGTGACGTTGGCAGGCAGGTTGTCGACCATGGCCTTCATGGTGGTGGTGTCGGCAGGTGCGCCCCACGGGATGCCCAGGCACAGCTGGAACAACGGGTCTTCGAGCAGGCCTTCCTTCATCATTTGCTTGGCGAACCACAGGTGGCCGGTGTCGAAGATTTCCAGCTCGGCCTTCACCCCCAGTTCGGTAATGCGCTTGGCGCCGGCGCGCAGTTGGGCCGGGGTGGACACGTAGATCGAGTTGCCATCGCCGAAGTTGAGGGTGCCGCAGTCGAGGGTGCAGATTTCCGGCAACAGTGCTTCGACATGGGCCAGGCGCTCCAGCGGGCCGATCAGGTCGGTGCCCGAACCGAACGCCAGCGGCGTTTCCCCCGGGCCGATTTCCAGGTCGCCGCCCATGCCGGCGGTGAGGTTGACGATGATGTCCACGTCGGCTTCGCGGATACGCTCCATGACTTCGCGGTAGAGGTTTACATCACGGCTGAAACGGCCGGTCTGCGGGTCGCGGACGTGGCAGTGGACCACGGTGGCGCCGGCCTTGGCGGCCTCTACGGCGGATTCGGCGATCTGTTTGGGGGTGACCGGGACCAGGTGGCTTTTCGAGGCGGTGTCGCCGGCACCGGTGAGGGCGCAGGTGATGATGACGTCGTGGTTCATGGTGCAGTTCCTTGTGATGTCTGTGTTGGCTTTTTCGCGGGCATGCCCGCTCCCACAGGATCAATGTGATCCCGAGTGTGGCGCTGTACCTGTGGGAGCGGGCGTGCCCGCGAAAGGGCCCTGTCAGTTGGCGGTAAGCTTGAGGTTGTCCGCAGCCGGCTTGCCATCGAAGGTGGTCACACCCTCAAGCCAGCGGGCTTTGTCCTCGGGGTGGTCCTTGAGCCACTGGCGGGCCGATTCCAGCGCATCCTTGTGGTCGAGCAGTGGCTGCATCATGCGGCTCTCGTCCTCGGCGCTGAACTTCAGGTTGGCCAGCAGGCGGTGGGCATTGGGGCAGCGTTCGGCATAGTCCGGCGCCGTCACCGTCCACACCGTCGCACGGCCTTCGTCAGGCCCAAGCGCATCCTGGCTGTCACCCAGGTAGGCCATGTCGATGTTCACGTTCATCGGATGCGGCGCCCAGCCGAAGAACACCACGGCCTCCTTGCGCCGCACCGCGCGGTCGACGGCGGCGAGCATGCCGGCCTCGCTGGACTCGACCAGCTGGAACTTGCCCAGGTCGAACTGGTTCTTGGTGATCATTGCCTTGATCTGGGTGTTGGCGCCGGAACCCGGTTCGATGCCATAGATCTTGCCGCCCAGCTCCTTCTCAAACTTGTGGATGTCGGCGAAAGTCTTCAGGCCCTTGTCGTAGAGGTATTTCGGCACGGCCAAGGTGGCGCGCGCGTCCTCCAGGCTTGGCTTGTCCAGCACTTTGACCTGGTTGGCATCGACGAACGGGGTGATGGTCTGGGTCATGATCGGGTTCCAGTAACCCAGGAACATGTCCAGGCGTTTGTCGCGTATGCCGGCGAAGATGATCTGTTGCGAGGCACTGGTCTGTTTGGTCTGGTACCCCAGGCCGTCGAGCAGTACCTGGGCCATGGCGCTGGTGGCAATGACGTCGGTCCAGTTGACCACGCCAAGGCGCACGTTTTTGCAGGCGGCGGGCTCGGCGGCGAAAAGCGGGGTGGCGACGATGCTGCTCAGGGCAAGGGGCAACAGGCTGCGGCGGATCAAGCTGTGCATGGTGGCTCTCCATCGGCAGTGCATATTGTTATTGAGGGCGGCCTCTGCGGACCGTGTGAATACGCTACGCTGGCGCTACCTTGCCCAAGCGCACGCTAGCGACAGGAATTAGCACCGGGGCGACCAGTTTCTGTGGAGGAGGGGATGATGGAGACGATTGCCTTTCTGTTGGTGCCCGGCTTTTCTGCCATGGGGTTCATTTCGGCAGTGGAGCCGCTGCGGGTGGCCAATCGTTTTGGTGGGCAGTTGTACCGGTGGCAGGTGCTTAGCCTGGACGGTGAGGCGGTGCTGGCGAGCAATGGCATGTCGATCAATGCCGATGCCGCCCTGGGGGAAGGAGAGCCGGCCAACATCCTGCTGGTGGTTGCGGGCTTTGAGCCACTGGCCAATGTCGCACCCAAACTGCTGCATGCGCTGCGCCGGCTCAACCACGAAGCTGTCATGCTCGGTGGCATCGACACGGGCGCGATGGTGCTGGCCGAGGCAGGGCTGCTCGAGGGCTACCGGGCGACATTGCATTGGGAGGCGCTGGAGGCATTCAAGGAACGCTATCCAGGCCTTCAAGCCACCCAGGAGCTGTTCGAGATCGACCGCAGCCGCATCACCTGTGCCGGCGGAACGGCCTCGATCGATTTGATGCTGCACCTGATTGCCCAGTCTCACGGCAGCGAACTGGCGGTCAAGGTGTCCGAGCAGTTCGTGCTGGGTCGTATCCGTCAGCGCCAGGACCACCAGCGCATGCAGATCGGTGCGCGTTATGGCATCAGCAACAAGAAGCTGGTCCATGCCATTGGCGAAATGGAAAAACACATCGAGCCACCGCTGAGTACGCTGGAACTGGCTGCCGCGATCAAGGTGACAAGGCGTCAACTGGAGCGTTTGTTTCGCATGCACCTGGATGCAACACCGAGTGGTTTCTATCTCGGGTTACGGCTGGACAAGGCGCGCCAGCTGTTGGCCCAGACCGACATGTCGGTGACTGAAGTCAGCCTTGCGTGCGGGTTTGAACTGCCATCCTATTTCACGCGGCGCTACAAGCTGAGGTTTGGACGGTGCCCGCGGGAGGAGCGACGGCCCAGCGGTACAAAGTGAGCTTCAATCCAGTTCACGCTCGAGAATGGCCCTTAGCTTTTCGCGATTCCTTGCTTGCAGATCCTCGCGAAGCTGGGCGAAACCTGCTGCATTGAAGCGTGCACCCAGGTGATCGAATATCAGGTTCAGCTTTCTAGTGGGCTCGACCGGGTCGGTAATGCAGTAGGCATAGAACAGGATCGCAACCGGGACCTGGTCCCCTTCATGGTCCATTTCGATACTGAGATGTGAAGAGGCGTTCATGACGGTGAAGGTACGCGTACCTGCCGACTGCAGAGCGGCTTGAACATTTTCGTCGAGGCTCTTGAACCAAGGCCCTTTTTCGCGCGGTGGGGGTAGAAAGCCACTGTACACATCGCTTAATGCAAGCAAGTGCGGCTCATACACAATGGTTTTATGTGTATGTTCGAGCAGGGTGAATTTCAATGATTGCAAGGTGGCGATAGCGACAGTGAACCATTGCTGAGGCTGGGTTTCCATCGAGTATTTTTCATTGGCTACTGCTTGCGAATAACGCAGGCATAGCTGCAAATCTTCCCATGTATCGAGTGTCAGCCAGGGCGCAGGCTTGATGCTTAGCCGCTCCTCGAATATTCGGGTGTCCAGGCTCGTATCGTCCATGTGGCATTGCTCCTTGATGGATGCAGATGACCAGAACCGGGTACCAGCGCGCTCTGGTACCCGGCCTCGCTAATCAGATAGCGAGAAACGCGCCGAGGTCGCCTTTGATCTTCTCATTCACAAGATCACGTGCAGCGTCGAAGTGACGAACGCTGAACGTGCCTTGTTGCGAAGCGCGATAGACGCGGGTAGAGGTTTTGTCGACCTTGCGGGTCAGGGCGCCTTCACGCTCGACTTTCGAGTCGTAGCTGGCCTGGAAGCTGGTCATGTGCATCGCAGGCAGGCCTTGTGGCGTCATTTCGCACTGGGCGACCACGAAGTTGCTCGATTTGCCGGTTTCGCTATGGCTGTGCTTTTCCAGGTGCGCCTTGACTTCCGGCTTCTGCACGACAATTTGCAGAACACGCCTGGCGCAGGCGGCGCGACGAGGGTCCGCGGAGACGCTGATGGTGACGGACTTGGTGATCAGCTCTGCCAGGGTCAGGTTGTCCTCATCAATGGCATCTTCGGCATGTGCTGCGCCCGTCATGGTCCAGCCAAACTTGATCAGGCCATCGTTGTAGAAGTTGTACCACTCGCGCTGCTGGGTTTCCTTGTCGAACTTCTTATTGGCCAGTTCGGTCATCAAGCGCATGCCGGCCAGGATGTCTTCTGCAATGTTGGCAGGCACATTGTCAGCGAAGATGCAGATGGTCTGGCCGGTAGCGGCTACGCGCTCTTGACCCTCTTTGCGGATTTTTTCCATTTCAACTTTGATGTCAGCCACTTTGTAATTCCTTGATAGTTGTGAGTTCCAAGACACACATGGTGAGCACGTGGTCTGAGGGCACTATCGAGCAATTACGCAGGGGGCATCAGCGGCATGTTGTTCCTCTGGAGTTGATCCTTCACTCGCGCGTGCTGATCAATCTTCGGGTGCCGGCTCGTCACTGTTTTGCGAGCCCAGGCTGCGCAAATACTCCGCCCGCTCATCGCTGCGCTGTGCAATGCAGCTGTTCCAGGCGATCTGGTAGGCGTTGCTGCCGGGTTGTTCAGCATGGGTTTCGACCTTGCAGTCTGCATCGCGCAGTTGGCTCCAGACTTTCTCGGCTGCCTCTATTCGCGACATCAGGCCAGCCTCGTCGCCAAACTGATCACGCATGCGCTCGATCAGTTCGTCGTAGGCCGACTGCAGCTCACGCTCGGCGACCTGCTTGTTGAATGCTGCACAGGCGAACGTTTGCTGGTCGGTCTCCACATTGTCGCAAGGTGTGCTTTCTTCCTCACCGGCCTGGGCCCCGCTCACGATGGCCAGCAGCACCAGCCATGCCATTGATTTCATCCGTTTTCTCCTCAACAGGCTGTCGAATCGCAGGGATTCTCGCTCAGCCAGAGGTCAGGTGGTAGCTCCCTGACCAAATGTTCATGTACCGGCCGCAAATGTCGTTATCGAGACTGTCTCTCATCCCCGGAACACGCGCCAGACGCGCTCTTGTCGCGCATTGACGCTTTCGGCAAACCCCCTGTCGTTTTTGCACCGGGGCGCCTCGGGGCACAGGCATATGCTGGCCTCAAAGCGCCGGCAGAAGGTTTGGCGCGACCCAACTCTATAAAAGGGGACAGCCTGATGAGCCCAGCCGAACTACACGCCGACAGCATCGTCATCGATGGCCTGATCATCGCCAAATGGAACCGCGAGCTGTTCGAAGACATGCGCAAAGGCGGCCTCACTGCGGCCAACTGCACGGTGTCGGTCTGGGAAGGGTTCAAGGCTACCGTCGACAACATCGCGTCCAGCCAGAAGCTGATCCGCGACAACAGCGACCTGGTGATGCCGGTGCGCACCACCGCCGACATCCGCAAGGCCAAGGAGCTGGGCAAGACCGGCATCCTCTTCGGCTTCCAGAACGCCCATGCGTTCGAGGACCAGATCGCTTATGTGGATGTGTTCAAGCAGCTGGGCGTGGGCATCGTGCAGATGTGCTACAACACCCAGAACCTGGTGGGCACCGGCTGCTACGAGCGTGACGGCGGGCTGTCCGGCTTCGGTCGCGAGATCGTTGCCGAGATGAACCGTGTCGGCATCATGTGCGACCTGTCCCACGTCGGCTCCAAGACTTCCGAAGAAGTCATCCTCGAATCGAAAAAGCCGGTGTGCTACTCGCACTGCCTGCCCTCGGGCCTGAAAGAGCACCCGCGCAACAAGTCGGACGAAGAGCTGAAGTTCATCGCCGATCACGGCGGTTTCGTCGGCGTCACCATGTTCGCGCCGTTCCTGGCCAAAGGCATTGACTCGACCATCGATGACTACGCCGAGGCCATCGAGTACACCATGAATATCGTCGGTGAAGACGCCATAGGTATCGGTACCGACTTCACCCAGGGTCACGGCCAGGACTTCTTCGAATACCTGACCCATGACAAGGGCTACGCCCGCCGCCTGACCAACTTCGGCAAGATCATCAACCCGCTGGGCATTCGCACCGTCGGCGAATTCCCCAACCTCACCGAGACCTTGCTCAAACGCGGCCATTCCGAGCGCGTGGTGCGCAAGATCATGGGCGAGAACTGGGTAAACGTCCTCAAGGATGTCTGGGGCGAGTAAGCCGCTCTCCAAGCCTGATAGCCCCTGCCAGCAACGCCGGGGCACCCACAAAAAATTTTATGGAGTTGAGTTTCCATGGCCAAAATCGCCCCGCAATTGCCAATCGAAGTCGACAGCGAGACCGGTGTCTGGACCAGCGACGCCTTGCCGATGCTGTATGTGCCTCGGCATTTCTTCGTCAATAACCATATGGGCATCGAGGAAGTGCTGGGCGCCGACGCCTATGCCGAGATCCTCTACAAGGCTGGCTACAAGTCTGCCTGGCACTGGTGTGAAAAAGAGGCCGAGTGCCATGGCCTGGAAGGCGTGGCGGTGTTCGAGCACTACATGAAGCGCCTGAGCCAGCGTGGCTGGGGCCTGTTCGAGATCCAGGATATCGACCTGGATAAAGGTACCTGCAGCGTCAAGCTCAAGCACTCTGCGTTCGTGTACGTCTATGGCAAGTGCGGCCGCAAGGTCGACTACATGTTCACCGGCTGGTTCGCTGGCGCGATGGACCAGATTCTCGCTGCCCGCGGCAGCAAGATCCGCACCGTGGCCGAGCAGGTCTATGGCGGGTCGGAAGAAGGCCACGAAGATGGCCTGTTCGTTACAAAGCCGTTGTAAGCCGGAGATAGCGTCATGGCATTCGAAGCAATGTTCCAGCCGATCCAGATCGGCAAACTGACCATCCGCAACCGTGTGCTCAGCACCGCGCATGCCGAGGTCTACGCCACTGACGGCGGCATGACGACCGACCGCTATGTGAAGTACTACGAAGAGAAGGCCAAGGGCGGCATCGGCCTGGCCATCTGTGGCGGCTCGTCGGTGGTGGCCATCGACAGCCCGCAGGAATGGTGGGCATCGGTCAACCTGTCGACCGACCGCATCATCCCGCACTTCCAGAACCTTGCCGACGCCATGCACAAGCATGGCGCCAAGATCATGATCCAGATTACCCACATGGGCCGTCGCTCGCGCTGGGACGGCTTCAACTGGCCGACGCTGATGTCGCCATCGGGCATTCGCGAACCTGTGCACCGCGCCACCTGCAAAACCATCGAGGTGGAAGAGATCTGGCGGGTAATCGGCAACTACGCGCAGGCTGCGCGTCGCGCCAAAGAGGGCGGCCTGGACGGCGTGGAATTGTCGGCGGTGCACCAGCACATGATCGACCAGTTCTGGAGCCCACGGGTCAACAAGCGTACCGACGAATGGGGCGGCACCTTTGAAGGCCGCATGAAATTCGGCCTGGAAGTATTGAAAGCCGTACGCGCCGAAGTGGGTGACGACTTCTGCGTGGGCATGCGTATCTGCGGTGACGAGTTCCACCCTGATGGCCTCAGCCACGAGGACATGAAGCAGATCGCCGCCTACTACGACGCCACCGGCATGCTCGACTTCATCGGCGTGGTCGGCTCGGGTTGCGATACCCACAACACCCTGGCCAACGTCATCCCCAACATGAGCTACCCGCCGGAGCCGTTCCTGCACCTGGCGGCCGGTATCAAGGAAGTGGTCAAGGTCCCGGTGCTGCACGCGCAGAACATCAAAGACCCGAACCAGGCCACGCGCATTCTTGAAGGCGGCTACGTGGACATGGTCGGCATGACCCGTGCGCACATGGCCGACCCGCACCTGATCGCCAAGATCAAGATGGGCCAGATCGACCAGATCAAGCAGTGCGTCGGTGCCAACTACTGCATCGACCGCCAGTACCAGGGCCTGGATGTGCTGTGCATCCAGAACGCCGCGACCTCCCGTGAGTACATGGGTGTGCCGCACATCATCGAGAAGACCACCGGCGTCAAGCGCAAGGTGGTGGTGGTTGGCGCAGGCCCTGCCGGCATGGAAGCGGCCCGCGTGGCTGCTGAACGCGGCCACGACGTGACCCTGTTCGAGAAGAGGGACCAGATTGGCGGGCAGATCACCATTGCCGCCAAGGCCCCGCAGCGTGACCAGATTGCCGGTATCACCCGCTGGTACCAGCTTGAGCTGGCTCGCCTGAAAGTCGACTTGCGCCTGGGCACTGCCGCTGATGTGGCCGCCATCCAGGACCTGCGCCCGGACGTCATCGTGCTGGCCGTAGGTGGACACTCGTTCCTGGAGCAGAACGAGCACTGGGGCGCCGCTGAAGGGCTGGTGGTCAGCAGCTGGGATGTGCTCGATGGCAAGGTAGCGCCGGGCAAGAACGTGCTGGTGTACGACACCATCTGCGAATTCACCGGTATGTCGGTCGCCGACTTCATCGCCGACAAGGGTAGCCAGGTCGAGATCGTCACCGACGACATCAAGCCAGGTGTGGCCATGGGTGGTACCACCTTCCCCACCTACTACCGCAGCATGTACCCCAAAGAAGTGATCATGACCGGCGACATGATGCTGGAAAAGGTCTACCGCGAAGGCGACAAGCTGGTGGCGGTACTGGAGAACGAATACACCGGCGCCAAGGAAGAGCGCGTGGTCGATCAAGTCGTGGTTGAAAACGGCGTGCGCCCTGACGAGGAGCTGTACTACGCGCTCAAGGAAGGTTCGCGCAACAAGGGCCAGATCGACGTGGAGGCGCTGTTCGCCATCAAGCCACAGCCGATCCTCAGCCAGCCGGGCGAAGGCTACCTGCTGTACCGCATCGGCGACTGCGTGGCCCAGCGCAACGTGCATGCGGCGATCTACGACGCCTTGCGCCTGTGCAAGGACTTCTGATCGTTAACAGTCGCCGCCATCGGGCGCGATCCCTGTAGGAGCGGGTTTACCCGCGAATGCGTCAGCACTGACAACACTGTTGCCTGACCGGACGCATTCGCGGGTGAACCCGCTCTTACATGGGGCCAGTCTCGCCCTCTGGTCGGCGCAAGAATCCAGCTGTTTGTGGGAGTCTCCCATGTTGAACACCCTTCTACCCATCCTGCTGTTCGCTGCCCTTGGCCTGGCAGTGCTCGGTGCCTTGCGCCGGGTGCGCATGTGGCGCCGTGGCCGGCCGTCCAAGGTCAACCTGATCGGCGGCCTGCTGGCCATGCCGCGCCGCTACCTGGTGGACCTGCACCACGTGGTTGAGCGCGACAAATACATGTCCAAGACCCACGTGGCCACTGCGGGCGGCTTTGTGCTGTCTGCTGTGCTGGCCATTCTGGTGCATGGTTTTGGCCTGCAGAGCAAGATTCTCGGCTACGCACTGCTGATCGCCACGGTGATCATGTTCACCGGTGCCATCTTTGTCTTCAAACGCCGCCTCAACCCGCCCTCTCGCCTGTCCAAGGGCCCGTGGATGCGCCTGCCGAAGAGTTTGCTGGCGTTCGCCGTGAGCTTCTTCATTGCCACCCTGCCGGTCGCCGGTATCCTGCCGGCCAACACCGGTGGCTGGGTGATGGTCGCCATTCTGGGCCTGGGCGTGCTGTGGGGTGTGTCGGAGCTGTTCTTTGGCATGACCTGGGGCGGCCCGATGAAGCACGCCTTCGCCGGTGCCCTGCACCTGGCCTGGCACCGCCGTGCCGAACGCTTCGGCGGCGGTCGCTCCACCGGCCTCAAGCCGCTGGATCTGGAAGACCCGAACGCTCCCCTTGGCGTGGAAAAGCCGGTGGACTTCACCTGGAACCAGCTGCTGGGCTTCGATGCCTGCGTGCAGTGCGGTAAATGTGAAGCCATGTGCCCGGCCTTTGCCGCTGGCCAGCCGTTGAACCCGAAAAAACTCATCCAGGACATGGTCATCGGCCTTGCCGGTGGCACTGACGCGCAATTCGCCGGTAGCCCATACCCTGGCAAACCAATCGGCGAACACGGCGGCAATCCACACCAGCCGATCGTCAATGGCCTGGTCGACGCCGAGACGCTGTGGTCCTGCACCACCTGCCGTGCCTGCGTCGAGGAGTGCCCGATGATGATCGAGCACGTCGATGCCATCGTCGACATGCGCCGCCACCTCACCCTGGAAAAGGGCGCCACCCCGAACAAGGGCGCCGAGGTGCTGGACAACCTGATCGCCACCGACAACCCTGGCGGCTTCGCCCCCGGCGGGCGCATGAACTGGGCTGCCGACCTTAACCTGCGGCTGCTGTCTGAAGTGAAAGCGACCGAAGTGTTGTTCTGGGTCGGTGATGGTGCCTTCGACATGCGTAACCAGCGCACTTTGCGTTCGTTTGTCAAAGTATTGAAAGCCTCGGGTGTGGACTTCGCCGTACTCGGCCTGGAAGAGCGCGACAGCGGCGACGTGGCGCGCCGCCTGGGCGATGAGGCAACCTTCCAGCAACTGGCCAAGCGCAACATCCAGACCCTGGCCAAGTACAAGTTCCAGCGTATCGTCACCTGCGATCCGCACAGCTTCCATGTGCTGAAGAACGAATACGGCGCCCTGGGCGGTGACTACCAGGTGCAGCACCACAGCACCTACATCGCCGAACTGATCGCGGCCAAGAAGCTCAACCTGGGCCAGCACAAGGGCGGCAGCGTCACCTACCACGATCCGTGCTACCTGGGCCGCTACAACGGCGAGTACGAAGCCCCGCGCGAAGTGCTCAAGGCGCTGGGTATCGAGGTGCGCGAGATGCAGCGCTCGGGCTTCCGTTCCCGTTGCTGCGGTGGTGGTGGCGGTGCGCCGATCACTGACATCCCTGGCAAGCAGCGTATTCCCGATATGCGCATGGACGACATCCGTGAGACCGAGGCCGAGCTGGTAGCCGTGGGTTGCCCGCAGTGCACCGCCATGCTTGAAGGCGTGGTCGAGCCGCGCCCACAGATCAAGGACTTGGCCGAACTGGTGGCCGACGTGCTGATCGAGGAGGACGCATCCACTGTCCCAAAGCCGCAAACGGCTAAACGTGAACCTGCGGAGGTGCACTGATGAGCGACATTATCCGCCGCGATCCACGCGCCGAGTGGATCGCCCGTAACCGTCTGCACCCGCTGCATGCCGCGATGCAGACGCAACAGACCAGCTGGATGGGGCCCAACGGCATCATCCGCAAGAACCCACATGCGATTGCCGCAGGCTTTGTCGGCCCGGCCGGCATCAAGCGCATCGACCGCAGCGGCGCCCAGCAGGGCACCGGCGCGGGCGGGCGGCGCACGGCAGCAGCCGAGGTCAAGTTGCCACTGCACCAGGTGGCGGCGCCGGCGTTCTACATTGCCGTCGTGCCGGACATGGTTGGCGGCCGCCTGAGCAGCCACGACCGCGACCTGCTTGGCCTGGCCCACAGCCTGGCTGGCAGCGACGGGGCGGTGCTGGCCGTGGTGTTCAACGAGCACAAGGAAAGCAACTTTTCCACAGCCGGTGTCGATCGCCTGCTGGTTATCGAAGGCGAGGCCTTTGAAGGTTATGCACCGGAGCAACTGGTGCAAGGCCTGCGGGCTGTGGATAACCAGTTCGCGCCGCGCCACTGGCTGCTGCCTGACAGCCGCACCGGTGGCGGGGAACTGGGTCGGCGCCTGGGCGCCGCGCTGGGCGAGCGCCCGGCAACGCGGGTATGGCAGGTCAAGGACGGCCAGTGCATCGGCCGCGCCGGCGCCGGCCAGCAAGACCTGCAACGCACTGTGCCGCGCCTGATCCTGGCGGCGGCCGAGTGCGCCGAGCCGGTCAGCGAAACCCGTCACGAAGCGTTGCCGGTGGAGTTGTCCACAAGTGTGGTGCGCAGCCTGCCGCGCATCGAAGACCTTGGCTCGGTGGCCGTCGACCCGGCCACCATTGCCATGGCCGAAGCGGAGTTCATCGTCTCGGGCGGCAACGGTGTCAAGGACTGGGACCTGTACCACAAGGCCACCGCAGCCCTCGGCGCTACCGAAGGTGCCTCGCGGGTGGCGGTGGACGACGGCTTCATGCCGCGCAACCGCCAGGTGGGGGCTACCGGCACCTGGGTTACCGCGCGTGTCTACGTGGCTGTGGGTATCTCGGGCGCGATCCAGCACCTGCAGGGTATCGGTGCCTGCGACAAGGTGGTGGCGATCAACATGGATCCGGGCTGCGACATGATCAAACGGGCTGACCTGTCGGTGATTGGCGACAGCTCGGCGATTCTCAAGGCGCTGATCGAGGCTGTGGACAACTACCGCAGCGGCGGCCAGCGCGACGCGGCATAAGGGCACGAGCATGAGTACGAAAGTGATCAGCCTGGTTTCCATTGGTGCCCACCCCAGCTCCGGCCGCGCCCGCCGCGCCGAGCAGGATGCCCGCGCCGTGGAGTTGGGTTTGCAGCTGGCTGGGGATAACTTGCAGGTGGTGCATGCGGGCGATCCACAGGAAGAGGCCTTGCGCGCTTACCTGGGCATGGGCCTGGACCACCTCGACGTGCTGGAGCAACCGGCCGGGGCCGATGTGCTGGGCGTGCTGGGCGATTATCTGCGCGACGCCGGGGCCCAACTGGTGCTGACCGGCAGCCAGGCCGAGACTGGCGAGGGGTCGGGCATGTTGCCGTTCCTGCTGGCCGAAAAGCTCGGCTGGCCGCTGATTGTCGGGTTGGCTGAGGTGGAGTCGATCGACAACGGCACCGCGCAGGTGTTGCAGGCTCTGCCGCGTGGTCAGCGGCGTCGCTTGAAGGTGCGTCTGCCATTGCTGGCGACTGTGGATAACGCGGCGCCCAAGCCGCGCCAGAGCGCTTTTGGGCCTGCGCGCCGGGGGGTATTGGCGGCGCGTAACGTGGCCATTGTCGAAGATGAGCTGTTGGCTGAAGCCGAGCTGCAACCGGCCCGTCCAAGGCCCAAGCGCTTGAAGGTGATCAAGGCCAAGAGCGGCGCCGACCGCATGAAGGCGGCGACGGCCAAGGCCAGTGGCGGTGGTGGCAAGGTGCTGAAGGACGTTTCGCCGCAGGAAGGCGCTGAGGCGATCCTCAAGCTGCTGGTGGAAGAGGGCGTATTGCGCTGAGTCCCGTGGGAGCGGCCTGTGTTACGCGATAGGCCGCTTAGCAGCCCTGACAATCCTGAGCCAGACTCGAGATCCTGGGGCCCGCTGCGGCCCCTGCGACACAATTCATAGCCCAGTCCCCTGTGTATAAGTTATTCACTTCCCCCCTCACATGCCTGGATTCCAGCAAAACGGCTGAATGTCAGGTACGCTCCGTTTTGCCCACGGAATCTGTTCGCCAAGGTGTGGATAAATTGTTGGTGCATGGCTGGGAGCCTTATATAACGGCGCTTACACGGTTTAGATCATAAAATGATCAGCTTCCCTTGGCATCGCCTGATGCGGGCATGCTGCTTTTTGCCAGGATTTTCCCACAATCTCTGTGAGCCGGTCTGTGGATAATCTGTTTGATACCGGCTGTAGGCCACGCCGTTCCTGTCTTCGAGTGCTTTGATCAGAAAACAGCCAATCGGGGCTCACACACGCTTGAACCCTGAGTGCAGGTGAAAATTCAGGATCACCTGAGTCAAAACCTGTGAATAAGTACCAAGAACCTATCATTTCTATCAGTTAGCAGTCCTGTTCCAGGCGAGTAGGATGAGCGATCACTATCGGCTGAGCGTTCATCATGCATGGCATGCTGCAACCCGTTATCCCTGCCCACATGGGCGGGATTCCAAAGTCCTATTCAGCATACGGGGCCTGTGCTGGTGCAAGGAATATTGCCTTCACCGGGCAGATGGTCGATCACCTGACGGGTTGCTATCACCTGGGCAACGGCCGGCGAACCTACAACCCTGTATTGATGCGCTTTCACTCTGCCGACTCACTCAGCCCTTTCTCGGAGGGTGGGCTGAATGCCTATGCCTATTGCGGTGGCGACCCGATCAACCGGGTCGACCCCAGTGGCGCCGCCCCGGCCACCCGGTTCGCCCGGTTCGCCCGCCCCCAGGTCGACGTGATTAGCCCGGTGATCAGTGGCATAAGCATGTTTTCAAGTTCGGTGACGTTGGGCGGGGCTATCGCACGAACGGCCAGAAACGTGGTAGCCCGCTTGCAAAGCCAGCATTCCGGTACGGAATATACGGCGCCGAGCCTAAGATCCCGGATCGGTAATACGAGCCTTTTCTACACAGGAGGAATGGGGGTTGCAAGCACCGCAATGAGCGGAGTCGAACAAGGGTGGATTGGTAATGTACTGACCAGTCACGGCCGTCGCCTGGGGTTGGGCAACGCAATTGGGAACATCAGCGGTGGCTTGTTCTCCAACGCCGAGGCGGCACAGGCTGTATGGCGGGGGGTGGGGCAGCCCGGAGTGTCGGGGGCAAGGGTAGCCTGGGAGACATTCTATGAAGTCACCGGTATGCGCATGGTTGTCGAAGGGGCTTCGTACGTGTGGGGCAGAGGCACGGCACTCGGGGCCAGGATCGCTTCGGCAGGTCGAGCAGCTGCGGATGCGTGGCGTCGCTGGGGTACTGAACCCAGTGCGCCGCCTCCGTCTCCGAATCGGGACATAAGGCGACCATAAACCCACTGGCACGGCAATTTGCCGTGCCAGTGGGTGGTACGGGTTACTGCGCCTGCACTTCCTTCAGATACGGCGCAGGCTCTGCTCCCAGGTTGTTCAGTAGCCGCCCGCTGTACCAGTCAATGAAGTTCACCACACCAAACTCGTAAGTCTTCGAATACGGGCCAGGCTGGTACGCCGTGGAGTTGATCCCGCGCTGGTTCTCTTCGGCCAGACGGCGGTCCTGGTCGTTGGTGGCGTCCCACACCTTGCGCATGTTCTCGGGGTTGTAGTCCACACCTTCGACGGCATCCTTGTGCACCAGCCACTTGGTGGTGACCATGGTCTCCTGGGCGCTGATCGGCCACACGGTGAACACGATCATGTGGTCGCCCATGCAGTGGTTCCACGAGTGCGGCAGGTGCAGGATGCGCATCGAGCCAAGGTCCGGGTTCTTGATGCGACCCATCAGCTTCTGGCAGGCCTGCTTGCCGTCCATGGTCATCGACACGGTGCCCTTGAGCAGCGGCATACGCACGATGCGGTTACGCAGGCCGTGGCTCTTGTGCAGGTACGGGATCTTCTCGGCTTCCCAGGCAGCGGCGGAGGCGGCCACATGGTCCTTGAATTCCTGGCTGGCGCGCGGGTCGTTGGTGTCGTCCCACTCCAGCAGGGTTTGCAGCAGTTCCGGGTGCGAACCGTTGCAGTGGTAGCACTCGCGGTTGTTTTCCAGCACCAGTTTCCAGTTGGCCTTTTCCATCAAGGTGGTTTGCACCGCCACCTTGGTGTTCTCCATGTCGTACGGTTCCATGTAATGGTCCAGCGTGGCCAGGAACTCGTCGATGGCAGGCGGGTTTTCCGCCAGGCTGATGAAGATGTAGCCGCCGGCAACCTTCACGTTCACGGGCTTGAGGCCGTACTGGCTCATATCGAAGTCAGCACCCATCTCGGTGCCGGCGAACAGCAGGCGGCCGTCCAGCTCGTAAGTCCACTGGTGATATGGGCACACCAGTTTGGCCACCTTGCCTTTCTCGCTGACGCACAGGCGCGAACCGCGGTGGCGGCAGACGTTGTGGAAGGCATGCACCTTGCCTTCGGCACCGCGCACCACAATGATCGGGTTCTTGCCGATCTGCAGGGTGATGTAGTTGCCCTTGGCCGGGATCTCGCAGGTCATGCCGGCGATCAACCATTCTTTATGGAAGATCTCCTGCATGTCGATCTGGAACAGACGCTCGTCGGTGTAGAAAGGCTGGGGCAGCGAGTAGGTGCGCTCGCGGGTCTGCAACATCTCGGCGGTAGCCTTGCGTGCAGGTTCAAGTGGATCGCCCAGGCTCAGGGTTGCGGTGACGTCCATCGTGTATTCCTCGGGGCCGTATGCGGCCGGCAAAAGGTGGCTAATCGTTGTTGTGGTGCCGCAAGGCTGCTTCAGATAAAACAGCTAGTTCTTTTGCCGTGGAGTGTGCGTCCGAAGACGCCGCGAACCGTATCCATGGGCGACATGGCCGATTTGAATAACGACGCGCCAGCCCTTGTGCCACGGGGCTGGTCGCGATAAGCACGTCGATGTCGCAGGCAGGAATGTGCGTCGTCTTCAGCTTGCGCATTATCGCAGCCATGAAAAGGGCCATAGTCGGCCGCTGGAGATGAACATGTCCGATACCTTCCTCAATCCGGTCACTACCCAGACCTGGGCCAACGGCCGCCACATCGTGCGCTGCGTCAAGGTCATCCAGGAGACCTGGGACGTGCGCACCTTCTGCTTCATGGCCGACCAGCCGATCATGTTCTTCTTCAAGCCAGGGCAGTTCGTCACCCTGGAGCTGGAGATCGAAGGCAAGCCCGTGATGCGGTCCTACACCATCTCCAGTTCGCCGTCAGTGCCCTACAGCTTCTCGATCACCGTCAAGCGCGTGCCGGGTGGCCTGGTGTCGAACTTCCTGCACGACACCATGCACGAAGGCCTCGAGCTGCCGGTGCACGGCCCTGTGGGCCTGTTCAACGCCATCGACTTCCCGTCGGGCAAGGTGCTGTACCTGTCGGGTGGCGTGGGCATTACCCCGGTGATGTCGATGGCGCGCTGGTTCTACGACACCAACGCCAATGTCGACATGGTGTTCGTGCACAGCGCCCGTTCGCCCAAGGACATCATCTATCACCGCGAGCTGGAGCAGATGGCTTCGCGCATCCCCAACTTCAGCCTGCACATCATTTGCGAAAAGCACGGCCTGGGCGAGCCGTGGGCGGGTTACCGCGGTTACCTGAACCAGCGGCTGATGGAACTGATCGCGCCGGACTACATGGAGCGCGTGGTGTTCTGCTGCGGCCCGACGCCGTACATGACAGCGGTCAAGCGCCTGCTCGAAGCGGTCGGTTTCGACATGGCGAATTACCACGAGGAGTCGTTCGGCGCGACGCCGGCGGAAGCCAAGGCCGATGCCGTGGAGCACGCCGAGCAGGCGGCCGATGCACCTGAGCTGGACGTTTCCGACCTCAATCTGGTGGAGTTCATCGGCAGCGAGAAGAGCATCCGCATCGCCCCGGGCGAGACCGTGCATGCGGCGGCAGCCAAGGTTGGCCTGATGATCCCGAAAGCCTGCGGCATGGGCATCTGCGGCACCTGCAAGGTGCTCAAGCTGGGCGGCGAGGTGGAGATGGAGCACAACGGCGGGATTACCGAAGAGGACGAAGCCGAGGGCTACATCCTGTCGTGCTGCAGCGTGCCGAAAGGGGATGTGCGGATCGATTACTGATCCAGTGGCCAGTCTGGATTCTTCGCGGGCACGCCCGCTCCCACAGGGTCATCGCTATCTTCAGGACTGCGGTGAACCTTGTGGGAGCGGGCGTGCCCGCGAATGCTTCTAGGTGCGGAACCGGGCTACCAGGCCATTGAGGTCTACCGCCAGGCGCGACAGCTCGGCACTCGCCGCGCTGGTCTGATGCGCCCCGGTAGCACTCTGCACCGACAGGTCATTGATGTTCACCAGGTTGCGGTCCACTTCCCGCGCTACCTGGGCCTGCTCTTCGGCCGCACTGGCAATCACCAGGTTGCGCTCGTTGATCTGCGCCACCGCGCCGGCGATGGTGTCCAGTGCCATGCCTGCGCCCCGGGCGATGTTCAGTGTCGACTCCGCACGCTCGGTGCTGGTGCGCATCGATTCTACCGCCTCTTCCGTACCGCCCTGGATGCTGCCGATCATGCGCTCGATTTCGCTGGTCGACTGTTGGGTACGATGGGCCAATGCCCGCACTTCATCGGCGACCACGGCAAAACCACGGCCCGCTTCACCGGCCCGCGCGGCTTCGATGGCTGCGTTGAGCGCCAGCAGGTTGGTCTGGTCGGCCAGGCCACGGATCACGTCGAGCACCTTGCCAATGTCGCGCGACTGTTCGGCCAGGTGGGTAATCAGCTTGGCGGTGGCCTGCACATCACCGCTCATGCGCTCGATCGCACCCACGGTTTCCATCACCAGGTCACGACCATCACCGGTGGAGCGGCTGGCTTCACTGGAGGCTTCTGAAGTGCTCACGGCATTGCGCGCCACTTCTTCCACCGCACTGGTCATTTCGGTGACTGCAGTGGCGGCCTGTTCAATCTCATTGTTCTGCTGCTGCAGGCCACGGGCACTTTCGTCGGTGACGGCATTCAACTCTTCTGCCGCCGAGGCCAGCTGGGTGGCGGAACCGGCGATCTGCTGCAAGGTGTCGCGCAGCTTGTCCTGCATGCGCGCCATGGCGCGCAACAGCCGGGCGGCTTCGTCGGTGCCCTCTGCGCGGATGACGTGGGTCAGGTCGCCGTCGGCGACTTGCTCGGCGCATTTGAGTGCTTCTTCGATCGGCTTGACGATACTGCGGGTCAGCAGGAAAGCACAGGCGAAGGTCAGTACGGTGGCGGCAACCAGCAGGCCGATCACCAGAGCGAAAGCGCCGGCATACTGGTTGGCGGCTTTTTCGTTGGTGGCGCGAGTCTGGTCAGTGTTGATGCGTACCAAGGTGTCCATGACCTTGTTGATCTGCTCGGAGTTGGCCAGCAGGTCGCGGTTGAGCAGGTCACGCAATTCATCCAGGCGGTCGGCCTGGCTCAGTGTGCGCATGCGCGATTCCAACTGGCGGTACTGGTTGAGCAACTGACCGTACTGGTCGAATGCTGCCTGTTCGTCGGCGGCGACGATCATTGGCAGATAGGCCTGGCGTGCACGGTCGATCTGGCTGTTGCGCTGGTCCAGCAGATCGAGGGTATCGCGTTGGGTTGCCGGCTCGCGGTTGAGCAGCAGGCGGTAGGAAAGCGTGCGCATGCGCAGGTTCAGCGCGGTGAGTTCGTCGAGGATCTTGATGCTGGGCACGCTGACTTGCTCGATGGCAACGCCCGCCTGGCGGATGTTGCCCATCTGCACCAGGGAGAAGATACCAAGGCCGAGCATCAGCAGGCCGATGAGCGCGAAGCCGAGAAGCGCGCGCGGGGCGATATTCATGTTGCGTAGGGACATGGAGAGGAGGATCCAGGCAAGTGGGATAAGAGCGACAAAACATGACTTGCCGGGCTATCGGTCGTGACTGGCCAGTCTTGAATGCGACCGGGGAAAATGGTGCAACCGCGAACCTTTTCCTGACCGGCGGTTGATCCAGGTCGGAACAAGGGGTCGATTACCCTGTCAATCTGCGGGTTCGACACCTTATGAATCCGATATTTAATGGCGATAGGGCGCACTTTTCTTTATCGTGTGTGCCCCTCGCAACAACCTGAGATAGACCCATGCTGGAAGCTTCCCTGAATCAAATCGAGCAACTGGTCAGCGACCTGATGCAGAAAAACGCTCAACTCATCGAGCAGAACACCGCCCTTGGCCAGGAACTGGCCCAGGCCAAGGAAGAGAACGAAACCCTGCAGCTGTCGCTGATGGAGCAGGAAGAGAAGAACGGCGCTACCGCAGCACGCATCCAGGCTCTGGTCGAGCGCGCCAGCGCGGGCGTTGTTGGCGCATGAGACTGCAGGAGCAGCCGATCAATGTCGTGTCGATCCTCGGCATCGACTATTCGATCAAGGCGCCCGAAGGCCAGGAAGAAACCCTGGCCCAGGCGGTACGGATGCTCAACAAAGCCCTTAACGAGACCAAGCGTCAGTACCCGACCTTGATCGGTGACAAACTGCTGGTGCTGGCTGCCCTTAACCTGTGCTCCAAACAGGTTGAACTGCAGAAAGAGCATCAGCAGACCCTTGCGCGAACTCAAGCGCAGATCGACGCCACGGTGGATGCCATCGTGCGGACCATCGCTGAGCAATAAGGCCTTACACCGTCCCCCCGTAGGAGCGGGTTCACCCGCGAATGCGTCAGTGGCTTCAACACCGCATTCGCGGGTAAACCCGCTCCTACAGGCATCAGCAGACCCTTGCGCGAACTCAAGCGCAGATCGACGCCACGGTGGATGCCATCGTGCGGCCATCGCTCAACAATAAGCCCGTACACCGCCCCCCCCGTAGGAGCGGGTTCACCCGCGAATGCGTCAGTGGCTTCAACATCGCATTCGCGGGTAAACCCGCTCCTACAGGGGGCATCTGATTGCTTCAGATCACTGGATTAACTGGATACGCAAGTGTATACACTTCCCGCAAAACAATAATGTGCGGGGGAGTAGGGACATGCGTATCTGGCGTAAGAGCATCCAGTTGCAATTGATCACCAGCATGGGCGCTGCCCTGCTGGCGAGCATCCTGGTGGTGGTCATTATCTTCACCGTGGCGCTCAACCGCCTCACCGACCGCTACCTGGTCGACACTGCCCTGCCAGCCAGCATCGAAGCCATCCGCAACGACATCGAGCGCATGCTGGGCCAACCGTTGGTCGCTGCCGCGGACATTGCCGGTAACACCCTGCTGCGCGACTGGCTTGCTGCCGGTGAAGATCCCGCGCAGGCACCCCAATTCATCGAATACCTGGCCGCCGCCAAACAGCGCAACCACGCCTTTACTACGCTGTTCGCCTCGACCGAAACCGGCCACTACTACAACGAGAACGGCCTGGACCGCACCCTCAGCCGCAGCAACCCCAAGGACAAGTGGTTTTACGGTTACATCGACAGCGGCGCCGAGCGCTTCATCAACATCGACATCGATGGTGCCACCGGCGAACTGGCTCTGTTCATCGACTATCGCGTGGAAAAGGAAGGCAAGCTGGTGGGTGTGGCCGGCATGGGCCTGCGTATGACCGAGTTATCGAAGCTGATCCACGACTTCAGCTTTGGCGAGCACGGCAAGGTGTTCCTGGTGCGCAACGATGGCCTGATCCAGGTGCATCCCGATGCTGCCTTCAGTGGCAAGCGCCAGCTTGCCGAGCAGCTTGGCGCTGACGCAGCCAAAGGCGTCATGACCGGAGGCGAGAGCCTGCGTAGCAGCCGCTTCAGCCGTGACGGTGAGCGCTACCTGGCGCTGGGCCTGCCGCTGCGCGACCTCAACTGGACCCTTGTGGCCGAAGTGCCAGAGTCGGAAATTTACGCGCAAATGCATCAGGCCGTCTGGCTGACCAGCCTGATCGGTGGCGCCGTCGCGTTGGTGTCGCTGCTGTTGGTGGTACTGCTGGCGCGTGGCCTGGTGCGGCCGATCCGCCGCGTTACCGCCGCATTGGTTCAGATTGGCGGTGGAGCGGGTGATCTCAGCCACCGCCTGGACGATTCGCGTCAGGATGAGCTGGGTGACCTGGCCCGTGGTTTCAACCGCTTCCTGGACAGCCAACGCAGCCTGATCGGCGAGGTGTTGAATACCTCCGAGCGGCTGCGGCGGGCCGTGGAGCAGGTAACCCAGGTGGTGGACAACACCGCCGAGCGCTCCGGGCGCCAGCAGGAGATGACCGAAATGGTCGCCACTGCTGTACACGAGATGGGCCTGACCGTGCAGGACATCGCCCGCAATGCCGGGGATGCGGCCCAGGCGTCGCAGTCGGCACGAGACGAGGCGTTGCAGGCCCGCGAGGTGGTGCAACGATCCATTCGTGGCATCGAGGGCATGTCGGGCGACATCGGCAAGGCGGCCGATGCGGTCAGCCAGCTGGCCGACGAAGTCGCTTCGGTCGATGAAGTGCTCGCGGTAATCCGCAGCATTTCCGAGCAAACCAACCTGCTCGCGTTGAACGCTGCCATCGAGGCCGCGCGGGCAGGGGAGATGGGGCGCGGGTTCGCTGTGGTGGCCGATGAAGTACGTACGCTGGCCCGGCGCACACAGCTGTCCACCGATGAAGTGCAGCAGATGATCCAGCGCCTGAAGCTGGGTGCTGGTTCGGCGGTGAGTTCAATGCAGGCAGGGCAGCAGGCGACCGGCAGTGGCGTGGAATCGAGCCAGCGCACCGGGGCATCGCTGAGCGCGATTACCGACCAGGTAGAGCACATCAGCGACATGAACCATCAGGTGGCCACGGCTACCGAGGAGCAGTCGGCGGTGACCGAGGAAATAAACCGGACGGTGCAGGGGATTTCCGATTTGGCGCGTGAGACGGCGGCGGAGGTGCAAGGGTGCCGCGAGGAGTGCCAGGCGTTGCGTGGGTTGGCTGATGACCTGGCGCGGCAGATGGGTGGGTTCAAGCTCTAGATCGCAGGGGCCGCAAGGCGGCCCCGGCTCTCGCTCAGCCACCAATGATCGCGCGGATATCCGCCGCCAGCTCACGCACCCGCGCTTCTTCGGTATCCCACGAGCACATGAAGCGCGCGCCACCGCTGCCGATAAAGGTATAGAAGCGCCAGCCCTTGCCCCGCAGCGCCTCGATGGCGTGCTCTGGCATTTGCAGGAACACCCCGTTGGCCTCCACCGGGAACATCAGCTCTACTCCCGGCAGGTCACTGACCAGCGATGCCAGCAGTTGCGCGCAATGATTGGCGTGGTTGCCATGGCGTAACCATGCGCCATCTTCCAGCAGCCCGACCCAGGGCGCCGACAAGAAGCGCATCTTCGACGCCAGTTGCCCGGCCTGCTTGCAGCGATAATCGAAGTCTTCGGCCAGCTGGCGGTTGAAGAACAGAATCGCTTCGCCCACCGCCATGCCGTTCTTGGTGCCGCCAAAGCACAGCACATCCACGCCGGCCTTCCAGGTCAGTTCGGCCGGGCTGCAGCCCAGGAATGCACAGGCATTGGTAAAGCGTGCGCCGTCCATGTGCAGGTTCAGGCCCAGCTCCTTGCAGGTGGCGCTGATCGCCTTCAGCTCGTCGGGGCGGTACACCGTGCCTACTTCGGTAGCCTGGGTAATGGTCACCACGCGCGGCTTGGGGTAGTGGATATCCTGGCGTTTGAGCGCCACTTCGCGGATCGACTGTGGCGTCAGCTTGCCGTTGACGCTGGCCGCCGTCAGCAGCTTGGAGCCGTTGGAGAAAAACTCCGGTGCACCGCATTCGTCGGTTTCGACGTGGGCGGTCTCGGAGCAGATCACGCTGTGATAGCTCTGGCACAGCGATGCCAGGGCCAGGGAGTTGGCCGCGGTGCCGTTGAAGGCAAAGAACACCTCGCAGTCGGTTTCGAACAGATTGCGGAAGTACTCCGATGCACGCTCGGTCCACTGGTCGTCGCCGTAGGCGCGGTCGTGGCCGCGGTTGGCTTTCTCCATCGCCGCCCAGGCTTCGGGGCAGATACCGGAATAGTTGTCGCTGGCGAATTGTTGGCTCTTGTCTGTCATGGCACGGTCCTGTGAACGACGCAGATCAGCACTCTAAACCATCGATTCAGCACTTGCCTATACAACCCGCGCAGCGATTTCTGTTCATTACTGTGCCGGCCTCTTCGCGGGCGCGCCCGCTCCCACAATGGTCCTGCAAACGCCAATCACTGTGGGAGCGGGCGCGCCCGCGAAGGGGCCCGCATGGGCGGCACAAAGAGAATGTCGTAAACGCGCCATTGCAAGGCGTGCGCAGGCATCTGACCCGGCCCCACCAGTCATAACATCGCCACAAAGGGCCACAGTGCCCCACGACAAAAAACGATCGCTGCCGGGAGATACACAATGTTCAGCAAGCAAGACCAGATCCAGGGTTACGACGATGCACTGCTGGCGGCGATGAATGCCGAAGAACAGCGCCAGGAAGATCACATCGAGCTGATCGCCTCGGAGAACTACACCAGCAAGCGCGTCATGCAGGCCCAAGGCAGCGGCCTGACCAACAAGTACGCCGAAGGCTACCCTGGCAAGCGTTACTACGGTGGCTGCGAGCACGTAGACAAGGTAGAAGCCCTGGCCATCGAGCGCGCCAAGCAGCTGTTCGGTGCCGACTACGCAAACGTCCAGCCGCACTCCGGCTCGTCGGCCAACGGCGCGGTCTACCTGGCCCTGCTGCAAGCCGGTGACACCATCCTGGGCATGAGCCTGGCCCACGGCGGTCACCTGACCCATGGCGCCAAGGTGTCGTCCTCGGGCAAACTGTACAACGCAGTCCAGTACGGCATCGACACCAACACCGGCCTGATCGACTACGACGAAGTCGAGCGCCTGGCGGTCGAGCACAAACCGAAAATGATCGTTGCCGGTTTCTCGGCCTACTCCAAGACCCTCGACTTCCCACGCTTCCGCGCCATCGCCGACAAGGTGGGCGCACTGCTGTTCGTCGACATGGCCCACGTTGCCGGCCTGGTTGCCGCTGGCCTGTACCCGAACCCGATCCCGTTCGCCGATGTGGTCACCACCACCACCCACAAGACCCTGCGCGGTCCGCGTGGCGGCCTGATCCTGGCCAAGTCGAACGAAGAGATCGAGAAAAAGCTGAACGCCGCTGTATTCCCGGGTGCCCAGGGTGGCCCGCTGATGCACGTGATCGCTGCCAAGGCGGTGTGCTTCAAGGAAGCGCTGGAGCCTGGATTCAAGGCCTACCAGCAGCAAGTGATCGAAAACGCCCAGGCCATGGCCCAGGTGTTCATCGACCGTGGCTACGATGTGGTTTCCGGTGGCACCGACAACCACCTGTTCCTGGTCAGCCTGATCCGTCAGGGCCTGACTGGCAAAGACGCCGACGCCGCCCTGGGTCGTGCGCATATCACCGTCAACAAGAACGCCGTGCCGAACGACCCGCAGTCGCCGTTCGTCACTTCGGGCCTGCGTATCGGCACCCCGGCCGTCACCACCCGCGGCTTCAAGGTCGCCCAGTGCGTGGCCCTGGCTGGCTGGATTTGCGACATCCTCGACAACCTCGGTGACGCAGACGTCGAAGCCGATGTGGCGAAGAACGTCGCGGCCCTGTGCGCAGATTTCCCTGTCTACCGCTGAGTGGAGTCACACACCATGCAACGTTACTCGGGCTTCGGCCTTTTCAAGCACTCCCTCAGCCACCACGAAAACTGGCAGCGCATGTGGCGCACGCCAACCCCTAAAAAGGTTTACGACGTGGTCATTGTCGGCGGTGGCGGCCATGGCCTGGCCACGGCCTACTACCTGGCCAAAGAGCACGGCATCACCAACGTCGCCGTGATCGAGAAGGGCTACCTGGGCGGCGGCAACACCGCCCGTAACACCACCATCGTGCGTTCAAACTACCTGTGGGACGAGTCGGCGCACCTGTACGAGCACGCCATGAAGCTGTGGGAGGGCCTGTCCCAGGACCTCAACTACAACGTGATGTTCTCCCAGCGCGGCGTTTACAACCTGTGCCACACCCTGCAGGACATGCGTGACTCCGAGCGTCGGGTCAGCGCCAACCGCCTCAACGGCGTGGATGGCGAGCTGCTGAACACTGCCCAGGTTGCGGCCGAAATCCCGTACCTGGACTGCTCGAAGAACACCCGCTACCCGATCCTCGGCGCCACCGTACAGCGCCGTGGCGGCGTTGCCCGTCACGATGCCGTGGCCTGGGGCTTCGCCCGCGCTGCCGACGCCCTGGGCGTCGACCTGATTCAGCAAACCGAAGTGATCGGCTTCCGCAAGGAAAACGGCGCGGTCATCGGTGTGGAAACCAACAAAGGCTTCATCGGCGCCAAGCGCGTCGGCGTGGTCACCGCCGGTAACTCCGGGCACATGGCCAAGCTGGCCGGCTTCCGCCTGCCGCTGGAATCGCACCCGCTGCAAGCGCTGGTATCCGAGCCGATCAAGCCGATCATCGACAGCGTGATCATGTCCAACGCCGTACACGGCTACATCAGCCAGTCCGACAAAGGCGACCTGGTGATCGGTGCCGGTATCGACGGCTGGGTCGGCTACGGCCAGCGCGGTTCGTACCCGGTGATCGAGCACACCCTGCAGGCCATCGTCGAGATGTTCCCCAACCTGTCGCGTGTTCGCATGAACCGCCAGTGGGGCGGCATCGTAGACACCTCGCCGGACGCCTGCCCGATCATCACCAAAACCCCGGTCAAGAACATGTTCTTCAACTGCGGTTGGGGTACTGGCGGCTTCAAGGCGACCCCGGGTTCGGGCAACGTCTTCGCCGCGAGCCTGGCCAAGGGCGAAATGCACCCACTGGCCGCGCCGTTCTCCATGGACCGTTTCTACAACGGCGCACTGATCGACGAACACGGCGCCGCCGCCGTCGCCCACTAACCGGAGACACCGTCATGTTGCATATTTTCTGTCCCCACTGCGGCGAGCTGCGCTCCGAAGAAGAGTTCCACGCCTCTGGCCAGGCGCACATCGCCCGCCCGCTGGACCCTAACGCCTGCTCCGACGAGGAGTGGGGTACCTACATGTTCTACCGTGACAACCCGCGCGGTATTCACCATGAACTGTGGGACCACGTTGCCGGCTGCCGCCAGTACTTCAACGTCACCCGTGACACCGTGACCTACGAAATTCTGGAAACCTACAAGATTGGCGAGAAGCCGCAAGTGACCGCCAGCGGCAAAGCCACCAGCGCCGCGTCGACCGTCAAAGGCCAAGGGGAAAAAGTATGAGCCAGACCTATCGCCTCGCCAGCGGCGGCCGTATCGACCGCAGCAAGGTCCTGAACTTCACCTTCAACGGCAAGACCTACCAGGGTTATGCCGGTGACAGCCTGGCCGCCGCGTTGCTGGCCAACGGCGTCGACATTGTCGGCCGTAGCTTCAAGTACTCGCGCCCACGCGGCATCATCGCCGCCGGTACCGAAGAGCCGAACGCCATCCTGCAGATCGGCTCCAGCGAAGCTACCCAGATCCCCAACGTGCGCGCCACCCAACAGGCACTGTACGCGGGCCTTGTCGCCACCAGCACCAACGGCTGGCCGAACGTCAACAACGACGTCATGGGCATCCTCGGCAAGGTTGGCGGCAGCATGATGCCGCCGGGCTTCTACTACAAAACCTTCATGTACCCCAAATCGTTCTGGATGACTTACGAGAAGTACATCCGTAAAGCCGCCGGCCTGGGCCGTGCGCCGCTGCAGAACGATCCTGACAGCTACGACTACATGAACCGGCACTGCGACGTGCTGATCGTCGGTGCCGGCCCTGCTGGCCTGGCTGCCGCACTGGCCGCTGCGCGCAGCGGTGCCCGCGTGATCCTGGCTGACGAGCAGGAAGAGTTCGGCGGCAGCCTGCTCGACACCCGCGAAACCCTCGACGGCAAGCCTGCTGCCGAGTGGGTCAACGCCGTGGTCAAAGAGCTGGAAGGCCTGCCGGAAGTGACCCTGCTGCCACGTGCCACGGTCAACGGCTATCACGACCATAACTTCCTGACCATTCACGAGCGCCTCACCGACCACCTCGGCGACCGCGCCCCGATCGGCCAGGTTCGCCACCGCGTGCACCGCGTTCGCGCCAAGCGCGTGGTACTGGCTGCCGGCGCCCACGAGCGCCCGCTGGTGTACGGCAACAACGACGTGCCGGGCAACATGCTGGCCGGTGCTGTTTCCACCTATGTTCGCCGCTATGGCGTGGCGCCGGGCCGCAAGCTGGTACTGTCGACCAACAACGACCACGCCTATCGCGCCGCGCTGGACTGGCACGACGCAGGCCTGCAAGTGGTCGCCATCGCCGACGCCCGCCACAACCCACGTGGCTCGCTGGTTGAAGAAGCGCGTGCCAAAGGCATTCGCATCCTCACCTCCAGCGCCGTGATCGAGGCCAAAGGCAGCAAGCACGTCACCGGTGCCCGTGTGGCGGCGATCGATGTGCAGGCGCACAAAGTCACCAGCCCAGGCGAAATCCTCGAGTGCGACCTGATCGCGTCCTCGGGCGGTTACAGCCCGATCGTGCACCTGGCTTCGCACCTGGGCGGTCGCCCGGTATGGCGTGACGATATCCTTGGCTTCGTGCCGGGCGATGCCCCGCAGAAGCGCGAGTGCGTCGGTGGTATCAACGGCGTGTATGCCTTGGGCGATGTGATTGCCGATGGCTTCGAAGGCGGCGTTCGCGCAGCTACCGAGGCCGGTTTCAAGGCCACTGTCGGCACCCTGCCAAAAACCGTTGCGCGCAAGGAAGAGGCCACTGTGGCACTGTTCCTGGTGCCACACGACAAAGGCACCAAGGGGCCGAAGCAGTTCGTCGACCAGCAGAACGACGTGACCGCCGCCGGCATCGAGCTGGCCACCCGTGAAGGCTTCGAGTCGGTCGAGCACGTCAAGCGCTACACCGCGCTGGGCTTCGGTACCGACCAGGGCAAATTGGGCAACATCAACGGCCTGGCCATCGCCGCCCGTTCGATCGGCATCACCATCCCGGAAATGGGCACCACCATGTTCCGCCCCAACTACACGCCGGTCACTTTCGGCGCGGTAGCGGGCCGTCACTGTGGTCACCTGTTCGAGCCCGTGCGCTTCACTGCCCTGCATGCCTGGCACGTGAAGAACGGCGCCGAGTTCGAAGACGTCGGCCAGTGGAAGCGCCCGTGGTACTTCCCGAAAGCCGGCGAAGACATCCATGCTGCCGTCACGCGTGAATGCAAGGCCGTGCGCGACAGCGTGGGCCTGCTGGACGCCTCGACCCTGGGCAAGATCGATATCCAGGGCCCGGACGCGCGCGAATTCCTCAACCGCATCTACACCAACGCCTGGACCAAGCTCGACGTGGGCAAGGCCCGCTACGGCCTGATGTGCAAGGAAGACGGCATGGTCTTCGACGACGGCGTAACCGCCTGCGTCGGCGACAACCACTTCATCATGACCACCACCACCGGCGGCGCTGCCCGCGTGCTGCAGTGGATGGAGCTGTATCACCAGACCGAATGGCCAGAGCTGAAGGTGTACTTCACTTCGGTCACTGACCACTGGGCCACCATGACCCTGTCCGGCCCTAACAGCCGCAAGCTGCTGAGCGAGCTGACCGACATTGACATGGACAAGGAAGCTTTCCCGTTCATGACCTGGAAGGAAGGCAACGTCGGTGGCGTGCCGGCCCGCGTGTTCCGTATCTCGTTCACCGGCGAGCTGTCGTACGAAGTGAACGTGCAGGCCAACTACGCGATGGGCGTGCTGGAACAGATCATCGAGGTCGGCAAGAAGTACAACCTGACCCCGTACGGCACCGAGACCATGCACGTACTGCGTGCAGAAAAGGGCTTCATCATCGTTGGCCAGGACACCGATGGTTCGATGAACCCGGACGACCTGAACATGAGCTGGTGCGTTGGCCGCAACAAGCCGTTCTCGTGGATCGGCCTGCGTGGCATGAACCGCGAAGACTGCGTACGTGAGAACCGCAAGCAGCTGGTGGGCCTGAAGCCGGTCGACCCGACCAAGTGGCTGCCGGAAGGCGCCCAACTGGTGTTCGACCCGAAACAGCCAATCCCGATGGACATGGTCGGCCACGTCACCTCCAGCTACGCGTCCAACTCCCTGGGCTACTCGTTCGCCATGGGTGTGGTCAAAGGCGGCCTCAAGCGCATGGGCGAGCGTGTCTACTCGCCGCAGGCAGATGGCAGCGTGATCGAGGCGGAGATCGTGTCTTCGGTGTTCTTCGATCCGAAGGGTGAGCGGCAGAACGTCTAAGGCCCCCGGTCCAACCGGTGCCAGGCGTGGAATGAGGTCTCTGTGGGAGCGGGCGTGCCCGCGAAGAGGGCGGTGAATTCAACATCGCATTCGCGGGCATGCCCGCTCCCACAGGATGGCCGTCTCCCGCAGGCATCGTGGTCGAATCCAGAATTCAAGGCAGGTAAGAAATGAGCGCTATCAACGTCTTCCAGCAAAACCCCGGCGCCGAGGCCAAAGCCCAGTCGCCACTGCACCATGCCGACCTGGCCAGCCTGGTAGGCAAAGGCCGCAAGAACGCAGGCGTGACCCTGCGTGAACGCAAGTTCCTCGGTCACCTCACCCTGCGTGGTGATGGCCACAACCCGGAATTCGCCGCCGGCGTGCACAAGGCCCTTGGCCTGGAGCTGCCCGTGGCGTTGACTGTGGTCGCCAACAAGGACATGTCGCTGCAATGGGTCGGCCCAGATGAGTGGCTGCTGATCGTGCCCGGCGGCCAGGAGCTGGCAGCGGAGCAAAAGCTGCGTGCGGCCCTTGAAGGCCAGCACATTCAGGTCGTCAATGTCAGTGGCGGGCAAAGCCTGCTGGAACTGCGCGGCCCGAACGTGCGCGACGTGCTGATGAAGTCCACCAGCTATGATGTTCACCCGAACAACTTCCCGGTGGGCAAGGCTGTGGGCACCGTGTTCGCCAAGTCGCAACTGGTGATCCGCCGCACTGCAGAAGACACCTGGGAGCTGGTGATTCGCCGCAGCTTCGCCGATTACTGGTGGCTGTGGCTGCAGGACGCTTCTGCCGAATACGGCCTGAGCATCGAAGCCTAAGGAGCAAGAACATGAGTCGGGCACCGGATACCTGGATTCTCACCGCCGACTGCCCGAGCATGCTCGGCACCGTCGACGTGGTGACGCGTTACCTCTTCGAGCAGCGCTGCTACGTGACGGAGCACCACTCCTTCGATGACCGGCAGTCGGGACGCTTCTTCATTCGCGTCGAGTTCCGCCAGCCGGACGATTTCGACGAGGCAGGCTTCCGGGCCGGCCTCGCCGAGCGCAGCGAAGCGTTCGGCATGGCTTTCGAGCTGACCGCGCCCAACCACCGCCCCAAGGTGGTGATCATGGTGTCCAAGGCTGACCATTGCCTGAATGACCTGCTGTATCGCCAGCGTATTGGGCAACTGGGCATGGATGTGGTCGCGGTGGTGTCCAACCACCCTGATCTCGAACCGCTGGCGCAGTGGCACAAGATCCCTTACTACCACTTCGCCCTCGACCCCAAGGACAAGCCTGGGCAAGAGCGCAAGGTGCTGCAGGTGATCGAGGAGACTGGTGCTGAACTGGTCATTCTTGCCCGCTATATGCAGGTACTGTCGCCCGAGCTTTGCCGTCGTCTGGATGGTTGGGCGATCAATATTCATCACTCGCTGTTGCCGGGTTTCAAAGGCGCCAAGCCTTATCACCAGGCGTACAACAAGGGCGTGAAAATGGTTGGTGCCACGGCGCACTACATCAACAACGACCTGGACGAAGGGCCGATCATTGCCCAGGGTGTCGAGGTGGTGGATCACAGTCACTATCCCGAAGACCTGATTGCCAAAGGGCGGGATATCGAATGCCTGACATTGGCGCGGGCGGTGGGTTATCACATCGAGCGGCGGGTGTTCCTGAACGCCAACCGGACTGTCGTTCTGTAGTAACCGGTACCGGCCTCTTCGCGGCTAAAGCCGCTCCTACAGGTACAGCACAGCCCTCGGGTTGGTGCGGTCCCCCGTAGGAGCGGCTTTAGCCGCGAAGAGGCCCGCACAGGCCGCCTCTCTGTTTGCCCATACTCCCCAGCGACACCCCTGCCGCTAAAAGGCATCTCCCTGTCGCTTCCAGTCAGTGCGTCCGGCGCCATCCGGCCCACAATTCCCTGCATTCCAGTAGTACATGCCGCCCACGGATGGCGGTGCTTCAACCAACGCTGCATAAATAATAATCAAGCGAGGTACAAGCAATGTCTGGCAATCGTGGAGTGGTATATCTCGGCGCCGGCAAGGTCGAAGTGCAACACATCGACTACCCGAAAATGCAGGACCCGCGCGGCAAGAAAATCGAACACGGCGTCATCCTGAAGGTGGTCTCCACCAACATCTGCGGTTCTGACCAGCACATGGTCCGTGGCCGCACTACTGCCCAGGTCGGCCTGGTCCTGGGCCACGAAATCACCGGTGAAATCGTCGAGAAGGGCCGCGACGTCGAGCGCATGCAGATCGGCGACCTGGTATCGGTCCCGTTCAACGTCGCCTGCGGTCGCTGCCGCTCCTGCAAAGAGATGCACACCGGTGTCTGCCTCACTGTAAACCCTGCCCGTGCCGGCGGTGCCTACGGCTACGTCGACATGGGCGACTGGACCGGCGGCCAGGCCGAATACGTGCTGGTGCCATACGCCGACTTCAACCTGCTGAAGCTGCCTGAGCGCGACAAGGCCATGGAAAAGATCCGTGACCTGACCTGCCTGTCCGACATCCTGCCCACCGGCTACCACGGCGCCGTAACCGCTGGCGTGGGCCCAGGCAGCACTGTCTACGTTGCTGGTGCCGGCCCGGTCGGCCTGGCCGCCGCGGCCTCGGCGCGCCTGCTGGGCGCCGCCTGCGTGATCGTCGGTGACCTCAACCCGGCCCGTCTGGCCCATGCCAAGTCGCAAGGCTTCGAAGTGGTCGACCTGTCCAAGGACACCCCGCTGCACGAGCAGATCGTCGACATCCTCGGCGAGCCGGAAGTGGACTGCGCCGTCGACGCCGTCGGCTTCGAGGCCCGTGGCCATGGCCACGAAGGTGCCAAGCACGAGGCCCCGGCCACCGTGCTGAACTCGCTGATGCAAGTGACCCGCGTGGCCGGCAACATCGGTATCCCGGGCCTGTACGTGACCGAAGACCCAGGCGCGGTGGATGCTGCAGCCAAGATCGGCGCGCTGAGCATCCGCTTTGGCCTGGGCTGGGCCAAGTCGCACAGCTTCCACACCGGCCAGACCCCGACCATGAAATACAACCGCCAGTTGATGCAGGCGATCATGTGGGACCGCATCAACATTGCTGAGGTTGTAGGTGTGCAGGTGATCAACCTGGATCAGGCGCCGGAAGGGTATGGCGAGTTTGATGCGGGTGTGCCTAAGAAGTTTGTGATCGACCCGCACAAGATGTGGGGTGCTGCGTAAAAAGCAGTTGTCTGACAAGAGCCCCTCAATTTGAGGGGCTTTTTTATATATAACTGATCAAAGTCCGCACTGGCGCACTGTAGATGCAGCCTTGCGCTGCGAAAGGGCCGCTGCCTTAAGTGTTGCACGCTCTCATTGATAATGGCTTGACATGAGTTTGCTAGTCGTACTTATCTGTTCGTTTGCTGTTGAACCAAAAGTGGCCTGGCGTGGATGCGGTGCTTCGAATGTTTCTATTTTGTTGCGCACCCTGCGAAGGCTTCCAGTATTCTACATCTTTTGCAATTTTATCTAATTCGATTGAATGCTCTTTTATTAGATCTTTCGATTGCTTCAAATAGGGGATTTGGTCATTACTGATATCTTCGAGGGTTTTTTCATGCTTGGCGGCATAGGCCTTATCTTTTCCTGATAGTGTTTGGCTGGGTTTTGAAGGCATTTTATTGATTAAATTTCTATTCCTATATAATCTATAAATATCAAGATTTCCTTCTTCGTCAAATGGGTCGAATAGTCCCATCTCTTTGCGCTCGTTGTTGAAGTCGGTGGCAGACTTATTGTAATTATTGATACGTTCAATTTTTTTGGCTTTTCGTCCAAAAAGATTTTTAAATGACTTAGATAGATTGAATGCCTTGTGCCCAGATGGATCGATATTGTTGATAGGGTCGTTCAAACAATATGCATAAGGATTCAATCCTCCGACCTCAAAGGGGCTAAGTGTGTCAGGGCTAGTAAATCGCCGTAGTCTTGGGTTGTATGTTCGATAGCCATTGCCCAATACATATCCTTGGAGAACCCTATCGAAGCGCTGTCCGCTGAATGCGAGTAATGTTGACAGGCTGTCGCTTTCAATATAGCCATAGGGTGAATATTTCATCGAGCCATGGCCTATGCCGAGTACGGAGTTAGCTCGATCTACCGACATTATTTTGGCTGTCTGTGCTTGATCTAATTGCGCCAGTTTTATGTTTTGTTCTGCTACTATCCGACCACTGTAATTTGTAGATATGAAGCTTGCTAAGTTACGATTTTTATAAAAGAATGTGATCCCGTCCTCCGTTATTCTTGGCTGCTCATTTGTACATGACGCCGCCGGCGCTATTGTCTCGTTACTCACGTTGCTCGTCATTTTCTGATGCCTCTGAGACGATTTGAGACTCTCAATCTGCGCTAATGTGCATAGGGTCACAACTGGCAAATTTGTCAGGTGACAGGCAGTTCGGAACAAACCCTGTAACAATCAGTCAAAGCAATCGTTTACTTGGCCATCCCGGCCAACGAGGTCCCTTCCGATGAAAGCAATCACCCTGGCAACCCTGATGACCCTGGCTGCAAGCCCGGTGTTCGCCTTCAACCTCAGCGACGCCGCCAACGCCGTGTCCGCCATGCAGAACCAGCAACAGCAGGGCCAGGTACAGGCACCCGAAGCGCAGGCCAATCTGCTCAACACCCTGGGCAGCCAGCTGAACATCACCCCCGAACAGGCGGTAGGCGGAGCAGGAGCCATGCTGGGGCTGGCGCGCAACAACCTTAGCAGCGATGACTATGGGCAACTGACCAAGGCGGTGCCGGGCCTGGACCTGCTGGCCGGTGCAAATGCGCTGGGCGGGTTGAGTGGTTTGGGGGATTTGCTCGGCAAGAACAGCGAGAGCCAGTCAGCGTTGAGCAACGCACTGGGCAACAACGTGGAAAACCGTAGCGACCTGGACAATGCGTTCAAGGCGCTGGGGATGGATACCGGGATGATCGGGCAGTTTGCGCCACTGATTCTGCAGTATCTGGGGCAGCAGGGCATTGCCGGGTCGTTGTTGCAGAATCTGGGGAGTTTGTGGACTACCCCAGCGCCATTGGCCCAGCCTTCGGTCTGAGGATTCTAGCGACAGCCCTCAAGCCATGGGCTGAGTGCTGTAGGGGCGGCCCTGCGTCGCGAAAGGGCTGCCCCCACAAAAGCGAAATTGCATCAGGTCAGACAGCTTCGGAGAAATCTACCAGGCGGACGGGGCGGCGGAAGCCTGCTGTCAGAACTGCCAGGTACGCAAGGCCCAAGGCAAACCAGCAAAGGCCAATCACCAGCGTCAGCGCCGACAGGCTGGTCCACAGCCACAAGGTCAACCCCAGCCCTACCAGCGGCACCAGACCATAGCTCAGCAGGCCTTTGAAGTTGCGCTGCGAGGCATCATACATCAGGTGCGTTTTCACCACCGCCAGGTTCACCGCCGAAAACGCCACCAGCGCACCAAAGCTGATCAGCGAGGCGAGGGTAGACAGGTCGATCACCAGCGCCAGCAGCGAGAACGCCGACACCAGCGCAATGGCGAACACCGGCGTACCAAAGCGCGGCGACAGGTAACCAAAGCTGCGCCGTGGCAGCACGTTGTCACGCCCCATGGTGAACAGGATGCGCGACACCGCGGCCTGCGAGGCCAGCGCCGAACCCAGGCTGCCCGCCACATAAGCAGCGGTGAAGAAGTTGGTGAGAAACTGCCCGCCAGCCTTGAACATCACTTCGTTGGCCGCTGCATCGGCATTGGCGAAGCTGCTGCCTGGCAGCACCAACTGGCTGACGTAAGCCAGCACGGTGAACAGCAACCCGGCGAACAGGGTGGTGAGGATGATCGCCCGTGGCACGTCGCGGCGTGCGTCGCGGCATTCTTCGGCCAGGGTCGATACGGCGTCGAAGCCCAGGAACGACAAGCACAACACCGCTGCGCCAGCCATCAGGTGGCCAAAGCCAGGTTTGCTGCCATCGCCGATTAGCGGCGACAGCAGGTCGAGCGGCTGGCCAGCCAATGTCTGGCAGGACAGCGCGACAAACACGCCAATGAACACGATCTGCGCGCCGACGATCAGGTTGCTGGTCTCGGCCACCGAGTTGATACCGACCACGTTCAGCACTGTCACCAAAGCGATGCATGCGAGCACGAAGGCCCAGGCAGGCACTGCGGGGAACGCAATGTTGAGAAACAGGCCGATCAGCAGGTAGTTGATCATCGGCAGGAACAGGTAATCCAGCAACAGCGACCAGCCGGCCAGGAAGCCGACATTGGGGCCGAAGGCCATGTTGGTGTAGGAATAGGCCGAGCCCGCGACCGGGAAGCGCTTGACCATGAAGCTGTAGGACGCGGCGGTGAACAGCATGGCCACCAGGGTGACCAGGTAGGCGCCGGCGGTGCGGCCACCGGTAAGTTCGGTGACGATGCCGTAGGTGGTGAAAATGGTCAGCGGGACCATGTACACCAGGCCGAAGAACACCAGGGCGGGGAGGCCGAGAACACGGCGAAGCTGGGCGGGGTTAGAGCTGGGTGGGTTGGCCATTGATCGATCCAGGCATTTTTGTAGTTGTGCTGTGGTCGATTTTTATCCACTTAGGTGGGGGAAGACAAAAAAGTAATCCTTATGCTGATTATTAGCCTGGGTTTTGATCGGATTCTGGCTATGGCAGGTCCGGCCTCTTCGCGGGTGAACCCGCTCCTACAAGGGGCAGCGCATGCCTGAATGAAGCGGTTGTAGGAGCGGGTTCACCCGCGAATGGGCCAGTTCAGGCGGCAGAAGGTCTCAGCCCATCTCCGCCCGCAGCTGCTCGATCCGCTGGTCCTTCGCCACCCACAACTGGTTCACCCAGGCCTGTACCGTCTGCCTGAACTCAGGATCATTCTCGTAATCCCCCGCCCACAACGCCGGGTCCAGCTCCCGCACCTGAATGTCGATAATCACCCGGCTAATGCTGCCATTGAGCAGGTCCCAGAACCCCGGCGCCTTATTACCGGGGTACACGATGGTCACATCCAGCAGGGCATCCAGCTGTTCGCCCAATGCCGCGAGCACAAACGCCACACCACCCGCCTTGGGCTTGAGCAGGTAGCGATACGGCGACTGCTGCTCCTGGCGCTTGGCTTCGGTAAACCGGGTGCCCTCCAGGTAATTGACCACGGTCACCGGCTGGCGCTTGAACAGCTCGCAAGCCGCCTTGGTGATTTCCAGGTCCTTGCCCTTGAGCTCCGGGTGCTTTTCCAGAAACGCCTTGCTGTAGCGCTTCATGAACGGGTAATCCAGCCCCCACCAGGCCAGGCCCAGCAACGGCACCCAGATCAGTTCCTTTTTCAGGAAGAACTTGAAGAACGGTGTACGGCGGTTGAGGCTTTCGATCAACGCCGGGATGTCGACCCAGGTCTGATGATTGCTCACGGCCAGGTACGAGGTGTCCTTGCGCAGGTTTTCCACACCGCGGATGTCCCACTGAGTAGGGATGCACAGGGCGAAGATGGCTTTGTCGATTTCCGACCAGGTTTCGGCCACCCACATCACCGCCCACGACGCGTAGTCGCGGCCACGGCCTGGCAACACCAGCTTGAGCAGGGCGAAGACCAGCAGCGGGCAGATCAATACCACAGTATTGAGCAGCAGCAGGGTGGTAGTGAGAATGCCGGTCAGCAGGCGACGCATAAAAAGACTCTTGTTGTGGGAGATAAACGGTTGGCAATGATAAGCAGGGCGGTCGTCTACGCCAAATGTCCAATGCCCGGCGGCGGGAACAAATGTTTCACGTTATGTTGTTTAGTCTTGTGAAAGCGAACCTATCTTGCCAGTGCAGTCTAAGCACTGACCCTTTTCAAGGAAGCCTGCCTGTGAAACCACTGCTAGCCCTGTTGTCATTGTTGGCGCTGCCGGTAATGGCCGCCGAGCCCACCCTCTACGGCCGTTACGAGAACATCGCCCTGCCCGAGCTGGGCGAAACCCTGAAAGCCAAGATGGACACCGGCGCCTTCACCGCGTCGCTGTCGGCCAAGGATATCGAGCTGTTCACCCGCGATGGCGACGAGTGGGTGCGCTTCCGCCTGGCGACCAAGGACTCGGACGGCAAGGTGTACGAGCACAAGGTCTCGCGCATCAGCAAGATCAAGGGCCGTGCCGATGAAGAGGACGAAGGGGATGCGCCAGAGGTCTCCAAGCGCCCGGTGGTCGACCTGGAGTTGTGCCTGGGGGATGTGAAGCGCACCGTCGAGGTGAATCTGGTGGACCGCAGCAACTTCAACTACCCGCTGCTGGTGGGTTCCAAGGCGCTGCGCGAGTTCAAGGCGGCGGTAAATCCGGCGAAGAAGTTCACTGCTGGCAAGCCAGGCTGTTGATTTGAAGCGGGCGCAATACAATGTAGCGAACACACATAATGTGGTGTCAGGCACCGGCTTCGCCGGTGTTCGCGGGCAAGCCCGCTCCTACACTGAGATGTGCCAACCTTCAAAACCGCAAGGCCGAACGCCATGCCCCATATCCTCATCGTCGAAGACGAAGCCGCCATCGCCGACACCCTGGTCTACGCCCTGCAGGCCGACGGTCACAGCACCGAGTGGGTAACCCTGGGCAGTGCCGCCCTCGACCAGCAGCGCCAGCGGCCGGCCGACCTGGTCATCCTCGACATCGGCCTGCCCGACATCAGTGGCTTCGAAACCTGTCGCCAGCTGCGCCGGTTCACCGAGGTGCCGGTGATGTTTCTCAGCGCCCGGGACGGTGAAATCGACCGCGTAGTAGGCCTGGAAATCGGCGCCGATGATTACGTGGTAAAACCTTTCAGTCCTCGTGAAGTGGCAGCGCGCGTTCGGGCGATCCTCAAACGCATGGCTCCGAGGGCCGAGGCTGCCGGCGGAACCACCTTGTTCCAGCTCGACACCCTACGCATGCAGATTACCTACCGCAGCCAGCCGCTCACGCTGACCCGGCATGAGTTCCGCTTGCTGCAATGCCTGCTCGAACAACCGCAGCGGGTGTTCAGCCGCGAACAGCTGCTCGACGCTTTGGGCGTGGCCTCCGACGTGGGCTATGAGCGCACCATCGACAGCCATATCAAGAGCCTGCGCGCCAAACTGCGCCAGGTAGCGGGTGATGCCGAGCCGATCCAGACCCATCGCGGCCTCGGTTACAGCTATAGCCCGGAGCACGCCTGATGCGCTTGGGTATTCGCATCTTCCTGGTGTACTTCCTGTTCGTCGGTTTGGCCGGTTACTTCTTGCTCAATACCGTACGCGAACAGATTCGCCCGGTAGTGCGCCAATCTTCCGAAGAAACCTTGGTAGACACTGCCAACCTGCTGGCAGAAATCCTGCGGGATGACGTCAAGGCCGGCACCCTGAACCAGGGCCGCCTGCCCGAGGTGCTCGAGGCCTACGGCTCGCGCAGCCCGGGCGCACAGATCTGGGGGCTGGCCAAGAACCAGGTCAGCCACCGCATCTACGTCACTGACGCCAAGGGCATCGTGTTGCTGGACTCCAGTGGCGAGGCCCTGGGCAAGGATTACTCGCAGTGGAATGACGTGCTGCTGACCCTGCGTGGCCAGTATGGCGCCCGCTCCACCCGCAGCGACCCCAACGACGAAAGCACCTCGGTGATGCACGTTGGCGCGCCGATCATCGACAACGGCAAGATCATCGGCGTTGTCACCGTTGCCAAGCCCAATAGCTCATTGCAACCCTACATCGACCGCTCCGAGCGGCGCCTGCTCACCCTGGGGCTAGGGCTGATCGGCCTGGGCTTGCTGATCGGCGCGGCTCTGTCGTGGTGGCTTGCGCGCTCGCTGCGCAAGTTGGCAGGTTATGCGCAGGCGGTCAGCGAAGGTGAGCGTGCGGAGCTTCCGCATTACAAGGGCGGCGAGCTGGCGAACCTGGCACAGGCAGTGGAGCGCATGCGCACCCAGCTGGAAGGCAAGGCCTATGTCGAGCGCTACGTGCACACCCTGACTCACGAGCTGAAAAGCCCGCTGGCGGCCATCCGCGGTGCTTCCGAGCTGTTGCAGGGCGAGGACATGCCCGCTGATCAGCGGGCGCGCTTTGCCGGCAATATCGAGCGCGAGAGCGAGCGTTTGCAGCAGATGATCGAGCGGCTGCTCAACCTGGCCAGGGTCGAGCAGATGCAGGCGCTGGAGGACGAGCAGCAGGTGGCGCTGGCGGCGTTGGTCGATGAGTTGCTGCTGGCCCATGCGGCGCGTATCGAAGGCGCCCGTTTGCAGGTACGTCAGCGGGTGCCTGCCACTTTGCGCTTGCTTTGCGATCCGTTCCTGATGCGCCAGGCGTTGGCCAACCTGCTCGACAACGCACTGGACTTCACCCCGGAAGGGGGCACGCTGCTGTTCGACCTGGAGCGCGCTGGCGAACGCGTGGCGTTGAGTGTGTTCAACCAGGGGCAAGCGATACCGGCCTATGCCATCGGGCGGGTCAGCGAGCGGTTCTACTCGCTGCCGCGGCCCGGTAGCGGGCGCAAGAGCACCGGGCTGGGGCTGAACTTCGTGGCCGAGGTGATGCAGCTGCACGGCGGGGCCTTGGCGGTGGACAACGTCGATGGCGGGGTACGGGTGCGGTTGTGGCTGCCGCTGCGGCGCATTAGCTGAGATAGCCGGGCTGCTCAGCAGTCTCAATTACACATAAATCACACACACGCTCCACAAAGCCTCCACGCAAGGCGCAGACACTGCGCCCACTGCCACAGGAGGCCACATGAACAAGACCCTCGGTTTCAAACTCGGCATGATCGCCATGCTGATGTTGCTGTTGCTCATCCCGCTGCTGCTGATCAACGGCCTGATCGACGAGCGCCAGGCCATGCGCGACGGTGTGCTGCGCGATATCGCCCAGAGCACCAGCTTCGATCAGCAACTCAGCGGCCCGCTGCTGGTGGTGCCGTACCGCAAGTACCAGCGCCGCTGGATCGAAAAGGACGGTGAGCGTACCCAGGAAACCAGCACCATCACCGGCCACCTGTACTTCCTGCCGGAAACCTTCGACGCCGACCTGGGTGTGGACACCGAACTGCGCGCCCGCGGCATCTACCAGGCCCGGTTGTTTCACACCAAAGGTCGTATCAGCGGCCGCTTCAAGCTCCCGGCGCATTGGGGCATCGACAAGGACTTTGACGACTACCGCTTCGACAAGCCGTTCCTGGTGGTGGGCATCAGTGATATCCGCGGTATCGAAAGTGCTCTGGAGCTGAGCATGGACGAGCAAAAAGTGCCGTTCGAGCCCGGCACCCAGCTCGACTGGATGCGCGGCGGCGTGCACGCCAGCCTGCCGGGGCTGGACGGGTTACAGGCGCGAACGTTCAGCTATGGCTTTGACCTGGCGCTGCAAGGTACCGGCCAGTTGCACGTGGTACCCGTGGGCCGTACCAGCAGCATGGACATGCGCGCCAACTGGCCACACCCGAGCTTCGTCGGCAATTACTTGCCCAACCGCCGCGAAATCGATGCTCAAGGCTTCAGTGCCCATTGGCAAACCTCGTTCTTTGCCACCAACCTTGAGGATGCCATACGCCAGTGCGCTAACGCCGGGCAGTGTACGGATTTCAGTGAGCGCAGCTTTGGCGTGAGTTTTATAGACCCGGTGGACCAGTACCTGAAAAGCGAGCGGGCGATCAAATACGCGTTGTTGTTCATTGCCCTGACCTTTGCCGGTTTCTTCCTGTTCGAGGTAATGAAGAATCTGAGTGTGCACCCGGTGCAGTACATCTTGGTGGGCGTGGCGCTGGCGTTCTTCTATCTGTTGCTGCTGTCGTTGTCCGAGCACATTGGCTTTGGTTTGGCGTATGGGCTGTCGGCTTCAGCCTGTGTGCTGCTGATCGGTTTCTACCTGAGCCATGTGTTGCGCAGCCTGGGGCGAGGAGTGGGTTTTGCAGCGGGGTTGGCGGCGTTGTACGCGCTGCTCTACGGGCTGCTGAGTGCCGAAGACTATGCGCTGCTGATGGGGTCGTTGCTGTGTTTCGGTTTGCTTGGGGTGTTCATGGTGCTGACCCGGCGGCTGGACTGGGCGCGTGTGGGGAGGGTGGCATGAGGGAGGATAGAGAGATCGGGCGCTGGTTGGCGCTCAGGATCGGGCTGTTGTTTCCTGTGATACCGAGGTGAGGCCTTCGCGGGCACGCCCGCTCCCACAAGCCCACCACAGATAGCGAACACTGTGGAAAACCTGTAGGAGCGGGTTTACCCGCGAAGGGGCCCTGTCAGGCCACTGGCGCTGTAGCGACCATCGATGGCCGCTTGACCACCTCGGCATACCACGCCGCCAACCCAGGCTGGTGCTCGCGCCAGCCAAACCCGGGCTGACGCAGATCCAGATAGCCCAGCGCACAGGCCACGCCAATCGCCGCCAGGTCGAAGCCGGAGATCAGCTCAGGCAAGTGCTCCTCCTCAAGGTTGGCCAGGCTCCGGCGGATCTTGTCACCCTGCGCCTGCAGCCAGCCATCCCAGCGCTTGTCTTCTGGCCGCAGGAAGCTCTCATAACGGCTCGACACCGCCGCATCCATGATCGCATCGGCCTGTGAGACCAAGGTCATGCGCCGCCAGCGCGCCGAACCTTCTCGTGGCAGCAGCGGCAGGCCTACGTGCTGCATGTCGAGGTACTCGCAAATCACCCGGCTGTCATGCAGCACGGTGCCGTCTTCCAGGCGCAGGGCCGGGATCTTGCCGATCGGGTTGTCCAGGTTGAGCTGCGGGTCGCCGCTCACCGGGCTGATGTTCACCGGCTGCAGCTGCACACGCTCAAGCTGGCCGGTCTCGTGTAACACCACCATGACCTTGCGCACGAAAGGCGACAACGGCGAGTGGAACAGGGTCATCGTGCTCATGCTTCAGTTACCTTGCAGGCTGGGTGGCAGGCACACGCCGGTGCCGCCGATGCCGCAGTAGCCGTCCGGGTTCTTGGCCAGGTACTGCTGGTGGTAGGCCTCGGCGAAATAGACGGTCGGTGCCTGGTCGATTTCGGTGGTGATCTCACCGAAGCCGGCCTTGCTCAGTTCGGCCTGGAAGGCGTCGCGGCTGGCCTTGGCCTGTTCCAGCTGTTCCGGGCTGGTGCAGTAGATGGCCGAGCGGTACTGGGTGCCGATGTCGTTGCCCTGGCGCATACCTTGGGTGGGGTTGTGCAGCTCCCAGAACATTGCCAGCAGTTCGCGGTAGCTGACCTTGTCCTTGTCGAACACCACCAGCACCACTTCGGTGTGGCCGGTCAGGCCCGAGCAGACTTCTTCGTAGGTAGGGTGCGGGGTGAAGCCGCCGGCGTAGCCGACAACGGTGCTGACCACACCTTCACGCTGCCAGAAGCGGCGCTCCGCGCCCCAGAAGCAGCCCAGGCCGAAGATGGCGAAGTCGATGGCGCCTTCGAAGAACGGGCCGAGCAGTGGGGTGTCTTTGAAGACGTAGTGGAACTCGGGCAGGCTCATTGGCGTGTCGCGGCCAGGCAGGGCCTGTTCCGCAGTGGGCATGACGTTTTTGTTCACCAGGATTTCCGAACGCAGGACCATGACCGTTCCTCTGTGTTTATTCAGTGGGGTAGGGGTTTGGGCCTTCGCGGGCATGCCCGCTGCCACAGGTACAGCACAGGTTCCAAAGGTTGTGGTTTCCTGTGGGAGCGGGCGTGCCCGCGAAAGGGCCCGAATGGCTTCTATAGTGCCCGAGGATTACGCAGCTGTCAGGCCACCGGGCCACGCGGATAGCGCTTCAGCCGTTCGGCCAGCTCGCGCCCGGGAATCGGCCGGTCGAACAGGTAACCCTGGCCCACGTCGCAGCGGTGACGGCGCAGGAACGCCAGCTGCTCTGGCGTCTCGATCCCTTCGGCCACCACCTTCAGCTTCAGGTTGTGGGCCATGGCCACCACCGCCGAGGTGATTTCCATGTCGTCCTGGTTGTCGGGGATTTCGTTGATGAAGCTGCGATCGATCTTGAGGATGTCGATCGGAAACTTCTTCAGGTAGCTCAGCGACGAATAACCGGTGCCGAAGTCGTCCATGGCCAAGGTCAGGCCCAGGGCCTTCAGTTCGTCCAGCTGGCGGTGGGTGTCTTCGCTGGCTTCCAGCAGCAGGCCTTCGGTCAGCTCCAGCTCCAGCAGGTGCGGGGGCAGGGCTTCTTCCTTGAGGATGGTGCTGATCGACGCCACCAGGTCCGGGTCGGAGAACTGTTTGGGCGACAGGTTGATGGCTACATGCAGGTTGCCCAGGCCGGCCTTGCGCAGTTGCTGGCTCATGCAGCACGCCTGGCGCACCACCCATTTGCCGATAGGGATGATCAGGCCGGTTTCCTCGGCCACGCTGATGAACTGGTCCGGGCGGATCATGCCGCGTTCGGGGTGGTTCCAGCGCAGCAGCGCTTCCAGGCCCAGCAGGCGACCGCTGCGCAGGCACAGCTTGGGCTGGTAGAACACGTCCAGCTCATTCTGGGTCAGGGCACGACGCAGGTTGTTCTCGACGAACAGCTTGTAGCTGGCTTCGGCGTTGAGCACTTCGGTAAACACCTGTACCTGGTGTTTACCGTTGGCCTTGGCCTTGTGCAATGCAAGGCCGGCATTCTTCATCAGGCTGGCCGGGTCGACGCCGTGCAACGGTGCACAGGCCAGGCCTACCGAGGCGGTGACGTTGATCAGCTGGTTGTCGACGAACATCGGCTTGTCGAGGGTGCACAATAACTGCTGGGCAACGCCTTGGCCATCTTCAAGGCTGGTGTCGTCGAGCAGCACGGCGAACTCGTTACTGGCAAAGCGCGCCAGGATGCCACCGCTGTGCAGGCTGTTGCGCAGACGCCTGGCCAGGCTGATCAGCAGCTTGTCGCCGGTCTGGTGGCCAAGGCTGTCGTTGATGCGCTTGAAGTTGTCGATGTCCACCAGCAGCAGGCACATCGAGCTTTCGCCATCGCGGGCGAAGCGCTCGTCCAGGCTGCGGATGAACGCCGGGCGGTTGCCCAGGTTGGTGAGGTTGTCGGTGTAAGCCAGGCGCTCGATGCGTTGTTGGGCCAGCTTGGTCTGGGTGACGTCTTCGTAGATGCCGATGTAGTGGGTCAGCTCACGGTTGTCACCGTACACCTTGGAAATCGACAACTGGCCCCAGTACGGCTCCAGGTTTTTGCGCCGGCTCTTGAACTCGCCCTGCCAACTGTTGCCCATGGCCAGGCTCGACGGCGAGTCGAACAGCAGTTCGCTGAGGTTCTCCAGTGCCGGTAGCTCACCCAGCTGGCGGCCCTGCACTTCGTCGGTACTGTACTGGGTGATGGCGGTGAAGCTGGGGTTGACGTACTCCACCCGGCCGTCGCGGTTCACCAGCAGGAAGGCGCTGGCGCTCTGCTCGACCGCACGCTGGAACAGGTGCAGGGCGCTGGCCGCGGCCCGTCGTTTGTGGTTTGTGATCACTTGGGCGAACTGGTCGGCCAGCTCACCGGCAAAGGCAATCTCGTCCGACTGCCAGGCCCTTGGCTGGCCGCTTTGCTCCAGGCACAACACGCCGATCACCTGGCCATCGACACGGATGCTGGCGTCGAGCATGGCCTTGTTTTCCGGGCGCATGCTTTGCGCCAGGGCGCGGGTGCGCGGGTCGTGGCCGGCGTTGTGAGCGTCGATGGCGCGGCTTGCGTGCAGTGCATCCAGGTAGTCGGGGAAGCGGCTGGCATCGATGGCTTCGGGCTGGCGGTGCTCCTGTGCATCGCGGTACCAGGCGATGATCGGTTCCAGGCGTTGGTCTTCCAGGTGCCAGATGCTGGCGCTGTCGACCTTGTAGATTTCGCAGGCGCTCTGGGTGATCAGCTGGGCCGCTTCGAGCAGCGAGTTGCCCGCGCTGTAGCGATGGCGGGCGAGGCGCAGGATAAGGTCCTGCTGGCCGCGCACCCGCTCCAGGTGCTCCAGTTGTTCTTGCTGCGTGCGCTGGTTCAGTTGCAGGGCCAGTTGCAGGCGGTTGTTGCGTGACTCCAGGTCGCTGGCGCCGGGTTCGCCGGTCTCTTCCTGCTGGTCGTCGAGCACGCTCAGGTAGCCGCGCAACAGCTGGCGGTTGTGTTGCTTGTAGGCTTCACCCGCTTCCAGCAAGCGCAGCGAGGTGCTCGGTGTGTGCAGGGTGTAGCGCACGCGATAGTAGCCGCGCTGGGCCAGTTGCAACTGGATTTCGTCGTGCAGCCGGTAGCGTGCTTCGGGTTCCATCAGGCTGGCGTAGGGCGCGTCAATCAGGGCACACAGCTCGCCGGTTTTCAGGCCGAACTGGCGCTCACAGGCTGGGTCAAGGTAGAGCATGGCCCAGGTGGCTTCGTTGAGCCTTTCGAAACGCAGCATGCCGAGCCGCGAGGGCACGGGTAACTGTGTCACGACCTCGGCCGCCACACGGCTGGCGGCATCGGGTTGGCTTTTCATCGAAGACTCGCTTGAAGAGGGAACGCTGCCTTGTGGCTGCGGCGGATTTGGCAAGGTTGCATCATGTCCCGAGGGCTGGCAAGCGGCCATGCTTGATGCTGTGGACAGGTTATCGGCTGACGTGGCCGATTCTGTAGTTTGGCTGGAGATTTTGGGGCCGCTTTGCGGCCTTGTGTCGCGAAAAGAGGGCGAAGCCCTCCCAGCTTTTCCCAGGCAAAAAAAGCCCCGCCAATCGACGGGGTTGAGGTACGAGCGTGGCAGCTCGAAAAGGGTACTGCCCCTCGCAAGGAGGGGCAGTGTGCTGGCTTACAGCAGCATGGTGCGGATATCGCCCAGCACGTCGCCCAGGCGCTTGGTGAAGCGCGCGGCGGCGGCGCCGTTGATCACACGGTGATCGTAGGACAGCGACAGCGGCAGCATCAGCTTTGGCTGGAAGGCCTTGCCATCCCAGACTGGCTGCATGGTCGCCTTGGAGACGCCCAGGATAGCCACTTCCGGCGCATTGACGATCGGCGTGAAGCCGGTGCCGCCAATGTGGCCGAGGCTGGAGATGGTGAAGCAAGCGCCTTGCATCTCGTCAGCCGACAGCTTCTTGGTGCGCGCCTTCTCGGCCAGTGCAGCGGCTTCGGCAGCCAGTTGCAGCAGGCTCTTCTGGTCGACGTTCTTGATCACAGGGACCAGCAGGCCGTCCGGGGTGTCCACGGCGAAGCCGATGTGCACGTACTTCTTGCGGATGATGGCCTTGCCGCTTGGCGCCAGCGAGCTGTTGAAGTCCGGCAGTTCCTTGAGCAGGAAGGCGCAGGCCTTGAGCAGCAGTGGCAGCACGGTCAGCTTCACCCCAGCCTTCTCGGCCACGGCCTTCTGCGCAACGCGGAAGGCTTCCAGCTCGGTGATGTCGGCAGAGTCGAACTGGGTCACGTGCGGCACGTTGAGCCAGCTGCGGTGCAGGTTGGCAGCACCGACCTGCATCAGGCGGGTCAGGGCCACTTCTTCCACTTCACCGAACTTGCCGAAGTCCACGGCAGGGATCGGCGGGATGCCAGCACCACCGGTCGCACCGGCGGCTGCCGGCGCTTCCTTGGCCTTCTGCATCATGGCCTTGACGTAGACCTGCACGTCTTCTTTCAGGATGCGACCGTGCGGGCCGGTGGCAGCAACTGCACCCAGCTCGACACCGAATTCACGGGCCAGCTGACGAACAGCAGGGCCTGCGTGAACCTTGGCATTGCTGCCAGCGGCCGGTGCGGTAGCAGCCGGTGCAGGGGCAGCAGCCGGGGCTGCAGCGGCAGGTGCGGCAGCCGGAGCAGCCTCAGCCTTGGCTGGTGCAGGAGCAGCAGCCGGTGCCGGCGCGGCAGCCGGGGCGGCACCCGCCACTTTCAGCTTGAAGATCAGGTCGCCAGTGCCGACTTCGTCTTCCAGCTTGCAAAGCACTTCTTCGACCACGCCGGCGGCCGGCGACGGGATTTCCATGGAAGCCTTGTCGGACTCCAGGGTAATCAGCGACTGGTCGGCTTCGACGGTGTCGCCGACTTTGACCAGCACTTCGATGATCTTGGCCTTGCCCGACGAACCGATGTCCGGCACGTGGATGTCCTGCACGCTGGCGGCAGCCGGGGCTGCTGCCGGAGCAGGGGCAGCTTCGGCGGCCGGAGCCGGCGCAGCAGCCTGAGCTGGAGCAGCGGCAGCAGCCGGAGCCTCAGGGGCCGCAGCAGCGGCGCCCTCGGCTTCCAGGACCAGCAGTTCGTCGCCTTCTTTCAGGCGGTCGCCCAGCTTGACCTTCAGTTCCTTGATGACGCCAGCCTTGGGCGCCGGAATTTCCATGGAGGCCTTGTCGGACTCCAGGGTCAGCAGGCTCTGGTCAGCCTCGATACGATCACCGACCTTGACGAACAGCTCGATGATTTCACCTTCACCGCTGCCGATGTCAGGTACGCGAATGAGTTCGCTCACTTAAAAATACTCCTCAGCAGTCCAGTGGGTTGCGCTTGTCCGGGTCGATACCGAACTTGACGATAGCGTCTGCGACAACCTTGGGTTCGATCTCGCCACGGTCAGCCAGGGCTTCCAGGGCAGCCAGCACCACGAAGTGGCGGTCGACTTCGAAGAAGTGACGCAGCTTCTTGCGGCTGTCGCTGCGACCGTAACCGTCGGTACCCAGGACTTTGAACTCTTTGCTCGGTACCCACTGACGAATCTGCTCGGCGAACAGCTTCATGTAGTCGGTAGAGGCGATGACCGGGCCTTTGCGACCGTTCAGGCACTGCTCGACGTAGGTCTGCTGTGGCTTCTGGCCAGGCTTCAGGCGGTTGGCGCGTTCCACGGCCAGGCCGTCGCGGCGCAGTTCGTTGAAGCTGGTGACGCTCCACACGTCGGCACCGACGTTGAACTCTTCACGCAGGATCTTCGCGGCTTCGCGGACTTCGCGCAGGATGGTACCGGAGCCCATCAGCTGTACGTGGTGTGCAGCTTCGCGGGTGTCCTCTTCCAGCAGGTACATGCCCTTGATGATGCCTTCCTCGACACCGGCCGGCATGGCTGGCTGCTGATAGGATTCGTTCATCACGGTGATGTAGTAGAAGATGTCCTGTTGCTCTTCGGTCATCTTCTTCATGCCGTCCTGAATGATCACCGCCAGCTCGTAGCCGTAGGTCGGATCGTAGGTGCGGCAGTTCGGGATGGTGCCCGCCATCATGTGGCTGTGACCGTCTTCGTGCTGCAGGCCTTCACCGTTGAGGGTGGTACGGCCGGCGGTACCGCCGATCAGGAAGCCACGGGTGCGGCTGTCGCCAGCGGCCCAGGCCAGGTCGCCAATACGCTGGAAACCGAACATCGAGTAGAAGATGTAGAACGGCAGCATCGGCTGGTTGTGGCAGCTGTACGAGGTACCGGCAGCGATGAACGACGACATGGCGCCGGCTTCGTTGATGCCTTCCTCGAGGATCTGGCCCTTCTTGTCTTCGCGGTAGAACATCACCTGGTCTTTATCGACTGGCTCGTAGAGCTGGCCGACCGACGAGTAGATGCCCAACTGGCGGAACATGCCTTCCATACCGAAGGTACGGGCTTCGTCCGGGATGATCGGAACGATGCGCTGGCCAATGTCCTTGTCCTTGACCAGTTGCGCCAGAATACGCACGAAGGCCATGGTGGTGGAGATTTCGCGGTCGCCCGAGCCGTCCAGGATCGCTTTCAGCGTTTCCAGTGGCGGGGTCGGCACGCTGAAGCTCTTGGCACGGCGCTGTGGCACGAAACCGCCCAGGGCAGCACGGCGCTCGGCCAGGTACTTGGCTTCGGCAGAACCTTCTTCCGGCTTGAAGAACGGCAGGTTCTCCAGGTCGGCATCCTTGACCGGGATGTCGAAGCGGTCACGGAAGTGACGCAGGCTGTCGACGTCGACCTTCTTGGTGTTGTGCGCGGTGTTCTTGGCTTCGCCAGCACCGGTGCCGTAACCCTTGATGGTCTTGGCCAGGATGACGGTCGGCTGCTCCTTGTGGTTCACAGCCTGGTGATACGCCGCGTAGACCTTGTACGGGTCGTGACCGCCACGGTTGAGCTTCCAGATCTCTTCGTCGGACAGGTCTTCGACCATGGCCTTGAGTTCCGGGGTGTTGAAGAAGTGCTCGCGAACGTACGCGCCGTCTTTGGCTTTGTAGTTCTGGTATTCGCCGTCGATGACTTCGTCCATGCGGCGCTGCAGGGCACCGTTGGTGTCCTTGGCCAGCAGTGGGTCCCAGAAACGGCCCCAGACGACTTTGTTGACGTTCCAGCCACCGCCACGGAACACGCCTTCGAGTTCCTGGATGATCTTGCCGTTGCCGCGAACCGGGCCGTCGAGGCGCTGCAGGTTGCAGTTGATGACGAAGATCAGGTTGTCCAGCTTCTCGCGGCCGGCCAGGGCGATTGCACCCAGGGATTCCGGCTCGTCGCACTCACCGTCGCCCATGAAGCACCAGACCTTCTGCTTGCCGGCCGGGATGAAGCCACGGGCTTCCAGGTACTTCATGAAGCGAGCCTGGTAGATCGCCTGGATCGGGCCCAGACCCATCGAAACGGTCGGGAACTGCCAGAAGTCAGGCATCAGCCATGGGTGCGGGTACGAAGACAGGCCGTTGCCGTCCACTTCCTGGCGGAAGTTGTTCATCTGGTCTTCGCTGATACGGCCTTCCATGAAGGCACGGGCGTAGACGCCTGGCGATGCGTGGCCCTGGAAGAAGATCAGGTCGCCGCCGTGTTCTTCGGTAGGGGCCTGGAAGAAGTAGTTGAAGCCGATGTCGTACAGGGTGGCACTGGAGGCGAAGCTAGAGATGTGTCCGCCCAGGTCCGAGTCTTTCAGGTTGGTACGCATGACCATGGCCAGCGCGTTCCAACGCACCATCGAGCGAATGCGGCGTTCCATGAACAGGTCGCCAGGCATGCGTGCTTCGTGGGTGACAGGGATGGTGTTGCGGTATGGCGTGGTGATCGCATATGGCAGCTGGGAGCCACTACGGGTGGCCAGCTCGCCCATACGGGTCATCAGGTAATGAGCGCGGTCTTCGCCTTCTTTGTCGAGGACCGACTCCAGGGCATCCAGCCATTCCTGGGTTTCGATTGGATCGAGGTCTTGCATGGCTTGCTCCAGGGCGGAAAGGCAACCAGAATCGATTGCCTGAGATTGCGACTGGCCTTATGGGCAGACGTCGTGAATTCTTGGATTACCGGGGTGTCTTCCGGCGCGTTGTAGTTTTACTACATTTGCTTTCGCATTTCATGCTTTTACACGACACGAGTAGTAGTAAAACTACATTTGTGCGACGTTTGGTCGCACCTTGGCTTGTGAGGAAAAACGTTCATGTTGGTTGGCATTGTGTCGCGAACGGGTGGTTCTTGATGTTTGTTGCCAAGTTTTCGTTTTTTTCAGCTATTTCCAACTTTTGTACGACAGTCCAACCGTGGTCCGGCTTCCCCTTGGCCGCTTTTTCCCCTCTATTTCACGCCGATCAAGGATAGACCATGCGCCTACCTTTGCCCTCCGATCTGCCTGCCACCTTGCAGCCGCTGGTCACTCGCAACCAGCAGTTCATCAGCGATGCCGTGGCCGGCCACCCCGAACTCGACCTGCAGGCCTGGAGCCCGCTGCACCGGCAGCAGTTCGATCAGGTGGCTGCTGCCAGTGAATTCGTGCTCAGTTTGGCCCAGCGCGAGCCCGCCATGCTGTTCGCCCTGCTGGCCAGCGGCGAGCTGGAGCGGCGTTACGCCCCGGGTGAGCTGCGCGGGCAAATCGCCGCAACAGCCCAGGCGGCACAGAGCGAGGACGAGCTGGCGCGCAATCTGCGCCGCGCGCGCAACCGCCAGCAGCTGCGCATTATCTGGCGCGACATTACCCGTCAGGCGGAACTTGGCGAAACCTGCCGTGACCTGTCGGACCTTGCCGATGCGGCCATCGACGAAGCCTACCAATGGCTGTACCCGCGCCATTGCCAGCAATTCGGCACGCCCATCGGCAACCGCAGCGGCCAGCCGCAGCACATGGTGGTGCTGGGCATGGGCAAGCTGGGAGCGGTAGAGCTTAACCTGTCGTCGGACATCGACCTGATCTTCGGTTTCCCCGAGGGCGGTGAAACCGAAGGGGTGAAGCGCTCGCTGGATAACCAGGAGTTCTTCACGCGCCTGGGCCAAAGGCTGATCAAGGCACTGGACCCGGTTACCGTCGACGGCTTTGTGTTCCGCGTTGACATGCGCCTGCGTCCCTATGGTTCGGCGGGTGCCCTGGTGCTCAGCTTCAATGCACTGGAGCAGTACTACCAGGACCAGGGCCGTGACTGGGAACGTTACGCGATGATCAAGGCGCGAGTGGTGGCCGGCGACCAGGCGGCCGGCGCGCAGTTGCAGGAGATGCTGCGCCCGTTCGTTTACCGCCGCTACTTGGACTTTTCCGCAATCGAAGCGCTGCGCACCATGAAGCAGCTGATCCAGCAGGAAGTGCGGCGCAAGGGCATGGCCGAGAACATCAAGCTGGGTGCCGGTGGTATTCGCGAAGTAGAGTTCATCGCCCAAGCCTTCCAGCTGATCCACGGCGGGCGTGACCTCAGCCTGCAGCAGCGGCCGTTGCTCAAGGTGCTGGCCACCCTGGAAGGCCAAGGCTACCTGCCGCCAGCAGTGGTGGCCGAGTTGCGCGAGGGTTATGAGTTCCTGCGGTACACCGAGCACGCGATCCAGGCCATTGCCGACCGCCAGACGCAAATGTTGCCGGAAGGTGAGACCGATCAGGCACGCGTGGCCTACGTGCTCGGTTTTGCCGACTGGCAGAGCTTCCACGACCAGTTGATGTACTGGCGTGGCCGTATCGACTGGCATTTCCGCCAGGTCATTGCCGACCCGGATGATGAAGACGGCGAAGGCGAACTGGTGGTGGGTGGCGAGTGGTCGCCGTTGTGGGAGCAGGCGCAGGATGAAGAAGCCGCTGGCCGGCAATTGCAAGAGGCTGGCTTCAAGCAACCCGCCGAAGCCTTGAGGCGCCTGGCCGGGCTGCGTTCCAGCCCGCAGTTGCGCTCGATGCAGCGCATCGGCCGTGAGCGACTTGACGCATTCATCCCACGGCTGTTGGCCCAGGCGGTGGAGCATGACAACCCTGACCTGGTGCTTGAGCGGGTGCTGCCATTGGTCGAGGCTGTGGCAAGGCGTTCTGCCTACCTGGTACTGCTGACCGAAAACCCCGGTGCCTTGCGCCGTTTGCTGACGCTGTGCGCCGCCAGCCCGTGGATTGCCGAGCAGATTGCCCTTTACCCGCTGCTGCTCGACGAACTGCTCAATGAGGGCCGCTTGTTCAGCCCGCCCTTGGCGCCAGAACTGGCCAGCGAGCTGCGCGAGCGCCTGACGCGCATCCCCGAGGACGACCTGGAGCAGCAGATGGAGGCGCTGCGCCATTTCAAGCTGGCCCACAGCCTGCGCGTGGCTGCCTCGGAAATCAGCGGCAACCTGCCGTTGATGAAAGTCAGCGACTACCTGACCTGGCTGGCTGAAGCCATCCTCGACCAGGTGCTGGCCTTGGCCTGGCGCCAGACCGTGGCCCGCCACGGCCAACCCAAGCGCAGCGACGGCAGCCTGTGCGACCCGGGTTTCATCATCATCGGTTACGGCAAGATGGGCGGCCTGGAGCTAGGCCACGGTTCGGACCTGGACCTGGTCTTCATCCATGACGGCGATCCGCAGGCGGAAACCGACGGTGCGAAGCCTATCGACAGCGCGCAGTTCTTCACGCGTCTGGGGCAGCGCATCATCCACCTGCTGACCACCCAGACCAACTCGGGCCAACTGTACGACGTGGATATGCGCCTGCGCCCGTCCGGCGCCTCGGGCCTGCTGGTCAGCTCGCTGGGCGCCTTCGAGCGCTACCAGCAGAACGAAGCCTGGACCTGGGAGCACCAGGCGCTGGTGCGGGCCCGCGTGCTGGTGGGTTGCAAGCAGGTGGGTGCGGCATTCGAAGGAGTGCGCGCCAAGGTACTGGGCCAGGCCCGCGACCTGGAAAAACTGCGCGGCGAGGTGAGTGAAATGCGCGCCAAGATGCGTGACAACCTCGGTACCAAGGCTACGGCTGCCGGTACTGCGGCGAACGCTTTCGACGCCGGCGTACCCTTCGATATCAAGCAGGATGCCGGCGGTATCGTCGATATCGAATTTATGGTGCAATACGCCGCTTTGGCCTGGTCCCATGACCATCCGGCCATACTTCGATGGACCGATAACATCCGCATTCTGGAAGAGCTGGAGCAGGCGAACTTGATGCCGGCCAGTGACGCGGTGCTGTTGCGTGAAGTGTACAAGGCGTTCCGCTCGGCCTCCCACCGCCAGGCCCTGCAGAAGGAGGCCGGGGTGATCGATGCGGCGCAGTTTGCCGATGAACGCCGTGAAGTGCGGCGGATCTGGGGTGAGTTGGGTTTAAGCTGATACCGTGTTGGCTTGTTCGCGGGCAAGCCCGCTCCCACAGGTACTGCACAGGCCCTGAGCAGTGTGCAATCCCTGTGGGAGCGGGCTTGCCCGCGAATAGGCCATGTGAGTGGTACACTGTCCGCCACATAGCCTGAATATAAAGAGGGGAGGCCAGGCTGTACCGCAGCCTGTAGCCTCCCCGAGCGTTTCTGGACTAAGCATGAGAATACTGATCATTGGCCCCAGCTGGGTCGGCGACATGGTGATGGCGCAGACCCTGTTCCAGTGCCTGAAACAGCAGCACCCCGACTGCGTGATCGACGTGCTGGCCCCTGAATGGAGCCGGCCGATCCTCGAGCGCATGCCTGAAGTGCGCCAGGCCTTGAGCTTCCCGCTCGGCCACGGCGCGCTGGAGCTGGCCACGCGGCGGCGCATCGGCAAGTCCCTGGCCGGCCAGTACGACCAGGCCATCCTGCTGCCCAATTCGCTCAAGTCGGCGCTGGTGCCCTTTTTTGCCGGCATTCCCAAACGCACCGGCTGGCGCGGTGAAATGCGCTTCGGCCTGCTGAACGATGTGCGCAAGCTGGACAAGGCCCGCTACCCGCTGATGATCGAGCGCTTCATGGCCCTGGCTTACGCGCCCGACACCGAGCTGCCGCAGCCATACCCGCGCCCCAACCTGCAGATCGAAGCGCAAAGCCGTGACGCCGCCCTGGCCAAGTTCGGCCTGGAACTGGACCGTCCGGTACTGGCGCTGTGCCCTGGCGCCGAGTTTGGCGAAGCCAAGCGCTGGCCGGCAGAGCACTATGCCGCTGTGGCCGATGCGATGATTCGCCAAGGCTGGCAAGTGTGGCTGTTTGGCTCGAAGAACGATCACCCGGTCGGTGAGCAGATCCGCGACCGGCTGATTCCGGGGCTCCGTGAAGAGTCGTCCAACCTGGCCGGTGAGACCTCGCTGGCCGAGGCCATCGACCTGATGTCCTGCGCCCATGCCGTGGTGTCCAACGACTCCGGACTGATGCACGTGGCCGCTGCGCTGAACCGTCCATTGGTGGCGGTGTACGGCTCGACTTCACCCGGCTTCACCCCGCCGCTGGCCGAACAGGTGGAAGTGGTGCGCACCGGTATCGAGTGCAGCCCGTGCTTTGACCGCACCTGTCGCTTCGGCCATTACAATTGCCTGCGTCTGCTGGAACCGGGCAAAGTGATCGCCGCCCTGCACAGCCTCAGCGGACCGGACCTGATCGATACCGTGGCCGAGGTCGACTAAGTGCGGGTACTGATCATCAAGACCTCGTCGCTGGGGGATGTAATCCACACCCTGCCGGCGCTTACCGATGCCGCCCATGCCATTCCCGGCATCCGTTTCGATTGGGTGGTGGAAGAAGGCTTCGCCGAAATCCCCGGTTGGCACCCCGCGGTCGACCAGGTCATCCCGGTGGCGATCCGTCGCTGGCGCAAGAACCTCTGGCAAACCATCAAGAGTGGCGAGTGGAAGGCGTTCAAGCAGCGCGTGCGCGAGCGCAAGTATGACCTTGTGATCGACGCCCAGGGCCTGGTCAAGTCGGCCTGGTTGACCCGTTACGTGAAGGCACCCGTAGCCGGCCTGGACCGCTACTCGGCGCGCGAAGGCTGGGCCAGCCGCTTCTACGACCGGCCTCTGTCGGTTGCCACCGGCCAGCACGCGGTGGAGCGGGTACGCCAGCTGTTTGCCATGGCCCTGGCCTACGATCTGCCGGAAGGCATCGGCAACTACGGCCTGGACCTCGATCGCCTGCAACTGCCGCCGGCTGCGCCCTATGTGGTATTCCTGCATGGCACCACCTGGGCGACCAAGCACTGGCCCGAAGCCTACTGGCGCGAACTGGCCGAGCGCATGGGCCGGCGCAAGCTGGAAGTGCGCCTGCCCTGGGGTAATCCGGCTGAGAAGGCGCGGGCCGAGCGAATTGCCCAAGGCTTGAACAACTGCCAGGTGCTCCCCAAATTGAACCTTGCCGGCGTCGCTCGTGTTCTGGCGGCGGCAAAGGCCTGCGTGGCGGTCGATACCGGCCTTGGCCACCTGGCGGCGGCACTCGATGTGCCCACCCTTTCGCTGTTTGGCCCTACCAATCCGGGCCTGACTGGCGCCTACGGACGGACCCAGATTCACCAGGCCAGTGACTGGCCTTGCGCTCCCTGCCTGCAGAAGAAGTGCACCTACAAACCGAGCGCCGATGACCTGCGCCGGTTCGATCTGAAACGCGAGTGGCCGCTGTGCTTCACTCGCCTGAATCCCGAGCATGTGGCGAGCCGCTTGAGCGCGTTGCTGCTGGCTGAGGATGTCCGTTGATGCAACTGGCTTTCGTGCTTTACAAATATTTCCCCTTCGGCGGGCTGCAGCGCGACTTCATGCGCATTGCCCTGGAATGCCAGAAGCGGGGTCACCAGATCCGTGTGTATACGCTGATCTGGGAGGGTGACATTCCGCCGGGCTTCGAGGTGCTGGTGGCGCCGGTGAAGGCGATCTTCAACCACCGCCGCAACGAGAAGCTCAGCGCCTGGATGGCCGCCGACCTGGCCAAGCGCCCGGTCGACCGCCTGATCGGCTTCAACAAGATGCCAGGGCTGGACGTGTACTACGCCGCCGACGGCTGCTTCGAGGACAAGGCACAGACCCTGCGCGGTGGGCTGTACCGCCGCTGGGGCCGCTACCGGCACTTTGCCGAGTACGAGCGTGCGGTGTTCGCCAAGGACGCCCATACCGAAGTGCTGATGATTTCCGAAGTGCAGCAGCCGCTGTTCATCAAGCATTACGGCACCCCGGTAGAACGCTTCCACCTGCTGCCGCCAGGCATTTCCCAGGATCGCCGTGCGCCGGCCAATGCCGCCGAGATCCGCGCCGAGTTCCGCAAGGAATTCAACCTGGGGGATGACGACCTGCTGCTGGTGCAGATTGGCTCAGGCTTCAAGACCAAAGGCGTGGACCGCAGCCTCAAGGCACTGGCCGCGCTGCCGTCAGCCCTGCGCAAACGCACCAGGCTGATGGTGATCGGCCAGGACGACCCCAAGGTATTCCAGCTGCAAAGCGCTACCCTGGGCCTGGGCGACCAGGTGCAGTTCCTCAAGGGCCGCAGCGACATCCCGCGCTTCCTGCTGGGCGCCGACCTGCTGATTCACCCGGCGTACAACGAGAATACCGGTACGGTGCTGCTCGAAGCGTTGGTCGCCGGCTTGCCGGTGCTGGTGTCCAAGGTGTGCGGTTATGCCCACTACATTGCCGAGGCCGACAGCGGCCTGGTGCTGGACGAGCCGTTCGAACAAGACCAGCTCAACGGCTATCTGCAGCGCATGCTCGAAGACCCGCAGGCGCGTGCCAGCTGGTCGCGCAATGGCCTGGCATTTGCTGATAGCGCCGATCTGTACAGCATGCCGCAGCATGCTGCCGACGTGATCCTGGGGCAGAAGACCGCATGAAGCTGATATTGGCCGAACCCTTCAAACGCCTGTGGGCCGGGCGTGATGCCTTCGACGCCGTGGAGGCGCTGCAAGGCGAGGTCTATCGCGAGCTGGAAGGGCGCCGCACGCTGCGCACCGAAGTGGCTGGCGAGGGCTTTTTCGTCAAGATCCACCATGGCATCGGCTGGGGCGAGATCTTCAAGAACCTGTTCACCGCCAAGTTGCCGGTGCTCGGGGCCGGCCAGGAATGGCGGGCGATCCAACGCCTGCATGAAGTGGGCGTGCCGACCATGACCGCAGTCGCCTACGGCGAGCGCGGCAGCAACCCGGCGGCACAGCACTCGTTCATCATCACCGAAGAGCTGGCGCCGACCATCAGCCTGGAAGACTTCAGCATCGACTGGGTCAAACAGCCGCCCGAGCCGCGCCTGAAGCGTGCACTTATCGCCGAGGTGGCGAAGATGACCGGCGGCATGCACCGCGCCGGGGTCAACCACCGCGATTGCTACATCTGCCATTTCCTGCTGCACACCGACCGCCCGGTGACGGCGGATGACTTCAAGCTGTCGGTGATCGACCTGCACCGCGCGCAAACCCGTGCCAGAATCAGCCGCCGCTGGCGCGACAAGGACCTGGCTGCGCTGTACTTTTCGGCCCTGGACATCGGCCTGACCCAACGCGACAAGCTGCGCTTCCTGCGTGGTTACTTCCAGCGTCCGCTGCGGCAGGTGCTGAAGGACGAAGCCGCGCTGCTCGCCTGGCTGGAGCGCAAGGCCCAGAAACTCTACGATCGCAAGCAACGCTATGGGGATGCACTCTGATGGCGAGTTGGACACTGGCGCCGGGGTACGAACACCTGGCGGCGGACTTCGGCAGCCTCGACGCGGTGTTCGCCCTCCAGGGCGAACGGCTGACCCGCGACCCGCTCAGTGAAGTGGTACGCATCGAGCGTGACGGGATCAACTACTACGTCAAGCGCTACACCGGGGCCGGCAAGCACATGCGCCGGTACCTGGGGCGGCCACGCATCAAGGCCGAATGGCAAAACCTCAAGCAGTTCGCCAAATGGGGTATCCCCACTGCCGAAGTCGTGGCCTGGGGCCTGGAGCGCAACGGCCTGGCCTTTGGCCGTGGCGCGATGATCACCCGTGAACTGCCGCACACCGAAGACCTGTCGGCCCTGGCCGAACACAACGATGCGCGCTTGGCCGACCGCGCCTGGGTCGACCATGTCAGCCGTCAGCTGGCGCGCCATACCCGGGTCATGCACGAACACCGCTTTGCCCATAACGACCTGAAGTGGCGCAACCTGCTGGTCGATGACCAAGGCACGCTATTCTTCATCGACTGCCCCACCGGCGACTTCTGGCGCGGTTTCATGTGGCGCCACCGGATGATCAAGGACCTGGCATGCCTGGACAAAGTGGCCAAATACCACCTGTCAGCTACCCAGCGCTTGCGCTTCTACCTGCAATACCGTGGCCGCGACCGCCTGAATGTGCGTGACAAGAAGCGCATTCATCGGGTACTGGGCTTTTTCGAGGGAAGGGAATGACCGATTACCTGGCCAGCGCGGACCTCGCGCTGCTCAAGCGCCATGGCCTGGACAACTTCGAGGCGCTGTGGGCACTGCAGCTTGATGCTGTGGACGAACCCAACACCGGCCGTGGTGGCTGGAGCAGCGTCTTCCGTCTGGAACTCGAAGGCAAAGGCTACTACCTCAAGCGCCAGAGCGACTACCTGACCCGTACCTTGCACCGGCCGTTCGGCGAGCCCACCTTCGCCCGCGAATTCCGCAACATCAGTCGCTACCAGAAGCTGCGCATTCCGGCATTGCAGGCGGTGTTCTACGGCGAGCGCAAGCAGGGCGGCAAGCACCGGGCCATCCTGATGACCCGCGCTCTGGACGAGTGGGCCGACCTCGACAGCCTGCTGGCGCAGTGGCCGCGGTTGGGTGAAGCCGAGCGCACTGGCATCCTGCAGGCCTGCGGTCAGCTGGCGCGTACCCTGCACAGCGCCGGCCAGGTGCATGGCTGCTTCTACCCCAAGCACATTTTCCTGCGTCAACGCCGCGAGGGTTGGGACGCGCAATTGATCGACCTGGAAAAGACCCGGCCGCTGCTGTTCGGCATGCGTGACCGCCTCAAGGACCTGGAACCGCTGCTGCGCCGCGCGCAGGCCTGGCGCGTGCAGGATGTACGTACTTTGCTGGCTACCTACCTGGGGCAGCCGGCTGACGGCGCGCTGGTCGACACCTGGCTGCAACGGCTGACGCAACGCCGTCGTGAAAAAGAGGCCCGCTGATGCGTTTGTCTGAACTGAAGGATGCCGGGCGCAGCCCAGCGCTGCCCCTGAGTATCACGTTGGTTGATGCCGCCGGCAGCGCCGACTTGCAATTGCTCAGCCTGCTGCGCGTACTACCGGGCCAGCGTTATGTGGGCGCTGGTGTCTGGCGTGGCACACCGGTGCTGGCGAAGTTGCTGGTTGGGGGTAACGCCGCGCGGCATTTCCAGCGCGAACTGCAGGGTGTGAAGTTGCTGGCCGAACAAGGCCTGACCACACCGACGCTACTGGCCGACGGCCTCAAGGAAGGCGAGGGCGGCTGGCTGCTGTTCGAGTTCCTTGACGGTGCCCAAAGCCTGGCCGATGCCTGGGCCGCAGTGGAAAACCTGCCTGTGCTGGCGGACGAGCAGCACCTGGTACTGGGCGAAGCGCTCACGGCTGTGGCGCACATGCACGCCCGAGGCCTTTGGCAGGAAGACCTGCACCTGGACAACCTGCTGCGCCATGCCGGCAAGCTGTACCTGATCGACGGTGCGGGCATCAGGGCGGAAACACCCGGTCAGCAGTTGTCGCGTCCACGCGTGCTGGAAAACCTCGGGGTGTTCTTCGCCCAGTTGCCCAAGCGCCTGGAGCCGTTCATCGAAGAGCTGCTGGTGCATTACCTGCTGGCCAATGCCGAGCATGCCTTGCCGCTGGAAGCGCTGCAGAAACAGGTGGACAAGGTACGCAACTGGCGCCAGAAGGACTATCTGGACAAGGCTGGCCGCGAGTGCAGCCTGTTCAGCGTCCAGCGCACCCTCTCGGGCTTGCAGGCGATCCGCCGCAGTGAGGTCGAGGCCATGCAGCCTGTACTGGAGCAGGCCGATGCGCTGATCGACAAGGGCCATTTGTACAAGACCGGTGGCGCTGCCAGTGTGGCGCGCATCGAGGTCAATGGTCGCCAGTTGGTGATCAAGCGCTACAACATCAAGAACACCGCACATTGGTTCAAGCGCTTCTGGCGCCCGAGCCGGGCCTGGCATTCCTGGATTGAAGGCCACCGCCTGGAATTCCTCGACATCGCCACGCCACGCCCCCTCGCGGTGCTGGAACAGCGGGTGCTGGGCCTGCGCAGCCGTGCTTACCTGGTCACCGAGTATGTCGACGGCCCGGACCTGACGGCATGCTTCGCGCCCTACGTCGAAAGCGGCGATGCGCCCGAGGAGCAGGTGGATGCCTTGGTGCACGTGATGCAGCAGCTGATTCGAGAGCGCATCAGCCACGGCGACTTCAAAGGCCATAACCTGTTCTGGCACAACGGCCAGTGGTCGCTGATCGACCTCGATGCCATGTGCCAGCACGCCACCCAGCTCAGCTTCGCCCCGGCCTATGCCCGTGACCGGGCACGGCTGCTGCGCAACTGGCCCACTGGCAGTGCCTTGCATCAGCGGCTGGACCGGCTGTTGCCAAAACTGGTCGACTGAGGCCGCCGGTTCCGGCTGTCAGTGGGCCGGCGGTGGTTGATCTGGCAGTGTCAGCCAGTCACTGCTGCGCCCTGCCTGGCGAACGCGTATCAGCCACTGGCCGTTTTCGTGGCGCAGCACCGCCCACGGCACCACGCCGGCGTCGCTGGCGATGGCAATCTGCAAGTGGTAATGATCCGGCAGCAGGTGGCGGCGCACAGGCAACTGCCCGTTCTCGAGCGCCAGGTACAGCTGATCGTCAGCCTGAAAAAGCCCTTGTTCGATGTTTACCGGCAGGCCGGCCACAGGCGTTTGTAGATAGCAGTCCTGCAGTAATTGCTTCAGGTCGGGCAGCCCGTCGTACCAGAGCACCGGTGAGTCGATGACCCACTGCCCGTCGGCTTTGCGCTTGAGCGGTTGCTGCAGATAGGCATCTGGCTGGTCTGGGTCGATGGCTCGCCAGCGGTAGCCGTCGAAGCTGACCCGGTAATAGCGGTTGTCGTTGTCCTTGACGAAGTACAGCGATTGCCCGCCAAACGCCGAGCTTTGCTCGTAGACACCTTCACCGTAGATACCGTCTATGCGATAGCGCAGGCTGCCGCTGCCCGGTTGTACCTGGAGGCGTGCGGGCAGCGGCAGTGGCGGTGGTTTGGGGATCCCGCGCAGGGATCGGCGTAGCACTCTGGAACCCATGAAACTGGTACCCGCATCGTTGAGGTGGCTAAGCGCCTGATAGGCATGCCGCATCACCCCCTCGACATCCTCTTGCTTGAAGGCCTCGGCGCCGTCCCAGATATCGATTGCCATGCGGCCGATCGACAGCACCAGCAGCGCCCGGTTCGGCAGCAGCAGGCTGATGAAGTCCAGCAAGCGCCAGCTCAACGCCATGACCGATTCCGTATTCACTTCCCTGGTCGTCATGCTGTCGGCGTCGGCCTGGGCAATCAGTGCCCGGGCCTCGGCCATGTAGTAGACGAAGAACAGGTCGTCCTGGATCTCGGGTGTCGTCAAATGTGTGCTCATGCGACCCTTCTCCAGCAGCCGCTGCACCGTGGCGGCAGGCAGCAATGGCAGGCGCTGGGCTACGTATGCTCTCAACGTGGGCTGTTGGCGCAATGTGCGAAGCAGTTCGCGGGTCGTGCGAAAACGGCGCCAGGCCCTGCGGTCCGGAGCATCCGGGGTGTACAGCACGCATGCCGGAGACTTGTAGGGGAGGCTGTTGAGCAGCAGCACGCCCTGCAGGGTATGGCCCATGATGTTCAACTGCCGAACAGTGACCGGGTAGCCTGCTACTGGCGCACGCAAGGCATTGTGTGGTTGGTCCAGCACTGCGCGCACCCAGTTGTAGCCATGTTCGAAAGGGTCTTCGCCAAAGTGTCCGGCGTAGCGCGCCTTGACTGCTTCAGCGTGCATGCGTGCCCGGTTGACCTTGATGTGCGCAGTCAGGCGCCATTTGCCTGCTCTGGAACTGATGAGTTGGGTGTGCAGGTACTTTGCGTAGCTGTCACCCACGTTCAGTTCCCGGACCATGTGCTTGACATACTGCGGCGTGAGCCCGGCGGGCATGGCTTTGCCGTGGGCATGGATCACCCGGGCAGTCAGCCAGTAATCGGTGTCGAACCACGGCAAGTTCTTGAGGGCTATCTCTTCGAGGGTGTTGATTTCCTCGACCATCTCCACCATCTCGTGGCCCACGCGTCGCATGCCTGCATAGGTGACATAGGATGAGAGGGCGAAGGGATGCATGATGGCGCCCGTGCGGCGGGCGCGTACGACCACGATCTTGATCTCGCGAGGATCTGTTTCGTATCCCAGGTCATGGCTCAGGCGTTCGCGAAGGCGTGCGTTGGCCCAGGCCAGCAGGCTATTGCGTTGCTTGAAGTCGTCAAGGCTCAGCACTCCCGGGGCAGCAGCCTGCTCGGCGATTGCCACCAGCGTTTGCATGGCCTGCATCATATGGCTCAGGCCTTGGGCAGATGTATTGCGCAGCCAGTTGGGCAGGTGCTTCTCAAGCAATTGGGAGTAGCGTGTTTGCAGGATGGGCTTGGCGCCGACTTCGTGCCATAGCGCCAGGGCTTTATGTATTCGGGTGTGCTGGTCGGGTGAGGCGTTGCTCCACAAGCCGGTGTCACTCAAGCGTTGGCGTTGGGCTTCTATCGCACTGTCGATCTGGGCCTCCAGCAGGCTATCGGCGTACCAGTCATAGCGCAGGCGCTGTGACCGGCGAGCGCGGTCTGCCTGCGCGTCAGAGTACAGCTGCAGCAGAGGTCTGCTCTGGAGGGGGGCTTCCAGGCGTTCACAAAGCTCCAAATGCAGTGCGGCAAGGGAGTCGAAGGCCTCTATGCCTTGTGACAGGCTGCACAGCAAGGCAGCGCCTGCGGCATCCTGAGGCGTGAGCATAGGGCCTTCGGTGGTACCGGCAACGATGATCAGTGCGCCTGGCAGGTAGCTGCGCCAGTTGGGCCGGATGCCTTCCAGCAGCACGCGGTAGACCTGTGGCCTGCTGGCCAGTGGAAGATGCCTGCGCTGCGAGGGTAGCGGTTGTTCCAGGCAGGCCCACAGCTGCTCGGCTGACCCGTTGGCCAAGGTCTGGTCGCCCAGGCGCAGCTCAACCTCGGCCAGCATCAGCGCCTTGCGCAGTGCCAGCAGCTTTTGTCTGGGGGTTTCACCATGCTCATCGGCCGTGGTCCAGAAGCTGGCCAGTTCGCCGTGCAGCCAGGTGCGTGTGTCGGGGTTGATGGATTGTTGAAGGTCGAGGGTCGGAAGGCCGTCGAGCAGGTCACCGATCTGTCGGTCGACCTGTTCCAGTTGTTCGAGGGGGCGCATGGGGCGGGTCCTTGGTTGAGGAAAACCCCATGCTTGGCAATACCTGCGGTTGCGGGGTGGTAGCGGGCTAGCGCCCCCGACGCCAGAGCAGCCCGCGCAGGCTCAGCAGGGCCGGCAGGCCCAGGCCGGCCCATGCCAGAACGTCCCAGCCACCGTCGCCGAGCAGCGCAGCGAACAGGCCCAGGAAGCCAAGCAGGGCAATCAACACTGGCCAGGCGAAGAGGCGCGCAGTGGGTTGCGACCTGTGGCTCATGCGCGCGCCTCCCTGGGTTTACTCTGTTTGCTCCACCACAGGTAGAGGCCGCTGCCGAGCACGATGATTGTCAGCACGTCGAGTAACGCCCAGAGGATCTGCATCGGTCGCCCGCCGTAATCGCCGAAATGCAGTGGCTGCGACAGGCCCATGGCATCCATGTACCAGGGACGGTTGCCGACGGCAGTCACTGCAAGGGTGCGAGCATCGATCAGTACCGGCGTGAAAAGGTGCGAACTCAGGTGGGTGGCACCGTTCAAGAACACCGCATAGTGGTGCTCGCTGGAGAAACGCGTGCCTGGAAACGCAATGAAATCCGGGCGCATGCCGGGCGCGGCCTGCTCGGCAATTTCCAGCAGGCGAGTGGCTGGGGCGCGCTCGACGAGCGGCGGGGCGTCGCGGTAGGGGGCAACCATCGCAGCCAGGCTGTCGTTGCGCCAGGCCGCGATGACCAGGTCGGACAGGGCACTGATTACCCCGGTCACGCTCACCGTCAATGCCCAGGCCAGGGTGACCACGCCAATCAGGTTGTGCAGGTCGAGCCAGCGAAGGCGGCGGGATTTCTTGTGGCGTACGGTGCCGAATTCCAGGCGGCGCATGAACGGCGCATAGAGCACGGTGCCGGAGACAATCGCGACAATGAACAATACGCCCATTAAGGCCAGCAGCAGCTTGCCCGGCAGGCCTGCGAACATGTCCACATGCAGGCGCAGCATCACCATCATGAATCCACCATTGGCGGCCGGCATGGCCACCGCCTCGCCGGTGCGTGCATCGAGCATGAAGGTGTGCGACAGGTTGGGGTCGGTGCCGGCGGTGGCGGCGGTAATGGCGACCACGCCGTTGGGCTCGTCTTCATCGTAGCCGAAGTACTGCATGACCTCGCCGGGGCGATGTTGTTCGGCCTTGAGCACCAGTTGCTGCAGGTCGAGGTGCGGGGTGCCTGGCGGCATTTCACGCAGTTCAGGGGCGTCGCCTAGCAGGTGTTCGAGTTCGTGGTGGAAGATCAGCGGCAGGCCGGTGACTGCCAGCAACAGCAGGAACAGGGTACAGACCAGGCTGCTCCAGGTGTGGATCAAGGACCAGCGGCGAATGGTGGGGCTCTTCATCACGGTACCGATTGTTGTCGGTTGGAACCCGGGGCCGCAAGGCGGCCCCAGCTCACTCAGAACTTGTAAGTGGCGCTGGCGACGACGCTGCGCTCATCGCCGTAGTAGCAGTAGTACGCGTCACAAGTAGAGAGGTAATCCTTGTTCAGCAGGTTGGTGGCGGTGACCGCGACCGACGCGCCCTTCAGGCTGCCGTTCAGGCGACCCAGGTCGTAATGCACCGACCCATCGAAGACGGTGTAGGCCTTGGCCTTGCCCAGGTAGGTATTGCCTTGGTCGCCGTAGGTATTGCCGATATAACGCGCGCCCAGGCCGATGCCGAAGCCGTCGAGTACGCCCGAGTGCCAGATGTAGTCGCCCCAGATGGACGCTTGCTGGTTAGGCATCAGTTGCAGGCGGTTACCTTTGAAATCGCCGTCCTGCACCTCGGACTTGGCCAGGGTGTAGGCGGCAATGACCTTCAGGTTGTCGGTCACATCGGAAACCGCTTCCAGCTCAAGGCCGCGGACTTTCACTTCACCGGTCTGGCTGGTGATGGTCACACCACCGACCGTGTTGGTGACCGAGACGTTTTTCTGAGTCAGGTCGTACACGGCTGCCGACAACAGGGTATTGGACCCCGGCGGCTGATACTTCACGCCCAGCTCCCACTGCTTGCCTTCGGTGGGCTTGAACGAGTCCGAGGCCGACACACTGGCATTGCTGGACGGCTGGAACGACTCGGCATAGGACAGGTACGGCACGAAGCCCGAATCGAACACGTAGCTGATGGCTGCGTTGCCGCTGAACTTCTTGTCCCGCTGGGTATTGGTGGCATCGCCCTGGTTGAAGAACTTGGTGCCGGTGTGCACCCAGTCTTCACGACCGCCCAGGGTCAGGCGCCAGTTACCAAGCGCCATCTGGTCCTGCACATACAGGCCGGTCTGACGGGTTTTCTGGTTGTAGTCGTAAAACGCGGTCGAGCGATCCGGGCGAGTGATCGGCAGCCCGTAGACCGGGTTGTTGACGTTGCTGTCCGGCACGTTGAAGTCGAAGATCGACAGGTAGTTGGTGTTGATGCGCTGGTGGTCCAGGCCGATCAACAGCGTGTGGTCGATGTCCCCGGTAGCGAAGTCCGCCTGGAAGTTGTTGTCCACCGCGAACTGGCTGATGTCTTCATCGGTGTTGGTGGACATGCGGCTGACAGTGCCATCATCCTGCACCGGCGGCGAGCTCTTGTTGTAGCTGCCAGGGGTGATGGTCTGGAACGACAGGTCCGACTTGGTGTAGCGCAGGTTCTGGCGGAACTGCCAGACGTCATTGATGCGGTGTTCGAAGGCGTAACCCAGCGCGTAGTAAGTGCGGTCGTAGAACTCGTAATCCGGGTCACCCAGGTTCTTGTGGTGCGAGATCTTGCCGAACGGCATGTCGATCTTGGTGCCCTGGATGGGCCGGAACTGGCTGGTGGCACCGGTATCGTCACGGGTGAACTGGGTGAGGAAGGTCAGCGTCGTGTCTTCGTCGATGTTCCAGGTCAGGCTTGGGGCAATGTTGTAGCGCTTGTTGTCAATGTGGTCAATTTGCGTGCCACTGTCACGGATAACGCCACTGACGCCATAGAGAAAGCGACCTTCATCGTCGATCTTGCCGGTGCTGGCGAAGTTGATCTGGCGATGGTTGTCGCTGCCGTATTGAAGCTCGATTTCGTGAGCGCTTTCCGCTTGCGGGCGGCGGCTGACCATGTCCAGCAGGCCGCCAGGTGGGGTCTGGCCGTAGAGCGAAGAGGCCGGGCCGCGTAGCAGGGCGAGGCGGTCGAGGTTCCAGGTTTCGGCTTTCGGGTTGGCGTACACGCCGCGGGGCAGCGGCAGGCCATCGAGGAACTGCGTTGGCTCGAAGCCGCGCACGCGCATCCAGTCATAACGGGTGTCGCTGCCGAAGCTGGCGGAGACGATGCCTGGCATGTAGCGCACTGCATCATCCAGGCTGTGTACACCGCGGTCTTTCATTTGCTCGCGGGTGGCGACAGAGATGGAGCGGGGGACTTCCACAAGTGCCGTGTCAGTCTTGGTGCCAGCAGCGGTGCGCTTGGCCACGTAGCCTTCAACCGGGCCCCAGGCGCTTTCGCTGGCGCTGGTGGCATTCACGGTGGTTTCCGGCAAGGCCAGTGTGCCATCCGGCACGGCCACCAGGCTGTAGCTGCCCGCACTGCTCTGCTGCAACTGCAGGCCGGTACCGCTCAGGGCGGCTTGCAGGGCGCCCAGGCCGTCGTATTGGCCGCTGACCGGGGCCGAGGTGCGGCCGCTGACCAGTGTCGGGTCGATGGCCAAGGCAATGCCGGCCTGGCTGGCGATCTGGTTGAGGGTGGTGGCCAGTGGCGCGCTGGGCAGGTTGTAGGCGCGCGACGTGGATTGCTCGGCGGCGAACAAGACAGGGCTGGTCAGCGGGGCAGCCAGGCCGATGGCCAGGGCCATCAGGCTGGGGCGCAGGATATGATCAACGGCACGGGACATGCGGCGGTTCCTCGACGGGTAAGTGCTTGCTGCTTCCTTGCCGAGCGAGATCTGAAAAGTGACAGGGTGAATCTGAAAAATATTGAGAATTATTTAATGGGATTTTGCCAGCACCGGCCTCTTCGCGGGTGAACCCGCTCCTACGACGACCGCGATGTGTGTCCACCACCGTGGTAGGAGCGGGTTTACCCGCGAATACGGTGGCGGCGGCAACGGTGAACGGCTAGTGGAAATTGGCCAGCAGGCCCGGCCTCTTCGCGGGTGAACCCGCTCCTACGACGACCCCGATGTGTGCCCACCACCGTGGTAGGAGCGGGTTTACCCGCGAATACGGTGGTGGCGGCAACGGTGAACGGCAGGTGGAAATTGGCCAGCAGGCCCGGCCTCTTCGCGGGTGAACCCGCTCCTACGACGACCGCGATGTGTGCCCACCGCCGTGGTAGGAGCGGGTTTACCCGCGAATACGGTGGTGGCAGCAACGCTGAACGGCTAGTGGAGATTGGCCAGCAGGCCCGGCCTATTTGGAAGTGACGTTTACCCACCACTGGGTATGCCGCTCGATCTTCACCGGCAACGCCGGCACCAGCGAGGCCAGCGCCAGGTCGGTGTTGGTCAGCGGGAAGCTGCCGGTCACGCGCAGGTCGGCGACCTTGGCATCCACCCCGAGGTAGCCGCTGCGGTACTGGCCCAATGTGGCGAGCAGGTCGCCCAGGCGTACGTTGTCGACCACCAGCATGCCGCGGGTCCAGGCATCGGCACCGGCAGGCACCGTGCCAACCTCGCCGAGGCCATTGGCGTTCATCAACACCTGCTGGCCTTCGCGCAGCACCTGTTCGTCGCCGCTGTCATGCGGCATGGCGGCGACCGAGGCTTGCAGCACTTCCAGGCGCGTACCGCCGGCTTCGCGGCGCACCAGGAAGCGCGTGCCCAGTGGCCGCAAGCGACCGTCTTCAGTGCGTACCAGCAGCGGGCGCGGGTCCTGGTGGCCGGTTTCGACCGAGATTTCGCCCTGGTGCAGCACGATCACCCGTTGCGCGCCGGCGTAGTCGATGTCCACGGCGGTGTGGGTGTTCAGGCTCAGCAGTGTGCCGTCTTCCAGGCGCAAGGTGCGCAATTCACCCGTGGCGGTGCGCTGGTCGGCCAGCCAGTAGCTGGGTGCCAGCGACGGGGCGCCGACCCATGCCAGCAGCGCGCCGAGCAGAAATGTGCCGGCCAGCCCGCCGCCAACCTTGCCAATGCGTCGCCGCAGGCTGGCGCGCGATTGCAGCAGCGCCTGGCGTGCCGGGCCAGCCGCCGCGCTAACGCGTTGGTCCATGGCGCCGAGCTGGCGCCAGGCACGTGCGTGCTCTTCGCTGGCGGCATGCCAGCGCATGAATTCATTGCGTTCATCAGGCGTGCCGCTGCTGTCGCCAAGGCTGAGTTTCCAGGCAATCGCGGCTTCCAGGACCCGGGACGAAACCGGGAGGTTGCTCACGTCGGCTCCCCGTACAAGGCCACGTAGCACTGGCGCATGCCTTGGGCGATGTACTGGCGCACCCGCGATACCGAAACGCCAAGGCGCTCGGCAATTTCGGCATGGCCCATGCCGTCCAGACGGCTGTGCAGAAACGCCGCGCGAGCCTTGCTCGACAGCTTGCCGAGCAGGCGGTCGATGGCTTTGAGGTCTTCAAGGATCAGGTGCTGCATTTCTGGCGAGGGCTGTTCGGCTTCAGGGATCAGTGCCAGCTCGGCCAGGTAGGCCTGTTCCAGCGCGGCGCGGCGGAAGTGGTCGAACATCAGCCCCTTGGCCACGGCGGCCAGAAACGCGCGGGGTTCGCGGGGTGTGTCCAGTTGCTCACGACCAAGCAGGCGCACGAAGGTGTCCTGGCTCAGGTCTTCAGCACGTTGGCGGCAGGCCATGCTGCGTTGCAGCCAGGCGAGCAGCCAGCCGCGGTGGTCGCGGTACAGCGCACCGACCAGATCGGCGTGTGGGCTTTGTGCAGAAGACAAGCAGCGTCCCCCCGGAACGAATGCATTAACTAACGATAATTATTCGCGATTGTTGCAGAGGGGAGGGGGTGGGTGCAATGGACGCTTATCGGATCGCCATCATGGAAAAGGCTGAAGGGTATGCCTTGGAATTTTCAGTGCCTATCCCTACAAACCATGACTCTGCATCTTGCGCCGTCGCCATCCGCGCAACCGTTGCTCCAGCTGCAGCGGGCTGTCCAGCTGCTGGCGCCGGGCCTGGCTGAACAGGATCAGCGCCAGTTCTGCGGTCACCTGGGCATCGGCACTGGCATGATGGCGTTCTTCAACCTGCAAGCCAAACCGCGCTACCCAGTCATCCAGCCCGGCCTCGCGCAGCACGGTGTCGGGGTTGAGCATCGGCGCCAGCTCGGCGATATCGAGGAACGGCGACTGCAAGCGGTACCCCAGGCTCTCTTTCAGCGCACGCGCCAGCATGCGTTGGTCGAATGGCGCGTGAAACGCCAGCACCGGGCTGTTGCCAATGAAATCGAGCAAATCCAGCAAGGCCTCGGCCGGGTCGCAACCGGCAGCCAGGGCGCTGGGGCCCAAACCGTGGATCAGTACGCTGGCGTTGGTCTTCTGCAAAGGCCGGTGCAATGTGCGTTCGAACTGCTGGGCAAAGTCGATGGCACCGTCTTCGATGGCCACCGCCCCGATCGACAGTACCTGATCACGGTTGGGGTTGAGCCCGCTGGTTTCCAGGTCCAGCACCACCCAGCGCTGCTCACGCAGGGTACATACCCCCAGCGGTACGGGCTTGGGCAACCGGGCCAGGCGCTGGCGTGTGGTGTGGTCCAGCTCGGGCGCGCTGGGGCGCAGCCAGGCGAACAGGCTCACAACTGGTACCTCAAGGCCAGGCTGCTTTGCAGGCGCTGGGCCTGGCGCAGGGCCTCGCGCAGGATGCGCCGGTCCAGGTGGTTGAGGCTGTCCGGGTCGAGCCGGTTGGAGTAAGGCAGGTTGTCGCGTATCTGGCGCTGGTGCTGCTGCATGCGGGTTTGCTGGATGAAGTGGTAGGCCTCTTCATAGGCGGCGCCGTCCAACGGTTCGATCACGCCCTTGGCTACCAGTTGGCGCAGGCGCTCCAGGGTATTGCAGGCAGCTATGCCATTGGCCAGGGCCAGCAAACGGGCACCATCCACGAAGGGCGTCAGGCCCTGGACCTTGAGGTCGAGGGTCGCCGCCTTGTCGTTGCCCTGGCGTGTCAGCACGAACTCGCGCAACCGGCCCACCGGCGGGCGTTGGCGCAGGGCGTTGTCAGCCATCATGCGCTGGAAGATGCGGTTGTCGGCTACCTGTGCCAGCAGGCCTTGGCGCAGCTGCTCGCAGCCTTGCTCGTCGCCCCACACCACACGCAGGTCGAAGTAGATGCTCGAGCCCAGCAGGTTCTCCGGGCTGGCTTCGCGAACAAACCCGGCAAAGCGCCGCGCCCACTCGCTGCGCGACAGGCACAGTTCGGGGTTGCCGGCCATGACGTTACCCATGCACAGGGTGAAACCGCACTGGGCCAGGCACTGGTTGATGTATTGCGCCAGCGGCAGCAGGCGAGCGCGGATGGCGTCGGCCTCGGCGCTGTCGACCGCTTCGAAGAGGATGCCGTTGTCCTGGTCGGTGTGCAGGGTCTGCTCGCGTCGCCCTTCGCTGCCAAAGCACAGCCAGCTGAACGGCACGCCTGGGTCGCCACGTTCGGCCAAGGCCAGTTCGATGACCCGGCACACGGTATGGTCGTTGAGCAAGGTAATGATCTGGGTGATCTGCGTCGACGATGCGCCATGGGCCAGCATGCGTTCCACAAGCTGGCTGATTTCGCCGCGCAGTGAAACCAGCGTATCCAGGCGTGGCGCATGGCGTATGGTGCGCGCCAGGTGAACCAGATCGACCCGTTGCAGGGAAAACAGGTCGCGCTCGGAAACCACGCCGCACAGGCGCCGGTTTTCCACCAGGCATACATGGGCAATATGCCGCTCGGTCATTGCCATGGCGGCATCGAAGGCGCTGGCCTGGGGTGGGAGGTAGAACGGTTTTGCGGTCATGTGCCGGTCGATGGTGGCGCCCAGGTCTGCATCTATTGTCGCCACCACCTGGCGCAGGTCGCGCAAGGTGAAGATACCGATGGGGTAGCGCTGCGGGTCGACCACCACGATGCTGCCTACCTGTTGCTCGTGCATCAGCCGCACGGCTTCGCGCAGGGGGGTATTGGCGCTGCACACCACCGGGTGACGCATGGCCAGTTCACCCAGGGGGGTGTTCAGCGAGTACTGGGTGCCGAGGGTTTCCACAGCGCGCTGGCGTACTTGCTGATTGACCTGATCAAGCAGGCTGCTGACACCGCGCAGGGCAAAATCCCGAAACACATCAGACATCGAGAACACGCGGATGAATGCGGCCTTGTTCAGTTGCAGGCAGAAGGTGTCTTCCCCGGCCAGGTGCTCGGTGCGGGTTGCCCGCTCACCCAGCAGGGCTGCCAGCGGGAAGCACTCGCCGCTGGTGATCTCGAACGTGGTCTCGACGCCTGGTTTGGCCAGGTGCTGGCGCTCGCCAACCACGCGGCCCTGCTTGACGATGTAGAAGTGCTCGACCGGCCCGTCGGCAGGTTTGACGATGCTTTCACCGCAGGCGTAGAAGCGCAGCTGGCACTGCTCGACCAAGAAGGCCAGGTGGCTGTGCTCCATCTGATTGAACGGCGGAAAGCGCTGCAGGAACTGCAATGTGCCTTGGATGTTTTGCAGTACCGCTGTCTTGCCCGCCTGGCTGTAGGCGTCCTTTTTGCTCATGAAACTGACCGTATCGCTATGCCGAACTATATATATCTATATATAGGTACCGGCCATGTTGTTCTCTGCCTCCATGGTCGGCTTGCGGCGGGGTGGTGCCCATTGGACGTAAGTCTATGAGCGCCCTTGTCAAAGACCCGACGAAAGGCGAAACGGGTTACGCGAGTAATGCGGTCCTAATGCTGAAGCGGAATTTTTTTGACGAGATGAGCATGCCTGAGCACACCGACATCCTGAGCGACGCCGAGCGCGAGGCCTTGGCCGTGATAAACCAAAGTGCGCCTGTGGCAGCCAAACCGTTGGTGCTGGTGGTGGATGACAACGCGGTTAACCGGGAGGCGCTGATCCTGTACCTGAAAAGCCGGGGCATCGATGCGGTGGGGGCGGATGGGGCCGAGGAAGCCAGGTTGTATCTGCACTACCAGAAGCGTATCGGCTTGATGATTACCGATTTGCGCATGCAGCCTGAAAGTGGATTGGACTTGATCAGGACGATTCGTGCGTCGGAGCGGGCGGCATTGTCGATCATTGTGGTGTCGGGCGACACCGATGTGGAAGAGGCAGTGGATGTGATGCACCTGGGGGTGGTGGACTTCCTGCTCAAACCGGTGGATCTTGGCAAGCTGTTGGAGCTGGTGAACAAAGAACTGAAAATTGGATGATGCGCAGGGGGGGGCCGTAAAACGGCCCACCCCTGGCGCAGATGCTGCTTACAACCCGTTACGCGCCTTGAACTCGCGGCGACGGCGGTGCAGTACCGGCTCGGTATAACCGTTCGGTTGCTTGCCACCTTCCACTACCAGTTCCACAGCCGCCTGGAACGCCACGTTGTCGTCGAAGTTCGGCGCCATCGGGCGGTACAGGGGGTCGCCAGCGTTCTGCTGATCGACCACCACGGCCATGCGCTTGAGGCTTTCCAGCACCTGTTCCTGGCTGACCACGCCGTGGCGCAGCCAGTTGGCCAGCAGCTGGGCAGAGATGCGCAGGGTGGCACGGTCTTCCATCAAGCCGACGTTGTTGATGTCCGGCACCTTCGAGCAACCCACGCCCTGGTCGATCCAGCGCACCACGTAGCCGAGAATGCCTTGGGCGTTGTTGTCCAGCTCGTTGCGGATCTCTTCGGCCGACCAGTTGGTGTCGGCAGCCAGCGGGATGGCCAGAATGTCGTCCACCGACGCCGGGGTACGTGAAGCCAGTTCACGCTGGCGCGCCTGTACGTCCACCTTGTGGTAGTGCAGGGCGTGCAGGGTGGCGGCAGTTGGCGACGGTACCCAGGCGGTGTTGGCACCGGCCAGTGGGTGGGCGATCTTCTGCTCGAGCATGGCGGCCATCAGGTCAGGCATGGCCCACATGCCTTTGCCGATCTGCGCACGGCCTTGCAGGCCGGTGGCCAGGCCAACGTCGACGTTGTTGTTTTCGTAGGCGCCGATCCACTTCTCGTTCTTCATGGCACCTTTGCGCACCACGGCGCCGGCTTCCATCGAGGTGTGGATTTCATCGCCAGTGCGGTCAAGGAAGCCGGTGTTGATGAACACCACGCGCTCGGCGGCTGCCTTGATGCAGGACTTGAGGTTGACCGTGGTACGGCGTTCCTCGTCCATGATGCCGACCTTGACGGTATTGCGCGGCATGCCCAGCAGGTCTTCGACCTGGCTGAAGATCTCGGTGGCGAAGGCCACTTCCTCAGGGCCGTGCATCTTCGGCTTGACGATATACACGCTGCCGCTGCGGGTATTCTTGCGTCTGGTGTTGCCGTTGAGGTTGTGCAGGGCGATCAGGTTGGTGAACAGCCCGTCCTGGATACCTTCGGGGATTTCGTTGCCTTGGGCATCGAGGATCGCCGGGTTGGTCATCAGGTGGCCAACGTTGCGCACGAACAGCAACGAACGACCGTGCAGGGTCACGCTGCCGCCGTTAGGCGCCGCGTACTCGCGGTCCGGGTTCATGGTGCGGGTAAAGGTTTTGCCACCCTTGCTCACGCTTTCGGCCAGGTCGCCTTTCATCAAGCCCAGCCAGTTGCGGTAGACGATGACTTTGTCGTCAGCGTCTACGGCTGCAACCGAGTCTTCGCAGTCCATGATGGTGGTCAGTGCCGACTCCATCAGGATGTCTTTGACGCCAGCGGCGTCGGTGCTGCCGACGGGGGTGCTGGCATCGACCTGGATTTCGAAGTGCAGGCCGTTGTGCTTGAGCAGCACGGCAGTGGGTGCGGCGGCGTCGCCGTGGAAGCCGATCAGTTGCGCATCGTCGCGCAGGCCGCTGTTGCTGCCGCCTTTCAAGGCAACGACCAGCTTGCCGCCTTCGATGCGGTAGCCCGTGGAGTCAACGTGCGAGCCGGCGGCCAGTGGCGCGGCTTCGTCGAGGAAGGCGCGGGCGAAGGCGATGACCTTGTCGCCGCGTACCTTGTTGTAACCCTGGCCTTTTTCGGCGCCGCCTTCATCGCTGATGGCGTCGGTGCCGTACAGGGCGTCGTACAGCGAACCCCAGCGAGCGTTGGCGGCGTTCAGGGCGAAGCGGGCGTTCATCACCGGAACGACCAGTTGTGGGCCGGCCATGTGGGCGATTTCTTCGTCCACGTTCTGGGTGGTGGCCTGGAAATCGTCGGCTTGTGGCAGCAGGTAGCCGATTTCCTGGAGGAATGCTTTGTAGGCTGCGGCGTCGTGGGCCTGGCCTTTGCGTGCCTGGTGCCAGGCGTCGATCTTGGCTTGCAGCTCGTCGCGCTTGGCGAGCAGGGCTTTGTTCTTTGGAGCGAGGTCATTGATGATCTTCTCTGCACCCGCCCAGAACTGCTCGGCGACGATGCCGGTCCCGGGGATGGCTTCGTTGTTCACGAAGTCGTACAGGACCTTGGCGACCTGAAGGCCACCGACTTGAACGTATCCAGTCATTGCTTGCCTCACTCTGCTCAGCTATTTCGCTCTTCTGTATTAAGCCTGTAGCGCTTCTCTAAACACGGCACCAGTGCATGCCCCCGGGGTTGCTTGGGGGCGGCTGGGTGCGGCCTGCCAGACAGGCTGGCGGGCAGTGTGCGTATTTTCACAGGCGCCTTGGCAGACATCCAAACGACGTTTTGTAGTCCGCGCCACGGGATACTACATGAAGCAGTAGGCGGGGCAAAATCAGACTAAAAGCGCCGTTGTGCGACCCGTTGGTCGCGTATGGTCACGCTGGGAGTAGGTATGTTCGCAAAAAACAGGTGGATTGTTCCAGATAAATCTTGAAACAGTACACGATTGTCTGTGCAGATTGCCCTGCGGCAGGTTGCCGCGCCTTGCCTATACTGACTCGATCCCCCGATTTTCTGCCGCCCGGCGCGGTCCGACACGAGGAAGGGCTTGTGGATCATCTTGTACTGACTGTAATTGCCCCTGACAAGGCCGGCCAGGTCGAACGTATTGCCCAGTGCATCGCCGACCACAGTGGTAACTGGCTGGAAAGCCGCATGTCGCGTATGGCCGGGCAGTTTGCTGGCATTCTGCGGGTGGCGGTGCCGGCAGAGAATTACGCCGAGCTTGTGGCCTCGCTGCAGGGGCTGGCCAGGTATGACATTCGCGTGCTGATCGCCGAGAGCGGGATTGAGCCGTCGTGCACCTGGAAGCCAATTGCCATGGAGCTGGTGGGTAACGACCGGCCGGGGATCGTGCGGGACATTACCCGCTTGCTGGCTGAGCTGCAGGTAAACGTCGAGCGGTTTTCCACAGAAGTGCGGCCGGCGCCGATGAGCAGCGAGCCGTTGTTCCACGCCGACGCATTGCTGGCGTTGCCGTTGACCTTGCCGCTGGAAGAACTGCAGCAGCGGCTGGAGAGCCTGGCGGATGACTTGATGGTGGAGTTGAAGCTGCGGGCAGAGGATTGATCAGCGATTGCCGGGGCCGCTTTGCGGCCCAATCGCGACACAAGGCCGCTTGTGTCTTGATGGGGTGCGAAGCGGCCACCTGCGGTTATCCCGATATCACGGGGAAGGCCCTGTGGATAACCTGGGGGTGTACCTCTCCAGCCCAGGTATCACGTGCCTTGTACTGTTTTGCTCAAAAAATGCCCAATTATCAGCAGCTTGTGCACAAAGCGCGGGGACGAGGGTGTGGATAACCTATGGAGATGTCTCTGCAGGCCAGGCGCTACATGACCTGCAGAGTTTTGATCGTTTTCTGATCAGCTACGTTTGCGCAAGTTCAGCCATGCATCGACGCTGTAAATCGCCAAACCTGCCCAGATGAACATGAAGGCCGCCAGGGTGCTCGACGACAAATGCTCATCGAACAGCACTACGGCCTGCAACAGTACCAAGGTCGGCGCCAGGTACTGCAGGAAGCCCAGCGTGGTGTACGGCAGGTGCCGTGCGGCGGCGTTGAAGCATACCAGCGGCACCAGCGTTACCGGCCCGGCCGCCATCAGCCACAGCGCCTCGCTGCTGGTATAGAACGCGCCCTGGGCACTCATCGCGGCCGGGTGCAGTAGCAGCCAGCCAAGGGCCAGCGGTACCAGCATCCAGGTTTCCACCACCAGGCCGGGCAGCGCAGCCACCGGCGCCTGCTTACGGATCAGCCCATAGAAGCCGAAGCTCAACGCCAGCACCAGCGACACCCACGGCAGGCTGCCCACTTGCCACACCTGCTGCGCCACACCCACGGCAGCCATGCCCACCGCCAGCCATTGCAGGCGGCGCAGGCGCTCACCAAGAATCAGCATGCCCAGCAGTACATTGATCAGCGGGTTGATGTAATAGCCCAGGCTGGCCTCGAGCATACGGCCGTTGTTCACCGACCACACGTAGGTCAGCCAGTTACCGGCGATCAGGGCACCGCTCAGTGCCAGGATGCCCAGCCGGCGCGGGTTGTTGCGCAGTTCACGCCACCAGCCGGGGTGTTTCCACACCAGTAGCAGCAGCGAGCCGAACAGTGCTGACCAGAGCACCCGGTGGACAATGATCTCCACCGCCGGGACGCTCTGGATTGCCTTGAAGTAGAGGGGGAAAAGGCCCCAGATGATGTAGGCGCTCAAGCCCAGTATGTACCCGCGACGCGGGTTTGCGGCGTGCATGCAGAATCCTTGCTTAGGTTGCTAAATAAAGCGACGCCTATTGTAGACAGAGGCGGGCGTGCTTCTAGAACAATTTCAGCGGAGCTTCATCCAGCGCAGCCATCTGTTCGCGCAAGGCGAGAATCTGGTCGCCCCAGTAGCGTGGCTGGCCGAACCAAGGGAAGCTGGGCGGGAATGCCGGGTCGTCCCAGCGCCTTGCCAGCCAGGCGCTATAGTGCAGCTGGCGCAGGGCACGCAGAGGCTCGATCAGGGCCAGTTCGCGCGGGTCGAAGTCGTGGAACTCGTTGTAGCCGTCGATCAGCTCGGCCAGTTGCCCCAGGCGCTCCTCGCGGTTGCCGGCCAGCATCATCCACAGGTCTTGCACCGCTGGGCCCATGCGGCAATCGTCGAGGTCGACCACGTGGTACACCTCGTCGCGGTGCATCAGGTTGCCGGGGTGCAGGTCGCCGTGCAGGCGGATGAGCTGGTGTGGTGTGCGAGCGTAGATGTCCTCCACCCGCTTGAGCAGATCGCGGGCCACGGACTCGAACGCCGGCAGCAGTTCACGTGGGACAAAATTACCCTCCAGCAAGGTGTTCAGCGAGGCGTGGCCAAAGTTGTCCACAGCCAGTGCCTCACGGTGCTTGAACGGCTTGCTGGCGCCCACGGCATGCAGGCGGCCAAGTAACTGGCCCAGGCGATACAACTGGTCGAGGTTGCCAGGTTCGGGGGCGTGGCCGCCGCGACGGGGGAACAGCGTGAAGCGGAAGCCCTTGTGTTCGAACAAGGTGCGGTCATCGTGCTGCATGGGCGCAACCACCGGGACTTCGCAGTCGGCGAGTTCGGCCGTGAAAGCGTGTTCTTCGAGGATGGCTGCATCGCTCCAGCGGCCTGGGCGGTAGAACTTGGCAATCAACGGCTGCGCGTCTTCGATGCCCACCTGGTACACGCGGTTCTCGTAGCTGTTCAGCGCCAGCACCCGAGCGTCGCTGAGAAAGCCCAGGCTTTCCACTGCGTCCAGGACCAGGTCGGGGGTGAGGGTGTCGAAGGGGTGGGACATGGTGGCTCCGGAGGGTAAGCGGCGTGGGGACATGGTACCGCTTTATATCGGTGCCGGCCCCTTCGCGGGCGTGCCCGCACATTACGGCCCAGATGCATCGGGTGGTGCGGTCCCTGTGGGAGCGGGCAAGCCCGCGAACCGCGCACCGCGCGGCCAGACTATGCGGGAACCCCGATCAACACATAAGACGGGTGAAACTGCACCCGTACCACACTGCCATCCACGACCTGCTGGGCAGCCAACCAGTGCGCATCAGCCATTGCACACAGGGTCTGCCCGTTGCCTAACGCCAGCCTGACTTCACTGGGCCCATCGACCTCTGCCAGCACTTCCTCCACCTTCGTGCAAAGGCAATTGCTCCCCGCTTCGGCCTCTTCCCCCTCCGCCAACAAGCGCACCCACCCGGCCTTGAGCAGCGCCACCACCGTTGTTCCCACTGTCAGCTCCAGGCGCGCCGTGCTGTCGTGGGTGATCAGCGCATCGATCTCCAGCCCGCCACCCAATGCCAGGCTGACGCGGTCATACCGGCCTTCAGGGCGCAGACCGCTGACCTGGCCCTGCAACTGGTTGCGCGCACTGGTGCGCAGCATCAGGCGCCCGAGCAGGTCGAGGTCGCCGGATTCTTCGGCGGCTTCAAGGATTTGTGCCTGTAGGGCCTGCAGCCTTTGGTACAGGCGCAACACCCGCTCGCCTTCCGCCGACAAGTGCGCACCGCCACCGCCGCGGCCACCGGTGCTGCGCTTGACCAAGGGCTGGCTGGCCAGGTTGTTGAGCTCGTCAATGGCATCCCAGGCCGCCTTGTAGCTGATACCCGCGGCCTTGGCGGCGCGGGTGATCGAGCCTTGTTCGGCAATGTGCTGCAGCAGCGCGATGCGCTGTGGGCGGCGGGCGATGTGCTGGGTGAGAACGGGGGGTAGGGACATGGGTATTCCGTATACAAAGGTGCTTTACAAAGGGGCAGGTCGCGCCTGGTCATACATACCCCGGTTTGGGCGTACGTGCCAGGCAATACACATCCACCCGCCGCGCACCTGCCTTGCGCAGTGCCTGGGCGATAGCCTGCGCAGTGGCACCGGTGGTCAACACATCATCGACGATGGCGACATGCTTGCCTTCCAGTTCGCCCTTTACCGCGAACGCCTGGCGCAAATTGCGCCGCCGTGCCTTGGCGCCCAGATGTTGCTGTGCCGGTGTATCGCGGGTGCGGGCCAGCAAACGCTCGTTGCAGGTTACCCCGACGTGCGACGACAACCACCGCCCAAGCATCCCTGCCTGGTTGAACCTCCGCTCGCGCAGTCGACGCCTGGCCAAAGGCACAGGCAACAGCAGGTCAGGGCGAGGCAACCCTTCGGCATAGCGATACTGCAGCCCCTGCCCCAGCAGCTCAGCCATCAGGCGCCCCAAAGGCCATTGGCGATTGTGCTTGAAACGGCTGATCAACGTGTCCACCGGAAAGCCGAAATGCCACAGGGCAATGACCTGATCGAAGGCCGGCAAGCAGCGGCCACACGGGGCGCAGGTCAAGCCGGCCATGGGCAAGGGCAGGGCGCAATGCCGGCACTGATCACCCAGCCAGGGCAGCGCCTGTTCGCAGGTGATGCACAGCGGGTAATGCTGCTCGGCAGGTTCATCGCATAACAAGCACTTCTGATTAATAAGTGAGCACTTGTAAACCAGTCGCTTCCAGTGCAGTTGACAGTTCATAGGCCTTCCATGACTATGCGAGCTATCCGTGATGCGCTGGCGGGCTTTCCTGTCCCGGCGCCAGCTACAGCCTAAACAAGGAAACGCCGATGAGCGCCAGCACAACTGCAACAACACGTCACGACTGGTCCCTGGCCGAGGTCAAGGCGCTGTTCCAGCAACCGTTCAATGACTTGCTGTTCCAGGCGCAGACCGTGCACCGCGCGCATTTCGACCCCAACCGCGTGCAGGTTTCGACCTTGCTGTCGATCAAGACCGGCGCCTGCCCGGAAGATTGCAAATATTGTCCGCAGTCCGGCCACTACAACACCGGGCTGGAGAAACAGAAGCTGATGGAAGTGCAGAAGGTGCTGGAAGAAGCTGCCCGCGCCAAAGCCATCGGTTCTACCCGTTTCTGCATGGGGGCGGCGTGGAAGCACCCGTCGGCCAAAGACATGCCCTACGTGCTGGAGATGGTCAAAGGCGTCAAGGCCATGGGCCTGGAAACCTGCATGACCCTCGGCAAACTCGACCAGGAGCAGACCAAGGCCCTGGCCCACGCTGGTCTGGACTACTACAACCACAACCTCGACACCTCGCCGGAGTTCTACGGCAGTATCATCACCACACGTACCTACAGCGAGCGCCTGCAGACCCTGGCCTACGTACGCGATGCCGGGATGAAAATCTGCTCTGGTGGCATTCTGGGCATGGGTGAATCGCTGGATGACCGCGCCGGCCTGCTGATCCAGCTGGCCAACCTGCCGGAACACCCGGAGTCGGTGCCGATCAACATGCTGGTCAAGGTGGCCGGCACGCCGCTGGCTGAGGAAGAGGACGTCGACCCGTTCGACTTTATCCGTATGCTGGCCGTGGCCCGTATCCTCATGCCCAAGTCTCACGTGCGCCTGTCCGCCGGCCGCGAGCAGATGAACGAGCAGATGCAGGCCCTGGCGTTCATGGCGGGCGCCAACTCGATCTTCTACGGCGAAAAGCTGCTGACCACTGCCAACCCCCAGGCCGACAAGGACATGCAGCTGTTCGCACGCCTGGGCATCAAGCCCGAAGCGCGTGAAGAGCACGCCGACGAAGTGCACCAGGCAGCCATCGAGCAAGCGCTGGTCGAGCAGCGCAGCAGCGAGATGTTCTACGACGCCGCGACAGCCTGACATGGCTTTCGACCTGGCAGCGCGCCTGGCCGAACGGCGCGCCGCAGACCTGTATCGGCAGCGGCCATTGCTGGAAAGCCCGCAAGGGCCGGAAGTGGTGGTCGACGGCCAGCGGTTGCTGGCCTTCTGCAGCAATGACTACCTGGGCCTGGCCAACCACCCCGAGGTGATCGCCGCCTGGCAGGCCGGCGCCGAGTGCTGGGGTGTGGGTGGTGGTGCCTCGCACCTGGTGGTTGGCCACAGCACCCCGCACCATCAGGTTGAAGAGGCACTGGCTGAACTCACCGGCCGCCCGCGCGCCCTGTTGTTCTCCACCGGCTATATGGCCAATCTGGGCGCCATCACCGCGCTGGTGGGGCAGGGCGACACGGTACTGCAAGACCGCCTCAACCATGCCTCGCTGCTGGATGGCGGGCTGCTCAGTGGTGCCCGCTTCAACCGCTACCTGCATAACGACCCGGCCAGCCTGGCCAGCCGCCTGGACAAGGCAGTCGGCAATACCCTGGTGGTGACCGATGGCGTATTCAGCATGGACGGTGACCTGGCCGACCTGCCGGCGCTGGCTGATGTCGCCCGTGCCCGCGGAGCCTGGCTGATGGTTGACGATGCCCATGGCCTGGGTACCTTGGGCGCACAGGGCGGCGGCATCGTCGAGCACTTTGGCCTGGGCGTGGATGACGTACCGGTGCTGATCGGCACGCTGGGCAAGGCTTGCGGCACTGCGGGCGCCTTTGTTGCTGGCAGCGAAGCGCTGATCGAGGCGCTGGTACAGTTCGCCCGCCCCTATATCTACACCACCAGCCAGCCACCGGCGCTGGCCTGCGCCACACTCAAGAGCCTGGAGCTGCTGCGCCGCGAAACCTGGCGTCGTGAGCACCTGGCAGCCTTGATTCGCCAGTTCCGAGAAGGCGCGCAGCAGCTGGGGCTGCAGTTGATGGACAGCCCGACGCCGATCCAGCCCATCGTCATCGGCGACAGTGCGCAGGCGTTGCGCCTGTCACGCCTGCTGCGTGAGCGCGGCTTGCTGGTGACGGCCATCCGCCCACCCACCGTGCCGGCTGGCAGCGCACGCCTGCGGGTAACCCTGAGCGCCGCACACAGCGAGGCGCAGGTGCAGCTATTGTTGAATGCATTGGCCGAGTGTTATCCACAGTTGGAGAACGCCGATGCGTAATCGACTTGTTCTATTGCCCGGCTGGGGCTTGGGAACTGCTGCGCTGGAGCCGCTGGCCGCTAGCCTGCGAGCCCAGGACGCCCGCCTGCAGGTAGAGCTGATGCCCCTGCCAGAACTGGCCCACAGCGATGTGCAGGCCTGGATCGATCATTTGGACCGCAAGCTGCCCAACGATGTCTGGCTGGGTGGCTGGTCAATGGGTGGCATGTTGGCCAGCGCGCTGGCGCACAAGCGTGGCGACCACTGCTGCGGGCTGCTGACCTTGGCCAGCAACCCCAGCTTCCTGGCCCGGCCAGATTGGCCCCATGGCATGGCCGAAGACACCTTCGGCACCTTCCTCGACGGCTGCCGCAACCACACCCAGGTCACCCTCAAGCGCTTCCGTACCTTGTGCAGCGATGGCGCCCTGCAGCCGCGCACCCTGTTGCGCCAACTGGGTGTCGGTGTGCCGGATACCGACCCGTTGTACCTGGCCACTGGCCTTGAAGTGCTGGCCAAGCTGGACACCCGTGAAGCCTTGCAGGCCTATGGTGGCCCGCAGCTGCACCTGTTCGCCGGCAGCGACGCGCTAGTGCCGGCAGAGGCGGCAAAGGCGTTGAGCGAGCTGTTGCCCGATGTAGAAGTGGGCCTGGTCGAAGACAGTTCCCACGCGTTCCTGCTGGAGTACCCGCAGGAGCTGGCGGCGGGCATCAAGAGTTTTCTGCATGAGAGTGGCGATGACTGACCTTTCCCGTCCGACCCTGCCCGGCGCATTGCCCGACAAGCGCCAGGTGGCGGCCTCGTTCTCCCGCGCCGCGGCCAGTTACGACAGCGTGGCGGCCCTTCAGCGCGCTGTAGGCCTGAGCCTGCTGGAGCAGTTGCCGGCAGGCCTGCAGCCGTCACAATGGCTGGACCTGGGCAGTGGCACCGGCCATTTCAGCCGCATGCTGGCCGAGCGTTTCGTCCAGGCCAGCGGCGTGGCGGTGGATATAGCCGAAGGCATGTTGCTTCATGCCCGTCATGTAAAGGGTGGTGCGCAGTATCACGTGGTTGGCGACGCCGAGCGTCTGCCGCTGCGCGATGCCAGTGTCGACCTGGTGTTTTCCAGCCTGGCGGTGCAGTGGTGCGATCAGTTCGCCAGTGTGCTGGCCGAGGCGCAGCGGGTGCTGCGCCCAGGTGGAGTACTGGCCTTCAGCAGCCTGTGCGTGGGCACTCTCGACGAACTGCGCGCCAGCTGGCAGGCGGTGGATGGCCTGGTGCATGTAAACCGCTTCCGCCGTTTCGAAGACTATCAGCGCCTGTGCGCAGCCAGCGGTTTTGAACAGCTTGAGCTGGAGCGGTGCCCGCATGTGCTGCACTACCCGGATGTGCGCAGCCTGACCCACGAACTGAAGGCGTTGGGGGCGCACAATCTGAACCCTGGGCGACCTTCCGGCCTCACCGGCCGGGCGCGAATGCAGGGCCTGTTGCAGGCCTATGAGGCATTTCGCCAGCCTGCGGGGCTGCCAGCCACCTATCAAGTGGTCTATGGTGTGTTGCGCAAGCCACAGGTGTAAGGGGAGCACGATGAGCCAGGCCTTTTTCATTGCGGGTACCGATACCGATGTCGGCAAGACCACCATCGCTGCCGGCCTGCTGCATGCGGCGCGTTTGCAGGGCATGAGCACGCTGGGTGCCAAGCCGGTGGCCTCGGGCTGCACGATGACGCCGAAAGGCTTGCGCAATAGCGATGCCCTGGCGCTGATCGACGAAAGCACGGTCAAGCTGCCCTATGAGCAGGTCAATCCGTTTGCCTTCGAGCCTGCTATAGCCCCGCATGTGGCGGCGCGCGAGGCAGGGGTGACGCTGGCTGTACCAGAACTGCTCGCGGCGATGCGCAATGTGCTGCAACAAAATGCCGACTTCACCTTGATAGAGGGGGCCGGCGGCTGGCGCGTACCGCTGTCGGGCCTGGAGAACCTGTCCGACCTTGCCGTTGCCCTGCGGTTGCCGGTGATTCTGGTGGTAGGCGTGCGCTTGGGTTGCATCAGCCATGCCTTGCTCAGCGCCGAAGCGATCGAGCGTGATGGGCTGCAGTTGGCGGGTTGGGTGGCAAACATCATCGAGCCGCGCACCTCACGCCTGGAAGAGAACCTGGCCAGCCTGGCAGAGCGCTTGCCGGCGCCTTGCCTGGGGCGGGTGCCCAAGCTCAAGCAGGCCAGTGCCGACATGGTGGCGGAGCATCTGCAGCTGGATCTGCTGGATTAGTGTGATGCGGGCCCGGCCTCTTCGCGGGTAAACCCGCTCCTACGAGAGAACGCATACCGTTGTGGGCGCGGGTTTAACCGCGAAGTGGCCAGAGCAGGAATACCCAAGGCCTATCAACTGGCATTGAGCCATTAGGGATTTAAACGGGCCTTTTCGCCCCTAGCCTGTTTTAATTGGGGCTGTTCGTCATCCAGCGTCAATGGAGTCCTGACATGGAAATCACCGGTAGCTCCGCCTACTACGCGGGCCTGAGCGCAATCCAGACCGGCCAGAACCGCGTCGATCAGGCCGCCAGCCAGATCGCCAACACCACTGCCGAACGTACCGCCACTAGCCAGTCCAGCGATTTTCAGGCCGAACGCCTGCGCGCGGTCGACCGCAGCCAGCAGATGGACTTGGCCACCAGTGTCGTGCAACAGGCGGTGGGCAAGACCGAAGTCGAACTCGGCGCAAAGGTCGCCAAGGCATCCGACGAAATGCTTGGCCGGATCATCGACACCTACGCCTGAACACTTGCGTCATCCCCTATTTCAGCGCCTGCCCTTGTAGGAGCGGGCTTGCCCGCGAATGCGTCCGATCAGACAGCAGTCTGGTTTGGTTGGACGCATCCGCGGGCGAGCCCGCTCCTACAGGCGTTTTGCCGAGCGTTGGCGTATTTGCCATTTTTCGTGGCGTAAATGGCACCATAGTCCATCCTTGACAGAAAGCTGAGCTAAACGTAAGTTTCAAACAACTGTTTGATCGGCTTCCGCCAAGCGCGGGTCACCCCACAGAACTCACCTAGAGGTTCATCGCAATGCCTGACTACAAAGCCCCCTTGCGTGATATCCGCTTCGTTCGCGACGAGCTGCTTGGCTATGAGGCGCACTATCAGAGCCTGCCGGGCTGCCAGGACGCCACGCCCGACATGGTCGACGCGATCCTTGAAGAAGGCGCGAAGTTCTGTGAGCAGGTGTTGTCGCCGCTGAACCGCGTGGGTGACCAGGAAGGCTGCACCTGGAGCGAATCGGGGGTGAAAACCCCAACCGGCTTCAAGGAAGCCTACCAGCAGTTCGTCGAAGGCGGCTGGCCGAGCCTGGCACATGACGTCGAGCATGGCGGCCAAGGCCTGCCAGAGTCGCTGGGCCTGGCCCTGAGCGAAATGGTCGGTGGCTCGAACTGGTCGTGGGGTATGTACCCAGGCCTGTCGCATGGCGCGATGAACACTATTTCTGCGCATGGCACTGCCGAGCAGCAGCACACCTACCTGACCAAGCTGGTGTCCGGCGAGTGGACCGGCACCATGTGCCTGACCGAACCGCACTGCGGCACCGACCTGGGCATGCTACGCACCAAGGCCGAGCCACAGGCCGACGGCAGCTACAAAGTGTCGGGCACCAAGATCTTCATTTCGGCCGGTGAGCACGACATGGCCGACAACATCGTCCATATCGTCCTGGCCCGCCTGCCGGACGCACCGGCCGGTACCAAGGGGATTTCGCTGTTCATCGTGCCGAAGTTCCTGCCCAACGCCGAGGGCGGCGTGGGCGAGCGCAACGGCGTGAGCTGCGGCTCGATCGAACACAAGATGGGCATCCACGGTAACGCTACCTGCGTCATGAACTTCGATGCTGCCACCGGCTACCTGATCGGCCCAGCCAACAAAGGCCTGAACTGCATGTTCACCTTCATGAACACTGCTCGTCTGGGGACCGCGCTGCAAGGCCTGGCCCACGCCGAGGTGGCGTTCCAGGGTGGCCTGAAGTACGCCCGTGAGCGCCTGCAGATGCGTTCCCTGACCGGCCCGAAAGCACCGGACAAGGCCGCGGACCCGATCATCGTCCACCCGGACGTGCGTCGCATGCTGCTGACCATGAAGGCCTTCGCCGAAGGCAACCGCGCGATGGTTTACTTCACCGCCAAGCAGGTGGACATCGTCAAGTACAGCCAGGACGAAGAAGAGCGCAAGAAGGCTGACGCCCTGCTGGCATTCCTGACCCCGATCGCCAAGGCATTCATGACCGAAGTCGGCTTCGAAGCCGCCAACCACGGCGTACAGATCTACGGCGGCCATGGCTTCATCGCCGAATGGGGCATGGAGCAGAACGTGCGCGACAGCCGTATCTCCATGCTGTACGAAGGCACTACCGGTATTCAGGCCCTCGACCTGCTCGGTCGTAAAGTGCTGATGACTCAGGGCGAAGCACTGAAGGGCTTCACCAAGATCGTGCACAAGTTCTGCCAGGCGCAGGAAGGTAACGAAGCGGTCAAGGAGTTCGTCGAACCGCTGGCGGCCATCAACAAGGAGTGGGGCGAGCTGACCATGAAAGTGGGCATGGCTGCCATGAAGGACCGTGAAGAAGTGGGTGCGGCTTCGGTCGATTACCTGATGTACTCCGGCTATGCCTGCCTGGCCTACTTCTGGGCCGACATCGCCCGCCTGGCCGCCGAGAAACTGGCAGCCGGTACCAGCGAGGAGGCGTTCTACACCGCCAAGCTGCAGACTGCCCGCTTCTACTTCCAGCGCATCCTGCCGCGTACCCGTACCCATGTGGCGACCATGCTGTCGGGCGCCAACAACCTGATGGCGATGGACGAAGAGCACTTCGGCCTGTTGTACTGATACTGGAGCTGTAGCCAAAACCCGCCTGCCCTGACCGGCAGGCGGGTTTTTTGTCTTCAGGTTCAGCGTGGTCCCTCGTAGGAGCGGGTTCACCCGCGAAGAGGCCGGTCCTGCTGGCCAATCTCCACCCGCCGTTCACCGTTACCGCCACCACCGTATTCGCGGGTAAACCCGCTCCTACCACACTGATCGGTGATGGCCACACATCAGGGGTTGGCCACAGGCTGTCGTGTAGGAGCGGGTTCACCCGCGAAGAGGCCGGTCCTGCTGGCCAATCTCCACCCGCCGTTCACCGTTGCCGCCGCCACCGTATTCGCGGGTAAACCCGCTCCTACCACATTGATCGGTGGTGGCCACACGTCAGGGGTTGGCCACAGGCCGTCGTGTAGGAGCGGGTTCACCCGCGAAGAGGCCGGTCCTGCTGGCCAATCTCCACCCGCCGTTCACCGTTGCCGCCACCACCGTATTCGCGGGTAAACCCGCTCCTACCACACTGATCGGTGGTGGCCACACGTCAGGGGTTGGACACAGGCCGTCGTGTAGGAGCGGGTTCACCCGCGAAGAGGCCGGGCCTGCTGGCCAATCTCCACCCGCCGTTCACCGTTGCCGCCACCACCGCATTCGCGGGTAAACCCGCTCCTACAAGGCTCGCGTGGCGGCCGGAAGTTCGTTCATCCAACCGCAAATTCAACTGTTCCAGTGCAGTGCCGATGAAGTGAGGGCACAATGCCATTATTGATCTGCCGGGTTGGAGATTACCCTTGTTTCGTCTTAACGCTGTTCGCGCAAGCCACTTCCTGCCGTCGCTGTTCTTGTTGCTGGCAGGGCTCGCCGCAGCCTATGTGAGAGACCTCAGCGTCTTTTTCACATCGCTGTTCAATGTCCTGCCTACCTTGGTTCTGCTGCTGGGTGGCACCTACTGCGCGGTTTACCGCCGTCAGCGTGAGCTGTTCCTGATGCTGACGGTGTACATCGCCTACTTCCTGCTCGATACCCAGACCGACTTCTACCGTGACCATGGCCGCGTGCGTGAGGACGCCGCGGTGATCTTCCACCTTGTCTGCCTGTTACTGCCGGCGCTGTTCGGGCTGTATGGCGCCTGGCAGGAGCGTACGCACCTGCTGCAGGACCTGGTCGCCCGCGGTGCGGTGCTGTTTGCCGTGGGCAGTGTGGCGGTGGCCCTCCAGCAAAGCTACCCCGAGGCGTTGCTGACTTGGTTGGCGGAGATCCGCTGGCCGGCTTTGCATGGCCACTGGATGAGCCTGATCCAGATGGTCTACCCGCTGTTCCTGGGTGTGTTCATTCTGCTGGTGGTGCAGTACCTGCGTGCACCCCGGCCGCTGCACGCCGCGCAGTTGATCGGTCTGCTGGGGATTTTCTGGATGCTGCCGCAAACCTTCATCCTGCCGTTTACCTTGAACATCATGTGCAGCCAGGTAATGCTGATGATCGCCGCAGCGGTGGCGCACGAGGCTTATCAGATGGCCTTCCGTGACGAGCTGACTGGCCTGCCGGGGCGCCGTGCGCTGAACGAGCGCATGCAGCGCCTGGGGCGTAACTATGTGATCGCCATGACCGATGTCGACCACTTCAAGAAATTCAACGACACCCACGGCCATGATGTCGGGGACCAGGTGCTGCGGTTGGTCGCCAGCCGCTTGTCCAAGGTCACCGGCGGTGGCCGTGCCTACCGATATGGCGGGGAGGAGTTCGCCCTGGTGTTCGCCGGCAAGACCGCCGCGGAATGCGTGCCGCATGTGGAAGCCGTGCGTGAAGTGATCGCCAATTACGTGATGCACCTGCGCGATCAGCACAACCGCCCGCAGGACGATACCGCCGGGCGCCAGCGCCGGGCTGGCAGCGCCGGCGGCACGGTCTCGGTCACCATCAGTATCGGCGTGGCCGAGCGCCAGGCCGATCATCGCAACCCCGAGGCGGTGCTGAAATCCGCCGACCAGGCGCTTTACAGTGCCAAAGGCGCGGGGCGCAATTGTGTCATGGTGCATGGGCGACAATCACCGCGTGGGGCAGTGCGCACGGCGTGACCGAATGAGACTATGCAGTCGATTGATGACCCTATGTCTCGCAAAAGTTGTTCGGTTACACTGCCAGTAACCCCAGTGTCGCGGTTCCCCGAGACCGCCCCGACCCGACTAGCGAGAGGTTGTCATGGCTGACTATAAAGCGCCGCTGCGCGACATGCGCTTCGTACTGAATGAAGTCTTCAACGTGGCCGAGCAGTGGACGCAGTTGCCCGGGCTGGCCGAGGTTGTCGATGCCGACACGGCCATGGCCGTGCTGGAAGAAGCCGGCAAGGTCACCGCCAGGACCATTGCGCCTCTCAGCCGCGCCGCCGACGAGGAGGGCTGCCATTGGGACAACGGCGCGGTACGCACCCCAGCCGGTTTCATCGAGGCCTACAACACCTACGCCGAAGGCGGCTGGGTGGGCGTGGGCGGCGACCCGCTGTTCGGTGGTATGGGTATGCCCAAGGCCATCTCGGCCCAGGTCGAGGAAATGGTCAACGCGTCCAGCCTGGCCTTCGGCCTGTACCCGATGCTGACCGCCGGCGCCTGCCTGTCGATCAACGCCCACGCCAGCGAGGCCTTGAAGGAAAAATACCTTCCGAACATGTATGCCGGCGTTTGGGCCGGCTCCATGTGCCTGACCGAGCCGCATGCCGGCACCGACCTGGGCATCATCCGCACCAAGGCCGAGCCCCAGGCTGACGGCAGCTACAAGGTCAGCGGCACCAAGATCTTCATCACCGGTGGTGAACACGACCTGACCGAGAACATCATCCATCTGGTGCTGGCCAAGTTGCCGGATGCACCGGCGGGGCCGAAAGGGATTTCGCTGTTCCTGGTGCCGAAGTTCCTGGTCAATGAAGACGGTAGCCTCGGCGCACGGAACCCGGCCACTTGCGGCTCGATCGAGCACAAAATGGGCATCCAGGCTTCGGCTACCTGTGTGATGAACTTCGACGAAGCTGTCGGCTACATCGTCGGTGAGCCGAACAAAGGCCTGGCGGCCATGTTCACCATGATGAACTACGAGCGCCTGGGCGTCGGCATTCAAGGCCTGGCTTCGGCCGAGCGCTCCTACCAGAACGCCGTGGAGTACGCCCGCGATCGCCTGCAAAGCCGTGCCCCGACCGGCCCACAAGCCAAGGACAAGGCGGCCGACCCGATCATCGTCCACCCGGACGTGCGTCGCATGCTTTTGACCATGAAGGCGCTGATCGAGGGTGGCCGCGCTTTCTCCACCTACGTGGCCATGCAACTGGACAGTGCCAAGTACAGCGAAGACGCCAGCGTGCGCAAACGCAGCGAAGAGCTGGTGGCACTGCTGACGCCGGTGGCCAAGGCCTTCCTCACCGACCTGGGCCTGGAGTGCGCAGTGCATGGCCAGCAGGTATTCGGCGGGCATGGTTACATTCGTGAGTGGGGGCAGGAGCAGTTGGTGCGCGATGTGCGCATTACCCAGATCTACGAGGGTACCAATGGCATCCAGGCCCTCGACCTGATGGGGCGTAAAGTGGTGGCCAGCGGCGGGGCATACTACAAGCTGTTCTCTGACGAGATTCGCCAGTTCATTACCGGTGCAGGCAGCGAACTGGACGAATTCGCCAAGCCACTGGGCGCTTCGCTCGACCAGCTCGACGGCTTGACCGAGTGGGTATTGCAGCAGGCCAAGGGCAACCCGAATGAAATTGGCGCGGCTTCGGTCGAGTACCTGCATGCCTTTGGCTATGTTGCCTATGGCTACATGTGGGCACTGATGGCGCGGGCGGCGCTGGCGGGCGAGGGGGATGCGCCGTTCTATTCGGGCAAGCTGGGGACGGCGCGGTTCTACTTTGCGCGGTTGCTGCCACGGGTGGATTCGCTGGTGGCTTCGGTGAAGGCGGGGAGTGAGTCGCTGTACCTGCTGGAAGCCGAGCAGTTCTGATCGATTTTTGGGGCTGCTGCGCAGCCCAATCGCGACGCAAGGCCGCTCCCACAGGTATCGCCTAAGTTGGATAGGTGGAAGCGGCCCCAGCCATCGCATATCTGTGAATGAATCTCCTGTGTAAGCTTTTTCCTACACGACGTGGTGACTTTTCACCACTGTTCTAAGATTGGATCCACGGTTAATCTTTACCACATGGACGTTGCGCAGGAAGCGCAAAGGACAGATCAAGGACGACGACGAAGGACCACCTGCCAGGATGGCGGGGCGATACGGATGTCACAGGGAAACAGTCTGGAAAACCCCGCTTCGGCGGGGTTTTCTTTGCGTGCGTGTTTTTCAGGCCAGCACATCCAGCGGTGATGCTCCCATCAGGCGAGCGTCCGTCTCTTCCTCCAGCAACGTGCGCAGCAGCTCCACAGAGGCCTGCTGGCGCTGGGCATCGCGAAATACCAGGCCGACCTTCAACGGCACGCGCGGCTCGCTCAACGGCTTCCACAGCAGACCTTGATCATCTTCGGCGGCCTCCTTGGCACGCCCCGGCAGAATGGTCGCCAGCGCTGTGTGCGCGAGGCTATCGAGAATCCCTGCCATATTGTTCATCTCTGCCTGCACCTGCGGCCGTCGGCCCTGACTGGCCAGCTGCGCCTGCCAGATCTGACGGATCTGGAACTCCTCGCCCAGCATCAGCATGGGCAACTCGGCGGCTTGGCGGATGGACACCTTCTTGAAGTCCTTCAGCGGGTGGGTATCGGGTATGACCAGTTGCAGCTCGTCTTCGTACAGCAGCAGGCCATGCAGCCCTGGCTGGCGCGGCGGCAAATAGCTGATGCCGATGTCCAGGTTGCCGTTGAGCAGGCGCCGTTCGATCTCCAACCCCGACAACTCGTAAATCTGCACGACCAGGTGAGGTTGAGCCTTGCGCAGCCGTTCAAGCAGCTGCGGTATCAGGCTTGGGCGCACGGTCTGCAATACACCGATAGCCAGGGTGCGCAGCGACTGGCCCTTGAAGTTGCGCATGGCCTCGTGGGCCCGCTGCAGGCCGTCGAGCAACGGCAGGGCATGGTTGTACAAGGTGTGGGCAGCCAGGGTCGGCAGCAAGCGTTTGTTGCTGCGCTCGAACAGGCTCAGGTCGAGGCTGTGCTCCAACTGGCGGATCTGCTGGGAAAGCGCCGGCTGTGACAGCGACAGGCGTTCGGCGGCACGGCCTACGTGGCCTTCTTCGTACACCGCGACGAAATAACGCAGTTGGCGGAAATCCATAAGCAACACTTATCGAAAATGCTGGAAAAACGAAATGGTCGAAAACCCTGCTGAAGCCTAGTCTATCGCCGTATTCCAAAGGGTTACAGCGATGATTCGGTCGATTGTTACCCCGGATGAAAAACACTTTTGATAGGCAAGGCAAAATATCGAGTGCCGGCACCAAGACCGCACCGTGGCTGCCCTTTACCGTGATTGGTTGGAGCCCTGATGAACCTGTTCAACCTGCGCCGCTCGGCTCCTGCCGCCGTCGCCGAGCCCAAGCGTGCGCCGGTGATCGTGCCGCACGCGTCTGAGCTGTCGCCTGAGCGCCTGATGCCCGGCGCCGAACGTGCAGCGCAGGTATTCGTGCGTGGCCAGGGCTCGTGGTTGTGGGACAACGAAGGGCATGCCTACCTGGACTTCACTCAGGGCGGTGCGGTCAACAGCTTGGGCCACAGCCCCAGCGTGCTGGTCAAAGCGTTGGGCAACCAGGCTCAGGCCTTGATCAACCCGGGCTCGGGCTTCCACAACCGTGGCCTGCTGGGACTGGTCAACCGGCTGTGTCAGAGTACCGGCAGTGACCAGGCCTACCTGCTCAACAGCGGTGCCGAGGCCTGTGAAGGGGCGATCAAGCTGGCGCGCAAGTGGGGCCAGCTGCACCGCAATGGCGCCTATCACATCATTACTGCCAGCCAAGCCTGCCATGGCCGGAGCCTGGGCGCGCTGTCCGCGTCCGACCCGTTGCCGTGCAATCGCTGCGAACCTGGCCTGCCGGGTTTCAGCAAGGTGCCGTTCAATGACCTGGCGGCGCTGCACGCCGAGGTGGATTCACGCACCGTGGCAATCATGCTCGAGCCGATACAGGGCGAGGCGGGCGTTATTCCCGCTACTCAGGAATACCTCAAGGGCGTGGAAACGCTCTGCCGCGAACTGGGCATCCTGCTGATCCTTGATGAGGTGCAGACCGGTATTGGTCGCTGTGGTGCGCTGCTGGCCGAGGAGCTCTATGGCGTGCGTGCCGACATCATTACCTTGGGCAAGGGCCTGGGGGGCGGTGTGCCGCTGGCCGCCTTGTTGGCGAGGGGCAAGGCATGCTGCGCCGAGCCTGGTGAGCTGGAAGGCAGCCATCACGGCAACGCGCTGATGTGCGCCGCCGGCCTGGCGGTGCTGGACAGCGTGCTGGAACCTGGCTTTCTGGCCCAGGTCCAGGACAACGGTCGTCACCTGCGTGAAGGCCTGAGCCGCCTGACCGGGCGCTATGGTCAGGGTGAAGTGCGCGGTCACGGGCTGTTATGGGCCCTGCAACTGAAAGAAAACCTGGCCCGCGAACTGGTGGCCGCGGCCCTGCACGAAGGCCTGCTGCTCAACGCGCCGCAAGTGGATGTAGTGCGCTTTTCACCGGCGCTGACTGTGAGCAAAGGCAACATCGACGAAATGCTGCTGCGCCTGGCGCGCGCTTTCGCCCGCCTGCATGCCCAGCAGCAGGCCCGTCGCGAAGTGCCGGCGTAGCGGCCTGCCAAAGAATTCAACGAACCGTCTGGCGTTCCTGCGCATCGCCCCTGGCCTGTTTCATTCGGCCCGGGGCGTTTTTTTTTGCCTGTGGAACCTCTACGGCCGGGAGCTAGTCTTTGATGTAACCCTTCAGGAGAGACTCGCATGGACTTTATTCGCATCATCATCGCCATTCTTCTGCCACCGCTGGGCGTGTTTCTGCAGGTGGGGTTTGGCGGGGCGTTCTGGCTGAATATTCTGCTGACCTTGCTGGGATACATTCCGGGGATCGTGCATGCGGTGTATATCATCGCCAAGCGTTGATACAGGCAGAGATTGGCCCCTGCAGGAGCAGCGCAAGGTCGCTCCTGCTCGGGGCGCCTGGAACTACTGCGCCAACACCCGGCAATAGAACTTCCACTCTTCTTCCAAGGCATGCGCCAGGTTCTCGGCCTTGCGGAACCCGTGCCGCTCCTGCGCATAAAAATGCCCTTCAGCGTCGATCCCGTTGGCCTGTAGCGCCGCCAACATGGCGCGTGTCTGCTCCGGCACCACCACCGCATCCAGCTCACCCTGGAAGAAAATCACCGGCACCTTGATGCGCTGCGCATGCAGCAGCGGCGTGCGCTGGCGATAGCGTTCAGCGTCCCGCTGCGGGTCGCCGATCAGCCAGTCCAGGTAATCCCCTTCGAACTTGTGCGTGGCACGGCCAAGGGCTAGCGGGTCGCTGACCCCATAGAGGCTGGCGCCAGCGCGGAACACGTCATGGAACGCCAAGGCGCACAAGGTGGTGTAGCCACCGGCGCTACCGCCGCGGATAAACGCCTTGTGCTTGTCGACCAGGCCTTGAGCAGCCAGGTATTCGACCGCCGCGCAGGCATCGGCCACGTCACTTTCGCCCCAGCGCAGGTGCAGTGCCTTGCGGTATTCCCGACCATAGCCGGTGCTGCCCCGGTAATTGAGGTCGGCCACGGCAAAGCCACGCTGGGTCCAGTACTGGATGCGCGGGTCGAGCACGGGATAGCAGGCTGAGGTTGGCCCGCCGTGGATGAACACCACCAGCGGTGCGGCGCCTTGCGGCTGCGCTGGCGGGTAGAAGAAACCATGGGCCTGCTCGCCGCCACTGCCGTAGTGGATCGGCTGCGGTAGGCTGATTTGCCCTGCTGGCAGTATTTCGGCACCACCGGCCAGTACGCGTACTTCATGGTTGCAGCGGTCAATGGCAATGACTGCCGGTGGGCTGATGGGCGACGCGGCAATGGCATACAGGTGTTCGCTGTCCATGGCCAGGCTGCGAAAGCGTGTGTAGGCACTGGCGAAACGCTCCATACGGCCATCTTCACCACGCAGCCCCAATTGCCCGAAGCCGTCTTCGAACCAGCTGGCCAGGTAGCTTTGCGGGCCCAGTGCCAGCCAGGTACAGGTGCCCAATTGCCAAGGCGCAGCAGCATGGTCCGCCGGTGCAGCAGGCAACGCCCGCCATTGGCCATCGACCTCACCCCAGGGTTGCCAGAAGCCATTGCGGTCGGACAGGCAGTAGAGCCGACCTTCGGCATCGAAGCGTGGTTGTTGCAGCGATTCTTCGGCGGCGGCTACACATTGCGCCGGTCCCCAGTGGCCGCTGGCATCGCGCACGCGGCACATCAACCGGGTGACGGTCCAGGGCTGCGCCGGGCGGTCCCATTCGATCCACGCCAGGCGCTGGCCATCGGCACTGACGGCAGGCGAGGCGTAGAAGTCCGCGCCCTCGGCGAGCACCTCGCGGCTGCTGTCACCCAAAGCGACCAGGCGGTGCTCTACCTGCTCGGCATGGCGCTCTTCGACGGCCAGCACGTGGCCGTCGTGCCACTGCACATCGCCATAGCGGCAGCGGGCATCCTGGGTCAGTGCACGTGGTAACAGATCGTCCAGCGGCTGGGTGTAGACCTGCTGATCCTTTTCGTTGACGAACACCAGCCCGTCGCCACCCAGGCAGAAGCTGCCGCCGCCGTACTCATAGACCCGGCTGCGTACGCTGAAGCCGTCCGGGGTCAGGCAGCGGGCCTGGTAGTGCAGCCAGTGCCAGATACGGCACGCTCCATCGGCTGGGCGGAACTCGTTCCAGAACAGCCCGTCGGCACTGACCTTGAGTTCGGCGAAGTCGGTGCCGGCGGCAACCGCCTGGGCCGCGCTGAATTCAGCCGCGGGCGATGACACGGGAGTTTCGATCATTGCGGAAGGTCATCTGTTCGATCGCGAGCTGGGCGGTTTCTGCCTCCTCGCGGGCCTTGAGGATGATGCCGTGCTCGGTCGACTTGGCGCACACCGGGTCGGCGTTGCTGGCATCGCCGGTCAGCATGAAGGCCTGGCAGCGACAGCCGCCGAAGTCCTTTTCTTTCTCGTCGCAGGAGCGGCACGGTTCGCGCATCCACTCATAGCCACGGAAGCGGTTGAAACCGAACGATTCATACCAGATATGGTGCAAGTCGTGGTCGCGTACATTCGGAAACTGCACCGGCAGCTGGCGGGCGCCGTGGCAGGGCAATGCGGTACCGTCCGGGGTGATGGTGAGGAACAGGTTGCCCCAGCCGTTCATGCAGGCCTTGGGGCGCTCTTCGTAGTAGTCAGGGGTAACGAAAATAAGCTTGCACGGGTTGCCCTCGGCCTTGAGCTTGTCCCGGTATTCGTTGGTGATACGTTCTGCCCGCTCGAGCTGCGCGCGGGTTGGCAGCAGCCCAAGGCGGTTGAGGTGCGCCCAGCCATAGAACTGGCATGTGGCGAGCTCGACAAAGTCGGCCTCCAGGGCAATGCACAACTCGATGATGCGGTCGATCTTGTCGATGTTGTGCCGATGGGTGACGAAGTTGAGCACCATCGGGTAGCCATGGGCTTTCACCGCGCGGGCCATTTCCAGCTTCTGTGCAAAAGCCTTTTTCGAGCCGGCCAGCAGGTTGTTCACCTGCTCGTCGCTGGCCTGGAAGCTGATCTGGATATGGTCCAGGCCGGCCTTCTTGAAGTCGGCGATGCGCGCCTCGGTCAGGCCAATGCCCGAGGTGATCAGGTTGGTGTAGTAACCCAGGCGGCGGGCCTCTGCGATCAGTTGAGCAAGGTCCTGGCGTACCAGCGGTTCACCGCCGGAAAAGCCGATTTGTGCGGCACCCATTTCCCGCGCTTCAGCCATGACCTTGAACCACTGTTCGGTGCTCAGCTCCTGGCCCTGGGCGGCGAAGTCCAGCGGGTTGGAGCAGTAAGGGCACTGCAGCGGGCAGCGGTAGGTGAGCTCGGCCAGCAGCCACAGCGGCAGGCCGACCTCGGGCGTGGGCGGCAACTCAGGCGAGGACGATCCAGTGTTCGGCACGGGCCACCTCCATGAACTGCTCGATGTCGTCCGCCACTTCCGGGACACCGGGGAATTGCTGTTCGAGTTCGCTGATGATCGCTGCCACGTCACGCTGGCCGTCGATCAGGCCACCGATCAGGCTCGCGCTGTCGTTGAGCTTGATCATGCCTTCGGGGTACAGCAACACATGGCCCTTTTGCGCCGGCTCGTACTGGAAGCGGTAGCCGGGGCGCCAGTTGGGTACCTGGTTACGGTCGAAACTCATAGGGTGATTCCCTTGTGCCACACCCGTTCCTGGGTGACGGAGTGATAGGGTGGGCGGTTCAGTTCGTAGGCCATGCTCATGGCATCGAGCATACTCCAGAGGATATCCAGCTTGAACTGCAGTATCTCCAGCATACGCTCCTGGCCCGCACGGGTGGTGTAGTGCTGCAGGGTAATCGCCAGGCCGTGTTCCACATCGCGTCGCGCCTGGCCCAGGCGGGTACGGAAATACTCATAGCCGGCGGGGTCGATCCACGGGTAGTGCTGCGGCCAGCTGTCCAGGCGTGACTGGTGGATTTGTGGGGCGAACAGCTCGGTCAGCGAGCTGCTGGCGGCTTCCTGCCAGCTGGCGCGGCGGGCGAAGTTGACGTAGGCGTCCACGGCAAAGCGCACGCCTGGCAATACCAGTTCTTGCGAGCGCAATTGGTCCGGGTCCAGCCCGACAGCCTGGCCCAGGCGCAGCCAGGCTTCGATGCCGCCATCCTCGCCGGGAGCACCATCGTGGTCGAGCAGGCGCTGGATCCACTCGCGGCGCACTTCGCGGTCCGGGCAGTTGGCCAGGATCGCGGCATCCTTCATCGGGATGTTGACCTGGTAATAGAAGCGGTTGGCCACCCAGCCCTGGATCTGCTCGCGGGTGGCGCGCCCCTGGTACATCGCCACGTGGTACGGGTGATGGATGTGGTAATAGGCGCCCTTGGCGCGCAGGGCCTGCTCGAATTCGGCAGGGGACATTGGCAGTGCGTCGCTCATTCGGCTGGCTCCTGTAGAACGATTATCTGGCCTGGCACATCCCTCTCCCTTGTGGGAGCGGGCGTGCCCGCGAACACCGGCGAAGCCGGTGCCATCGACCGTGTTGGCTTTTTTCGCGGGCATGCCCGCTCCCACAGGGTCTGGTGTCGCCTCACAGACTGTTTTACAACTCGATGCTCATGCCATCGAAGGCAACTTCGACGCCCCGGCGCAGGACTTCGGCGCGCTCGGGTGAGTTTTCATCGAGAATCGGGTTGGTGTTGTTGATGTGGATAAGCACTTTGCGCTGGCGCGGGAAACCGTCCAGCACTTCCAGCATGCCGCCAGGGCCGTTCTGGGCCAGGTGACCCATCTCGCGGCCGGTGCGGGTGCCCACGCCACGGCGTTGCATTTCGTCGTCTTCCCACAGGGTGCCGTCGACCAGCAGGCAGTCGGCACCGTGCATCATCGCCAGCAGCTTTTCGTCTACCTGGCCCAGGCCCGGGGCGTAGAACAGCTTGCCGCCGGTGCGGGTGTCTTCGACCATCAAACCAAGGTTATCGCCCGGGTGCGGGTCGAAGCGGTGTGGCGAATAAGGCGGCGCGGCGCTGCGCAGGGGGAAGGGGGTGAACTTGAGGTTGGGGCAGGCGTCGATCACGAAGCTGCCTTCCAGCTCGATACGGTTCCACTGCAGGCCACCGTTCCAGTGGCTGAGCATGTTGAACAGCGGGAAACCGGTGGTCAGGTCCTGGTGGACCATGTCCGTGCACCACACCTGATGCGGGCAGCCTTCGCGCAGGCTGAGTAGGCCGGTGGTGTGGTCGATCTGGCTGTCCAGCAGGACGATGGCGTTGATACCGGTGTCGCGCAGTGCCCGGGCCGGCTGCATCGGCGCAAAGGCCTGCAGTTGGGCGCGGATGTCGGGCGAGGCATTGCACAATATCCAGTGCACACCGTCGTCGGACAGGGCGATGGATGACTGGGTGCGCGCCGTGGCTTTCAGGGTGCCATCGCGGTAGCCCTTGCAGTTGACGCAGTTGCAGTTCCACTGCGGGAACCCGCCACCGGCGGCGGAGCCGAGAACCTGGATGTACATGGCCACTCTCTATGCAGAAACCGGATCGAAAAAACGAAAACGCCCCGGCAGGCCGAGGCGTGAAACCCTAAGCCTGGCTTAGCGGTTAGCGAAGTACATGGTGACTTCGAAGCCGATACGCAGGTCAGTGTATGCAGGTTTGGTCCACATGGAATTACTCCTTCCGAATGAGGGTTGGGTTGTTCAGCTACTACTTGGGTACCGCCATGCGTTGGCAGTTCCGTGAAAACGGGATTGCGCTATCTTACAAGAAAAATTTGAACCGGAAGGTTAATTATTCGAGAAGCGCCGTTGCAGTTGGCGTAATAATCATTGATTTTCGCCCTGCCAGGAAGTGTCTGGCGCGGCAGCGTTGGCCAAACATAGCCAAGCGGAACCTGGGTCGAGCAGGGCGCTCAGCAGGTGGTCCAGATCCGTCTGCCGCGTAGTCAGGATAGACCTGCGCAGCACATCCAGCCGATCGGCTTGTGTGGCCAAGTGTGTCTGCCACGCCCATTCGGCGACATCGGCATTGGCCATGGCGGGCTCGTCGAATTGCCCAGCCAATGCCTGGCGAGCGGCCGGGTCAAGGGTGACGCCATGGCGCAGCAGGCTGAGCAGGTGGTCGAGCACCTGTGCCTGACCGGTGTGGGGGGACTGCACACCAAACAACAGCCCACCGACCCCCTCGACCTGACGAAAGGCGCTGAACACCGCGTAGCCGAGTTGCAAGTCTACCCGCAGGCGCTGGTAAACCGGCCCTTGCAGCAATTGGGCTAACAGGCGGCCCGCGGCCTCTTTTGCCGCCGGCAACGGGCAGAACAGCAGCAGGGCATGTTCGCTGCCTGGCACTTGGGCATGCTGCCAGCGGTGGTTTGCCCAGGTTGGCAGGGGGCCAGGTCGCGAGCCATGCCCAGGGCACTGCTGCAGCGCATTGCCCAAGGCCTTTAGCGCGGTATCCTCGAAGCCTGCGGCCATGCCATGCCACTCGGTGTGCAGCCACAGGCTGTCGAGTTGCTGCTGGGTAAGCGTGCAGGCAGGCACCGCTGCGGGCAGGCTACCCCGTACCGCGTCTGGCAGTTGCTTGAGCAGGGCCCTGATGGGGATAAGGGCCGGGGGCAGCGCCGTGCAGGGCAGCCAGCAACTGGCAGGTGGCTTGAGCATCAAGGCCAAGGCTTGTTCCACTGCCCGCAGCACTGCTGCTGGCAGGCCGGCGCAGTGCAACTGCCAGTATTCTCCGGCGCTGCTGTACTGCAGTTGCACGGAGGCGCGGTTACAGCGTTCCTGCAGCGGTGCCAGGGCCAGTTCCAGCACACGCTGTAGCTGCTGGCGCAACGGCGAAGGTACATGCCAGCGCAGGTACAGCGCAGCGTATTGGCGCGCGGGCGGGAGCTGGTCACTGATCTTCAGTGCTGCCGGCAGCGGCTGCGCCTTGGCATGGGGCAGGTCAGCCATCAGCAATGGGTCGACTGGCAAAAGCTGCCAATCGCCATGGTCGCCACCTGGCAGGCTTTCCAGCAAGGCGCCAAGCGCCTGCAACCCTTGGGTATCCAGCTTGGCGAACGGCTGGCCAGTGCTGTCCCGGCGGGCCAGCTCGAGCGCGCTGGCACTGTGCGCTCGGCTGTGCTGCAGTAAGCCGAATTGATGGTTCAACTGTTCGCGGTCGGCCTGACGGATGAACCTGAACCAACCTTGCAGCAGGGCGCTGGCTTCGTCCGGGCAAGCGTCGGCACTGAGCTTCAGGTCAAGGTGCCACAGCAGCTGACCGGCGAACGCATACAGCCTTTCGGCTGTGAAACGTTGTAGCCAGCCACGCTCGCGCAGCGCGCCCAGCCAGGTACCTGGGCGGCTGTCCTCCAGGTAAGCGATCAGCAGTTCCAGGGCGTGCTCGGCGCCGCTGGGGAGGCCTTGGTGAGTGAAGGTCAGGGAGCTAGCGATTGCTGGCAGTGGCGGCGGCGGCATTTGCGGCACGCGCTCACCTGCGGCGAACAGTTCGGCATGCTGCCGGGCAAGGTGTTCAAGTTCATCCAGCGGCTGCGGACCGCAAAGGCTCAGGCAGATCTGGCCGCCTTGGTAGAAGCGTTGATGAAAGCCCGCAAGCGCTTGCTGGAAAGCCGCGTCGTGCAAGGCCAGGGTGTATCGATTGCCAGCATGAAAAGCGCCCAGTGGATGCTTGGCCGACACTGACTGCAGCAAGGCGAACTGCTGTTGGGCCGTTGGATTGCGCGACCAGGCGATGAATTCGGCATGGATCACTTCGCGTTCACGGCGTTGGCGTTCGATGCCCAGATCCGGTTCTGCCAGCATTTGGCACAGGCGCTCGAGACCGCCACCGAGCGCGTTGGGTGGCACCTCGAAGAAAAAGTCGGTGGCGCGTTCGCGCGTGCTGGCGTTGACCTGGCCGCCCAGGGCTTGCACGTAGCGCATCAGGCCGTCTTCCAGCGGGAAGCCCGGGGTACCGAGGAAGAACAGGTGTTCGAGGAAGTGCGCCAGACCGGGCCATTTGGCAGGCGCGTCGTGGCTGCCCGCGTGCACCCGCAGTGCGGCGGCCGAGCGCTTGAGGCGAGGGGCGTGGCGCAGGGTCAGTTGCAAGCCGTTGGCGAGGGTGAGTTGGCGGATGGCGTCAGGCATGGGGGCTCCGGTGGCTGCTCTCCATGCTAACCGATTTGTTTGCAGGCCCGGCCTTTTCGCGGGTATGGCGCCGGTATGAAAGGCAGCGCAGATCCCGTGGGAGCGGGCGTGCCCGCGAATGGGCCGCATAGCGGCCCCTGTCAGCCTTTACGCAGGTGCAGCTCCTGGCGCAAATCGGTCAGGTAGGGAAACGCCCTGCGCCCCTGTACCACCCGCTCATGTTCGAGCTCTGCCAACAACTGGCACTCATCCCGCCCGGCCATGGCCAGCAAGCTGCCATCCGGGCCGATGATGCTGCTCTGCCCGCAATACTCGATCTCGTCTTCCGCGCCGCAGTAGTTGGCATATACCAGGTAGCACTGGTTTTCCTGCGCCCGTGCCCTCACGGTCACCTGGCAGGTAAAGTCGTACGGCGTCATGTTCGCCGTCGGCACCAGGATCAGCTCGGCGCCGTCCAGCGCCAGGCGTCGGGCGTTCTCCGGGAACTCGATGTCGTAGCAGATCAGCAGGCCAACCTTCCAGCCTTCCAGTTCCACCACCGGGAAGTGGTCGGCACCTGGGCTGAACATCGAGCGGTCCAGTTCACCGAACAGGTGGGTCTTGCGGTAATTGCTCAGGCTGCGGCCATGCGCATCGATCAACTGCACGCTGTTGCAGATCGCCCCGTCGTCGCCGCGCTCCGGGTAGCCATAGACAATGGCGATGCGGTGCGCCTGGGCGATCTCTACCACGGTCATGGCTGCCGGGCCATCGGCGGCCTCGGCCAGGCGCTCGACCTGGGCCAGGCCGATGTTGTAGCCGGTCAGGAACATCTCCGGGCACACCAGCAACTGTGCGCCGCGTTCGGCTGCCAACTGCGCCTGGTGGCGCAGCCGTTGCAGGTTGCCGGGCACATCCAGTGGCTTGGGTGCGCCCTGGTACAGAGCGATGCGCATGGTGCCTCCTTGTCTCAATCCGCCAGGGCGATCGGCCCGATTTCGTTGAACACATCGCCCGGGCCGGGGTTTTCGGGGTGGGTGTGGCCACCAAAGTGGTTCATGATACCCCACACCGCGTTCAGCGACGTCTGCACCGCGCCCTCAACCCAGGCGGGGGTCCAAGACACGTCGTCACCGGCAATGAAGATACCGCGCTGCTCCGCCGGCATGTCCTGCTGCATGAAGTGCGCGTACATGCGCTGGTTGTAGCGGTAATGGCCCGGAAGCGCACCTTTGAAGGCGCCGAGGAAGTACGGGTCGGCCTCCCAGGAAACCGTGATCGGGTCGCCGATGATGTGCCCGGCGATATCGGTCTTCGGGTAGATCTTCTTCAGCGCATCCAAGGCCAGTTGTACGCGCTTCTCCACCGGGTGCGGCAGCATCTTCAGCGCGTCGCTCATCCACGAGTACGACAGGCAGATCACCCCGGGCTTGTCGTTGCCGTTGTCGAACAGGTAAGTGCCGCGGGTGAGGCGGTCGGTGAGGGTCATGCTCAGCAGGTCACGGCCGGTTTCCGGGTCCTTGTCTTTCCAGAACGGGCGGTCGACCATGACGAAGGTTTTCGACGACTGCATGTAGCGGGTACGGTCCAGGGCCATCCACATCTTTTGCGAGAACAGCGATTCCTCGCAGTCGATCTGGGTGGTCAGCAACCAGGTTTGGCAGGTGGCGAGTACTGCGCTGTAGTGGCGGGTATCGCCCCAGTTGTCGGTGACCGCCAGGCGGCCATCGGCGGCGCGGGCAATGCGCTTGACCCCGGTACGCGGTGCGCCGCCATGCAGCGTGCTCAGGCTGGTGCCCTCCGGCCAATGCACGCAGCGTTCCGGTACGTGGCGCCAGATGCCCTGTGGCACTTGTTCCACGCCCCCGACCACCAGATGCTGGTGGTCGTCGCAGTTGGTCATCACCACGCGGAAGATTTCCAGCATCGAGTTGGGGAAGTCCGAGTCCCAACCGCCGGTGCCGAAACCGACCTGGCCGAACACTTCTCGGTGCTGGAAGCTCAGCTTGGCAAAAGAGCGCGAGGTGGCGACGAAGTCGTAGAAGGTGCGGTCGTCCCACAGTGGCACCAGCTTGTTCCAGAGTTCCTTCAGGCGCGGTACATCACGGTCGCGGATAGCCTGTTGGATATCGGCGAACTGCGCACCGCTCTCCAGCGCATCGGCCCAGGCGTCGGCCACCTCATGAAACAGTTGCGGCAGGTCGGTGGGCTTCTCGGCGTAGTAGGTCTGGCCTTCCAGGTCGATCACCGTGCTGCCCGAAGCCGGGGTCAGCGGGTTGGGGAAGGGCTTGGTTTCCAGGCCCAGCTTGTCGACGTAGTGGTAGAAGGCGGTGGACGACACCGGGAAGCGCATGCCACCCAGCTCGGCAACGATCCCGTCAGTGCCATTGAAGGCTTGCGAGCGCAGCCGGCCGCCCAGCTTGGAAGCCTCGTACACCACCGGCTTGAGGCCCAGCTTCATCAGCTCGTAGGCCGCTACCAGGCCGGCGATACCGGCACCGACAATGGCCACCTCTTCCCCATGGCGCTCAGCCGGAATGCTGCCCAGGCCTGCCGGGTGTTCCAGCCAGTCGTCGAAAGCAAAAGGGAAGTCCGGGCCGAAAATGGTGATCGGCTTCTTGCCGTCGGCGGGGTGGCGGTTCTTCTTGTTCATGAAATGACCTTGCCAGAGAGGCTGCGCGAGGAGCGGAGCCTGAGTATAGGAGATGCCTGGCTGTCATTTTAGGGAGTGGGGTGTTCGTTATTAAGGTGCAGAGTGTTGTCTGAATGTAGTTAGTTTCGTCGTAATGATTAAGCTCATGTTCATTAAGACGAGGCAGGCGGTCGAGGTAGTTCAGAAACCGCCCTGGCCCTTTGTAGGGGCAGGTTCACCCGCGAATGCGTCGGTAGATTCTCTGTCCTATTCGCGGGTAAACCCGCTCCTACAACCGGCACCTGCCGTGAAATCTAGAACTGACCCACGCCCGCTAACCTCACCCGAGCGCCAGTCCGTTCAAAGCGGCTGTCCACGGTCCACCTTGCTGCTGAGAATGATCGACGTGGTGGTTTTCTCCACCCCGTCGACACTGCCAATCTGGTCGAGCAACTGATCCAGCTGCTCGGGCGAGTCCGTACGCAGCCAGGCCACATAGTCGAATTCGCCGCTTACCGCACACAGCTGCTGCACCTGGCCCATGGCACTCAGGCGCCGCACCACGTCCTTGCCGGAACGCGGCTGCACCTTGATCCCGACATACGCCTGCAACCCGCCGCCTATCACACTCTGGCCCAGGCGTACGCCATAGCCGGAGATAACCTTGTTTTTCTCCAGCCGCTCCAGGCGCGAATTGACGGTGGTGCGGGCGATGCCCAACTGGCGGGCGAGGGTGGCGACGCTTTCGCGGGCGTTGATCTGCAGCAGGGCGATCAGCTGGCGATCGATTTCATCCAGCGTGATGGAGCGGGAATCCGACATGGCGAGTCTCTACGGTTGGCCCGCTAGCCTAGCCAGCCTGTGCCAATCAGGGCAAGGCCAGGTACAGTCGATCACCGTTGACGGCGTCGGCTTGGCACTTTTGGTGAGAACGGCCGTGCATGTCCGAAGGCTGCGTCTTCGGCACTAATTCGGCATGATGAAGTGCTAGTCCAACGGGAACCTCAGCGTGAACCTCGACCATCTGCTCGAATGCTGGCGACTGGAAGTCTCCAACAAGAAAAAGCCCGGACGCCCTATCAGCCTGCTGTTCAACGTACTGCGCCGCGCACGCAAGGACAACAAACTGCGTTTCCTCTTCGCCTATCGCCTGGCCCAGTACCTCGACGCCCGCGGCGGCCTTGCCCGGCGTCACGCCCGGCGCATGCAACAGCGGCTCAACCTCAAGTATGGGGTGGACATCGACATCGGCGCCCAGATTGCCCCCGGCCTGCGCATCGCGCACCTGCCGGGGGTGGTCATTACCCGGTATGTAAGCATCGGGCGCAACTTCTTCATCCGGCAGAACTGCTCGATTGGCATCAAGACCCTGGGGTTGCAGGAGTACGCACTGCGCATTGGTGACAACGTGAGCATGGGCGCCAACAGTTGCATCGTTGCTGATCGCATCGACATTGGCGATGACGTGGTGATTGGCGCGATGTCGTTGGTTACGCGGGATATTCCGTCTGGCATGACCTTCTACAACCCACGGCAGGTCGAGATGCGTCCGGGAGGGGATTAACCAACAGCGGTACATTTGCGGACGTTGGCAGAGGGGATGGTGGAGCAGGCTGGGAGGGTTCTTATGGGGTTGCCCATGGTTGATGGCCTCGCCCGATGGACTGGATCGTGCAGTGGTGCGGCCTTCTTCGTTTATCCCCAGGCGCCGCGCCAGTGATGAGCGCACCGAACGAATACGCAAAGGCTTGAGGCAGTTGGCTCTGTAGCCAGCTTCCTGGCGTCCGTTGTCACGGGGCAGGCCCAGGTTCATTCATAGGTTTGCTCATCTGTGAGCCGATTAGCGAGCATATTCGGCTCATTTTGTGAGCTGATAATGGTGGCTATTCGGCTCATTGTCCGATCCTCAAGCTAGGATGTTTGGCTTGAAGTATCGATAGGGCACCTTTCCGCGATTATCGGCGTGCTGGGTGATCGGCTTCTTGGTGGGCTGATTTCGCTGAGATACCGTTTCAGCGCTACTTCCAAGGTCATGCGCTCGGCGCCGCTGCGCTGGATGTACGCGCCCCTGCCCATTTATTTCTTGCGGGCATGAAAAAGCCGCGCAATCGCGCGGCTTTGTCGTATCTGGTGGGCCCACACGGACTCGAACCGTGGACCAAAGGATTATGAGGCCCAAACAATGCTACATAAGCGGACACTGACGGATTTTAAGTCCAGAAAATTCCTTTGCAGATCAAGCACCCGCGCCCATCCTTTGTTTTACAGATGTGCATGTATGTGTGCCCATGACCGGGCTCTATATAGACACGGTACAGACACGGGAGAAAAGGCCATGGCCATTTTCACGAACCTGACTGTTGATGCGGCGAAAGCTAAAGCCAAGCAGCTTAAGTGCGACGTGTGGGAAACCGAAGACGGCAACCGTGGCGAAGGTAGGTTGCGCCTGCGCGCCTCGCCGCATGGGGTCATTGCCTACTTCTTCAGATATTCCCTTGACGGTAAGCAGCGTCAATTGCGTCTTGATATCGACGGCAGGACTGATTTGACTCTCACCGAAGCTCGCGACAGAGCGAGGGATTACACCACTCTCTACCGGAAAGGCATCACCGACCTGCACCAGCATGTGGAGTTGGAAACCAAGGCAGAGCAGGCACGACTGGCGGTGGAAGCTGCCCAGCTGGATGTGCTGAAGCAGGCAGAAGCCGCAAGGGCCCGTCAAGGCACCTTTGCCCAGCTGCTCGATGCCTACACCGCCGACATGGACAGGCGCAGCAAGACCAGCACCAAGGAGGTTCGGGGCTCGCTCAATCTCAATGTGCTGGCGCCGTTTCCTGAGCTGGTGGCCAAGCCAGCCAAGGAAATTCAGCCTACCGACGTATCTGCGATCCTGCGCCACTGCCTGACGCGACCCGTGGCCAACAAGGGGCGGGGTAAGCGGCTGACCCCGGCCAGCGCCACCAATGGCAAGTTGCGGCAGACTGCGAAGCTGCGAGCCTACCTGCAAGCCGCCTTCGCCTTCGGCCTGGGCTTCGACCTGAATCCCCTTCGCCCTGCCGATGCCGTGCTGTTCGGACTGGCCGCCAACCCGGTGCGCGATGTGCCCACCATCGAAGGCGCCGACCGTGCCGAGACCTGGGCGCTGGACAAGGTAGAGCTGAAAGCGGTGCTCGAAGCCATCGAAGGCTTGCCCGAGCGTCACCGTGCTATCGCCAAGAGCATGCTGTATCTGGCAGGCCAGCGCACCGAAATGCTCACCCGCGTCACCTGGGCGGATTTCTACGACGATGCAGAGCACGGTCCGGTGATGCAGTTGCTCGATTTGAAAGGAGGGAAGGGCACACCGCCTCGGGTGCACTTGCTGCCGATGACAGCACGCTTGGCCGAGATACTGGCGCCGCTGCTGGCGCTTCGAGGTACTGGCGCCCCTGGCCCCTTCAGCCTGCGCGGAGATCGCACCGCCACGCCCGGCAGCCTGCAATCAATCTTCGGTGACATGGGCGACCTGCTGGCCGGGCAGGGCAAGACCCGTCGCTTCACTTGGCGGAATCTACGGGCGACCTGCGAAACCCATCTGGCGTCGTTGAAGGTCAACCAAGAGCGTCGTGCTTGGCTGCTTTCGCACGGTCGCAGCGGTGTGCAAGCCAAGCACTACGACAGATATTCGTATCTGCCCGAGAAGAAGGCCGACCTAGAGAAGTGGGCACGCTACTTGGACGGGCTACTGTCCGGTGAACCGTCCAAGGTCGTGAGCATTCGATAAGCGGTATAGGCAGCGGTTTCTTGGCAGAATTCACCGGTGAAAGCTTTTTCGCGGGTGCGTCCTGCCATTTAGTAGTTGGTTATTGGCAGGATTTACCGGTACTTTAATTCGTCTCCGTTTAAATCGGGTTGCGCACATTAGAGAACTTCCATATCTATTGACGACCACAATCAACGGCGTAGTTTAGGGGCCATAGGTAGCGCACCGTTGGTGACAACGGCCTTTCAAAAGCGTATCCGCAGTCGGCAATGCTGGAGGCGACTTATAAATTTCAATTTATTGGAGTTATAAGTCATGACCGCTACCTACGAAACTCCCGCTCTGTACTCCCCTAACAGTGCCGCCAAGAAACTCGAAATTTCGCGCACTTCGATTTACGCACTGATGCGTAATGGCGACGTAGCTTGGGTGCAATTCGGCGCTGACCGGCGTATCCCTGCCTCGGAAATCGAGCGGCTGTCCAAAGAAGGCATTCCCTCCACCAAGGCTAAAAAAGCCGAACTCATTTAAGGTGGAGGAATAAATAATGGCTACTTTTCTGCGCAGTCTTAACGGCGATTACTTAAACGTTGACCATATCGTCTACGCCACCGCTACCTGCTCCTGCCATGGCGATAACTATTTACTTTACCCCGTCTTCCCGCACGCTTTTAACGAGGATCAAGACGATATCTATATTGTTCCGGCAAAGATATGGCTGGATTATCTTGGCGTGCCCGATGAAGAACAGGCGGCAAGGCTTGAAGCGGACAGGGAATAAAAAAGCCCTTTCGCAGCATATTGACGAAAGGGCTCTCAAAAAGGTGATTGGCTCTTGATCCGGCGCATTACCACCGACACAACCACCACTGGGGGCTTGATTATAAACCCCCGGTGGATTGAATTCAAATTCACTGGGGGTTTATATGTATGAACGCTTCCACGCACTACTTTCTGTTTCTCGACTTCAAAGGGCCGGACGCCCATAAGGCGTTGGCGGTCATCGATGATAAATACGCCGGGTTTGCTTGGCATGCTGCCGATGACGCACAAAAGTTCCAGCACTTTCATGCGAGAATCGTATTGAATCGCGAGGTTACACCGGATGAACGCCAAGTGCTCGGGCGCCTCGTGGAAGAGGCGGTAGAGCGTGAAGAAGTTGACGCCGATGTAACGTTCGATCCAGCGGCCTATGGCGCCGACTATATGCAGCCCGAGCCCACCGGCTTTACCGAAAGGTTGTACGGCCAGATCATCAACGTGGATAAAGTTCTGCTCGATGACCCGGAACAAGTATTTGACGACGAACTTGAACAGATCATCGACACCGCGCCGCCGGTGATGAAAGCCTACATGCGATGGCAGATGGATAATGCTTTTCGGGTGCATCCAGCCTTTGCGCTATTCAGTGCGCTGCTGTTTTTTCAAGCCTTTATCGGACGCAACGTCAGGTTGCCGCGTGATCTGCGGATCAATCTCTGGATGTTGCTGTTTGCCCCGTCCGAATCCGGCAAAGGCGCCACCATCGGGCTGGCCACCGAAGCGTTGAGACAGCTTAACGATAAAAAGGTATTTCCCGCCGTACTGCACTTCGCAAACCGTTTCGGGTCGCCCGAGGGGATGCTCTGGAAGTTCGCCAAGGTTTCGCAAGTCGTGTGGGCCAACGAGGAAATGGTCAAGGAACTGATCGGCATGATGGGGTCGGCGCAAGGGTCGGCGGCCTACAACAAACTGACCACGCTTTTGGAACTGCATGACGCGGCGACAAAATCGTACATCGCGCCCATCGACTACACCGGCCACAACAAGAGCGGGAAGGACATGCCGCCGCTCGAATATGCGTTCTTTTCAGCCGTGGGAACGGGTGTCACGCGCAACATCGGTTTGCTCAATGCAGCGGCGTCGGATGACGGGTTGCTCAACCGGTTCCTGCCGTTTGTGGTGGAAGGTCTGCCGCCGATGGGGAGTGGTTTACCGACCACGGAACTACCCGCCGAAGTGATGAAGTGGGCGATGGCCATTCAAGCGGAAAAGTTCGTCGAGTTCTTCGACCCCGGTACGGACGGGCCGACGCTCGGAAAACCGAGAGTGCTGGATGTCTACCCGGCGTTTTACGCCGACTGGAAGTGTGAAAGCCAATATGGCGCCGATCTGGCGCAGGATCTGCCCGGTATATGGGGGCGGTACGCGGAAAAGGTTCTGCAAGTGGCCATGCTCCATGCGCTCACCGGTGAAGGATTGAAGGTTACACCGGAGGGCTTTGCATGGGCGGTACGTCTGGTGCGCTGGGCCGTGGTTAGGTTTGCCGCGCACTTTGAGGCTGAGGGTGGTGGCGCGGCAGACACCGCAGGCAAGATGCGCAACGCGCTGCTCGCCTTGTTCAAGAAAGAAAAAACCATCACGGTGCACCAGAAAATGGGCGCGCTGCCGGAAAGCTATCTGACGAACTACTGCCGTGCGTTCAAGGAAAATATCAAGGAGCGCGCCACCGTCATGAAGGCCCTGGAAGACGAAGGCGTGCTATTGCCAGCCAAGATGAGCCGGGGTGGTAAAGGCTACCAGCTACTAGCGCTGATGCTGGATAAAAGCGCGCCAAACAGGGCTCTTTAACGAGACGCTAGACGTTAGATAGACAGGGGGTTGTCTACTTCTGGAATGCCCGGCCTAGATGGGTTTTTTCTCTTAAATAGACATATAGACACTATATATACATACCTATCATTCAAAGCCTTTTTTGCGTGTATATGGGTGGTCTATGTCTACTGTCTACTTAACGGCAAGGAGGCCATGCGGTGTAAGGGTTACAGAGCTAGACGCGGGCTGTCTGATTAGGCGTCTATTTAAAAATGGGGGCGGTGGAATGAGTACTCATCCCCCCGCCGCAGCGAGGTGGTGAAATGAAAGAGTTCCTTTTGGCGCGGCAGAGTGCCGTGGTGTCGGTGCTGAGCTCGGCTGATGCTGAGCGGATGCTGTCTACTGACTACTTGCGGGTGATGCCGAGGCTCAAGGCTCGGGGCAAGGACGCCAAGCGTATGCGGCTTATGCGGCGTGCACGCTTGGCCGCTGGCTGGCTGTCGGTGAAGTTCTGGCTGTCACCCGATGAGGTGACGTTGGTGAGGGCCGCTAGCCCCTGTGGGTGTGAGCGGAAAAGAACGAAAACGCGTCGTGGGCGCAAGCGGCGGCCCGCTGCGGGCATATTTGAGGCGATGACGAAATGAAAACGACTACACCATCCACCGCCTATGACGACCAGAACCGCGAACGTCGCTTAGGCAGCGAGCTGTGGGGTCGCACGAAGCCCTTGCTCGATGAACTGGACTGGTCGCGGGGCGAGGTAGCCCGGCTCCAGGCACGACTCCAGGCGCTTGAGGCCGCCCAGCCAAACCCGGCACACGCCCGTGCTGCCCGCTCGGCCAGCATCGAAGCCTTGATCCTGAAAGCGCTGGACAGTGCCACCCTGCGCGCCGACCTCGCCGCTGTGGCACCCTGTTATCGGGTTAGCAAAGTTATCTCGCACCTGAACCGCTACAGCGCTCGCTACAACATCGAGAAGGCGCCTTGCCGGAAGAAGGTCCACGAGGTATTACAACAACATGGTTACTTGTGACCACAAGTTAGTTTCTTAACGCCCGCCAACTATTGAACGTCGTAACACCAAGCGCACACTACGGTTAAATCCAACCGGAGTACGCACAAATGCCGAAGGTCGATGTTTCACCAGAAGTAGCCGTTGAAACCCCCAACAAGAAAATCAAACCACTGTCGCCCGAGTGCCTCAACTTTGAGGACTATCGCTTTGTCCGCCACTGCGCCATCGTGCCGCGTGACACGGACCCAGCACTGCTGACCGAGTCCGCGTTCTGGCTTTCTGTTGCGCACCGGCTCCATGCCCTGGACCGTATCGTCTGTGTATACGACGACAGATCTGCCGTGGCCGATGTGATGATCCTCGAAGCCTCTCAGTCGTTCATAAGCGCCGTGCTGCTCGACTACCGCAAGTTGCCGGGCATTATCAGTGACGGGTCCGAAGCCCTGATCAACTTCGAAGTCTTCTTCTCGCAACTCGACGGATATTGTGCCCGCCGTATCTCTGATAACGTGCTGTTGGTGCAGGGAGCCTCTTCTAAAGAAAAGGCCGTTGAGCAACTGAAAGCGCACGCCGCATTCAAGGCCTCGTGATATGGACACTCAAGACATCCTGCGCGCCATGCAACGCCTGGCCCGCGAAGTCCAGGCGATCCGCCGACCGCTCGATCAATTAATCGGTCTAGCTTGGCGTGGTGTCACAGTCGACAAGGCCGAAATTTCCAACATCTTGCGCCGCGAAGCAACGCAACGGGAGTTGGCTCTTAACTGGGAGACGATTTTATATCGCCACACTACCGGCCAGTATGTGCTGATCTGCACCGCATTACCTGACAATGTCAAAGATGCCCAGACCCTAGTTACTCGACGACTGATCAACTCTCGCGAAGCCTGCGCGTTCTGTGGACTGGTGGAAAACAGTTTCGCGCCCATCGAGCTGACAGTAGCCAAAAGCCCAGTGGGTATTCCGATCCAAAGCGAGCGGGTTCACCCTCGGTGCTCACTATATTGGCAACGGCTGAAGCTGATTGCCGAGGGCAAATGATATGAAACTTCCATTGCCGACCTATAAACACACCCTAAACTCCTATCTGCTTGTTGAGGCCGTCGTCATGTTCGTAAATAAAATTGACGAAGCCATTAAAAGCCTGATCGCGGAACCTAACATGCGCTTCCATGGTAAGAACCACATGATTCAGATGATCATGCACCGCGCTGGGTTGTTTATGTGCGAAGAATCTTTCATGGATGTGAAGCGCTATTTAGGGGATGAAGGCGCTGACGCACTTCTTCGAGACTTCGGGTGCGAGTCATGAGTAACGAATTATACGACCCTGGCGACCTGTACGGCGCTGGCGATCTTCAGCCTTATAGCCAGCCGCTGGCGCCTGCACCAACCCCGGACTTTGGCGGTAATGAACTCGATCTGCTGCGCGAGTCCACTAACAGCTACACCGGCGGGGGACAGCTAGTCTTCGGACAGCCCTTGCCGCCCGGTGTCACACTTGCACAAGTCACACAAGCCTATAACCAGTTGGGGGCGGTTTTCTGCGCGGATTTTTTAAAGCTCGGGCACAACATCACCCATCCACAAAAGGCGGTGAAGTGGTTTTTAGATGCGATCACAAACCCACCCGCCAAACAAACGCCACGGCATCGATACAACTTATACGAGCACGTTAACGACCCACTGTTTCAGGCCTTCGCAAACTACGCGCACGATAACGGTTTTAGCGACAAGTTTTTATCCGATTGTTGCTGGTGGGTCAGTGAAGCGGGTCGTAAGCTGGCCCAACAATATGGTGGCAATACCCCGCCAAGGATGGCTCCATCTAATTCCGACCCGACCGATAGCCTTAACGACGCCGAGTTCGAAGCCGTGGTGAAGGCGAACGACGCGGCCAAGGCCAAGACGTATGTTTACCTTGAGAATCTGTGGGGTCAAAGTTATCAAGCCAACATGAAGATGGTGGACGCTTATTTTCAGTCGCTACCATTACATGAACAGCGAGCCTTAGATGTATTTACCACGGGGTGGGTCAAGGCCCTAAACACAAAGGAAGTCATACTCGGGCTTTATAAGCAAGCCATCGGTGTTCACTCGATTCCAACCGGTGGTGGCTTGGCAGCGGAAATAGCCGAGTGCGAACGTGTGATGCGCACCAATCGGAAGGCCTGGTTATCCGACGATAGGCTCCAGGCTCGTTATCGTGAACTGCTTCGCCTTAGTGGCAGGGGCTAACATGCAATCCAAGAAAGTAAGAAAGATTGACAGTCAGCTTGCCCGTGAGAGAGCGAAATGGCTCAAACGGCAGAAACGTAACAAATCGACGGTGAAATAATCATGGCAAACGTATTACGGCCCAAGTCAAGTAGCCGGACCTCCGCGACAATCTCATTAAGCACCGCTGCTGATGGCGCGTCCGAGCAGATAAACTTAACCGGCTTGACACTGGCCGGTATCAGTATGCCCGCCGCCTGGACGGACGCCAAAATCGGAATTCAATGCTCCATCGACGGCTCTACTTTCCAGAGCGTTTATAACGCCGCTGGCGACCATCTGACTTATGCCACGTCAGCAAACCGGACTGTGGTGTTTGATCCAGCGGATACCTCGGGCCTTCAGTTGATAAAGATCGTATCTGAAACATCTGCCGGTGTAGCGGTGGCGCAAGCAGCTGTGCGGACACTCAAACTTGTACTGTCAGAGGGTTAACACCATGGACCATATACACACAGGTAACTCCTTGATCCAGGCCGCAATAGAAGCCCGCGATAAACTTGTCCTGACCGGCGCCGATGAAGTGTCGCTGCGCAAACTGGATGACTTGATAAAAAAGGCATCGGGTGTCGGGCTCCATGGCGGTGAGCAATTGAAGTTAGAGCGCTTGTTGGAGAAACTGAAATGACCACCCCGCGACTGCAATTGATCGCTCGACAAGTTGAACGGCGAGAACAGCAACAGGCCCCAGCCCCTGTGGAAACTTCGAGCATTGGCGGCGCCATCGAAAACATGATCGAGCAGGCGGTGGAAGAGCGTGTCGCCCAGGCACTGGCCGCACAGAAACAGATGCTGGCTGAACAGCAGCCCAAACCGCGCTTCGACGACTTCAGGCAGATCCCACCGACACCCAAGGCAGTCACGCCCAAGCCCCGTGAGGTATCGTTTGATCGAGATGAGTTCGGGCGCGTGAGTGCAGCCCATTGTGGAAATTTCACGCTCTACTGCCAGCGCAACGAGTTGGGCCAGATCGTTCGCATGGTGCCAAGCGATACCACACCCATGCCGCCTGCTGTTGCGCCAGCCAGGATCAATCGCAAGCTGTACGGCAACGACGAGGTGTAAGCCATGGCCGTCATAACGTTCAGCAACACAGAAGACCAAGTAGCGGCAGCCCGAGCCGCCATGGCGGCGCTGTCGCTGTGGCTAGCCAGTCAGCCACGTCCAGAGTCTGCACCACCGGCCAGTGGGCATTGCAAGTACGACGAGGACGGCAAACTGACCGCTATCGTTGTTTCGTTAGAGGGTGACTAACATGGCCACGCGAGGCAGACCGCCAGGGCAAGGCAAAGTGCCGGGCAGTGGCCGTAAAAAGGGCAGCCTTGATCGTACTTCGCGCTTGCTCATATCCGAGCGCTTGGCGTTTGATATTTTACAAACCTATGAAAAGCTCGGTGCCGACTGGTTGTTCAAGGTAGCCACTGAGCGGCCGGATTTGTTCATCAACCAGTGCCTTTCAAAACTGCTGCCCCCTGCCTTCAAGGAAGACCCCGACGCGGTGAATAACACGCAAAATAACTACTTTGCCCTCAGCCCCATGGAAGCGGCCCGCAGGGTCGCTTTTGCCTTGGCAAATGCGTGTCAGGAACAGCTGCCACCAGCAATCGAAGTCACAGGTCGGACTCCAGCACCCGAACCCGAATTCTCCCCCCGAATGTGGCGCCCGCCTACTGATGCGCCCGACATCCCCAACCCCGACCTTCAGCCCGAGCCTGTGGAAGCCTTGGACCCCGCACGCAAACGCTGGGTCGAGGAACTGCCCCTCACCCCCGAGCAGCGCCGTGATGCCGCTGTGGTGCGCGAAACGCGGGAATGCAGTATCGAGACCTACCGAGGATCGAGCGCCGAACAGCACGACGCCCCCGCCCGGCCGTCATCGTGCCAGCCATCCCCCGGCGAGCGGTGCCGTACACTGAGCCGTCGCGGGCGTGATTTGCTTTAGACCGTTTGTTATGCGCCTACTCTTCGGGCTTGCTAGTGGACAGCACATAACCGGCGACAGTGCCTAGCAGGGCTGCCAACGTTTCAGATTGGAAATTAGTAGTTATAGCTAGAATCAGTATTGCTGGAATGAAGAGGGTCACACCAATCGCTTTTAAACTATTAGGGCCAAAGCCTTGGTCCTTTGCTTTCATGCGCTTATAGACAATGTTCATGCCATATAGCATTACAGCTATAGCGCCTATGACCGCTAGGAGGTGGATCCAAGTTGTCTCTGGCTGTATAGGCATAAGCTACTCCGTGCTAAATAATTTGAGGATGCTAGGAATGCAGTCGTAAATAGATGAGCGGCGTGTTAGTCGTTTGGCTTCGGTACAATGTCAAAGGTATACTCAAACTGAGTGTTTATAATGCTATCGAGAAGTTTGTAGTTTCCGTCAGGCAGCTTAACTACAGGAGTTTTGATCGAGACCGGACCGCTTTTACTATTATGTGTTACCTCAAAAAGCCATGCCAATGCGCCATGTTGATCTTGCTCATAGGAGGCGACAGACATTGGAATCTCAGCATGCTCGGATTCCCACTCAAACTCGCAATCCAGATCGATACGTACAAAGTCATTATTGTGGCAATAATAAAGGGCGTTTTCACCGGTGCGACTAAACGATAAGCTTCCCACGGCATCCTTGATGGAGGTCTCGCTAAGTAAGTCATGGCTTCTTTTGATTGTGTCTCGACATATTTCTAATAGTGATATTATATTTATTTTATCTACAGACCACAATTTGTCCGAAAGCTCAAATTGAAATGATTTTAGCCCTAGTTTTTCAATTTGACCTGGCCCAACATACGCTCTGAGGTTTTTCAGGCGCTTAATGTTTATATGTTGATAAAGGAATATAAACTTTATAAAGTCGAGCGGAATGCTTTCTGGTGAAAGATCTTTTAAGGTTACAAGAAATATCTTTGAGCCTGATTGAGCAGCTTTTTCTTTAATGCTTGAGGCAAATTCTTTTCTGGAAACACATATAAGGTGCTGCGCACCAACATCGTCAATTTTTCCTAGCCAGCCACGAAAAGTATTGATATCTACTTTGGAGTTTCGATCCTGAACCTCTACAATCGTAAGCGTCTCTCTATGAGGTGGTCCGTTTCTTATTACAATGTCACATTGAGCAGTGTGACCTTGTGTTGAAGTCAGTACCGGAAGAAATACGTTTTGCTCTATACGTGCCGTAGGTGAGGTAGAGCGCTCAATGATCTCTACGATTTTTTCAAGGTCATCACCTGGCTTGCTCATACTTGTTTCTCAAAGATTATCGGTGGGCACGATTTAGCGCAGCGTGTTAAAGCTACCTATTTGCCACTATTCTGTCCACCAGCGGCATTTAGCTAATCGTGTGCCCAGCCTGCTGTGAACCCCCGAAATCTCAGGAAGGAATTGAGGCGAGCAGGGCGGTCAGTTGAGGTAAGTAGGTGGCGCCAACATTCCCAGCCGCACCTTCAAGAACTGTTCTGACGGAGTTTAAGCATTCCCGAATCATTCCAGTTTTTGGCTTCGGCGCCTTTAGCTGACTACGGATCGTCTCTAAGTCACTCTGGACCTGTTCGCGATCTGTAGCGTCGCTCAGTTCACCAATGGCAGGCAATAGTCGTTCAACAAATGCCGCTACCGCACTCAGGTCAGTGCCCTGCGCGTTGTAGGATTGAGACGAATTGGTTGTGCCCTGCTGGAGCTGCGAGCCCGTCATGTTTTCGATGTTGATGCTGTAGTTAATGTTGCTCGCGGTCATTTTCTCTTTCGGTGTGAATGTCATGCCTTCTCCTAGGACGCCTTGCCTTTCGAGTTCCAGTGCAAAGTCGAGAATCTTGTTGCGAACCGTAGCAATGACGCCGTGGATCAAATTCACCGCAACCTCAAGGGCTGGCTCAAAGCCAGAGCCACTTTTGAGCTCAGCAGCGATGTGGGCTGGGAAAAAAAGGAGCACGGATTTCCCGGAAGACTTGGCATCGGTAAATTGGCAGAGCTCGCTTAGCGGCTGATGAAGGTAGCGCTCACTCAAGAGCTTCTGGTGTTCCAGATTCCTAATTTCGAGTGGAATCCAACCTATGTATGGGTTGTGACACACCGTGCGTCCAAAGACATGGCGATACTCAGGGATAGAAGAGCGTGTCGGGTAGCCACTCAACTCGTGCTCCAGCCACTCGTTGATCGTAGTGACCCCCAATTTCACCGAGACTACTTTGGCCTTCCTGAGCAGGCTAAGGACTGAAACACTTTCATCTAGCGCATCCGCTTGAAGCTCAAGAACAAGACCGGTCATGCCAGCACCCTCACCGTTGAAGATGGCAGGTTGCCAGAATTTTCAGGGTGACGAAACAGTAGGTGGCAGCGCTGGATGGAGGGAAAGGGTGGGGCGGTTTTTATACCCAAACGGTCTATAGACTCCAAACAGACACGAAAGGTCCAGAAACGAAAAAGCCCCACCCGAAAGGTGAGGCTAAGTCCTTGATTCTATTGGTGGGCCCACACGGACTCGAACCGTGGACCAAAGGATTATGAGTCCTCTGCTCTAACCGACTGAGCTATAGGCCCTCAGTAAGTGGGCGGATTATAACGAGGGTTTCGCACCTGTGCCATCTGAAAGATCCGATAGTGCTATGCGAAGAAACGCGGCCGCGAATTCCTCTGGTGGTAGCGGGAGGCTGACGATGTAGCCCTGGATCTGCTCGCAGCCCTCGGCCGCCAGAAAACGTTGCTGGGCCTGGTTCTCAACGCCTTCGGCAATGATGGTCAACTGCATGCTGCGGCCCAGGGCAATGATCGCCCGGGCAATGGCGGCGTCGTGTGGATCGTCGGGCAGGCCGCGGATGAAGGACTTGTCGATCTTGAGGATGTCCAGCGGCAGGCGCTTGAGGTAGCTGAGCGAGGAATAGCCGGTGCCGAAGTCATCGATGGCCAGCTGTACGCCGAGTTTCTTCAGTTGGTACAGCACGGCCAGGGCCTCTTCTGCCTGGCTCATGATGAAGTTCTCGGTGATTTCCAGCTGCAGGTCACCGGCCTTCAGCTGATGGTGCTTGAGCAGTTGTTCGATGCGCCGTGCCAGGTGTGGGTGGCGCAGCTGGGCGCCGGCGAGGTTGATCGACAGCGGGCCGAAGGGTTCGTAGTGCTGCTTCCAGGCCTGCATCTGCCGGCAGGCTTGCTCCAGTACCCAGTCGCCGAGCTGCAGGATGGTGCCGTTCTCTTCCGCCAAGTGGATGAAGTGTTCCGGCGGTACCTCACCAAAGGTCGGGTGGCTCCAGCGGATCAGCGCTTCGGCACCCACGAGGCTCTGGGTCTTCAGGCTGAGCTTGGGCTGGAAGCACAGGCTCATTTCGTTGCGTTCGACGGCCCGGCGCAGCTCATGCTCCAGGGCGATGCGCTCGCTGGCCTGGGCGGTGAGGTCGCGGGTGTAGGCTTCGACGCGGTTGCGGCCTTTGGCCTTGGAGCGGTACATGGCGGCGTCGGCGTTGCGGATGAGTGTGGAGACGTCGGTGCCATCCTGTGGGTAGAGACTGATGCCGATGCTGGCGCTGGTGAAAAACTCATGCTCGCCGGCCTGGAACGGTGCGTTGAAGCAGGCCAGTAGTTTGTTGGCGATAGTGCTGGCGTCACTGGGCTTGTGCAAGCCGGGCAGCAGAATGATGAATTCGTCGCCACCCAGGCGGGCTACGGTATCAACGTCGCGTACCTGCTCTTTCAGGCGCTGGGCGATGCCCTTGAGCAGCAGGTCGCCGACCGGGTGGCCAAGGCTGTCGTTGATGTGCTTGAAGCGGTCGAGGTCCAGGAACAGCACTGCGCCCTGGCGGTTGGACACCTGCGCACAGGTGAGTACGCCCTGTAGCCGGTTTTCGAACAAGGTGCGATTGGGCAGGCCGGTCAGCGGGTCGTGGTGGGCCTGATAGTCGAGTTTGGCCTGGGCGTGCTTGATGCTGGAGATGTCTGCAAAAACCGCCACGAAGTGGGTGATCTCGCGGTCGCTGTTGCGCACGGCGCTGATGGTCAGCCAGCTGGGGTAAAGTTCGCCGTTCTTGCGCTTGTTGTAGATTTCGCCCTGCCAGTGGCCCTCGGCGGTAAGCTGGTGCCACATGGCCAGGTAGAAAGCGCTGTCGTGCTGGCCAGAGGCGAGCAGGCGCGGGGTCTGGCCGAGGGCCTCGATCTCGCTGTAGCCGGTGATTTCGCTGAAGGCACGGTTGACGGCACTGATGCGTTGGTCAATGTCGGTAATCAGCACCCCTTCGGCAGTGTTCTCGAACACCGTGGCGGCCAGCTGCAGTTTTTCTTGCATCAGGTGACGCTCGGTGATGTCGCGGGCGATGGTCAGCATGCAGTCGACGCCGGTAATCGGCAGGGGCCGGGCGGAAAGCTCGCACAGTCGGATCTGCCCGTCGCTGCGGCGGATATGACAGGTGAAGTCGCGCACGAAGCCGTCGCGGTTGAGCTGGTCGACCAGGCGTTTGCGCTCGTTGAGGTCGACCCAGATACCCAGGTCCAGCGAGGTCTGGTCGATGGTTGGGTTGAGGTCGTAGCCGGTGAGGCGGCAGAAGCCTTCGTTCACCTCCAGCAGCAAACCGTCGCTCTGGCGCGACAGCAGCAGGCCGTCGGGCGAAGCGTGGAAAGCCTTTGCGAACTTTTCTTCCGAAGTTTGCAGCTGTTGCTGGGTCTCCTTGAGCTGGCTGATGTCGCGTACTGCCACTACCAGCGCGGGCGTCCCGTCCAGTTCGAAGGTTTCAGCCGAAGTCAGGCCAGTGAACAGTTGGCCGTTGCTGCGTCGGAAGCTCATTTCCAGGTTACGGATACCACCTTGGTGCAACCTTTCAAGCAGGACCGGGCCACTGCCCTCTACGCCCCACAGGTCAAGGTCGGTGGCAGTGCGGCCAATGACCTGGTCTGGGGGCAGTCCGATCTGCTCTTCGAAAGCCTCGTTCACCTCCAGCAGGCAGCCATCGCTGTGGCGAGCGATCAGCAAGATATCGGGGCACTGCTGGAATACCGAGGCGAACTTCTGTTCGGACAGGCGCAGGGCGTCCTCAGTGCGCTTGGTTTCGCTGATGTCGATCATCAGCCCGCGCATCACTGGCTGGTGGCCGTGCTCGATCATGCTGACGATATTGCGTACCCAGAGGGGCTGACCGTCAGCCCGGATCACCCGGTAGTCCAGGCTGTGGTCGCGCCCCGCTGCGGTCTCGCTGTCGCAGTAGGCCTGAGCCCAGAGCGCGTCCTCCGGGTGCAGGATGCTGCGCCAGAAACCGGGCCTGAGCCAGTCGCTCAATGGGTAGCCAAGCAGGTCTTCGGCATGGGGTGAAACGTAGCTGTAGGTGAAGTCGTTGGCATCGGCTTCCCAGGCGATGGCTGACAGGCTCTCGACCAGGCCGCGGTAGTGGTACTCGCTGCTGCGCAGTTCTTGCTCAAGGGCGATGCGCCGGGAAATTTCCGAGCTGAGCCGGCGGTTGATGCGAATGACCACTGCCAGCACAGCCATCAGCAGCAGCACCGTTGGCAGGCCATACACCAGCAGGTCGGACCAGAACATCCGCTGGTCGACCACATTGCCCACCCAATGTTGCTGGATCTGGCTGATTTCGCTGCTGCTCATGTCGGCCATCACTTTGTCGAGGATGCCGACCAGCACGCTCTTGTCGCGGGGAACGGCCATCGCCAACTGGTAGCGGTAGGGCGTTTCGCCGCTGACGTAGAGGCCGTCGAGCTTGAGTTGGCGCAGGCTCCAGATACTGGAAGCGAGGTCGCCGACCACGGCATCCACTTGGTCGGTGGCCAGGGCTTGCAGCGTGGAGCTGACGTTTGGCAGGGCAACCAGGTTGAGGTCCGGGTGGTGGGTACGCAGCAACTCGTGCGGGGCGTAGTTCTCGACCACGGCAATTTTCAAGCCGTACAGGTCAGCCAGCTTGCGCGGTTGTGCGCCGCCTTTGTGCGCGAGGATCACAATGGGGAAGTCGAGGTACGGGCGAGTGAAGGCCAGGAAGCCCTGGCGTTCGGGGGTGGACATGATGCCGGGCAGCAGGTCGATACGGCTTTCCCGCGCCTGCGCCAGCACCTCGGTCCAGCTGCTGGGTTCGACCGGTTTGAACGTCACGCCCAGGCGCTGCTGGATCATGGCGATGTAGTCGGCGGCCAATCCCTGGTACCGGCCCTCCTGGTCGCGAAACTCGAACGGTGGCCAAGAGGCGTCTACGCCCAGTTTCAGCTGCGGGTGGGCAGCCAGCCAGGCGTTCTCCTCATCTGTCAGGGTCAGGGCGCCGGCCGTTGTGTTCCACAAAATCAGGATCAGCAACAGAATGGCCGGCTTCAAGGACATGGCAGCCTCGCACTCAGGTGGTCTGAAGTCGAGTGTAGACGGGCATTGCCGCAGGTGTGCAACGGAAGGCGGGCTTTATGTCACGGGCCACTAAAGAAAAACCCCGGCCTGGGCCGGGGTTTTGTCATCACTCGTCGAGGAAGGAGCGTAGGTGCTCGCTGCGAGTCGGGTGGCGCAGCTTGCGCAACGCCTTCGCTTCGATCTGACGGATCCGCTCACGCGTTACGTCAAACTGCTTACCCACCTCTTCGAGGGTGTGGTCGGTGTTCATGTCGATACCGAAACGCATGCGCAGCACCTTGGCTTCACGTGCGGTCAGGCCCGAGAGCACGTCACGGGTGGCTTCCTTGAGGCTTTCGACCGTGGCCACGTCGATCGGGGACTGCATGGTCGAGTCCTCGATGAAGTCGCCCAGGTGCGAATCTTCGTCGTCACCGATCGGGGTTTCCATGGAGATCGGCTCTTTGGCGATCTTCAGTACCTTGCGGATCTTGTCCTCAGGCATTTCCATGCGCTCGCCCAGCTCTTCCGGAGTCGGTTCGCGACCCATTTCCTGCAGCATCTGGCGGGAAATACGGTTGAGCTTGTTGATCGTCTCGATCATGTGCACCGGAATGCGGATGGTGCGTGCCTGGTCGGCGATCGAACGGGTGATCGCCTGACGGATCCACCAGGTGGCATAGGTCGAGAACTTGTAGCCGCGACGGTATTCGAACTTGTCCACCGCTTTCATCAGACCGATGTTGCCTTCCTGGATCAAATCGAGGAACTGCAGGCCACGGTTGGTGTACTTCTTGGCGATGGAAATCACCAGACGCAGGTTCGCCTCGACCATTTCTTTCTTGGCGCGGCGGGCCTTGGCTTCACCGATCGACATGCGACGGTTGATTTCCTTGATCTCGGCAACGGTCAGGCCGGTTTCGGTCTCAAGGTCGATCAGCTTCTGTTGGCAAGCGACGATGGCAGCGTTCTTTTCACCCAGGGCGGCAGCCCACTTGGTGTTGCGCTTGGCCAGGTCACCGCTCCAGGTCTGGTCGGTTTCGTTGCTTGGAAACATGCGCAGGAAGTCGGCTCGCGGCATGCGGGCGTCACGTACGCACAGCTGCATGATGGCGCGTTCTTGCTGTCGCAGACGGTTCAGGGCGTCACGGACACGCTCGACCAGTACCTCGAACTGCTTCGGTACCAGCTTGATCGGCATGAACAGGTCAGCCAGGGCCTGCAGGGCCTCGATGCTTTCCTTGTGGTTACGACCATTTTTCTTCAGGACCTTGGAGGTTGCCTGAAGCTGATCGGATACCGCACCGAAGCGTTGGGCTGCGACGACCGGATCCGGGCCGCTCTCGGCCTCTTCCTCGTCGTCACCGCTTTCGGATTCTTCTTCGTCGTCGTCGGACTCTTCCTTCGCCGCGGCGGCCTTGGCGCCTGGGATCGGCACTTCTTCGGTTGGCGCGGCAATGTTGTCGTCAGGGTCGATGTAACCGCTGAGAACGTCCGACAGGCGGCCACCCTCGGTGGTGACGCGGTCGTATTCGCCGAGAATGTAGTCGACAGTGCCCGGGAAGTGGGCGATGGCGCCCATGACTTCACGAATGCCTTCCTCGATACGCTTGGCGATTTCGATCTCGCCTTCGCGGGTCAGCAGCTCGACAGTACCCATTTCGCGCATGTACATGCGCACCGGGTCGGTCGTGCGGCCGATATCGGTTTCAACTGCCGCCAATGCAGCAGCGGCTTCTTCGGCCGCGGCTTCATCGGTGTCGGCTTCCGCCAACAGAAGGGCATCCGCATCCGGAGCACTCTCGAATACGTTGATCCCCATGTCGTTGATCATGCGGATGATGTCTTCCACCTGTTCCGGATCTGAAATATCCTCAGGCAGGTGGTCGTTGACCTCCGCGTAAGTCAGGTAGCCCTGCTCACGACCGCGGGTGATCAACTCTTTGATACGAGACTGCTGTTGCGCTTTTCCGGACATAACACCCTATCCACTGAAGGTCTTGGCGGGCAAAAAACAAGCCGAGGATTATACCCGAGCATGGGCCTCACGCGCCAGATGAGGTCGGCGTTTGTGCGGGAACATTTCGACTCAGCAGGGCGAGGAGCTGGGTTTTTTCCTCGCTGGTCAATTCGCTTTGACGTGATTTCCTGAGCAGTTGTTCCAGGCTGCGCTCGCGTTGGCGGGCGGACAAGCTAGTTATAGTGTCGAAAAACTGTTGTTCAAGGTTGTCGGCCACGATAAGCCATTCCTTTTCCGCCAGAGCCCGTAGCAGGCGACCCTGTTCGGTGCCATGCCAACGTGCGATCAACTGCATTGAGCTTAGCCCAGGATTTTTCTGCGCGGCTTCGATCAATGCCACCAGCAGCTGGCTGTACAGGTGTTCTTCGTCGGCGAAGTGGCTGGCATCTTCCACCTTGCCGGCCAGCAGTGGGTGGTGCAGCAGGGTGCGCAGGGCGGCCAGGGTCGGTGGCTCGACCGGTGCTGGCACGCGCGGAGGTGCTTCGTCGCGTTGTTGCCAGGGCTTGCCGCCCTTGCGGTTCTTGTCCCAGGGTTTGTCGCTCCACGGCTTCTTGCTGCCCCCCTTGTTGGGTTTCCATGCCTGCTCCTGATGAGCGGGGGCATAGTCGTGCTGCGGCATGTCGCCGTAGTCGGGGGTGTAGCTGGCCATAGCGTCGTAATCGTAGCCAGGGTCGTAGTCCGGCATGCTGCTGGTCGCCGGCGCTTGTTGCGCCAGCTGCTCGACCTGCTGCGGATCGAGGCCGGTGATTTCCTTCAGGCGGTTGCGCATCAGCTGGCGCAGGTTGGCGCCGGGGATCTTTTCGATCAACGGTGCGGCCAAGGTCGCCATATGCGCCTTGCCTTCCAGCGAGCGCGGGTCGGCTTCCACGCCAAGTTGCTCGAAGAAGTAGTCGGCCAGCGGTTGGGAATGCTGGTTGATACGGGCCATGAAGGCGTCGGTACCTTCGGCGCGCACCAGGCTGTCCGGGTCTTCGCCTTCGGGCAGGAACAGGAAGCGCGCGCGACGGCCGTCCTGCAGGTTCGACAATGTCGATTCCAGTGCGCGCCAGGCGGCCTTGCGCCCGGCCTGGTCGCCGTCAAAACAGAACAGCACGCTGGGCACCACGCGGAACAGGCGCTTGAGGTGCTCTTCGCTGGTGGCGGTGCCAAGGGTGGCCACGGCATTGCGCAGGCCTTGCTGGGCCAGGGCGATGACGTCCATGTAGCCCTCGACGACGATGATCTCGTCGAGGTTGCGGTTGTGCTTGCGCGCCTCGTACAGCCCGTACAGCTCCTGCCCCTTGTGGAACACCGGGGTTTCCGGGGAGTTCAGGTACTTGGGCTTGTCGTCGCCGAGCACCCGGCCACCGAAGGCGATGATGCGCCCGCGGCTGTCACGTATCGGGAACATCACCCGGTCGCGGAAGCGGTCGTAGCGCTTGCCGCTCTCGGCGTTCTCGATCAGCAGGCCGGCATCGATCATCACCTTCTGCTGCAGGGTGTCGGCACCCAGGTGCTTGAGCAGGTTGTCCCAGCCGGGTGGGGCAAAGCCCAGGCCGAAGTCGCGGGCAATTTCCCCGGACAGGCCACGGCCCTTGAGGTAGTCCACCGCTGCCTTGCGGGACGGGTGGCTGCGCAGGGCCTGGCGGTAGAACTCCGAGGCGGCGTCCAGTAGCGGGTACAGTGGCGAGTCAGTGGGCTGGCGCGGCTTCTGGTCGCGGCGGCCTTGCTCGCGGGGCACTTCCATGCCGGCGGCGCGGGCCAGTTCCTCGACGGCCTGGGGGAAGTCCAGGTTGTCGTGGTCCATGACAAAGCCCAAGGCGTTGCCACCGGCGCCACAGCCGAAGCAGTAGTAGAACTGCTTGTCGGGGCTGACCGTGAAGGACGGGGTTTTTTCTTTGTGGAACGGGCAGCAGGCGGAGTAGTTCTTGCCGGTTTTTTTCAGCTGGACGCGCGAACTCACCACGTCGACGATGTCGAGGCGGTTGATCAGGTCGTCAATGAAACTCTGGGGAATCAGCCCGGCCATGGCAGTCTCGTTATCTGGCAACTGGCAAGTCTAATCGCTCACGCGCCGAAGGGGGCGAGTGCTGCTTGGGGAAGTGCGAGGGAATGTGTGCTCGTCGCCAGCCCCTAAGGGCTCGTCAGTCGGACGTGCACGTCTGGTCATACAGCAAGGAGGACCAGCTCTGACGTTTCAGGCAGGTTGCCCATGATGCAGTTCGCATGAAGCTTGTGCAGGGCCTTGAGCTAGCTGCTCAAGTTTGAAACGACCACTGCCATCGCCCGGGGGTTAGCCGGGCAGGGCAGAAGCTTTGCGTTGAACGCCTGTATTAGTACAGACGAACGGCGCGGCGCTGTTCGCGCTGAACTTTCTTGGCGTGACGCTTAACAGCAGCAGCTGCTTTGCGCTTACGCTCTGCGGTCGGCTTCTCGTAAAACTCGCGGCTACGAACTTCAGCCAGTACACCGGCTTTTTCGCAGGAGCGCTTGAAACGACGCAGAGCTACGTCGAAGGGTTCGTTCTCTTTAACTTTGACGGCTGGCATCCAGGGCTACCTTAATTCATTACCGGGGTAGACGTGCTCCTGGCAAAACAAAGGTGTGCTGGAGAACGTCGGTTTTCAAGGGTTGCGGATGTTAACCCTTAGCAAGCCGGAATGCAAAGCCTCTGATCGAAAACCGCTGGTCGGCACCCGACACGGGGACTATCATGCGCGGCTTCGAATTCAGCCCCCACAAGGGACGAGCCCATGCTAGTACTGGGATTGGAAACATCCTGCGACGAAACCGGCGTCGCATTATACGACAGTGAACGCGGTTTGTTGGCCGATGCACTGTTCAGCCAGATCGACCTGCACCGCCTCTTCGGCGGCGTGGTGCCCGAGCTTGCCTCGCGTGATCACGTCAAGCGCATGCTGCCGCTCATCCGCCAGGTGTTGGACGAGGCAGGCTGCGTTGCCACCGAAATCGACGCCATCGCCTACACCGCGGGCCCCGGCCTGGTCGGCGCCTTGCTGGTGGGCGCTTCCTGCGCCCAGGCGCTGGCCTTTGCCTGGGACATCCCGGCGATCGGTGTGCACCACATGGAGGGTCACCTGCTGGCGCCCATGCTGGAAGAAAACCCGCCCGAGTTTCCGTTCGTCGCTTTGTTGGTTTCCGGTGGCCATACCCAGCTGGTTCGGGTCGATGGCATCGGTCAGTACGAACTGTTGGGCGAAAGCCTGGACGATGCTGCCGGTGAAGCGTTCGACAAGACCGCCAAGCTGATCGGCCTCAATTACCCGGGCGGTCCGGAAATCGCGCGTCTGGCCGAGCAAGGTGTGCCTGGGCGCTTCGTGTTCCCGCGGCCAATGACCGATCGGCCAGGCCTGGAATTCAGCTTCAGTGGCCTCAAGACCTTCGCCCTGAACACCTGGCAGCAATGCAAGAATGCTGGCGACGACAGTGAGCAAACCCGTTGCGACCTGTCCCTGGCATTCCAGCAGGCGGTGGTGGAGACTTTGACCATCAAGTGCAAGCGGGCGCTCAAGCAGACCGGCCTCAAGCGGCTGGTCATCGCGGGTGGCGTGAGTGCCAACAAGGCCCTGCGCGCGTCTCTGGAGGACATGCTCGGTAGCATCAAGGGCAACGTGTACTACGCGCGCCCGCAATTCTGTACCGACAATGGTGCGATGATCGCCTACGCCGGTTGCCAGCGCCTGCTGGCCGGGCAGCAGCAAGACCTGGCGATCAGCGTGCAGGCACGCTGGCCGATGGAACAGTTGCCGCCGCTGTAAGGTAGCGCGTCGAAGGTTCAGAAGTGCCGTTCGCGCCCTGCAAACAGGTCGCGCAGGTTGTTGCGGTGGCGCCACACGATCATCACTGTCAGTACGCTGATCGGCAGCAGGGCCTCGGGCTCGCGCCAGGCCAGCAATGGCAAGGTGAGTGGCGTGGCAATCAGTGCGGCCAGTGAGCTGGTGCGCGTGAGGTAGAAGGTCAGCAGCCAGGCGCCGATGGCCAGCAGCGCGGCCGGGAAATACAGGCCCATGAGCATGCCGGCAGCCGTCGCCACGCCCTTGCCGCCCTTGAAGCGGAAGTACAGGGGGAACAGGTGGCCCAGCACTGCGCATATGCCCACCCAGGCCTGCGCGTGCAGGTCCAGCCCGGCAGCGCGGGCGAGCAATACCGGCAAAAGGCCCTTGCACAGGTCGCCTAGCAGGGTCAGGATCGCCAGTTTACGGCCTGCCAGGCGTAGCATGTTGGTGGCGCCGGCATTGCCTGAGCCGCTGGAACGCGGGTCCGGGCTGCCCGAGAGGCGGCTGAGAACAATGGCGAAGGACAGCGAGCCGAGCAGGTAGGCGAGCAACGCCAGTAACCAAAACATGCTAACTATTCCGGGCGAGGACGCCCTGATTCTAACGGCGCCAGTCGCCCTTGTCGTGCTGTGGAGAGAAGTGCTTGGACAGAGTGTTCATCGAAGGCCTGGAAGTCGATACCGTCATCGGTGCCTATGACTGGGAGCGGGATATTCGCCAGTGCTTGCGCCTGGACCTGAGCTTTGCCTGGGACAACCGCCCGGCCGCCGCCGGAGACGACCTGAACCTGGCGCTGGATTACGCCAGTGTGTCGGCGCGCATCCAGGCGTTTGCCGAACAGGCCCGTTTCGAACTGGTTGAGACATTTGCCGAGCGCCTGGTGGCAACCCTGATGGACGAGTTCCACATCCCTTGGGTGCGCTTGAAGCTGACCAAGCCGGGCGCGGTGCCGGCGGCCCGTGGTGGTGTTGGCGTGGAGATCGAGCGCGGATGTCTCTGAGCACGGTTTACCTGGGCCTGGGCAGCAACATCGACCGTGAGGCGCATTTGTGCGCCGGGCTCGATGCGTTGGCTGGCATCCTGACTGACATGCGCTGTTCGCCGGCCTTCGAAAGCCAGGCGGTGGGCATCAAGAGCGGGCCGTTCATCAACTTCGTGGTGACCGGGCAAACCGCGTTGCCGTTGATCGAGCTGGACCGCCGGCTGAAGTTCATCGAGGCCGACAATGGCCGCTATGCACCTGACCGCAAGGGGCTGCCGCTGGATATCGACGTGCTGATGTATGACGATTTGCACGGTACCTTCGATGGGCTGGTACTGCCCCGGGCCGAGATTCTGAAGAACGCTTTTGTGCTGTGGCCGCTGTCGTTGCTGGCGCCCGACCTGGTGCATCCGGGGGTGGGCAAGCGCATGGCGCAGCTGTGGCAGGAAGCGCAGATCGATCAGGTACTGGCCCCGGTGGCCTTTGAGTGGCGCGGGTTGCAGTTGACGCCCGCATAAGCCTGTATCGGCCTCTTCGCGGGTAAACCCGCTCCTACAACGGGCTGAGCCCAACCTCTGATGTGTGTCCCCTGTAGGAGCGGGTTTACCCGCGAATACGGTGGCGGCTGCGACGGTGAACAGCGGGTGGAAATTGGCCAGCAGGCCCGGCCCTTTCGCGGGTAAACCCGCTCCTATGTATGGACTCGCCCACACTGTCTAGCTGCTTTTTTGAACATAGGAACCCGGTTGCATCTATGTATCAGGCCTGTTCGAGGAAGCTTTTTGCTTCTGGCCAACATCGTGGTGAGCTCGCAGTGTGCCGTTTACATGGAGGCCACTATCAGGCCTGTAGGAGCGGAGGCATCGGTCTGCGACGGTCTTACCTAGGGTCAATGTTCACTAGCAGGGGTTGGAGCGCCTAGCGCCCCGGTGGCATTACCCGGTTGGTCAGAGGCTCATAGCCGCCTCCGGTTTTTCGTTCGGTTTGCGTTGGTAAACCTGATCGCTCTGTAACAGGGCCCAGATAATCCGCAGATTTCGATTAGCCAGCCTGATCGCCGCCTCCTTGCGCCCAAGGCGGGATAGCCAGCGCAAGAGGCGGCGATCATCTGGCTGATCGGAATCAGGCCTTAACTGACTCAAGACAGCATGCGCGCCCTGGATCATCAGGCTGCGTATGTAGCCGTCACCGCGCTTGCTCATCTTGCCCAATCTGATTTTGTTTCCGCTGCTGTGCTGATCGGGCACGATACCGAAGAAGGCGGAATACATTCGGCCACTGGCGAAGCGGCTGGGGTCGGTCTGTTTCGCCACGATCGCCGTGGCAATGATAGGGCCGACGCCGCGAATGGTGATCAGTCGCTGAGCGACTTTATCCTCTTGGGCAGTCGCTTCGAGCCGGCGGCTCAGCGCCGCTATGCGTTCACCTAGAGACAACCAGTCCATCAGCAACTCATCGAGCAACTCGCGCAACAGGTCGGGTAGAGGCAAGGAAGCATCCTCAAGCGCCTGAGGCACATGCTTATTGATCGCGGCATCGCCCTGGGGCATGGATACGCCATGCTCGAGTAGCAAACCACGGATCTGATTACCCAGCGCGGTATGTCGCTTGATGTTACCGCGCCGGATACGGTGCAGCGCTTGAATAGCCAGTGCTGTGGTGCTCTTGATCGGTATCGAAGCGATGCTCGTATCGCGACCGGCACGCAAAATGGCATAGCAGTCGTTACGATCGTTCTTAGCACCGCTGCGATGTTCGGCGACACGTTGCGCCGGCAGGATGCGAACCGGATTACCTTTGGCCTGCAGCAGTCTGGCCCAGGCTTGTGCACCTGGACCGCACTCCATCAAGACGGCCACGGTCGTTGGCAGCCTGAGCAGGAAATCGTGGAACGCTTGGCGGGATTTGATGCGATCTTCGTAGATCACCCGACCAGTAGCGTCCTCGCCTGCTAATTGGAAGACCTGTTTGGCCAGGTCTACGCAGATGGTTGTGCAAAGCTCCACATCAGTGGAAGACAGGGAATCGTGTTTCGAACTATGCTTTTTCATGGTCTCGCCCTCGCTGCCGTTGGCTTCTTCGAACACCACCGTGGCACTGTGATGCCTCGGCGGGGGCGAGTCCATCGATTACAACGGGCTGAGCCCAACCTCTGATGTGTGCCCCCTGTAGGAGCGGGTTTACCCGCGAATACGGTGGTGGCTGCGACGGTGAACAGCGGGTGGAAATTGGCCAGCAGGCCCGGCCCTTTCGCGGGTAAACCCGCTCCTACGACGGGCTGTGCCCAAACCTCAATGGGTGCCCCTGTAGGAGCGGGTTTACCCGCGAAGAGGCCGGTAGGTCTAACCGCGCTGGTAAGCCTCGAGCGCTTTCAGCCGTTCACCTTTGAGTGCTTCGCCAAGTGCCTGACCGGTCAGCCCGGCTTGCACCAACGGCTTCACATCCACCGCTCGCGCCGCCGCTGCTGCGCCTCGCAGGTAATCGGCCTGTGGGTAACCCTGCTCGCCATCGCCCCGCGCCGCCATCTCACAAACGGTCAGAAAATCCTCAAATCGCTGCGGCCGTCGGTAAACATCGAACTTCTGCAACAGCTCCAGCAGTGCCGTGGCAGGCAGTTCGAGCGCCTGATTGCCCTGCGCCAGGCATTCCCCTGTCAGCATGGCCAGTTCCTGGCACTCACGCGGTGCCTTCAGGCGCTGGTTGACGGCTTTGATCGATGTCGGTGGCAACCCTCGCAACAGGCAGGCCCAGCGCACGTGCAGCGGTTGTTCGTGCACCGCCGCCTGCTCCAGCGCCGCCAACGTCCGGGAGCCGTCATCGAGCTCAGGCAGCAGCTCCTGCAGGGCCCCACACGCGCTCAGCACTTTGAAGAATACCTGCGGTTGCACTTCCATCAGCGCGCGCTCGATTTCCTTCCAGCTGCGCTCGGCAGTGAGTGCCTGCAGTTCGCCCGAGGCGCTGATCTGGCGCATCAGCGCCAAGGTTTCATCGGCAACCCGGAACCCCAGTGGTGCGTAACGGGCAGCAAAGCGTGCAACACGCAGCACGCGCAAAGGATCTTCGGCGAATGCCGGGGAAACATGGCGTAGCAGGCGTTGATCCAGATCGTTCTTGCCTTGGTAGGGGTCGTAGACCGTGCCCGCCTCATCCTCGGCCATCGCATTGATGGTGAGGTCGCGACGGATCAGGTCCTCTTCCAGGCTTACGTCGGGGCTGGCGTGAAAAGTGAACCCGCCGTAGCCTCGCCCACTCTTGCGCTCGGTGCGAGCCAGGGCGTATTCCTCACCGGTTTTCGGGTGCAGGAACACCGGGAAATCGGCTCCCACCGGCCGATAGCCCTTGGCTAGCATTTCTTCGACGGTGGCGCCCACCACCAGCCAGTCGATATCGCTGACAGGGCGGCCGAGCAAACGGTCGCGCACGGCGCCGCCAACTTTGTAGATGTGCATGTGCAGCTCTCCATAACTGCCGACAGGATAACCCGTCGGCGGTCATGGGGTCGCATCAGAGGTGGTGGATAACAGCCAGGTCCATACGGCCGTAGTCGGCGCTTTCGCTATGTTCGCCGCGTGGCGGCATGTGGTGAGTACTCATCACTTGCTCGCCTTGCACGGTCTCCAGGTGGATATCGAAGCCCCACAGGCGATGCAGGTGCTTGAGCACTTCGTCGGTCGAGTCGCCCAGCGGTTTGCGGTTGTGTTGCTGGTGTCGCAGGGTCAGTGAGCGGTCTCCGCGGCGGTCGACGCTCCAGATCTGTACGTTCGGTTCACGGTTGCCCAGGTTGTACTGCGCTGCCAACTGCTCCCGAATCACCCGGTAGCCGGCCTCATCATGGATGGCGGGCACCAGCAGGTCGTCGCGCTGGTCGTCATCGAGGATGCTGAACAACTTGAGGTCGCGCATCACCTTGGGCGACAGATACTGCAGGATGAAGCTCTCGTCCTTGAAGCTGCTCATGGCGAACTTGATGGTAGAAAGCCAGTCACTGCCCGCAATGTCGGGGAACCAGTGGCGATCTTCTTCGGTGGGGTTTTCGCACATGCGGCGGATGTCGGTGTACATCGCAAAGCCCAGCGCGTAGGGGTTGATGCCGCTGTAGTACGGGCTGTCGAAGCCGGGCTGGAACACCACGCTGGTGTGCGACTGCAAGAACTCCATCATGAAGCCTTCGGTAATCAGCCCCTCGTCGTACAGGTCGTTCATCAGGGTGTAGTGCCAGAAGGTTGCCCAGCCTTCGTTCATCACCTGGGTCTGGCGCTGCGGGTAGAAGTACTGGGCGATCTTGCGCACGATGCGCACTACTTCACGCTGCCAGGGTTCAAGCAGCGGGGCGTTCTTCTCGATGAAATACAGGATGTTTTCCTGCGGTTCGGCGGGGAAGCGCCCCTCATCGCGGTCGTTACCCTTTTCGGCGTTTTTCGGAATTGTCCGCCAAAGGTCGTTGATCTGACGCTGAAGGTGCTCTTCGCGCTCCTGTTGCCGGCGCCGCTCTTCTTCGGCAGAAATAGGGTAAGGCCGCTTGTAGCGGTCGACACCGTAGTTCATCAGGGCATGGCAGGAGTCGATCAAGTCCTCCACAGCATCGATACCGTGGCGCTCCTCGCACTGGGCGATGTACTGCTTGGCGAACACCAGATAGTCGATGATCGAACTGGCGTCAGTCCAGGTGCGGAACAGGTAATTGCCTTTGAAAAAACTGTTATGGCCGTAGCACGCGTGCGCAATCACCAGTGCCTGCATGCACATGGTGTTTTCTTCCATCAGGTAGGCGATACAAGGGTCGGAGTTGATCACGATCTCGTAGGCCAGGCCCATCTGGCCGCGGCTGTAGGACTTTTCCGTACTGAGGAACTGCTTGCCGTAGGACCAGTGGTGGTAGCCCAGCGGCATGCCGACCGAGGCGTAGGCGTCCATCATCTGTTCGGCAGTGATGACCTCGATCTGGTTGGGGTAGGTGTCCAGGGCGTAACGCTCGGCCAAGCGGCTGATTTCCCGGTCGTAGGTCTGGATCAGCTCGAACGTCCACTCGGACCCAGTGGAAATGGGTTGGCGTCTCTGTGCTCTGGCGGTCATGTGGCTAACCTGCGCTGGAAGAGTTCACGGAAGACCGGGTAGATGTCGCCGGCCGATACCAACTGCTGCTGGGCGAACGTGTCGGGGAAAGCATCTCCGATACGCTCGTATTCATACCACAGCGCCTGGTGTTCACGGGGGGTGATCTCAACGTAAGTGTAGTACTGCACATGCGGCATGATCTGTTTGGAAAGGATGTCGCGGCAGATGGGCGAGTCGTCGTTCCAGTTGTCGCCATCAGAAGCCTGCGCGGCATAGATGTTCCAGTCGCTGGCCGGGTAACGCTCGGCCATGATCTCCTGCATCAGCTTGAGGGCACTGGAGACGATGGTGCCGCCGGTTTCCCGCGAATAGAAGAACTCTTCTTCATCGACTTCCCGGGCACTGGTGTGGTGGCGAATGAACACGACTTCGATGCGCTCGTAGTTACGCTTGAGGAACAGGTACAGCAGGATGAAGAAGCGCTTTGCGATGTCCTTGGTGGCCTGGGTCATCGATCCGGATACGTCCATCAGGCAGAACATCACTGCCTTCGAGCTGGGGTTGGGTTGCTTGACCAGCAGGTTGTACTTGAGGTCGAAGGTGTCGAGGAAGGGCAGGCGGTTGATACGTGCCTTCAGGCGCTCGATTTCCTGTTCGACTTCCTGGATATCGGTGAAATTGTCCGGCTCTTCGACCCGCAGGCGATCAAGTTCCTTTTGTGCTTCGCGCAGCAGGGCGCGGCTGCTGCCGGTCAGGGCGATACGCCGGGCATGGGCCGAGCGCAGGGTGCGCACGATGTTGATGCGTGACGGGTTGCCTTCGTTGGCGATGCCGGCGCGAACAGTCTTGAAGGTATCGGCGCCAGTCAGGTGACGTTTGACCAGGTTGGGTAGCTCAAGGTCTTCGAACATGAATTCGAGAAATTCTTCCTGGGTGATCTGGAAGACGAACTCGTCCATGCCCTCGCCGGAATTGCCGGCCTTGCCGCGACCGCCGCCACCTCCACCGCCTTGCGGCCGTGGGATGTGTTCACCGGCAGTGAATTCTTTGTTGCCAGGATGCACGATGGTCTGTTTGCCCCCGCGACCATGATGCAAGACGGGTTCGTCGATGTCGCGCCCGGGAATACTGATCTGCTCGCCGTGTTCCATATCCATGATGGAACGGCGGCTCACCGCCTCTTCGACGGCCTTCTTGATATGTTCGCGGTACCGCCGCAGGAAGCGCTGGCGGTTGACCGTGCTCTTGTTCTTGCCGTTCAGGCGTCGGTCTATAACGTAGCTCATGGTCCCTCCGGTGACTGGATGCAGCTGCAACCCACAAGCTGCAAGCCACAAGCTTCAAGCTGCAAGAAAGAGCAGCCACCGCCGCTGCAAGCTGTGACGCGGGCAGCAATGCCAACGCCAGACAGCTTGCAGCTTGCGGCTCGTAGCTTGCCGCTTTATTGCGATTTCCTGACCCGCAGGTACCATTCCGACAGCAGGCGCACCTGTTTGTCGGTATAGCCACGCTCCACCATCCGGGTGACGAAGTCGTTGTGTTTCTTCTGGTCCTCTTTGCTGGCCTTGGCGTTGAAGCTGATGACCGGCAGCAGGTCTTCGGTGTTGGAGAACATTTTCTTCTCGATCACGACCCGCAGCTTTTCATAACTCAGCCAGCTTGGATTCTTGCCATTGTTGTTGGCGCGTGCGCGCAGTACGAAGTTGACGATCTCGTTGCGGAAGTCTTTCGGGTTGCTGATGCCGGCCGGTTTCTCGATCTTCTCCAGTTCCTCGTTGAGCGCAATGCGGTTGAGAATTTCGCCGGTTTCCGGGTCGCGGTATTCCTGATCCTGGATCCAGAAGTCTGCATACAGCACGTAGCGGTCGAAGATGTTCTGGCCGTATTCGCTGTAGGACTCCAGGTAGGCAGTCTGGATTTCCTTGCCGATAAACTCGATGTAGCGCGGTGCCAGGTATTCCTTCAGGTAGCGCAGATAGCGTTCGCGCACTTCAGCCGGGAATTGCTCCTGTTCGATCTGCTGTTCGAGGACATAGAGCAGGTGCACCGGGTTGGCGGCAATTTCGTGTGGGTCGAAGTTGAACACCTTGGACAGGATCTTGAAGGCGAAGCGAGTCGACAGGCCGTTCATGCCTTCGTCGACACCCGCAGAGTCCCGGTATTCCTGGATCGACTTGGCCTTTGGATCGGTGTCCTTGAGGTTTTCCCCGTCGTAAACGCGCATCTTGGAATAGATATTGGAGTTCTCGGGCTCTTTCAGACGCGAAAGCACTGTGAACTGAGCCAGCATCTTGAGCGTATCTGGCGCACAGTGGGCCTTGGACAGCGAGCTGTTGACCAGCAGTTTGTCGTAGATCTTGATTTCATCGCTGACCCGCAGGCAGTACGGCACCTTGACGATATAGATCCTGTCGATGAACGCTTCGTTGTTCTTGTTGTTACGGAAGGTGTGCCACTCCGATTCGTTGGAGTGCGCCAGCAGAATACCGGTATAGGGGATCGCCCCAAGGCCTTCGGTACTGTTGTAGTTGCCTTCCTGTGTGGCGGTGAGCAAGGGGTGCAGGACCTTGATCGGCGCCTTGAACATTTCGACGAATTCCATCAGGCCCTGGTTGGCCCGGCACAGCGCGCCCGAGTAGCTATAGGCGTCGGCGTCGTTCTGTGGGTATTCCTCAAGTTTGCGGATATCGACCTTGCCGACCAGGGCCGAGATGTCCTGGTTGTTTTCATCGCCGGGTTCGGTCTTGGCAATGGCGATCTGGTTAAGAATCGACGGGTACAGCTTCACCACCTTGAACTTGGAGATGTCACCACCAAATTCCTGCAGGCGCTTGGTGGCCCAAGGCGACATGATGGTGTTGAGGTAGCGCCGTGGGATGCCGAACTCTTCCTCGAGAATGGCCCCATCTTCGGTGGCATTGAACAAGCCCAGAGGTGACTCGAATACCGGCGAGCCCTTGATCGCGTAGAACGGCACCTTTTCCATCAGCTGCTTGAGTTTTTCCGCCAGCGAGGACTTGCCGCCGCCTACCGGGCCCAGCAGATAGAGGATCTGTTTCTTCTCTTCCAGGCCTTGGGCGGCGTGGCGGAAGTACGACACGATCTGGTCGATGCACTCTTCCATGCCATGGAAGTCGGCAAAGGCCGGATAGCGGCGGATAACCTTGTTGGAGAAGATGCGCGACAGCCTGGAGTTGGTAGAGGTGTCGATCAGCTCTGGCTCACCGATGGCCAGCAACAGCCGTTCGGCCGCCGATGCGTAGGCACTGCGATCCTCTTTGCACAGCTCGAGGTACTCCTGCAGCGAGAGTTCTTCCTGGCGCGTAGACTCGAAACGTTGTTGGAAGTGGCTAAAAATACTCATGACGTCACCTCGCTCGATACGTGGAGACGACGCCGGATCAGTCAGCTGATGCTGGCATGCAACCGGGTTGGCCGATTGCTGTATACCCCCCAGAACACCCTGTAACGCTACCGATGACCCGCACGCCGGTGTACCGGCTCTCCCCTTTTTGGATGGCCTGAGCTTAAGCGTAGTTGGTTATCTGCAAGGTAAAGGGGTGAGAAAGGCAGAAGTTACGAACGACCGTTCGTCAGATAAGCCGCAAGCCCGCGCGGCGCACGGGCTGCAGGGGAAAATAAAAAATTATTCAGCGTTGCCCTGGGCGGTCTCGGCCGGGTAGGTCGCGCGCCACAGTTCGAAGCCGCCGTCCACGCTGTACACGTCGGAGAAACCCTGGCCTACCAGGTAGGCGGCAGCACTTTGGCTGGAATTGCCGTGATAGCAGACCACCAGGGTTGGCGCGTCGAGGTCGGCGTTGCGGATGAAGTCAGCGACCGAGTGGTTATCCAGGTGCCGGGCGCCGGTGATGTGGCCGGCGGCGAAGGCCTGCGGGTCGCGAATGTCGACGACGACCGCACCTTCTTTCTTGCGAAGCTCCAAGGCCTGCTCAGGAGGGATGCGCTTGAATTCGCTCATGGGTACTACTTCCTTCAGGTGTGGTCGTTGAGTGTAGTGGGTTGTGCCGGCTGGCGCAGGGTGCCGTCGTCGGCGCAGTCGCAGCGGTGGTATTCGCCGCTGTCGACGTTGTACAGGGTCATGGCGCCACCCCATACGCAGCCAGTGTCCAGGGCGATGACGTCGGGCTCGGTGACCTCACCCTGCAGAGCGGCCCAATGGCCAAAGATGATCTTCACGTGGCGTGAGCGGCGGTCCTTGTGCGCGTACCAGGCTTTGTAGCCTTTGGGCGCGCTACCCAGGCCTTCCTTGCTCTTGAGGTCGAGTTTGCCATCGGCCGTGCAGAAGCGCATGCGGGTGAAGTAGTTGGTGATGACCCGCAGGCGTTCGACGCCGGCGAGGTTCTTGCTCCACTTGTTCGGCTCGTTGCCATACATGCCGTCGAGGTACAGCTGCAGGCGGGTGTCGTCACGCAGCACTTCCTCGACCTCGGCAGCGAGCTCCAGGGCTTTGCCAAGGGTCCATTGTGGCGGTATGCCGGCATGAACCAGGGCGATGCCGCGGGGCTCGTCGTAATGCAGCAGCTTCTGCTGGCGCAGCCAGTCGAACAGCTGGTCGGCGTCCGGCGCTTCGATGATCTCGCGCAGTGTGTCGCTTTTCTTGAGGCGCTCGACGTTGTGCCAGGCGGCCAGCAGGTGCAGGTCATGGTTGCCCAGCACGCAGACCAGTGAATGACGGATCGAGTACAGGAAGCGCAGGGTTTCCAGTGACTCGGGGCCGCGGTTGACCAGGTCGCCGACCAGCCACAGGCGGTCGACGGCGGGGTTGAAACTGACGCGATCGAGCAGGCATTTGAGTGGCTGCAGGCAGCCCTGCAGGTCACCGACGGCGTAGGTGGCCATCAGTGCAGCGCCCCGGGCACTGCCAGCCGAAAGGGGGCAATCTCGGCGTCGAAGCGCTTACCGTCTTCGGCGAACATCTGGTAGCTGCCCTGCATGGTGCCAACGCGGGTGCTGATGACGGCACCACTGCTGTAAGTGTGGCTCTGGCCAGGGTCGATGTTGGGTTGCTGGCCGACCACGCCGGCGCCGCGTACTTCCTCTACCTCGCCGTCACCGTTGGTGATCAGCCAGTGGCGCGACAGCAACTTGGCACTGAGCAAGCCGTTGTTCTGCACGGTAATGGTGTAGGCGAAAGCGAAGCGACTGTTTTCGGGGTCGGATTGTTCTTTCAGGTAGCGGGTCACGACGCTGACGTCGATTTGATAGCGGGGGTCGGACATGCAAGGGCCTTGGGCGAACTGACGCAATAATGCAGTCTAGGCCATTGGGAGGGGGGAGGGCCAGCGGTGATCGGGCTTGGGGGGGGGCTGTGTCGGCCTCTTCGCGGGTAAACCCGCTCCTACAAGGGGTCGCACAGGATTTGAGGGTTGTGCGATCCCTTGTGGCCCGTGAAGAGGCCGGAACGGGCTAAATCAGGCTTGTTGCTGATCAGCCAGTTGGTCAGCCAGGCGCACGAAGGCTGCCAGGTCGAGCTGTTCAGGACGCAGGCTGCCATCAACGCCAGCAGCCTCGATGGCGGCGCTGTCCAGCAGGCCTTTCATGGTGTTGCGCAGGGTCTTGCGGCGCTGGTTGAACGCTTCGCGAACGACACGCTCCAGCAGCAGGTGGTCCTTGGCCGGGAACGGCAGCACTTCGTGCGGCACCAGGCGGACGATTGCCGAATCCACTTTCGGAGGTGGGTTGAAGGCACCAGGGCCGACATTGAACAGGTGCTCCACGCGGCAGTGGTACTGCACCATGATCGACAAGCGCCCCCAGTCACCGCCGCCAGGGCCGGCGGCCATGCGCTCGACCACTTCCTTCTGCAGCATGAAATGCATGTCGCGGATCAGCCCGGCGTGGCTGAGCAGGTGGAAGATCAGCGGGGTGGAGATGTTGTAGGGCAGGTTGCCAACCACCTTGAGGCTGCGCGGCGGCACGCCCAGCTGGTTGAAGTCGAACTTCAGGGCGTCGCCCTGGTGCAGGCGGAAGTTGCTGCGATCAGCGAACTTGTGCTGCAGGATCGGCACCAGGTCTTTGTCCAGCTCCACCACGTCCAGCTGTGCGCCACTGCCCAGCAGGCCTTCGGTCAGGGCGCCTTGGCCCGGGCCGATTTCCAGCAGGTGTTCGCCGGCCTTGGCGTTGATGGCACGCAGGATGCGGTCGATGATACCGGCGTCGTGCAGGAAGTTCTGGCCGAAGCGCTTGCGCGCCCGGTGTTGGTATTGCTCGTTCATGGTCGGTTCTCGGCCATCTGGTAGGCGGTTTCCAGTGCGACGCGCAGGCTGCCGGTGTCGACTTTGCCAGTGCCGGCCAGGTCCAGGGCGGTGCCGTGGTCAACCGACGTGCGGATGATTGGCAGGCCCAAGGTCACGTTCACTGCTGCGCCGAAGCCTTTGTACTTGAGTACGGGAAGGCCCTGGTCGTGGTACATCGCCAGCACCGCATCGCAGTGCTCCAGATATTTGGGGGTAAACAGGGTATCGGCCGGCAGCGGCCCGCGCAGGTCCATGCCTTCGGTGCGCAGGCGGGCCAGGGTCGGCTCGATGATGTCGATTTCTTCGCGGCCCAGGTGGCCGCCCTCGCCCGCGTGCGGGTTGAGGCCACACACCAGGATACGCGGGTTGGCAATGCCGAACTTGTCGCGCATGTCGGCATGCAGGATACGGGTTACACGTTCGACGCGCTCTGCAGTGATAGCGTCGGCAACATCACGCAGTGGCAGGTGCGTGGTCACCAGGGCCACGCGCAGGCCGCGGGTGGCCAGCATCATTACCACTTGTGCGGTGCGGGTCAGTTCGGCAAGGAATTCGGTATGCCCGGAAAAGGCGATACCGCTTTCGTTGATCACTCCCTTGTGAACCGGGGCCGTGATCATCCCGGCGAAGTGCCCGTCCAGGCAGCCTTGCCCAGCGCGGGTCAGGGTTTCCAGCACGAACGCTGCGTTGGCCTTGTCCAGCTGGCCTGGCACCACCGGAGCCGCCAAGGGGGTATCCCAGACGTACAGGCTACCTGCGGGTGCCGGGAGGTCAGGCCATTGGCCCGGGGCTACCGGCAGCAGGCTGACGGCCAGCCCCAGCTGCGTGGCCCGCTCGGAGAGCAGGTCACGGCTGGTGATGGCGATCAGGGGGTGAGGCTGGGCGTCTGCGGCGAGCAGCAGGCACAGGTCGGGACCTATGCCGGCCGGCTCGCCGGGGGTGACGGCGAAGCGCAGGGGCTTCACTGGGCGGCCTGGTCAGCGCCAGGCAGCTTGATTTCAACGTAGGCTTCGTCGCGGATTTGGCGCAGCCAGGTTTGCAGCTCTTCGTCATACTTGCGGTTGCGCAGTACGCTCAGGGCCTGCTGTTCGCGAGCTTGCTCGGTGCTGTCGGTGGCGCGGCGGCCCAGCACTTCCAGAACGTGCCAGCCGTACTGGGTCTTGAACGGTTTGGTCACTACGCCTTGCTGGGCATTGGCCATCTGTTCACGGAACTCCGGTACCAGGCTGTTCGGATCGACCCAGTTGAGGTCGCCGCCGTTGAGTGCCGAACCCGGGTCTTCCGAGAAGCTCTTGGCCAGTTCGCCGAAGTCTTCGCCGTTCTTGATCCGATCGTACAGGCGCTCGGCCAGTTGCTGGGTGGCCGCCTCGCTGCGGATCTCGCTTGGCTTGATCAGGATGTGGCGTACATGCACTTCGTCGCGCAGCACGTTCTCGCTGCCGCCGCGCTTCTCCTCGAGCTTGAGGATGATGAAGCCGTTGGGGATGCGAATAGGCTGGGTAATTTCGCCCACCGGCATGCTGCTGAGCATCTTGGCGAAGTCGGGTGGCAGCTGACCGGCTTTACGCCAGCCCATTTCGCCGCCTTCCAGGGCGTTTTCGCTGGCCGAGTTGGCAATCGCCATCTGGCCGAAGTCAGCACCCTGGCGCAGTTGCTGGTACACGTCACCGACCTTGCGCGCAGCCTTCTGGATATCGTCCGAGTTGGCGGCTTCCGGGGTCGGGATGAGGATGTTGGCCAGGCGGTACTCTTCCGACATCTGCATCTTGCCCAGGTCCGAGGCCAGGAAGTTCTTCACTTCCTGCTCAGACACCTGAATGCGTTCGGCAACGCGGCGTTGGCGCACGCGGCTGATGATCATCTCGCGCTTGACCTGCTCGCGAGCGTCGTCGAACGACAGGCCGTCACGGGCCAGCGCCGCGCGGAACTGGTCCAGCGACATGCCATTGCGCTGGGCAATGGTGCCAATGGCCTGGTTCAGCTCTTCGTCGGTGATGCGGATACCAGAGCGCTCGCCGATCTGCAGCTGCAGGTTCTCGACGATCAGGCGTTCCAGCACCTGCTGTTCCAGGGCGCTGGTCGGCGGCACGCCGCCGCCGCGCTTGGCGATGGTTTGCTGGACCTCATGGACACGCTGGTCCAGCTGGCTTTGCATGACCACGTCGTTGTCGACGATAGCCACCACGCGATCAAGAGGTTGCACCGCGGCATGCACCGCGCCACTCAGCAAAGCGACGCCCAGCAACACTGGGCGCAGACGATCAATAAGCTTGGTCTTCACGTTCACGGTAACCTTGAATGCCTTGGTCGAGGAAAGACTCGACCTTGTTGCCAACTACGCCGCCGAGGCCTTTCAGGACGATCTGAAGGAAGACACCGTGGTCGCCTTTTTCGTTCTGTGGAAGGGCCTGGCTGAAATCGTCGTAGTCGATCCAGTAACGGTTGATCAGGCGCAGCTTCCAGCAGCAGTTGTCGTATTCGAAACCACCCATGGCTTCCAGGGTACGGTTGCGGTTGTAGTCATGCTGCCAGCGAGCGATTACGTTCCACTGCGGCACGATCGGCCAGATGACCGAGAAGTCGTGCTGCTGGATCTTGTAGTAATCCTTGATGTAGTTCGGATCGCCCGGGGTGCCATAGTCACCGCCGCCCACTTTCCAGGTACCCGTGGTCGAGTCGTAGGCAATGGTGTCGTTACGGTAGCGATAACCGAGGTTGACGATCTTGTTCGGGTTGTCTTCAGGCTGGTAGTGGAACATCGCGCTGCCCGAGCGGGTGCTGCGGCTGTCCGGGTCCCAGTTGAAGTCCGAATTGAAGCGCCAGTCGCGGTTGAAGTAGTAGTTGTACATCAGGGCGTATGGCGATACATCGGACTGCGCGTCCTTGCGGGTGCGGTAGTCGATGCCTGGCAGCTGGACCTTGCGGTCCTTGAAGTAGTAGGCCTGGCCGATGCTGAAGTTCTGGCGCTCGAAGCCGTTCTCCTCGATCCAGCGGGTGGTCACGCCCAGCGACAACTTGTTCTCGTCGCCGATGCGGTCGGTACCACTGAAACGGTTGTCACGGAACAGCGAGTCGTAGCTGAACAGGGTTTCACCCGTGTCGAACAGCGGGATGTCCATCTGGTCCTTGTACGGGACATAGAGGTAGAACATGCGCGGTTCGAGGGTCTGGCGGTAGTTGGTGCCGAACAACGAGGTGTTGCGGTCGAAATACAGGCCGCTGTCGACGCTGAAAATCGGGATATCGCGGTTCAGGTTGCTTTTGTAGTCGCCGAACACGTCCAGTGTGTCTGCGTTCGCGGCAGCAATGTCGCTCTTGCCCTTGCTATCCAGGTCAAGGTCGTAATGGGTATACATGTACTTCAGCTTCGGCGTGATGTAGCCGTAGCTGGCTTCCATCGGCAGGCTGATGGACGGGGCGACGTTCAGGCGGGTACCGTTGGCACGCGCTACACCGAAGATGTTTTCGTCAAGACGACGACCGGGTACGCCGGCGCTGGCGTCTGGATTGCCATCTTCGTCCAGAACGAAATCGTCCTTCAGGTCACGATCAAAGCGAACAGCTTCAGTCTCGTACCCAAGGTTCAAACCGCCAGGCTGGAACGGCAGCGTACCGTTCAGGGTCAGCTGCGGCAGGCGATCATACGGCGTGATCTGCGAGATGGTCGCCATCTCGTAGGCATGCACATTCAACCGCGCGGTGTAGCTGTCGCCTCGGTAGGTCAACGCACCCTGCTGGTTCAGCAGGTCGCGGCTTTCCACGCCAATCTGGTCGGATTCCAGGTCCTGGAAGTAGAACGGGTCGCTGATGTCGGTGTAGTCCACCTCGGCCATCAGGCGTTCGTCCAGGCCACCCTTGTGCTGCCAGTTGACCATCCAGCGCTGATCTTTGTAATCCGTCTGATCTTTGCGGTCGTCGTTCTTGTCGTTCAGGTAGGCGCCGCCGAACTGCCCTTCGCTGGAAGGTGTCAGGTAGCGGAACTCGCCTTCCATCAGCAGGCCGCGCTTGGCCATGTAACGCGGGTACAACGTGGCGTCGTAGTTAGGCGCCAGGTTGAAGTAGTACGGCGTGACCAGCATGAAGCCGGTGTCGCTGCTGGTGCTGAACGACGGCGGCAGGAAGCCGGACTGGCGACGGTCGTCAATCGGGAAGTAGATGTACGGTGTATAGAACACCGGGAAATCCTTGACCCGAAGCGTAACGTTGGTCGCAGTACCGAAACCGGTGGCCGGGTTCAGGGTGATGTTGTTGCCTTTCAGCTGCCAGGCGTTGCTGCCCGGTTCGCAGGTGGTGTACGTACCGTCCTTGAGGCGGATGATGGCGTTTTCGCCACGCTTGGCGTACAGGGCACTGCCGCGGATGTGCGACTTGTGCATCACGTATTCGGCGTTGTCGACCTGGGCTTCGCCAGTGTCGAGCTGGATCTGGGCCTCGTCACCGACCACCAGCGAACCGTTGTCACGGATCTTGACGTTGCCCTTGAGCTCGCCACGGTTTTCGGCCTGGTAGAGGTTGGCCTCGTCGGCTTCGGCCTGCATGCTGCCCTGGCGCATCACCACGTCACCGGCGAGGGTAGCGATCTGCTGCTCCTGCTGGTACTTGGATACCTTGGCATTGATGTAGGTCGGCGACTCGTCCTTCGGCGTGGTGTCGGCCATGCCCGGGCGGGTTGGCTCGATATACGCGCCACCGCAGTACGGGCCGGTTTCAGCCAGCTGCGCGGCGGTGAGCTTTTCACGCGGAACCCAGTCCAGGTGGCTGTAGTCTTCGCTGCGCGACTTCAGACCACGGCCCTTGGCCTCGGTAACCAGCACGGGCCGGTCCGCAGTTTCGGCTTCGCCCGCCGCTTCGGTGCCGGAGCTGACGGCTGCACCTTCGTGCACCGGGCGCGGCGGCAAGTTGTTGACTGGGGTTTTGGGCTTGCAGTCCCAACCACCGGCGGCGGACACTTGGCAGTCGAACTGTTCGGCTGCCACTACGTATGAGGTGGCCAGAGGTTGCAGGGCCAGCAGACCGCCGGTTACCAGCAACGGAAACTTTCTACGAAACGCGGGGGATTTCAATGCCATCTTATTAGTCCGGGCTTCCTGCGTGCCATCTGCCCGCGTGTGGGGCCGCACGCCTCTCGATGGTCTGAAAAAGATGCTGGATAATAAAGCATGACCCGCTTGACGGCTAGGGCCGTCGGAGACCCTTGCAATGCCTGAACACGATGTACGCCTGCAACAACTGACGGTCTGGCTCGATGAGCAGCTCAATGATCTTTTCCGTGACAACGCCTGGGGCGAGGTGCCTGCAGGCAGCCTGACCGCTGCCAGCAGCGACGCCAGCTTCCGCCGCTATTTCCGCTGGCAGGGCGCTGGCCACAGTTTCGTGATCATGGATGCGCCCCCCCCGCAGGAAAACTGCCGACCGTTCGTCGCCATCGACCACCTGCTGGCCAGCGCTGACGTACATGTGCCGCTGATCCACGCTCAGGACCTGGAACGCGGCTTTTTGCTGCTTGGGGATCTGGGCACTCAGACATACCTTGACATCATCAATGCAGACAACGCCGATGGCCTGTTCGCCGACGCCATCGATGCCCTTCTGAAGTTCCAGCGTTTGCCAATGGACGCGCCGCTGCCCAGCTACGACGACGCCCTGCTGCGCCGTGAAGTGGAACTGTTCCCCGAATGGTACGTGGGGCGTGAGCTGGGCCTGACCTTCACCGATGCACAGAAGGCCACCTGGCAGCGCGTCAGCCAGTTGCTGATCGACAGCGCCCTGGCGCAGCCCAAGGTGCTGGTACACCGTGACTACATGCCGCGCAACCTGATGCAGAGCACCCCCAACCCTGGTGTGCTGGACTTTCAGGATGCGGTATACGGCCCGGTCACCTACGACATTACCTGCCTGTTCAAGGACGCCTTTGTCAGCTGGCCGCAGGCGCGGGTCGAAGGTTGGCTGAGCGACTACTGGCAGCAGGCGCAGGCGGCCGGCATCCCGGTGCACGCCGAGTTCGAAGCCTTCCACCGCGCCAGTGACCTGATGGGCGTGCAGCGGCACCTGAAGGTGATCGGCATCTTCGCCCGTATCTGCCACCGCGACGGCAAGCCGCGTTACCTGGGCGACGTGCCGCGTTTCTTCGCCTATATAAATGAAGTGATCGGTCGCCGGCCCGAATTGGCGGAGCTGGGTGAGCTGATTGCCGAGTTGCAGGCCGGAGCGCGTGCATGAAGGCCATGATCCTGGCTGCGGGGAAGGGCGAGCGCATGCGCCCGCTGACCCTGCACACCCCAAAACCGTTGGTCCCGGTCGCCGGCCAGCCGCTGATCGAGTACCACCTGCGCGCCCTGGCGGCAGCGGGCGTGACCGAAGTGGTGATCAACCATGCCTGGCTTGGCCAGCAGATCGAAGACCATCTGGGCGACGGTAGCCGCTTCGGCCTGAGCATTCGCTATTCACCTGAAGGTGAACCGCTGGAAACCGGCGGCGGCATCTTCAAGGCCCTGCCTTTGTTGGGTGATGCGCCGTTCCTGCTGGTGAATGGCGATGTGTGGACCGACTACGACTTCGCGCGATTGCAGGCTCCCCTGCAAGGCCTGGCTCACCTGGTACTGGTCGACAACCCTGGCCATCACGGCCGTGGTGACTTCCGCCTGGTGGGCGAGCAGGTCGTTGACGGCGATGACGCGCCCGGCACGCTGACCTTCAGCGGCATTTCCGTGCTGCACCCGGCGCTGTTCGAAGGTTGCCAGGCGGGTGCCTTCAAGCTGGCACCGTTGCTGCGCCAGGCGATGGCGGCCGGCAAGGTATCTGGCGAACACTACCGTGGGCACTGGGTGGATGTTGGCACGCTTGAACGCCTGGCCGAGGCTGAGTCTCTGATTGGCGAGCGCGCCTGACATGTGGTGGCCAGGCACGGTGATAGGTGTGGGTGCCGGCTTTGCCGTTGCGAGCATACCGGGTGCCTTGCTCGGTGCGTTGCTTGGGCAGGCCATCGACCGCCGGCTGCGCTTGCAAGGCTGGGAAGACATGCGCGAACGCCTGGGTGGGCGCCCTGCATTACGCGACGACGAGTTGTTGTTCGTGATGCTCGGGCGCCTGGCCAAGTGCGATGGACGGGTAGCCGAGCAGCATATCCAGCAGGCGCGTCAGGAGATGGTGCGCCTGGACCTGGCCGAGGCAGCCCGGTTGCGCGCCATCAATGCGTTCAACCGTGGCAAGGCGGGCAAGGACCGGCTTGGCGGGCACCTGCGGCGCATCAGTCAGCAGCCCCACGCGGCGGAAGGTACCTTGCGGGCCTGTTGGCGCATGGTCTGGGCTGACGGCAAGATGGGCAACAAGGAGCGTGAGTTGCTGCTGGACTGGGGGCAGAAGCTGGGCATGAGCCGGCGCCAGGTGCAGGCCATGTCCCTGGAGTACGAGCCGCGCAAGGCCACGGGGGCAGAAAGCGTGCCCATGACCTACGCGGCAGCGTTGCGCTTGCTGGCGGTGGACGCAGACACCGACACCGATAAGGTCAAGCAGGCGTATCGTCGGCTTGTCAGTCGGCATCACCCGGACAAGCTGGCGGGTACTGGTGCCAGCGAGGCGCAGGTGCGTGAAGCGACCGCGCGCACCCGTGAGTTGCACCAGGCCTATGCCATGATCCGCAAGCGGCGCGGCCTTTGACGCCCCGCCACAAGGATCAAGCCTGACTCAGCCCTGAGGGCTCATCCACCCCCGCACCCGGCGGAACAATTGCTCTTGTTCCGCCGCTTTGTTTGCTGGCATGGCAATCAATGACAATTGTCGGTACTGGCTATCCTTCTGCCGCTTGCTGGCCTGCAGCCGTTGCTGGGCTGCGTTGCGGTCAGCGCTGCGGGTGGCGTAGTAGATATCGGCCGTGGGTACCTTCAAGGTTGGGGCCAGGCTTTCCAGGTCCTGCTCCACCCGTGCAGGGGTCTGTGCAGCGACCATCACCAGTTTTTGTACCTGCGGTGGCTGTTTCTCGCTCAGGTAGCGCGCCGCCCAATATGCACCGCTACCATGGCCGATCAGTACGATGCTGCGGGCATTGTGTTGTTGGGCGAACGCCACGGCGGCATCCAGGCGGGCGAAGATGCGTTCGGCATCTGCCGGGTCGGCCTGCTCGCTGGCTTGTTCGGCATCGGTGCTTTCTGCTGTGTCGGCATCGGCCGCGGTGGCTTGGGCCACGTTGGCGTTGGCGTCGGCCGGCACGTCCTTGACCGGTGCGCTTTCGCCTTTTTCTGGCGCAGGCGCTGCCGGTGGTGTGGCTTCGACCCGTGCTTGCGGGCTGTCTGCGAGCAGGTCGGGCAGGCTGATGCTCAGGCTGTGCCAGCCGATATCAGGGAATTTTTGCCGCAGTGGGCCGACTGCATTTGGCCAGTCGGCCGTTTCGCCTGCACCGGGGACAATGATCACTGCCCCTTGCGGATCGTTGTCGTTTGCCGGCTTCCACAGGGCCAGGAAGCTGTCGGTACCGGCCTGCAGGGTCTGCTGCTCAGCCTTGGGCAGCAGCCGCTCCAGCGCCAGGGCATCCTCCTGGCTGCGTTCCAGCAAAGGTGGGCGTGGGGCCTCGGCAGCCGGTGCCATGGTATTTGCAGGTGGTTTTTCGGCATCGGCGGCCAGGGCGCCGAGTGGAAGGACCGAGGCCAGGCAGCACATTGCCAGCGTCGTGCGATAAAGTGTGGACATGAGTCAACCCAAGGCCAGAATGAAACCGGCAGCCTAATAGTATTTGCCCGTGACGGCCATGCTGCATGGCCGTCTTTGCCAAGTCGAGCGTATAGATGAAGCGAGTGCGTCGCCTGTTGGTTATCGGCTGCTTGTGGCTGCCCTTGATTGCCTGGGCCAAGCCCGAGGCGCTGCCCTCTGTGGTGCTGGAGCCTGACCAGCAGCAGTGGCTGGACACCCACCGCAGCCTGCGTGTCGGCCTGGTGTTGCAGGCGCCCTACGCCCAGTTCGACCGGCGTCTGCAGCAACTGTACGGGGCCAATGTGGAGCTGGTGAACAGCCTGGCGCAGGCGCTGCGGCTGGACCTCACCTGGCGTAACTTCACTGACCAGGCCAGTTTGGAACATGCCCTGCAGAGCGGCGAAATCGACTTCGCCCCTGGCCTTACCCAGACGCCGGCCAGCCTGCGCCTGTGGCTATTCAGCGACCCGTACATGCGCGTGCCACAGCTGGTGGTGGGGCCGCGCACCGGGGCCATGGCCGTGGAACTGGAAAAGCTTGAAGCCGAGCAACGCGTCGCGGTGCGCATGCCCAGCCCGCTGGCGGATTACCTGCGCGGCAACTACGGCAACCTCAACCTGCAGGGGGTGCCCGACGATCGTGAGGCCTTGCAACTGGTGGTAGGTGGCCAGGCCAGTTTCGCCGTGCTGGATGAAGCGCAGCTCAGCCGCCTGTCGCGCGAGAGCGAGTTCGGTGAGCTGGCGGTGGTCGGCGATATCGGCCTGCCGCAACTGTTGCGTATCGGTTCGCGGCGCGACTGGCCGCTGCTGGCCGATGTACTTGAACGTGGCTTGCAGGCAGTGCCGGCCAAGGAGCTGGAACAACTGCATCAGCGCTGGTTGCAGCCGAAGTACCCGCGCCTGAGCGAGTCGCCGGGCTTCTGGCAGAACATGGCCTTGCTGTTCGGTCTGTTGCTGTTGTGTGCCTTGGCCACGCTGGTGTGGCAACGCCGTCAGCAGCGCCAGCTGGAGCGCAGCCTGCTGGCCGCGCGAGAAAGCCTTGTTGAGCGCCAGGTGCGCGAAGAGGCGTTGCGCCTGAGCCAGTTCGCCATCGACCAGAGCACCGTAGGTATCCTCTGGGTCAACTGGGACAGCCATGTGCGTTACGCCAACCATGCCGCCGAGCGCATGTTGGGCTACAGCGAAGGGGCGTTGCTGGAGCGGCCGCTGAGCGACTTCGAGCCGAGCCTGAACATGGACCGGTGGCTAGAGCTGTGGAAGGGGGCGCGTACGGGGGCGGGGGGTGTCGGTCAATTTGAGACGCAATGCCGGCGGGCTGATCAAAGCTTGCTACCCGTGGAGCTGTCGCTGAGCTTTCTGCGCTTTCGTGATTCCGAATATCTGGTGGTCTACCTCGCCGATGTCACCGAGCGCCACCGTGCCTTGGCGGCCCTTCGCGAAAGCGAGGCGCGGCTCAAGGGCATTGCTGGCAACGTACCAGGGTTGGTGTTTCGCCTGGAGCGTGACCCGGCCGAGGGCGATCTGGAGTTCCCCTATATCAGTGAGGGTAGCGAGGCTTTGGTGGGTTATGCACCCAGCGAGATCCAGCACCCGCAGATGGGCCTGCGCAACCTGGTGCACCCCGAGGACCGTGCTGATTATCACAGGGTGCAGGACCTGGCCCTGGCCAGCGACCAGGACTGGTCCTGGCAGGGGCGCATCCTCACCCGGCAGGGCGAACAGCGCTGGGCCGATATCAAGGCCAGCGCCCGGCATCTGGGCAACGGCCAGGTGGTGTGGGACGGTGTAGTCTGGGACATCACACAGGGCAAGCGGGCCGAGCTGGCGTTGGCGAAGTCCCAGGAGCAGTTGCGCGAACTCTCGGCCCACCTGGAGAGCGTGCGTGAAGAAGAGAAAGCTCGTATCGCCCGGGAAGTGCATGATGAACTGGGGCAGATGCTGACCGTGCTCAAGCTGGAAGTGTCGATGTGCGAGCTGGCCTATGCCGAGCTAGACCCTGGCCTGAATGATCGCCTGGCGAGCATGAAACGCCTGATCGCCCAGTTATTCCAGTTGGTGCGCGATGTCGCCACTGCCTTGCGTCCGCCGATCCTCGATGCCGGCATTGCCTCGGCCATCGAATGGCAGGCGCGGCGTTTCGAGGCACGTACGCAAATCCCCTGTCTGGTGCAAGTACCCGATAATCTGCCAGCATTGAGTGATGCCAAGGCCACCGGGCTGTTTCGTATCCTCCAGGAGGCGCTGACCAATGTGATGCGTCACGCCCAGGCGCACAGCGTAGAGATTGAGCTGGTACGTGAGGGCGGACAGTTGCGCATGACGGTCAGTGATGATGGCCAAGGCTTTTGCCGCGAGCAGACGCGGCCCACCTCGTTTGGCCTGGTGGGTGTGCGCGAGCGGGTGCTGATGCTGGGGGGGAGCATGACGCTGGAAAGCGAGCCGGGCGAAGGCACCAGCCTGAGCGTGGCCATTCCGTTGGAGTAGGAGAGCAATCGTGATTCGAGTTCTGGTGGCCGAAGACCACACCATTGTCCGTGAAGGCATCAAGCAGTTGATTGGCCTGGCCAAGGACATGCAAGTGGCGGGGGAGGCCGGTAATGGCGAGCAGTTGCTCGAAACCCTGCGCCACACACCGTGCGAGGTGGTACTGCTGGACATCTCGATGCCGGGTGTGAACGGCCTGGAGGCGATCCCGCGTATCCGTGCGTTGCACGATGCTCCAGCGATCCTGATGTTGTCGATGCACGATGAGGCACAGATGGCGGCGCGGGCGTTGAAGGCCGGTGCGGCGGGCTATGCCACCAAAGACAGTGACCCCGCGCTGTTGTTGACGGCGATTCGTCGGGTGGCCGGTGGCGGGCGTTATATCGACCCGTCGCTGGCCGACCGCATGGTGTTCGAAGTAGGCCTCACCGAATCCCGGCCGTTGCACACACTGCTCTCGGAGCGGGAGTTTTCGGTGTTCGAGCGCCTGGCCCAGGGCGCCAACGTCAACGACATCGCCCAGCAGTTGGCGCTGTCGAGCAAGACCATCAGCACCCACAAGGCGCGTTTGATGCAAAAGCTGAAAGTGAACTCGCTGGCGGAGCTGGTGAAGTACGCCATGGAGCACAAGCTGATCTGATTGCGACATACGGGTGCCCGAAACTTGCCGAAGCCTCTGTGGGAGCGGGCATGCCCGCGAACGGGCCTGGCCTGCTGATCTCTATGGCTGAGCCGGCCTCTTCGCGGGCATGCCCGCTCCCACAGGTTTCGTGGTTGGCTCGCAAGGGCATTCCAATCCCGCCATCCTTGTAGGGCGATCCCTACAACAAATCTTCCATCCGGATGATGGCATTCTCTCAGTGCCCCCGATTTTCGGGCGCTTGCGTCTCTTCTACTCTTTTGCCTACGCAGTCATCCAACAAGAAGGTGCAGGCATGAGCGAGGCGAAGTCGAACGCTGCAACCGGCGAAACGCTGGTCAGCTTCCGTGGTGTGCAGAAGAGCTACGACGGCGAGTCGCTGATCGTCAAAGACCTCAACCTGGATATCCGCAAGGGCGAGTTCCTCACCCTGCTTGGCCCGTCCGGCTCGGGCAAGACCACCAGCCTGATGATGCTGGCGGGCTTCGAAACCCCCACCGCCGGTGAAATCCAGCTTGGCGGGCGCTCGATCAACAACGTGCCGCCGCACAAGCGTGATATCGGCATGGTGTTCCAGAACTACGCGCTGTTTCCGCACATGACCGTGGCCGAGAACCTGGCCTTTCCGCTGACCGTGCGCAACCTGAGCAAGACCGACATCAGCGAGCGGGTCAAACGTGTGCTGAACATGGTGCAGCTCGACGCTTTCGCCAAACGCTACCCCGGCCAGTTGTCCGGTGGCCAGCAGCAGCGGGTGGCGCTGGCCCGGGCATTGGTGTTCGAGCCTCAGCTGGTGCTGATGGACGAGCCACTTGGCGCGCTGGACAAGCAGCTGCGCGAACACATGCAGATGGAGATCAAGCACATTCACCAACGTCTTGGTGTGACCGTGGTGTACGTGACCCACGACCAGGGCGAAGCGCTGACCATGTCCGACCGCGTGGCGGTGTTCCACCAGGGCGAAATCCAGCAGATCGCCGACCCGCGCACGCTGTACGAAGAGCCCTGCAACACCTTCGTCGCCAACTTCATCGGCGAGAACAACCGCATCAGCGGCACCCTGCTGGCCAGCGATGGCAAACGTTGCCAGGTGCAGTTGCCTCGCGGCGAGCGGGTCGAGGCGCTGGCGGTGAATGTCGGCCAGGCCGGCGAGCCGGTGACCCTGTCGATACGCCCGGAGCGCGTGCGCCTGAACGGCCACAGTGAAAGCTGCGTCAACCGGTTCTCTGGCCGGGTGGCCGAATTCATTTACCTGGGCGACCACGTGCGGGTGCGTCTGGAGGTTTGCGGCAAAGGCGACTTCTTCGTGAAGCAGCCTATTGCCGAGCTCGACCCGGCGTTGGCCGTGGGCGATGTAGTACCGCTGGGCTGGGAGGTGGAGCACGCCCGCGCGCTCGATCCGATTGCCGAAGCCCATTGATGGATTGCTTCACCAACCCTGTACTGTGGAGAGAATAATAATGCGCAAGCAGTTGAAACTGACCGCCCTGGCTTTGGGGCTGTTCACCGCTGGCCAGGCCATGGCCGCAGACCTCACCGTGATCTCGTTCGGTGGCGCCAACAAGGCTGCCCAGGTCAAAGCGTTCTACGAACCCTGGGAAAAAGCGGGTAATGGCAAGATTGTCGCGGGTGAGTACAACGGCGAAATGGCCAAGGTCAAGGCAATGGTCGACACCAAGAGTGTGTCGTGGAACCTGGTAGAGGTTGAGTCGCCAGAGCTGGCGCGCGGTTGCGACGAAGGCATGTTCGAAGAGCTCGACCCGGCCCTGTTCGGCAACGAGGAAGACTACGTGCCTGGTGCCATTCAGCCTTGCGGTGTGGGCTTCTTCGTCTGGTCCACGGTCATGGCCTACAACGCCGACAAGCTCAAGACCGCCCCCACCAGCTGGGCCGATTTCTGGGACACCAAGCAGTTCCCGGGCAAGCGCGGCCTGCGCAAGGGCGCCAAGTACACGATGGAATTTGCACTGATGGCCGACGGTGTTGCGCCCAAGGACGTCTACAAAGTGCTGGCAACCAAGGAAGGCCAGGACCGCGCCTTCAAGAAACTCGACGAACTCAAGCCCAGCATCCAGTGGTGGGAAGCGGGTGCACAGCCACCGCAGTTCCTGGCCTCTGGCGACGTGGTCATGAGCTCTGCCTACAACGGCCGTATTGCCGCTGTGCAGAAAGAAAGCAACCTCAAGGTGGTGTGGAACGGCGGCATCTATGACTTCGACGCATGGGCAATTCCCAAAGGCGCCAAAAACGTCGAAGAGGCGAAGAAGTTCATCGCCTACAGCGTCAAGCCCGAGCAGCAGAAGATCTACTCCGAAAACATCGCCTATGGCCCGGCCAACTCCAAGGCCGTGAGCCTGCTGTCGAACGAAGTGAAGAAAGACATGCCGACCACGCCAGAGAACATTGCCAACCAGGTGCAGATCGACGTGGCGTTCTGGGCCGACAACAGCGAGCAGCTGGAGCAACGCTTCAACGCCTGGGCGGCGAAGAAGTAAACGTCCAGTGTGTGGGGCCGCAAAGCGGCCCCCAATTCAGCCTGTATTGCGGAGTTCGCCATGGCCATTGCAGTGCCCCTCAACGAAGGCGCAGGTCCAAGTCTCAAGCAGCGCCTCAAACACGCCGAGCGGGTCAACCGCTGGAAGGCGCAGGCGTTGATCGCGCCGCTGGCGCTGTTTCTTCTGCTGGTGTTCCTGGTGCCGATTGCGGCGCTGCTGTACAAGAGCGTCGGCAACCCTGAAGTGGTCGGCGGCCTGCCGCGCACGGTGGAAATCATCAGCCAGTGGGATGGCAAGAGCCTGCCAGGCGAGGACGTTTACAAGGCGCTGAGCCAGGATTTGGCCGAGTCGCGCAAGAACCAGACCCTTGGTGACCTTTCCAAACGCTTGAACATGGAGCTGGCCGGTTACCGCAGCTTGTTGACCAAGACTGCCCGTGCGCTGCCCTTCAAGGCTGAGCCTGCCTCTTATAAAGAGGCGTTGCAGGCTGTCGACGAGCGTTGGGGCGACCCGGCTTATTGGCAGGCGATACGCCGCAATACCAGTTCGGTGACCTCTTTCTACCTGCTGGCCTCGGTGGACCATCGCATCGATGACCTTGGTGAGCTGGCCAAGGCCACCCCGGACCAGGCCATTTACCTGGACATTTTTGTCCGTACCCTGTGGATGGGCGTGGTGATTACCACTATCTGCCTGGTACTGGCCTACCCACTGGCCTACTTGTTGGCCAACCTGCCGACCCGGCAGAGCAACCTGCTGATGATTCTGGTGCTGTTGCCTTTCTGGACATCGATCCTGGTGCGGGTGGCGGCCTGGATCGTGCTGCTGCAGTCGGGCGGGCTGATCAACAGCGCGCTGATGGCCATGGGCATCATCGACCAGCCGCTGGAGCTGGTGTTCAACCGCACAGGCGTCTACATCTCGATGGTGCACATCCTGCTGCCGTTCATGATCCTGCCGCTGTACAGCGTGATGAAGGGTATTTCCCCGAGCTACATGCGCGCGGCGATCTCGCTGGGCTGCCATCCGTTCGCCAGTTTCTGGCGGGTGTACTTCCCGCAGACTTACGCCGGTGTTGGCGCCGGTTGCCTGCTGGTGTTCATCCTAGCCATCGGTTACTACATCACCCCGGCGCTGCTGGGTAGCCCCAACGACCAGATGGTCAGCTACTTCGTCGCCTTCTATACCAACACCAGCATCAACTGGGGCATGGCCACCGCACTGGGCGGGCTGTTGCTGCTGGCGACCGTGCTGTTGTACCTGATCTATAGCTGGCTGGTCGGCGCCAGCCGTCTGCGCCTGAGCTGAGGAGCCTGTCATGCTGAGCCCATACATGTCGCCCGTGGAGCGGGTCTGGTTCTACAGCCTGCGTATTCTCTGCGGCTTGATCCTGCTGTTTCTGATCTTGCCAGTGCTGGTGATCGTGCCGCTGTCGTTCAACAGTGGCAGCTTTCTGGTGTACCCGCTGCAGGGCTTCTCGCTGCAGTGGTATCAGGACTTCTTCGGCTCGGCCGAATGGATGCGGGCATTGAAAAACAGCATCATCGTTGCCCCGGCGGCCACAGTGCTGGCCATGGTGTTCGGCACCTTGGCGGCCATCGGCCTGACCCGGGGCGATTTCCCCGGCAAGTCGCTGGTGATGGCGCTGGTGATCTCGCCCATGGTGGTGCCGGTAGTGATCATCGGGGTGGCCAGTTACCTGTTCTTCGCCCCTCTGGGTATGGGCAACAGTTTCACCTCGCTGATTCTGGTGCATGCGGTACTGGGTGTGCCGTTCGTCATCATCACCGTGTCGGCGACGCTGCAGGGGTTCAACTACAATCTGGTGCGTGCGGCGGCCAGCCTGGGAGCTTCGCCTCTGCTGGCTTTCCGCCGGGTGACCCTGCCGCTGATCGCACCCGGCGTCATCTCGGGCGCCCTGTTTGCCTTTGCCACCTCGTTTGACGAGGTGGTGGTGACGCTGTTCCTCGCCGGGCCGGAGCAGGCAACCCTGCCGCGGCAGATGTTCAGCGGTATTCGCGAGAACCTGAGCCCGACCATTGCCGCGGCGGCGACCTTGTTGATTGCGTTCTCGGTGGTGTTGCTGCTGACCCTGGAATGGTTGCGTGGGCGTAGTGAGAAGCTGAGGACCCAGCAGCCGGCCTGATGAGGGGGTTGCCTGTGTCGGCCTCTTCGCGGCTAAAGCTGCGAAGAGGCCGGCACAGGTTGCGCTGGTCGACAGCAATTGATACCAATCAGCCTTCATCGCTTTCCCTGAGTTACAATGCGCGCCACCGTGACTCTGCCAACAGGTGCGCCATGCAGCCCTACGCTATTGCCCCCTCCATTCTCTCTGCCGATTTTGCCCGCCTGGGTGAGGACGTCGACAAGGTATTGGCTGCGGGTGCAGACATCGTCCACTTCGATGTCATGGACAATCACTATGTCCCCAACCTGACCATCGGTCCGATGGTCTGTACCGCTCTGCGCAAGTACGGCGTTACTGCGCCGATCGACGTGCACCTGATGGTCAGCCCGGTTGACCGCATCATTGGCGACTTTATCGAAGCGGGCGCCACCTACATCACCTTCCACCCTGAAGCCACGCAGCACATCGACCGTTCGCTTCAGCTGATCAAGGATGGTGGCTGCAAAGCCGGCCTGGTGTTCAACCCGGCCACCAGCCTGGACGCCCTGAAGTATGTGATGGACAAGATCGACATGGTGCTGCTGATGAGCGTCAACCCAGGCTTCGGCGGGCAGAAGTTCATCCCCGGCACCCTCGACAAGCTGCGCGAAGCGCGTGCGCTGATCGACGCCAGTGGCCGTGATATCCGTCTGGAGATCGATGGTGGCGTGAACGTCAACAACATCCGCGAGATCGCTGCCGCTGGCGCCGACACCTTCGTGGCCGGCTCGGCGATCTTCAACGCCCCGGACTATCAGGAAGTGATCGCCAAGATGCGCGCCGAACTGGCCCTGGCCCGCCCATGAGTGGCTTCGAGCAGCTGTTCCCGGGAACGCTGCCAAGGCTGGTGATGTTCGATCTGGACGGTACCCTGATCGATTCCGTGCCTGACCTGGCCGCCGCCGTGGACCGCATGCTGCTCGAACTGGGGCGCCCGCCTGCTGGCCTTGAGGCCGTGCGCCACTGGGTTGGCAATGGCGCCCAGGTGCTGGTGCGCCGCGCGTTGGCGGGCGGCATCGACCATGCCGACGTGGACGATGCGCTGGCAGAACAGGCGCTGGCGCTGTTCATGGACGCTTATGCCGAAAGCCATGAACTTACCGTGGTCTACCCCGGCGTGCGCGACACCCTGCGCTGGCTGCGCAAGCAGGGCGTGGAGATGGCGCTGATTACCAACAAGCCTGAGCGCTTTGTTGGCCCGCTGCTGGACCAGATGAAGATCGGTAATTTCTTCCGCTGGATCATTGGTGGCGACACCCTGCCGCAGAAAAAGCCCGACCCGGCGGCGTTGCTATTCGTCATGCAGATGGCCGGTGTTACCCCGCAGCAGTCCCTGTTTGTCGGTGATTCGCGCAGTGACGTGCAGGCGGCGAAGGCGGCTGGCGTGCAATGCGTGGGCCTGACCTACGGCTATAACCATGGCCGGCCGATCGACGACGAATCCCCCAGCCTGGTAATCGACGACCTGCGCGCATTGCTGCCCGGTTGCGCAGACCCGGCCACTGGGATAACGTTGGCGGACCTTCAAGCCTCACAAGACAGAGAGTCCACCGTGGCGGTTACTGGCAAATTCTGGATGAAAGTCATCAAGGCCTTGGCCCGTTGGCGTTGGCGCGCCTGACTTCAGCCTGCCGGCGTGTGCCGGCCCGTCCGTTTGCCTGACCTATTGCTGCTTGCCACGAGACTACTCATGAACCGCGAAGAATTCCTGCGCCTGGCCGCTGCCGGCTACAACCGTATTCCCTTGGCCTGTGAAACCTTGGCCGACTTCGACACGCCGCTGTCGATCTACCTGAAACTGGCTGACCAGCCCAACTCGTACCTGCTCGAATCGGTGCAGGGCGGCGAGAAGTGGGGCCGTTACTCGATGATCGGCTTGCCATCGCGCACCGTGATGCGTGTGCATGGCTACCGTGTCAGCATCCTGCACGATGACGTCGAGGTGGAAAGCTGCGAGGTCGAAGACCCGCTGGCATTCGTTGAAACCTTCAAGGACCGCTACAAAGTTGCCGATATCCCCGGCCTGCCGCGTTTCAATGGCGGCCTGGTCGGCTACTTTGGCTACGACTGCGTGCGTTATGTTGAAAAGCGCCTGGGGGCCAGCCCCAACCCGGACCCGCTGGGCGTACCGGATATCCTGCTGATGGTGTCCGACGCGGTGGTGGTGTTCGACAACCTGGCGGGCAAGATGCACGCCATCGTGTTGGTCGACCCAGCTGAAGATCAGGCCTTCGAACAGGGCCAGGCACGCCTGCAAGGTTTGCTGGAAACCTTGCGCCAGCCAATCACCCCGCGCCGCGGCCTGGACCTGAGCGGGCCGCAGGCGGCCGAACCGGCGTTCCGCTCCAGCTACACCCGCGAGGATTACGAAAACGCCGTCGGTCGTATCAAGGAATACATCCTGGCCGGGGACTGTATGCAGGTGGTGCCGTCGCAGCGCATGTCGATCGACTTCAAGGCTGCGCCTATCGACCTGTATCGCGCGCTACGCTGCTTCAACCCGACGCCATACATGTACTTCTTCAACTTCGGTGACTTCCATGTGGTCGGCAGCTCGCCCGAAGTGCTGGTACGTGTCGAGGACAACCTGGTCACCGTGCGCCCGATTGCCGGTACCCGTCCGCGTGGTGCGACCGAAGAGGCCGATCGTGCGCTGGAAGACGACCTGCTGTCGGACGACAAGGAAATTGCCGAGCACCTGATGCTGATCGATCTGGGTCGCAACGATGTCGGTCGTGTGTCTTCGACCGGCAGTGTGCGCCTGACCGAGAAGATGGTGATCGAGCGTTACTCCAACGTGATGCACATTGTTTCCAACGTTACCGGCCAGCTGCGTGAAGGCCTGACGGCGATGGATGCACTGCGGGCGATTCTGCCGGCTGGCACCTTGTCGGGTGCGCCCAAGATCCGCGCGATGGAGATTATCGACGAGCTGGAACCGGTCAAGCGTGGGGTTTACGGCGGTGCTGTCGGCTATTTTGCCTGGAACGGCAACATGGATACCGCAATTGCCATTCGTACTGCGGTGATCAAGGATGGCGAGCTGCATGTGCAGGCCGGTGGCGGCATCGTTGCCGACTCGGTGCCGGCGCTGGAATGGGAAGAAACCATCAACAAGCGCCGGGCGATGTTCCGTGCAGTGGCGTTGGCAGAGCAGACTTCCGCCAGATAAATTGATTGGGGCTGCTGCGCAGCCCATTCGCGGGTAAACCACGCTCCTACAAGGTTGTGTAGGAGCGGGTTCACCCGCGAAAGGGCCGGGCCTGCTGGCCAATTTCTACCTGCCGTTCACCGTTGCCGCCGCTATCGTATTCGCGGGTAAACCCGCTCCTACAAGGGATGCGCAAGCCTCAGGTATACGGGGCCGTCGTGGGAGCGGGTTCACCCGCGAATGGGTCGGGCCTGCTGGCCAATCTCCACCCGCGGATCACCGTTGCCGCCGCCACCGTATTCGCGGGTAAACCCGCTCCTACAAGGGTTGCGCAAGCCTCAGGTATACGGGGCCGTCGTAGGAGCGGGTTTACCCGCGAATGGGCCGCAAAGCGGCCCCCAGCAATTCAGAAGTCCACGCTAACCCCCACGCTAACGCCCTGCTGCGTCAACTCATCACTCTTGCGCCAATTGTAGTTCCCGCGCAAATGCACCCCTGCCACCAGTTCATGGCTCACACCCAGGCTCGCCCGGGTCAGGTCGCTGTGCGGCGTATACCCGGTCAGGGTGAAGTCATTCGCCGGCAAGCTGGTCAGGTGCATCGTCACATCCTGCTCGTCGTCCTCGAACTCATGCTCCTGCGCCACCTCGGCGAAAAGCCGGGTACTTGGCAGTACCTGCACACTGCCCAGCACCCCCACGCCCAGGCGGCGTGACGTGCGCTCCTGGTCATCGAAGGCAAGCGCCGTCGAGCGTCCGCTCTTCTCGTCGTAGCCATCCACCTTCACCCGCGCATAGTCGGCACTGATGAAAGGTGCCAACTGCCAGTTGCTGGTGTCGGCCGCCAGGTTGTAGCCCAACCGCCCTGACATTGCCCAGGCCTCGCCGTCGGTGTCGCCCTTCTCACTGCGGTCATTCACGCCCAGGGCGAAGGTACGCTTGAGGTCGCTGTAGTCCAGGTGCCCGGCGGTCAGCGCCGCGTCGGCCCACCAGCGGTCCTGGCGGTATTGGGCAAAGGCACTGGCCATATAGCTGTTCAGCTTGTAGTCCGAGTCCTGTTCACCAGCTTCCAGCTTCTGCCGGTACGCACCGCCGGCCAGGCCCAGGCGCCAGGCGTCGTTCAGGCGATAGCTGCCGCCCACGGTCAGGTTGTAGCCGCGGCCGTCACCGCTGGCCGCGCTGCGCTGGCCGTCGAAGTCCAGGTCCTGAGCGCCGCTGGCGACAAAGGCTTGCCATTGGCCAACTGCTTGCCAAGGCGTCTGCCACTGATTACGCAACTCATCCTGGTGAGCCCGCAGGCTGGCGTGAGCCATTTCCGGTAGCAGGGTCAGTTCCCAGGGGGCCGCGAGGATCGAGTAGGCGTAATCGGCAATCAGCTGCTGACCCGCGATGGTCGGGTGGACCGAGTCGTTGAACAGCAGTTTGGTCGGGTCTGGCGTTGTGCCGTTGATCCCGTACACCGGGTTTTCCACGCAGCTATCGCCGCTGTAGCAGGTGCCGACCAGGTTCTGGTCGCTGGCCAGGCCGAACTGACTGGGGCTGGCCAGCGCCTCGCTCAACAGCACAGGGATGTTCAGTGGAATGATCTGGGCATCGATCTGCTCTAGCTGGCTGATCAGTGACTGGTTGAACGCAGCGGAGAGCAGTGACAGTGGGTTTTGCTGTGGCGTGCCGCTGAAATTGGGCGTTTGGCCGAGGTCAGGTAGCAGCCAGACCATGATGTAGCGCGCGCCTCCTTGCTGAAGCGCTTGGGCGCTGGCAGCCAGGCGGGCGCCGGCGGCTACGGCGTCGGCCGGGCTATTCACCAGGCCCTGAAGGAAGTCGTTGCCGCCGCCTGTCAGGTAGTACAAGGCATTGGGGTCGGCGCGCAGGCCGTTGGCCAGGTAGCCGGGGCGCTCGCGCAGCACCAACCCGGCATTGGGGTTTCCTGGTGGGATGACGGTCTCGGACGTTGTCGTGATCGAGTCCAGGATCTGCTGGGTGGTGTACCCGCCGACTGCCCAGTTATTACCATCGGGCTGGATGCCTACGGATGTCGACGGGTTAAGGTCGCCTGGCGCAACGCCCAGGCGGCCACCGAGGATCATCGGCGACACCGGGGCGAAGTTGCCGTCGGCGTCACGGTTGGTGAAACGCGCGCCTGGGGTACCTCCAACAAGATCGGGAAACTGCCCGGCATCGGCGAGGCTGTCGCCAAACACGATCAGGGTTGAATAGGGCGAAGGGCCGGCCAACGCCTGGCTGCAGGCCAGGGCCAGTGAAGCGAGGGTAAAGCGCAATAACGGGGCTTTTCGCATCGGGGAACATCCTTTTCTTTGTTTTTATCAGGACAAGCCCATCGACCTTAGCAAATCGTCGTGCTTCGCTCCCAAGTCCATTCGTTTCCCCGTGTTTACAGGCATATTGCGCCCGTCGCCCCGGTAGGCTACTGTGCCGGGACGTATGAGCGAGACCTATCCTGTGTTGATCGTCAGCAAACTCTTGATGCGCGTAATCAAGGCCCACGCCCGTTGGCGTTGGCGCGCCTGACTTTATCTCCTGCCGGCCCGCCCGGCCCGTCCCCGTTTGCCTTCTCGTTTACCGCCTGTTGTGGCAAAGCCGCGCCTGTGGCTGGTGCAGGAAGGTTCGAATCATGAAGTCAGTAGATTCAAGAGGTTTAACACCATGTTACTGATGATCGACAATTACGACTCATTCACTTACAACGTCGTTCAGTACCTTGGCGAGCTGGGTGCCGAGGTCAAGGTCATTCGCAATGACGAATTGACCATCGCTCAGATCGAGGCCCTCAACCCTGAGCGCATCGTCGTATCCCCGGGCCCATGCACCCCAAGCGAGGCGGGCGTGTCCATCGAGGCCATCCTGCATTTCGCCGGGAAGTTGCCAATCCTCGGCGTATGCCTGGGCCACCAGTCAATCGGGCAGGCCTTTGGCGGCGACGTTGTACGTGCACGCCAGGTCATGCACGGCAAGACCAGCCCGGTATATCACCGCGACCTGGGCGTGTTCGCCAGCCTTAACAACCCGCTGACCGTGACCCGTTACCACTCGCTGGTGGTAAAGCGTGAAACCTTACCCGACTGCCTGGAAGTGACCGCCTGGACCTCCCATGCCGACGGTTCGGTCGATGAGATCATGGGCCTGCGCCACAAGACGCTGAATATCGAAGGGGTGCAATTCCACCCTGAGTCGATCCTGACCGAGCAGGGCCACGAACTGTTCGCCAACTTCCTCAAGCAGACCGGCGGCCGCCGTTAAGGATCGAACATGGATATCAAGAGTGCGTTGAGCCGTATCGTCGGCCAGTTGGACCTTACTACCGAAGAAATGCGCGAGGTCATGCGCCAGATCATGACCGGTCAGTGCAGCGAGGCGCAGATAGGCGCTTTCCTGATGGGCATGCGCATGAAAAGCGAAAGCATCGACGAAATCGTCGGTGCGGTGTCGGTGATGCGTGAGCTGGCCGAAAAGGTCGAGCTGCAAAGCCTCGATGGTGTCGTCGATATTGTCGGGACCGGCGGTGATGGCGCCAACATCTTCAACGTGTCCACCGCTTCGTCTTTCGTCCTGGCGGCGGCGGGTTGCCCCGTGGCCAAGCATGGTAACCGCGCAGTATCGGGCAAGAGCGGCAGTGCCGACCTGCTGGAAGCTGCCGGCATCTACCTGAACCTGACGCCGACTCAAGTGGCACGCTGCATCGACAGCCTGGGCATCGGCTTCATGTTCGCGCAAAGTCACCACTCGGCCATGAAACATGCCGCTGGCCCACGTCGAGAACTGGGGTTGCGCACCCTGTTCAATATGCTCGGCCCGCTTACGAATCCGGCCGGAGTGAAGCACCAGGTGGTCGGTGTGTTCGCACAAACCCTTTGCCGCCCGCTGGCTGAGGTGCTGCAGCGCCTGGGGAGCAAGCATGTGCTGGTCGTGCACTCGAAGGATGGTCTGGACGAGTTCAGCCTGGCTGCGCCCACCTTCGTTGCCGAACTGAAAAACGGCGAAATCACTGAATATTGGGTAGAGCCGGAAGACCTCGGCATGAAGAGCCAGAGCCTTCATGGCCTGGCTGTCGAGAGCCCTCAGGCTTCGCTGGAGTTGATCCGCGATGCGCTGGGCCGGCGCAAGACCGAGGACGGTCAGAAGGCCGCCGAGATGATCGTGCTTAATGCCGGCGCGGCGCTGTATGCCGCTGACCATGCCATGAGCCTGAAAGCCGGTGTAGAACTGGCCCATGATGTACTGCACACCGGCTTGGCCTGGGAAAAGCTGCAGGAATTGGGGGCCTTTACTGCAGTATTCAAGGTGGAGAACGAAGCATGAGTGTGCCGACGGTGCTGGAAAGGATCATTGCCCGCAAGTTTCAGGAAGTGGCCGAGCGCAGTGCGCGCGTCAGCCTCGCCGAGCTGGAGGCCCTGGCCAAGGCCGCTGACGCCCCGCGAGGCTTCGCCAACGCGCTGATCGAGCAGGCCAAGCGCAAGCAGCCCGCGGTGATTGCCGAAATCAAGAAGGCTTCGCCAAGCAAGGGCGTGATCCGCGAGCACTTCGTGCCAGCGGAAATCGCGGTCAGCTACGAGAAGGGCGGGGCCACCTGCCTGTCGGTGTTGACCGATGTCGATTATTTCCAGGGTGCCGATGAGTACTTGCAGCAGGCCCGCGCGGCTGTTTCGCTGCCGGTGATCCGCAAGGACTTCATGGTCGACCCTTACCAGATCGTCGAAGCCCGGGCCCTGGGGGCAGATTGCGTACTGCTGATCGTATCGGCGCTGGATGACGTGAAAATGGCTGAACTGGCCGCCACTGCCAAGGACGTCGGCCTCGACGTGCTGGTGGAAGTGCACGATGGCGATGAACTGGAGCGCGCGCTGAAAACCCTGGATACGCCGCTGGTTGGGGTGAACAACCGCAACCTGCACACCTTCGAGGTCAGCCTGGAAACCACCCTTGACCTGCTGCCGCGCATTCCGCGTGACCGTCTGGCGATTACCGAAAGCGGTATTCTCAACCGGGCCGATGTGGAGCTGATGGCAATCAACGAGGTTTACTCGTTCCTGGTGGGTGAGGCGTTCATGCGCGCTGAGCAGCCTGGCCTGGAATTACAGCGGCTGTTCTTCCCCGAGCAGGTGAAGAAGACTGTTCAGCAACTGGACTGATCAAATGAAGCCGGCGTTTTTGCCGGCTTTTTTGTACCTGTAATGGCCTCTTCGCGGGCAAGCCCGCTCCTACACGGATACGCGCCCTGTCGTAGGAGCGGGTTTACCCGCGAAGAGGCCAGTGAAATCAACATCATAGGTGGATCAATGACCGATCAACCCCTGGCCCTGAGCGTCGAACAAGGCCTGCACGCCGAGCAGGAACTGCTGGCCGCCGTCTGCCGTGGCGAACGCGAAAGTGGCGTGCTGTTCTGGCGCCCCACCGACCACGCGCTGGTCATGCCTCGGCGCATGAGCCGGCTGGGCAACTTCGAGGTCGCCTGCGCGGAATTGGCTATTGCTGGCTGGCCGGTGCTGCTGCGAGAAACCGGCGGCGAGCCGGTGCCTCAGTCGCATTCGACGGTGAACGTTGCACTGGTCTACGCCGCACCGCGCAGTGAAGGTGACCACGGCCGTATCGAAAATGCCTACGAGCGCCTGTGTCTGCCGCTGTGTGATGTGCTGCGCGAGTGGGGCGGCGTAGCGTCAGTCGGGGAAATCGACGGGGCCTTCTGCGATGGCCGCTACAACGTCAACCTCAATGGCCGCAAATTGGTGGGTACCGCCCAGCGCTGGCGTCAGGGCCTGGGTGGCAAGCGCCCTGTGGTGCTGGTGCACGGTGCGCTGCTGCTGGACAACGAGCGTGAGTCGATGGTGGCGGCGGTCAACCGCTTCAACGAGTGCTGTGAGCTGGAGCAACGCTGTCGCGCTGATGCGCACATCGCCTTGCTCGAAGTGGCGCCGGCAGCGCCCTGGTTCGAGCGCCTTTCGCAGGCCTACGCCAAGGTGCTGGCCGAGTTGCCCAAGGACTAGCGGGTACCGTGGACCACCATGGTCTTGCCCTTGACCTGCACCAGGCTGCGTTCCTCGAGGTCCTTGAGAACGCGGCCGACCATTTCCCGAGAGCAACCGACGATTCGGCCGATTTCCTGACGGGTAATCTTGATTTGCATGCCATCGGGGTGGGTCATGGCGTCGGGCTGCTTGCACAGTTCCAGCAGGCAACGGGCAACTCGCCCGGTCACGTCGAAAAATGCCAAATCGCCAACCTTGCGCGTAGTGTTGCGCAGGCGCTGGGCCATCTGGCTACCCAGGGCATAGAGGATTTCCGGGTCCTGGCGCGCCAGCTCGCGAAACTTCTCGTAGCTGATTTCGGCCACTTCGCATTCGGTCTTGGCGCGTACCCAGGCACTGCGCTGCTGCTCGCCATCAACGGGCTCGAACAGGCCTAGCTCGCCAAAAAAATCGCCATGGTTGAGGTAGGCGATGATCATTTCATGGCCGTCGTCGTCCTCGATGAGGATGGTGACCGAACCCTTGATGATGAACGACAGTGTCTCGGCCCGGTCGCCGGCGCAGATGATATTGCTTTTGGCGGTGTAGCGGCGGCGCTGGCAGTGTACCAGCAGCTTGTCGATGTTCTTTATCTTGGCGGGTAGGGCGGAGGCAACCATCACGAAATCCTGTTCGATATGACGCATAGGCTTTTTTTAGAGGTTGGCTGACGGCGAGCGCCAGTCATTTGGCGCCAGCTTATCAGACACTACGAGATGTTTCGGTACTAAACCGACACATCTCGTGCTTTTCCCACAGCCGCACAAGGTCTAAGCTGACACCCTTTTCCGAAAATCAGGAGTCCGGGTAGATGAAGGCACGTATCCAGTGGGCCGGTGAGGCAATGTTCCTCGGCGAATCGGGGAGCGGCCATGTCGTCGTAATGGACGGCCCGCCCGAGGCCGGCGGCCGCAACCTGGGCGTGCGACCGATGGAAATGCTGTTGCTGGGCCTGGGTGGCTGCAGCAGCTTTGACGTGGTGAGCATTCTGAAGAAGTCGCGCCAGGCAGTGGAAAGCTGCGAGGCATTTCTGGAGGCGGAGCGCGCCAGCGAAGACCCGAAGGTGTTCACCAAGATTCACATGAACTTTGTGGTGAAGGGGCGTGGGCTGAAAGAAGCGCAGGTCAAGCGGGCGGTGGAGCTGTCGGCGGAAAAGTATTGCTCGGCTTCGATCATGCTCGAGCGTGCCGGGGTTGAGATTACCCATGGGTATGAAATCGTAGAGCTGGGTTAAGGCTGAGATTCCGGGGCCGCTTTGCAGCCCTTGTGGAAGCGGGTGAACCCGCTCCCACCCGCGGCCCGGGCGAGTTTCAGTTGCGCAGAGCCGGAAGGGCCATCCGCAACCATTGCGGAAGACTGCCTCTCAGCGCATGGCTCAACCGCTCCCGGCGCTTCTGGTAAACCAGCCCAAGCCAGATAACCCCCAGCCCGATCATGGTCAGCACCACCGGGAACAGCAGCGACTGGGCAAACACCTCGTACGACAGATATCCCAGATAAGCCGCCACCCCCAGCGCACCAAACACCATGAACACCGGCCGACGCAGCAGCACCGCCATGCCCATCAGCGCAATGTTGATCAGGCAGTACATGGCCTTGCCCAACTCACTGCCGCTGTCCAGCAGCGTCAACCCGCCCCAGAATGCTGCCAGCCCGGCGAGGTAACCCCAACGGGCGTAGTCTTCACGCGTGCGACCGTCTATCACGAGGAACACCACCAGCAAGCCCAGGCCAAACCACAGGGATACCTGGCGGCGCTGCTCCCAGCTGAACGGGGAGCCGAAGAACCACTCGCTAAGGTCCATCGACATGAACCACAAGGCTACGGCCATTGGCATGACGACGAACGGGTAGGGGATCAGCCGCAGCATCAGCAGCCCGGCAAGCACCGTGGCTGCTTCCATTGCCAACCAGCCACCCTGCACGTAGGTGTAGTACTGGTGGTAGTCGGCCTGCGCATCGTCCAGTGGCCACCAGCCGAGCATGCGTTCGATAGCGAATACCGCCAGCGGCACGATGCTGACTGCTACTGCTGCCAGCACGCCAGCGGCGACGGGCTGGGCGCGGCGTTGCAGATTGAGGGCGAACAAGGTGATCAACAGGATATAGAGGCTGGCGATGATCAACAGCGCGCCGTCACCGAGGCTCATCCAGGCCTCGGTGAGCAACCAGCCCAGGGCCGCCATGATCAGCATGGCGCCAAAGTAGAAGGCAACATGGGCCAGCTGAAAGCTGCCACGTGGTGCGGGTTGCTGGCGCAGGAATGCCAACAGGCTTTGATCCTGGCCTGGTTGGAGAATGCCTGCTTGCACGGCGCGCGCCAGGTCCTTGGCGTCGAATCGATCCGTCATGGTGATGCCTTCAGATGCGGTATGTGCTCTTGGTCATGACCTTGGCCAGCAAGCTCATGCCAAAGCGGACGGGGGCCGGGAAGCGATAACCACCGGCTTCCAGTGCAGACTCGGCGTGCTGTTCTTCGTCGATGCGCATCTGCTCGAGAATGGCCCGGGATTTTTCATCTTCGTGCGGGAGCTGCTCCAGGTGCTCGTCGAGGTGCTTGCACACCTGATGTTCGGTAGCGGCGACGAAGCCCAGGCTGACCTTGTCGCTGACCAGCCCGGCCAGTGCGCCAATGCCGAACGACATGCCGTAGAACAGAGGGTTGAGCACGCTGGGGTGACTGTTCAGCTGGCGAATGCGCTGTTCGCACCAGGCCAGGTGATCCACTTCTTCCTCGGCGGCATGCTCCATGGCCTTGCGCACTTCGGGCAGCTTGGCGGTCAGGGCCTGGCCTTGGTACAACGCCTGGGCGCAGACTTCACCGGTATGGTTGATGCGCATCAGCCCGGCAATATGACGGGCCTGCTGCTCGTCCAGGTCAGCGTCTGGCTGGACGATGGCCGGCGATGGCCGGGTGGGTTGGCCGCTGAAGGGCAGCAAGGTGCGCATGGCGGTATCGGCCTGCAGCAACAAGCGGTCGAGCGGCGAGTAGTGACGTTCGGTAGCCATCGGGCACCTCCGCAAGAATGTGCCCGACAGTTTACCGCAATAGCGGCGGGGTCGCTTGCCGTGGGTCAGCCCGGAGGCCAGTTCATCTGGCGCTGGCCAAGCACGTGCATATGGATGTGGTAGACGGTCTGGCCGCCTTTGGGGTTGCAGTTCATGACCACACGGAAACCTTCCTCGCAGCCTTGTTCGACAGCCAGGCGCTGGGCGGTGAACAGGATGTGGCCAGCCAGGGCCTTGTCTTCTTCGGTCAGGTCATTGAGGGTGCGAATGTGCTTTTTCGGGATGACCAGAAAATGTACCGGTGCCGCGGGTGCAATGTCCTTGAAGGCCAGGATCTGGTCGTCTTCATAGATGATATCTGCCGGGATTTCCCGGTTGATGATTTTGAGGAATAGATCGTCCACAGCACTTGCTCCATGGTGAGGGTCGGGCCGAGTGTACTCAGCCGTGAGCCGCTCGCCCAGTGGCTATTCCATGCCTGAGGGGCAATAGCGGCGGTGGATGGCCCCGGCCAGCTTGCGCACCAGCCAGCGCGGCAGCAGCCGCGGTGCGAACGCCAGCCAGCGGTTGCGCCGGCCGGGCATGATCAGTGCGCGGTTCTTGTCCAGTGCCCGCACGGTGTACAGCGCCACTTCCTCGGGGCTGAGGCAGCGCGGCTTGCCATCGAGCCGCGCAATGCGCCGGCGTGCGGAACGTACCGGGCCAGGGCACAGTACCGAGACCTTGATGCCGGTGCGCTTGAGTTCTTCGCGCAGGGCCTGGGAAAAGCTCAACACGTAGGCCTTGCTGGCGGCATAGGCGGCCATCCATGGGCCAGGCGCCACCCCGGCCAGGCCGGCGACGTTGAGAATCTGCCCGCCACCCTGTACAGCCATCAGGTTACCGATGGCATGGCACAGGCGGCTCAGGGCCAGCACGTTGACTTCCAGCAGATCCTGTTCGTCGGCCCATTCATGGGCCAGGAACGGCCCATAGGTGCGCAAGCCCGCGCAGTTGACCAGCAAGTCGATACGCCGCTCGCCTTCTTCCAGCTCTAGCACGAAGCCTGAAAGGCGCAGCGGCTGGCTGAGGTCGCAGGCGCGGAACAGCACCTCGACGCCGAAACGCTGAGTCAGCTCGATGGCAACAGGCTCCAGCGTTTCTCGTTGGCGTGCCACCAGGATCAGATTGCGCCCGCGCCGTGCCAGCGCTTCCGCCAAGGCCAGGCCCAGGCCGCTGGAAGCACCAGTGATCATGGCGTAACGGGTCATGCAAGGCTCCTGGGGGCGGAAGAGGGCGCCTAGTGTACAACTTGCCCGTGCAAGGTGTTGCCTTTTGCTACAAGGCGCGGGCGCGCAGAACCTGGCAGTGCTCCAGGGCTTGCCGGTACTCGCCATGCAGGCGCTCGATCAATGCGCTGGTGCTGGGCAGGTCATGGATGGCACCGACGCCCTGGCCCGCTGACCATACGGTCTTCCAGGCCTTGGCTTCGTCATCGATCGGCTTGAGCTTGCCTTGCACCTGCCCCGCTTTGAGGGCGTTCATGTCGTAGCCGGCCTGCTCCAGGCTCTGGCGCAGGAAGCTGGCGGGGATGCCGGACACCACGGGTGTGTGGATGATGTCGGCGGCATGGGCATCCAGCAGCATCTGTTTGTAGGCGCCCTGAGCCTGGCTTTCTGTGGTGGCGATGAAGCGCGTGCCCATGTACGCCAGGTCCGCCCCCAGCAGTTGTGCGGCCAGGATCTCGTGGCCGTGGTTAATGCAACCAGCCAGCAGCAGGGTCTTGTCGAAGAACTGGCGAATTTCTGCGGCCAGGGCGAACGGGCTCCAGGTGCCGGCATGGCCGCCCGCGCCTGCGGCGACGGCGATAAGGCCATCGACACCGGCTTCGGCGGCCTTTTCGGCATGCCGGCGGGTGGTGACATCGTGGAGCACCAGGCCGCCGTAGCCGTGTACGGCATCGACCACTTCCTTTACCGCCCCCAGGCTGGTGATAACGATTGGTACACGGTGTTCGACGCACAAGGCCAAGTCGGCCTGCAGGCGCGGGTTGGTCGGGTGGACGATCAGGTTGACGGCGTAGGGCGCTGGCGCCTGCAGTTGAGCCAGGCCAGCCTCGATCTCTTCCAGCCAGGCCTTGAAGCCAGCGCTGTCGCGTTGGTTCAGGGCCGGGAAACTGCCAACCACGCCGCTGGCGCAGCAGGCCAGCACCAGTTTGGGGTTGGAGATGAGGAACATCGGCGCGGCAACCACGGGCAGCCGCAGGCGTTGTTCGAGCGAAGCAGGTAGCGACATGGCAAGGCTCCTTGAGCGGGTGGCTATGTCAGAACGGTTTCACCACCACCAGAATGACGATAGCCAGCAGGATCAGCACGGGCACTTCGTTGAACCAGCGATAGTAAACGTGGCTGCGGGTGTTGGTGCCGTTGGCGAAGCGTTTGCGCTGGGCACCGCACACGTGATGGTAGCCGGTCAGCAGGATGACCAGGGTGAGCTTGGCATGCAGCCACCCCTGGCTCAGCCAGCCGGGGGTGAGGTACAGCATCCAGGCGCCAAACACGTAGGTGGCGATCATCGCCGGGTTCATGATGCCGCGGTACAGCTTGCGCTCCATGGTCACGAAGCGTTCCTGGCTGATGCTGTCCTGGCTCTGGGCGTGGTAGACGAACAGCCTGGGCAGGTAGAACAGGCCGGCGAACCAGCAGACCACGCTGACGATATGCAGCGCTTTGATCCATAGGTAAAGCATGGAGGGAGTTCCTTCAGATAGTCACGGTCGTCAGATAGTAGTGGTCAGGCGCCCGAAGGGTCACCCGAAGAGTTGTTACAGGCGCCCTGCGCCCCTATTATCGTGCGCTTTCCAGACGGCTCGTTGATAAGGGGCAAGCGTTATGATCAAGGTCGGTATCGTCGGCGGCACGGGTTACACCGGCGTCGAACTGTTGCGTCTGCTGGCACAGCATCCACAGGCCGAAGTGGCGGTCATCACTTCGCGCTCCGAGGCGGGCGTGGCGGTGGCGGACATGTACCCGAACCTGCGCGGCCACTATGACGGTTTGGCGTTCAGCGTGCCGGACAGCAAGGCTCTGGCCGCCTGCGATGTGGTGTTCTTCGCCACGCCGCATGGTGTTGCCCACGCCCTGGCCGGTGAGCTGCTGGCGGCTGGCACCAAGGTGATCGACCTGTCGGCCGACTTCCGTCTGCAGGATGCCACTGAGTGGGGCAAGTGGTACGGTCAGCCCCATGGCGCGCCAGAGCTGCTCAAGGACGCAGTCTATGGCCTGCCCGAAGTCAACCGCGAGAAGATCCGCCAGGCACGCCTCATCGCTGTGCCGGGTTGCTACCCGACTGCAACCCAGCTGGGCTTCCTTCCGCTGCTGGAGGCGGGCCTGGCTGACCCGTCGCGCCTGATCGCCGACTGCAAGTCGGGTGTGAGCGGCGCTGGTCGTGGTGCGGCAGTGGGCTCGCTGTTCTGCGAGGCCGGCGAAAGCATGAAAGCCTACGCGGTAAAGGGCCATCGCCACTTGCCGGAGATCAGCCAGGGCCTGCGCCTGGCTGCGGGCAAGGACATCGGCCTGACTTTCGTGCCGCACCTGACGCCGATGATCCGTGGCATCCACGCCACCCTGTACGCGAACGTGGTCGATACCTCGGTCGACCTGCAGGCGCTGTTCGAGAAACGCTACGCCGATGAACCGTTCGTCGACGTAATGCCAGCAGGCAGCCATCCGGAAACCCGTAGCGTGCGTGGTGCCAACGTCTGCCGCATTGCCGTTCATCGTCCGCAGGGTGGTGATCTGGTGGTGGTGCTTTCGGTGATCGACAACCTGGTCAAGGGTGCCTCCGGCCAGGCGGTGCAGAACCTCAACATTCTGTTCGGTCTGGATGAGCGCATGGGCCTGTCCCATGCCGGCTTGCTGCCGTAAGGCCGCCAGCAGTGGAAAAGGCCCGCGTCGTGCGGGCCTTTTTGCAGGTCGCGACTAAAGCCGCACAATTCTTGACCGATTTTCTCGGGAAAGCGGATAATGCGCGTCATCGAGTTTTATGGCGGCTACCGCGCCGGGAGAATCAACATGAGCGTCGAAACCTTCACCCCTACCGGTCTGGAGTTCACCCATGGGGCAGCCCAGAAGGTGAAAAACCTGGTCAATGAGGAAGGCAATGAACGTCTGAAACTGCGGGTGTTCGTGACCGGTGGTGGTTGCTCGGGCTTCCAGTATGGCTTCACCTTCGATGAAGACGTGGCCGAAGATGACACCATTGTCGAGCGCGAGGGCGTTTCCCTGGTGGTCGACCCGATGAGCTTCCAGTACCTGGCGGGTGCCGAAGTGGACTATCAGGAAGGCCTGGAAGGTTCGCGTTTCGTGATCAAGAACCCGAATGCCGCGACCACCTGCGGTTGCGGGTCGTCGTTTTCGATCTAAGGGTTGGGCATACGAAAACGCCGCGCAATTGCGCGGCGTTTTGCTTTCTGGCGTAGTGGCTATGCCGGGTAGATTGCGCCCAGTACGCGCAGGCCCTTGGCGGCAGTGACGCTGGGGCGGTTGGCGGCGATACCCTCCAGGCAGCAGTGAGCCAGCCAGGCGAAGGCCATGGCTTCGACCCAGTCCGGGTCTACGCCATAGGCGCCAGTGCTTGCGACACGGGCCGCAGGTAGCAGCTGGCCAAGACGGGCCATCAGCGCGCCGTTGCGGGCGCCTCCACCACAGACCAACAGCGCCTCGGTGCCTTGCTGGGCTTTGCCAAGCGAATCGATGATGCTGCGTGCGGTCAGTTCCAGCAGTGTCGCCTGCACGTCCTGGGCCCGGTATGCCGGCAGGGTGGCCAGGTGGCGATCCAGCCAAGGCAGGTTGAACACCTCGCGGCCGGTACTCTTCGGGCCGCTGCCGGCAAAGAACGGGTCAGCCATCAGTGCGCTGAGCAACCCGGGCTGAACCACACCCGAGGCAGCCCAGGCGCCATCTGCATCATAGGCGTGGCCGTGCTCGCGCTCGATCCAGGCATCCAGCAACACGTTCCCCGGGCCGCAATCGAACCCATGAACCGGCTTGTCCTGCTCGATCAGGCTGAGGTTGCTGAAGCCGCCTACGTTGAGGATTGCCAGGCGTCGGCCAAGCTGGCTGAACAGGGTTTCGTGGAAGGCCGGTACCAGTGGCGCGCCTTGGCCGCCGGCAGCCACATCGCGACGGCGGAAGTCGGCGACCACGCTGATGCCGGTCAGTTCGGCGAGCAGTGCGGGGTTACCGATCTGCACAGTAAAGCCGCGGGCCGGTTCATGGCGAATGGTCTGGCCGTGGCTGCCGATGGCGCGAACGGCTTCGGGCTTCAGTCCCTGGCGAGCCAGCAGTTGGCGGATACCTTCGCCGGCCAGGCTGGCCCAGCGGTTTTCCGCCAGTGCTGCACGGGCAATCTCGTCAGGGCCGCTGCTGCACAGGGCCAGCAGGTCCTGGCGCAGGTCCGGGGGCATGGGCAGGTAGTGGGTGGCGAGCAGTTCAAGCTGCTCGCCTTGTTCGACCAGGGCGATATCCAGGCCATCGAGGCTGGTACCGGACATCACCCCCAGGTAGAGCGCCATGGCTTAGCGCTTGTTCGCTGCGAGCAGGGTGGCCTTTTCCTGATCCATGCGGGCAATCAGCGGCTGGCTCTGCTGCAGGAAGCGCTGACGCTCGTTCTTGGCAATCGGGTCAGCCATTGGCACCTTCTGGCTCAGCGGGTCGACGTGCACGCCGTTGACCTGGAACTCGTAGTGCAGGTGTGGGCCGGTGGACAGGCCGGTAGTGCCGATGTAGCCAATGATCTGGCCCTGTTTGACCGTGCTGCCGGTCTTGATGCCTTTGGCAAAGCCCTGCATGTGGCCATACAGCGTCTTGTAGCGGTTGCCATGCTGAATGATCACGGTATTGCCGTAGCCACCACGGCGCCCGGCCAGTTCGATGCGACCGTCACCGGCTGCCTTGATCGGCGTACCGCGGGGGGCCGCGTAGTCGACGCCTTTGTGGGCGCGGATCTTGTTCAGGATGGGGTGCTTGCGACCGGCGGAAAAGCGCGAGCTGATGCGGGCGAAGTCGACGGGCGTACGGATGAAGGCCTTGCGCAGGCTGTTGCCGTCGGCGGTGTAGTAGGTAGTGTTGCCCTGCTTGTTGGTGTAGCGCACGGCAGTGTAGGTTTTGCCGCGGTTGGTGAAGCGCGCAGAGAGGATGTTACCGGTGCCGACGACCTTGCCGTCCATCACCTTCTGTTCGTAGACCACGTCGAACTCGTCCCCAGGGCGAATATCCTGTGCGAAGTCGATGTCGTAACCCAGCACGCGGGCCATGTCCATGGTCATGCTGTGGGACAGGCCGGCGCGCTGGGCGGAAGCAGACAGCGAGCTCTTGATCACGCCGTGGGCATAGGCAGTGCGTATCACCGGCTTGCTGATTTCACGATTGAAGGTGTAGCCCTTGGCGGTTTTGGTCAGGCGAATGGTTTCGAGGTTGCTGACTTTGCTGTGCAGACTGGCCAGCTGGCCATCCTTGTCGAGCTCAAATTGCAAGACCTGGCCGTGCTTGAGCTGGCTGAACTGCTTGGCCTGCTTGTTGCTGGCCAGCAAATCATGCACAGCATTGGCTGGCAGGCCGACCTTGGCGAACAGGGTGGACAGGGTATCGCCGCGGGCCACGGTGACTTCGCGGTGGCCAGGCTCCTTGGCGGCCTCGGCAACCGGCTCAGCGGCCGGGGCCTGCTGATCGGCCTTCTGGGTTTCGGGGGTAGCCTCTTCGATCTGGGCGAAAGGCGAGCCTTGCTCACCTTCACTTTGCACCAGTGGCGCGGCGCGGGATTCGTCTTTCAACTGCTCGGCAGGGCTTTCGAGCTCGAGGTTGAGGGTGGTTTTCTTGGCTTCCACTTCGCTGGAAGGAAATACCAGCAAAGCCAGGCTGAGCAGGGCGGCGATGCCGCTGGCGGCCAACAGATGGCTCTTCGGATAAAGCGGGGGCGCTTTAGGCGGTTCGTTGGTCATGGGCAAGGTGACTTTGAAAAAAGTGAAATGGAAAAGATGAATGACATGATGAAGATGAAATAACTGTATAAAATATAACCAAATCCATTTTCACGCAAGGGCGCGTAGACGCCGCAAGCCTGTGTTCGGGTCACATTCCTTTGCGAAACTTGTATTTGACGGCCGATCTTGTATGGTTGGCTCCCCCTGAATCTGAGCCTTGCGGGTTTGTCTATGAAGTCGGTTGAAGAGCAGCTGGCGCTTATCAAGCGCGGTGCGGAAGAAGTACTGGTCGAGTCGGAACTGGTGGAGAAGCTCAAGCGCGGCCAACCTCTGCGCATCAAGGCTGGCTTCGACCCGACCGCACCTGACCTGCACCTGGGTCACACGGTGCTGATCAACAAGCTGCGTCAGTTCCAGGAGCTGGGCCACCAGGTCATCTTCCTGATTGGTGACTTCACCGGCATGATTGGCGACCCGAGCGGCAAGAGCGCCACGCGCCCGCCGCTGACCCGCGAGCAGGTGCTGGAGAACGCCGAGACGTACAAGCAGCAGGTTTTCAAGATTCTTGACCCGGCCAAGACTGAGGTCGCGTTCAACTCCACGTGGATGGACAAGCTGACCCCTGCCGACTTCATTCGCCTGGCTTCGCAGTACACCGTCGCGCGCATGCTGGAGCGTGATGACTTCGACAAGCGTTACACCACCAACCAGCCGATTGCCATTCACGAGTTCCTCTATCCGCTGGTGCAGGGGTACGACTCGGTAGCGCTGAAGGCGGACGTAGAGCTGGGCGGTACCGACCAGAAGTTCAACCTGCTGATGGGGCGCGAACTGCAGCGGTCTTATGGCCAGGAAGCGCAGAACATCGTGACCATGCCACTGCTCGAAGGGCTCGACGGCGTGAAGAAGATGTCGAAGTCGCTGGGCAACTATGTCGGCATCCAGGAAGCGCCAGGGGTGATGTACAGCAAGCTTGTGTCTATCCCGGATACCCTGATGTGGCGTTACTTCGAGTTGCTGAGCTTCCGTTCGATGGAAGAAATCGAGCAGTTCCGGGCCGATGTTGCCAATGGCGCCAACCCACGTGACATCAAGATCAAGCTGGCGGAAGAAATTGTGGCGCGCTTCCATGGTGAGGAGGCTGCGGCCAATGCTCACCGTGCTGCCGGTAACCGTATGAAGGAAGGCGAGCTGCCGGAAGACTTGCCGGAGATCGAAGTGGCTGCGGCGGAAGACCTGCCAATTGCTGCGGTGCTGAACCGGGCTGGTCTGGTCAAGAACTCGGCACAGGCGCGAGACTTGCTGAATAGCGGCGCGGTGAAAGTTGATG
>NZ_CM179501.1:567500-1367500 GCF_058795575.1 Pseudomonas sp. GW823-FHT05G12
AAAAGCGCGCTTGACTGCGAGACAAACACGTCGAGCAGGTACGAAAGTAGGTCTTAGTGATCCGGTGGTTCTGTATGGAAGGGCCATCGCTCAACGGATAAAAGGTACTCCGGGGATAACAGGCTGATACCGCCCAAGAGTTCATATCGACGGCGGTGTTTGGCACCTCGATGTCGGCTCATCACATCCTGGGGCTGAAGCCGGTCCCAAGGGTATGGCTGTTCGCCATTTAAAGTGGTACGCGAGCTGGGTTTAGAACGTCGTGAGACAGTTCGGTCCCTATCTGCCGTGGACGTTTGAGATTTGAGAGGGGCTGCTCCTAGTACGAGAGGACCGGAGTGGACGAACCTCTGGTGTTCCGGTTGTCACGCCAGTGGCATTGCCGGGTAGCTATGTTCGGAAGAGATAACCGCTGAAAGCATCTAAGCGGGAAACTTGCCTCAAGATGAGATCTCACTGGGATCTTGAATCCCCTAAAGGGCCGTCGAAGACTACGACGTTGATAGGTTGGGTGTGTAAGCGCTGTGAGGCGTTGAGCTAACCAATACTAATTGCCCGTGAGGCTTGACCATATAACACCCAAGCAATTTGCTGACGCAGATTGCGGTGGTGAAGACGAAAAACCCGAAAATTCGTAAGACCACAAATATCGCATATCCGAATTCGCTGGGCTGTCCATCTGGACATTCTGGCAACAGAATTTCTTGACGACCATAGAGCATTGGAACCACCTGATCCCATCCCGAACTCAGTAGTGAAACGATGCATCGCCGATGGTAGTGTGGGGTTTCCCCATGTGAGAGTAGGTCATCGTCAAGATTCATTTCGCAAAACCCCTATCTGCGCATGCAGGTAGGGGTTTTGTCTTTGTGGGCTTAAAAAGCCTGGCCTTGCCAATGCTCCTCCCTGTGATTGCGATACGCGGCCTCTCCTGCAGGTCCTTTTCCTATGCAAGCCAACAGCCCATGGCTATCATGCCTGCCTTATTCCAAGTCGAGACTGGCATGCTGAAGTTGTTGAATCTCCTCAAGGACGGTCGGTTCCATTCCGGAGAAGCTCTGGGGGCAGCCCTAGGGGTGAGTCGCAGCGCAGTTTGGAAACAGCTGCAGCATCTGGAAAGTGAGCTGAACCTCACCATTCACAAAGTTCGTGGGCGCGGTTACCAGCTGGCCGCGCCACTGGCGTTGCTTGAGGCGCAGGCAATCGCCGGATTCGCCGTGGGCGAACAGTGGCCGGTCTTCATCCACGAAACCATCGATTCGACCAATGCCGAAGGCTTGCGCCTTGCCAGTGAAGGGCAGGCGGCTCCATTCCTGGTTCTGGCTGAGCGCCAGAGCGCCGGACGCGGTCGGCGCGGCCGGCAGTGGGTCAGCCCATTTGCTGAAAATCTCTATTACAGCCTGGTGCTGCGCGTTGATGGAGGCATGCGTCAGCTCGAGGGGTTGAGCTTGGTAGTGGGGTTGGCGGTAATGCGCACCTTACAGGCGTTCGGTGTAAAGGATGTCGGGCTCAAATGGCCTAACGATGTGTTGGTACGTGGGCAGAAGATCACCGGGATCCTCCTGGAGTTGGTGGGCGATCCTGCAGATGTCTGTCATGTGGTGCTAGGCATTGGTATCAATGTAAACATGCAGGTAAACGAACAGGTCGATCAGCAGTGGACTTCTATGCGGCGTGAGGTTGGTGCAGCCATAGATCGCAATCACTTGGTCGCGCTGCTCAGTCAGCAGCTACAGCACGAATTGGCGCGCCATCGCCGCTACGGCTTTGCCGCATTCCAGGAGGAGTGGGAGCAGGCGCACTTGTGGCAGGGGCGCAATGTATCGCTGGTTGCTGGTAGTACACGTATTGATGGCGTGGTTCTTGGCGTCGACGGGCAGGGTGGTTTGCGCCTTGAGGTGGACGGGATGGAAAAGAGCTTCAGTGGTGGTGAGCTCAGTTTGAGGTTGCGTGATGATTCTTGAGCTCGATTGCGGTAACAGCTTCATCAAGTGGCGGGTGATCCATGTCGCCGATGCTGTGATTGAAGGTGGTGGGATCGTCGATTCCGATCAGGCGCTGGTGGCGGAAGTGGCTGCGCTCGCTTCAGTGCGTCTCACGGGTTGCCGTATTGTCAGTGTGCGCAGCGAAGAAGAGACCGATGCGCTTTGCGCGTTGATTGCTCAGGCATTTGCCGTGCAGGCGAAGGTTGCCCACCCTGTCCGTGAAATGGCAGGTGTGCGCAATGGCTATGACGACTATCAGCGCCTGGGTATGGATCGTTGGCTGGCGGCGTTGGGGGCATTTCACCTGGCCAAGGGTGCGTGCCTGGTGATTGACCTGGGTACCGCGGCAAAAGCGGACTTCGTTTCTGCAGATGGCGAGCATCTTGGGGGCTACATCTGCCCGGGTATGCCATTGATGCGTAGCCAGCTGCGCACTCACACCCGTCGTATCCGCTATGACGACGCCTCCGCGGAGCGCGCATTGAGCAGCTTGTCACCAGGTCGCTCGACTGTCGAAGCGGTAGAGCGCGGTTGCGTATTGATGCTCCAGGGCTTTGCCTACACCCAGCTTGAGCAGGCTCGTGTGCTATGGGGTGAGGAGTTCACCGTGTTCCTCACTGGCGGTGATGCGCCACTGGTGAGGGCGGCCCTACCACAGGCGCGTGTCGTGCCTGACCTGGTTTTCGTTGGCCTGGCAATGGCCTGCCCATTGGATTGAGGTGCCTATGCGCTGGTTGTTTCTGCTGTTACTGGTGCTCAACGTCTTTTATTACGTATGGCATCAGCAGGAAGCCCCGCTGAAGGTCAAGGAAGTCGCCCCATTGTCACTGTACAAGGGGAATCAGCAAGAAATCCGTCTGTTGCGTGAAACAGGTGTGTCGGCACCGCCCAAGCGTCGTGATGAATGCCTGGTGGTCGGTGGCGTGAAGGGGCAGGAGCAGTTGGATGCGCTGCGTCAACGCCTGCTGAGTCTGGATATTGCCACCTTGCCGGTGTCAGGACAGCTGCCTGGGGCGGATGGTCGCTGGCTCAAGGTTGCCCCCGAAAGCGAGCGTTTGCTGGACCAAACGGTGCTCTTGGCTCTTTCCAATGATTTCAAAGACTTAAAACATAAAATTATTTTCTGCCAGGGTATTGCAACTGACGAATAGCTTGATAGAATGGCGCCCGCTTCACAGGGAACACCACTCAGGTGGTAGAACTGGAAGCGGTGTCAAAGCAGCTAAGTTTCAGATTTGATTGAAAAAATTTGAAAAAAACGCTTGACACTAGGGCGGCAGACAAATAGAATGCCGGCCACATCTGGAGGGATTCCCGAGCGGTCAAAGGGGACGGACTGTAAATCCGTTGCGAGAGCTTCGAAGGTTCGAATCCTTCTCCCTCCACCAGTTTTAGCGAGAGCCGCAAGCTCCGCGGGTATAGTTTAGTGGTAGAACCTCAGCCTTCCAAGCTGATGATGCGGGTTCGATTCCCGCTACCCGCTCCAAGTTTGCCGGATTTTGCACAAAGTGTTTCGCTCTTGTAGCTCAGTTGGTAGAGCACACCCTTGGTAAGGGTGAGGTCAGCGGTTCAAGTCCGCTCAAGAGCTCCATATAAACAAGGCAGATATGAAAATATCTGCCTTTGTTTTATCAGCGCAAGACTATTTCTTCTGCGGAGGATTGTATCGATGGCTAAGGAAAAGTTTGATCGTTCCCTTCCCCACGTTAACGTCGGCACTATCGGCCACGTTGACCACGGTAAGACCACTCTGACCGCAGCTCTGACTCGCGTTTGCTCCGAAGTTTTCGGTTCGGCAATCGTTGAGTTCGACAAGATCGACTCGGCTCCGGAAGAAAAAGCGCGCGGTATCACCATCAACACCGCTCACGTCGAGTACAACTCGACCATTCGTCACTACGCTCACGTTGACTGCCCAGGTCACGCTGACTACGTGAAGAACATGATCACCGGTGCTGCCCAGATGGACGGCGCGATCCTGGTTTGCTCGGCCGCCGATGGTCCGATGCCGCAAACCCGTGAGCACATCCTGCTGTCCCGTCAGGTAGGCGTTCCGTACATCGTGGTCTTCCTGAACAAGGCTGACCTGGTAGACGACGCTGAGCTGCTGGAACTGGTCGAGATGGAAGTTCGCGACCTGCTGTCCACCTACGACTTCCCAGGCGACGACACTCCGATCATCATCGGTTCCGCTCGTATGGCCCTGGAAGGCAAAGACGACAACGAGATGGGCACTACCGCTGTCAAGAAGCTGGTAGAGACTCTGGATAGCTACATTCCTGAGCCAGTTCGTGCCATCGACCAGCCGTTCCTGATGCCGATCGAAGACGTATTCTCGATCTCGGGTCGTGGTACCGTTGTTACCGGTCGTATCGAGCGTGGTATCGTCCGCGTTCAGGATCCGCTGGAAATCGTTGGTCTGCGTGACACCACCACCACCACCTGCACCGGTGTTGAGATGTTCCGCAAGCTGCTGGACGAAGGTCGTGCTGGTGAGAACTGCGGCGTTCTGCTGCGTGGTACCAAGCGTGACGACGTTGAGCGTGGCCAGGTTCTGGTCAAGCCAGGTTCGGTCAAGCCGCACACCAAGTTCACCGCAGAAGTCTACGTCCTGTCGAAGGAAGAAGGCGGCCGTCACACTCCGTTCTTCAAAGGCTACCGTCCACAGTTCTACTTCCGTACCACTGACGTGACCGGTAACTGCGAACTGCCGGAAGGCGTTGAAATGGTAATGCCAGGTGACAACATTCAGATGACTGTTACCCTGATCAAGACCATCGCAATGGAAGACGGTCTGCGCTTCGCTATCCGTGAAGGCGGTCGTACCGTCGGCGCCGGCGTCGTAGCAAAAATTATTGAATAAGTAGTTGATTTACTTGATCAGGCCGGTATAATGGCCGGCCTGATACAGCGTTACAGGTCAGTAGCTCAATTGGCAGAGCGACGGTCTCCAAAACCGTAGGTTGGGGGTTCGATTCCCTCCTGACCTGCCATTTCACCTCGGTGTGATGGCTTTCTTCTTACAGGATCCTCCTCGATGACCCCCAAAACTGAAGCCCAAGAATCGCGTTTTGATCTGTTCAAGTGGCTGGCTGTAGTGGCTTTGGTGGTTGTTGGTGTTGTGGGTAATCAATATTACTCCGGCTCTCCAATCCTGTATCGCGTTCTTGTGCTTCTCGTCCTTGCTGCTGTCGCGGGCTTTGTAGCTCTGCAGACTGCGAAGGGCAAGTCGTTCTTTGCGCTGGCGAAGGAAGCTCGTACCGAGATTCGTAAAGTCGTGTGGCCGACCCGCCAGGAAACCACCCAGACCACGCTGATTGTCGTGGCTGTCGTGCTGGTTATGGCACTGCTGCTGTGGGGGCTCGATTCCCTGCTCGGCTGGGCGGTCTCCTTGATCGTTGGCTAAAGGTGTCCCGTGGCTAAGCGTTGGTATGTTGTGCATGCTTACTCGGGTTACGAGAAGCATGTAATGCGCTCCCTCATCGAGCGCGTCAAGCTGGCTGGCATGGAAGACGGTTTCGGCGAGATCTTGGTCCCGACCGAAGAAGTTGTCGAAATGCGCAACGGCCAGAAGCGCAAGAGTGAGCGTAAATTCTTCCCTGGCTATGTACTGGTCCAGATGGAGATGAATGAAGGGACTTGGCACTTGGTCAAGGACACCCCTCGCGTGATGGGCTTTATTGGCGGTACTGCTGACAAGCCTGCGCCGATTACCGATAAAGAAGCTGAGGCCATCCTGCGTCGCGTTGCCGACGGTAGCGATAAGCCGAAGCCCAAGACGCTGTTCGAGCCAGGTGAAGTGGTTCGAGTCATTGATGGTCCGTTCGCTGACTTCAATGGTAGTGTCGAAGAAGTTAACTACGAAAAGAGTCGCCTGCAGGTTGCGGTGCTCATTTTCGGTCGCTCTACTCCGGTGGAGCTCGAGTTCAGCCAGGTCGAAAAGGTCTAGGCGGACGAAGCATCCCATACCCCGCAGCCCTGTGTGCTGCGGGGTTTTGTCGTCACTGGGATAAAACGCAAGTCATCCGGGGAGCCATCAGGCGTTCGTACCCGATTTTGGAGTAGCTCATGGCTAAGAAGATTCAGGCTTACATCAAGCTGCAAGTTAAGGCCGGCCAGGCCAACCCAAGCCCACCCGTTGGTCCAGCTCTGGGTCAACATGGTGTGAACATCATGGAATTCTGCAAGGCCTTCAACGCCCGTACCCAGGGTCAAGAAGCCGGCCTGCCGACTCCAGTGATCATCACTGTCTACAGCGACCGTAGCTTCACCTTCGAGACCAAGAGCACCCCTGCCTCGGTTCTGCTGAAGAAAGCTGCTGGCCTGACCAGTGGTTCGGCTCGCCCGAACACCGTTAAAGTCGGTACCGTTACCCGTGCTCAGCTGGAAGACATCGCGAAAGCCAAACAGGCTGACCTGACTGCCGCTGACCTGGACGCTGCTGTACGCACCATCGCTGGCTCTGCCCGCAGCATGGGCCTGAACGTGGAGGGTGTGTAATGGCTAAGCTGACCAAACGCCAAAAGGCAATCGCCGAGAAAATCGAAGCAGGCAAGGCCTACAACTTCGAAGAAGCGGCAACTCTGCTGGCCTCGCTGCCTGCTGCCAAGTTCGTCGAGTCCTACGACATCGCCGTTAACCTCGGTGTTGACCCGCGTAAATCCGACCAGGTCGTACGTAGCGCTACCGTGCTGCCACACGGCACTGGCAAGACCGTTCGCGTTGCTGTCTTCACCCAGGGTCCAGCTGCTGAAGCTGCTCTGGCTGCCGGCGCTGATCGCGTAGGTATGGACGATCTGGCTGCCGAAATGAAAGGCGGCGACCTGAACTATGACGTCGTTATCGCATCGCCTGATGCCATGCGCGTTGTAGGTCAGCTGGGTCAGGTTCTGGGTCCTCGCGGCCTGATGCCTAACCCGAAAGTTGGTACCGTGACCCCAGACGTAGCCACTGCCGTGAAAAACGCCAAGGCTGGTCAGGTTCGCTACCGTACCGACAAAAACGGTATCATCCACACCTCCGTTGGCAAGATCGGCTTTGAAGCTGACAAGCTGAAGGAAAACGTTGAAGCCCTGATCGCTGACCTGAAGCGTATCAAGCCAGCTTCCTCGAAAGGTATCTACGTTAAGCGCGTTACCCTGAGCACCACCATGGGCCCAGGTCTGGTCATCGATCAGAGCTCGCTGAACGTGTAAGAACATGGCGGCGCGACCAGTCGCGCCGCCAGCAAAAATTGGGGTCCCTGCCTGGCGGGGGCTATCCAAGACCGTAGGCGGCGCAAGCCTTAAAACATCAGCCCACGCAGATGGTGCTCCCGATTCGTTACCGAATCAGACACCAAAACGACATCCGGCCTCGGCCAGATGAAACGGTAAAAACCAGGAGTAAACCCGTGGCAATTAAACTCGAAGACAAGAAGGCCATCGTCGCTGAAGTCAACGAGGCTGCCAAAGTCGCTCTGTCCGCTGTCGTGGCTGATGCCCGTGGTGTGACTGTAAGCGCAATGACCGGACTCCGTAAAGAGGCCCGCGAAGCTGGCGTATACGTACGTGTAGTGCGTAATACCCTGCTCAAGCGCGCTGTTGAAGGCACCGAATTCTCGATCCTCAACGACGCGTTCAAAGGCCCGACCCTGATTGCTTTCTCCAACGAACACCCGGGCGCTGCTGCTCGTCTGTTCAAAGAGTTCGCCAAGGGTCAGGACAAGTTCGAGATCAAGGCAGCTGCGTTTGACGGCAATTTCATTGCAGCGAACCAGATCGACGTGTTGGCTACCCTGCCGACCCGCGACGAAGCTATTGCACGACTGATGAGCGTTATTCAAGGCGCCACCAGCAAGCTGGCTCGTACTCTGGCAGCCATTCGCGACCAGAAAGAAGCTACCGCCGCCTAAGGCGCGCGAATTCTTTCAAAATCATACGTTTAATTTGATGGCTGCGTAGGCTGTCACCCCAATACAGGATTTAAGTCATGTCTCTGACTAACGAACAAATCATCGAAGCAATCGGCCAGAAAACCGTTCTGGAAGTTGTTGAGCTGATCAAAGCAATGGAAGAAACCTTCGGCGTTACCGCTGCTGTTGCCGCTGCTGGCCCAGCTGCTGCTGCTGCCGTTGTTGAAGAGCAGACCGAGTTCAACGTTGTTCTGGTTGAAGCCGGCGACAAGAAAGTGAACGTGATCAAGGCCGTTCGCGAACTGACCGGTCTGGGCCTGAAAGAAGCCAAAGAGAAAGTCGATGGCGCTCCTCAGGTTGTAGCTGAAGGCGTTTCGAAAGAAGCCGCTGAAGACGCTAAGAAGAAGCTGGAAGAAGCAGGCGCTAAAGTCGAGCTGAAGTAATCTCGACCTTGCGATGCCAGCCTGAGCGTTGAGCGAAAGGCTGATGGCTGGTGGCTTATGCCACCGGCCTTTTTCCGTTATTGGTGGCCGGTCAGGCCGGTCCCGATAACGAGCTGCAAGACACCCATGTGGGTGGCGCAAACCAAGGGGTTTGCACGATTTTCTGGCTGCTCCCGCCGGGAGAAGCCAAACAAGCAGGTGACCAAGCTGGGGAACGCTGATGGCTTACTCATACACTGAGAAAAAACGTATCCGCAAGGACTTTAGCAAGTTGCCGGACGTCATGGATGTGCCTTACCTCCTGGCCATCCAGCTGGATTCGTATCGCGAATTCCTGCAAGCGGGAGCATCCAAGGATCACTTCCGCGACGTCGGCCTGCACGCGGCCTTCAAATCGGTATTCCCGATCATCAGCTACTCCGGCAATGCTGCCCTGGAGTACGTAGGCTATCGCCTGGGCGAACCCGCCTTCGATGTGAAGGAATGTGTCCTGCGTGGCGTGACCTTCGCGGTCCCACTGCGGGTCAAGGTGCGCCTGATCATCTTCGACAAGGAATCGTCGAACAAAGCGATCAAGGACATCAAAGAGCAAGAAGTCTACATGGGTGAAATCCCCCTGATGACTGAGAACGGTACCTTCGTTATCAACGGTACCGAGCGTGTGATCGTTTCCCAGCTGCACCGTTCGCCTGGTGTGTTCTTCGACCACGACCGTGGCAAGACCCACAGCTCGGGCAAGCTGCTGTACTCCGCTCGCATCATCCCTTACCGCGGTTCCTGGCTGGACTTCGAGTTCGACCCGAAGGACTGCGTGTTCGTGCGTATCGACCGTCGCCGCAAACTGCCGGCCTCGGTGCTGCTGCGCGCCCTGGGTTACAGCACTGAAGAAGTGCTGAACACCTTCTACACCACCAACGTGTTCCACATTTCCGGCGAAAAACTCAGCCTGGAACTGGTACCGCAGCGTCTGCGTGGTGAAGTTGCAGTCATGGACATCCATGACGAAACCGGCAAAGTCATCGTCGAGCAAGGCCGCCGTATTACCGCGCGCCACATCAACCAGCTCGAGAAGGCCGGCGTCAAGCAACTGGACGTTCCAATGGAATACGTCCTGGGCCGCACTACCGCCAAGGCTATCGTGCATCCGGCTACCGGCGAAATTCTCGCCGAATGCAACACCGAGATGACTACCGAGCTGCTGATCAAGGTCGCCAAGGCGCAGGTTGTCCGTATCGAGACCCTGTACACCAACGACATCGATTGCGGTCCGTTCATCTCTGACACTCTGAAGATCGATACCACCAGCAACCAACTGGAAGCGCTGGTCGAGATCTACCGCATGATGCGTCCAGGCGAGCCGCCAACCAAGGACGCAGCCGAGACCCTGTTCAACAACCTGTTCTTCAGTGCCGAGCGTTACGATCTGTCCGCCGTAGGCCGCATGAAGTTCAACCGTCGTATCGGTCGTACCGAGATCGAGGGTTCGGGCGTGCTGAGCAAGGAAGACATCGTCGAGGTTCTGAAGACCCTGGTCGATATCCGTAACGGCAAAGGCATCGTCGACGACATCGACCACCTGGGTAACCGTCGCGTACGTTGCGTCGGCGAGATGGCCGAGAACCAGTTCCGCGTTGGCCTGGTGCGTGTCGAGCGCGCGGTCAAGGAACGCCTGTCGATGGCGGAAAGCGAAGGCCTGATGCCGCAAGACCTGATCAACGCCAAGCCGGTAGCGGCAGCGGTGAAAGAGTTCTTCGGTTCCAGCCAGCTGTCCCAGTTCATGGACCAGAACAACCCTCTCTCGGAGATTACCCACAAGCGCCGCGTCTCCGCACTCGGCCCTGGCGGTCTGACCCGTGAGCGTGCCGGCTTCGAAGTCCGTGACGTACACCCGACCCACTATGGCCGTGTGTGCCCGATCGAGACCCCTGAAGGTCCGAACATCGGTCTGATCAACTCCCTGGCGGCCTACGCCCGCACCAACCAGTACGGCTTCCTGGAAAGCCCGTACCGCGTGGTGAAGGAAGGCGTTGTCAGCGACGACATCGTGTTCCTGTCGGCAATCGAAGAGGCAGATCACGTTATCGCACAGGCTTCGGCCGCGATGAACGACAAGAAGCAACTGATCGATGAGCTGGTAGCAGTTCGTCACCTGAACGAATTCACCGTCAAGGCGCCGGAAGACGTCACCCTGATGGATGTTTCGCCGAAGCAGGTTGTTTCCGTTGCAGCGTCGCTGATTCCGTTCCTCGAGCACGACGACGCCAACCGTGCGTTGATGGGTTCGAACATGCAGCGTCAGGCTGTACCGACCCTGCGTGCCGACAAGCCGCTGGTAGGTACCGGCATGGAGCGCAACGTTGCCCGTGACTCCGGTGTCTGCGTGGTTGCTCGCCGCGGTGGTGTGATCGACTCGGTCGACGCCAGCCGTATCGTTGTTCGCGTTGCCGACGACGAAGTGGAAACCGGCGAAGCGGGTGTGGATATCTACAACCTGACCAAGTACACCCGTTCGAACCAGAACACCTGCATCAACCAGCGTCCGCTGGTGAGCAAGGGTGACAAGGTTCAGCGTGGTGACATCATGGCCGACGGCCCGTCCACCGACATGGGTGAGCTGGCTCTGGGTCAGAACATGCGCATCGCGTTCATGGCGTGGAACGGCTTCAACTTCGAAGACTCCATCTGCCTGTCCGAGCGTGTTGTTCAGGAAGATCGCTTCACCACCATCCACATTCAGGAACTGACCTGTGTGGCGCGTGACACCAAGCTCGGCCCAGAGGAAATCACTGCGGACATCCCGAACGTGGGTGAAGCCGCACTGAACAAGCTGGACGAAGCCGGTATCGTTTACGTAGGTGCTGAAGTTGGCGCTGGCGACATCCTGGTTGGCAAGGTCACGCCAAAAGGCGAAACCCAGCTGACTCCGGAAGAAAAACTGCTGCGCGCAATCTTCGGTGAGAAGGCCAGCGACGTTAAGGACACCTCCCTGCGTGTGCCAACCGGCACCAAGGGTACTGTCATCGACGTACAGGTCTTCACCCGTGATGGCGTGGAGCGCGATAGCCGCGCGCTGGCCATCGAGAAGATGCAGCTCGACGAGATCCGCAAAGACCTCAACGAAGAGTTCCGCATTGTTGAAGGTGCAACCTTCGAGCGTCTGCGTTCTGCTCTGAACGGCCAGGTGGTTGATGGTGGTGCAGGCCTGAAGAAAGGCACCGTGATCACTGACGAGGTGCTGGACGGTCTGGAGCACGGCCAGTGGTTCAAACTGCGCATGGCTGAAGATGCACTGAACGAGCAGCTGGAAAAGGCTCAGCAGTACATCGTCGACCGTCGCCGTCTGCTGGACGACAAGTTCGAAGACAAGAAGCGCAAGCTGCAGCAGGGCGATGACCTGGCACCGGGCGTACTGAAGATCGTCAAGGTTTACCTGGCAATCCGCCGCCGCATCCAGCCGGGTGACAAGATGGCCGGTCGTCACGGTAACAAGGGTGTCGTCTCGGTCATCATGCCGGTTGAAGACATGCCGCACGATGCCAACGGTACTCCGGTTGACGTCGTACTGAACCCGCTGGGTGTACCTTCGCGTATGAACGTTGGTCAGATCCTTGAAACCCACCTGGGCCTCGCGGCCAAGGGTCTGGGCGAGAAGATCGACCGCATGCTCGAAGAGCAGCGTAAAGCCGCTGAGCTGCGCGTGTTCCTGACCGAGGTCTACAACGAGATCGGCGGTCGTCAGGAAAATCTCGACGAATTCACCGACGAAGAGATCCTGGCCCTGGCTAACAACCTGAAGAAAGGCGTGCCGATGGCTACCCCGGTCTTCGATGGTGCCAAGGAACGCGAGATCAAGGCCATGCTGAAACTGGCCGACCTGCCAGAGAGCGGCCAGATGGTGCTGTTCGACGGCCGTACCGGCAACAAGTTCGAGCGTCCTGTGACCGTTGGTTACATGTACATGCTCAAGCTGAACCACTTGGTGGACGACAAGATGCACGCGCGTTCCACTGGTTCCTACAGCCTGGTTACCCAGCAGCCGCTGGGTGGTAAGGCGCAGTTCGGTGGTCAGCGTTTCGGGGAGATGGAAGTGTGGGCGCTGGAAGCATACGGCGCGGCATACACCCTGCAAGAAATGCTCACAGTGAAGTCGGACGACGTGAACGGCCGTACCAAGATGTACAAGAACATCGTGGATGGCGATCACCGTATGGAGCCGGGCATGCCCGAGTCCTTCAACGTGTTGATCAAAGAGATCCGTTCGCTCGGTATCGATATCGATCTGGAAACCGAATAACACGTGACGCGAAGGGGAGTGGGGCAGGTAATGCCCGCTCCCTGCTCCGCCAGGAGGAAAGGCCTTGAAAGACCTACTGAATTTGCTGAAAAACCAGGGTCAAGTCGAAGAGTTCGACGCCATCCGCATCGGTCTGGCGTCGCCTGAAATGATCCGTTCGTGGTCGTTCGGTGAAGTTAAGAAGCCGGAAACCATCAACTACCGTACGTTCAAGCCTGAGCGTGACGGCCTGTTCTGCGCCAAGATCTTTGGCCCAGTCAAGGACTACGAGTGCCTGTGCGGCAAGTACAAGCGCCTCAAGCACCGCGGCGTAATCTGCGAGAAGTGCGGCGTTGAAGTTGCCCTGGCGAAGGTTCGTCGTGAGCGCATGGCGCACATCGAGCTGGCCTCGCCGGTTGCCCACATCTGGTTCCTGAAGTCGCTGCCGTCCCGTATCGGCCTGCTGATGGACATGACCCTGCGTGATATCGAGCGCGTGCTCTACTTCGAGAGCTATGTCGTTATCGACCCGGGCATGACTACCCTGGAAAAGGGCCAGCTGCTGAACGACGAGCAGTACTTCGAAGCGCTGGAAGAGTTCGGTGACGACTTCGATGCCCGTATGGGTGCCGAGGCTGTCCGCGAGCTGCTGCACGCTATCGACCTGGAGCACGAGATCGGCCGCCTGCGCGAAGAAATTCCGCAGACCAACTCGGAAACCAAGATCAAGAAGCTTTCCAAGCGTCTGAAGCTGATGGAAGCTTTCCAGGGCTCGGGCAACCTGCCTGAGTGGATGGTCCTGACCGTCCTGCCAGTGCTGCCGCCGGACCTGCGTCCGCTGGTTCCGCTGGATGGTGGCCGTTTCGCGACTTCCGACCTGAACGACCTGTATCGTCGGGTGATCAACCGTAACAACCGTCTGAAGCGCCTGCTGGATCTGTCGGCGCCGGACATCATCGTGCGCAACGAAAAGCGCATGCTGCAGGAAGCGGTTGACGCTCTGCTGGACAACGGCCGTCGTGGTCGCGCCATCACTGGCTCGAACAAGCGTCCGCTGAAGTCCCTGGCCGACATGATCAAAGGTAAGCAAGGTCGCTTCCGTCAGAACTTGCTCGGTAAGCGTGTTGACTACTCCGGCCGTTCGGTAATTACCGTAGGTCCGACCCTGCGTCTGCACCAGTGCGGTCTGCCGAAGAAGATGGCCCTCGAGCTGTTCAAGCCGTTCATTTTCGGCAAGCTGGAAATGCGTGGTCTGGCGACCACCATCAAGGCTGCCAAGAAGATGGTCGAGCGCGAGCTGCCAGAGGTGTGGGACGTTCTCGCTGAAGTGATTCGCGAACACCCCGTACTGCTCAACCGTGCACCGACCCTTCACCGTCTGGGTATCCAGGCGTTTGAACCCGTACTGATCGAAGGTAAGGCTATTCAGCTGCACCCGCTGGTCTGTGCTGCGTACAACGCCGACTTCGACGGTGACCAGATGGCCGTTCACGTGCCGCTGACCCTGGAAGCCCAGCTCGAAGCGCGTGCGCTGATGATGTCGACCAACAACATCCTGTCGCCAGCCAACGGTGAGCCAATCATCGTTCCGTCGCAGGACGTTGTACTGGGTCTGTACTACATGACCCGGGAAGCCATCAATGCCAAGGGCGAAGGTCGCGTGTTCGCCGACCTGCAGGAAGTCGACCGCGTATTCCGCGCCGGCGAAGCCGCCCTGCACGCGAAAATCAAGGTTCGTATCAACGAAACCGTGAAAGAGCGTGATGGCTCGGTGGTCAAGAACACCCGCATCGTCGACACCACCGTCGGCCGTGCGCTGCTGTTCCAGGTTGTGCCGGCAGGTCTGCCGTATGACGTGGTCAACCAGCCGATGAAGAAAAAGGCGATCTCCAAGCTGATCAACCAGTGCTACCGCGTGGTTGGTCTGAAAGAGACCGTTATCTTCGCCGACCAACTGATGTACACCGGTTTCGCATACTCGACCATTTCCGGCGTTTCCATCGGTGTTAACGACTTCGTTATCCCGGACGAGAAAGCCCGCATCATCGGTAACGCTACCGACGAAGTGAAGGAAATCGAGAGCCAGTACGCCTCCGGCCTGGTAACCCAGGGCGAGAAGTACAACAAGGTCATCGACTTGTGGTCGAAGGCGAACGACGAAGTGTCCAAGGCGATGATGGCCAACCTCTCGAAAGAGAAGGTCATCGACCGCGAAGGCAAGGAAGTCGAGCAAGAGTCCTTCAACTCGATGTACATGATGGCTGACTCGGGTGCGCGGGGTTCCGCAGCCCAGATCCGTCAGCTGGCCGGTATGCGTGGTCTGATGGCCAAGCCGGACGGCTCCATCATCGAGACGCCGATCACCGCGAACTTCCGTGAAGGTCTGAGCGTACTTCAGTACTTCATCTCGACTCACGGTGCTCGTAAGGGTCTGGCGGATACCGCACTGAAAACCGCTAACTCCGGTTACCTGACTCGTCGTCTGGTGGACGTTGCCCAGGATCTGGTAGTGACCGAGATCGACTGCGGCACCGATCAGGGCCTGGTGATGACGCCACACATCGAAGGCGGCGACGTTGTAGAGCCACTGGGTGAGCGTGTATTGGGTCGTGTCATCGCCCGTGACGTGTTCAAGCCAGGCACCGAGGACGTTATCGTTCCGGCCGGTACCTTGGTCGACGAGCAGTGGGTCGAGTTCATCGAGCTGAACAGCATCGACGAAGTGATCGTGCGTTCGCCGATCAACTGCGAAACCCGCTACGGCATTTGCGCCAAGTGCTACGGTCGTGATCTGGCTCGTGGTCACCAGGTGAACATCGGTGAGGCTGTCGGCGTTATCGCTGCCCAGTCGATCGGTGAGCCGGGTACCCAGCTGACCATGCGTACGTTCCACATCGGTGGTGCTGCAAGCCGTACCTCGGCTGCCGACAGCGTCCAGGTTAAGAATGGCGGTATGGTGCGTCTGCACAACCTGAAGCAGGTTGAGCGTGCCGACGGTAACCTGGTTGCCGTATCGCGTTCGGGTGAGTTGGCGATTGCTGACGAGTTCGGTCGTGAGCGTGAGCGCTACAAGCTGCCTTACGGTGCGGTGATTTCGGTCAAGGAAGGTGAAAAGGTCGAAGCTGGCGCCATCGTCGCCAAGTGGGACCCGCACACCCACCCGATCGTTACCGAGCTGAAAGGTACCGTGACCTTCGTGGGCATGGAAGAAAACATCACCATCAAGCGTCAGACCGACGAACTGACCGGCTTGACCAACATTGAAGTACTGGACGTCAAGGATCGCCCTGCCGCAGGCAAGGAAATCCGTCCAGCAATCAAGATGGTCGATGCTGCAGGCAAGGACCTGTACCTGCCAGGTACTGATGTACCTGCCCAGTACTTCCTGCCGGCCAACGCCCTTGTCGGTGTGGCTGACGGTGCTCAGATCGGTGTTGGTGACGTTATCGCGCGTATCCCGCAAGAGACGTCGAAGACCCGTGACATTACCGGTGGTCTGCCACGCGTTGCCGACCTGTTCGAAGCGCGTCGTCCGAAAGAAGCCTCGATTCTGGCTGAAGTCAGCGGCACCATCGCATTCGGTAAAGAGACCAAGGGCAAGCGTCGCCTGGTGATCACTCCGACCGACGGTAGCGAACCGTACGAAGAGCTGATTCCGAAGTGGCGCCACCTGAACGTCTTCGAAGGTGAACAGGTAAACCGCGGCGAAGTTATCTCCGACGGCCCGAGCGATCCGCATGACATCCTGCGTCTGCTGGGTGTGAGTGCGCTGGCGAAGTACATCGTCAACGAGATCCAGGACGTTTACCGTCTGCAAGGCGTGAAGATCAACGACAAGCACATCGAGACCATTCTGCGTCAGATGCTGCGCAAGGTTGAGATCTCCGAGTCGGGCGATTCCAGCTTCATCAAGGGCGACCAGATGGAACTGACCCAGGTGCTGGTAGAGAACGAGCGTCTCGCTAGCGAGGACAAGTTCATCTCCAAGTTCACCCGAGTGCTGCTGGGTATCACCAAGGCCTCGCTGTCCACCGAGTCGTTCATCTCCGCGGCTTCCTTCCAGGAAACAACCCGCGTACTGACCGAAGCGGCGGTAACCGGCAAGCGCGACTACCTGCGCGGTCTGAAAGAGAACGTGGTCGTGGGTCGTCTGATCCCGGCCGGTACTGGTCTGGCCTACCACAGCGAGCGCAAGCGTCGCCGTGATGCCGACAAACCGCTGCGTGTAAGCGCCAGTGAAGTGGAAGCTGCACTGACCGAAGCGCTGAATTCCAGCGGTAATTAAGTACAGGGCAAGGCCCCGGCAAGCCTCGGGCGATCATCGGCGACATGAAATGTTGCCGATGATCGGGCGGGGAGGGCCGGGGCCTCGTCTTGACTGGGTGCAAGATCCTCTTTAGACTTTTGTACCCTTAAATTTGGTGAGGCTCCGTCTCGCCAATTTTTGGCTTTCTTGCAAGACAATAGAGTCGCAAGACAATCAGTGGAGCTAGTAGATGGCAACTATCAACCAGCTGGTACGTCAGCCGCGTAAGCGTTCGGTCGAGAAGTCCGACGTTCCTGCGCTGCAGAACTGCCCGCAGCGTCGTGGCGTGTGCACCCGTGTGTACACCACCACGCCGAAAAAACCTAACTCGGCACTGCGTAAAGTATGCCGTGTGCGTCTGACCAACGGTTTCGAGGTTTCCTCGTACATCGGTGGTGAAGGCCACAACCTGCAAGAGCACAGCGTCGTCCTGATTCGTGGCGGCCGTGTAAAAGACTTGCCAGGTGTTCGTTACCACACCGTTCGCGGCTCTCTGGATACTTCGGGCGTTAAAGGCCGTAACCAGGGTCGTTCGAAGTACGGTACCAAGCGTCCGAAGTAATCGGTCGTTTGCAGACATCCATTTTTTTGAGTCGATAAGAGTAAGGTCGGGCGTGGGTCGAATGACCTGGTCCCGGGCTAACCTGAAGACCGTTTGAGGGCTTATCATGCCAAGACGTCGTGTAGCAGCAAAACGTGAGATCCTTGACGATCCGAAGTACGGATCCCAGATTCTCGCGAAGTTCATGAACCACGTGATGGAAAGCGGCAAGAAGGCCGTAGCCGAGCGCATCGTTTACGGTGCCCTGGATACCGTCAAAGCACGCAAGAACAGCGACCCCCTGGAAATCTTCGAGAAAGCTCTCGACGCCATCGCTCCGCTGGTCGAAGTAAAGTCCCGTCGTGTCGGCGGTGCCACTTACCAGGTCCCGGTTGAAGTTCGTCCATCCCGTCGTAACGCTCTGGCAATGCGCTGGCTCGTAGACTACGCCCGCAAGCGCGGCGAGAAGTCGATGGCTCTGCGTCTGGCCGGCGAACTGCTGGATGCTGCCGAAGGCAAGGGTGCTGCAGTCAAGAAGCGTGAAGACGTTCACCGTATGGCTGAAGCCAACAAAGCGTTCTCGCACTACCGCTTCTAATTCAAGCATCAATCTTTTTGCGAGGGCTTTATGGCTCGTACTACAGCAATTAACCGCTACCGTAACATTGGTATCTGTGCCCACGTTGACGCGGGCAAGACCACCACTACCGAGCGGATCCTGTTCTACACAGGTCTGAGCCACAAAATGGGCGAGGTGCATGACGGCGCCGCGACCACCGACTGGATGGTGCAGGAGCAGGAGCGGGGTATCACCATTACCTCCGCTGCCGTTACCACCTTCTGGAAAGGTTCCCGTGGTCAGTATGACAACTACCGCGTAAACGTTATCGATACCCCTGGCCACGTTGACTTCACCATTGAAGTAGAGCGTTCGCTGCGTGTACTCGACGGCGCGGTCGTTGTGTTCTGTGGCACCTCCGGCGTTGAGCCGCAGTCCGAAACCGTATGGCGTCAGGCCAACAAGTACGGCGTTCCGCGTGTTGTCTACGTGAACAAGATGGACCGTGCTGGTGCAAACTTCCTGCGCGTCGTAGGTCAGATCAAGAACCGTCTGGGTCACACTCCGGTTCCTGTTCAGCTGGCCATCGGTTCGGAAGATAACTTCCAGGGTCAGGTTGACCTGATCAAGATGAAGGCTATCTACTGGAACGACGACGACAAGGGTACTACCTACCGCGAGGAAGAAATTCCTGCGGATATGGTCGAGCTGGCTAACGAATGGCGCAACAACATGGTTGAAGCCGCCGCCGAAGCCACCGAAGAGCTGATGAACAAGTACCTTGAAGAAGGTGAGCTGTCCGTCGAAGAGATCAAGGCAGGCCTGCGCGCGCGCACCCTGGCCAGCGAGATCGTTCCGGCTGTCTGCGGTTCGTCGTTCAAGAACAAGGGTGTTCCCCTGGTTCTCGACGCCGTTATCGACTTCCTGCCAGCTCCGACCGAGATCCCTGCGATCAAGGGTATCCACCCTGACCTGATCGACGTGCCTAAGGACGAAGTCAAGCCAGAGCAGTTCGACGAGCGTCATGCTGACGACGACGAGCCGTTCTCGGCCCTGGCCTTCAAGATTGCCACCGACCCGTTCGTTGGTACTCTGACCTTCGTTCGCGTTTACTCGGGCTTCCTGACCTCCGGTGACTCCGTCATCAACTCGGTCAAAGGCAAGAAAGAGCGCGTTGGTCGTATGGTCCAGATGCACGCCAACCAGCGTGAAGAGATCAAAGAAGTACGTGCAGGCGACATCGCTGCTCTGATCGGCATGAAGGACGTCACTACTGGTGATACCCTGTGCAACGCCGACAAGCCGATCATCCTTGAGCGTATGGACTTCCCTGAGCCTGTGATTTCGCTCTCTGTAGAGCCGAAAACCAAGCAGGACCAGGAGAAGATGGGTATCGCACTGGGCAAGCTGGCTCAGGAAGACCCATCGTTCCGCGTCAAGACCGATGAAGAAACCGGTCAGACCATCATCTCCGGTATGGGTGAGCTGCACCTGGACATCCTCGTTGACCGCATGAAGCGCGAATTCAACGTCGAAGCCAACATCGGCAAGCCGCAGGTTTCGTACCGCGAGAAGATCACCAAATCCAACGTCGAGATCGAAGGCAAGTTCGTTCGTCAGTCGGGTGGTCGTGGTCAGTTCGGTCACTGCTGGGTTCGCTTCTCCGAGCCGGACGTGGACGACAAGGGCAACATCACAGAAGGTCTGGTGTTCTCCAACGAAGTCGTTGGTGGTGTGATTCCTAAGGAATACATCCCTGCGATCCAGAAGGGTATCGAAGAGCAGATGAAAAACGGCGTTGTTGCCGGTTATCCTCTGATCGGCCTGAAGGCCGCGGTATTCGACGGTTCGTACCACGACGTCGACTCCAACGAAATGGCGTTCAAGATCGCTGCTTCGATGGCGACCAAGCAACTGGCCCAGAAGGGCGGTGGCGTGGTTCTCGAGCCGATCATGAAAGTCGAAGTTGTAACCCCGGAAGACTACCTGGGTGACGTGATGGGTGACCTGAACCGTCGTCGTGGTCTGGTCCAGGGTATGGATGAGTCGGTCTCTGGCCGTGTCGTCCGTGCTGAAGTACCGCTCGGAGAGATGTTCGGTTACGCAACCGACGTTCGTTCCATGTCTCAGGGTCGCGCAAGCTACTCCATGGAATTCTCCAAATACGCCGAAGCTCCGTCGAACATCGTCGAAGCACTCGTTAAAAAACAAGGCTAATCCCCTTTAGGCAAGAGGTTCACTGTCGTGGCTAAAGAAAAATTTGATCGTTCCCTTCCCCACGTTAACGTCGGCACCATCGGCCACGTTGACCACGGTAAGACCACTCTGACCGCAGCTCTGACTCGCGTCTGCTCCGAAGTTTTCGGTTCGGCAGTCGTTGAGTTCGACAAGATCGACTCGGCTCCGGAAGAAAAAGCGCGCGGTATCACCATCAACACCGCTCACGTCGAGTACAACTCGAACATTCGTCACTACGCTCACGTTGACTGCCCAGGTCACGCTGACTACGTGAAGAACATGATCACCGGTGCTGCCCAGATGGACGGCGCGATCCTGGTTTGCTCGGCCGCCGATGGTCCGATGCCACAAACCCGTGAGCACATCCTGCTGTCCCGTCAGGTAGGCGTTCCGTACATCGTGGTCTTCCTGAACAAGGCTGACCTGGTAGACGACGCTGAGCTGCTGGAACTGGTCGAGATGGAAGTTCGCGACCTGCTGTCCACCTACGACTTCCCAGGCGACGACACTCCGATCATCATCGGTTCCGCTCGTATGGCCCTGGAAGGCAAAGACGACAACGAAATGGGCACTACCGCTGTCAAGAAGCTGGTAGAAACTCTGGATGCCTACATCCCTGAGCCAGTTCGTGCCATCGACCAGCCGTTCCTGATGCCGATCGAAGACGTATTCTCGATCTCGGGTCGTGGTACCGTTGTTACCGGTCGTATCGAGCGTGGTATCGTCCGCGTTCAGGATCCGCTGGAAATCGTTGGTCTGCGTGACACCACCACCACCACCTGCACCGGTGTTGAGATGTTCCGCAAGCTGCTGGACGAAGGTCGTGCTGGCGAGAACTGCGGCGTTCTGCTGCGTGGTACCAAGCGTGACGACGTTGAGCGTGGCCAGGTTCTGGTCAAGCCGGGTTCGGTCAAGCCGCACACCAAGTTCACCGCAGAAGTCTACGTCCTGTCGAAGGAAGAAGGCGGCCGTCACACTCCGTTCTTCAAAGGCTACCGTCCACAGTTCTACTTCCGTACCACTGACGTGACCGGTAACTGCGAACTGCCGGAAGGCGTTGAAATGGTAATGCCAGGTGACAACATTCAGATGACTGTTACCCTGATCAAGACCATCGCAATGGAAGACGGTCTGCGCTTCGCTATCCGTGAAGGCGGTCGTACCGTCGGCGCCGGCGTTGTGGCCAAAATCATCGAGTAATCACTCGACCGATTGAAAAAACCCCCGCTCAGCGGGGGTTTTTTTTATTGGGTTGACACTAATTGGGGGCGTCTATAGAATCACGCCTCCTTTTAGCGGGCGTAGTGCGTCCGTTGGGAACAGCCTGGAGTCTGAAATCCAATGCAAAATCAGCAAATCCGTATCAGGTTGAAGGCTTTCGACCATCGCCTGATCGACCAATCCACCCAGGAAATCGTGGAAACCGCGAAACGTACTGGTGCACAAGTGCGTGGTCCAATTCCACTGCCTACCCGCAAAGAGCGTTTCACCGTTCTGGTCTCCCCGCACGTCAACAAAGACGCGCGTGACCAGTACGAGATTCGCACTCATAAGCGTGTTCTGGACATCGTCCAGCCAACGGATAAAACCGTTGACGCGCTGATGAAGCTTGATCTGGCGGCAGGTGTGGAAGTACAGATCAGCCTCGGCTAAGACTTCGGTCTAGTCGTGTAACGCTCTGAAATGGGCGGCCATAGCGGGTGAAAGCCCCGTACACTCATGAGGTTTACAACATGACTATTGGTGTAATCGGTCGCAAGTGCGGTATGACCCGCATTTTCACCGAAGAAGGTGTCTCCATTCCGGTCACGGTCATTGAGATCGAGCCGAATCGCGTCACCCAGTTCAAAACTGAAGAAACCGATGGCTACCGTGCAGTGCAAGTCACTGTCGGCGAGCGTCGTGCTTCGCGTGTGACTGCCGCTCAGGCAGGCCACTTCGCCAAGGCCAACGTTGCCGCTGGTCGCGGTGTTTGGGAGTTCCGTCTTGAAGAAGGCGATTTCCAGGCTGGCGATCTGATCAAAGCTGAACTCTTCACTGCAGGCCAGCTGGTAGACGTTACTGGTCAGTCCAAAGGTAAAGGCTTCGCCGGTACCATCAAGCGCTGGAACTTCCGTGGTCAGGACAACACCCACGGTAACTCCGTGTCGCACCGTGTTCCTGGTTCCATCGGCCAGTGCCAGACTCCTGGTCGTGTGTTCAAGGGCAAGAAAATGTCCGGTCACATGGGCGCCGAGCGCGTGACTGTTCAGTCCCTGGAAGTAGTTCGCGTAGACGCTGAACGCAACCTGCTGCTGATCAAGGGTGCCGTACCTGGCGCTACTGGCGGCGACGTGGTTGTACGTCCAGCTGTCAAGGCTCGCGGTTAAGGGGAAACTGACATGCAACTTAATGTAAATGACGCTCAGGCGATCGAAGTTTCCGAACTGACTTTCGGTGGCGAATTCAACGAGACGCTGGTTCACCAAGCAGTCGTGGCCTACATGGCCGGCGGCCGTCAGGGCACCAAGCAGCAGAAGACCCGTTCCGACGTGGCTGGTGGCGGTAAGCGCCCATGGCGTCAGAAGGGTACTGGCCGTGCTCGTGCTGGTACCACTCGTGGTCCGATCTGGCGTGGCGGTGGTGTAACCTTCGCAGCTCGCCCTCAAGATCACTCGCAAAAGCTCAACAAGAAGATGTATCGCGCAGCTCTGCGCTCCATCCTCGCTGAGCTGGTGCGTAGCGACCGTCTGGTCGTGGTTCAGGACTTCGCTGTTGAAGCACCGAAAACCAAAGATCTGCTGAACAAGCTGAACGGCATGGGTCTGAGCGATGTACTGATCGTTTCCGACGCTGTTGATCAGAACCTGTACCTGGCTGCTCGTAACCTGCCGCACGTCGACGTACGTGACGTACAAGGTTCCGACCCGGTCAGTCTGATCGCATACGAGAAAGTGTTGATCACTGTCTCGGCCGTGAAGAAATTCGAGGAGCTGCTGGGATGAACCAGGAACGCGTATTCAAAGTCCTCCTTGGCCCGCACGTTTCCGAGAAGGCTACCGTTCTGGCTGAGAAAAAAGGCCAGTTCGTATTCAAGGTTGCTACTGATGCAACCAAGCTGGAAATCAAGAAAGCTGTCGAAGGCCTGTTCAACGTAAAAGTTGAAAACGTGTCGACTGTTAACGTTCTGGGTAAAACCAAGCGTACCGCACGTGGTCTGGGCAAGCGTAATGACTGGAAGAAGGCGATCGTCTCCCTTCAGCCAGGCCAAGATCTCGATTTCAGCAGCAGTGCTGAGTAAGGAAGGGGTGCATCATGGCAATCGTTAAATGCAAACCGACTTCCCCTGGCCGCCGTTTCGTGGTCAAGGTGGTCAACAAGGAGCTGCACAAAGGCGCTCCTCACGCACCGCTGATCGAGAAAAAATCGAAGTCTGGTGGTCGTAACAACAATGGCCGCATTACCACTCGTCACGTTGGTGGTGGTCACAAGCAGCATTACCGTCTGGTCGACTTCCGTCGCAACGACAAAGATGGCATTCCAGCCACTGTCGAGCGTATCGAATACGATCCAAACCGTACTGCTCACATCGCCCTGCTGTGCTACGCAGACGGTGAGCGTCGCTACATCATCGCGCCTAAAGGCGTGAGCGCTGGCGACCAGCTGATCGCAGGTGCCCTGGCCCCAATCAAGGCCGGTAACTCCCTGCAGCTGCGCAACATTCCAGTAGGTAGCACCATTCACGGCATCGAACTGAAGCCGGGTAAAGGTGCTCAGATCGCTCGTTCCGCTGGTGCTTCGGCTCAGCTGATCGCTCGCGAAGGTGTCTACGTGACCCTGCGTCTGCGCTCTGGTGAAATGCGTAAAGTCCTGGCTGAGTGCCGTGCGACCCTGGGCGAAGTCTCGAACTCCGAGCACAGCCTGCGTTCGCTGGGTAAAGCTGGTGCCAAACGCTGGCGCGGCGTTCGCCCAACCGTTCGTGGTGTTGCCATGAACCCGGTTGACCACCCACACGGTGGTGGTGAAGGTCGTACCTCCGGTGGTCGTCATCCGGTATCGCCATGGGGCTTCCCAACCAAGGGTGCTAAAACCCGTGGTAATAAGCGTACCGACAACATGATCGTCCGTCGTCGCAAGTAACTAGAGGGATACGACAGTGCCACGTTCTCTGAAAAAAGGTCCTTTTATCGATCTTCACCTGTTGAAGAAGGTCGAAGTGGCGGTGGAGAAGAACGATCGCAAGCCAGTTAAAACCTGGTCGCGCCGTTCGATGATCCTGCCACAAATGGTCGGTCTGACCATCGCGGTTCACAACGGTCGCCAGCATGTTCCAGTTCTCGTGAACGAAGACATGGTCGGCCACAAACTGGGCGAGTTCGCCGGTACCCGCACCTATCGCGGGCACGTGGCTGACAAGAAAGCCAAGCGTTAAGGGGTAAGGAAATGGAAGTAGCCGCTAAGTTGTCGGGCGCTCGCATCTCCGCCCAGAAAGCCCGCTTGGTCGCCGACCAGATCCGCGGGAAGAAGGTGGGCGAAGCGCTCAACCTGTTGGCCTTCAGCAGCAAAAAAGCCGCTGAAATCATGAAGAAAGTCCTCGAGTCGGCCGTAGCCAACGCCGAACACAACGAAGGCGCAGACGTTGATGACCTGAAGGTCTCCACCGTCTTCGTCAACGAAGGGCGTTCGCTGAAGCGCATCATGCCACGTGCCAAAGGCCGTGCTGATCGCATCGTCAAGCGGTCTTGCCATATCACTGTCAAGGTTGCGGACAAGTAACGGAGTCGATCAGATGGGTCAGAAAGTACATCCCACTGGCATTCGCCTGGGAATCGTCAAGGAGCACACCTCCGTCTGGTACGCAGACGGTGCTACTTACGCAGATTACCTGTTGAAGGATCTGAAAACGCGTGAGTACCTCCAAGACAAACTAAAAAGCGCGTCCGTAAGCCGTATCGATATTCATCGTCCGGCTCAAACTGCACGCATCACCATCCACACCGCTCGTCCCGGTATCGTTATCGGTAAGAAAGGTGAAGATGTCGAGAAGCTGCGTCAGGACCTGACCAAGCAGATGGGTGTGCCTGTGCACATCAACATCGAAGAGATCCGCAAGCCGGAACTCGACGCTATGCTGGTTGCGCAGAGCGTAGCTCAGCAGCTGGAACGCCGTGTAATGTTCCGTCGCGCCATGAAGCGCGCGGTACAGAACGCCATGCGTATTGGTGCCAAGGGCATCAAGATCCAGGTGAGCGGTCGTCTCGGCGGTGCTGAGATTGCTCGTACCGAGTGGTATCGCGAAGGTCGTGTGCCTCTGCACACCCTGCGTGCCGATATCGACTACAACACCTACGAAGCTCACACCACTTACGGTGTGATCGGTGTGAAGGTTTGGATCTTCAAAGGCGAAGTTATTGGTGGTCGCCAAGAAGAACTGAAACCACAAGCACCAGCGCCTCGTAAAAAAGCTGCTAAGTAAGGGGTACGCCAAATGTTGCAACCAAAGCGTACAAAATTCCGCAAGCAGATGACTGGCCACAACCGTGGTCTGGCACTGCGCGGTAGCAAAGTCAGCTTCGGCGAATTCGCCCTGAAAGCTGTTGCTCGCGGTCGCCTCACCGCTCGCCAGATCGAGTCCGCACGTCGTGCGCTCACCCGTCACGTTAAGCGTGGCGGTAAGATCTGGATCCGTGTGTTCCCGGACAAGCCGATCTCCAAAAAACCTCTTGAGGTTCGTATGGGTAAAGGTAAGGGCTCCGTGGAATACTGGGTTGCCCAGATTCAGCCAGGCAAAGTCCTGTACGAGATCGAGGGTGTTTCTGAAGAGCTGGCGCGCGAAGCTTTCGCCCTGGCTGCTGCAAAGCTGCCTCTCGCCACCTCCTTTGTTAAGCGGACGGTGATGTGATGAAAGCGAATGAACTTCGTGAAAAATCGGCACAGCAACTGAACGAGCAACTGCTCGGCTTGCTGCGCGACCAGTTCAATCTGCGTATGCAGAAAGCAACTGGCCAGTTGGGGCAGTCGCACCTGCTCTCGCAAGTTAAGCGTGACATCGCTCGCGTGAAAACTGTGCTCAACCAGCAGGCAGGTAAGTGATCATGGCTGAAGCTGAAAAAACCGTCCGTACGCTGACTGGCCGTGTCGTCAGCGACAAAATGGACAAGACCATCACCGTTCTGATCGAGCGTCGCGTAAAGCACCCGATCTACGGTAAATACGTTAAGCGTTCGACTAAGCTGCACGCGCACGACGAAGCCAACCAGTGCAAGATCGGCGACAAGGTTTCCATCCGTGAAACCCGTCCGCTGGCCAAGACCAAGTCCTGGGCACTGGTTGAAGTCCTCGAACGCGCTGTTGAAGTCTAAGGGCTAAGGGTCGGAGAAATTTTATGATTCAGACTCAATCCATGCTCGATGTGGCCGATAACAGCGGCGCTCGTCGCGTCATGTGCATCAAGGTACTCGGCGGTTCGCACCGCCGTTACGCCGGTATCGGTGACATCATCAAAGTAACCGTCAAGGAAGCAATTCCGCGCGGTAAGGTCAAAAAAGGCCAAGTGATGACCGCTGTCGTCGTACGTACCCGTCACGGTGTTCGTCGCGCTGACGGTTCCATCATTCGTTTCGACGGCAACGCTGCTGTTCTGCTGAACAACAAGCAAGAGCCGATCGGCACTCGCATCTTCGGGCCAGTGACCCGTGAACTTCGTACTGAGAAGTTCATGAAGATCGTCTCGCTCGCCCCTGAAGTGCTGTAAGGAGATCCGACATGCAAAAGATTCGTCGTGACGACGAGATCATCGTGATCGCCGGCAAAGACAAAGGTAAGCGCGGTAAGGTGCTGAAGGTTCTGGCTGATGACCGTCTGGTTATCGGTGGCGTGAACCTGGTCAAGCGTCATACCAAGCCTAACCCGATGGCGGGCGTACAGGGCGGTATCGTCGAGAAAGAAGCGCCTCTGCACGCTTCCAACGTTGCCATCTTCAACGGTGAAACCAACAAGGCTGACCGCGTTGGTTTCAAAGTAGAAGACGGTAAAAAAATTCGTGTCTTCAAGTCGACCCAAAAAGCGGTTGATGCTTGAACACTGCTAGGTAGAAGACCATGGCACGACTGAAAGAGATTTACCGGAACGAAATCGCTCCTAAGCTTAAGGAAGAACTTAAGCTGTCGAACGTGATGGAAGTTCCGCGCGTTACCAAGATCACCCTGAACATGGGTCTGGGCGAAGCGATCGGCGACAAGAAAGTCATCGAGCACGCTGTTGCCGACCTGGAAAAGATCACCGGTCAAAAGCCGGTTGTGACTTTCGCTCGCAAATCCATCGCTGGCTTCAAAGTCCGCGAAGGCTGGCCGATCGGCGTCAAGGTGACCCTGCGTAGCGACAAGATGTACGAATTCCTGGACCGCCTGCTGGCGATCTCCCTGCCTCGGGTTCGCGACTTCCGCGGCCTGAATGCCAAGTCCTTCGATGGTCGTGGCAACTACAGCATGGGCGTGAAAGAGCAGATCATCTTCCCGGAAATCGACTACGACAAGATCGATGCTCTGCGCGGTTTGGACATCACCCTGACCACCACTGCTCGTTCGGACGACGAAGGCCGCGCTCTGCTGCGTGCTTTCAAGTTCCCGTTCCGCAACTGATTGGAGTAGGAAAATGGCCAAGAAGAGCATGAAAAACCGCGAGCTGAAGCGTCAGCTCACGGTAGCAAAGTTCGCTAAGAAGCGTGCTGAGCTGAAAGCGACCATCGTCAACCTGAACGCCTCTCCAGAAGAGCGTTTCGCTGCCGTTGTCGCTCTGCAGAAGCAGCCACGCGACGCTAGCGCCTCGCGCCTGCGTAACCGTTGCCGCCTGACCGGTCGTCCTCACGGTGTATACCGTAAGTTCGGCCTGGGCCGTAACATGCTGCGTCAAGCTGCAATGCGCGGTGACGTACCAGGTCTGGTCAAGGCCTCCTGGTAATCGCTGCAGGCAAGGCACGGGTGGAAGGGGAGCAATCTTCCGACCGCCGGTGACCTTGCCAACAAACAAGCCCCTATATGGGGCTTGTTTCGTTTCTGCCTTGTGTCTAGAATGACCGGCTCACCTGAGCCTGGGTTTTTGCCCAAACCGTTCAGGTGGTTGTCATAGCCGCAAGGCTAATAATTCTTGTATCAGGAGCATCTAGCCCATGAGTATGCAGGACCCGTTAGCGGACATGCTAACTCGCATCCGTAATGCCCAGATGGCTGAAAAGTCCGTCGTAAGCATGCCTTCCTCTACCCTGAAGGTCGCGGTTGCCAAAGTTCTGAAGGACGAAGGTTACATCGCTGGCTACCAGGTAACTGGTGAGGCCAAGCCTTCCCTGTCGATCGAACTGAAGTACTTCGAAGGCCGTCCGGTCATCGAGGAACTGAAGCGCTCCAGCCGTCCAGGCCTGCGCCAGTACAAGGCCGTCACCGATCTGCCGAAAGTACGTGGCGGTCTGGGCGTGTCTATCGTCTCCACCAACAAAGGTGTGATGACTGATCGCGCTGCGCGCGCTGCCGGTGTCGGCGGCGAAGTTCTGTGCACAGTGTTCTAAGGGGGGATAGACATGTCTCGCGTCGCTAAGAACCCCGTTAAGCTGCCATCCGGTGTCGAAGTCAAATTCGCCGGTCAGCAGCTTTCGGTGAAGGGTGCCAAAGGTACTCTCGAACTGAACGTTCACTCGTCTGTTGAAGTTACCGAAGAGTCTGGTGAGCTGCGTTTCGTCGCTCGCAATGGTGACCAGCAAGCTCGTGCCATGGCCGGTACCACCCGCGCTCTGGTCAACAACATGGTCCAAGGCGTAAGCCAAGGCTTCGAGCGCAAGCTCCAGCTGGTCGGTGTTGGTTACAAGGCACAGGCTAAAGGCACCGTCCTGAACCTGGCCCTGGGCTTCTCTCACCCAGTGGACTACGAACTGCCAGCCGGTATCACCGCTGAAACACCTAGCCAGACCGACATCCTGATCAAGGGTATCGACAAGCAGCTGGTAGGTCAGGTGGCCGCTGAAATCCGCGACTTCCGTCCGCCAGAGCCTTACAAAGGTAAAGGTGTGCGTTACGCGGACGAAGTAGTCCGTCGTAAAGAAGCCAAGAAGAAGTAGGGCCTAGTAAATGACCGACAAAAAAGTTATTCGACTGCGTCGCGCTCGCAAAGCACGTCTCAAGATGCACGAACTCGAAGTCGTGCGCCTGTGCGTGTTCCGCTCCTCGCAGCACATCTACGCCCAGGTCATTTCGGCCGACGGCAGCAAGGTTCTGGCAAGCGCCTCGACCTTGGACAAAGACCTGCGTGATGGCGCCACTGGCAACATCGACGCGGCCACTAAGGTTGGCAAGCTGGTAGCTGAGCGTGCGAAAGCCGCCGGTGTATCTCAAGTTGCCTTTGACCGTTCCGGCTTCAAGTACCATGGCCGCGTCAAAGCGCTGGCTGATGCTGCTCGTGAAGGCGGGCTGGAGTTCTAAGTTATGGCAAATAACGATCAAAAGCGCGACGAAGGCTACATCGAGAAGCTGGTTCAAGTTAACCGCGTTGCCAAAACCGTAAAAGGCGGCCGTATCTTCACCTTCACCGCGCTGACCGTGGTTGGTGATGGTAAAGGTCGTGTTGGCTTCGGCCGTGGCAAGTCGCGCGAAGTACCAGCCGCGATCCAGAAAGCCATGGAAGCTGCTCGCCGCAACATGATCCAGGTTGACCTGAAGGGCACCACCCTGCAGTACGCCACCAAGGCTGCCCACGGCGCCTCGAAGGTTTACATGCAGCCTGCCTCGGAAGGTACCGGTATCATCGCCGGTGGCGCAATGCGTGCTGTCCTGGAAGTTGCTGGTGTTCAGAACGTTCTGGCCAAGTGCTACGGTTCGACCAACCCAGTGAACGTGGTTTACGCCACCTTCAAGGGTCTGAAAGCCATGCAATCTCCTGAATCCATTGCCGCCAAGCGTGGCAAGAGCGTCGAGGAGATCTTCTGATCATGGCAACCGTAAAAGTAACGCTGATCAAGAGCGTCTCGGGCCGTCTGCCTAACCACAAGCTGTGTGTTAAAGGCCTGGGTCTGCGTCGCATCGGTCACACTGTAGAAGTCCAGGATACTCCCGAGAACCGCGGGATGATCAACAAGGCTTACTACATGCTGAAGGTCGAGGGCTAATCGATGAAACTCAATGATCTGAGTCCAGCGCCGGGTTCCCGTCGCGAGAAGCATCGTCCAGGTCGTGGTATCGGTAGCGGTCTGGGTAAGACCGGCGGCCGTGGCCACAAAGGTCAGACTTCCCGTTCGGGTGGTTCGATCGCTCCTGGCTTCGAAGGCGGTCAACAGCCGCTGCACCGTCGCCTGCCGAAGTTCGGCTTCGTTTCCCTGAAAGCCATGGACCGCGCTGAAGTGCGTCTGTCCGAGCTGGCCAAAGTGGAAGGCGACGTGATCTCCGTGCAATCCCTGAAGGATGCCAACGTGATCAACCAGCACATTCAGCGTGTGAAAATCATGCTGTCTGGCGAAGTTACTCGCGCAGTCACCATCAAGGGTATCGCAGCCACCAAGGGTGCGCGTGCGGCTATCGAAGCAGCTGGCGGCAAATTCGAGGAATAAATGGCTAAGCAAGGTGCTCTCTCTTCGCTCGGTAAGGGCGGGATGTCGGAACTCTGGGCTCGTCTGCGCTTTCTGTTCATGGCGATCATCGTCTATCGGATAGGTGCGCATATCCCGGTTCCCGGCATCAATCCGGACCGTCTGGCGGATCTGTTTCGGCAGAATGAGGGGACCATTCTTAGCTTGTTCAACATGTTTTCCGGTGGCGCGCTCGAGCGCATGAGCATCTTTGCACTGGGGATCATGCCGTACATTTCGGCATCGATCATCATGCAGTTGATGACGGCGGTCAGCCCGCAACTGGAGCAGTTGAAGAAGGAAGGTGAAGCTGGCCGTCGCAAGATCAGCCAGTACACCCGCTACGGCACCGTTATCCTGGCACTGGTCCAAGCCATTGGCATGTCCATTGGCCTGGCCAACCAGGGCGTGGCGTTTTCTGTAGGCCTGGGCTTCCATGTCGTCGCTGTTTCCACTTTCGTGGCAGGCGCGATGTTCATGATGTGGCTGGGCGAGCAGATCACCGAGCGCGGTGTGGGCAACGGTATCTCGATGTTGATTTTCGCGGGTATCGTTGCCGGTCTTCCGAGAGCAATCGGGCAGTCTTTCGAGTCTGCACGCACAGGCGATATCAACATTTTCGCCCTGGTCGCCATCGGTCTGCTGGCAGTAGCGATTATCGGTTTTGTGGTGTTCATTGAGCGTGGTCAGCGTCGTATCGCCGTTCATTACGCCAAGCGTCAGCAGGGCCGTAAGGTCTTCGCTGCGCAGACTAGCCACTTGCCGCTGAAAGTGAACATGGCGGGGGTTATCCCGGCTATTTTCGCGAGCAGCATTCTGCTGTTCCCGGCTTCGCTGGGTGCCTGGTTTGGTCAGTCCGAAGGTATGGGCTGGCTGCAGGACATCTCGCAGTCGATCGCTCCTGGTCAGCCGTTGAACATTCTGCTGTTTAGTGCAGGGATCATTTTCTTCTGCTTCTTCTACACAGCGTTGATGTTCAACCCGAAAGACGTAGCGGAAAACCTGAAGAAGTCCGGTGCCTTTATTCCGGGTATCCGTCCTGGTGAGCAGTCGGCACGCTACATTGATGGCGTTCTGACCCGTTTGACCATGTTCGGTGCTCTTTACATGATGGCCGTCTGCCTTCTGCCCCAGTTCCTGGTGGTGGCAGCAAATGTGCCGTTCTACCTTGGCGGGACCTCGTTGCTGATTGTGGTAGTGGTTGTGATGGACTTCATGTCCCAAGTACAATCGCACCTCGTTTCGCACCAGTACGAATCCCTGATGAAGAAAGCCAACCTGAAAGGCTACGGTGGCAGCGGTTTGCTGCGCTGATACGCCCCTAAGGTTCGAGGAGTCGGTAATGAAAGTTCGTGCATCGGTGAAAAAGCTGTGCCGTAACTGCAAGATCATCCGTCGCGAAGGCGTCGTACGAGTGATCTGCAGCGCGGAACCGCGTCACAAACAGCGCCAAGGCTGAGTGTGATCTGCGCTTCAAACCCAGCAGCTAGTGTGCTGCTGGGTTGATTATTCGTTTCTACAGCGATATTATCTCGCGCCCTATTTCTTGGCTTCCGGGGCGTAGGTAGCTGTCAATTGGAGTCCCACTGAATGGCCCGTATTGCAGGCGTCAACATTCCAGATAACAAGCATACTGTTATCTCGCTGACCTACATCTATGGTGTCGGTCGCACAACTGCACAGAAGATTTGTGCAGACGCTGGTGTAAACCCAGCCGCTAAGATCAAGGATCTGAGCGACGAGCAAATCGAAACCCTGCGTGGCGAAGTCGCGAAGTTCACCACCGAAGGTGACCTGCGTCGTGACATCAACATGAAGATCAAGCGCTTGATGGACCTGGGTTGCTACCGCGGCCTGCGTCATCGTAAAGGTCTGCCGGTTCGCGGTCAGCGCACCAAGACCAACGCACGCACCCGTAAGGGCCCGCGTAAGCCGATCCGCAAGTAATCGCCCAGGAATATAGACATGGCAAAACCTGCTGCTCGTCCTCGTAAGAAAGTCAAAAAGACAGTGGTTGATGGCATCGCCCACATCCATGCTTCTTTCAACAACACCATCGTGACCATCACCGACCGTCAGGGCAATGCTTTGTCCTGGGCGACCTCCGGTGGTTCGGGTTTCCGTGGTTCGCGCAAATCCACCCCGTTCGCAGCTCAGATCGCTGCTGAGCGTGCTGGTCAAGCTGCGCTGGAATACGGTCTGAAGAACCTCGACGTTAACGTCAAGGGTCCAGGTCCAGGTCGTGAGTCCGCCGTTCGTGCATTGAACAGCTGCGGCTACAAGATCGCCAGCATCACCGACGTGACGCCAATCCCGCACAACGGGTGCCGTCCGCCGAAGAAGCGTCGCGTGTAATCAGGAGACAGAAGAATGGCACGTTACATTGGTCCAAAATGCAAACTGTCTCGTCGTGAAGGCACTGATCTGTTCCTGAAGAGCGGCGTTCGCGCTCTGGAATCGAAGTGCAATATCGAAGCAGCCCCAGGTATCCACGGCCAGCGCCGTGGCCGTCAGTCCGACTACGGCACCCAGCTGCGTGAGAAACAAAAAGTCCGTCGTATCTACGGTGTTCTGGAGCGTCAGTTCCGCGGTTACTACCAAGCTGCTGCCTCGAAAAAAGGCGCAACCGGTGAGAACCTGCTGCAACTGCTCGAGTGCCGTCTGGATAACGTCGTTTACCGTATGGGCTTCGGCTCGACTCGTTCCGAGTCCCGTCAGCTGGTTTCGCACAAAGCGATCAGCGTCAACGGTAAGACTGTAAACATTCCATCCTACCAAGTTCGTCCGGGTGACGTGGTCGCAGTCCGCGAGAAATCGCTGGGCCAGTTGCGCATTGTTCAAGCCCTTGAACTGTGCGCCCAGCGTGGCCGCGTTGAGTGGGTTGACGTGGATGCTGCTAAAAAGTCGGGCGTTTTCAAGAACGTTCCTGCTCGCAGCGACCTGTCTGCCGACATCAACGAAAACCTGATTGTCGAGCTCTACTCCAAGTAAGGGCTAGAAAATAGGTGCATCCATGCAGATTTCGGTAAATGAGTTCCTGACTCCCCGCCACATTGATGTGCAGGTAGTCAGTCCGACCCGCGCCAAAATTACGCTCGAGCCTCTCGAGCGTGGTTTCGGCCATACCCTGGGCAACGCGCTGCGCCGCATCCTGTTGTCCTCCATGCCTGGCTGTGCAGTAGTCGAGGCCGAGATCGATGGCGTACTCCATGAGTACTCCGCGATCGAAGGTGTTCAGGAAGACGTAATTGAAATCCTGTTGAACCTGAAAGGTCTCGCTATCAAACTGCATGGTCGTGACGAAGTTACGCTGACCTTGTCGAAAAAGGGTTCGGGGGTGGTTACCGCTGCCGATATTCAGCTGGATCACGATGTCGAGATCGTCAACCCCGATCACGTAATCGCGAACCTGGCGTCGAACGGCGCTCTGAACATGAAGCTCACTGTAGCTCGTGGTCGTGGTTACGAGCCGGCCGACTCCCGTCAAACCGACGAAGACGAAAGCCGTAGCATTGGCCGTCTGCAGTTGGACGCCTCCTTCAGCCCGGTGCGTCGTATCGCCTATGTGGTCGAGAACGCCCGTGTTGAACAGCGTACCAACCTGGACAAACTGGTCATTGATCTGGAAACCAACGGCACCCTGGATCCTGAAGAGGCTATCCGCCGCGCTGCGACCATTCTGCAACAGCAGTTGGCCGCGTTCGTCGACCTCAAAGGTGACAGCGAGCCTGTCGTAGTCGAGCAGGAAGACGAGATCGATCCGATCCTGCTGCGTCCGGTTGACGACCTGGAACTGACTGTACGTTCGGCCAACTGCCTCAAGGCGGAGAACATCTACTACATCGGCGACCTGATTCAGCGTACCGAAGTAGAGCTGTTGAAGACTCCTAACCTGGGTAAGAAGTCCCTGACTGAAATCAAGGACGTTCTGGCCTCTCGTGGTCTGTCTCTCGGCATGCGCCTCGACAACTGGCCGCCTGCAAGTCTTAAGAAAGACGACAAGGCGACCGCCTGATCGTCGTAATCACCGAACGTAGTGTTTGGTAAGGAATGAATCATGCGTCATCGTAAAAGTGGACGTCACCTGAGCCGTACCAGCTCTCACCGCAAGGCTATGTTCCAGAACATGGCAGTGTCGCTGATCGAGCACGAGCTGATCAAAACCACCCTGCCGAAAGCCAAGGAACTGCGCCGCGTTGCCGAGCCGCTGATCACCCTGGCCAAGGAAGACAGCGTTGCTAACCGTCGTCTGGCCTTCGACCGTACCCGTTCGAAGTCCGCTGTTGGCAAACTGTTCAACGACCTGGGCAAGCGTTACGCCACCCGTCAGGGCGGCTACCTGCGCATCCTGAAGTGCGGTTTCCGCGCTGGCGACAACGCGCCTATGGCGTATGTCGAGCTGGTTGATCGTCCGGTCGGCGGTGCTGTAGAAGCTGCTGAGTAAGACGTTCTGTCTGCTACAGAAAACCGGGCCTAGTGCCCGGTTTTTTGTTTATACATCTATTGTTTATTTCTATTGATGTAAGTCATGTAATGAATTTGTCCCTGTAATCTTGCTCGTCAATACTCTCTCTACAGCCGATCAGCCGGCCCTTGAAGACCGAAATGGAGAGCCCATGAGCAAGATTCTCACCACCGCTAGCGGTGCACCTGTAGCCGACAACCAGAACTCCCGCTCCGCCGGCCCGCGCGGTCCGCTGCTGCTCGACGACTTCCACCTGATCGAGAAGCTCGCCCATTTCAACCGCGAGAACATTCCTGAGCGCCGCGTCCATGCCAAAGGCTCGGGCGCCTACGGTACCTTTACCGTTACTCACGATATCACCGGCTATACCAGCGCCAAGCTGTTCGAAGAGGTCGGTAAACAAACCGAGACTTTCTTACGCTTCTCCACCGTTGGTGGCGAGCGCGGCTCTGCAGATACCGAGCGTGACCCGCGTGGCTTCGCTGTGAAGTTCTACACCGAAGAAGGCAACTGGGACATCGTCGGTAACAACACGCCAGTGTTCTTCATTCGCGACCCACTGAAGTTCCCGGACTTTATCCACACCCAGAAGCGCCACCCGCAGTCCAACCTGAAGAATGCTCAGATGATGTGGGACTTCTGGTCGCACTCCCCAGAAGCGCTGCATCAGGTCACCATCCTGTTTTCCGATCGTGGCATTCCGGACGGCTACCGTCACATGCATGGCTTTGGCAGCCACACCTACAGCCTGATCAATGCAAAGGGTGAGCGCACTTGGGTCAAGTGGCACTTCAAGACCCAGCAAGGCATCAAGAACCTCACCCCGGCAGACGCTGCACGCCTGGCAGGTACCGACCCGGATTACGCTCAGCGCGACCTCTTCGAGGCCATCGAGCGTGGCGACTACCCGCGCTGGACTGTCTGCATTCAGGTGATGAGCGAAGCCGAGGCTGCCAGCCGCGACGAGAACCCATTCGACGTGACCAAGACCTGGTCGCAGAAGGATTATCCACTCATCGAGGTGGGTGTGCTGGAGCTCAACCGTAACCCGCTCAACTATTTTGCGGAGGTCGAGCAGGCCGCGTTCGGGCCGAGCAATATGGTGCCCGGCGTCGGTCTTTCGCCGGACCGCATGCTGCAAGGCCGTGTATTCGCCTACGCCGACGCGCACCGCTATCGCGTGGGGACCAACCACCAGCAATTGCCAGTCAACGCGCCACGCTGCCCGGTGAACAGCTACCAGCGTGACGGCTCGATGGCCACCGGCAGTTACGCTAGTGCACCGAACTACGAGCCAAACAGCTACAGCGATGCCCCGAAACAGTCGCCACGTCATGCTGAGCCAGCATTGGCCATGAATGGTTCGGCTGATCGCTACGATCACCGCGAGGACACCGACTACTTCAGCCATGCCGGCGCTTTGTTCCGTTTGATGAACGATGAGCAGAAGGCCCTGCTGATCAGCAACATCGCCGGTACCATGGCGGGCGTCAGCGAAGATGTCATTCAGCGTCAGCTACAGTACTTCTTCAAGGCGGATCCGGCTTACGGCGAAGGGATTGCAAGGGCTTTGGGCATCAATCTCGCCTAAGTCGAAGTGATAAGAAGAACCGCCCTCATTTGGGCGGTTTTTCAATGAATATCACTACTGTTTAACCGATTTTTTGCGTTTGATTGCGCGTTTTTCAGTGACCATAGACAAAAGCTGGTTCACACTATGTGGCATAGACGTTTTCACATGGAGAATCAGGGCGATGCAAGGCCACCCGGATGTAATCAACTATCTCGTCACGCTGCTGAAGGGCGAACTGGCGGCACGCGACCAGTACTTCATTCATTCGCGTATGTACGAAGACTGGGGCCTGTCCAAGCTCTACGAGCGCATCAACCACGAGATGGAGGAAGAGACGCAACACGCCGATGCCCTGATGCGTCGTATCCTCATGCTCGAAGGGACCCCTGACATGCGAGCGGATGACCTGGAGGTCGGCAGCACCGTGCCGGAAATGATCGAGGCGGACCTCAAGCTCGAGTACAAGGTGCGCGGTGCGCTTTGCAAAGGCATCGAGCTGTGCGAACTGCACAAGGACTACGTCAGTCGTGACATCCTGCGTGCGCAACTGGCCGACACCGAAGAAGATCACACCTACTGGCTTGAGAAGCAGCAGGGCCTGATCAAGGCCATCGGGCTGGAAAACTACCTGCAGTCGCAGATGTAAGTTATCCACAGACTCAAGTAAAAGCCCCTGGCACCATCGGTACCAGGGGCTTTTTCATTGCGCCGGCAATACTCAGGCCCTATCCCGCTCCAGCAATGGTTTCAGGTAATGGCCGGTATATGACTGCTTCATCTCGCTCAGCTCTTCAGGCGTACCGCAGGCAATGATCTGCCCACCCTTGGAGCCACCCTCAGGCCCCAGGTCAACCAGCCAGTCGGCGGTCTTGATCACATCCAGGTTATGCTCGATCACCACCACGGTATTGCCGTGGTCGCGCAGGCGATGCAACACGTCCAGCAGTTGCTGGATATCGGCAAAGTGCAGGCCGGTGGTAGGTTCGTCGAGGATGTACAAGGTCTTGCCGGTATCGCGCTTGGACAGTTCGCGCGACAGCTTTACCCGCTGCGCCTCACCGCCGGACAACGTGGTCGCTGATTGCCCCAGTTTGATGTACGACAGGCCCACATCCATCAACGTTTGCAGCTTGCGCGCCAGCGCCGGCACCGCATCGAAGAACTCGCGGGCATCCTCGATGGTCATTTCCAGCACCTCGTGGATGTTCTTGCCCTTGTACTTGATCTCCAGGGTTTCGCGGTTGTAGCGCTTGCTCTTGCACACGTCACACGGCACGTAGATGTCCGGCAGGAAGTGCATTTCCACCTTGATCAGGCCATCGCCCTGGCAGGCCTCGCAACGGCCACCCTTGACGTTGAACGAGAAACGCCCCGGGCCATAACCACGCGAGCGTGACTCCGGGACACCGGAGAACAGCTCGCGGATCGGCGTGAAGATGCCGGTGTAGGTGGCCGGGTTGGAGCGTGGTGTGCGGCCGATCGGGCTCTGGTCGATATCCACCACCTTGTCCAGGTGCTGCAGGCCGTCCATGCTGCTGTGCGGTGCGGCTTCCAGGCTGCTTGCGCCATTGAGGGCGGTAGCGGCCAAGGGGTAAAGGGTATTGTTGATCAGCGTCGATTTACCCGAGCCGGATACACCGGTCACGCAGGTCAGCAGGCCGATCGGTACTTCCAGGTCGACGTTCTGCAGGTTGTTGCCACGTGCGCCCTTGAGCTTGAGCTGCAGCTTCTTGTTGCGCGGCGTGCGCTTGGCCGGCACGACGATCTTCTTGCGCCCGGACAGGTACTTGCCAGTCAGCGAATCGGGATGGTCCATGACCTCCTGGGGCGAGCCCTCGGCGACAATCTGCCCACCGTGAACACCGGCGCCCGGGCCGATATCGACCACGTAGTCGGCCAGCCGAATGGCGTCCTCGTCGTGTTCCACCACGATCACCGTGTTGCCCAGGTCGCGCAAATGGTTGAGGGTGGCCAACAGGCGGTCGTTGTCGCGTTGATGAAGGCCGATGGACGGTTCATCGAGGATGTACATCACCCCCACCAGACCAGCGCCGATCTGGCTGGCGAGGCGGATACGTTGCGCTTCGCCACCGGACAGGGTGTCGGCGCTACGATCCAGGGTCAGGTAGTCGAGACCGACATTGACCAGGAACTGAAGTCGTTCGCAGATTTCCTTGAGGATTTTTGCCGCGATTTCGCCACGCCGGCCAGTAAGGGTCAGTTGACCAAAGTAGTTGCTGGCTTCACCGATCGGCAAATTGGTTACCGCCGGCAGGGTTTTCTCGCCCACCCACACATGGCGCGCCTCGCGGCGCAGGCGCGTACCCCGGCAATCCGGGCACGGTTGCGTACCAAGGAATTTGGCCAGTTCTTCACGCACGGTGGCCGATTCGGTTTCGCGGTAGCGGCGCTCAAGGTTCGGCACAATGCCTTCGAACGGGTGCGATCGCTTGACGATGTCGCCTCGGTCGTTGAGGTACTTGAAATCGACACTCTGCTTGCCGCTGCCCTGCAGGATCACTTTCTGGTGTTCGGCTGACAGCTCGCCGAAAGGCTCCTCCAGGCTGAAGCCGTAGTGCGCAGCCAACGAACCGAGCATCTGGAAGTAGTACACGTTACGCCGGTCCCAGCCGCGGATCGCGCCTTCGGCCAAGGTCAGCTCGGTGTTGACCAGGCGTTTGGTGTCGAAGAACTGCTTGACCCCCAGGCCGTCGCAAGTTGGGCAAGCGCCAGCCGGGTTGTTGAAGGAGAACAGCTTCGGTTCCAGCTCGCTGATCGCGTGGCCGCACACCGGACAGGCGAAGCGCGCGGAGAAGATCGTCTCTTCGCCTTGTTCGTCGTCCATCGGTGCCACCAGGGCAATACCGTCGGCCAGCTTCAACGCGGTCTCGAACGATTCGGCCAGGCGCTGTTGCAGGTCGGCGCGGACTTTGAAGCGGTCCACCACCACATCGATGCTGTGCTTCTTCTGCTTGTCCAGCTTGGGCAACTCATCGAGTTCGTAGAGCTTGCCGTTGACCCTGGCCCGCACGAAGCCCTGGGCGCGAAGCTCGTCAAACACTGCCAGGTGCTCGCCCTTGCGCTCGCGCACCACCGGCGCGAGCAGCATCAGCTTGCTGCCTTCCGGGCGCTCCAGCACCAGGTCGACCATCTGGCTGATCGTTTGCGCCTCCAGCGGGATATCGTGGTCCGGGCAGCGTGGAGTACCGACGCGGGCGTACAGCAGGCGCAGATAGTCGTAGATTTCGGTGATGGTGCCGACCGTGGAGCGCGGGTTGTGCGAGGTCGACTTCTGCTCGATCGAAATCGCCGGCGACAGGCCTTCGATGGTGTCGACGTCGGGCTTTTCCATCATCGACAGGAACTGCCGGGCGTAGGCCGACAGCGATTCCACATAGCGGCGCTGGCCTTCGGCGTACAAGGTATCGAACGCCAGGGACGACTTGCCGGAACCGGACAGGCCGGTGATCACGATCAACTTGTCCCGGGGCAGGGTCAGGTCGATGTTCTTCAGGTTGTGGGTACGTGCCCCACGAATCAGGATCTTGTCCACTGCGGCCTCGCTTGGCGGGCATAAACAAGGAAGTATACGGCGCGCCAGTATGACGCGGCAAAGCGTCGCGTAGATGCCGTCAAGCTGTCGGACTGATAGAATCGCCGCCGGTTCACACGAGGTTAATCCATGCACGACACCCACAACGAGCGCATGAGTGGCGGCGAAACCCGCGCCGCTGGCGGCCTTGCCTTGGTCTTTGCCTTTCGTATGCTGGGCATGTTCATGGTCTTGCCGGTACTGGCCACCTACGGCATGGACCTGGCTGGCGCCACGCCTGCCCTGATCGGCCTGGCCATTGGTGCCTATGGCCTGACCCAGGCGATATTGCAGATCCCGTTCGGGATGATTTCCGACCGCATCGGTCGTCGGCCGGTGATTTATCTGGGGCTGGTGATCTTCGCCCTGGGCAGTGTACTGGCGGCCCAAGCCGACTCTATCTGGGGCGTGATTGCCGGGCGCATCCTGCAGGGCGCGGGGGCAATTTCTGCTGCGGTCATGGCACTGCTGTCGGACCTCACCCGCGAACAACACCGGACCAAGGCCATGGCCATGATCGGCATGAGCATCGGCCTGTCGTTTGCTGTCGCCATGGTCGTCGGTCCATTGCTGACAAGTGCCTTTGGTTTGTCAGGTTTGTTCCTGGTCACGGCTGGGCTTGCCCTGGTCGGCATGCTGTTGATCGCGTTTGTCGTGCCCAGCACCCACAGCATTTTGCAGCACCGCGAGTCGGGTGTGGCGCGCCAGGCCATCGGCCCGACCCTGCGCCATCCGGACCTTCTGCGCCTGGACGTCAGCATTTTCATCCTGCACGCCGTCCTCATGGCCAGCTTCGTTGCGCTGCCGCTGGCGTTCGTCGAGCGTGGTGGCCTGCCCAAGGAGCAGCATTGGTGGGTGTACCTGACCGCGCTGTTCATCTCATTTTTTGCAATGGTCCCGTTCATCATCTACGGCGAAAAAAAGCGCAAGATGAAACGTGTGTTGGCCGGCGCGGTCAGTGTCCTGCTGCTGACGGAGATATACTTCTGGGAGTGGGCTGACGGTTTGCGCGGACTGGTGATTGGCACCGTGGTATTCTTTACCGCATTCAACCTGCTGGAGGCTTCGCTGCCTTCTCTGGTGAGCAAGGTGTCGCCTGCCGGTGGCAAGGGGACGGCAATGGGGGTGTATTCCACCAGCCAGTTCCTCGGTGCAGCGTTAGGCGGGATTCTTGGCGGCTGGCTGTTCCAGCACGGTGGGCTGAACACGGTGTTCCTCGGTAGCGCGGTGCTGTGTGCTATCTGGCTGATCGTCGCCTTGCGCATGAACGAGCCGCCATATGTGACCAGCCTGCGCATGCCCCTGACGCCTGAGGCGGTCCGGGAAGCCGGCCTGACCGAGCGCCTGATGGCCGTGCCGGGTGTGACCGACGCTGTGGTGGTGGAAGAAGAAGCCGCCATCTATATCAAACTGGATACGAAAATTTTGGACCGTGCGACCCTCGAGCGACTGGTGAATCCAGCCTCTTCGGCGTGCGAAGCCTAGGAGAACGTTATGGCCCGTGGGGTTAACAAAGTCATTCTGGTCGGTACCTGTGGCCAGGATCCCGAAGTCCGCTACCTGCCCAACGGTAACGCCGTGACCAACCTGAGCCTGGCCACCAGCGAGCAGTGGACTGACAAGCAGTCGGGCCAGAAGGTCGAGCGTACCGAGTGGCACCGTGTGTCGCTGTTCGGCAAGGTTGCCGAAATCGCTGGCGAATACCTGCGCAAGGGTTCGCAGTGCTACATCGAAGGCAAGCTGCAGACCCGCGAGTGGGAAAAAGACGGCATCAAGCGCTACACCACCGAGATCATCGTCGACATCAACGGCACCATGCAGCTGCTCGGCGGTCGTCCGCAGGGCCAGCAGCAGGGCGGCGACCCGTACAACCAGGGTGGCGGCAATTATGGTGGCGGCCAGCAGCAACAGTACAACCAGGCACCGCCACGCCAGCAGGCCCAGCGCCCGCAACAGGCCCCTCAGCGCCCAGCGCCGCAACAGCCTGCGCCGCAGCCGGCGGCTGACTTCGACAGCTTCGATGACGATATTCCGTTCTGATCAGAGCGGTAGGGCGTTCAGCAAGACCAGAAACCCAGGGCCGTTGCCCTGGGTTTTTTTATGGGCAGCACTGCGTATCTGGCATCGCTTTCAGTAGAACAACCGGGGCTCCGGCGAATCCAGCAGGCTTGCCAGCTTGGTCAGGGCAAAGCCCAGTTCTTGGCGGCTGGGTGCCATCAGGGCGATGCGCACACCGCTGGTGGCGTGGCTGCGTTCAGGCAGGAACTGGCTGCCGCTGACCACCGTTACGCCGTTGTCACGCGCTAAGTTGGCAAACTCGTCGCTGGTCCACGGTTCTGGCAGCTCCAGCCAGATATGGAAGCTGTGGGGCTGACTGCGGATCTTGTATTGGCCAAGAATCTCCCGGGCCATGTGCTGGCGCGCGGCCGCCTCCTGCTGCTGCATACGCACCAACTGGTCGGCCTTGCCGCTGTTGATCAGGTTACTGGCCAATTGCGCCATCAGAGGCGATGGCATCCACACGCTGCTGCGTACCATCGATGATAACCGCGACAGGGTTTGCGGCGGGGCGTACAGGTAGCCGATGCGCAGCGCCGGCAGTACGCTTTTGGACAGGCTGGTGAGGTATACCGAGCGTTCAGGCGCATACGCTGCAAGCGGCTTGTAGTCCGGGCTGGGCTCGAGAAAACCGTAGATATCGTCATCCACGATGAACAGGTCGAACTCACGGGCGATCTCGGCGATAGCCTGGCGCCTTGCTGGGGGCATGATCGAGTTGGTCGGGTTCTGGTGCGTGGTGACGCACACCAGCAGGGAAGGGCGGTGTTCCAGGCAGGCCGCGCGCAATGCCTCCGGGATGAGCCCGTGTTCGTCCATGGCGACGCCGCGCAGGCGCCGGCCCAGGCTGTGGGCCAGGGATATGATGCCCGGGTAGCAGAGCGACTCGCACAGCACCACATCGTCATTCTTCGACAGGCTGCTGATGGCCACCAGCAGCCCATGTTGGGCGCCAGCGGTCAGTACTACCTGCTGCCAGCGAGCATCAGGCAGCCAGCGCTGTATCCAGGTCGCACCGGCTTGTTTGTGGGACGTGTGACCACCCTCTGTCACATAGTCGAGTACCTGCCCCAAGTCCGATGAGGCGGCCAGTTCGCTGATAGCCGTGCCTAGCCACTCGCTCATGTGAGCGTCGTTGGGCTTGATGATCGAGAGGTCGATCTGGCTACTCTCGCCGGCAACGGGTGTGGGCACCGACGGGGCGGGTAATGGCTGCCGCAGTTGCCTGACAAATGTGCCTCGGCCCACCTCGCCAGCCACCAGACCACGCTTGGCTGCTTCGTCGTAGGCCCTGCCAACAGTGCCGGGGGTTACATTCAGCGCCTCGGCCAGGTCCTTGAGCGTGGGTAAGCGATCGCCTTCTGCAAGCCGACCACTTTCGATGTCCTGTTCAAGGGCATCAGCGATCATCAGGTAAACCGGCTGTGTTTGATGGCTGTATTGGGGGACCCACATGGAGATGGCACCAGGCTCTGCAAGAGCGCGAAAGCCTAGCATGAAAGCTCGGATGCAGGTAATGATGGTAATCGGCTAAATTGAGTTGAATTTATTTTGGATTGAATCGATTCAATTTTTGAAATTACAATCATCGCACCGATCAGGCCGGCCGCACTCGGGCTGTGCCTGGCATAACGCTCCACTGGATGGACATCGCTATGGAAATGTTGGGTTCTTACTGGGCGGAGCACTGGTTGCTGGCAGTCCTCATACTTGGCGCGATCGCCTTCGTTGCGGGCTTCGTCGACAGCATTGCCGGTGGTGGTGGTTTGTTTCTGGTGCCGGGTTTTCTGCTGGTTGGCATGCCGCCCCAGGTGGCACTGGGCCAGGAAAAACTGGTCAGTACCCTTGGCACGCTGGCTGCTATCCGCAACTTCCTGGCCAACAGCAAGATGGTCTGGCAGGTAGCGTTGGTCGGGGTGCCGTTTTCGCTATTAGGCGCCTACCTGGGGGCTCATCTGATCGTATCGATCTCGCAGGAAACGGTGGGCAAGATCATCCTGGTACTGATCCCCCTCGGCATTCTCATTTTCCTTACCCCCAAGGATCGTCCGGTCGAGGAGCGCAAACTGTCTTCGCGAATGCTGTACACCGTAGTGCCGTTGACTTGCCTGGCCATTGGCTTCTACGACGGCTTCTTCGGCCCCGGTACCGGCAGCATGTTCATCATCGCTTTCCATTACCTGCTGCGCATGGACCTGGTCTCCAGTTCGGCCAACTCCAAAACCTTCAACTTCGCTTCCAACATCGGTGCTTTGGTGGCGTTCGTCAGCGCAGGCAAGGTCGTCTACCTGCTGGCATTGCCACTTGTGGCCTGCAACATCCTCGGTAACCACCTGGGCAGTTCCCTGGCCTTGCGTAAAGGCAACGACGTGGTGCGCAAGGCGTTGGTGTTCTCGATGCTCTGCCTGTTCACCAGCCTGGGCGTGAAGTACCTGACCTGACCCATTGATAGGAGATAACGAATGAAAACCGCATTTGTAACCGGTGCTTCCTCAGGCTTTGGCCGCGCCATCTGCTGCACCCTGATCGGCAAAGGCTACCGTGTGATCGGTGGAGCCAGGCGCATGGACAAACTGAAAGCACTGGAGGCCGAACTGGGCGTAAATTTCATTCCGCTGGCGCTGGATGTCACTGATTCAGTGTCGCTCGAGAAGGCGGTCGAGCAGATGCGTGAGGCGTCGCTGCAGATCGATCTGCTGGTCAACAACGCGGGACTGGCGCTGGGCGTGGACCGTGCCCAAACCAGCAGTGCCGCAAACTGGCAGCAGATGATCGACACCAACATCACCGGCTTGGCCATGGTCACCCACAAGATCCTGCCGCAGATGGTGGAAGCCGATAGCGGCATGATCATCAACATCGGCTCGATCGCCGGCACTTACCCCTACCCGGGCGGTAACGTGTATGGCGCCAGCAAGGCGTTCGTCCGCCAGTTCAGCCTCAACCTGCGTGCCGACCTGGCTGGCACCCGGGTGCGGGTGAGCAACATCGAGCCGGGGCTGTGCTCAGGCACTGACTTCTCGGTTGTGCGCCTCAATGGTGATATGGACGCCGTGCAGGCCTTGTATCGTGATGTAGAGGCCCTTCTGCCGGAGGACATCGCAGCGACGGTAGCCTGGGTTGCCGAGCAGCCGGCGCACGTGAATATCAATACCATCGAGATCATGCCTGTGGCGCAGAGCAGTGCGGCGCTGAATGTGGTGCGCAACCTGCCACGTGCCTGATCGGGGCCGCACCACTGACCCAGGTCATCGCACCTTCTGGATTCTTGACTAGTCTTATCCTTTGGCGGCCATCAATTGGCCGCCACCGTGACTACCAAGAGGCGCCGGCAATGTTCCGCGCGTCCACCACCTGATCAGGAGTGCACGATGGACCTGAACCGTCGGCAGTTCTTCAAGGTCGCCGCCGTCGGCCTTGGAGGCTCGAGCCTTGCGGCGTTGGGCATGGCCCCGACGCCGGCATTCGCCGAGCAGGTGCGTCACTTCAAGCTGGCGCATACCAAAGAAACCCGTAACACCTGCCCCTACTGTTCGGTCGGCTGCGGCCTGATCCTGTACAGCCAGGGTGATGCGGGTAAGAACGTCAAACAGAACATCATCCATATCGAAGGGGATGCCGACCACCCGGTCAACCGTGGCACACTTTGCCCGAAGGGCGCTGGCTTGCTGGACTTTATCCACAGCCCGAGCCGCCTGCAGTACCCCGAGGTTCGCAAGCCAGGCAGCAAAGAGTGGGTGCGGGTCAGCTGGGACGAGGCGCTGGACCGCGTCGCCGACCTGATGAAGCAGGACCGCGATGCCAACTTCATCGAGAAGAACGCCCAAGGCCAAACGGTCAACCGCTGGCTCACCACCGGTTTTCTTGCCGCCTCCGCCGCTTCCAGCGAGGCTGGCTACCTGACCCACAAGGTCATCCGCGCAACAGGCATGCTGGGGTTCGATAACCAGGCACGTGTCTGACATGGTCCGACGGTGGCAAGTCTTGCCCCGACGTACGGCCGTGGCGCCATGACCAACCACTGGTCCGATATCGCCAACGCGAATCTGGTCCTGGTGATGGGTGGCAACGCAGCAGAAGCGCATCCGTGTGGCTTCAAGTGGGTGACCGAGGCCAAAGCGCACAACAAGGCGCGGCTTATTGTGGTCGACCCGCGGTTTACCCGTACCGCTTCGGTGGCGGACTACTACGCGCCGATCCGTACCGGCACCGATATCGCCTTCATGGGCGGGCTGATCAACTACCTGCTCAGCAACGACAAGATCCAGCACGAGTACGTGCGCAACTACACTGACGTGTCGTTCATCGTCAAAGAGAACTATGGCTTCGAGGATGGCCTGTTCAGCGGTTACGACGAGGCCAAGCGTGTGTACGCCGACAAGTCCGGCTGGGGTTACGAGCTGGGTGAGGACGGCTATGCCAAGGTCGACCCGACACTGCAGCACCCTCGCTGCGTGTTCCAGCTGATGAAGCAGCATTACAGCCGCTACACCCCGGAACTGGCGAGCATGACCTGTGGCATGCCACAGGACGCCATGATGAAGGTCTGGGAAGAGATCGCCTCCTGCTCGGTTCCGGGCAAGACCATGACGATCCTTTATGCGCTAGGTTGGACGCAGCATTCGATCGGTGCGCAGATTATCCGCAGTGCGGCCATGGTCCAGCTGCTGCTCGGCAACGTCGGCATGCCCGGTGGCGGGGTCAATGCCCTGCGCGGGCACTCCAACATCCAGGGCCTGACCGACCTCGGCCTGCTGTCCAACTCGCTGCCGGGCTACCTGACCCTGGCCGGTGACGCCGAGCAGGACTACGCCGCCTACATCGACAAGCGCGCTTCCAAGCCGCTGCGGCCTGGGCAGTTGTCGTACTGGCAGAACTACGGCAAGTTCCACGTCAGCCTGATGAAGGCCTGGTACGGCGCCAACGCCACGGCGGAAAACAACTGGGGTTATGACTGGCTGCCCAAACTCGATGTACCGGCCTACGACGTGCTGCGCATGTTCGAGATGATGGGCCAGGGCAAAGTCAATGGTTATATGTGCCAGGGCTTCAACCCGATCGCCGCGCTGCCGGACAAAAACCGCGTCACTGCGGCACTGGGCAAGCTCAAGTGGCTGGTGGTCATGGATCCCTTGGCCACCGAGACCTCGGAATTCTGGCGCAACGCCGGGCCGTTCAACGATGTCGACACGGCCTCTATCCAGACCGAAGTGATCCGCTTGCCCACTACCTGCTTTGCCGAGGAAGACGGCTCGCTGGTCAACAGCAGCCGCTGGCTGCAATGGCACTGGAAGGGCGCAGACGGCCCGGGCGAGACGCGTACCGACGTGCAGATCATGAGCGAGCTGTTCCTGCGCCTGCGCCAACGTTACCAGGCCGAAGGGGGAGCCTATCCTGACGCGATAATGAATATCAGCTGGCCGTACAAGATCCCTGAGGAGCCCTCCCCGGAGGAGCTGGCCAAGGAGATGAACGGCTGGGCGGTGGCCGATGTCACCGACCCGACTGGCGCGGTGATCAAGGCGGGCCAGCAACTGGCGGGCTTCGGCCAGCTCAAGGACGATGGCAGCACCGCGTCTGGCTGCTGGATCTTTGCCGGTAGCTGGACCGAACAAGGCAACCAGATGGCTCGCCGCGACAACAGCGACCCGTATGGCATGCACCAGGTGCAGAACTGGGCCTGGGCCTGGCCGGCCAACCGCCGCATCCTTTACAACCGTGCCTCCAGCGACCCGCAAGGCAAGCCGTGGGACCCGGAGAAAAAGCGCCTGGTATGGTGGAACGGCAAGGCCTGGACCGGCACCGACGTGCCGGACTTCAAGGTCGACTCGCCGCCCGAGGCGGGGATGAACCCCTTCATCATGAACCCCGAAGGCGTGGCGCGTTTCTTCGCCATCGACAAGATGGCCGAAGGCCCGTTCCCCGAGCACTATGAGCCCTTCGAAACACCGATCGGCATCAACCCGCTGCACCCGCAGAACAAGAAGGCCACCAGCAACCCGGCCGGGCGCATCTTCGATTCTGTGTGGGACACCCTTGGCACGCACGACGAGTTCCCTTATGCGGCGACCACCTACCGGCTGACCGAGCACTTCCACTTCTGGAGCAAGCATTGCCGGCTCAACGCCATTGCCCAGCCCGAGCAGTTCGTCGAGATAGGCGAGGTGCTGGCCAACGAGAAAGGCATCAAGGCCGGCGACCGGGTACGGGTGTCGAGCAAGCGTGGGCATATCGATGCGGTGGCGGTGGTGACCAAGCGGATTCGCCCGCTGCAGGTCAACAATCAGACCGTGCACCAGATCGGCATTCCGTTGCACTGGGGCTTCACCGGCGCTACCCGGCATGGCTACCTGACCAATACCTTGGTGCCGTTCCTCGGTGACGGCAACACGCAGACGCCAGAGTCCAAGTCGTTCCTCGTGAAAGTGGAGAAACTCTGATGGCCAGCCAAGACATCATCGCCCGCTCGGCCACCACTACCGTGCCGCCCTCGGTGCGTCAGCAGGAGGAGGTCGCCAAGCTGATCGACACTACCAAGTGCATCGGCTGCAAGGCCTGCCAGGTGGCGTGCTCGGAGTGGAATGAACTGCGTGACGAGGTTGGCCACAACCACGGCACCTACGACAACCCCCAGGACCTCACTGCCGAGACCTGGACACTGATGCGCTTTACCGAGCACGAGCGCGACGACGGCAACCTGGAGTGGCTGATCCGCAAGGACGGCTGCATGCACTGTGCCGACCCAGGTTGCCTGAAGGCCTGCCCGAGCCCGGGTGCGATCATCAAGCACGCCAACGGTATCGTCGATTTCAACCAGGACCACTGCATCGGCTGCGGCTACTGCATCACCGGCTGCCCGTTCAACATCCCGCGCATCTCGCAGAAAGACCACAAGGCGTACAAGTGCACCCTGTGTTCCGATCGCGTGAGCGTGGGGCTGGAGCCGGCGTGTGTGAAAACCTGCCCGACCGGGGCAATCGTGTTCGGCAGCAAGGACGAGATGAAAGTGCATGCGGCCGAGCGCATCGTCGATCTGAAGTCGCGGGGCTACGACAAGGCCGGGCTGTACGACCCGGACGGCGTCGGTGGTACCCACGTGATGTACGTGCTGCACCATGCCGACACGCCGAAGCTGTATGCCGGCCTGCCGGACCAGCCAGTGATCAGCCCGTTGGTGGGGTTGTGGAAGGGCTTCACCAAGCCGCTGGCGCTGTTGGCCATGGGCGCGGCGGTGCTGGCGGGGTTCTTCCACTATGTGCGGATCGGCCCACAGCGTGTCGAGGAGGATGAACACCCGACACCGCCGGACGAAAGCGTGCATCAAGTGGACCCGTCGGTCCATGTCTATGATCCGAAGCAGCCCGGTGGGCAAGGGGAGCAGCGGCCATGAACGACAACAAACCCATCCTGCGCTACAACGCCAACGAGCGTAGCAACCACTGGGTGGTGGCGATCCTGTTCATCCTGGCTGGGCTGTCGGGGCTTGCGCTGTTCCATCCGGCGCTATTCTGGCTCAGCAACCTGTTCGGCGGCGGGCCGTGGACGCGCATTCTGCATCCCTTCATCGGGGTGGCGATGTTCGTGTTTTTCCTCGGCCTGGTATTGCGCTTCTGGCGGGCCAACTTCATCACCGCCAATGATCGCCTGTGGCTGCGCCGGGTGGACCGGGTAATGCGCAACGAGGAGGAGGGCGTACCGCCGATCGGCAAGTACAATGCCGGGCAGAAGCTGCTGTTCTGGACCCTGCTGGTGTGCATGCTGGTATTGCTGGTCAGTGGCGTGGTGATCTGGCGCGCATACTTCAGCCATTGGTTTGGCATCGATGCCATTCGCTTGTCTGCGCTGCTGCATGCGCTGGCGGCCTTCGTGCTGATTCTCAGCATCATCGTGCACATCTACGCCGGCATCTGGATCAAGGGCTCGATCGGCGCCATGCTGCATGGCTGGGTCAGCCGCGCCTGGGCCCGCAAGCATCATGAGTTGTGGTACCGCGAAGTGACCGGCGACAAGACGCCGGGTGATCACGGACGAAAAGAAGGATAAGCGCTTGAGCACCCTACTCGAACCCGGGCAGATCGAAGCGTCGGCAGTCACGCCGCCATTTCTGCACCTGCCCGCCGCCAACCTGTTTGAACTGCGCGCCGCCCGCCTGGAGCAACTGGCCGAGGGCAACGCGCTTGGCGACTACCTGAGGTTGATTGCGCGTTTATGCCGCATCCAGCAGCAGCTTGTGGATAACCCGCCCAGCGGCTTGCCCGTGGCCGAGGAGCGTCAGCGCCTGTGCATGGATCATGGTTTGCCGCCGCTGGCGGCTGACAGCCTGGTGCGTGAAGGGCCGTGGCTGGTCTGGTTGCAGGCACTGCTAGAGCACCTCAGCGGCGAACGCAGTGGCCCGCTGGGTGAGGCGCTGCAGGTGCTACGAGGCAGTGATGACAATCAGCGCAAGGGCTGGGGCATTGCTTTGCTGGCAGGTCAGTACGATGGTGTGCCTGCAGCACTGGTGCCGTTCCTCGGGGCCGCGTTGCAGGCGGCGTGGTCCAGCTGGCTGCTGGCGCTGCCCGCACACCAGCTCGAGCCTGCCGGCAGCCTGGCCCAATGCCCGGCTTGTGGTTCGCCGGCGATGGCCGGGGTGGTGCGCAACCGTGGAAAGCACAACGGTTTGCGTTACCTGGCCTGTTCGTTGTGTGCCTGTGAGTGGCATGTGGTGCGGGTCAAGTGCGTGTACTGCGAGTCCAGCAAGGACTTGCGTTACACCAGCCTTGAGGATGATCGCCATGCGCCAGGCAAAGCGCCGCTGCGCGCCGAATGCTGCCCAGGGTGCGACAGCTACCTGAAGCAGAACTACCTGGAGAACGATGCGGCGGCCGAGCCGCTGGCCGATGACCTGGCCAGCCTGGCCCTGGATATACGCCTGGACGGGGAGGGGTTCCATCGCCTGGCGCCCAACCTGATGCTCGCCCCGGGAAGTGGCTGAGGGTCTACACTGAAACACCGACTTGCCTTCGTACCTACAGGTAATTGCGCCAACCTTCCGGATCACGCTGTACTTGTAGGAGCGGGTTCACCCGCGAATGGGCCAGCACAGACAACGGATCAGTCCAAGGTAGTACCGCATGTCCAACAGCCTTGCCAGCGACACCCCACGCCTGCCGTCCATCGATACCCTCCTTCGCCACCCGGCTTGCCTCCCTCTGATCGATCGCCACGGCCGTGACGCCGTGCTGAATACCCTGCGCCAGTTGCTCGATGACCTGCGCGAGCCCGCCCGTAATGGCGAACTCGGCAGCGCCGAACTGGCCCCGGAAATCCTCCTTGGCCGCAGCGGCGAACGCCTCGCCCTCCAGCAACGCAGCCAGGTTCGCCGCGTGTTCAATCTCACCGGGACCGTGCTGCACACCAACCTGGGCCGCGCCTTGCTGCCGGATGAAGCCATCGAGGCCATGCAGACCGCGGCTCGTTACCCGCTCAACCTGGAATTCGACCTGGCCACCGGCAAACGTGGCGACCGTGATGACCTGATCGAAGGCCTGATCCGCGAGCTGACCGGTGCCGAAGCCGTCACCGTGGTCAACAACAATGCCGCCGCCGTGCTGCTAGCGCTCAACAGCCTGGGCGCGCGCAAGGAAGGCATCATCTCTCGCGGCGAGCTGATCGAGATCGGTGGTGCGTTCCGTATTCCCGACATCATGGCCCGCGCCGGCGTGAAGCTGCACGAGGTTGGCACTACCAACCGTACTCACGCCCGCGACTACGAGGCCGCCATCGGCCCGCGCACTGGCCTGCTGATGCGGGTGCATTGCAGCAATTACAGCATCCAGGGCTTCACCACCCAGGTGCCTACTGCCGAGCTGGCACGTATCGCCCACCAACATCAACTGCCACTGCTTGAAGACCTGGGCAGCGGCAGCCTGCTCGACCTTACCCGCTGGGGCCTGCCCGCCGAACCCACGGTACGCCAGGCTCTGGCCGATGGTGCCGATATCGTCACCTTCAGTGGCGACAAGCTGCTGGGTGGTCCGCAAGCCGGGATCATCGTCGGCCGCAAGGACTTGATCACCAGGATCAAGAAAAATCCGCTCAAGCGTGCGTTGCGCGTCGACAAGATCACCCTTGCTGCACTCGAAGCGGTGCTGGCGCTGTACCGCAACCCCGATCGCCTGGCCGAGCGCCTGCCCAGCCTGCGCCTGCTGACCCGCAGCCAGGCCGAGATTCAGGCCCAGGCCGAGCGCCTGGCGCCTGAACTCAAGGCGCGTCTCGGTGAGCAATGGGCAATTAGCGTAGAGCCCGCGTTGGGCATGATCGGCAGTGGCAGCCAGCCGGTTGCGCGCTTGCCCAGTGCCGCGCTGTGCCTGCGCCCGCAAGTGTCGAAGAAGTTGCGCGGGCGCAGCCTGCATGTGCTGGAGCGCGCCCTGCGCGACCTGCCGGTGCCGGTGCTGGGCCGCATTGACGACGATGCCCTGTGGCTGGACCTGCGCCAGCTGGATGACGAAGCCCAGTGGCTGGCCCAGTTGCCAGCCCTGCAGCTGGGGCCGGTGCAGTGATCGTTGGTACCGCTGGCCACATCGACCACGGCAAGACCGCACTGCTGCTGGCGCTGACCGGCCAGGCCGGCGACCAGCGGCAAGAAGAGCGCGCCCGCGGCATGACCATCGACCTTGGTTACCGCTATGCGGCGCTGAGCGAAGGCGGGCCGCTGACCGGCTTCATCGATGTGCCGGGCCACGAGCGCTTTATCCACAACATGCTGGCCGGCGCCCATGGCATCGACCTGGTGCTGTTGGTAGTGGCGGCCGACGACGGGGTCATGCCGCAGACCCGTGAGCACCTGGCGATCATCGAGCTGCTGGGCATTCCCCAGGCCTTGGTGGCGATCAGCAAATGCGACCGGGTAGAGCCGTCGCGTCTGGCCGAGGTGCAGATGCAAGTCAGTGAACTGCTGGCGCCTGGGCCGTATGCCGGTGCGCGGCAGTTTCCGCTGTCGAGCATCAGCGGGGAGGGCGTGGAAGCGTTGCGCCAGGCCCTGCTGGAGGCCGAAGCAGGTACACGGCAACGCAGTGTGCACGGTGGTTTTCGCCTGGCCGTCGACCGTGCCTTTGCGGTTACCGGCGCCGGTGTGGTGGTCACCGGCACGGCACTGGCCGGGCGGGTCAGTGCGGGTGATACGTTGTTGCTGGGCAAGGCCGGCAAGGTGGTGCGCGTGCGTGGCCTGCATGCGCAGAACCAGGCCGCGTTGGTGGCAGAAGCAGGCCAACGGGTGGCGCTGAACATCGCTGCCGAGCGCCTGGCCGTGGAGCAGGTGCACCGGGGCGACTGGCTGGTGCCCGAATGGTTGCATGCGCCCAGTGTTCGGGTGGATATCGAGCTGTACCTGTTACCGGACGAGAAGCGTACTTTCGAACATTTCAGCGCCGTGCATGTGCACCTCGGCACCCAGGATGTAACGGCCCGGGTCGCCTTGCTCGAAGGCGAAAGCCTGGCTGCCGGCCAACGCATGTTTGCCCAGTTGCTGCTCAACGCGCCGTTGCAGGCCGTGCACGGCGACCGCCTGGTGCTGCGCGATCAGCGCGCCCAGCGCACACTGGGCGGCGGCAAGGTGCTCGACCCGTTCGCGCCAAGTCGCCAACGCCGCAGCGATGCCCGTCTGCAACAGTTGCTGGTGCTGCGCGACGCAGTGGATCTGGAGCAGGCACTGCCAGCGCTGCTCGCCAGTGCACCGGGCGGTATTAGCCCGCAGCGGCTCGAGCGGCAGTTCAACCGCCTGCGGGAAACCTGGCAGTTACCGGACGATGTGCGGGTGGTGGCCACCCGGCAGGGCCAACTGCTGTTCGCCAACGCTCAATGGCAGGCGCTCAAGCAGCAGGTCCTGGAGCAGCTGGCGCGCTTTCACGAGCAAGAGCCCGACCAGCTTGGCCCTGACCGTGATCGCTTGCGGCGCTTTGTAGCCTTGCCTCTGGAACGGCCGGCATTCGTCAGTTTGCTGGATGAACTGCTCGACGACAGCGCCATCGCCAGCAGCGGGCCATGGCTGCATCTGCCCGATCACAAGGTACAGTTGAGCGAAGCCGACAGTGCATTGTGGGCACGTCTGCAGCCGAAGTTGATCGCAGGGCAATTTGACCCACCCTGGGTCAGGACGCTGGCGAGTGAGGAGAACCGTGCCGAAGCCGATGTGCGCCTGTTACTGCGCAAGTTGGCCCGGCTGGGCCTGGTACATCAGGTGGTGCGCGACTTGTTCTACCCCGAGGCGACGCTACAGCGCATGGCAGCGTTGATGCTGGGGCAGGCCAGCGAAACGACGATAGTGCAGGTTGCCGCGTTTCGCGATATGTTGGGCATCGGTCGCAAGCGCAGTGTGCAGATTCTGGAATACTTCGACCGCATCGGCCTGACCCGGAGGGTGGCCGACCAGCGTCACATCCGCGCCGACAGCGCCCTGGCTCAACAGCACGCCAGGCACTGAGTTCAAGGAAGGCAATCGCGCCCGGTGGCGCGGCCGGGCTTCAAACCCGGTTGGGGACGGCAGCCGTTCCCGGGCAGGTTCGACTCCCGCTGCCTTCCGCCATTTTTTCACCCTTTAGGGCCTCTTCGCGGGTGAACCCGCTCCTACACAGGAAACGCTATCGTCGTAGGAGCGGGTTTACCCGCGAAGAGGCCCTAAAGGGCGCTGATCAAGCCCGCTCGCCACACAAATCCAGGACAAACCAGCGGTCTGCTGCGTCAGCATCCAACCCTGCGCCCAGTAGCGCCATCATCTTGCCCAGTGCCGCTTCACGGGTCATGCCACCGCCACTGACCAGCCCGGCCCCGCGCAAGCGGTTACCCGCTGCATAGGTGTCGAACACCACCGAGCCTTCCGGGCACTGGCTGATCGCCGCCAACATCACGCCGCGCTGGCGCGCTGCGCTCAGCACATTCAGCAGCGCCTGGTCATCCGACGGACCGGTACCGCTGCCGTAGCACTCCAGCAGCAAGCCCTGCACACCACTGTCGATCAAGGCCTGCAAATGCCCGGCCTGAAGCCCCGGGAACACCGGCACAACCGCCAGGTTGACCGGTTTGCGCGGTTGCTTGTAACCCAGCTCGGCAGGGATCGTATCGGCCCGCTCAGCGTCACGATGGCGCGGCAGCGCAGCAAAGGCATCGAACGCTTCGCTACGCAGCTTCGACGCCCGACAGCCATGCAGCAGCTGACCGTGGAAGTACAGTTGCACGCCATCTTCCAGGCCGTGCTCGAACTGGCGCAATGCGCCGCACAGGTTGTCCCAGGCATCGCTGTCCGGGGCACCTGCCGGCAGCATCGAGCCGGTCAGCACTACCGGTGCTGGCAGGCCCAGCAACAGGAACGACAACGCTGCAGCGCTGTAGGCCATGCTGTCGGTACCGTGCAGCACCAGCACGCCATCGTGGCCCGTTACATCCACCGCCGCGACGATGGCATCGCGCATCGCCAGCCAGTTGTGCTGTTGCATGTTGGCGCTGTCGAGCAGCGGGTTCAGCTCGTGCAGTGTCCATTGCACCTGGGGTGCATTGGCCATCTGGGCAAAGTGTTCACGCATCCGCGCGTCAAAACCACCGGCCGGTGCCAGGCCTTCGGGGGTTTCGAGCATGCCGATGGTGCCACCGGTATAGAGAACGAGAAGATTCTTTACTGCGCGCATGGAAAGCATCCGTAGCGGTGAGCGGACAAAGAAAAGCCGCCCGCGGAAGGGGCGGCTGGGCAGGGGAGGATATCAGCGCTGCGTCTGAACTTGGCCGACTGCTTTGTCAGTGGCTGTTTCCACCTGAGGATTGGCAGGCCAGGCATTGCGGTCCAGGTCCAGGTCGGCAAACTTGGACGAGTCGAACACAGGCTGCTTTACACCGGCCTTGCGCTGCTCGTCGTAGTCGCGCATGACTCGCAGGCCGACCTTGAACAGCAGGGCCAGGGCCACCAGGTTGACGAAGGCCAGGCAGGTCATGGTGATGTCGGCGAAGGCGAACACGGTCGACAGGTCTTGCATCGAACCCCAAACGACCAGTGCCAGTACCAGGCCACGGAACACCATCAACACTACGCGGTTACGGCTGAGGAACTGCAGGCTGTTCTCGCCGAGGTAGTAGTTGTAGAGGATGCAGGTAAAGACAAACAGCGACAGCGCCACGCTGACGAACACGCGACCCCAGTCACCGACTACGGCGGCCAGCGAGTTCTGGGTCAGGACGATGCCGTCACCTTCGAAGCCTGGGGTGTAGAAGCCCGACAGCAGGATCAGCAAGGCGGTGCAGGTGCAGATCACGAAGGTGTCGAGGAACACGCTGAAGGCCTGGACCACGCCCTGCGCGCCCGGGTGTTTCACGGCAGCCACGGCAGCGACGTTCGGTGCACTGCCCAGGCCTGCTTCGTTGGCGAACACGCCACGTTTCACGCCCATGACGATGGCGCTGCCGAGCAGGCCGGCAAACGCCGGGTCGAGGCCGAAGGCGCTCTTGAAGATGGTTTCCAGCATGGCTGGCACGTGTTCGATCTGGGTGCCGATCACGTACAGGGTCACGCCGATGTAGGCCAGGGTCTTGACGGGTACCAGCAGGTCCGACACCGCCGCGATGCGCTTGATGCCGCCGATGAAGGTGATGGCCAGCAGCACGGCCAGGACAATACCGGTGTGGCTTGGGTCGAAGGCAAAGGCATTCTGCAGCGAGTGGGTGACGGTGTACGACTGCAGGCCGATGAAGGCGAAGCCGTAGGTGACCAGCAGCAAGATCGAGAACACGATGGCCATGCTCTTGCGCTTCAGCCCGTGTTGGATGTAGTAGGCCGGGCCGCCACGGTACAGGCCGTCGCCATCAGCGCGCTTGTACACCTGGGCCAGGGTGCATTCGAAGAAGCTGCTGGACATGCCCACCAGTGCGGTGACCCACATCCAGAACACGGCACCTGGGCCGCCCAGGGTCACTGCGATACCGACACCGGCGATGTTGCCGGCGCCCACGCGGCCGGCCAGGCTCAGCATCAGGGCCTGGAAGGAGCTCAGCTGGCCTGCCTGGCCACGCAGCGATTCCTTGAACACGCTGAACATATGGGTGAAGTGGCGGAACTGGACGAACCGGGAGCGGATGGTGAAGTAGCTACCCAGCCCTACGATCAGCACGATGAGGAGTTTCCCCGAAAGGAAATCGTTGATTACTTCGAGCATTGGAAAATGACCTCGATTCTTATTCTTCGTGTGGAAAGACCAGCGGACGGCAGGCGCACCGCTATTCGTTGGGGCGCATGGTTGGCTATGACAAGAGTGGTTACAATTTCGCGGATTGCTCTGACTTGATGCGACTTGATGCTACAATGGCGTCATTCGCGTCACCTGGACTCCGCATATGAGCGATCACTTCGCTACAAACCTCAAACTTGCCTGCAGCCACTACCGCTCTATTTCCGAAGTTTGCCGCCAGCTGTCGATCAACCGCGCGCAGTTCAACAAGTACCTGAGCGGGCAAAGCCGTCCGACGGCTTTCAACCTGAAGCGTATCGGCGACTTCTTCGGTGTCGAGGATTACGAACTGAACCTGCCCGCTGAGCAGTTCGCCCGTCTGATCGGTGCGCGGGTATCGCCCCAGCCCCAGCAGCCCAGTGACCCGATCAGCGAGTTGTTCCGCCCGTTGCACGAACATGGCGGCAACCTTTCGCGCTATTGCGGTTACTACTTCGAGTACTCCAACTGCATGTCGGTGCCGGGCACGATCCTCGTGTCGCTGGTGCACCTGTGGGAAGAGCGCGGCCGTTTTCTGTTCGAGCGCCAGGAACGGCAGGAGCGCTCCAGCGCCACCGATCAGCATGCCGAGGTACGCTGCCGCTACCTGGGGGCGGCGTTCCAGCTGCAGGACCGGATGTTCCTCATCGACTACGAGTCGCTGACATTCAACGAAATGAGCCAGACCATCCTCATCCCCAGCTTCAAAAGCCGCATTACCCGGCTGAATGGCCTGAAGGCCGGGGTATCCAGCGGCGACCGGCGCAACCCGGCCTGTACCCGGGTGGTGTGGGAATACCTGGGCGAGGAGATCAATCGCATCAATGCGTATCGGCAGGTGAAACTGTACCGGCCGGATGATCCGCGCATAGATGACGATGTGCGTGAGCGATTGAGCGTGGCGCCATTGCGCAATGGTCTGTTCGAGATCGAGTAATGCTAAACGCCTTAAGCATTGTCGAGGATGAACGTTGCGACCGTGTCGGCAACCTGGTCCGCTATTGCCGGAGTACTGCGCAAATGTGCCGCGATGCCATGGTCGCAGTCGGTAAGAAACAGACATTGCAAACGCGACGCTGGAACTGCTCGCATCAAGGCGAGGTTAACTTCTTCAGGAATCGGGCTATAGCGTTCAGTGCCGGCAAGCCACAGGTTGCCAGCGCTGGTGCCGGGGCCTTTGCCGAATCTCTGGGAGTTGAGCCCGTCGTACTCGCCGATCACCATCAATACTCTTCCACGAAACTGGTTGAGGAAGGTATAGCTATCGCTCTCCAGAAAACCGAAAGGCTTGTTGATGGCCGCAGTGAATGCCGGGCCGAACGGCGCTTGGTGGGCATGGTCTGGATAAACTGCGGGGCAGATCAGTACGATGCTGTCCACTTGTGGCAACTGTGCTGCAAGCTTAAGCGTAATTGCCCCGCCAAGGCTGTGGCCTATGAGCGTTCGGCATCGCGGCGCGATATGCGCGTGGAAGCGCTGTGCTTCATCAAGGTTCGTCGCCAGTGACGGCGCCATTGCGCCTGGTTCGCTGGCGAGGCTGTGACCTGACAGATTGCCAGTGAGTGAACCAATGCCCGCGGCTTGCAGGCGATAAAGCAGGGGGTTGAGCCGGGTAAAGTCGGAACGCGCGCCCCCCAAGACGAATGCGGGAGCTGCGCGCTCGATATCAGGTACCAGCAATCGCGCCTGTTGCTGGTAGTTTCCAAAGACTTCATTGATGAACAGTTCTTTGCCCGGGGCGGGCTCGTCAAACTGCCACTTCTCGCGCTGTGGGGAAGCCTTTTGAATGTGCATGGTGCTCTCTAGAAGAACTGGTTGAGCCATTCGCCGAGCGGGTTGCCGGTATCGAGCAGCAGTTTGAGTGCCATGATGCAGCAGACGCTGACCAGCAGCGGTTTTATGAGGCGAGAGCCGAAGCGAACTGCGCAGCGAGCCCCCAATTGTGCGCCCAGAAAGGCGGCGAGCGCCATTGCCAGCGCCAGCGGCCAGATGATCGCCCCGCTGAGAGAAAAGACGGATAGTGCGCCCAGGTTACAGGCCGCGTTCAAAAGCTTGCTGGTGCATACGGCTTGAATGAGGTGCTGGCCCAGGAGGACCACGCAAGCCAGCATGAAGAACGAGCCGACTCCGGGGCCGAAGATGCCGTCATAAAAGCCAATGATTGGTGCAGCCGTCACGCAGAATAGGCTGGTCGATACCTTTGCCTTGCGCGCTTGTTCATTCGGCTTTGGACTGAAGGCAAAGTAGGCGGCGATCAGGATCAGCAGTGGTGGGACGCACGCCTGCAAAACGCTTTTGGGGACATAAGTTATCGACAAGGCCCCCAGCGCCCCACCGATAAACGCCATGACAGCCATGGGACTGCCTCGTCTCCAGTCGATCATGCCTTTGCGGGCGAAGGCGCACGTAGCCGAAACCGTAGCCGAAGCTGCCTGGAACTTGTTAGTGGCAATAGCTGCCAAGGGTTCTACACCGGCAATAAACAACACCGGGAGCGTGATAAGGCCACCGCCCCCGGCAATAGCATCAAAAAAGCCGGCCATCAGTGCAACCAGTGCGAGTAGCAGAACAAACGTCAAGTCGATTTCGATCATGGAGTATTTTCCTGTGCTCAACCACGTACCAGCAGCGGGTCTTCAGCGAGCACCTTTCTCGAGTTGATCGGCGAATATACGAGCCTGAAGTGCTACTCCTTTAGCCTCCGGTCCACCCAAATCAGCAAGGGTCTGGCTTGCAAAGGTTATGGCCTGGCTTTGCTCTGGGTAGAAATCCAGGTAGGCAGCTTCCGAATGAGGCATTGAACGTTCCTTGTCGTTTTTGTGTGAAACTCCCTGGCTGGCAAGTGGGGAGTCGACTATTCAATGCAGTTATGCCGTGACGTGGTAGTCAGCCCATTCCTCGTATGTCGTAGGAAATTTCTGTCTGTGGCGGTATTGAGCGGTGAAACTGTGGAATCCCGCCCTGTGGCATCGAACGGGTCCGGTGTTGGACTTCCCGGGCAGGAAACCGCAAAATGACTCTTTTTTCTCATCAACCTCTCCGGATCTGCTGACTCTATGCGTATGCGCCTAATGCTGTTGGGTGGTGGCAATGCCCTCGGGCAAGCGCTGATTCGTCTTGGGGCCGAGGAGGACATCGCATTCCTGGCACCGCGCCCGCCCGAGAACGGCTGGGCGCCCTCAAGCCTCACTCAGTTGCTCGATGACCATCGCCCCGACGCGCTGGTGAACCTGGCCTATTACTTCGACTGGTTCCAGGCCGAGTCGGTCAGCGAGCAGCGCCTGGCCCAACAGGAGCGGGCGGTGGAGCGGTTGGCAGAGCTGTGCCAGCACCATCAGATCACCTTGGTGCAGCCATCCAGCTACCGTGTGTTCGATGGTTCGCGGGCCACGGCCTATAGCGAAAAGGACGAGCCAGTGCCGCTGGGCATGCGTGGCCAGGCCCTATGGCGCATCGAGCAGAGCGTGCGTGCGGCCTGCCCGCAGCATGTGTTGCTGCGCTTTGGCTGGTTGCTGGACGAGAGCATCGATGGCGCATTGGGCCGCTTCCTGACCCGTGCCGAGCAACCACAGGAGCTGCTGCTGGCCGATGATCGACGTGGCAACCCGACGCCGGTCGATGATGCTGCCCGAGTGATCCTGTCGGTGCTCAAGCAACTTGATTGCAATGCGCCGCTGTGGGGCACCTACCATTACGCCGGCAATGAGGCGACCACGCCGCTGGCGCTGGGCCAGGCGATCCTCGCCGAGGCCGGCCAATACCGCCAGCTGGCCGTTCAGGCCCCCACGCCGCAGGCCCATGCCGCGCGCCCGGATGCCAGCGAAGAACCACAGCACGCGGTACTGGCCTGCAAGAAAATCCTTCATACCTTCGGTATCAAGCCGCGTGCCTGGCGCGCTGGCTTGCCACCTCTACTGGACCGGTTCTACCGCCATGGCTGACGCCCCCATCCTGATCACCGGCGGTGCCGGCTTCATTGGCTCCCACCTGTGCGATGCGTTGTTGGACAAAGGCTACGCCGTACGCATTCTCGACGACTTCTCCACCGGCCGGCGAAGCAATCTGCAGGTCGATCACCCACGGCTGGAACTGATCGAAGGTGATGTTGCCGATGCAGGGCTGGTCACTCAAGCGGCGGCTGGCTGCCGTGCTGTGGTGCATCTGGCGGCGGTAGCGTCGGTTCAGGCCTCGGTCGAAGACCCGGTGCGTACCCACCAGAGTAACTTCATCGGTACCCTCAACGTTTGCGAAGCCATGCGCGTGCATGGCGTGCGCCGGGTGCTCTTCGCCTCCAGCGCAGCGGTGTACGGCAACAATGGTGAAGGGGAGTCGATTTCCGAAGACACGCCCAAGGCGCCGTTGACCCCTTATGCCGTGGACAAACTGGCCAGTGAGCAGTACCTGGACTTCTACCGTCGCCAGCATGGTCTGGAGCCGGTGGTGTTTCGCTTCTTCAATATCTTCGGGCCACGGCAGGACCCTTCCTCACCGTATTCCGGGGTGATCAGCATCTTCTGCGAGCGTGCTGTGCAGGGCTTGCCGATTACAGTGTTCGGTGACGGCGAGCAGACCCGGGACTTCCTTTATGTGGGCGACCTGGTGCAGGTGATGGTGCAGGCACTGGAGCAGCCGCAGGTCGAGGAAGGGGCGGTGAACATCGGGCTGAACCAGGCGACCTCACTGAACCAGTTGCTGGCCGCGCTGGAGAAGGTGGTGGGGAGCTTGCCAGCGATCAGCTATGCGGCGGCGCGATCGGGTGATATCCGCCATTCGCGAGCGGATAACCAGCGGCTGTTGGCGCGGTTCAAATTTGCGCAGGTAACGCCGATGGTTGAAGGCCTGACAAAGCTTCTAGGTAAAGGCTGAGCCCCGCGGGGCTGCTCAGCAGCCCTGACATCACCCATGCCGCACCCTTCTGCGCTGGCAATCTTCGGGATGTAAGACCCGCCCATCCTGGCCACGGACCTGCAATATTTCAAGCGCCTGCCCCGTCACGCCGTCCACCAGTTCCGAACGCGCTTCTCCCGCCTCGAACAGAAACCGCTCCCCCCACTGCCTCAAACCAACCACCACTGGAAACACCGACCGCCCTTTATCGGTCAGCACATATTCTTTATAGGCACTGCCATCCGACGCCGGCTGTGTCATCAGCAACCCACTTTCCACCAACAGCTTTAGCCGCGAGGTGAGGATGTTCTTCGCCAGCCCCAGGTTCTTCTGAAATTCACTGAAACGCCGCAGGCCGTCGAAGGCATCGCGCAGGATCATCAGCGCCCACCGGTCACCCAGCACCTCCAGAGCCCGGGCCACGGGGCACTGCGCATTGTTTTCATCGAGCATGGGGCAAGCCTGTCTTGATTATCTGGTTGCAGATTAAAACCACATTTGCTAAATAGCCAGCATGTGGTTTCAAATTGAAACCAGATCCCAGAGGCTTTGCCCGATGACTCCTTCGCTGACACGCTGGATAACCCTGTTGCTTGCCACCACCAGCGCAATGGCGGTGGCGACGGTGTACTTCGCTCAACCGCTGCTTGAGTCGATGGCTGCTGAGTTGGGAGTGGCGCAGCAGCAGATTGGCTGGGTAGTCGGCGCGACCCAGGCGGGCTACGCCCTGGGGCTGCTACTGATTGTGCCGCTCGGGGACTTGGTCGACCGTAAACGCTTGTTGCTTGGCCAGTTGCTGTTCGCGGCGCTTGCGCTGGTCGGCGTTGGCATGGCGCCGAACTGGGCAATATTGCTGCTGGCTCTGGCGATCACCGGGTTGATGGCAGTCATGGTGCAGGTGATGGTGGCTCATGCTGCGAGCCTTGCCTCACCTGGCCAGCAAGGGCAGGCGGTAGGCACTGTCACCAGTGGTGTGGTGCTGGGTATTCTGCTGGCACGGCTGGCTTCGGGCGGGCTGGCTGACCTGGCCGGTTGGCGAAGTGTGTACCTTGTCGCCGCAGGGCTCTTGATGTTGCTGGCGCTGGTGCTGTGGCGCAGTCTGCCCGGCGGGCAGCCGATGGGGAGCCGGCCGGGTTACCGGGCGTTGATCGTGGCCCAGTTCAGCTTGTATCGGCACGACCGGTTGCTGCGCCAGCGCGGCGTGTTCGGTGTGTTGATCTTCGCCGCATTCAGCGTGCTGTGGAGTGCCATGGTCATGCCACTCAGCGCTGCGCCGCTGACACTGAGCCATACCGAGATCGGCCTGTTTGGCCTGGCAGGTGTGGCGGGCACGCTGGCGGCTTCGCATGCCGGTCGTCTGGCTGACCTTGGGCGCGGTGAGCGTACGACCGGAGTGTCGTTGGCCCTGCTGACGCTGTCGTGGCTGCCAACAGCGTTCGTCGAACATTCATTGCTGGCCTTCGTGCTGGGTGTGCTGATGCTGGACTTTGCCGTGCAGGCAGTGCATGTCACCAACCAGAGCCTGTTGCTGGCCGGGCGTGGTGCGATGGCTAGCCGTTTGATCGGCGCCTACATGTGTTGCTATTCGCTGGGCAGCGGTTTGGGGGCGGTGTTGGCGAGCTGGGTGTTTGCACACTGGGGCTGGGTTGCGGTGTGTGGGCTTGGCATGGGCATCAGTGCCGCCGCACTGTGCTACTGGCTATGGCTGCAACGCGCGAGGGCGGCCGAGGCCACCCTGCAATGTTCAGGTCAGAACTTGTAGCCAAGGCCGACCATGTATACCCACGGGTCGACGTCGACGTCGACCTTGGTCTTGCTGTAGCCAAGGGCGGTCGGGCCGTTGACGCTGGCCTTGGTGTCGATGTCGACGTACCAGACCGAGGCGTTTACCAGCAGGTTGTCGGTCAGCATGTAGTCCATGCCCAGTTGGCCGGCGATACCTACCGAATCCTGCAGCTTGAGGTTGCTGAAGCCTTGTTCCTTGCGTGCGCTGCTCAAATCTTCGTCAAAGAACAGGGTGTAGTTGATACCAACGCCAGCGTACGGCTGGAAGCGCGAATTTGGCTCCATTGGGTAGTACTGCAGCGACAGCGTTGGCGGCAGTTGCTTGATGTCCGCCAGCTTGCCGTCCAGCCCGCCGCCCAGACCTTTTACGCCGACGGTGTGCTTGAACGGGGTAGCTGCCAGCAGCTCCAGGCCGATGTGGTCGGTGAGCATGTAGGCAAAGGTCAGGCCCAACTGGGTATCGCTGTCCAGGGTCGCCTTGGTGCCCGACACCTTGTTGCCGTCGAACTTGAGGTCGCCGCTGCTCTCGTTCGGGGCGGTGGTGATGGCGCCTGCGCGCAGGATCATGTCCCCCGCCTGATAGGCGTGGGCGGCAGGGGCGGCGAGCGCAAGGGCCACAAGCGAGGCACCCAGCAAGGACTTGTTCATGGAAGCTCCCAAAGGACGTTATTAATCGAGTAGTCCAATGGTACGGAGCTGGTCAAACGGAAAGTTTGACCCAGCTCAACGAAGCGTCTTCACGAATTCGAAACAGTTCTCATCTCAGCTCATAAGCGTAGATTTTCTCGGCTTCCATCTGGTAGCCGGCGTCGGCCAGCTCGCTGCTGGAAGCTTTAACCTGCATCTTTCCCTCTATCCAGTAGGGCTGGTAGAGGTCTTCGACGCGCACGCCCATCTCGCTGAAAATATGCACGATCTGGTTCGGCGGCGGCGGCGGCACGTGGATGCACGCGCCATAGTAAGGGACCAGCAGGAATTCGGTGGTGCGGCCTTCTTCGCTGACCTCCAGTGGCACGATGTAGCCGGGAAGTTTGACCTGTTGGCCGTCGAGGCTTTCTACCACTGGTGCGTCGGGCGCCTGCTGGCGCGCGGGAGGTGCGGATTCGGCAGACAGGGCGTTGCTGAGCTGTGACATGTCGTGCAGCGGCGCCAGTTGTGGCGGGATGACCGGTGCACCTTCAGGGATCAGTGCGGGCCAGTCCAGCTCCTTGGGTTCGGCGGCCCATAGAGGCATCGCTACCAGCAACAGCAAGGCCAGCAGCATGTGCATTGCCGGCCTCTTCGCGGGCATGCCCGCTCCCACAGGTACTGCACAAGCTCCGACGCCTGCGGGGCTCCCTGTGGGAGCGGGCGTGCCCGCGAAGCAGGCGGTGAGGTGTTTGATCATTACGCGCACTCAGAGGTGTATGGACAGGCCGTCGGCCAGCGATTGCCGGTAAGCCCGCCACGCCGGCACGCTGCCCATCAGCAACGCGGCCCCCATGATGATAGCCAGCAAGGTCCATTCATGGGTACTCGGCAGAGCCAGTGGCAAGTACAAACCATAGTTGGCCTGCACATACCCCTGTGCCAGGGCGATACCCGCATATAGCAAGCCAAGCCCGGCCACGATCCCGACCGAGGCCAGTGACAGTGCTTCCAGTACCAGCAACCCCGCAATATGCCAAGGCCGGGCCCCGACCGAACGCAAGATCGCCATTTCCCGGCGGCGTTCGTTGAGGCTGGTGAGAATCGCCGTGAGCATGCCGATCAAACCGGTCAGCACCACGAATAGCGACACCACGAACAATGCCTGTTCCGCAGTGCCCATCAGGCTCCACAGTTCCTGCAGGGCGACCCCCGGCAGGATCGCCAGCAATGGCTCGCTGCGGTACTCGTTGATCTCTCGCTGCAAACTGAAGGTTGCGATCTTGCTGTTCAGGCCAAGCATGAACGCAGTGATGGCGGCAGGTTGCAGGTCCATCGTACGGGCCTGTTCGGCGCTGATGCGCCCGGCGCCACGGGCGGGTACGCCGTTGTGCCAGTCGATATGGATCGCCTCCATGCCGCCCAGGCTGATATGCAGGGTGCGGTCGACGGGGGTGCCGGTGCGCTTGAGTACGCCGACCACGGTAAACGGCTTGTCGTCGTGCTTGACCAGACTGATTGCGGCCACGCCGTGGGCTAGCACCAGCTTGTCACCCAGCTTGTAGTGCAATGCCTCGGCCACTTCAGCGCCGAGCACTACCTCGAACGGGTCGTTGGCAAACTCACGCCCCTGGCTCAGTTGCAGATGCTGGCGGCGGCCGTACTGGTAATGGCTGAAGTAATCCGTGGTGGTGCCCATCACTCTGTAGCCGCGGTGCGAGTCGCCCAGCGAGATCGGGATTGCCCACTTCACCCGTGGGTCCTGTGCATAGTGCTGGAAGCTGTCCCAGCGGATGTTATTGGTCGCGTTGCCAATGCGGAACACCGAATACAGCAGCAGGTTCACCGAGCCGGAGCGTGCACCGACAATCAGGTCGGTGCCGCTGATGGTGCTGGCGAAGCTGGCACGGGCTTCGGTACGGACCCGCTCAACAGCCAGCAGCAGGCACACCGACAGGGCAATGGCAAAGGCGGTCAGAAACGCAGTGAAGCGGCGGTTGGCCAGGCTGGCCAAGGCAAGGCGGAGCAGGTACATCAGGCCTCCCGGGGCTTGGCGGCGCGGTTCAGTTCGGCAAGCGACAGGTGGCGGTCGAACAGTGGTGCCAGGCTCTGGTCGTGGCTGACGAACAACAGGCTGGCACCGGCGGCGCGGCACTCATCGAACAGCAGGCGGATGAATGCTTCGCGCGTGTCCGCATCCAGTGCCGAGGTCGGTTCGTCGGCGATCACCAGTTCAGGCTGGCCGATCAGTGCGCGGGCGGCGGCGACCCGCTGTTGCTGGCCGATCGACAGGCTGTCGGCGCGGCGGGCGAGCATGGCAGGGTCGCCCAGGCCCAGGTGGGTCAGCAGCGTGCTGGCTGCCTGGTCAACGCTACCATGGCGCTGCTCGGCGCGTGCCTTGCGGCTGCGCGAGAAGCGGCAGGGCAGTTCGACGTTTTCACGTACCGAGAGGAACGGCAGCAGGTTGAACTGCTGGAAGATATACCCTGTGTGATCGACCCGAAAGCGGTCGCGGGCGCCCTGGCTCAGGCTGCCGAGGTCCTGACCGAGCAACTGGATGCGGCCCTGGACCGGCATGTTCACCCCGCCCAGCAGGCCCAGCAAGGTCGTCTTGCCACTGCCGCTGGGGCCCTTGAGGAACAGTGCTTCACCAGCGTCCAGGCGCAATGCCGGAATATCCAGCAGCGGCGGGTGACCTGGCCAGGCGAACACCAGGTCATGCAGATCGATCAACGGCTGGTTCATTCAGAAGGCGACCGCTGCCTTGGTTGGCGTGGTTTCCACGCCTTTCTGGCCATTGGGGCCGATCAGTTGCACGTTGATTTTCTGGGTGGCGGGGAAGGCCTTGAACAGCGGCGCCAGGTCCAGCTGTGTGAGTTTGTCGGGGTTGGCGCAAGTCAGCTGATAGTGGGCGCCGATGTCGCTGTGCTGATGGTCGTGCTCATGTTCATGTTCGTGCTCGTCACCATCGTCGTCGGCCTTCGCTGCGTCACCGAACAGAGGGCTTTCCAGCGCCTGCTGCTCTTCCTTGCAGTCCGCGGCAGCAGAAAGGTCGAACAGCTTCAGGGGTTGTTCAAGCTGCTGGCGCACGGCGGCGACTTTGGCCTTGTCGGCATCGCTGCTGGCGGCATGCTCGAAGCCGACCAGGTTCATTGCCGGGCTGTCCAGTTCCAGTTCCAGGGTATTGCCATCGAGCACTGCGTTGAGCTTGGCTACGCCATGCTCGTGGGCGCCGAGGGAGCCGTGGGCGTGGTCATGATCATGGTCATCGTGAGCATGGGCCACGGCCAGTGGCAGCAAAGCGAAGGGCAGGGCGAGCAGCAGGCGGCGCATGGACGACTCCGGAGCGGGCTGAAAGATTGAGTTATGTTATAACAACTTCTCGGCGTGCCGCCAGCCTGTGTGGCGCATGTTTCATGTTGCGGTAGCATGGCTGCATTGACTTGGGCTCAAGGAATGCATCATGAGAATTCGTGGACAGATTGGTGATTGGCCGGTGGACCTGACCATCGAGCTGACGCCTGAAGAGTGGGCGCAACTGGGGCGGCAGACCGAGGTGCCGATGGTAGCCCAGGCGGCCGCGACAGCTGCGGTGGTCGCACCGCGCCAAAATGACGGTCAGTGGGCTGCGGCGCGTGATGTGTTGCGTCTGGCAGGACAGATGAGCGGGCCGGAATTGCTGGACCGCCTGGAAGGGTTGGCGGGGAGTACGGCGGCGGGTAAACGGTTGCTGGTGCGCTTGCGGCACAGCAGTGAGGTAAAGGTGGAGAGCGGCGTGGATGCGCCCGTTTATCACTGGGTAGGGTGAGCGCTGTCTTGCTTGAAAATTGAAACGCCTGCGCGGTCACCCGTAGGAGCGGGTTTACCCGCGAACACCGGCAGAGCCGGTGCCATCCACTGTGTCGGTTTCTTCGCGGGCATGCCCGCTCCAACAGGTCCAGCGCAGGCTTCAAGGTCACTCAGAACATCGCCGCCGACAGCTTGCGACGATAAACACCAACCAGCGGGTGATCGCCACCCAGCAACTCGAACACCTGCAACAGCGCCTTCTGCGGCAGCCCGTTCTCGTAGCCACGGTTACGCTGGAACAGCTTCAGCAGACCTTCCAGCGCCGCCTCGTACTGCTGGCGAGCCAGTTGCTGAATGCTCAGCTGATAAGCCGCCTCGTCGTCTTGCGGGTTCTGCGCCAGACGGCTTTTAAGGTCAGCCACTTCCGGCAGGCTGGCAGCCTGGCGCAGGAAGGTCAGCTGGGCCTTGGCACCGGCCAGTGCAGCTTTGTGTTCGTCAGTCTTGACCGCATCCAGCACCACTTGCGCTTCGCCCAGCTCACCACGCTCGGCCAGGCAGCGGGCATACAGGATCAGCGCCTCGGCATTGCTGTTGTCCTCACCCAGCAGCGCCTGTAGCAGCGTTTCGGTTTCGGCAAAACGGCTTTCGGCAAACAGTGCCTTTGCCTGCTCCAGTGGCGCGGCGGTGGGCGCGGCGGGCATTTGTACATGCGGCTCGAGCATGGCGCGGATCGCCGACTCCGGTTGTGCCCCGGCAAAACCGTCCACCGGCTGGCCGTCCTTGAACAGCACCACTGTCGGCAGGCTACGGATGCCGAACTGGGCAACCACCTGTTGCTCTACGTCGCAGTTGATCTTGGCCAGCAGCAGTTCGCCCTGGTAACCCTCGGCAATCTTAGCCAGCAAAGGCATCAGCGCCTTGCACGGCGCGCACCACTCGGCCCAGAAGTCCACCAGCACCGGCTTGTGGAAGGAGTTCTCGATCACCAGTTGCTGGAAGTTGGTATCGGTGGCGTCGAAAATGTAAGGCGTGTCTTGGGTCATCGCGACTCTCGCAAACTCGTGTATGGCACCACTATAAGGTGTCGCGGCTGGCGTGGTACAGGCTGACCCGGCGGAATTCGTGTGGCTCGGCCAGGTCCGGCAGGGTCAGTGCTTCGAGCACGCCCAATTGCTGGTACAACGGGTGGCGAAAGTCGCGTACCCGCGAGTCGGCCACCAAGGCCTGCCGACCGCGGCTCAGGAAGGCATCCAGCAGCGGCAGGTTGGCGCGGTCGTACAGCACATCGGCAACCAGGATCAGGTCGAAACGGTCTTCCTCGGCAAAAAAATCGCTGCTGTAGCTTAGTGTCACCCCGTTCAGTGCTGCATTTGCACGGCAGGCAGCGAGGGCCAGCGGGTCGAGGTCGCAGGCCACCACTTCCCGTGCACCGGCGCGTGCAGCAGCAATGCCGGCGATACCAGAGCCGGCGCCAAAGTCCAGCACGCGCTTGCCTGCCACCCATTCCGGGCGTTCGGCCAGGTAGCGGGCCATTGCCAGCCCGCTGGCCCAGCAGAAGCTCCAATAGGGAGGTTCTTCAAGAATGCGTCGGGTTTCTTCGCTGCTGAAGGCGCGATCCATGTTCTGGTCGTCGATCAGCCATAGCTTCAGGTCACAGTCGGGCAGTTCGCTGACGATCAGGCGTGCTTCGCCGATCAGGCCGCTGAGGGCCTGTTGCAGGGCCAGCGGCATCACTTAAGGCGCCTTCTCGAAACGCAGCGGGCCGGTGGCCTGGGTTTGTGCCTGGGTAATGCGCACCGGGGGCAGGTGCATGATCAGCTGGCCGGAGTTGCTGGCGCGGCCACGCAGTTCGACCCGGGCACCGGGCGGGAAGGCTTCGGGGTTGAAACGCAGGTGGTAGGGCAGCGCCTGGCCGGTACCGGTCAGGTTGCTGCTGGCCAGCAGGCGCTGCGGGCGGTCGCGCTCGTCGATCACCAGCAAGGCCAGTTCCACCTCGGCACCCGCCGGGATTTCCAGCAAGGTGCCACTCAGCTCGCGCTGGTAGGCCGGCAACGGGCCCGGTACTTCGGCCTTGGCCGAGGGGGCTGGCGCGGGCGCCGGGTTGTCGGTCTTTGGCCTGTCGCTGCCGCAAGCGGCAAGCAAAGCGGCGCAGCACAGCACGACGAGCGCTCGGTAGTGCATGGGGGAGTCCTTCACGGGCATATTTCCCATGGATGTTAACCCCTTTGGCTTGTCTTGCCAGTGCAATGCGCTACCATGGCCCTCCCTTTTTTTGTTGCCTGCCACCATGCACTGTCCCTTTTGCGGTGCCAACGACACCAAGGTCATCGACTCTCGCCTCGTCGCCGAGGGCGAGCAGGTGCGCCGCCGCCGTGAATGCGTGGCCTGCGGCGAGCGCTTCACCACCTTCGAAACCGCCGAGCTGGTGCTGCCCCGGCTGATCAAGCAGGACGGCACGCGCCAGCCCTTCGACGAAGAAAAGCTGCGCGCTGGCATGCAACGGGCCCTGGAAAAGCGCCCGGTCAGCGTCGAGCGCCTGGAAGCTGCGCTGGCGCACATCAAGAGCCGGCTGCGTGCCACGGGCGAGCGCGAAGTCAAATCGCTGGTGGTCGGTGAAATGGTCATGGCCGAGCTGCGCAAACTCGATGAAGTGGCCTATATCCGCTTTGCCTCGGTGTACCGGCGCTTCCAGGACCTCGACGAGTTCCGCGAAGAAATCGACCGCCTGGCCCGTGAGCCAGCTAAAGAGTGAACATGCCCAGCCAAGCCGCCATCCTTGACGCCCACTACATGGCCCGTGCGCTGGAGCTGGCGCGTAAAGGCCTGTACACCACCCACCCGAACCCGCGCGTAGGCTGCGTGATCGTGCGTGATGGCGAAGTGGTTGGCGAAGGCTGGCACGTTCGCGCCGGCGAGCCACATGCCGAAGTGCATGCCCTGCGCCAGGCCGGTGAACTTGCCCGGGGTGCTTGTGCCTATGTCACCTTGGAGCCATGCAGCCACCATGGCCGTACGCCGCCGTGTGCCGAAGCGCTGGTCAAGGCCGGTGTGGCGCGTGTAGTCGCAGCCATGCAGGACCCTAACCCGCAAGTGGCGGGACAGGGCCTGCGGCGCCTGGCCGAAGCCGGAATCGAAGTGGCCAGCGGGGTGCTCGAAGCCGAGGCTCGCGCCCTCAACCCAGGCTTCCTCAAGCGCATGGAGCACGGCCTGCCGTTCGTTCGCGCCAAGCTGGCCATGAGCCTGGACGGCCGCACCGCCATGGCCAGTGGTGAGAGCCAGTGGATCACCGGCCCGGCCGCCCGCTCAGCCGTGCAGCGCTTGCGCGCCCGCTCCAGCGTGGTGTTGACCAGCGCCGCCAGCGTGCTGGCAGACAACGCACGCATGACCGTGCGCGGTGCCGAGCTGGGCCTGGATGCCGAAACTACTGCCCTGGCTCTTAGCCGCACACCCTTGCGGGTGCTGGTCGATGGCCGTCTGCGCCTGCCACTGGCGGCGCCGTTCTTCCAGGCCGGCCCGGCTCTGGTGGTGACTGCTGTCGCAGATGACCCGCGCTATGCCGCTGCCGGCCACGAATTGCTCAGCTTGCCGGGCGACAATGGCCAGGTCGACCTGGGGGCGCTGCTTCACGCCCTGGCCGCCCGCGGCGTCAACGAAATCCTGCTGGAAGCCGGTGCCGGCCTGGTCGGTGCCTTCGCACGGCAAGGCCTGGTCGATGAGTACCAGCTGTTCGTCGCTGGCACCTTCCTCGGCTCTCATGCCCGGCCGCTGCTGGACTGGCCGATGGACAAGATGAGCGAAGCACCACGGCTGAAAATTACCGAAATGCGCGCAGTGGGCGATGACTGGCGGGTCACGGCCATCCCCCTGCCGGCGCCCGGCGTATAATGCCGGGCTTGCCCCGCGCAAACCGTTTTTGAGGAAGACCCCATGTTCACCGGCATCATCGAATCCATCGGCACCATCCGCAGCCTGACCCCCAAGGGTGGTGACGTGCGCGTCTACGTAGAAACCGGCAAGCTCGACCTGGGGGACGTCAAGCTCGGCGACAGCATCGCCGTCAACGGTGTATGCCTCACGGCCGTGGAGCTGCCGGGCGACGGCTTCTGGGCCGATGTCAGCGTCGAAACCCTCAAGCGCACCGCCTTCATCGACCTCAAGAGCGGCAGCAAGGTCAACCTGGAAAAAGCCCTGACCCCCACTACCCGCCTGGGCGGGCACCTGGTCAGCGGCCACGTCGACGGGGTTGGCGAAATCATTTCGCGCAGCGATAACGCCCGCGCCATCCAGTTCCGCGTGCGTGCACCGAAGGAACTGGCCAAGTACATCGCCCACAAGGGTTCGATCACCGTCGACGGCACCAGCCTGACGGTCAATGAGGTCAATGGCGCCGAATTCGAGCTGACCATTGTCCCGCACACTCTGTCCGAAACCATCATGGCCGATTACCGTGCAGGGCGTCGGGTAAACCTTGAGGTCGACCTGCTGGCCCGTTACCTGGAGCGCTTGCTGCTGGGTGACAAGGCCGCCGAACCGAGCAAGGGCAGTGGCATTACCGAAAGCTTCCTGGCCGCCAATGGCTTCTTGAAATCCTGATTGAGAAGGGGGTGCCGCGTGGCGCTCAACAGCATCGAAGAACTGGTCGAAGACATCCGCCAGGGCAAAATGGTCATCCTGATGGATGACGAAGACCGCGAGAACGAAGGCGACATCATCATGGCGGCCGAATGCTGCCAGCCGGAGCACATCAACTTCATGGCCAAGCACGCCCGTGGCCTGATCTGCATGCCGATGACCCGCGAGCGTTGCGAAACGCTGAAGCTGCCGTTGATGGCGCCGCGCAACGGCTCGGGCTTCGGCACCAAGTTCACCGTGTCGATCGAGGCCGCCGAGGGCGTCACCACCGGTATTTCCGCCGCCGACCGCGCACGCACTGTGCAGGCTGCTGCTGCCAAGGACGCCAAGGCCGAAGACATCGTCAGCCCTGGTCACATCTTCCCGCTGATGGCCCAGCCAGGCGGTACGCTGGCGCGTGCCGGCCACACCGAAGCCGCCTGTGACCTGGCGCGCATGGCCGGTTTCGAGCCAAGCGGCGTGATCTGCGAAGTGATGAACGACGACGGTACCATGTCGCGCCGAGCCGAACTGGAAGTGTTCGCCGCCGAGCACGGCCTGAAGATCGGCACCATTGCCGACCTGATCCACTACCGCATGATCCACGAGCGCACCGTGCAGCGTGTTTCCGAGCAATCGGTGGAGAGCGAGCTGGGTGAGTTCAACCTGGTCACCTACCGTGACGCGGTCGAAGGCGACGTGCACATGGCCTTGACCCTGGGCAAGATCTGCGCGGAAGAACCGACCCTGGTGCGCGTGCACAACATGGACCCGCTGCGCGACCTGCTGCTGGTCAAGCAGCCAGGCCGCTGGAGCCTGCGCGCGGCCATGGCCGCAGTGGCCGAGGCCGGCAGTGGTGTGGTGTTGCTGCTGGGGCACCCGCTGGACGGCGACGTGCTGCTGGCGCACATCCGCGAAAGCGCGGGCGATGCGCCGGCCAAGGCACCGACCACCTACAGCACTGTGGGTGCCGGTTCGCAGATCCTGCGTGACCTCGGTGTGCGCAAGATGCGCCTGATGAGTTCGCCGATGAAGTTCAACGCGATATCCGGATTCGATCTGGAAGTTGTAGAATACGTGCCCTCCGAGTGACTTGAGGCGGCATTGACGCCCTCTGCTCGAGTCCAGACCCCTGTCGAGGCCGCTTGTATGCGGCCTCGCTCTTGAAGATGAGAATATCGGAATGACCCTGAAGACCATCGAAGGTACCTTCATCGCCCCCAAAGGTCGCTATGCTTTGGTGGTTGGCCGCTTCAACAGCTTCGTTGTCGAAAGCCTGGTAAGCGGTGCCGTTGATGCCCTGGTACGCCACGGTGTCAGCGAAAGCGACATCACCATCATCCGTGCCCCGGGTGCATTCGAGATCCCGCTGGTGGCACAGAAGGTCGCCCAGCAAGGCGCCTACGACGCGATCATCGCCCTGGGCGCCGTGATCCGTGGCGGTACCCCGCACTTCGAATACGTGGCGGGCGAGTGCACCAAGGGCCTGGCCCAGGTGTCCATGGAGTTCGGTGTTCCGGTGGCCTTCGGCGTACTGACCGTCGACTCCATCGAGCAAGCCATCGAGCGTTCTGGCACCAAAGCCGGCAACAAAGGTGCTGAAGCTGCCCTGTCCGCACTGGAAATGGTCAGCCTGCTGGCGCAGTTGGAGGCCAAGTGATTAGCGACGAAAGCGATCGTTTCAACCCGCGCGATCCAAAACCTGCGGATGCCGGCAAGCCCTCCAAGAGCGCCAAGCGCCGCGAAGCCCGCAAGCTCGCGACCCAGGCCCTCTACCAGTGGCACATGGCCCAGCATTCGCTGAACGAGATCGAAGCGCAGTTCCGGGTGGATAACGATTTCACCGATGTCGACGGTGCCTATTTCCGCGAGATCCTGCATGGGGTCCCGGCAATCAAGGGCGAAATCGACAAAGCGCTGGTGCCGTGCATGACCATCGCACTGGAAGAGCTCGACCCGGTCGAGCTGGCTGTGCTGCGCCTGTCCACCTGGGAACTGATCAAACGCGTCGACGTGCCTTACCGCGTCGTGATCAACGAAGGTGTGGAACTGGCCAAGGTCTTCGGTGCCACTGACGGCCACAAGTTCGTCAACGGCGTACTGGACAAGCTCGCCCCGGCGCTGCGTGAAGCAGAAGTCAAGGCGAACAAGCGCTGATCCTGGCGCTGCTTGGCCATGGGTGAGTTCGAGCTGATCAACCATTACTTCGCAGCGGCGCCCTGTGCGCAGGGCGGCGAGGGCGTGGCGCTGGGTATCGGCGACGACTGCGCCCTGCTGGACCTTCCCCCCGGTGAGCAACTGGCGGTGTCGACCGACACCCTGGTCGCCGGGGTGCACTTTCCTGCTGTTTGCGATCCGTTGCTGCTTGGCCAGCGTTCGTTGGCTGTGGCGGCCAGTGACCTGGCAGCCATGGGCGCGACTGCAATCGGCTTCACCCTCGCACTGACCCTGCCTGACGTTGGCCCTGACTGGCTGGCGGCCTATGCCGACGGCCTTGGTCGCATGGCCCACCGTTGCCGCATGAGCCTGATCGGTGGTGACACCACGCGCGGCCCCTTGAGCATCACCGTGACCGTGTTCGGCCGCGTGCCGGCTGGCCAGGCCTTGCGCCGCAGCGGTGCAAGGCCGGGTGATCTGTTGTGTGTCGGTGGTTCGCTGGGCAAGGCCGCCGGTGCCTTGCCGCTGGTGCTGGGTGAGCGCGAGGCGCCTGCCGCGCAGGCCGAGCCGCTGCTGGCTCATTACTGGTCACCGATGCCGCAGCTCACCCTCGGGGCTTTGCTGCGTGGCAAGGCCACTGCGGCCCTGGACATTTCCGATGGCCTGCTCGCTGACTGCGGTCATATCGCCAAGGCCTCCGGCGTGGCGCTGGAGGTGAACCTGGCGCAGGTGCCAGTGTCTCCTGCCTTAGAGGCATTCCTCGGGCGCGAAGCGGCGTTGCAGGCAGCACTCACCGGTGGCGACGACTATGTACTGGCCTTCACCTTGCCGCCCGAAGCGCTGGCGCCCTTGGCTGGTCTCGGTTGCATCGAGGTACATATCATTGGTCGTGTGCTCGAAGGGCAGGGTGTGACCTTGCGCGACTCACAGGGCCAGGACATAACCCCCGTCCAGCGGGGCTATCAACACTTTAGGGAGAGACCGTGACCGATCACCCCAACCAGGTGCCTGCGGAGTTCGTTCCGCCTTCGGTCTGGCGCAACCCGTGGCACTTCATCGCCTTTGGCTTCGGTTCCGGCACTCTGCCCAAGGCCCCGGGTACCTGGGGCTCGCTGGTCGCCATACCGTTCATCCCCTTGTGGCAGCTGCTGCCCGACTGGGGCTACTGGTTGTTGCTCGGCGTGAGCATGCTGTTTGGCTTCTGGTTGTGCGGCAAAGTTGCCAATGATTTGCGCGTACACGACCATGAAGGCATTGTCTGGGACGAGATTGTCGGCATGTGGATCACCCTCTGGCTGGTGCCGGAGGGCTGGCAGTGGCTGTTGGCAGGGTTCCTGATGTTCCGCTTCTTCGACATCCTCAAGCCGTGGCCGATCCGCTGGATCGACCGCCATGTGCACGGGGGCGTCGGCATCATGCTCGACGATATCCTGGCCGGCGTGTTTGCCTGGCTGGGCATGCAGGTTCTGGTGTGGGCGGTTGCCTGAAACAGGGAGTGCGTGAATGGCCTTAAGGACTGTACTGCTGGCAATGCTGCTGAGTATTGCCCCGTGGGTGACGGCTGCCGAGGGCATGCCGAAACAGATCCATCTGGTTAGCGAGGAGTGGCTCGACTACACCAACGCCGACGGTACCGGGGTGGCCTGGGATGTGCTGCGCAAAGTGTTCGAGCCGGCCGGAGTCAAGGTGGTTACCCAGAGCGCGCCCTACAGCCGGGCGGTTGGCCTGGTCAAACGCGGCGAGGCTGATGCCTGGGTCGGCTCGTACAAGGAAGAGAACGACGACAACCTGTACCCGCGCTGGCATTTCGACATGGACCATATCTATGCCCTGGGGCTGGCCAGCAAACCTGTGCCTACCCTGGAGACCATCGGCAAGTACCGGTTGGCCTGGGTGCGTGGTTATGATTACGGCAGCTACTTGCCCAATGTGCGCGAATTCCGCGAAATCCAGCGTCGCGAGGGCATTCTGCCGATGCTCGAGCATGACCGGGTGGACTACTACATCGACGCACTGACCGAGGTCGACTACGTGCTCGGGCAAACCTCTCACCCGGAGCGTTTCCGCCGTACCCATGTGGCCGAGTTGCCGTTGTACCTGGCCTTTGCCCGTAACGACCAGGCCAAGGCTCTGTGCGAACTGTTCGACAAGCGCATGAAGGAGCTGATACGTAGCGGCGAACTGAAGCCGATTTTCGAGCACTGGAAACAGCCCTATCCGTTCAGCGCGGACAGTCACCCACACTGAAGCCGAATACACCAAGGTATATCGCGGCCCTCTTGGGCTGCGGGCTTGGGGTTGAGCGATGGCTTTTAATAAGTATCGAACTTTTCGATCTTAAGCCACTGTATACAGCCAGCCCACATTCCCCAACCTGCTGATACAATCGGCCCACGAGAAATTTCCTACTTACTCCAGGAGCACAACGTGCCCGTCGTCTTTGTTGCCGCCTCAAAACTCCCGACGCCCTTCGCGACCTTCACCATGCATGGCTTTCTCGACGAAGCCACAGGCCGTGAGCATGTGGTGCTCAGCCTGGGTGATATCGCGGACGGCCAGCCGGTATTGGGGCGCCTGCATTCCGAGTGCCTGACCGGCGATGCACTGTTCAGCCAGCGTTGCGACTGCGGCTCGCAGTTGGAAGCCGCGCTGCAGGCCATCGCCCGCGAAGGCCGTGGGGTGCTGTTGTACCTGCGTCAGGAAGGCCGTGGCATCGGCCTGCTGAACAAGATTCGCGCCTACGAGCTGCAGGATGGCGGCGCCGACACCGTCGAAGCCAACGAGCGCCTGGGCTTCGCTGCCGACCAGCGTGACTACGCCATATGCCTGCCGATGCTCGAGCACCTGGGCGTCAAGTCGCTGCGCCTGATGACCAACAATCCGCGCAAGGTCAAAGCCCTGACCGACATGAACATCGTGGTTGCCGAGCGTGTGCCGCTGCACACCGGGCATAACCCGCACAACCGCTACTACCTGGCGACCAAGGCCGGCAAGTTGGGCCACATGCTGGGCAACGAACACCAGGGCGAGGTGCCCCAGGCGTGACCCGCGCCGAGGTCAAGCGGCGCCTGGCGCTGGCCTGGTGGCAGTACCTGGCGGTGGGCCTGGTGCCGCTGCCAGTCATGGCTTGGGCCTTTGGGGGCGGTGATGCACTGATCCCGGTGTTGGCCATGCCACTGTTCATCGCCGGTGCGGTCACCATGTTCCTCAGCCTGCCGCGCTTCGGTGCCTACAAGCGCGCACTAATTGCCACCTCAAAGGTGCTCGGCACGGGCGAAGAAGCCGCTGCCTGGATCGAACTGGCGCGGGTGCGGCGCATGGCCATGTTGTATGCCTGCTTCCCGGCTTGGGTCGCCGCATTGTCGGTGCTGGTCGGCCTGGAGGCAGTGCCGCAGATCCTCCTCGCAGTGTCTACCGTTGTAGTGCTGTACCTCTATCGCATTCCGCGCCAGCTGGGCTGATGCGACTGCTACCTGGCCTGCTGGCGTTGTTCGCCTGCACCGTACTGGCTGCAGAACCGCTACGTGTCGTCAGTCTGGCCCCCTCGATGAGCGAGATCATGCTTGAGCTGCAGGCCGACGACCTGCTGGTGGGCGTGCTCGACGGTGGCGAACGGCCGGCTGCACTGCGCCACTTGCCTTCGGTCGGGCGCCAAGGGCAACTGGACATGGAGCGCCTGCTCAGCTTGCGCCCCGACCTGTTGCTGCTGTGGCCAGGCAGTGTGCCGCCGGCCCAGCGCGACCAACTCAAGCGCCTGGGTATCGCCACCTTCAGCGCCGAACCCCATGACATCAGCCAGCTGATCGAGCAGATCGAGGCCATTGCCGAGCGTGTCGGGCGTGCCGAGCAGGGCCATTCATACGCGCGAGCCCTGCGTGAGCGGCTGCAACAGCTGCGCCAGCAGTATCGGCGTGACGAACCCTTGCAGGTGTTTTATCAAGTCTGGGATCGGCCGTTGTACACGCTCGGTGGCCGTCAGGTGGTGAGCGACGCCCTGGCCGTGTGCGGGGCGCGCAATGTGTTCGCCGACCTTGGCCAGCCGGCGCCACAGGTGAATGTGGAGTCCGTGCTGCTGCGTAATCCGCAGGTCATCCTGGCAGCTGATGAGGCGCAACTGGCCAGCTGGAAGGCCTGGCCGCAGATTCGGGCGGTGGCTGATGGGCGTCTGCTGGTGGTCCCGGACAAAGGGCTGGAGCGCCCCAGCGGGCAGATGATCGAAGCCACCGCCCGCTTGTGTGCGTTGCTGGACGCTAAAGCGCCGGTGTCCAGGTGATGCTCAAGAGCACAGTGCGGCCCTCTTCGCGGTAAGGGTGATACGCACCCTCATAGCTGTAAAGGGCGCGGCTGTAGCTGCGGTCCAGCAGGTTATCCAGCTTGGCTTCGAGTTTCAGTTCGTCGCTAGCCGCCCAACTGCTGCGCAAACCCAGCAGACCATAGCCACCGATGCGGTTGCGGTTGGCCTCATCGTCATAACTGTTGCTGACCGCCTGCCAGCTGGCACCCACGCTGAAACGCCCGAACTCTCGGTCCAGGTCCAGGCTCAAGGTGCGGCGGGCGCGGCGGGCGAGGGTGTGGCCAGTGTCGCGGTCGCGTGGGTCGATCAGCGCCAGGCCAAGCTGGCTGTGCCAGGCGCCCCACTGCTGCGCCAGCGCCATTTCCACACCATTGATTCGTGCCGAGGCGACGTTACGGGGTATCGAGTCCTGGCCAAAGATGATCGCGTCGCGCAGGTCGGTGCGGTACAGCGAAGTCTCCAGCCGGCTCTCTGCAGTCAGCTGGCTGCGCCATTGCAGCTCGTAGCTTCTGGAGTGCTCTGGGTCCAGGTTCGGGTTGCTGAACTGTGGGTAATACAGGTCGTTGAACGTTGGCGCGCGGAAGCCTTCGCTGTAGGACAGCAGCACATCGTTGTTCGCGTTCAGCGGTACGGTCAGGCTGCCGCTCCAGGTGGTCTGGCCACCAAACTGCTGGTTGCGGTCATGGCGCACCCCCAGCTCAGTGGAAAACTGCTCGCCCCGGTAGCGGTGCTGGGCGAACACGGCACGGTTCCAGCGGCTGTCCTCAGTGAAATCGGTAGTGCCGTGTACGCGGTCTTCGTACCAGTCGCCACCGATCAGTACGGTGTTGCGTTCGCCGAGGGCCAGGTCGTTCTGCCAGGTAGCCTGATCGCGGTAGGTGTTGAACACGAAGCGCTCAGCGCTGAGCTTGTCGCGTTTGTCGTCCCGGTTCTCGCTATGTGCCAGTTCAAGGCGTGAGTGCCAGGTTTCGGTGACCTGAACGTCAACGTAGCTGCCCAGGCTGCTTACGCTGAAGTCGGTGTAGGGTTGTTGACCGAAGCTTTCGAAGGTGACGGGGTCGAAGCCGCCGAACGGGTTGTCGTACTCGCTGCGACCACGGCTGTCGAGCAGGTTCAAGCCGGCCTCGAAGCGCTCACTGAAGGTGTGGCTCAGGCTCAGGTTCAACGCCTTGTTGCGGTAGGCGTCGTGGTCACCATCGCTGGCGAAGGATGGCCCGGTCGAGTCGATACCGGCAGTTTCATCCAGGCTGGCGCCAAGGTTGAAGCGGGTCGAGTCGTTGCCGCCAGAAAACCCCAGGCTGCGTTGGAATGTCTGGTTGCTGCCGGCGGCCATGCGCAGGCGTGGCTGCAGGCCGGGGCCATTGCTGCGTCGGGTGAAGATCTGGATCACCCCGCCAATGGCATCGCTGCCGTACACCGCTGAGCGCGAGCCGCGCAGGACTTCGATGCGCTCGATCTGGTCGATGTCCAGAAACTGCAGGCCGCTGTCGCCCGAGGTGGCATTGGCGATGCGCACGCCATCGACCAGCACCAGGCTTTGCGCGGCCTTGGTGCCCCGGATAAAGATGCCCGGCAGGCTGCCACGGCCACCGGTAGGTGCCACTTGCACGCCCGGCACGCGGGAGAGCAAGTCGGTGACGCTGGAGGGTTGCAGGCGGTCGATGTCGGTGCGGGTGAAAACCGTGTTGGCAGCACTGGTGGCGGTACGCGATTCGACCTGGCGGCTGGCGCTGATCAGCACGTCGGGGAGTTTGAGGGCGTCGTCGCGCTCAGCGGCCAGAAGGAATGTAGGGGCACAGAGAATCGTGGTACAGGCTAATTTTTTCATGGGCAGTTCCAAAGTATTTCCACAGCACTGTGCTGTCCCCGTAGGAGCGGGTTTACCCGCGAAAGGGCCGGGCCTGCTGGCCAATTTTCACTAGTCGTTCACCGTCGCCGCCGCTACCGTATTCGCGGGTAAACCCGCTCCTACCGGGGGGCACACATCGGTGATCGGGCGCAGGCCGTCGTAGGAGCGGGTTCACCCGCGAAAGGGCCGGTCCTGCTGGCCAATTCTCACCAGTCGTTCACCGTTGCCGCCGCTACCGTATTCGCGGGTAAACCCGCTCCTACAGTGGGCACACATAGGTGATCGGGCGCAGGCCGTCGTAGGAGCGGGTTCACCCGCGAAAGGGCCGGTCCTGCTGGCCAATTTTCACCAGTCGTTCACCGTTGCCGCCTCTACCGTATTCGCGGGTAAACCCGCTCCTACAGTGGGCACACATCGGTGATCGGGCGCAGGCCGTCGTAGGAGCGGGTTTACCCGCGAAAGGGCCGGGCCTGCTGGCCAATTTTCACCCGCCGTTCACCGTCGTCGCCGCTACCGTATTCGCGGGTAAACCCGCTCCTACAGTTGGCACACATCGGTGATCGGGCGCAGGCCGTCGTAGGAGCGGGTTCACCCGCGAAAGGGCCGGGCCTGCTGGCCAATTTTCACCCGTCGTTCACCGTCGCCGCCGCTACCGTATTCGCGGGTAAACCCGCTCCTACAGTGGGCACACATCGGTGATCGGGCGCAGGCCGTCGTAGGAGCGGGTTCACCCGCGAAAGGGCCGGTCCTGCTGGCCAATTTTCACCAGTCGTTCACCGTCGCCGCCGCTACCGTATTCGCGGGTAAACCCGCTCCTACAGTTGGCACACATCGGTGATCGGGCGCAGGCCGTCGTAGGAGCGGGTTCACCCGCGAAAGGGCCCTAGAGCCCGAGCCTGGCCATGCGGGCCTTCACCGAAGCCTCGATCCCGGCCGCATCCAGCCCGCATTCAGCCAGCATTTGCGCAGGCTTGGCATGCTCGACATAGATATCCGGCAGCCCCAGGTGCAGAAGCGGCTTGAGCACTGCCTGGCTGGCAAGGAACTCACCCACCGCAGCGCCCGCGCCACCCATGATGGCGTTCTCTTCGATGGTTACCAGCAGCTCATGGCTGCCTGCCAGCTCCAGCACCAGCGCCTCGTCCAGCGGCTTGACGAAGCGCATGTCGACCACCGTGGCGTTGATCTGTTCGGCCACTTGCATGGCCTCGGCCAGTTGTACGCCGAACACCAGCAGGGCCACTTTTTCGCCCTGGCGGCGGACCACGCCCTTGCCGATCTCCAGTGGTTGCAGGTCACCGCTGATCGGCGCATTCGGGCCGGTACCACGCGGGTACCGTACAGCGGCCGGGCCGTTGTACAAGTGGCCGGTGCTGAGCATCTTGCGCAGTTCGTTCTCGTCGCTGGGGGTCATCACCAGCATGCCCGGGATGCAGCGCAGGTACGACAGGTCGTAGCTGCCGGCGTGGGTCGGCCCATCCTCGCCGACCAGGCCGGCGCGGTCGATGGCGAACAGCACGTCGAGGTTCTGCACCGCCACGTCATGGATCAGCTGGTCGTAGGCACGCTGCAGGAAGGTGGAGTAGATCGCCACCACCGGCTTGCTGCCCTCGCAGGCCATGCCGGCCGCCAAGGTCACGGCATGTTGCTCTGCGATCGCAACGTCGAAGTAGCGCTCAGGGTAGCGCTCGCTGAAGTCGACCAGGTCCGAGCCTTCCTTCATTGCCGGGGTAATGCCCACCAGGCGGTTGTCGGCGGCGGCCATGTCGCACAGCCACTGGCCGAACACCGCGGAGTATTTCGGGCCGCTGGCTTTCTTCGGCGCGGCCGGCTTGTCGGCCGGCTCCAGCTTGGTGATGGCGTGGTAGCCGATCGGGTCAATCTCGGCAGGGGCGAAGCCTTTGCCCTTCTTGGTCACCACATGCAGGAACTGCGGGCCTTTCAGGTCACGCATGTTGCGCAGGGTGGCGATCATGGTGGGCAGGTCGTGGCCGTCGATCGGGCCGATGTAGTTCCAGCCCAGCTCTTCGAACAGCGTGCCTGGCACCAGCATGCCCTTGGCGTATTCCTCGGTGCGACGGGCAATTTCCCAGGCGCCTGGCAACCGCGACAGCACTTTCTTGCTGCCTTCGCGCATGCTCGCGTAGGTGCGGCTGGAGAGGATCTTGGCCAGGTAGTTGGACAGGCCGCCGACATTGCGCGAAATCGACATGTCGTTGTCGTTGAGGATCACCAGCATGTCGGCATTGACTTCCTGGGCGTGGTTCAACGCCTCGAATGCCATGCCGGCGGTCAGCGCGCCATCACCGATCACCGCGATCGACTTGCGTGCGCTGTTCTGCAGGCGGGCAGCAATGGCCATGCCCAGCGCGGCGCTGATCGAGGTGCTGGAGTGGCCAACGCCAAAGGTGTCGTACTCGCTTTCGCTGCGGCGCGGGAAGGCCGCGATGCCGTCCTTCTGGCGCAGGCTGAGCATGCGGTTACGGCGCCCGGTGAGGATCTTGTGCGGGTAGGCCTGGTGCCCCACGTCCCACACCAACCGGTCGTCCGGGGTGTCGAACACGTAGTGCAGGGCGATGGTCAGCTCGATGACGCCCAGACCGGCACCAAAATGCCCACCGGTCTGCCCAACGGTGTAGAGCAATTCCTGGCGCAGTTCGTCGGCCAGCGTTTCCAGGTCGGCTTCGGCCAACCGGCGCAGGCCGGCAGGCGTGTCAGCGCGGTCGAGCAACGGCGTGACCGGGCGTTCGCGGGGGATCTCTTGAAACGTCGTGGGCATCAGGCGAGTCGTTATAGGTGTGTGAAGACGCGGCAGTTTACCCCATTGTGGGAAAAGTGCCCATTCGACCACAGGTTACGCGGCCCCCTGTAGGAGCGGGTTTACCCGCGAATGCGTCGGCAAATTCAAGATCGCATTCGCGGGTAAACCCGACCCTACAGGGATAGGTGAAGCTGTTTAGTTACGGCGTTCGACAATATAACGCGCCAAGGCCCGCAGCGGCTCGGCCTTTTCGCCGAACCCTTGCAGTGCGGCCAGCGCCTGGTCGCGCAGTTCGATTGCATAGAGTTTGGCGGCTTCCAGCCCCAGCAGGGCCGGGTAGGTCGGTTTGTCACGCGCTATGTCTGCACCTTGGCGTTTGCCCAAGGTAGCAGTGTCGCTTTCCACGTCGAGGATGTCGTCCTGCACCTGGAATGCCAGGCCAATGGCCTGTGCATAAGTTTGCAGGGCATCCAGCTGCGCCGGTTCGGCACGGGTACTGGCCAGGGCGCCGAGGCGTACGCTGGCTTCGATCAGCGCGCCGGTCTTGTGCCGGTGCATGAACTCCAGCGCCTGCTGGTCCAGCTTCTGGCCCACCGAACCGAGATCGATGGCCTGGCCGCCAACCATGCCGGCCGGGCCGGCAGCTTTGGCCAGCACCTGAACCATGGCCAGGCGAATGCTGTCGATCTGAGGGCTCAGGCAAGGGTCGAGCAGGGCACTGAAAGCCAGGCTCTGCAAACCGTCGCCAGCAAGGATGGCGCACGCTTCGTCAAACGCCTTGTGGGTGGTCGGCTGGCCGCGACGCAGGTCGTCGTCGTCCATGGCCGGGAGGTCATCATGCACCAGCGAGTAAGCATGAATCAGCTCGACCGCGCAGGCTGCACCGTTGGCCTGCTCGGCGGGGGCGCCCAAGGCTTCGCAGGCCGCGTAGGCCAGCAACGGGCGCACGCGTTTGCCGCCGTTCATCACGCTGTAGCGCATGGCGGCGTAAAGGCGTTCCAGCTCTTTGCTCGGGGCGATGAACAGCGGTTCGAGGGCTGCGTCGACGCGCGCCTGGCAACTGGCCTGGTAGGTGCCAATCATGCTTCCGGCTCCGCGTCGAAGGGTTGGGCAGCCAGTTCGCCGTCGCGCTCCAGCAGAATTTGCACCTTCTGTTCGGCCTGGGCCAGGGCGCCCTGGCAGTCACGGGTCAGGGCGATGCCTTGTTCAAAGGCGGCCAGCGACTCTTCCAGCGACAACTCGCCGTTCTCCAGGCGCTCGACCAGTGCTTGCAGGTCTGCGAGGGATTGCTCGAAATCGAGGGAGGCTTTTTTGCGGGCCATGGCGACTGTCTCGGTGGCATTCAGAACGGCGCGACACTAGCAGAGCGGGGCGGGGGGAGCAAACTTCCGGCAACTGCATCGGCTGATGCAGACCGATGGAGGAGCGGCCCTATGTCGCGAAAGGGCCGCTCGCACAAGGACCGCAAAGCGTCCCGGTTCGGTGGATCAGGCCGGCTCTGCTTCCCGTTCCAGCATTGCCTCACGGTACCGCGCCAGCTCCTCGATGGTCAGCACCGGCAAATTGTACTGCCGTGCATATACCGCCACCTGCTCACCACGGGCCATGCTGCCATCGGGGTTCATCAGCTCGCACAAGACCGCTGCCGGGCGCAGGCCGGCCAGGCGCGCCAGGTCCACCGAACCTTCGGTATGCCCACGGCGGGTCAGCACCCCGCCATTGCGGGCGCGCAGCGGAAAAACATGCCCCGGGCTGACAATATGGCGCTGTTCGGCGCTGGAGCGCAGTGCTGCGCCAATGGTGGTGATGCGGTCCTGGGCGCTAACCCCGGTGGTGATACCTTCGGCCGCCTCGATCGTGACGGTGAAACCGGTGCCGTGGCGGGCCTGGTTGTTCTGCACCATGGGTGCCAGCTGCAGTTCGTCGACGGTGGCTTCGTCCAGGCACAGGCAGACGATGCCGCTGCAATCGCGAATCATCATGGCCATGGTCTGCAGCGAAATGTTCTCGGCGGCGGCAATGATGTCCGCTTCGTCCTCGCGGTCGTCATCGTCGAGCAACAGTACTGGGCGCCCGGCCTGGAAGGCGGCGATGGCGGCGGAAATATTGGGGAATTGCGCGTGGTGCTGGGTGAACATGAAACGCTCCTCGTGAATGATCGATGAACGTCTCGGGGCGAACAAAATGCGCGCGCAAGGGCGCCCGGATGGCCCCTGCATGACGCCTTCTTTCATCCGGACTATGACCGTCGGCTCTGGAGTTGCACCAGATCTGCTGACCCCCGACATGGTCGGGGCGCTCGCGGGCTCATCTTTCGATTTACCGCCGGTGGGGACTTACACCCCGCCCTGAAGACCGGCCAAGCATACAGCACAGTGCCACCCCAGTGGCAACCCGCGGTTCTACTACCTTCGGCGAGACTTGCAGCAGTAACCATCTACTCCTTTCTCACCTGCCGCAGCGCTTACCTTCGTGACGGTCACATTGGCAAACCAAGGAAACGAACCGTCATGTCCTCTCTCTATCCTTTTACCGATACCGATCTCCATCTCGCATTCAGAAAGGTCGTCGACACTTTGTTCGACAAGAAGCGCGACTACGTCGACGGCGTGCTCAAGCCCAAAATGCTCATCATTGCCGGTACACAAGGCTCGGGTAAGACGTACTTGCTGGAAAAAACGCTGCTGAAGAGCGGGCGCTACGACAATTATGTTCGCCTTTACGAAACCCATTTTCGTGAACTGCACCCTCATTATCGGGCGATGGAAGACAAAGGCGTGCTGCATGTCTATGAGCATACCGAGTCGTTCATCTGGCGCCTGGGGGCAATGATTTGCACGTATGCGATGGAAAACAAATACAACATCATCATGGAAACCGCGCTCGACAGCCCTCATTTCGCTGATTTTCCACCTGAAGCCGCCCGGCAGGGCTATCAGAGCGAGGTCCATCTGATTGCGTGTCAGAAAGAATTCAGCCACTGGTCGACCCTGGACCGTGTGGTCAACAGCGTTGGCAATCAGGAGATCGAGCGTGTGGTCAGCCTGACGCAGATCGAAGAGGCGCAAATCAATGGCAGGGCCATCATCGATGCTTTCGAAAACGCCTGTATCGAGGTGCCGGGTTCCGAAATCGTGATCTATCGACGTGGCCTGGAGACGGACAGGAATAGCCTGCCGGTCTGTCACAGCACCTGTCCTGAAAAAGGGCTCCTCGTGCCCCAGCAGACCTACCAGGGCAGGGCATTCTTCCGCGGAGCAGACCTGAAGATCAACTTCAAGGTCCAGCGCAGCCCCCAGGCCGATTTCCCCTGTTCCTATATTCAGTATGCGCAGGTGGTGCATGCCGGCCTGCTGGGTTTGAAACACCGTCGGACGATGGCCGAACTCAATTGCAAAACCCTCGGCCAGGCTCAGAAGCTGATGTCGCAGCTGCCTGTGGATGTCTACCGCGAACTGTGCCTGTACGTGCTCAAGTACGCGCAACCTTGAGTCGGACAGGCGCAGGGCTGGTCACTGGCCAGACATGCCTTCGATCACCCTGCGCAGGGAGGCGGCCAGCATGGGCCCATGCCCCAGACCGTCGAAGCGCTCATAGCGCACGTCGAGGCCTTTGATCGCGGCCAGATCTGCCGCCAGGCGGCGCGCAGGCAACTCGTCGTCCTCGTGCGGCGAACCATGCGGGTTGGCGGGCTCCTGCCCGCCGCGCATCAGCAGCAGGCGCGGGCGCGCCTCGCCCAGGCGTGAGGGAAGTCCTTGCGCCTCCCGGACAATCACGCCATCGCGCCACCACAGTGACGGGCTGGCAGCCGCGTAAAGGCAGAATTCGCCGGGGCGGGTAAACAGTGCGTGAAGCACGGCCAGGCCACCATAGGAGTGCCCCCACAGCGTCTGTCGTTGCGGATCGATCGGCGCCATAGCCGACACCATCGTGCGCATGCGCCCGGTCAAAAGTTCCAGGAACGCATCGACCCCGCCGCTGGGCTGGCCGGTCAGCGGATCACGCTGCTGCACCTGCTCCGGCAGCGCCGGGGTGTAGTCCAGCGTACGGCCGGCCCTGTCGATGCGCAGTTCGGTCCGATAACCCACCGCCACCAGCAGGGGCGCCTGGCCTGCGGCGAGCCTGTCCAGTTGTTGCTGATCCAGCGTCCCCAGTGCAGCATTCCCATCGAGCATCCACAGCACCGGGTACCCCGATGCCGGCGCTGGACGATTCGGCTTGCCAACCCACAGGCGGTAGTGACGCAGGCCATCGGCCGAGTCCAGATCAAACTGGCTGAAGTGATAGGCCAGGTCCTGGCGCCGTAGCACCGACGTGTCCATCTTCTGGTCATGCTCGGGCTGTGCCAGGACAAGAGGGGCCGCCAGGGCAAGTGCCAAGGCCAGCATCAGGTTCTTCTTGCTCATCAGGCGTCTCGTCAGGGCTTTGCATGGAGCGCAAGGCTTGAGCGCCCAGATGATAACCAGTCCCGATCGAGCGTAAAGCGCATTAACTTTCTAAACAGTCTCAGGCCGCAGGCAAGGTCATGTGCAGGCACAGGCCCGGGTGCCCATTGCTGGCCCATAACCGCCCGCCTTGCAGTTCGATGGCGCGACGGGCGATAGCAAGGCCCAGGCCGAAGCCTGCGCCACTGTCGGCCAGGCGTTGGTAGGGCTTGAAGATGCGCTCAAGGTCGGTATCAGGTACGCCTGGCCCCTGGTCGCTCAGGCGCAGTTGCCAGTATGCGCCCTCCCGCCAGCCATCGAGGCTGACCCGGCCTTCGGTCGGCGAGTGGCGAATGGCATTGCGCAACAGGTTTTCCAGGGCCTGGGCCAGGCTGTCCAGATGGGCCTGCACCAGGCAGTCGGTGCCAAGTGAACACGGCAGGCGCGCACGGTCCCAGCCGCTTTCGAAGCAGACGTCCTCGCACAAGGCTTCCCACACGGAAAGCACCAATACCGGCTCGGTCGCCAGGCTGGGCTGTTCGGTGTCCATCCAGGCCAGGTCGAGGGTGTTTTCCAGCAGCTTCTGCATGTCGGCCACCTCACGGTCCAGGCGCTCGCGCAGCTGCGGCGGTGGCAAGTCGCTGTCATGGGCGATGCGCAGCCGCGCCAGCGGCGTACGCAATTCGTGAGACAGCGTGCGCAACAGCAGGCGCTGTTGCTCAAGGCTCTGGCGCAGGCGCCCGGCCATGTGCTCGAAGGCCTGAGCCAGCTCACCCAGCTCATCACGCCGCTCCTGCAGGGGCAGGGCGGGGCTGTCCAGATCATCGGCCCGCAGGGCGTCGGCGCGGTCGCGCAGGCGGTTCAGCGGCACGACAAGATGCCGGTATAGCGCAAGGCCTAGCAGCAGGGCCAGCAGTGCGGGGGCAACGCCATGCGTGACCACATGGGTCCAGGGTGTCAGGCCTGTGGGTAGCAGCCGTTCGGGCAGTTGCAGCACCAGGCGGCCATGCTCGGGGTGTTGCGGAAATTCGATGCTGACGTAGGGCAGTTCATCCTGCAGGCGCCGGCTCATCGGCCAGTCGAGCTTGCGCATGAATGTCAGGTGGCTGGCTTCCTCGGCGCTCAGCGGCGTGGTGCCAAGGCTCTGAAGGTGTGGACCTATCACGGCCACCCAGGTGTCCTCGGCCCGTGCCACCTGCTTGCGCCAGGCTTCGGTGCCGGCTGCGCCGTCCTGCTCCCACGCCTGTTCGGCCTGTTGAGCATAACGCGCCAGGTAGTCCTGGTCGGCCTGGGACAGAAAATAGGTACTGCGTTCCACCGAAAGGCCCCAGGTCCAGATGAGCCAGATCAGCAACAGGCAGAAGCTGACTTGTAGCAAGGCCAGTTTCCACAGCAACGGGTGGCGACGCATCAGGCCTGCTCCGTGTCGACCAGGATGTACCCTTGGCCACGCACGGCCTGGATCTGCAGGTGCTGGGCATTGATGTCGGCCAGTTTGCGGCGCAGGTTGCACACATGCACATCCAGGCCTCGGTCCAGTCGGGTATAGGCCCTGTGCAGCACGGTCTGGTACAGGAAGGGCTTGCTCAACGCTTCGTCGGGGTGGGCCAGCAGCGTGACCAGCAAGCGGAATTCGGAAGCGGTAAGGCCAGCGGCGTTGCCGTTGTGGATAACGTCCTGGCGGTCGTGGTCCAGCATCACCTCCCCCACGTCGGCACGCAGCGCCGTACCACGATCGAATGCCACGCGCCGCAGCAAGGCATCCACCCGTGCGTCCAGCTCCGCCAGGCTGAAGGGCTTGGGCAGGTAGTCGTCTGCACCACGGGTGAAGCCGCTGATGCGATCCTGCTCGGCCCCTAGTGCCGACATCAGCATGACCGGCACCGCCTGCTGGCGGCGCAGGGCGTCGAGCAGGCTGAGGCCGTCGATGCCTGGCAGCATGATGTCCAGCAGCACCAGTTCGAACTGCGATTGCTGTATGGCATTCAGGGCCTGGGTGCCGCTGGCGCAGGCGTGCACCTGGAAACCGCGGTTGCGGAAATGGCGGTCCAGGTCCTGAAGCAGGCGTGGGTCGTCTTCGGCAAGGAGAAGTGAGGTGGGCACGGCGAGCCTTGATGAGAACTTTTATCAGTTGCGAATCATCCCACTGGCTGCAGGGAAAGGGCAACGCCTTGATGTGTTAAGAAGGTTAATCCTGCTGCACCCTGGATTTCGCTCCGGTATCGTTCGCAAAAAGCAACTTGTTTCGTTTGCGATTCAATATCATTTGGGCGAAAGGTGTGTCATGACCGGTTTCAAAAGTGTGGGCAGCTTGCAACGGGTTCGGGGATGGCTGGCGCTGGGGTTGCTGGCACCGTTTTCTTTATCGGCAGTGGCCGAAACGGTAGCGGCCCAGGCGGCGGCTGAAGACAACTCGCTTGATCTGCCTGCATTGACCATCGAAGGCAACCGCCTGTACGACATGCTGCCTTCGGAGGAAACCGGCGGTTACAGCGTCGATGCCGCTACCGTGGGCACCAAGACGCCGGCAGCGCTCAAGGACATCCCGCAGTCGATCACCGTCTACACCCAGGACTACGTCAAGGATCGCCAGTTCGTGCACCTGGATGACCTGGCCAAGTACACCGCTGGCCTGCGCACCCTGACCAATGACAGCGGCCGTTCGTCGATCTACGCCCGTGGCTACGAGTACAGCGAATTCAACATCGATGGCCTGCCGGCCCCCATGGCCAGCATCTTTGGCACCGTACCGTCGCTGGCCGCGTTCGACCGTGTCGAAATCATGCGTGGCCCGGCCGGGTTGTTCAGCAGCACCAGCGAACTGGGCGGTATCGTCAACATGGTACGCAAGCGCCCGACCGCCGAGTTTCAGGGGCACATCGAAGGCAGCTACGGCACCTGGGACACCAACCATGAAGAAATCGACCTGAGCGGCCCGCTGGACGCCGCCGGTCGCGTGCGCGGGCGCTTCATTGCATCCCGTGACGACACCAATGGCGAAGTGGACTACAACGCCAACACCAGCAACAGCTATTACGGTGCGCTGGATATCGACCTGGACGACGCCACTACGCTGTCGTTCGGCCTGATGCACGAAGTGAAGAACATCACCCCGCACAACGGCTACCCGGCCACGTTGTCCGGCGAGGTGCCCGACTTCAGCCATTCGCGTTTCCTGGGCGCCGACTGGAACTACTTCGACGGCAAGACCACCGACCTGGTCGCCGAGCTGACCCACCGCTTCGACAATGGCGGTTACGGCCGTGTCGCGGCCCGTGGCTCGCACCGCGACACCAACTACCTGTACGCCTTCACTGCAACCAATGCCACCACAGGCGCCAACTCCGAGCGCGCCAGCGCCCGTGATTTCACCCAGGACACCTACTCGCTGGACGCCAGTTACAGCCAGCCGTTCGAAACCTTCGGCCAGGTCAGCGAGTTCGTGGTGGGCAGCGACTACAAGAACTACGACACCGAGTATCTCAACGGCACCACCAACCTGGGCGCCATCAACGTCAACACCTACTCGCCTAAACAGTTCGCCAAACCGTCGCCCAACTACAGCACCGAGACCGGCATGCAGGAAGAGGAATACGGCCTTTATTCCAAGGTCACATTCCGCCCGATCGAGCGCCTTGCGCTGATTGCCGGTGGCCGTTTCAGTTGGTACCGCGGTGATTTCTACACCACCACCCTGAGCAGCGGTGCATCGACCAATGACAGCAAGCGTGTGGACGGCCACTTCACCCCGTACGGGGGGCTGGTCTATGACTTGACCGAGAACCACGCGCTGTACGCTAGCTACTCGCAGGTTTTCAAGCCTCAATCCGACACCGACAGCAGTGGCCGGGTGTTGAAACCGCGTGAAGGCGAGCAGTACGAGTTCGGCCTCAAGAGCAGCTACTTTGGCGGCGATTTGAATACGCGCTTCTCGGTGTTCCGCCTGACCGACAAGAACCGCGCTACCACCCTGTACGATGCCGATGGTGTGGCCACTACCGATTCCGTTGCATCCGGCAAGACCCGCGTGAAGGGCGCGGAAGTGGAAGTGAGCGGCAAGCTGACGCCGAATTGGGAACTGCTGGCTGGCTACACCTGGATGGAGACCGAAACCGTAAAGGGTGACGCCGAAACCACGTTCTTCATCATGCCGCGCAACCAGGCTTCGCTTTGGAGCAAGTACACCATCAGTCAAGGGCCGCTGACCGGCCTGGCGATTGGTGGCGGAATTTCCGCGATGAGCAACTTCTACTCCGAAAACGGCGGCGTGCGTATCGACGCGCCGGGCTACGCGACGGTGGATGCGATGCTGTCGTACCCGGTGACTTCGAAGCTGACCGCCACCTTCAACGTCAATAACCTGTTCGACCGGGACTACCTGTCGCGGGTGGGCTCGACCTCCACGTTCAACTTCTACGGGCCGTCGCGCAGCATGATGGTTGGGGCGCGGTATGACTTCTGATAATCAGTTTTTTTCCGTTGCGCGTAGGCCGTTTCTGAAATAGCTTCCTACCGCCTCTGTGCCATTGCAGTGGTTCTCTCGGCGACCTAGTCTGGCCCTGTCGTTGCCAAATCAGCGACCGGGCCTGCAAGCCCGCCGAGAGCAAAATGACCACAACCGATCGCCAATGACATGTCATTGCGTACGCTTGATGGTGGCTACGTACGGGAGGTTTTCGAACCTGCCGGATTTTGCTCTCTGCCGGTCTTGCAGACCCGTACGTGGCCGCCACCCATCACACTGCAAGTCATGAGTGGCAGCTCTAGCCAATTAATAGAGAGTGTCACCATGCTGAATATCGTCCCCGATCCACCCCACGCAGTTCATTCCCTCACGTACAGCTTTGTTCCGACCTCGGGCTTTGCACCAAGTCTTTGTTGATGTGTTGGTAATGCCGGCCCTTTTGCAGGTGAACCTGATCCTACAGAGCCATCACAGACTTCAAGGCGGGCGGTACCTGTAGGAGCGGCTTCACCCGCGAACAGGCCCGCCAAGGCATTAGATATCTTTCAGGGGAATGAACAATGACAACAGAAGACACCCAATTCACCGTAGGCAAAACAACCTTCTACCAAGGCGAAAACTGCACCCACCCACTGTTCCGCATCGAGCCAGGCATCCCTTGCCGAGACGCACGCGAGCAGTCCTCAGAGCTGATGGGTTACGTACGCGAACTGACCATCACCGGCCTGATGGATGAGAAACCGATGATGATCTGGGCCGCCCACTATCTGAGTGCGATGGCCAAGGCGCTGATGGATGATGCTGAGTTGGGGATGAGGCGTTAATGCTTCGCTGCTTGTAGGCGTGGTGCCGCCGTCAGGGCAATTGATTGAAGCCGGGCAGGTTGAATGGGCTTTGCTGGTTCAGGATCTATAGAGAAGGTAAAGTTCGGCTACCTGCTGTTGTGCCCCGCAGGGGGGGGCAGTTGGCAGTCATCGTAGACCTACTTTCTCTGTGTGATTTTCCGAATTGCCTCCGCGGTGAGATCTAGGCTTTGCTCGGTGCTAAGAAAGAAGCTTTGCATGCTGATCAACCAGGCTCAGCTTATGACGCGCGGTGATCGCCGGAGGCACCTTGGGCAGCTGCAGCCAGAGCAGCGCTGCCGTTTGTCTTCGGACGTGTAGAGTAAAAGGTATGGAGTCTATAAGCGGCTCAAACGTGGGAAGCACAATGAAAATTTCATCGATACATGCAGAATCTGTTGGGCCCTTGAGCGGTGAGCCAATCATTTTTCAGAATGATTGGACCGAAGAGCTGGAGTCAAAAATTCTACTGACCGGCCCTAATGGTTGCGGAAAATCAACCGTTTTGCGTGCAGTCGCTACCCTGTGGGAGGCGTTGGGGCACTGGTTGGACCAGCGCAAGGCGCTGCCGCAAAAACATGAGTCCAGACAATGGCTACAGCGCTGGGAGGGCATCGCGGTAGTTATTGAAAATCTGCATCCCTTCACAACACAACCTGTAGGTTTGGTTTTTGGGAGTATGGATTGGGTGGAAGCTATACAAGCTAAACACTCGAACACACTTTGGATAGGCGAGTCAGTTGCTAGGACTGGCAAGCCCGGCCAGCCAAAGAGGTCTTTGTACCTCCCTAAAGAGGCCTGGGTTGATAAATGGTCTGAAAGTCGTAAGCAATTGATCCTGTCCCACGAGAAGGTCGACGCCCCGAACCTGATTTATCTCGATGCGGAGGAGCGGCGCTGGGTTTCTCCGAAAAGAAACGTTTCTGAGCCTTTGCCCGATATCCTCACGCAACGCTGGCTCACAAAGTACCTGGTTTCGGAAGATTGGCGGGGGCAGTTGGAGGCATCGCTTATTAATTTGAAGACAACCCAGCTGCATAAGTTTCATGAAGTGATTAGAGGGCTCAATCAGTTTCTTGTAGGGAAACAGATTGATCCAGAGATCAAGCCCGGCGAGGGACGGCTGCGCGTGAAGATCAATGGGAAGCGTGGCGTCTACCATTCTTTGGATGACCTTAGTGCTGGTGAGCACCAAGTGCTTATTCTTCTGTACCTGATGCACCGCTGGCTGCAAAAAGGTGGCGTTGTACTCATTGATGAGCCTGACTTGTATCTTCATCCCTCTTTGGTTACGCCGCTATTGAATGCACTAGAGAAACTGGTTGAAAGCCACGGTGGTCAGATAATTATCACCTCGCATTCGGTAGATGTTTGGCAGCGTTATGAAAGCCAAGGGATGCGTATTGAGCTCCGCACTCAGGGAGCTGATGCATGAGCAAACTGGAAACGCGTATTCGCGAAATCAAAGAGCAGCAGGTCGGAAACTCCGGCAGACGTGTGTTGCTGTTGGAAGGCGTTGATGATGTTCAGGCCTTTGAAGTCTTTCTGAGAAAAGTCCATCCAAATTTCGAAAGAAGTTGGGTGTTGGCGTGGGCGGGTAAAAAGCAAAGCGTTATTGATATTCTCGTACAGGAGACTGACTGGCTGGGGGTGGTGGATCGCGATGAGTGGTCTGACGAGAAGATTGCCGAAATAACCCAAACAACGGAAAACTTGCTTTTCCTGCCTAGGTACTGTATCGAAAACTACTTGGTATTACCTCGTGAACTGTGGAATGCCCTTCCCGAAAAGCAGCAAAATAAAATTGCAGGGGGGCTTCTACAGTTGGAGCAGGTTGTGATGCAGGATCTTGACCGTTGGGTGAGTCATGGGGTGTTGTGGTCAATCGTCAATCCGCTGTGGGAAGGCCTGCGCTCACTCGGTTTTAAAGAAAAACTGCTTGATCCAGCTATCTCATTTGATCATGAGGAAATACACAGGGTTTTAGTTGAGTGGCATCAGTTTTTGGAGCCAGATCACATCATTCAACGATTTCAGGACAAGCTTGAGACGGTTTTAAATCTGTCTCCGGAGGAAAAGCTTGCGCGTCATGTCCATGGTAAAAAATTCTACGAAGCGGTTATAGATACATCGCTTAATAAATTACTCGGCCAGCGATCAGCCATTGAGCGACAAAAGGCAATTATCAGGTTTATGAGCGTTCCTGACGATCTCGATGAAGTATGGGCGCGAATGGAGTTGAATTGATACGTTGTAAGCCGGTTTGCGGTCCGCCCTTGTTGGGTAGCCGCAATTAGCCGTCATGGCTATGCTCCTTCCCATCAAATGAACATGTGTCTTCTAAGCCGGCTTCGATTGGCGATCACTGGTGGCCTCGTCTGCTAGCTGCGGACCTCGCTCCATTCCTCCGTCGTCAACCAGATGGATTTTTTTCTGTTAACTGGAACACTGATGAAACCCTGTTCATGCAGTCGATTCATGATCTCGAAGTCGAATCCTTTCCACGCGTTACCTTTGTCGGAGCGCTTACGAATCAGTAAGGGGGCACTAGATCGAAGCGCTTTCTGCCTAAGCAGGGGATCTGCAAGAACGCTGGAACGTTGGTACTCTCTGAAAGCCTACCATAAGCGTCCGGCTCATTCACCTCACGGTAAATCGCTATAGGAGGGTATATGCAGCCTCGGATATCAGTGCAATAAAGTTGCGAATTCAAGTGTTGATCATCAGCCTTATTTTGACGCAGGGTATCTAGATCTTTGGCGTGTGCCATTGAAGCTTTATTTCCTGCCATTGGGTGTCTGACAACCACTTGTCTGCTACCGGAAAGAAAATATTCTCCTCGGCATCCATATGGTCATAATATTTCTTGATGAAGTCTTCGATCGTGTCGGCAATTACTCTGGTCTCTTGCTTTGACTGCTCCAACATCTTGAGCTGTCCGGCAATTCGCGTGAAGGCTTTATGATCTTGCTCGATGGCCATGACCCGTTGGTGAATCGGTGCGTCGGTTGTCAGCAAGGCCAGCCGAATAAGCTCTTCATTTTCATGGTGGTGCCGCTCTGCATCACCATGCAAGGCTTCCAGTTGCTTAAACAACAGCTTGCAGTCATCGGCACCCGCAGAGCCGTGTCTTATCCTCTCCAGTAATTCTTTGATCTGAGTAATTTTGGTAGCCACCTCATGATGATAGGCGTGCAGCTCTTTCAATAAGGCGTTCATGCTAAGTCCTCATCACTACATCAAACCGTTACAGATTAAATATAAATAATAAGCAATCTCCAAGGATGGCCGCACGTGTCAGCGCACATCTAATCGTTTTATTATAGTCTGGCGCGAAACGCTCACCTTCAGAAAAAACCCTCCATTGGAAGATTTCGAAATATCAACTTGATATCTATATGCGCGACAAGAAGAAGCCGACACCCCAGAATCGCTTGCGGGCTGAACGTGAACAGCGGGGGGGCTGAGCACAACGGGAGGTGTCAACCTTATTCAGGACGGGGCATTGCCAAATTAAAAAGCCGGCTTGTGGCCGGCTTCTCGGGGACGCTTCCGACTAATTTATGGTAAGCCGCAATCGCCTTAACTGTGTGGCCATCAAGGGCCTGAAAGAGATGGCAGATGCCCGTGTGGGATATCGCCGAGCCCTCTGGAACGCGGCTCGCGCCGGTCGGGGCTTAATGTGCGGCGTAGCATACAAGGGCGGGCGCAGGATGCCCAGCAAAAAATTGCCCAGAGCGCTTCAACTGGGCCGCTGCTGGCGGAAATGTGACCAGTGGAACACCCAGCCAAGAATTTCCAGGCCCTGCGCCTGACGCTGAGCAGCGGTGTAGCGTTCGACCGTGTAGTTGCGCCGGTCATGGCTGTGCAGGTACAGGGTGTCGTGCGGGCCAAGACTGAGGTTGTTTACCCTGAGCATGCCGTTTTGCAGCAGGGCATAGGTTTCGCCCTCGACCACCTGGGTCATGCCCAGGTCGATGGCCAAGGTAGCTTGCAGCGGAATCAGCGGGAGCATGTTGCTGGCCGGCATTGCCAGGCAGATTGCGTTGCCGGCTTGCACACCCAAGCCCTTCAGGGCTTTTGCCGGCAAGCGCAGGTGCTTGCTGCCCACCGGCGACAGCAAGCCGTTGCGCACTTCGTAGTAGGGCACCTTCAATACCCGGCCACGATGTTCCGACAGCGGGGTAAGCGGGTTGGCGGGCGCTGGCCGTGGACGGCCGTTGCGCAGGAGTGGATTGGGGTGTTTGGGGCCTTCACCGGTGCGCAGCCAACGCCGGTGCACACAGAACAGATCGGCCAGTTCGTCCAGTCGGGCCAAAGGCACACCGCGTTTGAACCAGTTGTTGACGTGCTGTGCTGTGACGCTGCGCTGGGCGGCGAAATCGGAAGGGGTCAGGCCACATTCGTGGAGCAGGGCTCTGAGGCGGTCGCCGGAAGTGTTCATGGCGGCGAGTGTAGCGGCGGGTTGCCAGTAAGGAAATGAACCGGGTGTTGACGGGATTTGTACGAAAAGAGGCTGTTTGTAGGATGCTGGTGTAGGACTGTGTAGGATTTGTTCCCAGCAGTGAGCGCGTTCCATTCAGGCATGAAAAACCCCGCCAAAGCGGGGTTTCCCTGCAGTCGAAATCAGCCCTTGTAGGCAGCGACCGATTTGGTGATCGCGGCACGGGCGGCATCAGCGCCTTCCCAGCCTTCGATCTTGACCCACTTGCCCTTCTCGAGATCTTTGTAGTTGGCAAAGAAGTGCTCGATCTGCTGGATCAGCAGGGCTGGCAGGTCGGTGTATTCCTTGACGTCAACGTACAGCTGCGACAGCTTGTCGTGAGGAACAGCGATGACCTTGGCGTCGCCGCCACCGTCGTCGGTCATGTTCAGCACGCCAACCGGACGGGCGCGGATAACCGAGCCTGGGGCCACTGGGTAAGGGGTAACCACCAGCACGTCCAGCGGGTCACCGTCGTCAGCCAGGGTGTTCGGGATGAAGCCATAGTTGGCTGGGTAGAACATTGGGGTAGCCATGAAACGGTCGACGAACAGCGTGTCGCTGTCCTTGTCGATTTCGTATTTGATCGGCGCGTGGTTGGCCGGGATCTCGATGGCGACGTAGATGTCGTTCGGCAGGTCTTTGCCCGCCGGAATCTTGCTGTAGCTCATTGGGCAGTGCCCCCGTGTTTGACCAAAAAGTGGCGGCGATTATAGGCACATTCTGCCGGGGCACGCCACGCTTGGCCTGATGTGCGGGCCCGTCAGGCGTGGCTTTCGCGGTACTCGGGGTGTTCCGCCTGCAGCCGGCACAGGCGCGCCAGCGGGTCTTGCCGGTAGAACAGCGACAACTGGTGGTAGACCTTTGGATAAGCCTGATGAAGCAGGTCAGGGGCACTAAAGAAGTACTCGCTGGTAACGGCAAAGAACTCTGCCGGGTTTTCCGCAGCATAGGGGTCGATCGCGGTTTCGGCGTCGGGGTTGGCGTCCAGTTGCTGGTTGAGGTCGTCGTAAGCCTGCTGCATGGCGCTTGCCCACTCATCAACGGGCATGCCGCTGTGCAACGGTGGCAGGCCGTTGGCATCGCCGTTGAGCATGTCGAGCTTGTGCGCCAGCTCATGGATGACCAGGTTGTAAGCCTCCCAGCCACCACTGGCCTGCACGCCGTTCCAGGCCAGGATGATCGGCCCCTGCTGCCACGCCTCGCCGCTGTGTTCGCCGTCCCACACATGCTCCACGCCACTGGCATCGCGGTGGCGCTGGGGGCTCTTGAAGTCGTCGGGGTACAGGATGATTTCGTGGAAGCCTTGGTACCAGTTCAGCTCACCCAGGTGAAGCAGGGGTAACTGTGCCTGGGCAGCCAGCAACAGGCGCTGTTCGTCGTCCAGTTCGACCCCGGGCAGGCAGGTGAGGTGCTTGTCGAGCAGGAACAGGATGCAGGCTTCGCGCAGCCAGCGGTCTTCAGCGTCGCTGATGCCGTCCAGCATCGGCAGCCGCTCGCGTACGGCCTGCCATTGCTGTGGCGTGATCGGGTAACGCGCCAGAGTACGCTTGCGCCGCCAGGCGCTGAATGACCACATGCCGTTCGTTCTTTACCTGTTCAGTGAGCCTTGGCCGTACGGCCCAGGCGCCCACGCAGCAAGCCGAGAATCATCGGCACCAGCGACAGGACGATGATGCCCACCACCATCAGCGACAGGTGCTGCTTGATGAACGGCACGTTGCCGAAGAAGTAGCCCAAGGTGACCAGGCCGCCGACCCAAAGCAGCGAACCGACAACGCTGAAGCCGAGGAAGCGTGGGTAGTGCATGTGGGCGATGCCCGCGACGAACGGTGCAAAGGTGCGCAAGATGGGCAGGAAGCGCGCCATGGTCACGGTCTTGCCGCCATGGCGTTCATAGAAATCGTGGGTACGTTGCAGGTAGTCGCGGCGGAAGATCTTGGAGTTGGGGTTGTTGAACAAACGCTCGCCGGCTGTTCGGCCGATCACGTAATTGGTGCTGTCGCCCAGGATTGCAGCGGCCATCAGCAGGCCGGCCAGCAGTACCGGGTCCATGCCGCCACCCGCCGCAACGGCGCCGGCGATGAACAGCAACGAGTCGCCCGGCAGGAATGGCATCACTACCAGGCCGGTTTCGCAGAAGATCACGGTGAACAGGATGGCGTAGATCCAGGGACCGTAATTGGTGACCAGCAGATCGAGGTAGGCATCGAGATGCAGGATAAGGTCCAGCGGGTTGAAATCCATGTACAGCACCTGTGTTCTTGGGCGTAGGCTTGGTTACCGGGGGGAGGGTAAATTTTCACACATGACAGGTGAGCCATTATACGGCTAAGTCAGGAACATGCCCGGAGAGTTTGTAGCGGGGGGTTACGGTAGAGGGGTATTCCTTTACCAACCGCTTCGCGGGCACGCCCGCTCCCCCAAGGATCACTACCTTGCTTGTGGAAGCGGGCGTGCCCGCGAAGCGGTCGGTGCCGGTCAATCCTGGCTGATTGGCAGGATGTAGCTCTTGAACTCGGTATCCTCACGAAACCCGATGGATTCGTAGGTCTTGTGCGCCACTTCATTGTTCGCGCTGGTCGACACGCGCATGCGCACAGCATTGGTCTCTTTGGCCATTTTCTTCGCCTCGCGGATCAAATGGTCGGCGACCAGCATGCGCCGGGAGTCCTCGGCTACATAGATATCGTTGAGAATCCATACCCGCTTCAACGACAGCGACGAGTAGCTCGGGTACAGCTGGCAAAAGCCCAGCAGTTTGCTGTCGTCATCATCCGGAAGTGCCAGGTAAATCACTGATTCGTCCCGCTTCAGGCGCTTTTCCAGAAAGCTGCGCGAGCTGTCGGGGTAGGGCAGTTGCCCGTAGAACTCACGGTATTGGACGAACAACGGGGTGAGCAGGTCGAGGTGTTCCAGGGTTGCTTTGATGATGCGCATGTGCGGCCCTCAGAGTCCATTTGGGAAACAGCGGAATGCCAGCAGCGTTCAAGGGCATGCTGCCCAATGAACGGCACGAGTGCAATCCGCCTTCCGTGACAGATTTTTTACCCTTTGCCGAGCAGGAAGTTACCTTTCTGGTTGGCGCTGTCTTCATTCTCCAGGCTATGGACCTCGGCTTCGTCCTTTAGATTCACCCCGGAAAGCTGGCGCCGGCAGGCTTCGCGCATCAAGTACAACAGGCGGTGCGCCGCCATGCCATAGCTCAGCCCCTCCAGGCGGATATTGGAAATGCAGTTGCGGTAGGCATCGGTCAGGCCGACCTTGGGTGCGTAAGTGAAATACAGGCCAAGGCTGTCGGGCGAGCTCAGCCCCGGGCGCTCGCCGATCAGCATCACCGTCATCCGGGCGCCCAGCAGCTCGCCGACCTCGTCGGCCACTGCCACGCGGCCCTGCTGCACCAGTACCACCGGGGCGCAGGTCCAGCCGTCGGCGGCAGCCTGTTCGTCGAAGCGGGTCAGGAACGGCAGTGTGTGGCGATGCACGGCCAGTGCCGAGAGGCCGTCAGCCACCACGATGGCCAGGTCGACGCCACCGGGGTTGGCCTGGGCATGCTGGCGAAGGGTCGCAATCGAGTCTTCGTTCAGCCGCCGGCCAAGGTCCGGGCGCTGCAGGTACTGGTGGCGGTCGCTGGCAGCGCTGTGCAACACCAGGCTTTCGCGCCCGCGGTCACTCAGCTGGCTGGCCAGGCCGGCGTGGTCGAAAGCCAGGTGCACGGCATCTCGTGCCTGGGCATGGGCGAACTGGAAGTCCAGCTGCGCCCCGGTCGGCAGGCTGGTGCCGGTGCGGCCCAGGGCGATGCGCGCCGGGGTCAGGTTGCGCAGGGCCAGCCAAGGGTTGTCGGGGGTAGGCGTGCGATGGTCCATGGTCATCCCTATGCAAGCTGTGCCAAGGCCTGGCGGAAGGCCGGCGGCAGGTTGTCACCGAAGCGCACCCGGCCATCGGCCTGGGTGAAGATACCGGTGCGGGCCAGCCATGCCTCGAATTCCGGCCCGGGCTTCAGGCCCAGGGTCTGGCGCGCGTACAACGCGTCATGGAACGAGGTGGTCTGGTAGTTGAGCATGATGTCGTCGGAGCCGGGGATGCCCATGATGAAGTTGATGCCGGCCACCCCCAGCAGCGTCAGCAAGGTGTCCATGTCGTCCTGATCGGCTTCGGCATGGTTGGTGTAGCAGATATCGCAACCCATCGGCACGCCCAGCAGTTTGCCGCAGAAATGGTCTTCGAGGCCGGCGCGGATGATCTGCTTGCCGTTGTACAGGTATTCCGGGCCAATGAAACCGACCACGGTGTTGACCAGGAACGGCTTGAAGTGACGAGCCACGGCATAGGCGCGGGTTTCGCAGGTCTGCTGGTCGACGCCGTGGTGGGCGTTGGCCGAGAGCGCACTGCCCTGGCCGGTTTCGAAATACATCAGGTTCTGCCCGAGGGTGCCACGTTTCAGCGACAGCCCTGCTTCGTAGCCTTCCTGCAACACGTTCAGGTTGATGCCGAAGCCGGCGTTGGCCGCCTCTGTGCCGGCGATGGACTGGAACACCAGGTCCAGTGGCACGCCGCGGTTGATCGCTTCGATCGAGGTGGTGACGTGGGTCAGCACGCAGGACTGGGTGGGGATGTCGTAGCGCTGGATGATGGCGTCGAGCATTTCCAGCAGGGCGCAGATCGAAGCGATGCTGTCGGTGGCCGGGTTGATGCCGATCATGGCGTCGCCGTTGCCGTACAGCAAGCCGTCGAGGATGCTGGCGGCAATACCGGCCGGTTCGTCTGTCGGGTGGTTGGGTTGCAGCCGGGTCGACAGGCGCCCGCGCAGGCCCATGGTGCCGCGGAACCGGGTGACCACACGGATTTTCTGCGCCACCAGCACCAGGTCCTGCACGCGCATGATCTTCGACACGGCAGCGGCCATTTCCGGGGTCAACCCGGGCGCCAGGGCGCGCAGGCTGTCTTCGTTGGCTTCCTCGCTCAGCAGCCAGTCACGCAGGCCACCCACGGTCAGGTGGCTGACCGGGGCGAAGGCCTGGGCATCGTGGGTGTCGATGATCAGGCGGGTAACTTCATCTGCTTCGTAAGGGATCAGTGCTTCATTGAGAAAGTGCGTTAGCGGAATGTTGGCCAACGCCATCTGCGCGGCGACGCGCTCGGCGTCGTTGCTGGCCGCCACGCCTGCCAGGCAGTCCCCGGAGCGTGCCGGGCTGGCCTTGGCCATCACGTCCTTGAGGCTGTCGAAGCGGTAGACCAGATGGCCGACCGTGTGTACGAAACTTGCCATACAGAATCTCCAGAGCCGCGGGTTGCCCCGCGGCGGGTGGCAGCGATCAGTGCAGGGCCTCTTCGGCCTTCTGGATCGCGGCGAATTCCTCTTCCGGTGTGCCCGCAACCAGGTGGTGGCGGCTGTAGAAAGCAAAGTAGGCAATTAATACCGCATAGATCACTGCAGCGCCAATGACTACCCGCGGGTCCACCAGGAATCCGGCGACCACGGCGATGCACGCCAGCACCAGCGCCAGGCCGGATGTGAAGATGCCACCCGGGGTGCGGTAGGGGCGCTCCATCTTTGGCCGGCGGATGCGCAGGGTGATGTGCGCAGCCATCATCAGCACGTAAGACAGGGTAGCGCCAAACACTGCCACCAGGATCAGCAAGTCACCCTGGCCTGTCAGCGACAGGGCAAACCCGATGATGCCGGGGATGACCAAGGCCAGTACCGGGGCCTTGCTCTTGTTGGTTTCCGACAGTTTGCGCGGCAGGTAACCGGCGCGGGACAGGGCGAAGATCTGCCGGGAATAGGCATAGATGATCGAGAAGAAGCTGGCGATCAGCCCGGCCAGACCGACCAGGTTGACGAAGCCGCCCATCCAGGTGGAGCCGCCGTAGGCCTTCGACAGGGCTTCGACCAGCGGGTTACCGGAGGCCTTCAGCGCCTCGGAGCCTGCGCCGCCCGGGCCGACCACCAGGATCAGCAAGGCGAAGGCCAGCAGTACCAGCATGGCGCCGATCAGGCCGCGTGGCAGGTCACGCTTGGGGTTCTTGGTTTCTTCTGCGGCCAGTGGCACGCCTTCGACGGCAAGGAAGAACCAGATGGCGTAGGGGATGGCTGCCCACACGCCGACATAGCCAAACGGCAGGAAGCTGCTGGCGCCGACGGCGTCCGTTTTGGCGATGTCGAACAGGTTGGCTGCATCAAAATGGGGCACCATGCCTATCAGGAATACGGCCAGGGCAATGGCGGCGATGGCGGTGATGATGAACATCAGCTTCAGTGCCTCACCCACGCCGAAAATGTGGATGCTGATGAACACGATGTAGAACGCCAGGTAGATCATCCAGCCGCCGATACCGAACAGCGATTGGCAGTAGGCGCCGATGAACACCGCGATGGCGGCTGGGGCGATGGCGTATTCGATCAGGATCGCCGTGCCGGTCAGAAAGCCGCCCCACGGTCCGAACGCGCTGCGGGCAAAGCCGTAGCCGCCGCCAGCGGTGGGGATCATCGACGACAGTTCGGCCAGCGAGAAGCACATGCACAGGTACATGGTTGCCATCAGCAAGGTGGCCAGGAACATGCCGCCCCAGCCGCCCTGCGCCAGGCCGAAGTTCCAGCCGGCGTAATCGCCGGAAATGACGTACGCCACGCCCAGGCCGACCAGCAGTACCCAGCCGGCGGCGCCTTTTTTCAGTTCACGTTGCTGGAAATAGTCAGAGCCGACTTTCTCGAAGTCGACGGAGGAGCCTGCCGGCGATCCGGCGGAATGTTCGCTTGGCATAGATTCACCTGTTGTTTTTCTTGGTGGCCGGAAGGGTTCCGGGCCGATGGTGATGGGTACTGCAGGAAGCGAGCCAGAGCGGTTGGTGCACGGTTACCGCCCTGGGTTTTGTGTAAAGCAAGTCCGGCCTCTTCGCGGGCTTGCCCGCTCCCACAGGTACCGCACCGGCTCTGGAACCAACGGTGAACCTGTAGGAGCGGGTTTACCCGCGAAGAAGGCGACGCGGTCTAGAAGAAGCCCAGCGGATTGATGTCGTAGCTCACCAGCAGGTTCTTGGTCTGCTGATAGTGATCCAGCATCATCTTGTGCGTTTCACGCCCGACCCCCGACTTCTTGTACCCGCCGAACGCGGCATGCGCCGGGTACAGGTGGTAGCAGTTGGTCCACACACGGCCAGCCTTGATGCCGCGGCCCATGCGGTAGGCACGGTTGATGTCGCGGGTCCACACGCCGGCACCCAGGCCGAACTCGGTGTCGTTGGCAATTGCCAGCGCTTCGGCTTCGTCCTTGAAGGTGGTGACGCTGACCACCGGGCCGAAGATTTCTTCCTGGAACACGCGCATCTTGTTGTTGCCCTTGAGCAGGGTCGGCTGGATGTAGTAACCGGTAGCCAGCGAACCTTCCAGCTTCTCGACCTTGCCGCCGGTGAGCAGCTCGGCGCCTTCTTCCTGGGCAATCTGCAGGTACGAGAGGATTTTTTCGAACTGCTGCTGCGAGGCCTGCGCGCCGACCATGGTGTCGGTGTCCAGCGGGTCGCCGCGCTTGATCTGCAGCACCTTCTTCATCACCACTTCCATGAACTGCGGGTAGATCGACTCTTGCACCAGGGCACGCGACGGGCAGGTGCACACTTCACCCTGGTTGAAGAACGCCAGCACCATGCCTTCTGCCGCCTTCTCGATGAAGCTTGGCTCGGCCTGCATGATGTCTTCGAAGTATACGTTCGGCGACTTGCCACCCAGTTCGACGGTGGACGGGATGATGTTCTCGGCGGCGCATTTCATGATGTGCGAGCCCACCGGGGTAGAGCCGGTGAAGGCGATCTTGGCGATGCGTTTGCTGGTGGCCAGGGCTTCACCGGCTTCGCGGCCATAGCCTTGCACTACGTTGAGCACGCCAGGTGGCAACAGGTCGCCAATGACTTCGAGCAGTACGGTGATACCCAGCGGCGTCTGTTCGGCAGGCTTGAGCACCACGCAGTTACCAGCGGCCAGTGCCGGGGCAAGCTTCCAGGCAGCCATCAGGATTGGGAAGTTCCAGGGGATGATCTGCCCGACCACGCCCAGTGGCTCGTGGATGTGGTAGGCCACGGTGCCTTCATTGATTTCGGCAGCGCCGCCTTCCTGGGCGCGGATGCAGCCAGCGAAATAGCGGAAGTGGTCGACCGCCAGCGGAATGTCGGCGTTGAGGGTTTCGCGGATCGGCTTGCCGTTGTCCCAGGTTTCGGTAATGGCCAGCAGTTCGAGGTTCTGCTCGATGCGGTCGGCGATCTTCAGCAGCACGTTGGAGCGATCCTGCACTGAAGTGCGGCCCCAGGCGTCGGCCGCAGCATGGGCGGCATCCAGGGCTTTGTCGATGTCTTCGGCAGTAGAGCGGGGGAATTCAGCGATCAGCTTGCCATTCACCGGGGAGGTATTTTCGAAGTACTGCCCCTTTACCGGAGTAACGAACTCACCACCGATGTAGTTGCCGTAGCGGCTCTTGAAGGAAACCTTCGCGCCTTCGGTACCGGGATGTGCATAACGCATGGTGTGTCTCCTTGGTATTGTGCTTTTTAGGGAGTTGAAAAGCATAGAGCAAGGGTTGGGCCAGTGTTGGCGGTGCCAGGCAAATCAATGACTTGGGTCATTTTTACGGGCCTGTTCAAGGACCGCTGTGCCGGCGCCGGTACGCCTGGGGTGACATTTTGTGCCGTTTGCGACACATCACAGGCGTGTGCATTGCAAAGCCTAACCGGGTGGAGGATGCTGGGCTGACGCTCTATCTGCGGAGAATTACAACAATGCAGAGCAATCACTTCACTCGCCATGCCCGGCAGGTCCATAGCGTTGCCCATGGCGGGGCCGGGGAGGGCGGCAGTGATCCGTCCATCGCCCGTTCCTGGCTGCGCTGCCTGGAGGATTACCACCTCGACCCGGCGGTGATCGAAGCGCCGGTGGTGCTTGAGCATGGGCGCCTGCTGGAAAGCCGCGAGCGCCTGCACCAGGTGCTGCAAATTGCCGACCATGAAATGAACAGCCTGCACCGGCAGCTTTCCGGTGCAGGCCACGCGGTGCTGCTGACCGACGCCCGCGGGGTGATCCTCAATTGCGTCAGTGCCCCCGCCGAGCGGCGCAGCTTCGAGCGTGCGGGGCTGTGGCTGGGCGCCGACTGGAGCGAGGCGCGTGAGGGCACCAATGGCATCGGCACCTGCCTGGTCGAGCGCCAGGCGCTGACCATCCATCAGAACGAGCACTTCCGTGGCCGTCACACCGGGCTGACTTGCTCGGCCAGCCCGGTGTTCGACCCGCATGGCGACCTGCTGGCGGTACTCGACGTGTCCTCTGCGCGCCCCGACGTATCGCGGCAAAGCCAGTTCCACACCATGGCGTTGGTCAACCTGTCGGCGAAGATGATCGAAAGCTGCTATTTCCTGCGCCATTTCGAGCAGCAATGGTTACTGCGTTTTCACCTGCAAGCCGAGTCGGTCGGCCTGTTCAGCGAAGGCTTGCTGGCGTTCGACGGCGATGGGCGTATTTGCGCTGCCAACCAAAGCGCACTGAACCTGCTGGGCACGGTACGGGGTGGCGTGCTGGGCAAACCGTTGGAGTGCTTTTTCGCGTGCAGCCATGACGAAATGTTCAGCCGTGCCACGCCCGGCGGCAGTGCTGTCTGGCCGCTGCGCACCCTGGACGGTCGCCAGGTGTTCGCCAGCCTGCGGGGGCAGGCCCGGGCGCCGGTGTGGTCGGTGCCGGCCGCCCAGCCGCGGCCCGCAGCTGAAGTGGAGCCGCTGGTCTGTCTGCTTGACCCTGCGTTGCAAAATGATTTCCGCCGCAGCGTGCGGGTGTTCGAGCGCGATGTGCCATTGCTGCTGCGCGGCGAGACCGGCTGTGGCAAGGAAGCCTTCGCCCAGGCTGTGCATCAGGCCAGTGAGCGGCGCGGCAAGCCGTTCGTCGCCATCAACTGCGCGTCTATCCCGGAAAGCCTGATCGAGAGTGAGCTGTTCGGGTACCGCGGCGGCAGTTTTACCGGCGCGCGCAAGGAGGGCATGCGCGGCAAGCTGTTGCAGGCCGACGGCGGCACCTTGCTGCTGGACGAGATCGGCGATATGCCGCTTGCCCTGCAAACCCGACTGCTGCGGGTGCTGGAGGAGCGCCAGGTGGTGCCGATCGGGGGAGAGCCGCAGGCGGTGGACGTGCGCATCGTCAGCGCTACGCACCGTGACCTGCTGGAACGGGTTGAACAGGGCAGTTTCCGCGAGGACCTGTATTACCGCCTCAATGGCCTGGAGGTGGCACTGCCGGCGGTACGCGAACGCAGTGACAAGGCGCAGTTGCTGGACTTTCTGCTGCGTCAGGAGACGCAGGGGCAATGGATAGACATCGAGCCCCGGGCGCGGCAGGCGCTGCTCGCATTTAACTGGCCGGGGAACGTGCGGCAGATGCGCAATGTGCTGCGTACTTTGGTGGCGCTTTGCGAAGATGCCCGCATTACCTTTGTGGACCTCCCCGCAGTCATCCGCACCAGCCCATCCCTCGCGGGGGCGGGCGAGCCCACGAAGAAGTCCGACCAGGAAATGGAGGGCGAGGGCGTTGCCCTCGTTCGCGGGCACGCCCGCCCACACAGGTCCGGCGGTGCCGCAGAGATTGAGGGTGAATCTGCAGGGACCGAGGTTCTGCTCGACGCGGAGCGGCAAGCGCTGAAGGAGGTCCTGGAGGCAAAACACTGGCATCTCACCCGCGTTGCCGAGCACTTGGGCATCAGCCGCAATACCTTGTATCGAAAACTGCGCAAACACGGCATTACCAGGGGCGACTGAGCGAAACAGCGGGTGCGATTTGTCGCGCCCTGGGCTACCCTGCCTCGATGTTTTGCGAGGTCGACCATGCATATTCACATTCTCGGTATTTGCGGCACTTTCATGGGTTCGCTGGCGGTGCTGGCCAAGGAACTTGGCCACCGCGTCACCGGCTCCGACGCCAACGTCTATCCCCCAATGAGCACCCAGCTCGAAGCCCAGGGTATCGAACTGACCCAAGGCTATGACCCGGCCCAGCTGGATCCGGCGCCAGACCTGGTGGTCATCGGCAACGCCATGTCGCGCGGCAACCCAGCGGTTGAATACGTGCTGAACAAGGGCCTGCCCTACGTCTCCGGCCCGCAGTGGCTGGCCGACCACGTGCTGCAAGGCCGCTGGGTGCTGGCCGTTGCCGGTACTCACGGCAAGACCACCACCAGCAGCATGCTGGCCTGGGTGCTGGAGCACGCCGGCATGAGCCCGGGCTTCCTGATTGGCGGCGTGCCGCAGAACTTCTCGGTGTCGGCCCGCTTGGGCGACACGCCGTTCTTTGTGGTGGAAGCCGACGAGTACGACAGCGCCTTCTTCGACAAGCGCTCGAAGTTCGTCCACTATCACCCGCGTACCGCGATCCTCAACAACCTTGAGTTCGATCACGCGGACATCTTCCCGGACCTGGCCTCGATCGAGCGACAGTTCCACCACCTGGTGCGGACTATCCCCAGCGAAGGCCTGGTCATCCACCCGACCACCGAGCAAGCGCTGGAGCGTGTGATCGGCATGGGCTGCTGGACCCCTGTGCAAACCACCGGGGAGGGCGGCCAGTGGCAAGCCCGCCTGCTCAGCCCAGATGGCTCGCGCTTTGAAGTACTGTTCGAGGGCGAAGTGCAGGGTGTGGTGGACTGGGCGCTGACCGGCCAGCACAACGTCGCCAACGCCTTGGCCACCCTGGCAGCAGCGCGTCATGTGGGCGTGGTACCGGCCATGGGCATCGACGGCCTGAGTGCGTTCAAGAGCGTCAAGCGGCGCATGGAGAAGGTTGCCGAAGTACAAGGTGTGACCATCTACGATGACTTCGCCCACCATCCGACCGCCATTGCCACCACGCTCGACGGCCTGCGCAAGCGGGTGGGGGAGGCGCCTGTGATCGCGGTGATCGAGCCACGCTCCAACTCGATGAAACTCGGTGCCCACCGTGACGGCCTGCCAGAAAGCGTCAACGACGCCGACCAGGTGATCTGGTATGCGCCGGCCAACCTCGGCTGGGACCTGGCCGCCACCGCCGCGCAGTGCAAGGTGCCGAGCGTGGTGGCCGATAGCCTCGAAGCGATCATCGAGCGGGTCAAAGGTCAGGCTCGCCCAGGCACCCATGTGGTGATCATGAGCAACGGCGGCTTCGGCGGCCTGCACGGCAAGCTGGCCGAGGCGCTGAAGTGAGCGGGCCGGAACGCATCACCCTGGCCATGACGGGCGCCTCGGGTGCCCAGTATGGCCTTCGCCTGCTCGATTGCCTGGTACGCGAAGACCGCGAGGTGCACTTCCTGATTTCCAAGGCCGCACAGTTGGTGATGGCCACCGAGACGGATGTTGTGTTGCCGGCCAAGCCCCAGGCGATGCAGGCCTTCCTGACCGAATACACCGGCGCGGCCGACGGGCAGATCCGTGTGTATGGCAAGGAAGACTGGATGTCGCCGGTAGCCTCGGGCTCTGGCGCCCCGGCGGCAATGGTGGTGGTCCCCTGTTCCACTGGCACCTTGTCGGCCATCGCCACTGGCGCCTGCAACAACCTGATCGAGCGTGCTGCCGACGTTACCCTCAAGGAGCGTCGTCAACTGATCCTGGTGCCACGCGAAGCGCCATTCTCCACCATCCACCTGGAAAACATGCTCAAGCTGTCGCAAATGGGCGCGGTAATCCTGCCAGCGGCACCGGGGTTCTATCACCAGCCGCAGACCATCGACGACCTGGTCGACTTTGTCGTGGCGCGTATCCTCAACCTGCTGAACATCCCCCAGGACATGTTGCCGCGTTGGGGCGAGCACCACTTCGGGGTGGATGATTGAAGCGAGCACTGGCGGGGTTGCTGGCGCTGGTGATGCTGGGTGGCTGCGCCACGGTGCGCACGCTGGATGCCAACAAGCCCGGCGCACCGGTAGTGTATGCCGGTACCCGGCTGGATTTGTATGTGATAAATGGCGGGTGTTGCCCGCGGGATCATTACGGGGCTGACGCTCCGGCGTATCCGCGTCTGGATCTGCCGGGGAGCATGTTGCTTGATACCCTGCTGCTGCCGTTGTCTTTGCTGACAGCGGCCGGCATAGGCTTCCAGGCTAGCGGCGGCCTGTGATGGCCTCTTCGCCGGCACGCCCATTCCTATTGGTGAGTAGTCACTGGAAGATTATGGAGACCCTGTGGGAGCGGGCGTGCCCGCGAAGAGGCCAGCACAAGCGAAGCCTAGATCCTGCCCAACCTGCGCAATTCATCCGACTCCACAACCCGCACGCCGTCTTCTTCTTCCAGCGCCAGCCGCCACAGCGCCCGCGCCAGGGTACAAGCCTCGATTCCCCGGTATTTCCCGGGTATGAACCGGGAAAACGGCGCAACTAGCTGTTCAGTCAGCCGTGGCTCCAGTCGCTCGCCCAGCAGGAACGAGGGCCGCACGATGGTCAGCTGTGGCCAGTCCTGAGCCTTGAGCGCTTCTTCCATCTCGCCCTTGACCCGGTTATAGAAAATTGACGACTTAGGATCGGCGCCCACTGCACTGATCACCAGCAGATGCCGTGCGCCCATTTCCCGGGCACGCTTGCTGAAGGCGACCACCATGTCCAGATCCACCGCGCGGAAAGCCGATTCGGAACCCGCCTGCTTCAGCGTGGTGCCCAGGCAGCAGTAGGCGATGTCGACCCGCCCGGCCAGTTGCGGAAGGAATACCGCCGGGTCGCCCACCGGGTTTTCCAGGTGCGGGTGCTCGGCCAATGGCCGGCGTGTAGGCGCCAGGACACGGGTGATGGTGGGCTCGTTGAGCAGGCGGTCTAGCAGGTGTTCACCGGTCAGGCCGGTGGCTCCGGCAAGCAGGACATGCTGAGGCGTCAAGTACATGATGTCTCTCCCTTGTTACACACAAGTCTAGTGAGTGCCGGGCATTTTTGCCTGCTTGCTCACGTTGGCCTGTGTGGCGTTACGCAACGCTTCTTCGGCTTGTTGCTGGCGCAGCTGGTGCCAGTGCTCAAGCACGGCCGGCGGTGCCCACAACTGCGGCTCGGAGGCCTCGAAGCCTTCCCTTTGTTCTCTTTCGGCAACGCTGGCACGCGCCAGTTCAAACGCCTGTTTCAGGTCGTCGGTCTGGTTCAGCGCTTCAGCGAACAGGGCATCGCCAAAGTAGGTGAAGTCGGCTTCCTCCGAGCAACCGAAGGAGACGCGGTCGGCCCGGGCAGCGGTCATGATGAGCGTGCGCTCGTCTTTGAGCGGAGCGATATAGCCCCCTGAATAGCAGGCGGAGATGACGATGACCTTGTCGCGATCCTTCAGCGGCGCCAGGGCAGTGGCCAGCTCGTCAGCGGCCAGGTCGGCCAGTTGCAGGCGGGGTTGGTCGAGCACCAGCTGGTGGTCCTGGCTGCCATGGCTGGTGAGGTAGATGAACACCAGGTCTTCGGGGCCGCTGCGCTCTGCCAGGGTGGCGGCAGCGCGGGAGAGGTTTTCGCGGGTGGCCATGGGGCGTGTGGCCATGTGGTCGCGGTGGTTGACCAGGGTTACCTGGCCACGGGCGCCAAAGCGCACCTTGAGCATGCGGCTGACGTAGTCGGCTTCGCGCAGGAATACGCTTTGCTGGCCATCGCCGGCCACTACCAGGCTATACAGCTGGATCGGTGGCGCCGAGCGAGGTACCCGAGCCAGCGCCTCGTCCAGCAGCCGGCCCTGGTTGAGCAACGCCAGGTCCAGTGGGTCTGGCAGCAGCTTGCCGTTCTGGTCGCGCACGCGCACGCCGTTGGCCCATGTTCCGCTTTCGACCTTGCCACTGGGCAGAATCAGCCGCCCATGGCCATGGTAGGCATCGTTGAGGAAACCGCCGATGTACTTGCTGCCGTCGGCCAGTTGCAGGCTGCCCTGGCCCGACAGACGCCAGTCGGCGAACTCGCCCTTGTAGTGGCTGCCATCGCTGCCCAGCAACTCCCCTTCGCCGATCAGCGAGCCGTCCTTGAATTCACCGATCCACACGTCGCCGTCGGCATTTTCGTAGCGGCCACGGCCCTCCAGGCGGTTGTCCTTGAATTCGCCGATGTACTGCTCGCCATCAACGCTGTCGTAGGTGCCGGCGCCTTGTAGCTGGCCGTTGACGAAGTGGCCGCTGAACTGGTTGCCGCTGGCATCGCTGCGCACCCCGGCGCCGTTGGGCTTGCCCTTGGCGAACAGGCCTTGGTAGCGACTGCCGTCGGCCAGTTCCAGTTGGCCTGCACCGTCGTACAGGTCGTCCTTGAACTGGCCGCGGTATGTCTGGTCGGCTTGCTTGAGGGTGCCCTCGCCGTCGCGGCGGCCGTGGCGGAAGGTGCCGCTATAGTGGCTGCCTGGGGTGATCAGGTCACCCAGGCCCTGAAACAGCCCCTCGGCGAACTGGCCCCGGTAGACCTCGCCGTTCTGCCCATGCCATTCACCTTGGCCGTGCCACTGGCCGTCCTTGAAGCTGCCGGCGTACCAGCTGCCGTTGGGGTAGTCGATCCGGCCCTCACCTTGCAGCAGGCCATCGACCACCTGCCCTCGGTAACGCCCACCGTCAGGCAGCCGTGCGTCGGGCGGGAGCAGCGATTCGCCATCGCCACAGGCGGCGAGCAGCAGGACCAGGGTAATGGGGAGCAGTGGACGCATGGAGAGGACCGGGCAATAGGTCTGCCGAGTATGACGCAGAATGGGATCCTGAGACAGCGAGCCCCTGTGTCAGCGCACAGCCTTGGAACCTTGCGCGTACCCTGTAGGACCGGCTTCAGCCGCGAACACCGGCAAAGCCGGTGCCCTCCACTGTGTTGCATTGCTCGCAGGCCCACCCGCTCCCACAGGTGCCACGTTGCCTTCAAGGTGCAATCAGCGCACACCTGGTGAAACTATGATCTTCACGTTCTCCTCTTTGTTGTTCACCAGTTCCTCGAAGCCCAGCTCGACAATCTGCTCCAATCCGATCCGGCCGGTTACCAGCGGGCGAATATCCAGCCGACCATCAGCAATGAAGGCAATCACGTCGGCAAACTCGCCGTTGTACGCCAACGCCCCCAGCACCTGTTTCTCGGTGGACACCAGCTCGAAGAAGTTGAACTCGCTGGGCTCTTCGAAAATACCCACCAGCACGCACTTGCCTGCTTTGCGGATGGTGTCGATGGCCAGCTTGGCCGTATGTTTGTTGCCAATGCACTCAAAGCTCACATCGGCGCCCAGCCCTGCAGTCAGTGCGCGGATTTCCGCCAGGGCATCGCACTGGCTGGGGTCCAGCACCACGTTGGCGCCTACCTCTTTGGCTTTGGCTTTGCGTGCTGAGGACATTTCCAGGGCGATAACCTGCGCTGCGCCCGCGGCTTTGGCACACATGATGGTGCACAGGCCGATGGTGCCGGCCCCCACCACTACAACGGTTTGCCCAAGCAGGCTGCCGGCCTTTTTCACCGCGTGCATACCCACCGCCAGCGGCTCGATCAGTGCCCCGGCTTCGGCAGGGAAGCCCTGCGGCAGCCGGTAGAGCAGGTTGGCGGGCACGTTGACCAGCTCGGCGAAGGCACCGTTGTTCATCAGGCCGGTGAACGCCAGGCGTTCGCAGATGTTGTACAGGCCATGGGTGCAGTAATAGCAGGTACCGCAATGCTGGCAGGCGTCTGCCGCCACCGGGTCGCCTACGGCATAGCCTTCCACGCCTTCGCCAAGCTTGGCGATGTGGCCGCAGAATTCATGGCCGAGGATGCACTGGCCCTGAATGCCGGTCAGCGGGTGCGGGGCTTCTACCGGGATGAACACCGGGCCGGCAACATATTCGTGCAGGTCGGAGCCGCAGATGCCGCACCAGTCCACCTTGATCTGCACCCAGCCCGGCGCAGGGTCGGCCGGCAAAGGTACCTGTTCGACACGAATATCGTGGCGGCCATGCCAGACGGCCGCGCGCATGTGGGTGTGGCTCAGGTCATTCATTGTTGTTCTCCAGGCTCACGAAAAGGGCTTAGTGCTTGCGCAGGAATGCGAGCAGTTGCTGGTTGACCTGTTCGGCCGCCTCCATCTGCACCATGTGGCCGGCCTCTGGCAGCACCTGTACTTCGGCTTCCAGGCCCTCGGCATGGCTGGCCGGGATGATCGCATCCTTGCCACCCCACACCACCAGTGTCGGGTGATTGCCAAGTACTCCGCGCAAGTCGTGGCGCTGCCGGTCGCCGTCGGCGAGCGCCCCTGCCAGTTGCTGCAGGGCCTGGTCCACACCTTCCAGGCGCTTGAACTTGAGCATGTCCTCCAGCATTTGCCGGGTGACCAGCGCCGGGTCGGCAAACAACTGCACCATCTGCGGTTTGAGTGCATTGCGGTTGGCCGCAGTGACGAAACCTTGCAAGTACTGCCCGTTGATCGCTTCGCCCAGACCGGCGCTGGCTACCAGGCTCAGGCTGGCCACCCGCTGCGGGGCCAGGCGCGCCACGTTGAGGCTGACGGCACCACCCATGGAATGGCCGGCCAGGTGGGCTTTGGCGATGTCCAGGTGGTCGAGCAGGGCGAGCACGGTTTCGCTCAACTCATCCAGGTCGCCCCGCTGCAGGGTCTTGGCCGACTCGCCGTGGCCCGGCAGGTCGAGGGCGATGACCCGCCGCTCGGCAGCCAGTGCCGGGTGGTTGAACAGCCAGTTGTTGAGGTCACCGCCAAAGCCGTGCACCAGCACCAGCGGTGTGCCGCCTTCACCCAGCTCGAACCAGCGCAGCAGGCGCCCGCCTACTTCCGCCTTCTGAGGGGCCGGCCCCTGGCTTTGGTCGGCGCCACCTTCGGCGACGAACTCGGCCTGGAAGCGCTGTACCACGGCATCGATCTCGGCCTCCTCTGCTTCGCCTTCGACTACCACCGCCAGCAGTGCGCCGACGGGCAAGGTTTCATCCGGCTTGGCTACCTGGCGGCGCAGCACGCCGCTGAAAGGCGCTTCGACGCTGCTGCTGATCTTGTCGGTCTCGACGTCCAGCACCTCGTCGCCCTTGCTGATTTCGTCACCTTCCTGCTTGAGCCAGGTGTCCACCCGGCCCTCGGTCATCGACAGGCCCCACTTGGGCATAGTCAGGGTATGGATCTGGCTCATGCGGCACTCCTTGCGGCTTCGATCACCTTGCGCACGGCGGCTTCGATCTTCGCCGCGTCAGGGATGTACAGGTCTTCCAGGGCGTCGGAGAACGGCACCGGGGTATGCGGCGCGGTGACCATTTCGATCGGTCCCTTGAGTGCGCCAAAAGCCTTCTGTGCCACCAGCGCGCTGATGTCGGTGGCCATCGAGCAGCGCGGGTTGGCTTCATCGATCACCACCAGGCGGCCGGTCTTCTCCACACTTTCCAGAATGCTGTCCTCGTCCAGCGGGCTGGTAGTGCGCAGGTCCAGCACTTCGCAGTCGATGCCCTGGCGGGCCAGGTTGTTGGCGGCCTCCAGCGCCACATGCACCATGCGCCCGTAGGTAACGAGGGTCACGTCGTCGCCATCGCGCAAGAAGTTGGCTTCGCCGAACGGTACGGTGTACACCTCTTCCGGCACCTCGCCCTGCATGCTGTACAGCAGTTTGTGTTCGCAGAAGATCACCGGGTCGTTGTCGCGGATCGCCTGGATCAACAGGCCCTTGGCATCGTAAGGCGAGGATGGGCACACCACCTTCAGGCCGGGGATGTGCGTCCATAGCGAGGTGAGCATCTGCGAGTGCTGGGCTGCCGCACGCAGGCCGGCGCCATACATGGTGCGCATCACCAGCGGGGTCACTGCCTTGCCGCCGAACATGTAGCGGAACTTGGCGGCCTGGTTGAGGATCTGGTCCAGGCAGCAGCCGGCGAAGTCGACGAACATCAGTTCGCACACCGGGCGCAGGCCCTGGGTGGCAGCACCGACGGCCGCGCCGACGTAGCCGATTTCCGACAGCGGCGCGTCAAGCACGCGGCCGGGGAATTGGTGATACAGGCCTTTGGTCACGCCCAACACGCCACCCCAGGCGTCATCCTCGCCGGGCGCACCGGCACCGCCGGCGACGTCTTCGCCAATGATGAACACTGTGCTGTCGCGGCGCATTTCCTGGGCCAGGGCCTCGTTGATGGCCTGCTGGTAGCTGATCTTTCTTGCCATGGTGGTTCTCCTGTTGTTCTTGTAATCCGCGGCTCAGGGGTAGGCGACGTAGACGTCGGTGAGCAGGTCGGCGGGCTGTGGCTTGGGATCGGATTTGGCGCGGCGAACGGCGTCTTCGATCAGGTCCTCGACGCGGGCGTCGATGGCGTCCAGTTGCTCGGCCGTGAGCAGGCCGGCGCGGGTGGTCTTGTTGCGAAATTGCATGAGGCAGTCGCGGGATTCGCGCAGGTTCTTCACTTCATCAGGGGCGCGGTAGGTTTGCGCATCGCCTTCGAAATGGCCGTAGTAACGGCTGAGCTTGACCTCGATCAGCGACGGCCCTTGCCCGGAGCGGGCGCGCTCGATAGCAGCGCCGGCGGCCTCGTATACGGCAAAGAAGTCAAAGCCGTCGATGGTGACGCCTGGCATGCCGAAGCCGGCAGCGCGGTCGGCAATGTGGTCGCAGGCTACGGACCAGTTGGAGGCAGTGGCCTCGGCGTAGCCGTTGTTCTCGGCCACGAAGATGCAGGGCAGGTTCATGATCGACGCCATGTTCATGGCCTCGAACACGGCGCCCTCGTTGGATGCCCCATCGCCGAAGAAGGCTACCGACACGTCATCACGGCCCTTGAGCTTGGCCGCCAGCGCCGCCCCGGCCACCAGTGGTGCGCCGGCGCCGACGATACCGTTGGCACCGAGCATGCCCTTTTCCAGGTCGGCAATGTGCATCGAGCCGCCTTTGCCACCGCACACGCCGGTCTTCTTGCCGTAGATCTCGGCCATCATGCCGTACACGTCCACGCCTTTGGCGATGCAGTGGCCATGGCCGCGGTGGGTCGAGGCGATGCAGTCGCTGTCGCGCAGGTGGGCCATGACCCCGGCGGCAGAGGCTTCTTCGCCGGCATACAGGTGGACGAAGCCGGGAATTTCGCCGGTGGCGAACTCCACATGCAGGCGTTCTTCGAAGGCGCGGATGGTCCGCATGACTTCATAGGCATGCAGCAGTTGTTCAGTACTGAGTTGATTGGACATCTTGTTGTTCTCCGGGGTTGTCTCAACACGGGTTTGCAGGGTGCAGCCGGTGGCCGCGCGGGACGGCCAGCAGGTGGTGGCGGGCGGCATGCGCCAGCACGGCCTCGACGTCCACGCTGAGTGGGCCTTGGTGGTCGAGGGTGATGGTGGGGGTGTCATGCTCGGCAAATTCGATTTCGCGTTCGCCATCCAGCGCCAGGGTGCCGCTGGCCAGGCTCAGGCGCTGGGCGACGCCGGGTGTCAGCGGACCGCAGGCAGTGATGCCGCAGGCTTGCAGCAGGCCGGGCGCCAACGGCGCCAACAGCGCCTGTTCGGCGTCGGGGGCCAGGCGTACCCAGGCGCCGTGCGGATCTTGCCGTGACACCGGGCACCACAGACCGCACAGGGCCGATAGGCCGATGGCGTGGGGCTCGGCGAAGCAGGCGAAGACTTCGCAGAGGTCCTCGCTGCGGCTGAGTGCACGGGCACCGATGAAACGCTGCGGCGATACGGCCACCTCGACCAAGGCCCACTCGGCCAGCTGTTGTTCCGGCACGTTCACCAGTAAGCGTTTGTTGCGGCGCAAGCCGATGCTGGCCGGTACCCGGCCACTGGCAAGCAGGCCACCGGCCAGGCCTGCGCTGGTGGCTTCACGAAGTTCGGGGAAGGCGTTATTGGTGCCGGTGGACAGGGTCAGCAGCGGCACGTCACCGGCCTCGGCGGCGACCGCCTTGTGGGTGCCATCACCGCCCAGCACGGCGATCATCGCCACGCCGCGCTCGACCATGCGCCGGGTAGCCAGGCGGGTATCGGCCACGGTCTGGCTCAGTGGCAGGTCGAGGATCTCGATGGCCGGCCAGTGCTGGTCACGGGCCCCTGGGCCCTGGCTGGCCTTGAGCACTGCAGCAGCGATGCCGGTCATGTCGCTGGGCAACAACACCTGGCCAATGCCGGTGGCGCCGAAAGCGGCCAGCAGGCGCTGGATAGCCGAGGCCTTGTCGGTGCTCGAATAGAGCCCGGCATTGGCGGTCAGGCGGCGCAGGTCGCGGCCAGAGGCAGGGTTGGCAATGATCCCGACAATCGGGGCGGGTAGCGGCATGGCGCACCTCGTATTTTTGTTTGCAAGGGCAGGAGCAAGCGGGGTGCCAGCTTTCTTCGCAATAGCTGAAGTGCCCGGGCTAGAGGGCTCTGGTCGTGTTCGGGCAGGTCTACACGGGTAGGGTGGCGAGACGCCGGGTGCCAGCGCCGGGCCTGCGTTGCCGAGACACTGAGACGCTGCGTCTCAAGCCAGCCGGTAATCACACAGTGCTTGTCGGGGCATGCCCAGAGGCGCTTAATGGCCGGACAACGATAAAAACAGTAACGAGAACCGGAGGGCCTGAATGCTTGCCGCGAACTCCCGAGCCCATGTGGACTGCGTCAGCAGGGTGTTGAAGAATGCCGACCGCCTGCCGCAGGCGCCGGTACCACCGCTGATCCTCGATTCATGGCGCCGCTCCATGGATGTGTACCGCCTCGACCCCGGTTCCCAGCAGGGGCCGCGTATCCTTTCCCAAAGCCTGCTCAACGAATGCCGCGAACGCGCCGAGCTGTTCCTGCGCATCGCCAGCGATGCCGTGGCGCGCTTGCATGAGCGGGTGCGCGGCGCTGACTACTGTGTGCTGCTTACCGATGCCCAGGGGCGCACCATCGATTACCGGGTCGAGTCGGCCATCCGCAACGACTGTCGCAAGGCCGGGCTGTATCTGGGGACCTGCTGGTCGGAGGGCGAGGAGGGCACATGCGGCGTGGCGGCGGTGCTGACCAGCAAGGCTCCGGTCACGGTGCACAAGCGCGATCACTTTCGCGCCGCCTTCATCGGCCTGACCTGCACAGCGGCGCCGGTGTTCGACCCGTTGGGTGAGTTGTTGGGCGTGGTCGATGTGTCGGCCTTGCAGTCGCCGGACGATCGGCGCAGCCAGCACCTGATCCGCCAGTTGGTCGAGCAAACGGCCCGCGAGATCGAAAACGCCTTCTTCATGCACAGCGCCCAAGGCCACTGGGTGATGCGCGCCCATGGTACGCCGGGCTATGTGGAGAGCCAGCCCGACTACCTGCTGGCCTGGGATGCCGATGGCCGCTTGCAGGCGATCAACAGCCTGGCGCGGCAACGCTTGGTGGAACGCCTGGGGCGCTTGCCCGAGCATATAGGCGAACTGTTCGACATCGACCAACTGCGCCGGGTGAGCGCGTCGTCCGCCCAGCGCCTGCCCGGTCTGGGTGGTTTGTATGGCCGGGTCAGTGCACCGCAGCAACGCCAGCGTGCGCAGCCTGTGCGCCAGGCCCAGGACACCCGTATCGAGCAGCACCTGCGGCTGGCCACGCGGGTCAAGGACTGCAACCTGGCGGTGCTGGTACTGGGTGAGACCGGGGCCGGCAAGGAGGTATTCGCCCGCCAGCTGCACCAGCAAAGCCAGCGCTGTGACGGTCCGTTCGTTACCCTGAACTGCGCGGCCATTCCGGAAACCCTGATCGAGAGCGAGTTGTTCGGCTATGTGGCCGGGGCCTTCACCGGGGCTTCCAGCAAAGGCATGCAAGGGCTGTTGCAGCAGGCCGATGGCGGCACGCTGTTCCTCGACGAGATCGGGGACATGCCGCTGAACCTGCAAACCCGCCTGCTGCGGGTGCTGGCGGAGGGTGAGGTGGCGCCGCTGGGTGCGGCGCGGCGGGAGCGGGTGGATATTCAGGTGATCTGTGCGACCCATCGCGATCTGGCGGCGATGGTGGAGGACGGGCGATTTCGTGAAGACTTGTACTTCCGCCTGGCCAATGCCCGTTTCGAGCTTCCCCCCTTGCGTGAGCGTGATGACCGGCTGGGGCTGATTCACCAGTTGCTGGCCGAAGAGGCGGCGGCCTGCGGGGTGGAGGTGGTGTTGGCGGATGACGCGCTGCAGGCGCTGCTGGTTTATCGCTGGCCGGGCAATTTGCGCCAGCTGCGGCAGGTGTTGCGGTATGCCTGTGCGGTGAGTGAGGGCGGGCAGGTGCGGCTGCAGGATCTGCCGCAGGAGGTGCGCGGTGAAGCGGTTGGCTCGGCTGAAAGCGGGGTGTCGTGCCCGGCCCGGCAGCTGTTGCTGGACGCGCTGATCCGCCATCGCTGGAAGCCGGCTGATGCGGCGCGGGCTTTGGGTATTTCGCGGGCGACGCTTTATCGGCGAGTGCATGAGCACCGCATCGACATGCCGCGGATGAAGGGGTAGAGCCCTGGGGCCGCGACGCGGCCCCAGATTCTGGCAGGCAATAAAAAACCCCGGCACAGGGCCGGGGTTCTGGTACATCACACTACACGATCACTCCTGGTTGGCCAGTTTGTGCTCGAGGTAGTGAATGTTGACGCCGCCTTTGCAGAAGCCTTCATCACGCACCAGGTCGCGGTGCAGCGGGATGTTGGTCTTGATGCCGTCGACGACGATCTCGTCCAGGGCATTGCGCATGCGCGCCATGGCTTCGTCGCGGTCCTTGCCGTAGGTGATCAGCTTGCCGATCAGCGAGTCGTAGTTCGGCGGAACCGAATAACCGCTGTACAGGTGCGAATCGACGCGTACGCCGTTGCCGCCCGGGGCGTGGAAGTGCTTCACCTTGCCTGGGCTCGGGATGAACTTCTTCGGGTCTTCGGCGTTGATCCGGCACTCCAGCGAGTGGCCACGGATCACCACGTCTTCCTGGCGGAACGACAGCTTGTTGCCAGCGGCGATGCTCAGCATCTCCTTGACGATGTCGATGCCAGTGACCATCTCCGATACCGGGTGCTCAACCTGCACGCGGGTGTTCATCTCGATGAAGTAGAAGCGGCCGTTTTCGTACAGGAACTCGAAAGTACCCGCACCACGGTAGCCGATCTCGATGCACGCATCGACGCAGCGCTTGAACACTTCCTGGCGGGCTTTCTCATCGATGCCCGGGGCTGGTGCTTCTTCCAGGACCTTCTGGTGACGGCGCTGCAGCGAGCAGTCACGGTCGCCCAGGTGAATGGCGTTGCCCTGGCCGTCGGACAGTACCTGCACTTCCACGTGACGTGGGTTGGTCAGGAACTTCTCCAGGTAAACCATCGGGTTGCCGAAGGCAGCACCGGCTTCGGTACGGGTGAGCTTGGCCGAGGAAATCAGGTCCTCTTCCTTGTGCACCACGCGCATGCCGCGACCACCACCGCCACCGGCGGCCTTGATGATCACCGGGTAGCCGACGTCACGGGCAATCGCCAGGGCAACTTCTTCGTCTTCTGGCAGTGGGCCATCGGAGCCCGGTACGGTCGGTACGCCCGACTTGATCATCGCGTCCTTGGCCGAAACCTTGTCGCCCATCAGGCGAATGGTGTCGGCTTTCGGGCCGATGAAGGCGAAACCGGATTTTTCCACCTGTTCGGCGAAGTCGGCGTTTTCCGCCAGGAAGCCGTAACCCGGGTGAATCGCAGTGGCGCCAGTCACTTCGGCGGCAGCGATGATCGCCGGGATATGCAGGTAGGAATCCTTGGACGATGCAGGGCCGATGCAGACCGACTCGTCTGCCAGGCCCAGGTGCATCAGTTCACGGTCGGCAGTGGAGTGCACGGCGACGGTCTTGATACCCAGCTCTTTGCAGGCACGCAGGATCCGCAGGGCAATTTCCCCGCGGTTGGCGATCAGGACTTTTTCGAGCTTCCCAGACATCGTTGGCTCTCCGCGATTCAAACGATGGTGAACAGCGGCTGGTCGAACTCAACCGGCTGGCCGTCTTCTACCAGGATGGCGTCGATGACACCGCCAATATCGGCTTCGATGTGGTTCATCATCTTCATGGCTTCGACGATGCACAGGGTGTCGCCTTTCTTCACGGACTGGCCAACTTCAGCGAAGTTAGGCGAGGTCGGCGAAGGCTTGCGGTAGAAGGTACCTACCATTGGCGAACGGACCACGGTGCCTTTCAGGGCCGGGGCGGCAGCAGTGGCTTCGGCGGCTGGCGCAGCAGCGGCAACCGGCGCAGCGGCAGGGGCGGCGGCCATAGGCGCCGGTGCGTAGAACTGCTGGGCAGCTGGGGTCTTGCTGTGACGGCTGATACGGACCGACTCTTCGCCTTCCTTGATCTCCAGTTCGTCGATGCCAGACTCTTCCAGCAGCTCGATCAGTTTCTTGACTTTACGGATATCCATTAATCATCAACTCCCAAAGGTTCGGTCAGGGGGCGAAATACAAAAAACGTATCTGAAACGTTTCTCTCGAACCCCGGCCCACTTAGGCCAGGGTTTTCATCATTTGGGCTGTGCGTTGGCAGCCAGTTGTTCCAGCGCGGACTCCAGGGCCAGGCGATAACCGCTGGCGCCCAGACCGCAGATCACCCCTACGGCAACATCGGAAAAGTAGGAGTGGTGACGGAACGGTTCGCGTTTGTGCACGTTGGACAGGTGCACTTCGATGAATGGGATGCTCACCGCAAGCAATGCGTCACGTAATGCGACGCTTGTGTGGGTGAAAGCAGCCGGATTGATCAGGATGAAGTCCACACCCTCGTTGCGTGCGGCGTGAATGCGGTCGATCAGTTCGTATTCGGCATTGCTCTGCAGGTACAGCAGATGGTGGCCTGCGGCGCGGGCACGTTGCTCCAGGTCCTGGTTGATCTGAGCCAGGGTCACGGCGCCGTAGTGGCCTGGCTCGCGAGTACCGAGCAGGTTGAGGTTTGGGCCGTGGAGCACCAGTAGCGTTGCCATCTGCGGATTCCTTGGATTTGTAGGGCAATTCGACACAGCGCGGCGAGTGTGCCGTAAAGCAACGGCAAGTGTCCAGTTCCCGGCAATAGCCAGCACGATGTCCGAGGTTCGCGCGAAGTATGTGACCGGATAATTAAATCCGGTCACTCATTACAGGATTTTTCCGGGCCCGCGGGAAGTTATAGACCGACTTTGCCGCGCACGCGCGTCAGAATCTGCGCGAATTCACCGGCATTTATCTCGCCAATCACCCGATCAGCGGTAATTTCGCTGCCGTTCGCAGCAAAAAACAGCAGGGCGGGTGGGCCGAACAGCTGATAGCGGTCGAGCAGCTTGCGTTGCTCGGCATTACTTTCGGTGATGTCGAACCGCAGCAGTTTGAAGCCGGCCAGCTGTGTTTGCACCTGCGGTGCATTGAGCACCTCATGCTCAATCACCTTGCAACTGATGCACCAGTCGGCGTACCAGTCCAGCAGCACTGGCTGGCCGGCGGCCTTGGCTTGCGCCAGGGCTGCGTCCATGGCATCAGGTGTGGTGATGGTCTGCCAGGCATCGGCTTTTGCTGCCGGCAGACCGCCGCTGGCGGCCAGTGACGCAACTGGCAGTGGGCGCAGTGGGTCGCCCTGGCCAGTGAGGGCGCCGTACCAGCAAGCCAGCGCGTACACCAGCAAGGCCAGACCGAGCAGTTGCGCCAGGCGCTGGGCCGTCGTCTTGACGACGAATTCCAGCGCACCGAGGAACAGTGCCACACCCGCAGCGAGGAAACCGACCAGCAGCAAGGTCGCAGGGCCCGGCAGTACACGGCTGAGCAAGCCGATGGCCAGCCCCAGCAGCAGTACGCCAATGGCGTTTTTTACCGTATTCATCCACGGGCCGCTTTTGGGCAGCCAGGCCGCGCCACCGGTGGCCACCAGTAGCAGCGGTGCACCCATGCCCAAACCCAGGGCGAACAGCTTTAGTGCGCCACCCAGGGCATCGCCGCTGGCGCTGATATAGAGCAAGGCACCGGCCAGGGGCGCCGATACACACGGAGAAACCAGCAAGCTGGAGAGCACACCGAGCACAGCTGCGCCCAGCAGCGAGCCGCCGCGGGTGTGGTTGGCGACGTTGTTCAGGCGGTTGCTCAGGGCCTGGGGCAGCCTCAGTTCGAAGAGGCCGAACATGGCCAGGGCGAACACTACGAAAAACAGCGCGAAAGGTACCAGCACCCAGGCCGACTGCAGGCGCGCCTGCAGGTTCAGGCTTGCGCCGAACAGGCCCATCAGTGCGCCGAGCACCGCGAAGCTGGCGGCCATTGGCAGCACGTAGGCCAGCGACAGCGCCAGGCCGCGCACGCCGCCAACCTGGCCGCGCAGCACGACACCGGAAAGGATCGGCAACATCGGCAGCACGCAGGGGGTGAAGGTCAGGCCGACCCCAGCGAGGAAGAACAGCAGCAGCGACTTCCAGTTCCAGCCGTGTTCGCGGGTGGCTGGCGTGTTTGCAACGCCTTCGCCATCGATACTCAGGCGTGCGGTTTCCGGCGGGTAGCACAAGCCCTTGTCGGCGCAACCCTGGTAGCCCACCAGCAGGGTGAAGGCGCGCGGGTCTTTACGTGGCAACTCGATATCGAGCACGCCGTGGTACACCTCGACGTCGCCGAAGAATTCATCGTGCTTGGCCTCACCCTTGGGGATGTTCGGCGTGCCTAGGATGATGTCGGCCGGTTCCGTGCGGAACTGGAAGCGGTGGCGGTAAAGGTAGTAGCCATCGGTGGCGACGAAGCGCAGCTTGATGGTTTGCGCATCGGCCTGGACCAGGTTGAGCTTGAAGGCCTCGTGTACCGGCAGGAAGTCGGCGTTGTTGGCCAGCGAAGCGGCGCCAAGGGTGGCGCTGGGGCGGTTGTCGAGCAGGCCTGTGGCGAAGGCCGGGCTGGCCAGCAGCAGGAACAGCATGAAAAACAGGCGGCGCATGGCGGACTCGCGAGGTGGAACGTGCCCGGCATGATAACGGATGCGCAGGAATAATTGGCCCGAAACAAACGTAGGAGCGGGTTTACCCGCGAAGCGCTGCGCGGGCGGCGCTCGATCTCAGACCCTGAACGCTCGCACCGCCCGGTTCAGCTCACCGCCCAGGCTCAGCAGCTGTTCACCCTGTTCACGCCCCTCGCCAATGCGCTGCAGGTTTTCTTCACCCAGTTCGTGAATCCGCTCGCTGTGGTCACGAATCTCGCTCACCGCGCCACTCTGCTGTGCCGTGACATCGGCAATCCGCACCGCTGTATCGGAAATGGTACGAATGGCACAGACAATCTCATCCAGTGCCCCATCCGCCGCCTGGGCTTGGTTGGCCGTGGCCTCGGCATGTTCCAGTTGCGCGCGCATCCCCGCCACCGAACTTCTGGCGGCCTGCTGCAGGCGGTCGATCAACGCCTGGATCTCGCCGGTAGCTCCCGTGGTGCGCTGAGCCAGTGAGCGCACCTCATCGGCGACCACGGCAAAGCCACGGCCCATCTCGCCGGCACGGGCCGCTTCGATCGCGGCATTCAGTGCCAGCAGGTTGGTCTGCTCGGCAATCGCACGGATCACCGTCAGTACCCCGCCAATGGTGGCCGACTCTTCCGCCAATTGTTCGATCATGCGGGCGTTGCCTTGCACTTCATCGACCAGCTCACGCAAGCCCGACAGGCTCTGGCCGATTACCGCCTGGCCTTGTTCCACCGCACGCCCGGCATCGCGGCTGGCCTCGGCGGCTGCGCTGGCGTCACCTGCCACTTGTTGAATGGTCGCTTCCAGCTCGCCCAAGGCATCGCGGATCTGCCCGGTATCGCCGGCCTGGCGCTCGGCGCCGCCGTGCAGCGCAGCGCTCATGCCGGCCAGGGCGTGGCTGCTGCCGGCCACCTGCTCGGCGTTATGGCGGATGGTGCCGACCAGCTCCACCAGGTACTGACGCAGGCGGTTGAGCGACTCCTGGATGTCGTGCAGTTCGCGGTTGGTCTTGCCCAGGGCGATGGCTTGGGCGAAATCGCCCTCGGCCCAGCGTGACAGGGCCGGGGCCAGTCCGGTCAGGGTCCGCGCCAGGCGCCGTTGCAGCGTGTCGATCAATAGGGCGATCAGCAGGATCAGGCCGATCATCAGGCCTTGGATGATGCGCACCTCGGCAGCGATTTTCGCATGCTGGCCGCGTACTTCGGGTTCCAGCGCGGCGATGGCCTGTTGTACGGCTTCCAGGCGCTGGCCGGTGGTGGCGGCCAGTTCGGCGCGGCGCTCGATCTGTTCACGGGTGCGTTGCAGTTCGGCCGGGTAGCGGTTGAGCAGGCTTTGCAATTCACGCTTGAGGCCCACGGCAATGTCTTCCTGCTGGGCGCTGCTCTGGGATTCCAGGCCCATCATCGCAGCGAAGTCGTCGGCTCCGGATTCGGCCGTGCGGGTTACGCCGAGTAGTGGCAGGCCGTCGACCGTCTGGGCCTGGGCGCGGATCAGTTGCAGCTCGCGCTCGACCTCGTCGGCCAGCTCCGGGCGGCCGCTGCTGACCAGCTTGTCGCGAGCCAATGACAGCCGCCCCAGATGCAGGGTGGCGTCTAGCAAGGGCAGCAAGTAGCGATTGGCCTCGGCGTTGCCACTGTCGCGGGCGTAGCTGGCCATCTGCTCGAAGTTCGCCCCCAGCTCCCGCTCGGCTTGCAGCAGCAGGGCTTGTGGGTCGCCGGCCAGCTTGCCGGCGGCCAGCAGTTCGTTGGCGGTGAAGGCCTGCAGGCTATCCAGGCTGGGGCGCAACTTCTCGGCCAGCTCTACCGGCCAGTCCGTCAGTGCGGCCTGCAACTGCTGGGTCGCCTCCATGGCGGCGGCCTGACGCAGGGCATCGCCGCTGCCCAGGTAGGCCTGGATATTGCGCGCCGCCTGGTTCTGGAACTGCTGGGACAGGCCCAGATAGCGCTCCATCAGCTGGTAGGGGCGCTCGAGGGCGCGTTGTGACCACCACAGGGTGGCGCCCAAGGCGATACACACGGTCACCAGCAACAGCGTGTTGAAATTGGTCAGCCACTTCAGGCGCATAGCCGCGAACTTCCTGCGCAGGGGAGAGGTAGGCGCCTGAAGTTATTGCGATTTTGTGACGGGGTGATGACGCCAGGGGCTTGGTGTCAGAAAAAAAGTGGCACAGTGCCTCCATTGGTGTGGCCGGCACTGGCCTCTTCGCGGGCTTGCCCGCTCCCACAGGTTTACCTCCAGACTTGAGGTATGTGAAATGCCTGGGGAAGCGGGCAAGCCTGTGAAGAAGCCGGCACCGTGAGTGCGAATTTCAGGGCTCTACACGAACGACGCAATTGCGCCCCGCATGCTTAGCCCGGTACAGCGCCTCGTCCGCTGCACTGGCCATGGTCAGTGCATCCAGCCCCTCGTCCAGTTGCACCACCCCGGCACTGAAGGTGCACTGCAAATCCCGCGGCTGCGCCGGGTAGAGAATTTCGGCAAAGCGCCGGCGAATTTCGTCCAGCACCTTGTGTGCGGCATCCAGCGCGGTATTGGGCATGACGATGGCGAACTCCTCGCCACCGTAGCGGCCAATGAAGTCGGTCTTGCGCAAGCGCTGCTTGAGGAACAGGGCAAGGCTCTTGATCACTCGGTCGCCCATGGGGTGGCCGTGGCGGTCGTTGATCTTCTTGAAGTGGTCGATGTCGAGCATGGCGAAGCTCAACGGCTGCTGCTCACGGCGGGCGCGGAAGCTGCAGTCTTCCAGCAGCTGCAGGATATGGGTGTGGTTGTACAGCCCGGTCAGGCTGTCGCGGACCATGCGCGCCTTCAAATGGCGGGCGCGGGCGGCGCGGTTGCGCACGGTGGTGATCAGGTGGCGTGAGCGAAACGGCTTGGTCAAAAAGTCATCACCGCCTTCGCTCATGGCATCCAGTTGCTTGTCCAGGTCGTCCTCGGCAGACAGGTAGATGATCGGCACACTCACATAACGGTCACTGTGGCGGATTACCTTGGCCAGCTCCGGGCCGGTGCAGGCCGGCATGTACAGGTCGAGGATGATCAGGTCGGGCTGGAAGTCGGCAAGCTCGGCCATGGTGCGGATCGGGTCGGTCAGGCTGCGGGTGAGCATGCCGGCGCCGGCCAGTACACGCTCGGTGTACATGGCCTGTGTGCGCGAATCATCGATGATCAGCACGCGCAACGGGTCGTGCGGGGCGGTGTTGGTCAGCAGTTCGACCTTTTCCAGCAAGCTGGAAGCTTCCAGGCTGCCGGTGAGAAAGTCCTGACCGCCGGCGCGTACTGCGGCAAGGCGGGTAGGGGTGTCGGCTTCGTGATGGCTGAAGAACAGCAACGGAATGGAGCGTGCCAGGCCCTGCTGCACCTGAGCGGCCAGCAGCAAGCCCAGGCCGGCGCCGGTGAAGTCGACATCCATGATGATGGCCGACGGCGGGTACTCGCTGATCGAGGCGAGAAACGCTGCGGCGCTGGGCAACGCTTGCACCACCAGACCAAAGAATTCCAGTTGCTGGGCCAGGCGCTGGGCGCGCTCGTGGTCCTGCAGCAGGATGTACACCGGTTTGCGCACGGGCAGCAGCAGTTGGTCGAGCGGGTCGTCCTTGCGCAGGCCGTTACGCGTCAACTGTTGGACGGGGCACTGCGGGCTCGGCTCGACTGCTTGGCTCATGTCCTGGCTACTTATAGGTTGGGATGTGCAGGGGCAATGATGGCTCTATGCTAGCAGCTCTTTTCACGTGCGTGAGTGCCCTGCGTCAACAAAGCGGGCAGAACGAATATTCAGTTGCTGACTGAATGGTCGCTTATGCGTACGGTGGTGTCTGCTTTATAGTGCAGCCATTCGGGCTTCCCGTGGCACGCTAGCGCAGGCCTGTGGTCAAAGCCCCTGAACCGTCGTGACTGATAAGGACAAAGCCATGCTGGACTGGAAAAACCGCGAGGCCAAAGCCGAGCCCCGTGAGCGTGTCGACGGGCGCGGCGCTGCCGCCCGTAGCTACCTTGGCGGCCTTTGGAGCCGTGCCCTGGGGACCCTGATCGGGTTGTACCTGCTGGTGTGTATCGGCCTGGGCTGGTACTGGAGCCAGGAGCCTGCTCTGTTCCCGGTGCAGCAAAACGCCCAGGCCGCAGCCGAACGTACTGGCCAGCAGATGGTGGTGGGCTATACCACCGTCGAAACCCTCAAGACCGTGGCCGGCACCTTGCTGAACAAGCCGGGCGGCTACATTTCCAACGACCGCTTCCCGCCAGGGCTGTGGATGGACAACATGCCAAGCTGGGAATATGGCGTGCTGGTCCAGGTCCGCGACCTGTCCCGTGCCCTGCGTAAAGACTTCGCCCGTTCGCAGTCGCAGTCCACCGAAGACGCCGACCTGGCCAAGGCCGAGCCGCGCTTCAACTTCGACAACAAGAGCTGGATCCTGCCATCGAGCGAGTCGGAGTTCGAAGAGGGCATCAAGTCGCTGACCCGCTACCAGACCCGTCTGGCTGCCGGCGACAAGGGCGCTATCTTCTATACCCGCGCCGACAACCTGAACAACTGGCTGGGTGACGTCGCCACCCGTCTGGGCTCGCTGTCGCAGCGCCTGTCGGCCAGCGTTGGCCGGGTCAAGCTCAACACCACGCTGAAGACCGAGTCGGTCGTTGCCGGCCAGGCGCCGCAGGTGGATGAGGAGCTGGTGGAAACCCCATGGCTGCAGATCGACAACGTGTTCTATGAAGCCCGTGGCCAAGCCTGGGCGCTGTCGCACCTGCTGCGTGCCATCGAGGTGGACTTCGCCGACGTGCTGGCGAAGAAGAATGCCACCGTCAGCGTGCGTCAGATCATCCGTGAGCTGGAGGCCTCGCAAGAGTCGCTGTGGAGCCCGATGGTGCTCAACGGCAGTGGCTTCGGCATGTGGGCCAACCACTCGTTGGTCATGGCCAACTACATTTCCCGGGCCAACGCTGCGGTTATCGATCTGCGTCAGCTGCTGTCGCAGGGTTGATGATGGCTATCAGCCCAACCGAGGCCGCCCATCGGGCGGCTTCCGACCGGGAGCTGGTCACCTGGGTGGACGAAACCGACCAGGTACTGGGCGCCTTGCCCCGTGCCGAGCTGCGCGAGCGTGGCCTGATCGGTCGCTGCACGTTCATTCTGCTGTTCAACAGTGCCGGTGAATTGTGTGTACACCGGCGTACGCTGAGCAAGGCGCTGTACCCCGGCTATTGGGATGTGGCAGCGGGCGGCATGGTCGCGGCTGGCGAAGCGTATGCCGAGTCGGCCGCGCGCGAGCTGGCCGAAGAGCTGGGCATCGAGGGCGCCGAGCTGCGCTTTCACGAGCGGTTCTATTTCGACCAGCCGGATAACCGCTTGTGGTGCGCGGTGTATTCGGCGGTGTCGGATGCGCCGTTGCGGTTGCAGCCGGAAGAGGTTATTGAAGCGCGCTTCATCGGTCTGGAACAGGCTGAGCAGGAAAGCCTGAGCAAGCCTTATTGCCCGGACTCGTTGGCGGCGTTGCAGCGCTACAAGGCCACTTTGTAGGCTCGGGTTTGCCCGCGAAATACCGGCCCAGACACCCGTTTCCCAGGGCAAGGGCTTTGCCCTTGTTCGCGGGTAAATCCGCTCCTACACAACCGGCGTATTTATCGTTACACTGCGCGCCCTTTTCGGGCTGCCGCAATTCTTGCAGCAGTAGCGCCGCCCCTGCCAGAGTGGGGCTTCGCGGTCGGCCTCAACCCCAAGGCACGACCAGTTTTTGTCCTCAGCACCGAGGAACAAAAGTGGCCAAGAAAGCTTCTTCCTTTTCCGCCCTTGGCGGTCTCGTGTACTCCACCGACGCCGGTCGGCACTGCCCCGACTGTGGCCAGCCGGTGGACGCCTGCACCTGCAAGCAGCAAATCATCCCCGAAGGCGACGGCATTGCCCGCGTGCGCCGCGAAAGCAAAGGCCGTGGCGGCAAGACCGTGACCACCGTCACCGGCGTGCCGCTGCCGCCCGATCAGCTCAAAGAGCTGGCGACCACACTCAAGCGCCGCTGCGGTACCGGCGGCGCCTTGAAGGACGGGGTTATCGAGATCCAGGGCGACCATGTCGAGCTGTTGATCGGCGAGCTGACCAAACAGGGTTTCAAGGCGAAAAAGTCCGGCGGCTGAGGCCATCGCGCGATTTTTTGCCCAGCGCTTTCTAAACTCGTTCCCGTGGTCAGAGTCTATGCCTGAGCACGGATGAATCGTCATTTTCAGCTTTTACACTCGCCCCGCTGCCTGCGGGCAGTGTCTTCGACTTATCTATAGGGGACTTGAATGTCCGTACGACGCACACGCAAAGACGATGGTAGCCAATGGACCGTGGCCGACAGCCGCAGTGTTTATGGTATCCGCCATTGGGGCGCTGGCTATTTCGCCATCAATGAAGCCGGGCGCGTCGAAGTACGCCCCAACGGCCCTCAAAGCGCTCCGATCGACCTGTTCGAACAGGTCGACGAACTGCGCCAGAGCGGCTTGTCGCTGCCCTTGCTGGTACGCTTCCCTGACATTTTGCAGGACCGTGTGCGCCAGCTGACCGGTGCCTTCGACGCCAACATCGCGCGCCTGGAATACCAGAGCCAGTACACCGCGCTGTACCCGATCAAGGTCAACCAGCAGGAAGCGGTGGTGGAAAACATCATCGCCACGCAAAACGTTTCCATCGGCCTGGAAGCCGGCTCCAAACCCGAGTTGCTGGCAGTGCTGGCGCTGGCGCCGAAGGGCGGCACCATCGTCTGCAACGGCTACAAGGACCGTGAGTTCATTCGCCTGGCGCTGATGGGTCAGAAGCTTGGCCACAATGTGTTCATCGTCATCGAGAAAGAGTCGGAAGTGGCCCTGGTGATCGAAGAGGCCGCCGAGCTCAAGGTGAAACCACAGGTTGGCCTGCGCGTTCGCCTGTCGTCGTTGGCCTCGAGCAAGTGGGCCGACACCGGTGGCGAGAAGTCCAAGTTCGGTTTGTCCGCCGCCCAGTTGCTTTCGGTGGTGCAGCGCTTCCGCGATGCGGGCCTGGATCAGGGCATCCGCCTGCTGCACTTCCACATGGGTTCGCAGATTGCCAACCTGGCTGACTACCAGCACGGTTTCAAGGAAGCCATCCGTTATTACGGCGAACTGCGTGCGCTGGGCCTGCCGGTCGACCACATCGACGTGGGTGGCGGCCTGGGTGTGGACTACGACGGCACCCACTCGCGCAATGCCAGCTCGATCAACTACGACATGGACGACTACGCCGGCGTGGTGGTGGGCATGCTCAAGGAGTTCTGCGACGCGCAGGGCTTGCCGCACCCGCACATCTTCTCCGAGAGTGGCCGTTCGCTGACCGCGCACCACGCCATGCTGGTGATCCAGGTGACCGACGTCGAGAAACACAACGACGACGTACCGACCATCGAGAACAAGGAAGCCCTGCCCGAGACCGTGCAGTGGCTGGTCGACCTGCTTGGCCCGACCGACATCGAGATGGTCACCGAGACCTACTGGCGCGCCACCCACTACATGGGTGATGTGGCCGCGCAGTACGCCGATGGCAAGCTGAGCCTGGGCGAGAAGGCCCTGGCCGAGCAGTGCTATTTCGCCGTGTGCCGCCGCCTGCACAACTCGCTGAAAGCCCGCCAGCGCTCGCACCGCCAGGTGCTGGACGAGCTGAACGACAAGCTGGCCGACAAGTACATCTGCAACTTCTCGGTGTTCCAGAGCCTGCCAGACACCTGGGCCATCGGCCAGGTCCTGCCGATCATCCCGCTGCACCGCTTGGACGAAGAGCCGATGCGGCGTGCGGTATTGCAGGACCTGACTTGCGATTCCGACGGCAAGATCAACCAGTACGTTGACGAGCAGAGCATCGAAACCAGCATGCCGGTGCATGCGGTGAAGGAGGGTGAGGATTACCTGCTGGGCGTGTTCCTGGTGGGTGCCTACCAGGAAATCCTGGGTGACATGCACAACCTGTTCGGTGACACCGATTCGGTGAACATCTACCAGAATGCCGACGGCAGTGTGTACCACGCCGGTATCGAAACCCACGACACCATCGAAGACATGCTGCGCTACGTGCACCTGTCGCCGGAAGAGTTGATGACGCATTACCGCGACAAGGTTGCCAGCGCCAAGATCACTGCGCGTGAGCGGACCCAGTATCTGGATGCCTTGCGCCTGGGCTTGACCCGGTCTTCGTACCTGTCCTCCTGAAATGCAAAGGGGCCGTTGCGCGGCCCCTTTGACTATCACTCTCGGTGAGACGTCGCGGTGAGTTCGATTGTAATAGGCAATACTGCGCCACCCTCTTCGAGAAGAGTGGTACTCGAATAGCTGTAGACCTGCTCCTCAGTCCGCGCCGTTATTTTCAGGCCCTCCACGTGCAGCACGGCGCCCGATTGTCGAGTGACCAGGAAAGGCGTCAGCCTTTCAAGGCCCTTCAAGACCAGATCATCGTGCTGTTGTTTTTCAGCCACAAAGTACAAGTAGATCAGCGGCACTGTCGCCCCACCAGCATCGCTGAGCACCTCATAAATGGCACTCTGCTTGCCAATTGGAGTTTCAGAAACAATCTTGGTCAACACAGGCCTTGCATCTCTGGAGAAGATCCATAGGGTTTGACCGAGGATAAGCAGAAGCAGGCAAGCAATCAGCCATCTAATACCCGTATGACTTGGCATATTCGATCCCTTTCTTGATCCATTCCTGATCCTCGGGGTCGTCGCCATAAGGGGAACTGCCCCACCATGATCCAAATGCTGAATTACTGGTCCCCGCGCGGCTCTGTGCCCATCCCGCCCCCCTCAACAGGAACTCCTCCGAAAGGCCAGCAGCAGTTCCAGTTGCGCCATAATTGAAATTACCTAACGCCTCATATTGCCTTCCCTGTTGCTTGTAATCCCACTCGTCTCGATTACGAACCTTCGAATAGAACCACGACACTAGAAAAGCACTGCCGCCATTTTTAAAGTAGTTACGCTCTTTGCTTGCAGCGTGCATGTTGCTAAGTACTGAGACACCTGATGGCGCGGGTGGAGGGTACATGATGGCTCCTTGCTCATAGGCCGTTGGTGTGAGCCCCCTCCATGGGTTCTGCTTTTATCGGCCAGAGGCTTGGAAGCAGTCAATCGAGCATATTTTTCATATTGTGTTTCCGGGCCCTGTGACCCACTTGCCCTCCAGTTTCAGTTTCCATCCAACCCACCCCAACGTCACCGCCCGCAACCCCATGAACCCAAGAAACGCCACCCACAACCCATGGTTGCCCAACCCGCTCATGGCCACTGCCACCGGCAGCGCAATCAACACCGAAACCAGCATTGCATTACGCATTTCCCGCGCCCGGGTCGCGCCGATGAACAAGCCATCCAGCAAGTAACTCCACACCGCGATCAGCGGCAGCAACGCCAGGTAGGGCAAATACGGATAAGCCGCCGCCCGCACACTTTCGATGTCGGTCTGCAAGTCGATGAACAGGTGCCCACCCAGCAGGAACAGCCCGGCAAAGCCCAGGCTGGTGATCAGTGACCAACCACAAGCGACCACCAGCGAGCGGCGCAAGGTGTCGCGGTCACGGGCACCAATGGCATGGCCGCACAAGGCCTCCACCGCATGGGCCAGCCCATCCAGCGCATAGGCCGTCAGCAGCAGGCCATTGAGCAACAGGGCGTTGGCCGCCACGGTCGCTTCGCCCAGGCGTGCGCCCTGCACGGTAATCAGCAGGAACACCAGTTGCAGCGCCAGGCTACGCAGGAAGATGTCGCGGTTCACCGCCAGCAGTGGCCTCCAGGCCTGCCAGCGCTTGAGCGCTGCCCACACGATCTGCCCCGGGTAGGCCCGCAGAGCCGGGCGGGTCAGGGCCAGGCCGAGCAGGGCGGCAGTCCATTCGGCAATCACCGATGCCCGCGCCGAGCCCAGTACACCCCAGTCCAGGCCCAGCACGAACCACAGGTTCAAGGCGATGTTCAGCAGGTTGGTGGTCAGCAGGATGGCCAGTGGAGCCCTGGCGTTCTGCGTACCGAGGAACCAGCCGACCAGCGCGTAACTGGCCAGCGCCGCAGGCAGGCCAAGCAGGCGGGTATGGAAGAAGTCTTCGGTGGATTGCTGCAGGGCTGCGCTGGGTTGCATCGCATGGAGTGCCAGCTGGCTGAAGGGCAGGGCCAGCAGGCCGATCAACAGGGCGAAGCCGACCGCCAGCAGCAGCCCTTGCACCAGGACCTGGCGTAGCGCTGCACCGTCGCCACGGCCGGCGGCCTGAGCAGCGAAGCCGGTGGAGCCCATGCGCAGGAAGCCCATCAGGCCGACTATGAAGGTGAACAAGGTGGCGCCCACAGCTACCGCGCCCAGTTGGTGAGCGTGCGGGAGATGACCGATGACCGTGCTGTCGACCAGCGCCACCAGCGGTACCGAGATGTTGGACAGGATCATCGGCGCGGCCAACGCCCAGACCTTGCGGTGGGTGGGGCGGTGGCGCCAGTCGGCAGCGAGTTGGGGCATGTGCATTCCATGAGATTTTGGGGCCGCTGTGTGCCCCTTCGCGGGCTTCCGCCCCCACAGGAAAGTGTTGCTCTTGTGGCCGGCGCCAAACCTGTGGGAGCGGGCGAGCCCGCGAAGGGGCGCAACGCGGCCCCCTTTTAACGAATGGCCACAGTGTACCGACCAGGCAACCATTTAGCGCGACCATGGTCTGACCTGGCGCGCAACGCCGGGTGCTGCACCTGACGTTGCGCTATAGTTGCTGCCCTCACGTACACGCTGCCCAAGAGTTCCTATCTCATGTTCAACAAAGGATTGTTGCTGGCCTGCGCGCTGGCGTTGCTCAGTGCCTGTGACTCTTCCACGCCGGGTAAACCAGCACCGGTCGAGAAGTCTGTGGCACCCGCGCCCGCCGAAGCCTCCGCCCCCAAGCGTGAGGACCCGACCGTGCTCGCCAAGCGCTACGAGGGCCGCGAACTCACGGTGCTGGACGTATCGGAAGTGCAGCTCGATGGCGCGGCAACGCTGTCGATCAGCTTCTCCGTACCGCTGGATGCCAAGCAGGACTTCACCACCAAGGTGCACCTGGTAGACACCGTCAAAGGCAAGCTCGACGGTGCCTGGGAACTCTCCGACAACCAGATGGAGCTGCGTTTGCGCCACCTGGAGCCGCAGCGCAAGCTGGTGCTGACCGTCGACAAGGGGCTGCTGGCAGTCAACGGCAAGCAGCTGGACAGCGAGTCGATCACCCGCCTGGAAACCCGCGACATGCAGCCGACCATCGGCTTTGCCAGCCGCGGCTCATTGCTGCCTACGCGCCTGGCCGAAGGCCTGCCGGTGATTGCCCTGAACGTCGACAAAGTGGATGTCGAGTTCTTCCGCGTCAAGCCAGACATGCTTTCGACCTTCCTGGCCAACTGGGGACGCAACAGCAGCCTGTACTACTACCAGTCCAAGGAAACCCTGGACATGGCCGAGCTGGTCTACAGCGGCCGCTTCGATCTAAACCCGGCGCGCAACACGCGCGAGACCGTGTTGCTGCCGATTGCCGGCATCAAGCCGTTGCAGGCGCCAGGCGTGTACCTGGCAGTGATGCGCGCCTCGGGTACCTACGATTATTCTCAGCCGGCAACCCTGTTCACCCTCAGCGACATCGGCGTGTCGGCCCACCGCTACCGCGATCGCATCGACGTGTTTGCTCAAGCCCTGGAAGGCGGCAAGGCGCTGAGCGGCGTCAACCTGGAAATCCATGACGAAAAGGGCAAGCTGCTGGCCCAGGCCACCAGCGATGGCAAGGGGCATGCCCAGCTGCCGATCACGCCCAAGGCCGATACCCTGATTGCCACTCAGGGCGTGCATACCACGCTGCTGCGCCTGAACACCGCAGCCCTGGACCTGGCCGAATTCGACATCACCGGGCCTCAGGCCAACCCGCTGCAATTCTTCATCTTCGGCCCGCGTGACCTGTACCGCCCGGGTGAGACGGTGCTGCTCAACGGCCTGCTGCGCGACCAGGACGGCAAGCCGGTCAAAGCCCAGCCGGTGAGCGTGGAAGTGCGTCGCCCGGATGAACAGGTGAGCCGCAAGTTCGTCTGGGAAGCCGACAGCAATGGCTTGTACCAATACCAGTTGCAACTGGCCACCGAGGCCCCGACCGGCCGTTGGCAACTGCTGCTCGACCTGGGTGGCGGGCGCAAGCAGGTCTATGAATTCCTCGTTGAAGACTTCCTGCCCGAGCGCCTGGCGCTGGAGCTCAAGGGCAGCAGCACACCGCTTTCGCCGGATGAAGATGCGCGTATCCAGGTCAATGGCCGTTACCTCTATGGTGCGCCGGCCGCCGGCAACCGCCTGAGCGGTCAGGCCTATGTACGCCCGCTGCGCGAGGCCGTACCGGCGTTGCCTGGCTACCAATTCGGCTCGGTCACCGAAACCGATCTGAACCAGGACCTGGAACTGGACGAAGTCACCCTTGACCAGGCCGGCAAGGCGGTAGTCGATATCGAAAGCCGTTGGGCCGAAGCCCGCTCTCCGCTGCAACTGACCGTGCAGGCCAGCCTGCAGGAGTCGGGTGGCCGGCCGATCACCCGGCGCCTGGAGCAGCCTATCTGGCCGGCTGAGCGCCTGCCGGGCCTGCGAGGCCTGTTCGAAGGTGAGGAGACCGATAGCGACGGGCCCGTGGAATTCGAGTTCCTGGTGGCCGACCGCGACGGTAACAAACTGGCGGCCGACGCGCTCAAGGTGCGCCTTGTTCGCGAACGCCGGGATTATTACTGGAATTACTCGCAAAACGACGGCTGGAGCTACGCCTACAACGAGAAGTTCCTGACCCAGAACGAAGAGACGATCAGCGTCAAGGCAGGTTCCACCGCCAAGCTCAGCTTCCAGGTTGAATGGGGCCCGTACCGCGTCGAGGTCGAAGACCCGCAGACCGGTCTGGTGTCCAGTGAGCGCTTCTGGGCCGGCTATCGTGCCCAGGACAACGCTGAGGGCGGCGCGGTGCGGCCGGACCAGGTCAAGCTGGCGCTGGACAAACCCTCCTACACCGATGGCGCTACCGCCAAGGTCACCGTCACTCCGCCCGCTGCGGGCAGCGGCTACCTGATGATCGAGTCCAGCGATGGCCCGCTGTGGTGGCAGGAGATCGATGTGCCCGCCGAGGGCAAGACCTTTGACGTGCAACTGGACAAGGCCTGGGCCCGTCACGACCTGTACATCAGCGCGTTGGTTATCCGCCCTGGTGAGCGCAAGGCCAATGCCACGCCCAAGCGCGCCGTGGGCGTGCTGCACCTGCCGCTGGACCGCGCCGAGCGCAAGCTTGCGCTGAGCCTGCAGGCGCCGGAGAAAATGCGCCCGAAACAGCCGTTGACAGTGAAGGTAAAGGCCGCCAACGCCGATGGCAGTGTGCCCAAGCAGGTGCATGTGTTGTTGTCGGCGGTGGACGTGGGCATCCTCAACATCACCGATTTCAAAACCCCCGACCCGTTCGCCAGCCTGTTCGGGCGCAAGGCCTATGGTGCCGATCAACTGGACATCTACGGCCAGTTGATAGAGGCCGGCCAAGGCCGCCTGGCCAGCCTGGCGTTCGGTGGTGACGCAGCGATGGCCAAGGGGGGCAAGCGCCCCAACACTACGGTAACCATCGTCGCCCAGCAGAGCCTGCCGGTGACACTGGACGACAAGGGTGAGGGCCAGGCCACGGTCGACATCCCCGACTTCAACGGTGAACTGCGGCTGATGGCCCAGGCCTGGACCGAAGAGCACTTCGGCATGGCCGAAGGCAAGACCGTGGTCGCCGCGCCGTTGATTGCCGAGCTTTCGGCCCCGCGCTTCCTGGCCGGTGGCGACCGTACCAGCCTGGCACTGGACCTGGCCAACCTGTCCGGCCGCGCCCAGCAACTGAGCGTCGAAATCACCACGGATGGGCAACTGAGCCTGGCGGCCAACGCCGTGCAGAGCATTAACCTGGCCGAAGGGCAGCGCTCGACGCTGATGATTCCGGTGCAGGCCCAGGGAGGGCTGGGGCAGGGCAAGGTGCATGTCCGGGTGACGGGCCTGCAACTGCCGAACGAGCCGGTCAATGCGTTCGAACGTGAGTGGACGCTGGGCGTGCGCCCGGCCTACCCGGCAATGCTCAAGCACTACCGTGTGGCCTTGAAGGACCAGCCGTGGACCCTGCCCGAAGCAGACCTGGCCGCCTTCGAGCCCGCTGGCCTGGAAGCCAGCCTGGCCTTGTCGAGCCGGCCGCCGCTGAACCTTGCCGAGCAGATTCGCGCGCTGCAAGCCTACCCCTACGGCTGCCTCGAACAGACCACCAGCGGCCTGTACCCTTCGCTGTACGCCGATGCCGACAGCCTCAAGCGCCTTGGCATCAAGGGCGAGCCGGCGGATGTGCGCAAACGCAAGATCGAAATGGGCATCGAGCACCTGCTGGGGATGCAGCGCTACAACGGCAGCTTTGGCCTGTGGAGTTCGGACAGCGAGGAAGAGTACTGGTTGACCGCCTATGTGACCGACTTCCTGCTGCGTGCCCGTGACCAGGGTTACGGCGTGCCCGCCGAGGCACTGAAGAAGGCCAGTGAGCGCCTGCTGCGTTACCTGCAGGAGCGCAACCTGATCGAAGTCGACTACAGCGAAAATGCCGACCATACGCGCTTTGCCGTGCAGGCCTATGCGGCGCTGGTGCTGTCGCGCAGCCAGCAGGCGCCGTTGGGTGCCCTGCGCGGGCTGTTCGAACGTCGCGCCGATGCCCGCTCCGGTCTGCCGCTGGTACAACTGGCAGTGGCGCTGGACAAAATGGGCGACAAACCGCGTGCCGAGCAAGCCTTGCAGGCGGGCCTGGGCATCAGCCGTGGCAAAGGCTGGCTGGCCGATTATGGCAGCGCCCTGCGTGACCAGGCGCTGATCCTGGCGCTGCTGCAGGAAAGCAACCTGGCCAGCAGCCAGGTCGATCAGCGCCTGTTCGCCTTGTCGGATGAACTGGCGGCCAACCGTTGGCTGTCGACCCAAGAGCGCAATGCACTGTTCCTCGCTGGCCGTGGCCTGCTGGGCAAGCCGGAAGGCCAGTGGCAGGCACGCCTGGACAGCGCGGGGGAAGTGCGCGAGTTGAACAATGCCGAGGCCGGTATGAAGCTTGAGGGCCCGTTGCTGGCTTCACCGCTGAGCGTGCAGAACCAAGGCAGTGAGACGCTCTATCAGCAGCTGACCTTGTCCGGCTACCCGCGCCAGGCACCTGCGGCAGGCGGCAATGGCATGCAGATTCACAGAGAGTACCTGGGTATGAATGGCCAGCCGCTGGACCTGCACAACCTGCGCAGTGGCGACCTTGTGCTCGTGCACCTGGCGCTCAAGGCTGAGGACCGCGTGCCGGATGCGTTGGTGGTGGACCTGCTGCCGGCAGGCCTGGAGCTGGAAAACCAGAACCTGGCTCAAAGCGCCGCCAGCCTGGACAACGCCAGCAGTGCAGTGAAGGCGTGGCGCGAGTCGATGCAGAACGCCAGCGTGGTGCATCAGGAGTACCGTGATGACCGTTATGTTGCCGCGCTCAAGCTTGAGGGCTATGGCACCACCCACCTGCTGTACCTGGCGCGAGCAGTGACCCCGGGCACTTACCGCGTGCCGCCGCCGCAGGTCGAATCGATGTACCGGCCGAACCTGCAGGCCGTGGGCGATGGGCAAGGGGAGATGACGGTGAAAGCCCGCTAGAGACCCCTCTACGCGGACAGCGTGGGAGCGGCCTTGCGTCGCGATAGGGCCGCAAAGCGGCCCCGACAATTCAAGCGGCGAAGCTGAAATCCTGGGGCTGCTGTGCAGCCCTGTCGCGACGCAAGGCCGCTCCCACAAAGACCGCGCAGATCAGTGGATCACCCAGCTCATCACCCACAGCCCCAGCACCAGCCAGATGATTCCGAGGATGATCGAGGCGCGCATGAATGCGCGGATTGCCGAGTACAGCAGCATCAGGCCGATGATCAGGGCCAGGATGCTCAGCAGCGAAGTGTCCATGCCCAAGGTGCGCGACAGGCCATCGATGAAGTTGCCACCGGCATTGGCCAGCAGGTTGAACAACCCGCTCAATGCGTCGACGATGAAGCGGATCAACGACCCCAGTGCCTGGCCCAGCCACTCGAAAAAACCTTCTACATGCATAGTTGCTTCCTGATGAAAAAATCGGCGAGGTTGTCGTCCCAAAGCCTTTGGCCATTACCTGGCCAGGTCGGTTCCCGATGCCAAGCTTAGCGCGACCACGGTGCCGTGCGGGCAGGTTGTTGCGTGCCGCGCTGATCAGTCTGCTGGTGCTCGGCAGCCTGTTCTGGCTGGCAGATCGTATCTGGCCGCTGCCGCTGCCGGGTGATGACCTGGCCCGGGTAGTGCTGGCCGAAGACGGCACGCCCTTGTGGCGCTTTGCCGATGCTGATGGCGTGTGGCGCTACCCCGTAAGCCCTGAAGAGGTTTCGCCGCTTTACCTGCAGGCTTTGCTGACTTACGAGGACCGTTGGTTCTACAACCACCCAGGGGTCAACCCGCTGGCATTGGCCCGCGCGGCCTGGCTGAACCTGCGCGGGGGGCGTGTCGTGTCGGGCGGCAGCACATTGTCGATGCAGGTGGCACGCCTGCTCGACCCGCACGACCGTACCCTGGTCGGCAAACTGCGCCAGCTATGGCGCACCTTGCAGCTGGAATGGCACTTGTCCAAGCGCGACATCCTGCAGATCTACCTGAACCGCGCACCTTTCGGCGGCACGCTTCAGGGCGTGGCGGCAGCCAGCTGGGCGTACCTGGGCAAGTCGCCCCTGCACCTGACACCTGCCGAAGCGGCACTGCTGGCCGTGCTGCCCCAGGCACCCAGCCGGCTGCGCCCGGACCGCCACCCCGAGCGTGCCCAGCGTGCCCGGGACAAGGTGCTGCAGCGCCTGGCTGAATACCAGGTGTGGCCGGCCCAGCAAATTCGCGAGGCGGCCGAGGAGCCGCTGGTGTTGGCGCCACGCCAGGAGCCGGCCCTGGCGCCATTGCTGGCCCGGCGCCTGAACAGCGCTGACAGCCCGCCGCTGATCCGCACCACGCTTGACGCTGCGCTTCAGCGGCGCCTCGAAGACTTGCTGCTGGGCTGGCGCGCACGGCTGCCGGAGCGTACCTCGGCCGCCATTCTGGTGGTCGAAGCGCAGAGCATGGCGGTGCGCGCGTACCTGGGCTCGATAGATTTGTCTGATGAGCGCCGCTTTGGCCATGTCGACATGGTGCGTTCGCTACGTTCGCCCGGCTCTACCCTCAAGCCGTTTCTTTACGGCATGGCGCTGGACGATGGCCTGATCCATTCCGAATCGCTGTTGCAGGATGTTCCACGACGCTATGGCGACTATCGCCCTGGCAACTTCTCCATGGGGTTCAGCGGGCCGGTGTCGGCCAGCTCGGCGCTGGCCCTGTCGCTCAACCTGCCCGCCGTGCAATTGCTGGAGGCCTACGGCCCGAAACGCTTTGCCGCGCAACTGCGCATGGCGGGCATGCCGTTGATACTGCCCCCCCTTGCCGAGCCCAACCTGTCGTTGATCCTGGGCGGTGCCGGCAGCCGGCTGGAGGACCTGGTCGGGGGCTACGCGGCGCTGGCGCGGGGTGGCAACAGTGCGCAGGTGCGTTTGCAGCCACAGGCCCCTCTGGTGGAGCACCGGTTGCTGTCACCGGGGGCGGCGTGGATCATCCGGCGTATCCTCAGCGGCCAGGCGCGCCCGGACCGCGACCCGCACGCCGAACTGGTGCAGCGCCCGCTACTGGCCTGGAAAACCGGCACCAGCTACGGCTTTCGCGATGCCTGGTCGATTGGCGTGGGGCCGCGCTACCTGATCGGCGTATGGATTGGCCGCCCCGACGGTACACCGGTGCCTGGGCAGTTCGGCCTGGCGTCGGCGGCGCCGCTGATGTTGCAGGTGCACGATCTGTTGAGCAATCGCGACAGCCAACGCGGCATCAGCGTCCCGGTAGCGCCGGTACCTGCGAATATCGGCGTTGCGGCGATCTGTTGGCCGCTGGGCCAGCCGATGAGCAAGCAGGACACCAACTGTCGGCGTCAGCGCTTTGCATGGACCCTGGACGGCACCACGCCACCAACCTTGCAGGCAGCCGACCAGCCGCTGGGCCTGGGCTTGCGCGAAAAAGTGTGGGTCAACGAGCAGGGCTTGCGGGTCGATGGTAGCTGCCCGGGCGCCAAGGCTCGTGACATCGCCCTGTGGCCGGCGCCGCTGGAGCCTTGGCTACCCCGTGTCGAGCGGCGCATGGCGCGTTTGCCGGCCATCGACCCGGCCTGCCCGCCGCAGGCGCCGGCCAGCGCACCACCGCTGTCGATCGTCGGCGTGCGCCCAGGCGACAATCTGCGCCGCCCGGCCACCAGCACTGAGCCGTTGCAATTGCAGGTATCTGCCTTGGGTGGTGGTGGACGGCGCTGGTGGTTCCTCAACGGCCAGCCGTTGGGTGAAACCCAGGGGCAGGACAGCTTGTTGCTGCGTTTGCCACAGGTCGGGCAGGCCGAACTCAGCGCGCTGGACGAAAGCGGTCAGACGGCGCGGGTGGCGTTCCAGGTCAGTGAGTAGGTGTTCGACGACAGCCGGGCCAGCACCTACGCTTGCAAGTGACGGGTGTGACCGGCTGGTGCCCCGCAACCCATGGGAACATGGAGTGCCCTATGCGTCCTCTGGTCGTGCCCCTGATGTTGCTGCTTTGGGCACTTGCTGCCCACGCCGACCCGTTGCCGGGGTTTCTCGACAGCCATGAGTACGAGCGGCGTCTGCCCAGCGCCAACCTGCCGATGACGGACTACGCCCCTGTGAGCCCCCGCATACGGTTGGCAGGGGCGGCTATCGACAACCCCGACTGGGCCCCGGCCAACACCCGGCTGGTGCTGCAAAAAGTGCGCTTCGAGGGCGGCACGGTGTTCCCCTTGGGCGACCTGCGTGAACACTATCAGCCGCTGATCGGGCGCGAAACCACGTTGGGTGAATTGCAGCAATACACCCAGCGCCTGACCCAACGCTACCGGCAGGAGGGCTATTTGCTGTCGTATGCCTACCTGCCTCCTCAGGATGTGGCCGATGGCAGGGTCGACGTGGTGCTGGTCGAAGGTTACGTACGTGATTACCGCGTGGACGGCGATATTGGACCGGCCAGTGAGTATTTGCAGCAGTTACTGGCGCGCATTGAGGCCGAGCGCCCACTGACCCGCGAAACGCTGGAGCGCTATCTGGGCCTGGCTACGCGCATGCCAGGGGTCGTGGTAGAGGCCGAACTGGCAATGGCACGGGCTGCCGATGGTGTCGCCCAGTTGACCGTGCATGCGCGACGCACGCCGCTCAGCGCCGCTGTGACCGTGGCCGACTCCAGCCGTGATGCTGCACAGGCCCTGATCACCGTAGCCAGCAATGCCCAGACCCGCCATGGCGAACGTGTCACGGCCAGCTGGCTGCTGCCCCCTGGCAATGACCGGGTCTATTACCAGCGCCTCGATTACAGCCAGTACCTGGACGCCGCCGGTAGCCAACTGCTGCTGTCGGCGTCGCGCTACCGCAGCGAGCCCGGCACGCGCATACGTTTGGACGATGGCCGCGATATCACCCGCGAGCACGACAGTGAGCGCTATGCGATCGGCCTGCGTCAGCCGGTGGTTGTCAGGCCGAATGAGTGGCTGGCGGTGCAGGGCCACCTGTACTCGGTCAGTGAGCATGATGAAGACCGGATGGCCGAGCAGCCAACGTCTCGCAAATACGACACCTATGTGCGGGCGCTGTCATTCGAAGGTGACTGGCGCAAGGTGGAGCAGGGGCGTTTGCGTATCGTCAGTGCCGGGGTCCATCAGGGGCTGGACTACCTGGGGGCACGCAGCGATGCTGACTACGATCTCGACTTCCTTCGCTTGCGGCTTTCCGGTTTGCAGAGCGACACCCTGTTGGAAAACTGGCAGGGGGTGGTGTCCGGGGCGTTGTACTGGAGTGATGATCGCTTGCCCGACAGCGAGCGTGCGGGGTTTGGCGGGCAGAGTTTCGGGCGCGGTTACCCGCGCGATCAGGCGGACGGTGACAAGGGCTGGGGTGTGGCTTACGAGCTCAACTACAGCATGCGCAGTAGCTGGCTTGCGCAGGTTCAGCCCTATGCGGTGGTGGATACCGCTCAGGCCTGGCATAACCGGGGACCGGTGGAGGACGCCCATCTGGCATCGGTGGCGCTGGGTGTGCGGTTAGGGGGTGGGCATGTGTTCAATGTGGCGCTGGAAGTGGCCAAGCCGTTGGCGGATGTTGCGCTGGATAGCCTGGACCGTGGGCCGCGGCTATCGTTGAACCTGGCGATCCAGCTGTAGCAGGCAACTATGGGCTTGCAGGAGCAGCCTTTGCAGCACGAAGCCGCTCCAGATGGTAAGCCGAGCCTTCACTCAATGGGTCGTGAACCGCTGGTGCACGGGTGACGAGCTGGGGGTCAGCGCCAGAGCCAGCTGGGTGCGGTTGTGCATATGCGTCAAACGCAATACCTGAGACACATACAGCTTCACGGTGTTTTCGGTAATGCCCAGTTCGCAGGCGATCTGGTAATTGGTCTTGCCCTTGCCTACCAGGCGCGCTACTTCCAGCTGGCGTGGTGACAGTTTCTCGAACGCTGCTGGCAGCTCGCTTTCGCTTTCTTCTGCATCACTGGCACGCCGGTGGGTGCCTTGGCCACGGGCTTTTTCCAGGTCCTGATACAGTTCGTCCACCGACTCGGCCAGTTCCTGCAAGCGCTGGTTCAACCCACCCAGATCACGAAGGTTGCGCTGGCGCTCCAGCAAAGCCGCTTCTTGCCGACGGACGCCTGCCAACAGTTCATCAAGGTCCATCGGCTTCTGGTAGTAATCGGCAAACCCTTCGCGTATCGCCCGGATCAAGTCCTGTTTCTCGGCACGCCCTGTCAACATGATGGCTTCGAACGTGCGCTGGCTGCCGTTGATTTCCTTCAAGGCGCGCACCAGCTCGATGCCATCCCGATCGGGCATATGCAGGTCACAGATGAGCAAGCCGATGGTCGGGTCTGCCACATAGTGCTCGATGGCTTCGTCGGTTGAGAGGGCTGTAACGCAGGCATAGCCCTTGGTTTGAAGGAATTCACTCAGCTGTTCGACAATGACCGGTTGGTCATCAACCACCAACACCTTTACTTCACTCACTGATCTGGACACGATCAACTCCCTGTTCTTATACAGCCCTGCTCCCGTGCCAGACGCTCTGGCAGCTTAAAAGTAGTCGCACTCAGCGAATATGTACAAGGTCTGTACAAGTCATCGGACCACTGGAAGGGTTATTGGATCCATACGGCCGTTAGAAGAAAACCTGATAACACATAGGGGACGAATGCCTGCTTGTCGCCCATTTCTTCGGTCAGGGCCTGCAAACGCTTCTTTACCTTGGGGTTGAGCAGAGTCCACAGGCGGCGGCGGGTCAGTAGCCAGACCAGTACAGTGACACCCGCGCCAATGAAGGTGCCGAGCACATATTGCGGGCTGGTGGCCAGGGCCAGGGCGCCCATCAGCTTGACGTCGTCGGCGCCGAAGCGGCCGAGCATGTAGCCTGGCAGGGTCAGCAGCATGACGATGGCCAGCGCCCAACCGGCCTCGCTGGCTTCGGCGCCTATCCAGCTGTGACCGGTGCTGAACAGCCAGGCCAGGGCGCAGCCAGCCGCCCCCAGGGTCAGCACGTTGGATATCTGGCGTTGACGCACATCCTGTTCGGAGCACAAGGCAAGCCACAGCAGGAGAACAATGCTTTGCATTGGCAGGTCGCCTTTCCCAAATGTTGAACACTTCTACCCGGTCAGTCAGGTTTCCTTAAAAGAAGATAGACGGGAACGTGCGGGGGAGTGCGGTTGGCATCGGAAAAAAGGCGTGCGTGGAATGGATTTTGTCGTAGCTGACACAGGCCAGGCCGGTGACGCAGTCGTACTCGGAATCGCCATCTATGTAGGCGTGGGTTCACCCGCGACCATCCGCGAAGCCGGTGCCATGCACCGGGCCAATTGCTTCGCGGATAAACCCGCTCCCGCCGGGCCACGGTGCATGCAAAAGCCGCGTTCCAACGCTATTTTTTGCTGCCCGGTGGGTAGTTGCCCAGCACCTTGGCCACGGTATTGCGGATTGCGCTGTTGCGTTCTTCCGGGCTTGGCGGGTAGTTGTTCATGATCTGCTCGGCACTGCCGCGCCATACCAGCTTGCCGTCACGCCCATCGAACATGTCGACCTGGATGGTGGCGACCTTGTAGTCGACACTGCGGGTTTCGTTGTACATCGGGCCACCCCAGTAGCCGCCCCAGTAGCCACCCCAGCCACCGCCGTAGTTGGTGGTGATCTGTTGTTGGCGCTGCTCCACGATCAGGTATGTGCGTACTGTCAGGTCGGGCCGCGCTCCGCCTTGTACCGGGCGCAGGCCGCGCTGGTCGAGTTGGTCTGCCACCGCCTGGCGAATGCGCTGCTCGGTGAGGTCGCTCTTGATCCGTGGGTCATCCGGGCGGTACTGCAGGCCTGGCTCCTGCCATGCCCAACTACGGTAGGCGGCAAAATCGCGGCTGGCATCGAAATCCTGCTGGACGTTGTTGCTGGAGCAGGCAGCGAGCAACAACGCGAATGACAGTAGAACGAGACGGCGCAACATGATGGTTCTCCGTTAGCTATTAACTGGGAGGATAGCCGCTGAGCGCCTTGTGCACAGAGTCGCGCAAGGCACTTTCGCGTTCGCGGGGCGAGTCCTTGTTGCTGCTGCTTTCGGCGCTGGCGCTCCAGACCGGCTGGCCGCTGCGGGCGTCGTACAGGTCGATGCGCACCACCAGGACTTCGACCTCGTAGGTACGCACGATGGGCACGCTGGCATAGCCTCCATAACCGTGGCGGTAGCCGCCATAGCCGACACCTCCATAGGGGTACGGCCCGTAGTAGGGGTCGTAGGTGTCGTAGTCACGCACTTGGCGCAAGCGTTTTTCCAAGCGCATATCGGCGCTCACCAGCAAGTCGCCAGGGCCTGCGCGAGAGGGGCGCAGGCCATGCTGGTCGAGCGCACCGCTGACGGCATCGGCCAGTTGCGCCGGGTCGGCATCGACAGCGCCGCTGGGCAACTGGCCATTGCGCCAGCTCCAGCTGCGGTAGTGCCCATAATCACGAGCGGGCGCAGGGTAAGCACTGGCGTCGAAGGTGGTGGCCGCCTGGGCGGGGGCCGGTGGTAACGGGCGGCTGCTGGCCACATACGGGTTGCTGCCCTGGCAGCCAGCCAGGGCAATGGGCAGCAGGGCCAGGCACAACAGACGGTACGGCATGTGTTTCTCCCGGCGCGGCGGATTAGCGGGGGCGGCAAACCCAGTGCAGGTAGCGGCCAAGCCCGGCGAAGGTGGGGTGGCGCCGGTGGGCCAGTTCCATTTCCAGCAGGTCGAGCAGCTCGGCCTTGCCCTGGAATTCCTTGGGCATATAGTCGTGAAACACCCGCACGCCGCTTTCGCTTTCAACCAGCCACATAAGCTCAAGTTGCGCCTTGAGTTCGCGTGGATCAAGCGGTTTCTGTGGGGTCAGGCTCTGCTTTTCACCTTCCAGCCGGTTGCTGCGCAACTTGCGGAAATGGCCCTTGAGCAGGTTGCGATAGACCAGGGCGTCGCGGTTGTAGAAGGCCAGCGATAACCAGCCGTCGGGGGCCGTGAGCTGGTGCAGCACCGGCAGGATGCTCTCGGGTTCGGCCAGCCATTCGAGCACGGCGTGGCAGAGCACCAGGTCGTAGCGCTCGGTCAGTTGGCCGAGCAGGTCTTGCCAGGGCGCCTGGATGAAGGTCGCGGTCTGGCCGGCTTCGGCAAAGCGTGCCTTGGCGCCGTCGAGCATGGGCGCCGCAGGTTCGGCCAGGGTCAGCTGGTGGCCGCGCTCGGCCAGCCACAAGGCCATGTGGCCCAACCCGGCGCCGATGTCGAGGATGCGTAGCGGGCGGTCGGGTAGCGCTTCGGCCAGGTCGGCCTGCAGCACGGCCAGGCGGATCGCACCCTTGGCGCCGCCATAGATCTTTTCGGCAAAGCGGGTGGCCAGCTCATCGAAATGACGGTCGTTCATCGGGCGAAGCGCCTCTCGCTGTCGGCCAGCTTGGCACGCACCACCTGGTCCATGTCCAGACCCAGTTCGCTGCACAGCAGCAACAGGTAGAGCACCACGTCACCGATCTCCTGGCCGGCGTGGGCGAGTTTGTCGGCAGGCAGCTGGCGCGATTCGTCCTCGCTCAGCCACTGGAAGATTTCTACCAGTTCGGCCATTTCGACGCTGGCGGCCATGGCCAGGTTCTTCGGGCTGTGGAAGCCGCGCCAGTCGTTGGTATCGCGGATCTGATGCAGGCGTTGGGTGAGTTCTTGCAGGTTCATCGGGGGTCTCCTATTGCTGCATAGCTTCTGCCCAGGCCCGATGCAAAGCAAGCGTATACCGCCAGGACAGGCCCGGCCCTACAGGCACTCCCAACGGCCGACCATATGCAGCACGTCCCCGTGCCCGTCCAGGCGCAGTTGGCCCGAAGGGCCCGCTTCACTGGCACTGAGCACCACCTCTGAAGGCAACCTGACCGGCTTGCGGAAGTCCACCTCAAAGGCAAAGCCACTGTGCGGCAAGTGCCCGCGCAGCGCGGCCAAGGCCATTGCCTTGGTCCACATGCCATGGGCAATGGCCGTTGGAAAGCCGAACAACCGCGCACTGACAGCACTGAGGTGGATAGGGTTGTAATCCCCGCACACCTTGGCATATCGCCGGCCGATATCACTGTCGGCATACCAGCGGGTGGCCTCGGGCAATGAATCAGGCGCCGTGTCGGCGGGCTCACTTGCCTCGCCTTCCAGGGTCAAGCCACGCACCAACATGCGGCTGGTCTCGCGCCAGAGCAGGCCGATGCCATCTTCAGCCTCGGTGACCAGGTCGAAGGTGCCCCCTTTGGCATGGCGCTGCAGGTTGTGCGCGTACACCGCAAAGCGCAGCCCTTCGACAGCACCAAGCGGGCGCAGCACTTCGATGCGGTTGTGCAGGTGTACCAGACCCAGCAGCGGGAAGGGGAAATCATCGGCTGTCATCAGCTGCAATTGCAGGGCAAACGCCATCACATGAGGATAGGTCCCCGGCAGGCGGCCATCATCGGGAAAGTGGCAAAGCCTTCGATAGGCACCCAGATTGCCCGGTTGGACCCGCATGAAACAGCGCAGGCCATCGTCCGGCAGCCGGTCGCCGCTGATGGAGCGTTTGCTGGCTGCGCGCAGGTACAGGCTGGCGCGGGCGGCAGGGTTGTGCAGGTCGTGCCATTGTCGGCTCATGTTCAAGCCCCCATCAGTGCCTGGCCGCACACCCGCAGCACCTGGCCGTTGACCGACCCGGAGCCTGGCTGGCTGAGCCACGCAATGGCTTCGGCGACATCCTGCGGGCGCCCACCCTGGCCCAGCGAACTCAAGCGCCGGCCCGCCTCGCGCAGGCCCATGGGCATGGCTGCAGTCATGTGGGTTTCGATGAAGCCGGGGGCGATGGCGTTGATGCTGCCACCGCGCTCGGCAAGCCGTGGCGCCCAGGCCTGGGCCAGGCCGATCAGCCCGGCCTTGCTCGCGGCATAGTTGGCCTGCCCGCGGTTGCCGGCAATGCCGCTGACCGAGGCCAGCAGGGTGATGCGCGCGTTTTCCCCCAGCGCGCCGTTGTCATACAACGCCTGGGTGAGCACTTGCGGTGCCTTGAGGTTCACGGCCAGCACGGCGTCCCAGTATTCCGGCGTCATGTTGGCCAGCGTCTTGTCGCGGGTGATACCGGCGTTGTGCACCACGATATCGATGCCGTCGGGCAGGGCCGCGAGCAGTTGCGTTGCCGCATCGCTCGCGCATATGTCCAGTGGCAGTGCCTTGCCGCCGAGGCGTGCTGCGAGGGCGTCGAGGTCCTGGCTGGCCTGCGGTACATCCAGCAGCAGCACATCGGCGCCGTCCCGTACCAAGGTTTCCGCAATGGCGGCGCCGATGCCGCGCGCAGCCCCCGTGACCAGCGCACGGCGGCCGCCGAGTGGGCGGGTCCAGTCCTCCACCTGGCTGGTGCAGGCTTGCAGGCGCAGTACCTGGCCAGAGATGAAGGCACTCTTTGGCGAGAGGAAGAAGCGCAGGGCGCCTTCCAGCTGATCTTCGGCACCGGGGGCGACATACAGCAGCTGGGCAGTCGCGCCATTGCGCAGTTCCTTGGCCAGTGAGCGGCTGAAGCCCTCAAGGGCACGCTGTGCAACGCTGGCCAGTGGGTCGTCGAGGCCTTCCGGTGCACGGCCCAGCACCAGTACATGGGCGCATGGGGCCAGGCTGCGTAACAGCGGCTGGAAAAATTCACGCAACTGCTTCAGTGCATCGCTGTCGGACAAGTGACTGGCATCGAAGACCACGGCCTTGATTTTCGGCCCCAGGCCGGCCACCCAGGCTTCAGCCTGCAGGTTGTCGGCATTGAAGCTGTATACCTCGTCAGTGAGGCGCGGGGCGATGGCTTCGACCTGCGTCGCCAGTGGCCCGCCACCCAGTACCAGGGCACCTTCCACCGGCCGCAGGCGGCCAGCCTGCCAGCGCTCCAGTGGCGCCGGGCGTGGCAGGCCAAGGGCATCCACGAGGCGGCGGCCGAGATTGGAGTTGGCAAAACCGAGGTAGCGATCGCTCATGAGGGGTCTCCCGAAAGGCAAGCTTGAAAGTGTGGACCAACTTTGCGGCAGGGTCGTTCGAATGCGGTAAAAACACCTAGGCTGTACCGAACAAATTGTTTCAGGAGGAACACGCGCATGCGTTCAACTCGCCGGGTCGCGATCCTGGGCGGCAACCGGATCCCTTTCGCCCGCTCCAATGGCGCCTACGCTACAGCCAGCAACCAGGCGATGCTCACGGCCGCGCTTGAAGGCTTGATCGAACGCTATCGCCTGCACGGGCTGCGGTTGGGCGAGGTGGTGGCCGGTGCCGTGCTCAAGCACTCGCGCGACATGAACCTGACCCGCGAGTGCGTGTTGGGTTCGCGCCTGTCACCGCAGACCCCGGCCTATGACATCCAGCAGGCCTGCGGTACCGGGCTGGAGGCTGCGCTGCTGGTAGCCAACAAGATTGCCCTGGGGCAGATCGACTGCGGTATTGCAGGCGGTGTCGATAGCACCTCCGATGCGCCGATCGCCGTCAACGAAGGCTTGCGCCATATATTGCTGCAGGCCAACCGTGGCAAAAGCCTTGGCGAACGGTTAAAGCCCTTCCTCAAGCTGCGGCCTCATCACCTGAAACCCGAGCTGCCACGCAATAGCGAGCCGCGTACGGGGTTGTCGATGGGCGAGCATTGCGAGCGCATGGCCCACACCTGGCGCGTTGGCCGCGCCGAGCAGGACGAATTGGCGCTGCTTAGCCACCAGAAGCTGGCCGCTGCCTATGCCGAGGGTTGGCAGGACGACCTGTTGACGCCGTTTCTTTCGCTGGCACGGGACAACAACCTGCGCCCCGACCTGAGCCTTGAGCAGTTGGCCGGACTCAAACCAGCCTTTGACCGCAGCGGGCAGGGCACGTTGACGGCGGGTAATTCCACGCCGTTGACCGATGGTGCTTCGCTGGTGCTGTTGGGCAGCGAGGCGTGGGCGCAGCAGCAGGGGTTGCAGGTGCTTGCCTATCTGGTGGATGGCGAAACCGCCGCGGTGGATTTTGTCACGGGGCGCGAAGGGTTGTTGATGGCGCCGGTGTATGCCGTGCCGCGCTTGCTGGCACGCAATGGCCTGACGCTGCAGGACTTTGACTACTACGAAATCCACGAAGCCTTTGCGGCCCAGGTGCTGTGCACGCTCAAGGCCTGGGAATATGCCGATTACTGCCGTGAGCGGTTGGGCCTGGAGGCGCCGCTTGGCGCGATCGACCGCAGCAAACTCAATGTCAGGGGCAGTTCGCTGGCGGCCGGGCACCCGTTTGCGGCAACCGGTGGGCGGATATTGGCCAACCTGGCCAAGCTGTTGGCGACGGCGGGTAAGGGGCGCGGGCTGATTTCGATCTGTGCGGCAGGCGGGCAGGGGGTGACCGTTATCGTCGAGCGTTGAAGCACCTCCAGGGTAACGGCAGAGGCGGCGAGTGCCTCGATCATGATCCAGCTGTTAGGCTTGTCTGGTCAGAACTAAAAGAAAATACCATGCCGATCATCGGACACCCCCGCGCTATCCCCGCGCTGGAACACCTGCCCAGACCGCTCTACGCCCGTGCCGAAAGCCTTGGCGCCGGTTCGTGGACTACCCGCCACCAGCACGACTGGGTGCAGTTCTCCTACGCCATCAGCGGTGTACTTGGCGTGTACACACGCGACGGCAGTTACTTTGCCCCACCGCAGTGGGGGGTGTGGATCCCTGCCGATGCCGAGCATGAAGTGGTCACCTCGATGCAAGCCGAGATGCGCAGCCTGTATGTGCGCCGCGATGCCTGCCCATGGGCGCCGGAACAATGCCGAGTGCTGGAAGTCACGCCGCTGGCGCGCGAGCTGATCAAGCAGTTCTGCCTGTTCCCGGCAGATTACCCAGAGGACGACAGCGCCGAATCGCGTCTGGTGGCAGTGCTGCTCGATCAGTTGCGCACCTTGCCGGAAGTCGGTTTTTCGCTGCCGTTGCCCCGCCACCCTGGTTTGCTGGCGCTGTGCAATGGCTTGATCGCTGCACCAGACCAGCCGCAGACCTTGCAGCAGTGGGCGCGGGAGCTGGGGTGTTCGGAGAAGACGCTGATGCGGCTGTTTCAACGGGAGACCGGCTTGAGCTTTCGTAATTGGCGCCAGCGCATGCGGCTGTTGTCGTCGCTGGCGTTGCTGGAGGCGGGGGAGAATGTGACCGAGGCGGCGCTGGGGTGTGGGTATGACTCCACCTCGGCCTACATTGCGGCATTCAAGCAGCTGTTTGGCGCGACACCGGGGGAGTTGAAGCTTTAGTTCAGGGTTACTTGTGCCGGCCTCTTCGCGGTAAACCCGCGCCTACGGAGGGCGCGTTACCACCCGCGAAAAGGGCCGGCACAGGCCATGCATCATCAGGTGCGGAACCTGCGCACCAGCGTATCCAGCTCATTGGACAGCCCAGCCAGGCTCTCGGAGTCCTGGCGCGCCGCCTGGGCCAGCTCGGCCACCAACTGCGCATCCCCGTGAATCTGGCTGATGTGCCGGTTGATGTCCTCAGCCACCTGATGCTGCTCTTCGGCGGCCGTGGCGATCTGGGTGTTCATGTCGCGGATCACGTCCACCGACTCACGGATCTGCCCGAAGCTGTCGCGGGCCAGGCCAATGCGGCTGACCGACTGCTGCGACACTTCCAGGCTGGCGTGCATCTGCTCGGCCACTTCGGCGGTACGGCTGGCCAGGTTGCCCAGCAAACCGTCGATTTCGGCGGTGGAGTCGGCAGTACGCTTGGCCAGCGCCCGCACTTCGTCGGCCACCACGGCAAAGCCGCGGCCCTGTTCACCGGCACGGGCCGCTTCGATGGCGGCGTTCAGGGCCAGCAGGTTGGTCTGTTCGGCAATCGAACGGATGGTGCCGAGGATCGACTGAATGGCGTTGCTGTCACGCTCCAGCTGTTGGATCGACTGGGCCGATTGCTCGATTTCGTGGCTCAGGCGATCAACGCTGTGTACCGCCGCATCGATCTGCTGCTGCCCTTCGCGGGCCTGCTGCTGGCCGCTGTCGGCCGACTGCGCCGCCTGGCTGCAGGACCGTGCCACTTCATTGGCGGTGGCGACCATTTCGTGGAATGCGGTGGAAACCATGTCCACGGCTTCGCGCTGGCGGCCGGCCGCCTCGGCCATGTCGCTGGAGACGCGGGTCGAGCTGCTGGACGTGCTGAGGATCTTGCTGGCAGCAGTGCCGATGTGCTGGATCAGGCTGCGAATGGCACCGAGGAACTGGTTGAACCAGTTGGCCAGTTGCGCGGTTTCGTCGCGGCCGCGGATTTCCAGGTTGCGGGTCAGGTCACCCTCACCTTGGGCAATGTCTTCCAGGCCATTGGTGACGCTGTTGATCGGGCGCACGATCAGTTTGGCGAAGGCCGCACCGACCACCGCGAACAGCGCGGCCAACACCACAGCGATGACACCGATCAGCCAGGTGAGCCGGGTGGTGGTCTGCATCACTTCGCTTTGTTCGATCAGGCCGATGAAGGTCCAGCCCAGCTGCTGGTCGGGGTAGACGTTGGCCATGTAGTGCACGCCATTGAGTTCGACCTCGACCAGGCCTTTGCCGGCTTTGGCCAGCTTGGCATAGCCGTCGCCAAAGCTTCCCAGCTGCTTGAAATTGTGTGTGGCATCGCGCGGGTCGACCATCACGTTGCCGTTGCTTTCCACCAGCATCAGGTAGCCGCTTTCGCCCAGTTTGATCTGCTTGACGATCTCGGTCAGGCCCTTGAGCGACACGTCGATGTTGACCACGCCGCCGGGGTTGCCTAGCTGGTTGGCCACGGTGCGCACGGTGCTGACCAGCACCGCATCGTCGGCGGCCCAGTAGTAGGCGCCGGTACGCAGTGTCTTGCCAGGGTTGGCCATGGCAAGTTGGTACCAGGGGCGGGTGCGTGGGTCATAATTGACAAACTTCTGGCCGGCCGGCCAGCCGGTGTAGCCGCCGTCACTCACCCCGTAGGACAGGTAGGCGTAGGCGGGATGTGAGTTGGCCAGGCGAGTCATGAAGTCGAGAATTTTGCTGGCCTGCTCGCCCAGTTCGTAAGACGGGGTTGCGCTCATGTACTTGTTCAGCTCGCTGCCCGTGGCGGCAACCATTGGCTGGGAAGCCATGTACTCGACGTTCTGGTTGATCCCCTGGAAGAAGATGTTCATCGCATTGCTGACCTGGCGGATTTCCCGGCTGCTGCTGTCGAGGAATCCGTCGCGGGCTTCGCCGCGCAGGTTGATGACCACCAGGGTGGCCACCAGAACGATGGGCAAGCCGGCGATGACCGCGAATGCCCAGGTCAATTTCTGTTTGATGCTCATCGACGCTCCCGGAATTGTTATTTTCGACACACGAGGCAGGTAGCATCTACATCGGCAGCATCCGGGTTTTATGAAGCCAAAACGCCCGTATTTATTGGATAAAGTCGTGGTTGGTGACTAATCGGTCGTGTTTGGACATTTATGGCATGCCAAACGCTCGTGGCAGCTCAGTGACAGCAGCTGCCTGCAGCACCATTGGCCAGGTCTTTGAGGATCGGGCAGTCCGGGCGGTCGTCACCCTGACAGTGCGAAACCAGCTCGCCGAGGGTGTCGCGCAGGCTCACCAGCTCCTCGATACGCCGGTTCAGTTCATCGATGTGGTGCATGGCCAGCGCCTTCACATCGGCGCTGGCACGTTGGCGGTCCTGCCACAAGGTCAGCAACTTGCCGACCTCCTCGAGGGAAAAGCCCAGGTCGCGGGAGCGTTTGATGAAGGCCAGGTTGTGCAAGTCTTGCGCCTGGTACAGGCGGTAGCCGCTGTCGCTGCGAGTGGCGGGTTTGAGCAGGCCGATGGACTCGTAGTAACGGATCATCTTGGTGCTGAGCCCGCTGCGGCGGGCGGCCTGGCCGATGTTCATGGCGCCTCCTGGGTGCTGCTGGTGGGTTTCCACGTTTTAAGCCACAGTGCATTGCTGACGACGCTGACACTGGACAGGGCCATGGCGGCACCTGCCAGGACCGGGTTGAGGTAACCCAGCGCGGCGAGTGGAATGCCGATCAGGTTGTAGATGAAGGCCCAGAACAGGTTCTGGCGGATCTTCGCGTAGGTCTTGCGGCTGATTTCCAGCGCGGCGGGCACCAGGCGCGGGTCGCCACGCATCAGGGTGATGCCGGCGGCCTGCATGGCCACGTCGGTACCGCCACCCATGGCAATGCCGATGTCGGCCGCGGCCAGCGCCGGTGCATCGTTGATGCCATCGCCAACCATGGCGACCACCCCATCCTGCTTGAGCGCGGCCACGGTCGCGGCCTTGTCGGCCGGTAGCACTTCGGCGTGCACATCGTCGATGCCCAGTGCCTCGGCAACCACGTTGGCGCTGCCACGGTTGTCACCGGTCAGCAGGTAGCTGCTGATGTGTTGGGCGTGCAGGGTTTCGATGGCCTGCGCGGCGCCAGGCTTGAGGCTGTCACCAAAGGCGAACAGGCCCACCACTCTCGGTTGCTTGCCGCGCTCGATCAGCCACGACAGTGTGCGCCCTTCAGCTTCCCAGGCCAGAGCCTGGGCGGCCAACTCGCCGGGCTGCAGACCGCTTTCGTCAAGCAGTCGGCGGTTGCCCAGCGCCAGTTCACGGCCCTCAACGCGACCGGCAATGCCGCGCCCGGTCAGCGACTGGCTGTCGGCAACGGTTGGCACGTCCAGCCCTTGCTCTGCACAGGCCACCAGCACCGCCTTGGCCAGCGGGTGTTCACTCCCACGCTGCAGGGCGCCGGCCAGGCGGTGAAGGTCGGCGCTGTTGCCGTCCAGCGCCTGGCTGTGAACCACCCGCGGGCTGCCGGAGGTGAGGGTGCCGGTTTTGTCGAACACTACGCGGTTGACCGCATGGGCACGCTCCAGGGCTTCGGCATCCTTGATCAGGATGCCGTGGCGGGCGGCGACCCCGGTGCCGGCCATGATCGCGGCGGGCGTGGCCAGGCCGAGGGCGCAGGGGCAGGCGATGACCAGCACGGCGACGGCGTTGATCAGCGCGGTTTCCAGCGGTACCCCAGCCAGCCACCAGCCAATCAGGGTGATCAGCGCCAGTACCAGCACGGCCGGGACGAACACCTGGCTGACACGGTCGACCAGCTTCTGGATCGGCGCTTTGGCGGCCTGGGCGTCTTCCACCAGGCGGATGATGCGCGCCAGCACGGTCTCGGTGCCCAGTGCCTGGGTACGCACCAGCAGCCGGCCTTCGCCATTGATGGCGCCACCGGTGACGCTGTCGCCGGGTTGCTTGGGCACTGGCAGGCTCTCGCCGCTGATCAGGGCCTCATCGGCATGGCTGCTGCCGTCTTCGACCACGCCGTCGACCGGGAAGCGTTCGCCGGGCTTGACCAGTACCAGGTCGCCCACGCGCAAGTGGGCGATGGCCACGTCCTCTTCCACGCCGTCGACCACGCGCAGGGCGCGTTCCGGGCGCAGGGCTTCGAGGGCTCGGATGGCACTGGCGGTCTGGCGTTTGGCGCGGCTTTCCAGGTACTTGCCCAGCAATACCAGGGCAATCACCACGGCTGAGGCTTCGAAGTACAGGTGCGGAGCCATGCCGGCGGGAGCCTGTGCCCATTGGTACAGGCTCAGGCCATAACCAGCGCTGGTGCCCAGGGCCACCAGCAGGTCCATGTTGCCGGCGCCGGCGCGCACGGCCTTCCAGGCTGCAATGTAGAAGCGGGCACCGAGAATGAACTGCACGGGTGTGGCCAGCAGGAACTGCGCCCAGGCGGGTAGCATCCAGTGCAAGCCGAACGGTTGTACCAGCATGGGTAATACCAGCGGCAGGGCCAACAGCAAGGCTGCACCGACTGCCAGGCGCTCGTTGCGCAGGCGGCGCTGGACAGCGCTTTGGTCGTCCTTGGTCGATTGCGGCAGGCTGGCGCTGTAGCCTGCCTTCTGCACAGCGTCGATCAGCAGGTTGTCATCAAGGGCGGCAAGCACTTCGAGGTGCGCGCGTTCGCTGGCCAAGTTGACGCTGACCTGCTCGACCCCGGCCAATTTGCCCAGGGCGCGCTCTACTCGGCCGACACAACTGGCGCAGGTCATGCCGCCTATCTGCAGTTCGAGGGTGCGGGTTGGTACCCCGTAACCGGCCTCGCGCACGGCTTCGACCAAGGCTGGCAGGCTGGCAGGCGGGGCCAGAACCCGAGCTTTTTCAGTGGTGAGGTTTACGCTGACCTGTTCAGCGCCGGTGACCTTGCGCAGGGCGCGCTCGACCCGGCCAGCACAGCTGGCGCAGGTCATGCCGGAGATCGGCAGGTCGTATGTGGTGGATGCGGGCATGGCTCTCCTCCTTGGACAGGTCTCCAGCATCAACCTTGCCACGCAGGCAAGGTCAATAGCCCAGGTCGGCTCGTTTCAACTCCAGCCCATATTGCCCCATGGCGATGCGGTATTTGTTGATCTGGCCCGCCTGCAGATTCAAACGCGTGCTGCGCTGGTCCTCTATACCTGCGGCGCAACCCGGCATTTGCCCAGGCAGCAGGCGCAGGCGCACATCCACCGGGCCAGGCGGCAGGTTGAACGAGGTGGACTGCTCCTGGAAAACGCGCCCGGAAAGCTGGTCGTTGAGGTACACGCCGATTTCGCAACTGGTGGCCACTTCCAGGCGCTCCCGGGAAATGATCAGTACGCTGTAGGCCGAGTTGCCCTCGGCGAATGCCGGTGGCACCACAGCCAGCGCGCCCAAGAGCCCGACGACGCCCAATGCTGCCCTGAACATGAAAAATCTCCTGCTTGCCTGATCGTCAAAGGCGCAGCTTGGCCGACGCGGACGCGGATTTCCACCCCGGGCGTTGCAGGCAGGGCTTGACCTTGCCCTGATGGCAAGCTTGAGACTTGTGAAAAACCTGAAGGAGGTAACCCCCATGCAAGTGTTCAATGTGCAAGGCATGACCTGCGGCCATTGCGTGAAAGCCGTGACCCGCGCGGTGCAGGAGCAGGATGCGGCAGCCAGGGTGGAAGTTGATCTGGCGGGCAAACAGGTGCGTGTGCAGAGCGAGTTGGCGCAGGAGCAGATCCTCACTGCGATTCGGGATGAGGGGTATCAGGCTGAACTCGCCTGAAGACCTGATTGCTCCCTCCGGGGCTAACAGTGTTGCAAATCTTTTCACATTGACAGGGTCCACAGCAGGTAGAATCAGTCACTTGCTTAGCCTGCTATGGATTCCTGATGAACCTGCGAATGGTGCTCATCCTGGGCGCACTCAGTGCGTTCGGGCCCTTGGCGATCGACTTCTACCTGCCAGCCTTTCCGGCCATGGCGCAAGCGTTCGCCACCGATGAAAAACACGTCCAGGCCACGTTGGCCGCCTACTTCCTGGGCCTGTCTATCGGGCAGTTGGCCTATGGGCCGGTTGCCGACCGCTTTGGCCGACGCAAACCGCTGATGTTCGGCGTTACGCTGTTCACCCTGGCATCACTGGCCTGTGCCTACGCCCCCAACCTCGATACCTTGGTGGTGGCGCGTTTCATCCAGGCACTGGGTGGTTGTGCCGGCATGGTGCTTTCGCGGGCCATCGTCAGCGACAAGTGCGACCCGGTAGCTTCAGCCAAAGTGTTTTCGCAACTGATGCTGGTCATGGGCTTGGCGCCGATCCTGGCACCGATGCTGGGTGGGGTGCTGGTGAACCTGGCCGGCTGGCAGTCGATCTTCCTTGCTCTGAGCCTGTTCAGTGCTGGCTGCCTGCTTGCGGTAAGCCTGGGCCTGCCGGAAAGCCTGCCCGAGCATATACCCCGCCAACCGCTATCTGGCGCTTTACGCCAATACCTGCGGCTGCTGGCTGACCGGGTTTTCCTCGGCCATGCCCTGACCGGCGGTATCGCCATTGCCGGCATGTTCGCCTATATCGCCGGTTCACCTTTCGTGTTCATCAAACTGTATGGCGTGCCCGCTGAGCACTACGGCTGGCTGTTCGGTACCAACGCCGCAGGTTTTATTCTGGTGGCGCAGGTGAACGCCCGCCTGCTGGCCAAACGCGGGCCGGCCTTCCTGCTGGGCCGTGCGGTGTGGCTGTATCTGGTTGCGGGCCTGGTGCTGTTGGGCGTGGCGGCGTTGCGCCCTGCGCAATTGTGGCCGCTACTGGTGCCGCTGTTCATCTGCATCGCCAGCCTTGGTTGCATCATTCCCAATGCTTCGGCCTGCGCCATGAGTGGACAGGGCGCGCGTGCCGGCAGCGCGTCGGCACTGATGGGCTGCGTGCAGTTCAGCGTAGCTGCGGGTGCTGCGGCGCTGGTCGGGCTGCTGCATGATGGCAGTGCGGTGCCAATGGCAATCGTGATCAGCCTGTGCGGGGCGCTGGTGGTCAGTGTCGCGCTGTTGACCCGGCGTCTGCAGGCCAAGGCTCCCGCATGAGCGGGTGAGGTGCCTGCAGCCGGGTTTCCAGCGTGGCGACGAAGGCGCGCGCCTCAGCCTCGCTGCGGAAACTGACCACATGCTGATCGAGCTGGACTTGCCAAGGGCAGGCGGGGTTTCGGCTCGACGCACTTACGATAATTTTCATCGCTGCATACCTCCAGGAAGGGGAGCCGCTCAAGTGTAGCGCTGGCCCGCCAGCCTGCCATGACACGGCTTCAGCGTCCTGACTGACGGTAAGTGTGCGCATTTCCCTGGTGGTGTTTCCTACTTTGGGCGCAATGCCCGCAAACCCGCAGAACCTTCGCTTTGTTTCGCGCTATTTGTGGAAGGTTGCTGTGGGCCACATCTGAAATGGCTGCAAGTTTGTTTTCATCAAGATGTTTCAGCGCGTTTGTGTGGGCGTACCGGTGCCTTGGTTGACTTGGTTCCGGGGCGTTTTCGAAGCCGCTTCGCTGCTTGCCATGGGTAGGCATACCCAGTGGTTTTTCGTCATGAGTACGACGGCACCTGGTCGTCTGACCGGCGTTTTTCTGCGGCTTATACTGGCGAGCCAGGCCAGTGCCAGCGAGAGGCGCTTCCCTGGCAGGGTTGGCCATCGCATCCCCACCGTGAACTTGCAGGGAGTTACAAGGACATGAACGCAGCCAGCAGTATCAGCCAAATTGCCAGCCTGATGGCCGACCCCAAGCGCAGTGCCATGTTGTGGGCATTGATCGATGGCACACCACGGTTGGCCAATGAGCTCGCGATAATGACTGGCCTGACTTCATCATCAGCCTGCGCACATCTTTCGCTGCTGTCGTCGGCCGGTTTGCTCAGGCATGAAGCCAGGGGCCGCAAACGTTACTTCTGCCTGGCTACCCCGCAGGTCGGAGCGGCGGTAGAGGCCTTGGCCAGCGTACAGCTGGAAAGCGCCAGGGGAGAGCGTGCCGAAGCGCCGGTATCGTCGCTGCCGCTGTCGATGCGCCGGGCGCGCCGTTGTGGCGATCACCTGGGTGGGGAGTTGGCCAGTGAGCTGTATCATCGCATGGTGGTGGCTGGCTGGTTGGAAGGCAGCGGACGGCACTTGAGGGTCAGTGACGAGGGGCGGGCGCAGTTGGCCTTGGTCGGGGTGTACATCGATGCCCTGGCGCCACACCAGCAACGAGGTTGCGTGATCTGCCGCTGCACCGAATGGAATGACCAAGGCCCGCATCTGGGTGGCGTACTGGGTCAGGCCTTGTTCAGGTTGTTCCTGCAATCTGGCTGGATGCGCGAGATAGAGGACTCACGGGCACTGCATATTTCGGCGCTGGGTATCCAGCAGATCAATCGCATAGCCCGCGTGGCGACGTTGCAGGTCGGTTGAGCGCAACGTCGTCATGCTACTCAAACCAGCCGTGCGTCCAGGCTGTTCTGCGCCAGGCGACGAGCCTGGTCTTCGGTCATGCCCAAGTGGGTATGCAGAGCGTGGAAGTTCTCCGTGACGTAGCCACCGAAGTAGGCCGGGTCGTCCGAGTTGACCGTGACTTTCACACCACGCTCGAGCATGTCGAGGATGTTGTGCTGGCTCATGTGGTCGAACACGCATAGCTTGGTGTTGGACAGCGGGCACACCGTGAGCGGGATCTGCTCGTCGATGATGCGCTGCATCAGGCGCTCGTCCTCGATGGCGCGCACGCCATGGTCGATACGTTTGATCTTCAGCAGGTCGAGGGCTTCCCAGATGTACTCGGGCGGGCCTTCTTCGCCAGCATGGGCAACGGCGACGAAGCCTTCGCTACGGGCGCGGTCGAACACCCGCTGGAACTTGCTGGGCGGGTGGCCCATCTCCGAGCTGTCCAGGCCTACGGCAATGAACGCATCGCGGAACGGCAAGGCCTGATCGAGGGTCTTGTGCGCTTCATCCTCGCTGAGGTGGCGCAGGAAGCTGAGGATCAGGCCGCTGCTGATGCCCAGTTGTTCGCGGCCATCCTTGAGCGCCTGGCTGATGCCGTTGAGCACCACTTCGAAAGCAATGCCGCGGTCGGTGTGGGTCTGCGGGTCGAAGAAGGGTTCGGTGTGGATCACGTTCTGGGCCTTGCAGCGTTGCAGGTAGGCCCAGGTCAGGTCGTAGAAGTCCTGCTCGGTGCGCAGCACGTCGGCGCCCTGGTAATACAGGTCGAGGAACTCCTGCAGGTTGTTGAAGGCATAGGCACCGCGCAAGGTCTCCACATCGGCCCAGGGCAAGGCGATCTTGTTGCGCTCGGCCAGGGCGAACAGCAACTCGGGCTCCAGTGAGCCTTCCAGGTGCAGGTGCAGTTCGGCCTTGGGCAGGGCGTTCAACCAGTCATACATAGTGGTTCATCTCAATCAGGTACGGTTGCGGCCATTCTACAGGGGCCGGCCGGGCAATGCGCCCAGCCGGGCTGCGACCTGGTGAATCACCAGACCAAGGGCTCGCCCTTGTAGTTGATGAAGCGCAGGCCGCCCTTGCCGCTTTGAGCCTTGATCTGTTCGATCATGCCGCGGGTGCTGGTGAGCACATCGATATCGGCGTTTTCGCCACCCATGTCGGTTTTCACCCAACCCGGGTGCATGGCCAGCACGCACAGGTCCGGGCGCTGCTGCTCAACAAAGAAGCTGTTGATCATCGAGTTCAGTGCCGCCTTGCTGGCCTTGTACAGGCAGATTTCGCCACCGTCGGGGATGGTGACGCTTCCCAGGATCGAGCTCATGAAGGCCAGCACACCACTGCCTTCGCGTATTTGACCCACCAGGCGGCGAGCCACGCGTATCGGCGCCACGGCGTTGGTCATGAACAGATCGCCAATGTCGCTGTTGTGTACTGCCTCCAGGTCTTGCGGCAGGGGGCCCATGACCCCGGCGTTGACGAATATCAGGTCGAACACCTGGCCTTGCAGGCGTTGCTGCAGGCTGTCGAGCTGAACGGTGTCGGTCATTTCCAGCTGCTCGATGCGCACGCCGGGGACGTTCGCCAGGCCGCCGGGCTGCTGCGGGTTACGGACGGTGGCAGTGATGTGCCAGCCGTCTTCGTGCAGGCGTTGTACCAAACCCAGGCCAAGCCCGCGCGAGGCGCCGATGATGAGGGCAGTTCTTGAATTAGCCATAGGAACATTCCTTTATCGGTGTAGGAGAAAGGAATTGAGCATACGTCACGGCGAATACGCGTGCCTGGTTTGCGTCTGGTTAAAAAATGGTCAGTTTTGTCTGGGCCTTGTGGGGCCGGGCGCTTCGCCCGTTGGCGCACGGGTTATCCACAAGCTGGTCCACAGTTATTGTGTGCAAGGTGAGCAAGGGGGGGGCGGCTTGGATGGGCGGTTCGCTGGGGATAAGTCGCGCACATTCAGCAGTTTACGACTGTCATCAAATAGTGATCAAAATATGATCAAAGCTCTGGGGGCCTCGAAATCACTAGCCTGCAAGAGAGTGCCCCAAGCTTATCCACAGGCAGGCCCACAGTTGTTGTGGGCAATGTTCAGCGTGCTTCGAGCAAAATGCGCCCGCGGCTCAGGTCCGCCAGTTGCTGTTGCAATGGCGCCAGGTGGGCGTCACCGAGGGCAATCACCAGGTCCACACCATTGGCGGTGAACTGTTCATCCAGGACCAGGCCGTCAACCTCGGCCAGACGCAGCTTCACCAGCGCCAGCTCGCTGAAACTGCAACTGCAGCTGAAATGGCTGCGCTGCACCAGCAGGCGTTTGGGCGCCTGTTGCAGGCACTTGTTGGCGCCGCCGCCATAAGCCCTGGCCAGGCCGCCGGTACCCAGCTGGATGCCGCCGTACCAACGGATCACCAGCACCACCACCTGATCGCAGTCCTGCGCTTCGATGGCTGCCAGGATCGGCCGCCCTGCGGTGCCGCCGGGTTCGCCGTCGTCACTGCTGCGGTACTGCGCGCCGAGTTTCCAGGCCCAGCAGTTGTGGGTAGCGGCCAGGTCGCTGTGACGTTCGATGAAACTCATCGCTTCGGCGGCGCTGCTGATCGGCCCGGCGAGGGTGATGAAGCGGCTTTTGCGGATTTCCTCGCGGTATTCGCAGAGGTCGAGCAGGGTAGAAGGCATAAAGGACGGTCAGGCAGCCGGCTTGATGCCGCAGCCCTTCAGAATGATGTGGATAAGGTTGTTGCTCGCGTCTTCCATGTCCTGCTTGGTCAGGCGGCTGCGGCCAGTCACCTGGCAAATCTGGGTGGCGAAGTCAGCGTAGTGCTGGGTGCTGCCCCAGAGCAGGAAGATCAGGTGTACGGGGTCGACCGGGTCCATCTTGCCTGCTTCGATCCAGGCCTGGAATACCGCAGCACGGCCGCGGAACCATTCGCGGTAGTCGGCACTGAAGTATTCGGTCAGGCAGGTGCCACCGCTGATCACTTCCATGGCGAAAATGCGCGAAGCTTGCGGGTTGCGCCGGGAGAACTCCATCTTGGTGCGGATGTACTGGCTCAGGGCTTCACCGGGGTCGTCATCGACGCTCAAGGCGTTGAAGGTGCTGTCCCACAACTCGATGATGTTGCTGAGCACGGCGATGTACAGGCCCAGCTTGTTGGTGAAGTAGTAATGCAGGTTAGCCTTGGGCAACCCCGCCTTGAGGGCGATGGTGTTCATGCTGGTGCCCTTGAAACCATGGCGGGCGAATTCATCTTCGGCGGCCTGGATAATGGCCTGTTCGTTCTTCTGGCGGATACGGCCCGCGGGCTTGCCCGAGGCGGAGAGGCGATGCGCAGGGACTTCTAGGGTCATGGACGATTCCGTACGGTGCAGTGGCTGCGGCTGTGGGACAAGATTACCTGCCTGTGCCGAAGTGACAAGCGTTTGCGGCACAGACAGGCATCAACGTGTCGCAGCCAGGCTTTCGAGGAAGCTTTCCAACACCAGGTTGGGGCGCCGGCCTTTGCGGGTAACCCAGCTCAGGCTCAGGTCATAAAAACGCTCCTTGGGTTTGAGCGCACGCAAACGGCCTTGCTGCACCCAGAACATGGCGTAGTGGTCGGGCAGGTAGCCGATATAGCGCCCGGTAAGGATGAGAAACGCCATGCCCTCGCGGTCAGAAGCACTGGCTGTGCAATTCAGCGCCTGGTAGTGCGCCTGGATGTCGGCCGGCAGGCGGAAGGTGGGGGTGATGGCTTCCTGGCTGTTGAGGCGCTCGTCGTCTATCTGCTGGTCGTCGGCGTAGAACAGCGGGTGGCCAACCGCGCAGTACAGCAGCGAGCGTTCGCTGTACAACGGTTGATACTCAAGCCCCGATAACGGGCTGGTCTGTGGTACGACGCCAACGTGCAGGCTGCCGTCGAGCACGCCGTGCTCGACCTGGCTGGGGGCGATCATGCGGATCTGGATGCGCACATCAGGGCCCCGATCCTTGAGTTCCGCCAGGGCATGGGTGATACGCATGTGCGGCAGGGTCACCAGATTGTCGGTCAGGCCGATGTTCAGCTCGCCGCGCAAATGCTGGTGCAGGCCGTTGACCTCGGTGCGGAAGCTTTCCAGCGCGCTGAGCAGTTGCAGGGCTGAATGGTAGACCTCGCGGCCTTCCTCCGTCAGCGAGAAACCGGCGCGGCCGCGCTGACACAGGCGCAGGCCAAGGCGTTGCTCGAGGTCGTTCATCTGCTGGCTGATGGCCGAGCGACCAATGCCCAGTACGTTTTCGGCAGCCGAGAAGCCACCGCACTCGACGACGCTGCGATAGATCTTCAGCAGGCGGATGTCGAAATCGCTGACTTGGGCGAGTGGATCGGGGCGTCGGCTCATTAGTTTAGTCACGGCCTGTCTGAAGGTTAGAAATGTAGGCTTTTTCAGACTCTATCGCCGTGCCAATTTAGCTGCAACAACATCCATCGTTGCCTAATCGTCTTCCGAGGAACCGCCGATGAACATGCCCGAAACTGGTCCTGCCGGTATCGCCAGCCAGCTCAAGCTGGACGCCCACTGGATGCCCTACACCGCCAACCGCAACTTCCAGCGCGACCCACGCCTGATCGTGGCGGCCGAAGGCAACTACCTGATCGATGACCACGGGCGCAAGATCTTCGACGCCCTGTCCGGCCTGTGGACCTGCGGCGCAGGGCACACTCGCAAGGAAATCGCCGACGCGGTGACCCGTCAACTGAGTACGCTGGACTACTCCCCAGCGTTCCAGTTCGGCCACCCGCTGTCGTTCCAGTTGGCGGAAAAGATCGCCGAGCTGGTTCCGGGCAATCTGAATCACGTCTTCTATACCAACTCCGGTTCCGAGTGCGCCGATACCGCACTGAAGATGGTGCGTGCCTACTGGCGCCTGAAAGGCCAGGCAACCAAGACCAAGATCATCGGCCGTGCCCGTGGTTACCATGGCGTGAACATCGCGGGTACCAGCCTGGGTGGCGTCAACGGTAACCGCAAGATGTTTGGCCAACTGCTGGACGTCGACCACCTGCCTCACACTGTATTGCCGGTGAATGCCTTCTCGAAAGGCTTGCCGGAAGAGGGCGGTATCGCGCTGGCTGACGAAATGCTCAAGCTGATCGAGCTGCACGATGCCTCCAACATCGCAGCAGTCATCGTCGAGCCGCTGGCCGGTTCGGCCGGTGTGCTGCCGCCGCCAAAGGGTTACCTGAAGCGCCTGCGTGAAATCTGCACCCAGCACAACATTCTGCTGATCTTCGACGAAGTGATCACTGGCTTCGGCCGCATGGGTGCGATGACCGGCTCGGAAGCCTTCGGCGTTACCCCGGACCTGATGTGCATCGCCAAGCAGGTGACCAACGGCGCCATCCCGATGGGCGCAGTGATTGCCAGCAGCGAGATCTACCAGACCTTCATGAACCAGCCGACCCCGGAATACGCCGTGGAATTCCCACACGGCTACACCTACTCGGCGCACCCGGTAGCCTGTGCCGCCGGTCTCGCCGCGCTGGACCTGCTGCAGAAGGAAAACCTGGTGCAGTCCGCGGCTGAACTGGCGCCGCATTTCGAGAAGCTGCTGCACGGCGTGAAGGGCACCAAGAATATCGTCGATATCCGTAACTACGGCCTGGCCGGCGCCATCCAGATCGCCGCCCGTGACGGTGATGCCATCGTTCGCCCATACGAAGCGGCCATGAAGCTGTGGAAAGCCGGCTTCTATGTACGCTTTGGTGGCGACACCCTGCAGTTCGGCCCAACCTTCAATACCAAGCCGCAGGAACTGGACCTCCTGTTCGATGCGGTAGGCGAAACCCTGAACCTGATCGACTGATCTTTCCGATATTGATGCCAGGCGCCCGCAGCGTGCGCCTGGCTCTCCTTTGTTTATCTGGAGTTTTGCATGAGCATTGTTCAGCACCTGATTCACGGCGAACTGGTTACCAAGGGTGAGCGCACCGCCGATGTCTTCAACCCGTCCACTGGCCAGGCCGTTCGCAAGGTCGAACTGGCCAGCCGCGCAACCGTGCAGGAAGCGATCGACTCGGCCAAGGCAGCCTTCCCGGCCTGGCGCAACACCCCTCCGGCCAAGCGCGCCCAGGTGATGTTCCGCTTCAAGCAACTGCTGGAGCAGAACGAAGCCAAGATTTCGCAGATGATCAGCGAAGAGCACGGCAAGACCCTGGAAGACGCCGCCGGCGAACTGAAGCGTGGTATCGAGAACGTCGAGTTTGCGTGTGCAGCCCCAGAAGTGCTGAAGGGGGAGTACAGCCGTAACGTCGGTCCGAACATCGACGCCTGGTCCGACTTCCAGCCGCTGGGCGTGGTTGCCGGTATCACCCCATTCAACTTCCCGGCCATGGTGCCGCTGTGGATGTACCCGCTGGCCATCGCCTGCGGCAACGCTTTCATCCTCAAGCCTTCCGAGCGTGACCCGAGCTCGACCCTGTACATTGCCCAGTTGCTGCTGGAAGCCGGCCTGCCGAAGGGCATCCTCAACGTCGTGCACGGTGACAAGGAAGCGGTGGATGCGCTGATCGAAGCGCCGGAAGTCAAAGCACTGAGCTTCGTGGGTTCGACCCCGATCGCCGAGTACATCTATGCCGAAGGCACCAAGCGTGGCAAGCGTGTACAAGCCCTGGGGGGCGCGAAGAACCACGCGGTGCTGATGCCGGATGCCGACCTGGACAACGCAGTCAGTGCACTGATGGGCGCGGCTTACGGCTCGTGTGGCGAGCGTTGCATGGCCATTTCGGTAGCCGTGTGCGTGGGCGACCAAGTGGCTGACGCCCTGATTGCCAAGCTGGAGCCACAGATCAAGGCGCTGAAGATTGGTGCCGGCACCTCGTGCGGCCTGGACATGGGCCCGCTGGTGACTGCGGCAGCGCGTGACAAGGTCGTGGGTTACATCGATGACGGTGTTGCTGCTGGCGCCAAGCTGGTGGTGGATGGCCGTGGCTTCCGTGTGGCGGGTAATGAAGATGGCTACTTTGTAGGTGGCACCCTGTTCGACAATGTGACCCCGGAGATGCGCATCTATAAAGAGGAGATCTTTGGCCCGGTGCTGTGCGTGGTCCGTGTGAATAGCCTGGAGCAGGCCATGCAGCTGATCAACGATCACGAGTATGGCAACGGCACCTGCATCTTTACCCGTGACGGTGAAGCGGCCCGTCTGTTCTGCGACGAGATCGAAGTGGGTATGGTGGGTGTGAACGTACCGCTGCCGGTGCCGGTGGCCTACCACAGCTTTGGTGGCTGGAAGCGTTCGCTGTTTGGTGACCTGCATGCCTATGGCCCGGATGGTGTGCGCTTCTATACCCGTCGTAAGGCCATTACCCAGCGGTGGCCGCAGCGGGCCAGCCATGAAGCGTCGCAGTTTGCATTCCCTAGCCTGTAAGGGAAGTAGATGAAGCGGGGAGGCCGTCAGGCCTCCCCGCTTTGTTTTTGGGGGTTGGTTGTTGCTGTTGTAGGGGGAGGTGTGGTGGGTATGTCTTGAGGTGGTTTTGGCGGTGAGATGTGTCTGCCATAACCCCTGCAGCGCCTGTGAGATCGAGCGCCGCGCGCGTCCGGCTTGAGACATTCACCGCCTATGAGATCGAGCGCCGCCCGCGCGGCGCTTCGCGGGTAAACCCGCTCCTACGTTTGTTTCCGGCCAATTATGCCTGTGAGATTCGCGCGCGAACGCTTTGGTGCCTGTCTCGATATCGCGTCGAACAAACAAGGCGGTCGCGCGCGCCTGGCACAGGAGGGACTGGCCCGAAACAAACGTAGGAGCGGGTTTACCCGCGAAGCGCCGCGCGGGCGGCGCTCGATCTCACAGGCGCTGAAACTGTCGTGGCGAACACTTGGCAGCCCCGATACGGTCTTTCCCCTTATATTTCAATTTCTTGAAATTAAAGGTTGACGCCCTCTCGAATCCCCTTATAATGCGCCCCACTTCCAGCGACATCGGAACGAAAAACTTCTTGAGATTCAATGAGTTAAGTAGTTAAGGCAAAAGCTGAAAGGGCTACGATCGAATGATCGAAAGCGGTTGAGATGATGGTTGACAGCGCTTCTGAGTGCTGTATGATTCGCCTCCCGCTACGAGAGATCGCAGCGAGCCAAGTGTTTGAAGCTAAACGAGTTTCTCGCAAAAAACTTCAAAATAAACGCTTGACAGGCTCTGAGGAAAGCGTAGAATGCGCGCCTCGGTTGAGATGAAAAGCTCTTAACCAACGCTCTTTAACAAATCGAATCAAGCAATTCGTGTGGGTGCTTGTGAGTACGGACTGATAGTCAAAAAGATTATCAGCATCACAAGTGGCCATGCGAGAAATCACATAGTCATTTGAGATTGCTGAGCCAAGTTTAGGGTTTCTTAAAAACCCAAGCAGTATTGAACTGAAGAGTTTGATCATGGCTCAGATTGAACGCTGGCGGCAGGCCTAACACATGCAAGTCGAGCGGATGACGGGAGCTTGCTCCTTGATTCAGCGGCGGACGGGTGAGTAATGCCTAGGAATCTGCCTGGTAGTGGGGGACAACGTTTCGAAAGGAACGCTAATACCGCATACGTCCTACGGGAGAAAGCAGGGGACCTTCGGGCCTTGCGCTATCAGATGAGCCTAGGTCGGATTAGCTAGTTGGTGGGGTAATGGCTCACCAAGGCGACGATCCGTAACTGGTCTGAGAGGATGATCAGTCACACTGGAACTGAGACACGGTCCAGACTCCTACGGGAGGCAGCAGTGGGGAATATTGGACAATGGGCGAAAGCCTGATCCAGCCATGCCGCGTGTGTGAAGAAGGTCTTCGGATTGTAAAGCACTTTAAGTTGGGAGGAAGGGCAGTAAGCTAATACCTTGCTGTTTTGACGTTACCGACAGAATAAGCACCGGCTAACTCTGTGCCAGCAGCCGCGGTAATACAGAGGGTGCAAGCGTTAATCGGAATTACTGGGCGTAAAGCGCGCGTAGGTGGTTTGTTAAGTTGGATGTGAAAGCCCCGGGCTCAACCTGGGAACTGCATCCAAAACTGGCAAGCTAGAGTACGGTAGAGGGTGGTGGAATTTCCTGTGTAGCGGTGAAATGCGTAGATATAGGAAGGAACACCAGTGGCGAAGGCGACCACCTGGACTGATACTGACACTGAGGTGCGAAAGCGTGGGGAGCAAACAGGATTAGATACCCTGGTAGTCCACGCCGTAAACGATGTCAACTAGCCGTTGGAATCCTTGAGATTTTAGTGGCGCAGCTAACGCATTAAGTTGACCGCCTGGGGAGTACGGCCGCAAGGTTAAAACTCAAATGAATTGACGGGGGCCCGCACAAGCGGTGGAGCATGTGGTTTAATTCGAAGCAACGCGAAGAACCTTACCAGGCCTTGACATGCAGAGAACTTTCCAGAGATGGATTGGTGCCTTCGGGAACTCTGACACAGGTGCTGCATGGCTGTCGTCAGCTCGTGTCGTGAGATGTTGGGTTAAGTCCCGTAACGAGCGCAACCCTTGTCCTTAGTTACCAGCACGTTATGGTGGGCACTCTAAGGAGACTGCCGGTGACAAACCGGAGGAAGGTGGGGATGACGTCAAGTCATCATGGCCCTTACGGCCTGGGCTACACACGTGCTACAATGGTCGGTACAGAGGGTTGCCAAGCCGCGAGGTGGAGCTAATCTCACAAAACCGATCGTAGTCCGGATCGCAGTCTGCAACTCGACTGCGTGAAGTCGGAATCGCTAGTAATCGCGAATCAGAATGTCGCGGTGAATACGTTCCCGGGCCTTGTACACACCGCCCGTCACACCATGGGAGTGGGTTGCACCAGAAGTAGCTAGTCTAACCTTCGGGGGGACGGTTACCACGGTGTGATTCATGACTGGGGTGAAGTCGTAACAAGGTAGCCGTAGGGGAACCTGCGGCTGGATCACCTCCTTAATCGACGACATCAGCCTGCTGATGAGCTCCCACACGAATTGCTTGATTCATTGTAAAAGACGATGCTGTAACGCGACCCTGTTATAGGTCTGTAGCTCAGTTGGTTAGAGCGCACCCCTGATAAGGGTGAGGTCGGCAGTTCAAATCTGCCCAGACCTACCATTACATGGTTCAGCCGTAGAATACGGGGCCATAGCTCAGCTGGGAGAGCGCCTGCCTTGCACGCAGGAGGTCAGCGGTTCGATCCCGCTTGGCTCCACCACTTTCGCCGTACGCAGTCACTTGTCAGAACTTAGAAATGAACATTCAGCTCGAATGTTGATTTCTGGCTTTTGTCAGATCGTTCTTTAAAAATTCGGATATGTGATAGATATAGACTGAACACCAGTTTCACTGCTGGTGGATCAGGCTAAGGTAAAATTTGTGAGTTCTGCTCGAAAGAGCAACGTACGAATTTTCGGCGAATGTCGTCTTCACAGTATAACCAGATTGCTTGGGGTTATATGGTCAAGTGAAGAAGCGCATACGGTGGATGCCTTGGCAGTCAGAGGCGATGAAAGACGTGGTAGCCTGCGATAAGCTTTGGGGAGTCGGCAAACAGACTGTGATCCAGAGATCTCTGAATGGGGGAACCCAGCCAGCATAAGCTGGTTATCTTGTACTGAATACATAGGTGCAAGAGGCGAACCAGGGGAACTGAAACATCTAAGTACCCTGAGGAAAAGAAATCAACCGAGATTCCCTTAGTAGTGGCGAGCGAACGGGGACCAGCCCTTAAGTTGATTTGAGATTAGTGGAACGCTCTGGAAAGTGCGGCCATAGTGGGTGATAGCCCCGTACACGAAAATCTCTTGTCAATGAAATCGAGTAGGACGGAGCACGAGAAACTTTGTCTGAATATGGGGGGACCATCCTCCAAGGCTAAATACTACTGACTGACCGATAGTGAACCAGTACCGTGAGGGAAAGGCGAAAAGAACCCCGGAGAGGGGAGTGAAATAGAACCTGAAACCGTATGCGTACAAGCAGTGGGAGCCTACTTTGTTAGGTGACTGCGTACCTTTTGTATAATGGGTCAGCGACTTATATTCAGTGGCGAGCTTAACCGAATAGGGGAGGCGTAGCGAAAGCGAGTCTTAATAGGGCGTTTAGTCGCTGGGTATAGACCCGAAACCGGGCGATCTATCCATGGGCAGGTTGAAGGTTAGGTAACACTGACTGGAGGACCGAACCGACTACCGTTGAAAAGTTAGCGGATGACCTGTGGATCGGAGTGAAAGGCTAATCAAGCTCGGAGATAGCTGGTTCTCCTCGAAAGCTATTTAGGTAGCGCCTCATGTATCACTGTAGGGGGTAGAGCACTGTTTCGGCTAGGGGGTCATCCCGACTTACCAAACCGATGCAAACTCCGAATACCTACAAGTGCCGAGCATGGGAGACACACGGCGGGTGCTAACGTCCGTCGTGAAAAGGGAAACAACCCAGACCGTCAGCTAAGGTCCCAAAGTCATGGTTAAGTGGGAAACGATGTGGGAAGGCTTAGACAGCTAGGAGGTTGGCTTAGAAGCAGCCACCCTTTAAAGAAAGCGTAATAGCTCACTAGTCGAGTCGGCCTGCGCGGAAGATGTAACGGGGCTCAAACCATGCACCGAAGCTACGGGTATCATCTTACGATGATGCGGTAGAGGAGCGTTCTGTAAGCCTGTGAAGGTGAGTTGAGAAGCTTGCTGGAGGTATCAGAAGTGCGAATGCTGACATGAGTAACGACAATGCGAGTGAAAAACTCGCACGCCGAAAGACCAAGGTTTCCTGCGCAACGTTAATCGACGCAGGGTTAGTCGGTCCCTAAGGCGAGGCTGAAAAGCGTAGTCGATGGAAAACAGGTTAATATTCCTGTACTTCCAGTTATTGCGATGGAGGGACGGAGAAGGTTAGGCCAGCCTGGCGTTGGTTGTCCAGGTTTAAGGTGGTAGGCTGAAATCTTAGGCAAATCCGGGATTTCAAGGCCGAGAGCTGATGACGAGTTGCCTTCAGGCGACGAAGTGGTTGATACCATGCTTCCAAGAAAAGCTCCTAAGCTTCAGATAACTGGGAACCGTACCCCAAACCGACACAGGTGGTTAGGTAGAGAATACCAAGGCGCTTGAGAGAACTCGGGTGAAGGAACTAGGCAAAATGGCACCGTAACTTCGGGAGAAGGTGCGCCGGCGAGGGTGAAGGACTTGCTCCGTAAGCCCATGCCGGTCGAAGATACCAGGCCGCTGCGACTGTTTATTAAAAACACAGCACTCTGCAAACACGAAAGTGGACGTATAGGGTGTGACGCCTGCCCGGTGCCGGAAGGTTAATTGATGGGGTTAGCGCAAGCGAAGCTCTTGATCGAAGCCCCGGTAAACGGCGGCCGTAACTATAACGGTCCTAAGGTAGCGAAATTCCTTGTCGGGTAAGTTCCGACCTGCACGAATGGCGTAACGATGGCGGCGCTGTCTCCACCCGAGACTCAGTGAAATTGAAATCGCTGTGAAGATGCAGTGTATCCGCGGCTAGACGGAAAGACCCCGTGAACCTTTACTATAGCTTTGCACTGGACTTTGAATTTGCTTGTGTAGGATAGGTGGGAGGCTTTGAAGTGGGGACGCCAGTTCTCATGGAGCCATCCTTGAAATACCACCCTGGCAACTTTGAGGTTCTAACTCAGGTCCGTTATCCGGATCGAGGACAGTGTATGGTGGGTAGTTTGACTGGGGCGGTCTCCTCCCAAAGAGTAACGGAGGAGTACGAAGGTGCGCTCAGACCGGTCGGAAATCGGTCGTAGAGTATAAAGGCAAAAGCGCGCTTGACTGCGAGACAAACACGTCGAGCAGGTACGAAAGTAGGTCTTAGTGATCCGGTGGTTCTGTATGGAAGGGCCATCGCTCAACGGATAAAAGGTACTCCGGGGATAACAGGCTGATACCGCCCAAGAGTTCATATCGACGGCGGTGTTTGGCACCTCGATGTCGGCTCATCACATCCTGGGGCTGAAGCCGGTCCCAAGGGTATGGCTGTTCGCCATTTAAAGTGGTACGCGAGCTGGGTTTAGAACGTCGTGAGACAGTTCGGTCCCTATCTGCCGTGGACGTTTGAGATTTGAGAGGGGCTGCTCCTAGTACGAGAGGACCGGAGTGGACGAACCTCTGGTGTTCCGGTTGTCACGCCAGTGGCATTGCCGGGTAGCTATGTTCGGAAGAGATAACCGCTGAAAGCATCTAAGCGGGAAACTTGCCTCAAGATGAGATCTCACTGGGATCTTGAATCCCCTAAAGGGCCGTCGAAGACTACGACGTTGATAGGTTGGGTGTGTAAGCGCTGTGAGGCGTTGAGCTAACCAATACTAATTGCCCGTGAGGCTTGACCATATAACACCCAAGCAATTTGCTGACGCAGATTGCGGTGGTGAAGACGAAAAACCCGAAAATTCGTAAGACCACAAATATCGCATATCCGAATTCGCTGGGCTGTCCATCTGGACATTCTGGCAACAGAATTTCTTGACGACCATAGAGCATTGGAACCACCTGATCCCATCCCGAACTCAGTAGTGAAACGATGCATCGCCGATGGTAGTGTGGGGTTTCCCCATGTGAGAGTAGGTCATCGTCAAGATTCATTTCGCAAAACCCCTATCTGCGCATGCAGGTAGGGGTTTTGTCTTTGGTGGGCAAAAAACTGGAACTGCTCGAATCACTGCGGGAGCGGAGATGGCACCGGCTTCGCCGGTGTTCGCGGGTAAACCCGCTCCTACAAGGGAAGGGTGCAACGCCAGGCAGGGGCGCCCCCCGCACACCCTTCAGGACAACGTCGCCTCCCATAATTCGAGTCAGAACACTAGAATAGCCCCCACGCACCTATACAGAAGCGCTCTATGTCCAATTCTGTCGAACCTGAAACCCTGGCCCAGCTGCCGTTGGACGAGCTTGTCGCCTGCCATGAATGCGACCTGCTGCTGCGCAAGCCCGTGCTGCAGCATGATGAGAAAGCCCAATGCCCGCGCTGCGGCTACGAGCTCTATGCCCACCGGCATAATGTGGTCAATCGCAGCCTGGCCTTGGTGCTGACGGCCCTTTTGCTATTCGTGCCGGCCAATTTCCTGCCGATCATGCAGTTGCACCTGCTTGGCCAGACTTCGGACGATACGGTCTGGAGTGGCGTGCTAGGCCTGTACAACTCGGGAATGCGCGGTGTTGCCGTAGTGGTACTGCTCTGTAGCATGGTCATTCCGCTGGCGAAGCTGCTCTGTCAGCTGGCCGTGCTGTTGAGCATCCGCTTGAACTTCGGGCGGGACTACGGCCTGGTCTTCTACCGCATCTATCACCACCTGCGTGACTGGGGCATGCTCGAGGTCTATTTCATGGGGGTGCTGGTGGCCATCGTCAAACTGGTGGACCTGGCCGAACTGACCGTGGGCCTTGGGCTGTTCTGTTTCATCAGTCTGTTATTGATCCAGGTGTGGCTCGAAGTGGTGATGTCGCCCCACCAGATCTGGAGTGCGCTATCGGGGGAGGACCTGCATGCGGGCGATTGACGCAGGCATTGTTGTCTGCAATGAGTGTCACGAGCTGAACAGGCAAGAGCCAGACAGCACTTCGCAAACCTGTACACGTTGCGGCGCTATCGTGCATGCACGCCGGCCGAACAGTATCGTGCGCACCTGGGCGTTGCTGATTGCGGCGTCGATCCTCTACATCCCGGCCAACATACTGCCGATCATGACCGTGAGTACCCTCGGTCAGGGTAGCCCGGACACCATCATGTCCGGTGTCATCACCCTGCTCAAGCACGGCATGGTGCCCATTGCGGCTGTGGTGTTCATTGCCAGTATCCTGGTCCCCACGTTCAAGCTGGTGGGTATCGGCTTGCTGTTGTACTCCGTTCAGCGGCGGCAGCCGCTTTCGGCCCGGCAGCGGATATTGATGTACCGCTTCATCGAATTCATCGGGCGCTGGTCCATGCTGGATATCTTCGTCATTGCCATCCTGGTGGCAGTGGTGAATTTTGGCCGAATAGCCAGTGTCGAAGCCAACCTGGGCGCTGTCGCCTTCGCAACTGTGGTGATACTGACAATGCTTGCCGCTTTAACTTTCGATCCCCGACTGATTTGGGATAACACGGAGTCGGATGACGACCATGAGTGACCTGCCAACGGCTAAAACCCGCCCAGCCTCGAACTGGTCGGCCATCTGGATCCTGCCTTTGATTGCGCTGATGATCGGTGGCTGGCTCGCGTGGCAGGCCTACCGCGACGCTGGCGTGGAAATTGAAGTCCGCTTCGAGTCGGGAGAGGGTATCGTCGCCAACAAGACCGAGGTCATCTACAAAGGCATGCCGGTTGGCAAGGTGAAAAGCCTGGTGCTCGACGCCAAGGGCGACACGCAGGGGGTGATCGCTACCATCGAGATGAACAAGGCTGCCGAGCCCCATCTAACCAAAGGCACGCGTTTCTGGCTGGTGAAGCCGAGTGTCAGCCTGGCCGGTATATCTGGCCTTGAAACACTGGTGTCGGGTAACTACATCGCCGTTAGCCCGGGAGAGGGGGAACGTACCAAACGCTTTGTGGCATTGAAGGTGGCGCCACCGCTCTCGGATTCTGAACCAGGCCTGCACCTGACCCTCAAGGCCGACAGGCTGGGCTCGCTCAACCGTGACAGCCCGGTATTCTACAAGCAGATTCAGGTTGGCCGGGTGAAAAGCTACCGCCTGTCCGAGGACCAGAGCACCGTAGAGGTGAAAGTCTTCATCGAGCCGGCCTACGCCAGCCTGGTGCGCAAGCACACGCGTTTCTGGAACGCCAGCGGTGTCAGCATCGATGCTTCGCTTTCGGGTGTGAAGGTGCGCAGTGAGTCGTTGTCGAGCATTGTGGCGGGTGGTATCGCCTTCGCCACGCCGGAGTACCGCAAGGACAGCCCTCCCACCGATCCGAGCCTGCCGTTCCGTCTGTACGAGGACTTCGATGCCGCCCAGGCGGGTATCCGGGTAAAAGTGAAGCTGAGCGATTATGAAGGCCTGCAGGCGGGTCGCACGCCGGTCATGTACAAGGGCATCCAGGTGGGCTCGCTGAAAGCCCTGAAGATGGAAGACAACCTGGCCAGCGCTTCGGCCGAGCTGACACTCGACCCACTGACCGAGGACTACCTGGTAGACGGGACACAGTTCTGGGTAGTCAAACCGTCGATTTCCCTGGCGGGAATCACTGGCCTGGAAGCGCTGGTCAAAGGTAACTACATCGCCATTCGTCCTGGTGAGAAGGGCGCACGGCCAGAGCGTGAGTTCGAGGCGCGTGCCAAGGCGCCGCCGCTCGACCTCAAAGCGCCGGGCCTGCACATGGTGTTGTTCGCCGACACCTTGGGTTCGCTGGAAATCGGCAGCCCGGTGACGTACCGCCAGGTGAAGGTGGGTAGCGTGCAGAGCTATCAGTTCGCCCGTAACAGCAACCGCATCCTGATCGGTGTGCATATCGAGAAGGAGTACGAGAAGCTGGTCAATGGTTCGTCGCGCTTCTGGAACGTCAGTGGGATCACCCTGACCGGCGGCCTGTCGGGCATCAAGATCAAGAGTGAGTCGCTGCAAACACTGATGGCCGGCGGTATTGCGTTCGATACACCACGGCCCGATGTACCGCTGAAACGGCACATTCCACGCTTCCGCCTGCATGACAGCCAGGAAGCGGTGAACCGTGCGGGTACGTTGATCACCATCCGTGTAGAGCGTGCCGATGGCCTGAAACCGGGCACGGCCATCCGCTTCCGCGGCCTGGATGTGGGCAGCATCGAGAGCGTCGACCTCACCGATGACCTGCAGGCGGTGCTGCTACGGGCGCGCATTACCGAATCGGCGGATCGCATTGCCCGTGCCGGCACGCAGTTCTGGGTGGTCAAGCCGGCCCTGGGCCTGGTGCGCACTGAAAACCTGGACACCTTGATAGGTGGGCAGTACCTGGAAGTGCAGCCAGCAGCCAAGAACCGTGGGCCACAGCGCGATTTCATCGCCCTGGCCGAGGCACCGGAGGTAGCAGGGCCAGAGGTCGGCCTGCCATTGACGCTCAGTGCACCGCGTCGCGGCTCGATCAAGCCGGGTGTGCCGGTTACCTATCGTGAGGTTACGGTGGGCAAGGTGACAGGCTTCGAGCTGGGCCAGAGCGCTGACCGCGTGCTGATTCATATCCTCATCGAGCCGCGCTATGCCGCCTTGGTGCGCAGCGGTAGCCGCTTCTGGAACAGCAGTGGTTTCGGTTTCGACTGGAGTCTGTTCAAGGGCGCTACAGTGCGTACCGAGTCGCTGGAAACCCTGATCGATGGCGGTATCGCCTTCGCAACGCCAGATGGCGAGCAGATGGGTAACCCGGCACGGCCGCAGCAGACCTTTGCCTTGTTCGAAAAGGCCGAGGATGAATGGCTGCAGTGGGCACCGAAGATTCAGATCGCCAAGTGATGTAAAAGTAGGGCCGCCAAACGCGGCCCTGCTTTTTTGTGGGAGCGGCCTTGCGTCGCGAAAGGGGCGCGTAGCGGCCCCTCGGTTTCAGCGCAGAAGCTGAGATTGCCGGGGCTGCTTCGCAGCCCTTTCGCGACACACAGAGATCGAGACCCACATGGAACTGGGCCCGCAAGCATAAATCGCAGGCAACAAAAAACCGACCCTAGGGTCGGTTTTTCGACTAGCGCGTCGCTTAGGCAGCTGCAGCTTCTTTCAGCGCCTTGATGTGGCCATTCAGACGGCCTTTGTGACGAGCAGCCTTGTTCTTGTGGATGATACCCTTGTCGGCCATACGGTCGATTACAGGTACAGCCAGAACGTAAGCGGCTTGCGCTTTTTCGGCGTCTTTTGCGTCGATGGCTTTAACTACATTCTTGATGTAGGTGCGGACCATGGAACGCAGGCTGGCGTTGTGGCTGCGACGCTTCTCAGCCTGTTTTGCACGTTTCTTGGCGGAAGGTGTGTTGGCCACCGTCGAGCTCCTCGAAAGACTTTAGGTAAATAGCAAACAAAATAGGCCGCGAATCATGCCGATCAGTCGAGCGGATGTCAAGGCCACCTGCAAGGTTCCGCCGAGCGGTGCGCCAACAAGCGGGAAAGATTCCTTTCTGCTGCGCGACCTGTACACTCGGGAATTTTTGGCTCCCCTGCGAAGGCGCGGGAGTATCGCACATTCGGACGCTCTCTGGCAGCGTCCTCTGTCATTGGCGTGAATCTTTTCGATGAACCTGCTCAAATCCCTGGCTGCAGTAAGCTCGATCACCATGATTTCGCGGGTGCTGGGCTTTGTTCGCGACACCATCCTGGCCCGCATCTTTGGTGCTGGTGTCGCTACCGATGCCTTCTTCATCGCGTTCAAACTGCCCAACCTGTTGCGGCGCATCTTCGCCGAAGGCGCATTCTCCCAGGCCTTCGTGCCGATTCTGGCCGAGTACAAGACCCAGCAAGGCGAGGAGGCGACGCGCACCTTCATTGCCTATGTCAGCGGCCTTCTGACCCTGGTGCTGGCCCTGGTGACCGCCATCGGCATCCTCGCTGCACCGTGGGTGGTGTGGGCGACGGCCCCGGGTTTTGTCGACAGCACCGAAAAATACGAGCTGACCACCGACCTGTTGCGGGTGACGTTTCCTTATATATTCCTGATCTCGCTGTCTTCCCTGGCCGGAGCGATCCTCAATACCTGGAACCGCTTTTCGGTGCCGGCCTTCACGCCCACCTTGCTGAACGTGGCGATGATCGCCTTCGCCGTGTTGCTGACGCCGTACTTCAACCCGCCAATCATGGCGTTGGCCTGGGGCGTGCTGGCGGGTGGCCTGGCGCAGTTGCTGTACCAGCTGCCAGCGCTGAAGAAGATCGGCATGCTCGTGCTGCCGCGCCTGAACCTCAAGGACGCGGGTGTGTGGCGGGTACTGAAACAGATGCTGCCGGCGATCCTGGGGGTGTCGGTGAGCCAGATCTCGCTGATCATCAACACCATCTTCGCCTCCTTCCTGGTGGCCGGCTCGGTATCGTGGATGTACTACGCCGACCGCCTCATGGAGCTGCCTTCCGGTGTGCTGGGCGTTGCCCTGGGCACCATCCTGCTGCCGACCCTGGCCAAGACCTACGCCAACAAGGACCGCGAGGAGTACTCACGGATTCTCGACTGGGGCCTGCGCCTGTGCTTCCTGCTGGTACTGCCCTGCACCCTGGCGTTGGCCATTCTTGCCGAACCGCTGACCGTTGCTTTGTTTCAATATGGCAAGTTCAGCGCGTTTGATGCGGCGATGACCCAGCGAGCGTTGATCGCCTATTCCGTGGGCTTGCTGGCGATCATTCTGATCAAGGTACTGGCACCTGGCTTCTATGCGCAGCAGAATATTCGCACGCCGGTGAAGATCGCAGTCTTCACCCTGGTCTGCACCCAGCTGTTCAACCTTGTCCTGGTCGGCCCGCTTGCACATGCCGGCCTGGCATTGGCGATCAGCCTCGGTGCCTGCCTGAATGCCGGTTTGCTGTTCTGGAAGCTGCGCAGTCAGCAGCTGTTCGAGCCTCAGCCTGGCTGGGCAGTGTTCCTGCTCAAGCTTGTGTTGGCGGTGGCGCTGATGTCGGCAGTACTGCTGGCGGGCATGCACTATATGCCGGCCTGGGAACAGGGCATCATGCTTGAGCGCTTCCTGCGGCTTGGGGCGCTGATCCTGGCGGGCGTCGTGACGTATTTTGGCTGCCTGTACCTGTGTGGCTTCAGGCCCCGGCATTTCGCTCGCAAGGCCTTGCACTGAGGCTTTTGGCGGGTCAGGCGTCGGTTTTTCGCATTCCACGCCGCCCTTGGGCGCTGCTGCCTGTCACCAGCGCCCGGGTGTGGTTATAATCGGCCACTTTATGAGCAAGAAGCGCGTTATGCAGCTGGTTCGAGGTCTTCACAACCTGCGCCCCGAGCACCGGGGCTGTGTCGCCACCATTGGCAACTTCGACGGGGTTCACCGCGGCCACCAGGCAATCCTGGCGCGCCTGCGCGAGCGCGGTCAGGCCTTGGGCCTGCCGACCTGCGTGGTGATCTTCGAACCGCAACCACGCGAGTACTTCGCACCCGATACCGCGCCGGCACGTCTGGCCCGGCTGCGCGACAAGATCGAGCTGCTGGCGACCGAAGGCATCGACCGGGTGCTGTGCCTGGCGTTCAACCAGCGTCTGAGCAAGCTCAGTGCCGATGCCTTCGTCAAGGCCATCCTGGTCGACGGCCTGGGCGTGCGTCATCTCGAAGTGGGCGATGACTTCCGCTTCGGCTGCGACCGCGCTGGCGACTTCGCTTTCCTGGTCGAGGCCGGCAACGCGTACGGCTTTACCGTCGAGGCCGCCAACACGGTCATCCAGGATGGCCTGCGGGTCAGCAGCACCGAAGTGCGCAAGGCCTTGTCCGAGGGCGACTTCGAACTGGCCGAACACCTGCTGGGCCGCCCGTACCGCATTACAGGCCGCGTGCTGCACGGCCAGAAGCTGGCCCGCCAGCTCGGCACACCAACCGCCAACATCCAGCTCAAGCGCCGCCGCGTGCCGCTGTCCGGGGTATACCTGGCCAGCATCGTGATCGACGGCAAAGCTTGGCCGGGTGTCGGCAATATCGGCGTGCGCCCCACCGTTGCCGGTGATGGGCGCCCGCACCTGGAGATTCATCTTCTGGACTTTGCCGGCGATCTTTACGGCCGGCGCCTGACGGTGGAGTTCCACCACAAGCTGCGTGAAGAGCAGCGATTCGCCTCCCTGGAGGCGCTGAAGTCGGCGATCGATGCGGATATCGCCGCCGCACGTGCACATTGGCACGCTCAACCGCTAACGAAGAGCCTGAAATGACCGACTACAAAGCCACGCTTAACCTTCCGGACACCGCCTTCCCCATGAAGGCCGGCCTGCCTCAGCGCGAACCGCAGATCCTGCAGCGCTGGGACAGCATTGGCCTGTACCAGAAGCTGCGCGAAATTGGCAAGGATCGTCCCAAGTTCGTCCTGCACGACGGCCCGCCCTATGCCAACGGCAAGATTCACATCGGTCATGCGCTGAACAAGATCCTCAAGGACATGATCGTCCGTTCCAAGACCCTGGCCGGCTTCGATGCGCCGTACGTGCCAGGTTGGGACTGCCACGGCCTGCCGATCGAGCACAAGGTCGAGGTTACCCACGGCAAGCACCTTTCCGCCGACCGTACCCGCGAGCTGTGCCGCGAGTACGCTGCCGAGCAGATCGAAGGGCAGAAGACCGAGTTCATCCGCCTGGGCGTGCTGGGTGACTGGGACAACCCATACAAGACCATGAACTTCGCCAACGAGGCCGGTGAAATCCGCGCCCTGGCCGAGATGGTCAAGCAAGGCTTCGTGTTCAAGGGCCTGAAGCCGGTGAACTGGTGCTTTGATTGCGGTTCGGCGCTGGCTGAAGCGGAAGTCGAGTACGCCGACAAGAAGTCGCAGACCATCGACGTGGCCTTCCCGGTTGCCGATGAAGCCAAGCTGGCCGCCGCCTTCGGCCTGGCCTCGCTGGCCAAGCCGGCCGCCATCGTGATCTGGACCACCACCCCGTGGACCATCCCGGCCAACCAGGCCCTGAATATCCACCCGGAATTCAAGTACGCCCTGGTCGACACCGGCGAACGCCTGCTGGTGCTGGCTGAAGAGCTGGTCGAGTCGTGCCTGAAGCGCTACAACCTGGAAGGTTCGGTCGTTGCCACCGCCCAAGGTTCGGCGCTGGAGCTGATCAACTTCCGCCATCCGTTCTACAATCGCCTGTCGCCAATCTACCTGGCCGACTACGTCGAGCTGGGCGCCGGTACCGGCGTGGTGCATTCCTCGCCAGCCTACGGTGAAGACGACTTCGTCACCTGCAAGCGCTACGGCATGGTCAACGACGACATCCTTACCCCGGTGCAGAGCAACGGCGTGTATGTCGACTCGCTGCCATTCTTCGGCGGCCAGTTCATCTGGAAGGCCAACCCGGCCATCGTCGAGAAGCTGAGCGAAGTCGGTGCGCTGATGCACACCGAAACCATCAGCCACAGCTACATGCACTGCTGGCGCCACAAGACCCCGCTGATCTACCGCGCCACCGCGCAGTGGTTCGTGGGCATGGACAAGCAGCCGAGCACCGGCGAGCCGCTGCGTGAGCGTGCGCTGAAAGCCATCGAAGACACCAAGTTCGTCCCGGCCTGGGGCCAGGCGCGCCTGCACGCGATGATCGCCAACCGCCCGGACTGGTGCATCTCGCGTCAGCGCAACTGGGGTGTGCCGATCCCGTTCTTCCTGCACAAGCAGACCGGCGAGCTGCATCCGCGCACTGTCGAACTGATGGAAGAAGTGGCCAAGCGTGTCGAGCAGCAAGGCATCGAGGCCTGGTTCAAGCTGGACGCCGCTGAACTGCTGGGCGCTGAAGCCGACCAGTACGACAAGATCGCCGACACCCTCGACGTGTGGTTCGACTCGGGCACCACTCACTGGCACGTACTGCGTGGCTCGCACGACATCGGCCACGCCACCGGCCCGCGCGCTGACCTGTACCTGGAAGGTTCCGACCAGCACCGCGGCTGGTTCCACTCGTCCTTGCTGACCGGTTGCGCCATCGATAACCATGCGCCATACCGCGAGCTGTTGACCCACGGTTTCACCGTGGACGAGAACGGCCGCAAGATGTCCAAGTCGCTGGGCAACACCATCGAGCCGGAGAAGGTCAACAACACCCTGGGTGCCGATATCCTGCGCCTGTGGGTTTCGGCCACCGACTATTCCGGTGAAATGGCCGTTTCCGAGCAGATCCTGCAGCGCAGTGCCGACGCCTATCGGCGTATCCGCAATACCGCCCGCTTCCTGCTGTCCAACCTGTCCGGCTTCGACCCGGCCCGCGACCTGCTGGCCCCGGAAGACATGCTGGCGCTGGACCGCTGGGCCGTGGACCGTACCCTGCTGCTGCAACGCGAACTGGAAGAGCACTACAGCGAGTACCGTTTCTGGAACGTCTACTCCAAGGTGCACAACTTCTGCGTACAGGAGCTGGGCGGCTTCTACCTCGACATCATCAAGGACCGCCAGTACACCACCGGCGCCAACAGTGTCGCCCGCCGTTCCTGCCAGACTGCGCTGTACCACATCAGCGAGGCGCTGGTGCGCTGGATCGCGCCGATCCTGGCATTCACCGCCGACGAAATCTGGCAGTACCTGCCGGGCGAGCGCAACGAGTCGGTAATGCTCAACGGCTGGTACCAAGGCCTGAGCGAGCTGCCGGAAGGCACCGAGTTGGACCGCGCCTACTGGGACCGCGTGATGGCAGTGAAGGCATCGGTCAACAAGGAGCTGGAAAACCAGCGCACTGCCAAGGTCATCGGCGGCAACCTGCAAGCCGAAGTGACCCTGTACGCCGACGAAGGCCTGAGTGCCGACCTGGGCAAGCTGGGCGACGAGTTGCGCTTCGTGCTGATCACCTCGGCCGCCAGCGTGGTGCCGTTCGCACAGGCGCCGGCCGAAGCGGTAGCCACCGAAGTCGAAGGCCTCAAGCTGCAAGTGGTCAAGTCCGGCCACACCAAGTGCGGCCGTTGCTGGCACTTCCGCGCCGACGTCGGCAGCCATCCGGAGCACCCGGAAATCTGCGGCCGTTGCGTCGACAACCTGACCGGCTCGGGTGAGGTGCGCCACTATGCCTAACCCTGCAGCGGGGCGCTTCGGGCGCCTTGCATGGCTGTGGCTGAGCTTGCTGGTCCTGGTCATCGACCAGGCCACCAAGCTGTACTTCAACAACGCCCTGACCATGTACCAGCAGATCGTGGTCATTCCTGACTACTTCAGCTGGACCCTGGCCTACAACACCGGTGCCGCGTTCAGCTTCCTGGCTGACGGAGCGGGTTGGCAGCGCTGGTTGTTCGCCCTGATCGCCGTGGTGGTCAGCGCGGTACTGGTCGTCTGGCTCAAGCGCCTGGGGCGCAACGAGACCTGGCTGGCCGTGGCGCTGGCGCTGGTGCTGGGTGGGGCGATTGGCAACCTGTACGACCGCATCGTGCTGGGTCATGTAGTCGACTTCATCCTGGTGCACTGGCAGAACCGCCATTACTTCCCGGCCTTCAACGTGGCCGACAGCGCCATCACCGTTGGTGCGGTGATGCTGGCGCTGGATATGTTCAAGAGCAAGAAGTCCGAGGATCCGGTCCATGACTGACACCCGTATCGGCCAGAACACCGAAGTCACCCTGCACTTCGCGCTGCACCTGGAAAACGGCGACACCGTCGACAGCACGTTCGATAAGGCCCCGGCTACTTTCAAAGTGGGTGATGGCAACCTGCTGCCGGGTTTTGAAAACGCCCTGTTCGGCTTCAAGGCCGGTGACAAGCGCACCGTGGCAGTGGCCCCGGAGAACGCCTTCGGCCAGCCTAACCCGCAGAACGTGCAGGTCATGCCGAGGTCCAACTTCGAAGGCATGGAGTTGTCCGAAGGGCTGCTGATCATCTTCAACGACGCCGCCAACACCGAGCTGCCGGGTGTGGTCAAAGCGTTCGATGACGACCAGGTCACCATCGACTTCAATCACCCACTGGCTGGCAAGACCCTGACCTTCGAGGTGGAGATCCTCGAGGTGAAGGCCCTGTAAGCCTGGAGCCGAGCATGCAAATCAAACTCGCCAACCCTCGCGGCTTCTGCGCCGGGGTCGACCGGGCGATCGAGATCGTCAACCGCGCGCTGGAAGTCTTCGGCCCGCCGATCTATGTGCGCCACGAAGTGGTGCACAACAAGTTCGTGGTGGAAGACTTGCGTAACCGCGGCGCCATCTTTGTCGAAGAGCTGGACCAGGTGCCGGACGATGTCATCGTCATCTTCAGTGCCCACGGTGTTTCCCAGGCCGTGCGCCAGGAAGCTGCTGGCCGTGGCCTGAAAGTGTTCGATGCCACTTGCCCGCTGGTGACCAAGGTTCACATCGAAGTGGCCAAGTACAGCCGCGATGGCCGTGAGTGCATTCTCATCGGCCACGAAGGGCACCCGGAAGTCGAAGGCACCATGGGCCAGTACGATGCCAGCAACGGCGGCGCCATCTACCTTGTCGAAGACGAGGAAGATGTGGCCAACCTGCAGGTGCGCGACCCGGACCACCTGGCTTTCGTCACCCAGACAACACTGTCGATGGACGACACCAGCCGCGTCATCGATGCGCTGCGTGCGCGCTTCCCGAACATCGGCGGCCCGCGCAAGGACGACATCTGCTACGCCACCCAGAACCGCCAGGATGCCGTCAAGCAACTGGCCGGCGAGAGCGACGTGGTGCTGGTGGTCGGCAGCCCGAACAGTTCCAACTCCAACCGTTTGCGTGAGCTGGCTGAGCGCATGGGCACCCCGGCCTACCTGATCGACGGTGCCGAGGACCTGCAACGCGGCTGGTTTGACCAGGCCGCGCGCATCGGCATCACCGCCGGTGCTTCTGCGCCCGAAGTGCTGGTGCGTGGCGTGATCGAACAGCTCAAGGCCTGGGGCGCCACTGGCGCTGAAGAGCTGGACGGGCGCGAAGAGAACATCACCTTTTCAATGCCCAAAGAGCTGCGGGTTCGCTCGCTGATCTGACGGGCAGCACCGCCGCCAATGCAGGGGCTGCTTTGCAGCCCTTGCGCGACACAAGACCGCTCCTGCAATGACCGCGCTAGCAGCGGTCATTGCTCAGGTCCTCCGTAAGCAACCTGACTCTGCCGCTTGATGCCAGCACCACCTGATATCGGCTGCGAGCAGCGGCGCGTTCGCACATTTCCAGTTTTGCGCCCAACCAGCTGTTGCCCGACGTCATGGGCACGCCCAGCGCACTGAATTTGAACTGCTCACCGCGATTGCTGGTTATTTTCAGCGGCTTTGAAAGGCGCTGTTCGCGCAGCACCTGCCGGTTATGCTCCAGCACTACCCGCCACCCATTCCCCCAATTACCGTCCAGCGCCAGCACCAGCACCGGCTGACCCTGCAACAGCGCATGGCTGCGTGCACTGCGCAGCGCCTGCGCCAGATCACGGGCAGCCGCCGCCCGGTGCAGGTCATCGCTCATTCGGGCGTAGGCCGGCATGCCCAGTTGGGTCAGCAAGACCGCCACGGCCAAGGCCGACAACATTTGTATCAGTGTTACGCCGCGTTGCTTCACCGTGCATTCCTCCCTGGACGTGCTTGGCTATAGCTTCCTGGCGGCTGGACAAGAGGTCCAGTCGCCCAAGTTGAAAGCAATGACGGGAAAAGTCGCAGGAGGCGCAGGGATGCATGCAAGGCAAGGGGGCATGACGCTTCTGGAAGTGCTGTTGGCGGTTGTGGTCGTGGCCGCAGGCCTGTTCGCAACGGCTGCTATGCAGTTGCAGGCATTGCAGGCTGCGGACAGCGCGCGCCGGGATGGACAGGCGGCGATGGCGCTGCACAGCGAACATGAGCGCAGGCGGCGATGAGGCGCTGCCATACAGGGTTTGGGTTGCTTGAGATGGTGGTGGCGCTGGCGATCGGATTGATGCTGCTGGCGGCGGCCAGTCAGCTTTTTGTCTCTGCGCACCAGACTTGGCGCCTGCAAAGTACGGCAGTGCGCATGCAGGATTCTGCGCGGCTTGCGTTGCTGCGCATGGCGCAGGATATCCGCATGGCCGGGATGTTCGGTTGCCTGCGCCTGGGCCCAGACGACTTTCTGATCCCAGGCGCGGAGCAGGCCTTTGCCCGGCCCTTGGCGAACGGCCCGTCAAGTTTGAGCCTGGTTGTCGCTGAGTTACCAGGATATGCCGGCGACCCCGACTGGACCTTGCTGACAAACTGTATCGACACGGTGGAGGTACACAAGGAGCGCGCGCAAGGGACTGACAAGCTTATGGCTTTGCCTTTCAGCCGGCATCGCTATGTTCACGTTGGAAGTACGCTTTACTTCGAGCGGCGCGGCCGCAATCAGCCCTTGGTCGATCACGTGCGCGAACTGCGTGTGGTGCAGGTGGCTGGAGAGCGGATCGATCTTCAGCTGACATTGTATGAGCCGACCTTGCAGCTTGAGCAGCACCATGCGCTGAGCGTGGCATTGCGCAACCCGGTTCCGGATTCATGAACCGCCAGCGGGGTATTGTCCTGTTGTTGGCGTTGGTGCTCAGCGTCCTGCTGGGCCTGCTTGCCACATCTGCCCTGCGCGACGCGCTGGTGGAAACGCGAATGACCGGCTACCTGAGCGATGGCCTGATGGCGCTGGAAGAGGCAGAGGCCACTTTGCTGGCCGGGGTACGCGAACTTGAACGGGCGCCCCCTGACGTTTGTAACGCGTGCCTGCCACCGCCCAGGCCGCACGATCTGGTTGGGCAGTGGCAAGGTACCCAGACCGGCTTTTTCCAGCTGCAGAACCTGGGTGTCAGCGAACGTGCCGCGCACATGCCCGAAGGGCAGCCGGTTAGCCTGTTCCGGATTACCGCCGTCAGCAAGCAAAGCCGCTCTCGGCATGTGCTGGAAGCGGTCTACGCCGTGGCCGGCAATCAAACCCAACGCATCACCTGGCGGCAAAGATTGCGAGGAGACTGACATGCAGCAAGGCTTGAGCCTGATCGAGTTGTTGATTGTGCTGGCCGTGACCGGCATTCTGGCAGCCATTGCCTACCCCAGTTACAGCGACCAGCTTCGGCGAGCCGCGCGCAGCGAAGTGGTTGGCCTGCTGCATGATGCCGCCCTGCGCCTGGAGCGCCACCGCGTGCGCACTGGCCAATACGCCGAGGGCGACCTGGTCTTGCCCGAAGGTACCCGCTACTACAGCCTTCAGGCCCAGCGCGACAGTGACACCTTCACGCTGCGCGCCCGGCGGCTACCGCATGGGCTGATGGCACAGGATGGCTGTGGCGATTTCCAGCTCGACCAGGCTGGCGTGCAGCACAATCCGGGCGCCGTTGAGCACAGCACGCACTGTTGGGGAAGTTGAAGGTTCAATGATGCCCGGTGCATCGCGGTTTTACTTCAGGTGTTGGATCGACAGATGAGCAAGCAAGTAGTGGTGGTTGGCGGCGGGGTGATCGGCCTGCTGACGGCATTCAACCTGGCAGCCAAGGTCGGCCAGGTGGTGGTGTGCGATCAGGGCGAGGTTGGCCGAGAGTCGTCCTGGGCTGGCGGAGGCATTGTCTCGCCGTTGTACCCGTGGCGCTACAGCCCCGCCGTGACCGCTCTGGCGCATTGGTCGCAGGACTTTTATCCCCAGCTGGGCGAGCGTCTGTTCGCCAGCACCGGCGTCGACCCGGAAGTTCACACCACCGGGCTGTACTGGCTCGACCTGGACGACGAGGCCGAAGCGTTGGCCTGGGCCGCGCGCGAGCAGCGGCCGCTGAGTGCCGTGGATATTTCGGCGGCCTACGATGCGGTGCCGGTGCTGGGCCCGGGCTTCAAGCAGGCCATCTACATGGCTGGCGTGGCCAATGTGCGCAACCCACGCTTGGTCAAGTCGCTGAAAGCAGCGTTGCTGGCGCTGCCGAACGTGAGCTTGCGCGAACACTGCCAGATCACCGGCTTCGTGCAGGAAAAGGGGCGCGTGACCGGTGTACAGACGGCAGATGGGGTACTGGCGGCGGATGAGGTTGTGCTCAGCGCAGGCGCCTGGAGTGGTGACCTGTTGCGTACCCTTGGCCTTGAACTGCCGGTGGAGCCCGTGAAGGGCCAGATGATCCTGTTCAAGTGCGCTGAAGACTTCTTGCCGAGCATGGTGCTGGCCAAGGGGCGCTATGCAATCCCGCGACGTGACGGGCACATTCTGGTAGGGAGCACGCTGGAACACGCCGGGTATGACAAGACCCCGACCGGGGATGCGCTGGAAAGCCTGAAAGCATCGGCGGTGGAGTTGTTGCCAGAGCTTGAAGGCGCGACAGTGGTGGCGCACTGGGCGGGACTGCGGCCGGGGTCGCCAGAAGGCATCCCTTATATTGGGCCTGTGCCAGGGCATGAAGGGTTGTGGCTGAACTGCGGGCATTATCGCAATGGGCTGGTGCTGGCGCCGGCTTCGTGCCAGCTGTTTACCGATTTGCTGACAGGGGCCGAGCCGATTATCGACCCGGCGCCGTATGCGCCAGAAGGGCGTTTGGGCTGAGGACCTCTTCGCGGGTAAACCCGCTCCTACGAGAGCGGGTTCACCCGCGAAAGGGCCGCAGAAACCAACACAGATTTCAGCCAGTAATCGGTGCTTGCAGGTGCCGGGTCGGATAATGCTGCTCATACACCTTGCACACCCGCAGCACTTGCTCATCGGCAAAGCGCCCGGCCACCACCTGCAGGCCCACCGGCAACCCCTCGCGGGTGAACCCGCAGGGTACCGAGGCCGCCGGCTGTTGGGTCAGGTTGAACGGATAGCTGAACGGCGTCCACTCCATCCATTGCGCCATCCCCGACCCAGGCGGCACGTTGTGTCCGGCCTCGAACGCCACCAACGGCAGCATCGGCGATACCAGCACGTCATATCGCTGATGAAAGGCATTCATCTTCGCAATCAATTCTGCCCGTGCCTCAAGCGCCTGGGTGTATTCGCCGAGGCTGATCTGTGCACCTTGTTCGGCAATCCAGCGCAGCCCCGGGTCAAGCAACGCTTTCTGCTCATCGCTCAAGGCACTTGCCAACCGCGCCGCACCGGCAAACCACAGGGTGTTGAAGGTTTCCAGCGGGTCGCTGAAGCCCGGGTCCACTTCCTCTACCTGCGCACCCAGCCGCGCCAGGCGCTGCACCGCTTGCGCCACCAGTGCCTGGATCTGTGGGTCGACCTGCACGTAACCGAAGTTGGCGCTGTAGGCGATGCGTAGGCCGCTCAGATCTTGCTGCTGGCTGAGCCACGGCGCCTGCCGGGGTGCGCCGGCCAAACCGTCGCGGGCATCGGGGCGCGCTACGCAGTCAAGCATCAGCACCGAATCGTCCACGGTACGCGTCATCGGCCCCAGGTGCGACAGCACGGTCATGGCGCTGGCCGGCCATTGCGGTACATAGCCGAAGGTCGGTTTGATGCCGAAGGTGCCGGTAAAGGCGCAGGGGATGCGAATCGAACCACCGGCATCGCTGCCCTGATGCAGCACCCCCAGGTTCAGCGCGGCGGCTGCCGCAGCACCACCAGACGAACCACCGGCAGTCAGCCTGGTATCCCAAGGGTTGCGAGTAATGCCGTAAAGCGGGTTGTCGGTCACGCCTTTCCAGCCGAACTCCGGCGTGGTGGTCTTGCCTACCAGCACTGCACCGGCTTCACGCATGAAGGCGCTGAAGGGCGCATCGATTTCCCACGGCCCGGTACCCGAGGTAGTACGCGAGCCCTTGCGGGTAGGCATGCCGCGGGTCAGGGTCAGGTCCTTGATCGAGGCGGGTACACCATCCAGTCGGCCACAGGGTTGGCCACGTTGCCAGCGCTGTTCGCTGGCACGGGCGGCGGCGCGGGCACCTTCGCCGTCGACATGGCAGAAGGCGTTGACCGCCGGGTTATGCAGGTCGATGCGCGCCAGCACATCCTCGACCACCTCGACGGGTGACAACTGGCGGCGCTGGTACAGTTCGAGCAGTTCGACGGCGGTGAGTTCGCCAATCGCGGTTTTCTGGGTCATTTCAACGGGCTCCCGGGTTGGCGGCCTGGAACATGGCGCGCAACAGGACGTCGCAACCATCGGCCAGGTCCTGGGGCGCGGCATTTTCGATTTCGTTGTGGCTGATGCCGCCTTCGCATGGCACGAAGATCATCCCGGCCGGGCCCAGCTCGGCGAGGAAGATTGCATCGTGACCGGCGCCGCTGACGATATCCATGTGGCTCAGGCCCAGCGCACGCGCCCCCTGGCGCACGGCATCCACACACTGCTCGGCGAAGTACAGCGGCGGGAAGTCGGCTGTCGGGGTCAGCTGATAGCTCAGGCCATGTTTCACCGTGCTGGTTTCGATGGCTGCGCGCACTTCGCTGACCATGGCGTCGAGGTGCCCAGGGTCGAGGTGGCGCAGGTCGATGGTCATGTGTACCTGGCCGGGGATAACGTTGCGCGAACCTGGATGCAGGGTCAGGCAGCCGACCGTGCCGCAGGCATGTGGTTGGTGCGCGTGAGCGACGCGGTTGACCGCAGCCACCACTTCGGCTGCGCCGACCAATGCGTCCTTGCGCAGGTGCATGGGCGTGGGGCCGGCATGCGCCTCGACACCGGTCAGTACCAGGTCGAACCATTTCTGTCCCAGGCAGCCCTGGACCACGCCGATGGTGGTGCGTTGGTCTTCCAGCACCGGGCCTTGTTCGATATGTGCTTCGAAGTAGGCGCCCACGGCATGCCCGGTAGGCACGCGTGGGCCGGCGTAGCCTATGCGCTGCAACTCAGCGCCGACCGACAGACCTTGGTCATCGACCTTGTCCAGGGTTTCCTGCAGGCCGAACTTACCGGCAAACACGCCCGAGCCCATCATGCAGGGCGGGAAGCGCGAACCTTCTTCGTTGGTCCATACCACCACTTCCAGCGGGGCTTCGGTGGTCAGGTGCAGGTCGTTGAGCGTGCGCATCACTTCGAGGCCGGCCATGACGCCGTAGCAGCCATCGAACTTGCCGCCGGTGGGTTGGGTGTCGATGTGGCTGCCGGTCATGATGGGCGGCAGGGCAGGGTTGCGCCCGGGGCGGCGTGCGAAGATATTGCCGATGGCGTCGACGCTGACCGTGCAGCCGGCCTCTTCGCACCAGTGGACGAACAGGTCGCGCGCCTGGCGGTCGAGGTCGGTCAGGGCCAGGCGGCATACGCCACCCTTGGCGGTGGCGCCGAGTTGGGCCAGGTCCATCAATGATTGCCACAGGCGCTCGCGGTTGATCAGAGGGCCTTGGCCGAGCAGGTGCTGCGAGGGATCGATGCGGGTGTTCATGGTTCATCTCTCCTGAAATTACTGGGTTGCTTGTACCGGCCTATTCGCGGGTGAACCCGCTCCTACAAAGGCCTCGCAGGGCTGAGGGTGGTGACACCTTTGTGGGCGCGGGTTTACCCGCGAAAGGGCCGGTACAGGTAAGCACGGTCGGGTCAGGCGCTAAGGGCCAGGTACCGGTTCTTGATGCTCGGGTCCTCGCGGAACTGCGCCGCACTGCCCTGGTAAGCGACGCGGCCCTGCTCCAGCACATAGTGGCGATCAGCAAGGGCATCGCAGACCATCAGGTTCTGCTCTACCAGCAGGATCGACAGCCCTTCGTCCTTGATCCGTCGCAGGATCTTCACCAGTTCATCGACAATCACCGGGGCCAGGCCCTCGGTGGGTTCGTCGAGGATCAGCAGCCTGGGGCCGTTGAGCAGGGCGCGGGCGATGGCCAACATTTGCTGCTCGCCACCGGACAGGGCGAAACCACCGTTGCGGCGCCGCTCCTTCAGGCGCGGGAACATGCTGTAGACGTCCTCCAGCTGCCAGCGGCTGGTCTTGCGCACGGCAATCTTCAGGTTCTCCTCCACGCTGAGCTGGCGGAAAATGCCGCGGTGTTCCGGCACCAGAGCAATGCCGAGCCGGGCGATATCGAAAATTTCGCGGCCGACCAACTGCTGGCCGTTGAAGCTGATCTGCCCCTGTCGTGGGCGGACGATGCCAAGGATGCTGCGCAAGGTGGTGGTCTTGCCTGCGCCGTTGCGCCCCAGCAGCGTTACCAGTTCGCCTGCCTCGACCTTGAGCGAGACACCTTCGAGCACATGGCTCTTGTCGTAGTAGGAATGGATCGAATCGACGTTGAGCATCAGGCGGCCTCTCCAAGGTAGGCGGTGCGTACGCGCTCGTCGTTGCGCACCTGTTCAGGGGTACCCTCGACCAGGATCTGGCCGTGACTCATCACCGTGATGCGCTGGCTGATCGACATGACAATGCTCATGTTGTGCTCGATCAGTAGCACGGTATGGTCGCGGCCAAGATCGCTGATCAGGTCGGTCATCACCGGGATGTCGTCGATGCCCATGCCCGAAGTGGGTTCGTCGAGCATCAGCAGGGTGGGCTTGGCGCAGATCGACATGCCCACTTCCAGCACCCTTTGCTGGCCGTGCGACAGCTCGCCCGCCAGGGTTTCGGCACGGGCGCTCAGTTTCAGGCGCTCCAGCACCTGGTCGGCGGTGTTCCAGTGGCTGCGCTTGTGCTCGACGCTGCGCCAAAAGTTCAGCGCGCCCAGGCCATCACGGCCCTGGGCTGCCAGGCGCAGGTTCTCGCGCACTGACAGGTTCTGGAACAGGCTGGTGAGCTGGAACGAGCGCGCCATGCCAAGCGCCACGCGCCCGTGGGACGGCTTGCGAATGATGTCCTGGCCATTGAACAGGATCTTGCCGGCCGTGGCCTGACGTTCGCCGGTCAGGCAGTGGAACAGGCTGGTCTTGCCGGCGCCGTTGGGGCCGATAATGGTGTGGATGGTGCCGGCTCGCACTTTGAGGTCAACGCCCGCGACCGCCTTGAACGGCCCGTAGGCCAGCTCCAGCTGGCGGGTTTCCAGGAGGTAGTCGCTCATCACAGGGTCTCCTTGGTCTTGCCCTGGGGTTTGTCATCGGCATTGCGCGTGGCCAGCAGGCGCTTGCCCAGTTCGGTCAGGCCGCCCCACAGGCCGCCACGCATGAACACCACCACCAGAATCAGGATCACCCCCAGCAGCATCAGCCAGCGTGGCCAAAGCTCCGACAGCACGTCACCCAGCAGCACGATGGCGCCGGCCCCCAGCAGCGAGCCGAACAGTGAGCCGGTGCCGCCGACGATGGTCATGATCAGGATGTTCTCGCTCATCATCAGGTCGATGTTCGACAGCGGCGCAAAGTGCAGCAGCATGGCGTACAGCGCCCCGGCGATGCCGGTGATGGCGCCCGACAGCATGAACACAAGTATCTTGAAATGGCGGGTGTCGTAGCCGATGGCGGCGGCGCGGGTCTCGTTCTCGCGGATAGCCAGCAGGGTGCTGCCGAATGGCGAACGGATCACCCGCAGGGCTGCGGCGAAGATCAACAGGAACAGCACCGCGACGAACACATAGAAGTGCCGCGGATCGGCCAGGTCGACCAGCACATGGCCGGCGACTTCGATATTCGGCCGTGGCACATCAAGCAGGCCGTTGTCACCGCCGGTCCAGCCGCTGAGGGTATAGGCCAGGAAGTAGGCCATCTGGCTGAAAGCCAGGGTCAGCATGACGAAGTAGATGCCCGTGCGACGGATCGCCAGTGCGCCCACCAGCAGCGCGAGGAGGGCGCCGAACACAGCTGCGCCAAGCAGCGCGGCGAACATGCCCCACTGCAGGTGGATCATCAGCAGCGCTGCGCCATAGGCGCCCACGCCAAAGAAGATGCCTTGGCCGAACGACAGCAGTCCGGTGTAGCCGAGCAGCAGGTTGCAGGCCAGTGCGGCCATGGCAAAGATCAGGATCTCGGTGGCCAGGGTGGCCGAGGGCAGCAACAGCGGCAGCGCCACCAGGCTGGCAACTACCAGCGACAGCAGCGCCGGGGCGCGGCCCTTGGCGACTGGCAATGGGTTTTTCTCGCTCATCTCAGGCTCTCCCGAACAGGCCGTAGGGACGGACCAGAATCACTGCTGCCATGGCGCCGTAGATCATCAGGCTGGCGCCTTGCGGCCAGAGACTGGTCATCATGCTTTGCACCACACCCACCAGCAGGCCGCCAACCAGCGCCCCGCCGAACGACCCCATGCCGCCAATCACCACCACCACGAAGGCAATGCCGAGGATTTCCGGGCCGACGAAGGGCTGGGCGCCCCGTAGCGGCGCAAACAGCACACCCGCCACACCCGCCAGGCCCACGCCCAGGGCGAATGTCAGGGAGAACAGGCGGAAAATGTTGGTGCCCAACAGCGACACGGTTTCGGTGCTTTCGCTACCGGCCCGCACCAGTGCGCCGAAACGGGTGCGTTCCAGCAGCAGCCACAGGCCAGTACCGATCAGCGCTGCGAAGCCGATCAGGAACAAGCGGTAGTAGGGGTAGATGAAGTCGCCGAGTATCAGCACCCCACGCAGTTCGGGTGGCACGGCAATGTTCTTGCCCACCGGGCCCCAGATCAGCACCGACGCTTCCTGGATTATCAGCGCGATGCCGAGGGTGACGAGGATCTGGAAGGTGTGCGGCAGGTGGTAGATGCGTTTGATCAACAGGCGCTCGACCGCCCAGGCCAGCGCGGCCACCACCAGTGGCGCAATCAGCAGCGCCAGCCAGAAGTTGCCGGTGACGGCCACGGCGGTGTAGCACAGGTAGGCGCCCAGCAAGAAAAACGCGCCGTGGGCGAAGTTGACGAAGTTCAGCAGGCCGAAAATGATCGTTAGGCCTACGGCGATGAGGAAGTAGATCATCCCCAGGCCCAGGCCGTTGAGCAGTTGGAACAGGTACAAATCGAGCATGAGCGTGCCCTCGACAGCGCGCCGGGCGGCTGCCTGTACAAGTGTTTGTGACTAACGCCGCAGCTTCAGGCCAGGGCGCAACCGGTGTGATCGACCTCGACGAACGAGCGGCCCGAACTGATGACTTCGGCCAGGTCGTCCTCGTCGCGCATCTGCCCCTGGGGCTTGCCGCGCAGCAGGTAGTAGTCCTTGAGCACCTGGTGGTCACCCGGGCGGATCAGTTCTTCGCCGGTCGGGCCCTGGAAGCGCATGCCCTGCAATGCCGCAGACACGGCGGCCCCGTCCAGGCTGCCGGCCTTGACGATGGCTTCGAGCATCACCTTGGTGCCGATGTAGTCGGCGGCCAGCGGATAGTTGGGGTTGATGCCATAGGCCTTGCGGGTGGCGGCGACCAACTGTTTGTTCAGCGGGGTGTCGACCTGGTGCCAGTACTGCGCACCCAGGTACACGCCCTCGAGCACGTCGCTGCCCAGCTCCTGGAACTGGTCGAGGCCGGCAGACCACACCATCAGCACTTTCATGCGGTCCTTGATGCCGAAGTTGACCGCCTGGCGCAGGGCGTTGGAGGCCTGGCTACCGAAGTTGAGCAGCACCAGTACGTCTGGCTTGGCGGCGATGGCGTTGGTCAGGTAGCCGGAAAATTCCTGCTCCTGCAGCGAGTGGTAGCTGTTGCCGATGTGTTCCACGCCGAGCTCGGCGAACACTTTGCGGGCGTTGTCCAGCAGGGCATCGCCGAATACGTATTGCGGGGTGATGGTGTACCAGCGCTTGGCCTGGGGCAGCTGGCGGCTCATCGGCACCAGGGTTTCGCGGATGGCACCATAGGTGGGCACCGACCAGCGGAAGGTTGAGGCATTGCAGTCCTTGCCGGTGATTTCGTCGGCGCCCACAGGCGTCATGAACACGCCGCCGGCTTTGTGGATTTCCTTGGACACCGCCAGTGCCGAAGACGACAGGGTGCACCCCTGGAAGAAGCGTGCGCCATCCTGGCCGATGGCTTCCTGCACCTTGCGCACCGCCTTGCCGGCGTTGCCTTCGGTGTCGATGACTTTGTACTTGAGCGGGTGGCCGAGCAACTGTGGGTGCTCGGCGATGGCCAGGCGCGAGCCCATGTCGGCGTACTTGCCGTAGCTGGCGAAGGCCCCCGACATGGACTTGAGCCCATAGAAGGTCAGCGGTTGGTCGGCGAATGCCCGGTGTGCCCCCAAGGGGAGGCTACCTAAGGCACCTAGGGCAAGGCCTGCCTTGAGCAGGGTACGTCTTTGCATGAGTAACTCCTTGTTTGTGGTTATTAGGCAGGAGTGGCAATGACAAAGCGGGTACGGCCGGGCCTGTGTGCAGGCCTCTTTACAGGCGCATCAGTGGTGGTGATCGAACTCCAGCAGGAAGTTGCGGGCAACCTCGCCTTCCAGCGCGGTCATGTGGTGCTCGGCGTCGCACATGTGTTCGTGCATCAGCCGGCGTACGGCGGGTTCGTCGCTGGCGCGCAAGGCGGTCAGCAGTTGCTTGTGGTAGTCGATGTTGGCGGCGGCGAACTGCTGGCGCTTGGGCAGGTAGGCCTTTTTCAGCACCACCAGGTCGCGCAGCAGGTCGTTGAGGAACACCGCCATGAAACGCAGCAACGGGTTGGGGCAGCGGTTGGCCAGCAGGGTGTGGAATTCAAGCTCCGCCAGGCGCTGCTCACGCTGGCCTTCTTCGCTGTCTTCCGGCGCGCTGCAGAAGTCGATGTTGGCCTGCAGCGCGGCGTAATCGGCTTCGCTCAGCTTGCCCATCACCGACACCGCCAGTTCTACCTCGATGACTTTGCGCAGCTGGTACACCTGTTCGCCGTCCAGGTGCTGAAAGTGCAGGTAGTTGCGCAGTGCGCGGCTGGCTGGTTCGGTGCCCACTTCGTTCAGGTAGGCGCCCCCGGTCGGGCCGGTGCGGGTGCTGACCAGGCCTTCGACTTCGAGCGCCTTGAGGGCTTCGCGGGCGGTGCCCTTGGAGCATTCGAAATGCTCCATCAGCTCACGCTCGGTAGGCAGGCGGTCGCCGGGGTGCAGCGCTTCGGTGACGATCGAGCGCTTGACTGATTCGACGATCACATCGGACAGCTTCTGGCGCTTGCGTTTGGGTTTGAGCATTTCGCTATTTTTCATATTTATGCGGATAAATAGGATTTAGCGAATTTTGTCCGGACGGGTCAATGCTGGCGGGGGGGAGGGGTCGTAAATGGTGTGAAAGGGTCGGGGAGGGATATGTGGAACACGAAATTGCAGATAAAAACTGTGGGAGCGGGCGTGCCCGCGAACACCGGCGAAGCCGGAGCCATACACCGTGGTGCCTGCTTCGCGGGCAAGCCCGCTCCCACAGATTTCGAATTGGTTTCAGGATTGAACAGACATCGTGTTCAGCCTTGGTGGCCAGGGCCCTGCTGCAGGTGGGCCTGGCTGCAATACCACTCATTGCCCTGCTGCAGCGCCCGGTCGTTGGGCAGGTGCACGCCGCAATGGGCACAGCGCACCATCTTCAGCGGCGCATCCAGCTTCGCCTCGGGGTGCGACTGCTGGCTGACTTTGTATTTGCGCCACAGCCAGAACGCGGCGGCGATCAGGGCGATCCAGAAAAGTAGGCGAACCATGATGTCCAGCTTGTCGATTGAAGAAGCCGACAGTCTAGGACGCGGCCAATAAAAAAGGGAGGCCCAAGGCCTCCCTTTCATTCACCGCTGAAGGTCAGTCGAACAGACCAAAGGTCATGTAGCTGAACCAGGAACGGTCTTTCTCGGCTTCTTTCGGGCCTTCCGGCACGATTGGGTCGCCGTTCTCGTCTTTAGGCAGCAGCTCTCGCGGCATCTCGTCGCGCGCGTCCTGGAACTGCTTGACCACGTCCTGGTTGGCGCGGGTTTCGCCTGGCGGCAGCGGGGTTTCGGTTTCGATCAGGCCCAAGGTGGCCTTGGACAGCCAGCCGCGGCCGTCAGACTCGGTCTGCTTGGGCTGGAACTCGCCATCGACCAGGCTCGGGTGGCCTGGGTAGTTGAGCTTGAGGGTTTCCAGGCTCGTGGCGGCCAGTTCGTCCAGGTGCAGCTTCTGGTACGACTCGACCATCACCGCCAGGCCGTCACCGACAGACGGGGTTTCCTGGAAGTTTTCGACCACGTAGCGGCCACGGTTGGCAGCCGCTACATAAGCCTGGCGGCTCAGGTAGTAGTCGGCCACGTGGATTTCGTACGAAGCCAGCAGGTTGCGCAGGTAGATCATGCGCTGCTTGGCGTCTGGCGCGTAGCGGCTGTTGGGGAAGCGGCTGGTCAGCTGGGCGAACTCGTTGTACGAGTCGCGGGCGGCGCCCGGGTCACGTTTGGTCATGTCCAGCGGCAGGAAGCGCGCCAGCAGGCCACGGTCCTGGTCGAACGAGGTCAGGCCCTTGAGGTAGTAGGCGTAATCGACGTTCGGGTGCTGCGGGTGCAGGCGGATAAAGCGCTCGGCGGCCGACTTGGCGGCCTCGGGCTCGGAATTCTTGTAGTTGGCGTAGATCAGCTCGAGCTGCGCCTGATCGGCATAGCGGCCGAACGGGTAGCGCGACTCCAGGGCCTTGAGCTTGTTCACGGCGCTGGTGTAGCTGGAGTTATCCAGATCAGCCTGGGCCTGCTGGTACAGTTCGGCCTCGCTGAGGTTCTCGTCAATGACCTCTTTATTAGAGGAACAGGCCGCGGTAAGCCCGAGGATGGCGATCAGCAGCAGGTGTTTCACTCGCATGGCGGCTTGCGTCCCTTTGACGGCCGCTGTCTTGGGCGGTGCCGTCCTGTTATGATGAGCGCCCCGGCCAACCCCGGGACAAAAGAAGCCGTATTTAACCACAAGCTCGCAGCCGAAACCAAAGGCTGTGCGCCCGCCGAATCGAGCATGTCCGAGATCATTCAACTTAGCGCAGAGGTACCGTCCGAACTGGGCGGCCAACGCCTCGACCAGGTCGCCGCCCAATTGTTCGCCGAGTACTCGCGTTCGCGGCTAACTTCGTGGATCAAAGAGGGCCGCCTGACGGTCGATGGTGCAGTCGTGCGCCCTCGAGACCTTGTTCATGGTGGCTCTCTGCTTGCCCTGGAGGCCGAACAAGAGGCCCAGGGCGAGTGGATCGCAGAAGATATCGAACTGGATATCGTCTACGAAGACGACCACATCCTGGTGATCAACAAGCCTGCCGGGCTGGTTGTGCACCCGGCGGCCGGGCATGCCAGCGGCACCCTGCTCAACGCGCTGCTGCACCATGTGCCAGACATCGTCAACGTGCCGCGCGCCGGTATCGTGCACCGTCTGGACAAGGACACCACCGGCCTGATGGTGGTGGCCAAGACCCTGCAGGCGCAGACCAAGCTGGTCGAGCAGATGCAGGCCCGCAAGGTCAGCCGCATCTACGAGTGCATCGTGATTGGCGTGGTGACTGCCGGTGGCAAGATCGACGCGCCCATCGGCCGCCACGGCGGCATGCGCCAGCGCATGGCTGTAACTGACGGCGGCAAGCCGGCGGTCAGCCACTACCGCGTACTCAAGCGCTTCCGCTCGCACACCCATGTGCGGGTCAAGCTGGAAACCGGCCGTACCCACCAGATTCGCGTGCACATGGCCCACGTGGGTTTCCCACTGGTTGGTGACCAGACGTACGGCGGGCGCTTCCGTATTCCGCCCGCTGCCAGCCCGACCATGGTCGAGGCGGTCAAGACTTTCCCGCGCCAGGCGCTGCATGCGCGTTTCCTCGCCTTGGCCCACCCGATTACCGGTGAAGTCATGAAGTGGGAATCGCCACTGCCGGATGACTTCGTCTGGTTGCTGTCGCTGCTGAACCAGGACCGCGAGAGCTTCATCGGATGAGTGACCTGACGCAGGCGTTGCTGTTCCCCGACTGGCCGGCCCCGGCTTCGGTGCGCGCCTGTGTCACCACCCGTCAGGGCGGCGTCAGCCTGCCGCCCTATGAAACCTTCAACCTCGGCGACCATGTTGGGGATGACCCTGCCGCGGTCGCCGAGAACCGCCGCCGCCTGAGCGAACAGTTCACCATCCAACCGGCCTGGCTCAAGCAGGTGCATGGGCGGGTGGTGGCGGATGCCGACCCGACCGTGGTGGCCGAGGCCGATGCCAGCTGGACCCGCCAGCCTGGTATTGCCTGCACCGTGATGACCGCCGATTGCCTGCCTGCGCTGTTCTGCGACCGTGCCGGCACCCGCGTGGCGGCGGCGCATGCGGGCTGGCGCGGGCTGGCGGGTGGCGTGCTGGAAGCCACGCTGGACCGGCTGGCGCTGCCGCCAGAAGAGGTGCTGGTGTGGTTGGGGCCTGCCATCGGCCCGCAAGCGTTCGAAGTGGGGCTGGAAGTGCGTGATGCCTTTACCGCCGTGCACCCGCAAGCAGCTCGGGCATTCGTCGACGGCGAACGGCCAGGCAAGCTGTTGGCGGATATCTATGAGCTGGCGCGTATTCGCCTGGCTGCCCGTGGCGTGACTGCTGTTTATGGCGGTGGCTTGTGTACGGTCAGTGATGCGCGGTTCTTCTCCTATCGCCGTACCCCGCAGGGTGGGCGTTTTGCATCGTTGGTCTGGCTGGACCCGCGCTAGCCTGTACCGGCCTCTTCGCGGGCACGCCCGCTCCCACAGAGATTCCGCAAACGTTGAAACTGGTGGTGTACCTGTGGGGGCGAGCATGCCCGCGAATGGCCCCCGTTAATCCAACAGGTTGACTTTGGTCAACCCCGCTAAGCTTGAATCTTCCAGAATCAGCCTTATCTATAAAGTCATCTCAGGCAGGTTTCTTTATAAACAGGCGCTGTCCATCGCTCCGACCTGCCCTTTAAAGGAAGGTACACCATGCGAATAGACCGTTTAACCAGCAAGCTGCAACTTGCAATATCCGATGCCCAGTCTTTGGCCGTTGGCATGGACCACCCTGCCATCGAGCCCGTGCACCTGTTACAGGCGCTGCTCGAACAGCAGGGCGGCTCCATCAAACCGCTGCTGATGCAGGTAGGCTTCGACATCAATGGCCTGCGCCAGGGGCTGGTGAAAGAACTCGACCAACTGCCGAAAATACAGAACCCTACCGGCGACGTGAACATGTCGCAGGACTTGGCACGCCTGCTTAACCAGGCAGACCGCCTGGCACAGCAGAAGGGCGACCAGTTCATTTCCAGCGAGCTGGTGCTGTTGGCCGCCATGGACGAAAACAGCAAGCTCGGCAAGCTGCTGCTGAGCCAGGGCGTGAGCAAGAAAGCGCTGGAAAATGCCATCAACAACCTGCGTGGCGGCGCGGCAGTGAATGACGCCAACGCCGAGGAATCGCGCCAGGCGCTGGACAAATACACCGTCGACCTGACCAAGCGTGCCGAAGAGGGCAAGCTGGACCCGGTCATTGGCCGTGACGATGAAATCCGCCGCACAGTGCAGGTGCTGCAACGCCGTACCAAGAACAACCCGGTGCTGATCGGTGAGCCCGGCGTGGGTAAAACCGCCATCGCCGAAGGCCTGGCCCAGCGCATCATCAATGGTGAAGTGCCCGACGGCCTCAAAGGCAAGCGCCTGTTGGCGCTGGACATGGGCGCGCTGATTGCCGGTGCCAAGTACCGCGGTGAGTTCGAAGAGCGCTTGAAAAGCCTGCTGAACGAACTGTCCAAGCAGGAAGGCCAGATCATCCTGTTCATCGACGAACTGCACACCATGGTCGGCGCCGGCAAAGGCGAGGGCGCCATGGACGCCGGCAACATGCTCAAGCCGGCCCTGGCCCGCGGCGAGCTGCATTGCGTAGGTGCCACCACGCTGAACGAGTACCGCCAGTTCATCGAAAAGGACGCCGCCCTGGAGCGCCGCTTCCAGAAGGTGCTGGTCGAGGAGCCGAGCGAGGAAGACACCATCGCCATCCTGCGTGGCCTGAAAGAGCGCTATGAAGTGCACCACAAGGTGGCCATCACCGACGGTGCAATCATCGCTGCGGCCAAGCTCAGCCACCGCTACATTACTGACCGCCAGCTGCCGGACAAGGCCATTGACCTGATCGACGAAGCGGCCAGCCGCATCCGCATGGAGATTGACTCCAAGCCGGAAGTGCTCGACCGCCTTGATCGCCGCCTGATCCAGCTGAAGGTGGAGTCGCAGGCGCTGAAGAAAGAAGAAGACGAAGCGGCGAAAAAGCGCCTGGAGAAGCTGACCGAGGAAATCGAGCGGCTGGAGCGTGAGTATTCCGACCTGGAAGAAATCTGGGCTTCGGAGAAAGCTGAAGTGCAGGGCTCGGCGCAGATCCAGCAAAAGATCGAGCAGTCTCGCCAGGAGCTGGAAGCCGCCCGTCGCAAAGGCGACCTGAACCGCATGGCCGAACTGCAGTACGGGGTGATCCCGGACCTGGAGCGCAGCCTGCAGATGGTCGACCAGCACGGCAAGACCGACAACCAGTTGCTGCGCAACAAGGTCACCGAGGAAGAAATTGCCGAAGTGGTGTCGAAGTGGACCGGCATTCCTGTGGCCAAGATGCTCGAAGGCGAGCGTGAGAAGCTGCTGAAAATGGAAGAGCTGCTGCACCAGCGCGTGATTGGCCAGAGCGAGGCGGTAACCGCCGTAGCCAACGCCGTACGCCGCTCACGTGCCGGGCTGTCCGACCCGAACCGGCCAAGTGGTTCGTTCCTGTTCCTCGGCCCGACCGGTGTGGGCAAGACCGAACTGTGCAAGGCGCTGGCCGAGTTCCTGTTCGACACCGAAGAGGCGATGGTGCGCATCGACATGTCCGAATTCATGGAGAAGCACTCCGTAGCGCGCCTGATCGGTGCACCGCCAGGCTATGTAGGGTATGAAGAGGGCGGTTACCTGACCGAGGCCGTGCGGCGCAAGCCTTACTCGGTGGTGCTGCTGGACGAGGTGGAAAAAGCCCACCCGGATGTGTTCAACGTGCTGTTGCAGGTGCTGGAAGACGGCCGCCTGACCGACAGCCACGGGCGCACCGTGGACTTCCGCAACACCGTGATCGTGATGACCTCCAACCTGGGCTCGGCGCAGATTCAGGAACTGGTGGGTGACCGCGAGGCACAGCGTGCGGCAGTGATGGATGCGGTGGGGGCGCACTTCCGTCCGGAGTTCATCAACCGCATCGACGAAGTGGTGGTGTTCGAGCCTTTGGGCCGCGAGCAGATTGCCGGTATTACCGAAATCCAGCTCGGCCGCCTGCGCAGCCGCCTGCTGGAGCGCGAACTGTCGTTGAGCCTGAGCCCAGAGGCGTTGGACAAGCTGATTGCCGTGGGTTACGACCCGGTGTACGGCGCGCGGCCGCTGAAGCGTGCGATCCAGCGCTGGATCGAGAACCCGCTGGCGCAGCTGATTCTGGCCGGCAAGTTCCTGCCCGGTACGGCGATCACCGCCAAGGTGGAAGGCGACGAAATCGTCTTTGGCTGATTGTGTTGCACCATGAGCCCCGCGTTTGCGGGGCTTTTTTTACCCGTTGCCAATGCCGGCACAGCCCAGCTATTTCGGGCCTTTGCGCCAACCCGGGGTAACCGCCTGAAATTTTTGAAATTTTTGCTTGCATCAAATTTAGAGTGCCCCTAATATACGCCGCGTTGTCAGGCACTAAGCGAATCACCAGCAACATCGGTGATCGCAAAACAACTTACAAATCAGTAAGTTGAATGAAAAAAAGTGGTTGACAAGCAAAACGAAGAATGTAGAATAGCCGGCCTCAGCAGCGACAACGCGAAAGCGAAGAAGCTAAAGAGTCCGAAGCGAACACAGTCTTCGGAGTTGTACCGAAGTTCAGTTCCGCGATAGCTCAGTCGGTAGAGCAAATGACTGTTAATCATTGGGTCCCTGGTTCGAGTCCAGGTCGCGGAGCCAATCTCGGGGTGTAGCGCAGTCCGGTAGCGCGCCTGCTTTGGGAGCAGGATGTCAGGAGTTCGAATCCCCTCACCCCGACCATTTTCCGGGTCGTTAGCTCAGTTGGTAGAGCAGTTGGCTTTTAACCAATTGGTCGTAGGTTCGAATCCTACACGACCCACCATGTAGAAAAGGGCATCTCCAAAGAGATGCCCTTTTTTTTGAAACACTCGGGGTGTAGCGCAGTCCGGTAGCGCGCCTGCTTTGGGAGCAGGATGTCAGGAGTTCGAATCCCCTCACCCCGACCATTTTTGGGTCGTTAGCTCAGTTGGTAGAGCAGTTGGCTTTTAACCAATTGGTCGTAGGTTCGAATCCTACACGACCCACCATGAACAAAGGGCATCTCGCATGAGATGCCCTTTTTCTTTTGCCTCGAAAAATGCGCCCATCGGTGCAAATCCCACCTGCATCTATTTGCCAAACCGCCCCTTTGTAGGAGCGGGTTCACCCGCGAATACGGCAGCGCAGCCACCATCGCATTCACAGGTAAACCCGCGCCTACAGGGCATGGGGGCGCCTGTCAGTGCAACTTCAGGCGCGGCTCGGTACCCCGGCCAATCTTGCTGCCCAGCATCATCAACGCCGTGCGGAAGAACCCGTACAGCGCCATCTGGTGCATGCGGTACAGCGACACATAGAACATCCGCGCCAGCCAGCCTTCCAGCTTCACGCTGCCCATCAGGTTACCCATCAGGTTGCCCACCGCCGAGAAGCGCGACAGCGACACCAGCGAGCCATAGTCCTTGTACTCGTACGTCGGCAGGGCCTTGTTCTCCAGGCGCGCCTTCAGGCTTTGCGCCAGCATCGAAGCCTGCTGGTGCGCCGCCTGTGCGCGCGGCGGCACGTTGCGGTCGCTGCCAGGTTGCGGGCAGGCGGCGCAGTCACCGAAGGCGAAGATGTTGTCGTCGCGGGTGGTTTGCAGGGTAGGGCGCACGACCAGCTGGTTGATGCGGTTGGTTTCCAGGCCATCGATGTCCTTGAGGAAACCAGGCGCGCGGATACCGGCTGCCCACACCTTCAGGCTGGCCTGGATCACTTCACCGTCCTTGGTTTTCAGGCCGTCCTCGGTCACTTCACTGACTGCGGCGTTGGTCATCACCTTCACCCCGAGTTTTTCCAGGGTTTTGTGAACCGGTACGCTGATGCGCTCCGGCAGCGCCGGCAGAACGCGCGGGCCCGCCTCGATAAGGGTGATGTGCATGTCCTTGGGCTGGATGCGGTCCAGGCCATAGGCCGCCAGCTCGTGGGCAGCGTGGTGCAGCTCGGCCGCCAGCTCTACACCGGTGGCACCGGCGCCGACAATGGCTACGCTGATTTTCTCGCTGGCCACGTCGCCGGCGTGGGCACGCAGGTAGTGGTTCAGCAGTTGCTGGTGGAAACGCTCCGCCTGCTTGCGGGTATCCAGGAACAGGCAGTGCTGCGCTGCGCCCAGGGTGCCGAAGTCGTTGGTGTTGGAGCCCACGGCAATCACCAGGGTGTCGTAGCCCAGGGTGCGCGCAGGCAGCAGCTCGCGGCCCTCTTCGTCGAGGGTGGCAGCCAGTTGAATCTGCTTGCCTTCACGGTCCAGGCCGCTCATGCGCCCCAGCTGGAAATTGAAGTGGTTCCACTTGGCCTGAGCCACGTAGTTCAGTTCGTCTTCCGAGGAGTTCAGCGAGCCGGCGGCCACTTCGTGCAGCAGTGGCTTCCAGATGTGCGTGAGGTTGGTGTCGACCAGGGTGATTTCGGCCTGCTTGCGCTTGCCCAGGCTTTTACCCAGGCGGGTCGCCAGTTCCAGGCCGCCGGCGCCGCCGCCGACAATCACGATGCGATGAGTCATGGGAATATCTCATAAGGTTTACGGAATTCGTGGCCCTGGGGGCCGGCCGCAAACTGCACGAGGGGAGGGCGAGCGCGAAGCAGCTCATAGCACCAGTCCACTCAGCAGGCGGCTGATCAGACCCAACCCGATGGTCACGGCCAGCACCAGCACAAGGAGCAGCCACGGCCGGAAGGGCCTGCGCTCGACTTGGTGCTGGGGGGCTCGCAGATACGCATCGACACGACGCTGATCTTCCGGGTTCAGGCGACTGGTCATGGTGGGCCTCGTCAGGTAGACGTTTGTGACTGCGCAAACGCTACAGCGTTCGCGCAGGCGCTTGAAACAAATGATAATGCTTTCTATCCCTGGCGCCGAGTGTACGCCATCGCAAACAGTCGCTGCACTGGATCAAAGACTGATGCCTACGTCGAAGACGATGCTGCGGCCCAGGTTGCCGCGCAGGAAATCCGGCGCATCGGGGTGGGCAAACAGTACCCGGGCAAAGGTTGGCCCGACCAGCGACAGCGAACGCCAGCCTTGGCGCAGGTATTCGGTAGGCGGCGGGAAGTGGGTGTTGAGGTCGAGCACTTCGCGCTTGAGGCTGGAGAACGCGATGATGTCCAGCTCGTTCAGCTCCAGCCCGCGTTCCCGGTAATTGTGCGCCTTCTTGCGCAAGGTGGGCGCCAGGCGCCCCAGCAGTTCGGTGGCACTGATGCGCCGTGGGCGTGCTTCGCGGCGTACCAGCTGCGCCAGGGAAAACGCACTGCGTCGCCGCTGCAGCTCCTCGCGCCATTCATCGTTCAGCCGGCGGCCCTCGTCGAGCACGAAAAACACCTCGAAGGCGGCGTCGCGGAACAGCACGTCTGGCGGCTCCTGCCCCGCCGGGGTGAAGTCCTCGCTGCGGTAGGGAATGTTCAGCCCCTGCAACAGGCGCTGGCACACCCATCGCTCCCGCTCCCACTTACGGGCGTTGGAGAGAAAGGCATTGGCTTGTTCGGCCTGGATGGTAAGCAGGCGCAGGTAGTCTGAGTCATCCATGCAGACAAGCTTAGCCGCTAATCGATGACGGTAAGATGCTGTTTAAGCGTGAGAATCAGCCCAGCACTGGCCACTGCTGCACCAGCCCGACCAGATGTACCACGCCAAAGCCCAGGCAGATCAGCGAACTGACCACGATAAAACGCTGCGAACGCCCGGTGCCCGCCAGCAATACTGGCCCCAGCAGGCCGCGTAGCAAGTACACCAGGGTGATCAGGCAAATGACTGGCAGCAGCAAGGGCAGCCGCCCGATCGCCCCGGCAGCCGACAGCGCATAGGCCGACCAGGCGAGCAACACGCAGGCGATGGCAGCGGTGATCAGCGCCGGGTAGCAGCGGCCCTTCTCGGCGGCCACCGCCATGCGCTCACCGGCCCCGAACAAACGGTACCAACGCGGCCCCACGGCGATGATGGCCAGGTGAATTACACCGATGATGGCGTTGAGTGCCGCTGCCAGTAGCAGGGCGGGGTTGGTTCCTTCCAGCATGACCAATGCTTCCTGCATCGAATGGAAGCGTCAGCCTACCGCAGCCGAAGGAATGGGAGAATGGGTGTAGACTCGGTTTTATCCACATGGCCGCAAAGGGTATTGTTCAGGTGATCAGCGCGCAGGTGTTATCCGGCACCACCCTTACCCTTGGCTGGCTGGGTTATGTGCCGTTGCTGATCTGGGCGGTCAGCCGGGTTCGCTGGGTTGAACTGTTTACCGACCGGCGCCGCCAGCATTTGCTGTTTGGCACGGTGTTCTGCCTGTTTGCGCTGTGGCTGGTGCGGCGCGACTTTGATACTGGGGTGTCGTACCACTTTATTGGCATGACGGCGGTCACCCTGTTGCTGGACTGGCCGCTGGCGGTGCTGGGTGGGTTCATGGCCCAGCTCGGCTTGCTGGCGCTGGGGCGTCAGGATCTGGCGGCGCTGGGGTTGAATGGTTTGTTGCTGGTTGGCTTGCCGGTGCTGATTACCGAGGTGTGCGCGCTATTGGTGGAGCGTGCCCAGCCCCGCAACCTGTTCGTTTACATCTTTTGTTCGGGTTTTTTTCCGGCCGCCCTGACTGTGCTGATTTGCGTCCCCGCAGCGCTAGGGGTGTTGTGGCTGGACGGGCGTTTTGCCCTGCCGGAGTGGCTCAGCGACTTTGTTGGCTACCTGTGGTTGATGATGTTCCCCGAGGCGTTCATCAACGGCATGGTGATCAGTGCGCTGGTGGTGTTTTGCCCCGAGTGGCTGGAAACTTTCAACCGCACACGCTATCTGCAGGCGCCCTGGAAGGAAGATGAGCGGTGAATGTGTGGTGGCTGTGCCGGCCTCTTCGGGGGTAATCAGCACTCAGAGGTTGCACTCTCACTGTGGGCATGCCCGCGAACACGGGCGAAGCCCGTGCCATCCACTGCGGCGCCTGCTTCGCGGGCTTGCCCGCTCCCACAGGTACCGCGCGGGTTGTGGGCCCGCGTTGTATTGGTGGATCAGCTCAATGCCGCGGCTCCAGGTCCCCCGAATACAGCTCATCTTCGGACTCTTCCGACCCCGCAATCTTGTGCTCCTCGGCTGCCCAGGCCCCCAGGTCGATCAGTTTGCAACGGTCCGAACAAAACGGCCGGAACGCGTTTTTTTCGCTCCATTCCACAGGCGCGCCGCAAGTTGGGCAATCGACGGTCAATGGCTGGCTCATGGCTGGCCTCCTTTCAAAGTCAGGTAAAAGTGGTGCAGGCGGTCAATCTGCTCATGCAGCGCGGCCAGGCCGCCGTCGTTGACTACCACATCATCGGCATGGCGCAGGCGATCCTCACGGCCCAACTGCGCCTGCAAAATGGCCTGCACGTGCTCGGCACTGGTGTTGTCCCGCGCCAGGGTACGGGCTATTTGCAGGTCCTGCGGCGCATCGATCACCAGCACACGTTGGGTCTTATGATGCTGGCCCGATTCGATCAGCAGCGGCGACACATAGACCGCATAAGGCGACTGCGCCTTGGCCAGATAGCTGAAAATCTCCTGACCGATCAGCGGGTGCAGCAGTTGTTCCAGCCATTTGCGTTGCGCCGGGTCGGCGAAAATCAGCTGGCGCAGGGCGGCGCGATCGAGCTGGCCGTCGCCCTGCAGCACGCCCGGGCCGAAGCGCTCGACGATGCTGGCCAGGGCCGGGCGACCAGGTTCGACAACCCAGCGCGCCGCCTGGTCGGCATCGACCAGGTGCACGCCAAGCTCGACAAAGCGCTCGGCAGCGGCGCTTTTGCCGCTACCAATGCCGCCGGTCAGGCCGAGAATCCAGGGGGTAAATGCCGCAGTGGTCATCAGTATCCAAGCAGTTGCATGTATGAGGCGTATATTTCATCACCCCAGAGCACGGCAATCCACCCCGCAATTGCCAGATAAGGGCCAAACGGGATTGCCGTGCCCAAGGCATGCCGGCGAAAACGCAGCAGGCACAGGCCAACAAGCGCCCCGACCACCGACGACAACAGCAGCGTCAACGGCAGCACCTGCCAACCCCCCCACGCCCCGATCAGCGCCATCAGCTTGAAATCGCCATAGCCCATGCCTTCCTTGCCGGTGACCAGTCTGAACACCCAGTACACCGTCCACAGGCTGAGGTACCCGGCCACTGCGCCCCACAGGGCATCGGCCAGGGGCACATGGATGCCAAAGGCATTGACGATCAGCCCTAGCCACATGGTCGGCAGCACCAGCACATCCGGCAGCAGCTGGTGGTCCGCATCGATCAGGCTCAGCGCCAGCAGGCACCAGGTCAGCGGCAACGCCAGCAACGCCTCTACCGAAGCGCCGAAGCGCCAGGCCACTACCAGCGACAACAGCGCGCTGGCCACTTCCACTACCGGGTAACGCAGGCTGATGCGGTTTTTGCAGGACGAACAGCGCCCGCCCAAGGCCAGGTAGCTGATGACTGGAATGTTCTCCCACGCACGAATCCGGTGCGCGCAGTGTGGGCACCGGGAGGCGGGCAGGCACAGGTCGAAACGCGCGTGCTGCGTGGTCGGCAGCCCCAATACCTCTTGCGCCTCACGCTGCCATTGCCGCTCCAGCATGATCGGCAGGCGATACACCAGCACGTTGATAAAGCTGCCCACCAGCAGGCCGAGCACCGTGGCAAGGGTGAGGAAATACGCTGGCTGTTCAGCCAGAAAAGCCCATAAAGTCATGTTCAGATCAAACTACCCAACTGGAAGATCGGCAGGTACATCGCCACCACCAGGCCACCCACCAGCAAGCCCAGGATCAGCACGATGGCCGGCTCCAGCAGGCTGGTCAACTGGTCCAGCGCCTGGCTGACCTGTTCCTCGTAATGGCTGGCGGCTTTTTCCAGCATCTGGTCCAGCGTGCCGCTGGATTCACCGATGGCCGTCAACTGCACCAGCAAGGGGGGAAACAGCGGTTCACCGGCCATCGCCTGGTTTAACCCTTGCCCATTGGCCATGCCTTGGCGCAGCCGCAACACCGCCTGCTCGTGCAGGTCGCCACCCGTTACCCGCGCCACCGCACCCAGCGCATCCAGCAACGGCACCCCGGCGCCGTAGGACGTTGCCAGGCTGCGCGCAAACCGCGCCAGCGCGGCCTGCCCCAGCAACTTGCCAAACACGGGCAAGCCCAGCACCCGCCGAGATATCCACAGGCGCGCTGGCGCGTGCTGCCGGTAAAGCTGGCGCACGGCAACACCCAGCACCAAGCCCATCACCAGCAGCAGCGGCGCAAAACGGCTCAGCCCTGTGGACAAGTTGATCACCCATTGGGTAAATGCCGGCAACGCCGCGCCCATGCCCGAGAACATGCTCTCGAATTTCGGAATCACCTCCAGCAACAAGATCGCCGACACCCCCAGCCCGGTCAGCAACAGCAGCAGCGGGTAGATCATCGCCTTGCGCACCTTCTTGTGCAGCACCCGACGCTGCTCCAGCATGCCGGCCAGCTGCTCCAGCTGCCGGTCGAGCGTACCGGACTGCTCGCCCACCCGTACCAGGTTGCAATACAGCGCATCGAACCATGCCGGGTGACGCTGCAATGCATCCGCCAACCCCAGGCCCGAGGCCACATCCTGTTTCAATCTTTCCAGCAACGCCGCCTGCGCCGCATCGCAACCACTGCGGCCCATCACCTCGAACGCTTGCAGCAGCGGCACGCCGGCCTTGAGCAACGTCGCCAACTGCCGGCTGAACCCCGCCGGGTCTGCCTTTTCGCGCCGCTTTGGCAAGCTGAACGCCAGCCCGCTGGCCGGCCGCAAACTCGCCACCGTGATGCCCTGGCGAATCAGCCCGGCGCGCACATAAGCCGGGCTGCGCCCGGGTGTTTGGCCGCTGACCGGCGCGCCATTGGCGTCGGTGCCGTGCCAGCGGTAGAGAAGTGAAGATGAAGTCATGCAAAGGTCCTTGTTCAGCCCCGGCGACAAGCCTGGAAACAGCTTGCCGCGTCCATGCAAGGGCACGCGTCCGTGATGCTCACTAGAGTAGTTCAGCGAAGATGACGCCCGTGCGGGCAGGGGTGACAAAAGGTGTCTGTTCAGGCCTACTGCGCCGCTGCCGGTTGGGGCGCAACTGACCTCAATGTGTAAGCGAATCAAAAAGGAACTACGTTCATGAAAGGGCAACGCGGTATCACCCTGATCGAACTGATGATCGTCGTCGCGATCATCGGCATTCTGGCGACCATCGCCTTACCGATGTACACCAACCACCAGGCACGCTCCAAGGCCGCGGCCGGGTTGCTGGAGATCAGCGCCCTGAAGACGGCGATGGATCTGCGGCTGAATGATGGAAAGGATGTAGCGGATGTCGCCGCCCTGGGTGGCCAGCCGGCGACGGCGCATTGTGCGATCACGGCGAGCGGCAAGGCCGCAGATGGTAGCGGCAGCATTGTCTGCACCCTGGTGGATGCGCCTGCCAACGCACTGGGCAAGGCCCTGACCCTGACGCGTTCGGCCAGCGGCTGGGCGTGCACGACCGACATCGAGGAAGACCTGGCGCCCAAAGGGTGCAAGGGGGCTTGAGGGCAGGGCAATAAACCAGCGGAAACAGGGGTTTGCGTTACGGGTGTGAGCAGTGGTACGTTGCGCTACACGCCGGTGTAGCTCAGTCGGTAGAGCAGCGCACTCGTAACGCGAAGGTCGCAGGTTCGATTCCTGTCTCCGGCACCAGAGACCAGTTTCCAGAAGTCTATGACTGTCTACGAAACACCCCGCAAAGCCCGCCTAGCGCGGGCTTTGTTGTTCCTGCCTGTCTCGTTTTGTCTCTGGGCATCTACGCGATTTAGGGATATGGTTAGGGATATCTCGGTTCGATAAGGAAACGTATCCCTATGGCGCGCACAGTGGTGCCTCTCACCGATCCCAAATGTGATGCGGCCAAGCCTCGGGAGAAGGACTACAAGCTGTTCGATGGCAAAGGCCTCTACCTGCTGGTGAAGCCGTCAGGCGTCAAGACTTGGCGTATGAAGTACACCAAACCTGATGGCCGTGATGGTTTAGCAACGTTTGGCAACTATCCGGCGCTCGGCTTGAAAGCGGCCAGGGAGCGACGCGCTCAGGCGCTTGAACTCCTTGCTGCTGGGAAAGACCCCATCGAGCAGGCGCGCTTGGACAAACAGGAAGCGGTCAATGCCCGGGCGAATACCTTCCGTTTGCTTGCACAGGAATGGCATGCAGCCTGCGCTCGTAAGTGGACACCTGGTCATGCCTCCACCGTTTGGCGACGCATTGAATCCCACCTGTTGCCCACTCTCGGTGATCGTCCGGTCGCGGAGCTGAAAACACGGGATCTGCTTGTTCCGCTGAAAGCGGCGGAAAAGCGGGATACGTTGGATACGGCTGCACGCCTACGCCAGTACATGACGGGCATCCTCCGTATGGCGGTTCAGCATGGCCATCTAGATTTCAACCCTGCGATCGATCTGCAAGGCGCCACGGCTACCCGCAAAACGGCGCACCGGCCTGCTTTGCCATTCGAGCGCTTACCTGAGCTTCTCCAGCGGATAGATGCCGACAGCGGGCGCGGCCTGACCAAGCTCGCGGTGCAGCTGACCATGTTGGTGTTCATTCGCTCCAGCGAGCTCCGCTTCGCTCGCTGGGGAGAGATAGACATGGGGAGGCTGATGTGGGAAATCCCTGGCGAAAGGGTGGCTATTGAGGGTGTGAAGAACTCCCATCGAGGCTCCAAGATGAGCACGCCACACCTGGTGCCGCTCAGCCGCCAGGCTGTAGAGGTGCTGGAGAGAATTCGTAACCTCACTGGTCGTTTCGATCTGGTTTTTGCGGGTGACCACAATCACTGGAAGCCCATGAGCGAGAACACCGTGAACAAATCGCTGCGGCGTATGGGGTATGACACCAAAGCAGAGGTATGCGGCCATGGTTTTCGGACTATGGCCTGCTCCGCGCTGGTTGAGTCAGGGCTTTGGAGTAAAGACGCTGTCGAACGGCAAATGAGCCACCAGGAGAGAAACACGGTGCGTGCCGCCTACACCCACAAGGCTGAGCATATACAAGAGCGTAGGCTCATGGTGCAGTGGTGGGCTGATTATTTGGATGCTAATCGCAAGGAGGCGATCACCCCCTACGATTTTGCCCATGGGCGGTTGCCTCATTCATGAAGCAGATTGGGTGGGAAATATCGAATAGGGACATTTGGGTAAATCTGGTTGGATATGCTCAGCCTCTTCAAGGCCGGTGTATCAGGTGTAACCGGTGTAACGCTAGGGTGCAACGTATTGAAACTATTGATGAAAACCTGTTTACACCCCACGCAGTGTCGGCTTACACCCGGGTGTAACACAGCGAGAAAGTGTAACAGCCGGAATGCCCAGCTCTTCCTGCTGGTCGCTCTTTCGTTCGGACACAAAACATCTAGACGGCGCGGAATTCAGCCTACAGCCATGGGGCGCGGGGGGGCAAATGATTGATAGCCAAACATACGACATGCTTTTGAAACGTTACGGCAGCACGTGCTTACCGCTTGAGCTCGTGCGACAGCACTATCTTTCGCACATGGGAATGCCGGCGCTTCTCAGGGAGTTTGGCAAAGGGAGGATATCGTTGCGCGTAGTGAAGGGTGAGTGGGGCGGACGCATGCAACGGGTGGTATACCTTCACGACCTGGCTAGCTGGCTCGATCAAGGGGGCAATTGACCCCCTTACCACTGCGCAGCGGGTTGTAGACGAGCACTACCGTTCGTCGGGGTCGAATGTCGTATAGATGTGACGAAGGTGCTACGAAGAAGCGAAATGGGGATAACTCCAGTCGGCTAGAAATTTCTCTGTTTCTTTCACCAGTGAATCGGCATAAATAGTTGGCCCTGTTCATACCAATACAGGGAACTAGCTATGACAACTCGTAGCACTTCAAGCGCCAACCCTCTTGCACAGTCAATTCCAAGAGCTGACCTCGGTGACACGAGCCCACTCGGTTTTGATCCAGCAACACGACTGATCCGCATAACAGATGTGGTCGCCTTGGTAGGTCTTGCGCGTCCGACGATCTATAAGCTGATGAGCCAGCCTGAAAGCGGTTTTCCCCAGCCAGTCAAACTTACGGATAGCACCGCTCGCGGTGCGCCTGTCGCTTGGGTCTTGTCTGAAGTTTTGGACTGGACCCGGGCCCGCATTGCCGCTCGCGACAAGGTGGCGGCATGACTCCAATCTTCCTGCCACACACCGTCCTCGACGCGGTCGGAGTACTTGAAGGCGCCCCGCCTGCAGTGGCCATGGGACGTGATCGCCTACGCGCCTTGCGTGATCGTGCCATTTCTGATGGCGCGCACGTTTTGCTCTTGGCCTGGCCGTCGCTGGAATGGGTGATGCTGGCCGTCGACGTGCCATCGGGCGTAGTAATCGAAGACGCACGGCAACTAATACCCAATCTGCTGGCCAATCCCGCTGCCTTGGAGCACATGCGTTCAGAGTCTCGCAATGGCCAGCATCTAAGCTGGCTGTCTCTGGTACGCCCCGTCGTCGCTAAGCTCTAACGAAAACGCCCCCGGCTGCAACCGGAGGCGTTGGAGGTACATTCGTATGCCCCCTCAATCTATGACGTCGTGCGTGATCGCGCAAGCCTTGCGTATTGCTCTTATCAAATCGTCAAGCTATGCTCCGTCCGTCGCTGCAAATTCAGTGACCGGGTTTGGCGACCCGATATACTTGGCGCATAGGCGCCCCATCCGACAGCAGGCGCTTTTTTTGTGTCTGCCGTTTCGTGTTATGGCGGCTGTGCGTGGGAGGCCTTCGGGCCTGCCGGGTTCCAAGTTCCCGGTTCGCCAACCTGCGCACAGCTGCCACCCAAAATCGTTTGGCGACGATCAGTGGCAGCTCCAGCTAACTTGGAGTACCACACATGCCCGCCCTCAATCCGTCCAAAATCCGCGCCGCCGCCCACCGGGCAATGGCTCTCGCCGCTCTACACGCAAACTCCAGCCTTGCTACCCGCCTCGCACGCTACAACCGACATATGAGCATTGCCCGCTCCCTGGAAACCGTCGGGGGTGCGCAATGAAATCTGCGTCCAAGGGACTTGAAGGGCGTCTACCTGAAGACCTTCTATCCGTATGCGCCACCAATGCTGCCGGTGTGCCAATTGATGCCATCACTGCGGCTTGTTCCCGCGTCGACGCCGTTTTGCACTTGCTCATGGCACAGTTCAATTCCGGTCCGGATGTTGAGAGGCTGTCTGACTCAGTAATAGCGAATGTTATTTGGGACATCCAAGGTACCGTAGGACTGATTCGGTCATTGGCCTTGCACGGCGATAAGTCCACTTCTCAGCTGGTGCATGGGGATCTCCAATGAACAAGCGCCCCAGCTTTTCCGAAGTCAAACACGCTTCCCTCAGGTCAATCGAACAAGTCCTTTCTAACTGGTTGCCAGGCGGTAAACGGGTAGATGGCGGTAAGGAGTACACCGCTCCAAACCCTACACGAACTGACAAGCACGCAGGTTCGCTTAAGGTCAACTTGGCTAAGGGCACTTGGTGTGACTTTGCTACGGGTGACAAAGGCGGCGATTTGATTGACCTAGTGCGCTACCTGGATCGCGTCACTGATATAGACGCCTGCAACAAACTTGCGGCCTTTCTCTGCGTCGAGCCAGGTAGCACAAGCACCAAGTCGCCCAGTACAAAAGTCTCGAAACAGGACTGGACACCAGTGCTTCCCATTCCTGAGCAGGCGATGCAGAAGGTAATGCATACGCACAGGCAGCACGGTAAGCCCTCAAAAGTCTGGATCTACCGCGATGCCAGTGGTCAGCCTCTCATGGTGTTGTATCGCTTCGACTTGGTGCCGGATGAGACCGGCTCGGCGCGCAAAGTGTTCGCGCCACTTACCTGGTGCAAACACTCGGGCAATGGCTCGCTTGCTTGGCGCTGGCAGGCCTTACCTGAACCCCGTCCGCTGTTGAATCTTGATGAGCTGGCTAAACGCCCAGCGGCACCAGTAGTGCTGTGTGAGGGCGAGAAGGCCGCCGATGCGGCTGCCGAGCTGTGGCCCGAACATGTTGCCACCTGCTGGCCCAACGGGACGAACTCTTGGCAAAAGGCTGATTTCGCGGCACTAGTCGGGCGTGACGTGTTGCTGTGGCCTGACAACGATGTTCCAGGATTGAAGTGCATGAATGCTTTGGCCGACCATCTGCGGAGGCTCGGAGCTGCCACGGTGCAGACGGTAGCCTTGACGGCGTTCGGGCAACTCCCTCGTATGGATGGTGGGCATCCCACCTTCGCCCCAGGCGGCGAGTGGCGCGAAGGTGATGATGCGGCTGACGCCCTATCCAAAGGGTGGACTGCCCAACACTTGGCAGAGCTGCAACGCACCGGGGAACTGTTCTCCCTCACCCCCGCAGTCGCCGCTACCCACACCCCCATCAAGCAGAGCAAGGCCACTGCCCAGGCCAAGCCGCAACCCGAGAAGAAAACCGCCCCGGCCCCCAGCGGTTTCCGTCTCACAAAGGAGGGGGTGTTCTATGCCGGTGAGGATGGCGAAGCACGCCCAGTTTGTTCACGGCTAGAGATATTAGCTCGCACCCGTGACGAAAAGGGCCACGGATGGGGCCTGCTTGTGGAGTTCGATGATCCGGATGGGGCAAGCAAGCGCCTCAACATTCCGGCTAGGGCGATGGCGGGCGACTTTGGCAAAGAAGTGCTCGCGCCACTCGTCGATATGGGGCTGCGCCTGGCGCCTGTGCGCACTGCTCGCAATTCGCGCAACGACCTACAGAGCTACCTACAAGGCTACGACGGCTCCGAGCGTGCCCGGTTGGTCACTCGTCTGGGCTGGCATGGGGATGCTTACCTGGTGCCGGATCGGCAAATTGGTGCCAGCACTGAATACCTGCACTTCTACGAAGCTGGCGCCCAGCTCCCGCCCATTACCCAAGCCGGAACACTCGAGCAGTGGCAACAGCAAATCGGCACGTTGTGCGTTGGGAACAACCGCTTAGCGTTCGTCGTGTGCGTGGCTTTCGCTGGAGCGCTACTGCACCTGCTTGGGCATGAATCGGGCGGCTTCCACTTGTACGGTGATAGCTCGGGCGGAAAGACCACCCATTTGCAGGTGGCGGCCTCGGTTTGGGGTGGGCCGCGTTTGGTGCGCTCCTGGCGCTCTACGGACAACGCCCTGGAAAGTATCGCGGCGGCGCACTCGGACGGATTGCTGGTGCTCGATGAGATCGGGATGTGCGACCCACGGATCATCGGTGAAACGGTCTACATGCTCGGCAACGGCACCGGCAAGGCGCGGGCCAATGATCGGGGCATGAGCGGGCGCCAAGTTCAAGAGTGGCGCTTGCTGTTTCTCTCCACCGGAGAAAAGACCCTTGCGCAGCACATGGCCGAGGCAAATAAGGATCTGAAAGCAGGTATGGAGGTACGTTTGCTTGCTGTCCCTGCTGATGCAAGCAAAGGGCTTGGGCTGTTCGAGGAACTGCATGGCTTCGACGATGCCGCCGCTCTGTCAGACGCGCTCAAGGCGCGAGTGGCCAAGTTTTACGGCTCGCCTGCCCTTGCCTTCCTGTCGGCCCTCTGCGACCCGACCAAGTTGCGCGCCTATACAGCCATGGTACGCAGCACTGTGGAGCGTTTCACTGCTGAAGCGCTCCCCGCCAGTGCCAGCGGCCAGGCCCAGCGGGCCGCAACCCGCTTCGGTTTGGCAGCGGCTGCGGGAGAGTTGGCCACCGCTTTGGGCGTTACGGGGTGGCCAGACGGTCTGGCGCTCGACGCCGCCCGCGTATGCCTGAATGCCTGGTTAGCTGAGCGAGGTGGCGCTGGAAACATGGAAGGTGATGCGATTCTCGCACGCCTGCGCCAGGTGATTGAGCGTTTTGGAGAGAGCCGCTTTACGCGCTGGGAATCGACGGCTGCCAAGGTAGATGAACACGGCCCCCGCACTATTGACCGGCTCGGCTTTCGCAAGTCGATGGAGCACGGCATGGGTGACACGTCGCACACGACGACAACCTATTACGTACTTCCCGAAGCTTGGCGCTCTGAAATCTTCCGAGGCATGAACCTCAATGCCGTGAACAAAGAGCTGCTTAGGCGTCGGGTATTAGAGCCAGGCAAAGATGGCAAGGCCTCCACCTCTGTGCGCCTGCCCGGCCTTGGACTACAGCGCTGTTATGTCGTCCTGACGATCCCTGAACCGGCCGAGAACGAAGTACTGGCCGCTTGAACTACTACCTCTAAATCCACGAGGTAGTGTCGGCAACATGCGGCCTTGCCAGCCTCGTACGTAACCACTTCCAATCATTAGGTGTTGAGCATGAAAGAATTGAAAAAGCAGCGTGACGAATTGATTGCAGAGCGTGACTCTCTTGAAGAAAGCATTCCAGGCCTGAGAGCTGCGTGGGAGGCAACACCGAGTAACTGGGACCGTCATGGCAATTGCATTGGCAGCCCTGAAAGTACGGCGGCTATGAATAAGCTTTCCGACGCAGAGGGTCGCTTGCGCAGTATTCCTAGTGCTATTGAGCGAATTGAACGCGAGATCAGCTATCAGGAAAGTTTGGCGAATGCGAAGCAGGCCAAGACAAAGGCTCGTCAAGTCATGTCTGATTCAGTTAATACGATAACTTCACTGGAGAGCACTCGTACGCTTATTCTTGAGCGCCTACAGGCGATCCAAAAAGAATCAAATCTAGCCATCGAGAGGGCGCAGCAAGCTGAGATTGAGGCTGCGAACCTCTACGCACGCAACGTCGCAACCGGCAATAGTGAGGGTGAAAAGGCTGCAAGCACCGCGATGGAGAGAGCTAGCTCCTTGCTCATTGAGGCTGATGAACATGCAAGGCGCCAAGAACTGATTGTCGCTGCATTGCAGGCGGAAACTGAGGCGCTCGATGCTCAGATCTCCAAGGCTAAGCATGAGTCTAGCCAAGCTCAGGACAGCGCCCTACGCGCAGCCGCTTTGGCCCTCGGCGATGAATGGAATCGCTTGGCCAAGCAACTTGCCGCTGTGGGCTCTCGAATTCTCGCCGCAGACCATCATCGAGGTAGCGGGGGCATGATGTTGTCAGGTCTGTCGATCCCGCTCTTCGGCCCCTCGGCCAGAGAGCTCGACCGCGATGATGTGCTAGAAGGCGCTAGAGGCATCACCCCAATAGACCTGATCGAAGCGTAACCCCGAAACAGCCCGCAGATGCGGGCTGTTTGTTTCTGCGATGTTGCGGTTGATCCCGTCAAAAGCAGATTGGCCAAGCTCGCGGATGTGCAAAATGGGTCGAGAACAGCCAGTCACGACGGACCGCTATCGACCCGAAGCTGCCGTTCACGAAGGGCAGAAATCGGCCAAAAGTGGACGCTCGCGGTTTAACGTACAAAAATCTCCGGATACTGTGGATTCCCGGTTACAAAATCAAATAAATCGGACATTCGCGGACGACTGTAGAAATAGCTGCTAATTTTAATTGCCTACTCTGTTCAAGATTAAGGGGGTCGCATGGCTAACTACACAGTTACCGTACTCAACTGCAACAGTATTGACCGCGCAGATGTAGTTATTTCTGAAGGAGCGCTAAACATCAAATATGGGCCAAACGGCCTTGGAAAAAGCACCATTGCGAAAGCTATTATCAGCCATATTCGTGCTGACGGCTCTCTCCACGAGTTGATCCCATTCAAGCACCGCGGCAAGCCTGATATGCCAGCCCCGGAGGTTCGGGGAGTGGACAAACTCAGGAAAGTCCTCGTATTTGACGACAGCTATGTGCAGCAATTCGTGTTCCAGAAAGATGAGATTGTGAAAAATAGTTTTGAGATTTTCATCAGAACTCCGGAATATCTGGCGGAGATGGCTGATATCGATTCGCTGCTTTCGGGTATCCGAAAAGCGTTCTCCGACAATGCTGAAATCGGACAAGTCGTAACCGATCTGAAGGAATTACGGGAGGCCTTCGGAAAGTCTAAGACAGGTGCCATCCCCAAGACAAGCAAGATCCACAAGGCATTCGGATCTGGCAATAAGTTGGAAAACATTCCTGATGTCCTGCAACCATTTTCGACGTTTATTAAAAGTCAGGAACCTGCCAAATGGATCGCATGGCAGGTAAAAGGCAATGAATTTCTACAATTAGCAGATAGCTGCCCCTACTGTTCAATAGCGCTGACTAGCGTAGAACAGAAGGACACAGCCTTAGCCGTCGAAAGAGAGTATGACTCCAACGCCGTCGGGCACATTAACCTCCTTCGCGGAATCATTGACAGGCTAGGAAAATATTTCAGCGAGAAGTGCCGGGAGAATTTGGAGAATGTGACAAAGGCAAAGGTTGAATTGCAGGCGGAGGAGCAAAGCTTCCTGACGGGCCTCAAAGCGGACATTGATGCATTGATCAACAAGCTGGAGGGGTTGCGAACTATATCTTTTTTCTCTCTACGCGATTTCGAAGAAATTGGCGACCAACTGACACCTTTGAAAATTGAGCTCAATTTAATCGACAAGCTTGATTCTGAGGAGACGCGCAAGACCGTCGACCCTATCAACCTTCAGCTGGATGACTTGATTGGGAAAGTTGGTAGCCTCAAAGGGAAAATCAATCGACACAAAGCGAAAATTAAAAAAAACATCGAAGACAACCAGAACAGCATCAATGGCTTCCTGAAGTCTGCAGGCTACAAATACGTTGTTGAAATCGTAGCCGAACCAGAATCCTACAAAATGAAGCTAATCCACAAAGACCAGGAGAATTACATAGAGACGGCCTCACGTCATCTGAGCTACGGGGAAAAAAACGCATTTGCGCTTGTGCTATTCATGCATCAAGTCCTCAGTGAAAAACCGGATTTAGTCGTATTGGATGATCCTATCTCATCTTTCGACAAGAACAAGAAATTTGCGATCCTCCAGGAGCTATTCCGGGGTAAGGCCAGTCTGCGCGGCATAACCACGCTGATGCTCACCCACGACATCGAACCCGCGATTGATGTCATAAAAAGTACCAACGCCATATTCAAAGCCGCCGAACCATCTGCTTGCTTCTTATCTTCGCGCGCCGGGGTTGTAACGGAAGTTCCGATCGAGAGGAACGATATCCAGACCTTCGCCAAAATCTGCAAAGATAATATCGAGGCACTTACCGACACCGTCCTGAAGACAATCTACCTGCGACGACACTTCGAGCTGCTGGACGACGCAGGCCTGGAATACAACCTACTTGCTAGCCTTTTCAAGGGGCGGGATACACCGACGATTCAGTCAGGATCTTCTATTCGGGACATGACGACTGCCGAACAGGCAGATGCCGAGTCACAAATCCGCAACAACCATATCGCCGACTTTAATTACATTGCCCTGGTGGCTGAGGTGAAGGATGTGGTGGCCATCAAGGCCAAGTTTTACGCTACCGCTGTGGGTTATGAAAAAATCCAGCTGTTCCGGCTCATCAATGATGAGCACGACGACAGCGTCATCCGCAAATTCATCAACGAGTCCTATCACATCGAGAATGAGTACGTGATGCAGCTCAACCCGCATAAATTCGAGAGCATTCCGGAATATGTCATCGAGGAGTGTGTCGCGCTGCTTACGCCCGCTCCCACCGTTGCGTAAGTCAGTACCACGGATCTGATCCCTACTGACGCTTGGGGGGGCTTTCTGACCTAGAAGGGAATCCCACAGAATTCGGAGATCTTACCGTTCGACTTTTTCCGAATTCTGTAGCCTCCCCCTCATTGCTTACATTGAAGCTGAAACCGTACCCAAAGCCATAAAGGCCACCGTCTTTTTCGGGTCGAAAGCGGGTATTCGTGACCGGCTGCTTTCGACCCAAAGCTGCCTGTGGAGAGCGGCAGCAATCGGCAAATTGCGGGCATTCAGCTGAACAGTAGTCCCGCTACTAGCCTTTTAGCCTTGAATATCCCGCACTCTTCAAATGCAGAATCTACATACTTTAAATGGCTTGGAATCTTCTGAACACGGAGGATTCAGGCTACAGCAATAGAGACCGGGAGACCGCGCAAAGGGCTGTCAGCGAGCGCTGCCAGGCCCCAGGCAAGCCTCGATCATTTCCGCGACGTCAAGCAAGCGCTCGCGCAAAGCGGGAAGCCAGACCACTGCCACGGACGAGTTCCGCTGTGCCAATTCAAGCACTGCCTGAAGCGCATGGTCCGAATGCCGCATTAATTCAACCAAATGAAGGCCGCTGGGACCATGGCTGCCCGCCAGCCAGTGCTTAGCGGTGCGTTCACTGGCATCGGTCCAATTGCGCAGCGTCTTGATTGCGCGATGTGACGTGCCTAATTCGGTACGTAAGGCAGCGGCTACGGCGCCGGCGTAGATTTCTGCATTGATTGGAAAAGGATTGCCCATTTTCGCGATCATTTTTCTGTGGCTCCTATTTATATTCGTTTGTGGCGCATCTGACGAAGGCCGGTAGGCGTAGTGCAATCTACGGCTTGGCATGGGTGTAGACCCCAAGCCGCTGAGGGGGCATCGATCAACAAATGAGACGAGCACAGCTATCCCTAGCAGAGGGCAGCAATAGAGCCGCTGCCTACGTCCGCATGTCGACGGAACACCAGCAGTACTCCACTGAGAACCAGCTGGATGCGATTCGCGTTTATGCGGCAGCGCATGAGCTGGAGATCGTCCGGGTGTACACCGATGCAGGGAAAAGTGGCTTGAGCCTGGATGGTCGGGAAGCTCTTCAGCAGCTACTTCGAGACGTTGACGCGGGTCAGTCCGAGTTCTCTGTGGTTCTGGTCTATGACGTAAGTCGCTGGGGGCGCTTTCAGGACCCTGATGTGAGCGCCAGCTACGAAGTACGATGTCGGCAGGCGGGTGTCAGGGTCGAATACTGCGCCGAACAGTTCGTTAACGATGGCTCACCGGTCTCCAGCATTATCAAGAGTGTTAAGCGCATGATGGCCGGTGAGTACAGCCGTGAACTGTCCGTCAAGGTATTTGCGGGGCAGTCGCGCCTGATCGAGTTGGGCTACCGACAAGGAGGCCCGGCTGGCTATGGATTGCGTCGTCAACTTATCGATCAGACTGGGCAGCCTAAAGCAATCTTGGGTCGGGGAGAGTACAAAAGCCTTCAGACGGATCGGGTGATCCTCACTCCAGGTCCTGAGTCCGAACAACAGGTCGTTCAAGACATTTACCAGGCCTTTGTCAGGGAAGGTCGAACCGAAGCTGAAATTGCAACGCAACTGAATCGGCGTGGCCTGCTAACAGACTTCCAGCGGCCGTGGACACGGGGCGTAGTGCATCAGGTCCTGATCAACGAAAAGTACATCGGTAACAACGTATGGAATCGCACGTCTGGCAAGCTGAAACAGCCCCGTACACCTAATCCAGTTGATCAGTTGGTGCGGGCGGACGGTGCCTTCTCCTCAGTGGTCGACCACGCTTTGTTTCTAGCGGCGCAGGCCATCATCCGTGCGCGGTCACGGCACTGGACTGATGAGCAAATGCTGGCCACGCTGAAGCAACTATTTGCGGAGCGAGGTTGTCTGTCTGGTTTGATCATCGATGAGCAAGAGGATTGCCCATCCAGCAGTTGTTATCGCCAGCGCTTTGGTAGTTTGCTACGCAGCTACAGCCTGATTGGTTATTCACCCGCACGGGACTACAGCTTTCTGGAGGCCAATCGCCGGCTGCGAGAGCTGTATCCGCAGATCTTGGTCGACACGCAGGAGCGCATTCGTCTTGTCGGTGGACGCATCTCGGTCGACCCCCAGACCCAACTGGTTTGGGTTAATGATGAGTTCTCGATCTCGGTGGTGCTGTGCCGCTGTCAATGCTCAGAGTCGCCGCGCAGACGTTGGCAGCTACGCTTCGACTTCGGTTTATTACCGGACCTGACGGTCGCTGTTCGCATGCTCCCTGGTGAGCAGGAAGTGCTTGATTACTACCTCTTTCCCATGATCGATTTGGCGGCACCTCACCTGCGTCTGGGAGATACTAATCCGCGCGAACTGGAACTCTACCGGTTCGACAGCTTGGATATCCTGGCGGACCTGAGTCGACGTATACCCCTGGGGAGCGCTGCGTAATGGCCACATCGGGAGAGCATCTTGCACTTCATGTGGCGCAGGCAGCGCCTATTGCGCAGATCCCACTCGCGGATATTCGCGTGCTCAACCCGCGTAGTCGCAATCAACAAGTGTTTGCACGCCTAGTGGAAAACATTGCGAGTCTGGGGTTGAAACGACCGATCACGGTGACCCGTAATGGTTCGAGTTTCGACCTTATTTGTGGGCAGGGGCGCTTCGAAGCCTTTAAGGTCCTGGGGGAGTCGGCCATTCCGGCGGTCGTGGTGACGGCGGCTGAGGCGGACCGCTATCTCATCAGCTTGGTGGAGAATCTGGCGCGACGCAAGCATTCGAACCGCGACTTGCTGATGGCGATCAACGTACTGCACGAGCGTGGTTACTCCATCAGGCAGATTGCCCAGAAAACCTGCTTGAACCGTGCCTATGTCGGCGGGATTCTGATCCTGTTGCGGCAAGGAGAGGAGCGCTTGATCGCTGCTGTCGAAAAGGGCTGGCTACCGATTAAAGTCGCGATCCATGTGGCACGGTCCGACGATGCCCAGGTCCAGGCCGCCATGGTCGAGGCCTATGAAAGTGGGCTGTTGAAAGGGGATGAACTCATCAAGGTGCGCCGTCTGATCGACCGTCGACGGGTTCTAGGGAAAGATTATGGTAAGCATCAGGGAGGCGAGCGCATGACCACTCCCCGCCAGTTGCTAACCGCCTATCAGACTGAGGTGCGCCGTCAGCGCCTGATGGTGAAGAAGGCCGACATCAGTGAGCAACGATTGCTCTTCGTCGTGACCGCATTGCGTCGGTTACTAGCCGATGAATTTTTTCGCTCAATGTTACGCAGCGAAGGCATTGAAGATATGCCGCAGGTATTGGCCGAGCGTATTCAGGGGGACGCATGACTGTCGTCAAGCGTGCCTTTGAGCCTGATCTAATTACCGTCCGCTTACCGCTGATCTTGCCCTCTCGCCAAGTCACCCACGATATGCTGACCTCCGTCAAGTATGCGGCGATCCTAGCTTCCATCCGTGAGCTGGGGGTGGTTGAACCGCTTGCGGTGCATCCCGAGCCGGTTCACGGGGCAGGAGAGGAGCCCCGTTATCTGTTGTTGGATGGTCATTTGCGACTAGCTGCGCTCGTACAGTTGGGTGCAAAAGACGCGTTGTGTCTGTTGGCGACAGATGACGAAGGCTTCACCTACAACCGGCAGATCAACCGACTTACCCCAATTCAAGAGCACAAAATGATTCTGGAGGCCATTCGCAAAGGAACGACCGCCGAGCGGATTGCCGAAGTCTTGAGCGTCAACGTTGGACGCATCCGCGAGCGCCAGCGTTTGCTGCGGGGAATTGCGCCGGAAGTCGCTGAGATGCTGAAAACGCGAATGGTCAGTCAGGCGGTCTTTCGTGTGCTGCGCAAGATGAAGCCTATGCGCCAGATCGAATTAGTCGAGATGATGATGTCCGCTAACTGTTTTACTGGCCGCTACGCCGAAATGGTCTTGGCCGCAACGCGTCCTGAACAGCTGGTCGAGGCAAAGAAAGTCAGTGAGGGCGTGACTGCTGAAGACATTGCACGCATGGAGCGGGAGATGGAAAAGCTCTACCACGACTACCGGTTGGTTGAAGACACCCTTGGCGAAACCATGCTGGTACTCGTGGTTGCCAAGGGCTATGTGTCTCGCATGCTGCGCAATCAGACTATCGCAGCTTACCTGGAGCGCTTCGAGCCTGACCTGGTACGGGAGCTGGCGGGGGTTGTGGAGGCGGTCACCGCAGATGCTCGTAGTCTGGAGCGTGAATAGACCCATCTGCTGTGCTGGGTGGGAGGTCATCATTCGTTTTTAGGACAGATCGTCAATGCTATTTTGGCGAGGGCATGGACTCTGGCTGAAATCGCGGCTTCGTCCCACGCAGAGCTAGCAATCAATGGGACATTGAGACCAAGGCCAGCATTGGCATCAGCTTGTCGCGTTTCGCCGCGAAATCGCAGTGTTGCGCCGTCCTATTGACGCTGAAGTTAAGCAGCGTCAAGTTGCCTAGCATTGAGATGCTCTCATGCCGTTCACGAATCAGGAGCTGCCAGGGCGTCAATGTAGCGCAAGAGCGCACTATCACTTCGATATCGACGCGTCGCTGTCGGCTGCCACGCTGCCATCTTTCAGCGGCCAGTGGGACGTTCCAACTGCGCGGCGAAATATGTTCTATACCAAGCGCTGATAGGTCTGGTACTTCTGGCTCTTCGCTTTTAACGGATAGCCGTAAACCGCTTTCGAGTTCCGTTAACAGCGAACAGGTTTTTGCGGTATCCAGCCGGTCTGGGTACAACGGTACGCTGACGCAGGCGTTACGGAATTCACCGATCCCCGTCAGCTGTAGTCGAACGTGATGAAGGATTGCGCTGGGTCGAAGGCAGCGTCCGTGACTCGCAGCGTTTGCCCATTGCGGCCCTTTGCGAAGGGCCGGTTTGGGTCGATAGCGGCCTACCATGGTTACACCGGATCTGTTGTTACACTGCTAGGGCAAAGCGAAGGCTTGAGCGTGTATCACTGTTTTTACCTTTAAGAACAATGGGTTGTGCGGTGTCGTTACACCTATTACACCTGTTACACCGCTTTGGATTCGTAGTCATCTAGCGACCCCATGCCCCCTAGTTGGTCGTGCCTTCAGCGGCTGAGGCATTCCCCACCTCCCGGATCCTAGGAGCCGCCGGGGACCCTGAGAGATGTGGCCAGATACGGGGCTGGGAACCCGCGGGACTTCGTTAGCAGCAGGGTGCCCAGCTTAGTGAACAGGTGAACCGGGTGAACACACTCGTCTGGGTGGTGAACCCAATCAACCATTCACCAGGCTACTGACCCTTCTCTTCGGGAGGCGTCAACCTCGTCAACTGTCAACCATCGTCAACCTGGCAGCCGCTAGCAAGGCTGCGCGGGTTCCCGTCCCCGTAGCAGATGCCATCTCTCAGGGTCCCCGGATCTCAGGATTGATGGAAATCAAGAGTCACAATGTCCCGGGTGGCTGTCAGAGGTTGAGTGACCTAGTATCTCTGGACCCTGGCCACTATGCCGCCATCAGCGTGAGGGAGCATGAGATGCAAATGATTCCAGTCAGATCTTCAGCTATCACCGCTGTCGGTTACGACCCGATTACCAAGAGAATGAAGATCACCTTTAAGCAGGGACGTACGTACGATTTCTGTAGAGTACCGTCGGAGGTCCATCAGGGGCTGATGAATGCGGGATCCAAGGGAGGCTACTACGATCGGGTGATTAAGGATCGATATCAATGCTGATCTGAAGGATTAGCGGTCAGACAGGTCGGTGGATTTTGCTTTAGGGATACGTTTAGGGATATGCAAGAACGGAATTAGGTGGTGAGTCCTACATTCTAAGGGCTTAACAGGTGATATTCGATTCCTGTCTCCGCACCAGAATCAGTTGGCCTATGGCGATTTCTCGCTACCTGGCACCAACAGAAACCCGCCTTGTGCGGGCTTTTTTGTTCCCGCTTTTTTCCCCACGGATCTGCGTGTTTTTGACTTTATGGTTCGCAGTTTTCCACTTAGGGTTGCAGGTATTTTTAGATAATGGTTAGCTGGCGATCAGGTTTTGACCAGTGCTTACCGGGTGATAACCGAAATTTTTCTAGATAATGGATTTTCCGTATGGGGCTGCTGCGCAGCCCTTCGCAGGCAAGCCAGCTCCTACACGGACCGCATTTATTCTGGGAAGTACATGTGACCTGTGGCAAGCCGTTTTCCTACGGCGCGCGTTGGCTATTCGTACCCCGAGAAACTTGCGAAAACCGCCACCCAGGAATAAAGTCCCTCTGTCGCCGAAGCATCGGCGATGCGACCTTGGCCGGTCGGAATCGAAAGGCGCATCAGCGCCCAATCTCCATCGCAGGCGCTTTTTTGTGCCCGCGATGTTGCGTTATGGCGGTGGTGCGCGGGACACCTTCGGGTGTGCCGGGCTCCTTTCGTCCCGGTCGGCCAACCCGCGTACTGCTGCCACCTTAACTTGCTTGGCCGCGAGCGGTGGCAGTTCCATCACGAAAGGAACTCATGCATGATCACCGTAAATCCGTTACAGATCCGCGTATCCGTTCTCCGCCGTTGTTCTTCGGCCGCCCTGAGTGAGCTCGCCGTCGGCAAACCTTTCTTCACCTCCACCCAACCGGAGGCCCGCCATGTCTGACCAAGAACGCCTCTCCACCATCCAAAGCTACGCCTGGACCCTAGAACTGCTAGGCGAGGCCCTGGTCCAGCACGACGAAATGCTGGAATGCGAACACAACCCGCGTCTGAGCTTTCGCAACACGGCCGGTATCCACCAGGCGATCCGGATCATCAGCCGATTGGCCAGTGAGCAGTGTGGGAAGGTGATGGAGCAGGGTGGGTAGGACCAGCTGATTAGTGTGCACCGCGGAAGAGGGCATGGCACTCCGGTGTGGATGCATGAACTGCTGCTTTGCAGCCCTTGGACATGCAACACAAAAGCAGCCCCTTCTGCGGGGATGGTAGCAACTGCCTCAAGTTGAGTAGAACGCTCGCGCCTCTGTAGTGCATGGTAATCAGGCAAAGCGCATTTAAAGCGCTTTGCCCTGACCATTTGCCTGGCCATGTGCCAACTACCGAGGGTTCTGCATGGATCAAAACAGAGACAGCCTGAAAACCACCAACCCTATTGCCGGGCTGCCGGGTGCGGTATTCGAAAAAGCGTGGGAAGTACGCTGGGCATTGAAGCTGGCCTATGTAGGCTTGTTCATCGATATCGCGCTCATGCACTCACTGGGTACAACCTTGCTGGGTTTCTCAGGGGACATGGCGATCGTCTGGGAAAATGTCGGGCGTATATTCGTGGGCATCATGGTCTTCTGCCTGGTGGTGTCGGTGGTAATTCCGGTGCTGGCGCGTGTGGCGGCGATCATGGGCACCTTCGTTCCGTGGTATCGGCTTCAGGGCCCGCGAGATTATTCGTTGTTTCCCAACTACGTGACCTTCAGTGCACTGCGAGAGCACAGCCTTCGTGAAGGCAACGAATTCCTCTACAACTATTGGAAACGCTTGACCGTGCAGCGCGAGGAGTGGCGGCAACAGCGCTTCCAAGCCGGGGTACTGGTGTTCGGCCTGGTGCTGATGGCAATTGCAAATGCTGGGGTGAGTGCTCATTTCCAGCTGCCCGGGTTGATGGCTTATTTCACCTTTTGGTTTGGCTGGAAGGGCTATGCGCTACTGAGCATCGTCACCCTGTACCTGCTGCACTGGGCGTGGTGGTCATCGGATGAGATCGGCCAGATCTACTATCCGCCTTTGGCCGAGAAGTTGAAGAAAAACCAGTACTGATGTCAGTGTGAACCTGCTTTGCAGCCCATCGCGACCCAAGGTCCGCACCGTCCGTGCAGACCTTGGGATGATCTAGGGCAGTTGTTGCAAGCCGGTTCAGCTCACAGCAATCGCCGCGTTCAGCAGCAGCACCACGATCAAGCCAACCACCGCCACAATCGACTGCACCACCGAGATGGTCTTGGTGGCTTCGCCCATGGTCATGCCAAAGGATTCTTTCACCATCCAGAAGCCTGCATGGTTCGCATAGTTGAAGAACAGCGAACCGCAGCCGATGGACAAGGCCAGCAAAGGCAGGTTGAGGCTGGGGTCTGCACCAGCCAGCGGTGCCAGCAGGCCGGCAGCCCCTACGATACCGACCGTGGCGGAACCGGTAGACACCGAGAGCAGCATCGCGATCAGCCACCCCAGAATCAGGGGAGGGAAGGCAGACTGCTGGGTCAGGTGCACAATGGCATCGCCTACCTTGGCGCTGGTCAGCATCTCTTGAAAGGCACCGCCACCGGCAATGATCATGATGATCGAGGCGATCGGCTTGAGGCTTTTGCCCAGTGCATCGCGCAGCTGTTCGGCGTCGCCGCCGCGCGCAAGCACCAGGCTGGCGCCGGCGAACAGCACGCCCAGCAGCATGGCGATCAGCGGGTTGCCCAGAAAACTGGCCATCTCCAGCAGCGCATTGCCTTTGGGCAGCAGCATCTCGGCGACGGCATGCACCAGCATCAGGATGGCCGGCAGCAATGCGGCCAGCATGCCGACCATTACCCCGGGGCGGGGTTGGCCATCGGCTTTATCAGCCAGTGTGAACTGGTCCAGCAATGCCTGATCGGGCCGCGTGTTCATGCGCGGTGAAATGAACATGCCGTACAGCGGGCCGCCCAGGATCATTGCCGGAATGGCGGCAAGGAAGCCATAGAGCATGGTGGGCCCAACCGAGGTCTTGAGCACGGCGATGGCGGTCAGGGGGCCTGGGTGCGGCGGTACCATGCCGTGCATGGCGGCAAGCGCCGAAATGACCGGCACACCTACATACACGTACGCCGAGCCTTTGAAGCGCGCCTTGCTTTCCAGTTTGCGCGCCACGCTGAATATCAGCGGCAGCATGATCACCAGGCCGACTTCGAAAAACATGGGGATGCCAATGACAAAGGCAACCAGCATCATGGCCCAAGGGATCATGCGGTCGGAGGTGCGCTTGAGGATGACATCCGCGACCTGCTCCGTGACGCCAGCGTCAGCCAGGATCTTGCCGAGCATCGCACCCAGCGCAATCACCACCCCCACTGCGCCCAGTGTCTTGCCGGCGCCGGTGAGCAGGTGGGAGACGATGCTGCCTGGCGCCATATGCGTCGCGAAGCCCACGCCAATGGACACCACCAGCAAGGCCAGCAGCGGGTGCATTTTCAGGCGCGAAACGATGAGCGCCACCAGCACCAGAACACTGGCCAATGCTGTCAGTAATAGCTGTATATCTAAGGGAGTCATTCAAGGAGTCTCGGTTGGGCTGGCGTGCACTCAGGGTTTGAAGGCGTGACGGGCGTTTCCACGGGGCATGCCAGGTGGCTGCCGTTGCGGCTGCTGCTGCGGTTTCGAGGAAGGGAACGCGGCTTTGCGCTAGCTGCCGCTCACAGGCGGGCGCCTGGTAACGGAAGATGGGCAGCATGGAGGCGTGGCGCTCAGGCCGGCGGGTGGTGGTGTGGCGACGGGGCACTTGGGCAGTATGTTCATCGATTGATTCACCTTGTTGTATGGTCATCTATATGAATCTGGCCAAAGTATTTGCGCTGCCGTGGAATACTGTCAAGTGAAGGTAGTCGCATCATCTTGGGTGGCCATTTGGCCCCGGCAGGCAATACTTCTCTCTATACGCAGGCGTGTTCCTGGTGGCGCGCGCCGCTGGGAGGTGTCTGGTGAACAAATTAACGATTGTGGGTGCCGGCCTGGTCGGCGAGGCGGCGGCGCAGATCATCGCCCGGGATGAGTTGTGCCGTGAGCTGGTGTTGATGGACGTGCAGGGTGAACTGGCGCAAGGCAAGGCGCTGGACGTTTGGCAGGCGGCGGTGGATTCAGGTTCCGATACCCATGTTCACGGCGGGGCCAAAGCCGAGATGCTGGAGGGGTCCGAGCTGGTGGTGATCACGGCCGGCGTGCCGCGCAAGCCCGGCCAGTCGCGCCAGGATGTATTGAGTACCAACCTGCCAATCCTCGACAGCATCATGGCGGACATCAAACACCACGCGCCGACAGCGACGGTGCTGGTGGTGTCCAACCCGGTCGATGTCCTCACCTATCGCGCCTGGAGCGTCAGCGGGCAGGGGCGCGACAAGGTGTTTGGGCAGGCGGGGGTGCTGGATACCGCGCGCATGAAGTGTTTTATCGCTGAGCAAACCGGGTTTTCTGCACGGGATATCACGGCGCTGGTGTTGGGCGGGCATGGCGACAGCATGGTGCCGCTGATGCGCTACTGCCAGATTGGCTCGGTGCCGTTGTCGCACTTCTTGTCCGATGAGCAGATCGAGCAGATTGTCGAACGCACACGTAAGGGCGGCGGCGAGATTCTGGGGTTGAAGAAGATGGGGAGCGCTTGCGATGCACCGGGCGTGGCCATTGCGCAGATGGTCGATGCGATCGCCAATGGGCGGAACCGTATTTTGCCGGCGGTGGCGATTCTTGAGGGCGAGTATGGGCGAACGGATATCGCCATGGGTGTGCCCTGCGTACTGGCAGAGAAGGGGCTTGAGCGGATTATCGAGTTGCCGCTGGATGCGCAGGAACAGGCGATGTTCGACCACTCGGCAGACCAGGTGGCGCGGGATATTGCCGAGATGAAAGCTTTGTGAGCAGCAAAGCGGCTTCAGTTGACGCGGTCGATGCAGGAGCGCCCTGGTGGCGCTCCTGCACGTCGTGCCTGCGTAGATGATTTTGCAAGGGCCGTGTGGCAGCCCTCAGCGCTGATAAGCCTTGCCAAAATGCCGTTCCAGCCGCGCCTGCAGCAGTTCCAGCAGTATCGACAGCACCCAGTAGATCACGGCTGCGGTGGTCAGCATTTCCAGGTAGCGATAGCTCGAACGCCCATACGACTGCGCCAGAAACATCACCTCCCAAACCCCCATCACGGAAATCAGCGACGAATCCTTGAGCATCGAGATGAACTGGTTGGCGGTGGGCGGAATGATCACCCGCATGGCCTGGGGCAGGATGATGTGGCAGAAGATCTGCGGCGTGCGCATGCCCAGCGCCAATGCTGCTTCACGCTGCCCACGGGCCACGCCGAGGATGCCGGCGCGGAAGATTTCGCTCAGGTAGGCGCCGTAGTTCAGCGACAAGGCAATGATGCCGGCGCTGATGGCGCCGGGTACCAGGCCCACCTGCGGCAGCCCCAGGTAGATCAGCAGAATCTGGATCAGCAGCGGCGTGCCACGGAAGAACGAGGTGTAGAAGCTGGCCACACCCACCAGCACCGCGCTGTTGGATAACCGTGCCAGCGCGGCGGCAAAGCCGAGCAGCACGGATACCACCATCGAGCACAGGCACAGGAACAGGGTCAGTGCGGCGCCTTGCAGAAAACCATTGGGCCCCAGCTTGAAACCGGCCAGGTTGGGAAACTTCTCCAGAATGATGGCGAACTTCAGGTCAAAGCTGAGGAAGAAGGCGACAAACAGCCCGAACAGCGCCAGCCAGGTCAGCAGTAACCGGGTGCGAAAGCCGAACAGGCCGGCGCCCGCAGGCTTTGCCACGGGCTTGGGGGAGGGAGGGAAGGTGCTCATTTGCTGATGTCGGCGCCAATCCATTTCTGCGACAGCTTGGCCAGGGTGCCATCAGCCTTCAGCTCGGCGAACACCTGGCGTACCTTGGCATCCCACTCAGGGTCGCCTTTTTCGATGGCCACCGCGTTGGGCTCTTCATACAGCGGCGCACCGGCCAGCTTGAAGCGCTTGTCTTGCTGCAGGCGCGGCTGCGCGGTCACCAGGTTGGTAATGATGGCGTCCAGGCGCACGCCAGTGCCCAGGCCCAGGTCCTGGAAGGCGACGTTTTCAGTGTCGTAGGGCGCAGCCTGCACGAAGTCGAACGGGTAATCGATCTTCTGGTCTTCCTTGCCTTCAATGACCAGGTTCTTGTTCAGGTAGCTTTCGTAGCTCGATGCACTGATCGAACCCACCTTGCGGCCTTCCAGGTCTTTGGCGCCATGGATGCGCTCATCCGAGGCATTGACCACGATCACGGCGGGCGAAGCGTAGTACTCCACGGGGAAGTCGAACACCTCGGCGCGCGCCTTGCTCGGGGTCATCGAGCAAATGCAGATGTCGTAGCGCCCGCTCCAGCGGCCAGCGGCAATCACGTCCCAGGACGGTGTTTCCAGGCGCAGTTTGACGCCGAGCTTGTCGGCCACTGCCTTGGCTACGTCCACGTCGTAACCGTCGAGCTGGTTGTGGTCATTGAGGAAGGAAAACGGCGGGTAGCTTTCCATCAGCACGTTGACCATTTCCTTGCGCGATTCAACCCGCTCCAACGTTGCGCCAGCAAAGGCTTGGGTGGCAGTTGCGAGCAGTACAAGGCCCGCACCCAGCAGAGAAGAAAATCGCATGTACATACCTGATATGTTGGGCAAATGGGTGATAGGGTATTTAATAGTTATAACCGCCAATCCCCATAATGAATTTTATTCATAAGAACCTTCAGAGAAGTTATATGGCAGAGCGAACGATGGTAATTCTGGACGGCGGCATGGGCCGAGAGCTGCAGCGCAGTGGTGCACCGTTTCGCCAGCCCGAGTGGTCGGCGCTGGCGCTGAGCGAGGCGCCGGAGGCGGTCGTGGGTGTGCATGCAGCCTTCATCGAGGCGGGTGCGCAGGTCATCACCAGCAACAGCTATGCGGTAGTGCCGTTCCACATCGGTGAAGAACGCTTTGCCGCCGAAGGGCGACAGCTGGCCCATATCGCAGGCCAGCTTGCGCGGCACGCGGCAGATAGCGGCGCGCACCCGGTCAGGGTGGCCGGTTCGCTGCCGCCGCTGTTCGGGTCCTACCGGCCCGACCTGTTCCAGCCCGAGCGTGTGGCAGAGGTGCTGACCCCGCTGCTCCAGGGCCTGGCCCCGCATGTTGACCTGTGGCTGGCCGAAACCCAGAGTTCCGTGGCCGAAGTGCGGGCCATTCATAGCCATTTGCCGGCAGACGGCAGGCCGTTCTGGGTGTCCTTCACCCTGCAGGACGAGGACGTCGACGAGGTTCCGCGCCTGCGTTCCGGTGAACCGGTGGCCGAAGCCATCGAAGCCGCAGTCAGCCTGGGCGTGGCTGCGGTGTTGTTCAACTGCAGCCAGCCGGAGGTGATCGGCGCCGCCATTGATGTCGCGCGCTCGGTCATCGAGCGACACAACGCCGAGATTGCCATCGGTGCCTATGCCAACGCCTTCCCGCCGCAGCCCAAAGAAGCCACTGCCAACGATGGCCTGGACGAACTGCGCGAAGACCTCGATCCGCCGGGTTACCTGGCATGGGCCAAGGACTGGCGTGCGCGTGGTGCCAGCATGGTCGGCGGTTGCTGTGGCATCGGCCCGGAGCATATCGCAGAGCTGAAGCGCAACCTGGCCTAAGCGCCCACATGGCCGGGCGGCTTTTGCAGCGCCCGGCCCGCAGCCATTAAAAAAAACGCCAGTCAGACCCGGATTCCATCGTTTTTCAGGCCCCCGCCATCTCCCTATAGTCCGCTGAAGGCCGATGCTGCATCGGTGTACACAACTCAGCTGGGCGGGAACCGGATATGAACAACAACGAAAAATTCGAGGGCAATGCTGCGGCCGGTGTGGGGACGCGGGTTGTGTGGAGCGGGGAACAGGTACAGCACCCGTACAACGCCACGCAGACCCCGATCGTGGTCAGCGCCGCTTATGGCTATAACGATATCGATGCCTGGTACGACGTGGCGCAGGGCAAGCAGCCGGGCTTCATCTACAGCCGCATGAGCAACCCCACGGTCGCCACGCTGGAAGCAAAACTGGCCGAACTGGAGCAAGCCGAGTCGGCAGTCGCGTTCAGCAGCGGCATGGCGGCCATCAGTGCCGTGCTGCACACCTTCCTGTCCAACGGCAAACGCGTGGTGTCGACCCGCGACAGCTATGGCGGCACCAACAAGATCTTCGAAGAGTTCCTACCGCGCATGGGCGTGCAAGTGTGCCTGTGCGATACCCTGGACACTGAAGCGCTGGAGCGCGAGATTGCCGCCGGTTGCGACCTGCTGTACCTGGAAACGCCCACCAACCCGACACTGAAGGTGCTGGACATTCGTCGGCTGAGCGCCGCTGCGCACAAGGTGGGGGCGCTGGTGGTGGCCGACAACACCTTTGCCACGCCACTGAACCAGAACCCGCTGGCGCTGGGCGTGGATGTGGTGGTGCACAGCGCAACCAAGTTTCTGTCCGGGCATGGTGACGTGCTGGGTGGCGTGGTGTGCGGCGCGGAGGCGTTGATGGCCCAGGTGCGGCACTACCGGGAAATCAACGGTGCGGCGCTGGACCCGTTCTCGGCCTACCTGATCATCCGCGGTATCAAGACCCTGGCAGTGCGCCTGCGCCAGCAGCAAGCCAGTGCCATGGCGTTGGCCCATTACCTGAGCACCGAGCCGCTGGTTGAAGCGGTGAACTACCCAGGTTTGCCGGCGCATGCCGGGCATGCCATTGCCAAGGCGCAAATGCGCGGGTTTGGCGCCATCGTCAGCTTCGTGCTGAAGGGCGGCATGCCGACCGTGGCCCGTTTGCTGCCGCGGCTGAAGTATGCCCACCGGGCCGGCAACCTCGGCGCGGTAGAGACCATCTATGGCCCGGCGCGCACCACCAGCCATGTCGAGAACACTTTGGAAGAGCGCCTGGCGCTGGGCATTTCCGAAGGGCTGGTGCGCATTTCAGTGGGCATCGAGGAAACCGATGACCTGCTGGCGGACCTGGCACAGGCCTGTGCATCGGTGCGTGAGGAACTGGCCGTCGCAAAGGAATTGCACGCTGACGCAGACGCCTGCCAGAGCCCGGTGCAGGCCTGAGGCTGGCGCGTAGCACCCACCCGTGTGGTGGGTGCCACTTCATGAAGTCGAACAAAAACAATATGCAAGGCAACTCGATTCGCTCTGCCAAGACGAGGTCGTTGCTACGTCCTTGCCCGCCAACTTTCATGAGTAACCCACAATGTCCGTGCAGACAACCACAACTAGAAATGCCTCGGCGCATACCTTCAAGCAGGATATGCAAACCCGCCACATCGTCATGCTGGCGCTGGGCGGAGTGATAGGCACCGGCCTGTTTCTCACGTCGGGCTACACCGTTAACCAGGCCGGCCCGTTGGGCGCGGTCATCGCCTACATACTTGGCGCAATCATGGTGTACCTGGTCATGATGTGCCTGGGTGAGCTGGCGGTACACATGCCGGAAGTCGGCTCGTTCAGCAGTTACGCCACGCGTTACCTCGGCCCGGGCACCGGTTACATGGTGGCCTGGATGTACTGGCTGACCTGGACGGTGGCCATCGGCTCCGAATTCACCGCCGCGGGCATCCTGATGGTGCGCTGGTTCCCCGACACGCCGGTATGGATGTGGAGTGCGCTGTTCGGCGCTGCGGTGTTCATCAGCAATATCATTTCGGTGCGATCGTTCGCCGAAACCGAATTCTGGTTGTCACTGGTCAAGGTATTGGCCGTCATCGCCTTTCTGGTGGTGGGCGGCGGGGCCATTCTGGGTGGCTTCGAGATCCAGCAGGCGCATAGTGCAGGGCTGGGCAATTTCACCCGTGAAGGGTTGTTCCCCACCGGTTTCTGGTCCATTGCAATGACCCTGCTGGCAGTGGCCTTCGCGTTCTCGGGTACCGAGCTGATCGGCATCGCTGCCGGCGAAACCAAAGACCCGGAAAAGAACGTGCCCAAGGCCATTCGCACCACGGTCCTGCGCCTGGCGCTGTTCTTCATCGGCACCATCTTTGTACTGGCCACCTTGCTGCCGCGTGAACAGGCCGGGGTTATTGAAAGCCCGTTCGTGATGGTCTTTGCGATGATTGGTATCCCGTACGCGGCCGATATCATGAACTTCGTCATCATCACCGCGCTGCTGTCTGCCGCCAACTCCGGCCTCTACGCCGCTTCGCGCATGCTCTGGACCCTCAGCGACCAAGGCAACATGCCCCGCCGTTACGCCACGCTGTCGCGCCGCGGCACTCCCTTCAATGCGATCGTGCTGAGCATGGCTGGCGGCATGGCTTCGCTGTTGAGCAGTGTGTTTGCCCCCGACACCATCTACCTGGCGCTGGTGTCGATTTCAGGGTTGGCCGTGGTAGTGGTGTGGATCAGCATCGCGGCCAGCCAGATCGCATTCCGCCGTCATTACATCGCCAGCGGCGGCAAGCTCGAGGACCTCAAGTTCCGGGTGCGTGGCTACCCGTTCGTACCACTGGGGGCCATTTTCTGCTGCGTACTGGCCTGCGTCGGCATTGCCTTCGACCCAGCTCAGCGGGTTGCCCTGTACTTCGGCTTGCCCTTCATTGCCTGGTGCTACCTGGCCTATTGGCTGACGTGCAAGTACCGCAGCCGCCGTACGGGCCCGGTGGAAATTGTCGTCCCAGGTTCCGAGGCCGCCTGAGCAGGTGATACTAGGCCACCGGAACCTAGCCACGAGAAGCCGCCGATGACTCAGAAAACCTTGCCCCCCCTGAACTGGCTGAGAGCCTTCGAAGTGTCGGCGCGTTACTTGAACTTCACCCATGCGGCAGAAGAGCTGCACCTTACCCAAGGGGCCGTGAGCCAGCAGATTCGTCACCTGGAAAGCCAATTGGGTGTGGCGCTGTTCAAGCGCCTGCCGCGCGGGCTGGGGCTGACCGAAGAAGGGCAGTCCTACCTGCCGGTGGTGCAGGACGCCATCAGCCGCCTTGCGGTCGGCACCAATGAAATCTTCGGGCAACGCCAACGTCGGCCGCTGAAGGTACGGGGCAGCCTGTCGTTCCTGCACTTCTGGCTGGCCCCGCGGCTGGCCGACTTTCGGCGTTCGCACCCGCAGGTGGACATCCGCTACATCAGCAACCTGTGGGTCAAGGAGCTGGATGCCGAAGATGATCTGGAAATCCGCTGGGGCAGCGGGCAGTGGGCTGGCGTAGAGGCGCAGCGCCTGACCCGCGACGTGCTGGTGCCGGTGTGCGCACCCGCGCTGCTGGCCAGCTGCCCGCTGCGCGACCCGCGCGACCTGGCCCGTGTGCCGTTGCTGCATGTGCTGGGTTACGAGGAGGGGTGGGGCTACTGGCTGGAGCGGGTCGGTGCCGATCAGGTCGATTCTTCCAGCGGCCTGCAGTTCGACACGCTGGTGTCGACCCTGCGCATGGCGGAGCTGGGGCTGGGCGTGGCGTTGGCACGCTCGTCGCTGGTAGAGGAGCTGCTGCAGGAGGGGCGGCTGGTCGCTCCCTTTGCCCAGCGTATCGAGGCAAGCGAGTCGTTTTTCCTGGTACGCGGCCTGGGTGAAGCGTTGTCCCCCGATGCCCAGGCGTTCAGCCATTGGCTGGTGGCCATGGCGCATCGTTAATTTACGTAGCTATCTGGAGCACCGATGCAGTACACATCCACGCGCGGCAACGAGACACGGGTCGATTTCCGCACGGCATTGCTTTCTGGCCTGGCCGATGATGGCGGGCTTTATGTGCCCACCTCGGTGCCGGTGTTCAGCCCACAGGAAATTGCCAGCTGGTCGTGGTTGCCCTTCGACGAACTGGCCTGGCGGGTAATGGCACCGTTTGTCGGCGATACCCTCGACGAGCCTACGCTCAGGGCGCTGGTCAGCGACAGCTATCGCGGGTTCCGCCACCGCGGCATTGCGCCGTTGCAGCAGCTTGGCCATAACGAATGGATCCTGCAGCTTTTCCATGGGCCTACCCGGTCCTCCAAGGACTTTGCCGCGCAGTTGCAGGCGCGCTTTGTCCGGCACTTTCTGGGGGCGGAGTGCGAGCGGGTCATGCTGGTCGGTGCCAGCAACGGCGATACCGCAGTAGCGGCTATCGAGGCGCTGCGGCATTGCCCTGCAGCAGGCTTGCTGGCGCTATACCCCAGCGCAGGCACGCCCGCCGACCGCGCGGCAGTGATGCGCAGCGCCGCGTCCGACAGCGTGAGCTGCGTGGCCGTGGATGGCAGCTTTGACGATTGCCAGTCGCTGGTGTCGGCGCTGCTGCGTGACTGGCCATGCCCCGGGCTGATTCCGGTCAGCTTCAACTCCACCAACTGGGTCGGTGTGCTGGCGCAGATCGTGTTCTATTTCCATGCGGCGCTGCAGCTCGGTGGCGGCATACGCCCGGTTGGGTTCAGCATCCCCACGGCCAGTTTTGCCGAGATCTACGCGGGGTTCATTGCCCAGAAAATGGGCCTGCCGATCAACCAGATCATCGTCTCCACCAACCGCAACGATGCCTTGCACCGGTTCATCCACTGCAACCGCTACAGCCGTGGCTCAACCAGCCAGACCTTGTCACCGGTCATGGACTTTTCGCTGTTCTCCAACCTGGAGCGCTTCGTCTGGGAACTGTATGACCGCGATGGCGGGGCGACCCGGGCACTGATGGAGCACTTCGAGGCGTGCGGCGAGCTGAGCATCGGCAACCGCCAGTGGTTGCATGCGCGCATGCTGTTCGACTCCTATGCCGTGGACGACGCGCTGATTCGCGAAGAAATTGTCACGCTGTTCCACGAAACGGGCAGCGCAGTAGACCCTCATGCCGCGACAGGGGTATTCGCCGGGCGCCTGCACCGGCGCAACATCGGTGCGCCCATTGTCACGCTGGGGCAGTTTGCCCCCGAAAAGTCTGCCGAGCTGCTGGCGGAGCTGGGGGCCTGGCACGGTGAGGTGCCCGCCGGCGCGGTCGGCACAGCGGGCGATGGGCCGCTGTTGGCAGCTGACGACCTGGCCGGTGTTCATACCTTGTTGACCCGGTTGCAGGCTGGGCGATGAAGCGCATCCTCGACCCCCTGGACGAGCGCATTCTCGCCGAGCTCACCGCCAATGCGCGTATCGCCCACGCCGAGTTGGGGTTGAAGGTGAACCTGTCGCGCAATGCGGTACGCCAGCGCATCGAGCGCCTGGAGCGCGACGGCGCCATTCAGGGTTATACCCTGCGCATCGGTGAGGGCAGACGGCCGGCGTCGTTGATCAACGCGGTGATCTTCGTCTACCGCTATGACCGCATGCGCGGTGAGGCGGTACTCGATGCGCTGCGCCAGATCCCCGAGGTAATCCAGTGTGAAGTGCTCAGCGGCGAGTTCGACCTGATGTTGCGCGTCGAGGCCTCCAGCCCGGAGCGGGTGCACCATGTGTGGAAGGAAATCGCTGCCATGCCCGGGGTGGAGAACACGGTGACTTCGTTCGTCCTGGCCGCGGTGGTCTGAAGCGCGTCTTTGCATTGGCTAGCACAACGCCGCCTAGGTTCGCGCCCAGGCGGCGTTGTGCGTTTTGCCCCGGCGCAGGTGCGCGCTTTGCACTGGCCAGATTGGCCAATAAATACAGCGGATTGCCATATTCAACTGGCAGTGCACGGCTCTTACGCTAGTCCTCATCGACCCACTGCCTGGACAGGACAGCAAACCATGACCGAATACAAAATTGCACTCGTTGGCTTTGGTGGCGTTAACCGCGCTCTTGCCCAACTGATCGCCGAACGCAATGCGCGCTGGCAGCAAGAGTTGGGCTTTGGCCTGAAAATCGTTGGTGTCACCGACTTGTTCCTGGGGTCGGTGATCGACCGCGACGGCCTGGATGCCGCCATGCTGGCCGCGCTGCCGGCCCAGAAGGGCGCGCTGGCGCAAATCCCTCAAGGTTCGGCTGAGGCGTTCAATGAGGCGGTGATCAAGCAATCAGGCGCCGACATCATCGCCGAGGCCACATTCACCAACCCCAAGGACGGTGAACCGGCGGCAACCTTCTGCCGCTGGGCGCTGGAGGCGGGCAAGCATGTGGTCACCACCAACAAGGGGCCGATTGCCTTGCATGCCCAGGCGCTCAAGGCCTTGGCCAAGGCCAACAATGTGTCGTTCGAATACGAAGGCGCCGTGATGAGCGGCACACCGGTGCTGCGCATGGCGCGCCAGACCCTGGCGGGCGCGGGCCTGGTGGGTTTCGAGGGCATTCTCAACGGGACCTCGAACTATGTGCTCACGCGCATGGAGGAAGGGCTTGGCTTCAACGAGGCAGTGGCCCAGGCACAAGCGCTTGGCTTTGCCGAGGCTGACCCGACCGCCGATGTGGAAGGCCATGACGTACGCCTGAAGGTGGTGATCCTCGCCAATGAGTTGCTCGGCGCCTGTCTGCAGGTGGGTGATGTGGCCTGCAGCGGTATCAGTGCCATCGACAGCGCGGCTATCGAGCGGGCACGGGCGGCGGGCGAGCGCTGGAAGCTGATCGGCAGCGCCCGCCGTGAAGCCGATGGTTCGGTGCGAGCCAGCGTCGAAGCGAAGCTGCTGCCTGGCCATCACCCCTTGGCGGGTATTTCGGGCGCCACCAATGCGCTGGCGTTCGACACCGAGTTGCTGGGGGCTGTAACCGTGTCCGGCCCGGGGGCGGGGCGCATCGAAACGGCTTTTGCCCTGCTGTCGGACATTGTCGCCATTCACGCGGCCGGCCATTCGGCCTGAGGAGCAACGTTCATGAGCCTGACTTCCATATCGCGGGCGCTTGTTCAGCAACCCGCCTTGATCGATGTGTACAACCCCTTCGATGGCAGCCTGGTTGGCAGCGTCGACAACCTCGGCGCAGAAGCGGTGCCTGCCTTGCTCGCCCTTGCCCGTCAGGGTATGCGTGAAAGTGCGGCGCTGCCCCGGCACCGTCGGGCAGCTATTTTGGAACACGCCGCTCAGCTCATTGAACGGGATGCGGCAGACTTTGCCGGCCTGATCGTCGATGAAGCGGGCAAGACCCTGCGCCAGGCCGAGAAAGAGGTCAAACGCTGCATCAACACGCTCAAGCTGTCTGCCGAAGAGGCGCGGCGCAACGCCGGTGAGGTGGTGCCTTTCGATGCCTATGAGGGCTCCGAATCGCGTCAGGGCTGGTTCACCCGCGAGCCGTTGGGGTTGATCCTGGCCATTACCCCGTACAACGACCCGCTCAACCTGGTGGCGCACAAGCTGGGGCCAGCACTTGCAGGGGGCAATGCGGTCATTCTGAAACCTTCGGAACTGGCCCCGCTTTCTGCCCTGAAACTGGTGCAGTACCTGGTGGAGGCAGGGTTGCCGGAGGCCGTCGTCACTGTAGCCACAGGGGGCGCCGAACTGGGCAAGGCGCTGGTGGCTGTGCGTGAGGTGCGCATGGTTTCCTTTACGGGCGGTTTCGCGACGGGCGAAAAGATTGCGCACGGGGCTGGCTTGAAAAAGCTTGCCATGGACCTTGGCGGCAACGCCCCGGTGCTGGTGCTCAAGGACTGCGAGCTGGAAGCCACTGTCGAGTCGTGTGTGTCGGGCGCGTTCTGGGCGGCCGGGCAGAACTGCATCGGCACCCAGCGCATTCTCATAGATGCCTCGATCTACGAAGCGTTTCGTGCACGCTTCGTGGCATTGACCCAGGCGATGGTCTGGGGCGATCCGGGCCGGCGCGAAACCGATATGGGGCCGATGATCACCGAAGCGGCTGCCCGACAGATCGAAGAACGCGTCAACCAGGCGCTTGAGGGCGGTGCCCGCCTGCTCTGCGGCCACCAGCGTCAGGGGGCGATCTATGCGCCGACAGTGCTCGAAAGCGTGGACCACGTCAGCCGGCTGTGGCTTGAGGAGGTTTTTGCACCGGTGGTGATGCTGGCGCCCTTCGAGACTGTCGAGCAGGCGATAGCGCTGGCCAATGCCCCGGAGTACAGCTTGCATGCCGGTGTGTTCACCCGCGACCTGTCGCTGGCGTTGAGCCTGGCCCGGCGTATCGAGGCCGGCGGTGTAATGATCAACGACTCTTCCGACTACCGCTTCGATGCCATGCCATTTGGTGGCGCCAAGTATGGGAGTCTTGGGCGCGAGGGGGTGCGGTTCGCCTACGAGGACATGACCCAACCCAAAGTCGTCTGCTTCAACCAGATGGGTTGAGGGGGAGGGTACCTCGATGATCACTCGCTACGGATCAAGCGCGCGGATGTCACTGGCGGTCAGTTACAGGGGCCTGTTCGAAACGGCAGGCATCGTGGCCGACGACCTGCAACAGGATGTGCAGGGGCAGTTGCGTCAGGCGCTGAGCGTGATCGACGGCCTGATGGTGCAGGCCAACGTCGGCAAGGCGCAGCTGACGCGGGTTCAGATGTGGCTGGCCGACTACCGCCACTTCGACCTGGTCAACGAAGTGTACGACGCCTGGTTGCAAGGCTGTGCAAAACCGGTGCGGGCCTGCGTGGGCGCCGACCTGGGGGCTGGCTACCTGGTAGAGGTGCAGGTGTTCGCCGTGTGCCCCGAATAGTCCTTTTCTCTATGACGAGTACCACGGGTCAACGCACAAACCGTGGTACCGCCCGTACATAGATCAGTTCGCTCACCAGCTCTACCAGGGTTTGCGTGATCACGGCTGCCGCCGCCAACCCGCGCATCTCTTCTGGCAACGCCAGCGCCAGCGGCAGCACCACCAGCGAGTTGCGCGTGGCTGCGCTGAAGGTCACCGAGCGTGCCTCGCTGGCCGGCAGGCGCAGCAGGCGCGCACAGATGAAACCGAGCACCGGCGCCAGCAGCATGAAGCCGATGTATACCGGAACCACCGGCAGCAAACGGTCGAAATCACGCAGTACCACGGCAATCTGCGAAGCGATCACCACCATCAGCACCAAGGCCATCGCCGGCACCGGCAACCACGCCCAGGCGTCGTTCCAGGTCGCGACTGCGCGCGAGCGCCGGGCACCGGCGCTGGTGAACACCGCGAGGGCCATCGGCAACACGATCAACAGCACGAAGGCTTCCACGAACGGGGTGATGGAGATTGCCACCTGGCTGCTGCCACCCAGCATCAGGGCCAGGTACACCGGCAGCAGCACCAGTTGCGCCAGCAATAACACGGGGGTTGCGGCCAGGGTCAGGCGTGAGTCGCCTTTGCCAATGTGGGTGAACACCACCACGTAGTCGATGCAGGGCGTAAGCAGCACCAGCAAGGCACCGACGAGGATCGCCGGGTGTTCCACCAGCCCGCGGGTGATGCCCCAGACAAGCAGCGGAACGAGAATGAAATTGGCCAGTAGCAGGGCCGTGATGAAGCGGCGGTTACCCAGGCCCTGGCGCAGGTCGAGGAAGGGTATTTGCAGGAACATCGCGTACATCAGCACGGCGATGGCGGGGGTGATCAGGGCTTCAAGCTGGCGCGCAGTGTCGCTGGCCAGCAGGCCGAAAACGATCGCGGCCAGTACGGCGGCGAAGTAGATGGGGATCTGCCGGGTTTCGAGTTGTTCTCTGGTCAAGGTGTGGCCTGTGGTTGGTGGTGTCAAACAGGGTAATACGTGATGGCACGTGGCTGCTCGAAATCATTCCCTGTGGGAGCGGGCGTGCCCGCGAACACCGGCGCAGCCGGTGCCATCCACCGCGTAGCCTTCTTCGCGGGCACGCCCGCTCCCACAGGATGTGTATCAGGCCTGCGAACGTGTTTCATGGTCCGTTCACGAAAAAGCCCGGCACTGGGCCGGGCTTTTTCACTTCAGGCAAGCGCCAATCAGTTGCCGTAAACCGGCAGCTTCTTGCAGATGGCCTTGACCTTCTCACGGACGGCGTCGATCACCGCTTCGTTGTTCAGGTCGGCCAGGATGTCGCAGATCCAGCCGGCCAGTTCCTTGCACTCGGCTTCCTTGAAACCACGGGTGGTAACGGCTGGGGTGCCGAAACGCAGGCCCGAGGTGACGAACGGCGAACGCGGGTCGTTCGGTACCGAGTTCTTGTTGACGGTGATGAAGGCTTTGCCCAGGGCGGCGTCAGCATCCTTACCGGAGATTTCCTGCTTGATCAGCGACAGCAGGAACAGGTGGTTCTGGGTGCCACCGGAAACCACGTCGAAACCGCGCTCGATGAACACGCTGGCCATGGCCTGGGCGTTCTTCACGACTTGCTGCTGGTAAGCCTTGAACTCTGGCTGCAGGGCTTCCTTGAAGCAGATGGCCTTGGCCGCGATGACGTGCTCCAGCGGGCCGCCCTGGGCGCCCGGGAAGACGGCGGAGTTCAGCTTCTTCTCGATGTCGGCGTTGGCACGGGCCAGGATCAGGCCGCCGCGCGGGCCGCGCAGGGTCTTGTGGGTGGTGGTGGTGACCACGTCGGCGAACGGAACAGGGTTCGGGTACACGCCTGCGGCAACCAGGCCGGCAACGTGGGCCATGTCGACGAACAGGTAGGCACCGACCTTGTCGGCGATGGCGCGGAAGCGGGCGAAGTCCAGAACCTGCGAGTAGGCCGAGAAGCCGGCAACGATCATCTTGGGCTTGTGCTCGACAGCCAGGCGCTCGACTTCGTCGTAGTCGATCAGGCCATTGCCGTCGATGCCGTACTGGATGGCGTTGTACAGCTTGCCCGAGGAGCTTACCGAAGCACCGTGGGTCAGGTGGCCACCGTGGGCCAGGCTCATGCCCAGGATGGTGTCACCGGCAGACAGCAGGGCCAGGTAGACGGCAGCGTTGGCCTGGGAGCCAGCGTGCGGCTGTACGTTGGCGTAGTCGGCGCCGAACAGCTCCTTGGCACGGTCGATGGCCAGTTGCTCGACGACGTCGACGTACTCGCAACCGCCGTAGTAGCGCTTGCCTGGGTAGCCTTCGGCGTACTTGTTGGTCAGGACCGAGCCCTGGGCTTCCATGACTGCCGGGCTGGTGTAGTTTTCCGAAGCGATCAGCTCGATATGCTCTTCCTGGCGCAGAGCTTCTTGCTGCATGGCTTCGAAGAGCTCGGCGTCGTACTTGGCAATGGTCAAATCACGGCTGAACATGGCGGTCCTCAAGGATCGGGGTAATTTGGGTGTGCATTCTAACCGATTGATTCGCGGCTGGCATATGAAGTGGCGTCAAGTCGCAGACCAATGGGCTTCATCTTGCATCCCGCGCCGTTTCTGGGCTGGGCGGGGGCGGGAGTTGACCTGGAAGTCCGCTTTTTTATGCAGGAATGCGGCGCGGTGGATGGCACCGGCTTGGCCGGTGTTCGCGGGTAAACCCGCTCCTACGGGGACCTTGTGTGCGGGTCAATGGAACATGAACAAGGTCTCGTTGGAGAATTGCGCCTCGAACTGATGCGCCGGCATCGGCCGCCCGAACAGATAGCCCTGCACCTCGTCGCAACCATGCTCGCGCAGGAACTCCAGCTGTTCGTGGGTTTCCACGCCCTCGGCGATGACTGCCAGGTTGAGGCTGTGGGCCATGGCGATGATCGCCCGGGCAATCTGCGCGTCCTGCTCGCCTTCGGGCAGGCCGTCTACGAAGGTCCGGTCGATCTTCAGGACGTCGATGGGGAACTGCTTGAGGTAGTTGAGCGACGAGTAGCCGGTGCCGAAGTCGTCTACCGCAATGCTCAGGCCGAGGTTCTTCAGGCTGGCAAGAATCTGCAGCGCCTCGTTCACCTCGCGCATCAGGATGCTTTCGGTCAACTCCAGTTCCAGGCATGCCGGCGGCAGGCCGCTTTCTTCCAGGATGTTGGCAATCCGCGTGCCTAGCTGGCCGTCGGAGAACTGCCGCGCCGAAATATTCACCGACACTTTCGGCACTCGCACCTTGGCCTTGTGCCAGGCCTTGAGCTGGCGGCTGGCCTCGCGCAGCACCCAGTCGCCCACGTCCACCACCAGGCCCAGTTCCTCGATCACCGGGATGAAGTCGCCCGGCGGCACCAGGCCTCGGGTCGGGTGACGCCAGCGCAGCAGCGCCTCGGCGCCGGTCAGGCGCTTGCCGTCGCCGCTGAACTGCGGCTGGTAATAGAGGATGAATTCGTTCTGCTCCATGGCATGGCGCAGGTCGCTTTCCAGCTCCAGGCGCTCCAGGGCGCTGGCGTTCATTTCGGCCTGGTAGAACTGGAAGTTGTTCTTGCCGCGTTCCTTGGCGTGGTACATGGCGGTGTCGGCGTTCTTCATCAGCTGGCTCAGCTCACTGCCATCCTGCGGGCTGAGGGCGATGCCGATGCTGGCGGTAACGAAGAACTCGCGGTTCTCCAGCACGAACGGCCGCACCAGGCTGCCGAGGATGTTCTCGGCCACGTGGATGGCGCGGTTCAGGGCCATTTCGCGGGTGGGGCGCGGTTGCAGCAGCAGGGTGAACTCGTCGCCGCCCATGCGTGCCACCGTGTCGTCGTCATCCACGCAGGCCAGCAGGCGCAGGGCCATGTCCTTGAGCATGCGGTCGCCGGCCGCATGGCCGAGGGAGTCGTTGATCGGTTTGAAGCGGTCGAGGTCGAGGAACATCAGCACCACCCAGGCCTTCTGCCGCTCGGCCTGCTGCAGGGCGTTGTACAAACGGTCCTGGAACAGTGTGCGGTTGGGCAGGTGGGTAAGGGCGTCGTAGTAGGCCAGGCGGTGGATGCGCTGTTCGCTGGCCTTGCGTTCGCTGATGTCGGTGAAGAAGCACACGTAGCTGGCCAGGTCGCCTTCGTCGTCCAGTACCGCGGTGATGCCGACCCAGGCCGGGTAATGGTCGCCGTCACGGCGCTTGAGCCACACTTCACCTTCCCAGCTGCCGCGCTGGTGCAGTTGCTTGACCACATAGCGCAGGTGGCCTTCCTGCTGTTCGTCGACAGTGAGCATGCCCGGCAGTTGGTCGAGCACTTCACTGACGGCGTAACCGCTGACGCGGCTGAACGCCTCGTTGGCCTGAACGATATAGCCGGCCGGGTCGGTGATGAGGATCGCCGACGTGGAATGTTCGAATACGGTCGCGGCCATGCGCAGGTCTTTTTCGGCACGGCGTTGCTGGCTGATGTCGCGGCCCACCCCGAGTACGCCTTCGAAGCGCTGGTCATCGTCCCACACCAGCACCAGGCGCAGCTCGATCGGGATCTTGCGGCCATCAGCACGCAGGCAGTCGAACAGGAACAGTTGGGTGGGTAACTGGCTGCACAGTTGCGCCATCTGCGCCGGATCGCCCATGGCCTTGCTGACACGCTCCATCAGGCTGTAGATGCCGGTGAGCTGAGCCGGGTTGGCGACGATCGACTGCCAGCCGTTGGCGAAGATCCAGTCGGCCTGGTAGCCCAGCACGCTCTGTACCGAGGGGCTGACATAATTGAGCTTGAGCTGGTTGTCGGTGGAAAAGATCACGTCGCTGATGCTTTCGGCGAGCATGCGGTAGCGTTGCTCGCTGTCACGTAGCGACTGGCTGGCCTCGATCTGAACGGTCACATCCTTGCCCACACCGATGATGCGCGTCACCAGGCCTTCGGCGTTGCGGGTCAGCACCTGCTCGCGGATGTCGTAGCAGCGCCAGCTTCCGTCGCGGTGGCGGAAGCGCAGCTGGCAGTGCAGCGGTTGGTCATGACAGTTGTCGCGCTGTTGGCGGCGCAGTGCCTGGTAGTGTGCGGCGTCCTCGGGGTGCAGCAGCAGCTCCCAGAAGCGGTCGCCCATCTGAGCCAGCTCGGTGCGGTCGTAGCCCAGGGTCTGGCCGAGGTGGCGGTTGCTGAAGATCATCCGCTGGCTCGGCACATCCTGCACATACAACTGGTCGGGTACGGTGCGTACCACGTCCGACCAGAAGCTTTCGCGTTCCAGTAGCGACAGCTCCACCTGTTTGCGGCTGGTGATATCGCTGATGCTGAGGATCACCGCCTGATAATCACGGCGCTGCAGCGGCAGGCGCGCCATCAGCCACAGGTGCAGCTCGGTGCCCTGCGGTGTCGGCAGACGCACTTCCAGCTCCAGCAACGGGCGTTGTTCGATCAGTGCGTCGATCAGTTGCATGCCGACGCTGTCTCGGCTGTCGCCAGTACCATCGATCAGCCGCTGCCAGGCACCTTCGTGGCAGTCGATGTTCAGCAGCTGGCGCGCCACTTGGTTGACCTCGGTGATCTTCAGCTCCAGCAGCAGCGAGCGGCGCAGGTTCGGGTCCAGCGCCAGGCTGTGCTTGAGTGCGGCCCGGTTACGCAGGTGGTAGCGGTCGAGCTGGCCGGGCAGGCTGGACAGGTCGAGCACGCACAGGGCAACGCCGGTGCCTTCAAAAATTTCCTGATAACGCCGGCGGTCTTCCTGCAGCGCCCGCTGGCGGCGACGCATGTTGATCAGCGCCAGCACTGGCAGCAGGGCGCAGAACAGCACCAGCAGGCACTTGCCGAGCAGCGCCGGCAATAATTTTTGCTGGGCCAGTTTGGCGTCGAACAGACCGCGTAGCTGCCAGGTGCTGTTTTCGATAAAGGCCAGCATCACGCTTTGCAGCGGCTCGTCGCTGGTGTCGGTTGCGGCATGGCGCTGCAGCACCTCGCCGCTGCGGCTGTTTTCCAGCAGCCACTGCGGGTGGCCACTGCCCTCGAGGTGGAGGGTAAGCTCGCGGTAATAGTCCGGTGACAGGCGCAGTAACCAGTAGCCGCTACCCTGTGCGGTATCCTGGCGCAGCAACAGGTACAGGAGGTGGTTGTCGGCCGAATTGGTGAAGAAGTACGGGCGACCCTGGCTCAGTACGAGCAACTCGTCAAGCGATTGGCGGTCGGGGCTGCCGGCCTGGCTGTCGGCGCGTAGCTGCCCGACGTTGTCCAGCCAGGCCACGCTCTGCAGGGCGGGAAGGCGCTCGCGCAGGGTACCGAGCAGGCTGGGCAGGGCGGCAGGTGTCGGTGCATCAGGGTAGGGTTGCACCACGTTCACGGCCTGTTGCGCCTTGAGCGCCATGTTCAGGCTCAGGTGGTCGGCCAGTTCCGCGGAGGCGTCCAGGCTCTGTTTGCGCAATTCGGCCTGGGTATGATTGAACTGGGCGAACAGCTGCCACAGCAGCAGGCCCAGCAGGATCAGGGCCAGCAGCGCCAGCGCACCCTTGATCGACCCGCGCAGGAGAGTCGCGGGTGCTTGTGGGGCGGAACGCAATGACGACGGATGAGTAAGGTTGGTCAAGCGTTGATCCTGCGATTGGGCTGGCGATGGCAGGGAATGATCGTGCACGGTGCGTGCCGGCGCCCGGCTTGCGCACCGCGGTGGCGCACTATAAGGCCGGACACCCGAAACCGGCTAGCATGCCTCGGATTATGGCGAAGTGCCAGCCATGTTGACCGATGGTGGCTGCCCGGTGGTTCGGCAAGCCCCTGTAACCTGTGCGAGAATAGCGCCCGCTTCACATGACAACGCATCGGAGATGTTCGGTTTTGGTTACTCACTTTTCCTCCAATGGCCTCGATTCCGCCTGCGGGCGCAGCAGTCAGACCCTTGTCAGCACTGCCGTGACCGAGGACGTATCCTGCAAGTCTTGCCAGCGTTCGCTGGGCAAACCCGAGGCGGCCGCTGCCGCCAAAAGCAAGGCCCCATCGCTGGCTGAACTGCGCAAGACCGCCAAGGTGGCAGCAGAGCCGGCTGTTGCAGTACCGGCGGTCAAGCCGGCAGCCAAGGTGGTCAGCACTTCGCCTGCACCTGGCAAACCGGCCAAGGCGGCCGAGCAGCAACCTGCCCGCAGCGGCGGCTTCAGCGTGAAGTCCGCCTGGGCCGCGCGCCTGGCCGAGCAGGGCGACCGTTGCCGCCTGCCGCGGGGCAAGGCCAAACAGCGTCACGTCTGAGCCTCTTCGGCTGCTGTGCCGGCCCTTTCGCGGGCTCGCCCGCTCCCACAGGAATCGCGGATTCTTCAGACTCTGTGGTGACGCTGTGGGAGCGGGCATGCCCGCGAAGAGGCCGGCACAGGCAATGAATTCATCCCAGTGACCGCACTGATCACACCCCACCATCGGCCCCTCCTATGCAACGCCGCGCGTTGGCGTAGAATGGTCGACTTTGTTCAATGACACCCCGTAAACACATCCCACTGGCCACCGCGTGCCGGGGCGATCGGCGATGTCTTTACCTATCTGATTAGAGGGCTTGGTTTTGGCTCAATACGTCTACACCATGCATCGGCTGAGCAAGGTCGTGCCGCCGAAGCGGGAAATTCTCAAGAACATTTCCCTGTCGTTCTTCCCAGGCGCCAAGATTGGCGTACTTGGCCTGAACGGCGCGGGTAAATCGACCCTGCTGCGGATCATGGCGGGCGTCGACAAGGAATTCGACGGCGAAGCCCGTCCGATGCCCGACATCAACGTGGGTTACCTGCCACAGGAACCACAACTGGACCCAACCAAGACCGTGCGTGAAGTGGTCGAGGAAGCGGTCAGCGTAATCAAGGACGCCCAAGCTCGCCTGGACGAGGTCTATGCGGCGTACGCCGAGCCGGATGCCGACTTCGACAAGCTGGCCGCCGAGCAGGCCAAGCTGGAAGCCATCCTGCAGGCCGCTGATGGCCACAACCTGGAGCGCCAGCTGGACGTCGCTGCCGATGCCCTGCGCCTGCCGGCCTGGGATGCGCGCATCGAACACCTGTCCGGTGGTGAGAAACGCCGTGTGGCCCTGTGCCGCCTCCTGCTGTCGGCACCCGACATGCTGCTGCTCGACGAACCGACCAACCACCTGGACGCCGACTCGGTGGCTTGGCTGGAGCGCTTCCTGCACGACTTCCCGGGCACCGTGGTAGCCATTACCCACGACCGTTACTTCCTCGACAACGTCGCCGGCTGGATCCTGGAGCTGGACCGCGGCGCCGGCATCCCGTACGAAGGCAACTACTCGGGCTGGCTGGAAGCCAAGTCGGAGCGTCTGGCGCAGGAATCCAAGCAGCAGAGCGCCCACGAGAAGGCCATGAAAGAGGAACTGGAGTGGGTGCGCAAAGGCGCCAAAGCCCGCCAGTCCAAGTCCAAGGCCCGTCTGCAGCGCTTTGAAGAAATGCAGTCGCAGGAATTCCAGAAACGCAGCGAAACCAACGAAATCTATATCCCGGCCGGTCCGCGCCTGGGTGACAAGGTTATCGAGTTCAAGAACGTCACCAAGGGCTACGGCGACCGTGTGCTGATCGACAACCTGTCGTTCTCCATGCCCAAAGGCGCCATCGTTGGCGTGATCGGTGGTAACGGTGCCGGTAAGTCGACCCTGTTCCGCATGTTGATGGGCAAGGAGCAGCCGGACTCGGGCAGCATCGAGATCGGTGAAACCGTGCAGTTGGCCTGTGTGGACCAGAGCCGCGAGGACCTGGACGGCGCGAAGACCGTGTTCCAGCAGATCTCCGACGGTTCCGACCAGATCCGCATCGGCAACTACGAGATCCCTTCGCGTACCTACGTTGGCCGCTTCAACTTCAAAGGTGGCGATCAGCAGAAGTTCGTCAAGGACCTGTCCGGTGGTGAACGTGGCCGCCTGCACCTGGCCCTGACCCTGAAGGAAGGCGGTAACGTTCTGCTGCTCGACGAACCGTCCAACGACCTCGACGTCGAAACCCTGCGTTCGCTGGAAGAAGCCCTGCTGGACTTCCCGGGCGCCGCGATCGTGATTTCCCACGACCGTTGGTTCCTGGACCGTGTGGCTACCCACATCCTGGCGTACGAAGACGACTCGAACGTGGTGTTCTTCGAAGGTAACTACACCGAGTACGAAGCCGACCGCAAGAAGCGTCTGGGTGATGCTGCTGCCCAGCCGCACCGTGTACGGCACAAGAAACTGGCCCAGTAAGCCGGTTTTCTGATGCACGAGAATGGGGCCCAAAGGGGCCCCATTTTTGTGCCTGGCGTTCCGCTAAGAATGGGAAATCAAAGGTGCGTTTTGTATACACTTATATAAAACGCACCAAATAATTTCATAAAAACGACATCTCGCCCTATTCCGGTGCGATTGCTTCTTGGTACATTCCTGAAAAAACCAATAAGTCCAATCCTCTTGGTGAGATGTCTACCATGATCGAATCTGTCGACAATTTCCTTGCACGCCTGAAGCAGCGTGACCCAGGCCAGCCGGAATTCCACCAGGCGGTGGAAGAAGTGCTACGCACCCTGTGGCCATTCCTTGAAGCCAACCCCCACTATCTGCAGTCCGGCATCCTCGAGCGCATGGTCGAGCCCGAGCGCGCCGTACTGTTCCGCGTTTCCTGGGTCGATGACCAGGGCAAGGTGCAGGTCAACCGCGGTTACCGCATTCAGATGAGCAGTGCCATTGGCCCGTACAAGGGCGGGCTGCGTTTCCACCCGTCGGTGAACCTCAGCGTGCTGAAGTTCCTGGCGTTCGAGCAGGTGTTCAAGAACTCGCTGACCTCGCTGCCCATGGGCGGCGGCAAGGGCGGCTCGGACTTTGACCCGAAAGGCAAGAGCGACGCCGAAGTGATGCGCTTCTGCCAGGCGTTCATGAGCGAGCTGTATCGCCACATCGGCGCTGACTGCGACGTACCGGCCGGTGACATCGGCGTGGGTGCCCGCGAAATCGGCTTCATGTTCGGCCAGTACAAGCGCCTGGCCAACCAGTTCACCTCGGTGTTGACCGGCAAGGGCATGACCTATGGCGGCAGCCTGATCCGCCCGGAAGCCACCGGCTATGGCTGCGTTTACTTCGCCGAAGAAATGCTCAAGCGTCAGGACAAGCGTATCGACGGCCGCCGCGTGGCGGTGTCTGGTTCGGGCAACGTCGCCCAGTATGCTGCGCGTAAGGTCATGGACCTGGGCGGCAAGGTGATCTCGCTGTCTGACTCTGAAGGTACCCTGTATGCAGAAGCCGGGCTGACCGACGCCCAGTGGGACGCCTTGATGGAGCTGAAAAACGTCAAGCGCGGACGTATCAGCGAGCTGGCCGGGCAATTCGGCCTGGAGTTCCGCAAGGGCCAGACCCCGTGGAGCCTGCCGTGCGACATCGCCCTGCCATGCGCCACCCAGAACGAGCTGGGCGCCGAAGATGCCCGCACCTTGCTGCGTAACGGCTGTATCTGTGTGGCCGAAGGCGCCAACATGCCGACTACCCTAGAGGCTGTGGATATCTTCCTGGACGCCGGCATTCTGTACGCCCCGGGCAAGGCCTCCAATGCGGGCGGCGTAGCCGTGTCGGGCCTGGAAATGTCGCAGAACGCCATGCGCCTGCTGTGGACGGCCGGTGAAGTGGACAGCAAGCTGCACAACATCATGCAGTCGATTCACCATGCATGCGTGCACTACGGTGAAGAGGCTGATGGCCGGATCAACTACGTCAAGGGGGCGAACATTGCGGGCTTTGTGAAAGTGGCCGATGCGATGCTGGCTCAGGGCGTGGTCTGATCTGAGACCGTAGGGGGCCGCTTTGCGGCCCATCGCGACGCAAGGCCGCTCCCACAGGGATGGCGCCAGCTTTTAGAAGTTGAGCAAGACAGTTGCTTCCACAGGCTGGACTGCACCCGAGAAGTTGGACAACCAGGCAGTCAAGGCCCTGTGGGAGCGGCCTTGCGTCGCGATGGGCTGCAAAGCAGCCCCAGGGCCCTCAACCCTCACCCAGAATCTCAACCACCTCTATCACCTGTTCCCCCACCGGCCGCCGCCAGACCACCTCATCACCCGGCCCAGCCCCGAGCAAAGCCCGCCCCAATGGCGAACCCCAGTTGATCAACCCCCGCCCGGCATCCGCCTCATCCTCGCCCACCAGCTGCACCACCTGCTCCTGGTCCTGCGCATCGACAAATCGCACCCGGCTACCAATCTGTACCTTGCTATGGGAAGTCGCCGCGGGTACCACCTGGGCGCTTTGCACCCGCGCGCTGAAGTAGCGCAGATCCCGCTCGGTATCGGCCAGCCGTTGTTTGTCACCCCGTTCGCCCTGCGCCTGCAGTTCGCTGCGCAAGGCATTCAGCTCGGCCACCCGCGTTTGCAACTGGCGCAGGCCGCTGGCCGTCACATAGTTGGGCTGTTCGCTGATGCGCCGCTCGACCGGCTGGTCGGCCTGGTCGGCGGCTTGGTCTTCGTTGACGAATGCTCGGCTCATGTAGGGCCTCCTTGTGCATGAGACCATCATGGCAGGCCGCCGGTTTAAAGGAATGTCCGTTTGCGACTCAATTGTGGCGATAGGCCTTGGCAGCGCCGCGGTCCTTTTCCTGCTCCCACTCGCGGTCACGCTGGTCCCAGAAGCGCTCGTGGTATTGGCGCTGTTCTTCGCTGTTCTGCATGGCATGACACTGGCGGAAGCCATCGTCCCAGCCGGTTTCGTACTGGCGCTCGTGCAGGTAGCGCGGTACGTTCTTGCGGAAGTTGCCCACCATCAGCCCGGCCGCCTGGCGGCCACTGCTGCAGCCGTCCTGGAAGCCATCCGCATAGGCAGGAGGGTAACCGTGGTTGACCATCTGCTCGTGGGTGGTTTCGCAACCCGACAGCAACAACGCAATGCACACGCCGAACCAGTACCGCGACATAGCCACAAAGCCCTCCAGTTGATGATGGGAAGTCTAGGTGGCGGTTTGTCGGGTAGGTGTCAAAACAGTGTCAAAGAGTTGGTTCAGTCACACTGCTTTACTAGCCTGACTGGCCAATTCGCGGGCAAGCCCGCTCCCACAGGTACTTGCACAGGCCTCTGATCTTGTGGGGAGCCTTGTGGGAGCGGGCGTGCCCGCGAAAGGCCGCAGAGCGGCCTCAGTAGTGATACCACTTCAGCTCCAGCATCACCTCGTTTTGCGCCGTAGCCAGGTGGCTGAACTCCCGCGAGGCACTCAACCGAAGCCCAAGGTTCTGGCTGATCTCCCACTGCTGGTTCAGGCTTACACTGCGACGTACTTCGCCGTTGGTGAAGTAATCGCCCTTGGCCTCCAACGTCATGTTGCCTAGCCCATTGCGCCACAGCAGCCCGCCATTGAAGCCAGCCGCCGGGGCAATGAACTGAGCGAAGTCGTTGTGATGCTCGACCCGCACCGTGCCCAAGGCAAACCCCAGCAAACCGTCGGCCAGCTGCCAGGTGCCGCCAGCGCCGCCATTCACATGGCTCACCAGCACTTCGTCATCATGCTTGCCCGGCACCCGCTCCAGCCCGCCGGCCACTTGCCATGACCAAGGCTTGAGCAGCTCGTTACGGGGTGTCAGTGAACGGATGGTGGCCAGGTCCAGGCGCTGCACCTGCCAATCGTTGCCTTCGTACTGGCGCAGCTTCAATTGCAGGATTTCGATCTGTGCGCCCAGGGGGAAGCCATAGGCGTTGTCATTCAGGTCGTGGTAGGCCATGCGCAAGCCATATTCGGCGTAGGCGCGGTCTTCACGGGTGCCCACGCCCAGTTGCCAGGTGCGCGAGTCATGGCCATCTTCGGGCAGGCCGGGGCGCTCGATCTGCAGGGGCGGCGGCGGGTTGCTGTTGATCGCCCGCAGCAACTCGAAGCTGCGTTTGGCCTGCCCTGGGTCGCGTTCCTGGCCATTGGCCCGATACCGCTCAAGGCGATACGCGGCATCTTGCACCAACGCTTGGCGTTCGCGAGGCAGGGCCTGGAATTCTGGGCTTTGCAGTTGCGCAGTGTCGGCGCTTACAGCCAGCACCTGGCGCTTTTCGTCGTGGTCGAGTGGCTCGGCCCTGGCCAGCAATTCACGTTCGCGAGAAGGGCGGTAAGTTTCGCTGGCGACCAGGCCGGACTGCTTCACGGCTTTCACCGTGTCGGTGGGAATGGCGGTCAGCGGGAACTGAGACGTCAGGTCCAGGCTCGGCCGGGCCACTTGCAGCAGCTCCAGCAGGCGATACGAGCAGTTTTCGTCGAAGAAGAAGTAGTCGAACTGGATCTGCTTCAGCTCCCACACATGCTCGACCATACGTCCGGTTTCTTCGGGGGTCAGGTCCAGCTGGTATTCCCACAGGTCGCGGTTTTCCAGGCTGCGGTATTCGGAGAGTTTTTCCTGGTAGGGCATCAGCGCGAACAGCCCCGGGTAGCCGCCCATCAGGCCTTTCCAGGCGTACAGGATGCTGTTGTCGCTGCCTTCGATATAGGCACCGAAGTTGATGGCGTAGCTCAGCAGCGTGGTGTCGTCGCTGCGGGTGTTGGACTGGTCGATGCGCAGCAGGGTGTGTCCGAACATCGACGACGGGCTGTTCAGGTAGGCTGCCGGGAAGATCAACGCGGCGCTGTGCGGGTCGATCGACTGGTACCAGGTCTTGAATTCCTGGCAGTCCGGTTGTGGCAAGTCTTGCAGGTCGAGCTGTTCGCGCAGCCAGCGGGTGCGCGCGGGGAATACGCACTGGGCGTGCTTGTCACCGAGGCTGGCCGGGGCATACAGCGCATCGACCGTAGCCTTGAGTTCCTGGTCCGGATGGTGCGCGCCATCTTCGGCGAGGAAGAACGCATCATCATCCACATAGCTGCGCCAGCCGCCGAGCTTGGCGGTTTCGTAATGTCCAATGGCGAGCCAGTAGGGGGTATTGGCCAATTGCTGGAGACGGCCTGGATCCAGCAGGGGAGCGGCATGAACAGGGGCGCAGGCACACAGCGCCAGGGCAGTGAGGCGTTTGAGCATATCGGGCAACTACTTCTTGACGATGCCGAAAAAGGCGAAACCCGCCCCGGGTGGGGCGGGAGCAGCTGTGCTTAGGCCTCGGTAGCGTATTTGGCCAGGCGTGGGTCGCTCTTCAGAACGGCCAGGGTGTTGCTGTGGACAGTTTCGGCAGTGACGTCGGCGCTGCTGAAGATCTGGTTGAAGTGCTGGTGGGTGACCGAGTTGAAGTAGCTGCGGTCCTCCGGTGCTACGCCGAGAACGACGGCATAGGTGGTCAGTGCTTCGCCCTGGCCCATGGCCATGTCTTCGGAAAGCTCGTTCATCATGCCGTTCATGGCGAACCAGGACTTGCCGCCGTAGGTCAGCGAAGCCTTGGTCGAGCAGCCGTTGGTGCCGGAGGTCATGCCGAAGGTGGCGTTACCGGAGGTGCCGTTGGTGGTAGAAGCCAGGAAGTGTGCCGGCGTGCCGCGCTGGCCTTCGAACAGCATGTTGCCCCAGCCGCAGTTCGGGCCGCCCGGCGCTTCGGCCATGGCGTTCAGCGAGACCACGGTGAACAGAGTACCCAGAAGAATCCGTTTCATAGCATTTGTTCTCTTTGTCTTAACCAAGGGTCAGGGTTTCTGGCAACTCGGTTGCCAGGTCGGGAAAGCTTTTCACCCACCCGCGCAGCTTGGAGTTTAGGCACGATCTAAAGGTTGCGTTGTTGATTGCGAAAAATTTGCTGTCACAAGACTGCACCGGCTGCGACATAAAGTCCCGTGGAGCCTTGCAAGGCGCGCGCGGGCAGCGCCAGAATGCTGCGTATCTGCCCCGCCGAAGTAAGGAAACCCAATGCCCGATCCTGTCGCTGCGCGCCTGCGTCTTGCGCCTGAAGCCCTGACCCGGCGTTTCTCCCCCGAGCAGTTTGCTTTTACCCATACCGACGATCTGGAGCCGTTTCGCGGAGTTCTGGGCCAGGAACGTGCTGTCGAGGCCCTGCAGTTTGGCGTGGCCATGCCGCGTCCTGGTTACAATGTGTATGTGATGGGCGAGCCCGGCACCGGGCGCTTCTCGTTCGTCAAGCGCTACCTCAAGGCCGAGGGCAAGCGCCAGCAGACCCCGGCCGACTGGGTCTACGTCAACCACTTCGACGACACCCGTGAACCACGTGCACTGGAGCTGCCGTCCGGAAGCGCCGCCGAGTTCATCAGCGACATGGGCGGATTGATCGACAACCTGCTGTCGACGTTCCCGGCGGTGTTCGAACACCCGTCCTACCAGCAGAAGAAGGGCGCCATCGACCGCGCTTTCAACCAGCGTTATGACCGCGCTCTGGATGTGATCGAGCGCGCGTCGCTGGAAAAGGACGTGGCCTTGTACCGCGATGCCAGCAACGTCGCCTTCACGCCGATGGCGGATGGCAAGGCGCTGGATGAAGCAGAGTTTGCCCAATTGCCCGAAGAGGTGCGCGAGCAGTTCCACGAGGACATTGCCCTGCTTGAGGAGCGCCTCAACGAAGAGCTGGCCAGCCTGCCGCAATGGAAGCGCGAATCGAACAACCAGCTGCGCCAGCTCAACGAAGAAACCATCACCCTGGCGCTGCAGCCGTTGCTGGCGCCGCTGTCGGAGAAGTACGCCGAAAACGCGGCGGTTTGCGCCTACCTGCAATCGGTGCAGTTGAACCTGTTGCGTACGCTGGTCGAGCAACTGGTCGATGACAGCAAGTCCGACGCCGTGGCCCGCAAGCTGCTCGAAGAGCAGTACGCGCCCAGCCTGGTGGTGGGCCATCACGCTGACGGTGGTGCGCCGGTGGTGTTCGAGCCACACCCGACCTACGACAACCTGTTTGGCCGTATCGAATACAGCACCGACCAAGGTGCGCTGTATACCTCCTATCGCCAACTGCGCCCAGGCGCGCTGCACCGTGCCAACGGCGGCTTCCTGATTCTGGAAGCCGAGAAAATGCTGGGTGAGCCGTTCGTATGGGACGCGCTCAAGCGTGCGCTGCAGTCGCGCAAGTTGAAGATGGAGTCGCCGATCGGTGAGCTGGGCCGTGTTGCCACTGTCAGCCTGCAGCCGCAGGTGATTCCGCTGAACGTCAAGCTGGTGATCATCGGCTCGCGCCAGCTGTACTACGCACTGCAGGACCACGACCCGGACTTCCAGGAGATGTTCCGCGTGCTGGTGGACTTCGATGAAGACATGCCGATGGTCGACGAGAACCTGGAGCAGTTCGCCCAGCTGTTGCGCACCCGCACCAACGAAGAGGGCATGGCGCCGCTGACCAGTGACGCGGTGGCGCGTCTGGCCACCTACAGTGCTCGTCTGGCTGAAAACCAGTCGCGCCTGTCGGCGCGTATCGGCGACCTGTTCCAGCTGGTCAGCGAGGCTGATTTCATTCGCCAGCTGGCCAGTGACGAAATGACCGACGCAGGCCACATCGAGCGTGCGCTGAAGGCCAAGGCCACCCGTACCGGCCGTGTGTCGCAACGGGTGCTGGACGACATGCTCGCCGGCATCATCCTGATCGACACGGAAGGCGCGGCCATCGGCAAGTGCAACGGGCTGACCGTGCTTGAAGTGGGTGACTCGGCGTTCGGCATGCCCGCGCGTATTTCGGCCACCGTCTACCCGGGCGGCAGCGGTATTGTCGATATCGAGCGTGAGGTCAACCTTGGCCAGCCGATCCACTCCAAAGGGGTGATGATCCTCACCGGTTACCTGGGCAGCCGCTATGCCCAGGAGTTCCCGCTGGCGATCTCCGCGAGCATCGCCCTGGAGCAGTCCTACGGCTACGTGGACGGCGACAGCGCCTCGCTGGGCGAAGCCTGCACGCTGATCTCGGCCTTGTCGCGCACGCCGCTCAAGCAGTGCTTCGCCATCACAGGCTCCATCAACCAGTTTGGTGAAGTGCAGGCGGTGGGTGGAGTGAACGAGAAGATCGAGGGCTTCTTCCGCCTTTGCGAGGCGCGTGGCCTGACCGGCGAGCAGGGGGTGATCATTCCGCGTGCCAACGTCGCCACCCTGATGCTTGACGAGCGCGTGTTGCAGGCGGTGGAGAACGGCATGTTCCACGTCTACGCGGTCAGCCAGGCTGATGAGGCGCTGAGCCTGCTGGTGGGCGAGGAGGCCGGGGTACTCGACGACAAGGGGCTGTTCACCGAGGGCAGCGTCAATGCCCGAGTGGTGGAGCGCCTGCGTGAAATTGCCGAGATGATCAGCGAGGAAGACATCGAGAAGGCAGAAAAGGAACGCCTGGAAGAGGTGATTGCCCAGGCCAAACCGGCTTGAGTCAATAAACTGGCGCTGACGGCGATGTGCTACCGTTCAGCGCCAGTTTTCCATCTTTCTGAGCGGTTCCTCTATGCTGGAACTTAAGGACGGTACAGCGTTCAGGATGGAAACAGCCTGAGGGTTTCGGGCTGAACAAGGCTCATTGGAGGGGACGCGGCCATGCGCAACCTCAGCCTCACACGCCAGTGCCTGGGCCTGGTGACCCGTATCGAATGCAGCATTCGTCCACTGGCCGGGGATAACGGCATGTGGACCCTGCTGTTCGCCGCCGGCATGGCCGGTGAACAACCCTCCGCGATCAAGGCGCAGGGCCCGTTTCATGGGCCACTGGTGGCCGAGTCGGTGCTCAATGCCATCGTCGACAGCCTGACCATGCATGGTTATCAGGTGGCCGATGACCCGCAGATCTGGTGTCTGCATTTGCAGGCGCAGTTGCGGCGGATCAATGGTGAGCGGTGTCGCAACCTGGGGGATTACCAGTTTCATCCTGAGACCTGAAGAATGCCGGGGCCGCTTTGCGGCCCATCGCGACACAAGGCCGCTCCAACAGCATCGGCTTGCTGTGGGAGTGTGGCCTTGTGTCGCGATCAGGCTGCGGAGCAGCCCCCGGGCTTTTGCTGTAACAGGTGGCTGGCTATACTCGCCGTCGCTTTTTTAGTCACCTGATGAGTCCTGAACTTCATGGAACGTATCCTCGAAAACGCGATGTATGCCTCGCGCTGGCTGCTCGCACCGATCTACTTCGGCTTGTCCCTCGGCCTGCTGGCCCTGGCGCTGAAATTCTTCCAGGAAGTGGTCCACGTCCTGCCCAATGTCTTTGCGTTGAGCGAAGCTGACCTGATCCTGGTGATCCTGTCACTGATCGACATGTCGCTGGTTGGTGGCCTGCTGGTGATGGTGATGATTTCCGGCTACGAGAACTTCGTCTCGCAACTGGACATCGATGAAAGCAAGGAAAAGCTCAACTGGCTGGGCAAGATGGATTCCTCGTCGCTGAAGATGAAGGTTGCCGCGTCGATCGTGGCGATTTCCTCCATTCACCTGCTGCGGGTGTTCATGGATGCGCAGAACATCTCCACCGATTACCTGATGTGGTACGTGATCATCCACATGACCTTCGTGGTCTCGGCGTTCTGCATGGGTTACCTGGACAAGCTGACCAAGCACTGAGTCCCGCCAGGCCTCACTGCAACTCCTGTGGGAGCAACTGTCTTGCTCAATTTCTGAAAGCTGGCGTGATCCCTGTGGGGCTTGCCCGCGAACACCGGCAAAGCCGGTGCCAGCCACCGCGTGGCCTGCTTCGCGGGCACGCCCGCTTCCACAGATATCGAGGCTCAACTGACGAGTGGCGTCAGTCATGCCTTGCGCATTCTCCCTTCCTGTACAAAAAATGAGCTCTCATGCGTGGTTCCCATCGCGAGGTGCTCTCATGAACCTGCATCAGCTCAATACCGAGGCCAGGGCTGGCCATGTCGACGAACTGAACCTGATCGCCATCGAAGGCGGTGACTACCTGCTCGAGGCCCGGGTCAAAGGCCATCCTCACCCCCTGTCCGATACCCGTGGTGAACGCTTGCGCGTGCACTCGGTGGAGGATGCGCGCAAGTTGCTGCAAACCATCCCCATGGTCTCGATGAACCTGGTGCACTGGTCGGTGCAGGACGAAATGTGCGGCATGGGTACGCACCCGGAAGAAGACCTGAAGGTGCCGATTTCCCAGCGTTCGGCCTGGTAGCTGCTCGCAGCGCCCCAGTGTGCTAGGCTGCTCGCCCTTTTTATCAAGGGCGCGGCTGCATTGCGCCCTGCAGTGGAGCACGACAATGTCCGAACTCAACCTGTCTACCGACGAAACGCGCGTCAGCTACGGTATCGGCCGTCAGCTGGGCGGCCAGCTGCGCGACAACCCGCCACCAGGCGTTAGCCTGGAAGCCATCCTGGCCGGCCTGACCGACGCCTTCAACGGTGCCGACAGCCGTGTCAGCGAAGCCGACCTGTCGGCCAGCTTCAAGGTCATCCGCGAGGTGATGCAAGCCGAAGCTGCAGCCAAGGCCGAAGCCGCTGCTGCTGCTGGCAAGGAGTTCCTGGTCGAGAACGCCAAGCGTGAAGGTATCACCACGCTGGCTTCGGGCTTGCAGTTCGAAGTGCTGACCGCTGGTGAAGGCGCCAAGCCGACCCGCGAAGACAACGTGCGTACGCACTACCACGGCACCCTGATCGACGGCACCGTGTTCGACAGCTCCTACGAGCGTGGCCAGCCGGCTGAATTCCCGGTAGGCGGCGTGATCGCTGGCTGGACCGAAGCCCTGCAGCTGATGAACGCTGGCAGCAAATGGCGCCTGTACGTGCCAAGCGAGCTGGCTTACGGCGCCCAAGGCGTTGGCAGCATCCCGCCGCACAGCGTTCTGGTGTTCGACGTCGAGCTGCTCGACGTTCTGTAATGCCCTGGAGGCCGGCCCTGCCGGCCTCAATTCCAGTCTGTCCCCCCAGGGCGCAATGCCCGCGCATAGCAGAATAGAAACAGATTCCGTACCAGTTCCTTGAGCACCCCCGGTTCACTCGAATTCAGCCCGCTCATGTCCAGGTCACCTTGGTCACGCAGTTCGTCGAGGGCTTCTTCTTCAAGCACCGCGCACACTTCGCCGGTTTCCCGATGAAGAATGCGCAGGTAGGGGTGAGGGCGTTCCAGCCAGGCGTCGATCAGATAAGTCATGGCTATTCTCCTTGGACGGCAATTCCAATGAGAATAATTCCTATTACCAGAATAGCAAGCGCCAATTGGCGTTTTTTGCCTGATCAGACTTTGCGGACGAACTCGGACTTCAGCTTCATGGCGCCGATGCCGTCGATTTTGCAGTCGATGTCGTGGTCGCCGTCGCACAGGCGGATGTTCTTGACCTTGGTGCCAACCTTGACCACCAGGGACGAACCCTTGACCTTGAGGTCCTTGATCACAGTGACGGTGTCACCGTCTTGCAGGATGTTGCCGACCGAATCTTTCTTCACCACATCGTCGCTGGCCGCCTCGGCATCGCCGCTGGCCGACCACTCATGGGCGCATTCAGGGCAGATAAGCTGAGTGCCATCCTCATAGGTGTATTCGGAGTTGCATTTCGGGCAGGGTGGCAGAGTGCTCACTTCGGTTCCTCAAACAAACAGACGGGCGGTTAAAAGCCCACATTGTAAAAGGTATTTTTCCGGAAGTGATTATGTCCGGACAAAAAGCACCACGGGCAAGCGCGCTCCCCACAGATGGTGCAGGAGCGGGCTTGCCCGCGAATGAAGTCGACTCGGTCTGTCAGTGCGTACGCGCGACCGCAAACTCGCTCAGTTCAACCAGCGCATCCCGGTATTCACTGGCAGGCAGCACTTCGAGGCAGGCGATGGCGCGTTTCACGTAATCGCGCGCCAGCTCGGCGGTGTATTTCAGTGCGCCCGATTCTTCGACCGCAACGCGAATCTGTTCCAGATCTTCCAGGCCACCCTTCTGGATCGCCTGGCGTACCAGCGCCGCCTGCTCGGCAGTGCCTTCGCGCATGGTGTAGATCAGCGGCAGGGTAGGTTTGCCTTCGGCCAGGTCGTCACCGACGTTCTTGCCCAGGGTCTGCGAGTCACCCTTGTAGTCCAGCAGGTCGTCGACCAGCTGGAAGGCCACGCCCAGATGGTCGCCAAAGGTACGCAGGGCTTCGCGCTGCTCGTCGGTGGCCTGGGCCAGCGCCGCAGCACTGTGGGTAGAAGCTTCGAACAGCATCGCCGTCTTGCCGCGAATGACCTCCATGTAGACTTCCTCGGTGGTGCTGGCGTCGCGTACGCGCGACAGTTGCAGCACTTCACCTTCGGCAATCACCCGGGTGGCCTTGGACAGGATCTGCATGACCGGCATCGAGCCCAGCTCGACCATCATTTCGAACGAGCGCGAATAAAGGAAGTCGCCCACCAGTACGCTCGGCGCGTTGCCCCAAAGGGCATTGGCGGTAGAGCGGCCACGGCGCATGCCGGACATGTCGACCACGTCGTCGTGCAGCAGGGTGGCGGTGTGCAGGAATTCGATGGTGGCGGCCAGCAGGCGCAGGTCGTCGCCTTCGCGGCCCAGGGCCTTGCCACACAGCAGTACCAGCAGGGGACGCAGGCGCTTGCCACCGGCGGACGTGATATAGTCGCCGATCTTCGATACCAGCGGCACGCGCGAGGTCAGCTGCTTCTTGATGATCTCGTCGACGGCGCTGAAATCATCAGCCACCGCGCGGTAGAAGGTTTGGGGTTGCATCGGCTGCTCCAGTGAGGTTGCGCGGCATGCTAGGTCGCGGGTCCCGGTGTGTCAAGGCGCGGTGCCCGCAGGCCGGGGGCGGCACTTGCAAGCAAAACCGCGGTTGCGTACAATCGCGCACCCTAACTTCCTGGGCAGCACCTGCCTTACGCAATTGCGCCGGGCCGTTCCAGCCCTGTGCAGCCATGCCAGCCAATACTCATCATATAAAGCGCTGGGTGAGCAGGATTATCGGAGAAATACCATGTCTTACGCAGTAATCGTTACCGGCGGCAAGCAGTACAAAGTCGCTGAAGGTGAATTCCTCAAGATCGAAAAACTGGAAGTCGCCACTGGCGAATCCGTGACCTTCGATCGCGTTCTGCTGGTCGCCAACGGTGAAGAAGTCACCATCGGTGCTCCAGTTGTTGCTGGCGCTAAAGTAGTGGCCGAAGTCGTTTCGCAAGGCCGCCACGACAAGGTTCGCATCATCAAGTTCCGTCGTCGTAAGCACCACATGAAGCGTATGGGCCACCGCCAGTGGTTCACCGAGATCAAAATCACCGGCATCCAGGCTTAATCCCCTAGATCCCCTGAATTTATTTGGAGAATTGAACCATGGCTCACAAGAAGGCTGGTGGTAGTACTCGTAACGGTCGCGACTCAGAATCGAAACGCCTTGGCGTGAAGATGTATGGCGGCCAGGTTATCAAGCCAGGCAACATCATCGTCCGTCAGCGCGGTACCGAATTCCACGCTGGCTACGGCGTTGGCATGGGCAAGGACCACACCTTGTTCGCCAAGATCGAAGGCGTGATCAAGTTCGAGAAGAAAGGCGAGTTCATGCGCCGTTACGTGAGCATCGTCGCCGCTTAATCGCGACGTCGCTCCAGAAGCCCCGTCATGCGACGGGGCTTTTTCGTTTGTGGTGAGCCTCTTGCAAAGCTGTTTGTCTGGGTTGCCGGCGTTGGTTTCTACGGTCGTACGGGGCCGCCGCGCTCATTTTTGCAAGAGCCTCATGTTTTTGAGTCATTCAGCTCGTCTGCCGACGAGAGGCGGTTTTAATGAAGTTTGTTGACGAAGTATCCATTCGGGTCAAGGCCGGTGACGGTGGCAACGGTTGCATGAGCTTCCGTCGCGAGAAGTTCATCGAGAACGGCGGCCCTAACGGCGGTGACGGTGGTGACGGCGGCTCGGTGTACATGATTGCCGACGAAAACCTGAACACCCTGGTCGACTACCGCTACACCCGTCACCATGAAGCCCAGCGTGGCTCCAACGGCGGTAGCACCGACTGCACCGGCAAGAAGGGTGAAGACCTGTTCCTGCGCGTGCCGGTCGGCACCACCGTGATCGATGCTTCCACGCAGGAAGTGATCGGTGACCTGGTCACCCCCGGCCAGAAGCTGATGGTCGCGCAAGGTGGCTGGCACGGGCTGGGCAACACCCGTTTCAAGTCGAGCACCAACCGTGCACCGCGCCAGACCACCCCAGGCAAACCGGGTGAGCAGCGTGACCTGAAGATGGAAATGAAGGTGTTGGCCGACGTCGGCCTCCTGGGCTTGCCGAACGCCGGCAAGAGTACCTTCATCCGTTCGGTCTCGGCTGCCAAGCCGAAAGTCGCCGACTACCCGTTCACTACCCTGGTGCCAAACCTGGGCGTGGTCAGCGTCGACCGCTGGAAGAGCTTCGTCATCGCCGACATCCCCGGCCTGATCGAAGGCGCTTCCGAAGGTGCCGGCCTGGGTATCCGCTTCCTCAAGCACTTGGCGCGTACGCGCGTGCTGCTGCACCTGGTGGACATCGCGCCGCTGGACGAAAGCAGCCCGGCCGATGCCGCCGAAGTCATCGTCAACGAGCTGACCCGCTTCAGCCCGTCGCTGGCCGAGCGTGAGCGCTGGCTGGTGCTGAACAAGGCCGATATGGTCATGGACGACGAGCGCGACGAGCGTGTGCAGGAAGTGATCGACCGTCTGGAGTGGGAAGGCCCGGTCTACGTGATCTCGGCTATTTCCAAGCAGGGCACCGACAAGCTCAGCCACGACCTGATGCGTTACCTCGAAGACCGCGCCGACCGCCTGGCCAACGACCCGGCCTACGCCGAAGAGCTGGCCGACCTTGACCAGCGTATCGAAGACGAAGCCCGTGCCCAGCTGCAGGCCCTGGACGACGCCCGTACCCTGCGTCGTACCGGCGTCAAGAGCGTGCATGACATCGGCGACGACGATGGTTGGGACGATGATTTCGAGGACGACGAAGACGGTCCGGAAATCATTTACGTGCGCGACTGATCGGTTGCAGTACACTAAACGCCGCTCTCTGGAGCGGCGTTTTTGTATCCACGGTATCTACAGATTCGACATAGGTTGGAAGAAGATGCGAAGCAAGGTGACGGGCGCCAAGCGCTGGGTCGTTAAGATTGGCAGTGCTCTGCTGACCGCCGATGGCAAGGGCCTCGACCGCGGTGCAATGGCCGTTTGGGTCGAGCAGATGGTCGCGCTGCGTGAGGCAGGCGTGGAGTTGGTACTGGTCTCCTCCGGGGCCGTGGCTGCCGGCATGAGCCAGCTGGGCTGGACCAAGCGACCGAGTGCGATGAACGAGCTGCAGGCGGCTGCCTCGCTCGGCCAGATGCGTCTGGTGCAGGCCTGGGAGTCGAGCTTCGGGGAGCACGGGAAGCACACCGCGCAGATCCTGTTGACCCATGACGACCTGTCCGACCGCAAGCGTTACCTGAATGCCCGCAGCACCCTGCGCACCTTGGTCGATCTGGGCGTGGTGCCGGTGATCAACGAAAACGACACCGTGGTCACCGACGAGATCCGCTTCGGCGACAACGACACCCTGGCGGCGCTGGTGGCCAACCTGGTCGAGGCCGACCTGCTGGTGATCCTCACCGACCGCGATGGTATGTTCGATGCCGACCCGCGCAACAACCCCGAAGCGCAGTTGATCTACGAAGCCCGCGCCGACGACCCCTCACTGGATGCCGTGGCCGGTGGTACCGGTGGTGCCCTGGGCCGTGGCGGCATGCAGACCAAGCTGCGTGCGGCGCGCCTGGCTGCCCGTTCCGGTGCTCACACCATCATTATCGGTGGCCGCATCGAGCGCGTGCTGGACCGCCTGAAGGCGGGCGAGCGCCTGGGCACCTTGCTGTCGCCCGAGCGCGGCATGCTCGCGGCGCGCAAGCAGTGGTTGGCCGGTCACCTGCAAACCCGTGGCACCCTGGTGCTGGATGCTGGTGCCGTGCAAGCGCTGCGTCAGGCCAACAAGAGCTTGCTGCCGGTTGGCGTGAAGACTGTGCAGGGCAGCTTCCGTCGTGGCGAGATGGTGGTGTGCGTCGGCCCGGACGGTGTTGAAGTGGCTCGCGGCCTGGCCAACTACAGCGCCCTGGAGGCGCAGAAGATCATTGGTCAGTCGTCCGAAGCCATCGAGTCGATCCTTGGCTATAGCGCCGAGCCGGAACTTGTACACCGCGACAACCTGGTGCTGGTATGAGCCTGCTGAAGAACGTAATCGCTGTGGCAGCGTGCGTGCTGCCGATGTTGGCCGGCGCCGAAGAGGTCGGCCAGGTGTCCACCGTGTTCAAGTTCGTCGGGCCGAACGACCGCATTGTGGTCGAGGCGTTCGATGACCCTAAGGTAGAGGGCGTGACGTGCTACCTCTCCCGGGCCAAGACTGGCGGGGTGAAGGGGGGCTTGGGGCTGGCCGAGGACCGGGCGGAGGCATCGATTGCCTGTCGTCAGGTCGGGCCGATCAACTTCAAGGGTGAGCTCAAGGATGGCGAGGAAGTGTTCAAGGAACGCACCTCGCTGGTGTTCAAGACCATGCAGGTGGTGCGTTTTCTCGACAAGAAGCGCAACACGCTGGTGTACCTGGTGTACAGCGACCGCATGATCGAAGGCAGCCCGCAGAATGCGGTGACTGCCATTCCGATCCTGCCTTGGGCTCATTGATAGCCCGCTCCTGCATACGCATCGGTGGTTGGACACAGGCCGTCGTACGCATCGGTGGTTGGGCGCAGGTCGTCGTAGGAGCGGGTTCACCCGCGAAAGGGCCGGACCTGCTGGCCAATTTCCACCCGCCGTTCACCGTTGCCGCCGCCACCGTATTCGCGGGTAAACCCGCTCCTACATACGCTCGGTGGTTGGACGCAGGCCGTCGTACGCATCGGTGACTGGACACAGGCCGCCGTAGGAGCGGGTTCACCCGCGAATGGGCCGCAACGCGGCCCCGGCTATCTCAGGCCAGTTCCTCGGCCTGATCCTCACGCACAACCGCTTTCACTTCATCCAGCCGGCTGATGAACTTCCAGTCCGCCTCGTCGATGTAGATGCCGTTCGGCCCGCTGCCACCTTCCAGGTCGATCGCAACGTGCGCCGAGACCTGTGGTTTCACACTCGCCAGGATCGGCACGAAGCCCAGTTGCTGGCTGGTCTCCAGCAGTGCCGCCTGGTTGCGTTCGTCGATGTCTGCCGCTTCGTCCAGGTAGTACGGCAGGCGAATGCGCCCGGCCAGGTCACGGTCCATCAGGTGCAGCAACAGGTACATGTTGGTCAGCGCCTTGATGGTCATGGTGGTGCCGTTGGACGCCGCACCGTCGATGTCGGCGTGGATGATCGGCTGGCCATTGACCTTGGTGATCTCGAACGCCAGCTCGAACAGGTCCTTCAGGCCCAGCTGGTTGTGGTTGGCCGCCACCAGCCGTGCCAGGTACTCCTTGGCCTCTTCGTTCTTGTTGTCCTGATCGGCACTCTGGGTCAGGTCGAAGACCGACAGGGTTTCGCCTTCTTCGTACTGGCCGGCACTGTGGATAATCTGGTCGATGTGCTTGAGCGCTTCCTTGTTCGGCGCCAGTACCACGCGGAAGCTTTCCAGGTTGGAAACCTGGCGCTTGTTGATCTCGCGGTTGAACAGGGCCAGCTGGTGCTCGAGGCTGTCGTAGTCGCTGCGGATGTTGCGCAGGGTTCGGGCGATGTCGGTGACCGCAGCGCGGCGTGCCTTGGCCAAGGTCAGGGCTTCGTCGGTACGGTGCGCGTAGGCGTTCACCAGCAGTTGCAGACGGCGTTCCATGTCGTCTTCGCTGTCGAACTTGGCAACGCCTTTCAGGCGCACCTGGGCGTACAGCGCCTCGATCTGGTTGTCCACCCGCTGAAGGCTTTGCCAGCTGTCCTGGTAATCATTGAGCAGCGGCAGCAGGTTGTCCATCGAGTCGTCGATGGCTTCCATGTATGGCGTGCCGTAGGGCAGGTCGGCCGGCAACAGCTGGCGACGGCGCAGGGCGTCTTCCAGGGTGCGCTGCTTGGACTCGAGGTCGCCGAGCTGGCGGCCGACCAGTTGCAACTTGGCTGACAGCTGCTGGACGCGCTCGGTGAAGGCGTCGCTGGAGCGCTTGAGTTCGTCCTGGGCCGCTTCCAGCTGCGAGAGCTGTTCCAGCTTCTCGGGCTCTTCGGCGGTGAGGGTTTGGCTACGGCGGAAGTCTTCCAGCGCCTTCTGCGCGTCCAGCACTTCCTGGTACAGGGTTTCGGTCTGCGCTTTGGACGCGGAGCGGTCGGCGGCCACGGCCTGCTGGGTCTTGAGCTGCTTGAGTTCTTTTTCCAGGCGCTCTTTCTGGTCGCGCAGGGCGGCGCGGTCGGCCAGGGCCTGCAGGGCCGGTGGGTCGATGTGGGTCAGGTCAATGGCCAGGCCCGGGGCCTCGAAGCGCTCGCCCTTGAAGCCGTCGAGCACCGCTTCCAGCGATTTTACCCACAGGTCGCTGTCGTCCAGCTCGATACCGCGGTCGCCCAGCGGCAGGCTGAACAGCGCGCCGTTGAACAGGCGCATCAAGCGGTCGACGTCCTGCTGCGAGAACTCTTCGCGCAGGCGGGCATAGCTGTTGTTGTCAGCGTGATCCAGCTGCTGCTTGACCTGCTTCAGGCGTTTTTCCAGGTCGCGTACGCGCTCGTCGAGGTCTTCGGCACTGAACTGCCGTGACTGGGCCAGCGCGCCGGCCAGCTCGTCGTGGGCGTCTTTGGCCGCCAGCAGTTGCTGCTCCAGTACCTTGACGTCATCGACCAGCGCAAAGCGGTGCTTGAGCACCGACAGCTCGCCTAGCCAGCGCTGGATACCGGTAATTTCACGCTCCAGGCGCATCAGCTCCTGGGTGCCGCCACGCTGGTCGTTCTGCAGGCGGTCCTGCTCGCCACGGTAGTGCTCGGACTGGATGACCAGCTCTTCCTTGCGCGCCATGGCGTATTCCTGCCAGGTGCCCAGCAGGGTGTCGAGCACAGGCGAAATGCGGTGCAGCTTGCCACGCAGGATATCGCGCTGGGCCACGCCACCGGCCAGGGCCTCGACCAACGGGCCGGCAGCGACCAGGGCGTTGTAGTCCTGCTCCATGCGGCGTACGTCGCGGAAGGCTTCCTCGCACGCAGCGATGTAGTCGACGCTGCCCGAGCGCAGGCTGTGCTCGAAGGCGTCGAGGAACAGTTGCTTGAGCTTGGCGGCGGTGATCTCACGCATGTGCAGCAGGTTGATGAACAGCGCGCGGAAGGTTTTCAGGCTTTGCTCGCTGGTGGAGCGCAGCGGGATCATGGTCAGGTCCAGCGGCACCGAAGTGTGTCCGCCCACCAGCAGCCGGCGCAGTTCGTCCGGCTTCAGCTCGTAAGCCTTGATCCCCAGGCGCTCAAGGTTGGTGAACAGCTCTTTCTGACGCAGGCAGGTGTCGTTCTTCTGGTAGTGGGCCAGGTCCAGCTCGCCTTTGTAGGCGAAGAACTGGTGGCCGAAACCCCCACCCGGGCCGCGCCCGACCACACCGATCACGTGCGGGCCGTGGGGCAGGCTCAGTTCGCAAAGAATGTACGAGGTGTCGCTGGCGAAGTAGAAACGGCGCGATTGCTCAAGGCTGTACTTGCCGAAACTCATGTCCGACATGCGTGCCAGGATCGGGAACTGCAGGGCATTGATCGATGCCGATTTACCCAAGTTGTTGGCGCCGTATACCGACAGCGGGTGCTCCAGCGGGAACAGGCCAAGGCTGTAGCCGGCGGTGTTGAGCAATGCGAAGCGGCGGATGCCGTAGCGTTCCTGGCTCATGCGTCAATCTCCTGTTGCTCTTCGCGGATGGCCCGGGCCAGGGCGTCCTCTTCGCTTTCCTCGCCCTGGAAAGGCGTGAGGTCGAGCGGGTCGTCGGTACGGTTGAGTTCTTCGGCGCTTTCTTCCTCGACCAGTACCGGGGTCGGCAGCGGCAGGGCGCTGTGCAGGGTGGCGGCCAGGTCGCGGTCCTGCTGCACCGACAGGCACACATCGAGGAAGCGGTGCATGGGCGGCAGGAAGCGGTAGATGCCGCCTTCTTCATGGGCGAAGCCGAGCTGGGTCATGCGCCGCAGGATTTTTTCTTCCAGCTCGTCCACGGTCTGCACTTCGGCCTGCAGGAACAGGTCGCGGTACTTGTCCAGCAGCGAGGGCAGTTCGTCGCGGCCGATGCTGCCACCGTCGAGCACGGCCATCGGGTCGCGGCCCTGGTCAGCAAGGTGCTCGACCAGGATGAAGGTGAACAGCGACAGGCGCTGCGCGGTCTTGTTGACCTGCGCGGCGGTCATGTCCGGCACGAAGTAGTAGAAACCACGGGTATCGCACACCAGTTCGAAGCCCAGGGCCTTGAACAGGGTGCGGTACTGGTCCTGGAAGTTCGACAGCTGGGCGTACAGCTCAGGGTCGCGCCGGCTGACGTGGAAGCCTTTGAACAGCTCGCGGAAGATCGGCGCGAGCTGGGACAGTTCGGAAAGATCAAGATGCATGGGCTGGGCTCGCGTTGGGTTCGGTAGGCGCGCTGGGGGCGTCTTCGCGGCTGGAGGTCAGGGCGAACGAATGCAGGCTGACCAAATGTTCCTGGGTGGTGTATTCGCGGCGGTCGAGGCGTTCGCGCTTGAAGCGCTTTTCCCGCGACAGGCGCGAGAACCAGTACAGTAGCTCGTCGGTGGCGCCTTCGGGCTCCTGCTCCAGCAGCCAGACCATCAAGTCGGGCAGTGGCAGGGCCTGTTCGCAGCGTTCGGCCATTTCCTTGACCGTGCGCGGGGCGCGGGGCAGGGCGCCGGACTGGGTCTTGTGGGCTTTGGGGAAGCGCGCCGGTTTGGGCTCGAAGCGGGCCAGTGCGTAAACGTAGGCCTCGACCTGGCTGGCACTGCCAAGGAAGGTGCTTTGCGGGCGGGTGAACATCGGCATGGCCGCCTGCGGCACGGCATCGATGCCTTTGCGCCGGATCACCGACAGGGCCAGTGCGGCGCCGCGGGTCACGGCGTTGTGCCGGCGGGCTTCTTCGCGCAGCGGCAGCAGCAGTTCGCGGGCGTGGCGCAGGGTCAACTGGGCGCTGGTCTGCATTTCCAGGATGCGCGCGTGGGTGCGCAGCAGCATGTCGTCGTCGACCAAGTGGCCCAGGCGCGCTTGTTCGCCCAGCAGTTTCAGCAGCACGGTCTCGACCTTGCGTACACCCTGCTCGAAGGCGCCGTCGGCGTTGACCAGCTGGATCATCGGCTCGACGTATTCGTCCCAGGTGGCCAGCACTTCGGCATAACGCTGACGCAGCGGAATCTGGCGGTTGCTGGTCTTGGCCCGTTCGGCCACGGCCACCAGTGCCTGCTCGTCGTTGTCGAGTTTTTTCAGCACATCGCGCACGCGCATGTCGAGCAGGCGCAACTGGCGTGCCAGGTCGTCACTGTCGCGGTTGTCGAAGGCATCCTGGATGTGCCCGGCCAGGCGCTCCAGGTGGCGCAAGTAGGCTTCGATCTCCAGGCACAGGCCCAGCCGGTGTTCGCGGCGCAGGTAGGCGAGGAAGTCGTGGATCTGCGCGTTGAGCTCGAAACGGTTCGGGCTCTTGGCCACCGGGACCAGGATATCCAGGCGGATCCACACGTCGAGTAGCTGGGTGATGTCCTGCGGGGTGCTTTCGAGCTGCTGGCGGGCCACATGCTGGCGCAGTTCGACCAGGCTCAGGGTGCCCTGGTCGAAACGCTCGCACAGCGGCTCGATCAGGGCCCAGTGTTCGGCTAGGGCGCGCAGGACGCGCTTGGGTTCGATCATTGGCTTCGACTCGTTGCCAAGAAAAAGGGGGCGATTGTACTGCATTCGCGGGGGTGGTTTTTACCCCTTGGTCTGTAATGAGAGATAACCATGGGATGTGCAGGTGTAAGGCGTTGTTCATGTGACGGCGCTCGGTCTGATAGGCGCTGCAAAAACCACGGCGTACACGTTAGAATGCCCAATTGCCTTCACCCCCTCGGATATCCGCCCCTTGCTGACCGAACCCCGTCGCCGCGCCTACCTTTCCGCCATGCAAGTGGTGCACTGGCTGCCGCGCGCCGAGCTGCCGTTCGCCGCACCGTCGCGGCCCGAGCTGCTGCTGCCGGTTGTGCCAGTCGAGGACATCGATTTTGAGGTCAGGCCGGCATCGGTAACCAGCGAAGCGCCTGTCACCCCCCAGGCTCGCTCCGGCGAGCGGCCGAAAATCGAGATCCCGCGCCCGGGCAGTGTGTCTAAACCCGCCGTTAAGCCTGTCGAGGCACAAGAGCAGCCCGCTGCTCCGCGCCCGGCGCCGGTGCCGCCACCGCGCTTTTCGCTGCAGTTGTTGCGCGCCGGCAGTTGCCTGCTGCTGGTTGAACTGGCCACCGGTCAGCCGTTCCAGAGCCGCGATCCCTCCTATCTGCTGCTCAAGGACATGCTGCGCGCCGCTGGCCTGCCCGATGCCCCGCAGATCATCGGCGAGCCGGTGCGCTGGCCACTGCTGGTGCGCGGCAACATGGACCAGGGGCCGGAGGCTGCGCGCGATTTCGTCCAGGGCTTCGTTCAGGCGCGCCTGGAAGACGCCCCGTGTACCTGTCTGTGGCTGGTCGGCCTGCCGGCACTGCGTTTTGCCGCCAATGCCGACGCCGATGCCTATTACCAAACCCTGACGCTCGACAGCCTGGGCGACGCCTGGGCATTGCCGGGCCTTGAACTGTTGATGGACGAGCCGCAACGCAAGGCGGACGTCTGGAAAGCCATGCGCCAGCTGATGGCGCGCTGGAAGAGCGTTGAATGAGTGACTCGATCAGCTTCCGCCCGATGACCGAGGCGGATCTGGATGCCGTACTTAAGATCGAATATGCCGCATTCAGTCACCCCTGGACCCGTGGAATCTTTCAGGATGCGCTCAAGTCGTACGAAGTCTGGCTGATGTTCGATGGCCAGCAGCAAGTGGGCCATGGTGTGATCAACGTGATCATCGACGAAGCGCACCTGCTCAACATCACCGTAAAACCGGAAAACCAAGGCTGCGGCCTGGGCTTGCGCCTGCTCAAGCACCTGATGGCCCGGGCCTATCAGCTCAATGGCCGCGAATGCTTTCTGGAAGTGCGCGCCAGCAACCAGTCGGCCTATCGTTTGTACGAGCGTTATGGTTTCAACGAAATTGGCCGCCGCCGCGACTATTATCCGATTGCCGGCGGCCGTGAAGACGCCCTGGTGATGGCCTGTACCCTGTTCGAAGACTGACTTTGCAGGGGCGTACCCGGGCGCGCAGGCTTTGTTCTCGGCAGGGGCGGATAAAGAATGAGACAACTGCTTTTGGCAGCGAGCCTGTGTATCGCAAGCGCTGCTCACGCTGACGAGCGCGACGTGTGGATGTTCGCCCAGTGGGCGGGTGATCATCAAACCCGCCCTTTCCGTGAAATGCTGGTAGATGCCCGGCTTTACGGTGTAGTGCCAATTCACCAGTTGCTGCGCTCGGCTTCGGACTGGAAACTGTGCCACGCATCGCCTTTCGCCGTACCACCCCCTGGCAATTGGGCCGCTGTGCGCTCGACCCTCGCGTTGATCAAGGCACTTGACGATCAAGGCATCCTGCGCCAGTTCGAGGTGGTTTCGGCTTACCGTGAGCCGCGCCTGAACGCCTGTGCGGGCGGGGCGGCAAACAGTGCGCATACCCGCGCTTTCGCCGTCGATATACTGCTGCCGGCCTGGGCCGACCCCAATCCGCTGTGCCGTTTCTGGCAGCAACACGGCCAAGCCTGGAACATGGGGCTGGGCCGCTACCCATCAGGCCGTATCCATTTGGATACCGCCGGTTATCGCACCTGGGGTGGTGATGGCGGTGCGGGGGCGTCGTTCTGTATCAACCCCAAATGAGCCAGGCACTTCCGGCATTCGTCCATTATCCACTCGGCGAAGCGCTGGCGCTTGCCGCTGTCGGCCAGAGGCTGCGGGCTGAGCAGGTGGTAGGCCGAGCCATCGCGCACAAAACCGAACGGCGCCTGCAGCTGCCCGCTGTCGAGTTCGTCGCGCACCATCAGGGCTGAGGCAATGGCCAGGCCCAGGCCGGCGTTGGCGGCCTGGATCGACAAGTAGAAATGCTCGTAGTCGCTGCGTTCGCAGTGCCGCGCCTGTTGGCCGCTCAGGCGCAGCCAGGTGGGCCAGGCAGCAGGGCGTGTGGTGCTGTGCAGCAGCCGTTGGCCATCGAGTCTGGCGCTGGCGGCGGGGTGGCACACCGGGCCGATCCATTCATCGCAGACCTTCTGGTTGAACAGCTGGTTATTCCAGTGGAAGTCGTCACGGCGGATGGCCATGTCGACCCCACTGCGGGCGAAGTCCAGCGGGCCGCCTGCGGCTACCAGGTGCAACTGAAGGTCGGGATGGGTGGCATGGAAGCGCGGCAGGCGCGGGATCAGCCAGCGCATGGCGATGGTCGGTTCGCAGGACAGCACAAGCACATTGTCGCGGACCTGGTGCTGCAAACGCTGCACGGCGCCTTCCAGCTGCTCGAAGATCGCCTGGGTGGTGCCATGCAGGGCGCGGCCGGCAGGGGTGAGGAAAATGGCCCTGTTGCGGCGTTCGAACAGTTCCACGCCAAGGCTTTCTTCCAGCAGGCGTATTTGGCGGCTGACCGCGCCGTGAGTGACGTGCAAGTGCTCGGCGGCGCGCACGAAGCTCTCGGTCTGGGCGGCAATGTCGAAGTAGCGGAAGGCGTTGAGTGGCGGCAGTTTCATGATATCCCTGTTCAGCTGTGCCGGCCTCTTCGCGGGTATACCCGCTCCTACATGGCCACATATTTCCCTGTAGGGGCGGGTTTACCCGCGAAGAGGCCAAGGCAGGCTGTACATATCTGTGAGCAAAACTATCAGATTCATCTCAGCATAAATCGATTTTTCCGCATCTGTAAGCGCTCGATAATCGGCGGTCTGTGCATTTCCATCGCCTATCGAGAGCCCTCAGCATGACCGAACTCATCGCCGTCGCCCTGTTCACCTTGCTCGCCGTCATCAGCCCTGGCGCCGATTTCGCCATGGTCACCCGCAGCAGCTATGCGCAGGGCCGCAAGGCCGGGCTGGCTGCTGCTGTGGGCATCGCCCTGGGGGTGCAGGTGCATGTGTTGTACACGGTGTTGGGCATTGCCGTGATCATCAGCCAGAGCCCGACGCTGTTCTTCGTCATGAAGGTGCTGGGTGCAGGCTACCTGATCTACCTCGGGTACAAGTCATTGACCAACACCCGACGCATCAGCCTGGACGGGGTTGGCCAGTCTGCTGCCAGCGTACTGCAAGCGCTGCGCACCGGCTTTTTGACCAACGCCCTCAACCCCAAGACCATGTTGTTTGTCATCAGTGCCTTCACCCAGGTGGTGCAGCCTGGCAGCCCGTTGGCGCTGAACTTCGCCTACGGTGCGTTCATGTCCGTTGCCCATTGGCTATGGTTCAGCCTGGTGGCGGTATTTTTCTCCAGTACGGCATTGCGCAGGGCGATGATCGAGCGGCAAGTGCTGGTGGACCGGGCCATTGGTCTGGCACTGATCGGGCTTGGCCTGGCTGTGGCGGTGACCGGAATACGTTGAGGCGACGATAGCTGCGCCGAAACCTGTGATTCGGCGCCCGGCTGCTGCGGGATTGGTTGGCGCGGGCATCAGCAACTTTTTCGCAGGCAAAGAAAAAGGGCTTACCTTGCGGTAAGCCCTTCGTCTTGTTTGGTGGCTACACAGGGACTTGAACCCCGGACCCCAGCATTATGAATGCTATGCTCTAACCAACTGAGCTATGTAGCCGATGGCGCGCATTATTCTCTTGAACGCCCCCTCTGTCAACACTCATTTCAAAAAAAATTTGCACGCTTTCAAAAACTTAGCGGCCAGCGCCGGTTTCAGCGCACCACAAGCCAGTGCCCGAGCACGCCCAGCAACTGCAACTGCTGGGCTGCAGCCAGGGATTGCAGGCTTTGGCCAGGCTGGTCGAGGTTGAAGTCGCCGCTTACACGGCGATGAGCCACTTGTTCATCCATCATCCACAGACGCTGCCCTTGGTAACCGGCAAGGCGCTCCAGCACCTGCCTCAATGGCATGTCTGTGGCTTTCAGGCGGCCATTGCGCCAACTGTCAGCGGTTTTCAGATCAGCCTTACGCACCGGGTCGATGCGTGTGTCATCGAAGGTTACCCGCTCACCCGCCGAGACCATCCGCTGCTCACCCCCCTGGGTGACCATGGCCTTGCCACTGAATACCACGAGTTCGTCGCGCCCTGCATGGCGGGCTATCTGCAAGCGAGTGCCGTATACCTGGATGCGTGCGTTGCCCACTTCCACGTCCATGGCGCGCCCGTCGAGCACGACTTCCAGATGCACCTGGCCCTGCACCAGGTGCAGTTGGCGGGTGCGGCCGCGCAGGTCGACGTTCATCGCGCTGGCGCTGTCCAGGTTCAATGTCGTGCCATCCGCCAAGCGTATGCTGCGGCGCTCTCCCACATCGGTGTACAGCTCGCTGGCCAGACGCTGCATCAGCGGCCAGTACAGGTAAGCTGCAGCGGCTAACCCTAGCAAAAACGCAAGCGCCAACCCTTTACCCAGATGACTGCGACGGACAGTGACATGCCGTGGGCGAGGGCGGGCAGGTGCGGGTTGCAGCTGTTGCCAGAACGTCTCCAGCTCGGCGTAGGCGTGGGCGTTCTCTTGTACCTGGCACCAGGCTGCAAATGCCTGGCGCTGGGTTTCGTCGCAACCGGGCTGGCGCAGCAACGAAAACCACGCCAGCGCTTCCTGTTGTGGATCGGGCTGCAGCTGCTTGGCGGACATCGGGCTCATGGGGGCGGTCTGCTCACGATAGGGGTCGTTTGGCCTAACGATGACAGGAGTCATTGGCAGAGGATGCTAATTATATTGAGAACCATTTTCAAGTACGTGGCGACAGGGGGATAAAAAAGGTAGCTATGTATCTATTTGATTCCTGATAATCGGATCCCAAACCAGAGGACGGAGATTCAGGCAAATGGCCATCAGTAGTGCCTCCACCGCATCCACCCCGGCAGCGGCAAGCCAAGCCTCGCCGATGGTGATGCGTATCATCGGTTTCTGCGCCTTGGCGCACTTGATCAACGACCTGATCCAGTCGGTGCTGCCCGCGATCTACCCGATGCTCAAGGCCAACTACGACCTGAGCTTCGCCCAGATCGGCATGATCACGCTCACGTTCCAGATCACCGCCTCGCTGTTGCAGCCTTGGGTCGGCTTCTTCACCGACCGCCGGCCCACGCCAAATCTGTTGCCGCTAGGCACCCTGTGTACGTTGGTGGGGATCGTGATGCTGGCCTTCGTTGGCAGTTTCCCGATGATCCTGCTGGCGTCGGCTTTGGTGGGCATTGGCTCGTCGACCTTCCACCCGGAAACCTCGCGTATTGCACGGCTGGCCTCGGGCGGGCGCTTCGGCCTGGCCCAATCGACCTTCCAGGTCGGTGGCAACACCGGCTCTGCTCTGGGCCCGCTGCTGGCAGCGGCCATCGTCATTCCGTTTGGCCAGACCCATGTGGCCTGGTTCGGCCTGGCCGGGCTGTTCTTCCTCGGCGTTACCCTGATGTTGCGCGGCTGGTACAAGGAACACCTCAATCAGGCCAAGGCGCGCAAGGCGGTGCAGGCCACCCACGGCATTTCGCGCAATCGGGTAATCGCGGCGCTGATCGTGCTGGGCTTGCTGGTGTTCTCCAAGTACTTCTACATGGCCAGCTTCACCAGCTACTTTACCTTCTACCTGATCGAGAAGTTCGGTGTGTCGGTGGCCAGCTCGCAGCTGCACCTGTTCCTGTTCCTCGGCGCGGTGGCGGCGGGCACCTTCTTTGGCGGGCCGATCGGTGACCGTATCGGACGCAAGGCTGTGATCTGGTTTTCGATACTGGGCGTGGCGCCGTTCACGCTGGCGCTGCCGTATGCCGACTTGTTCTGGACCACAGTGCTGAGCGTGGTGATCGGCTTTATCCTGGCTTCGGCGTTTTCCGCGATCGTGGTGTATGCGCAGGAACTGGTGCCGGGCAGCGTGGGCATGATTGCCGGGATCTTCTTCGGCCTGATGTTCGGATTTGGCGGCATTGGCGCTGCGCTGTTGGGGTACGTAGCGGACCTGCGTGGTATCGAATATGTGTATGGGTTGTGCTCGTTCCTGCCATTGTTCGGGTTGTTGGCGGTGTTGCTGCCAAGTACAGGTAAACGCTGAACGCGCCGGGGGCCTGGCAGAGGCCCCTGGGCAATTGACGAGCCCCCCGGAGGTGGCTAGAGTGCCGCCTCTTTTTTCAATCACCTGCGTAGTAGCCAAAGCAATGCGCCGTACCCAGTCCCTCCCACACGCCCGCCAGCCTGCCTTCCAGGCACTGCGTCGTGCATGGCCGAGTGACACGGTGCTCAAGCGCCGCCGCAGCGTGCTGTTTGCCTTCACCTTCTCGCCACACCTCGCCTGAACTGATCTGCGCTATCGCGTCGCTCGCCATTCTGGCGTGCGCGCCTGTTTCTGCACGTCTTTTCGGTTTGCCAGGAGTGGTACATGAACATGCGTTTGTTGGCGGGCTTATTGTTCGCTGTTTCTGTCGTGGGTTTCAGTTTGGGGGCCAGCTTGCCGCTGGTGTCGTTGCGCCTGCATGAAGCGGGGGCGAGCACACTGGAAATCGGCATCATCTCGGCCATCCCTGCCGCCGGCATGATGCTCTCGGCTTTTCTGGTCGACGCCTGCTGCCGCCATCTCACCCGGCGCACCATCTATCTGCTGTGTTTCAGCCTGTGCGCGGTCAGCATCGCCTTGCTCGAGTCCGCGTTCGGCTCGTTGTGGCTGCTGGCGCTGCTGCGCCTGGGCCTGGGGCTTGGCATGGGGATCGCCATCATCCTCGGCGAGTCGTGGGTCAACGAACTGTGCCCCGAACATAACCGCGGCAAGATCATGGCCCTGTACGCCACCAGCTTTACGGGCTTTCAGGTGCTGGGCCCGGCCATGCTGGCAGTGTTGGGCGCCGATAGCCCGTGGATCACGGGTGTCGTCACGGTCTGTTATGGGCTGGCGTTGCTGTGCATCGTGCTGACGGTGCCTAACGACCATGTCGAGCACGAAGAGGGCGAAAAAAGCTTCGGCCTGGCCGGGTTCTTCCGTGTGGCACCGGCGTTGTGCATGGCGGTGCTGTTCTTCTCGTTCTTCGATGCCGTGGTGCTGTCGCTGCTGCCGGTGTACGCCACCAGCCATGGCTTTGCCGTTGGCGTGGCGGCGTTGATGGTGACGGTGGTGTTTGCCGGCGACATGCTGTTCCAGCTGCCGCTGGGCTGGTTGGCCGATCGGGTTGAGCGCACAGGGCTACACCTGGCGTGCGGGCTGGTGGCGATGGTGATCGGCATCGGTTTGCCCTGGCTGCTGAATCTGACCTGGCTGCTGTGGCCGCTGCTGGTGGTGCTGGGCGCGGTGGCGGGGGGGATCTATACCTTGGCGCTGGTGCTGATCGGGCAGCGCTTCAAGGGCCAGGACCTGGTCACTGCCAACGCCAGTGTGGGCTTGCTGTGGGGCGTAGGCAGCCTGGTCGGGCCGCTGGTCAGTGGGGCGGCCATGAATGTCGCGCCGCATGGTTTGCCCATGGCGCTGGCACTGATGGCCGGGCTGTTCGTGTGCTTTGCCAGGCAGTCATACCGGCGCCGTGGGCGGATGCGGGCTGTGGCGCAGTGATAACCCTTTACGCCGCGCCGATGCTTACCCAATAGCGCGTCCTGTACTCGACCCGCACGGGCAGGCTGCGGGTGAGCAGTTGCAGAATCTGCCCGGTGTCAGCCAACTGATAGGTGCCGGAAACCTTCAAGCCCGCCACTTCTGGAGCGCAGCGCAACAGGCCCGGTCGGTATCGGCCGAGTTCGTTGGCAAACTCGGCAAGCGGCATCTGCTGCACGCTGAGTACACCTTCGGTCCAACCCCAGGGGTCGTTGTGCAGTGTTCTGGCCTGAATGCTGCCGTCGGCTGTGACTTGCAAGGTTTCACCGGGCAGCACTTGCCTCGCTGAGGCCGAGGCAGGGAACAGCGTGACTTCACCACGACGCACCGACAGCAGCAGCCCTTGGCTGTTTTCGCGCAGCAACAGCTGGCCATCGAAGGTGGTCAGCGGGCCGACACGGGTGGCGACGTGGAACGGGCGGTTGTCGTTGGGGTTGCTGTCGAGGCTGACCTCGCCATGGATCAGTTTCAGCTGGCGTTGCTCCGCGCTGTAGTGCAAGTCGATGGCACTGGCTGTGTTGAGCTGCAGACGGCTGCCGTCACTGCCTTGCCATTGGCGCCGTTCGCCTGTGGCAGTGCTGGTGTCGGCCAGCAGCTGTGGCAGGCCTAGCGGTTCGCGCGCGGCCCAGCCCAGGCTGCCGCCCACGGCCAACAGCCCCAGCAACTTCAGGTGGTCCCTGCGGCTGGCTTTTGGGTGCTGGCTAGCGTCCAGGGTGCGCCGGCTCAGGTCCTTGGGCAGCCCGGCCAGTTCATCACCCAGATTACTGACTCGCTGCCAGGCCAGGCGGTTGTGTGGGTGGCTGGCCAGCCAGTGTTGAAACTGCTGCTCGGTGCGCGGGCTGGGGGTGTCGAAACGCAGCTTCACCAGCCAGTCGATGGCCTGATCGACCTGCGCCTGTGCGGGCGTACCATCAGGCATCGGCATAGCGCAACCGGTAGCAGGCGCCCAGGGCTTTGGCCAGGTCGCGCTCAACGGTGGCCCTGGACACCTCCAGACGTTGGGCAACCTGCACGATGCTCAAACCGTCTAGCTGGGCCAGCAGGAACGCTTGGCGGACGCGCGGTTTCAACTGGTGCAAGGCGCGGTCGAGGCGTTCAAGGCTATCGAGGATGACAAGCTTATCCTCTTCGCTGGGCACTTCTGCTTCGGGCAGGTGAGCCAGGCTCTCCTGGTAGGCCCGCTCCAGCGCGCGGCGGCGGAACTGGTCGATCATCAAGCCACGGGCGATGCTGCTGAGGTAGGCGCGCGGTTCTTTGAGCGGCGACACCTGGCGGGCGCGCAACAACCGCACGAAGGTATCCTGGGCCAGGTCCGCGGCATGTTCACTGCAACCGACCCGGCTGCGTAACCAGCCGCGCAACCAGGCATGGTGAGACTGGTAGAGCAGAGCGACCTCGGTGGGCTTGAGCGTGTCGTTGATCTGCATCGTAGAGAAGGCCCAGTCCAGTGATGTGTGCGATTGTGAATAGTTCTCAATTCTATGCGGGGAAGATGGCGCGGAGCAATGGCATGCCAAAGATTAGCTGCGCAAGAACCGGCGTTTGCCCGATGAACGGCTGCGCTAAGCTGGACCTGCAATCGACTTGATGGAGGTGCCATGATGCTGGCCGACCTTTCGCCCGAGGCCTATCACGAGGCCGCGCAACACCTGGCGGCACTTGACCCGGACTGGTCACGGCATATCGCAGCGATCGGGCCCTGCCTGCACCAGGCTACGCCGGGACGTGAGCCTTATGAGGCATTGGTGCGGGCGATTGCCTACCAGCAACTGCACGCCCGTGCCGCCGAGGCGATCCTGGGGCGTTTGCTGGCACTGTTCCCGGCAGATGATTTTCCCCAGCCAGAGCAGTTGCTGGCGGTATCCCCGGAAACCCTGCGTGCCTGCGGCTTTTCGGCGAGCAAGCTGGTGACGGTCCAAGGCATTGCTCAAGCCACCCTGGAGGGCCTGGTACCGACGCGGGAGCAGGCGTTAACCATGGCTGACGAGGCGTTGATCGAACGCCTGGTGGCGCTGCGTGGGGTAGGGCGGTGGACGGTGGAGATGCTGCTGATCTATAGCCTGGGGCGTTCTGACATTCTGCCGGTGGACGATTTTGGCGTGCGCGAGGGGTATCGGCGGCTCAAGGGGCTGGAGACGGCGCCGACACCGGCGCAAATGCGTTCGCTGGGCGGCGCCTGGCGGCCGTTTCGTACCGTGGCGGCCTGGTACCTGTGGCGGGCCTGAGGTTTTCGCATCGCCCGTACAGGCAACAACATATCCGGGAAACAAAGATGAACCTCTACACCACCCCCGACCAACGCTGGCAAGCCATAGAGAGCCGCGACACTGCCGCCACAGGCCACTTTGTCTACGCCGTACGTACCACCGGCGTCTACTGCCACCCCGGCTGCAAATCACGCCAGGCCAAGCGCGTGAACGTCGAGTTCTACGACACTGCCGCGGCTGCCGAGGCTGCCGGCTACCGTGCTTGCAAACGCTGTATCAGCAAGGCCAGCGCCACCCGCCACAGCCAGCTGGTTACTCACGCCTGCCGCTTGATCGAAACCAGCGACCCCGTTCCAAGCCTCGGCCAACTCAGTGCACGGCTGGCCGTCAGCCCCTTCCACCTGCATCGGCTGTTCAAGGCCGAAACCGGGGTTACCCCCAAAGCCTACGCCACGGCCTTCCGGGCCCGGCGCCTGCGTGCGCACCTGGAAGGCGGCCAGCACTCGGTCACCGATGCTATTTACAACGCCGGCTACAACTCCAACAGCCGCTTCTACGAAAGCGCCGACCAGCGTCTGGGCATGCGCCCCCGGCAATACCGCGCCGGCGGTGCCGGGGCAACCATTCACTTCGCCCTTGGGCAATGCTCGCTGGGTGCAATACTGGTAGCCCAGAGCGACAAGGGCATCTGCGCGATTCTGCTGGGCGACGACCCCGAGGGCTTGTTGCACGAGCTGCAGGATCAGTTCCCCAAGGCCCACCTGATTGGCGGCGACAGCGCCTACGAACAGAAGGTCGCCGAAGTGATCGGTTTCGTCGAAGCGCCCGCCTTGGGCCTGGCCCTGCCGCTGGATGTGCAAGGCACCGCGTTTCAGGAGCGGGTGTGGCAGGCGCTGCGTGAGGTGCCGGCCGGCAGCCGGGTCAGCTACACCGACATCGCCGAGCGCATTGGCGCCCCCAAGGCCGTGCGGGCGGTCGCCATGGCCTGCGCGGCCAACCGTATTGCCGTGGCCATCCCTTGCCACCGCGTGGTGCGCAGGGATGGCGACATCAGCGGTTACCGCTGGGGCGTGGAGCGCAAACAGCAATTGCTGAAGCGAGAAACGGCACTCTCCTGACCGCCCGAAGCCGCGTAGAATCTCCCGCCAAATCGAATTGCAAAGAGGAATATTCGATGAGGCGTGTCAGCCTTGCCCGTTATTGCCCAGGTCTGATTGCCCTGCTGGCCCTGATGCTGTTGCTTGTCAGCCCGGCCTGGTCGGCCCCGGCCACGCCATTGTCCAACCTGGCGGCTGCCGAGGCGCCCGCACTGGACGAAAACGCCAGCCTCGAACAACTGAGCGACCGCTTGGACCTCATCCGCCAAGGCGTCACCAGCGAGGCCAACGACGACGTGCTGTCGCAACTGCGCCTGGGCGCGATGCAGGTTCAGCGTCAAGCTGATGCATTGAGTGCGCTGCGCACTGCCGATGTGGGAAAACTCGATGATCAGCTGAAGGTCATCGGCCCGGCCCAGCCGGGCGAGGCCGCTACCCTGACGCAGCAGCGCAAAGCGCTGGAGGCCGAGAAAAAGGCGCTGGTAGCCCAGCAGGATCAGGCCACCAAGCTGACCCAGTCGGCCCGTGACCTGTCCACGCAAATCGTCAACCTGCGCCGCAGCCAGTTCAACTCGCAAATCACCAGCCGTGCAGCCTCGCCGCTGAGCCCGGCGTTCTGGCAGAGCATCATCCGCCCCACCCAGGACGACGTGGCGCGCCTGCGTGACCTGCGCGGCGAGGCGGCCGACGCCATCAGCAGCGCCTTCAGCGCCGAAAACCGCTGGCTGTTCGTTGCCAGCCTGGTGGCGGCGATTCTGGTGTGGACGTTGGTAAGGCGCGTGCTTGAACGCTTGCTGGCCAGTGCCATGATCCGTTGGTTGCCGGAGGGCCGCCTGCGCCGCAGCGCCTTGGCTCTGGGCGTTAGCCTGGCAACCCTGGGCACCATCGCCGGCTCGGTGTCTTTGCTGCGCTGGGGGCTGGAAAGCAATGCGCGATTGGGTTCGGATATCACCAGCCTGACCAATCACATTCTTACCCTGGTGGTGTTCAGTGCCTTCATCACAGGCCTGGGCCGCGCCATGCTGATGCTGCAGCGTCCGTCCTGGCGGTTGCCGGCGATCCACGACGAAGTCGCCAGTGCGCTGGGCTGGTTCCCGAAGGTGCTGGCATTGGCACTGATGGTCATGATGACCATGGAGCGCATGAACAGCGTGATCGGCGCCAGCCTGGCGCTGACGGTGGCCGTCAACGGGCTGACCGCGCTGGTGGTGGCGCTCACCTTTGCAGGCGCGCTGCTGTGTTATCGCCGCACCCTGCGCAAGCATGACCTGGAGCGCCCGACGGGCCTGGCCGGGCTGATCCCGTTCGTGATGGTCATCTGGCTGACGTTGATCCTGCTGGCACTGCTCACCGGCTACCTGACACTCGCCTATTTCCTTACCGCCAAGCTGTTGTGGGTCAGCCTGGTGATCACCTGTGCCTACTTGCTGACCACCTTCTTCGGCGACCTGTGCGAAACCCTGCTGTCGCCCCGCCAGCCCGGTGGCCTGGCACTGGCGTCGACCCTGGGCCTGGCGCCTCGCCATCAGGCGCAGGCCAGCACCATACTGGCCGGCATCGGCCGCACTGTCGTGCTGTTCCTGGCACTGCTGCTGGTGTTGATGCCGTCGGGCACCAGCCCTAGCGAATTGCTGCTGAGTCTGGGCGACTGGGATGGGACCGGCGGCAAGGTGCTCGGCAACCTGAACATCGTGCCGCAGGACATCCTGCTGGCCTTGGCGATCTTCCTCGGTGGCCTGTTCGCCATCCGTGTGGTCAAGCGCTGGCTGAGCGACCGCCTGCTGCCGGAAACCGAGATGGACGCCGGCATGCGGGCCTCGCTGGTGACCCTGGTGGGTTACCTGGGGTTCCTGTTCCTGGCCATGCTGGTGATGTCGACCTTGCGTATCAACCTCACCAGCCTGACCTGGGTGGTCAGTGCCCTGTCGGTCGGTATCGGTTTCGGTTTGCAGCAGATCGTGCAGAACTTCATTTCCGGCCTGATCCTGCTGACCGAGCGCCCGGTGAAGGTCGGCGACTGGGTCAGCCTGGCGGGTGTCGAGGGTGATATCCGCCGCATCAACGTGCGCGCCACGGAGATCCAGATGTCTGACCGTTCCACGGTGATCGTGCCCAACTCGCAGTTCATCTCGCAGAACGTGCGCAACGTGACCATGGGCAATGCGCTGGGCGTGGTCAGCATTACCTTGACACTGCCGCTGGAGACTGATGCCAACCGCGTCCGGGAGCTGCTGCTGGCGGCTTACCATGAGCATGAGGCGATTCTGGATGCGCCAGCTGCCTCGGTGTCGTTCAAGGACCTGACGGCCAGCGGCATGGTGATTGGTGTGAGTGGCTATGTGGCCGGGCCGCGGCAGGTATCGGGAGCCCGCAGCGACCTGCTGTTCACCATTCTTGGCCGGTTGCGTGATGAAGGCATTCCACTGTCTTCGCCGCAGAGCATGGTGCTGGTGCAGGAGGGGGCGCGGCCGGCTGACGAGTCGGTGTAGGCATCGGGGGGCAGTCCAGCTGGTAGGAGCGGGTTTACCCGCGAAAGGGCCGGCCCTGCTGGCCAATCTCCCCCGCCGTTCACCGTTGCCGCCGCCACCGTATTCGCGGGTAAACCCGCTCCTACGCGGATTGGTGGTGGACACACCTCGGGGGTTGGACACAGGCCGTCGCGTAGGAGCGGGTTCACCCGCGAAGAGGCCGGCCCTGCTGGCCAGTCTCCACCCGTCGTTCACCGTTGCCGCCGCTACCGTATTCGCGGGTAAACCCGCTCCTACGCAGATTGGTGGTGGACACACCTCGGGGGTTGGACACAGGCCGCCGTGTAGGAGCGGGTTCACCCGCGAAGAGGCCGGCCCTGCTGGCCAATTTCCCCCCGCCGTTCACTGTTGCTGCCGCTACCGTATTCGCGGGTAAACCCGCTCCTACGCAGATTGGTGGTGGACACACCTCGGGGGTTGGACACAGGCCGTCGTGTAGGAGCGGGTTCACCCGCGAAGAGGCCGGCCCTGCTGGCCAATCTCCACCCGCCGTTCACCGTTGCCGCCGCTACCGTATTCGCGGGTAAACCCGCTCCTACACCTGATCGGGGGTGGACACACACCGGAGTTTGGACACAGGCCGCCGTGTAGGAGCGGGTTTACCCGCGAACACCGGCAGAGCCGGTGCCATAACGCGGCCCCTTGCGATATCAGCCCAGGCAGCGGGTTACGTGCTTGACCGACTGATAGGCCGACAACCCCCAAGGCCCCAGCTCACGGCCGATCCCGCTGCCCTTGGTGCCCCCCCATGACGTTTCGACGAACACCGCCTGCACCGAGTTGATCCACACATGGCCAACCTCCAGCGCATCGGCCACGCGCTCGGCGCGTTCCAGGTCGGCGGAGCATACTGTAGCCACCAGCCCGAAGCGGCTGTCATTGGCTTCGGCAATGGCCTGTTCCTCGGTGGCAAAGCGCCGTGCGCAGAGCACCGGGCCAAAGATTTCCTCGGTCCACAGGCGGCTGTCTTTCGGCACATCGGTATACAGCGTCGGGCTGACGAACCAGCCTTCACGGTCCAGTGCATGGCCGCCGGCCAGGCACTGCAAACCTTCTTCCCGCGCCGTGGCAAAGTAGCTGGCCACCTTCAACCATTGCGCCTGGCTGGTCAGCGGGCCCATGTCGACCTCTTCGGTCAAAGGATTACCCACCCGCAGGTTTTCCAGTGCCGCCTGCAAGCGCGGCAGCAGTGCATCGGCAATGCCGTCCTGCACCAGCAGCCGCGATGTGGCCGAACACATCTGGCCGGCATTCCAGCTGATGCCGGCAACAATCCATTCCACCGCCTGGTCGACATCGCAATCATCGAACACCACGATGGCCGACTTACCGCCCAGCTCCAGCGTCACCGGCCGGCACTGCGCCGAAGCGCTGCGCATCACCTGGCTGCCGACGCTGTTGCTACCGGTGAAGGACAACTTGTCCAGGCCGTTGTGATTGCTCAGCGCGGCGCCGGTCTCGGCCTTGCCGTTGACGATGTTCAGCACCCCGGCGGGCAGGACCAGGGCGTCGGCGATCTGGCCGTAGGCCTGCTCGATCAGCGGGGTGACCTCTGAAGGCTTGAGCACCACGGTGCAACCGGCGGCCAGGGCCGGGGCAAGTTTCCAGGCGCTGGTCACCAACGGGAAGTTCCACGGCACGATCAGGCCGACCACGCCCACCGGTTCAAGGCGGGTGCGGGCGGTGAAACCCGGCGCAGCCAGCGGCACAGTGCGGTTTTTCGATGGCAGCTGCTCGGCCAGCTCGGCGTAATAGCCAAAGGTGGCGATGGCGTCATCCAGGTCGATTTCCGCTTCGTGACGCGGTTTGCCGTTATTGCGCATCTGCACGGTGACAAGCGCTTCGCGGCGCTGCCCGAGCTGTTCGGCAAAACCACGCAGGAAGGCGGCACGTTCACTGGCGCAGGTGCTTTTCCAGGCGGGCAGGGCGCTGCGGGCAGCGGCGACGGCCTGGTCGACCTGGCTCACGCTGGCGGCCATCAGCTCGGCGAACGGTTGCCCCAGCGCAGGGTCGTTGACGCTGATGCAGTCGCTGCCTTGGCCTTCGACCCAATGGCCGGCGATATAGTGGGAAGTGGTCATGGTCGGTTTCCAGTCAGGCCATTTCGGCGGTGGTCACAGGCGTATGCGCGGTGCTTTTGCAACGCACCCATCGCGGGCCCAGGGGGCCATACACGCCAGCAGGTTCAGGGAACAGGTTGAGCAACAGCAGGTACAGCACGCCAGCCAGCCCCAGCGTGACCGGCAGGCTCAGGTCGATGCCGCCCGCCAGGTCACCCAGTGGGCCGACGAACTGCCCCGGCAGGTTGACGAAGCACAGGCCAACCGCCGCGCTGGGGATCCACGCCCCCATGCCGCGCCAGTTCCAGCCGTGCAGGAACCAGTAGTGGCCACCACGCTGGCCGCGGGTGAATACCTGCAGGTCGTCGGCGTGGTAGAAGCCGCGGCGGGTAATCAGGCCAAGGATCATGATCACCATCCACGGGCTGGTGCAGGTAATGATCAGCACGGCAAAGGTCGATACGCTCTGCACGAGGTTGAAGGTGAAGCGGCCAATGAAGATGAAGCCAATCGCCAGCACGCCGATCAGCAGCGTAGCGCCAGCACGGCTGAGCAGGCGCGGGAACACGCTGGACATGTCCAGGCCGGTGCCATACAGCGCGGTGGTGCCGGTGGACATGCCGCCGATCACCGCAATCAGGCACACCGGAAGGAAGAACCAGCTTGGCGCTACCGCCAGCAGGCCGCCGACATAGTTGTTGGCGGCAATGTAGTCGGGCGCCTGGGTGGCGACCAGGGTGGCCGTACACAGGCCGAACAGGAACGGAATCAGCGTCGCCCCCTGTGCCGCGATCACGGCCAGCATGATGCGCGCCTTGGGTGTTTCCCGTGGAATGTAGCGCGACCAGTCACCCAGAAACGCACCGAACGACACCGGGTTGCTCATGGCCAGGATCGCCGCGCCGACGAACGCAGCCCAGAAACCTGCCTGGCCAAGGTTGACGCTGCCTGCGTAGCCGGCATCGAAGGGCCCGGCAAAGGCGACGATGCCCAGCAGGAACAGCAGGCTCGAGGCCCACACGGCAATCTTGTTGACCCACAGCATGAAGCGGAAGCCAAAGATGCATACCACCAGTACCAGCACCGCGAACAAGCCGTAGGCCAGGCCCAGGGTCAGGTCGGTCTCTGGCAGGCCGGCCAGGCGCTTGGCACCACCGACCAACGCATCGCCCGAGCTCCACACCGAGAGCGAGAAAAACGCCACCGCCGTAAGCAGCGACAGGAACGAGCCGACGATGCGCCCGTGTACACCAAAGTGCGCACCCGATGAAACGGCGTTGTTGGTGCCGTTAAGCGCGCCGAACAGCCCCATCGGTGCAAGGATCAGCGCGCCGATGCCAACGCCAAGCAGAATCGCCCACACACCCGCCTGGAAAGACAACCCGAAAAGCACCGGGAAGCTGCCCAGTACGGCGGTAGCGAAGGTATTGGCACCGCCGAAGATCAGGCGGAACAGGTCTAGCGGGGAGGCGTCGCGTTGATCGGCGGGGATCTGTTCGACGCCGTTGGTCTCGATACCGGTCGAGTGGCTCATGGTGGTGCTCCAGCGCGGTTGTTGTAGCCAGCGCAGTGCGCGGGCCTTCTTGTGGGTGCGATGGCAGGGCGGCAGCGCCGCGTAAAGGGTGATCAGGCCGGTGTTACGACCGACAGGTGCTCGTGGCAGGCCAGCCACAGGTCACCATGGCGACGGAAGACGATGGTCTCGCGCTCGCTCAACGGGTGTTCTTCACCGCCGATGCGGATACGCGTGGCCACATCGTGCATGAACACAGCCACGTCGCCTTGCAGGCTTACATGGGCGTTGCCCGATTCGCAGGCAAGCACGGTAAAGCCCTCGGCCTGCCACTGGGCCCAGAGCTCTTCATAGGCGCGACGCGACAGCAGCGGATACGGCAAGGTGTGGAACAGAAAGGTGGCGTCTTCGCTGAAGCAAGCGAAATAGCGGGCGGTGTCGTTGCTGGCGAACGCCGCGACGAGGTCGGCGGCGGCTTGCCGCACTTGAAGTGTCTGGTCCACGGGAGTGGCCTCACGGTTTATTGTGATTGTGGTGAAGCGATTCTGGTGGCGGTGGGCGAGGGGAAAAATCGCTGGCGGCAAATAATCAGTTCAGGAATTTGTGAAGTGATGGGGGCGCCAGGACAGGCAAGCCGACTGACGGTCTCTCTCACCCCCCATCCTTGCCTACGCTGATACTCCCAACCCGCTGAAGCAAGGAGATCCACCGTGGCCTTCCAATACAAGCGTCTGGACAAGAACAACGCAGCCGTACTGCTGGTCGACCATCAGACCGGTTTGCTCTCGCTGGTAAGGGACATCGACCCCGACCGCTTCAAGAACAACGTGTTGGCCCTGTCCGACCTGGCCAAATACTTCAAGCTGCCGACCATCCTCACCACCAGTTTCGAGACTGGGCCCAACGGCCCGCTGGTGCCGGAACTGAAAGAGCAGTTCCCTGATGCCCCCTACATTGCACGTCCGGGCAACATCAATGCCTGGGACAACGAAGATTTCGTCAAAGCGGTAAAAGCCACCGGCAAGAAGCAGCTGCTGATTGCTGGTGTGGTCACTGAAGTATGCGTGGCCTTCCCGGCCCTGTCGGCATTGGAGGAGGGCTTCGAGGTATTCGTCGTCACCGACGCCTCTGGCACGTTCAACGAACTGACCCGTGACTCGGCTTGGCGACGCATGGAGGCTGCCGGGGCGCAACTGATGACCTGGTTCGGCGTGGCCTGCGAACTGCACCGTGACTGGCGCAACGACATCGAAGGGCTGGGTACCTTGTTCTCCAACCATATCCCGGACTACCGCAACCTGATGACCAGCTACAACAAGCTGGCCAAATAGTGCCTCCCGGGGGCTGCACGACAGCCCCCACATCAATCTGCAAGCGAAGCGGCAAACTGGCATTAATCGACCATACTCACTCTTCATCAGCCTTCAGGAGCGTGTCATGTCGAAGCCGTCCAGGAAGCCCCCCCAAAAACAGCCAGAAAAACTGGGCGGCAAGGCCTACGAAAAAGCGCTCAAGAATCTGCATGTAGAGCTGGTGAAGCTACAGGAGTGGGTGGTGGCCAAGGGCCTGAAGGTATGCATTGTCTTCGAAGGCCGCGATGGCGCCGGCAAGGGCGGCACCATCAAGGCCATTACCGAGCGTGTCAGCCCACGGGTGTTCCGTGTGGTGGCCCTGCCCGCACCGACCGAGCGGGAAAAGACCCAAATGTACCTGCAGCGCTACCTGGGCCATCTGCCAGCGGCGGGCGAAGTGGTGATCTTTGATCGCAGTTGGTACAACCGAGCGGGCGTTGAGCGGGTAATGGGCTTTTGCTCTGGTGAGCAAGTGGACAAGTTTCTGGCCGGTGTACCTGTGTTCGAAAGGGTCATGGTCGATTCGGGGATCATCCTCATCAAGTACTGGCTTGAAGTCAGCGCCGATGAGCAGACCCGGCGCCTGCAGGACCGCATCAACGACGGCCGCAAGCTGTGGAAGTTATCGCCGATGGACCTCAAGTCGTATAGCCGCTGGGATGAATACACCCAAGCGCGTGACGAAATGTTCCAGGCGTCGGATACCGCTTGGGCACCGTGGTTCATGGCCAATTCCAACGACAAACGTCGCGCCCGGCTGAATATCATCAGCCACCTGCTCAGCCGTATTCCCTACAAGGACATAACCCGCGACCAGCAGGTGAAGCTGCCCAAACGCGGCAAGATCGGCAAGTACAAGGCAGTCGCCTACCCGTTCAAGTTCGTCGAAGAACGCTTCTGAACCCCTCCCAGCAGGGAGCTGCGAAGGTACGAGCTCATGCCACATGACGGCAGCCTGTTGCAGGCGACGGTGGTATTCCTTTTGGCGGTGGTACTTCTGGTACCGCTGGCGCAGCGTCTGAAAATGGGCGCAGTACCGGGATACCTGTTGGCGGGTATCCTGATTGGTCCGTCGGTGTTTGGCCTGCTCGGCAACCCGGACAACGTGGCGCGGCTGTCGGAAATGGGCGTGGTCATGCTGTTGTTCGTGATTGGCCTGGAGCTGTCCCCAAAGCGTCTGTGGACCATGCGCCGGGCGCTATTTGGCGTCGGCAGCTTGCAAGTGGGGCTGACCGCTGTGCTGCTTGGGCTACTGGCATTCTGGCTGTTCGACCAATCGAAACCTGCCGCCATCGTGCTGGGCCTGGGCCTGGCGCTGTCGTCCACTGCCTTTGGCTTGCAGGTACTGGCCGAGCGCAAGGACCTGGGCAAACCTCATGGCCGCATGGCCGTGGCCATCCTGCTGTTCCAGGACATTGCCGCCATTCCCTTGATTGCCGTGGTGCCGCTGCTCGGTGGCGATGTCAGCACTGCTGACGAAGGTGCCTGGCCCTTGCTGGCTGTGGTTGTCGGCATTGGTGTGCTGATTGTTTTTGGCCGTTATCTGCTGACCCCGATATTCAAGTGGACGGTGGGTTCGGGCCTGCCTGAACTGTCGACCGCCACGGCCTTGCTGGTCGTGCTGGGCACCGCCTGGTTGATGGAGCATGTGGGTGTGTCGATGGCGCTGGGGGCCTTCCTGGCCGGTGTGCTGATGGCCGAGTCGCCGTTTCGCCACGAACTGGAAACCCAGATCGAGCCGATCAAAGGCCTGTTTCTTGGATTGTTCTTCGTTGGCGTAGGTATGAGTGCCGACCTGCGCCTGCTGTTCGGCATGCCGCTGATGGTGTTGGGCCTGACGTTGCTGCTGGTCGCCATCAAGCTGCCCTTGTTGTATGGCCTGGGGCGCACGATGGGTGGGCTCAACAAGGCCCAGGCGCTCTGCCTGGGCGTGGTGCTGGCTTCGGGGGGCGAGTTCGCCTTCGTGGTGTTCAAGCTGGCGCTGGAGCACCAAGTGCTCACGCAAGCAGTACACGACCTGCTGGTGCTGGCCATCACCTTGTCGATGGCGGTGGTGCCCTTGGTCATGATGGCCTTGGCGCGGCAGCTGCGCGATGACAGCCCTGTGCAGGCATCCCCTGAAACGGGGCAGTGAATTGCGCCGTGCTGGTGCATTGAATATCGGGAGATGAATCATGCAGTCGAGTTTCAAGTTGGACAGCGCCCTTTCGCGGGGCTTGCTCGATGTGCTGATCAAGGCCGGTCTGGTGGCAGCCTTGGTGATCTTCGCCTTCCAGGTGTTCCAGCCGTTCCTGGAGTTGATGCTGTGGGCGGTGATTCTGGCGGTCACCTTGTACCCGTTGCATTGCCGCATCCAGCGCCGCACCGGGCTCAAGCAAGGCTATGCGGCGACGCTGGTGGTGCTATTGGTTCTGGTGCTGCTGCTGGTGCCTATCTACCTGGTAGTGATGTCCATCGGCGAATCGGTGGACAGCCTGGTGACGCTACTCAAGAGCGGCGCCTGGAGCGTGCCGGTCCCGCCTGATTCCGTGGCGGCCTGGCCACTGATCGGGCCGAAGGTGCACGCGCTGTGGTTGGCGGCCTCCGAAAACATGGCCAGTGTACTGAATCAGTGGATGCCCCAGATCAAGGGGGCCGGGCTAACGGTGCTGGGCGCTGCGGCCAGCGCCGGCGGGGCCTTCCTTCTGTTCATCGGCGCAATCATCATTTCCGGGGTCATCATGGCCTTCGGTGAACGAGGTGAAATCGCTACCCAACGCATCGCCATGCGGGTTTCAGGCGCAGAGCGCGGTAAACCCTTGGCCACGCTGTGCACGGCCACCATTCGCGCGGTGGCACAAGGGGTGATCGGCATTGCCTTCATCCAGATGCTGCTGATCGGTGTTGGTTTTGTCATCAAAGGGGTTCCCGGTGCCGGGATGCTGGCCATCGTCATCCTCATGCTGGGCATTGCACAGGCCCCGGCGACGCTGGTGACCTTGCCGGTGATCATTTATGTGTTCAACGCCGAAGGCTTCACGGTGGCGACCATCATTTTTGCCATCTACACCTTCGTCGCCGGCCTTGCCGACAACGTGCTCAAGCCGCTGCTGCTGGGGCGCGGGGTTGATGTACCGATGCCGGTGGTACTGATTGGGGCATTGGGCGGCATGGTGGTCAAAGGCATCATCGGCTTGTTCATCGGCCCGGTAATCCTCGGCGTGACGTACGTGCTGTTCTGGCAATGGGTTGCGCTGCAGGTGCCGGAGCAACCGGCACCCCCTGCCGCCTAGGCCATGCCCAACCGCTGCTATGGCCTGGGGCTGCTGATGGTGCTGGCCGGTTGCACTCAGGTTGGTCCGGATTTCGAGAAGCCCCAAGCGCCGTGGCTGGACGGCTGGAGCACGCCAATGCTGGAGCAGGCAGGGCGCAGCGCGGCGGCGCCCGACCTGCGCCAGTGGTGGGCGGTGTTTGCCGACCCGACCCTGGACGCGTTGATAGCCGAGGCCGATGCCAACAACACCAACCTGCGCGTGGCTGGCCTGCGTATCGCTGAAGCTCGTGCCCAGTTGGCCATCGTGCAGACCGGGCGTTATCCGCAGCTGCAGCAACTGAGTGCGCAAAGCCTGTACCTGAAGCAGAATCAGTCTGGTACGCCTTCGGCCCGTGATTCGGTGTTCTGGCAATCCAGCGTGGGCTTCGACATCGGCTGGGAAATTGACTTCTGGGGCCGCTTCAGTCGCGCCATCGAAAGCGCCGATGCCGTCTACTTCGCCTCCCAGGCCAACTACGCCGATGCCATGCTGCTGCTGCGTGCGCAAGTGGCCGACACCTACTTTGCCCTGCGTACCGCCGAAGCGCGGCTGGCGATCGCACAAGAGAACGCCAAGCGCCAGGCGCGTAGCCTGGAGATTACCGAGCGGTTGTTCCGCCACGGCGAAAACGACGAGCTCGACTGGCAGCAGGCGCGTACTCAATACCTGGCGACCCTGGCCACCATTCCCGAGTTCGAGAACCAGCTCAACGCCCTGCGCAACGTACTGTGCTCGCTGCTTGGCCGCCCGCCCGGGCCGCTGCCGCAGCTGGAGGCCGGGCATGGCCAACTGCCCTTGCCCAACCGGGCAGTGTTGCAGGATGTACCTGCCAGCCTGCTGCAGCGCCGCCCGGACATCCGCGCCGCCGAGCAGGCAGTGGCGGCGCAGTCGGCGCTGGTCGGGGTGGCCGAGGCCGATCTTTATCCACAGCTGAGCTTGCTCGGCAGTATCGGCTGGACCTTCCTATCGGCCAATCATCTGCCCGACACCTTCGACCTGGCGGCTGGCCCAAGCCTGATCTGGAACCCGTTCGACTATGGCAGGCGCAAGAACACCGTACGTGTGGAAGATGCCCGCTTGCAGCAACTGATCGAGTTGTACCAGCAGGGCGTGCGCGAAGCCGCCCGTGAGGCCGACGATGCTGCCAGCGGGCTGGTGCGCTCGCTGCAGAGTGCAACCATTCGCGACCAGGCCTCTCAGGCTGCACAGCGCTCGCTGAATCTGGCCAGCTCGCAGTATCGCGAAGGCTTCGCCGATTTTCAGCGGGTGCTCGATGCTCAGCAACTGCTGTTGCAGCAACAGGACGGCTACCTGGTCAGCCGTGGCAACGCGGTCAGCAGCCTGGTGACGTTGTACAAGGCCCTGGGTGGTGGTTGGGACGCCAGCCGCGCGCCGATCGACCCGGCCACCCGCCAGCAAATGCAGCAACGCACCGACTGGGGCGAGTTGCTCGACGAGCCAGCCCACACCGCGCATGCACAAGGTGAAACCGAATGAGCGACGCCACGCCCACGCCGCCCCCGTCAGCCCCGGATCGCGGCATGCGCTGGGTGCTGCTGCTGATTGCCGTCAGCCTGCTCTGGTACTTGCTGGCTGACCGCTATACGCCGTACACCCAGCAAGCTCGCCTGCAGGCTTACGTAGTCCCGGTGGCCGCCGAAGTGGCCGGGCAGATCAAGCGTGTGGCCGTGGGCAACAACCAGGAGGTGCGCCAGGGCGATGTGCTGTTCGAACTCGATCAGGAGCAGTACCGCATTGCCCTGGCCCGCGCCGAAGCCGACCTTGATACCGTGCGCCGGCAGATCGGCGCCAGTACCGCTGGTATCGATTCGGCGCAGGCAGCGCTGGTGGCCGCCCAGGCCAACGAACGCAAGGCGCGGCAGGACGCCGAGCGCCTCAAACGGCTGATTGACGAAGACCCCGGTACGGTGTCGGTGCGCCGCCTGGAAGGAGCCCAGGCCACCCGCGACCAGGCCATCAGCCAAGTGGCGGCAGCCCGCGCCGAGGTGGAGCGCGCCCGTGAGCAGCAGGGCGGGGCACAGGAAGACAACGCCCAGCTGCGCAGTGCTGCGGCCAATGTGGAAAAGGCGCGCCTGGACCTTGCCCGTACCGTGGTGCGTGCCGACGCAAACGGGCTGATCACCGACCTGCGCACAGACGTTGGCCACTATGTCGGGGCAGGTAGCCCGATGATGACCCTGATCAGTATCCATGACGTGTGGATAAGTGCCGACATGACCGAGAACAACCTCGGTCGCTTGCGCCCTGAAACCCCGGTGCTGGTGGTGCTCGATGCGCTACCGGGCACTGTGTTGAAAGGGCGTATACGCAGCATTGGCTATGGCGTGAGCGTGGGCCAGAGCACGCCGCCGGGTACGCTGCCGACCGTGCAGAATAGCCGCGAGTGGCTGCGTTCGGCGCAGCGCTTTCCGGTGATTGTCGAACTGGAGCGCGATCAGCTTCAGGACAAGACCGTGCTGCGGGTCGGTGGGCAGGCCGAGGTCATGGCCCTGCCTAGCGAAGGCAACCCACTGAACCTGCTGGGCCGGTTGTTCATGTGGCTGATGAGCTGGCTGTCGTATGCCTATTGAATTGCGCCGCCTGCGCGCACTGCGCCTGGCCTGGGGCGTGGCGCTGTGCCTGGCGGTGAGCTTTGGTATCGGCTTGCCGGTGCCGATCCTGGCGCCGGTGTTTGCGGTGCTGTTGCTGGCCATGCGCAGTCAGCCATTGCCCCTGCGTGCAGCACCGGCCCTGGCGCTACTAGTGCTGCTCGCTTGCGGCAGCGGGTTGCTGCTGATTCCGCTGTTGCGCCATGCTCCGTTGGCTGGGGTGTTACTGGTTGGGGTGGGTGTTTTCCTGACCTTGCGCTATGCGCTGAAGGGCGGCAACGGCTTGCTGGCCAACCTGCTGGTGATCGGCCTGACCATGATCGCCGCTGCCGGCACCAGTGACTTCACCCTGGCATTGTCGGTGGTCGAAGCGCTGGCCAAAGGCATGCTGCTGGCAGTGCTGGGCACGTCGGTGGCGCATACGTTGTTCCCCGAACCTGCCAATGCGCCAGCACCGCCGGTGCCGCCGCTGCTGGGTAGCGAGCATGTCAGCTGGGTGGCGCTGCGTGCCACGTTGATCGTGATGCCGGCCTTTCTGCTGGCATTGATCGCCCCTGACCAGTACATGCCGTTGATCATGAAGGCCGTGAGTGTGGGGCAACAAGCAGGCGAAACCCGCGCGCGGCACGCCAGCCGGGAGCTGATCGGTTCAACCTTGCTTGCCGGGGTGTTGGCGATAGCGCTGTGGGTAGCGCTGAGCCTGTTCGTTCACCTGTGGATGTTCTTCTTGTGGGTACTGCTGTTCGCCCTTTGGCAGGCTCGGCGCCTGTACCAGGCGGTGCCGAGCCGGCAGAGCCCGGCGTACTGGGTCAGTTGCCTGACGACCATGTTGATCTTGCTGGGGCAGTCGGTGCAGGACAGTGCAGGTGGGCAGGATGTGTACAAGGCATTTGCGGTGCGTATGGCGCTGTTTCTGGCGGTATCGGTGTACGCCAGCGGCATGTTGATCTGGATTGACCGGCTTCGGAGTCGGCGCGGGCTTCTTCGCGGTTAAGCCCGCTCTCCAGGCAATTCAGGGCTGCCAATCAACCCCGCTCTCTTCCAGGTACGCATCCACCGCTGCGCCCACCGTCGGATGAAAGGCCTTCTCCCCCATATGTTCGAACAACTCGAACTGCCGCATCTTGTCCTTCACCGGGTCCTTCATTTCGGCGAACTGCAACTCCACCCCCCGCGCCTCCAATGCCCGGTCCAGCTCGGCCAGCATGTCCGCCGAAGTGATATCGATACTGGTCACAGGCTCAGCGGCAATTACCACCCGCTGCACAGGCGTTGGCGACGCGTCTACCGCCGCCATCACTGTGTTCTGGAACTGCTCGGCGTTGGCAAAGAACAACGGCGCGTCCCAGCGCAGCAGCACCAGCCCTGGAATACGCCGGGCCTGTGGATAACGCTGTATGTCATGGTAGCCGCGCAGCCCATCGGCCCGGCCGAGCACTGCGTAATGCGGCCGCCAGCCGTCCCACAGGAACTCGATCACCGACACCGCCACTGCAATGCAGATACCGGGAATGGCGCCGAACACCGCCACGCCGACAAAGCAGGTGAACGACAGCCAGAACTCCCACTGCTGCATGCGGAAGATACGCTTGAGGTCGGCAAATTCGAACAGCCCCAGTGCAGCGGCAATCACCACCGCAGCCAAAGCGCTGTTAGGCAGGTGCTGCATCAGATTGGGCGCTACCAGCAGCAACAGGGTTACCGCCAGGGCGCCGATGATGCCGGTGAGCTGGGTCTGCGAGCCGGCAGCTTCGGCCACTGGGGTGCGTGACGAACTGCTGCTGATCGGGATGCCCTGGAACAGCCCCGAGGCCACGTTGGCCACGCCCAGGCCGAACATTTCCTGGTTGGGGTTTACCCGCATCTTGAGGCGCGCGGCATAGGAGCGTGACAGCACACTGGTGTCGGCAAACGACACCAGCGCCACTGCAATCCCGCCCAGTAGCACCTCGACCAGGTCAATGTCGCTGACCCAGGGGAAGACGAAGCCGGGCAGGCCCTGAGGCAATTGCCCGAGTACCTTGACGCCCATCTGATCGAGGTTGAACACGCTCACTGCCAGCGTCGCCAGTACCACGGCGATCAGGATGCCCGGCAGGCGCTTGAACGGTTTGAGCAGCAGAATCAGCGCCAGGCTACCGGCACCCACGACAAAGCTTGGCCAGTGCCCTTGGCCGGCGTATAGCGCCTGGCCCAAGTACCAAAGGTCGCGCAAGGGGCCTTCGCTGTCGACTTTGATGCCGAACAGCTTGGGCAACTGGCTGATCAATACGGTCAGGGCGATGCCGTTCATGTACCCATAGCGGATGGGCTTGGACAGCAACTCGGTGATGAAGCCCAGGCGCAGCAGCCCGGCAATCACACAGAACGCCCCCGCGACCAGGGCCATCATGCTGGCGATGGCGATCGCCCGCTGCGGGTCGCTGGCCGCGTATTGCACCACCACAGCCAGGATAGGCGCGGCCAGCGCCGAGTCCGGGCCCAGCACCAGGATACGGCTGGGACCGAACAGGGCATAGGCCAGCAGGGGGATGATGGTGGCGTACAGGCCATAGATGCCGGGGACGCCGGAAGCCTCGGCGTAGGCGATGCCCACAGGCACCAGCATGGTGGTGAGAACCAGGCCGGCGGCGATGTCCTTGGGTAGCCAGGCTGCCTTGTAGTGGAGCAGGGTGACCAGGCCAGGGAGCCAGCGTTGCCAGTCGAAACGAGTGGGTTGGGGCATGGTGTCGGCTCTGGGCGAGAAGGGCGCTGAACCTCAGCTTAGATGCTGAAGGCGGGGGCCGCTTTGCGGCCTGGCACGACACAAGGCCGCCCCTGCCAAGGGCGCGCATGTCTGGGCAAAACAAAACCCCTTGAAGCGCAAGCCTCAAGGGGTTTGTGTGTGCTGCTGGTTACCGCTTAGACGTTAAAGCGGAAGTGCATCACGTCGCCGTCTTTGACGATGTAATCCTTGCCTTCCAGACGCCACTTACCGGCTTCCTTGGCACCGGCTTCACCCTTGAACTGGATGAAGTCGTCATAGGCCACCACTTCAGCGCGGATGAAGCCTTTTTCGAAGTCGGTGTGGATAACGCCGGCTGCCTGCGGGGCAGTGGCTCCGACGCGAACGGTCCAGGCGCGTACTTCCTGCACGCCGGCAGTGAAGTAGGTCTGCAGGTTCAGCAGCTCGTAACCGGCGCGGATCACGCGGTTCAGGCCAGGCTCTTCCAGGCCCAGGGCCTCGAGGAACATGTCCTTCTCTTCACCGTCTTCCAGCTCGGCGATTTCTGCTTCGATCTTGTTGCACACCGGCACCACTACCGCGCCTTCTTCCTCGGCAATGGCCTTGACCACGTCCAGGTGCGGGTTGTTGTCGAAGCCGTCTTCGGCCACGTTGGCGATGTACATCACCGGTTTGCTGGTCAGCAAGTGGAAGCCACGGATGACGGCCTTTTCGTCGTCAGCCATGTGCTTCATCAGGCTGCGCGCAGGCTTGCCTTCGGTAAAGTGCGGGATCAGCTTTTCCAGAATGGCCTTTTGCGCCAAGGCGTCCTTGTCGCCGCCCTTGGCGTTGCGGGCTACCTTCTGCAGTTGCTTTTCGCAGCTGTCGAGGTCGGCGAAGATCAGTTCGAGGTCGATGATCTCGATGTCACGCTTGGGGTCGACGCTGTTGGAAACGTGGATCACGTTCTCGTCTTCGAAGCAGCGCACCACGTGGGCAATGGCGTCGGTCTCGCGGATGTTGGCGAGGAACTTGTTGCCCAGGCCTTCGCCTTTCGAGGCACCGGCAACCAGGCCGGCGATGTCGACGAATTCCATGGTGGTCGGCAGGATGCGGTTTGGCTTGACGATTTCAGCCAGCGCAGCCAGGCGAGCGTCGGGCATAGGCACGATGCCGCTGTTCGGCTCGATGGTGCAGAAAGGGAAATTCTCCGCCGCGATGCCAGACTTGGTCAGGGCGTTGAACAGGGTGGACTTGCCGACGTTGGGCAGGCCGACGATGCCGCAATTGAAACCCATGGGTATTCCCCTCTCTAAAGGAAATCAGGCCTTCTGGCTGTGCAGCTCGCGCATCGCCTTGGCGAAGTCGCCGGCAAGCACGTCCGGCAGCACGCCGAGGGCAAAATCGATGCTGGCGTCGAGCTTCTCCTGCTCGGCGCGCGGCGCGCGGCCCAGGACGAAGTTGGATACCAGTTTGGCGTCACCCGGGTGGCCGATGCCAAGCCGCAGGCGGTGGAAGTCGTTCTGGTTGCCGAGCTGCGCGATGATGTCGCGCAGGCCGTTGTGCCCACCATGGCCGCCGCCGCGCTTGAGCTTGGCAACGCCTGGGGGCAGATCGAGTTCGTCGTGTGCCACCAGTATCGCTTCCGGCTTGATGCGGAAGAAATTGGCCAAGGCCGCTACGGACTGGCCGCTGCGGTTCATGTAGGTGGTGGGGATCAACAAACGAACGTCGTTGCCCTGATGGCTGAATTTAGCCGTCAGGCCGAAATACTTTTTGTCAGCGGTCAGCGAAACACGCTGGGCGCTGGCAAGGCGTTCAACGAAAAGAGCCCCTGCGTTATGCCGGGTCTGTTCGTATTCGGGGCCGGGGTTACCCAGGCCAACGATCAACTGGATGGCGGTCACGTCAGGGGCTCTTCCTTGGAGTTGGTGGGTTACAGTGCGCGCGGCACTGTAACCCGATCAACGCCGGCGTGCGAGTGGATTACTCGGCAGCGCCTTCTGCTTCTGGAGCAACGCGTGGAGCGTGAACGTTGGCAACAGCTTTGTCATCACCGTGGGCCAGAGCGACGAACTCTACGCCTTTCGGAGCTTTCAGGTCCGACAGGTGGATGATGGTGCCGATTTCGGCGTTGCCCAGGTCAACTTCGATGAACTCAGGCAGGTCTTTGGCTTCGCAGGAAACTTCGATCTCGGACTCAACGTGGGAGATCTCGCCGCCTTTCTTGACCGGGGCTTCTTCGTTGATGAAGTGAACCGGAACCTTGGCGGTCAGCTTCTGGCCAGCAACGACGCGAACGAAGTCAGCGTGCATGATGAACTGCTTGGCTGGGTGGCGCTGCATGGCCTTGATGATGACGTTCTGCTTAACACCGTCAACGTTCAGTTCGATAACGTGGCTGAAGGCAGCTTCGTTTTCGAACAGCTTGGTGATTTCCTTGGCCAGGATGGTCAGGGATTGAGCTTCTTTATCACCACCGTAGACAACGGCTGGGATGCTCAGCGAGTGACGCAGGCGGCGGCTCGCACCTTTCCCCAGGTCAGTACGCGCTTGGGCGTTCAGAATAAAATCAGTCATTTTGTTTCTCCAAAATAGCCCCCCGAGGGCGTTTGCGACCAGCGCCAACGGGGATGGCAAAAAAGCCCCGCCCCAACACAGGTTGGGGCGGGGCGCTTCACATCAACACGTGTCCCGCTTAGCGGAACATCGCGCTGATCGATTCTTCGTTGCTGATGCGGCGTACCGCTTCAGCGACAACCGGTGCGATATCCAGCTGGCGGATACGATCACAGGCTTGAGCAGCGGCGGACAGCGGAACGGTGTTGGTCACCACCAGCTCGTCCAGTACCGACTTCTCGATGTTCTCGATTGCGCGGCCCGACAGGACAGGGTGCGTGCAATAGGCGTAAACCTTGGCAGCGCCGTGCTCTTTCAGGGCCTTGGCCGCGTGGCACAGGGTGCCGGCGGTGTCGACCATGTCGTCTACCAGGATGCAGGTGCGCCCTTCGACGTCGCCGATGATGTGCATAACCTCGGAGTGGTTAGCCTTTTCGCGGCGTTTGTCGATGATACCCAGATCGACGCCCAGGGACTTGGCGACAGCGCGTGCGCGCACGACACCACCGATGTCCGGGGAGACGATCATCAGGTTCTCGAAACGCTGGTCTTCGATGTCGTCAACCAGTACGGGCGAGCCGTAGATGTTGTCGACGGGGATATCGAAGAAGCCTTGGATCTGGTCAGCGTGCAGGTCGACGGTGAGTACACGGTCGATACCTACGACAGTGAGCATGTCAGCAACAACTTTGGCGCTGATGGCTACACGTGCCGAACGCGGACGGCGGTCCTGGCGGGCATATCCGAAGTAGGGAATCACGGCGGTGATTCGGGATGCTGAGGAGCGGCGGAAGGCGTCGGCCATCACTACCAGTTCCATCAGGTTATCGTTGGTCGGGGCGCAGGTCGGCTGAATAATGAAAACGTCTTTACCGCGAACATTTTCATTGATCTCAGTACTGATCTCGCCGTCGGAGAATTTACCGACAGAGACGTCACCGAGAGGGATATGCAGCTGACGTACGACACGCCGAGCCAGATCGGGGTTAGCGTTCCCCGTAAAGACCATCATCTTGGACACGCGCAGTACCTGAAGGCTGAGGGTATACCTGGATGAGTATAAGGAAAATGGCAGGGGCGGCTGGATTCGAACCAACGCATGGCAGGATCAAAACCTGCTGCCTTACCGCTTGGCGACGCCCCTGTATCTGTTGCTGCGAACGCTCATGCGCTCGACTTCTTGACCAGACTTTGCAGCTTGCGATGCAACATCGAAATATTGCTTCCTTTCGCCACAAACCCTGTTTGGGTCGCTGAAAGAAGGGCCAGAACTTTATCAGCTTCGGCTTTGCTTGGGAAGGCCCCAAACACACAACTTCCAGTGCCGGTTAGTCGAGCCTCAGTGAATTTTCCCAGTGAATTCAACGCATTGCGAACTTCTGGGTAATTCTGCTCTACCACCGGTTGGCAGTCATTTCGACTGTTTCCCTCGGGAACGGGGCGCATCTTAAGGGGGAGAGAATCACGTGTCAACTGCGGATGTGAAAAAATTTCTACTGTGCTGACAGACACTTGCGGCACCAGCACGACATACCAGGGTTCGATCGGGTCGACCGGTGTCAGCTGTTCGCCTACACCTTGCGCGAACGCTGCGTGGCCGCGTACGAACACCGGCACATCGGCGCCCAGGCTCAGGCCCAGTGCGGCCAGGCGGTCTTCGTCCCAGTCCAGTTGCCACAGGTGGGCCAGGGCCAGCAGGGTGGTCGCGGCGTCTGAGCTGCCACCGCCGATACCTCCGCCCATGGGCAGTACCTTGGTCAGCCAGATGTCGGCGCCAAGCGTGGTGCCCGATTGTGCTTGCAGCATGCGCGCGGCCCGTACGATCAGGTTGCTGTCGTGGGGGACGGCCTCGATCTCGGTGTGCAAGCGGATCACGCCATCGTCACGCAGGGCGAAACTCAGTTCGTCGCCGTGGTCGAGAAACTGGAACACCGTTTCCAGTTCGTGGTAGCCGTCTGCGCGGCGGCCGATGATGTGCAGCCACAGGTTGAGCTTGGCCGGGGCGGGCAGGGTGAGCTTTTGCATGTGATCAGTGCCCCAGCTGGCGCGGCTGCCAGTCCTTGACCACCAGGGTCACGTCCAGGTCCTTGCCGTGCAGCTTCAGGCGCTCGGGCAACCAGTAGCCGTTCTGTTCGGTGTAGCTCAGGTACTGCACCTGCCAGCCATCCTGGTCCAGGCTGGCCAGGCGGCTGTCGCCATCCAGGGTCAGCTTGCTCTTGCTGTCGGGGGCGGGCAGGCCGCGCACCCACCAGACCAGGTGCGAAACCGGCAGCTGCCAGCCCAGTTGTTCTTCCAGCAGGGCTTCCGGGCTGGTGGCTTCGTAGCGGCCCTGGTTGGCCACTTCCAGCACCACGCCACCCGGGCGGCCGGTAAGGCGCGCGGCCCCACGGCCCAGCGGGCCGGCCAGGCGAATGTCGTAATAGTCCTGGCGTTGCAGCCAGAACAGCGTACCGCTGCCGGAATCGCGCGGGGCGCGGATGCCGACCTTGCCGTTGATCTGCCAGCCATCGAGGCTGCTCAGCTGCGCTTTGTGGGCGCGCCACTGTTGCGGGTCGCCGTGGCCCTGCAGGGCCTCACGGCTACCGAAGCCGGCGCAGCCGGCCAGCAGGGCGATCAAGGTAAAGGTGATGCAATGGCGCAGGAACATGGCGTTAAAGAGTCTCGGATCCGGTCAGGCGCAAGAGGGTCTTGCGCAGGATAGGGCTGTCGGCCTGGGCTTCGAAGCCCTTGGCCCATACCTGGCGGGCTTCGCGGCGCTTGCCGTTGGCCCACAGCACTTCGCCCAGGTGGGCGGCCACTTCGTGGTCGGGGAAGTTGGCAAAGGCCTGGCGCAGGTAGGTTTCAGCTGCGTCGAGGTTGCCCAGGCGATAGTTGACCCAACCCAGGCTGTCGAGCACTGCCGGGTCATCGGGGGTCAGCTGGTGGGCCTTGTCGATCAGCGCCTTGGCTTCGGCATAGCGGGTGGTGCGGTCGGCCAGTGTGTAGCCGAGGGCGTTCAGGGCCATGGCGTTTTCTGGCTCGCGGGTGATGATGGCGCGCAGGTCTTTTTCCATCTGCGTCAAATCGTTGCGCTTCTCGGCCAGCATGGCGCGGGTGTAAAGCAGGTTGAGGTCGTCCGGGTAGCGCTTGATGGCTTGTTGCAGCACCTGGTTGGCCTGGGCGTCCTTGTTGTTGTTGCTGTAGCTTTCCGATTCGATCAGGAATAGCTGGATGGCGTAGTCTGGCTGGGCTTCGCGCGCGTCGGCGAGCAGGCGCGAGGCCTCGGTGCCGCGGCCGTTGGCGATCAGGATGTCGGCCTGGCGCAGCTGTGCCGGCAGGTAGTCTGGGCCCGGGCCGACCAGGGCGTATTCACGCAGAGCGCCAGCAGGGTCGTGGCGCTCCTCGTGGATGCGGCCCAGGTTCAGGTGCGCGGCGTCAACGTAGCTGTCGCGCTCGACCAGCTCTTGCAAGTAGCCTTCGGCTTCATCCCAATCTTTGTTCTCCAGGCACACCAGCGCCAGCGAGTAGCGCAATTCGTCATCATCGGGGTATTGCTGGACCAGGCTGATGAACTCGCCTTTGGCATCGGCGATACGGTCCTGTTCGACCAGGGTGCGAGCGTAAGTCAGGCGCAGGCGTTTGTCGTCCGGGTTGTCGCGAATCGCCCCGCGCAGCAGTGGCAGGGCCTCTGGACCTCGGTCCAGGGCCTGCAGCAGACGGGCGCGCAGCAGGATCGGGGCGACTTCGCCGTTTTGTGCCGGGTGCGACTCGAGCAGTTCCAGGGCTTCTTCGGTCTTGCCGTCCTGGTTCAGCAGCAGGGCCTTGCCGAATATCAGCTGGCCGTTGTCGGGGTATTTCACCAGCAGGCGTTCGAAACTGTGTAGCAGGCCGTCGCGGGTGCTCTGGTCGGTTTCGGCTGCGGACAGGGCGAGGAAGTCGAAGTGGGTGTCGCCCTGGCCCTGCAGTACCTTTTCCATGTAGGCCATGGACTCGTCATAGCGGCCGGCGCGGGCCAGCTGGATGGCGGCGGCGCGCTGGGCGTCGAGATTCTGTGGGTCGTTGCGCGCCCAGACCAGTGCATTCTCCAGTGACGGCTCGTCGGCGCCGAGGTACTCGGCAATGCGGTAGGCGCGCTCGGAAACTGCTGGGTCCTGGGTTTTTGCCGCCTGATCGGTGTAGTTGGCCAAGGCGATGTCGAAACGGTTGCGCTGGCCGGCCAGCTCTGCCACCAACAGGCTATAGAGTGTGTCCTGCTTGAACGAGCCATACACCACGGGCTTTTCCGCCTCGCCCTTGCCAGCTTCGGCGACGGGAGGCTCGGCCTTTTGCGGGGCCAGGCTTTGGCAGCCCTGTAGCAGGGCGAAGGCAAGCAGCAATGCGTATGGTTTGTTCATAGAAAGGCTTATAGGAGGACTCACCGGCGGTCGGAGCATGATGACACAAGCGCGGGGGCAAACCCACCTGCGAAGGTCGTGGTTTACAGGCTGGGTGGTGCTGAGTAGGACAGCGGGGTGGGGGAGAGGTTCGAGGGGGCTTCTGACGCAATGACCCAGCCCCTGCCTGTATATTTTACGTCCCTGGAAGCAGGAAATGGGAAAGCACAAGCGCCATGAGAAGCGTAATGTGCGGAGTTAGGGGCTGTTCCCGTTTCACATGGGTAGCCAAAGAAAGGCGCAGGCCATGGCCACTGCGCTTTCATAATTCCGCTTGAGCTTGTCGAAGCGCGATGCGGCCGCCCGCTAGTGCTTCAACCGGGCGAAGGCGTTTTCAACCACGTGCAGCCTGAAAAACCTTGAGCCATTTATCCGCCGCGATCCTCGAATCTACCGTCAGGGTTAGTCGCACCGACAATTTTGTCGAGATCACCGGTCAGGATAGATCCGCTCGTATAGTGCCACGTCGCTGGGGCAGTCAATTTCTCCCCAGGGAGCGTGCGTCGCCACGCCGGCGACTGGAAAACCTTCGCTGACTAGTATCCCTAAAAGCGATGTCATGTCAGTTTGGTCGCGTGCCTGAGGCGTGAGCCCTTGCAATTGCTTTTTCAACGTCTGCCAACCCGCTGGCGTGACTTTGAACAAGCCCATGTACTGGCCCTGAATGACTTCAAGACTGGTAGCGGTCTGTCCAATAGCGCTCACCCATCCATCGACTAAGCGGAAGTTCTCCAGATCTGGTAGCGGATCGTTGAAGCGTTGCTGCCAGAGACGCACTGCAGCGGGATCGTAGCCCAGGACAATATCGGCTGGATGGTTAATTAGCTCGGATACTAGGGTGCTGTCGTAGAAGATGTCACCGTAGCTAACAAGGCAAGGCTCTGCGCTCAACCAATCGCTGGCGCAATTTAGAGAGCTGAAAATACCGGAGCTGTGCCAGCGGTGGTTGTGAAACAAAGTGTCGGCGAATGGTGCAAGCATTTCGCTTCGATAGCCTGCAACGATGCCAACCTCGCTGACATCGCATCGACGGAGCGTTTCAATCGCGCGCTGTAGCAGTGGCACACCGTTAAAGGGTACCAAGGCCTTGGGGCGTTCATCGGTCAGGGCTTGTAAGCGGCTCCCGCGACCTGCAGCAAGAATGATGGCTTTCATGAAAAAGCTCCGAAGGCATGTCGCACGCGTTGAATATCCAATGGATCGGCAGGTAGTTCTCGCTCGGGGTGCCACATGATCCCGGTATGCCGACGGTGGTCGTCATACACAGCCTCGATCACGCCGTCGTCGGCCAGGGCTAGTACGCGGTAGCCGTCGGGCGCCTCGCGAAAGCCGTATTCATGATAGGAATTCACTCGCCGCCGTTGTTCTTGCATGTTGATCATGTGCTCACCTACATGGCCGGCCAAGCGTTCCAAAGTGCCGCCAGCTCGCGTCAACATTACCTGCATGCCGCGGCATACACCGAGCACCGGAAGCCTTAGATTTTCCGCAAGATCAAGCAAGACCCTCTCAGTGACGTCGCGTGTGTCGGCTGACCCACTCAGGGCCTTGCAACTCCCTCCACCAGTAAGCAGGAGGCCCTGAGGGCGCAATGATTGGACTAACGCCATGCTGACTCTCGGATCGTTTGGAAGGTACAGCGGGGTCAGCCCACATTGGCCTAAGAATTCAACCCAGCGCTGGTCGAGCGCGTCCCGCCATTCCTGGCGTTCGGCGTTGAACTGCCTGAGCATGGTCAGCCCAATCAAAATCATGCCAGCACCTGTATACGCCGCTCGGCGCAGTCGAGCAGCAGGCTTGTCGCCGCCAATAGGGTTTTGAATCGAGTATCGCCCACGCCGATAGCTGCGGGAATGGCGAACTCTCGCGCTCGGATCGACATGTGCGAGTTCTCGCCTCCGTAGGCGGTGATGAAACCAGCAATGCGGTGGGTAAAAATCCAATCAAAACCCGGATCAGCATTTTCGATTAAGACAATGCAACCCTCTATGTCCGGTGCCAATTGCCCTGGAAGCACATGGGCCACCCGCGCATGAGTGGCACTTCGAGTGATGAAGTTGGGATTGCACCAGTGCACTCGATGGCCGAATAGATCTTGCGGCTGACAGATGATGCTTGGCGTACGGACTAACTGCGTTTCATACCAGCGGCTACGGTTGTGGGCAATCGCTTGGTGCAAACGGTTGTGATCGATGTCGGCGTAACCGCTGGTAAAGTCGGTGATTTGCGCAAAGCTGAGTTGGTCGCGGTCAAGACCATGTACCTCCCCCCAATCGCATAGTGAGCGCAAAACATCCGAAACAAACGCTGCATAGAGGTATTTGAGCTTCTCGCGCGATGCAATAGCGGCTTGAGCAAATTGGAGGAACTGCTCGGCGGAAACGTTAAGACCGCACTGGTCGAAAGCTTGCTGCATGGCGTTGACCTGGGCCCGAGATACAGTTAGCCCGTTCGTAGATTTTGGGGGGCGTTGTAATGGGCGCTGCCAGTCAAAATAACTCTCCGGAGTCTCGTCGTAGCGCGCCACACGTATATCGTAGGTCCCCGGCCGGACATGACCGTGGAGCTTTAGGAAATCGTCCTTATGCAAAGTCTGGAAATCGTTGGCCATCTCGCGACCGATACTATTGACCCCTCCGGTCACATGATCGATGAAACCGGCAGATACTACCCCCGCTGTTTCCAGCGATTTAATTATTGCGGTACCGACGAACGCTGCACGGGCAGCGCCAGCGAATACTTCAGCGACCACGTTGGCCGCCGATAGAGCATTCCTCATACGTTGCAAGGACTCGCCCCGAGGTTGCCTCGCCATTAAACTCTGCACCTTGTCAGTAATACTCGGTAGACGTGTCAGGTCGGAGAAGAACGGGCCGCTGGGGGAAATAATGTGCTCGGTCAACTGGCGTAGCTCGTTCAGGTAGCATTCGTGCTGTTTGGTACTAAGAGTCCGGAGCGCCGGCAGCGCGGCAGCGGCATCGGGGCTAGTAAGCTCTGGCGTGAAGCAAGTAGGAATGATCGCGAACTCGATCTTGTCATGCAGATGAGGATGCATGGCCAAGTACTCGCCGCACTGTTCGACTACGCGCTCGGCAACATCTTGAGGTACCGAGGCAGGGATGAATGACTCGATGCTGTGGGCAATGCAGATGTAAGGAGAGCCACCCACCTGGTACATCAGCGGTTTGCGCCGCAGATCCCGGTAGCCGTATCGGAATCTGGCAGAGGCCCAATTAAGGTCAGTGATCAGCTCCTTATATAGCGAGTAGGCTAGCGCCCGCGGCTTGGTACCGATCATTTCCGCCGGGTTCCAGTCCGGCATAAGGCCAAGGAAGGCGGTCGACGTAGGACGCAGATGGTGTTGCTTGCAGATCAGCTCTTCGAGCTGGGAAACCTCGTGCTCCAAAACTTTGCGTAGTTGGGCGTCGGCAAGTGCGCTGGCATTACGGGGCCCATCTGCGGTCATGGGACGCACTTGGAATAGCAGAGGGCCATCGACAGTGATCGCGAACTCTATGTCCAAGGCATCGCGCCCGGTTAGAACTTGTACCTCTTCGAGCAACGCAAACAGCCCTGGTAATTCCGCAGGCTCGCTTGCCAAGGGAGACGAAAGCATGCACAGTCTCGTTGCCGTTAGTGACACCGTCAGTGCTGGCACCTGGTACATAGTCAACTACGTAATATGGCAAACCCGTCTCTGGATCACGGGTCATCGCCACTCCGCTGGCCAATACTCCTCTCGCCATCTGCTGCACCAGCACCTCATCGCGCTCGCGAGCTAGGCCGTAGGAGGCGATCACCGTCTTGATGGCTTCGCCGAGTGCCTGGCCGCCACACACATCTAGAACTGACGCGTACATTCCTGCACCGGAATGGCCGTCGCGGTCTTCGGCCAGGCAGCTGGATCGTACAATCAGCGGCTCATCGCCAAAGAACGCCTGACAGTGCGCGATCACTGCCTGCCAGTCCTCCCGCCACTGTGCCACGGTGAATCGACGAAGGGGCAACACTTGCCCGGTGCTCAGAAGTGGTGCCAGTTGCTGCAGGGTATCGGCCTTGCCGGAAAAAGCGAACACGGGAGAAGGATTTACTGAGTGCATATGTCTTCCCTAATCAGTCGAATCAGTCCGTTGCAGGGGGCTGTCAGTTCATGTCAGGTTTAAGCCAACTCGGCGCCGGTATAAGTCGCGAGTTCAAGGCCGTAAAGTGAGGACAGCTCGCGCAGGAAGCGATTGCCCTTTTTCGCCGCAGAGTGGGGGCAGTCGTCCTCAACGATGACGTGGCCAATTGTGCCGATGTTGCCGCTATAGACGTTTACCGCCTGGCCAGGCGCAACGTGGGCGGTGCAAAACCGGATGGCGTACTTGTCCAGTAATGGCTGTAGGGTGTCGGGGTCGTAGTCGTGGGCGATATGACCGCCATTGCGGGAGGCGACAGTTACGACGCTACCTGCGCGCTGAAGCACTGAGTCGTCAATTAGAATGGGCTCGCCCAGGTGCAGACGGACTAGCAGTTCGAACGGGTCGATGCCGGTCAGCATCCGGTACATCTGCGGCGCTACGCTACCCATCATGCGTGCGTTGATCTCCACTAGACAGGGCCCTTTGGCATCGCGCAACAGTTCAACATGATAAAGGCCAAAATCCAGCCCCAGAGCGCTGAACACTGCCTGCACATATGCTTTGATCTCGTCGCGCTGTGCTGCGTCAAGGCCTGACGGCATGGTCGCGGTCATTTCTAATATTTCGCTATAGTCGGCGCGGAAACGGATGGTGGTCGCAAAGCAGGAGACCTTGCTGTCCTGGACGATGACTTCCGCTGAATGCAATGTACCGTCGATGTATTGCTCGACCAGATAGTCGCGGCTTACCAAGTGGTCGATCATAGGATCAGCACCCTTGCGACTCTGGCGCAGCTCGGCGAGAAAGGCGTCAAAGTCGGTCTGGCTATGGCAAATGGCGGAAAACTGCTTGGCGAACCCTCGGGTCGGCTTGACAACGAATGGCAGCGACAAACTCGGAACGACCCCATTGATCAGTTGCTCCTCGCTTAGTACTTCAAAATCAGGAGAGCGTAGTCCGTGTGCCCGCAGCGTTTCGCGCAGTCGACTCTTGTATACCGCCCCGCACAGAGCTTCGTACCTCGGGTAGAGGGTGCCGATGCGCTGGGCCTCCCGCGCCACCGGTACTATGGCTGCTTCAGAGGTAGAGATCAGGGCGTCAATAGGGCGCTCTGCGTGCAGGTTGGCCAACAACCGGCTGAATTCGCCGCCTTCCAGATTATCGATACGCAAATAAGCATCCACATATCGCAGGTAAGGCTCGAGACGGGAGGTGTCGTCCTTGATCGAGATCGTCAGGAACGAGGCGTCGCGCTGATGAATGAAGGTGACGTGGCAGCCAAGCCGTTTGGCTGCCTCAAAAGCCAGCAGGCCGCTTACGGTGCTGTCGACGAAAACCACGTGTTTCATTGGAACCTCGGATTACCAGGGATGAAAGTAAATAGTGCTGAGCCCGAACAGCATTGCGAAGCAAGCGACCGTCGAAGGTGCGCCATACTTGGGAATTCTCAAGCTGGTGACCTGGAGGATGCCGACCAGGGCCATTAGGCCGACGATCACACCGGCACCGTAATGCCCGGCCGATAACCCCATCAGCGCCAGCGCAAAGACAAATCCTGAATATGTGGTGGGTAGCCCCTGATATCCCCCGCCAGCCGATGTGCCGGGCATGCCAAACAGCGATAGCCGCAAAATGGCCGTGAAAACCAGAGTTACTGCGGCCAGCGTGGCCGAAAGAGACTGGTCGAGGATTAGGATGACAAGGGCTGGCGTGATGCTGAAATTGAGCAAGTCGGCAAAACTGTCTAGATGCTTGCCGAAGGCCCGTTGCGCGCTGTTCGCAGCCAGGTAGCGCCGGGCTATGTGGCCGTCAAGGAAATCGAGCATCGCGGCCAGGCAAATCACCGTCGCCGCCAGAACAAACCGTCTTTGCAACGCAAAATAAACAGTACCGAAGGCCAGGCCGATATTGAACATTGTTAATATGTTCGCCAAATCCAAAAGACGGACGAACGGAAACACACGCGCCAATGTGGGCATATTGTTCTCCTTGAAGAAATTATTTAGACAGGTTGTTTTCCCTTGATCGTAACTGTCGTTCGCAGGGCGTTGGATGCGACGAAATAGAAAGCAACGAAGATAATGCTCGTGCTGAACAGGCCAACATACTTAACCAGTATTGATCCGGCGAAGATGGTGATTATCATGCCTAAGTAGACCCCCGCATACTGGACAGATGCCATCAACGGCATGGCGCTGGTAGGTGTGCTCCTGACAAGATCGGCTTGCAATTTGAAAAATGCCAGTTCGAAAAAGAATATGTAGAGAAAATACGCGATGTAACTGGACTGAATATCATGGCCGAACGCTGCGAGCATCATGAACAGGCCGCTGACTACAGCCATCGGCATAGGTAGCGGTTGCACATTACACTTGCCCAAACGATAGAACAGTACTGCGCCCACCAAAGCTGCCACACTATTGACGGCCTGCAACAAACCGACATACACCTCTCCCAAGCCCAGCACATGGGCCGGTAACAGCACCCTGGACACATTGAAGAAGCCCTGAAAAAGGCTGACGAAGATGATGAACTGATAGAGGCTGAGGCGTAGCGCGGGATACTCCTGCAAAAGCGAACCAAGGGCAGTCAATAGTCTTGGTGCGACCTGCACGGTGATCGGAGGCTTTGTTGGCGCAGGTAGTAGATAGGCCGCCAAAGCCGCGATGGAAAAAAGACTGACAGTAATGAGCAGGGCTAACCCAGGCGTCATGTTGGCTTTGAACAGTAGCAGACTGATGCCTGCCAGGCCGCCGGCAATGAATTGTGCGGTGAGTGTCAGAGGCACTGAGCTGGCGATTTGCGCACCCGGGAAATAACACTTGATGGCAACAATACGCCCTACCCGTTGCAGCGCATCCAGGGTGCCAATGACTACCGCGCCTAACACGGCGACTTCCACATGATGTGGCAGGATCTTGTAGGTGGCCGCCGCGCAGCCCAGCGACAGCAAGTTGGCACTCCACAGCAACGTGCGTGGCGCTAGATAGTCAGCCAGTCGGTAGATTGGAGCGACAAGAATTACCGGCAGAACCATTGGTGCAAACAGCACTACTTGGGAAAGTATTAGACTAGCAGTATGAGCATAAATATAGTAGGAAAAATAAATATAGCTCAGCGTAGAGGCCGAAATAGCACACAAGTTAACGCCCCAAAGTAGCACTGAGTGCCTACGAGATGCTTCAAATTCTTCCATTGCGCGTGCCTATTATATAGCTTCCTGCCATGCACGAAGCATACCCTGCATTGGAAATCGTTTTAAGATAAGCTTAACAAAACTGAAATATAAAAATGCTTGTTGTTGGTGTGTCACCAAGTAAGTGTGCATCATTTCAGTTCATCATTACCGCTGCTGATCCTCATCAACAAAACTTCTAATAATCGGCAAAATTAATAGCTACAAATAAACTGACGGACTGATAGCTCGATGCTATCCAATTCGTATCGCTGTCTCAGTGAGAAATATCGATGTAGCAGTGTCAAGACTAGGTCCGGAAGGAGGGTAGGGCAACAGTTGGGCATGTATTTGGGAAATGGACTACAAGACTGTGGATAAATCTTTTGGAAATATGTCAAAAGTCTTCTCGACCCGGTCAACGTAGTTGGCTAGGGCCATGTCGAACCGATGGCTCTGGCTTTTGCTCTTACTGTCGCTTCTAAGCGCGCGGTTGATCAGGCGCTGCAGATTGCGACTTCAGGAGGCCGAGCGTAGGGCTTGCTCCCGGGAGGACCGCGCTGCAGGCCCCATCCTGGGGCACAGCGCTTGACGGGCATCCATGCCCGTCACCTCCCTGTGCAAGGCCTGCGTTCGGCCTCCTGAAGTCGCGAAGATCAAGATCAGGATCAAAAGCCAGATCAAAAGCCGGCAAGACCTGAAAACACCGCTAGGGCAGGCTACGAAAAGGCGATAGCCGCAGGACTATCAGCACAATAGCGAACGGTGGTTGTCCTGAAACCTGCGAAAGAGGACAATTATCGGCTTCCCGTCACAACCAGCGACCTTGCATGGCCTTTCTTGCACTTGGTATCAACCATAAGACTGCCTCGGTAGACGTACGCGAGCGCGTGGCGTTTACCCCAGAGCAGCTGGTAGACGCCCTGCAGCAGCTCTGCCGACTGACGTCCAGCCGCGAGGCGGCGATCCTGTCGACCTGCAACCGCAGTGAGCTCTATATAGAGCAGGACCACCTGTCCGCCGACGCCGTGCTGCAGTGGCTGGCCGACTATCACCGCCTCAGCATCGACGAGCTGCGCGCCAGCGCCTACGTGCATGAAGAGCACGACGCCGTGAAGCACATGATGCGCGTGGCCTCGGGCCTGGACTCGCTGGTTCTGGGCGAGCCTCAGATCCTCGGCCAGATGAAGTCCGCCTACGCCGTGGCCCGCGAAGCCGGTACCGTCGGGCCGTTGCTCGGGCGCCTGTTCCAGGCCACCTTCAGCGCCGCCAAGCAGGTGCGTACCGATACGGCCATCGGTGAAAACCCGGTTTCGGTTGCGTTCGCCGCGGTCAGCCTGGCCAAGCAGATTTTCGCCGACCTGGGCCGCAGCCAGGCCCTGCTGATCGGTGCCGGCGAAACCATCACCCTGGTCGCCCGCCACCTGCACGAGCAGGGCGTACGCCGTATCGTGGTGGCCAACCGCACCCTGGAGCGCGCCAGCATCCTGGCCGAGCAGTTCGGCGCGCATGCCGTGCTGCTGGCAGACATCCCCCAGGAACTGGCCAACAGTGACATCGTGATCAGTTCCACCGCCAGCCAGTTGCCGATTCTGGGCAAGGGCGCGGTCGAGAGTGCACTGAAACAGCGCCGACACAAGCCGATTTTCATGGTCGACATCGCTGTCCCTCGCGATATTGAAACCGAAGTCGGCGAGCTGGATGATGTCTACCTGTACACCGTCGACGACCTGCACGATGTAGTGGCGGAAAACCTCAAGAGCCGCCAGGGCGCGGCCCAGGCGGCCGAAGAGCTGGTATCCGTGGGCGCCGAAGACTTCATGCTGCGCCTGCGCGAACTGGCGGCAGTGGACGTGCTCAGGGCCTATCGCCAGCAAAGTGAGCGCCTTCGCGACGAAGAACTGCAAAAGGCCCTGCGCCTGCTGGCCAATGGCGGCAACCCCGAAGACGTGCTGGCCCAGCTGGCCCGGGGCCTGACCAACAAACTCCTGCATGCGCCCAGCGTGCAGCTGAAAAAGCTCTCGGCCGAGGGCCGCCTTGATGCGCTGGCCATGGCCCAGGAACTCTTTGCCCTCAATGAGGGCTCCACGGACAAATCCCCGCAATGAAAGCGTCGCTGCTGAACAAACTGGAAATCCTCCAGGACCGTTTCGAAGAACTCACCGCCCTGCTCGGTGACGCCGAGGTTATTTCCGACCAGACGCGTTTTCGCGCCTACTCCCGCGAGTATGCCGAGGTAGAGCCGGTCTACGCTGCTTATAAAGAGTGGCGCAAAGTCCAGGACGACCTCGAAGGTGCCCAGGCGCTGCTCAAGGACAGTGACCCGGACCTGCGTGAAATGGCCGTGGAAGAGGTGCGTGAAGCCAAGGAGCAACTGCTGACGCTGGAGGCGCAGCTGCAGCGCATGCTGCTGCCCAAAGACCCCAACGACGGTCGCAACGTGTTTCTGGAAATCCGCGCCGGTACGGGTGGCGACGAGGCAGCCATCTTCTCTGGTGACCTGTTCCGCATGTATTCGCGCTACGCCGAAAAGCGCGGCTGGCGCCTGGAGATCTTGTCCGAGAACGAAGGCGAGCACGGCGGCTACAAGGAAATCATTGCCCGCGTCGAGGGCGAGAATGTCTACGGCAAGCTCAAGTTCGAGTCCGGTGCACACCGGGTTCAGCGTGTGCCCGAGACCGAGTCCCAAGGCCGTGTCCACACTTCCGCGTGCACGGTGGCGGTGCTCCCCGAGCCGGACGAGCAGGCCGCCATCGAAATCAACCCGGCCGACTTGCGCGTGGATACCTACCGTGCCTCCGGTGCCGGCGGCCAGCACGTCAACAAGACCGATTCGGCGATCCGTATCACTCACTTGCCTACCGGTATCGTGGTCGAATGCCAGGAGGAGCGCTCGCAGCACAAGAACCGTGCTCGCGCCATGTCCTGGCTGTCGGCCAAGCTGAACGACATGCAGACCAGTGCCGCGCAGAACGCCATTGCCAGTGAGCGCAAGCTGCTGGTGGGTTCCGGTGACCGCTCCGAGCGCATCCGCACCTACAATTATCCACAGGGGCGGGTGACCGATCACCGCATCAACCTGACCTTGTATTCGCTTGACGACATTCTCAGCGGTGGCGTAGACGCGGTGATCGAACCGCTGCTGGCCGAATACCAGGCCGATCAACTGGCCGCCTTGGGGGACTGATGACTGTCATCGCCAGCCTGTTGCGCAACGCGCAGTTGCCTGAATCGCCCACTGAGCGCCTGGATGCCGAACTGCTGCTGGCTGCGGCCATCGGTAAATCGCGCAGCTACCTGCATACCTGGCCCGAGCGTATTGTCAGCAGCGAAGATGCCGAGACCTATGCCGGCTACCTGAAACGCCGCCGTGGCGGCGAGCCAGTGGCCTATATCCTTGGGCTGCAGGGCTTCTGGAAGATCGACCTGGAGGTCGCGCCGCATACCCTGATCCCGCGGCCGGATACCGAACTGCTGGTCGAGACGGCGCTTGAACTGCAACCCGCTTCGCCCGCCAAGGTTCTCGACCTGGGTACCGGTACGGGTGCCATCGCTCTGGCGCTGGCCAGCGAGCGCCCGGCCTGGCAGGTGACAGCGGTTGACCGGGTGGAGGAGGCTGCTGCCCTCGCCGAGCGCAACCGCCAGCGGTTGGGCCTGGCCAACGCTCGGGTACGGCTGAGCCACTGGTTCGACAGCCTGGCCGGGGAGCGTTTCGACCTCATTGTCAGCAACCCGCCCTACATCGCCGCTGAAGACCCGCACCTGGTGGCCGGCGACGTGCGCTTCGAACCCAGCAGTGCCCTGGTGGCCGGTGCCGATGGCCTGGACGACCTTCGCGTGATCGCCGCCCAGGCCCCCGCGCACTTGTTGCCAGGTGGTTGGCTACTGCTGGAACATGGCTACGATCAGGCGGCGGCGGTACGCGCTCTGCTGGCTGAACATGGCTTTATCGAGGTGGCCAGCCGCACGGACCTGGGCGGCCATGAACGCATTACCCTGGGGCGACTGCCATGCTGAGTGATCAGGAACTGCTGCGTTACAGCCGCCAGGTGCTGCTGGCCCAGATCGACATCGATGGCCAGCTGCGGCTCAAGCAGAGCAAAGCGCTGATCATCGGGCTGGGTGGCCTGGGCTCGCCAGTCGCCCTGTACCTGGCCGCCGCTGGCGTGGGTGAGCTGCACCTGGCCGACTTCGACACCGTCGACCTGACCAACCTGCAACGCCAGGTCATCCACGACAGTGCCAGCGTTGGCATGAGCAAGGTCGACTCGGCCTTGCAGCGCTTGCAGGCAATCAACCCGGAAGTCAGCCTGGTTGCTCACCGCCAGGCACTGGACGAGGACTCGCTGGTGGCTGCGGTGGCGGCGGTCGACCTGGTGCTGGACTGCTCCGACAATTTCTCTACCCGCGAGGCGGTCAACGCTGCCTGTGTCGCCGCCGGCAAGCCGCTGGTCAGCGGAGCGGCAATCCGTCTGGAAGGTCAGCTGTCGGTGTTCGACCCGCGGCGTGACTACAGTCCGTGCTATCACTGCCTGTACGGGCATGGTAGCGAAGCTGAACTGACCTGCAGCGAAGCAGGCGTCATTGGCCCGCTGGTGGGGCTGGTGGGAAGCCTGCAGGCGCTGGAGGCGATGAAGCTGCTGGCTGGCTTCGGTGAGCCGTTGGTCGGCCGCTTGCTGTTGATCGATGCCCTTGGCACCCGTATCCGCGAGCTTCGTGTCAAGCGCGACCCGGCTTGCACGGTCTGTGGTAAGCGCGATGGCTGAGCGCTCGGCGCCGATCGGCGTCATGGACTCGGGGGTTGGCGGATTGTCGGTGCTGGCCGAGATCCAGCGCCTGCTGCCCAACGAAACGTTGCTGTATGTGGGCGATTGCGGGCATATACCCTACGGTGAGAAGTCGCCGGACTATATCCGCGAGCGCTGCCGACGCATTGCCGGGTTCTTCCATGAACAAGGCGCAAAGGCCATGGTCCTGGCCTGCAACACTGCCACGGTGGCGGCAGTGGCCGACCTGCGTGAGTTGTATCCGACCTGGCCGTTGGTGGGCATGGAACCGGCCGTCAAGCCTGCAGCGGCAGCCACCCGCTCGGGCGTGGTCGGTGTGCTGGCCACCACCGGTACCCTGCAGAGTGCCAAGTTCGCAGCCTTGCTCGATCGCTTCGCGAATGACGTACAGGTTATTACCCAGCCTTGCCCGGGGCTGGTCGAGCTGATCGAAGTCGGTGACCTGGTAAGCCCGGCGGTGCGCCAGCTGTTGCAAGGTTATGTGCAGCCGCTACTGACTGCAGGTTGCGATACGCTGATCCTCGGCTGCACCCATTACCCTTTCCTTCGCCCATTGCTGGCCGGCATGGTCCCGGATGACGTGGCCATCATCGACACCGGCGCGGCCGTGGCGCGTCAGTTGCAACGGCTGTTGGGTGCCAATGATCTGTTGGCCGAAGGCCCGGCCGGCGCTGCACGCTTCTGGACAAGCGCTGATCCAGAAGCCTTAAGAAAAATCCTACCTGTGCTGTGGCATAAGTCTGACGATGTGCAAAGCTTTGCGTTGTGAAAAAAACGTGAAAAAAGGCTGAACTATCGTTCCACTTCTGCTTTCTACCGCTTTGCCTGAGATGAGGCGGACAAATAACAGCATCAGAAAGAAGGATGTTTCTTATGAGGAAACTGCTCGGCTTGGCAGCGGCTGCTGCCTTTGTTTTGGGGCAAGCGATGTCGGCACAGGCTGCCGATGTTTCGTTTTCGGTGGGGCAGACTGGCGATTCGACAATGGTCTACCGGCTAGGGCTGCAATCGAATTGGGACGCGAGTTGGTGGCAGACCAGCGTTGGTCGGCTGACCGGCTATTGGGATGGGGCCTACACCTACTGGGATGGCGACGAGACCGCGAGCAATCACAGCCTGTCCTTCGCGCCCGTGTTCGTCTATGAATTTGCCGGGGAGTCGGTGAAGCCTTACATCGAAGCCGGCATCGGGGTGGCGGCGTTCTCCAGCACCGAGCTGGAAAGCAACGAGCTGGGTTCGGCGTTCCAGTTCGAGGACCGCATTGGTTTTGGTTTGCGCTTTGCCGGCGGGCATGAGATTGGGGTGCGGGCGATTCACTATTCCAACGCCGGCATCAAAGAGCCCAACGATGGTGTAGAAAGCTACAGCCTGCATTACAGAATGGCGCTCTGAGTTCACCTGCATTCGCGGGCAATGCCCGCTCCTGCCGGAATACCACAGCATTAAAGGTCTGGGTAATCTGCAGGAGCGGGCTTGCCCGCGAAGAAGGTAATGCTGATTTCAGCGGTCAACGCGCCAGCGGCCACAGGCTACTAAGGTCCAGCGTCTCCAGGACCAGTTCGGGTTCTCTCTGAGGCCACCGGCGCAGCAACTCCTCTGCGGCACTGTCGGGCGTCCACGCCTCCGGTATCGCCTGTGCCGACGTTACCGTAACCTTCAACGATTGTGGCCCTACGATGGTCAGTGCTACCCCTTGGTCCTCAAGGGCCTTGCGCTGCTCACGCAGCCATTGCGGCAAGTTGTTCCAGCCCGCAGTCACCTGTGTCGGTGCAAACAGCTGCAACGCCGAATAGCGGTTGAAAAGCCCCATCACCTGGGGCGACTGCCCCTTTGCCAGCAACGGCAGCGCTTTGCTCAGGCAATGCTCTGCGGCCAGCTGGTTGGTGGTGACGATCGCTTCGATCAGCTCACTGTCACTGACATTGTCTGGCAGGTAATCGGTGGTGCCGGTGTTGAGGATCAGCCCGTCCAGCGAACACCAGGCATGGCAAATCTGTTGGCACGCATCGGTGACGTGTTGTTCTTCCTGCAACTGCCACGGCAAACGCAACAATTGGCTGCCGTAGCGTGCCCCCAAATCATCCAGTGCATCGCTATCCTTGCCACTCGCGGCAACGCGATGTCCTTCATCGAGCATCCGCTCCACCAAAGCCAAGCCAAGTCCGTTGCTTGCGCCTGTAACCCAAAAACTACGCGAGTTAATCAAGACGTATCCCCTGATTCTGCCGGCGTGGCAGCCCTTTGAATGCTTCCAGGGCCCGCTGGCGACTGCTGCTGAGATCTACGATTGGACTTAGGTACGAAGTATTACCGAAAAGGTCCGTCGATTTAATGGGTTGATGGATGGCTTTTTCATCGAGCTCCTGTAGTTCCGGTACCCAGTGGCGAATGAACTGACCCTGTGGATCGAAGCGCTGCGACTGTGAAACCGGGTTGAAGATACGGAAATAGGGCACCGCGTCGGTGCCAGTGGACGCACTCCACTGCCAACCCCCATTGTTGGCGGCCAGGTCGCCGTCTATCAGGTGGCGCATGAAGTGCCGCTCTCCCTTGCGCCAGTCAATCAGCAGGTTCTTGCTGAGGAACATGGCCACGACCATGCGCAAGCGGTTGTGCATCCACCCGGTGTGCAGCAGCTGGCGCATGGCGGCATCGATGATCGGGAAGCCGGTGCGGCCCTGCTCCCAGGCCTCCAGGTCTGCCGGGGCGTCACGCCAGGGCAGGGCTTCGGTCTGGGCGCGGAAGGCGCGGTGGCGCGAGACCTGTGGATAACCGCTCAGGATGTGCTTGTAGAACTCACGCCAGAGTAGCTCATTGATCCAGGTCTGCACGCCTGTGCTGCCACTGTCAAACTCGCCCCGGTTGCCGGCCAGTGCACCGTGCAAGCATTGGCGGGGCGAAATCACGCCGGCGGCCAGGTAGGGGGATAGCTGGCTGGTACCAGGCTTGGCAGGCAAGTCGCGCAAGTGGTGGTAGTCGTCGATGGTTTCGTCCAGGAAACGTGACAGGCGGGACTGTGCCTCAGCTTCACCGGCTGGCCAGTGGTCGCGCAGTGCGGGCGTGGTTTTTCCGAACCCCTCTACATGTTGCGGGATCGGGTCGCTGTCGATGTTCAGCGGGGCCTGGCGCTTCACCCGCCGTGCCAGGGCCGGCAGGCTGCGGTGCAGATGCTCAAGGCAGGTCTTCTTGAACTGGCTGAACACCTGGAAGTAATCGCCACTGCGAGTGAGTACGGTGCCCGGACGGAAGAACAGCTGGTCGAGGTGGCTGTGCGCCTGGATGGCCGACTTTTCCAACAGTGCGCGGGTGGCATCATCCCGGCGCTGCTCATTGATGCCGTACTCCTCGTTCCAGTGCACGCTTTGCACCTGATGTTGGCGGCAGATATCGAGCACCGCCTGTGGCGCCTGGTCCCAGGTATCGATTGTGCGGATCAGCAGGGGGATGTTCAGCTTTTCCAGTGATTGGCGCAGGTCATGCAGGTTACGCAGCCAGAAGTCGACTTTGCAGTCGGCATCGTCATGGGCTTGCCATTGTCCGGGGCTGACCAGCCACAGGGCGATGGTCGGGCCGCGTTCGGTAGAGGCGCTGAGTGCAGTGTTGTCATCGATACGCAGGTCGCTGCGCAGCCAGGTCAGGTGCATGGGGGATTTATCTCTACAGGCTGTCGATCATGGGCTTGAAGCACGCGCAATGCCGCCTGCGGGGTGTCGAACAGGAAAAGGTCGGGCAGCTCAAAAGCCTTCAAGCGGGCTTCATGCAGCGCCAGCGTGGCACCGCCCAGCAGCTTGGGGATCGGCAAGCCTTGCAGGGTGCGCAGCAACGCCTTGTCGTCGATGCGTGGCCCCAGGTGCAGGAGTAAGGCGCGTGGTTTGAGCGCGTTGACGGCGCTTAGCAATTGCGGGCCTGCGACGGGCTGCTCGAGCACCTCGACCGGGAAGCCATTGCTGGTGAGTAGCCAAGCGCACAACCATAAGTCCGGGCTGAAGGTGCGTTCGCTGTCTTCGGCCAGCAACACGGCAGGCCCTTGCAGCAGCTGGTTGTCGTGGTACACGCGGGCACCGAGCTTGCTGCGCAGCCAGCTGTGAAAAAACACCTGCTCCAGCCGAGCGTTGAAGTAATTGCGCCAGCGCAGGTCGAGCATGTCGAGTAGCGGCAGCAGCAATTGCTCGCACAGGGTGACCGCCGGGTACAGCGCCATGGCCTGGTTGAGTTGCTGGTCGAGGGCGCGCTGTGAAAGGCCGGCGATGGCTTCGATCAGCTGGAATTGCCGGGCTTGCCAGTCCCCCTTCGGTGGGGTGCTGGCGGGTTTGTCGAGCAACTCGCGGACTTGGCCGACCGACGCGCCACGCTGCAGCCAGGCCAGAACGGCTTCGACGCGTTCGACCTGCTCAAGTGGGTACAGGCGATGCCCCTTGGCGGTGCGCTGCGGCTTGAGCAACCCATACCGGCGCTCCCAGGCGCGCAGGGTGACCGGGTTGACGCCAGTGCGACGGGCAAGTTCGCCGATGGGCAGCAAGTCCTCAGACCGCATTGCGCAAGCCCAGGCTCTCGGGGTGAGGCTGCAGGTAGGCTTGTTGCTGCAGGTAGGGGTCTGGGTGCTTGCGCAAATGGTGTTTGAGCAAGGTTAGTGGCACTACCAGTGGTACCACGCCTTGTTGGTATTGGCCGATGACTGCCTGCAACTCCGCCTTGTCCTGCTGCGTCAGGGCATCCTTGAAGTAGCCGCTCAGGTGCTGCAGCACGTTACTGTGGGTGCCGCGGCTGGCGCAGCGGCGCAGGGCCTGCATCAGCTGGCTGAAATAGCGCGGGCCGATGCTCTGTGGTTCATCAGCCTTGCTCATGCTGCCAAGCAGGCGGCCGAGGGTGCGATAGGCCTGGGGATTGTTGGCCATCAGCAAATACTTGTAGCGCGAATGAAAGCGCACCAGCGCGCCACGGTTCAGGCCCTCGGCCAGCAGGCGCTGCCAGTCGGCGTAGGCGTAAACGCGGCTTATGAAGTTCTCGCGCAGCACAGGGTCATGCAGGCGGCCTTCTTCTTCTACTGGCAGGTCCGGGCGCAATGCGCAGAAAGCCTGGGCATAGACGCCACGGCCACCATGCACGGCCGGGTGGCCGTTGTCCTGATAAACCTTTACCCGTTCCAGGCCGCATGAAGGTGACTTCTGCATGAAGATGTAGCCGCAGATGTCGTCAAGCTCGTTGGCCATCTGCTCACCATAGGTGCGCAGCGGGTCGGTAAGGTCCTTGCCGGGGTCGCGGGTGCCGACCACTTCGGGTTGCTCGGGGTTGCCGACCAGGCGAATCGGGTCGCGCGGGACACCCAGGCCGATTGCCACTTCCGGACACACGGGTAGCCAGTCGAAGTGCTGTTCCAGCTGTTTACGGCACAGGTCGGAGGCCTTGTGGCCGCCGTTGTAGCGCACGCTGTGCCCGGTCAGGCAGGCGCTGATGGCGATACGCGGCTTGCTGTGGGCGGAAGGGTCGTGCATGGCTGCCTCCGAAAATAAACCTGTACGTGACTCGAAACTTGTACAGGTTTATTTCAGCACAGCGCTGAAGTTATGCAAACTAGTATTTTTGTATAGTTCGGCATCACTCAAGGTGTTCGAGCAAGCGCCGCGCTGCTTCCTGGCCACTGAGCCATGCGCCCTCGACGCGGCCGGACAGGCACCAGTCCCCACAGGCGTACAAGCCCTGGTCAGCATCGGCCAGTGCGCCCCACTCATGGTTGCTACTGGGGCGGGCATAGAGCCAGCGGTGGGCCAGGGCGAAGGTGGGCGGGGGGACCACGCAGCCGACCAGCTCGGCGAATTCGCCCCACAGCTGCTCGATCACTTCATCCTTTGGCAGGTCGATGTGTTGCCGGCTCCAGTCTGACGTTGCGTGCAGTACCCAGGTGTCCAGGTGCTCGTCGCGGCCAGGCTTGCTGCGATTGCGGGCCAGCCAGTCCAGCGGGTTGTCCTGCACGAAGCAGCCTTGCATTGGTGTATCCAGCGGTGTCTCGAAGGCAAGGGCGACGGCCCAGGTAGGTTCCATTTGCACGCCAGCGGCCACGGCTGCCAGCTTCGGTGTGGCGGCCAGAAGTGGCGTGGCCTGCGGTGCCGGGACGGCAATGACCACACGGCTGTAGGGGCCGTGGCTGCAACCTTCGGTATCTTGCAGGTGCCAGTACTGCTTGCCGCGAAACACTTCCGCTATGCGGCAGCCGAAATTGACGGTGACGTCCTTGAGCAAGCCGCGGGTAATGGCGCTCATGCGTGGCACGCCCACCCAGCGCGTCTGCTCGTCGGGGGAGGGGGTAAGTTCGCCATCACGGTAGTTGTACAGTTGAGGCTTCCACTGCTCGGCCCAGCCGGCGGCCACCCATTGCTGCACCTGATCGACGAAGCGTCGGTCACGGGCAGTGAAGTACTGTGCGCCCAGGTCGAGCGCGCCGGCTTCGCTGCGCTTGCTGGCCATGCGCCCGCCACTGCCGTGGCCTTTGTCGAACAAGTGCACGGATTGCCCGGCCTTCTGCAAGGCCTGGGCGGCTGACAAACCGGCGATGCCGGCCCCGATTATGGCGATAGGTACTGTCATGATGGCCTCTTCAAACCTTGCTGTGAGCAGACTACGCTGTCAGGCAAACCTGTACAATGCCAAAATTATGTATAAGGTTATTCCGTGTTGGCGGCAGGTTGGCCTATGTTTATCCGAGAGCGTCGGGTCAAAAAAGTGCCTTGCTGTTAAAAATAGACCACCGACGCATTCTGCGAGGACACAGCCATGCATATATTGCTGACAGGTGGCACCGGTTTGATTGGCAAGCATCTGTGCCAGTACTGGCTGGGCCAAGGGCATCGGCTTACGGTTTGGAGCAGGCGTCCTGAACAGGTGGCGAAAATCTGTGGTAGCGGGGTGCGTGGTATCGCGCGCCTGGAGCAGCTGGAGGCCGACGATCATCTTGATGCGGTGGTCAACCTTGCCGGTGCGCCGATTGCCGACAGGCCCTGGACGGCCGCCCGGCGCAACGTGCTGTGGGCCAGCCGTGTCACCCTTACCGAGCAATTGCTGGCTTGGTTGGGCACCCGTGAGCAGCGCCCGGAGGTGTTGATCTCCGGCTCTGCGGTAGGTTGGTACGGGGACGGTGGCGAACGCGAACTGACCGAGGCTTCACCCCCGGTGCGTGAAGATTTCGCCAGCCAGTTGTGTATTGCCTGGGAAGAGACCGCCCAGCGTTCGCAAGCGCAGGGAATACGCGTGGTACTGGTCCGTACCGGCCTGGTGCTGGCCAGCGATGGCGGCTTTTTGTCGCGCCTGCGCATGCCCTTCAAACTGGGGCTGGGCGGGCCTTTGGGCAATGGGCGGCAGTGGATGCCCTGGGTTCATATAGACGACCAGGTCGCCCTGATTGATTTTCTCTTGCAGCACAAGGATGCCAGCGGTCCTTATAATGCCTGCGCGCCGGAGCCTGTGCGCAACCGTGAGTTTGCCAGGCGACTGGGCCGCGCCCTGCATCGGCCGGCGCTGTTGCCAGTGCCGGCATTGCTGCTCAAGGCCGGGCTTGGCGAGATGTCCACCTTGCTGCTGGGAGGCCAGCGGGCGCGCCCGGTACGCTTGCTGGAAGCCGGCTTCACCTTCCGCTTCAACGATCTGCAATCGGCGCTGGACAACCTGTCCAGTCGCCTCTGACATAGGACGCTGCATGACCGATCACGCCCTGCTGCTGGTCAACCTGGGTTCCCCGGCCTCCACCTCGGTGGCCGATGTGCGCCGCTACCTCAACCAGTTCCTCATGGACCCGTACGTGATCGACCTGCCGTGGCCGGTGCGGCGCTTGCTGGTGTCGCTGGTCCTGATCAAGCGCCCGGAGCAGTCGGCACATGCCTACGCTTCGATCTGGTGGGAGGAGGGCTCGCCTCTGGTTGTGCTGACCCGTCGCCTGCAGGCCGCGATGGCCGAGCACTGGCCCCATGGCCCGGTGGAAATCGCCATGCGCTACGGCCAGCCGGCCTTGCCTGATGTGTTGGCGCGGCTGGCCGCCCAAGGTGTGCGCAAGGTGACTTTGGCACCGCTTTATCCACAGTTCGCCGACAGCACGGTGACCACTGTGATCGAGCAGGCAAAACAGACGGTCAGTGAGCGCCAGTTACCGTTGCAGATGCGCGTGCTGCAGCCGTTCTACGAGCACCCGGCGTACATCGAGGCGCTGGCAGCCAGCGCTCGGCCGTACCTGGAGCAGGGTTACGACCACCTGCTGCTGAGCTTCCATGGGTTGCCGGAACGGCACCTGAAGAAACTGTTTCCGAAGGGGGTCAAGCACGACCTGCGCGCTGCCGATTGCTGCCACGGTGCAACCGCCGAAGTACGTTCGGTTTGCTATCGCGGGCAATGCCTGGCTACGGCCAAAGCCTTTGCGCAGAGCATGGGCATACTGGATGGCAAATGGTCGGTGTCGTTCCAGTCGCGGCTGGGCCGGGACAAGTGGATCGAACCCTACACCGAGACGCGGCTGGATGAGCTGGCCAAGGCCGGTGTGAAGAAGCTGCTGGTGATGTGCCCGGCGTTTGTGGCGGATTGCATCGAGACCCTGGAAGAGATAGGCATGCGTGGCAGCGAGCAGTTTGTCGAGGCGGGCGGCCAGGAGCTGGTGCTGGTGCCGTGCCTGAATGATCACCCGGAGTGGGTGAGGGTGTTGGCTGATATGTGTGAAAAGGCCTGAATCGAAGGGGCCGCCTTGCGGCCCCTTCCGACCGGTCATACATCCAGCTTCTTGTGCTTCCAGCTGTCATTACCCGGCAGAATCAGGTTCAGGGCGATAGCCACAATGGCGCACAGGGCAATGCCCTTCAGGCCCCAGTCATCCGGGCCGTCACCGCTGCCGATCAGCACGCCGCCGATACCGAACACCAGTGTCACCGAGACGATCACCAGGTTGCGTGCCTCGCCCAGGTCAATCTTGTGGCGGATCATGGTGTTCATGCCCACCGCTGCGATCGAGCCGAACAGCAGGCACAAGATGCCGCCCATCACCGGCACCGGGATGCTCTGCAGCAGCGCGCCGAACTTGCCGATGAATGCCAGGGTAATGGCGAAGACCGCCGCCCAGGTCATGATCTTCGGGTTGTAGTTCTTGGTCAGCATCACCGCGCCGGTCACTTCGGCGTAGGTGGTGTTGGGCGGGCCGCCGAACAGGCCGGCTGCAGTAGTCGCCAGGCCGTCGCCCAGCAACGTCCGGTGCAGGCCAGGCTTTTTCAGGTAGTCACGGCCGGTCACGCTGCCCACTGCGATCACCCCGCCGATATGCTCGATCGCCGGCGCCAGCGCAACCGGGACGATGAACAGAATGGCCTGCCAGTTGAACGCAGGGGCGGTGAAATTGGGAATTTCCAGCCACGGTGCGGCAGCGATCCTGGCGGTGTCGACCACGCCAAAGGCGAACGACAGGGCAAAGCCCACCAGCACGCCGGAGATGATGGGTACCAGGCGGAAAATGCCCTTGCCGAATACGGCAACGATCAAGGTTGTCAGCAGCGCTGGCATCGAGATCAGCATGGCCGTCTTGTACGGCATCAGTGCCGTACCGTCCCCACCTTTGCCCATCGCCATGTTGGCGGCGATCGGTGCCATGGCCAGGCCGATGGAGATGATCACCGGGCCGATCACCACCGGCGGTAGCATGCGGTCGATGAAACCGGTGCCTTTGATTTTTACCATCAGCCCCATGAAGGTGTACACGAAGCCGGCAGCCATTACGCCACCCATGGTCTCGGCAAGGCCGAACTGGCCTTTGGCGAGGATGATCGGCGTGATGAAGGCAAAGCTCGAGGCCAGGAACACCGGTACCTGACGTCCGGTGACCAGCTGGAATAGCAGGGTGCCGATGCCGGCGGTGAACAGCGCGACGTTCGGGTCGAGGCCGGTGATCAGGGGCATCAGCACCAGCGCGCCGAATGCCACGAAGAGCATCTGCGCGCCCGAAACGACCTGGCGCCAGAGCGGGTCGTTGAAGCCGTCCTGCATGGTCAGGCGTCCTTTTGCTTGGTGCCGAAGATCTTGTCACCGGCATCACCCAGGCCTGGCACGATGTAGCCGTGCTCGTTCAGGCGCTGGTCGATCGAGGCGGTGTAGATCTTCACGTCCGGGTGGGCTTTTTCCACCACCTCGATGCCTTCTGGCGCGGCGACCAGCACCATGGCGCGAATCTCTTTGCAGCCGGCCTTTTTCAGCAGGTCGATGGTGGCAACCATCGAGCCGCCGGTGGCCAGCATCGGGTCGATGATCAGGGCCAGGCGCTGGTTGATGTCCGGCGCGAGCTTTTCCAGATAGGTGTGGGCTTCGAGGGTTTCTTCGTTTCGGGCAACGCCGACGGCGCTGACCTTGGCACCCGGGATCAGGCTGAGCACGCCGTCGAGCATGCCGATGCCGGCGCGCAGGATCGGTACTACGGTGATCTTCTTGCCGGCGATTTTTTCAACCGAGACCTTGCCACACCAGCCGTCGATCTCGTAGGTTTCGAGGGGCAGGTCCTGGGTGGCTTCATACGTCAGGAGCGCGCCGACTTCCTGGGCGAGTTCGCGAAAATTCTTGGTGCTGATATCGGCACGGCGCATCAGGCCAAGCTTGTGGCGGATCAGCGGATGGCGGATCTCACGAGTGGGCATAGGGGAGGGCTCCGAAAGGCGGGCAAAAAAACCGCGCTAGATTAATCTATTCAGCCTGTGCTGTCGTCTGGTCATTCTGGACGTTAGTCCATAAATGCTTGATCTGTGACGAGCGGATGCGTACCTTTGCCCGCTTTTCCAAAATGCCCCCCGGAGCGCGCCATGTCCGCCGATCTCGAGCATATCCGTCAAGTCATGCATGAAGCTGACTGCCTGTACACCGAAGCCGAAGTCGAAGCGGCCATCGCCAAAGTCGGCGAGCAGATCTGCAAGGACCTGCACGACAAGAACCCGGTTGTGTTCTGCGTGATGAACGGTGGCCTGATCTTTTCCGGCAAACTGCTGACCCACCTGCAGTTCCCGCTGGAAGCCTCGTACCTGCACGCTACCCGCTACCGCAACCAGACCAGCGGCGGCGAGCTTTTCTGGAAGGCCAAGCCGGAAGTGTCGTTCATCGACCGTGACGTGTTGATCGTTGACGATATCCTCGACGAAGGCCACACCCTCAGCGCCATCATCGAGTTTTGCAAGCATGCCGGCGCCCGCTCGGTGTACACCGCTGTGCTGATCGACAAGGACCACGACCGCAAGGCAAGCCCTGACCTCAAGGCCAACTATGTGGGCCTGCCTTGTGTCGATCGCTATATCTTCGGTTACGGCATGGACTACAAAGGTTACTGGCGCAACGCTAACGGCATCTTCGCCGTAAAGGGGCTGTAACCGTGCGCCAGCCTGCGTTCATCGACCAATCGCTGTTCGCCGGGCTGGCCGAAAAGGCCGCTGCCAACCCGCGCGGGCGGCAGCACCATAACTTTCACGCTATGGAAGAGCCCTGCCACCGCATGGCCGTCGGGCTGCAACCGAGCACCTACATTCCGCCGCATCGCCATTTGAGCGCCGACAAGGCTGAAACCTTGATAGCGCTCAAGGGGCGTTTTGGCCTGTTGATCTTCGATGAACAAGGCGCGGTGACTGACAAGCGGGTGCTGCAGGCCGGTGGCGACTGTCTGGGTGTGGATCTGGCACCTGGTACCTACCATGGCTTGGTCGTGCTGGAGCCTGACAGCATCCTGTTCGAGTGCAAGGCTGGGCCATACCGACCAGTGGGCGAGGGCGAGCACGCACACTGGGCACCGCGCGAGGGTGAGGCCGGCGTGGCCGATTACCAGGCCTGGATGCGCGCGCAGTTCGATTGATATCGGCTGCACCCGGCATGCTAGAGTGCTCCTTCATACAAGGAGCCTCACATGCGTGCGATTCTTCCCCTCCTGCTGGCGGTCAGCCTGCCGCTCGCTGCCGCACCGCTGCACAGTCAGTTCCTGCCTCCTGATGACCAGTCCCTGCGCCAGGAAGCACCGACCAGCCAGCAATTGCTGCAAGTGACTGACTATTCGGTGGTTGTAGGGGCCCAGCGCCAGTCCGATCAGCAGCCGATCCCGATCACATCGTCGTTGCAGGTGCGCCTGAAGGGCAAGCCGCTGAGCAAGGGTGCGACCATTGCCCAGGTGCTGCTGACGTTCGATGGTGAAGCGGCCAAAAGCCTGAAAAAGCCTGTGTATGACGCTAAAACCCGCACCTTGAGCCTGAATTACCCGGTCAGCAACTACCGGGTGGTCATGGACCTGCTGCGTAACGAAACCCTGTACGTGCAGTTTCTGACTTATGGCAACGGCCACATCTGGGCCGACTTGCACACCGGGACGGTACGTACGCGTTGAGGCGCGAAGCCTGCGGGGGGTAAACTGCCGGCCTTCGAAATTCCGTGATGGTCCAGTTGGAGTCGGCAATGCGTAAAGACAAGAAACAGGTAATCGGTGACGAAATCAGCGACGACTACATCAAGTCGTTCCTTCAGTTCGAGCCGGCCGATGGTGTGACTTCGCCGTCGCTGCACAAGCTGGTCAAGGCCTACCGTGGCCTGCGCGTGGACGACTTCGAGCGCTTTGTAGGCTTCTTCGTCGAAGCTGGCCTGGACCTGGACGGCAAGGACGAGCACGGCAAGACCTTCGTCGAGCAGATTGCCGACCAGCGCAATGCCCCTGAGTACATCGAGATCATCGATAAAGCCCGCGGCTGATCTGTAGCCAGTGCCGGCCTCTTCGCGGGCGCGCCCGCTCCCACAGGAGTCGCGTCGCACCTGCGGGCATTACCGAACCTGTGGGAGCGGGCATGCCCGCGAAGAGGCCGGTACAGGCTGATCAAGCGCCAGGCACAAAAAACGCCCCGAGGGGCGTTTTTGCGTTTCAGACCGGCTTAAGCGTAATGCTTGGCCGCCGGGCTGCTCTCTGCCAGATCCAGCGCCGCGTCGTTATCGGCACTGATCTTGTGGTACAGCGCAGCATCGGTTGCCAGGGTCTTCTCGCGAGCCGGGAAGATTTCCTTGAGCTTGGCAGCCCAGGCGCCCTTGGCCTGCTCGGGGAAGCAGCGCTCGATCAGTTCCAGCATGATCGATACGGTTACCGAGGCACCTGGCGATGCGCCGAGCAGTGCTGCCAGGCTGCCGTCCTGGGCCGAGACCAGCTCGGTACCGAACTGCAGCACGCCGCCTTTTTTCGGGTCTTTCTTGATGATCTGCACGCGCTGACCCGCCACTTCCAGGCGCCAGTCCTCGGCCTTGGCCTGCGGATAGAAACGACGCAGGGCTTCCAGACGCTGCTCCATCGACTGCATCACCTCGCTGACCAGGTACTTGGTCAGGTCCATGTTGTCGCGGGCCACGGCCAGCATCGGGCCGATGTTGCCCATGCGCACCGACAGCGGCAGGTCCATCAGCGAGCCGTGCTTGAGGAACTTGGTAGTGAAACCGGCATACGGGCCGAACAGCAGCGAAGTCTTGCCGTCCACGACGCGGGTGTCCAGGTGCGGCACCGACATCGGCGGGGCGCCGACAGCGGCCTGGCTGTAGACCTTGGCCTGGTGCTGCTTGACGATTTCCGGGTTGTCGCAACGCAGCCACTGGCCGCTCACAGGGAAGCCGCCGAAACCTTTGCTTTCCGGGATGCCGGACAACTGCAGCAGCGGCAGGGCCGCGCCGCCGGCGCCGAGGAAGACGAAGCGGGCGTCGACTTCACGGCTGCCGCCGCTGTTGACGTCCTTGATGCTCACGGTCCAGCCGCTGCCGTTACGGCGCAGGCCGACAACCTTCTTGCTGTACTTGACCTGCGCGTCCGGCGAGTCGCCCAGCAGCTTGAGCAGCTTGTTGGTCAGTGCGCCGAAGTTGACGTCGGTGCCTTTGGCCACGCGAGTAGCGGCGATGTGCTGGTCGGCCGGGCGGCCAGGCATCATCAGCGGCATCCAGTCGTTCATCACGGCCTTGTCTTCGGTGTATTCCATCTCGGCGAAGGCGTGGTGCTGCTTGAGCAGCTCGAAGCGCTTCTTGAGGAAGGAAACACCCTTGTCACCCTCGACGTAACTCAGGTGCGGGACAGGGTTGATGAAGGCACGCGCCGAGCCGAAGTTGCCCTTCTTGGTCAGGTAGGCCCAGAACTGGCGCGAAACCTCGAACTGGGTGTTGATGTGCACGGCCTTCTTGATGTCGATGCTGCCATCGGCGGCCTGCGGCGTGTAGTTCAGCTCGCACAGGCCGGCGTGGCCGGTGCCTGCGTTGTTCCAGGGGTTGGAGCTTTCCGCGGCCCCGGAGTCCATCGCCTCGACGACCTCAAGCTTCAGGGTCGGGTCAAGCTCCTTGAGCAGTACGGCCAGGGTGGCACTCATGATGCCCGCGCCTACCAGTACCACATCAACCGATTCGTTCTGCGCCATTTAACGCGTCTCCACAATCTACAGCTACCTAATTGACAGCATAGGACCTGGGTTTGCCAGGGTCGCCATGTCCGACTTTTCGCAGTTCTTGCAACTTCCGCGGACACCGCCAATCAGTCTTCGGGTTCGTGTATTGAACGCCGTTTGCCACAGGTGCGGCAATTCGACTTATGGTCAAGGTGTCGTGCGTGCGTTATGGAACGGTTCAGACACTCATACGGGATGAGCGCATCTGCCGCCTGTTCAGGGCTGTTCGGGACACATCTGCCGCTTTTGCACATGCCAGACTGTTCATTTGCTCGCCACACTCTTGTGAAGTTGTGAAAACCGTTTTTTCACGCTCTTTTGGAGACGTGAACCTCAAAAGGGGACTGCGCGATGGCAACCCGCAGGTTCATGCAGTGTGAAGGGCCGGAAAAAGCAGGCACGACAGCCGATGCAAGACCTGAGTGGAAGGCTCTCTGTGGGCGAAGCGGTGAAGTTGCCGGGGTCAATCGGCGAGTGCGGGGCCCGATCAGGAGACGTCCTTATAATCGGGGGGAGATTATAGCGATGTCGCGGGCAGAAATGTCGCCATTCGTGGTTTTTATTGCAGCGTTTGTCAGGCAGCGAGGAGGCGCTGGTGCCAACGGCGGTTTGCGCGGGCGCAAACCCGGGCTTCGATGGGCAGCTCGCGGCCCAGCCAGGCCAGCTGAATTTCGCTGATCTGCACCCAGTCGATGCCGCTTGGTGCCTGGCTGCATTGCTTGAACGCCAGGCATTTGCCATCAGCGTCAAGGCGGGCATAAGCGTTGTAGCGCGGCCGTTGGAAGAGCTGAGTCCAGAGCGAGGTCATGGCGGCGAGTCCTTTGCGTTAGGGCTTGGCGCAAGGATAAGGGTGTGGCGATGAAACGATTGTGACAAGCGGGCCGGGCCGATGACTGGTCTGTGCCTGGCTAGGTATACTGTGGGCCTTTGCCGCATTTTCTGGAGAAACGCGCATGTTGCAACGTCTGTTGTTCGGTTTGATCGCCGTGGCCAGCCTTAGCCTGGTCGGTTGTGCCCACAGCCCGCAACAACTCAACCCGCAACCCACGCTCAAGGCCCAGCTGGCCCCGGTCGGTCATGGCCAGCCGGTGGTGGTCCGGGTAGTTGATGGCCGGCCTTCGCAGTCCCTGGGTACCCGCGGTGGCATGTACCCCGAGACCAGCACCATCAGCGTCAGCGGTAATGACGTGGTGCCCAAGCTGCAGGCTCAGGCTGAAGCGGCTGTGCGCCTGCTCGGCTTCACCCCGACCCCGAACGCCGGCAATGCGCCGCAGCTGACCGTGACCCTGGCCGAGCTGAAGTATCAGTCGCCGAAAGACAACCTTTACGTGACCGAGGCCACCATCGGCGCCACCTTCCGCGCTGATGTGACCAATGGCGGCCGCCGTTACAGCGGCCGTTATGGCGCTTCGCTGGACCAGCGTTTCGGCATGGCGCCGAACCAGGACACCAACACCCAGCTGGTGGGTGATGTGCTGAGCGATGCCCTGACCCGCCTGTTCAAGGACCCGAGCATCGGGCAGGTGCTGGGTCAGTAAGCTTCAGGTGGTGCAAGAAAACCCGCTGCCTGAGTGACAGGCAGCGGGTTTTTTGTTGTCTGGCCGGTACAGATCTACGCCGCTTCTATGTGGAAATCCAGCAAGCTGAACCCAGTGCCGGCATCCACTTCGGGCAAGTCCTCATGCACATGCCCACCAAGCGCACAGTAGACCAGCCACTGGCGGTCCTGCACGTTGATGGCAAAACCATCGATCAGCGCCTGTTGTTCATCGCTCTGGGCAACGAGGTAGAGGCGGTCCTGGTTTTCGGCGTGCAACATGAAAAAGCTCCGGGTCATCAAAAGGTCGACAGGGTCGCCTGAATGGATGACGAGCGGATGACAGATGAAATTTAACGACAGTTTGTCGCCAAGGCCGGGCGCCACGGTGCGACTTGGGTAGAATGCTGGCCTTTGCCACTGCTCACACCGAGGTTGCGTGATGTCCTTGCAAGTGCTCTGGGGGTTCCTGGCCGCCCATCCCACCAAGCTGATCAACCTGCTGGCGTTGCTGCTGACCTGCCCGGGCGGTTTGCTGCTGCACAGTGCGCGGCGGCGCGAGGCCGAAACCCGCGAGTACATGGCAGTAGACGACGGGGTAGTGGACGCTTTCGACCTTCGGGTGCCGAAATACTTCTACATTCTGGGCTTTTCGTGCCTGGCGATGGCGCTGCTGCTGTCCTGGTTCAGCACCTGGGTCTGAGAACCATCGGGGCTGCAACGCAGCCCCAAACCTGATCAGGCTACAGGTGCCTGCTGCCTGACCTGATACTGGTTGCGCACCGGCGTCGCATACTGCAACACCAGGTATGGCCGCTGCTCTTGCGGGCAGGCATCCAGGCGCCGTTGCCATTCTTCCTTGGCCTTGGCCAGCTCATCCGCCGGGAACACCTTCTCGGCGCTTGGCACTTGCAGGGCTTCGTCCTTGCCCTCCCACATCGCATATGCCAGGTAATGCACCGGGAACAGTCGGTAACCCCCCAGAATCTGTCGGTCAATCTCTGCCGCCAGCTGTTTTGTGTCTTCGTGGTACTCGGTTACCGGCGGCGCGAAGTTGATGTGGACTCGGCCCTTGTAGCCGGTAATGCCTTTGGCAATGCTGTTGTCATCTTCGCCCGGCGCCTTCTTGTAGGTGCCGGTTGTGGCGCGGATGTACAGCTCGCGGGCCTTGGCCTGGTCGCACGGGTCGTATTCGTAGCTGATCGACACCGGGGTCAGGTTCAGGCTCTGGATCACTGCACCGAACGGTTCGTCCTTGCGGCTCATGTGGAACATCTTGAGGATCGCCGAGTCGGTACGGTCGTCACCGTCCTTGGCCCGACCTTCGGCCTGGGCGATCCAGATCGAGGTGGCATCGTTGCGGATCGAGTGGTTGATGTAAGCCGACAGCAGTTGGTAAGCAGCCAGTTTTTCGCGCCGCCCGCTGATCGAACGGTGCACGATGAAGCTCTTGTTCAGGCGCATCATGTCGCTGACAAAGGGCTTTTGCAGCAAATTGTCGCCAATGGCGATGCGCGGCGTGGGCAGGCCGGCGTGGTACACCGCATAGTTGACGAAGGCCGGGTCCATGACGATGTCACGGTGGTTGGCCAGGAACAGGTAGGCGGTGCCGGCCTTGAGCTGTTCCACTCCCGAGTAGGTGACGCCGTCGGTGGCGCGATCGATGGTCTGGTCGACGTAGTACTCGACTTTGTCCTGCAAGGTCGAGACACAGGTAACACCGGCGAATTCCTTGCGCAGGCGGCGTGCGATCAAGGGCTTGAGCAACCAGCCGAGAGCGCCGGCCGCCCGTGGAAAGCGGAAGTGGGTGAGGATATCGAGGAATGCCGGGTCGCTGAGCAGGCGTGCCAGAACGGCAGGGACCTCAGCGTCGTCGTACGGTCGGATGGCATCGAATTCGCCCATCATGCTCTCTTGTTGGAAACGGCTAGGGTAATAAGGTAGGGACGGGCTCCGAAAAACGGCTCGGACGCACACAGACCCTGTAAACAGACCGGCAATTATACGCATAAGTCACTGCGGAGGCCGCGATGCTGGAAACCGACTTCTATGATTGCCCTTATTGTGGCGAACGTGTGGAAACTACCGTCGATCTGTCTGCGGGCGACCAGGTTTATACCGAGGATTGCCAAGTGTGCTGCCAGCCTGTGGTGTGCATTCTGCAGGTGCATGGTGACGAATGGATGCTTGAAGTCCGCCGCGAGGACGACACCTGATGCAGCGTATCTACGAACCGGAAAGCCTGCTCGAGGCGCAAATGCTGGCAGGCATGCTTGCCAGCGAGGGGATCGATGTACACGTGGTCGGCCGTGACCTGGTCGGTGCCGCTGGCGAGCTGCCCTTGCAGGGCCTGCTGGGGCTCGTCGTGGCTGATGAGCAGGCCGAATGCGCACGGCAGCTGATCGATGCGTACAATGATGCCCAGCCACTGGTTGGCGACGAACCGGAGAATGTCCCCGGTACCTTGATCTGCTAGGTTCTGAATTCGCCCATGTGTGGACGTTATGCCCTGTTTCGCTGGCCCCAGGCCCTTGCCAGTCTGCCGGGCTTTCCCGTCGGCCAGCCGGCCCAATGGAATATATCGCCTGGGGCGTCGGTGCTGATCCAGCGTCAGCTTGACGGCCAGCAGCAACTGGCCAAGGCGCGCTGGGGGTTGACCCCGGCCTGGCTCACCGACCTGTCCCGCACCCCTGCCCATGCCCGCGCCGAAACGCTGGCCGAACAACCGATGTTTCGCGATGCATTTCGTCAGCGTCGCTGCCTGATGCCGGCCAACGGCTTTTACGAATGGCGTGGCAGCGTGCGCAAACGCCCGTACTGGTTGACCCCGGGGGAGGGCGCGTCGCTGTACTTTGCGGCGGTATGGGAGGCCTATCCGGTGCAGGACCAGGTATGGCTGAGTTGCGCGGTGGTGACCCAGGCGGCCATGAATCAGCGTCGGCCGCTCATCCTCGACGAAGCGGGGCAGGCGGCCTGGCTTGACCCGGACACGCCGATTACCCGCTTGCACGAGCTGCTGGCCAGCCCACCGGCGACGCTGCGTGAGCGGGCCTTGGCCAATTTCGTCAATGACCCGAAGCTGGATGCGCCGGAGTGTCTTACCCCTGCTTGATGGGGGGCTGTGTCGGCCCTTTCGCGGGCAAGCCCGCTCCTACAATGATCGTGTTACCCCTGCTATAGGAGCGGGCAAGCCTGCTCATACCCACGGTCGTGTTACCCCTGTAGGAGCGGGCTTGCCCGCGAAGAGGCCGGATCAGGCGACGAAAATCTTCCCTGCGGCTATGGCAGCCACTGGCGACTCGGCCTAGGATACGGCGCATGTGGATAGGGAGTGTTTTCATGCGTAAGTCTTTTGTCGTCAGCCTGCTGAGCGCTGGCATTCTGTTGGCCGGCTGCCAGGCTGTGAATACCACCAGCGGCGGTGCTGTTGGCGTCGAGCGCCAGCAGTACATGTTCAGCATGCTCTCGACCGATGAGGTCAACCAGATGTACGCGCAGTCGTATCAGCAGACCCTGGGTGAAGCATCGAGCAAGGGTGTGCTCGACAAGTCCAGCGCCGATGCCAAGCGTGTGCAGGCAATTGCCAGCCGCCTGATCGCCCAGGCGCCCAAATTCCGCCCGGATGCCGCGCAGTGGGACTGGGAAGTCAACGTGATCAAGAGTGACGAACTGAACGCCAACTGCGGCCCGGGCGGCAAGATCATCGTCTACACCGGGCTGATCGATCAGCTCAAACTCACCGATGCGGAAATTGCCGCAGTGGTGGGGCACGAGATTGCCCACGCCTTGCGCGAGCATAGCCGCGAGGCCATGTCCAAGGCATACGGTGTGGAAATGGCTCGCCAGGGTGCCGGTGCCATCTTCGGCCTCGGCCAGAGCAGCATGGCCATGGCCGACACGGTGGTGAACTACGCCATGACCTTGCCCAACAGCCGGGCCAACGAAAACGAAGCCGACCTGATTGGCCTGGAGCTGTCGGCCCGTGCCGGCTACGACCCGAATGCCGCGATCACCCTGTGGAACAAGATGAGCAAGGCTTCCGAAGGTGCACCGCCTGAGTTCATGAGTACTCACCCGGCGTCCGCGAGCCGCATTGCTTCGCTGCAGGCGGCGATTCCGAAGGTGATGCCGCTGTATCAGGCTGCAGCCAAGCCGTAAATGCCTGAATCCAGGGGCTGCATGGCAGCCCCTGATGTGCCCTTTACCCAATCCAGCCACTGGCCTTCATTGCCGAATAGACGGCCACGATCGCCAGTACGAAGAACGCCGTTGCCGCCAGGCGGCGAATCAGCGTCAACGGCAGTTTGTCAGCCGCGAAGTTACCCGCCAGTACCACCGGCACGTTGGCAATCAGCATACCCAGGGTAGTGCCGATAATGACCATGATCAGGTGCGGATACTGCGCCGCCAGCATCACGGTAGCGACCTGGGTCTTGTCACCGATTTCGGCTAGGAAGAACGCAATCAGTGTCGTCAGGAATGGCCCGAAACGGCGAGCCGGGTTCTCGTCGTCATCCATCTTGTCCGGTACCAGCGTCCACAGTGCGGTGGCCGTAAAGCTCGCAGCCAGGATCCAGTGCAGGGCCGAATCGCTGAAGAAGCTGCCGACCCACGCCCCCACGGCACCGGCTGCGGCATGGTTGGCCAAGGTGGCGGCGATGATGCCGGCGATGATCGGCCAGGGTTTGCGGAAGCGGGCAGCGAGAATGAGTGCGAGCAGTTGCGTCTTGTCGCCGATCTCGGCCAAGGCAACGATAGCGGTGGGGACCAACAGTGATTCCAGCATCAGGATTCCTACGGGGGCGGGTCGACACGGCTATGACACGTACAGCCTCCCCGCCCCGGGTAAGGTGTGCGTGTCATAGGTCTTGTCAAACCCTCGATCCGTCTATGCGGATCTCGCCATGCAGGCGTGCATGGTGGGTCGCACGCGCCATGGTCTGTGGACCAAGTATGTTGACGCGTACCGGGCGAGCTGGGTGCTCGCGGGAGACTACTCCCCTAGGACGGTGCGGATTCTGCCTAGGCAAAACGCTTTCGGCAAGCGCTGTTTTTTATCCGCGAGTTGCCTGGTAGATGCGGAAACCGTCGGCCTCGTCACGTACCTGGCAGTTGCCCAATGCCCCTTCGATCAGTGGCTGGTAGCGCAGGAAACTGTTGGCGACCAAGCGCATTTCGCCACCTTTTCGCAGATGAACGGCCGATTTTTTCAGCAAGTTTTCCGAAGCCTGATAGTTGGTATGAACGCCGGTGTGGAATGGCGGGTTGCTCAGGATAAGGCTCAGTTCGGTAGGGGCGGCGTCGATGCCATCGCCGCTGATCACTTCGCCTTCCAGGCCGTTCGCAGCCAGTGTCAGGCGGCTGGCGGCCACGGCGAAGGCATCCACGTCCAGCAAGGTCACCCGGCTTTGTGGGTAACGGCGTTTGAGCGTGGCACCCAGTACCCCGGCACCGCAGCCAAAGTCCAGCATGTGGCCACCGGGCAGTCCGTCAAGATGCTTCAGGAGCAGGGCCGTACCTCGGTCGAGTCGGCCATGGCTGAATACCCCAGGCAGGCTGACCACCTGCAACGGGCCGTCTTCGAGGGCCAGCTCGAAGCGCTCGGCCAGGCTTTCCAGCGATTTTGCCTGCGGTGCCTGGTCGATGGTCACTTGCCACAGCTGGCAGTGCCGGGCGCTGTCGAGTTTGCGTGGCTTGCCAAAGGCCTGCAGCTGCTTGGCCGCGCCCTCGATGCCACCGCGCTTCTCGCCGACCAGGTACAGCTCGCGGCCAGCCAGGCGCGATGCCAGGGCGTTGAGCAGATAGGCGGCCAGCTCGCGGGATTTGGGCAGAAACAGCACGGCGCTGTCGAATGCTGCTTCAGGGGCCTCGACGCCGTAATGGCTGCGGCCTGCGAAGCGGCTTTCGAGCATGGCCTGATCGCCGGCATGCCAGGTCCAGGCCTGGGCCTTAGGCAACTGGCCGAGCAGGTCGTCGGCGGGGGCGCCGGCAATCAGCAGCGGCCCCTGAAACAGCTCTGCCTGACGGAGCAACACTTCACTGCGCGGGTCCATGGACGACGTCTCCTGGAAAAAAGTGGCGCAGTGTAGCAGAGGCGGGCGCCTGGCTCAGCTGACCACGCGGCGTGGCTGCCCGGCGAAGAAGGCCTGGGCGTTCTCGCTGAGCTGGCCGACGATGCGCTGGCGCGACTCCACGGCACCCCAGGCGCTGTGCGGGGTGATGATCAGGCGCGGGATGCCGGGCTCCAGCAGCGGGTTGCCGTTGACCGGCGGCTCCACGCTCAGCACGTCGGTCGCCGCGCCGCCCAGGTGACCACCGCGCAGGGCATCGGCCAACGCCTGTTCGTCGATCAGGCCGCCACGGGCGGTGTTGACCACCAGCGCGTTGGGCTTGAGCAGGGCCAGTTCGCGGGCACCGAGCATATGCCGGGTGTGCTCGTTCAGTGGGCAGTGCAGGGTCAGGGCATCGACTTGCGGCAGCAACTCGTCCAGCGGCAGCCGGTCGGCGCGCTCCGGGCGGCCAGGGATCTGCCCGCTCAGTACACGCATACCGAAGGCTTCGGCCAGCCTCGCCACTGCGCCGCCCAGTTCGCCGTGGCCGAGCAGGCCGAGGGTTTTGCCCTCCAGTTCGACGATAGGAAAGTCCAGCAGGCAGAACTGGCTGGCCTTGGCCCACTGGCCATCGGCCACCGCCTGGTTGTAGTCGCACAGCCGAGTGGCCAGGGCCAACAGCAGGGCCAGGGTATGCTGGGCGACAGACGGCGTGCCGTAGCCCTGGCAGTTGCACACGGTGATGCCCTGGGCGCGAGCGGCGGCCAGGTCGACATTGTTGGTGCCGGTGGCGGCCACCAGGATCAGCTTCAGTTGCGGGTTGGCGGCCAGGGTTGCGGCGTCGAGCATGACCTTGTTGCTGACCACTGCCACGGCGCCCTGCAAGCGTTCCGCGACCTGTTCCGGGCGGGTGGCGGCGAACAGTTCGAACTGGTCGAACTGCTGCTTCAGGGGCGAAAGGTCGAGGTCGCCAAGGTCCAGGGACTGGTGATCGAGAAACACGGCGCGACGCGGGCTGGGCATGAAGATCTCCGGTGGCAGGGAGGGATAAGGGCATAGTGGCCATTTGCGGGCATGCCCGCGCCCACAAGGTCACCACAACCCTTGCAGGAGCGGGCTTGCCGGCGAAGAGGCCCTCGGCTTCGGCGCAAACCTGAAGCCGCCGCCGCAGTGTCTAGCTCAACCTTGCTGCCCGTCAACGCCCGCCACTCATACCTCTGCCGCGCAAATCATTCCTTCGGCTGATTTGGCCGTCACATTGGCGAACTACAGTAAACCCAGACTTGTCCGGCCCGCTTTTCAGAAAAGGGATCCCCATGTTGCAGACACGCATCATCAAGCCCGCCGAGGGCGCCTATGCCTATCCATTGCTGATCAAGCGCCTGCTGATGTCCGGCAGCCGCTATGAAAAGACCCGCGAAATCGTCTACCGCGACCAGATGCGGCTGACGTATCCACAGCTCAACGAGCGCATTGCCCGCCTGGCCAATGTGCTGACCGAGGCCGGGGTCAAGGCCGGTGACACCGTGGCGGTGATGGACTGGGACAGCCATCGCTACCTGGAATGCATGTTCGCCATCCCGATGATCGGCGCTGTGGTGCACACCATCAATGTGCGCCTGTCGCCCGAACAGATCCTCTACACCATGAACCATGCCGAAGACCGCGTGGTGCTGGTCAACAGCGACTTCGTCGGCCTGTACCAGGCCATCGCCGGGCAGCTGACCACTGTCGACAAGACCCTGCTGCTGACCGATGGCCCGGACAAGACTGCCGAACTGCCCGGTCTGGTCGGCGAGTATGAGCAGCTGCTGGCTGCTGCCAGCCCGCGCTACGACTTCCCGGATTTCGACGAGAACTCGGTGGCCACTACCTTCTACACCACTGGCACCACCGGTAACCCCAAGGGCGTGTATTTCAGTCACCGCCAGCTGGTGCTGCACACCCTGGCCGAGGCCTCGGTCACCGGCAGTATCGACAGCGTGCGCCTGCTGGGCAGCAACGACGTTTACATGCCCATCACCCCGATGTTCCACGTGCATGCCTGGGGCATCCCCTACGCTGCCACCATGCTCGGCATGAAGCAGGTGTACCCAGGGCGCTACGAGCCGGACATGCTGGTCAAGCTTTGGCGTGAAGAGAAGGTCACCTTCTCCCACTGCGTACCGACCATCCTGCAGATGCTGCTCAACTGCCCGAACGCCCAGGGGCAGGACTTCGGCGGCTGGAAGATCATCATCGGCGGCAGCTCGCTCAACCGTTCGCTGTACCAGGCCGCCCTGGCGCGCGGCATCCAGCTGACCGCCGCGTATGGCATGTCGGAAACCTGCCCGCTGATCTCCGCGGCACACCTGAACGATGAACTGCAGGCCGGCAGCGAGGATGAGCGCGTCACTTACCGTATCAAGGCCGGTGTGCCGGTGCCGTTGGTCGAAGCGGCCATCGTCGACGGCGAAGGCAACTTCCTGCCCGCCGATGGTGAAACCCAGGGCGAGCTGGTACTGCGTGCGCCGTGGCTGACCATGGGCTACTTCAAGGAACCGGAGAAGAGCGAGGAGCTGTGGCAGGGCGGCTGGCTGCACACCGGTGACGTCGCCACCCTCGACGGCATGGGCTACATCGACATCCGCGACCGCATCAAGGATGTGATCAAGACCGGTGGCGAGTGGGTTTCCTCGCTCGACCTGGAAGACCTGATCAGTCGCCACCCGGCCGTGCGCGAAGTGGCGGTGGTGGGGGTGGCCGACCCGCAGTGGGGTGAGCGCCCGTTTGCCCTGCTGGTGGCACGTGACGGCCACGATATCGACGCCAAGGCGCTGAAGGAACACCTCAAGCCATTCGTCGAGCAAGGTCATATCAACAAGTGGGCGATTCCAAGCCAGATCGCCCTTGTTACTGAAATTCCCAAGACCAGTGTCGGCAAGCTCGACAAGAAACGCATTCGCCAGGACATCGTCCAGTGGCAGGCCAGCAACAGCGCGTTCCTTTCCACGTTGTAACCCTTGTGCGGGTCGCGCACGTCAGAGCGTGACCCGCATGCTAGAGAGCCCGCCGCCTTGCCAAACGACAGAAATGCGCCATCCTTGAGCACTACCAGCCCGCAACCGAAGCAAAACTGCAGCGAGTTGGTGGCATGTAGCGCAAATCACACTTTAGAGGGATCAAGCGCCTGTGCCTGCTGGCTATAGTCGGGGCCAGGGGATTTTCAGGAATGGGGGAGGGCGACATGCGCAAGCTGTGTCGCCGCAGGTGCAAGCCTGCAATCCGGTCGCTCGGGCCGTTCTTGAAAGGACTCACTGCCATAACAAAAAAGTACATGGAGTAGCGTCGATGAAATCTGCAAACCTGTTCTGGCGCCGGGCCAAGCTGCCCTTGGCCGTCAGCCTTGCTTCCACGCTCGCAAGTCCTGCTTTCGCTGTCAGTTTCAACATTGGTGAAATCGAAGGCCAGTTCGACTCGTCGCTCTCCATCGGCGCCAGCTGGTCGACGGCCAACCCCAACAAGAACCTGATAGGGGTGAACAACGGCGGCAAGGGCCTGTCACAGACATCCGACGATGGCCACCTGAACTTCAAGAAGGGCGAAACTTTCTCCAAGATCTTCAAGGGCATTCATGACCTGGAGCTCAAGTACGGCGACACCGGTGTGTTCGTGCGCGGCAAGTACTGGTACGACTTCGAACTGAAGGACGAAAACCGCGAGTTCAAGGACATCAGCGACTCCAACCGCAAGGAAGGCGCCAAGTCGTCCGGGGCCGAGCTGCTCGACGCCTTTGTCTACCACAACTACTCCATCGGCGATCAGCCTGGCTCGGTGCGTTTTGGCAAGCAGGTAGTGAGCTGGGGCGAAAGTACCTTCATCGGCGGCGGCATCAACTCGATCAACCCCATCGACGTGTCGGCGTTCCGCCGTCCCGGGGCCGAGATCAAGGAAGGCCTGATTCCGGTCAACATGTTCTACATCTCGCAGAGCCTGACCGACAACCTGTCGGCCGAGGCCTTCTACCAGCTCGAATGGGACCAGACGGTCGTCGACAACTGCGGCACCTTCTTCTCCCAGCCGGACATCATCGCCGACGGCTGTACCGACAACTTGCGCGTGCTCAATAGCAGCCGCACGGTGCCGGGCGCTGCCCAGCAGTTCCTCGCCACGCGGGGCGTGGACATCAACGAAGAGGGTGTGATGGTGCGCCGTGGTGCCGACCGCGATGCGCGTGACAGCGGCCAGTTCGGTGTGGCCATGCGCTATATGTTCGAGCCGTTGGACACGGAGTTCGGCGCCTACTTCATGAATTACCATAGCCGTGCACCCATCTTCAGTGCCACAGGGGCCCCGCCGTCCGTGTTCGCCGGGCTGAGCGCCCTGCCTGCGCAGCTGCGCGCATTGGCGCCTCTGATCGTGGCGGGTAATTCCGAGTACTTTGTGGAATACCCCGAGGACATCCGCCTTTATGGCTTGAGTTTCTCCACCACGTTACCCACTGGCACCGCCTGGAGCGGCGAAGTCAGCTACCGCCCCAATGCGCCAGTGCAGCTCAATACCACGGATATCCTGTTCGCCGGTGTCCGTCCAATTGGCGGCGCGTTGAGCAACGCATCGTTGCTGACCGGTACGCCGGGGCAAGACCTGCATGGGTATCGCCGTAAGGAGATCACCCAGTTCCAGACCACCCTGACCCATTTCTTCGACCAGGTGATGGGTGCCAGCCGGATGACTGTAGTCGGTGAAGTGGGTGTTACCCATGTCGGCGGCCTGGAGAATGCCCACGATACCCGCTACGGTCGCGACCCGGTGTTCGGCCCAGGTCCGTTGCCATCCACCGGTGGCGCCGATACCTGCCAGGCGCTCAATGGCAGCACCATCGCCGGCGCCGGTGCGGGGGCGTCCACCGCCAACCTGAACCGCAAATGCGAGAACGACGGCTACACCACCAGCACTTCCTGGGGTTACCGCGGCCGTGTCATCTGGGACTACAACGACGTATTCGCGGGTATCAACCTGAAGCCGAGCGTGGCCTGGTCGCATGACGTGTCCGGTTATTCGCCTGGCCCTGGCGCCAACTTCGAGGAAGGCCGCAAGGCTGTCAGCCTGGGCCTGGACGCCGAGTACCAGAACACCTATACGGCGAGCCTGTCGTACACCAACTTCTTCGACGGCAAGTACAGCACCGTGGATGACCGCGACTTCGTCGCCCTCAGCTTCGGCGTGAACTTCTAAGCATACAGATCCAGGACGACACGACATGAACAAGACCAGAAGTCTGCTGCAAGCCGGTGTGCTGGGCCTGTCCCTGCTGGCGACCAGCGTCATGGCTGCGGTATCCGCCGACGAGGCGGCCAAGCTGGGCAGCACCCTGACCCCGATGGGTGCCGAGAAGGCCGGCAACGCCGACGGCTCCATCGGCCCGTGGGAGCCGCTGTCGAAGACCGCAGGCAGCGTCGACGGCAAGGGCTTCCTGTCCGACCCGTACGGCAGTGAAAAACCGCTGTTCACCATCACTGCGCAGAATGCCGACCAGTACAAGGACAAACTCTCGCCCGGCCAGTTGGCCATGTTCAAACGCTACCCGAACACCTACAAGATCCCGGTGTTCAAGACCCATCGCGGCGCAACCGTCCCGGCCGATGTGTTCGCTGCCATCAAGGAAAACGCCACCAAAACCACCCTGGTGGAAGGCGGCAACGGCCTGAGCAACTTCCGCACGGCGGTGCCGTTCCCGATCCCGAAAAGCGGCCTTGAGGTGATCTGGAACCACATCACCCGCTACCGCGGCGGCAGTGTCAGCCGCCTGGTGACCCAGGCCACGCCGCAGCAGAATGGCTCGTTCAACCCCGTATACTTCTCCGACCAGTTCGTCTTCCGCGACAAGATGAAGGACTACGACCCGAACAACCCAGGCAACATCCTGTTCTACTTCAAGCAGGAAGTTACTGCGCCTGCGCGCCTGGCCGGGACTGTGCTGCTGGTGCACGAAACCCTCGACCAGGTGAAGGAGCCGCGCAAGGCGTGGATCTACAACGCCGGCCAACGCCGTGTGCGCCAGGCACCGCAAGTGTCGTATGACGGCCCAGGTACCGCCGCCGACGGCCTGCGTACGTCGGACAACCTGGACATGTTCAACGGTGCACCGGACCGTTATGACTGGAAGCTGGAAGGCAAGAAGGAACTGTACATCGCCTCCAACGCCTTCAAGCTGGATGACCCCAAGCTGAAGTACGCCGACATCATCAAGGCCGGGCACATCAACCAGGATCTGGCCCGTTACGAGCTGCGCCGCGTCTGGCACGTAGTTGCAACCCTCAAGCCAGGCCAGCGGCACATCTACGCCAAGCGTGATTTCTACATCGACGAGGACACCTGGCAGGCTGCGGTGATCGACCAGTACGACGGCCGTGGCCAACTGTGGCGCGTGTCCGAGGCTCATGCTCAGCCTTATTACAACGTGGAAGTGCCTTGGTACACCCTGGAAGCCATCTACGACCTGCAGTCCGGTCGTTACCTGGCCCTTGGGATGAAGAACGAAGAGAAGCGTGCCTACGACTTCGGCTTCAGTGCCAGCAAGGCCGATTTCCAGCCCGCAGCGCTGCGTCAGTCGGGTATTCGCTAAGCTGAAATCACTGAACGCCGTGTGATCCCCAGAACGCCCCGGCTCGCCGGGGCGTTTCTATTTCCTGAACCGGCCTCTTCGCGGGTGAACCCGTTCCTACAGGTTCCGCGGTAGGAGCGGGTTCACCCGCGAAGAGGCCGGGCAAGGCAATAAACCTCCTGAATACCTCTCCAAACCCCTGCCCCAGCCCCTGTCCATCAGCCATGTTGCTTTTTGTCGCAGTCTTTTCCGCGCCTATTGCGCCCATCATCTTCAAATGCGCAGCGTTAACGGCTAGTCTCGCAAACATCCATACCGCCGTTGTCTTCCAACCAGAACGAGCCGGCCATGACAGATCTGTCCCGTACCCATGGATTCGCAAGTCAGGCCCTTGGCCTGCGGGACGGGCGTTTCTTCCGGCCACCGCTGCCGGACGGCCATGTGCCGCGCCTGCGTTTGTGCCAGCGGCTGGAAGCCGGTTTGGGCGGGCGGCTGCTGCTGGTCAATGCGCCGGCGGGTTTCGGCAAAAGCTCCCTGGCCATCGAGTTTTGCGAAACACTGCCCGAGCACTGGCGCAGCCTGTGGCTTGGCCTGAGCCAGCGGGACGCTGACCCTGGCCGCTTCCTTGAGCGCTTGCTTGAAGGCCTGCAGCAATACTGCCCGGCACTGGGCGGCCAGGCCATGGGCCTGCTGAAAATGCGCCAGCGCCACCAGCCGTTTGCCTTTGAAGAGTGGCTTGACGGCCTGCTCGACGAGCTGGCGCTGTACCTGCAGGCTGATACGCCGCTGCTGCTGGTGCTGGACGACTATCACCTGGCCCAGGGGCCGGTGCTCGACCGTTGCCTGCAGTTCTTCCTCAATCACCTGCCCCCCGGCCTGGTGTTGCTGGTGACCAGCCGCCAGCGGCCAGACTGGCACCTGGCGCGCCTGCGCCTGTCCCGGCAGTTGGTCGAGCTTAACGAACAGGACCTGCGCCTCACCGCGGATGAGTCGCTGGCGGTGATCGGTCGCCAGCCTACCGGCCTGCGCGGCCAGGCACTGGACAACCTGATCCAGCGCAGCGACGGCTGGGTGGCCGGGTTGCGTTTCTGGCAACTGGCGGCCAGCGACAGCGCCGACGAGCAAGCCTTGCCCCAGGCGCTGCATGGTGGCGAGGGCCTGATCCGCGACTACCTGCTTGAAGAAGTCATCGACAGGCTACCTGCGGACGTGCAGGCCTTCCTGGACGAAACCGCCTGCCAGGAGCGTTTCTGCGCTCCGCTTTGCGATGCGATGCGTGGCCGCCACGACAGCGCCGCCGTCCTGAGCTTCCTGCAGGCGCATCAGGTGTTCCTTGTGCCGCTGGACGAGCATGGCCACTGGTTCCGCTATCACCATTTGTTCTCCGACCTGCTGCGCAGCCGCCAGGCGAGCGAATCGCAGGTCGCTCTGCATTTGCGGGCCTGCCGCTGGTTTGAAGCTCAAGACCTGCTGGACGAGGCGGTGGAGCAGGCTTTGCGTGCCGGCCACCTCGATGTTGCCGCCGACCTGGTGCAAAGTCTGTCCGAGGAGCAACTGCTGGCCGAGCAGAATGTCGGCATGTTGCTGCGCTGGAAGATGGACCTGCCCGACAGTCTGTTGATCAGCACGCCGCGGCTGATCGTGCTGTACAGCTGGGCGTTGGGGCTGGCTTGCCAGCTGGATGCTGCCGAGGAACTGGCTGGCTACCTCAGTCGCTTTCTGCCCGCGCCTTCGGCGACCGCACAAAAGTCGATGCTGGCCCAATGGCTGGCACTCAGTGGGGTCATTGCCCGTGGCCGTGGCGACCGCGAGCGCACCCTGGCCTATTGCGGCGAAGCGCTGCAGAGCCTGCCGAGCAAGCGCTATGGCCAGCGGCTGGTGTGTTTGTCGACGCTGTCCAACCTGGCCATTGCCGATGGTGACTTCTGGCGGGCCCGAGGCTGGAACCGCGAGGCCCTGGAGCTGGCCCAGCGGGTCGGTAACCCCTTGTTCGAGGCGCTGGCGCATTACGATCGGGCGCGGGTGCTGCATGCCCGTGGCGAGGTGCTGCGTGCGCTGGACGAAGTGCGCCAAGGGCTGCAACGTCTGCAAGGGCTTTCGGCGCAGCGGCTGTATGCCGTGCGTGCGCGGCTGACGCTTTACGAAGGTTACCTGCTGGTCTCGCGTCTGCAGCCGGCGCAGGGCCGCGCGCGTTTGCGCGCGGGGCTGGGCGAGGCGCGAGCGTGCCGGGACATCAGTGTGCTCATCGGTCATTGCGTGATTGCCACGCTCGATGGCCGGGAAGGTCACTTTGCCGAGGCCTTTGCCGAACTGGCCGAGGCAGAGCGCTTGATGCACATCTGGGATGTGCCCCCGGTCTACTACCTGGCCATGATTACCCTGGTCAAATGCGAACTGTGGCTGGCCCAGGGGCGTACCGATCTGGCGGAGTCCTGGCTGCAGCGCCTGGGCCAGACCTATGGCGGCGAGCAGCCGGCGGCGGCACCGGAGTTCCATCCGCTGCTGCCGTTGCACATTGCGTTGCAGCAGGCAGCGCTCGATCGCATCCAGTTGCGTAGCGACGATGCCGTGCAACGCCTGGCATGCCTGGTAAAGCGCGGCCAGGACAGTGGCGGCATGATGCTCGCCGTCAGCGCCCAGAGCCAATGGCTTTCCCTGCTGTTGGACGAAGGCAAGGAAGGGCAGGCCGCGCAGTTGCTGCCAAGCTTGCTGGAAGCGGCGCATGGCGGTGTGATGCAGCCGATGCAGCCACTGCTGGAAAAACACCCGCAATGGCTTCATGAACAACTGCAGGCAGGTGCCGCTTGCCCGGTTCAGGCGGAACTGCTCAAGCACCTGCCGCCAGTGTCAATCGCCAGTACGGGCAACGGCGAAGCGCTGAGTGGCCGCGAAATGGCCGTGCTCGAACTGATTGCCCAAGGTTGCTCCAATCAGCAGATCAGCGAACGGCTGTTCATTTCCCTGCACACGGTGAAGACCCACGCCAGCCACATCAACAGCAAGTTGGGCGTGGAGCGGCGCACCCAGGCGGTGGCCAAGGCCAAATCCCTGGGGTTGCTGGCGTGATACTGGCCCTGTAGGTCATTGCTCGTTAAAGTGATGGCCTGACGCCATATTTTCTGGCCGACAATGCTCTACCCTCATCTTTCCCGACCAGCTGCCGATACAGCTATCGGTGGCATCGCCTCGCGCGATTTTTCAATCATTCCAAGGCAGGTCGTGTTGATGCTGCAGTACGGGCAAAAGAGCTTTCTGATCGTCGACGACTTTACCGACTTTCGTACGTCGACCCGTTCCATGTTGCGCGAGTTGGGCGTGCGCGACGTGGACACCGCTGACAGCGGCGAGCAGGCGCTGCGCATGTGCGCGCAGAAGCGCTATGACTTCATCCTGCAGGACTTCCATCTGGGTGATGGCAAGAAGAACGGGCAGCAGGTGCTTGAAGACCTGATCATCGACAAGCACATCAGCCATGAGTGCGTGTTCATCATGGTCACTGCCGAGAGCAGTCAGGCGATTGTTCTCAGCGCCATCGAGCACGAGCCCGATGCCTACCTGACCAAACCGTTCAACCGGGTTGGCCTGGCCCAGCGCGTCGAGAAACTGTTCCAGCGCAAGACGTTGCTGAAGCCGATCCTGCAGGCGCTGGACCGCAACCGTCCGGCCGAAGTACTGGCGGCCTGCGCCGAGCTGTGCAAGAAGGATCCGCGCCTGGCACCCTTGTGCTTGCGCTACCGGGCCGATGCCCTGCGCAACCTCAACCGTTTCGAGGAACTGGAAAAATTCCTCAAGGCCATCCTGGCCAGCCGTCCGCAGCCGTGGGTATATGCTGCATTGGGCGCACTGATGCACAAGCGTGGTCAGAATGCTCAGGCCCAGGGTGTATACGAGCAGGCGCTCAAGGCGTTCCCGATCATGCCAGGCCTTTACGATGGCATGGCCGAGGTGCTGGTGGCTCAGGGGGATACCCGGCGCGCGCAGAACTTGCTTGAAGAAGCCGTGCGCCTGTCGCCTTTGTCGGTGCGTCGGCAGTCGACGCTGGGCAAGCTGGCGCTGGAGAACGAAGACTTCGAGAGCGCATCGAAGGCGTTCCGTCATGCGGTGAACCAGGGGCAGAGTTCGCGCTACAAGGATGCCGAAAACAACCTTGGCCTGGTGCAGGCGTTGATGAGCAAGAATGCAGGCTTCGGCCTGGACGCCCGTACCCGGGTCGAGATCAACACCACGCTCAGCGAAGTGGCCAAGGAAAACCCCGAGGACCAAGGCTTGCAGGTGCGTGCGCGGATGATGAAGGCTGCCAGCCTGCAGCAGGCCGGCGACCCGGAAACGGCCGGCAAGTTGACAGAACAGGCGATTCAGCGCCTGGACAAGATGAACCAGTTCTTCTCGGTCGATTCGGCCCTGACTGTCGCTGCGCAATTGCAGGCGATGGGGCAGGAAGCCGCCGCCATCGGCGTGCTGAAGAACTGTGTGGAAAGTTATGGCGATGACCCCAAGGTCATGGAGAAAGTGGGCAAGCTGACGGATGACCCCAGCGTGCTCAACGCCATTACCGAAGCGGTCACCCTCAACCGGCAGGGTGTGCGCAGTTACCAGGGAGGGCAGCTTGGCGAGGCGTTGCAACTGTTCCGAAAGGCATTGGGTTTACAGCCGAAGAACATCAGCATCGCCCTCAACACCGCCCAGGCGCTGCTGCGCATCGGCGGTGACAACCCTCAGCCTGCGATCATGCAGGAGTGCCGCGACGCTTTGACCAGCGTGGCCGGGATCCCTGCCAGCGACAATCGCTATGACCGTTACCGCAAACTGCACATCCGAGTGTTCGGCGCATGAATCAAGACAATCAGGGGCTGGATTTTTCCACGGTGATCGCCTCCACCGTGCACGACCTCAAAAGTTCGTTGTCGGCGCTGATCCAGTCCCACAGCCAGTGGGTGGAACGCTTGCCCGAGGAACTGCGCGGCGGTGCTGAACAGGGGATCATGGAGCATGAATTTCGTCACCTCAACGGCATGCTGGTGCAGTTGCTGGGCTTGTACAAACTGGGTGTGAACCAGTTGCCGGTATGCCCGGATTACCATGAGCTGGATGATTTCATCGAAGCCCAGCTGGCGGCGCACGAGGAAGTACTCAAGCACAACGACATTCTCGCCACCTGGCGTATCGACACCGACAACCCGCTGGGTTTCTTCGACCGCGAACTGGTGGCCTCGGTGATCTCCAACGTCATCACCAACGCCACCCGCTTTGCCGGGCACGCCTTGCTGATCACCATCGAAGAGGCCGATAACCAGTTGGCCATTTGCGTCAATGATGACGGCCCGGGTTATCCAAAGCACATGCTTGAGCGCCAGGAGGAGTACATCCAGGGCATCGACTCGACCAGCGGCAGTACCGGCCTTGGGCTGTATTTTGCGGCGCGGATCGCCGCGTTGCATGAAAGCGGCGGGGTGCGCGGGCGGATCGAGATCTCCAACGGCGGGGCGCTTGGGGGTGGGTTGTTCAGGTTGTTTTTGCCTTGAGGTATTGGGTGCCTGGGCGATCGAGCGCCGCCCGCGCGGCGCATCGCGAGCAAGCTCGCTCCTACATTTGTTTCGGGCCAGTATTGCCTGCACCCTCGCGCGCGACCGCCTTGTTTGTTCCACGCAATATCGAGGTGGGCACCAAGGTGGCGCGCACCTCCGCCTCAGGAATAACTGGCCCGAAACAAATGTAGGAGCGAGCTTGCTCGCGATGCACCACGCGGGCGGCGCTCGATCTCACAGGCGCCACTTCGCTCAAGACATGAACCTCGTGCACCCACCCCATTTTCCTGTCAGGCTCCCAGCAGAACCCAGCTTCACCTGCGAGAACACCATGACCCAAGCCCCGCCTGCTCTCATCCGCGAAACCTTCCCTGTCGGCCCCTTGCAGTGCAACTGCACGCTGATCGGCGACCCCCTGACCAAGAAAGCCATTGTCGTGGACCCGGGTGGTGATGTGGACAAGATTCTTGCCCGCCTGCAGGTCCACGGCCTGACGCTGGTGAGCATCATCCACACCCATGCGCACTTCGACCACTTCCTCGCCTCAGGCAAGCTCAAGGAGCTGACGGGTGCCACGCTGCACCTGCACAAGGACGACCAGATGCTGTGGGACAACCTTGAGATGCAGTGCCAGATGTTCGGCGTACCCTACACGCCGGTACCGGCACCGGACCGCTGGCTGGGCGATGACGAAGAACTGGCCTGCGGCTGCGGTGTGGCGTTGCATACGCCAGGCCATACCCCGGGCTCGATGAGCTTCTGGTTCGCCGACGCCAAGTTGTTGATTGCCGGTGACACCCTGTTCCGCCGGGGTATTGGCCGCACCGATTTATGGGGTGGCGACCAGCGGGCAATCGTGCGTTCCATCAAGGAGCGGCTGTACCGGCTGGACGAAGAGGCCGTCGTGGTGACCGGCCACGGGCCCGACACCCGTTTGGGCGACGAGATGCGTGAAAACCCATTCGTGCGGGCCTGATGGCACATGAAGGCACTTTCATGGAATTTTTCGTTGCCGATGCGTTCCAAGGCTGGCATAGAACCCCTTGGGATCTGCCGCATTTATGAATTTCAGTAGGAGCTTGTCCATGTTCACCATGCGTCGTCTGATTATCGTCGCAACCGCCGCTGCACTGATGACCGGCTGCGCCGGTCAGAACCCTTACGACAACCAGGGTCAGGCGCAGGGCTCCACAGGGATGAGCAAGACCGCCAAGTACGGCGGTTTGGGCGCGCTGGCCGGTGCCATCGCGGGTGCCGCCATCGACCACAACAACCGTGGCAAGGGGGCCCTGATCGGTGCCGCAGCAGTGGGTGCTGCCGCTGCAGGTTACGGCTATTACGCCGACAAGCAGGAAGCCGAGCTGCGCGCACAGATGGCCAACACGGGTGTGGAAGTGCAGCGTCAGGGTGACCAGATCAAGCTGATCATGCCGGGCAACATCACCTTCGCCACCGACTCGGCCAACATCGCCCCAAGCTTCTACTCGCCACTGAACAACCTGGCTGGCTCGTTCAAGCAGTTCAACCAGAACACCATCGAAGTGGTCGGCTTCACCGACAGCACGGGCAGCCGCCAGCACAACATGGACCTGTCCCAGCGCCGTGCGCAGGCGGTCAGCACCTACCTGACTTCGCAGGGTGTGGATGCCTCGCGTATCTCTGTACGTGGCATGGGCCCGGACCAGCCGATCGCCAGCAACGCTGACGCCAATGGTCGTGCGCAGAACCGCCGTGTGGAAGTGAACCTGAAGCCGATTCCGGGTCAGCAGTATGAGCAGCAAGGTCAGGTTCAGCAGTATCCCTGATTGACCTTCCGGGCCGCTTTGCGGCTCTGTGGGGGCGGGCAGACCCGCTCCCACAAGGCTTGCAAAGAAGCCTCTGCTTTTAGCGCGCCACGCTGGCCTGAATCGCCGTCAGGGCAATGGTATGCACGATATCGTCAACCTGCGCCCCTCGCGGCAAGTCATTCACCGGCTTGCGCAAACCCTGCAGCATCGGCCCCAGGCTGACCCCGTCGGCACTGCGCTGTACCGCCTTGTGCGTGGTATTGCCGGTATTCAGGTCGGGGAACACGAACACCGTGGCGCGCCCGGCCACCGGGCTAGCCGGCGCCAGCTCTCGGGCGATGGCCGGGTTGGCCGCTGCGTCATACTGCAACGGCCCGTCGATCAGTAGCTCCTGCGCCGCGTCCTGTGCCAGGCGTGTCGCTTCGCGCACTTTCTCGACTTCTTCATCGCTGGCCGAATCGCTTGAATAACTGATCATCGCCACCCGTGGCGCGATGCCGAAGGCCTGCGCCGAGGCGGCACTCTGTTGGGCAATCTCCGCCAGTTCGGCAGCGCTTGGGTGCGGGTTCATCACGCAGTCGCCGTACACCAGCACCTGCTCGGGGAACAGCATGAAGAACACCGATGAGACCAGGCTCGAGCCGGGTGCGGTCTTGATCAGCTGCAGGGCCGGGCGGATGGTGTTGGCCGTGGAGTGCACCAGGCCCGAGACCAGGCCGTCCACTTCGTCCAGGGCCAGCATCATGGTGCCGATCACCACGGGGTCTTCCAGTTGTTGCTCGGCCATCGGTGCGTTGAGGTTCTTGCTTTTGCGCAACTCGACCATGGGTTCCACGTAGCGTCCGCGAATCAGTTCGGGGTCGAGAATCTCCAGCCCCGGCGGCAACGTGATGCCCTGGGCGCGGGCCACGGCGTCGACGTCTTCGGGTTTGGCCAGCAGCACGCAGCGAGCGATGCCGCGGGCCTGGCAGATGGCTGCAGCCTGCACCAGCAGTGGCTCGGCGCCTTCTGGCAGGACGATGCGCTTGTTGGCCTGCTGCGCACGCTGAATCAGCTGGTAGCGGAACACTGCCGGCGACAGGCGCAGTTCGCGCGGCGTGCCGCAGCGCTGGTGCAGCCAGGCCGCGTCGAGGTGGCTGGCGACGAAGTCGGTGATGAACTCGGCACGCTCGCGGTCGTCCACCGGGATTTCGCGGTTCAGCGAGTTGAGCTGGTTGGCGGTGTCGTACGAGCCGGTGCTGACCGAAAGGATCGGCAGGCCGGCCTGCAGGGCACCGCGGCACAGGCCGAGGATACGCACGTCAGGCTTGCTGTCGCTGGTCAGCAGCAAGCCGGCCAGGGGTACGCCATTGATCGCTGCCAGGCTGACAGCGAGGATGATGTCGTCGCGGTCGCCCGGGGTTACCACCAGGGTGCCCGAGGTCAGTAGCGGGACCGTGTTGGCCACCGTGCGTGCACAGATGATGATCTTGCTCATGCGCCGCTGCTCGTAATCGCCGGCATTGAGCACCTGGGCGCCGAGCAGCTCGGCCACATCGCGTGTCCGCGGCGCGTTCAGCTCGGGCTGGTAGGGGATGCAGCCAAGCAGGCGGAAGTCATTGCCACGCAGCAATGGCGAGTGCTCGCGCAGGCGGGTGGCGAAGTCCGCCATGCTCTCGTCGGTACGCACCTTGTTGAGGATCACCCCCAGTACTTTCGGGTCGCGTGGGCCGCCAAACAGTTGGGCCTGCAGTTCGACCCGGCCAGACAGCTCGCTGAGCACTTCGTTTTCCGGGGCCGATACCAGGATTACCTCGGCATCCAGGCTCTTGGCCAGGTGCAGGTTGACCCGCGCTGCGTAGCTGGCGTGGCGCGTAGGCACCATTCCCTCGACCACAACCACGTCATTGCCGACGCAGGCTTGCTGGTAGAGGCGGATGATTTCTTCAAGCAGCTCGTCCAGTTGGCCATCGCCGAGCATGCGCTCGACGTGGGCCAGGCTCAGTGGGACCGGTGGCTTGATGCCGTGAGTGCGGGCGACCAGTTCGGTGGAGCGCTCGGGGCCGGTGTCACCCGGGTGGGGCTGGGCGATAGGCTTGAAGAAGCCGACCTTCAGGCCGGCACGCTCCAAGGTGCGCACCAGGCCCAGGCTGATCGAAGTCAGGCCGACACCAAAGTCGGTCGGCGCAATGAAAAATGTCTGCATGCGTGCTTCTCGAAATAAGCGGTGCAAGAAATTAGCGGTCAAGGGTAGCGCTATCGGCCCCTTGTGCGCACCAGCCGCAAGCGAAAGGCTGGCCGATGTGTTGCGCACGTTGTGCCGGGTCGAGCACCCAGGGGCGTGCCTGCCACGGCGGCTGGTGGCGCAGGTGCTGGGTATGGCCGCACGAAAGTTCCGCCACCCAGTGGCCTTCTTCGTCCTGATGAAAGCCGTTGATCCGACTGATGGGCCGTTGCTCGTCTGCACCACGTTCGCAATCGGACGATGGCAAGGTTACACTTGTCCGCTCTACATTCTTTTGCAAAAGGTCTTGCCCCATGCTGATCGCCGCCAACAAGGCTGTCTCCATCGACTATACCCTGACCAACGACGCCGGGGAGACCATCGACAGCTCCGCCGGTGGCGCGCCGCTGGTTTACCTGCACGGTGCCGGCAATATCATCCCGGGCCTGGAAAAAGCCCTGGAAGGCAAGCAGGCTGGTGACGAGCTGAACGTTTCCATTGAACCTGAAGAGGCCTACGGCGAGTACCTGGCCGAACTGGTCAGCACCCTGAACCGTAGCCTGTTCGAAGGTGTCGACGAGCTGGAAGTGGGCATGCAGTTCCACGCTTCGGCGCCGGACGGCCAGATGCAGATCGTCACCATCCGCGACATCGACGGCGACGACGTCACCGTTGATGGCAACCACCCACTGGCCGGTCAGCGCCTGACCTTCCAGGTCAAGGTTGTGAACGTGCGTGACGCCAGCGACGAAGAAATCGCTCACCGTCACATCCACGGTGAAGGTGGCCATCACCACTGATTTTCTGCGCTAAGCTCAGAAAGTCGCCAGGCGCTCGGGCAAGCCGATTTGCCTTCCTACGGGAGGTGAACGGTTTGGACGAGCGCCTTTTTAGTGGGCGGAATTCGCCTGCACGGCAACCGGGAACCTGAGAGGGGATTTCATCATGAGTGCATTTCACGACCTGAAACTGGAAGCGCTGAACGGCGGAGAGCTGCCCCTCGCCCCCTTCAAGGGCCAAGTGGTGCTGGTGGTCAACGTTGCCTCCAAATGTGGCCTGACGCCGCAATACAAGGCCCTGGAAAACCTCTACCAGATCTACAAGGACAAGGGCTTCAATGTGCTTGGCCTGCCGTGCAACCAGTTTGCCGGGCAGGAACCGGGTAGCGAAAAGGAAATCCAGGACTTCTGCAGCCTCAACTACGGGGTCAGCTTCCCGCTGGGGGGCAAGCTGGAGGTCAACGGGCCGCAGCGCCATTCGTTGTACCGCCTGCTGGCAGGGGAGGGGGCCGAGTTCCCCGGTGACATTACCTGGAATTTCGAGAAGTTTCTGGTGGGCAAGGATGGCCGGGTGCTGGCGCGTTTCTCGCCGCGCACGGCACCGGATGACCCGGCGGTGGTGCAGGCCATCGAGAAAGCCCTGGCCTGAAGAGTGCCTGACGTGATGTTTTGGCACCTGTGAGATCGAGTGCCGCGCGGGCGGCGCTGGATCTCACAGGCGCTGCAAACATTGCGCAGAACGCCCAGCCGTAGCACCAGGTTGCCGGCATGCGCTGTTCAGATACCCCTCGAACTGTTCGACAATCGCCGGCCAGCCCTGGCGGCTGGCATGCTGTCGCGCATTCAGGCGCACCCTGCGTAAGGTCTCCACTTCTTCCAGCAACCAGCACGCTGCATCGACAAACGCTGCCTGGTCCCCCGGCATCGCCAGCGCGCCGCTGTGGCCATGGCGAATATGCTGCGCTGCGGCCGCCTCGTCATAAGCAACTACCGCCAACCCTGAGGCCATGGCTTCGAGCACCACATTGCCGAAGGTCTCGGTCAGGCTCGGGAACAGGAACAGGTCGCCGCTGGCATAGTGCTCGGCCAGTCGTTCACCGCGCTGGGCGCCGCAAAACACGGCGTCCGGTATCTCTTGTTCAAGCCTGGCGCGCTGAGGCCCGTCGCCGACCATGATCAGGCGCAGGCGCTTTTGTGGATACGTCTTGCGTAATGCCTCGAAGCAAGGCCGTAGCAAGCCAAGGTTCTTTTCCGCCGCCAGCCGCCCGACATGCAGTACGGCGATGTCCTCCGGGCCTAGCCCCCAGCTTTCGCGCAGGGCCCGGCTGCGCCGGGCCGGATTGAACAGGCAGGCATCGACCCCTCGGGCCAGCAACTCCAGGCGTTCGAAACCACGACGCTCCAGCTCCAGGCGCTGGCTGGCACTCGGCACCAAGGTGATTGCCGTGCGCCGATGGAACCAGCGCAAGTAGTGGGTGAGCAGGCGCGCCAGCAGGCCAAGGCCGTACTGGCCGGAATACTGCGGGAAGTTGGTGTGGAAGCCACTGACCACCGCCACCCCCAGGCGTCGGGCGGCGCGTAGTGCGCTGAGCCCCAGCGGCCCCTCGGTGGCGATGTACAGTACATCCGGGCGCTGCCGGCGCCAGTGGCGCAACAGCTTGTGCATCGACACCTCGCCCCACTGCAAACCCGGGTAGCCAGGCAGCGCCCAGCCGCGGCACAGCATCAGGTGCGGGTCGTTGTGCGCGTGCCCTTCGCCGGCCTGGCGCGGGCGCACCACCTCGACCTCATGGCCGCGTTGGCGCAACCCATCACTGAGGCGGCCAAGGGTGTTGGCCACGCCATTGATCTCGGGTGGGAAGGTTTCGCTGACCAGGGTAATGCGTAGGGCGGGTGTATTCATGACAAAAAGTTTCCGCCTGCCGGGTTGCGCTAATGTGACCGCCTTGTGACGTAAAGATGACGCCTGACTGCCGGCACTTTTGCCTTCATGAATATTTCCTCGCACAGCACTCAAGAAGGTGTCGCCGGCAGCCGATGAAGATGCATTCGACTACGTGATGCGCTCCAGGAGAGCGGTGATGTTCAACAACAAGCTCAAGCAAGAAATCCGGCAACTGCGCGAAGACCTGATGTCCATCGAACAGGTCAAGAGTAGTCTCGACAGCGAGATGCTGGTGCTGCAGCTCGACCCTCAGGGACGGATCGAGATGGTCAACGGCAATTTCGAGAGCGAGATGCTCTACCGTGCCGAACAATTGCTTGGACGCAATATCGAGGACATCGTCCCCGCCCACGTAAAGTCGCTGGACTTCTACCAGCGCATGAAAAGCGCGATCAGCCGTGGTGAACACCTGAACGGTGCGTTCCGTCTTCTGCGGGGCAATGGTCAGGAAGCCTGGCTGCGCTCGATCCTGCAGCCGGTGAAGAACAGCGAGGGGCGCATCAAGTACTTCACCCTGCATTCCAGCGACCTCACGCGAACCATCGAGACCTCACGCGAGCACGAAAGCCTGATCAAGGCCCTGATGCGTTCGACTGCGGTGATCGAGTTCGACCTCGACGGCATCATTCTCACTGCCAACGATCGTTTCCTGGCCACCGTCGGCTATCGCCTGGAGCAGATTCGCGGTAAGCACCACCGCATGTTCTGCGAACCGCAGGAGGTCAACTCGGCTGGCTACCAAGCGTTCTGGGAAAGGCTGCGCCGTGGCGAATATGTTGCCGAGCGCTTCAAGCGCATCGATGCCCATGGCCGGGTGATCTGGCTGGAGGCCTCGTACAACCCGATCTTCGATGCCCACGATGTGCTGTACAAGGTGGTCAAGTTCGCCACCGTGATCACCGACCAGGTCAACCAGGAGCTGGCAGTGGCCGAGGCGGCAGATGTCGCCTACAACACCTCGCTGGGTACCGATGTCAGTGCTCGCAAGGCCACCGAAGTGGTCACCCAGACTGTCACCGTGATGCGTGGACTGGAGGCTTCGATGCAAGAGGCCGCCGACGGCATCCAGGCGCTGGATACCCAGTCGCGGGTGATCGGTTCGATCATCAAGACCATCAGCGACATTGCCGGGCAGACCAACCTGCTGGCCCTTAACGCGGCCATCGAAGCTGCCCGCGCGGGCGAGCAAGGGCGGGGCTTTGCCGTCGTTGCCGACGAAGTGCGCCAACTGGCCTCCCGCACCAGCACCGCCACCGAAGAAATCGCCCGGGTGGTACAGCAGAACGAACAACTGGCGCAGGCGGCGGTGGCGATCATCGACACCAGAAAGCGCCAGGCCGAACAGGGGCTGGCGCTGGCGGATGAGACGGGCACCGTAATTGTCGAGATCCAGGACGGGGCGAAGCGGGTGGTGGATGTGGTGGGGCAGTTTTCCAGCCGGTTGGGGCAGTGAAACCCAGGCCAGGCACGCTCTGCTTTTTTGTGGGCCTTGTGTCGCGATAGGGCCGCAGAGCGGCTCCAGATTTCAGCGGCAATGCACAGATTGCTGGGGCCGCTTTGCGGCCCTATCGCGACACCAGGCCGCTCCCACAGGGGGCCGCGCAATTCATGTCAATCGCACGCGGTCCAGGACTCAGCTCCGCTCCCGCACCCAGAACAGCGTAGCCCCGGCCACCGCCGCCGGCATCATCAGCACGTTCACCCCTGGAATCATCAGTGCCAGGTAGGTGATGCCGCCAAAGCCCAGGCTCTGCCAGCGCTTCTGCCGCAGCCAGGCGAGCATGTCCTGCCAGCTCATCTTGTTGTTGTCCGCCGGGTAGTCGATGTACTGGATGGCCATCATCCACACGCCGAAGATCAGCCACAGCGGCGCAGCCACCACGTTGACCACCGGGATCAGCGACAGGACGAACAGGCCGATGGCGCGTGGCAGGAAGTAGCCCAGCTTGCGCATTTCGCGGCTGAAGGTGCGCGGTACCATGGCTGCCAGCTCGCCCCAGCTGAAGGCTGGGAAGGTGTCTTCGCCACGCACTACCACCTCGACCTTTTCCGCCAGGAAGCCATTGAACGGCGCGGCAATGATATTGGCCACCAGGGTGAAGGTGAAGAACACCATCAGCACCAGCAAGGCAACGAACAGCGGCCAGAGGATGTAGCTGAGGAAGCTCAGCCAGTCAGGCAGCGTGGGCATCAGGGCATCGAGCCACAGGCCGAACTGGTGGCCGGCGAAGTAGATCAGGCCACCGAACAGCAACAGGTTGACCGCCAGTGGCAGCAGCACGAACAACCGCAGGTTGGGGCTCAGCACCAGTTTCAGGCCTTCGCGCAAGTATTGGGGGCCAGAGAGGACAGGGGCTTGCATCTAGATACTCCGCAGAGAAGGAAAACGCGCTGACCTTACCGAGTTTGCCGCGCCGACGAAAGGCACGCAGTGGGCGGGAAACGGGATGTAACAAAAGCGCGCAGCGCGTGTTTATCGATGAAATCGCAGCATAGGCGATGCCTATGAGGTGGATTGTCTAAGGATATTTCCTTAATCTTTGCGACCTCGCTACAGTGCGCTCAACTTTTCGCTTTGCGGGCCTGCGCGTTTTAGCCTTCCCCAAGTGCTGCGTGGGTCCTTTTTAATTTCTTGGCTGGCGCAGCCGGTACACCGATGCCGGCCCTGCGGCCCGCTCGACAGGAGTTCGACATGTCTGAAGTACGTCATTCGCGCGTCATCATTCTCGGTTCCGGCCCAGCCGGTTACAGCGCTGCGGTGTATGCCGCCCGTGCCAACCTCAAGCCGCTGCTGATCACCGGTATGCAGGCGGGTGGCCAGCTGACCACCACCACCGAAGTCGACAACTGGCCGGGCGACCCCCACGGCCTGACCGGCCCGGCTCTGATGCAGCGTATGCAAGAGCACGCCGAGCGTTTTGAAACCGAAATCGTCTTCGACCACATCAACGCTGTCGACCTGGCCAACAAGCCGTTCACCCTGCAGGGTGACAGCGGCAAGTACACCTGTGATGCGCTGATCATTGCCACTGGCGCCAGCGCTCGCTACCTGGGCCTGCCGTCGGAAGAAACCTTCATGGGCAAGGGTGTTTCGGCCTGTGCCACCTGTGACGGTTTCTTCTACCGCAACAAGCCGGTCGCCGTGGTCGGTGGTGGTAACACTGCCGTGGAAGAGGCACTGTACCTGGCCAACATCGCCAGCAAAGTGACCCTGGTACACCGTCGTGAAACCTTCCGCGCCGAGAAGATCCTGGTCGACAAGCTGAACGCCCGTGTGGCCGAAGGCAAGATCGAGCTCAAGCTCAACGCCACCCTGGACGAAGTGCTGGGTGACAACATGGGCGTAACCGGTGCGCGCCTGAAGAACAACGACGGCAGCAGCGACGAAATCAAGGTCGACGGTGTGTTCATCGCCATTGGCCACACCCCGAACACTTCGCTGTTCGAAGGTCAGCTGACCCTGAAAGACGGCTACCTGGTAGTCAATGGCGGCCGCGAAGGCAACGCCACCGCTACCAACGTCGAGGGTGTGTTTGCCGCTGGCGACGTGGCTGACCACGTTTACCGCCAGGCCATCACTTCGGCCGGTGCGGGTTGCATGGCAGCGCTGGATGTCGAGCGCTACCTGGACGGTTTGGCCAACGCCTCGTTCTGATCTGAGAAAAAGGGGTGCAAAGCGACCCCAATAAAAAACCGGCCAAGCGCCGGTTTTTTATTGCCTGCAATCAGCTCACAGGCTCAGTCGCATCGACAGGTCCACCGCTTTCACATCCTTGGTCATGGCACCAATCGAGATGTAGTCCACCCCTGTTTCGGCGATCACCCGCAGGGTCGTTTCGTTGACCCCGCCGCTGGCTTCAAGTTTGGCTTTGCCCGCGGTAATGCGCACGGCTTCGCGCATTTCGTCCAGGTTCAGCTCGTCGAGCATGATGATGTCCGCGCCAGCGGCCAGCGCCTGGCGCAGTTCGTCCAGGCTTTCGACCTCGATTTCCACCGGCTTGCCCGGCGCAATGCGGTGCGCTGCGGCCACAGCCTCGGCTACGCCGCCGCTGGCGGCGATGTGGTTTTCCTTGATCAGGAAGGCGTCGTACAGGCCTATGCGGTGGTTGTCGCACCCACCGCAGGTCACTGCGTATTTTTGCGCCAGGCGCAGGCCCGGCAGGGTTTTGCGGGTGTCCAGCAGGCGCACCTGGGTGCCGGCTACCAGGTCGGCGAGAAAGCGCGCACGGGTGGCGACCCCTGACAGCAGCTGCAGGAAGTTCAGTGCGCTGCGCTCACCACTGAGCAGCGAACGGGCCGGGCCTTCCAGGTGGAACAACGGCTGATTGGCAGTGGCCTGCTCACCGTCGGCCACCTGCCAGTGCACTGCAACGCGCGGGTCGAGCTGGCGGAATACGGCATCGACCCAGGCGGTACCGGCGACCACGCAGTTTTCACGGGTGATGATGGTCGCCTTGGCCAGGCGCTCGGCCGGGATCAGTTGCGCGGTGATATCGCCACTGCCGATGTCCTCCAACAGCGCGCGGCGCACGTTGGCTTCAATTTCAGCGGTCAGGTCGGCAAGGCGTAGGTTCGGCATGGTCGGCTCCACAAGCTAGGTGCCCGCGATTATAGGGCAGGGGGCCGATGTGTACAGCAGCCTTGGCGCTGACCTTTGGTCGGGCGTCGTGAGTAATCGGAGCAGATCAGGGTCATTAGCCAGCCAGCGAAACGGCGCTGGTAGCTATGCGATTTTTTACCGATAATGGCGACTAGTATTTGGCGTCATAGCTTTGACGATTTTTCAGCCCTTTCGGGCAAGACACCCTGCAAGGAGTCCAGGATGCAAAAAGAAGGCAAGGTGGTGCCCTTGGCGGCAACCATCGACCGAGGGGGGCGTACGCCTCATCCTTGCCTTCCGGTCTTGTTGCTGCAGGTGCGCGACAAGGCCGCGTTGCAGTTGCGTCAGGGCCTGCAGGACTTGTTCGACAATGCCGATGACACGCTCTTCGAAATGGCCGACAAGGCCTTCGACCGCGGTGACCAGAACCTGTACTTCGAAGCCATGCGTGACCTGCGCCTGAAGCGCAAGAGCATCGAGCGTGGTTTTTTGGATACGTTCCATGATGCTTTCCTCCGAGCCGGCCAAGTCGACTTGCTGGCAAACCTGGCCCAGCCGGGCAAGCCGCGCAGCAAGGCTCAAATGGAACGGGCCGCCGCCATCGAGGGCATGGTGGCGCGGGTGCTGTCACGCGATGGCGTTGCCCTGCAGCAACTGGGTCTGCGCCTGCAGGCATTGCTCGACCGCCCCCTGTACGAGCAGCACAACCCATTGGGGCCAGCCGCGCTGTGTCGTTACTTCCTCGACGCCGGGCGTAATCTGGGCGTTGGCCTGCGGGTCAAGCTGGTGCTGCTGAAGCTGTTCGAGCGTTATGTACTGCGCGATGTCGATGTGATCTATGGCGAAGCCAACCAGTTGCTGGCCGCTGCCGGCGTACTGCCCGAGCTGCAACCGGCGCCGCGCCGGCGTGCCGAAGACCGGCGCATGCGTGCGCAGCCCAGGCCGGCGAACCTTGGCCAGGAGGAGGGGGCGGACGCCGCAGGGCAGGCGTTGTTTGCCTCGTTGCAGGCACTGCTGGCGCCGGTGCGCGGGCAGTTCGCTCCGCGCTTGCAAGCGGTGGCTGCCGCCCAGCCGATCAGTACCGCCGACCTGCTCCGGCTACTGTCGCATTTGCAGCGCTATGTGCCCGCCACGTACGAGGCCGATGACTTCGAGCTTGGCCAGCAGCTTGAGCAACTGCTGTTGCGGGTCAGCGTGCGCAGCGGTACGCGTCGGCGCCTTCACGTGGCTGACGAAGACATGATCAACCTGGTTGGCCTGCTGTTCGCGTTCATCCACAACGATGACAACCTGCCGACCAGCCTGCGGGCGCTGATTGCGCGCCTTCATATTCCCCTGCTCAAGGTGGCATTACTGGACAAGGGGCTGTTCAGCCGGAGTAGCCACCCGGCGCGCCGTTTGCTCAACGAAATCGCCGGCGCCGCGATTGGCTGGGAGTGCGGCAGCGAGTGCCAGCGTGACAGCTTGCACATGCGGGTAGAGCGTATCGTCCAGCGCTTGCTCAATGATTTTGCCGACGATGCCAGCCTGTTCGCCGAGCTGCTCGACGACTTCCTGGCATTCAATCAGGACGAACGGCGACGTAACGAGTTGCTGGAGCAACGCACTCGCGACGCCGAAGAAGGCCGTGCCCGGGCAATGCAGGCCAGGCAGCAGGTGCAGCACGTGCTCAACCAGCGCCTGCGCGGCCGGGTATTGCCGCAGGTGGTGGTGCAAATGCTGGTGCAGGCCTGGAGCCAGGTACTGCTGTTGGCTTGGCTGAAACAGGGCGAGGCCTCACAGGCCTGGCGCGACGCAGTGCAGACGATGGACATGCTGCTGGCCAGCATCACGCCGCCACATGAGCCGCAAGCCTTGCTGCAGCAGGTGCCAGGCCTGCTCAAGGCGCTGCGCGATGGCCTGGCCAGCGTAGCCCTGGACGCGGTGGCGACCCGCGAGTTCTTCCTGCAACTGGAACAGTTGCACCTGCGCGCCTGCGCAGGTAAAGAGGCGCTGCCGAGCGGGGAGGGCCAATCCTTGGGCGATGTGCGGGTGGCCCAAGAGATTGTGCTGACGATTGCCGAAGAACCCGCCTGCGTGCCCCTGCACGCTGCCGAGGGGCAGGCTGCAGCGCTGCGCCAGGCGCAACGCCTGCGCATCGGCACCTGGGTCGAGGTTCTCGACGAGGATGAACCACTGCGCTGCAAGCTGGTCGCTCGCATCGACAGCAGTGACAGGCTGGTGTTCGCCAACCGCACCGGCATGAAAGTGCGCGAGTGGAGCAGTGCCAGCCTGGCCCAGGCACTGCAACGGCACGAAGTGCGCGTGCTGGATGATCGCCTGTTGTTCGAACGGGCGCTGGAGGCGGTACTTGAAAGCTTGCGGCAAGGGCTGGCGCAATAGGTCGACGCATTACAATCATTCACATGCACACGGCGTTGGCCGCAGGGCATACTGTGGGCATGTTCACGGCGTTTTTCAGGATCTGCCCATGCAATTGGACCGTGCCACTGGCTGGTTCCACGGAATCGGAATCACCCACTGCCCCTCGCCGAACTTCAATGCGCGCCCCGAAGGCGAATCGATTTCCCTGCTGGTGATCCACAACATCAGCCTGCCCCCGGCCTGTTTCGGCACGGGCAAGGTGCAGCAATTCTTCCAGAACCGCCTGGCCCCTGATGAACACCCGTATTTTGCCAGCATCAACCACCTGACCGTGTCGGCGCACCTGTTCGTCGAGCGTGACGGCGCGGTGACGCAGTTCGTGTCGCTGCATGACCGTGCCTGGCATGCGGGTGTGTCGAGCTTTGACGGGCGCGAAGGCTGTAACGACTTTTCCATCGGCATCGAACTGGAAGGCACCGACGACCTGCCCTATACCGATGCCCAGTATGCGGTGCTGGAACAACTCACCCGGCACATCCGCAGTGCCTGGCCAGCCATCGACCTGAACCGCATTCAGGGCCACAGCGACATTGCCCCGCAGCGCAAGACCGACCCCGGCCCGGCCTTCGACTGGTCGCGCTACCGCCAGGCGCTGCAGCACAACGAGGACAAGGCATGAGTTTTCTGGTGTTGTTGCTGGCGCTGTGGGTCGAGAAGTTTTCGGCCCTGCGCCATCAGGTGCAGCGTGACGGGTTCTTTATTGGCGAACTGGTGCGTCTGGAACGCAACGGCAAGGTGCACCCATGGTGGACGTTGGCCATCCTGGTGTTGGCGCCGGTAGCGCTGCTGGTGTTGCTGCTGCATGTGCTGGAGCCGGTGGCCTATGGTCTGCTGGCGTTGCCGGTGCACCTGCTGGTGCTGATCTACAGCCTGGGCCGCGGCGATGCCAAGGCATCGCTTGGGGCGTTTCGTGATGCCTGGCGGCGGGGGGACGATCAGGCGGCGCTGCACGCGGCCGAGCGCGACCTGGGCCTGGTGGCCGATGAACCGCACAGCTTGCTGGTGCGGGTGCAGGGTAACTTGCTGTGGCAGGTGTACCAGGGCTTTTTTGCGGTGATCTTCTGGTATTTCGTACTGGGCCCTGGCGCTGCGCTGGCTTATCGATTGTTGGCGCTGTGTAGTGAGCACAGCAAGCAGCCGGCTTTGAAGGCGCGTGCCGAGCAGTTGCGGCACATCATGGACTGGTTGCCGGTGCGGGCGCTGGCGTTGAGCTTTGCCCTGGTGGGCAACTTCCTCGCGGTGACACGGGTGATGCTGCACGAGGTGCTCAACTGGCACATCAGCGCCGGGCACCTGGTGGCTCGGGTGGGGCGGATTGCCGATGACATTCCCGAGGAAGAGGACAGCCAGCGTGGGTTGGGGCGGCTGGACAGCCTGTGGGAATTGCTGTTGCGCTGTGCAGTGCTGTGGTATGCCGGGTTTGCGCTGTGGACCGTGCTGGTCTGATTCCGCGCCACTCGCATCCCGCGGTAATCCCGTTCACCCGAGTTTCACCAGCCAAACAACGTGCAAGCATTGCGGGTGCTGGCCTGTGCCAGCACCTCGACATCCAGCCCCATTACGTGCGCCAGCGCCGCTGCAATTTCCGGCAGGTGCTCCGGGCTGTTGCGTACCCCTGGGTACATCGCCGGTGCCATGTCCGGTGAGTCAGTCTCCAGCACCACACTGTCCAGTGGCAGCCGCGCCAAGGTCTTGCGCAGCCGCAGCGCCTGCGGCCAGGTACCCGCACCGCCCAACCCCAGCAGGAAGCCCAGCTTGATGTACTCGCGGGCCTCTTCGTAGCTGCCGGCAAACGCATGAATCACCCCCGCCCGCGCTGGCTTGTAGCGCTTGAGTGTGGCAATCACCTGGGCATGGCTGCGGCGCACGTGCAGCAGGGCTGGTAGTTCGAAGTCGCAAGCCATCTGCAGTTGCGCTTCGAACAGCGCCTGCTGGCGGGTCCTGTCAAGGTCTGCGAGGTAATAGTCCAGGCCGAACTCACCTACGGCACATAGCCGCGGGTTGTCGCGCAGGCGCTCCAGCCACTCGCGCAGTTGCACCAGGTGCTCAGGGCGATGCTGGTCGAGGTAGACCGGGTGCAGGCCAAGCGCGGCGAACAGGCGCGGCTCGGCGCAGGCCAGTTCCCACACCCGCTGGAAATTCGCCTGGTACACCCCCAGCACCACCATTCGCTCCAGCCCACGCGCCGCCGCGTTGGCCAGCAGGCGCGGGCGGTCGGCGTCGAAGTCGGGGAAGTCCAGGTGGGTGTGGGTGTCGATCAGGCGCATGTTCAGGCCGCTGAGATGCGTTGCTTGAAGGTGCGGCCAACGGCGTGCACGCCGGGTTCATAGCGTTTTTCCTCGATGGCGGCCAGTGCCAGTTCAAGCGCGGTGGCGGCAATCTGGCCATGCTGCTGGGCCATGGCATTGACCGGCAGCGGCAGGAAGTCGAGCAACTGGTTGTCGCCAAAGGTACCCAGCTGCAGTTGGCGCGAGTCGACCGGGCGCGCCTGGAGGGTGTCGAACACGCCCTGCAACAGCACGTACGAAGTGGTCACCAGAGCATCCGGCAGGCCACCCAGGTCGTCGATCAGTTGCTGCATCAGGCGTTGGCCGCACTCACGGCTGAAGGCTTCGCCCTGATAGCGGCGCACTTCGCCGGTGTAGCCTTGCAGGGCTTCGTCGAATCCGCCGGCACGCGCCTGGCTAACCGACAGCTCGGGGCGTGCGCCTATCAGGGCGATACTGCGTGGGGCCGAGCTGAGCAGGCTGGCGGCCAGCTGGCGGCTGGCATCGCGGTCGTCGCTGATCACCGAGCAGAAGTGTGCGGGGTCCAGGCGGCGGTCGATGGCAATCACCGGCAGGCCTTTGTCCTGCAGCTCGCGGTAGCTGTCATCTTCTGGCGGCAGGCAGCTGGCAACGAACAGCGCGTCGCATCGGCGCGCACGGAACAGTTGCTGCAGTTGGCGCTCGCTGTCTGGCTGGTCATCGCTGCTGGCAATCAGCAGCTGGTAGCCGCGGGCGCGTGCGCCTTGCTCCAGTTGCTTGGCAATGCGGGCGTAGCTGGGGTTCTCCAGATCCGGGAGAATGAAGCCCAGGGTGCGGGTATGCCGGCTGCGCAGCCCAGCAGCCTGCGGGTTGGGGGTGAAGCCGTGGGCTTCGACCACCGCGCGTACCCGCTCGACAGTACTGTTACTGATGCGCTGCTGTTCAGCCTTGCCATTGATGACGTAGCTGGCAGTGGTCACGGACACACCGGCCAGACGGGCGATATCGCTGAGTTTCACCGAATTTTCCTTGTTATTTCCGGGGCTGCCTGTAAGGCCAGACCGGGTAGTTTGACCCGGTACAGGCATCACGCGCAGACGACCATTGTCGCAATTGTCCGACAGGATGGGGCTTTTTACTGGGCAGATTATCGAGTAACGTGGCCGTCTGGTCAGATTAAACGTTTCAGCTGCCGAATTTTCTGCCTCGGCTGCCACCCGCGCAAGGCTGCTGAACTGGCCCTTTATGTGAATTTCACAACAATACTCCAGTACCCGCACGGGAACTGCAAAAGGAGAAGGTCATGCTCGAGCTCGCCAATGAGCAGATAGCCATGGGCCAGAAGGCCGCCGACAAGGACGAGGCGTTGCGCCTTCTGGCCGATCGGCTGGTTGCGGACGGTCTGGTCGCCGAGGGTTACCTGCAAGGGCTGCAGGCCCGGGAGGCACAAGGCTCCACGTTCCTTGGCCAGGGCATCGCCATTCCCCATGGTACGCCGCAAACACGTGACCTGGTGTATGCCACCGGCGTACGCCTGCTGCAGTTCCCCGAGGGGGTAGACTGGGGTGACGGGCAAATGGTCTACCTGGCCATTGGTATTGCCGCCCGCTCCGACGAACACCTGCGCCTGCTGCAGCTGTTGACCCGGGCGTTGGGCGAGACCGACCTGGCCGAAGCCTTGCGCCGTGCCAGCTCTGCCGAAGCGCTGCTCAAGCTGCTGCAGGGCGCGCCCCAGGCGCTGGCGCTGGATGCGCAGCTGGTCGGGCTGAACGTGCCGGCAGAAGACTTCGACGAACTGGCCTGGCGCGGTGCCCGCCTGCTGCAACGTGCCGACTGTGTCGACAGTGGCTTTGCCGCCGTGCTGCAGCAGGCCGAGCCGCTGCCGCTGGGTGAGGGCCTGTGGTGGCTGCACAGCGAGCGCCAGGTTCGTCAGCCGGGCCTCGCCTTCATCACCCCGCAGCAGCCGCTGCGTTACCGCGACCAGCCGCTCAACGGTCTGTTCTGCCTGGCCAGCCTTGGCGCCGCTCACGAGGCCCTGCTCGAGCGGTTGTGCGAAGTGCTGATCGAAGGCCGTGGGCAGATGCTCTACCAAGCCACCAGCAGCCGTGCGGTGCTGGAAGTGCTGGGCGGCGAAGTGCCGGCGGACTGGCCTAGCGCACGTATCGTGCTGGCCAATCCACATGGCTTGCATGCGCGACCGGCCAAGGTGCTTGCACAACTGGCCAAGGGCTTTGAAGGGGAAATCCGTGTGCGCCTGGTCGATAGCGCGCAGCCAGCCGTATCGGTGAAGAGCCTGAGCAAGCTGCTCAGCCTCGGCGCCCGCCGTGGTCAGGCACTGGAACTGGTCGCCGAACCGAGCATCGCTGCCGATGCCTTGCCGGTGCTGCTGGCTGCTATCGAACAAGGCTTGGGTGAAGAGGTGGAACCGCTACCGCAGAGCGTCGCGCCCATTGCCGATGACGTCCCCGAAGTACTGCAAGCGCCAGCGGCCGGCAGCCGTATCCAGGGTGTGGGCGCCGCCCCCGGCATCGCCAGCGGCCCGGCGCATGTCTGTGTCGAGCGTGAGTTCGACTATCCCTTGCGGGGTGAATCTTGCGCCCTGGAGCGGCAGAAACTGCGCGAAGCCTTGGCTACCGTCAATGGCGAACTGCAGGCTTTGGTCCTGCGCAGCGACAAGGCCATTGGCGAAATTTTCGTCACCCACCAGGAAATGCTTGCCGACCCGGCCCTGACCGACGATGCCGAACAGCGCCTGGCCCAGGGCGAAAGCGCTGCGGCCGCCTGGATGGCCGTGATCGAAGCTGCGGCCCGTCAGCAAGAGGCGTTGCACGATGCGCTGCTCGCCGAGCGCGCCGCCGACCTGCGCGATATTGGCCGCCGCGTGCTGGCGCAGTTGTGTGGTGTGCAGGCGCAGGTTGAACCCGAGCAACCCTATGTGCTGGTGATGACCGAAGTCGGTCCATCCGATGTCGCCCGCCTGGACCCCAACCGGGTTGCCGGCATTGTCACCGCCCAGGGCGGCGCCACGGCCCACAGTGCCATCGTCGCCCGGGCGTTGGGCATACCAGCAGTGGTCGGCGCGGGTGCATCGATACTGCTGTTGGAGAGTGGTACGCCGCTGCTGCTCGATGGCCAGCGTGGTGTGGTCAGCGTCGCACCGCCAGCGGATGAGCTGCAGCGGGCGCTGGCCGAGCGTGACCTGCGCGAGCAACGCCTGCAGGCCGCCTGGGCCAACCGCTTCGAGCCGGCCATCACCCGTGATGGGCATGCCGTCGAGGTGTTTGCCAACATCGGCGATAGCAACGGCATCGCCAAGGTGGTGGAGCAGGGCGCCGAAGGTGTCGGCCTGCTGCGTACCGAACTGATTTTCATGGCCCACCCTCAAGCGCCGGATGTGGCTACCCAGGAAGCCGAGTACCGCCGCGTGCTCGATGGCCTCGATGGGCGCCCGCTGGTGGTGCGTACCCTGGATGTTGGCGGCGACAAACCGTTGCCTTACTGGCCGATCGCTGCCGAGGAAAATCCCTTCCTCGGCGTGCGCGGCGTGCGTTTGACCCTGCAGCGCCCGCAAGTGATGGAAGACCAGTTGCGCGCGTTGCTGCGGGCCGCCGACCAGCGCCCGTTGCGTATCATGTTCCCCATGGTTGGTCAGGTGCACGAATGGCGTGAGGCTCGGGCCATGGTGGAGCGCCTGCGTGCAGAAATCCCGGTAGCCGACCTGCAATTGGGCATTATGGTCGAGGTGCCTTCAGCGGCCCTGCTGGCAGCGCAATTGGCGCGCGAAGTGGACTTCTTCAGCATCGGCACCAACGACCTGACTCAATACACCTTGGCCATTGACCGTGGCCACCCCAGCCTCTCGGCACAGGCCGACGGCCTGCACCCGGCGGTATTGAGCCTGATCGACATGACCGTGCGCGCCGCCCATGCCCACGGCAAGTGGGTGGGCGTGTGTGGCGAGCTGGCAGCCGACCCGCAGGCGGTGGCCGTGCTGCTGGGGCTGGACGTGGACGAACTCAGCGTCTCCGCGCGCAGCATCGCCGAAGTCAAGGCACTGGTTCGCCAGGCCGATCATCAGACAGCCCGCGCCCTGGCGCGCGAGGCCCTGCAACAGGACAGCGCCGCAGCAGTTCGCGCGCTGGTGGAGCGTTACTGAATGGCCAAGATCCTCACTCTTACCCTCAACCCTGCGCTGGATATCACCATCGGCCTGGACACTCTGCGCCCAGGGCAGGTCAACCGTAGCCAGGCGCAGCACAGTCACGCCGCAGGCAAGGGGCTGAACGTTGCCCAGGTACTGGCCGACCTGGGGCACAGCGTAACCGTGGGCGGTTTCCTGGGGGGCGACAATCTGCAGCCCTTCGAGGCGCTGATCGACGGCCGCGGTTTTATCGACTGCTTTGTCCGTGTGCCGGGCGAAACCCGCAGCAATATCAAGCTGGTCGAGGCCGATGGCCGCGTGACCGACATCAACGGGCAGGGCCCGGAGGTCGACGAGGCGGCACGCAGTGCCTTGCTGCACAGGCTGGAACAGATTGCCCCCGGTCACGATGCCGTGGTGGTGGCCGGTAGCCTGCCGCGCGGAATCAGTGCCGACTGGTTCCGCCAGTTGCTCGAACGGTTGAAGGCCCAAGGCCTCAAGGTAGTCCTGGACAGCAGTGGTGAAGCCCTGCGTGTTGGCTTGCAAAGCGCGCCCTGGTTGGTCAAGCCCAATACCGAAGAACTGGGCGAAGTGCTGGGCCTGGCTGTGGATAACCTGACGCAACAGCGCGCCGCCGCCAAGCGCCTGCTGGACAGTGGCGTTGAACACGTGGTGGTGTCTGCGGGCGAGCAGGGCGTCAGTTGGTTCAGCCGCGATCTGGCCCTGCAGGCCCGCCCACCCAAGGTGCGGGTTGCCAGCACGGTGGGGGCGGGGGATTCGCTGGTGGCCGGCATGGTCCACGGCCTGCTGCTGGCCGAGGCGCCTGCGCAGACGTTGACCCGGGCCACTGCCATCGCCGCCCAGGCCGTTACCCAGGTTGGCTTCGGCATCCATGACCGCGAGCACCTTGCGCAGTTGGAAGCGGCCGTGCAACTGACAGAACAACAAGAGGGTTGCCGATGAACATTGCCATAGTCACCGCCTGCCCCAATGGCCAGGTATCGAGTGTACTGAGTGCACGCTTGCTGTCCGCCGCCGCCCAGCGTCGCGGCTGGAGCACCAGCGTCGAAGTGCAGAATACTGAACACCCCGAGCGGCAACTGAGCGCCGCACAGATCGCCGAGGCTGACTGGGTGCTTGTGGTCAGCACCGGGCCGGTGGACCTGGCCCGCTTCGTCGGCAAGCGCCTGTACCAAAGCACGCCGTCCCAGGCGCTGGCTGATCGCGAAGGCTTTCTCGACGAAGCGGCGGCCAACGCCGAGCTGCTGACCGCAGTGACAGATGGCCCGGCCGCCGCTGGCAGTGCTGGTACCCGCATCGTTGCCGTGACTGCTTGTCCGACCGGCGTAGCCCATACCTTCATGGCCGCAGAAGCCTTGCAGCAAGCCGCACAGCAACTGGGCTACCAGTTGACCGTCGAGACCCAGGGCTCGGTCGGTGCGCGCAATCCCTTGTCCGCTGAGGCCATCGCTGCGGCGGACGTGGTGCTGCTGGCCGCCGACATTGAAGTACCCACTGCACGTTTCGCCGGCAAACGTATTTACCGTTGTGGTACCGGCATTGCCCTCAAGCAGGCCAGCGCTACCCTGGACAAAGCCCTGGCGCAAGCCACGGTGGAAAACGCTGCCGACGCCCCAGCGGCGACCACGCCGACCAAGGGCGAGAAAACCGGTGTGTACAAGCACTTGCTGACCGGCGTGTCGTTCATGCTGCCGATGGTGGTGGCCGGCGGCTTGCTGATTGCGTTGTCGTTCGTGTTCGGTATCGAGGCCTACAAAGAGGCGGGCACCTTGCCGGCGGCGTTGATGCAGATTGGCGGTGAGGCTGCCTTCAAGCTGATGGTTCCGCTACTGGCAGGCTATATCGCCTGGTCCATCGCCGACCGCCCCGGGCTGGCCCCGGGCATGATCGGCGGCCTGTTGGCCAGCACCTTGGGGGCCGGCTTCATCGGTGGCATCGTCGCCGGTTTCCTCGCCGGTTACAGCGCCAAGGCCATTGCCCGATGGGCGCGCTTGCCCAGCAGCCTGGAGGCGCTCAAGCCGATCCTTATCATTCCATTGCTGGCCAGTCTGTTCACCGGGCTGGTGATGATCTACGTGGTTGGCCAGCCGGTAGCGGCGATGCTCGAAGGCCTGACGCACTTCCTCGACAGCATGGGCACCACCAATGCCATCCTGCTGGGGCTGTTGCTGGGCGGCATGATGTGCGTCGACCTTGGCGGGCCGATCAACAAGGCCGCCTATGCGTTCTCGGTGGGGCTGCTGGCCTCGTCGAGCTACGCGCCAATGGCGGCGACCATGGCCGCCGGCATGGTGCCGCCGATTGGTTTGGGTATTGCCACTTTCCTGGCCCGGCGCAAGTTCGCCCAGAGCGAGCGCGAGGCGGGCAAGGCGGCGCTGGCGCTGGGGCTGTGCTTCATCTCCGAGGGGGCGATTCCGTTTGCCGCCAAGGACCCGTTACGGGTGATCCCGGCCAGTATCGCCGGTGGTGCGTTGACCGGGGCATTGTCGATGTATTTTGGCTGCAAGCTGATGGCGCCGCATGGCGGCTTGTTCGTGTTGTTGATCCCCAACGCGATCAACCATGCGTTGCTTTATCTGCTGGCGATTGTGGCGGGTAGCCTGGTGACAGCGGTGGTGTATGCGGTTATCAAGAAGAGCGAGCGTGTGGAGTTGGCCGTGGCGCCTGCTAAAAGTGTATGAGCAGACCTCGTTCTGTGTGTGCGGCCTTGTGTCGCGAAAGGGCCGCAAAGCGGCCCCGGCAATCTAAGTTGCGAAGCTGGAAATCTGGGGCTGCTCCGCAGCCCTTTCGCGACACAAGGCCCCCTACAGAGCCCACGTTGGCCTTTCAACGGCGATGCTTCTGCCGCAACGGCACCAGTAGATCACCCAGCCCGTTGTGATCGATCTCATGCATCAACGCCAGCAACCCGCCCAGTTCCCCTGCCGGGAAGCCCTTGCGCGCAAACCACGCCAGGTAGTCACCGGGCAGGTCGGCAATGATCCTTCCCTGGTACTTGCCGAACGGCATGCTGCGGGTCACCAGTAGTTCGAGGGTTTCCGGCTTCATCTTCGCGCACCTGGCTGTGGAAAGGTGCCGACCATACTGCAATCTGCACGAAGCCCCAAGCGGCAATCATGCAGAACGCCGTTGACAGCCGATGCCATCATTTTTGTAACTTATTGAATATTAAGGAATTTATATTTTTTGAAAGCGTGGCACGAACACTGCAATTCCCTAGTGGACTATCACCTGCCAAGGAGTTCGACCATGAGCAACCCCAACAAAGACGTGATCGATGTACTCAACGACCTGATCGAGTACAGCAAGGATGGCGAGAAAGGTTTCAAGGCCTCGGCCGATGATGTGAAGAACCCTGAACTGAAAGCGTTCTTCGTCCAGCGTGCGGGCGAGTGCGCCAACGCTGCCAGTGAGCTGCAGAGCGAAGTGCGCCGCCTGGGCGGCGATCCGGAAACTTCTACCAGCATCAGTGGCGACCTGCACCGCGGCTGGGTCAACCTCAAGTCGTTGGTCACCGGCAAGGACGAAGAAGCTGTGCTGAATGAGGTGGAGCGTGGCGAGGACCACGCCCTCAAGGCCTACAAGGAAGCCCGCGAGAAGCTGGTGAAACTGGGCCGCACTGCCAGCGACATGACCTACAGCCTGGTGGAAAAGCAGCTGCAAGGCGTGCAGCGCAACCATGACCAGGTCAAGGCCCTGCGCAACGCCGCTCGCGCCCGCTCCTAATCGAGCGGGCCCTCTACCCGATTGCGGCCATTGGCCTTGGCGCGGTAGAGCGCTTCGTCCGCAGCACCCAGCAGCCTGCCAAGGTCCTGCTGGGTGCCGGACAGACCTATACCGATGCTCACGGTCACGGCGTGGGCATCATCCGCAAACGGCGCCAGCGCCTCGACGCTGGCGCGGATGCGTTCAGCCAGTAGCTGGGCCCCAGCCAGATCGGTTTCCGGCAACACTACCTGAAACTCCTCCCCACCATAGCGCGCAGCCAGGTCCGCAGGGCGACGAATGCATGCCTCGATGGCCTTGGCCACCTCGCGCAAGGCATGGTCGCCACCGGCATGGCCATGGCGCTGGTTGAATGCCTTGAAGTGGTCCACGTCCACCATCAGTATCGCCAGCGGCTTACGGCTACGTTGGGCGCGGGCCCATTCCTGGCGCAGCACATGGTCCAGCCTGCGGCGGTTAGCCAGGCCAGTCAGGCTATCGGTGGAAGCGAGCATGGCCAGGTTTTCTTCGGCGTCGTGGCGGCGGCGCAGTTCGCGGCCCAGCAGCAAAGTCAGCCAGAGAATGCCCACGCACAGACCGCCGGTGGCGACGCTGACCAGAATGGCGGTGCGGCGCCAGGACTCGAACACCTCGTCGGCCGAGTGCGCCACCAGCACGATCAGTGGCAACTGCGCGACCCGGGCGAAGGTGAACATGCGCAGCTTGCCGCTGCTGTGGGAGCGGGCGGTGAAGCTACCGCTCTGTTCACTGAGGATGCGTTTGAAATTGGGCCGTTCGGTGTAGTAGGTGCCAATCAGCGGGTCCTGCCCGCGGTAGGGCTGGCGGACGAGCAACTGCCCATCGGTATTGAACAGGTTGATGCTGCTGTCGTGGCCAATGTCCAGGCGCTGGAACAACTCATTGAAGTACGACAGGCGCAGCGCACCCGCTGCCAACCCGGCGAACTCGCCATTGGGGCCGGAGATACGCCGGCTGAAACTGATACACCAGTCCAGGTCGCCAAGCTTGGCCTTGAAAGGGGGGCCCACCAGCAAGCCGAGGTTGGCATTGTGCTGGTGGGCCTTGAACACCCCGGTGTCGCCGAAGTTGGCCTTGCGCGGCACGCTGCTGGTGGAGTCGCCAACGATATTGCCTTGCTTGTCCAGCCACAGCACGTCCCCGCGCTTGCGGTCGACGAAGGCTTCATTGAACAGCAGGCGCTGGCGTATCGGGCCGGGGACTTCCGGCAGTTCCTTGCGGCCGACGGCCCAGATCAAGCCTTGCAGGGATTGGTCGTAGAGTTCGACGTTGCGCAGAATGTCGCTTTCGATCAGCTGCACAATGTTGTTCGACGAGCGCACCGCCGACTGCTCGACACTTTCGCGCTCGCGGGCAAGCAGGTAGCTGACGATGGCCACGATGGCGAGCACGGCAAGGCAACTGCCCAGGTTGAGGATCAGCTCGGGGTGCGACCTGTAGACTGCGAAACGCGGGGATTGGGTGGGCATGCTCGCTACTGCGTGGGCAGGGCCATTCGCGGCGGCGATATTCTAGGGAAGCGGGCATTGTCGGACAAGATTTGTCCGACGGAAGCACGGTGTACCGTACTTTTCGATTTGCCGTCGCCTGTAGGAGCGGGTTTACCCGCGAATGGGCCGGGCCTGCTGGCCAATCTCCAGCAGGCGTTCACCGTTGCCGCCACCACGGTATTCGCGGGTAAACCCGCTCCTACACACTGATCTGCGGTGGACACACACCGGGGATTGGACACAGGCCGTTGTAGGAGCGGGTTTACCCGCGAACATCGGCGCAGCCGGTGCCCAACACCGCGGTGCCTTCTTCGCGGTTGAACCCGCTCCCACAGGGTTATTTGCGATGCTTGCAGCGCAAGATCAGAACACGTTCAGTGGGTAATCGACGATTACCCGCAGTTCATCGTTGTCGCTGTTGCTGTCGATCGACGCATAACCCTGGCTGCCGCGGTGGGTGGCATAGCGTACCAGCACCGACAAGTCCTTGAGGTCACCTTCCTGGAACACGTATTTCACGTCCAGGTCGCGCTCCCAGTGCATGGCGTTCTTGCCATCTTCACGGTAGTAGTCGTAGTGAGTGGTGTCCTGAGTGGCCTTGGTCAGGTCAGCCTCGCCGCGCGAGTACGACAGCGAGGTGGTCAAACCAGGCACGCCGACACCGGCGAAGTCATAGCCGTACTGCAGTTTCCACGAACGCTCGTTCGGCGCGTTGAAGTCCGAGTACATGCGCGAGTTGTCCAGGTACACGCTGTCGCCCAGGTTGATGTAGTCGAACGGCGTGTTGCCGTTCACTCGCTGGTAGGCGGCGGTGACGCTGTGGAAGCCTGCATTGACGGTGAAGTGCACGCTGTAGGTGTTGTTGTCGATCTTGCCTAGCAGGGCCTGGCCGGTGTCCTGGGTGTGATAGAAGTGCACGCCCGGGTTCAGGCTGACCAGGTCATTGACCACATAGGTGTAGTCGAAGTCCGCGTAATACTGGTTCCAGATGTCCTTCAGCTCGGCGGCGTACAGGTTGGCGGTGATGTGCTCGGTACCGCTCCACGACGCGCCGGCCCAGTTCAGGTGCTTGCTCTTGTCGTGCTCGTCCAGTGACCCGTAGTAGGTGTCGATGCGGCGGTGGCCGCTCTGGTTGTACGGGTGGGTGAAGCTGACCTGGCCGCCTTCGAGCAACAGGCCATCAATGCTGGTGTTGGTCAGGCTTACACCGCGGAAAGTTTGCGGCAGCATGCGCGTTTCACCGCCGGCGATCACCGGGTTGGTGAGGAACAGGTCACCGGCTTTCAGTTCGGTGTCGAAGGCTTTCAGCTTGACCGCAGCACCGGCAGTGGAGAACGAATGCGGGGCAGCGCCCAGTTCGCCGTCGTCCTTGATGTGTTCGGGCAGGATGCTGGTGCCGGCATGGCCGCCACCGCCGTCGAGTTTCAGGCCCAGCATGGCATGAGCATCCAGGCCAAAGCCGACCACACCTGGGGTGTAGCCCGACTCGAAACGCGCTACCGCGCCCTGGCCCCACTCGCGGGTGTCGCGCACGCCGGCGTTGTGGTTGTCGCGGTTGAAGTAGGCATTACGAAAATGCAGGTTGAAGGACGAACCTTCGATGAAGCCATCAGCCTTGTCTTCATCTGCCTGGGCGGCGAAAGGGATCGTTGCAGTCAACGCAATGAAAAGCGGGGTAAAACGAAACGCGGAAGGCACCGGTACTAGCTCCTTGGATCTGACGGTGGGGCAGTTTTTATATTTGAATGTGCGTCTTTTTTATAGGTACACGTTACAGCCGGGCTGAGCGTTAAAGCACATAAAAAAAGCCGCTGATCGGCAGCGGCTTTAAAAGGCGGCGGCGGCAAAAACTGAGTGCAACACCTGACCTTTCCGGTAGGGTGTTGCCATGTCTTATCACGAACTCAGCGTTGAAGAACGCTCCGATATCCAGGTCAGTCTGCTGCGTGGCATGAGCCAGCGCGCCATTGCCCGAATGCTCAACCGCAGCCCCTCAACGATCAGTCGCGAGATCCGTCGCAATCGTGATGCCCGGGGTGAGTACACCACCCAGCATGCCCAACAAGCCATGCGCGATCGTCGATTGCCCTGCCGGCCCCGGCAAAAGCTGGTGCCCGGCAACGAATTGTTCGAGCTGGTCGCCCACCTGCTGCGACAGCGCTTTTCTCCCGAGCAGATTGCCGGCAAGCTGCGAACCATGAAATCCCCAAGCTTCGAAGACGCCTACGTCTGCCGCGAGACGATCTACAACGCGATCTATGCCCTGCCGGTCGGCGAACTGCGCAAGGAGCTGATCATCTGCCTGCGGCAAGGCAAAACCTCCCGCCGTCCGCGTTCTGGCGGCGTAGATCGCCGTGGCCAGATCCCGGACATGGTCAGCATCCATGTGCGTCCGCCGGAGATCGAGGATCGCGTGATGCCGGGACATTGGGAGGGCGACTTGATCAAGGGCAAAGCCAACGCATCGGCCGTGGGTACGCTAGTCGAACGCACCAGCGGCTACCTGATGCTGGTGAAGATGCAAGACGCGACGGCGACCTCGGCCGTGGAAGGCTTCAGTTCGGCGCTGAACCATATGCCGCTGGCGGCCCGCAAGAGCATGACCTACGACCAAGGGCGGGAGATGGCGCGTCACGCGGAAATCACCCAGAAGACCGGGGTGGCAATTTACTTCTGCGACCCGCACAGCCCCTGGCAGCGCGGCAGCAATGAGAACATCAACGGACTGATCCGCCAGTACCTGCCCAAGGGCACGGATCTGTCGGTGTGCAGCCAAGAGCAGTTGGATGCGATTGCCTACGAGTTGAACATCCGACCGCGTAAGCGCTTCGGTTTCAAGTGCCCCATCGAGGTCATGACCGAGCTGATGGCCAAGCATCACGAGGCTCCCGCCTCAATCCAGTAACTGTGTTGCACTCAGCTCCTGCAACCGCCGGCTAACATATCGGCACCGGGGGTGCCCATGGCGTAGCCAAGGGAAAACGGGAGTAGCGACAGTGCGTGATCAGCTGTCGGCACTGGTATCGACGCTGACTTTGGAAGCTGTCTGTTTCGCGTCTTTTACGGTATCGGCCTTGTTTGCGGCTACAGCGTCACGGGCCTCTTGATGGACAGCCGCGATCTCTGCATTACGGGCAACGAATGCCGGGGATTCTTCGGCCATGGCCAGGGGCGACAACAACAGGGAAGACAGGACGAAGACGCTGGCAATACCCATACTGTTGGACATTTGAAACTACCTTCTTGCGGTGCAAGTGCTAATGAGGACAGGGGTAAAGTTAGTCCTTTCAGTGCACTCGAAACAGAGCGAAGTGCGATAAGCACTGTTGCGCAAAAGGTAACGATCCTAGGGGGAAACAACGGGGCTTTCGGCGAAAGCCCCGTGCTAGGGCGCCTGCACAGGGCGCCGCCTTGGCCGGCTAGAAGCCGATAAAGGCGTAATAAACCGGGGTTTCATGGGTTGTGCGCAAACCCAATGCCTGCAAGCTTGCCGTCAGCGCTTCATCCTGCACATGCAAGGTCCACTGCGCCCCTTCATTCCCCTGTACCTGCGCCAGCGCCGCAGCAAACGCCCCCATATCCGGCAAGTAGGCGGTAAAACCGTTACCCTTGAGCGCACTGGTCGTCATGCCCAATGCCTGGCACACCGCCACCTTGGCGGCAATGTCATCGCGGTCGGCCTGGCGCGAAGCCTGTACCAGCGCCTGCAGTTCCACATCGACCAGTTGCGTGCCGAGAATCAGCTCCGGCCCCTGTTGCCAGGCCTCCGGCGGGCAGTCCTTGCTGTCTGGCCGCAGGGGAATATGCGGGTTGATTTCTACCGGATAGATGCGACAGACCAGTGGGCGCTGCTCATAGATGGTGCAGAGGTCGTTGGCGTCGAGGTTACGGCAACGTCCGGGGTTGAATGCAGCAAAGGTCACCGAGACGCGTGCCTCGCCCTCGCCGCAATGCACCGGGTGGGAGCGTCGCAGCACATGGTCACGCTGATCCAGCGGCATGCCGGGGCCGTCCACGACGAAGGCCTCGATCAGTACCACCACCTGGCCGGCATCGTCCGCCCAGCGACGCGCTTCGGCCAGCGTCAGGGGCACATGGTGGCCGGTGCAGCATTTGCCGCAGCCGGTACAGCCGAAACGTAAGCGGTCGGTCACTTGGCTTCCGGGCTCCATTCACTGACGAACGCACGCTGGTGCTGGCGATCGTACAGGCACAGCTCGGTGCCGGTGCGCTGCTGCATGTGTTTCTGTGGGTAGACGCCTTCGATCAGCAGGGCACTCATGCCGGCCTGGTCATCGAACTCGGCGGGCTTGCCGCGGGCATGGGCGTCCTTGAACTGGCTGGCGGTCAGGCAAGCCTTGAGCATCTGCTGGCGCTGCTCGTTCCAGGCCTGGCTACTGGAGGCCTGGGCAATACCGCTGAAGAGGGCGCAGCTGATCAAGATAGAGCTGAGAAGCTTCATACGCGATTCCGGCAATTTTCTTGCGAGGGGCGCGAATTATGCCCGAGTCACCCCCGGCGGCAAGCCGGGGAGTTTGTCGCTGAATATATCAGTGCTCGGCGAACACCACGGTACGCGCAGCCACCACCAGACAATCGGTCAGCTCTGGCGAGGAGAACTTGGTAAGGATGGCATTGGCCCCGGCCTGGGTCGCCTTTTCACTGCTCATGGCACTGTCCAGCGAGGTGTGCAGCAGCACGTACAGGTGCTGGAAGTCAGGGGTTTCACGCAGCGTGCGGGTGAAGGCGTAGCCGTCCATTTCGCTCATTTCGATGTCGGAGACGATGATGTTGATCTCCTGCGCGGTGCCTTGCAGCTCCAGCAGCACATTGATGGCGTCTTTGGCGCTGCGCGCGGTGTGGCATTCGATACCGAGGTTGCGCAGGGTGTGCACCGACTGCTGCAAGGCCACCTGGCTGTCGTCCACCACCAGGATGTTGGCGGCGGCCAGCAGGCTGGCATCTTCTTCGCTCAAGGTGCTGTGCACTGGCTCGGCGACGGGCGGGGCGATGGCGTGTATGACTTTTTCGATGTCCAGCACCTGCACCAGGGTGTTGTCGACGCGCGTCACACCGGTGATGAACGAGCGGGTGCCCGAGGCGTAGGGCGGCGGTTTGATGTCGGTGCTCAGGCAATGCACGATGCGGCTGACCGCCTGTACATGCAGGCCTTGGCGCGAGCGGCTGATCTCGGTAACGATCAGGCAGCCACCCTGCGGGTCGACCAGTGGCTGTTCGCCAATGGCGCGGGACAGGTCGATGACCGACAGCGAGTGGCCGCGCAGGGTTGCCACACCTTTTACGTGGGGGTGCGACTCAGGCAGCTTGGTCAGCGGCGGGCAGGGGATGATCTCGCTGACCTTGAGCAGGTTGATTGCCATCAGCTTGCCGCTGCGCAGGGTGAACAGCAGCAGGGATAGCGAATCCGCGCGGGCATTTTGCGTGGCCATGGTGACCTTCGGTGAGGAGCAGGGGATAACCGGTTATCGGCCTGTTTGGGTTGGGCTTTAGGCATTTTGCACAGAACCCAGGAGGGCTAGGGACCCTTGTGGAAGCGGGCATGCCCACGAAGCGTGCGACGCGGTACATGGCACCGGCTTCGCCGGTGTTCGCGGGCATGCCCCACAGGGATGTGTGTAAATGCCCGGTTCAGCGGCTTGAAAGGGTAACCGAGGATGGATTCTGGCCAGAGTTTCCGGCGAGATGGCCACTACTCCGGAGCGCCTGGGACCCTTGTGGGAGCGGGCATGTGTGTAGATGCCCGGTTCAGCGGCTTGAACAGGTAACCGAGGATGGATTCTGGCCAGGGTGTCCGGCGAGATGCCCACTACCCAAGAGTGCTAGGGTGGACTTGTGGGAGCGGGCATGCCCGCGAAGCGTGCGACGCGGTACATGGCACCGGCTTCGCCGGTGTTCGCGGGCATGTCCACGCCCACAGGGGGAGGTGTGTAAACGCCTGGATCAGCGTTCACGCAGGGCCTCCTTGGCTCGGTTCAGCGGCTTGATCAGGTAATCGAGGATGGTTTTCTCGCCCGTTCGGATATCCACCGTGGCAATCATCCCTGGCACGATCGCAAAACGCTTGCCGGCCTTGTTCTGCAAGCTGTCCTGTTCGGTGCGGATGAACACGCGGTAGTAGTAGATTTCCGGTTTGACCTCGTCCTGCAGGGTATCCGGCGAGATGCCCACCACCTTGCCATCCAGCCCGCCGTATACCGAGTAGTCATAGGCACTGATCTTGACCTTGGCCGCCTGGTCGGGGTGAATGAAGGCGATGTCCCGTGGCGCGATGCGGGTTTCGATCAGCAGGCGTTCGTCCATCGGCACGATCTTCATCACCTGGCCACCAGGCTGCACCACGCCACCCAGGGTGTTGACCTCGATGTCCTTCACGATGCCGCGCACCGGCGAGCGCAGGGTCAGGCGGGTGAGCGAGTCGCTGCGCCCGCGGATCACTTCCGACAGGGCGTCCGCTTCGGCGCTGGCCTTGGCCAGTTCTTCCCGGGCGCGCACCAGATAGTCCGAGCGTGCCTCGTTGGCCTTGAGTTCCAACTCGGAACGCTGGCGGTTCAGGCGGATCACTTCAACTCGGCTGGAGGCCCCCATCTTTGCCAGGTTCTCGGTGATTTTCAGCTCGCTGCGCACCAGCTGCAACGAGTCCTGAATGCCCGCCAGGGTCTGTTCCAGGCCGCGACGGCGGGTCTGGTACAACGCGGTTTCGGCATCGATCAGGTCGGGAGAGTCGCGCAGGCTCTCCGGGAAGGTCAGTGGCTTGCCGGTCACCTCTGCCTGCAGGCGGGCCTGGCTGGCCCTGGCAGCGCGGTACTTGGCTTCGCTTTCACCCACACTGGAAGCCGTCTTGGTCGGGTCGAGCTGGGCCAGCACCTGGCCGCGCTCGACCAGGTCACCTTCGGCCACGCTCATCTGCGCGACGATACCGCCCTCGAACGACTGAATGACCTGCTCTCGCGAACTTGGAATGACCTTGCCTGTGCCGGTGGATACCTCGGTCACCTCGAACCAGGCCGCCCAGGCCAGGAACGCCGCCAGCATCAGCGCGCAGAGGGTGATGATGCGGCCGGCGCGGAATACCGCCTGGTCGTCCTGCCCGTCCAGGTAGGAAGCCGGGAGTTCATGGTTGCTCATGCCTGGGCTCCCTGCAGTTTGGCCAGCGCGGCATCGCGCGCGTCATCGATGACGATGCGCCCGGCGTCCAGCACCAGGATGCGGTCGACCCGCTGCAGAACACTCAGGCGATGGGTTGCGATCACCAGTGTACGGCCCTGACAGAAGCGCTCCAGGTTATCCAGCAGCTTGCGCTCGGTCATGTCGTCCAGCGACGCGGTTGGCTCGTCCAGCAGCAGTACCTGCGGCTGGCGTACCAGCAGGCGCGACAGCACCAGGGCTTGGCGCTGGCCGCCAGACAAGCCCAGGCCTCCTTCGAGGATCAAGTGGTCCATGCCCTTGGGCAGGCGGCGGACGAAGTCCAGTGCGCCAGTGGCGGCCAGCGCGGCCACCAGTTCCTGGTCGCTGGCCTGGCCGGCGCCGAGGGTGAGGTTTTCCCGCAGGGTGCCGTGGAACAGCCTCGCGTACTGCGGCAGCAGGCCGACGTCACGGCGCAGGTCAGCAGGGTCGAGGTGGGCCATGGCGATGCCGTCCAGGCTGATCTCGCCCTGTACCAGGTCCATGGCCCCACCCAGCGCCTGCAGCAAGGTTGATTTGCCGGCGCCGTTGCGGCCCAGCACGGCAATGCGCTCGCCCGGCTGGATATCCAGCCGGCCAATGTTCAGCACTGGCGGGTAGTCTTCGCTGTAGCGGAAGTTGGCCTGGCGCAGGCGGTACTCGCCGTGAATGGCCGGCAGGTGCACGCGGGCTTCGCCTTCGGGGTGGTCGACCGGCGACTGCATCAGCTTGTCCAGGCCTTGCAGCGCGACCTTGGCCTGCTGCCAGCGGGTCAGCACATGGGTCAGCTGGGCCAGCGGCGCCATCATCCGCGATGAAAGCATGGATGCCGCCACCAGGCTACCCGTGGTGAGGTCGCCGGCGATGACCATGGGGGCGCCGATCACGATGACCACGGCAAACACGGCACCCTGCACGTTCTGCGTCCAGGTCACCAGGCCGTTGGTGAGGGTGCGCAGGCGCAGGTTGGTGTGCGCGCAAGCCGCGTTGTACTGGTTCCACTGCCGTTCGAAGCGTGCCTCTGCCTGCAGTGCCTTGATCTCGTCCAGGCCCTGGATACTTTCCACCAGCATGGCGTTGCGCAGCGCCGACTCACGCATCGAGGCATTGGCCAACCGTGCCAGGCGCCGTTGTGCAAGCAACCCGGGCAACACCATGGCCAGCAGCGCGACCAGCGGGATGAACACCAGTACGCCGCCGATCAGCCAGAACACGAAGAGGAACAGCAGGAAGAACGGCAGGTCGGCCAGCACCGTGGCGGTGCTGGACGTGATCAGGTCGCGGATCGACTCCAGCTCGCGCAACTGCGAGATGAACGAGCCGGTGGACTTGGGCCGCACCGAGTTGCGCAGGCGCAGGGCATGGCCGTAGACCAGGTCGCTCACCCGCAGGTCGGCGCGCTTGCCGAGCAGGTCGGTCACCTTTAGCCGCAGCAGGCGCATGCTGAAGTCGAACACCAGTGCCAACACCACACCGCCAAACAGGACGTAGAGGGTGGGCAGGGATTCGGCCGGTATGACTCGGTCGTACACCTGCATCGAGAACAGCACGCCGGCCAGCGCCAGCACGTTGGCCACCAGTGACGCGACCATCACCTGCCCATAGGGACGCAGGTCGCGCAGTACGATGCGGGCGAACCAGTGGCGGTCGTAAGGCGCGGTGTAGTCGTCGGTGCGCACATCGCGCAGTGGCCGGGCCGGGCGCAGCAGGGCAACACGGTTGATACGGCCTTTCAGGGTGTCGCGGGGCAGGCGCGAAGTCAGGCCCTGGTCACCGGCGAACACCACCGCCAGGTCGTCTTCTTCGGTCACCGACTCGACCACCGCCAGTTGCCCATCGTCCAGCTCCAGCACCAGCGGCGTGCGCCATTGCCGCAGGCCCTTGGCATCGAAGTGCACGAAGCGCAATGCCAGCCCCGCCTGACGTGCCATGTGGCGGAGGATTTCATTCAACGGGCGGGCATCCTCCGCAGCGGCCAGGCGAATACGCTGGGGTGATACGTCCAGGCGGTAGTGGTGTGCCACCTGCAACATCACCTCAAGCCAGGGGCCAAGGTCTGGCCGGTGGGCGGCGGCCTGCTCCGGCGCGGGCGCCTGGTTGGGCAGGGTCACATCGATCGAATCACTCATGGCTGGATCTCCACACCTTGCAGGTTGCGCCCCTCAAGGCCAAAGGCCGTGCGCAGGGCGCCGGTGTTGTACAGGCAGTCGACATCCAGGCGCAGCAGATCGGAGCGGGTGCCGGCAAGTTCGAAGCGTGACTGGTAGATCTCCTGCTCGGCGTTGAGCAGGTCGAGCAGTGGCCGTGTCCCCAGGTCCAGGTACTGACGCCCGTAGAGCATGCGTGCCTCCTGGATGCTGACCTGGCGTGCTTCCAGCGAGGTCAGTCGGCGGCCCAGCCCGGAGGTTTGCGCCTTGGCCTCGGCCAGGCCTCGACGCGCTTGCAGACGTGCGGCGTCTTCGGCGGAGTCGGCGGCGGTCAGCGCGTGGCCGGCAGCGCGGGTGCGGGCGCTGATGGAGCCCCCTTGGTAGATGGGAACTTCGACGTTCAGGTAGATGCCCGCCTGGGTGCGGTCCAGCCGTGCGTTATCGCGGTTGTAGTCGTCGTCCAGGTAATGATTGACCTGCGGTTGCAACGACAGGGTAGGGTAGGCCTCCGCCTTGGCCTGGGCCAGCTCTGCCTGGCCCTGTGCGCGCTGGGCCAGGGCCATCAGCACGGCGGGCAGGCGGTCATCACCCTGTGCAGGGCGCTTGCAGGCCTGGTTCAGCTCGGCGGGTGAGCCTTCGGCCAGTGCCGGTGGGGTAACGCGGCCCATCAGCGCCGCCAGGGTCGAGCGCCAGCGCTCGTACTGCGACTGGTACTCCTCCAGGGTGGCACGGGCGCTTTCCACGCGGGACTCGGCCTGTACCACGTCGGAACGGGTGCTGGCGCCCATGTCACTGCGCTGGCGGGCCATGCCGGCAATGTCGCCCACGCCGCGAATCTGGTCGCGGGCAATTGTCATCAGCTGCTCGTAGCGGCGGGTTTCGATCCAGGCATAGGCTGTGTCGCGGGCCAGATCGTCGACCACCAGCAGGATATTGGCCTGTGCCCGGGCGGCGGCAGCCTGGGCCGCGTTGACGGCGCTGTCGACCTTGCCGAAGTCATAGAGCATTTGTTTGAGCGACAGGTTCAGGGCCTGGCTATTGCGGTCGCCGCCATAGCCGGTGTCATAACCGGTGCGGATACCGCCGGAAATCTGTGGGTAATACCCCGCTCGGGCGACGTTGATGCCTTCGCCCTGCTTGTAAAGGTTGCCGATGGCCTCTGCGATGCTCGGGTGCCATTGCGCTGCCTGCAGCACTGCGTCGGTAAGGCTCAGCCGTTCGCCACTGGCGACCGGGGCCATGCCGATGGGGGGGCGGGCGGGCACCGCTTCGGGCGCATCGCGTAGCAGCGACGGCCCGATCTGGCGCAGGTGGGGGTCTATATCATCGGCTGCCTGGGCAACCGGGTGGAAGTTCAGGGCCAGGAGCCCGAAGGCTCCCAGCAACAGCGGTGACAGCGGACTGCTTCGCTTCACATAGTTCCCTTACTGCTGGTCGTCCATGCCGCCGGGCATTCACCCGGCGGGTTTGCAGCGGCCTCAAACCACATGGATACCGTTTTGTACCCACAGGTGATGGCTTGGATCCTCCTGGGCCGTGTACTGGTTATAGTCGATGCCGTCGGCAGTTTGGTTCCCGACCAGCGTCCAGTTGTCCGTCATGTGAACCGAGTCTTTGTCGTCCCCCTTGATGATCAGTGTGTCGGTACCGGTTTCGGTGATGGCCACCACATCCGCCAGGTTGAGGGTGAGCGCCACCGAACTGGTGTCGTTGAGGTCGAGGATTTCGATGTCGTGTACGCGCCCGGCCAGGTTGCCCAGGTCGATGCTGGCATCACCGCCGCCCCACAGCAGGGTGTCGGTTCCCGAGCCACCGTCGACGCTGGCGAAGTTCTGGTCGACCACCACCAGCGTGTCGTCACCCGCACCACCCTGCAGGGTGATGTGGCCACCCCGGCTGCCATCGAGGTTGTCGTTGCCGTCGGTGCCGGCGATCACATCGGTGGCCGCTGCCAGGCTGGCGAGTGCCGCGGATGCGTCGCCAGTATCGGCCAGCAGCGATGTGGTCGTGGTGAGGCCGGCAGCATCGTCCACGTTGATGGTCAGGGTTGCGGTGTCGGTGGTGCCGTTCGGGTGGCTTAGCTCGTAGGTGAAGGTGTCTTGCTGGCCGACCACCGCCGAGGTGAGCCCCGCGTTGAGGGTGTAGGTGTAGCTGCCGTCGGCATGCACCAGCAACGTGCCGTAGGTACCGGCCACGCTTACCCCGTTGTAGCCCGGGATGGTGTAGGTGTTGGCGGCTGTCAGCACGCTCAGCACGGTCAAGGCCGAACCGATGTTGTCGTCAGTCAGCAGGTTGCCGGTGGCTGCTGTCGCGCCACTGACCACGAACTCGGTCAGGTACGTTGTGGTGGTGTTCAGGCTGGTGGTGATGGAGCTGAGCAAGCCGATGCCGCCGGCGGTGACACGTACGTGGTAAGTACCGGCGCCCTGGTTCTCGAAGGTATACCCGGCGCCGCCGCCCAGTATGCTGACCAGCGAACCACCTGGCACCGACTGCACCAGCACGTACTGGCCGGTGGCCGGGTTGAGCTTGAGCAGCTCGATGGTGGTGCCGTTGAGCAGGCTCAACAGGTTGGTGGAGTTGACCACCACCTGCAGGTCGGCCGTGGTATTGGCGGCAACCGTGGTGGTGTAGGTGGCCTGGCGGGTACCGATCACTGGCAGGTTCAGCGAGCCCAGCGTACTGCTGCTGGTGTCCACGCGGTTGTCCAGGGTGACCTGGCTGCTACCAACGTCGTTGACTGCGTCGACCACCGTGGCCGGTGCACCGTAGTTGGTGTCGCTCCAGATCTCCGTGGCTTGCGGGCTGTCGATGCGCACGTACAGGTTGGCGGAATCGGACAGGCCGTTCGGGTGCACCAACTGGTAGCTGAACACATCCACCTTGCCGACACTGTTCGGGCTGCCGTTCGGTGTGTAGGTGTAGCTGCCGTCCGCACGGATCACCAGGGTGCCGTACAGGCCCTGAACCGTCGTGGCAGCCCCGGCCGAGACGTAGCTGCCGTCTTTCAGCACTTGCAGCACGGCGGCGCTGTCCGGGCCACGGGCATCCACCGCGCCATCGGTGCCCACGTCGGTAATGACGTTGCCGGAGGTGGCAATGCCGGTGCCGGTGAACTGGGTCAGGCTGGTGGAGACGATGTCCAGCGTGGTGCTCACTTCGGTGATCAGGCCGATGCCGCCACTGCCCACGGTCAGTCGGTAATCACCGGCTTGCAGCACGCCGATGTCCACCTGCAAGCCGATTGGCAGCACGATCAGGTCGAGCAGGCCCTGGGTGTTGCCGGTGGCGATGGTCACCCAGGCGCCGCTGGCGTCTTTCACCTGCAGGGTGAAGCTGGTGTTGTTGAGCAATGCCAGCACGCTGTTGGTGGTCAGTGTGAGGGTAGGGTCAGCCGTGGTGCCTGCTGCCACCGTCCAGGTGTAGGTCTTGGAGAACCCCGACAGTAGCGTGGTGAAGCTGTCGGTGTAGGTCTTCGTGGCGCTGACCGCTGCCAGGTTGACCGTGGCCGTGGCCAGGTTGTCGCTGGCGATGACCGGCGCGTTGGCGTCCACATCCGGTGCCGTGACGTTGACGTTGCCCGACACGTTGCCGCGCGGGTCGCTGAGGGTCACCGAAAGGATCTGGCCGTTGTCCTGAGGCGGGCTGAGGGTCACGGTGAAGGTGCCGTCCGCCTGCACCGTCGCGGTCTGCAGCACGGTACCGCCGGCGCTGCGTACGGTGACGGTGGCACCCACTTCGCCCGTACCGGTGAGGGTACCGCCGTCGGCACTGAACAGCAGGTTGCCGGCAGCCGCAGGCGGGGTCAGGTCCGGTGCGGTCAGCGCAGTGCCTGTGGACACGTTACCGGCGCTGTCGGTGAGGGTGACGCTGAGCGCCTGGTTGTCGATCTGCGCCGCAGTCAGGCTGACCACGAACAGGCCGTTGCTGCCCACCGTTGCGGTGCCCAGTACGGTACCGGCGCTGTTGCGCACGGTGACCGTGCTGCCGATCTGGCCCGAACCACTGACCGAGGTGCCGTTGGCGTTGATGGTGGCCAGCGGGGCGGCTGGCGGGGTGGTGTCCGGCGCAGTCAGGCTGGTGCTGGCGGACAGGTTGCCGGCAGCATCGGCCTGGCGTACCACCAGCAGTTGCCCGTCGTTCTGTGGCGAGGTCAGGGTAATGCTGAAGGTGCCGTTGGCTTGCACCACACCCGTACCGACCTGGCCGTTCGGGCCTTGGACGGTAATGGTAGCGCCCGCCTCACCGCTACCGGTAAGCACGGTACCGGTGCCGTTGATGGCGACGTTGGTGGGGGCAGCGGGTGGCTGCAGGTCTGCGGCGGTGTAGCTTGTGCTGCCGGACGCATTGCCTGCAGCGTCAGCCTGGCTCACGCCCAGGACCTGGCCGTTGAGCTGCGCGGCGTTCAGGTTGACGGTGAACACGCCACCGCCATTCACCACCGCCGTGCCGAGCACGTTGTTGCCGGCATCACGCACTGTCACCGTGGCACCGGCTTCACCCGTGCCGGTCAGCACCAGGCCATTGACAGACAGGCTGGTCACCACCGGGTTGGTCGGTGGCGTGATGTCGGCTGCTTGCAGGAAGGTCGGCTGCGATTCGCCGCCTATCAGCGCCACCGCTGTCACCGAAATGTGTTCGCCATTGAGCTGGGCTGCGTCCAGCGTCAGGGTGAAGGAGCCGTTCAGGCTTGCGACCCCTGTACCGATCAGGTTGCCTGCAGCGTCGTACACGCGAATGCCCACACCGCTGGGTGCACTGCCTGTCAGGGTCAGGCCGTCGCTGCCCAAGGTCACGTCGGTGGGCGGCACGGGTGGTGCGATCAAGGGTGTGAGGTAGGTCGCGACCGCAGACGTATTGATGCCGTCGGACTGTGTCACTTCCAGGGTTGCGAGCGAGCCCGCCGCCGGCACCAGCGTTATCTGGAAGTTGCCAGCGGCATCTACCACGCCGGTACCGATCACGTCTCCGTCGAGGCTGACGGTAACCGTGGCATTAGCTTCGCCCTTGCCGGTCAGCACGTTGAAGGTGTTGTTGATCGCCAGGTTGGTCACCAGGTCGGGTGGCGAGGTGTCGTTGGTCTGGTAAGGGACCGCCACCGAAGCGTTGCCAGCATCATCCGTGGACACCACCGTCAGCAACTGGCCGTTGTTCTGTGCCGGGCTGATCGGCACAGTGAACTGGCCGTTCTCACCCACTTCCACCGTGCCCACGATGTTGTTGTTCGGGCCGCGCACCGTGATGGTGCTGCCGGCTTCTGCCGTACCCGTCATCGACGTACCGGCTGCGTTGAGCAGCAGGTCGGTCGGCTGCACCGGTGGCGTCAGGTCTGGCGCAGTCACTGCCAGCGGTACCGACGGGTTGCCAGTGGCGTCCTGAGCGATGATGGTCAGCGTTTCGCCGTTGATTTGCGGGCGGTTCAGGCCAAGGACGAAGGTGCCGTCCGGCTCCACCGTTACCTGGCCCAGCAGGTCGCCGTTGTTGTTGACCACCGTGACGCGGGTGCCGGCTTCGGCAGTACCGGTCACCTGGGTACCGCTGTCGTTGATGGTGGCGATCACGGTAGCCGGTGGTGTGGTGTCCACGGCCGTGACCGAACTGATTGGCGAGATGTTGCCGGTTGCATCGGTCAGGGTGACCTGCAGCACCTGGCCATCGAGCTGCGCTGCATCCAGCCCGACGATGAAGGTCCCGTCGGCGCCTACTGTGGCGGTACCGACCTGCGTGGTACCGACGTACACGCGCACGGTGGCGCCCACTTCGCCGACACCGCCCAGCTCGTCACCTGCCGCATTGAGCCGCAGCTCGGTTGCTGCCGCTGGCGGCGTGAGGTCCGGCGCTTGCACGTTGACCGGCAGGCTGACGTTGCCGGGTGGATCGGCCTGCAGTACCGACAGTGTCTGGTCGTTGATTTGTGCGGGTGACAGTTCGACGCTGAAGCTGCCATCAGCCAGTACGATACCCGTGCCCAGTACGGTACCGGCCGCGTTACTGACGATTACTGTGGCGCCGGCCTCGCCCAGGCCGCTGACCACGCTGCCGTCGGCGTTGATCACCACTTGGGTGAGTGGGTCGGGCGGGGTGAAGTCCGGGGTTTGCAGGGTTGCCACTGCCGACACGTTGCCGGCCGCATCGGCCTGGGTGAAGCTGAGTAGCTCGGCGTTGCCCAGCGCCGGGTTCAGCGTGATGGTGAAGTGGCCACTGGCATCGACCGTGGCGCTGCCGATTTCCTCGCCTGCCGGGTTGGTCACGGTCACCAGCGCGCCCACTTCGCCGCGGCCGGTGAGGGTGACACCATCACCGGAAACGGCCAGTTCGCCGGGTGCCGATGGCGGTGTGGTATCGGGTGCGGTGATGGCGCTGGCGGCAGACTGGTTGCCAGCCGCATCGGCCAGTACCACTTGCACCTGTTGGCCGTTGGCCTGCGGCGATGCGAGGTTGACCTGGAAGGTACCGTCGGCGCGCACCGTGGCACTGCCCAGCACCGAACCATCGGCGGCGAGCACACGCACGGCGGCACCCGCTTCGCCGGTACCGTTCAGCAAGCTGCCACCCCCGGCGAAGGCCAGGTTGCCGGCAGCATCCGGCGCGACGCGGTCAGGGGCTGTCAGGCTGACGCTGTTGGACTCGTTGCCGGCCACATCGGACTGGCTGGCGCTGAGCTGTTCGCCGTTAATCTGCGCGCTGTTCAGGTTGACGTTGAAGTTGCCATTGGCATCGACCACGGCAGTGCCCAGGTCGATACCGCCTTCGCCAAGCACGGTTACGGTGGCACCTGCTTCACCGCGGCCACTGAGTACCAGGCCGTCGTTGGACAACACCAGATTGGTCAGTGGTTGCGGTGCCGTTGTGTCCGGTGCCTGTAGGGTAGCGGGCAGCGATACAGTGCCATCGGGGCCCGTTGCGCTGACCTGCAACACTTCGCCATTGGCCTGTGCACTGCCGAGATTGACAGTGAACGTGCCGTCGTTGGTGACCGGGCTGCTGCCCAGCAATACGCCGTTGGGGCCGTACACCTTGATTGTGCTGCCCGCCTCGGCGGTGCCGCTCACCGACAGGCCGTCGGCGGCCAGTATCAGGTTGTCCGGCGTGGCCGGTGCCAGCGCGCCCGGCGCCGTCACGCTTTGCGCAGGGGAGACGTTCTGTGCGGCATCGGTCTGGACCACGCTCAGGCTTTCACCCGTGATCGCTGCCGGCGACAGGGACACGCTGAAGTGACCGTCAGCGGCCACTGTAGCGTTGCCCAGCACGGTACCGTCCGGTGCTCGTACGGTCACGGTTGCGCCTGCTTCGCCATCGCCTGTCAGGGTGGCGCCATTGGCGGAGACAGCCAGGTTGGTCACGGCGGCCGGCGGCGTGGTGTCGGCTGCAGTGTAAGGTGCGGCCGGCGACACGTTGCCGGCTGCGTCGGTGGCGGTCACCTGCAGCATCTGGCCATTGGTCTGGGCACTGTTCAGGGTGACCTGGAAGGTGCCGTTGCTGCTGGCTACCGCTGTGCCCAGCACGTTGCCGCTGGCATCGCGCACGGTCACGGTGCTGCCGGCTTCGGCGTTACCGGTCAGTTGCAGCCCGGTACCGGACAGGGCGAGTGCTGTCGGTGCGGTAGGCGGGGTGAAGTCTGGCGCGGTGACCGCCACGGCTGTGGAGGTGTTGTTGCCCGCGTCGGTCTGCGTAACGCTCAGGTGCTGGGCGTTGAGCTGGGCGCTGTTCAGGGTGAGGGTAAAGCTGCCATTGGCCGCTACCAGGCCGGTGCCGATGATGGTCCCGTCCTGGCCGTGAACGGTGACCGTGGCACCGGCTTCTCCCAGGCCGGTCAGGGTCAGGCCGTTGTTGTTCAGCACCACGTTGGTCAGCGGTGCGGGTGGGGTCAGGTCCGGGGTTGTCACGTTGATCGCCGGCGAGGTATTGCTGGCGGCATCCATTTGCGTCACGCCGATGACCTGGCCGTTGGCTTGCGGCGTGTCGAAGGTCACCGTGAAGCGACCGTCGGCGCCCACCGTGGCGGTGCCGAGCAAGGCACCGGCGGCGTTGCGTACCTGTACCGTGGCGCCCGCTTCACCGCTGCCGGAAAGCTGCCGGCCGTCCTGGCTCAACACCGGGTTACTGATGGCCGCTGGCGGCGTGTGGTCTGGCGTGGCCAGGCTGGCCGGGCCGGACACATTGCCCGCGGCATCACTGAGGGTGACCTGTAGCGGGCTACCGGTGACCTGCGCGCTGGGCAGGGTGATCTGGAACTGGCCGCTCTGGTTGACGGTGCCGGTGGCCAGGATGGCGCCGCTGGCGTCGCGCACGGTGACGCTGGCGCCGGCTTCGCCCTGGCCGCTGAGCACGGTGGCTGCGCTGTTGAGGCTGAGGTTGCTGGCTGCCAGCGGTGCCTGCAGGTCGGGCGCTTGCAGGGTGGCCGCGAGCGAAACATTGCCTGCAGCATCAGCCTGGGTGACGATCAGGTTCTGCCCATTGGCCACGGCCGGCGAGAAGCTGACGCTGAACAGGCCATTGCTGTCGACGGTTGCAGTCCCCAGCAAGGTGCCTTGTACGTCTGTCACGCGCACGGTTGCGCCCAGCTCGCCTTGGCCGGTCAGCGTACTGCCGGTGGCGTTGAGGTTTACCTGTGTCGGCGCGTCCGGTGCCGTGGTGTCATTGGCCACGATAATGGCCGGCACCGAAGGCTGGCCATCGACGGTAGCCTTGGCACTGACCTGCAAGATCTGGGCGTTGAGCTGGGCGTTCTGGAAGAACACACGGAAGGTGCCGTCGCTGCCGACCGTGGCGCTACCCAGCGTGGTGCCACCGGAGGTCACGGTAATCAGCGAGCCGACCGTACCTTGGCCGGTCAGCAGGAAACCGTCGGCGCTGATGGCAAGGGCCGAAGGCGTGGCCACTTCGGTACCGGTCGGGCCAGTCAGTGGTATTTCAGGCGACTCGTTGCCGGCAGGGTCGATCACCACCACATCGACGGTTTCGCCTGATGCCAGCGGTGGGTCGACCGGTATCACGAAGGTGCCGTCCGGCCCAGCAGTTACAGTGCCGCGCACGGTGTCATCCGGGTTGCGGACTTCCACTGTGCTGCCAGGCTCGGCTGTGCCGCCGACCGTGCTGCCGTCCGGGCTTACGGTAAGCCCGGTCGCCGGTTCAGGATTGGTCGTGTCCGGAGCGGTGACAGAGACCGGCGCGGAGTCGTTGCCGGCTGCGTCGGTCACTACCACGGTTACGGTCTGGCCGTTGTTCTGCGGTGTATCCAGCGGCACGCTGAAACTGCCATCCGGGTTGACCGCAACGGTGATCACATTGCCGGCCCCATCGCTCACGGTCACCGAACTGGCGCCAGGTGCATTACCGGTCACAGCCGTGCCATCGCCGTTGACTGCAACGTCGGTAGGCAGCGCTGGTGGCGTGATGTCAGGCGCAAGGATCTGGCTGGGCTGCGAAATATTGCCGGCCGCATCGGTCAGCGTCACATCCAGGGCCTGGCCGTCCAACTGGGCGGGCGATAGTGGGACCGTGAAGCTGCCGCCTGCGGGCACGACGACGGTGCCTACCAACGTGCCGTCGGCAAGCTTCACTTCCACCGTGGAGCCAGCTTCACCGGTACCCTGGATGGCACTGCCGCCCGGGGTGATCGTGAGGCCGGCAGGCGCAGCTGGCGCGGTGCTGTCGTCAGCGGTGAACGTGGCCGACGGCGAGGCATTGCCGCCGCCATCGATCAGCACCACCGACAGCACTTCGCCGTTGGTCTGGGCCGGGGAGAGTGCCACTTCGAACGTCCCGTCAGCATTCACCGGGATGGTGCCTAGCAGGTTGCCCGCAGCATCGCGTACCTCTACGGTGCTGCCTGCCTCGCCCTGCCCGCTGAGCAGTGTGCCAGTAGGATCAAGGCCCAGCCCTTGCGCCGGCAGCGGTGCCTCGAAGTCAGGTGCGATCACAGTGCCAGCGGGCGAGCCGTTGCCGCTATTGTCCGCCTGAGTGACAGACAGCGTCTGGCCATTGAGCTGTGGCGGGTCGATTGCCACCTGGAAGGTGCCATCGGGCTGGACCGTTGCGGTGCCCAGTACTGTGCCGCCAGTGCCGATCACGGTCACCTGCGCACCCGGCTCACCGCTGCCGCTCAGGCTGCTGCCGTCGCCAGCCAGGACCAGCCCGGTGGGGCTATCGGGTGCCTGGGTATCCGGTGCCGACAAATCGACCGCCGCCGACAGGTTACCGGCCGCGTCGCGTTGCTCCACGGTCAGTGCCTGGCCGTTGGTTTGCGGCTCGTCGAGGGTAATTTCGAAAGCGCCACCCGCGCCGACCACCGTGCTGCCCAGCACGCTGCCATCCGGCCCGCGCACGGTCACGGTGGCGCCCGGTTCGCCGTTGCCGGTGATCGTGGTACCGGTGCCGTCGATGGCTGGGTTGGTGACCACTTGCGGCGGGGTAGAGTCGGGGGCGGTGAAGTCCACCGGCCCTGCGCTATTGCCCAGGTTGTCGGTCGCTTCGACGGTCAGGCTTTCGCCATTGCGCTGTGGCGCGTTGAGGGTGACGTCGAAACGGCCGTCGCCGCCCACGCTGGCAGTGCCCAGCACATTGCCGTCGGCGTCACGCACGGTGACGATGGAGCCGCTTTGGCCCTGGCCGGTAAGGTGGATGCCAGCGGTATCGATGGCCAGCCCGGAGGGTTGCAGCGGGCCGTCGGTATCGGGCGCGACGATGGTGGCGGTCGAGGTGTTGCCAGCGGGGTCGCGCAGGACCACGTCCAGTTCCTGGCCGTCGGTCTGCGCTGGGTTCAGGACCACGCTGATCACACCGTCGGCACCGACCTGGGCGTTGCCCAGCACAGTCCCGTCGGCGCTGATGACCTGCACGGTGGTGCCCGGTTCGCCGCGACCAGTGAGCAGGCTGCCATCGGCACTCAGTTGCAGTTCGCTGGCTTCATTGGGCGGGGTGATATCGGGGGCGGTGATCTGGGTAGGCAGCGAACTGTTGCCAGCGCCGTCAACCGCCACGACATCCAGGGTCTCGCCGTTGGCCTGGGCCGGGGTCAGGCCGACGGTGAAGCTGCCATCCGGACCGGCCTGGGCGCTGCCCAGGACATTGCCCTGCGCGTCACGCACTTCCACCTGGGTATCTGCCGGTGCGGTACCGGAAACGCTGGAGCCGTCACCGGCCACCACCACGCCGCTCGGGCTTTCGGGCAGCGGTGTATCGGCAACGGTCACGCTGACCCCTGCCGAGGTATTGCCGGCGGCATCGGTCTGCACCAGCACGAGGTTCTCACCTGCTGCCAGCGGTGCCTCCAGGTCAATCACGAAGGTGCCATTTGGCGCCACGGTGCCAGTACCGATGACTGCGCCCTGGGCATCACGCACTTCCACTGTGGCACCGGGCTCGCCACGGCCAGACACGGCCAGGCTGCCATCGCTTGCCACCACGTCGGCGACGATCGCTGGCGCGGTGATGTCCGGGGCCACGTAGCTCAGCGGCACCGAAGTGTTGCCTGCCGCATCGGTCACGGTGATGGACAGGGTCTCGCCATTGGCCTGTGGCGGGTCGAGGGTCAGGCTGAAACTGCCATCCGGCTCGGCAATGGCGCTGCCGATCAGGTTGCCCGAGGCATCTTTGACCTCTACTCGTGCGCCCCCTTCTGCAGTACCGGCCAGGCTGTCGCCATTGCTCAGCACCAGGTCGGTTGGTTGCAGCGGTGCTACCTGGTCGGGCGCCGTCAGCGGGCTAGGTGTAGAGACGTTGCCGGCGGCGTCGGTCAGGGTCACTTGCAGGGACGAGCCATCCACCACCGGGGTTGGCAGTTGCACATTGAAGCTGCCATCGGGCTGAACGGTGCCGCTCACCAGCACTTGCCCCTGATCGTTGCGCACCTCCACGGTGGCGCCCGCTTCGCCGCGCCCGGAGACTGTGCGGCCATCGTTACTGATGGCCAGCTCGGTAGCGGGTTCCGGCGGTGTGGTGTCGCCGCCGTTGTCCACGATCGGTGCGGTGACGCTGCCGGCCGTGGAGGCGTTGCCTGCGACATCGGTGGCCGTCACCTGCAACTGCTCGCCTGCCACTTGTGGCGGGGTGAGGCCGATGCTGAAGGCGCCGCTGGCCCCCACCACGACACTGCCCAGTACAGTGGTGCCATCGGCGGCCAGCACACGGACGGTGCTGCCTGCTTCGGCGCGGCCGCTGACAACGGTACCGTCGCCACTGATTGCCAGATCGCTTGGCGCCGCAGGCGCGGTGATGTCTGGTGCGGCGACCTGCACCGGCAACGACGAGGTGCCGTTGTTGTCGATCGCCACCACGTCCAGTAATTCGCCATTGGCCTGGGCCGGTGTAAGCACCACGGTGAAGGTGCCCTCGGCACCCACCACGATGCTACCGACCAGCGTGCCGTTGGCATCATGCACTTCCACGCGGCTACCAGCAGGAGCAGAACCGCTGATGCTGCTGCCATCGGCAGCGACGACCAGTTCGCTCGGGCTGGTCGGCGTGACCACCAGTGGCACGTCGTAGGTCAGCGCTTCAGAGGCGTTGCCGCTCGGGTCGGTCTGTACCAGGCTCAGGCGTTCACCCGGCAGCGCAGCCGGATCGAGGTCGATCAGGAAAGTACCGTTCGCGGTCACTGTGCCGGTACCGACCAGCGTGCCATTGGCATCGCGCACCTCGACGGTAGCACCGGCTTCGCCGCGACCGCCCAAGGTCAGGCCGTCGGCGCCGACGACGATGTTGCTGACTACGGCAGGCGCGGTGATGTCCGGGGCCTCGAACTGCAGGGGTGAAGAGACATTGCCGGCGGCATCGATCAGACGGATGTCGAGGATTTCGCCATTGGCCTGGGCCGGCGACAGGGTGATGCTGAAACTGCCGGTTTCAGGGACCAGGCCAGTGCCGAGCAAGTTGCCCAAGGCATCGCGTATCTGCACGGTCGCGCCCGGTTCGCCGTTGCCACTCAGGGTCACGCCGTCGGCCAAGGCCACGCCGGTCGGTTGAGCCGGGGCCTGCAAGTCCGGGGTAACCACCGACGCCGGGGCCGAAGCATTGCCGCTGGCATCGGTCAGCACCACTTGCAGGTTGCTGCCATCTTTCACCGGTGGGTCGAGGGTGATCTGGAAGGTGCCGTCCGGGTTGACCGAGCCGCTGGCCAGTACATTGCCCTGGGCATCGCGCACCTGCACGCTGGCCCCGGCTTCGCCGCGGCCATTGAGCTGGGCGCCGGCCAGGCCGACTACCAGGTTGGTCGCGGCATCCGGTGGTGTGGTGTCGCCACCGTCGATGTCCGGCGCGGTGATGTCGCCGGCCGTGGAGGTGTTGCCGGCGGCGTCGGTGGCGGTGACTTGCAGTACCTCGCCGTTTACCTGTGGCGGGTCGAGGGAGATGCTGAAGCTGCCAGTGGCGTCGACCACCACACTACCCAGCACGGTGGTGCCATCGGCGGCCACCACCCGCACGGTGCTGCCCACTTCGGCGCGGCCGGTGACCTCGCTGCCGTTGGCACTGATCGCCAGCTCGCCCGGGGTGACCGGTGGGGTGATATCCGGTGCGGTGACCTGCACGGGTAGCGATGTAGCACCGCTGCCGTCGATGGCGACCACGTCCAGCAATTCGCCGTTGGCCTGGGCCGGGTTGAGGATGACGGTGAAGGTGCCATCGGCACCTACCACCACACTGCCGACCAGTGAGCCGTTGGCGTCGTGTACTTCCACGCGGCTGCCCGCCGGGGCTGTACCGCTGATGCTGACACCGTTCTCAGCCACCACCAGGTCGCTGGGGCTCGCGGGCGCGGTGGTTACCGGAACTTCATATTGCAGGGCCTCGGAGGCGTTGCCGCTCGCATCGGTTTGCACCAGGCTCAACTGAGCGCCCGGCTGGGCAGCCGGGTCCAGGTCGACCACGAAGGTGCCGTTGGCGCCGACGGTTCCGGTACCGATGACAGTGCCGTTGGCATCACGTACCTGTACGGTAGCACCCGCTTCGCCCCGGCCACTGAGCACCAGGCCATCGGCGCCGACCACGATGTTGCTGACAGTAGCTGGCGGCGTGATGTCCGGTGCAGTGAACGCCAGCGGCGTCGAACTATTGCCGGCGGTGTCCACCACGCGAATGTCCAGTGCTTCACCATTGGCCTGGGCGGGGAACAGCGTGACGCTGAAGGTGCCGTCTTCGTTGACCAGGCCTGTGCCGATCAGGCTGCCGGTGGCATCGCGCACCTGTACGGTGGCACCGGGCTCGCCGCGGCCGGTGAAAGTCACACCATCGACCAAGGCCAGCTCGGTTGGCTGCGCGGGGGCCAGCAGGTCTGGCGTGGCGACCGAACCGGGTTGCGAGACATTACCGGCAGCGTCGGTCAGGGTCACTTGCAGGGTACTGCCATCGGTGATGGCCGGGTTCAAGGTGATGGCGAAGGTGCCATCCGGGTTGACCGTGCCCGTGGCAACTACGGTGCCTGCGCCATCGCGCACCTGAAGGCTGGCACCGGCTTCACCGCGACCGGTCAGCTGGCTGCCGGCAGGGTTGATCACCAGGTTGGTCGGGGCTTCCGGTGGCGTGGTGTCGCCGCCGTCGATGTCCGGCGCGGTAAGGTTGCTGGCGGTGGAGGGGTTGCCTGCCGCATCGGTGGCCGTGACTTGAAGCACCTCGCCGTCTATCTGTGGCGGGTCGAGGGTGATGCTGAAGCTGCCGGTAGCGCCAACTACCACGCTACCCAGCACAGTGGTGCCGTCGGCGGCCAGCACGCGTACGGTGCTGCCCGGTTCGGCGCGGCCGGTGACTACGCTGCCGTCGGCATTGATCACCAGTTCGGCCGGTGCGGCAGGGGCGGTGATATCCGGTGCGGTGATTTGGGCGGGCAGCGAGGAAACGCCGCCGTCATCGATGGCGACCACGTCCAGCAGTTCGCCGTTGGCCTGAGGCGGGTCGAGGGTGACGGTGAAGCTGCCGTCGGGGCCCGCCACCACAGTGCCAACCAGCGTGCCGTTGGCGTCATGCACTTCCACACGGGTGCCAGCCGGCGCGGTACCGGTGAGGGTGGTGCCATCAGCATCGATGGCCAGATTGCTCGGGCTATCGGGCGCAGTGGTCAGCGGTACGTCGTACTCAGTAGCCACGGAAGCATTGCCGCTCGGATCGGTCTGCACCAGGCTCAACTGCTCGCCCGGCTGCGCCGCCGGATCCAGATCGATCAGGAAGGTGCCGTTAGCACCCACGACACCCGTGCCGATCACGGTGCCATTGGCATCGCGCACTTCGACAGTGGCACCCGATTCGCCGCGACCGCTCAGCGCCAGGCCGTCAGCACCAACTGCAATATTGGTTACTGCTTCAGGTGGGGTGATATCCGGCGCATCGAATTGCAGCGGCGCAGAGGTGTTGCCGTCAGCATCTACCAAGCGTACGTCGAGTGCTTCGCCGTTGGCCTGGGCAGGCGACAGGGTGAGGCTGAACAGACCGTCGGCACCGACGACACCAGTACCGATGACAGCGCCGCCGGCATCGCGAACCTGCACGGTAGCACCGGGCTCGCCGCGACCGGAGAAGGTGACGCCATCGGCCAGGGCCAGGTCGGTCGGTTGCGCGGGCGGCAGCAAGTCGGCCGAGGTGACCGAGCCCGGTTGCGATAGGTTGCCAGCGGCGTCGGTGAGGGTGACTTGCAGCGTACTGCCATCGGTGATGGCCGGGTTTAAGGTGATGGCGAAGGTACCATCCGGATTGACCGTGCCCGTGGCAATTACGGTGCCTGCGTCATCGCGCACCTGAACGCTGGTACCGGCTTCGCCACGACCGCTGAGTTGGCTGCCGGCAGCGCTGATCACCAAGTTGGTCGGGGTCTCCGGTGGCGTTGTGTCGCCGCCATCGATGTCTGGGGCGGTGACCGAGCTGGCAACGGAAGTATTGCCAGCGGCATCGGTCGCCGTGGCCTGCAGCACTTCGCCGTCAACTTGTGGCGGGTTGAGGTTGAGGCTGAACACGCCGGTCGGGCCGACCACGGCAGTGCCCAGTTCGGTGCCGTCGGCAGTCACGATGCGCACGGTGCTGCCTGATTCGGCACGGCCGGTGATAACACTGCCGTCCGCGCTCACGGCCAGTTCGGTCGGTGCGGCAGGGGCGGTGATATCCGGTGCGGTGATCTGGGTAGGCAGCGAGGAGACGCTGCCGTCATCGATAGCGACCACGTCCAGCAGTTCGCCGTTGGCCTGGGCCGGGTCGAGGATGACGGTGAAGCTGCCGTCGGGGGCAGCCACCACAGTGCCAATCAACGTGCCGTTGGCGTCATGTACTTCCACACGGGTGCCGGCCGGTGCGGTACCGGTGAGGGTAGTGCCATCAGCATCGATGGCCAGATTGCTCGGGCTGTCGGGCGCGGTGGTCAGTGGTACGTCGTACTCGGTAGCCACCGAAGCGTTGCCGCTTGGGTCGGTCTGCACCAGGCTCAACTGCTCGCCTGGCTGAGCGGCCGGATACAGGTCGATCAGGAAGGTGCCGTTGGCACCGACCACACCTGTGCCGATCACAGTGCCATTGGCATCACGCACTTCCACAGTGGCACCCGGCTCGCCGCGACCGCTCAGGGCCAGGCCGTCAGCACCAACTGTAATATTGGTTACTGCCTCAGGTGGGGTGATGTCCGGCGCATCGAATTGCAGTGGCGCCGAGACGTTGCCGGCGGCATCCACCAAGCGCACGTCGAGTGCTTCGCCGTTGGCTTGGGCCGGCGACAGGGTGAGGCTGAACAGGCCGTCGGCACCTACGACACCAGTACCGATGACAGTACCGCCGGCATCGCGCACCTGCACGGTGGCACCGGGCTCGCCGCGACCGGTGAAGGTGACGCCATCGGCCAGGGCCAGGTCAGTCGGTTGTGCTGGCGGCAGCAAGTCGGCCGAGGTGACCGAGCCCGGTTGGGATATGTTGCCGGCGGCATCGGTGAGGGTGACTTGCAAGGTGCTGCCGTCGTTCACGGCAGGGTCCAGGGTGACGGTGAAGGTGCCATCTGCAGCGACGTTGCCAGTCGCGAGGATGTTGCCGGCCGCGTCACGTACCTGCACGGTGGAGCCGGCTTCGCCTCGACCGCTGAGCTGGCTGCCGGCAAGGCCGATCACCAGATTGGTCGGTGCTTCAGGCGGGGTGGTATCGCCGCCATCGATGTCCGGCGCGGTGACCGAGCTGGCAACGGAAGTGTTGCCAGCGGCATCGGTCGCGGTGGCCTGTAGCACTTCGCCGTCAACTTGTGGCGGATTGAGGTTGAGGCTGAACACGCCGGTCGGGCCGACCAAGGCAGTGCCCAGTTCGCTACCGTCGGCAGCCACGATGCGCACGGTGCTGCCCGGTTCGGCACGGCCGGTGATCACGCTGCCGTCCGCGCTCACGGCCAGTTCTGTCGGTGTGGCAGGGGCGGTGATATCCGGTGCGGTGATTTGGGCGGGCAGCGAGGAAACGCCGCCGTCATCGATGGCGACCACGTCCAGCAGTTCGCCGTTGGCCTGAGGCGGGTCGAGGGTGACGGTGAAGCTGCCGTCGGGGCCAGCCACCACAGTGCCAACCAGCGTGCCGTTGGCGTCATGTACTTCCACACGGGTGCCGGCCGGCGCGGTACCGGTGAGGGTGGTGCCATCAGCATTGATGGCCAGATTGCTCGGGCTGTCGGGCGCGGTGGTCAATGGTACGTCGTACTCGGTAGCCACCGAAGCATTGCCGCTTGGATCGGTCTGCACCAGGCTCAACTGCTCGCCCGGCTGCGCCGCCGGATCCAGATCGATCAGGAAGGTGCCATTGGCTCCCACAACACCTGTGCCGATCACGGTGCCACTGGCATCGCGCACTTCCACAGTGGCACCCGGTTCGCCGCGACCGCTCAGGGCCGTGCCACCTGGGCCGACCAAGATGTCGGTGACCGCCTCGGGCGGTGTGATATCCGGGGCTGTGAACTCCAGCGGTATCGAACTGTTGCCGGCGGCATCCACCTGGCGGATGTCCAGGGCTTCGCCGTTGGCCTGGGCAGGCGACAGGGCAATGCTGAACAGGCCGTCGGCCCCGACGGCACCGGTGCCAATCAGGTTGCCGGCAGCATCGCGCACCTGCACGGTAGCACCGGGCTCGCCGCGACCAGTGAAGGTGACGCCATTGGCCAGGGCCAGGTCAGTCGGTTGTGCGGGCGGCAGCAAGTCGGCCGAGGTGACCGAGCCCGGTTGGGATACGTTGCCGGCGGCATCGGTGAGGGTGACTTGCAAGGTGCTGCCGTCGTTCACGGCAGGGTCCAGGGTGACGGTGAAGGTGCCATCTGCAGCGACGTTGCCAGTCGCGAGGATGTTGCCTGCCGCGTCACGCACCTGCACGGTAGAGCCGGCTTCGCCGCGACCGCTGAGCTGGCTGCCGGCAAGGCCGATAGCCAGATTGGTCGGTGCTTCAGGCGGGGTGGTATCGCCGCCATCGATGTCCGGCGCGGTGACCGAGCTGGCAACGGAAGTATTGCCAGCGGCATCGGTCGCGGTGGCCTGTAGCACTTCGCCGTCAACTTGTGGCGGGTTGAGGTTGAGGCTGAACACGCCGGTCGGGCCGACCAAAGCAGTGCCCAGTTCGGTGCCGTCGGCAGCCACGATGCGCACGGTGCTGCCCGGTTCGGCACGGCCGGTGATAACGCTGCCGTCCGCGCTGACCGCCAGTTCGGTTGGGGCGGCAGGGGCGGTGATGTCGGGCGCGGTGATCTGGGCGGGCAGCGAGGAAATGCCGCCGTCATCGATGGCGACCACGTCCAGCAGTTCGCCGTCGGCTTGTGCGGGATTCAGTTCGATGCTGAAGCTGCCATCGGCGTTGGCAATGGCACTGCCAATCAGAGTGCCGTTGGCGTCATGCACTTCCACACGGCTGCCGGCCGGCGCGGTACCGGTGAGGGTGGTGCCATCAGCATTGATGGCCAGATTGCTCGGGCTGTCGGGCGCAGTGGTCAGCGGTACGTCGTACTCAGTAGCCACCGAAGCATTGCCGCTTGGATCGGTCTGCACCAGGCTCAACTGCTCGCCCGGCTGCGCCGCCGGATCCAGATCGATCAGGAAGGTGCCATTGGCTCCCACAACACCTGTGCCGATCACGGTGCCACTGGCATCGCGCACTTCCACAGTGGCACCCGGTTCGCCGCGACCGCTCAGGGCCGTGCCACCTGGGCCGACCAAGATGTCGGTGACCGCCTCGGGCGGTGTGATATCCGGGGCTGTGAACTCCAGCGGTATCGAACTGTTGCCGGCGGCATCCACCTGGCGGATGTCCAGGGCTTCGCCGTTGGCCTGGGCAGGCGACAGGGCAATGCTGAACAGGCCGTCGGCCCCGACGGCACCGGTGCCAATCAGGTTGCCGGCAGCATCGCGCACCTGCACGGTAGCACCGGGCTCGCCGCGACCAGTGAAGGTGACGCCATCGGCCAGGGCCAGGTCAGTCGGTTGTGCGGGCGGCAGCAAGTCGGCCGAGGTGACCGAGCCCGGTTGGGATACGTTGCCGGCGGCATCGGTGAGGGTGACTTGCAAGGTGCTGCCGTCGTTCACGGCAGGGTCCAGGGTGACGGTGAAGGTGCCATCTGCAGCGACGTTGCCAGTCGCGAGGATGTTGCCTGCCGCGTCACGCACCTGCACGGTAGAGCCGGCTTCGCCGCGACCGCTGAGCTGGCTGCCGGCAAGGCCGATAGCCAGATTGGTCGGTGCTTCAGGCGGGGTGGTATCGCCGCCATCGATGTCCGGTGCGGTGACCGAGCTGGTAACGGAAGTGTTGCCAGCGGCATCGGTCGCCGTGGCCTGTAGCACTTCGCCGTCAACTTGTGGCGGGTTGAGGTTGAGGCTGAACACGCCGGTCGGGCCGACCAAAGCAGTGCCCAGTTCGGTGCCGTCGGCAGCCACGATGCGCACGGTGCTGCCCGGTTCGGCACGGCCGGTGATAACGCTGCCGTCCGCGCTGACCGCCAGTTCGGTTGGGGCGGCAGGGGCGGTGATGTCGGGCGCGGTGATCTGGGCGGGCAGCGAGGAAATGCCGCCGTCATCGATGGCGACCACGTCCAGCAGTTCGCCGTTGGCTTGTGCGGGATTCAGTTCGATGCTGAAGCTGCCATCGGCGTTGGCAATGGCACTGCCAATCAGAGTGCCGTTGGCGTCATGCACTTCCACACGGCTGCCGGCCGGCGCGGTACCGGTGAGGGTGGTGCCATCAGCATTGATGGCCAGATTGCTCGGGCTGTCGGGCGCAGTGGTCAGCGGTACGTCGTACTCAGTAGCCACCGAAGCATTGCCGCTTGGGTCGGTCTGCACCAGGCTCAACTGCTCGCCCGGCTGCGCCGCCGGATCCAGATCGATCAGGAAGGTGCCATTGGCTCCCACAACACCTGTGCCGATCACGGTGCCACTGGCATCGCGCACCTCAACAGTGGCGCCGGGTTCGCCGCGACCGCTCAGGGCCAGGCCGTCAGCGCCGACGGCAATGTTGCTCACCGCATCGGGCGGGGTAATGTCCGGCGCATCGAATTGCAATGGGGCAGAGGCGTTACCGTCAGCATCCACCAAGCGTACGTCGAGTGCTTCGCCGTTGGCCTGGGCAGGCGACAGGGTGAGGCTGAATAGGCCGTCGGCACCGACGACACCAGTACCGATGACAGCACCGTTGGCATCGCGTACTTGCACGGTAGCGCCGGGCTCGCCGCGACCGGTGAAGGTGACACCATCGGCCAGGGCCAGGTCAGTCGGTTGAGCGGGCGGCAGCAAGTCGGCCGAAGTGACCGAGCCCGGCTGGGATACGTTGCCGGCGGCATCGGTGAGGGTGACTTGCAAGGTGCTGCCGTCGTTCACGGCAGGGTCCAGGGTGACGGTGAAGGTGCCATCTGCAGCGACGGTGCCTGTCGCGAGGATGTTGCCGGCCGCGTCACGCACCTGCACGGCAGTGCCGGCTTCGCCTCGACCACTGAGTTGGCTGCCGGCAAGGCCGATCACCAGATTGGTCGGTGCTTCAGGCGGGGTGGTATCGCCGCCATCGATGTCCGGCGCGGTGACCGAGCTGGCAACGGAAGTATTGCCAGCGGCATCGGTCGCGGTGGCCTGTAGCACTTCGCCGTCAACTTGTGGCGGGTTGAGGTTGAGGCTGAACACGCCGGTCGGGCCGACCAAAGCAGTGCCCAATTCGGTGCCGTCGGCAGCCACGATGCGCACGGTGCTGCCCGGTTCGGCACGGCCGGTGATCACGCTGCCGTCCGCGCTCACGGCCAGTTCTGTCGGTGTGGCAGGGGCGGTGATATCCGGTGCGGTGATTTGGGCGGGCAGCGAGGAAACGCCGCCGTCATCGATGGCGACCACGTCCAGCAGTTCGCCGTCGGCTTGTGCGGGATTCAGTTCGATGCTGAAGCTGCCATCGGCGTTGGCAATGGCACTGCCAATCAGGGTGCCGTTGGCATCATGCACTTCCACACGGCTGCCAGCCGGCGCGGTACCGGTAACGGTGGTGCCATCAGCATCGATGGCCAGATTGCTCGGGCTGTTGGGCGCGGAGGTCAGTGGGACGTCGTACTCGGTAGCCACGGACGCATTGCCGCTTGTGTCGGTCTGCACCAAGCTCAACTGCTCGCCCGGCTGCGCCGCCGGATCAAGATCAATCAGGAAAGTGCCATTGGCTCCCACAATACCCGTGCCGATCACGGTGCCACTGGCATTGCGCACTTCAACGGTGGCGCCGGGCTCGCCGCGACCGCTCAGGGCCAGGCCGTCAGCGCCGACGGCAATGTTGCTCACCGCATCGGGCGGGGTAATGTCCGGCGCATCGAACTGCAATGGGGTAGAGCTGTTACCGGCGGCATCCACCAAACGCACGTCGAGTGCTTCACCATTGGCCTGGGCAGGCGACAGGGTGAGGCTGAACAGGCCGTCGGAACCGACAACACCGGTGCCAATCAGGTTGCCGGCTGCGTCGCGCACCTGCACGGTAGCACCAGGCTCACCGCGACCGGTGAAGGTGACGCCTTCGGCCAGGGCCAGGTCGGTCGGTTGTTCAGGGGCTGTAGTATCAGGGGTGTCGACGTCCGGTGCCGTGATGCTGGCAACTGGCGAGCTATTGCCTGCCGCGTCTGCAGCGCTGACCTCCAGGGCCTGGCCGTCGCTTTGTGGCGGTTGCAGGGTGATGCTGAACTGGCCGTCCGCACTGGCCACCGCAGTGCCCAGCAATACGCCACCTGCGCCTCGTACGGATACCGTCGAGCCGGGCTCGGCACGACCGGTGAGGGTGTTACCCTGCTCATTGATTGCCAGGTCGGTCGGCGCCAGTGGTGCAGTTGCGTCCGGTGCAGTGACAGTGCCAGGCGCCGAGACATTGCCGGCGGCGTCGGTCAGGGTGACATCAAGGTTTTCGCTGTTGATCTGCGGCGCATTCAACGTCACCTCGAAGATGCCGTCGGCACCCACTGTGCCGCTGCCGATCAGGTTGCCGGCGGCGTCGCGGATGTTCACCGTGGTGCCTGCTTCGCCACGGCCGGTCAGACGCAGGCCATCCGGTGAAACCAGCAGGTCGATTGGCGTGGCCGGTGCGCTGGTGTCGGGGTCGGAACCGCCGCTGCTGCCCCCGCCTCCATTGTCCGCCGCTGCTGCTGCGCCGCCCACGCCCAGCAGGCTGAGCCCGGCAATCGCCCAAGTTGGCATGGCGCTGCCTGCAGTACCGATGCCTGCGACCAGTTCGTCCAGCGAGGCCACTTCTTCGAAGGTGAAACCGGTGAACGCTGCCGCATCGTACTGGGCATGCCACAGGGTGCCGTCTTCGCCGACGAAGACCATATCGCTGCCGACCCCGGCCTGGTCCACGGCGAAGAAGTTACCGATGGTGACCTTTTCCCCCGACTTCAGGGTGATGATCAGGTCCTGCCCGCGCTGGGTGACCGTGGCCACTTTGTCTGGAGAAACCGGTACCTGCACGACGCTTGGTGCTTTGAGATTGATATTGCCCCAGGCGCTCTGAGTGGCGACTTCGGATTGCTTATCGGCGACGACGATGTTGTCCATGGATGCTCCCTGCTGATATCCGGATCCCCCAGCCCGAGTGTTCGGGCCACAACCGGCGTAACAGAGCCCTTTCAGGGGTTTTACGCACAGCTTCGACCAGGCAGTCGACAAACGGGTGGTTAGGGAGATATAGCAGCCGGTGGGGAAGCAACCAGATGGCTTTCTGGGTTAATCCTTTGGTAGAAAAGCCTCAGCGAAGCCCAAGCCTGCGGGCCAAACGGCTCAGGTTTGCGCGGTCCAGACCGAGTTCGCGGGACGCTGCTGCCCAGTTGTCCTGATGCCGCTGCAGGCAGGCTTCGATCACCTGTCGTTGGTAAATATCGACGGCTTCACGCAAGCCGCCTTCAGGCGGGGCGACTACTTGCTGCGGTGCAGCGGGGGAGGGCAGCGTGCCTGGCGTGGCTGCCGACACACGCAGGTCCAGGTCGATGGCTTCGAGGGTGAGGATACGTGGCCGATCAGGGTGCTGGCCCAGCGCCTTGAGTGCCGAGCGGCCGATCAGGTGTTCCAGTTCGCGCACATTGCCTGGCCAGTCGTAGGCGATCAACGCGGCTTGGGCCTCATGGCTCAGGCGCAGGCTGTTCAGGCCAAGCCGTGAACGGTTCTGTTCGAGGAAGTAGCCCGCCAATAGCAGCACGTCACGCCCACGTTCGCGCAACGGTGGCACGTGCAGCGGGTATACGCTGAGGCGGTGATAGAAGTCGGCGCGGAAGTTGCCCGTACGCACCTCTGCAGCCAGGTCGCGGTTGGTCGCGGCGATCAGGCGTACGTCCACCCGGTGCTCGCGGTCCGAACCCAGGCGCTGCAGTTGGCCGCTTTGCAGCACGCGTAAAAGCTTGGCCTGGACCGTCAGCGGCAGTTCGCCCACTTCGTCGAGGAACAGTGTGCCGCCGTTGGCCAGTTCGAACTTGCCGCGGCGCTCGCCATGCGCGCCGGTGAAGGCGCCGCGCACATGGCCGAACAGTTCGCTTTCCACCAAGGTGTCGGGCAGGGCGGCGCAGTTGAGGCTGACCAGCGGCTTGTCGGCGCGGCTACTGGCCCGGTGCAGGGCCTGGGCCACCAGCTCCTTGCCGACCCCGGTTTCGCCGGTGATCAGCACGGTCAGGTCGCTGCTGCCGACCAGACGAATTTCCTCCACCAGGCGTTTGTGTGCGGCGCTCTGGCCAATCAGCTCTCTATCCTGGCCGCTGGCCTGGCGGTAGAGCTCGGCGCGATGGTGTTCGTCTTCGGCGCGCAGGGCCAGGTGCTCGATACGCTCGGCCACGGTAACGGTGGCGGCAGCCAGGCTGGCAAAGGCCTGCAGGGCATCCAGCTCCAGGCTCTGGAACTGCCCGGGGGTGAGGGCGTCGAGGGTGACCAGGCCCCATGGGCGCTCATCGACCATCAACGGGCAGCCCATGCAGTCGTGCACTTCAAGGTCGGCATCGGGGGCATTGACCAAACCATCGTAGGGGTCGGGCAGTTCGGAGTCGCTGGCGAAACGGGTGGGTTCCGGGCGGCTGAGCAGTATCTGGAAACGCGGGTGCTCGCTGACCCGAAAGCGCCGGCCAAGGGTGTCGGGGCTAAGGCCATCCACTGCCAGCGGCACCAGCCATTCACCATCCAGTCGCAGCAGTGCTGCAGCATCGCACGGCAGCAGGCCACGCATGGCTTGCAACAGGCGGCGGTAGCGTTCCTGGTCGGGCAAATCGCGGGACAGGTCGCTGACCAGGGGCAGGAGGGTGGTGAGCAGTGGCTGTGTAGTCATATGGACTCCTATGGGTCGATATGACTATACGCAGGGGTGGGTCGTTTTGACATGACCTGCATCAAACCCCTGATTTTGCTGGCGATAAAAGTTGGCACGATTGCTGTAATAGCAGGGGCAGTCATTTGAAGCCACAGGCTCAGGAGTTGTTGCAATGCTCAATGCCGAACAACGTGCAATCATCAAGGCCACTGTACCTCTGCTGGAAAGCGGCGGCGAAGCGCTGACCACCCACTTCTACAAGATGATGCTCAGCGAGTACCCCGAGGTACGGCCGCTGTTCAACCAGGCCCACCAGGCCAGTGGCGATCAGCCGCGTGCGCTGGCTAACGGCGTGTTGATGTATGCCCGCCATATCGACCAGCTGGAGCAACTGGGCGGCCTGGTCGGGCAGATCATCAACAAGCATGTTGCCCTGCAGATTCTGCCGGAGCACTACCCGATTGTCGGAAGCTGCCTGCTGCGCGCCATCGAGGAAGTGCTGGGCAAGGACATTGCCACACCTGCGGTGATCGACGCCTGGGGCGCGGCCTATGGCCAGCTGGCCGACATTCTGATTGGTGCTGAAGAAAACCTCTATAAAGAGAAGGAAGAGGCCGAGGGTGGCTGGCGCGGTACCCGTGAATTCCGCCTGGTACGCCGCGAGCAGGAAAGCAGCGAGATCGTTTCGTTCTACTTCGCCCCGGTGGATGGCATGCCGGTGCTCAAGGCAGAACCTGGCCAGTACATCGGTCTGAAACTGGACATTGACGGTGCCGAGCAGCGCCGCAACTATTCCCTGTCGGCGCTGTGCGACGGCAAGGAATACCGCATCAGCGTCAAGCGCGAGGCGGGTGGCAAGGTCTCCAACTACCTGCACGATGAGCTGATGGTGGGCGATACCCTGCAACTGTTCCCGCCTGCGGGTGACTTCACCCTGGCAGCCAGCGACAAACCGCTGGTGCTGATCAGCGGAGGGGTGGGCATTACCCCGACCCTGGCGATGCTGCAGGCAGCACTGCAAACCCGGCGCGAGGTGCATTTCATCCACTGTGCGCGTAACGGCGCGGTGCATGCCTTCCGGGACTGGATCGATGGCCTGGCGGCGCGTCATCCACAGCTCAAGCGCTTCTACTGCTATGCCGAGCCGGAAGGTGGCGCTGCGGCCGATGCCGTGGGTTTGCTGAGTGAAGACCTGCTCGCCGAGTGGCTGCCGCAGGAGCGTGACGTGGATGCATACTTCCTCGGGCCCAAGGGCTTCATGGCGGCGGTCAAGCGCCAGCTGAAGGGCCTGGGTGTGCCCGAGCAGCAGAGCCGCTACGAGTTCTTCGGGCCGGCGGCAGCGCTGGAGTGATGTAGCGCCTGTGCCGGCCTCTTCGCGGGCAAGCCCGCTCCCACAGGTATTGCACCGGTCTTGAATGTGGTGCCGTAACTGTAGGAGCGGGTTTACCCGCGAAGGGGCCGGTACAGGCCTATAGCGTACTCGTCCCCCGCTGCAGCACATCTTTCTGCCTATATATAAAGAAGAGATGAAAGCACCTGCGCAGCTTTCATCCTTAATCATCCTTTAATCACGGTATCCTTCACTCCCGGGTGTCGAGGGGCTTGCCCCTGCGCGGCACCTGGGCAGCCGTTTTTTGCCGCCCGGCGTTGAACCGACGTCGTTGCGGCCGGTCTCACCCACACTGGATAGCCCTGCGCAGTGCTTCCGCGACGCTCCCTCGGCATGCTCACAGGCCATGCCCAGCGTGTAGACTTGCGCCCAGGCAGGCGGACCACGCTGCCACTATCCATCGAAGGAACCGGCAATGAACGAACAAACATCGCGCCTGAATCGGGAACGGCGCTTTCTGGTGCTGTTGGGGCTGATCTGCCTTTCACTGATCGGCGGCGCCCTCTACATGCAGGTGGTGCTCGGCGAGGCACCCTGCCCGTTGTGCATCCTGCAGCGTTATGCGTTGCTGTTCATTGCCGTGTTTGCCTTCATCGCTGCGGCGATGCCCGGGCGCCGCAGCCTGACCTTCTTCGAGGCGTTGGTGGTGCTCAGTGCAATTGGCGGAATCGTTGCGGCGGGCAACCATGTGTATATACTCGCCAACCCCATGGTCAGTTGCGGTATCGATACCCTGCAGCCGATCGTGGATGACCTGCCACTGGCGAAGCTGTGGCCACTGGCGTTCCAGGTCGACGGCTTCTGCAGCACGCCGTATCCGCCGATCCTCGGCCTGTCGCTGGCGCAATGGGCACTTGTTGCCTTCGTGCTGACCGCCGTCCTGGTTCCGCTCGGTATCTACCGCAATCGACGCCAGGCTTAGACAAAAGTCCCGAATTGCATGGGGTCTTTTGCACCGCATGAGAAGAGGGAAAAGTTGCGCACCGCTTGATCCAGATCAACCCGCAGGCCTTGCAGGGTGCGGCTTTGAGGCCTATCAAGCGGGGTGCGACAAACTGTCGCGAAGTTGAATTATCGAGCAGCATTGTTACAGATCCTGTAAAAGACTGTTGCTCAATAAGTCATAGTCAAGGGTTGGCGACCTATCTACAATCGCCCCCAATTTCCGTTCGGCACTGCTTGCGAGTCGCAGGATTGAAGGAAGCCTCAGCGCTCCTTTTTGCTGACTTCGTCAAGTTTCGCCCAACGGCGATACCGGGCGGACACCCCTCCGCGTTTTCCCGCACCAAATGGACTTGGTCTGAAGTACAGGCCTGTTGCCTACGAAACCATAAGCACCGCTAACCCGCTTGAAGCCAAGGTCCTGCAGTCGGACCCCAGGCAGGAGCGAGTACGGGCGCGAAATGCCTCACTTGGCAGGACGAAGTGTTGGCTACCAAAACACAAATTGCATTGAAGCAAGCTGATCTAGAGGTCGTGAGATGAGTAAAAAGCGTTACCCCAGACTGTTTGGCATATTGCCCTTTTTAGGCATGCTTTTACTCAGTGGGTGCAACTGGACCCTGCTCGACCCGAAGGGCCAGGTCGGCATTGAGCAAAAGAACCTGATCCTGATCGCTACCGGCCTGATGCTGCTGGTGGTAATCCCTGTGATCATCATGACCCTGGCGTTCGCCTGGAAGTACCGTGCTTCCAACAAGGCAGCCACCTACACTCCTGACTGGTCGCACTCGACCAAGATCGAGGCCGCGGTATGGATCATCCCGATCCTGATCATCATCGCCCTGGGTTACGTCACCTACCACTCCACCCACAAGCTGGACCCTTATCGTCCGCTGGATTCGGACGTTAAGCCGATTCAGATCGACGTGGTCGCGCTGGACTGGAAGTGGCTGTTCATCTACCCGGAGCAGGGCATTGCCACGGTCAACAAGATCGTCTTCCCGGCTAACACTCCGGTCAACTTCCGCGTCACTTCCGACGCCGTGATGAACTCGTTCTTCATCCCGGGCCTGGGCGGTCAGATCTACGCCATGGCCGGCATGACCACCAAGCTGCACCTGATCGCCAACGAAAACGGCGAATTCGACGGTATCAGCGCCAACTACAGCGGTGCTGGCTTCACCGGCATGAAATTCAAGGCTACTGCCACCTCTCAGGAAGACTTCGACAAGTGGGTCGCTGAAGTCAAGCAGTCGCCGAAGAAGCTGGACAAGGCCGAATACGACGCCTTGGCCAAACCAAGCGAAAACAACCCGGTCGCGCTGTATAGCGAGGCTTCGCCTGAGCAGTTCCAGCTGATCGTCGACAAGTACGAAGGCATGAACCGCGGTCGTAGCCACGAAGAAGCAGGCAGCAAAGATCTGGCCACAACCAAGGGTGTGGAATCGAGTATGCAACCAGCTGCCGGTGCAGAGGAGTAAGAGATGTTCGGTAAATTAAGCCTGGAGGCGATACCCTATCACGAGCCGATAGTCATGGTGACGCTTGCCATGATCGCGCTCGGCGGTATCGCTGTCGTCGGTCTTATCACCTATTTCCGCAAGTGGACCTACTTGTGGAGCGAGTGGCTGACTACTGTCGACCACAAAAAGATCGGCGTGATGTACATCATCGTCGCGATGGTCATGCTGCTGCGCGGCTTTGCCGACGCCATCATGATGCGTACCCAGCTGGCTGCCGCAACCGGCGGCTCCGAAGGCTACCTGCCGCCTGAACACTATGACCAGATCTTCACCGCTCACGGTGTGATCATGATCATCTTCATGGCGATGCCGTTCTTCACCGGCCTGATGAACCTGGCGGTTCCTCTGCAGATCGGTGCACGTGACGTTGCCTTCCCGTTCCTGAACTCCCTGAGCTTCTACCTGCTGCTGGCAGGCGTGCTGCTGGTCAACATCTCGCTGGGCGTTGGTGAATTCGCCAAGACCGGCTGGGTTGCCTATCCGCCGCTCGCGGGCATTCAGTACAGCCCTGGGGTGGGTGTCGACTACTACATCTGGGCGCTACAGCTATCCGGATTGGGTACGACGCTTACCGGCGTGAACTTCCTCGTCACCGTGATGAAGATGCGCGCACCTGGCATGAAACTGATGGACATGCCGATCTTCACCTGGACCTGCACCTGGGCCAACGTGCTGATCGTCGCTTCGTTCCCGATTCTGACTGCTGCACTCGCTCTGCTGACCGTTGACCGTTATCTGGACTTCCACATCTTCACCAACGAGCTTGGTGGGAACCCGATGATGTACGTCAACCTGTTCTGGGCGTGGGGTCACCCTGAGGTTTACATCCTGATCCTGCCGGCCTTCGGCGTGTTCTCGGAAGTAACTTCGACGTTCTCTGGCAAACGCCTGTTCGGCCACCACTCGATGATTTACGCATCGGGCGCGATCGCCATCCTCGGCTTTGCTGTATGGCTGCACCACTTCTTCACCATGGGTGCCGGCGCCAGCGTCAACACCTTCTTCGGCCTGGCGACGATGCTGATCTCCATTCCGACCGGTGTGAAGCTGTTCAACTGGCTGTTCACCATGTACCAAGGCCGTGTGCGCTTCACCGCACCGATGCTCTGGACCCTGGGCTTCATGGTCACCTTCTCCATCGGTGGCATGACCGGCGTACTGCTTGCCGTTCCGGGTGCTGACTTCGTCCTGCACAACAGCCTGTTCGTAATTGCGCACTTCCACAACGTGATCATCGGTGGCGCGGTATTCGGCTACATCGCCGGTTTCGCCTTCTGGTTCCCGAAAGCCTTCGGCTTCACCCTGAACGAGAAGTGGGGCAAAGCTGCCTTCTGGTTCTGGCTGTCGGGCTTCTACGTTGCGTTCATGCCGCTGTACGCCCTGGGCTTCATGGGCATGACCCGTCGTCTGAACCACTCCGACAACCCACTGTGGGAACCCTACCTGTACGTAGCCGTTGTCGGCGCCGTGCTGATCCTGTTCGGTATCGCTTGCCAGCTGATCCAGATCGTCGTTTCGGTCCGCGACCGCAACCAGAACCTGGACGTGACCGGCGACCCATGGGGCGGCCGTACCCTGGAATGGTCGACTTCTTCGCCACCTCCGTTCTACAACTTCGCTCACATGCCTGAGAAAGTTGGTCTGGACTGCTGGCACGAAGCCAAGGAAGCAGGCGTTGCGTACAAGGCCCCGGCCAAGTACGAAGCCATTCACATGCCGAGCAACACCGCTACCGGTCTGTTCATGGGCCTGTTCCTGACCGTCTTCGGCTTCGCCTTCATCTGGCACATCTGGTGGCTGGTTGGCGCGAGCCTGGTTGCAACCATCGCTGTCTTCGTTCGCCACGCTGCACGTGACGACCAGGGCTACATGGTTCCGGCCGAAGAAGTGGCGCGCATCGAAGGCGAGCGTATGAAAGCGCTGGCCAAAGCAGGTGCTCTGCCTGCCGGCGCACGTGTCGAATCGTTTGAGCGGGTGTAATCAATGTCCAGTCAAGTAATGCACGGCGCTGCTCATGGTCACGACCATGGGCACGACGACCACCACCACGACTCGGGCCAGATGACCGTACTGGGCTTCTGGCTGTACCTGATGACCGACTGCATCCTGTTTGCGTCGCTCTTCGCCACCTACGCGGTGCTGTCCGGCAGTTTTGCCGGCGGCCCGTCGGGTCATGACATCTTCCAGCTCGATTTCGTAGCTGTTGAAACGCTGTTCCTGCTGCTGTCCTCGATCACCTTCGGCTTCGCCATGCTGAAGATGTTTGATGGCAAGAAAGCTGGCGTACTGGGCTGGTTGGCTGTGACCTTCCTGTTCGGTGCAGGCTTCATCGCGATGGAAATCTATGAGTTCCATCACCTGATCAGCGAGGGCTTCGGCCCGCAGCGCAGTGGCTTCCTGTCGGGCTTCTTCGCCCTGGTAGGTACCCACGGTCTGCACGTGACTGCTGGTCTGATCTGGATGGCAATCATGATGTACCAGATCAACAAGCACGGCATCACGCCGACCGCCAAGACCCGCATGAGCTGCCTGAGCCTGTTCTGGCACTTCCTGGACGTGGTCTGGATCTGCGTATTCACCGTCGTTTACCTGCTGGGGGTTCTGTAATGGCTAACGCACACGACACTCATCACGAAGGTAATCACGGCAGCGTCAAGTCGTACATGATCGGTTTTGTACTGTCGATCATCCTGACTGCGATCCCGTTCGGCCTGGCCATGACTGCCAGCCTGCCGAAGAACCTGACCGTTCTGATCATTGTTGCCATGGCCGTGATCCAGGTAGTTGTTCACCTGGTTTACTTCCTGCACATGGACCGCTCGAAAGAGCAACGCAACAACGTTTCGACGTTCCTGTTCACCACCCTGGTGATCGCTCTGCTTGTCGGCCTGTCGCTGTGGATCATGTTCAGCATCCACTTCGAAATGTTGGCCAAGTGAGGTAAGACTGCATGTCCGTTAAGCACTTTATCCAAATCACCAAACCGGGGATCATTTTCGGTAACGTGCTTTCCGTGGCAGGCGGTTTCTTCCTTGCCTCGAAGGGCCATGTGGATTTCGCCCTGTTCCTGGCGGTGGTGATCGGTACTTCGCTGGTGGTTGCGTCCGGATGCGTGTTCAACAACTGCATCGACCGTGACATCGACCACAAGATGGAGCGCACCAAGAACCGTGTCATGGTCCAGGGCGGCATGTCGCTGTCCCTCGCGCTGATCTACGCCACCCTGCTCGGGGTGGCGGGTTTCAGCCTGCTGTATGTCCAGGCCAACCCGCTGTCTGCGTTCTGCGCACTGATTGGCTTTGTCGTCTACGTCGGTTTCTACAGCCTGTGGCTGAAGCGTAAATCGGTGCACGGCACCTTGGTTGGCAGCCTGTCGGGTGCCATGCCTCCGGTGATCGGCTACTGCGCCGTGAGCAACAGCTTCGACCTGGCTGCGGTAACCCTGCTGGTGATGTTCAGCCTTTGGCAGATGCCGCACAGCTTTGCCATCGCGATCTTCCGCTTCAAGGATTACAGCGCTGCCAACATTCCGGTTCTGCCGGTGGCACGTGGCATCCTCGCGGCGAAAAAGCAGATCGTGCTGTACGTGCTGGCCTTCGTGCTCGCCACCCTGATGCTTACCCTCGGCGGTTACGCCGGCCTCGGCTACCTGGCCGTGGCTGCTGCCATGGGCCTGTACTGGCTGTACATGGCCTGGGGTGGTTACAAGGCCGAGGACGACAGCAAGTGGGCCCGCAAGGTGTTCGGCTTCTCCATCCTCACCGTCACTGCCCTGAGCGTGATGATGGGTGTGGACAGCCAGACCGCTGCGGACGTGCTGATGACCTACGCACGCTGAAACTGCTGCCTGTTTCACGAAAGCCCCGGCCTCTGTGCCGGGGTTTTTTTTTGGTGTTTTTCCTGTGCTGGCCTCTTCGCGGGTAAACCCGCTCCTACAAGGTTCCTGTAGGAGCGGGTTTACCCGCGAAGAGGCCAGCCCAGGAAAATATAAATCTCTGATTTTCAAACAATAGATCTGAAAAGTTCTAACAAAACAGGAAATTGTCCTTTACAAGGATCCTGTTCCGGCACTATCGTCTGATCCAGGCCGCCACATCGGCCAACGTCGCTCGGACGGTTCCGGGCGCTTACGTACTCAGAGGAAGCCATGGCCAACCCAGGTTCGCCGCGCCGCTTTGCGCGCATCGATCGTCTCCCCCCCTACGTCTTCAACATTACCGCCGAGCTCAAGATGGCTGCCCGCCGTCGTGGCGAGGACATCATCGACCTGAGCATGGGCAACCCCGATGGCGCCACCCCGCCGCACATCGTCGAGAAGCTGGTACAGGTCGCCCAGCGTGAAGACACCCACGGCTACTCCACGTCGCGCGGCATCCCCCGCCTGCGCCGGGCCATCTCCAACTGGTACAAGGACCGCTACGAGGTCGACATCGACCCGGAAAGCGAAGCCATCGTCACCATCGGCTCGAAAGAGGGCCTGGCCCACCTGATGCTGGCCACCCTCGACCAGGGCGATACGGTGCTGGTGCCCAATCCCAGCTACCCGATCCACATCTACGGCGCAGTGATCGCCGGTGCCCAGGTGCGTTCGGTGCCGCTGGTGCCGGGTGTGGACTTCTTCAACGAGCTTGAGCGGGCCATTCGCGAGTCCATCCCCAAGCCGAAGATGATGATCCTGGGCTTCCCCTCCAACCCGACTGCCCAGTGCGTGGAGCTGGACTTCTTCGAGCGCGTGGTGGCCCTGGCCAAGCAGTACAACGTACTGGTGGTGCATGACCTGGCCTATGCCGATATCGTCTACGACGGCTGGAAAGCCCCGTCGATCATGCAGGTGCCGGGTGCCAAGGACATTGCGGTGGAGTTCTTCACCCTGTCCAAGAGCTACAACATGGCCGGCTGGCGCATCGGCTTCATGGTCGGCAACCCCGAGCTGGTCAGCGCCCTTGCTCGGATCAAGAGCTACCACGACTATGGCACCTTCACCCCGCTACAGGTTGCAGCCATTGCCGCGCTGGAAGGCGACCAACAGTGCGTGCGCGACATTGCCGAGCAGTATCGCCAGCGCCGTAACCTGCTGGTCAAAGGGCTGCACGAACTGGGCTGGATGGTTGAGAACCCCAAGGCGTCGATGTACGTGTGGGCGAAGATCCCGCCGGAGTATGCGCACCTGGGTTCGCTGGAGTTCTCCAAGAAGCTGCTGGCCGAGGCCAAGGTCTGCGTGTCGCCGGGGATCGGCTTTGGTGACTATGGGGACGACCATGTGCGCTTTGCGTTGATCGAGAACCAGGACCGTATTCGCCAGGCCATCCGCGGGATCCGGCAAATGTTCCGGGCTGATGGTTTGGCTCGCAAGTAAGCCCGTTGGGGGCTGCGAAGCAGCCCCACCTGCCTCTTGGGTGAGCTTTCCGCCTGCCTTCTGGTTACCCGTACGCCTACCGTCAGCACTCATTTCTCACCAAAGAGATCCCCCATGAGTGTCTTCACCGCCTACTTCTGCGGCACTGGCTCGCACCGTTTCGACGACGCCAATCCCAATTTCTGGAATGGCGAGCTGGTCTCGACCCTGGCCAGCAACGACCAGAGCCGGGAATTCGCCCACTGGATCGCCGTCGACGGCCCAGGCAGCGGCAACCTTCAGGATGACAACCTGTTCGTCGAACCCGGCGGCTATTTCAACTGGACCGGCCAGCTGTTTGGCCGCGGCTGGGAGGAGAATGTCAACCATGTGCTGCAGGTCATCAAAGGCGAAAGCAGCTGGCGGCGCACCAAGCTCAGTGAGCAGGAATACGAGCGGCTGAAAGCTGCCGGTGTGCCCATTCCGGACGTGTCTTCCTCCGCCTCATGGTTCTGGCGAACCTACGACTACGGCGATCGCCACCCGACCCCGCAGGAACTGCAGGAGCGCATCATCAGCATGTTCCGCAAACCGCGCCTGCCAACCCAGGTCAACCTGGTGGGCTGGAGCAGGGGAGGGATCAGCTGCCACATGCTGGCCAATGCCATGGCGCAAGACCCGGTATTGCGCGGCATACCGGTGAACATATTTGCCATCGACCCGGTGCCTGGCGTCGGTAACGTACAGGCCGAGCGCGTAACCTTGGCGGACAATGTCAAAGAGTACGTAGGCTTCTACTCAAGGGATGAGCGCTCCAAAGGTTTTGCCTGCGTGATCCCTTCGGTCGCCAAAGAAACACGGATATGCGTTTACCCGATGCCGGGCCGCCATGCCACGCTGGTGGGCAACGCCTCGGCTGATGGCGCAGGCGATGGCAAGGTGCTGACCGAACCTGGGCTGATCGTTCGCCACTTTGCCGAGGTTTGCCTGACCCGCTGGGGCGTGCAGCTGGACAAACGCCTGGCCTTGAGCAGCAGCCAGTTGATGAAGTATCACCAGGTCATGGCGGCTGCCGACAGGCAGTATCAGGCCATGCGCAGTAAGTCCTACACGGTACTCACCGAGGGCGATGAGAACGATCGTCTGGTGCATTGTGGTGAGGCGCATACGCAATTCAGCAGGGTGCAGGGGGGTGGCTACGAGCCGAGCGCAGGCCTAGGTTTGCAACGTTGGGATGCAGAGACCTACCAGCCCATCTGCTGACTGAAAAGGGGGCGGCCGGCGAAGGTATTGGCCGTCCTTGTCCGGCAGCCGGATCAGCGGCATTTTTTTTTGCATTCCCCCTCTATCCAGCGGCCCCTGCTTGGATTAAAAATGGCGCCGCGGGCCAGTCCCGATAACAACAACCTTCCCTCCGTGACATCATGTCTGAATATAACCCTTGCCTTGACTGCGGCGCCTGCTGCGGGTACTTCCGTGTGTCCTTCTTCTGGGGCGAATGCCAGTCTGCCGGGGGCGTAGTGCCGGACGACCTGGTGGTACAGATCAACCCCACGCGCGTTGCCATGATCGGCACCGATGCCAAGCCCTGCCGCTGTGTCAGCCTTCAGGGCGAGATCGGTAAAGAGGTGGCTTGTACGATTTACGCCAACCGTTCCAGCCCGTGCCGCGAGTTTGATGCGTCGTGGGAGGGTGGGGTGCATAACCCGAGCTGTGATGATGCGCGGGCGGCGTATGGTTTGCCGCCGCTGACCCCGCCAGAGGCCAACGAGCCGCATTGGCCGGATGATGGGGCTGAGGTGGCCTGAAGTATCGATCAGCCTGACGTGGTCGATGTGTGGCCTTGTGTCGCGAAAGGGCCGCACAGCGGCCCCAGGCATCAGCGGCATCGCGAGAATTGCCAGGGCTGCTTTGCAGCCCTTTCGCGACGCAAGGCCGCTCCCACAGGTAGCGTGAAAGGCTCCTGGCCTGTAGTGAACCTGCCAGCGACGGGCTGCAAAGCTGCCCCGAGATGCCTGAACCCTGCACTTGACGTTAAACTGTCATCTCCCCAGCAATGGACAGGAGATCCGGCGTGACCCCACCCCGCAGTTTCCCCAGTGACCTCTGCCTCGACAGCCCACGCCTGCAACTGCGCCCCATGCGCCATGCCGATGCCGCGCAGTGGCTGGCGATCATGGCCGACCCCGAGGTCATGCGCTATTGGCACCATGCACCCTGGCAAGACCTGGCCGAAGCCGAGAGCGCCCTGGCCGCCGACCGCGAAGCCTATGCCAATGGCGACCAGCTCAAGCTTGGCATGTACCGCCGCGACAACGGCGAACTGATCGGCATGGTCCAGCTGTTCAACATCGACGACATTTCCCGCCGTGGCGAAATCGGCTACTGCCTGGCTAGCGCCGTGCAGGGCAGGGGCTACATGGACGAGGCTCTGACCTGCTTCATCGACTACCTCGCCCACACCCTGCACATGCGCCGCCTGGAAGGCGAAATCGATCCGCGCAACCAAGGCTCGGCACGCACCCTTGAGCGCCAGGGCTTCGTGCTGGAGGGCACCTTGCGGGCGCGCTGGTGCGTGGCGGGTGAGCTGTCCGACTCTGGCATTTACGGCTTGTTGCTCGAACCACCTGTTGCATAGTCTTACGGCGAATAGCTACTATTCGGGAACAATTCTCACTTGTGTCCCGGTGCCCCATGCCCGTAGCCGACTCACCGAGCCCGTACCCGCTAGAACAGCTGTACAGCGAGCACCATGGCTGGCTTTTCAGCTGGCTACGTCGCAAGCTGCGTTGTTCGCACAGCGCAGCCGACCTGGCCCAGGACACCTTCGTGCGCATCCTGGCCTCGCGTGATGCCTTGCTGGGCATGCGCGAGCCACGCGCCTACCTCAGTACCACTGCACGCCGCCTGTTGATCGACCGGGTGCGCCGACAGCAAATCGAAGAGGCCTACCTCAGCGAACTTGCCTTGGCTGCCGAGGCGCTGGAAGGGCACCAGTCTCCCGAAAGCATCCTCATCACCCTCGAAGCGCTGGAGCAGATCGCTTTCCTGCTGGAAGGCCTGCACGTGAATGCCCGCGAGGCCTTCGTCGGTTACTACCTGGACGACCTGACCCAGCCTCAGATTGCCAAACGCCTGCAGATTTCCCCACGCATGGTGCGCAAGTACCTGGCCCAGGCCCTGATCCATTGCCACCGCACGCTGGACATTGCCGAACCGTGAACCCCTCGCGTATCGAACAGGAAGCTGCCGAATGGGCCCTGTGCCTGGGCGAGGGTGAGCTGGATGCCGACGAGGCGCGTGAGTTCGACGCATGGCTGCAGGCCGACCCACGCCACGGCGCCACCTTGCGCCGCATGCAAGGGGTGATCAGCCAGGTGCAGGCACTGCGCGAGCAACGCGGCCCGGTGGGCGCCGGGCTGCGCGCCGGCGTACGGGTTTCGGCGCCAGGCTCGGGCGCACGGCGCACTTTGCTCGGTTTGGCCCTGGCAATCTCCTTGCTGGGCACACTGAGCCTTTCCGGTGGAACGCCGCGCGACTGGCTGGCCGACTTGCATACCGCGCCGGCGGAGTGGCGCAGCCAAACCCTGGCAGATGGCTCGCAGCTGACCTTGGCCGGCAACTCTGCCGTGGATGTCGAGTTCAGCACTGGCGAGCGGCGCATCCGCCTGCTGCATGGCCAAGTACTGGTGGATGTCAGCCATGACCCGACGCGACCCTTCGTGATACAGACCGACGAAGGCAGCTTCAAGGCGCTGGGTACGCGCTTCGTGGTCAGCCAAGGCCACGCTCGCAGCGAGCTGACCATGCTTGAGTCCCGGGTCGAGGCGCGCACTGCCGTGTCCGGCGATCAGTTGGTCGTCGGCCCGGGCGAGCGGGCATGGGTGGCGCGTGACGGGCTTGGCCCGTTGCCGGCCATCGACCCGGCGCGGGTCGATCGAGCCTGGCAGCATCACCAGTTGGTGGCCGACGGCGTACCGCTCGACCAGGTACTCGATGCCTTGGCCGAGCAACGTCGTGGCGTGCTGCGCTTCGACCGCCAGGCAATGCAGGCGATCAAGGTGTCGGCGGTACTGCCTCTGGATGACAGCGAAAGGGCCCTGCGCCTGCTGGCCGAGGCGCTGCCGATTCGTATCGGCGGCGTTGGCAGCTGGTGGACCACGGTCGAACCCGTCTCACGAGAAAATTGATCCAGGTGGTTCCGCTTCTGCGCAGTGGCCCGTCAGAGAAGAGGCCAACCGATCAAGAACAAGGAGCCGATCCACCATGCGCCGATTCCCTGGCCACCCCGTCCTCAGCCCGCTAGCCCTGGCCTTGCGCCTGTCCTGCGCCGGGCTGGCCCTATCTGTTGCGGCCCTGCCGGCCGTCGCCGAGGAGGCCGCCCGCCGTAGCTTCGAAGTGCCCGCCGGCGACCTGGCCCAGGCGCTTGGTAGCTATGCCCAGCAAGCCGCCGTGTCGCTGGCCTTCACCCCTGAAGCACTGGCCGGCCTGCAAAGCAACGGCCTGCATGGCCTGTATTCGGTGGACAGCGGTTTTGCCGTGTTGCTGGCCGGCAGTGGCTACCGGGTAGAGCGTAGCGAAAACGGCTACCGGCTGGTGGCCGAGCCGCAAGCGGCGGTGAGCAGTGACGCGATGGAACTTGGCGTGACCACAGTAGCCGGGCAGGGCATGGGCCAGAGTACCGAGAACACCGGCTCCTACGCACCGGGCCTGATCAGCGTTGGCTCCAAGACCCCGACCAGCCTGCGCCAGACGCCGCAATCGGTGTCGACCGTGACCCGCCAGCTGATTGAAGACCAGCAACTGACCGACATCAACCAGGCGATGAAAGTGACGCCGGGCATCGTCACCCAGAGCACCACCTTCCGCACCCAGGACTTCATCTCGCGGGGCTTCAGTATCCAGAACCTGCAGATCGACGGCGCTGCACCGCAGGCGCTGGGGACCGCCATGGGTTCGTTCTATTCATCGAACATCTTCGAACTGGCCGAGTTCGACCACATCGAGGTACTGCGTGGTACTGCTGCGTTGTATGGTGGCTCGGGTGACCCGGGTGGCATCATCAACATGGTGCGCAAGCGGCCGACTTCCTTTAACCAGCTGAAGCTGACCCTGTCGGCCGGTAGCTGGGACAACTATCGCCAGGAGTTCGACCTGTCCGGCCCGCTGGGCTGGGATGGTCGCGTGCGCGGTCGCCTGGTGATGTCCAACACCGATCGCCAGTATTTCACCGACAACCGCGCCACCGAGCGGCCGTTGGTGTATGGCGTGCTGGAGGCGGACGTTACGGACGACACCATGCTCACCTTCGGTGCTCGCTACAACAAATCCCACGAAACCGGCAGCAACAGCGCGGTGCCGCGCTACAGCAATGGTGCTGACCTGAACCTGCCACGGCATACCGGCCTGACCAAGAATTGGGCCTACCTCGACGCCACCGCGCGCGAGTACTTCGCCAAGGTGGACCACCGATTCAACGACGACTGGAAGCTCAACCTCAGCTACACCAACACTTGGGACCTTGGGCTGTTCAAGACGGCGACCACACTGAATGCAGTAGACCCGGTGACCAATACCGGGGCGACCTGGTACGGCACCTCGACCCGCCAGGAGAACGAGCAGCACCTGTATGACGGTAACGTCTCTGGCCACTTCCAGGCCTTTGGTCTGGACCATGAAGTGGTCTTTGGTGCCGATTACCAGAAGATCGACAGCCGGTGGCTGGGCACCGCGCCTTATGCCGCCTCGGGCGCGCCGGCCAACGTGTTCGACCCCGACAGCTCGGCGTTCGACGACCCCGGCAACGGGCGTGACTACAAGCGCGACTACAGCCCCAACTCGCAACGCCAGTACGGCCTGTACGGCAGCCTGCGTTTGCAGCTGGCCGAACCCCTGCACCTGATTGTCGGTGCGCGTGCACAGCGCTTCCACTTTTGGCAGACCTACACCAACAACCTGACCTCGCCAGCAAGTATCTCCAGCCCGGAGCAGCGTATAGGCACGAAGGTCACCCCGTTCGGTGGCCTGGTCTACGACCTTGACGATCAATGGTCGACATACGCCAGCTATTCGGAAATCTACAAACCGCAGTCCAGCCGAATCAGCGGCCCTGCGCAAAGCGGTTCGCCGCTTGAGCCCATGACCGGCAAAACCTACGAAACCGGCCTCAAGGGTGAGTTGTTCAACGGCGCACTCAACGCCAGCGTGGCGCTGTACTACAGCACCCGCGAAAACGAAGCGGTGCAAGACCCGAACTTCCTGGTCACCAACGCCGGCTTCTCGGGCAGCTGCTGCTATGTGTCCAACGGTAAGGTGGTGAGCAAGGGCATCGACATGGAGCTGTCTGGCGAGCTGCTGCCGGACTGGATGCTGGTGGGGGGCTACACCTTCAACCTGAACCGCAACCGTAGCGCCGATGCACCGCTGAGCACGGTGATGCCAAAGCACCTGTTCAAGCTGTACAGCACCTACCGGCTGCCGGGTATCCTCAGCGACTTCAAGGTCGGCGGTGGCGTGCAGGTGCAAAGCGCCACGTACATGAGCGGTACAGTGAATCGCTACGACAGCAGCGGCGCGCTGGTTGAGCGAAACGTGCCGTTCGACTTCGACCAGAGCGGGTATGCGATCTGGAACGCGTTGGTCGAATACCGTGTCGATGATCACTGGAACGTCACGCTCAACGGCAACAACCTGTTCGACAAGAAGTACTACGAAACCGTGGGCACTTCGACCTATGGCAACTACTATGGTGAGCCACGCAACTTCATGGTGACCCTGCGCGGCACCTATTGAGGGTTTGGAAGCGGGGCAGGGCCTGGGTTAAGGTCGTAGGCTGTCCCGTTTCTCTCAGGAATCCCCTTTGCCCGCTTTCTACCTGAGTATCAGCCTGCTGCTGTATTTGCTCGCCCTGTTCTTCGATGGCGCGCTTATGAGCGGCGAGCGTCATATGCCGGCCCTGCAGATGCTGCTGTACGGGCCATGGGGCATGCCGTTCGGCTTGTACCAATGGTTTGCCAACCCGCTGCTGGCCCTGGCTATCCTGGCTCATCGGCGGTTTCGCCGGCTGGCCTTGCTGGCCGGGCTTGGGGCGGCGTATCTGGCCGCCAGCAGTTTTGGCATCGACCGCTTGCCGGATAACAGCAGCTATGAATTTCATGACCTTACCGGCTTTGGTGCTGGCTTCTACCTGTGGCTGGTAGCGATGGTGGTGTTTTGCCTGGGGCAAGCCTGGTTTTGCTGGAAGGCGCGAAGGGCTGACGACGTGCCAGGCTGGAACTGGCTTGATGTCGCCTTGATTGCCGCCCTGGGGGTAACGTTGTATGCAGCGACGCAAATGCCCTCGCTGCGCTTCGAGCCAGGCAAGGTGCTGATGCCCCCGGAGCAGCCGCAGACGTTTTGATACCCACAAGGAGGGTCAGCATGATCAAGCATTACCTGGCGGGCCTGGCACTGGCTTGCGTGCTACCGCTAGCGATGGCGGACGATTACACGGCGGCCTACGGGCAGTGCATGGACAAGGCCTCCAGCACCGTGGCCATGAGCGCGTGCATCGGGGCCGAAACGCAAGTGCAGGACCAGCGCTTGAACCGGGTGTACAAGCAGTTGATGGGCAAGCTGGATGCCGGGCAGCAGAAGAGCCTGCGGGATGTGCAGCGCAAGTGGCTGGCCTACCGTGATGGCAATTGCCAGTTCCATGTACAGGCCAGTGGCGGGACCCTGGCGCAGCTGGAAGGTGGCAGCTGCATCATGGACATGACCCGCGACCGCGCTGCGGAGCTGGAGCGGGTGCTTAGCCCGGGGCAGTAACGCCTGTTCAGGCATGATTGGCCCACATTTGCAGGCGCGGGTTCAGTCGCGAACATCGGCTTTGCCGGTGTCATGCACCGCGTTGCCTTCTTCGCGGGTAAACCCGCTCCTACAGGGTGCTGGTTCTATTTGCGCGGTTGGCGCAGCGCCCGGGCCTTGAGGTACTCGCGTACTTCCACGGCATCCCCGGCAAACTCGATGCGCTCGGCCTTGGCTGCGCGCTGGTAGGCATACATCGGGTCGTAGTACTCGTTCAGCAAGCCTTCGATCCAGCCCCGGTGCAGGTCTACTGCGCCGCTGTGCTGCTGCTCTTCCAAGGCTTCGCGCAGCATCTCGGACAAGCGCTGATGGCGCTCTCCACCTAAACGCTTGTAGATATTGGCCATGCTCTGCAGCATGCGCTCGGCAAACAGCCGGGGACCGTCTTCTTCGCCATGCACGGCCTTGAACTCGGCGCTCAGGTTGACCACGTAGTCGCGCAGGATGCGCTCCACGCGGTTGGTGAAGCTGTCTTCAAGCCACACCAGCGGGTAATGCTGCATGCCTTGGTACAACTCCAGCGGCACCGTGCAGCTGCCAACAATGCGGCCTTCATCTTCCAGAACGAACTGCCCGATACCGCGGGCGCGCTTTTTCAGCACGTCGATTGCCAGCTGGTTTTCAAAGTCGATCTGCGCCGGTTGTGCCGTGGCACGCTTGCCGAAACTGGAACCGCGATGGTTGGCGTGGCCTTCAAGGTCGAGCACGTTGTCCAGCTGGTGCAGCACATCGGTCTTGCCAGTACCGGTCAGTCCACCGACCAGTACGAAATCACATTGCTCCACCGCTTGCTGGGTTGTCTCCAGCAGGAAGGTACGCATGGCCTTGTAGCCGCCTTTGACACGCGGATACTGAATACCCGCCTCATCGCGCAGCCAGCCCTGCACGATCTGCGATCGCAGGCCACCACGGAAGCAGTACAGGTAACCGTCAGGGTGGGCCTTGGCAAACGCTGCCCAGGCCTCCAGACGGGCCTGCTTGGTGGCGCCACTGACCAGCTGGTGGCCCAGGGCGATGGCGGCGGCCTGGCCCTGCTGCTTGTAGCAGGTGCCGACCTTCTGCCGCTCCTGGTCGTTCATCAGCGGCAGGTTTACCACGCCAGGGAAGGCGCCTTTGGCGAATTCGACGGGGGCGCGCATGTCCATCATCGGCACGTCGTCGAGGAACAGCTGACGGAAGTCGGTGCAGTCGGGGCGCATCAGATCACCTCGACCGCATGGCTCTGTCGCTCGACCAGCTTGCCGATCGGGGACAGTTTCAGGCCCAGTTCGGCAGCCACGGTGAGGAACTCGGCTTCACCCTCCGGGGCAACAGCTACCAGCAAGCCACCGCTGGTCTGCGGGTCGCACAGCAGGTGCTTCTGGTCGTCGCTCAGGGCGCCGATCTTGTGCCCGTAGCTGTCATAGTTGCGCAGGGTTCCACCAGGGATGCAGCCTTCGGCCAGGTAGTGGTCGACGCTAGCCAGGCGTGGCACGGCGGCGTAGTTCAGGTGCGCGGTGAGGCCGCTGCCTTCGGCCAGCTCGACCAGGTGGCCGAGCAGGCCGAAGCCGGTGACGTCGGTCATGGCCTTGACCCCGTCCAGCTTGCCGAAGCGGCTGCCCGGCGTATTGAGGGTGCACATCCAGTCACGGGCCAGGCCTTGGTCTTGCACACGCAGCTTGGCCTTCTTTTCGGCAGTGGTGAGGATGCCGATGCCCAGGGGCTTGGTCAGGTACAGCTGGCAGCCCGCGCTGGCGGTGTCGTTGCGTTTGAGGTGGCGTTTACTGACCACCCCGGTGACGGCCAGGCCAAAGATCGGCTCGGGCGCGTCGATCGAGTGGCCGCCGGCCAGCGGGATACCCGCTTCGGCGCACACCGCACGGCCGCCGCGGATGACTTCGCGGGCGACTTCCGGCGGCAGCACGTTGACCGGCCAACCGAGGATGGCGATGGCCATCAGCGGGTCGCCGCCCATCGCATAGATGTCGCTGATGGCGTTGGTGGCGGCAATGCGGCCGAAGTCGTAAGGGTCATCGACGATCGGCATGAAGAAGTCGGTGGTCGAGACCACGCCGCGCTCGTCGTCCAGCGCGTACACTGCTGCATCGTCGCGCGATGCGTTGCCGACCCACAGTTTCGGGTCCAGGGCCTGGGTGCCGCTTTCGGCAAGGATCACGTCCAGCACCTTGGGGGAGATCTTGCAACCACAGCCGGCGCCATGGCTGTACTGGGTCAGGCGAATCGGCTCGCTCATACGCACCTCTGCAGGTCAAATTGTTGCGCGATTGTAGCAAAGCTGGCCTTTGGGCCCTTGCCTCTTATAATTCCCGGTGTCGGCAAATGTGTCGGCACTTCCCCGCTATTGAACCGGAGAACACCCATGCTCAACCGCCCCCTGGCGCTCGCCGCCGGCCTCGTGCTGTCTTGCTGTGCCGCTGTCGTTCAGGCCGCAGAAACCCTGCGGGTCAGCGCCATTCCCGACGAAGCGCCGACCGAACTGCAGCGCAAGTTCAAGCCTTTGGGTGAGTACCTGGCCAAGCAACTGGGCATGGAGGTGAAGTTCGTACCCGTGGCCGACTACCCGGCGGTGGTCGAGTCGCTGGCCGCAGACCGCCTCGATCTGGCCTGGCTGGGGGGCTTCACGTTCGTTCAGGTGCACCTGAAGGACCCGACCGCCACTCCACTTGTACAGCGTGAGCAGGACGCACAGTTCACCTCCAAGTTCATCACCGCCAACCCCGACGTGAAGAGCCTGAGCGATCTGAAGGGCAAGTCGTTTGCCTTCGGTTCCATTTCGTCTACTTCGGGCAGCCTGATGCCGCGTTACTTCATGCTCAAGCAGGACAATATCAAGCCTGAAGAGTACTTCAGCCGTGTGGCCTATTCTGGCGCCCATGATGCCACCGTGGCCTGGGTGCAGGCTGGCAAGGTCGATGGTGGCGTGCTGAACGCCAGCGTGTGGCAAAAGCTGGTGGATGCCGGCAAGGTCGACACCACCAAGGTGAAGGTGTTCGCCACGACCCCGACCTACTTCGACTACAACTGGACCGTGCGCGGCAACATGGACCCGGCGTTGAAACAGAAAATCAAGAAAGCCTTCCTGGACCTCGACCCGAGCAACCCGGAGCACAAGGCGATCCTTGACCTGCAGGCCGCCAGCCGCTTCATCGAGACCAAGCCTGAGAACTACAAGGGCACCGAACAAGCTGCACGCGAGGCCGGCCTGCTCAAGTGACAGCTTCGAATGCAGCAATCCATCTGCACGGTGCCAGCCTGCGCCATGGCCAGGTACGCGCGCTTGACGCGGTGAGCCTGCGTATCGCGCAGGGCGAGCGTGTCGCCATCATTGGGCCGTCGGGGGCGGGCAAGTCCAGCTTGCTGCACCTGATGGCCACGGCCATTCAGCCCAGCAGTGGGCGCCTGGAGTTGCTTGGCGAGCAGCCGTGGGCACTGTCGGCAAGGGCACGCCAGCGACTGCGTGCGCGGGTTGGCCTGGTGCATCAGTCGCCGCCTTTGCCACCGCGTCAGCGGGTGGTGACCGCAGTGCTGGCGGGTCGCCTGGGGCAGTGGGGTACGCTGCGCGGCTTGCTCAACCTGCTGTATCCCAGCGATGTGCCGGGGGCGCGCCAGGCCTTGGCCGAACTGGGCCTGGCCGACAAGCTGTTCGTGCAGTGTGGACAGTTGTCCGGTGGCCAGTTGCAGCGGGTGGGCATTGCTCGGGCGTTGTACCAGCGCCCGCAGGTGCTGCTGACCGACGAACCGGTGTCGGCCATGGACCCGGTGTTGGCCGACCACAGCCTGGCCTTGCTCAATCGCCATGCCCAGGCCACTGGCGTGACGTTGGTGGCGAGCCTGCACGCCGTAGAGTTGGCGCTGGCGCATTTTCCGCGGGTGATTGGTATTCGGGAAGGGCAGGTTGTGTTCGACTGCCCGGCCGAAGCGGTCACCGAGCAACTGCTGGACGCGCTATACGCCAACGAACAACTGGCTCCGCCGCCAACCCAGGGGCCGACCCTGACCGTGCAGATTCCGCGATGCTGAAGACCGACGCCCGCGACCCGGCGCTGCTGCCGCGGATGCTGCTGGCCCTGTTGGCGGTAGCAGTACTGTGGCCGGCTATCCAGACAAGCGAACTGAACCCCGGGGTGCTGTTGCAGGCGGACAACCGTCAGCAGATTGCCAGCTTTACCAGCGCCTTCTGGCCGCCGGCACATGATGCCGATTTTCTTGCACTGCTATATGAAGCCACCTTGCAGACCCTGGCCGTGGCGACTGCCGGCATGGCGCTGGCGTTGTTGTTGGCGATCCCGGCTGGCTTGCTGGCCAGCCGTGCCTTGTCCTTGCGTGCTGCTTCACGCGGCGGGCGGGCCGGGTTGTGGTCGCGACTGTTGCGCCTGCCGGTGCGCGGGCTGCTGATTTTCCTGCGTAGCGTGCCGGAGATCGTCTGGGCGTTGCTGTTCGTGCGCGCCGTGGGGCTGGGGCCGACGGCGGGCGTACTGGCTATCGCCATCACCTACAGTGGCATGCTCGGCAAGGTTTATGCCGAAATATTCGAGTCGGTCGACCAGCGCCCGGCGCATGCCTTGTTGCAGGCGGGCAGTGGCCGGCTGGCGGCGTTTTTCTACGGCATCCTGCCCAATGCTGCCTCCGAAGTGGTGTCGTATACCGTGTACCGCTGGGAGTGCGCGGTACGGGCTTCGGTGGTGATGGGCTTTGTCGGTGCTGGCGGGCTAGGCCAGCAGATCGACCTGTCGATGCGCATGTTTGCGGGTGCGCAAGTGGCGAGCATGCTGTTGACGTTCTTGTTGCTGGTGATCCTGGCCGACCTGCTCAGCCGCCTGCTGCGCTGGAGGCTGGCATGAACCGGGTGATCAACTGGGTGCTGTTGGGTGCCATCGTGTCAGCGGTGGTGGCCTCGTTCGCATACCTGGAGCTGGACCTGCACGCACTGGTCGGCAATGGCGGGCTGGGGCAGATGGGCGAGTACGCCGGGCGCTTCCTGCAGCCGGATCTGTCTGCGGGGCACCTCAAGGCGGTGTGGCGCGGGGCGCTGGAAACCCTGGCCATGTCTGGCATGGGCACCTTGTTGGCAATGGTATTGGGGATGTTGCTGGCACTGCCGGCGGCGGGTCGCTTCGGTTGGCCGTTGCAAGGGGCCGCGCGTTTGCTGCTCAATGCCTTGCGTGCCATTCCTGAACTGGTGTGGGCAGCGCTGACTGTGCTGGCGGCTGGGCTGGGGCCGAATGCCGGTACTCTGGCTTTGGCGTTGCACACCGCTGGCGTGCTGGGGCGGTTGTTTGCCGAGGCACTTGAGAATGCCCCGCCCGAGCCGGCGGCGGCGATCCGTTTGCAGGGGGGCAGCCAGGTGGCGGCGTTCTGCTTTGGTACCCTGCCCAACCTGTGGCCGCAGTTGCTGGCCTACAGCTTGTACCGCTGGGAGAACAACATCCGCATGGCCAGCGTGCTCGGGTTCGTCGGGGCGGGCGGGTTGGGGCAGATGCTGTACACCACCTTGAGCCTGTTCCAGGAGGCCCAGGCCAGCACGGTGATCATCGGTATGCTGGTGTTGGTGTTGCTGGTGGATGTGTCGAGTGATGTGTTGCGTCAGCGCTATGTGCGGGCCTGACGGAAAGCCCGGGCTGCAAAGCAGCCCCGACATCTCTCAGGCGTCTACAGCCTCGGCACACTGCGCCTCCCGCTGCATCGACTCCAGGTTACGCTCGATCGTCTCGCAGATGGTATCCATCTGGATCTGATGCTCGCTGAACCTGAACGGGCTCTGCAAGTCCGTGCCGATCCGCTCGATGGCCAGCAACATGAACCCTACCACCGTCGACGCCAGCGGCGTGAACCAGCCCAGCGACTCCACCAGCCCCACCGGCACGATCAGGCAGAACAGGGTGATGAACAGCCGTGGGAAATACACATAGGGGTAGGGCAATGGCGTATTGGCAATCCGCTCCATGCCGCCCTGGGCGTTAGACAGATCTACCAGCGTCGACTCCAGCCGCGCCAGACGAATGCTGTCCAGCCGCCCGGCCTGGTATTCTCGCGCCAGCAAGGCTGCCGAGCCGCCGAGAATGTCATTGGCGAAATTGTTCGAGCGGTTGCGCCGTTCGAACTCCGCCGGAGGGATGAAGGCCATCAGCTCCTCCGGGCAGCTTTCGCCTTTCAAGTGCGCCGCCAGGCAGTTCACATAGGCGATATGCCGGCGCAGCAGGGTGGCCTTGACCGGGTTCAGGCCGTCATCCGGGTCATCGATCAGCGTCAGCGTCTGCCGTGCGAAGCTGCGCGAACTGTTCACCAGCGCGCCCCACAGGGTGCGAGCCTCCCACCAGCGGTTGTAGGCGCTGCTGTTGCGAAAACTCACCAGCACCACCAAGGCTGAGCCCAGCAGGGTCAGCGGGATCAGTGGCAGGGTGAACTTGCTGTTCAAGAACAGCATGAAATCGATGGTGACCAGCACATCCCAGATCAGCAGCCAGAACAGCGACCAACCGATATAGCCGATGGTCTTCACCACCAGGCGGTACTTGCGGGCGATGACGTCTTTCACGTGGGGGCACCTCGAAACGCGGGGGATGCAGGATGGGACGCCGAGGCTCGTCGAAGGTTCGAGGGTTGAATGTTGCAAGGGATTTTGTAGCTGAAACGAAGGGAAAACTCCGACCAGCCTATCAGATGTGCCTGAATTCCTGATTCAGCTCAAAAACGACAGAGTGGGTCGCTTCAATCCTTGAATGGGTGTATCCATAAGGATACGATTGGGTGACCACTTGATGTTTCTCGTTGAACAGACGGAAAGCTTTGCCGCTTGGCTATCGAGCTTGAGAGATTTGAGGGCCAGGCTGGCGATAGGTCGTAGGCTGGAGCGAGCAGCGGCGGGCAATCTTGGTGACTTCAAGTGGCTTGGAGGCGGTATTGGTGAGCTTCGCATCGACGTAGCTGCCGGTTATCGCATCTATTTCACGCAAAAGGGGCAGAGGTTGGTTTTACTGCTGGTCGGCGGCGACAAGTCCACCCAGGCCGCCGACATCCTCAAAGCCAGAAAGCTGCTGAAGGAGATGAAATGAGCGAAAAATTGATCCCGTTTGATATGGCAGCCTTGTTGAGCAGCGATGAGGCAATCAGTGAATACCTTAGCCAGGTGCTATCAGATGGCGATACCGAGGAAATCATTCGAGCACTTGGCCATATCGCTCGTGCACGGGGCATGACACATATTGCTACGGAGAGTGGGCTGGGTAGAGAAAGCCTGTACAAGGCGCTGAGCCCTGGCGCGAAGCCTCGTTTTGACACTGTATTGAGGGTCATTCGTGCTCTGGGGGTGGACCTTCTCGTTCAGCCACATGCAATGACCCGCTGATCCAGCTCGGTTAAGTCAATATTTGCTTCATCTGCACCAACGCCACCCGCGTGCCATCCCACGCCTGCCGCTCCTCGATGCCGAACGGCATGAAACCCAGTTGTGGATAAAGCAGCAAGCCTGCGGTGTTGTGATTGAAGCATGACACCCAGACCTCCCGGGCGCTGTACTGCTGGCGGGCGAGGTCGATCATTGCCGTTACCAGATAACGCGCTACACCAAGGCCGCGGGCGCTGGGGGCCACCACTACGTTGCCCAGGGCACATAGGCCGCCATGTTCGGCTTTGTAGAAATTGGCGAAGGCCAGGACAGCGCCGTTACCTTCCACTACCGTGGAGCCGCTGCGTTGGGCTATGGCGTCGCTCAGCTGGTTGGGGGTGAGGGGGTAGGTGGCTTTGGGGAACATGTAGAACAGTTCGTCCGGGCTCTGCGGGAAGCTGCAGATAACGGGGATGTCTTCTGGCCGGATGGGGCGGTGGGTCAGGTGCATGGCAGGTCCTTCTCGCGTTGGCTGGCAGGGCCTCTTCGCGGGTAAACCCGCTCCCACAGGTACTGCACAAGGCTCAAATCCTGTGCAGGCCCTGTAGGAGCGGGTTTACCCGCGAAGAGGCCATCAGCCTCACATCATAGGCCGCTTTTCATCCAACACCGCGCCCCGATTCACGGCTTGGCGGCCACCGCCACGTAGCCTTTGACCGCAGCCGGTGCCTGGGGCTTGGCCTTGTGCGCCAGCAGGTACTGATAGCGTCGCCATTCCTTGTCGATTTCGCTGAACGACATGAACACGCTGATACGGTCCTTGCCGACCAGGTCCGGGCGCTTGCCCGCATTGATCTCGTTGGTGGGAATGATGGCCACGTTGATGCCCACCACCTTGCCGTCATCGGCAAACACCGGCCCACCCGACATGCCTTTGGTGATCGGGCCGTCATGCACCGAGTAGAAAACACTGCCAGGCGTACCTTCAAGCCGTACCAGTGACGGCAGGGCATGGCCCTTGCCCTGCATCGGCATCATGAAACTGTTGAAGCCCACCGCCGTCACGGCTTCCCCTGGCACGTACTGGCGCCAGTGCGGCACGCTGCTGGCTTTGTGCTTGAAGAACACTACGTCACCGAGGCCCTCGTGGACCACGTTGCGCAGGAAGGGGGTGTGTTTGGCGGTCACAGCGTAATCCTCGTTCCACTGGATGGCGCTGGCCATCAGCAACATCGGCAGAGGGGCACCAGAAGTGACCACGAAAGCCTGACTGTAGACGGGATCTGAAACGTACGACGTTGGCACTCCATTGCACCCACTGAGCAGCATCATTGCCGCCATGCAGGGCGCGATTGTTTTCATGTGTCACACAGGGCGTGGAAAAATGGGAACGCAACTATGGCTAAGTGCCATTACTCTAGCAATACTTTCGGCATATATCCGACGAATGACAGCTTAAGTGTTAGTCATGACGGCGGCCAATAGAATGCAGGTATGGCTACAGGTCCCAGAGCCATTGGGGCGGCGTCAAAGTGAAGGGATTTTTTTTCGGGCGAATCTGAGGGGTGTGAACTGCATTGAGCTGCATTGGGCGACCACACTGACAAGCTACCTTTTTCAGGGCGACCTGTTCATAGTTGCCAGTCGACTTACCCTGAAAGGAATCAGAACATTGTTTAAGCTAAATCCCCTGGTGCCGGAGCTGATTGTTTCTGATCTACCTCGCAGCCTGGCATTTTACTGCGGCGTACTCGGCTTCAAGATTGAATACGACCGGCCAGAAGAGCATTTTGCCTTCCTGTCTTTTGGTGGCAGCCAGCTGATGCTGGAGCAGGACTGGCAGAGTGAGTCACCCTGGCGGGTCGGCCCGCTGGAGCCGCCGTATGGTCGAGGCATCAACCTGTCGATCGAATGCGCTGATGCACTGGCCTTGGTCGCGTCGCTGGGGGTTGCGGGGCATAGCATCAGAAAGCCGATTGAAGAGTGTTGGTACCGCCAGGGCGGCATGCTGGTCGGCCAGCGCAATTTCCTGGTGCAGGATCCGGACGGCTACTTGCTTCGGTTTGCTGAAGATCTCGGCGTGAAGAGCGCCTGAGCCACGGGCGGGCACACGAAAAATTGACCCCAGGTTGCGCTCGATGGTCTCGCAACGGGTATCCATCTGGATCTGGTGCTCACTGAACCTGAACAGGCTCTGCTAATCCGTGCCGATCCGCTCCATGCCTCCCTGTGCATTGGACAGATCTACCACCGTCGGATCCTGATGCCTTTGTCCACACTGAATATGTGGCAATGAAGTGTTGCCACATAACGCTATGCACCCACACAGTTACTGAATCCGCAGCGCTTATTGCCCCCGCGCACTTTCGGAACTAAGCCAGCATATTCGCCCGAACTAACTTCCCTCTTTCGAGTGTTGAGTGTCGCCATATCAACTATTTATGTCACTTGCGCGATAGTTTCAAAATAGCTGAACTAAGTATTTGCCCACAGCGCTTTTTCCCGAAGCGGGTCATCAACAAAATAGCCGCCCTTCAATTTTAAACATCAGCCTGACGCGGTGGCCGAAAGTTGACCGCGGCGGCTCGCCGCCTGAGCTGATGAACCCACACCGATTACCAGGAAAGGAAAGTGTCATGGGAATGACGAGGCGTAAATTTTTGATCGGCGGCGGCGGCGTGGCTATTGCAGGTGGCGCAGGCATTCTGACCCCCTTGCTGACCCGCGAAGGCAGGTTGATCCCCGGCAAACCGCGGTTTGGTTTTGTAGAAGGTAGCGAAGGTGCGCTTCCCAAACAGGCAGACGTCGTCGTTGTTGGCGCTGGTATTCTGGGGCTCATGACCGCAATCAATCTTGTCGAGCGTGGCCTCTCGGTAGTCGTCGTTGAAAAAGGTGATATTGCCGGCGAGCAGTCATGCAGGTTCTATGGTCAGGTCATGACCTACAAGATGCCTGATGCGACGTTCCAGTTGCACCATCTTGCCAAACAACGGTGGCGCGAGATGAATGCCAAAGTGGGTGCAGATACCAGCTATCGCACACAGGGCCGGGTCGAAGTTCCTTTCGATGAAGAAGACCTGGAAAACGTCAGAAAGTGGATCGATGTCAAAAGCCGGGAAGTAGCAGCGGACAACCCCTTCAAGACTCGGATCATTCAGGGGAATGAACTCGAACAGCGGCTGCGCGGTGCATCCTCGAGCTGGAAAATTGCAGGTTTCGAGGAAGACTCCGGTAGCCTGGACGCTGAGCGCGCATCGTTTGTCATGGCGGAGTACGCCAAGAAAATGGGTGTGCGCATCTACACCCACTGCGCCGCAAGGGGCCTGGAAACCCAGGCGGGCGTCATCTCCGATGTGGTGACCGAGAAGGGCGCCATCAGGACTTCTCGCGTGGTCGTGGCAGGCGGCGCCTGGTCCAGGCTGTTCATGCAGAACCTGGGCGTCGATGTGCCTACCTTGCCGGCCTACCAGTCCCAGCAAATCATCAGCGCGGCACCCCGTGCACCGGGGGGCAACGTTGCATTGCCAGGGAATATCTACTTCCGCGAGCAGGCCGACGGTACATACGCCACCTCGCCGCGCGTCGTCGTTGCCCCGGTGGTCAAAGAATCGTTCATGTATGGTTATAAATACCTGCCATTGCTGGCCATCCCCGACTTCCCGGTGCACATATCACTCAACAAGCAACTGATCGATTCGTTCACTCAGCCCACCCAGTGGAGGCTGGACGAGGTTTCGCCCTTCGAGAAAAACAGGCTGATGACGGCGGCCCCAGATATTCCAGAGCTGGATGCATCTCTGGAAAAGCTCAAAGTCGAGTTCCCTGCCTTCAAAGATGCGAAGTTGATCGATCAGTGGAGCGGTGCCATGGCCATCGCCCCGGATGAGAACCCGATCATTTCGCAGGTCAACGAGTACCCGGGCCTGGTTATCAACACCGCGACCGGTTGGGGTATGACGGAAAGCCCGGTGTCGTCCGAGCTGACGGCAGACCTGCTGCTTGGAAAGGCGCCGGTGCTGGATCCGAAACCCTTCAGTTTGTATCGATTCTAAGTACGCATACCGCAATGGAATGACCCGTACACGCATAAACGGTGCGTGTACATTCTTGTGTAACCATCAGGAGAGAAATATGAAATGCGCTTTCAAGACCGTTGCAGCATTGGCGTTGGGAATAGCCGGTGGCAGCGTTCATGCACAAGATATCGTGCGCCATGGCGCAGGTAGTTTCCCTATCTCGTCGGCTGTAGAGATTCCTGCCGGGAAGTCAGTCGTCTATCTGAGCGGTTCCGTTCCGTCGGTGATCCATCCCGATGCGCCCAAGGATTCGCTGGAAGCCTACGGTGATACCAAGGCACAAACCATCAATGTGCTTGAAAGCATCCAGCAGCAGCTGAAAACACTGGGTCTTGGCCTGACTGACGTGGTGAAGATGCAGGTATTCCTGGTGGGTGGGCCGGAGAACGGCGGCAAGATGGATTTCGAAGGTTTCATGGCTGGCTACACCCAGTTCTTTGGGCCAGCCGCCAAGCAGCCGGTGCTACCTGCGCGCTCGGCGTTCCAGATTGCAGGCCTGGCGCACCCTGCCTGGCGGGTTGAGATCGAAGTGACAGCGGTTCGTCCCTGAGAGGACCTTGGCCCAGCCCGACAAAATCGTCGGGCACAAAAAAACCGACCGTAAGGTCGGTTTTTTCCGGATTTGGTGCCCCGAGGGAGACTCGAACTCCCACTCCTTTCGAAAACGGATTTTGAATCCGCCGCGTCTACCAATTCCGCCATCAGGGCGTGGCGCGCAGTATAAAGAGGTGCCGCTGGTCGGTCAATCGGCTTTCATGGTCAATTTTCACACATTGGGCTAAACTTCCCGGCCCTGCCGAACCGAACATCATCATGCGCGTCGCCGATTTTTCCTTCGAACTCCCTGATTCCCTGATCGCCCGCCACCCGTTGGCCGAGCGCCATGGCAGCCGTCTGCTGGTGCTCGATGGGCCTACCGGCGCGCTGGCGCACCGGCAATTCCCCGACTTGCTCGACTATCTGCGCCCCGGCGACTTGATGGTGTTCAACAACACCCGAGTGATCCCGGCGCGGTTGTTCGGCCAGAAAGCCTCCGGCGGCAAGCTGGAGGTACTGGTCGAACGCGTGCTCGACAGCCACCGGGTGCTGGCCCATGTGCGCGCCAGCAAGGCGCCCAAGGTAGGCGCGGTCATCCTCATCGATGGCGGTGGCGAGGCCGAAATGGTCGCGCGCCATGACACGCTGTTCGAGCTTCGCTTCACCGAAGAGGTGCTGCCGTTGCTCGACCGTGTCGGCCATATGCCGTTGCCGCCCTATATCGACCGCCCGGACGAGGGCGCCGACCGTGAGCGCTACCAGACCGTGTACGCCCAGCGCGCTGGCGCGGTTGCCGCGCCTACCGCAGGCCTGCACTTCGACGAGGCGCTGCTGGAAAAGATCGCCGACAAGGGCGTCGAGCGCGCCTTCGTCACCCTGCATGTGGGCGCCGGCACCTTCCAGCCGGTGCGGGTCGACAAGATCGAAGACCACCACATGCATAAAGAGTGGCTCGAAGTGGGCCAGGATGTGGTCGATGCCATCGAGGCCTGCCGGGCCCGTGGTGGTCGGGTGATCGCGGTTGGCACCACCAGTGTGCGTTCGCTGGAAAGCGCCGCGCGTGATGGCGTGCTCAAGGCCTTCAGTGGCGACACCGACATCTTCATCTACCCGGGCCGGCCGTTCCATGTGGTCGATGCCCTGGTCACCAACTTCCATCTGCCGGAGTCCACGCTGCTGATGCTGGTCTCGGCTTTCGCCGGCTACCCCGAGACCATGGCTGCCTACGCAGCGGCGGTCGAGCACGGGTACCGCTTCTTCAGTTACGGTGATGCCATGTTCATCACCCGCAATCCGGCGCCACGCGGGCCCGAGGATCAAGCATGAGTCGCACCTGTCGAATGTCCTTCGAACTGCTGGCCACCGACGGCAAGGCCCGTCGGGGTCGCATCACCTTCCCACGCGGCACCGTGGAAACCCCGGCATTCATGCCGGTAGGGACCTATGGCACGGTCAAGGGCATGCTGCCACGCGACATCGAGGCCATCGGCGCCGAGATGATCCTCGGCAACACCTTCCACCTGTGGCTGCGTCCGGGCACCGAGGTGATCAAGAAGCACAACGGCCTGCACGATTTCATGCAGTGGAAAGGCCCGATCCTCACCGACTCTGGTGGTTTCCAGGTATTCAGCCTGGGTGCCATGCGCAAGATCAAGGAAGAGGGCGTGACCTTCGCTTCGCCGGTCGATGGTTCCAAGGTGTTCATGGGCCCGGAAGAGTCGATGCAGGTTCAGCGTGACCTGGGCTCGGACGTGGTAATGATCTTCGACGAGTGCACCCCGTACCCGGCCGAGCACGATGTGGCACGCACTTCCATGGAGCTGTCGCTGCGCTGGGCCCAGCGCTCGAAGAACGCCCATGCCGACAACACCGCAGCGCTGTTCGGCATTGTTCAGGGTGGCATGTACCAGGACCTGCGCATGCGCTCGCTGGAAGGCCTGGAAAACATCGGTTTCGACGGCCTGGCCATTGGCGGCCTGTCGGTGGGCGAGCCCAAGCACGAAATGATCAAGGTGCTGGATTATCTGCCGGACCAGATGCCTGCTGACAAACCTCGTTACCTTATGGGGGTAGGCAAACCGGAAGATCTCGTTGAGGGTGTGCGCCGCGGCGTCGACATGTTCGACTGCGTGATGCCGACGCGTAACGCGCGCAACGGTCATCTGTTCGTTGATACAGGGGTGATCAAGATCCGCAATGCGTTCCATCGTCACGATGAATCGCCGCTGGATCCGACCTGTGACTGCTATACCTGCACCAACTTCTCGCGCGCCTATCTCCATCATCTGGACAAATGCGGCGAAATGCTGAGCAGCATGCTGAATACCATCCACAACTTGCGCCATTATCAGCGCTTGATGGCCGGTTTACGCGAGGCTATTCAACAGGGTAAATTGGCCGCCTTTGTCGACGCCTTCTACGCCAAGCGCGGGCTTCCTGTACCGCCCTTGGACTGACTGTCCGCATCCATTATTAGAAAATTACATTAGGAGTGCCCAATGAGCTTCTTCATCCCCGCCGCATACGCGGACGCTGCAGCACCTGCCGCTGGCCCAGCCGGTACCGGCTTCGAGTGGATTTTCCTGGTCGGTTTCCTGGTCATCTTCTACCTGATGATCTGGCGCCCGCAGGCCAAGCGCGCGAAAGAGCAGAAGAACCTGCTGAGCAACTTGCAGAAAGGTGACGAAGTTGTCACCAACGGCGGCATCGCCGGCAAGATCGTCAAGGTTTCCGATGACTTCGTGGTGCTGGAAGTGTCCGACACTGTCGAGCTGAAGTTCCAGAAGGGTGCCATTGCTGCCACCCTGCCAAAAGGTACGCTCAAGGCTATCTGAGTTACCGGTTTTATTTTCCAGTCGGGGCGCGCAACGCGCCCCGCGTCTTGAACGGGCGGCGTGATGCTGAACAAATATCCTCTGTGGAAATATGCACTGATCGTGCTGGTACTGGTGGTCGGTTTCATTTATTCCGCTCCCAACCTCTACCCGGATGACCCGGCGGTACAGATCAGCGGTGCCAGCTCGGCGCTGCAGGTGAATCAGGCCGACCTTGATCGCGTCAGCAAGGCGCTGGTCGATGCCAAGATCGCTGTCAAGGGCGCAAGCCTGGGTGAAAAGGGCAGCGGGCTGATCCGCCTGACCAATCAGGAAGACCAGCTGCCAGCCAAGGATGTAGTGCGCAAGGCACTGGGCGATGATTACGTCGTGGCCCTGAACCTGGCCCAGACTACCCCGCAATGGCTGCGCAACCTGGGCGCAAGCCCGATGAAACTGGGCCTGGACCTGTCTGGTGGTGTGCACTTCCTGCTGGAAGTGGACATGGACAAGGCCATGACTGCCCGCATGAAAGTCTACGAAGGCGAGGTCAAGACCTTGCTGCGCAAAGAGCGCGTCCGCTACCGCAGCCTGCCTCAGCAGGATGGCGGCATCATGCTGGGCTTCGCTGACGATGCCACCCGCGAACAGGCACGTGCCCTGATCCGCAAGAATTTCAATGATTTCGACCTGACCACCACCGATCGCAACGAGCTTGCGGTGCTGCGTCTGGCGCTGACCCAGGCGAAAGTCGCCGAGATCCGCGAATACTCGATCAAGCAGAACCTCACCACCGTGCGCAACCGCGTGAACGAGCTGGGTGTGGCAGAGCCTCTGGTACAGCGCCAGGGCGCCAACCGTATCGTGGTCGAGCTGCCAGGCGTGCAGGACACTGCCGAAGCCAAGCGTATCCTTGGTAAAACGGCCAACCTGGAGTTCCGCTTCGGTGCCGAACCGGGTGCATCCAAGGCCACTACCGAGGTGTTCGAGTTCCGTGAGGGCGGCCGCTCCGCCGCAGTCGAGCGGGGCCTGATCATCACGGGTGACCAGGTTACCGACGCCCAGGCCAGCTTCGACGAGCATGGCCGCCCGCAGGTGAACATTCGCCTGGATGGCCACGGTGGCGAGCTGATGAGCCGTGCTACCCGTAGCAACGTCGGCCGTAGCATGGCGGTGATCTTCATCGAGCAGAAGCCGGTTACCCGCTACGTCAAGCAAACCGTCGGCGGCGTCGAGAAGGACGTTGCCGTACAAAGCTTCGTCGAAGAGAAAAAAATCATCAGCCTGGCGACCATCCAGTCGCCGCTTGGCAGCCAGTTCCGCATCACCGGCCTGAACGGCCAGGGCGAATCGTCCGAGCTGGCCCTGCTGCTGCGTGCCGGTGGTCTGGCTGCGCCGATGTACTTCGCTGAAGAACGTACCATTGGCCCAAGCCTGGGTGCTGACAACATCACCAAGGGTATCGATGCGTCGCTGTGGGGCATGCTGTTCGTCTCGCTGTTCATCATCGCCATCTACCGCGGCTTCGGCGTGATCGCCACCATCGCCCTGGCGGGCAACATGGTCCTGCTGCTGGCGTTGATGTCGCTGCTGGGCGCTACCCTGACGCTGCCGGGTATTGCCGGTATCGTGCTGACCATGGGTATGGCGGTGGACGCCAACGTGCTGATCTTCTCGCGTATCCGCGAGGAGCTGAAAGCCGGCATGTCGGTGCAGCGTGCCATCCACGAAGGCTTCAATCGTGCGTACACCGCGATCATCGACGCCAACCTGACCAGCCTGCTGGTCGGCGGTATCCTGTTCGCCATGGGTACCGGCCCGGTCAAAGGCTTTGCGGTTACCATGTCCCTCGGGATTTTCACCTCGATGTTCACCGCCGTCATGGTGACCCGCGCAATGGTCAACCTGACCTGCGGCGGGCGTGACATCAAGAAGCTGTGGGTTTGAGGGAGCTGCGATGAAAACCATCAACTTCATGGGCGTGCGCAATGTCGCGTTCGCCATTACCGTGCTCCTCACCGTGCTGGCGCTGTTCAGCTGGTGGCAGAAGGGCCTTAACTTCGGCCTGGACTTCACCGGTGGTACGCTGATCGAGCTGACTTACGAGCGCCCGGCCGACCTCAAGGCAGTGCGTGCCGAGTTGGTCGACTCCGGTTTCCACGAGGCGGTAGTGCAGAGCTTTGGCGCTACCACTGACTTGCTGGTGCGTATGCCAGGCGATGACCCGCAGCTGGGCAACAAGGTCGCTGCTGCGCTGCAAAAGGCCGGGGGTGACAACCCGGCCACGGTCAAGCGTGTCGAGTTCGTCGGCCCGCAGGTCGGTGAAGAGCTGCGCGACCAGGGTGGCATGGGCATGCTCTTGGCCCTGGGCGGTATCCTCATCTACCTGGCCTTCCGTTTTCAGTGGAAGTTCGCCGTGGGGGCGATCGTTTCGCTGATCCACGACGTGGTGGTGACCCTGGGTATCCTGTCGTTCTTCCAGATCACCTTCGATCTGACGGTGTTGGCAGCGGTGCTGGCGATCATCGGCTACTCGCTGAACGACACCATCGTCGTGTTCGACCGGGTACGTGAAAACTTCCGCGTCATGCGCAAGGCATCGCTGATCGAAAACATCAACGTTTCCACCACCCAGACCTTGCTGCGCACCATCGCCACTTCGGTTTCGACCTTGCTGGCCATTGCTGCGCTGCTGTTCTTCGGGGGTGACAACCTGTTCGGTTTCTCGCTCGCCCTGTTCATTGGTGTCATGGCCGGTACCTACTCGTCGATCTATATCGCCAACGTGGTGCTGATCTGGCTGAACCTGAACAGCGAAGACCTGATCCCGCCGACCAAGGCCGAGGGTGTGGATGATCGTCCGTAAGGGCTAGTCCATCACCGCCTGGCGGTGTAAAAGGCGCGAGTATTGAACTCGCGCCTTTTTTTTTGCTCCAAGGCTGGGAGAAGCGCGGGTTGATGCCCGCTGGTACGATCAGGAGGTCCACGTGAACAAATCAATGCTGGTGGGTGCGGTACTGGGTGCTGTCGGTGTGACTGCCGGAGGTGCTGTCGCGACCTACAGCTTGGTCAACAAGGGGCCTGAGTATGCCCAGGTCACCGACGTGCAGCCGATCAAGCAACAGGTGAAAACCCCGCGCGAAGTGTGCAAGGACGTTACCGTTACGCGCCAGGCGCCGGTCAAGGACCAGCATCAGATCGCCGGCACCGTCGTGGGTGCGCTGGCCGGTGGCTTGCTGGGTAACCAGATCGGTGGTGGCACCGGCAAGAAGATTGCCACGGTGGCCGGTGCGGTCGGTGGTGGTTATGCCGGTAACAAGGTGCAGGAAGGCATGCAGGAGCGTGATACCTACACAACCACGCAAACTCGCTGCAACACGGTCAACGACATCAGCGAGAAGGTGGTGGGCTACAACGTGACCTATTCCATCGGTGATCAGGTAGGCAAGGTGAAGATGGATCGCGAGCCGGGATCGACCATTCCGCTGGACAAGAATGGCAAGTTGATCCTGAGCGAAGCGGGTCAGTAATTTGCGTGGCCTGTGCCGGCCTCTTCGCGGGTAAGCCCGCTCCTACATGGAACGCATTGTCCCTGTAGGAGCGGGTTTACCCGCGAAGAGGCCGGCACAGGCCGCGCAAAACCACCAGGCACAAAAAAAGCACCTCGAGAGGTGCTTTTTGTTTGCCAGCAATCTGCGCTTAGCGCTTCATGCTTTCTGGCAGGTGCGGCTGGATGGCAGTCAGTACTGCCTTGAAGCACTTGATGTTGCCTGCAACGATGTGGCCTTTGTCGAGGAAGTCGTGGCCACCGTTGAAGTCACTCACCAAGCCACCGGCTTCCTGGATCAGCAGTACGCCAGCTGCCATGTCCCATTCGGACAGGCCCGACTCCCAGAAGGCGTCGAAGCGGCCAGCAGCCACGTAGGCCAGGTCCAGGCTGGCGGAGCCGGCGCGGCGGATGCCGGCGGTCTGGCCGGTCAAGGCGCGGAACATGCCCAGGTAGTTGTCCATGTCCGCCATCTGGCCATCACGGAACGGGAAGCCGGTGCCCAGCAGGGCGCCTTCCAGGCTTGTGCGCGAGCTGACGCGCAGGCGGCGGCCATTGAGTTGGGCGCCACGGCCACGGCTGGCGGTGAATTCTTCCTGGCGAACCGGGTCGACGATCACGGCGTGCTCAAGGCGGCCGCGGTATTTGCAGGCGATGCTGACGGCGAAGTGCGGGATACCGCGCAGGAAGTTGGTGGTGCCGTCCAGCGGATCGATGATCCACAGGTAATCTTTGCCTTCTTCGCCGCTACCCGCGTGCAGGCCGGTTTCCTCGCCCTGGATGGAGTGGTTCGGGTAGGCCTTGCGCAGTGCGTTGACGATGCTCTGCTCGGCGGCGCGATCGACTTCGGAAACGTAGTCCTTGGCCTCTTTCTCATCGACCTTGATGCTATCCAGGCGTTCGATGGAGCGGAAAATCAGTTCACTGGCGCTGCGAGCGGCGCGCAGGGCGATATTCAGCATAGGCTGCATGGGCGGGTCACCTGGAGATGTTAAAGAAGAAAGCCGATCATTCTAGCAGAAAACTTTGGCGGCAGAAGTGTCACATTTGCTTTCATGGCGTTACGTCTGTCGGTTCTGTAAGATCGAAGGCCCTGATTCCTGCATCTGTGAGCACAACACCTTGCTGCAAAATATTCGTGTTGTTCTGGTCAATACCAGCCACCCCGGCAACATCGGCGGCGCTGCACGTGCCATGAAAAACATGGGCTTGTCGCGTCTGGTGCTGGTGCAGCCGAAAGAATTCCCCGCCGTGGATGCCAGTGCCCGTGCTTCGGGCGCCGACGATGTGCTGGATAATGCCCAGGTGGTCGACAGCCTCGAACAGGCGCTGGTCGGCTGCAACCTGGTGATGGGCACCAGCGCCCGCGAGCGCAGCATTCCCTGGCCGTTGATCGGCCCGCGTGAATGCGGTGCCAAGGCGGTGGAGCATGCCAATGGCGGCGAGGAAATCGCCCTGGTGTTCGGGCGCGAGCACGCCGGCCTGACCAACGAAGAACTGCAGCGATGTCACTTCCACGTGCACATTCCCTCCAACCCCGACTTCAGCTCGCTGAACCTGGCTGCTGCCGTGCAGGTGCTCTCCTACGAGGTGCGCATGGCCTGGCTGGCTGCCGGTGAAGCACCGGGCAAAGTCGAGAAGGTTGACGCCGCTGAGCTGGCGACCATGGATGAAATGGAGCTGTTCTACGACCACCTGGAGAAAACCCTGGTGGGCATCGGCTTCCTCGACCCCGAAAAGCCCAAGCACCTGATGCCGCGCTTGCGCCGGCTGTATGGGCGGGTGGCGGTCGAGCGTTCGGAAATGAGCATTTTGCGCGGCATCCTCACCGAGACCCAGAAAGTGGTCCGGGGCGAACCGCATAAACGGAAGGACTGACAGATGTTCGAACGCCTGCGTGAAGATATTCAAAGCGTATTCCACCGTGACCCGGCTGCACGCAATGCCTTCGAGGTGCTCACCTGCTACCCCGGCATGCATGCCATCTGGCTGCACCGCCTGGGCAATGCCCTGTGGAGGCGTGATTTCAAATGGCTGGCCCGGCTGGTATCGAACTTCGGTCGCTGGCTGACCGGTATCGAAATCCACCCTGGCGCCACCATTGGCCGGCGCTTTTTCATCGATCATGGTATGGGCATCGTCATTGGCGAAACCGCCGAGATCGGCGATGACGTCACCCTGTACCAGGGGGTGACGCTCGGTGGCACCAGCTGGAACAAGGGCAAGCGCCACCCCACCTTGGAGAACGGCGTGGTGGTAGGGGCGGGTGCCAAGGTGCTGGGGCCTTTCACCGTCGGCGCCGGCGCCAAGATTGGTTCTAATGCGGTGGTCACCAAGGCAGTGCCGGCCGGGGCTACCGCGGTAGGCATTCCGGGGCGGATCATCGTCAAGAGCGAGGACACCGAAGTCGAAGCCAAGCGTAAGGCAATGGCCGAGAAGATCGGCTTCGACGCCTATGGTGTCAGTGGCGACATGCCCGACCCGGTGGCGCGGGCCATCGGCCAGATGCTCGATCACCTGCAGGCCGTCGACGAACGGTTGGAGGGTATGTGTGGCGCGCTGACCAAGATGGGCAGTGACTATTGTGCCAAGGAACTGCCGGCCTTGCCGGAGGACGACTTCAGCGAGGCTGCCCAGGTGGCCCAGCGCGACACTCAGCCGCATTGATCGCGCCGCACTGAAGTCATGGTGGCATGCGGGGCGTGTGCTCACGCCCCTCGTCTGCTACAATCGCGCCCGCCTCCCTGATGCAATCCCGACTAAAGCAGTAGGTCTAATAGTTGACTTAAATGCTCGGGAATCGCATACTCGCACACATCCTGAAACTCCCGTGGTACCCAATAGCCATGCGACTGACTACCAAAGGCCGATACGCCGTGACCGCCATGCTCGACCTGGCGTTGCACGCGAAGCATGGGCCGGTGTCTTTGGCCGATATTTCCGAGCGCCAGGGCATTTCCCTCTCTTATCTGGAGCAGCTGTTCGCCAAGCTGCGCCGCAGCAGCCTGGTTTCCAGTGTGCGCGGTCCAGGCGGTGGCTACCAGCTGTCGCGGGGCATGGAAACCATCCAGGTGGCCCAGGTTATCGACGCGGTCAACGAATCGGTCGACGCCACCCGTTGCCAGGGGCTCGGTGACTGCCATGCCGGTGATACCTGCCTGACCCACCACCTGTGGTGCGACCTCAGCCAGCAGATCCATGAATTCCTCAGCGGCATCAGCCTGGCCGACCTCGTCAAGCGCCGTGATGTGCAGGAAGTCGCCCAGCGCCAGGACCTGCGCCGTGTCGCAGGACGAACCGCCCAGCTGGACAAGATTGAGACGTCTGCCGTCGATTGACCCCCTGGGACGACGAGCGACGCCACCGCCTGATAGGAGAGACAAATGAAGTTGCCGATCTACCTTGATTACTCCGCGACCACTCCGGTCGACCCACGCGTGGCCCAGAAGATGGCCGACTGCCTGCTGGTCGACGGGAACTTCGGTAACCCGGCCTCGCGCTCCCACGTCTTTGGCTGGAAGGCCGAGGAAGCGGTGGAGAACGGTCGTCGCCAGGTTGCCGAGCTGATCAACGCCGATCCGCGCGAAATCGTCTGGACCAGCGGTGCCACCGAGTCCGACAACCTCGCGCTCAAAGGTGTCGCGCACTTCTATCAGACCAAGGGCAAGCACATCATTACCTCCAAGATCGAGCACAAGGCGGTCCTGGATACCGCTCGCCAGCTGGAGCGCGAAGGTTTTGAAGTCACTTACCTGGAACCAGGCGAAGACGGCATCGTCACCCCGGCCATGGTAGAAGCGGTGCTGCGCGACGACACCATCCTGGTCTCGCTGATGCATGTGAACAACGAAGTCGGCTCGATCAACGACATTGCCGCCATCGGTGAACTGACCCGTTCGCGCGGCGTACTGTTCCATGTCGACGCCGCCCAGTCGGCTGGCAAGGTCGAAATCGACCTGCAAAAGCTGAAAGTCGACCTGATGTCGTTCTCGGCGCACAAGGTCTACGGCCCGAAAGGCATCGGCGCGCTGTACGTCAGCCGCAAGCCGCGTGTACGTCTTGAAGCCATCATTCACGGCGGCGGTCATGAGCGCGGCATGCGTTCGGGCACCCTGCCGACCCACCAGATCGTCGGCATGGGCGAAGCCTTCGCCATTGCCAAGCAGGAAATGGTTGCAGAAAACGCACGCATCAAGGCCCTGAGCGACCGCTTCTTCAAGCAGGTCTCGAACCTTGAAGAGCTGTACGTCAATGGCAGCCAGACTGCGCGTGTACCGCACAACCTGAACCTGAGCTTCAACTACGTCGAAGGCGAATCGCTGCTGATGTCGCTGAAAGACATCGCCGTATCGTCCGGTTCGGCCTGTACCTCCGCGTCGCTCGAGCCGTCCTACGTACTGCGTGCTCTGGGCCGCAACGACGAGCTGGCGCACAGCTCGATCCGCTTCTCCTTCGGCCGTTTCACCACCGAAGAAGAAGTCGACTACGCCGCGCAGAAAGTCTGCGAGGCCGTCAATAAACTGCGTGAGCTGTCGCCGCTGTGGGATATGTACAAAGACGGCGTTGACATCTCCAAGATCGAGTGGGCCGCCCACTAAGCAGTCGCCGGCAAGAGCGGCTCCCTGATGAGGAAGGAATTGCACCATGGCATACAGTGAAAAGGTCATCGACCACTACGAAAACCCGCGCAACGTCGGCAAGATGAATGCCGAAGACCCGGATGTCGGCACCGGCATGGTCGGCGCCCCGGCCTGCGGTGACGTGATGCGCCTGCAGATCAAGGTAAACGAGCAGGGCGTTATCGAAGACGCCAAGTTCAAGACCTACGGCTGCGGTTCGGCCATCGCGTCCAGTTCCCTCGCCACCGAGTGGATGAAGGGCAAGACCCTGGACGAGGCCGAAACCATCAAGAATACCCAACTGGCCGAAGAGCTGGCGTTGCCGCCGGTCAAGATTCACTGCTCGGTACTCGCCGAAGATGCCATCAAGGCAGCCGTACGCGACTACAAGCAGAAGAAAGGCTTGATCTAAGTCGCCTGTTGCAAGGTAAGGAGTTCTGATGGCTATCAGCATGACAGAAGCCGCCGCCAACCACATTCGCCGCTCCCTCGACGGGCGCGGCAAAGGTGAGGGCATTCGCCTGGGCGTGCGCACCACCGGTTGCTCGGGTCTGGCCTACGTGCTGGAATTCGTCGACGAACTGGCGGACGAAGACCAGGTGTTCGAAAACCATGGCGTCAAGGTGATCATCGATCCCAAGAGCCTGGTCTACCTCGATGGCACCGAACTGGATTTCGTCAAGGAAGGGTTGAACGAAGGCTTCAAGTTCAACAACCCCAACGTGCGCGGTGAGTGTGGCTGCGGCGAAAGCTTCAACGTTTGAGGCTGGCTGTGGGTACTCCTTGTCATTACGCATTGTTTGACCTCCAGCCAAGCTTCCGTCTGGATCTCGACAAGCTGGCCACTCGCTATCGCGAGCTGGCCCGCGAAGTCCATCCTGATCGCTTTGCCGACGCCTCCGAGCGTGAGCAGCGTATAGCGCTGGAAAAATCCGCGGCCCTCAACGACGCTTACCAGACGCTGCGCAGTGCGCCGCGTCGCGCGCGCTACCTGCTGGCCATCAGCGGCCACGAAGTGCCCCAGGAGGTTACGGTCCACGACCCTGACTTCCTGCTGCAGCAGATGCAGTGGCGTGAAGAGCTCGAAGAACTGCAGGATGAAGCCGACCTTGACGGTGTCGGCGTGTTCAAGAAGCGCCTGAAGGCCGCCCAGGACACGCTGAATGAGGACTTTGCCGGCTGCTGGGATGCCCCGGGCGAGCGCGACAAGGCTGAACGCCTGATGCGCCGCATGCAGTTCCTCGACAAGCTCGCCCAAGAAGTGCGCCAACTGGAAGAGCGCCTCGACGATTAACCCCGGTGCTGCCCGTGATGGCACCTAAGGTATTCAGATAAGCATGGCCCTACTGCAGATTGCCGAACCCGGTCAAAGCCCTCAGCCGCACCAGCGCCGCCTGGCGGTTGGAATCGACCTGGGTACCACCAACTCAATGGTCGCTGCACTGCGCAGCGGCCGTAGCGAGCCCCTGCCCGACGCGCAGGGTAACGTCATTCTGCCGTCCGCGGTGCGCTACCTCGAAGGGCGCAACGAAGTGGGGCAGGCCGCGCGTGATGCTGCCTCCAGCGACCCGTTGAACACCGTGCTGTCGGTCAAGCGCCTGATGGGGCGCGGCCTGGCCGACGTCAAGCAGCTGGGCGAGCAACTGCCATACCGCTTTGTGGGTGGTGAGTCGCACATGCCGTTCATCGACACCGTGCAGGGGCCGAAAAGCCCTGTGGAAGTGTCTGCCGACATCCTGAAGGTGTTGCGCGAACGGGCCGAAGCCACCTTGGGTGGCGAGCTGGTAGGTGCGGTGATCACCGTGCCGGCCTATTTCGATGACGCCCAGCGTCAGGCTACCAAAGACGCAGCGCGTCTGGCCGGCCTGAACGTGCTGCGCCTGCTCAACGAACCGACTGCGGCCGCCGTAGCCTACGGCCTGGACCAGAACGCCGAAGGCGTGGTAGCCATCTATGATCTGGGCGGCGGTACTTTCGATATTTCCATCCTGCGCCTGACCGCTGGCGTATTCGAAGTGCTGGCCACCGGCGGTGATACCGCCTTGGGTGGTGACGACTTCGACCATGCTATTGCCGGCTGGATCATCGAGCAGGCTGGCTTGTCGTCCGATCTGGACCCGGCTACCCAGCGCGCGCTGCTGCAAACCGCCTGCGCCGCCAAGGAAGCCCTGACCGACGCTGATGTGGTCAACGTCAGTCACGGTGCCTGGCACGGTGAGCTGACCCGCAGCGCCTTCGAAGCCATGATCGAACCACTGGTTGCCCGCAGCCTGAAGGCTTGCCGCCGCGCCGTGCGCGACAGTGGCGTTGAGCTGGAAGAAGTCAGCGCCGTGGTCATGGTCGGTGGTTCGACCCGCGTGCCGCGTGTACGTGAGGCCGTGGGCGCGCTGTTCGGGCGCACCCCGCTGACCTCGATCGACCCAGACCAGGTGGTGGCCATTGGTGCCGCCATCCAGGCCGACACCCTGGCCGGCAACCGCCGCGAAGGTGGCGAGCTGCTGCTGCTCGATGTCATCCCGCTGTCGCTTGGTCTTGAAACCATGGGCGGGCTGATGGAGAAGGTGATCCCGCGTAACACCACCATTCCGGTGGCCCGAGCTCAGGAGTTCACCACGTACAAAGATGGCCAGTCGGCCATGATGATCCACGTACTGCAGGGCGAGCGCGAGCTGATCAGTGACTGCCGTTCGCTGGCCCGCTTCGAGCTGCGCGGCATCCCAGCCATGGTTGCCGGTGCTGCAAAAATCCGCGTCACCTTCCAGGTGGATGCCGATGGCCTGCTCAGCGTCGCTGCCCGCGAGCTGGGTTCGGGCGTGGAAGCCAGCATTCAGGTCAAGCCGTCCTACGGCCTGACCGACGGCGAAATCGCCCGCATGCTCAAGGACTCCTTCGAACACGCCGGTTCCGACAAGCACGCCCGCCAGCTGCGAGAGCATCAGGTAGATGGCGAGCGGCTGCTCGAGGCGGTACAGGGCGCCCTGGACGCCGACGGCGATCGCCTGCTCAGCAGTGATGAGCGCGACGCCATCGAATTCCAGATGCAAGAACTACGTGATTTGCTGGCCGGCACCGATGGCGCAGCCATCGAGCAACAGACCAAGCGTCTGTCGCAGGTGACCGATGCATTTGCCGCCCGTCGCCTTGATTCGACGGTCAAAGCCGCACTGGCCGGGCGCAACCTGAATGAGATCGAGGAGTAATCGATGCCGCTGGTGACATTCCTGCCGCATGAGAAGTTCTGCCCCGAGGGGGTGACCGTGGAGGTCAAGCCCGGGACCAACATCCTGGAACTGGCCCACGACCATCACATCGAGATGGAAAGCGCCTGCGGCGGCGTCAAGGCCTGTACCACTTGCCACTGCATCGTGCGCAAGGGCTTCGATTCGCTCGAAGAGGCTGACGAGCTGGAAGAAGACATGCTGGACAAAGCCTGGGGCCTGGAAGCGCAATCGCGCCTGGGTTGCCAGGTTTTCGTCGCTGACGAAGACCTGACCATCGAGATCCCCAAGTATTCGCTCAACCATGCTGCCGAAGCACCGCACTGAGGGCCTGTACATGAGTCTGAAATGGGTTGATGTACTTGAGATCGCAATCCAGCTTGCAGAAAGCAAGCCTGAGGTCGATCCTCGTTATGTGAATTTCGTGGACCTGCACAGCTGGGTGCTGGCATTGCCAGAGTTCAGCGACGATCCGTCACGCGGCGGTGAGAAAGTGCTCGAGGCAATCCAGGCCGCCTGGATCGACGAAGCCGACTAAGCGTCACTTGCAGGTTAGGCAATCCCCCGGAACCCGCGTATAATTCGCGGGTTTAATTTTTCGTAACACTCATATTCTGGAGTTTTCCATGGCTGTTCAACGTACTTTCTCCATCATCAAGCCTGACGCTGTTGCCAAAAACGTCATCGGCAAGATCACCACTCGCTTCGAAGAAGCCGGCCTGAAAATCGTTGCCTCGAAAATGAAGCAACTGTCCAAAGCCGAAGCCGAAGGCTTCTACGCTGAGCACAGCGAGCGCGGCTTCTTCGGTGACCTGGTTGCCTTCATGACTTCCGGTCCGGTCGTTGTCCAGGTTCTGGAAGGCGAGAACGCCATCGCCAAGAACCGTGAGCTGATGGGTGCTACCAACCCTAAAGAAGCTGCTGCCGGCACCATCCGCGCTGACTTCGCCGAGTCGATCGACGCCAACGCCGTTCACGGTTCGGACTCCGAAGCTGCTGCTGCTCGCGAAATCGCTTACTTCTTCGCTGCTACCGAGGTAACCACTCGCTAAGCGAAAGCTTACGGGTGAGGGTGAATCCATGACGACATCTACTGGCAAAATCAACCTGTTGGGTCTGACCCAGCCGGAAATGGAACAATTCTTCGACTCTATTGGGGAGAAGCGCTTCCGTGCCGGCCAGGTGATGAAATGGATTCACCATTTTGGCGTGTCCGACTTTGCGGCCATGACCAACGTAGGCAAGGTCTTGCGCGAAAAGCTCGAGGCCGTTGCCGAAATACGCCCACCGGAAGTGGTCAGTGAAGACATTTCCGCCGACGGCACCCGTAAATGGGTGATCCGCGTTGCCTCCGGCAGCTGCGTCGAGACCGTCTATATTCCAACCGACGACCGCGGCACCCTGTGCGTATCGTCGCAAGCCGGCTGTGCCCTGGACTGCAGCTTCTGCTCCACCGGCAAGCAAGGCTTCAACAGCAACCTCACTGCCGCCGAAGTGATCGGCCAGGTGTGGCTTGCCAACAAATCCTTCGGGACCGTTCCTGCCAAAGTCGACCGCGCGATTACCAACGTGGTCATGATGGGCATGGGCGAGCCCTTGCTGAACTTCGACAACGTCATTGCCGCCATGAAAATCATGATGGATGACCTTGGCTATGGCATTTCCAAGCGCCGTGTCACCTTGTCCACCTCGGGCGTGGTGCCGATGATCGACGAACTCGCCAAGCACATCGACGTGTCGCTGGCCCTGTCGCTGCATGCGCCGAACGACGAACTGCGCAACAAGCTGGTACCGATCAACAAGAAGTACCCGCTGAAGATGCTGCTGGAATCGTGCATGGGCTACATGTCCACCTTGGGCGGCAAGCGCGTGCTCACCGTCGAGTACACCCTGCTCAAGGACGTCAACGACCAGCCCGAGCATGCCGCGCAGATGATCGAACTGTTGCGCGATGTACCCTGCAAGATCAACCTGATCCCGTTCAACCCGTTCCCGCATTCGGGTTACGAGCGACCGAGCAACAACGCCATTCGTCGCTTCCAGGACCTGCTGCACCACGGTGGCTTCAACGTCACCACCCGTACCACGCGCGGCGACGACATCGACGCTGCCTGTGGCCAGCTGGTCGGCCAGGTCAATGACCGTACTCGCCGCAGTGAGCGCTACATCGCTGTTCGCCAGCTTTCTGCGGACGTCGAACTGCCAGACAGCGCCGCCAGCCACTGACAGGTACCTTGCCCATGAGCCTGCGTGCCGCGCTGTCGATCCTTGCGCTTTCGCTGCTGGCCGGCTGCGTGTCGGGCGGCGCGAGCGACCCCTTGGCCAGCCGCCAGGGCAGGGTGGAGGCAGGGCGGGCTTATGTGCAGCTTGGCTTGGGTTATTTGCAACAAGGTTTGACCGAACAGGCCAAGGCGCCGCTGGGAAAGGCCCTGGCGCTGGATGACCAGGATGTCGACGCGCACGCCGCCCTGGCGGTAGTGTTTCAAGCCCAAGGCGAGCCGGCGTTGGCCGAAGCACATTTTCGCAAGGCCTTGCAGATAAGCCGCGGTGACACGCGAATTCGCAACAATTACGGCAGTTTCCTTTATGCTCAGGGGCGATTTGCCGAGGCCAAGCAGATGTTTCGCCTGGCCAGTGCCGATACCCTGTATCCTGAGCGCTCACGCGTGTACGAGAATCTGGGCCTGACCGCCCTGAAGCTCGAACGCCGCGATCAGGCGCACGCGTATCTGTTGAAAGCGTTACAACTCAACCAGCGGCAACCAAAAGCGTTGCTGGAAATGGCTGAGTTGTCCTACGAAAACAGGCATTATGTGCCGGCCCGGGACTACTACGATCGTTTCAGCCAGTTGAGCGACCACGACGCCCGTAGCCTGCTGCTGGGCAGCCGCCTTGCCAGGGTGTTCGACGAGCAGGGCACACTGGCCGAATTGGGCCAGCAATTACAACGACTTTATCCCGGTACGCCGGAATATCAGCAATACCTGTCGGAGCAACGATGAACGCCGCGCATCCCGAAGTAGCAGTAGCGCCTGGCCAGAACCCCGGTGAGCTTTTGCGCCTGGCCCGTGAGAAACGGGACTGGTCTCAAGCCGAGGTGGCCCGCAAGCTCAACCTCACTGTCAGTTCGTTGAACCACGTGGAAACCGGCGCCTTCGACAAGCTGCCCGGGCATACTTTCGCTCGTGGCTACATTCGCGCCTACGCCAAGCTGATGGACCTCGATCAAGCCGCCCTGGTAGATGCCTTCGACCGCTACACCGGTACCCACGCCAAAGGCAGCGACGTGCATTCGCTGGGCCGTATCGAAGAGCCTGTGCGGTTGTCGCACAACATCCTGCGCGGCGTCAGCCTGCTGTTGCTGGTGGCTGTGGTCGGTGGTGGCTTTTTCTGGTGGCAGGACCAGGGCAGCCTGCGGGGCAAGGAGCTGGCGAAGATTGCCCTGGAGCACGTCGAGGTCGAAAGCGCCGACGGCACCACACAGATTCACCCGCTCGATGAGCCTGAAGACCAGGCCGTTTCCGCTGGACAGCAACCTGAAAGCGCGCCGCTGGCGCTGGAGCAGGGCGCTGCCGAGCAGCCTGCTGCCGCTGAACAGGCGCCGGTAACCTCTGAGGCAGTCATTGCCACAGCGCCTGCTCCAGCACAACAAGCGCCTGTGCAAACCGCACCTGCTGCTTCGCCTGCACCGGTTACTCCTCCGGTACAGGCCACTGCTGCGCCGGCACCAGCACCTGCACCTGCACCGGCCGTGGCGGCCGTCGAGCCTGCCGCGGTGCCAGCAGGCAGCGCCAAGGTCGCCATCCAGTTCACCGCTGATTGCTGGACCCAGGTCAGCGACGGCAACGGCAAGGTGCTGTTCAGCGCCATCAAGCGCAAGGGGGACAACCTCGAGCTGACCGGCAAGCCGCCATTCGCGGTACGCCTGGGCTTTGCCCGGGGCGCCCAGGTCAGCTACAACGGCCAGGCCGTCGATGTTGCCCCGTTCACCAGTGGCGAGACTGCTCGCCTGAAGTTGGGACAGTAAGTCATGCACGGCGAATCTCCGATCAAACGTCGCGAATCCCGCAAAATCTGGGTTGGCAATGTGCCGGTGGGTGGTGATGCGCCCATCGCGGTGCAGAGCATGACCAACACCGACACCAACGATGTCGCTGCTACCGTGGCGCAAATCCAGCGTCTGGTCGACGCCGGCGTGGACATCGTGCGGGTCTCGGTGCCGGACATGGACGCGGCCGAAGCGTTTGGCAAGATCAAGCAACGGGTCAGCGTGCCGCTGGTCGCCGACATCCATTTCGACTACAAGATCGCCCTGCGTGTTGCCGAACTGGGCGTTGATTGCCTGCGGATCAACCCGGGCAACATCGGCCGTGAAGACCGCGTGCGCGCGGTGGTCGATGCCGCCCGCGACCGCGGCATTCCGATTCGTATCGGGGTCAACGCCGGTTCGCTGGAAAAAGACCTGCAGAAGAAGTACGGCGAACCGACCCCGGCCGCACTGGTCGAGTCGGCCCTGCGCCACGTCGAGCATCTCGATCGCCTGGATTTCCAGGACTTCAAGGTCAGCGTCAAGGCCTCGGACGTGTTCATGGCTGTCGAAGCCTACCGTCTGCTGGCCAAGCAGATCGTGCAACCGCTGCACCTGGGCATCACTGAAGCCGGTGGCCTGCGTTCGGGCACCGTGAAGTCCGCCGTCGGCCTCGGTATGCTGCTGGCCGAAGGTATTGGCGATACCATCCGCATCTCGCTGGCGGCCGACCCGGTCGAAGAAGTGAAAGTCGGCTACGACATCCTCAAGTCGCTGCATCTGCGTTCGCGTGGCATCAACTTCATCGCCTGCCCGAGCTGCTCGCGGCAGAACTTCGATGTGGTCAAGACCATGAACGAGCTGGAAGGGCGTCTGGAAGACCTGCTGGTGCCGCTGGATGTAGCGGTGATCGGTTGCGTGGTCAACGGCCCGGGTGAAGCCAAGGAAGCCCATGTAGGCCTGACCGGCGGTACGCCGAACCTGATCTACATCGACGGCAAGCCGGCGCAGAAGCTGACCAATGACAACCTGGTCGATGAGCTTGAAAAACTCATCCGCCAGAAAGCGGCCGAAAAGGCCGAGGCCGACGCGGCGTTGATCGCTCGTGGCTGACACACAGAATTCGTAAGGACTTTTCGTGAGCAAATCGCTGCAAGCCATCCGTGGCATGAACGACATCCTGCCAGAACAGTCGCCGCTGTGGCGCTACTTCGAAGGCACAGTGGCCGGGCTGCTGGACACCTACGGGTACAGCCAGATCCGCACGCCGATCGTCGAGTTCACCGAGCTGTTCAAGCGCTCGATCGGTGAAGTGACCGACATCGTCGAAAAAGAGATGTACACCTTCGAGGACCGCAACGGCGATTCGCTGACCCTGCGCCCTGAAGGCACTGCGGCCTGCGTGCGAGCGGTGCTCGAGCACGGCATCACCGGCAACGGTCAGGTGCAGAAGCTGTGGTACATCGGCCAGATGTTCCGCCACGAGCGCCCACAGAAGGGCCGCTACCGCCAGTTCCACCAGATTGGCGTGGAAGTGTTCAACCTGGACGGCCCGGACATCGATGCCGAGCTGATCATGCTGACCTGGCGCCTGTGGGGCCTGCTGGGCATCCAGGACGCGGTCAAGCTGGAGCTCAACAGCCTGGGCACCAGTGAAGCCCGCGCACGTTACCGTGACGCGCTGGTCGAGTTCCTCTCCGCGCGCCTGGAGCAACTGGACGAAGACAGCCAGCGCCGCCTGAAGAGCAACCCGCTGCGCATCCTCGACAGCAAGGACCAGAACACCCAGGCGGTGCTGGTTGGGGCGCCGAAGCTGGAAGACTACCTGGACGAAGAGTCGCGTGTGCACTTCGAAGGCCTCAAGGCCCGCCTGGACGCTGCCGGTATTCCGTTCGTGATCAACACCAAGCTGGTACGCGGCCTGGACTACTACAGCAAGACCGTGTTCGAGTGGGTAACCGACAAGCTCGGTGCCCAGGGCACGGTGTGCGCGGGTGGCCGTTACGACGGCCTGGTCGAACAGATGGGTGGCAAGCCGACCACTGGCGTTGGTTTCGCCATGGGCATCGAGCGCCTGATCCTGCTGTTGGAAACCCTGGGCAAGGTGCCGGAGTCCATCAGCCGCCAGATCGACGTTTACCTGTGCGCCTTTGGCGAACAGGCGGAGCTGGCTGGCCTGCGCCTGTCCGAAGGCCTGCGCGACCGCTTGCCGGGCCTGCGCCTGGCAGTCAACGCCGGTGGTGGCAGCTTCAAGAGCCAGTTCAAGAAAGCCGACAAGAGCGGTGCACTGTTCGCCCTGATCCTCGGCGACGACGAGCTGGCCAAGCAAGAAATCGGCTTGAAGCCCCTGCGTGGCCAGGGTGAACAACAGAACATTGCCTGGGATGCTCTTGCAGAGCACCTGGAAACCGCGATCGCGCAGGCGTAACGCGGTTCAACAAGCGAATAGGCGAAAAGGAGTATTGGGGTGTCGAGTACCGATGATGATGACCTGGCAGGCGTCAAGGACTGGTGGAACCGCAACGGCAAGCCGCTGCTGACCGGTGCACTGCTGGCTGGCGTGGTGGTGTTGGGCTGGAATACCTGGCACAAGTACCAGACCAACCAGTCGCAAGGTGCCTCGCAGTTGTATCAGGCGCTGATTGAAACAAGCCTGACACCGACCGGCCAGCCGGACGCCACCAAGGTCGCGGAACTGGCCGGCAAGCTCAAGAGCGAGTTTGGCGGCACCGCTTACGCCCAGTACGGCAGCCTGTTCGTGGCCAAGGTCGCGGTCGACAGCGGCAAGCTCGATGACGCCGCAGCCGAGCTGAAAAGCGTGCTGGACAAACCGGCCGACGTTACCTTGGGCGAGATTTCGCGTCAGCGTCTGGCGCGCGTACTGGCAGCCCAGAACAAGGCCGAGGATGCGCTCAAGCTGCTCGACGGCGACGCCGACAAAGCCTTCCTGGCCAGCCGTGAAGAGTTGAAGGGTGACCTGCTGGTGCAGCTGGGTCGCACCAACGACGCGCACAGCGCTTACGAAAAAGCCAAGGCTGCGCTGTCCGATGACGCGGCGGTCGGTGGCCTGCAATTGAAGCTGGATGACCTGGCTAAAGGGGACGCGTAAGTGATCGGTTGGAAACATGCAGCAGTGCTGACCCTGGCCGTACTGGCCGCAGGTTGCAGCAGCAACAGCAAGAAGGAACTGCCCCCGGCCGAGCTGACCAAGTTCACCGAGGAAGTGGTGCTGAAGAAGCAGTGGAGCCGTTCGATCGGTGACGGCCAGGGTGAAACCTACAACACCCTGGTACCGGCCATCGAGAACGACCGTATCTACGCTTCCGACGTCAACGGCGAAGTCTTCGCCCTCGACCGCATCACCGGCGACGTGGTGTGGAAGAAGGACCTGGAGCTGCAGGTTTCCGGTGCAGTTGGCGTAGGCTATGGCCTGGTCATGCTCGGTACCCTCAAGGGTGAAGTCATTGCCCTGGACTCCAGCACCGGTGAGGAGCGTTGGCGCTCGCGCGTGACCAGCGAAGTGCTGGCCCCACCTGCCAACAACGGTGACGTGGTGGTGGTGCAGACCCAGGACGACCGCCTGATCGGCCTGGATGCCGCCACTGGCGACCGCCGTTGGATCTACGAAAACTCGCCGGCCGTGCTGACGCTGCGTGGCACCGGTGCGCCGATCGCCACCAACCGCCTGGCTGTTGCCGGCCTGTCCACCGGCAAAGTGGTCGCGGTTGACATCAACAACGGTGTGCCCGTGTGGGAAAGCCGCGTGGCCATCCCGAAGGGCCGTTCCGAGCTGGACCGTGTGGTTGATATCGACGGCGGCTTGTTGCTGTCTGGTGGTACCCTGTACGTCAGCACCTACCAGGGCCGTGTAGCGGGCCTGGACCTGGAAAGCGGCCGCGAGCTGTGGCAGCGCGATGCTTCCAGCTATGTGGGTGTCGCTCAGGGCTTCGGTAACGTCTACGTCAGCGAAGCCTCGGGTACCGTGGAAGGTGTGGATGAGCGCTCTTCCAGTGCCCTGTGGAGCAACGACAGCATGGCTCGCCGCCAGTTGACCGCCCCTGAAGTGTTCAGCAGCTACGTGGCTGTGGGTGACTTTGAAGGTTACCTGCACCTGCTGAGCCAGGTGGATGGCCGCTTCGTCGGCCGTGAGCGTATCGACAGCGATGGCCTGCGCGCCCGCCCACTTGTGGTCGGCGACACCATCTATGTCTTCGGCAACAGCGGCAAGCTCGAGGCACTGACCATCCGCTGAAGCTATGCTTGAAGCCTTGGCGGGCTTCAAGCCGCGGCGTAGGACACGCCGCCCAAACTCCGGCCGCTGCCTTGCAGCGGCCTTTGCATTTTCAAGAATTCGAGAGTGGAGAGCCGATGGTTCCCGTAATTGCCCTGGTGGGCCGCCCGAACGTCGGCAAATCCACCATGTTCAACCGCCTGACCAAGACCCGCGATGCCATCGTCGGTGACCTGTCGGGCCTGACCCGTGACCGCCAGTATGGTGATGCCAGCTGGCAGGGTCGTTCCTTCATCCTGATCGACACCGGTGGTATCACCGGTGACGAAGTGGGCATGGACGAGAAAATGGCCGAGCAGTCGCTCATGGCCATTGAAGAAGCCGACTATGTGCTGTTCCTGGTTGATGCCCGTGCGGGCATGACTGCAGCAGACCAGATGATCGCCGAGCACCTGCGCAAGCGGAACAAGGCGGCGATCCTGGTTGCCAACAAGATCGACAACATCGACCCCGACGTTGCCCGCGCCGAATTCTCGCCAATGGGCATGGGTAACGCCATTCCGGTGGCGGGCTCCCAGGGCCGTGGTATCAACGCCTTGATGGAGGCCGTGCTCGGTCACCTGCCGCGTGATGCCGAAGAAGAAGCCCTCGAGCAGGACGTCGCTGAAGGTGAGGAAGCCGTGCGCATTCCTGGCCCAAGCGAGAAGGATGGCATCAAGATCGCCATCATCGGCCGCCCGAACGTTGGCAAGTCTACGCTGGTCAACCGCATGCTCGGCGAAGAGCGTGTGGTGGTCTACGACGAGCCGGGCACCACCCGTGACAGTATCTACATCCCGTTCGAGCGCGATGGCGAGAAGTACACCTTCATCGACACCGCCGGTGTGCGCAAGCGTGGCAAGATCCACGAGGAAGTCGAGAAGTTCTCGGTGGTGAAGACGCTGCAGGCGATCAAGGATGCCAACGTCGTCATCTTCGTCATGGATGCCCGCGAAGGTGTGGTCGACCATGACCTGAACCTGCTGGGCTTCGCCCTTGAAGCCGGTCGCGCCATCGTCATTGCCCTGAACAAGTGGGATGGCATGGAGCCGGGTGAGCGCGCCTACGTGAAGACCGAGCTGGAGCGCCGGCTGTTCTTCGTCGACTTTGCCGACATCCACTTCATTTCCGCGCTGCATGGCACGGGCGTGGGCAACTTGTACAAGTCGGTACAGGCTGCGTTCCAGTCCGCGGTCACCCGCTGGCCGACCAGCCGCCTGACGCAGATCCTCGAAGATGCCGTGAGCGAGCACCAGCCGCCGATGGTCAACGGTCGCCGCATCAAGCTGCGCTATGCCCACCTCGGCGGTGCCAACCCGCCACTGATCGTGATCCACGGCAACCAGACCGACAGCATTCCCAAGTCGTACTCGCGTTACCTGGAAAACACCTATCGCCGGGTGCTCAAGCTGGTCGGTACGCCGATCCGTATCGAGTACAAGGGGGGTGAGAACCCGTACGAGGGTAAGAAGAACACCCTTACCGATCGCCAGGTCAACAAGAAGCGCCGCCTGATGTCGCACCACAAGAAGGCCGAGAAGAAGCGTCGCGACAAACGCTAAGCAGCGCCATGTGGGGGCGGGCAAGGCTGCCCCCACAGACGCCCTTTGATCCAGAGCAATCCCCCTATTGTTTCAACCTTTTTCCTGACCGCTCGATCCGCTATGCTCGGACTCCACCCCGTGCCGGATATACCCCAGGAAAGAGGGCTCCATGATCCGCAGCAAACTGCCGAATGTCGGCACGACCATCTTCACCACCATGTCCCAGCTCGCCGTGCAGACTGGCGCGCTCAACCTGTCCCAGGGCTTTCCTGACTTCAATGGCCCGCAGGCCCTGCTCGATGCAGTGGGCCGGCACGTGGCTGCCGGGCATAACCAGTATTCGCCCATGACCGGCCTGCCGGCCCTGCGCCAGCAGGTGGCGGCCAAGGTCGAGCGGTTGTATGGGGCAAGGGTGGATGCCGATCAGGAAGTGACTATCACCCCCGGCGCCACCGAGGCTATTTTCTGTGCCATCCAGGCGGTGGTGCATGCCGGTGATGAAGTGATCGTCTTCGACCCCTGCTACGACAGTTACGAGCCGTCCGTGGAGCTGGCCGGTGGTCGCTGTGTGCATGTGCAGTTGAGCGACGGCGACTTCCGTATCGACTGGCAGAAATTCAGTGATGCCTTGAGCCCGCGCACGCGCGTGGTCATCCTCAACTCGCCACACAACCCCAGCGGCGCGTTGATCACCCGCGAGGACCTCGACCAGTTGGCCGCACTTATTGCCGACCGCGATATCTACCTGGTCAGCGATGAAGTGTACGAGCACCTGGTCTACGACGGCGTACGCCACGCCAGTGTGCTGGCCCATGAGCAGTTGTACTCACGTGCCTTCGTGGTCAGTTCCTTCGGCAAGACGTACCACGTTACCGGCTGGAAGACCGGTTACGTGATCGCACCGCCAGCCTTGAGCGCCGAGCTGCGCAAAGTGCACCAGTACGTCAACTTCTGTGGCGTGACGCCGCTGCAGTGTGCCTTGGCCGACTTCATGGCCGGGCACCCCGAGCATATTGATGAGTTGCCGGCCTTTTACCAGGCCAAGCGCGACCTGTTCTGCGGTTTGCTGGACGGCTCGCGTTTCAACTTTACCCGCACGACGGGCACTTATTTCCAGCTGGTGGACTATTCGCAAATCCGTCCGGACCTGAACGATGTCGACATGTCGCTGTGGCTGACGCGTGAGCACGGCGTGGCGACCATCCCGGTATCGGTGTTCTACCAGCAACCCATCCCCGAGCAACGCCTGGTACGCCTGTGCTTTGCCAAACGAGAGGAGACGCTGCGTCAGGCAGCGGAAAGACTATGCGCGATCTGAGTACACTGCCGAACCTGAAAGTCGCCCTGGTGCAAACCACCTTGGCCTGGCACGACCGTGAGGCCAACTACGCGCACTTCGAGGTGCTGCTGGAGCAGGTGGGCGAGGTTGACCTGGTAATCCTGCCGGAAATGTTTACCACCGGTTTTTCGATGCAATCGGAGAGCCTGTGCGAGCCGGAGAACGGTCCGACCTACAAATGGTTGAAGGCACAGGCCAAGAAGCACAACGCGGTGATTACCGGCAGTGTGATCATCCAGGCCGCCGATGGCAGCCACCGCAACCGCCTGTTGTGGGCGCGGCCGGACGGCGAGATTCTGCACTACGACAAGCGCCACCTGTTCCGCATGGCCGGTGAGCACAAACATTACACCCCAGGCGAGCGGCAGGTGCAGTTCGAGCTCAAGGGCTGGCGCATTCGCCCGCTGATCTGCTACGACCTGCGCTTCCCGGTTTGGAGCCGTGACGCCCAGGACACTGACCTACTGCTGTACACCGCCAACTGGCCGGCCGCGCGTCGCCAGCACTGGAACCGCCTGCTACCGGCGCGGGGGATCGAGAACCTGTGCTATGTGGCGGCGGTGAACCGGGTGGGCACGGACGGTAAAGGCTTTGCTTACTCTGGTGACAGCCAGGTGCTGGATTTCCAGGGCGAGAGCCTGCTCAGTGCCGGGGAGGCGGACGGTGTGTTCACTGCAGTACTGAGCGCGGCGGAACTGGCGGCGTACCGGGCCAAGTTCCCGGTCAATCTGGATGCCGATACCTTCGAGCTGCACTGACAGCAGGCCCGGCCCTTTCGCGGGTAAACCCGCTCCTACACACGCATCGGCGGTTGGTCACAGGCCGTTGTAGGAGCGGGTTCACCCGCGAAAGGGCCGGCCCTGCTGACCAATTTCCATCCGCCGTTCACCGTTGCCGCCGCCACCGTATTTGCGGGTAAACCCGCGCCTACACACGCATCGGCGGTTGGTCCCAGGCCGTTGTAGGAGCGGGTTCACCCGCGAAAGGGCCGGCCCTGCTGGCCAATTTCCATCCGCCGCTCACCGTTGCCACCGCCACCGTATTCGCGGGTAAACCCGCGCCTACACACGTATCGGTGGTTGGGGAAGGCCGTCGTAGGAGCGGGTTTACCCGCGAAGAGGCCAGCCCTGCTGGCCAATTTCCACCCGCCGTTCACCGTTGCCACCGCCACCGTATTCGCGGGTAAACCCGCTCCTACACACGTATCGGTGGTTGGGGAAAGGCCGCCGTAGGAGCGGGTTCACCCGCGAAGAGGCCAGCCCTGCTGGCCAATTTCCACCGGCCGTTCACCGTTGCCGCCGCCACCGTATTCGCGGGTAAACCCGCTCCTACACACCGGTCAATACACATCTCGCCGATATCGCCCATCCTCGATCAACTGCTGTACAGCAGCTTCACCCAGCATGCCTTTGAGCGCCGCATCCACCCCCGCTGCCATGCCTTGCAGGCTGCCGCAGACATACACGCAAGCCCCGTCGGCCACCCAGCGCTTGAAGTCCTCGGCCTGCTCCAGCATCACGTCCTGCACATACACCTTCTCAGCCTGATCGCGTGAGAACGCCAGGTCCAGCCGTGCCAGGTCGCCGTTGTCCAGCCAAGCGTGCAGCTCATCGCCACACAGCAAGTCATGCGCCCGGTTACGCTCACCGAACAGCAGCCAGTTGCGCTGCTCACCGGCATTGACCCTGGCGCGCAACAGGCTGCGAAGGCCCGCCAGGCCAGTGCCGTTGCCGATCAGGATCATCGGCGCAGTAGCCTCAGGCAGATGGAAGCCACTGTTACGCCGCAGGCGCAGGCTCAGGGTGCCATTCATTGGCAGGTATTCGGTCAGCCAGCCAGAGCCCAAGCCAAGGCTGCCGTCTGGGTGGCGTTCCTGGCGCACGATCAGCTCCAGCACACCATCGCTGGCGATCGAGGCGATGGAGTATTCGCGGCTGCCGATTGGCGCCAGTGCATCGACCAGCGCTTGTGGCTGCAAGCCGATCAGGTGGTCGCGGCGCGTCGGCAGTTGGCGGCCAGCGAGTGCCTGGGCAAGGGTTTCGCTCAGGCCATTCACCTGCACCTGGCTGCTGGCGTCCAGTGCCATGCCCTTGAGGAACGCGTCGATCCGTGGCTGCCCATTCAGCGGCAGTATCTCTACCAGATCGCCGGCTTCCCAGCTTGCAGGCTCTGCAGCCAGCAGGCCAAGCAGGTACACCGGTTGGCCTTGGCTGCCGGGGTTGAGCAGTTCGCGGCGCACCAGCGACCAGTTGGCAAAGGTTGGCGGCTGCCAGGCGGCCACCGGCTGGACACCGGTCAGTTGCGCCAGCTCCTGCTGCCATTGCTGCAGGGCGGCCTGGTCGGCGTTGTCCACTTCCACCGGGCTGAATGCACTGCTGGCACCGCGCTCTCCCAGCCACGCCTGGAGGCGACGAGCGAAACCGCAGAAGTGCGGGTACTGACGATCACCGAGGGCAAGCAGGGCATAGTTGAGGTTGTTGAGTGCCCAAGGCTGGCCGAGCACCTTGCGCTCGAAGGCGCGAGCGCTGTCGGGCGCTTCGCCGTCGCCGAAGGTACTCACCACGAAGAGCGCGCGATGGGCCTGGCGCAAGTCGTTTTCACCCAGCTCGGCAAGGGCGCGCACCTGAACGGGCTGGCCAGCTGCCTGCAGCTGCTCGGCGCTCTGCCAGGCCAACTGTTCGGCAAAGCCACTCTGGCTGGCAAAGCCGATCAGCCAGCCCTCGCCATTGCCGCTGTTGGCGACGTTGCCACGGGCTGCACGCACCTGACGTTTCTTGCGGCGGCGGTCGAGGTACAGCAGCCAGCCGGTGACGAAGAACAACGGCATGGTGAGACTGGCAATGGTGACGATGATGCGCCCCGGCAAGCCGAAGTATTCGCCGACGTGCAAGGCGTAAACACTCTGCAGTAGCTGCGCCTTGAAGGACTTGTCGGTGTAGCGGTCGTGCTTTTTAACCTGGCCAGTGGCCGGGTCCAGCACCAGGGTATTGAAGGCACGCGGGTGCGCAGCGTTGTCGAGCAGGTAGAACAGGTTGGCCGGCTGACCACCAGCGGGCGGCAGGCGCAGGTTGTAGGTGGACAGGCCTGGGCCCGCGGCGTCCTTGAGGTTGGCCCAGATGGCGTCGTAGTCCACCACCAGCGGCGGCGCATTCCTGTCGACGTTCTGCGGCCCGTGCCGGCCACGGCCTTCACCCCGTTTTTGCTGCTGGCCCGCAGCCGGCGCGTCGGCCAGCAGCTTGTTCAGGCCTTCACGGTACCACTCATAGGACCAGAACAGCCCGGTCAGGGCGAACAGAAGATAGAACAGCAGGCACCAGGTGCCGGCAACGGCGTGCAGGTCCCAGTTGAAGGCGCGGCCTTTCTTGGCCCAGTCGAAGGTCAGCCAGGTGCGCCAGTCCAGCGCTTTACGCGGCCAGCGCAGGTAAAGGCCGGACAGGCAGAAGAACACCAGCATCAGGGTGCAGGCCCCGGTGATTTGCCGGCCAGTATCGCCCATGGCGAGGAAGCGGTGCAGCTTGAGCATGAGGTTGAAGAAGCCTTGCCCGGCCGCTTCGCCCTTGAGTTCGCCGGTGTACGGGTCGGCATAGCGCAGCTCGCCACGGCGTTCGCCCGGTGCGGGCATGAAGAAGATCCGTGCAGCGTTGCCTTCGCGCACGTCGACCCACAGCATCGAGACTTTGTCGTGTTGCTGGGCTTCGACCCGCTTAACCAGCTCGGCCGGCGGTAGCACGCCTTCGGTGCGTACTTCTACCTTGAGTACATCGGCATTGAATGCGCGCAGCAGTTCTTCCTGGAACGAGTACAGCGCCCCGGTAATGCCCATCAAGGCCAGCACCAGGCCAGCGGTGATGCCAAAGAACCAGTGCAATTGGAACAGCGTCTTCTTCACCACATTGATCACCTTGTGTTGCTGCCGCAGACTGCGCGGCGTGCATTATGCCTTGATACGCAAAAGCCCCGCTCAATGAACGGGGCGGGGGTGGGCTTCTTTTGGTGGAAGCTTGTACCGGCCTCTTCGCGGGCTTGCCCGCTCCCACAGGTACACCACAGGGTTTGAAGGTTGTGGTGGACTTGTGGGAGCGGGCAAGCCCGCGAAGAGGCCGCCACAGGAGCAGCCCTTCTAGCGGATCAACCCAATCCCGACATCAGAAGTGGACGCTGGTGGTCAGCAGTGCCGTCCGCCCGGCCGCCTGGTTGGCGAAGTGGGTGGAGAAGGCCTTGTCGTAGTACACCTCGTTGGTCAGGTTCTGCACGTTCAGTTGCAGGTCGACGTTCTTGGTCAGCTTGTAGGCGGCCATGGCGTCGTAGCGTACGTAACTGTCGACCATGGTGGTGTTGGCCACGTTGCCGTACACGTCATCCACGTAGAACGCACCACCGCCCACGGTCAGCTTTGGCGTGATCGAGTACGTGGTCCACAGGCTGGCGCTGTTGTTTGGCGTGTTCGGCAGCTGGTTGCCGTCGTTGGCCTTGCCCATCGGGCCGCCGTCGATCTGGCGAGCTTGCATGTAGGTGTAGCCGGCGAATACCTGCCACTTGTCGGTCAGCTTGCCACTGGCGGACAGCTCGATACCCTGCACGCGAGTTTCGCCGACGTTCTCGTAGGTAGTGGTGTCCACCTGGACGCGGGCGTTTTCCTTTTCAGTGCGGAAAAGCGCCGCTGCCAGCGACAAGCGTTCGTCCAGTAAGTCCCACTTGGTACCGATTTCGTAGTTGGTGGTTTCTTCCGGTTCCAGGTCGCTGCCCAGAATATTGCCGCTGCGGTCGGTTGTACCTGGCAGTGAGTTGGTCTCGGTACCTTCGCCGAGCATTGCGCCTGGCGGTGTCGCCGAGGTGGCGTAGGAAATATAGATGCTACCGTTCTCGGCTGGCTTCCACACCAGACCCAGCTGGCCCGTGAAGAATTCACTTTTGTCGCGACCTTTGGTGGGTACACCGTTCTTGTTCAAGACGGTTGCGCCGCTGGCGTCGTAGGTGCGGAACTTGGTATCGAAATGGTCGTAACGCAGGCCCATGTTCAGCAGCCATTGGGGTGTGAGCTCCAATGTGTCGAAGACATAGATCGCTCGGGTCTTGCCGCTGGTCTTGGTACCGGCGTAGTTGCGCGAGACAGTGCCGTCCCAAGTGTCGTCCGGGTTAGGGTCGCTCAGTGAGGTGCAGCTACCACCATTGCCAGGCCCGGTGCAGGTGAGCTTGCTGTTTGGCGTGACGGTGTAGCTCTGGCGGTCGGATTCTTCCTTGGTGAGTTCGATACCGGTCGAGAAGTTGTTTTTGAAACCGCCGACGAAGAACTCGCCGAACAGGTCGGTCTGGTTGGTGGTGGTGGCGGTGTTACCCACGCGGGTGTTGGCACGACGCCATACACCGTTGTTGTTCACGTTGCCGGCACTGTCATCCGGCTGGGTCAGCACGTAGTCTTGCATGCTGTTGCCGTGACGCAGGGTGTTCTTGATGGTCAGCGAGTCGGTCAGGTCGTGCTCGATGGCGAAAGTGGCGATGTCCACGCGGCTCTTGCGGAAGTCGCGACCGGTCAAGCCGTAGAAGTTGTCGCTGTCACCGCCATCGATCGGCTTGCTCGGGTGCGCCGAAGTACGGGCGGCGCTGCCAGTAACGGGGATGCTGTAAGGGATACCCGAATCCGGCAGGTCGTCGCTTTCCAGGTGGTAGTAGTCAAGGTTGACGCGGGTCGGCGTGCCCAGGCCAAAGGCCAGCGACGGGGCGATACCCCAGCGGTCGTAGTTGACCTTGTCGCGGCCGGCGACGTTGCTTTCGTGGGTCATCAGGTTCAGGCGGCCGGCAACGGTATCGCTGAACTGGTAGTTGCCATCGAAGGTGTAGCGCTGGGTCTGGTCGCTGCCCCAGGTCCAGGCACCGTCCAGCGAGTTGCCCAGATGCGCGCGCTTGCTTACCAGATTGATGGTACCGCCGGCCGCGCCGCGGCCACCGATGGCCGAGTTCGGCCCCTTGGCCACTTCAACAGATTCGATGGCGAAGATTTCGCGGGTTTGGGCGCCAGTGTCACGCACGCCGTCCAGGTAAGTATCGCCCTGGGCGTCGAAGCCGCGGATGAACGGGCGGTCACCTTGCGGGTTGCCGCCTTCGCCAGCGCCGAAAGTAATGCCGGGCACGGTGCGCAGGGCATCCTGCAGGGTCAGGGCGTTGGTGTCCTTGATCACTTGCTGCGGGATAACGGTTACCGAGCGCGGGGTGTCTACCAGCGGCGCGGTGTACTTCTGCGAGGCGGCCTTCTCCACCTTGTAATCGGTGCTGGCTTGTTCAGCCTTGCCGTTGACGCTGGTGGCATCGAGGGTGATGGCGCTGTTGGCGGCCGGATCGGCGGCATAGACCGACGAGGCACTCAGGGCGACACCGATGGCAGACACGATCAGGCGTGGCGAACTCACAGCAGATGGTACGTACTGGCGCATTGCAAAGAACCTTCCCCAAGGTATTGAGGCGGTGGATCTTAATGTAAGCAATTTTGACTAACAATTGAGAGTCGTTACCATTCGTGAAGAATTTACAATCTTTACAATTTGTCTTTACGGTTTCATGCCGCTGAAACGTCTTAAGCGGCGAATGGGGCTTGTGTAGCGCAAAAGGGAATCAATATCATTGCGCCTTTACATTTACTAACGGTGCTGTTGCCATGCTGCTTCACATCCCAGGCCTGTTCGACGCTGATGAACTGGCCCGTATCCGCGAGGCGCTGGAGCGGGCCGACTGGGCCGATGGCAAGGTTACGGCGGGTTATCAGTCGGCCAAGGCCAAGCACAACCTGCAGCTGCCGGAAGGCCATGCACTGGCCAAGGAAATCGGCACTGCGCTGATCGACCGCCTGTGGAAGACCCCGCGCTTCATGTCGGCAGCCTTGCCGCACAAGGTGTTCCCGCCGCTGATCAACTGCTACCGCGATGGCGGCAACTTTGGTTTCCACATCGACAATGCCCTGCGCCAGCCCAAGGGCAGCCCGGAGCGGGTGCGTACCGACCTGTCTTCCACGCTGTTCCTCAGCGACCCGGAAAGCTACGACGGCGGTGAGCTGGTGATCCAGGACACCTATGGCGTGCAGCAGATCAAGCTGGCCGCCGGTGACATGGTGCTGTACCCCGGCACAAGCCTGCACAAGGTCAACCCGGTGACCCGTGGCCAACGCTATGCCGCATTCTTCTGGACCCAGAGCCTGGTGCGCGATGACAGCCAGCGGGCGCTGCTGTTCGAGATGGACAATGCAATCCAGCAGCTGACTGCCGATGTGCCGGACCATCCTTCGCTGTTGCAGCTGACGGGCACCTACCATAATTTGCTGCGCCGCTGGGCTGAGGTCTGAGCCGTGTCCTACCTGCTGCGACGTGAGGAAGTGGTGGATGTGGCCGGCTTGCAGGCCATGCTCGAGGAAACCCCCGGCAAGGCCGCCCAGGCGATTCTGGCGGCAGCGGGGCAGGGCGTGGTCGAGGCGCAGTTGCTGCTGGGGCAGATCCTGCTGGATGGGCGTGGCATCCAGCAGGATGCCACGGTTGCCCGGCGTTGGTTCGGTATCGCTGCACAGAGTGGCAGTGCCATGGCGCACAACATGCTCGGGCGTTGCCTGGAGCATGGCTGGGGCGGCGAGGTGAGTTTGGTGCAGGCGGCCGTTCACTACGCCCGTGCGGCCGACTCCGGGTTGGACTGGGGCCTGTATAACCTGGGCAACCTTCTGGCGACCGGGCGTGGGGTGCCGGCCAATCAGGCGCAGGCACTGATGTGCTACGAGAAGGCTGCGCAGCTGGGGCATGCCAAGTCGATGAACCTGTATGGGCGTTACCTGGAGCAGGGCATTGCCACGGCGCCCAGCCCGGCGCGGGCGGTGCGCTGGTATCGGCGTTCGGCCGAGGCGGGGGATTTTCGTGGGATGTTCAGCCTGGCGCTGGTGCTGGTCGAGCGTGGGCAGTTGGCCGAGGCAGGGCAGTGGCTGGAGCAGGCCCGGGTTGCGGGGAACATGAATTTCCTGCGTGCGGCGCTGGTGACCTTGCAGGAGGCGGGGCCGGCGCTCATGACCTTTGCCGGGCGCTATGCCGAGGAGATCGAACGGCGTGGTGAGTGAGGTTGACTGTGCTGGCCAATTTCCACTGGCCGTTCACCGTTGCCACCGCCGCCGTATTCGCGGGTAAACCCGCTCCTACACACGCATCGGTGGTTGGGCGCAGGGCGTTGTACGGTTTACCCGCAAAGAGGCCAGCATCGACAGCACGCACATGAAAACGGGGCCTTTCGGCCCCGTCGTGCATTACAGGTAGTATGCCTTCAGCGGCGGGAAACCGTTGAATTCCACTGCGCTGTAGCTGGTGGTGTAGGCGCCGGTCGACAGCCAGTACAGGCGGTCACCGATGGCCAGGTTCAGCGGCAGCCCGTACTTGTAGTTCTCGTACATGATGTCGGCGCTGTCGCAGGTCGGGCCGGCGATGACCACTTCCTCGGCTTCGCCTTTCTTCTCGGTCCAGATCGGGAACTTGATGGCTTCGTCCATGGTTTCGATCAGGCCGGAGAACTTGCCCACGTCGGTGTAGATCCAGCGCTCGACGGCGGTACGCGACTTGCGTGCGACCAGCACCACTTCGCTGACCAGGATGCCGGCGTTGGCGATCAGCGAACGGCCGGGCTCGAGGATGATTTCCGGCAGTTCGTCACCGAAGTCTTCCTTGAGGAAGCGGATGATTTCTTCGGCGTAGGTTTCCAGGCTGTTGGTACGGGTGATGTAGTTGGCCGGGAAGCCACCACCCATGTTGATCAGCTTCAGTTCGATGCCGTCTTCTTCTTTCAGACGTTCGAAGATTACCTTGACCTTAGCGATGGCGGCGTCCCACACGCTGATGTCGCGTTGCTGCGAGCCCACGTGGAAGGAGATGCCATAAGGCACCAGGCCCAGGTCGCGGGCGAGGATCAGCAGGTCCATGGCCATGTCGGTCTGGCAGCCGAACTTGCGGGACAGTGGCCAGTCGGCAGTGGTGGAGCCTTCAGTCAGAATACGCACATACACTTTCGAGCCCGGTGCGGCCTTGGCGATGTTGCGCAGGTCGGCTTCCGAGTCGGTGGCATACAGGCGCACGCCCTTCTCGTAGAAGTAGCGGATGTCCTTGGACTTCTTGATGGTGTTGCCGTAGCTGATGCGGTCGGCGCTGACACCGCGGCCCATCACTTTGTCCAGCTCGTAGATCGAGGCGATGTCGAAGCTCGAACCTTTCTCTTTGAGCAGGTCGATGATTTCAACGGCCGGGTTGGCCTTGACCGCGTAGTAGACCTTGGCGAATTCGAAACCGGCGCGCAGGTCGTCGTACGCCTGGCTGATCATCTGGGTGTCGATGAGTACGAACGGGGTTTCCTGCTTGTCAGCGAACGCCTTCATTTTCTGGAAGGTTTCACGCGCGAAATAGTCTTCGACCTGGATCGACATGCTCAGGGACTCCATGGGCAAACTGAAAGATTAAGTGGCTGCAAACTGAACGTCCTCCGTATCCCCACTTTGGTTCGCCTACTCAGTACTTGAGCCGGATGGATCGTTTCCAGCATGGACGTTCGGCGCGCACTTTAGGGCGTGAAGAATGCAGAATCAACAGGCAATCCGGGCGTGATCGACGTGGATCGACGACCAGCCATTTGAATAACCGACTCGTGTGACCGGCTGATGTTCCCTGCGATCTTTCAAGCGTAAAAAATTGTGGAATGGAGCGTGTTGGGCCCTTCGCGGGCAAGCCCGCTCCTACAGGGGATACGCGTTCCATGTGGGGGCGGGCTTGCCCGCGAAAGGGCCGGAGGTGTTCATATTTATGGCCACATTTTCCTGGTACCCCCGTACAGGAAATCGCCCATAAATTTTTTGTTACCGACTGGCGGATTTGCTGCTTTTGATGAGAAACATTACTATTCGCACCCTTATCTGCCTCCCTGATGACCCCCGACCGTGTCCGGACACAAAGGCTTCCTCGACCACTACCATGAGCTGATCGGCACCTGGACGCGCAAGCTGCGCAGTCGTCAGCAGGCCGAGGACCTCACCCACGATGCCTTTGTCCGGGTACTGGAAACCCCGCGCGAGCAGGTTGAGCAGCCACGCGCCTACCTGCATCAGGCTGCGCGCAACATCGCTGTGGATGGCTTCCGTCGCGAGGACCGCCGCCAGGCGCTGGAGCGGGAAGCCTTCGAAGAAGGCGCAACCGGCAGTGGCGACCCGGAAGCCTACGTGCATGCCCTGGAGCTGGCCGACCGCGTCGAGCGCGCCCTGGCCGAGCTGCCACTCAACTGCCGGCAGGTGTTCATCTGGCAGAAGCTCGAAGGCCTGACCCAGGCCGAGATTGCCGAGCGCATGGGTTTGAGCAAGAACATGGTCGAAAAGTATATGATCCGCACGCTCCGGCACCTGCGTGAGCACCTGGATGTGTCGGCATGAAGAGTCAGGAGGCCTTTTCGATGAAACAGCACGGTACCGATGCCGTCCGCGAGCAGGCGGCCGCATGGTTCGCCCGCGTGCAGGATGCACCTCGGGATGCCGGGCTGCACAAGCAGTTGCGTGCCTGGTTGGCGAGCGACGAGCATCACCGGGAAGAATATGAGCATCTCTGCCGCGTGTGGCAGGCCGCCGACTTCATTCCACGCCAGCACCTGGAGGCGCTGTGCCGGCCAGACCCGGTGCAGCAGCTGCCACGACGGCGTTTCATGCGCCAGGCGTTGGCCGCCAGTGTCGCGGTAGTGGCGCTGGGCCTGGGCTGGACCGGCTGGCACCACCTGCAACTGAACCATCAGGGCAGCCTGCAGACGGCCTTCAATGAGCGCCGTCAGGTCGAACTGCCGGATGGCTCGCATCTGGAGCTCAATGGCAGCACGCAGTTGCAGGTGGAGTTCAGCGCCGGCCAGCGGCACGTGCGCCTGAACGCCGGGGAAGTGATGTTCAGCGTCGCCCATGACAGTAACCGGCCGTTTGTGGTCGACACTGCCCAGGGCAGTGTGATCGTCACAGGTACCCGCTTTGACGTCCGCCTGGACCCAGCCAGCACCCGTGTGGCGGTGGAACAGGGGTCGGTGCGGGTGCAGGGCAAGGGCGCCTCGCTGGCGCAACTGACGGCCGGGCAGGGGTCGCATATAGATGCACAGGGCCTGGTCGCCGCACCCTATGCGGTCAACACCGGCGCCATGACCGCATGGCGACAGGGCAAGCTGGTGTTCGACAACGCAACCCTCACCGAAGTAGTGGCCGAAACCTTGCGCTACCGTAGCCAGCCATTGCGGGTCGCCCCTGGGAAAGTCGCGCGGCTGCGCCTGTCCGGCACCTTCAGTACCAACGATACAGACGCTCTGCTGCGGGCTTTGCCGAGCATCCTGCCGGTGGCCATCAAGGCCCATGAAGACGGCTCCAGCGAAATAATCGCCAACTAGATTCAGGTTTTTTTTCACTCGTTCGTCTTCCTCGCCAGCTGCAACTGCCAAGCATTTCCATTTGCACGCGGTTGGCGTTTATTCCGCATTCCAGGATGTTTCGACGACGTGAACAACAACAAACCCTTCCCACGCTTTTGCGCCCTGGCGCTGGCCCTGGCGGTCAGCGCCGTGGCCGTTGACAGCCAGGCCGCAGAGGCCGGCAATACCCTCCAGATCCAGGCCCAGCCGTTGGGTTCGGCGCTGAACCAGCTCGGCCAGCAGACCAGCCTGCAGCTGTTTTTCAGCCCCGAGCTGGTCGCCGGCAAACAGGCCCCGGCGGTATCGGGCAACCTGGCGCCGGTGCAGGCGCTGCAACAGCTGTTGCAAGGCAGCGGGCTCACCTACGAGATGTCCGGGGACACCGTTGTGGTGAAGCCTCTGCCGACTACCCTTGACCTGGGCAGCGGCAGCCTGGAGCTGGCACCCACCGACATCAAGGTGGTCGGTGACTGGCTGGGTGATGCCCAGCAGAGCGTGGTACAGAACCACCCCGGGGCACGCACCGTGGTACGCCGCGAGGCGATGGTGGAGAAGGGCGCAATGAACGTGCGCGACGTGCTGCGCGGCATCCCCGGCGTGCAAGTGCAGGACTCCAACGGAACCGGTGGCAGCGACCTGTCGCTGAACGTGGGCGTGCGCGGCCTTACTTCGCGCCTGTCACCACGCTCCACGGTACTGATCGATGGCATCCCGGCCGCGTTCGCGCCGTATGGCCAGCCACAGCTGTCGATGGCACCGATTTCCTCTGGCAACCTCGACAGCATCGACGTCGTGCGCGGTGCCGGCTCGGTGCGCTATGGCCCGCAGAACGTGGGCGGCGTGATCAACTTTGTAACCCGGGCTATTCCGCAAAAGGCCTCGGCAGAGCTGTCCACCACCCTGGAGACCTCCCAGCACGGTGGCTGGAAACACACCGAGTCAGCCTTCGTCGGTGGCACGGCCGACAATGGCATCGGCGTGGCGCTGTTGTACACCGGGGTGAATGGCAACGGTTACCGTGAAAGCAACAACGGCAACGACATCGACGACGTTATCCTCAAGACGCATTGGGCGCCAACCGATGTCGATGAGTTCTGGCTCAACTTCCATTATTACGATGGCCGTGCCGACATGCCGGGTGGCTTGACCCAGGCCCAATACGACAGCAACCCGTACCAGTCGCTGCGTGATTACGACTACTTCGCTGGCCGGCGCAAGGATGTGTCGTTCAAATGGCAGCGGCAGCTCGACGATGCCACCCAGTTCGAAGTGCTGACCTACTACACCGACAGCTTCCGCGGCAGCACAATAGCCTCGCGGGACATGAAGACGTTGTCGTCGTACCCGCGCAACTACCACACCTTTGCCATCGAACCCCGTGTGTCGCGCATCTTCTTTGCCGGCCCAACCACCCAGGAAGTCAGTGTCGGTTACCGTTACCTGAAGGAAGCGATGCGCGAACAGTCGACTCGCCTGGCGCTGATCGACAACGTGCCGACGGTGACCCCGACTTCCGACGGCCACGTGTTCCAGGACCGCAGCGGCGGCACCGAGGCCAGCGCCTACTACATCGACGACAAGATCGACGTGGGCAACTGGACCATTACCCCTGGCGTGCGCTTCGAGCACATCAATACCGACTGGCGCGACCGCCCGGTACTGGACGCCAACAACCGCCCGGTAGCCGAGAAAAAGCGCAGCATCACCAGCAACGAGCCTTTGCCGGCGCTGAGCGTGATGTACCACGTTTCCGATGCCTGGAAGGTATTCGCCAACTACGAGACTTCGTTCGGTAGCCTGCAGTACTTCCAGCTGGGCCAGGGCGGTTCTGGCAACAGTACGGCCAATGGCCTGGAGCCGGAAAAAGCCAAGACCTACGAAATCGGTACCCGTTATGACAATGGCGGCTTTGCCGGTGAGCTGACGGCGTTCTACATCGACTTCGATGATGAGCTGCAGTACATCAGCAACGACGTGGGCTGGACCAACCTCGGTGCGACCAAGCACCAGGGCATCGAGGCTTCGGTGCGTTATGACCTGGCAGGGCTGGACCCGCGCCTGGACGGGCTGTCGGTGAGCGGTGGCTACACCTATACCCGCGCGACCTATGAAGGGGATATCCCGGGGTTCAAGGGCCGAGACCTGCCGTTCTATTCACGCCAGGTGGCCACTGCCGGGGTGCGTTACGCGGTCAACCGCTGGACCTGGAACCTGGATGCCTATGCCCAATCCAGGCAGCGCGCACCCGGTACCGGGATCAATGCCGATGGCAGTTTCAATGGCGACTACATCACCGAGCCGAGTGCTGACGGGCAGTATGGCGATATTCCGGGTTATGTGACCTGGCATGCCCGCGGTGGGTACGAATTCGGGCCTGAACTGTCCAACCTGAAGCTGGCGGCGGGGGTGAAGAACCTGTTCGACAAGCAGTACTTCACCCGCTCCAGTGACAACAATGCCGGCCTTTACGTGGGTGAGCCGCGAACCTTCTACGTGCAGGCCAGTGTTGGGTTTTGATCGAGATTGCCGGGGCCGCTTTGCGGCCCTTCGCTCGCTCTTGTAGGAGCGGGTTTACCCGCGAAAGGGCCGGGCCTGCTGGCCAATTTTCACCAGTCGTTCACCGTTGCCTCCGCTGCCGTATTCGCGGGTAAACCCGCTCCTACACATTGATCGATGGTGGACACATCGGTGATTGGGCGCAGGCCGTCGTAGGAGCGGGTTCACCCGCGAAAGGGCCGGGACTGCTGGCCAATCTTCACCCGTCGTTCACCGTTGCCGCCACCACCGTATTCGCGGGTAAACCCGCTCCTACACATTGATCGGTGGTGGACACACATCGGTGATTGGGCGCAGGCCGTCGTAGGAGCGGGTTCATCCGCGAAAGGGCCGGGCCTGCTGGCCAATCTTCACCCGTCGTTCACCGTTGCCGCCACCACCGTATTCGCGGGTAAACCCGCTCCTACACATTGATCGGTTGTGGACATACATCGGGGATTGAACACAGGCCGTTGTAGGAGCGGGTTTACCCGCGAAGGGGCGCAAAGCGCCCCCGGCGATTACGAAACCACCGCCTCGGCCGGCGAAACGATACTGCTCTTCGCCCCCCGCGATCTCCCCGAGCTCAGGTACGCGGCAATCGACTCCTGCGTCACCTCGCCCAAGAACACCTGCTCGGCATCCAACACTGGCAACCACGCGCGGTTGAACTCGTACATGCGCGACAACAGGATGCGCAAATGCTCATCGTGCGACGCCGTGGCATTGAACGGCCGCAGGAAATCGCCACACGTCCCTTGCTGGCGGTGCATGTCACGTCGGCGCACATAGCCCAGCGCCTTGTTCTGCGCGTCGGTCACCACCACGTAGCGGCGGTCGTGCTCATCGAGCAGCTCCAGTGCGTCGCTCACTGGTGTTTCCGGGCTCACCGACGGCGCGTTGTCCGCTGCATCCTCGGCACGCACCAGCAACAGGCGTTTGAGGGTGCTGTCCTGGCCCACAAAGTTGCTGACGAAATCATCCGCCGGGTGCGCCAGTAGGGTATCCGGGTGATCCAGCTGCAACAGCTTGCCGGCACGGAAGATGGCAATCTTGTCGCCCAGTTTGATCGCTTCGTCGATGTCGTGGCTGACCATGATCACCGTCTTGTTCAGCGCCCGCTGCATTTCGAAGAACTCGTTCTGGATCATCTCGCGGTTGATCGGGTCGACCGCGCCGAACGGTTCATCCATCAACAGCACGGGTGCATCTGCTGCCAGGGCGCGAATCACGCCGATACGCTGTTGCTGGCCGCCAGATAGCTCGCGCGGGTAGCGTTGCAGGTACTGCTTGGGTTCGAGCTTGATCATGCGCATCAGCTCGCGAGCCCGCTCGTGGCATTTCTGCTTGTCCCAGCCAAGCAGGCGCGGGACCACGGTAATGTTCTCCTCGATGGTCATGTTGGGGAACAGACCGATCTGCTGGATCACATAGCCGATGTGCCGGCGCAGGGTAACTTCGTCCAGGCCGGTGGTGTCTTCGCCGTTGATGAACACCTGGCCCGAGGTGGGCGTGATCAGGCGGTTGATCATTTTCAGCGTGGTGCTCTTGCCGCAGCCCGACGGGCCGAGGAACACGCAGATTTCCCCTTCATTGACGGTGAGGCTTACCGAGTCGACGGCTTTGACGTCCTTGCCGTTGACGTTGAAGGTTTTGCTGAGGTTCTTCAGTTCGATCATGAGCGCAGTCCTTCTGGAGTCAGGGCACGTTGCAGGGTTTGCAGCAGCAGGTCGGCGATGATCGCCAGCAGGCTGACCAGTACGGCGCCGACCAGCAGCATCGACATGTCGCTGCGGCTGATGGAAGTCAGAATCAGCACGCCGAGGCCGCCGGCGCCGATGGTGGCGGCAATGGTCATGACGCCGATGTTCATCACCACGGCGGTGCGAACGCCGGCGAGGATCACCGGTACGGCGATGGGCAGCTCGACCATGCGCAGGCGCTGGCCGAAGGTCGTGCCAATGCCACGCGCGGCTTCACGGATACCGGGCTCGACATTGGTCAGGGCCAGGTAGGTGTTGCGCATGATTGGCAGCAGCGAATAAAGAAACACGGCAGTGATCGCAGGCAAGGGGCCCAGCCCCTGGCCGAACTTGGAGTAGAACGGCAGCAGCAGGCCGAACAACGCAATCGATGGGATGGTCAGCAGCACTGTGGCGCTGGCCTGCAGCGGGCCGGCCACTGCCGGGAAGCGGGTCATCAGGATGCCCAGCGGCACGCCAACGAGGATCGCCAGGCCGACGGCGATGCCAACCAGCATGATGTGCTGCCAGGTCAGTTGCAGCACCTGGGCCCAGTCGAGGTGGGCGAACGTGTCGAGCAGGCTCATGGCTGTACCTCCTTGAGGGGATGCTCTCGCAGGAATGCCGCGGCCACAGCGGTCGGGTTCTGGTGGTCTACGTCGACCTTGGCATTGAGCTGGCGCATGGTCTCGTCATCGAGCTGCTCGGCCAGTGGCTTGAGCAGGGCGACCAGTTGCGGGTTGGCGTCGAGCACGGCCTTGCGCACCACCGGGGCGGCGGTGTAGTCGGGGAAGTAGTGCTTGTCGTCTTCGAGCAGCTTGAGGTTGAACGCGCTCAGGCGACCGTCGGTGGTGTAGACCAGGCCTGCGAACACCTGGTTGTTGTGCATGGCCGTGTAGACCAGGCCCGCGTCCATCTGGCGGATATTGGCGCGGCCGACCTGCAGGTCGTACATTTCCTTGAGCCCGACCAGGCCGTCGGGGCGGTTGGCGAACTCGGTGTCCAGGGCCACCAGGTGATTACGCTTGCGCTCGTCGCGCAGCACCTGGTTAAGGTCGCTGATCGAGTTGATCTGCGGGTAGGCCTCCGCGACCTGCTTTGGCAAGCCGAGGGCATAGGTGTTGCTGAATTTCGACGGGGTCAGCCAGATCAGGTCTTTTTTGGCATCCAGCTCCTTGACCTTGGCGTAGGTGGCCTCGGCGCTGGGCATACGCTCATCGATGTGGTTGTAGGACACCAGCGACACCCCGGTGTATTCCCACATCAGGTCGAGCTGGCCGGTTTCCTGGGCCTGACGTGCGAGGCTGCTGCCAAGCCCGCCGATGACACGCACATCGAAGCCATTGGCGCGCAGGTACTGCGCGGTGATTTCGGCGAGCACGGTCTGTTCGGTGAACACCCGCGCGCCGATGCGGATCAGCGGTTTTTCCGCTGCCTGGGCAAATCCTGCGAACAGCAGGGCCGCGCCCAGCAGCAAGGCGATTCTCTTCTTCATGCGTTTCCTATCCTTATTGGGCCAGGCCACGTTCCAGCCAGCGCCTGCTGGAGAAACTCACCGCCGCATCCAGCACCAGTGCCAGCAGCGCGGTACAGGCGGCCCCCAGCAGCAGCTGCGGCTGATTGTTCAGGGCGATGCCGGGGAAAATCAGGCTGCCCAGGCTGTTGGCGCCGATCAGGAATGCCAGCGGTGCGGTGCCCACGTTCAACGCCAGGGCCACGCGTACGCCGCCGACGATGATCGGCACGGCGTTGGGCAGTTCCACCTGCCAGAGTTGCTGGCGCGGGGTCATGCCAATGCCGGTAGCGGCTTCCTTGAGCGATGCGGGGACGTTTTTCAGGCCTTCGTAGGTGTTGCGCACGATGGGCAGGAGGGACGCGAGGAACAGTGCGAAGATCGCAGGCCCGGCGCCGATGCCCAGGATACTCAGGGCGATGGCCAGAACGGCCAGAGGGGGGATGGTGTTGCCAACGTTGAAGAACTGCATGAAGCGCTCGGCTTTGTCGACCCGGTGCGGTCGACTTAACGCAATGCCGGCGGGGATGCCCACGGCCAGCGCCGCCGCCATCGAAGCCAGCACCAGTACCAGGTGCGCTTGCAGGTAGAACCCAAGATCGTCGCGATAACGCGCGATCGTGTCGATGCCGATCCAGTGGACCAGCAGGGCCAGGATGACGAGCACGGCGGCCCATCCCAACAGCCCCTTTCCGTAGCGTTTAGCCACAGGTGGACTCCTTGTGTAGTCGGCGAGCACACTTCTTGGTTGCCGGCCAGTCCTGGCGGCGGGTGGTGTGTTCGCGAGTAGCAGCGTGATGCAAACCGAGGGCTGCGATCAGGCCATGAGCCGAACCCCGTCGGGCCCGAAAATGCTGATGAAACCAGTCCCCAACCGAAGCGGTTTGCAGGGGAGTGGACGTCTCCGTGGGCGTAAAGGTTCCCATCTGGGACGGCATTTGGCCAGCGTTAATCGCTGGGTTGCGGGTTTTTTGGCGAGAAAAAACAGCGACTTGATGTGCTGCAGGCGTTGAAATAACTGCGTTTTGGTTATTTGTCGTGATAAAGCGATTGCCTGTTGGGTTTGTTTTGTCTGTGCTGGCGTCTTCGCGGGTAAACCCGCTCCTACGAAGACTGCACCGCATCCGGATCCTGTGTCGTACCTGTAGGCGCGGGTTTACCCGCGACGAGGCCGGCACAGGCGCCATTCATTCGGCAGATTTTGGCCCAGGCCCAACTTCAGGTATGATACTGCCCCTTTCAAATCCCCCAGTCAGGCGATTTCCCATGACCAACCAGGCCGCCGAAGTCGCGAAGCGCCGCACTTTCGCAATCATTTCCCACCCCGACGCCGGTAAGACCACCATCACCGAGAAGCTGCTGCTGATGGGCAAGGCCATTGCCGTCGCCGGTACCGTGAAGTCGCGCAAGTCCGACCGCCATGCCACCTCCGACTGGATGGAAATGGAGAAGCAGCGCGGCATCTCCATCACCACCTCGGTGATGCAGTTCCCGTACCGCGAGCACATGATCAACCTGCTCGACACCCCCGGCCACGAAGACTTCTCGGAAGACACCTACCGCACCCTGACCGCGGTGGACTCGGCGCTGATGGTGCTCGACGGCGGTAAAGGCGTTGAGCCGCGTACCATCGCCCTGATGGACGTGTGCCGCCTGCGCGACACGCCAATCGTCAGCTTCATCAACAAACTCGACCGTGATATCCGCGACCCAATCGAACTGCTCGACGAGATCGAAGCCGTTTTGAAGATCAAGGCCGCGCCAATCACCTGGCCGATCGGTTGCTACCGTGACTTCAAGGGCGTGTACCACCTGACCGGTGACTACATCGTGGTGTACACCCCGGGCCACGGCCACGAGCGTACCGAAGCCAAGATCATCCAGAAGCTGGACTCGGACGAAGCCCGCGCGCACCTGGGCGACCAGTACGATTCGTTCGTCGAGCAACTGGAGCTGGTGCAGGGCGCTTGCCACGAGTTCAACCAGGAAGAGTTCATCAACGGTCAGCTGACCCCTGTGTTCTTCGGTACTGCACTGGGCAACTTCGGTGTCGACCACGTGCTCGACGCCGTGGTCGACTGGGCGCCGCGTCCGCTTGGCCGTGTGGCCCACGAGCGCACCGTGGAGCCTGTGGAAGAGAAGTTCACCGGCTTCGTGTTCAAGATCCAGGCGAACATGGACCCGAAACACCGCGACCGTATCGCCTTCATGCGCATCTGCTCGGGCAAGTACGAGAAAGGCATGAAAATGCGCCACGTGCGCCTGAACAAAGACCTGCGTATCGGCGATGCGCTGACGTTCTTCTCCTCCGAGCGTGAGCAGCTGGAAGAAGCCTTTGCCGGTGACATCATCGGCCTGCACAACCACGGCACCATCCAGATTGGCGACACCTTCACCGAAGGCGAGGCGCTGGGCTTCACCGGTATCCCGCACTTCGCACCGGAGCTGTTCCGCCGCGTACGCCTGAAAGACCCGCTGAAATCCAAGCAACTGCGTCAAGGCCTGCAGCAGCTGGCCGAAGAAGGTGCTACTCAGGTGTTCTTCCCTGAGCGCAGCAACGACATCATCTTGGGTGCGGTCGGTGTGCTGCAGTTCGACGTGGTCGCCAGCCGCCTGAAGGAAGAGTACAAGGTCGAGTGCGCCTACGAGCCCATCACTGTCTGGTCGGCGCGCTGGATCAGCTGCGATGACAAGAAGAAGCTCGAGGAATTCCAGACCAAGGCCATGGAAAACCTAGCCATCGACGGCGGCGGTCACCTGACCTACCTGGCGCCGACCCGGGTCAACCTGGCGCTGATGGAAGAGCGCTGGCCGGACATCAAGTTCCGCGCTACCCGCGAGCACCATTAAGGCCTGAAATCGGGGCTGCTTTGCAGCCCTTCGCGGGCACGCCCGCTCCCACAGGGAATCACCAAACCAGGAGGTCATGGGATACCTGTGGGAGCGGGCGTGCCCGCGAAGGGCCGCTAGGCGGCCCCATTTCAGTTCCCGGCTTTGATACTGGTCCAGATTCGCGTACGAATACGGTCGATCTTCGCCGGCATCGCCTCCAGCGCATACAGCTTGCCCATCACCTCGTCGCTCGGGTAAATCATCGTATTGCCCTTCATCGCCGGGTCTACCAGGCCGTCTGCCTTGAGGTTGCCGTTCGCGTATTGCACATGGTTGCTGATGTTGGCCATCACTTCCGGCTGCAGCAGGTAGTTCATGTAGGCATATCCGGCCTTTTCATCGGGCGCATCGACGGGCATGGCGACCATGTCGAACCACATCGGCGCGCCCTCCTTGGGTATCGAATAGCCCACCTTCACGCCATTGTTCGCCTCATCGGCGCGGTTCTTCGCCTGCAGCACGTCCCCTGAGAACCCCACTACCACGCAGATATCGCCGTTGGCCAGGTCGCCCGTGTACTTGGACGAGTGGAAATAGCTGATGTAAGGCCGCACTTTCATCAGCAGGTCCTTGGCCTTCTCGTAGTCCTTGGGGTCTTGGCTGTGATGGGGCAAGCCCAGGTAGTGCAGGGCGATCGGCAGCAGTTCGGGGCCATTGTCCAGCACCGCGACGCCACAGCTTTTCAGCTTGCTCATGTACTCGGGCTTGAAGATCAGGTCCCAGGAGTCCACGGGCGCGTTGTCGCCGAGCACCGCCTTGACCTTGTCGATGTTGTAGCCAATACCGGTACTGCCCCACAGGTACGGGAAGCCGTACTGGTTGCCCGGGTCGTTGACCTCCAGCGCCTTGAGCAGCACCGGGTTGAGGTTGTGCCAGTTGGGCAGCTGCGACTTGTCCAGGCGCTTCAAGGCTTTGCCCTGAATCTGCCGGGCCATGAAATGGTTGGAGGGGAACACCACGTCGTAGCCGGAATTGCCGGTCATCAACTTGCCATCGAGGGTTTCATTGCTGTCGTACACGTCATAGGTCGGCACGATGCCGCTGGCTTGCTGGAAGTTCTTCAACGTGTCGGGGGCCACGTAGCTGGACCAGTTGTAGATCTTCACCGTTTCAGCGGCGCTGGCCACGCTGGCGGCCAGCATCAGGGGGGCGAGGAGGAAGGTGCGCATGTCGGGTTTACCTTGCTTTGTCTGTTGTTATCGAAGGCAGGCGATCAGCGGATCAGAAAATAAGCACGTAGGTCTTGCGCACGGTCTCCTGGATGTCCCAGGTGCCGGTGCTGTTGGCCGGTAGCATCAATGCGTCTCCGGCTTCTATGACCAGGGGCTCGCCACCGTCGGGGGTGAACGTGCAGCGGCCCTTGATGAAATGGCAGAACTCCTGTTGCACGATCTGCCGCCGCCAGCGCCCTGGGGTGCATTCCCAGATGCCGGTTTCAACGCCATCGCTGCGCTCCACGCAGGTGACTGACGTGACTGCCACGGGTTCGCCGAGCGGTACCGCGACCGGGTTGGAGCTGTCGAGCACGGCAAATTCGGTGTTCTTGAACTGGGTGATGCTCATGACCGGTGGATCCTGTACGAGTGAAAAGGGAAGTCAGTGCATGAAGCCTTCCATGAAGTCCGCAACCGAGATGGCCAGGCGCCGCCTCCACGGCGCGCTGGCGGGGTTGGCGAGGGTCCGGTCCTCGTGGACGAAGCTCTGGATGATCGCGTTGTAGCCCAGCCAGCGGCAGGGCTCGGGAGGCCAGCTGGCCAGGCTCGATAGCGGGCGGTTGTCGAGCACCCAGGGTTGTGCCGTCAGTTCGTTGCGCTGGTTGAGGATCAGCGCCGCCAGGGTGCGTCCGCCCAGGTTGGTAGCCCCCACGCCTTCGCCGCCGTAGCCGCCGGCAAGGGCGATGCCGCGCTGGCGGTCGCAGAGCATGTGTGGGCGGAAGCGTCGCGCCATGCCCAGGTTGCCGCCCCAGGTATGAGTGATGCGTACCTGTTTGAGCTGCGGGAACAGTTCGCCGAACAGGTAGCGGCGCAGTTCGACTTCGTGTTCGTCGAGGTTGAAGTTTTCGCGCAGACGCCCACCGAAGCGGTAGCCACCGCGAGCACCGAAGACCAGGCGGTTGTCGGCGGTGCGCTGGCCGTAGGTGACCTGGCGGCTGCTTTCACTGAAGGCTTGGCCCTGGCTCAGGCCAATCTGCTCCCAGGTGGCCTCCGGCAGCGGCTCGGTGGCCACCAGCAGGCTCTGTACCGGCAATTGGTGTTTGCCCAGTGGCGGCAGGCTGGCGGCGTAACCCTCCACGGCAGGCACCATCCACTGGCAGCGAATCTGTGCCAGCGGGGTACGCACCTCGCTCGGCTGCCAGTCGATGGCCGGGGTGTTTTCGTAGATCGATACGCCCAGCGCTTCCACTGCCCGGGCAAGGCCGCGCACCAGCTTGGCTGGCTGGATGGTCGCCGTGTGCGGGCTGTAGATGGCTCCAAACGCATTGCTGACCTGCAGCTGGCTCCCCAGCTGCTCGGGGCTCAGCCAGCGGTAGTCGTCCTCGGTCATGCCTTGGCGATACAAGTCGTCGAGGTAGGCGCGCAGGCTGCGTTCCTGCTCCGGGTAGCGCGCCGCGCAATAAAGGACGCCGCCTTTGCGGTAGTCGCAGTCGATGCCTTCGCTTTGCAGCACGCGATGCACTTCATCAGGGATGCCGTGCAGCAGGTCGATGCTGGCGCGGCGCTGTTGCGGCGAGAGGGCACCGAGCAGGCGGTCTTCGCCGAGCAGGTTGCCCATCAGCCAGCCCCCATTACGGCCGGAGGCGCCGAAGCCGGCGATTTGGGCTTCTATCACCGCAATGTTCAGCTGGGGTGCCTGGCGCTTGAGGTAGTACGCGGTCCAAAGGCCGGTATAGCCGGCACCGATGATGCACACGTCAACGTCGAGGTCATTGCGCAGTGCCGGGCGCGCGCACAGCGGCTCGTCGAGCTGGTCCATCCACAGGCTGAGCGTGCGCAGGGGTTGCATCGGGTTCGGCTCCACATCCGTCAAGGTCTGTGGGCGATCGTAGTGGTGTCAGCGGGCAGCTGTCCTACGTGCGTGCACGCAGGGAAATTTGCTTCAGGTAGGCCTTGGGCGTGAGCCCGGTGTGCTCACGGAAGCACTTGTAGAACGCCGACAGCGAGTTGAAGCCGGCACTGAAGGCCAGCTCGTCGATCGTCGCCTCGACGCTGTCGTCGCCGAGGCTGGCCATCAGGTGCTGCAGGCGTGCCTGGTTGACGTAGCGATAGAAGCTTTGCCCCAGCACCTGGTTGAGCAGGTAGGAAATCTGGTTGCGGCTGTAGCCGCTGGCGTCGGCGACCTGTTGCAGGTCGAGCTCCGGGTCGAGGTAGGGGCGTTGACGCTGGAAGTAGTGCTCCAGGTCCTGGGCCATGGTCGACAACTGCCGGGGCGACAGGCCCAGGCGGCTGGTGGCGGGGCGCGGGCCGCTGTTGGCGGGGCCTGTGCCGTTCCGGCGGACCAGCGTGGCGTATTCGTTGACCCGCCAGATCAGCCCGTCCCTGACGGTGATCGCCTCGCTGGACTGGAACGCAACCAGGCCGTCGCCGCCCTGCACCGTGACCTGATACTGAATGAATGCGGTGCAGCCATCGACGCGGATGCGGTCGCTGTGGACGATGTCCTCGCCGGCTTCATGGGGCAGACAGGCGCGTACATAGTCGCGCAGTTCCTGGTGGCCGAGCACGCGGTTCTGGAAGAAGTCGTGGTACTGGATATCGGGGTGGTACAGCGCCATGACACCGTCGAGGTCGCGGTGCTTCCAGCAGAGGTGGTAGCGCAGCACGATTTCGGCGGTAAGCGGCGTTTGCTCGGGGCCGTCGGGGAGGGTGGTGGCGATCATGGGAGGATAGTGCATTGCAGAACACCCAGGTGCAAGGGCGTGGATCCTGCATATTGCACGGTTTGCTCAGGCGGCTTGGAGGGTAAGCCTTTGATTCTTATGAATGTAGTTTTTTGATACAACTGGCATGGCGGCTGCACCTTTCTTGTCACCATCGAACAAGGAGAAAGGCCATGCGCTCGATACTGCTTTGGATGATTGGGGTGCCGATTCCGGTGATCATTCTGATCTGGTTCTTTATGCATTGAGATTTTGGGGGCCGCTTTTTGCGGCCCTTTTGCGCCCAATTAGGCTTGACGGCGTCTGCAGTCAGCAAGCAGGTATCAAAGCATTGAAAATGCCTTGTCCCGTACACAAAAAAATTGACACTCCCCTGATAGTCGAATCCCGGTATCCGTCCGGCCAACACATCTTCCTGACGGAACCGGCGAAGGCCATGGTGTCCACCTAAAAGTGGACACCATTTCTGGCCCATCAAGCGGATTTTCCAGGCATCCTCAGCGCCGTACCTACAATAAACCTTTCAAAGCCCAGAGTGCGACGAGCCCGGCGCCTCCATCGCAAACATCGCCTTGGGCTACAGCCTCAATGGCAACCTCGTCCACAAATGGATTCAGCTCCACAATCAAAAAGCCTTGGTACTTCAGCTGGGCAGCGCAGCAAACTGCTGTTTTTCGCATTGAGGGCTGCCCAGTTTTCTAACAGTTAAAGAAACTGCTCCGCATAGTGGCACGCAACCTGCCGCGTACTCACCTGCCTCAGCGCCGGCACCTCCTTGGCACACCGCTCGGTCGCATACGGGCAGCGTTTGTGGAAGGCACACCCATCCGGCGGGTTCAGCGGGTTGGGCAGTTCCCCGACGATACGAATCTTCGGCTTCAACGGGTCTGGATGAATCGCCGGTGTCGCCGACAGCAGCGCCTGGGTATAGGGATGCAGCGGCTTGTTGTAGATGTCCTCCTTCGGCCCCATCTCCGCCGGCCGCCCCAGGTACATCACCAATACCTGATCCGCCACATGCCGTACTACCGCCAGGTTGTGCGAAATGAACACGTAGGCGGTGTTGAACTCCTTCTGCAGATCCATGAACAAGTTCAGCACCTGCGCCTGAATCGACACGTCCAGCGCAGAGGTCGGTTCGTCGGCCACCAGCACCTTGGGCTGCAGCATCATCGCCCGGGCCAGGGCGATACGCTGGCGCTGGCCGCCAGAGAACATGTGTGGGTAGCGCTGGTAGTGCTCGGGGCGCAGGCCGACCTGTTCCATCATCTTCTGCACCTTGTCCCGGCGCTCGGCCTTGCTCAGCGAGGTGTTGATCAGCAGCGGTTCGGCCAGTTGGTCACCGATCTTCTGCCTTGGGTTGAGCGAGGCGTAGGGGCTCTGGAACACCATCTGTACATCGCGGCGCAGTTGTTTGCGCTCTGCCTTGCTGGCGCCCTTCACCTCGGTGCCGGCAATTTGCAGCGAGCCGGACGACGGCTCTTCGATCAGCGTCAGGGCGCGGGCCAGGGTCGACTTGCCGCAGCCGGACTCGCCGACTACAGCCAGGGTCTTGCCGGCCTCCAGTTCGAATGAAACGCCATTGAGCGCACGGACCAGGGCATGGCCCTTGAACAGCCCGCGGGAGACTTCGTAGTGCCGGGTCAGCTCCCGGGCGGATAGAACGACGGCCATCACGCCACCTCCTGGTTCAGCGGGTAGAAGCAACGCACCAGGCTGTGGGCCTGAGGGTCGAGGGGGGGGCGCTGGCGCCGGCAATTGTCCTGAACATAGGGGCAGCGTGGTGACAGCAGGCAACCGACCGGGCGGTCGTAGCGGCCGGGGACGATGCCAGGCAGGGTGGCCAGGCGTTCGGCGCCAATGCTGTGCTCGGGGATCGCGGCGAGCAGGGCTTCGCTGTAAGGGTGGGCGGGCACATCGAACAGTTCTGGCACCTGGCCCACTTCCACGGCTTGGCCGGCGTACATCACGCACACCCGCCTGGCGGTTTCGGCAACCACGGCGAGGTCGTGGGTGATCAGGATGAGCGCCATGTTGCGCTCCTTCTGCAGGTTGACCAGCAGTTCCATGATCTGTGCCTGGATCGTCACGTCGAGGGCCGTGGTCGGTTCGTCGGCGATCAGCAGCTTTGGCTCGCCGGCAATGGCCATGGCGATCGCCACACGTTGGCTCATGCCGCCTGACAGCTGGTGCGGGTAAGCGTCCAGGCGGCTTTCGGCGGCCGGGATCTCGACCTTTTTCAAGAGCTCCAGAGCACGCTGGCGTGCAGCCTTGCCTTTCAGGCCCAGGTGCTGTCGTAGCACTTCCTCGATCTGGAAGCCTACGGTGTAGCTGGGGTTGAGCGCGGTCATCGGGTCCTGGAAGACCATGGCGATGTCCTTGCCCACCACCTTGCGCCGCTGACGGCCGCTGAGCTTGAGCATGTCGGTGCCGTCGAAGGTCAGGGCGTCGGCGGTGATGCGCCCGGGGGCGTCGATCAGGCCCATCAGGGCCATCATGGTGACCGATTTACCCGAGCCGGACTCGCCGACAATGGCCAGGATTTCGCCGGCGTCTACCACCAGGTCAAGGCCGTCCACCACGGGTACCGCATTGGCGTCGCCGAAGCGCACGTTGAGGTTGTTGATCTGCAAAAGTGGCATGGCGTTTTCCTCAGGCGGCGTTCTTGAGTTTCGGGTCCAGCGCATCGCGCAGGCCGTCGCCCATCAGGTTGATTGCCAGCACACTGAGCAGGATGGTCAGGCCGGGCAGGCTTACCACCCACCAGGCGCGCTCGATGTAATCCCGGGCCGAAGCCAGCATGGTGCCCCACTCGGGGGTTGGCGGCTGTACGCCGAGGCCGAGGAAGCCCAGTGCGGCGGCGTCAAGGATGGCCGAGGAGAAGCTGAGCGTGGCCTGCACGATCAGCGGTGCCATGCAGTTGGGCAGCACGGTGACGAACATCAGTCGGGGCAAGCCGGCGCCGGCCAGGCGTGCGGCGGTGACGTAGTCGCGGTTAAGTTCGCCCATCACCGCGGCGCGGGTCAGGCGCACGTAGGACGGCAGGGAAACGATGGCGATGGCAATCACGGTGTTGATCAGGCCAGGGCCGAGGATGGCGACGATGGCCACGGCCAGCAACAGCGACGGCAAGGCTAGCATCACGTCCATCAGGCGCATGATCGACGGGCCGAGCAACTGCGGGAAAAAGCCGGCCAGCAGGCCAAGGAGAATGCCTGGGATCAGTGACATCACCACTGACGACAGGCCGATCAGCAGCGATAGCCGTGCACCCTGAATCAGCCGCGAAAGCAGATCACGGCCCAGTTCGTCGGTGCCCAGGATGAACTGCCAGGTGCCGCCTTCCAGCCACACCGGCGGGGTCAGCAGGAAGTCGCGGTACTGCTCGCTCGGGTCATGCGGGGCGACCCAAGGCGCGAACAGCGCGCAGAACACCACCAGGCACATGAAGGCCAGGCCCATCACCGCGCCCTTGTTGCGCGCGAAGGCTTGCCAGAATTCTTTGTACGGGGAGGGGTAGAGCAGGCTCTGGTCCACCGGGCTGGCCGGTGACACGGATTTTGTAATCGGGCTAGTCATGGCAAGGGCCTCAGCGCTGATGACGGATGCGTGGGTTGGCCAGGCCGTAGAGGATGTCCACGACGAAGTTGACCAGAATCACCAGGCAGGCGATCAACAGGATGCCGTTCTGGACCACGGGGTAGTCACGGGCACCGATGGCTTCGATCAGCCATTTGCCGATGCCCGGCCAGGAGAAGATGGTTTCGGTCAGCACCGCACCGGCCAGCAGCGTGCCGACCTGCAGGCCGAACACGGTCAGCACCGGGATCAGCGCATTGCGCAGGCCATGGACGAACACCACACGGGCCGGCGACAGGCCTTTGGCGCGGGCGGTGCGGATGTAGTCTTCACGCAGTACTTCCAGCATCGACGAGCGGGTCATGCGGGCGATCACCGCGAGCGGGATGGTGCCGAGCACGATGGCCGGCAGGATCAAGTGCATCACAGCGTCCTTGAACGCGCCTTCTTCATCGCTGAGCAGGGTGTCGATAAGCATGAAGCCGGTCTTCGGCTCGATGTCGTAGAGCAGGTCGATGCGCCCGGACACCGGGGTCCAGCCCAGGCTCACGGAGAAGAACATGATCAGGATCAGGCCCCACCAGAAAATCGGCATCGAGTAGCCGGCCAGTGATATGCCCATGACCCCGTGGTCGAACAGCGAACCGCGCTTGAGTGCGGCGATTACACCGGCCAGCAGGCCGACGACGCCGGCGAACAGCAGGGCGGCGAAGGCCAGCTCCAGGGTGGCCGGGAACAGGGTGAGGAACTCGCGCCACACGCTTTCGCGGGTGCGCAGCGATTCGCCAAGGTCACCTTGGGCAAGTTTGCCGACGTAGTCCAGGTACTGGACCGGCAGTGGCTTGTTCAGGCCCAGGCGTTCCATGGCCTGGGCATGCATTTCGGGGTCGACCCTGCGCTCGCCCATCATCACTTCCACCGGGTCGCCGGGGATCAGGCGTATGAGCGCGAAGGTCAGCAAGGTGATGCCGAAAAAGGTCGGTATCAGCAGGCCAAGGCGCCGGGCAATAAAACTCAACATTGTCGGGGTTACCTCATCAGGCCGTGGGGCGATCAGCCCGTTACGGCAGAGCCGCCGGTCCCCGTGTGGGTGGCCGGCGGTCGTTGTTGTTCTACTTCACCTTGGTGGTGGCGAAGTTGTTGTTGGTCAGAGGGTTGATCACGTAGCCCTCCACGTTGTCACGCATGGCGGTGAACATCTTTGGATGAGCCATGCTGATCCAGGGTTGTTCGTCATCGTACACTTTCAATGCCTCGTTATAGAGCCTTGCACGCTCGTCGTTGTCGATCACTTCGCGGGCGCGGCTGATCAGCTCCTGGAACTTGGGGTTGCACCAGCGCGCATAGTTCTCGCCACTTTTCACGGCATCGCAACTGAGCAGTGGGCTGAGGAAGTTGTCCGGGTCGCCGTTGTCGCCGGCCCAGCCGGTGGACACCAGGTCGGCTTCGCCGTTCTTCGCCCGGCGCAGCATCTCGGCCCATTCCATGACGCGGATATCCAGCTTGAGGCCGATCTGTTTGAGGTCGGCCTGCAGCATCTCGGCGGACAGGCGCGGGTTGGGGTTGGTCGGGCCGCCGCCGTTGCGGGTGAACAGGGTGATTACCGTGCCCTCGGGTACACCGGCCTGGCTGAGCAGTGCGCGGGCTTTGTCGAGGTCGCGCGGTGGGTTCTGGTTATGGGTGTTGTAGCCGATCATGGTGGGTGGGTAAGGGTTTACACCCACCAGCGCGTTGCCTTTGCCAAACAGTTGGTCGACATGGGTCTGGCGGTCGAAGGCCATGTTGATGGCTTTACGCACACGCACGTCGTTGAGGTATTTGTGCTGGGTATTCATGGCGATGTAGCCGGTGACCAGGGCCTCGATTTCTTCAACCTTGAGTTTCGGGTCTTGCTTGATCGACGGCACGTCATCGGGCTTGGGATAGAGCGCCACCTGGCACTCGTTGGCGCGCAGTTTCTGCAGGCGCACGTTGCTGTCGATGGCGATGGCGAACACCAGCGCATCGGCCGGCGGCTTGCCGCGGAAATAGTCCGGGTTGGGCTTGAAGCGGACCTGGGCGTCCTTGTTGTAACGCTGGAAGATGAAAGGGCCGGTGCCGATCGGTTTGCTGTTCAGCTCGGCGGTCTTGCCAGACTTGAGCAACTGGTCGCCGTATTCGGCGGAGTAGATCGAGGTAAAGCCCATGGCCATGTCGCGCAGGAACGGCGCTTCCGGTCGGCTGAGGGTAATCACCACGGTGTGCTCGTCAGCCTTGCTGACCGACTTGAGCAGTTCCTTGAACCCCATGCTCTCGAAGTACGGGTAGCCGACGCTGGTCTTGTCATGCCAGGGGTGGTTCGGGTCGAGCTGGCGATTGAGGCTCCACAGCACGTCATCGGCGTTCAAGTCACGGGTGGGCTTGAAGTAGTCGGTGGTGTGGAACTTCACCCCCTGACGCAGATGGAAGGTGTAGGTCAGGCCGTCGGTTGAAATGTCCCAGCGCTCGGCCAGGGCCGGCTGGATCTCGGTGGTGCCGGGTTTGAAGTCGACCAGGCGGTTGAACACTGTCTCGGCCGAGGCATCGGCGGTGACTGCGGTGGTGTACTGGACGATGTCGAACCCTTCCGGGCTGGCTTCTGTACACACCACCAGCGGCTTGGCCGCCAGTTGCGTGGCGCCGCCCAGAAGCAGCGCGACCAGGGCTAGGCGCAACGGCCGCGATTTCATGAAAGCTCTGTGCATGTGTTGAAAACTCCCTGCTTGCATTGGTTCCAGCGTAGCCGCCCCGGCCCGCAGCGAAACGGGCCAGGGCGCCGACGGTCAGAGAATGTTGAACGGAATGGTGGTGACCACGCGGAACTCATCCAGGCTGCCATCGCCCTGGGCCTTGCTGGCGCGATGGGTGGTGTAGGTGGCGCGGATGCTGGTGTCTTTCAGCGGCCCGCTCTGCAACGCGTAGCTGGTGCCAATACCCCACTCATAGTGGGTTTCGCCATCCAGGCCATTCACGTCGTAGGCAGTGCCGCGGTAGTGGGTGCCGTCGATACCCCAGCCGCGGGCGTTGTACAGGTTGAACTTCAGGCCAGGCACGCCATAGGGCGCCATGTTCAGCACATAGGAAATCTGCAGCGATTTCTCGTTGGGGCCGTTGAAGTCCGACAGCAGCGAGTTGGCCAGGAAGATGCCGTTGGTTTCGTGCAGGTAGTCGAAGTATTCATTGCCGTTGACCTGCTGCCAGGAGGCGCTGAGGGTGTGGGCCTGATGGGTCAGGCCCAGTGACAGGCTGTAGGTGTCGTTGTCGATCTTGCCCATTTTCTGGCTGCCGGCGTCGACGGTCTTGTAGTAGTTCAGGCCGGTGCTCAGGCTGAGCACTGCGCTGTCGCCGAGCACATGGTTGGCGCCGAAGTAGTACTGGTTCCAGAAGTCGTCGACCTTGGTGGCGTACAGGCTGGTACTCAGGCTCTTGAACGGCTGGTAGTTGATGCCGGCGGTGCTGGCACGGTCGGTTTCCACGCCGGTGGCGCTGTACTCGCTGCGGAACTTGCTGAGGCTCTGTTCGGTACGTGGCGAGACGCGGTCGAAGGTGCCCAGGTCGATGCTGAGGTTGTCGAATTCAGCGCTGTGCAGGAACGCGCCCTGGAAGCTCGAGGGCAGGGCGCGGTTGCCGATGTAGGCGATCATCGGCGTATCCACCGATTGGCGGCCAAGGGTAAGGGTGGTGTTGGACACGCGCGCCTTGATATTGCCCAGGCCCAGTTTGCTCCACTGGCCGACGGGGTCGCCATCGCTGTGGGTGAGGGTGCGGTTGTTGGGGCCGGCGATGGCTTCGCGGCTCTGTTGCAGGGCGATGGCGTTGTAGCCGGCAGCCTCGACGGCGAAGCCCACGGTGCCCTGGGTGAAGCCGGAGCTGTAATTGAGGATGGTGCCCTGGACCCAGTTTTCACGGCTGTGAGTGTCGTGGCGGGTGCCGTCGTTCTTGTAGTACTTCCACAGCGGCGCGCGTGCGGCACGTTCGCGGGCATACCAGTTGCGGGTGCTACCGGACAGGCTTTGGCCGTCGATGAAGCCGCTGGCTTGCGCTTGCTCGCTGCTGCTTTTGAGGGTGAGCGGAATGTAGTCCTGGCTCTGCGGATCTGCCTGGGCCACCGTGGAAAAGGCACTGATGGATAACGCCAGTGCGGTCAAGGTGAATACTTTCAAGGTTAAAGCTCCCTTTCTTTTCTAGTTATGGCCGGCCTTGTGGGCCGGGTGATTGCTGCGGTGTTGCCAGGGGTGCCGCGGGATCACCGGGCAGAATCGGGGCGTTGTGTTGGCCGTTCTGGCCTCTTCGCGGGCAAGCCCGCTCCCTCAGGTAGGGCGCAGTGTCCGAACCTGTCGAGATCCTGTGGGAGCGGGCTTGCCCGCGAAGAGGCCGGTACTGGCTAACGCTTAATCAACACTCACACCGGAAAAATCATTGCGCCCAAACGGGCTGACCTTGAACTGGGAAACCTTGACGCTAAGCGGCTGGCTCACGGTGGAATGCGCCACCGGCGTGATCGGTACCTGCTGCTTGAGCCGCTGCTGGGCCTGCTGGTACAGGGCGGTGCGTTGCGTACGGTCGGTCACCTGCTTGGCCTGCTTGACCAGGCTGTCGTACTGCGGGTCGCACCACCGCGAGTAGTTGTTGCTGCCGATGGCTTCGCAGCTGTAGAGGGTGCCCAGCCAGTTGTCCGGGTCGCCGTTGTCACCGGTCCAGCCGATCAGGGCGATGTCGTGCTCACCGTTTTTCATGCGCTTGAGGTATTCGCCCCATTCGTAGCTTACGATGCGCACCTTGAATCCGAGCTTGCTCCAGTCCGCCTGGAGCATTTCGGCCATCAGCTTGGCATTGGGGTTGTACGGGCGTTGCACCGGCATCGCCCACAGGGTGATCTCGGTGCCAGGTTTGACACCCGCCTGCTGGAGCAGCTGTCTGGCCTTTTCTGGCGCGTACGGGGCGTCCTTTATGCTGTCGTCATAGGACCACTGGGTCGGTGGCATGGCGTTGACCGCCCGTTGGCCGGCGTCCTGGTACACCGCCTGGAGGATGGCTTCCTTGTTGACCGCCATGTCCATTGCCTGGCGCACTTCCAGGCGGTCGAATGGCGGGTGCTGGGTGTTGTAGGCGATGTAGCCGAGGTTGAAGCCTGGTTGCTGGAGCACCTGCAGCGTGCTGTCGGCCTTGAGCGCCGGCAGGTCGGCCGGGCGTGGGTGCAGGGTCACCTGGCATTCATTGCGGCGCAGCTTCTGGATACGCACCGACGGGTCGGTATTGATCGAGAACACCAGGTTGTCGATCTTCACTTCGTTCGCTGCCCAATAGTCCTTGTTGCCCTTGTAGCGGATCTGCGAATCCTTCTGGTAGCGCTGGAACACGAACGGCCCGGTACCGATAGGCTGCTGGTTGATGTCGCTGGGGCGTCCACTGGCCAGTAGCTGTTCGGCGTATTCAGCGGAGAGGATGGAGGCGAAACTCATGGCCAGGTTCTGGACGAACGCGGCATCGACGGTGTTCAGGGTGAACACCACGGTCAATGGGTCGGCCTTCTCGACGCGGGCGATGTTCTTGTCCAGGCCCATACCGTTGAAATAGGGAAACTCGGTAGGGTAGGCCTGACGGAACCGATGACCCTTGTCGAGCATGCGGTTGAAGGTGAACAGCACATCGTCGGCGTTGAACGTGCGGCTCGGGCTGAAGGCCTTGTTGCTGTGGAACTTGACCCCTTCACGCAGGTGGAAGGTGTAGCGCAGGCCGTCGTCGGACACCTCCCAGTGCGTCGCCAGGGCCGGGTGCACGGTGGTGCCGCCACGTTCGAACTCGACCAGGCGGTTGTAGATGGGTTCGGCGGCGTCGTTGTCGGTGGCGCTGGTGTACTGGGCGGTGTCGAAGCCGGCTGGGCTGCCTTCAGAGCAGAACACCAGGTTGTTGGCCAGCAGGACCGGGGATTGGCTGACCAGGCCCAGAGCCAGCAGCGCGGAAAGGCGGGTAACGTGGCGCATGGCAAATCCTTTTTCATCTGTTCGCGCCGCCTCCGGGTACGAATGGCGGCAACAGTTCGCCGTCCCCGCAGCGTATGGCCGCAGGACGACATGAAGAGGTGGCGGGGGTGAAGGGCACCCGCGATTCAGCGGGTGCCTCAGTCAGCCTATTTGTCCACGCTGACGCCGTAGAAGGAATTCAGCGCGAACGGGCTGATCTTGAAGTCCTTCACCTTGGCGCTCATGGGCTGGTAGACAGTGGAGTGGGCGATCGGGGTGATCGGTACCTGCTCCTTGAGGATATGCTGCGCCTTCTGGTACAGCTCGGTGCGCTTGGCCTGGTCGGACGTGGCCTTGGCCTGCTTGATCAGGTCGTCGTAGGGCTTGTAGCACCACTTGGAGAAGTTGTTGCCATCGACGGCATCGCAACCGTAGAGGGTACCCAGCCAGTTGTCCGGGTCACCATTGTCACCGCTCCAGCCAATCAGCATGGCACCCTGTTCGCCACCTTTGGAGCGCTTGATGTACTCGCCCCATTCATAACTGACGATCTTCGCCTTGATACCGATCTTGGCCCAGTCGGACTGGAGCATTTCAGCCATCAGTTTGGCATTGGGGTTGTACGGGCGTTGCACGGGCATGGCCCACAGGGTGATTTCGGTGCCTTCCTTGATGCCGGCTTCCTTGAGCAGTTGCTTGGCTTTCTCGGGGTCAAAGGCGGCGTCCTTGATGCTGTCGTCATAGGACCACTGCGTGGGCGGCATGGCGTTGACCGCCAGCTGGCCGGCGCCCTGGTACACCGACTCGATGATCTTTTTCTTGTCCACGGCCATGTCCAGCGCCTGTCGGACTTTCAGCTGGGCCATGGGGTTGGCCTCGTTGCTGCCCTTGATCTTGTCCATCACGTTGTACGCGATATAACCGAGGTTGAAACCGGCCTGCTGCGGCATTTGCAGGTTCTTGTCGGCTTTTAGCGGCTCGATGTCGGCAGGGCGTGGGAACAGGGTGACCTGGCACTCGTTCTTCTTGAGCTTCTGCATGCGCACCGAGGCGTCGGTGGTGATGGCAAAGATCAGGTTGTCGATCTTCACGTCCTCGGGCTGCCAGTAGTCCTTGTTGCCCTTGAAGCGGATCTGCGCGTCCTTCTGGTATTTGCTGAACACGAACGGGCCGGTGCCGATCGGCTTCTGGTTGATGTCGGCGGCCTTGCCGTTCTTTAGGAGCTGGTCGGCGTATTCGGCGGACTGGATCGAGGCAAAGCTCATGGCCAGGTTCTGGATGAACGCGGCGTCAACCTCGTTGAGGGTGAACTTCACCGTGTGCTCGTCAAGCTTCTCCACCTTGGCAATGTTCTTGTCCATGCCCATGTCGGTGAAGTATGGAAACTCGGTGGGGTACGCCTTGCGGAACGGGTTGTCCTTGTCGAGCATGCGGTTGAAGGTGAACAGCACGTCGTCGGCGTTGAACGGGCGACTGGGCTTGAAGTAGTCGGTGGTGTGGAACTTGACCCCTTCGCGCAGGTGGAAGGTGTAGGTCTTGCCGTCGTCGGACACTTCCCATTTGGTCGCCAGGCCCGGGATGACCGCAGTGCCGCCGCGCTCGAACTGGGTCAGGCGGTTGAACACGGTCTCTGCCGAGGCATCGAAGTCGGTCCCGGTGGTGTACTGCCCCGGATCGAAGCCGGCCGGGCTGCCTTCGGAGCAGAACACCAGGTTGGATGCGGCAACGGCCGACGGTGCGCCGCTGAGCAAGCCTGCACCCAGCAGGAACGGAATGACTGCGTGTTTGAGCATGGTGGCCTCATTGTTGTCATTTTTTGGATGAGGTGGCCTCGTGAGCCGACCTGCGGATACTTATGCAGGGGGCGTTCCCATTGCAACAGGTACAAGGATAGTTGACGCCGGGAAAGTGGCACGAACGTACATGGATGTCGCATCGGTATAACTTTTGGCGAAGTTAAACGTTTGCGTAGGCAAAATGATGGCGTTTTGCGCGATGTTTCTAGGTAGGGGAAAGCGTAGGACGCACCCTGTTGGTGCGTAAGAAATGTCTGAAAATCGTGACAATAACGCAGTCACCCGTAGGAGCGGGTTTACCCGCGAACACGGGCGAAGCCCGTGCCTCCACCACCGTGTCTTGCTCGCGGGCTCCCACAAATGATGCGTGGACGCCTTATGGCATCTGCACTTCGATCAGGCCATCGGCATTCATGCTCACTTCACTGGTGCCTGCCTCGATATCTGGCGCCGGTGCCGCTTCATCAGCCCCCATGGCCTTCATCGCCATCGGCGCGCTACGCAAGTACGGGCGCGGGTAGCCGCTGCTGTTGAGATTCAGGCTCACCACTTTGTAGCCTTTGCCACCCAGCGCTTCGGTCGCCAGTTGCGCGCGTGCCTTGAAGGCATCGACCGCATCCTTGAGCAGAGCATCCTCGCTGGCCTTGCGCGTGGCCGGGGCGATGGAGAAGTCCATGCCAGCCATTTTCAGCTCTTGCAACAAATCGGCGGTAAGCTGGGACAAGGCCGGGAAGTTGGCGCTTTCAAGGCGCAGTTCGGCGCGCTCGCGCCAGCCGGTAATTTTCTGGCCCTTGCTGTCATACACCGGGTAGCTGTTGCGGCTGCCTTGGCTGATCTTCACGTCCTTGACCTGGCGCGACTGCTGCACGGCCTTGTTCATGGTTTCGGTAATCTGCTTGGCGAGCTTGCCCGGGTCGCTGTTCTGCGCTTCGCTGTACAGGGTCACGACCATCAGGTCGCGCGCCACTTCCTTGCTGACTTCGGCACGCAGCGATACCTGGTTGAAACGCGGTTCATCGGCAGCCAGTGCCGGCAGGCTGGCGAGCAGGCCGCAAGACATGATCAGGGCGGCGCCGCGACGTGGGATTTGCATGTGGTACTCCTTGGCATTTGAAGGCGTGGGGGCTGGTCATCCATTCCACGCATGGCCCATAGGACCGGCAACAGTGTAGTGGGTTCAAAAGTGCCATCATGAACCTGTGACAAAGTGTGGCGCTTTGCCGCATCGCTGCAGCGAGGCGCCCGGCTTCGGTATACTCCAGCCGATTTTTCTGGAGCACTCATCAGGAGAGCTCATGCTCGCCGCCGTACAACCGTTGTCCGCTACCCGCCAGAACCTCTGGCGCCTGACCGTCATTCGGGTCCTGGTCCTGGCTGCCCAGGCCGGCTCGGTGGGCGTTGCCTACTGGACCGAACTGCTGCCATTGCCCTGGCTGTCGCTGGCCGGCACCTTGGCTTTGTCTTCGTTGCTGTGTGCCTTCACGGCCCTGCGCCTGCGGCTGTCGCTGCCCGTCACCGAAATGGAGTACGCCCTGCAGCTGGCCTGTGACCTGCTGATCCACAGTGCCTTGCTGTATTACTCCGGCGGCTCGACCAACCCGTTCGTGTCGTATTACCTGGTGCCGCTGGCGATCGCTGCGGTGACCTTGCCGTGGCTGTATTCGCTGATCCTGTCGGGCATTGCGCTGACGGCCTACAGTTTGCTGCTGGTGCAGTTCTACCCGCTCGAAGGGCTGCCGATGGCGCGGGACAAGATGCAGGTCTACGGCATGTGGCTGAGCATTGCCCTGGCGGCGGCTGTGATCACCTTCTTTGCCGCGCGCATGGCCGAAGAGCTGCGCCGCCAGGAGCAGCTGCGTTCAGAGCGGCGTGAAGAAAGCCTGCGCGACGAGCAACTGCTGGCTGTGGCTACCCAGGCTGCCGGTGCCGCCCATGAACTGGGTACGCCGCTGGCGACCATGAGCGTGCTGATCAACGAAATGCGCCAGGACCACACCGACCCGATGTTGCAGGAGGACCTGCAGATCCTCCAGGACCAGGTAAAGCTGTGCAAAGAGACCTTGCAACAGCTGGTGCGCGCAGCCGAAGCCAATCGACGCCTGGCCATCGTGGAGCAGGATGTGACTGCCTGGCTGGACGAGGCGCTCAACCGCTGGCACCTGATGCGCCCGGAAGCCAGCTACCGCTTCCAGCGCCTGCGCGACGGCAAGGTGCCGCGTCTGGCGCCGCCGCCAGACCTGACCCAGGCGTTACTGAATCTGCTGAACAATGCCGCCGATGCCTGCCCTGATGATCTGGAAGTTCGCCTGGACTGGGACGCCCAGGACATCGTCATCAGTATCCACGACCATGGTCCTGGTGTACCGCCAGCCATTGCCGAAGCCATCGGCAAACCTTTTATTACCACCAAGGGCAAAGGCTTCGGCCTGGGCCTGTTCTTGAGCAAGGCCAGCGTGACCCGTGCGGGCGGCTCGGTGAAACTCTATAGTCATGAACAGGGTGGCACCCTGACCGAACTGCGCCTGCCCTATGGCAAGCGAGGAGATGAATGATGAGCGAAGAAAACCAGGTCGAAAGCGAAGAGCTGCCGCACCTGCTGCTGGTGGATGACGATGCCACCTTCACCCGGGTCATGGCCCGGGCCATGAGCCGTCGCGGTTTCCGTGTGAGCACTGCCAGTTCTGCCGAAGAAGGCTTGATTCTGGCCCAGCAGGACCTGCCGGACTACGCCACGCTGGACCTGAAGATGGATGGCGACTCCGGCCTGGTGCTGCTGCCCAAGCTGCTGGAACTGGACCCGGAAATGCGCGTGGTGATCCTGACCGGGTACTCGAGCATTGCCACCGCAGTGGAGGCGGTCAAGCGCGGTGCCTGCAACTACCTGTGCAAGCCGGCTGACGCCGATGATGTGTTGGCAGCACTTCTGTCGGAGCACACCGACCTGGATACCCTGGTGCCGGAAAACCCGATGTCGGTCGATCGCCTGCAGTGGGAACACATCCAGCGCGTGCTGAACGAGCATGAAGGCAATATCTCGGCCACCGCACGGGCGCTGGGCATGCACCGACGGACCTTGCAGCGCAAGCTGCAGAAGCGACCGGTTCGGCGCTGATTCCTTATCGATGATGTTGGCCTGTTCGCGGGGGAATCCGCTCCTGCAACTGTGAGCGCGGGCTTACCCGCGAAGGGCTGCACAGCAGCCCCAATCAAGGCGAGCTCGATGAAGGTACTGTTGGTCATCCTTGCGCTGGTTGCAGGTAGCGCCAAAGCTGAAGACTGGCCTGACCCGCAGTGGCAGAACGACCCTGCCACCCTCGACTGGCAGGCCGTCGACGCCTACGCCTTTCCTGCACGCTCCCCCTCGGAGCGCAACGGCATCCGCACGGACGCTCTGCTGATCATCCGCGACGGGCGTATCCTCCACGAGCGCTACACCGCGCCCACCCGCGCCGCCACCGCGCACCTGACCTGGTCGGTAAGCAAGAGCATACTGGCCACGGTAATGGGCGTAGCCCAGGGCGAAGGCCGCTTCCAGCTGCAAGACCCGGTCAGCCGCTTCTATCCCCCCATGCGCGCCCACCCAGGCGTGCGCGTGGCCGACCTGCTGCACTGGGCCAGTGGCCTCGAGTGGCAGGAAGACTACGAATACGCGCCGCTGAAGTCCTCGGTAGTGGCCATGCTGTATACCCGTGGCCGCGCAGACATGGCCGCCTACGCGGCGGCCCGGGGTGCCGCCGCCAGCCCCGGTCAGCGGTTCCTCTACTCCAGCGGCGACAGCAACCTGCTGGCCGCCGCGCTGCGTGGCATGCTCGATGCCGGGCAGTACCCCGACTACCCCTGGCACGCACTGTTCACCCCGTTGGGTATCGGCAGTGCGGTGTGGGAGCGTGACCGGGCAGGCACCTATGTAGGCTCTTCCTATCTCTACCTCAGTGCCCGCGATTTGGCCCGTATTGGCCTGCTGATGCAGCGCGACGGGCGCTGGCAGGGCCGACAATTGCTGCCCAGAGCCTGGGTAGCCTTCAACCGGACCCCGTTTGCCCAGGCCCAGGCGCTGCCTGGCGAGGCCATCCCGGGCGGCCACTGGTGGCTCAACCAGCCGCTGGCTGGCGCCGAACGGCCTTGGCCCAGTGCACCCGCAGACACCTTCGCCGCCCTTGGCCACTGGGGGCAGGCGTTATATGTGCTGCCTGAGCAAAAGCTGGTGATCGTGCGCTACGCCGATGACCGTGACAGCAGCTATCGACACGACGAATTGCTCAAGCGGGTGCTGGCGGTACTGGCCGGGGAGGGGGCATGAAGCGGTTATTGCTGCTGGCGCTGGCAGGGCTCCTGTACTGGGCCTGGCAGGAACGCCAGGCGCTGGCGGACTTCCCCGGCATACTCTCGGCCTACTCGGCCAAGGAATATTGTTCCTGCCGCTTTGTCATGGGCTTCGACAAGGTGTACTGCCAAGGGTACGTGAAGCAGTGGCTGCCACTGAGCCTGCTGGAGGAAAACAGCCAGCAGCAGCGAGTCACCGCTGAAGGCCTGGGGCGGCGCAGCCAGGCGGCCTGGCAAAGCGCGCGTGAGGGCTGCCGCTTGCTGCCATGAATGCAGGCGGGTAAGGTTGGCGGCCTGGTTTCACGAGATCTGTCATGTTCAAGTTGCCCCGTCTGCTGCCTGCCTTATTGCTGGCTTTGTGCCTGCCCGCTCATGCCAATTGGCACCTGGATGGCGAATCTTCACGGCTGTCGTTCATCACCGGCAAGAACGGCGACACCGCCGAAGTGCATCGCTTTCTGGTGTTGCATGGCACGGTCGATCGCAAGGGTATGGCCGGGTTGAGGATCGAGATGGACTCGGTGAGCAGCGGTATTCCGCTGCGTGACGAGCAAATGCGCGACAACCTGTTCGAGGTCGAGCGCTTCGCCGAGGCCACAGTGAAGGCACAGATCGACCTGCAGCCGATCAATGACCTGGCCGACGGTGCACAGATCGAATTGCGCCTGCCGCTGACGGTCACCCTGCATGGCCAGTCGCACAGTTACAGTGTTCTGTTGCTGGCTACCCGCCTGGATGCGCGGCGCTTCCAGGTGGTGACCCTTGAGCCTCTGGTGCTGCGCGCCGAAGATTTTGGCTTGCTGCCGGGGCTGGAAAGCCTGCGCAAGTTCGCCAGGTTGAAGTCCATCAACCCGTCGGTACCGGTTAGCGCGGTGCTGATCTTCACTGCGCGCTGACATGGCGGGGCCGGTCTTCCCCTGGCGTGATGGCAATCAGTTCGAACTGCTTATCGACGGCCCTGTGTTTTTTCCGCGCATGCTCCAGGCGATCATGCGTGCCGAGTTCCAGGTTGACCTGGAGCTGTACCTGGTCGAGGCCGGGGCCTGTGCCGATGCAGTGGTCGACGCGCTGGAGCAGGCTGCCCGGCGTGGCGTACGGGTGCGGTGCCTGTTCGATGACTACGGTTCATTGGCCTTCAACAGCGCGTTGCGTCAGCGCCTGCTGGACGCTGGCGTGTACTTGCGCTGGTATAACCGCCTGCGCTGGAAGCGTGGCCTGCGTAATCTCTACCGTGATCATCGCAAATTGCTGCTGGTTGACGAACGTTGGGCCGTGGTGGGGGGGACGGGCGTTACCGACGAGTTCTGGACGCCCGGTGAGGCGACCAGCGAATGGCACGAAGTGATGGTGCAGATGCAGGGGCCGGTGGTGAGCGACTGGCAGTTGCTGTTCGACCGTCAGTGGCAAGCCAACAACCGCCGCACCGCCTGGCGCCCTGCTGAAGGCTTTGGCCTGCCGCGTCTGCCCAAGGTGCCTGCGCAGGGGCAGGGCATGGGCCGGGTCGCTTATGCCGACGCCCGCCAGCACCAGGACATCCTGCACGCGCTGGTACGGGCGCTGAACAGCGGCCAGAAACGGGTGTGGCTGGCCACGCCGTACTTCTTGCCGACCTGGAGCGTGCGCCGGTCGTTGCGCCGGGCTGCCAGCAAGGGCCTGGACGTGCGTCTGTTGTTGACCGGCCCGCGTACCGATCACCCCTCGGTACGCTACGCCGGGCATCGTTACTACCCGCGTCTGTTGCGCGCGGGCGTACGGATTTTCGAGTACCAGCCGTGCTTCCTGCACCTGAAGATGGCTGTGGTAGACGACTGGGTCAGCGTCGGTTCGTGCAACTTCGACCACTGGAACTTGCGCTTCAACCTTGAAGCCAACATCGAAGCGCTCGACCCGCCGTTGACAGCGGCGGTGGTGGCCAGCTTCGAGCGCGACTTCGCCCAGAGCGAAGAAGTCGACCTCGCCCACTGGCATGCGCGCCCTTTGTGGCGCAGGGTGAAGCAACGGATCTGGGGCTGGCTCGATCGGCTGGTGGTCAACTTCCTCGACCGCCGTGACTGACAGCGGCTATCGTGCAGTGACTATTCACAGTTAACCGAAGGAGTGGGCGAGATGACGGCGAAGAAAATTCTCATGCTGGTGGGCGACTACGTCGAAGATTACGAAGCGATGGTGCCGTTCCAGGCCTTGAGCATGGTGGGCCACACGGTGCATGCGGTGTGCCCGGAAAAGCTGGCGGAGCAGACCGTGCGTACCGCGATTCATGACTTCGAGGGTGAGCAGACCTACAGCGAAAAGCCTGGGCACAATTTTGCCCTGAATTATGATTTCGTGCGGGTGCGGCCCGAGAGTTATGACGCGCTGCTGATCCCGGGTGGCCGGGCGCCGGAGTACCTGCGCCTGAATGAAAAGGTGTTGGACCTGGTGCGGGCGTTCGACCAGGCCGGCAAGCCGATTGCGGCGGTGTGCCATGGTGCCCAGCTGCTGGCGGCGGCAGGGGTGCTGGAGGGGCGTGAGTGCAGCGCATACCCGGCATGTGCGCCAGAAGTGCGCCTGGCGGGTGGCACGTTCATCGACATCGCGGTGGACCAGGCGCATGTGGATGGCAACCTGGTGACCGCACCGGCATGGCCCGCGCACCCGGCCTGGCTGGCGGCGTTCCTGCAAGTGCTGGGCACGCGTATTGTCTGACAGGCTTGATTGAATTGGCAGCGGGTTGCTTCAGGCAACCTGCTCCACCCAGTCATTGAGGTTGTAGTAGTTGGTGACCCGGGCAATCTTGCCACAGTGAATATAGAAGAACGCCCCTGCCGGCAGCACATAGGTCTGGCCGTTTGCTGTCGGCAACCCTTCGTCATCGGCCAGGTATTGGCCATGCACGGTGAACTCCGCCGCCGCGCGGCTGCCATCGGCGTTCTGCATCACCACGATGTCGGCCAGGCGCTCGCGGTAGCAGCGGTTCATCTTTTCCATGAACGCGGCGAACCTGGCCTTGCCCATCTGGCGCTCGCCCTGGTTGATGTCGTGGATCACGTCTTCGCTGAGCAGCGCCAGAAACGCCTGCATGTCACCCGCGTTGAAGGCGGCGTAGTAAGCATTTACCAGTTCGGTTGCGGTCATGGAACATTTCCTGTCGTGTAGGGAAAAGGCGGGTCGTTAACTCGGATGATAGGGTTTCCCCTCAAGCCCGGCTTAGCCGAGCGCGTCATCCACATCGACAAAACGACCGCCAAACATGGAAATACGCCTGTTGCACGGTGCCGCTATCGCGCCTTACATCGATGACCTCGCTCGCCTGCGCCTTACTGTGTTCCGCGAGTTCCCCTACCTTTACGACGGCACCCCGGAGTACGAGGCCGACTACCTGGCCAACTATGCCCGCTCCGGGCGCAGCCTGGTTGTGCTGGCGCTGGACGACGGCAAGGTGGTCGGCGCCTCTACCGGCCTGCCGCTGGTGGATGTCGCGCCCGAATTCCAGCAGCCATTCCTGGCCCAGGGGCGCGACCCGGCCAGTGTGTACTACTTCGGTGAGTCGCTGGTGTTGCCGGCATACCGCGGTCAGGGCCTGGGAGTTCGCTTCTTCATCGAGCGCGAGTCCTACGCACACAAACTGGCCGAGTTCGATTACTGCGCGTTCTGCGCGGTCGAGCGCCCCGGTGCGCACCCGCGCCGGCCAGCCGAATACAAACCCCTGCACGGCTTCTGGCGCAACCGCGGCTTCCTGCACGACCCGTCGCTGCGTACCACCTACGCCTGGCGCGATCTGGACGAGCAGGAAAGCTCCGACAAGCTGATGTCGTTCTGGCTCAAGGCACTGCCGATATGATCCGCCTGGCAGCCTGCCAGTACGCCATCGAGCTGCACGAAACCTGGGACGCCTACGCCGACCACCTGCAAGGCCTGTGCGCCGAAGCGGTGGAGGCGGGGGCACGCTTGCTGCTGTTGCCGGAGTACGCCGGGCTGGTGCTGAGCGGCCAGCTGAATGCCGGGCAGCGGGAAGACCTGAAGGCTTCGATTGCCGGCATCCAGCCGCTGATCGAACCCTGGAAAGCGTTGTGCGAGAGCCTTGCCCGACGCTGGGGGATCTACCTGCAACCGGGCAGTGTGCCGGTGCTGGACAACGATGGGCGCTACCGCAACCGTGCCTGGCTGTTCGGCCCCCAAGGTGTGCTGGGTTATCAGGACAAACTGATGATGACCCGCTTCGAGCGCGAGCAGTGGGACATCGCTGCAGGCCAGGGGCTGCAGGTGTTCGAAACCGAACTGGGGCGCTTGGGCATCCTGATCTGCTACGACAACGAGTTCCCGATGCTGGCCCGCCGCCTGGCCGAGTGTGGTGCCGACCTGATCCTGGCGCCAAGTTGTACCGATACCGAAGCCGGTTACCACCGGGTGCGTATTGGCGCCCAGGCGCGCGCCCTGGAGAACCAGATTGCCGTGTTGCAGAGCCCGACGGTGGGCGTGGCGCCCTGGTCGCCGGCATTGGACGAGAATATCGGCCGGGCAGGCTTGTTCGTGCCGCCGGATCACGGGATGCCGGGGGACGGTGTGGTAGCGTTGAGCGAGCAGCTGAACCCGGACTGCAGCCAGTGGCTGGTGTGTGAGGTAGATTTGGAGGAAGTGCGGCGGGTGAGGCGGGAAGGGCAGGTGTTTACCTGGCGGGACTGGCCGGAGCAGTTCGAGAGAGTCCTGTGATGACTGTGGCGGCCTCATCGCGGGCAAGCCCGCTCCCACAGTCAAATGCGTAGCCTTCTGGCTTGCGCTGTACGTGTGGGAGCGGGCTTGCCCGCGAAGCAGCCGCCGCAGTTACATCAGGTTACTTCACTTCGACGGCCAGGCTTTCGGCAATCTTGCTCTGCCACAGGGCAGGGCCAGTGATGTGTACCGACTCACCGTTGCTGTCCACGGCGACGGTCACCGGCATGTCCTTGACCTCGAACTCGTAGATCGCTTCCATGCCCAGCTCGGCGAAGGCCAGTACCTTCGACTTGCGGATGGCCTGGGCGACCAGGTAGGCAGCGCCGCCAACGGCCATCAGGTACACGGCCTTGTTGTCCTTGATCGCCTCGATGGCGGTCGGGCCACGCTCGGACTTGCCGATCATGCCCAGCAGGCCAGTCTGCTCAAGGATCTGGCGGGTGAACTTGTCCATACGGGTAGCAGTGGTCGGGCCGGCTGGGCCTACCACTTCGTCACCCACCGGGTCGACCGGGCCGACGTAGTAGATGAAGCGGCCTTTCAGGTCTACCGGCAACTCTTCGCCACGGTTGAGCATTTCAACCATGCGCTTGTGCGCGGCATCGCGGCCGGTCAGCATCTTGCCGTTGAGCAGGATGGTTTCGCCTGGCTTCCAGCTGGCAACTTCTTCCGGGGTGATGTCGTCGAGGTTGACGCGACGGGCGCTCGGGCCGGCTTCCCAGACGATTTCCGGGTAAGCGTCCAGCGACGGCGCTTCCAGTTCTGCCGGGCCGGTGCCATCGAGCACGAAGTGGGCGTGGCGGGTAGCAGCGCAGTTGGGGATCATGCACACCGGCAAGGACGCGGCGTGGGTCGGGTAGTCCATGATCTTGACGTCGAGCACGGTAGTCAGGCCACCCAGGCCCTGGGCGCCGATGCCCAGCTGGTTGACCTTGTCGAACAGCTCCAGGCGGATTTCTTCCAGGCGGTTCTGTGGGCCACGGGCTTTCAGTTCGTGAATGTCGATGGACTCCATCAACACTTCCTTGGCCATGACCGCGGCCTTCTCGGCGGTACCGCCGATGCCGATGCCGAGCATGCCAGGCGGGCACCAGCCAGCACCCATGGTCGGCACGGTCTTCAGTACCCAGTCGACGATCGAGTCGGACGGGTTGAGCATGGCCATCTTCGACTTGTTTTCCGAGCCGCCGCCCTTGGCTGCGACATCGACTTCCACCTTGTCGCCGGGGACGATGGAGTAGTGGATCACTGCCGGGGTGTTGTCCTTGGTGTTCTTGCGGGCACCGGCCGGGTCGGCCAGGATCGAAGCGCGCAGGACGTTTTCAGGCAGGTTGTAGGCGCGACGCACACCTTCGTTGATCATGTCGTCGACGCTCATGGTGGCGCCGTCCCAGCGCACGTCCATGCCCACGCGGATGAACACGGTGACGATACCGGTGTCCTGGCAGATTGGACGATGGCCGGTGGCGCACATGCGCGAGTTGATCAGGATCTGGGCGATGGAATCGCGTGCAGCAGGCGATTCCTCACGCAGATAGGCCTCGTGCATGGCCTGGATGAAATCGACGGGGTGGTAGTACGAGATGAATTGCAGGGCGTCGGCGACGCTCTGAATCAGGTCGTCTTGCTTGATCACGGTCATGCAGCGCGCTCCTCTTAAAGACGGGAACATTCAAAAAGACGCTCGACATAGCCGACCAGCACGTCGAAGCGCCTTGCAAGGCGCCGGCAGGTCAGGCCGACGGAAAAAGGCGCGGCAGTATAGCGCGCATCCGTGCCCGGCACACCTGCGGCCGGTCTGGACCATGGTCGGCAGCGTGTAGGCATCTATTTTGCTGGTGTGCGCTGCTTGGCTTACAGTGAGCCTTGGATAGCAGGAGATGTACCGAACATGCCCGAAATTTGCGTGGGCGAGCGCCGCTGGCTGGTGCCCATTGGCAGCAACCTGCTCGATGCCCTCAACGAGGCGGGGCTTAATGTGCCTTACAGTTGCCGCGCCGGCAGTTGCCACGCCTGCCTGGTGCACTGCCTGGACGGGCAACCGGCAGACGCTTTGCCCGAGGCATTGGCGTTGGAGAAACACGCCCAGGGCTGGCGTCTGGCTTGCCAGTGCCGGGTGTTCGAGGACCTGCGTGTGGCGTTGTACGACCCCCAGCAGGGTGGCGTACCGGCGCAGGTCTGTGCGTTGGACTGGTTTGGCGATGTGTTGCGCCTGCGGTTGCGCCCCGATCGGGTGGTGCGTTATCAGGCGGGGCAGCACGTGGTGCTGTGGCTAGGCGCGGTTGCTCGGCCTTATTCCTTGGCCAGCCTGCCGGGCGAGGATGATTTTCTCGAGTTTCATATCGATTGCCAGCGGCCTGGTGCCTTTTGCGACAAGGCGCGTGGTCTGCAGGTCGGCGATGAGATGCGTTTGGGGGAGTTCAGAGGCGGAGCCCTTCATTACGACCCTGATTGGCAGGAGCGGCCGCTGTGGTTGCTGGCTGCGGGAACCGGGCTGGCGCCGCTCTGGGGTATCTTGCGCGAAGCGTTGCGCCGGGGGCATCGGGGCGAAATCCGGGTGGTGCATGTGGCGCGGGATCCGGCTGGGCACTATCTGGCGGAGAAGCTGCTGAAGCTGCCAGGGGTCAGTGTCGAGCTGGTGCTGGTGGAGCATGTGGATGAAGCGTTGGCCGGGATGCGGCTGTTGTCGCGACAGACGGTGGCGCTGCTGTGTGGGGCACCGGGGAGTGTCGAGCGGTTTGCCCGGCGCATGTTCATGACAGGGGTACCGCGGGGACAGGTGTTTGCTGATGTGTTCGTCGAGCATGCCTGAGTAGCATTTGAAGTGCGAAGGGCCGCAAAGCGGCCCCTCTTTCATGCGGCGCTGCGCTCGGCGACGGGCACCTCGGCCAGCCCCCGCCGATAGAGAACCAGGTAATACGACCCCAATCCGATCAACCAGCAGAACACTGCCGTCCACACATTGTGCGACAGGAAGTGCGCCCCCTGCATCATCCTGCCCACCGACAGTATCGACCCTGCTGTCAAGGCCACTACAAACGCCACCCGTGCCAGACGCGGCTTGCGATCCCGCAGCATGAAGAACAAGGCGAACAGGCAGAAACCGGTCGCTGCATGCCCGCCCGGCCAGCACAGGCCAGGCTTGTCGGTAGGCGGCCGTGGTTCCAGCAGCTTGCTGTAGGTTTCGGTGCCGCCAAACTGGGTCAGGCTCCAGGGGCACTGCACCTGGGTGACTTTTTTCAGCGGCGTGACAAACGCCGTGGACAAGCCCAGTGCCAGCGCCAGGCAGCCCAGTTCACGGCGCCAGCCAAACAGGCGCTTCCAGAAAAAGCTCGCGGCAAAGGTCAGCAGCGATATCACCCCCAACAGGATCACCACTTGCTTGACCCGATCATGCAGGATGTTTTCCAACAGGTAACTGTGGCGGCCAATGAACTGCCCGGCAGCGGGGTCGAAGAACAGGTTGGCGACATCCATGTCGACTGAAGTCAGCTCCAGCAGGATCAAGGCCACCGCAGTCGCCAGGGGAATTCCCAGGTACAGCCAGTAGTTGATAGGGCGAGGGCGGGTGCGTTGCTGCATGACGGCTCCAGGGCGCGAAAAAGATCGGGTATTGTCGGCCGCCCGCTATCCTGTGTCCGTGAAGGATCAGTGAAAAAACCGTCAAGTGCGGTGAATTTTCCCCAGGGCTGGCACCGTGCAGGCATAGGCCTTAAGCTGCGCCTGCCGCGCACCACAGCGAGAAGCGCCGCACAGGAGAAACCGATGCGCATTCTTTTGGTTGAAGACAACCGCGATATCCTGGCCAACCTGGCCGATTACCTGGGCATGAAAGGCTACACCGTCGACTGCGCCCAGGATGGCCTGTCCGGGCTGCATCTGGCCGCCACCGAACACTACGACCTGATCGTACTCGACATCATGCTGCCAGGCATCGATGGCTACACCCTGTGCAAGCGCCTGCGCGAAGATGCCCGCCGTGACACGCCGGTGATCATGCTCACTGCCCGTGACCAGCTGGACGACCGCCTGCAGGGCTTCCGCTCGGGGGCTGACGACTACCTGCTCAAGCCATTTGCCCTGTCGGAGCTGGCGGCGCGCATCGAAGCGGTGCTGCGCCGTGCCCAGGGCGGTGGGCGCCGCACCCTGCAGGTGGCTGACCTGAGCTACGACCTCGATACCCTCGAGGTAACCCGCCAGGGTCGTCTGCTGAAGCTCAACCCGGTCGGCCTCAAGCTGCTGGCGGTACTGATGCAGAAAAGCCCGCACGTACTGCGCCGCGAGGTGCTGGAAGAAGCCTTGTGGGGCGACGACTGCCCTGATAGCGACAGCCTGCGCAGCCATGTGCATCAACTGCGCCAGGTGATCGACAAACCGTTTGAAAAACCGTTGCTGCATACCGTCCATGGCGTCGGCTATCGCCTCGCCGAGGGCCGCGATGGAGTTTAAGCAAAGCCTTGCCCAGCGCATCATCATCGCCTTTGCCCTGATGAGCGCGCTGGTGGCCGGGGCCTTCGCATTCGGTATCGTCGGCACGGTGCACCTGGTCGAAGAGCGACTGATTTCCTCGGTACTGGGCGGTGACCTGCAGCGCCTGCTGCGTATGGACAGCGTCAGTGACTGGAGTCATCGGCCTCGCCCAGACCAGCTGTTCTATTTCAGCGGCGGGCGTGACGACTTCGAGCTGCCCAAGGACCTGCGTCACCTCGACCGCGGTTTCCACGAGGTGTTCCGAGACCAGCTGTCCTACCACGCCATGGTCGAGATCGTCGATGGTCGCCGTTATGTACTGCTGCAGGACCAGAGCGACTTCGAGGAGCGCGAGCGCGTGCTGTTTGCCGTGGTTGTGGTGGGCTTCGTGCTCAGCCTGGTGCTGGCGGTCATCCTTGGCTGGCTGGTTGCACGTCGGGTAATGGCACCGGTCATCCGCCTGGCGCGCCAGGTGCGCCACCGCGATCAACTACTGGGCCTGGCCCCGCCGCTGGCTCCGGATTATGCGGCAGACGAAGTCGGCCAGCTTGCAGTGGCTTTCGACGACACCCTGGGCCGCCTGCGTGATGCGCTGACCCGCGAGCGGCTGTTCACCAGCGACGTCAGCCACGAACTGCGCACGCCGTTGATGGTGTTGGCTACGTCGTGTGAGCTTCTGATGGAAAACCCCGGCCTCGATGCCCGTGCGCGTAGCCAGGTGGAGCGCGTGGCGCGGGCCACCGAAGAGATGCGCGAGCTGGTCAAGACCTTCCTCATGTTGGCCCGCGCGCAGCGTGATGAGGGGGCAGTGGCGTCACGGGCGACCCTGCGCGAAGTGGCCGACGAGCTCATCGGGGTGTGGCGCGACACCATCGAACAGAAAGGCCTCACCCTGTATTTCGATGGCCGCGCGAGCGCTAGCCCTGTGCTGTACAACGCCACCTTCCTGCAGTCGGTAATGGGCAACCTGCTGCGCAATGCGGCGCACTACACCGACAGTGGGTATATCCGCCTGAGCCTGGAAGCCAACGGTTTCAGCGTAGAGGACAGCGGCGTGGGTATCCCCGAAGAGCAGCGTGAGGCCATGTTCAGGCCGTTCGTGCGCGGCGATGAACGGCGTGGCGAGGGGCTTGGGCTGGGGCTTTCGCTGGTGCAGCGGATCTGCGACGACCAAGGTTGGCGTGTCACCCTGACATCCACCTTGCCGCATGGCTGCCGCTTCCAGGTGGACCTGAGCAACACCGCGGCCAAAGGCGACCCGGACGCCCTGGTCGAGTAATTTCTTGTATCAGGTCAACTGGTGCCCAACGTTTTTTTCACATTGGCATGACCTGATTCCAACGCTTGCATGACTAGTGTGGGCGCAATGGAGTCAGGAGATGCCCAATGCGTAGCCCCATCAAGCTTGAATTTTCCGAGAAGTACGACAAAGATCATGCACGCGAGTACTTTCTCAAGCACCAGGACGGCCTGGCGCGACGCCTTTCCCACAAGCGAGATGAGCAGTTGGCGCGCCGCGCCTTGGCATTGGCGGGCGAGCCTGGCCTGGTACTCGACCTGCCATGCGGAGCGGGCCGTTTCTGGCCGCTGTTGGCGGAAAAGCCCAATCGGGTAATCATCGGTGCCGACAACTCCGAGGCCATGATCGAGACAGCCTGTGCGGCGCAACCGCCAGAAGTTGTGGCACGGGTACGGCCTTTGCAGACTTCTGCATTTGCCATCGACCTGCCAGATAACGCGGTGGACAGTATTTTCTGCATGCGCCTGTTCCATCACATTGGCGAGTCGGCGCACAGAAAGACCATTCTTTCGGAATTTCAACGGGTTAGCCGTGATAGCGTGATCCTGTCACTGTGGGTGGATGGCAACTTCAAGGCCTGGCGCCGGAAAAAGCTGGAGCAGCGCCGTAGCGCCAAGGCCGAACAGGATAATTACCAGAACCGTTTCGTGTTACCTGCCGAAACGGTCGAAGAAGAATTCAGGGCCGCCGGCTTCAGAATCCAGGAACGCCTCGACTTCCTGCCGTTCTATGCCATGTGGCGGGTCTATGTATTGCGTAAGGGGTAGTGTTTGATGGCTGTAGCCCATAAAGGGGAAGCGCAGTTCGATTTTTACTGGCGCCAGCAAGGCGAGTGGGTCGAGGAGCCTAACCAGCGCCGCGGCGGCGAGAGTGGCGTGCAACGCCTCAACGATGCCGATGGCAAGCTGTTGTATGCCAAACGCCAGGTCGGGCATATCTACCGCAGCCTGTTGCACCCTTTTGGCCGGCCGACCGTGTTGCGTGAACTCGATGCACTGAACAGTTTCGAGCAGTTGGGCGTGCGTGTACCGCGCATCGTCTTCTGTGGCGCGCAACGCGATGCTGAGCACCAGTGGCGCGCGCTGCTGGTCAGCGAAGCGCTGGACGGTTTTGTCGAACTCGACACCTGGCATGCCGAAGGTGCCCGCGAGCGTTACCCGCAGGTGGTGCATGAGCGCATGCTCAAGGACCTGGCGGACAACCTGGCGCGGATGCACCTGGGGCACTGGCAGCACGGCTGCCTGTATGGCAAGCACGTATTCATCAAGGTAATCGGCGAGGGCGAGCAGGCCCGCGTCGAAGTGGCGCTGCTGGACCTGGAAAAGTGCAGGCGGCGTATCAGCTGCCAGCGGGCGGCCGGCAATGACTTGCGTCAGCTACGCCGCCATTCGTCGCTCAATGACGCGGAATGGCAGACACTGCTCTACTTTTACAAGATGGCGTTTGGCAGCGCTGTCAAAGGGTTAGAGTAATGAAACTAGAAATTGCTCGAGCTTTGTTCCTGGTAGCTGGCCTGGCGGTGACCACCGTGGCGGTGGCTGCCTGGGAAGAGCCGAGGCCAACCGTGTTCAGCAAGGCTGAGATGGCAGACCAGTGCGCGTTGCCGCGGGATGCAAAACCGCAGCAGCAGGCCCGGAGCGAGCCGGACCAGGACCTTTTGCTGTTCCTGTTTGGCCTGCGTCAAGGGTTGCGGCCACAGGGATGAACCCTGCGTTAGCTGGAAAAGCCAGAGGCCTCGCGATTGCGGGGCCTTTGGCTTTTTGCGTCTGGCTTACCGGCCTCTTCGCGGGCAAGCCCCCAGGTAGGGTTCAAGCGATTGCAGGTGCCTTGGCGCTCGCCTTGTGCGCCAGCAGGGTGTAGATGCACGGCAACACAAACAAGGTAAACAGCGTGCCAATCGACATCCCGGTGGCAATCACCATACCGATGTCAAACCGGCTGACCGCTCCGGCCCCGCTTGCCAGAATCAGCGGCACCATGCCGAACACCATAGCCGCAGTGGTCATCAGCACCGGCCGCAGGCGAATGGCCGCTGCTTCCTCGATCGCTTCGCGCACACTCAGGCCACGCTCATCGCGTAGCTGATTGGCGAACTCGACGATCAGGATACCGTGCTTGCTGATAAGCCCGATCAATGTCACCAGCCCAACCTGGGTGTAGATGTTCATGCTCGACACGCCCAGGAACAGCGGCAAAAGCGCGCCACAGATCGACAACGGCACTGTCACCAGAATCACCAACGGGTCGCGGAAGCTTTCGAACTGTGCAGCCAGCACGAGGAAAATGATCGCCAGCGCCAGGCCGAAGGTGACCCACAGTGCGCTTCCTTCCTGTACATACTGGCGGGCCGCGCCGGCGTAGTCGAAGGCAAAGCCTTCCGGGGCCTCTTCGCGAGCGATGTCCTGCACGGTCTTCAGCGCTTCGCCCAGGCTGACCATGGGGACGCCCTGGATGATCGCAGCGTTCAGTTGCTGAAACTGGTTGAGCTGGCGTGGGCGAGCGCGGTCGGTGAGGGTGATCAGGGTCGACAGCGGCAGCAACTGGCCCTGGTCGTTCTTCACGTAGTAGTTGTTCAGCCAGCCGGGGTTGTCGCGGTAAGGCCGTTCAACCTGGGCGATCACCTTGTAACTGCGGCCTTCAAGGGTGAAACGGTTGATTTCCGCCTCGCCCAGCAGGGTCGCCAGGGTGCCGCCGAGGGTGTCCATCGACACCCCCATCTGCGCCGCCTTTGCCCGGTCGATGTCCACCACCACTTCGGGCTTGTCGAAGGCAAGATCGATATCGAGGAAGGCGAACTTGCCCGATTCCTGAGCGCGCATCTTGATGCGCTGGGCCACGTCCAGCAGTGCCGGGTAGTCGCCAGCGGTATTGATCACGAACTGGAATGGCAAGCCCTCGCCAGTGCCGGGTAACGAAGGCAGGTTGAAGCCGAAGATCTGCAGCCCGCTGATTTCCTCGAGTTTGGCCTGCACCAGCGGCAGTAGCTCCATCTGTGTGCGTTCGCGCTCGTTCCAGGGCTTGAGCAAAAAACCACCGATACCGGTCTGTACGCCGTTGAAGCCGTTGATCTGAAACGACGAGTAATACTCGGGGAAGGCCTTGAACAGCGGTGTGAACTGGTCGGTGTAGGCGTTGAGGTAGTCGAGGTTGGCCGGTTGAGGCGAGCTGCTCATCATGAAGATCACCCCCTGGTCCTCGTTGGGCGCCAGTTCGTTCTGGGTGAATTTGAGCAGCACCGGGATCAGGCACAGGATGATCACGGCAAACACCAGCACCACCGGCCGGCTGTCGAGGGTGGCGTGCAGCACACGCTGGTAGCGCCCTTTCAGGCGTTCGAACAGCTGATCGAGGCGATGGGCCAGGCCGCTCGGGTTCTGCTCCCGGCGCAGCAGCAGGGCGCACATCATCGGTGACAGGGTCAGGGCAACGATACCGGAAATGATCACCGCCCCGGCCAGCGTCAGGGCAAACTCCTTGAACAGCGCACCGGTGAGCCCGGTGAGGAAGCCGATCGGTGCATACACGGCGGCAAGGGTGATGGTCATGGACACCACTGGCATGGCAATTTCGCGCGCGCCTTCCAGGGCTGCGTCGAACGGCGACTTGCCTTCTTCCATGTGCCGGTGAATGTTTTCCACCACCACAATGGCATCGTCCACGACCAGGCCGATGGCCAGCACCATGGCGAGCAGGGTCAGCAGGTTGAGCGAGTAGCCCATCACCTGCATGAAGAACAGTACACCGATCATCGACAGCGGTATGGTCACCACCGGAATCAGTACCGAGCGCAGGGCACCAAGGAACAGGAACACCACGACGATGACGATCAACACCGCTTCGCCCAAGGTCTTGATCACTTCGTCGATCGAGGCCTGGATGAACCGCGTGGCGTCGTAGGCAATCGACACTTTCAATGCCGAGGGCAGCTGGCTTTCCAGCTCAGGCATGATGCGCCGCACTTCCTTGATGACATCCAGTGGGTTGGCGGCCGGGGTGGCCTTGATGCCGATATAGACCGACGGGGTGCCGTCGAACGAGCTGACCGTGTCGTAGTTTTCTGCGCCCATCTCGACCCGCGCCACATCGCCCAGCAGCACGCGGCTGTCACCGCTGGTCTTGAGCGGCAGGGCGGCGAACGCCTCGGCCGACTTCAGTTCGGTGCTGGCGTTGACGCTGGTGACCACGTATTCGCCTTTCACCTCGCCAGCGGCGGAAAGGAAGTTGTAGCGGCGCACGGCATTGGTCACGTCGGTAGCCGAAAGGCCGAAACCGGCCAGCTTCACCGGGTCCAGCCACAGGCGCATGGCGAACACCTGGTTGCCGAGGATCTCCGCCTCGGCCATGCCCGGCAGAGTGGCCAGCTTGGGCTGGATAACCCGTGACAGGTAGTCGGTGATCTGCGGGTTGCTCATTTCCTTGCTGTAGAAGCTGACGTACATCAGCGCCGAGGCGTCGGCAGCTTCCTTGCTCAGTACCGGGTCTTCGGAGTCCTGGGGTAGCTTGTTTCGCACCTCATTGGCCTTGGCCAGCAGCTCGGTGAACAGCCGGTCGCTGTCGGCGCCAATGCGCGCGTAAATGGAAATGATCGAGAAATTCTGCCGGCTCACCGAGGTCATGTAGTCGATGCCTTCGGCGCTGGCCAGGCTTTGCTGCAATGGCTGGGTGATATAACCCTGAATGGTTTCGGCGTTGGCCCCGGGGTAGGCGGTGGTGACCGTGATCAGGGCGTTTTCCATTTGCGGGTACTGGCGGATCTGCAGCTTGTTCCAGGCCTGGAAGCCGAGCAGCAGAATCAGCAGGCTGACCACGCTGGCCAGCACCGGGCGGCGGATGAACGGGTCGGTGAACGCCATGTCAGCCTCCTGAGTCCTTGGCCGCTGCGCCCGGTTCGGGCTTGAGGGCGTTGTCCTGGCCAATGCGTATTGCGGCACCGGGTGTGAGTTTCAGCTGCCCGGCGGTGACCACCTGTTCCCCGGCCTGCAGGCCTTCGCTGACTACAACCACGCCGTCTCGGCGCTCGCCAGTCTTTACCGTGCGCTGTTCGGCGACCAGCTGGGGTTGGCCCTTGTCGTCGTATTCCGGCTTGCCGTCCTTGTCCTTTTTCGGTGAGGCGACATACACCGAGTTGCCATACAGGGTGTAGGTAATGGCGCTTTCCGGCACCACCACTTGCGGCTGCGGGTTGGGCAGCAGGATCAACAGGCTGGCGAACATGCCTGGCAGCAGTTTGCCGTCGGGGTTGGCCATGGTGGCGCGTACCAGCAGGTTGCGCGTGGTTTCCTCGACCTTGGGGTTGATGGCGCTGAGGCTGCCGGGGAAGCGCTGACCCGGGTAGGCGGCCACTTGCACCAGCACCTGCTGGCCCAGGCTCAGGTGTGGCAGCGCCTGTTCCGGCACGTTGAAGTCTACGTACAGGCTGGAGGTGTCTTGCAGGGTGGCGATCACAGTGCCGGCGGCCAGGTACTGGCCGATGTCTACCTGGCGGATGCCGATGGTGCCGCTGAAAGGTGCATTGATGCGTTTCTTGATCTTCTGCGCCTTAAGCTGCTCGACCACCGCCTGGTTGCGCCGGTACTGGGAGGAAAGGCGGTCGAACTCGCCGCGGGAGATGGCCGAATCACCAACCAGCTGGCTGCCACGGCCGAAGTCGACCTTGGCCAGGCCCAGGTCGGCCAGGGCGGTACCGAGCAGGGCTGTTTCCTGATCGTCGTTGAGCTGCAAGAGCAGTTGCCCGGCCTTGACCTGCTGGCCTGAGTCGAAGTGCAGGGATTTGACGATGCCTTCCACCTCCAGGCTCAGATCCACGCCCTGCAGCGCCTTGAGGCTGCCGACAGCGGGCAGGCGCTCTTGCCACGGGCGCTGTTCAGCCATGGCAGCCGCCACGGTGATGGGGGGCTTGGGGGCAGTGAACATCTGGATCTGCTGGTAGATCGAGAAGGCTTTGTAACCCCCCAGGGCCAGCACGATCAGCAGAACCACGGCCAACATGATGAGCATGCGGCGGCGCAGCATAGGTCCGGTTCCTTGGATGCAGTTGTTATTCGCTTCTACACGACAACGGGCGATCCTGCCCACGTGTGAATGGGGGAAGTATTGACTGTTTTTCCGGAGGTGGGGCGTGAAATGCCTGTGCCGGCCTTTTCGCGGCTAAAGCCGCTCCTACAGGGACTGTGTAGAACCCTGTGGGATCGGCTTCAGCTGGGAGAAGGCCAGTGAATGCAACAGAAAAATCAGACGAGATGCAGGTGGTTGTCCCAGAAGCCGGACGGCAGGTTCATCGGTTGCCCGACCAGTTCGGCCTTGCGGCAATCGTAGAACCGGCAGCGGCCCTGCCCGGAGGTGACGACAAAGCCGTCCTTCACCGCGCCAACGCCTGCGCAGTCGGGCATCGGGGCATCCAGCCGCACAGCGCCGCTGTCCAGGTCCCAGATGAACAGGCGGTTGGCCCGCGGTGCCGTCAGCGCCACCAGCCGCAGCTCGCTGTGGATGGCAACGCTTGCGGTGTATTGGGCCATGGCTTGCAGTTGCCGCTCCGGTACCGGGAAGGCCTTGAATGGCTCGCCCGGGCGCTTGATCGCCAGCAGCTCGGCAGTTTCATCGGCATCGCCCATGAACTGCTGGCAGGCGGCGATGGTGCCATCGCTGGCCACTGCCAGGTGTCGCACGCTGTTCATCTGCTGGGCCAGGGTTTCCTTGCTCAACAGGGTGCCGTCGCGCTGCATCAGCACCAGGCTCGGTTGCATGGCGTCGAGGTTCATCTCGACACGGCTTTCGGCCTCGGTACGGATACCGCCGTTGGCCACGACCAGCGTTTCACCGTCAGGCAGCCAGGCAACCTCGTGCGGGCCGATACCGTGGGTCGGGATTTCACCGGTGTGCGACAGGCGTTCGCCTTCGAAACGGTACACGCCAAGCACGCCGCGTCCTGGGTCGGTGGTGTCGTTCTCGGTGGCATACAGCCATTCGCCGCCTTTGTGCACGACGGCGTGGCCATAGAAGTGCCGGTTCGGCTGCGAGGCTACCGTTTGCAGCAGGCGCCCGTCACGCAGGTCGATCAGGTAGCTTTCGGTACCTGGGCGGCGGGCGACGAACAGAGCGATTGGCTGCTCGGGGTGGTGGATGATGGCATGGCAACGCTGAGCGACCTGCGTGCTGAACACCTGTGTACCGTCCAGGCGAAAACCTACGGCATAGTGCTGGCCGTCGCCGTTGTCACGCGCCGAGAGCAGCAAGGGTTCGCTGCCTTTGCTGCGGAACAGGCTCCAGCCGCCCAAGGTGAGGGCACTGAGCAATACGCTACCGAGTTTGAGTGCCTGGCGTCGCAGCATGATCAGTCACCGTCGTTGGCATTGAAGCCCAGCTGGATGTTCAGTGCCTTGGCCAGATCGCCTTCGTGCAGGCGGTGGACGACATTCAAGCTGTCGTAGATCTGGTTGAGGGTTTGCTGGCCGGCGTCGTCGGCCAGCAGCTCACCGAGCGTTTTCTGGTTGTCGGCAAGCAACTTGAGCGAGGTAGCGTAGGCGGCGTCGATCTTGTCCGCCAGCGCTTTCTGATCGCTGGGCAACAGGCCGCGCAGGCCCTGGTTGTCTACCCCGACCCAGACGGCTTCGGCGGCCTTGAGGCTGGCCTGCAGGCTGTTCATCGAGTTGTGGCTGCGCCAGGCCTCGGCCTGCAGCGGCTGCGGGATGCCCTTGCTCTGACGGCCCATCGGTGCGCCGAGCTTCTTCTTCAGGGTGTCCAGGGCGGTCACCTGGGCGCGCAGCAGATCGGCGATAGCCTCATGGGAGTCGGCATAGCGCTGGTTGGGGAACTTGGTCATCTGCGAAAGCATGCCGTCGGTGCTGTTCCAGCCTTTGAGAATCTCCTCTGCCAAGGCCTTCTGGTGCGCGCCGATGGCCACCAGCAGCGGGCAGTAGCGGGCTTTCTGTTCGGCCGTGGCGATGTCCGGCTTGCTGTCGAACAGGATGTACTCATAGGCCGAAAGGCCACGCACCACCACGCTGGACTTGCCCAAGACCTCAGCATCAACGGGCTTGTCGCCGTTGACCAGTTGCTCGACCTGACGGCCGACCAGGTTTTTCTTGTCGGGCCAGAATTGTACCTGCCAGGCGCGGTTTCCTTCGGCCAACGGGCCGACCAGCAGCGGTTGCAGCTCGGCCCAGGCTTTTTGTGCGTTGAGGAAGTCGGCGCGGGCTTTGTCCAGGCTTTCCTTGCCTTCGCAATAGGCCAGGGCACTGGCAGCCAGCGTTCGATCGGCTTCGACCCAGCGGCTGTAGGTAGGCAGGATCACCTGGTTGGCGATGGCGGCGGAGGTCACTGCTTGCGGGTCTTGTGGCGAGCAGGCACCGAGGGCGAGTGCGGCGAGGCTGGTGAACAACAGTTTGGGTCGGAACATGCCCGGCTCCTTTGCGCGTTTAAAGTGAGTTCAGGAACGCGAGCAACGCAGCGCGCTGCTCGGCATCGAAAGTGAGTACGAAATTGCGTGCCGCCTCGGCTTCGCCACCGTGCCACAGCACGGCCTCAAGCAGGTTGCGGGCGCGGCCGTCATGCAGGAACTGGCTATGGCCACTGACCGTTTCGCTCAGGCCGATGCCCCACAGTGGCGGCGTACGCCAGTCCTGGCCGTTGGCGGCGAATTCGGTGCGCTCGTCGGCCAGCCCCGGGCCCATGTCATGCAGCAGGAGGTCGCTGTAGGGGCGTATGACCTGGTTGGCCAACGCGGGTTCGGTGGCGTCGGCGGCGGTGGTGAACTGCGGTGTGTGGCAACCTTGGCAACCCGCCTGGTAGAACAGGTTCTTGCCCGCCAGTACCTGTGGCGAGCCGACGTCGCGGCGGGCCGGCACAGCCAGGTTGCGGGTGTAGAACGTGACCAGGCGCAGGATGTTGTCGCTGACTTCTTTCTCGCCATCGGCACCATCGCCGTTGGGCGCAGCCAGGCAGCCGGTTTGTGCCTGGGTGCAATCGTCGTTGGGCAGCAGGGTGCTGGTCAGGCCCATGTCGCCGGCAAAGGCGTGCACGTTCTGCTGGTTGACGTTGGGCTGCCCGGCTTTCCAGCCGAAGCGGCCGATCACTGTTTTGCCCTGGGCGTCGTCCCACACACGGTTGGCCCGCCCGCGGATGCCATCGCGGTTACGGTCGTCCGGGTCTTCGTTGGCCAGCAGGTCGGCTTCGGGGATCGCTTCAAGCAGGCCCAGGCCGATCATCGGTGGTGCCACCCGCGCAGAAAAGCGCGTGTCGGGGTGCATCACTCCATAGCCGAGCTGGGTGATTTGCAGGGCCGGCTTGCGCAGCTCGACCTGGTGGCCGTCCTTGAATGACACGGTTTCGCGGGTGTAGCTCACCCGCACCTTGCCTTCGGGCGCCACGCCGGGGATGGCCATGTCCTGCAACTGGGTACCGTAGACGGGCTCTGGCACCACGCCGAGGCGCTCGATCACTTTGGCCAGGTAGGGTTGGTCGGGGATCGACAGGCGTACCAGCATACCCACCGCGTTGCTGTCGCCCGGCTCTGGTGGGTGGCCACGGCCGTCGCGCACGTGGCAGTTCTGACAGGCGTTGGTATTGAACAACGGGCCCAGACCATCACGCGCGGTGGTGGTTGACAGCGCGATCACCCAAGGGTTGCGAAAGAAGCTGTTACCCACGGCGAAGTCCACGCGCAGCTCTGGCGAGAGGTTGGCCGAGGGCAGGGAATAGGCATTGCGGTCGCTGCGCTGCACGGTCGCCTGGCCACCCGACAACGCTTCGCCGGGCTCGGCGTGGGTGAAACGCGGGGCGTCGTCACAGGCAGCCAAGGCCAGGGCCAGCAGCAGGGGGGGGAGTCGGGACAGCGACAAGGACATCGAGAATCCTGGGCGTGAGCGAAAAACCGGCGTGCAGCTTAGCAGGCCCAGGATCATTGAATAAGAGCAATTTGCGTTTGCTTGATGAAATCGCTGCGAGCGCGGTTGGTCAGGCCATATAGAGCATGAAGTGTCGGTTGACCAGGTTGACGATCAGGTTCTTGTTGCCACCACCGCGATTATCGCCGGTGACTTCGATGACTTCTTCGCTGGTGTATTCCATGGAGGAGGCGGTAATGCACTTGACCGCGTCCATGTGCGCAGGTTGCCAGTAATCCTGGAATATCCAGATGCTGGTGTCGGCAGACGGGCCGAGTATCAGGCGCAAGGCCTTGTGGTTCTCAGTCGATCTGCCGATCCACGGGATGGCCAGCGAGCCATTCCAGACGTGCTGTGCGCCGACTGCCAGGCTGTTGCTGCGGTTTTCACCGTCGATCAGGGTCAAGGTATAAGGGGTGTTATTGGCGATGGAGCGTAAGTAGGTGACGTTGGCCATGTAGTGTTTTCCTTTCAATGTTCAGTTTTCGGGCGTGGTAATGGGCTGGTCGGGGCGCGATAGACATAGGCCGCGAGCAAGGTGATTTCGTTGAACGGGGGGTCGAGCTCGGCGGGATGAAAGCGACCGAGCAGCTGCATCCCATGGTCAATGGCGACTGCCTCGAACATCCGGCGGTCGGTTTCGTTGGGGTCGTAGAGGTAGATCTTGCCGGGGCGGGCAACTACCCGGCACATTTCCTCGGCCACACGGTGGGTGATCGGAGCGCCCATCAGCGTCACGTGAGGGACTGCATGGTCGTCGAGGGGAAAGTCCGGAGCATCGTATTCGTATACGACGATGAGGTTGGGAATGTGCCCGCCAGCGAACGGCCCGTTGGAGATGAGCTGGCCAGCCTTGTTCAGGTTGTACGCATCGTTGAATCCGGTGATGAGGTCTTCCCCATTCATGCGCTGGACGATTCGGCCTTCGCCCCAGACATCAAGAATCTGCAGCACTGTGCCTCCTGTTAGGTTTGATCGAAGGCCTACAGGATGAGCATCTGCGCGCACGCCAGGCAGCGGGAAGCGTTTTACCCGGCAGCAAACGAAAACGCCCGGCACAAGGCCGGGCGTTTGCGGTGAAGCGCTACAGCAGGATCAGAACTCGTGATCCGCAGTGTCCGGGTTCAGGTTGGCAATGCCCAGCTTGCCCGCGGCCTGTTCGATCGACCCGGTCTGCTTGACCAGGGCGGCGATGGCGTCCCGTACAACCTGGTTGCCGGCAGCGTTGTCGGCGGCGATCAGCTGGTCGTAGTGCTCGCCTTTGAGGGCGTGGTCTACGATCACCTGAAGCTTGGCCTCGGTGGCTTCCAGATCGGCCTTGAGGGCTGCATCGGCGGCCGGGTCAACCTTGGCGACCAGCGACGACAGGCTAGGGCCGGTCAGCTTGGTGCCGTCCGGGCGGGTGTACTCGCCCAGGTAGACGTTGCGGATGCCCTTGGCGTCGTAGAAGTGCGAGTAGTGAGTGTTGTCGCTGAAGCAGTCTTGCTCGTCTTCCGGCGAGTTGGCTTCCAGCGAAACTTTCATGCGCTCGCCAGCCAGTTCGCCCAGCGACAGGCTGCCCATGCCGAACAGCATCTTGCGCAGGCCGTCGTTGACGGGCTCGGCTTCCAGCTTGGCGCGGTAGTTGTCGGCGACGTTCGGTGCCCAGTTGCCGACCATCTCTTCGAGGTCGGTCACCAGCAGGTCGGTAACCGCTTTCAGGTAGGCGCGGCGGCGGTCGTTGTGGCCGCCGGTAGCGCCCTGGCCTTCCAGGTAGTCGGATGCCGGGCGGTTGCCAGCGCCAGGGCCGGTGCCGTTCAGGTCCTGGCCCCAGAGCAGGAATTCGATGGCGTGATAGCCCGTGGCAACGTTGGCCTCGGAGCCAGCCAGCTCGTTCAGGCTAGCCAGTTTCTCGGGGGTGATGTCCTTGACGTCGACCTTCTCTTCACCCACCTGGATCTCGGTGTTGGCGATGATGTTGGCGCTGGCCCCCGGGTTGCCCAAGGCGTGCTCGTAGCTCTTGTCGACGTAGTCGATCAGGCCTTCGTCCAGGGGCCAGGCGTTCACCTGGCCTTCCCAGTCGTCGATGATGGTGTTGCCAAAGCGGAAGGTTTCGCTCTGCAGGTACGGTACGCGCGCGGCGAACCAGGCTTCCTTGGCGGCTTTCAGGGTTTCGTCGTTGGGCTTGGCCAGGAACGCGTCGACCGCGGTCTGCAGCGTCTTGGCAGTGCTCAGCGAGTCGCTGTACACGGCGTAGACCATGTCGGTGTAATGCTTGACCACGGCTTTGCCGGCTGCTTCGTCGACAGCCCCTGGCGCAGCGGTGGTGGCAGCAGCAGGTGCCTGGGCTTGCGGCGCGGCGGCTTTTTCGTCCTTGCCTTCACCGCAACCGGCGAGGGCGATGGCAATGGCCAGCAGACTGGCGGAGGCCAGAGGCATTCGAATCATTATTGGTTTTCCTGCATCGTGTGGTTGGACCAAAGGGTGGACCGTGCGCCGTGGCACGCAAAACTACAACATCATGCGAAAGATTTGCATTTGCTGTAAAGGGGCGGGCGCGCAATTCATGTAAATCAGGGGCTCGGCCTGTAACCGGGCAGGTGCCTCAGGACACCGAAACCCGGTTGCGTTGCGCTTGTTTGAGGAAGTGGGTCAGTTCACGGGCCGAAAGGGGCTTGCTGTAGTGGTAGCCCTGGCCCTCGTGGCAACCCTGGGCAACGATGTAGGTTTCCTGCTCGGCCGTTTCCACGCCCTCGGCGATCACCTGCATCCCCAGGCTCTTGCCCAGCTGGATGATGGCGCGAACGATGGTGGCGTCGTCATCGTCGTCGAGCAGGTCCTGAACGAAACTCTTGTCGATCTTGATCTTGTCCAGGGGCAGCGACTTCAGATAGCTGAGGGACGAGTAGCCGGTGCCGAAATCGTCGATGGCAATCAGCGCCCCGGAGCGGCGCAGGCTCAAAAGGTGCTGGGCGGCGGTGCTGATGTCTTCCATCAGGCCGGTTTCGGTGACTTCCAGTTCCAGGCTGCGCGGTGGTAGGCGATAGGCTTGCAGCAGGTTGTTGACCACCCGTGGCAGCTCGCTGTGGTGCAGTTGCACGGTAGACAGGTTGACCGCCATGCGCAGGTCGCTGAAGCCCTGGTCGTGCCATTCGCGCAGTTGCCGGCAGGCCTGGTCAAGCACCCATTCGCCGATGCTGATGATGCTGCCGTTCTGCTCGGCCAAGGGGATGAACTGGTCGGGTGGCACCATGCCCAGTTCCGGGTGCTGCCAGCGTAGCAGGGCCTCTACGCCAACCACCCGGTGGTCGCGGTAGCTGATCTGTGGCTGGTACACCAGGTACAGCTGGTTGCGGGGCAGGGCTTCACGCAGGTCCTTTTCCAGTTCGCGACGGCGACGCATCTCGCTGTCGACGCTGGCGATATAGAACTGGTAGCGGTTGCGCGAGCGGGCCTTGGCCAGGGTCATGGTCTGTTCGGCTTTCTGCAGCAGTTTTTCGGTGCTGTCACCGTCTTCGGGGAACAGGGTGATGCCGATGGTCGCGCGCAGGCGGATTTGCTCGTGGTCGAGGTCGAACGGTACTTCCAGGTCATCAAGGATGCTTTGCGCCAGTTCGGCAGCCTCGTAGGGCTGCTCGATATTGGCCTGTACCAGGGCGAACTGGTCGCCGCCCAGCCGCGCCAGAGCGCCCAGGCGGCCGCTGTGGGCGCGTAGTCGATCGGCCAGGGCCAGCAGCAACTGGTCACCGACCTGGTAGCTGAATTGTTCGTTGATACCCTTGAAGTCGTCCAGGCCAACGCACAGCACTGCCACTCGGTGCTGCAGGCGGCCGCCGTCGACGAGGATCTTGTCCAGTTGCTGCTGCAGTTGCTGGCGGTTGGGCAGGCCGGTGAGGAAGTCGTACTGGGCCATGCGCTGCAGGCTGTTTTCCGCCTCGTGGCGCAAATGGGTGTTGCGCTCGATCGAGGCCAGCAACTGGTTGGCGGTGTTCACCCACAGGCCCAGCTCGTTTTTCTCGTGGCCCTTGAGCAGCGGTATCTGGTGCTGGCTGGGGCGGTCAGGGTTGATCTGGGTGAGGTGCTCGATGATCTTCGACAGCGGTTTGGTCAGCAGCCAGTGGTAGACCAGGTAAAGCACCAGGCCCATGGCCATGGCCCGCAGCACGCCGGATATGAAGATGATCACCGCGTTGATCAGGAAATCTTTGCCGTAGGAGGAGGTATCGAGGGTAATGCTGAGGTCGCCGTAGTATTCGCTGTAAGGTCCACGGCCGACCAGTTGCGTGGTGTAGGTGCGCTCCTGGCCGAGGATGAGGTCGGTGAGCCAGCGCATGGACATGTCCTGCAGCGGGCGGGACTTTTCTGCCAGCATGGTTTCGTTGGGATGGCCAATGGAGGCCATGCGCACTGATTCGTCCTGGAACAGGCCTTCCATGACCTGCATGCCCATTTCACGGTCGAGGCTGTAAACCGCCTGGGTCGAAGGATCGCGGAACATGTCGAGGATGCGCTGGGCGTCGCTGTCCACGGCCTGGCGGGTCTTGTAGGTGTCATAGATGATTTGCGCACAGCTGAGCACGACGCCGACCGCCAGCGCCGACAGCAGCACGACCCTGAGCAACTTGACCGACAAGCTGTTCCGCAATTCCAGCTTCAATGGGGTTTCCTTAATCCATGCGCATGGCATCATTTTGCCATCAACGATGACGATACACTACCGGCCGACCATTAGCAGTGTATCGGTTGCCTGACCCCGCAACTTGAATGCGCTGTATCAATCTTCCAGAGGTTTGATGTTAGCGTGGTATGCGGTCTGAGCAAGCGTTTTGCGGGTGGGGCGCAGGTGAAATATGCGCTGGCTGCTTCGCGGATAGCCCGCCCCCACAGGCATGGCACACTCCTCGAACAGAGGGCCTGTGGAGCGGAAGTAACCGATGGCTGTCCCTGAAAGGCAGCGCTATTTCTCCGGCAGCGCCCAGGCAATGATGCTGTCACCCAGCTTGGTCGGAATCCGGTCATGCCCGCCGACCACGGCAACCACGTACTGGCGGCCTTCGCTCACGTAGGTCAGGGGCGACGCCTGGTTGCCGGCCGGTAGGCGTTCTTCCCACAGCAATTCACCACTTTCGCTGTTGTAGGCGCGCATGGAACGGTCGATGGCAGCGCCGATGAAGGTTACGCCGCCGGCTGTAGCAACGCCGGTGGCATCGCTCGGTGTACCGATTTCGAAGCGCAGTTTCGAGGCGATGCCCAAGGGACCGCTGTCATAGCCGGTGCCGAATGGGCGGCTCCAGCGCACTTCACGGGTGCGCAGGTCGATAGCGGAGATGAACCCCCAGGGTGGCGCGATGCACGGTTGTTCCAGCGCCGACATCCATGGGTCCTTGATGGCCCCGTACGGCAGGCCGGCCTGGACGCGGAACCCCTGGTTATTGCCGGGCGATTCCTGGAACGATTTGGCATTGATCGCATCGAGCTGCTCGCGTGGAACCAGCCCCTGCATGTACGGCAGCCGCTGGTTGTTGATGATCAGCAGGCCTCGCTGCAGGTCCACCATCACCCCGCCCCAGTTCAGGCCGCCGTGGTGCCCGGGGAAGATCAGGCTTTGCTGGCCGACTACCGGTGGTGTAAAGATCCCTTCGTAACGCGCCTGGCGAAACTCGATGCGACATTGCAGCTGATCGAACGGCGTCAGGCCCCAGGCATCGGCTTCGTTCAGCACTTCCGGGTTTTTCGATGGGCGGCCCATGGTGCTCGGCATGCCCGGTGACAACGGTTGTGTCGCCGCGGTGTAGTCCCCAGGGGCCGTGCCCTGTGGGACGGCAGCCTCCGAGATATCGACCAGCGGTTCGCCAGTGGCGCGGTCCAGGACGAACAACTGGCCTGACTTGGTGGCTTGGATGACTGCCGGGCGTGTGCCGTTGGCGGTGGGGAAATCGATCAGCGCCGGTTGTGGGCTCAGGTCGTAGTCCCAGAGGTCGTGATGGACGGTCTGGAAGTGCCATTTGACCTTGCCGGTGAGGGCATCCAGGGCCACCAGCGAAGAGCTGAACTTGTCTTCCTGTTCGGTGCGGGTACCGCCATAGAAGTCACCTGCAGCATTACCCGTGGTGATGTAGACCAGCCCCAGCTCGTCGTCGGCGGAAATCGGCGCCCATGAGTTGGGCGTGCTGAGTGTATAGGTTTCATCTGCGTCGGCAGGGGCAGTGCTATCGGGACGGCCAAGATCCCAGGCCCACTTTTGTTTGCCGCTGACTGCATCGTAGGCGCGAACCACGCCTGACGGTGCCGGGCGCACATCCGAGTCCAGCACCCGGCCACCGGTGATGACCACCCCGCGGATGACCAGCGGTGCGGAAGTGATGCCGGTGGAGCCTTTACGGAACGTACCCAGGCCGTCCTTGAGGTCGGCAAAGCCTGCCGTGCCGAAGTCTGGGCAGGCCTGCCCGGTAAGCGCATCAACTGCACCCAGGCGGATGTCGTTGGTGCCCCAGATGATGCGTTTGGCGCAAAGCCCGCTGGCATTGGGTACTTCGTAGTACGAGACACCACGGCAATAGGCACCGCCGTTGGCGAAGTAGTCCGGGTCGACCTTCGAATCGTAGCGCCAGTTCTCTTTGCCGGTGGTCGCGTTCAACGAAATGATGATTTGCTTCGGCGTGCAGGTATACAGCGAGTCGCCAACCTTGATGGGGGTGGCCTCGTTCAGATACTTGGTTTTTTCGCCAGGCTGTTTGACATCGCCATGGTGGTATTCCCACGCCTTGACCAGGCCGGAAACGTTAGCTGGAGTAATCTGCGCTGCAGCGGAATAGTGGTTGCCGAGGTTCGAGCCGGCATAGGCGGTCCAATTGGTCTTGTCGTGAGACGCGGCGACGTTGGCGTCTGGTGATGCCACCGTGCTGCGGCTGAACGGTTGCTGTGAATGCGCGGTGATAGCCGGCGAGTCGGCCAGATGAACGGTGTTCGGGAAGAACAGCGGTACCAGGATGGTGGCTGCCATCAGCAGCGGCAGCACGCCCATGATGCTGAAGTACAGTGCCTTGTTGATTTTGGCGAAGTCGCGGCGGACCAGTGGCCAGAAAGCCAGAAAGATCACACTGAGCAGTACCAGCCAGGCCAGGCGTGGAATATAGGCCCAGCCGTTGTAGCCCGACTCCCAGATCGCCCAACCGTAGGTGGCCAGGGATGCTGCGCCATAGAGGTAGATTCCGGCCGCCTTCTTCAGGCCCATGAGTGCTGCGGCCAGCAGCAATACGGTGCCCATCATCGCGTAGTAAGGCGTGCCACCGGCATTGACCAGCGTGCCTCCCTGATAGGCCAGTGTCAGGCCAAGCAGGGCCAGCAGAATCGTGTACACCCCGAACAGAAGGCTCGAGACCCCCGTCCCTTTAGCCAACGTTCCTTGTTCCATTGCATCCATTCCTGTGTGATTCGGTGCCACAGTGCGTCCGAGCGGTGCGCATATTGCTTATTGTTGCAATGAAATACAATAAGTGGCGCAAATTTTACAGCGAGCGCTGATTTTTCAGGCTGCTTTGTATCTTGTGTCAAAAGGAGGCAATGGCTAAGCTGCCATACCTGATTCACGCGCGGGTTTGAAGGAAGGAGGAGAGGGGTTATGCCTGCTGGCTTTCCTGCAAGGCATCCTGGCCGGTTTTGAGGCGGCCGACTTCGTCCAGATGTTTCCACAGAAACCGTGCGGCTTCTTCGCGCCGACCGGACTCGATCAGGTCGAGCAGGTGCAGGTGCTCCAGGCATTGCGTCATCAGGCGACTGCGGTCGACGTTGGCTTTGTAGCTCATGAAGCGTCTGAGCTGGTTTTGCCGGCGTATGGCATCGATGAAGAAGAGGTTGCCCGAGCATTGCACGATCATTTCGTGAAACTGGGCGCCGATTTCAAACAGTTGGGCACGTGACAGCGTGTGAATCTCGCCGTCGAGCATGGCCTGCTGTTGTGCCCTGGCTTTGGCAAAGGCGGCCTGGTTCACGTTGTAGCCCGGCTCACGCAGTGCGGCCGGCTCGATGGCCATGCGGAAGCGGTAGCTCTGGATGTGGGTTTGGGCGTTGTGCACGAATTCGTTGAGGCTCCAGCCTTGCCCAGGCTTGCGCTCGACCATGGCTTCGCTTGCCAGCCGGTTGAGGACCTTGAGCAGTTGCCCGCGAGGCACAGAGTAGCGTCGCAGTAGCTGGGCTTCAAAGAATTCGGCAGGGATTTCCCCGTTGAGGATGTCGTCCACCACACGCAGGTAGAAGTCTTCGAAGGGGTCGCAGACGGGCGGTACAGTGGCTTCCTGGATCTGCCCGGCGTCCTGTTTCAGAAAATAGCCGCGATTGGGCTCCTGCACCGCGATGTTCCACTCGGCGAGCAGGGCGAATACCCTGCGGATGGGGGAGCGGGAGACATCGAAGGCTTGGGCGAAGGTCTGCTCGCGCAATGGCTCGCCGGCCTTCATCGACCGGGCGCGGATCATCTCGATGACGCGAGGGGCCAATTGGAGGGCGAGGTCTTTCTTGATCACAGGCTGTATTCCGAATGTTTGACTTCAGTCGATCCGGCAGATTTGGGTCGGACTGGGGCAGGAAAATACCACACGAAGGACCTGAGTATCTGCACGCAGCGAGCTGGCGCAGTTGCCGCCAGCGCAGTGCCTGAGCCGCGGCTCAGGATTTGGAACGACGAATGTTTTCTTCCCGGGATGGATCTTTACACATGCTCAAATTCAATGCTCACCTCGGCTTCCAGTTCAACGAACTGCCTTTTCTGCAGCGTATCGAAGCCGCCGCTGCCGCCGGATTTCGCGCGGTGGAATTCCCCTCGCCCTATGAGTTGGATGCGAGTTTGTTGGCTGATGAACTGGCGAAGTATGCGTTGCCATTGGTCCAGTTTGCCGCACCGGCTGGCGTTTCCAAGGGCATTGCTGCGGTGGCGGGCAAGGAGCCCGAGTTTCGTGACGGGTTGCGCCAGGCAGCCAGCTATGCCCGCACGCTGGCATGTACGGATGTGCACCTGATGTCCGGGATAACCCACGAGGATGGTGCCGGCAAGGTGTACGCGAGCAACCTGGACTATGGCGTGAAATATTTCGAGGACCAGGGGCTGCGGCCATTGATCGAAGTGATCTGCACGCAGGAAATGCCAGGGTATTACATGTCCGACTTCAACAAGGCACAGCAGGTGCTGGAGGCGCATGCGAGTATCGGGCTGATCCTTGATCTGTACCATGCGCAGTTGTTGACCGGAAATGCGGCCGATGTGCTGGCGCAGTTCTTTGAGCGGACGGTGCATGTGCAGGTGGCCGACTGTCCTGGGCGGCATCAACCGGGGACGGGGCAGATGGACATTGCAGGGTTGTTTGCGACGCTGGAGCAGCGCGGGTATGCGGGCTGGGTCGGGTGTGAGTACCGGCCTACGGGCGCTACTGCAGATAGCCTTGGCTGGCTTGGTCAGTACGCCTCATGAACGCCCTGTGCGCTGGCCCGTTCCAGAACCCTTGAAAAAAAACCGATGCCAGAAGACTGGCATCGGTTTTTCGAGGAAGCCCGGCGTGGATGGCAATGCTGGACTGCCAGCATTACGGCACGAGGCCGGGTTTCTTGCTCAAGGCTGAGGGACTCAGGCCTTGAAGGTCTTGCCTTCGAACTGCTCGGCAACGAAGGCCCAGTTGACCAGGTTCCAGAACGCCTCGACGTACTTCGGACGCAGGTTGCGGTAGTCGATGTAGTAGGCGTGTTCCCAGACGTCGCAGGTCAGCAGCGGGGTGTCGCCGCTGGTCAGTGGGCAGCCGGCGCCGATGGTGCTGGCCAGGGCCAGGGAACCGTCAGCTTTCTTCACCAGCCAGCCCCAGCCGGAACCGAAGGTGCCCACCGAAGTCTTGGTGAACTCTTCCTTGAACTTGTCGAAGGAACCGAAAGCGGCGTTGATGGCGTCAGCCAGTGCACCGGTAGGCTGGCCGCCGCCGTTTGGCGACAGGCAGTTCCAGTAGAAGGTGTGGTTCCAGACTTGAGCGGCGTTGTTGAAGATGCCGCCCGAAGAGCTCTTGACGATCTCTTCCAGGGTCTTGCCTTCGAATTCGGTGCCTGGGACCAGGTTGTTCAGGTTCACGACGTAGGTGTTGTGGTGCTTGTCGTGGTGATACTCCAGGGTTTCCTTGGAGATGTGCGGCTGCAGGGCGTCATGGGCGTACGGCAGCGGCGGCAATTCAAAAGCCATGGTGGATCTCCTGATTCAGGTCTGTTTGCGGTTTGCGCAAGGCCGATCACGGGCGGCCCGATAAGCGTCGGCGAGTCTGTACTCTTTGCGACGCAAGGGCTGGATCATAGCACCGGGCCCGGCGCATAACCACGCAACAAACATAGGGAATAGAGGTTCCGCAGGGGCTGGGCTGTGCCGACCGGCGGCTCGGCGTTGCGCGGGTGTTGCCTGCAAGACCGCGTGCTGCACGATCTTGCCGTTGATGAATATGCCGCGCCCCGAGGTCAGTTGAAGATCAATTGCGCCGCCACCGCGAACATCATCACCGCCACCATCAGGTCGAGCATGCGCCAGGTCGCCGGCCGCGCCAGCCACGGTGCCAGCCACGCCGCGCCAATGGCCAGGGTCGAGAACCACAGCAGCGAAGCGCTGGCCGCTCCGGCCACGTAGGCGCCAGGGGCGGACTGCTGGGCGCCCAGCGAGCCGATCAGCAACACGGTGTCGAGGTACACGTGCGGGTTCAGCAGGGTCACTGCCAGGGCGCTGAGCAGTACGGCGCGACGTGAGCGAACGCCCTGGCCTTGCTGGTGCTGCAGGCTCTGCTTGGAGCAGGCACTGCGCAGCGCCTTGGCGCCGTACCAGATCAGGAACACTGCGCCGCCCCAGCGGGCAATCGCCAGCAAGGTCGGGTTGTGTGCCAGCACGGTAGCCAGGCCGAATACCCCGGCGGCCACGAGGATGGCGTCACAGATGATGCACAGCGCTGCCACCGGCAGGTGATGCTCACGGCGCAGGCTCTGGGCGAGGACGAAGGCGTTCTGGGCGCCAATGGCCATGATCAGACCGAAGGCCACCAGCATGCCATTGAGATAGCTTTGCCACATGGCAGGGCTCTCCAAAAAGGGTCACGAAAGATGCTGGCCATTGTGATGTTCGGCGCTGTATAAGAAAAACAAATAAAGCTGATCACCCATTAGGAAAATCGATGTTCGACTACAAACTGCTGGCTGCCCTCGCGGCAGTGATCGAACAAGGCGGTTTCGAGCGTGCGGCGCAGGTGCTGGGCTTGTCGCAATCGGCGATTTCCCAGCGCATCAAGTTGCTTGAGGCGCGGGTCGGCCAGCCGGTGCTGGTACGTGCCTCGCCGCCCGGCACGACCGAAGTCGGCCGCCAGCTACTCAACCATGTGCAGCAGGTGCGCCTGCTCGAACGCGACCTGCAGCGCCAGGTACCGGCGCTGGACGAAGAGGGCATGCCGGAGCGCCTGCGCATCGCCCTCAACGCCGATAGCCTGGCCACCTGGTGGGCCGGCGCGGTGGGCAACTTCTGCGCACAACAGAACGTGCTGACCGACCTGGTGGTTGAGGACCAGGAAGTGGGCCTGAAACGCATGCGTGCCGGCGAAGTGGCGGCCTGCCTGTGTGGGAGTGAGCGGCCGGTAGCCGGCGCACGCAGTTTGCCACTGGGGGCCATGCGCTACCGGGCATTGGCCAGTCCCGTGTTCATGGCGCGGCACTTCCCCCAAGGTTTTGTCGCCAGCCGCCTGGCCCGTACGCCAGCGATCGTGTACGGGCCGGACGATTTCCTGCAGCATCGCTACCTGGCATCGCTGGGCATAGAGGGTGGTTTCCTGCACCACCTGTGCCCTTCATCCGAAGGCTTCCTGCGCATGACCGAGGCCGGGTTGGGGTGGGGCCTGGTGCCCGAATTGCAGGCCCGGGAGCAACTGGCCAGTGGGCAATTGGTGGAAATCTGCCGCGATACCCCTATCGATGTGCCGCTGTACTGGCATCATTGGCGCAATGGCGGGCAATTGCTCGCGCAACTGACCGACCACCTGCGGCACACCGCGCAGCATTGGCTGGTGCCCTTGTAGCCATGGCTGGCGTCAGTTGCATCTGAAATCTGGCAAGACGGAGTGTTACATGCGAATTCTGGTCACCGGCGCGAGTGGCTTCATTGGCGGGCGCTTTGCGCGTTTCGCCCTGGAGCAAGGCCTGGACGTGCGCGTCAGCGGCCGCCGTGCCGAAGGGGTCGAGCATCTGGTCAAGCGTGGCGCACAGTTCATCCCGGGCGACCTGGGTGACGCCGAGCTGGCCCGGCGTTTGTGCCAGGGTGTCGAAGCCGTGGTGCACTGCGCTGGCGCAGTGGGTAACTGGGGGCGCTATCAGGATTTCTACCAAGGCAACGTGGTGGTGACCGAGAACGTGGTCGAGGGCTGCCTGAAAGAGCACGTACGGCGCCTGGTGCATCTGTCTTCGCCGTCGATCTACTTCAATGGCCGTTCGCGTCTGGACGTCCGTGAAGACCAGGTACCGCGTCGCTTCCACGATCACTATGGGCAAACCAAGTACCTGGCCGAGCAGAAAGTGTTCGGCGCCCAGGAGTTTGGCCTTGAAGTGCTGGCGCTGCGCCCGCGCTTCGTCACCGGCGCGGGCGATGCCAGTATCTTCCCGCGGCTGATGCAGATGCAGCGCAAAGGGCGTGTGGCGATCATCGGCAACGGCCTGAACAAGGTCGATTTCACCAGTGTGCACAACCTCAACGAGGCGCTGCTAAGTGCATTGTTCGCTGATGACCGGGCGCTGGGCCAGGCTTACAACATAAGCAACGGCCAGCCACTGCCGCTGTGGGACGTGGTCAACTACGTGATGCGCCAGATGCAGCTTCCCCAGGTGACCCGCTACCGTTCCTATGGCCTTGCCTACAGCCTGGCCGCGCTGAACGAGGCGGCCTGCATGTTATGGCCAGGGCGCCCGCAACCGACCTTGTCGCGCCTGGGGATGCAGGTGATGAGCCGTGATTTCACCCTGGATATCAGCCGTGCCCGGCAGTACCTGGACTACCAGCCCAAGGTCAGCCTGTGGACGGCGGTGGATGAATTCTGCGGCTGGTGGAAGCATTTGCCGCCCGGCTGACAATGGTCATCAATGCGCTGCGCTGGCGGTTTATACTCGTGCCTCTTTGTGACTACCGCGGTTGAATGTATCCATGCGTAACCATGCTCACGATGACTTTGATGACGTGCCTGCCTTGCGGGCGGGCACCGTTGATGATGACGAACTGATGCCGGCGCATGTGATGCGCAGCCGCCAGAAAGCCGCCCGCGGGGCCAGCACGGCGCCGTTGTGGGCATTGCTCGGTGCCTCGTTCATCGCCTTGGCGGGGCTGGGCTGGTGGAGCTTCCAGCAGATCTCGCTGATGGAGCAGCAACTGGTGGCGACCCAGGAAAGCTTTGCCCGCATCAGTGAAGAGGCGGCTGGCCGCCTTCAGGCAATCAGTGGCAAGGTGGCGGCCAGTGAGTCTGGCGCCACTACCAGCAGCGAGGCATTGAAGCTACAGCTGCGCCAGTTGCAGCAGGGTGTTGCCGGGCAGACCGGCGACCTGGGCAAGCGTCTGGAGCAGGTGCTGGCCGATACCCGAGAACAGCAGAAGGCTGTGACCGAGCTGCAAAGCCAGTTGCAGGCGCAACTGAAGCTGGTGAATGGCGAGTTGGCGGCGCTGCGTTCGGGCCAGGTCGATGGTGGCAAGCTGGATGCCCAGTTGAAGAGCCTGAGCGAGCAGGTTGCCGCGCTGAAGGCCTCACAGGTGGATGGCGCTCAGCTGGACGGCCAGCTCAAGAGTTTGGGTAGCGAGGTGGCGGCCTTGAAGAAACAGGGCAACCCGAGCGCTGACATTCAGAGCCTGCAGCAGGACATGCTGGTTTTGAAGAGCCAGGTCGACAACCGCCCGGCTGCGGCGTCATCCGGTGGTGCTTCGGTGCAGGAGTTCGATGCCTTCCGTGCGCAGATGACGCGTAACCTGAATACGCTGCAGAGCCAGATTCAGAACCTGCAGCAACAGATCAACGCCCGTCCGTGACATCAGCTGAGCCTTGTTCGCGGGCAAGCCCGCTCCCACAGGATCAAGCGCAGCTTTCAAGCCTGTCGCTGTACCGGTGGTGGGCATGCCCGCGAATGGCCCTCAATCACAACCGCGGATAATCGATGTAACCCACCGGCCCCTTGCCATAGAAGGTTTCGGGATGTGCCTCGTTCAACGGCGCATCCGCTGCCAGCCGTGCCGGCAGGTCGGGGTTGGCGATGAACGGCACACCAAACGCCACGGCATCCGCTTTGCCACTGGCCAAGGCCGCATTGGCACTGGCCTTGTCGAACCGCTCGTTGACGATGTACGGGCCACCGAATGCCTCTTTGATCAGCGGCCCGATGCTGTCGTCGGCTTCCCGTTCTCGTGAGCAGATGAAGGCGATGCCGCGCTTGCCCAGCTCTCGGGCCACATAGGTGAAGGTCTCGGCGCGGTCGGCGTCGCCCATGTCGTGGGCGTCGGCACGCGGTGCCAGGTGCACACCTACGCGCTGTGCGCCCCACACTTCAATGGCCGCATCGGTCACCTCCAGCAACAGGCGCGCGCGGTTTTCCAGCGAGCCACCGTAACGGTCGGTGCGCTGGTTGGTGCTGCTTTGCAGGAACTGGTCGAGCAGGTAACCGTTGGCGCCATGGATCTCCACACCATCGAAACCGGCAGCCTTGGCATTTTCGGCGCCACTGCGGTAGGCCTCGACGATGTCGTTGATTTCTTCGGTTTCCAGCGCCCGTGGGGTAGGGTAGTCACTCAGTGGGCGCACCAGGCTCACATGGCCCTTGGGCTGGATCGCGCTGGGGGCCACAGGCAGTTCGCCATTCAGATAGCTGGGGTGGGAGATACGACCCACGTGCCACAGCTGCAGGAAAATGCGACCGCCCGCAGCATGCACGGCCTTTGTCACGTTGTTCCAGCCACGTACCTGTTCATCGTTCCAGATGCCGGGGGTATCTGGGTAGCCGACGCCCATGGGGCTGACCGAAGTCGCCTCGCTGAGGATCAGCCCGGCGCTGGCACGTTGTACGTAGTATTCGGCCATCAGCGCATTGGGCACACGGCCTTCATCGGCACGGCAGCGGGTGAGCGGGGCCATGATGATACGGTTGGGCAGTTGCAGGTCGCCCAGTTTGATCGGATCGAAAAGCGTGGTCATTGTGGTTACCTGCCTTGTCAAAGTGCTTGGCGCAGTTGTTCGAGGAACGCCTGGATGGTGGCTTCGTCGCGTTTGAAGAAGTGCCATTGGCCAATCTTCTGGCTGCTGATCAGCCCGGCGCGCTGCAACGTGGCCAGGTGGGCAGAGACGGTCGACTGCGACAGGCCGCAGCGTTGGTCGATTTGCCCGGCACACACACCGTTTTCGGTGCTGTGGTACTGGTCCGGGAACTGGGTTGCCGGGTCTTTCAGCCAACTGAGAATTTCTCGCCTGACCGGGTGGGCCAGTGCTTTTATGATTTCGTCGAGATCGAGTGGCATGGTTTGAGGCTCGTTGTAGCGGTATATCGCGATGGGGCGAAATATAGTTCGCTGAATTCCGATATACAAATACGAACGTGTTCTGAGCTGAGCACGAATCGATATATCGCGTTATAACGATATGTTCGGTGACGATGCTAGACTGCGCTCATGAACTACCTCGCACACTTGCACCTGGGCGGCCCGGCGCCGCAACAACTGCTTGGCAGCCTGTATGGCGACTTTGTCAAAGGCTCATTGGAAGGGCGCTTTCCGCCTGCGCTGGAGGCGGCCATCCGGCTGCACCGGCAAATCGACAGTTACACTGACCGGCACCCAGTGGTGCTGGCGGCTCTGGCACGTTTTCCGCGCGAGCGGCGGCGTTTTGCCGGCATCGTTCTGGATGTGTTTTTCGACCATTGCCTGGCACGGCACTGGGGCAACTACGCCGATCAGCCGCTGGAGCAGTTCACTGGCGCGTTCTATCGAATATTGCTGGCAGAGCCTGAGCTGCCTGGGCGGCTGGCGCGGATTGCGCCGTTCATGGCAGCGGATGACTGGCTAGGGGCGTATGGCGACTTCGATACGCTGGCGCAGGTGTTCAACGGCATTGCCCGGCGCTTGTCGCGGCCTGAGGGGATGGCCGGGGTGATGGTGGAGCTGGAGCGGCTGTATGAGCCGCTGCTGGCGGATTTTCGCGAGTTCTACCCGCAACTGCAGGCGTTTGCGGCGGTAGGGCGGATGTCTGACAGTTAGAGGTGTGTGGGTGATACTGGCCTCTTCGCGGGTAAACCCGCTCCTACGGGCAATGCGCTCGGTGTAGGAGCGGGTTCACCCGCGAAAGGGCCAGAACAGGCAGTACACGCATTCAGGCAGCCCGCGCCTGTCGACGTGGCGCCATCTCCACGTCTTCAACCCCAAACAGCGCCAGGTGAATCGCCTGCTGTGCCTGCAATGCCAGCACCGCACGTTCCTTGCCCACGCTACCTATTGGCTGCAGGAGGTGGATGCACACCTCGCCCCGCGGCAGGGCGAACAGGCGCATCAGGTGCGACACCAGGTCGTCCTCACCAATGAACGGCGCTACCGGGTCGATCTGGCCATCACGCAGGTACTGGATAGCGACTGGCTGCACTGCCACGCCACGGTCGATGGCACCTGCAAGCAGGCGGCCATGAAAGGTGCGCAACGTGCGGCCGCTGGTAGTGGTGCCTTCGGGGAAGATCAACAGCGGACGAGCCAGCCCCAGTTGCCCGGCGATCTGTTCGCGCAGGCGCTGACTGTCGCCACCACCACGGCGAATGAACAGCGTGCCGGCCTTTTCCGCCAGCCAGCCGGCCACCGGCCAGTGGCGCACTTCGGCCTTGGACAGGAAAGACAGCGGCGTGAGCATGCCAAGCAGGGGGATGTCGGTCCAGGAAACATGGTTGCTGACCCACAGCATCGGCCGCTGCGGAAGTTCGCCGACTACCTTGACGTCGAAGGGCAGGGCAGCGACCAGGCGCTTCATGAACAGGCAAGTCCAGCGCTGGCGCCGTTCGATCGGCGCCTTGAAGCCCAAGCGTTCGCCCAAGGCGATAATGCTGGCCATCAGCATGCCCTGCGCCAGCACCAGCAGCAGTCGGATGAGGCGGGCCAGTACCCGCAACTTGGGCATCAGACCGCCGCCTTGAAGTGGCGGGCGTAGCGTGGGCACAGCTCGTCGCGTTTGAGCAGGATGAACACGTCTGCCACCTGGAAGTCTTCGTCCCAGCATGGCTCGCCGCAAATCTTCGCGCCCAGGCGCATATAGGCCTTGAGCAGCGGTGGCATTTCGGCAATGACGTTGTTGGGCAGGGCCAGTTTCGGCAGTGGGTTCTTCGGCTCGGCACGCAGGTGTTCGGTGCACAGGTAACGTTCACGCAGGCGCTGCATCACTGCATGGGCCTGCACGCCGCCGTCCTGCATGGGGATACTGGCGCAGCCCATCAGATAGCTGTAGCGGCCCTCGTTGAGCACCTCGGCCAGTTCGCCCCAGAGCACGGCGATGGTACCGCCGTTGCGGTAGTCGGGGGCGACGCAGGTACGGCCCAGTTCGAGGATCGGGCCTTGCAGCTGCAACAGGCCGTGCAGGCTGAATTCTTCTTCGCTGTAGAAACGGCCCAGGCTACTGGCGGCCTGGTGATCGAGCAGGCGGGTGGTGGCAACCAGTTCGCCGGTGCTCAGGTCGCGTACACCAATGTGGCGGCAGTGCACGTCGTAGTCGTCCATGTCCAGGCCCTGCTCGGCACCTTTGAGCTTGGCCTTGAATTCTGCGCTGAATACGGTGTAGCGCAGAGCCTGGGCTTCTTGCAACGCCGCGGCGCCAACCAGGCGTTCGGCTTGCAGACGGCGTTCGGTGCTGTAGTCGCCAGCGGTAGCGATCCGAGTCATTACGAGTCTCCATAAGCCAGCCAAGAAGGGTTGCGGCCGGTCGGCTTTGTTGTGCAAAGTCAGCCTAGGTAGACCCAGTGTCACCCCTGTGAATGTTTGGTGATGCTTGCGTGACACACCCTGAGCCTTAACTGAAAGCCCTCCAGCAAGGAGCTGTTCCATGGCCTGGTTGCAACGACTCAACGATCCGCTTCGCCTCGCGCCGACAGGCACCCTGGGCGAAACCTACGCCGCGCTGCTTGAGCGCCTCGGCCCGGTTGCCCCGTTCGAACTGGCGGTACTGGGTGGGTGTGCAATGGCCACCCCGGGCCTGGCCTTCCTGGTGGGTTACCAGGCCGCCCTTCGCGTGCTGTGGCCCAGTGCGCCGCACAGCCTTGGCGCCTTGTGTGCCACCGAGCGGCGCAGCGTGCGGCCTGCAGACATGCACACACGGCTGGACGCTCTGCGGCTGTCGGGCTGCAAAGACTTCGTTACCGCAGGCCTGGAGGCGGAGTGGTTGCTGGTGGCGGCGCGTAGCGAAGCGGCTGGCGCGGCGCCGCAACTGAGCCTGGCGGTGGTCTATCCCGGGGAGCCGGGGGTGACACTGGAGCCATTGCCGACCCTGCCGCTGATGCCGGAAGTCGGGCACGCCCGGCTGCTGCTGGAGCAGGCATCGTGCGAGTTGCTGGCCGGTGACGGCTGGGATGCCTACGTGAAGCCGTTCCGTTCGCTGGAGGATTTGTATGTGCTCGCGGCGCTGACCGCCTGGTTGTATGGCGTTGGGCAGGAGTGCGCCTGGCCGCAGGGGCTGCGCCTGCAGTTGCTTGGGCTGTTGGCCGGCTGCGCCGAGGGTAGCCGCCAGTGTGCCGATAGCATGGGTTGTCACTTGTTGCTTGGCGGGTTGTTTGCGCAGTTCCAGGCCTTGCGGGGGGAGATCGATGCGGCGTTGGCGACAGGGCCGGTGCAGTGGGCGCAAGTCTGGCAGCGTGACCACGGGGTAATGGCACTGGCGGCGTCGGCGCGGGAGAAGCGGCTGAACAAGGCCTGGGCTGCTGCGGGCTTTTCATGAATGGCTCACAGGTTTGTGTGAACCGATGAATCACGGCGTGGTACCTGTGGGGGCGGGGTTAGGTGCAAAGCGGCCGGTACTGGCAGCAGAAAACCTGAAAGACATTTCCTTTTATCGCGCTTGATCCCCGCAAATCCCAGCCGTTGACGTATCATTGGCCGCCTGACGGCAACCCCTCCAGGATCGCTTGCGCATGCTCGCCCTTCTTATCCAGACCCTGAACATCACGGCACCGGTTTTCGCCATGCTGTTCATGGGCGTCCTGCTCAAACGCATTCACTTGATCGACGACAACTTCAACCGCGTCGCCTCGCAGCTGGTATTCAACGTCTGCATGCCGGCGCTGCTCTTTCTCGGCATCTACCACGCCGACCTGGCCGCAGCGGTCAAGCCCGGTGTCATCCTGTATTTCATCATCGCCACCCTGGTCGGTTTCGCCATTGCCTGGGGCATGGCCATCTGGCGCAGCCCGATGGCCGACCGGGGCATCTATACCCAGGGCGCCTTCCGCGGCAACAACGGTGTGATCGGCCTGGCCCTGGCCGCCAGCCTGTACGGTGACTATGGCATTTCCCTGGGGGCGGTACTCGCAGGCCTGGTCATCCTCATGTACAACTCGCTGTCAGCGGTGGTACTGGCGGTGTACAGCCCGGACCTCAAGTCCGATCCGTGGAGCATCTGCAAGAGCATTTTCAGCAACCCGCTGATCATCAGCGTACTGGTGGCCGCGCCCATGGCTTACGGCCAGGTGCCGCTGCCCAACTGGCTACTGACCTCGGGCGACTACCTGGCACAGATGACCCTGCCGCTGGCGCTGATCTGTATCGGCGGCACGCTGTCGCTGGCAGCGCTGCGTAACTGTGGTCGGCTGGCCATCGATGCCAGCTTCGTGAAAATGCTCTGGCTGCCGCTGCTCGGCACCCTTGGGGCCTGGTTGTGCGGGTTTCGCGGGGCGGAGCTGGGCATCCTGTTCCTGTACATAGGCAGCCCGACCGCTGCGGCCAGCTACGTGATGGCGCGGGCAGCCAACGGCAATCATGAACTGGCTGCGTCGATCATCGTGATTACCACGCTAATGGCGGCGATCACCACCAACATTGGTATTTTCATCTTGCAGTGGGGCGGATGGATCTAGATCCTTGACTGCAAATAACAGCAACAACACTGCCTCACTGAGCTAAAGGACACTTCATGCAAGACCAGAGCACGCCCGAGCGGTTACAGCGCGGGCTGAAGAATCGCCATATCCAGCTGATCGCGCTGGGCGGGGCCATCGGTACCGGGTTGTTCCTGGGCATTGCCCAGACCATCCAGTTGGCCGGCCCCTCCGTGTTGCTGGGCTACGCCATCGCCGGCCTGATGGCCTTCCTGATCATGCGCCAGCTGGGCGAAATGGTGGTGGAAGAGCCGGTCGCCGGCAGCTTCAGCCACTTCGCCCACCAATACTGGAGCGAGTTTGCCGGCTTTGTCTCAGGCTGGAATTACTGGGTGGTGTACGTGCTGGTCGGCATGGCCGAGCTGACGGCGGTCGGTATCTACGTGCAGTACTGGTGGCCGGACTTCCCCACCTGGGCCACGGCGGCGATTTTCTTCGTGGTGATCAACCTGATCAACCTGACCCAGGTAAAGGTCTATGGCGAGATGGAGTTCTGGTTCGCCCTGGTCAAGGTGGTAGCCATCGTCAGCATGATCGGCTTTGGTGCCTGGTTGCTGGGTAGCGGTCATGGTGGCCCGGATGCCAGCGTGGCCAACCTGTGGCAGTACGGCGGCTTCTTCCCTAACGGCGTCACGGGTCTGGTAATGGCCCTGGCGGTGATCATGTTCTCGTTCGGTGGGCTGGAGTTGGTCGGCATCACGGCTGCCGAGGCTGACAACCCGCGCGAGAGCATCCCCAAGGCCACCAACCAGGTGGTGTACCGTATCCTGATTTTCTACATCGGTGCCTTGGCAGTGCTGTTGTCGCTGTACCCTTGGCAGAAGGTGGTGCAGGGCGGCAGCCCGTTCGTGATGATCTTCCACGAACTGGACAGCGACCTGGTGGCGACCATCCTCAATATCGTGGTGCTGACGGCTGCGCTCTCGGTGTACAACAGCTGTGTGTACGCCAATAGCCGTATGCTGTTCGGCCTGGCCAGCCAGGGCGATGCGCCGCGTCAGTTGCTGAAGGTGAGCCGTAGCGGCGTGCCGCTGACCGCGCTGGCCGTGTCGGCCTTTGCGACCGGCCTGTGCGTGCTGATCAATTACCTGATGCCGGGCGGGGCCTTTGGCTTGCTGATGGCGTTGGCAGTGTCCGCGTTGGTGATCAACTGGGCGAGCATCAGCATTACCCACCTCAAATTCCGCAAGGCCAAGCTGGCCGCCGGGATCACCCCCTTCTACAAAAGCCTGGGGCACCCGCTGACCAACTACCTGTGCCTGGCGTTCATCGTGCTGATCCTGGTGGTGATGTACCTGACGCCGCCGATTCGCATCTCGGTAATGCTGATCCCGGCATGGATCGCTGTGCTGTGGGTGGCTTTCAAGCTGAAGAAGGCTCGCCAGGCCAAGGGCTGATCGGGTTTGTTCGTAAGGGGTATGCCGTTAGGTTTTCGGTGCCTGTGAGATCGAGCGCCGCCCGTGCGGCGCTCGATCTCACAGGCGATGAAAGCCTAAAGGCATGCGTCTGGCGGCCCTGACGCGCTCCCCTTCCATGCCCCTCAATGCTGCCTCCGCCAGGCACGCACGGTGGTGTACAGCAACACTGTAGCGAGCACCGGCAGTACATAGAACAGCATCAATCGCTCCAGGCGGCCAGCCAGCGGCATACCCATGGTAAAAGCCGCCACATGAAGGCCGTAGGCCAGGTACAGGCAAAGAAACACCAGGCCTTCTGCGCGAGTGATGCGGTAACCGGAATAGAACACTGGCAGGCTCAGGACGGCAACGCCGAGCATTACAGGCAGATCGAAAGACAGCGCGTTAGGCGAGATCGACAGGGGTTCTGGGGTGATCAGTGCGGTCAGGCCCAGTACAGCCAGCAGGTTGAACAGGTTACTGCCGATCACCGTGCCCACGGCGATCTCCCGTTCGCCACGCAAGGCGGCGATCAGCGCAGCGGCCAGTTCCGGCAGGGAGGTGCAGATGGCGACGACCGTCAGGCCGATAATACGCTCGGACAGGCCCAGGTCGGTGGCCACCTCGATGGCAGCTTCCAGTAGCAAGTGGCCCGCCAGGCTCAGCAGGCCAAGGCCGACCAGTATCTGCAGCAGCGTACCTGACCAGAAGCGCCCGGCCCCGGACCTGGCGGCGTCCGGGGCAGGGTAGGTGCGTGCGTAATGGCGCGACTGATGCCAGAGCATTGCCAGGTAACCGGCCAGCCCCAGCAATAGCAGTGCCCCTTCAACCCTGCCCAGGTGGGCATTGGCGGACAGTGCATACACCAGCCCGCTGGCAAGGATCATCAAAGGAATGTCCAGGCGCACCAGCTGGCGTGACACCCGCAGCGGGATGATCAGCGCGGCCAGGCCGAGAATGACCAGTACGTTGAAGATGTTGCTGCCGATCACGCTGCCTACTGCCACATCCGGCGCACCCTGGTAGGCGGCCTGCAGGCTTACGGTCAATTGTGGCGCGGTACTGCCGAAGGCCACCAGGCTCAGGCCTATGATCAGCGGGCGCACGTGCAGGCGCTGCGCCAGGCGCAAGGCGGAGCGCACCAGTAGCTCGGCGCCGCCGACCAGCAACAGCAGGGCAACGCCCATTTGCAGCAGGCTAAAAGTGGGAAGGGTGGCCAGGTCGAAAATGGTCGGACTCCTGTCGCGTCAGTCGCTAAGCCCTTGTACTCGCACGCGCGCTGTTCCGCTACGGAGCATGCCGATTTTTTCCGCTGCTGCGCGAGACAGGTCGATCAGGCGGCCGCGGGTGTGCGGGCCACGGTCGTTGATGCGTACCACCACACTGCGCTGATTGGCCATGTTGGTCACCCGTACACGTGTGCCGAAGGGCAGGCTGCGGTGGGCGGCGGTAAGGCCGTGCTGGTTGAACGGTTCGCCACTGGCGGTGCGTTTGCCATGGTGGCGCGAGCCGTAGTAGGAAGCGGTGCCCGTCTGGTCGTAGCCGCGCGGGTCGATGTCATGGCTGGCGCAGCCGGCCAGGAAAGAAAACAGGGCGAGGGTGCCGAGGGAACGTTTTAGCAAGTCAGGTGCTCTCCGGTGCGACCATTCGCGGGTAAATCCGCTCCTACAGTGAAAACGCTGGCTTGTGTAGGAGCGGCTTCAGCCGCGAACGAGGGCGAAGCCCTCGCAGCATTACAGGGGTAAAACCATCACCCTTCGAGCTTGGCCTTGAGCAATTGGTTCACCTGCCCCGGGTTGGCCTTGCCTTTGGAGGCTTTCATGGCCTGGCCGACGAAGAAGCCGAACATCTTGCCGCGCTTGGCCTCATCGGCTGCGCGATACTGTTCGACCTGCTCGGCATTGGCTGCCAGCATTTCGTCGAGCATCTTGTCGATCGCACCCGTGTCGGTAACCTGTTTCAGGCCTTTGCTCTCGATGATGCTGTCGGCATCGCCTTCACCGGCGGCCATGGCCTCGAACACGGTTTTGGCAATCTTGCCGCTGATGGTGTTGTCACGAATGCGCAGCAGCATGCCGCCCAGTTGCGCGGCGCTGACCGGCGCCTGATCGATTTCGACACCCAGCTTGTTCAGCAGGCTACCCAGTTCGACCATGACCCAGTTGGCCGCCAGCTTGGCATCACCACCGATCTTCACCACTTGTTCAAAGTAGTCTGCCTGTTCGCGGCTGGAGGCCAATACGTTGGCGTCGTAGGCCGACAGGCCGTACTGAGTCTGGAAGCGCTCGACCTTCTGTGGCGGCAGCTCCGGCAGGCCGGCGCGGATGGTTTCGAGGAAGCTGTCCTCGATGACCACCGGCAGCAGGTCGGGGTCGGGGAAGTAACGGTAGTCGTTGGCTTCCTCTTTGCTGCGCATGGAGCGGGTTTCGTCCTTGTTCGGGTCGTACAGGCGGGTTTCCTGCACCACTTTGCCACCGTCTTCGATCAGGTCGATCTGGCGCTGGATTTCGCTGTTGATCGCGCGCTCGATGAAGCGGAACGAGTTGACGTTCTTGATTTCACAGCGAGTGCCGAACTCGGTCTGGCCTTTCGGGCGGATCGATACGTTGCAGTCGCAGCGCAGCGAACCTTCGGCCATGTTGCCGTCACAGATGCCCAGGTAGCGCACCAGCGCGTGGATCGCCTTGACGTAAGCCACGGCTTCCTTGGCGCTGCGCATGTCAGGCTCGGAGACGATTTCCAGCAGCGGGGTGCCGGCACGGTTCAGGTCGATGCCGGTGGAACCACTGAAGTCTTCGTGCAGGCTCTTGCCGGCGTCTTCTTCCAGGTGCGCGCGGGTTACACCGATGCGCTTGATGGTGCCGTCTTCCAGCGCGATGTCCAGGTGACCCTTGCCGACGATCGGCAGGTCCATCTGGCTGATCTGGTAGCCCTTGGGCAGGTCGGGGTAGAAGTAGTTCTTGCGTGCGAACACGTTGCGCTTGCCGATCTCGGCATCGATGGCCAGGCCGAACATGCACGCCATGCGCACGGCTTGCTCGTTCAGCACCGGCAATACGCCGGGCATGCCCAGGTCAACCAGGCTGGCCTGAGTATTCGGCTCGGAGCCAAAGGTGGTAGCGCTGCCGGAGAAGATCTTCGACTGGGTGGCGAGCTGAGTGTGGATTTCCAGCCCGATCACAACTTCCCATTGCATGTGTGAATTCCTCAGAAGCCGTTGGGGGCGCGGGTATGCCAGTCGGTCACCTGTTGGTAGCGGTGCGCGACGTTGAGCAGGCGGCCTTCCTGGAAGTACGGCGCCAGCAGTTGCACGCCGACCGGCAGGCCGTCGACGAAGCCCGCAGGCATCGACAGGCCTGGCAGGCCCGCCAGGTTGGCGGTGATGGTGTAGACGTCTTCGAGATAGGCGGCAACCGGGTCGCTGCTCTTGGCGCCAAGCTTCCAGGCCGGGTTTGGCGTGGTCGGGCCGAGAATCAGGTCGACATCGTTGAAGGCGGCCATGAAGTCGTTCTTGATCAGGCGGCGGATTTGCTGCGCCTTCACGTAATAGGCGTCGTAGTAACCAGCCGACAGGGCGTAGGTGCCGACCATGATGCGGCGCTGTACTTCAACGCCGAACCCTTCGCCGCGTGAGCGCTTGTACAGGTCGGTGAGGTCTTTCGGCTCTTCACAGCGGTAGCCGAAGCGTACGCCGTCGAAACGCGACAGGTTGGAAGAGGCTTCAGCCGGAGCGATCACGTAGTAGGCCGGAATGGCATGCTGCATGTTCGGCAGGCTGATTTCCTTGACCACTGCACCGAGCTTTTCCAGCTCCTTGACGCTGGCCTGTACCAGGTCGGCGATGCGTGGGTCGAGGCCGGCACCGAAGTACTCTTTCGGCAGGCCGATGCGCAGGCCTTGCAGCGAAGCGTTCAGGCTGGCGCTGTAGTCCGGCACCGGTTCTTCGATGCTGGTGGAGTCCTTGGCGTCGAAACCGGCCATACCTTGCAGCAGCAGCGCGCAGTCCTCGGCGGTGCGGGCCAGCGGGCCGCCCTGGTCGAGGCTGGAGGCGTAGGCGATCATGCCCCAGCGCGACACACGACCGTACGTCGGCTTGAGGCCGGTGAGGTTGGTCAGTGCCGCTGGCTGGCGGATCGAGCCGCCGGTGTCGGTGCCCGTGGTGGCGGGCAGCAGGCGCGCGGCCACGGCAGCGGCCGAACCACCGGACGATCCGCCCGGAACGTGCTCGAGGTTCCACGGGTTCTTCACCGCGCCGTAATGGCTGGATTCGTTGGCCGAACCCATGGCGAATTCGTCCATGTTGGTCTTGCCCAGGGTGACCATGCCGGCTTCGGCCAGCTTGGCGACCACGGTGGCGTCATAGGGCGCCTTGAAGTTGTCGAGCATCTTCGAGCCGCAGCTGGTGCGTACGCCGTTGGTGCAGAACAGGTCTTTGTGGGCGATCGGTGCACCCAGCAGCGCGCCGGTTTCGCCAGCGGCGCGACGGGCATCGGCGGCACGCGCCTGAGCCAGGGCCAGGTCGTCGGTGATGCTGATGAAGCTGTTGATCTGCGGGTCGAGCTGTTTGATGCGCGCCAGCAGGGCGCCGGTCAGCTCTTCGGAAGAAAACGATTTGTCGGCGAGTCCGCGGGCGATCTCGGCCAGGGTCAATTGATGCATGGCAGGCTCTATCCCTTACTCGATGACTTTGGGAACCAGGTACAGACCGCTTTCGGTCGACGGCGCGATGGCCTGGTAGGCATCGCGCTGGTTGCTTTCGGTGACTTGGTCAGGACGCAGGCGCTGGCTGGCCTCCAGCGGGTGGGCCAGGGGCTCGATGCCAGTGGTATCGACCGCTTGCATCTGGTCGACCAGGCCGAGAATGCTGTTCAGGGCGTCGGTAATGCGTGGCAGTTCGCCATCATTCAGGCCCAGGCGGGCCAAATGGGCGATCTTTTCCACGTCGCAGCGTTCAAGCGCCATGAGGATCTCCAAGGGAAACAAAGAACGGAATTTGGGTCCGCGGTGAGGAACATGTCAGCTTTCTGGCGGTCTAACGGCCGCGAAATTCTGCTGGCGTGCTCGGAAAAACAGCCAATTTAACATATTGGCTCCTTGCCCAAAATCCCTGCCATTGTTAGAGTTTGCCGCACTTTTTTACCCACGCTTTCCCCAGGGTCACTTTCCCATGTTCAAGAAACTGCGTGGCATGTTTTCCAGCGATCTTTCTATCGACCTGGGTACTGCCAACACCCTTATTTACGTGCGTGAGCGCGGTATCGTCCTGAATGAGCCCTCGGTTGTTGCCATCCGTACCCATGGCAACCAGAAAAGCGTCGTCGCCGTCGGTACCGAAGCCAAACGCATGCTGGGCCGTACGCCCGGCAACATTGCAGCCATTCGTCCGATGAAGGACGGCGTCATTGCCGACTTCAGCGTCTGCGAAAAAATGTTGCAATATTTTATCAACAAGGTTCACGAGAACAGCTTCCTGCAGCCGAGCCCGCGCGTGCTGATCTGCGTGCCGTGCAAGTCGACCCAGGTCGAGCGCCGCGCCATCCGCGAGTCGGCCCTCGGCGCGGGTGCCCGTGAAGTGTTCCTGATCGAAGAGCCGATGGCCGCTGCCATCGGTGCAGGCCTGCCGGTTGAAGAGGCCCGCGGTTCGATGGTCGTCGATATCGGTGGCGGTACCACTGAAATCGCCCTGATCTCGCTGAACGGCGTGGTCTATGCCGAGTCCGTCCGCGTTGGCGGTGACCGCTTCGACGAAGCCATCGTGACCTACGTGCGCCGCAACTACGGCAGCTTGATCGGCGAATCCACCGCCGAACGTATCAAGCAGGAAATCGGCACTGCCTACCCAGGTGGCGAAGTACGTGAAGTCGACGTGCGTGGTCGTAACCTGGCCGAAGGTGTACCGCGTGCCTTCACCCTGAACTCCAACGAAGTGCTCGAAGCGCTGCAGGAATCGCTGGCGACCATCGTCCAGGCGGTCAAGAGCGCCCTCGAGCAATCGCCGCCGGAACTCGCCTCGGACATCGCCGAGCGCGGCCTGGTGCTGACCGGTGGTGGTGCGCTGCTGCGTGACCTCGACAAACTGCTGGCCCAGGAAACCGGCCTGCCGGTGATCGTCGCCGAGGACCCGCTGACCTGCGTCGCCCGTGGCGGCGGTCGCGCCCTGGAGATGATGGACAAGCACGCGATGGACCTGCTCTCCAGCGAGTGATCCCGCTCGCTGTTCACGAGCGCCCGGTTTACAGGTAGTACGTACAGTGCTACCTGTATGCGCTGGGCTGGCGCCCGTTTGGGGCGCCGTATCCGTCAACCCGCAACCAGGCTGGTGCGTTGTTCCATGTCCAATGACCTCCTGAGTCGTCCACGAGGAACGGCCCATTAAACCGCTTTTCTCCAAGGGCCCTTCGCTGGGCGTTCGCCTGCTCGTTCTGGTGGTGATGTCGGTCGCGTTGATGGTTGTCGACGCGCGCTTCGACGTGCTCAAACCCGTGCGCAGTCAGATGGGCCTGGTGCTGATGGAGTCGTACTGGATCACCGATTTGCCACAGCGTGCCTGGCAAGGTGTGGCCGGCCAGTTCGGTAGCCGCACCGAGCTGATTGCCGAAAACGAGAAGCTCAAGACCGAAGCCCTGCTGCTGCAGGGGCGCCTGCAGAAGCTGGCGGCCCTGACCGAGCAGAACGTGCGGCTGCGCGAGTTGCTCAACTCTTCGGCGCTGGTCAACGAGAAGGTTGAAGTGGCGGAGCTGATCGGCGTCGACCCCAACCCGTTTACCCACCGCATTCTGATCAACAAGGGTGAGCGTGATGGTGTGTTCCTGGGCCAGCCGGTGCTCGATGCCCGCGGCCTGATGGGCCAGGTCGTAGAGTTGATGCCCTATACCGCGCGGGTGCTGTTGCTGACCGATACCACCCACAGCATTCCGGTGCAGGTCAACCGCAACGGTCTGCGTGCCATCGCCAGCGGCACTGGCAACCCGGAGCGCCTGGAGTTGCGCCATGTGGCCGACACTGCCGACATCAAGGAAGGCGACCTGCTGGTCAGCTCCGGCATGGGGCAGCGCTTTCCTGCCGGCTACCCGGTGGCCACGGTCAACGAAGTGATCCACGATTCCGGCCAGCCCTTTGCCATCGTCCGTGCCATCCCCACCGCCGCGCTCAACCGCAGTCGCTATATGTTGCTGGTGTTCAGTGACCGGCGTAGCCCGGAGCAGCGCGCCACCGATGCCGCCATTGCCCAGGAAGAGGCTGACCGCAAGGGCGCTGCACCTGCTGGCCAGCCGGCCGCTACCCGTGATCAGGTCGCACCCGCCGCTGGCACGCCTGCCGCGTCGGTCACACCGGCAGCACCGGCCACTCCGGTCGCGCAGCCAGCAGCCCCGTCTGCTGCACCTGCCACGCCGGCCGCACCCGCTCAACCCCGGAGGCAATGATGGCTGCATCACGCCGCAATAACGGCTGGGTCATCTGGCTTACGTTCGCCATCGGCCTGCTGCTCAGCGTTTCCCCCATGCCGCAGTTCATGGAAGTGTTCCGGCCCATGTGGCTGGCCTTGCTGGTGTCGTTCTGGACCCTTGCCGTGCCGAACAAGGTCGGCATGACCACGGCATTCGTGCTGGGCCTTGCCGAGGACGTGCTGTATGGCACGCTGCTGGGGCAGAATGCGCTGGTCCTTACCCTCATCACCTTCTTGGTGCTGTCCCTGCAGCAGCGTCTGCGCATGTTCCCCATGTGGCAGCAAAGCCTGGTCATTCTGGTGATCTTCGGTATCGCCCAGTTGATCCAGCTGTGGCTCAGTGCACTGACCGGCAACCGCCTGCCCACCCTGGCGCTGGTCTGGTCGGCGGTGATCAGCGCCTTGCTCTGGCCGTGGATCAGCTTTGCCTTGCGCGACCTGCGTCGACGCTTGCACATCAACTGACGGCAACGCGCCACTGACAGGGAGATGTCTGCATGACCCCGCTATACCTGGCTTCAGGCTCGCCCCGTCGTCGTGAACTGCTGACGCAGATCGGCGTGCCGTTCATTGTCATCAGTGCCCCGGTCGATGAATCTCCGCTACCCCGCGAAAGCGCCCCTGCCTACGTCGAGCGCCTTGCCCGGGCAAAGGCCGCCGCCGGCCTGGCCAGTGTCGACGGCCCGGCTGTAGTGCTCGGCGCAGACACTGCCGTGGTGCTCGATGGTCGTATTCTCGGCAAACCGGAAAACCGTGAAGATGCCTTGGCCATGCTGGCTGACCTGTCAGGCCGTGAGCATCAGGTGCTGACCGCTGTCGCCCTGGACGATGGCCAGCGTGTGCACAGTTTTTGCGTGACCAGCACGGTGCGCTTTCGCGCCATCAGCACCGATGAAGCGCAACGCTATTGGGCCAGCGGCGAGCCATCTGACAAGGCTGGCGGCTATGCCATCCAGGGGCTGGGTGCGGTCTTCGTCAGCGGCCTTTCCGGCAGCTATTCGGCGGTGGTCGGCTTGCCACTCTGTGAAACGGCCGATTTGCTTGGCCAGTTCGGCATCGCCTGCTGGCAGTCGCTCGCGCATACGCCAGAGGTAACAAACCCGCAGTAGCCAGCAGTGCATACGCCATCCATCATTAGAAGAACCTTTGACGAGAGCCTGCCATGAGTGAAGAGATCCTGATCAACATCACCCCGATGGAGTCACGTGTGGCGGTGGTGGAAAACGGGGTGCTGCAGGAGGTGCACGTCGAGCGCACCCAGCGCCGTGGCATCGTCGGCAATATCTACAAGGGCAAGGTGGTGCGTGTGCTGCCAGGCATGCAGGCGGCCTTCGTCGACATCGGCCTCGAACGCGCAGCGTTTATCCATGCCTCGGAAATCTCCCAGCGCGAAGGCTCGGCGGTAGAGAACATCACCGCACTGGTACATGAAGGCCAGGCCCTGGTGGTGCAGGTGACCAAGGACCCGATCGGCACCAAGGGTGCACGCCTGACCACCCAGCTATCGATTCCGTCGCGTTACCTGGTGTACATGCCACGCAGCAGCCATGTCGGTATTTCGCTGAAAATCGAGGACGAAGCCGAGCGTGAGCGCCTCAAGCAAGTGGTCAGCGACTGCATGGATGGCGAAAACATCAAGGATGCCGGTGGTTTCATCTTGCGCACCGCCGCCGAAGGCGCGCGTGCCGAGGAGATCTTGCAGGACATCCGTTACCTGCGCCGCCTGTGGGAGCAGATTGGCACCCAGATCAAGACCTGCGGCGCGCCCACGGTCATTTACGAAGACCTTGGCCTGGCCCTGCGTACCCTGCGCGACCTGGTCAACCCGAAGATCGAGAAGATCCGCATCGACTCGCGGGAAACCTTCCAGAAGACCACGCAGTTCGTCGGCGAGTTGATGCCGGAAATTGCCGACCGCCTCGAACACTACCCGGGCGAGCGACCAATCTTTGACCTGTACGGCGTCGAAGACGAGATCCAGCGGGCTCTGGAGCGCAAGGTACCGTTGAAGTCCGGCGGTTACCTGGTGGTCGACCCGGCCGAAGCGATGACCACCATCGACGTCAATACCGGGGCTTTCGTCGGCCATCGCAACCTCGAAGAAACCATCTTCAAGACCAACCTCGAGGCTGCTACCGCCATCGCCCGACAACTGCGCCTGCGCAACATTGGCGGCATCATCATCATCGACTTCATCGACATGGAAGACGAAGATCACCAGCGCCAGGTACTGCGTACCCTTGAAAAACAGCTGGAGCGCGATCACGCCAAGACCAACATCATCGGCATCACCGAGCTGGGCCTGGTGCAGATGACCCGCAAGCGCACGCGGGAAAGCCTGGAACAGGTGCTTTGCGAGCCGTGCCTGGCCTGTCAGGGCCGCGGCAAGCTGAAAACGCCCGAGACCATCTGTTACGAAATATTCCGCGAGATCCTGCGTGAGGCCCGTGCCTATCAGGCTGAAGGCTACCGTGTGCTGGCCAACCAGAAGGTGGTCGACCGCCTGCTGGATGAAGAGTCAGGCAACGTGGCGGAACTGGAAGCCTTCATCGGTCGAACCATTCGCTTCCAGGTCGAGTCGATGTATTCGCAGGAACAATACGACGTGGTGCTGCTCTGAGGCCTTCTGAAACACGCCACTGCATCGTCGCGCTGGTAAAACCGGCACGACGGGCCATCATGGATAAACGACTTGGAGGGCCATGGCCATGGGACGTCTGAACCGCGTTCTTGTTGCTCTGACCCGCTGGGGGTTGGGCATATGTGCCCTGCTGGCCGTATTGGTGGCGCTGTATGTCAGCCTTGGTCGGGAACTGGTGCCGCTGGTAGCCGAGTACCGTGCCGACGTAGAAAGCAAGGCCGAGCAGGCGCTGGGCCTGCCCGTGCATGTCGGTGCCCTGGAAGGGCACTGGAGCGGACTGGCCCCTGTGCTGCGGGTGCGCGACCTGCAATTGGGCGAAGGCGCCAAGGCGCTCCGGCTGGATGACGTCATGGTGGTGCCCGACATCTGGGCCAGCCTCACCGCCCGCGAAGTGCGCCTGGCGCGCATCCAGCTGGGCGGGCTGCAACTGATCCTTCGCGAGAACGAGCAGGGCGCCTGGAGCCTGGAAGGCCTGCCGAAGAAGGACGACGCGCCGCTGGACCCTGCCGACTTGCTGCAGCGCCTGCGCCAGCTGGGGCGTATCGATGTGTTCGACAGCCTGGTCACCCTGCACCCCTGGCAGCGCGACCCGCTGACCCTGACATATGTGAGTGCCGGCCTGCAGGCCGGTGCTAAACGCCAGGCCCTGGATCTGCGTGCGACCCTGCCTGACGGCCAGCCCCTGGCGTTGAGCCTGAACAGCCGTATGTCGGCCGAAGCCTGGCGTGATGGCGAGGTAGAAGCCTATGTGAGCCTGCCGCAAAGTGACTGGGCACATTGGTTGCCGCCCAGGGTGTTGGGGCAGTGGCATGCTGACACCCTGCGGGCAGGCGGTGAGGTCTGGATCGGCTGGGGCAAGGGGCAGTTGCAACGGGCCGTCGTAAGGCTCAATGCACCCAGGCTGGAGGGGGCCTATGCCGGGCGCAAGGCTGCCAACCTGAATAACCTGGCTTTGGGCGCCTGGTTCCAGCGCCGGGAGCAAGGCTTCGATGTGGTCGTCGACTCGTTGGCCATGGACCTCGGCAAGGCCCGCTGGGAGTCTCACCTGCAGTTGCAGCAGCGCCCTGGCCAGAGCGCAGCCGATGAAAGCTGGCAGTTACAGGCCGACCGCCTCGACCTCACCCCGCTGACTCCGCTGATTGATGCCCTGGCCCCCCTGCCGGACAAGGTCAAGGATGTGGTCGATGGCTTGAAGGTGACCGGTGCGTTGCGCAATGTGCGCCTCGAGGCCAGGCCCAAGGCCGAGGGTGACCAGCGGCTGCAGTTCGCAGCCAACCTGGAGAAGGTAGGCTTCGATGCTTATCACAACGCCCCGGCGGCCGGTAACGTCAGTGGCAGCATCAGTGGTGACCTGGGCCACGGCGAGCTGCGCCTGGATACCGATGCGTTCATGCTGCATCTGTACCCGATCTTCGCCAAGCCCTGGCATTACCAGAAGGCGAATGCGCGCTTGACCTGGACCTTGGACAAAGACGGTTTCACCCTGATTGCGCCCTACCTCAAGGTGCTGGGCGAGGAGGGCAAGATCGCCGGTGACTTCCTGATTCGCCTGTTGTTCGAGGAAGGCCGCGAGGACTACATGGACCTGCGCGTCGGCCTGACCGAAGGCGATGGCCGCTTTACTGCCAAGTATCTGCCCGAGGTGCTCAGCCCGGCCCTCGACGAGTGGCTGCGCAGCGCTATCGTCAAAGGCGCTGTGGATGAAGGCTACTTCCAGTATCAGGGCTCGCTGAACCATGGCGCATCCCCGCAAGCGCGCAGCATCAGCCTGTTCTTCAAGGTGCATGACGCCGCGCTGGACTTCCAGCCCGGTTGGCCACAGGTGCAGCATGTCGATGGCGATGTGTTCATCGAGGACAGTGGCGTGCGCATCAAGGCTCAGCAGGGCGTGCTGCTCGACACCAAGGTCAGCGATGTGAATGTCGATATCCCGCATGTCGACGGCGACCAGCACAGCCATCTCTACCTGGATGGCAACTTCGACGGTAGCCTGGGTGATGGCCTGAAGATTCTCAAGGAAGCGCCAATCGGCACCGGTGAAATTTTCGCCGGCTGGGAAGGTGAGGGGCCGCTGAAGGGCAAGGTCAAGCTCGATATCCCGCTGGCCCATGGGCAGCGCCCAAAGGTGCAGGTGGACTTCGCCACCCACGATGCGCGCCTGAAAGTTGCCCCGCCAAGCCTGGAGTTGAATCGCCTGAAGGGCGACTTCAGCTTCGACTTCGACAAGGGCCTGAGTGGCAAAGGCATCAGCCTGCAGGCCTTCGGCAAGCCGGTAACGGCGCAAATAACCGCTGAAGGTCAGGCTGGGCAGATGCAGACCCGCATCAATGCCAATGGCCAGGTATCGCTCAAGGCGCTGACTGACTGGTTGCAGTTCAAGCAGGCCTTGCCGGCCTCCGGTGAACTGCCCTATCAGTTGCAGCTCAGTCTGGGGAGCCAGGACAACCGCCTGAGTGTCACTTCCAGCCTCAAGGGGCTGGCCATCGACCTGCCGGCTCCGTTCGGCAAAGCGGCAGCAGATACCCGCGACAGCCGTTTCAGCATGAGCCTTCAGGGACCGGAGCGGCAATTCGATGCCGCCTACGCCGACCTTGCCCGCTTCGCCTATGCCGCACCGGCCGAGAAGTTGACCCAGGGCCGTGGCGAGCTAGTGCTGGGCACAGGCGACGCCCGGGTACCTGCCAGCCAGGGGCTGAGGGTGCGCGGGCGCCTGGAGACCCTGGACCTGGCCCCTTGGCAAGAGCAGGCGGGCTGGCTGGCTGGGGACGACCCCGGTGGCAGCGCGCGGCAGAACCTGCAAAGCGTCGACCTGAGCATCGGCCAGTTGAAAGCCTTCGGCATGGACCTGAACCAGGCCGTGGTACGCCTGGCCCGGGGCGGCCCGGCCTGGGATTTGCGCCTCGACAGCAAGGAAGTCATTGGTAATGCGCGCGTTCCGGATGCCAAGGGCGCGCCGATGGTCGTGCGCATGCAGACCTTGCGGCTGCCTGCCGCCAGCGCCGCTGAACAGCAGGCTGAAGACGGCCCCGACCCGCTGGCCTCGTTCGATCCGCGCAAAGTCCCGGCACTGGACCTGAGCATCGACAAGCTCTATCGCGGTGACGATCTTTACGGCAGCGCCGCGATCAAGCTGCGGCCGACCCCACGTGGCGTTACAGCCAGTGATATCGACCTCGACCTCAAGGGGTTGCGCATCGATGGCGGTGGTGGCTGGGAGGGTGAAACGGGCAAAACCAGCAGTTGGTACAAAGGGCGCCTTGATGGCAAGAACCTGGCGGATGTGCTCAGCGCCTGGGGCTTTGCCCCGACGGTGACCAGCCGCGACTTCCGCTTGGACGTGGATGGCCGCTGGCCGGGTTCGCCGGCCGCAGTGGGCCTGAAGCGCTTCTCGGGCAGCATGGATGCGGCGCTGCGCACCGGCCAGTTCGTCGAGGTCGAAGGCAGCGCACAGGCACTGCGGGTGTTCGGCCTGCTCAACTTCAACTCGATTGGCCGGCGCCTGCGTCTGGACTTTTCCGACCTGTTTGACAAGGGCCTGGCCTATGACCGGGTCAAGGGCTTGCTGGTGGCCAGCAGTGGCGTGTACGTGACCCGCGAACCGATTACCGTGACCGGCCCGTCGAGCAACTTCGAGCTCGACGGCACGCTGGACATGGTCAGGGACCGGGTCGATGCTGACTTGCAGGTGAGCCTGCCGGTGACCAACAACCTGCCGCTGGCGGCGTTGATCGTCGGCGCGCCGGCGGTGGGCGGTGCGCTGTTCCTGGTCGATCGGCTGATCGGTGACCGCGTGTCACGCTTTGCCAGCGTGCACTACCGTGTCGAAGGGCCGTGGAAAGAGCCTAGAATCACATTTGTGAAACCTTTCGAGAAATCCCGCTAGGAGTACCCATGAAGGCAGCGGTAATCCAGATGGTCAGCCAGGACGACGTGCAGACCAACCTGCAGCGTGCCGGCGCCCTGTTGGAGCAGGCCGCGCTGGGCGGCGCACGGCTGGCGGTGCTGCCGGAAAACTTTGCCGCCATGGGGCGCAAGGACGCGGCTGCCATCGGCCGTGCCGAAGCCTTGGGGGAAGGGCCCATTCTGCCGTGGTTGAAACGCACCGCCCGCGACCTCAAGTTATGGATTGTTGCCGGTACTTTGCCCTTGCCACCGTTCGGCCAGCCCGATGCCAAGGCCCATGCGTGCTCGCTGCTGGTCGATGAACACGGCGAGGTGGCGGCAAGGTATGACAAGCTGCACTTGTTTGATGTGGACGTGGCCGACAACCGGGGCCGTTACCGCGAGTCGGATGACTACGCACAGGGTGCTCAGGTGGTGGTGGCTGATACGCCGGTCGGGCGGCTGGGGCTGAGCGTGTGTTACGACCTGCGCTTTCCCGAACTGTACAGCGCGCTGCGCGCGGCCGGCGCGGAGCTGATCACCGCACCGGCAGCTTTTACTGCAGTGACCGGCGCAGCACATTGGGAGGTGCTGGTGCGTGCCAGGGCCATCGAAACCCAGTGTTACCTGCTGGCTGCGGCACAGGGCGGTGCCCACCCTGGCCCACGGGAGACCCATGGCCATGCGGCGATCGTCGACCCTTGGGGGCGCATTCTCGCAGAACAGGCGCAAGGTGAAGCGGTACTGCTTGCCGAGCGCGACATTGAAGAACAAGCGTCCATTCGGACGCGCATGCCGGTGGTATCGCACCGGCGCTTTTTTTCGCAGGGCGCGTTGCGGCCTGCGCATACCTCGGAGTGACTATGAGCCAGATGTTATCCACCGTCAGTGAGCAGCTCCTGGCCCCAGGCGGCTTGACCCTGGACAGCCTGCAGAGCGTGCTGGGTGAGTTGGCTGGCCCCGGCATCGATGCCGCCGACCTGTATTTCCAGGGCCAGATCTCGGAAACCTGGGCGCTGGAAGACGGCATCGTCAAAGAGGGCAGCTTCAACCTCGACCAGGGCGTGGGCGTGCGTGCCCAGTCCGGCGAAAAAACCGGCTTCGCCTACAGTAACGCGATCAACCTCGAAGCGCTGACCTCGGCGGCCCGTGCCGCCCGTTCGATTTCCCGTGCCGGGCAAAACGGCACGGTGCAAGCCTTCCGCAGCCAGGAAGTGGCCGCCCTGTATACCGCGGACAACCCGCTGGACGTGCTCAGCCGTGCCGAAAAGGTCGAGCTGCTTAAGCGTGTCGATGCCGCCACCCGTGCCCTGGACCCGCGCATTCAGCAAGTCAGCGTGAGCATGGCCGGGGTCTGGGAACGCATTCTGATTGCCGCGGCCGATGGCAGCCTGGCCGCCGACGTACGCCCGCTGGTGCGCTTCAATGTCAGCGTCATCGTCGAGCAGAATGGCCGTCGCGAGCGTGGCGGGCAGGGCGGTGGCGGGCGTACCGATTACCGCTACTTCACCGAAGAGCGGGTGATGGGCTATGCCCGCGAGGCCCTGCGCCAGGCCCTGGTGAATCTTGAAGCGATCCCGGCACCGGCCGGTACCTTGCCGGTGGTGCTGGGCTCGGGCTGGTCGGGCGTGCTGTTGCACGAAGCGGTCGGCCATGGCCTGGAAGGCGACTTCAACCGCAAGGGCAGTTCGGCGTTCAGTGGCCGCATTGGCGAGAAAGTGGCGTCGAGCCTGTGCACCATCGTCGACGATGGCACCCTCGAAGGCCGCCGCGGCTCGTTGAGCGTGGACGACGAAGGTACCCCGACCGAGTGCACCACGCTGATCGAGAATGGCGTGCTCAAGGGTTACATGCAGGACAAGCTGAACGCGCGCCTGATGGGCATGGCGGTGACCGGTAACGGCCGCCGTGAATCCTACGCGCACCTGCCGATGCCTCGCATGACCAATACCTACATGCGAGCCGGCGAAAGCGACCCACAGGAGATCATCGCGTCGGTGAAGAAGGGTATCTACTGCGCCAACCTCGGTGGTGGGCAGGTGGATATCACCAGCGGCAAGTTCGTGTTCTCCACCAGTGAGGCCTACCTGATCGAAGACGGCAAGATTACCGCGCCAGTGAAGGGCGCAACCCTGATCGGCAATGGTCCCGAGGCGATGAGCCGGGTTTCGATGGTCGGTAACGACCTGGCACTGGACAGCGGGGTAGGAACGTGCGGAAAGGACGGGCAGTCGGTGCCGGTCGGGGTGGGGCAACCTACCTTGAAACTGGATGCGATTACCGTGGGCGGTACCGGGGCTTGATGGCTTCGGGGGCCCTTGCAGGAGCGGGCACGTCCGCTCCCACAGGGCCCCAGTCCGTCAGCGCAACCCGCGCTGCAACTCGTCGAGGTCGCGGATGTACTTGAACACCTTGCGCGCGGCGGCAGGCGGCTTGTTCCGCGCCTTCTCGTGCTGGGCATGGCGCACCAGCGAGCGCAGCTGCTGGCGGTCGGTGTCGGGGTACTCATTGACGAAGCGCTCGAGGTCTTCGTCGTTACCGTCGATCAACCGGTCACGCCAGCGCTCCAGGCTGTGGAAACGTTCGTTGTACTGGCGGGTCGAGCTGTCCATCTGTTCGAGCAAGGCATGGATGGCATCGAGGTCTTGCACGCGCATGAGCTTGCCGACGAACGACATGTGGCGTTTACGGGCGCCATGAGCGGTGTGCTTGCTGGCCTCGGCCAGTGCCTTGCGCAGCTCGTCGGTCAAAGGCAGGCGCGCCAAGGTATCGGCCTTGAGGGTGGTAAGCCGCTCGCCGAGTTCGACCAGCGCATGCAGTTCGCGCTTGATCTGGGTTTTGCTTTTTTCGCCGTCGAAGGCGTCGTCGTTTGAATCAACCATGGTGGCAGTCCGCTAGAAATCGCCGCCATGATAACCAGTCGGGGGCCGCTTGTCCGGCCCGGTCGTAGAATGACCCCAAGCCGAACGCAGAATTTGAGTGGAGAGAACCATGAGTGCAGTCCAGAGCGTAGGTCCGAAAGACCTGCCAGCATTGCAGGAACAGGTCGAGGCGATCATCGCCGAGGCGCGTCGTCAGGGGGCCAGTGCCTGCGAAGTGGCGGTGTCGCTGGAGCAAGGGCTGTCCACCACCGTACGCCAGCGTGAGGTCGAAACGGTCGAGTTCAACCGCGACCAAGGCTTTGGTATCACCCTTTATGTTGGCCAGCGCAAAGGTTCGGCCAGCACCTCGGCCAGTGGGCCGGAGGCGATTCGCGAGACCGTCACTGCAGCGTTGGCAATTGCCAGGCATACCTCCGAGGATGAATGCTCGGGCTTGGCCGACGCAGCGCTGATGGCGCGTGAAATCCCGGATCTGGACCTGTACCACGACTGGGATATCGAGCCCGAGAAGGCCATCGAAATGGCCCTGGCCTGCGAGGCGGCGGCGTTCGACGCCGACCCGCGCATCCTCAACGCCGATGGCACCACCCTCAATACCCACCAGGGCTGCCGCGTGTATGGCAACAGCCATGGGTTCATCGGTGGTTACGCCTCGACCCGGCACAGCCTGAGCTGCGTGATGATTGCCGAAGGCGACGGGCAGATGCAGCGTGACTACTGGTACGACGTGAACCGCCAGGGCAACCTGCTGGCCGACCCGAGCAGCATCGGCCTGCGCGCTGCCCAGCGTGCCGCCAGCCGCCTTGGCGCCCGGCCGGTGCCGACTTGCGAGGTACCGGTGCTGTTCTCGGCCGAATTGGCCGGAGGCCTGTTCGGCAGCTTCCTGTCGGCCATTTCCGGCGGCAACCTGTACCGCAAGTCGTCGTTCCTGGAGGGTACCATTGGCCAGCGCCTGTTCCCTTCCTGGCTGACCCTCGACGAACGCCCGCATATTCCGCGCGCGTTGGGCAGCGCCGCCTTCGACGGTGATGGCCTGGCCACCTATGCCAAACCGTTTGTCGACAAAGGCGAGCTGGTGTCGTACTTGCTGGGTACCTATTCGGGGCGCAAGCTGGGTTTGCCGAGTACGGCCAATTCCGGTGGCGTGCACAACCTGTTCGTCAGCCACGGTGTCGAAGATCAGGCCGCGCTGATTCGCCGCATGGGGCGCGGGCTGCTGGTGACCGAACTGATGGGGCATGGCTTGAACATGGTGACGGGGGACTATTCCCGTGGTGCGGCGGGGTTCTGGGTCGAGAATGGCGAGATTCAGCATGCCGTACAGGAAGTCACCATCGCCGGAAACATGAAGGACATGTTCCAGCAGATTGTCGCGATCGGTAGCGATCTTGAAACCCGTAGCAACATTCATACGGGCTCGGTGCTGATCGAGCGGATGACCGTTGCTGGTAGCTGATCTTTAGCCTGCGCCGGCCCTAGCGCGGATCCATCACCTACACGATATTAGACGCACATCGGGGCGAGGACATAGGCCGTTGTAGGAGCGGGTTCACCCGCGAAGAGGCCGGCACAGCCCTACACCTTTCCCTGCAAATCCGAAGACCCGGCCCTCGCGCCGGGTTTTTATTTCATCACCTTCTCCTTGAAGTGATTCTGTTTATCATTTAATAATGAATATCATTATCCAGTAACCCGGCGATGATGTTCATGAAATCCGTCCTCCGCGAACTGCCCTACCTGGAAAACTGGCGCTGGCTCAGCCGGCGCATTCGCTGTGCGCTCGACCCCGACGAGCCGCGCCTGATCGAGCATTACCTGGCCGAAGGCCGCTATCTGGTGTGCTGCACCGAAACCTCGCCATGGACGGTGGCGCTGACAGCGTTTCGCCTGCTGCTGGATACCGCCTGCGATCGCATGCTCCCCTGGCATTGGCGTTGCCTGTGCCTGGATCAGGCGTGGCGCCCTCTGCTGGACCTGCGCAACCTCGACCGCCAGGAACAGAACCAACGCTGGCAACCCTATGCCCTGCAGTTGGCCAATTGCCGTCTGCTGCCTTCGATTTCTCCCGATGAACTGATGCAAGGATTTGATGATGAGTGATACCCGTATCGAGCGTGACAGCATGGGTGAGCTGCAGGTGCCGGCCCAGGCCCTCTACGGCGCCCAGACCCAGCGCGCGGTCGACAACTTCCCGATCAGCGGCCAGCGTATGCCGGCCCAGTTCATTCGTGCCTTGTTGCTGGCCAAGGCCGCTGCGGCCAAGGCCAACGTCGAACTGGAGCAACTGTCTGCCGGGCAGGGCCAGGCTATCGTCAAGGCTGTCGAGCAACTGCTGGCCGAGGACTTCATCCAGCACTTCCCGGTGGATGTGTTTCAGACAGGTTCTGGCACCAGTTCGAACATGAACGCCAATGAGGTGATCGCCACCTTGGCTACCCATGTACTGGGTGAGGCGGTCAATGCCAATGACCACGTCAACTGTGGCCAGAGCAGCAATGACATCATTCCGACCACCATCCATGTCAGCGCCGCGTTGGCCCTGCACGAGCAGTTGCTGCCAGCCCTGGCGCACCTGGTACAGGTGATTGAGGTCAAGTCGGCACAAGTACATCAATTCGTGAAGACCGGCCGTACTCACCTGATGGACGCGATGCCCGTGCGCATGAGCCAGGTGCTGGATGGCTGGGCTGCGCAGATCAATGCTGCCAAGGCGCACATCGAAGGGATACTGCCGCACTTGCAGGCGCTGGCCCAGGGCGGAACCGCCGTGGGTACCGGCATCAATGCCCATCCGCAGTTCGCTGTCGGTTTCGCTCGCCAGCTCAGTGGCCTGACCAAGGTCGAGTTCACGCCCGGCCAGAACCTGTTCGCCCTGATCGGCTCGCAGGACACTGCCGTGGCTTTGTCGGGCCAGCTCAAGACCACCGCTGTGGCGTTGATGAAAATCGCCAACGATCTGCGCTGGATGAACTCCGGCCCGCTGGCCGGTCTGGGCGAAATCGAGCTGCAAGCTCTGCAGCCGGGCTCTTCGATCATGCCAGGCAAGGTCAACCCGGTGATCCCGGAGGCCACTGCCATGGTCGCCGCCCAAGTGATTGGCAACGACGCGACCATCGCCGTCGCAGGCCAAGCCGGTAACTTCGAGCTGAACGTGATGCTGCCGGTGATCGCTCGCAACCTGCTGGAAAGCTTCGAGCTGATGGCCAATGTCAGCCGCTTGCTGGCCGACAAAGCCATCGCCAGCTTCAAGGTCAACGAAGACAAACTCAAGGAAGCCCTCGCGCGCAACCCGATTCTGGTCACGGCGTTGAATCCGATCATCGGCTACCTCAAGGCCGCCGAAATCGCCAAGACCGCCTACAAGCAGGGTCGTCCAATCATCGATGTGGCGCTGGAGCACACCGACCTGTCCCGCGACCAGCTTGAAGCGCTGCTGGACCCGGAAAAACTCACCGCCGGCGGCATCTGACACTGCGTCACCGCCCAGGAGACAACCATGCAGCACTGGAAACGCACCACGGAAACCGCCAACCGCCTATTCGAACAAGGCGAACTGGTGGACGCCCGGGAACACTACCTGCAAGCCTTGGCGTTGGCCCAGGTGCTGTTCGAGCGCTGGCATGACGTGGACGAAGCGGTGGCTGCATTCGTCATCGCCCACCACAACCTGGCTGACCTGCACCTGCGCCTTGACCAGCCGCATGAAAGCGCCGACTACCTGTGCGCTGCTCACCAGCGACTGCTGCAGGCCTGCCAGGAAGCGCGCCTGCCTCAGGGGCTGCGTGATGCAGCCTTGCGTCACAGTGCGCGCACTTACACCGAGCTGCTGAGTTTCATTGCCGAGTATGGCCAGTACCCGCGTACCGAGCGCTTGCTCAACCGCCACAGCGCCGGGGCCAGCGAGCTCGCTGCCCTGCCGGATGTGGCACCCAGAAACCATGCCTACGGAATTCACTGACATGCCCCATACCTTGCCTGCATTGCCATACGCCTACGATGCGCTGGAACCACACATTGATGCCCAGACAATGGAAATCCACCATACCAAGCATCACCAGACCTACGTGAACGGCCTCAACGCCGCCCTCGAAGGTACCGAGTGGGCCGAATGGCCGGTGGAAAAACTGGTCGCTGCCGTCAAGCAACTGCCGGAGAACCTGCGTGGTGCCGTGACCAACCACGGCGGCGGTCACGCCAACCACAGCCTGTTCTGGACTGTCATGTCACCTCGGGGCGGTGGCGAGCCTGTGGGCCAGCTGGCGCAAGCCGTCACTGCACAACTTGGCGGCTTCGAGGCTTTCAAGGAGGCTTTCACCAAAGCCGCGTTGACCCGCTTCGGCAGCGGTTGGGCCTGGCTCAGCGTGACGCCGCAAAAAACCTTGATGGTGGAGAGTAGCGGCAACCAGGACAGCCCGCTGATGCACGGCAATGCGCCGATCCTGGGCCTGGACGTGTGGGAGCACGCGTACTACCTCAAGTACCAGAACCGTCGTCCGGAATACATCGGTGCCTTCTACAACGTCATTGACTGGGTGGAAGTTGAACGTCGTTACCTTGAAGCCCTGAAGTGAGTCGGACCGGTATGCGCTCTGAGGTGATGTCTGTCAGCAGTGTGCGCCTGTTCCGCCTGGCGCTTGGGACTTTGCTTTTGCTGGCTGGCGCCGCGTTATTGGTGGCGCGCGGCCTCGCCTGGCTAGACCTCGACCCGCGCATGCTGCGCGCCCTGGAGGGCGGTGCTTTATGCGCACTGGGTACGGCACTGGGCGCAGTACCGGTACTGGTCATTCGCAATATGCCGGTGGCGCTGGCGGATACGCTGTTGGGCTTCGGTGCTGGCGTGATGCTGGCGGCCACCGCGTTTTCCCTGATCATGCCGGGCCTGGCGGCGGCTCAGTCTATTGGCTTCAGCCCTTGGGGGGCAGGTGGCCTGGTCAGTTTTGGCCTGATGTTCGGGGCGTTGTGCCTGTTCCTGGTCGACCTCAAGGTATCCTGGGCTTCGCCGGAGGCGTTGGTGGGCACAGCAAACCAACCGGTGATTGCAGCGCGCATCTGGCTGTTCGTGATTGCCATCATTGCCCACAACATCCCCGAAGGTATGGCCATTGGTGTGTCGGCCGGGGGTGGCATGGCCGACGCCGACAGCCTGGCCATGGGCATTGCCTTGCAGGATGTGCCTGAGGGGCTGGTGATCGCGCTGGTGCTGGCAGGGGCGGGCATGCCGCGCTTCAAGGCCTTCCTGATCGGCGCAGCCTCAGGCTTGGTCGAGCCGCTGGCGGCGTTGATCTGTGCCTGGCTGGTAAATGTTGCCGAACTGCTGCTGCCGCTGGGGCTGGCCTGTGCAGCGGGGGCGATGTTGCTGGTGGTCACCCAGGAAATCATCCCCGAATCGCGCAGCAACGGCCATCATCGTCTGGCCAGCCTTGGGCTGTGTACAGGCTTCTGTCTGATGATGGTGATGGATACCGCGATGTCCTGACCTGGTGCAAGCGCAGGTTTGCGAGGCCTATTCGCCTTCGTCAAAGAAATTGTTGATCAGCTCGACCAGTGCGTCCATGGCGTCGCTGTCCTGTTCGCCCTCGGTATGCAGGTGCACCTGGGTGCCTTTGCCTGCGGCCAGCATCATCACCGCCATGATGCTCTTGCCATCCACCAGCTTGTCCGGGGCGCGACCCACCCGTACCTGGCAGGGGAAGCGGCCGGCCACACCGACGAACTTGGCTGCCGCCCGGGCATGCAGACCCAGCTTGTTGATGATGGTGATTTCGCGGGCGGGCATCTGGGGCGGATCCTTGGGCTAGAGGTCGCGATGGCGGACCTGGACGTTTTTCAGGGTTTGCTGCAGCTGTCGACCAAGGCGCTCGGTGATGTACACCGAACGGTGATGTCCGCCAGTGCAGCCGATGGCAATGGTTACGTAGGCGCGGTTGCTGGCAGCGAAGCGGGGCAACCATTTGAGCAGGTAGCTGGAGATGTCGTTGTACATGTCTTCGACATCCGGTTGTGCGGCCAGGTAGTCGATCACGGGTTGATCGAGGCCCGAGTGCTCACGCAGTTCCGGTTTCCAGTAGGGGTTCGGCAGGCAGCGCACGTCAAAAACCAGGTCGGCGTCGACCGGCATGCCCCGCTTGAAGCCGAACGACTCGACCAGAAACGCTGTGCCAGGCTCGGGCTGGTTGAGCAGGCGCAGCTTGATCGAGTCACGCAACTGGTACAGGTTCAGGTTGGTGGTGTCGATCTTCAGGTCGGCCAGGTCGGCAATGGGCCCCAACAAGTCGCTTTCCACGCGGATGGCTTCCGCGAGCGAGCGGTTGGCGTTGGTCAGGGGGTGCCGCCTGCGGGTTTCCGAGAAACGCTTGAGAAGGACCTCTTCATCGGCATCCAGGTACAACACGTCGCACTGGATGTGCCGGGCGCGGGCTTCTTCAAGCAGCTCGGGAAAACGCATCAGGTGGCTGGGCAGGTTGCGCGCGTCGATCGAAACCGCCACCTTGGGCTGCAGCAATTCGGTGTTGATCAGTGCATTTTCCGCCAACTGCGGCAGTAGCCCGGCGGGCAGATTGTCGATGCAATAGAAACCGCTGTCTTCCAGGACATCGAGGGCGGTGCTCTTGCCGGAGCCGGACCGGCCGCTGACGATGATCAGGCGCATGTTCAGTGCTCGTTCTGTACGTCCAGGACAACCTGGAACAGGGCCTCGTTGCTGGTGGCCGCACGCAGTCGATCACGGACCTCCTTGCGATCGAGCATGCTGGCGATCTGACGCAGAAGTTCAAGGTGAGCATCGGTGGCCGCTTCGGGCACCAGCAGCACAAACAGCAGGTCCACCGGCGCGCCATCAATGGCGTCGTAGTCGATAGGCGCTTCCAGGTGCAGCAGGGCGCTGACTGGGGCAGAGCATCCTTCAAGCCGGCAGTGCGGGATGGCGATGCCATTGCCAAAACCGGTAGAACCGAGCTTTTCCCGGGCTACCAGTTTTTCGAAGACGTCCTGCATCTCCAGTTCTGGCACTTGGTCGGCGATGACAGTGGCGACCTTTTCCAGGGCGCGCTTCTTGCTGCCGCCCGGCACGTTCACGAGGGAACGGCCGGGGGTCAGGATGGTTTCAAGTCGGATCATGGATGAGGGGGATCAGCGGGCAGCTGCACCTTGCAGCAGGCTTTGCTGTTTTTCCTTGTGTTTTTTCAGTTGGCGGTCGAGCTTGTCGGCCAGGGCGTCGATCGCTGCATACATGTCTTCGTGTTCGGCGTTGGCTACCACTTCGCCGCCGGGAATCTGCAGGGTCGCCTCGACCTTCTGCTGAAGCTTCTCGACTTTCATGATTACCTGCACGTTGGTGATCTTGTCGAAGTGACTCTCCACGCGGGCGAGCTTTTCAAGCACGTAATCGCGCAGTGGCTGGGTGACTTCTACATGCTGTCCACTGATATTGACTTGCATACAGCTTCTCCTTTGTTGCCCGTGCATAAAGAGGCAGGTCTTGCACCTGCCACGAAAACGCTGTGGCACATCTCAGGGGCTACATCAGTCGCTTGCGTTCGCTCGACGGTGCGATGCCGAGGGACTCGCGGTACTTGGCGACGGTGCGACGGGCTACCTGGATGCCTTGTGCCTCCAGTAAACCAGCGATCTTGCTGTCACTCAATGGCTTTTTCTGATTTTCCGCCGCAACCAGTTTCTTGATGATCGCGCGGATCGCCGTGGACGAGCATTCTCCGCCTTCGGAGGTGCTGACATGGCTGGAGAAAAAGTATTTCAGTTCGTAGATGCCACGCGGGGTGTGCATGTATTTCTGCGTGGTAACCCGCGAGATGGTCGATTCGTGCATGCCTACGGCTTCGGCAATGTCATGCAGTACCAACGGCTTCATCGCTTCGTCGCCGTGGTCGAGGAAGCCGCGTTGGTGCTCGACGATCTGCGTGGCAACCTTCATCAGGGTTTCGTTACGGCTTTGCAGGCTCTTGATGAACCAGCGCGCTTCCTGCAGCTGGTTGCGCATGAAGGTGTTGTCGGCGCTGGTGTCGGCACGGCGCACGAAGCCGGCGTATTGTGGGTTGACGCGCAGGCGTGGGATGGCTTCCTGGTTCAGTTCTACCAGCCAACGGTCGCTGTCCTTGCGCACGATGACGTCGGGCACCACGTACTCGGGCTCGCTGGACTCGATCTGCGAACCAGGGCGCGGGTTAAGGCTTTGCACTAGTTCGATGACCTGGCGCAGCTCGTCTTCCTTGATTTTCATCCGCCGCATCAGCTGGCTGTAGTCACGGCTGCCGAGCAGGTCGATGAAATCGGTGACCAGGCGCTTGGCTTCGGTCATCCACGGAGTTGTAGCGGGTAGCTGGCGCAGTTGCAGCAACAGGCATTCACCCAGGTTGCGGGCGCCGACGCCAGCCGGCTCGAACTGCTGGATGCGGTGCAGTACGGCTTCGACCTCGTCCAGTTCGATATCCAGCTCGGGGTCGAAACCGGCGCAGATTTCTTCGAGTGTGTCTTCCAGGTAGCCCTGGCCGTTGATGCTGTCGATCAGGGTCACGGCAATCAAGCGGTCGGTGTCGGACATCGGCGCCAGGTTCAACTGCCACAGCAGGTGGCTTTGTAGGCTTTCGCCGGCCGATGTGCGCGTGGTGAAGTCCCATTCGTCGTCATCGTTGCTCGGCAGGCTGCTGGCGCTGGTCTGGTAGATGTCTTCCCAGGCGGTATCGACCGGGAGCTCGTTGGGGATGCGCTCGCTCCACTCTCCGTCTTCCAGGTTGTCGGCGCTGACGGTGCTTTCCTGGAAACTGTTGTCCTGAACTTCGGCGGCCGGCTTGTTCTCGGCGTTGTCGGCCATCGGGTCGCTGTTGTCGAAGTCTTCGCCGTCTTCCTGACGTTCGAGCATCGGGTTCGACTCCAGCGCTTCCTGGATTTCCTGTTGGAGGTCCAGGGTAGAGAGCTGGAGCAGGCGGATGGCCTGTTGCAACTGAGGTGTCATCGTCAGTTGCTGGCCCATTTTTAGGACGAGCGATGGTTTCATGGCAGGGGCTTAATACCTTGTTCGCCGGCGCGCATGCGCCATCCACTACACGAGGGCGCCGGAGCGCCAGATCAAGCAAGTTTTATGCCTTAAATTGTAGCGTTTGCCTAGAGTACCGTAACAACTTTACCCGCAGTTTCAGGGCTGTTTGCCAGTACTTCAGGCACGTGCCGGGTCAGAGGCGGAACTCGTGACCCAAGTAAACTTCTTTGACCAGGTCGTTTGCCAGGATGGTTTCAGCGTCGCCTTCGGCGATCAGTCGGCCATCGTTGACGATATAAGCGGTTTCGCAGATATCCAGGGTTTCACGCACGTTGTGGTCGGTAATCAGTACGCCGATACCTTTGGCCTTGAGGTGGTGGATGATCTGCTTGATGTCGCCGACCGAAATCGGGTCGACACCGGCGAACGGTTCGTCCAGCAGGATGAACTTGGGTGCGGTTGCCAGGGCGCGCGCAATTTCGACGCGGCGGCGTTCACCACCGGACAGGCTCATGCCGAGGTTGTCCCGGATGTGGCTGATGTGGAACTCCTGCAGCAGGCTTTCCAGCTCTTTGCGGCGGCCGTCCCGGTCGAGGTCCTTGCGGGTCTCGAGGATGGCCATGATGTTGTCGGCGACCGACAGCTTGCGGAAGATCGAGGCTTCCTGCGGCAGGTAGCCGATTCCGGCGCGGGCGCGGCCGTGCATGGGCTGGTGGCTGACATCGAGGTTGTCGATCAGTACGCGGCCCTGTTCGGCCTGGACCAGCCCGACAATCATGTAGAAGCAAGTGGTCTTGCCGGCGCCGTTGGGGCCGAGCAGGCCGACGATCTGGCCGCTGTCGATAGACAGGCTGACATCACGTACTACCTGCCGCCCCTTGTAGCTCTTTGCCAGGTGCTGGGCTTTGAGGGTTGCCATTTACTCGGCCTTCTTCTTGGGCTGGATCACCATGTCGATGCGCTGACGGGGTGTTGTCACATTGCCGCCACGGCCGGCGGTCGCCACCTGGGTCTGAGTGTTGTAGACGATCTTTTCGCCTTCGGTGGTATTGCCTTCGCTCTCGACCTTGGCGCGGTCGGTGAGAATGACCAAGTCCTTCTGCGACTGGTACTGGATGGTTACGCCCCAGCCTTTCATCTTGTCCGGCTTGGCTGCGCTCTGCTGCTGCTCGAAGTAGGCCAGGTTGCCCACCGAGGTCACTACGTCGATATCGCCAGAGGCGGAGCGGGTAATGGTCACGGTGTTGCCTTTGATCATCATAGAACCCTGAGTGATGATCACGTCGCCGGTGTAAGTGGCCACGCCTTGCTTGTCATCCAGGTGAGCGTTGTCGGCCTGGATGCGGATAGGCTGGTCACGGTCGTTCGGCAGGGCGAGGGCGCTCGCGCTTCCCAGTGCTGCGCTCAGGCTGAGCAAAAGGGGGAGGGTTTTAACGAGCCTCATACTGTCCTCTTACGTTAGAGAGCAAGTCCATCTTGCCTTCTTTCAAATACGCTTTCATGCCTTTGCCCGTAGTGGTGCCTCCGGCGCCGTCGATTCTAACGGCTTGCTCGGTCTGCGCATATTGCTTCTGCGGGAACACGGTCATGCGTGAGCTGGTGATGATGGTTTCACGCTGCTTTTCATCGGTGCGGGCAATCCGCACCTTGTCGATCAGTTCGACCTCGGTACCGTCAGGATTGACCTCGGCGCGCGTGCTCTGCACATGCCACGGGTACTCGGTACCGCGGTACAGGTGCAGGTCCGGTGTGGTCACCTGGGTGATTTCGCTGGTCTTGAGGTGTTCGATCCTGTCGGCGGTCATTTCGTATTGCAGCTTGCCGTCGGGCAGGAACTGCACGCTGTGGGCGTTGATCGCGTAGTAATCGATGGCGCTTTCGTCGACCTGGGCCACGGGCTTGTCGAGGAAGCTCTCCGGGCTGACATTCCAGTAGCCAATGGCTACCAACAGGGCGGCTATCGCCCCGAGCAGCGCAATGTTTCGGGCTTTCTTGCTGAGCATGGGCAGCCTTACAGGTAGTTGGCGTTGGCAGCGTCCAGGGTGCCCTGGGCCTGCATGATCAATTCGCAGAATTCACGGGCCGCGCCTTCGCCGCCACGTGCCTGGGTCACGCCGTGGGCGTGCTGGCGTACGAACGGTGCGGCGTTGGCTACGGCCATGCCCAGAGCCACCCGGCGAATCACCGGCAGGTCGGGCAGGTCGTCGCCCAGGTAAGCCACTTGATCATAGCTTAGGCCCAGTTCGGCGAGCAGGCCGTCAAGCACCACCAATTTGTCCTCCCGGCCTTGGTAGAGGTGCGGGATACCGAGGTTCCTGGCCCGGCGTTCGACCACGGGGGTCTTGCGCCCGCTGATGATCGCGGTGGTCACGCCCGAGGCCATGAGCATCTTGATGCCCTGGCCGTCGAGGGTATTGAACGTCTTGAATTCGCTGCCATCCTCGAGGAAGTACAGGCGGCCGTCGGTGAGCACGCCGTCCACGTCGAACACTGCCAGCTTGATGCCTTTGCCGCGTTGCATGAGGTCCTGGTTCATTCCATCGCTCCTTTACATTACGCCGGCGCGCAGCAGGTCATGCATGTTCAGGGCGCCGGTCGGGCGGTCTTCACGGTCCACCACCACCAGGGCGTTGATCTTGTGGTCTTCCATTATCTTCAGGGCTTCGGCGGCGAGCATGTCGGCACGCGCAGTCTTGCCATGAACGGTCATGACCTGGTCGATCAGGGTGGTGTGCACATCGATATTGCGGTCCAGGCTGCGGCGCAGGTCACCGTCGGTGAAGATCCCGGCCAGTTTGCCATCGGCTTCGACGATCACGGTCATGCCCAAACCTTTGTGGGACATTTCCAGCAGCGCGTCCTTGAGCAGGGTGCCGCGTGGTACTTGAGGCAGGTCGTCGCCGGCGTGCATCACGTTCTCGACCTTCAGCAGCAGGCGGCGGCCCAGCGCGCCTCCAGGGTGCGAGAAGGCAAAGTCCTCGGCGGTGAAACCGCGGGCTTCGAGCAAGGCGATGGCCAAGGCGTCGCCCAGTACCAGCGCTGCCGTGGTGGAGGAGGTGGGTGCCAGGTTCAGCGGGCAGGCCTCTTGTTCGACACGTGCGTCAAGGTTGACCTCGGCGGCCTGGGCCAGCGGCGAGTCCGGGTTGCCGGTCAGGCTGATCAGCTTGATGCCAAGGCGCTTGATGAACGGCAGCAGGGTGACAATTTCGGCGGTGCTGCCGGAGTTCGACAGCGCAAGGATGACATCATCACGGGTGATCATGCCCATGTCGCCATGGCTGGCTTCGGCCGGATGCACGAAAAACGCCGGTGTGCCGGTGCTGGCCAGGGTCGCGGCGATCTTGTTGCCGATGTGCCCGGACTTGCCCATGCCGACCACGACGACCCGGCCCTTGCTGGCCAGAATCAGTTCGCAGGCTTTGACGAAATTGTCGTCGATGCGCGCCAAAAGGCCCTCTACGGCCTCGAGTTCCAGGCGCAGAGTGCGTTGGGCGGATTGGATCAGCTCGCTGGATTGGCTCATGTCGAAAAAGCAATGCCTGATGAAAGGGCAACGATTATACGCGCAATGATGAAAACCCTCACCTCCTCGATTGTTGCAGTGAATACCACCAAAGCCTGTCCCGGGGCTGAACGACTGCTTGTCCGGCCTTGGGGCGGGGCTGTCAGCGGTGCTATAGTTCGCCGCTATTCGGCCTGTCAGGGGTGCGTGTGCCTTCCAGATGGAGGCCGGCGTCCATTAGGACGAGGCTGCATTAGCAAGGAGTCTAGATGAGTGTGGATAGCGCCTACGCGGTCGAGTTGAAGGGAGTAACCTTCAAACGTGGTTCGCGCAGCATTTTCAGCAACGTGGACATCAGCATCCCGCGCGGCAAGGTCACCGGCATCATGGGGCCATCGGGGTGCGGCAAGACCACGTTGCTCCGCCTGATGGGCGCACAGTTGCGCCCCGCGAGCGGTGAGGTATGGGTTGCCGGGCAGAACCTGCCGACGCTGTCGCGCAGCGACCTGTTCGACGCCCGCAAGCAGATGGGCGTGCTGTTCCAGAGCGGCGCGTTGTTCACCGACCTCGATGTGTTCGAGAACGTCGCGTTCCCGCTGCGCGTGCATACTCAGCTGTCGGACGAAATGATCCGTGACATCGTGTTGATGAAGCTGCAGGCCGTGGGCCTGCGCGGTGCCATCGACCTGATGCCCGACGAGCTGTCCGGTGGCATGAAGCGCCGTGTGGCGCTGGCCCGGGCGATTGCCCTGGACCCGCAGATCCTCATGTACGACGAACCGTTCGTCGGCCAGGACCCGATCGCCATGGGGGTACTGGTGCGCCTGATTCGCCTGCTCAACGATGCCCTGGGCATCACCAGCATCGTGGTTTCCCATGACCTGGCAGAAACCGCCAGCATCGCCGACTACATCTACGTTGTAGGTGACGGCCAGGTGCTGGGCCAGGGGACGCCTGATGAGCTGATGGGTTCGGACAATCCACGGATCCGCCAATTCATGAAAGGCGACCCGGATGGCCCGGTTCCCTTCCACTTTCCCGCGCCTGACTACCGCGCCGACCTGCTGGGGGCGCGTTGATGCGCAGAAAATCCTTACTCGAACGTGTCCGCCTGCTGGGCCGCTCGGCAATCGACGTGCTGGCCGTGCTCGGGCGTTCGTGCCTGTTCCTGTTCCATGCGCTGGTCGGTCGCGGTGGTATTGGCGGCGGCTTCCAGTTGCTGACCAAGCAGTTGTACTCGGTGGGTGTGCTGTCGCTGGCGATCGTCGTCGTGTCCGGTGTGTTCATCGGCATGGTGCTGGCGCTGCAGGGCTACAGCATCCTGACCAAGTACGGCTCGGAGCAGGCGGTAGGGCAGATGGTCGCCCTGACCCTGCTGCGTGAACTTGGCCCGGTGGTAACGGCGTTGCTGTTCGCCGGGCGTGCCGGTTCCGCGCTGACCGCCGAAATCGGCAACATGAAGTCTACCGAGCAGTTGTCGAGCCTGGAAATGATCGGTGTCGACCCGCTCAAGTACATCGTTGCGCCACGCCTGTGGGCCGGTTTCATCTCGCTGCCGCTGTTGGCGCTGATCTTCAGCGTGGTCGGTATCTGGGGTGGCTCGTGGGTAGCGGTGGACTGGCTGGGTGTCTACGAGGGCTCGTTCTGGGCCAACATGCAGAACAGTGTTTCTTTCACTGACGACGTGCTCAACGGGCTGGTCAAGAGCCTGGTGTTTGCTTTCGTCTCGACCTGGATCGCCGTATTCCAGGGGTACGACTGTGAGCCCACCTCAGAAGGGATCAGTCGTGCAACCACCAAGACCGTGGTCTATGCCTCGTTGGCAGTGCTGGGTCTGGACTTTATTCTGACCGCCTTGATGTTTGGAGATTTCTGATGCAAAACCGCACCCTGGAAATCGGTGTCGGCCTGTTCCTCCTGGCCGGGATCCTGGCGCTGCTGCTGCTGGCCCTGCGTGTCAGCGGGCTGTCGGCCAGCCCGAGCAGCGATACCTATAAAGTTTATGCGTACTTCGACAATATCGCCGGTTTGACGGTCAGAGCTAAAGTGACCATGGCCGGTGTGACCATCGGCAAGGTCACCGCCATCGATCTGGACCGTGATTCCTACACCGGTCGGGTGACGTTGCAGCTGGACAAGTCGGTCGATAACCTGCCGACCGACTCCACTGCCTCGATCCTGACCGCCGGTTTGCTTGGTGAGAAGTACATCGGCATCAGCGTTGGCGGTGAAGACGACGTTCTCAAGGATGGTGCAACCATCCATGACACTCAGTCGGCACTGGTGCTGGAGGATCTGATTGGCAAGTTCCTGCTCAACTCTGTTGGCAAGGAACCGAAAGAAGCGCAACCGGCTAATTAAGGAGTACCCATGATTTCGATCCTGCGACGTGGCTTGCTGGTGCTGCTGGCGGCCTTCCCCCTGCTGGCCCTGGCTGTGCAGACACCGCACGAAGTGGTTCAAAGCACCACCAATGAACTGCTCGGCGACCTCAAGGCCAACAAGGAACAGTACAAGTCCAACCCCAACGCCTTCTATGACTCGCTCAACCGCATTCTCGGCCCGGTGGTGGATGCCGACGGTATCTCGCGTAGCATCATGACCGTGAAGTACTCGCGCAAGGCGACCCCGGAGCAGATGCAGCGCTTCCAGGAAAACTTCAAGCGCAGCCTGATGCAGTTCTATGGCAATGCCTTGCTCGAGTACAACAACCAGGGCATCACTGTCGACCCGGCTAAAGCCGATGACGGCAAGCGCGCCAGTGTCGGCATGAAGGTTACCGGCAACAACGGTGCCGTGTACCCCGTGCAGTACACCCTGGAGAACATTGGCGGCGAGTGGAAGGTGCGTAACGTGATCGTCAACGGCATCAACATCGGCAAGCTGTTCCGTGACCAGTTCGCCGATGCCATGCAGCGCAACGGCAATGACCTGGACAAGACGATCGACGGCTGGGCTGGCGAAGTGGCCAAGGCCAAGCAGGCTGCCGACAACTCGCCAGAGAAGACCGTCAAATGAGCGAGGCCGCTGTAAGCATGGCAGAGCCGGGCGTGCTGCGTCTGGCTGGCGTGCTGGATTACCGCAGCGGCCCGGCCTTGCGCAAGCAAGGCAAGGTGCTGATCGATGGCTCGCGCGAGCCGCGACTGGTGCTTGATTGCTCGGCTGTCGAGAAGTCGTCGAGTGTCGGCTTGTCGTTATTGCTTGCGTACATGCGTGATGCTCAGGCCACTGGCAAGGCGTGCGAAGTGCGTGGCATGCCTGACGACATGCGGGAAATTGCCGAGGTCTATGATCTCGATGAAGTGCTGGCAAGCTAGTGGCCCGGCACGGATGATGGCCCCTCGGTCAGCGAAGCCTTCGTTGGGCTTCGCAGGCGAGGGGCTTTTTTGTATGATGGCCGACCCGTGCGCATCGGGCGCCGATTGAGGTTGAGCATGCAGGCCGTAGAAGTTAAAAGCTTCCTTGAAGAGAAATTGCCGGGTTCCCGGGTCGAAGTTGAAGGCGAAGGCTGCAACTTCCAGTTGAACGTGATCAGCGACGAGTTGGCTGGCCTGAGTCCGGTCAAACGCCAGCAGGCGATCTATGCTCACCTGAATCCGTGGATCGCCAATGGCAGCATCCATGCGGTAACCATGAAATTTTTCAGCAGCGCAGCCTGGGCTGAGCGCACCTGAGCCAACTTGGCGGCGAGACTCCAATGGACAAACTGATTATTACTGGCGGCGCTCGCCTTGACGGCGAGATCCGCATTTCGGGCGCGAAGAACGCAGCCCTGCCGATTCTGGCAGCGACCCTGCTGGCCGATGGCCCGGTCACCGTGGGCAACCTGCCGCACCTGCACGACATCACCACCATGATCGAACTGTTCGGGCGCATGGGCATCGAGCCTGTGATCGACGAAAAGCTGTCGGTGGAGATCGATCCACGCACCATCAAGACCCTGGTCGCGCCGTACGAGCTGGTCAAGACCATGCGCGCCTCGATCCTGGTGCTGGGCCCGATGGTTGCCCGTTTCGGCGAAGCCGAAGTGGCCCTGCCTGGCGGTTGCGCCATTGGCTCGCGCCCGGTCGATCTGCACATCCGTGGCCTTGAGGCCATGGGGGCGAAGATCGAAGTGGAAGGCGGCTACATCAAGGCCAAGGCGCCTGAAGGTGGCCTGCGTGGCGCGCACTTCTTCTTCGACACCGTCAGCGTGACCGGTACCGAGAACATCATGATGGCCGCTGCCTTGGCCAAGGGCCGCAGCGTGTTGCAGAACGCCGCGCGTGAGCCTGAAGTGGTCGATCTGGCCAACTTCATCAACGCCATGGGCGGGAACATTCAGGGCGCAGGTACCGACACCATCACCATCGATGGTGTCGAACGACTGGATTCGGCCAACTACCGCGTCATGCCGGACCGCATCGAGACCGGTACCTACCTGGTTGCCGCTGCCGTGACCGGTGGCCGCGTCAAGGTCAAGGACACCGACCCTACCATCCTTGAAGCCGTGCTTGAAAAACTCAAGGAAGCGGGTGCCGACATCAACACCGGCGAGGACTGGATCGAGCTGGACATGCATGGCAAGCGGCCGAAAGCCGTGAACCTGCGTACTGCCCCGTATCCGGCGTTCCCGACCGACATGCAGGCGCAGTTCATCTCGCTGAACGCCATTGCCGAAGGCACTGGCGCGGTAATCGAGACCATCTTCGAAAACCGCTTCATGCATGTTTACGAAATGCACCGCATGGGCGCGCAGATCCAGGTCGAAGGCAACACCGCCATCGTCACTGGCGTCAAGGCGCTGAAGGGTGCCCCGGTCATGGCCACCGACCTCCGTGCTTCCGCCAGCCTGGTGCTGTCGGCGCTGGTTGCCGAAGGCGATACCCTGATCGATCGCATCTACCACATCGACCGTGGTTACGAGTGCATCGAGGAAAAACTGCAGATGCTCGGCGCGAAAATCCGCCGCGTACCGGGCTAGTACCCCGCGGGTGCAAGGACGCACCTTTTGAATTGAATGCGGCCAGGTCGATGACCTGGCCGGCAGCAGCCGCTTAAGGACCGACGTTCCAATGTTGACCATCGCGCTTTCCAAAGGCCGTATTCTCGACGATACCTTGCCGTTGCTCGCCGAGGCCGGCATCGTGCCGACCGAAAACCCGGACAAGAGCCGCAAACTGATCATCCCCACCACGCAGGACGATGTACGCCTGCTGATCGTGCGTGCCACCGACGTGCCGACCTATGTCGAGCATGGCGCTGCCGACCTGGGTGTGGCCGGCAAGGACGTGCTGATGGAGTACGGCGGCCAGGGCCTGTATGAGCCCCTGGACCTGCAGATTGCCCAATGCAAGCTGATGACCGCGGGCGTAGTCGGCGCAGCCGAGCCCAAGGGCCGCCTGCGTGTGGCAACCAAGTTCGTCAACGTAGCCAAGCGTTACTATGCCGAACAAGGTCGCCAGGTCGACATCATCAAGCTGTATGGCTCGATGGAGCTGGCGCCGCTGATCAACCTTGCCGACAAGATCATCGACGTGGTCGACACCGGCAACACCCTGCGTGCCAACGGCCTGGAGCCCCAGGAACTGATCGCCACGATCAGCTCGCGCCTGGTGGTCAACAAAGCCTCCATGAAAATGCAGCACGCCCGTATCCAGAGCCTGATCGACACGCTGCGTCAAGCGGTCGAATCGCGACACCGCGGTTGACTCCTGCGCGCGACCTTCGCTGTCGCGCCCGTCTATCCGCGTCATAGCCATTTTTCTCGGGTGCCCGCGCGGATGGACTGGTAGCTTGGGATTGTGCGAAAAGTCGCCGAGCGGCGATCATGCAAGAACGAAAACAGGCGAGGAACGGCCGGGGTCGCGCCCGACTTTGCTGGTTGCAAATGAGCATTCCGAGCCTGTTTTTAACGTAGCATGATCGTCGCGCAGGCACTTTTCGCACAATCCCCTAGGGCGCCTGAGCATTCGCTAATATTACGAGGCCCTCGCCATGACCGTGTCCACTGCAATTGCCCGTCTCAACGCCGCTGATCCGGATTTCGCCCGACATCTGGATCATCTGCTGAGCTGGGAAAGTGTGTCCGATGACGCGGTCAATCAGCGCGTGCTCGACATCATCAAGGCCGTGCGTGAACGCGGTGATGCGGCGCTGGTGGAATTCACCCAGCGTTTCGATGGTGTTGACGCCAAGTCGATTGACGACCTGATCCTCAATCGCGCGCGCCTGGAACTGGCGCTGACCCGTATTACCCCGGTCCAGCGCGAGGCCCTGGAAAAGGCCGCCAACCGTGTGCGCATTTATCACGAGCGGCAGAAGCAGGATTCCTGGCAGTACACCGAGGCCGACGGCACCGTGCTCGGCCAGAAGGTCACCCCGCTGGACCGTGCTGGCCTGTATGTGCCGGGCGGCAAGGCGTCGTACCCGTCGTCGGTGCTGATGAACGCCATCCCGGCCAAGGTTGCCGGCGTGGCTGAAGTGGTGATGGTGGTGCCGACCCCGCGGGGTGAGGTCAACGAGCTGGTGCTGGCGGCTGCCTGCATCGCTGGTGTCGACCGGGTGTTCACCGTCGGTGGCGCTCAGGCCGTGGCTGCGCTGGCCTACGGGACTGAAAGCGTGCCGCAGGTGGACAAGATCGTCGGCCCGGGCAACATCTACGTTGCCACCGCCAAGCGTCACGTGTTCGGCCAGGTAGGCATTGACATGATCGCCGGCCCCTCGGAAATTCTCGTGGTGTGTGACGGCCAGACCGACCCGGACTGGATCGCCATGGACCTGTTCTCCCAGGCCGAGCACGACGAAGACGCCCAGGCCATCCTGGTCAGCCCGGATGCTGCTTTCCTCGATCGCGTGGCTGCCAGCATCGACAAGCTGATGCCGACCATGGAACGTGCCGATATCATCGAGAAGTCGATCAATGGCCGTGGTGCGCTGATCCAGGTACGTGACATGCAGCAGGCCATGGAAGTGGCCAACCGCATTGCACCGGAGCACCTGGAGCTGTCGGTGGCCGACCCGCAAGCCTGGCTGCCACACATTCGTCACGCTGGCGCGATCTTCATGGGCCGCCACACCAGCGAAGCGCTGGGCGATTACTGCGCTGGCCCTAACCACGTGCTGCCCACTTCAGGTACCGCGCGTTTTTCGTCGCCGCTGGGGGTGTATGACTTCCAGAAGCGTTCGTCGATCATCTTCTGCTCCGAACAGGGCGCGTCCGAACTGGGCCACACTGCCTCGGTCCTGGCCCGTGGCGAGTCGCTGACCGCCCACGCCCGCAGCGCTGAATACCGTATTTTGACCCAAGAGAAGGGGAACTGAGCATGAGTCGATTCTGGAGCCCCTTCGTCAAGGACCTGGTGCCTTACGTGCCGGGCGAGCAACCCAAGCTGGCCCGCCTGGTCAAGCTGAACACCAACGAAAACCCCTATGGCCCGTCGCCCAAGGCGCTGGAGGCCATGCGCGGCGAGCTGAACGATAACCTGCGCCTGTACCCGGACCCGAACGGTGACCGTCTCAAGCAAGCGGTGGCCGAGTACTACGGCGTGACCCCGGCGCAGGTGTTTGTCGGCAACGGCTCGGACGAGGTGCTGGCGCACATCTTCTACGGCCTGTTCCAGCACGATGCGCCGCTGCTGTTCCCGGACATCAGCTACAGCTTCTACCCGGTCTACTGTGGCCTGTACGGCATTGCCTTCGAACAGGTGGCGCTGGATGAGCAGTTCCAGATCCGCATTGAGGACTACAAAAAGCCCAACGCTGGCATCATCTTCCCCAACCCCAACGCGCCGACGGGTTGCCTGATGCCGTTGCAGGTGGTGGAGGAGTTGCTGCAGGCCAACCGTGATTCGGTGGTGGTGGTGGATGAGGCCTACATCGATTTCGGTGGTGAAACGGCGATCAGCCTGGTGGACCGCTACGATAACCTGCTGGTTACCCAGACGCTGTCGAAGTCGCGCTCGCTGGCGGGGCTGCGAGTTGGCCTGGCGGTGGGGCATCCGGACCTGATCGAGGCGTTGGAGCGGATCAAGAACAGCTTCAACTCCTATCCACTGGACCGTGCAGCTATCGTCGGCGCGGCGGTGGCGTTCGAAGACCGTGAGTACTTCGAGGAAACCTGCCGCAAGGTGATAGACAGCCGCGAGGTGTTGGTCGGTCAGCTGCAGGCCAAGGGCTTTGAGGTGCTGCCGTCGGCTGCCAACTTCATCTTCGCCCGCCACCCGCAGCAGGATGCCGGCGAGCTGGCGGCACGCTTGCGCGAGCAGGGCGTGATCGTGCGTCACTTCAAGCAGCCGCGTATTGCCCAGTTCCTGCGGATTACCATCGGCACGCCGGAAATGAACCAGGCACTGCTGGATGCGTTGAGCTGACGTGTAGGAGCGGGTTTACCCGCGAATACGGTAGCGGCGGCAGCGGCGAACGGTCGGTGGAAATTGGCCAGCAGGCCCGGCCCATTCGCGGGTGAACCCGCTCCTACAACAGCCTGTGCGCGTCCATCGTAGGAGCGGGTTTACCCGCGAATACGATAGCGGCGGCAGCGGCGAACGGTCGGTGGAAATTGGCCAGCAGGCCCGGCCCTTTCGCGGGTGAACCCGCTCCTACAACAGCCTGTGCGCGTCCAATGTAGGAGCGGGTTTACCCGCGAATACGGTAGCGGCGGCAACGGTGAACGGCTGGTGAAATTGGCCAGCAGGGCCGGCCCTTTCGCGGGTGAACCCGCTCCTACAACAGCCTGTGCGCGTCCAATGTAGGAGCGGGTTTACCCGCGAATACGGTAGCGGCGGCAACGGTGAATGGCGGGTGGTAATTGGCCAGCAGGTCCGGCCCTTTCGCGGGTGAGCCCGCTCCTACGGGGGGGCGGGCACTTGAGGTACGACAGAGCTGTTGCTTCCCAAGGGATTAATAGCGGCGGTCTTCGATTACAAACGGCTTGGCTGCCGGCCTGTTGCGCACTGCCGCCGGTGTACCATCCAGTACCAGTGCATAATCGTTCTGCTTGTCCATCCCCTCCGGATCGGTCCATTGCTCGTCTCTGGCCGCAACCTGGGCAACCACATGGCCGTTCTTGATAATGGTCAGATAACCCTTGGCGTTACTGTTCCAGCGTAGCCGTCCTTTGTTTTCATCGGCCCGCGCCTTGCGCACGCCGGTATCACCCAGTAAAGGCGTGCCGTCCAATAGCCATTGCGGCTGCAGCTTGAGGCCCATGTGGCGCAGCACCGTGGGCGCTACCGAGGTCTGCGCGGGAAGCCCGTACAGACCGCCGGGCCCAGGCATTTCCACAGGAATGCTCAGCTCGGTCAGTTCCTGATTCAACGGTTTGTTGCTGGCGATGAAGATGCTCTTTTCCTGCTCCGAAGCGCCGCCATGGCCTTTGCCCCAATAGTCCCGGCCATGGTTGGTACTGACGAGTACCAGCCAGTCTTCCTGTGGGAACATGCGACGCCGCTGGTCTACCTTGTCCAACAGCCGCCCGATCTCGCTGTCGGCCTTGCGCAACGCCTGCGCATAGCGCTCACCATAACCCCTGTGATGGCCAATCTGGTCAGGTTCGTCCAGTTGAATGAACGTGAAATCAGCGGGTGTGTCGCCGAGGATCTGCAACGTTCGTTCAATCACTTGTTCATCTGGCAGACCACTTTCGCGTACATCGGCGCCATGGGCGTCCTCCAGCAGAAATGCCGTGTTGATGGTCGACCAGTTGACGATGCTGGAGAGATAGGCATTGGGGTAGGCCAGGCGTAGCCGCTTGAACAGGCTAGGAAACGCCGGGTTTACCCGTTGCGAGTCGTCGTCCGATTCAACGCCATGCTTGTTGCTCCACACGCCGGTCAGCAAAGTGATCCAGCCTGGGCCACTCAAGGTGGGTTGCTCGCTGGCTTTACCATTGATCCCCCCGGCGTAAGCCTTGCCGTAGTGCAGCCGCTGTTTCAGGTTGGTCGCATCGCCCAGTTGCAGGTACTGCTGCAATTGCACGCCGTCAAGGCCGATGAGCAAGGTTTTAGGGCGGCTCGGGTGCCGGGCCGGGTCACAGCCCGGCTGCAGGGCCAGGAACAGCAATAACAGCAAACTTGCCAGTCGCATGGGGTCGCATCCTTGAAAGCACGCAACGAGCGTTGCAACAAAGTGGCATGCCCACAACTGGCAGAAATACCAGGTGGTTTACCTCTTTGCCTGCAATCCAGTAAGCTGCATCAATTCGTCGGATGATTGGTTGAGTGGCATGAATACAGAGCTGACCAAGCGCTCCCTGGTGGAGTTGGCGGTAGAGCGCATGCGCGAATGCATCGTGCTGGGCGATTGGCAGGTCGGTCAGCGCCTGCCTACCGAGCCAGAGCTTGCCTTGCAGCTGGGCATCAGCCGCAACACCGTGCGTGAGGCCATGCGCGTGCTGGCGTTCAGTGGCCTGGTGGAAATTCGCCAGGGCGACGGCAGCTACCTGCGCACTGCCCAGGACCCGCTGCAGGCGGTGCACGCGATGTCCCGGTGTACGCCCGAGCAGGCCCGTGAAACCCGCCATATTCTCGAGGCGGAGGCCGTCGGGCTGGCGGCCTTGCGCCGTACCGATGCCGACCTGCAAGCGCTACGGGATGCCCTGGAAGGCAGTGCCGGGCATTTTCACGGCGATGTCGATGCCTATGTGGCCTGCGACCTGGTGTTCCACCAGCGGCTGGTCGATGCCGCCCACAACCCGGCATTAAGCGAGCTGTACCGTTACTTTTCCGGGGTCGTGGCTGCCGCGCTGCAACACAATATGGCCACCGTTCCGCGCTGCCAGGCCACGTTCGACTTGCATGGACAGATCCTCGACGCCATCGAGCAACGTGACGCTGAACGGGCCAAGCGCCTGACCCGTATCCTCATTGAATCCTGACACCGAGAAGGCCATGGCTGAATCCATCACCCGTAATTCCCCGTCGAACGAGCGGGATCTCGATGAGCTGCTGATCGACGCTGAAGCGGACGACGAACAGGTCCAGCAGCAGGCTGTGGTGTTGCGGCGGCCCTGGCTGTTGCTGCTGGGCCTGGTGCTGGTGGCCTTGAACCTGCGCCCGGCATTGTCGAGCATGGCGCCGGTGCTGGGCCAAGTATCTGAAGGCTTGGGGCTGAATGCTTCACAGGCTGGCTTGCTGACCACCTTGCCGGTGCTCTGCCTGGGCCTGTTTGCTCCCTTGGCGCCGTTGCTGGCGCGGCGCTTTGGCAGCGAGCGGGTGATTCTTGGCATCCTCCTCACTCTGGCACTTGGCCTTGTGGTACGAAGTACCTTTGGGGCAATCGGGGTGTTCCTCGGCAGCCTGATGGCGGGGGCCAGCATCGGCATTATCGGCGTATTGTTACCCGGTATCGTCAAGCGCGACTTTCCACAGCACGCTGGCACGCTGACCGGTGTATACACCATGGCGTTATGCCTGGGCGCGGCCATGGCCGCAGGTGCCACCGTACCTTTGGCCCAGCATTTCGACGGCAGCTGGGCACTGGGGTTGGGCTTCTGGGTGCTGCCGGCTTTGCTGGCCATGCTGGTGTGGCTGCCACAGGCCCGTCAGGGGCATGGCCTGCACAAGGTGGCCTATCGCGTGCGAGGCTTGTGGCGTGACCCACTGGCCTGGCAGGTGACCCTGTATATGGGCCTGCAGTCATCACTGGCTTACATCGTGTTCGGTTGGTTGCCATCGATCCTGATCGGCCGCGGCCTCACCCCGACCGAGGCAGGGTTGGTGCTGTCAGGGTCGGTAATCGTGCAGTTGATCAGTTCGCTCAGTGCCCCCTGGTTGGCCACCCGCGGCAAGGACCAGCGGCTGGCAATCGTGGTGGTCATGTCGGGCACGCTGGCGGGGCTGTTCGGTTGCCTGTATGCGCCACTTTCCGGACTGTGGGGGTGGGCCATTGTGCTGGGCCTGGGGCAGGGCGGTACCTTTGCCCTGGCGCTGACCTTGATCGTGCTGCGCTCGAAGGACGCCCACGTTGCGGCGAACTTGTCGAGCATGGCCCAAGGGGTGGGTTATACCCTGGCCTCGATGGGGCCTTTTGCGGTAGGGCTGGTGCATGACCTGACCGGCGGCTGGACGGCACTGGGTTGGATTTTTGCGGTGCTGGGCGTTGGCGCCGTGGTGTTCGGGCTGGGTGCCGGGCGGGCGCTGCATGTGCAGGTGACCTGCGAAAAAGTCTGAGGCCTGTTTTAGCAGTCCCGTCCTCGTGCCTGCCAAGAGGGCGGGACTGGCATAAGCCACCGGGGCAGATTATCGTGCAGTTTTCGAACCTAGGACGGACCAGCCCCCAATGAGCGATGCCAACCGCGCCCTGATCACCCGTTTCTACCAGGCTTTCCAGCGCCTGGATGCCGACGCCATGCTGGCCTGCTACAACAACGATATCGTTTTCAGCGACCCGGTGTTCGGCACCCTGCGCGGCAAGGACGCAGGCGATATGTGGCGGATGCTCACCACCCGCGCCAAGAACTTCACCCTGACATTCGACAGCATACGCGCAGATGAGCACAGTGGCAGCGCGCACTGGGTGGCTACCTACCTGTTCAGCCAGACCGGCCGTGTTGTGGTCAACGATATCCAGGCACGCTTTGTCATTCGTGATGGGCTGATTTGCCAGCATGACGACACCTTTGACCTGTGGCGCTGGTCGCGGCAAGCGTTGGGTGTTCCTGGAATGCTGCTGGGGTGGTCGCCGCTGATGCAGAACAAGGTCCGCCTGCAGGCATTCAAGGGGTTGCGCGCATTCCAGCAGGCCCAGGGTGAGTGAAGTCGTCGAACCTGCCGTTGGTAAGCCCTGGTTTGTCTATCTGGTAAGGGCTGCCAATGGCTCGTTGTATTGCGGCATCAGCGATGACCCGCAGCGTCGGTTCGCCGCGCATCAGAAAGGGCAGGGCGCCCGCTATTTCAAGACCAGCCCGGCCCAGGCGCTGGTGTATGTGGAGCAGTGGCCGGACAAGAGCGCGGCCCTGCGCCAGGAGCGGTTGGTGAAACGGCTGCGCAAGTCGGCGAAGGAGGCACTGGTGGCCTCCTTTGGCGGCTTGGGCGAAATCAGTCCTTGCGCCGCTTCAGCTGATCCACCAAGGTTGTCGGCAGCCCCTTGATGATCAAGGTCCCCGCCGCTTCGTCATACTCCACCTTGTCCCCCAGCAGATGTGCCTCGAAGCTGATCGACAGCCCCTCGGCACGCCCGGTGAAACGGCGGAACTGGTTGAGGGTGCGTTTGTCAGCAGGAATTTCCGGCGACAGGCCGTAGTCCTTGTTGCGGATGTGGTCGTAGAACGCTTTGGGGCGGTCCTCGTCGATCAGGCTGGACAGCTCTTCGAGCGTCACCGGCTCGCCCAGCTTGGTCTGGGTGGTGGCGTACTCGACCAGGGTCTGGGTCTTTTCGCGGGCGGATTCTTCCGGCAGGTCTTCGCTTTCGACGAAATCGCTGAAGGCCTTGAGCAGGGTGCGGGTTTCGCCCGGGCCGTCGACGCCTTCCTGGCAGCCGATGAAGTCGCGGAAGTAATCCGACACCTTCTTGCCGTTCTTGCCCTTGATGAACGAAATATACTGCCTGGAGTTCTGGTTGTTCTTCCACTCCGACAGGTTGATGCGTGCTGCCAGGTGCAGCTGGCCAAGGTCGAGGTGACGGGAAGGGGTCACGTCGAGCTGGGCATTCACCGCCACGCCTTCGCTATGGTGCAGCAGGGCGATCGCCAGGTACTCGGTCATGCCTTGCTGATAGTGGGCAAACAGGATGTGGCCGCCGGTGGACAGGTTGGACTCTTCCATCAGCTTCTGCAGATGCTCGACAGCCACGCGGCTGAAGGCGGTGAAGTCTTTTTCTTCATCCAGGTACTGCTTCAGCCAGCCGCTCAGCGGGTAGGCGCCCGATTCGCCGTGGAAAAAGCCCCAGGCCTTGCCTTGCTTGGCGTTGTAGCTGTCATTGAGGTCGGCCAGGAGGTTTTCGATGGCATCGGAGGCAGCCAGTTCGGAGTCGCGAGCATGCAGTACGGCGGGGCTGCCATCGGGCTTTTTGTCGATCAGGTGAACGATGCAATGACGGATTGGCATGGAATTCTCGGCGAGCTGCAAAAGTTGCCAAGTTTAACCTAGACCTGAGGTGATGCAGTGGCCGTATGTTGGCAGATATGTCGGTTGTTCGTTTTTTGTTCAATTTTCTGTGTTTTCAGCTGAAACCCCCGAAAAACCTGCATTTAATCAAAGTGCGAAGCGGATATTTATCCATTCATGTGGTAGTTTTGCGCGGTCTTGCGCCCCTCGTGTGCGCATTGCTGGCAGCAAGCTTTCGTCGTGTCGAACCAAACGCCGATTTTCGTATCTACATACGCAATTGGCGCGGCCCTCCATTTCAAGGGGCTGGCCCGATAACGTCGTAGTCCGCTGCTTAACCATCGAATTTGATAGGGAAGGAACACCACCATGGCATTGACCAAAGACCAACTGATTGCCGACATCGCCGAATCGATCGCCGCGCCAAAAGCCACCGCCAAGAACGCTCTGGAGCAACTGGGCCAGATCGTTGCTGACCAACTGGAAAACGGCGCTGAAATCACTCTGCCAGGCATCGGCAAGCTGAAAGTCTCCGAGCGTCCTGCCCGTACCGGCCGCAACCCTTCGACTGGCGCTGCTATCGAAATCGCTGCCAAGAAAGTCGTCAAGTTCGTTCCAGCCAAAGTGCTGACCGACGCCATCAACAAGTAATTGTTGCTTTGACGAAACCGCGCCCGGCTTGCCCGGGCGCGGTTTTTTCATGCCTGTGATTTACGCTGGGCGTGCCAGGCTTGGCGTGCGGCGTCGTCAAGGAAGCTCCAGGCGACCATGCGGCTCTGTTTCTGCCCCTGGCCCATCTCAATGATGCGTACGGCCTTGGCGCCGGACTTCTTCAACGCGGCCTCGATGCCCGGCAGGTTGCTGGCCTTGGACACCAGGCTGGTGAACCAAAGTACCCGTTCGGCGTACTGTACGCTTTCGCCGATCAGCTGGGTGACAAAGCGGATTTCGCCACCCTCGCACCACAGTTCATTGTTCTGGCCACCGAAGTTCAGCACGGGCAGCTTGCGTTTGGGATCCTGTTTGCCGAGGTTCTTCCATTTGCGCTGGCTGCCGCGGGTGGCTTCGTCGCGTGAGGCATGGAAGGGCGGGTTGCACAGGGTCAGGTCGAAGCGTTCGCCCTCCTGCAGCAGGCCGCTGAGGATGTGCGCTCGGTTGGCCTGCTGGCGCAGGGTAATGGCTTTGCCCAGGCCATTGGCCTGGACGATAGCCTTGGCCGAGGCCAGCGCCACCGGGTCGATGTCCGAGCCGAGGAAGCGCCAGCGGTAGTCACTGTAGCCCAGCAGTGGATAGATGCAGTTGGCCCCCACGCCGATGTCCAGCGCGCGCACTTGCGCGCCCCTTGGGACGTCGCCGGCATTGTCATCGGCCAACAGATCGGCGGCTACATGGATGTAGTCGGCACGGCCAGGAATGGGCGGGCACAGGTAATCGGCTGGGATGTCCCAGTGCTGGATGCCGTACTGGGCCTTGAGCAGTGCACGGTTGAACACGCGGACGGCTTCGGGGTTGGCAAAGTCGATGCTGGGCTTGCCGTGGGGGTTGGTGATGGTGAAACGGGCCAGATCAGGGTGGGCCTTGATCAGGCTGGGGAAGTCGTAGCGACCCTGGTGGCGGTTGCGCGGGTGCAGGGTGGGTTTGTTCGGGGTCATGGCAGTGTCCAGCCCTATACGAGCGGTGGCTTGAAGACCCTGGGGCTGCTACGCAGCCCTTTCGCGACACAAGGCCGCTCCCACAGGGTGGTGGCGCCTTGAAGGTTGGCGCCGTCCTGTGGGAGCGGCCTTGTGTCGCGAAAGGGCCGTGCAGCGGCCCCAACGGTCTCTCTAGTGATTACAGCGCTGCAATCCGCGCATGCTGCTCGGTGAAGTTGGCCAGGGCCTGTTCGGACTCGGCCAGCTTGGCGCGTTCCTTCTCGATCACCGCAGGCGGGGCCTTGTCGACGAAGGCTGCGTTGGACAGCTTGCCGCCAACACGTTGCACTTCACCTTGCAGACGCTGGATTTCCTTGTTCAGGCGCGCCAGCTCGGCATCCTTGTCGATCAGCCCGGCCATTGGCACCAGCACTTGCAGGTCACCGACCAGGGCGGTAGCGGACAGCGGCGCTTCGTCGGCATCACCCAGTACGGTGAACGACTCGACCTTGGCCAGCTTCTTCAGCAGCGCTTCGTTTTCCTGCAGGCGGCGCTGGTCGTCGGCGTTGGCGTTCTTCAGGAACAGCGGCAGCGGCTTGCCGGGGCCGATGTTCATTTCGGCGCGGATATTACGCAGGCCGACCATCAACTCTTTCAGCCACTCGATGTCGCCTTCGGCAGCGGCGTCAATGCGCGCTTCGTTGGCCACTGGCCATGGCTGCAGCATGATGGTCTTGCCGTCGATGCCGGCCAGCGGCGCGATGCGCTGCCAGATTTCTTCGGTGATGAACGGCATGAACGGATGCGCAAGACGCAGTGCCACTTCCAGTACGCGCACCAGGGTGCGGCGGGTGCCGCGGGCGCGCTCTACCGGGGCGTTTTCGTCCCACAGTACCGGTTTGGACAGCTCCAGGTACCAGTCGCAGTACTGGTTCCAGATGAACTCGTACAGCGCCTGGCTGGCCAGGTCGAAGCGGAACTGCTCCAGCTGGCGGGTTACTTCGGCTTCGGTACGCTGAAGCTGCGAGATGATCCAGCGGTCGGCCAGCGACAGCTCGTAGGCTTCGCCGTTCTGGCCGCAGTCTTCGCCCTTGTCCAGCACGTAGCGGGCAGCGTTCCAGATCTTGTTGCAGAAGTTGCGGTAGCCTTCGACGCGGCCCATGTCGAACTTGATGTCGCGGCCTGTCGAGGCCAGCGAGCAGAAGGTGAAGCGCAGGGCGTCGGTGCCGTAGCTGGCAATACCTTCGGGGAACTCGGCCTTGGTCTGCTTGGCGATTTTCTCGGCAAGCTTGGGCTGCATCATGCCGCTGGTGCGTTTTTCCAGCAGGGCGTCGAGGGTGATGCCGTCGACGATGTCCAGCGGGTCCAGCACGTTGCCCTTGGACTTGGACATCTTCTGGCCCTGGCCGTCACGTACCAGGCCGTGCACGTACACGGTCTTGAACGGTACCTGCGGGGTGCCGTCTTCGTTCTTGATCAGGTGCATGGTCAGCATGATCATGCGCGCAACCCAGAAGAAGATGATGTCGAAGCCAGTCACCAGCACGTCGGTGGAGTGGAACTTCTTGAGGAATTCGGTCTGTTCCGGCCAGCCCAGGGTGGAGAATGTCCACAGGCCCGAGCTGAACCAGGTGTCGAGTACGTCGTCATCCTGACGCAGGACCACGTCGGCGCCCAGCTTGTGCTTGGCGCGCACTTCTTCCTCGTTGCGGCCAACGTAGACCTGGCCGGCCTCGTCGTACCACGCAGGAATGCGATGGCCCCACCACAGTTGGCGGCTGATGCACCAGTCCTGGATATCGCGCATCCAGGAGAAGTACATGTTCTCGTATTGCTTGGGCACGAACTGGATGCGGCCATCTTCCACGGCGGCGATGGCAGGCTCTGCCAGCGGCTTGGTGGAAACGTACCACTGGTCGGTCAGCCACGGCTCGATGACCGTGCCGGAGCGGTCGCCTTTCGGCACTTTCAGGGCGTGGTCGTCGATGCTGACCAGCAGGCCCTGGGCGTCCAGGTCGGCGACGATCTGCTTGCGCGCGACAAAGCGGTCAAGGTTGGCGTACTGGGCCGGCAGCTGGGTGTCGACCTGCTCGTTAACGCTGCCGTCGAGGTTGAAGGCCTGGGCGCTGGCCAGCACGAAGGCGTTCTTGTCGAAGATGTTCAGCAGCGGCAGGTTGTGACGCTTGCCGACTTCATAGTCGTTGAAGTCGTGGGCCGGGGTGATCTTCACGCAACCGGTACCGAACTCGGGGTCGCAGTAGTCATCGGCGATGATCGGGATGCGGCGGCCGACCAACGGCAGTTCGACGAATTTGCCGATCAGTGCCTGATAGCGTTCGTCGTTCGGGTTGACGGCCACGGCAGCGTCACCCAGCAGGGTTTCCGGACGCGTGGTGGCAACTACCAGGTAGTCCTGGCCTTCGGCGGTCTTGGCACCGTCGGCCAGCGGGTAGCGCAGGTTCCACAGGTGGCCTTTCTCGTCGTGGTTTTCCACTTCGAGGTCGGAGATGGCTGTGTGCAGCTTGGTATCCCAGTTGACCAGGCGCTTGCCGCGGTAGATAAGGCCGTCTTCATGCAGGCGCACGAACGCTTCTTTTACCGCTTCGGAGAGGCCGTCGTCCATGGTGAAGCGCTCGCGGCTCCAGTCAACCGACGAGCCCAGGCGGCGAATCTGGCGGCTGATGTTGCCACCGGACTGATCCTTCCATTCCCAGACTTTTTCCAGGAACTTTTCGCGGCCCAGGTCATGACGGTTCTGGCCTTTGGCTTCAAGTTGGCGCTCGACCAGCATCTGCGTGGCGATACCCGCGTGATCGGTGCCTGGCTGCCACAGGGTGTCGCGGCCTTGCATGCGGCGGAAACGGATCAGGGCGTCCATGATCGCGTTGTTGAACCCGTGGCCCATGTGCAGGCTGCCGGTTACGTTCGGCGGCGGGATCATGATGGTGTAGGACTCGCCTGCACCTTGTGGAGCGAAATAGTTCTCGGACTCCCAGGTGTTGTACCAGGAAGTTTCGATTGCGTGCGGCTGGTAGGTCTTATCCATGCGCGGCGGGACCCTGTGCATTTATTCGGGAAAGCCGGGAAGTATAACCAAGCTGGGGGCCGCAGGCGACAAGCTGCTGACAACTGTCGGAACAGTGTCGCCTGCGTCGCGGGCAAAGCGCAGGCTTCGAACCTGTGGGAGCGGGCGCGCCCGCGAAGCAGGCGACACCGTTGCCGGTTCTACTCGGAACGCTTGATCAGCCGCTCGATCCGCGCATCCAGCCGGCGCTTGATTTCGTTCTCGATATGCGGGGTAAAGTCGTTGATCACGTCCTGCATGATCATCTGCGCTGCGGCGCGCAGCTCGCTTTCCAGGTGCAGCAGGGTGTCCTGGCGGCGGGTCTGCGGGTCGTCCTCGGGTTCGGCAGCTACCGGTTCGGCGGGCGCCGCGGGGTCGCTGGCGGCTTCGTCCAGCAGCAACGGAATCTGCTCTACCGTCTCGGTGAGCAGTGGCGGTTGCAGGTCGGCGTCGCCAAGCAGCTGACGGATCGACTCGAGGTCATCGAGCAGATGGGCGGAATCGGGCAAAGGGGAGGGCTTGTCCATCGTCGTCAAAGTCGCTGTAAGCGGTGGTCTTGCAGAGCATAGCCCTGTTCGCGGTAGAAACGGAATCGCTCACGGGCTGATTGGCGGATAGCCGGCTCTTCAACAACGATTTCGGCCACCCGCTCGAACTGCCCGACAAAGCCCGGCACGCTGGCGCCGAGGTTGATCAGCAGACCGTGGTGCTCGCCGGCGTTGTCAGCCAGGCCCAGAACCACGTCAGCATCGGCATGCACCTCGGCGAGGTCGTGGGGCACGAAGGCCTCGCCCTTGAAGCGCCACAGGCGTTGGTCCAGTTCACTGCGCTGTTCGGCATCCTGGCAGTGCAGATAGACCCGGTGGCCGAGGCGCCAGGCCTTCTCGCACAGCTTGCAGGCGAAATCGAGCCGCGCCGACAGCGAGTCGGTGGGCAGAATGTAGAAGTCGACTTTGCTCATGGTGGGAATCGCCGGCCGGTGGCGCGCAAGGCACCACCGGCTTCACGGCTTCAGGCGCCAGCGCGGTCCAGCAGGTACTGGGTCAGCAGAGGTACCGGGCGGCCAGTGGCGCCTTTGTCCTTGCCGCCACTGACCCAGGCGGTACCGGCAATGTCCATGTGCGCCCAGTTGTAGGCTTTTGCGAAGCGCGACAGGAAGCAACCCGCGGTGATCGTACCGGCCTTCGGCCCACCGATGTTGCCCATGTCGGCGAACGGGCTGTCCAGTTGCTCCTGGTATTCCTCGAACAGCGGCAACTGCCAGGCACGGTCGTCGGCGCGCTTGCCGGCATCGAGCAACTGCCCGACCAGGTCGTCGTTATTGCCCATCAGGCCGGAGGTGTGGCTGCCCAGGGCGACGATGCAGGCGCCGGTCAGGGTGGCGATGTCGATGACCGCCTGCGGCTTGAAGCGCTCGGCGTAGGTCAGGGTGTCGCACAGCACCAGACGGCCTTCAGCGTCGGTGTTGAGGATTTCCACGGTCTGGCCGCTCATGGTGGTGACGATGTCACCTGGGCGGGTGGCACCGCCGCTTGGCATGTTCTCGGCGCAGGCCAGCAGGCACACCAGGTTGATCGGCAGTTGCAGCTCGAGCACTGCACGCAGGGTGCCGAACACGCTGGCGGCGCCGCACATGTCGTACTTCATTTCATCCATGCCGGCGCCTGGCTTGAGGCTGATGCCGCCGGTGTCGAAGGTAATGCCTTTACCCACCAGCACGAATGGCTTGTCGGCCTTTTTGCCGCCCTGGTAATTGAGCACGATCAGGCGTGGCGGCTGGTCGCTGCCCTGGCCCACGGCGTAGAACGCGCCCATGCCCAGGTCCTTGATCTTTTTCTCGTCCAGCACTTCAACCTTGAGGGCCTTGTGCGCCTTGCCCAGCTCCTTGGCCTGTTCGGCCAGGTAGCTTGGGTGGCAAAGGTTGGGCGGCAGGTTGCCGAGGTCGCGGGTGAAGGCCATGCCGCTGGCGATGGCGCTGGCATGCTTGATCGCACGCTCGACTTCGGCCTGGCCGGCTTTGTCGGCCAGCAGGGTGACCTTTTTCAGCGCGCGCGGCTCTGCTTTCTGGCTCTTGAAACGGTCGAACACATATTCGCCGTCCAGCAGGGTTTCGGCCAGCAGGCGGTACTTGCCGTAATGGGCGTCGCGGTTGCTGACCGCGATATCGTCCAGGGCCAGTACTGCGTCAGCGCCGTTCAGGCCCTTGAGCACGCCAGCGACACTGGCCACCAGTTTGCGCCAGGCGCGGTCGCCCAGGGCTTCTTCCTTGCCGCTGCCCACCAGCAGCACGCGCTCGGCCTTCAGGCCCGGAAGGTTCTGTAGCAGCAGGGTCTGGCCCGGCTTGCCGGCCAGGTCGCCGCGCTTGAGCACGGCGCTGATGGCGCCTTCGCAGGCCTGGTCGACAGCCTGGGCAACAGCGCCGAGCTTGCGGTTTTCACCTACCGGAAGGACCAGTGTGGCGGTTTTTACGGATGCAGCAGCTACGCTTTTTACAACCAGTTCCATGTCAGGATCCCCGAATGATCGATACGTATGGCGCTGTGTGTTCCAGCGCTCTGGACGGGCCTGGCCGCGTCGTCGCGCACCAGCGGAAAAGCTGCCAGTTTGAGCCTGTGGCAAGCGTGCTGACAACCCCGATGTGCGCCTTCGTACGCGGCCAAGTGACAGGGGCGGTCAATCACAGGATAATGCGCGCACTTTACATGGAGGTTCGCCTTTGGCGAACCGGCATTGGTCTTGGATGTACTAAGTCATTGTTTGGCGCCATTGCATGGCAGTCCGCCCTGACAACCCAGGAGTGTCTGGTTTGATCGTCTTTCGTTATCTGTCCCGCGAGGTCCTGGTCACCTTGAGCGCCGTCAGCGCTGTGCTGTTGGTGATCATCATGAGCGGGCGCTTCATCAAGTACCTGGCCCAGGCTGCCCAGGGCGTGCTCGACCCGGGCGTGTTGTTCCTGATCATGGGCTTCCGCTTGCCAGGCTTCCTGCAACTGATCCTGCCTCTGGGGCTGTTCCTCGGCATCCTCCTGGCTTACGGGCGCCTGTACCTGGAAAGCGAGATGACCGTGCTGTCGGCCACAGGCATGAGCCAGCAGCGCCTGCTGGGCATGACCATGGCGCCGGCTGCCCTGGTTGCCCTGCTGGTGGCCTGGCTGAGCCTGAGCCTGGCCCCCCTGGGCGTTGCCCAGGTGCAGCAGATCATCAGCCAGCAGGATGCCCTGACCGAGTTCGACACCTTGGTGCCGGGCCGCTTCCAGACCTTGCGTGATGGCTCGCGGGTAACCTATACCGAGCAACTGTCGGATGACCGCATCAATCTGGGCGGGGTGTTCATCTCCGAGAAGCGCTTCAACCAGGACAAGACCAAGGACCGCGCCCCCTCGGTGCTGGTCGCCGAGAAAGGCCACCAGGAAATCCAGGCCGACGGCAACCGCTACCTGGTGCTGGAAAACGGTTACCGCTACGACGGCAACCCGGGCCAGGCCGACTACCGCGCCATCAAGTACGACACTTACGGCGTGCTGCTGCCCAAGCCGGAAGTCGCCGAGGAAGTGACCGAGCGCGAAGCGCTTCCCACCTCCGAACTGATCGGCAAGGAGGGCCTGCGTGAGCGGGCCGAGCTGCAATGGCGGTTGTCGCTGCCGATCCTGGTGTTCGTCGTCACCCTGCTGGCGGTGCCACTGTCGCGGGTCAACCCGCGCCAGGGCCGCTTCCTCAAGCTGCTGCCGGCAATTCTTCTGTACATGGCCTACCTGACAATGCTGATTTCCGTACGCGGCGCCCTCGAGAAGGGCAAACTGCCGATCGCCCTGGGCATGTGGTGGGTCCACGGTCTGTTCCTGCTGATCGGCCTTGGCCTGATGTACTGGGAGCCGCTGCGCCTCAAACGTGCCGCCCGCCGTGCGGAGGTGGCTCATGGCTAAGCTCGATCGCTACATCGGCCAGAGCGTGCTGCTGGCCATCCTGGCCGTGCTGGGGATCATCCTCGGCCTGGCTTCGCTTTTCGCCTTCATCGATGAAATGGGCGACCTGAGTGACACCTACACGGTGATGGAAGCGGGCAACTTTGTCCTGCTTACCGCACCTCGGCGGCTGTATGAAATGCTGCCAATGGCCGCCCTGATCGGTTGCCTGATCGGCCTGGGCAGTCTGGCCAGCAGCAGCGAGCTGACCATCATGCGTGCGGCAGGCGTGTCCATCGGCCGTATTGTCTGGGCGGTGATGAAGCCGATGCTGGTGCTGATGCTGGTGGGGCTGCTGATTGGCGAATATGTGGCACCGGTGACCGAGAACAAGGCCCAGGCCGACCGTTCCCTGGCCCAGGGTGGTGGTGAAGCACAAAGCTCCAAACGTGGCATGTGGCACCGCCAGGGCGAGGAGTACGTGCACATCAACGCCGTACAGCCCGATGGCCTGCTGCTGGGCGTGACCCGCTACCGCTTCGACAGCGAGCGCAAGATTGTCACCTCGAGCTTTGCCCGCCGTGCGCAGTACCAGAACGACCACTGGCTGCTCGCCGATGTGCGTACCACCTACTTCCGTGGCGACCACACCGAGGTGGTCAACGCGCCGGAGGAGCGCTGGGATGTTTCGCTTACGCCAGAACTGCTCAATACTGTGATCCTCGCGCCAGAGTCGCTTTCGATTACCGGGTTGTGGGATTACATCCACTACTTGTCTGATCAGGGCCTGAACAACTCCCGCTACTGGCTGGCGTTCTGGACCAAGGTGCTGCAGCCGATGGTAACGGCGGCCCTGGTGCTGATGGCGATCTCGTTCATCTTTGGCCCGCTGCGTTCGGTAACCCTTGGTCAGCGCGTGTTCACGGGTGTACTGGTGGGCTTTGTGTTTCGTATTGGCCAGGACCTGCTTGGGCCTTCGAGCCAGGTATTTGGCTTCCCGCCGCTGCTGGCGGTGGTGATACCGGCGGGCATCTGTGCCTTGGCCGGTGTGTGGTTGTTGCGCCGGGCAGGGTAATAGCCTGAGCTGCACAAGAAAGCCGACCGCAGGGTCGGCTTTTTCGTGGGTGTTGATCTGGCCAGGCCCGTTCGCGGGTAAACCCGCGCCTACAGGTACCACGCAGGCATCAGGAAAGGGCCCGAAGGCAACTCCAATCCTCTGGCTTATTTCTTCTGCTTCGGCACCCGCACCAGCTGGCTTTCCGAATAAATGTCATGCCAACCGCGCTTGCGCTTGTCGATCAGCACCCAGAAAAAACCCAGCCCCAGGCACAGCCACGAGGCGATCGACACGACGAACCGCAACAGCGCCTGCCACAGGCTGATGGCCGAGCCATCGGCATTCTGCACCCGAACGCCCCATACCTGCATACCCAGCGTCTGCCCGCCGTGGGTCCAGAACTTGGCAAAGAAGCCGAACAGGGCAAACAGCAATACCGTAGACAGCAATGGGTCGCCATCCAGTGCGCCGGCCTCGGTCAGCTCGCGCATGCGTGCTTCGCCGATGATCGACATCTGAATCATCTTGTAGGCGCCGGCGGTCACGATCAGCAGTGCGGTGCACAGTAAGAAGTCATAGAACATCGCTGCCAGGCGCCGGCCCAGGCCGACCGGTGGAAAATCCCCCTGGGGAGTGAGTAGAGGCTTGGACATGCAGGACGCTCCAAAAGACGAGCCCACTATTCTACGGGCAAAAAAAAGCCCCTGCACTTGGCAGGGGCTTTTCAAAGTCTGGCGCTGGATCAGACAGGTTGAACCTTGTCAGCCTGCATGCCTTTCTGGCCTTGGACTGCTTCGAAGGTGACTTGCTGGCCTTCTTTCAGGCTCTTGAAGCCGTTGCCTTCGATAGCGCGGAAGTGAACGAAGAGATCCGGACCGCTTTCTGGGGTGATGAAGCCGTAACCTTTTTCGTCATTGAACCACTTGACGGTACCCTTCTGACGCTCAGCCATTGTCTTATTTCCTATGAAACTTAAATTTTGATGACAGTTACTTTCGCACTTTTTTGTAAGCGAAAGATTACTGGGCTGGGTTGCAGGAAGTAAGAGACGTCGAACGGGTTGTAGCAAATCTCGGCTACTGGCCCAGGTCACGAACTGTTGCGACCCATGCAAACACAGTGCAGTGACTCTACGCCAACTCCCGAGCGAAAAACAAGCCCTTGGTCGTATGGAAAACTGGCGGCTTGCCGATAACCGACCGATTTGTCGGAAACGGCATGGCGCCTGGCCTGGCGCCATGTTCAAAAGTTATTGGGCAGGTTCGAAAACGAATATGTCTATGCTGCCCAAAACCTTCACAAAGCCGTTTCAGCCACGGTAGTAACGTGGTGTCACGAAAGGCATTTTACTGACTTTCAAGGCCACCTTCTTTCCACGCACCACGGCAAACAGTGCGGTGTCGAGTGCAGCATGTTCACTATCGATATAACCCATGGCGACAGGGGCAGCGAGTGTCGGGCCAAAGCCCCCGCTGCACACTTTACCCACCGGTTTATCGTTTGCGTCGACAATGTCCGCACCTTCACGAACAGGCGTACGCTCCTGCGGCAGCAGGCCGACACGTTTTCGCGCAACACCATCGCGCACGTGGGCGAAGATCGCCTCGGCCCCCGGGAAGCCGGCAGCACGGGCACCGTCGGCACGGCGCACCTTGGAAATTGCCCACAGCAGGCTGGCTTCGATCGGCGTAGTCTCGCTGTTCATGTCGTGGCCATACAGGCACAGGCCAGCTTCCAGGCGCAGCGAGTCGCGTGCGCCCAAGCCGATCGGCTGGACTTCCGGCTCGGCCAGCAGGCGGCGGGCCAGGGCGTCGGCAGCGTTCACCGGTACCGAGATCTCGTAGCCGTCTTCGCCGGTGTAGCCCGAGCGGCTGACGAAGCAGTCCACACCCAGCAGTTTTACCCGGCGGAACTGCATGAAGGTCATGCCGGCCACTTCTGGAGCCAGGCGTTCCAGCACCTTGACTGCAGCCGGGCCTTGCAGGGCGAGCAGGGCACGCTCCTCGAACAGCGGCTGCACCTCGCAACGGCTGCCGATGTGGGTTTGCAGGTGAGCCAGGTCCTGCTCCTTGCAGGCGGCGTTGACGACCAGGAACAGGGTGTCCTCGCCCAGGTTGGCAACCATCAGGTCGTCGAGAATGCCGCCTTGCTCATTGGTGAACATGGCATAGCGCTGCATACCCACCGGCAGGTCGATGATGTCCACCGGTACCAGGCTTTCCAGCGCCTTGGCGGCGTCAGCGCCACGCAGAATGATCTGGCCCATGTGCGAGACGTCGAACAGGCCGGCCTGCTCGCGGGTGTGCAGGTGTTCCTTGAGCACGCCCAGCGGGTACTGCACCGGCATGTCGTAACCGGCGAACGGCACCATGCGTGCACCCAGTTCCAGGTGCAAGGCATGCAGTGGGGTCTTGAGCAGTGTTTCGGACATCGATGACTCCTTGCTGTCATTGTTGGGTCAACATTCGATGATGTTGACAGCCAGGCCGCCACGGGCGGTCTCTTTGTATTTGCTTTTCATATCGGCGCCGGTCTGGCGCATGGTGCGGATGACCTTGTCCAGCGACACGTAGTGCTGCCCGTCGCCGCGCAGGGCCATGCGTACCGCGTTGATGGCCTTCACCGAGCCCATCGCATTGCGCTCGATACAGGGCACCTGTACGAGGCCGCCGATCGGGTCGCAGGTCAGGCCCAGGTTGTGTTCCATGCCAATTTCGGCGGCGTTCTCCACCTGCTGCACGCTGCCGCCCATCACTTCGCACAGCGCCCCGGCGGCCATCGAGCAGGCGACGCCGACCTCGCCCTGGCAGCCCACTTCGGCGCCGGAGATGGAGGCGTTCTCCTTGTACAGGATGCCGATGGCTGCGGCGGTGAGCAGAAAGCGCACCACCCCGTCCTCGCTGGCCCCCGGGACGAAGCGCATGTAGTAGTGAAGGACTGCCGGGACGATGCCCGCTGCGCCGTTGGTAGGGGCGGTGACCACACGACCGCCGTAGGCGTTTTCCTCGTTCACCGCCAAGGCGTAGAGGTTGACCCAGTCGAGCACAGACAGGGCGTCACGCAGGCTGGCTTCCGGGTGGCCGCTCAGTTGGCGGTACAGGGCCGGCGCGCGGCGTTTGACCTTGAGCCCTCCCGGTAATATGCCCTCATGCTGGCAACCTGCCGCGACGCAATCTTGCATCACCTGCCAGATGCGCAGCAGCCCGGCCCGGGTTTCTGCTTCTGGGCGCCAGGCGGACTCGTTGGCCAGCATCACCTGGCTCACCGAGAGGTCATGCGCGGTGCAGTGGCCGAGGAGCGCCTTGGCGGTCTTGAACGGATAGGCCAGCACCGTGGTGTCCTCGACAATGCGGTCGTGGCCGGCAGCGTCCTCGTCGACCACGAAACCACCGCCTACCGAGTAGTACTCGCGGCTTCGGATTTGCAGGCCTGCGTCGTCGAACGCGCGGAAGATCATGCCGTTGGGGTGGTAGTCCAACGGCTTGCGGATCATCGCCAGGTGCTGCTTTTCGATGAACGCAATGCTGTGCTCGCCCAGCAGGTTGATGCGTCCGCTGTCGCGGATGACCTGCAGGCGGGCGGGAATGCTGTCGGTGTCGATAATGTCCGGGTGTTCGCCTTCAAGGCCCAGCAGCACGGCTTTGTCACTGCCGTGGCCTTTGCCTGTGGCGCCCAGTGAGCCATACAGCTCGGCTTTGACGCTGGCGGTGCGGGCCAGCAGGCCGTCACGGCGCAGCCCTTCGGCAAACCGCGCAGCGGCGCGCATCGGGCCGACCGTGTGGGAGCTGGAGGGGCCGATGCCGATCTTGAACAGGTCGAAGACGCTCAGTGACATGGTGACCTCCTGCCAGATTGTTGGGCGGACGTTGAGCCCTGTAGGCGCGGGTTTATCCGCGAATGCAGTGGTATTGCCACCCTCGCATTCGCGGGTAGACCCGCGCCTACACAGAGCCCGCCACCCAAGCCAGGTGGCGGGGAGGGGCTATCAGGCGTCCTGATAGCTCTCGATCGACGGGCAGGCGCACACCAGGTTGCGGTCGCCGAACACGTTGTCGACCCGGCCGACCGGCGGCCAGTACTTGCCTTCCACCAGGCTCGCCAGGGGGTATACCGCCTGCTCGCGGCTGTAGCCATGGGTCCATTCGCCAACCAGCTCAGCCGCAGTGTGCGGTGCGTTTTTCAGCGGGTTGTCGTCCTTGTCCAGGCTACCGTTCTCCACCGCGCGGATTTCTTCGCGGATCTGGATCATTGCGTTGCAGAAGCGGTCCAGTTCTTCTTTGGACTCGCTTTCGGTCGGTTCGATCATCAGCGTGCCAGCCACCGGGAAGGACATGGTCGGGGCGTGGAAGCCGAAGTCGATCAACCGCTTGGCCACGTCGTCGACACTGATGCCGCTGGTGTCCTTCAGTGGGCGCAGGTCGAGAATGCACTCGTGAGCCACCAGGCCGTTACCGCCGGTATACAGAACAGGATAGTGCTCTTCCAGGCGGCGGGCGATGTAGTTGGCGTTGAGGATTGCCATCTGCGAGGCACGTTTGAGGCCGGCACCGCCCATCATGCGGATATACATCCATGTGATTGGCAGGATGCTGGCGCTACCGAACGGCGCAGCGCATACCGCGCCCTGGGTGTTTTCCAGCTGTGCATGGCCTGGCAGGAACGGCGCCAGGTGCGACTTGACGCCAATCGGGCCAACACCCGGGCCACCACCACCGTGCGGGATGCAGAAGGTCTTGTGCAGGTTCAGGTGGGAAACGTCGCCGCCGAACTTGCCTGGCGCGCACAGTCCGACCATGGCGTTCATGTTGGCGCCATCGATGTACACCTGGCCGCCGTTGTCGTGGATGATCGCGCAGATTTCGCCGATCGCTTCCTCGAACACGCCGTGGGTCGACGGGTAGGTGATCATGATTGCGGCCAGGCGCTCGCGGTGCTCGATGGCTTTGGCGCGCAGGTCCTCGACATCGACGTTGCCACGGGCGTCACAGGCGGTAACCACGACACGCATGCCAGCCATGTGTGCGGTGGCCGGGTTGGTGCCATGGGCCGACGACGGGATCAGGCAGATATCGCGGTGGCCTTCACCACGGCTGCGGTGGTAGGCGCGGATCGCCAACAGCCCGGCGTATTCGCCCTGCGAGCCGGCGTTGGGCTGCAGCGACACGGCATCATAGCCAGTGGCCGCGCACAGCATGGCCTCCAGTTCGGTGGTCATCTGCAGGTAGCCCTGGCTCTGCTCGGCCGGAGCGAACGGGTGCAGGTTGCCGAACTCGGCCCAGGTGACCGGGATCATTTCGCTGGCGGCGTTCAGCTTCATGGTGCAGGAGCCCAGCGGGATCATGCTGCGGTCCAGCGCCAGGTCCTTGTCGGCCAGGCGGCGCAGGTAGCGCATCAGCTCGGTTTCGCTGTGGTAGCGGTTGAACACCGGGTGTTCGAGGATGGCCGACTGGCGCAGCAGGGCGGCAGGCAGCAGGGAACCGGTGCTGGCGGCCAGTGCGGTGAAATCAGGCTGTGCCTGCTCGCCACCCAACAGCTGCCACAGCGACTCGACGTCAGCCTGAGTGCTGGTTTCGTCCAGGGACAGGCCCACATGGGCGGCATCGATCTGGCGCAGGTTGATGCCCTGGGCGCGTGCCTTGTCATGCAGGCTGGCGGTGGCAGTGCCGGTGGCCAGGGTCAGGGTATCGAAGGCGCTGGCGCCCACCACTTGTACGCCCAGCGCCTTCAGGCCGGCGGCGAGGATCGCGGTCAGGGCGTGGGTGCGCTCGGCAATGCGCTTGAGGCCGGCAGGGCCGTGGTACACGGCGAACATGCTGGCGATGTTGGCCAGCAGCACCTGGGCGGTGCAGATGTTGCTGGTGGCCTTTTCGCGGCGGATGTGCTGCTCGCGGGTCTGCATGGCCAGACGCAGGGCGGTTTTGCCGAAGCGGTCGATCGACACGCCGACCAGGCGGCCAGGCATGTCGCGCTTGAACGCGTCGCGGGTGGCGAAGTAAGCCGCGTGCGGGCCACCGAAGCCCAGTGGCACGCCGAAGCGCTGGGCGCTGCCGATGGCCACGTCGGCGTCGAATTCGCCCGGTGGGGTCAGCAGGGTCAGGGCCAGCAGGTCTGCCGCTACGGCGACCAGGGCGTTGGCCGCGTGGAAGCGCTGCACGACCTCGCGGTAGTCGAACACTTCACCGTTGCTGGCAGGGTATTGCAGCAGGGCGCCGAAGAAGGCGCTGACATCGCCCAGCTCGCGCTCGTCGCCAACCACAACCTCGATACCCAGCGGCTCGGCACGGGTGCGCAGCACGTCGAGGGTTTGCGGGTGGCAGTGCACGGAGGCGAAGAAGGCATGGCTGGACTTGTTCTTCGACAGGCGCTTGCAGAAGGTCATGGCCTCGGCCGCAGCAGTGGCTTCGTCGAGCAAGGAGGCGTTGGCGATCGGCAGGCCGGTGAGGTCGCTGATCAGGGTCTGGAAGTTCAGCAGCGCTTCCAGGCGGCCTTGGGAAATTTCTGGCTGATACGGGGTGTAGGCGGTGTACCAGGCCGGGTTTTCCAGCAGGTTGCGCAGGATCGGTGCCGGAGTGTGGGTGTTGTAGTAGCCCTGGCCGATGTAGCTTTTGAACAGCTGGTTCTTGCCAGCGATGGCCTTGAGCGCAGCGAGCGCGTCGGCCTCGCTCTGGCCGTCGTGCGAGCCAAGCACGCTGGTACCCTTGATGCTGTCGGGGATGACCGCAGCGGTCATGGCGTCCAGCGAGTCGAAGCCCAGTGCAGTGAGCATGGCCTGTTCGTCAGCGGCGCGCGGGCCTATGTGACGGGCGATGAATTCGTTGGCGGTGCCGAGGTTGATGGTCATGGCGGGATTCCTCAGGCGTCGTCGTTGGCTTTGAGCAGGCGGTCGTAGGCGTCCTGGTCGAGCAGAGCGGTTACGGCTTCTGCATCGGCAGGGATGAAGCGGAAGAACCAGCCTTCGCCCATCGGGTCTTCGTTGACCAGTTCAGGGCTGTCTTCGAGCTGGCCGTTGACCTCGACCACTTCACCCGTCAGTGGCATGTACACGCCGCTGGCGGCCTTGACCGATTCGACGGTGGACGCTTCGTTGCCTTTTTCATACTGCTGCAACTCTGGCAGTTGCACGAAAACCACGTCGCCAAGGGCATTCTGGGCGTAGGCGGTGATGCCCACGGTGATGCTGCCATCGGCTTCGACGCGCAGCCATTCGTGATCTTCAGTGAAACGCAACTCGCTCATGGGGAATCCTCGGGAAGCAGGGCGTTGGGGGCGCGGTGGCGCCGCGCTCTTAGGGTAGGATTCCCTTAGCAATAATGCGGCCAACCTATAAAACTTCTTATTTATCAATAGATTACGTAAATTGACGGAGAAGCCGTATTTTTCGTGTGGAATGATATCGTTACAGGTGCCTATGGGAGGAAAAGGGTTTGAGCATCAAACCCTTGTGCACCCACGGCGAGGAGGGTGTGTATCGTTTTCGCTACGACGTAGCGAAAACGATACATGTGGTGCCTGGACAGCCGAGGTGCCAATGGCCTTCGGTCATCTCACTTTCAGCAGATGATCCAGCGAAAACGCGCCGGCACCTCGGGCAACCAGGAGCAGCAAGAGCCCTGCCCAGGTCAGGTGGGTGGGCCACGCATCGGGGTAGACGAACACTTCGATCACCAACGTCATGCCCAGCAGTGCCAGCGCCGATAGCCGGGTCATCAGCCCGAGCACCAGCAATAGCGGGAACAAGTGCTCAGCGTAGGCGGCCAGGTGCGCTGCAAGCCAGGGCGAGAGTAGCGGCAGCGCGTATTCGGTGCGGAACAGCTCATAGGTGCCGGGTGTAAGGGTGAGGAAACCCTCCACTTTGGTGCGTCCGGAAAGAAAGAATATCGAGGCGATCCCGAACCGGGCGACCAGGCACAACAGGTCATCGCTCAAACGGCGCTCGAGGCTCTGTGCAACGTGGTTCCAGGCGCGCCGCAGGCTGCTGGCCGGAGGTGTGAAATCGGCACTAGCCATGGTGGTGTTCTCCTGTGAAGGCGAGTGAGCGAAACGCCTGGGCCGTCATCAGGCGCCCGAGCATCTCGGTGAAATCCAGGTCGGTTTCAGCGTCTCGCGCCAGGTCCGAGGCCTGCATCAGCGACTGTCCGGCAGCACAGGCCCTGAGAAACGCATGGCCACCTTTTCCCAGTGGCTGGTGGCATACGCCATCAGCGGTGCCGACAAACAGCACCCCTTCGCCCACCCATGGCTGGTCATCGGGCCAGGCAACCTGCTCGCGGGCGCAGCGCCACAGGGTGTACGCAGGGTGCGCCTCGCACCAGTACCAGCGAGCACTGGCACGGGGGTGCAAGCAACCGTGATCAAGATCGCTGGGGGTCATGCCTGACAGTTCGACAAGGTTCAGGCACGTTTCGTACGGCGCACTGAAGGCTTCTGTCCAATGCAGGTCCAGGCGGGCGACTTCCGCCAGATACGGCACAGCGTGCTGTGACTGAATGTCTTCGAGGAAATCCGGGAAGGTCGCGCCGTAGCAGATCAACCGGGGATCGCTGGGGGGGAATTGCCGCGCATAGATTGCCGCGGTCTCGTCCATCCAGGTGCGCCCGACGAGTGTGCACACGCTCGGAAAGTTTGCGCGAAGCGCATCCACGCAGCCGGCCAACACCGTGTTGCGATAAACCGCGAACGCCGCTTGTTCGGTCACGCCCGCAAGCTGGGGAGCGGGACGGGAATAGAGTGCCTCGATGAACGCTTGCTGGAACTGACCAAGGGAAAGGTTCATGGCAATACACCTGGGCAAGTCATGATCGACTGTGCAATGGACCGTTCAGCAAGCAGTTCGGTGAACGGGGGAAGCTTGTCGTCACGTTCAATGAGGGTCGGGCGCGGGCCTACACGGGAAACCAGTTTGCGGTACAGCGCCCATACAGGCTCGGCCACCTGCGCATCATGAGAGTCGATCAACAGGCTGCCTTGGTCATCGTCGCTGTGCCCGGCCAGATGAACTTCTGTGATGGCTTGCGCTGGAAAGCGATCCAGGTAGGCAGTTGCCGAGAACCCCAGATTGTGAGCACTCACATAGACGTTGTTGATGTCCAGCAACAGACCACAACCGGTGCGACGTGTCAGTTCGCCAAGAAAGTCGATCTCGTCCCAGTCATGGCCCTCCAGTTGCAAGTAATGACTGGGGTTTTCGATGGATATCCGTCGGCCCAATACCTCCTGGCATCGCTGGATGTTTTCAGCGATGCGCTGCAGAGCTTCGTTGCTGCGCGGAAATGGCAGCAGGTCTGGATGGTAGTGCCCCTGCCAGGTTGACCAGGACAGGTGCTCTGATACCAGTACCGGTTCGGTCTGATCGCACAGTGCGCGCAGACGCTGCAGATGGTCCTGATCGGGGGCCGCGTCAGCCGCAAGCGAAAGTGCCACACCATGCAATGAGACTGGGTGCCGCTCTGCGATTCGGTTCAGCCAGGCAAGGCGAGGGCCACCGACCATGTAGTTCTCCGGGTGAACTTCAAACCAGAGCCCTTCGAGATTGCACGCCAGCGCCTGGTCGTAGTGCTCGGCCTTCAGGCTGACTCCGGCGCCCATTCGTGCGTCTGTGTTCATGGTCGGTTTCCCCTGATCAAGACTTGATAGGTGTCAGCGAGCCCATGCCGGCGGGTGTCTTGATCGATGTGCAGGTGCCGGCGGGGACGTTTTTCCAGTGCATGCCGTCGTAGTCCTTCTTGGCACTGCCGGCGCAGCTGGTGCCGGCACCGGCCTTGCAATCGTTCTTTCCTGCCATGGCGACGCCGTAGCATTTTTCCATGGCAGCGCCATTGCCTGCGGGTTGCGTGCTGTCGGCCGCCATGGCTGCGCCTGCAAGCGTGGCAAGCGCGAGTGCTGCGGTGGTGAGGGCGAGGGTTTTCATGGTCAATCTCCTGAGAGTGTGGCCGTGGTCTATACCGGCGGCTCATGGAGTAGTTCGTGCCTTGCGTAAAACGGGTTACAGCCTTGGAAGAAATTTTTTCAGGGCGAGTCTTCACGACCTGATGTTGAAGCCAAGGGCATGGCATATTTGCAGCACCTGCGTGCCACACGGCGGGAGCGGATGAATCAAGTCAATTGTATTCAGGGTGTAACCCAGGCGACCCATGCAGCGAACTAACTCACAGGATGAGCTCGAGGCTCGCGAGGCCCGGTTGAAAGCACTGTTGCTTCAGGGGCTGACAGGCGACCAGCTGGCCTATCAGGATTTTCTTGGCACGCTTGCGCTGCATGTACGTGCGTTTCTGCGCAGCCGTCTGAGCAGGCGCCCGGCCGAGATAGAGGACATGGTGCAGGATGTGCTACTGGCGGTGCATAACGCGCGCCACACTTACCAGCCGCAGCAGCCTTTGACTGCCTGGGTGCAGGCGATCGCCCGTTACAAGCTGGCGGATCATCTGCGAAGTGTTTCACGTCGCGACGCCCGGCATGATGTGCTGGACGATGATGCGCAACTGTTTGCCGTTTCGGAGGTTGAATCAGCCGAGGCCAGCCGAGACCTGACCAAGCTGCTCAAGCAACTGCCAGAGCGGCAACGACTGCCGATTGTTCATGTCAAGCTGGAGGGGTTGTCTGTCGAGGAGACGGCACAACTTACCGGGCTTTCCAGTTCAGCGGTAAAGGTTGGGATACATCGAGGTCTGAAAGCGCTATCCAGGCTGATTGGAGGAGCCAACAACCATGAAGACTGACGATTTGATTGCCTTGCTGGCCGCAGGCGAAGGGCCAGTGCCGCGCCACGCCGTTGGCAGGCGGATGGCAGTGGCTGTGCTGGGCGGGCTGACCGCAGCACTGCTGCTGACTATTACCCTTTACGGTGTACGCAGTGATATCACAGAGGTCGCACAAACCCCGCTGTTCTGGGGCAAAGTCGCCTTTCCGACCAGCTTGGCGTTGATCGGGCTGTGGTTGACGAGCCGCTTGGCCAGGCCAGGAGGGAAGGGCGCTGCAGGCTGGAAGATGCTTGGCTTGCCACTGCTGCTGGTCTGGTGCGGGGCGGCGGTGAGTATCGCCGGGGCGCCTGTGGAGGCGCGCGCCGACCTGTTGTTCGGGCGCACATGGCGTACCTGCGCACTGAATATCGCGTTGCTGTCGGTGCCGGCCTTTGTCACCGTGTTCTGGGCGCTGAAAGGCCTGGCGCCGACCCGGTTGCGGCTGGCAGGTGCTGCCGGTGGCCTGCTGGCGGGCTCGAGCGCAACGGTGGCCTACTGCCTGCATTGCCCGGAAATGGGCGTGCCGTTCTGGGGTGTGTGGTATGTCCTCGGCATGCTCGTGCCGACGGTACTCGGTGCCTGGTGGGGCCCCCGCATGCTGCGTTGGTAGGCTGTACCGGCAGGCCCCACGCAACTCAGAACGACGTGCTGATTGCCTGCCCTGGCTTCACAGGTTCGTGACCTCGCTCAACCCGCAACAAACCAAGGCAATGCCAGGTACAGCTTGATCACGATGACATTGATGATGTCGATGAAGAACGCCCCCACCATCGGCACCACCAGGAAGGCGAGGTGCGAGGCACCATAGCGTTGTGTCACCGCTTGCATATTGGCGATGGCTGTCGGTGTAGCACCCAGGCCGAAGCCACAGTGGCCGGCAGCCAGGACTGCTGCATCGTAGTTGCGCCCCATTACCTTGAACGTCACGAAGATTGCGAACAGCGCCATGACCAGTGTCTGTGCGGCCAACAAGGTAAAGAAGGGTAATGCCAGGGCTGCCAGGTCCCACAACTTTAGCGACATCAAGGCAATCGCCAGGAACAGGGACAAACTCACATTGCCCAGTACCGACACTTCCCGTTCGAATACTTTGTAAACACCTAAAGCCCGAAGCCCATTGCGCAACAGTACGCCGACGAAGAGTACGCAAACAAATGTCGGCAGTTCGAATGCTGTGCCTTTCAACAAGCCATTAAGTAAGGTACCGGTCAGTAAGCTGACAGCAATAAGTGCCAAGGTTTCTATAAATGAAAACGAGGTGATCAGGCGCTCTCTGTCAGGTTGTTCAAAGCCTTTGGGTAATTGCGGTGCTTCTTCTTGCACCCCAGGCGTTTCGACCCGTTTGATCAGCAACCGGGCGACTGGGCCACCAATCAAACCGCCCAACACCAGGCCGAAAGTGGCAGAGGCCATTGCCAGTTCCGAAGCCGAAGCCAGGCCGAACCGCTCAGTGAAGGTCGCGCCCCAGGCAGCGCCTGTGCCGTGGCCACCCGACAAGCTGATCGAACCGGCCAGCAGGCCCATCAGCGGGTCGAGCCCCAATGCTGTTGCCAGGCCGATGCCCATGGCGTTCTGAACCATTAGCAAACCCGTCACCACCAGAAGGAATACGGCGACCACCCGTCCACCCTTCTTCAGGCTTGCGAAGTCTGCACTCAAGCCGATGGTAGCGAAGAATGCCAGCATCAACGGTGTTTGCAACGAGGTATCAAATTGGACGTGTACATCGAAACTGCGCAATGCCAGGAGTGACAAGGCAACGACCAGGCCGCCTGCAACAGGCTCCGGGATATTGTATGCGCGCAGGAAACCAATGCGTGCAACCAGGCCGCGTCCCAGTAGCAGTACCAAAGAGGCGGCTACAAGTGTCCCGTAAAAATCGAGTTCGAACATCAGGGTACTCTTCGTTCAAGGTGACAAGCAAAATTACAATGTCGCCATTCTACGGGGAGCACTCCAGTTAATTGTGGCTCAGCGGCTAGGAAAAGTCCGATTCAATCATGGGTTTTGACCACAGTCCTCATGGTTTCCCGGGTATTCCATATTTACGCAGCCTCTGCGCGATAGCCGTGTGCGAAGTTTGCAAGCGCCCGGCGAGTTGCCGTGTTGACGGGTAGCTGGCGTATAAGCGCTGTAACAGTTCGCGCTCGAAATCACCTACAGCCTGTTCCAGGCTGGCCACTTCGCCGTCTTGCCCGCGTGCCACCGAGGTGCCGGCGATATCCAGGTCGCCGATATCCACCAGGTTGCCCTCGCAGATAGCCGCGGCGCGGAAGATCACGTTCTGCAACTGGCGCACATTGCCCGGCCAAGGGTTGGCCAGCAGTGCCGAATGGGTGGAGGGGGTCAGCCGACAGGCTGGGCGCTGGATCTGCGTGCACGCCTGCTGCATGAAGAAGTGCGCCAGCATCAGGATGTCCTGGCCACGGTCGCGAAGCGGCGGTACCTCCAGGTTAAGCACGTTCAGGCGGTAGAACAGGTCTTCGCGAAAGCTGCCTTCGGCGACCATGCGCTCCAGATCGCGGTGGGTGGCGCTGATGATGCGCACATCCACCTTCACTTCACGGTCGCCACCCACCCGGCGGAAGCTGCCATCGCTGAGAAAACGCAGCAGCTTGGCCTGCAGGTAGGGCGACATTTCACCAATTTCATCGAGGAACACGGTGCCCTGGTTGGCCAGTTCCATCAGCCCAGGCTTGCCACCTCGTTGCGCGCCGGTAAAGGCCCCGGGCGCGTAGCCGAACAGCTCGCTTTCGGCCAGGCTCTCGGGCAGCGCGGCGCAGTTCAGCGCCAGGAACGGGGCCGCGTGGCGGCTGCTGACGGCATGGCAGGCGCGGGCTACCAGTTCTTTGCCGGTGCCGGTCTCGCCATGCACCAGCAGCGGTGCATCGAGCGCAGCCACGCGTAAGGCGCGGGCCTTGAGGGTGCGGATGGCCGGCGACTCGCCCAGCAAGGCATCGAAGCCTTCGGCGTGGTCGTGGTGCAGGGCCGACAGGCGTTCGCCCATACGCGAAGGTGGGTACAGCGTCAGCAGGCCACCGGCGTTGGTAATCGGCATGGCGTCCAGCAGCAGGCTATGGCCGTTCAGCTGCATTTCGCGCATGGGCAGGTGGAAGTTGTTGTCCAGCAGCGCCTGCAGCAGCGCGGGGTCGCCAAACAGCTCACCCACCGAGCGGCCGGCAGATTCGCGGCCGCACAGTTCGATCAGCGCCGGGTTGGCCAACAGCACCAGGCCTGCGCTGTCCACCGCCAGCACCGGGTCGCTCATGGCGGCCAGCAGGGCATCGAGTTGCAGGTGGCGGCGCTGGCCGGGGAGGATGTCGACCACGTCCACCGATTGCACGCCGTGTACTTCGAACAGCGCGTCGTGCAGTTCTTCAAGTACGGCGGGGCTGAGGGTGGGGGCGTCGATGTAGACGTTCGGCGGGACCATCTCCACGGCGTCCAGGTTGAGGTTGCGGGCACCGAGCAGGGCGAGGACTTCCTGGGTGATGCCGACGCGGTCGATGAAGCTGACGTGGATGCGCATGGGGTTCGAACAGTTGGCAATGGAGGCCGCCAGTATGCCCTGAGACGGGTGTCAGGCCCAAGGTTGGCGGTGGCGCATTCGCGGGCGCGCCCGCTCCCACAGGGTTGCTGCTGTGGGGGCGGGCTTGCTCGCGAAAAGGGTCATTCCAGATGTTCCGGTTTGATCGGGTCGCCCGATTTCACATCGAGCTTTTCGCGAATGTCCGCGAACATATGGTCATAGAGCTTGTGCGGCGAACTCAGGGTCTCGAATTTCTTCGGCGGCGCCAGATACGACTGCGCCTTGCGGGTCAGCAGCATGAGGAAGCTGGGCAAGACCTGGTCCTTGGCCAGGAAGAACTTTTCTTCCACTGTCTTGCCTTCGATGCTGCCATGCATGTGGAACTGAATGCCTCTGCCTTCCTTGGGGTCCGACACGGCCTCGTACTCGATGTTCAGGTCATAGCTGTGGTCGGCGTTGTTCAGCGCAGAGCGCTCGATGTGTACATGACCGGGCTGATACTGGGCCATGGCTATCTCCTTTGGAAGGTCGAAAATGGCGGACCGCGTAAGCCCGCCGACTGCATTCAACGGTAGCTGATCCCCGGCTTCGCGGTGGAAACCCGAGTGCCGGCAGTGCCTTTGACGATGTCTTCGATGTTCTCCAGCGAACTGATCACCGCCACCTTGCCGGTGTTGCGGGCAAAGTCGCAGGCGGCCTGCACCTTCGGCCCCATGGAGCCGGCGGCAAACCCCAGCGTTTCCAACGCGTCCGGGTGGGCCTGGGCGATGGCCTTCTGCGTCGGTTTGCCCCAGTCAATGTAGGCTGCATCGACGTCGGTGGCGATAATCAGAAGGTCGGCTTCCAATTGCTCGGCCAGCAGCGCCGAGCACAGGTCTTTGTCGATCACCGCCTCGATGCCTTTGAGCTTGCGGTTTTCATCGTACATGGTGGGGATGCCGCCACCGCCTGCGCAAATCACGATGCTGCTTTTTTCCAGCAGCCACTTGATCGGGCGAATTTCGAAGATGCGCTTGGGTTTCGGGCTGGCTACCACGCGGCGGTACTTGTCGCCGTCGGCCTTGACCACCCAGCCCTTTTCCTTGGCCAGGCGCTCGGCCTCTTCCTTGCTGTAGACCGGGCCGATGAACTTGGTCGGATCCTTGAAGGCCGGGTCGTTGGCGTCCACTTCCACTTGGGTGAGCAAGGTGGCGAATGGCACCTCGAAGGCCAGCAGGTTGCCCAGTTCCTGTTCGATCATGTAACCGATCATGCCCTCGGTCTCGGCACCCAGCACGTCCAGCGGGTAGGCCTCGTCTGGCTTGTACGACAGGGCCTGAAGCGACAGCAGACCCACTTGCGGGCCGTTGCCGTGGGCGATGACCAGCTCGTTGCCAGGGTGAATCTTGGCGATCTGTTCGGTGGCGGTGCGGATATTGGCGCGCTGGTTGTCAGCGGTCATGGGCTCGCCGCGACGAAGCAGGGCGTTGCCGCCCAATGCAACAACGATACGCATGTGGAATGTCCTTTAGCGAAAGAATGAATGGACTGTCGCTGCACGGAGGCTGCCGAGTTCGCTGTGGGAGCGGGCATGCCCGCGAAGAGGCCAGACCTGACATCATCGATGATGCGGCTGACGCCTTCGCGGGCACGCCCGCTCCCACAGGGACTGCGGGCTACCTATAGATCAGCCAGGGTCGATACCAGGATCGCCTTGATCGTGTGCATGCGGTTTTCCGCCTGCTCGAAGGCGATGCACGCTGGCGACTCGAACACGTCATCGGTCACTTCGATGCCGTTGGCCAGGTCCGGGTATTGTTCGGCGATCTGCTTGCCTACCTTGGTTTCGGAGTTGTGGAATGCCGGCAGGCAGTGCATGAACTTGGTCCGTGGGTTACCGGTGGACTTCATCAGTTCGGCATTCACCTGATAAGGCTTGAGCTGTTTGATGCGCTCACCCCAGGCTTCGATCGGCTCGCCCATCGATACCCACACGTCGGTATGGACAAAGTCGACACCTTTGACCGCGGCTTTCGGGTCTTCGGTGAGGGTAATGCGTGCGCCGCTTTCTTCAGCGTACTGCTTGCAGCGCTCGACCAGGTCGTCGTGTGGCCACAGTGCCTTGGGCGCGGCGATGCGCACATCCATGCCCAGCTTGGCGCCGATCAGCAGCAGCGAGTTGCCCATGTTGTTGCGGGCATCGCCCAGGTAGGCGTAGCTGATGTCGTGCAGCGGCTTGTCGCTGTGCTCACGCATGGTCAGCACGTCGGCGATCATCTGGGTCGGGTGGTATTCGTCGGTCAGGCCGTTGAACACCGGTACGCCGGCGAACTTGGCCAGCTCTTCGACGATTTCCTGCTTGAAGCCACGGTACTCGATGGCGTCATACATGCGCCCGAGCACACGGGCGGTGTCCTTCATGCTTTCCTTGTGGCCGATCTGCGAGGAGTTGGGGTCGATGTAGGTGACGTTGGCGCCTTGGTCATAGGCTGCGACTTCGAAGGCACAACGGGTACGGGTGGAGGTTTTTTCGAAGATCAGGGCGATGTTGTTGCCCTTCAGGTGCTGCTGCTCGGTGCCCGTGTACTTGGCGCGCTTGAGGTCGCGGGACAGGTCCAGCAGGTAGCGCAACTCACGGGTGGTGTGGTGTTCCAGGCTGAGCAAGTTGCGGTTGTGAATATTGAACGCCATGACAGTTTCTCCTTGAATTCGGTGATGTCCCGGCCGCCACTTCATGGGTGCGGCCGGGCGTGATGGTCGTTAGTAGTCGATCGGGTCGCGCACGATAGGGCAGGTCATGCAGTGGCCGCCGCCACGGCCCCGGCCCAGTTCGCCGGCGCTGATGGTGATGACCTCGATGCCGGCCTTGCGCAGCAGGGTGTTGGTGTAGGTGTTGCGGTCGTAGCCAATGACCACGCCCGGCTCGATGGCCACCACGTTGTTACCGTCATCCCACTGTTCGCGCTCGGCGGCGAAGCTGTTGCCGCCGGTCTCGACCACGCGCAGCTGAACGCCCAGTTGCTCGCCCACCACCTCGATGAACGACTTGTTGATGCGGCGTACATCCATGCCGTAAGGCTTGCTTTCGTCCGGGCGGATGATGAATGGCACAATCTCTTTCACCACTTCCGGGAAGACCGTGACCAGGTCGCGGTCGCAGAAGCTGAAGACAGTGTCCAGGTGCATGGCGGCGCGGGACTTTGGCAGGCCGGCGACGATCACTTCCTTGACGGCGCCCTTGGCGAACAGGTTTTGCGCGAGCTGGCCGATGGCCTGGCGCGAGGTGCGCTCACCCATGCCGATGAGCACGATGCCATTGCCGATCGGCATCACATCACCGCCTTCGAGGGTGGCATTGCCATGGTCCTTGTCCGGGTCGCCATACCACACCTGGAAGTCGGCCTCGGTGAACTCCTTGTGGAACTTGTAGATGGCGGTGGTCAACAGGGTTTCCTGGCGACGCGCCGGCCAGTACATCGGGTTCAACGTCACGCCGCCGTAGATCCAGCAGGTGGTGTCGCGCGTGAACTGGGTGTTGGGCAGTGGTGGCAGGATGAAGCTGGAGTGGCCCAGGTAGTCGTTGTACATCTTCACGACTTCGGCGCCTTCGCTCTGCGGCAGGTCCTGGCCCGCCACGCCGCCGATCAGGAATTCGGCCAGATGGCGTGGCTCCAGCCCTTCGAGCCAGCTGCGTACTTCGTTGGTCAGGCCTACGCCGACGGTGTCAGGGGTGATCTTGCGGTCGAGGATCCACTTGAGCGCCTCTTTGTTCTGCACGATATCGGTCAGCAGGTTGTGCATCTCCAGCACATCCACGCCACGCTCGCGCATCTTGGTGACGAAGTCGAAATGGTCACGCTTGGCCTGGTCGACCCAGATCACATCGTCGAACAGCAGTTCGTCACAGTTGCTCGGCGTCAGGCGCTTGTGCGCCAGGCCCGGGGCGCAAACCATCACTTTGCGCAGTTTGCCGGCTTCGGAGTGGACACCGTACTTCTGTTTTTCAGCGGACATGGTTTCATTCCTCCAATTGAGCGAAGACGTGGGTCAAAGGGTCAGGAAGCCGTCATACAGGCCAAAGGCTGCCACCAGGGCGCCAATGACCACGGCTGCGAAGATCAGTTTTTCCACGTTGGTGAAGACCGGTTGGCCCACCTCACGCTTGGCCTTGGCGAACAGGATCGCGCCAGGTGCGTAGAGCAGGGCCGAGAGCAGCAGGTATTTCACGCCGCCGGCGTACAGCAACCAGACGGCGTACAGCAGGGCGATACCACCGATGATCAGGTCCTTCTTGCGTTCGGCCAGGGCTTGCTCGTAGGTTTCGCTGCGCAGTGCCAGCAGGAACGCATAGGCTGCCGACCACAGGTAGGGCACCAGGATCATCGAGGTGGCCAGGTAGATCAGGGACAGGTAGGTGCTGTTCGAGAACAGCGTGATGACCAGAAAGATCTGCACCATGGCGTTGGTCAGCCACAGGGCGTTGGCCGGTACCTGTTTGGCGTTCTCGCGGCGCAGGAACTCCGGCATGGTGTGGTCCTTGGCTGCGGCGAACATGATCTCGGCGCACAGCAGCACCCACGACAGCAGCGCCCCGAGCAGCGAGATGACCAGGCCGACGCTGATCAGCACCGCCCCCCAGTGGCCGACCACATGCTCCAGCACCGCAGCCATCGACGGGTTCTGCAGCTTGGCCAGTTCCGGTTGAGTCATGATGCCCAGCGACAGCACGTTGACCAACACCAGGAACAGCAGCACGGTCACGAAGCCGATCACCGTTGCCTTGCCCACGTCGGTGCGTTTTTCCGCCCGCGCCGAGAAGATGCTCGCGCCCTCGATGCCGATGAACACCCACACGGTGACCAGCATCATGTTGCGCACCTGGTTCATGACACTGCCAAGCTCTGGCGTGCCCACAGCCCAGATATCGGCGGTGAAGATGTCGAGCCTGAAGGCGAACAGGCAGATCAGGGCGAACAGCACCAGCGGCACCACTTTGGCCACAGTGGTGACCAAGTTGATGAAGGCGGCTTCCTTGATGCCGCGCAGTACCAGGAAGTGCACCGCCCACAACAGGATCGACGCGCCAATGATGGCGGCTGGGGTGTTGCCTTCACCGAAGATCGGGAAGAAGTAACCCAGGGTGCTGAACAGCAGCACAAAGTAGCCGACGTTGCCCAGCCAGGCACTGATCCAGTAGCCCCAGGCCGAGGAAAAGCCCATGTAGTCGCCGAAACCAGCCTTGGCGTAGGCATACACCCCGCCATCCAGGTCAGGCTTGCGGTTGGCCAGGGTCTGGAACACGAAGGCCAGGGTCAGCATGCCGACTGCGGTGATCGCCCAGCCGATCAGCACGGCCCCAACCCCTGCGCTGGCGGCCATGTTTTGCGGCAGCGAGAAGATACCACCGCCAATCATCGAGCCGACGACAAGTGCAACTAACGCGCCGAGCTTTAGTTTTCCGGATGAATCAGACATTTAACAACTCCTGCCAGGAGAAAGTTGACGACAGAATAGATCCGACGCCTTTGCCTTGAGCTGACTTATGTCAGTTTAAGGCGCCGTGAAGGTAGGAAATTTCCTTCACGGGTGCTCCTGGAGAGTGCCGACAGCTTGAGCTGCAGGCCTTGCGTACTGGCACCTCCATGTCCTTCTAGAGCAAACGCTCTGTTCAGCCTGCGAAGCTTGAAACTAGCTGCTTTTGCCGCTTTCGCAAATTTTCCACAAGAATTTCGAGTTTTATCCGTTTCTTTTCTAGTTGCCGGACTGCTGCTAGTTTTGAGGGAGCAGGCACATAGACAAAGCAGTTATGAGTGATATAGGTTGAACGCACAGCTTCAGTATAAGTAACGATATTCATATAGCCCGCAAGGCTGTTTCAAACGCATGACAGGGCTCGATGAAAGGGAGGCTCATGAGCGAACCGGGACAGAAGCTGCGCCTGGGCGCGCTGATCGCGCTGGTGGTCGGGTCGATGATTGGCGGCGGTATCTTCTCGCTGCCGCAGAACATGGCCGCGCGTGCTGATGTGGGCGCAGTGCTGATCGGCTGGGGGATCACCGCGGTCGGCATGTTGGCCCTGGCCTTCGTGTTCCAGACCCTGGCCAACCGCAAGCCGGAACTGGACTCAGGCGTATATGCCTACGCCAAGGCCGGCTTTGGCGAGTACATGGGCTTTTCCTCGGCCTGGGGCTACTGGATCAGCGCCTGGCTGGGCAACGTCGGCTACTTCGTGCTGCTGTTCAGCACCCTGGGCTTCTACTTCCCGATGTTCGGCGAAGGCAACACACCCATCGCCATCGGTTGTGCATCGCTGCTGCTGTGGTCGGTACATTTTCTGGTGCTGCGCGGTATCAAGGAGGCGGCCTTCATCAACCAGGTCACCACCGTCGCCAAAGTGGTGCCTTTGCTGATTTTCGTGGTGATCGCTGCATTCGCCTTCCGCGCCGACATCTTCACCCGGGATATCTGGGGCTTGAGCAACCCACAGTTCGGCAGCGTGCTGGAGCAGGTGCGCAACATGATGCTGGTGACCGTGTTCGTGTTCATCGGCATCGAGGGCGCCAGTGTGTATTCCGGGCGCGCCCAGCGTCGGTCAGACGTGGGCAAGGCCACGGTCATTGGTTTTCTGGGTGTGCTGGCGCTGCTGGTGCTGGTCAACGTGTTGTCGTTGGGCATCATGACCCAACCGGAACTGGCCGGGCTGCAGAACCCCTCGCTGGCCTCGGTGCTGGAGCATATCGTCGGCCCCTGGGGCGCCTTGCTGATCAGCCTCGGCCTGGCGGTCTCGCTGCTTGGCGCCTTGCTGTCATGGGCGTTGTTGTGTGCCGAAATTCTCTACGCCACGGCGCGGGACAAGACCATGCCGCGCTTTCTGGCCAAGGAAAACGCCAACCATGTGCCGGCTAACGCCCTGTGGCTGACCAACTGCATGATTCAGGGTTTCCTGCTGATTACGCTGTTCTCCGCCGGTACGTACACCAGTCTGATCTACCTGGCCTCGTCGATGATCCTGGTGCCCTACCTGTGGTCTGCGGCGTATGCCGTGTTGCTGGCGATGCGCGCAGAAACCTATGCCGGGCAGCCGAGGTTGCGGCGCAAGGACTTGCTGGTGGCGCTGGTTGCCCTGCTGTATGCCGTGTGGCTGCTGTATGCCGGCGGGCTCAAGTACCTGCTGCTTTCGGCGCTGCTGTACGCCCCCGGCGCCGTCTTGTTCGCGAGGGCCAAGCATGAGCAGGGGCAGACGTTGTTCACGGCCTGGGAAAAGCTGATTTTCGCCGCCGTGCTGGTGGGTGCCGCGCTGGCGGCCTACGCCTTGTATTCAGGGCTGCTGAGCTTGTGACGGGGCAGGGCAGGCGTGTTCCGGGCGTGACCAGATCCACAGGTTGCCCAGGGTCATGCCGGCGATTGCCAGGAATACTGGCCAGTGGTGTTCCAGAAAGGTCAGCATCAGGCCCGCGCACAGCAGCATGCTGATGGTTGCGCTGACCTTGGCCCGGCGCTGGATCACCTTGCCGTTGCGCCAGTTATGCAGAATTGGCCCGAACAGCCGGTGGTTCTCCAGCCATGCCGACAGGCGCGGTGAGCTGCGCGTGGCGGCCCAGGCGGCCAGCAGGATGAACTCGGTGGTCGGCAAGCCAGGAATCACAATGGCGACCAGGCCCACCCCGAGGCTCACGTAGGCCAGGATTCCATACAACAGGCGGGCGAGTTTCGAGCGGGCTGGTCGGGTCATGTTCTCACTGCATAAAACGGTTCGGCCACCGGAGGGGTGGCCGGCTTCGGCGTATCAGACCAGCGCGGCATCCGCAGCGTAGGCGTGCTTGAGCAGCTCGGTGAAGCGCTCGAAAGCGGCCACTGCACCGCGCTCGGCAGCCGCTTCCTCTTCAGGCGAGAGCGCCAGGCCATCGAGGATGCGGGTGAACTGCTTCCAGCCTTCGGCACGGCCACCGGCGGGCTCCCCCAGGTGACGGGCGCCGAAGCTGTCGGACAGTTCCAGGGCTACGGCACGCTTGATCAGAAACGCAGCGCCCAGTTTGGAGCCTTCGGAGACGAAGATCCAGCCCATTGCCTCGCCCAGGCTTGGCTTGTCCACAGCGCCCGGCACGGCGGCCGGTACTTCGGTGTCGAGGTCGGCGAGGTCCAGGCGGGCCTGGTCGGCACGGCAGCGCTCAGCCAGATCAGGGACGATGGCGATCAGCTGAGGGTCGTTGTACAGGGCCTGCAACTCGGACTGGAACAGGTACTGTGCGACGACGAAGCGGGCGAAACTTTCGCGGCTGTCGAAAGGCGCGTGGGATTTCACCAGGGCATCCAGCTCGGCGTGCGGGGCGTGGGTGATCTGGTTCAGGCGCTGGGAGCGCAGGGCTGGGCGGTCGGTCATGGGGAGTCCTTGGAAAGAGGGCGTCTAGATACAAGACGAAACAGCGGGAGCGGGACAGTAAAAAAAGCCGGTATTTGTGTTGCCAGTACCGGCCTCTTCGCGGGTTTACCCGCAAAGAGGCCGGTACAGACGTAACGCCTCAGATATCCCAAACCACATTGATACCGAAGTTGCGCCCCGGCATGGTCAGGCGGTCGATATTGGCTGGCTGGGTCACAGCCGCCTCACCCTGGCCGTCGTAGCTGCGCACCGAATCCCACTGCCAGTATTTCTTGTCGGTAAGGTTGTACAGCCCGGCATTGATGGTGACGTCGTCGGTGACCTTGTAGTAACCGGTCAGGTCCAGCACACCGTAGCCCGGGGTGCGGAACTTCGAGGTAGAACCGTCAGGCGAATAGAAGGTGCTGTCGTCGACACGGGTCTTGCGTTTGACCAGCGTCCAGCTCAGCAAGCCACCGTAGTTCTGCTGCTCGTAGCCCAGGCCGAATACGCCCTTGAGCGGGTTGACACTGTTCAGCGGTTGACCGGTGTCATCGTTACGACCATAGGTGTAGGCAATCGAGGTTTGGGTATAGAGGCCCTGCGGTGCGCCGAAGTGGTCGAGGTTCAGGCGGCCCTTGAATTCGGCACCCTTGATGGTGGCGTGCTTGATGTTGTTGGCCTGGAAGGTCTGTTCCAGGTTGGCGCTTTGCACGGCATCTTCGTCGATGAAATCACGGTACTTGTTGTAGAACACTGCCACGTCGAAGTTGCCGGCGTCGAAGTTGCCACGCAGGCCGGTTTCGTAGCTTTTGCTCTTTTCAGGCTCAAGGTTCGGGTTGCCCTCCACGCGGTAGCCTTGGTCCAGGTTCTGGAAGCGGCCATACATGGCTTTGGCGGTCGGCGTGCGGAAGCCCTCTGCATACTGGCCGTACCAGGTGTAATTGTCGTTGAAGGCGTAGGTCAGGCCGAACTTGGGCGAGACGCGGTGCCACTTCTTGTCCGAATCGTCCTGGGCGGTAGGCGCCGTACCGCTGGACTCCAGACCACGCAGGAATTCCTCGGTGAATTTGGGCTCCATGCGGGTGTAGTCGTAGCGCGCGCCGGGCATGAAGGTCCAGTTGTTCCAGCGGATTTCATCCTGCGCGAACAGGCTGTAGGTATTCACGGTCGGGTCCGGGAAGTCGCTGACCAGAACCTGGCCGTCTGCCGGGCGTTCGGCGCCGGCGGCGGAACAACCGGATCCTACGGTCAAGCAGGTACCGGTACCGCTGCGCGAACCGGTGACCTTTTCGTGCTTGAGCGTGGTGCCGTAGGTCAGCAGGTGGTCGGTGGCGCCGATGCTGAAGGCCTTGTCCAGCTGGGCGTCGAACACCCACTGGCGGTCCTTGTAGGTGGTATCGCGGGTGCGCAGCACCTGGCGGCCAGGCGGCACGTAAACTTCCTCGGTGTGCTGGTCGGTCTTGGCAATCTGGTAGTTCAGGCTCCACTTGACGTGGTCGGCGACCAGCGAGTCCAGGCCGAACTCATGGTTAACGCCGAAGCGCTCGCGGGTGATGGTGTCGTTGCCATTACGCGCCTTGTAGTAGCCCATGCCACCAAAGCCGGGGATGAACGGCCCACCCACCGCGCTGAGGATGTTCTGGTCACGGTCATCCTTGTAGCGCTCATAGGTGAACTCCAGGCGTGCGTCGTCGGCGTAGTTCCAGCCCAGCTTGGCCAGCACGTTGGTGGTGCGCGCATCCATCGGGTTGGCTTCGGTGCGCGACAGGCCGTCGCCACTGTGGCTGCCGTGGGTTTCGGTCTCGTGGCCGTTGCGCTGGCTCAGGTGCAGCAGGCCGTCGAAGTCACCCTGGCGGCCAGCGACGGTGGCGGAGGTCAGCCAGCTTTCGTCGGCCGAGCTGTAGCCGGTTTTCAGGCGTGCCCCCACGTCTTTGCCGGGCTTGATGATGTCGTCCGGGTCGAGGGTGAAGTAGCTCACCGCACCGCCGATGGCGTTGCTGCCATACAACACCGAGGCCGGGCCGCGGAGGATTTCCACACGCTTGACGATTTCCGGGTCGACATAGTTGCGCTGGGTCTGGGCGTAGGGGCCGTAGAAGAAGCTGTCGGGGATCGACACGCCGTCGACTTGGGTGAGGATCCGCTCGCCGTCGATACCACGGATGTTGTAGCCGTTCAGCCCGCTGCGTTGGCCGGTTCCGGATACCGACACTCCCGGCTCGTAGCGCACCAGATCCTGGATATTGTTCACGTTCTGCCGGTCCAGTTGCTCACGGGTCTGCACGCTGACAGTGCTCGGCACCTGGCTGACGTCCTGTGCGCTGCGGGTGGCGCTGACGGTCACCTGCTGCAGCGCGATCACGTTGCTTGCGGTTTGGCGCTCCAGGACCACATTGCCGTTGCTGATCTTGCGAAAACTCAGCCCGGTACCCCGCAACAGGCGCTTGAGGGCAGCATCTGGCGGCAGCGAACCCTGTACGCCTGGCGAAGCCACGCCGTCGGCCAGCTCGGCGCTGAAGCCGACCTGCCAGCCGGTGACCTGGCTGAAGGCGTTGATCGCCGACACTAGCGGCTGCTGGCCGATGCTGAAGCGGTAGTCGCCCATGCGCGGGCTGCTGGCCTGGGCCGGCTCGGCGGCCAGCGCCGGCAGGCTGCAGGCACCGCTGGCGAGCAGGGCAAGGGTCAACAGGGACAGTTGTCCTGTACGGCGGGGAAGGTTGGACGAGCGGGTAGGACCAGTGGACATCGGAAGCGCTCCCAGACGCGCGGGCTGTTATAGGTGATGGCTGTTCTCGTTCTCAAACAAGAATCAGTTGCATTGGCTATAACGAGACGGGCGGGCGAGTGCGATCGCGTAAAAATAATTCAGGGGTCAGTTCAGGATGACCAGCGCCGGGTACTCATGCAGTTGTGCCGAGGTGATGTGGGCCAGTGCGCGCAGGGTTTCCAGTGGCTGGTCGAGGCGGTAGTTACCGGTGACGGCAACGTGCTCCAACTGCTCATTGCGGTTGATGATCCAGCCCGGGTAGTAGCGCTGCACTTCGGCCAGCACCTGGCTCAACGGGCAGTTCTCGAACACCAGGCGGCCGTCGATCCAGGCCAGGTCCTTGTGCATGTCGGGGCGCTGGCGCTGGCCAAAGCCCTGGGGGCCGACGCTGATGCTGTCGCCGGCACTCAGGCGGATGCGCTGGTCGCGCTCCCCCTGCAGGTCGACATCGCCGCGTTGCACCCGTACCTGGGCCTCGCCGTCAAGGTAGCGCACGGCAAAGTCGGTGTCGCGCACCTGTGCGCGCAACGGCCCGGCTTCCACCTCCAGCGGCAGCTGCGCGCCCTCGGGGACCTGGAAGTAAGCCTCGCCCTGTAGCAGGCGGGCGACCTGGCGGCCGTCCTGGCGTTCGCTGGCGAATGCCGAATTGGTGTTGAGCAGCACTTTTGCGCCGTCTTCCAGTTGCAGGCGCTGGCGCTCGCCGACCACCGTAAGGTGGTCGGCCTGCAGGCGCATGGGCAGGTTACCGACGGTGAACAGCCCGACCAGCAGCAGCGCTGCGGTGGCCAGGGGTTTCCAGTGACTGCGCAGGCGCCCGCGCCATGAGCGGCGTTGCTGCTGGTGCATGTGCGTGGCCACCTTGTGCAACGGCGTACCGTTCCACAGCGCCTCCGCTTCGACATAGGCCTCGGCGTTTTCCGGCGCGGCGCTCAGCCAGGCTTCAAAGGCCTGGGTGTCTGCGGCATCTGCGCATTGCAGGCGCACCAGCCAGTCCAGCGCCTCGTCCATGGCACGAGCACGGGCATCAGGCCTGGCAGGTGACGGGCGAGGGGCAGGGCTGTCGGTCACGGTGAATCCTTGAATGGTTTTTTTGCGAATGATCAAGGCTAAGGCGGGGTGTGGCAAGGGCTTTGCGTTGCCGTTCGCCTGGGGTCAGCTTACTTGAGTCGTTCGGCAACACCCATGCAGATTGCCATGATCAGTTTCAGTTCCTTTTGTACCGTGCTGGGCGAAACACTCAGTTGTTCGGCGATTTCCAGATAGGTGGCGCCATGCAGGCGGCTGAGGATGAAAATGCGTTGTTGGCGTTCGCTCAGTTGATTGAGGCTGACGCTGAGGTGCTTGAGCAACTGCTCGGCGTGCGCGGCATCCTCGCTGCTGGTGGCGGGCGCGGCGACACTGTGCAGCACTTCGTCGGGCACGTCGTCGACCAGCATGCGTGCCTGCAACCGGCGTGCACGCAGGTGGTCCAGCGCCAGGTTGCGCGCGGTCTGAAACACGAACGGCTCGATGTGCTCGATGGGCCGCTCGCCCAGCGCGCGGGACACCCGCAGGTAGGTTTCCTGCAGCAGGTCTTCGGCCGTGCTGGGGTTACCGACCATGCGCTGCAGGGTACGCAGCAGGGTGAGGCGCTGAACGAGGAAGACGGAATTGAACCGGGACTGACTCACGGGGGGACCTGGCCGACGAAAGGTTAATGATAATGCTTATCATCCGTGCGGCAGGTCAAGTGTGGAATTATCAGGAAAAGGTAAAGATTGTAGTCGCTGGATGTCGTTTGCTTTTTTTGGGAGCAACTGTCTTGCTCAATTTCTAAAAGCTGGCGCGATCCCTGTGGGAGCGGGCTTGCCCGCGAACACGGGCGAAGCCCGTGCCATCCACCACGGTGTTGGCTTCGCGGGCAAGCCCGCTCCCACGCGGGTCAGCCAGCCCGGTGCAGCGCCAGGCAGTTGTCCAGCATCCGGTTGCTGAACCCCCACTCGTTGTCATACCAGGCCAGCACCTTGAGCATCCGCCCGTTGGCCCGGGTATGGTTGGCATCGAAGATCGACGACAGCGGGTTGTGGTTGAAATCGCAGGAAACCAATGGCAGGGCGTTGTAGCCCAATACCTTGGAATGCTTGCTGGCCTCGAGGAACAGCTGGTTGACCTGCTCGGCCGTGGCCTCGCGCTTGAGGTTGACGGTGAGGTCCACCAACGACACGTTGATGACGGGCACCCGCACCGCCATTCCGGTCAGCTTGCCGGCCAGCTCCGGCAGCACCAGGCCCACGGCCTCGGCGGCACCGGTCTTGCTCGGGATCATCGACTGGGTGGCTGAACGCGCGCGGTACGGGTCGCTGTGGTAAACGTCAGTCAGCACCTGGTCGTTGGTGTAGGCGTGGATGGTGGTCATCAGGCCTTGCTCGATGCCGAACTCCCGGTGCAGCACCTGGGCGATCGGCGCCAGGCAGTTGGTGGTGCAGGAGGCATTGGAAATGACCTGGTGCGAGGCCCGCAGAATGTCGTGGTTGACCCCGTATACCACGGTGGCATCGGCACCCTTGGCCGGTGCAGAGACAATCACCTTGCCCGCCCCGGCGGCCAGGTGCGCAGCGGCTTTGGCGCGGTCGGTGAACAGCCCGGTGCACTCGAACACCACGTCGATCGCCTCGGCCTTCCAGGGCAGTTCGGCCGGATTGCGAATGGCACTGACCGCGATACGGTCCCCGTTGACCGTCAGGCTTTCGTGGTCGGCCTCGACGGTCGCGTCGAAGGTGCCGTGGACACTGTCGTACTTGAGCAGGTGGGCATTCATGGTGCTGTCGCCCAGGTCGTTGATGGCGACGACCTGCAGGTCCTGGCGGTAGCCTTGGGTATACAGTGCGCGCAGGACATTGCGCCCGATTCGGCCGAATCCATTGATGGCGATGCGAAGGGTCATGGCAGTACCTCTGGCAGTTCGAGTGAAACCTGTGGCACAAAGGAGCTTCACTGAAACGGTTTTGTTGTTGGAATTACAAGATTATTCACTGGCTGATAGAAAACAAGCCTTTTTAGTGGCAGTATTTTGTTTAAATATACAACGAGTGGTTGGGCGTCGTGCCTCCACCGATGCAGCGGGCTCCTAACCATGAGCCTAGGCCGCAATCGTTTGGAGGGGAAATGCCCGGTAAACCGCCCTTACAATTAGCCTGGAGTCCAGTACATGCATCCGCGCATCCTTGAGGTCACCCAGCGGCTGGTCGAACGCAGCCGCGCCACCCGCGAACGCTACCTGCAACTGATTCGCGGCGCGGCCAGTGAAGGCCCCATGCGTGCCAGCCTGCAGTGCGCCAACTTCGCCCACGGCGTGGCCGGTTGCGGCAGCGAAGACAAGCAGACTCTGCGCCTGATGAACGCGGCCAACGTGGCCATCGTCTCGGCCTACAACGACATGTTGTCTGCCCACCAGCCTTACTTGCACTTCCCCGAGCAGATCAAGCAGGCCCTGCGCGAGGTCGGTTCGGTCGGCCAGTTCGCCGGTGGCGTGCCGGCCATGTGCGACGGGGTGACCCAGGGCGAGCCGGGGATGGAGCTGGCGATCGCCAGCCGTGAAGTGATCGCGATGTCCACGGCGGTAGCGCTGTCGCACAACATGTTCGACGCGGCACTCATGCTGGGCATCTGCGACAAGATCGTCCCCGGCCTGATGATGGGCGCGTTGCGCTTCGGCCACCTGCCGACCATCTTCGTCCCGGGTGGGCCAATGGTTTCCGGCATCTCCAACAAGCAGAAGGCCGATGTGCGCCAGCGCTATGCCGAAGGCAAGGCCAGCCGCGAAGAGCTGTTGGAGTCCGAGATGAATTCCTACCACAGCCCCGGCACCTGCACCTTCTACGGCACCGCCAACACCAACCAGTTGGTGATGGAAGTGATGGGGCTGCACCTACCGGGCGCCTCGTTCGTCAACCCGTACACGCCGCTGCGTGACGCACTCACCGCCGAGGCTGCGCAGCAGGTGACGCGCATGACCAAGGCCAGTGGCAGCTTCATGCCGCTGGGCGAAATCGTCGACGAGAAGGCGCTGGTCAACTCCATCGTCGCGCTGCACGCTACCGGCGGCTCGACCAACCACACCCTGCACATCCCGGCGATCGCCCAGGCTGCGGGTATCCAGCTGACCTGGCAGGACATGGCCGACCTTTCCGAAGTGGTGCCGACCCTGTCGCACGTCTACCCCAACGGCAAGGCCGACATCAACCACTTCCAGGCTGCCGGCGGCATGGCCTTCCTGATTCGTGAACTGCTCGACGCCGGCCTGCTGCACGAAGATGTCAACACCGTGGCCGGCCATGGCCTGCGCCGCTACACCCAGGAACCCTTCCTCGACAATGGCAAGCTGGTGTGGCGCGAAGGGCCGCAACACAGCCTGGACGAAAGCATCCTGCGCCCGGTGTCGCGACCATTCTCGGCCGAAGGCGGCCTGCGGGTGATGGAAGGCAACCTGGGCCGTGGCGTGATGAAAGTGTCTGCCGTTGCCCCCGAGCACCAAGTGGTCGAGGCCCCGGCGCGGGTGTTCCAGGACCAGCAGTCGCTGGCCGACGCGTTCAAGGCCGGTGAGCTGGAACGTGACTTTGTCGCGGTGGTGCGCTTCCAGGGCCCGCGCTGCAATGGCATGCCGGAACTGCACAAGCTCACCCCGTTCCTCGGTGTATTGCAGGACCGTGGCTACAAGGTTGCGTTGGTCACCGACGGGCGCATGTCCGGTGCCTCGGGCAAGATCCCGGCGGCCATCCACGTTTGCCCGGAGGCTTACGACGGCGGCCCGCTGGCGCGGGTGCGCGATGGTGATATCGTGCGGGTCGACGGAGTCGAAGGCACGTTGCGGATCATGGTGTCGGCCGAAGAACTGGCCAGCCGTGAGCTGCCGCCGGCACCCCAGGGCAACGACCTGGGTTGTGGGCGCGAGCTGTTCGGCTTCATGCGCATGGCGTTCAGCCCGGCAGAGCAGGGCGCCAGTGCCTTTACCTCGGCCCTGGAGCACCTCAAATGAAGCACCTGCTGGTTGGTGATATTGGCGGCACCAATGCCCGTTTTGCGTTGTGGCGTGACAACCAGCTGCATGAAGTAAATGTTTTCGCCACCGCGGACTACACCAACCCCGAGCAGGCCATCGAGGCCTACCTGGAAAGCCAAGGTATCGCCCGCGGTGGCCTGGCGGCGGTGTGCCTGGCGGTGGCCGGCCCGGTCGATGGCGATGAATTCCGCTTCACCAACAACCACTGGCGCCTGAGCCGCACGGCATTTTGCAAGACCTTGCAGGTCGAGCGACTGTTGCTGATCAATGATTTCACCGCGATGGCGCTGGGCATGACGCGTCTGCGCGAAGGCGAGTTCCGCGAGGTGTGCCCCGGCCAGGCCGACCCCTCGAGGCCGGCATTGGTGATCGGGCCAGGTACTGGCCTGGGTGTGGGCTCGTTGCTGCGTCTGGGCGAACAGCACTGGAAGGCCCTGCCGGGTGAAGGCGGACATGTTGACCTGCCGGTAGGCAATGCTCGCGAAGCGGCAATCCACCATCAGATCCACAGTCAGATCGGCCATGTCAGCGCCGAGGCCGTGCTCAGTGGGGGTGGCCTGGTGCGGCTGTACCAGGCGATCTGTGCGCTGGACGGCGACACGCCCAGGCACAAGACCCCGGCGCATATCACCGATGCCGCGCTGGGCGGGGAGCCACGGGCGCTGGCGGTGGTCGAGCAGTTCTGTCGTTTCCTTGGGCGAGTGGCGGGTAACAATGTGCTGACGCTGGGCGCGCGAGGCGGGGTCTATATTGTGGGCGGTGTGATTCCGCGCTTTGCCGAGCTGTTCCTGCGTAGCGGGTTTGCCGCGAGTTTTGCCGACAAGGGGTGTATGAGTGGCTATTTTACCGGGGTGCCGGTGTGGCTGGTGACGGCGGAGTTTTCCGGGTTGGAGGGGGCAGGGGTAGCGTTGCAGCAGGCGTTGGATCACTGAGGGGGCCGCTTTGCGGCGCCAATGGCAATACCCGACAGCAGGCAAAAAGACCTGTAATCAACAAGAGGAAGGACCACCTTGAGCACTGCCGGCAAATCGATCCTGATGGTCGACGACGACCAGGAAATCCGTGAACTGCTGCAAACCTACCTGAGCCGATCCGGCTTCCAGGTGCATGCCGAGGCTGACGGCAAGGGCTTTCGCCACGCGCTGGAAACCACGCCCTGCGACCTGGTCATTCTTGACGTCATGTTGCCCGACGAAGACGGCTTTAGCTTGTGCCGCTGGGTACGCCAGCACCCACGCCAAGCGCGCGTACCTATCATCATGCTCACCGCCAGCTCCGACGAGGCCGACCGGGTCATCGGCCTGGAGCTGGGCGCTGACGACTATCTGGGCAAGCCGTTCAGCCCCCGCGAACTGCAAGCGCGAATCAAGGCTTTGTTGCGCCGCACCGAGTTCGGCCAGACGGCGCCGGGCAGCGCCGTGCTGGCCTTCGACGACTGGCGCCTGGACACGGTCAGCCACCGCCTGTTCCACCGTGATGGAGAGGAGGTGATCCTCTCCGGCGCCGACTTTGCCCTGCTCAAACTGTTCCTCGATCACCCGCAGCAAATCCTCGACCGCGACACCATCGGCAACGCCACCCGTGGCCGCGAACCGATGCCGCTGGACCGCATCGTCGACATGGCGGTCAGCCGTCTGCGCCAGCGCCTGCGCGATACCGACAAGCCTCCCCGGCTGATCCGCACCGTGCGAGGCAGTGGCTACTTGTTGGCGGCGCATGTCTGCTGTGCGCCCTGAGCGGCGCTGGCGCCTGCTGCCGCGCTCCTTGCTGGGGCGCATGCTGCTGCTGACCCTGCTGGTTGTCCTGCTGGCCCAGGGGTTGTCCAGCATCATCTGGGTGTCCCAGCTTCGCGCCAGCCAGCTTCAGGGGCTGCGTGCCAGCGCCAGCAGCCTGGCCCATTCCATGAGTGCCAGCGTCAGTTACTTCCGCTCGCTGCCGGTGGCCTACCGGCCGCTGGTGCTCGACCAATTGCGCAGCATGGGCGGCACGCGTTTCTTCGTGTCGCTCAACGCCACGCCGCTGGACATGCAGGCACTGCCCGTTACCCCTCGCAAGCAGGCGGTGATCGATGTGTTCCAGCAGGTGCTGCACGAGCGCCTGGGTTCGCAGATGGAAATTTCCGTTGAGTTTGTCGGGCCTGACGACCTGCGCATCTTCAACACCGGCCTCAAACTCGAGGAACTGCCGCGCTCATGGGCCCATTATTCACTGACCCTGGAACCGCTGAAACCCCCGGTACTGGTCACGCAGATCCGCTTGGGCGAGGGCGAATGGTTGTACATCGCCTCGCTGTTGCCCGAACCGTACACGGGGCTGGAAGCCGAACGCCTGCCGCGCCAGCAGATCGGCTTCATCGTGCTGACCACGGCCTTGCTGTTGCTGTTCATCGGCTTGCTGGTGCACTGGCAAAGCTGGCCACTGAAGCGCCTGGCGCGGGCCGCCCGAGAGATGTCGCTGGGTGCCGATGTGGCGCCAGTGGCTGAAGCTGGCGGCAGTGAAGTGGTCGAGGTGAGTCGGGCATTCAACAGCATGCGCGAGCGTATCAGCCGTTACCTGACCGAACGCAGCCAGCTGTTCAGCGCCATTTCCCACGACCTGCGCACGCCGATCACGCGCCTGCGCCTGCGCGTCGAACTGCTGGAGGACGAGCGCCTGCAGGCCAAGTTCAGCCAGGACCTGGACGAGCTGGAGTTGCTGGTCAAAGGCGCCTTGCAGTGCGTAAAGGACACCGACATCCACGAAAACATCGAGCCGGTCGACCTTAACCAGGTGCTGGAGATTCTGGCCGAGCCTTACCTGGGCGATGGTCGCATCACCGTCGAGGGCCAGGCGCTGGCGCCTTACCCGGGCAAGCCGCTGGCGTTGCGTCGCTGCATCGGCAACCTGATCGACAACGCCATCAAGTACGGCGAACGGGCGCGGCTGCGCATCATCGACGGGGCAGAGGGTTTTGTGCTGCAGGTGGATGACCAGGGGCCCGGGGTGCCGCAGCAGCAGCTGGAACAGGTGTTCGAGCCGCATTTCCGGCTGGCCGGGCAGCAGCAGGGGTATGGGCTGGGGTTGGGCATTGCGCGCAACATCGCCCATAGCCATGGGGGCGAGGTGAGCTTGCTGAACCTGCGGGAGGGCGGGCTGCGGGTGACCCTGTATCTGCCGCGGGGTATGGATTGAGTTTTTGGGGTGCCTGTGCGGGCCTCTTCGCGGGTGAACCCGCTCCCACAGGTACAGCGTAAACTTGGAAGGCTGTGCGGTCTTTGTGGGAGCGGGCGCGCCCGCGAAGAGGCCAATACAGGCAGGCGAAATGTCACTGCCCAGTGACAATCCCGTCGTCCTTCGTGACCTCCGCAATGACCCCGCTGGCTAGAATTCGCAAATGACTGGCAAGGATCAAGCTGGCCCATGACCCCCCTCAACCTGTCCGCTGACAGCTGGCTCAATGCCCCGGCCCACAACGCCTGGCGCTTGGCCGAAGCACAGCGCCTGCTGGCCTTTGCCAAGGCCGCGAAACTACCCGACGGTTTCGGTAACCTGGATGCCAATGGGCAACTCGCCCCCGGTGCCCGTGCTGAAACCATCAACACCGCCCGCATGACCCATTGCTTTGCCTTGGCCCACCTGCAGGGCATCCCCGGTAGCCTGGCCTATGCCGAGCACGGTGTGGCAGCGCTGCGCGGTGCCATGCAGGATGCCACCCACGGCGGTTGGTTCGCCCATCCTGGCGGCCACGACGATAGCGGCAAGGCGGCGTACCTGCATGCCTTCGTCGCGCTGGCCGCCAGCTCGGCGGTGGTGGCCGGCGCTGTCGACGCCAATACGCTATTGGCAGACGCAATCCAGGTGATCGAAGCGCATTTCTGGAGCGAAGACGAAGGTGCTCTGCGGGAAACCTTCTCCCGCGCCTGGCAGCTTCCCGAGCAGTACCGGGGCGCCAACAGCAACATGCACGCGACCGAGGCCTTCCTGGCGTTGGCAGACGTCACCGGCAACGGCCTGTGGCTGCAACGTGCCTTGCGTATCGCCGAACGCATCATCCATACCCATGCCGCCGCCAACGGCTATCGGGTGATCGAACATTTCGATGTCCATTGGCAGCCGCTGCCGGATTACAACCTCGAACATCCCGCCGACCCCTTCCGGCCTTATGGCACTACACCCGGGCATGCCCTGGAGTGGGCGCGGTTGCTGTTGCACCTGGAAGCCAGCCTTGAACGGGCCGGCCTGTACGCCCCGCAATGGCTGCCGGACAGTGCCCGCGCATTGTTCGACACAGCCTGCCAACAGGCCTGGAACGTCGATGGCGAACCGGGTTTCGTCTATACGCTGGACTGGGCTGATCGCCCGGTGGTGCATGCACGATTGCACTGGGTGCACGCTGAGGCTTGCGCGGCTGCGGCAGCCCTGTTGCAACGCACCGGCGAGGCGCATTACGAACAGTGGTACCGCTTCTGCTGGGGCTTTATCGCCAACCATTTCATCGACCCCATTGGCGGCAGCTGGCACCACGAACTCGATGCGCACAACCAGCCGGCCGGGTCCCTCTGGCCGGGCAAGCCCGACCTCTATCACGCCTACCAGGCGCTGCTGCTGCCAGGTTTGCCCCTGGCACCCAGCCTGGCCAGCAACCTGGCCGGCAATGTAACCAAACGATGACATTCACGCATCGCTTCGTTACCTGACGAGGCGGGCACGCTGTTTAGACTTCATGCTACGCAAGCGATCGACTTGCACGGCATAACAACAAGAAAGGTGCTTCGATGAATTCCACGCTCCGTCTCGCTGCCGCAATTTCCTTTGCCTCGTTAATCCCCTTGGGTGCCCAGGCTGCTGACGCCAAAGGCAGTGTCGAAGTGGTGCACTGGTGGACCTCCGGTGGTGAAAAAGCGGCGGTCGATGTGCTCAAGGCCCAGGTCGAAAAAGACGGCTTCATCTGGAAGGACGGCGCCGTCGCCGGCGGCGGTGGTGCAACGGCCATGACCGTGCTCAAAAGCCGCGCAGTGGCCGGCAACCCGCCGGGCGTCGCGCAGATCAAAGGCCCGGACATCCAGGACTGGGCGGCCACCGGCCTGCTCGACGCCGATGTGCTCAAGGATGTGGCCAAGGAAGAAAAGTGGGACTCGCTGCTCGACAAGAAAGTGGCCGACACCGTGAAGTACGACGGTGACTACGTTGCCGTACCAGTGAATATCCACCGTATCAACTGGCTGTGGATCAACCCCGAGGTGTTCAAAAAAGCCGGCATCGACAAGGCGCCCACCACCCTCGACGAATTCTATGCCGCCGCCGACAAGCTCAAGGCTGCCGGTTTCATCCCGCTCGCCCATGGTGGGCAACCCTGGCAGGACAGCACCGTGTTCGAAAGCGTGGTGCTGTCGGTGATGGGCGTCGATGGCTACAAGAAGGCCTTGGTCGACCTCGACAGCGCAACGCTGACCGGACCGCAGATGGTCAAGGCGCTGACCGAGCTGAAGAAGGTCGCCACCTACATGGACCCGGACGGCAAGGGCCAGGACTGGAACCTGGAAGCCGCCAAGGTCATCAACGGCAAGGCCGGCATGCAGATCATGGGCGACTGGGCCAAGAGCGAATGGACCCTGGCGAAGAAAACTGCCGGCAAGGATTATCAGTGCGTGCCGTTCCCCGGTACTGACAAGTCCTTCCTGTACAACATCGACTCGTTGGTGGTGTTCAAGCAGAACAACGCTGGCACCTCTGCTGGTCAGCAGGACATCGCCCGCAAGGTGTTGGGTGAGGACTTCCAGAAGGTCTTCAGCATCAACAAGGGTTCGATCCCGGTACGCAACGACATGCTTGCCGACATGGGCAAGTATGGTTTCGATGCCTGTGCTCAAACCTCCGCCAAGGACTTCCTGGCCGACGCCAAAACGGGCGGCCTGCAACCGAGCATGGCGCACAACATGGCCACCACGCTGGCCGTGCAGGGCGCGTTCTTCGATGTGGTGACCAACTACATCAACGACCCCAAGGCCGACCCGGCCGATGCGGCGAAGAAGCTGGCGGCGGCTATCAAGGCTGCCCAGTAACGGCTGTTCGCGGGCACGCCCGCTCCCAGATGGGCCCTGCTCACCACTGTTCCTGGTCATGACGCCGGACCTGTGGGAGCGGGCTTGCCCGCGAAGCGGTGCGTAGCACCGCCACTACCTCGGGATCCAATACATGACCACGACCACCGCCCAACTGCGGGCCTCACCCCTGGACGCGCTTCAGCGCTGGCTGCCCAAGCTGGTGCTGGCACCCAGCATGTTCATCGTCCTGGTGGGCTTCTACGGCTACATCCTCTGGACCTTCGTGCTGTCCTTCACCACCTCGACCTTTCTGCCCACCTACAAGTGGGCGGGCCTTGCGCAATACGCCCGTCTGTTCGACAACGACCGCTGGTGGGTGGCGAGCAAGAACCTGCTTCTGTTCGGCGGCCTGTTCATCGCCATCAGCCTGGCCATCGGTGTGTTGCTGGCGGTGCTGCTGGACCAGCGCATCCGTCGCGAGGGCTTCATTCGCACCATTTACCTGTACCCCATGGCGTTGTCGATGATCGTCACCGGCACGGCCTGGAAGTGGCTGCTCAACCCGGGCATGGGCCTGGACAAGCTGCTGCGTGACTGGGGCTGGGAGGGCTTTCGCCTGGACTGGCTGATCGATCCCGACCGGGTGGTGTATTGCCTGGTGATCGCGGCCGTGTGGCAGGCTTCGGGCTTCATCATGGCCATGTTCCTTGCCGGCTTGCGTGGCGTCGACCCGTCGATCATCCGCGCTGCGCAGATGGATGGCGCCAGCCTGCCGCGCATCTACTGGACCGTGGTGCTGCCCAGCCTGCGCCCGGTGTTCTTCAGCGCGCTGATGATCCTTTCGCACATTGCCATCAAGAGCTTCGACCTGGTGGCGGCAATGACGGCCGGCGGCCCGGGTTACTCCTCCGACTTGCCGGCAATGTTCATGTACTCGTTCACCTTCAGCCGCGGCCAGATGGGCATGGGCTCGGCCAGCGCCATCCTGATGCTCGGGGCGATCCTGGCGATCCTCGTGCCTTACCTGTACTCGGAGCTGCGGAGCAAACGCCATGCATAGTCCTGTCGACAAGCCGGTGCTCAGCCTCAGCCGTATGGCCATCCATGCCGTGTTGCTGATCGCCGTGCTGCTGTATCTGGTACCGCTGGTGGTGATGCTGCTGACCAGCTTCAAGACCCCCGAAGACATCACCACCGGCAACCTGCTGAGCTGGCCTGCAGTGATTACCGGCATAGGCTGGGTCAAGGCCTGGGGAGCGGTCAGCGGTTACTTCTGGAACTCGATTATGATCACCGTGCCCGCGGTGCTGATCTCCACCGCGATTGGTGCACTGAACGGCTACGTGCTGTCGATGTGGCGCTTCCGAGGTTCGCAACTGTTCTTCGGCCTGCTGCTGTTCGGCTGTTTCCTGCCGTTCCAGACCGTGCTGCTGCCGGCCTCGTTCACCCTCGGCAAGCTTGGCCTGGCCAGTACCACTGGTGGCCTGGTGCTGGTGCATGTGGTCTACGGCCTGGCCTTCACCACGCTGTTCTTCCGCAACTTCTACGTGAGCATCCCCGACGCGCTGGTCAAGGCCGCACGGTTGGACGGTGCCGGGTTCTTCACCATCTTCCGCCGCATCATCCTGCCGATGTCCACGCCGATCATCATGGTCTGCCTGATCTGGCAGTTCACCCAGATCTGGAACGACTTCCTGTTCGGCGTGGTGTTCTCCAGCGGCGATTCGCAACCGATTACCGTCGCCCTGAACAATCTGGTCAATACCAGCACCGGGGCCAAGGAATACAACGTCGACATGGCGGCAGCGATGATCGCTGGCCTGCCAACCCTGCTGGTCTACGTGGTGGCAGGCAAATATTTCGTGCGCGGGCTGACGGCCGGCGCGGTCAAGGGGTAAGCCATGGCAACGCTCGAACTTCGCAATGTGAACAAGACCTACGGCAGCGGCCTGCCGGATACCCTCAAGGACATCCAGCTGTCGATCAAGGACGGCGAGTTCCTGATCCTGGTGGGCCCGTCGGGCTGCGGCAAGTCGACCCTGATGAACTGTATCGCCGGCCTGGAGCAGATCACCGGCGGCGCCATCCTCATCGACGAGCAGGACGTCAGTGGCATGAGCCCCAAGGACCGCGATATCGCCATGGTGTTCCAGTCCTATGCGCTGTACCCCACCATGAGCGTGCGCGAGAACATCGAGTTCGGACTGAAGATCCGCAAGCTGCCCCAGGCCGCCATCGACGAGGAAGTGGCGCGGGTGGCCAAGTTGCTGCAGATCGAACACTTGCTGGCGCGCAAGCCGGCGCAGCTGTCCGGTGGCCAACAGCAGCGCGTGGCCATGGGCCGGGCATTGGCGCGGCGACCCAAGATCTACCTGTTCGATGAACCCCTGTCCAACCTCGATGCCAAGCTGCGGGTCGAAATGCGCACCGAAATGAAGTTGATGCACCAGCGCCTGAAGACCACCACGGTGTACGTCACCCATGACCAGATCGAGGCCATGACCCTGGGCGACAAGGTGGCGGTGATGAAGGACGGCATCATCCAGCAGTTCGGCACCCCGCAGCAGATCTACAACGACCCGGCCAACCAGTTCGTGGCCAGCTTCATCGGTTCGCCGCCAATGAACTTCATTCCGGTGCGTCTGGCCAGGCAGGATGGCCGCTTGCTGGCGCTGCTCGACAGCGGCCAGGCGCGCTGCGAACTGCCCTTGGGGGAGGCTGCTGACGCGCTTGAGGGGCGCGAGATCATCCTCGGCATCCGCCCTGAGCAGATCGCCCTGGGCGCTGCTGACGGCAATGGTTTGCCGGCTATCCGCGCCGAGGTCCAGGTCACAGAGCCCACCGGGCCGGACCTGCTGGTGTTCGTCACGCTCAACCAGACCAAGGTGTGCTGCCGCCTGGCGCCAGATGTGGCGTGCCGGGTGGGTGACACCCTCAACCTGCAATTCGACCCGGCCCGGGTGCTGCTGTTCGACGCTGCCAATGGCGAGCGCGTGCACCTGGCCAGCACTGGCGCAACCGCAAAGGACAACGTGGCTCACTTCAAAGGCCGTTGACTCGTCTACACCATCAATAAGAAAAAGAGGACGCAAAGGGATGGAACAGCGCAAACGCATCAAGACACTGGGATCGCTGGCCTTGCTTGCACTTGTAGGCAGCAGCGGTACACAGGCTGCCGAGGCTTTTTCCAGCGAATCCAAATGGATGACCGGCGACTGGGGCGGCACCCGGACCGAGCTGCTGGACAAGGGCTATGACTTCACCCTCGATTATGTGGGTGAGGTGGCTGGCAACCTGCATGGCGGCTACAACGACGACAAGACGGCACGCTACAGCGACCAGTTCGCCCTCGGCGCGCATCTGGACTTGCAGAAGATACTGGGTTGGCATGATGCCGAGTTCAAGCTGGCGATCACCGAGCGAAGCGGTCGCAACCTGTCCAACGACCGCATCAGCGACCCGCGCGCCGGGCAGTTCAGCTCGGTGCAGGAGGTGTGGGGCCGTGGCCAGACCTGGCGCCTGACCCAGATGTGGATCAAGCAGAAGTACTTCGACGGCGCGCTGGACGTGAAATTTGGCCGTTTTGGCGAGGGCGAGGACTTCAACAGCTTCCCTTGCGACTTCCAGAACCTGGCCTTCTGCGGCTCGCAGGTGGGCAACTGGGTGGGCGGCATCTGGTACAACTGGCCGGTCAGCCAGTGGGCGCTGCGGGTGAAGTACAACATCACCCCAGCGTTCTTCGTGCAGGTCGGGGCCTTCGAGCAGAACCCTTCCAACCTGGAAACCGGCAACGGCTTCAAGCTGAGCGGTAGCGGTACCAAGGGGGCGATCTTGCCGGTGGAAGCGGTGTGGTCGCCCAAGGTCAATGGTCTGCCGGGCGAGTACCGCCTGGGTTACTACTACAGCACGGCCAAGGCTGACGATGTGTACGACGACGTCAACGGCAACCCGCAGGGGCTGACCGGTGAGGCCTTCAAATCGCATTCCAGCAAGCACGGATGGTGGGTGGTGGCGCAGCAGCAGGTCACTGCCCATGGCGGCGACGTCAACCGGGGCCTCAGCCTGTTCGCCAACTTCACCGTGCACGACAAGGCCACCAACGTGGTCGACAACTACCAGCAGGTGGGGCTGGTCTACAAAGGCGCTTTCGACGCCCGGCCCAAGGATGACATCGGCTTCGGTGTGGCGCGTATTCATGTGAATGACGACGTGAAGAAGCGCGCCGAACTGCTCAACGCACAGAGCGGCATCAACGATTACGACAACCCTGGTTTCGTACCGCTGCAGCGTACCGAATACAACGCAGAGCTCTACTACGGCTTCCACGTTACCAACTGGCTGACCGTGAGGCCCAACCTGCAGTACATCAAGAGCCCTGGCGGGGTGGACGAGGTGGATAACGCGCTGGTCGCTGGCTTGAAGATTCAGTCGTCATTCTGAGGCAACTTGTTGTAAATTTACGCCAATCCATTTTCGGTTCCCGGCACCCACTGGTCTGCAGTGGGTGTTGGGGATAGGCCGAGACAGCGCTATCTCAAACAACAAGAGCTCTGAACCATGCCCGAACATCCGCTCCATCGCTTCTTCTCCTCGCAGCGGCCCCGGCCGACATTCGAGTGGGAGCGTTATCAGCAGCGCGATGTCCTGATCATCGACCACCCCCGTTGCCAGGCGGTGTTCAGCCGCCAGGGCGCGCAGTTGCTGCACTTTCAACCAGCGGGTGAACGGCCGTGGCTGTGGTGCGCCGAACAGTGGCCGCAGGTGGGGGCGATCCGCGGTGGTGTGCCAGTGTGCTGGCCCTGGTATGGCCGTCATCCCAGCGAAGACCTGTGGCCGGCCCACGGTTGGGCGCGGTTGCTGGACTGGAAGCTGGTGGACAGCCGTGAGGACGAGGAGGGCGTGACCCTGAAATGGCGGCTGGACCTGTGCGACTGGCAGGTCGACCTGCATGCCCGGCTGGGTAGCCGCATGGAGCTGAGCTTGAGCACCGAACATCAGGACAGCGAACCCTGCCAGTTGAGCCATGCGCTGCTGGCGTACTGGCGCATCAGTGACGTGTCCGAGATAGCGCTGTCTGGCCTGGAAGACATCGAGGGCTACGACCGCCTCAACCGCCAGGCTTGCCGTGAAGATGGCGCGCTGAAGCTCAAGGGCGGCTGCCAGAAGGTCTACCCCGGTACGCCACGGGTGCAATTGCAGGACCCGGCCTGGCAGCGCGAGCTGTGCATCGACACCGGTGACAGCGACGACACCGTGGTCTGGCACCCTGGCAATCGCCCGCTGATGGGGGTGACTGGCCGCGAGTCGCAGCGTTTTGTCTGCGTCGAGGCGACCAGCGGCAGTGGCGAAGGCCTGAGCCTGGCACCTGGGCAGCGTGCGCACCTGCGTTTGCAGGCGCACCGGCTCAGTTGAGGTCGTCGTCCTCGATCGGGTAACGGCTGGCGTTGAGGCTTTCCTTGATCTTGCGCAGGTGAGGCTGGAAGTCCACGCCGCGGCGCAAGGTCATGCCGGTGGCCAGTACATCGAGCACGGTCAGCTGGATGATCCGCGAGGTCATTGGCATGTAGATGTCGGTATCTTCCGGCAGCGGAATGTGCAGGCTCAGGCTGCAGGCATTGGCCAGTGGCGAGCCTGCGGCGGTGAGGCCCAGCACCGAAGCGCCGTTTTCACGTGCCAGGCGCGCCACGTCGACCAGTTCGCGGGTGCGCCCGGTGTAGGAAATGATCACGAACAGATCACCGGTGTGGGCGACCGAGGCCAGCATGCGCTGCATCAGCACATCGGCGTGGGCCGACACGGCCAGGTTGAAGCGGAAGAACTTGTGCTGCGCATCCAGGGCCACCGGGGCCGAGGCGCCGAGGCCGAAGAAGTGGATCTGCCGGGCCTGGATCATCATGTCCACGGCGCGGCTGACCTGCTGCGGGTCCAGTTGCTGGCAGGCGCTGTCAAGCGAGGCGATGGCGCTGGCGAAGATCTTCTGGGTGTAGGCGGCCGGGTCATCGTCGGCCTCTACCGCGCGGCTGACATAGGCGGCACCACTGGCCAGGCTCTGCGCCAGTTGCAGCTTGAGCTCGGGGTAGCCGCTGACGCCGAACGAGCGGCAGAAGCGGTTGACGGTCGGTTCGCTGACCTTGGCCGCCTGGGCCAGCGCAGCGATGCTGAAACGGGTGGCTTGTTGCGGGTTGAGCAGGATGACTTCGGCGACTTTGCGTTCGGCCTTGTTCAGCTCGTCGAGGCGGCCCTGGATCTGTTCCAGGAGGTTTCGCACGCGGTCCATGGGTGTGTCCTTGGGTCGGGAAGACAGCCGGCTGTGTGAGCAGCAGGCTTTTTGCACGGTCGTCTATCGTACTGTCGGTGCGGTTGGCGTACCACTTGTCTGTAACACTTGTGTGTAATGTTGTGGTTTTTACTACATTATCCCTTGAAAACCGTGTGTGAAAGCGGTATTCCTAGACCAACTTTAGGAAAGAACCAACATCATGGCCGCAATCAGTGTCGAACCTTGCACCTTTGCCCTGTTTGGCGCCCTCGGCGACCTGGCATTGCGCAAGTTGTTTCCTGCGCTCTACCAGCTCGACCGGGCCAACCTGTTGCACCCGGACACCCGCCTGCTGGCCCTCGCCCGTGAGGTCGGCAGTGCGCAGGAGCACCTGGACAGCATCGAAGCCCACCTGCGCCGGCACGTGCCCGAGGCAGATATCGAGCCTGCTGCGCTGGGGCGCTTCCTTGCCCGCCTGAATTACCAGCACCTGGACTTCCTTCAGCCCGAGGGCTATCAGGCCTTGGCCGAGCAGCTGCCGGGCGAGCTGCCGCTGATCGCCTACTTCGCCACGGCGGCGGCGGTGTATGGGGCCATCTGCGAAAACCTCGACAAGGTCGGGCTGGCTGCGCGCACCCGGGTAGTGCTCGAGAAACCTATTGGCCACGACCTGGAGTCGTCGCGCCGGGTCAACGATGCCGTGGCGCGGTTCTTCCCTGAAAGCCGGGTTTACCGCATTGACCATTACCTGGGCAAAGAGACGGTGCAGAACCTGATTGCCCTGCGCTTCGCCAATAGCCTGTTCGAAACCCAGTGGAACCAGAATTCCATCTCCCATGTGGAGATTACCGTCGCGGAAAAGGTCGGTATCGAGGGCCGTTGGGGTTATTTCGACAAGGCCGGCCAACTGCGCGACATGATCCAGAATCACCTGCTGCAGTTGCTGTGCCTGATCGCCATGGACCCGCCCAGCGAACTGTCCGCCGATGCCATCCGCGACGAGAAGGTGAAAGTGCTCAAAGCCCTGGCACCGATCACTGGTGACGGTTTGAGCACCAGTGTGGTGCGTGGCCAGTACATTGCCGGCTACAGCGAAGGCAAGCCGGTACCTGGTTACCTGGAAGAAGACAACGCCAACGCCCAGAGCGACACCGAAACCTTCGTTGCCCTGCGCGCCGACATCCGTAACTGGCGCTGGTCGGGCGTGCCGTTCTACCTGCGAACCGGCAAGCGCATGCCGCAAAAACTGTCGCAGATCGTCATTCACTTCAAGGAAACGCCGCACTACATCTTCGCCCCGGAACAGCGTTTGCAGATCGGTAACAAGCTGATCATCCGCCTGCAACCGGACGAAGGCATTTCTTTACGGGTGATGACCAAGGAGCAGGGCCTGGACAAGGGCATGCAACTGCGCAGTGGCCCATTGCAGCTGAATTTTTCCGATGCCTGGCGCAGTGCACGAATTCCGGATGCCTACGAGCGGCTGTTGCTCGAAGTGATGCGCGGCAACCAGAACCTGTTCGTGCGCAAGGACGAAATCGAGTATGCCTGGAAGTGGTGCGACCAGTTGATCGCCGGCTGGCGTAATGCGGGCGATGCGCCCAAGCCATACGCGGCGGGCTCCTGGGGGCCGATGAGCTCGATTGCACTGATCACACGCGATGGGAGGGCGTGGTATGGGGATATATGAATTGAAACTGCCAGCGGCCGTGAAGGCTCATGAACTGGCGGATGCCAAGGCACTGTCCGTGTCCTTGGCTCATGATGTGGCTGAGCGCCTGCGCGCCGCGATTGCCGCCAAGGGGCAGGCCTGTGTGGTGTTGTCTGGCGGCCGCAGCCCGGTGCCGTTCCTGGAGAAACTGGCCAGCGAGCACCTGGACTGGGCCAAGGTCACTGTCAGCCTGGCTGATGAGCGCTGGGTGCCGGTGGAGCACGCCGACAGCAATGCCGGCCTGCTGGCCCGTCACCTGTTGAAGGGCGAAGCGGCCAAGGCCCGTTTCGTTGGCCTGTACCAGCAGGCGGAGAACCTCGATGCAGCTGCGCTCAAAGCTGACCAGGCCTTGGCCGAGCTACCGCCGATCGACGTGCTGGTGCTGGGCATGGGCGACGATGGCCATACCGCCTCGCTCTTCCCCGCCAGTCCCAACCTGGAAGCAGGCCTGGACCCGGCCGGCCCACGGCGCTGCCTGCCGTTGCTGGCGCCGAACGTGCCGCACCAGCGCCTGTCGATGACCCGCTCGCTGCTGGCCAGCGCGGCCTTCATCGCGCTGTCTGTGCAAGGCCAGGGCAAACTCGCTACCCTGCGCGCCGCGCTGGCGGGCAACGACCTTACTGAAATGCCGATTCGCGCTTTTCTTCACGACCCCCTGGACATCTACTGGTGCCCATGAGCCAAGGATCCACAGTCATGACCACCCTTGAACGCCCACAGCCCAAGCTCTCGATGGCTGATAAAGCCGCGCGGATCGACGCCATTTGCAAAAAGGCGCGCATCCTGCCGGTAATCACCATTGCTCGTGAGGAAGACATTCTGCCGCTGGCTGACGCCCTGGCCGCTGGCGGTATCCGTACCCTGGAAGTGACCCTGCGCTCACAGCATGGCCTCAAGGCCATTCAGGTGCTGCGTGAGCAGCGCCCGGAGCTGTGTGTCGGCGCCGGTACCGTGCTCGACCGCGGCATGTTCGCGGCGGTTGAAGCTGCGGGCGCGCAGTTCGTCGTTACCCCTGGCATTACCCAGGACATTCTCGAGGCTGGCGTGGACAGTGAAATCCCGCTGTTGCCGGGCATCAGCACGCCGTCCGAAATCATGATGGGCTATGCCCTGGGCTACCGCCGGTTCAAGTTGTTCCCGGCGGAAATCAGCGGCGGCGTAGCGGCGATCAAGGCCTTTGGTGGCCCGTTCGGCGATATTCGTTTTTGTCCCACCGGCGGTGTGAACCCGGCCAACGTGCGCAACTACATGGCACTGCCGAATGTGATGTGCGTGGGTGGAACCTGGATGCTCGACAGCAGCTGGATCAAGAACGGTGACTGGGCGCGGATCGAAGCGTGCAGTGCCGAGGCGATGGCGCTGCTGGACGCCAACTGAAAACAGTTGTGTGCTTTACGGCTTGTGGGGCGCTTGGTCGGCGCCCCTTTTTTTGCCTGGGGTATTTGCCGTGGTTGTGCTGGCCCTTTCGCGGGTAAACCCGCTCCTACGCACCGATCTGCGGTGGACACACACCGGGTGTTGGACACAGGCCGTCGTAGGAGCGGGTTTACCCGCGAATGGGCCGGGCCCGCTGGCCAATATCCCTGGCCGTTCACCGTTGCCGTGGCCTGCGTATTCGCGGGTAAACCCGCTCCTACACCTGATCGGTGGTGGACACACATTGGTGATTGGGCGCAGCCCGTCGTAGGAGCGGGTTTACCCGCGAAAGGGCCAGTCCAGGCCAACAAAAAGCCCGCATCAAACGATGCGGGCTTTCTCATCCCTCATTCCAGGCTTCAGGCCGCCTTGGCTTCCTGCTGGCTCAGCGAGCGGTTCAGTGCACTGAACAGCGCCTTGAAGCTGGCCGTGGTGATGTTCTCATCGATACCCACGCCATGTACCGGGCGGCCACCGGCCACGCGCAGTTCGATGTAGGCAGCTGCCTTGGCGTTGGTGCCAGCGCCAATCGCATGCTCGTTGTAGTCCATGATCTCCACGGCAATCGGCAGGCCGGCCACCAGTGCTTCCAGGGCGCCGTTGCCCTTGCCGCGCCAGTGCAGGGTGGTTTCGCCTTCACCGGCAACTTCCACTTCCACGGCGCTGTGGCCGTTTTCTTCCTGCAGGCGATGGCTGACCAGTGCGTATGGCGCGTTGGCCTGGAGGTATTCCTTGTGCAGCAGGCTGTAGATCTGCTGGGCGGTCATTTCCAGGCCCAGGCGGTCAGTCTCACCCTGCACCACCTGGCTGAATTCGATCTGCATGCGACGCGGCAGGCTGATGCCATATTCCTGCTCGAGCAGGTAGGTGATACCGCCTTTGCCCGACTGGCTGTTGACGCGGATTACCGCTTCGTAGCTGCGGCCGATGTCGGCCGGGTCGATCGGCAGGTAAGGCACCTCCCACAGTTCCCCATCCTGCTGCTTGGCGAAGCCCTTGCGGATGGCGTCCTGGTGCGAGCCGGAGAACGCGGTATGGACCAGGTCGCCCACATACGGGTGACGAGGGTGTACCGGCAACTGGTTGCATTCTTCGACCACCTTGCGCACGCCGTCGATGTCGGAGAAGTCCAGCAACGGGTCGATGCCCTGGGTGTAGAGGTTCAGTGCCAAGGTCACCAGGTCGACGTTACCGGTACGCTCGCCGTTGCCGAACAGGCAGCCTTCGGCACGGTCGGCGCCGGCCATGAGGCCCAGTTCGGTGGCAGCGATGCCGGTGCCGCGGTCGTTGTGGCAGTGCAGGCTGATGATCACGCTGTCGCGGCGGCTGACGTTGCGGCAGAACCACTCGATCTGGTCGGCGTAGATATTTGGCGTGGACACTTCCACGGTGGCCGGCAGGTTGAGGATGATCTTGTGTTCAGGGGTAGGGTTCCACACCTCGATGACCGCGTCGCAGACCTCCTTGGCGAACTCCATTTCAGTGGCGCTGAAGGTTTCTGGCGAGTACTGGAAGGTCCACTGGGTTTCCGGCTGCTGGGCGGCGTACTTGACGAACAGCTTGGCCGCGTTCACCGCGATGTCCTTCACGCCTTGCTTGTCCTGATTGAAGACGATGCGGCGGAACGACGGGCTGGTGGCGTTGTACAGGTGGACGATGGCCTTCTTCGCACCGCGCAGCGATTCGAAAGTACGGGCAATCAGGTCTTCACGTGCCTGGGTGAGCACCTGGATGGTGGTGTCATCCGGGATGTGGCCGTCCTCGATCAGGGTGCGCACGAAGTCGAAATCGGTTTGCGAGGCAGACGGGAACGAGGCTTCGATCTCCTTCACGCCAACCTGCACCAAGGTCTTCCAGAAGCGCAGTTTCTTCTCCGAGTCCATCGGCTCTATCAGCGACTGGTTGCCGTCACGCAGGTCGGAACTGCACCAGATAGGTGCCTGGGTGATGGTCTTCGACGGCCAGGTACGGTCAGGCAGGTCGATGGTCGGGAAAGCGCGGTATTTCTTCGAAGGGTCTTTGAGCATGGTCATGGAAGCAATCCTTTTGTGTGCGGCCGAGATCGGGCCTGCCGAGCGATAACGATATGAAGAGGCGAGGCGACGCGATTCAGCCTGGTAGTCGGGCGCTGACCAGGCAGAGGCTGCGATGTTGTCGGAGCAGGATGAGGGTGCTGAAGGTTTTCATGCCTTCAAACTTAACCAGTGGGGTGGGGGATGGCAAGCGTTCGGGAAAAATTGAGAGGAATGCTTAAAAAAAGCCATTAGGCGAGATTTTATGGCTTGGATCTGCTAGGCGCTTATTGATGTTTGCGCAGTATTTTTCGATGGCGCAACACAGTTGAACTGCTGTCGACTGTGCTGGCCTCTTCGCGGGCATGCCCGCTCCCACAAGTATTGTGCTGTGTCTGAAGGCTTCGCTGTACCTGTGGGAGCGGGCGTGCCCGCGAAGCAGGCGCCGCAGTTTCAGGGCTGGAACGCGCCAATGAAAATCGCCGGGTCCACCCGCGCATCGTTCAGGCTGACGTTCCAGTGCATGTGCGGCCCGGTAGCCCGCCCGGTCGAGCCCACGCGCCCGACCACCTCGCCACGACGCAGTTGCTGGCCCACCTGCACATCGATTTTCGACATGTGGCAGAACATGCTGATAAAGCCCTGCCCATGGTCGACGAACACCGTGCGGCCGTTGAAGAAATAGTCTCCCACCAGAATCACTTTGCCATTGGCGGGTGTCTTGATCGGCGTGCCTGCCGGCACCGCAAAATCCAGCCCCGCATGCGGGTTGCGTTCTTCGCCGTTGAAGAAGCGGCGCACGCCGAACTTGCTCGACAGCGGGCCGTTGACCGGCTTGTCGAGAACCAGGTTGCTCGGCAGGTTCGGGCTGAAGCTGCGGTAGGCCTTGATCTGCTCGGCCAGCTCGCGCTCGATGCGCTTGAGGTCGGCCGGGTTCGGGTTGACCTGGCGCGTGTTCTTCAGGGTAATGCGCTGCTCAGGGTACTTCTTGCTGCCTACGCTGAAAGGCAGGGTGCGCCCGCCCTGGTTCAGCACTGCGGTGCCGGGCTTCTGGGTCAGCGGGATGCCGACGATGGCCAGCCAGTTGTCCTGCTCCTTCACCACCAGCACCGGTTTGCCGTCGAAACGGGCGCTGGGTGCGCTGGTGGCGGGGCCCAGGTCGACGACTGCCACACCGCCGGGTACCGGTTTGTTCAGTGTGCGGGTGATGTAGCTGGCCTGGGCGCCGCCGGCCAACAGCAGCAGGGAAAGGGCAAGCAGGGGCGCGAGCACGCGGGGCATGTGTCAGTCCAGTAGTGAGAGGGTGACCGGGGTCAGGTGGTTGTCTTCGACCCGCACCAGCAGCTCGCCTTCGTTCAGGCGGGCGGTCAGGCGTTGGCCGTTGCGGGTCTGTTCGGCGCTGCGAATGGCCTGGCCTTGCTCATCCAGCAAAATGCTGTATCCGCGGGCCAGGGTGGCCAGCGGACTGACCACCTGCAGTGTCTGCAACTGGGCCTGGAACCGCTGGCGACGGTCCTTGAGCACCTCGCGCATGGCCCGTGGCAGGCGCTCGGCCAGGCTGTCCAGGCGCTGGTTCAGCAGTTTCAGGTTACGCCCCGGATGCTGCGCGGCCAGGCGGGCGTCCAGGCGTGCCAGGCGTTCGCGGCGCTGGTTGAGGTTGAGCATGAACGCGCGACGCAGGCGCATGTCCAGGTCGTCCAGGCGTTGAGCCTGCTGGCGCAAACGCTCGCCTGGGTGGCGCAGGCGCCGGGTGAGTGACTCCAGGCGCAGGCGGTCGTGGGTCAGACGGTTCTGCATGCGCAGCAGCAGGCGCCGTTGCAGGCCATCCAGGCGTTGCCGAAGGCCGCTGTTGTCAGGGGCCAGCAGCTCGGCGGCAGCCGACGGGGTGGGCGCGCGCACGTCAGCCACGAAGTCGCTGATCGACACGTCGGTTTCATGGCCCACGGCGCTGACAATCGGCGTGACGCAGGCGGCCACGGCACGCGCCACGGCTTCCTCGTTGAAACACCACAGGTCTTCCAGCGAACCCCCACCCCGCGCCAGAATCAGCGCATCGAAGCCGAGGCTGTCGGCCAGGCGGATGGCGCGTACGATCTGCGCGATGGCTTCGCGGCCCTGTACCGCCGCAGGTATCAGGTTCAGCTCCACCTGCGGGGCACGGCGGCCGAACACGCTGATGATGTCGCGGATCACCGCGCCAGTGGGCGAGGTGATGATGCCGATGCGCTGCGGGTGAGCCGGCAGTGGCTTCTTTCGTTCGGCGCTGAACAGCCCCTCGGCACCGAGTTTTTCCTTCAGGGCCTCGAAAGCCAGGCGCAGCGCGCCATCACCGGCTGGCTCGACGGTGTCGAGAATCAGCTGGTAGTCGCCACGCCCCTCGAACAGCGAAACCTTGCCGCGCACCCGCACCGCCAGGCCATCGCGCAGCGCCTGGCGTACCCGCGTGGCGTTCTGCCGGAACAACGCACAACGCACCTGGGCGCCGCTGTCCTTGAGGGTGAAGTACATGTGGCCGGACGCCGGGCGGGCGAGGTTGGAGATTTCGCCTTCCACCCACACGCTGCGGAAAACGTCTTCCAGCAGCACGCGGGCGCGGCCGTTGAGTTGGCTGACGGTAAGGACCTCGCGGTCCAGCCCGAGTCGTTCGAAAGGGTCTTTGATCATGGCTGGCATCATAAATGACATCGGCCCCGGTTGTCTGTCCCGGGCCCTGTTGGAGCGGGTGCACCGGCGAAGAACAAGGTTCAGGCCTGCAGGGCCGTTACGAACTGCCTGGCTATCTGCCCCGCATCGCGGCGACAGGCCAGCGCCACTGTGCTCTGGCAATCTCCTTCCAGCGCCACGAAACTGACCGAGGGGGGTGCGATCTGGCGCATGCACTCTGGCAACAACGCCACCCCAAAACCCGCCTGTATCAGCTGCAACTGCGTAGTCTTGCGCGACAGTACCTGCGCCGCCTGCGGGAAGAACCCTGCCCCCATGCACAACGAGGCCGACAGGTAGCTCAAGCCACCGCGATCCCGGTGCGGGATGGAAATGAAGCGTTCTTCCTTCAATTGCTCCAGTTGCACGTGCTGAGTACCCGCCAAGGGGTGTCCAGCGGCGACCGCCAGCAACAAGGGTTCGTCGAACAACTCATGCAGCACCACGCCTTCATGCTGGCGCAGCACCGGCAAGCGCAACAGGCCGATATCCAGCCGTCCGGCAGCAATGTCTTCCAGCTGTGCCTCCGATGACTGCTGCGCAATCTCCAGCGAAACCCCTGGGTTGTGCTTCAGGTAGTTCCCCAGGCGAGCCAGAAGCCCGCCGGTCAGCGGCACGGTGCTGGAATGGTTCAGGCGCAAGCTGCCTTGCAACCCTTGGCCAATGTCACGGGTAACCCGCTCGGCCTGTGCCAGGTCGGCCAGCAAGCGTCGCGCCCGTTCAAGAAAGGCCTGACCGGCCAGCGTCAGGCGAGGCAGGCGCGCCGTGCGTTCGAACAGCGGCGTGTCCAGTTGTTGCTCCAGCTCCTTGATCTGCCGGCTAAGGGCCGACTGGGCGACGTACAGGCGCTCGGCGGCGCTGCTGAAACTGCCGCATTCGGCGATCTCCACGAAGTAACGCAATTGTCGGATCGACGTCATGTCATGCCTTTTCGAGATGGCTTTTGGGATAAAGGCATATTAGTCGGCATGGCTCATGGCTGGCTAACCTTTGCCTGTCTTCCCAGGAACTGCTGCCATGCTTGCCCAACTGTCGTTTTCCGGCCTTGACTGGCTGCCGATCCTGTTCGCCATTGCCGCGGCCTACATCGTCTTCGGCATCGCCGGCTTCGGTACTGCACTGGTGGCGGGGCCGGTGCTGATTCACTTCATGCCGTTGTCACGCATCATCCCGTTGCTGGTGCTGCTGGATTTCGTGGCCGCGTTCGGCAACCTGCTGCCGTCGCGCCGGGATGTGGTCCGCAGTGAATTGCTGCGGATGCTGCCCTTCATGGCCTTGGGTTGTACGTTGGGCGTGGTGTTCCTGCTGCAACTGAAGTCCGACCTGTTGCTGCTGTTGATGGGGGGATTCGTGACTGCCTATGCAGTTTACGGGCTGGCAGTGAAAGTGAGGCCAGCCAGCCTGTCCGGCTTCTGGGCGGTGCCGATGGGCACGGCAGGCGGGTTGTTCGGGGCTTTGTTCGGCAGCGGCGGGTTTCTTTATGCCCTTTACCTGAGCGCACGGCTGGAGGTGAAGGAACAGGTACGCGCCACCCAGAGCGCGCTGATCAGCTGCAGTACGATAGTGCGTCTGTCACTGTTCCTGATTGCCGGTGTCTATGCCGACCAAAGCCTGCTGCTGCTCGCCGCCTCCCTGCTGCCTGTCATGTTCATTGGCCTTTGGGTAGGGCGTCGGTTGACCAACCGGTTGTCCCGCGAAGCGTTCGTACGGCTGGTGACCTGGCTGGTGCTGGCCAGTGGGCTGGCGTTGATTGGTCGCTACCTGAGCGCCTGAGCGGTAGAATTGCGTCATTACCGGCGTTTCTCAGGCTTGTCCCGTTCATGAACACCCAGAGCATCATCGTTCCAAAGCTGTCTACCGTCCCGGTGCATGAAGCCCGTGCCCGCGCCATCCTGCGCTGGCTGGTGCGCGAAAAGGTCGTCGAGGAGCAGCTGACCACCTGTGGCCGCACCGGCAACCGCATGGGCCACGCCCTGGCGGCAGGGGCGCGCAAAGTGGCCCTGCACCCGGAAAAACTGCCCTTCGACGAACCGGTCAACGGCCTGGAAGTGATGCTCAAACGCTGCATCTATACCCCCACCGAAGGCTTCCTCGAAGAAGCCGGTTGCCCGGAGTGCCGGCGCGAGGTAGGCGAGCCGTTGTTCGAAAGCCTGGAAGAGTGGATGCCGGCAGTGAGCGACAACTTCACCTGCCCACTGTGCGGCTTCGAAGATGACATCAATGGCTTCATTTACCTGCAGCCATGTGCCTTTTCCAACCTGGGGTTCATCTTCAACAACTGGGGCGAGGCCGGGTTCACCCAGGCCTTTCTCGACAGCTTCGCCGACTGGCTCGACCAGCCGGTGGCCGTGGTGCAGGTAAAACTGCCACAAGCCTGACCGAAGGCCCTTATTTTGCATTGAGCGGCGCGCCATGCATGAGTATAATGGCGCGCTTCCATTTTTCCCGCCCGGGAGCCCCCGCGATGCTGCGTATCAGCCAAGAAGCCCTGACCTTCGACGATATCCTCCTTGTACCTGGCTATTCCGAGGTACTGCCCAATGAAGTCAGTCTCAAGACCCGTTTGACCCGTGGCATCGAGCTGAACATTCCGCTGGTTTCCGCTGCCATGGATACCGTGACCGAAGCGCGTCTGGCCATTGCCATGGCTCAGGAAGGCGGTATCGGCATCATCCACAAGAACATGACCATCGAACAACAGGCCGGCGAAGTGCGCAAGGTCAAGAAGTTCGAGGCTGGCGTGGTCAAGGACCCGATCACCATCGACGCCGATGCCACTGTGCGCGACCTGTTCGAGCTGACCCGCCTGAACAACATCTCCGGCGTGCCGGTACTGGCCAACGGCGACCTGGTCGGCATCGTCACCTCCCGTGACGTGCGCTTCGAAAATCGCCTGGACGCCAAGGTTCGCGACGTGATGACGCCGAAAGAGCGCCTGGTCACCGTCCGCGAAGGCGCCGACAAGAACGAAGTTCGCGAGCTGCTGCACAAGCATCGCCTGGAAAAAGTCCTGATCGTTGACGACAAGTTCAACCTCAAGGGCATGATGACCGTCAAGGACATCGAAAAAGCCAAGGCTTACCCGCTGGCCAGCAAGGACGACCAAGGTCGCCTGCGCGTCGGCGCCGCCGTCGGCACCGGCAAGGACACCGGCGAGCGCGTTGCTGCCCTGGTGGCGGCTGGCGTTGATGTCGTCGTCGTCGACACTGCCCACGGCCACTCCAAAGGTGTGATCGACCGCGTACGCTGGGTGAAGGAAACCTACCCGCAAGTGCAGGTGATCGGCGGCAACATCGCCACCGGCGCTGCCGCCAAGGCCCTGGCCGAAGCGGGTGCCGATGCGGTCAAGGTTGGTATCGGCCCTGGCTCTATCTGCACCACCCGTATCGTTGCCGGTGTCGGCGTGCCGCAAATCAGCGCCATCGCCAACGTCGCAGCAGCACTGGAAGGCACTGGCGTGCCACTGATCGCTGACGGCGGTATCCGCTTCTCCGGTGACCTGTCCAAGGCCATCGTTGCCGGTGCTTCCTGCGTGATGATGGGTTCGATGTTCGCCGGTACCGAAGAGGCCCCGGGTGAAGTCGAGCTGTTCCAGGGCCGTTCCTACAAGGCCTACCGCGGCATGGGCTCGCTGGGTGCCATGGCGCAGGCGCAAGGTTCGTCCGACCGTTACTTCCAGGACTCCTCGGCCGGCGCCGAGAAGCTGGTACCGGAAGGCATCGAAGGCCGCGTTCCCTACAAAGGCGCCCTGGCCGCGATCATCCACCAGCTGATGGGCGGCCTGCGTTCGTCCATGGGCTACACCGGCAGCGCGACCATCGAAGAAATGCGCACCAAGCCGGAGTTCGTGCGCATCACCGGTGCCGGCATGGCCGAGTCCCACGTGCACGACGTGCAAATCACCAAAGAAGCCCCTAACTACCGCGTAGGCTGAGGCTTCCAGCTACAACATAAAGCGGGGCTGTCATGACAGCCCCGCGTCGTTTCCGATTTCCACTGACGAGATTGAGTCATGGCCCTCGACATTCACGCTCACCGCATCCTGATCCTCGATTTCGGTTCCCAGTACACCCAGCTGATCGCCCGCCGCGTGCGCGAAATCGGCGTGTACTGCGAACTGCACCCGTTCGACATGGACGATGAAGCGATCCGCGAATTCAACCCGCGCGGCATCATCCTCGCCGGCGGCCCCGAGTCGGTCCACGAAGCCAACAGCCCGCGCGCTCCGCAGGCCGTGTTTGACCTGAATGTGCCTGTGCTGGGTATCTGCTACGGCATGCAGACCATGGCCGAGCAGATGGGCGGCAAGGTAGAAGGTTCCGACCTGCGTGAGTTCGGCTATGCCCGTGTGGACGTTGTCGGCAAGAGCCGCCTGCTCGACGGCATCGAAGACCACGTTGATGACGACGGCGTGCTGGGCCTGGACGTGTGGATGAGCCACGGTGACAAGGTCACCCAGATGCCTGGCAACTTCAACATTCTGGCCAGCACCCCAAGCTGCCCGATCGCCGGCATGTACGACGACGTCCGCGGCTACTACGGCGTGCAGTTCCACCCCGAAGTGACCCACACCAAGCAAGGTGGTCGCATCCTGTCCCGCTTCGTGCGGGACATCTGCGGCTGTGAAGCCCTGTGGACGGCGTCCAACATCGTCGAAGACGCCATCGCCCAGGTGCGTGCGCAAGTCGGTTCGGCCAACGTTCTGCTGGGCCTGTCCGGCGGCGTTGACAGCTCGGTGGTTGCCGCGCTGCTGCACCGCGCCATCGGCGACCAGCTGACCTGCGTATTCGTCGACAACGGCCTGCTGCGCCTGCACGAAGGCGACCAGGTGATGGCCATGTTCAAAGAGAACATGGGCGTCAAGGTGATCCGCGCCGACGCTGAAAAGCAGTTCCTCGACAACCTGGAAGGCGAAGCGGACCCTGAGAAGAAGCGCAAGATCATCGGCCGCACCTTCATCGACGTGTTCGATGCCGAAGCCAGCAAGCTGGAGAACATCCAGTTCCTCGCCCAGGGCACCATCTACCCGGACGTGATCGAGTCGGCTGGCGCCAAGAGCGGCAAGGCCCACGTGATCAAGTCGCACCACAACGTTGGTGGCCTGCCGGAGGAGATGAACCTCAAGCTGGTCGAGCCGCTGCGTGAACTGTTCAAGGACGAAGTGCGCAAGATCGGCCTGGAACTGGGCCTGCCGTACGACATGGTCTACCGCCACCCGTTCCCGGGCCCGGGCCTGGGCGTGCGTATCCTCGGTGAAGTGAAGAAGGAATACGCCGACATCCTGCGTCGCGCCGACCACATCTTCATCGAAGAGCTGCGCAAGGCCGACTGGTACCACAAGACCAGCCAGGCGTTCGTGGTGTTCCAGCCGGTCAAGTCGGTCGGCGTCGTCGGCGACGGCCGTCGCTACGCCTGGGTCGTGGCCCTGCGTGCCGTCGAGACCGTGGACTTCATGACCGCGCGTTGGGCACACCTGCCGTACGAGCTGCTGGAAACTGTCAGCGGTCGTATCATCAACGAAATCGACGGTATCTCGCGCGTTACCTACGACGTGTCGAGCAAGCCGCCGGCCACTATCGAGTGGGAATGATCGGGTAGCCAGCCCAGGCTGGCACCCGCAGGACGGATACACCAGAAAGCCCGCATGATTGCGGGCTTTCTGGTTCTTGCTCGTTCAGATTGCTTATTCTTCTGGCTTTCTGGCAAATAGCGCTTTCTGGTAGGCGTTATAGGAAAGCAGCCTGCTCCTCACCGCGATGAACTCGTCACCCTCCACGCGTTGCGGGTGCTTTTCCTGCGGGTCATCCTCAAGATTGTATTTGGTCAGGGTGTCCGAGCTGAATTCGTATATGTATTTGTACGGGTGCTCCACCAAGGCTGACGCCAGTTGGTCAAAGAACGTGGACATGAAGAATGTGCGTTTCCCCTGTTCCCTCAACAAGCTGATGCCTTGTACAGAGAGGGGGGATTCGGTCACATCAAAAAAATCGGCAACCGTGGGCGCAATATCGATCTGGTGACTGGTGGTTGAGGCGGGTTTGGGCAGTGACTTTCCATTACTCCAGAAAATCAGGGGTACGCTCACTTCTTCTTCGTGCATGGACGCGTTGTGAATGAACAGACCGTGCTCACCAAATGACTCACCGTGGTCACCCACGAGCACGAATAATGTCGAGTCTAGAAGGCCTTGCTTGTCGAAGGATGTCAGCATTTCACCCAGCACGCTGTCTGTCTTGGCTATGCATTCTTCATACTTTTCCAGCTCGCTCTGTAATGGGGGCCCTTGGCTGCATTGGTAGGGGTAGTGGGCTGCGCTTGGGAAATAGAGCGCGATGAAACCCTTGCCATTCTTTTTGATGTTTTCCAGGTAAGCGATGCTGGACGAAAACAGCTGTTCATCACTTTCACCGAAGCTGCTGGCGTTTTGTGAGCGGTTCTCGGCGGGGATGAGCTCCGAAACTGCGTAAGCATTCGACACACCGATGGATTTCAGGAAGCCCTCCATGTTTTCGAACTGCAGGTACAGCGAGCTGAAGGCGACGGCTTCCATGTTTTTCCTGTTCTTCAGCTCATGGATGACACTGGGTTGCAGCAGGTACATGGCTTCTTTGATTTCAATATCAGGGTAGGCATGCAGCCCCGTCAGGATCGCGTGGTAGCCTTTGGACGAGTGAGGCACTGAGACGTACGATTTGAAGAGCATGCCCTCCCGAGCGAGCTTATCGAAGGTGGGGTAGCGCTCGGCGGTTTTGATGTCGGGAGCAAACACGCTGTTCCAGCGCACTGACTCCAGAACGATGAAGACCAGGTTCTTGAAGTCTGGCGTGGGGTGAGATTGAAGTTTTCGGATTTCGTTGACACTGGTCAGCGGGTAGGCGGGTTGTTCGAATGGCAGCGACGGTCTATGCGGCGCTGCGGTCAAGGAAGTGGTGTTTCTGAGTGTTGTGACCAGCGGGCTGATGACAATGTTTTCGTTCAGGTGATAGCGCGCGTTTTTGGCATGGATGGAGCCGAAGAGCAGGGCGCCTATCACCAGCAGTGATGCCCAGAGGTGCTGTCTTTTCTTTACTGTGCGGGTGCGCTGTTCTTTATAAGCGATGCAGGTTGCCAGCCCAGCGAAAGACCAGGTCGCCAGGTAAGCCAGAAAAAGCACAAAGACAATGAACCTGAATGTGTGCCCGAAACCGGCAGCTTGCGTGAGAAACACCTCGGCCCCGGAGGTCAGGTTGCTTGCGTTTTGCAGGCTGTAGCTTATCAGTTGCCAGTCCAGTGGCTTCAGCCATAGCTCCCGAACACGCATGTCCACCAGCAGGAACAGCAGCAAGGCACCTGAGGCGATGCTCAACAGATAGAAGTTGAATTTTTTTCTGGTAATGGTGTTGGCGGCAATTACATAGAGGGCGACCACTAACAGCACGTCTTGAAGCAAGTACAGGGCAATGTCGAAAACACCGGTCTCCACCCATCGATGGGAGAAAAACTCGATCAGGATGATCTTCGGTGCCAGCAGCAGGCCTGCAGCGAGCAGGAGCGAGATATGCAGTAATGAATTCCTGAGCCACATGGTGTCTACCTTCGCATTCACAGAGCCGGCGTCTTGTCTGAAGCGATAGGCGGGCAAAAGGCCAGCACCTGCGCACCCCGTTTTTGACTTAAGCAGCCCACCCTGAATTCGGCAAGTCAGCCCCGGGGCGTTGGGTTGGTACCGAGGGGGGAGCGGGTTGCCACTGGCGATCGCGGCCGCTAACCGGCCGTGCGACAAGACTTCACTTAATATTTCGCAAATGCAGGTGTATCGTATTCGCCCTTCATCGCCAGCCCCTGCTGGCAGACTGATTGCGCAGAAACGAGGTACCCGCACCGATGTCCTTTACCCGTCGACAAATGCTCAAAGGCCTTACTGGTCTGGTTGTGGTAGGCCTGGGCGCCGGGGGCGCGGCGCGCTACTGGCTGGGCAAGGTCGAGGACGAGAATGCCGGGCACGACTACGAGCTGATTGCCGCCCCACTGGAAGTGGAGCTGGTGCCGGGTTTCAAGACCGAAGCCTGGGCCTTCGGCCCGTCGGCACCTGGCACCGAACTGCGGGTGCGCCAAGGCACCTGGTTGCGGGTGCGCTTCATCAATCACCTGCCGGTCGAAACCACCATCCACTGGCACGGCATCCGCCTGCCGCTGGAGATGGATGGTGTGCCATACGTTTCGCAACTGCCGGTCAAGCCTGGTGAGTACTTCGATTACAAATTCCGCGTGCCGGACGCCGGCAGCTATTGGTATCACCCCCATGTCAGCAGTTCCGAGGAGCTGGGCCGTGGTCTGGTCGGGCCGCTGATCGTCGAGGAACGTGAACCCACCGGGTTCCAGCATGAGCGTACGCTGAGCCTGAAGAACTGGCATGTGGACGAGCAGGGCGCATGGCTGCCTTTCAGCATCCCGCGCGAGGCCGCGCGCAACGGCACTGCCGGGCGGTTGATCACCATCAATGGCCAGGCCGACTCGATCACCGAGCTGCCGGCCGGCCAGGTGGTGCGGGTGCGCCTGCTGAACCTGGACAATACCTGGACCTACCGCCTCAACCTCAAGGGCAACTGCGAGGCGAGAATCTATGCCCTCGATGGCAACCCAGTGACCCCGCGTGCGCTGGATGAGTACTGGCTAGGGCCGGGCATGCGTATCTGCCTGGCCATCCGCATTCCCGAGGCGGGTGAGGAAATCTCCCTGCGCGACGGTTTCGTGCGCCTGGGCACCCTGCGTTCGGTGGCCAGCAACGACGCGCCGAGTGACTGGCCGCCTGCGCTGCCGCCCAATCCGATCGCCGAGCCGGACCTGGAGAATGCCGAAAAGCTGAACTTCAATTTCGAGTGGGCGGCCAGCGTCTCTGTCACCCCTGATCCGGCCAAGCCGTCGAGCATGTGGCAGATCAACGGCCAGGCCTGGGATATTACCGACAAGACCTGCGCCGACCGCCCCATCGCCACGTTGCAGAAGGGCAAGAGCTACATCTTCGAGCTTAAGAACATGACCCAGTACCAGCACCCGATCCACTTGCATGGCATGAGCTTCAAGGTGATCGCCTCCAACCGTCACGACATCAAGGAGCCGTGGTTCACCGACACCTACTTGCTGGGCAAGAACGAGCGCGCCCAGGTAGCACTGGTGGCGGATAACCCTGGAACCTGGATGTTTCACTGCCATGTCATCGACCACATGGAAACCGGCCTGATGGCCGCGATCGCGGTGGTCTGATGCGCCCGCAGATCATCGATCGCAGTCGCGATCAGGAATTCATGCGCCTGGCGCTGGCCTTGGCCGCCGAAGGCGCGGCGTTGGGCGAGGTGCCAGTGGGGGCGGTGCTGGTACAGCATGGGCAGGTGATCGGCCAGGGTTTCAATCGGCCGATCATCGACAGCGACCCCAGCGCGCATGCCGAGATGGTGGCGATCAGGGCGGCAGCCAGGTCGGCCAGCAACTACCGGCTACCCGGCAGCACCCTGTATGTGACCCTGGAACCGTGCAGCATGTGTGCGGGGCTAATCGTGCATTCGCGGGTGATGCGCGTGGTGTTTGGCGCGCTGGAGCCCAAGGCCGGGATCGTGCAGAGCCAGGGGCAGTTCTTTGGCCAAGGCTTTCTCAACCACCGGGTGATGGTGGAGGGCGGGGTGCTGGCGCAAGAGTGCGGGCAGATCCTCAGCGACTTCTTCAAGGCCCGCCGGGCCAAGGCTTGAGCTGCACCGGCCTCTTCGCGGGCAAGCCCGCTCCTACAGGTTCTGCGCAAATCTTGTAGGCGCGGGTTTGCCCGCGAAGAGGCCTGCTGGCTTACATCGGCGACGACTTATCCGCTGGCTTGTCCTTGTTGACCCCTGGCACATGCAGGTTGCCCTCGGCCACCTGGCCTTCGAGCTGCGGCTGGGTCACCCAGGTGAGAATGTCGTAGTAACGGCGGATGTTGGCCACGAAATGCACCGGTTCGCCCCCACGGGCATAGCCGTACTTGGTCTGCCGGTACCACTGCTTCTGAGCCAGCCGCGGCAGCATCTTCTTCACGTCCAGCCACTTGTTCGGGTTGAGCTTCTCGCGCTTGGCCAGGGTGCGGGCGTCTTCCAGGTGGCCGCCACCGACATTGTAGGCAGCAAGGGCGAACCAGGTGCGGTCCGGCTCCTTGATGCTGTCGTCAAGCTCTTCCTTGATCTTCATGAAGTACTTGGCGCCGCCCTGGATGCTCTGCCTCGGGTCCAGTCGGTTCGACACGCCCATGGCCTGGGCGGTGCGCTGGGTCAGCATCATCAGGCCGCGCACGCCGGTCTTGGAGGTGACTTCCGGCTGCCACATCGATTCCTGGTAGCCGATGGCTGCCAGCAGGCGCCAGTCGACCTGCTCGACCTTGGCGTAGCTCTTGAAGTGCTTCTCGTACTTGGGTAGGCGCTGTTGCAGGTGCTGGGCGAAGGTGTAGGCGCCGACGTAGCCAAGTACGTCGACATGGCCGTAATAGCGGTCCTTCAAGCGCTGAAGGGTGCCGTTTTTCTGTGCCTTGTCGAGATACTCGTTGATTTCGTTGAGCAGGCTGTTGTCTTCGCCTGCGGCCACTGCCCAGCGCTGGTCGCGGGTTTCGCCCAGATCGAAGGCGACCCGCACGTTGGGGAAATACACCTGGTTCATCGCCAGTTCGTTGGAGTCCACCAGGGTCAAGTCGATCTGACCTTCGTCCACCATGCGCAGCAGGTCGACCACTTCGACGGCGTCGGATTCCTCATATTGCAAGGCCGGGTACTGCTTTTTCAGCTCGGCCAGCTGGTCAGCATGGCTGCTGCCCTTGAGCACCATGATCTTCTTGCCGACCAAACCCTTGGCGCCGGTGGGGCGCGGGCGGCCGTTGCGGTAGATGACCTGCGGGGTCACCTCCAGATAGGGATGGGAGTATCTCACCTGGGTTTTGCGCCGCTCACTGCTGACCAGGCCGGCGGCAGCCAGTACCGGGCCGGAGGGCTTGCCGAGGGCGTCGTACAGCTCGTCCAGGTTGTCGGCGGTCTCGATCTGCAACTTTACGCCGAGATCGTCGGCGAAATGCTGGACCAGTTCGTACTCAAAGCCGGTTTCGCCGTTACGGTCCTGGAAGTAGGTTGCCGGGCTGTTGCGTGTGATCACGCGCAGCACGCCATCCTCCTTCACGCGCTCGAGGGTGCTGGGTTTTTCAACGCAGGCACCTAGCAGCAGAAAGAGTCCGGTTGCGAGAAGCCATTTGGCGCAACGCTGGCGCAAATCAGTGTGGGCGAACATAGGTTGCAGTATACGCAAAGGACTGGCCCAACCATATCTCGACAACTGTTAGCTTGTCTGGTAGCGGGTTGTGTGGTTGGGGGAGGGGGGATTGCATCAGGGCTGCCAGGTGGCCGGCTTGAGATATTCAGCGCCTGTGAGATCGAGCGCCGCCCGCGCGGCGCTTCGCGGGTAAACCCGCTCCTACGTTTGTTTCGGGCCAATTATGCCTGTGGGATTTGCGCGCGAACGCCTTGGTGCCTATCTCGATATCGCGTCGTACCAACAAGGCGGTCGCGCGCGCCAGGCACAGGATGGACTGGCCCGAAACAAACGTAGGAGCGGGTTTACCCGCGAAGCGCCGCGCGGGCGGCGCTCGATCTCATAGGCGCTGAATATTTTAAGGCGGACACCTGCGGCGCTCGATCTCACAGGCGCTGAATGTCTCAAGCCGGACACCTCTGAAAACTGACCCCGAAGTCCGGTTCCGCCGCCCGGCAGGCGTGGCTTAGAGCAGGTGCCGAAAGCCATCGAATTAGGCTAGAATGCACGGCCTCTAAGCACACCCCTTCCTGAGGCTGTCCCGACGATGTTGATCCTGCGCGGCGCTCCTGCCCTTTCTGCCTTTCGCCACGGTAAATTACTCGAGCAACTGAGCCAGAAAGTCCCCGCTGTTACTGGTTTGTATGCCGAATTTGCCCACTTCGCCGATGTCGACGGCGAGCTGACCGCCGACCAGCAGCAGGTGCTGGGCCGTCTGCTCAAGTACGGCCCGAGCGTGCCGGTACAGGAGCCGACGGGTCGTCTGTTCCTGGTGGTACCGCGCCTGGGCACCATTTCGCCATGGGCCAGCAAGGCCAGCGACATCGCCCACAACTGCGGCCTGCAGTCGATCCAGCGCCTGGAGCGCGGCATCGCCTACTACGTTGCCGGCACCCTGAGCGACGCTGATGCCGAACTGATCGCCGCCGAACTGCACGACCGCATGACCCAGCGTGTGCTCGGCCAGCTGGAGCAGGCTGCAGACCTGTTCAGCCACGCCCAGCCCAAGCCGATGACCTCGGTCGACATCCTGGCCGGCGGCCGTGACGCCCTGGCCAAGGCCAACATCGACCTGGGCCTGGCCCTGGCCGAAGACGAGATCGACTACCTGGTCAATGCCTTCCAGGGCCTCAAGCGCAACCCGAACGACATCGAACTGATGATGTTCGCCCAGGCCAACTCCGAGCACTGCCGCCACAAGATCTTCAACGCCAGTTGGGATATCGACGGTCAGGCCCAGGAAAAAAGCCTGTTCGGCATGATCAAGAACACCTACCAGATGCACAACGAAGGTGTGCTGTCGGCGTACAAGGACAACGCCTCGGTGATCGTCGGCAACGTTGCCGGCCGCTTCTTCCCGGACCCTGAAACCCGCCAGTACGGCGCGGTGCAGGAGCCGGTGCACATTCTGATGAAGGTGGAAACGCACAACCACCCGACCGCCATCGCCCCGTTCTCCGGCGCCTCCACCGGCTCCGGTGGCGAAATCCGCGACGAAGGTGCTACCGGCCGTGGCGCCAAGCCCAAGGCCGGCCTGACCGGCTTCACCGTGTCCAACCTGCGCATTCCGGGCTTCGAACAGCCTTGGGAACAGGCCTATGGCAAGCCCGAGCGTATCGTCGACGCCCTCGACATCATGATCGAAGGCCCTCTCGGCGGCGCTGCGTTCAACAACGAATTCGGCCGCCCGGCCCTGACCGGTTACTTCCGTACCTTCGAGCAAGCCATCAACACCCCGCACGGTGAAGAAGTGCGCGGCTACCACAAGCCGATCATGCTTGCCGGCGGTATGGGCAACATCCGTGAAGACCACGTGCAGAAGGGCGAAATCACTGTCGGCGCCAAGCTGATCGTGCTCGGTGGCCCGGCCATGCTGATCGGCCTGGGCGGCGGCGCTGCTTCGTCGGTGGCTACCGGTGCCAGCTCGGCTGACCTGGACTTCGCTTCGGTACAGCGCGAAAACCCGGAAATGGAGCGCCGTTGCCAGGAGGTCATCGACCGTTGCTGGCAGCTGGGCGACGACAACCCGATCGCCTTCATCCACGACGTGGGCGCTGGCGGTATTTCCAACGCCTTCCCTGAGCTGGTCAACGACGGTGGCCGCGGTGGTCGCTTCGAGCTGCGCAACGTGCCCAACGACGAGCCGGGCATGGCCCCGCACGAAATCTGGAGCAACGAATCGCAAGAGCGTTACGTGCTGGCCGTCAGCGCGGTCGACTTCGAGCGCTTCAAGGCCATCTGCGAGCGCGAACGTTGCCCGTTTGCCGTGGTGGGTGAAGCGACTGAAGAACAGCACCTGACCGTCAGCGACAGCCACTTCGGCAACACCCCGGTGGACATGCCGCTGGACGTGCTGCTGGGCAAGCCGCCGCGCATGCACCGTTCGGTTACCCGCGAAGCCGAGCTGGGCGATGACTTCGACCCGAGCGAGCTGGACCTGGACAGCGCCGTCCAGCGCGTGCTGAACCACCCGGCCGTGGCCAGCAAGAGCTTCCTGATCACCATTGGCGACCGTACCATCACCGGCCTGGTTGCCCGCGACCAGATGGTCGGCCCGTGGCAGGTTCCGGTGGCTGACTGCGCCGTCACCGCCACCAGCTTCGACGTCTACACCGGTGAAGCCATGGCCATGGGCGAGCGTACGCCGCTGGCGCTGCTGGATGCCCCGGCGTCCGGCCGCATGGCCATCGGCGAAACCCTGACCAACCTGGCGGCTTCGCGCATCGAAAAGCTGTCCGACATCAAACTGTCGGCCAACTGGATGTCCGCTGCTGGTCACCCAGGTGAAGACGCACGCCTGTACGACACCGTGAAGGCTGTCGGCATGGAGCTGTGCCCGGAGCTGGGCATCACCATTCCGGTCGGCAAAGACTCGATGTCGATGAAGACCAAGTGGAGCGACGAGGGCGTCGAGAAGAGCGTCACCTCGCCGATGTCGCTGATCATCACCGGCTTCGCCCCGGTCACCGACATCCGCAAGACCCTGACCCCGCAACTGCGCATGGACAAGGGCGAGACCGACCTGATCCTGATCGACCTGGGCCGCGGCAAGAACCGCATGGGCGCCTCGATCCTGGCCCAGACCTACGGCAAGATCGCGGCCCAGGCACCGGACGTCGACGACGCCGAAGACCTCAAGGCCTTCTTCGCCGTGATCCAGGGCCTGAACGCCGACGGCCACCTGCTGGCCTACCACGACCGTTCCGACGGCGGCCTGGTCACCACCGTGCTGGAAATGGCCTTCGCTGGCCACTGCGGCCTCGACCTGCAACTCGACCCGCTGACCGACAGCAAGGGCGAAGTGCCGGCCATCCTCTTCAACGAAGAGCTGGGTGCGGTGATCCAGGTTCGCCAGGATGCTACCCCGGACGTGCTGGCACAGTTCAGCGCTGCAGGCCTGGGTGAAGAGTGCGTCGCGGTGATCGGCAAGCCAGTCAACAACGCTGAAGTGACCATCAGCCTGAACGGCGAAGTGCTGTTCGACGATGACCGTCGCATGCTGCAGCGCCAGTGGGCTGAAACCAGCTACCAGATCCAGCGCCTGCGCGACAACGCCGACTGCGCTGATCAGGAGTTCGACCTGCTGCTCGAGGAAGACAACCCGGGCCTGTCGGTGAAGCTGGGCTTCGACGTCAACGACGACATCGCCGCGCCTTACATCAAGAAGGGCGTGCGCCCGCAAGTGGCCATCCTGCGCGAGCAGGGCGTCAACGGCCAGGTCGAGATGGCTGCTGCCTTCGACCGCGCCGGCTTCGCCGCCATCGACGTGCACATGAGCGATATTCTCGCTGGCCGTGTCGACTTCGAAGCCTTCAAGGGCCTGGTCGCCTGTGGCGGCTTCTCGTACGGTGACGTGCTGGGTGCTGGCGAAGGCTGGGCCAAGTCGGCGCTGTTCAACGCCCGTGCCCGTGACGCCTTCCAGGCCTTCTTCGAGCGTACCGACAGCTTCGCCCTGGGCGTGTGCAACGGTTGCCAGATGATGTCCAACCTGCACGAGCTGATCCCGGGCACCGAGTACTGGCCGCACTTCGTGCGCAACCGCTCGGAGCAGTTCGAGGCCCGCGTGGCCATGGTCGAAGTGCAGAAGTCCAACTCGATCTTCCTGCAGGGCATGGCCGGTTCGCGCATGCCGATCGCCATCGCCCACGGCGAAGGCCATGCCGAGTTCGCCAGCGAAGAAGCATTGCTGGAAGCCGATGTGTCCGGTTGCGTGGCCCTGCGCTACGTCGACAACCATGGCAAGGTCACCGAAGCCTACCCGGCCAACCCGAACGGCTCGCCGCGTGGTATTACTGGCCTGACCAGCCGCGACGGCCGCGTGACCATCATGATGCCGCACCCGGAGCGTGTGTTCCGCGCTGTGCAGAACTCCTGGCGCCCGGACGAGTGGCAGGAAGATGCCGCGCTGATGCGTATGTTCCGCAACGCACGGGTGTGGGTGAACTAAGGCGTGTACAAGCTCGCCTTCTTCGTCCCCGCCAGCCATGTCGAAGTGGTCAAGGCCGCTGTGTTCGCTGCTGGCGGCGGGCGCATCGGTGACTATGACCACTGCGCCTGGCAAACCCTTGGCCAGGGCCAGTTCCGCCCGTTGGACGGCAGCCAGCCGTTCCTCGGGCAAGCGGGCCAGGTCGAGGCGGTGGAAGAGTGGAAGGTGGAGCTGGTGGTGGCTGACGAGCTGATTGTGCAGGTCGTCGCTGCGCTCAAGCAGAGCCACCCGTACGAGACGCCAGCCTATGAAGTCTGGCGGCTCGCCGAGTTCTAGAACGCATCACGGCTATTCGCGGGCGTGCCCGCGAAAGGGCCCTACAATCCAGCCACAATCTCCTTGTCTGGCTCCGGCCGCTTCAACATTCCACAAGCCAGCAACCCCACCTCGAACAGCACCCACATCGGTACTGCCAGCATCGTCTGCGAAAACACATCCGGCGGTGTCAGGATCATCCCCACCACAAAGCACCCGACGACCACGTAGGGCCTGCTGCGCCGCAATGTGGCCACATCGGCCAACCCTGCCCAGACCACGATGAACGTCGCCACCGGGATCTCGAACGCCAGCCCGAACGCCAGAAACAGCGCCAGGATAAAGTCCAGGTACTGGCTGATATCGGTCATCATCGCCACGCCGTCCGGCGTCACGCTGGCAAAGAAACCGAACATCATCGGGAAAACCAGAAAGAACGCGAACGCCATGCCGGCATAGAACAAAACGATGCTCGATACCAGCAGCGGCAGGGCAATGCGCCGTTCACGGCGGTACAGCCCAGGCGCCAGAAAGCCCCAGGCCTGATGCAGCAGCAGCGGCATGGCCAGGAACAGGGCGCACATCGCGGTCAGCTTGAACGGTGTTAGAAAGGGCGAGGTGACGCTGGTGGCGATCATGCTCGCGCCTTCCGGCAAAAAGCGCCGTAGCGGCTCGGATATGAGCGTGTACAGCGTCTGGGCAAAGGGGAACAGGCCGGCGAACACCAATGCCACCAGCGCCAGGCAACGCACCAGGCGTTTGCGCAGGTCGCGCAGGTGTTCGGTCAGGGGCATGCTCGCGGCAGGGTCCATGGCAATGGTCATGAAGCATTTTCCTTGGGCAGCACGGCCGTGGCCGCATCATTGGCCGGTTCCGCGTTCAGGCTGATGCCCTGGCGGATCTCCTGTTCCAAGCGTTGCAGAGGTGCCTGGTCGAGGTTGGGCATCTCGATTTCGCGCTCCACCTGCGTGCGCAAGGCGTGCATGGCCCGGCGCGCCTGGCCCAGGCCGCGGCCGAGGGTACGGGCTGCCACCGGCAGGCGCTCGGGGCCCAGCACCAATAGCGCGACGACGCCGATCAGCAGCAACTCGCTGAAGCCTACCTCGAACATCAGGCCTGGCGGTCCGCTTGAGATTGCTGGGCAACTTGGCCGTTCAGCGGGCACTGTTGCTGCACGTGCGCCTGGTCAGCGGCGCTGGCGTCATTGTCACCACCCATGGACTTGCGAAAACCCTGGATCGCCTCGCCCACATCGCTACCCAGGCCCTTCAGGCGCTTGGTACCAAACAGCAAGAACACGATCAGCAGTACGATCACCAGTTGCCAGATTCCAATGCCACCCATAGCGACCACTCCTGTAAGGTCATGAAAAGGAAGGGCAATCCTGCCTTGCCTAGATGACGTGCACATGACGAACGGGCATTGCCATCTAGCTGAAACACCCCGCGTGTTGACTGGCGTTTTTATTCCGCGAGCGAGGCACGCACGGATGGGTGGAAGGCAACAGCAGGGTGCGGCCCTGTTGATGGTGATGGTGGTGCTGGCAATGCTGGCGGCGGGCATGGCCTGGCTGGTGGAAGATGGCCGGCGTCAGGTCGACGAAGTGCGCCTGCTGCACCAGCGAGTGCAGGTGCGGGCCATGGAGCAGGCCGGCCTGGCCTATGCCGGGCAGGCCCTGCGTGACCCCGCCTGGCGGCTCAGTCCGCTGTTCTGGCAAGCCTTGCGCGGGCAGCCGCTGAACTACGACTTTGGCGCTGGCCAGGCGCAGTTGCGGGTACGCGACCAGCACACCTGCTTCAACGTCAATGCATTGCTGGGTGCCGATGGCGAACGCGCCGAGCGCCAGTTGCGTTACTTGCTGGGCAATGACATGGCGGCCGAACGCCTGGTCGACGCCCTGGCCGACTGGCTCGATGCCGACAGTGATGCCCGCCTGCAGGGCGCCGAGAGCGCCCAGTACCTGCGTCAGCAACCGCCCCGGCTGGTGGCCGACCAGCCGATGCTCGACACCAGCGAGCTGAACCTGTTGCTGGAGCCGGACGCCAGCCGCCAGGCGCGTTACCCAATGCTGTGCGCCTTGCCCCAGACCACGGGTTGGCGGCTCAACGCCAATGCGCTGGGGTTGGAGCATCTGCCCCTGCTGGAGGCGCTGTATGAAGGGCGTTACTCGCGTTCGTTGCTCAGCCGCATTGTCAGCGGCAGGCCGGCGTCGGGGTATATGGACGCGGCTGCACTGCGTCAGGCGCTGGGGGCGGTGGATGACGAAACGTTCGAACGGTTGAGCGAAGGGCTGCTGCTCAACAGCGGGCATTTTCTGTTGCAGCTGTCGTTCGAGGAAGAGGGGCGGGTGATGCGCATCGAGTTCCAGGTGGAGGCGCTGGGGGTGGTGCAATGGCATGCCCGGGTGCCGGCACAGCAGGTGCGGGTGCGTAGTAGAGAGCCTATAGCCTGGTAGGTTAGCGCAGATCAGGCAGTGCCGATCTCACCACCATCGCTCCGCGGTAGAGGCCCGCGGCCGCCCTTCTCCTCGACTCGTCGTGCGGCTGATGGTGGTGCGATACATGCTTGGAAAGCGCTGCACAAGCTCACACCGTCTTCCAAACTTTTCCACTATTCCGAGTCATAACGATAACGACTATAAGGATAATGGGGCATTTGATCAGTTCCGGTTCGTAATTGTAATGCCATATCTCTGTACATGTTGCGCTCGAGATAGGCGTAAGTTAATGTACCGGCGGCAAAACCGACAGGTATACTTGCTGCGCCAACGGCGCTGTGACTCGCAAGATATATTCCATAACCGAGCCCACCTGATACGGCACCATTTTCGTAACGGGTCATCATAGTTCCCCAGAACTCGGCTAGATCATTTGAACTCCTGAAAATTTCCCTTGCCCCATGCGCAATGGTCTCGATTCCATTGATCTCTAGGGTAACGTGGGGCGCGTTGGGTGGCGGGGTTTGTCCTGCCCTATACAAATTGATTCTCGGATCAAGATGTTGAACGGTGCTGTTGCCGTTACTGGTACTTAAAAGTGGTCTGACTACAGAAATGCGTGGAAGCTGACCGATCACCCAGTTCACTGCTCGACTCACTCCTCGCTGCACGCTTCGGCTGAACCACTGCCAAAACTGTCCAGTCGGGTCATTACGATTGATGGGGTCGTTCTGACAATAGCTATATCCGTTGGTCCCACCTTTACGAAATGGAGACTGAGTGTCAGATTGGATAAATCGCCTCAACGTGGGGCTGTAGAATCGGTGCCCATTGCCAAGTGGGTAACAGTGCAGCATCTGATCAAGTCGTTGCCCGCTATACGCGACAAGTTGTGAAGCGGGCAGCGTGTGGAGAAAACCATAGGGTGTATAGTTTTGTGGCAAGCATTCAGGAACGATGCGCAAAGCAGTATTTGCATGGTCAGACTGTAGGATCAGGCCCGCCTGTGTGGGGGCGTCTAACTCTGCTAAAGCGATACCATTGCCCCGTAACAATTGACGTGGGCTGTCACCGACTTCACAAGCCAAATGGTCGACTTGGAAGAAGAAATTTTTCCTGTTTGACAGCCACTTGGTTGAGCGCATATGCGTGATCCGTGGAGTGGTAGGTGGGCTAATGATTTTCTACGCGCATGTTGATGTCTACTGGCAGATTTATCAGGTCGCTTGGACACGCCACTGTGTATGCGGCTTCCGAGCGAAGTGGAAAGAGAAAGTTTGCTGATTGCGGTGCAGCCCATCGCAACATAAGGCCGCTCCACGAAATACGCGATCCCTGGTAGGCGCGGGCTCACCCGCGAAGAGGCCTGCACAGCCAGCACAAGGCTGGCTGTGTTACCGCAGGTCAGGCGGTGCCGATCTCACCGCCATCGATCCGCTGAATCACCACCGTCGAAGCCCGCGGCCGTACGGTAGCCCCAGCCGGCGTCGCATCGGTCGCCTTGTCGGTATACGGCCAGTTGTCCGGGTGTTGAATGTTGACGAACAGCGTCTTGTTGTCCGGGGTAAAGGTAATCCCGGTCACCTCGCAACCATTTGGCCCGACAAAGAAGCGCCGCAGGTCCACCTGGTTCTGTGCGTTCACCGGCACCTGCTTGCCGCTGGCATCCACCAGGTCGGTAGGGATCACCGCCAGCAACTGGTCGTTGGTGTAGTCGGTCAACGTGGTTTCGCCGTTGTCGGTCTCGAACCACAGCACGCCGCGGCTATCGAAGCTCATGCCGTCGGGGCTGGCGAACTGGTTCAGTTCGGTCAGACCGGAGCGGTTGATGTCGGCGGTACCGGCAGCGTTGGCGCCGAACACGAAGATGTCCCAGGTAAAGCTCAGCTGGTCGTCGCTGTCGTGCCAGCGAATGATGTGGCCGTGTCGGTTCGGGCCGCGTGGGTTCGCTGCATCGACCTTGTCCGGGGTGCGTGCACTGTTGTTGGTCAGGGTCAGGTATACGTCGCCGTTCAGCGGGTTGACCGTGGTCCACTCCGGGCGGTCCATCGGCGTTGCGCCCACGGCATCGCCGGCACCACGGGTGTTGAGGATGATGCCCGGGAGGTCACCATACAGCGCACCCAGGGTGCTGCCGCCGGTAGTGGCGGTGGCCACGTCCAGCAATAGCCATACGCCGGTGCCGTCGGCATTGAAGCGGGCCACGTAGAGCTTGCCTTGGTCGAGGTACTTGGCGCCGGTGGCCAGGCGGTCGGCCGGGGTGGCGTCGGCGGGGTCCCACACGGCGGTGGACACCCACTTGTACAGGTACTCGTTGTTCGAGTCGTCACCCATGTACCACACCAGCGGCTTGCCGGCGACGGGCAGGCCGGGGGCGCAGCCCTCGTGGCGGAAGCGGCCCAGCGCGGTGCGTTTGGTGGCCAGGGTGCTGCTGTTGTACGGGTCGATCTCGACAATGTAGCCATAGGTGCTGGCTTCGTTGCGATAGTCGTCGGTGGCGCTGGCGCCTTTGACGGTAACGTCGAAGCGGGCGAATTCGTCGTCCACTTCGCTGGCGTCACCGGCAGCGCTTTCCCACTTGTACTGGCCGCTGGAGGTGCCCACGCCAATGCGGCGCTGGTCCTCGGGGCGGGTGCCCTTGTTGACGAAAATGCCCGGCCAGTTCTCTTCGCAGGTCAGGTAGGTGCCCCACGGGGTATAGCCGTTGCCGCAGTTGTTGTTGGTGCCACGGCAGTGGGTGCCAGCAGTGGAGTATTTGGTCTTGACGTGGTCGGTGCCACGCAGCGGGCCGGTGATCTCCATGCGTGAAGCAGTGGTGAAGCGACGGTTCAGTGGGTCGTTGTCGACCACCTGCCAACGGCCGTTGATTTTCTGCAGGCGTACGACGCCCGCACCGTGTGCGTTGATTTCCTTGCGCACTTCTTCAACCGGGCGCTTGCCGTTGACATCGGTAGTGGGGCCGGCCGGGTGCAGGGCGGCAGTGTCGATGTACTCGAAATTGATCGCCAGCAGGCCGTCTTCCGAGCTGCCGTTGATGGGGAAGAAGTGCATGCCATCGTGGTGCATGCCCATGGCGTTGGCCTGGTCGGTCGAGGTGTTGCTGCCGTCGGACTTCCACGGGTTGCCGTTGCTGTTCAGTGGCGTACCCCAGGGCGCCAGCACGTAGGCGCTGTAGCCGGCGGCGACCACACAGGCGTCGGTGCGCGAGCCTGGGATGGACTGGAAGCCCAGTGCCAGTTTCGGCACTTCCGGCTCGGTGACTGGCGGTTCGGTCACCGGTGGCTCGGTGACCGGATCATCGTGATCGGAACCACCACCGTCGAAGCAGCCTGTCAGGCCGGTACCGGCAATCATGGCGATGGCGGCGCCCAGGCTGCCGCGCATCACGCTGCGGCGGCTCAGGTAGGCGTCCATGACGTTGGCCATCGGCAGGTTGCCGCTTTGGTTCCGGTCCAGGTTGTCGCCGGTATCTCGACTCATCAGGTTGTCCTTATGTTGGCTGAGTTGGAAGAAACCGCGACTGTAAGGCGCAAGTGTGATGATTCCTTGGCAGAAATGTTAACGAGCTTTTAAAACTTCCGGTTCTTGGATTGCTCTTCTAAAGATCGAATTGGAATTGCTGTCGGATTTCTGCCATCAAACTGTAATGCCAACGCCGCAACATCCGGGGCCCTGAATGGACGTGGTTAAGGATGGCGGATGCGATGGCGAGCAGTGTGCACAGGCGCGAAGTGATCGGCTGGATGGGTATCGGTGCCTTGGCACCGCTGCTCGGCGCCTGCACAGCCTTCCCAGGGCAGCAGGGCGGCAATGTCCAGCTCGACTTGCTGTACGTGGCCGATACCCTCGATGCCCGCCAACCTGGCCAGGCGGTGGTACCGGCTACCCGGTTGGGGCCGGTCAGCCACTTGGGCCGTGCGCCCTGGATGACCGGCCGCAGCGCCAGTATCGCCTACCCGCAACTGGCGCCGCTGCTCGATGCCCGCCAGGCAACGACAGCCCAGCTGGGCGGTTATGCGGTACTCGCGGCGTTGCTGGAACAACTGCGTGGCGAAGCCGGTGCGGGCAACAGCCTGACCCTGGAAAACGGCCAGGGCTGGAATGGCAGTGGCCTGGCCTACCTGACCCAAGGCGAAAGTGGCGTGCAAGGCAGCCAGCTGCTGGGCATCGAAGCGCGGGTCAGCAGCGACGAGCGTGTGCTGTGGCCACAACGCAGCACGGGCCTGTATCGCCAGGCCAGCGCCATTACCCTCGGCGCCGGGCTGGCTGATGCACAACGCCAGGCACTGGGTGTGCAAGCCCTGCACGTTTTCGAGCGCGGCGGTGCCCGTATTGCAGTGGTCGGCGTGACCGACCCGTACGCCCAGGATCAGAAAGCCTCACTCAAACAGTGGTACCAGTCTCTGCTGCCGGTATTCGAACAAGCCCGGCACGAGGCTGACCTGGTGGTGGCCATGGCCGATGCAGGCACGGGCCCCGGCCTGTGGCTGGCTGAACGGGTGCCGCAAATCGACGTGCTGTTGTGCGCCCGTGGTCAGGACCTGTGGCCCGCACCGGTCGAGGTCACCCAGGCCAGCGGTCGGCGCGTGCCGGTGCTGTTTGCCGGCTGCCGGGGCAGCGGTGCCTTCCGCCTGCGCTGCCAGCGTGTGGCCGGCCAGTGGCAGTTCGACGGGCGTTTTTTCCCGGCCTTTGAACAGCAACTGGCGCCTGCCGCGCAGCTGCGTGTCGCGCAATTGCAGGCGCAACTGCGCCAGCAACGGGCCGGCCACGCGGCCTGGCTTGACCAGCCGCTGGCCCGCGCGCCTCAGGCCTTTTGGCGCCGCGATACCCGTGGCGGCAGCTGGGACTGCCTGCTGCATCAAGCCTTGGCCGACGATAGCAGCATGCCAGTGTTGCTGCCGGGCCTGCGTTATGACTACCCGCTGGCAGCGGGGGCGGCCATTACCCGCGAACATCTGATCAGCCTTACCGGTGGCTACCCCGCGCCAGTAGTCGAGGCACCGGCCAGGCAGGTCGAGCAAGTGCTGGAAAACGCCGCTGAGCAATTGTTCGGTGACCCGCTGCTGCTGGACAACAGCCAGGACCTGCCGCGCTGGCAGGGCCAGGCCTGGAGCGTCAGCTACAGCCCGCAAGGCAAGCGCATCACGGGGTTGGAGCCGGTGCAGGGCCTGTGCCGCACCTTTGGCTTGCAATTCGAAAGCCAGGCCGGCGAGCCACTGTGGCAGCGGGTCGAGGCCTGGCTCGCCCGCCAGCCTGAGGATTGGCAACTGGCGCCGCTGCAACTGCCCGAAGTGCGTTACGTGCAGGGGCACCCAGGCTGGCACCCAAGGCAATTGGCCTCGTGATGCTCACCTCGCGTCTGCTCACCGGCGCTGGCCTGACCCTGGCCGGCTGGCTGTCTGCGCAGTGTGTGCTGCAGTTGAGTCGGCAGCCACACCCGGCCATGGCGCCTGCGGTGGCCGACAGCCCGCTGCCCGGGCTGATGGTCGGTCACTGGCAGGCGCCGCCCGACGACGGCGCCATCACCATCACTCGTCTGCCGCTGCAATACCTCGGCGGCCTCAAGGCCCAGCCATTGGCCGCCAGTGTGGTGGTGCTGCGCTACGGCGAGCAAGTGCGCACCCTGGCCCGCGGTCAGCGCCTGGCGCCAGGGATCGTGCTGCAGGACATCGACAGCGATGGCCTGATTTTCAACAACCAGGGGCGGCGTGAACGCCTGCCCTGGCCGCCACGCCCCGCCGTGACCGGCTTCAAGCGGCAAGGATGAACGATGCCTGTTAGATACTGCATGGCGGCTGCGCTGAGCCTGGCCTTGTCCATGGCCTATGCCCAAGAGCCGGTGTTCGATGACAACGGTACGCCGATGTACGAAGTGAATTTCGTCGATACCGAACTCGGCGAGTTCATCGACAGCGTGTCGCGCATCACCGGCACCACCTTCATCGTCGACCCCCGGGTCAAGGGCAAGGTCACCGTGCGCACCGTCGACCTGCACGACGCCGACGCCATCTACGACATCTTCCTGGCCCAACTGCGCGCCCAGGGCTATGCCACCGTCGACCTGCCCAACGGCAGCGTGAAAATCGTGCCCGACCAGGCCGCGCGCCTGGAGCCGGTGCCAGTGGAGGCGGGCGGGCAGCAGGGCGAGGGCAGCGACAGCGTGGCCACCCGCGTATTCAGCGTGCGCAACGCCGCCAGCGAACAGGTACTGGGCATCCTCAAACCGCTGATCGACCCACGGGTTGGGGTTATTACACCGTACCCGGCGGCGCACCAGTTGGTGGTGACTGACTGGCGCAGCAACCTCGAACGCATCGCCAGCCTGCTGCGCCAGCTCGACCGCCCTCAAGAGGCACCGGGCAGCGGCAGCACCCAGGTGATCTACTTGCGCCATGCCAATGCCGGTGAAGTGGTCAAGGTGCTGCGAGGGCTCAGCCAGGAAGGGGCGGTGCCGGCTGAAGGCGCGGGTGAGGCAGAGGGCAAGGACCGGCCGGTGGTGCCAGCCGCCGGTGGCTCGGGCATCCGCCTGGAATACGAAGAAGGTACCAATGCCGTGGTCATGGTCGGCCCCGACAGCGAGCTGGCGGCGTACCGGGCCATTGTCGAGCAACTGGACATTCGCCGTGCCCAGGTGGTGGTCGAAGCGATCATCGCCGAGGTGTCCGACAGCAGCGCCCAGGAGCTGGGCGTGCAGTGGCTGTTCGCCGACGAGAAGTTCGGCGCCGGTATCGTCAACTTCGGCAGTAACGGGGTGAATATCGCCAGCATCGCCGGCGCCGCCGCCAGTGGCGACAACGAAGCCCTGGGCGATCTGTTGTCCACCACCACCGGTGCCACGGCGGGCATCGGCCATTTCGGCGGTGGCTTCAACTTTGCCATGCTGGTCAACGCGCTGAAGGGCAAGAGCGGCTTCAACCTGCTGTCCACGCCCACCTTGCTGACCCTGGACAATGCCGAGGCATCGATCCTGGTCGGCCAGGAAGTGCCCTTCGTTACCGGCTCCGTGACGCAGAACAACGCCAACCCGTACCAGACCATCGAGCGCAAGGAAGTCGGGGTGAAGCTGCGCATCAAGCCGCAGATCAATATCGACAACAGCGTGCGCCTGGACATCGTTCAGGAGGTGTCGTCGATTGCCGACACCAGCTCGGCCAGCGACGTGATCACCAACAAGCGCGAGATCAAGACCAAGGTCATGGTCGAGGACAACGGCCTGGTGATACTTGGCGGGCTGATCAGTGACGAGTTGAGTACCAGCGACCAGCGTGTGCCACTGCTCGGCGACATTCCTTATCTTGGCCGGTTGTTCCGCTCCGATGCCACCCGCAATACCAAGCAGAACCTGATGGTGTTCATCCGCCCGCGTATCCTGCGCGACGGGCCGAGCCTGGCGGGCCTCAGTGAAGACAAGTACCGCACCTTGCAGCAGACCACACCGCTGCAGTTGCCGGACCTTGCAGAGGGCACGCGGCTGTTGCAGGTATTCCCTGCCAGCCGCGCACGCCTGGAAGGCGGTGACTGGTGATGCTGCCCTATCGCCAGGCACGGCAGAGCGGAGTGGCCATGGCCCCGGCAGAGCAGGGCTGGCAGCTATGGCTGCGGCCCGACGCCGACAATGCCCAGTTGCAGGAGTTGCTGCGTGTGCATGGCCAGCCAAGCCTGCTCGAATACCTGGAACCTGCGCTGTTCGACGAGCGCCTTGGCCAGCTGTACCAGGCCGGCGATGCCGCCACCGAAGCGCTGATCGAAGGCATCGGCGACCAGGTCGACCTGGATAGCCTGATGAGCGAGATGCCGCGCATCGAAGACCTGCTTGAAAGCGACGACGAAGCCCCGGTGATCCGCCTGATCAACGGCCTGTTCGGCCAGGCGCTGCGGCTGCGCGCCTCGGATATCCATATCGAGACCTTCGAGCAGAGTCTGGTGGTGCGTCTGCGGGTCGATGGCCACCTGCGTGAGGTGCTGCGTCCTCCACGTGCGTTGTCGGCCATGCTGGTATCACGGATCAAGGTCATGGCCCGCCTGGACATCGCTGAAAAGCGTCAGCCCCAGGACGGCCGCATCACCTTGCGCGCGGCGGGGCGCGAAGTGGACGTACGAGTCTCGACCTTGCCCGGCATCCACGGCGAACGGGTGGTGATGCGCGTGCTCGACAAGCAGGCCAGCCTGCTGGCGCTGGATAACCTGGGCATGCCGGCAGCGGTATTGCAGGGCCTGCGCAGTTGCCTGGCGCGGCCCAACGGCATTGTGCTGTCCACCGGGCCGACCGGTTCGGGCAAGACCACGACCTTGTACGCCAGCCTGAACAGCCTCAACGATGGCAGCCGCAACATCCTCACCGTCGAGGACCCGGTGGAGTACGCCATCGCCGGCATTGGCCAGACCGCCATCAACCCGCGTGCCGGGCTGACGTTTGCCAGTGGCCTGCGCGCCATCCTGCGTCAGGACCCTGACGTGATCATGCTCGGCGAAATCCGCGATCAGGAGACTGCACAGATCGCCGTGCAGGCCAGCCTCACCGGCCACCTGGTGCTGTCGACCTTGCACACCAACAGCGCGGTAGGCGCAGTGACCCGCCTGCGCGACATGGGCATCGAGCCCTTCCTGATCGCCTCGTGCCTGCGCGGCGTCCTGGCCCAGCGCCTGGTGCGGCGTTTGTGCAACTGTGCCGTGGCGCACCCGCTACAGGCTGCCGAGCGCGAGCTATGGCCTGAGCTTGCGGCGTTGGGCAGCACTTATCACGCCGTGGGTTGCGAGCAGTGCCAGGGCAGCGGTTATATCGGGCGACTGGGGCTGTACGAATTCATCGAGCTGGACGCTGGGCTCATCGGCCTGTTGTACGACGGCGCCAGTGAGCTGGCCATGCAGGACTATCTGGCTGACCGGCGCCAAAGCCTGGTGGCGATGGCCAGCGATTGCCTGGCTCGCGGTGAGACCAGCCTGGCCGAAGTGCTGCGCGTGGTGCAGGGCTAAGGCATGCCGACCTATCGCTACCAGGCCGTTGACCTCGCCGGCAAATCGCACAAGGCCAGCCTGCAGGCTGACAGTGAACGCCACGCCCGCCAGCTGTTGCGCGAGCAGGGCCTGTTCGCCCGCCAGTTGCAGCGCCATGAAGCCGGCAGCCGACAACCCCGACGCCAGCGCTTGAGCCGCGCCCAGTTGTGTGAGCTGACCCGTCAGCTGGCCACCTTGACTGGGGCCGGCATTCCCTTGGTCGATGCCCTTGCCACCCTTGAACGGCAACTGCGTCAGCCCGCGTTGCACAGTGTGCTGGTGGCCTTGCGCGGCTCACTGGCCGAAGGCCTGGGCCTGGCCCGCAGCCTGGCCCGGCAGGGCGCACCGTTTACTGGCCTGTACTGCGCGCTGGTCGAGGCCGGCGAACGTTCCGGGCACCTGGCCCAGGTGCTGACCCGCTTGGCCGACCACCTGGAGCAGGTGCAACGCCAGCAACACAAGGCCCGCACAGCGCTGATCTACCCCGCTGTGCTGATGGGTGTGTCGCTGGCCGTGGTGATTGGCCTGATGACGTTCGTCGTGCCCAAACTCACCGAGCAATTCGCCCATGCCGGGCAAAGCCTGCCGCTGATCACCTCGTTGCTGATCGGCCTGAGCCAGGGGCTGGTGCACGCCGGGCCGTGGTTGTTAGGGTTGGCGCTGTTGCTCGGGGGGCTGGGCGGCTGGCTGCTGCGCAAACCGCACTGGTGCCTGCGTCGCGACCAGCTGCTGCTGCGCCTGCCGCGTATTGGCAGCCTGCTGCAGGTGCTGGAGAGCGCGCGTCTGGCGCGCAGCCTGGCGATTCTCTGTGGCAGTGGCGTGGCCCTGCTCGAAGCCTTGCAAGTGGCCACCGAAACCATCGGCAACCGGCGTATCCGCCTGGCCATGGAGCAGGTGCGCCAGCACGTGCAGGGCGGCACCAGCCTGCACCGTGCGCTGGATGCCAGCCAGCAATTCCCGCCGCTGCTGGTGAACATGGTTGGCAGCGGCGAGGCCAGCGGCACCCTGGCCGACATGCTCGAGCGCGTGGCCGACGACCAGGAGCGCGGCTTTGCCCGCCAGGTCGATACCGCCATGGCGCTGTTCGAACCCCTGATGATCCTGGTGATGGGCGCCGTGGTGCTGTTCATCGTGCTGGCGGTGCTGCTGCCGATCATGCAACTCAACCAGGGCCTGCAATTGTGACGACAAGGAGTATAGCCATGCAGCATCGACGTAACCGCCAACGCGGCTTCACCCTCATGGAAATCATGGTGGTGATCTTCATCATCGGCCTGCTGATTGCCGTGGTGGCGCCCAGCGTGCTGGGCAACCAGGACAAGGCCATGAAGCAGAAGGTGATGGCCGACCTGGCCACCCTGGAGCAGGCGCTGGACATGTATCGCCTGGACAACCTGCGCTTCCCCAGCAACGAACAGGGCCTGGCCGCGCTGGTCAAAAAGCCGGCTCAGGAGCCGCTGCCTCGGGCCTGGCGCAGTGATGGCTACGTGCGTCGCCTGCCGGAAGACCCGTGGGGCACCCCGTACCAGTACCGCATGCCCGGCGAGCATGGCCGGGTCGATGTGTACTCGCTGGGCGCCGATGGCCTGCCGGGCGGCGAAGGCCAGGATGCCGACCTGGGTAACTGGGCGCTGTAACGGTGCGTCATCAGCGCGGCTTCAGCCTGATCGAACTGTTGGTGGTACTGGCCATTGCCGGGCTGATGACCGGGCTGGCGGTGGCCGGCCTTGGCAACGGCCAGGCCAGTGTCGAGCAGGCCCTGCAACGGCTGGCGGTCGAGGTCCGCGGCCAGGCCGCGCTGGCCCGGCATGCGGGGCAACTGCGCGGGCTGCGCTGGAATGGCCAGCGCCCGGAGTTCGTCCGCCGCGAGGGCAATGCCTGGGTGGTCGAAGCGGTCCCGCTCGGCGACTGGCCCAAGGGCCTGCACCCGGACTGGCCGGCCAGCCCGCAACCGCGCGTGCTGTTCACGCCGCATGGCTGGGCGCAGGCGGGTAGTGTGCGCTGGCGCTGGGCCGATGGCAGTCAGCAATGGGCCTGGAGCCGCACCGATGGCATGTGGGTAGTGCCATGAAGCAAGCACAGCGTGGTTTCACTCTGCTGGAGGTGACCGTAGCCCTGGCAATCGCTGCCGTGCTGGCGGTGATCACCAGCCAGGTGCTGCGCCAGCGGCTGGCAGTGCAGGACAACCTGCAACAGCACCGCCTTGGCCTGTTGTGCGCGCGTGAGCTGCAAGCCCGCTTTGCCGTCGAGCAGTACTGGCCCGCCGAAAACCAGGTAGCCGGCGAGCTCGGCCAAGGTGGCCAACTGTGTCACTGGCAATTGCAACTGCGCCGCACCGGCGTGCGAGACCTGCGCCGTGGCGAACTGCAATTGTTCGCCGACCGTGACCAGCGCCTGCCACTGGGCCAGTACACCGTGTTTCTGGAGCGCCCATGAAACACCGCCAAACCGGCCTGACCCTGATCGAACTGATGGTCGCCCTGGCCCTGACTGCCGTGCTCGGCATCATGCTCGCCGCGCTGGTCAATGGCTGGCTGAAGGTTCGCGAACGCCTGCAGGACACCACTCGGCAAACCTCGGTGCTGGACTTTTGCCTGGCCCTGGAGCGGCGCTTCGACAGCCCGGTGCTGCGCCGTGTCTACGACCAGCGTCTGCCGCTGGCCAGCCGTTGGCTGGACTGGCAGCCCGCCAGCAACCAGTTGCTGTGGGTCGCCAGCACCGGCCTGCCGGCAGCCGAAGGTGGCTCGCGCCTGCAACGCCAGCGCCTGCGGTTCGAGGCCCGCGAGCAACGCCTGCTGCTGGAAAGTTCGGCGGACTTGTACGCCGCCGTCGCCCCGCGCTGGGTACAGCGCGAACGACTCGACCAGGTCAGTGCCATGAACGTTCTGTACTACCAGGGCGGCCGCTGGCTGGCCTGGCCTTCTGACCAACCGGTGCACCCAGGCCGTGGTGTGCGTCTGGAACTGCTGCGTGATGGAGCCCCCTATGTCTGCACCTTCGCCCTTCCATGGGGGCGCTCATGAAACTTGAATGGCGGCGGCGTACGCCGGCCCAGGCGTGGCTGCTGCTGCGCCCGGGTGCTGTCTGGCACTGGGCACTGGTTCAGGACGGTATTTTGCAAAGCGAGGGGCAGGGCGAGCCACCGGCCAACCCGCAGGCCCATGTTGCGCTGGTTCTGCCTGCCGAGGCGTGCAGCCATTTTCGCGTGCCGGCCCCGCCCGGGCTCAAGCGCGAAGAGTGGCCTTTGCTGCTTGAGGATCGCTTGCTGCAGGCCCCGCATGAGGTGGCCTGTGCTTGCCTGGCCCGTGAACCCGGGTACCTTCGTCTCTTGGTAGTGGCGCGTCAGCAGCTGGATGACTGGCGTGGCCAATGTGCCGAATGGGGCTTGCAGACGGTACGTTGCTGGACGGAGCTACAGCTGCTGCCATCACCCGAGCCAGGATACGCCTGGCAATGGCAACGTACCCCCGGCATGTCGCTCTACAAAGGCTTGGCCGAAGATGGACAGGAGCACTGGCTGGCGTGGCCTGATGCCTTGGGTGGCGTGCCGCAGCCACCGTGGGCAGGGCTGCACAAGACGTCGCTGAGCGGCAAGTGGCCAACCGTATTTGCGCCGCTCGACACAATGCCCGGCCTGTTCGACCGCGCCCGCAAGGTGCGCTCGTTGCCGGCGGCGTCCCGCCAGCAGCAGCGTCTGCTGGCAGCTTGCCTGGTGTTGGCCACCGTTTGGGGTGGCCTGTGGTTGAGTCAGCAATGGCGTCAGGCACAACTCTGGCGTAGCCAGGTCATTGCCGTGACCGGGGAGCAGGCCAGCCCTCGGCACGCGGCACAGGCCCTCAAGCGCCTGCGCGAGAGCGTACTGCAGCAGCAACTGCGTACACGTCAGCTCGACGACCTGCAGGCTCGCTTGCAGACCTGGCTGCGTGATAACCCCGGCTTGCGCCTGCAAGCGGTGCGCTTCGATGGTCAGCGTTGGCACCTGCGCCTGGAGGGCGAGGGCAGTGCGCCGCCATGGCCTGATATGGCGGCTGCCGCTGGCGCCACAGTGCAGGTTCAAGATGGCCAAGTGATCTTCGACCTGGGAGCAGCCTCATGAACCGCGACTGGCTGCAGCGTCATCGCATCACGTTCGCCTGGGGACTGATCGCCCTGCTGCTGGCCTTCCTGGCCCTGCGCGAAGGCGTTGCGCAATGGCGCGTGCTTGGCCAGTGGCGTGTGCTGGCCGAACAGGCGGCCAGCCTGCAAGGCGGGCCCGGTTTGAACCTGGAGCGGCTACGTCAGTCGGCTCAGGCCCGTGGGGTCGAACTGATCGAAGTCGATACGCAAGGCAAGGCCTGGCAACTGCGCGGGCAGGTGGCCGATGAGCGCATGCTGCAAGGCTGGGTGCAGAGCCTGCGTGCAGAAGGCGCATTGCCGTTGCAATGGGGGCTGGAGCAGCAGGGCAAGGCTTTGCGATTCGACCTGGTGGTGCAGCCATGAGCCGCAGTGCAGCAATGGCCTGGGTGCTATTGGTATTCGTGCTCACGCTGTTTATCGAGCTTCCGGCCAATTGGGTGGTGCGTGCGTTCGGCCTGCCGGTACGCGATGTTGGTGGAAGCCTCTGGCAAGGGCAGGCCCAACAATGGGGGCCGGTCGGGCCTTTGCGCTGGACGGTGCAGCCCTGGCGCTTGCAGGCCAATGCGCAAGTGGGGTTCCAGGGCCAGGCCTGGCAGTTGCGCGCAGAAGGCTGGCCTTGGCAGTGGCGGCTGGAGGCATCAGCCAAGGGGGCTTTGGCGACGGTCTCGACGGATTATCGCCTGGCCGGCCAGTGGCAGGGGGGGGTGAGGATGCAGGGGGCAGGGCGCCAATGCCAGGCCAGTGAAGGCCGCGTGATCGTAACCGACCTAGCCCTCAGCGACCCTTGGTCCCTGGGCCTTGGGCACGGCTGGCTGGAAATGGATTGCCGCAGTGGCTGGCATCTGCGCGGGCAGTTGGCGCAGCAAGGGCAACATCAACTGACCGTGGACGCCGACCTGCCAGGACGCCGGGCGCAGGTGGTGTTCCAGCTGCAGCCTGAAGCGCAGTTGACGCCATTGTTGCGTGGGGCTCAATGGCTCGGGCCGCAGGCCCTGGCGGGGCAGCGAGACCTTCGTTGGTAAGTAACAACGTGGCGCGGCCCCCTGTAGATAGGCTGTTGGCGGTCGAGCTTTTCTGAGGTGCTTGGAGCTGAACCGCTTGGTCTTATCAAATGGTTTAAACCGCGAAGCAGGCTGCGCTTTGCGTGGCACCGGCTGCGCCGGTGTTCGCGGGTGAACCCGCTCCTACAACGGCCTGTGCCCAACCACCGATTTGTGCCCAACCGCCGATTTGTGTCCATCCCCGATCAGTGTAGGAGCGGGCTTGCCCGCGAAGACGGCAGATCAGGCAATCACGATCACTCGTCGTCCGCAGTCCCGTTGGCCCGCCAGTAGGCTGCAGCCTTTAGCGCGTCTTCCTTTACCCCTTTCTCCAGCAACAACGCCTTGGCCTGGCGAGTCAGGGCTTTTTCCAGCGCCACCCAGGCATACAGCCGGCCTTGCGGCAAGCTCAGGTTACGCACCAGTTCCAACAAGTCTTCCCTTTGGCGACGTACCCAGATCACTTCCACCTGCGCCTTGCTTGGCAGCGGCTGGCGCTCGTGCTCGTCTTCGATCTGGATCACTGCCAGCACCTGGCGGCCCGCCGGCAACTCCTCCAGCCGACGGCCAATGGCCGGGATGGCAGTTTCATCACCGATCAGCAGGTAGCTGTCGAAAATGTCCGGCACCACCAGCGAGGCCCGTGGCCCTGCGATATCCAGGGTTTGCCCAGGCGCGGCTTGCGCGGCCCAGGTAGAGGCAGGGCCGTCGCCGTGCAGCACGAAGTCGATGTCCAGCTCATGTGCCACCAGGTCGATGCGCCGTGGTGTGTACTCGCGCATGGTGGGCCGCGCGCCACCGTCCTTGCCCAGGTTACGGGCCTCGATGGCCTGTCGTTGCTCCGGCGTTTCGGCGAACAGCAGCTTGATATGGTCGTCGCTGCCCACGCTGGTAAAGCCTTGCAGCTCGGCACCCCCCAGGGTGATGCGGCGCATGCGCGGGGTCAGCTCGGTGACCCGCAGCACCTGCAGACGGCGCTGGCGGATCTCGTGGTTTACGCGGTGAATGGTGTCACTCATGGGGCGTCTCCCTGAAAGGTTCGGTGGGCCCGGAGGCGATGGCCTTGGCGGTATGGTTGAGCAGGTCACGGACCCGTTCGATTTCTTCCGCTGTCCAGCGGCCGCTGTGCATGTGCAGTGCATGGCGCAGGTTGCCGACCGCTTCATGAATCTCTGGCGGGCGGTCGTGGCCGCGCAGGGCGCGTTTGCTGACCTCGATGCGCATGCGCACGCCATCCAGGGCCACTGCCTGATCCGCCAAGGCGCTGCGGCCGGCATCGGTGATGGCGTAGAGGCGCTTGCTGCCTTGTACCTGGCCGCTGATCAGTTCGGCCTCTTCAAGGAAGTTCAGCGTGGGGTAGATCACCCCTGGGCTTGGGCTGTAGCTGCCGTCGAACAGATTTTCGATCTGGCGGATCAGGTCGTAACCGTGGCCGGGCTGCTCGGCCAGCAAGTCCAGCATCAGCAGCTTGAGGTCACCCGGGGCGAAGACACGCGGGCCGCGCTCGCCACGGGCGGGGCGCCGCTCGAAGGGATCATGAGGGGGATGTTCGCGCATAGGAACAGGGCTCCGTCGTTTGCGATATATCGTAAGATATTACTCAAGATATATCTAAAGACAAGCCCTTCAATGCTGATGATTATCATCTACTGCGTCGATGTGTTCCCTGCCGGTGGCGGTGTGTGCAGGGCAACCTGTGGCGGCTTGCACTCATTCGGGTTGCCCGGCTGCAGGTAAGGCATGAGGATCGGTGCCATGCCCTTGAGCACCTGCACTGGCAGCGCCGAAGTAAATTTGAACGCTTCTGCCGTGCGGCCCGGCACGAAGGCGGTCAGCGTGCCGAAATGGTTGTCGCCGAGGAAGAACACGAAGGTGGCGGTGCGGTTCAGCGAGCGTGAGCCGATCAGCCGGCCGCCGGCGCCGAAACTCTCGATTCGGTTGTCACCGGTACCGGTCTTGCCGCCCATCACCAGCGGCGTGCCGTCCTGCAGCTTGAAACTGCCGGAAATACGCCGCGCGGTACCTGCATCGACCACTTGCGACATGGCGCCTTTGAGTGCACGCGCCACTTCGACTGGCAGAATTCGCACGCCCCGGTCCGGGTCTGTGATCAACTTGGTCTCGTAGGGTGTGTTGGCTGCAAAGTGCAGGGTGTCGATGCGCAGGGTAGGCAGGCGAACACCGTCGTTCTGGATGATCCCGACCAGTTCTGAGAGGGCAGCGGGGCGGTCGCCGGAGCTGCCGATGGCGGTGGCCAATGAGGGCACCAGGTGGTCGAATGGATAGCCCACGCGTTTCCAGCGTTGGTGGATATCGAGGAAGGCTTCGATTTCAACCATGGTGCGGATGCGGCTGTCACGGGCGCCCTGGTGGCGGCTCTTGAACAGCCAGCCGTATACCTCCTGGCGTTCGAAACGACTGGCGTTGATCATCTCGGTCAGTGTCGAGCTTGGGTTCTTCAGCAGGTAGCCAAGCAGCCACAGGTCCAGCGGGTGGACCTTGGCGATGTAACCCTGGTCGGGCAGGTCGTACTTGCCGGGGCCGTAAGCTACGTACATCTCGGACAGACGGCCATCGGTCAGTTTGCCCAGCACGACCTTGTCACCCTTGAGGTGGGCACGCACGAACGCGTTGAAGGTTTCCTGGCTTGCCTCGGGGAACAGGTAGCGGTGTACCGCCGCCAACCGTTGTGGGGTCACGCGCATGCTGTCGAGGAAGGTGTCCAGGCGTTGTTGCGAGGTTTTACGCTGGTACTTCTTCCAGAAGCGCATCAGGTAGTTGGTGCCTTCCTTGTCGGCAAAGCGCGCAAGGTACTCCTGGCGGCGCGGGTCGGCATCGTCCTTGAGCAGCGGCACGCGATTGTACGGCTGCTGGTAAGTCACGTAGCGCACCAGGTCGCGCATCAGGCGGATGAACGGCAGGTTGATCGACTCGCGCAGTGCATCCTTGAGTGTCGGGTTGCGGTTGTTGTCTTCCTTGCGGAAGTTGTTGAACACATGCATCCCGCCACCGGTGAAAAACGCTTCACCGGTGTTGGCCGAGTACTTGCGCTCGAGCGCGGCGTCGAGCATGGCGTCAAGGCTCTGGTTCTTGCTGTTCTGCGCCAGCCATTCCAGCGACCATTGCGTGATGCGGTCGAGTTCAGCCACTTCGACCTTCTTCAGCTCGGCGGCAGGTTTGCCAGCGTACTTGTCGTGCAGCTCGGCGATAATTTCAAGGTAGGTGGTCAGCACCCGCAGCTTGGCGGTTGAGCCCAGCTCCAGCTTGCTGCCTTCGTTGATGTCGAAGGGCTGGTTGGTGCTGTCGGTCTGCACCCGTACCCGCGAGCCATCGGCGGTGCGTTCGAACAAGGTGAAGCTGTAGCTCACCTGGTCGGTGGTCTTGGCAGTGAGCAGCCGCTCGCCGATCAGGCCTATCTGAGCGGCAAACTCCGGGTCGGCAAGGTTTTTCAGGTACTGGCTAACCTGCAGCTGCAGGTCGGCCTGCAAGGTACTGGTGGCTGACAGGTCGAGGCGGTCGAGGTCGTACAGCGGGCGATTGAGCATGGCCGACAGGCGGTTGCGTGCCAGGCTGATGCCCTTGTTGGTAATGATCGGTACGATGGTCGGCTGCGCGACCCAGTCGCGGTACACCGCCTTGCTGGCCAGCGCGGCATCGGCCAGCGGCTGATCGATGACCTTGTTGGCGGCGAGCACGCGGATGTGCGCGTCGGTCAGTTCGGCCAGCTCGACCCGGCCCTTGGACAAGTAATGCGAGGGGCGGCGCTGGGCAATCATCAGCGACAGCACCTGGCGCAGGGCCAGGCCGCGTGCGGCCATGCTCTCGGGGTCGGTGGCGGTGGCGTTCAGGGCCTGGTTGACCTGGTCGAAGTCGGCGCCGTACCACACCCGCAGGCCCTCGGCCATGCCATGTACCTCACCATGCCCAGGCACAGCCGACAGCGGTACGCTGTTGAGGTAGTCACGCACGATGCGCTGGCGTGCCTCGGTGGTGTCGGGACCGCCCTGGTAGGCACGCACGCTGGCAGAAATCATCTGCCGGATTTTCTCCGCGCCCGACACCGTCAGGCCGTCGGGTGAGTGGCGATATTTCTCCAGCTGCGTGGCCAGGGTGCTGCCGCCGGCAGACTGGCCGGGCAGGGCCAGGTACTTGGCGACCTGGCTGTAGGCGGCCTTGGCAAAGCGTGGCCAGTCCACTGCCGGGTTGTTACGTGGGTCCTGGGTATCCAGCAGGTCGCGGTTTTCGATGAACAGCAAGCTGTTGACCATCACGGGAGGGATCGCTGCAAAGTCCGGGTACAGGTGCTGGGGGTAGTTGTACTGGTACAGCGTGTCGCCGCGGCAGTCGGTGATCGACAGGCCGGCCTGGATTTTCTCGATATAGGGCGCGAACAGCCCATGATCGACGTAGTTCATCAATGCGGGTGAGAACTTCACCTGTTCGCTGATGAGGTAGTCGCGCTTGAGCAGGCGTGGCAGGAATTCACCCAGGGCGCTATAGCCCAGGCGTTTGTCGAACGGCCCGTCACCGGGGTAGATGATGGCATCGCTGGGACCGGGTTGCAGCGAATAGGTCAGTGTACTGGCCAGTTTGCTGAACTCGCGCGATTGCAGTTCAGAGGTACGGAATTCGTCATACGCGGCAACACCGATGGCAACCAGCGCCACCAGCAGGATGAGGATGATCAGCCGCCACCATAGCCGACGCTGACGGGGGGACTTGGGTTGTGGCGTCTCGGCCGGAGGTATCTCGGGTGCTTCCGTTCTGCTTGGTTCCGATTGCCACAGTGCGCCCATAGTCTTCTATCCGGCCAAGTATTTTCGTCTTGCTTGTCTGAAGCTTAGACGTTGAGTGGATAGGGTGAAAAATTTGTAAGAAGAAGGAAAAAGTCATGTGGGGCTATGCGGCTTTGGTGTGGGTTCCTTCAACGGATGATGTTGTTATGGTGCCCTGGCGATTTTTGGGGCGTGTAGCGGCCCCAGAGTTCTAGCCAAATTTCTGCATATATACAGTGAAAACACCTACAACGGTCTTCCTATACTGCTCGCCCCCTTCGCCCTGCCGGGCGCTCTAGTCCGGCACATGGGCCGGCCCACAAGGCCAGCCTAGCAAGCCAACGCCACGCCTATCGGCATGGTCGCGGCTGCACGAAGGTCAAATCCAATAACAAAATGAGGTTGTATTGCTATGCCAGTCGGCAACCACTCTGCCCACGGCCAGGCCACAGAAGGCGGCCCGCTCAAGCGTGAACTGGGCGAACGGCACATCCGCCTGATGGCGCTGGGCGCCTGTATCGGTGTCGGTCTTTTCCTCGGTTCGGCCAAGGCGATCGAAATGGCCGGCCCGGCCATCATGTTGTCCTACATCATCGGCGGCCTGGCCATCCTGGTGATCATGCGCGCCCTTGGTGAAATGGCCGTGCACAACCCTGTCGCCGGCTCGTTCAGCCGTTATGCCCAGGATTACCTCGGCCCATTGGCGGGCTTCCTGACGGGCTGGAACTACTGGTTCCTGTGGCTGGTGACCTGTGTTGCCGAAATCACGGCAGTGGCCATCTACATGGGCATCTGGTTCCCCGACGTTCCGCGCTGGATCTGGGCCCTGGCGGCGCTGGGCAGCATGGGCGCGGTCAACCTGGTGGCGGTGAAGGCTTTCGGTGAGTTCGAGTTCTGGTTCGCGCTGATCAAGATCGTCACCATCATCGCCATGGTTCTTGGCGGCATCGGCATCATTGCCTTCGGCTTTGGCAATGACGGTGTGGCAGTGGGGATCTCCAACCTGTGGAGCAACGGCGGTTTCATGCCCAATGGTGTGACCGGCGTGCTGATGTCGCTGCAGATGGTGATGTTCGCCTATCTGGGTGTGGAAATGATCGGCCTCACCGCCGGTGAAGCACGCAACCCGCAAAAGACCATTCCGCAGGCCATCGGCTCGGTATTCTGGCGCATCCTGCTGTTCTACGTCGGTGCGTTGTTCGTGATCCTGTCGATTTACCCGTGGAACGAAATCGGTAGCCAGGGCAGCCCGTTCGTCATGACCTTCGAGCGCCTCGGCATCAAGACCGCTGCCGGCATCATCAACTTCGTGGTCATCACGGCGGCGCTTTCGTCGTGCAACGGCGGCATCTTCAGCACCGGGCGCATGCTCTATAGCCTGGCACAGAACGGCCAGGCCCCGGCGGCCTTCGCCCGCACCTCGAAGAACGGCGTGCCACGCAATGCGCTGCTGCTGTCGATCGGCGCGTTGCTGCTGGGCGTGCTGGCCAACTACCTGGTGCCAGAAAAAGTCTTCGTCTGGGTGACCTCGATCGCCACCTTCGGTGCGATCTGGACCTGGGTGATGATCTTGCTGGCGCAGTTGAAGTTCCGTGCCGGCCTTACCACTGCCGAGCGCAAGGCACTGAAGTACCGCATGTGGCTGTGGCCGCTGAGCTCGTATCTGGCACTGGCCTTCCTGGTGCTGGTGGTGGGGCTGATGGCGTACTTCGAGGATACGCGTGTGGCCCTGTACATCGGCCCGGCGTTCCTGGTGTTGCTGACAGTGCTGTATTACACGTTCCGCCTGGCGCCGAAAGACGCGCAAGGTGTGACGAGTACAGCCTCCTGACCTGACGTGGGGCCGCTTCGCGGCCCCAGCGTTCTCTCAGGCCGCCACTTCGCTGTGCGGCTCGAAACTGTCCGCCCGGGCCAGTTGCCACATCCGCGAATAGAACTGCCCGTTCACCTCGCCGGTCAGCAGCTCGCCTGGCTTCAAGAACACATGCATCTGCGAGAACAGCTTGATTTCGGTGGCCGAAATGCGCCGCACCAGGTGCTTGGCCTCCAGTTGTGCCGGATGCTCCAGGCCTGCCGCCGCCAGCATTTCTGCCAAGGCACGCAACGTGTTGTGATGGAAGTTCAGCACCCGCTGGGCTTTGTCGGGCACCACCAGCGCGCGCTGGCGCAGCGGATCTTGCGTGGCCACGCCGGTCGGGCATTTGTTGGTGTGGCAGCTTTGCGATTGGATGCAGCCGATGGCGAACATGAAGCCGCGTGCCGAGTTGGCCCAGTCGGCGCCAATGGCCAGCACGCTGGCGATGTCGAAGGCGCTGACAATCTTGCCGCTGGCGCCCAGCTTGATCTTGTCGCGCAGGTTCAGGCCGACCAGGGTGTTGTGCACGAACAGCAGGCCTTCACGCAGTGGCACGCCGATATGGTCGGTGAACTCCACGGGCGCTGCGCCGGTGCCGCCTTCCTTGCCATCGACGACGATGAAGTCGGGCAGGATGCCGGTTTCCAGCATGGCCTTGGCGATGCCCATGAATTCCCACGGGTGGCCCAGGCAGAACTTGAACCCCACTGGCTTGCCGCCGGACAGCTCACGCAACTGGGCGACGAACTCCATCATTTCGATCGGTGTCGAGAAGGCGCTGTGGCGCGACGGTGAGATGCAATCCTCGCCCATCAGCACGCCACGGGTTTCGGCAATTTCCTGGGTGACCTTGTGTTTGGGCAATATGCCGCCATGGCCGGGTTTGGCGCCCTGGCTCATCTTGATCTCGATCATGCGCACCTGAGGGCTGCGCGCCTGGGCGGCGAAGCGTTCGGGATCGAAGCGCCCATCTGGCGTGCGGCACCCGAAGTAGCCGCTGCCCAGTTCCCACACCAGGTCACCACCGTGCTCGCGATGGTAGGGGCTGATGCTGCCCTCGCCGGTGTCATGGTGGAAATTGCCCAGCTTGGCGCCCTGGTTGAGCGCACGGATGGCATTGGCGCTGAGCGAGCCGAAACTCATGGCCGAAATGTTGAAGATCGACGCGGAATACGGCTGGCTGCACTGCGGCCCACCGACGATGACACGGAAGCTGGCCGGGTCAGCCAGCGGTGCCGGGCGCATGGAGTGGCCGATGAACTCGAAACCGGATTCATATACGTCGATCAGGGTGCCGAAAGGTTTGTCCGAGGCTTCGTTCTTCGCCCGGGCATACACCAGCGAGCGCTGGGCGCGGGAGAAGGGCAGGGCATCGCTGTCGGACTCCAGCAGGTACTGGCGGATTTCCGGGCGAATGGCCTCGACCAGATAGCGGATGTTGCCGAGAATTGGGTAGTTGCGGCGTACGGCGTGGCGGTGCTGCAGCAGGTCGAACAGGCCGATCAGGCTGAGAATGCCTGTGGTCAGGGTGAACGGCCACAGCCATTCGTGGTGGCTGAAGGGGATGCTCGCCAGGGTGAACAGCACACAGGCGGCGAAGAAGGCATAGCGACTGAGAAGTGACAGGCTCATACAGGGTCCTTGCGATGGCGCGGTCAGGCTCAGGGCCTGGGGGCAAACCCCGACCATAGCCAAGTTGCCGGGCGCTGCAAAATAAAATCGGGGTAGCGAAAATCATTCTCGAGCGTAGGAGCGGGTTCACCCGCGAAAGGGCCGGTCCTGCTGGCCAATTTCAACCGCCGTTCACCGTTGCCGCCGCTACCGTATTCGCGGGTAAACCCGCTCCTACAGGGGGGCGCGCAGCAGTTTTTGCCGCCAGCTTTCCTGCTCCTGTGCGGACGCCTCGACCAGATACGCGTAACGCCCGGCCATCCGCACCGCCACCGGTATCCCGTCGCGATACAGAAGCCGGTTGCCAATCACTGCCGGCACTTTCGCCCCAGGCAGCAACGAGCCGATCAGGTTCAGCGGGTCACCGGCGCTCACCACCTGCAGCGTTCCGTCCGGTTCACGTCGTCTCACTTGCCGCAGCAATACTACTGCCTCAGGCAAGGCGAACTGTTCACCGGCCAGCCCGGCAATGAAGCGCCCGCCCCGGATCTCGCCACGCGCTTCCAATCGGTGATAGCAGCGCAGCAGCTCACGCCAGGGCGGCAGTACATCACTCTCGCGCGCCAACAGCCGCCAGCAGATCACGCCATAGCGGCGCAGCAGCGTGCGGGCAATGTGCTCCAGGCGCTGGTCGTGATCCGGGGGCGCATCGCTGCGGCGCAGCAGGGCCCAACGTCCGGCATGCGCCATGCTGCTGGAAAGCGGCGGGTGCCCTCGGCGGCTGTTACGTGAGCTGCGCTTGGTTGCAGGCGTGATCAGGCTGCGCAAGCCAGTGAAACTGTCCGCCCCGGCCAGGCCCGAGCCCACCAGCTCCTGCAGTGCAGTTTCCAGTTCACTGGGCAGCAGGTGTGCCTCATGTGCCAGTTCATCGAAGAACAGCGCACCCTGGGTTTTCAGCGCTTCGTGCACACGTTGCGCACGTAGGCCAAGGGCGTCGACAGCAGGTGCGGGCGCCAGGCTGCGCCACGTGTTCAACTGGTCCCGCGGCAGCAACACCAGTGGGGTACTGGTCAACGTGCTGCTCGCCACTGTTGCCGCCAGCCGGCTCCAGGCAAACTGGCCGCTTCGGCAGGCTTCGTCGAGCCAGTGCGGACTGTAGTCTTTGATACGCGCCGGCAGCAGTTCCGCCTCCCAGGCCGCTGCGGCGCTGGGGAACCCTTGTAACTGGCCCAGCACTTCGGCCACCGCCTGCGGACCACGCAGGCGCTCGTCTGGCGCCAGGTGCTGCCAATCGAACAGAAAGCGCATGAAGTCTTGCAGGCTGACCGGTTCGATCTCGCGGCGCAGGCGTTTGACCGTGTAGCGGTGGATGCGCGCCAGCAAGTGGCGTTCGCACCATTGCAGGTCAGTTGCACCTGGGCTGAAGTGCCCGCGCAGCACATAGCCTTCGGCTTCCAGGCGGGCCAGAGCCTGCTCGATATCGGTTACCGGTTTGCCCAATGGCGCAGCGATCTGCGCCAGGGTCTGTGGGCCATGGCCGCTCAGGCGGGCGCGCAGCAGTTCGCTCAGTGCGTGGTCGGGCTCAATGGGCTGGTCGAAGCCAGCGAGCCGTTCGAGCGGTGGCTCCCTGTGCGCTGTGGGGTACAGTGCCAGCAGCAGGTTCAGGCGTTCGCGGGCCAACCAGAGCTTGTAATCGGGCAGGCGCAAGGCACGCCCAGCCTTGGCCAGCTGCCTTAGCAGCAAATCCCAGCAGGGGTTGGCATCTACCTCGGCCTGACCGATGGCACCCAGGCTCATCAATGCCTCGTGCATTTCGTCGGGATTGGCCGGCTGTGGCCAGGCCTCGGCCGCGACGGCAGCAATGGCATCAGCGTCCAGCGCGCCCAGGTCGTCGCTACTGTGCACGTCGTTCCAGCGCCGGTTGAGCACCGCCTGGGTACGTCGTTCTTCCAGTGGCGCATCGTCCAGAAAGGCATAAGGCCGGGCGTTGAGAATCGCTGATGCCAGCGGCGAGGGGGCGGGCAAATCCCGGCACAGCAAGCGCACTGCACCGCTTTCCATGCGCCGCAGCAGGGCCAGCCAGCCTTCGCTGTCCATCGCCTCGTGCAGGCAGTCGTCGAGGGTTTGCTCGACCAGCGGATGGTCGGGAATCTGCCGCTCGCCGGCGATGTTCTCCAGGCAGGCGATCTGGTCGGGGAACACGGCGGCAACCAGGTCCTCACTCTTCATGCGCTGGATTTGTGGCGCCACCTTGCGTCCGCCCACAAAGCGCGGCAGTGCCATGGCCACGCCTGCATTCCAGCGCCAGCGCACGCCAAACAGCGGTGCATCGAGCAGGGCCTGGATGAGAATCGGCTCGGCGCTGCGGCTGTTCAGGTAACGCCATACTTCGTCCAGCTCGAAACTGTGGCTGGTCGACAGTGACAGCACGATGGCGTCCTCGCTGGCGGCAGCCTGCAATTCGAAGTTGAAGGTGCGGCAGAAGCGCTTGCGCAGGGCCAGGCCCCAGGCGCGGTTGATGCGGCTACCGTAGGGTGAATGAATGATCAGTTGGGTCCCGCCGGACTCATCGAAAAAACGTTCCATCACCAGCGTATCCTGCGAGGGCAGGGCGCCAAGCACTTCACGGGTGCGGGCCAGGTAGTCGAGCAACTGGCCCGCACAAGCTTCGTCCAGTTCGAAGGTCGCCTGCAACCAGGCCAGTACCTCCACCATGTCGCCGCCTGCCAGCGCCAGTTGCTGGTCGATTCGCGCCTGCAGCCGGGCCACGGCGGCAGACAGCTCGTCACTGCGCCCCGGCGCTTCACCCAGCCAGAACGGAATGGTCGGTGGCAGGCCATGAGCATCCTCTACCCGCACCCGGCCCGGCTCGACGCGCAGAATGCGATAGGAGGCGTTGCCCAGCTGGAAAATATCGCCAGCAATGCTTTCCACGGCAAAGTCTTCATTGACGCTGCCGATGTTCAGCGCCTGCGGTTCCAGCAACACGGCGTAGTCGGCGTTGTCGGGGATGGTGCCGCCGCTGGTCAGCGCGGTCAGCTGGCTGCCACGTCGGCCACGCAGCGTGCCGCTCACTGCGTCACGGTGCAAGTAGGCACTGCGCACACCCTGGCGGCCGTTGTAGCCCTCGGCGAGCATGCGCAGCAGGGCCTGGTAATGGTGCTGGTCAAGCTCGGCGTAAGGTGTGGCCTGGCGCAGGCAATCCAGCAGATCCTGTTCGTGCCAGGCCTGGTTGCTGGCTTCTGCGACGATCTGCTGGGCCAGCACATCCAGCGGTGCCCGGGGGATGTGCAGTGCGTCCAGTTCGCCCTGTCGAACGCAGTCAAGCAAGGCAACGCATTCGATCAGGTCATCGCGTGAGGTGGGGAGCAGGCGCCCCTTCGGCACACCATCGACCTGGTGTCCAGCGCGGCCAACCCGTTGCAGGAAGGCGGCAATCGAGCCGGGCGAGGCGATCTGGCAGACCAGGTCAATATCGCCGATATCAATGCCAAGCTCCAGCGATGCGGTCGCTACCAGCACCTGGAGCTGGCCGCTCTTGAGCCGCTGCTCCGCATCCAGGCGCAGCGCTTTGGACAGGCTGCCATGGTGTGCGGCAACCGCCTCCTTGCCCAGCCGGTCGCTGAGGTGGCGGGTGATACGTTCGGCCAGGCGCCGGGTGTTGACGAATACCAGCGTGGTGCGGTGTTCACGGGCAAGGGTGGCCAAGCGGTCATACACCAGGCCCCAGACATCAGTGGCCATCACCGCCCCCAGCGGTACCGGCGGCACTTCGATGGCCAGGTCACGCTTGCGGGCATGGCCGATATCGACAATGGCGCAGGGGCGCCCGCTACCCACCAGAAACTGTGCCACCCGTTCGACCGGGCGTTGTGTAGCGGACAGGCCGATCCGCCGCAGCGGCTTTTTGCACAAGGCTTGCAGGCGTTCCAAGGTCAGGGCCAGATGGGCGCCACGCTTGTTCCCGGCCAAGGCATGGATTTCGTCGACGATTACCGTGTGCACATGGGCCAGGCCTTCACGGCCAGAGGCCGAGCCCATCAGCACGTAAAGCGATTCGGGGGTCGTCACCAGAATGTGCGGGGCCAGCTTGCGCATGGCGGCGCGTTCCTTCTGCGGTGTATCGCCGGTGCGTACCGCCGTGGTGATGCGTGGGGCGTTCAGGCCTTGCTCTGCAATGGCTTGGCTGATGCCTTCGAGCGGGGCCTGCAGGTTCAGACGAATGTCATTGGACAGGGCCTTCAGAGGTGAAACGTAGATCACCAGGGTCTGTGCAGGCAGTTCGCCCTGGTGCTTCATGCCTTCACGCAGCAGCTCATCTAGCACGGCCAGAAAAGCGCTCAGGGTCTTGCCTGAACCGGTCGGCGCGGCCAGCAGCATGGATTGCCCGGCGTGGATCAACGGCCAGGCCTGAGCCTGGGCATCGGTGACCGTGGCGAAGTGGCGGCGGAACCAGGTGCTGACGGCAGGGTGGAACAGCTCGAGCACCGGGTGGTGTTTGGCGGGCAGGTTCATGTGTTGTTTATGGAGGGTGTGCAACAGGTTGGCAAGGGGCCGCTCGTCTGCCAGGCCGGTACAGGAATAACCGGCCTTGTCAGGCCAATGACCCCATGGGATCCTCGCGGGTCATTTTATTCAGCGAGCCCACCCCATGCCCAACATCATCCGCATCGCCGCCGCCCTGCTGATCGACCCTCAGGGCCGCACGCTGCTGGTGCGCAAGCGTGGCACCGAGGCTTTCATGCAGCCAGGCGGCAAGATCGATGCCGGTGAAACGCCGGTGCAGGCGCTGGTGCGCGAGTTGCAGGAGGAACTGGGCCTGCGCATCGACCCGGCTCAAGCCATGCACCTGGGCCAGTTCAGTGCCCCCGCCGCCAACGAGCCAGGCTTCGAAGTGCAAGCCGAGCTGTTCCGTGTCGACAGCGCCGCTGCCGTGGTACCGGCCGCAGAGATCGAGGAGGTGGTCTGGCTGGCAGCAGATCAGGCACCCGCCATGCCACTGGCTCCCCTGACCCGCGACTTGATCCTGCCGCTGTATCGCCAGGCGCTCAACGCACCGCGCTGACGCCGTCGAGGGTGGCGAACGAGGTGTCCTTGGCTGTCAGCAAAAAATCGCGCATGTAGGGGGCATCGAGCATGTCGGTGCGTACGGCGGCATAAAGCGTGGCAAACAGGCCTTTCTCACCCAGGCGTTTGCCCTTCACATAGCCGCGCGAGCTGTACTCGTGCAGCGCCCAATGCGGCATGCCGCATACACCACGGCCGCTGGCCACCAGTTGCATCATCATCACCGTCAGCTCCGAGGTACGCACGGCGGCTGGCTCGATATCGGCCGGCTCCAGGAAGCGGGTGAAGATGTCCAGGCGATCGCGCTCCACCGGGTAGGTGATAAGCGTCTGGTCGAGCAAGTCTTGCGGCACGATGTAAGGCTTGCTGGCCAGCGGGTGCTGGTTGGCCACTGCCAGCATTGCCTCGTAGGTGAACAGCGGCACATAAGTGATGCCTGCCAGGTCCACCGGGTCGGAGGTCACCACCAGGTCAAGGTCGCCGCGGGCCAGGGCCGGCAGCGGGGCGAAGGCAAAGCCCGAGGCCAGGTCCAGTTCCACTTCCGGCCAGGCATCACGGAACTGGTCGATGGTCGGCATCAGCCACTGGAAGCAACTGTGGCATTCGATAGCCATGTGCAGGCGTCCGGCAGTGCCTCCGGCCAGGCGTGCGATGTCACGTTCGGCACTGCGCAGCAATGGCAGGGTGGCATCAGCCAGTTGCAGCAGACGCAGCCCGGCGCTGGTGAAGCGGATCGGCTTGGTCTTGCGCACGAAAATCGGGAGGCCCAGGCGCTCTTCAAGCTCCTTGAACTGGTGCGACAACGCCGACTGGGTCAGGTGCAGGCGTTCGGCGGCCTCCACCAGGCTGTCGGCCTCGCGCAGGGCATGAAGGGTTTTCAGGTGACGGATCTCCAGCACAGATAACTCCGGGGTATGGAATAGAGGAACCAGGTAATGAGTTGAGTTTCTCTCATGATGCTACATCTGTCGACTGGGCGATCGTCGCACCGCCTGGCGGGAGTCATGAAACTGTCACCGAACTGTGGCAGCGCGCCCGAACAGAATTCATCAGACTCGCGCTCTACTGGGGATCTGCATTCTGGTGTTTCTTTCATGCGGGCTTTTTGGTTTTTCCTTTTCTTTCTGTTCAGCGCACCGGCGAGTTTCGCCGAACAGCGCTGTGACGCCCATGTGCCGGTGCAGCGTGCCGAACTCGGTGCCGTCAGCCTGGTGTACCAGAGCGTCGGTGCGCCACGCGACCCGGCCTTGCTGCTGGTCATGGGCTTGGGCGGGCAGCTGATTCATTGGCCAGACGACGTGGTCGAAGCATTGTGCCGCCAGGGTTTTCGGGTGATCCGTTATGACAACCGCGATGTCGGCCTGTCACGCTGGAACCAGGTGCCACCGCACGCCAACCTGACGCTCGAACTGTTGCGTTACAAGCTGGGCCTGCCCGTGTCGGCGCCCTACACGCTGACTGATATGGCCGATGACGGCTTGCACCTGATGGACGCGTTGGGCGTGCGCCAGTTTCATGTATTGGGGGTGAGCATGGGCGGCATGATTGCCCAGCACCTGGCGGCGATGGCGCCCGAGCGTGTGCGCAGCCTGACGCTGGTCATGTCCAGTTCAGGGGCGGCGGGGCTGCCGGCGCCGGACCCGGCGCTGGTGCAGTTGCTGGCCCGGCGCAGCGCACCGAACCGTGAAGTGGCAATCGAGCAGCAGGCCGACCTGCTGGCGGCCTTGGGCAGCCCTGAGGTACGGGACGACCGCGAGGTGTTGCTGCACCAGGCGGCGCAGGCCTACGACAGGGCGTTCAACCCTGACGGGGCCAAGCGCCAGATCATGGCGATACTGGCCGAGCCGAGCCGCGTCGAGTTGCTCAACCAGTTGCGAGTGCCGACCCTGGTAGTACACGGCACGGCTGATCCGTTATTGCCGGTGATGCATGGCGTGCACCTGGCGGCGCATATCCGGGGCAGCCAGTTGCGCTTGATCCCGGGGCTGGCGCACCGTTTCCAGGAGCCGTTCAAGGCGCCGTTACTGGGGGCGGTGTTGCCTTATTTGCAGGCTCACAGGCAAGAGGTCACGCACATCGCAGGGCTCTGAATCGGCGCCGATTTCGATCAGTGCATCCGCACCCACACAGTCACCAGCACGGTCGCAGCGATCAGCCAGGCCACCGCGGCCAGCGCCATCGAAGCCTCGAGGCGCAAGCGGTCGACCAGTACATACAGGGTTGCCAGGTACACGAAATACGGAATGATCGACCACATGCCAAACAGGATGGTGGTCTTCAGGTCGGCAATGCTGCGCCCCTTGCCGACGATGTAGTGGGCAATCAGGGCGAAGGTGGGGAACAGCGGCACCAGCCCTGCGATGTAGTAGTTGCGCGTTTTCGACAGCACTGCCAGCAACAGCACCACGCCTGCGCCCAGGGCCGCTTTGAATACCAGGTCCACGTTGTTTTCCAGTTTGGGTTCAGTCAGGCGAGGCCGTATTTTTTCACTTTGTCGAACAGCGTGGTCTTGGCCATGCCCAGCTCCTGGCTGGCCTGGCTCAGGTTGCCACCCGTGCGTTGCAGGGCATCAGTGAGCAGGTTGCGTTCGAATGCTTCCACCGCCTCGGCAAAAAGCAGGCCTTGGTTGGCACCACCGCTGGGGCCTTTCTTGAACGCTGGCAGGCCGAGGGCATAGCGTTCGGCCACGTTGCGCAACTCGCGCACGTTACCTGGCCAGTCGTGGGCCATCAGGCGCGACAGGGTCTGGCTGTCCAGTGTCGGTGTTTCCCGATCGAAGCGCAGGGCCGACTGCTGCAGGAAATGTTCGAACAACTGCAGGATGTCTTCACGGCGCTCACGCAGCGGCGGCAGCTCCAGGGTGACCACGTTCAGCCGGTAATACAGGTCGCTGCGGAACTGGCCGCTCTGGCCCAACGCATCAAGGTCCGCCTTTGTCGCGGCGATCACCCGGCAATCCACCGGGATGCTCTGGTTCGAGCCCAATCGTTCCAGGGTGCGCTCCTGCAGCACGCGCAGCAGCTTGATCTGCAGGTTGATCGGCATGCTCTCCACTTCATCGAGGAACAGCGTGCCGCCATTGGCGTGTTCGATCTTGCCGATGCGGCGTTTGCCGGCACCGGTGAAGGCGTTGGCCTCGTGGCCGAATATCTCGCTTTCAAACAGGTTTTCCGGCAGGCCTCCACAGTTCAGCGCCACGAACGGGTGGCTATGGCGGCGGCTGAAGTCGTGCAGGCAGCGTGCGACCAGCTCTTTGCCGGTGCCGGTCTCGCCTTCGATCAGCACGTTGGCTGAGGTGTCGGCGACGTTGGCGATCAGTTCGCGCAAGTGTTCCATGGCCGGTGAGCGACCAATGATGCGTCCCTCCAGGCTGCTCTGTTCGGCCAGTTGGCGGCGCAGGGCCACCACTTCGCGTGACAGCCCGCGCTGTTCCAGCGCGCGGCGTACCACGTCGACCAGGCGTTCGGGGGAGAACGGTTTTTCCATGAAGTCGTAGGCGCCGTTACGCATGGCGCCAACGGCCATGTCGATATCGCCATGGCCAGTGATCAGCACCACCGGCAGGCTGCGGTCACGGGCCTTGAGGCGATTGAGCAGCTCCAGGCCATCAATACCCGGCAGGCGGATGTCGCTGACGACAATGCCGGCGAAATCGTCGCCGATGCGTTCCAACGCCTGTTCGGCGCTGCCTACGCCCTCGCAGGCGATATCCTCCAGGGCCAGCGCCTGCTGGCAGCCGAGCAGCACATGCGGGTCGTCTTCGACGATCAGGACGGTAAGAGGCGCTTGGTTCATGGATGCTCTGCCGATTCGCTAGGGGGTGAAACCAGAGGCAGGGCCAGGACGAAGGCCGTGCCGCCGGTGACGGGATGCTCGACGTTCAGGCTTCCCTTGGCGGCGGCGGCAAGGCTCGCCGACAGGGTCAGGCCCAGGCCCAGGCCATGCTCGCCCGGTTTGGTGGTAAAGAAAGGTTCGAACAGGTGCTTGCGCGCTTCGGGGTCGATACCGTGGCCGTTGTCGCGCACCTGCAAACGGTACTTGTCACCCTGCAACTCGCCTTCCAGCCATAGCTCAGGCTGCGGTTGCGCGGCCATGGCGTCAAGGGCATTCCCGATCAGGTTGACCAGAATCTGCTCCAGGCGGGTCTGGTCGATGGCCAGTTGCTGGTCCTCGAACTGGTGGTGCAATTGCAAATGACAGGCACTGATGCGGTTGGCCAGCACCTGCAGGGTGGCCTCTACTGCCTTGGCCAGTGAAGCCTGGCCGCTGTCATCGCCGCGCCGGGCGAACGAGCGCAGGCTGGCGGTGATGCGGCCCATGCGGTCGATCAGGTCATTCATGGTGCGCAGGTTGGTGCTGGCGGTTTCCAGCGCCCCGCGCTCGAGGAAGCGCACTGTATTGCCAGACAGGGTGCGCAGCGCAGCCAGTGGCTGGTTCAGCTCGTGGGCAATGCTGGTGGACATCTGCCCGATGGCGGCCAGCTTACCTGCCTGCACCAGCTCATCCTGGGCGTGGCGCAAGGTCTGCTCGGCATGCCGGCGCTCGCGAATCTGGCCCTTGAGGCGTTCGTTGCTGGCGCGCAGGTCGGCGGTGCGTTCGGCAATCCGCCGCTCCAGCTGGCTGTTGGCCTCTTCAAGGGCTTCGCGCGCCGCCAGGCGGGTGGCGATCACTTTGCGCCGCTCGTTCCAGGCAATGCCGAGGATCGCCAGCAAGGCAAAGGCAACGCCCACCAGAATGCCCTGCACCATGGATTCGCGACGCAGGTCCTGCAGTGGGGTCAGCAGGGTGAAATGCCAGGGCGTGTCGACCAGGCGTCTGGTTTGCGCCAGGTAGGCCACTTCGTGCGGTTTGCCATGAGCGGTTTCGGTGTTGGCCGGGAAGGTCAGTTTTTCCACACCATCGGCCAGGGTCTCCCGGGCCAGGGGCTGCAATTCGTTCAGCGGCCACCAGTAGTACTGCAGACTTCGCGCCAGGCGCTCCTTGATTTGCGGGGTCAGCGGGCGCACCGACTTGAGGCGCCGGGCCGGGTCGCTGGAGAGAATGATGATGCCATTCTCGTCACTGACGAACGCCTCCAGGCGGGCACGCTGCCAGCGCTCCTCGAGGGTGTCCAGGCGCACCTTGATCACCGCAACGCCTATGATCTTGCCGTGCTCCTCAAGCCCATGGGCCAGGTAATAGCCGGCCTCGCCCGTGGTACTGCCGATGCCGTAGAACCGCCCTGGCTCGCCGCGCACGGCAGTCTGGAAGTAGGCGCGGAACGACAGGTCTTCACCCAGGAACGAGTCGGCATCGCGCCAGTTGCTGGTGGCCTGTACCCGGCCATTGGTGTCGAGGACGAAGATGGCCCGACTGCGACTGCGACGGTTCAGGCCTTCAAGGTATTCGTTGACCGTCTGGCGTGAGGCGCCGTCCGGGTCGGTGAGCAGGTGCGAGACGCTGTCTTCCAGCTCCAGCAGGCTCGGCAAGTAGGTGTACTTGCTGATTTCGCTTTCGACCGTGCGTGCGTGCAGCTCCAGCTGGCGTTCGCCGTTTTCGCTGAGGGTGCGGATACCATTGCTCTCGCTGATCAGGTAGCCAGCCATTCCCAGGCCGACCATCAGCAGGATGATCAGTGGTGGTAACAGCAATTGACGGATCAGGCGGGAATTCACGGCAGGCTTGGCAGGGCGAAGTAGCGAGGGATCGCATTTCATCACAGTGGCCTTGTTACGACCAGCTTCCGCTGCCTGGTGGGTCCCTGGCAGCGGAAGCTGTGGCCGGGTCAGTGCTGCAGGATCTTGCTGAGGAAGTGCTGGGTGCGCTGGTCGCGGGCGCTCTGGTCACCGAAGAACTCTTCCTTGGTGCAGTCTTCGATGATGCTGCCCTTGTCCATGAAGATGACCCGGTTGGCGACTTTGCGGGCAAAGCCCATCTCGTGGGTTACGCACATCATGGTCATGCCTTCGTGGGCCAGTTGCACCATCACGTCCAGTACCTCGCTGACCATTTCCGGGTCCAGTGCGGAGGTGGGTTCGTCGAACAGCATGACGATCGGGTCCATCGCCAGGGCGCGGGCGATTGCCACGCGCTGCTGTTGGCCACCGGAGAGCTGGCCGGGGTGTTTCTTGGCATGGGCACTGAGGCCTACACGCTCGAGCAGGGCCAGGCCCTTCTTGGTGGCTTCCGCCTCGCTGCGGCCCAGTACCTTGCGCTGGGCAATGGTCAGGTTCTCGGTGATGGTCAGGTGCGGGAACAGCTCGAAGTGCTGGAACACCATGCCCACGCGCGAGCGCAGCTTGGGCAGGTTGGTCTTCGGGTCGGCAATCGAAGTGCCATCGACCACGATGTCGCCCTTCTGGAACGGCTCCAGCGCGTTGACGCACTTGATCAGGGTGGACTTGCCCGAGCCCGACGGGCCACAGACCACCACCACCTCACCTTTCTTGACCTCGGTGCTGCAGTCGGTCAGTACCTGGAAGTCGCCGTACCACTTGTTGACGTTCTTGATGGAAATCATACGGTGATCCTTTTTTGCAGGCGCTTGACCAGCCACGAAGCGGAGAAGCTGATGAGGAAATAGACGACGCCGGCGAAGATCAGGAACTCATGGGAGCGCCCGATGATGTCGCCGTTGGAGCGTGCCGAGTTGAGGAAGTCGACCAGGCCCACGGTGTATACCAGCGAGGTGTCCTGGAACAGGATGATGCTCTGCTGCAGCAGCAGCGGGGTCATCTTGCGGAAGGCCTGGGGCAGGATGATCAGGCGCATGGTCTGCGCGTAGTTCATGCCCAGCGCTTGTGCGGCGCCCATCTGGCCCTTGGAGATCGACTGCACACCGGCGCGGACGATTTCGCAGAAATACGCGGCCTCGAACATCATGAAGGCGACCACGCAGGAGGTGAAGGCACCCACCGGGGTATCCTCGCCGGTGATCCAGCGCAGCACGAACGGTACCGCCAGGTAGAACCAGGTGATCACCAGCAGCAGCGGGATCGAGCGGAAGTAGTTGACGTAGGCGCCGGCCACGTTCGACAGCAGTTTGCTCGACGACAGGCGCATCAGGGCCAGGATGGTGCCCAGCACGATACCGCCGATGACTCCCATGACCATCAGTTTGAGGGTCATGACCATGCCCTCCCAGAGGGCAGGCAGGGCGGGGATGATTTCGCTGAAATCCATTTCCATTTACTTGCCCCCCACGGAAATCAGGCCAGGCACGGCGACTTTCTTCTCGACCATGCGCATGAGCAGCATCAGGCCCATGTTCAGGGTGAAGTAGATCAGCGTGGCCAAAGTGAACGCCTCGAACAGGTTGGCGGAAAACTCTGCGGTCTGTTTGGTCTGCGCCAGCAGCTCCATCAGGCCGATCAGCGACGCCACCGAGGAGTTCTTGAATACGTTGAGGAACTCGGAGGTGAGCGGCGGAATGATGATCCGGTAGGCTTGCGGCAGCAGCACATTGTTGTAGATCTGCGGGAGGCTGAAGCCCATGGCGCGGGCGGCAGCTTCCTGGCCTTTGGGCAGCGCCTGGATACCGGTACGCACTTGCTCACAGACGCGCGCGGCGGTGAACAGGCCCAGGCAGATGACCACGCTGATCAGCGCCGAAGTGGTCGGGTTGAGGTCCTGCTTGAACCATTCCTGCAAGCCTTCTGGCAGCAGGTCCGGTACCAGGAAGTACCAGATGAACAGTTGCACCAGCAGTGGCACGTTGCGGAACAGTTCCACGTAGGCGGTGGCGATACCCGATACCAGGCGGTTCGGTACAGTACGCATGACACCGAGGAGCGACCCCAGCAGCAGCGCGATGATCCAGGCGGTGATGGCGATGGCGATGGTCCAGCCCAGGCCGGTGATGTACCAGTCCAGATAGGTTTCGCTGCCCACGCCGGTGGACTTGAAGAACACGCCCCAGTCCCAGTTGTAATTCATCGGGATTTCCCCTCAGACGGTTGTTTCACGGGCACCTTCGAGCATCCGGGGGCGCAAGGCGCCCACGGATGAAAGGTTAGACACTAATGAGTGGCCTGCAGAATTGATTCGTGCTCGTGAGCACCAGGCCACTATTTACTGAGGATCAGGACTTCTTCTCGTCCGCAGCCTTGTCGGTCGGCTCGGCGATCAGTTTTTTCAGCTCGTCGCTCATCTGGAAGTTGAGGTTCAGACCTTTAGGCGGGATCGGCTGCATGAACCACTTGTCATAGCTCTTGTTGACTTCGCCCGACTTGAAGTAGGCAACGATGGCGTCGTCGACCGCTTTCTTGAACGCAGCGTCATCCTTGCGCACCATGCAGCCGTAGATTTCGTACGACTGAGGGGTACCGGTGATGACCCAGTCCGCTGGCTTGCGCGCCTTGGCCATTTCACCGGCGAGCAGGGCGTCGTCCATCATGAAGGCCACGGCGCGGCCGCTTTCGAGCATGTTGAAGGCTTCACCGTGGTCCTTGGCGGAAATCACGTTCATCTTCATCTGCTTGTCGGCGTTCATCGCCTTGAGGATGCGCTCGGAGGTGGTACCGGCGGTGGTCACCACGTTCTTGCCGGCCAGGTCCGGGAAGTCTTTGTATGCCGGCTGACCATCCTTGACCTTGGTCAACAGGCGGGTACCGACTTCGAAGATGCCGACCGAGAAGCCGACTTGTTGCTGGCGCTCGACGTTGTTGGTGGTGGAGCCGCACTCCAGGTCGACGGTGCCGTTCTGCACCAGCGGAATACGGGTTTGCGAGGTGACCAGGTTGTAGCGGACCTTGATGTCCGTGCCCAGTTGCTTTTTCAGCGCGTCGACGACGGCCAGCTGGATGTCATGCGAGTAACCGACGGGCTCGGGTTTGCCGGCCAGGTAGGAAAATGGAATGGAGGAGTCGCGGTGCCCCAGCGTGATGGTGCCCGATTCCTTGATCTTCTTCAGGGTGCCGGTGAGCTCCTCGGCCATGGCCGGCGAAGCGATGACTGCAGCCGCGATGGCTGCGCCCAGCAATTGACGAACGATACGCATCAAATTTTCCTCGACGTGTTTGTTTTTTTTATGGAGCCGTTGGCGGACTCTTCGTTCAACGAATACAGCAAGAAGCGGGTGCATTCGGCTACCAAGTGTAGAGCATGACTCGTGCCAAGCCCTGCTGTCGACCTTAAACCACTGGTATTGCTCGTGCTTGACAGTCTCGATCTCTCTTCGGGGTTCGCCAGGCCGAATAAACAGCGATTGCTCGTTCGGTTATCCGAACGCATGGGCAGCCACCTATCCCGGTATCGCTTGCGGTAACTATGCAGTGCGCGGCAAGGGCGCAGACGTAGTGAGCTTTGCTCTTTGCCTGGAGAGTTCCACAGATGTCACTGCACCGGCTCCCGAACGATTCCATCGATAGCCTGATCGCCCAGAATTTGCCTGGATGGCTAGTCGACCACGCCCAACCGGAAAGGCTCGATGCGTTACGTAATGCCCTGAGTCGCCAGGCGCACTGCAATGCGCGGCTTGGCCCGATCCTCCAGGCCATCCCTTCTTTGCAGGCCTACGCAGCAGCGTTGCTCAAAACGAAACTGCGCAAGAGCGGCTTCAGCAACCCGGACGTGACGGGCTGGAGGGTACGGGTCTCGCAGCGGCTGTTGCTGCCCAGCGCTTCGCCTGTGCTGCTGCGGCCCACCTATGTTCGTCGCTCCAGGCGGTCATTGCTGGAGGCGGCGCTGCATAACTATCATCGCAGGGAGACACGCCCCGGGCTCACTCTCAAAGGTGAACTGGTCGATGGCAACGGTAACCGCCTGCCGATGAGCTTCCACGCGTTTGCCTCCGCATGTCGCGAGGTCGACGCAGGGGGCAAGTACCAGGCGTTGCTCACCCACCATCTACAGCCTGAAGATGGCCCGGAGGATGAGCCGGGCCAGGCCGTTTCCCGCTTGCACGGGCTGTTCGAAGCGAGTTTCAAGGCCCATTTCGAGGTGGCGATGCGGGTCGCTGCGTTGAAACAGGACATTGACGAGCGCACGTATTTTTTTCTGTTGCCACTTATTGCCGAAAAGCCGGTGGTACCTGCGCTGGTGGGCACTGTGGTGCCCCGGCAGTTGTACCTGCTGGGCCGCCCGGTTCAGGGCGTGCTGACGCTGGAAGTGCGTTCCTCCGCTGATGGCGCAGTGGAGTCGGTGGTGCTCTGGATACCCGATGACCCTCATCAGCCCGTCTCCCGTCATGCCAGCTGGGATGCACTCGACAACTACCTTGGAAAGCGCTTCCGTGCGCCGGCCTATCGGCGCTTTTTCGCACGCTTCATTACCGAGCGTGAGCGCATCAATTTCTATCGCGTATTGAACGAGCGGGTCGCACAGGCATCGACAGCGGGGGTGGAACTCGACGCCCGTTCTGCACCGATCACTGACGCACCGTTCGTACACCTGCGTCGGCAATGCCTCGCCAAGATCAGGGATGACGCCAGGGTGCTCGCCGTGCCCACCGATGTCGAAGATGACGAAGACCGTGAAGCGCGCATGCAGGGCTACAAAGAGCTGGGTTTGAATGTGCTGAACGTGGCGGGGGCGTTCGTGCCTGTGCTTGGCGAAGTGCTGCTGGTGGCAAACGCGGTTCAGATTGCTGACGAAGTTTATGAAGGGTATGAAGATTGGCGCATGGGGGACCGCGAAGGGGCGTTGAACCACCTGTTCAACGTTGCTGAAAACGTTGTGGTCGGCGGGATGATCGCAGCCGGCAGCCAAGTGGCCGTGCGTGCTCTTGAGCGTCTGGCCTTCGTGGATGACTTGGCACCGGTGTGCACCTCCGCCGGCAAGGTCAAGCTCATGGCCACGGATCTACCCGGTTACGATGCCCAACCATTGCGTGGTGCTGGCGCACAGGAATGGTTATGGCACCTCGATGAGGGCCGTTATCGGGTGATGGAGGATCCGCAGGATGGTCGCGCCAGGATCCTGCACCCTGGTCGTCCCAGTGCCTATCGCCCTGTGATCGAGCAGAATGGCGCCGGTGGCTGGCGCCATGAACTCGAAGCTCCACAGTACTGGGAAGGGCGGGCCAATCTGGTACGCCGTTTGAGTACGCCCCTGGCAGAGCTACCGGAACCGACATGTGACTACCTGCTCCAGGTGACAGGGCTGAGTGAAGCGCAGATTCGCCGTTTGCACGTCGAGCACATGGGCGCACCTGCACGGTTGCTCGATGCCCTGGAGCTTTATCAGGCACATGAATTACACCCGGACTTCAGCGCGCCGCGACTGGCGCAGTACGTTGCTGATCGGCAAGTGCAGCCCAATGGCATCGAGCGGATATTGCGGCGCACTTTCCCCGGCCTGTCGGCTCGCTGTACCCGTGAGCTGCTTCAGCAATGCAGCGGTGCGCAGCTCGATACGCTCAGCAACGCGCAGCGGATCCCTTTGGCAGTGGCCGAGCGTGCACGATGGTCGCTGCGCGAAAGCCGTCTGGACAGGGCCTGTGCCGGTTTGCGCCTGCCGCGTTGCGTCAATCCGGACACCGAACGCCTGGCTTTGGGCTTGCTCGAGCGTCAGCTGAAATGGCCGGACACCCTGCGCATCGAACTGCGCGAAGGTAGCCCGAGTGGCCGGTATCTGGCCGGTATCGGCGCCGAGTCTGCGCAGGATGTACGGTGTATCGTGCGCCGCGGCGACGGCTACCGCTACGCCGGTCAAGGCACATCCGGCCCCTACCTGGCGGCACTGTTGGCGGCGCTGGACGAGACGCAGACAGCCGATCTCGGCGATGCCGCTGTCAGTCCTGGCGCCCTGGGCTCGTTGCTGATCGAGGCCGCTGCCGGTGATCGCACCCAAGCGGCTGAGCTCTGTGGCATGCCGCGTCTGGGCGTTGGCCTGCGACCCCCGACCCGTTTCGGGGATGGGCGTATCGGGTATGCCTTGAGTGGGCGAGGCGAGAGCAGTCGGCGTGCCATAGGACGTGGTATTCACCAAGTGTTTCCGACGATGACAGACGGGGAGCTACAAGCCTATCTGCTTGACCTCATGGAGCGGCGAGTAGGGTTGTGGGAGCACTACAGCCAGCTGACGGGGCAGTTGGCGCGCTTGCGTCAGAGCCTGCGCCAGTGGCGCAGGGATGCCAGTAACCCACTGGACGCCCTACGCCGCCGTCGGGTCGCTACTGCCGTACGGCGAAGCTGGCGGCGCAAGATAACCGACGAGGCCGGGGACTACGCGCTGATCATCAGCGGAGAGCGTATCGGGAGTCTGCCCGAATTACCGGAGGGGGTGAGCTTTGATCATGTGCGACGGCTGATCCTCAGTGACCTGGGCCTTGGTGAAATCAATGGGGACTTTCTTCGACGCTTTCCCAACCTGATTGAGCTCGACCTGTCCGGCAATCGCCTGACTGCGATCCCTCACGGCATTGAACATATGCCCCGCCTGCGGCAGCTAAACCTGCGCCGCAACAGCGTGATAATGGATGAGGCCGGTGAATTGCGTCTTGCCGGGATGAGTGCGCTGCGGTACCTGGACCTCAGCCACAACCCGTTGGGAAGGGCGCCGGTACTGACGCGCCTGGGCAATTTGCGTGAAGTCAACTTGCGCTCTGCTGGCCTTGAGGCGTTGCCTGAGCGGATTTCATTTCGTGCCCACATAGACTTGCGAAACAACAACATTCGCACGCTGCGCCGAGAGTTGCAGCAGCTGCGCCTGCAGGTGCACCAGTTGTCCTTGCACGATAATCCACTTGGCGAAGCTGACGCATTACTGCTTGATGAGGCACGAGGTGTAACCCCAGGGCAGTGGGGGTCAGCGTCCGCACGCCATCGCGCCATTGACAGTGACCTGTTCAATACCTGGGCCAACAGCACAGCCGACGCTGAACGTGATCGCCAGCAGGCCATATGGACAGCGCTGCTTGAGGAACCGCACTCAGATGGAATGTTCCGCTTTCTGGCAGACTTCGTTCACGGCGAGGACTTTGAGCAGCACCCTGGGCATTACCGCAGCCGAATCTGGCGAATTCTGGAAACGTGTGAGCAGCACGAGCAGTTGCGTCATCAGTTGTTTCTCGAGGCATCTGGTCCCCGCAGTTGTGAAGACCGGCTGCTGCTGTTGCTGGAGCAGATGGAGCTTGGGGTTCTGGTGCTGCGCGCCGTCGAAGATGCTCATGGCAGCCGGATGGAAGCTCGTTTGCTAAGCCTGGCGCGTGGTTTGTTTCGCCTGGACGAGGTCGACCGCCACGCGACGTTGCACGTGCAACGCATGCATGCCGAGCACGCCCCACATATCGATGAAATCGAGACAAGGCTGTTTTACCGACAGCGGCTTGCGCGTCCATTGGGCTTGCCGATCGAGCTCGACGAAATGCACTACCCAAGTTTTGCAAACGTGACCACCAGCGACCTGCTGCGGGTCCAGGACGCGGTTTTGCAAAATGAGTCGACAGATGCCCTGATTGCCTCGTTGGCACAGCGGCCTTTCTGGGAGCAATACGCGCGCGAGTTTCATGCGCAGCGATTTGAAGACCTGGTACAGCCACTGCACCAGCGTATGGAGGCCCTGCAGGCTCAGGTAGATGAGCAAGTGATCAGCGAAAACGAGTTTCTGCAACGCTGTGAAGCACTGAAGGCTGATTTCGATCGCAGCGAGCGGGCATTGCTCGCGCGTTTGGCGCGTGAAGCCTATGAGCGCTGGGCGAGTACGCCCCCTTGACGGATCAAGAGGGCTTCACCGTCGGTATCAGGCTGCGCGGCTATTCGCGCGCACCTTGCGGGCTTGCTGCAGATACGCCTCCAGGGCCATCTGCTCCTGTGCGGTCAGCGACAGGCCCAGCTTGGTGCGGCGCCAGATAATGTCAGCGGTTTGCTCAGCCCATTCCTCCTCCAGCAGGTAGTCCACCTCACGGGTGAACAGCCCGGCCCCGATAGCCTGCCCGAGGTCTTCGGGGCCGTGAACGCCATCGAGCAGTCGCCACACACGGCTGCCATAGGTGAGCGCCCAGCGTTTGGCCAGGTCGACAGGCAACCAGCCGCAACGCGCAAGTACGGCATCGATCAGCGCCTGTACCGTTGTCATGCCCTCTGCGCCCGGTAGTGGCGCACTGGCGGTCCAGGGGGCGCGCATCTGGGTGAAGAAGGGCTTGAGTTCAGCCATGGCCGATTCGGCCAGCTTGCGGTAAGTGGTGAGCTTGCCGCCGAACACCGACAGCAGCGGTGCCTGGCCAACCTCTGCCGAAAGGGCGAGTGTGTAGTCCCGGGTCACCGCCGAAGGGTTGTCCGACTCGTCGTTGCACAGCGGCCGAACGCCGGAGTAGGTATGCAGGATGTCGGCTTGGCTCAGTTGGTGGTTGAAGTGCTCGTTGACGACCTTCAACAGGTAATGTGTTTCCTGCTCGGTAATGGCGACCGCGGCCGGGTCGCCGCTGTATTCCCGGTCAGTGGTGCCGATCAGGGTAAAGCGGTCCAGGTACGGGATGCAGAAGACGATGCGCTGGTCTTCATTCTGCAGAATGTAGGCATGTTCGCCTTCATACAGGCGCGGCACGATAATGTGGCTGCCCTGGATCAGGCGGATGCCGTAAGGTGCATCGAGCTTGAGGTCGTCCTTGATGAAGCTGGCCACCCACGGGCCGGCGGCGTTGACCAGCGCGCGGGCATGGATCGTCTGGAGGCTGCCATCGGCGTGCTGTAGCTCTACCTGCCACAAGCCCTCTACACGTTCGGCGCGCAAGCAGCGGGTGCGGGTGCGGATATGGGCGCCAAGCTCACGGGCCGCCATGGCGTTGAGTACTACCAGGCGGGCGTCATCGACAGCGCAGTCGGCGTATTCGAAGCCGCGGGTGATTGCCGGCTTCAGCGGGTAGCCCGGGCCAAAGCGCAGGCTGCGCGAGGCGCCCAGGCGCTTGCGCTTGCCCAGGTGGTCGTAGAGGAACAGGCCGGCGCGGATCATCCATGCAGGGCGCAGGTGCGGGCGGTGCGGAAGCACGAAGCGCATAGGTTTGACGATGTGCGGCGCCTTGGCCAGCAGCACTTCGCGTTCAGCCAGGGCCTCGCGCACGAGGCGAAATTCGTAGTGCTCCAGGTAGCGCAGGCCACCGTGAATCAGTTTGCTGCTGGCTGACGACGTGTGTTGGGCCAGGTCGTCTTTTTCGCAAAGGAAGACCTTCAAGCCGCGACCAGCGGCGTCGGCAGCGATGCCCACGCCATTGATGCCACCGCCGATTACGGCAAGGTCATAGCAGTTGGCTGTTGGGGGCTGGGACGAAACTGGCTGGGACACGGGCAAGGCCTCCTGAGGCTATTCACATCGAATGTGAACATTGATGTTCGTTTGCGAAAATATTAGCGCAACAGAACGCCGGTCGCCAGTCAGTCTCTATAGAAAAAACTGATCAAATGACAATGAAGTGAACATTTACGAAAATTCAGGGGGTACGGCTTGGGTGAGGGGGCGCTTGCTCACGCAGACACCAAAAGTCTGGCGGCATGCACCCACCAGCCCTCACACCACCTCAAGCCTGATCTTGTTCTGGTTCAACAATTGGGTAAGGGCCGGGGTCGGTGTCCGGTCGGTCACCAGGCAGTCGACCAAGTCGATCGAGCCCAGGCGCACCATGGCATTGCGCCCGAACTTGCTGGAATCGGCGGCGAGGATCACTTGCCGGGCATTGGCAATGATGGCTTGCGATACCCGCACTTCCTGATAGTCGAAATCGAGCAGGCTGCCGTCCTCGTCGATACCGCTGATGCCCACCAGGGCGAAGTCGACCTTGAACTGGTTGATGAAATCGACACTGGCCTGGCCGACAACACCACCATCTCGGCGCACCGTGCCACCCGCCACCAGCACTTCGAAATCGTCCTTGGCGGCCAGGATCGCCGCCACATGCAAGTTATTGGTGATGACTTTCAGGTGGCTGTGGTTGAGCAGCGCCCGTGCGATCGATTCGGTGGTGGTGCCGATGTTGATGAACAGCGACGCATGGTCGGGAATCTGCCGGGCTACGGCGTCGGCAATGCGCTGCTTTTCGTCACGCATCTGGTCGGCACGCATGGCGTAGGCGGTGTTCTCGATGCTCGAGTCGTAAGCTGCGCCGCCGTGGTAACGGCGCAGCAGGTTGAGCTCGGCAAGCTGGTTGATGTCGCGTCGAATGGTCTGGGGAGTGACAACGAACAGCTGCGCCATTTCCTCGATACTGACATAGCCGCGTTCGCGTACCAGTTCGAGGATTTGTTGTTGGCGGGGGGGCAGATTCATGGGCGGTCCTTTGGGGCTGCCGGACAAATTCTGCAATGATGCCGTAGGAAGGGGATGACGGCCAGTAGACGATTGGGGCCGCATGGCGGCCCCAACAGCGATCATGCCTCGTGATCTTCCCAGTCACGGGTACGCTCGACCGCCTTCTTCCAGCCGGCATACAGCTTTTCTTTCTGCGTTTCGTCCAGTTGCGGGCTGAACTCACGCTCGATGATCGCCTTGTCGCGCAGCTCGTCCAGGCCACTCCAGAAGCCACAGGCCAGGCCTGCCAGATAGGCGGCGCCCAGCGCCGTGGTTTCGCGCATCTGCGGCCGCTCCACGCAGGTGCCGAGGATGTCGGCCTGGAACTGCATGAGGAAGTTGTTGGCCACGGCACCACCGTCCACGCGCAGCTCGGACAAGCGCTGGCCACAGTCCTGCTGCATGGCGTCGAGGACATCGCGGGTCTGGAAGGCGATGGACTCCAGTGCGGCGCGGATGATGTGGTCCACCTTCACGCCACGTGTCAGGCCGAACAACGCACCACGGGCATACGGGTCCCAGTACGGGGCACCCAGGCCGGTAAAGGCGGGCACCAGGTACACGCCATTGCTGTCCTTGACCTTGCTGGCGAAATACTCGGTATCCAGGGCGTCGTTGACGATCTTCAGTTCGTCACGCAGCCATTGCACGGTAGAGCCACCATTGAATACCGCGCCTTCCAGTGCATAGGCCACCTCACCACGCGGGCCGCAGGCAATGGTCGTGAGCAGGCCGTGGGACGACTTCACCGCCTGGTCGCCCGTGTTCATCAACAGGAAGCAGCCAGTGCCGTAGGTATTCTTGGCTTGGCCCGGCTCCACGCACATCTGGCCGAACAGTGCCGATTGCTGGTCGCCGGCGATACCGGCGATGGCTATGCCGCTCTTGGTGTGGCCGTAAACTTCCGAGGATGGGCGCACCTCAGGCAGCATCTGCCGCGGGATGCCCAGGATTTCCAGCAGCTTGTCGTCCCACTGCAGGCTGTGGATGTTGAACATCAGCGTGCGCGAGGCGTTGGTGTAGTCGGTGACGTGAACCTTGCCACCCGTAAACTTCCAGATCAGCCAGGTGTCGATGGTGCCGAACAGCAGTTCGCCACGCTCGGCGCGTTCACGGGCGCCGTCGACATTGTCGAGGATCCATTTCAGCTTGGTGCCGGAGAAATACGGGTCGGTGACCAGGCCGGTGGTTTCACGAATGTAGCCTTCATGGCCGTCACGCTTGAGCTGAGCACAGATCTCGGTGCTGCGGCGGCACTGCCAGACAATGGCGTTGTACACCGGACGCCCGGTTTCCTTGTCCCATACCACCGTGGTTTCGCGCTGGTTGGTAATGCCCAGCGCGGCGACCTGGGCGTGGCTGATACCTGCCTGGGCCAGGGCCTCGACCATGGTCGCGCTTTGTGTGGCGAAAATCTCCATCGGGTCATGCTCGACCCAGCCCGCCTGCGGGTAATGCTGTGCGAACTCGCGCTGGGAGGTACCCACAACATTGGCGTCACGGTCGAAAATGATCGCCCGCGAACTGGTGGTACCCTGGTCCAGGGCGATGATGTAGTTCTTATCCTGGGTGTCTGTCATGGTCGTAGGCCTTGCAAGAATAGGGGGTCAGGGCTGTGCGTGATGGTGGCATCAATTGGCTTGAGTATCGCCCTGGCGAATGTCATTTGTCTCAGGGGTCGCGGCGGGCGCCATTGGCAGGTTGCGTGCAATCAGGCCGCGATAGCTCGCTGCACCCAAGCAGGCGCCAAGGATCGGTGCAAATACCGGAACCAGGAAATAGGGAATATCCCGCCCGCCAGTGAAGGCGATTTCGCCCCAACCGGCCAGGAAGGTCATGAGTTTTGGCCCGAAATCGCGGGCCGGGTTCATCGCAAAACCCGTCAATGGGCCCATGGCGCTGCCAATCACTGCAATCAGCAGGCCGATCAGCAGCGGGGCCATGGCGCCGCGCGGCAGGCCGTTGTTGTCGTCGGTCAGGGCCATGATCACGGCCATCAGAATGGCAGTAATCACCACTTCGACCAGAAACGCCTGGCTGGTGGACAGCGACGGGTGTGGATAGGTGGAGAACACCGAGGCCAGCTCCAGGCTGCCTTCGCTACCGCGCAGCATGGCGTGGGCTTGTTCGAAATCGAAGAACAGGTTGCTGTACAGCGTGTAGACCAGGGCCGCGCCACAGAATGCGCCGCATACCTGGGCCAGCATGTAGAAGGGCAGCTTGCGCTTGTCGAACCCTGCGAACAGTGTGAGGGCGATACTCACGGCTGGGTTCAGGTGCGCACCGGAAATACCGGCGGTGAGGTAGATGGCCATGCTGACGCCCACGCCCCAGATGATACTGATTTCCCAAAGCCCGAAGCTGGCGCCGGCAACCTTGAGCGCGGCGACGCAGCCGGTGCCGAAGAAGATGAGCAGGGCGGTGCCGAGAAACTCGGCCAGGCATTGGCTGGACAGTGTGGGTTGGCGCAGAGCAGTCGTCATGTATGACCTCGTTTTTTTTGTTGTGAGGCGCGTGGCGCTCGACAGCAAAACCCGGTGTCTATCCCCATTGACCCCGGGTGATGTAGGAAATGCACCTTAAAAGGGCATCGTTTATTCAGAAACGAAAAAATATAGACAAGAAACGCTGATGTCAAAGGTCGAAAGTGAACGGTCAGTCACGATAAGGTCGCTAGAATCAGCTGCTGATCCCTGTACTAGACGCGCGCGATTGCGGTGCGGTGGCTGGGATGTGGGAATTGTCCTAAAGTAGCCGCCGAGTCGTCCCTGACTGGAGCCCTTGCATGACCCCCGCCCTAGACCTGTTGAAGAAGCACCGTGCCGAGCATCGTGTGCACAGTTATGAACATGACCCGAAGTCGGCGTCGTACGGCCTGGAGGCGGTAGAAAAGCTCGGGCTCGACCCGCAACAGGTGTTCAAGACGTTGCTGGCAAGCAGCGAGAAAGGGGAATTGCTGGTAGCGGTTGTGCCTGTGGTGGGTACCCTGGACCTCAAGGCCCTGGCCCATGCTGCCGGGGTGAAGAAGTGCGAGATGGCCGACCCGGCGGCGGCGCAGCGGGCGACCGGTTACCTGGTGGGCGGCATCAGCCCGCTCGGGCAGAAGAAGCGCCTGCGGACCTTCATTGATGATTCGGCGCAGAATTTTGCAACTATCCATGTCAGCGCCGGCAGGCGTGGCCTGGAAGTGGAGTTGGCCGCGGCGGTGCTGGCGGAGTATACGAAGGGCACATTTGCCGGGATTGGTCGAGGCTGAGAACAGGGGGCCGCCAAGCGGCCCCCTGGCGCTTGAGTCAAGTCGCCGAACTGTATCGACGCACGCCGTTCTCCTGGCGTGGCAACTGTGCCGCAACGCTACCCGGTACCGGGAATAGCACAAGGTGATCGGCCTTCACTGCAATCTCCACATTCTCACCGACCTCGTGGTCATCATGGCTAGGGAAGATCGCTTCGAGCTGGCTACCGGTGGGCAACTGCAGGCGGTAGAGCGTGGATGCCCCAAGGAAACTCTTGCCCACGATGTTCGCCAGGAGCGCGCTGCCAGGTGCATGCACGATATCATCCGGGCGCAGCAGTACATCCACCGAGCTGCCCGGCGCCATGATGTAGGCGCGGTTACCGCGCAGCTCACCCACTTCGGTATTGACCGCCTCGTGGCTGCTCATTTGCCCACGGATGAAGTACCCCTGGCCGATGAAACTCGCCACGAATGGCGTCTGCGGTTCGTGGTAAAGGTTATAGGGCGTGTCCCACTGTTCCAGGCGGCCTTCCTTGAAGACGCCGACCTGGTCGCTGACGGCAAAGGCTTCTTCCTGGTCATGGGTGACCAGAATGGCGCTGGTACCGCGGCTTTTGAGAATGTCGCGAACCTCATGGCTCAGGCGCCGGCGCAGCTCCACGTCGAGGTTGGAGAATGGCTCGTCAAGCAGCAGCAGTTGCGGCTCGGGCGCCAGCGCCCGGGCCAGGGCGACACGTTGCTGCTGGCCGCCAGACAGCTCATGCGGGTAACGCCCGCCCAGCCCGCCGAGTTTGACCAGCTCCAGCATCTCTTCGATGACGGCGGCCTGGCGTGGGTGTTTGGCGATACCAAAGGCAATGTTCTGCGCCACGGTCAGGTGCGGGAATAGCGCGTAGTCCTGAAATACCATGCCGATGCGGCGCTTTTCCGGTGCCAGGGTGAAGCCAGCCCGGGAAATGACTTCGCCAGCCAGGTGGATTTCACCTTCGTGCACCGGCTCGAAACCGGCGATGGCGCGCAGGGTGGTGGTCTTGCCACAACCGGATGAACCCAGCAGGCAACCGATGTCGCCTGCGTTCAGGTGCAGGTTGAGGTTCTGGACGATGCGCTGGTCGCCATAGCCGCAGGCGAGGTTGCGCAGGTTGAGCAGTAGGGGTTGACTCATGCGTGGTGGTAAGCCGGTTCTACAAGGAATTCGAGAAGCGCCTTCTGTGCATGCAGGCGGTTTTCAGCCTCGTCCCAGGCGACCGAGCGTGGGTCGTCGAGCAGGTCCTGGCTGATTTCCTCGCCACGGTGGGCGGGCAGGCAGTGCATGAAGAGGACATCGGGTGCAGCCAGGTCGAGCAGTTCGCGGGTGACCTGGTAAGGCGCAAAATGCGCCAGGCGCCGTGCAGTTTCCTCCTCCTGACCCATGGAAGTCCAGACATCGGTGACCACCAGGTGTGCATCACGCACAGCTTCCCTGGCATCCCGGATGATCTGCACGCGGTCACCGCCCAGTGCCATGAAGCGTTGATCCGGCTCATAGCCTTCGGGGCAGGCGATGCGCAGCTGGAAATCGAACTGCCTGGCGGCTTCGATATAGGAGTTGCACATGTTGAAGCCATCGCCGATCCAGGTCACGGTCTTGCCCTGAATCGAGCCGCGGTGTTCAACGAACGTCTGCATGTCGGCCAGCAGTTGGCACGGGTGCGATTCGTCGGACAGGCCGTTGATCACGGGCACACGCGACTTGGCGGCGAACTCGGTCAGGGTGCTGTGGGCGTGGGTACGGATCATCACCGCATCAACCATGCTCGACAGCACGATGGCGCTGTCACCAATCGGCTCGCCGCGGCCCAGCTGGGTGTCGCGGGGCGAGAGGAAGATGGCCTGGCCGCCGAGCTGGATCATGCCGGCCTCGAACGACACACGGGTACGGGTCGAGGACTTTTCGAAGATCATGCCCAGCACACGGTTCTTCAGCGGTTCGAACAGCACGCCTCGCTTACGCAGGTCCTTCAGCTCGATGCCGCGGCGGATCACCCCGAGCAATTCGTCGGTGGTGAAGTCCAGCAGGGAGAGAAAGTGCCTAGCGCTCATGAGTGACTACCTTATCTGCAACGGTATGCAGGTCGACCGTATGGTTTTTTTTGACAACGGGGGTGACCTGCGGCGTAAGCCGCACGGGGCGGACGAAATAGGGAAAGGCGCAATACTATAAGTAAATGTCGCCTGAAGCCAAGGGGGGGAAAAGCGGCGTGATTGCAAAGGGTGTTGCAAAGGGTGTCTTTACCCGTTGGCCGTGCTGTTCTTTATTTGCTACAGACGGTTGTACACGGCTTGCTGGCAATTTGGCAAATGGCTGTCGTAAATCGTGCGCATGATGTCGGTGGATTCACGCGGCGAAGCGCACTGGCCGCGGGGCGGGGGCGGGCGCATAGTCACTGTTCGACAACAACAAGGCAGAGGCGGCCATGACCAAGACCCTGCATCACCGTGCCTGTCACCTGTGCGAAGCGATCTGCGGGCTCAACATCGAAGTCAGCCATGAGGAGGACGGGCGGGCGCTGATCAGCTCGATCAAGGGCGACCCCCTGGACCCGTTCAGCCGTGGCCATGTCTGCCCCAAGGCCGTGGCGTTGCAGGACATCCAGAACGACCCGGACCGCCTGCGCCAGCCCCACAAGCGAGTCGGCGAGCATTGGCAGGCCATTGGCTGGGATGAGGCTTTCGCACTGGCTGCCGAAAAGCTGTGGGCGGTCCAGCAAGCCCATGGGCGCAATGCCGTGGCGGTCTACCAAGGCAACCCGAGTGTGCACAATTACGGCTTGATGACCCACAGCAACTATTTCCTGGGCCTGCTCAAGACCCGTAACCGTTTCTCTGCCACGTCCGTAGACCAGTTGCCCCAACACCTGGTCAGCCACTTGATGTATGGGCATGGGCTGCTGCTGCCGATTCCGGACATCGATCACACGGGGTTCATGCTGATTCTTGGCGGCAACCCGCTGGCCTCCAATGGCAGCATCATGACCGTCCCGGACGTGGAGAAGCGCCTTAAGGCCCTGCGGGCGCGTGGTGGGCGCCTGGTGGTGGTTGACCCGCGGCGTAGCGAAACGGCGGCAATGGCTGACCGCCATTTGTTCATACGCCCTGGCGGTGATGCAGCCCTGTTGTGCGGCTTGCTCAACACATTGTTCGAAGAAGGCCTGGCACGGGGCTCGCACTTGCCGGTCAGCGGCTTGGAGCAGGTGCGCGAGGCCATTGCGCCGTTCAGTGCCGAGGCCATGAGCGCCCAATGTGGTATTGCTGCAGCGGATATTCGCCAGCTGGCACGCGACTTCGCCGCTGCCGGGCAGGCCGTGTGCTACGGCCGCATGGGTGTCTCGACCCAAGCATTCGGTACCCTTTGCCACTGGCTGGTGCAACTTGTGAACCTGGTGACCGGCAACCTCGACCGTACAGGCGGCGCGTTGTGCACGGAGCCTGCCGTCGACCTGGTGGCAACCACCTCGGGCGGCCACTTCAACGCCTGGCAGAGCCGTGTGTCGGGCTTGCCCGAGTACGGCGGCGAGCTGCCGGTGGCTGCCCTGGCCGAGGAAATGCAAACGCCGGGCGAAGGGCAGGTGCGCGCCCTGGTGACAGTTGCCGGCAACCCCGTGTTGTCCACGCCGAACGGCCGCCAGCTGGATGCGGCGCTGGAGGGGTTGGAGTTCATGCTCAGTATCGACCTCTACATCAACGAAACCACCCGCCATGCCGACCTGATCCTGCCCTCTACCTCCGCGCTGGAAAACGACCATTACGACAGCACCTTCAACCTGCTGGCAGTGCGCAATGTCACGCGCTTCAACCGGGCGATCCTGCCCAAGCCGGAGGGAGCACTGCATGACTGGGAGATCTTCGTCGGCCTGGCCCAAGCGTTTGCCAAGCGTGCCGAGTTGGCGTTGAAGCCGACCTGGTCGCCTGCGCAGATGATTGATCAAGCCCTGCGCAAAGGGCCCTACGGTGAAGCAACGCCTTGGCGGCTCTCCCTGGCAACACTGGACGATCACCCGCACGGGCTTGACCTGGGGCCGTTACGCAGCAACCTCGCTGGGCGCCTGGCGACTGCCAGCAAGGCTGTCGAAGCCGCCCCCCAGGTTTTGCTGGACGACCTGCACCGCCTGGCGCAAATGACGCCGCCGGTGCCGGGCGAGCTGCTGCTGATCGGGCGGCGCCATGTGCGCAGCAACAACTCGTGGATGCACAACTTCCATCGTCTGGTGAAAGGCAAGCCACGGCATCAGTTGTTGATGCACCCGCAAGATTTGCAGCAGCGGCAACTGCAGGATGGCCAGCGTGTGCGCATCCGTTCGCGTACCGGCTCCCTGGAGGTCGAGGTGCAGGCCTGCGAGGACATGATGCCCGGTGTGGTCAGCTTGCCCCATGGTTATGGTCATGGGCGTCAGGGCGTGCACCTGCAGATCGCCCAGGCGCAACCCGGCGTGAGTGCCAATGACCTGACCGATGAGCGCTTTAGGGACCAGGTTTCCGGAAACGCTGCGCTCAATGGCGTACCCGTGCAGGTCGAGGCCGCTTGAGGAACGGCAAGGCCGAGCACAGCGCTCGGCTTTCCGATACAATGCGACACCGTGCCGACGACTGTGTCGGATAGTTCAGCCGAGGTGCTACATGGATATCATCGAAACGATCAAAGAGCAGATTGCCAACAACACCATTCTGCTTTACATGAAAGGCTCGCCGAATGCCCCGCAGTGCGGCTTCTCTGCGCGTGCATCGCAGGCCGTGATGGGTTGTGGCGAAAAGTTCGCCTACGTCGACATCCTGCAGAACCCGGAAATTCGCGCCAACCTGCCAAAATACGCCAACTGGCCGACCTTCCCGCAATTGTGGGTAGCCGGTGAGCTGGTTGGCGGCAGCGACATCATGCTGGAAATGTTCGAGAAGGGTGAGCTGCAAACCCTGATCAAGGAAGCGGCTGCCAAGGCCAAGGCTTCTGAAGCCTGATCTTCCGGCAAGCATGAAAAAACCCGCTGATCGCGGGTTTTTTCATGGGGCGAATAGTTACTCTTCGCCCATCTGCGACTGCAGGTAGTTCTCGATACCGATCTTGTCGATCAGCCCCAGTTGGGTTTCCAGCCAGTCGATGTGTTCTTCCTCGGACTCGAGGATATCTTCGAGCACGTCACGCGAGCCGAAGTCGCCAGCGGTTTCACAATGGGCGATGGCGGCCTTCAGGTCGACCAGGCCTTGCTGTTCAATCTTCAGGTCGCACTCGAGCATTTCCTTGGTGTGCTCGCCGATCAGCAGTTTGCCCAGGTCCTGAACGTTAGGAATACCTTCGAGGAACAAAATACGCTTGATCAATTTGTCAGCGTGCTTCATTTCATCGATGGATTCTTTGTACTCGTGCTTGCCGAGTTTGTTCAGCCCCCAATCTTCGTACATGCGTGCGTGCAGGAAGTACTGGTTGATCGCGACCAGCTCGTTTCCGAGGATCTTGTTGAGATGCTGGATGACGCTTACGTCGCCTTTCATGTCGGGTTCCTGCCCTGTAGAAGTGTGTCAATCCACTGAAGTTTGAGCCCGATACTTAGGTGTGTCAAACCTAAGTTCTTGAATACTAAGTGAAAATTAATAGGAATAAGAATGTTTGTGAACCGCGTTGCAACGCTAACTTGTTGAATTTCGGGCATAAAAAAACCGGACACTAGGTCCGGTTCTTGAAATTCTGCGTTCAGGCAGCGGTAAATTCGACGGGGTAGGGCAGGGCTGCCTGGCTGACCTGAAGCTCGGTCAGGGTCTCGCGGACCACCTGCTTGGCCACGCAGGCGCATTTCCCACACTGGCTGGCGACATTGGTGGCGGCTCGCACTTCCTTGTAACTGCAGCATCCTTCATAGATCGCATCGCGGATCTGTCCGTCGGTAACGCCGACACAAAGACACACATACATAAGGGCTGACCATCGCTGGTTGGGTCGATGGGTTGGAGCTTAATGGTAATGAGAATGCTTGTCAAAGATCTTTCTGAGAGGGCTGTGCTTGAGCGACCGGTGGTTGCTTTGTCGACGGAGTCGGCCTGTCATGAGAAGCCGTGTATGATGGTCGGCCTTTGTTGGATGTCGGGCAAGCCCGTCTGGCCCGGCAAACGGTTTTTCACCCTCATCAGGAGATTACAATGAGCGTACTCGTTGGTAAGAAAGCCCCCGATTTCACCGTTCCGGCCGTGCTGGGCAATGGCGAGATCGTCGATAGCTTCAACCTGGCCTCGGCCATCAAGGGCAAGTACGGCCTGGTGTTCTTCTACCCGCTGGACTTCACCTTCGTCTGCCCGTCCGAGCTGATCGCCCTGGACAACCGCATCCCTGACTTCCAGGCGCGCAACGTGGAAGTGATCGGCGTGTCGATCGACTCGCACTTCACCCACAACGCCTGGCGTAACACCCCGGTCAACAACGGCGGCATCGGTCAGGTGAAGTACACCCTGGCTGCCGACATGACCCACGAAATCTGCAAAGCCTACGACGTCGAGTCCGAAGGCGGCGTGGCCTTCCGTGGTGCCTTCCTGATCGATACCAACGGTGTTGTCCGTTCGCAGATCGTCAACGACCTGCCACTGGGTCGTAACATGGACGAGCTGCTGCGTCTGGTTGACGCTCTGCAGTTCCACGAAGAGCACGGCGAAGTGTGCCCTGCCAACTGGAAAAAAGGCGACAAGGGCATGAACGCTTCGCCTGAAGGCGTTGCTGCCTACCTGAGCGAGAACGCTGGCAAGCTGTAATTGCTGCGTGCATGAAAAAACCGGCCTTCGTGGCCGGTTTTTTTGCCTTCCTGTGCCGGCCTCTTCGCGGGCGCGCCCGCTCCCACAGATTCTCTGCATGCCTGAAGGCAAAGGTGAACCTGTGGGAGCGGGCGTGCCCGCGAATGCCTTTAGCAGATCAATCGTTGAAATCGCGCCAGCCGCCCATTTCTTTCCAGCGGTTGACGATGCCGCAGAACAGCTCAGCGGTTTTCTCGGTGTCATAACGTGCCGAGTGCGCCTCACGCCCGTCGAAGTCGATGTCGGCGCTTTGGCAGGCCCGCGCCAGCACGGTCTGGCCATACGCCAGGCCCGCCAGGGTGGCGGTGTCGAAGCTGGAGAACGGGTGGAACGGGTTGCGCTTCAGGTCATTGCGCGCCACTGCTGCATTGAGGAAACCCAGGTCGAAGCTGCTGTTGTGGCCGACCAGAATCGCCCGCTTGCAGCCGTTGGCCTTGAGTGCCTTGCGCACGCCGCGGAAGATGTCGGTCATCGCGCTTTCCTCGCTGACCGCCATGCGCAGCGGGTGGTCCAGCTTGATCCCGGTGAACTCAAGTGCGGCCGGCTCGATGTTGGCGCCCTCGAACGGCTCCACTCGGTGGAAGTAGGTATGTTCGGGGAACAGGAAACCTTTCTCGTCCATGCCAATGGTGACGGCGGCAATTTCCAGCAATGCATCGGTAGCGCTGTTGAAACCACCGGTTTCAACATCCACCACGACCGGCAGATAGCCGCGGAAGCGCTCGGCCATCGGGTGACGAGGACCGCTGCTGCCTTGGGTGTCCAGGTCGTCTTCGTAAAGGTCTTCGCTCACGCGTTTTTCTCCAGCAGGCGCCAGCGCAGTTTTTCGCCAGCGCGCAGCGGGACTACGGTTTGCTCGCCAAATGGCAGGCTTTCCGGAGCGGTCCATTCTTCGCGGACCAGGGTAATGGTGTCGGTGTTCGCCGGCAGGCCATAGAAGGCCGGGCCGTGCAGGCTGGCGAAGCCTTCCAGCTTGTCCAGCGCGTTACGCTGTTCGAACGCTTCGGCGTACATCTCGATCGCCGCATAAGCGGTGTAGCAACCCGCGCAACCACAGGCTGCTTCCTTGGCGTGACGGGCATGAGGTGCCGAGTCGGTGCCGAGGAAGAACTTCGGATTGCCGCTGGTGGCAGCGTCCAGCAAGGCCACCTGGTGAGTGTTGCGCTTGAGGATCGGCAGGCAGTAAAAGTGCGGGCGAATGCCGCCAACCAGCATGTGGTTGCGGTTGTACAGCAGGTGCTGGGCGGTGATGGTCGCACCCACGTTGGCCGGGGCCTCGGTGACGAACTGCGCGGCGTCGCTGGTGGTGATGTGTTCGAACACCACTTTCAGCGTCGGGAAGCGCTCGACCACACGGCGCATGTGCTCGTCGATGAAGCGCTTCTCGCGGTCGAACACGTCGATCTCGCTGCGGGTCACTTCGCCATGCACCAGCAGCGGCATGCCCACTTCCGCCATTGCCTCTATGGCCGGGAAGATGTTGTCGATGCTGGTCACGCCCGAATCGGAGTTGGTGGTGGCGCCGGCCGGGTACAACTTGGCGGCGTACACGAAACCGCTGGCCTTGGCCGCGCGGATGTCCTCGGGGCTGATGTTGTCGGTGAGGTACAGCACCATCAGCGGCTCGAAGCGGCTGCCGGCCGGGCGGGCAGCCAGAATGCGCTCACGGTAGGCGCCGGCCTCGGTGGCATTGCGCACCGGCGGCACGAGGTTGGGCATGATGATGGCACGGGCGAAGGTACGCGCCACGTCGCCAACGGTGTGGGGCAGGACGGCACCATCGCGCAGATGGATGTGCCAGTCGTCGGGGCGCAGGAGGGTCAGGCGATCGGACATTGGGGATTCCAGGCGGGTCGAACTCAAGCCCCAATCCTACCGGAAAACCCCGGGGCGAGCACGGCTATCAAGTTTTCCGGACAGCGTCCGATAGCCTGCTGGTAAGCCGTCAGAATTTGTGGAGCCGCCCGTGCGCCAGCGTTACCTAGCCCTGTTGACCCTGTTCGCCAGCCTGCCGGCCGGCGCACTGACTTTCCAGACGCGCATGGAGAACATTGCCTGGAAGGTCGAGGGTGACCAGTTCGAGTGCCGTCTGAGCCAGCCGATCGAAGGTTTCGGCAGCGGTACGTTCGTGCGTCGGGCAGGCGAGCAGCCGGTGTTTCAGCTGCGGTCGGACAGCAACGTACTCGGTGCCGGCACCGCCAGCCTGCTGGCTGCGGCAGCGCCGTGGCAACCTGGGCGTGGCGATATCAACCTGGGCAATGTGCGAATGGCCCGCAGTGGCGTGCTGTTCAGCTCCTCCCAAGGGCAGGCCAGCCGGCTGATCAACGGTTTGCTCGACGGGCGTAGCACCGTTGTGCGCAACTACACCGGTGAGGCGGGCAGGCCGATGGAGGTGCGTGTGCTGCCGGTCAGCTTCGCCAAAGCCTACAATGACTATCAGGTCTGTGCTGGCAAGCTGTTGCCGATGAACTACGACCAGGTGCGCCAGACACAGGTGGGTTTCCCCGGGGGCGGTATCGAGCTGGACGCAGCAGCCAAGGCGCGGCTGGACGTGATCCTCGATTACATGAAAGCCGACCCGACGGTGAACCATGTCGAGCTCAATGGGCATTCCGACAACAGTGGCAACCGCCTGGCCAACCGCGACCTGTCGCGCCGCCGCGCATTGGCCGTGGCCGATTATTTCAAGGCTAACGGTGTGCCGGAAGAGCAGATCACTGTGCGCTTCCATGGCGAGCGTTATCCGCTCGCGAAGAACAACAGTGCGTCGAATCGGGCGCGTAATCGGCGGGTGAATATCGAGCTGGATCGGGTGGCGGTGGTTGAAAAAGCCGTGGAAAAGCCGGTTGAGCAAGCGGCGCCGGCTGTTGCACCTGCCTCGGGCGTCCCGGGGGCGAAGGCGCCCTGAGATCTGGTCGGTGCATGTCATGGGCTCGCATCAAGGCCACCAGGGGTTCGTCACAACATTTTCAGCGCCTGTGAGACCGAGCGCCGCCAGGTGTCCGCCTCGACACATTCAGCGCCTGTGAGATCGAGCGCCGCGCGGGCGGCGCTCGATCTCATAGGCGCTGAATATCTTAAGGCGGACACCTGCGGCGCTCGATCTCACAGGCGCAGAATGTCTTGAGGCGGACACCTGGCGGCGCTCGATCTCACAGGCGCTGAACTCCTCAAGGCATGCATGCTGCGGCTCGACGCCCCTCCAAGGTCCTCATGCCACATCCCTCAACCGACCGCCCGTCGCCCCTACGAAAGTTCCTGTCGCTTTGTCGTCAGAAGCTGTCGCCCCACTGTAAATTTATCCGCAACGCCGGTAGAATCGATCCCTTTCCGTACAACCCCGTGGAGTGATGGCATGGCGGACGTAAAAAAGGTCGTACTGGCGTATTCCGGCGGCCTTGATACTTCGGTGATTCTCAAGTGGCTGCAGGATACCTACAACTGCGAAGTGGTGACCTTCACTGCTGACCTGGGGCAGGGCGAAGAGGTCGAACCGGCCCGTGCCAAGGCCCAGGCAATGGGCGTTAAAGAGATCTACATCGACGACCTGCGCGAAGAATTCGTGCGTGATTTCGTGTTCCCGATGTTCCGCGCCAACACCGTCTACGAAGGCGAGTACCTGCTGGGTACTTCCATCGCCCGTCCGCTGATCGCCAAGCGCCTGATCGAAATCGCCAACGAAACCGGCGCTGACGCCATTTCCCATGGCGCCACCGGCAAGGGTAACGACCAGGTGCGCTTCGAGCTGGGTGCCTATGCCCTGAAGCCAGGCGTCAAGGTCATCGCTCCATGGCGCGAGTGGGACCTGCTGTCCCGCGAAAAGCTGATGGACTACGCCGAGAAGCACGGCATCCCGATCGAGCGCCACGGCAAGAAGAAGTCGCCGTACTCGATGGACGCCAACCTGCTGCACATCTCCTATGAAGGCGGTGTCCTGGAAGATACCTGGACCGAGCACGAAGAAGACATGTGGCGCTGGAGTGTCTCGCCTGAGAACGCCCCGGACCAGGCTACCTACATCGAGCTGACCTACCGCAATGGTGACATCGTTGCCATCGACGGCGTCGAGAAATCCCCGGCCACCGTCCTGGCAGACCTGAACCGTATCGGTGGTGCCAACGGCATCGGCCGTCTGGACATCGTCGAAAACCGTTACGTCGGCATGAAGTCGCGCGGTTGCTACGAAACGCCTGGCGGTACCATCATGCTCAAGGCACACCGTGCCATCGAGTCGATTACCCTGGACCGCGAAGTCGCTCACCTGAAAGATGAGCTGATGCCAAAGTATGCCAGCCTGATCTACACCGGCTACTGGTGGAGCCCGGAGCGTCTGATGCTGCAACAGATGATCGATGCTTCGCAGGTCAACGTGAATGGTGTGGTGCGCCTGAAACTGTACAAGGGCAATGTGACCGTGGTTGGCCGCAAGTCGGACGATTCGCTGTTCGATGCCAACATCGCCACCTTTGAAGAAGATGGTGGTGCCTACAACCAGGCAGATGCTGCTGGCTTCATCAAGCTCAATGCACTGCGTATGCGCATTGCCGCCAACAAGGGCCGTTCGCTGCTCTGATTGCTGGCGTGTGCGAAAACCCCGGCTCGGTCCGGGGTTTTTTTATGCCCGCGCAAAGGCGGGTCGTTCAACTTCGATGGCTCACATCATCGCCCTCGAGTGCGCTGATCGAAAGCTGCGCACATTGACGTCTGTCCAGATTACAAAAGCGCCAGACGCGCGCTGGCTCGGGCGGTTGGGCAAGTGCGTGCAAGAGTTGTTGTTCCATCATGCGACAGGCGTCGGGGCCGGAGAACATGAAAGTGACAGGTTCGCCCTGTACCGCCTCGGGGGCATCATTGGCAATTGCGGGTGTGGCCACACTGCTCAGTGCTGGCGTGTTGTCGTGTGCTGTGTTGTTGGGAAGCGGGCTATAGAACGACTTGTAATTGAAGTTGAGTGTCAGAAAAAACAGTGCCGTCAGAAAGAATGGAAAGCCTACCAGGAACCAGGTGTAGAGCTTTTGGCTGGACTCGCCGAGAAATGGCAGTGTAGCAAGGGCGGAGGCTTCGATGATCCCCGCGAAGATGGCAATGATCGTCAGCGGGGCGACAGGTTGTGCTTGGGTCATATAGGCCGTCTCCAGCGGTTTTGTCCATCTTTACCTTACTGCTGTACTCAACTAAAGGCTGGATTGTTTCCCGGGGGAGGAATGATCGTCAGAGAACCTCGTTGTGTTGCTTTTTCGACGTGTTTGAGTCGGAAGTTTTCCTTTGCTGAAGATCAGTATTCAACTGGTACGTTTATGTCAGTGGGTGGTACCTTTTTTTCGGTAATAAGTAATTTATTTGTTACAACCATAGTCATTGTGTGTAGGAAGTTTCTGTAAGTTCTGTAGGCTTTGTCTGTCCATGGCTTTCGCTGGTAAATCGCCGCGCCAGCAAGCGTCCTGTCGGTTATCGTGGCGTGCCAAAGCAACAACAATGTATGGATATCGCATGAATAAAGTGCTTATCGTGGATGATCATCCGGTCATACGCCTGGCCGTACGCATGCTGATGGAGCGGCATGGGTATGACGTTGTGGCGGAGACTGACAATGGGGTAGCTGCGTTGCAGCTGACACGGCAACACCTGCCGGATATTGTGGTGCTGGATATCGGTATCCCGAAACTGGATGGCCTGGAGGTGATCGCCCGCATGGCGACATTCAGCCCGGGTAGCAAGGTACTGGTGCTGACGTCACAGGCCCCCGGCAACTTTTCGATGCGCTGCATGCAGGCAGGGGCGGCGGGTTACGTGTGCAAGCAGCAGGAGCTTACCGAACTGCTCAGCGCTATCAAGGCTGTGTTGTCGGGTTACAGCTACTTCCCCAACCAGGCCTTGCATGCGTCACGTGGCAGGGGGGCGGGCAGCGAGACGGATATGGTGAATCGCCTTTCTGCGCGAGAAATGACGGTGCTGCAACAACTGGCGCGAGGGCGTTCGAACAAGGAGATTGCCGACAGCATGTACCTCAGTAACAAGACGGTCAGTACCTACAAGTCGCGGCTGTTGCTAAAGCTCAATGCACGGTCACTGGTTGACCTGATCGAGCTGGCGCAACGGCAAGGTCTGAACTGATCGCCAAGCCTTGAAGCCTCCAGCCAGGAGGCTTTGCCAAGGCTATCGGTCCCTGACTACGGGACCCGCACTACAGGTCGTAATCGAAATCGGCCAACTGCTTTTGCAGGCGCCGTTCTTCCAGCATGTTGTCGATGGTGCGACGTTTGCTCAGGTTGGTCTTTGCGATTTCAACCTGTGGCTCCGCGTCATCGTCTGCGGCAACAAAATCATCATCGATCGACAGGTCGTCTTTATCGGTACTCATGAGTCGCTCCAAGCCAAGGGGCCATTGGCCGTCCTTATAACCAGAAAGCAGACGCTGGTAAAAAAGATTTTTTCAATCGATGTGAGTGGTTTTTGGCTATCGGCTCAATCGTCGGAGGTTTTGTGCTTGTACTCGCACAAATCTTCGATCCTGCAGCTTCCGCACCTTGGCTTGCGCGCCTGGCACACGTAGCGCCCGTGCAGGATCAGCCAGTGGTGGGCGTCGAGCAGGTAGTCCTTGGGTACAAACTTGAGCAGTTTCTTTTCCACTTCCAGCACCGTTTTGCCTGGCGCGATGCCTGTGCGGTTACTCACCCGGAAGATATGGGTATCCACGGCCATGGCCGGTTGGCGAAACGCCGTGTTTAGCACCACGTTGGCGGTTTTGCGGCCGACGCCGGGTAGCGCCTCCAGCGCTTCGCGGGTTTGCGGTACCTGGCTGTCGTGGCGCTCGATCAGTAGCCGACATGTTTCTATGACATTCTTGGCCTTGCTGTTGTAAAGCCCGATGGTCTTGATGTATTCGCTGAGGCCTTCAACGCCCAGGGCATAGATGGCCTCGGGGGTGTTGGCGACGGGGAACAGGCGGGCAGTGGCCTTGTTGACGCCGACGTCGGTGGATTGCGCGGACAGTGTCACGGCGACCAGCAGTTCAAACGGGGTCGTGTAGGCCAGTTCGGTCTTTGGGTCGGGGTTGTCTTCGTGCAGCCTGCGAAAAATCTCCAGGCGTTTGGCAGCATTCATGAAATCAGGGCTTTCCTTGACGAGGTGGGTGGGCAGGGCCCGGAAGCAGGCGATTGTACAAGGCCAACAGCAGACCCAGCAGCAGTAGCGCACCGGGTGCGAGGCTGGCCAGGTGCAGCTCGGCATGGTCAGCCAGCCATTGGCGGCTGGTGCCCAGCAGCAGGCAAATGGCAAAGACAGCGCCGAGGTGCCTTGCGAGCAGGCGCCAGCGGCGTTGGTCAGGTAGCAGGTGGTCACTGGCCAGGCATTGCAGGCACAACAATGCGGGATAGTGGCCCAGGGCAATGGCCAGCGGTAGCAGCCAGGCCCGCAGGGCCAACTGCAGGCAACTGGCCAAGGCTGCCAGCAGCAGCAGGCTAGCCATTACATAGGCCCAGCTGGCCATGTGTTTACGCAGTGGCGCCAGCAACAGTTGGTGCAGGCACCCCATCAGTACTGCGCACAGGCCGATGGCCGCGCCTTCAGCCAGCGTTCGGGTGGCACCCAGCAGTGGCGCCAGGCTCATGGCCAGCAGGCAGAACCTATTCATGGGTGGCGCCCTCCAGCAATACACTACGCTGCTCGTCGAAATAGCTCAGCGCATCCTGCAATGCGGCGATCACCGCGCGCGAGGTCACGGTTGCGCCGGCCAATTGGTCAAAGTCACCCTGGTCCCGCTTCAGCGCCCAGTGATCGCCCTGATCGCGGTTGTTGAACTGACTCAGCCAGTGCAATCGCGGATCCCCCAGGCGATCGCCCAGCCCGGGGCTTTCCTGTTGTTCGACAACCTGGCTGCCGATCAGCCGGCCGTCCGTGGTGATGGCGACGCTCAGCACGATCGGCCCGGCATACCCCTGGGCCTGTGTGATCAGGATAATGGCGCTTGGCTTACCTGCCACAGTGGCGCGGTAAGCCGCCAGGATACGGCTGTTGGGCCTCTGTGCGGCGGGCCTTGGCAGCGGGCTTTCCAGGGGCTGGTTGTCATAACTACCGTCGGGCAGCACGGCCAGCCGCTGGCGGCTTTGCAGCTGCTTTTCAGCGCCGGCGATGGCCGGGCCGGTCGACTGCCGCCAGGCCAGGGTGGCTGACACTGCCAATACTCCCGTCAGTAGCAACAGGCCCACATCCCGAACCCCGCGCTTCATCGGGCTGCCTGCTGACGCTGCGCAGCCATGCGCTCGAGTGCCGGTGCGAAAAGGTTCATCAGCAGGATGGCGAACGCGGTGCCATCCGGATAGCTGCCCCAGGTACGAATCAGGTAGATGAGCACCCCTGTTCCCACGCCGAAGCACAGCTTGGCCCAGTCGTCTCTGGGGCCGGACACTGGCTCGGTCGCAATGAAGAAGGCTGCCAGCATGGTTGAGCCGGAAAACAGGTGCAGCAAAGGCGAGCCATTGGAGTCCGACCCCGAACCGTTCCAGCCCAACAAGCTGAATACCAATAGCCCTGCCAGCAAACCTGCCGGCGCATGCCAACTGATCACCTTGCGCTGCAGCAAGAACAGGCCGCCAAGCAGGAATGCCAGGTTGACCCATTCGCTGCCTGCCCCGCCAATGTTGCCAAAGCCCGGATGGCTGGCAAACAGCTCGTCGATGGTCAGGCTGCGGTTGTGGCGCAAGCCGTCGAGCAATGTCGGACGGGCCCAGGCATCGATCTGTTCGCCCCCAGCGAACACCTGCTGCACGCTGTCGAGCAGGCCTGGGGCCTGCCCAGGCCAATGGTTCATCTGCAACGGGAAGCTGAGCAGCACGAAGGCATAACCCACCATGGCCGGATTGAACAGATTTCGCCCGACCCCACCGTAGGCCTGCTTGCCGATACCGATCGCGACACTTGCCGCGATGACCGGCAGCCACCATGGCGCCAAGGTGGGCAGGGCGGCCGCCAGCAGCACGGCGGTCACCAGGGCGCTGCCGTCGGTTAGCGCCTGGCTCAGTGATTGGCTGCGCACTGCCAGCAGCGATGCCTCGCACAGCAGCGCGGCACTGGCGCACAGCAACAGGTTCAGCATCATGCCCCAGCCATGCAGCCACAACAGCGCCAGCAGCCCAGGCGTGCAAGCGAGCAAGACCAGGCCCATGCTGGTGCGTAGGCGCGGATCGGGACTGCTCATTGGCCAAACATTCCGTTGAAACCGGAAAACGCCATGGCCATCACCCCGGCCCCGATCAACTCGATGGGCAGGCCGCGCAGCGCGTTGGGGATATCGGCGTGGGCGCTGCGCTGGCGCAGGTCGGCGAACACCATCAGCGCCAGCCAGAAGCCGCCACCCGTCAGCAAGCCTTGGAGCAGCATGGTTGGCCAGGTGCTGCCGTCGCTTGTCTGCTGCAGGGCCAGCCCAAGCGCTGCTGCATTGCTCAACAGCAGCGCTGGCAACCCCACTACAGGCCAGGCCGGGCGCCACTTGGCCAAAAGCCAGGGCAGGCCCCAGGCGAGCAAAGCCAGCCAGGGCAATAGCAGAAACAGGGCAAGATCGTGGATGTGCAACGGGGCAAGTACCGCGTGCACCAGCAGCTGCGCGCCGATTACGCCCAGGGCGATGCACAGGGCGCAGGCCAGGCCGTGCACCTGAAGTTGCAGCCCGGAGAGTGGCTGTCGGAGCAGGCACAGGTGATTGATCAGTGCGGCGCTGATCAGGACCAGGATGTAGTCATTCATGAGATGACGATAGCCGGGAATCGGGGCGATTGTCCGGGTTTGACATGAAGGGGCCTGCGTAATTGTGGGAGCGGGCAGCCCGCTCCCACAATGGCCCGCAGGGCGGTTACTTGATGCGCTGGCCTGGCTTGGCGCCGCTGTCCGGGCTCAGCAGGTAGATTTCTTCACCGCCAGGGCCGGCAGCCATGACCATGCCTTCGGACACGCCAAAGCGCATCTTCCGGGGTTTGAGGTTGGCGACCATCATGGTCAGGCGGCCTTCCAGCTTGGACGGGTCTGGGTAGGCTGACTTGATGCCGGAGAACACGTTGCGACGCTCGTCACCAATGTCCAGGGTCAGTTGCAGCAACTTGTCGGCACCCGCCACGGCTTCAGCCTTGACGATCAGCGCCACACGCAGGTCTACAGCTGCGAAGGTATCGAACTCGATCTCTGCCGACAGCGGGTCCTTGGCCAGCTCGCCATTGCCCGCCGGGGCCTTGGCTTCGGCAGCCAGCAGGTCTTCCTTGCTGGCAGCGACCATGGCTTCGACCTTGGCCGGCTCGATACGGCTCATCAAGGCCTTGAACGGGTTAAGCGCGTGGTTTTCCAGGCGTGTCAGGTGGTCGTTCCAGGTCAGCGGGGCCACGTTGAGGAAAGCCTCGGCATCAGCGGCCAGCACCGGCAGCACCGGTTTGAGGAAGATCACCAGCTGGCGGAACAGGTTGATGCCTTGGGCGCAGATGGCCTGGACTTCATCCTGCTTGCCTTCCTGCTTGGCCAGTGACCACGGTGCCTTGTCGGCGATCCAGGCGTTGGCGCGGTCGGCCAGTGCCATGATTTCGCGCATGGCGCGGCCAAAATCACGGGCCTCATAGGCTTCGGCGATGGAAGGTGCGGCAGCCAGGAAGGCTTCGGTCAGCTCAGGCGCGGCATCACCGCTTACCATCACACCCTCGTTGCCCTTGTGGATGAAACCGGCGCAGCGGCTGGCAATGTTGACGACCTTGCCGACCAGGTCGGAGTTGACCTTTTGCACGAAGTCTTCCAGGTTCAGGTCCAGGTCGTCGACGCCACGGCCCAGCTTGGCCGCATAGTAGTAACGCAGGTATTCCGGCTGCAGGTGGTCCAGGTAGGTGCGGGCCTTGATGAAGGTGCCGCGCGACTTGGACATCTTGGCGCCGTTGACCGTCAGGTAGCCGTGCACGTTGACCGCGGTCGGCTTGCGGAAGCCGGCGCCTTCGAGCATGGCTGGCCAGAACAGGGCGTGGAAGTTGACGATGTCCTTGCCGATGAAGTGGTACAGCTCGGCCTTGGAGCCTTCGTTCCAGAAGGCGTCGAAGTCCAGCTCCGGGCGGCGTGCGCAGAGGTTCTTGAAGCTGGCCATGTAGCCGATTGGCGCATCCAGCCATACGTAGAAGTATTTGCCAGGCTCACCCGGGATCTCGAAGCCGAAGTACGGCGCGTCGCGGGAGATATCCCACTCCTGCAGGCCGGAGTCCAGCCATTCCGCCAGTTTGTTGGCTACCGCGTCCTGCAGGGTGCCGCTTCGGGTCCACTGCTGCAGCATGGCCTGGAAGTCGGGCAGCTTGAAGAAGAAATGCTGGGAATCACGCAGTACCGGGGTGGCACCGGAGATCGCCGACTTGGGGTTCTTCAGCTCGGTGGGTGCGTAGGTGGCGCCGCATTTTTCGCAGTTGTCGCCGTACTGGTCTTCGGCCGCGCACTTCGGGCAGGTGCCCTTGATGAAGCGGTCGGCGAGGAACATGCCTTTTTCCGGGTCGAAGTACTGGGTCACCGAACGGGTGGCGATGTGCCCGGCTTCACGCAGGCGCGAGTAGATCAGGCTCGACAGCTCGCGGTTCTCGTCGCTGTGGGTGGAGTGGAAGTTGTCGAAGTCCACCAGGAAGTCGGCGAAATCGCTGCTGTGCTCGGCCTGGACGTTGGCGATCAGCTGTTCCGGGGTGATGCCTTCCTTTTCGGCGCGCAGCATGATGGCCGAACCGTGGGCGTCGTCGGCGCAGACATAGATGCACTGGTTGCCGCGCAGCTTCTGGAAGCGCACCCACATGTCCGTCTGGATGTACTCCAGCATATGGCCGAGATGGATCGATCCATTGGCATAGGGCAGGGCGCTGGTGACGAGAATCTGGCGTGGCTCGGACATGGTGGCTCGGCTACTTATCTGGCTACGGGGTAAAAATGAGGATGATCGGCCACTATAAAGGGCTGGCGAAGATATTTCACCCCGCAAGCGCATCTGCTGACGATTGACGGGTTAGGATAGGCGGCTGTTTTACATTCAGTTTGCCAATGGGAGTCTCCATGAGTGCCGTCACCCGTGCCGCCGTTGAAGGCGTGCTTCGCCAGTACACCGACCCCTACCTGAACCAGGACCCGGTCAGCGCCGGCTGCGTGCGCGCCATCGATATCCAGGGCGGGCAGGTCAGCGTGCAGTTGCAGTTGGGTTATGCCGCAGGGCTGTTCAAGAACGGCTGGGCCCAGGTGCTGCAGACCGCCATTGGCAGCCTCGAGGGGGTCACTGGCGCCCAGGTTTCGATCGATTGCGTGGTGGCCGCGCACAAGGCCCAGGCCCAGGTGCCAGCCATGGCCAACGTCAAGAACATCATCGCCGTGGCCTCGGGCAAGGGCGGTGTTGGCAAGTCGACCACCGCGGCCAACCTGGCCTTGGCCCTCGCACGCGAAGGCGCACGGGTAGGTATTCTCGATGCCGATATCTACGGCCCCAGTCAGGGGGTGATGTTCGGCATCGCCGAGGGCACTCGTCCACAGATTCGCGAGCAGAAGTGGTTTGTGCCGATCAAGGCCCACGGCGTGGAAGTCATGTCCATGGCCTTCCTCACCGACGACAACACGCCGATGGTATGGCGTGGCCCAATGGTGTCTGGCGCGCTGCTGCAACTGGTCACCCAGACCGCCTGGGATGACCTGGATTACCTGGTGATCGATATGCCACCGGGTACCGGTGACATCCAGCTGACCCTGGCACAAAAGGTACCTGTGGTCGGTTCGGTGATCGTCACCACGCCACAGGACCTGGCGCTGCTGGATGCCAAGAAGGGCGTGGAAATGTTCCGCAAGGTCAACATTCCGGTGCTGGGCGTGGTCGAGAACATGGCCGTGCATATCTGCTCGAATTGCGGCCATGCCGAACACCTGTTCGGTGAAGGTGGCGGCGAGAAGCTGGCCAGCCAGTATGGCGTCGACCTGCTGGCGTCGCTGCCGTTGTCGATGCTGATACGTGAGCAGGCCGACAGCGGCAAGCCCACGGCGATCGCCGAGCCGGAAAGCCAGATTGCCATGGTTTACCAGGAGCTGGCTCGCCAGGTAGGCGCGCGGATCGTGCTGCAGGAAGCTGCGGCGCCGGCAATGCCCAGCATTACCATCAGCGAAGACTGACCTGCCATACCGAGTTTGCCCGCACACAGCGACTGCGCCGTACTTGAAGCCTGTGCAGTCCCTGTGGGAGCGGGCGAGCCCGCGAAGAGGCCAGCGCCTATTTCGAGCAGGCATAAAAAAACCCGCCAGAAGGCGGGTTTTTTTGAAAGCTAGGAAGCTAGATCGACTTAGGCGATCTGAACTTCTTCAGCCTGCATGCCTTTCTGGCCGCGGGTAGCGACGAAAGTAACAGCCTGGCCTTCTTTCAGGGTTTTGAAGCCGTCAGCTTGGATGGCTTTGAAGTGCACGAACAGGTCGTCGCCCGACTGAGGGGTGATGAAGCCGTAGCCTTTCTCATCGTTGAACCACTTAACAACACCGGATTGACGGTTGGACATTTTTCTGTCTCCTTGGACAATTTGATAACGGTCAGGAAAAACCCTGCCCGGGACTGAGCGCAAAGAGAGCAGAAAATTCAGCGATGGGCCGATCAGGATCGTGCATCAAACTAGAGATTCTCGGTGTCACGTGCAGCACAGTGGCAACACCTTACCCCACTTTCCGCAACCTGCCAATGGTCAGAAGACGCTTTAGGCAAATTCGGATCGGCGGCGGCTGCAGCCCCCACCCGGCGCGGGATGAGGGATGGAACTTTAACCTGGGCGCCGGGACCGGTAATATGCGCGTCACGATTTTCACCTCGCAACTCTTCAGGACACCCCGCCATGAGCATCAAATCGGACAAGTGGATTCGCCGCATGGCGCAGGAACACGGCATGATCGAGCCGTTCGTCGAGCGCCAGGTGCGCGGCGAGCAGGACAACCGCGTGATCTCCTTCGGCGTCTCCAGCTATGGGTACGACGTACGCTGCGCCGACGAATTCAAGGTGTTCACCAACATCAACTCGGCCACCGTCGACCCGAAAAATTTCGATGCTGGCAGCTTCGTCGATATCAAGAGCGACGTGTGCATCATCCCGCCAAACTCTTTCGCCCTGGCGCGCACTGTCGAATATTTCCGCATTCCTCGTGACGTGCTGACCATTTGCCTGGGCAAGAGCACCTACGCCCGTTGCGGCATCATCGTCAACGTCACGCCGCTCGAGCCCGAATGGGAAGGCCACGTGACGTTGGAGTTCTCCAACACCACCACGCTGCCGGCGAAGATCTACGCCAACGAAGGCGTGGCGCAGATGCTGTTCTTGCAGTCCGACGAAGAGTGCGAAGTGTCGTACAAGGACCGTGGCGGCAAATACCAGGGCCAACGCGGCGTCACTCTGCCGCGTACCTGAGCCGACAAGCGCGGGGAATTACCCGCGCCTTTGGCACTCCAACGAAGTAACGCCGGTGTGCATGATGTGCATCGGCTTTCGTCAGGAGCAGCCAATGAAACTCCATCCCGCAATCAGTGCCAAGCTGGCAGGCCTGCAGCCCAATCACGTAGGGTTGTTGCCCTGGTCACTGCTGGCGCACCCGCTGCCCATGCAGGCGGGGGGCGTGCCCCATCAGCCTGACCCCGATACCCCGCAACCGCCGGAACCCGGTGAGACGCCTCCCATGGAGCCGGGTGAGCCGACCTTGCCGGACGAGCCGCCTCCCGCCCCTGTGGCCTGAGCGTCGCTAAAGCGGCCAGACGCGTTCAGCGCCAGCCAGGTACAGCCGGCTGGCGCTGGCGGGGGTGATTTCCCACCCCCCGGTGAACTCACCGAATGCAGGTAGCAGGCTGACTTGCTCATCGATCACGAAGCAAGGCAGGCGCAAGCGCTGACGGGCCTTGCCGCGCAGGACGAAGACCGGGTGTACATGGCCCGCCAGTACCGGGTGTGTGCGGTGGGGCTGCGGCTCGTGCTGCAGGGCAAAGGGCTCCAGAACCCAAGGCTCGTCCACGACCTGAATATCGAGCGAGGCAGGTGGATCGCCGGCGTTGCGATCATGATTGCCGCGTATGAGCACCACTTTCAGATTTTTGTGCCGCTTGCGCCAATCCTCCACCTTGGCCAGCGTTGCCGGGGCGCGGGCCGTGCGGGCATGCAGAAAGTCGCCCAGGATGATCAGTTGTTCGCAGTCATGCTCGGCCAGCAGGCGATCGAGCCTGTCGAGTGTCGCCTCAGTCGTTCCGCGTGGCACTGGTTGATGCAGGGCGCGGTAGCTGGCGGCCTTTCCGATGTGCACGTCGGCCACCAGCAAGGCGCGGCGGGCGGGCCAGTAGATGGCTTTGTCGGCAAGCAGCCAGAGCGCCTGCCCCCGGTGTTCGATGGGTTGGTAATTCATCCCGCGTTCGCCGCTTGTTCCAGTTCCGCCACCATCCGCGCAATGCGGTCTGCTAGCTTCTCGGTGCTCAATGTCTCGCGCATGCCTTCCACCAACAAGGCAAACGCCAGTGGCCCTGGCCGCTTCAACGCCCGCAGGTCCAGTTGCAACTCACTCATTTTTAGCAGTTGCCGATGCAGCCGTTCGATTTCCAGCTCTTCGCTCAATACTTCATCCCGCGCCTGGCCAAGCAGCAAATTCCCCGCGTCGTGCTTGCGAAACACCTCATAGAACAGCCCGCTGGAGGCCTGGATTTGCCGCGTGCTCTTCTGCGCGGCGGGATAACCGCCAAACACCAGCCCGGCAATCTGGGCAATTTCACGAAAGCGCCGCAGTGCCATTTCCCCGGCATTCAGGCTGGCCAGCACATCTTCCAGCAGGTCCGCGGTGTCGAGTGCTTGCGGCAGGTGACTGGCCCAGTCCACCTGGGCAGGGCTGAGGAGTTCGAATCCGTAATCGTTGACGGCAATCGACACCGACAGCGGCTGTGCGCGGCTGACCCGCCAGGCAATCAGATTGGCCAAGCCCAGGTTGGCCATGCGCCCGGCAAAGGGATACAGGAACAGGTGCCAGCCCTGGCGGGACTTGAAGGTCTCGGCCAGCAGTGTGCCTGTGGTGGGCAAGGCTGACCACTGCGCCTGGAGCGCAAGCAGCGGGCGTACTGCGCGCATTTCCGGCCCGTCAAAGCGTTCATGGGCGGCAGCATCGAGCTGCTCGACCAGCGCCTCGGCCAGTTCGCTCGAGAGCGGCATGCGCCCGCCGTTCCAGCGCGCTACCGCAGCCTTGCGCGCCGTGCTGCGACGCACATAGGCCGTCATGTTTTCCACGCGCACCAGCTCCAGTACCCGCCCGGCAAACACCAGCGTATCGCCGGGGCGCAGGCGGGCGATGAACGCTTCTTCAACACTGCCCAGCGTTTTCCCGCCGCCGCCCTTGCTCCAGTATTTCAGTTGCAGGTTGGCATCGCTGACGATGGTGCCGATGCCCATGCGGTGGCGCCGCGCCAGGCGTTCGCTGGTAACCCGGTAAACACCGTCGGCCTGGCGCTCGACGCGCTGGTAGTCCGGGTAGGCGGTCAGTGAGCTGCCGCCGTGGCAGACGAAGTCCAGCGCCCATTGCCATTGGCTGTCGCGCAACTGGCGAAAAGCCCAGGTGCTGCGCACTTCGGCGAGCAGTTGCTCCGGGCGAAAACCGCTGCCCAAGGCCATGCTGACCAGATGCTGTACCAGCACGTCCATGCACAGGCGCGGTGAAAAGCGGGCTTCCATGTGGCCGGCTATCAGCGCCTGCCGGGCCGCCGCCGCTTCCACCAGTTCCAGGCTATGGGTGGGCACCAGGGTGACCCTGGAGTGCCGCCCGGGCGCGTGTCCTGAGCGACCCGCCCGCTGCATCAGGCGGGCGATGCCCTTGGCCGAGCCGATTTGCAGCACCCGTTCCACGGGCAGAAAGTCCACGCCCAGGTCCAGGCTGGACGTGCAGATCACCGCCTTGAGGCTGCCTTGCTTGAGGCTGCGCTCGACCCAGTCGCGCGTATCACGGGCCAGCGAGGCGTGGTGCAGGGCGATCAGCCCGGCCCAGTCCGGGCGGGCCTCAAGCAGGGCCTGATACCAGATTTCTGCCTGGGCGCGGGTGTTGGTGAACACCAGGCTACTGGCACTGACATCGATCTCGTGACAGACCTGGTCGAGCATCTTCAGGCCCATGTGTCCAGCCCAAGGGAAGCGCTCGATCGCTGTTGGCAGCAGGGTGTCGACTTGCAGTGCCTTGTCTTGCCGGCCTTGCACCAGCAGGCCGCCCTGGGGCAGCAAGACATCCCGTGCGTGTTGCAGGTTGCCGAGGGTTGCCGACAAGCCCCAGGTCGGTAGGCCCGGGTGCCAATGCCGCAGGCGCGCCAAGGCCAGCTGCAGTTGTACCCCGCGCTTGTTGCCAAGCAGCTCGTGCCATTCATCCACCACCACCAGTTGCAGCGTGGCGAAATCCTCACGTGCCTGTGCCCGGGTCAGCAGCAGGGTCAGGCTTTCGGGGGTGGTGATCAGCACACTGGGTAGCCGCCGGGCCTGTCGGGCGCGCTCGGCACTGTTGGTGTCGCCGCTGCGCACCCCTACGCTCCAAGGCAGCTGGAGCTCATCAAGCGGCGCTTGCAACGCACGTGCGGTGTCGGCGGCAAGGGCACGCATGGGCGTCACCCACAGCACCTGTATGGGGGCCAAGTGGCGGCCCTGGGGCCTGGGCTTGAACGCACGCAGCGCCGCGAGCCAGACCGCGTAGGTCTTGCCGGCACCGGTACTGGCATGCAGCAAACCGGACTCGCCCCGTTCGACGGCAGCCCATACGCGCCGCTGGAAGGCGAAGGGCTTCCAGCCGCGCTTGGCAAACCAGGCATTGGCGAGGTCGGTAGCAGCAGGCATGAGGCAGGCGGTCCTTCGAAGGCTGTGCTTCTACAGACCACTTGCCGGCTGCAATGGTTTTACCGGATCAATTGGCCAACAGGTAGCCGCTGCGGCATACCTGTTCGCCGGCCACATGGGCGATGACCATGCCAGCGGTGGCCATGCGCCGGACGCTACGCGCATACAGCAGCCCCGGCTGGCTGTTGCGAAGGGGGGTGACTCGGTCACTGAGTGGGTCGATGACTTCGGCGATCAGTTGGCCGGCCTCCAGGTGCTGGCCCGGTTTGGCGTGGTAAACCAGCAACCCACCCAGTGGCGTTGCCACAGGTTCCACCGCGGCCAACGGCGTGGCGTGGCGTAACAGCGCGGGCAGGGGGGCGCTGGTGCCTTCGATGACACCTGCGTGGGTCAGGAAGTCGAGGATCGCCTGGCAGTCCTTGCTGGCCAGATCATGGCTGACATCCGCCTGGCCACGAAGCTCCACGGTAACCGAGCAGCAGCCCAGCGGAATCGGGAAGCGTTTGCCGAAACGTTGCTGCAATTGCCACCAGACCAGGCTGAAACATTCATCGAACGACTGCCCGCCCGAGTCGGTTGCCAGCAGGCTGGCCTGGGCGCCCAGGTAACGGGCCAAGGGTTCGATCTGGGGCCAGGCATCGGGTGTGGTGTACAGGTGCTCGACTGCTTCGAAGTCGCAGTGCAGGTCCAGCACCATATCGGCATCGCAGGCCAGGCGCTGCAGTATCAGGCGCTGGGCTTGCAGGGGTGTGCGGACCGGGTGTGCGTCCAGGCCACGGCGCAGGTATTCGCGGATCAGTGCAAGGTTGTGCGTCGGGTCCTGGGTAAGGTGTTCTTCGATCTGGTCGCCGATGCTGTCCGACAGGTCGACGAAGTTGCGATTGAAGTTCTCGCCGCTTTGCAGTTCAAAACGCCCCAATGGTGCATCCAGCAGCACTTGCTCCAAACCCACCGGGTTGGCCACCGGCACCAGTATGATCTCGCGCTGCAGTCGGCCTTGCTGTTCCAGCTCGGCCAAGCGGCGCTTGAGGTGCCAGGCTACCAGCATGCCCGGCAGCTCGTCGGCGTGCAGTGAGGCCTGGATATAGACTTTGCCACCACTGCGGGGGCCGAAGTGGAAGCTGTGCAGTTGGCGGGTGATCCCCGGTACGGGGGAGAGCAGGTCGTGGGTTGAATGGTGCATGTTGGTCCTGGCTGCGTGGCGAAAACGGTCTGCGACACGGGTCGGCTCAAAAATAGAAGCATAGTTTCAGCGAATGCGCCTCATCCTGCAGCAGTCGGGCATCGCAAACTTTTTCAGGCCAGTAGTGCCTGCAAGGTGGCCAGGTCATCTGCTTCTTCCACTGGCTTGTCCAGCCGCCAGCGCAGCATGCGCGGAAAGCGCACGGCAATACCGCTTTTGTGGCGCCGGGACAGGGCGATGCCTTCGAAGCCCAGCTCGAACACCAACGTTGGAGTGACACTGCGCACCGGGCCGAACGTTTCCACCGTGGTCTTGCGGATGATGGCGTCGACCTTGCGCATTTCTTCGTCGCTGAGCCCTGAATAGGCCTTGGCAAAGGGCACCAACGCCCGACCAGGGGTACCTGCCGGTGCATCCCATACGGCAAAGGTGTAGTCGCTGTACAGACTGGCCCTGCGACCGTGGCCGCGTTGGGCATAGATCAGCACCGCATCGACGCTGAAAGGGTCGATCTTCCACTTCCACCAGATGCCCATGTCCTTGGTGCGCCCCACGCCGTACAGTGCCTCGCGCTGCTTCAGCATCAGCCCTTCCACGCCCAGGCTGCGTGACTGTTCGCGCTGGCGGGCAAGGTCGGCCCAGTCCGGGCCTTGCAGCAGAGGCGACAACAGCACGGGGGCAAGTGGGTGTTCATCCACCAGGTGTTCCAGCTGGCTTCGGCGTTCGTGTTGCGGTCGGCTGCGCCAGTCCTCGCCCTGCCACTCCAGCAGGTCGTAGGCTTGCAGCACCACCGGCGCATCGTTCAGCAGTTTTTTGCCCAGCGTTTTGCGACCGATACGCTGTTGCAGCAAGGCAAACGGCTGCACGGCCAGTTCAGCCTCGGTTTCACCAGGTTTCCAGACCAGGATCTCGCCGTCGAGCACCACGCCATCGGGCAACGTCTGTGCCAGACCATGCAGTTCGGGGAAACGCTCGGTAACCAGTTCTTCGCCGCGTGACCACACCCACAGCTGGCCATCGCGCTTCACCACTTGCGCCCGAATGCCGTCCCACTTCCATTCGATTTGCCAATCGCTTGGTGGTCCGAGCAGGGTATCGAACTGATCGCTGGACACTTGCAGCGGATGGGCCAGGAAGAATGGGTAGGGCTGGCCGCCACGCTGGTTGTGTTCATCGGCGGACTCTGGGGCGATCAGCCTCTGGTAACTGGCTGCAGTCGGGCGATGGCCTATATCGGTGTAGCCGACCAGGCGCTGGGCCACGCGTTTGGCGTCCAGCCCGGCCAGTTGCGCCAGGGCGCGGGTGACCAACAGCTTTGACACGCCCACGCGAAAGCTGCCAGTGATCAGCTTCAGGCATAGCATCAGGCTGGCACGGTCCAACCGGGCCCAGAGCGGCGGGAGGCGCTGGCGGACTTGCTCAGGCGCCAGCCCGCGCAGGGGCAGCAAGTGCTGTTCCACCCAGGTGGCCAGGCCTTCCTCGTTGCCATCGGCGTGCAGCGGCAGCAGCAGCGAAATGGTCTCGGCCAGGTCGCCCACGGCCTGATAGCTTTCTTCGAAAAGCCAGTCCGGCAGGCCAGCCAGCGTCGTCGCCAGTTCGCGTAGAAGGCGGGTGGGTACCAGCTGGCGTGGGCGCCCGCCGGCCAGGAAATACACCGCCCAGGCAGCATCGTCGGCGGGCGCCATGTCGAAGTAGTCGCGCAGTGCCTCGAGCTTGGCATTGCTGGAGGTGGTCGCGTCCAGGCGCAGGAACAGCGTAGCGAAGGCTTTCATGGCGAGGGGGCGGTGTTGGGCACATCGTCTTCGTCGCCATACTCGGTGACGAAGGCGCGGGCATCCAGGCCTTGTTCGGTGAGGTAGCGCACCAGTACCTCGACCGAGCCGTGGGTGACCATCACCCGTTGGGCACCGGTCTGGCCAATGGCCCAGAGCAGGCCAGGCCAGTCGGCGTGGTCGGACAGCACAAAGCCCCGGTCCACGCCGCGCCGCCGGCGGGCGCCGCGTAGCAGCATCCAGCCGCTGGCGAAGGCATCACTGTAATCGCCAAAGCGGCGCATCCAGCTACTGCCGCCGGCTGACGGGGGCGCCAGGACCAGTGCCTGGCGCAGCAGTGGATCGTTGCGCGGAATATCGCCTGCGTAGCGGGTTTCCGGCAGGCGGATGCCGGCATCCCGGTACACCCGGTTGAGCGGCTCCATGGCGCCATGCACGAGGATCGGGCCGATGCTGGCATCCAGCCCATGCAGAATCCGCTGGGCCTTTCCGAAGGCATAGCAGAACAGCACGCTGGCCTTGCCCTGTTCACTGTTGGCCCGCCACCAGGCATTGATGCTGGCGAAGATCTCGCTTTGGCTTGGCCAGCGGTAGATCGGCAGGCCGAAGGTCGACTCGGTGATGAAGGTGTGGCACGCCACCGGTTCGAAGGGCGTACAGGTGTCATCGGGTTCTACCTTGTAGTCACCGGATGCAACCCAGACTTCACCTCGATACTCCAGACGCACCTGTGCCGAACCCAGCACGTGCCCGGCCGGGTGCAGGCTCAACGTCACGCCGTGGTGCAGCAGGCGCTCACCGTAGGGCAGGGTCTGCAGATTGATGTCCTGGCCCAGGCGGCTGCGCAGAATGCCGGCACCGGGGCTGGCGGTCAGATAATGGCCATTGCCGGTGCGTGCGTGGTCGCCGTGGCCATGGGTAATGACAGCCCGGTCCACGGGCCGCCAGGGGTCGATGTAGAAATCTCCGGGCGGGCAGTACAGGCCTTCGGGGCGGGCGATGACGAGGTCCATGGCACGGGCACTGGTTCTGGGGTTACCCGTTAAGAGGCATGGTGCTGGACGTTAGTTCGGATGGATTTGGGAGGGAGCTGCTGAAAAAAGTTCATCAAGCCCCCTCATGCGCCCCTGAAGAACGCCGTTACCGCCCCGGCACCAACGTAAGCCGCTGGTTGCCATACGCCCTGCCGAAGTTCTGCTGTTGCAGTGGCAGGCTCATGAAGCGCCCTTTGAACCAGGCATCCAGCCCATCGCGGTAATGCGCGCTGGCCGGGTTGCCGGACTGGCCGCTGCTGGTCAGTATCTGCAACGGTTCGGCCTGGCCGAAGTCGACGATCATCCGTGCCGAGGCTGGCAGACGCGTGTCGAAGTCGCTGCCCCAGGCGAATGGTGTGAGGGCCAGGGTAGTGAAGTCGCCGCCTGCGGCAAGCGGCGAACGGCTGATCGCATCACCCAGGCCATGGTAGGCCGGTGCCGGCCAGCGGTACTGGTGCAGCTTGCCCCACTGCCAGGTGCGTCGGTCGGCCCCCAGCTGTGCGATACCGGCCTCCATTGCGCCCGCCAGGCTGCGGGCGAGGATGGCGGGCTTGTCTTCTTTCTGCGGCGTGTTGCGGTCATCCCAGAAGGGGCTGTCATCGCGGCCCAGCAGATGATCGGCCTGCGCCGAGAACGACAAACGTGCATTGCTGACGAATGCCTGCCAGGCCGGGCCGGACTCCGGGCCCAGGTCATCGAGGAAGGTCTGTCGAGCGACCTCCTGCAGGAACAACTCGTACAGCGCGGCATCGGCCGACACCGGGCTCAGGCGGCCATCGAAGGCCTTGAGCCGGGCCAGCGTGTCGCGGGCCTTGTCGCGCTGCCCGGCGGGGAGGGCGTCGATTGCCTGCTTCAGTGGCTGGGCCATGCCGGGTGCGTCGAACATCTGCTTGAGCTTGTTGGCCAGCAAGGTCACCTGGTCGTTCTGCAGGGCCATCAGGCTGCGACTGTCGTGGCGACCGTTGCCGGCCAGCTGTGCCAGTCGTTCGGCACGCTCGGGGTAGTACCAGGTGCTGGACAGCTGCATGCCATAGCCGCGCGGCAGGCTGCGCTGGTTGGCATGGCCGATCCAGCCCGCGGGTGGGTCCTGGTCGTACGGGTGCAGCATCGGGTCGGCATAGCCGTCCCAGTCGTAACGCCCGTCCCAGCCCGGCGAGGGCAGCAGGCCCTGGCCTTCGCGGCGATTGGGGTAGCGGCCACTGACTTGCCAGCCGATGTGCTCAGGCTCGGCGAAAACGAAGTTGACGGCAGCAGCATTCACCTCACGTGTGCTGTCGAAGGCCCGCTCCACGTTCTTGGCCCGCGTCAGGTCGAACAGGGCATCCAGGCTGCGATCACCTTTGAACTGTGGCAGGTTCAGCGCAAGGCCCAGGCTGGCATTTTCTGGCTGGGCCAGCAGGGTGCCGTGGCGGGTGTCGTACATCACTTCGCGCACGGGGCGTTGGCCACGTACAAAGTAGGTTTCGCTGCGGGCGCGGGCCGGCAGCCATTTACCATCGGCCAGGTAGCTCAGCTGATTGCCTTGGCGGCGCAGCTGCTCGAGGAACAGGTCCTGATTGTCGGCCATGACCGCGCTGCTGCTCCAGGCCAGCTTGCCATTGTAGCCGGCCAGCACAATTGGCAGGCCCGGCAAGGACAGGCCGGCAACCTGGTACTTGCTGGTATTGATTTGTACCGGGCTCAAGGCCCAGGCGGCGCGGTTGTCGCTGGCCAGCAGGCTCTTGCCGCTGCGGCTGCGCTGCGGGCCCAGGGCCAGGTTGGCCGACCCCGGGCTACCGAGCAGGTCGAGGTCGGCCAGCTTCTGGCTGGCAGCCGCCAGGGCTGCCAGCCCCGGCAATTGGCTGGCCAGGTTCAGGCCCTTGAGCTTGTCCACTTCCATTTCGGCCAACGGCTCGTCCGGGGCCCCGGGCAGCAACCAGGCCAGCTTGTCGCTACCGGCTTTCTGCGCCAGGGTCAGGGCGCTGAGTTCCTCTTGCAGGTTGACCGACTGACTGAACGCGTACAGGCAGAAGATCAGCGCCGAGTCTTCAGGCTTCCAGTATTCGGGGCGATAGCCACTACTGGCCAGGCCTGCTGGCAGCTTGTCGCGGTAGCGGAACAGGTAGGCGTTGACCCCGCGCGCGTACACTTCGAAGAAGCGCTTGAGCCGTGGCGATGCGTCGGCGTATTGCTGGGCGGCACTCTGCTTGAGGTTGGCGGCGCGCATGAGGCGGTCGATATCCAGCGCCTCGCTGCCGGCCAGTTCGGCCAGGCGGCCTTGGGCGAGCAGGCGCATGGCGACCATCTGTTCGATGCGGTCACCGGCGTGCACATAGCCCAGGCTGAACAGCGCATCATGGAAGCTGCTGCTTTCGATCAGCGGCGCACCCATGGCATTGCGCCGTACCGAAACATTCTGTGCCAGGCCTTTGAGCGGCTGCACGCCGCTGGTCGGTGGCACGCTGTCCTGGTAGCCGCCCGTCTGGCAGCCGGCCAGCCCGAGCATGCCGAGCAGGGTGGCAGCGGTTGCGAACCGCAGGCGGAAAGGAGGAAAGGCGGGGGCGGCCATGGCAAGGGCTCCTGCAAGGCGAGGCTGGTTTGGAAAGGCGCTAAGGTAGTAAGCGCGCAGGCGCCATGCAAGGTCCCAGGTCGGTTTATTTGATCGCGCCGGGTCCAACGTCGAAGTGCTCGGCCAAGGCGTCGGAAAAATGCGTGCAATTGATGCGCGTGTAGCGTTGGTAGTCACGGCTCACCGCGAATGCAGAGCCGGGCATCAGCAGGATCTTGTGTTGCTCCAGTTTACGCACGAAAGGTTGCAGGTCGGGCAGGTCCGGGTGGTAGACCCAGAGGAACATACCCCCTTGCGGTGCAATGTCGAATTGCCAGCCGCGCTCGAGCAGCAAGCGTTGGGTTTGCACCTGCTGGCGGATCAGGCGCTGCTGCACGTCTTTCATGTGCCGGGCATACGTGCCATCCGACAATATGGTGTTGACGAAGCGTTCGCAAAACGCGGGGACAGCGACGCAGGTCAGCAGTTTAAGGCGTGTGAGCGGCTCGATCAGGTCTTGCGAGCAGGCAATGAACCCTACGCGCAGCGAGGCCGACAGGCATTTGGAGAAGCTGCCGATGTAGATAACCCGGTCAAGGTTGTCCAGCTCGGCAAAGGTCTGGCGCACAGCAGGGCTGAAGTCCCCGTAAACGTCGTCCTCGACCACGAAGAACTCGTGCTCCACCGCCAGGCGCAGGACGCTGAAGGCGTTGTGCGGGCTGATGTTGCTGCCGGTCGGGTTGTGGAAGGTGCTGTTGCAGAAAAACGCCTTGACCTTGTGCCTGGCCAGGTGGCTTCTCATTTCTTCCACGTCCGGCCCGTCCTGGGTCCGCCGAATGCCGACGACGTGTCCGCCAGCCAGTTGGATCAGCTTGATCAGGTTGCCGTTGCCCGGCTCGTCGACGAACACGTGGTCGCCCGGTTTGATCAGCAACCGTGCAACCAGGTCCAGGCCTTGCGTGGCCCCCAGTGTGGTCAGCAACTGGTTGGGGCGGACTTCGACACGGGTTAGCCGTTTCATGTGCACGCAGAGCTGTTTGCGCATGGGCAGGTACCCCTGGATGTCGCCGTACTCTGCCAGCGAGCTCTGCTCCAGCCGCGCCGTGCGACGAATCGCCTTGGCCAGCAGTTCGGTGTCGCGCCACGCTGGGGGCAGCCAGCCGCTGCCCAGCTTGGTGAAGTGCTGGCCGCCCTGCAGCAGCCGGAACAGCGGGTCGCCGGCCATGCATTCGGGTTCGTGGATCACGCTGGTTTGCCGGGCGCGGTTTGCCACGAAGTAGCCTCGCCCGGGTGATGCCGTCAACACACCTTCGCTGACCAGCTGGGCGTAGGCCGACACGACGTCGTGGTAACTGAAGTCCACTGCAGCGGTCAGCTTGCGGATGGAGGGCATGCGTTGCCCGGGCAACCACTCGCCTGCATCCAGGCGTTGTTTCAAAAGGTGATGAAGGCTGCAGGGGATCATGGCAGGTCCGAAACCGTTAGAAAAAAAAGCCTAACAGTTAACGGAAATGCTTGTCGACTGTTCGTTTGCAAATGGCCAGCACATGCCAATATCCCTGTGTCGGAACTTTCGGCTGCCAACAAAGGCGGCACTTTTAGCGTCTGTGCAGACCAGACAACTGGATATCAAGCCCATGCACCCTATGGACATGCAATCAGCCGTCATTGCCAGGCTTCCTGTCCCTGACGAACTGGAGTCATTCAAAGTTGTAAAGAATCTTGTGACCTCGGCGTTATTGGAGTGTTGTTCAGTCGTCGAGTTCGAAGCACTGAAAGAAACAATGGTCATAGAGCATGTGACTGAACAGGCGCATGCCGATTTACAGGCATTTGCCATGAAGGATCCGGCTGCCGGCCGCGACCTGGTATTCATTGCAAAAACCTACACCTCTTATTCTGCGGTTTTGCATTATCGGCTTGCCCATTGGATTTACAACAATAGCGCCGCGACCTACGGCGCCGGCGGTCAATGCCTGGCCGCCATGATCTCCAGGCGCGGAAAAATGCTTTCGGGGGCGGAGATCCATTTCCGCAGCCGCATTGGTGCGCGCTTCATCATCGATCACGGCATGGGCACCGTCATTGGTGAAACGTCGACCATTGGTGACGATTGCTACGTGCTTGGCGGCGTAACCCTGGGCGCCCGCGGTATCAGTGACAACCCCTCGAGCCCCAGGCATCCGACGTTGGGTAACCGGGTGCAGATCGGCGCTTTCGCCAGTGTGCTGGGCGCAATTCATGTCGGTGACGGTGCGTTTATCGGGCCGGGCTGCATTGTTACCAAAGACGTCCCGGCCGCTGCCCGGGTACAGGTTAAAACATCATTGCAGGTGGTATTGGAATCATGAACGCTCTGAACTATGAAGTTTTAAGAAATACCGAGAAACTGTATTACAAAGACCAGTATTTGGCGGGCGCGAATACGCAAGTAGCGCGGGTGCACAGTGACGGCATCGAGTTGCTGAGTACGGTGGCCTATCCAGAAGGGGGCGGCCAGGAAGCGGACTTCGGCACCATTGAATTACCGGTGGGTACCGTGCGATTCGTCTGGGTTAAAAAACTCTACGGTAGCCCTATTCGCCTGGAAGGTTTCAAAGGTGGAAAACTGGGCGGCATCATTATTCACAGCCTGCACCCTGATGATTTGCACTTGCTGGATGAAGTCACGGTAGGCATGCCGGCCCGCGTCACTATCGATATCGAACGGCGCGAACGGCTGACGTTGTCTCACAGTGCCAGCCACTTCCTGTATGCCGCCGCCATCGGGCTGCGTGAAGAATTGAAGCAATGGACTATCGGCTGCCATATCAAGGAGGACACGGCACGTTTCGACTTCCTGGTCGAGGACGCGTTCACGGCTGAAGACGTACTTGAAATAGAACGACGGGCGAATGAACTGATCGGCTGCGATGCGCCCATCGAGCACTACGCGGTTCAAGGCCTGGAAGACGCGCGTTTGTGGACCTACAACGGCATCGAAATCCCGTGCGGTGGCACGCACCTCGATTCGCCTCGGCGCATCGGGCGCCTTGGCGTCAAGCGCAAACGCCTGGGTAAAGGCAAGGAACGGCTGATCTGCGTGTTCCCCGAGGCCGAAATCGACCTGTCCACTTATCACGAGCACGCATTATGAACAGCACGTTACCGCGGCGCACGTACCTGTACTTCACGGCACAGTCGATCAACCTGACGACTGCCGTGATGTCGGTGACGATGGCCGCCATTGTCGGGGCTGCGCTGGCGCCTGATGCCGCATGGTCCACGGTGCCGTACGGGTTCCAGTTTCTGTGCCTGATGCTGGCAACTTATCCAGTCTCCAGGCTGATGAGCCGTATCGGCCGTAAAAAGGCGTTCATGCTGGGCGCGATTCCCCTGGCGCTGTCTGGCGTCAGCGGCTTTCTGGCGGTGGAGCACCAGCATTTTCCAACGCTGGTACTCAGCCACTCTGCATTGGGTGTGTACATCGCGTTCGCCAACTTCAACCGGTTCGCGGCAACCGACAATCTTTCCCAGGCCTTGAAGCCCAAGGCGCTTTCGCTGGTCGTGGCGGGCGGGGTCATCGCGGCTGTCGTCGGGCCGACGCTTACCGAGTGGCTGCGTGACGTGGGTGGCTACCCACTGTTTTCGCTGTGTTATGCCGCGTTTGTCGGCCTGGCGTTGCTTTCATTGTTGATTGCGCTGTGCCTGCCCAACGATGCCGGTATGGCCAGCGCGGTCAACAGCGCAGCAAAGCCGGCCAGTGTCCGTGCCGAGCCGGCAGGCCCGAGCGTGGTTGTGGCAATGGCTGTCGCTGCGTTGGGCTACGGGATCATGAACCTGCTGATGATCCAGGCCTCGATGCACATGAAACACATGCACGAGGACTTCACTGACGTCCGCCTGGCGATCCAGTGGCATGTGATTGCCATGTTTGCCCCGTCGTTCTTCACCGGCGCCATCATCCAGCGACTGGGTATCAAGACCACCATTTGCGCGGGCCTGGCCCTGTTGATCGGTTGCTCGGCGATGAATATCTGGTCGCACAGCTACGCCATGATGACCCTGGCACTGATTGCCCTCGGGCTGGGCTGGAACCTCACTTACGTAGGCGGAGGCGCCTTGCTGGCCCAGTCACTGCAGAACAGCCCGGCAGCGATGCAGATGCAGGGTAAGAACGACCTGGCCATTGCCATTTTTGCCACCCTCGGCGCATTCAGCCCTTCGCTGTTGCTGAGCTCGGTCGGCTGGGACGGTACCAACGCCATCTGCATGGTCCTCTGCCTGGGGCTGCTGGTTGCCACTGCCGGCCTGCTGCAGAACAAGGTCGGCCTGCAAACTTCAATGGAAGGTAGCCGCAAATGAGCGAGCTCATCAGTGTCAGCGATCGTATCTACACCAAGCTGGAAATGAACAACCCGGGCGGTAGCCACAAATATCGGGCGGCGCGGCGGATCGTCGAACATGCCGTGCGCAAGGGTGAGATCATTCCCGGGGTGACGACCGTCATCGAAAAAACCGGTGGCAGCTTCGGCTTTGGCTTACTGGCGGCCTGCCACAAGTACCAGGTCGCCGTAGAGCTGGCGGTCGGGCTGAGCTTCAGCCAGACCAAGCGGGATCTGCTGGAGTGTTTCGGTGCCCGACTGATCGGCAAGGAAATGCTGATGGCCGGTGCCACACCCAAGGACGTGGTGATGCATCACCTGGATAACCAGGCCGCGCTGGGCAAGTCATACTTCTACACCGACCAGTTCAACAACCCGGTGGGCATCGAAGCCCATCGTTATCAGACCGCCAGTGAACTGGCCGTGCAACTGACCAACGCCGGGGCAGGGCGGCAGATCCTGTTCGTGGGCTGTGCGGGTACTGGCGCCAGTTTCACGGGTATCACCCTGGGGCTGAAGGACCATGGCTTCGATGTGTCGACGGTACTGGTCGATCCCAATGGCTGCGATTCGAGGGCTGGCGTGTTCGCCGACCATCGTTTTGAAGGCATGGCCGTGGGCGTTTGCCCGCCGTTCATGGACTGGTCGCTGGTGGACGAGCGGGCCCAGGTGCAACATGCAGAAATGCTGGCCGCACAGCGCTGGTTCTACATGCAGAGTGGCATTTTCGTCGGTAATACAGCCGCTGCCTGCCTGGCGGTTGCCCAGCGCATGGCCCAGCATCCGCGGTATGTCGAGACCACCCTGGTGACCATCGCCTATGATGCCGGCCTCTGGTACCAGGACCTGTTGGGGGCAAACCGGCGAAAGGCCGCGTAGCCACCTGTGTCAGGCTCATGATCCAGAGGCTGGCACGGAAACTGTGGGAGCGGGCGAGCCCGCGAAGCAGGCGACGCGGTGGATGGCACGGGCTTCGCCCGTGTTCGCGGGCGCGCCGGCTCCCACAGTGTTCGAGCCATCTCTCAGATTTTTATCGCGTCAGTCGATCAGGCGCCGTGGCACTTCTTGTACTTCTTCTCGCTACCGCACGGGCACGGGTCGTTACGGCCAACGTCCTTCAGGGCGTTGCGTACCGGCTCCTGGTGGCCGTGGTTGCAGTGCGGGCCGTGTACATGGCCGTGGTCGTGATGGTGATCATGGCCATGGTTGCAGTCAGGGCCATGAACGTGGGGTTGTTGGGACATTGCAGGGTTACTCCGGTATGTAATCGTCGGGGATTATCTCACCACTGCGCGAGATGTGCAGGTCCCGATGGATGAGCAACCCGGTCGCCAGTTCGCCCTGCAGGGAGTAACGCAGCGGCTGCTTGCTTCTGAGCAGCTTGGCCAGTGGCTTCAGGTGCTGCCACAGGTTGGTTCGTGCGGTGATCTTGAAAGTGCGCCGTGCATGCCCGCCCACGCTGCGCCATACGCTGGCTTCATCCTGCACCAGTAGCAGGTCATTGAGGCGTATTGCATACGACACGTTGCGAATGAACAGGCGGCTGTCATTGGGGTTGTCGACCCGCAGGTGCAAGACGAACTCCTGTTCCAGCAACCTGGCCTTGACCGTTTCGACCTCGACCAGATGCACTTCGGGCTCGCGCCAGTCCTCGCCCCAACTGGCACAGCCCGTCAGCCATGCCAGCAGCGCACCGAGCAGTAGCAGACGGGTGCGCTTGATCATGTTCAGCTCCCTACGTAGCTGGCGCAGCATTTCTTGAATTTGTGCCCACTGGCGCAGGGGCAGGGGTCGTTGCGCCCGGCCTTCAGCCCGACCGTTGGGTCGATGAAGTACCAGCGACCGGCATGCTGGACGAAGGCCGAGCGTTCGCGGTGCTGATGATCGCCGTCTTGGTCGTGCCAGCGCGCGGTGAAGGTGACGAAGCTGTGCTCGGGTTGTCCGCCCAGCACTTCTGCGCTTTCCACCTCCAGGCCCAGCCAGGTGCTCTGTGCACTCCAGTCGGCCATGGCAGCACGGTCCAGGCCGGCTTGCTGGGCCGGTAGGGTGGTGGCTACCAGGTAGTCGACCAGGCCCAGCACGTAGGCACTGTAGCGTGAGCGCATCAGGGCCTGGGCATCCGGTGCCGGGGTACCGGCATGGTAATGCCCGCAGCAGGCGTCAAGCAGGTTGCCACTGCCACAAGGGCAGACCGAGACACTCATCATCACCACCAGTACTTGCCGAAGTTTTCAGGGTTGGCCCAGAACCTGGCGTTGAGCCAGTCCGGGACCTGCTTATAGTCATGTAGATCATAGGTGAACAGGCTCAAAACCTGTTGGTCACGGCAGAATTTCTCGCTGGCCGACATGGCCAGGGCGAAAAAGTCGGTGTCCTGCCAGCCGCAGGCAGCCAGGTCGGCCAGCACTGCAACCCGGCTGGCATTGAGGTTGCGAATACCGCCGAGCAGCTCCAGGCCGGTGCGCTTGGGCAAGTGTTCCAGGCAGTCCACCAGTACCGCCAGGTCAAAGCGCTTGGCGGCCAGTTCGGCTGGCAGCAGGCCAGGGGCGGCGGTGTCGATGGTGACCTGGGGGTGTGCCTGGGCGAAGGCGTCCAGCGCCGGAAAGCGCGTACCTACCAGCAGCAGCCGTTGTGGAGTGAAGCGCTCGAGCAGGGCTGCCAGGGCCTGTTGCGGGGTGCGTTTGGAGAAACCTTCGGTCATTGCCATTCCTCGTTCAAGTCATCCAAGACTAGCGGGCTGCGGCGTGCGGGCAAAGAGGCATGTGACCGTGTCGTAGCTTATTGCTGGCAGGGTTGGAATGCGCGGTCTTTACTCCCAGAGATCGGCCTTATGCCGATTCCCCCTAGGAGAAGCAATGAAATGAGCATAGTACGCACAGCGTTACCCCTGGTACTGCTCACCAGTGTGTTGACTGGTTGTGCAGGTTTGCAAAAAACCGACTGGCCGAAATGTGCCGCCGTCGGGGGTGTAGGCGGCGCCGCCCTGGGCGCCATCGAAAGCTCCAGCTGGGCTGGCTGGGGTGCGTTGCTGGGCGGTGGCCTGGCGGCGGGCTATTGCTGGGCCCATGGCGATGGCGACGAGGATGGCGACGGCGTGCCAGACAGCCGTGACAAGTGCCCTGGCACCCCGCGTGGTGTGCAGGTCGATGCCAACGGATGCCCGCCTGAGCCGGTTGCGGTGGTCGAAGAAGTGGTGGTGCAGAAGGAAGAAGTCATTGTCATCCGCGACGTGCACTTCGAGTTCGATTCTGCGCGCCTGACGGCCAGTGACAAAGAGCGCCTCAATACCATTGCCACGCGCCTGAAGCAGGAAGCGCCCTCTGCCCGCCTTAGCGTCAGCGGCCATACCGACAGCGTCGGTTCCGACAGCTACAACCAGAAACTGTCCGAGCGCCGTGCCCATTCGGTGACCGATTACCTGGTCGAGAGCGGTGTACCGCGCAGCAGCTTCGTTTCGGTGGTCGGCGCGGGTGAAACCCAGCCGGTGGCAGACAACGCCACGGGCGAAGGGCGTGCCATGAACCGTCGTACCGAGATCAAGATCCAGCGGTAAGACGGCAGGCGCCCGTGCCTCGAGCAGTGGCACGGGCGCGTCTTCATGCCGGCCAGCCGTTTGTGGCCAATGACACAGGAGCATTCAGCATGAGTGTGACGTCGAAGGCGGCTTTGCCGCTGTTGGTGGCTGCCAGCCTGCTCACGGGCTGCGCTACGCACAGCGATGGCAGCGCGCCCCTCAATCAAAGGACCTGGCCCATCTGCAGCCTGCTGGGCGGCTTGGTCGGTGGTGGCCTTGGTGCCATCGAGAGTTCTTCCTGGGCTGCCGGTGGTGGCGCCTTGGGCGCCATCGCCGGCGGGCTGATTTGTTACGCCCAGGACGGTGACGAAGATGGTGACGGCATTTTCGACCGGCGCGATCACTGCCCCGAGACCCCGGCCAACACGGCGGTCGACCACATGGGTTGCCCACTGAAACAGTACCCGGCCGCGCCACCTGCCAGTGCACCCGAACCCTCGCCAGAGGTGATCACCCTCGATGACAACGGCGCGGTGATGTTCGCCTTCGACTCCGCCGAACTGACGCCGGCGGCCCAGCAACGCCTGCAAGGCCTGGTGGAGAAGCTCAATTCACCGACGGTGGCCAAGGTTCGTGTGATCGGACACACCGACAGTGTGGGCTCCGACAGCTACAACCAGGCACTTTCCGAACGCCGCGCCAGCAGCGTTGCCGAGTACCTGATCGGCCAGGGCCTGGAGATGGGCAAGGTCACCAGCCAGGGCCGTGGGGAAAGCGAACCGGTTACCGACAACGAAACCGAGGAGGGCCGCGCGCGCAACCGACGGGTGGAGCTGCACCTCAACTGAGTGTTGCTGGCGCTTGCCTGGGCATTGCCGTTAATGTTGTTCGCACGGTTTGCTCGATCAGGCCACCTCGACATGACAACCATCTATAGGGGCGTGGTATGAAGTTCATCCTGGGCCTGGGCAAGGTCCTGACGGTCGCTTTCTGGGGGGTGGTGCTGTTCAATCAGCTGATGCCACAACCCTTGCCCTTCAATCTGCTGATCAATGCCGCAGGCATCGTCTTGTTTGGCCTGCACCTGCTTGAAATGCTGTTCTTCAATCGCAGCCTGCGCGGGCGCAGTCACCGTTGGTTTGACCGTTTGCAAATCCTGTTGACGGGAATCTTTCATGTCATGTCCATTCCCCGTCCGCGGGAGGCGCCGCGGGTGAACTGATCTTGCCGCGTACTAATTCTCGCTGCGATCCCTTGCAGGAGTGGGCTTGCCCGCGAACACTGGCAACGCCGGTGCCATCCATCGTGGCACCTGCTTCACTGCTGTTTGCACGCAGCGCCTGTCAGATCACCAGTCGCGAACTGGCCACCGCAACGACGGCCAGCCCCAGCAGCAGATTGACCCCCACCATCCGCCGAATGCGCCCCAGTACCGCCGCCCCCGTCGGCCAGTCCTCGGCCTGCACCGCTGCCTTCAATTCCGGCAGCAGCAACGCCTGAATGCGCATGAACAAGGCAAACATGGCGATCCCGCCACCGATCATCACGTGCACGTACCTGGGCGCCGTCTCGAAACCGCTGAAGCGCATGTGCAACATGCCGATACCACTTATCGCCAAAATCGCCACCGCCAGCCAGACCCAGCCGAAGAAGCGTCGGAAAACTTCCACCCACAAGCGCAGGCGGGCAGGCCCTTCAAGGGCTGCAACCGTTGCCGGGCGCAGCACCAGCCAGGCGAAGAACATGCCGCCGACCCATACGAGTGCGGCCAGAACATGCAGTGTGTAGGGCAGGGCAAAGGCGAGCATTCGGATCTCCATGCGGCAGAAAGGGCAATAGCGGGGTATGATAGCCGCCCCATGTGAAACACTGAAAATATATCCAGCCCTTCGGGCGCCTGCAGACCATGATCAGCAACGAACTCAAAGCCACTATCCAGGGCGCCTATTCGCGTTTTCTCGAAGCCAAGAGCCTCAAGCCGCGCTATGGCCAGCGCCTGATGATCGCCGAAGTGGCCAAGGTGCTTGGCGACATTGCCTGCGACGATGAAGGCCGCCGCGCCGGCGAGCCTGCCGTGGTGGCCGTGGAAGCGGGCACCGGTACCGGCAAGACGGTAGCCTACAGCCTGGCAGCCATCCCGGCGGCCAAGGCCGCCGGCAAACGCCTGGTGATCGCGACGGCCACCGTGGCCCTGCAGGAACAGATCGTCTTCAAGGACCTTCCCGACCTGATGCGCAGCAGCGGCCTCAACTTCAGCTTCGCCCTGGCCAAGGGCCGTGGCCGCTATCTGTGCCTGTCCAAGCTCGACATCCTGTTGCAGGAAGGCCACGCCCAGTCAGCCACAGCTCAGTTGTTCGAGGAAGAAGGCTTCCGCATCGAAGTCGACGAGCGCAGCCAGAAGCTGTTCAACAGCATGATCGAGAAGCTTGCCGGCAACCGCTGGGACGGTGACCGTGACAGCTGGCCAGAGGCCCTGGAAGACCAGGACTGGGCACGCCTGACCACCGACCACAGCCAGTGCACCGGCCGCCACTGCCCCAACTTCCAGCAGTGCGTGTTCTATAAGGCCCGCGAAGGCATGGGCAAGGTCGATGTGATCGTCACCAACCACGACATGGTCCTGGCCGACCTCGCCCTGGGTGGCGGTGCGGTGTTACCCGACCCGCGCGATACCATGTACGTGTTCGACGAAGGCCATCATCTGCCAGACAAGGCCATCGGCCATTTCGCCCACTATTCGCGGCTGCGTTCCACCGCCGACTGGCTGGAGCAGACCGCCAAGAACCTGACCAAATTGCTGGCCCAGCATCCGCTGCCTGGCGACCTGGGCAAGTACATCGAGCAGGTGCCGGAGCTGGCGCGAGAAGTACGCACCCAGCAGCAGTTCATGTTCACCCTTTGTGAACAGGTGGCTGACTTCCGTCCCAGCGAGGACACCGAAGGCCGTGAGCGCCCGCGTTACCGTTTCGAGGGTGGGGTGGTGCCGGAGCAGATTCGTGAAGTGGGCATCGAACTGAAAAAGGGCTTTGCCCGCCTCAACGATCTGTTCACCCGCCTGGCTGACCTGCTCAAGGAAGGCATGGACGGCGAGGTCAATATCGGCATCGCCAGCCATCAGGCTGAAGAGTGGTATCCGCTATTCGGCAGCCTGGTCACCCGTGCCCAGGGTAACTGGGAGCTGTGGACGGCCTTCACCGCCGAAGACCCGGAAGACAGCCCGCCCATGGCGCGCTGGCTGACCTTGGCCGAAAGTGGCGCGCTGTTCGACATCGAAGTCAACGCCAGCCCCATCCTCGCCGCCGATATGCTGCGGCGCAGCCTGTGGAGCGTGGCCCACGGCGCGCTGGTGACCTCGGCGACATTGACCGCGCTGGGCAAGTTCGACCGTTTCCGCATGCGTTCGGGGTTGCCGCGCGACGCGGTCACCTGCGTGGTGCCCAGCCCGTTCGTGCATGGCGATGCCGGCCTGTTGCGGGTCCCCGACCTGCAGGCCGACCCACGCGATGCAGCAGCGCACACCGCGGCGATCATCCGCGAACTGCCGAACATCGTCGAAGATGCCCGTGGCGCGCTGGTGTTGTTCTCGTCACGCAAGCAGATGCAGGATGTGTTTGACGGTCTGGACCGTGACTGGCGCAAGCTGGTGCTCATCCAGGGCAACCTTTCAAAGCAGGAAACACTGAACAAGCACAAGGCGCGGGTCGACGATGGCCAGCACAGCGTGCTGTTCGGCCTGGCCAGCTTTGCCGAGGGTGTCGACCTGCCGGGCGCGTATTGCGAGCACGTGGTCATCGCCAAGATTCCCTTTGCTGTGCCCGACGACCCGGTCGAAGCTGCGCTGGCCGAGTGGATCGAGGCACGTGGCGGCAACCCTTTCATGGAAATTGCCGTGCCTGACGCCTCGTTGAAGCTGATCCAGGCCTGCGGCCGCCTTCTGCGTACCGAGCAGGATCGCGGCGTTATCACCTTGCTTGACCGGCGCTTGGTCACGCAGCGCTACGGCAAGGCTATTCTCAATGCGCTGCCGCCGTTCCGGCGGGAAATTTCCTGACCGCCGGAGCACTTGCGCCGGCGCATTGTCCATTACTCGTCTTGGGCCCATCAGGGTCCTGAAGGAGAGCCCCAGCCTTATGATCCGCCGCACCCTGCCCGCCGTATTCGCCTTGTTGTGCAGTTCGCCCTTGCTGGCCGGGCAGCAAACGCTGTTCAGCTTCGTGCGCCCGGCTTCGGTGGTCAATGTGGCGACGGTGGATGCCGGCATGCCGCAGTACAACGCGGAACAAACGGCCGAGGGCGAGGTGTTGCGGCGTGTGGTGTTCAACCCGGCCCAGCAGCCGACCCTGCGCCTGAGCCCGCAGACCGGGGTGTGGGACTGGTCCGCCGGGCAGTTCCTGACCTTGCGCCTGCAAAGTGCCATGGATTGGGCATTGACCGTGGATGTCACAGTGCAAGGCAGCGATGGCCGCGTCTTGACCAGCCGTATCGACCTGCCCGCTGGCCCCGCGCAAACCGTGATGGTGCCCCTGACGGCCAATTCGCCGCTGGACCAGGGCATGCGCGCCGGCCCGCCGATGCCCTGGAACCATGGTGGTCAGCGCCTCCTTTTGACCAGCAGCGCCGGTGCAGTCGACCTCAAGCAGGTGACCTCGGTCAGCCTGAGCATCCCCAGCCCCAAGGTGGCGCAGAGCCTGCTGATCGAGCGTGTCGGTATCCAGGATGACGACCAGGCGTACAGGGCGGCCTACCACGAGCTGATTGATGCTTATGGCCAGTCGACTCGCGGTAACTGGCCCGAGAAGGTATCCAGTGACGAGCAGCTCAAGGCGGCCGATACCCGTGAACAGCAACAGCTCAAGGGCTGGTTGGCAGAGCGCGGCAAGCTGCAGCTGGACGCTTACGGTGGCCTGGTGGGCGGGCCGGCCTTTGCAGCCAAGGGTTTCTTTCGCACTGAAAAGCGTGATGGCCGCTGGTACCTGGTAACGCCGGATGGGCACCCGTTCTATTCCCTGGGGGTGAACGCCGTGGCGGCAGACGGCGGGCGTACCTATGTCGCCGGGCGCGAAGGCATGTTCAAGGCGTTGCCCGCTGAGGGCGATGCACTGGCCGCGTTCTATGGCGAAAGCAACAACGACGATGGCAATGCCTCGTCGCAAGGGCGCAATTTCAAGCAGGGGCGCTGGTTCGACTTCTACGCCGCCAACCTGCAGCGTACCTATGGCAAACCCTGCCGGCCCGCAGTGGAGGGCCAGCCAGCCGATTGCGCGCCGCCGGTGCTGGATGCCGACCGCTGGAAGGCGCATGCGCTTGACCGCCTTCAGGCCTGGGGGTTCAACACCGTTGGCAACTGGAGCGAGCCGGCGCTTGGCCAAGCCAGACGCATGCCGTATACCTTGCCGCTGTCGATCGTAGGCGACTACGCCAGCATCAGCACTGGCATGGACTGGTGGGGCCGCATGCCCGACCCGTTCGACCCGCGCTTTGCCATGGCCACCGAGCGTGCCGTGGCCATCGCCGCTCGTGATCACCGTGACGACCCTTGGCTCATCGGCTACTTCGCCGATAACGAACTGGCCTGGGCCGCCCCTGGAAGCGACCCCAAGAGCCGTTATGGCCTGGCCTACGGCACCTTGCGCCTGACCACCGACGTGCCAGCCAAACGCGCATTCCTCAAGCAGTTGCGCGACAAGTATCGCAACCAGGAAGGGTTGTCCAAGGCCTGGGGCATCGAACTGACCGCCTGGGAACTCATGGAAGATCCTGGCTTCGAGGCGCCGTTGCCTGACCCGGAGCACCCGGAAATCGAACGTGACTACCAGCACTTCCAGCGGGTATTTGCCGAGACCTACTTCAAGACCATTTCCGATTCGTTGAAATGGCATGCGCCCAATCACATGCTCCTGGGTGGCCGCTATGCAGTTAGTACGCCGGAAGCGGTCAAGGCCTGTGCCGAGTTCTGCGATGTACTGAGCTTCAACTTCTATACCCTCAAGCCACAGGACGGCTACGACTTTGCTCGCCTGGCAGAGCTGGACAAGCCGGTGCTGGTGTCCGAGTTCCAGTTCGGCTCGCGTGATCGCGGGCCGTTCTGGCCGGGGCCATTGGAGCTGGCGCGGGAAGAGGATCGCGGCCCGGCCTATGCAAACTTCCTCAAGGCCGCCATGGCGCAGCCGATGATCGTTGGCGCGCACTGGTTCCAGTACCTCGACCAACCGGCCAGCGGTCGCCTGCTAGATGGTGAGAACGGCCACCTCGGGCTGGTGGCGATTACCGATATGCCCTATCCAGGGTTTGTCGATGCCGTGCGCAAAAGCAATCTGCAGACCATGAACCAACTGCGTGCCGAGCTGGAAAAACCGGCCCCCTGAGATCAGGCGGATGCAGTCAACCCAGGTGAGAGCGGCCTTGTGTCGCGACCACTTGGCCCAAGCCTGTTTGCAAAACACCCAACTACTGAAACAATGCACACCTTTTTGGATATGGTCGTACGGAGAGCAGCGGGTGCAGATCCAGGGTCACTATGAGCTGAAGTTCGAAGCTGTGCGCGAAGCTTTTGCCGCACTGTTCGATGATCCCCAGGAGCGTGGCGCCGCGCTGTGCATCCAGGTGGGTGGCGAAACCGTCGTTGACCTGTGGGCCGGCAGTGCCGACAAGGACGGCCAGCAGGCCTGGCACAGCGATACCATCGCCAACTTGTTCTCCTGCACCAAGACCTTCGCGGCCGTTACCGCCCTGCAGCTGGTCGGCGAGGGCAAGCTGGCCCTCGATGCCCCGGTGGCCAACTACTGGCCCGAGTTCGCCCAGGCGGGTAAGCAGTCGATCACCTTGCGTCAGCTACTCAGCCACCGTGCCGGCTTGCCGGCCATTCGTGAGCTGCTGCCGGCTGAAGCCTTGTATGACTGGCAGATCATGGTCGATGCCCTGGCAGCCGAGACTCCGTGGTGGACGCCAGGCACAGAACACGGCTATGCCGCCATCACCTTTGGCTGGCTGATCGGCGAGCTGATTCGCCGTGCCGACGGCCGTGGCCCTGGCGACTCGATCGTGGCCCGCACCGCCCGCCCATTGGGCCTGGATTTCCATGTTGGCCTGGCCGACGAAGAGTTCCACCGCGTGGCGCATATCGCCAGGGGCAAGGGCAATGCTGGAGACAGTGCAGCGCAACGCTTGCTGCAGGTGACCATGCGCGAGCCTGAGGCACTGTCAACCCGTGCCTTTACCAATCCGCCCGCGATACTGACCAGCACCAACAAACCGGAATGGCGTCGCATGCAGCAGCCAGCGGCCAATGGCCATGGCAACGCACGCAGCCTGGCGGGGTTCTATGCCGGGCTGCTGGACGGCAGCCTGCTTGAATCCGAACTGCTCGATGAGCTGACCCGCGAGCATAGCCTTGGCCAGGACCGTACCTTGCTCACCCAGACCCGTTTCGGCCTGGGCTGCATGCTCGACCAGCCCGATGTGGCCAATGCCACCTTTGGTCTCGGCGCCCGCGCCTTTGGCCACCCTGGTGCCGGTGGTTCGGTCGGTTTTGCCGACCCGGAGTACGATGTGGCCTTCGGTTTTGTGGTCAATACCCTCGGCCCTTATGTGCTGATGGACCCACGCGCCCAGAAACTGGTACGCGTCCTTGCCAGTTGCCTTTGATCGGGTAATGCGGGTATTGCCACCCCCCTTTGACTATTCTCAATGCCAACGCCTGAAGTTCGTAGGCAAAATATCTTTCTATTTCATGGTGTATCGCTGATGTCTTCACATAAAACCTTAGCACTCGCCCTGTGCCTGACCGCCGTTACCGGCTGCGCCAGCCACTCCCCGGACGGCTCCAAGGAAGGTGGCTCCAGCTGGTGGCCTTTCGGTTCGGACAAGGTTGCCGAGCAGGAAGTGAAGTCAGCCGTCACTGAAAACGTGGCCAAAGCCGATGCCAAATCGGAAAGCTCCAGCCGCTGGTGGTGGCCGTTTGGCGGTGACGACAAGCAAGCCAAGGGGCCGGTGGTACCGAAGATCGATCAGAAGGCCACGCAGGCCTGGCTGGACGAATACGAGCCCAAGCTGCGCGAAGCGATCAAGGACAGCAAGCTGGAGCTGGAGCGTCGTGACAACGTGCTGGCGGTAACCCTGCCGGTGGACAGCTCGTACAATCCTGATCGTCCGAACATGTTGCTGCCCATGTCCCTGGGCCCGATTACCCGCGTTGCCAAGACTGTCGAAGGCGACCCCAAGACTGCCGTGCTGGTACTGGGCCATGCCGACAGCAGCGGCGCCGCCGTTGCCAACCAGAAGCTCAGCCTGGAGCGCGCCGCTTCGGTATCGGCCATCTTCCGCCTCAGCGGCCTGCAGCGTGACCGCCTGACCCTCAAGGGCATGGGTTCGGTGATGCCGCGCGCTGCCAACGACAGTGCCGAGGGGCGCGCCCTGAACCGCCGCGTGGAGATGTTGCTGACTCCGCAAAACACCATGGTCGCGCTGCTGGCCAAGTACCAGCAGGCCGCCCCGGCACCCGCCCCGGCCTCGATGGTGGCGGTGCAGGATGCCAAGGCACCAGCCGCCAAGGCCGCTGGCAGCAAACCGGCCGTCAAGGCTGCGGCGAAGAAACCGGTAGCCAAGGCCAAAACGCCTGCGAAGACTGCAGCCAAGAAAAAAGCTGCGCCGGCCAAGCCTGCAGCCAAGAAAGCTGCCGTTGACAAGAAAGTAGCTGCCAACAGCCCTGCGAAGACCAACTGATCGTCAAGGAACCGCAGTAATGACCCAATCCCTGGCCGATATGCGCCGCGATTACACCCGTGATGGCCTGGCCGAAGCCCAGGCACCAGGGGAGCCGTTCGCCCTGTTCCACCAGTGGTTCGCCGATGCGGTGAAAACCGAGCAGGTACCGGTGGAAGCCAACGCCATGACCTTGGCCACCGTGGACGGCGAAGGTCGCCCGCATTGCCGTGTATTGCTGTTGAAGGGGCTCGACGAGCAGGGTTTCACCTTCTTCACCAACTACGACAGCGCCAAGGGTCAGCAACTGCAAGCCAACCCCTTTGCGGCAATGACCTTCTTCTGGCCTGCGCTGGAGCGTCAGGTGCGGATCGAGGGCCGGGTGCAGAAGGTCACGGCGCAGGAGTCGGATGCCTACTACCAGGTGCGCCCGCTGGGCAGTCGCCTGGGGGCCTGGGCTTCGCCACAGAGCCGCGTGATTGCCGGGCGCGAAGAGTTGGAGAGCCTGGTAAAGGCCACCGAAGCGCGTTTCTCCGACACCCAGCCGCACTGCCCTGAGCATTGGGGGGGGTACCGGTTGTTGCCTGAGCGCATCGAGTTCTGGCAGGGGCGGCCAAGCCGTCTGCATGACCGGTTGAACTATCGACTGGTGGATGGGCAGTGGCTGCGAGAGCGGCTGGCGCCCTGAGCAACCGGGGCCGCCAAGCGGCCCCAGCCATTGATCAAGCTACCCCGGATAACCTGCCGCCTCGCGCTCCAACCACCCCGCCAGTTGCTTACGCCCCACCTTCTCCTGCCGCGCCTGCGCCAACCTTTCCAGCATGAACGCGCGTTTTTCAGGATCGGCCCCTGCCAGCGACAACGCCAGGTCGCGGTCCATCCAGCGGCGCATGCGCACATACAGCCACCAGTGGAAATACAGTCCCGCAACGGTGGTGACCACGACGATGAAGTAATCCATGGCTATTCTTGGTCTCACTTGAAAGGCCTTCGACACAGCCCGGCAGGCTGTACCCCGGCTGAATGAAAACAATTTTATTACGTTTGTACCGTGACAGCCGTCAATGTGCAGCGTCTAATGAGCACCTGACTTATGGAGACTTTACCCATGCGTAAATCCGCTTTGCTGGTGGCGACCTTTACCACCATGTCGCTGCTGCTGGGGGGCTGTGCCTCGAGCCTGACCGGTGACAGCTACTCTCGTGACGAAGCCCGCCGCGTGCAAACCGTGCGTATGGGTACCATCGAATCCCTGCGTCCGGTCAAGATCGAGGGCACCAAGACCCCGATTGGCGGCGGTGCCGGTGCCATCGTGGGTGGCGTAGCCGGCAGCGCCGTGGGCGGTGGCCGTGGCAGCATCGTGGCTGCCGTGATCGGTGCCGTGGCCGGTGGCTTGGCCGGCTCCGCAGCAGAAGAAGGCCTGACCCGTACCCAAGGTGTCGAAATTACCGTTCGTGAAGATGATGGCAGCATGCGCGCTTATGTGCAGGCCGTGCAGGAGAACGAAATCTTCCGCGTTGGCGACCGCGTGCGCATCATGACAGTTGACGGTACCAGCCGCGTTTCGCACTGACCGTAGCGCAGTCAAACAAAACCCCGACATGGCTGATGCCAGTCGGGGTTTTTTCATGCCTCAGCCAAGTCAGGCAATGCTGGTTTTGCGGCTGGCCATTGCGGTGACGGCGTAGCCGATCACCGCGGCAAAGAACGAACCAGTAAGAATGCCCATGCGGTCCATGCCGGCGTACTCACTGCTACCCGGGGCGAAGGCGAGCGAGCCTACGAACAGGCTCATGGTAAAGCCAATGCCGCAGAGTATCGCCACCCCCAGAATTTGCCCCCAACCAGCGCCCGCAGGCAGCGCGGCCAGGCGCAGCTTGACCGCCACCCAGGTCAGGCCGAAAACCCCCACTGTCTTGCCCAGCAACAGGCCGATCGTGATGCCCATCGGCACGGGGTGGGTGAAGCTGTCTACGGTCATGCCTGCCAGCGAAACGCCGGCATTGGCAAAGGCGAAAATTGGCAGGATGGCATAGGCCACCCAGGGCTGCAGGGCGTGTTCCAGCGCCAGCAGCGGCGACGATTCAGCATTGCGTGTACGCAGCGGGATGCAAAAGGCCAGGGCGACACCAGCCAAGGTGGCATGCACGCCACTCTTGAGCACGCAGACCCACAGGATCAGGCCAACGATCATATACGGGCCAAGCTTGATCACACCAAGCCGGTTCATCGCCACCAGCACCAGCAGACAGGCCGCAGCCAGCAGCAGCGACACACTCGACAGGGTGCCGGAGTAGAACAGGGCGATGACAATGATCGCACCCAGGTCGTCGATGATCGCCAGGGTCATCAGGAACAACTTCAGTGACACCGGTACGCGTTTGCCGAGCAGGGCCAGGACACCGAGGGCGAAGGCGATGTCGGTGGCGGTAGGGATCGCCCAACCGGCCGCGGCCGCAGGATTGTCACGGTTGATGAACCAGTAGATCAGCGCTGGCACCACCATGCCGCCCACGGCTGCGGTGGCAGGCAGAATCACTTGTGAGGGCTTGGACAGGTGACCGTCGACCACCTCGCGTTTGACCTCCAGGCCGATGAGCAGGAAGAACAGGGCCATCAGGCCGTCGTTGATCCACAGCAGCAATGGCTTGGCGATGTTCAGCGCGCCGACCTGGACGGCGACGGGTACCTCGAGCAAGCCGCCGTACAGGTCGGACAGTGGCGAGTTGTTGATGATCAGGGCCAGAACGGCGGCGGCGATCAGCAGCAGGCCGCTGGCGGCTTCGAGCTGGAAGAAACGGGTAAACAGGCTACGCACGGGCTGTAGGCCCTCCATGAGCAGTTTACGCAGGGTGCGGGCGTACACCCTAGCCTGTAGAGATATGCTTTCAAACAAAAGATATATTCGTTTTTGTTATATGTTGTTGCTGACAGGCCTGGGGCAAGACTAGATGGATTTGGGGAAGGATGGGGGAGGGGAAGTCTGGAGTAGGTGCTGGAATAGTCTGATGCCGGACCGGGCCCTTTCGCGGGTAAACCCGCTCCTACAGGGGGCCATTGTTCCGTGTAGGAGCGGGTTTACCCGCGAAGAGGCCCTGTCAGTCGATAAAGCATCAGAGGCCGAGCATATCCCGCGCCACTGCCTCGGCGATGCGAATGCCATCCACACCGGCTGACAGGATCCCGCCCGCGTACCCGGCCCCTTCACCCGCCGGGAACAGCCCTTTGAGGTTCAGGCTCTGGTAATCCTCACCGCGGGTAATCCGCAGTGGCGAAGAGGTACGCGTCTCGATACCGGTCAACACCGCATCATGCAGGTTATAGCCCTTGATCTGCCGGTCGAACGCCGGCAGTGCCTCACGGATCGCCTCGATGGCGAAGTCCGGCAGGCTCGGCGCCAGGTCACCCAAGGTCACGCCCGGCTTGTAGGACGGCTCGACACTGCCCAGTGCGGTCGAGGGCCGGCCGGCGACAAAATCACCCACCAGCTGTGCCGGGGCCTGGTAGTTGCTGCCGCCCATTACATAGGCGTGCGCCTCCAGGCGCTCCTGCAGTTCGATACCGGCCAACGGGCCACCCGGGTAGTCGCGCTCGGGGTCGATGCCGACGACGATGCCGGAGTTGGCGTTGCGCTCGTTACGCGAATACTGGCTCATGCCGTTGGTGACGACTCGCCCTGGTTCGCTGGTGGCCGCGACCACGGTGCCACCCGGACACATGCAGAAGCTGTATACCGAGCGGCCATTCTTGGCGTGGTACACCAGCTTGTAGTCTGCGGCACCCAGTTTCGGGTGGCCGGCGTACTTGCCCAGGCGTGCCTTGTCGATCAGCGTTTGCGGGTGCTCGATACGGAAGCCCACCGAGAACGGTTTGGCTTCCATGTAGACACCTTTGGCGTGCAGCATGCGGAAGGTGTCGCGGGCGCTGTGGCCCAGGGCCAATACCACATGGCGCGAGTGCAACTGCTCGCCGCTTTCAAGCACTACACCGGTCAGTTGGCCATCTTCGATCAACAGGTCGGTGACCTTCTCCTGGAAGCGCACTTCGGCCCCCAGGGCGATCATGTCCTGGCGCATCTGTTCGACCATGCCGGTGAGGCGGAAGGTGCCGATGTGCGGCTTGTTGATGTACAGGATTTCGTCTGGCGCACCGGCCTTGACGAATTCTTCCAGCACTTTGCGGCCGTGGTGTTGCGGGTCCTTGATCTGGCTATACAGCTTGCCGTCCGAGAAGGTACCGGCGCCGCCTTCGCCGAACTGCACGTTGGACTCGGGGTTGAGCACGCTCTTGCGCCACAGGCCCCAGGTGTCCTTGGTGCGCTGGCGCACTTCCTTGCCACGTTCGAGGATGATCGGCTTGAAGCCCATTTGTGCCAGCAACAGGCCGGCAAAGATGCCGCACGGGCCGAAACCGACCACGATCGGGCGCTCCTGCAGGCCTGCCGGGGCCTGGCCGACGAACTTGTAGGTGACGTCTGGGGCCGGGCCGATGTTGCGATCATCGGCGAACTTGCTGAGCAGCTCGGCCTCGTTGCTGGCTTCCAGATCGATGGTGTAGATGAACAGCAGTTCGCTGTTCTTCTTGCGCGCATCGTAGCTGCGCTTGAACAGGTTGAAGCTGAGCAGTTGCTCGTCGCGGATGCCCAGGCGCTGGACGATGGCTTCGCGCAGCGCTTCGTCGGGATGGTCCAGGGGCAGCTTCAGTTCGGTGATTCGTAGCATGGCAGGGTCCAGTATCCCGGCCATGGGCGGCCGGCGGCTTTACACAAACCGCCAAGTATAAGCTGTTAGCCGCCCCGACTGGCAGGATAAAAGCGCCCGGCGATCAGTTGTCGCGCGCACCACCGTAGTAACCGCAGCCGCGCAGGGTCTGGCCGTCGATGCGCAGTTCGGCGCGCAAGTGGCGTACGGCGCCGGTGGCGCTGTCGACGCAGCGTTGCGGGGCGACCCACAGTTCCACGTGCTGGCCGTTGGCTTCGCTGGTCAGGGTCAGGCCGCCGCCGGGCACTTCTTCTTCGAGGAATGGCAGGGGCAGCGGGTCTTTGCCGATGCGGTTAAGCACCATGCCCTTGCCGCTGGCCTTGATGTCCCAGTCCGGTTCATGGCCATTGGCGCGCAGGGTCAGCTGCTTGAAGTTGGGGTCGTCGCAAGCGCGGGTGGAGGGCTCCAGGCGGTACAGGCGGCTGACTTCCAGCTGGCCGTCGTTGTCGGCCTGCTTGGCGCCAGTGAGGCGACCGCGCACGTCGGCGAACAACTTGGCGTTGGCGTCCTTGGCCAGGTTGGCGGACTCCTGCAGGATGCCGGTGCCGGCGACGTCGTTGATCACGAAGCGGCGTGCTTCGCTGCAGGGCTTGAACAACAGGCGGCCGCCGTTGGCGCTCAGTTCGCCCTGCATGCGCGTGGTGCCGATGTTCGGGTCACGGGGCTGCTCGGCCAGTAACTGGCAGCCAGCGAACAGGGGCAGCAGGGCACTGAGCAGCAGGGTAGGGGTGAGACGCATGAGCGGGCTCCGGGGAATCTTTGCCAAAGAGCTGGCCACGATACACGTCCTGCGGGTAGAAAAAAGGGCCCGAAGGCCCTTTTTCATTCAACCCCCGAGGTAGGCATCGCGTACCTTCGGGTCGGTCAGCAGTGCCTCACCGGTGCCCTGCATCACCACCCGACCGTTCTCCAGCACGTACGCCCGGTCAGCGATCTTCAACGCCTGGTTGGCGTTCTGCTCCACCAGGAACACCGTCACGCCATCGCGGCGCAGCTGTTCGATGATGTCGAAGATCTGCTGGATGATGATCGGCGCCAGGCCCAGCGAAGGCTCGTCGAGCAGCAGCAGCTTGGGCTTGCTCATCAGCGCCCGGCCGATGGCCAGCATCTGCTGCTCGCCACCGGACATGGTGCCGCCGCGCTGGATGTAACGCTCTTTCAGGCGCGGGAACAGTTGCAGGACCTTGTCCAGTTGTTCCTGATAGTCGCCCTTGTCGGTGAAGAAACCGCCCATGGCCAGGTTTTCCTCGACGGTCAGGCGAGCGAACACGCGACGGCCTTCCGGCACTACCGCGATGCTTTTGCGCATGATGTGCGAGGACGGCTGGCCGACCAGCTCTTCACCCATGTACTTGATGCTGCCGCTGTGCGCCTGCGGCGAACCGCACAGGGTCATCAGCAAGGTCGACTTGCCGGCACCGTTGGCGCCGATCAGGGTGACGATCTCGCCCTGGTTGATCTCCACGTTGACGCTGTGCAGCGCCTGGATCTTGCCGTAGAAAGTGGAAACGTTTTCAAACTTCAGCATTTACGCTTCCCCCAGGTAGGCTTTGATCACGTCAGGGTTGTCGCGGATCTCCTCCGGCGTGCCATGGGCCAGGGGGGTACCCTGGTTGATCACCACGATATGGTCGGAAATGCTCATCACCAGCTTCATGTCGTGCTCGATCAGCAGCACGGTGACGTTGTGCGACTCACGCAGGTAGGCGATCAGAGCCTTGAGGTCTTCGGTTTCCTTCGGGTTCAGGCCGGCTGCCGGTTCATCGAGCATGATGATGCGTGGCTGGGTCATCATGCAGCGGGCGATTTCCAGGCGGCGTTGCTGCCCGTAGGCGAGGGTGCCGGCGGTACGGTTGGCGAACTCGGTCAGGTTGACCTTCTCCAGCCAGTACTGCGCACGCTCCAAGGCTTCCTTCTCGCTGCGGCGGAAACTCGGGGTCTTGAACAGGCCGGCGAAGAAGTTGGTGTTGAGGTGGCGGTGCTGGGCAATCAGCAGGTTTTCCAGCGCGGTCATTTCCTTGAACAGGCGCACGTTCTGGAAGGTCCGCACCACGCCCTTGCGGGCGATCTGGTGTCCGGCCAGGCCCTGGATCGGCTGGCCATCGAGCAGGATGGTGCCGTCGCTGGGCTTGTAGAAGCCGGTCAGGCAGTTGAACACGGTGGTCTTGCCGGCGCCGTTCGGGCCGATCAGCGCCACTACCTGTTTCTCCTTGACGGTCAGGCCCACGCCGTTGACCGCCAACAAGCCGCCAAAGCGCATGCTCAGGCCGCTGACTTGCAGAATTTCGCGGCTCATCGGGGCAGCTCCATCTGTGGACGTTGCATAGGCAGCAGGCCTTGCGGACGCCAGATCATCATCAACACCATCAGCGCACCGAACATCAGCATGCGGTATTCGCTGAACTCACGCATCAGCTCAGGCAGCAGGATCATCACGATGGCCGCGAGAATCACGCCCAGTTGTGAGCCCATGCCACCCAGCACGACGATGGCGAGGATGATCGCCGACTCGATGAAGGTGAACGACTCCGGCGTCACCAGACCTTGGCGCGCGGCGAAGAAGCTGCCGGCGAAACCGGCGAAGCAGGCACCCAGGGTGAATGCCGAGAGCTTGATCACGGTCGGGTTCAGGCCCAGAGCACGGCAGGCGATCTCGTCTTCACGCAGGGCTTCCCAGGCACGGCCGATCGGCATGCGCAGCAGGCGGTTGATCACGAACAACGCCAGCAGGGCCAGCAGCAGGGCCACCAGGTACAGGAAGATGACCTTGTTGATCGAGTTGTATTGCAGCCCGAAGAACTCGTGGAAGGTCTGCATGCCCTCGGCCGCACGGCGTTCGAAGGTCAGGCCGAAGAACTCCGGCTTGGGGATGTTGCTGATGCCGTTGGGGCCGCCGGTCCAATCGGTGAGGTTACGCAGGAACAGGCGGATGATCTCACCGAAACCGAGGGTCACGATCGCCAGGTAGTCACCACGCAGGCGCAGCACCGGGAAGCCGAGCAGGAAGCCGAACGTGGCAGCCATCAGGCCGGCAATCGGCAGGCACACCCAGAAGCTCCAGCCCAGGTAATGCGAGAGCATGGCGTAGCTGTAGGCACCGACGGCATAGAAGCCCACGTAGCCGAGGTCGAGCAGGCCCGCCAGGCCGACCACGATGTTCAGGCCCAGGCCCAGCAACACGTAGATCAGGATCAGCGTGGCGATGTCGACCGCACCGCGAGAGCCAAAGAACGGCCATACCAGTGCCACCACGATCAACCCGATGATGACATAGCGCTGGGTCTTGGGCAGGGTGAGGTAGTTGCTGACTGCCGGGGGGATCAGCTTGCGATCCGATCGGCGGCCCATCACCGAACTCCACTGCTTGTCGAACAGCACGCGCAGGAACATCAGCACCGAACAGACGGCGATGATGCTGATGGTGAACGAGCCCTGACTGTGCACGACCAGGCTGATGCCGTCGATGCTCAGTTTCAGGCCCAGTACCGGGAAGGCCACGGCCCAGACCAGCAAGGCGCTGAAGAACGCCTGTTTGAGATTTCTGTTCATACTTTTTCAACCTCCGGGCGGCCCAGGATGCCGGTCGGCCGGAATAGCAGGACAAGAACCAACAAGCCGAATGCCACCACGTCCTTGTACTGGTCGCCGAAGATATCGGCACCGAACGCTTCGGCCACGCCCAGCACCAGCCCACCGAGCATGGCGCCCGGGATGCTGCCGATGCCACCCAGTACCGCCGCGGTGAAAGCCTTCAGGCCCACCAGGAAACCGGCGTTGGGGTTGATCACCCCGTACTGCATGCTCAGCAGCACGGCCGCCACGGCAGCCAGGGCGGCACCGATGACGAAGGTGAGGGCGATGATGTTGTTGGTGTTGATGCCCAGCAGGTTGGCCATCTTGATGTCCTCGGCGCAGGCACGGCAGGCGCGGCCCAGGCGGGAACGAGAGATGAACAGGGTGAGCAGGGTCATGGCCACCAGGGTGACGACGAACACCAGGATTTGCATGTAGCTGATCAGTACTTCTTCAGCACCGCCTGGCCCGAAGGAGAAACTCCCGGGGATCAGGTTGGGGATGGACTTGTCCTTGGAGTCCTGCGAAAGCAAGACCGTGTTCTGCAGGAAGATCGACATGCCGATGGCAGAAATCAGCGGGATCAGACGGTTGCTGTTGCGCAGGGGGCGGTAGGCAACCCGTTCGATGCTGTAGCCATAGGCACTGGTGACGAAGATCGTCGCGACGAAGGCGACGGTCATCAGGATCGGCAGCGAATGGATACCCATCATAGCCAGGCCCGCGAGGGCGATGAAGGCCACGTAGGAACCGATCATGTACACCTCGCCGTGGGCGAAGTTGATCATGCCAATGATGCCGTACACCATCGTGTAGCCGATGGCGATCAAGGCATAGGTGCTGCCGATGGTCAATCCATTAACCAGTTGTTGGAAGAAATGGTAGATCTCAGGCATTACAGCGCTCCTAAAAACCTGATTTGCATTTCACTGGCAGGGGTACGGCCAGGAAACCGCGGGTGACGGTTTTAAGATTTTCAGGTGAGCCGGCCCCCGGATCGCGGGGATCGGGCCCATGAACCTCATAAAACGAAGCCCACTGCTCGCACAGTGGGCTCGTAGGTCAGCTATTAGTCACGCAGTTACTGAGGGGAGACTTCGGTCTTCGGCTTGCCGAAGTGCCATTCGTAGACCACGAACTTGAAGTCTTTCAGGTCGCCTTTGTCGTCGAACGACAGGTCGCCGGTCGGGGTCTTGAAGGTGCCTTCGTGGATGGCCTTGGCCACCTTGTCGGTATCATCGGAACCGGCTTTCTTGATGCCCTGAGCGATCAGCTCGACAGCCGAGTAGGCAGGGAATACGAACGGGCCACTTGGGTCCTTGCCGTCAGCCTTGATGGCGTCGACGATCTTCTTGTTCGCCGGGTCTGCGTCGAACGACTTCGGCAGGGTAACCAGCAGGCCTTCGGAGGCGTTCTGGGCGATCTGCGAAATGGAGTCGTTACCCACGCCTTCCGGACCCATGAACTTGGCTTTCAGGCCTTTTTCCTGAGCCTGGCGCAGGATCAGGCCCAGCTCTGGGTGGTAGCCGCCGTAGTAGACGAAGTCGACGTTGTTCTGCTTGAGCTTCTGGATGATCGAGGAGAAGTCCTTGTCACCCGCGTTCAGGCCTTCGAACACGGCAACCTTGGTGCCTTTGCTTTCCAGGGTTTGCTTGACGGCGGTGGCGATGCCTTCACCGTACTGCTGCTTGTCGTGCAGGACGGCAACGACCTTCGGCTTGACGTGGTCGGCGATGTAGTTGCCGGCAGCCGGGCCCTGGGCGCTGTCCAGGCCGATGGTGCGGAAGATCAGCTTGTAGCCACGGGCGGTGATTTCCGGCGAGGTGGCGGCCGGGGTGATCATGATCACGCCTTCGTCCTCGTAGATGTCGGACGCTGGCTGGGTGGAGCTGGAGCACAGGTGGCCGACCACGAACTTGACGCCGTCGTTGACCACTTTGTTGGCGACTGCCACGGCCTGTTTAGGGTCGCAGGCGTCGTCGTATTCCTTGGCTTCGAGCATCTTGCCATCCACGCCGCCCGCGGCGTTGATATCCTTGATGGCTTGCTTGGCGCCGATGAACTGCATGTCGCCGTACTGGGTCACGGGACCCGTCTTGGGACCGGCGATGCCGATCTTGATGGTATCGGCGGCAAACGAATGGCTGGCTACCCCGGCCAGTACCATTGCGGCGAACAGCTTGGAAATCTTGATCATAGTGCTCCACTCATTCTGTTGTAATTCTTATAGTCCTGGCGGCCAGGGCTACAGACCGGGCGGGATTTGCGGCGTGGCCATGCCAACGCGCTAGCCCACCTTCCCCCGGAACATGTCCCGGAACTGTACCGGTACAGTGTAGAGCGCTGTTCGAGCGCTTGAAAAGCGGTCGAAAAGTGCGTCTTTCCTGCGTTGTCGCTTGATCGACAGAAAGATACAGAAAGGCGCCATCAAACTGCCTGCATCTGCGACCCCGTCCCACAACTTCGGGGCCAATCGACCAAATTACATATTTGAAACCGGGTTTTTCTGCAAAAATGCCGGCCTTTTTATTGACCGATTTTTTGCGGATACCACCCATGACTGATCAAACAAGCACCCTCTATGCCAAATTGCTTGGCGAGACGGCAATCATCGAGTGGAAAGCGCTGGAGCGTTTTTGGGCCAAGGGTGACCTGATTTGGGTCGACCCCAGCCTTGACCTGATCGCCGTTGCCGAGGCGATGGCCGAGAATCGCAGCGAGATCTTCGCCAAGTGGCGTAGTGATGGCACTGTTGGGCCGGTGTCGGCCGAGCAGGCATTGGACCTGCAAAGCCGCGACCCAGAGATCTGGGCGGTGGTGGTTTCACCGTTCATCGTGATTCAGGTGAAGGGCCAGGAAGAGGCGTGATCTTTTTTAGTGCGCAAAAATACGCATCAGCGCCGTTTTGGTGCTTGAAAGCAATCAAGACGGGTAGAGGGAAGTAACAATTCGGCGTGGCGGTAACAGTTTACGGGATGCGTAATGTGGCCATCGTTCTGCCAGGCGCCACCGGGACCGCCGCCAGCCTGGGAAATGTTCGAATCAGTCAGGAGTTTATCGATGAGCACTGCACTACCTTCGCTTGGATTCGCCGGCATCGGCCTGATGGGCCTGCCCATGTGCCGCCGCCTGCTGGCAGCGGGTTATCCGCTGACGGTATGGAACCGCAGCCCGGACAAGTGCGTTGCACTTGTCGCTGCTGGCGCGCGCCTGGCCAGCAGCCCGGCCGAATTGTGCCGTGACAGCGACATGTTGCTACTGTGCCTGGCCGACACGGCGGTGGTGCGTGAAGTGGTGTTCGGCGAGCAGGGCATTGCCCAGGGCGGGCGCAGCGGCCAGTTGCTGATCGATTTCTCCAGCCTGGAACCCACCGCCACCCGTGAAATGGCTGCCGAACTGGCAGCACTGTGCGGCATGGCCTGGCTGGATGCACCGGTATCTGGCGGTACGCCCGGTGCCGAGGCGGGCACGCTGGCGATCATGGTTGGTGGTGAAGCGGCCGATCTGCAGCGTGCACGCCCGGTGCTGCAGGTGCTTGGTCAGCGCGTGACGCATATGGGCGCGGTAGGCGCGGGCCAGGTGACCAAGGCTTGCAACCAGATGATCGTAGCGTGCAATGCCCTGGTAATTGCAGAAGTGGTGGCACTGGCCGAACAGTCGGGCGTGGACGCGACGCTGATCGCTGAAGCGCTGGCGGGGGGCTTTGCCGATTCCAAGCCATTGCAGATTCTTGCACCGCAAATGGCCGAGAGCCGCTTCGAGCCAATCAAGTGGCACGTACGCACGCTGCTCAAGGACCTCGATGGCGCGGTCAAGTTTTCCCGCGAGCAAGGCTCTGCGACGCCGCTCAGTGGCCTTGCCGCGCAACTGATGCGCTTGCACGGTAGCCAGGGTTACCTGCAAAAAGATCCGGCGACCCTGGTAGAGCTGTACCGCAACAAGGTGTGATCCGGCCGTTCTGGCGCTGCAACCGCTCCAGCAGTGGGCGCAACTCGGCCAGCGGTACGGGGCGCCCCAACAGGTAGCCCTGCAGGTAGTCGCAGCCATGGCTTTCGAGGAACGCCTGCTGTTCGGCGGTTTCCACGCCCTCGCTGACTACCCGCAGGTGCAGGGTATGCGCCATGGCGATGATCGCCTGGACAATTTCCCGGTCTTTCTGGCTGCCCGGTACATCCTGCAGGAAGGTGCGGTCGATCTTCAGCACATCCAGCGGCAGGCGCTTGAGGTAAGCCAGTGACGAGTAGCCGGTACCAAAATCATCGATCGAAAGTGCCACCCCCAATGCCCTGACGCGTTTGAGCAGGCTGACCGTGCGCTGGATATCGCCCACCAGGGCGTTCTCGGTCACCTCCAGCTCCAGGTGGCGCGGCGCAAGGGCGGCGTGGAACAGCGCCTTTTCTACTTCCTTAGGCAGTTCGTCGTGGCTGAGGGTGACTGCCGAGCAATTGACCGTGACCTGGACCTCGCCGTAGCCGTGGCGCTGCAAGTGGGCCAGGTCGGCACAGGCATGGCGCAGCACCCACAGGTCAAGGTCGATGATCAGGCCGTTGGCTTCGGCAATGCCGACAAAACGGTCGGGCCCGAGCAGGCCGTGTTGAGGATGCTGCCAGCGTACCAGCGCTTCCAGTTTGGCCATTTGCCCGCTGCGCAGGTCGAAGATCGGCTGGTAGTGCACACACAGCCCGCGCTCTTCGAGCAGCGCCAGGCGCAGCTCTTCTTCCAGTTGCAAGGCGATCGACGCGCGAGCCTTCAGGCTGTCATTGAAGAAATTCAGGCTGTTGCGCCCGTTGTCCTTGGATTGGTAGAGGGCCAGGTCGGCATGCTTGAGCAGCTCTTCGGCTGTGCTGCCATCGTCCGGGAAGATACTTATACCAATGCTGGTGGTCATGACCATGCGCCGCCCGCCCAGGTCGATGGGTTCTTTCATCCGTTGCATGATGCGCTGGGCCAGGTGGCGGGCTTCGTCGCGGCTGTTCAGGCTGGTGACCACACAGAACTCGTCGCCACCAAAGCGCGCAACCAGGTCGTGGTTGCGGGTAGCGGCCTTGATGTGGTTGGCGATCACCTTGAGCAGCTCGTCACCGGCATCGTGGCCAAGGCTGTCGTTGATACGCTTGAAATGGTCGATGTCGAGGAACATGACGGCCAGGCGGTTTTCGCTGGCCTGATGTTCGACCAGGCGCTCGGCGAATACCTGGTTGAATCCACGGCGGTTGAGCAGGTTGGTCAGGGCATCATAGTGCGCCGCCTGCTGCAGCGAAGCGCGGGCCTGGTCCAGTTGGCTGAGCAGTACGCTGACCCGGCGCAGGTCGTGCTCCTTGCTTTGCAGCTTCTTGTCGGCCAGTGCGGCGCTGATGCTGGCGCCACTGATCAGCAGGGTGATGAAGCCGATGCCCAGTCCCAGTTGCAGGCTGTTGTCGCCCGAGGGCAGGCGCAGTGCGGTATCGGCAGGGATGACCAAGGTCATGGCCGACATCGCGGTGAAATGAGTGGCGACGATGCCGCCGGCCATCAGCAGGCTGGCGCCGTACTTCATGGCCTGGTACAGGGTGCCGCTGCCATTGCGCAAGTAGCGGGCCAGGTACAGCGCGGTCAGGGCGGTGAGCAGGGCAATGGCGGCAGAGGCAAGTAGCAAGCCGGTTTGGTAGTACTGGCGGGCACCCGTTTCCATCGCGGCCATGCCGACAAAATGCATGAGGATGATGCCCAGGCCGATCAGCCCTGCGCTCGGCACGAAATGGTGCGCGCGCATGTTGCTGCGTTCGAGGCTGTGCATGGCCAACCAGGCCACGCCCAGTGCGATGAGCAGTGAAAGAATGGTCAGGGATACGTCGTAGTGCACGTCCACCGGGGCCCGAAAGGCCAGCATGCTGATGAAGTGCATGGCCCATATGCCGCCGGCCAGGCAGCAGGCTCCAAGCATGTTCCATTGCCGGTGGGCGGTGGGGTCGTCGCTGTGGGACTGACGCTCGGCCATGTCGAGCGTGGCGAAACAGGCTGCGCAAGCAACGAAATAGGCGAGCAGAACCAAGAGCGGTTCATGACGGCAGTCGATGACGATGCGCCCGGTTGCGGGAAGATCGGCGAACAGTTGCAGCCCCAGCCATTCCATGGAATGCCTCTTGATCGAGTTTTCACTCGTCTGCGCTACAACCCTGTGCAGACTGTCCATAGGCAGTATAGGAAGGAGTACTTAAGCCTTCCTGACTAATGGCACAATGATTTCTACGATTTGGTTATAACTCCAATCGCAGTGAGGAATAAATTTGGGGGACCTAATGCCTTCCTGTGGGAGCGGGCGAGCCCGCGAAGCATCCACAGCGGTGGATGCCACCGGCTTCGCCGGTGTTCGCGGGCGTGCCCGCTCCCACAAGGGGCGCGGGGCCTGCGTTAGCCAGCCACCAGCACGCGAATGGCTTCCAGGCGCAGGGCGGCCTTCTCCAGCATTGCCAGGCCATCTTCGCGCCGCTTGCGCAGGGCGTCGATTTCGCTGTCACGCACACTTGGGTTGACCGCTTGCAATGCCACCAGGCGCGCCAGCTCTTCGTCGGCCTCGGCTGTCAGGCGGCGCTGGGCTTCGGCCACGCGCTCGTTGTGGGCCGGCAGGATCTTCTCCTCGCCGCCACTGATACGCTTGGCCAGCACATCGCGCTGGGCCTGGACGAACTTGTTGGCGCTGGCGCGCGGTACACTCTCGAGCTGGTCGTTGAGGGTTTCGAAAGCAACGCGTGACGCCAGGTCGTTGCCATTGGCGTCGAGCAGGCAGCGCAGTGCCGCCGGCGGCAGGTAGCGGCCCAGTTGCAGGCTACGGGGTGCCACCACCTCGCTGACGAACAGCAGTTCAAGCAGGACAGTGCCTGGTTTGAGCGCTTTGTTCTTGATCAACGCCACGGCGGTGTTGCCCATCGAGCCTGACAGCACCAGATCCATGCCGCCCTGAACCATCGGGTGCTCCCAGGTGAGGAACTGCATGTCCTCGCGTGACAGCGCCTGGCCACGGTCGTAGGTGATGGTCACGCCTTCATCGTCGCCCAGCGGGAAGCTGGCATCGAGCATCTTCTCGCTCGGCTTGAGGATCAGTGCGTTCTCGGAATGGTCTTCGCTGTCGATGCCGAAGGCGTCGAACAGGGTTTCCATGTAGATCGGCAGGGCGAACTGGTCGTCCTGTTCCAGAATGGCCTCGACCAGCGCCTGACCTTCGCCGGCGCCGCCGGAATTGAGTTCCAGCAGGCGGTCACGGCCAGTGTGCAGTTCGGCTTCCAGGCGTTCGCGTTCGCTGCGGGCGTCGGCCACCAGGGTATCCCAGGCCTTGTTTTCGCCGCCTTCGAGCAGCGGCAGCAGGCGTGGGCCGAACTGGTGCTGCAGGGCATTGCCGGTGGGGCAGGTGTTGAGGAAGGCGTTGAGGCCTTCGTGGTACCACTGGAACAGGCGCTCTTGCGGGCTTTCCTGCAGGTACGGGATGTGCAGCTGGATAGTGTGCTTCTGGCCGATCCGGTCAAGGCGGCCGATGCGCTGTTCGAGCAGGTCGGGGTGCGCCGGCAGGTCGAACATCACCAGGTGATGAGCGAACTGGAAGTTGCGGCCTTCGCTGCCGATTTCCGAGCAGATCAGCACCTGGGCGCCAAACTCTTCATCGGCAAAGTAGGCAGCGGCACGGTCGCGCTCGAGGATGCTCATGCCTTCATGGAACACCGAGGCCGGGATGCCGGAGCGCACGCGCAGGGCGTCTTCCAGGTCCATGGCGGTTTCGGCGTGGGCGCAGATCACCAGCACTTTGGTGCGCTTGAGCATCTTCAGGGTGTCGATCAGCCAGTCGACGCGTGGGTCGAAACGCCACCAGCGCTCGTCATCGGCCACTTCACCCTGGGCCTGGAAGGCAACTTCCGGGTACAGCTCGGCGTGCTCGCCGGCTGGCAGGTCGCGGTATTGCTCGGGCGTGGGCAGCGGGTAGGGGTGCAACTGGCGCTCGGGGAAGCCCTGGATCGCCGCACGGGTGTTACGGAACAGCACGCGGCCGGTGCCGTGGCGATCCAGCAGCTCGCGAATCAGCCGCGCGCTGGCCTGGGTATCGCCGTCGCTGACTGCCGCCAGCAGGGCTTCGCCTTCGGCACCCAGGAAGCCCAGGATGGTGGCGTGGGCCTTGGGCGAGAGGCGGCCTTCGTCGAGCAGTTCCTGCACCGCCTCGGCCACCGGGCGGTAGTGCTCGCTCTCGGCGCGGAAAGCGGCCAGGTCATGAAAACGGTTGGGGTCGAGCAGGCGCAGGCGGGCGAAGTGGCTGTCCTGGCCAAGCTGCTCGGGGGTGGCGGTCAGCAACAGTACGCCCGGGATCACTTGGGCCAGTTGCTCGACCAGGCCGTATTCGGCGCTGACCTGGTCTTCGTGCCAGACCAGGTGGTGGGCTTCGTCGACGACCATCAGGTCCCAGCCAGCGGCAAACAGCGCGTCCTGGGCCTTTTCGTCATCGACCAGCCACTCCAGGGCAACCAACGCCAGTTGGGCATCCTCGAACGGGTTGCTGGCGTCGCTTTCGATGAAGCGCTCGGCGTCGAACAGCGCCACTTGCAGATTGAAGCGCCGGCGCATTTCCACCAGCCACTGGTGCTGGAGGTTTTCCGGCACCAGGATCAGTACGCGGCTGGCGCGACCCGACAGCAGCTGGCGGTGGATGACCAGGCCGGCTTCGATGGTTTTGCCCAGGCCCACTTCGTCGGCCAGCAGAACGCGCGGGGCGCTGCGGTCGGCGACTTCGCGGGCAATGTGCAGTTGGTGGGCGATGGGCTGTGCGCGGCAGCCGCCCAACCCCCACAGTGCCGACTGCATCTGCTTGCTGGTGTGCTGCAGGGTGTTGTAGCGCAGGCTGAACCACGACAGTGGGTCTATCTGCCCGGCGAACAGGCGGTCGCTGGCCAGGCGGAACTGAATGAAGTTCGACAACTGGGTTTCAGGCAGGGTGCGAGGCTGGTTCTGCCCGTCCAGGCCGTGGTAGACCATCAGCCCGTCGATGTCCTCGACCTCGCGGACGGTCAGCTTCCAGCCCTCGAAGTGGGTGATCTGGTCACCTGGCGAGAAGCGCACGCGGGTCAGCGGCGCATTGCGCAGGGAATACTGGCGGGTGTCGCCAGTGGCCGGGTAGAGCACGGTCAACAGGCGGCCATCCTGCGCCAGGATGGTACCCAGGCCGAGCTCTGCTTCGCTGTCGCTGATCCAGCGTTGCCCCGGTTGATACTGCTGCGCCATACTGCCTGAACTCCCGCGATGAAAAAGCCGATTATGTTAACGGATCGGCCGGTCAGACCAAAGTGCCGATAGCACCGAAAGGTATCGAAAGGCACAGTCTAGTCGTTTCATCGCCCTGCACAGCGCCGCCGACGAGGGCCCCGGATCAACATGTCTGCCAAGCACCGCTGGATCAGCGCTTCGATGGCCGTGGGCAGCCTGGTGCTGCTGAGCGCCTGCGAGCAGAAAAACTTTGAGACATTGCCCCCCATTCCGATGGAGCAGCTTGAGGTACTGGGCGTGCAGACGCCGATAAAGAGCGTGCACTTTCGTGACGGTGACGGCGAAGGGCTGTTGGTCCTGAGCCGCAGCGATGGCCAGGCCAGCGACCTGGAAAGCGAACAGGAAGTGGACAAGGTGGTGCTCAAGGCCACCTTGTACGGGCGCACGGCCGAGAGCGACGCCTTCAAGGCGCGTTGGCAGGTCGAGCAGGAAACGACCTGCCCGGGGCTGGACCTGGACGTGGACTTCTATAATGACGTCAGTGACGTCAGCGACCTGAACAAGAATGGGGTGGCCGAGATAACGGTGGCCAGCCATGCATTCTGCGGCGGCGGTATCGACCCGCATGACATCGCCATCGAGATGCGTGAAGGGCAGGCCAGTTACACCATTACCGGCCAGTCGCTGATCACCCCGGCGGGCGAGGAACCGATCGGCGGTGAGCGCGAGGACAGCGCTTCGCTGAAAGCCGCGCCGCAGGTATTGCGCGATCATATGGATGCGGTTTGGCAGCAGGTGTACAAGCGGCCCTGGAGCGAGGCCAGCCCGCCAGTCGACGACGAGCCGGGTGACGAAGCCGAGTAAATGTTGTCCATGACATCAAGGTAAAGCTGCGCCTGCCGATACAGGGGGCATAGGAGAACGTCCATGCTGCCGCCGATCATTCCGCTCAGTGCCGCCCCGGTCACCTCGCAACAGGACCCGGTCAAGCCAACCCCCGACGTCAAGCCGGTGGTGCCGACGCAGCCTGCGTCCGGCGAAAGTGCTATTGACCTCAAGCGCCAGCGCGACCCGCAGGAGCAGGTATTGTTGCTGCGCGATGAACAGCGCCGCCAGCAGCAACGCCGGAACAAGGGCGAGCAGGAACGCTACGAGGCCGTGCCGGGTGACGAGGTCAATGCCGACAACACCGTGCCGGTAGCGCCATTGATGGGCGAGCATGTACGCCAAGGACTGCTGGTGGACATCGAAGTCTGATACGGGGCTGGTCAGCGCCTGCGCCTGGCTTCATCATGCAATTCTCTGTTGATCGTCGAGCCCACCCCATGAGCCAAGACAACCTCATCGATTTCGATGCCGAACGTGCCAAGCGCGTCCACGACCTCAAGGAAAAGCGGCTGAACGAAATGCGCAATGCTTTCGAGCAGGCCCTGCCATTGAGTACCAGCAAGAAAAAGAAGCCCAAGGGCAAGCCTAAGAAGCGTTGAAACTTGACGCAGGTCAACCCTGCGCCCCCCTCGCGTGCCCGGCCTCGGGCACCATTGACACTGATCAATTTTCCCCGCCGCCACATTGGTTAACGTGTACCCATCGGACAACGGCAAACGAATGGGGAGGCCAGCATGTTCTTCGACAACGTGGTTATCGCCGGTGTGGTAACGGTCGGGCTGATGGTCGCCTTCTTTGCCGGTCTGGGCATTTTCATCTGGAAGGACTCGAACAAGCGCAAGCCGCGCTGACCTTCCGGGTACACGAGCACGCAAGGCATTTAGGGCGACTTCGGTCGCCCATTTTTTTTGCCTGCATTTTTTATTGTCTGAGCTGTCCCTTTCAATGCAGGCCAATCGAATATACATGATTAGCTAGCTAATTAATCGTTTCCGCTTTATCCTGCTCATCATTGTCTATCTTTTCAGCAAGACTTTTCCCCGCAAGGTCCGCCTCGTGCCCATCACCTTTCAGGCCCTGTTCGCGCCCAGCAGCCTCGCCCTCAAGTTTGCCATCAAGACCCTGCTCGGGGGCGGCCTGGCGTTGTGGCTGGCGATGCGCTGGGGGCTGGAGCAACCCTCCTGGGCATTGATGACTGCTTTCATCGTCGCCCAGCCGCTATCGGGCATGGTGGTGCAGAAAGGCTTGGCGCGGTTGGCCGGCACGTTGGTCGGCACAGTCATGTCGGTGCTGTTCATCGGCCTGTTCGCCCAGACCCCCGGCCTGTTTCTGCTTACCTTGGCGCTTTGGCTGGCGCTGTGTACCGCAGCGTCCACCCAGTTGCGCAGCGCCTGGGCCTATGCCTTCGTGCTGGCCGGCTACACCGCAGCGATCATTGCCTTGCCGGCCATTGACCACCCCCTGCAAGTATTCGACCAGGCCGTGGCTCGCTGTACCGAGATCTGCCTGGGTATTTTCTGTGCAACAGCCAGCAGTGCCTTGCTCTGGCCCATGCGGGTCGAGCAGCAACTGGGCGGGCAGGCGCGGCAGGCCTGGCAGAACGGCCTGCAGGCCGCCAGCGCCATGCTGGGCGGAGAGGACGAGGCGCGCAAAGGCCTGCTGGAAAGCCTGGGGCGCATCGTTGCCATCGACAGCCAACGTGAACATGCCTGGTTCGAGGGCAATCGCGGGCGCCAACGTGCCCGTGCCATTCGTGGCCTTAGCCAGAAACTGATGGTGCTGTTGCGTATTTCCCGTTCGGTGCGCCGCCAGTGGCGGCAACTGGATGAGGGTGAGGTCGAGCATCTGACGCCCTGGTTGCAGGAAGTGCGCACGCTGCTGGCTCAACCCGATCAGCCCAGCCTGCTGTTGTTGCGTCAGCGAATCTGGGATGCCGCCCACGATGAGCAAATCAGTTCAGCGGAGCACTTCTGCCTGGCGCGCATGGCCCTGCTATTGGACTATGCCATGGCCGCCAGCCAGGCACTTGAGGATGTGGAGGCGGGCAGGGCGCCCAAGGACGTGTCCCAGGGGCTGGCCGCGCACCGAGACTGGTCGCTGGCCTTGCTGTTCGGCTCGCGCAGCGCGCTGGCCTTCCTGGTAATGAGTGGTTTCTGGCTGGCCACGGCCTGGCCTTCGGCCCCCGGTGGCCTGGTGCTGACCTGCGTGGTCTGCAGCCTGTTCGCCAGTCGCGAGAACGGCGCACAGATCGGCCTGAGTTTCCTGCGCGGGATATTCCTGGCGATACCGGCGGCGTTTGTGGTCGGGCAGATCATGCTGCCGCAATGGAGCAGCTTCGCCATGCTCTGCCTGGGCATGGGCGTGCCACTGTTTCTTGGTGCACTGGGCATGGCCCATCCGCGTACCGGGGCTACGGCCACTTCCTATTGCCTGCACTTCATTGTGCTGGTGTCGCCGCTCAACGCCATGCAGTTCGGCGTGGCGACCATGCTGAACAGTGCCCTGGCCATGCTGGTGGGGGTGTCGGCAGCGGTCATGGCCTTTCGCTTACTGGTGTTCCGCCATCCGGCCTGGCTGGGCCGGCGCTTGCGAGCTGCCACGCAGAGCGACCTGGTGCGCCTGACTCGGCGCGACCTGCGCGGGGCTGACAGCTGGTTTGGCGGGCGCATGGCCGACCGGCTGATGCAACTGGCGCGGCATGCCAGTGAATTACCGGAAGGCGAACGCAAACGCTGGGATGACGGCCTGCACGGGCTGGATATCGGCGACGAACTGGTGCACCTGCGCATGTGCCTGGCGGTCGCCCAGGCCCCTTTGGGGCGGGCCGAGCGCGAGTACCTGCAACACGTGGAGGCAGTGCTGGCCAAAGGGCCTGCTGCCGGGCGTGGGCAGCTGCTGGATGCTGCCAGTGAGCAGTTCATTGCAGCCTTGCGTCGGCTGCCAGCCAGCGACCCGCTTCGCCTGGCCGAGGGGGCAGTACTGCAATTGCAGAAAAGCTGGGGCAAATGGTGCCGCTGGCAGGAGGACACCCATGGGTTTGCGTGAGTGGGAAGTGGGCGGTGTGCTGCTCAGCCCGTTTTTGCTTTATGTGTTGTTGGCGCTGCTGCTCACCGGCCTGCTGCGCCTGGTGGTGCATGCCACACCGTTGGGGCGCTGGATCTGGCATGAAGCGCTGTTCGACGCAGCGCTGTTCGTCTGTGTGTTGTTCCTGGTGGTACGCCTGTCTGGGACTTTATAAAGGAGTGTTTCGATGCGTGCGGCCGTACGTATTCTGGTGACCCTGTGTGTGGTGGCCCTGGCCGTGTTGGCCGGCTACCAGCTGTGGCAGTACTACATGCTCACCCCATGGACGCGCGATGCCCGTGTGCGCGCCGATGTGGTGGTGATCGCACCTGATGTGTCTGGCTGGGTTCGTGAACTCAAGGTCCATGACAACCAGCAGGTCAAGGCTGGCGACCTGTTGATGAGCATTGACCGCGAGCGCTTCCAGGCCGCGTTCGATCAGGCCAGCGCGGTGACCGAGACCCGCGCCCAGCAACTGCGCTTGCGCGAGCGTGAAGCAGCCCGGCGTACTGCTTTGGGGCCAGAGGCGATCAGTGCCGAGTTGCGTGAAAACGCCCAGATCAATGCCGCCATCGCGCGTGGCGAGCTGCATGAAGCCGAGGCGCAGTTGCAGGTGGCCAGGATCAACCTGGCGCGCAGTGAAGTGCGGGCCCCGCGCAGCGGGCATATCACCAATCTGCGTCTGGCCGAGGGCAATTATGTGAACACCGGGGAGTCGGTGATGGCGCTGGTGGATGATTCGACGTTCTACATCCAGGCCTATTTCGAGGAAACCAAGTTGCCGCGCATTCGCGTTGGGGACACTGTGAAAGTGTGGCTGATGGGCACGGGTGAACCGATGCAGGGGCACGTGGAGAGCATCAGCCGCGGCATCACCGATCGCAACAGCAACCCGGACAGCCAGTTGCTGCCGGAGGTAGAGCCGACTTTCAACTGGGTGCGACTGGCCCAGCGCATACCGGTGAGGATTCGCCTGGATCAGGTGCCGGAAGGGCTGACCTTGAGTGCGGGGATGACGGCGAGTGTGCAAGTGCACGAGGACCGCGACCCGCAGTGATGGTGCTGCCTCAATAGACAGATATGTAATGTTCGAAGCGGTACAGCCGGGTCGGGTGGTGAAGGCAGTCCAGCTCCAGTACGCCGACGACGTCGGGCAAACACGAAATAACTTGGCGAGCGGCCCGCCAGTTGCGTTAGGCTGCCGTTGTGAGTTGCCCGACAGAGGCAACCCTTTTCCCGCCTGGCGTGCGTATCTTCCGATTTCATTGCGAGGTTACGTCATGGCCATCACTTCCCAGGATATCTGCAACGCCGCCGATCAGCTAAAGGGCTTTGTCGGCTTTCACGGCAAGCGCGGTGTTCATATCGTGCGTTTCTCCGAGGACGCGTTCGGCATGGACGTGGCCGACGCCAGTATCACCCCCTGCAGCGAGTTTGTCTGGCGGCCCGAGCAAGGGCAGCGCATGGCGTTGTGCCGCGAACGGCTGTCGCTTTTGCTGGATCAGCATGTGGATGACCGCTTGAACATTGGTGAACCGCTGCGCGCCTACCTTCGCCGCTGTGATCTGCCCGAAATCGTGGCGCAGCGCAGCCTGCAGCAGCGCACCCAGTCTGTTTAGGAGCAAGGCCGGGTCTACAAAGGCTGTGCAGTGTTTTGGGAGGGTTGGTGCAACAACGCCGCCAACCCGGCGCTGTCCAGGGGCTTGCTCAGGTAATAGCCTTGCACTTCATGGCAGCGGTCCTTTTCCAGCGCCTTGAGTTGATGTTCGCTTTCCACGCCTTCGGCTGTCACTGTCAGCCCCATCGCTTCGCCCAGGTTGATGATGGCCTGGACCACAGCGCGGTCGCTGCCGCCGTTGTTGTTCAGGCCGCTGATGAAGCGCTTGTCGATCTTGATGCTGTCGAACGGGTAGGTACGCAGGTAGCCCAACGACGAATAGCCGGTGCCGAAATCATCCATGTTCAGGCGCACCCCTAGCTCCTTGAGCGACAGCATGGTGCCTAATGCGCCTTCGATATCGTTGAGCATCACGTTCTCGGTAATTTCCAGTTCCAGGCGTTGGGCGGGGAAGGCCGTGTCGAGCAAAGTTTCGCGCACGTCCGCTACCACATCGCTGCGCAAGAACTGGGCAGGCGACAGGTTGACCGAAACCAGCACGTCGGCCGGCCAGTCATGGGCAGTGCGGCAAGCTTCGCGAAGCACCCAGCGGCCCAGCGCAACAATGATGTCGCTCTGCTCGGCCAACGGGATGAAGGTGTCCGGCCCCAGCAACCCTTCCTGAGGATGCCGCCAGCGCACCAAGGCCTCGACCGCGACGATACGCAGGTCGTCGAGGCGGTAGCGCGGCTGGTAATGCAGCTCGAACTCCTCATTGCGCAGGGCCCGGCGCAGGTCGTTCTCCAGCTGGCGGCGGTACTGGATCTGCTGGTTCATTTCGGCAACGAAGTAGCGCCATGTGTTCTTTCCATCGGCTTGGCCTGGTACAGGGCGATGTCGGCGCAGCGGATCAGCTCACCTGCATCGAAGCCCTGGTTGCGCGTCTGGGCAACGCCAATACTGGCACCAATGTGCAGCGGCTGGTTTTCGAAGACGATGGGTTGCTGCAGCAGGCCGATCAGGCGCGCACAGAAGCGGTCGATCTCGCTGCTATTGTCCATGCCGCTGAGTACCAGGATGAACTCGTCGCCGCCCAGGCGCGCGACCAGGTCGCCATCGCGGGTGGTGTCGCGCAGGCGCGTTGCCACTTCTTGCAGCACGGCATCTCCGGCAGCATGACCGAGCGAGTCGTTGATCGGCTTGAAGTTGTCCAGGTCCAGCAGCAACAAGGTCAGCGGCGGCGAGTCACTGCCGCGCAACAAGGCCTGCTCCAGGTGCCGGGCGAGCTTGTTGCGGTTGGCCAGCCCGGTCAGTGGGTCGTGCAGCGAAAGGTGCTGGATGCGCGCATGGGCGTCGACTTCGTCGGTGATATCGCTGGCGGTACCCCGAAAACCGATGGCCTTGCCATCGCGCCAGATAGCGCGGGCGGATATCCGGCAGTAGCGGTTCTGGCCATTCTGGTCGCGGTAAGTGCAGCGCAGGTTGGCCAATTGCTGTGGCTCGGCCGTAGTCAGGGCGTCCAGCCAGGGTGACAGCGGCGTGGTATCGCAGGCCAGCAACTGGTTGAGCGGGTGGCCCAGCCAGCCGTCTACCGGGTAGCCGGTGACGTTGGCGAAGCGCTGCGACAGGTAGGTCAGGCGTTGTTGCCGGTCGGTTTCCCAGATCCAGTCGGATGCCGACTCGGCCACCGCCCGGAAGCGCTGCTCGCTGGCCTCCAGGGCCTGGTTGCTTTGTTGCAGATGCACGAGCGTGAGGCCGATTGCCCGGGAGCTGCGCAAGGCATGGCGGAACAGGTACAGCATCACCAGCCCAAGTATCAGTAGTGCACACAACAGTGCGGGCAACACTGCCCACAGCATCTGCTGCCCCGGCAGCGGGCTGTTCCAGGTCAGATGGTAGCCGGTGTCGCCCAGGTCGATGCGCAGGTGGTTGTGATCCTGCATATCCTCCTTTTCCACGTGCATGCCGGTCAGGCCGGCGCCTTTACCCAACTGCGCCAGTTTGCTTTCGGTGAGCTGGTCAATGAACAGCATGACCGGCGCCTGGCTCACCTCGCTGTCGGTAACCTCCCGGTCCGGGCGCACGGCTGCTGCACTGAGTGCGGCCGGCCAGCCATTGAACAGCACGAAACGGGTGACCTGCTCGCGTGAAATCGCCGCCGCGCGGGCCTGTTCGATGATCGGCTGCAGTGGTGTGTCTATATAGCTGTCAGCGCCTGCCTGGCTGGGCTGGCCTTTGAACAAGGCATAGGTGGTGCGGTCGTTTTCCACTACGAACACCCCTTCGTAGCCGCTGGCGCTGTACAGCGACTCGCCTACGTTCTTTTCCTCGTAGGCCCATTGCCAGTCGGCTTGGCCCGACAGGTGCTCGAAGGCTGCATCCCATACGGCATAGCTGGACAGAAACTGGCGCGAGGCGAGCAGCCGTTGTTCCAGCGCCTGGGTCGCATGGAAGGCGCTACGCTCGCGCTCCTGTTGGTCGAGCGTGCGGGCGATATTGAACAGAGCGCCGAGAATGACCAGGCAAGCCAGGCCGAACACTGCGCTGAAACCGGCAATGAGGTGGCGTACCTGAAAGCGCGGTGTGGGGCTAGCGGGTGAAAGCTTGGCGGTCCTGGCCATGCGCGAGCGACTCCTTCAGGCAACCTCCCGCCAGGCAGTCAGGAAGGAGGTTCAATCAGGATAGGCCAGCCTGAGCGCGGCAGCTTCACCGCGGGCAAAATTGACCTGATCGCGGCCAGCGTGCTTGGCGATGTACAGCGCCTTGTCCGCCTGTTCGAGCCAGTGCTCGGGGGACTCCAGGCTGGCCTGGAAGGGCGACAGGCCGATACTCAGGCTGATGCGCAGGTGCGGTAACTGTGGGTTGCGGTAGCTGGAAACCCGCTCGCGCAGACGCTCCATGGCTTGGCAGGCCTGGGCTTCGCTGGTTTCGGGCATGATCACGCAGAACTCGTCGCCGCCGTAACGCCCGGCCTGGTCGCCCTCGCGCAAACTGCGCCGCAGCTCAGCACTGAGCTGGCGCAGTACACAGTCGCCGACCACATGGCCAAAGGTGTCGTTGATGGTCTTGAAGTGATCAATGTCGATCAGGGCAATCACCGCGTGCCCCTGTTGCTGCTTGCACGCCTGGAACTTGAGCTGCAGCAGGTCCTTCCAGGCGCCGTGGTTGAACAGCCCGGTCAGGCTGTCGGTCAGGCTCAGGGCGCTCAGCCGGCGCTTGTGGTCGCCCAGCTTGATCGCAAGCTGGTAGCACACCCAGCCCAAGGCCAGCGGGTACAGCGCCAGCATTGGCAGGCACGCATAGACCTGCAGGGGCGTGGCGGTCAATTGCAAGCCAGGGCCGAGCAGCAGGATGGCGGCGAGCATGCCAGCCAGTTGCGCCAGCACCCCGCGAAAGACCATGCGCTTGCCGCCGGCGGCGACGTTGTTCATCGTCATCATCGCCAGCACGGTCACGCTGGGCAGCGGGTTGAAGTGCATGGCGGCGGTCCAGAACCCACCCATCAGGGAGTCCAGCAGGAGGTTGCGTTGTTCCGCCTGGTAAGGCGTTGTCGAGCGGGCAGCCCACAGGTAGGCCACGTGCGGCCACAGTAGACCATTGAACAGTACCAGCAGCCATGCCCAGGAGGGGGGTGACAGCGGCGCAATGGCCGCCATGACAGTGAACAGGCCGATTCCCAGGCCAATGACCCGCGGCAGGTAGATGCGCTTGACGAATGAAAGTCCTTTGCCGTTGCGGTTATCCATAGTGCTCACAGTTTTCTGTCGGTGTACCGTTCATCGCATAACACGCATGAATATTGTTGAACAGTGTGTCATCGGCGAGAAATGACCTTGCAAGCCAATTCACGGTTGATTCGATCACGGTGGGGCAGTTGATAACCAGGCTCAGGTACTACTGAGCACTCGCAGGCGGGGGCGGGGCAACCTGGACTCACCGCATGACGGGCAAACTGATGGGGAGCCCCTGGCCTGTGAGTGAGCAGGACCAGGGGCATGAACTCACCGTAGCGGCACGCTGAGTGTCATTTGTGCTCATGTCTGCTGCGCGCGGACTGGGGCTGGTCGTCGTTCAGAAGCCGCGAGGGTGGTTTGCCACTGTCACTGCGCACTTGTGCATGGCTGATCAAGGCGAAGATGAAACTGCCACCGATGATGTTGCCCGCCAGCGTCGGCAGTGCAAATTCCAGCCAGAAGCGGCTCCAGGTTTCGTCGCCAGCCCACACCAGGTAGGACACTTCGACTGACCCCACTACTATATGAGTGAAATCGCCAAGGGCCATCAGGTAGGTGATCATCAGAATGATCCAGATCTTGGCGTGCTCCATTGAAGGGATCATCCAGACCATGGTGGCAATCATCCAGCCTGAGACTATGCCCTTGGCGAACATCTGGCTGATGTCGTTCTTCATTACCTTGCGACCGACCTCCAGGAATGCCACATCGGTCTTGCTGTCGAATATCGGCAGTTCCAGCATCACCCAGGCCACCAGCAGGGTACCTGCCAGGTTGCCAAGCAACACCACGCCCCAGAGGCGTAGCAGGCGTCCGAAGTTGGCCAGCGTAGGGGCGGTCATGACGGGCAGCACCGCGGTGAGCGTATTCTCGGTGAACAGTTGCTGGCGGGCCAGGATCACGGCAAGAAAGCCCGCACTGTAGCCGATGCTGGCAACCACCTGGGCACCATCGCCTTCCGGCAGGCGGGCGTAGAAGAGGCCCATGGCCATCAACGACAGCCCCATGGACAGGCCGGCGGCAAGTGCCGACCACCACAACGCGGCAAGTGTACGTTCCAGCTCCTGGTCGCCCTGGTAGCGAATGATTTCGTGCAGCACTGCCGCCCGTGGCGGTTGGCTGTGGCTGACCTCCTGCTCTTCATCTGCAGAGAGGCCGGGGGTTTTCTCGCTTTGCCCATTGCTCATGGCCGCTACGCTCCGTGGTGTGTTTCTTTACAGATCCACGGCGCTTTCATTAGTTGCCGGTTAGCGGCAAAACGGTGTTGGAAAAGTTTTTCAGAACAAGGTGTTGACTCTGATTTCAAAGCGCGTATTATTCGCCTCCTCGCAGCGATGAACGCTTCGGGGCAAGCGGTAAGTTGTTGAAGTTGTTAGCTTTCGAAAGAAAGCGGTAGTAAAAAACTTCAAAATAAACGCTTGACAGACTCTGAGGAAAGCGTAGAATGCGCGCCTCGGTTGAGACGAAAAGCTCTTAACCAAACGCTCTTTAACAAATCGAATCAAGCAATTCGTGTGGGTGCTTGTGAGTACGGACTGATAGTCAAAAAGATTATCAGCATCACAAGTGACCATGCGAGAAATCACATAGTCATTTGAGATTGCTGAGCCAAGTTTAGGGTTTCTTAAAAACCCAAGCAGTATTGAACTGAAGAGTTTGATCATGGCTCAGATTGAACGCTGGCGGCAGGCCTAACACATGCAAGTCGAGCGGATGACGGGAGCTTGCTCCTTGATTCAGCGGCGGACGGGTGAGTAATGCCTAGGAATCTGCCTGGTAGTGGGGGACAACGTTTCGAAAGGAACGCTAATACCGCATACGTCCTACGGGAGAAAGCAGGGGACCTTCGGGCCTTGCGCTATCAGATGAGCCTAGGTCGGATTAGCTAGTTGGTGGGGTAATGGCTCACCAAGGCGACGATCCGTAACTGGTCTGAGAGGATGATCAGTCACACTGGAACTGAGACACGGTCCAGACTCCTACGGGAGGCAGCAGTGGGGAATATTGGACAATGGGCGAAAGCCTGATCCAGCCATGCCGCGTGTGTGAAGAAGGTCTTCGGATTGTAAAGCACTTTAAGTTGGGAGGAAGGGCAGTAAGCTAATACCTTGCTGTTTTGACGTTACCGACAGAATAAGCACCGGCTAACTCTGTGCCAGCAGCCGCGGTAATACAGAGGGTGCAAGCGTTAATCGGAATTACTGGGCGTAAAGCGCGCGTAGGTGGTTTGTTAAGTTGGATGTGAAAGCCCCGG
>NZ_CM179501.1:1370000-6029235 GCF_058795575.1 Pseudomonas sp. GW823-FHT05G12
CGCACGCCGAAAGACCAAGGTTTCCTGCGCAACGTTAATCGACGCAGGGTTAGTCGGTCCCTAAGGCGAGGCTGAAAAGCGTAGTCGATGGAAAACAGGTTAATATTCCTGTACTTCCAGTTATTGCGATGGAGGGACGGAGAAGGTTAGGCCAGCCTGGCGTTGGTTGTCCAGGTTTAAGGTGGTAGGCTGAAATCTTAGGCAAATCCGGGATTTCAAGGCCGAGAGCTGATGACGAGTTGCCTTCAGGCGACGAAGTGGTTGATACCATGCTTCAGAAAAGCTCCTAAGCTTCAGATAACTGGGAACCGTACCCCAAACCGACACAGGTGGTTAGGTAGAGAATACCAAGGCGCTTGAGAGAACTCGGGTGAAGGAACTAGGCAAAATGGCACCGTAACTTCGGGAGAAGGTGCGCCGGCGAGGGTGAAGGACTTGCTCCGTAAGCCCATGCCGGTCGAAGATACCAGGCCGCTGCGACTGTTTATTAAAAACACAGCACTCTGCAAACACGAAAGTGGACGTATAGGGTGTGACGCCTGCCCGGTGCCGGAAGGTTAATTGATGGGGTTAGCGCAAGCGAAGCTCTTGATCGAAGCCCCGGTAAACGGCGGCCGTAACTATAACGGTCCTAAGGTAGCGAAATTCCTTGTCGGGTAAGTTCCGACCTGCACGAATGGCGTAACGATGGCGGCGCTGTCTCCACCCGAGACTCAGTGAAATTGAAATCGCTGTGAAGATGCAGTGTATCCGCGGCTAGACGGAAAGACCCCGTGAACCTTTACTATAGCTTTGCACTGGACTTTGAATTTGCTTGTGTAGGATAGGTGGGAGGCTTTGAAGTGGGGACGCCAGTTCTCATGGAGCCATCCTTGAAATACCACCCTGGCAACTTTGAGGTTCTAACTCAGGTCCGTTATCCGGATCGAGGACAGTGTATGGTGGGTAGTTTGACTGGGGCGGTCTCCTCCCAAAGAGTAACGGAGGAGTACGAAGGTGCGCTCAGACCGGTCGGAAATCGGTCGTAGAGTATAAAGGCAAAAGCGCGCTTGACTGCGAGACAAACACGTCGAGCAGGTACGAAAGTAGGTCTTAGTGATCCGGTGGTTCTGTATGGAAGGGCCATCGCTCAACGGATAAAAGGTACTCCGGGGATAACAGGCTGATACCGCCCAAGAGTTCATATCGACGGCGGTGTTTGGCACCTCGATGTCGGCTCATCACATCCTGGGGCTGAAGCCGGTCCCAAGGGTATGGCTGTTCGCCATTTAAAGTGGTACGCAGCTGGGTTTAGAACGTCGTGAGACAGTTCGGTCCCTATCTGCCGTGGACGTTTGAGATTTGAGAGGGGCTGCTCCTAGTACGAGAGGACCGGAGTGGACGAACCTCTGGTGTTCCGGTTGTCACGCCAGTGGCATTGCCGGGTAGCTATGTTCGGAAGAGATAACCGCTGAAAGCATCTAAGCGGGAAACTTGCCTCAAGATGAGATCTCACTGGGATCTTGAATCCCCTAAAGGGCCGTCGAAGACTACGACGTTGATAGGTTGGGTGTGTAAGCGCTGTGAGGCGTTGAGCTAACCAATACTAATTGCCCGTGAGGCTTGACCATATAACACCCAAGCAATTTGCTGACGCAGATTGCGGTGGTGAAGACGAAAGACCCGAAAATTCGTAAGACCACAAATATCGCATATCCGAATTCGCTGGGCTGTCCATCTGGACATTCTGGCAACAGAATTTCTTGACGACCATAGAGCATTGGAACCACCTGATCCCATCCCGAACTCAGTAGTGAAACGATGCATCGCCGATGGTAGTGTGGGGTTTCCCCATGTGAGAGTAGGTCATCGTCAAGATTCATTTCGCAAAACCCCTATCTGCGCATGCAGGTAGGGGTTTTGTCTTTGTGGGCAAAAAACTGGACCTGCTCGAGAGCGGAGATGGCACCGGCTTCGCCGGTGTTCGCGGGTAAACCCGCTCCTACGACGGCCTGTGTCCAACCACCGATGTGTGTTTACCACCGATCTGTGTAGGAGCGGGTTTACCCGCGAATACGGTGGCGGCGGCAACGGTGAACGGCAGGTGGGGATTGGCCAGCAGGTCCGGCCCATTCGCGGGTGAACCCGCTCCTACGACGGGCTGTGTCCAACCACCGATGTGTGTCCACCACCAATCTGTGTAGGAGCGGTTTTACCCGCGAATACGGTGGCGGCGGCAACGGTGAACGGCGGGTTGGGATTGGCCAGCAGGGCCGGCCCATTCGCGGGTAAACCCGCTCCTACAGCGGCCTGTGTCCAACCACCGATGTGTGTTTACCACCGATCTGTGTAGGAGCGGGTTTACCCGCGAATACGGTGGCGGCGGCAACGGTGAACGGCAGGTGGAAATTGGCCAGCAGGTCCGGCCCCTTCGCAGGTAAACCCGCTCCTATGTATGGACTCGCCCACACTGTCTAGCTGCTTTTTTGAACATAGGAACCCGGTTGCATCTATGTATCAGGCCTGTTCGAGGAAGCTTTTTGCTTCTGGCCAACATCGTGGTGAGCTCGCAGTGTGCCGTTTACATTGAGGCCACTATCAGGCCTGTAGGAGCGGAGGCATCGGTCTGCGACGGTCTTACCTAGGGTCAATGTTCACTAGCAGGGGTTGGAGCGCCTAGCGCCCCGGTGGCATTACCCGGTTGGTCAGAGGCTCATAGCCGCCTCCGGTTTTTCGTTCGGTTTGCGTTGGTAAACCTGATCGCTCTGTAACAGGGCCCAGATAATCCGCAGATTTCGATTAGCCAGCCTGATCGCCGCCTCCTTGCGCCCAAGGCGGGATAGCCAGCGCAAGAGGCGGCGATCATCTGGCTGATCGGAATCAGGCCTTAGCTGGCTCAAGACGGAATGCGCGCCCTGGATCATCAGGCTGCGTATGTAGCCGTCACCGCGCTTGCTCATCTTGCCCAATCTGATTTTGTTTCCGCTGCTGTGCTGATCGGGCACGATGCCGAAGAAGGCGGAATACATTCGGCCACTGGCGAAGCGGCTGGGGTCGGTCTGTTTCGCCACGATCGCCGTGGCAATGATAGGGCCGACGCCGCGAATGGTGATCAGTCGCTGAGCGACTTTATCCTCTTGGGCAGTCGCTTCGAGCCGGCGGCTCAGCGCCGCTATGCGTTCACCTAGAGACAACCAGTCCATCAGCAACTCATCGAGCAACTCGCGCAACAGGTCGGGTAGAGGCAAGGAAGCATCCTCAAGCGCCTGAGGCACATGCTTATTGATCGCAGCATCGCCCTGGGGCATGGATACGCCATGCTCAAGTAGCAAACCACGGATCTGATTACCCAGCGCGGTATGTCGCTTGATGTTACCGCGCCGGATACGGTGCAGCGCTTGAATAGCCAGTGCTGTGGTGCTCTTGATCGGTATCGAAGCGATGCTCGTATCGCGACCGGCACGCAAAATGGCATAGCAGTCGTTACGATCGTTCTTTGCACCGCTGCGATGTTCGGCGACACGTTGCGCCGGCAGGATGCGAACCGGATTACCTTTGGCCTGCAGTCTGGCCCAGGCTTGTGCACCTGGACCGCACTCCATCAAGACGGCCACGGTCGTTGGCAGCCTGAGCAGGAAATCGTGGAACGCTTGGCGGGATTTGATGCGATCTTCGTAGATCACCCGACCAGTAGCGTCCTCGCCTGCTAATTGGAAGACCTGTTTGGCCAGGTCTACGCAGATGGTTGTGCAAAGCTCCACATCAGTGGAAGACAGGGAATCGTGTTTCGAACTATGCTTTTTCATGGTCTCGCCCTCGCTGCCGTTGGCTTCTTCGAACACCACCGTGGCACTGTGATGCCTCGGCGGGGGCGAGTCCATCGATTACAGAGGATGGTGCGAAGCCAGGTTAGAATGGCCTCAACGCAGCATTAACGTGACTTTCCCGCACCCCCCCTACGTCAAGACTTTGGTTCGGGGCACTTTTGCTTCTGGACCTGGCGATGCCAGCGTACCGTGCTGCGCATTTCTGGACTTCCCCGTCCCATCACTTGAGGTAGCAAGCAAGATGGCCAAGGCCGCCGATGTCGTTGTGCAATGCCTGGAAAACGAAGGTGTCGAGTATGTATTCGGCATTCCCGGTGAGGAAAACCTCGACCTGCTCGAATCCCTGCGCAAGTCGAAGATCAAGCTGGTACTGACCCGTCACGAGCAGTCTGCAGGTTTCATGGCTGCCACCTACGGTCGTCTGACCGGCAAGACCGGCGTCAGCCTGTCGACCCTCGGCCCTGGTGCCACCAACCTGGTGACCGCCAGCGCCTACGCCTACCTGGGCGGCATGCCGATGATGATGATCACCGGGCAGAAGCCGATCAAGAAGTCCAAGCAGGGTCGCTTCCAGATCATTGACGTGTGCGGCATGATGGACCCCATCACCAAGTACACCCACCAGTTCGCCTCGGCCGACAACATCCCGGCCCGCATGCGCGAAGCCTTCCGCCTGGCCGAAGAAGAAAAGCCGGGTGCGGTGCACCTGGAGCTGCCGGAAGACATCGCCGCCGAGCAGACCGACGCGCTGCCGATCCCGCGCAGCCTGCACCGCCGCCCCCTGGCCGAGCATGTGGCCATCGAAGCTGCCGTCGAAAAACTGCAGAACGCGCGTAACCCGATCCTGGTGATCGGTGCCGGTGCCAACCGCAAGATGACCGCCAAGGTCCTCAAGCAGCTGATCGACAAGACCGGCATCCCGTTCATCACCACCCAGATGGGTAAAGGCGTGGTCGACGAGCGCCACCCGCGCTTCCTCGGCAACGCTGCGCTGTCGTCGGGCGACTTCGTTCACCGCGCTGTCGAAGCCGCCGACCTGATCATCAACATCGGCCACGATGTGATCGAGAAGCCACCGTTCTTCATGGTCCGTGGCGGCACCGAAGTCATCCACATCAACTTCCGCTCTGCCGAAGTCGATGCCGTGTACTTCCCGCAAGTAGAAGTGATCGGCGACATCGCCAACGCCGTGTGGCAGATCAGTGAAGCGCTGAACGACACGTCGCACTGGGACTTCACCCGCCTGATGGCCATCCGTGAAGCCAACGAAGCACAGATCGCCGAAGGCGCCGACGACGACCGCTTCCCGGTCTACCCACAGCGCATGGTGGCTGACATCCGTCGTGTACTGCCGTCCGAAGGCATCGTCGCCCTGGACAACGGCATCTACAAGATCTGGTTCGCCCGCAACTACAAAGCGCACAAGCCAAACACCGTGCTGCTGGACAACGCCCTGGCGACCATGGGCGCCGGCCTGCCATCGGCGATGGCTGCGCACCTGGTGCACCCGGACCGCCCGGTAATCTCGGTGTGTGGCGACGGCGGCTTCATGATGAACAGCCAGGAACTGGAAACTGCAGTACGTCTGGGCATGCACATCACCGTGGTGATCCTGCGTGACGACGGCTACGGCATGATCCGCTGGAAGCAGGCCAACATGGGCTTCACCGATTTCGGCCTGGACTACGGCAACCCGGACTTCGTCAAATATGCCGAAGCCTACGGCGCCAACGGCCACCGTGTGGAAAGCGCCGAAGGCCTGCTGCCGCTGCTGGAGCACTGCATCAAGACCCCGGGTGTGCACGTGATCGACTGCCCGGTCGATTACAGCGAGAACGACCGCATCCTCAACAGCGAGCTGCGTGAGCGCGCCCTGGCGGTGTAAGCCCTGACGACCTTATCGCTGTAAGCCGGCACCCACAGGTATCTCACGATCCTGTAGGTGCCGTCGGGTGGTGCATAGCAACCACTTTACGCCTCTCGCAATTGATCATTCTCAGGTTCTCTACTCATGGAGAACACGAGAACATGACTATTGGTTCAACACACAACCATCCTGCCGATCTGGCCATCGACCCATTACTGCCCACGCAGCCGTGGGCCGCGCGTTTCCCTAACCCCCCGGATCTCGACTACCGCCGTCTTATCGAACAAGAGGCCGGTTGCCGCACGTGCCACACACTCCATTCACCGCACTTGCATGTCGGCGCCTGAGTTACTGGGTTGCTTCAGCCCAGTTCAATGGCGGCTTTACCCTCGAGTACTACCCCCACTATCAGGTTGGGAAATAACGGCGTACGGGCCATTTTGTAGGGGGAGTCCTACTGCCATTATGTGACTTTCCTCTGGTCCCATAGGACTCTCCTGACTGTCGCTCCCTGACCCAACATCGCTTTACTGGCGTCCTTCCAAAACAACCACAAAAAGGAAGCCGCCATGTCTGAATCCTGTTCCCCCGTCAGCCCCGTACGTATCGCTGTCATCCAGTACGACCCTCAGGTCGGTCTTGAGCACTGTGAGAGTAACGTGAGCAGAGGCCTGGCATTGGCCCGGCGCGCAGCACGCGAAGGTGCGAACCTGATCGTACTGCCTGAACTGGCCAACACGGGCTACACCTTCAACTCCCGTGCCGAAGCCTATTCCCATGCGCAGGTGCTGCAGGACGGCCCTTGCCTGAAAACCTGGGCGGACTTCGCCAGGCAATACCAGGTATACCTGGCTGCGGGGTTTGCTGAACGCGACGGGCTGAAGCTCTACGACAGTGCTGTCCTGTTTGGCCCCGAAGGCCTGCTTGGGCATTACCGCAAAGCGCACCTGTGGAACCAGGAAAAGCTCTGGTTCACCCCCGGTGACCTGGGGTTCCCGGTATTCGAGACGCCTATCGGCCGTATCGGCCTGCTGATCTGCTGGGACATCTGGTTCCCGGAAGTACCACGGGTGATGGCCGCGCAAGGTGCCGACATCATCTGCAGCCTCAACAACTGGGTATGGACCCCGCCGCCGTTGTTCGATGATGCAGGGCGCTGCATGGCCTCGTACCTGACCATGACGGCAGCGCATGTCAACAACGTTTATATCGCCGCCGCGAACCGTGTCGGCAGCGAGCGGGGCGGGCGCTTCCTGGGCTGCTCGCTGATCGCCGGTACCAATGGCTGGCCGATCGGCGAGGTGGGCAGTGCAGAAGCCGAGGAGATCATCTATGCCGATGTCGATTTGAGCAGTGCACGCTCGGCACCGATCTGGAACAGCCTCAACGACCTGCCAAGAGACCGGCGCACCGACCTCTACGATGCCACCCTTGGCTATCGCTTGCATGCACCTATGCCACGTTGAGGAGTTGCGAATGAACACGCTCTTCTTCTCACGACAGCAGTATTGGCTTGCGTTGATTTTCGGCTGCCTGCTGGTGTTTCTCGCTGCAAGCCTTGGCCATGGCCAATGGCTGGATTATGCACAGAGGGTGGCGACGCTCGATGAGCCGCTCAGCCGCTTGCGCTGGATTGTTGGTGATATCAGTGAAGTGGCTTTCTACAAGCACGAACTGCCCGCGCTGGGCTTGCTGCTGGGGGCTTGCCTGGCGCACTGGGCGCAGCTGCGAGGGTACCGCTGGCAGGGCTTTGCCATCTGTTATGGCAGCGGATTATGGCCATGGGTGTTTACCAGCTCGTTTTTGGGTTTGCTGCTTAGCCATGTGTTGTGGGGATGGACCTTGGCCAGTGGCACCTGGCAACCAACGTTCGTTGCCTTCGTGTCATTGCCGGCAGCCATGGTCTTGCTTTTTGGTGCGGGCTGGCGGGTGACGATCACAGGGGCGCTACTGGGGGCACTACTGGTAACACCGGCCAGCCTGCTGATGGTCAATTACCTGTGTTATCCCCTGCAGTTACCAGTGGTAATGGGCAATGTGAGTGGCATGGCAGTGGCAAGCGTGGTGGCCTTCATCCTGTGCAAGCGCTTTCCTTCATGGGTACGCCAATGCGGTGAACCCACCGTCGTGGCGCCGGTTGTCAATCAGCCTGACTACGGTGTGGTCTGGACTTTGCGGCGCGTTCTGGCCGACTTCAGCGAAGCCCCATTCTTTGGTAATGAGCTGGCCAGCCTCGGGCTATTGCTGGGTGTGTTGCTGGCATACCTGTTGAGCCCGGCTGCACTGTCCTACGGTTCTATGCTGGTGATGCAGATAGTGGCCGGGCAGGCCCTGGCATCCCTGGTCGGGGTTCTACTCTGGCGTGGACAGTGGAAAGCCCGTGGGTGGTACCCTACCTACATTCCGATTGTGTCGATCGTCCCGGCCGCGGTGTTGACACATGGCGGCAGCTGGCAAGTGGTGGTGGCCAGTGCAGTGCTGGGTGCACTGGTGGCTCCGCCGCTGGCAGTGGCGATCACTCAGCGGTTGCCGGCCTATGTGCATGGCTACATCGGCAATGTGGTGTCGATGGCCATCTGCACGCTTGGCATCGTGCCGGTAGTCGGGTTGCTTGTGGGGGGAGAAGCATGAGCGAACATTCGAGCCTGCCCAGGCTGTCGATCGCTACTCTGGGCGGCACGGTCAGTATGCAGGCCTGTGCTGTCGGGGATGGTGTAACGCCAAGCCTGGATTGTGAGCGGCAATTGCTTCAGGTTCCACAGTTGCGCGAGATGGCGCAGTTGAACGTTGCTTCATTGTGCCTGCTCCCCAGTGCATCGCTGGGCTTCGCGACGTTGCTGGAGGTGCTGGCATGGGCCCGGGGCGAGGTGGAGCGCGGGGCTCAGGCCCTGGTATTGAGCCAAGGGACCGACAGCCTTGAAGAAACGGCCTATTTCCTGGATCTGCTCTGGCCATTCGATGTGCCATTGGTGATGACCGGTGCCATGCGCTCGGCGAGTCAGCCGGGCAATGATGGGCCGGCCAACTTGTTGGCTGCGGCTCAGGTTGCATTGGCACAAGACAGCCGTGGGCGAGGTGTGCTTGTGGTCATGAATGATCAGGTCCACTGCGCGGCAAGGGTTCGCAAGACGGCCAGCCTGGCGATGGCGGCATTCGAGTCGCCCGGATGTGGCCCGTTGGGCGACGTTGTGGAGGGTGTTGTGTTGTATCGCTATCCGCCCGGGCGACGGGAAGTGTTGCCGTTACCGTATCGCACCGACCAGCGCGTTGCCCTGCTGGAAGCCTGCCTGGACGCAGACACGGCGCTGCTGCGGGCTGTGGCCACCTTGGGTTATGAGGGGTTGGTCATCGCCGGTTTCGGTGCTGGGCATGTTTCCGCCAGTTGGTCCGAAGTGCTGGAACACCTGGCGCCCACCTTGCCGGTAATGGTTGCTACGCGCACAGGTAGGGGGCCTACAGCCCGGGCAACCTACGGGTTTGCTGGTGCAGAGATCGACCTGCAGAAAAAAGGCGTCTACATGGCTGGGCAACTCTGCCCGCGCAAATGCCGCATCTTGCTGTGGCTGCTGATAGGCACCGACCGGCAACATGAGCTGCAGGACTGGTTGCAGCCCTGAACCATCTGCCCGCGCAGTCGTTCGCGCGGGCAGCCCTTCCGGCGTTGCTGTGCTAGGGTGCACACACTTTTGCTCCCCAGGATTTTTACCCATGCTCCCCGTACTCAGCAAAAAAGAACTCGACCGCCTCGAAGACCTGCTGATCACCTATGGCAATGACTACTCGGTGCTGAACCTGGCCGAGCTCAATGGCTTTTTCGTCGCGCTGGCCAGTTCGCCGATCACTGTCATCCCGGAGCAATGGCTGCCCGCGGTGGCGGGTGGCAAGGTACCGAAGTTCAAGAAGCCCGCGCATGAGGAGGCCTACACGGCATTGATGCTGCGTTATGCCAGCCAGGTGGCAGAAGAACTCAGCAATGGTGTCGACCAGTTCGAGCCGCTGTTCGAGGAAAGCGAGGGCGAACAGGGCACTGTGATCGTGATGGAGGAGTGGTGTTTCGGCTACATGCGCGGTACCCAGATTGCCGGTTGGGGCGAGTTGCCACCGGAGCAGGACCTGCTGCTCAAGGCCATTTCGCTACATGGGCTGGAAGATAATTTCGAGCTGCTGGACCAGATGAGCGAAGAGGATATCCAGGCCTGTGTACCGCAGGTGGTCGAGGCTGCGCGTGGGCTGTACCGACATTTCAAAAAGCTGCACTGATCGGATCGTTGGCTAGCGCTCACCTGCAGGCGCCAGCGCAAGTGTTTGGAAACCATTATTCCGCCCTGCGAAATTATGGTTTCCCCTGCGCACTGATTCTGCTGCCAGCCGATCCAGTGCAGCATGTGCTCCATCAGCCCCATCCCGGCGCTGACCAGGAGCCAAGCCCATGTCGAACCCGATCAAGCTCTACAACTTCCCCAAGTCTGGCCATGCCCATCGCATCGAGTTGATGCTCTCGCTACTGAACCTGCCCACCGAGCTGGTGTTCGTCGACCTGGCCAAAGGCGCGCACAAGCAGCCGGACTTCCTCGCCCTCAACCCGTTCGGCCAGGTTCCAGTCATCGATGACAACGGCACCGTGATTGCCGACTCCAACGCCATCCTCGTCTACCTGGCCAAAAAGTATGACAACGGTGCCTGGCTGCCCGAAAAACCTGCCGCCGCCGCCCGGGTGCAACGCTGGCTATCAGTCGCTGCCGGCCCGCTGGCCTTTGGCCCGGCCGCCGCCCGCCTGGTCACGGTGTTCGGGGCTTCGTTCAATACCGACGAAGTGATTTCCCGCGCCCACACCTTGCTCAAGGTGATCGATGCCGAGTTGGCCAACACGCCATTCCTGACGGGTAGCACACCCACCATCGCGGACATTGCCAACTACTCGTACATCGCTCACGCCCCCGAAGGCAATGTGTCGCTGGAGCCCTATGCCAATGTGCGCAACTGGCTGGCGCGGATCGAGGCGCTGCCGCGTTTCGTCCCCATGCCGCGCACCGTGATCGGGCTGCAAACCCACGCCTGAAACCCCGCCATCGCGAGGAACGCCGCCATGCAACAATCTCCTGATCACCGCCCCTCGCCCTGGCATGCGGGTGAAAAGACCCTGCAGGAAAAGGTCGGTGTAGCAGAACGCATGGAGGCGTTCGGGCAAAAGGTCATTCGTGACCACATGCCCGACCAGCACCGGACGTTCTATCACCAGTTACCGTTCATGGTCGCCGCCAGTGTGGATGCCCAGGGTCGGCCTTGGGCCACGCTGCTGGAAGGGCCGGAAGGGTTCGTAAGCTCGCCTGACCCTCGTATGCTGACGATCCACACCACGTTGCCAGCAGATGACCCCGCCACCCCCGGGTTGGCAGCCGGGCAGGCGGTCGGCCTGCTGGGGATCGAACTACACACCCGTCGGCGCAATCGCATCAATGGGCAGATCCGCCACGCTGCCCAAGGGCAACTGCAAGTGGCCGTAGAGCAGGCGTTTGGCAACTGCCCGCAGTACATCCAGTTGCGTGACTACACCCGCGTCACCGAACCCGCCCTCGGGCGCATCGATGCGACAACACTGGATACCTCGACCGTCAGCATGATCCAGGCGGCCGATACCTTCTTCGTCGCCAGCTATGTCGAGCATGCTGACGGCCAGCGCTCGGTAGATGTCTCTCACCGTGGTGGCCGGCCAGGGTTCATCAAGGTCGAAGGCAATCGGCTGACGATTCCCGACTATGCTGGCAATCTGCATTTCAACACCTTGGGTAATCTGGTGGTCAACCCGCGGGCCGGCTTGCTGTTCATCGACTTCAATAATGGCAATGTGTTGCAACTGTACGGGCGTGCCGAGGTGCTGCTGGACAGCCCGGCCATCCAGGCCTTTGAAGGGGCTGAGCGGTTATGGACACTGCAGGTCGAGCAGGTGGTGTGGCGTCCGGCAGCCGTTGCCCTGCGCTGGGCTTTCAAGGAATACGCGCCGACCAGTCTGATGACCGGTACCTGGGCCGAGGCCGATGCGCGCCTGGAGCAGCGGCGACAACAGCGCCAATGGCTGGCCTGGCGGGTGCTGCGGGTGGAGCAGGAAAGCCGCGACATCCGCTCGTTCTATCTCGAACCACCGGCAGGCTGCCGTGTGGCCTTTGCCCCTGGCCAGCATCTGCCTGTGCAGGTGACGCGTGATGGCGAGCCGGCGCTGATCCGCACCTACAGCCTTTCAAGTGCCCCCGACGATGGATTCTTGCGCATCAGCGTCAAAGCCCAGGGCCCGGCTTCGCGGTATTTGCATGAGCACGTTGTGGCCGGCGAGGTGTTGAATGTGCGGCCGCCGATGGGCAGCTTCACGCTTGATCAGCAAAGCACGCGCCCGTTGGTGCTGATCGGCGCGGGCGTGGGCATCACGCCGTTGCTGGCCATGCTGCGTCAGCAGTTGAGGACGGGGCAGGCCCGGCGCATTCATCTGTTCCATGGCGCACGCAGCCTGGCCGACTTGCCGTTCCAGCAGGAACTGGCGACCTTGCAGCAACAGGCTGGCGAACTACTGCATATACACCGCGCCCTGAGCCAGCCTGACGGGCACGCGCAGGTCGGTCGTGATTACGAGTTTGCCGGCCGGTTGGGTATCGAACAGGTCAAGGCAACGCTGGCGTTGGACGACTACGATTTCTACCTGTGTGGTCCGGGCAGCTTCACCCAGCAGCTTTACGAAGGGCTGCGTGGGGTGCATGTGCCGGATGCGCGGATTCACGCCGAAGCGTTTGGCCCGTCGACGCTGCGGCGGCACACCGACGCAGACCAGCCAATCTTGCAACAGCCGCCTGCCGCCGACGAACCGGTGCCGGTGTATTTTGCTGCGTCGGCCAAGGAGGCTCGCTGGGTTCCCGGTAGCGGCACCTTGCTGGAACTGGCCGAGGCGCGTGGGCTGGCACCGGAGTTCAGTTGCCGGGGTGGTTCGTGTGGTACCTGCAAGACCCGGCTGGTGAGCGGCCAGGTGCATTATCCGAATCCGCCGGCAGAGTTGCCGGAGGCAGGGTCGGTGCTGATCTGTTGTGCTGTGCCAGCGAAGGGGGAGGAGGGGATGCAGGCGTTGGTGCTGGATGTCTGATTGAAGCCAGTCGTAGGAGCGGGCTTGCCCGCGAAGAGGCCGGCACAGCTAACACCACGCATCCAGATGAACGATAATCCGCACGCCCCATTACCCTCAGGAGCCCGCATGGACCAGATCCACCTGATGAAGGTATTCGTCGCCGTCGGCGAGCTGGAAAGCTTCGCCGCGGCTGCCCGCCGTCTGGACATTTCTGCGGCCGCCGTCACCCGCGCCGTCAGCGCCCTGGAAGAGCAGCTCGGGGTCAAACTGTTGCTGCGCACAACACGCAGCGTGCGTCTGACCGAGGCCGGCGGTCGCTATCTGGAAGACACCCGGCACATTCTCGCCAGTATTCACGAGGCCAATGAAGCCGCTGCCGGCATCAACGCGACGCCCAGGGGCGACCTGGCGGTGACCGCGCCGATTTTGTTCGGCAAGAAGTTCGTCATGCCGTGCATCGTCCGTTACCTGCAGCAGTACCCGGAAGTCGACGTTTCCGCGTTTTTTCTCGACCGCGTGGTGAACATGGTCGAGGAGGGCATGGACGTGGCCGTGCGCATCGGGCCGTTGCCCGACTCCGGGTTGAAGGCGTTGCGGGTGGGCAGGGTGCGGCGCATGTTGTGTGCCTCGCCCGACTACCTGGCGCGCCATGGTGTGCCGAAGCATCCGTCGGACCTGGCCGGGCATGCGATAATCGGCACCACCAACCTGTCGCCGCGTGCGGGTTGGCGCTTCGGAGTGACCGACGAGCCGACCTTGGTGCGCATGAAGCCACGGCTGACGGTAACCAGCAATGACGGGGCAATCGCAGCTGCCAGCGGCGGGCTGGGGATTGCCCGGCTGCTGTCGTACCAGGTGGCAGACGAACTGGCCAGCGGGCAGTTGCAGGTGCTGCTGGCCGAGTACGAAGAGGCGCCCTGGCCCATTCATGTGCTGCACCGCGAAAGCAAGTACGGGTCGGCCAAGGTCAGGGCCTTTATCGACATGCTGGCGCAAGGATTGCGCGATCAGCAGCTGGATTAACGTCGTACAGCGGGTCGAAAAGGATGCCAGACAATGTTCGCTATCGTGGCGGCCCTTTTTCAGGCAACCTGCTCACAACGCCCGATACTGCATCCTGAACCCCAGGTTCATTGCCTCCCCCTGGTGCAGCAACCGCAATCCTGGTCGCCCTGGCAGGTGGTGCGCATTGATGGGGTGGCTAACCGGCTCAAAGCAGAAAAAGCCTTGCCCTTGCGGGCAAAACAGCAAGAAGTGTTCAGCCCCGCTGGCACTGCACGCCAGTCGATAACCCGCGCTGGGTTGTTCGATCACACATTCCCCTGGCCAGCCACTGAAGGCGTGATCAACCACTGTCTCGGGTAAACGCCCCATGGCATTGAAGCGCCATTGTTCGGGCACCTCGGCCTGGTACGACGGCAACCGCCCATCCTCTGCCAGCCACACTTTGCGTGCCGATGCGTACAACTTGGTATCGGGATACCTCGGAAAGTAAGGGTGCAACCCCAACCCGTACCAGTTGGCCGACTCATCCAGATGGGTTACATGCAGGTCCAGGTTCAGGCACCCCTCATGCAGATGCACATCCAGCGTGGCCCGGTAAGCAAACGGCACAGCACTGTCTAGCGTCAGCCGTGCTCGCTGTTCACTGTGATGCTCCACCTGCCAGGCCTGTTGCCAGGCACTGCCATGGATCGGGTAAGGGTCATGCCCGGTATTCGGTGCCAGTGCCTGCCACCCCTCGGGCCGGGCAAAGCCACCCTCGCCAATGCGGTTGGACCAAGGCGCCAGTGGGTAGCAGGCGAGGCGTCGTGGCGTACCACTTTTCAGTGCGGCCAGGTCGGAATGGCGCAGCAGCGCTTGCCCGGTCGCTTTCACTTCCCAGTTGACCAGGCTGGCGCCCAACTCCGGAGCCAGGCTCAGGCGGGTCAGGCGGTCCTGCAGGTGCAGTTCGGTCACAGACATTCAAGGCTCCATTTAAATGAACGATCAATTGGCCCGACGGTAGGTGAGCAGCACGATGCCGCACACCACCACCGCGCCGCCGAGTAATTGCAGGGTGCCCAGTTGCTGGTCGAGCAAGGCCCAGCCCAGCAGTAGCGTGGCGATGGGTTCGACGTTCATCACGGGGGCGTTCTGCGCCATGTTCAGCCTTGGCACACAAACGAACAGCAAGGTGAAGGCCAAGCCATACAGCACTACCAGGCTGGCCAAGGCCGCCCAGCCACTGCTGCTGCCTGGCAGTGACAAACCGGACGGCATCACGCCGCTTGCGCCTGCAACCAGCATGCTGGAGAACACGATCAGCAAAGTCAGCAGGCTGCGCACGGGGCCGCGCACGCTGGCCAGTTTATGGTCGGTGATCCACAAGGCGCAGGCAAAGGCACAGGCGGCGCCGAAGGCCAGGCTGACCCCTGGCACCCAGTGCGGGTTGGCCGCACCGCTGTCGGCCAGGCGTGCCGGGACATCCAGCGCCAGCACCAGGCCGCACAGGATCAGGCCCATGAACAGTACGGTGCGGCCCGTGGGGCGTGCGCCGCCCAGCGCCCAGGTGAGCAGCGCCAACAGCATCGGGAAGGTGTTGCCCACCAGCAGTGCCAGAGCCACCGGAATACGCGCCACCGCCGAGTACAGGCAGAGGCTCTGGGTGGCAATCAGCAAGCCGAGCAGCAGCTGCCAGCGGCGCGCACCAGCGGGCAGGGCCAGGGCCTGGCGTTGCCACAGCAGCAGCCCGGCCAGTACCAGGAAGGTGATGCCAGAGCGGCAGAGGATGGCCAGCAGCACGCCGGTGCCGTCATCGAAGGCGATGCGCGCGGCGATGTGGTTGCCGGCGAATGAACAGGCCAGCAGGGCGAGCAAGGCGATGGCCAGTTTGCGGGGGAAAAGCGGTACAGCCGAGGAGGGGACAGCCATGTGCAGGATCCATTTGCAGGAGCCCAGGGGCCGCCAAGCGGCCCCCGGTCATAATTACAGCACCACGCTAGGCAGCCACAGCGAGATCGCTGGAATGTAAGTCACTGCCATCAGCACCAGGAACAGCGCCAGGTAGAACGGCATCAGCGCCTTCACCGTCGACTCGATACTCACCTTGCCGATGGCCGAGCCGACAAACAACACCGCTCCCACCGGCGGGGTGATCAGCCCGATACCCAGGTTCACCAACATGATCATGCCAAAGTGCACCGGGTCCACGCCGATACCGGTAATCACCGGCAGCAGGATCGGCGTAAGGATCAGGATCAGCGGCGCCATGTCCATCACCGTGCCCAGCAGCAACAACATGAAGTTGATGCACATCAGGATCACGTAGCGGTTGTCCGACAGGGTCAGGAACGCCGTGGTGATCTTCGACGGGATCTGCATTAGCGTCATTACGTAGCCGAAGCTGGCGGCAAAGCCGATCAGGATCATCACGATGGAGATGGTCCGTACTGTGCGGTGCATCAGCTTGGGCAGGTCGCGCCACTTGTAGTCGCGGTAGATGAACATGGTCACGAAGAACGACCACACCACTGCCACGGCTGCCGATTCGGTGGCGGTGAACACCCCCGACAGGATACCGCCGAGGATGATGACCATGGCCATCAGGCCCCACAGCGCCTCACCGGCAATTTTCAGCGCCTGGCGCAGCGGGATCACTTCGCCCTTGGGGTAGTTGCGCTTCTTGGCGAACAACAGGCACAGGCCCATCATCACCGCGCTCAGCAGCAGGCCGGGCATCACCCCCGCCATGAACAGCGAGGCGATCGACACCGTGCCGCCCGCCGCCAGCGAGTACAGCACCGAGTTGTGGCTGGGCGGGGTCAGCAGCGCCTGCACCGAGCCGCTGACGGTCACGGCGGTGGAAAATTCACGCGGGTAGCCTTTGCGCTCCATCTCCGGGATCAGCACCGAGCCCACCGAGGCGGTATCGGCTACCGACGAGCCGGAAATCGCACCGAAGAAGGTCGAGGCCATGATGTTGACCAGCGACAGCCCGCCACGCACGAAGCCCACCAGCACACCGGCAAAGGCCACCAGCCGGCGTGACATGCCGCCTTCGGCCATGATCGCGCCGGCCAGCACGAAGAATGGAATGGCCAGCAGCGAGAACTTGTTAACCCCACTGGCCACCTGGATCATCATCGCCTGCAGCGGGATGTCGATCCACCAGGCGCCGATCAGTGCCGACAGGCCCAGGGCGTAGGCTACCGGCATGCCGATCAGAATCAGCACGATGAAACTGCCCAACAGAATGAACGCTTCCATTTACGCAGCTCCTTCGTTTTCTTCGACCAGATCAAAGCGCACTACCTTGCGGTTGCTCTGATCGCCCAGCAGGAGTTTTTCCAGCACGAACACCAGCGTCAGCACGCCGCCGACCGGGATCGGCGCGTAAGTCATGCCGACCCGCACACCGGGCAGCGAGGCCAGCGACTGGTTCCAGGTGGTGATGCACAGCCGGGTGCCGTAATAGGTCATGAACACGCACACCACGATCATCAGCAGTTGTACCAGCAGGGCGACCAGCTGGCGCTGCAGCGGCGGCAACCGGTCGGTAATCATCCCCACCGCCATATGCGCCCCGGCGCGATAGCTGGCGGCGGCACCAACGAAGGTGAATACCACCATCAGCAGGATAGAGACTGGCTCTGGCCAGCTGGAGCCGGTGCCCAGCACGTAGCGGGCGAAGATGCCCCACGGGATGATCAGCGTCATGGCCAGGATCGACAGGCCCGCGATCCAGATGCAACTGCGGTACAGCGTGTCGTTCACGCTCAGGAAAAGCGATTTCATAGGCATCACCAAAGCGGCAGGGCGGCGGCGGCCGCACTGCCGAGGTCGTCTTGGAAGGGGCTGGTATTACTGGACGGCGTCGATACGCTTCATCAGGTCGGCGTACGGCGCGCCGTACTTCTCGCGTACCGATGCGGTGGCTTCGAAGAACGGTTTCTTATCGACAGTGATGAACTCGACACCGGCGGCCTTGAGCTTCTCTTCGCTGGCGGCAGACTTGGCGTCCCACAGCGCACGCTCTTCCATCTGTGCTTCGCGCGCGACCTTTTTCACCAGCACCTGCTGCTCCGGAGTGAGCTTGTTCCAGGTGGTCTTGGACATCACCACCGGCTCCGGCAGGATCAGGTGGCCGGTCAGGGTGTAGTACTTGGCGCTCTGGAAATGGTTGTGCTCAAGCAAGGTCGGCGGGTTGTTCTCGGCGCCGTCGATCACCCCGGTTTGCAGGGCACTGAAGATTTCCCCGGTGTCCATGGTGATGCCGTTGCCGCCCATGGCATTCATCATGTCGATGAACAGCGGGTTGCCTTGTACGCGAATCTTCATGCCCTTGAGGTCTTCCAGGCTGCGCACCGGCTTTTTCGTGTAGATGCTGCGCGAGCCGCCGTCCATCCAGGCCAGGGCCACCAGGTTGAAATCGGAATTGGTGATCTTGTCGAGGATTTCCTGGCCAATCTCGCCATCGATAATCTTGCGCATGTGATCATGGTCGCGGAACACGAACGGCATGTTGAACACGTTCACATCCGGTACTACCGGGCCGACGATCCCCAAGCTGACGCGGGTCATCTGCACGGCGCCTATCTGAGCCTGTTCGATCACTTCCTTCTCCGATCCCAGCACGCCGCCGGCGAACATCTTGAAGGTAATGTCGCCATTGCTGGCCTGTTCCAGCTTTTTACCCATGTTCTGCTCGGCGACCACGGTCGGGTAGCCGGCCGGGTGGATTTCGGCGAACTTGATGTCCAGCGCCGAGGCGGGCATGGCCACGCTGAAGGCGAACGGGAGTACGGCAAGAAGCAGCTTGCGTTTGAACGTCATGATGAAACTCCGTGGTTTTTATTATCTGGTTTCGTGGGTGCAAGTGTGGGTGTGGCACGGCGCGTCAGCCCCGGTAGGCAGGTTCCTCCAGGCCCTTGGTGCCAGGGTCGAGGGCAAATACCCCGCCAGCCAGGGGCTGGTCGCTGAGGTCGATGTCCGTGGGGCGGATCGAGGTGACGTACAGAATGTCCAGGCTGGCGCCGCCAAAGGCGCACATTGCCGGCTTTTTCACCGGCACGCTGAGTGATCGGTCGAGGCGACCTTCGGGGGTAAAACGGTGGATCTGCCCGGCGTCGTTGCCGCAGATCCAGTAGCAGCCGTCCTGGTCGATGGCGGCGCCGTCCGGGCGGCCGGGGTAATTGCGCATGTCGACGAACAGCTGCTTGCCGTGCGGTGTGCCGCTGTCGGTGTCGTAGTCGAAAGCCCATACCTTCTGCACGTTCGGGTGCGAGTCGGACAGGTACATGCGCTTGCCGTCGGGGCTGAACGCCAGGCCGTTGGGCACGATCATGCCATCCTGCTGCAGGTGCAGGCGGCCTTCGCCGTCATGCCGGTACAGCGCGCCCACGTGGGCACCTTGCTGCATGTCCAGCAGCATGGTCCCGGCCCAGAAGCGGCCCTGACGGTCGCAGCGGCCATCGTTGAAGCGCATGCCGGCCTGGGCGTGCTGCACGTTGCTGAGCAGCCGGCTGTCGAGGCTGCCGTCCGCCTTGGCCTGGAGCTGGAAAATGCCGCTTTCCATACCCGCAACCCAGCCCTGACCGCTGCGGGCGATGCAGGCCAGCATCTCGTCGCCTTGCCAGAACTGGTATTTGCCATCGGCCGCTTGCCAGCGATGCAATTGGCGAGCGGGAATGTCTACCCAGTACAGGGCCTGTTCACCGGGGTGCCACACAGGGCTTTCGCCGGTACCGTTGCGGGCGTCGACGATCAGTTCGCAGTTCATGGCCGTGCCTCCTGGCGTGGGGTCAGTTGAACGGGCCGGCCACGGCGAAAGCGCCGCCCTGGTAGACCATGCTCGGGTCATCGGCGGCGGGTGCCGGTTGGGCCTCCACGGCTGCGCGGAAGGTTTCGGAGCTGTCCTTGGGTACATAGCCCAGGTGCGCGGCATGGCGGTTGTCCCACCACACGGTGCGATTGTCGGAGGCGCCGTAGACGATGGTGTGGCCAACCCCGGGGGTGAACAGCCCGCGTTCGATCAACTGCACCAGGTCGTCGTAACTGAGCCAGGTGCAGAGCATGCGCAGGTTTTGTGGCTGCGGGAACGACGAGCCGATGCGAATGCTGACGGTCTCGATGCCGTAGCGGTCAAAGTAGAAGCTGGCCACATCTTCGCCGTAGCACTTGGACAGCCCGTAATAGCTGTCGGGCCGGCGCGGCGCGTGAGCGTCGATGCGCTCATCCTGGCGATAGAAACCGATGGTGTGGTTGGAGCTGGCGAAGATGATGCGCTTGACCCCGTGCTTGCGCGCCGCCTCGTACACGTGGAACACGCCGCAGATATTGGGGCCGAGAATCTCTTCGAAGGCGTGTTCGGTAGAAACCCCGCCAAAGTGGATGATGGCGTCCACGCCTTCGACCAGGGCATGCACCGCAGCCTTGTCGGCCAGGTCGCAGGTAATGACTTCTTCATGCGGGCCCGCGGCCGGGGCCATGGGGCTGATGTCAGACAGGCGCAGGACCTCGGCGTAGCCTTGCAGGCGTTCGCGAAGGACCTTGCCCAGGCCGCCTGCGGCTCCGGTGAGCAGCAGGCGATTGAAGGGGGTAGTGGTCATGGCCGGCTCTTGTTGTTAGTTGTTGTAGGTTGTCGTATGACTTGGGTGATTATTGGCGGTGGTTCTGTGTGTTGTCAATGAGGCTTGGGCGGCTTTTGCCGGCCTTTTCGCGGGTAAGAAATGCGAAAGGCCTGCGCGGTCGCCCGTAGGAGCGGGTTTACCCGCGAAGAGGCCGGCCCTGCTGGCCAATCCCCACCCGCCGTCCACCGTCTCCGCCGCCACCGCATTCGCGGGTAAACCCGCTCCTACACACATCGGTGGTTGGGCACGGGCCGCCGTAGGAGCGGGTTTACCCGCGAAAGGGCCGGCCCTGCTGGCCAATCCCCACCCGCCATTCACCGTCGCCGCCGCCACCGTATTCCCGGGTAAACCCGCATTTCTTGATCAGAGCAACGACAGCGGATAGTTGAAGATCAACCGGTTCTCATCGAACTCGTTATTGCTGTAATCCCGGCGAATCGACGAGTTACGCCATTTCACGCTCAAATCCTTGAACGCCCCGCTCTGGATCACATACGCAAGCTCCGTTTCACGCACCCACTCCTTGCCATCGGTCACGCCCCCGCTGTGCACATCGCGCCCGCTGATGTAGCGGTTCATCAGGGTCAACCCCGGTACCCCGACGGTGACGAAGTTGAAGTCATGGCGCACCTGCCACGAACGCTCGTTGGCATTGTCGAAGCTGGAGTTGTAACTGTCGTTGGCCAAGGTCCCGCCACTGGTGCCGTTCACCCGCATCCAGGTATCACCATCGACTTTCTGCAGCCCCACCCAGAAGGTGCTGCCGCCGTACTTGGCCGAGAACATCCCCGAGTAGGTCTTGTTATCCAGTTCACCAGCGCGCCTGGAGCCGTCGTCATCGCCATGGAAGTAGCCGAGGTTCGCACCCAGGGTCCAGTCACCCACCGGCTGGCTGTGGCTCAGTTGCAGGTATTGCTGCTGGTACACGTCCTTCAGCACCGCATTCCAAAGCCCCACCAGCGTGCGGTCCTGGTTGAACTTGTACTCGCCGCCGACGAAGTTGAAACGGTCCGACACGCCGCCGCCGTAGCTCATGTCTTCCATGCTCGCGTCGTTACGCGGGCTGTTGCCGCGGAACTGGCCGCCGTACAGGGTCAGCCCTGCGATTTCGTTGGAGGTAACCTGCCCGCCACGGAATGTTTGCGGCAACGAACGCCCGTCGTCCGAACGCAGAATCGGCAGCACCGGCATCCATTCACCGATCTTCAGTTCGGTCTTGGAAATACGCGCCTTGCCCGCCACCGCCAGGCGCCCGTAATCGTCGGCTGGCCGGCCATCGCCATGGCGAGGCAGCAACGCCGTGCCATAGGTACCGCCACCGCCGTCGAGCTTGACCGACCACAGCCCCAACACGTCCACGCCGAAGCCGATTGGCCCTTCTGTGAACCCCGAGCGGGCGTCGAGGATGAAGCTTTGCGTCCACTCCTCGGCCTTGCTTTGCGGGTTGCTGGGGTTGGTGAAGTTGCGGTTGATGTAGAAGTTGCGCAGCCCGAGGGTGGCCTTGCTGTCCTCGACAAATCCCGCAGCCAGGCTGGTGCCCGGCAGGCCGGCGATAACCCCGGCGCCAAGCAGGGCGAAGGGTAGGGTGTGGCAGATTTTCATTATTGTTGTGCTCCCTAAGGGTGTGGCAGCCCGTCCGCCGGGCACGCGCAAGCGGCCTGCGGCAGGGGCGGGTAGATAACGGGCCGGTCAGGGCCAGGGGTGAATGCGCGGTAACCGGGCGCTACGTACTGGCTGGTGTACGCGAGCTGGCCGGGGGAAGAGGGGTGTGCAACAGGTGCGGGTGCAGCGGGATGGGTGTCGACATGGGTTCGTCCACGGATTGTTGTTTTTGTTATGTGTTGTCGTACAACTATGGGCGATTATTAGCAAGGGGAAGGTGGGCTGTCAACGGCTGATAGTTGAGTAATAAGGATCCAAGGACGCGAAATCCGGGCTGCAGAAGCTCTACCGTGGACTCTGTACAGACATACTACGACTGGGGCTCTCGCGCCGTACGCGATCCTCTGTGCGGGCATGCCCCCATTGCCTGCCTCGCACCTCAAACCGGGGACATGGTTTACAAATCAAATCGAATCAGCAGTGGTCCCATCCGCGAGCATGCGCTATCTTCAGATCTGGCCTCGCCCTCGACCACTCAGACTGGCATGTCCAGTCCCGGCATCCTCGTTGGTGCCGTACCCCTCCTGTCGGCGTGGGCGAGGCCTCTTCCTTTTCCGCAACGCTTCCCGGCTAAGATCGAGCGCTCCCTGGCGCCACGGCCGCCAGCTATCTTGGCAAATCTCCCGTGCTACGCGATTCCCTGGGTGGCCTTGTGCCGCGAAAGGGCCGCACAGCGGCCCCGGCAAACAATCCATCATTGCAGAATCACCAAGATCAGTGCGCTGTAATGACAGTCGTCTTTACATGAGGGCCAAGCCATGGCTTCCATCAACATCCGCGTCGACGATGATCTCAAAGCCCGCGCCTACAAAGAGCTCGAGCGCCTCGGTGTAACCCCCTCCGAGCTCATGCGGCAGGCTCTGCAATATGTCGCTGAGCGGGGCAAGCTACCCTTCAGGCCAGTCCTTATGACCGAGGAAGATGAAGACCTCATTGCGACCGTACAAGAGCGTCTTGGTTCTCCGCAGCGCGTGAGGGTCCAGCTGGATGACCTATAGCCTCGACTTCGATGCCCGCGCATTGAAGGAGTGGAAGAAGCTGGGCGATACCGTGCGTCAGCAGTTCAAGAAGAAACTGGCAGAGGTCCTGCTGAAATCTCGAATCGAGGCAAACCGCCTTCACTCGCTGCCAGATTGCTACAAAATAAAGCTTCGCAGCAGTGGGTACAGGCTGGTCTATCAGGTCATTGACCAAGAGATCGTGGTTCTTGTCGTCGCTGTCGATCGTCGTGAGCGGGACCAAGCTCACAAAAAGGCTGCTGAGCGACTTGAGTGGGCCTATAGGGTTTGGCAGCCCCAGGCCAAAATCTCAAGGTAAAACACCGCCTCAAAGCTAGAGCTGTGCTTCGGTGGGAGCGGGCGTGCCCGCGAAGAATCCGACTCGGTGAATGGCACCGGCTTCGCCGGTGTTCGCGACGGTTCAACGCCTCGATGAACCCACACAGGTCCCCCATCAGCCCAGAGGGCTCATTGCCAAGTCAGGCAGACCAGCTTGCTAGGTAACGCCGGCAAACTGCGATCTCTGTAGGAGCGGGTTTGAACCCGCGAAGAGGCCAGCACAGGCAACACAATGCCCGCTAAACCCCATGCATCCGCAGCGCCCGCTGCGCACACTCCCGCCAACTCAACTTGCGCTTCTCCACCGGCCCCTGCAGCTCCACTTCCCCAGCCAGCACCACCGGCATATCCCGCATCTTCACCCAAGGCTCACTCTGCCAATACAACAACGTAGCGCTGCGTCCACCAGGCCAGCACATCCGCCCCAGCCTCGGCGCATCGTCCGCCCCATCTGCCTGAATATCACGCAGTACCGCTACCACTTCATGTGTCAGCCACCGGCGCAAATGGCGGTTCTCCGGCACATGATGATGAGCTAACAAGGTATAGGCCCCGGACTCGCTGACCATGGTGGTCTCCTGGTACTTGCCATAGCGCAGCAGTTACACCGTGCGGTACTGATCCGGGTCGAGCTTGCGCATGCAGTGTTCGTCGAAGAAATGACCGCTCAGCCGGCCGAGTTCGTGGGCGCAGAACCAGGCTTGGGATTCGAGCCAGAGGGTGTGGAGAGGACATGGTTTACAAATTCAATCCAATCGCCTGTGGACCGGCCGCAACCCTGCGCTATTTTCAGATCTGGCCTCGCCCTCGACCACGTAGACTGGCATGTCCAGTCCCGGCACCTCGTTGTGCCGTACCCCTCTTGTCGGCGTGGGCGGGGCCTCTTTTTTTGCGGAGCGACTGACCGGATGAGATCGAGCGCTCCCTAGCTCCAGCAGTTCATGCAAGAAAGCAGAAGCTGTGCCGTCGCACTCCTCTTGCCTTCAGCCAGTTCATCAAGATTCCCAAACCCGGCTCAGGTAGGCGTTGATGAACCAATCTGGCATGTCGTCCTGATGAAACTCCAGCGTGGCGCCATCAGTAATCTCTGCAAGAAAGACAGACTCATCTCCGGAGTTATCGAAAATATAAGCCCGATTTGCTGCGGAAATGGCCTCTGGAAGCAGTGAGAGTGTTCGAGCATAGCGCTGGGTAATTTTGTCTCTCGGGACGTCATGCCCGCCATCATCGACCCGGTTTGCTACCCGAAGAATATTGATCTGCGGTGAATCGGTGGCTACGAAATACAGGTAGGTCCGGTAGCCCATCTGCTGAGCCGTTTCCATGAATCGAACCTTCTCCGAAGAGGACATCACTGTCTCGAACGTGAAGCTGATTCTGCGTTCGAGCAATTGATGGCGGATGAGGTCTGCAATGACTGCAGCGTGGTAGGAATTTACATCCACGCCTCGGAATTCGATTTTTTGGCCTACGAGTGTTAGCCGGCCTGCGCTCTCCTGCAGTCCTGCCCTTATGATCAATGGATGCTGGGTGAGATAGGTCCGTAATGCCTGCTCGGTGAGCTCAAGGCCATAATCACTCAGGTCGATGAACCCTGTCGTTTTGGCAGACTTTTCAAGTTCATCAGCATTGACGTAAAGGTTGACCAGCCGATCTGGAATCTGGTCCTTGATGGTGCTTTTGCGAGACCCATTAGGGCGGGCAAAAACGCGAAGCTTAGGCGCGCCCACTAAGCTTGCGCACGGTGAAGCGCTGTCCGGTCTTCACCTTCAGGCTCGGTTTGGTTTCTGCAAGCACTTCAACATGGCCATCAGCGTGGGTTGCGATGATGTGGTTGTTGTCGACGGTGACAACCGTATGCCCCGCTGCAACAGCCCGGAAATACGCAAGGCGTGTAGCAGCTGCAGCCATCTCTGGGATCTGGTTCTCCAGATTCTCGATAGCCTCGTCGCTAAGCTGGTTCTCGCGCAAGATTGCCATAGCTTTTCCTGATTCGATCACACGCGTAGATTGATTGCTAATCAGTGTAATAGCCCTGGCAGATAACCAGAAGGCCGCGAGTGTGGTTTTTGCGGGCAGTGTTGAATCAAAATCCTACAAAAGCAGCAGAGCCTGCCCAAAAAGGGCCGCAAAACGGCCCCAATTGGCTCACTGACTTGCAGTAGACTGATCCCGCTCCCACTGGTTCTGCAATAGCCGGAACCGCGTATTAGCAGAGCACGCAAACGCTGTTTAGGCTAACGGAATCAGTCCAGGCATCCGAGTTCGGTGTGGGAGCGGGTTCACCCGCGAAAGGGTCAGAACAGACAAAAATCGCCCGCTAAACCCCATGCATCCGCAGCGCCCGCTGCGCACACTCGCGCCAACTCAATTTGCGCTTCTCCACCGGCCCCGGCAGCTCAACTTCCCCAGCCAGCACCACCGGCATATCCCGCATCCTCACCCAAGGCTCACTCTGCCAATAAAGCAACGTCGCACTCCGCCCACCAGGCCAGCACATCTGCCCCAGCCGGGGCGCATCGCCTGCCCCGTCAGCCTGAGCATCACGCAGCACCGCCACCACCTCATGCGTCAGCCACCAGCGCAAATGGCGGTTCTCTGGCACATGGTGATGCGCCAACAAGGTATAGGCCCCGGACTCACTGACCATGGTGGTCTCCTGGTATTTGCCATAGCGCACTAGCGGCACAGTGCGGTACTGGTCCGGGTCGAGCTTGCGCATGCAGTGTTCGTCGAAGAAGTGACCGCTCAGTCTGCCGAGTTCGTGGGCGCAGAACCAGGCTTGGGATTCGAGCCAGAGGGTGTGGAGAGGGCGGTTGTGGCGGATGAAGAGAGAGGGTTTTTGAAGGTCAGTCATGGCTGGCCTCCGTGGTCCTTTGAGCATGGCACAGGCGAGACGCATGTGCGAAAAGCCTGTAACTATCGGATTTGACGGGCATTTCCATTACCTCTACGTGATTACAGCTTTCTTAGGGCTGGGTGTCGGGAGCTAAGAAATCCCACGTAGCGGACCGGACGTATTCCCCTTGCGGGTCTTGTATTAGTCCGCTCCCGACATAACACGTTTTCTGCGCGCAGGATTAAACCACAGGCAAAAAAAAGCCGCATCTGTCGGGGCGGATTGACCGCTACGTGAGGCGTTTCTTAGGCGCCGATAAAAAAGGTAATTCCATCAGGCGAAGCCGTCAAACAAAAAAGCTGTAGTCCATGTCTGAAATTGTCTCATCGATACCTATTTTTCGGTTTGGTTTTGATCGCTTCGATAGCAGTGGATAAGCTTAGGACTCAGTTTCTAAATTTGAACTGGATGAGCGCTCAATCAACGTCCCTGATTTTCCATAGGTGACAAATTCAAAGTTTGCGGTTCCAATCGCCTTGATTTCTGTTTTTGCTCGCTTGTCAAGATCTTGCTTGACTAGGGAGTTTACTTTTTCAATCTCGGCTTCAGTCTCGTCTATCGTTTTTCTTAAGGCTTCAAAAGCACTGCCTAAAACAGGAATTTTCCCCAGTTCTACCCATAGATAGTTGTTCAAGAAACTGGTTAAGAACGCCCAGGCACCGTTGACTGAAAAGTAGGAGCCGCTGCTGCATTTCTTAATTGTAGATATGACCTTTGCGAGAGCCTCAATCATACTGAGGCTGTCAACATCCCCGCTATCCTTTATGCTTTCCAGTATTTTTACTATTTCTGAGAATAGCTCGGGCAGTCTGCTTTATTTTCTGTAAAGTTCGAAGACACCGTCGAAGTCTATAGCTGAGCTTTTGTTGTCGTTAATGTTCCAAGTGTGTTCATTGAGAGAAGGAAGTTTCGGGATTAAGCTTTGTAGTAGTACAGAGCTTCTCCAATTCGGTCCTAACTGGCCACTGATATAGTGTATTATGCTATGTAACCAGTTTGGTACATCAGTAGAGGGAATTACGAGCTTCAGGTTTTCGGCCGCGGAAAGTGCTTCTTGAGCGGCTTTCTTTTTGGTGCCTAAATCCTCGCTTGCCAATGCTTTAAGGAGGTGGGCTACCTTGCTTTTAAGTTCATTGTGCCTTTCATTGAGTAGCTTTAAAAATAGATCGATCATGCTGTTCGACAATTTTGGCCTCGATTTATTTTCTCAACAAAAAAGGCTGCCTTTCGGCAGCCCTTTGGAGATCAGTCCCAGCTCAACGCCCCACCCGTCTGATACTCAATCACCCGCGTCTCAAAGAAGTTCTTCTCCTTCTTCAAGTCCATGATCTCGCTCATCCAAGGGAACGGGTTGGTAGTCCCCGGATATTCTTCTTTCAGACCAATCTGGGTCAGACGACGGTTGGCGATGAACTTGAGGTAGTCCTCCATCATCGCCGCGTTCATACCCAGTACACCGCGTGGCATGGTGTCTCGGGCGTATTCGATCTCCAGCTGGGTCCCTTGCAGGATCATCTGGGTCGCTTCTTCCTTCATCGCCGCATCCCACAGGTGCGGGTTCTCGATCTTGATCTGGTTGATCACGTCGATACCGAAGTTCAGGTGCATCGACTCGTCACGCAGGATGTACTGGAACTGCTCGGCAACGCCAGTCATCTTGTTGCGGCGGCCCATGGACAGGATCTGGGTGAAGCCGCAGTAGAAGAAGATGCCTTCCAGAACGCAGTAGTAGGCGATCAGGTTGCGCAGCAGCTCTTTGTCGGTTTCGACGGTGCCGGTGTTGAATTCCGGGTCGGAGATGGCGCGGGTGTACTTCAGGCCCCAGGCGGCTTTTTTAGCGACCGACGGGATCTCGTGGTACATGTTGAAGATCTCGCCTTCATCCATGCCCAGCGACTCGATGCAGTACTGGTAGGCGTGGGTGTGGATCGCCTCTTCGAAGGCCTGGCGCAGTATGTACTGGCGGCACTCCGGGTTGGTGATCAGGCGGTACACGGCCAGGGCCAGGTTGTTGGCAACCAGCGAGTCGGCAGTGGAGAAGAAGCCGAGGTTGCGCATGACGATGCGGCGCTCGTCTTCGGTCAGGCCGTCCTGGCTCTTCCACAGGGCGATGTCGGCGGTCATGTTGACCTCTTGCGGCATCCAGTGGTTGGCGCAGCCGTCCAGGTACTTCTGCCAGGCCCAGTCGTACTTGAACGGTACCAGCTGGTTGAGGTCGGCGCGGCAGTTGATCATGCGCTTTTCATCGACTGCAACGCGGGCCGAGGAGCCTTCCAGCTCGGCCAGGCCTTCGGCAACGTCGAGGGCGTCGAGGGCAGCCTTGGCACGTTTGACGGCATCGGAGTCAGAAGCGGTGGCCGCACGGGCCTCCAGGGCGGCGGCACCACCGGCGCTGTCGAGCTTGTCGAGGGTGGCGGCGGCAGCGGCCTGCGCAGGGGTGTTGCCTTTGGCGGCTACTTCGCCGTCTTCTTTGTCGAATTCGTCCCAGCTCAGCATGGTTTGGCTCCTGCTTGAGGGTCGCCCTGGGGCAACCGGTTGGATTTTAAGAATGTGATGCCTGACGCAAGGCCGTAACGGCGAATGGACAGCTCGAGAGGCTGACTCTCGTTTACATCTGAATGTGTTCTGGCTTGTGCCTGGCCAGGCCTCTGGGAGGGGCCAGGACAATTGAATAGGTGCTCTTTTCAGAGGGCGCAAAGTATACCGGAATTCACCTTCGATCGGGGCGCGTGTCTTGCCGGCGAGGGTAACTTTTTTGACCGGTTTGGCGTGCGTCCGTTCACGAAGCGGGTGGCTTCTTCTACGGGGGGAGAGTGTAGCGCCAACCTATATGTTGTGCCAGTTTAAATTTTAAGGCACATCATATGGTGTTTCTGAGGGCTGTATTGGCGGAATCGGCCTCACCGCGGGCTTGCCGGAGATGAGGCCAGCTACCACTAGCTACGGTGGGTGTACAGCGTTTCGACAATGTGTGTCTTGGGGTGCTTGCGTGCCTGTTCCACCGAGGTGAAACGGCCGGTTTCGGCGTTGCGACCAATCTTGCGAGATGCCAGTTTTTTCCGCGCCATGGGCTTACATCCTTTTTTGAGAGGTCCTGTTCTTTTACCGAGCTGCGTGAACAGTGGGCAAAGGGCAAGGTTTCTCTGAGACGCGGATACAAAAATGCCGCGCGGGGCACCCGTAGGCACCCCGCACGGCATTCAGGCCTTACTGGCAGGCTTCGCAGTCAGGCTCGTCGATCGCGCAGGCCTTCGGCACTGGCGCTGGGCCGGCTGCCTGGACCGGGGCGCTGTCGCCACCGCTGGAAACGGCGTTGAGCTTGCCGGTGTTGATGGTCGACTTCTCGGTGCTGGTGGCGGCCAGGGCACGGAGGTAGTAGGTGGTTTTCAGGCCACGGTACCAGGCCATGCGGTAGGTCACGTCCAGCTTCTTGCCCGAGGCGCCGGCAATGTACAGGTTCAGCGACTGCGCCTGGTCGATCCACTTCTGGCGACGGGAAGCCGCGTCGACAATCCACTTGGTCTCGACTTCGAACGCAGTGGCGTACAGGTCTTTCAGCTCTTGCGGGATACGCTCGATCTGCTGTACCGAACCGTCGTAGTACTTCAGGTCGTTGATCATGACCGAGTCCCACAGGTCGCGGGCCTTGAGGTCGCGAACCAGGTACGGGTTGATCACGGTGAATTCGCCCGACAGGTTCGACTTCACGTAAAGGTTCTGGTAGGTAGGCTCGATCGACTGCGACACGCCGGTGATGTTGGCGATGGTCGCGGTTGGCGCGATGGCCATGATGTTCGAGTTACGAATACCTTTCTGTACGCGGGCACGTACCGGCGCCCAGTCCAGGGTTTCTTCCAGGTTGACGTCGATGTACTTCTGGCCACGGGCCTCGATCAGGATCTGTTGCGAATCCAGCGGCAGGATGCCCTTGGACCACAGCGAACCCTGGAAGGTCTCGTAGGCGCCGCGTTCATCGGCCAGGTCGCAAGAAGCCTGGATGGCGTAGTAGCTGACCGCTTCCATCGACTTGTCGGCAAACTCGACGGCAGCATCGGAGCCGTAAGGAATGTGCTGCAGGTACAGCGCATCCTGGAAACCCATGATGCCCAGGCCGACCGGACGGTGCTTGAAGTTCGAGTTACGCGCTTGCGGCACCGAGTAGTAGTTGATGTCGATCACGTTGTCGAGCATGCGCACAGCGGTGTTCACGGTGCGTTGCAGCTTGGTGGTGTCCAGCTTGCCATCGACGATGTGGTTCGGCAGGTTGATCGAGCCCAGGTTGCAGACTGCGATCTCGTCCTTGTTGGTGTTCAGGGTGATCTCGGTGCACAGGTTCGAGCTGTGGACCACGCCCACGTGCTGCTGCGGCGAACGCAGGTTGCACGGGTCCTTGAAGGTCAGCCATGGGTGGCCGGTCTCGAACAGCATCGACAGCATCTTGCGCCACAGGTCTTTGGCCTGGATGGTCTTGAACACCTTGATCTTGTTGTACTCGGTCAGGGCTTCGTAGTACTCGTAGCGCTCTTCGAAGGCCTTGCCGGTCAGGTCGTGCAGGTCTGGCACTTCCGAAGGCGAGAACAGGGTCCACTTGCCGTCATCGAAGACACGCTTCATGAACAGGTCAGGAATCCAGTTGGCGGTGTTCATGTCGTGGGTACGACGGCGGTCATCACCGGTGTTCTTGCGCAGCTCGATGAACTCTTCGATGTCCAGGTGCCAGGTTTCCAGGTAGGCACATACAGCGCCTTTGCGCTTGCCACCCTGGTTCACGGCAACGGCGGTGTCGTTGACCACTTTCAGGAACGGTACGACGCCCTGCGACTTGCCGTTGGTGCCCTTGATGTACGAGCCCAGTGCGCGCACAGGGGTCCAGTCGTTGCCCAGGCCACCGGCGAATTTCGACAGCATGGCGTTGTCGTGGATCGCGTGGTAGATGCCCGACAGGTCGTCCGGCACGGTGGTCAGGTAGCAGCTGGACAGCTGCGGGCGCAGGGTGCCGGCGTTGAACAGGGTCGGGGTCGAGGCCATGTAGTCGAACGACGACAACAGGTTGTAGAACTCGATCGCACGGGCTTCCTTGTCTTTTTCTTCCAGCGCAAGGCCCATGGCCACACGCATGAAGAACACCTGCGGCAGCTCGAAGCGCACGCCATCCTTGTGGATGAAGTAGCGGTCGTACAGGGTCTGCAGGCCCAGGTAGGTGAACTGCTGGTCGCGCTCGTGGTTGATCGCCTTGCCCAGTTTTTCCAGGTCGAAGTCGGCCAGGGCCGGGTTCAGCAGCTCGAACTCGATACCTTTGGCGACGTAGGCCGGCAGGGCCTTGGCGTAAAGGTCAGCCATCTCGTGGTGGGTGGCGCTGTCGGCTACATTCAGGAAGCCCAGGCCTTCGGCGCGCAGGGTGTCCATCAGCAGGCGGGCGGTAACGAACGAGTAGTTCGGCTCGCGCTCCACTAGGGTACGGGCGGTCATCACCAGGGCGGTGTTGACGTCCTTGATGGCCACGCCGTCGTACAGGTTCTTCAGGGTTTCGCGCTGGATCAGGTCGCCATCGACTTCGGCCAGGCCTTCGCAGGCTTCGCTGATGATGGTGTTCAGGCGGGCCATGTCGAGCGGCGCCAGGCTGCCGTCAGCCAGGGTGATGCGGATGCTCGGGTGCGGCTCGACCACGGCGTCGGTGTTGGCGCGGGTGGCACGCTCCTTGGCGCGCTGGTCACGGTAGATCACGTAGTCGCGGGCGACTTTCTGCTCGCCGGCGCGCATCAGGGCCAGTTCGACCTGGTCCTGGATTTCTTCGATGTGGATGGTGCCACCCGATGGCATGCGACGCTTGAACGTGGCGGTAACCTGCTCGGTCAGGCGCGCGACGGTGTCGTGGATGCGCGACGAAGCGGCGGCGGTACCGCCTTCAACTGCGAGGAACGCCTTGGTGATGGCGACGGTGATCTTGTCGTCGGTGTAAGGGACGACAGTGCCGTTACGCTTGATCACGCGCAGTTGGCCGGGGGCGGTGGCAGCCAGATCCTGGTTGGAATCGGCGGCCTGCGGCACCTGGGCCTGCGGGTTCTCGCGAGTTGTGTCGGTTTGCATGGGTGGGTGTCTCCACAGTTTCTATATTGTTCAGGCGCCTTATGGGCGCCCACCGTTCCGTCCACTTGCTCGATAACCTCGCGGGGATGCGCAATGCATGCGCATCCGCCCGCGCGGGCGTACCGACTTCGGGACAGACTCAGGAATAAGGGGCAATGGCTTGCCGCTCCCTGGCCGAAGTCAAAGGTTCTGGGCCGAGCCCAAAATCTGTTGCTGATGGATGCCAGGGCTGGCCTGCAACACCCATGCCCGAACAAGGCCCTGGAAGGGCTTGCCTCGGTCGCCTCCGCAGGAGCGGTTTGGCTGCTGAAATCACCTGAAGTTCCACCCGGAAAATCGCTTGATCTTGCGGGTTGACTTTTGTGTGTGATTTTGCACGAACCCCTATATCTAGTGGTTCGCTGCGATCGGGATACAAGATAATGCGGTATTGGGGGCTTTGCAAGGCGATCGCCTGTGGATAACGTGTGCGTACTTTGTGAGTGAATGGTGGGTATTCGCTGTAGGCCTTGTGCCAAGTGGTTTGCAGTATTTTTCTGCTTCGTGACGCCCTTGGGCAGTTTTTTTCGGGCGCGAACCCTATCACAAAAAACGGTTCAGTCGAGGGGGCGGTAGGGGCATGCCTGAAGATCCTGGTTCCCCCGCGCGCGGTCGCCTGTAGGAGCGGGTTTACCCGCGAGAGGGCCGAGCCTGCTGGCCAATCTCCACCCGCCGTTCACCGTTGCCGCCGCCACCGTATTCGCGGGTAAACCCGCTCCTACGCCTGATCGAGGGTGGACACATGTCGGTGGTTAGGCACAGGCCGCCGTGTAGGAGCGGGTTCACCCGCGAAAGGGCCGGCCCTTCTGGCCAATCTCCACCCGCCGTTCACCGTTGCCGCCGGTACCGTATTCGCGGGTAAACCCGCTCCTACGCCTGATCGAGGGTGGACACATGTCGGTGGTTGGGCACAGGCCGCCGTGTAGGAGCGGGTTCACCCGCGAAAGGGCCGGCCCTGCTGGCCAATTTCCATCCGCCGTTCACCGTTGCCGCCGCCACCGTATTCGCGGGTAAACCCGCTCCTACCACGGTGGTGGGCACACATCGGGGGTTGGACACAGGCCGTTGTAGCGAGCTTCGCTCGCGATGCGCCGTGCGGGCGGCGCTCGATCTCGCAGGCCCCACCCATCTACAGTCATACTCTCAGCTGCCCTGACACGATCCCAAGAACAAACAAGGCCAAAGTCATGGACCAAACCCTACCCCGCATCCTCATTGTCGAAGACGACCAGCGCCTGGCCGAGCTGACCGCCGAGTACCTGCAGGCCAACGGCTTCGAGGTCAGCGTGGAGGGTGATGGTGCCCGCGCCGCCCGGCGCATCATCGACAGCCAGCCCGACCTGGTCATCCTCGACCTGATGCTGCCCGGCGAGGACGGCCTGAGCATCTGCCGCCGGGTGCGCAGCCAGTACCAGGGGCCTATCCTCATGCTCACCGCGCGCAGCGATGAACTCGACCAGGTCCAGGGCCTGGACCTGGGCGCCGATGACTACGTCTGCAAACCCGTGCGCCCACGCTTGCTGCTGGCACGTATCCAGGCCCTGCTGCGCCGCAGCGAAACCGTGGACAGCAAGCGCCAGGACCTGGCCTTCGGTGCGCTACGTATCGACAACCGCCTGCGCGAGGCGCACCTGGGCGAGCAGTTGATCGAGCTGACCGGCGCCGAATTCGACCTGCTCTGGCTGTTGGCCAGCAACGCTGGCCGCGTGCTGACCCGTGAACAGATCTTCACCGCACTGCGTGGCGTGGGCTACGACGGCCAAGACCGCTCCATCGATATCCGCATCTCGAAAATCCGCCCCAAGATCGGCGACGACCCGCTTCAGCCGCGGTTGATCAAGACCCTGCGCAGCAAAGGCTACCTGTTCGTGGGCGAGGCGCCATGAACAATTCGATCTTCCTGCGCATCTACGGCGGCATGCTGGCCGTGCTGGTGCTGGTGGCCCTGCTTGGCGTGCTCAGCCTGCACCTGGTCAACGAAGTGCGCGCTGCCCAGCACCGCGAGGGCCTGGCCCAGGGCACCTTCAGCCTGATGGCCGACAACCTGGCAATGCAGAATGAAACCCAACGCAAGCGTTCGCTGCTGATCTGGGAACGCCTGCTTGGCGTGCCGTTGGCGCTGCAGCCGATGAGCGCACGCAGCCTTGACGGTGGCCAGCGGGCGCGCCTGTACCGTGGCCTGGTGGTGGTCGAGAAGATTGGCCCGCATACGGCGCAAGTGCTACGCAAGGTGGGCCAGGAAGACCTGATGCTGGTCGCGCAGATCAAACAGATCAGCGAGCAGTTGGCGCGGGCCACCCTCTATCTATTGGCCGACGAATTGGTGCGCTACCCGGTAGCCGAACAGCAGCAGCGTCTGGCACAGATCAAGCAGGAAAAAGGCTTCGGCTTTGGCGTTGCCTTGCAACGTATCGAGCGGGTCAGCCTGGACGATGACCAGCGGCGCCGGGTGGAGGAGGGCGACACGGTGATGGCGCTGGGCAAGGATGGTGACTCGATCCGGGTGTTCGCCGGGCTGACGGGCTCGCCATGGGTACTGGAAATCGGCCCGCTGTACCAGCTCAACCCTTACCCGCCGCAGTTGCTGATCCTGATTGCCTTCCTGGGGCTGTGCCTGATCGGCCTGGTGGTCTACCTGCTGGTGCGTCAGCTGGAACGTCGTGTGTCGGGCCTGGAGATTGCTGCCACGCGCATCGCCCAGGGCAGCCTGGATACCCGCGTGCCGGCCGGCGACGCCGACTCGGTAGGGCGCCTGGCGGCTGCCTTCAATGGCATGGCCGAGCACCTGCAGCGCTCGCTGACCATGCAGCGTGAGCTGGTGCGAGCGGTGTCCCACGAGCTGCGCACGCCGGTGGCGCGCCTGCGCTTTGGCCTGGAGATGATCGAAAGCGCCACGACTGAACAGGTGCGGGCTAAGCATCTGGCGGGCATGGACGGGGATATTCAGGACCTCGACAAGCTGGTCGATGAGATGCTGACCTACGCCCGCCTGGAGCAGGGCGCACCGGCCTTGAAGTTCCAGCGGGTCGATCTGGATGCCTTGCTCGATCGGGTGATCGAAGAGCTGGCACCTTTGCGTGCCGAGGTGCGGGTGGTGCGCGGCGACTGCCAGGGCGCGGATGCCGAAGGCGCCTGGGTCGAGGCCGAGCCGCGCTACTTGCACCGGGCCCTGCAGAACCTTGTCGGCAATGCCATGCGCCATGCCGAGAGCGAAGTGCGCCTGAGCTATCAGCTGGGCCAGCAACGTTGCCGCATCGATGTGGAGGATGACGGCCCGGGGATCCCCGAGGGCTTCTGGGACCGCATTTTCACGCCCTTCACCCGCCTCGATGACAGCCGCACCCGTGCCTCGGGCGGGCATGGCCTGGGCCTGTCGATCGTACGGCGGATCATCTACTGGCACGCGGGCCGGGCCACGGTGGGCCGCAGCGAGGCGTTGGGCGGTGCCTGCTTCAGCCTGAACTGGCCAAGGCAGCAGGCACCGCTGTAAAGGTCAGACGCTGACCAGGCTCAGCAGGTGGCCGTCCTGCAGGCAGAACTGGCCTTGCAGCTCTGCGCCTTGCTGCCACTGCGGTGACAGGTCGGTGAGCAGGCGCAAGCGCGCCAGCCCTTCCGCGGACCAGTCGAGCACTTCTGCGTGTTCGAAGTAGAAGCGTTGGCGAGTCAGTGGGTACAGGGTCTTGAACAAGCTTTCCTTCAGCGAGAACGTCAGGGTGACCGTAAGCCCAAGCTGGCGGCGGTCAAGGCGTTCGAGCTCTGCCGGGAGAAGGATTTCACCCATCAGCCGCTCGGCGCGCTCGTCATCCAGCAAGGCTTCCTGATCCAGGCCCAGACCTTGGCAGCTGTTTTCGCCGGCGACCACCGCAGCGGCCCAGCCCTTGCCGTGTGTGATCGAGCCATGAATACCGGCGGGCCAGATGGGCGAGCGGTCTTCGTGGGTGCCGGGCACGTAGTCGCGACCGTCCAGGTGCTGGAGCGCGGCGCGGGCACATACGCGACCGGCCAGGTACTCGGCCTGGCGTTTGGCGACCGAGCGCTGCAGGCTGGCGCTGGGCACGATACCGGCGCGCTGGAAGTCGTCGGTTGCCAGGTGGGCAGGGTCGAAGGCGCAACTGACCAGCACCGCGCCGGGGAGTGGGCGGGGCAGGGGCCAGTGGTGCCGGAGCGGGGCGCAGCAGGCGGGAAGTGTGTTCATGGCGGCTATTGTGCCAGCTGTGCAGGCGCTAAGGGAGGTGGCGTGGCAGGATGACTTACCGCAGCCATGACAACATGGCGCAGATCAAAGCGTGATTGGTGTGGGAGCGGGTTTACCCGCGAAGAATTCACCGCGGTGGATGGCACGGGCTTCGCCCGTGTTCGCGGGCAAGCCCGCTCCCACACAGATCGCGCCAGCTTTTAGAAATTGAGCAAGACAGTTGCTCCTACAACGATTGCACAATCTTTTATTTGAACACCTTCTTGAAGAACGCCTGCATATCCGCCCAGGAACGCTCGTCCGCTGCCTTGTTATAGCCAATGTCCGGCCCACCATGTTCACCATGGCTCAGCCGATCGGCATCGGGGTTGGTGAACCCGTGCTTGGCCCCTTCAATACTGACGAACTGGTAGTTGACCTTGGCCGCATCCATCTCGGCCTTGAACGCCTCTACCTGCTGTGGGGTGACCATGCTGTCCGCCGCACCATGCTCGACCAGGATATCGGCCCGCACTACGCCAGGTTTTGCCGGGGTCTGGGTGGCCAATGCGCCATGGAAGCTCACCACGCCATCGAGCTTTTCTCCCCGGCGTGCGGCATCGAGCACCACCTTGCCGCCAAAACAGTAGCCGACAGCGCCCAGTTGATGCTTGTTCACATTCGGCTGCTTTTTCAACAACTCCAGGCCCGCGTCGAAGCGCGCTGCTGCTGCGGCCGGGTCCTTCATCGCTGCGGCCATGAATGCCTGGGCATCCTGCGGGTGCTCGGTGTGCTTGCCATCGCCGTACATGTCGATGGCCAGTGCCTTGTAGCCCAGGGCCGCGAGATCTCTCGCACGACGCTTGGCATAGTCGTTCAGGCCCCACCATTCATGCACCACAACAATGCCTGGGCGTTTGCCGTCCAGCGCGTCATCGTAGGCGTAGTAGCCGACGAGGCGGTTGCCATCGTCGTCCTGATAAGGAATTTCACGGGTCACTACCGCCGCTTGGGCGAGGGCGGCGCTGCACATCAGGGTCAGGGCCAGCAGGGCTCGCATGTTCACAACTCCTTGTTTTGCTATCGGTTCGTTCAGCCGGGGTTCAGCCAGGGTTCAGTCGCGGTTCAGGGTGCCCTGATTACTCTAGCTTCCAGACCGAAACAGCGCACCCAACTGGAGTACCCAGCCATGAAAACCTTCAATACCCTGCTTGCCGCCATGGCCGTCTGTGCCGCTGGCATCACCACCGCCCAAGCTGCGGACGACAACTTCGCCAGCCTCACCTACGGCCAGACCAGCGACAAAGTCCGCAAGTCCGGCCTGCTGCAACGCAACACCGACCACCTCAACGCCGACGGTATCATCGGCAAGGACGATACCTGGGGTGTGCGTCTGGGCAAGATCAACGACCAGGGCCGTTACTACATGACCTATGACAACGTCTCTGGCGACCACAGTGGCCTGAAGTTGCGCCAGGAAAACCTGCTTGGCAGCTACGACTTGTTCCTGCCGGTGGGCGATACCACCAAGCTGTTCGGTGGTGGCAGCCTGGGTGTGACCAAGCTGACCCAGGACTCGCCAGGCGCCAGCCGGGACACTGACTACGGTTATGCCTACGGCTTGCAGGCCGGTGTGATCCAGGACATCACCGACAAGGCCTCGGTCGAACTGGGCTACCGTTACCTGCGCACCAATGCCGCGACCGAGGTGGGCGCACATGGCGGGCCGAAGGACGGCACCCTGCGTCTGACCAGCAGCGCCCAGACCTACCTGGCGGCTTCATACAAGTTCTGACGGACGAGCCGCGTTATCCTGTACTGGCCTCTTCGCGGGCACGCCCGCTCCCACAGGTGCTGCACAAACCTCAGAACCTGTGCAGTGCCTTTGGTTTCTGCAGGTGCTACACAGCTTTCAGAGACTGTGCGATTACTGTGGGAGCGGGCGTGCCCGCGAAAGGGCCGGTACAGGCAATACACATAAGGAGCTGCACATGAAACTGCTGGTGGTCGAGGACGAAGCCCTGCTTCGCCATCACCTCTACACCCGCTTGGGCGAAAGCGGCCATGTGGTCGAGGCGGTCGCTGATGCCGAAGAGGCGCTGTACCAGGCCGAGCAGTACCATTTCGACCTTGCCATCATCGATCTGGGCCTGCCCGGTATCAGCGGCCTGGAGCTGATCACGCGGCTGCGCAGCCAGGACAAGACCTTCCCCATTCTCATCCTCACAGCCCGTGGCAACTGGCAAGACAAGGTCGAGGGCCTGGCCGCCGGTGCCGACGACTACCTGGTCAAGCCGTTCCAGTTCGAGGAGCTTGAAGCACGGCTCAATGCCCTGTTGCGCCGCTCCAGTGGTTTCACCCAGTCGACCATCGCCGCTGGCCCCTTGGTGCTTGACCTCAACCGCAAGCAGGCCACCCTCGACGAACAAGCCTTGGCCCTGACCGCCTACGAATACCGCATCCTCGAATACCTCATGCGCCATCACCAGCAGGTGGTGGCCAAGGATCGCCTGATGGAGCAGTTGTACCCAGGAGACGAAGAGCGCGACCCCAATGTCATCGAAGTGCTGGTTGGCCGCCTGCGCCGCAAGCTTGAAGGCGAGCGCGGCTTCAAACCCATCGACACGGTGCGCGGCCTGGGCTACCTGTTCACCGAGCGCTGCCGATGATCCGCTCGCTGCGGGTGCGCCTGATGCTGGCCGCCGCAGTGTTGGCGCTGCTGTTCATGCTGGCGCTGCTGCCGGCCTTGCAGAAGGCCTTCAGCCTGGCTCTGCAGGAATCGATCGAGCAGCGTCTGGCCTCGGATGTGACCACGCTGATTTCCGCTGCGCGTATCGAGCATGGCCAGCTGCAGATGCCGACGCTGCTGCCGGACGAGCGCTACAACCTGCCCTACACAGGCCTGCTCGGTTATATCTTTGACCGCGACGGCAAACTGGTCTGGCAGTCGCGTGCCACCGCCGACCGGCACATCAACTACCAGCCGCGCTATGACGGGCGCGGCAACGAGTTCGACCGCATTCACCAGTCCGATGGCGAAGAGTTCTTCGTGTACGACGTCGAGATAAAGCTGCTGGGCGGGCAGAGCGCCGCCTACAGCATTGTCGCTCTGCAGCCCGTGAGCGAGTACAAGGCCACCCTCAATGGCCTGCGCGAAAAGCTCTACCTGGGGTTCGGCGCTGCATTGCTGGCGCTCATGGTGTTGTTGTGGGCAGGCCTGACCTGGGGGCTGCGCTCGTTGCGACGCCTCAGCCACGAACTGGATGAAGTGGAATCCGGTGCACGTGACGGCCTGAGCGGCGAGCACCCACGCGAGTTGCTGCGCCTGACCCGCTCGCTCAACCGTCTGTTGCGCAGTGAGCGTGAGCAGCGCACGCGCTACCGTGATTCGCTGGACGACCTGGCGCACAGCCTGAAGACGCCGCTGGCGGTGTTGCAGGGTGTGGGTGAAAGCTTGCAGCAACGCAGCGGCGAGCGCGAGCAGGCGCGGGTGCTGCAAAGCCAGATCGAGCGCATGAGCCAGCAGATCGACTACCAGCTGCAACGCGCCAGCCTGCGCAAGAGTGGCCTGGTCCGCCACAGCGTATTGCTGCGGCCGATGCTCGACAGCCTGTGCAGCACCTTGGCCAAGGTTTACCGGGAAAAACGTGTGGACGTGGTGCTGGAGTTGCCGGACGCGGCGCAGGTACCGATGGAGCAGGGCGCATTGTTGGAAATGCTCGGCAACCTGCTGGAGAACGCCTACCGGCTGAGCCTGGGCCAAGTGCGGGTGAGCCTGGTGAAGGCGCCGGGGTATCTGACCTTGTGCATCGAAGACGACGGGCCGGGCGTGCCCGTCGACCAGCGTGAACGCATTCTGGAGCGTGGGGAGCGGCTGGACAGCCAGCACCCGGGGCAGGGCATCGGCTTGGCAGTGGTCAAGGATATCGTCGACAGCTATGACGCCGAGCTGAGCCTTGGCGATTCGCCGCTGGGGGGCGCTGCGTTCAGGATCACCTTCCACCTGGATTGATTCGTAGCCTGTACCAGCCCGTTCGCAGGTCAATCCGCGAATGGGCCGGCACAGGCAATCCACAAAGGGCGGATTTCCGCCATTCCTCCTTGTACAAATTCCGCCATCGGGCGGAAATCCGCCAATCCGTCCCGGGAGTATCGCCCTGTCGTTGGGCATTTATCCCCAGCAAATACGGACCTTGCACCCTTCATGGGCATTTTGGCACCACCCTTGCTATTGATCCTCGCAGAGGCCTGCCCAGGCAGCTCGAACACAACGACAAATCCCTCCAAGTGCAGGAGGGTTAGCGATTCAGGTGCCCCCATCACCCTGGGAAGGGTGAACCGGCACACTTGAGGAAAATTAGCCATGACGACACGTCAGCCGCTGTACAAATCCCTGTATGTCCAGGTGTTGGTCGCCATCACCATCGGTATCCTGCTCGGCCACTACTACCCGGAAACGGGCGTTGCCCTCAAACCCCTGGGTGACGGCTTCGTCAAACTGATCAAGATGGTCATCGCCCCGATCATCTTCTGTACCGTGGTCAGCGGCATTGCCGGCATGCAGAGCATGAAGTCGGTCGGCAAAACCGGCGGCTACGCGTTGCTGTACTTTGAAATCGTCTCCACCATCGCCCTGATCATCGGCCTCGTCGTCGTCAACGTGGTCAAGCCAGGCGCTGGCATGCACATCGACGTCAGCACCCTGAACGCCAGCAGCGTGGCTGCCTACGCCGCCGCCGGCGCGCAGCAGACGACCGTCGGCTTCCTGCTTAACGTCATTCCCAATACGGTCGTCGGCGCCTTCGCCAACGGCGACATCCTGCAAGTGCTGATGTTCTCGGTACTGTTCGGCTTCGCCCTGCACCGCCTGGGCAGCTACGGCAAGCCGGTACTGGACATGATCGACCGCTTCGCCCACGTCATGTTCAACATCATCAACATGATCATGAAGCTGGCCCCGATCGGCGCTTTCGGCGCCATGGCCTTCACCATTGGCCAGTACGGTGTCGGCTCGCTGGTGCAGTTGGGCTACCTGATGGCCTGCTTCTACATCACCTGCCTGCTGTTCGTGCTGGTGGTGCTGGGCGGTATCTGCCGTGCCCACGGCTTCAGCGTGATCAAGCTGATCCGCTACATTCGTGAAGAACTGCTGATCGTGCTGGGTACTTCGTCCTCGGAGTCGGCCCTGCCACGCATGCTGGCCAAGATGGAGCGCCTGGGTGCCAAGAAATCGGTAGTGGGCCTGGTTATCCCGACTGGCTACTCGTTCAACCTGGACGGTACCTCGATCTACCTGACCATGGCTGCGGTGTTCATCGCTCAGGCCACTGACACCACCATGGACATCACTCACCAGATCACCCTGCTGCTGGTGCTGCTGGTGGCTTCCAAGGGGGCTGCCGGCGTTACCGGGTCGGGCTTCATCGTGCTGGCCGCGACCCTGTCGGCTGTTGGCCACCTGCCGGTTGCCGGCCTGGCGCTGATCCTCGGCATCGACCGCTTCATGTCCGAAGCCCGCGCCCTGACCAACCTGGTGGGCAACGCCGTTGCCACCGTGGTAGTGGCCAAGTGGGTCAAGGAAATGGACAACGACAAGCTGGCTTCGGAACTGGACTCCGGTGGTGCTCCGCTGATCGATACCCGCCCGACGGACGACCTGGGCGTGGCTGAAGGCCCGGCTCGTTGATAGCTGGTTGAAATGAGAAAGGCGACCAAAGGTCGCCTTTTTCGTGTTAGCGCGGTCCCTTGTGTGGGCCTTGCTCAATTTCGAAAAGCTGGCGCGATTGGACTGTGGGAGCGGGCTTGCCCGCGAACACGGGCGAAGCCCGTGGCCCTCAGCCCAGTACCACTTCCAACACCCGGATGACGTCCGGCTGCGGGTAATGCCACCTTACTTGCACATCCCAGAACTTCACCCCGTACACCCGCTCGGACGGTGGTATCTGGTAGGCCGGCCGTGGGTCCTGCGCCAGGCATTGCTCGATCAGTTGCACCAGCGGCTCATTCAAACGCAGCGCATGCTCGCGGGCCTGGAGCAAGGCGTTGTCCGCCCACTGCACGGCAATTGCCACAGGCGCTGCGTTGGCCATCTGGTTGCTGGCGCCAGCGACGCTGTCGGCATAGGGCACATACGGCTTGATGTCCAGCACCGGCGTGCCGTCGAGCAGGTCGATCCCGGACAGCAGCAGGCGCCCGGGCTCCACGCCCTCCAGGCGTACCACCGACTGGCCGATGCCGTTGGGCCGGTGGGTGGCGCGGGTGGCGAACACCCCCATGCTCTTGTTGCCGCCCAGACGCGGAGGCCGCACTTTCAGACGCGGCTTTTCTTCCAGGGCCTGGTGGAACAGGAACAGCAGCCAGACATGGCTGACCTGTTCCAGGCCCTCGACCGCGTCACCTTGATCGAACGGCGGCAACAGTTCGAGTACGCCACGGGCGGCAGGCGCCAGCTGCGGCTGGCGCGGAATGGCGAACTTTTCCTTGAAACAGGAGTGGACGATGCCGACCGGGACAACCGTATGCTGCATGGCCACTCAGCCGCGCACGCGCAGGGTCAGGCCCTTGAGGAAGTTGCGCATCAACTGGTCGCCACACGGGCGGTAGTTGTCGTGGCCAGCCTTGCGGAACAGCGCGCTGAGCTCCGGTTTGCTGACCGGGAAGTTGACCGACTTGAGAATCGCGTGCAGGTCGTCCTCCTTGAGCTCAAAGGCCACACGCAGCTTCTTGAGGATCAGGTTGTTGGTTACCGGCAGCTCGATCGGCTGCTGCGGGCGGCTCTCGTCTTTGCCACGGCGGTAGATCACCAGGCCGTCAAGGAAGTGCGCCATCACCCGTTCCGGGCAGCGCACGAAGCCTTCCTCTTCTTCTTTTTTCAGGTAGGTGGCCAGCACCAGAGGATGCACTTCGAGGCCAGAGAGCCCGATGATTTCGGCCATCTTGGCGTCGTTCACCTTGAGCATGTAGCGCAGGCTGCGCAGGACGTCGTTGTGGTTCATTGCAGCAGAATCCTGTTCAGGTGCCGCGCATTCCAGCGCGGCGTATTGCTTAGAAACGTTCGGAGGTAGCCAGGTAACGCCATTGGCCCAAGGGCAGCTTGCCCATCGACACACCACCCAGGCGAATGCGTCGCATGCCTAAAAGCTCCAGGCGCAGGTAGGCGCATAGCTCGGAAATCTGCCCTGGTTGTGGGTTTTTCAACACCATGCGCAGGTGTGTCTCGTTCTGCCAGCTGGCCTTGGCCTTGGGCAACTCGCGGTCATTGCGCATGGCCCCACGCGCCAGGCGTTCCAGCGCCTGGGGGGTGGTTTCGCCGCGCACTTCAATGATGAACTCCTGCTCCAGGCGACGCAGGTCGGCCTCGATCTTGCGGGATACCCGCCAGTCCTGGGTAAACACCTGCAGGCCGCTGGCGCCACGCTCCAGCGGTGCCACGCAGGCCTGCCGGGCAAAATGCCCGTGCAGGGCGCGCACGCCTTCGCGGTGGGCTTCGCTGAGGCTGCCCATGTTCATGCTGGCGCGGGCATCTTCACTGTCCATGCCGGCTGGCTGGTTCAGCAGCAGGGTCACTGGCTCCAGGGTTTCGGCACGGGCACCTGGCAGCAGCTCGACGCGCTGCTGCTCGACCTTGAACTGCGGCTGCTCGACCACCACGCCATCGACCGTTACCCAGCCTCCTTCAATGTACTGCTCGGCCTCGCGGCGGGAGCAGCCGAGCTGCTCGATGAGGCGTTTGGACAGGCGGACGGGTTCGGACATGGGGCAATTCGCAAGGCAGGGAAAGGCCTCCATTGTACCTGCCTGCAAGCGGTAGATGATGGGAATCTGTGTCAGATGCGCCATTTTGGACACATAGCGCGGCACATTCAGGCGCCGCCTCAAGGCACTGTGCGCATCAGCCTCATGTGCAGCAGAGGATAGGGCTGGCCCAGGCCGTCGGTTTCCGAACGGCCGATGACCTCGAAACCTTCATGCAGGTAGAAGCCCAGCGCTTTCGGGTTCTGCTCGTTGACGTCAAGGTACTCGGCATTCAGCTCACTGATGGCATAGCGCAGCAGGCGCTTGCCTACCCCTTGGCCGCGGTAGCCAGGTGCGACGAACAGCATGTCCACCCGCCCGTTGGCGACACCGGCGAAGCCACAGATGCGCTGGCGGTCCTTGCAGCAGATCAGCATCACTGCGTCGAGGTAGCGGCGCAGCACATGTTCGCGCAGTAGCAGGATATAGCCCTCTGGCAGAAAGTCGTGGGTGGCGCGTACTGAATCCTCCCACACCTGTACCAGCTCGCTGTAGTCGCACAAGCGCGGGGTTTGCAGCGTCAGTAGCGCAGCCATGCCGGTGTTCCTCTGGGGCGATAGGGAAAACATAGCAGGCCAACCACCGGTCGGCTGGTTCGCTTGGCGCTTGAGACCTGGGGAGTGACGGTCTATTAATTAAGCGTGGGAAAAAATCCCACGTAAGTATAAGTTCAATCTGAAGCAAGATTACTGACTGATTTAGCGTTCTCGTGGCGAAGACCTGGAGACGGACTATGCAAATCCACCTGCTTTTCAAGAAGGCTTTACTCGCGGCTGCTGTAGCTGGCGTGTTGTCGATGTCCATTGCCTTGATCCCTGACTCGATTTCTCATGGCTTCAGTGCCTACGCTAAAGATGGCGGTGGCGGTGGCGGTGGCGGTGGCGGCGGTGGCCACGGTGGCGGTGGAAGTGGCGGCGGCGGTGGCCACGGTGGCGGTGGAAGTGGCGGCGGCGGTGGCCACGGTGGCGGTGGAAGTGGCGGCGGCGGTGGCCACGGTGGCGGTGGAAGCGGCGGTGGCGGTGGCCACGGTGGTGGTGGAAGTGGTGGCGGCGGTGGCCATGGTAGCGGAAGCGGAAGTGGTGGCCACGGCAGCGGCGGTGACGGTGGTGGCCATGCCGGCAACAGCGGCAGTGGCCACGACGGTAATTCGAACGCTGGGCGCAGCAGTAACCATGCTGAAGCGGGTGACGATCATGGCAATCACGCGGGTGGGGAACCCGGGGATGATCATGGTAATCATGTCGGCGGTGAGCCTGGCGATGATCACGGCAATCATGTTGGTGGTGAACCTGGTGACGATCACGGCAACCATGTGGGTGGCGAACCGGGTGATGACCACGGTGTTCATGCCGGCGGCGAGGCCGGGGATGACAACAGCAGAAGCTGATTGGCGCTGACCCGAGGTGGCCCATACAAAACCCAGCGGACGGGTTTTGTATGAGCAGGTTCTGGCCTGTCTTGCCTTTATCACGTCATTTCCAATGAGTGCTGACAGCTTTTTCCTCGTCCATGCCGGGATATGATTGCGGTTTGCGTGGGATTAATTCCCGCGTCTTATACTGGGTGCCTCTGTCAAGGAATGCCCTCGATGCAATCGCCTGTCTTACCCCCGTCGATGCTGAGTGCGCTGCGGCGTGTGATGCGCCCGCTGGTGCGCCTGATGCTGCGCAAAGGGGTTACCTACACGATGTTCACCGACCTGCTCAAGGAGGTGTTCGTCGATGTGGCCCATCGCGAGTTTCGCCTGAACGACACCGCGCCAACCGATAGCCGCATCAGCCTGCTTACCGGCGTACATCGTAAAGATGTCCGGCGGCTGCGTAATGAGGGTGACACTGCAATTGCGGCCCTGCCGGATAACATCACGCTAGGTGCACAGTTGGTCAATGTATGGACCAACACCCCACCATTCTGCTCGGCACCCGGCCAGGCGAGGGCGCTTGCGCGGCTAGCCAGTGTGGGTGGCGATTGCTCATTCGACGCCCTGGTCGCCAAGGTCAGCACCGATATTCGCGGCCGGGTGGTGCTGGACGAATGGTTGCGCCTGGGCGTCGTGCGGCTCGATGAGCAGGATTGCGTGCACCTGGAAGCCCATGCATTCGTGCCACAGAAGGGTTTTGATGAAAAGGCTGCGTACTTCGGCCACAACCTGCATGACCATGCCTGTGCGGCGGTGCACAACGTCAGCGGCGAAGGCCCGCCATTTTTTGAGCGTAGCGTGCACTACGATGCCTTGAGCCCGGCCAGCGTCGAGCATTTGCGAGATGTGGTGGCCAAAGATGGCATGCAGACACTACTTGCCTTCAGCCGGCTTGCAGCAGCGTTGGAGAGTGCTGATGAGCCCGGTATCGAACAACGTCAGCGCATCACTGTCGGGCTTTATTTCTACACTGAAGCTACCGATTCCGATCCGTCGAAGACACCCGGCCCATGACACTTCTTGTGCGCTACCTCAGTGCTGTCATGTTTGCCCTGGTTTTCGGGGGGAACCTGATGGCCCCGGCCGAGGTGGCCGCAGCGCCGGTGTGTGTCAGCCGTGACGAGATGGGTATGGCCGGTGCCGCAGGCCTGCAGTTTCCCGGCGGTATGGGCGGCACCGGTGTGCGCAATGAAAATGGCGGCGTCGGTGGCACCGGTGCCCCAGTCCAGCAACGCCCGGGTGGTACAGGCGGCACGGGCGCGGTGGCGGAGGGTGTGGACGGCACCTACTTTGATCAGCGCCACGGGGGGGGAGGTGGTACCGGTACGCCGATCCTGCGCCCGGGTGGTACTGGGGGTACAGGCATCGTCGGTACCATCACCGGCTTCGCCTCGATCTGCGTCAATGGCATGGAAGTGCACTATGGCAAGGACGTACCGGTGAGTCAGAACGGTGCGCCTGCCAGCAGTGGTCACCTGGCGATCGGGCAGGTGGTGGCGGTGGAGGCATTCGCCACCCAGCGCGGCCTGCAAGCGGGGCGCATTTCGATCCTCAACGTCTTCGAAGGGCCGTTGACGGCGCTGCCCAATGCCTCGGCCCCGCTGCGGGTCATGGGGCAACCCGTGCGGCTGGCCGCTGGCGCGCGGGTGGCTGAAGGGCTGCGCCCGGGTGAGCCCGTGAGGGTCAGCGGCCTGCGCGATGCCCGGGGAGAAGTCGTGGCGACCCGTATCGAACGGGCACCGGGGTTGAGGGAGGCCAGCGCCATCGGCGCGGTTGATCGCACTGGCAGCCTTCAGGGGTTGAAGTTGGGTACCCGTGTGGCGCCTGCTCGTGAGGTGCTGGTGCGCGGCCAGTGGACCGGGCGCCAGCTTGAAGTGGCGCAAACCCGTCCAGACCCGAGCCTGCCTTTTGCTGGTCGTGTCCAGCAGGCGGTGGTTGAAGGGCTGGTACAGCGCACACAAGCTCGGCAGTTGGTGGTTGCAGGTCTCAATGTGACATTGGGGCAGGGCACCGTAATTGTCGGCCGGCAGCCAGCGGCGTTGGCGCTTGATCAACGTGTGCGGGTGAGCGGGGTGCTCAATGGAACTCACGAGCTGCGGGCAACCCGCGTGGAATTCCAGGACGACCGTGTCGACAATACTGACAGAAGCCAGTCGGGGCACGGTGGTGAGCATGACGGAAGCAGCTCCGGCGGCTCCAGCAGCGGTCATGGCGCAAGCGATGGGGCCAACGGTCGCGATGAAAACAGTGATGATCACAGTGGGCGCAGTGCCGTTGACGGCTCGAGTGACCATGGCAGCGGTGACAAGTCGGGAAAGTCGGTACACCTCGACGCATTGGAGCAATCGACGCGCAGTAACAGTGGAAGCTCCGATCGGGTTGAGAAGGTCGAAGTCGAAAACACCGGAAAGGTCGAAAAAGTAGACAAGATCGAGAAGGTCGAGAAGGTCGAGAAAGTCGAGAAAGTCGAGAAAGTCGAGAAAGTCGAGAAGCCCGAGAAGGTCGAGAAGGTCGAGAAGGTCGAGAAGGTCGAGAAGGTCGAGAAGCCCGAGAAAGTCGAGAAAGTAGAAAAAGTAGAAAAGCCTGAACGGGTCGAAAAGGTCGAAAAGCTGGAGTTACCAGAGAAAGTTGAAAAGGTGGAGAGGCCGGAAAAGGCAGAGACGGTGGAAAAAGTCGAGCATCCAGAGCGATCCGGGCGTTAGCCAACTAGGCTGGGTAAGTCTGGCCATGCCTCCCGAAAGAGTACTGAGTTGCAAATGAGACCCACGCTCCCTCTTTTCGCCTGTTTGCTCTCGTGCACCTGCGTGTCGGCGCTGGCCGATACCTTCAGTGCCGCCATTGGCATGGATTATTCAAGTGGCGACTATGGTACCGGCACCACTTCGGAAATCTGGTATGTGCCGGTAGTCGGCAAGTATGAGAGCGGCCCCATGACCTACAAGGTTACCGTGCCTTGGTTGCGTATCACCAACCCCGAAGTCGGCCCCAATGGTGACCCCTTGCCCGGTGGTTGCCGAGACGTGGAAAGCGGGTTGGGTGACACGGTTGCCAGCGTCGCCTATGCACTGCTCGATGGTAGTGACGGCGGCCTGATGCTGGACCTGATCGGCAAGGTCAAATTCCCTACCGCTGATGAAGACCAGTGCCTGGGCACCGGCCAGTACGACTACACCACCCAGGTCGACATAGCCAAGGGCTTTGGCCCGGTCACCGGTTTCGCGACACTGGGTTGGAAGAAGTTCGGTGACCCGCCCGATAGCGACTTCGATGACCCGGTATTTGCCAGTCTCGGCTTTGCCCTGCCGGTGGCGGTCGGTACTTCGGCCGGCGCCTCCTACGATTGGCGGCAGAAAGTGGTCTCGACCGGGGCGCAGATCAAGGAGCTTACCCTGTTCCTCACCCACAAGCTCAGCCAGCAGTGGAAAGTCCAACTCTATGCAGTCAAAGGCTTCTCGGATGCCAGCCCGGATGCCGAGGGCGGCCTGATGCTGTTCCACACGTTCTGACAAAAAAGCCCCTGCGCCGGTCATTCCCTATGGAGAACGCCGGGGCAGGGGCTTTGCAGGCTTCAGCCGGTTTAGACGGGTTCAGCCCACATGTCGTACTCGTCGGCATCCACCACACGGCAACGCACTTTGTCGCCTGGCTTGAAACCATGGTCGCCATCGATGAACACGCTGCCGTCGATTTCCGGTGCATCGAAGAAGCTGCGGCCAACCGAACCTTGTTCTTCGACTTCGTCGATCAGCACGTCGATTTCCTTGCCGATGCGCAATTGCAGGCGGGCAGCACTGATGGCCTGCTGGTGGGCCATGAAGCGGTCCCAGCGCTCTTGCTTGACGTCGTCCGGTACTTCTTCCAGGCCCAGGTCGTTGGCCGGGGCGCCTTCTACCGGCGAGTACTGGAAGCAGCCCACGCGGTCGAGCTGGGCTTCGGTCAGCCAGTCCAGCAGGTACTGGAAGTCTTCCTCGGTCTCGCCCGGGAAGCCGACGATGAAGGTGGAGCGGATCACCAGCTCAGGGCACTGCTCGCGCCAGTTCTTGATGCGTGCCAGGGTGCGGTCTTCGAAGGCCGGGCGCTTCATCGACTTGAGCACTTTCGGGCTGGCGTGCTGGAACGGGATGTCCAGGTACGGCAGGATCTTGCCGGCAGCCATCAGCGGGATCACGTCGTCAACGTTCGGGTAAGGGTACACATAGTGCAGGCGTACCCAGGCGCCCAGGCTGCTCAGTGCTTCGCACAGCTCGAGCATGCGGGTCTTGACCGGGCGGCCGTTCCAGAAGTCGGTCTTGTACTTGACGTCGACGCCGTAGGCGCTGGTGTCCTGGGAAATCACCAGGATTTCCTTGACCCCGGCCTTGACCAGGCGCTCGGCCTCGCTCAGCACTTCACCCACCGGGCGGCTGACCAGCTTGCCGCGCATCGACGGGATGATGCAGAAGCTGCAGCTGTGGTTGCAGCCTTCGGAGATCTTCAGGTAGGCATAGTGGCGCGGGGTCAGCTTGACGCCCTGTGGCGGCACCAGGTCGATCAGCGGGTTGTGGTCCTGACGCGGCGGCACCACTTCGTGAACGGCGTTGACTACCTGCTCGTACTGCTGCGGGCCAGTGACCGACAGCACGCTTGGGTGCACGTCACGGATGCTGCCTTCTTCGACGCCCATGCAGCCGGTGACGATCACCTTGCCGTTTTCCTTGATGGCTTCGCCGATCACTTCCAGCGATTCGGCCTTGGCGCTGTCGATGAAGCCGCAGGTGTTGACCACCACCACGTCGGCGTCCTCGTAGGTGGGTACGACTTCATAGCCTTCCATGCGCAGCTGGGTCAGGATGCGCTCGGAGTCGACCAGGGCTTTTGGGCAACCCAGGCTTACGAAACCTACCTTGGGGGTGGCGGGCGTGGTGGACATGACTAACCTCGGTATTGAATGCAGGTCGCCCGGCCGGAATCGGGGGCGAACTTGACGGGCGCTTTTGGCGCCTCTGATCAAAAAGTGCGCAATTCTAGCGAGCGCAAGGGCGCTTGACCAGCAGAAATACGACTAACGCTGCGCTGTGCTTCGCGCCGTTGTGCCGGGGTACCTTCAAGGGCCTGGTGGCTTTCGTGTACTTAGCTCAAGGCCGCAAGTACATGTTCGGGATCGTTATGAATCGCTCGAAGCAAGGCACGAGCTGGTCCTTCAGGTTCGCGACGGCCCTGTTCCCAATTTCGTAGAGTTCCTACTGCGACATCGATACGTTTGGCAAACGCAGCCTGGGAAAGGCCAGTGGCTTGACGAATCTTTTTGACTTGAAGTGCGTCTACGTGGAACTCACGCGAGGGCTGACGCTCACCGCGATCGATCTCATCCATCTGAGTCATGCTTTCCACAAGACGATCGAAGAGATGCTTTTCCATTATTTCCACCCTTTGTTTAGTGCGCGAAGCTGCGCTTTCTGACTGCTTGTCAAGGTATCTACGATGCCCTTGCGATAGATCAGAATCATACGGATCTGGTGGGCTGCAGTGACGTGGTAGTAGATCACTCGTACACCCCCACTCTTGCCCTTGCCCTTGGCTGCCCAGCGGATCTTTCTGAGGCCGCCGGTTTCCTCCAGGAGAGAACCGGCTTCGGGATGCTCGGCCAGATAGGCCTGCAAAGCCCGGTATTCTTCATCATCCAGGTGCTCCTTGAGATCGGAGGTGAATACTGGGGTCTCGATGAAGATCATGCAGTCCCTGCTATGCGTCAATGGCGTAGCTGGATGATAGGGCGCTCATCTACGTTGTACAAGGTGACGCTTGTGTCAGCGTGTGATTCTTCTTGATCAGGGGATGAGCGGTATAGGGTGAGATCAACGTTCAAGTATGGATTGAGAGTCATCAGGGCAATCCAGGCCTTCCAAACCGAAACCTGCCTTGGGGGTGGCGGGTGTGGTGGGCATGACTAACCTCGGTATTGAATGCAGGTCGCCCGGCCGGAATCGGGGGCGAACTTGACGGGCGCTTTTGGCGCCTCTGATCAAAAAGTGCGCAATTCTAGCGAGCGCAAGGGCGCTTGACCAGCAGAAATACGACGAACGCTGCGCTATGCTTCGCGCCGTTGTGCCGGGGTACCTTCCAGGGCCTGGTGGCAGAGTGATTACCAAGGGCCGTGAAGGCCGTTTGCGGGAGTGGTCGATGGTTCAGGCAAGCAGTCACGCTGAGGGCGGGCACGAGGGGAAGCAGGGTGCGTCACGGTCGGTGGGCCTGCTGGTGGCGGCGGTCGGGGTGGTTTATGGCGATATCGGCACCAGCCCGTTGTATACCCTCAAGGAAGTCTTTACCGGCGGCTACGGTGTGTCGGTCAACCATGATGGCGTGCTGGGGATCCTCTCGCTGATCCTGTGGTCGCTGCTGTGGGTGGTGTCGTTCAAGTACGTGATGTTCATCTTGCGCGCCGATAACCAGGGGGAGGGCGGCACCATGGCGCTGACCGCACTGGCGCGGCGGGCCACGGCGGCGTACCCGCGGCTGCGCACACTGATGGTGATCTGTGGCTTGATCGGCGCTTCGCTGTTCTATGGCGACAGTATGATCACCCCGGCGGTGTCGGTGCTGTCGGCGGTGGAGGGCGTGGGCCTGGCCTTCGACGGTATCGACCACTGGGTGGTGCCAATTTCGCTGGTGGTGCTGGTGGCACTGTTCCTGGTACAGCGGCACGGCACCGAGAAGATCGGCAAGCTGTTTGGTCCTATCATGGTTACCTGGTTCCTGGCGCTGGGCGCGCTGGGTGTGCATGGCATCTCGCAGAGCCCGGAAGTACTCAAGGCGTTCAACCCGGCCTGGGCAGTCAATTTCTTCGTGGTGCACCCCGGTATCGGCGTGGCCATTCTCGGCGCGGTCGTGCTGGCGCTGACGGGGGCCGAGGCGCTGTACGCCGACATGGGGCACTTTGGCCGCAAGCCGATTGCCCGGGCCTGGTTCATCCTGGTGCTCCCGGCGCTGGTGCTCAATTACTTTGGCCAGGGTGCATTGCTGCTGCAAAACCCGGAGGCCGCGCGCAATCCCTTCTATCTGCTGGCGCCGGGCTGGGCGCTGCTGCCGTTGGTCGGGCTGGCCACCATGGCCACGGTTATCGCCTCGCAGGCGGTGATTTCCGGGGCCTTCTCCCTGACCCGCCAGGCCATCCAGCTGGGCTATATTCCGCGCATGCAGATTCAGCACACCTCAAGCGATGAGCAGGGGCAGATCTACATTGGTGCGGTGAACTGGACGCTGATGGTGGGCGTGGTGTTGCTGGTTATCGGTTTCGAGTCGTCAGGCGCACTGGCGGCTGCCTACGGGGTTGCGGTGACCGGTACCATGCTGATCACCACCGTCCTGGTGTCAGCGGTGATGCTGCTGCTGTGGAAGTGGCCGCCGCTGCTCGCAGTGCCGATTCTGGTCGGCTTCCTGCTGGTCGACGGGCTGTTCTTCGCCGCCAACGTGCCGAAAATCGCTCAGGGCGGTGCGTTCCCGGTGTTGGCCGGTGGTGTGCTGTACTTGCTGATGAGCACCTGGAAGCGCGGCAAGCAGATTCTGGTCGAGCGCATCGATGAAGGGGCGCTGCCATTGCCATTGTTCATCAGCAGCATCCGCATTCAGCCACCGCACCGGGTCGAGGGTACGGCGGTGTTTCTGACTGCACGCTCCGATGCCGTGCCGCATGCGCTGTTGCACAACATGTTGCACAACCAGGTGCTGCACAGCCAAGTGGTGCTGCTGACTGTGGTCAGCGAGGACCGGCCCCGTGTGCCGGAACATGAGCGTTTCGAGGTGGAAGCCTATGGCGACGGATTCTTCCGGGTGTTGCTGCACTTTGGGTTCATGGATGAGCCGGACGTGCCTGCCGCGTTGAAGCTGTGTCATCTGGATGGCCTGGACTTCACGCCCATGCGCACCACTTACTTCCTCAGCCGCGAGACGGTGATCGCGTCACGGCTGGAGGGGATGTCGCGCTGGCGGGGCAACCTGTTCGCGTTCTTGCTGAAGAATGCCAACGGCAACTTGCGCTTCTTCAACCTGCCGTTGAACCGGGTGATCGAGCTGGGGACCCAGGTCGAGATCTGAATGGGTTTATACAGCAGGCTCAGGGCCGCAGAGCGGCCCTGAGCCTTGTCAGTTCTGCTCAGCTACGCTGGACTTGCCTTGGCGCGTCTCGATCTCGCCAATCAACCGCTTGGCGAGTGCCGGGTAGTTCTCGTCGAAGTGGTGCCCGCCAGGCAGTTTCAGGCGCTCACCTACTGCCGTCTTTTCCGTGCAACCGCTCTCGTCGGTTTCCTCGACGCCATATACGCACACGACCTTGGACGCCGGCAGCTTGGCCATTTCCGGCCCGGTTGGCGCTTCCTGGCCTTCCTTGCCCAGCCAGCCCTCGACCTCGATCTCGAAGCTGCCACTGCGCGCAAAGGCTAGCAGCATCACCGCATCGATACGCTGCTGGTCCTCGACGGGCAGGCGGTTGTAGATCGCCGGCAGCACGTCGGCGCCGAACGAATACCCGGTCAACACGAAGCGCTTGGTACCCCACTTCTGCCGGTAGTGATGCATCAGCTCGGAAAGGTCGGCGGCGCTTTGTTCCGGGGTCTTGTGCTGCCAGTAGTAGCGCAGCGTGTCGATGCCCACCACCGGGTAACCCAGCTTGGCCATTTCCCCGGCCACGTCGCGGTCCAGATCGCGCCAGCCGCCATCACCAGAGAGGAACAAGGTAACCGTGTCTGTGGTTTGCCCGGCCGGCACTTCGACCACCGGGATGGCCAGTGCGTTACCGTCGCGGCCGACCAGGGCTTGGGTCAGTTGCGCCTTGAGCACTTGTGGCAAGTGGATGTCGTAGTCGCTGATGCTGGTTTCGGCGTTGGCCTGGTCGCGCACGAAGGCGGCGCTGGCGTCATCCGGGTTGTCGTTCCAGGCGACGTTCCAGTGGCCATGGGCAGCCGATTTGGGCAGCGGTGCCTGGCAGTCAGGCTGTTCGAGGGTGAAGCCCACGGAAATGGCCCGGGCCTTGTCATCGTTCTGGCTGGCCAGCCAGCGCCAGGCTTGGGCGGCACCGGGACCGATACCGGCGACCAAGGTCGGTTTTTCCTGCAGTTGGTTCAGCGCCTGGTCCATGGCCTGTTGCTGCTTGCTGCAGTCGCCAGGCGGCAGAATCACCTGCACCAGCTGGGCTTCACCGGCCTGGCTCAGGTCGAGCAGTTGCTTGCCCGTCAGTGCCTGGTCTTGTGGCACGCCGATGGCCACCCGGGCCTTGGGGTGCACGCCAGGGGTAACACGGGTGATGCTGGTGTCATTGATGCTCAACTGTTCCAGGCGCGCCTCGGGCGCCGGGCGCGTCCACAGCCAGAAGGCCAGCGCACCACCCAGGGCGGCCAGCAGCAGGGGAACCAGCAGGTACAACCAAAAGCGTCGGGTCATCAGCGTTTCACCAATCCAGTCAGGCCGCCTGCAATCAGGGCGGCGGTGTCGGCCAGTGCCACCAGCGGGTCGAGCCCGGCTGGCACGGCCATGTAGCGGGGTTCCCAGTCCGGCTGGAACTTGTCCTTGAAGCGTCGAAGCCCCTGGAAGTTGTAAAGCTGCTCACCACGGCGGAACACCAGCGAACCCAAGCGCTGGGTCAAGGGTGCGCCGCGCCTTGGTTGCAGGCCGGACAGCGGTACCATGCCCAGGCTGAAACGCCCGTAGTCATGGCTTTTGTAATGCAGGATCAAGCCGATCATCATGAATTCCATGGTCAGCTTTGGCGCTTCGGGGTGCGCACGCATCAGGTCGAGGCTGGCCAGTTCGTTTCCATGGGTTTCCAGCAGGTTGGCGAAGGCTACCGGGCGGCCCTGGAAGCGAATCAGGGCTATGCGGAAGTGCTGCAGGTAGTCTGGGCTGAAGCGCCCCAGCGAGAAGCCTTTCTCGCGCACGTTCTTGCCGCCGAGCCAGGCGTCGGAAATTTCCTTCAGCTCAGCCAGCGGGGCGTGGCCGGGCTCATGGATCTCCAGGCTCAGGCCATCGCGTCCGCCGCGGTTCCAGGTGTAGCGCAGGTCTTTCATCTCCTTGCCTTTGGCTTCAAGGTCGAAGCGGCGCAAGTCGACCCGGGCTTCTTCACCGAGCTTCAATGCGGTCAGGCCGATGTCCATGTAGAACGGCAGGTTCTCTGCGCGCACCTGATAGAACACGGGGCGTGCGTGGTGCAGGTCGCACAGGTCGCGGAACTGCCAGATCATCTCGGCGCGTTCCTGGGCCGGGCCTATCGGGTCGTACAACGCCACCAGGCTGCGGCCGCGCCGGGCATACATGAGGAACGCGTTATCACGCGGGTGGAACAGCAACGCCTTGTCGCCAGTCAGCGCCAGGCCACCGTCGGGCTGGTCGGAGGCCTGCAGGATACGGTTGGCGCGTTGCAACTCTTCTTCGTCAGGCAGGTGGATCACGGGCGGCGCTGTACGCAGCAGCCACGTCAGTGCCACGGCAGCCAGCAGCAAGGCACTGCCCATGGCGGCGCGCAGGCCCCGTGGTGCATCGGCATCGAGGGTGAACTGCCACCACAGCTGATGGCTGTAAGGCACATCCTGATAGGCGAACAGCAGAAGCCACACTGATGCGCCTACCGTACAGGCGCTGGCCACCAGGAACACCGGCGAGAAGGGCAGCTCCAGCAGTCGGCTGGGGCGATAGAACGAGCGGCGGAACAGCGCGAGCAGGGCGGCGGTAAAGGTCAGCAGGCAAGCCTCTTCCCAGTCAAAGCCCTTCAACAGCGACAGCAGGGCGCCGACCAGCAACAGCACGGTGGTCAGTAGCCAGGCGGCGGACAGGCGCCGGCGCAGGCCTTGGGCCAGCAGCAGGCAGAGCACACCGATCAGGCTGGCGCCGAAATGAGAGGCATCGATCAGCCGGTGTGGCACCAGGAAGCCCATATGCTCCAGGCGCGTATCTATCTCGGGCGTGGCACCGGAAAACAGCAGCACCACGCCGGACAGGAACACCAGGATCGACAGGATCGGTGCGGCCAGACCCGAAGCGGCCTTGATGGCCTGTTGCGCAAACAGCAGGCGTCGGGCTTCATTGGCCAGCAGCAACACGCAGGCCAGCAGCAGTGGCAGTACCACATAGATCAGCCGGTACAGCAGCAAGGCTGCCGCCAGCGGTGCGGCACCGAGCTGGTCGGCAAAGGCCGCCAGCAGGATCGCTTCAAACACCCCGACGCCGCCCGGTACGTGGCTGAGCACGCCCGCAGCCAAGGCCAGCAGGTACACCAGCACGAACGCGCCGAAAGGAGGGGCTTCGGGCAGCAACAGGTAGAGCACGGTGGCAGCCGCCGCCACATCCAGCGCGGTAATCAGCAATTGCAGGGCCGCCAGGCGTGCATCCGGCAGGCGAAGTGTGCGCCGCCCCAGTTGAACGAGCAGGTTATTGGCCGCCGGTTGCTCGGCCAGGCGTCGGCGGTACAAGCCAATTACCAGTAAGGCAGACACCACCAGCACGGCGCTGGCAACAGCTGCCAGCAGGCCGGGCGCCAACCCGAGCGCTGTCGAGGCCGCGGGCAGGTTGCTCAATGTCGCCAAGGCGGCCAGGGGCGGCAGCGCGCAGCCCAGTGACAGGCTGGCAAACACGGTCATGCGTGCGACTTCGCCAGCACCAAGCCCTTGCCGTGCATACAGGCGATAGCGAACCGAGCCGCCAGAGAGCATCGACAGGCCGATGGCGTTGCCGATGGCAAAGGCGCTGAAGCCGCCCAGTGCCAAGCTGCGTGCTGGCAGTTTCACGCCTGCATAGCGGCTGGCCGACCACTCGTAGCCCAGCAGGATCACAAAGCCGATCACCGTTGCCAGCAAGGCGCCCAGCAATGACTGGGTCGGCACGCTGAGCATGGCATCGTGCAAGGCATAGATGTCCAGCTCGCTCAGCAGGTGGCGGCAGGCAATTAAGGCCATCGTGAACAGTAGCAGGGTCACCATCAGGCCTATGGGCTGGCGGTAGCGACTCAGGCGTTCGAGTAGGGGCAGGCGCTGCACAGCACCGGGTAGCGCCGTAGCGAGTGGCACCGGAGGTTCGGGATTGTGCGAAGTCATGAGTTGCCCCGGGCATGCAGCGCGAGGTGAAGGAAAGGTGCGGCCAAGTGAAAGTCCCTTAGGAAAACGTATCCAATGTTACTCCGGCCTCAGGCGTTTGCAGCGGCTTGGCAGGGTTAAAGATAGTTCATCCTGGGCACGACATCTCAAGCCTGCGGGTTGGCATGAGGGGAGGGAAAATCGAGGCGACGAAAGTCAGGGAGGTATAAAGCAACAAACCCCGCGCTGCTTTTACACAGGCGGGGTTTGTTCTGACGAATATGGTTGCGGGAGCCGGATTTGAACCGACGACCTTCGGGTTATGAGCCCGACGAGCTACCAGGCTGCTCCATCCCGCGTCAGTGGGGCGGATTCTACAGTGTGTGGTTTCTATGTCAAGCGCTAGGCTTTGATTTGTCGAAGTTTTTTCGAAAATGCTTATCTGCAGACAAAGAAAAAGGCCACTGTGTTAACAGTGGCCTTTTCTTGAATCTGGTTGCGGGAGCCGGATTTGAACCGACGACCTTCGGGTTATGAGCCCGACGAGCTACCAGGCTGCTCCATCCCGCGTCAGTGGGGCGGATTCTACAGCGTGTAGTTAATATGTCAAGCGCTAGGCTTTGATTTTTCGAGGTTTTTTCGAAAAGGCTTTTTTACGGGCAAAGAAAAAGGCCACTGCGTTAACAATGGCCTTTTCTCGAATCTGGTTGCGGGAGCCGGATTTGAACCGACGACCTTCGGGTTATGAGCCCGACGAGCTACCAGGCTGCTCCATCCCGCGCCTGTGAGATCGAATTCTACGGATTTACGCACTGATGTCAAGCAATTGTTTTGGAAAAACCTTTTTTGTTCAAACCCTTAGCGCTTCATAACAGTGTACAGCTCAGTCACGGCGGGGCTTTCAGGCCGATTATCGTGTAGCAAAGCAGGTGAGCTGTTTCAGAGGAGGGCGCATGCGATACTATCTGTATGAATTTACAGTGCTGACGGTCGTCCATGTCCTTGCGCAAGATCATCCACGTCGACTGCGATTGTTTCTACGCTGCGATCGAGATGCGTGACGACCCGCGCCTGGCCGGTCGCCCCATGGCGGTGGGGGGCTCGCCCGACCATCGCGGGGTAATCGCCACCTGCAACTATGAAGCGCGTGCCTATGGTGTGCGCTCGGCCATGTCATCGCGGCATGCGCTGAAGCTTTGCCCCGACCTGTTGATCGTCAAGCCGCGCTTCGAGGCCTACCGTGAGGCCTCGCGGGAAATCCACACGATCTTTCGCGACTACACAGAGCTCATCGAGCCTTTGTCCCTGGACGAAGCCTATCTGGATGTCAGCGACAGCCAGTGGTATTCGGGCAGCGCCACGCGCATTGCCGAGGATATTCGCCGGCGTGTTGCCCGTACCCTGCATATCACCGTGTCGGCAGGGGTGGCGCCTAACAAGTTTCTGGCCAAGATCGCCAGTGACTGGCGCAAACCCAATGGGCTGTTCGTGATTACCCCAAATGAAGTGGAAGCGTTCGTTGCAGCCTTGCCGGTGGCCAGGTTGCATGGGGTGGGTAAGGTGACGGCCGACAAACTGACGCGGCTGGGCATCGAAACCTGCCTGCATTTGCGTGAGTGGTCACGGCTGGCATTGGTGCGCGAGTTCGGTAGTTTTGGCGAGCGGTTGTGGGGGCTGGCACGGGGGATCGATGAGCGTGCGGTGCATAACGACAGCCGACGCCAGTCGGTGAGTGTGGAAAACACCTACGACACCGACCTGCCAGACCTGGCCAGTTGCCTGGCGCGGCTGCCAGAGCTGCTGGCTAGCCTGAACGAACGCATCGCCCGAATGGACAGCAGTTACCGGCCAGACAAGCCGTTCGTCAAGGTCAAGTTCCATGACTTCAGCCAGACCACCATGGAGCAGGCCGGGGCCGGCCGGGACCTGGAGAGTTATCGGCAATTGCTAGGGCAGGCGTTCGCCCGTGGCGGCAAGCCGGTTCGCTTGCTAGGGGTAGGGGTGAGGTTGCGAGACTTGCGGGGCGCGCATGAACAGTTGGAGCTGTTCCCGCCTAAATGAAAGGGGCTGCAATGCAGCCCCTTCTATTAATGCACGCCTGGATCCGCCACCAACCGGCCAGTGGCCTTGGTCAGCGACTGCAGGAACTCCTGTTGCAGCTCCGGATCGTTGCGGGTCAGCTCGATCAGGCTCTGTTCCATTTCACTGGCTTCCTCTTCAAGGCCCAGTTCGGACAGGCGCTTGACCCGGTGCACCCACTGGCCGACATCATCATCTTCGAGGTCATCGAAGATCAGCTCATGGGCTTCGAGCAGCTTATTGCGCAGGGTGGCGCTGACCAACAGGCTGGCATCGCCTCGTACCGCATTGTCCTCGTCAAGTACTTGCAGGTGCAGGGTGCCGACGTGGTTGAGGTTCTGCTCGGAGAACGGGCTGTCGAGCAGGTTCAGGCGCAGCACGCCGTTGCGGTCGGTGGTCAGCTCGTGGGTCATCTTGCCGGCCTTGACCTCGACCAGGCGCTCGCTCCAGGGCAGGCTGATGGATTCCTCGCGCTTGCCTTTCTGCACTTCGCTGATCCCGGCCAGGTTCTGCTGGGCGCGGCCGTTGGATGGCACGTTCATGAACGGGTTGAGCCCATCCACGCCATAACTGAGCCAGTCGTGGGTGATACTTTGCGGCAGGTTGCCCAAGGCAAAGACGTTGACCACATTGGCGCCGACACCCGCCACCACGGCCACTGCACCCAGCGGGATCTCGTAGATCTCCCGCCAGGGTTGGTAAGGCGTATAGCGGTCATAACGACGGGTCACTTCGAATTCGGTGACTTCGAAGCGCTTTTGCTCATGCACGCGCACACGTCGCTGCGGAAGCTCCATCACCTTCGGCTCGCCGACATCGATCTGCAGGGTATGCTCGAGCAGTTTGCGCTCGACGCGCTCCTCATGGTCGCTGCGCTGGGACATCTGGTTGGCGCAGCCGCTGACGAGCAGGGCGCCGCACAGTGCGGCGCCCCCAAGGGTAAAGGTACTTCGCTTGTACATGATCACTCGTGCATTGGTTATCAGCGGCGAACGCGGGCCTGCAGGAAGGTCAGCACTTCATTGAGCGGCAACGCCTGGGCGTCCTGCTCGGTGCGGTGCTTGTACTCCAGGTTGCCTTCGGCCAGGCCGCGATCGCTGACGACGATGCGGTGTGGGATGCCGATCAGCTCCATGTCGGCAAACTTGATGCCTGGGCTGGTTTTCTTGTCGCGGTCGTCCAGCAGCACTTCATAGCCGGCGGCAGTCAGTTCGGCATACAGCTTGTCGGTTGCTTCGCGGACCACGTCGGTTTCGTAGCGCAGTGGGACCAGGGCAATCTGGAACGGAGCCAGGGCGTCGTTCCAGATGATGCCCTTGTCGTCATAGCTCTGCTCGATGGCAGCTGCAACCACACGGGACACGCCAATGCCGTAGCAACCCATCGACAGCACGACCGGCTTGCCGTTCTCGCCCAGCACCTGGCACTTCAGCGCCTCGCTGTACTTGGTGCCCAGTTGGAAGATGTGGCCCACTTCGATGCCGCGCTTGATAACCAGGGTGCCCTGGCCGTCCGGGCTTGGGTCGCCTTCGACCACGTTACGCAGGTCGGCAACCTGTGGCACCGGCAGATCGCGCTCCCAGTTCACACCGAAGTAGTGCTTGTCGTCGATGTTGGCGCCGATGCCGAAGTCGCTCATCAGGGCAACCGAGCGGTCGATGATGATCTCCAGTGGCAGGTTGAGCGGGCCGAGCGAGCCGGCACCGGCGCCAATGGCGTCGCGCAGTTCGGCTTCGGTGGCCATGACCAGTGGGTCGGCAACCTGTTCCAGCTTGGTGGCCTTGATTTCGTTCAGTTCGTGGTCGCCACGGACGATCAGGGCAATCAGCTTGCCCTCTTCGGCACCGCGTACGATCAGGGTCTTGACGGTCTTTTCGATCGGCAGGCCGTGGTTTTCCACCAACTGGGCGATGGTCTTGGCATTCGGGGTGTCGACCAGGCGCAGCTCCTCGGTAGGGGCAGGGCGCACGGTTTCACGCGGGATGGCTTCGGCCTTCTCGATGTTGGCGGCGTAGTCGGAGCTGTCGCTGAAGATCACGTCATCTTCGCCAGACTCGGCCAGCACGTGGAACTCGTGCGAGTAGCTGCCACCGATCGAGCCGGTGTCGGCCTGCACAGGACGGAAGTCCAGGCCCAGGCGGGTGAACACATTGGTGTACGCCTGGTGCATGCGATCATAGGTTTCCTGCAGGGAAGCCTGGTCGGCATGGAACGAGTAGGCGTCCTTCATGATGAACTCGCGGCCACGCATCAGGCCGAAGCGTGGGCGGATCTCGTCACGGAACTTGGTCTGGATCTGGTACAGGTTGAGCGGCAGCTGTTTATAGCTGGACAGCTCGTTACGGGCCAGGTCGGTGATCACTTCTTCGTGGGTAGGGCCGACGCAGAAGTCACGCTGGTGGCGGTCTTTCAGGCGCAGCAGCTCAGGGCCGTATTGCTCCCAGCGACCGGATTCCTGCCACAGCTCGGCGGGCTGGATGCTCGGCATCAGCACTTCCAGGGCGCCGGCGGCGTTCATTTCCTCACGCACCACGGCTTCGACCTTGCGCATTACCCGCAAGCCCATCGGCAGCCAGGTGTACAGGCCGGAGGCCAGTTTGCGGATCATGCCGGCACGCAGCATGAGCTGATGGCTGATGACCACTGCGTCGGCAGGGGTTTCTTTCTGGGTGGCGAGCAAATATTGACTGGTGCGCATGGTTAGCCGTGTCGATTGCCTAAGACGTTGAAATAGCCCCGCATTGTACGGGGGGGAAACGAAGGCGTACAGGATGCCCCAGGGCGTGACACTTGTCAGCCAAGAAAAAGCCCGGCGTGATTGCCGGGCTTTTTCAGGTGCGGGGCACTGCAAGCCAGGCTTACAGGATGCTCAGCGGGTACTCCACGATCAGGCGCAGTTCGTCGATCGATGGGGAATCGTAGTAGACACCATCGGAAGAACGGTAGGTTGCTTGACGCACGCGGAAGCTCAGGTCTTTCGCCGGGCCTTCCTGCAGCACGTACTTGATGTCGACGTCGCGTTCCCATTCTTTGCCGTTGGTGGTGCCGGCGACGTTGGCGTCGGAACCGCGTACATAACGGGTCATGAAGGTCAGGCCTGGAATGCCGTATTCGGCAAAGTTCAGGTCGTAGCGAGCCTGCCAGGATTTCTCGTCTTCGGCGTTGAAGTCGGAGCGGGCCACGGAGTTGGCCAGGAAGATGGTGCCGCCACCGTCGATACCATAACCATAGTCGCCGTCGCCGGTGACTTTCTGGTAGGCCAGGGTGAAGGTGTGAGCGCCGATGTTGTAGGCGCCGGAGAGGCTGAACGCGCGGTTGTCCAGCTTCTCGCCATCGAATGCGCGGTACTCGGCAGAGCCTTCGCTCTTGGTGTCATAGATGTTGAAGTCGAACACCAGGCCTTGATTGTCGGAGATCGGCAGCGCCCAGTTGACGTTGGCGTAGTATTTGCGCCAGTAGTCTTCAACCTTCGAGTAGTACAGGCTGGTGCTGAGGTTGTCGGTGAAGGCGTAGGTGCCGCCGACCACGTTGGCTTCCTTCAGGCCGAAGCTGTCGCGGTTGGTTTGTTCTTGGGCAGTCAGGCTGGTGAAGTGACCAGCGTGCAGGGTCAGCCCTTCGATCTCGTTGCTGGTGATCAGGGTGCCCTGGGCGATTTCTGGCAGCAGGCGGCTGTCATCGGTGGCGAAGACCGGCAGCGCGGTGAACTGGTCACCCACTTTCAGCACGGTGTCGGAGATGCGGAATTTGACCGCGCCGCCGCCCTTGGAGTAGTCATCCTGCGAACGGCCGTCGGAACCGGTCGGGAACAGGCCGGTACCGGCACGGCCCTTGCCGCTGTCCAGTTTCAGGCCGAGCATGCCGATGGCGTCGACACCCACACCCACGGTGCCTTGGGTGAAGCCGGATTCGAAGGTGCCGACGAAGCCCAGGCCGGTTTCTTCGCGACGGCTCTGGCCGCCTTCGTTGTTACGGAAGTCACGGCTGAAATACAGCATGCGGGTCTTGACGCTCAGCTTGCTGTCTTCGATGAAACCTTTGGACTCGTCCTGTGCCGAGGCCATTGCCAACTGCGAGGTCCCTGCCGAAACGGCCAGGGCGATCATGCTCCACTTCATCACGCGCATCGTGATTTGCTCCTTTGGTTTTTTAGGAAGAGTACCGCTGCGTCCAAGTCTTTTAGTTATATGGGGCAGCTCTTTCTTGTTATGTCGGCGAAAATGTATAGCACGCAGACTGTTGTTGGCGATATGGCTATAAGCACTCTTTGCGGAACTTTTTCACTATGTCGCTTTTAAGTATTTCCATGTCGCAAATCACGCCCCGATCGAGGGGCCGTATAACCTCAGCGCTATTCCTGTCACCGTAACGAATCTGTAACTACCGATTCCGGTTGAGGAAACTCCCTGGTAACCCATGTCGCTGTTGTTATTTGTCGCGTACACCTGCCACTGCAGATGTCGTGCCGACTTGGCGTGAAGGGAATGCAACAAGCGTGCTCAAAATTCGCAACAGTTCATGAAATTTTCACAAAACCTGCTACCGAGGGTCGGAAAGTCCCGTAAATGCGGGACGAAGGCTGCTTGTGTGATTTGTGCGATCGAGAATCATTAGAAATTAAAAACTTGCCTTTAGAGTCAAAGTGTTACCGCAACTTGTTCATCCAGCATCGTTTGTGGGGTGGTCAGTGTGGGGAGGGCGGGCAGGTGGCCTCATTTTGGTGCGAAAAGTAGCGCTGTGTTACCGGGAGTGTGCAAGGTATCCTTGCTGGCCTGTTTTCCGCCTGAAGCGGGATGGTATTGCCTGAAGGAGATATGCCGTGTTCGTCCTCGATTCGCGTTTGCAGCAGGATTCGCTGGTGTTGGGAGAGTTTCCGCTGTGCCAGTTGCTGCTGAGCAAGGATGCCAATTACCCATGGTTCATTCTGGTGCCCAAGCGCGCTGGTATCAGTGAACTGTTCGAGCTGGATGCGGCAGAGCAACAGCAGTTGTGGCAGGAAACCACCTTGTTGGCAGAGGCGTTGAAAGCCAGCTATGGGGCCGACAAGATGAACGTGGCTACCTTGGGCAACGTGGTCAGCCAGTTGCACATGCATGTGATCGTGCGCCAGCGCGACGACGCTGCATGGCCGGCACCGGTATGGGGCAAGTGTGCGCCTGTGGGCTACACCGATGATCAACTGCAAGCTGTTCGCCAGCGTCTGCGCGGGCTACAACTTGCTGGATACCAAGAGGCCTGAGATGACACTGGAAATGCGGATGGTCGAACTGGAAACCCGTCAGGCGTTTCAGGATGACACTATCCAGGCGCTGAATGACGTGGTGGTGGAGCAGGCGCGGGTGATCGAGCGGCTGCAATTGCAGATGGCCGAGTTGATCAAGCGTCATGAAGAGATGGTTGGCCAGTATGGCAGCGAAGGGGAAGAGGCCCCGCCTCCTCATTATTGAGTTGTTCCAGGCTGCTATCGCCGGCAAGCCAGCCCCCACAGGTATGATGCTGCCTTCAGGTGCAGCACGGCCCTTGTGGGCGCTGGTTTGCCGTTGATAGCGTCGGCCGGTCAGCCGTTGGTCAACGGCGGTTTACTGCAACCACGTCTTCGGCCTGCAGGCCCTTGTCGCGGTGCATCACCGAAAACTCCACGCGCTGGCCTTCGACCAGAATGCGGTGGCCCTCACCGCGGATGGCCCGAAAGTGCACGAAGATGTCATCGCCCGAGTCTCGGGAGATGAAACCAAAGCCCTTCGATGTGTTGAACCATTTGACGGTGCCGGTATCACGGTTGCCAGCATCTTGTGTCACGTGTTGAGCGCCGCGTGCCTTGCGCGGGCTGCGGGCAAAGCCCACGGCCAGATGCACGGCCACGGCCAGCGCCGCACACACCAGGGCTGCCAGGTTGCCCATTTCGGGGCGGGCCAGTAGCGTCAGGGTCTGCAGCACGACGGCGACTACCAGCAGGGCGCAGGCCAGGTGCTGCAGTTGTTGCCGCGCGCCGCGATGATACAGCGGCACGACCGGGGCCAGCACAAGGTTGAGCAGGCCGAGCAGGGCCAGGTAGACCGCGTCGGGTTGTTGCAGGAAGGGTGTCGCATCGGTTTTCAGGCTGGGTATGAGCGATAGCAGCAAAGCTGCCACGCCCGTCACCAGATGGACGATCTTGAACATGGGGTTGGCTCACTGTTGATAAGGCCGATCACAGGAAGAGCTGGCAGCACGGTGCGCATGAGATATAGAGCGCGAACACGTGGCAGGCCAGCCTATGCACCCGGCAATGACAGTCCGCACGGGTGGCACACTGCCTATTTAACAGTAAAGCCGCAGCCTACTCAAACCGCAGGCCGCCCAGTGGGCAATGTATTGCGCCATGTCACATGCGGCATGCGACAAGTGTTGCTACAGTGGTCGGCACCCGCTTGAGTCTCAAGCCTTGTGGAAAGGGGAGCTTCATGGCAATCGATATCGGTATCAGTGAAGAAGATCGCAAGTCCATCGTCGATGGGCTGTCCCGCCTGTTGTCGGATACCTACGTGCTGTATCTGAAAACCCATAACTTTCACTGGAACGTCACCGGCCCGTCGTTCCGCACCTTGCACCTGATGTTCGAAGAGCAGTACAACGAACTGGCCCTGGCAGTCGATTCGATCGCCGAGCGAATCCGTGCCTTGGGCTTCCCGGCACCGGGTTCGTATGCATTCTATGCACGGCACTCGTCGATCAAGGAGGAGGAAGGCGTCCCCCCGGCAGACGAGATGATCCGCCAGCTTGTTCAGGGGCAGGAGGCCGTGGTACGCACTGCGCGCAGCATTTTCCCTGTGGTGGACAAGGTCAGTGACGAGCCGACCGCCGACCTGCTGACGCAGCGCATGCAGGTTCACGAGAAAACCGCCTGGATGCTGCGGGTACTGCTCGACGACAAGTAACCGTTGCTCAAGGCGGAAAGCTTGCGCAACCCCTGTGGGAGCGGGCGCGCCCGCGAACACCGGCGCAGCCGGTGCCATCCACCGCATTGCCTGCTCCCACAGGCTCCGCCTGGCAATCTGGTATTTGCGAAGGAACATTTTGCCGCTGCTTTAAGCTCGCCCGTCAGCGCTTCATAGGTCACCTGGTACCTGTGACGAGGAAGTGTGGCGCATGATGCAAGCGAACAAGCGTATGGCCGGCCAGGGCAGCTGGCCAGGAAAACAGTGCATCGACCCGTTCAAGGCGGACTTCGACATGTTGCAGACGCAGCCGGTGTCACGTTCCGTGCGGCTCAACGGCTTTTCTACCTGTCTGCGCCTGGAGGCTGTCTACTGGGGTATCCTTGAGCGCATCGCCGCCGCCAACCGTTGTTCGGTCAGTGCCGTGTTGTCCTACGTGGACCGTGAGGTGCACCTGCGCCAGGGCGGAGTGCGCAATTTCAGCGGGCTGATCCGGGTAATCTGCGTGGCGTGGCTGCAGGACCCGCCAAGTGCGCGCTGATCGCCAGGCGGGCTGCGCAGTGCTTGCTAACCATATATAATCCCGCTTTTTGCTGCCCCCCGGCAGCCAGCGTTATGGTTGACGAGAGACACCCATGCCCCTTTATGACTATCAATGTGCGTCCTGCGAGCACCGCATGGAAGTGCTGCAGAAGATCAGCGCCGCGCCGCTGATCGATTGCCCGGCCTGTCAGGCGCCGGCACTGAAAAAGCTGCTGTCGGTGCCAGGCTTTCGCCTGAGCGGTAACGGTTGGTACGAAACCGACTTCAAGACCGGGGCGAAAAAGAATCTGGCAGGCGGCGACAAGGCCGACTGAGTTGAATGCTGTGACCGGGTCTTGCAGTATTAGCCCTCCGGGCGGCCAAGGCCTCCACCGAATACACGAATCACGAGAAGCGAAACCACCATCATGATGCGCAGCCATTATTGCGGCCAACTGAACGAGAGCCTGGACGGCCAGGAAGTCACCCTTTGCGGCTGGGTCCATCGTCGCCGCGACCACGGCGGGGTGATCTTCCTCGACATCCGTGACCGCGAAGGCATGGCCCAGGTCGTGTTCGACCCGGATCGCGCCGAAACCTTCGCTGCCGCCGACCGTGTGCGCAGCGAATACGTCGTGCAGATCACCGGCAAGGTCCGCAAGCGTCCTGAAGGTGCAGTGAATGCCAACATGGCTTCCGGTGCCATCGAGATCCTCGGCTACCAGCTGAACGTGCTCAACGAAGCGGAAACCCCGCCGTTCCCCCTGAACGAATACTCCGACGTCGGCGAGGAGACCCGCCTGCGTTACCGCTTCATCGATCTGCGTCGCCCGGAAATGGCCGACAAGCTGCGCCTGCGCTCGCGCATCACCAGCAGCATCCGTCGCTTCCTCGACGAAAACGGCTTCCTCGACGTCGAAACCCCGATTCTCACCCGTGCCACCCCGGAAGGCGCGCGCGACTACCTGGTGCCAAGCCGTACCCACGCCGGTAGCTTCTTCGCCCTGCCGCAATCGCCACAGCTGTTCAAGCAGCTGCTGATGGTCGCTGGCTTCGACCGTTACTACCAGATCGCCAAGTGCTTCCGTGACGAAGACCTGCGTGCCGACCGTCAGCCGGAATTCACCCAGATCGACATCGAGACCAGTTTCCTCGATGAAAGCGAGATCATGGGCCTGACCGAAAGCATGATCCGCAAGCTGTTCAAGGAAGTGCTCGACCTGGAATTCGGCGAATTCCCGCACATGACCTTCGAAGAGGCCATGCGCCGCTACGGCTCCGACAAGCCAGACCTGCGTATTCCGCTGGAACTGGTCGACGTTGCCGACCAGTTGAAGGATGTCGACTTCAAGGTGTTCGCCGGCCCGGCCAACGATCCGAAGTGCCGTGTTACCGCCCTGCGTCTGCCAGGTGGTGCCAGCATGCCGCGCAGCAAAATCGACGAGTACACCAAGTTCGTCGGTATCTACGGTGCCAAGGGGCTGGCCTACATCAAGGTCAACGAGCGCGCCAAGGGCGTCGAAGGCCTGCAGTCGCCGATCGTCAAGAACATCCCTGAGGCCAACCTCAACAACATCCTCGACCGCGTTGGCGCCGTAGACGGTGACATCGTGTTCTTCGGTGCCGACAAGTTCAAGGTGGTCAGCGAAGCCCTGGGTGCGCTGCGTATTCGTCTGGGTCACGACTTCGAGCTGCTGACCTGCGAGTGGGCGCCGATGTGGGTCGTCGACTTCCCGATGTTCGAAGAGAACGAAGACGGCAGCTTCACTGCACTGCACCACCCGTTCACCGCGCCGAAGTGCACCCCGGAAGAGCTCGAGGCCAACCCGGCCACCGCCCTGTCCCGTGCCTACGACATGGTTCTGAATGGTACCGAGCTGGGTGGCGGTTCGATCCGTATCCACCGCAAAGAGATGCAACAGGCGGTATTCCGTCTGCTGGGTATCGAGGCGGAAGAACAGGAAGAGAAGTTCGGCTTCCTGCTCGACGCTCTGAAGTTCGGGGCACCGCCTCACGGTGGCCTGGCATTCGGTCTGGACCGTCTGGTCATGCTGATGACCGGGGCCCAGTCGATCCGTGAAGTGATCGCGTTCCCGAAAACCCAGAGCGCTGCATGCGTCATGACCCAGGCCCCTGGCATGGTCGACGCCAAGGCCCTGCGCGAACTGCACATCCGACTGCGCGAACAGACCAAGGTCGAGTAAGCAGTCCCCGGGCGCATCCACATGGATGCGCCTTTGCGTTTCGACGCAGGTTTTTTCCCGTCCCGCCCCGTCATGGGGCGGGGCCGTTTGTGATTCAAAGGATTCGGAGTCGTTATGGCTGGTCATTCCAAGTGGGCGAACATCAAGCACCGCAAAGAGCGCCAGGATGCCAAGAGAGGCAAGGTCTTCACCAAGTGGATCCGTGAACTGACGGTCGCTGCCAAGCAGGGTGGCCCTGATCCGGCATCCAACCCGCGTCTTCGCCTGGCCCTGGACAAGGCGTTGGGCGCCAACATGAGCCGCGACATCATCGATCGCGCTGTGGCCCGTGGTGCTGGCACCAATGAAAGCGACAATGTCGAAGAGCTGAGCTACGAAGGTTACGGCCCGGGTGGCGTGGCGATCATGGTCGAAGCCATGACCGACAACCGCAACCGTACCGCCGCGGCCGTGCGTCATGCCTTCACCAAGTGTGGCGGCAACCTGGGTACTGACGGTTCGGTGGCCTACCTGTTCGAGCGCAAAGGCCAGATCAGCTTTGCCCCGGGCGTGGAAGAGGACGCGTTGATGGAAGCGGCAATGGAGGCCGATGCCGACGACGTGGTCGCCAATGACGACGGCTCGTTCGACGTGTTCACCTCGTTCAACAGCTTCTATGCCGTGCGTAATGCCCTGGAAGAGGCAGGCTTCAAGGCCGCTGACGCGGAAATCGTCATGCAGCCGACCACCAGTGCCGAGCTCGACCAGGACGGTGCCGAGAAGGTGCTCAAGCTGATCGACATGCTCGAAGACCTGGACGACGTGCAGAACGTCTATTCCAATGCCCAGATTTCCGACGAGATCATGGAAAACCTTGGCTAAGGTGATTTGGCATTTTGTGCCAACTCTGAGCGTTTGATAGCGCCTGTGCCGGCCCTTTCGCGGGTAAACCCGCTCCTACAGGTATTACGCCCATTTCAAGTGTGGTGCAGTACCTGTAGGAGCGGGTTTACCCGCGAAAGGGCCGGCGCAGTTTGTAGAGATGCATCATTTTTTCGACGGGCTTTATGACTCTGATTCTAGGTATCGACCCCGGCTCGCGCATCACCGGCTATGGCGTGGTACGCCAGACCGCCCGTGGTTGCGAGTACGTGGCGTCGGGCTGCATCCGCACCGGCAGCGGTGAGCTGCACGAGCGGCTGCAGATTGTTTTTCGTGGTGTCAGTGAAATCATTGCCCAGCACGGCCCGGTGACCATGGGCATCGAACGGGTGTTCATGGCCCGCAACGCCGATTCGGCGCTCAAGCTTGGCCAGGCACGTGGCGCGGCTATCGTCGCCGCCGCCGAGGCCGGCCTGGAGATCGCCGAGTACAGCGCCACCCAGGTCAAGCAGGCCGTGGCCGGCACGGGTGGGGCCAACAAGGAGCAGGTGATGATGATGGTCATGCACCTGCTGAAATTGACGCAGAAACCGCAGATCGACGCTTCCGATGCCCTGGCCATCGCTCTGTGCCACGCCCACACCCGCTCCAGCCTGGTGCCGCATGGCTTGAGCACAGCGCGGCGACGCGGCGGGCGCTTGCGTCTGTAAGCGCTTCATGCGCTGATACACATTTTGTTCGGGTGATACATTCACCCGCTGCATTTGCTGATAGGGTTGAGCGGTCTTTGACCGGCTCCCCGAGAGGAAGGATCGGAACGTGATTGGACGTTTGCGCGGCACCCTGGCGGAAAAACAACCGCCTCACCTGATTATCGACGTCAACGGCGTGGGTTACGAACTGGAAGTTCCCATGACCACGCTGTACCGTCTGCCCAAAGTGGGTGAAACCGTCACGGTGCATACCCACTTGGTCGTGCGCGAAGATGCCCACTTGCTCTACGGCTTTGCCGAAAAGCGCGAGCGCGAGCTGTTCCGCGAGCTGATCCGCCTGAACGGCGTAGGGCCGAAGCTGGCCCTGGCGCTGATGTCCGGGCTGGAAGTGGATGAACTGGTGCGCTGCGTGCAGGCCCAGGACACCTCAGCCCTGGTGCGCGTACCGGGCGTCGGCAAGAAAACCGCCGAGCGCTTGCTGGTCGAGCTCAAGGACCGTTTCAAGGCCTGGGAAACCTCGCCGGCCATGTTCACCCTGGTGTCCGATGGGCCTTTACCGGTCGCCAGCGAGTCCAGTGCCGAGGCCGATGCAGTCAGTGCCCTGGTCTCGCTGGGCTACAAGCCGCAGGAAGCCAGCAAGGCAATCGCCGCGATCAAGGACAAGGCCGGCCTGAGCAGTGAAGAGCTGATCCGCCGCAGCCTGAAAGGGATGATTTCCAAGTGATCGAAGCCGACCGCCTGATCGCCGCCAGTGGCCGCGACCGCGAAGAAGTCCAGGACCGTGCGATTCGCCCGCTGAGCCTGGACGAGTACATCGGCCAGCCGGTGGTGCGCGAGCAGATGGCGCTGTTCATCCAGGCCGCCCGCGGCCGCGGCGAGTCGCTTGACCACACGCTGATCTTCGGCCCGCCCGGCCTGGGCAAGACCACCCTGGCCAACATCATCGCCCATGAAATGGGCGTGTCGGTGAAGAGCACTTCGGGGCCGATTCTCGAGCGCCCCGGTGACCTGGCAGCCATGCTGACCAACCTCGAGCCGCACGACGTGCTGTTCATCGACGAAATCCACCGCCTGTCGCCTGTTGTCGAGGAGGTGCTGTACCCGGCCATGGAGGACTTCCAGCTCGACATCATGATCGGCGAAGGCCCGGCAGCCCGTTCTATCAAACTCGATCTGCCACCCTTCACCCTGGTGGGGGCTACTACCCGTGCCGGCATGCTGACCAACCCACTGCGTGATCGCTTCGGTATCGTCCAGCGCCTGGAGTTCTACAACGACAAGGATCTGAGCACCATCGTCAGCCGCTCGGCCAACATCCTTGGCCTGGCCATCGAAGACCAGGGTGCCTACGAGATCGCCCGCCGTGCCCGTGGCACGCCGCGCATCGCCAACCGCCTGCTGCGCCGCGTGCGTGACTATGCCGAGGTACGCGGCAAGGGCCAGATCACCAAGGCCGTGGCTGACATGGCGCTGAACCTGCTGGATGTCGACGAGCGGGGTTTCGACCATTCCGACCGTCGCCTGCTGCTGACCATGATCGAGAAGTTCGATGGCGGCCCGGTGGGCGTGGACAACCTGGCTGCAGCCATCAGCGAAGAGCGTCATACCATCGAAGATGTGCTTGAGCCGTACCTGATTCAGCAGGGCTACATCATGCGCACGCCACGCGGCCGCGTGGTCACCCGGCATGCCTACCTGCACTTTGGGCTGAATATTCCCGGGCGCTTGGGGGAGGGGGGGGATTTTTCCGAGCCAGGCGATGAATGACAGATCGAAAGCGACTTTTTGTGGTCCTACCGCTGGCATGCCCCTGGTGCGCTGGCAATAAGACATTAATGAAGAAAAAACAGTTGCCACAGCGGATTGGCAAGCTGAGGAGTAAGCACTAGAGTATGCGCGCGCAAAATCAGCTCGAACCGTTCGCACATCGGTGTCGCGTCTATTACGAGGATACCGATGCGGGCGGCGTGGTGTATTACGTCAACTACCTGAAATTCATGGAGCGCGCGCGCACCGAACGCCTGCGGCACCTGGGCTTTTCCCAGTCGCAACTGGCTGAAGACAACCTGCTGTTCGTGGTCCATTCCAGCGAAGCGCGCTATCACGCGCCGGCGCGGCTGGATGACGAATTGCGGGTGACCGCGCAGGTCCTTGAACTCAATCGCGCCAGCTTGCGTTTCGTACAGCAGGTCTGGCGGGAAAAGGATGAAACGCTGCTTTGCGAAGGGCAGTTCCTGGTGGCTGCCGTGCGCGCCGACACTTTCAAACCCCGAGCCCTACCCCCCCAGCTGCGCGACGCCTTTGCGGCGGACGGCTCGGGTAATCAATCGAATGCAGGAGAATAAGCGTGGAAGCTAACGTCGTCGACCATACCTCCATGTGGAGTCTGGTCAGCAATGCCAGCGTGGTGGTACAGCTGGTAATGCTGACCCTGGTGGCCGCCTCGGTCACCTCATGGATCATGATCTTCCAGCGCAGCACCATGCTGCGCGCCGGTCGTCGTGCGCTGGATGCCTTCGAAGAGCGCTTCTGGTCGGGCATCGACCTGTCCAAGCTGTACCGCCAGGCAGGCAGCAACCCAGACCCGGACTCCGGCGTGGAGCAGGTGTTCCGTGCCGGTTTCAAGGAGTTCTCGCGCCTGCGCCAGCAGCCGGGTGTTGACCCGGACGCCGTCATGGAAGGTGTTGGCCGTGCCATGCGTGTGGCCATCTCGCGCGAGGAAGAAAAACTCGAGCAGAGCTTGCCGTTCCTGGCCACCGTTGGTTCGACCAGCCCGTACATCGGCCTGTTCGGCACCGTGTGGGGCATCATGAACTCCTTCCGCGGCCTGGCCAGCGCCCAGCAGGCCACCCTGGCTACCGTTGCTCCGGGCATCGCCGAAGCACTGATCGCTACCGCCATCGGCCTGTTCGCGGCAATCCCGGCTGTTATTGCCTACAACCGTTTCGCCGCGCGCAGTGAAGTACTGATCGGCCGTTACTACACCTTCGCCGACGAGTTCCAGGCGATCCTGCACCGCAAAGTGCACACCAGCGAAGAGTAATCAGGTAGAAGCCCATGGCCCGAGTTCGCCACAAACGCAAGCCCGTCGCCGAGATGAACGTGGTGCCCTACATCGACGTGATGCTGGTGCTGCTGGTCATCTTCATGGTGACGGCGCCCATGCTCAACCAGGGCGTGAAGGTCGACCTGCCCAAGGTTTCCAGCGAAGCCTTGCCGCAGGACAACAACGTCCAGATCCTCACCATCTCCATCAAGGCCGATAAAACCTATTACTGGAACCTCGGCAGCGAAGTCGATACCGACAAGCAGATGGACAAAGCCATGACCTTGCCGGCCATGACCGACGCCGTGACCAAGATCATTGCTGCCGGCCGTGACCAGGGCAAGCAGACCCAGGTGTTCATTCGTGGCGACAAGGCTGTCGACTATGGCGCGGTCATGGGTGCCATGGGCGGGTTGCAGAAGGCCGGTGTCGGTAACGTTGGCCTGATTACCGAGGCGCCCTGATGCAACAGCGAGAGCCATCCGCCTCGGAAAGCTACTTCTGGCCCAGTGTCTGGGCCATCGGCCTGCATGTGCTGGTGTTCGCCCTGCTGTTCGTCAGTTTTGCCATGACGCCGGAGCTGCCGCCTTCCAAGCCGATCGTTCAGGCTACCCTGTACCAGCTCAAGTCCAAGAGCCAGGCAACCACCCAGACCAATCAGAAGATTGCCGGGGAGGCGAAGAAAACCGCTTCGCGCCAGACCGAAGTCGAGCAGCTGGAACAGAAGAAGGTCGAGCAGGAGGCCGTGAAGGCCGCGGAACAAAAGAAAGCTGACGCCGCTCAAAAGGCCGAAGAGGCCCGCGAAGCCGCCGAGGCGAAAAAAGCCGAGGATGCTGCCAAGGCCGCTGAAGCCGCCAAGGCTGCCGAGGCCAAGAAAGCTGCCGAAGCCAAGAAGGCCGACGAGGCGAAGAAAGCTGCCGAGAAACAGCAGGCCGACATCGCCAAGAAGAAGGCCGAGGACGAAGCCAAGAAAAAAGCCGAAGAAGAGGCCAAGAAAGCGGCCGCTGAAGAGGCGAAGAAGAAAGCCGCCGAGGACGCCAAGAAAAAGGCAGCCGAAGAGGCCAAGAAGAAAGCAGCCGAGGACGCCAAGAAGAAAGCGGCGGCCGAGGACGCGAAGAAGAAGGCAGCTGAAGAGGCCAAGAAAAAGGCCGCTGCAGATGCCCAGAAGAAGAAGGCACAGGAAGCGGCCCGCAAGGCGGCAGAAGACAAGAAAGCCCAGGCACTGGCCGAGCTGTTGTCCGATACCACCGAGCGGCAGCAGGCGCTGGCCGACGAGCAGGGTGACCAGGTGGCCGGCGACTTCGACGACCTGATCCGCATGCGCGCGGCCGAGGGCTGGGCACGTCCGCCTTCCGCGCGCAAGGGCATGACGGTGGTCCTGCAGATCAACATGTTGCCGGACGGTACCATCACCAGCGTCAGCGTGGCCCGGTCCAGTGGTGACGGCCCGTATGACAGTTCGGCGGTGGCTGCGGTGAAGAACATTGGTCGTTTGACCGAGATGCAGGGTATGAAGCCGAGCGATTTCAACCAATATCGTTCGTTCAAGATGACATTTACACCTGAGGATCTAGCGTTGTGATTAAACGTCTGAGAGGACTGCTGGTCATGCTCTGCTGCGTGGCAGGCATGGCGGTGGCAGAAGAAAAGAACATCCTGGTTACCAGCGGCAGCGACCGGGCCACGCCCATCGCGGTAGTACCGTTCGGTCTGCAGGGCGGTAGCGTGTTGCCTGAAGACATCGCCGACATCATCGGCAACGACCTGCGCAACTCTGGCTACTACTCGCCAATTCCGCGGCAGAACATGATCAGCCAGCCGTCGCAAGCCAGCGAAGTGATCTTCCGTGACTGGAAAGCGCTGGGTGCACAGTACGTGATGGTCGGCAGCATCGTGCCGTCGGGCGGTCGCCTGCAGGTGCAGTACGCGCTGTTCAACGTCGCCACCGAGCAGCAAGTGCTGACCGGCAGCGTGGCGGGCAGCACCGACCAGCTGCGCGACATGGCGCACTACATTGCCGACCAGTCGTTCGAGAAGCTCACCGGCATCAAGGGCGCGTTCTCTACGCGCATGCTGTACGTGACGGCCGAGCGTTTCTCCACCAACAACACCCGCTACACCCTCCAGCGTTCGGACTACGACGGTGCGCGTGCGGTGACCCTGCTGCAATCGCGTGAGCCGATCCTGTCGCCGCGCTTTGCGCCAGATGGCAAACGTATCGCCTACGTTTCGTTCGAGCAGAAGCGCCCACGTATCTTCGTGCAGAACATCGATACTGGCCGCCGCGAGCAGGTGACCAACTTCGAAGGCCTGAACGGTGCGCCAGCCTGGTCGCCGGACGGTTCGCGCCTGGCGTTCGTGCTGTCCAAGGACGGCAACCCGGACATCTACGTGATGAACGTGGCCTCGCGCCAGATCAGCCGTGTTACCGCAGGCCCGGGTATCAATACCGAGCCGTTCTGGGGCAAAGATGGCAACACCCTCTACTTCACTTCCGACCGTGGCGGCAAACCGCAGATCTATAAACAGTCGGTCAGTGGTGGTGGTGCCGAGCGCGTAACGTTCGTAGGTAACTACAACGCCAACCCGAAACTTTCGGCGGACGAAAAGACCCTGGTAATGATTCATCGCCAACAGGGCTTTACCAACTTCAAAGTGGCGGCACAGGACTTGCAACGCGGAAGTGTAAAGATTCTGTCTGAAACAAGTCTTGATGAGTCTCCCACTGTTGCGCCAAACGGCACCATGCTAATCTACGCCACCCGCCAGCAGGGCCGGGGAGTCTTGATGCTCGTGTCGCTGAACGGCCGCGTGAGGCTCCCACTTCCTACCGCTCAAGGCGAAGTCAGAGAACCGTCCTGGTCCCCTTACCTGAACTGATTGCGGCGTAATACATTTTGCTTAACACACTGGGGTTTCATTAGGAGTTTCACGATGGAAATGCTGAAGTTTGGTAAATTTGCTGCGCTGGCTCTGGCCATGGCCGTAGCTGTAGGTTGCTCCTCGAAGGGCGGTGATAACGCAGGCGAAGGCGCTGCTGTAGACCCTAACGCTGGCTACGGTGCCAACACTGGCGCTGTTGACGGCTCCCTGAGCGAAGAAGCCGCCCTGCGCGCAATCACCACCTTCTACTTCGAATACGACAGCTCGGACCTGAAGCCAGAAGCCATGCGCGCTCTGGACGTTCACGCCAAGGACCTGAAAGCCAACGGCAACCGTGTTGTTCTGGAAGGTAACACCGACGAGCGCGGCACCCGCGAGTACAACATGGCTCTGGGTGAGCGTCGTGCGAAAGCCGTTCAGCGCTACCTGGTTCTGCAGGGCGTTTCCCCTGCTCAGCTGGAACTGGTTTCCTACGGCGAAGAGCGTCCAGTTGCTACCGGCAACGACGAGCAGTCCTGGGCTCAGAACCGTCGCGTAGAACTGCGTAAGTAAGTTCTTATGCGTATGTGCCGCCGTGTAGTAACCGTCCTCGCACTCAGCCTGCCGCTTGCGGCCTGGGCTGAGGTCCCTGTAGTAGATGACAACGCAGGCAGCTATCCGCCTGCGGGTTATGGCACGAGCGGCGCCTATGCCGGGTCAGGGGCTTCGGCCCCTGCCTCTGCACAGGGCCAGCTGTTCATGCAGCTGCAACAGATGCAGGATCAGCTTTCCCGCCAGCAAGGCATCATCGAAGAGCTGCAAAACGATGTGTCCCGCATGAAGCAGGAAAACCTGGAGCGTTACCAGGACCTGGACCGTCGCATCAACAGTGGCGCTGCGCCTGCCGCAACCCCTGACAATTCCTCCGGTGGTGGTGCGTCCAATGCCGCCCCCGATGCCGCAGCAGGTGCTGCTGCGCAACAACCGGCCGGCAGTAGCCAGCCCGGTGATCCGGCGAAAGAGAAGCTCTATTACGACGCAGCTTTCGACCTGATCAAACAGAAAGACTTCGACAAGGCCAGCCAGGCGTTCAACGCCTTCCTGCGCAAGTACCCCAACAGCCAGTACGCCGGTAATGCCCAGTACTGGTTGGGTGAAGTGAACCTGGCCAAGGGTGACTTGCAAGGCGCCAGCCAGGCCTTTGCCCAAGTCAGCCAAAAGTACCCGAAGCACAGCAAGGTGCCAGATTCGCTGTACAAACTGGCTGATGTCGAGCGCCGTATGGGCCATACCGACAAGGTAAAAGGCATCCTTCAGCAGGTCGTCACCCAGTACCCCGGCACCTCTGCCGCTCAACTGGCCCAGCGTGACCTGCAGAAGCTCTAGGCGTTGTCGCTGTACCGCTCGAAATAAACCCGCGCCAGTCGCGGGTTTTTTCGTTAGAATCACTGCCCTTTTTTCGTAAACACGCTGCTGCGGATAACGCTATGTCGAGTCCGCGACAGTGCCTGACGGAGGCGGACAGCCTGTTTAGCTGTCACGCCCGTGGCGATCATGCAAGACACATTACGCATCACCGAAGTCTTTTACTCTTTGCAGGGTGAGACGCGAACGGCCGGGCTGCCCACGGTATTTGTGCGCCTCACCGGTTGCCCCCTGCGTTGCCAGTACTGCGACAGTGCCTATGCCTTCAGTGGCGGTACCGTACGCACCCTTGATTCGATCCTCGAACAAGTGGCCGGCTTCAAACCGCGCTACGTCTGTGTCACCGGTGGCGAACCACTGGCTCAGCCCAACGCCTTGCCGTTGCTGCAGCGGCTGTGTGATGCCGGTTACGAGGTGTCGCTGGAGACCAGCGGCGCGCTGGATATTGCTGGCACCGACACCCGCGTCAGCCGTGTGGTCGACCTGAAAACCCCAGGCTCCGAAGAGTCGCACCGTAACCGCTACGAGAACATCGAGCAGCTGACACGCAACGATCAGGTCAAGTTCGTCATCTGTTCCCGCGAGGATTATGACTGGGCGGTATCCAAGCTGATCCAGTACAACCTGGCCGAGCGTGCCGGTGAGGTGTTGTTCTCACCCAGCCATCATCAGGTGAACGCCAGTGACCTGGCTGACTGGATCGTTGCTGACAACCTGCCTGTACGCTTCCAGTTGCAGCTGCACAAGCTGCTGTGGAACGACGAGCCCGGACGTTGATTGAGGAGCACGTACACATGACAGAAAAACGCGCAGTAATCCTGTTGTCCGGCGGCCTGGATTCGGCCACCGTGGTTGCCATGGCCAAGGCCGAAGGCTACAGCTGCTACACCATGAGCTTTGATTACGGCCAGCGTCATCGCGCCGAGCTGAACGCCGCTGCCCGCGTGGCCCGCGACCTGGGTGTGGTCGAGCATAAGGTGATTGGGCTGAACCTCGACGGCATCGGCGGTTCTGCATTGACCGACAGCAGCATCGACGTGCCGGAAGCCCCGGGTGAAGGCATTCCGGTCACTTATGTGCCGGCGCGCAACACCGTGTTCCTTTCGCTGGCGCTGGGTTGGGCCGAAGTACTGGAAGCGCGCGACATCTTCATTGGCGTCAACGCCGTGGATTACTCCGGCTACCCGGATTGCCGACCCGAGTTCGTCGAGGCCTTCGAGCGCATGGCCAACCTGGCGACCAAGGCTGGCGTAGAAGGGCAGGGCTTCCGCATCCAGGCGCCGCTGCAGAACATGAGCAAGGCGCAGATCGTGCAGGCCGGTATGGCCCGTGGTGTGGACTACAGCCTGACCGTTTCCTGCTACCAGGCCGACGATGACGGTCGCGCCTGTGGCAAATGCGACAGCTGCCGCCTGCGGGCCGATGGTTTCAAGGCCGCCGGTATCGAAGACCCGACTCGGTATTTTTGAAAAAATCGTGATGGGGTGTTGAATTCTCGTTAGAAATCAGTATTATACGCGCCATCAAATGGGTCGTTAGCTCAGTTGGTAGAGCAGTTGGCTTTTAACCAATTGGTCGTAGGTTCGAATCCTACACGACCCACCATACGCAGTACGTTAGAGCCCGCTACCAGAAATGGTCGCGGGCTTTTTCGTTTGCGCTACGGGTTTCGGAAAAGGGCGCAGAGCGCCCACACATTACTCGGCCCATTCCGGGTCGCCAGTGAACACCACTGTCAGCCAGCGGTCCGGCCCTTCGCCGCCTACCGCGTCGCCAATCTCGTTGCGCCAGGCATCCCATTCATCGATGGTCTTCGCCGCCATGGTTTTGGGCACGATGAAATACAGCTCAATCTCCCGCGAACGCCCGACCTTGGCGACATAGGCGCGGTAAGACTGCAGGCCGTGGCGAGCGACGAAGGCCTTGGCCACCTCATCTACGTGCAGCTTGAGGTCGCCGGGGGTGACCAGGAAGATTTCAGACAGGGCCTGACGCACCACCGACATCGGCAACGGCACGATCACCAGGCACACCAGCGCCAGCACCGCCGGGTCAATATAGGGTGATACCCATTCCAGCGCAGTGCCCTGCACGGCATAACCAAAACAGAAGGCGATCAGCAGTGCGGCAGTGATGCTGGCCGACATCACCCAGCCCTTGACGTCCATGCGCACGAAGTCTGATTTCAGTTTACGGTTGGCGCGGGCCTCGATGACGGCGATTGTCACACAGGTGATCACCGTCAGCGCCGCGTAGACCATGGCAATGCCGAACTCCAGGTGGCGCCCGCCTTGCAGCAGGCTGCTGACGGCGTTGATCAGCGCGTAGATGGCCACGCCGCCGAGCAGAATGCCGTTGAGTGCCAGTACCATGGGCTCCAGGTGCCAGAAACCCATGGTGAAGCGCTCGCGCAGCTTGCGCGACATCTGCACGCTGGTGGTGTGCGAAGTGATCAGCTTGACCACCACCAGCGACAGCCCGCTCATGCTGGCGTCGACCAGCGAGTACACACCGTCGAAGACGATGGAGAACGAGCCGGAGGCAAGGCCGAAGGCGATGCCGATGGTGGCGATGAACAGGGTCGCGGCGATCGAGGTGCGTAAAAGCCCTTGTTCGCTGGTGATGTCGAAGAAGGTGGATCGGGTTGGATTAGGCATAAGTTGTGCTCAAAAATAACAATGGTGCGGTGCCTGTCAGGGCCTCTTCGCGGGCACGCCCGCTCCCACAGGAACTGCACAGCCCCTTAGGGCACGCCGAACCTGTGGGAGCGGGCGTGCCCGCGAAGAGGCCCTGACAGGCTAGACGCGAAACTGCTCCATCAGCGCCTGCTGCTGGTTGGCCAGCCGGTTCAGGGCCTGACTGATGCGTGCCGATTCATCGGCCTGCCCGGCCAGTGATTCTGTCACGTCTCGAATGCCGGCCACGTTACGGTTCACTTCCTCGGCCACCGCACTCTGCTCTTCCGCCGCCGAGGCAATCTGCAGGTTCATGTCGCTGAACACCGCCACGGCCTCGCCAATACGCTGCAGTGCCGGTAATGCCTGCTCCATGCGTGCGGCGCTGTCCAGGGCCTGGCGTTGGCCTGCATGCATGGCCCCGACCACGTCCTGGGTGCCTTGCTGAAGGCCTTCGATGACCTGGCGAATTTCCTCCACCGAAACCTGCGTGCGCTGGGCCAGGCCGCGCACCTCATCGGCAACCACGGCGAAGCCACGCCCGGCTTCGCCTGCGCGGGCCGCTTCGATGGCGGCATTCAGTGCCAGCAGGTTGGTTTGCTCGGCAATGGTGCGGATCACTTCAAGCACCGAGCCGATTTGCCCGCTGCGGTCTTCCAGTGCACGAGCCTCGTCCATGGCAGTGTTCATGCCTGCGGCCAGGCGGTCGATGCCCTGGCGCGTGCTGTCCACCAGTTGCAAGCCTTCCTGGCTGGCCTGATCCGCGGCGCGTGCGGCCTGGGCCGCCTGCGAGGCATTGTGGGCGACATCCAGGGCGGTGGCGCTCATTTCGTTGGCCGCTGTGGCCACCTGTTCGATTTCGCGATGCTGTTGCTGCATGCCGTCGCTGGTCTGGCTGGCAATGGCGGCCGATTGGTCGGCGGTATTGCGGGCCTCCTGCAGCGAGCCTTTGACCTGGGCAATGACCGGTTGCAACTTGTCGAGGAAACGGTTGAACCAGCCGGTGAGCTGGCCCAGTTCATCCTGGTGGGCGTAGTCCAGGCGACGGGTAAGGTCGCCTTCGCCACTGGCAATGTCTTCCAGGCGTGCAGCCACGGCCAGGATTGGCCGGGTAACGCCGCGCGCGGTCAGCCACACCAGCAGCAAACCCACGATTGCCGTGCCAAGGCCTATCAGCAGGCTGGTGAGGTTGGCGTTCTGGTTATGGGCATCAAGGCGCTGGTTGAGGGCGACGGCAGGGGCCTGCAGCACGCTTTCCGGCAGTTCCAGCACTACCTGCCACGGGGCTGTGTCAGGGATTGGCGTGAAGGGGTGGGCCACGCGCAGCAGGCCGTCGGCTACCGCCTTGTCCATAGGCTTGCCGAGCACGCTGTCGTCGCGACTGTTGCCGGCCAGCAGGCCGGCGGCGGTGGCGATGCTCACCTGGCCCTGGCCGTCGAACAGATCGCGGCGGCCGTCCACGCTCAGTTGCTGCAGGTTGGCCAGGCCGATGTCCACGCCGACCACGCCGACTACCTTGCCGTGTTCCAGCAATGGCAGAGCGATGCTGGTCATCAGCACCTGACGGCCGTTGACCTCGTCGAGGTACGGTTCGAGCATGCAGGTCCTGGCGGTGTCCTGCGGGCAGGTCAGCCAGCGGTTCTTCGCCGCGCCGTTGCTGCCGATGCTGGTGTCGCCGAGCATCGTTTCCGGCATGGCTTCAAGTTCCAGGGTGCCGGGGCTTGGTTGGGACCAGTACAGCGAGAAACGCCCGCTCTCATTGCTGCCCATGGCGTCCTGGCCGAGGTAGTGGCTGTCCTGCTGGTCCAGGGCATTGGGTTGGAACACCAGGTACAGGCCGATCACATCCGGGTTGCCGGCCAGGCTGGCACGCGCCTGGCGGGTCAGTTCGGCGCGCAGGTCGCTACCACCACGATCCTTCAGCACCTGTACCAGGCGGGCAAAGCCATTGCCGTACTGGTAGGCGTCCATGAAGTAGCGCTGGATACGCAAGGCCTGGGTTTCGGCGTGGGCCTGCAGGCGCTGGCGGGCGCTGTCTTCGAGCATGGCAGTGTTGGCCTGGTTGACCAGGGCGGCGCTGCGATGGGCCTGGGTCAGCGAGGTGGCTACCAGCAAGGCGACAATGGCCAGCAGGCACAGGCCGGCGAGGAGTGTGATCTTCCACTGGATGGAGAGGCGACGCAGCGGCATGAGGGCTTTCCTTTTCGAACAAATGCAACGCCCGCGATCAGGCGCGGGCGTTGTTGGCAGCGTGGGTCATTCGGCGACGTAGTTGGGCGGTGCCGCGCGGAAGGCTTTGGTCAGCCAGCCCAGATAGACCAGCCCGAGCGCAGCCCAGATACCGCCAAACATCAGCGAATGTGCGTTCAGGTCCAGCCACAGCGAGACGATGATGCAGAAGCCGATGGTCGGCAGTACCAGGTACTTCAGCTGGTTGGCCAGGCCTTTACGGTTGCCTTCGCGCAGGTAGCAGTGGTTGATCACCGACAGGTTGACGAAGCTGAACGCGACCAGAGCGCCGAAGTTGATGATGGAAGTGGCGGTGACCAGGTCGAAGAAGATTGCCGACAGCGAAATCAGCCCTACCACGGCAATGTTCAGCACTGGCGTCTTGTAGCGCGAATGCAGGCGGGCGAAGACGCTGGCCGGGATCACGTTGTCGCGGCCCATTACATACAGCAGGCGTGACACGCTGGTTTGCGAGGCCAGGCCCGAGGCGATGGTGTTGATCACGGTGCAGGCGATGAAGATCGACTGGAAGAGCTTGCCGCCAACGTACAGGGCAATTTCCGGCAGGGCTGCTTCCTGGTCGTGGAAGCGGGCCATGGTCGGGAAGTAGGCCTGGATGAAGTACGACACGGTGATGAAAACCACACCGCCAATCAGTGCGGTGAGGAAGATCGCCCGGGGAATGGTCTTGGCCGGATCGCGGGTTTCCTCGGACAGGCAGGTGACTGCGTCAAAGCCCAGGAACGAGAAGCACAGGATGGTCGCACCGGCGGCCAGGGCGCTGAACTGGGTCTGGCTGTCGGCGAACGGTATCAGGCTCCAGGTGGTACCCAGCCCTTCACCCTGGTCCAGGCCGCGTACGCACAGGTAGATGAACACGGCGATGATCGCCACCTGCACACCCACGAACAGCAGGTTGAAGTGCGCCACCAGGTTCACGCTGCGCATGTTGATCAGGCTGATCAGGGTGACGAAGCCGGCCACCCACATCCACTCAGGTACTTCCGGGAACATGGCCGAAAGGTACAGCTTGGCCAGTAGTGCGTTGACCATCGGCAGCAGCAGGTAGTCCAGTAACGAAGACCAGCCCACCAGGAAGCCCACGTGCGGGTTGATCGCGCGCTGGGTGTAGGTGTAGGCCGAGCCCGACTGCGGGAAGCGTTTTACCAGGGTGCCATAGCTCACCGCGGTGAACAGGATGCCGGCCAGTGCCAGGATGTAGGCACTGGGTACATGGCCGGCAGTAATCCCGCTGACGATGCCGAAGGTATCGAACACGGTCATCGGGGTCAGGTAGGCCAGGCCGATGATGATCACGTGCCAGAGGCGCAGGGTTTTGCGGAGTTGGCCGTTGCCGGAAGCGCTGTGGTCAGGCTGCATGCTGGCATGGCTCCTGCTGCTGGGCGTAAACGACGGGCACGGTGTATTGCGCATGCGGCAAGGGCGAGCGGGTGGGCTCCATGTTGTTCACCTTTTATGTTGGAGCGGCGGAAGGCGCGGTGGGGCGCGCAAAGTGGTGAAAATAAAAAACGATGGGTAGGTGGGTGTCAAGTTAAACATGACAAGATGTTGCCGGATTGAAATATCTATCGATGAAATACGGGGTTTGTTCGGTTTTTGCGCGTTTTTTTGCGATTATGATCAATTTGTGTGTTCGTAAAAATTAACGAGCCCTTTGCTTGCCGCAGCGTGATGTCGGATGTGTCCGAAAAATGGCATTTCTCGACCTGGGCCAGCACTCGGCCCAATCGGGGGTGGTACTCTTCGAATTCTGCGTGGCCTCTGGCCGCCTTCGAAGCCCTTACGGACAGCAATCGGTTCTATTCATGAAGAAATCAGTTGGCATCCTTTCCGGCCTGGCTATCGCCATTGCCGTCGCAACTACCGCAGGCGCCTGGTACACCGGCAAGCAGCTGCCGGCAGAGCTGGACAACGCCCTTGCACGCAGCAACGCCGAACTCAAAAAGGCCCTGGTCAGTACCGGTGGTAGCATGAGCATCGAGCGTGTGTCGCTGGAGCAGCATCTCTTCAGCAGCACTGCCCAGTACCGGCTCAAGGCTCGCGACGTCAACGTGGGTCAGGGCGAGGTGATCAATTTTGACGTGGGCGTGACCGACCAGATCGAGCACGGCCCGTTTCCGTGGTCGAGGGTCAGGTCACTGAAGCTGATGCCGGTAATGGCGGTCAGCAACAGCACGCTGCAGAAGGATGACGCCGTTGCGCCATGGTTCGCCGCTGCGGGTGAAAAGGCCCCGATCAGCGCGCAGACCAGCCTGGGTTACGGCGGCAATGTGGTCAGTCAGGTTCAGCTGGCGCCGCTCAAGTTTGACGAAGCGGATGGCAACAGCCTTGACTTCTCGGGCATGCAGTTCGAAGTCAGTGGGGACAAGGAGGGCAAGGCCTCGAAGTTCCAGGGCCAGGCCGACAGACTGGTGATGAAATGGGTGCATGACGACCAGCCGCCGGCCACCTTCGAGCTCAAAGGGCTGACGTTTGGCGGTAACCTCGCCGCCACCGCGCACGATGCCATCTATGTCGGCAACGTCGATCTGGCGTTGGCCGAAACCAAGGTCACCCTTGGGCCGAAACAGCAGGTGCTGCTGATCAAGGGCCTGGAACAGAACGCCTTGCAAACCCTCGACGGCACGGACACCGTAGGTGGCCGCGCGGAGTACAAGGTCGGTGACATCAGCTGGGATGGCCGTGCGGTAGGCAAGGCGCAGATGGCGGTGAGCGTGACTTCGGTAAACGCCCCGGCGCTGCAGGCCTTGTCGAAGTGGTACCAGTCGCACTTGCCGGAGTTCGAGGCCGCCAGTGCGGCTGGCCAGCCGGTGCCGCAGATCCAGATGGACGACGCCGAAAAGGCCCGCTTCCAGGGTGACTTGCAGAAATTGCTGGCCGCCAAGCCCAAGCTGGCGGTGGAAAACCTGTCGTTCAAGACCGCCAATGGCGAGAGCCGCTTCAACCTGTCGATGGACCTCGCCGCGCCGGCCAGCTTCGACCTGCCGCCGGACCAGCTGAGCAAGCAGATCATCACCGAGGTGAAAGGCAAGCTGTCGCTGTCCAAGCCGATGATCGGTGACCTGGCGACCTTGCAGGCGTTGCTGGATGGCCAGACCGACGCCCAAGCGATTGCCATGCAGTCGAGCCAGGCGGGGGAGATGGTCGGCATGATGGCGCTGCAGAGCGGCATGGCCACCGTGCAGGGCGATGATGTGGTCAGCAGCCTGCACTATGCCGATGGCATGGTCGATTTCAATGGCCGAAAAATGACCGTGGAAGAATTTGCCATGTTCATGGCGGCGCATCTGGGGGCCCTGTCGCCGCAGGGGTGATGGTTTCTACTGTTGCGGCCTCTTCGCGGGTGAACCCGCTCCTACGAGGATTTCACAGTGTAGGGGCGGGTTCACCCGCGAAGGGGCCCGCACAAGCACTACAAAAACCCCTTTAGTAATCGCTGGATTGTCTGTAGCCTTCGGCCTCCGATAATAATCCGCGCCCGCAGAGGGCCGTGACGGTCAGCATGCCGTCCGGCACCCTTAGCCGATCTGCCAGGGCCGGGTGATACACTCGATTTGACGCGCAAGCGCGCCTGCAGGTCCAGCGATCATGACCCAGATTTCCGAACGCCTTTTGGTTCAGGCCCACCTCGACGCCAAACAGCCCAACCCGCTGACAGCCGAGCAGGAGGCCGAATACCGTGCGGCCATCGCTGCCGAGCTCAAAGCCCAGAATGCCGTGCTGGTTGCCCATTATTACTGCGACCCGGTCATCCAGGCGCTGGCTGAAGAAACCGGCGGCTGTGTATCCGACTCGTTGGAAATGGCCCGTTTCGGCAAGAACCACCCGGCCGAAACGGTCATCGTGGCCGGTGTGCGCTTCATGGGCGAGACGGCAAAAATCCTCACCCCGGAAAAGCGCGTGCTAATGCCGACACTGGAGGCCACCTGCTCGCTCGACCTGGGTTGCCCGGTGGAAGAGTTCTCGGCCTTCTGCGACCAGCACCCAGAGCGCACCGTGGTGGTCTACGCCAACACGTCCGCAGCGGTGAAGGCACGCGCCGACTGGGTAGTGACTTCGAGCTGCGCGCTGGAAATTGTCGAAAGCCTGATGGACAACGGCGAAACCATCATCTGGGGCCCGGACCAGCACCTGGGCCGTTACATCCAGAAGCAAACCGGTGCCGACATGCTGCTGTGGGACGGTGCCTGCATCGTTCACGAAGAGTTCAAGTCGCGCCAGTTGGCCGACATGAAGGCGCTGTACCCGGATGCTGCGATCTTGGTGCACCCCGAGTCGCCGGAAGCGGTGATCGAGTTGGCCGACGCGGTGGGCTCCACCAGCCAGCTGATCAAGGCTGCCCAGACCCTGCCGAACAAAACCTTCATCGTCGCCACCGACCGCGGCATCTTCTACAAGATGCAGCAGCTGTGCCCGGACAAGGAATTCGTCGAAGCCCCCACCGCCGGCAACGGCGCGGCCTGCCGCAGCTGTGCGCATTGCCCGTGGATGGCGATGAACACCCTGGAGCGGGTGCTGGATTGCCTGCGTAATGGCACCAACGAGATTTTCGTTGACCCGGCGCTGGTGCCCAAGGCGATCAAGCCGCTTAATCGCATGCTGGACTTTACCCAGGCGGCGCGGCTGAAGCTGTCTGGTAATGCCTGACGCCAGACCGCGTCATACTCTTCGCGGGCTCGCCCACTCCCACAGATATTGCACCGTTTACCAAGGCGGTGGAGTACCTGTGGGAGCGGGCTTGCCCGCGAATCGCCTTCAGCGCCCCATCATTTCCTGAACCATGCGCCGCTGCTCCATGATCTCGCGCTGGCGCTGGTCAATCTGTGAGGCCAGCGGGAAGTTACCGCCCGCCCGACGCTTGGCGTAATCCATCTGCTGGATTGCCTGATCAAAGTCGCCGACCAGCGTGAAGTACTCGGCACGCGCCCGGTGCAAGCCAATGGTATTGCCCGACAAGCCACGCACCTCGGCCATGTCGTACCACACATCCGGGTCATCCGGCCGACTCTTCACCAGCTCGTTCAACACCTTCTCGGCCTCAGCCGGCTTGTTCTGTTTCACCAGCAGGTCGGCACGCACCTGTTTCAACGGGTAGTTGCCCGGGTACAGCCCCTGCATCCGTTCGGCGCGCTGCTGGGCGTCGGCAAGACGGTTGTTGGTGATGTCCAGGTCGATCTGTGCCAGGTTGTAGGTGATGTCGTTAGGCGCCTTGGCCAGCAGCGGCTTGAGCATTTCACGGGCCTCGTTCAATTGCCCGCCCTTGATCTGTGCCAAGGCCAGGCCATAACGTGCGGCGTCCAGCTTTGGGTCTTCGTCCAGTTGGGCGCGGAAGCGCTTGGCGGCAAGCCCCGGTGTGCCCTCGTAGATCAGTGCCACCCGGGCGCGGATCAGTTGGTAGCGCATGCTGTCTTCAATGCCACCCTTGGGCGCTTGGTCGGCGCGGTTACGGGTGTCGGCAATACGTGATTCGGTCACCGGGTGGGTCAGCAGGAATTCCGGCGGTTTGGCGTCATAGCGATACTGGCGTGCCAGGCGCTCGAACATGGTCGGCATGTTGCGTGGATCGTAGCCGGCTTTTTCCAGGTTCTGGATACCGATGCGGTCGGCTTCCTGTTCATTCTGGCGCGAGAAGCGCCGTTGCTCCTGAATGGCCGCTGCCTGGGTGCCGGCAATCATGCCGATGCCCGCATCGCCGGCACCACCTGCGGCCAGCACGATGCCGGCCAGCAGCGCCGCCATCATCGGCAGCTGCATGCGCTGCTGGGCCTCGACACCCCGCGCGAAGTGGCGTTGCGACAAGTGCGCCAGTTCGTGGGCCAGTACCGAGGCATATTCGCCCTCGGTCTGGGCGTTGAGGAACAGCCCACCGTTGACCCCGACAATGCCACCCGGGGCGGCAAAGGCGTTCAGCTCGCGGCTGTCGATCAGGATGAACTCCAGGCGCCGGTCCTGCAGCTGGCTGGTTTCGGCCAGCTTGTACACGCTGGTTTCGACATAGTCCTTGAGCTGTGGGTCATTGAGCTGATTGACCTGGCCGCGCAGCAGGCTGAGCCAGGCACGGCCCAGTTGGTGCTCCTGTTGCGGCGAGACGATCGCAGAACTGGCATCACCCAGTGATGGCAGGTCGTCAGCATGGCCGGGAAGGGCCATCAGGCAGGCCAGCGTCAGCAGGGTAGGGCGCAGTAGATTCATGCATGAAGCTCGCGTCGGATCAAAGATAACTACTGTAGCGGGCTCACACGTTGACGACCAGTGGCGCTATCCTAGCCAGCCGTGCCAAGAAGCAGCCTGGCGATGCCTTTGGAGACCCTGCAATGAGTAACACCCTGACCTGCGACGCCGAACTGGACGCCAGCGGGCTGAATTGCCCTTTGCCACTGCTCAAGGCCAAGATGGAACTCAATCGCCTGGCCAGTGGCGCGGTGCTCAAGGTAATCGCCACGGACGCAGGCTCCCAGCGCGACTTCCGCACTTTCGCCCAGTTGGCCGGTCATACCCTGCTGCAAGAAACGGCCGAGGCCGGTACCTATACTTACTGGCTGCGCAAGGCCTGAGTCTTTTCCAAGGATCGTCAATGTTCAAAGTGCTTCGCGACTGGGTGCAGCGCTACTTCTCCGATGAGGAAGCGGTGGTGCTGGCGGTCCTGTTGTTCCTGGCTTTTACCGCCGTGCTCACCCTGGGCGGCATGCTCGCGCCGGTGCTGGCGGGCATGGTGCTGGCGTTTCTGATGCAGGGGCTGGTCAACGCCCTGGAGCGCGTGCGCGTACCTACACGGCTGGCGGTGATGCTGGTGTTCGCTTTGTTCATGGGCGCACTGGCGGTGTTCATGCTGGTGCTGGTACCGCTGCTGTGGCACCAGCTGATCACGCTGTTCAACGAGCTGCCGGGCATGCTCGGCAAGTGGCAGTCGTTGTTGCTGCTGCTGCCGGAGCGTTATCCGCACCTGGTGTCGGATGAGCAGGTATTGCACGCCATCGAGTCGGTGCGCGGTGAAATTGGCAAGTTTGGTCAATGGGCGCTGACCTTCTCGCTGTCCAGCCTGCCACTGCTGGTCAATGCCATGATCTATCTGGTGCTGGTGCCGATTCTGGTGTTCTTCTTCCTGAAGGATCGCGAACTCATTGGCCGCTGGGTCAGCGGTTACCTGCCGCGCCAGCGCACCTTGCTGAACCGGGTGGGCAGCGAGATGAACCGGCAGATCGCCAACTACATCCGTGGCAAGGGTATCGAGATTCTGATCTGCGGCATTGCCACTTACATCGCCTTCATCAGCCTGGGGCTCAATTACGCAGCGCTATTGGCGTTGCTGGTGGGGCTGTCGGTGGTGGTGCCTTACGTGGGCGCGGTGGTCGTGACCGTGCCGGTCACCCTGATTGCGCTGTTCCAGTGGGGCTGGGGCGACCAGTTCATCTACCTGATGACGGTGTACGCGATCATCCAGGCGCTGGATGGCAATGTGCTGGTACCGCTGCTGTTCTCCGAAGCGGTGAGCCTGCACCCGGTGGCGATTATCTGCGCGGTGCTGCTGTTTGGCGGTCTGTGGGGGTTCTGGGGGATATTCTTCGCCATCCCGCTGGCGACGCTGATCAAGGCCGTGCTGGATGCGTGGCCCAAGCAGGAGCCTAGCGTTTCACCGATGCTTTGAATGTAATTGGGGCCGCTCTGCGGCCCTTCGCGGGCATGCCCGCTCCCACTGGGCCCTGCACAATTCCAGTGGGAGCGGGCGTGCCCGCGAAGGGCTGCAAGGCAGCCCCATTCAATTTCAAGCCTTGTTCAAGGCTTGGGCGGCCGCCAATACGGCATCCACATGCCCTGGCACCTTCACGCCACGCCATTCCTGGCGCAGCACACCGTCCTTGTCGATCAGGAAAGTGCTGCGGTCAACGCCCATGTATTCCTTGCCATACAGCTTCTTCAGCTTGATCACGTCGAACAGCTGACACAGGGCCTCGTCCTTGTCGCTGATCAGCTCGAACGGGAAGCCTTGCTTGGCCTTGAAGTTCTCGTGCGACTTGATGCCATCACGCGACACACCGAATACCACGGTATTGGCCGCGGCGAAGGCGTCGTGCTGGTCGCGGAAGCCCTGGCCCTCGGTGGTGCAGCCTGGGGTGCTGTCCTTGGGGTAGAAGTACACCACCACCTGCTGGCCCTTGAGTTCGGCAAGGCTGACGGTTTGCCCGCTGGTGGCCTGGGCCTGGAAGTCGGCGACAGGTTGGTCGAGTGCTACAGCCATGATCGGTTTCCTTACATAGGGTTCTGGGGACGCCATGGCTCGATCAGTGCGTCGAGGTTCAGGGCATCGGCAAAGTCCAGGAACTGGTCGCGTAGCCAGCTGATCTGCGTGCCGGCCGGCAGAATCACGGTGAACTGGGCGTTGAGCATGCTGCTACCGGTTTGCGGCGCCAGGTAGGTGTCGCAGGTCATGGCTTCCAGCTCGACGCGGTGGTCAAGGAAGAACTGGCACAGCTCGTTGATGATGTCCGGGCGGTAGGCAGCGCTGACGTAGGCCACATACGGAAGGGCCTGCGGGCGCACTTCCTGGTCCGCGCTGCGGACCACGTCGAGGGTCAGGCCGTGCTTCTTGCCCAGGCCTGGCAGGGTGGATTCGAGACGTGCCAGTGCATCCCAGCTGCCGCCCACCTGCAGCACCAGGGCGCTGGTCTCGCCGTGGCGGCTCAGGCGCGAGGTGACCACCGCGCAGCGGTTTTCGAAGGCAGCGCGGCTGAGGACGTTGGCCAGCTCCATGGGGTTAGGGCCCAGGGCACTGATGACAAGGAATTGTTCGCGGACGGTGGGGGTGGACATGCAGCATTCCTAAAGCGATGAGCGGTCGGCACAGGACGGGCAAAAGCCTCCTGTCGGCAGGGCCCGGGGCTCGCATGCGAGGTCTTGGACGCTGGCGGGGAGCAAGGTCGACGGCCCGGCGGGCCGCGCTGCACCGATCAAAGGGCCAAGGGTAGCGAAATAAGCCGCCGAGGGGAATGCTCCACCCGCCTGCTTCGCTTGTGCAAGGTCGATGCCCCCAGTACCATTACCGCTCTCTTTTTCCGGCAGGAGCAGTTACATGATTGCGGGCAGTATGGTGGCATTGGTCACACCCATGGATGCACAAGGGCGTGTTGACTGGGGCAGCCTCGACAAACTTGTAGACTTCCACCTGGAAAACGGCACCCATGCGATCGTCGCTGTCGGCACCACCGGTGAGTCGGCCACGCTGGATGTCGAAGAACACATCCTGGTCATCAAGCACGTGGTCGAGCGCGTCAAACGCAGCGCCAAACCAATTCCGGTCATCGCCGGCACCGGTGCCAACTCCACCGCCGAAGCCGTGCACCTGACCCAGAACGCCAAGAATGCTGGCGCCGACGCCTGCCTGCTGGTTGTGCCGTACTACAACAAGCCGACGCAAGAAGGCCTGTACCAGCACTTCAAGCACATTGCCGAAGCCGTCGACATCCCGCAGATCCTCTACAACGTTCCCGGCCGTACCTCCTGCGACATGCAGGCCGAGACCGTGATCCGCCTGTCGACCGTGCCGAACATCATCGGCATCAAGGAAGCCACGGGCGACCTGGCCCGCGCCAAGGCCATTCTCGATGGCGTCAGCAAGGACTTCATCGTCATGTCCGGCGACGACCCGACTGCCGTCGAGCTGATCCTGATGGGCGGCAAGGGCAACATCTCCGTCACCGCCAACGTCGCTCCGCGCGAAATGGCGGACCTGTGCGAGGCCGCCCTTGAGGGCAATGCCGAGAAGGCCCGCGCAATCAACGAAAAACTCATGCCGCTGCACAAGGACCTGTTCTGCGAGTCCAACCCGATCCCGGTGAAATGGGCGCTCGTCGAAATGGGCCTGATGCAAAAAGGTATTCGCCTGCCACTGACCTGGCTGAGCGAAGGCTGCCACGAAAAAGTCCGTACTGCCTTGCGCCAGTCCGGCGTACTGGTTTAAGAGGAAGTACACCGCATGAAGCGACTGGCTGGTCTTTCCGCCCTTGCCCTGATTATCTCCAACACCAGTGGGTGTGGCTGGCTGTGGGGCGAGGATGGCTATTTCCGCGACCGCGGCAGTGACTACCTGCAGGCGCACCCGACCGCGCCGATGCAGCTGCCGCCGGACGCCAGCAACGTCAAGCGCCTTGATCCGCTGCTGCCGATTCCGCGTAACGTCGCTGACGATACCGTCAAGGGTGAGTTCGAAGTGCCTCGCCCGCAACCGCTGACGGGCGGTGCCGCCCAGGTCACCGACTACAGCCTGCAGCGCAGCGGCAGCAGCCGTTGGGTGCTGGCCCAGCATTCGCCAGCCGAAGTGTGGCCGGTTGCCCGGCAGTTCTTCGAGGATAACGGCTTCCGCATTGCTGAAGAGCGCCCGCAGACGGGTGAGTTCAACACCGCCTGGCAGCGTTTCGATGAACTGTCGGCATCGCTTGGCCAGCGTCTGGCCAGCACTGCCAGCAGCGGCGACAGCGAGGTGCGCGTACGTGTGCGCATGGAGCCTGGCGTGCAGCGCAATACCTCCGAAGTGTATGTGGTCAGCGTCGAGCGCCCGGCGGGCAGCACTGCCGAGCCTGCGTTCCCGTCCACCTCCATCAATACCGGCACCGATGCCCTGCTGGCCGACGAAATGCTTGCCAGCATGAACCGCAGCGCCGAGAAGGGCGGTTCGGTGTCGCTGCTGGCCGCGCGCGATTTCGACGCACCAAGCCGCGTCAGCCTGAGCGAAGACGGCAGCGGCAACCCGGTGCTGTACCTGGGCTCCGACCTGGACCGCGCCTGGTCTGGCGTGGGCCGTGCCCTGGAGCAGGGTGGCGAATGGCGTGTTGAGGACATCAACCGCAGCCTGGGCCTGTACTACATCAACCTGTCCGAAAAACCTGACGACAAGCAGAACCAGCCTGGCTTCTTCAGCCGCCTGTTCGGCAGCGAGCCGACCAAGGAAGAGCGTGAAGCCCGTGCCGAGCGTTACCAGGTTCGCCTGAGCAAGGTGGGTGAGAGCGTGCAGGTCACGGTCGAGAAAAACATCAACACCGTGGCTCCGGCCGATGTCGCCCGCCGCGTGCTGAGCGCCATTCAGGACCACCTGGGCTAAGTGCGCTTCGCGGTACTCGGAAGCGGCAGCCAAGGGAACGGCACGCTGATCGCCAGTGGTGACACGTTCATCCTGGTCGATTGCGGCTTTTCCCTGCGTGAAACCGAGCGGCGCCTGGCGCTGCTCGGGGTTTCTGCAGCTCAGCTCAGTGCAGTGCTGGTCACCCACGAACATGCCGACCACGTGCATGGGGTCGGCTTGCTGTCACGGCGCTACAATGTACCGGTCTACCTCAGCCAAGGGACTTTGCGCGGCATGCGCAAGCCGGTGGAGGTGGCCGGTTTTCTCGCGTGTGGCCAAAGCCTGCGTATCGGCAGCCTGGAAGTAACCGCAGCGCGGGTCGAGCACGACGCCTACGAGCCGTTGCAGTACGTGGTCAGCGATGGTCGGCGGCGTTTTGGCATGCTCACTGACCTGGGCTCGTACGACGCGCTGCTGTTGGAGCGTTACCAGGGCCTGGATGCACTGCTGATCGAGGCCAACCACTGCCGCGACCTGCTGGCACGCGGTCACTATCCGGCCTTCTTGAAGCAGCGGGTGGGTGGCATGCAAGGGCATTTGAACAACCACCAGGCCGCGCGCCTGGTGCACGAGTTGGGCTGGAGCAACCTGCAACACCTGGTGCTGGCCCACCTCAGCAGCAAGAACAACCTGCCACACTTGGCCCGCCAGTGCTTCGTCGACACCCTTGGGTGCGACCCGGACTGGCTCCAGGTGGCGAATCAGGAACACGGGCTCGACTGGCGCGAAATCGCCTAGCCCAACACCTCAAGCAAGCGGAGCCCAATCATGGAAAAACGCGAAGAACTTTACCGCGGCAAGGCCAAATCGGTTTACAAGACCGATGACGCCGACCGCTTGATCCTGCTGTTCCGTAACGACACTTCGGCGTTCGACGGCAAGCGTATCGAACAACTCGACCGCAAAGGCATGGTGAACAACAAGTTCAACGCCTTCATCATGCAGAAACTGGAAGAAGCCGGCGTGCCGACCCAGTTCGACAAGCTGCTGGGCGACAACGAGTGCCTGGTGAAGAAGCTGGACATGATTCCGGTCGAGTGCGTGGTGCGTAACTACGCTGCCGGCAGCCTGGTCAAGCGCCTGGGCGTGGAGGAGGGCATCAAGCTGGAGCCGTCCACCTTCGAGCTGTTCCTGAAGAACGACGAGAAGGGCGACCCCTTCATCAACGAATCCCACGTTGTCGCGTTCGGCTGGGGCACCGCCGAGCAACTGGTGGAAATGAAGAAGCTGTCGTTGAAGGTCAACGAAGTGCTGAGCAAGCTGTTCGATGACGCCGGCCTGCTGCTGGTCGACTTCAAGCTGGAGTTCGGCGTATTCCACGGCCAGATCGTGTTGGGCGACGAGTTCAGCCCGGACGGCTGCCGCCTGTGGGACAAAGAAACCCGCAAGAAGATGGACAAGGACCGCTTCCGTCAGGGCCTGGGCGACGTGATCGAAGCCTACGAAGAAGTTGCCAAGCGCCTGGGCGTGCCGCTGTAAGCGGCACGTTCACGCAAGCGCCTGATACCACGCGGTTTTTTTGAAAAAAAGATTTGCGTTTTAAAAGAACGCTGGTATGATGCGCGGCATTGGAGAGATGCCGGAGTGGTCGAACGGGACGGATTCGAAATCCGTTGTACTGGCAACAGTACCTAGGGTTCAAATCCCTATCTCTCCGCCATACAAGATCAAGCCCCTGGAAGCGAAAGCTACCGGGGGCTTTTTCGTTATGGAAGGCAAAGATTTACAGCCAGCATGCTAATTGCCCGAGCGCTTAAATCAAGAGCCCGGAAGCTTCTCGAGCGGCCTGACTGTGAGCTCTACGCCTAAGGCAACCATCAGTTTTTGAATAGTAGTGAAACGGGTCTTTTCTCCGCCCTTCAGCGTTTTATAAAGAGACTCTCGATTGACCCCTGCGTCTTGCGCAAACTGATTCACGCCCTTGGCTTTTGCCACTTCACCCAATGCATGCATCAGGGTCTGAGCGTCATTAGCCTTCATTGCTTCTGCCAGAAATGCCGCGATGGTTTCCGGGCTGTCGAGAAACCGGGAGGCCTCGAAGCGTTTTGTTTTGCTCAAATCCAGATCAAGGATTGGCATGTCTTGCGGCGAAATTTTTTTGCTCATCATTTTTTACCTCGTAAAGCATCAAAAATTTCCTTTGCTCGTTTGATGGCTCTGCGTTGATCTGTTTTATCGCTACCGTAGAGCATCAGGTAGCGGATTGCGCCCGTTCGAACGAAGTAGATTCGATATCCGGGGCCTACAAATACGCGCATCTCACTGATACCCTCGCCAACGGATTCGATATCACCGAAGCAATCGTTTTCTGCTCGGGCAATCCTCAATGAAACAGCACCTCTGCCAATTGGATCTTTTAGGCCATCTAGCCAATCGTCAAATTCAGACGTTGTGTCTATCTGATTCGGCATGCATTGAATGTAGCCTACTGGCTACTCCTTGTCGATGAGTGAGCGGCCGAGTGGGCCTGCGGCTCTATAAACGGAGTGGGTTGCCCATTACGCAACGGGTGTATACGCCTGCAGCGATGTTCGCCTCCCATCGTCGGCGCTTGGTTTGGCCGCGACGTGATGAGGCTAGGGCGCGAGCGGAGCGCTGGCAACGGATAGCGCGGGTTTGCTGAGCGTTTGGGAAATGGACTACATGGAGGTAGAGAATGTCGCACTCCAGCTGTCAGCGTGGGGGCTCGCTTAGGTGCGCTTGCGACATGATGCGACCGGTGAAGCCCCGGGATATTTTGCGTTTCCAGGGCTTCCTCGCACTTACTTTTTCATCATCCCCAACTCAGCATCATCCAACAGCGCCTTGGCCATCGCGCTCAGGTAATGCGAGGCCCAGATCAGTTTCTGGTCGCCGTCCATCAGGCCGGTGATGATCAGGTCGCGCACGTAACCCATCAGTTCGGACGCCTGTTCGCGGGCGTCCTGGCAGGGGATGCCGGGTTCGATGCGGAACAGCGGGTGGGTGTTGTTTTCGCCTTGGTAGAAGCAGGTCTTGCCGACTGTGGTGGGTTCTGTTGTGTTGTCGGTGGGCATTGTTTTGTTTCCCTGGATTCTGGGTTGCCTGGGCTGGCCTCTTCGCGGGCACGCTCGCTCCCACAGGTACTGTGCAGTGCGTGACGGCTGTGGTGACCCTGTGGGAGCGGGCGTGCCCGCGAAGAGGCCTGACCTGCTAATGCAAGGTGTGAGGCTCTGTGGGTAAATGCGGCCGCATCTGCAACTGCATCAACGCCGACTCGACCAGCCCCTGTACCGCTTCCATTTCATGGATCACGGCCTGCATCACGATCGAGCTGTGGGCGGTGGGTTTGAGTTGCACGGATTGGCGGGCCACGGACAGGGCGCAGAGTACGTACTCTGAGGACTGGACCAGGGTGTCTTGCAGGAACTGGGTGGTATCGAGGGGTGGATCAGGGACCATCTTGCGCATAAACATCTCCAGGATCATTGGAGCTGCCGCAAGCTTGCTGTCAAACAAGAGGGTGGCAGCTGTACATGGGTTGACAGACCGAGGATCCCGGAGTAACTCGGCGCACACGAAGGTGCCCCACGTACAGCCGCCATAAACAGTGCACGTGTGCGGGAAATCGTCGGCCTGTCAAAGCCGGCCGTTGATTTTGCAACGACGAGCCGAGACTAGAGCGCGACCGAATCCGTCGCAACCGTTTGAGCGGGTTGGCAGTATGTTTGGGAAACGCCCTACAAGGAAGGGGATAATTCTGAGCTCAAGTTGTAGGACGGATTTCTACTAATCAATCAGACAGGCTTCCTGCAACATTTTGTCTTGAACTGCCAATGGCACCTTGGGCTACAATGCGGCGCTCTGATACGCCACTCACGCCCAGGCCACACGCCGTAATGATTACGCGCGCTGGGCGATGAACTCTTCCTGACATGGATTCGTTGGATGCTTTGCGCCGTACTGGTCTCCCCCTGCGCCCCTCGCTGGACGGCTGAATTGTCGTCTGCGGCCAGTGCTGCACACTTTCTGAAAACCCCGCACAAACTCGAATGCTGCCGCCAACCATTGGCTGCGGTACGCGGCTGTGCGCCCCACCGAAAATGGAGTGCTCCACTTGCGTAAGAAATTCGTCGCGTCCCTTCTGGCGGTCGCCATCGCCTCTACCACGGCCTGTGCACAGCTCGGGATCAGCAAAGAGCAAGCGGGCACCGTGATCGGTGGCCTGGCCGGTGTGGCCATCGGCTCGACCATGGGCAGTGGCAACGGCAAGATCGCCGCCGCGCTGATCGCAGGTGGCATTGGCGCCTACGTGGGCAACCGCATCGGCCACATGCTCGATGAAAAGGACCAGCAAGCCCTGGCGCTGCGTACGCAGGAAGTACTGAGCCAGCAGCAAACCACTGCCAGTGCCCAGCCAGTGACCTGGAAGTCCGACCACTCCGGCGCCACCGCGCAGATCGTGCCGGGCAAGGAATACACCAAGACCAAGCAGGTCGAGGTCAAGCGCGCGCCGAAGATCCAGGCGGTGCCGTCGATGAAGCTGATCAACGAGCCGTATGTGACCATCAGCGACAACCTCAACGTGCGTGCCGCGCCTAACCAGGCTGGTGAGAAGGTCGGCAGCCTGAAGAACCACACCGAATTTACCGCCGTGGGCTCCACCGGTGACTGGATTCTGGTCGGCCGCAAGGGTGTGACCGTGGGCTATGTGCACAAGAACTACGTCGAGCCCAAGGCGCAAGCGGTTGCCAAGCGTGTAACGCCAGCCGTCAACCTGGACGAGCTGGACGTTGCCGCCAGCAAGGAAACCCAAGGCTTCGACCTGGACTCGGTGCAGTCGCTGCCAACCCAGACAGTTGCCGCCGAAGCGGCCTGCCGCCCGGTCACCGTCAGCCTGAAATCGCAAAGCGGCCAGACCGAACAAGAGCAGAACACCTTCTGCAAACAAGCCAACGGCACCTGGGAACTGATCTGAGGAACTCCATGAAAAAGCACGCGCTCGCGCTGGCTGTGATCGGCGCTTGTGGTCTGGTACCGCAGGCGTTCGCCCACGAGCTGGCCTTTTCCAAGAAAGACAACATCAAGGTCGAAGTGCCCGGGGATGCCACCACCTGGTGCAAACCCCAGGTAGACCTGACCATCACCCGCCCGGCCTGGGATAACCAGGAACTGCTGTCAGGCCTGCTGACCAAGCTGCCGTTCGTGTTCGCCAAGGACTGCTCGACTGCCAAGGTGAACTGGAAGGCGGTCGATGCCAAGGGCAACCTGTACGCCAGCGGCTCGGGCAATGCCAGCAACCTGGGGCTGGTAACTCTGGCTGCTGCGCCTGCCACTGCCGCCCCGGCGCCGGCTGCAGCAGTTGCCCCCGCTCCTGCACCTGCGCAGCCAGAAGCACCGGCTGCTGCTGCACCGACACCGGCACCTGCTCCGGCCCCAGCCCCAGCCCCAGCCCCTGCTGCTGCAGCGGCGCCGGCAGTGGTCGAAGCCGCACCTGCGCAGGCAAAACCCGCTCCGGCCCCCGCGCCCGCGCCAGCCGTAGCCGCAGAGCCAGCCCCGGCCCCCGAAGCTCCGGCAGCAGCCCCTGTTGTGCCGCCCGCTCCGGCACCTGCCACAGCAGTCGCCGCAGCCCCCACTTCGGACTTCGGTCGCTCGGTGGTCCTGGAAAACCGCAACCTGATGCAGGTAACGGACGGCACCGGCTGCAAATGGGTGCTCAGTACCTCGATCATCGGCGATGGCGACACCCTGTCGTTCGGCACCACCCCGGCCATGCCGTGCCCGGCGTCCGGCTTTGGTGAAGGCAGCTTCGACAAGATCAGCTGGAAGGCTGTGGGTACCTACCGGGGTGATAACTGGACCCGCGTTTATGCTCACCCGAGTGGTTTGATCTTCAACAAGAACCTTGAGCCTGCGGTAAAGGACAAGGCCGTTTCTTATCTCACGCCGCAAGCTGACCAGGCCGCGTTCCTGGTCGGTGAGATCCCCGGCCGGCAGATGAAGGTGTACCTGACGTTCACCCGCTCCAGCTACGGCGTGCTCCGCCCGTTCAGCAGCGACCCTTACTACGTCGCGGTCACCCCGGACGAGTCGTTTGCCCTGGACGCGACCAAGTACAAGGAAGCTGCGCTGGAAATCTTCGACCTGATCAAGACCACCTCGCCGACCACCACCGATGTGGCCAACCTGTTCATCGTCAAAGACTTGTCGGCGATCTCGAACAACATCTGGGGCAACGACGCGCAGAAAATCACCCGCAACCGCATCGGCATCAACCGCCAAGGCCTGTTCTTCGATGTGCGCGACGGTGCCAACTGGGCGGTACAGCGTGAGCAGCAGCGTGTGCGTGAGCAGCGTCAGCGCCAACAGGAACTGGCCCGCGTGCACACCCGTGTGCTGGAACGTTACCAGCAGTTGCAGGACGGCATGAGCGACTTCAAGGGGCGCGAAACCGAGGCGTTGGCGCAGATGGCCGGTATCAAGGTGCGCTTCGCTTCGCCACTGGAGCAGCAAAACCCTGCGACCTCGGCCAGCGTAGTGCCGATGATGGTGCACGTCACCGGCAAGAAAGGTGACTTCTACAGCATCGACTTCCCGAGCAACGGTCGCCTGGTTGCGGACGAGGAATACAGCGAAGGCTGGTACGTGACCCAGGTGGCCAACGCCACGCCGTACTACCCGCTGGACGACGGCCGCGCCGTGCCTACCTACCGTGCCTACAGCGCCGGTGAACCCGAGGCCTGCAAACAGGACCACTGTGCCGACCGCGTGTCGTTCGGCGCCGTGCTGGCCAAGGAATTCCCCAACGCCGGTATCGATTTCAGCTGGACCCCCGAGGTCTCCCAAAAGTACGTGAACGACTGGAACAACGCTTCCGCCATGGTCCAGTGAGGCAAACACCATGATCAAACAGATGAACAAGAAGCAGCTGCTGATTGGCGGTGTGGCCGCAGCGGTGCTGGTGCTCGGTGGTGGCTATGCGATGGTCGCCAGCTCGGGCAAGAAGGCTGCGCTGGCCTACTACGACGATTTCAAGGAGCGCTATTTTCTTGAGGATGTGCTGTCTGAGGGGGACATTTCCTACTCGGCGTTTTCCGGCAACCTGACGGTAGCCGACCCGGAGATCCGCGTGGCGGCGGCGCAGACCAATGGCGCCCAGCAGTTCCTGCGCGGCCTGTCGGGCTTGATGGAGTCCGTACAGGGTAGTTCGGCTGAGGAAGGCCTGGCGGGCTGGGCCAAGTACCAGCTCAATGTCAGCCGCAATGTGGCCGGGGTGTACCTGAAGGCTGATGCGCTGAAGCTGGCCCATGACGGAGACAGCAAGGATGGCAGCATTCATATCCAGTTGCTGGGCATGCAGATGAGCAACCCTTACGTTGCCAGCAAGGGTGCCGAAGTCGTGCTGGTGGCTGATGTCAGCGACGAAGTCCAGCCACGTGCCGAGCTGGCCGCCAATGGTCGGGCCGCCCCGTCGAACTTCACCTGGGGCGCCAACATGGCGGTGCGCCAGCCAGTAACTGGCGCGTTTCTGGTCAGCAGCACGGGTGACTTTGGTACCACGGTCGACCTGGACTTCACCATCAAGCGCTCCAGCGATGGCGAAGGCTCGATGGCGTTCGTGGTCACCCACCGCAACGACGGCTCCAAGGTGGGGGAAATCGTGCGCAAGGCCGACTTCCAGTCGCTGCCGGAGCTGGACGATGTCGAAACCCAGCTCAAGAGTGCCCTGAGCGCGATGCTGATCGGGGCATACAGCCCGTACTCCGGCCAGGCGGTGTTGGCTGAAGCGGTGAGCGGCTTTGCCCGCAAGGCCAAGGTCGAGAACTACTCGGTAAGTTACAGCGGCTTCAAATCGCTGAAAGAGGCTTTCAGCGAATACCAGCAGCAAGTCCCCAAGGCAAAGTTCGCAGCCTTCTGCCAGGAGGTTGGGCTGTCGTCGTGGAGCAGTGACTTTGGCGCCAAGGCCAAGAACCACAGCGATTCGGAATGCGCCATCGGGCAGAAGCTGGTCGAAGACGGCAGTTTCGAAGAGCAGTACATCTTCAAGGAAGGCAAGAGCCTGTTTGCGGCGTTGTTCGTGAGCAAGGCCTATCAGCTGGAAACCAATTGACTGGGTAATGGCTGAGTGAACAAGCCCCCGGGAACCATGAGTTGCCGGGGGCTTTTTTAGGGTTGCTGTCAGGCGCGCCCGGACCCTGGCGGGCTTGGGATCAGCGCATCGCCGCCAGTTTGATGCCGAATCCCACCAGGCAAGCCCCCGCCAGCCGCTCGAACATATTGGCAATCCGCGGGCTGGCGCGCATGCGCTCGGCCAGTTGATGGGTCAGCACCACGGCAATCAGCCCATACAGGAAGGTCACCACCGCCACTGTCGCCGCCATGAAACCGAACGTCACCAGCCCTTGGTGCTTCACCGGGTCGACGAACAGCGGGAAAAACGCCATGTAGAACATGATCGCCTTGGGGTTGAGCAGAGTGATCATCATGGTCTGGCGCAGGTACTGGCCGTTGTCCATGCGGCAGGTGTGTGCTGCACCACCGGGTTTGCTCAGCAGCATGCGCAGGCCCAGGTAGGCCAGGTATGCAGCCCCCGCCCACTGCACCATATGAAAGGCGGCAGGGTAGGTGGCCAGCAGGGTGGCGACGCCGGCTACCGCCAGCCACAGCAGCACCTGGTCACCCACGATAACGCCGCAGGTCGCGGCCAGGCCTGCCTTGATACCGCCCTTGCCGGTGGCGGTGATCAGGGCGAAATTGCCCGGGCCGGGGATGGCCAGAAGAATGAGGAAGGCGATGACGAATGCGCCGTAGTCGGTGACGCCAAGCATGGTGAGTTCCTGTTGGGTATTGCGAAGGCAGTGCTCTGAACTATCGTCGCCAAAGGCGCGCTTTTCAACCTGTTGTTGCACAGTTGCAAAGAACCTGTGCCAAGCGCGGCTTGGATCCAATGCCTGGAGTCTGTATGATTCCGCGGCCATCAGACGATGGTCGAAGATGATTCATTTAAAGGATTGAGTAATGAAAAAGCTGTTCAAGGCCACCGTAGCCGTTGCCGTCGTTTCGGGTGTCGCCCTGCTGTCGGGTTGCACTGGCCAGGTTTACAACCAACCGAAAAACTGCACCTACGACTACCTGTTCCACCCTTCGGTTTCCATCTCCAAGATCATCGGTGGCTGCGGCCCGATCGATAAACTGCCTCAGCAGCAGTAATCTTGGCGGTACCCTGATCGCGACGCTTGCGGCGTGATCCAAGGCCCCCGGTCATGCATATGGCCGGGGGTTTTTGTTTGTGACGTGACAAACTGCCGCTGGGGCAACCGGTCGCCTTGACGCTCCGGCCTGCAATTTGTTTGTGCTGGCATTTCAGATACAATCGGAAAAACGATTCAGCCTTGTCGGTCAATTCGACCAAAGGCCGAGCCGTTTTCTGGTTCTCTGGCTGCTGAACAATGATCAACAAAAAGCCTGCGCTGAAGAACACGCTTTACCGGGGCCAGCCACAGGCCCTCACTCTGTTCTCCTGACTGGAATTGATCAATGTTCAAGAAAGCTGGCAAGACCTTGCTGGGTCTGGCGGTCGCTGCAAGCGTCATGCAAGCGCACGCTGCAGAAACCAAGAAAGTAGACGTGCTGCTGGTCGGCGGCGGCATCATGAGCTCCACCCTGGCCGTGTGGCTGCACGAGCTGGAGCCAAGCTGGTCGATGGAAATGGTCGAGCGCCTGGATGGCGTGGCCGAAGAAAGCTCCAACGGCTGGAACAACGCCGGTACCGGCCACTCCGCGCTGGCCGAGCTGAACTACACCCCGGAAGACAAAGACGGCAACGTCAACATCTCCAAGGCCATCGAAATCAACGAAGCCTTCCAGATTTCCCGCCAGTTCTGGTCGTGGCAAGTACGCCAGGGCGTATTGAAGAACCCGCACTCGTTCATCAACACCACCCCGCACATGAGCTTCGTGTGGGGCGATGACAACATCAAGTTCCTCAAGAAGCGCTACGACGCACTGCAGGCCAGCCCGCTGTTCCGTCCGATGCAGTACTCCGAGGACCACGCGCAGATCGCCAAGTGGGTCCCGCTGATGATGGAGGGCCGCGACCCGAACCAGAAGCTGGCCGTGACCTGGACGCCAATCGGCACCGACGTCAACTTTGGTGAGATCACCCGCCAGTTCGTTGGCCACCTGCAGACCCAGAAAGGTTTCGAGCTGAAGCTGTCCAGCGAAGTGCAGGACATCACCCGCAACAAGGACGGCTCCTGGCACGTCGAATACAAGAACCTGAAGGACGGTACCGAGTCGGCCACCGACGCCAAGTTCCTGTTCATCGGTGCCGGCGGCGGCGCGCTGAAGCTGCTGCAGAAGTCGGGTATTCCGGAAGCCAAGGAATACGCAGGCTTCCCGGTGGGCGGTTCGTTCCTGGTGACCGAGAACCCGACCGTGGCCATGCAGCACATGGCCAAGGCCTACGGTATCGCCTCGACCGGTGCGCCACCCATGTCGGTCCCGCACCTGGACACTCGTGTGCTGGACGGCAAGCGCGTCATCCTGTTTGGCCCGTTCGCTACCTTCTCGACCAAGTTCCTGAAGAACGGCTCGTACCTGGACCTGCTGAGCAGCACCACCACCCACAACGTGTGGCCGATGACCAAAGTCGGTATCGACCAGTACCCACTGGTCGAGTACCTCGCTGGCCAGCTGATGCTGTCTGACGATGACCGCTTCGAAGCCCTGCGCACCTACTTCCCGAACGCCAAGAAAGAAGAATGGCGCCTGTGGCAGGCCGGCCAGCGTGTGCAAATCATCAAACGTGATGCCGAGAAGGGCGGCGTGCTGAAGCTGGGCACTGAAGTGGTGGCGTCCGAAGACCGCACCATCGCGGGCCTGCTGGGTGCATCGCCGGGTGCTTCGACCGCTGCGCCGATCATGCTGCACGTGCTGGAAACGGTGTTCAAGGAGAAGGTCGCTACCCCAGAGTGGCAGGCCAAGATCAAGGAAATCGTGCCGAGCTACGGCACCAAGCTGAACGATTCGGCAGCGGCCACCCAGAAAGAGTGGAACTACACCGCTGAAGTGCTGCAACTGGGTAAACCGCCGGTGATCGACGCCAGCGTTGAATTCGGTGGCGCGGCAAGCAAGCCGGTCGAGAGCAAGCCTGAGAACGACATGGCGCTGTAATCGGCCATTGTTGTGAAAGAAAGCCACGGGGGAGACCTCGTGGCTTTTTTGTTGCCAAGCCCAGCGCAACCCTCAGGCTTATCGCCATCCCTGGTAGGAGCGGGTTCACCCGCGAAGAGGCCTGCACAGGTATCACTGCTGGCGCAGTATGCACTCCAGCAGCCCGGGAAACCGCTCGCCCAGCATCTCGCTACGCAGCGAATTCATATGGGTAGTCCCCACATTGCGGGTTTGCACCAGCCCTGCATCACGCAACACACGGAAGTGGTGGGACATGCTCGACTTCGGCCGGCCTCCGTCCAGCTCGCCACAGCTGGCCTCGGCCACACCGGCCAGGTGGCGGACGATTTCCAGGCGAACGGGGTCGCTGAGCGCATAGAGCAGGCGTTCAAGGATGAGGTCTTCGGGGTTGGGATGTTTATAGGCTCGCATGGTTGACATGATAACGGGGGTTTCATTAATTGCCATAGTTCGATTATGATCGAACAACAGTATTCAACTGAACCCGGAGTTTCCCATGTCCGCACTGTTCGAACCCTACACCCTCAAAGACGTCACCCTGCGTAACCGTATCGCCATTCCGCCGATGTGCCAGTACATGGCCGAAGACGGCATGATCAACGACTGGCACCACGTACACCTGGCCGGCCTGGCCCGTGGTGGTGCCGGCTTGCTGGTGGTCGAAGCCACTGCTGTGGCGCCGGAAGGGCGTATCACCCCCGGTTGCGCCGGTATCTGGAGCGATGCCCACGCTCAGGCGTTCGTACCGGTGGTGCAGGCCATCAAGGCTGCCGGTTCGGTGCCGGGTATCCAGATCGCCCACGCCGGGCGCAAGGCCAGCGCCAACCGCCCGTGGGAGGGTGACGACCACATTGCCGCCGACGACGCGCGCGGCTGGGAGACCATTGCCCCGTCTGCGATTGCCTTTGGCGCGCATCTGCCGAAAGTGCCACGCGAAATGACGCTGGACGATATCGCCCGGGTCAAGCAGGACTTCGTCGATGCCGCCCGCCGTGCGCGTGATGCCGGCTTCGAGTGGATAGAACTGCATTTCGCCCATGGCTACCTGGGCCAGAGCTTCTTCTCCGAGCACTCCAACAAGCGCACCGATGCCTACGGTGGCAGCTTCGACAACCGCAGCCGCTTCCTGCTGGAAACACTGGCCGCCGTGCGCGAAGTGTGGCCGGAGAACCTGCCGCTGACCGCGCGCTTTGGTGTGTTGGAATACGATGGCCGCGATGAGCAGACCCTGGAAGAGTCGATCGAACTGGCCCGCCGCTTCAAGGCCGGTGGGCTCGACCTGCTGAGCGTGAGTGTCGGCTTCACCATTCCCGACACCCACATCCCCTGGGGGCCAGCGTTCATGGGGCCGATTGCCGAGCGCGTGCGCCGCGAAGCGAAGCTGCCCGTGACGTCGGCGTGGGGCTTTGGTACGCCGCAGTTGGCGGAGGCCGCATTGCAGGCCAACCAGCTGGATCTGGTTTCGGTAGGGCGCGCGCACCTGGCCGACCCGCACTGGGCTTACTTTGCGGCCAAGGAGCTGGGGGTGGAAAAAGCGTCCTGGACCTTGCCGGCGCCTTATGCGCACTGGCTCGAGCGTTACCGCTGAGGCTTGGAGGGGCTGCTTTGCAGCCCATTCGCGGGCAAGCCCACTCCCACAGAGACACCGCAGGTTTCAGATACTGCACCCTCTCTGTGGGAGTGGGCTTGCCCGCGAATGGGCCGGTAGAGGCTAAAACCGGTCCAGTCGGTATGCGCCCATCTCAGGCCCACCAGCCTGCTCAGCCAACCGCCCCACCCATTCCGCCGTCACCGCCGCCTGGGTCAACCCCAGGTGCTGATGCCCAAACGCCAACAGCACCCGCCCATCGCACACCCTGTCGATCACGGGCAATGAGTCCGGTAACGAAGGCCTGAAACCCATCCACGGCGTTGCCCCTTCGGCGCTCAAGTCGTGCCGGAACAAGCCCTTGCTCAACCGGTGCAACTGCCATGCCCGCTGCATGCTCGGCGGTGCCTGCAGCCCGGCAAACTCCACTGTGCCCGCCAGGCGCAAGCCTTCGGCCATGGGCGTCATGATGAATTTGCGCTCAAGCGAGGTGACTGCAAACGGCAGGCGCTGGTGCTCACCCGGCAACATCAGGTGGTAGCCGCGTTCGGTATCCAGCGGCACCCGCGTGCCTGTCAGCGCGGCAGTCAGTTTTGCAGAATGGGCGCCACAGCTGACAAGCACCTGGCGGGCATTGAGCATGCCTTGGTCGCTGGCAAGGCTCACGCCGGCACTGTGCAACTGCCCGCCATCGACCTGCGCCTGGACAAAGCGCACCCCACTGGCCTTGGCCGCTTCGAACAATTCGCACACCACCCGATAAGGGTCGATGAAGTGCCCGGTGCACGGGAAGAACAGGCCGCCTAACAGTGACGGGCTGAGTTGCGGCGCCGCTTCGCGCACGGTTTCGGCCGTCCAGAAATCCACCGGCACCGCCTGCTGTTGCATGCGTGTGCGCAACGCCTCCAACGCCTGGCGTGACTCAGGCTTCTCGAACACCAGCAACGAACCATCCTCTTGAAACAACTCGCTGCGCCCGATCGAGCCCAACAGCCGTTGCCAGGCGCCCAGGCTGCCTTCGTTCAGCGTGCGGATGCCCGCCACGCTGCGCTGGAACGGCGCCGGGCGCAGGTTGAGCAGCAGCCGGGTGAACCACGGCATGGCCTTGGGCAGGTACTTCCAGTCCAGGCGCAGCGGGCCCATCGGATCGAGCAGCATGCGAGGCAGGCGCTTGAGGATCGACAGGTCGGCAATCGGGAACACTTGCTCGGTTGCCAGGTGCCCGGCATTGCCGAAGGACGCGCCCAGGCCGGGCGCCTGGCGGTCGACCAGGGTTACCCGATGGCCCTGGCGGGCCAGTTGCAGGGCACAGGCGACGCCGACAATGCCGGCGCCCACCACGGCGATATCGGTTTCAGCGGTTTCGACCATGCTCAGTCTTCCCGTTTACCATCAAGCAGGCGCCGCAGTTGCAGCGGGTTGCCGTGTTTCAATGCCTGCGGCAGCAGCGCATCGGGGACGTCCTGATAGCAAACCGGGCGCAGGAATCGCAGGATCGCCGCCGTGCCCACCGAGGTGGTACGGGCATCGGAAGTGGCCGGGAACGGCCCGCCGTGGACCATGGCATCGCACACCTCGACGCCCGTTGGCCAGCCATTGACCAGAATGCGCCCGGCCTTGCGCTCAAGGGTGGGGAGCAGGGCGCGAGCGCTGTCGATGTCGGCCTCGTCCAGTTGCAGGGTGGCGGTCAGCTGACCTTCCAGGTGTTCGGCTACCTGGCGGACCTGCTCATCGTCGGTGCAGGCAACGACCAGCGATGCTGCACCGAACACTTCAGCCTGCAACGCCGGGTCGGCGAGAAACGCTTCGGCCTGGGTCACGAACAACTGTGCCTGGCACTGGTTGGGGCCCTGACCGGCTTGGCCACTGGCGATGGCCTGGGCACAGGGGTTGTCTGCCAGGGCTGCGATACCGGCCTGGTAGGCACTGAAAATGCCAGGGGTGAGCATGGTTTGGGCGGCGGCCTGCTGCACGTACCCGGCGGCTGCGGTGATGAACCGCTGCAGTGCCGGCCCCTGCCGGGCGATTACCAGGCCAGGGTTGGTGCAGAACTGACCAGCGCCCTGGGTCAGCGAGGCGACGAAACCTTGTGCCAGTGCTTCGGCACGGGCTTGCAGGGCGGCGTCGAACAGGAACACCGGGTTGATCGAACTCATTTCGGCATACACCGGGATGGGCTCCGGGCGCGCCTGGGCAGCTTGGCACAACGCCATGCCACCGCTGCGCGAGCCGGTGAAACCAACGGCCTTGATACGTGGGTCGCTGACCAGGGCAATGCCCACTTCACGGCCCGAGCCATAAAGCAGCGAGAACACACCCTCCGGTAAGCCGCACTGCTTCACCGCTTGCGCCACTGCCTGGCCGACCAGCTCACTGGTGCCGGGGTGGGCACTGTGGGCCTTGACCACCACGGGGCAGCCAGCGGCCAATGCCGACGCGGTGTCACCACCGGCCACCGAGAAGGCCAGCGGGAAATTGCTGGCGCCGAACACGGCGACTGGCCCCAGGGCCACCTGGCGCTGGCGCAGATCAGCGCGGGGGAGGGGCTGGCGCTCAGGCAGGGCGCTGTCGACCCGCACGTCCAGCCATTCGCCGGCCCGCACTGTACGGGCAAAGGTGCGTAGCTGGGTGCAGGTACGGCCACGCTCGCCCTGAATGCGCGCCTTGGGCAGGCCGGTTTCGATCACGGCGCGGTCGATCAGGGCATCGCCGAGGGCCTCGATCTGTGTGGCGATGGCTTCAAGGAACTCTGCTCGTTGTTCGAGCGAGGTTTCGCGGTACGCATCGAATGCCGCCCAGGCCAGCGCGCAGGCCTGGGTCACGTGTTCGCCGGTGCCGCCGAGGTAGGCCGGCTCCAACGTCTGACCGGTGGCTGGGTCGATGGCACGGATGGCGTCGCGGCTGCCGGTTACCGGCCTTTGGCCGATCAGCAGGTTGCCTGTGAGGGGCATGTAGCCTCCTTGGAAATCTAATGCAGATGCATGGGGGGATTACGACCCCTGTAGGAGCGGGTTCACCCGCGAACACCGGCGAAGCCGGTGCCATGCACCGGGTTGCCTGATTCGCGGGCACGCCCGCTCCCACAGCGGGAGCAGTGGCTGCTCAGGCGATGTTCTGCTCAGCCGACCAGCTGGCGTACCAGCTGCGGAACAGCGCGTACTGCTGTTCGGCATAGTTGCGCTGGGCGTCGGTCAGGACGTCGGTCTCGTTGAAGTGCAGGCTGTACTCGGTGTCGCCGTTGAGCACCATCAAGTGCTTGTAATACAACACCAGGTCGCAGCCTTCATCGAACGACGACAGCACCGCCAGCGCCGCTTCCAGCTCGCGCGCCAGGCGGCGGGCACGGGCGTCGCCTTTGGCGGCCTGTTTGCTCAGGCTCACCAGTTGCAGCACTTCGCGCGGCAGCGCATTGCCGATGCCGGTGATGGCGCCGGTGGCGTTGCAGTTGACGAAGCCATGCACCACCTGGGTGTCGACACCGACCATCAGGGTGACATCGTCATCCTTGGAGGTGATGTGCTCGGCGGCGTAGCGCAGGTCGGCGCCACCGCCGAACTCCTTGAAGCCGATCAGGTTGGGGAACTGGCTGCGCAGTTCGAAGAACAGGTCGGCGCGGGTGGCAAAGCCGTAGTAAGGGCTGTTGTAGATCACCGCCGGCAGTTTCGGTGCGGCAGCGAGGATCGCCGAGAAATGGTGCTTCTGGGCGATCAGCGAGGCGCCGCGGCTGAGCACGCGAGGGATGACCATCAGGCCGGCGGCACCGACCTTGGCGGCGTGGGCGGCATGCGACACTGCCTCACGGGTGTTGACTGCGCCCGTGCCGACGATGGTCGGGATACCGGCCGCCACCAGGCGCGCCACGCCTTCCTGGCGCTCGGCCTCGGTCAGCAGCGGCCAGTCACCCATCGAGCCGCAGTACACCACCGCGCTCATGCCGGCTTCGATCAGTTGGCGGCCCTTGCGCACCAAGGCGTCGAAGTCCGGTTTGCGCTCGGCGGTGCACGGGGTCATCAGGGCGGGCATGGTGCCGGTGAAGATGTTGTCATTCATTGTTGTCACTCCTGGCAAAGTTCAGTCGGGAAAAGACCGGGGTCAGATGCCCCAGGCGAACGGGTCCTGTTCGTCGATCAGCAGGGTGCTGTCGGCGGTCATGTGGGCACGGCCGGTGATGAACGGTCGAATACGCTCGCCGTCGCGCTCGTAACGGCCGTGAAACTGGCTGCCGGTGATGCTGGCCTGCACCCAGGTCTGGCCTTCGGCAAGCTTGCCGTCGGCGGCCAGGCAGGCCAGCTTGGCGCTGGTGCCTGTGCCGCACGGCGAGCGGTCGTAGGCCTTGCCGGGGCACATCACGAAGTTGCGGCTGTCGGCGTTGGGGTCGTCGGCGAACAGTTCGATGTGGTCGATGGGCGCGCCGTTTTCGCCGGTGATGCCCTGGGCTTCCAGGGCCTTGAGCATGGCCCAGGTGTACTCGGTCAACACCTCGCGGTTATCCAGCTCGATGCGCTGGCCGTGTTCGGCAACGAGGAAGAACCAGTTGCCGCCCCAGGCGATGTCGCCGTGCACCACGCCATGGCCGGGCACGTCCACCGCAACCTGTTGGCGGTAGCGGTAGGAGGGCACGTTGCCGATGGTGATGGCGCCGTCGTCATGCAAGGTGGCGCTGACCTGGCCGACTGGCGTGTCGATCTTGTGCACACCCGGTGTGATCAGGCCCAGGTGCTGTAGCGAGGCGACCAGGCCGATGGTGCCGTGACCGCACATGTTCAGGTAGCCGGCGTTGTTGAAGAAGATCACCCCGCAGGTAGCGTCGGCCGATACCGGCGGGCAGTACAGCGCGCCGACCAGCACATCGTTGCCGCGTGGCTCCAGCAGGCAGGCACGGCGCCATGGGTCGTGCAGCTCGCGCAGTTCGTCGCGCTGTTCGGCCATGCTGCGGCCGTGCAGTTGCGGAAAGCCCTTCATCACCAGGCGGGTCGGTTCGCCACCCGTGTGGGAATCTATGACGTGAATCTGTTTCATGGGCTTGTCCCTTGCGTAAAAGATCAGGAAGCGACGGCAGCAGGGCGGCCGGTATAGGTTTCAGCGCAGGCTTCGCTTTCGTCGTCGCCTTCCAGGCGCACCAGGTGGGCAGGCACACCCGTGGCGGCGCCCCAGTAGTAGATGCCCAGTGCGCAGGCCGCCACGACCACGGTGTCGAATGGGTGGCCGATGACGCCCAGGCCACCGAAGCTACCCAGCCACGACAGCAGGATGGTCAGCGCGTAGAAGCCGATCAGCCACGCCGACGAGCGAACTTGCTGGGCCAGCGACAGGTGCTGGGTGGGTACGAAACGGCTGCACAGCAGGTACAGCACGAACATCACGATCTGCAGGGCCAGCAGCCACGACACGGTGTTCCAGCCCGACCAGTACACGATCAGCGCAGCGATGATGAACGACAGCGGGCCGAGCACAGCCATGCCCTTGACCCGGAACGGGCGCGGCATGTGTGGTGCATTGCGGCGCAGGGCGGCAACACTGACCGGGGCCACGGCGTAGCTCAGTACCAGAGCGGCGGATACCACGTTGATCAGCGCTTCCCACGACGGGAACGGCAGGGTCCAGAACACCGACAGGCCGAACGTCAGCCACAGGGCCGGGCGCGGGATGCCGGACTCTGCATCGATGCGGGTGAAGTACTTGAAGAAGGTGCCGGTCTGCGCCCAGCCATAGATCACGCGCGGGGTGGCGTTCATGTAGATGTTGCCGCAGCCGCTTGGCGAGATCACTGCGTCGGCCACCACCAGGTAGGCGAGCCAGCCCACACCCAGGGCCAGGGCGATGTCACGGTAGGGCAGGGCCAGTTCCTTGGTCACACTGGCCCAGCCGTTGGCCAACATTTCGGTCGGCACGCTGCCGAGGAAGGCCAGTTGCAGCAAGGCGTAGATCGCGGTGGACAGCAACACCGAAAGAATCAGCGCAATCGGGATGGTGCGCTGCGGGTTCTTCACCTCGCTGGCCACCGATATGATCGGCGTCAGGCCCAGGTAGGCGAAGATGATGCCACCGGCGGATACCGCCATTTCCACCCCGGACAGGCCGAACGGGGCAAAGCCCTGGACCTCGAAGTTTTCCGGTTTGAAGAAGGTGAACAGCACGCCGATCACCAGCAGCGGCACGATGAACTTGAACACGCTGACCAGGTTGTTGGCCTTGGCGAAGGTTTTCACGCTGCGGTAGTTGAGGAAGAAGAACAGCCCCAGCAAGGCGAACTGCACCAGCCAGCCGAGCACGGTCGGGTCGCTGGAGCCGGCCTTGGTCAGCCCGGGAAACCAGGCGGCGGCGTATTGGCGTGAGGCAACCACTTCGATGGCGATCAGGCTGGAAAAGGCGATCAGGGTGATGAAGCCCATCAGGTAGCCCAACAATGGGCCGTGCGAGTACACCGGGTAGCGAACCACGCCACCGGCGCGGGGCAAGGCGGCGCCCAGCTCGCAGTAGACGATGCCTAGCAGCAGTACGGCGAACCCGCCGAGAAACCAGGAGAGGATGCCGGCCGGGCCGGCGATGGCCGAGACGTGGCTGGCGGCAAACAGCCAGCCGGAGCCGAAGATGGCGCCTAGGCCGATGAAGGTGAGGTCCAGCAGTGATAACTGTTTTTTGAATTTGCCTGACATGGGTTCGCCTTTTTGTTGGTTATTGGATAGGCAGGTCTGATGTCACGAGATGCGGCTTTTTGGGCCGCGCTCTTGTAGGACTTGGGCGGCTTGCGTGGGGCATAGAGTGAACCGGTCGGGGCGGCGGTTCTTGATGGTTTTCTGCAGAGGGAATGACGAAATCGGCACAGTTGTGAAAAATGCTGGCGGTCAGGGTGGGCTGATGGATAGGCTGTAGGCCACACCGCACAAGGCCTGTAGGGGGGTGTTGATAGTGCCGGCCTCTTCGCGGGCATGCCCGCTCCCACAGGTACGGCGCAGACATTCGAAATGTGTGGAGGACCTGTGGGAGCGGGCGAGCCCGCGAAAGGGCCAGCACAGCCAGCAGAGAACCGACAGATGACCGACACCCCCCTGGCAACCCTCTACCAGTCCCTGGACCAGCACCGCCCCGCCACCCTCGAGGCCCTGCTCGCCGGTGTATCGCTGTTGCTGCCGATGCTCGACGCCATCCCCAACGCCGCGATCTTCATCAAGGATTCTGCCGCCCGCTATGCGTTGGCCAACAACACACTGGTCCAGCGCTGTGGCCTCAAGCGCCTGCAACCGCTGCTGGGCAAGACCAGTGCCGAGGTGTTTCCGGCACAGTTTGGCCCCGGCTATACCGAGCAGGATCGACGTGTTCTCAAGGAGGGCCTGGTGCTGGAGGACCAGTTGGAGCTGCACCTCTACGGCAGCCGTGAGCCCGGCTGGTGCCTGACCCACAAGCGCCCGCTGTACAACCCTGCCGGCGAAATCATCGGCCTGGTCGGCATCTCGGTCGACTTGCAGTCAGCCGCTGACAGCCACCCCGCCTACCAGCGCCTGGCCGCAGTGGACGAGCACATCCGCCAGCATTTTCACCAGCCGATCAGCATGGGCGAGCTGACCCGCATCGCCGGTATTTCCGTGGCCCAGCTGGAGCGCTATTGCAAGCGGGTGTTCCACCTCACGCCCCGGCAGATGATCCACAAGGCGCGCCTGGAGCACGCCCATCGCCTGCTGCATTCGGAGCTGCCGATCACTGAAGTGGCGATGCGCTGCGGCTACACCGACCACAGCGCCTTCAGCCGCCAGTTCAAGCAACTGACCGGCTTTACGCCGCGCCAGTACCGCCAGGCTACCGCCGATCAGGTGGCCTGAAACAGCCCCCGCGCCTCGGCAAAGCATTGCTCGGCAATCGCCGAGCGTGGCTCGCTGCGGCGCAGCAGCAGCCCGACCGGGCTGTGGATGGCGGCGTCGGCCACCGGTACGATGCGCAGGTGCTCGCTGAGGTCTTCCAGGCCGCAGTCCAGTGGCATGATCGCGCAGCATATGCCGGTGTTGATGGCCTGGATAAGCTGGAAGCTCGAGTCGCTCTCAAGCACCGCATTGGGCTCCAGACCACGGCTGCGGAAGCTCAGGTCCAGCGACTGGCGGTAGTGCATGCCTTTGCTCAGCAGCCCCAGCGGAATATCGCCGAGCTCGTCCCAGCGCAGCCGGTCGCTGGCGAACTGGAAGTGCCGTGTATCGTGCAGCAGGCCCATGGTGGTGGTGCCCAGTTCGATCACTTCGAAGAAGCTGGTGTTGACCTGGTCCAGGTAGCAGATACCCAGGTCGAGCTGGTTGCGGCTGAGGCCGTCGATGACCTGTTCCGAGCTCAGCGAGCTGAGCTGAAAGTGCAGTTCGGGGTATTTTTCGCGCAGGGGCAGCAGCAGGTGCATGGGGTTGAAACTGGCCAGCGGCACCGTGCCCAGGCGCAGGCTGCCGACCACCTGGCCACGGCAACTGGCAGCCTCGGCCTGCAGGCCGTCGTGGGCAGCGAGCAGGGTGCGGGCCCAGGCCAGGATACGCTCGCCGGCCTCGGTGAAACCTTCGAAGCGCTGGCCCCGCTTGACCAGCACCAGGTCCAGTTCGTCTTCCAGGTTGCGCAGGCGCATGGACAGCGTCGGCTGGGTGATATGGCACAGCGCCGCCGCCTGGCCGAAGTGTCGGGTCTGGTCGAGGGCGATGAGGAACTTGAGCTGCTTGATGTCCATGGAAGTGCCTGGCGTCTGGTTATGCAGACCTTAACCCACGTCTGCGATAGATGTCATTGATCGGCCGGTACGTCATATCGATTGGACGCCTCTGGGGGTATGCCTCTAGCGTGGTGAAAATGCCCTTCAAGGAGCTTCACCGTGCGCGTCCAACTTGATGCGGTCTTCGTACCGCTGAACATCGCCGTGCTGACTGTCAGCGACACCCGTACCTACGATAACGATACTTCCGGCGCGCTGCTGGCCAACCGCTCGGTCGAGGTCGGTCACCGGCTGGTGGCGCGAGCGCTGCTCAAGGACGACCTGTACAAAATCCGCGCTCAGGTGGCCAGCTGGATTGCCGATGAACAGGTGCAGGTGGTGCTGATCACCGGCGGTACCGGCTTTACCGGGCGCGACAGCACACCCGAAGCGGTCGAGTGCCTGCTGGACAAGCGTATCGATGGGTTTGGCGAGTTGTTCCGGGCATTGTCGATTCTCGATATTGGCAGCTCGACCGTGCAGAGCCGGGCGTTGGCCGGGTTGTCCAACCGCACGTTGGTATGTTGCCTGCCGGGCTCGACCGGAGCCTGCCGCACCGCCTGGGAAGGTATTCTGGCCGAGCAGCTGGATGCACGGCACCGGCCATGCAACTTCGTCAAACACCTGTTGCCGATGTAGGAGCGGGTTTACCCGCGAAGAGGCCAGAACAGGCAACCACCCACCGTCAGCTCAACACATACCCCACTGGCAACAAGGCAGGAGGCAGCTGCTGTTCCCCCAATCCGGCCAGCACATCGCGCTCCACAGTCCGCACCATGGCATCGGTCGGCAGGTCGTTCTCATCGCGCCCGAACGGGTCTTCCAGCTCGTTGCCGATCGCATCCAGCCCGAAGAACGTGTACCCCACGATGGTGGTGAACAGCGGTGCCAGCCAGCCCAGCGGCTCGGCCAGGGCAAACGGCAGCAGCAGGCAGAAAATGTAGATGGTACGGTGCAGCAGCAGGGTGTAGGGAAACGGCAAGGGTGTGCCCTTGATCCGCTCGCAGGTGGCTTGCACTTCGGTCAGGCCCGCCAGGCGTTGTTCCAGCAGGTTGTAGCGCCATTCGCTGATCTGTTGCTGTGCGGCCAACCGTGAACAGTGTTCGCCGATTTCACGCAGGATGCCGTCGCACACATTGTGCGGGCTGATCGCATCGGCCCGGGCCAGCCACGGCCTGGCAGCTGCCCGTTCGTCCTCGTTACGCAGCCGGGCATTGAGTGCATGGGCGAAACCACACAGGTTGCGCAGCAGTTCGGTGCGCAGTGTTTCGTCGGTAATCGCCACGCTTTCCCGCACGAACGAGCGGGTTTCGATAATCAGTTTGCCCCAGGCCTTGCGCCCCTCCCACCAACGGTCATAGCACGCGTTGTTGCGAAAGCTCATGAAGATCGACAGCGACAGGCCCAGCAAGGTGAACGGCGTGGCGCTGACCGGGTAGAAATACGCCGGATAATGCCGCTCGATCAGCACGATCAGCGCGGCCAGCAGTGTCACCATCAGGCAACGCAGGGCAATGCGTTTGACGATCGACCCCTTGAGGGTGAACAACACGCGCAACACATCTGTGGAGGGGGGGACGATCATGGAAATCCAGAGGCGGGTGCTCAGCCGCCGGTCATGTTCATGAAGCGCAGGATCTGCACATCGCCACCGACTTCGAAATGATGGCGATAGGGCTTGAGGTGCAGCGAGTCGCGAATGGCCTTTTCCAGGCGTTCGGGGTTGCCAGGGTGGGCGCGCAGCACGTGCTTGAGGTCGACCGAGTGTTCGTTGCCCAGGCACAGCAGCAGGCGGCCTTCGACGGTAAGGCGCACGCGGTTGCAGGTGGCGCAGAAGTTGTGGCTGTGCGGGGAAATGAAGCCGACCCGGGTGTTCGCGGCTTCGGCCAGGCGCCAGTAGCGGGCCGGCCCCATGGACGACTCGGTCGATTCGACCAGCGTGAACTGCTCGGCCAGGCGTGTCCGTACTTCATCGCTGGAGCAGAACGATTCGCCACGTTCATGCTCGCTTATCACCCCCAGCGGCATTTCCTCGATGAAGGTGATGTCCAGCTCGCGTTCGATGGCAAAGCGCACCAGATCGACCAGTTCATGGTCGTTGCGGCCTTTGAGTACCACGCAGTTGAGCTTGGTGCGTTTGAAACCGGCCTGGCGTGCGGCGTCGATGCCGGCGATTACCTGGGCAAGGTCGCCGGTGCGGGTCAGCTGCTTGAAACGGTCGGCATCCAGGCTGTCCAGGCTGATGTTCAGGCGTGTCACCCCGGCGTCGAACAGCGGCTGAGCCAGGCGCCCGAGTTGCGAGCCGTTGCTGGTCAGGCACAGCTCGCGCAGGCCGGGCAGGGCGGCGATACGCCCGCACAGGTCGACGATGCCCTGGCGTACCAGTGGCTCGCCACCCGTCAGGCGGATCTTGCGGGTGCCCAGCGCGACGAAGCGCTCGGCCACCTGGAACAGTTCTTCGAGGCTGAGGATTTGCTGGCGCGGCAGAAACTGCATGTCTTCGGCCATGCAGTACACGCAACGGAAGTCACAGCGGTCGGTGACCGACATCCGCAGGTAGTCGATTTTCCGGTTGAAGCCGTCGATCAGGGCCCGGCTGTTCTGTTCCACGTTCGCACTCGAATGGGTTGGGACATGACTCCAAGCTATAACCTGGCCGCAAGGCCGTCAAATTGCTTTGCCTGACCGGTTGATCGATGGCCTCTATCGCTTGGTACAGCACCTGGCAGCCATGATCGAAACCGCTTATCACGCCGTAAGATCTTTCGATTGGACGCCCCTTCCCACGCTCCATAGGCTGGAAAAAAGCATCGAAGCGTGAGGATTCATCGCATGAGCCAGGACGAACACATCAGGGACTACAAGGGCGCCGCTGCCGGCTGGGGGGCGCTCAAAAGCGTGACCAAGAGCTGGCTGGGCAGCGACAACGCCTTCAAGAACCTGCGGGCCATGCTCAAGACCAACCAGAACGGCGGCTTCGACTGCCCCGGCTGTGCCTGGGGCGAGTCGCCGGAAAGCGACATGGTCAAGTTCTGCGAAAACGGCGCCAAGGCGGTCAACTGGGAAGCCACCGGCCGCTCGGTCGACCCGGCTTTCTTCGCCAGATACAGCGTCAGCGCGCTGAAGGAGCAGACCGACTACTGGCTTGAATACCAGGGCCGCCTCACCCACCCGATGCGCTATGACGCCGCCACCGACCATTATGTCGAAACCACCTGGCAGGAGGCCTTCGAGCTGGTCGCCAGGCACCTGCGTGCGCTGCAGTCGCCGGATGAGGCCGAATTCTATACCTCGGGCCGCGCCAGCAACGAGGCGGCGTTCCTCTACCAGCTGTTCGTACGTGCCTACGGCACCAACAACTTCCCGGATTGCTCGAACATGTGCCACGAAGCCAGCGGCGCGGGCATGTCGGAAACCCTCGGGGTGGGCAAGGGCACCGTGGTGTTCCACGACCTGGAGCTGGCCGACGCGATATTCGTCATCGGGCAGAACCCCGGCACCAACCACCCGCGCATGCTCGAACCCCTGCGCGAAGCGGTCAAGCGTGGCGCTCAGGTCGTCTGCTTCAACCCGCTGAAAGAGCGAGGCCTTGAGCGCTTCCAGCACCCGCAGCACCCGTTCGAAATGCTCAGCAACGGCTCCGAGCCGACCTCCAGCGCCTACTTCCGCCCGGCCTTGGGTGGGGACATGGCGGCAATGCGCGGTATTGCCAAGTACTTGTTGCAATGGGAGCGCGAGGCGCAGGCCAAGGGCGAGCCGGCGGTATTCGACCATGCCTTCATCGCCGAGCACACCAGCGGCGTCGACGATTACCTGGCGGCGGTGGATGCCACGTCCTGGGAGCACATCGTCAAACAGTCGGGCTTGACCCTGGCCGAGATCGAGCTGGCCGCACGCATGTATCGCAAGGCCGAGCGGGTCATCATGTGCTGGGCCATGGGCGTCACCCAGCATCGCCATTCGGTGCCGACCGTGCAGGAAATCGTCAACCTGCAGCTGCTGCGTGGCAACGTCGGCAAACCCGGCGCAGGCCTGTCGCCGGTGCGTGGCCACAGCAACGTGCAGGGTGACCGTACCATGGGCATTGACGAGAAGCCGTCGGCGGCGCTACTCGATGCCATCGAACAACGCTTCCAGTTCAGTGTGCCGCGTACCCATGGGCACAACGCGGTGTTGGCCATCAAGGCTATGGAAGAGGGGCGGGCCAAGGTGTTCATCGGCCTGGGCGGCAACTTTGCCCAAGCCACCCCGGACACCGCGCGCACCCACGCGGCGCTGCAGAACTGCGCGTTGACCGTGCAGATTTCCACCAAACTCAACCGCTCGCACCTGGTCACCGGCCGCGATGCGCTGATCCTGCCGTGCCTGGGCCGTACCGAAATCGACCTGCAGGCCGAAGGGCCGCAAGGCGTGACCGTGGAGGACACCTTCAGCATGGTGCACATCTCCAATGGCCAGTTGCGCCCGCGCTCGCCGCATATGCGCTCGGAACCGTGGATCATTGCCGGCATGGCCAAGGCCACGCTGGGCAACCAGCCGATCGACTGGGAGCACGCGGTGGCGGATTACAACCGCATTCGCGACATGATCGCTGACGTGATTCCGGGCTTTACCGGTTTCAATGAACGCTTGAACAGCCCCGGCGGGTTCCACCTTGGCAACAATGCCGCCGATCGCAACTTCCGCACGGCCACGGGCAAAGCCCGCTTCATGCCCCACGCGCTGCCCGAGGAACTGGTCAACGCCAAGGTACTGGCCCGTGGTGACAAGCCCGACCTGATTTTGCAGACCCTGCGTTCGCACGACCAGTACAACACTACCCTGTATGGCCTGGACGACCGTTACCGTGGGGTGTTCGGCCTGCGTGAAGTGGTGTTCGTCAATGAGGCGGACATCCGTCGCCTGGGCTTCGAACCGGGTGAGCAGGTGGACCTTGTGTCGTTGTGGGAGGATGGCGTGGAGCGGCGGGTGTCGGGGTTCCGCCTGGTGGCGTATGACGTGCCTGAGGGGCAGGCGGCGGCGTATTACCCGGAAACCAACCCGTTGGTACCGCTTGATAGTTATGGCGAGGGGACCTATACCCCGACCTCGAAATTCGTGGCGATCAAGGTCGTGAAAGCCAAGGCGGGGAACCGCATTGCGGCGGTGCTGGCCTCGGATTGATGGGGTGCCTGTGCTGGCCTCTTCGCGGGTGAACCCGCTCCTACGGGACCTCACAGCGCTTGAGGTTGAGGTGATCCTGTGGGTTTGCCCGCGAAGAATCCAGCACCGGTCAGGCGCGATGCACCGGGTAAGCCGTGGTGTACTTCATCTGCTCCATGGCAAAACTGGAGGTGATGTTCGATAGCCCATCGGTACGGGTAATCAGCTTTTTGTAGAACCGGTCATACGCCGCAATATCACCCACCACCACCCGCAGCATGTAGTCCCAGTCCCCGGACATGCGGTAGCACTCCATCACTTCCTCGAACCCGGTCACGGTCGCAGCAAACTGCTCCAGCCAGGCGCTGTCGTGGCGCTGGGTCTTGAGCTGGACGAACACGGTAAGCCCCAACCCCAGCCGTTCGGGGTCCAGCAGGGCGACGCGGCCGAGGATGTAGCCGTCTTCCTCCAGGCGCTTGACCCGCTTCCAGCACGGTGTGGTGGACAGGTTGACGGCCTCGGCCAGGTCCTTCAGCGAGATCGAGGCATCACGCTGTAGCAGGGTAAGAATGTGCTGGTCGAAATTGTCCATATCGCGCGCAGGCCGTGCAGAAAAATATTTCACAGATTACCCCAAGGCCAGACGATTTGGGTTGTGCGATAGTTGCAGCTTTCATTCTGCCAATGGGCCTGACCATGTCCGACAAGCCGCGCAATTTCGCCACCCGTACCATTCACGCCGGCGAGCAGTTCAGCGTTGCCGATAACGCCATTTTTCCGGCCATCGTCACCGCCAGTTCGTTCACCAAGCGCAGCCTGGATGACAAGCCGGAATATTCCTACAGCCGCGTCGGCAACCCCACCCGGCATGCCTACGAAACCTGTGTCGCTGCCCTGGAAGAAGGCGTGGGCGCTGTGGCCTGCGCCTCGGGAGTCAATGCCACCGCAACCGTGCTTGAGCTGCTGCCCAAGGATGCCCACGTGGTGGTGATGAACGGCGTATACGGTGGCACGTTCCGCATCATGGAAGATTACCGCAGCCGCACCTCCGGGCTGACCACCACCTATGTCGATCTCAACGACATTGAAGCCGTAGCGGCTGCGATCAAGCCGGAAACCCAGCTGATCTGGATCGAGTCGCCGACCAACCCGTTGCTGCACCTGGTCGACATCAAGGCGGTGTGCGACCTGGCCAAGGCCAAGGGCATCCTCACCTGCATCGACAACACCTTCTGCTCGCCGTGGAACCAGCGCCCGATCACCCTGGGCGTGGACTTGGTGATGCACTCGGCCAGCAAGTACATCGGTGGCCACTCCGACCTCACCGGCGGTGTGGTGGTGGCGGCCAACGATGCGTTGCTGGCACGCCTGCGCCGTATCAGCATGGCGATTGGGGCGGTGCAGGGGCCGTTCGACTGCTACCTGGCCCTGCGCGGTCTGAAGACCCTGGATGTGCGCATGGAGCGCCAGTGCGCCAATGCCCTGCAGGTGGCACGCTTCCTGGAAGGTCACGCGCAGGTCGAGCAGGTGTATTACCCAGGGCTGGAAAGCCACCCGCAGCATGAACTGTGCAAACGCCAGATGCGCAGTGGCGGGGCGGTGGTGGCGATGAAAGTGAAAGGCGACCGCGCCGCGCTCAACCGCCTGGTGGAGGCGCTGCAGATTTTTGTGCTGGCCGACTCGCTGGGTGGGGTGGAAAGCATGATCAACCATTCCTGGAGCATGTCGCACTGCTCACTGAGCCCAGAGCAGAAAGGGGTGATGGGGATCAGCGAGAACCTGCTGCGGTTGTCGGTAGGGATCGAGGATTACCGTGACCTGGTCGAGGACCTGGATGGGGCGTTGAAAGCGCTGGTTGCTGTGTAGGGCGGCAGGCCTCTTCGCGGGCTCGCCCGCTCCTGCAGGTGGTAGGAGCGGGTTTACCCGCGAATACGGTGGCGGCGAGAACGGTGAACGGCCAGGGACATTGGCCAGCAGGCCCGGCCCTTTCGCGGTTGAACCTGTTTCTATGACGGTCTGCACGTAGGGGCGTACCCGCGAATACCGTAGCGGCGGCAATGGTGACCGGCCAGGGATACTGGCCAGCAGGCCCGGCCCTTTCGCGGGTGAACCCGCTCCTACGACGGGCTGGCGCATCGGTGTAGGAGCGGGTTTACCCGCGAAGAGGCCGGTGGATTCAATAGATGCCTGTCAGGATTTGGGCGGATGAATGATCCGTTCGATCTTGTCCTTGATCAGCAACCTTTCCTTGCGCAGGCGGTTGACCGTCTCGTCGTTGGTGCCGTTGCCTTCGGCGGCGACCACCTCCTTGTCCTTGGCGTTGTACTCCTTGTGCAGTTTGTGCAGGTCCTGATCCTTCTCTATGAGTGCCTGGAATGCATCAGCGGTAACGTGCAGGTCAGCGAGCAGATCGTGCGGAACTGGCATTTCTTCACCTCTGTCAGGGTTGTCGGTAAGGTCCTGACCATTGAGGATAGCTGTCTTTGCGCAGGCTTGTGACGGCGGTCCAGGCTGAATGGCAGCTGAATGGTTTTGAGATAATCGATAAAAGACACACCCTCACGAAATTGTTACCAAGTTTTTCACAAAAAATTGATGACGTGCTTTCTAGAGTTCGCCCAACTTCCCACAGTGCCATCTGGCCTGGGGTGATCATCACTCTTGATAGCGAACGCTGATGCTCAACTTCAAATCCCTGCGGACTGAATGGGTCACGCTGCTGGCCAGTCTTTATCTGCTGATTGGCTTCAACATGTTCCTCTGGGAGCACCTGCAAACGGTGGTTCCTGCCGGCCTTTCGGGGTTGTGGTTGAGCCTGGCGTTTGCTGTGCTAATGCTCTTCGCGTTCAATCTGATCCTCACGTTAATTGCCTTCCGGTATGTAGTGAAGCCGGTACTTATCGTGTTGTTCATGAGTGGTGCGGGTGTGGCTTACTTCATGAACCAGTACGGCGTACTTATTGACGCCGGCATGTTCCGTAATATGGCCGAGACCAATGTTGCGGAAGTGCGCGACTTGATGTCGTTCAAGTTTGCCGCGTATATCCTGCTGCTGGGTGTGCTGCCATCGGTGCTGCTGTGGAAGGCGCAGATCGCCTACCGCCCCTGGCACCGCGAGCTGCTGGGCAAGTTGGTGGTCAGTGGTGCCTGTGTGGTGACCATCGGCTCGGTCGCGTTGGTCAACTATCAAGGGCTGTCGTCGCTGTTTCGCAATCACCACGAATTGCGCCTGATGCTCACCCCCAGCAATATCGTCGGGGCCTCCATTGGTTATGTCGGCGAGCGTGTCGGTACGGCTTCGCGCCCGTTCCAGCATTATGGTGAAGATGCCAAGCGTGATGCGGCCTGGCAAAGACATGAGCGCAAGTCGCTGACCGTGCTGGTGGTCGGGGAAAGTGCCCGGGCAGACCATTTCGGCGTGCTGGGCTATGACCGCGATACCACGCCGAATCTCGCCAGGGAACAGGGCCTGCTGGCGTTTTCCGACGTGCACTCGTGTGGTACGGAAACGGCGGTTTCGGTGCCTTGCATGTTCTCGGGCATGAAGCGCAAGGACTACGACGCCCGCGTAGCGAAGAACCGCGAAGGGCTGCTGGACATCCTGCAGCGTGCCGGCCTGGCCGTGCAGTGGCGTGACAACCAGTCGGGCTGCAAAGGCACCTGCGATCGCGTGCAGTTCATCGACGTCAGCAACCTCAAGGACCCGCAGCTGTGCGCCGATGGCGAATGCCATGACCAGATCCTGCTGCAAGGCCTGGACGCGTTGATCGACAACCTCGACAAGGACACCGTGCTGGTGCTGCACCAGATGGGCAGCCACGGCCCCGAGTACTTCAAGCGCTACCCCAGTGATGCCGAGCGCTTCACCCCGGTGTGCCAGAGCAACGCGTTGAACCAGTGCAGCGAGGAGGAAATCATCAACGGGTACGACAACACCCTGGCCTATACCGACAAGGTGCTGGCCTCGCTGATCGATACCCTGCGCAGCAAGCAAGACAAGGTCGATACCGCGATGATCTACCTGTCCGACCACGGCGAGTCGCTGGGCGAGTACAACCTGTTCCTGCACGGCACGCCGTACGCCATCGCTCCCGAGCAGCAGAAGCACATACCACTGCTGACCTGGTTCTCCGACAACTACAAAGAGGACTTCGGCGTCGATACCGACTGCCTGGCACGGCTCAGCGATGCCCCGCTGTCCCAGGACAACCTGTTCCACTCGATGCTTGGCCTGTTGCAGGTACATACCGAGCTCTACCAGCAGTCGCTGGACATGTTCGCCAGTTGCCGGCCCTGGCTGGCGGCCAAGCGCTGAAGCCCTGTGGGAGCGGGCAAGCCCGCGAACCCGGGCGAAGCCCGGGCCATACACCGTGTTGCCTTCATTCGTGGGCGCGCCCGCTCCCACAGGGTGGACTGCCCCCGAAAAGCGGGACAGTTTCACCCGCAGTGCCCGCGCCGTATATACTGCGCGCCAATGTTAGTGGGAGAGCCTTGTGGCCATCGAAATTCACTGGATCCGTGACGACCAGAGCCTGGCCGAACACTGCCGCGACTGGCACCAACTGCCCTTCGTCGCCGTCGACACCGAATTCATGCGGGTCGACACCTTTTACCCGAAAGCCGGGCTGATCCAGATCGGCGACGGCCAACGCGCCTTCCTGATCGACCCGCTGCTGATCGGCAACTGGCAACCCTTGGCCGACCTGCTGGAAGACAGCGGTGTGGTCAAGGTGCTGCACGCCTGCAGCGAAGACCTCGAAGTGCTGCTGCGCCTGACCGGCAAGCTGCCTCAGCCGCTGTTCGACACTCAGCTGGCCGCCGGTTACCTGAACCTGGGCTTCTCCATGGGCTATTCGCGCCTGGTGCAGGAAGTGCTGGGCATCGAATTGCCCAAAGGCGAAACCCGCTCCGACTGGCTGCAACGCCCGCTCTCGGAAACCCAGGTCAGCTACGCTGCCGAAGATGCCGTGCACCTGGCCGAGCTTTTCACCGTGCTGCGCCCGCGGCTGAGTGACGACAAGTATGCCTGGGTGCTGGAAGACGGCGCCGAGCTGGTGGCTGCGTTGCGCCGTGAAGTCGAGCCCGAAAGCCTGTACCGCGACGTCAAGCTGGCCTGGAAGCTGGCGCCTCAACAACTGGCAGTGCTACGTGAGCTGTGCGCCTGGCGCGAACGCGAAGCGCGCAACCGCGATGTGCCGCGTAATCGTATCCTCAAGGAGCACTCGCTCTGGCCCATGGCCAAAAGCCAGCCGAACAACCTGTCGGCCTTGGCCAAGATCGACGAGATGCACCCGCGCACCATTCGTCAGGACGGTGAGTTCCTCATCCAGCTGATCAAGCGCGCCGCCAGCCTGCCTGCCGAGCAATGGCCTGCGCCCTTGCCCGAGCCGCTGCCGATCGAGGCTGCTGGCCTTCTCAAGCAGCTGCGTGCCATCGGCCAGGCCGAAGGCGAGCGCCTGGGGATTGCACCCGAGCTGATGCTGCGCAAGAAAGCCCTGGAGGCGCTGCTCAAGAGCGGATACCCCAATGGCCCTTATCAACTGCCCGATTCGCTGCGCGGCTGGCGCCGTGAGCGCATGGGCCAGGCCCTGCTGGACAACCTGGCAGGTGCCGGAGAAACCCGATGAAACGCATTTGCTCGATCTACAAGAGCCCACGCAAGAACGAAATGTACCTGTACGTACTCAAGGCTGACGGCCTGGAGCGCGTGCCTGAAGGCCTGCTGCCGTTCTTCGGCACCCCCGTGCACGCTTTCGACCTGGTGCTCACCCCTGAGCGCAAGCTGGCCCGCGAGGACATCACCAAGGTGCTGGAGAACCTCGAAAGCCAAGGCTACCACCTGCAGATGCCGCCGCTGGAAGATGAGTACATCGAGCACCTGCCCGAAGAGCTGCTGCGCCGCAACGACCCCGTCTGACCATGCGCGTACTGATCGCTGAGCATGACCATGCTCGATACGCCGGCCTTTTGCGCGCAGCCGCGCCTGACGTGGACGTTGTGACCAGCGGCGACTCTGCCGAACTGGCCCGCCAGGCACCGCAGTGCCCGGTGTGGCTGGGCCAGCCGGACTTGCTGGCCAGTCTGCTGCGCCAAGGCCACAAGCCGGGCTGGATACAGTCGACATGGGCCGGTATCACGCCGTTGCTGGCCGACGGCCTGCCGCGTGATTACCGCCTGAGCCGCGCAGTTGGCATATTTGGTCAGGTGATGGCCGAGTACATGCTCACCTATATGCTAGGCCATGAGCGTGAGGTGCTGTCGCGCCTGGTCAGCCAGGTCGAGCGGCGCTGGGATGACCGCCCGGGGCGCAGCCTGGAAGGGCGCAAGGTCCTCATTGTGGGTGCAGGCGACATTGGTCAGCGTGTGGCCGAGTTCCTGCAGCCGTTTGGTGTGGAGCTGTACGGGGTTGCCAGCAGCGCCCGTGAACAGGCCCCGTTCGTCCAGGTGGCGGCGCTGGCCGACCTGCCGCGCATGGTCGGCCAGGTCGACTATGTGCTGAACCTGCTGCCGGATACCCCGGCGACTCATGACCTGTATGACGCCGCGCTGTTCAAGTGCTTCCAGCCCTCGGCCTTGTTCATCAATGCCGGGCGTGGTGTGGCGGTGGTCGATGCCGACCTGGTCGAGGCGTTGAAAGAGGGCCATCTGGCCGGTGCCGTGATCGATGTGTGCCGCCAGGAGCCGTTGCCCAAGCAACACCCGTTCTGGACCGCCTGGGGCTTGCTGCTGACCGGGCACAGCTCGGCGCCCACCTCGCCGACAGCGATGGTGCGCTTGTTTGTCGAGAATGTGCGGGCTTATGAAGCGGGGCAGGGGTTGCGGGGTGAAGTCGATTTCGCCCGGGGCTACTGATCGCTGTGGCCTGTATCGGCCTCTTCGCGGGTAAACCCGCTCCAGCACAGGGTGGTGATACCCCCCGTAGGAGCGGGCTTGCCCGCGAAGAGGCCAGCACTGCCAACACAAACCTTACAGGCTGAAATCGCCTTCAGCAGCCAGCTCGCTCAGCGGCTTGCGCGGGCTCGGCACTTCACGCGCCTGCAGGGCTTCATCCAGGCTGGCCTTGTCCCCCAGCTTGCCGATCGCCACCATGGCATGCAGTACGTAACCCTCGGGAATCTTCAGTTCCTGACGTGCCAGGTCCTGATCGAAGCCGGCCATGCCATGGGTATGCCAGCCGCTGATGCTGGCCTGCAGGGCCAGGTGCCCCCAGGCAGAGCCCGTGTCGAAGGTGTGCCACAGCGCCGGTTTTTCTTCCGTAGCGCCCGGGGCCGCGAACGTGGTCTTGGAAATGACCAGCACCAGCGCCGACGCCTGTTGCGCCCAGCTGCGATTGAAGGGCACCAGCAGGCTCAGGTAACGCTCCCAGTTCGGCGTGTCGCGGCGGGCATACAGGAAGCGCCAAGGCTGCGAGTTATAGGCCGAAGGTGCCCAGCGGGCGGCTTCGAGGAAGCTCAGCAGGGTTTCTTCGCTGATCGGCTCGGCGGTGAAGGCGCGTGGCGACCAGCGGTTGATGAACTGCTCGTTGATGGCGTAATCGGCAATGCGGGGGTTGGCGCTCATGGCGGCTCCTGCAAACGGACGGGAAAAGCGCACGCTACTGCGTGCCGTCGCGACTGACAAGCGGTCTGGCTTTGCCGAAGGCCAGGCTCTAGACTGGCGCCGCCGCGCGCCGTGGCCCCCAAGATGAAGGCAGGAACCCTGTGTGATGATCGCTGAAAACGCGCCGTTCTGGCGGCGCAAGACCCTCGAAGAGCTCAGCCAGCAAGAGTGGGAATCGCTGTGCGATGGCTGCGGCCTGTGCTGCCTGCAAAAGCTCGAGGACGAAGACGACAACAGCGTCTATTACACGCGCATCGCCTGCAAATTGCTGGACCTGAATACCTGCCAGTGCAGCGACTACCCCAACCGCTTCGCCCAAGTGCCAGACTGCATCCAGCTCACCCCGGGCAAGGCCGACCAGTTCAAGTGGCTGCCGAGTACCTGCGGTTACCGCCTGGTCAGTGAGGGCAAGGACTTGCCGGCCTGGCATCACCTGGTCTGTGGCGACCGGCAACAGGTTCATGAACAGCGCATTTCCCAGTCGGGGCGTATGCTCAGTGAACACGATGTGCACGAAGACGACTGGGAAGACCACCTGATCTTTCGCGCCAGCTGACCGGCGCGGCCCGCTGCCTCGGGGAAACAAGGAGTTTCTGTATGCGTTGCCACCTGATGTTGCTGTTGGGCCTGATGGCCAGTTCGCCGGCCTGGGCGAAAAAGGTCGACCTCGACTACCAGGTGCGCTTGCTGCCTGCCAGCGGTCAGGCCGAGGTCCGCGTGACATTGGCCGAAGGCAGCGCCGTGCGCAGCCTGGACTTCGACCTGGGCAAGGCTGGGGCCTACAGCGGCTTCCAGGCTGATGGGCAATGGCAGCTGAAGGGGCAACGTGGTATCTGGCAGCCAGCGGCCGGCAAGACCAGCCTCAGCTACCGTGTGCAGCTGGACCAGAAACTGGCCAGCGGCGCCTATTCATCACGCATCACTCCGCACTGGGCACTGTTCCTCGGCGACCAGCTGATACCCCCTGCGCGCCTCGACCAGCAGGATGGTACCGAGCTGGTGGCGCGCCTGGCTTTCGACCTGCCCGAGGGCTGGAAGAGCATCGAAACGTCCTGGCCGCGCATCGGCAAGGGGAAGTTTCGCATCGACAACGTGTCGCGCCTGTTCGATCGCCCGACCGGCTGGATGCTTGCCGGCGACCTGGGCAGCCGCCGCGCCCGCCTGGGCGAGACCGAAGTGACCGTGGCCGCGCCGGTGGGGCAGGGCATGCGGCGCATGGACAGCCTGACCTTGCTCACATTCGTCTGGCCACAACTACAAGCTGTGTTCCCGCGTAACCCGCCCAAGCTGCTGTTGGTCGGGGCGCGTGACGGCATGTGGCGAGGGGCTATGGCTGCGCAGGGCTCGTTGTACCTGAACAGTGCCCGGCCCATGGTCAGCGAAAACGGCAATAGCCCGTTGCTGCGCGAATTGGTGCAACTGTTCGCGCAGATTCACGGGCGTGACGGCAGTGACTGGCTGGTAGAGAGCCTGACCGATTATTACGCCAACGAGTTGCTACGCCGCTCGGGCGGGATGAGTGATGACCGCTACCAGGTCTGGCAGGCGCGTCTGAGCAAGCAGGGCGCCAAGGTCAACCGGCTCAAGGGTGAACGCGCAAGCCCGGCCCAGGTGGCCCGCGGCGTGATGCTGTTGCAGGCGCTGGACAAGGAAATCCGCATTCACACCCAGGCCAAACGTTCGTTGGATGATGTGGTACGTGGGCTGATGCGCCTGCCCAGCGTCAGTACCGAAGACTTCGTGCAGATCAGCGAGAACGTGCTGGGGCGGCGTTCCGATGTGCTGCAGAGCAAGGTGCTGCACTAGGCATCCCTGCGCCTGACAATCGGCAGGGCGGCATCGTCTGCAAGTCGCATTTCAAGCGTATCAAGTCGTACCTGGAATACACCGCGGAGCAGAAACTCAGCATTGTTCACGGGGCGAAACCGAGGAGGGGGGCGTGCAGCCAACCATCGTCGGCAACGTTGATTGCGACAACCCAAGGTTTGTCGAGGCAATGTTCGGCCCGGTTTCGGTGCTGTTCTGACGGAGCTCAGCACTCGGTCGCCCTGTGTTGGCAGGTCTATCCTGTTGCCGCAGTGGCGGCCTTTCTATTTGAACTTGGGCCCCGAACGGGTATTCAGCCCCTTGGCCATGCGGTCATACAGCACCACATTCACCGTCGCCGCCAGGTTCATGCAGCCCTCGGTCGGGATGTAGATGGTCTCTTCACACCATCCCCGCACGTCTTCGCTCAACGAGCCGTCCTCTGGCCCGAAGATGTAAATGGCCCGGTCCGGATGGGTGTAATCCGGCAATGGCCGCGCACCCTCTACCAGTTCCACCGCCACGGGCGTGCAGCCCAGCGGAATAATGCGCTGCAGATCGTCGATGCCGATCAGCGGGATGTCGTAGTGCACGCGCTTGGTGTCGGTGACGAAGTCACGTGCGCGTTCATAGCGTTTGCCCGTGTAGAACACCGAATTGACGCCATAGCAGCCCGCGGCGCGCATCACAGAGCCGACGTTTTCTGCCGACTTGGGGTTGAACAGGCCGATGCAGCTGTATCGTTTGTTTGCCACGTACCGGGGCCCTTCGCGAAAAAAGCGCGATTATACGGGCTGCCCGGTAACAGCGGGGGGCGAATCGATGGTCAGTCTTTCTTCAGCATGCCCGCCAGCCCGGCAAACGGGTTGTGCGTAGCCTTGGCAATGCTCGGGGTGCTGGTGGAGCCTTCGCTGAAGTACTGCTGGTCGGTGTAGCGCGAGTGCTCGTTGTCGTGGCAGTACAGGCACAGCAGCTCCCAGTTGGAGCCGTCCTGAGGATTGTTGTCGTGGTTGTGGTCACGGTGATGCACGGTCAGCTCGCTCAGGCGCTTGCCGGCGAACTCGCGGGCGCAGCGGCCGCATACGTGCGGGTACATTCTCAGGGCCTTGTCGCGGTAGCCCATTTCCTTGTCGCGCTTGGCATCGGCCAGGATGCGGTCGAGGCGCGCGGTAGCGGCGGCAGAAGAGGTGGAGCTCATGGTGTTTCCTTTGTTCTGATCAGGCAGGTGACGGTTATGCCATTGAGTCTAGCGCGCTTGCAGGTCAGGCGGACAGGCGAAAGCGTTGATTTAGGCGTAGCCTGTAGAAAGGTTCCCGACAGGAGGTTGCTGATGTTTCACGCGATCCTCGCCGCGCTGTTGATGGCTGGCCTGCCCCTGGCAGAAGCTGCCAGCCCGCCACCCAGGCTCACGCCGCCAGTACCCGGCGCGCCCGGTACGCCGACGCCTACGCCATACCCGCAGATTACCCCGAGCACACCGCCCAAGGCTTATGACAGCCAGCCGGGGGCGCCCTTGTTGCCGCCGATGCCAGTGCCCGGCCCGCCCAAGGACCAGCCATTGCCCGGGTTGCGACAGGACCCGCCGAAGCCGCCGGCCCAGAATGATTGAGCATGAGCGGCCCACGCCGTCATCATGTTGGAGCAACTGTCTTGCTCAATTTCTGAAGCTGGCGCGTGTGGGAGCGGGCTTGCCCGCGAACACGGGCGAAGCCCGTGCCATCCACCACGGTGTTGGCTTCGCGGGCTTGCCCGCTCCCACAGCGATCGCGGGGGTGCTCAAACCTGAGTTTAGGCAATACCCAGCTCGCCAAACACGAACGCATACTCCAGGGCCACATCCTTCAACCCCTGGTACCGCCCGCTCATCCCGCCATGCCCAGCCCCCATCTCGGTCTTGAGCAGCAGCAGGTTGCTGTCGGTCTTGAGTGTGCGCAACTTCGCCACCCATTTGGCTGCCTCCCAATACTGCACGCGGCTGTCGTTGTAGCCCGCCACCACCAGCATCGCCGGGTAGGCCTGCGCTTTCAGGTTCTCGTACGGCGCATAAGCCTTGATCCGTTCATACACCTCCGGCTCCTCAGGGTTGCCCCATTCGTCGTACTCGGTCACGGTCAGCGGCAGCTCCGGGTCGAGCATGGTGTTGAGCACGTCGACGAACGGCACTTCGGCAATGGCGCAGCGGAACAGCTCCGGGCGCAGGTTGAGCACCGCGCCGATCAGCAGGCCGCCAGCGCTGCCACCACTGATGGCCAGGCGGTCGGCGGCCGTCACGCCCTGGCTGATCAGGTGCTCGGCGCAGGCGATGAAGTCGCTGAACGTGTTGTGCTTGTACTCCTGCTTGCCGGCACGGTACCAGGCCTCCCCCAGTTCACCACCACCTCGCACATGGGCGATGGCAAAGGCCACGCCGCGCTCCAGCAGGCTCAGGCGCGCATGTGAGAACCAGGGGTCGAGGCTTTCGCCATAGGCGCCATAGCCGTACAGGTACAGTGGCACGGTCTTGCCCAGGTCCTGGCGGCGGCGTACCAGGCTGATCGGCACCTGGGTGCCATCCGCTGCGGTTGCCCACAGGCGCTCACTGACATAGTCATCGGCATCGAATGCACCGAGCACCGGGGTTTGCTTGAGCACCACCTGGGCGCCCGTGGGCAACGTCAGTTGGCGCACCTGGGCCGGGCGGTTGAGCGCTTCGTAGCGCAAGCGTATGCGAGTGCTGGCAAATTCCAGGCTGTCCTGCACGTACAGGCTGTAGGCGGCGTCTGGCAGTTCGACGCGGTAGGCCGGCAAGCCCTGCGGGCGGACTTCGATGATCGGCAGGCCGCCTTCGCGCAGGCTCAGGGTGAGGGCGCCGGCGTTCAGGCTAAGGCCTTCGAGCATGACCGCGTCGCGGTGCGCCACCAGCACCTGCCACTGTTCGCGGCTTGGCACTGGCGCGGCTGGCGCGTGGTACAGGGCGAAGTTGATGCCATCCTGGTTGGTGCGGATGAACCAGCGCCACTGGCCGTCGAGTTGGCCGTGGTCGGGGAAGTATTCGTGGCCTTCGACGCGCGGCGCCAGGCAGGTGAACGGCGCCTGCGGGGTGTCGGCGTCCAGCACCCAGGCCTCGCTGGTGGTCTTGCTGTTCAGCAGCAGCACCAGCTGGCGCTCGGAACTGGTGCGGTAGCAGTGCAGGAAGAAACGCCCGTCTGGCTCTTCGAACACGGTGTGCGCGGCGTCCGTGCCCAAGGTGTGGCGACGCAGGCGCCATGGGCGGTGGGTGTCGTCCAGCTCTGCGAAGAAGAGCGTCTGGCTGTCGTTGGCCCAGGTCAGGCTACCGTCGCAGTCGTCGAAGGGCAGGGTAGTGACACTGCCACTGGCCAGGTCTTTGACGTACAGGGTATAGATTTCGTCGCCGCTGGTGTCGAGGCTATAGGCCAGCAGGCGGTGGTCGGGGCTGATGTTGAACGCGCCCAGGGAGAGGAAACCGCCGTTGGCCAGGGCGTTGGGGTCGAGCAGCAGTTGCTCCTGGCTTTCATCGACGGTGTTCGAGTCGTCGGCCGGGCGTGGGCAGCGGTAGTGACGCGGGTATTCGTCGCCGGCGGTGGTACGGGTGTAGTACAGGTAGGGGCCCCAGGGCGCCGGCAATGACAGGTCGGTCTCCAGGATGCGGCCCTTGATTTCTTCGAACAGTCGCTCACGCAACGGTGCCTGGTCGGCCAGGCAGGCTTCCTGGTAGGCGTTTTCAGCTTGCAGGTAAGCGAGTACCTCGGGGGTGTCGCGCTGTTGCAGCCAGGCATACGGGTCGGTGGCCTGGTCGGCTTGGGCAATCGGGGGTTGGGGCTTGGTTGGCATTGAAGGTCTCTTGATTGGGGTTACCTGTGCCGGCCTCTTCGCGGGTAAACCCGCTCCTACAGGGGTCGCACCGAGGTAGGAGCGGGTTTACCCGCGAAGAGGCCGGCACAGGCAAACACTGTCTGCGCCCGGAAAAGTGTTTATCATAGGCATCTCTTTGCCTGGCTTGCACGAACACCATGACCGAGAACGACTACACCTTCGCCTGGGGCTTGTACGCAGTAGCCGCCTTAGGGTGCCTGCTGGTGGGCTTCAAGCTCACCGGCTGGATGTGGCGCTGGCTGCGCGAACCGCTACGGGTGGTGCTGGCGGTGCTGCTGCTGACCCCGACCATCGTCGACCCGGTCAAGGACAGCTTCGCCCCTGCAATCGCCATCACTGCGCTGGATGTCGCTTTCAAGGTCGGCAACAACGCCTGGCGCGCTGTGTCCGACTTCGCCATGTACGGCATGATCGCCTTCGGCCTGTACTTCCTCTTCGTGCTGCTGCGCTGGCCGCTGGAAAAGCGCGCGCACGCACGCCGTGAGCAGGCCGAAGCCGCCGCCAGGCGTCAGCAGGCCGAGGATGACCAGCTCGGCACCCAGGCGCCGCTGGCTGCCGAGCGCAGCGACCGTTACCGTGACGACTTGCCGCCAGCCGCTACGCGTGGCGCAGGCCGGGTCGAGCCTCGTCTGTAAACGGAGACACGCCTATGTGCGAACTGCTGGGCATGAGTGCCAACGTCCCTACCGACATCGTTTTCAGCTTCACCGGCCTGATGCAGCGGGGCGGGCGAACCGGCCCGCACCGTGACGGCTGGGGGATAGGCTTTTACGAAGGCCGCGGCCTGCGCCTGTTCCAGGACCCGGCCGCGAGCAGCGAGTCGGAAGTGGCCAACCTCGTGCAGCGCTACCCGATCAAAAGTGAAGTGGTGATCGGTCATATCCGTCAGGCCAACGTCGGCAGGGTGTGCCTGTCCAACACCCACCCGTTCGTGCGGGAAATGTGGGGCCGCAACTGGTGCTTCGCGCACAACGGCCAGCTGGGTGACTTCAAGGGCCTGGCCAGTTTCTACCGGCCAGTGGGCGACACCGACAGCGAAGCGGCCTTCTGCGACTTGCTCAACCGCATCCGCAGCGCCTTCCCCGAACCGGTGCCGGTGGAGCAGCTGCTGCCCGTGCTGGTCGAAGCCTGTGCCGGCTACCGGGATCTGGGCGTGTTCAACTGCATGCTCAGCGACGGCGACTGGCTGTTCTGCTTTTGCTCGACCAAGCTGGTGCACATTACCCGCCGTGCGCCATTCGGTGCCGCACGGTTGAAGGATGTCGACCTGATCGTCGATTTTCATACCGAAACCACCCCCAACGACGTGGTCACGGTGATTGCCACCGAGGCCCTGACCGAGAACGAGACCTGGCACCGCTACGCGCCGGGTCAGTGGGCCCTGTGGCGGCACGGCGAGTGCGTGGCGCACGGCCAGAGCTAAGGACGCTGCATGTTCAGAAGTTACCTGCGATTGCTGTTGTTCACCTTCGGCCTGCTGGCCGGTATCCAGGTCCCGGGGCTGGTCAAGGACTATAGCCAGCGGGTCGAGGCGCACCTGTTCGAATCGCGCGAGGCGCTCGATGGGTTCCGGCAAACGGCCGAGCGCTTTTTCAAGGGCGACTTGCAGGCGCTGTTGCAGCACTACCGCAGCAGCGACGACCCGGTGTTCAACAGTGATGCCAACAGCATCGAAAGCCTGATGATCCGCAACGAACTGCTGGAAAACGAATGGCAGGTGCTGCAAGGGTCATGGGCCGAGCGTACCTGGCATGTGCTGGTACAGGCCGACCCGCAGTTGCGTGAAGAAACCCTCAATGGCTACAGCTACCAGATTCTGCTGGTACCCGAGGCGATTGGCTGGGGTGTGGGTGCCGGGTTTGTGCTGGCCTTTGTGGTCGAAAGCCTGTTGTTGGGGATTGGCTGGCTGATCCTGGGCGGGCGGCGCAGGGTGGTGAAAGAGAGCTGGCGCTAAGTTTTGCTGTACCTGTAGCGGCCCTTTCGCGGGCTTGCCCGCTCCCACAGGTACAACCTGGCCCGCCAGGCCTGTGATGATCCTGTGGGAGCGGGCAAGCCCGCGAAAGGGCCGGTACAGGCGGAGACTGTTGGTCAGACCAGCACGATCCGCTGCCCACCCACATCCCGCGCATACCGCGCCAACACCTGCCGGCAAACCCCAACCACCTCATCGACCAACGCCACCCCGGTCTGCCACGCCACCACCAGCTCAAGGCTCGGCGGCGGCTGCAACCCTTCCAGCAGCACCAGCTCGCCCCGGCCCAACTCGGCATCCACCAGCGCCGGCGGTAGCGCGCCAATGCCAAAGCCGTCGCGCAACAGCCGGGTAATCGCCGCCACCGAGTTCACACAATTCAACCGGGGTGCCTCTGCCCCCGCAGCCTGCAGCAAGCTCAGCACCTCCTGGTGCGGCCGTGAATTCTTCGAGAAGGTGATGATGCGCTCGCGCCCAAGTTCGGCCAGCGACGCATAGTCCCGGTGCTGGTGGGCGCCTGCGGCCACCACCCAGCCCATTGGGTAGCGTGCCAGGTCGAGGCTGCGGATCGATTGCTCGCGCAGCAAGTCGGTCTGCAAAATCACGTCAAGAAAGCCCTTCTGCAGCTGCTCGCGCAAGTTCAGCGCGGTGTCGGCCACCAGTTCGATTTCCACCTGTGGGTAGCGCTCGGTCAGCTCCGCCACCAGCGCGCTCATCCAGGTGTGGATCACAGTATCCATCACCCCGATGCGAATGCGCCCGACCTTGGCCCGGTCGCTGTCCAGCGACTGCTTCATGGCCTTGGCGGTTTCCAGCATGCGTTCGGCGTATTCCAGCACCTTGCTGCCTTCCGGGGTCAGGCTGACGCCGCGGGAGTCGCGCAGCAGCAGCTTCACGCCCAGGTCAGCCTCCAGTGCGGCAATGCGGCTGGATACCGAAGCCTGGGTGGTGAACAGCTTTTCTGCCGTCAGGCGGAAGCTCTTGAGCCGGGCGACCCAGACGAAGGTTTCGAGGAAGCGAAGGTTCATGATCAGTTTTTCTTGTTCCAGACCGGCGGTTTTTTTCGTTGGACGCAGGCGAGGCGGCCTCTGAACAATGGCGCCCAGGCCGCGACGCTTCATGTCGCCCATAAAACAATACCAACAAGCCGAGGCATCCATGAACCCCACCGGCGTGCAGCAGCAGGTCAGTACCCTCCCTTCGTCCGGGCCTTTCGCCTGGTACCGTGACATCGACAAACAGCAACGACGTACCTTCTGGAGCTGCAAGATTGGCTATGGCCTGGACGGTATGGACACACAGATGCTCAGTTTCGTCATCCCTACGCTGATCATGCTGTGGGGTATCACCACCACCGAAGCCGGGTTGATCCACACCAGCACGCTGATTGCCTCGGCTGTAGGAGGCTGGGTGGCGGGTATCCTCTCCGACCGCATCGGCCGGGTGCGTACCCTGCAACTGACGGTGTTGTGGTTCGCCTTCTTCACCTTCCTGTGCGGCTTCGCTCAGAACTACGAGCAATTGCTGATTGCCCGAACCCTGATGGGCTTTGGCTTCGGTGGCGAGTGGACCGCCGGTGCGGTGTTGATCGGCGAGGTGATCCGCGCCCAGGACCGCGGCAAGGCGGTGGGCATGGTGCAGTCCGGCTGGGCAATCGGCTGGGGCCTCACGGCCATCCTCTATGCGCTGCTGTTCTCCTGGCTGCCGGCAGAGCAGGCTTGGCGTGCGTTGTTCCTGCTGGGGCTGGTACCGGCAATCTTCGTGATCTTCGTTCGCCGCCTGGTCAAGGACCCTGAGGTCTATCGTAAGGCCAAGGCAGTGGAAAACGCCGAGGCACCTTCGCGCTTCTACGAAATCTTCGCCCCGGGCATGCTCTGGACCACCGTGCGGGCATCCCTGCTGACCACCGGCGCGCTCGGCGGTTACTACGCCATCACCTCGTGGCTGCCAACCTTCCTGAAGAACGAACGCGGCCTGAGTGTGCTGGGCACGGGTGGTTATCTGGCCATGGTGATCGTCGGCTCGTACGTGGGCTATGTGGTCAGCGCTTATCTGTCCGACCTGCTGGGGCGCAAGAAGAACTTCATCCTGTTCGCCGTGGGCTCTTTCGTCATTGTGCTGTTGTACACGCAGATGCCGGTCAGCGATGGCGTGATGCTGTGGCTGGGTCTCCCGTTGGGCTTCTTCGCCTCGGGTATCTTCAGCGGCATGGGGGCGTTTCTGACCGAACTGTTCCCCACGCGCATCCGGGGTTCGGGGCAGGGCTTCTGCTACAACATCGGCAAGGTCATTGCCGCGCTGTTCCCGTTAATGATCGGCATGCTCGGCCAGAACGTTCCGCTGGGTTTGGGTATCGGCGTGTTTTCTGCTGTGTCCTACGGCATTGTGATCGTGGCGGCCTTGAGCTTGCCGGAAACCCGCGGCAAACAGCTGCAGGCGCGGTAAGGTAGGCATATGCACAACAACAACGGAGGCCTCGTGGTGGAACGCCTGCTACTCAATTGCGACATGGGCGAGAGTTTTGGCAGCTGGCGCATGGGCCTGGATGCCGAGGTCATGCCTTACATCGATTGCGCCAACATCGCCTGCGGCTACCACGCCGGCGACCCCGGTATCATGCGCCGTACCGTGGCCCTGGCGCTGGAGCACGGGGTGACTATCGGCGCTCATCCGGCCTACCCGGACCTGGTCGGCTTCGGCCGCCGCTCCATGGCCTGCAGCCCGGAAGAAATCCGCGACCTGCTGCATTATCAGATCGGTGCGCTGGATGGCATCTGCAAAGTGCTGGGTGGTCGCGTGGCCTATGTGAAGCCCCATGGCGCGCTGTACAACGACATGATGGCCGACCCGCTCAAGCTGCGTACCGTGCTGGAGGCCGTAGCGGCCTATGACAGCAACCTGCCATTGATGCTGATGGCCACCGCCGACAACCGTGCCGCCCAGGCACTAGGCGATGAAATCGGCGTGCCGCTGTGGTTCGAGGCGTTCGCAGACCGCGCATACACCGCCAGCGGCCATCTGCTGTCGCGGCGCCTGCCGGGCGCGGTGCATCACGACCCGGCGCGGGTGGTGGAGCAGGCGGTGCGTCTGGCCCGAGGCGAAACGCTGTTGGCTGACGATGGCAGCGCCTTGCAGCTTGCCGCCCGCACCCTCTGCGTGCATGGCGACAACGACAGTTCGGTGGCGGCGGTGCGGCAGATTCGCCAGGCCCTCGATGGGCTGGAGGTGTGATGAAGCCGCGAATCGAAGTGGTCGCCATCGACAGCCTGATGGTACGCCTGTTCGACCGTATCGATGAGGCCAACATGCCATGGATGCTCGCCGCCAGCCGGCGCTTGAGCGCGGCGTTCGGCGAGCATTTGCTGGACCTGGTGCCGTCCTATACCACGCTGATGGTGCAGTCTGCCCTGCCGCCAGGCGAGGCCAGGGCGCGAATCGCTCAGGCGCTGGACGGCTTGCAGCCTGACACCGGCAGTGGCGGCCGCCGACACGAAATCCCGGTGTGGTACGACGCCAGTGTCGGCCCCGAGCTGCCTGTGCTGGCAGCTCGCAGCGGCTTGAGTGAAGCGGAGATTGTTCGCTTGCACGGTGAACGCGATTACCCGGTGTTTGCCCTGGGCTTCGCACCGGGTTTCGGCTTCATGGGCCTGGTCGACGAGCGCCTGGCCAGCCCTCGTCTGAGTACCCCACGCAAGCGCGTGGCGGCGGGCAGCGTGGGTATTGCCGAGCGCCAGACGGCGGCCTACCCGGCAGTATCGCCGGGTGGCTGGAACCTGATCGGGCGCACCCCGGTGCGGTTGTTCGACCGTGAGCGTGAGGGTTACAGCCTCTTGCAACCCGGTGACCGGGTGCGCTTCGTGCCGGTTTCGCGCAGCGAATTCCTGGCTATGGGTGGTGATGTGGAGGCGCAGGGATGAAGCAGTTGATGATCGAGGCCAGTACGCCGTTGTGCCAGTTACAGGATGCCGGGCGCTTTGGCGTGCGCCACCTTGGCGTGACCCAGGGCGGGGCGCTGGACTGGGTGGCGATGCACTGGGCCAACTGGCTGCTGGGCAACCCGTTGGGGGCGCCGGTGGTCGAGGTGGCGCTGGGTGGTTTTTGCGTGGTGGCCGAACAGGATTGCGTGCTGGCCCTGGCCGGTGCCGACCTGGATGCGTGTGTCGATGATCAGCCACTCGCGCCATGGCGCAGCTTTGCCTTGGCCAAGGGGCAGCGCTTGACCTTGAGACAGCCCAAAGTGGGTGTGCGGGCGTATCTGGCGGCACCGGGTGGGTTTCTGGGCGAGGATGTGCTGGGCAGTTGTGCCACCGTGGTACGTGAAGCACTGGGTGGCATCGATGGCCAGGGTGCTGCGCTGGCTAAACACCAGGCATTGGCTTTTACCGGTAGCAATGCCCCCCTGCGCGAAGTGCCGCAAGCGTTGTGCCCGCAGTTCGCCCCAAAGCCGGTGCTGGACCTGGTGATGGGCGCGCAGATCGGTGAATTCAGCGGTACCAGCTTGTTCGAGGCATTCAACCGGGAGTGGACGCTGGATAGCCGGGCCGACCGCATGGGCATCCGGTTGTTGGGGCCGCAGCTGGTGTACCAAGGGGCGCCGATGATCTCCGAAGGGATCCCGCTGGGGGCGGTACAGGTGCCGCCAGACGGGCAGCCGATCGTGTTGCTCAATGACCGGCAGACCATTGGTGGGTACCCGCGGCTGGGCGCGCTGACGCCGCTGGCGCTGGCGCAACTGGCGCAGTGCATGCCGGGGGCGGTGGTGCGGTTCAGGGCGGTGGTGCAGGACCAGGCCTGGCGTGAGCAGCAGCTTTACCTGAGGCGTTGGTCTTAAGGCTGCTAGCCCTTTCGCGGGCTTGCCCGCTCCCACAGGGATAGCACTGCATTTGAGGGTTGTGAATGTGGGGGGGCCTGTGGGAGCGGGCGAGCCCGCGAAAGGGCCGGTACAGGCAACCTCACTTGGACAGGTAGCGCATCCCGTCCTCCAACCCTTGCAGGGTCAGCGGATACATCTTGTCCTCGATCAGGTCGCGCACCAGATGGGTCGAGGCGGTGTACTCCCAGGCCTGCTTGGGGTACGGGTTGATCCAGATGACCTTCCTGAATTTTTCCATGAAACGCTGGATCCACACATACCCGGCTTCTTCGTTCCAGTGCTCCACGCTGCCACCGGGCTGGGTGATCTCGTAGGGCGCCATGGCCGCGTCACCGACGAACACCACCTTGTAGTCATCGCCGTACTTGTGCAGCAGGTCGAAGGTGGAAAAACGTTCGGACGTGCGGCGCAGGTTGTTCTTCCACACCGACTCATAAACGCAATTGTGGAAGTAGTAATACTCCAGGTGCTTGAACTCGGTCTTGCAGGCCGAGAACAGCTCTTCGCAGACTTTGACGTGGGCGTCCATCGAACCGCCAATGTCGAACAGCAAAAGCAGCTTCACGGTGTTGCGCCGCTCGGGGCGCATCTGGATGTTCAGCAACCCGGCATCACGCGCGGTGTGGTCGATGGTGCCATCGATGTCGAGCTCTTCGGCGGCGCCTTCGCGGGCGAACTTGCGCAGCCGGCGCAGGGCCAGCTTGATGTTGCGGGTGCCAAGCTCGACCTGGTCGTCGAGGTTCTTGTACTCGCGTTGGTCCCAGACTTTGACTGCCTTGCCCTGACGCTTGCCGGCGTCACCGACGCGGATGCCCTCGGGGTTGAAACCACCCGAGCCGAATGGGCTGGTGCCGCCGGTGCCAATCCACTTGTTGCCGCCAGCGTGGCGTTCCTTTTGCTCTTCGAGGCGCTGCTTGAATGCCTCGATAAGCTTGTCCAGGCCGCCCAGCGACTGGATCTGTGCGCGTTCTTCATCGGTCAGCGAACGCTCGAATTCCTTGCGCAGCCAGTCTTCGGGGATCAGCGCCTCGATATGCCGGTCGAGGTTTTCCAGGCCCTTGAAGTAGGCTGCGAAGGCACGGTCGAACTTGTCGAAGTGGCGTTCGTCCTTCACCAGGATGGCGCGGGCGAGGTAGTAGAACTCGTCCATGTCGGCGAACACCACGCGCTTTTGCAAGGCCTGGTGCAGGTCGAGCAGTTCACGCACCGAAACCGGCACCTTGGCCGCACGCATCTCATTGAACAGATTGAGCAGCATGGCCCTGCTCCTGTCAGCGGTTGCCGCGCCGGCTCATGAAGGCCAGGCGCTCGAGCAGTTGAACATCCTGCTCGTTTTTTACCAGCGCACCGGCCAGCGGCGGGATGGCCTTGGTCGGGTCGCGTTCGCGCAGCACCGCTTCACCGATGTTGTCGGCCATCAGCAGCTTGAGCCAGTCGACCAGCTCGGAGGTGGACGGCTTTTTCTTCAGGCCCGGCACCTTGCGCACGTCGAAGAACACATCCAGTGCCTCGCTGACCAGCGACTGGCTGATGTTCGGGTAGTGCACGTCGACAATCTGCTGCAGGGTAGTGCGGTCGGGGAAGGCGATGTAGTGGAAGAAGCAGCGGCGCAGGAAGGCGTCCGGCAGCTCTTTTTCGTTGTTCGAGGTAATGATGATGATCGGCCGCTGTTTGGCCTTGATGGTCTCGTCGATTTCGTAGACGTAGAACTCCATCTTGTCGAGTTCTTGCAGCAGGTCGTTGGGGAATTCGATATCGGCCTTGTCGATTTCGTCGATCAGCAGGATGACCCGCTCGTCGGCCTCGAAGGCCTCCCAGAGCTTGCCCTTTTTCAGGTAGTTGCGCACATCGTGCACCTTGTCCACGCCCAGCTGCGAGTCGCGCAGGCGGCTGACCGCGTCGTACTCGTACAGCCCCTGGTGGGCCTTGGTAGTGGATTTGATGTGCCAGGTGATCAGGCGCGCCCCGAACGAAGCCGCCAACTGCTCGGCGAGCATGGTTTTGCCGGTGCCCGGTTCGCCCTTGACCAACAGCGGGCGTTCGAGGGTAATGGCCGCGTTTACCGCCAGTTTCAGGTCGTCTGTGGCGACGTAGTCGCGGGTGCCTTCGAACTTCATGGGGGGTTGTCCTCTGTTTAGGGCTTTGCGGGCCTCTTCGCGGGAAACCCGCGCCTAATAAGGTTGTAGGGGCGGGTTTACCCGCGAAGAGGCCCGAACACGCAGCACATGATCTGGATTTGTTTCCGACTATAACGCGGGGCCAGGCGGCTGCAAACGCAGACCGGGTATTCAGTCCCTGAATGCCCCGTCACACTGTCTCAGTCAGACTTCGGCGCTGGTTGCTCATAGCGCGCATTGAATGCCTGGACAAACCCATTGCGCAGGATCTGCAAGAACGCTTCGAAGGCACTGATATCCTGTTGGCGCACACTGCCGCTGAGTTCCACCCGGGTGGCGAACTGGTTTTTCGGCTGGTTCTTCAGCACCGTTTCGGTCGCCCCCACCAGGGCCTCCCACACTGAGCGGAAGAAGCCCTTGTCCTTTTCCTCGACGTCCTGTTGCCAGTCGAACACGTCGACATCGCGCAGCAGCGGTTTTATATAGCCGTTCAGCCGGCCGTTTTCTGCCTGGGCCTCGATGACCACGTCACCGTGCCCGGCATTGAAGTCGAATTTGCCGTAGGCGCTGGCAAAGTCATTCAGTTTGCGCAGCTCGATGCCGGTGGCGCGAAGCCTGAATTCGAAGTCGTCGAAATCACTGAAAGGGTCGAAGGTGGCACGGCTTTCTACCTTCGCATCCCCCGCGATGAGCGCCGTCCCTTCGAAACTTGCATCGCGACGGCCTTGCTGGTCGCGCACGTTGGTCAAGTTGTGGATGCTGGCGTTCAACCGGGTGGCCTTGAGGTCGACCGGTGGCTTGGAATTGAAGTTGCGGAACGTCAGCACGCCATTGTCGATACGCACTTCGTTGAGGGTGATGGGCAGGAGTTTTTCCAGCTGCTGGCGCCAGTCGGTACCTTGGCCGGTCTGCGATGCCTGTTTGCTACCACCGTCGACAAAGTTCAGCTCGGGGTGCACGAAGGTTACCTCCGCCACTACTGCCTTGTCGTACCACAACGAACGCCAGCTCACCGAAAGGTCGATCAGTGGGGCGTCGAGAAACGGTACGGGCACCTTGCCGGTGGTCTTGACGATTTTCAGCCCATTGATCTGGTAGGCACCGCGCCACCAGGCCAGGTCCACATCGGCTACCTGGCCGCGGTAGTCACCCATGTCGGCCAGCTTGTCGTTGAGGTAGTCGCGCACCAGGTAGGGCAGGGCCAGGTGCAGCGCCACCAGCAGCACGATCAGGCTGGCCAGGCCGACCAGCGGCCAGCGATAGCGGGCTTTCATGAGGCTGTCTCCAAGGCGGGATGTGCGGTTGACCGCAACGTGCCGGGCTGAGTTCGAACAGGCTTTACGGGCCACCGCCGCAGGCTTACCCTTGAGTCATTTCCCTGCTTTTTCATGCCAAGGACCCCTGCCATGAGCCGTATCTTTGCAGACAACGCCCACTCCATCGGTAACACGCCGCTGGTGCAGATCAACCGCATCGCCCCGCGCGGTGTGACCATCCTGGCCAAGATCGAAGGGCGCAACCCCGGATACTCGGTCAAATGCCGCATTGGCGCGAACATGGTCTGGGACGCCGAGAGCAGCGGCAAGCTCAAACCGGGCATGACCATCGTCGAGCCCACCTCGGGCAACACCGGTATCGGCCTGGCCTTCGTTGCCGCCGCCCGCGGCTACAAGCTGATGCTGACCATGCCCGCCTCGATGAGCCTGGAGCGCCGCAAGGTGCTGAAGGCACTGGGCGCCGAGCTGGTATTGACCGATCCGGCCAAGGGCATGAAGGGCGCGATCGAGAAGGCCAACGAAATCGTCGCCTCCGACCCGGCGCAGTACTTCCTGCCGGGCCAGTTCGAAAACCCGGCCAACCCGGCCATTCACGAGAAAACCACCGGCCCTGAGATCTGGAACGACACGGACGGCGCCATCGACGTGCTGGTGGCAGGCGTGGGCACTGGCGGGACCATCACCGGCGTGTCGCGCTACATCAAACATACCCAGGGCAAGGCCATCCTGTCGGTGGCAGTGGAACCCGTGGCATCGCCCCTGATCAGCCAGACCCTGGCCGGCGAAGAACTCAAGCCAAGCCCGCACAAAATCCAGGGCATCGGCGCCGGTTTCGTGCCGAAAAACCTCGACCTGTCGATTGTCGACCAAGTGGAGACGGTGACCGACGAAGAGTCCAAGGCCATGGCGATTCGCCTGATGCAGGAAGAGGGCATCCTTTGTGGTATTTCCTGCGGTGCGGCAATGGCGGCAGCGGTGCGTCTGGCCGAAAAACCGGAAATGCAGGGTAAGACCATCGTCGTAATCCTGCCCGATTCGGGCGAGCGATACTTGTCGAGCATGCTGTTCAGCGACATGTTCAGCGAGCAGGAAACCCAGCAGTAATCGGCCTTGCCGCTGATCCGGCGCAACGATCGGCGGACTGGTTTATTGCAAAATCTTCATGAATGCGATCCCGCCCGGGTTGTTTTTACCGCGGCGGGATCGGTTTATGATGGCAGGATGATTTTCTGGAGAGCAGGCAGCGCAGGCCTGACTCTTCCTCAAGGAGTGAAAGCATGACCTTTTCCTTTGCAGCCAAGGCGGGTGTCTTGCTGGTGTTTTTCGGCAGCGTGCTGTTCGTGCACTTGCGCGGCAAGGCCCGTCTGCCGGTGTTGCGCCAGTTCGTCAACCATTCGGCGCTGTTCGCCCCCTACAACGCGTTGATGTACCTGTTTTCCGGCGTGCCGTCCAAGCCCTACCTGGATCGCCAGCGCTTCCCCGAGCTGGACGTGTTGAAGGACAACTGGCAGGAAATCCGCGAAGAGGCCATGCGCCTGTTCGACGAAGGCTATATCCGTGCCGCTGAGAAAGATAACGACGCCGGCTTCGGTTCGTTCTTCAAGAAGGGCTGGAAGCGCTTTTACCTGAAGTGGTACGACAAACCGCTGCCTTCGGCGCAAACCCTTTGCCCGCGCACTGTCGAGCTGGTCAGCCGCATCCCCAGTGTCAAGGGCGCAATGTTTGCCCTGCTACCCGGCGGCAGCCACCTGAACCCGCACCGCGACCCGTTCGCAGGCTCGCTGCGTTATCACCTGGGGCTGTCCACGCCCAACTCCGACGCATGCCGCATCTACGTGGACGGTGAGCAGTACGCCTGGCGTGATGGCGAAGACGTGATGTTCGACGAAACCTACGTGCACTGGGTCAAGAACGAAACCGACGTTACCCGCGTGATCCTGTTCTGTGACATCGAGCGCCCGCTGAGTAGCCCGCTGATGACGCGCATCAACCGTAGGGTCAGTGCCTTCCTCGGCCGCGCCACCGCGCCGCAGAACACCGACGAAGAGCGCGTGGGCGGGATCAACCAGGCGTACGCCTGGAGCAAGCGCTTCAGCAACAAGATCAGCAGCCATGTGAAGCAGTTCAAACGTGCCAACCCCAAGGCTTACCGCGTGCTGCGGCCGGTACTGGCGGTGGTGGTGGCGTATCTGTTGTATCGCTGGTTGTTCTGATTTTTTCTGGTCTAACCGGCCGCTTTGCGGGGCAAGCCCGCTGCCACAGGTGCGCCTCATCCTTCAAGGACGAGGGCGCGCGTGTGGAGGCGGGGTTGTGCTGCGAAGAATCACTCGCTATATTCCAGAGCATTCACTTCTGCAAAGACCCCTGTCATGCCCGCCATCCCTTCCACCACACGCTTTGCCATCGCGCCAGTCGCGGGCATGGTCGTGCGTGGTAGCCAGCAGCCGGTCATGATCTGTCACTCCCCACCACCTGTCAGTGGCGTCGTAGGCGGCGTAGCTCCGCCTCATTGCGTGGTCGTGCTGGGCTGATCGGCTTCTTGCCGTACCCCTTCACACGCGCAACCTACTGAACACGGTCGGCCACTGCTCACGTTGAAGCGCACGCCGTCCGTTTGGCTTATCTGCCTACTATCAGGTGGCAATTCATGTCTGTCTTTACCAAAACGTCCGTGGCCTCGGCGGCCACTACCTGCCTGTTCGTCCTGCTGTGGAGCAGCGGGGCGATCGTCTCCAAGCTCGGCCTGGCGCATGCCAGCCCGTTCGCCTTCCTGCTGTTGCGCTCGGCGCTGGCCCTGGCTGGCCTGTTGCTGATCGGCCCGTTGCTAGGGCTGCGCTGGCCGCGTACTCGCGGGAGCATTCTGCGGGCCCTGGGTACAGGGTGTGTGCTCCTCGGTGCCTATCAGATCTTTTATCTGTTGGCGCTTGATACCCATGTCACCCCCGGCGTCATGGCCACGGTGATGGGGGTACAACCCATCCTCACCGTGGTGCTGATGGAACGCCAGCGTTCCTGGAGCCGTTTGTTCGGCCTGGGTTTGGGGTTGGGCGGCTTGATCATGGTGGTCTACCAGGGCATCAATCTGGGCGGGGTATCGCTGGCGGGCATGCTGTTCGCCCTGCTGGCGCTGGTCAGCATGACCTTTGGCTCGATCCTGCAGAAGCGCATTACCGACAACCCCATGGGCACGCTGCCGCTGCAGTACCTGGCCGGCTTTGCCATGTGCGCGCTGTTCGCACCTCTGCAACCGCTTCATGTCGAGTGGACCGGCAGCTTCTTCGGTGCGCTGCTTTGGATGGGCCTGGTGGTCTCGCTGCTGGCAACCTTGCTGTTGTACCGGCTGATCGCCAAGGGCAACCTGGTCAACGTCACCAGCCTGTTCTACCTGGTGCCGGCAGTGACTGCGGTGATGGACTTGCTGATCTTCGGTAACCGCCTGGCACCACTCAGCCTGCTGGGCATGGGGCTGATCGTGGTTGGGCTGCTGTTCGTGTTTCGCAAGCCCGCCGCGCGCCTGGCCGAAGCGTAGGCCCTAGCGGAATTCTTCGGGGATGGCGTGGCGCAACACGCCTTCCTCGAAGTCCAGCAGGCCGGCTTCGCGCTGGGTGAGCAGGTAGTAGAGCAGGGTATCGAGCGAGCGTTGCGGCGGGACCTCGACCGCCAACATCTTCACTGCTTGTTCGGTTTCACAGGCGCAGCCGAAATCCAGCAATGCTGCGCGTACCTGGTCGAGGGTTTCCGGTGGTTTGACGACCACCCGGAACACCGAGCTGCCGCTGCTGTGGCGCAGTTCTGCGAACCAGGTTTCGCCTGCTTCCTCGCGGGTGTCGATCACGTCGCCCGGGGCGATGCCATAGACATGGAAGGGTATGTTGTCGATGGCATAGCCGCCTTCCACGGCCTTGGCCCACAGGCCCTCGACCGAGGCCGGTGGGTAGCCGTTCTCGTCCTGTTCCAGGCGGAACAGGACCTTTTTGTACGCGCTGTTCATGCAGTACCCCGCTTCAGTTGCGCGCCGGGCGCAGCACCAGCCACAAGGCCAGGCCAATCAGCAGGCCGCCGTATAGGTGCGCCATCGACAACGGCTCATTCAGCAGCCATGCCCCCCACAATACGCCGAATACCGGGATCAGGAAGGTCACGGTGCTGGCTTTGACCGGTCCGATCTCGGCCAGCAGGCGGAAGTACAGGATGTAGGCAAAGGCGGTGCATAGTAGCCCCAGCCCCAGCAACGACAACCACACCTCCCAGCCCCCCCAGCTGGCGGGCGGTTGGGTGAGTGCGCTCCAGCCGAACAGCGGGGTCAGCATCAGCGTGGCGCCGAGCATGCTGCCCAGTGCGGAAAGACGGCTGTCCAGGCCGCTGATCCAGCGGCGGGCGAGGAACCCGGCAAAGCCGTAGCAGGTGGTGGCCGCCAGGCAGGCGAGGGCGCCTTGCAGCAGGGCCATGTCCAGTGCCACCGGGCCGGCGCCGCTAAGGATGCCGACGCCGAACAGGCCAAGGAAGATGCCGCAGAGTTTGGCCAGGGTCATTGGCTCGCGGAAGAACAGTACGCCGACCAGCACGCCCATCAACGGGGTGGTGGCGTTGAAGATCGCCGAATAGCCGGCCGGCAGCACCTGGGCCGCCACCGAATAGAAGGTGGCGGGGATGCCGGAGTTGATCATGCCCAGCACCAGGCACGCGCCGAGCTTGCCCTGGAAGTCCCAGCGCACACGGGCGGCGGCCAGTATCACGATCAGGCCCAGACAGGCGATGGAGACCCGGAAGAACGCGGTCGGCACCGTGCCCAGTTCGGGGGCGATGATGCGCATGAACAGGAAACTCGCTCCCCAGACGGCGGCAAGGGTCAGCAGGCGGGCTAGGGCGATGGGGCTCACAACGGTCTCCGAAGGCAAGGCAGGGGCGCGAGTGTACGCCAGGGGGCGGGGGGATTCTTGTGCTTTCTTGCTGTGTAATTCCTCTTGGGCTGCGGGGCTCTGGGCAATGCAGCTGCAACTACAGCTCGGGCCTTCAATGGCAGTAACCGATGAAGCCAAGGGCGGCTAAGCTCTGTACTCAATCCCAGCTCCGAGGCCCCACGCATGTCCCAGCCCTGGCCCGCTGTCGAAATCGCCCGGATGATCCTCGCCGGCTTCGACGACTACCGCGATCATTTCCAGCGCATCACCCTTGGTGCTCGCCAGCGCTTCGAGCAGGCGCGCTGGCAGGATATCCAGCAGGCCGCCGCTGCCCGCATCAATCTCTACGAAGAGAAAGTCGCCGAAGTCAACGGTTGGCTGCGCCAGGCCTTTGCCGCAGAGGTGCTGCTGGATGTGGAACAGTGGCCGCTGGTGAAAAACGCCTATATCCACCTGATCGACCCCCGCCTGGACGACGAGCTGGCAGAGACCTGGTACAACTCGCTGTTTTGCAGCCTGTTCAGCCATGACCTGATCAGCGACGGCTGCATGTTCATCCACACTACCCGGCCTTCCATGCGCGGCCGCGAGCGCGCCGCGCAAACCCGTACCTATCGGCTTGATGGCAGTCTCAGGAACTTGCTGCGCGCGGTGTTCGCCGATTACCCATTCGACATGCCTTATGGCGACCTGGAAGGCGACCTGGCGCGGCTGGAAGAACAACTGCGCGAATGCCTGCCCGACTGGGTGTGCAAGGACCCGACGCTGGCCGTGGAGCTGTTTGTACCCGTGCTTTACCGCAACAAGGGGGCCTATCTGGTCGGCCGCCTGTACAACAGCGATGAGCAGTGGCCGTTGGTGATTCCCTTGCTGCACCGCGAGGGCCACGGCATCGAGGCCGATGCGTTGATTACCGACGAGGCCGAGGTGTCGATCATCTTTTCGTTCACCCGCTCTTACTTCATGGCCGATGTCCCGGTGCCCGCCGAGTTCGTCAATTTCCTCAAGCGCATCCTGCCGGGCAAGCACATTGCCGAGCTGTATACCTCGATCGGGTTCTACAAGCAGGGCAAGTCGGAGTTCTACCGCGCACTGATCAACCACCTGGCCAGCAGTGATGACCGCTTCGTCATGGCGCCAGGGGTGCGGGGCATGGTCATGAGCGTGTTCACCTTGCCCGGGTTCAATACGGTGTTCAAGATCATCAAGGACCGCTTCTCGCCATCGAAAACCGTGGACCGCGCCACGGTGATCGACAAGTACCGGCTGGTGAAGAGTGTCGACCGGGTGGGGCGTATGGCCGACACCCAGGAGTTTGCCGATTTTCGCTTTCCGCGCAGCAAGTTCGAGCCGGATTGCCTGGCCGAGTTGCTGGAGGTGGCGCCGTCGACGGTGGCGCTGGAGGGCGACACAGTGCTGATCCGCCACTGTTGGACCGAGCGGCGCATGACGCCGTTGAACCTGTACCTGGAGCAGGCCACCGAGGGCCAGGTGCTGGAGGCACTGGAGGACTACGGCCTGGCCATCAAGCAACTGGCGGCGGCGAACATCTTCCCCGGCGACATGCTGCTGAAGAACTTCGGAGTGACCCGCCATGGCCGGGTCGTGTTCTACGACTATGACGAAATCAGCTTCCTGACCGAGGTGAATTTCCGCCACATTCCGCCCCCGCGTTACCCGGAGGACGAAATGTCGGGCGAGCCGTGGTACTCGATCGGCCCGCATGATGTGTTTCCCGAAGAGTTTCCGCCGTTTCTGTTTGCCGATATGGGCCAGCGGCGGTTGTTCAGCCGCTTGCATGGGGAACTGTATGACGCGGATTACTGGAAGGGGCTGCAGGCGGCGATACGTGAAGGGAAAGTGATCGATGTGTTTCCGTATCGGCGCAAAGCCCGGTGAGTCAGCGCGAACAGGTCTGTCACTCCTTCAAACACTTCATCTCGCTCAAATGGGTACGCACCTTGCCCAACCGTTCCTGCAGGAACCTCCGTTGCTGCGGGGTGCTTTGCCGCACCAGGTCCACCAGCAGGCTGCGTGCCTGCTGCTCGCTATTCTGATACGCCGCCCGGTATTCGGGTGTCCACAAACTCTCCTTGCGTTGCAACAAGGTCGCCAGGCGCGGTTCGAAGCTGGAGTCGTTGCGCTGGTTCATTGCCAACAGCAATTGCTGCTGCCAGTGGGCACGGTTGGCGATCCATTCACGGTTCTGGTCACCCAGCGCTTGAGACCAGGCCTGGATGCGTTGCTTCTGTACCGCCGTCAACTCGCCAAACCATGGCGTCAGGCGTTTTTCCATGCGCTCGCTACGGCGGGCCATCTGCTTGGGCAATGGCGTATCCACATACTGCTTCTGCCGTTCACTGATGTCTTCGCGGAAGGCCTCACGCATCTGCGCTACCTGGTTGTCGCTCATGCCGCGCAGCAGTTCGGTGGCTGAAGGGGTGATTTCCTCGGCCACCCGACCAATCGCTTCACGGACCTCGCGGGTGCTTTGCTGCAGGGCCTGGTCGGTGACCTGATCGTCGGCGACCAGGTCACGTAGCCGATCGAGCCAGTCGAGGTAGCCGGGCAGTTGAGTCTTGCAATGCCAGGCCAGGTGCTCGCGCAACCGATCGTCCAGCAGCGCCCTTTGCTCGCGGTTCATGTCCAGGTAGTCGCTCAGCGACCACGGCACCAGGCGGTCGAGGTTGCGATAGGCCAGGTCGATGCGGCTGCAGGCGGCCAAGGCCAGGGCGAAGCCGATGGCGACAAGCAGGGCTTTGGGCAGGCGAAGCGGCATGTGCTGTTCCTTCCTCAGGCTGGCCAGAAGGTAGATGCAAGTGCGGCCTGGCGGTTCCACTGCATGAGTGGTCGGGCCATGTGGTGGCTTCAGGTGTAGAATAGTCGCCTTGTCTTGAGGATCATCGGAAATGGCTCTGCTTGGGCGTTACAACAGTTTGCAAATCGTGAAACACGTGGACTTCGGTCTGTACCTGGACGGCGGCGCCGATGGCGAGATCCTGCTGCCCGGGCGCTACATCCCGAAAAACGCCGAGACCGAAGTCGATGACTGGTTGAACGTGTTCATCTACCTGGACAGCGAAGACCAGCTGATCGCCACCACCGAGAAGCCCAAGGTGCAGGTTGGCGAGTTCGCCAGCCTGAAGGTCAAGGACATCAACGGTGCCGGTATCTTCCTGGACTGGGGCCTGTCCAAGGACTTGCTGATGCCGTACTCGGAAGAGGCTCGGCCACTGAAGATCGGTGATTACTGCGTGGTGCACGTGTACCTCGACAAGCGCACCCGCCGGATCACTGCCACGTCGCGCCTGGACCGCTACCTCGATGTCACCCCAGCCGACTACAAGGTTGGCCAGCCGGTCGAGCTGCTGGTGGCCGGCGAAACGCCGATGGGCTTCAAGGCCATTATCAACAACCGCCACTGGGGCCTGATCCACAAGAACGAGGTGTTCAAGTTCTTGCGCTCGGGCATGCACGAGAAGGGCTTCATCAAGGAAGTGCGCCAGGACGGCAAGATTTCACTGAGCCTGCAGCCGGTAGGCGCCGCCCTGGCGGACACCCTGCAAGAGCAGATCATGGCGCGCCTGGAAGCCGAAGGCGGGGTGTTGGGGGTGTGCGACAAGAGTGACCCTGCGTTGATCAGCAAGCTGTTCAACGTCAGCAAGGGCAACTTCAAGAAGGCCATTGGCGGATTGTTCAAGCAGGGCCTGATCGTCATCCATGACGATCGCATCGAGAAAGCCTGACGGCCTTATGCCTGTACGAAGTTGCGGAAGTCCAGCTGCTCGCCACCCGGACGGGTGTCGCGCAGCAGCGAGTCACGGTCGGCGCTGAGGGCCAGGCTGATGGTGGAGCGGCGCTTGCCAGGCTTGCGCACTTCCATTTGCTCAAGGTGAGCCTTGAGGAAATTGGTGGGCACCTTCAGGTGCTGCAGCTCATCGCTTTCCGGCGTGTGCAGCAGCAGGTTGACCCAGTCGGCCTGGCCCTTGCCCAGCAGTGCCACTGGCACTTCGAACCACCACAGGTTGCGTTTGCTGTCCAGAGTGGCGAACAGAGTATTGCTGCTGGTCAGCACCGGCCGGGCCAGTGCTTCGTTGCGCCGGGCGATGGCGGCGGGTTTGTCGAGTTTCATGCAGGTTCCTGCGCGTTGACGCTATGAAGGCCTGCATTGTGAGGGGTGGCACGGGGCGGAGCAAGGTTTGTGACTTGCGGTGCCAGTGCCGGCCTCTTCGCGGGCTTGGGCGGTATTCGCCTGCCGTTTTACCGTTCGGCTTCTGGCCGGGAAATCCGTTGAAACTCCTGGCCCAGGCGTTGGGTCAACCTTCTGTCGACACGGTTCACGTGTCTCCATTTGCAGGAGTTTTGCCATGAGCGGTACTAAAGACAAAGCGAAAGGCTTGGCCAACGAAGCGATCGGCAACGTGAAACAGGGTGTTGGCAAGGTGACCGACAACGACAAGCTGCGGGCCGAAGGCAAGGCGCAGGAGCTCAAAGGCGAGGCGCAGCAGGTCAAGGGCAATGTGAAGGATGCGGTGAAGAAACCTTGACTTGAGGCGGTGCCGGCCTCTTCTCGGGTGAACCCGCGAAGAGGCCGGCACTTATTCGTAAGCAAATTCTTCAACCACGGCCGGGAGCAGCACAGCTCGGGCACGGTCTATTAGACTTGCCTGTGTAACGATCAAGCGGCGAAAGGAGACGCTATGATTTTCCCCGACCTGCGCGGCTTGCCCCTGCACCGCGTGCTGGTTCGCACCGTCAAGGAATTCCTCGACGACGAGATGTCCACCTATGCCTCAGCGCTGGCCTACCAGGCGCTGTTCTCGCTATTCCCCTTCCTGTTGTTCCTGATTGCCCTGATCGGTTTCCTGCACTTGCCGGACTTTTTCTCCTGGCTGCGTCTGCAGTCGGAACTGGTGTTGCCACCCCAGGCGCTGGAGCAGGTGAATCCGGTGATCGACCAGTTGCAGCAATCCAAGGGTGGGCTGCTGTCGGTGGGTATCGTGATCGCCCTCTGGACCGCCTCCGCCGGCGTGCGCCTGATGATGAGCGCCATGAACGCCGCTTACGATGTGCCCGAAGGTCGCCCGGTGTGGAAGCGTATCCCGCTTTCCATTTTCTACACCGTGGGCCTGGCTGGGATGTTGCTGGCGGCCGCAGCGCTGATGGTGCTGGGCCCGCAGGTGATGGAATGGATAGCTGCCCAGATCGGCATGCAGGAGTTCATCGTCACACTGTGGACCATCCTGCGCTGGCCGGTGATCATCATTCTGCTGATGGTGGCAGTGGCCCTGATCTATTACGTGATGCCTGATGTGAAACAGCAGTTTCGCTTCATCACCCCGGGCTCGGTGCTGGCGGTTGTGGTGTGGATCGTGGCGTCACTGGGCTTTGCCTACTACGTGAAGACCTTTGCCGACTACAACGCCATGTACGGCAGCATTGGTGCAATCATCGTGCTGTTGCTGTATTTCTATATTTCGGCTGCCGTGCTGCTGCTCGGCGCCGAAATGAATGCGGTGATCGAGCACATGTCAGCCGAAGGCAAGAACCCGGGCGAGAAAGACTTCGACGGGGAAAAGCCCAAGGAAACCTTGACTGTACTGGGTCACGAGCACCCGAACCCGAGCAAGCCTCATAGCGTCGAGCCGAACCCCTGATGATCCGTGACATTCTCAAGATGGGCGACGAACGCCTGCTGCGCATCGCTCCGCCAGTGCCCGAGCACATGCTTGGCAGTGCCGAACTGCAGCAACTGATCGACGACATGTTCGAAACCATGCGTCACGTCGGCGGTGTGGGCCTGGCCGCCCCGCAGGTCGGCATCGACCTGCAGTTGGTGATCTTCGGCTTCGAGCGCAGCGAGCGATACCCCGATGCCGAGGCAGTGCCACAGACCATTCTGCTGAATCCGGTCATCACCCCGACCTCCAGCGAGGTCGAGGACGGCTGGGAGGGTTGTCTGTCGGTGCCTGGCTTGCGCGGCGTGGTGCCGCGCTTCAAGCATATCTGCTACCAAGGGATCGACCCCCAGGGCAGCCCGATCAACCGCTTTGCCGATGGCTTCCATGCACGGGTGGTGCAACACGAGTGCGACCACTTGATCGGCCGGCTATACCCCTCGCGCATCCAGGACTTTGCCAAGTTCGGCTACACCGAGGTGCTGTTCCCTGGGCTTGAGGTCAGCGAGGACTGACCTCGCTGCAGGGCTACCAGGCGTTTGTTGCGCTGATAGCGTAGCAGGCGGCTGGCCAGGGCTTCTGGCAGGTGTTGGGCCAGGTCGAAACCCAGGCGCTGGTAGAAGGGCGTCAGGTCGGGATGACAGAACAGCCAGACGGGCCCGTCAACCTGCGCCAGCGCGGCCTCGACCAATCGCGCAGCCACCCCTTGGTTGCGCCGCTGCGGGGCGACGAACAGGCCCGTCAGCCAGAATCCCTCACCCACCGCACTCAGGCTCAGCCCGGCGATGATGCCAGGGGCCCGTGCTACCCACAGTTCGGCGTCGCTTGCTGCGCGCATGCGTGAGCTGTGCTGGCGGTAGAAGTGGTCCAGCAAACGGCGTTCTGTGTCCGAAAGCGTCGAACAGGAAAATTGTTCAGAAATGGTGAGTCCTACCCTGAAACGAGGCCAGAGGCTCTGGCCTGATGATTTGCGGCCACTTTGTCGCAGATTGTTGCAAAACCGGCAAGGGTGAATATCCGACTACGGGGTTCAACTATTGCTGGCCGGGAGTAGAATTTTGTTCATCCCCCCTGGCAGTACGAAGCGGGATCGGTACTTCGTGCCATCTAGACCCTAGATGACAACTTCTCCGCGCCGGATACGGCAATAGAAGTCAATCGATCAGCTTGAACGCTCAAAAGGCAAAACCACATGAAACCATTACTGATTCTTGCATTGGTCGGTATGTCCTCGTTCGCCCTCGCCGATGAGGCCAAACCCGTCTCCAGCGAGCCTGTGGCTCAGCAGTACGACTACTCGATGAACCTGGACATCAAGCGGGTGATCAACCTGTCGACCATCCCCAATGTCTGCGAAGTGGTACCTGCGACCATGACCTATGAAGACCATCAGGGCCAGGTGCACACCATTCAGTACCGGGCCATGGGTGAAGGTTGCCAGCAGGGTTGACTGGCGGTGCCCGCCACAGGGGCTGAAAACGCTGTGGCGGGCACTTGCTGGCCCTGACGCGATCTCCCAGGTGCTCCGCCAATACAGAATAATTTCCCCGCCTGTCGAATCCTCCACTTACCGTTCGACCATAGCTGAAGGCACGCTTCACACCGTGCCCCAACCCCTATGATCTGTCGGAGGTACCCCGATGAGCACTGCAGCCGAATCCGAAATCCGCCAATTGATCGAGCGCTGGATGCAAGCCGTGCGCGATCGCGACATCCCGGGCATCATCGCCCCCTACGCCGACGATATCGTCGCCTTCGATGCCATCCAGGCTCTGCAATTCAAAGGCAAGTCGGCCTACACGGCGCACTGGGAAATGTGCATGGGCATGTGCACCGGCCCCATGGTGTTCGAACTTGCCCAACTCACCGTGCACGCCGCTGGCGATCTGGCCCTGGCCCATTGGCTGAACCGCTGCGGCCCGGGCGACGACGAAAGCCAGTGCGGCTTCATGCGCGCCACGGTGGGCTATCGTCGTCAAGGCGGCCAGTGGCAGGTAATCCATGAACACTGGTCGGCGCCTTTCGACATGGAAACGCAAAAAGCGCTGTTCGATCTCAAGCCCTGAGCCGTTATCGCCAAACGCACTTTGCCAATACCCTGGAGGCGACCATGAAATACCTGTGCCTGGTCTATTGTGACGAAGGGCTGTTGCACAGCCTGCCCGACAGCCCGGCAGACGCCGAATGCATGGCCTACGCCGAAGCCATTCAGGGTTCCGGGCGCATGCTGGCGGCCGAGGCGCTGAAGCCGGTGCAGACGGCCACCACGGTACGCATGCGCAACGGACACATGAGCCTGACCGACGGCCCGTTCGCCGAAACCAAGGAGCAACTGGCGGGCTTTTACCTGGTGGAGGCCCGCGACCTCAACGAAGCGCTGAATATCGCCAAGGGCATCCCTGCCGCGCGGGTTGGCAGTGTCGAGGTGCGACCAGTGCGCGAGCTGCAACCCTGACAGCCAAGGAGAACCATCAGCATGAGCCTTGCACCCATTGCCCAGGCGCAACACGAGTTGTCCATCAGCCGCCTGATCGACGCACCACCGGCCAAGGTATTTCGCGCCTGGACCGAACCCCAGTGGCTGATGCAGTGGTGGGGGCCGCACGGCATGACCACCCCGGAGTGTGAAATGCAGCTGTGGGCCGGTGGCCTGTTTCGCACCCTGATGCGCGCGCCGGATGGCAGCGAGTACCCCAACCAGGGCGTCTTTCTGGAAATTGCCGCGCCACGCCGGCTGGTGTTCACCGATGCCTTCGGCCCCGGTTGGGTACCGTCGGACAAGGCCTTCATGACCGCGGTGATCAGCTTTGACGAGGAACAGGGCAAAACCCGCTACACCGCCCGTGCCTGGCACTGGAATGCCACCGACTGCCGGGCCCATGAAGAAATGGGCTTCCACCAGGGCTGGGGAGAAAGCCTGGACCGCCTGGTGGAGGTGGTGACCCAGCGGATGCCCGACTGATGGCCGCACTGGCCCAGGTGCGCGCCGAAGTCGAGGCTGTGTACCGGCAGGAGTCGCGGCGCATACTGGCGACACTGATCCGCTTGCTGGGTGATTTCGACCTGGCCGAGGAGGCCATGCATGATGCCTTCTTCATTGCCGTTGAACGCTGGCAACGCGACGGTATTCCCGCCAACCCGCGAGCGTGGCTGGTTTCTGTCGGGCGCTTCAAGGCCATCGACGCGCTGCGCCGGCGCGTCCGCTTCGACCGCTCCCAGGCGGACTTGAGCATGCTGCTGGAGGGGCAGGCGCAGGACCCCAGTGAAGAAGAGCTGCTGGCGGATGACCGCCTGCGGCTGATCTTCACCTGTTGCCATCCGGCCCTGTCGGCCGACGCTCAGGTGCCATTGACGCTTCGCGAAGTCTGCGACCTGACCACTGAGCAGATCGCCCGGGCCTTTCTGCAAAGCCCGGCCACCATCGCCCAACGTATCGTGCGCGCCAAGGCCAAGATCCGTGACGCGGGCATACCGTACCAGGTACCGGAGCTGAATGAGCTGCCCGAGCGCCTGGAAAGCGTGTTGCGGGTGATCTACCTGGTGTTCAACGAGGGCTATTCGGCGTCATCGGGCGAGACACTGCTACAGCAGGCGCTGAGCGATGAAGCCATTCGCCTGGCGCGGTTGCTGGTGCAGTTGCTGCCCGACCCGGAGGCGGTCGGCCTGCTGGCGTTGATGTTGCTGCAGGCGTCCCGGCAGCGGGCGCGCATCGATGGCCAAGGCGATTTGGTGGTTCTGGAGCAGCAGGACCGTAGCTTGTGGGACCGGCAGTTCATTGCCGAGGGCTGTGCTCTGGTGCGCCAGGCCCTGCAGAGCCGTGCATTCGGGGCCTATACCGTCCAGGCGGCGATTGCTGCCGTGCATGCCGAAGCGGCGACGGCTGAAGAGACGGACTGGGGAGAAATCGTCGGGCTGTATGACGTGTTGCAGCGGTATTGGCCATCAGCGGTGGTGGCGCTTAACCGCGCGGTGGCCCTGGCGAAGCGGGATGGGCCGGAGGTTGGCTTGCGGGAAGTCGAAGGGATTCTGGCGCGGGGGGAGTTGCTGGACTATCACCTGGCACATGCGGCACGCGCCGAGTTGCATTGCCAGCTGGGACAGGTGCAAGAGGCGCGTGCGGCCTGGCAGCAGGCGCTGGCCTTGACCCGGCAGGCGCCTGAACGGCGGCATATCGAGCGGCGTTTGCAGGCTATCGAATGATGTGGGGTGTGCCGGCCGCTTCGCGGGCAAGCCCGCTCCCTCAGGGTGCCTGCTAAATCAACGCGTTAGCGGGTTACCCAGGAGAGCAGCCTTGAAGAAGAAGCTGGCTGCATCACACTTCAGCTCGCCACAAAGTTCGGCGGCGATACCAGCTCGACGGTCTGCTGCTTGCGCGGCGCCAGGATCTCGGCTTCACCCGCGACCACCAGCTCGTCGTTCTGGTTGTACACATTGGTGGCGATGCGCACCTTGAACTTGGGCAGCTTCTCGAGGATTTCCAGGCGCACGGTCAGGGTGTCGCCGATTTTCACCGGTTTCTGGAAGCTCATCTGCTGGCCCAGGTAGATGGTGCCAGGGCCAGGCAGGGTGCAGGCCACTGCCGCACTGATCAGCGCGCCGCTGAACATGCCATGGGCAATACGTTCGCGGAACATGCTCTTGGCGGCGAACTCAGCATCCAGGTGAACCGGGTTGTGGTCACCGGACATCGCGGCGAACAGCTGAATGTCGCGTTCTTCAACGGACTTCTTGTACTCGGCCTTCTGGCCGACTTCGAGGGCTTCGTAAGGCGTGTTGGTGACCTGGGACATCGATGCTTCCTTAAGCGTTGGGCGAGGGCGGCTATCATTCACTGCGCGCAGGGCGGCCAAGGGCCAGCGCCTGTTCCAGCCAGCCGAGAATATCGGCGATGACCTCGCCACGGTTGGTTTCGTTGAGTACTTCATGCCGCGCCTCAGGATAGATGCGCAGCTGTACATGTCGGTTGCCGGTCGCGCGCAGGGCGTCGGCCAGATGGGTGAGACGCTTGCCGGCACTGACCGGATCACATTCACCGCCGATCACCAGCATCGGCAGGTTGGGATCGATCTGCGCGAGGTTACCCGGCTGACTGATCTGCGCCAAGCCTTGCAGCAGATCGAGCCACAACTGGTTGGTGCAGCGAAAGCCGCACAACGGGTCATTCACGTACTGATCGACCTCGCCCGGGTCGCGGCTGAGCCAGTCGAAGGCCGTGCGGTTGGGCTTGAAGGCGTTGTTGAACGAACCGAAGGACAACCATTCGATCAGTGCACTCTTGCCCAGTGGCCCCTGGCGCCAGGACTCCAGCCGGGCAATCAGCCGCGCAAGGCGGTACAGCACGGCCGGTTGGTAGTTGGAACCGCTGAGGATCGCCCCGTGCAGGCTGCCACTGTGATGCAGCAGGTACGCCTGGGCGATGTAGCTGCCCATGCTGTGGCCGAACAGGAACAGCGGCGTGCACGGGAACTGCTGGCCTATGTGCTGGGCCACACACCCAAGGTCGTTGACCACGGCATTCCAGCCATGATGGCGGGCGAACAGGCCGAGGTTGCCCAGTTCGGCCGTGCGCCCGTGGCCACGCTGATCGGCAGCGAACAGGGCAAAGCCGGCCTCGCTCAGGGCCTGGCCCAGGCGCTGGTAGCGCCCGGCATGCTCGGCCATGCCATGGGCCAGCAGCACCACGGCCTTTACCGGTGTGGCCGGCAGCCATTGGTGTACGTACAGGCTGCAGTGCTCACTGGCGGGCAGCCAGAAGGCGTCGTGAGGCATGGCGGGTCCTTGTGCGCGCGGTTACCCGAACAGTGTATGCACAACGGGCCAGATTGCAGGAGGGGCACAAATAAGATTCACAATGTTAATGGCGGCACTTGGCGTATATGCCACCTTGGGTTTACCTGCTAACGTCGAATCAACGCCTTTTCGCCAGCAGGCGGTCAGGTAAAGGACTAAAGGACGCAGTGCAGGTCCAGGCAGAGGAACAATAATAAATGCAAGCCGACTTCTGGAATGACAAGCGCCCGGCAGGCGTGCCTTCCACCATCGACATCAATGCCTACGCCTCGGTCGTCGAGGTGTTCGAGCGCTCCTGCAAGCGCTTTGCCGACCGCCCGGCGTTCAGCAACCTGGGCGTGACCCTCAGCTACGCGGAACTGGAGCGCCATTCGGCAGCCTTCGCTGCCTGGTTGCAGCAGCACACCGACCTCAAACCGGGTGAGCGCATCGCCGTACAGATGCCCAATGTGCTGCAGTACCCCATCGCCGTCTTCGGTGCCATGCGCGCCGGGCTGATCGTGGTCAATACCAACCCGCTGTACACCGAGCGCGAGATGCGCCACCAGTTCAAGGACAGTGGCGCGCGTGCGCTGGTGTACCTGAACATGTTCGGCAAGCGCGTGCAGGAGGTGCTGCCCGATACCGGTATCGAGTACCTGATCGAGGCAAAGATGGGCGACCTGCTGCCGGCCGCCAAGGGCTGGCTGGTCAACACCGTGGTCGACAAGTTGAAGAAGATGGTACCGGCCTACCGGTTGCCCCAGGCGGTGCCGTTCAAGCAGGTGCTGCGCGAGGGCCGCGGGCTGTCGCCCAAACCGGTGTCGCTGAACCTCGATGACATCGCGGTGCTGCAGTACACCGGCGGCACCACCGGCCTGGCCAAGGGCGCGATGCTCACCCATGGCAACCTGGTGGCCAACATGCTGCAGGTGCTGGCCTGCTTCTCGCAGCACGGCCCCGATGGGCAGAAGCTGCTGAAGGACGGCCAGGAAGTGATGATCGCGCCGCTGCCGCTGTACCACATCTATGCCTTCACCGCGAATTGCATGTGCATGATGGTCACCGGCAACCATAATGTGCTGATTACCAACCCGCGGGATATTCCCGGCTTCATCAAGGAGCTGGGCAAGTGGCGTTTCTCTGCCTTGCTGGGCCTCAATACCCTGTTTGTGGCACTGATGGACCACCCGGGCTTCCGTCAGCTGGACTTCTCGGCGCTGAAGGTCACCAACTCTGGTGGCACAGCGCTGGTCAAGGCCACCGCCGAGCGCTGGGAAGACCTTACCGGGTGCCGCATCGTTGAAGGCTACGGCCTGACAGAAACCTCGCCGGTGGCCAGCACCAACCCCTACGGCCAGCTGGCGCGTCTGGGTACCGTGGGCATCCCCGTGGCGGGTACTGCGTTCAAGGTCATCGATGATGAGGGCAACGAACTGCCGCTGGGCGAGCGGGGCGAGCTTTGCATCAAAGGCCCGCAGGTCATGAAGGGGTACTGGCAGCAGCCCGAGGCAACGGCCCAGGCACTGGATGCAGAAGGCTGGTTCAAGACCGGTGATATCGCGGTGATCGACCCGGACGGCTTCACCCGCATCGTCGACCGCAAGAAGGACATGATCATCGTCTCGGGCTTCAACGTGTACCCCAACGAAATCGAGGATGTGGTGATGGGGCATCCCAAGGTCGCCAACTGTGCGGCTATCGGTGTGCCGGACGAGCGTTCCGGCGAGGCGGTCAAGCTGTTCGTGGTGCCGCGCGAGGGGGGGCTGAGCGTTGATGAGCTGAAGGCCTACTGCAAGGCCAACTTCACCGGCTACAAAGTACCCAAGCACATCGTGCTGCGCGAATCGTTGCCCATGACGCCGGTGGGCAAGATTTTGCGGCGGGAGTTGCGTGATATAGCGTGATACCGGGATGGCTTCTTCGCGGGTAAACCCGCTCCTGCATCGCCCAATGTAGGAGCGGGTTTACCCGCGAATGCCTTAAACCGCTCTAACAGGCTCTATACAGCCTTATCTGCGACATTTTGGATAATTACTCTAAAAATGACCTGTATTGTTCATTGAGTCATTTTTGTGACCGTAAGGCCTGTTTTGGCCTCTAGGCGACCCCAGACAAAGCTGTTACTCTCGGCCCGCTTCCAGATGATCCGGTTTGCAACGAACCGTCATCTCATATCAATAATAAGCGCATCGACGCGTGAATCGAACTTCGCTGTTGCTGAAGGAGTGGGCTTCCATGATCGAAAATTTTTGGAAGGATAAGTACCCAGCCGGGATTACGGCGGAAATCAATCCTGACGAATTCCCCAATATCCAGGCAGTACTCAAGCAATCCTGCCAACGCTTTGCCGACAAACCGGCCTTTAGCAACCTGGGCAAGACTATCACTTATGGCGAGTTGTATGCGTTGTCGGGGGCGTTTGCCGCCTGGCTGCAGCAGCATACCGACCTCAAGCCGGGTGACCGCATTGCCGTGCAACTGCCCAATGTCCTGCAATACCCGGTCGCGGTCTTCGGTGCCATGCGTGCCGGGCTGATCGTAGTCAACACCAACCCGCTGTACACCGCGCGGGAGATGGAACACCAGTTCAACGACTCGGGTGCCAAGGCCTTGGTGTGCCTGGCCAACATGGCCCACCTGGCGGAAAAAGTGGTGCCCAAAACCCAGGTCAGGCACGTTATCGTCACCGAAGTGGCCGACCTGCTGCCACCACTCAAGCGCCTGCTGATCAACAGCGTGATCAAATACGTGAAGAAGATGGTGCCGGCCTACAACCTGCCGCAGGCCGTGCGTTTCAATGACGCCCTGGCGCTGGGCAAGGGCCAGCCAGTGACCGAAGCCAACCCGCAGGCCAACGACGTGGCGGTGCTGCAGTACACCGGCGGTACCACCGGCGTGGCCAAAGGCGCCATGCTGACCCACCGCAACCTGGTGGCCAACATGCTGCAGTGCCGCGCACTGATGGGCGCCAACCTGCACGAAGGCTGCGAAATCCTCATCACCCCGCTGCCGCTTTACCACATCTATGCGTTTACCTTCCATTGCATGGCGATGATGCTGATCGGCAACCACAACGTGCTGATCAGCAACCCGCGAGACTTGCCGGCGATGGTCAAGGAACTGGGCAAGTGGAAGTTCAGCGGCTTTGTGGGCCTCAACACCTTGTTCGTTGCCCTGTGCAACAACGAGGCGTTCCGAGCCCTGGATTTCTCGGCGCTGAAAATCACCCTGTCGGGCGGTATGGCCTTGCAGCTAAGCGTGGCCGAGCGCTGGAAGGCCGTTACCGGTTGCGCCATCTGCGAAGGCTATGGCATGACCGAAACCAGCCCGGTGGCGGCGGTGAACCCCTCGGAAGCGAACCAGGTGGGCACCATCGGTATTCCGGTGCCGTCGACCCTGTGCAAGGTCATCGACGACGCTGGCAATGAGTTGCCGCTTGGCGAAGTGGGCGAGCTGTGTGTCAAGGGCCCGCAGGTGATGAAGGGCTACTGGCAGCGTGAAGATGCCACGGCCGAGATTCTCGACAGCGAAGGCTGGCTGAAGACCGGCGACATCGCCGTGATCCAGGCGGACGGCTACATGCGCATCGTCGACCGCAAGAAAGACATGATCCTGGTCTCGGGCTTCAACGTATACCCCAACGAGCTGGAAGACGTGTTGGCGGCCCTGCCGGGCGTGCTGCAGTGCGCAGCCATCGGTGTGCCGGACGAGAAGTCGGGTGAAGTGATCAAGGTCTTCATCGTGGTCAAGCCGGGCATGACCGTGACCAAGGAGCAGGTGATGGAGCACATGCGTGCCAACGTTACCGGCTACAAGGTACCGCGCCACATCGAGTTCCGCGATTCGCTGCCGACCACCAACGTGGGCAAGATCCTGCGCCGCGAACTGCGTGATGAAGAGCTCAAGAAGCAAGGCTTGAAGAAGATCGCCTGACCACAAGCCTGCACGCTCAGTGTGGGCGCGGCCTCGTGTCGCGAAAGGGCCGCGACGCGGCCCTGGGATTTCGGCGGTGATGCAACGATGGCTGGGGGCGCTTTGCGCCCCTTTCGCGACACAAGGCCCCACAATAAGATGCGGCGCCGTCTTCAGACATTGTGAGCCCCGGTAGGAGCGGGTTTACCCGCGAATACGGTAGTGGCGACAACGGTGAACGGCGGGTGGAGATCGGTCAGCAGGGCCGGCCCTTTCGCGGGTAAACCCGCTCCTACATCCGCGCAACTCAGCGCAGCTTCTCGAGCATCTGGTAATACCACATCCCCGCCGCCAGCAGCGGGTTCCCCAGCAAGTCCCCCATCGGCACTCGCACATGCTTGCACTGGGCGAAGGTGTCGAACTTCTCCAGCGTGCCGGTCAGCGCTTCGGCCATGATCTCGCCCATGATGTGGCTGGTGGCAATGCCATGCCCCGAGTAACCCTGGCAGTACCACACGTTGTCCGACAGCTTGCCCAACTGCGGGATGCGGTTGACCACGATGCCCATGGCGCAGCTCCACTGGAACTCGATCGGCACCCCCTTCAATGCCGGGAAGGTGCGTTCGATGCAGGGGCGCAATTCGCCTTCGATGTCCCGTGAATCCTTGCCCGAGTAGTTGGCGCCGCCGCCGAACAGCAGGCGCTTGTCGGCCGTCAGGCGGTAGTAGTCGAGGACGAAGCGGCAGTCGTACACCGCCAGGTCCTGCGGGTTGATCTGCTCGGCCAGCTCACCCAGCGGCGCGGTGGTGACGATACCGCCCATGGCTGGGAAGATCTTGCCCTTGAGCTGGCGCTTTTCCAGCTTGTGATACACATCGCCGGCCAACATCACCTGGCGTGCCTCCACCCGGCCGTGGGCGGTAACCACCGCCGGGCGCGGGCCATGGACGATGTCCAGCACTTCGGAATTTTCGAATATCAGTGCACCCAGGCCATGCGCGGCACGGGCTTCGCCCAGGCACAGGTTGAGTGGGTGCAGGTGCAGGTTGCGCAGGTTCTTCAACGCACCCAGATAAAGCGGGCTTTGCAGATGCTCGGCCACTGCAGCGCGATCGAGCAATTGCACCTGATCGCCCATGCCGCGGCGCTGTGCTTCGGCCTCGAACGCACGCAGTTCGTTCATGTGCGAAGGCTTCATGGCTGCATGCAGGTGGCCACGCTTGAGGTCGCAATCGATGCCATAGCGCGCCACGCGCTGCTCGATCACCTGGTGCCCGCGCCAGCGCAAGTGCCAGATGAAGTCGTCAACTTCGGCGCCCAGGTGGTTGCGCATCTGCGAGCGCATGGCCTCGTCGCCCGACAGGCTGCCGGTCACCTGGCCGCCGTTGCGCCCGCTGGCGCCCCAGCCGATACGGTTGGTTTCGACGATGGCGACCTTCAGGCCGCGCTCGGCCAGTTCAACCGCCGTGGCCACGCCCGTAAAGCCACCGCCGATGATCGCCACATCCACCTGCACCGTGCCTTTGAGTTGCGGGTACGCAGTGTGGTCGTTGAGGGTGGCGCTGTAGTAGGACGGCGCGCGCTGCGCCGGGCCGTTGTTCAATGCTGCGTTCATGGGTGTTCCTTGTTATTTAGGGGCTCAGGCCTGGTGCAGGTACCAGCGCCAGTCCTGTTCGCTGACTTCGGCCATGAACTGGCGGTACTCGGCGCGCTTGACCTTCAGGTACACGCCAAGGAAGTCTTCGCCCAATGCTTCACGGGCCCAATCGGAATGTTGCAGGGCGTCGAGTGCGGTCAGCCAGTCAGTGGGCAGGTGTTCGGTGGCCTGGGCATAGCCGTTGCCTTCAACGGGCGCGCCTGGGTCAAGCTGTTCGCGGATGCCCCAGTGGCTGGCAGCAAGGATCGCCGCTGCAGCCAGGTAAGGGTTGGCATCTGCGCCACAGATGCGGTGCTCCACATGGCGGCTGTTGGCAGGGCCTCCTGGCACACGCAGGCTCACGGTGCGGTTGTCCACGCCCCAGGTTGGCGCCAGGGGCGCATAGCTGTTGGCCTGGAAGCGGCGGAAGGAGTTGGCGTTGGGGCAGAACAGCAGCAGCGAGTCGCGCAGGTGGCGCAGCATGCCGGCCACGGCCTGGCGCAGCAGCGGGGTGCCGGCCTTGTCTTCGCTGGCGAACAGGTTGTTGCCGGCGCTGTCGGCCAGGCTCAGGTGCATGTGCATGCCGGTGCCGGCCAGTTGGGCGAATGGCTTGGCCATGAAGCAGGCCTGCATGCCGTGGGCATGGGCCACACCTTTTACCAGGCGCTTGTAGCGCACCGCCTGGTCCATTGCCTGCAGCGCATCGCCATGCTCCAGGGTGATTTCCACCTGGCCTGGGGCGTACTCGGAAATGGCCGTGCGCGCCGGGATGCCTTGGGCCTTGCAGGCAGCGTACAGGTCGGCGAGGAACGGTTCGATCTGCTCCAGTTCGCGCAGGCCATAGACCTGGGTGCTGCGTGGGCGGCCGCCATCGTTGTCCAGTGCCGGTTGTGGGCGGCCCTGGGCATCACGCTGCTGGTCAAGCAGGTAGAACTCCAGCTCGCAGGCCATCACCGGGTGATAACCGTCAGCCTTCAGCGCTTCGATGGTGCGCAGCAGCACATGGCGTGGGTCCGCGATGCTGGCCGGCAGCCCCTCGCTGGGGTGCATGCTCACCTGCACTGCGGCGGTGGGGACCCGGCGCCAGGGCAGGCGCACCAGGCTGCCGTCAAGCGGGTAGGCACGGCAGTCGATATCGCCGACGTCCCACACCAGGCCGGAGTTTTCCACGTCGTCGCCATTGAGGGTCAGGCCAAGGATGGTGCTGGGCAGTGGCCGGCCTGTCTGGTACACGGCCAGCAGTTCCTCGCGGTGCAACAGCTTGCCGCGTGGCACACCGTTGGCGTCGAGGATGAACAGTTCGAACAGCTCGATATCGGGGTTGTCGGCCAGAAAACGGGTAGCCTGCTCTACAGGGGCAAAGTGCATGATCAATTCGCTCATAGACGCGCAGGGCCACCGCGCAAGCAGGCGGCCCGGTTGAGTCAAACGGCCAGACGCTGGCCGGGTTTGGTCACAATGGCGTGAGCGAGGTGTCCGGTGGGCGCGCGTGACGGCAGTGCCACAAGGCCCAGAAGGCGAGGATGATGTGGACCAGCGGATTTTCCCCGGCACGGCTCCGGGCCTTCGGTAGCGAAGGGCGGGACGACGGTGGGGCGATGGGCTGGGCGGGAGTCATGCCTTTGATACTCACATGCGGCGTAAGGTTGATTAAAGCAGTGAATGGCAACCTTTACATCGCACTCGGCTAAACATTCGTGTTGAAAGCATCACGGTCAAAGTGGGAGCAACTGTCTTGCTCAATTTCTGAAAGCTGGCGTGATCCCTGTGGGAGCGGGCATGCCCGCGAACACCGGCAGGCCGGTGCCATGCAACGCGGTGGCTGCTTCGCGGGCTCGCCCGCTCCCACAGGAGACCGCGCAAGTACCGAGCGTTGAGCACGCCTTGAGCAACTGCGCCACCCGCCGCTGCCGTTCGCCAAGTGCAATCTGTCCCAGGACGCCACCTTTGTGCGGCCTTGCGTCGCGAAAGGGCCGCGTAGCGGACCCCGGCCATCAGCGACCACGCAGAAATTGCTGGGGCCGCTTTGCGGCCCTATCGCGACACAAGGCCGCTCCCACAGGGAGCGTGCAGGCAGCAGAGAATCCGCAAATCTGCGACAATCGCCCGACTTTCCGAATGCCGATCATGAAAAAGCAGGCTCACCTGCATCACTAAAAAGCCCCATGACTGACCACGCCATCGACAAACTGCTGCAAAACCTCGACCACGCCATGATTGCCGACCGCCATCGCCTGCGCCGGCAACTGCACGAACTGCGCAAGCGCCCCGACGAGGCGAAGCTGGCGCAGTGGGTGGAGAAGGTCCAGGCCTCCTGCGCTCAGGTCACCGCGCGTCAGCAGAGCGTGCCGACCGTACGCTACGACGACAACCTGCCCATCGCCGCCAAGCGTGACGAAATCAAGAAGGCCTTGGCCGAAAACCAGGTATTGGTGATCGCCGGCGAAACCGGCTCTGGCAAGACGACCCAGTTGCCGAAAATCTGCCTGGAGCTTGGCCGTGGCAGCCATGGGTTGATCGCCCATACCCAGCCACGCAGGATCGCAGCGCGTAGCGTGGCCGCGCGAGTCGCCGAAGAGCTGGGCACGCCCTTGGGCGCGCTGGTCGGTTACCAGGTGCGTTTCGAAGACCAGAGCGATTCCAACACCTTGGTCAAGCTGATGACCGACGGCATTCTCCTGGCCGAAACCCAGCATGACCGCTTCCTTGAACGCTATGACACGATCATCGTCGACGAAGCGCACGAGCGCAGCCTGAACATCGACTTCCTGCTCGGCTACCTGAAAACGTTGCTGCATCGCCGACCGGACCTGAAACTGATCATCACCTCGGCCACCATCGACCTGGAGCGCTTCTCCAGGCACTTCGACGGTGCGCCGATCATCGAGGTGTCCGGGCGCACCTTCCCGGTGGACACCTGGTACCGCCCGCTGACCAGCGAGCAGGACGAAGAGGGCAACCAGATCGAGGATGACCTCACTGTCGATCAGGCCATCCTTGCCACCCTCGACGAGCTGGCGCAGCACGAACGCAGCGAAGGCAAGGGCCCGGGCGATGTGCTGATCTTCCTGCCGGGCGAGCGGGAAATCCGTGATGCCGCCGAGATCCTGCGCAAGGCGCAACTGCGCCATACCGAGATTTTGCCGCTGTACGCGCGCCTGTCGCCGGCCGAGCAGCAGCGTATCTTCCAACCGCACACCGGGCGCCGCGTGGTGCTGGCCACCAACGTCGCCGAAACCTCGCTGACCGTGCCTGGCATCCGCTATGTGATTGACACCGGTACTGCGCGCATCAGCCGCTACAGCTACCGCGCCAAGGTCCAGCGCCTGCCGATCGAGGCAGTGTCACAGGCCAGTGCCAACCAGCGTAAAGGCCGTTGCGGCCGGGTCGAGCCGGGCATTTGCGTGCGTCTCTACAGCGAAGAGGACTTCAACAGCCGGCCAGCGTTTACCGACCCGGAGATTCTGCGCACCAACCTGGCGGCGGTGATCCTGCAGATGTTGCACCTGCGCCTGGGCGCAATCGATGCCTTCCCGTTCATCGAGCCGCCGGATGGCAAAGCCATCAGCGACGGCTTCAACCTGTTGCAGGAGCTTTCGGCGGTCAACCGCGAGAACCAGCTGACGCCAATTGGCCGCCAGCTGGCGCGCTTGCCGATCGATCCGCGGCTGGGCCGCATGCTGCTTGAAGGCGCGCGCCTGGGCAGCCTGCAGGAAGTGCTGATCGTCACCAGCGCGCTGTCGGTGCAGGACCCGCGTGAACGCCCTCCAGAACGCCAGCAGGCCGCCGATCAGGCGCACGCACAGTGGAAGGACGTGGACTCGGACTTCGCTGCGCTGGTCAACCTGTGGCGCGGCTTCGAGGAACAACGCCAGGCGCTGACTGCCAACCCGCTGCGCAACTGGTGCCGCAAGCAGTTCCTGAACTACTTGCGGCTGCGCGAGTGGCGCGATGCTCATCGTCAGTTGGCGCTGATTTGCCGTGACCTGCAGCTGACGGTGAACAAGGAACCGACCGATTACCAGAAGATGCACAAGGCAATCCTCAGCGGGCTGCTCAGCCAGATTGGCCAGAAGACCGAAGAGGGCGACTACCAAGGCGCCCGTCAGCGGCGCTTCTGGGTGCATCCATCGTCTGGCCTGGGGCGCAAGCGCCCGCAGTGGGTCATGGCTGCCGAGCTGGTCGAAACCACCAAGCTGTATGCGCGCATGGTGGCCAAGATCGAGCCGGACTGGATCGAGCCGCTGGCCGGCCACCTGATCAAGAAGAACCATTTCGAGCCGCACTGGGAGAAGAAGCGCGGGCAGGTGGTGGCCTACGAGCAGATCACGCTCTACGGGCTGATCCTGGTCGGCCGTCGGCCGGTGCACTACGGCCCGATCGACCCGGCAACCTCGCGCGAGCTGTTTATCCGTGAAGGCCTGGTGGGTGGCGAAATCCAGTCGCGGGCCAAGTGCCTGGCGGCCAACAAACGCCTGCTTGAAGAGCTGGACGAGCTGGAAGCCAAGGCTCGCCGGCGTGACATCCTGGCTGACGAAGAAACGCTGTACGCTTTCTACGAAGCGCGCCTGCCGGCGGAAATCCACCAGACGGCGACCTTTGATAGTTGGTACCGCATGGGCAGCCAAAAGGACGCCAACCTGCTGATCATGCGCGAGGAGGACGTGCTGGCCCGCGAGGCCAGCGAAGTGACCGCCGCACAGTACCCCGACAGTATGCAGGTGGGCGATCTGCGCCTGCCGCTGAGCTACCACTTCGAGCCCGGCCACCCCCGTGATGGTGTGACGGTGCGGGTGCCGGCACCGCTGTTGCCGAGCCTGCCGGGCGAGCGCCTGGAGTGGCTGGTGCCGGGCCTGCTGGAGGCCAAGTGCGTGGCGCTGGTGCGCAACCTGCCCAAGGCCCTGCGCAAGAACTTTGTCCCGGTGCCAGACTTCGTCAAGGCTTCGCTGGCGCGCATGACCTTCGGCCAAGGGGCGCTGCCACAGGCCCTGGGCCAGGAGCTGCTGCGCATGACCGGTGCGCGTGTGTCGGATGAGGCCTGGGACGAGTCGGTCAACCAGGTCGAGGGCCACCTGCGCATGAACATCGAAGTGGTCGATGGCCAGGGCAAGTTCCTTGGCGAAGGCCGCGACCTGGCGGAACTGACCGCGCGCTTTGCTGCCGCCAGCCAGGCTGCCCTGGCCGTGCCGCGTGACGCCAAGGGTGAGCAGCCGGTGCAGGCCAAGGCCTTCAGCGAAGTGAAGCAGACCGCCCAGCAGAAGATCGCCGGCCTGTCGATGACCGTGTACCCGGCGCTGGTGGAAGACAACGGCACTGTGCGTGAAGGGCGCTTCTCGACCCAGGCCGAAGCCGAGTTTCAGCACCGCCGCGCCTTGCAACGGCTGTTGCTGCAGCAACTGGCCGAGCCGGCCAAGTTCCTGCGCGGCAAGCTGCCGGGGCTGACCGAGCTGGGCCTGCTGTACCGTGAAATGGGGCGGGTAGAGGCGCTGGTCGAAGACATTCTGCTGGCCAGCCTGGACAGTTGCATCCTTGAAGGCGAACAACCGTTGCCACGTGATGGTGCGGCCTTGGCCGCGCTGGCTGAACGCAAGCGCGGCAGCTGGGCCGAGCATGCCGAGCGCCTGGCAAGGCAGACTCTGGAAGTGCTGAAGCTGTGGCATGGTCTGCAGAAACGCTTCAAGGGCAAGATCGACCTGAGCCAAGCGGTGGCACTGAACGACATCAAGCAGCAGCTAGGCAACCTGGTGTACCCGGGCTTCGTACGCGAAACGCCTGGGGTGTGGTTCAAGGAGTTGCCGCGTTACCTCAAGGCGGTTGAATTGCGCCTCGAGAAACTCGGCTCGCAAGTACAGAAGGACCGGGTGTGGAGCGGCGAATTGGCCAACCTGTGGGCGCAGTACAAGGCCCGTGCCGACAAGCATGCCCAGGAAGGCAAGCGCGATGAGCAACTGACCGTGTACCGCTGGTGGCTGGAAGAATATCGAGTGTCGCTGTTTGCCCAGCAGTTGGGGACCAAGGTGCCGATTTCTGACAAGCGATTGAGCAAACAATGGAGTCAGGTGGAAGGCTAACCTCCATTATTTGTGGCAAACTTTGGGGCGTTTGGGGCCGCTTTGCGGCCCTTGGCGGATAAGCCCGCCGCGCGGGGGTAAACGTATGCCCCTGAATTGGCACTAAAGTGCCATTAACCTGTCATGTTTCCAGCCAGCGCCCCGTGGCGATGGCCTTTGACCAGAGGAACGACCGTGCATAACGTCGTGATCAGCGGCACCGGCCTGTACACCCCGGCCCAGAGCATTTCCAACGAAGAGCTGGTGGCTTCCTTCAATGCCTGGTCGCAGCAGTTCAACCAGGACAACGCTGCCGCCATCGAGCGCGGTGAAGTCGAGGCGGCGCCGCTCTCTGACGCGGCGTTTATCGAAAAGGCCTCGGGCATCAAGAGCCGCTTTGTCATGGACAAGGCCGGTATCCTCGACCCGCAGCGCATGAAGCCGCGCCTGCCCGAGCGCAGCAACGATGAACCGTCGGTGCTGTGTGAAATGGCCGTGGCCGCTGCCCGCCAGGCCCTGGAGCGCGCAGGCCGAACGGCGGCCGATGTCGACGGGGTGATCGTCGCCTGCTCCAACTTGCAGCGCCCTTACCCGGCGATCGCCATCGAAGTGCAACAGGCACTGGGTGTCCAGGGCTTTGCCTTCGACATGAACGTGGCCTGCTCGTCGGCCACCTTCGGTATCCAGACCGCCGCCAACAGCGTAGCGCTGGGCCAGGCGCGGGCGGTGCTGATGGTCAACCCCGAAGTGTGCACCGGCCACCTCAACTTCCGTGACCGCGACAGCCATTTCATTTTTGGCGATGCCGCCACCGCCGTGTTGCTGGAGCGTGCCGACCAGGCCACTTCGGCGCACCAGTTCGACATCGTGAGCAGCAAGCTCTGGACTGAGTTCTCCAACAACATCCGCAACAACTTCGGCTTCCTCAACCGTGCGGCGGAAGAGGGCGAAGGCGCTGCGGACAAGCTGTTCATCCAGGAAGGCCGCAAGGTGTTCCGCGAGGTGTGCCCGAAGGTGGCCGAGCTGATCGGTGAGCATCTGCAGGAGAATGGGCTACAACCGGGCGACGTGAAGCGCTTCTGGCTGCACCAGGCCAACCTCAGCATGAACCAGCTGATCGTCAAGAAGCTGTTGGGGCGTGAAGTGGCCGTGGAAGAGGCACCGGTGATTCTGGACCGTTACGCCAATACCAGCTCGGCGGGGTCGGTGATTGCCTTCCACCTGTACCAGGATGACCTGGCCAAGGGCTCGTTGGGCGTGTTGAGCTCGTTTGGTGCGGGGTATTCGATTGGTAGTGTGATTCTGCGCAAGCGCTGATTCATCAGGCGCCTGTTACGGCCTCTTCGCGGGCTTGCCCGCTCCCACAGGTACAGCACAGTTCTCAAGGTCTGTGGTGATTCTGTGGGAGCGGGCAAGCCCGCGAAGGGGCCGGCGCATTTCACACAGGCAAAAAGAAGCGGGAAACGCCGGATGGGGTCGGCGTTTCCCGCTTCAGGTGAAGCAGAGCAGGGTGTCGCTTAGAACTTGGCTTCCAGATCTACCTGCAGGGTGTCGACGTCAGCATCGCTGTTCGGCAGCTGCGACAGGTCGGTCTTGGCCATCAGGTAGGCAGCACCCAGGGAGAAGTTCTTGTCGATTTCGTAACCGACCTTGAACTTGTGACCACGCGAACCGGTGTAGCCGTTGCCGAAGTCCGAATCGGTGAACAGGCTGACCACCGCGTTACGCTGCACATCGCGGTAGTTGTAGTCCAGGCTCCAGGCACCCATTTTGGTTTTCAGGCCAGCCAGCCAGGCCTGATCTTCGCCGTCGGTGCTGTCGGTGTTCTTCACGTACTGGCCATAGGCCGACAGCGGAATGGCCAAGCCAGTGAAGTCGATCTGGCCAAAGCCTTCCACCAGATTGAACTCGTTGGTGGTGTTGCCGAACGACTGCAGGATGGCGGCTTCCTTGTCGTTGTCGTAACCATAGATGCTGGCACCCACGGTGAGCTTGAGCACGTCGGCCGGCGCGAACTTGGCGCCCAACTGGCCGTGGTAGACCTGCGCATCGTGCTTGTACTGGACGCCGTCACCATCGACGTTGTCCTTCAGGGTGTACTGACCGGCGCTGGCAAAGACTTCGGCCCCGCCCAGGTCAGCCTTGTAAGTGGCCGCCACACCTTCCGGGTTGATGTCGCTATCCCAGATGATGTCGCCCATGCTCACCCAAGGCTGTTGCATCTTGCCGCCAATCAGGTGCAGGTTAGGCACTGCAGTCGGATGCCAGTCGAGGTAGGCCAGGTCGACCCACAGCGACTTCTTGTCGAAGTAGTTGTCGAAGCTCTGGTTGGTCGAACGTCGGTCAGCGCTGCTGCCAGTGGCGATACGGACCCCAGCGTCGACCTGCGGGTTGATCTCGCTGTAGAAACCGACACGGGCACGTACCCGCTGGCGGTCCTGGTTGCCGCTGCTGCTGTTCGGATCGTCGACGTTGACGTCTTCGTAACGCAGGCGCACGTCACCCTTGATCTGGGTCTTGGCGGCCCATGCCACTTTTTGTTCAAAGGAGCTCATGCGTTCGGACTGAGCTTTCTGGTCGGCCTTTTCCTTGGTTTCTTTTGCCAGGTCGCCCTGCAGTTCGTTGTACTGCGCCTGGTTGATCGAGCCATTGGCGCGGAGCATTTCGAGCAGCTTGGCGTCGACAGCAGCACTGGCCGGGGCACTCAGGGCCAGCATCATGCCGGTGAGGCTTACTCCGGTAAGTGTGGAAACAAGACGCATAAGGTTCTCCCTACTGAAAAAAATGGGGGAGGCTCAAGCGCCTGCCCCTGCGTTGGCATGTCTTCGGAAAGGGCCTGAATAGACAGGTTCTAGGGTTCCGGAAAACAGGCGCAAGTATTGCGGGGGCCAATGACAGATTAATGTCTGATTAGTGGCACTGTTGTTAAGTAATTGAGTATTAAAGGACCCACCCGGCGTTCGTCATTTGAGCGACGGGCCTTCCTTGGGGATACTGACGGTCTTCAGACAGCGAGCCGAAAACGTGACCAGCCTGTACAGCCTTGCCCACCTGCGTGATCTGCCGACGGCCACCTGGGATGCCCTTGTGCCAGCCGGCCAACCCTTCCTGCGCCATGCTTTTCTCAGTGCAATGGAGGACAGCGGCAGCGTGGCGCGCAACACTGGCTGGGCCGCCGAGCACCTGGTGCTGGAGCGTGACGGACAGGTACGGGCGCTGTTGCCCGCGTACCGCAAGTGGCACTCGTTTGGCGAGTATGTGTTCGATCATGGTTGGGCCGATGCTTGTGAGCGGGCCGGTATCGCCTACTACCCAAAACTGCTTGGCGCTGTGCCGTTCAGTCCGGTCAGCGGCCCACGGCTGCTGGCGGCCGATCCGGCTGACGGTTTGTTGATGCTGCAGGCCCTGCCGGAGTATCTGGGCAAGGGTGGGCTTTCCGGAGCGCACATCAACTTCACCGACCCGGCGCTGGACGCGCAGTTGGCGGGCCTGCCTGGGTGGATGGAACGCCTGGGCTGCCAGTTTCACTGGCAAAACCGGGGGTATCGCGACTTCCAGGACTTTCTCGACAGCCTCAGCTCGCGCAAGCGCAAGCAGATGCGCAAGGAGCGTGAGCAGGTGGCGGGGCAGGGTATCGACTTCCGCTGGTACCGCGGTGATGAACTGGACGAGGCACAGTGGGATTTCGTCTTTCTGTGCTATGCCAACACCTATGCGGTGCGCCGTCGTGCCCCCTACCTGACGCGCGAATTTTTCAGTCTGCTGGCCGAGCGCATGCCCGAGGCGGTGCGCGTGGTAATGGCTCGTCAGGGCGGGCGTGATGTGGCTATGGCCCTGAGCCTGGTGGGCGGCGACAGCCTGTTTGGCCGCTACTGGGGCTGCCTGGATGAGTTCGATCGGCTGCATTTCGAGACGTGTTTCTACCAGGGCATGGACTTTGCCATTGCCGAGGGTTACCAGCGTTTCGATGCCGGGGCACAGGGGGAGCACAAGTTGATACGCGGGTTCGAGCCGGTGTTGACGCGGTCGTGGCATTACCTGCTGCACCCGGGGTTGCGGCGGGCGGTGGAGGATTTTCTGCTGCAGGAACGGGAAGGGGTCAAGGGGTATGCCGAGGAGGCGCGGGGGATGTTGCCCTACCGCCGGGACTGAGCGTTTTGTGTTGCCTGTGCCGGCCTTTTCGCGGGCTTGCCCGCTCCCACAGGTATTGCACAGTTCTGAGGCCTGTGGTGATCCTGTGGGAGCGGGCGAGCCCGCGAAAAGGCCGGTGCAAGCGTCAATCGACCCCGACAAAGCCCCCGGTCTGGTGGTGCCACAACCGGGCATACAGCCCTTGCTGCTCCAGCAACTCACTGTGGCTGCCACTTTCGGCAATTCGTCCCTTGTCCAGCACTACCAACCGGTCCATACGGGCAATGGTGGAAAGCCGGTGGGCGATGGCAATCACCGTCTTGCCCTGCATCAGCGTCTCCAGGCTTTCCTGGATGGCAGCCTCCACCTCCGAGTCCAGCGCTGAAGTGGCCTCGTCCATGATCAGGATCGGCGCATTCTTCAACAGGACCCGGGCAATGGCGATACGCTGACGCTGACCGCCCGACAACTTGACCCCGCGCTCCCCCACATGGGCATCGAAACCGGTGCGGCCCTGGGCATCCGAAAGCTGTGGGATGAACTCGTCAGCCCGCGCGCGGCGCACAGCTTCATGCAGTTCTGCATCGCTGGCACCGGGGCGGCCGTACAGCAGGTTTTCGCGAATCGAACGGTGCAGCAGCGAGGTATCCTGGGTGATCATGCCGATCTGTGCACGCAGGCTGGCCTGGCTCACCTTGGCAATGTCCTGGCCGTCGATGAGGATGCGCCCACCCTGCACGTCGTACAGGCGCAACAGCAGATTGACCAGAGTCGACTTGCCTGCCCCGGACGGGCCGATCAAACCGATTTTCTCGCCCGGGCGGATGTCCAGGTTGAGCCCTTCTATGACATTGGTGGCCTTGCCGTAATGGAAGTCGACGTCATCGAAACGCACCGCGCCGCGGCTGACCTTCAGGGCCGGCGCATTGGGCTGGTCGGTGACGGTGACCGGCTGGGCGATGGTCTGCAGGCCGTCCTGCACCATGCCGATGTTCTCGAAGATGCCGTTGACCACCCACATGATCCAGCCCGACATGTTGACGATGCGGATCACCAGGCCAGTGGCCAGGGCGATGGCACCCACGGTGATCAGCGATTGGCTCCACAGCCACAGGGCAAGGCCGGTGGTGGCGACCACCAGCAGGCCATTGAGGGTGGTGATGACCACGTCCATGCTGGTGATCACCCGGGAGGCCAGCTGGGTTTTCTCGGTCTGCTCGCGGATTGCCTCACGCGCATACTGCTGTTCGTAGTCGGTATGGGCGAACAGCTTCAGCGTCGCGATGTTGGTGTAGCCATCGACGATACGCCCCATCAGCTTGGAACGTGCGTCCGAAGACACTACCGAGCGCTCCTTGACCCGTGGCACGAAGTAGAACAGCGCGGCAATGTAGCTGACGATCCACGCCAGCAGCGGCAGCATCAGGCGCCAGTCGGCCTCGGCGAACAGCACCAGCGAGGTGATGGCGTAGATCAGCACATGCCAAAGCGCGTCCACCGCCTGCACGGCGGAATCGCGCAGCGAGTTGCCGGTCTGCATGATGCGCTGGGCAATACGCCCGGCGAAGTCGCTCTGAAAGAAGTTCAGGCTCTGCTTGAGCACATAGGTATGGTTTTGCCAGCGGATCAGGCTGGTCATGCCGGGGTTGATGGTCTGGTGCACCAGCAGGTCGTGCAGGCCGAAGAACAAAGGCCGCAGCAGCAGAATCACAACTAGCATCCAGATCAGCTCGCCGCTGTGCTGGCTGAAGAAGTTGGCATTGGGCGTACCCTGGGCCAGGTCGATGATGCGGCTGAGGTAACTGAACATCGCCACCTCGATCAGCGAGGCGACCAGGCCGACCACCAGCAGGGCCACGAAGCTGGGCCACACCTGGCGCAGGTAATACAGGTAGAACGGCCACACCGTGCTCGGGGGGGCTTCGCTCGGTGCCTCGCGGAAAATATCGATCAGTCTTTCGAAACGGCGGTACAGCATGGGCGACAACACTCCTGTTCGTCCGACCCTCAGGCGGTTTCACATCCCTGTGAAGCCTGCAGTCAGTCGATACGTTTGGCGGACTTGATATAGACCGGATCGGCCGGTACGTCGCGCATGCCTTTTTTGATGGTGGTCGGCGAGTTGACGATCTGATCGACCACTTCCATGCCTTTGGTCACTTTGCCGAACACGGCATAACCGGCGTCGCGACCTGGGTTTAGGAAGTCGTTGTCGGCGACGTTGATGAAGAACTGGCTGGTGGCCGAGTTCGGGTTGGACGTGCGTGCCATCGACAGGGTGCCGCGGGTGTTCTGCAGGCCGTTGCTGGCCTCGTTCTTGATCGGGGCCTGGGTTTCTTTTTGCACCATCTGGTCAGTGAAACCGCCGCCCTGGACCATGAACCCCGGGATCACGCGGTGGAAGATGGTGTTGTTGTAGAAGCCGCTGTCCACGTACTGCAGGAAGTTCTTGGTACTGAGCGGTGCCTTCTCGGCGTTCAGCTCGATTTCGACCTGGCCGAAGCTGGTGTCCAGCAGGACGTGCGGGGTCTTGTCGGAAGCCATGACACTGGTGGCGAAGGCGACCGAGCAGGCGGTGAGCAGAAGTTTTTTCAGCATGGGCTCAAAGATCCTTGAGAGGTGGAAGCGGCTGCGAGGAATTGCAGCAGGGTCTGGTTGAAGACCTCGGGTTGATCGAGGGGTGTAGCGTGCCGGGAATCGTCGACGACGACCAGCCTGGCGTTGGGTATGAGGGCGACGTAGCGCTGTTTGAGTTGTATCGGCGTGTAATCGTGGTCGGCGGCGATCACCAGGGTAGGACAGTGAATCTGCCCGATGCGTTCCTGCACGCCCCAGTCGACGATGGCGTCGAAGCTTTTCAGGTAGGCGCGTTTGTCGTTGCGCGCCCAGCGCTGGGCCATCTTCTGCCGCAGGTCTGCCTGTTGTGGTTTGGGGAACAGCCGCTCGGCCAGCCCCTTGCCGACGGTTTCGACACTGAGCACGCGCGCCAGGCTCCAGCGCTTGAACCACCATAGCCAGTCACTGCGGGTGCGACGCTTGACCTCGGGGGCGCTGTTGACGATGCACAGGCTGCGCAACCATTGTGGGTGGTCGACGGCAAACTGGAAGCCGACCATGCCGCCCATGGACAGGCCGACGAAGTGCACCGGGCCTGTGTGCAAGTGTTCGAGCAGGGCCAGCAGGTCGGCACTGAAGGTGGCGATCTGGTAACCGTCAGCGGGTTTGTCGGAGCGACCGTGGCCGCGGATGTCCATGAGTATCACCCGGTAGTGGCCGCTGAGCACCGGCACCTGCAACTCCCAGTCCTGGCAGCTGGAGCCCAGGCCGTGCAGCAGCACCAAGGGTTCGCCCTGGCCATATTCCTCGTAATGCAGCGTGCATCCTTCGTGTTCGAAATAGGCCATGGGCGCGGTCCTCTCAGGCTTGTGGGGGGGCTGCGAAGGGCACGTCCAGTGGCGCGGTGTCGAAATTGCGCAGCAGGTCGATGAGAATCTGCGTGGCCGGGCCCAGGGTCTTCTCTTTGCTCGAATAAAGGTAGAACAGTGGGTGGCGGCTGCCACCCTGATCCAGCGGCAATGGCTTGAGCACGCCTTCGCGCAGCTCGCGCTCGATCATGTGACGGGGCAGCCAGGCAAAGCCCAGGCCGCTGCTGACGAAGGTGGCGGCGGTGCCCAGGCTGCCGACGGTCCAGCGCTGCTCGGCGCCCAGCCAGCCCACGTCGCGCGGTTGGGCGCGGCCGGAGTCGCGGATCACCACCTGCAGCTGGCTTTCCAGGTCCTGGAAGGTCAGTTCGCGTCCCAGGCGGTGCAGACTGTGTTCGGGGTGGGCGACGGCGATGAACTCCACTGCGCTCAATTCGGCGCCCAGGTAGCCGCCGATGCTGTAGCTGCTGATGGCCAGGTCGGCGATGCCTTCGTGCATCACTTCCTCCACGCCAGACAGCACTTCTTCACGCAGGCGCACCCGGCAGCCGCGGCTTTGTGGCATGAACGCAGCCAGCGCGCGCACCAGGCGGGCGCTGGGGTAGGCGGCATCGACCACCAGGCGCACCTCGGCTTCCCAGCCCTGTTCCATGTGGTGGGCCAGGTCTTCGAGCTGGCTGGCCTGCTTGACCAGGTGGCGCGAGCGGCGCAGCAGCACATTGCCGGCCTCGGTCAGCACCGCCTTGCGGCCATCGATGCGCAACAGCGGGACGCCCAGCTGCTCCTGCATGCGGGCCACGGTGTAGCTGACCGATGACTGCGAGCGGTGCAAGGCCTCGGCGGCCTGGGCAAACCCGCCGTGATCGACCACTGCTTGCAGGGTTCGCCACTGGTCAAGGGTTACGCGCGGCGCTTTCATCTTTCGCTCCTGTTGTCCTAAGCTGCGCTCTTTCAAGGAGAGCGGCCCATGAAGAAATGTTGTGCGGCAATACTGATGTGCCTGCCCCTCGGGGCCATGGCTTATCCCATCGATGTGGAGAAGGAGCTGACCGGGGTCAAGCTCGACTACACCGCCTATGACACGGCCTATGACATTGGCGCCATCACCCTCAACAACTATGGGCAGGTCCCGGCGGCGTGCAAGGTGACCTTCCGCAATGGCCCAGAGGCACCACGGGTGCGCCGGGTGAACGTACCGGCGGGTAAAAGCGTCGATGTCACCGCCAAATTCAATCGGCAAATCATCAAACTACGGATCGCCTTGAACTGCAGCGCGGAATAAACTGATTAATCGATAGATTGGACCCACTTTTTACGCTTTTTTATCGATAGGTCAAGCCTTAATCTCACCTCCATCGAATCGCACCCTTTTTTGCCGATGGAGGCACCCCCCATGTCCCGCGTACTGATCATCGAAAGCAGCGCCCGCCAGCAGGATTCCGTTTCCCGTCAGCTGACCAAGGACTTCATTCAGCAATGGCAGGCCGCTCACCCGGCCGATCAGATCACTGTGCGCGACCTGGCAGTAAGCCCGGTTCCCCACCTGGACGCGAACCTGCTGGGTGGCTGGATGAAGCCCGAAGAACAGCGCAGCGCCGCCGAACTGGAGGCCCTGGCCCGTTCCAACGAACTGACGGATGAGTTGTTGGCTGCCGACGTACTGGTGATGGCTGCGCCCATGTACAACTTCACCATCCCCAGCACCCTGAAGGCCTGGCTGGACCATGTGCTGCGTGCGGGTATCACCTTCAAGTACACCCCGACCGGCCCGCAAGGCCTGCTGACCGGCAAGCGCGCCATCGTCCTGACTGCTCGCGGCGGCATCCATGCGGGTGCCAGCAGTGACCACCAGGAACCGTACCTGCGCCAGGTGATGGCTTTCATCGGCATCCACGATGTCGACTTCATCCATGCCGAAGGCCTGAACATGAGCGGCGAGTTCCACGAGAAGGGCGTCAACCAGGCCAAGGCCAAGCTGGCGGCGGTGGCCTGAGGCTTCACGAATTCCCAAACCTGACACCTGTTTTTGCTCCTTTGGGTGTACCTGCCCGGCTTGTATGGCCGGGCTTTTTTATGCCTGGGGTTTTCAGGTCGCCAGTGCCGGCCTCTTCGCTCGCCGGAAGATATGCAGGTCCCTGTGGGAGCGGGCGTGCCCGCGAAGAGGCCGGTACAGCCCCTACATTCCTCATGGTTGAACTCATTCGCTGCAACCCGCTAAGGTCGCGGCCTTGATTCACGAGAGGCAACCATGGGCTACCTGATAATCGTCGCGCTGATCCAGGCGTTTTCCTTCAGCTTGATCGGCGAGTACCTGGCCGGGCACGTCGACAGCTATTTCGCAGTGCTCGCCAGGGTGCTGCTGGCCGGCCTGGTGTTCCTGCCGCTGACCCGCTGGCGCCAGGTCGAGCCACGCTTCATGCGCTGGATGCTGCTGATCGGCGCGTTGCAGTACGGCATCACCTACGTCTGCCTGTACCTGAGTTTCCGCGTGCTTACCGTACCGGAGGTGCTGCTGTTCACGATCCTCACGCCGCTACACGTGACCTTGATCGAAGATGCCCTGAACCGGCGCTTCAACGCTTGGGCGCTAGTGGCCGCGCTGGTCGCCGTGGCCGGTGCTGCCGTGATCCGCTTCGACAGCATCAGCGGCGAGTTCTTCATCGGCTTCCTGCTGCTGCAACTGGCTAACTTTACCTACGCCGCTGGCCAGGTGCTGTACCGTCACCTGGTCGCTCGCCATCCCAGCGACCTGCCACACTACGCGCGCTTTGGGTACTTTTACCTCGGCGCGTTGCTGGTGGTGCTTCCGGCCTTCCTGCTGTTCGGCAACACTCAGCACCTGCCGAGCACTGATGTGCAATGGCTGGTGCTGTTGTTCCTGGGGCTGTGTCCGACGGCGCTGGGGCTGTACTGGTGGAACAAAGGTGCATGCCTGGTTTCTGGCGGTACGCTGGCGGTGATGAACAACCTGCATGTGCCGGTAGGGCTGCTGCTGAACCTGTTGATCTGGAACCAGCACGAGCCGCTAGGGCGGCTATTCATCGGCGGGGGGATCATCCTGGCGTCGGTGTGGCTGAGCCGCCTGGGTGGTCGCGCGCAAGCACCGCTGGCCGGCAAGGCCTGACGCGCCCTTTGATCCGGGGGCTGCAAGGCAGCCCCAGCAATCTCAGGCCTCGTTCATTTCTTCAAGGCGACGCGGCATCGGTTCTGCCGCCGTACGCCCGGCCAACCCCACGCGCATATCATTGCCACTCGGCTGCTGATACAGGCTCAAGCCGAACTCCGGCAATACCGCCAGCAGATAGTCGAAGATATCCCCCTGGATGCGCTCGTAATCCGCCCACACCGTGGTGGTGGTGAAGCAGTAGATTTCCAGCGGTACGCCTTCGGCGGTGGTCTGCATCTGCCGCACCATGCAGGTCATGTTCGGATGAATATTGGGGTGGTTCTTCAAATAGGCCAGGGCGAACGCGCGGAAGGTGCCGATGTTGGTCAGCTTGCGGCGGTTGGCTGACAGGTCCGCCACCGGCCCCAGCGCCTCGTTCCAGTTTTGCAGTTCCTGGCGCTTGCCCGCCAGGTAGTCACTCAGTAGCTGCACTTGGCTCAGGCGCTGTTCTTCTTCGCGGGTGAGAAAGCGCACGCCGGCGGCGTCGATGAACAGGCTGCGCTTGATGCGCCGGCCACCGGACTGCTGCATGCCGCGGTAATTGCGGAATGACTCGCTCATCAGGCGCCAGGTGGGGATGGAGACGATGGTCTTGTCGAAGTTCTGCACTTTCACCGTGTGCAAGGTGATGTCCACCACGTCGCCATCGGCGCCTACCTGCGGCATTTCGATCCAGTCACCCACATGTAGCATGTCGTTGCTGGTCAACTGCACGCTGGCGACGAACGACAGCAGGGTGTCCTTGTACACCAACAGCAGCACCGCCGACATCGCACCCAGGCCGGACAGCAGCAACAGCGGCGAGCGGTCGATCAGGGTAGCGACGATGACGATCGAGGCGAAGATCCACAGCATCATCTTGGCCAGTTGCACGTAGCCCTTGATCGAGCGGGTGCGGGCATGTTCGGTACGGGCATAGATGTCGAGCAGGGCATCCAGCAGGCATGACAGCGCCATGGTCATGAACAGCAGGGTGAAGGCCAGGGCGACATTGCCGAGGAAGTGCTGGGCGGTGTCGGACAGCTCAGGCACCAGCTTCAGGCCGAATTGCAGCACCAGGGACGGGGTTGTTTGCGCCAGGCGGTGGAACACCTTGTTGTGGCGCAGGTCGTCCAGCCACTTCAGCGCAGGCTGGCGGGCCAGCAGGCGCGCGCCGTGCAGTATCAGGAAGCGCGCCAGGCGGCCGACTACCAGGGAGATGAGCAGCAGTACCGCCAGACCGATGGCGGCGTGCAGCATGGGATGTTGGTCGAGGGTGCCCCACAGGTCGAGGGAGTCACGCCAGATTCGTTGGATATCCATGGGCTTGCGTACAGTCTTGTTGCGAAACGAAGCCGTATTAGAGCGCGGATAGCGACAAAGTTGCCAAAAGAAATTCGGCTAAGGCTGCAGAAAACGTTACCCTATGCAACTGAATTTCCCGCACTTGTCTGAGGTTACCTCCGTGTTCTCCCAATTCGCCCTGCATGAACGCCTGCTTAAAGCCGTGGCCGAGCTTAAATTTGTCGAGCCAACCCCGGTGCAGGCCGCGGCCATCCCCCTGGCCCTGCAAGGGCGGGATCTGCGTGTGACTGCGCAGACCGGCAGCGGCAAGACGGCGGCCTTCGTACTGCCACTGCTCAACCGTCTGGTCGACCTCAGCGGTCCGCGTGTCGAGATTCGCGCGTTGATCCTGCTGCCGACCCGTGAACTGGCCCAGCAAACCCTCAAGCAGGTGCAGCTGTTCTCGCAGTTCACCTACATCAAGTCGGGCCTGGTGACTGGCGGCGAAGACTTCAAGGAACAGGCCGCCATGCTGCGCAAGGTGCCTGACGTGCTGATCGGCACCCCGGGTCGCCTGCTCGAGCAGCTCAATGCCGGCAACCTCGACCTGTCCCACGTGCAGGTCCTGATCCTGGACGAAGCCGACCGCATGCTCGACATGGGCTTTGCCGAAGACATGGAGCGCCTGTGCAAAGAGTGCGAAAACCGCAAGCAGACCTTGCTGTTCTCGGCTACCACCGGTGGCGCGGCCCTGCGTGACATCATCGGCAAGGTGCTGAAAGACCCTGAACACCTGATGCTCAACAGTGTCTCGCAACTGGCTGAAGGCACCCGCCAGCAGATCATCACCGCCGACCACGACCAGCATAAAGAGCAGATCGCGCAGTGGTTGCTGGCCAACGAAACCTTCGACAAGGCGATCATCTTCACCAACACCCGCGCCATGGCCGACCGTATCTATGGTCACCTGGTGGCCAAGGACGTGAAGGCTTTCGTGCTGCATGGCGAAAAGGACCAGAAGGACCGCAAGCTGGCCATCGAGCGCTTCAAGCAGGGCAGCTCCAAAGTGCTGGTAGCGACCGACGTGGCAGCCCGTGGCCTGGACATCGACGGCCTGGACCTGGTGATCAACTTCGACATGCCACGCAGCGGTGACGAGTACGTCCACCGTGTGGGCCGTACCGGCCGTGCTGGTGGCGAAGGCCTGGCGATCTCGCTGATCACCCACAACGACTGGAACCTGATGTCGAGCATCGAGCGCTACCTCAAGCAGCAGTTCGAGCGCCGGGTCATCAAGGAAGTGAAGGGCACCTACAACGGGCCTAAGAAGGTCAAGGCCTCGGGCAAGGCGGCCGGTAGCAAGAAGAAAAAGGTCGAGAAGAAGACTGGCGACAAGAAAGCCGCAGCCAAGCGCAAGCCTACTGCCAAGCCGAAGGCCAACGCGCCTCTGGCCAGTGCTGACGGCCTGGCACCGCTGAAGAAGCGCAAGCCTGCTGCTGAATAAGACTCACGCAGGCCCTTTGCAGAAGCGACGCAAGTTCGCATCTGCGAAGGGCGTGCGCAGGCGACGAACGATCACTCCGCTTTTTTCTCTGCCTGTTTCAACTCCTTGATCCGCTGGTCGATCAGCTGACACTTGTCGGGCAAGTCCTTGCTCGCCGTCCCCAGATCCATCCCCTGAAGCTCATCATTGATCTCCTTGGCCTTTTGCGGGTTCTGCTCAGTCAACTGAGTAACCAGCCCGGCCAGCTCCTCACGTTTCTGCGTTGCTTCTTCAGGTGTGCATGCCCAAGCGGGCAGGGCGCAGAGCAGGGCAGTGGCACAGGCTATGGGCAGTAGCGGTTTCATCCTTCCAACCTCCGGCGGTGGTGATGCCCGGTGGAGGGCTGTGGGTGCAGGGAAGTTCAGGGCTTGCGACCGATGGAAGATTTCTTTGGTGGTGGTAGTCCGTTTCTGAAACGCTCCCGTATCCCTCCAGCGCTGTTGAGCAGCACGCTACGTCGCTCTAGTCTCGAAAGAAAAGAGGGGGTGTTGTATGTACAGCTGTAAATACAGGTCGTCCCATGTTCTTTGAATGACTAAAGGCGCTGATAGGTGTCGTCGTGTACACGGAGAGGCGGGGTGAGGTGATACGCATCATTTCTGCAAGAAAAGCCACCAAACGGGAGGCCAGGTACTATGACCAAATCATCGAGAACTGACTGGAGCCGCCTGGCCCGACAGGACGACAAGGATATCGATACATCAGATATCCCTGAACTGGACCAGGACTTTTTCCGCCAGGCCGAGCTGCGCGTTCCCGCCAAGCAGACGGTGACCATTCGACTGGACTCAGATGTCCTCGCCTGGTTCAAGGAGCAGGGCAGCGGCTACCAGACCCGCATCAATCAGTTGCTGCGCCAGTACATGCAAGCGCAACAACGCCAGCGCTAAGCGCTTCGGAACGCTTGGCAACCTTGGCAGGTCCCAACCTGTGTACCCCTTTCGTCCACAGCAGGAGCCCGTAGCCATGAGCATCGCCTACGACTGGGACCTGATCGAACGCTTGCTGCACGAAGTGCAGAACGGCGCCGGTCACAGCTTCACGCCCCGCCCCTATGCCGAGCAGCATGCTGCGGCACTGGCCGCCAAGGGTGAGCCGGTGGGTGACGTGGATCACCTGAAAACCCGTGCATGCGAGTATGAAAAGCTGCTATTTGAGCGCGGATTCATTGAATGCCGACCTGAAGAGGACGGCGGCAATGGCGAAAACTTCGTCCTGACCGAACGCGGCTCGCGCTTGATGAGCCTGATCGACAGCAGCATCCCCGGCTTCGAGCACCCGCGCCAGGTGCTGGATGAGCAGGAGGATGCGCTGGACGAAACGACGTTCGAACGGGTATCTGCGAAGGCACAGATTGCTTGAGGTCGTTTTAAGGCTGGCAAGTGCAGCGTTCGAAACCCGATAATCGGTAGCTTCTGAACGCTGCCGAGCCTTGCCCATGCCTACGATCACCCCAGAGGCCCGCTTATGAGCGCGGTCCGCAAGAACCCTGACGCCTTTGCCTTCCAGGTAATGCTGGGCCTTTGCCTGATCTGGGGCTGCCAGCAGGTACTGATCAAGACCGCTGCCGTCGACATCGCGCCGGTGATGCAGGCAGCGCTGCGCAATGGCATTGCCGCTGTGCTGGTAGGGCTGATGCTGTGCTGGAGGGGTGGCTGGGAGCAGGTCGGCAGCACCTGGCGCGCAGGGCTGGTGGCGGGCGGGCTGTTCGGGGTGGAGTTTCTGTTCATTGCCGAAGGGCTGAAACTGACCTCGGCGGCGCACATGTCGGTATTCCTCTATACCGCGCCGGTATTTACCGCCTTGGGCCTGCATTTTCGGCTACCCAGTGAACGCTTGCGGCTGCTGCAGTGGCTGGGCATTCTGCTGGCCTTCGGCGGCATTGCCATGGCCTTTGCCGGTGGCTCTTCGTTCGAGCACATGGACGGCCGCACCTTGCTGGGTGATGCCTTTGGCGTGATCGCCGGGCTGGCCTGGGGCGCGACCACGGTGGTGGTGCGCTGCTCGCGGTTGTCGGAGGCGCCAGCGACCTTGACCCTGTTCTATCAGCTGGCGGTCGGTTTTGCCGGGCTGTTGCTGATCGCCCTGCTCAGCGGGCAGATCGGCGCGGTGTCGCTGACGCCGCTGGCGATGGGCAGTGTATTGTTCCAGGGGATTGTGGTGTCGTTCATCAGCTACCTCACCTGGTTCTGGTTGCTGCGCAAATACCTGGCGTCGAACCTCGCGGTGTTTTCCTTCATTACCCCATTGTTTGGGGTAACCTTTGGCGTTTTGCTGCTGGATGAGCCGCTCAGTGCGAATTTCGTGGTGGGGGCGTTGATGGTGTTGTTGGGTGTGATCCTGGTCAGTGCCGAGCCTTGGGTGAAACAACAATTGCGGCGGTTGGTAGGGTGATGGGTTGCCTGTACCGGCTCAGGATGCAACCTTGGCCTGACAGGCGCTTCCTTGTTGTGCATCACCCGGCAACTGGACCAACCCGCCAGCCACCACCAACCCGCCCGCCGCCAGCATCAATGCGGGTTGCAGCCCACCGCTGTAGTGGCTGCTGAGCGCCGCCAGCAGCGGCCCACTCAACTGCCCCAAGGCAAAGCATGCGGTCAGCAGCCCGGCATTGCGCTGTGTGGCCTGTGGCGCCAACTCGCGCGAGCGTTGCATGACCAGTTGCATGCAGGCCAGGAACGGCCCGCCACACAGCGCAACACCCAGCGCCAGCCCGATACCCCCACCCAACAGGCAGGCCAGCACACCCAGCCCTTGCAACCACAGGGTGGCGGTCAACCAGGTTGAAGTGCGGCCACCACGGCGCACGCTCACCAGCAAGACGCCCAGCGCCGCCGCCAGGCCAAACGCCGGCCAGAACAGGTCCGCCAGCCACTGCCCGCGAAACTGCTGATTGGCCATCTGTGACAGAAAGGTGGCTGGCAGGATATAGCCCATGCCATACAGGCCATACACCAACCCCAGGCGGCCAGTGCCGACATTGCGCGTCGCGCCTGGTCGTACTGGCGACTGAGTCGGTGCCGCTTGCAATGCCCGTGGCAACCACGGCCGCACGGCCAGCAGCATCACCAGCGCAGCCACGGCATAGATCAGCCACAGGGCTGCCGAGCCAAGCCCCAGCACATGCGCAACCAGTGCCAGTAGCCCGGTCACGGCGATACCGAGGCCGGGCCCGGCGAATACCAGCGCTCCCAGGCGTTGGCGGTTGTGCGCAGTGGCTACTTGCTGGCTGAGGCTGGTGATCATCACCAGCACCCAGGCGCTGGCTACGCCTGTGCCGAAGCGCAGCAGCAGGTGCCCCCAGAAGCCATTGGCAGCCCAGGAGGCCAGGGTCAGCAGCACACACAGCCACAGCCCGCCATGCAGGCGCCGCCGTACCTGGCCTGGCGAGCGGGCGAACATGGCGTCCACCGCGCCCACGAAATAGCCCAGGTAATTGGCCGCCGCGACCAGCCCGGCGACTGTCAGGTCGAACTGGCCTTCGGCAATCAGTTGCGGCAGTTGCGGGGTGAGGGCGAAACGGCCGATGCCCATGGCCATCATCAGCGCCACGGCGCTGGCGAGCAGTTGAATGAGTGGCGACATGACAGGTCTCCTGCGCGGGTAAGCGATAGATGGCAGGTTAGGGCGGTTTATTCTTCAATAAAATTGAATAATGGTGATCAAGTTGTTCTGTTTTGGAGAATGCCGTGGAATTCAGCCAACTGCGTATCTTCCAGGCCGTGGCCGAGGAGGGCTCGGTTACCCGCGCCGCAGAGCGCCTGCACCGGGTGCCATCAAACCTTTCCACGCGCCTGCGCCAACTCGAGGAGCAGCTGGGCGTCGATCTGTTCCTGCGCGAACGTCAGCGCCTGCAACTGTCGCCAGCAGGCAAGGTGCTGCTGGACTATGCCAACCGTATGTCCGCCTTGCGCGACGAAGCGCTGGGCGCCGTGCGTGGCGGTCAGCCGGCTGGGGACTTCGTGCTGGGGACCATGTACAGCACGGCGGCGACCCACCTGCCAGCGTTGCTGGCGCGCTATCACCAGGCTTACCCGCAGGTGAACCTGCAAGTGCGTGCTGCACCCAGCGGCGAGTTGCTTGAAGGGCTGCTGAACCACACCCTGGATGCTGCTCTTGTGGACGGGCCACCGAGCCTTGCCGGGCTGGATGGCGTGCCGCTGTGCGATGAGCAACTGGTACTGATCACCAGCCCCGAACAACCGGCGGTACTCACAGCCAAGGACGTGGCGGGCAAGGCGGTGTTCACCTTCCGCCAGGGTTGCTCGTACCGCATGCGCCTGGAGGCCTGGTATGCCCATGCCCATACGCCGATGGGGCGAGTGATGGAGATCGAGTCGTACCAGAGCATGCTGGCCTGTGTGATCGCGGGTGCGGGTGTGGCGATGATGGCCCAGTCGATGCTCGACAGCCTGCCTGGGCGTGATCGGGTGAGGGTGCACCCGCTGCAGGCACCTTTCGATCAGGCGGTCACCTGGCTGATGTGGCGCCAAGGTATGCGCGGGGCTAATCTGCAGGCATGGATCGACCTGCAACAAAGCGAAACGATTAACCAGTCGTCGGAATGCGCTGCCACGGCTTGATCCGAGTCAAAATCGCCCTTATCTGTAGGAACAGAGGAATGCGTAATACAGGACATCGGGCTATGATCTGTATGAAACATCGCAGGATTGATTTGCCGTGAGGCTGACCCGTCAAGGGGGCATTATGAATAAACCACTGTCAAACTGGCTCCATGACCTGGCTGTCGCCTTGGGGCTGATTCCACCACCCTTGCAGCCGGTGCCGATCCCGACTGATGAAGAGCAGCGCAAACGTCAACCGCGTCGGCGCTGATTAACGACAAAGGCCGCTTCACCCGAGTGGGTGCAGCGGCCTTTTTGTGTCTGCTGATTGTCTATTGCCTGTACTGGCCCTTTCGCGCGGGCAAGCCCGCTACAAGCGAAAGGGCCGGTACAGCAGTCAGGCCAGCTTCACCGCCGCCACCGACTTGCGCGACACCAGGCTCACGCCCACAAAGCTCACCAGCCCTACTGCCAGGCTGTAGTAGATCGGCGTATTGGCCTCCAGCCCGTCCAGGAACATGAACAGCAGGGCGGTGGCAAAGCCCAGCGACATGCTGGCAATCGCGCCTGCAGTGGTCGCACGCTTCCAGAAGATCGCCCCGATCAGCGGGATCAGCATGCCGCCGACCAGCAGGTTATAAGCCAGGGTCAGGGCGTTGATCACATCATTCACCACCAGCGCGATGCCCAGCACCACCAGGCCGGTGAGCAGGGTGAACAGGCGGCTGGTACCCAGGCTCGACTGCTTGCCGCCACGCAGCTTGGGCAGCAGGTCTTCGGTTACGGTGGTCGAGGCAGCCAGCAGACCGGCGCTGGCGGTGGACATCATGGCCGCCAGGGCCGCAGCCATCAGCAGGCCACGGATGCCATCGGGCAGGGTGGTCTTGATCATCTCGGCAAAGGCGTTGTTCGGGTTGGCCAGGTCGGGCATCAGCACATGCGCAGCCATGCCGATCGCAGCGCAGGCCAGGCCATACAGCACGCAATACACACCAGCGGCGGTACCGGCACGCTGACAGACCTTTTCGTCACGGGCGGTGAACACCCGCTGCCAGATGTCCTGGCCGATGAGGATGCCGAAGAAGTAGATCAGGAAGTAAGTGATGATGGTGTCCCAGCCAATGGTAGTCAGCTGGAAGCTGGCCGCTGGCAATTTGGCCACCAGGGTATCCCAGCCACCGGCCTTGTACAGGCACACTGGCAGCAGGATGAACATCAGGCCGACGGTCTTGATCACGAACTGGACGATATCGGTCAGGGTCAGCGACCACATGCCGCCGATGGTCGAGTACAGCACTACCACGCCGCCGCCGAGCATCAGAGAAGCCCAGAACGGCAGGTCCAGCAGCACCTGCAGGACGGTGGCCATGGCCAGGGTCGAGGTGACCCCGATCATCAGTGCATAAGCCAGCATGATGACGGCGCTGGCCTGGCGTGCGGTGGGGTTGTAGCGTTGCTCCAGTACCTGGGTCACGGTGAAGATGCGCAGGCGCAGCAGCGGTTTGGCGAGGAACAGGTTGATGGCGATGATGCCCAGGCCAAGGGCTGCGCACAGCCAGAAGCCGGAAATGCCGTGGACGTAGCCCAGGCGCACGGTGCCGACGGTGGAAGCGCCACCGAGTACGGTGGTGGCCATGGTACCCATGTACAGCACCGGGCCGAGATTGCGCCCGGCTACCAGGTAGTCTTCATGGGTTTTCGCGCGGCGCATGCCATACCAGCCAAGCCCTAGCATGCCAGCGGTGTAGATCATTACAACAATGATGTCCAAGGCCATTGGGGGTCTCCCGATTATCTTTATTATGGCGAGATCGACCGCGCGGGCGTTTGCACGGCGCCCGGCGGTCTTTTCTTGTGTTGGCGGGCCTCAGTGGCCCTCCCTCATGGCTCCTGCCGGGGTAGAGCGGTATTAGCGACGCACCACGCCAGGTAGCACGCAGAGCATCTCGAACAGCAGGTTGGCACCGAGCAGCGAGGTGTTGCCGGTGGTGTCGTAAGGCGGGGAGACTTCGACAAGGTCACAGCCGATCAGGTCCAGGCCGTGGCAGCCGCGAATGATCTCCATTGCCTGGATGGTGGTCAAGCCGCCGATTTCCGGGGTTCCGGTACCGGGGGCCCAGGCCGGGTCGATGCCATCGATGTCGAAAGACAGGTAAACCGGGCCACCGCCGACCTTTTCCCGCACTTCGGCCATCAGTGGCTCCAGTGACTTGTGCCAGCACTCTTCGGCCTGGACCACGCGGAAGCCCTGGCGACGGCTCCAGTTGAAGTCATCGGCGGTGTAGCCCTGGGCGCGCAGGCCGATCTGCACCACGCGCTCACAGTCGAGCAGGCCTTCTTCCACGGCGCGGCGGAAGGTGGTGCCGTGGGCGATCTTCTCGCCGAACATGTGGTCGTTGACGTCGGCGTGGGCATCGATGTGCACCAGGCCGATCTTGCCGTGTTTCTTGTGCAGCGCACGCAGGATCGGCAGGGTGATGGTGTGATCGCCCCCCAGGGTCATGGGAATGACGTTGTGCTCGACGATTTCGTCATACGCTTCTTCGATGATGCGCACGGCGTCCAGCAGGTTGAAGGTGTTGATTGCCACATCGCCGATATCGGCGACCGACAGCGAGTCGAACGGGGCGGCACCGGTCGCCATGTTGTACGGGCGGATCATCACCGATTCGGCGCGGATCTGCCGTGGGCCGAAGCGGGTGCCGGAACGTAGCGAGGTACCGATATCCAGCGGGACGCCGATGAAGGCCGCATCCAGACCTTTCGCGCTTTGCAGGTGGGGGAGGCGGAGCATGGTGGCGATGCCGCCGAAACGCGGCATTTCGTTGCCGCCCAGTGGTTGGTGGAGAGTCTTGTCCACGGTGGGCCTCATCAGTCGGTCGATTGTTGTGTTTGTTCGAACCTGTGCCGCCGCGCGCCATTCACGTGTGGTTTGCCGGCGGGCAGGGACATTTCGGCCAAGTCTGCTCAAGCGAGCGCCGGGGAAGAATCGCTACCGACAAATACTTAGTTCAGGAATTTCTGAACTAAAGGCGGGTAGAGCAGTTAGACTGCGCGCATATACCCTAGTGGAACCGTTGCACCATGGCCTCGACCTTGCCCGACCTGAAACTGCTGCGCATCTTCATCAGCGTGGTGCGCCACCAGGGCTTTGCCAACGCCCAGCGCGAGCTGAACCTGTCGACCTCCGCCATCAGTACCTACATGAGCCAGCTGGAGGGCGCCTTGGGTATCGTGTTGTGCCACCGGGGTCGGGGGGGCTTCAGCCTGACCAGCAAGGGCGAGCTGTTCCATCAGGAAACCCTGCGCCTGCTGGCCGAGCTGGACGGTTTCGAGCAGTATGCCGCCGCCCTGAAGGGCGAACTGCGTGGCACCCTCAACCTTGGGGTGATCGACTCCACCGTCGGTGATCGCGCCTTGCCGCTGGCCGAAGCCATCGGTGCCTACAGCCAGGAGCACCCGGCGGTGCACCTGCACCTGTCGGTGTCCAGCCCCTACGAGCTGCAACTGGGTGTGCAGGACAACCGGCTGGACCTGGCCATCGGCGCGTTTTCTTCGCGGATGAGCGGCCTGCTCTACCAGCCGTTGTATCGCGAACAGCACTGGCTGTACTGCAGCAGCCGCCACCCGTTGTATGCCGAGCGGCGCATTCCCGAGCAGGTGGTGACCCAGCAGCGCATGGTCGGCCGTGGTTATTGGAGCCAGGCCGAACTGGCCCGGCATGGCTTCAAGCACAGTGCGGCGACGGTTGAAAGCATGGAGGCGCAGCTGATCCTGATCCTTTCCGGGGCCTATATCGGCTACTTGCCTGAACACTACGCCCAGGCCTGGGTCGACAAGGGTGACTTGCGCGTGCTGTCGCCGTCGACCTTTGGTTACCAGGCCCCGTTCTCGCTGATCATTCGCCGCGGGCGCAGCCGCGAACCGTTGATCCAGACCTTCCGTGACCTGTTGAAAAGCCAGCTCAACGTGGGCTGAGATGCGACGCATTCATGCATTCCGTCGGGAGCGGGTTAAATTCCGCTAAACGCTGGCCGCTAACCTGATAGCGCTCTGCTACATATCAACTTGCGCTGATGATTTCCCCTCATTTCATCCTGCAAGGATCGCCCAAGATGCGCATGAATTTGCCCGTCACTGAGCACGAAAGAACCTTCCCCGGTGATCAACGCCTTATTTCCACGACTGACCTCGACAGCCGCATCACCTACTGCAACGACGCCTTTGTGGCGATCAGCGGCTTTACCTACGACGAACTGATCGGTCAACCGCACAACCTGGTGCGCCACCCGGACATGCCGCCGGCGGTGTTTGGCCATATGTGGGAAACCATCAAGCAGGGCAAACCCTGGATGGGCATCGTCAAGAACCGGGCGAAGAACGGCGATTACTACTGGGTAAGCGCCTACGTCACGGCGATATACGAACAGGGCCGGATCAGTGGCTACGAGTCGGTGCGCTCGGTGCCCACGCGTGAGCAGATCCGCCGGGCCGAGGCGCTGTATGCGCGCTTGCGCGATGGCCGCAGCCCGGTGCCCTGGGCTGCCCGCCTGGGGCACGGCCTGGGCCATGGCTGGCCACTGATCGGCGCCGGCCTGCTGTCGGCGGCGGGTTACCTTTGGCTGCCCCCCTATGCGGCGCTCGGGGTGCTGATGGCAAGTCTGCTGCTGGCTTGGTACTGGGTCGAGCACCGGCAGAACCAGGCCATTCGCCGCACATTGGCTGAGCATCCCAAGGCCTTTACCAGTCCGTTGGTGGCGCTGACCTACAGCGACAACCCAGGCCTGAAGGGCCAGCTCGACCTGGCCATCATCAGCGAAGAAGCCCGCCTGCAAACGGCCCTGACCCGCCTGGTGGATGCCGGGGTCGGGGTAAAGTCGCGGGCGGCGCAATCTTCCGACCTGTCCGATGCCCAGGCGCAGATGCTCGACCGGCAGCGCAGCGAGACTGACCAGTCCGCCACGGCCATCGCGCAGATGGCGGCGACCATCCAGCAGGTCACCCACAACGTGCAAAGTACGGCACACGCGGCAAGTGATGCCGACCAACTGGCGCAGCAGGGCAGCGAGCTGGCCCTGAAGAGCCTGAAAGACATGGGCAGCATGAGCGATGCGGTCAATGACATTGGTCAGGCAGTCAACGCCTTGGCTGAGCAGACCCAGTCGATTGGTAGTGTGGTCGACGTGATCACTTCGATTGCCGAACAGACCAACCTGCTGGCGCTTAACGCCGCCATTGAAGCGGCGCGCGCCGGTGAGCAAGGGCGGGGGTTCGCCGTGGTGGCTGATGAGGTGCGGTCATTGGCGCAGCGTACCCGCGCGTCGACCGAAGAGATCCACCATATCATTGCCTCGCTGAGGGCCGGGGCGGAGCGAGCGGTGAGCACTGCCAGCCGGGGCGAGCAGATTTCCCGGGACAGTGTGCACAGTGTCGAGGCGGTGCAGGCGGCGCTGAGCGGGATTGCCCAGGCGGTCAGCCGCATCACCGGCATGAGCCAGCAGATGGCCACGGCATCGGAGCAGCAGAGCCATGTGGCTGAAGACATCAACCAGCAGATCGTGAGGATTGCCCAACTGTGCGACCAGAGTGCCGGGCAAGCCAGGCAAGGCGCGGAAATCAGCCAGGACCTCGAGCGCATGGCGGAGTACCTGCACAGCCTGGCGGAAAGGTTCAACCGTTGAAATCGCGGAGCCCGCAAAGCGGGCCCCGGTTATGTGGCAAACTGTCCCCGCCAAGGAGACCGCCATGCCCAGACCCCGCTGCGAGCGCTGCCAGCGCCCGCTCGACCATTGCCTATGCCCACTGATCCCCGCGCTCGACAGCCGCACCCGCGTGATCCTGCTGCAGCACCCCAGTGAAACTGCCCATGCCCTTAACACGGCGCGCCTGGCTGCCCTTGGCCTGAACAATGCCGAGCTGCGGATTGGAGAGGTGTTCGATGACCTGCCTGACCTGCTCGCCACCCCTGGATACCAGCCGGTGCTGTTGTTCCCGGGTGATGACGCCCAGGTGCTGACAGCCTATGGCGAGGCGGGCGACAAACCTTTGCTGCTGATCGTGCCCGACGGCACCTGGCGCAAGGCGCGCAAGCTGCTGTACCTGAACCCGTTGCTGGGGGGGCTGCCACGGGTGACGCTGGCCCAGGCGGCCGCTTCACGCTATCGGTTGCGCAAAGCGCCGGAGGCGGGTGCGTTGTCGACGATCGAGGCGGTGGTCGGGGCATTGAACACGCTGGAGCAACCGGCCTGCTTCGATGCACTGCTGGCGCCGTTCGAGACGTTGATCGAGGGGCAGATCAGGGCCATGGGCGTAGAGACCTTTCAGCGTAATCATGGCCGTGAGTGAGGATTGGGGCTGCTTTGCAGCCCATTCGCAGCACAAAGCGGCCCCGCTACCTAAAACCCGCTCAACGCATCTCAGGTAGACGCGCCTCGGTGCGTACTTCGGTGGTCGCCAGCGCCTCTGGCGGCAGCGAAATATGCTGTTTGCTCAGCAATTCACCCATGGTCGCCAGTACGCGGTAGCGCGAGAACTCTTCGGTGTAACGCACCTCGGTGTAGCGGCGGTCGGCGTTGTACAGCTCGTTCTCACTGTCGAGTACGTCCAGCAGGGTGCGCTGGCCCAGGCCGAACTGGTCCTGGTAGGCCGCACGCACACGCTTGGTGGTTTCGGCGTATTCACGCGCGGTCGGCAGCTGCTTGCTGGCGTTGTTCATGGCGTTCCACGCCAGGCTCAGGTTCTCGGTCAACTCACGCAGGGCGTTGTTGCGAATGTCCAGTGCCTGGTTGATCTTGTGCGCGTCGGACTGCAGGCGAGCCTTGTCGCTGCCACCGCGGAACAGGTTGTAGTTCATCTCCACGCCAGCTTGCCAGTCGTTGTTGTTGTGGCCTTTCTCGCCGCCGGTGTTGTTGTTGGCACCGGTTGCCAGAATGGCGTCGAAGCGTGGGTAGAAGGTCGACTTGCCCACTTCGTACTGCTTCTCGGCGGCGTTGACGTCAGCCTGGGCAGACTTGATGTACGGGTTGTTCTGACGCATGCCATCGCGGGCTTCTTCGAGGGTGCCTGGCACCTCGCCCTTGATGCTCTGCGGGCTTTCCAGCTCGTCCGGGGCACGGCCGATCACACTGAAGAAGTTGGCCTCGGCATCGGCCAGGTCGACTTCGGCGGTGTCCAGGTTGTTTTCCGCCAGGGCGCGACGGGCGCGGGACTGGTCGAGGTCGGCGGTGCTGCCGACGCCGCGCTCGTTGCGCAGGCCAATCTGATCGTTGACGCGCAGGTGAGCTTGCAGGTTGTTCTTGGCCAGGGTCACCAGTTCACGGCGTTTGAGCACTTCCAGGTAGACCTCGACTGCACGCAGGGCGACATCCTGGGCAACGGCCTGGGTGTAATAGGCGCGGGAGGTAGAGACCGCCTCGGTGCGGCCTACTTCATTCGAGGTGTTGAAGCCGTCGAAGATCATCTGCCGCAGGCGCAGTTCGGACTGGGTGTAGTTGAGGGTTTCCTTGTTGTGGTTTCCCTCGGCGCGGGTAGTGGCGTTGTCCGAGCGCTGGCGGCCATAACCGGCAACCAGGTCCACGGAAGGGTAGTAGCCACCACGCGCGAACTTCACGTCTTCATCGGCCGACAGCTTGCTGTTACGGTTGGAGCTGACTTGTGGGTGGTAGTCCACGGCGCTTTGGACAGCCTCGGTAATCGACATCGCCTGTACGTTGGCACTCGCCAGGGCCAACAGTAAAGCACTGGTGATGGGGTTCAAAACGCGCATGGTACATCTCCCTGATCCTGGAATTGATCCTGCTGTTCGCCAAAAAAATGACGATAAACTTATCGCGTATAGTGTTGCAGGTTTTTAACAACACAGCTAAGTACATTCAACGCGATAGATAAGAAGATTTATTCATATCAAATTGCCATATAATATCTTTGTTGTCTAATAAGTATGCATTCAAGGGCACGGAATGAACGCAGGAAATGCCTTGAAAACCAATGGATACAAGGGCTATGCGCAGTTCCAGAACTAATTCGGATAAAGAGGGCATTGATTAGGCGAAAGCGATATTTGGCGACAAAATATTGTCACTTTGGCTTGTGCAGGGTTTTCAGGCTGAGGATGTACAGGGTGACCAATGCGGCACTGGTCAACATGAAGGTGCGCGCCCAGAACAGCGGCACCAGATAGCACGACAGGCCAATGCTGGCCCACATCAGGCCGATGGCGTAGACCTTGCCCTTGAGGGGGATGCCTTCACCACTGAGGTAGTCACGGATCCATGGCCCCAGCTTGGGATGATGGACCAGCCAGTGATGGAAGCGCGGCGAGCTGCGGGCAAAGCAGGCCGCCGCCAAAAGCAGGAATGGGGTGGTGGGCAATACCGGCAGGAATATCCCCAGCACCCCTAGCGCGACGCTGAGCCAGCCAGTGGCCAGCAGCAGGTAGCGCACAGCTTGCTCAGTGGTGGCGTGGCTTGAGCAGCGCCGGTTTTTCGTCAGGGGCGTGCAGCAGCAGGAACAGTGCGCTCAGTGCCTCGGGGATTTGCACGATCATGTCATCCTGCAGGTTGGCGTTGCTGGCGATGTCGGCGAACTCTGGTTGTTCGTCGAACAAGCCCGAACCCACCATGATCGGCAGCAGCATTTCGCTGACTTCTTCCTCGGCGTTTTCGAACCACGCCTCTTCCCGCAGGAACACGCCTTCCATGAAGCCGATGCACCAGCCGCGCAGGTCGGAATCGTCCGGCTCATCGGTCAGGTCGAGGTCGCAGGGCAGGTCGAATTCTTCGTCGCTGGCCAGCTGGCGGGCAATGTGCGCCTTGAGCGCCACCAGGGTGGCCTCGATCTCGGTGCGCTGGGCTTCGCTGGCGTAGTGCGGCTCCTCGGCGAACAGGGCGTCGATCCATTCGCGCTCGGGCACGTCCTCGGCGTTGATCGAAAGAGCGGTGAGGTAGCCGTGTGCGGCGACATAGTCCAGCGCTTCTTCGTGCAGCTCGTCGGCGTCGAGGAAGGCTTGCAGGCGGGTCAGTTGCTCGGCGAAGGACATTACAGGGCTACCTTGGGGAATAAACGATACCGAATTCTAGCACCTTGCAGCGGCAGCGGGGCAAAGGGAACGTCTATCGCCGCGGTGCATGTGCAGCACGGTGCTGCGGTATACTCCGCGATTTTTCATCCAGGGGCAGGTTTCAACGGCTGCCTGGCAAAAACCGCTTACGCATTTGGCGTGTGCGGGGCGGGTTTTTCGTCCAGCCTTTATCCAGGATGGTACGGCGATTTGGAGTTGCACATGCTCGAACAGGCTCAGCGCGTTCTCAAGGACATCTTCGGCTACGACAGTTTCCGTGGGCGCCAGGCAGCGATCATCGAATGCGTGGCCAATGGCGGCGATGCCTTGGTACTGATGCCCACCGGTGGCGGCAAATCGCTGTGTTTCCAGGTGCCGGGGCTGCTGCGCCCGGGCCTGACGGTGGTGGTATCGCCACTGATCGCGCTGATGGACGACCAGGTCGCCACCCTTGACGAGCTGGGTGTGTCTGCGGCCGCCCTGAACTCTACCCTGACGGCGGAGCAGCAGCGTGAACTGGCCGGGCGCCTGCGCCGTGGTGAGGTCAAGATGCTGTACCTGGCGCCGGAACGCCTGGTGCAGCCGCGCATGCTCGACTTCCTGCGCGATCTGGACATCTCGCTGTTCGCCATTGACGAGGCCCACTGCGTTTCGCAATGGGGGCACGATTTCCGCCCCGAGTACCTGCAACTGGGCCAGCTGGCCGAACTGTTTCCGCATGTGCCGCGCATTGCGCTTACCGCCACGGCCGACATGCGAACCCGCGAGGAGATCGTTCAGCGCCTGCACCTGCAAGGCGCCGAGCGCTTCCTGTCGAGTTTCGACCGGCCCAACATCTTCTACCGCATCGTGCCCAAGGAGGCACCGCGCAAGCAGTTGATGGCCTTTCTCGGCGAGCGCCGTGGCAACGCTGGCATCGTCTACTGCCTGTCGCGCAAGAAGGTCGACGAAACCGCCGCCTTCCTCTGTAGTCAGGGGTTCCCCGCGCTGCCGTATCACGCTGGCTTGGCCGCCGAGACGCGGGCGGCCAACCAGCATCGCTTCCTGAACGAGGAAGGGCTGATCATGGTCGCTACCATTGCTTTCGGCATGGGTATCGACAAGCCCAACGTACGCTTCGTTGCCCACCTCGACCTGCCCAAATCGCTTGAGGCTTACTACCAGGAAACTGGCCGGGCCGGCCGTGACGGCCTGCCCTCCGATGCCTGGATGGCCTACGGGCTGCAGGACATGGTGATGCTCAAGCAGATGCTGCAGAATTCCGAAGGCGACGAGCGCCACAAGCGCATAGAGCAGCACAAGCTGGATGCCATGCTGGCGCTGTGCGAAGAAACCCGCTGCCGCCGCCAGTCGCTGCTGGCCTACTTCGACGAGATCCTCGAACAACCGTGCGGGCACTGCGACAACTGTGTCGACAACATCCAGACCTGGGACGCTACCGAGCCGGCCCGCCAGGCGCTGTCGGCGGTGTTCCGCACCGGTCAGCGCTATGGTGTTGGCCACCTGGTCGATGTGCTGTTGGGCAAGGACACCGAGAAGGTGCGCAATTTCGGCCATGAGAAGCTGTCGGTATTTGGCGTTGGCAAAGGTCTGGCCGAGGTCGAGTGGCGCTCGCTGTTCCGTCAACTGGTGGCGCGCGGGCTGGTCGATATCGACCTCGAAGGCTACGGCGGCCTGCGGCTGTCCGACAGCTGCCGGCCGCTGCTGCGCGGCGAGGTGACCTTGCAACTGCGCCGTGATCTCAAACCGCAGACCACGGCCAAAACCTCGTCGTCCAGCGGCGGCAGCCCTGCCAGCCAGCTGGTGCGTGCCGAAGAGCGCGATCTGTGGGAAGCGCTGCGTACCCTGCGCCGCAAGCTGGCCGAAGAACACAGTGTGCCGCCCTACGTCATCTTCCCCGACTCGACACTGCTGGAGATGCTGCGCAGCCAGCCGGTCAGCCTCAGCGACATGGCCCAGGTCAGTGGTGTGGGGGCGCGCAAGCTGGAGCGCTACGGCCAGGCGTTCCTCGAAGTGCTGAACAACAGCGGTGGTACCGACGAGGCACCGAAAGTGGTGCTCGACCTGCGCCACGAACTGGTCAGCCTGGCCCGTGCCGGCATGACCCCGGCGCAGATCGCCGGGCAGCTCAATTGCAGCGAGAAGAACGTGTATAGCCTGCTGGCCGAGGCGTTGGGCCGCCAGGAACTGAGTCTGGACCAGGCCATCGACCTGCCGGAAGACCTGATGATGGAGGTGCAGGACGCCTTTCTTGATGGCGAGGGGGAACTGCCACCGGTGTCGGCCATTGCCCCGCAGTTCGGGGCGCGGGTGCCAGAGGGCGTACTCTATTGCGTGCGCGCAGCGCTGGCGGCGGAATTCGAGTTGTAAAGGCATGCAGGATCGAAGGCAGAAGCGCCATCTGCTGACCTTTGTCATGCTTTTTGACGATTATCGAACGCGTAACCATGGCCGAGCCTTGCCTCGTGGGGCAGGGCATGGTTAGCTGCCTAATAATTAGATCTACTCCAATGAGTTCCTTATGCCCCTGAACGACAACCAACACCGCTTTGGCATGCAACTGGCTCAGATGTCCCGAGGTTGGCGTGCCGAGCTGGACCGCCGCCTGGCCGGGCTCAACCTGTCCCAGGCGCGCTGGCTGGTGTTGCTGCACCTGGCCCGCTTCGAAGAAGCCCCGACACAGCGTGAGCTGGCCCAGAGCGTAGGCGTCGAAGGCCCGACCCTGGCGCGTCTGCTCGACAGCCTGGAAGCGCAAGGGCTGGTGCGCCGGCAGGCGGTGCTGGAGGATCGGCGGGCGAAGAAGATTGTGCTGTGCCCGCCGGCCAAGCCGTTGATCGATCAGATCGAGACCATCGCCAACCAGCTGCGGGTAGAGCTGTTTACCGGCGTGGACGAGGCGGAATTGCAGGTCTGTATGCGCGTGCATGCCAAGATCCTGGCCAACCTCGAAAAGTCCTGAGCTCCCCCATCGATGCAGGTGCAGTGCAAGCCTCAGAAGGTGTGCCCAAGGTTCAGGTACACCGCTTGCTCATGCGCACTGTTGGCGCCGTAGCTGAAGTTCAGCGGCCCTAGAGGCGTATCCAGCCCCAGGAAGATGCTCGCCGCATTGATGTACCCACTGTCGAATTCGTTGTCGTTGTTCCACGCCCGCCCACGCTCCAGCGAGCCGCCGATGTACAGCGGGAAGTCCAGCGGCACATAGGCCCGCGGCGTCAGCCGGCGGTAATAGACCATGCGCAGCAGGCTCGCGTTCTGCCCCGATACCGAGTCTTCGCGGAAGCCTGACAGCTGTCGCGCCCCGCCCATCACGAAGCTCGACGTCACCACTTCGGTATCGTCCAGCGTGCGCCCGTAGCTCCCACCCAGCACGAACGTGTTCGGCCCGCTGCTGATGGCCTTGTCCAGGGTGAACAGCCACTGCCGGTAATCCTGGTCGGAGTCCAGCGACTTGTCGTATTTGCGCAAGGTCAGGCCGATGTCCTCGCCATGGTGCGGGAAGTACACGTTATCGAGGGTGTCGAACGAGTACTTCAGCTCGTAGAAACCTTCGTTGAAACTGACTTTGGGCAGGTCCTGGTCGCCGATGCGCACCTCGGCCTCGCCCCAGGCTTTGCCCACGCCCAGGCGCACTTCACCGCTGTTGCCGATCTGCCGGCCTACGTTCAGGCCAAAACCGTAGCGCTCCAGGCGATACTCGGCGACGGGGTCGTTGTCCAGGGTGGCTTCGATGTTCTGCGAGCCCATGTCCAGGTAGGGCGCGATGAAGTAGCGTGAGCCCACATCCAGGGGTTGGTAGAACTCACTGTACAGCGCTTGCTGGTCACCGATCTGGCCGCGGGTCAGCCATTCGGCGCCAAGGCTGTTGATGCCGTTGACCCGGTAGCTGGCGCCCAGGTTGAAAGCGCTGTCACCGCGCAGGTCATCGGACAGGTTCAGGCCCAGGCGCAGGTAGTCGGTGCCGCCGCGTCGGCCGCGGGCGTTGATCACCAAGGTGTGGTCGTTGCCCTTGTGCACCACGCGGTACTGCACCCTGTCGAAGTAGTCCAGGCCATACAGCGTACCCATGTCGGTCTGCAGGCGGTCCAGTTCCAGCGGTGCGTCGATCGGCTGGCGGATGTACGAGCGGATCACATCATCGCTGACCTTGGAGTCGTTTTCGATCCGGATTGCGGTGATTACCGGCGTGCGCTGGCGCGGCGAGCGGGCAATGGCCAGGCTGGCGTCGCCCTCGAGCTGGCGCAGGGCGGCCAGGCGCGGGTCAAGCAGGCGAGTGGCGCGGTAACCGGCGTCGATCATGTCGCGTGCACGGCCGAAATCTGTCACGCCGAAGGCGGTCAGCGATGGCTGGATGAGGATGTCGTCGCGGTGCAGGCTGGCCAGTTGTTCTTCGGAGTTGCGCCGGGTCATCAAAGTGATCGACTGATTCAGCACGTCGACGACCGTCAGTAATTGCTTGCGATCGCGCAGCGGGGTGCCGATGTCGACCACGATGGCCAGGTCCACGCCCATTTCGCGGGCCACATCCACCGGAATGTTGTCGACCATGCCGCCGTCCACCAGCAGACGGCCGTCCAGCTCGACCGGGGCGAACACGGCGGGGATCGACATGCTGGCGCGGATTACCTGGGGCAGGTGACCCCGGCGGAACACGACTTTTTCGCCACTGGCGATGTCGGTAGCCACGGCGCGGAAAGGAATGGGCAGCTTATCGAAGTCGCGGGTGTCGGCGGTATGCGCCAGTTTGCTTTCCAGTAGCAGTGACAAGTTCTGGCCCTGAATCACACCCAGCGGCAGGCCCATGCTGCCGTCGTCGCGAAAGCTGAGCTTCTGCTTGACCAGGAAGTCACGGTCATCCTGCTTGCGCCGGAACGGCACATCCTTGCGCGGCGGGGCATCGGAGAGCGCCTGTTGCCAGTCAAGGGTGGTCGCGAGTTTTTCCAGCTCTTCGACACTGTAGCCCGAGGCGTACAGGCCGCCGACCACCGCGCCCATGCTGGTGCCGGCGATGGCGTCGATGCGCACACCCTGTTCCTCCAGTGCTTTGAGCACGCCGATGTGGGCCAGGCCACGGGCAGCACCGCCAGACAACACCAGGCCGACCTTGGGCCTGGCGGGTTCCGCAGCGATTGCCGTAAGCGAGGTGAGTGCGAGCAGAAAACAGAACAGCAGACGGCGCATCGTGACTCTCAAACCGTGGGCTAAAGACCGCTAGTATAAGCGGCCCCTTACCTGGAGATGTTTCACCATGGCTGACAACAAGCCGGAAATCGTCATCACCTATTGCACCCAGTGCCAGTGGCTGCTGCGTGCGGCCTGGCTGGCTCAGGAACTGCTCAGCACCTTTGCCGACGACCTTGGCCGGGTAGCGCTGGAGCCGGGTACCGGGGGTATCTTCCGCGTCACCTGCAATGGCGTGCAGATCTGGGAGCGCAAGGCCGACGGTGGTTTCCCCGAAGCGAAGGTACTGAAGCAGCGAGTGCGCGACCAGGTCGACCCGCAGCGTGATCTTGGTCACAACGACCGCTGATCAGGCGCCCTCGGTCAGTGGTCGCTGCCTGGGCGGTTGCTCGGCAGCCAGACGGCTGGACAGCACGATGGCGAAGATGATCAGCGCGCCGCCCAGCAGCATGCGCACGGTCGGGGTTTCGGCGAACACTGCCCAGGCCACGGCAATGCCGTAGACCGGCTCCATGCCGAACACGACCGCGGCGGTGCGCGCCTTGATCACCGCCAGGCTGGCGACGAACAGGCTGTGCGCCACACCCGTGCAGAAGATGCCGAGCAGGGCGATCCACAGCCAGTCCAGGGTCGCAACGTCGGCCAGGCCGGGCGCCGCGAACGGTAGCAGGCACAGGCCCACCACCAGGTTTTGCCACAGTGCGGCCTGCACTGCAGGCAAACGTCCGGAGCCGGCCCGGTTGGTCAGTGACAGCAGCGAGAACAGCAGGCCCGAGAGCAATGCCCAGAGCAGGCCGCCGGTGGCTTCGCTGGCCAGGTCGAATGCCGGTGTGACCAGTATCAGGCCGATGCTGACCAGCACGACCAAGACGGCTTCGTTACGGTGGATACGCTCGCGGAACAGCAGGCTTTCGAGGATCACCGTAAAGGCCGGGAAGCTGGCGAAGCCGAGGGTGGCGATGGCTACGCCGCCCACTTTGACGGCGATGAAGAAACTGACCCAGTGGCCGGCCAGCAGCACACCACCGAGCAGCAGGCGGCGCGTATCCTGGCTGCTCAGGCGTTGCCAGCCCGGACCGGCCAGGCTGGCGAACAGGGCCAGGGCGAGTACGGCGAAGGTGGCGCGACCGAAGACGATGATCGCCGGGCTGGCGCTGGTGGCCAGTTTGCCGAAGACGCCGGTAAGGCCGAAGAACAGCGCGCCAATGTGCAGGGCGCCGAGGGCGGTGCGGTGGTTCATGGTGGGTCCTTGATGGAGATCTCTACAGGCAGTGCCGGCCCTTTCGCGGGTGAACCCGCTCCTACAGGTGTGCTGGCCCTTTCGCGGGTGAACCCGCTCCTACAGGTGTGCCGGGCCTTTCGCGGGTAAACCCGCTCCTACAGGTTTTTGCACAACCTTCAGGCGGGGGCATCCTGTAGGAGCGGGTTCACCCGCGAAAGGGCCGGTAAAGGCAAAGTCTAAAGCCTCAGGCAAACACATTCTGTCGCAAGACTGCTGTCAGTTATCGCCAGACTCTCGCCGCAAAGCCAAAGGTGTACACCCGAACGCCCGCAGCATCGCCGCTGAAAAGGCACTTTGCGAGCTATACCCCACCTGCGCCGCAATTTCGCCCATCGGCAGCACGGTCTGCACGATTAGCCGCCGTGCCTTGAGCAACCGCCGCTGGCGAATGTAGTCCATCGGAGTCATCCCGCACTCCGTAGTAAATCGCGCATGCAGCCGGGCAATGGACAACCCGGCGATGCGTGCAAGGTCGGCAACCTGCAGCGGGTAGGCAGCATGCTGTTCGATATGCGCATCGAAGGCGCTGTAGGGCAGGCGCTGGCTGGGGTGCACGCTGGCTGCCGCCGTGGCGTTGAGGCTGGCCAGCAGCAGTGCCGCGCCCTGACGGGCAATCAGTGGGTCGTGCACGGGGCTGGTCGCCAGCCAGTCCACCAGTTGCTGCTGGCGCTCATCCAGGCTTACGGCGGCGGGGCGGTCGAGCAGGCGGCGGCTGGCATCGGCATGCTCGCCCAGGTGCTCGCGCAGCCAAGGCTCCCCTGGCACATCAAGCACCAGGCAATCACTGCCGGCATCGCTGGCGCACGTGTGATGAGCACCCGCCGGGACCACGATCAGCCCCTGGCGATCGATGCCGGCGCCATGCCCCTGGACCTCGAACTCCAGGCGGCCGCGCAGGCCGAACACCAGTTGCGGGTGTTCGTGGCTATGGGCGATCAGGCTGTCGCGGTAATGGCGCAACGAGAGGATCGGGCCGGCGGTCATGGGGGCTTCCTCGCAGGGCAGGCGCCCATTGTGCCTCAATCCCTGCACGCCATCACTCGTCACCGTTTTGCCATGGCGCTGTCATGTGCGCCTGCCAGTCTCCAGCAAACTGCGCCGGAGCCTACCCATGACCCATGCCGAACTGTCCCGCCCCTCGCGCAAGCAACGTGTGCGTACCCTGTGGATCTCCGACGTGCACCTGGGTACCCGCGACTGCCAGGCCGAACACCTGTCGCAATTTCTCAAGGGCTACCAGGCTGATCGCGTCTACCTGGTTGGCGATATCATCGATGGCTGGAAGCTGCGCGGCGGGATCTACTGGCCGCAAGCCCACACCAACGTGATTCGCCGGCTGCTGACCATGAGCAAGCGCGGTACCGAGGTGATCTACGTCACCGGCAACCATGACGAATTCCTGCGCCGCTACTCAAAGTTGATTCTGGGCAACATTCAGCTGGTAGACGAGGCCGAGCACCTGACAGCCGATGGCCGCCGACTGCTGGTGGTCCATGGCGATCAGTTCGATGTGATTACCCGTTACCACCGCTGGCTGGCGTTTCTGGGTGATCGCGCCTACGAATTCACCTTGGTGCTCAACCGCTGGCTCAACCACTGGCGAGCGCGGTATGGCTATGGTTACTGGTCGCTGTCGGCGTACCTCAAGCACAAGGTGAAAGGCGCGGTGAACTTCATCAGCGACTTCGAGAATGCCATTGCCCATGAATGCACCCGTCGTGGGTTTCATGGAGTGGTGTGCGGGCATATCCATCATGCCGAGATCCGCAAAGTGGGTGAGGTGGACTACCTCAATTGCGGGGACTGGGTGGAGTCGTGCACGGCCCTGATCGAGCATTGGGATGGCAGCGTCGAACTGTATCGGCTGGCCGAAGCGCAGGCCGTGGCGGCGTTGCGCGAGCCGGCTTAGGGGCCGAGGGCAGAGTGCCGCCAAGCGGCCTCGGACGCTTACAGCCTGAGCTTGCCCAGCAGGATATCCCGGAACATCACGAAATCCCCGGCCAGGCTGTACAGCGGATAGGTAAAGGTCGCTGGCCGATTCTTCTCGAAAAAGAAGTGCCCGACCCAGGCAAAGCCATAGCCGAACACCGGCACGGCCAGCAGCAGCAACCATTTGCCACTGCCAATGGTGTAGGCCAGCAGCGCTATCACCAGGCTGGTGCCGACGAAGTGCAGGCGGCGGCAGGTGGGGTTGCTGTGCTCCCCCAGATAGTACGGATAGAACTCGGCAAAACTGCGAAACTGCGCTGTGCTGTTCATGGCAGTGCTCCGGGATTAATACTTCTGGACAAGATACACGGCGTGGAGCCTGATTCGAGTCTAGAGTGACTGACGGGGCCTACCAGTGACAATAGGCGCCAAATGAGTATCCTTGGGGTTCACCGCAGGAGCGGTTGGTAAAAGAAGCCTGTCATGAGCGAAAGAACAACGTCAGCCAGTTGGGCATCAGGGATCGTGAAGGCACTTGAACTGGAAGGGCTGGATTGCAGAGCCATGTTCAAGCAATTGGGGTTGGACTTTGCCGCCCTCGACGACCCCGATGCACGTTTTCCGCAAGACTCCATGACCCGCCTCTGGCAGCTGGCGGTGGAGCTGTCGGGCAATGAGGCCATCGGCCTGAACATGGCACGGGTGGTTCGCCCGGCGTCGTTCCATGTGGTGGGCTATGCGTTGATGTCCAGCCGCACCCTGGCCGAGGGCTTCAAGCGCCTGGTGCGCTACCAGCGCATCATCGCCGAAAGCTCCGACCTCAGTTTCGTCCTCGGCCCCGAGGGCTATTCGCTGATTCTGACCGTGCACGGCGACCACCTGCCGCCAACCCGGCACAGCGCCGAAGCGTCGCTGGCCTGTGCGCTGGCGCTGTGCAAATGGCTCAGTGGCCGGCCGGTCCAGCCGCGGCGGGTACTGGTGCAGGGGCCGCAGCCGAAGAATGTCGAGCCTTACAAGGTGGCGTTCCATTCGCCGCTGGTGTTCGGCGCCCCACATGATGCGCTGGTGTTCGAGCGGGCCGACATGGAGGCGCCGCTGCCGACCGCCAACGAGGCCATGGCGGTGCTGCACGACCGGTTTGCCGGCGAGTACCTGGCACGCTTCTCAGAAACCCGGGTCAGCCACCGCGTGCGCCAGGTGTTGTGCCGCATCCTGCCGCAGGGTGAGCCCAAGCGCGAAACCCTGGCCCAGGCCCTGCACCTGTCGCAGCGCACCTTGCAACGGCGGCTGCAGGAGGAAGGCACCAGCTTCCAGACCTTGCTTGACGACACCCGCCGCGAACTGGCCGAACAATACCTGGCCCAGCCGGGTATGACCTTGCTGGAAACCGCCTACCTGCTGGGCTTTGCCGACCCCAGCAACTTCTATCGGGCGTTTCGCCGCTGGTTCGATGCCACGCCCAGCGAGTACCGCGCCCGCCTGGGCGCGGAAGGCGAAGTGCTCAGTGACGCCAGAACGCCGGCATGCACAACACCAACACCGTGATGATTTCCAGGCGACCCAGCAGCATGCCGGCCGCCAGAATCCATTTGGCCGCGTCAGGCAGCGTGGCGTAGTTGCCCGACGGGCCGATCACTTCACCCAGGCCTGGGCCTACACCCGAAACCGTGCCGGCGGCACCGGTCAGCGCAGTCATCCAGTCCACGCCCAGCAGCGACAGCAGCAGCGCCAAGACACAAATGGTGATGGCGAAGAAGAACGAGAACGTCAGGATCGAACGCACGATGTCTTCATCGAGGCGATGACCGTTGTATTTTTGCTTGATCACCGCGCGCGGGTGAATCAGCTGGTTGAGGCTGGCCTTCAGCAGGATGTAGGCCACCTGGAAGCGGAAAATCTTGATACCGCCGGCGGTCGAGCCAGAGCAGCCGCCAACGAAGCCCAGGTAGAAGAACAGCATCAGCGAGAAGTTGCCCCACAGGCTGTAGTCCCCCAGGGCGAAACCGGTGGTGGTGACCACAGAGGTCACATTCAGCGCCACATGGCGCAGGGCGTCGAGCCAGTGCAGGTTGGTGCTGTACCAGTACCAGGTGCCCAGTACCAGCCAGGTGACCACCAGCATGCCCAGCAAGCCTTGTACCTGCTGGTCACGAATCAGCGCCTTGCGGTTGCCGCGCAGGGTGGCTACGTAAAGGGTGAACGGCAGGCTGCCCATGATCATCACCACCACCGCCACCCAGTGCACGGCCGGGATATCCCATTTTGCCAACGACTGGTCGGAGGTGGAGAACCCACCCGTAGAGATAGCTGACATGGCGTGGTTGATCGCATCGAACGGGCTCATGCCTGCCCACCAGAAGGCCAACGCACCAAGGATGGAGAAACCGACGTAAACCGCCACGATCGACTTGGCGACCATGTGCGAGCGCGGCATGACTTTTTCCGAGCGGTCGGACGATTCGGTCTGGAACAGGCGCATGCCGCCGATGCGCAGCAGCGGCAGGATCGCCACCGCCATGGCGATGAAACCGATACCGCCGAGCCAGTGCAGCATCGAGCGCCACATGAGGATGCCCGGTGACATGTTATCGAGCCCGCTGAGTACGGTAGCGCCAGTGGCGGTGATGCCTGACATGCTTTCGAAGAAGGCGTCGGTGTAGCTGATGTGCTGGGTCAGCAGGAACGGTAGCGCGGCGAACACGCACACCACCAGCCAGCTGCTGACGGTCAGCAGGTACATGTCGCGCGGGCGCAGGTGTACATGCTCCGGGCGCCCCTGCACCACCAGGGCCAGGCCGGCGATGAAGGTGATCAGGCTCGACCAGAGAAACGACGGCATGTCACCGGTGCGCTCGAAGATCACCAGGGTCGCCATGGGCACGGCCATGCCGACGGCCAGGGTAATCAGGAAGATGCCGATGATGAAACCAATGATCCTTAAGGTCGGCAACGCCATGTGATCTGCTCAGACTCGAAACGGAAGGGCGCCATTCTACCTATGGGTCTGGTGATGTAAACGCTAGAATGGCCGCACATTCAACTGCCAGGAGGGTAGCCGATGGAGGCTCTCGACGCATTGCTCAACCGTGTTTCCGTGCCACGCCTGACCGACCCGGCGCCCAATGCCGCCCAGCGCGAGGCGCTGTTCCAGGCTGCCCTGCGCGCCCCGGATCACGGCCAGCTGCGGCCGTGGCGTTTTCTTACCATCGAAGGCCAGGGCCGCGAGAAGCTGGGTGAGCTGTTCGCCGAAGCCGTGCAGCACAAGGGCGATGCCAGCCAGGCTGCACTGGACAAGGCCCGTGCGATGCCGCTGCGGGCGCCGTTGCTGATCGTGGTGGTGGCCAGGTTGCAGGACCACTTCAAGGTGCCCAAGTCCGAGCAGCGCCTGGCGGCGGGCTGTGCGGCGCACGGTATTCTGATTGCTGCGCACGCGCAGGGGATCGGCGCGGTGTGGCGTACCGGTGACATGGCCTTCGATGCCCATGTGCACAAGGGGTTGGGGTTGGCCGAGAACGAGGAGCTGATCGGCTACCTGTACGTCGGCACGCCGCTGACCGAGCCGCGGACAGCGCCGGTGCTGGAAACGGCTGATTTCGTCAGTGGCTGGGGTGAGTAACCTGGCCTTGGGCTGATTCAGGTATCAAGGCTTCCGGCCTTTTCGCGGGTGAAGCCGCTCCTACAACGGCATCCACATCCCCTGTAGGAGCGGGTTAACCCGCGAAGAGGCCAGGTACCTTTACACCCCATCAACTGCCTGTCGCTTCAGCCAGGGGCAACTCCAGCCTGGCCACAAACCCACCCTGTGGATGATTCTCCAGCACCAGGCTACCGCCATGGCGCTCCGCGGCCTTGCGCGCAATCGCCAGCCCCAGGCCATGCCCCGGTGCTTCCTGCCCTGGCGCGCGGAAGAACGGCTCACCCAGTTGCGCCAGGTGCTCCGCTGCCGCCCCAGGACCATGGTCACGCACGCTGATCACGATGCGGTCCTGCTCGCGTGCGGCGCTGACCTCGACCGGCTGGCCCGCCGGGTTGAAGCGCAGGGCATTGCGCAGCAGGTTGTCCACGGCACGCTCGATCAGCGTTGGCCAACCCTGCAAGCTCAACCCCGGCTGCGCCTCCAGGCGCACGTCCTGCTCCGGTGCGCTCAGCAGGGCGTCCTTGCGTACGCTGCCGAGCAAGGCATTGATGTCGACGGGTTCGGCATGAGCCTGTTCGGCATCCACTCGGGCCAGGGCGAGGATTTCGCTGATCAGGTCTTCCAGGCGGTCGCACTCGCGGGTCAGGCGTGGCCACAGCGCTTGCCGCTGCTCAGGCTCGGCGCGTTCGGCCAGGGCCAGGGCAATACGCAGCCTGGCCAGCGGCGAGCGCAGTTCGTGGGACACATCGCGTAGCAGCTGGCGCTGGCTGCCAATGGTGCTTTGCAGGCGCGCGCCCATCTTGTTGAAGTCCTTGGCCAGCACGCCAAACTCGTCGCGCCGCGCTGCCAGCCGTGCCAGGCTGTTCTGCTGATAGGTGGTCTGGCCCAGATCGTGTACGGCGCTGCGCAGGCGGCTTAACGGGCGGGTGATGGACAGCGTCACCAGCAGGCTGAACAGGGTCAGCACGACCAAGGCAATGCCCAGGGCGCTGAGTGGCCACAGCAGGCTTTCACGGTGCCAGGCATCCAGCGCCGGGTGGGGGATGCGGTAGATCAGCAAGTAGGTTTCGCCGGTGTCGGGGCTGGTGTATTCCTCGGTCAGCCGGCGCCATGGCAAGCGCCGCTGGTCGTTGTGCTGGCGCGCTTCGAAGGCTGCCGCACGGCGTGGGAAGGTACCGGGCACCACGGCTTCACCGCTATCGTCGAGCACCTGCACGTCGATCTTGTAGCGGTCCTTGCGTCGTTCCAGAAAGTGCTGTGCCGCCTCCAGGCCTTCCTGCTCGTAGTGCTTGGTCCACTTGCTGGCCAGGGTATTCAGGCCCGGGTGACGGCTGAGGATCCAGGCGTCCTGGTTGAGCATGTGCCCCAGCAGGATCGACAGGCCTGCGACCAGGGTGATGGCCAGCCAGAAACTGGCCAGGATGCGCCAGAACAGTGAACGCAAGTGCACCTCCTAAACGGGAAAAGCCCGGCCCGCAGTGAGGCGGGCCGGGCACGGGGCGGACAGCTTACTGGGCCTTGGCGCCTTTTTCAGCTTTCCAGGCCTGGAACTCCTGCCACTCGGCTTTCTTGGCGGCGCGTTCTTTTTGCAGTTCATCGAACTTCTTCTGCTGGTCAGGCGTGAGCAACTTGCGCACTGCGCTGTCGGTCTTGTCGCGGCTGGCTTGCAGCTCATCCTTCATGGCCTTCTGGTCGGCGGCCGGCAGTTTGGACAGGTAGCGCTCGGTAATGTCGCGGCGCTGCTGCATCTGCTCGCCCATCAGCTTGCCGATCTGCTGGCGCTGATCGCGGCTCAGGTCCAGTTGGTGGAAAGGCGCATCACCGCGATGATGCGGGCCGTCGTGGCGCGGGCCGCCGTCAGGCATGGCCATGGCCACGGTCGGCAAAGCGGCAGCGAACATCAGGGCGATAAGGGTCTTGCGCATGGTGTCTCTCCTTTCATAGGCCGGTGATTACCGGATGAGCACAGTCTAGGGAGATCACCGTCAAGCGCAGTCAGGGGATGGTAAAGGCAAAGTAAAGATGATGGGGCCGTGCAGCCCGGCCTTGTGCCGCGAAGGGGCGCGCAGTGGCCCCGGTGTGTTTACAGGCAGTAGTAATAGCCACGGCTACGCAACGCCACAATGCGTGGTCGGCCATCGGCGTGGGGGCCGATCTTCTTGCGCAGGTTGCTGACATGCATGTCCAGGCTGCGGTCGTACAGGGTCAGCTTGCGGCCCAGGCCGATCTGCGCCAGTTCCTGTTTTTCCAGCGGCTCGCCGGGCTGACGCAGCAGCGCTTCAAGAATACGGCTTTCGGACAGGGTCAGGGTCATTTCGCGGCCATCGATGCTGGCCACGCCCCGCGCAGGGCTGTAGACCAGGTCACCCAGTTCCATCTGGCTGGTCGTGGCGGTGGGGTGGCTGCGGCGCAGTACCGCGCGCAGTCGGGCAGTGAGCTCACGCGGGTCGCAGGGTTTGGCCAGGTAGTCGTCAGCGCCCAGTTCCAGGCCGAGAATGCGGTCCAGCGGCTCGCCGCGGGCTGACAGCATCAGCACCGGCAGCTCGGCATGCTCGCTGCGCAGCTGCTTGAGAAGCTCCAGGCCGCTGCCGTCGGGCAACATCACATCCAGTACCACGGCAGCAGGGGCATGCTCAGCCAGGGCCTGGCGTGCGCTCTGGCCATCGTGGCAGGCACGCACGGAAAACCCTTCCTGGGTCAGCCAGCTGCCGAGCAGCTCGCACAGTTCCTGGTCATCATCAATCAGTAACAGCTCGCTCATGACTCACTCAATTCAACCATTGACGGCGGTGATTCGGTCCGCCAGTGGCAAAGATACCGCAGACTGATGGCCTGAGTATAACTGCTGGTAACGCGTGGCCCTCTTCGCGGGTAAACCCGCTCCTACAGCGGTCTGTGTCCAACCACCGACATGTGTCCACCACCAATCTGTGTAGGAGCGGGTTTACCCGCGAATACGGTAGCGGCAGCAACGGTGAACGGCGGGTGGAGATTGGCCAGCAGGCCCGGCCCTTTCGCGGGTGAACCCGCTCCTACAAAGGGCTGTGTCCAACCACCGACGTGTGTCCACCACCAATCTGTGTAGGAGCGGGTTTACCCGCGAATACGGTAGCGGCGGCAACGGTGAACGGCGGATGGAGATTGGCCAGCAGGCCCGGCCCTTTCGCGGGTGAACCCGCTCCTACAAAGGGCTGTGTCCGACCACCGACATGTGTCCACCACCAATCTGTGTAGGAGCGGGTTTACCCGCGAATACGGTAGCGGCGGCAACGGTGAACGGCGGGTGGAAATTGGCCAGCAGGCCCGGCCCTTTCGCGGGTAAACCCGCTCCTACAAGGGGCTGTGTCCAACCACCGACGTGTGTCCACCACCATCGTAGGAGCGGGTTTACCCGCGAATACGGTAGCGGCGGCAACGGTGAACGGCGGATGGAGATTGGCCAGCAGGACCGGCCCTTTCGCGGGTGAACCCGCTCCTACGGGCGATCGCACAGATCCGAAGGTTTGTGGGTACCTTGTAGCGAAGAGGGCCGTGCCGTCTCAGGTCAAGGCAGTACTTGCTTGAACGGCTTGACCACAACCTTGTCGTACACGCCGGCAGCGATGTACGGGTCGGCATCGGCCCAGGTCTGCGCGGCTGCCAGCGACTCGAATTCGGCAACGATCAGGCTACCGCTGAAACCCGCTTCGCCCGGGTCGTTGCTGTCGATGGCCGGGTGTGGGCCCGCCAGAACCACGCGGCCTTCGGCCTTGAGCTGCTGCAGGCGTTCGATGTGCGCCGGGCGGGCAGCCAGGCGCTTTTCCAGGGAGTTTGCGACGTCGCTGGCGATAATGGCGTAGAGCATGTCAATCCTTGGGTTTGGAGGTAGAAGGGTCATCGTGCAGGTGGCGCGACAGGTACACGCCTTGCGCCACCAGGAAGATCACGGTCATGCCCAGGCTGCCGAACACCTTGAAGTCCACCCAGAAGTCCTGGAAGGTGAAGGCGACGAACAGGTTGGCCGCGCCGCAGAACAGGAAGAAAGCGATCCAGGCCAGGTTCAGGCGCGTCCAGATGGCATCAGGCAGGGTCAGGGCGTGGCCCATGATGCGCTTGATCAGCACCCGATCGCCGATGAAGTGGCTGCCGGCAAAACCCAGGGCAAACAGCCAGTTCACGACAGGAGCCTTCCATTTGAGGAAGGTTTCGCTGTGAAAGGTCAGGGTCAGGCCACCGAACACCAGGCAGGCGATCAGCGTCAGCCACTGTCCCTTCTCCAGCTTGCGCTGGCGCAGGAACAGTGCGCCGTACACGACCAGCGAGCTGATGATCAGCATGGCCGTGGCGCTGTAGATGCCGCCAAATTCGAAGTGATGGCCGGCGACTTCCATGGGGCGCGGGTCAAGCTTGTAGACGATGAAGAACAGCAGCAGCGGGATGAAATCGATGAATTGTTTCACAATGGCAGCCAGAATCGGGATGTGACGGCATAATAACAAACATCGATTCCAGCGAAAGCGCTCCTCTATGAATGTTGATCTGCACTGTCACAGCACGGCCTCCGACGGCGCCCTGTCGCCTTCGGTACTGGTTGCCCGGGCTCATGAGCATGGGGTGCAAGCGCTGGCACTGACCGACCATGACACCCTCGAAGGCCTGCCCGAAGCGCGCCAGGCCTGCGTTGACCTGGGTATGCGCTGGGTCAGCGGGGTGGAGCTGTCCTGCACGTGGGGCGGCGCGACCATCCATGTGCTGGGTTATGACTTCCCGCTCGACGCACCGCCATTGCTGGCGGCGATTCAAGCGCTGCACCAAGGCCGCTGGCTGCGTGCCGAAGAAATCGACAGACGGCTGGCGGCCAAGGGCATGCCCGGCACGCTCGAAGGCGCGCGCGCCGTGCAGCACGAGCTGGGTGACAGCGGCAATGCCCCGGCGCGCCCGCATTTTGCCGAGTATCTGGTGCGGGCCGGGCACGTCAAGGACCGTGGTGAAGCGTTTCGCAAGTGGCTGGGCGCCGGCAAGCTGGGCGACGTCAAGCAGCACTGGCCGACGCTCGACGAAACCGTTGCCACGCTGAGGCAGTCCAACGCCTGGGTGAGCCTGGCGCATCCCATGCACTACGACCTGACCCGCAGCAAGCGCAGGCGGCTGATTGCCGACTATATTCAGGCAGGAGGGCAGGCGCTTGAAGTGGTCAACGGGATGATGCCTGCCGAGCAAGTGGGCACCATGTCCATCCTTGCCCGTGAGTTCGGCCTGCTGGCAAGCGCTGGCAGTGACTTCCACGGCCCCGGCACCTGGGGCGAGATCGGTGCCTATCGGCCTTTGCCCGAGGATCTGCCACCTTTGTGGCGTCGATTCAGCCATGAACAGCCTTTGGCGCTATGAACAGGACGATTACGTGAGCCAATTTTTCCAGATTCATCCGGAGAACCCACAGGCGCGCCTGATAAAACAGGCCGTCGAGATCATCCGCAAGGGGGGCGTGGTGGTGTATCCGACGGACTCGGCCTATGCGCTGGGTTGCCAGATAGGCGACAAGTCGGCAATCGAGCGGGTGCGGCGCCTGCGCGGGCTGGACAAGACGCACAACTTCACCCTGATGTGCTGCGACATGTCGCAACTGGGGTTGTATGCCAAGGTCGACACCGGCACCTTCCGCATGCTGAAGGCGCATGTACCGGGGCCTTACACCTTCATTCTCAACGGCACGCGTGAAGTGCCGCGTCTGCTGTTGCACGATAAGCGTCGCACCATCGGGCTGCGTGTACCGGACCACGCCATCACCCTGGCCTTGTTGGCCGAGTTGGGCGAGCCACTGATGAGCGTCAGCCTGATCCTGCCGGGCGACAGCGAGCCGATGACCGACCCTTATGAGATCCGTGAACGGCTGGAGCACCATGTCGACCTGGTGATCGATGGCGGGTTCGGCGATCTCAAGGCGTCGACCATCATCGACCTCTCCGGCGACGAACCGGAACTGATCCGCGAAGGTTGTGGCGACCCCACGCCGTTCCTGGTCAACGCGTGAGCCAGCTGGAAGCGCCTGAGGCGCCGGCCGAACGGGTCGAGGAGCCTCGGCAACTGCAGTTGGCGCTGGTCTATGGTGAAGCCCTGACCGAGCTGCCGCTGGACCTGTACATTCCGCCGGACGCCCTTGAAGTCATCCTCGAAGCTTTCGAAGGCCCGCTGGACCTGTTGCTGTACCTGATCCGCAAGCAGAATATCGACATCCTCGACATCCCTGTGGCCGAGATCACCCGGCAGTACATGGGCTATGTGGAGCTGATGAAAAGCGTGCGCCTTGAACTGGCCGCCGAATACCTGGTGATGGCTGCCATGCTGGCCGAGATCAAGTCACGCATGCTGCTGCCGCGTTCCGCCGACGTCGAGGAGGAGGAGGGTGATCCACGCGCCGAACTGATCCGCCGCCTGCAGGAGTACGAGCGCTTCAAGGCTGCCGCCGAGGGCATCGACGAATTGCCACGGGTCGGGCGCGAGGTGGTGGTGCCGCGCCTGGAAGCGCCGCAGGCCAAGGTACGCAAGCTGTTGCCTCAGGTCAGCCTGGAAGAGCTGCTGATGTCCATGGCCGAGGTGATGCGCCGCAACGACCTGTTCGAAAGCCATCAGATCACCCGTGAGACCTTGTCCACCCGCGAGCGCATGAGCCAGGTGCTGGAGCGTCTCAAGGGCGGTGCCTTTGTGCCGTTCATCGCGCTGTTCGCTGCCGAGGAGGGCAAGCTGGGCGTGGTGGTGACCTTCATGGCCGTTCTCGAACTGGTGAAGGAATCGCTGATCGAACTTGTGCAGAATGAACCTTTCGCCGCCATTCACGTGCGGCTTCGCCCGGCGCCAGTTGAAGAACCCAATGAACCTGAATGAACCCCGCGACCTGGCGTCGCTGATCGAAGCCTTCTTGCTCGCTTCGGGCAAGCCGCAATCCCTGGAGCGCCTGTACGAGCTGTTCGAGGAGGCCGAGCGCCCCGAGCCCAAGGTGTTCAGGCAGGCCCTGGAGGTGCTGGGCAAGTCGTGCGATGGCCGTGCGTTCGAGCTCAAGGAGGTGGCCAGCGGCTATCGCCTGCAGATTCGCGAGGATTATGCCCCTTGGGTCGGGCGCCTGTGGGAAGAGCGCCCGCAGCGCTATTCGCGAGCGCTGCTTGAGACTCTGGCCCTGATTGCCTACCGCCAGCCGATCACCCGTGGTGAAATCGAGGACGTGCGGGGCGTTGCGGTGAACAGCAATATCATCAAGACCATGATGGAGCGCGATTGGATTCGCGTGGTCGGCTACCGCGAAGTGCCCGGGCGGCCGGCGATGTTCGCCACCACCAAGGCGTTTCTCGACCATTTCAACCTCAAGGGCCTTGAGGACCTGCCGGCCTTGGCCGAGCTGCGCGAAATGGAACCAGCGCCGCAACTTGACCCGGATGATGCGCCGGTGCCTGCGCACCTGCAGGCGTTGGCGGATGCCAGCCTTGGGGAAGAGGAGGTTGGTGAGCCGAGAGAGGAGACCAGTTTCCGTAGCCTGTTGGTGGAGCTGGATGCCATGGAAGACGGTTTGAAAACCGATTTTGATGATTTGCGGGGAGAAGAGCCTGAGCCTCCGGTGGAGGAGGAGATCAAGGCTCAGCCCTGATTGATCTGCTGCCTGTGCTGGCCTCTTCGCGGGCAAGCCCGCTCCCACAGGGGTATCACAGGTCCCGAAGGTTGCGCACGTACCTGTAGGAGCGGGCGTGCCCGCGAAGAGGCCAGCACAAAGCCCACTGGGCAGAAAATCATGCCCAGCCCCACAAAACCCTCTACCCTCCAGTGCGTTCCCCTGATGAACCGCGTATGATGCGCGGCCTTTTGGCGCGTTCGTCGCCAGAAACCTGTTTTCATTCCTACACCGGGAGGTGCCCAGATGAGTGAGCAAGACCTGAAAGAAACCGAAGTCACCCCGCCATCCGGCGAAAAGCTGCAGAAAGTGCTGGCGCGCATTGGCGTGGGCTCGCGGCGTGACGTCGAGGCCTGGATCAGCCAGGGTCGCATCAAGGTCAACGGCGTCGAGGCCACCCTTGGCCAGCGCGTCGACCTGCACGACGCCATCGCCGTCGACGGCAAGCTGATCAAGCGCGAGGAGGCCGCCGAGGCCACCCGCCGGGTGATCATGTACAACAAACCCGACGGCGAAATCTGCACCCGTGACGACCCGGAAGGCCGTCCGACCGTGTTCGACCGCTTGCCACGGCCAAAAGAGGGCCGCTGGATCAACATCGGTCGTCTCGACATCAACACCACTGGCTTGCTGCTGTTCACCACCGACGGTGAACTGGCCAACCGCCTGATGCACCCATCCTACGAGATGGACCGTGAGTACGCGGTACGTGTGCGTGGTGAAGTCGACGACGAGATGATCGAGCGCCTGAAAGCCGGCGTAATGTTGGAGGACGGCCCGGCCAAGTTCACCGATATCCAGAAGGCACCGGGTGGCGAAGGCTTCAACCACTGGTACCACTGCGTGGTGATGGAAGGTCGTAACCGTGAGGTGCGTCGCCTGTGGGAATCCCAGGGCATGGTGGTCAGCCGCCTGAAGCGTGTGCGTTTCGGCCCGGTGTTCCTCAACTCCGACCTGCCGATGGGCCGCTGGCGCGAAATGACCCAGGGCGAAATCGACATCCTCGCCGCCGAAGTCGGCCTGCAGCCGGTCGCGCTGCCAGCCATGAAGCTCAAGGCCAAGGACAAGATGGAGCGCCTGCAGCGCAAATCGACCCGCCCGCTGGGCCGTGGCGAGCGCGTGCGCAACCTGCGCCCGGCCCACGAAGGTGCCGCTACTGGCGAACGCCCGGCGCGTCAGCCGCGTGAAGAAGCGCCGCGCAAACCCACCCGTGGCAGCACGGTGGCTGAGCGCCCGAGCGAGATGCGCAAGCGTCCGGGCAAGCCTGATGGTGACAAGCCGGCAGGCCGTGGTCGCGGCAAGCCGCGTGGCTGATAAGCCAGCGTGGTAATCAAGGAACCAGCCTTCGGGCTGGTTTTTTTATGCCTGCGGGAATGCGCGCCAAGCGGCCCAAGATATTGAGCAGAAAGAATTTTTCGGACGACTGGCAAGTTCTTGATCCGCCATGTAAAGAAAACTGTACGAATGTGGCTGTTTTCAGCCCGCATTTCAGATCAAGCCCGATCGTGTAAACAAACCTTGCCGGCGCCCCTGTGCCAAAGCCGTCGCCATGGCGCTAGCCACCCTTGCCCAAACCCCCGTCCCCACGGTGTTATAGCCGCCATTGCCTTGTGCAGGAGCCCGTCCAAAGAGCCGGGCTGACAAAACAACAAATGGAGGCGCCATGTACGCCGATCACTTCGCCTTTGAAGGCCTGTACCACAGGAACGCTGCGTTTTTTCCCGAGGAAACGATGCAACGCGTTGACGCCTGCGCGTTTGCAGGGGTATACAGTGCGCCGCGTTTTACCTGTGACCCTCTTGCGTACCGCGCACTCTTGATCACGCCTGGTTGACCCGCTCCGGCGGCACCTGAGGTCAAGAAACCCAAGGTAACCACCTTGCCCATTCCGCTGCGCCACGAGCGCGGTGGGTCCGATTCCGTCACAGATAAAAACAATGCAGGTGACTTCGTTCATGAGTGGACAAAACATGCATTCAGGCGAGCTAAAGCGGGGCCTGAAGAACCGCCATATCCAGTTGATCGCCCTCGGCGGTGCGATTGGTACCGGCCTGTTCCTCGGCTCGGCAGGCGTGATGAAATCCGCCGGCCCGTCGATGATCCTTGGCTACGCGATCTGCGGCTTCATCGCCTTCATGATCATGCGCCAGCTGGGTGAAATGATCGTCGAAGAGCCGGTGGCCGGTTCGTTCAGCCATTTCGCCCACACCTACTGGGGTGGGTTCGCCGGCTTCCTGTCGGGCTGGAACTGCTGGGTGCTGTATATCCTGGTGGGTATGTCGGAGCTTTCGGCGGTCGGCAAGTATGTCCACTACTGGTGGCCGGAGATCCCCACCTGGGTCACGGCGGCAGCCTTCTTCGTGCTGATCAACGCCATCAACCTGATGAACGTGAAGTTCTTCGGTGAGGCCGAATTCTGGTTCGCCATCATCAAAGTGGTCGCCATCGTCAGCATGATCGGCCTGGGTGCCTACCTGCTGACCAGCGGCAGCGGCGGCCCTGAAGCCACCGTGGCCAACCTGTGGTCACACGGCGGCTTCTTCCCCAACGGTGTCAGCGGGCTGGTAATGGCCTTGGCTTTCATCATGTTTTCCTTTGGTGGCCTGGAAATGCTCGGCTTCACCGCCGCCGAGGCCGACAAGCCAAAGACCGTGATCCCCAAAGCGATCAACCAGGTCATCTACCGCATCCTGATTTTCTATGTCGGTGCGTTGGTGGTGCTGCTGTCGCTGACCCCGTGGGACAACCTGGTCGCCAGTATCGACGCCTCGGGTGGCAGCTACGGCAGCAGCCCGTTCGTGCAAGTGTTCTCGCTGCTGGGCAGTGACGTGGCTGCCAACCTGCTGAACTTCGTGGTGCTGACTGCGGCGCTGTCGGTGTACAACAGCGGCACCTACTGCAACGCCCGCATGCTGCTGGGTATGGCCGAGCAGGGCGATGCCCCGGCGTCGCTGGCCAAGGTCGACAAGCGGGGCGTGCCAGTGCGTTCGATCCTGGTGTCGGCTGCCGTGACCTTCGTCGCCGTGCTGCTGAACTACCTGATGCCGCAAAACGCGCTGGAACTGCTGATGTCGCTGGTCGTGGCCACCCTGGTGATCAACTGGGCGATGATCAGCTACTCGCACCTGAAGTTCCGTCAGCACCTCGACCGTACCGGCCAGAAGCCGCTGTTCAAGGCACTGTGGTACCCGTACGGCAACTATGTGGTGCTGGCCTTCGTGGTGCTGATTCTGGGCATCATGCTGATGATCCCGGGCATCCAGGTGTCGGTGTATGCAATCCCGGTGTGGCTGCTTGCGATGTTCGTGGTGTACATGGTCAAGTCGCGTCGCCAGGTGAATGCGGGCGGTGCTGTTGAGACTGTGGCTAAGTAAGGCGCCATAGGCGGCATGTGAAAACCCGGAGTCAGGTGACTGGCTTCGGGTTTTTTGTTGCCTGTGCGGGCCCTTTCGCGGGTGAACCCGCTCCTACAACGACCTGGTATGCCTGAGGCTTACGCAACCCTTGTAGGAGCGGGTTTACCCGCGAATACGGTAGCGGCGGCAACGGTGAGCGGCGGGTGGAGATTGGCCCGCAGGCCCGGCCCTTTCGCGGGTGAACCCGCTCCTACAACGACCTGGTATGCCTGAGGCTTACGTAACCCTTGTAGGAGCGGGTTTACCCGCGAATACGGTGGCGGCGGCCACGGTGAAAGGAAGGTGGAGATTGGCCAGCAGGCCCGGCCCTTTCGCGGGTAAACCCGCTCCTACGGGTACAGCGTTGCCCTCAGGTTAGGTGACCCCGCCAAAAATCAGATCTGCTCCAGCAACCACCCCCTGAATGCCCGCAACGACGGCAGCGCCTCATTCCTCGGCGGGTAGATCAGGTAATAACTGCGCTGGCTGGCAAACGCCACCCCCGGGCTGTACAGCTCTCCCTTGGCCAGTTCCTCCTCCACCAATATGCGCGGCACCAGCCCGATCCCGATCCCGGCACGTACCGCCTGGATCAGGTGCGAGGTCAGCTCGAAGCTCGGCCCCAGCCGCATCGCCCGGTGCGGCAGCCCATGATGGGAAAACCACTCGCCCCACGCATGCGGGTTGTTGGCCACATTCAGCAGCACCTCTTCACTGATCCGCGCCGGGCTCCAGCCCTGGCTGCCGACGCCGGCCTCCGGTGGCAAGATCACCACCAGCTCCTCGGCATGCAGGCGATGGCAGACAAGCCCCGGCAAGTCGTGGCTGGCCACGCCGATGGCGGCATCGATTTCGCTGGTGTCGAAGTTGATGGTTTCAATGCGTGAATGAATGTGCACCAGCATGCCTGGGTGAGCGCTGTAGAACGCATGCAGCCTCGGCAACAGCCATTTCGAACCGAAGGTTGGCAGGGTAGCCAGGCGCAACGTGCCAACCCCCGATTGATAGGCCAGTGCCTGCAAGGTGGCGCTGCGGATGCGCCCCAGTGCCTCGCTCAGCTCGCGCTGGTACAGGCGGCCGACATCGGTCAACTGCACCTGGCGCCCCTCGCGGCGGAACAGGGTCAGGCCCAACTGCTGCTCCAAGGCTTGCACCTGGCGGCTGACCGCGCTTTGGGTCAGCGACAGTTCGGCGGCGGCGCGGGTGTAGCTTTCATGCCGGGCGGCGGCCTCGAAAGCCAGCAGCAGTGACATGGATGGGGTCAGGTGGCGGTAATTCATTCATAAAAGTCATTGATAGCGGCAGGATTATCCGTTTGCCCCTGACGCGAAACTACAGGAACATTGGCCTATACGTCATCCCTGCATGCCTGAACCCATGCCAGGGCGACAGGTATCCCGTGATCTAGCCAATATCAAGAGGCCATCCTTCGATGATCGCCCAGCTGTCCACCGTTGCACCGAGCGCCAATTACCCCGAATTCCTCGAAACCCTGCGCAACAGCGGCTTCCGCGGCCAGATCAGTGCCGACTACGCAACCCGCACGGTACTGGCCACCGACAACTCGATCTACCAGCGCTTGCCGCAGGCGGCGGTGTTCCCGCTGGATGCCGACGATGTGGCGCGGGTCGCCACGCTGATGGGCGAGCCGCGCTTCCAGCAGGTCAAGCTGACCCCGCGCGGTGGTGGCACCGGCACCAACGGCCAGTCGCTGACCGACGGTATTGTCGTCGACCTGTCGCGGCACATGAACAACATCCTCGAAATCAACGTGGAAGAGCGCTGGGTGCGGGTACAGGCCGGTACGGTCAAGGACCAGCTCAATGCTGCGCTCAAGCCGCACGGGCTGTTCTTCGCCCCTGAGCTGTCCACCTCCAACCGCGCCACGGTCGGCGGCATGATCAACACGGATGCCAGTGGCCAGGGCAGCTGCACCTACGGTAAAACCCGCGACCACGTGCTGGAGCTGCACAGCGTGCTGCTCGGTGGCGAACGCCTGCACAGCCTGCCGATCGACGATGCTGCGCTGGAACAGGCCTGCGCCGCGCCGGGCCGGGTCGGCGAGGTGTACCGCATGGCCCGGGAAATTCAGGAAACCCAGGCCGAACTGATTGAAACCACCTTCCCCAAGCTCAACCGTTGCCTGACCGGCTACGACCTGGCGCACCTGCGCGACGAGCAGGGCCGCTTCAACCTCAACAGCGTACTGTGCGGCGCCGAGGGCTCGCTGGGCTACGTGGTCGAAGCCAAGCTCAACGTGCTGCCGATTCCCAAGTATGCGGTGCTGGTCAATGTGCGCTACACCAGCTTCATGGATGCGCTGCGTGATGCCAACGCGCTGATGGCGCACAAGCCGCTGTCGATCGAGACGGTCGACTCCAAGGTGCTGATGCTGGCGATGAAAGACATCGTCTGGCACAGCGTTGCCGAGTACTTCCCGGCGGACCCCGAGCGCCCCACGCTGGGCATCAACCTGGTGGAGTTCTGCGGCGACGAGCCGGCCGAGGTCAACGCCAAGGTGCAGGCGTTCATCCAGCACCTGCAAAGCGACACCAGCGTCGAGCGCCTGGGCCACACCTTGGCCGAAGGCGCCGAGGCAGTCACCCGCGTCTATACCATGCGCAAGCGTTCGGTGGGCCTGCTGGGCAACGTCGAAGGCGAAGTGCGCCCGCAGCCGTTCGTGGAGGACACCGCAGTACCACCAGAGCAGTTGGCCGACTACATCGCCGACTTCCGCGCACTGCTCGACGGCTACGGCCTGGCCTACGGCATGTTTGGCCACGTCGATGCCGGCGTGCTGCACGTGCGCCCGGCACTGGACATGAAGGACCCGGCGCAGGCCGCGCTGGTCAAGCCGATTTCCGATGCCGTTGCCGCGCTGACCAAACGTTATGGCGGGTTGCTGTGGGGTGAGCACGGCAAGGGCTTGCGCTCGGAATACGTGCCCGAGTACTTCGGCGAGCTGTACCCGGCGTTGCAGCGCCTGAAGGGCGCCTTTGACCCGCACAACCAGCTCAACCCGGGCAAGATCTGCACGCCACTTGGCAGCGCAGAGGGCCTGACCCCGGTCGATGGCGTGACCCTGCGCGGCGACCTTGACCGTACCATTGACGAGCGCGTTTGGCAGGACTTCCCCAGCGCCGTGCATTGCAACGGCAATGGCGCCTGTTACAACTATGACCCCAACGACGCCATGTGCCCGTCGTGGAAGGCTACCCGCGAACGCCAGCATTCGCCCAAGGGGCGCGCCTCGCTGATGCGCGAGTGGCTGCGCCTGCAGGGCGAGGCGAACATCGATGTGCTGGCTGCAGCGCGCAACAAGGTGTCGTGGCTCAAGGGCCTGCCGGCGCGTCTGCGCAATAACCGCGCGCGCAACCAGGGCCAGGAGGACTTCTCCCATGAAGTGTACGACGCCATGGCTGGCTGCCTGGCGTGCAAGTCGTGCGCCGGGCAGTGCCCGATCAAGGTCAATGTGCCGGACTTCCGCTCGCGCTTCCTCGAGCTGTACCACGGTCGCTACCAGCGCCCGCTGCGTGACTACCTGATCGGCTCGCTCGAGTTCACCATCCCCTACCTGGCGCACGCGCCGGGGCTGTACAACGCGGTGATGGGTTCGAAGTGGGTGAGCCAGCTGCTGGCCGACAAGGTGGGCATGGTCGACAGCCCGCTGATCAGCCGCTTCAACTTCCAGGCTACCCTGACCCGTTGTCGCGTTGGCATGGCCACGGTGCCGGCCCTGCGCGAGCTGACCCCGGCCCAGCGCGAGCGCAGCATCGTGCTGGTGCAGGACGCCTTCACCCGCTACTTCGAAACGCCGCTGCTGTCGGCCTTCATCGACCTTGCCTACCGCCTGGGCCACCGGGTATTCCTGGCGCCATACAGCGCCAACGGCAAGCCGTTGCACGTACAGGGTTTCCTTGGCGCGTTTGCCAAGGCAGCGATCCGCAACGCCACGCAGCTCAAGGCCCTGGCCGATTGCGGTGTGCCGCTGGTGGGGCTGGACCCGGCGATGACGCTGGTGTATCGCCAGGAGTACCAGAAGGTGCCAGGCCTGGAGGGTTGCCCGCAGGTGCTGCTGCCGCAGGAATGGCTGATGGATGTGCTGCCCGAGCAGGCGCCTGCCGCACCGGGCAGCTTCCGCCTGATGGCGCACTGCACCGAGAAGACCAACGTGCCGGCCAGCACCCGGCAGTGGGAGCAGGTGTTCGCCCGTCTGGGGCTGAAGCTGGTGACCGAGGCCACCGGTTGCTGCGGTATGTCCGGTACCTATGGGCACGAAGCTCGCAACCAGGAAACGTCTCGGACCATATTCGAGCAGAGCTGGGCGACCAAGCTGGACAAGGAAGGGGAGCCGCTGGCAACCGGTTACTCGTGCCGTAGCCAGGTCAAGCGCATGACCGAGCGGAAGATGCGTCACCCGCTTGAGGTGGTGTTGCAGTACGCTCAGCGCTAAGGTTCAGGGCCTTTGGGGGCTGCTTTGCAGCCCTTCGCGGGTGAACCCGCTCCTACGGGGGATCGTGCACGCCAGGCGGGCGGGGTTACCCGCGAAGAGGCCGGCAGCGGCTTTCAGGCTTCTGTTGTACGGTCCCTGTCCCTACGCCCTTGGCGGTACAAATAGAGGCTCAACACCAACCCGCACGCTGCCGCAGCCGCCGCGAACAGAAACATCGAAGCGAAGCCGAACCCCGCCGCCACCGCACCGACCAATGGCCCGGTCACCCCCAGTGACAAGTCGATGAACAGCGAATACGCCCCCACCGCTGCCCCGCGGTTAGCTGCCGACACTTGGTTCACCGCCTCCACGCCCAATGCCGGAAACACCAGCGAGAAACCAAACCCACTCAGTGCAGCCCCCGCCAAGGCCAGTTCGGCGTTGGGTGCCAGCCACAGCATCAACAGCCCAAGCGTTTCCACCGACAGGCAGGCGATCGCCACCCTGAAGCCACCGATGCGATTGATCAGGTTGCCAAAGAGCAGCCGTGCGCTGATGAAACTGGCGCCGAACAGGCTCAGGGTCAGCGCCGCATTGGCCCAGCCACGGCTTGCGTAGTAAAGGGTGATGAAGGTGGCGATGGTGCCAAAGCCGATCGAGCCCAGGGCAAGCCCCGAGCCATGCGGAAATACCTTGCCCAGCACCCGCAGGAACGGCAGGCGTACACCGCTGACGATGGGGGCGGCCTGCTTGGGCCAGGCCAGTAGCAAACCGAGTATGCACAGCAGGATGATGCTCACACCCATGCTCCACAGCCCGAGGCCTTTGACCATCAGCACGCCCAGTGGGGCGCCGATGGCCAGCGCACCATAGCTGGCGATGCCGTTCCAGGAGATGACCTTGGCCGTGTTTGCGGCACCCACCCGGCCAATGCCCCAGCCGATCGCACCCGAGCCTACCAGGCTTTCGGCGCTGCCCAGCACCAGGCGGCCGACCAGCAGGCAAGCCAGGCTCAGCCAGGGCAGGTGAGTGAGGAAGGCGCAGGCCAGCATGAATACCCCGCTTAGCCCGCAGCCGGCCAGGCCGTACATGACTGCCTTCTTGCTGCCGTGGTTGTCGATAATGCGGCTGGCGCCAGGGCGGCTGAGCAGTGTCGCGAGGTACTGCACGCTGATCACCAGGCCGGCGACCACGGCACTGAAACCCAGGTCGTTGTGCACATAGCCGGGCAACACGGCCAGAGGGATGCCGATGTTCAGGTAGCCGATGAAGGTGAACAGGACGATGGAGACGACTTGCCCAGTGACGGCAAAGGACGTGGGACTGCGTGCTGGCATTGGGGATCCGTTGCTGCGGTAAGGATGGCAGTGTGTGCCGCCATCTTAACCACAGCAAGGGTGTTTGCGGGCGAAGCTGTCAGGCTGTAGTCAGTTGGTGTAATCGAGCATCCAGGTCACACTGAACTCGGCTTTCGGGTAATCCAGCCGCAAGCGCGGCAGGACGAAGCCGCCACAGGAGCGACAGGAGTCGAGCAGTGTGAAGACATCGATACGCTCGACCTCGGTGTGGCGGTGAAGCAGTCTGCGGTTCAGCGCGCTGGCGATGTGTCGTTCGGCATCGAGATGTCGCTTATGGACGCGCGTCCACAGGAAATCTGCGCGCCGCAGGATTGGCAGCTCGGTAAACCGCGGGTCTGGTGGGAAAAACTGGTTAACCTGGCGTGCATCGACGTAGTCCACTGCCGGTGTGAGGCGGGGCGTCGGGATGATATGCAATGCGCGCCGGCCAGGGCTGCCTGACAGGGCGAAGAACACCACGCGGCTATGGTCCCTTAGCGTGACACTGGCAAAGGCCAGGTTGACTGGATACAGGTGCTGACGCAAGGCGGCCATCGCGTTGTCGTCCAGCGACTGTGCACCTGCTGTCGGTGTGTAAGGGTGAGTGGCGCCGCGCGCGGGTAGCAGATCGTCCAGTATGCCTAGCATATGTTGGCGGTCTGCGGCGCTGGTGCCGTGGAATTGCCTCCAGATCGGGATTATCTCCCGGTTCAATGCTGCGATGCCGCGACTGGCGGGGCCCGCCAAAGCGTCCTGGGCCGCGCTCTGCGTGAGGATGTTGCGCGCGTATTCCGGGAGCAGGCGCGACTCCATGGCTTCGATGAACTGCAGGAATCGCGAGGGGTGGCGGAGTTGCCATGTTCGCCCTTGTTCTATCCAGTCGCGCAGCAATCTGACCACGTTATCGACATCGCGCTGCAGGTTGGGGCGCTCGGCGACGATGCGGTAGGTTTCGCTGATTTCCAGGTACCGCTCGATGGCCTCGTGGTCGGTGATTCTCTCGAACCTGCGACGCAGCCCTCTGGGCGGATGTGGCAGCGAAGCTGGCAGTGCCGGGGCATCCAGCAGCCTTGTCTGCCACGCCCAGGGCTGATGGGGGGCGCCATAAAAAACTCCCAGATCGGCCTCGACGATCAACCACTGCTCACCGCGCCAGTCGATCAATGCGCCGCGCAGGGTGCGGCGGTCGGGGATGGTCCGTGCCAGCCCGCCCAGGCGCACGGGAGGGCAGTAGTCGGTAATCTGCCTGACTTGCTCGATCGGCATGTCCGCAGGCAAGCCAAAGCGTAGTTCAGGCGATGGGTCGACCACGATGCGCCTGTGGTACACGGGAGGCGAGATGACGCCAAGGCGTAACTGGGTTTCTTCGACGGGCAAGGCTTTCAATCGCCTGGGGTGATTAGGGGCGTGTACGACGACCTTGCCCTCGCGCACCATGACCTGCGCCCAGATGTCGAAGCGTGTGTGCTGGGGGCGATAACGAATCGGTACCGGCTCGATCCGCACGGTTTGGAAGGCGTGACTGACGTGTTGTCCGAATACGGGTGTGCCGGCGTCATTGGGCAAGGGCGAGAAGTTCAGGGCCATTTGCGCTTCGCCGCCGGTGTAAGGCGGCGGCACCTCGGTGGGTGGCTGGCCGAGTAGCGGCTCATGCGCAACCCGACGTAGCAGCCCCGAGGTGTTCGGTGTTTGAAGGCGATAGGCGGCGCCATGAATGATTGCATCGACCGTGGCATTGTCGCGGGGGATCAGTGTGGCTGTTTCGGGTAGCTCGCGTGGCACCGGACCATGGCTGTCGGGTATCTGGTCAAGTAGCACGGCATCGGGCGCCTGGCCCGGCAGTACCCTTCGCTGCGTCATGAGTTCCCGGGATTCGGGGGCGACCGTCGTCAGTTCGGGCGCGCTGCGCCAGCGCTTGGGCGGGGTAAGGCGCTCGCTGAAGTCGGGCGTGACGGGGATGCTGCTCCAGCGTCGGGCGGCGCGCGCGGCGTTCAGGCGTGCGGTGTTGGCGCTTTGGCCCAGCACGCCGGGAAGCTTGGCCAATGGTTTGAAGGCCCGTCCACCAAGCGTGACTGCCGCGCCTTTCAGCGCGGCGATGTCCAGGACACAAGCCAGTGCATCGCTGCCATCCTCTGGGTTCAGGCAACTCAAGCCCGGTATCAGGTTGGAAAACAACCGTTGCAAGTAGCGCCCAGTGCTCACGGACTGGCGCCTGGCCAGGAATTGTTCATGCGGGGTAGCGCCTTTGCCCAGTGCATGCAAAGCATCCCGATTGCCCAAGGCGATATCGCTGGCGTAATGCCTGGCCAGTGAGTCGAGGCGATCTTGCGTGGGGGCGATGAGCACTTGTCGCAAGGCGGGAAAGTCGGCAGCGATCCACGGCAGTTGTGATTGGTTGTATTCGCTGTAGAGCAGCGTCAATTGCTCGGCCAGGCGCGTCGGCGCTGTGTGGGCAATGAAGTGCGCTTGCCAGTGCAGCCGTTCGGGGAACAGCTCGTAAAGCCAATCGCCCTCTGTGCCCGGGGCATGTACGACGAAACCCTGGGTGGCCGTCTGCATGTGCCAGTCCGCTCTGGGGCTGGAGCCGTACTCAGGTCGGTAATCGGGGCCCACGTAGATCGGCCAGGTCACGGCATAGGCGGTCCAGGGGCCATCACGCAGGCGGTCCTTGATATCTTCCGGCAGGTGGCTCAAGCAGCGGTGCAGGATAGCTTGATAGACGTTGGTGGCACGCTGTTCCCAAGCGCCGAAGGCCACTTCATACCAGGCGGTCACGTCCGGCAGGCGGGGATTGCTTCGGTAGCCTGCGCCATGGTCAAGGTACATCAGCAGGTGTACTTGGCCATCCGCGTTGCGCGACTCGGGCGCTATCCGGCTCTGGAGCAACTGACGACGCGCCTCCTCGAAGCGGTCCGGGAGATCATTGAGGCTTTCAACGTCCCTGACCGCCAGGTAGCGATGCAACGCCAATTGCCATTGCTGGTGCGACCAGGGCGGAGGGAGCTCGAATGATCCGCGCAAGGGGGCCCACACCGCCAGCGTCTGGCGCAGTGCTTCTTCGGGAGCAGGGTCATCCTCGTGCAGGGCCTGGCGCATGACCTGTTCTGCGTTGTCGAAGGTCATCGGTTGCTGGCGGGCGCTGAGTATCAGGGCTCCCTGGCGGATGCTGGCCCAGCGCAGGTCGGGCTCGAAGCTGAAATCGGCCGGGTAGCCACTGAGCAGTAGTTCGGGCGCGAAGCGGCGCATCAGCAGTTCACCGGCCAGTTGCGCAATCGCCGGGGTGCAGGCGAGACGGATTTGCACACTGTTGATCAGGTCAAGGCGGATTTCCTCGACGGGGAGCGTGGCATTGTCCGGGCTGAACAGCTCGAAAGCCATGATCAGCCCCGGCTGGCGGTCATCGGGTGGGTACAACACGTCGATCAAGGTTTGTTCGGCCAAGGCCAAGTGATCGGAGCTGGCATCCCATTCTGCCGAGGCGGCCAGTTCGCCGGCCCATCGGGTGAACATGGACGAATGCAGCAAGGCGTCGAGCGCTTGAGCGGCTGGCACATTCAATGCCGGGCCTGGGAGAAACGCCTTTCCATGCTGATCAGGTGTTACACCCGACGCTCGTTCGCGGGCAGTGGGCGGGCGGTAACGCCTGCCTTGTGCATAGACTGTCGCACCGAGGGCGTTGAACAGGTGGACGGCAAGGTGAACACCGGCTGGAGGCTTCAGCAGGTGTCTGGCCAGTGTGGGGAGGTCCAGGTAGTTGTCCAGCACCAGTGGACGGGAGGCCGATCGTGGGGGCCGGGGGGTAGTTGGCAAACTGGGGTACAGCAGCAGGGCGGCCGCTACGAAGCAGTCACGCTGGGTCAGGCACACCCGCCGAGCCCAGAGTGCCTGGGCAAGGCTGCAACTGGCATAGGGCCATGGATTGGGCAGGCCTTCGTTCAACCCGGCGATCAGTGAGGCATCGGTTGCCGTGATCACGATATGGGCCAGTTTTGTCTGCAAGGTCGCCACCAGGTTCGCCTCTACTTGGCTGCCGGCGGGGCGTCGCAGGGTGCGGTTGAAGTGCTCACGCGCCGGTTCACGGGCGAAAGCTTCGGTCAGCTGCTGGTGCAGGTCATGATCGCTCAGGTCGACGGGGAACAGGTCTGTGAAGCCCAGTGCCTGGTTGAAATGTTCGCGCAGCGATGTGGCCAGGTCCATTGGACCGGACAGGTCGCTGTGCAGGCGCACGCTTTCGGCGTCCAGGGTGTCTATCCGGGCGAGTAGGTCGGCGGCGTCAGTGATAGATGACATGGCTCTGCCTCTTTGCGGTTGGAGGCACGAGTCTGTGTAGGGCAGGGGCGGGGCAGGTGGTAGTGGGTTGTTACAACGTTGATTTTAGACGGTGTGAAAACGTGATGACGGGGGTAGCCCGCAGGTCAGCCGTTTTCACACAGTCGGGGATGCGCAGTTATTCCTGGTCAGCGCTGGATTGATCGTCACCATCCTGCTCGGCGGCAGCTGCCGGTTCGGCGTGAACGGTCACGGATGGCTCTTCTGGGTTCAGGCTTGGGAAGGGAAGATTCGGGATTTCATGCATCTCGTCGTTCCTCGCAAGTGTGAGTGAAAAGTCTGCGCCAGGCGCGTTTGTGGCTTCAAAAAGCTCGGGCAGGATACACAAGTCTGGATGACAGTTTGGTTTTTTTCCCGGTCGTTTGTCGGTTTTGCGGGCGAACAGCGCACATATGCCCCATGAAAAAAGGGGCCTCTGGCCCCTTTTTTCTGGTGTTTACTTCCGGCCTTCAGCCGTTTCCGCCACCTTGTCAGTGCGTGCGCACATGATGAAGTCGTTGCGGTGCAGGCCTTTGATCGAGTGGCTCCACCAGGTCACGGTGACCTTGCCCCATTCAGTCAGCAGTCCTGGGTGGTGGCCTTCGGCTTCGGCGATTTCGCCCACGGCATTGGTGAACGCCAGGGCGTGCTTGAAGTTCTTGAACAGGAACACGCGCTCCAGCTCCATGTGGCCGTCACGTACTTCGATGTTCCAGTCCGGGATTTCGCGGATCAGCTGGGCCAGCTCTTCGTCGGTGACCTTCGGTGCATCGGCGCGGCAGGCTTCGCAATGGGCTTGGTTCAAGGCATTCATGAGGTGTTTTCCGGTTCGAGTTGTTATCGGCAAGGTCGCTCAGGCAGCGACCTTGGGTGGAAACTTCGGTGCATGCAGACCCAGCTGCATGGCTTTATGGACCATGCCCATGATGTCCTCGTGGGCCAGGTCGAACAGGCGCTTCATGTTCGGCAGTACGAAATACACCGGTTGCAGAATGTCGATGCGATAGGGCGTACGCATGGCCTCGATCGGGTCGAAGGCCTGGTGCTCAGGCTCGTCAGACAGACTGTAGACGGTCTCTTTCGGCGACGAGAGGATGCCACCACCATAGATTTTGCGGCCTTGCGCGGTTTCCATCAGGCCAAACTCGATGGTCATCCAGTACAAGCGCGCCAGGTACACACGTTGTTCCTTGGTCGCGGCCAGGCCGAGCTTGCCATAGGTGTGGGTGAACTCGGCGAACCAGGGATTGGTCAGCAGCGGGCAGTGGCCGAAGATCTCGTGGAAAATATCCGGCTCTTGCAGGTAGTCCAGCTCTTCCGGGGTGCGGATGAAGGTGGCGACCGGAAAGCGCTTGCTGGCCAGCAGTTCGAAGAAGGTCTGGAAGGGGATCAGCGCCGGTACCCGGGCAACCTGCCAGCCGGTGGTGGCACCCAGCACCTTGTTGATCTCGCCCAGTTGCGGAATGCGGTCATGCGGCAATTTCAGCTGGTCGATGCCGTCCAGGTATTCCTGGCACGCACGGCCTTCGATCACTTTCAGCTGGCGGGTGATCAGGGTGTTCCACACCGCATGCTCTTGCTGCGGGTAATCGATAAAACCATGCGCATCGGGCTCGCGTGCCACGTATTGCGTCTGTTTCATGAGGCTCTCCTGGTGAGGGCTTTTCTTGTTATGTACAGGACATGCCTAAAGGAATATCCCTTCGCCAGCGGTTTTGCACGTGGGCGTGGCTCGGCCGCGAAGGGTCCCGACGTCGGTTTTCGTAACGATAATTTTACAAAACTCGGCAAGTGTCGGAAAATTCGAGGCATCTGGCTGGCGGAAACGCAGTTTTTGTCAGCTTATCTTTACGACTTTTCTGCGCGGTGTGGAAAAACATCAGCGCTTCGAGAGCCCTCATGCGTATCAAAGTCCATTGCCAGAACCGCATTGGCATCCTGCGCGACATCCTCAACCTGCTGGTGGAGTACGGCATCAACGTGCTGCGCGGCGAGGTGGGCGGTGATCATGGCAACGCCATCTACCTGCACTGCCCGAACCTGATCAACCTGCAATTTCAGGCCCTGCGGCCGAAGTTCGAGGCCATTGCCGGGGTATTCGGCGTTAAGCGTGTGGGCCTGATGCCCAGCGAACGCCGGCACATGGAGCTGAATGCGTTGCTGGGAGCGCTGGACTTTCCGGTGCTGTCGATCGACATGGGCGGCAGCATCGTTGCGGCCAACCGTGCAGCCGCGCAGTTGCTTGGCGTGCGGGTTGATGAGGTGCCGGGCATGCCGCTGGCGCGCTACGTAGAAGACTTCGATCTTCCGGAGCTGGTGCGGGCCAACAAGTCGCGCATCAACGGCTTGCGCATCAAAGTCAAAGGTGATGTGTTTCTGGCCGATATCGCACCGCTGCAGTCCGAACACGATGACAGCGAGGCGCTGGCCGGCGCGGTGCTCACCCTGCACCGTGCCGACCGGATCGGCGAGCGTATCTACAACGTGCGCAAGCAAGAGCTGCGTGGCTTCGACAGCATCTTCCAGAGCTCGCGGGTGATGGCTGCCGTGGTGCGTGAAGCGCGGCGCATGGCGCCGCTGGATGCACCGTTGCTGATCGAGGGCGAAACCGGAACCGGCAAGGAGTTGCTGGCGCGTGCCTGCCATTTGGCCAGCCCGCGTGGACAGTCGCCGCTGATGGCGCTCAACTGCGCCGGGCTGCCCGAGTCGATGGCCGAGACCGAGCTGTTCGGATACGGCCCTGGGGCATTCGAAGGGGCACGGGCCGAAGGCAAGCTGGGGCTGCTGGAGTTGACTGCAGGCGGCACGTTGTTCCTTGACGGGGTAGGGGAGATGAGCCCGCGGTTGCAGGTAAAGCTGCTGCGCTTTCTGCAGGACGGCTGCTTCCGTCGGGTAGGTAGCGATGAAGAGGTCTACCTGGATGTGCGGGTAATTTGTGCAACCCAGGTGGATTTGTCCGAGTTGTGTGCCCGTGGCGAGTTTCGCCAGGACCTGTATCACCGGCTCAATGTACTGTCGCTGCACATTCCGCCTTTGCGCGAATGCATGGATGGTCTGGAGGGGTTGGTGCAGCATTTTCTCGATCAGGCCAGTCGGCAGATTGGCTGCGCCATGCCGCGCCTGGCACCGGCGGCAATGGACAAACTTGGGCAGTACCACTGGCCAGGTAATGTAAGGCAGTTGGAAAACGTCTTGTTCCAGGCGGTTTCGTTATGTGACGGCGGCGTGGTTAAAAGCGAGCATATCCGCTTGCCGGATTATGGCGTGCGGCAACCGTTGGGCGAGTTTTCGCTGGAAGGGGATCTTTCGCAGATAGTAGGGCGCTTTGAAAAGGCGGTGCTGGAAAGTTTGATGGGGGAGTTTCCCAGTAGTCGGGCCTTGGGCAAAAGACTGGGTGTTTCGCATACCACGATTGCCAACAAGTTGAGGGATTATTCGTTGGGCAAATCGACTGATTAAATGGCTGTAAGTTAATAGCCTGTTAATCAGGTGGTGAATGCTTCGCGGGTGAACCCGCTCCTACAGGTACCGCGCCGCATTCATGGTGTGCGAGGTACCCGTAGGAGCGGGTTCACCCGCGAAGGGGCCCGCAGGGCCCCCAATTCACAAGGTATCAGCCGTTGGAGCAGCCGTTCCCCATCACGCGGTATTCGAGAATGTGCGTCTGGCCCTTGGAGTCCTCGTAGGTCATGCGGGCTGGCACGACTTCGCAGACATTGGGCACTTCGCTCATGGAAATGACGCGAGCAATGTCCAGGTGCTGCGAGTAACTGTACTGTTCAACCGGAATCTGCTCGGCATCTTTGGCTTCGCCGGCCATCGCCGCGCCGCAAAGACTGCCAAGTACCAATACCAGTAAAGCTTTCATTTTCTTTTTACCTGTCTAAGGTCGTGAGGGGGCACGCGGCGCTTATGGCGCCGCGAGTACAGCGAGTGTTAACTATCGGGATTAGAGGGAGATTAACGCTTGCCTTCGTGGGGGCTGTTACCAGTTGTTAATCGCCTTGCCGTTGCTGGCGAGGTGAATTTTATGGCGGTGGCCAATGCTGAAACAGTGGGTGTTTTGATAAAGTGTTTTGACAGAATCTGTAACAATCCTGGGCCAATCGCCCTCCTTTTTTCTCTGGCAGGCTGTAACGCCCGCGCCAGAGCGCTTTGCCGGAACGGGTGTACCAAATTACTACCAACGTCGAATGGCTTTTGTCGCTCTGGTACAGTTACAAACGGTTCCATACAAAAACAACTATTACACCGAGGTAACACAGATGAGTGCGGCTCCACTGTATCCCGTTCGTCCCGAGGTTGCGGCCACTACCCTGACCGACGAGGCCACCTACAAGGCCATGTACCAGCAATCGGTGATCAACCCGGACGGCTTCTGGCGCGAGCAGGCCCAGCGTATCGACTGGATCAAGCCGTTCACCAAGGTCAAGCAGACCTCCTTCGACGACCACCATGTCGATATCAAATGGTTCGCCGACGGCACTCTGAACGTTTCCTCCAACTGCCTGGACCGCCACCTTGAAGAGCGCGGTGACCAGTTGGCCATCATCTGGGAAGGTGACGACCCTTCCGAGCACCGCAACATCACTTACCGCGAGTTGCACGAGCAGGTCTGCAAGTTCGCCAACGCCCTGCGTGGCCAGGATGTGCACCGCGGTGACGTGGTCACCATCTATATGCCGATGATCCCCGAAGCTGTGGTCGCCATGCTGGCCTGTGCACGCATTGGTGCGATTCACTCGGTGGTGTTCGGCGGCTTCTCGCCCGAGGCGCTGGCTGGCCGTATCATCGACTGCAAGTCCAAGGTGGTGATCACTGCCGACGAAGGCGTGCGTGGTGGCCGCCGTACACCGCTCAAGGCCAACGTCGACCTGGCGCTGACCAACCCTGAAACCAGCAGCGTGCAGAAAATCATCGTGTGCAAGCGCACCGGTGGCGACATTGCCTGGCACCAGCACCGCGACATCTGGTACGAAGACCTGATGAAAGTGGCCTCCAGCCACTGTGCACCCAAAGAAATGGGCGCTGAAGAGGCGCTGTTCATCCTTTATACCTCCGGCTCCACCGGCAAGCCGAAGGGCGTGCTGCACACCACAGGCGGTTACCTGGTTTACGCCGCGCTGACCCATGAACGCGTGTTCGATTACCGTCCGGGCGAGGTGTACTGGTGCACCGCCGACGTCGGTTGGGTCACAGGCCACAGCTATATCGTCTACGGCCCGCTGGCCAACGGCGCTACCACCTTGCTGTTCGAAGGCGTGCCGAACTACCCGGACATTACCCGCGTATCGAAGATCGTCGACAAGCACAAGGTCAACATCCTCTACACAGCGCCAACTGCCATTCGCGCCATGATGGCCGAAGGGCAGGCAGCTGTTGAAGGCGCCGACGGTTCCAGCCTGCGCCTGCTGGGGTCGGTGGGTGAGCCGATCAACCCTGAGGCCTGGAACTGGTACTACAAGACCGTCGGCAAGGAGCGTTGCCCGATCGTCGACACCTGGTGGCAGACCGAGACCGGCGGCATTCTGATCAGCCCGCTGCCTGGTGCCACCGGCCTCAAGCCGGGTTCGGCAACTCGCCCGTTCTTCGGTGTGGTGCCTGCCCTGGTCGATAACCTGGGCAACCTGATCGACGGTGCTGCCGAAGGCAACCTGGTAATCCTCGATTCCTGGCCGGGTCAGTCGCGTTCGCTGTACGGCGACCATGACCGCTTCGTCGACACCTACTTCAAGACCTTCCGTGGCATGTACTTCACCGGCGACGGTGCGCGCCGCGACGAGGACGGTTACTACTGGATCACCGGCCGTGTGGATGACGTGCTCAACGTGTCCGGCCACCGCATGGGCACTGCCGAAATCGAAAGCGCCATGGTCGCGCACTCGAAGGTTGCCGAGGCTGCTGTGGTTGGCGTGCCGCATGACATCAAAGGGCAGGGCATTTATGTGTATGTCACCCTCAATGCCGGCATCGAGGCCAGCGAGCAATTGCGCCTGGAACTGAAGAACTGGGTGCGCAAGGAGATCGGCCCGATTGCTTCGCCAGATGTGATCCAGTGGGCGCCGGGGCTGCCGAAGACCCGCTCGGGCAAGATCATGCGCCGCATCCTGCGCAAGATTGCCACCGGTGAATACGACGCCCTGGGCGATATCTCGACCTTGGCCGACCCGGGTGTGGTACAGCACCTGATCGATACCCACAAGGCGATGAACCTGGCTTCGGCCTAACCCCTTCCCGGCAATACCCCCTGCAAAAGCGGGCTTGCCCGCGAATGCGTCAGTTCAGGCTAAGCTGTCCCCTGACCTCACGCATTCGCGGGCAAGCCCGCTCTTGCATTGTTACCCGACAATCATCGGTTACTGTTCTGTCACCGGCCCCGCACAGGTTCGGGGCGCCAGGAAACAATTCCGGCCCGTTTCGGTGCGTCGGGGTCAGCATTTTGTGCATCAAGGCACGCTGCACTTGCCGTCGTACAAGGCTTTGCCAATAATAGGCCCAGGAATTGCTAGGTCTATAGGTTCTATTTCTTGCGCCATTGCATATTCTGCACTGGCTGTCAACATCGCCCGCGGCGGTTTCAGGCGCTTCTATAAGTAGTTGTCGCTTTGAAGAAATATCGACTACCGGGCTGTCGTTAAAATGCCACTCACTCGCTCGTGGTATGCGGCCTTGGTCGAACCCTGCGCGGCTCGCGTTGTACTCATTCGCATATCGGGCAGCTGTTACCTGCCTTGTATTGCCCCGTACCGATGGAGTTACCTGATGAAGAAGCTCGCACTGCTTGGCGCCCTGGCGCTGTCTGTGTTTTCCCTGGTGTCGCAGGCTGCTGAAAAACCGCTGAAAATCGGCATCGAAGCTGCCTACCCACCCTTCGCCTTCAAGCAACCTGACGGCAGCATTGCCGGCTTTGACTACGATATCGGCAACGCGCTGTGCGAAGAGATGAAAACCAAGTGTACCTGGGTCGAGCAGGAGTTCGACGGCCTGATCCCGGCGCTGAAAGTGCGCAAGATCGACGCCATCCTGTCGTCCATGTCGATCACCGATGACCGCAAGAAGTCGGTCGACTTCACCAAGCGCTACTACCTGACTCCGGCGCGCCTGGTCATGAAGGATGGCACCACCGTCAGCGACAGCCTGGACGAACTGAAAGGCAAGAAGATCGGCGTGCAGCGCGGCTCCATTCACGACCGCTTCGCCAAGGAAGTGCTGGGCGCCAAAGGTGCCACCGTGGTGCCTTACGGCACCCAGAACGAAATCTACCTGGACGTCGCAGCTGGCCGCCTCGACGGCACTGTGGCTGACGCCACCCTGCTGGAAGATGGCTTCCTCAAGACTGACGCCGGCAAGGGCTTCGCGTTCGTAGGCCCGGCCTTCACCGACGCCAAGTACTTCGGTGACGGTATCGGTATTGCCGTACGCAAGGGTGACAAGGCCAATGTCGACCGCATCAACGCGGCGATCGACGCCATCCGTGCCAACGGCAAGTACAAAGAAATCGAAAGTAAGTACTTCAATTTCGACATCTACGGTCCAGACTCGAAGTAAGACGTCGGGTTTCACCTGTGCAATGGTGCAAACAGCAGAGGCTCTGAGGTTTGCACCATTTTTCATTCTCTAGGTCGAGGACCTCATCATGTTGAAAGGCTACGGGGCAGTCATCCTCGACGGGGCGTGGCTGACGCTACAGCTCGCCCTGTCGTCGATGGCCCTGGCCATCGTGCTCGGCCTGATCGGTGTGGCGCTGCGTTTGTCGCCAGTGCGCTGGTTGGCCTGGCTGGGCGATCTGTATTCCACGGTGATCCGTGGTATTCCGGACCTGGTCCTGATCCTGCTGATCTTCTACGGCGGGCAAGACATCATCAACCGGGTGGCGCCGCTGCTCGGCTATGAAGACTATATCGATCTGAATCCGCTGATTGCGGGTATCGGTACCCTGGGCTTCATCTTTGGCGCCTACCTCTCGGAAACCTTCCGCGGGGCCTTCCTGGGCATTCCCAAGGGCCAGGCCGAGGCGGGCGTGGCGTATGGCATGAGCCCTCGCCAAGTGTTCTTCCGCATCCAGGTGCCGCAAATGATTCGCCTGGCCATTCCGGGCTTCACCAACAACTGGCTGGTGCTGACCAAGGCTACTGCGCTGATTTCGGTCGTCGGTCTGCAGGACATGATGTTCAAGGCCAAGCAGGCGGCTGACGCCACCCGCGAACCCTTCACCTTCTTCCTGGCAGTGGCGGCGCTGTACCTGGTGCTGACCAGTGTTTCGCTGCTGGCCCTGAAGTATCTGGAGCGCCGCTACTCGGTTGGCGTCAAGGTGGCTGAACTATGATCTTCGACTACAACGTCGTCTGGGAAGCGCTGCCGATGTACTTCGGCGGCCTGCTGACCACCCTGAAACTGCTGGCGATCTCGCTTTTCTTCGGCCTGTTGGCAGCCATTCCGCTGGGCCTGATGCGGGTATCCAGGCAGCCGGTGGTCAACCTTGCTGCATGGCTGTACACCTACGTCATCCGTGGCACGCCGATGCTGGTGCAGCTGTTCCTGATCTACTACGGCCTGGCCCAGTTCGAGGCGGTGCGCGAGAGTATCTTCTGGCCGCTGCTGTCCAGCGCCACCTTCTGCGCCTGCCTGGCGTTCGGCATCAATACCAGTGCCTACACCGCCGAAATCATTGCCGGCAGCCTCAAGGCGACGCCGCATGGCGAGATCGAGGCTGCCAAGGCCATGGGGATGTCGCGCATGAAAATGTACCGCCGCATCCTGCTGCCTTCGGCACTGCGTCGGGCACTGCCGCAGTACAGCAATGAAGTGATCATGATGCTGCAGACCACCAGCCTGGCGTCGATCGTCACCCTGATCGACATCACCGGTGCTGCGCGCACGGTCAATGCCCAGTACTACCTGCCTTTCGAGGCCTATATCACGGCGGGCGTGTTCTACCTGTGCCTGACCTTCATCCTGGTGCGCCTGTTCAAGATGGCCGAACGCCGCTGGCTCGGCTACCTGGCGCCGCGCAAGCACTGACCGCTTTGTGAGAATCGACAGCATGTACAAACTCGAAGTCCAAGACCTGCACAAGCGCTACGGCAGCCACGAAGTGCTCAAGGGCGTGTCGCTGGCGGCCAAGGCCGGCGACGTCATCAGCATCATCGGCTCCAGCGGTTCGGGCAAGTCGACCTTCCTGCGCTGCATCAACCTGCTGGAGCAGCCGCACGCCGGCAAGATCCTGCTCAACAACGAAGAGCTGAAGCTGGTCCCCGGCAAGGATGGTGCGTTGAAGGCCGCCGACCCGCGTCAATTGCAACGCATGCGCTCGCGCCTGTCGATGGTGTTCCAGCACTTCAACCTGTGGTCGCACATGACTGCGCTTGAGAACATCATCGAAGCGCCCGTGCACGTGCTGGGCGTGAACAAGAAGGAAGCCCTGGAAAAGGCCGAGCACTACCTGGCCAAGGTGGGTGTTGCCCATCGCAAGGATGCCTTCCCCGGGCATATGTCGGGGGGTGAGCAACAGCGTGTGGCAATTGCCCGGGCGCTGGCCATGGAGCCGGAGGTCATGCTGTTCGACGAGCCGACCTCGGCGCTTGACCCTGAGCTGGTGGGTGATGTGCTGAAGGTGATGCAGGCGCTGGCCCAGGAAGGTCGGACCATGGTGGTGGTGACCCACGAAATGGGCTTTGCCCGCGAGGTGTCCAACCAGTTGGTGTTCCTGCACAAAGGCCTGGTGGAAGAAACCGGCTGCCCGCGTGAAGTGCTGGCCAACCCGCAGTCGGAGCGCTTGAAGCAGTTCCTCTCCGGCAGCCTGAAGTAAAAGCTGCATTTTTGCACCAGAATAGGGCATGCTGCGCGGCGAGCGCAGCCTGACCCGGCGCACAGACTCGAACGACCTCAGGTTTCGGACCGCACCCTATGACCACCCAGCGAATCGGTTTTCTCATCTGGCCCAGCACCAGGCCTTTGACCCTGGCGTTGGCCGAGGAAGTGTTGCTGGTGGCGCAGCGTGTGCATCCGGATGTGGTCTACGAGTTGGTCTTCCTGCAGGCCGAGCCTGCGCAGGAAGGCGCCTGGCGGCTGCCGGGCGAGCCGTGGACCGGCCGCCTGGAGGGCTGCCACAAGCTCTTTCTGCTGGCCGACGAGCCGCCTGCGGCGATGGGGGCTGCCTTTTCAGCGGCGCTCAAGCAACTGGCGCGCAGTGGTTGCCTGATCGGTGGCCTGTCGGCCGGGGTGTATCCGCTGGCAATGCTGGGCCTGCTCGATGGGTACCGGGCAGCCGTGCACTGGCGCTGGCAGGATGACTTTGCCGAACGCTTCCCCAAGGTGATTGCCACCAGCCACCTGTTCGACTGGGATCGCGACCGACTGACCGCCTGCGGCGGTATGGCGGTGACCGACCTGCTGCTGGCGGTGCTGGCGCGGGATCACGGGGCGGAGTTGGCCGGGGCGGTGTCGGAAGAGCTGGTGGTAGAGCGCATCCGCGAGGGTGGCGAGCGCCAGCGTATTCCGCTGCAGAACCGCCTGGGCTCGAGTCACCCCAAGCTGACTCAGGCCGTGTTGCTGATGGAAGCCAACATCGAAGAGCCGCTGACCACCGACGAGATTGCCCAGCATGTGTGTGTGTCGCGTCGGCAGTTGGAGCGTATCTTCAAGCAGTACCTGAACCGCGTGCCCAGCCAGTACTACCTGGAGTTGCGGTTGAACAAGGCACGGCAGATGCTGATGCAGACCAGCAAGTCGATCATCCAGATCGGGCTGTCTTGTGGTTTCTCGTCGGGGCCGCATTTTTCCAGTGCCTACCGTAATTTCTTTGGTGCAACGCCGCGGGAAGACCGGAACCAGCGTCGCAGCAGCAGCCCGTTTGAACTGAGCTCGGCGCCGGCTGAAAAGGGCTGAGATTTCGGGTGGGTTCGGGGTGTATGCCTTGGGGTTGGTGTTGGAGCGCAAATCGAGCGCCGCCCACGCGGCGCTTCGCGGGTAAACCCGCTCCTACGTTTGTTTCGGGCCAGTCCCTCCTGTGCCTGGCGCGCGCGACCGCCTTGTTTGTTCGACGGGATATCGAGCCATGCGCCAGGGCGTTCGCGCGCAAATCCCACAGGCATAATTGGCCCGAAACAAACGTAGGAGCGGGTTTACCCGCGAAGCGCCGCGCGGGCGGCGCTCGATCTCCCCGTCAACACATCAACATCGCCGTACATCCTGCCCTCTCACAATCCTATGTGAACACCCGTACATCCTGTCCCCCCCCACAATCCTATGTGAACCCCCGTACATCCTGTCCCCCCCCACAATCCTATGTGAACCCCCGTACATCCTGTCCCTCCCACAATCCTGTGTGAACACCCGTACACCCCGCCCCCTCACAAACCTATGTGAACACCCGTTCACCCAGCCCCCTCTCTCCCGTACACTGCGCGATTGCGACAGTGTTTGTCGCATTGCCGAAAGCCTTGTCAAAACTGGGTTTTGCGCTGTAACAAGTTGTCGCTTGGCCGCAAGGACAGGCGCGGATCAGTCCTTACAATCCCCCCATCGCTCGCCACTTCCAGGCCAGCGTTCCTCTTCAGGAGACTCAGATGTCCGTTGAGCAAGCCCCGGTGCAACGTGCCGATTTCGACCAGGTGATGGTCCCCAACTATTCTCCGGCGGCCTTCATTCCTGTGCGAGGCGAGGGTTCCCGTGTCTGGGACCAGTCGGGTCGCGAGTTGATCGACTTTGCCGGCGGCATCGCGGTCAATGCCCTGGGCCACTGCCACCCGGCACTGGTCAAGGCCCTGACTGAACAGGCCAACACCCTCTGGCACGTCTCCAACGTGTTCACCAACGAGCCGGCCCTGCGCCTGGCCCACAAGCTGGTGGACGCCACCTTTGCCGACCGCGCGTTCTTCTGCAACTCCGGCGCCGAGTCCAACGAGGCCGCTTTCAAGCTGGCCCGTCGTGTGGCGCATGACCGCTTCGGTCCGCAAAAGCACGAAATCATCGCCACCGTGAACAGCTTCCACGGTCGCACCCTGTTTACCGTCAGCGTTGGTGGCCAGCCGAAGTACTCCGATGGCTTTGGCCCGAAAATCACCGGTATCAGCCATGTGCCGTACAACGACCTGGAAGCGTTGAAGGCACAGATTTCCGACAAGACCTGCGCCGTGGTGATCGAGCCGATCCAGGGCGAGAGTGGCGTGGTGCCGGCCGACAAGGCCTACCTGGAAGGCGCGCGCAAGCTGTGTGACGAGCACAACGCTCTGCTGATCTTCGACGAAGTGCAGACGGGCGTGGGCCGTACCGGCTCGCTGTATGCCTACCAGCACTACGGCGTGACACCGGACATTCTGACCAGTGCCAAGAGCCTGGGCGGCGGTTTCCCGATTGGCGCCATGCTGACCACCACCGAGCTGGCCAAGCACCTGGCCGTTGGCACCCACGGCACCACCTATGGCGGCAACCCGCTGGGCTGCGCCGTTGCCTGCGCGGTGCTGGACGTGGTCAACACCCCGGAAACCCTGGCCGGTATCAAGGCTAAGCACGAGCGCTTCAAAACCCGCCTGGAACAGATCGGCCAGCAGTACAACCTGTTCAGCCAGGTGCGTGGTGTCGGCTTGCTGCTGGGCTGTGTCTTGACCGAGGCCTGGAAAGGCAAGGCCAAGGACGTGCTCAATGCTGCCGAGAAAGAAGGCGTGATGGTGCTGCAGGCCGGCCCGGACGTGGTCCGCTTCGCGCCAAGCCTGGTAGTTGAAGACGCCGACATCGACGAAGGCCTGGACCGCTTCGAACGCGCTGTGGCCACACTGACCAAAGGCTGATCCGCCAGCGGTCCTTTCGCCGGCCCTGGCGCAGCCTCAGCCCGAGGCTGATCCGGGTCGGCGATACCCGATTCCAGTGCAGGTGCCTGGGTGCCTGCCGTTTTTCCGTGCCGACGTGAATGGCCCGTATTCCAAAGGAGTGACACCATGCTGGTGATGCGCCCCGCGCAAATGGCTGATCTGAACGACGTGCAGCGCATGGCTGCAGACAGCCCCATTGGTGTCACCTCGCTGCCGGACGACACTGCTCGTCTGGGCGACAAGATTGCCGCCTCTGAGACATCCTTCGCCGCCGAGGTCAGCTTCAACGGTGAAGAGAGTTACTTTTTCGTGCTCGAAGACAGCGAAACGGGCAAGCTGGCCGGCTGCTCGGCCATCGTCGCTTCGGCTGGGTACTCCGAGCCGTTCTACAGTTTTCGTAACGAAACATTCGTGCACGCCTCACGCGAGCTGAAGATACACAACAAGATCCATGTGCTGTCGCTGTGTCACGATCTGACCGGCAACAGCCTGCTGACCAGCTTCTATGTGGCGCCGGAGCTGGTGAACAGTGGCTGGGCCGAGCTCAACTCGCGCGGCCGGCTGCTGTTCATGGCCGCGCACCCGGAGCGCTTTGCCGATTCGGTGGTCACCGAGATCGTCGGCTTCAGCGACGAGCAGGGTGAATCGCCGTTCTGGGATGCCATCGGCCGCAACTTCTTCGACCTCAACTATGCCGACGCCGAGCGCCTGTGCGGCCTGAAGAGCCGTACCTTTCTCGCCGAGCTGATGCCGCATTACCCGATCTACGTGCCGTTGTTGCCAGACCTGGCGCAGGAAGCCATGGGCCAGGTACATCCGCGGGCACAGATCACCTTCGACATACTCATGCGCGAAGGCTTCGAGACCGAGCACTACATCGACATCTTCGACGGTGGCCCGACCCTGCATGCGCGCACCTCTGGCATCCGCTCGATCGCCCAGAGCCGGGTTGTACCGGTGAAGATCGAAGAGACCCCGGTCAAAGGCGGGCGCCCGTACCTGGTGTGCAACGGCCTGTTGCAGGACTACCGCGCGGTGTTGCTGGACCTGGACTGGGTGCCTGGCAAGCCGGTCAGCCTGAGCGTGGCGGCAGCCGACGCGCTGGGCGTGGGTGAGGGCGCCAGCGTGCGCCTGGTCGCGGTTTGAGGTCTGGCAACAGACGTTTCGGGCTTGATGCGTTAGCAGAGTTTCGCGCCGGCCGATGCCGCCGCACAAGGAGATAGCATGATCGTTCGTCCTGTACGCAGCAGCGATTTGCCTGCGTTGATCGAATTGGCACGCAGCACCGGCACCACCGGGCTGACCACGCTGCCGGCCAACGAAGAGCGCCTGGGGCATCGCGTTGGTTGGGCGGAAAAAAGCTTTCGTGGCGAAGCCGAGCGTGGCGACACCGATTACCTGTTCGTGCTGGAAAACGACGAAGGTCTGGTGGTGGGCATCAGTGCCATCGCCGGCGCCGTCGGCCTGCGTGAGCCCTGGTACAACTACCGGGTCGGCCTGACTGTCAGCGCCTCGCAGGAGCTGAAGATCTATCGCGAAATCCCGACGCTGTTCCTGGCCAACGACCTGACCGGCAACTCCGAGCTGTGCTCGCTGTTCCTGCGCAGCGACTACCGCTCGGGCCTCAATGGCCGGCTGCTGTCGCGCGCGCGCATGCTGTTCATTGCCGAGTTCCCCGAGCTGTTCGGCAAGAAGATCATTGCCGAAATGCGCGGCATGTCTGACGAGCAGGGCCGTTCGCCGTTCTGGGAAAGCCTGGGTCGGCATTTCTTCAAGATGGAGTTCAGCCAGGCCGACTACCTCACCGGCGTGGGCAACAAGTCGTTCATCGCCGAGCTGATGCCCAAGTTCCCGCTGTACACCTGCTTCCTGTCCGAAGCGGCGCGCAGTGTGATCGGCCGTGTGCACAAAGACACCGAGCCGGCGCTGGCCATGCTCAAGCAGGAAGGCTTCAACTACCAGGGCTACGTCGACATCTTCGATGCCGGCCCGGCCATCGAGTGTGACACTGCCAAGATCCGCGCCGTGCGCGAGAGCCAGACCCTGGTGCTGGCGGTAGGTACGCCAGGCGATGACGCGACCCCTTTCATCATCCACAACCGCAAGCGCGACGACTGTCGCATCACTGCTGCACCTGCACGGTTGGCCGCCGGCACCCTGGTGGTCGACCCGTTGACCGCCAAACGCCTGCGCATGGGCGTTGGCGACAATGTCCGCGCGGTGCCGCTGTCGGCCAGCCGGGAGGCCCAGTAAATGACCACGCATTACATCGCAGGCAATTGGCAGGCCGGCCAGGGCGAAACCCTGCAGTCGCTCAACCCGGTGACCCAGGCCGTGATCTGGCAAGGGCAGGGCGCTGACGCGAGCCAGGTCGATGCTGCCGTGCAGGCCGCGCGGCAGGCCTTTCCGGCCTGGGCGCAATTGAGCCTGGAGGCACGTATCGATGTGCTGGAGAAGTTTGCCGCGCAGCTGAAAGTGCATGCCGAGGCCATGGCCCAGTGCATTGGCGAGGAAACCGGGAAGCCGCTGTGGGAATCTGCGACTGAAGTCACCAGCATGATCAACAAGGTGGCGATTTCGGTACAGAGCTACCGCGAGCGCACCGGCGAAAAGAGTGGGCCTCTGGCCGATGCCACGGCTGTTCTGCGGCACAAGCCTCACGGCGTCGTGGCGGTGTTCGGCCCGTACAATTTCCCCGGGCACCTGCCCAATGGCCATATCGTGCCGGCGCTGCTGGCAGGCAACTGCGTGGTGTTCAAACCCAGCGAGCTGACCCCCAAGGTCGCTGAGCTTACCGTCAACTGCTGGATTGCTGCCGGCCTGCCGGCGGGTGTGCTGAACCTGGTGCAGGGCGCACGCGAAACCGGTGTGGCGCTGGCCGCCAACCCAGGTATCGATGGCCTGTTCTTCACCGGCTCCAGCCGCACCGGCAACCTGTTGCATCAACAGTTCGCAGGCCGCCCAGACAAGATTCTGGCCCTGGAAATGGGGGGTAACAACCCGCTCGTGGTGGACGAGGTCAAGGACCTCGACGCGGCGGTGTATACCATTATCCAGTCGGCGTTCATTTCCGCCGGCCAACGCTGCACTTGCGCGCGGCGCCTGCTGGTACCGCAAGGCGCCTGGGGCGATGCACTGATCGCGCGCCTGGTCGAGGTGTGCAAAACCATCACGGTGGGGGCGTTCGATGAACAGCCGGCGCCTTTCATGGGCTCGGTGATTTCGCTGCAGGCGGCTCGGGCGCTGCTTGCCGCCCAGGCCGAACTGGCTGCCAAAGGTGGCGTGAAACTGCTGGAAATGACTCAGCCACAGGCCGATGCTGCACTGCTGACTCCGGGCATTGTCGATGTCACCGCCGTGGCTGACCGCCCGGACGAAGAGTTTTTCGGCCCGCTGTTGCAGGTGATCCGCTACGCCGACTTCGATGCTGCCATCGATGAAGCCAACAACACCCAGTATGGCCTGGCCGCTGGCTTATTGTCTGATTCGCGAGCCCGCTACCAGTACTTCTGGCTGCGCAGTCGCGCGGGCATCGTCAACTGGAACAAACAGCTGACGGGGGCTGCCAGCAGCGCGCCGTTCGGTGGAGTGGGAGCCAGTGGCAACCATCGCGCCAGTGCCTATTACGCAGCCGACTACTGCGCTTACCCCGTGGCTTCGCTGGAGACCTCCAGCCTTGCCTTGCCGGCGACCCTGACGCCGGGCGTCACCCTATAACAACAGGTCACGGAGCCTAGCCGATGAAATCCTATGAAGTGAATTTTGATGGCCTGGTGGGGCCTACCCACAACTATGGCGGCCTGTCTTACGGTAACGTGGCTTCGCAGAGCAATAGCCAGCAGGCGTCCAACCCGCGTGAGGCCGCGCGCCAGGGCCTGGCGAAGATGAAAGCGCTGGCCGACATGGGCTTCAAGCAGGGTGTTCTGGCGCCACAAGAGCGCCCGGACGTGGCGGCGCTGCGCCGCCTGGGGTTCAGTGGCAGCGATGCCGAAGTTATCCAGCGCGCCGCCCGCGAGGCCATGCCGTTGCTGGTGGCCAGTTGCTCGGCCTCGAGCATGTGGGTGGCCAACGCCGCAACAGTCAGCCCGAGTGCCGACACTGCTGACGGTCGCGTGCACTTCACTGCCGCCAACCTCAACTGCAAATATCACCGCAGCATCGAGCACCCGACCACAAGCCGCGTGCTGGGCGCCATGTTCAACAACGAGAAACACTTTGCCCACCACGCCGCGCTGCCTGCCGTGGCACAGTTCGGTGACGAGGGCGCGGCCAACCACACGCGCTTCTGCCGCGCCTATGGCGAGGCTGGCGTGGAGTTCTTTGTCTACGGCCGCAGTGCCTTCGACAGCCGTTACCCGGCGCCACAGAAGTACCCGGCCCGACAAACCCTGGAGGCTTCGCAAGCTGTGGCCCGGCTGCACGGCCTGAGCGATGACGGTGTGGTCTACGCTCAACAGAACCCGGCGGTGATCGACCAGGGTGTGTTCCACAATGATGTGATTTCGGTGGGTAACGGCGAGGTGCTGTTCTACCACGAGGACGCGTTTCTCGAGACCGACGCGGTACTTGGGCAGCTGCGAGCTAAACTGGCCAGCAAGGGTGGCAACTTCCAGGCCATCTGCGTGCCCAGGGCAGCGGTGGCGGTGGAGGACGCGGTGCGTTCCTACCTGTTCAACAGCCAGCTGCTCAGCCGCGACGATGGTTCGATGCTGTTGGTCGTGCCGGAAGAGTGCCGCAACAACGAGCGGGTCTGGGCCTATCTGGGCCAGCTGACCAGCCAGGGAGGCCCGGTGAAGGAGGTCAAGGTGTTCGACCTCAAGCAAAGCATGCAGAACGGCGGCGGCCCGGCCTGCCTGCGTTTGCGCGTGGCTTTGAAGGAAGCGGAGCTGGCGGCGGTCAACCAAGGCGTTATCATGACGGCCACGCTGTATGACACGCTGCTGCAGTGGGTCGACAGGCACTACCGCGATCGCCTTGGCGAAGCAGACCTGGCTGACCCGCAACTGCTGGTGGAATGCCGTACGGCACTGGACGAATTGACCCAGATCCTGAAGTTGGGCTCGGTGTATCCGTTCCAACGCCAACCTTGAAGAGAGACTCTGTAATGACCGACGCCTTGCGCCTGATCCTCGAAGATGAAGACGGCACCCAGCTGGAAACATCCTGCACCCGCTTTGCTGTGGTCTGGCAAGGCAAGGAAGTGTGGATTCAGCAGGATGGCCGTGGCCAGTTGCTGATCGGCGTGGATGTCGAGGAAGACGACACCGAGTATGCCAACTTGCTGCTGCGCCCGATGGCCACCAACCTGGTCAGCCTGCAGCTGGAAATGGAACCGGCAGAACTTGGCGAAGACGACGATCACGTTCATGGCCCTGACTGCGGTCACCACCACTAAGGAAGCACCTATGCTCGCCCTTGGCAAATTGCTTGAGCTGACCCTCACCGATCACGAACCGGCCGAGAAGACCCAAGTGACACCCAAGGGCGCGCGTTTGCGATGGCTGGGGGAGGGCGCGCTCGAAGTGCGCCCGGCCGAAAGCGACGATTGCGGGCTGGACTTGCTGTTGTCCGCCGGCATTCATGGCAATGAAACAGCGCCGATCGAATTGCTCGAGCGGCTGCTGCACGGCGTGGCCAACGGCAAGATCAGGCCCAGGGCACGGGTGCTGTTCCTGTTCGGCAACCCGGCGGCGATCCGCAAGGGCGAGCGCTTTATCGAACAGGACATCAACCGCTTGTTCAATGGCCGCCATGAGCTGTCCAGCGGTTTCGAAGCATTGCGTGCTGCCGAGCTGGAACAGTTCGCCCGGGTGTTCTTCAGCAAGCCAGGGCGCAACCGCCTGCATTACGACCTGCATACTGCCATACGCGGCTCGAAGATCGAGCAATTCGCCTTGTACCCTTATAAAGAGGGACGCAGGCACTCCCGTCGCGAACTGGCGCGCCTGGCGGCGGCAGGTATGGAAGCGGTGTTGCTGCAAAGCAAGTCGTCCATCACCTTCAGCGCTTTCACCTACGAGCAACTTGAGGCTGAAGCTTTCACCCTGGAGTTGGGCAAGGCCCGTCCGTTCGGTCAGAACGAGCAGGTCAACCTCGACAAGCTCGAAGAGCGGCTGATCCGCATCATCGAGGCTACCGAGCCAGAGGACGAAAGTTCGCTGGATGGCCTGCAGCTGTTCAGTGTTTCCCGCGAAATCATCAAGCACAGTGACAGCTTCCACCTGCACCTGCCGGCGGACATCGAAAACTTCTCCGAGCTGAGCAAGGGTTACCTGCTGGCTGAAGACCTGGCCGAGATGCGCTGGGTGGTCGAGGAGGAGGGTGCGCGCATCATCTTCCCCAACCCCAAGGTCAAGAACGGCTTGCGCGCCGGCATTCTGATCGTGCCGGATTCGGGGCAGCGCCTGGGGTGAGAGCGGTGTCGCCTGTTTCGCGGGTGAACCCGCTCCTACGAGATATGTGCAAGGTCTCAATGTGGCGCCGTGCCCGTAGGAGCGGGTTTACCCGCGAAACAGGCGACACAGTTTCGGATCCTATCCTTGATGAAAACCCTTTAATTCACCGCCTGTTCCATTTTCCCCTCCCTTGAGCGGTAATTGGCTTGCCAGTGGCGAAACACAGGATTTAGCATCCGGTCATGTCGTTTTCGTTTGCATAGCCCGAAAAACCGTCCAAACGATGGCTTCTATCGTATAAACACACTGCATCGAGACTGCAGGACCGATATAATGCGGCCCTTTGCCGTCGTTTCGTCGACGCGTTTGCCCAACAGGGCCGCCGTTTCCGTGGAAGAACCTATGAAAAGCGCAGAAATCCGTGAAGCCTTCCTTCGCTTCTTCGAAGAGCAGGGACATACCCGAGTCGCCTCCAGTTCGCTGATCCCGAACAACGACCCGACCCTGCTGTTCACCAACGCAGGCATGAACCAGTTCAAGGACTGCTTCCTCGGTGCGGAGAAGCGCGCCTACACGCGTGCTGTCAGCAGCCAGAAGTGCGTGCGTGCCGGTGGCAAGCACAACGACCTGGAAAACGTCGGTTACACCGCGCGTCACCACACCTTCTTCGAAATGCTGGGCAACTTCAGCTTCGGCGACTATTTCAAGCGCGACGCCATTACCTTTGCCTGGACCTTCCTGACGTCTGAGCAGTGGCTGAACCTGCCCAAGGAAAAGCTCTGGGTCACCGTCTACGCCACCGACGACGAAGCCTACGACATCTGGACCAAGGAAGTCGGCGTGCCGGCCGAGCGCATGGTGCGCATCGGCGATAACAAGGGCGCCCCGTACGCCTCCGACAACTTCTGGACCATGGGCGATACCGGCCCGTGCGGCCCATGCACCGAGATTTTCTATGATCACGGCCCGGATATCTGGGGTGGTCCACCCGGCTCGCCAGAAGAAGACGGTGACCGCTACATCGAGATCTGGAACAACGTCTTCATGCAGTTCAACCGCACTGCCGACGGTGTGTTGCACCCGCTGCCAGCGCCGTCGGTGGACACCGGCATGGGCCTGGAGCGTGTCAGCGCCGTGCTGCAGCACGTGCATTCGAACTACGAGATCGACCTGTTCCAGAACCTGCTGGCTGCCGCAGCCAAGGCCATCGGTTGCAGCAATGACGGCCAGGCTTCGCTGAAAGTGGTCGCCGACCACATCCGTTCGTGCGGCTTCCTGATTGCCGACGGCGTGCTGCCGTCCAACGAGGGCCGTGGCTACGTGCTGCGCCGCATCATTCGCCGCGCTTGCCGTCACGGCAACAAGCTGGGCGCCAAGGGCAGCTTCTTCTACCAGATCGTTGCCGCACTGGCCGCTGAAATGGGCGAAGCCTTCCCGGAGCTGAAGAGCCAGCAAGCGCACATCGAGCGCGTGCTCAAGGCCGAAGAAGAGCAGTTCGCCAAGACCCTGGAGCAGGGCCTGCGCATCCTCGAGCAAGACCTGGCCCAGCTGAAAGGCGACGTGGTACCGGGCGACGTGGTGTTCAAGCTGTACGACACCTATGGCTTCCCGATGGACCTGACTGCCGACATCGCCCGTGAGCGTGAGCTGACTATCGACGAAGCCGGCTTCGAGCGTGAAATGGACGCACAGCGTGAGCGCGCCCGTTCTGCCAGCGCGTTCGGCATGGATTACAACAGCGTGGTCAAGGTCGACAGCGCCACCGAGTTCCTCGGTTACGACGCCACCGAGGGCCAGGGCAAGATCATCGCCCTGTACAAGGACGGCCAATCCGTTGACCAGCTGGGTGAAGGCGAGCAGGGCGTTGTGGTGCTCGACCGCACGCCGTTCTACGCCGAGTCCGGTGGTCAGGTCGGTGACAGCGGCTTCCTGCAGGCGGGTGCTGCACGCTTCGACGTGCGTGATACCACCAAGACCGGCGGCGCCTTCCTGCACCACGGCGTGGTGGCCAGCGGTGCGCTGGTGATCGGTTCGCCAGTCGAGGCCAAGGTCGATGCCGACGTACAGCACGCCACCTCGTTGAATCACTCCGCCACCCACCTGCTGCACGAAGCATTGCGCCAGGTACTGGGCGAGCATGTACAGCAGAAGGGCTCGCTGGTCGACAGCCAGCGCCTGCGTTTCGACTTCAGCCACTTCGAAGCGGTGAAGCCGGAGCAGATCAAGCAGCTGGAAGACATCGTCAACCGCGAGATTCGCAAGAACACCCCGGTTGAAACCGAACTGACCGACATCGAAACTGCCAAGGCCAAAGGCGCAATGGCGCTGTTCGGCGAGAAATACGGCGACACCGTGCGTGTGCTGAGCATGGGCGGTGATTTTTCGGTGGAGTTGTGCGGCGGTATCCACGCCAAGCGCACCGGTGACATCAGCCTGTTCAAGATCATCAGCGAAGGCGGCGTAGCCTCTGGCGTGCGCCGTATCGAAGCCGTAACCGGTGCCGCTGCGCTGGCCTACCTGAACGCTGCCGAAGAGCAGGTCAAGGAAGCCGCGCAACTGGTCAAGGGTAACCGCGACAACCTGATCGACAAGCTGTCGGCTGTGCTTGAGCGCAACCGCCAGCTGGAGAAGCAGCTGGAACAGCTGCAGGCCAAGGCCGCCAGCGCCGCCGGGGACGATCTCTCCAACGCGGCTGTTGAGGTCAAGGGTGCCAAGGTCCTCGCCGCCCGCCTGGATGGGCAGGATGGCAAGGCCCTGCTGGCCCTGGTCGATCAGCTGAAGAACAAGCTCGGCCACGCAGTGATCCTGCTGGGCAGCGAGCATGAGGGCAAGGTTGTGCTGGTGGCCGGCGTGACCAAGGACCTCTCCAGCCAACTCAAGGCTGGCGATCTGATGAAACAAGCCGCTGCGGCGGTGGGTGGCAAGGGCGGCGGCCGTCCGGACATGGCCCAGGGTGGTGGCGTCGACGTCGCTGCGCTGGACCAGGCCCTGGCGCTGGCCGTGCCATTCGCAGAGCAGGGACTTTGAGATGAAGGGGTGGATGGTCCAGTGGTCACATAGGCCACTCCCGTCCACCCCTTCATGTTGGATTGTTTTTTGGGGCCCTGTATGGGCTGAGGCACCATTGAAATGGCGTTGATCGTACAGAAATTTGGCGGCACCTCTGTCGGTTCCATCGAGCGGATCGAGCAGGTAGCCGAAAAGGTCAAGAAACACCGTGAAGCGGGCGACGACCTGGTGGTTGTGCTGTCGGCCATGAGCGGTGAAACCAATCGCCTGATCGACCTGGCCAAGCAGATCACCGATCAGCCGGTTCCTCGTGAACTGGACGTGATCGTGTCGACGGGTGAGCAGGTCACCATTGCCCTGCTGACCATGGCCTTGATCAAGCGTGGTGTGCCAGCGGTGTCCTACACCGGCAACCAGGTGCGTATTCTCACCGACAGCTCGCACAACAAGGCGCGCATTCTGCAAATCGACGACCAGAAGATTCGTGCCGACCTCAAGGAAGGCCGCGTGGTCGTGGTTGCAGGCTTCCAGGGCGTCGACGAGCACGGCAGCATCACTACCCTGGGTCGTGGTGGCTCTGATACCACCGGCGTGGCCCTGGCGGCGGCGCTGAAGGCTGATGAGTGCCAGATCTACACTGATGTTGATGGCGTTTACACTACCGACCCGCGCGTCGTGCCACAGGCTCGTCGCCTGGAGAAGATCACCTTCGAAGAGATGCTGGAAATGGCCAGCCTTGGTTCCAAGGTGCTGCAGATCCGTTCGGTGGAGTTCGCCGGCAAGTACAACGTTCCGCTGCGCGTGCTGCACAGCTTCAAGGAGGGTCCGGGTACCCTCATTACCATTGATGAAGAGGAATCCATGGAACAGCCGATCATTTCCGGTATCGCCTTCAACCGTGATGAAGCAAAGCTGACCATTCGCGGCGTGCCGGATACCCCGGGCGTGGCCTTCAAGATCCTCGGCCCGATCAGCGCTTCGAACATCGAAGTCGACATGATCGTGCAGAACGTTGCTCACGATAACACCACCGACTTCACCTTCACCGTGCACCGCAACGAGTACGAGAAGGCGCAGAGCGTGCTGGAAAACACTGCGCGCGAAATCGGCGCCCGTGAAGTGATCGGCGACACCAAGATCGCCAAGGTCTCGATCGTTGGCGTCGGCATGCGTTCGCACGCCGGTGTTGCCAGCTGCATGTTCGAAGCCCTGGCCAAGGAGAGCATCAACATCCAGATGATCTCCACTTCCGAGATCAAGGTTTCGGTGGTGCTCGAAGAGAAGTACCTGGAGCTGGCCGTACGCGCGCTGCATACCGCGTTCGATCTGGATGCTCCTGCCCGACAGGGCGAGTAAGGCGCTGCCTGGAAGGGCGCGGCTTGCCGCGCCCTTCGCGTTTCTGCTCGCCGCGCAGGTCCTGTCCTGCCTTGTGCGGCGAGTAACCGGGGCCATGGTCGTCGTCCGCGACCCGGGCCCGATATCCAAGACTGTTACCCCTGAATGTTTTGCGTAAGGAGAAAGCTATGTTGATTCTGACTCGTCGGTGCGCCGAGAGCCTGATCATTGGAGACGGCGAGATCACCGTGACGGTGCTTGGCGTCAAAGGCAACCAGGTGCGTATTGGCGTGAGCGCCCCGAAAGAAGTGGCAGTTCACCGCGAGGAAATCTACCTGCGGATCAAGAAGGAGAAGGATGAAGAGCCAAGCCTTTAATTTTTTTGAAGTTTTTTTCAAAAAAAGGGTTGCAAAGGTGAAAGAGGTTCTTTAATATTCGCCTCGTGTTGCGGTGAGGTGGCCGAGTGGCCGAAGGCGCTCCCCTGCTAAGGGAGTATACCTCATAAGGGTATCGGGGGTTCGAATCCCCCCTTCACCGCCATTATTTGCGTAGGGCGCTGTAAACGGTAGGAACGCTAAGTAGTTGTTTTATAATGAAAAGCTTCTTGCAATAATGTTTCAGCGACCTATAATGCGCGGCAAGACACGGACTCATAGCTCAGCTGGATAGAGTACTCGGCTACGAACCGAGCGGTCGCAGGTTCGAATCCTGCTGAGTCCGCCACTTTTGAAGTGGCTTTGTTTGCAAGGCTGCTTCAATCAACCAGCGGTATCTGGTCTAAAACTGCCAATCGCGGACTCATAGCTCAGCTGGATAGAGTACTCGGCTACGAACCGAGCGGTCGCAGGTTCGAATCCTGCTGAGTCCGCCACTTTCTTGAAGTGGTTCTGCTTGCAAAGCCATTTCAGTCAACCAGCGGTAATCTGGTTTAAAACTGCCAATCGCGGACTCATAGCTCAGCTGGATAGAGTACTCGGCTACGAACCGAGCGGTCGCAGGTTCGAATCCTGCTGAGTCCGCCACTTTTTGAAGTGGTTCTGCTTGCAAAGCCATTTCAGTCAACCAGTGGTAATCTGGTCTAAAACTACCACCACGGACTCATAGCTCAGCTGGATAGAGTACTCGGCTACGAACCGAGCGGTCGCAGGTTCGAATCCTGCTGAGTCCGCCATACCCCATCAAGAAGCCCGCTCGATTGAGCGGGCTTTTTGTTTGTGCGCCAATGAATTCTTGAGTCTGCCGATCTACGCTCTTCTGTAATGATTGCGGTGTAGTTTGGAGCCGCTGAGCGGCCTCAAAATCAAATGTGCTTTCCCATCCACAACAACCGTCGCACTGATAGCTTCGAGCGTTGTCCCAGCTTTATCACGCAAACGATTGTTCTGGCCAAAAATTTAAGCGATCTAACAGCTTTAGCAGTGTATGATTGCGCCCGTCAGCCCCGCCGGGGCTTGTGGAAAACCACCATGGACTTACCCAGTAGTTACTCGCTAACACGATTCATACAGAAAGATCTGACCGATTGATTCCCTCGGCGTGCTCCGCTGCTGGGAGTGGAGTTCGCCTATGACCGAAGTAGAAGTTAAAAAAGCGCAAGAAAGCCTGCAGGATCGCCTGGCCCAGGTGGTCGAACTGCTGCAGCGCCAGCGCATGGTCGAAGACCTGACCCATCGCCAGGAAGGCGCGCACAACGACCTGGTGGAAAACCTGGTCCACCGCCAGAACCTCGTCGAGCTGCAGCGCAAGCTCGATGACCTGCACCCCGCCGACATCGCCTACATCCTCGAAGCCTTGCCCCTGGAAGATCGCCTGACGGTCTGGCAGCTGGTGCGCTCGGAGCGCGATGGCGACATCCTGCTGGAAGTTTCCGATTCGGTTCGCCAATCGCTGATCGCCGACATGGACGATCACGAGCTGCTGGCTGCCGCCAAGGAGATGGACGCCGACGAACTGGCCGACCTCGCCCCAGAGCTGCCGCGTGACGTTGTTCACGAGCTGATGGAAACCCTCGATGCCCAGCAACGCGAGCGGGTGCGTTCGGCGCTGAGCTACGACGAGGAGCAGGTTGGTGCGCTGATGGACTTCGAGATGGTCACCATCCGCGAAGACGTCAGCCTGGAAGTGGTGCTGCGCTACCTGCGCCGCCTGAAAGAACTGCCGAACCACACCGACAAATTGTTCGTGGTCGATTACGACGGCATCCTCAAGGGGGTATTGCCGATCAAGCGCCTGCTGGTCAACGACCCGGAGAAGAAGGTGGCGGAGGTCATGGCGACCGACCCTGTCTCCTTCCAGCCCGAGGAAGATGCCTACGATGCAGCGCAGGCTTTCGAGCGTTATGACCTGGTATCCGCCCCGGTGGTGGACAAGAGCGAACGCCTGATCGGCCGTCTGACCATCGACGAAATGGTTGACCTGATCCGTGAGGAAAGCGAGAGCGAAGTCCTCAACATGGCGGGTCTGCGTGAAGAGGAAGATATTTTCGCCTCGGTCTGGCGTTCGTTCCGCAACCGTTGGGCGTGGCTGGCAATCAACCTCATTACCGCGTTCGTTGCTTCGCGAGTGATCGGGTTGTTCGAAGGTTCGATTGAAAAGCTGGTGGCGTTGGCTGCGTTGATGCCGATCGTTGCGGGTATTGGTGGTAACTCTGGTAACCAGACCATCACCATGATCGTCCGCGCCATGGCCCTGGACCAAGTGTCGCCAGGCAATACCAGCCGCTTGATGCGCAAGGAGTTGGCGGTGTCGCTGATCAACGGCCTGGTTTGGGGCGGCGTGATTGGTGCGGTGGCTTTCTGGCTGTATGGCAGCTGGTCGCTGGGGGTGGTGATGACCGCGGCGATGACCTTGAACTTGTTATTGGCGGCGCTGATGGGCGTGCTGATCCCGATGACCTTGGCCCGCTTGGGGCGCGACCCTGCGATGGGCGCGAGTGTGATGATCACTGCTGTGACCGACAGCGGTGGTTTCTTCATCTTCCTTGGGCTGGCCACGCTGTTTCTGTTGTAAGCCAATCCTCCCTGCGGGAACAATCCCGCAGGGAAATGGCCTTGCTGCCAGTCTGACGCCCACAAAAAAGCCAGCTTACGCTGGCTTTTTCGTGTTCGCTGCAGCCTCAGGAGGCGTCTGCGGCCATTTCCACATCGTGAGCGATGAGGGCGACCAGAGCGTTCTGCTGGCGGTGGGACAGTTGGCGGAAACGCTGCAGCAACTCGCGCTCATGCAGGGACAGTTCAGGGCTGTCCAGGCGCATGCTCAGTTCGTCACCCAGCGCACCTTCCTGGATAAGGCTCTGTTCCAGGCGTGCAATGATCTCGGAGTTCATGCTGCGGTGGTGGTTGCGTGCTACCTCGGCAATGCGCTCACGCATTCCGTCAGGCAGGCGGACGACGAACTTGTCAGCAGTGCGGCTCGAATAAATAGCCTGTTTCATTGGGCGCATATAAATTGACCAGAGTTTGGTTCAGGGGAAGCGGTTCTCAAATTGGCCGCACGGGATGGAAGTACGACCGTGGCGACGACAAAATGTTCAACCGCCAGTGAAAAATGGATGCTCATCTTGCCTCATGGTCGCCGTTTGCTTGGCGTCAATTATGTGACAAATAGTGATCCGGATAAAGGCTTTATGCCAGTACCAATTATCAGAAATGAGCACTGGTTTGAAAAGTTTTACATGCTCTGGCTAGCCTGGCCGTCAGTCTTTTGCCGTCAACAATCGGTAAAACGCAGAAAAATGCCCAGAAAAGCCCTAGAATGCGCCGGTTCCCTCCATAGAGCATAGTGGCTATGCAACATGACGCAAGCGACCGCCGATCAGGGACGGGCCGGTTGATATTTCTGGTTGGGCCGTCGGGTTCCGGGAAAGATTCCCTGATCGACGCGTCGCGTGAGCAACTGGCCGCCGCCGGGGTAGAAATTGCCCGCCGGGTCATCACCCGTTCGGCCGAAGCCAAGGGCGAAGCTGCCCAAGGGGTCACGCCTGAGCAGTTTGATACCTTGCGTGCGCAGGGTGCGTTTGCCATGCACTGGCGGGCCAATGGCCTGGACTATGGCATACCCCGGCAGGTGGACCAGTGGTTGGCGGCGGGGAGGGCAGTGCTGGTGAATGGCTCGCGGGCTTATCTGCCAGAGGCCCGTCAGCGCTATCCGGATTTGTTGGCCGTGTTGGTCGAGGTCAAGCCTGAGGTGCTGCGCCAGCGCTTGCTGGCCCGGGGTCGGGAAAGCGCAGAAGAAGTGGAGCAGCGCCTGGCGCGCAGCGCACGCTTGCAAGCTGCAGCCGACCCGTCGGTGCATGTGCTGGATAATTCTTCCACACTGGAGGCGGCGGTCGCCGCATTCGTTTCGCTGCTTCGCGATCAGGGCGTGCTACCGCGGGGATAGCAGCCGCAGAAAAGGATTACGCGAAAAAGCCCAGTTCAGGCATGACAAACGCCAGCATGCTGGTTAACATGCTGGCCATCCCGCTGTGCAGCGCTCGCTGCCGGTCGTAGCGTCTCAGTAGCTCAATTGGATAGAGCATCCCCCTCCTAAGGGGAAGGTTGCAGGTTCTTATCTGGGGTGGGGTATAGTCTCCTGTCCTAGCGGATAGTCCTACCGCTATTAGGTAGAGATCTGAGAGGGTGGGATGCCCATGGGGAGTGGAGGGAAGGTTAACTTTCCTAAGCCCTTGGTTTTGCGTAAGATACAGCGCTCGATGTCTCCTTAGTTTAACGGATAGAACAAGCCCCTCCTAAGGGCTAGATGCTGGTTCGATTCCAGCAGGGGACGCATTACCTTAAGCACTGAGCGTCCTGACTCATGCTTGTAGCTGATCATCGCTTGGTGCATCCAAGCACCATTCTGAATTCGCCGCGAGGCAGAGCATGAAAGCCACCCCAAGGTGGCTTTTTTGTTGATGGGCTTTCAACCAGGGCGCTCTACGCTGGCGGTGATCGGTGTGGAGCGCCCTATCCAGCAAGAAGCATGAAAGCTGCCCTCGGAAGCCCTAAGGCCCGTTTAAACAGCTGTCGTTTGCAGATGGGCGAAATTAGGCGTTACCAGAAGCTGATGTTTTTTGGCATGGCGATCTCGTTGGGTACTTCCCCATCACTAAAACCCACTAGGTAAAGCACCTGCGTAAGCGTCCGGTTAAGTCACCTTGACGAGCGAGAGCCTGGATGTAGCTCCAAGAGCATATCCGTGTAGTGGTCTTTCTGGTTGCCCAAGATCTGGCTGAAGGTGTCTCTCAGGCTGGTGAGGTTTTGCTGGGTTTGAGGCATACGAAGGGAGTGCTCCGATGTCGTAGAACGGATTGAGGTCACCCTAGTTCGATATTCGGCCCATAGGTCAGAATATCCACCAGGCGCAGCGCTTTTCGAGCATCCGTCTTCAGATTGGCGAATTCAGGGTCTCGCAGGGCAGTGATGAGCATTGAGCGGTCGCTGGTATCGGTCGCTGCTATGAGCAACTGGCGAGTCCAGTATTTCTTAGAATCTGGATTCTCACATGCATACACCGCAGGGAAAGCCTGGCCGGCAGTGAATTCGCCAGCATACAACGCGGCTAATGGCGGCATTGCTTCTAAAGATGCTTCACGAGCAGTGCCTTCGTTGCGCTCCATCGAGTCGGGAATGTTATCTCGTGTGGCCTCAGCCGCAGCAGATTGCGTGACGGTAAAGGTTGCGATTTCAGAAGCGGGCGGAAGTGTGCGCTCCTGTCTTTTGGCTTCGAGGGCTCGGATGGCTGCCGTACAGCGTTCTTTGAACTGTCCCTGAGCCGATACCGCCGAAGCCCTGCGGAGCTGGCCGATTAGCTGTCCGATGTCGTCGACCATCGATACCAGGAACCAGTAAGGGCGCTCTGTGCCTTGCTGGCTCAGTGCAGTAGCCACGAAAGGCCACACCTCCTGCCCGGTGAGCGTTTGCCGATCCAGAGTCTCGCGTAGCTGGTCAGGGCCTTGGAGGCACAAGTCGAGCAAGAAAGATTCTGGGGGTAGATCCAGAATTTCTTGATCAAGCCGTCCATTCGCATTTCCCACGTCTGCGCCAAACTGCTCGCGCGCGTGGCCAAAGGCTTGGCGCATGTCCTGCAAGGCGATGGGTAACGCATTTGGGTCGTTAGGCCGGACAACTACTGGAAGTGCTTGGCCCCCTGCATTCATGCGACGGAATCTCATCGGGGCCGCACGTTCAAGTGTATCCAAAAGCAAGGTGATGTCGGCAGGGCGTGGTGACACCACGGAGCGGTCAAACGCTTCAAGCCACTCTGGTGCTTCAGGGGGAACTTCAGGGAGGATCAGGAACAAAGATCGTAAGGCATTGACCCGCTCGGTCATTGCATCGGTACTTTGGAATTTCTGAATGAGGTCATCAATCAATACGGTCTGGTCGATTACCTCATCTGGTGGTATCGGCAACCGATCCATGTATGCGCGGATACGTGTTGACTTTGCTAGGAGCTCAAGAAAATTGTGAACCTTCACTGCTTGTTTCAGTGTGACTGTGCGAGACAAACCAAGACCGGCATGGAGCCCGGTCGCCCTGTAGGTGAAAAGTACAGAAAATCCTTCTGATGCCTGCAGGATCGACTCGCGGTGTTGAGCAGGGTCGGCTACGCCTGCGGTCAGAAAAGAGCTGGCAGGAATGGGAGCGCGGAGTAAATCCCTCATGTCCGACAAAATTTGTCGCGCACTTTTGTACTGGGTAGGGGAAGCAGCCAGCGCCTCATCGCCCCGAACCTGAACGATAATCGCAGCCAAAGCTTGCTCAGCGGCGGCTCCGACCAATCCAATCGCGGGTGAGTATCGAGCTACCTCAACTCTCAGGCTTCCCCGGTTTGGAGTGCCGAGGCAATGCAGCGCCAAGGCCAAAGATTCTTGGCTTGCTTCCAAAAGACGTATTGCGCTGTTACTGAGGTATCTGGGCATAACGCATCCTTGCACAACTCAAGTGGTCGCTCAGCGCAGGATGGCCTGCAGGAGGGGCTGTCTCTGGCTAGGTCTAGGCAATGGTCTCTGATTACGACGAATCAGCTCCGATTGAAAGCATGACGTCCACTGTACACCGTAGACGCCATCCTGCCGTTCAAAATAATGTCTGGTACGCTGTCGAATTGGGTGAGTGGTTCGTTGCTTCTCTCTAGACGTAGGGGCACCAATTGCGAGATCAAGTCCCATCTGTTGCCTGGGAACTGGCCTAGCCCATGGCCTTCTGCAGCGCAAAGTAAGGACTAGCTGATGTCCGCGTACCTATTGGGTTGGAAAAGAATTTTAAATAGGTACCGCCCCAATGGATGTCGAGCGGTAGCCTTGGCACAAGTTATCCAACAGGTACCACCGAGTGCACGCATCTACTGAAGCCGTAAAACAGTGTGAAACCCTTCTGCGCACTATGATGGAGGATCTCCACGCCAAGCGTATTTGGCCGAATGTGCAAAGCATCATCGCCGGAATGCTCAAACGCCGTATCGAACTATCGGATGTTTACGATGAGGTTCATGCCGCACTGGCCTCCACCCCTAGGGCTCTCTATGTTTTTTGGGATGCCTTCGTTCATGCTGCTGATGGATGGAACCCCACGAAAAACCGTGCAGCTAGGCAGGCACGAGAGGAGTTGGTTGGGATCAACAGCCGAATCAGCGAGCTGGCCGACCAGATGGCAGCCTTGCTGGATCGACGCGATGACCTTCATAACCGTTCAGGTTTCAGCTCGGGCACTCACTACCACATCCTGGACATCGTTCACGAAGCTTCGGAGCACAACTATCAGTACGAAAGTTACGTGAAGGATGATCTGGAGCGTCTCCAGTACCAGTTTGACCTGAAGTATTGGCCAGCCTTGAGTGACGTCGTTCAGGCAATTGGCACCGATGCCGAGCGAGCAGGGGTTACCGCCGACGATTCGGCCACTGCGGCTGCTACCGAGAGCCGCAAATCGGGGCTCTCCGACTTCGTGAAGGCATTTTTGGCCCGCATTGACGACAACAAGGTGAGGAAGAGTGGTGTTATACCGAACAGCTTTGCGCTCTCGGACAGCGCCTTGGCTTCACTCGTAAACTGCGGCTTGGCCCTGGAGTTCAATGAGCTAGTCGACGCTGATTTCATCAAGCGATTTCGGCAACGTCAACGGCAGGCCATGAAGGCTTGAAGGGATATGGGCCAGTTTTGCATGTCATGAGTCATGTGATCATGTAGGGTGACAAACTGGCCCTGAAAGTGATTACTTAGAGTGATCCCAGAACTTGTGATTCATATCATTTTCGATTTCTCGAATTGCCTTGATCATCTCTTTAGCTTTTTCCTTAGGAATTTTCTTTCTGCTTGCTAAGAGCTGGATCTGCTGAACCTGTTCTTTTCTTTCCTCAAAGCGCTTTCGGTTTAATTTTAGGCCTTCGATCATAAGCCGGGCAGACACTCTCATCAGCTCGGGGTACTTCATGCAGAAGTCGATAGCTGGCCTCACCTGCTCAGTGACATCCTCCCATTCAGGGTGTTTATCAACGAGGTCATCGAATCGCCCAGGGGTAAGTACGCTGTCGTTTGGGATTCCGATCCCAGTGATGCCCGTGTGCAAGAAGACTTTGCGTGCGAGCTCGGAGCAGTAGGCAGCCGTTTTCATCGGCTTTTTTGAGGGCAGAATTTTGTAGGGCTGTGCCAGGTAGTACGCGCAGGCCCGATAGACAGCGTCAGTGTGCTCCTGGGTGAGTTTCTTACACCGAATGACCCGCCAGTCCGGCTTCACCTTGGTCAGGACTTCAGAGACCAGTCGGTTGGTAACACCGTCTCCCGGCATCGCGTCCACGCAGACGAAATCCGCGTGGATCAGGGCAACGTGGCTGGAACGGGCATTATCGTTAAGAAGCTTTTGGCCCTTGGTGATCACCTTTGCACCAATGGTTTCGCCAGTGCATAGGATGATGTCGCCCGCTTGCAGCAAGCCATCTACTTTACCCAGTTCCTCCAAGAAAGGGTTGTCTTGACCCCTAACCAAGGCACGGTAGGTTTCGAGCTGCTCCGTAGGAATACCTTCATATCGGGCAGAAAAGTCGATCTGCGCATCGGTCTGAGCACCAAGGCGAGCGAGTAGCTGTTGGCTTTTTTCCTCTGACGCCATCGTCGCAAAAATATCTGCGGCAGCAGCATGCCGGGCGTTTTGTCGTATTTGATCCAGATCCATCTTCAAGCGCTCTACGTGTTATCCATCAAGCACGCGGCGCGTGCCCTTTAACAAAAGTGCCAATAAATGCTGGTGATTTCACCTTCAACCTTTGGCTGATTGTGCCCCATGCAATAATTGAGATAGGCGGAGTGCCGTGCTGTCTCACAATTCGGTAAGCGTCCGGCCAAGGCACCTTCCGAAACCGTTTAAGGCCCAGGTCGCTCAAGAATGCCTGCACCTGGCGCAACCGTGTCCAATGTCGCCTTCAGCGATGGCATCAACGCCAATGTCAACAGGTTGGGCGAGTAACCGGCTCAGACACTATCGACCTGCATTTTCAGCGTTACCGCTGGGACAGGCGTTGGCCCCAAATTCTAAGACCGAGCAGGAACTGAGCGTAAGTATCTTGGCTGGTAGCCTAGTATGGGGAAGGCAGGTCAGCGTCTCTTACCCCTATCAGGAGCATCCCCAAGATGGAAATCTTCGATGACCCATCGGAAAAAGCGACGGCATTGCTACACCGACTGGGTGTCCATGAAGTGTCTTCGGGGATCTGGGCGTTCACAGACATGGGCGTCGCGAGTCACGGCCATGTGCATCACTCTCAGCAGCCGGTTGCTCTAGCAGCATACGCCGCCATCAACCCGATGTTTGCAGCCGGTCGCTTTCCCGGATACACATTGATTGACCTGGTTGAAAAAGTCAGTTGCATGGACGGTATTGAAGGTGCGGCCTTAGCGAAGATTTGCCAGGTACCTCCACCGATAGGCTGGTCACCCGAGGAACGAGGGACAAAGTTTGGTGAGGTCGCTTGGCATATCGTTAAGAAATACGAACTGGATGCCTGCTTCACTCGAGGTAGGCCGTGGGGGATCCAACAGGGTAGTCATTACAGCATGCGCCCTTGCGGCTTCGATCATGATCGGTCAGAGCCTGACCCTGAGGGGTTAAAAGCGATGCGACGTGCGTACAGAAAAATGACCGATTTACAGCGTGTGATGGTACTTACGCTGCTTCACCTATATTCTCCAGGAAAGGATGACTTCTACCTAATAGGTGGCTGTCCGACCAAGATTTCTGCAGCCGAAGCACTTGAGGTTTTGCGAGCAGATGGAAATGCGATAAGGGAGTGGGGATTGCTCGTAACTTATTACGCAGGCTGGTGATGCTGCTCGAGTGTCTGATTAGCGAGCCGCCAGGCCTTCTCAAGGGGAGGACTCTGCTCAGCACAAGGATTGACTCAGGGACATGAGCCTATTTCTGGATTAAGAAAGCGCGGAAGCTCTATCGGCTAGAATGAACCAACGCTCCGTCTAAGGTGCGTTCGAATGGGAGGTCGCCATTAACGGTCTCAATTACAGGCTGAAGTTCGGAAAGTGACTTGGCCGGACGCATTCATAATTCAGTGTTGGATTGTTAGCTCAGGGTTACGTGAACACATCCGGCTGAGTGGGATCATCGGAGACCTCATCAGTTTCCTCATCATCGTTCCAGATGACTCCCGCGAGACCTGATTTGTAGAGGTTGGCATGGTAGCCACGCTTTTTGATGTCAGGATGGGAGTTCCTGATGGCCAAAACAGTGCCTGTGATGATGATCTTTTGATTGGCCCGCTCGATGCGCTTCACCTGAATCAAGCTGGCCACATCCAGCGTGCCGCTCAGCCACTCAGATCGTGCAGATACGGAGGTACCTTCGTTACGGTCGAAGGTGAAGCTAATTTCGACATTATTCACTGAGCGCTTTCCCCGCACTGGATCGCTGCTGAGGGTTGGTATGCCAAGGTTGCTGAAGCTGTGACGTCCCTGAACAAAAATCAGGTCATTTTCGACGATCCAGGCCGATAGATTGCCGCGATCGAGATCGTCCGAGATATTTCGCACAACGCTCCCATCAAGGACACAGTTGAGCATTTGGAGCATGTATAGGTAAAGATACTGAGCCCCGGCACTCTCGTGTAACAGTTCACCATTCGCTTTCCTAATGGGCTTACCATCCTTGTTGCAGGAGCCCGCTTCAAGGGTTTTGGTAAAACCTGGAAGTCGGGAAAACGTTACTCCGCCTTCTGTTGCCAGTTCATAGAGTCTCAAGTGGTTGAAGTACCACCAGTGGCACCCCTGGCTTTGCGTTGCCTTGTGCAAGGCGTGACGATCCATTTGCTGAACCTCGTTCTCCCACATTGCCTTAAGGTCTGTGAGGCGATCACCTGACAGCGACGTATTGAGGTCGCGCGTGGTGTGAGCCTCGCCGTGGTGATAACTGCACAGCACTGCGAGATTGCTCGGGGAATGATCTCGACTCTGCGCCCAGGGGCGAATGTGGTGAACCACAATGGGCATCTCGGGATCGCGACAGACGCAGCACAGCCAACGGTTGGCGAAGAGAACCTTGATCAAATCAGGCTTGGGAATGGCAGGGCGTGCACCTTCCTGGAGTGAGGAAATATTGGCCTCGCTGAGTCCGACACGCTTCAGTTCCTCTGCGCTCATCAGCTTGAGCGACTTCAGGCGCAGGCCCTGAAGACGGAGCTGTTTTGCCAAGTCACTGTTTATGCCGCGTGCAATAAAGGCGAGCTCAGTTCGGTTCGACTTCATGACCACCATTTCCTTGGATGCTTCTGATCGCTTCCAGATTCGCCTCTAGTGAGGGAGTAAGTCAAATGATCAGCTTTGTGTCGTGAGAGGGCAGAGGGATAGAGGTGCCCACAGTTTCGGCTTGGGAGCTTGGGTGATAGCCTGTTGAGGTGCGTTAACTATCATCCGTGACACCGGAGCACCACATGATCAACCTCAATCGCCTTGTTACGTGGCTGTTTCCCGACCGCCGCTCTGAGTGGGAGAAACAGCGTGAGCGTGAGTTCATCGAGGCGGTGAATAGCCTGAAGACGCTCAGGGTGACGCCGGAGGGTGGCATGGCTATTGATCCCGAGGAAATTCGTGAGCAGGTCATCGAATCGCGGGAGCGGCTGAAGCACTTCGTTCGCAAGTCATGACCAACACAGTTCAGTTGGGGTCGGCTAGGCCAGGCACGCCTGTTCTGTTTTCTTGTGACTCCAGAGCAAGCTCTACCTGCTTGCGCACGAAGACGGAAACGGCGCCGCTTAGGTGACTCATGAGTTGGGCCAGATCCTCGGAGGGCGCCACGTAGCCTTCGACTTTCCCGTGAACACCCGCAACCTTATTTCGTGTGGTGCCGATAGAACTGCACATTTTGACGGCGCCTGCGAGTAATTGTCCTGAATAAGATTTGATGAGGTCTTTCTCATAAAATATTTTATTCAAAGCGCCGATTGAGTCGGCCATCGAAAAGTCTTCGTGTCCCGTGTGCCCAAGTTTTGTAAGGCACCGTTTGAATGTAGACTCGAGCAGTACGGCGCCATGTCCAATTGAATTTTCTGGCTTTGTTCTGACAGTGTTATGGCACTGCGTCCATAGATCCAATAACGCGAGGTCATCAGTCAGATCGGACTGGATGTCATCGTCAGTTCTGGCTTTCTGTTCGCTAAGATACCTTGAGAGTCCTTCTGCAACCCTCTTCGTATCTTCAAGGTCACTCTGCATGTAGCTGGCTAGGTTGGCCGCGATGGAGTGAAGGATCTCTGGGGCACTGATACGCTTGAGCCATTCTGTAGAGATGTCTCCCAGGAAGTGCTTGTCAGAGCCTTTTTCGTAAATCTCAGGCACGTAATTCGTGTATAAAACCAGGCGCTTACCGTTGAAGTGCAGCTTGCCCTCGATGTGCCCTACCGGCTCATCTTCCTGATCAAGGAATTCTTCCAAGATGATCCTGTCACTATGGGCGGCGAAGCCGAGTTCACCGGCCTGCTCGATAAGGATTTTTTCGAAAGCCTTGAGGCCATCCCAAACGCGTGCACGTTCGATGCGCAGCTTTTCGCTGGCGAGAGCCAGATCTTTCAACGCCTTATTCATGCATTTTCCCTGACCAAAACTGAGCAGCCCTGATGTTGGGTGTCTGTCTGCGTCCTAGAAGGGTTCGCTGAGCAGTACCGCCTAATGACTATCCCTAGCATGCCACATGCGCCCAACCGTGCTACTCGGCAAGCCCAGCTTCTTGCAGACCTCGGCCTGACTGAGGCCGGCTTCCTTCAACTCTCGTATCGCCCTGATCTTCTCTGCCGCAGCTGCCTGGCGTGGGGGAGGGAGCTTCTGCGGCTCGGCGGGCAGCTTCTCATCCAGGAGACCCTGGATCTGCAACTCGGCGAGGGTCTCGATCAAGGCCGTGCGCGGCGTTTTACCTTCATTCGCTGCGGCGAGCAGCGTAAAGAACGACAGCGGCGTGACGCCTAGGGCATCTGCCAGTTCGGAGGTGAGGTCGACCGTGGCCGAGGTCGTCGATGCCTCCAGGCGGCTGATGTGAGCCTGATCAGCCTGTTTTTGAAGGTCGGACTGCGATAGCCCCCTCCGAATTCTAAGCCACTGCAACGTTGCTGCGTATGCCTTCCGCAAGGACATCCAGGCAGCCCTCCCCTAAAAGGAGACGGTATGCCGGGTTTGATCGTTCCCATTCAAATGTATATAGTCATGGAAATGGGAATTAGGCCTCTGGCCCAGGGGGCAGAGCGCCCGTGCGTGGGCATCTGTGGATATTTTTGGGCAGCCCTGAGGAGCCTCAATTGATGGGTAATTCTCCGGAGCGTGAAGAGCTCCCGGAAGGTGAGGTCTCGTCTGCTGGCACGTTGCTGCCGAGGGCAGAGATCGAGGCGATGGTCGCTGAGCGGTTTCCCAGGAAGGCCTACTGCCTGGTTGAGGACTGGATCCTCTTCCATGTGGACGAGCCACCTGAGTCGTTGGCCAGGGTGCGATCTTTAGGCCTTGAGCCGATCTTCATGTACGCCCACTGCGTCATCTATGACGAGCAGGGTCGATTTCCGCCAGGAGGGTGGGTGCGTTCGACGTTGTGCAAGACGTTCGACGGCGTATGCATGTTTGAAACGCGTAACACGGTTTACGTGCTCATGGGGCAAGGACGCGAGATCACTGCGACGCTGAAGGCAATTTTCGCTCTATGTTAATCGCAGGTTCCGCCTGGCGGGCTTGCCCTGATGAGATTCACGATGTTCCGCATTAGCACACAAGACCAAGCTGGCCCGGTAGGCATGTTTGGAGACGGTCTGGCTCATTTCCATGCAGTCACCCGATCTTTGGCCACTCACTGGTATCACGTCAGCCTCAAGCGCCGGCATGAGGATCGGTTCGTTGCCTACGAGGAGATGCTCAACGATGAGATGCGCCTCGTAGAGCTGCTGGTAGCGCAGGACGAGAGCCTGGTTGTGCAGGAAGTCCAAGCCGTCACCCCATCCTGGATGAACAAGGATGGCAGTTGGAAGATGGAGAAGCTCACGTCGCTTTCGATGGGACACAACCAGGCTGGTGTGGCCGTCTGTATTCTGGAAGTAGAGGGTGGTGCTGTGTACGTCGATACGCATGAGCCTGGGCTCGGTGCCGACTCCCTGAACGACGTCAAAGAGCTGTATCGACGCGGTATGGCTCAGGCCAGTGCTGCAGCTCAGCCTAGGAGGGCGTAGGCATGGCGAAGGACAACACGGTGAAGGTGGACTATCACGTGAAGCGCTACTCGGACTTCGACCTGTTGCGTATCGCTCGAGCTGTAGGCCAAGGGTACGACGACGAGATCACCGCGTTTCTGGTGAATGTCCACATTCATCGACTGAGCGCCGTTGGCGTCGGCTTTGGGCACGTCCGGCAAGGGCCTCATGGTCGATTCGCCGATGGGCACTTGATCCAGACATCCGACATCGTGAGTATCAAGAAGGAAGGCAAGTTTTGGGTGATCACGACCATGAACTCGAAGTACGTCGTGGCTACTTTTCGCCGTGATGGTGGGCGCCGTAGCCTGAGGGATTTTTGCCGCTTGGTGGGCGACCGCTTCCCCAATACTCAACTGCACTGATTTAGATCGAGCCTGAGCACGCCAAGGTGTGCCCAAGGCCTCCCCCTGCCTGAAATTTGGGCCCGAGCAAGGAGCTGTAAGTGTTTATAAAGTTTGAATACCTGAAATTTGCTGGCTGCCTAGAGGATATTCGAGTTTTCGAGCATCTCACGGGTTTCGTGCAGGTCATCATGAAAGTTGATGGGATATTAATTTCCAATGTCAAAGTTCCGATTCAGATCTATGAAGATCTGGAAAAAGGGTCTCATGTTGAGTTCTATGCTCTCGTGCAGAACTCAAAAAATAAGGTCAAAAATACCGCAATTGTTCTTGCAGCCAAGACTGCCAGCGGAAGGCTCCTGCGCGTGCCGAGCATGCGTTATAAAGTGCAGCTGCATTTCTGGGTAATTGCTGCGATCTGGGCTGCTGTGGCATTTGTTTTGAGTTGGATTGCCCTGGTCTTCGGAGCAGATTTTTTGATGGGCAGCCGCTCGATGTCGCTGCAGTGGTCTTTTATCAACTCGGGCGCCTCAGTCGTAGGACTGCTGACAGGGGGATTCTTTGTGGGTTGCGGTATTTACCTATTTCACAAAACCTCAGTTCTCGATACGTGGAAGTCGATTGCACCCGCCCTTTTAGTAGAGCGTTTCAGCAAGCTGCACCGCTGACTTCAGGACGTGCCGCATTCGCGGACGGCTGTCGTGAACCAGGCCCCACATTCGTGTGGCCTTGCCCTGCGGGCTTCCATCCTCACGCCTTCAGCCATCCGTGGCCTGCGCGCTCCGCTTGCCGTTTGGTGTCAAACCCCTTGTTTATAGGGCTTGTAACGTAGTTTTGGGAATGTAACATTGGCGTTGTTACATTCCAGGAAATGCGTTACAGCAATTGTCTTAGAGGTCGAGTCGCTTCACCTCGTCAAAGATTTTTTGGGCAAGCTTGATCTGAGATGGTTAAGACATTCTTCGGCAATTTCGGTAATCTGGCCCGATCATAGCTCTCCAAGGAACACCTCCCTATGTCTCGTCTTGCAGAATTCCGCCGCCTTGAACTCCAGCTTGCTCAGCAGCTCGCAGAATTGGAAGCCATGAAAAATGACGGTGCTATCCAGGCTGAAATGGAGTTTGAAAACAAACTCCGTGCCCTGCTTGGTGAGTACGGTTTCAGCCTTCGCGAGGTGATCAGCATTCTTGACCCTCAAGCTCGCGGTCGTGCTGCTGCTCCAGTTTCTCAGGAGAAAGCGACTCGTAAGCCACGTGAAGTGAAGACCTACAAGAATCCGCACAACGGCGAAGTGATCCAGACCAAGGGCGGCAACCATGCCATCCTCAAGACTTGGAAAGCCGAGCATGGCGCCGAGACCGTGGAGTCGTGGCGTCAGTAATCTCCGCACCTTTAGCGGAATGGCTGCGATCCGCAGCCTAAGTGTCCGGCGACAAAACCTCTCTGAGGAAAAGACCTCTTTAACGACAACCTAAGGAAACTCCGAACAAGCTGCCCATCAGCCCGAAATGGACGGCTTGGAGATGCCGAAAAGCCCGATTTTCAGCCGCTAATTATTGGATAACCAAGGCACAGCCTTGGTTTTCTGCCCTCACGGGCGCACCTCTCCCGCTCCAGGCAATAATTGCCGGCGTACCATCCACAGATTCGACAGGGCAAACAGCGTGGTCAGTTGCGCCGTGTTCTTGGCCAAGCCACGGAAGCGGGTTTTCACATAGCCGAATTGGCGCTTGATCACACGGAATGGATGTTCGACCTTCGCTCGCGTCTGCGCTTTGACCTTCTCGATCTTGCGTCTGGCTTTGTAGAGCACGCTTCGTTTGCTCAAGTGTTTATAGGTGCTACGACGAGCCGCAATCTGCCAGATTACCGGCCTTCCTTCATGCTCCGGCCGCTTCTCCACGCCGGTATAACCCGCGTCGGCACAGATAACATTTTCATCGCCATGCAACAGGTGACCGACCTCCGTTACATCGGCCACATTCGCCGCTGTACCGTGGACGTGGTGCACTAGGCCCGACTCAGCATCGGCACCGATATGCGCCTTCATGCCAAAGAAATACTGATTACCTTTCTTCGTCTGATGCATCTCGGGATCGCGTTTACCTTCCTTGTTCTTGGTCGAACTGGGTGCGTGGATGATGGTGGCGTCGACGATGGTGCCCTGGCGCAACGACAGGCCCTTGTCTCGCAGGTAATTGTTGATGGTTTCCAGAATGCCCGCCGCCAACTGATGCTTCTCCAGCAGGTGCCGGAAATTCATGATGGTCGTGTCTTCGGGAATCGGAGCGCTGAGCGTCAGCCGAGCAAACTGGCGCATCGAAGTAATCTCGTACAGTGCCTCTTCCATGGCTGGATCGCTCAACGAGAACCAGTTTTGCAGCAGGTGAATGCGCAGCATGGTTTCCAGTGGATACGGCTTGCGGCCACCGCCAGCCTTTGGGTAGTGAGGCTCGATCAACGCCACCAATCCGCTCCACGGAACCACCTGTTCCATCTCGGCCAGGAAACGCTCGCGACGGGTTTGCTTGCGCTTACCGGCGTACTCGAAATCGGAAAAGCTCATCTGGCTCATGGGATGGCGGGCTTGTAGAAGGCAGTTGGACGGAGGGCTATTTCAGCACAGGTCAGATGGCCTGTGCTGACTTGATCGGAGAATCCCTAAATCTCGTCGTGGAGAGCCGGAGACCCCGAGTAGTAGCTTGTGAACCGCCCGAGTTGGCGGTTTTTTTTTCGCCTGGAATTCAGCTAGGTCGCATTCGGCTCGAGCGGTCTGGCCATGCCAGCCACCTCATCAGGAACAACTGCTACGCATCCAATGATTATGGTTGACATCAAAGTGTTGACTTTAATGATGACGACCATAATCATTGTGCTTGTGGTTTCTGACTCTAAGGACGCTCGATGCAAAGGCCTGTACCTGGGACTGCCGAATGTGTAGATGCCCCCGATTCGACTGAACTGCCTGCTGGTCAGTCATGTGTTGAGGCCGGGGAGAAGGTTACCCCCAGGGACGTGGCCGAGGACGCCGCAGGCGCGGGCGGCCTGATCTCCATACGAGGACACCCACCTTTCAAATGGAAAGGACTCATGCTCGAGCAGTGACGCTCGTGGGAAATGGATGCCCTGCCTCAGGGCGTCAATTTGTCCAGGATCTGCTCACGGCACACGCTGAGCACTTCATCAGCAAGTGGTGAGTCGTCCGGACAAGCGCGAGACAGGATCAAGGCGCCGAGGGCGTGTGCGAAGGTATCGATGATTTCCGCACGGCTTGCTTTCGGCCCGTCATCCTTGCCCTGTAAAACCTCCAGCAACTTTTCAATCCCAGCCTCGTAAGCTGCTTTGATCTCAACAGACTGTCGAGCTGCGTCTCCGCCCAGTGCTGCTAGCGTGCAACCTTTCCCTCTCTCATCGCGGTGCTCGCGGGACAGGTAGAACTTGACGATGTCGGCGAGCTCGATGCCCTGCATTTGCTCGACCGTCATGTTGATTCCGCAAATCGCGGATTCACCTATCAAATCCGCCTTGGATTTGAAGTGCTTGTAAAACCCGCCGTGAGTGAAGCCGGCAGCTCCCATGAGGTCTGCAACACCTACGCCGTCGTAGCCGCGCTCACGGAATATCGTGGAGGACGTTTCCACGATATGGGCCCGGTTAGCTTGTGCCTGGGCCTTAGTGACCTTCATCTCTCTGCTCTCTTCGCTATCAAGCCAACCAATATCATACATTGATGACGTTCATAATCAAAGTTGTTGACTGAAATGATGATGATCATCATCATTAGCTCATGGCTTCCACTGAGAGAGCAAAACATCATGAGCTATACCCATCTCACCGTTCCGACCCGCACAGTAGAAGTAGGCGGCGACACCTTCACCTACCGTCGCTGGGGCAATCCTTCTGGTGTTCCCCTGGTCTTCATCGCCCACTTCCGTGGCGGGCTCGATCACTGGGATCCGATCATCACTGATGGTCTGGCTGCGGGACGAGAAGTGATCCTGCTGAACGGTAGGGGTGTAGCGTCGTCGTCGGGTACTCCGGCCACGACCATTGAGCAAATGGCGGATGACATTGCAGCAGCCATTAAGGCCCTGGGGCTGAGCAAGGTCGACCTGCTGGGCTTCTCCATAGGTGGTCTGCAGGTTCAGGAGGTGGCTCTTCGTCACCCAGAGTTGGTACGCAAGCTTTTGCTGCTCGGCACCGGTCTGCGCGGTGGTGATCCAACCATGGCTGAGGGTGTGAGGGAAGCCGCTTCGAACCCCGTTCCGACCATCGAAAACTTCCTGTTCCTCTTCTTCGGTCGTTCGGAAGCAGCCAAGAAGGCGGGCCTGGCGTTCTGGGAGCGCCGCAACCAGCGCGCCGATCAAGACACCCCTAGCTCGATTGATGTCGCCATGGCTCAAGGCGCTGCTTTTGCAGCCTATGTCCAATCGGCACAGGGCGAGAACCGCTTCTCTTACCTCAACGAGCTCAAGCAGCCCACCTTGGTAGTCAATGGCGTCGACGACGTCATGATCCCTTCGATCAATTCGTGGAGCCTGGTGCAGAACATCCCGAATGCCCAGCTGCTGATCTATCCGGACTCCGGTCACGCCGCTCATTTCCAGTACCCCGAGCGCTTCCTGAAACACGCTCTCCAATTCTTGGAAGAGTAAGGCCACTCCCACCTGGGCTGCTGGGGGCGCGTAAGCGTCTTCAACAGCCGTGTGTTTGAAACCTAATTTGTAGTATCGGAATGTTGAGAATGACTGAGAAATCCGTATTTGAGCCCTACACCCTTGGGGCAATCACCCTTTCCAACCGTATCGTGATGGCGCCGCTGACGCGCAACCGAGCGGAGGAGGGCCTGCTGCCGAGCCAGTTCGCCGCTACCTACTACAGCCAGCGCGCTTCTGCAGGGTTGTTGATTACTGAAGCTACCCAAGTTTCAAAGCAAGCTCAGGGCTACCAGAACACGCCCGGCATCTTCACCCAAGAACAGGTGAACGCTTGGCGCGAAGTGACCGATGCCGTCCATGCTGAGGGTGGTCGTATCTTCCTTCAGATCTGGCACGTTGGCCGGGTATCACACGTCGTTTACCAGGACGGTCAACCGCCTGTAGCACCTTCTGCAATTCGAGCTGCTACCAAGGTCTCCGTGAACAACGAACTCGTGGATGTCTCCGAGCCTCGTGCGCTTCGTATCGAAGAACTCCCAGGCATTGTCGAAGACTTCCGAAAGTCTGCAGCTAACGCCATCAAGGCCGGCTTCGATGGGGTCGAGATCCATGCAGCCAACGGCTACCTGCTGGATCAGTTCCTGAAAGATAGCGCGAACAAACGTACCGACGCTTATGGTGGTTCGGTCGCCAACCGGGCACGGCTCGTTCTGGAAATTGCCCTGGCGGTGGCATCAGAAATTGGAGCTGAGCGGACGGGCATCCGCATTTCGCCTGTCTCCCCGTTCAATGATGTTTCCAGCACCAACGCTCAAGAACAGTACGACTACTTAGTCGACAAGCTCAATGAGCTTGGCCTTGTGTACCTCCACGTTATTGAAGGCGTAGCGGGTGGCCCACGTGATATTGCTCCGTTCGATTACGCCAGCCTACGCAAGCGATTCACCAACACAGTGATGGTCAACAACGGCTATGACGTGGAGCTGGCTTCCTCTCAATTGGCAGCAGGGCAAGCAGATCTGTTTGCGATTGGTCGGCCCTTTATCGCAAACCCTGACTTGGTCGAGCGATTGAACTCCGGTGCTGCGTTGGCAAGCTTCGACCCCGCGACACTCTACGGCGGCGGTGCAGCGGGTTACATCGATTATCCCGCATTGGAAAACGCTTAAGCCCAGCGCGTCCATCTTCAATTCGAGATCATTGATATGACCCAGTACATCGCCGCACCCAACCAGACCCTCGAGATTGATGGTGTTGCCTTCGCTTACCGTGAGCTCGGGCGCAAAGGTGGCGTTCCCCTCATCCTCCTAAATCATTGGGGAGCCGTTCTCGACAACTTCGATCCACGCATCGTCGACGAGCTGGCTAAGCATCACCATGTGATCGCTACGGACTATCGCGGCATTGGTTTGTCTGGTGGTGTTGCGCCGCTCACCGTCGCAGAAATGGCCCGCGATTCCGTGGCATTTATTAAGGCCCTGGGTTTCGACAAGGCCGACCTCTTCGGCTTCTCGTTGGGTGGCTTCGTTGCCCAGGAGATCGCGATCACCCAGCCTGGTCTGATACGGAAACTGATCCTGACCGGCACCGGCCCTGCCGGGGGCAAGGACATTGACCAAGTCGCCGTGGTTTCCATGCCGCTGATCCAGAAAGCGATGTCCGAAGGAATTGATCCGAAGACCTATCTCTTCTTCACGTCGAGCGAGGCGAGCCAGCAGGCTGCTAGTGCTTTTCTGAATGCCATGCTTGAACGCCAGAGCGACCGCGATGTTCCTGTCACTCAGGACGTCTTCGGTCGCCAGCTTCAAGCCATTCAGGCTTGGGGGCAGCAAGCTCCACAGGACTTGTCTAGCCTGGATATTCCGGTGCTTATCGCCAACGGCGACCAAGACATCATGGTTCCGTCCGCACTTAGCAGCGATATGGCAGAGCGCATTTCTGGCTCTACGCTGGTTATCTACGAGGATGCTGGTCACGGCGGAATCTTCCAGAACCATGCTGACTTTTCTGCGAAAGCTCTGGCATTTCTTCGTGACTAAGACAACCGCTGACAGGAGTCGGACAAATGAGTCAGCCTACTGCAATCGTGTTCGGTGTTGGCACTACCCGAGGTGTCGGTGGAGCGGTCTGTAAGCGTTTTGCCCAAGAGGGGTATCACGTCATTGTCACAGGCCGAACCTTGGAAAAGATCGAGGAAGTCGTTGCAGGCATTCGGAGTTCCGGCAGAGGGAGCGCTGAAGCGTTGCAGACTGATGTCACCGTCGAAGAGCAAGTCATCGCGGCGTTTGATCTTGCGATGTCTCCAGGCGCGGGCCGAGCCCCTGCCGACGTCGTGGTGTTCAATGCGGGCAATAACGCCCTGATCGATTTCACTCAGCTCACGGCCAGCCAGTTCGAGGACTTTTGGCGAGTAGGCTGCTACTCGGGCTTCCTCGTTGGCAGAGAAGCAGCCAGGCGGCTGGTTCCTCTGGGCCGAGGCACCGTAATTTTTACCGGTGCTTCTGGAAGCTTGAGGGGCAAGCCTGGCTTTGCCCACTTTGCCGCCGCCAAGGCGGGATTGCGAATGATTTCCCAGAGCATGGCACGCGAGTATGGGCCTAAGGGCATTCATGTTGCTCACGTCGTGATCGATGGCGGCATCCTGGGTGACCGACTGCGAAATGCCGCCCCGGCCAGGGTGGAGAGCATCGGGGAAGAAGGGCTGTTGGGATACGAGGCGATTGCTGAGAACTACTGGACGTTGCATCGCCAGCCACGATCCGCCTGGACTCAAGAACTCGACCTCAGGCCGTTCAAAGAAAGCTGGTAATTCTTGTTTTATGTTTATGTCCAGACCGTAGAGCGACTTAGAAGGCGTTTTTCGGCTCGATGACAAATATCAAATAGTAATTGGAGTTTTATTGATATGAGAGCTTTGACTTTTAAGCGCTACGGAAAATCTCCTGATATCGGATTTATGGAAGTCGCTAAGCCTTCGGTAAAGCCGGACGAGCTTCTGGTTGATGTTTATGCGGTAGGGCTAAATCCTGTTGATAACATGATTCCTACTGGGATTTTCAAGGAAGTTCTGAAGTTTGAGATGCCCGGCACCATGGGCAGCGACGTTGCGGGTGTCGTTGTAGGTGTGGGCAGTGCCGTCACGAAATTCAAGGTTGGCGACCAAGTGTTTGCCAGCGTATTCGACCTCGGCGTGGGCACCCTTGCTGAATTTGTAGCTGTGCCGGAGTTTGCAGCTGCTCATAAGCCAGAGAGCCTGAGCTATGTTCAAGCAGCTTCTGTCCCTATGGTCGGCCTGACGTCATGGCAAGCGCTGAGAGAGCGCGGCAATCTGGAGTCCGGTCAGAAGATATTCATTCCTGCAGGGTCGGGTGGTATTGGTACTTTCGCTATTCAGCTTGCAAAATACATCGGCGCTAAAGTCGCAACAACTACCAGTGCTGCAAACTCTTACCTAGTACGTAGCTTGGGGGCTGATGAGGTAATCGACTACAAAGCGCAGAAATTTGAGAATGTTTTGACTTCCTATGATTTGGTTCTGGGTACTGTCAGAGGCGATGAAGTTGAACGGTCTGTAAGTGTTCTTAAATCTGGTGGTAAAATCGTCTCTCTTATCGGCCCGTTAGACAAGGCATTCGCTGAAAAGCGTGGGATGAATTTTATCTTCAAAGTAGTCTTTTCTCTAATGAGCAGGAAGATCAAAAGCCTTGCCAAAAGGCACGGGGTAAGTTATTCGTTTTTGTTTGTTCGCCCCGATGGTGCTCAACTTCAAGAAATCGCTGATATTATCAGCGCCGGCTCAATCAAGCCGGTCATCGATAAGGTATTCTCGTTCGAAGACGCTAAGGAGGCGCTCGCGTATCTGGCGCAGGGGCGAGCGAGAGGCAAGGTTGTTGTCCAGATGAAGTGAGTGGAGCGGCCAGGTGCTCTCAGGGTGGCGTCAGCCCAAGCCAGAAGCGGATCGCACCCTTCCTTAGGACTCGGTTCGTGAAGTACAAAGGGGAGCGAAAGCTCCCCTTTTTTGTGGCTGCAGTTTAGTCCAGGTGCGGCTTGTTCAGCCGTTCAGCCTTGGTCGTTATTCGGCAGTCAAGAAGCACACGAACGCAGTAGCCATCGCGCCCACGAGCACGACCCCAAGCACCGTATACGGGGGCAGGGCGAGCAGGGTGCCACAGGTGATGGCCAACGCTGCACACCCCATCTGTATGAAGCCCAGCAGCGCTGAAGCAGCACCGGCCTGCTTGCCGAATGGATGCAGCGCGATAGCGGTGCCGAGTGGGTTAAATAGACCCATACCCAAGAGGAAAATGCTCAGTGCGATACAGAAGAATTTGAAGTCGGTTGGGCCCCACAGCAGAACCAGGCTGCCGGCCAGGGCGACCACCAGGCCGATGCGTGCCGCTGTCATTTGCCCCCAGCGATTGGCCACGCGTGGTGCTATCAGGCCGGCGGTGAACACGAGCACGACTGTCATTGCGAAGAAAAGCCCGAACTGCAGCGACGACAACTTGAAGCCAGTGAGTAGGATCGCCGGTGCCATGGAAAAGAATGCGTAGAGCGCGCCTATCACCAAGCTTACAGACAGGCCTGGGGACATCAGCCTGTGGTCGCGGATCAGCGCGGCATAGCTTCGAGAGACCGCCTCTACCGACAGCGGCGAGCGCCTGTCCGGTGAATGTGTCTCACCCAGGCGCATTCTGTAAATCAGCGCGAGTGCCAACGCCACCATCGCGATGATGATGAACAAAGCTCTCCACCCTATCGCGTCACTCAAAATGCCGCCGATCAATGGGGAGAATCCTGGAGCAGCTGCCATAGCGACCATGGTTAGGGATAAGGCTCGTGCCAGCTCTTCACCGTCATACAAGTCACGAGCTATGGCACGTGATAACACTGCTGTAGCGCACACGCCCAGCGCCTGAATGCTCCGCCCTGCAATGAGTGCGGGTAGAGAATCTGCCAATGCGCACACGACACTTCCGAGCATGAAAATGGCCAAGCCGGACAGCACCAGGCGTTGCCGGCCAAAGCGATCCGATAGCGGGCCCACCACCAACTGTCCCAGTCCGAACACCAGGAAAAAGCTACTCAGCGTTCCACTCAGCTGGCTGATTGAGGCTCCCAGGTCGCGTGCCATTGAAGGAAATGCGGGCAAGATGATGTTCGTTGCCAGTGCCCCCATAGCTGCCAGCGCTGCGAGGAGTAGCACAGCACCTGTGTGCAACGTCGTGATGTTCGAAGCAGGGTTCGAGCTATCGGTTCGGATAGCAGCTACCTGCGGCATTGGGTCGTCGCTCATGCGCTGTTCATCTCTAGCAAATGAATTCTGTACCTCGTCTTGAAGGCGGCCTTGAAAAGCTTCAGGGCGGTCTAAGAGCAAGGTGTTCGTGCAGCTACGAATGCCGCGATTCCTGGCGGCGCGAGCAGCTCTGCTCGTTTCTTGGCTGGAGCGGCTCGGGCCAAACAGGGGCTTGCTGAGGCGCTCATACTGGATTATTGTATCTACAACATTTGTATATGCAACTGTTTGCTGAGGGGGAGCCGATGGGAGAATTCGACGAGAGTGTTCGCTGGCTTGCTGAGGAGGAGAGGGTTCGAGCTCGCCTCAGATCTCCTGGCGTGGCATCCGCCGAAGAGGTCGCCAGTCGTTCTGGTATGGAGATGTTCAACGCGATTTTCGATGGTGAGCTCCCACAGCCACCGATGGGAGACACCCTCAGCTTCATACCGATACAGATGAGCCCTGGTGAGGCTGTTTTTCAGGGCCGCCCGCAGGTGCGGCACTACAACCCCATGGGAACGGTTCATGGCGGCTGGTACGCAACGATCCTCGATTCAGCGGTTGGGTGTGCGATCCACACCACGCTACCTGCAGGGAAGGCTTACACGACCTTGGAGCTCAAGGTGAACATGGTGCGGGCCCTGACTGCTGATGTCGCGGTGGTGCGTGCAGAAGGGAAGGTCATCCAGGTAGGGCGACAGGTCGCCATAGCGGAGGGCCGCATTATTGGCCCAGACGGCAAGCTTTATGCGCACGCTACTACCACGTGTTTGATATTCGAATATCGCGCCTGAGTTTCGGCGGGCTGAGTTCACCCGCCTTCACGTATGTAGTTAAAGGAAGAACCTCAACTGCTTGGAGCTTGGCTTTGAGCGGAGCGTTTTTCTGCACCTTTGTAACTGCCTCAAAGTTAACTGCTCTGAGGCGTTGGATATAGTCAGTTCTGATCGGAGTTTGAATATGAAGTACGTTGCATTTGGAAATACTGGGTTGCGGGTTTCTCAAGTAGCCCTTGGAACCGGTAATTTCGGAACTGGCTGGGGCCATGGCGCTGATCCTGAGGTCAGCAAAAGCCTCTTCAATGCCTATGCAGAGGCAGGCGGCAATTTCATTGATACCGCTGACATCTACCAGTTCGGCGAGTCTGAAGAGCTTGTGGGCGAGCTGCTGAAAGGTCGCCGCGAAGATTTTGTGTTGGCCACAAAGTACACAAACGGTGCAAACCCCAATGGCAACCGCCTCGTTACCGGCAATAGCCGGAAGGCGATGGTTGCGTCGGTCGAGGCAAGCCTCAAGCGCCTGGGGACGGATCGAATCGACATGTATTGGGTGCATCATCCGGACGGTGTGACACCTTTGGAAGAGATCCTGCGTGGCCTCGATGATCTCGCCCGGGCCGGCAAGATTCTGTACGCCGGGTTGTCGAATTTCTCTGCATGGCAGCTCTCGAGGGCTGTGACGATTGCTGAGCTGACCCGCTCCCTGCCGATTGCTGCGGTTCAGTTCGAGCACAGCCTGGTACGACGCGAGCCCGAGGCCGATATTTTCCCTGCATCTCAAGCCTTCAATCTGGGCATGGTGACGTGGTCGCCTCTGGGCGGAGGGTTGCTGACCGGGAAATACCGAAAAGGCGAAGCGGGGCGTGCGGAAGCGCTTGGCGGGAAAGTGTTCCAGCCTGAAAACTCGGCTCAGAGAACTGAGGTGCTGGACACCGTTATCAAGATCGCCGAGGAACTGGGCACCACTCCAGGCCAAGTTGCGCTCGCCTGGGCAGGTACTCACGGCTCTGTCCCAATCCTCGGGCCACGTTCGCTGTCTCACCTTGTGGATAACCTTGCCGCCCTGAACTTGCAAATGACTCCGGAGCAGATTGATCGCTTGGATATCGTGAGCAGTTTGAATCCAGCCGCTCCAGCAAGAACGCCAATCATCTGGGGTGGGAAGTAAGCTTTCAGGTGTCCCGAGGGGCTTGTCAGCCGTATGCTGCTTGTTGGCTAAGGCACTTTGGGATATGGTTGCATATACAACTGTTGTAGGTGCAAGTCTGTCTCATGGAAAACATCCGCAAGCCTCAAGGCTGTACCAACCTGAAGCTCAGGCAACTGACGCGAATGGTGACTCGGCATTACGATAGCTACGTCGCTGCGACCGGTTTGAAAAATACCCAGTACGCATTGCTGTCCTATGTCGTAAGGCTTGGCCCAATCCGTCCAGGTGATCTTGCTAAACGCATGCAAATGGACGCGTCGACGCTGACCCGCAACACCCAGCCATTAGTGGCGCATGGGTGGATTGAAATTCAGCCGGGAAGGGACGCCCGGAGTCGCGTAGTGGTAGCCACTGAGGCAGGCCGAGCTAAGCAGGCCGAGGGCCAGAGGGCTTGGAAGCAAGCTCAAGATGCCCTCAATGACAAACTCGGATTAGAGACCGTCGCGACCTTGCACGACATCTTGGACGCCGGCATTCAATGCCTGGATGACGGGATTGATAATGCGAGTGAGCAAAGTCTCTGAGTAATCCTTAACGTTACATTTGGACTCGTATTATTGCCTTTATCACTTTAGATGTGAGGTATTGCTATGCGTATGCAATTTGTACGAGACACGCAGGAACCAGGGCGTTTCTTTCCGGAAGGCGCTCAGGTAGAAGTTTAACACAAGGAAGATACTTACACACTAATGCCTGATTCGGCAGCTTATACCACTGAGTGTGAGCTCCCTGTAGATAATCTTGTTCCGCTCTTGAGGTTCGATGTTGTGTTGTTCAGCAACGTGGTGGGAGTTCACGAGCAGGAAATTTGGGGAATAGACGAAAAAACTGTGCGGGCGAGTATTTTAGAACGTGCCCCTGATTGCACTATTGTTCAGTTGGTGAGCATGCTGGATTAGTCGAGCCTTGCTCGATAGCATTCTGTGCTTCGAAGAGTGATCTAGGCAGGGAAGGGCCGGAGCCCGATTTCAACTTGCTGCATACCCTGGGCAAGGTTGCTGTCCTGCTTTCTGAAGGAGCTACCAAGAGCAGCGTTCTCGCCGAGAACGAGCTGGCCGAGAGCGCTGGGATGCAGTTCGGTGATGTGCTAGGTAGCGACGTCGCATTCTTGTCCACCCGTGAGGAGCTGGCTCACGGAGATCAGTCAGGAGGGGCCGATCAGGAGGTGACTGCCCCATGTATTTTTCTCTTCCCACCTGCAACCGATCATCACGTCATCGCTGAGGCGGATTGACCGAGTCGCGGTATAGCGCTTAACTGTACGCATATACAGTACAGGCGTTTTCGTCATGCTTTCGATTCTCGGCCCCCTCGAACCCAGCGGAGCAAAGCTGCCGCTCTTCTCATTCCAAGTACCTGCAGGGTTTCCGTCACCAGCAGCCGACCATGTCGAAAAGCGAATCTCGCTTGATGAACTGCTCGACGTGCGAGCACCTCATATTTACCTCGTCCGGGTGGAGGGTGACTCCATGATCGGTGCCGGCATTTACCCTGGTGACCTGGTGATCGTCGACCGCTCAATCCCTCCAGAGCCAGGTCATATTGTGATCGCTGCGGTGAATTGCGAACCGCTGTGCAAGCGTTTAGGTCGTGAGGGCGCCCAGGTCGTGCTGCGCTCCGAGAACCCTCGTTACCCGTCCAGGTATCTCCTGGAGGGTGAGGAGCTCGAAATCTGGGGTGTGGTGACCTACAGCGTGCGCAGCCATGCCAAGCTCTGATCGCGTATTCGCCCTGATCGACTGCAACAGCTTTTACGCCAGCTGTGAGCGGGTGTTCAGGCTCGACTTGCGGCACAAGCCCGTCGTCGTCCTGAGCAACAACGACGGCTGTGTAATCGCTCGGTCGGCTGACGCCAAGCCCTGGATCAAAATGGGCGAGCCCTTTTTTCAGATTAAGGACAAGCTCCGTAAGCACGGCATCGTGGCATGCTCGTCCAATTACCAGTTATACGGCGACATGTCCGAACGCGTCATGACCGTCATCGAGTCCATGGTGCCGGCGTCCGAGGTCTACAGCATCGATGAAGCATTCGCTGACCTGACCGGCATGCCTGGAGATCTTGAGTTGCTTGGCAGGAAGATCCGAGCGGAGGTGTATCGTCGTACCGGCATTCCCGTTGGTGTCGGCATCGCGTCGACCAAGACCCTGGCCAAGCTCGCAAACCATTCCGCGAAGAAATGGCAAAGCCACACAGGCGGCGTCGTCGATCTTCGTGACAAGACCAAGCGCGACTGGGTGTTGAAGAAATGCGATGCGTCCGATGTATGGGGGATTGGCCGGCGAATGTCGGCTCACCTTGAGGCGATGGGCATCCGAACTGCCTGGGAGCTAGCCCATGCTGACGCGTGGACGCTGCGGAAGAAATTCAGCGTCGTAGTGGAGAAGACAGCTCGCGAACTAGCAGGCACCACCTGCATGGAATTGGATGAGCCGAACCCGCCGAAGCAGGAGATCTGTTGCAGCAGAATGTTCGGCGAGCGCCTGACAGACCTGGCCCCAATCCGAGAGGCCGTCTCAACATACGCTTCACGTGCCGCTGAAAAATTGCGGGCCCAAGAGTCGCTATGTAAGCGCGTCCGAGTAAGCATCAGAACAGGCATGTTCAATCCCGACGAGGCGAAATACGCGAATGGGGTGCTTGTTGAGCTGCCGTACCCCACCGATGACACTCGCCTGCTAACCAAGGCCGCGTTAGAGGGTGTTGCGCGTGTTTACCGTGAGGGTTTCCGATACAGCAAGGCGGAGGTGTTGTTGCTTGACCTGAGCCAGCGTGGGGAGATCACAGGTGACCTCTTCACAGCCTCACAGCCAGAGGCGAGTGAAAAACTCATGGGTGTCCTGGACACCGTGAATGCCCGGTGGGGGCGCGGCACCATGCGCCTGGCAAGCGTGCCAATCAATCCTTCTTGGGGCATGCGGCGAGAAATGATGAGCCAGAGCTTCACCACCAAGATGGATGAGCTTTGGACGGTTTACTGTAAGTAGCGTTCACTGATGAGCGATGGTGCGTGGGCTATTCCAGGTCTTCAAAGGCGAAGCTCAGAGGCAAATGTTATGGGCGATTTGAATAAGCCAGCACCTGGTCGAAGCAGGTTCCATGAGCTACAAAATGGGTGTGAAAATGATCAAAAATCAACCAAAATACGATCTTATGAACTGATTTACCTTTTCGGAATACCGATTTATTCTTGGGTAAACTATTGATTTTGCTGATAAAAAATTAAAATTTGTTGGTAAATTTGGGGCGCCTGTTTCTAGAAACACGTGTGAAGGAGGATCAGACTGCGGTCATCGATTAACTGAGGGCTGCAAAATGAACACCGTTAAAAAATTGCTGGACTCGCTGCATAAGCTTGCTGACCGCGCTGACAAACTGGTTCCTCTTGTCTTGTCGTTTGCCGTGCTTGCGGCTTTTGTTGTCATTGGTCTGTTGGGGGTGTCGAAATGAGGATGTTGCCTTGGGTGCGCACTCCAGCTGTTTGGCTGCGCGAAGGCGGACTGAAGAGTTTCGGCTGGAGCCATAAGTCCACCGTTCGTGGATCGACGGCCATCGCCTCGCTGCAGCTGTACATAGCGATGCTGACGCAGCAGCAAGAGGTATGGAGGGACGATCAGCTTCAACTGGTATGCGAAGAGACTTACAACCGACTTAGTGAGATTACTGGCCTGAGCCGGGCGCTCGTCGCCGAGGGAGTCGAGGGGTTAGTGCTCACAGAGCGGATTCAGGTAGAGAAGGAGGGACGCAACAATCGCTACATTTTCCCTGACTTCCAACCTGGTGGTAACTGGTGCAAGCTGCCAGCGCGAACCTTGTACAACACACGTTCGCGGCACATTGAGGCTTTCCAGCTTTTCCACAAGCGCACCAAGTGCGAGCTTGATGCCCTGAAGCTGTTCCTGTTCTACGCGGCGAACCGCGACAATTACTCGTTCCACAGCATGTGTTCGTTCGAAACGATAAACAAGAAAACTGGAGTGCCTGAGAAGCGGATCCCCGCTGCAAACGCCTTCCTCGTGAGCACCGGGCTGCTGATGAATATCGGCAAGGAGCAGACCGAGGAAGGAGGCCGCAAGAAGGAGTCGAACAAGTATTTCCTTCGTGGCAATCGCGAATTTTTCGTTGGCAGCAAAGTCGCCCCCGATAAGGTGCCAGCGACCGCATAGCGCGGTCGTCCGTCATCAAATCCTCACCAAGACCTGGTCGCCGGCATATGCCGGCTCCTGGTGCTGGACGTACATGACTCGGGGCTGGCGATCCGTGTCGGATTTGGGCTGGTCACCAGCCTGCAGCAGTGCCACGATGTAGGCGCTCAATACCGCAATGACCACATCCCGCACGATTGTTTTTAGAGCAGTTTTCATCATTGGTTGCCCCCTCCATTTTTCAGGGCAACCGTATTTAAACAGCAGATTTTCGGCAGATTTGGCAGGGTTTCCGATTTGTTTTTTTTGCGATAACCGTCGCTTCTGCATGCCCCGTCGTCGGCAGGGCGTAGACCCAGTTGCAGCTGGTATCCAGCCCAATTGCATTACTCAACCTGCCTGAGGATCATCTCCTGTAGAGAGCGATTCCCATTGCATATTTTGAGAGTGCTTTCCACTCGCTCAACGTAGTGTCCTTGAAGCTTGATCTGATGAACTGCATTCGGTGGGTGCGAAGATCTCTGTTGATATCGGTCTGGATCCAGAGCTTCTCGGTATCCAGCGCTTCATGCTGAAGGCTGCGAAGCATTGTGTTCAGTTGCCTCTGCTGGTACTTGATCCTGGTCAGTGGCACCTGCTCCCCGGTCTGAATCTCTCGCATATTCACGAGGTCATAGTCTTTGATATCAGCAATCCGCAGGTCATGCTTTTCGCGAATGCAGTAGCTCCAGACCACGTTCAGAACGCACAGGTTATGAAGAACGCTCTCGCTGACCTCGTGCTTGATGAAGTCGATTCTTTCCCAGTCCATGATCCATTTTGCTTGATCGTAAGCCCGGTCTAAATGCATGTTCTTCAACGAGCGCCAAGCCCGCTCTTCCCCAAATTGCGGGCCAGAAAAGCGATCCATCAGCCAAGCCCTGAACTCTTCCTCTCCGAGGTCGGCTGGGACGCGGTCGTCTCCAATTGCCTGTAGGCCTTCAATCAAGCGCTGCAGGTTCGAAACTGCGATTTCTTCATAGCGCTCCAGCTCCAGAAATTCCCAGTGATATCGATTGAGCATGCTCGACAACATCAGCTTTGCAGCAAGTGAGTCCTTGCTGGGTTCGACGCCCTTGAGGACAATCCGAACCGCTTCCTTGCTTTTAGCTGTGACCCGCTGGTGTCGCCATTTAGCTTCAGTCCGAGGGTCGAAGATAGGCACATGTGCCAACAGCTCATTAATATCTTCGTATCGGAATTTCCAGCACAGATCCAGGTGTTCCAGGGTTTCGCCGAGCTTGATGTTTGGCAGAGCACTCAGCATCGCCTCGCAGCTAGCTAGGAGGCCACCGTATTTCTCCTTCTCTTGCGGACGCAATTGATTCAGCAGCTCTACGAGGAAGCGCCTTCTTGCGTCGTTCAGCTCGGAAATATGATCAGCTGCGTCTCGCAGATATTGAGGTACAGGCTTGCCATCTTTGATGGCTCCATCCAGAAATTTTCCAAGTGGGCCGATGTAGCTAGCCTGATCTTTGCCTGGTGTCACCTCTGGCGCAGCCAGTTGAAGCTGACCCGACCATTGCGGACGCAGGGCATACATGATCGTGCAAAGCTCCATGTACCGTCCGACTTCCTCGTCGTGGGTAGAGCGGTCATCTGCCGTCATGCTGTCAAGCCAGTTTTGATACGCTTGCTTGTCGAGGCCTAGGATTTCTTGGATGCTTTGAACTGCTCGATCTTTTCGAGCGAGATATCCTTGAGCAAGCCTCTCTTGTCCTTTGTCGCTCATCATCTTTCCCATATCTGATTACCGGGCAGGAGCGGCAGCAGGTTGGTCTTCGAGGATTGCCCGAGTGCGTTTGCCCAGTTCCTGGCCGCCGAGCACGCCGACAGTGTACTCATCCACCGTGATGGCTTGGCGCATGGCGTCACGGAAGCAGGTGCCGGGTTTCACGTCCTGGATAGCCTGGGCCAGAGCGTTCAGGTACTCAGGCTCCGAGAACTTCTTACGAGCCTGCTGCAAGTGGTAGGAGTCACCACCAGCTGTCCAGGCGAAGGAAACGGTCTTCTTGATCATGGATAACCTCTGCGTTTCTGTTGATTGGGATCGCCAGTCCAGTGTCATCCGATCAACCATCCACCTTCGAGCAGGTAATCCGATTTAATTTTTTGGGCTACGGTTTTGGGGAGGTCACCCGCTTCCTCACTGACCGATTCTCCATTGGCCTGAGCATCTGTAGATGGAATATCCCTGGCCGTTTTCCACGTGGTTGGCGATCTCATATTCCCGCCAATCACGCATTGCTCCGCCATCGATTTCCCTATGCTTACGCTCGAGTAGCCAAACCACTGTGTTGATGAACTGACCATGCGCGAACGCCGCGATGTCATTGGCCGGTTGCTCTGCGAGTCGGTCAAGAAAATGCATAGCCCTGGCCACGAAATCAAGAAATGACTCCGCACCTTCTCCATCACAGAGAGTCGGATCAGCCTTTGACCAGTAGGCCTCAACCCAGCCGCGTCGCTGTGAAATCGTGGTATCGACGCATCGGGCCGGCGCCAAGTACGTGTACTCCTGAATCGGCCAGGTTTCGAAGGCAACAGCGGGGTAGAGGGCTGCCGTCACATGAGCGGTTGCCTGGGCGCGAAGAAACGGAGAAGCAACGATGAGATCAGGGGCTCTGGTGAATGACCTAGCGACCATATGGGCTTGCTCCAGCCCTTTTGCGGTGAGGGGAATACTCGCGTGATCCCTGGTAGGCTGGCCTGCGTTCGCGGCGCTCTCGCCATGTCGTATGAGCCTCACATTCTTCATCGACTATCTTTCTCTGATGACGCTTCCTAGGTCGAGTAATGCTGGCACGGAACAGTGCGGGATAGCCATGGTGAAGGGATGTCGTTGTATGCTTGCCTCAACCGACCTGCCTGAGATTCGTTGGAGTGACTCGACAAATTTTCCATGAGCCGAAGAAGACTCCCCCGAGCTCCTACGAACGCAAGATGGCCCGTCCACGCCCACCGTTCCTAAACCAGGAGACGTTGGACACGGTTGTCCGGGATCATCAGGCTTATCTGACCGAGCTCGCTAACTGCACCCCAATCGCAAAGGGGTAGGTCAGACAAAGCGGAGAGGGTGATGAAGAAAGACCTCAGCAAGGTGTTGTTGCCTGATGACCCTCTGTACAGCCAGGCCGTTGAGGCGCTGAAGGTGTATCACCAAGCTCAGGCTGACGGAGTCGCGGGGGCTGAGCTGGAGCGACTGAGGCTTCTGGCGGAGCATAGCTTCCAAGCCGTCACGGATTACCAACTCCGGGCCTTTGGCATGCCCGCTGATAACGGCCATTGAGCCGCTGGGCCGAGCGCGCCCCGTCTATCAGCGACTTAACGCTTCCTGTACCGCATCAACCGTACCGATCCAGTGACGGCCTTTGTCTCGTGGGCTGAAGCCCAGCCTTTCGGCGAACGCTGAAGGCGACTTCATTGTGCTCGCGGTACGGCAGTCTAGAAGGGCAGGTCTTCGTCGCTAATGGGCTCAAGGACAACTGGGGGCTTCGGTGCCAAGGCTTTGTGAATGGCTTCGAGCCGTTCCAGCATTTCATCGAAAGTGATCACCAGGACATCCTTCAAGCTGTTGCGGTACTGCTCAAAGGCACGCTGCTCAACGACCTTTGTTGGATTGCGCCCGATGATGACTATGGCCGCCACAGCATGTGCGTGGACGCGCTCATCGAGATCTTCGGTCAGCCCAAGGATGTTCTTCTGCAGAACGCTCCGCTGGCTGATCACCTGAGCCACGGATCCACTTAGTTCATAAGAGGGGACGTAGGTCTTGCGGTAGGGTTTCCCCAGTAGGTCGTGTTGAGGGTGTTTGATTTCGATCAGAGCAAGATTCCCAGTGGCCTTTGCCGCCATCACGAAGTCGGAATACTGGCCTCCTTGCCCATTGATGTCCTTGCCACCGACATAGGGTTGTTCTGCAATCAACTTCACGGGATACCCGAACGCCATATCCAGAACGAACGAGTTTTCACTGAGGAAACGCTGCCACCTGTTCTCGTTGGCGTTGCCGTCCAGCATGCTTCGGTACGCTGCGATGAGTTGTCCGAGGGTGACGAGCTCGATTTCCGATTTGAGGTTGTACAGAGTACGTCGGGCAGTTTTTGCGAGCGCCGGCACGCTCTGCTGAGCAAGAGCCGCCGCCTGCTTTTGATCCTTCAGGGAAAGGCGAGTTGGCCCGGATCCCAGAGCCACAAGGCTGGCAAGGAAGTCAGGAGGAAGTCGCCTTGCTCTTGCTGGGTAATTCTCAGGTGAAGCTTTGTGTAGCAGGCCGGCATAGCAGACCAACCTTTTGTCTTCCGCAGTTTCACGTTGATGACGCTGCGTCAGGCGATCCAGATGCTTCCTCAAACGCTGGAACTGCTCAACCCCCAGGAGATAGGTTTCTCCCTCCACCACGGTGTCGTTTCGGCCATCCTGGCCGTGCAGCATGATGGTTACCACCCCTTGAATGCTGGCCACTGCCTGAACGATGAAGCGGTACTCGTAGAGCAACCCCAGACCGTGCCGCCAGTCTTTCGCGAAACCTTCAGGGAGCGAGCCCAGCAACAATTCGAGATCATATTCGTTGCCAGGATGGGTGTATGGCCGGTAGACCGAACGAGTTATCCTGATCGACTTGATGCTGTCGTATTTTGGCTTGCCGTATCTCGCATGGCCCGACCGGGCGTAGATGGGGTAGATCGTCAGATCTTCCGAAGTCACTTCCAGTATCAGGTGCCAATCCGGCGAGTCGTTCGGCAGCGGCACATCGCTGTAGAACACACGTGAAATTCCATAGTCCTCAATGTCTTCTTCAGGCTCAAACCCACTGTCTGCATGGTGTGGGGATGGCACATCTTCCTCGAACTCACCGAGGTACTCTTCACGTTCAAACAAGAGGAAAGGGCCATCGTCGGTACGCTGTTGCATGGCGTACTGCGAGGGGCGCATGGAAGGCATAGTGGTGTCGTCCCTGATTAAAAAGGTGGTCGGTGTTGCCTGGTCGTCGAACGCGTGATACCGAGTCTAACGAGCCGTTTGAGCTCCGGAAAGACGAGCACCAAAATGCCGATACGCCGGGCCATCGGTGAGTATCTGCCAAGGCGAATCGGTCTGTTCACTCAACCAGAAAGACCTTGTTTCAAGGAGAAAGGTATGAGGCCCACTGAAGCGATACGAGGAAAGGAGGGGGAGGTTCGGCGCCTCATCGAGGCCTATGGCTTCATTGAGCCCAAACTCTTCGGCTCTGCCGCTCGAGGCGATGATCACGAAGGGAGTGACCTCGATCTGCTCGCCACCATCCCTCCAGCAATGGCCGGCAAGATTTCCTTGTTCGACATCGCCGAGCTCGAGGATGAGCTCCAGGCCATGGTGGGAGTGCCAGTCGATTTCCACGTCTGCAACAACATGCCTGAGCACCTCAGGCAATCCATCGAGCAGGAAATGGTTACGCTCTAGCTGTGAACATGCTTGCGATGATCCTCGCGTCCAGCAGGGCATGGTGAGGCAGATCTTCCCCATCGTTCGTCGCGGCCAGTGTCGTGGCATCAGTGGGAAAGTTTCTGACGTTCTTGGGCCATTTCCCATCTTGATAGGCGAGCTCGCAAAACAGCTCCCAGTCGTAGGCTGGTGCGTCTGTGACAACCTCGAGCTCTTCGTCGTAGGTAGCCAAGAACCGCAGGAGCGCCGCTCTGGCCTCGATAATCGGCATGGCGTACTCACCTCCCCAGAGCTGCGGCAGTACGATCTCCTTCACGAACTCACTGCAGTCTTCTTCTCGCCACGCGTCGACCACTTCGACGTAGAATTCCCGGCGATCCTGGCCAACCAGAGCCAGGGAGATCAGCTTCGCCTGCGCGCTGAGCTGAGAGAATTCACAATCCAGAAAGAGCCTCATGCTGTTGGAACCTCTGCAATGACTAGGGCCCGCCTGAAGTTGTCCCAGGAAGGCTGCCTGTGGGAAATCGCCTTGGCGTATTTCGGCCCCGAAAAGCTGTTGGAAACGATTGTAGATCTGTGGGACGGTGCGAGCCCTCCCACAAGGCCGACCGTCGAGCACCTGTCGACCGACACGCTACCCGCAGATGTCGTGAATATACTGAAAATTGCCCAGGTGCGAGTCGGGGCCCTCGTTCCAGATCGCGTGCCTGTACCAGGTGTAGTCACGTTGTACGCCCGGCACGCCAATGACCTCGCCGATGGAATCCTGGCAAGACTGCCGAGAGGCGAGCTCACCCGTACCTTGCGGGGATCGCAGTTAGAAGTCGAACTTGGCCTGTGACGTCCACCTGCGGCAGGGAGAAGTGATGTGACGATTGATCATCGGCTACGGAGCCTGGAGATCGCGAGGCGCAGAGCGTTGTGGGCACTTGCCGACTTCCAGCCTGGAGACGCTCGCGCTGAAATAGTGCTGGCTGAGCTCGACGAGGTTGACCAAGCCCTGCAAGACGTCGCGGCTGGTGATCATCTCTCGGCCCAGGAACTCGTCGATGTCGTCATCACCAAGCTCCACAACGGCGTCCAGCTGATCGCTGAGCACAGCATCCCTGAGCCGTGGCTGCAGCGCTTCCGAGCGGCGAGTGTCGGGTCTACCCGCCTGGCAGAGGGGCCCTATTTGCGCGACTTCGAGAAGTTTGTAGCGGTGTGGCACCAAGAGCTCGAGCACTTGAACGCCCATCGCAGTAAGAGGTCGCGATGAAGAGAACGATCCTGGGCATGGCAGAGGCCGGCGAGCCGCTCTTGCAGCAGGCTCTCCAAGCCGTCCGTGCCCATCAAAAGGCTGTGGATGAAGGGCGACCAGCCGAGGAGATCGAAAGGCTCCGCCTCGAGGCTGATCACCTGTATCAAACCGTCATCGACTACCAGTTGCACAAGGCTGGCACGCTTGGGCAGTCAGTCCATTAGTGGATCGCAGTGGTCTTTGCGTTTGTTGGCAAATTTGCAAGCGGAGCGCGCCGGCCCGAAGGGCCAGAGGCGAGAGGATGGAAGCCCGTAGGGCCAAAACCGGGCGCAGCCAGGGTTTGGTGTACGACAGCTGCGCCCGCAGGGCCGAGCCAGCAAATTTGCGGATTCAAGAAAACCCTAGAGCCCTCGCCACGCCTGGCTTACAGCGAGGAAGTATCCTGGTTTTTTCGGATTTCTTAGCGGGTTTTTCCGCACACCGTGCGCATGTCACGGAACCTCAGGCGGCACAAGCTTGCAGGCCGGCTTACCGTTCTTGGTGATCACGAACGAGTGCCCCTGCTGCAGGAGCTTCATGATCCTCCGGAAACGCCGTCTTGCCTGCGTTGCGCTGATCACCTGCATGCCGAAGCCCTCACTCTCGCAGAACTGAGTTGAAGGTGACCAGCTCATCAGCCGACCACCCCCAGTTCACTTACATTTCAGGATGGATGTCGTCGAAGAAGTTGACGTCCAACTCGATCTCCAAGGTGCCGAACCGGGCCAGCAGATCATCCCGAAGCGCTCCCTCGGCATACGGCTCAACGTCCACCCAGTAGCTGTAGATCATCCCGTCATCCGAGGTGTTCGCGGTTACTTCGGCGTCTGCCAGAAGCTCCGCATCCTTCAGCGATATCTTCAGCTCATTGGCCAGCGCTTGCGCCATGCTCATGCTGGGGCGGTGCTCCTCGCTTTCAGCGGCCTGCTGGTGCTCCATGTACTCCCATTCAGTCCTGCGATCACGGTCTGCATCCGTTTCGCTCCCGGTGATGGAAACACCGTCTTCCCCGAGCGACCACCTGCCGTCCCGCCGAATCAGGTCAACATCCGCCTTGAGGAAGAAAACCCTGCCGTAGTACACACGGTCAGGATCCTGTTTGCCTTCCCAGTCGATAGACATGCCCAACCTGAGTACGCCAGTCGCATCGTCATAGGCGGCTGACTCCACCTCGCTTTCACCGATGGTGAACTCACTGGCGTTAGTCTCGTCCATCGCGCCGGACAGCATGTGATTCAGCTCTTGATCCAGCTCGGAGAACACATCGTCCTCGTCAATCGCGTCCTTGAAATCACGCACGCCAAAGGCGGCGAGCATCAGCCGAGGATCCATGGGGTTTCGCCGGGCGACGACAACGAGCTCGTGGTACTCCTCGAACCCTGCCTGACGCGCAAGCGCTTCTTGGGCAGCAGAAAGCTTCATGTCGTGTTCACGAGCATGCTGCTTGGCTTGCGATTTGATGATGCTGAGAGGGGAAAAATCGGACATAGCAAAGTCTCCAAAACCATTCGACGCTTTGGTTACCGATTGCCTGTTCACCGGGCAGCGCCTGGTTAGGGACATGCCGATGTAAAACGAAAGGGTGTATCTACGATGGGCTATTGCTTCGCGAAACAGGCGCCAGGCGACCATCACCGCCTGGCCTGATCATAAGTCAGCCAAAATGACTCCGCAACAGGCTGCGGAAAGGGCATCGCCAGGTTAGTTTGACGGGGGGGAGGATGCTCGGGTATCAGAAACGACCGCAAGCGGAGTGCGCCGGCTCACGATGGGCTAGAGGCGAGAAGATGGAAGCCCGATAGGGCCGGAACCTAGCGAAGCCAGGGGGCGGTTCAGTACAGCCGCCCCCGTGGGGCACGCCTAGGCGGCGATTAACAGAGTCTAACGCTTAATCTCTTCTATCTTACCTCCGTAGAAGAGGGTCGGCTGGCCCGCTCACGAAGATCGGCGGTTACGGGGAGGGGCGCTAGCCTGCCAGGTGGCCGCGAGCACCACGCATGCCTCATGTACTCCGCGATAGCGAGGGTATAGGGTATGGGATTCAGAGATCATTTTGAGGAATGGCATGTATCAGGTCATTGGGCTTACCAAGACACTTTCAGCCTTCGCCATCACATGCTTGGCTGTTTTTCTTCTATTGAATTTCCACAATTTGCAAGCGCTTTTGGATGGCCCATTGCAGGGGCTTCAACGACCAGTGATGTCAGCGGTATGGTGGGGCAGCATCGTGTTCTATGTGCTTGGTGAAACGCCCTTGTTTGTGTGGTTATGCCGGGCTCCGCTCATCCGCAAATTCCTGCCGCCAATTGATGGTGAATGGGATGTCCAACTGCAATCGAACTGGGGGGTAATGCAGAAGTGGCTTGGCCAGGGTGACGGTGCGTTGCTTCACGCCGTACAAGGGAGGGTGAAGATAAAAGCTCGCTTTTCCAGGGTGCAGATGGAATTCGTTTCCGAAAGTAGGTATTCCGACTCCAAAACCATCAGCGTCTCTGTCCGACCAAGCGAGCAGATGGGGTTGATAGAGCTGAATTACATGTACGTTAACTACACCCAGGTTCCTGTGGCAACGGACACGAACACCCATACAGGTGCCGCACGAGTTTTTGTCAAAGAACGCGGTGAAGGCCTCGTCATGGAGGGCACGTATTTTACTGATCGGAAGTGGACGGAGGGGCTGAATACAGCGGGAACCATCACGTTTACCAGAAGTGCTTAGACATATGAAGACAACGCTAGAGGGCACCATATGTGGTGCCTTTGCTTTTCTATTGATCTACATGTGGTGTGATGGCAACATGGTGTCTCACGTGTGTCGTCAAGCAAGGTAGCTGATTTTCAACCGTAGATTGCACCCTTTGGAGCGAAGTCGGCGTGGGGATGCAGTCGCAAGATTCGGAAATGCGGGGGCGTTTGGCAGTCCCGTTTTGAGGGGTCAGCAACTGCTGCAGGCATCGTTCATTACCCTTTGAGCGGAGACGCTATGCCAAATTTTAGTCCGTTGTTGTACACCACCACCGGGGATACCTGTTTCCTAGATGAACTTGACCTCTCTGCGAAGCAACTGGGGGAGATTGACGGCGCTCGTAAAGAGATTCGAGTTGCTCTGAAAGCTGATCTGTCGAATGTCCTACGCGACAAGGGATTAGAAGGCGATATCTGCCAACCGAGGTTCTACATTCAAGGCTCGCGTGCCTACAAGACGCTGAATAGCCCTTGCATCACCCCACCTCAGCAGTCTGATATCGATGATGGTGTGTACCTCCCTCTGAGCGTCATGAGAGAGAAGAGCAGCCCTAAGCTCGCGATTGAGCTGTTCTTCGAAGCCGTCACTGAGGTTCTCAAGCCTATTTGCGATTCGAAAGGCTGGCGTACCGAGAGCAAGACCACTTGCGTGCGAGTGACAATTTCGGAATATGCTCACATTGACCTCCCGCTTTACGTCATCCCAGACACTCGATTTATGCTTCTGAAGGCTGGCCTTGAAAGCATTGAGGGCAGAGCGTTTGACTCGGCGATGAACGCAGAGCAGCAGACCTGGAAGACACTGCCCTCTGATCAGATTTTGTTGGCCGATCGCGAGCAGGGCTGGCGTAAGTCTGACCCTATGGCTATGAAAGATTGGTTCAAAGCTGAGGTGGAAGGTAAGGATCAACTTGTACGTGTGGTTCGTTATCTCAAGGCATTCCGCGACAAGCAGTGGGAAGAAAAGGGCCCAAGTTCCATTCTGTTGATGGCGATAGCATGTCCGCTGTATGAGCGTTTCGAGAAGCGGGATGATCGCGCTCTTCTGCACATTGTCAAGGGAATCCCTGCTGCTTTGCAGGCCGGCGTAGCGAGCCCCATCGACCCGGAGTCGTCTCTGACCGAGCATATGTCCAAGGAATCCATCGCTGAAGCTGTGGAGAGATTCGAGACCTTTGCGCGTTATCTCGAAGGTGCAATTGAGGCAACCGACTCACAGGTCGCGTTCAATTGGCTGCTTGAAATGCTGGGCGACCGGCTCCCTAATGATCCAGATCGCATGAAGGCCAACACAGAAGCATTACCGTCTTTCATGGCTGCGATTCCCCCTCTGGCAGGGCCAGCTGAGCCGGTAAAACGTACCAAAGCGGGCTGACTTTATGGATGCAATGCCCGAGGTATTGCGCCATATGATCGGCTGGGGGTTCACGAAAGTGGATCCCCAGCCGGATCCCGCGTATTTGGCGATGAAAGGTTCATTGCCCACTAGCCAGGGTGATGTTCCTTGCGAAGTCTGGATCGACAAGTCGTTTACTCAGCCTTTGGATATCTGGCTTACTCGGTTGCCCGAGAATCTACCCAAGGTGCTGCCGCATGTGGGGTCGGACGGGTACCTTTGTTATGCTGCGCCAGGGACAGAGGTGATCGATATCTTCGATCCCGTTGGGCAAACTATAACTTCTCTACGGCAAGCCATCCACGTACTCGAGCAAATCGTGTCCGGCAAAATGGTTGAAGATCTCCAGGAGGAGTTTTTCGCTTACTGGAAAGGCATCTACTGCTTGTGTGACATCGAGAGGCGATCTTCTGGCAGTTTGGAGGTGCTCCAGCTGTCGGACAACAAGATGTATGTTCTCACCGATAGCGCTGAACGAAGCAAAGTTAAATTTGCGCGTTCAGGCAGAACGATCATTAGCGTCGATGTGCGTATCGAAATGATCACGTCCGCTGCTGCGCCGAGACCATTGCAGAGAGATTGGCCGCCGGAGACGGTCGCGCAGGTACTGGATTGGCAGAGGGAAATGGATGAAGCATGTAGGCGTAAAGTGCGCGATAAGATCGTTTCGGCTTACCGAGCTCGTAAGCGAGGCGTCTTGATTACGATCGAGTCTCCCAAAACCGGCTACAGCTACGGCTTTCTCGTGAGTGAGCTTCAACGAAATCGTCCAAAGGCAAGCCGCTCAACAGATCAACGGTTGCCAATTTTCGACTGTCCTATACGTCCGGTGCAGATGCTGCGCCTCGATGACAAGTACCTTGCTGGGCGCAACATTCCCGGTCAGACCACGCTTTTGGGTAAGCGTATTGGGCTAATAGGGTGCGGTACCATCGGCGGTTTCTTGGCCGACATGCTAGTGAAAGCGGGTGCTGGAAGTGGAGGTGGCGAGCTTCGGCTGATCGATAACGACCTCCTGATGCCCTCAAATGTAGGTCGTCATCGCCTAGGTCTAAATCGATTATTGGAGGGTAAGGCTAAGGCCCTTGCTAAAGAACTAAAACTGCCTGCTCCGTTGGCTAATCTAATTCCTATTGAAATGGACGCAAAGGATGCCCCTCTCGAAGGGCTTGACCTAGTTATTGATGCTACCGGGGAGGAAGCGTTAGGTCATTGGCTTGCTAAGGCTGTCTCATATCCTATCTTGCACGTGTGGATTGAGGGTGCCGGTGTAGCAGTGCGCTCACTGCTCAAACAGCACGCGGGGCAAGGGTGCTATCGCTGTCTCAGCGACTTCAATCGCGATGGTTCGTTGCTATCAGTAATCAGCGGGGTATCACCTATCTTTGCCGGTCAGGGTTGTGAAGGCTTGTATGTTCCATTCCCTGCCTCAGTTTCCATCCAGGCTGCCGCACTGGGATTTGACGCAACGCTAGCTTGGGCTGGTTCCAAACCATGGCCTTCTCTGAGCACACGACTTGCCGATCAGAACTTCGAGCTTGCGACTCCAGATTGCTCACCTCTACGTCGTCAGGGGTGTCCTGCATGCCGTTCTTGAATACGTGGAAATGCCCTGGCACAAACCAGTTCGTATACTTGGGAGGTCAGCCGTTACAGGTGTTCAAAAAGTATATCCAAGAAGGCCATGACTCGACTGAGGCTGGTGGGATATTGCTTGGGTATGTCCGGGGCGATCATCTCGAGATCATCGAGGCTACTGAGCCATCAAGGCTGGATAGGCGCTTCAAATTTCTATTTGAACGCATGCCTTATTTCCACCACCGTTTTGCCATGAGACGGTGGAGGGAGAGCAATGGACTGATTCGGTATCTTGGTGAGTGGCACACCCACCCCCAGAATCATCCAATGCCATCATCCATTGACTTACGTGAATGGGAAAAGCTAGCAAAAGACCGACGCGATGGTCGGCCAATCCTGGCAGTGATTGTCGGGTGCCAAGGCCTACATGTTGAATACATGTTTAGCACTGGCAGACGGCAAGTGCTCGCTGACGCTTACGATGCTCTCGCCGAGTGAGGAAGTGAACCTATAAGCCGTTGGCATTCGTTCGTTACGAAGGCGAGTCGAGGAGACCAATTAGCAACTAGCCCGTAGGTGCCAGCGTATCGCCCGTGTAGCTCTTCCAGCTTGGCCGAACGGCGCTCCCCATTGAGAAGACTCAACCCATGCAGAGCATTCACCAACTGCTGCGGCTGCAGTTCACCATTCTCCCATCTGGAAACTCGAGTCCGGTCGTTGGCCAGTCTAACTGTTATTGCAAATCGGCGCAGGTCAAGCGGGCGTGCCGGTTCAAGGACGGCCCAATTATTCGTGAGAGCCTTGATGCTACGATGCACTTGCACGGAGGTTTAATCTCTCGAGAAAAGAGGGCCTACAGTGCAGAGAGTAGTGTTTGCAAATTTTGAATTGCCGGGCGAGAGTTGAGATGTCGTTTGCTTTATGCTTCTGGAAAATATTCGCGGGTGCTCCTTGATTGTGCTGGGGTAATGAATGGCTTATAATTCACTATCTTCTTGGGGAGATAAACTTTAGGCGTATTAATTGAGTTTGATGAATGATTTCTTTAGAAGAAATAAAATCGTTTGGGAAGGCGGTCGATAGCTTCTTGTCGAAAGACCCCAAAGCCATATTTGACCATGTGCGGAATGTTGGTATCGCGGGTGCGATGATTCTTGGTGCAGGGCTGTTGCGTGACATGGTGAAGGCAGAACAGCAACCTACCACCTCATACATTCCAGTCATAATCCTCTTGATTGGTGGCGTTTTACTGTTATTGATGAACTTGATTTATGCTCAGAGGACAATAGTAAAATTTATTTATGGGACGAAAAAGTCCAAGTCATTCATTCAAGAAGTGCGATCTTTGTGGCGCCTGATGAGGTATAGCAAGAAATTAACTCCTGCCAGGAGAACAGTCGTTGCAAAAGGGGTTTTTAGAAAATATTTTTTTGCTAAAATGGGCGCTCAATGGCTTCTTGTTCTGTATTTCATAATTATATCGATGCTGATTATGGTGCAATTCTATTCGTCATCATCTTCGATAGATTCAAAGAAGGCTGAAGAGCTGGCACAGTCTCAACTGATAGGTAAGCTGAGCACGGCTCTATCTGATGTGGTTAAAGAAAACCAAGGCTTAAATGACGAGTTGAAGGCGACGCAGCTAAAGCTCTCATCGCAGACTACTGTCATCTACGAAAGGGATAAGAAAATTGATATTTTGGAGAGTGAGGTTTTAGCTCTCAAAGCACAAGCACAAGCACAAGCACAAGCACAAGCACAAGCACAAGCACAAGCACAAGCACAAGCACAAGCACAAGCACAAGCACAAGCACAAGCACAAGCACAAGCACAAGCACAAGCACGTCGGCATAATCAGGTAAAAAATCCAGCGAAGTAGACGTAAGCCTTCCTAGTACGGCTGATTGCGACAATGCAGAGAGCGTTGAAAAATGCAACCGTAAATGAAAGCACCAGATGCATGGGGGAGAGGGGAAAATTCAATTCTAGAAAGAATACATGACTACTGCGAAGAAGATCGGCTGTAGTCCAAGCAGGGGGGCGTCTCCTCCACGGCAACTGCTGGCCCCTGCTTCCTGAGTGTGGTGTGGTTACTCTCAAAGCGATCTCAATAGGCTCTCCAGCACCCCGTGCTCCCAGGAGCTGAGCAGAGCAATCGGATCTGTCCCGTATCGATCTCCAGAGTCGAAATGCCAAACCCGCCCGTCCGGGCTTTCGCAGCTCTCGCAGTAGTCCAGTTCATCACAGTCATTGAAAATGGTGATGCGCCAACCTTCGATGTCGATCACGAAAAGGCCGACGAACATCTCGTCCCATCTCTGGTGCCCGGTCTTTCGCATCTGGCTTCGACCGAACACCGCTTCTCGCAGAACCTGAGAAACCTCACGTGCCGTGAGAGAGTTCACACTGCCCTCGCTCATCTCTCTCGTCCTCGATCAAAGCTCTGGGCCGTGGTGCGCCTGGTGAAGCTGTTCAACAGATGTGTACAAATGTTCTCCTCCCCTGGAACTTCCAGACTCTGGATTTTTCCAGTGCTCGGGTGCATCCATGAACAGTTAGGGGTTACCGTGCTTGGTGATGATGAATGACCCTTGACGAGGAGCGCGGCGAGCCGTCGAAAGCGTCTCCGTGCCTAGCTGAAGCTGATTATCGTGGCCACTAGCCGTCTCCTGCATCGTGCATAGGGCAGAGCGTACTTACCCACCTGCCGCCAATTTGCTTGCCAGACGCGCAACACTGCTCGCAGGTCTTCAGTGATATCTGTTCGGCAAGGGCAACAGCACCCATGAGCGAGCAGTCTGCACAAAGCCCCACGCAATCCACGTGCTTATGAGGTATGCCCAAGCGCTAGCAACTAGCAAGGGAAGAGTCCAAAGACCCTTCAGCCGGAGATGGACTGGCCTTTTTTGCGTCGAATCGAAGTCCAGAGGCTTAACGAAAACTGGGGTGGCGAGCAGTAGAGCGTACCTACTCGCATTATGAGCACGAATCACTGACCAAAAATTTTTGACGGAAAACACATTTTTCCCCTGGCTGAGTACCAAAATCTGATCGCCAGGAACTGCACCAGCTTGGGGATCAGCACTCGCGCAAGAGAGAGGACTAGGCGGCGAGGAAGTGAGTTAACAGGGTGGCATGCAGATGCCAAGAAAGACGCTCATTTGATGCTAGACAGAGCAAGCGGAGCGCGCAGCCAGTACGGCGGAGACGCGAGGATGGAAGCCCGTAAGGGCCAAGACGCCGCCATGCGGCGAGCGGCTTGGTTCACGACAGCCGGCCCGAAGGGCGCGCCCAACCTACCCAGGGCGCCCTCACAACACTGGCCTACCTAGAAGAGTTCCCCGTTTGGAGGTGGTGATTCATCGTCTGAATCCTGCTGCTGCCCAGAGCCAAACATTTCATCCTCTGACCAGTTATCCGCAAACAAGAAATTTTCTTCGGTGTAAAACGACATTCCCAGATTACCACTAGCCATAATTTCGGGAGCGTACTTGCGGAACAGCCGCCCACCGAAGAGCAAGTGGCCTACTACACATTCTTCGATCACTTCAACAGTCCAACATTCCAGCTGTACGCCAGAACCGATGTCTTCCCATGCCGTCTTGAGCGCATCATAGTCGAGATCTTCGCATTCAGAGTCATAGACGACGGTGAGCGTACCCTCATGCGCATGTAGAAGCCTGACTGGCGCCATAACGTCACGGACGATTGCTTGCTCGGCCAGATAGATGACTCTGGTATCAGGTTCTCCATCCCACAAGACAGCGAAGTTAAGAAAGCCTACACGCTGTTCGTCCGTTGCATAGGCACCCAATGATTGCGGGGTGCTGAAGATCGTAAATCCACCTTCACCGTCATCGTTATGAGGCTGCTCGAACTCGGTATACAGGAATCTAGAGTAGATCATGGCTGGCCCTCATCGATAGAAGGGAGAAAGCTCAGGCTGTCGTCGGTGTAGTCTTCCAGGTCATTTTCGTCATAGCAGGGGAGCTCATACGGACTGATGCCCAGAGTGGTTGACTCCATGATCTCTTTGACCACAGGCCAGAATGGGTAGTCAGAACGACCTGAGTAGATCTCGTCTTCGCTCGCGAAAGCTACGGTGTAATGCCGACCCGAATAAAGGTGGGTATCGATTTCCCAAATAGCCTCGATGGCCGGGATGCTGCTGCCAGATACCTTGCTGTCCAGAAAGATATCCAGACCATGCTCATGGATAGCGATCAGCTTCACCGGAGCCAATGCTCCTCGGAGATAAGCACGCTCCAAGGCCATGATGAAGCGATGATCGAGGTAATCGCCGTGCATCACGCAAAAGGTCTGTTTGGCGGGCTGGGTCATTACCCGGAGGTTTTCGTCTTGCCACTGCAAGCAGCTGAAGATGACGTAGTCGGGCCCGCCGACCAAGGCTACTTGAGCGCATTCCGGGCGGAAAAGAGGTGCTGATCTCATGACCATTTCTCTCCTGTGTGGTCATAAAAAATGAAGACCATTAACCGGGAGTGGTCAAGGAAGCGAGAGTGAAAAAATGAAAAAATACCCATGCAATTCAGTATCTTAAGAGCATACCCTTAGACTGGGAGCCAATGTTAAGGGCGATTTCTTATAGAGCAACCGTGCAAGCCAGATGCTGACGCGGATGCGAGGCAAGCTGAGCGCTATGAGTCGAGACGCGAAGAACCGCACGCGGAAAAACGCTGTGGGCGCTTGCTGATCTCACACCTGGTGATTTTCGGGCCGCCTATGCTTTAGGCATCTTTCCCCCCCATCGAAGATCTGCTTCGTACAGGAAAGGGCAGGCGGTAACGACCACCTACTGATCAGCAGTCTTGTGATGGATTCGGATATACCTGGCCGAAGGCTCTGTAAAGCGCCAGACCATACGGTAGGGGTTGACCGGGGCAGCTTCGAGCAGCCAGCTGCGGATCGGAGCTGAACCGTTGCCGGGCCGCACCTTGGTGGGCTTTGTGCTTGAGATCTTCGGGCTGCAATACAGATGATGATGATCGAGCTATGGGAAGGCGATGCCTCTAGAAACCCGACTGTAGCAATATAGAAGTGGATAGATGGGTCTTCCAAATTCAAATATATGAGTAGCACCGAGATATACAAATGAAAATTTTTTTGGGGTGCGAATGTTTCATGGCTTTATACAAATAAGAATATCTTGGGATTTATTGTTTTTTGTAAGTGCTTGTCTGATATCGTTTTTTGTTTGTAGTTGGTGATTTAATTTTCTCTAAATTGACATATGGTAGATTATTATTCATATCTAGGGTGGGAACTTCCCTACTTGCTATGCTTGCCGTGTGAGCTACTCTCAGCTAGTGCTTAGAGCGCTGTTGGATTACGGTTCAGGGTGAGTAAGAGGATGGTATGAATATGAGGATCGAAGCTCACGGGCACGACCTGGCAAATGGTTGTGTGCCCTCCTCAAAGGGTCGGCAAGATCCTGACGGTTCATAAAGTTGAGTTTGTTCGACTGTCCCCTTGATGCAATTTTGGTCGGTAGGGGGGCACGACCTCAGCGGCTTTAATAGGCTTTTGGAGTTCTGCATTGAATAATCAGGCATTTAACTCTATAGGCAATACTGTTTGGTCGGGTCTGATAATTTTCTGACTCGGCAATTGACATGGTCGCGGTAGATGAAGAACAGCTGTATATATGTCACCTCTATTTTGAATCTACGTCGCTCGCAATATTGATTGCGCCATATAGTGCGCCTGAAGCCGCGTGGCTATCAATGGTAGCAATGGTTTCTTTGATAAATGCCAAAAGTATTCCATCAAGGAGGTGCCAGCATGCCAAATTTAAAATATGTGGTGAGAAAGGATGTCTGTCTAGGGCGTAATGCCTTTAAGTGTCTATCAGAAGCATCGCCGGGTGTATGGGTGAAATCACGGGCTTTTGAAATTTTCATTATATGGATGATTGGGTTGGGGTTCAGCTTCAACACGATGAAATCCTACTCCTACAAGGGTGCTTCTTTTTTAGATTATCTAGTTGTGGGGTTGGAGGTTTGCGGAGCCGTAGATAGGTCAAGCTACATCATGCTTGCTCGATTGTATCACTCCTATATAACTCAAGGTTTGAGATCTATGTCGCCATTGGTGCAGGCGATTGCTAGACGAAGACCCTCTCCAATGGTAAGTAACAAAACATCCGGGATTCATCATGCCGCGATAGAGCAACTGATTGAGTCGTGCTATGAGCATTGCGCAGATTCCGCAGCCTGGCCACCAGATACTGACGTTAGTGACGAGATTCAACTAATCGGCAGCTTGAAGAATGTCGGGCAACCTAGGTCGGAGCAAGAGATTCTTGTTTTAGAGGGTATGTATGGTAGGAAGGTAAAGCGTTCAAGAAACTCCAAAAGAATGCGTGTTTTTGGCCACTTGCCGAAAGCCAAGAAAAATCATGATCCCTACGAAGAAGATAAATTCTTTCCACTCGATAAAATTGGCGAGTTAATAAGGTCTGCTCCTTCTTATCGAGATGCTGCTCTGTGGTCTCTTATAGCAGCAACCTCTTTGCGAGCATCTGAAGCTTTGCAACTATTGTGGGCGGATATTGACTTCGAAAGGCGTGAGGTCTATGCGGTCAATCCTTCAGATCGAAGCAGCATGCAAGATTCATATGCCGGCCTGAGCGCTAGTCAAATTGACATGTTGTCATGGAAAGGGCGGATGACAAAATATACGTTGCTATTGGAGCCATACGGGGAGATGTTTTTTGAAAATCTTGAAAAATACTTGACGTACGAATATCGGGCACATGTAGATAATGATTTCGTGTTTCAGTCACAATTTGGATATCCATTGTTCCTCTGTGATTATGGGAGCGTAATTGCAGAACCTTTCACTCGTGCAGCTGAAGGTGTGCTGGGGTTTAAGACTGATCGCTACAGGTTAAAGCTGCATAGCCTGAGGCACAGTTATTGTTTTTATATGAAGAATTTCGTCGAACATACCGAGGGGATTGGCTTGTCAGATTACGAGGTCATGGCCTTGACAGGACATGCCGATGTTGCAAGTGTCGCTAGGTACGCAATTGTGAGTCTCCAGTTACTCAACGAGAAGCTTTCGGTCGCTTTTACTGCTTTCAAAACTGATGGCAATAAAGGTGTGGATGAAATGATTATCGGATTTCATGAAAAAAGGATTGCTGCGTTGAGGCTGAAAATAGCCAGGGAGCGGTCAGGCAATAAAAGTCTGGAGTAGTGAATGATTAATATTACCGAAGGTATTATTTTCCTTGTTTCAGCGCTTCAGTTAATGGAGTGCTTCCGGGAGTCTGTTGTCCGGCTCATCCATGCGTTAGATGAAGTTTCCGGTGTTAAGCCACGATTTCTTAAACGCTTCAGTTCGTATCGGCCATCTCGAGATGAAATTTTTACATATATATCTGAGCTTCTGGAGGCTGCGCTGGAGGATCGAGAGGGTTTGCTAAGGAATCGGAGCGCTGAGCGTCAGCCGAGCAAACTGGCGCATCGAAGTAATCTCGTACAGTGCCTCTTCCATGGCTGGATCGCTCAACGAGAACCAGTTTTGCAGCAGGTGAATGCGCAGCATGGTTTCCAGTGGATACGGCTTGCGGCCACCGCCAGCCTTTGGGTAGTGAGGCTCGATCAACGCCACCAATCCGCTCCACGGAACCACCTGTTCCATCTCGGCCAGGAAACGCTCGCGACGGGTTTGCTTGCGCTTACCGGCGTACTCGAAATCGGAAAAGCTCATCTGGCTCATGGGATGGCGGGCTTGTAGAAGGCAGTTGGACGGAGGGCTATTTCAGCACAGGTCAGATGGCCTGTGCTGACTTGATCGGAGAATCCCTAAGTGAAGCAGAAATTGTAGTTCTGGTGCGTATAGGTCACACACCGGATGTTGGCAGGTCTACACGGACGCAACTGAATCACATAATAAAATTTCTTTTAATTGATTTACATAGGATGCAGTGTTTGATACTGCCATATCGCTTCACTCGCCCGCAGGCATCTTGGATAGATGAGGTTTCGGATCGATATGCATGTTACACATCCATCGCGAAAGTGTTTCGGGAGTTAGACATTATAAGAATTACAAGGAGTAAGGCGCCCCGTCAATACGATCCTCAAGAGCGAAAAGAAAGGACTGTTATTCAGATGGGGGTGAAGCTTGCCCTAGCGTCATCTTGGTACAAACCTGAAGATGTTGGCTTGGAGGATATTCGAAAGTGGAAAGAGTTTAGCTTGGACGAGTCAGAGAAGAACTCTCCTTTGCCTTTGGATCAGATAGTTGATGTGTTGAAAAAGAGATTTGGAGTAAGGCTTTCAGTTGATCCGATTCAAGTGAGGGAAGCGACTATGAATTTAACCAAAGATGCGATTGACAGAATGGTCAGTCGAGGGCAGCAAGAATTACTTGAGTCTTCGTTCTGTAATTATTCAGATCCAATTAAGTTGGTTTCTTTCATGATGGATGATTTAAAGCTCGCTGCTGCTAGTTTTTACGGGATGGGTATCAAAAGATTAAACCTTGAGGTTGCATGGGCCAAGGTGGGAGTAGATATAGAGGTTGCAGTGAATACTTGGCTACGGCTCCAGGCGGAATACGCGGAGGAGCAATCTTATGAGAATTCCCAAATTCTCTTAACATGCTTTGGAAGATTCAATTTGTATCTGTTTGTGTATCTGCCTGCGTGGTTTCATAAGAATCCAGGTGCGGAATTTCTGTATCCTAAATTCCCAAATATGTTCGTGGGTCGTATTTTTTATAAGCCGAAATTAAAATCGGATGGAATGCGCCCTTTATCATATTGGGAGTTTTCTGAAGTTATGGGTTATGAGTTTTATTATGCTGTTGGTAACAGCCTGAGGCGATTTTTTCAGCATCTGATTGATTTCCGCCCTGATGCAGCAGGTTGTGAAAAATTGTCTCAGCCTATATGGTGGCTACCTCCCACCCAAAAGGCTTATCGGACAAATAAACACACATTTACATCTGAGCACGAGGATGTTTATGTTAAGTATTTGGAGGCAATAGCGACTGCGGAGCCATTCCTGGATGGCTATGTCAAGGGTATGAGGTATAGGTACAGTGACAATGAGTTGGCTGTTTTGGACTTTAATGAAATCGGATATGTGCCAGTCGTATATCTGAGTGACGGCCTGCATCCTATTCTGTCTGTGAGTCGAAGAGCCCTTGTGCTTCTTAAGATAGGCAATGAATATCGTTATAATCCGGCTACTACAATTTTCCCGTATTGTTTGGTTAGGGGTGGCCTGAGAGGGCAGAACTTACAGTGGCTAAGTTGCGACACATATGCCATTCATGTGGATCGAGATATTGATCCGCAAGTAGGGTTGTCCTATTTGTTTATAAATACGGATAAAATTAGAACCGAACCTTTCACTGTTCATTGTCGCTATGCCGTAATATCGCAATTAGATCGCCAGGCGAAATGGCGTGCGGATATTTTTTCTGAAACTAAAGCCCCTGGATTTGGGAAGAGCTGTTTTTATGAGGGGAATGTCAATTCAAAGTGGGGTGAGATTAACTGTCTATTTTGTAATGATGCTCATTCTGGATATCCAGTCAAAGATGAGATGTATGCCCAGGTAATTACTCACTCGATGTTGGATTTTCAGAGTTGGATGCGCAGGAATGGTGATGGCACAGTAGAATGTGCAGCATTCATGGGTAGTCCACGTGAAACAAAATCTCGAAAAACTGACTATTACACGTGGGAGCAATGGCAGGCAGTTAGGGTGAAGAGTGATGCAGTGAAGGTTGCAACATATGCTGATCCTCAATATGGAGAGTTATCTTTCTGCCCTGTTCGAGTACGGTCGAAATTGACCGGCCACAGCGGGAGGGCTATGCATATCACTCATCTTTTGAGTCGACTAACGCCAGAGGAAGTGGCGAAAACTACAGGTCAAACTGCAAAAACTGTCATGCATTATGACACTGGCGCTGACGACTTCCGGCGCCGTTTTGCAGGTGTAATCAATACTAAGGAGCCGTTGAAGCGTCCGTTAATCAAGCGAGCTGATGTTGAGGGACAGTTTGAAGCATTGCTTTTGAGTCGCGGTACCGGCGATGTGAGTAGAGTTATTAATGAATTTGGTTTGCTGAATTTTTCTGATGTGGATGATTCTAATAATAAAGAGCCAGGCGCATTTGAGATTGTCGCCAATGAGAAGTCGGCAAATTTGGTGCAGAGTTCTACTCATGTTTGTGTGAGAGGCTATGTCTGCCCTGCGCATGTAATGGTGCGTTTTAAAGGGCGGAAAATTTGTCCGTGGTGCCCATTGGCAGTTTGGTCGCTCAATTCAATTTTTGCTGTGTCCGCGACGAGGCATCAATTGGCTGAAGACTTTGAACGAATTCAAAGTAGATTGGCCGAGAGCAGGGATACTTTCTCGTCCGAAGAGCTGGCAATGCTGGAGCGCGAGTTAAATTCGCTTGGTGAGGAGCTTGTTGCTTGGTATTTTTTAGAGAGAATATTAGATTCTCTAGTTTTTAAGCATCGCGAAAGTGCTGTAGGTTATTCTCATGTTGTTGGTGACAAAGATCTGGTGACCAAAGTAGTAACCCGTCATGTTGTTGAACGAGGCTCAGCGGAGGATTTCTTACGGAGGTTGGATGAGGTAGTTGAATTCCCTACTACTATGTCGGTCGGCTTCAGAGACAAAGTTAATCGTGCGATTAGGTTTATTCTTGCCCAGAAAGGCGAAATTTACCAGGCGCTTTTAGAGCCTGTAGTAGTTAATCCTGAAACACGGCTCGCTGCTTTGTTGAGAGAGGAAATAAATAAAGCCGACTTTGATTACGGCAAGTTGTTGAGGCTTCTTGAAGTTTCTGATGTCGAGTGGTTCAAGCATGTGGCTGATGCTAGAGGCATTAAGGAGGATGGGATTGATTCATAAAGGTGCGATACCGAAGCGAAAATCTGACATTCAGAGGATTGAAGCTCGAGCCGCGATTTTGGTGAGGGTGTTAGAAGAAATTGCAGAAAGAAAATTAACGTTTCTTTCAAAAAAACGTCTTCTCATCTATGTTGCTGCGGGTATTGAAGATGCCGAAAAATTGGCGCTTCAGGGAAGCGTGCCTGATGGTCTTGTTGCCGTAGCGGACAAGGCCGCTCATGTCAGCGTGAGTGGGCTTTACAAGTCAGAATTTTATTCGGCTATCGTTGATACATTTATATTGGAAAATCCTCAGTGCGTGATAAATAAGTCAAGAAGAAATGTTAGGTCTGATGCCAAGCTGAGGTTGCAATGCTCAAGGCTGTCTAATGAATGCGCTAGGTTGGCTGCGGAGTTGAGCGAGGCAAATAGTCAGTTGATCGAGTTGGAATTGACTGGTGGAAAGATTGCTTTACACTCAGGCAGGGATGAAGTTACTAGCGCTTATTTTGCTATTGATGCATTAATTGAAGAGTTTGGATCATTTCTTAAGTTTGATTCCAGTGGCGTGTTTCTTGATAACGTTCTGCAGCGAAGAATTATTGGTATGGATGTTATCAAGGGCTATTTGGAGTGGAAGCAGAAGGAAATTAAGCCTTCTACTCCTCGCAGGAAGTAGACTGCAATATGTAGGTCGAAACGAAATGATTTGACAGTTGGTGCGGAATTTTTCTCACCCTGCTTCCGATGGTAATTATCAGTTTAGGTAATTAACCGCAGCCTACCTCGATCTGCCGGGTGCATTGTGGGTTCTTGACGACAGGCTGGAAAACGGGCGTTGCAAGGGTGTAATTGTTCGGGAGACCGGTTCCTCGGACAGGGTCATGAGTGCTTCGCTAATGTTCTATTAAAATCAATATGTTATCGAGTTTTTTGCAGTCTTGAGGATAGTCCTCCCCCAGATAAAGGTTCAATTCCTGCCTGGGACGCCATTCTCGTCATTCCCATTATTGTCTCCGTCGCCTTTGTCGCCGCCGTGCTGCTGTTGACAGCACCTGCGCGTGGCCAGCGCTGTCATGCATCACGTTCGTGGGCTAACACCGCGCTTGACGCCAGCCGCTGGCGCATCAGGAAGTACCCCGCCACCACCAGCAATACCGTCAGCACCGTGAACCAGAACTGAAAACGCGATGCCGGGTCGAACGCCTGGGTGCCGATGACTGCCAGCAAGGCGAACAGCGCAATGATATTGGTGTAGGGGAACAGCCAGGCACGGAAGGCGTTTGCGGCGACCGCTTCGTGGCGGGTTTTCACGCGCATGGCCACGTGGGCGATGATGATGAAGATCCATACGACCATGACCAGGCTGCCGGTACTCTTGGCCAAGGTCATGAACAGGTCGCCGCCACTGACAAAGTGCACGGTCAGGATCATCGTGCAGATCGACAGGCTCAGCAGCAGTGCATTGATCGGTACGCCCTTGGCACTGGTGCGTGAGAACAGCTTGGGCGCGTGACCGCGCTGGCTCAGCGAGAACAGCATGCGTGAGTTGGAGAACATGAACGAGTTCATCACCGACATGAACGAGACGAACAGCACCAGTTTCATGGCCACTGCAGCACCACCGAACCCGGCCAGGCTGAACAGCGAAACATAGGGCGAGGCCAGGTTGGCCTTGTCGGTCCAGGGCAGGCAAAGGATCAGGATCGACACAGAACCTACGTAGAACAGCATCACCCGCAGTATCACGCTCTTGATCGCGCGGATCACGTTCTGTCGCGGGTTCTCTGACTCACCCGCGGCCACAGCGGCAATTTCGCTGCCGCCCAGGGAGAAAATGACCACGATAACGCCGGCCATCACCGGTGACAGGCCGTTGGGCATGAAGCCGTCATGGGCGGTGAGGTTGATCAGGCCGGGGGCGGGAATCTCACTGTGCAGGCCGAGCAGGATCGAGACGCCCAGCAGCATGAAGATGAGGATGGTGGCGACCTTCATCGCAGCCAGCCAATACTCTACTTCGGCAAACGAACGCACCGAGTAGGCGTTGCTGGCCATGAGTGTCACCAGCATCAGGAAGGCGCCTGCCCAGATCGGTAGCCAGGGCAGGAAGTCATGCAGGATGGCGCCCAGCAGTACCGCTTCCAGGGTGATGGTCATCATCGACTTGAACCAGTACAGCCAGCCGACCGCAAACCCAGCCCAGTCGCCGAGGTAGGTGTTGGCGTAGGTCGAGAACGACCCTGCATCCGGGTTGCGGCAGGCCATTTCGCCCAGCATGAACATGACCAGGGTGACCACCAGGCCACCAATGAAATACGACAGTATGGCCGCGGGCCCTGCCGATGCGATCAGTGAGCCCGAGCCCATGAACAGCCCTGCACCGATCACCCCACCCAGCGCGATCATGGTGATATGCCGCTGCTTGAGGCTTTGCTTCAAACCGTGTGATTGCATTTCCTTGTCCTCTCTTATTTTAGGGGGGATCCGGCATCGTTCCCCTACGCAGGCATCGTCATGCGCCTGCGTCCACGCGTGGCAAATAGCTACCAGCCTGCCACCCTGGACAATAAGGCCAAGGACCTCAAACGAATTCTCTGCACAACATCCTGCCGATTTTTCCTGAGACCGGTCATGGCGCCGGTAGCGGTGCAGTTGGCGAAGCCATGCACCACCTGAACATCGACGCTACCGGACGCCTTCAAACCGTTCAGGCTGGGTCGCCTTGGACGAACCGCGGCGCTCTCCTTACCGGCCGCTGCCACTCCCTCATACCGGGCGAGCCGCTTGTTGCTCTTCATCCACACCGCCGTCCACCTTGGCGACCTGCTCTTGCGCTTTCTCCTCGATCTTGCGCTCGATGTCTTCTTTCATGCGCTGGGCGATCAACTCGTCGACCTTTGCTTTCATTTCGGGCGGCAGGGCGTCGTACTCTTCTTCGGTCAGGCCTATTTCACGCAGCAGTTTTTCCTTGATCATCTCGCCGGGCGACTTGGACATGAAGTCGTGAAATTCCTGCCGGGCAGTCTTGGGCGGCAGGGGTTCTCCGATGACCGGCTCAGTGGTCGCAGAACCCAGGTTTTGCAGCATCACCTTGAACTTGGCAAAGGCTTCTGCACGAGCATCCTCAGCGTTTTGCTGAGCGGTGCTGCCCCCGCTCTGTTGTTGGCTCGCGGTGTTGGCGGTGGTTATTGGCGTGCGCAGCGGTGCAATCTGGGCCACTGTCTGCTCATCGCTGGTGTACCGAGGCTGGTGGAGCGTGGGCTGCCAGCTGACGCCGTTAGGGGCGATTATCATGTTTCCTCCTTGGAAATCTCGTTGGCAGGTACCAAGCGCAAAAGCCATGCCAGCGCTGTGCCGGTCGAAATCAGGGCGTTGGCGCTATTTCGGTTGCACGCGGGTGGGCATATGCTTGCCCGTGATAGGCATCATCTTGCCGCTCGCGGCAATCAACACCACTGTCGGCAGCCCCTTGATCGGAGCGCAGTTGCTGGGCATCAGGGAGAGCGTCCATGAGTCAAGACACCAGGCCGGTACCTGCCGGCTTCAGTGAACAGCAATTGCACACCTTGTTCGATTTGATCAGCGATGGCATCTGGGACTGGAATGCCAATACCGGTTACGTCTATCGCAACCCGGGCTGGTACAGCATGCTGGGTTATGCCAGCCACTCCATGGCCAACTCGGTATTTACCTGGGAAAGCGTGATCCATCCCGAAGACTACCCACGGGTAATGGCCCATTTCGAGGCCTATATCAATCACCGCAACGAGCGCTACCGCATTGAATACCGTTGCCGTTGTCAGGACGGCAGCTACATCTGGATCGAAGACAGCGGCTACATCATCGCGCATAACGAGGACGGTTCCGTGGCGCGCATGCTGGGTGCGCATCGCAATATCGACGCTGGCAAGCGTTTGGTGTCTCAGCTGGAACAGAAGAACCAGTCGCTGGAGTTTCAGGTGGCCGAACGCACCCGTGAGTTGTCCTGGGTGAACCAGCAGTTGCAGCGGCAACTGGACGAAAACCGTGAATTGGCCGAACGCGATGCGTTGACCCGTGTCGCCAACCGTTACCGGCTGGAGAGCGCGTTGCAGCTGGAGTGCCAGCGCGCCCAGCGCTTCCGCCAGCCGTTGTCGCTGATTGCCATGGACATGGATGATTTCAAGCCGATCAACGACCGCTACGGTCACGCCCGTGGCGATGCGGCGCTGGTCCGGGTGGCCGAAAGCCTGCGCACCTGCTTGCGCGAGCTGGACCTGCTGGCGCGCTGGGGCGGCGACGAGTTCGTCATCGTGCTGCCGCAGACCGCGCTGGGGGAGGCGCTGGATGTGGCGGCGCGCTTGCGTCAGGTGCTGGAGCAGGTGGAGCCGGTGGGTGATTGCCGGCTGACCATGAGCTATGGCGTGGTGCAATGGCGGGAAGGGGAGGACCAGCACGCGCTTCTGGCACGTGCCGACAAGGCGCTCTACAGGGCCAAGGGGACAGGCAAGAACGCAATTGCCGAGTAGCTAGCCCCTCAAAGAGTGTGCGGTTCTCTGGAGGCTTAGGGTTCTCTGGAGGCTTGGATGGCCTGAATGAAAAAAGACCCGCAGCGCCTCTCGGCGCAGCGGGCCAAATCGGCCTCAGCCGCTTCAGTGTCAGATATGCAAGGCGTGGCCCAGGGCGCGCAGTGCGGCTTCCTGTACCGCTTCACCGAGCGTTGGGTGGGCATGAATGGTGCCGGCCACATCTTCCAGGCGCGCGCCCATCTCCAGCGATTGGGCAAACGCGATGGACAGCTCGGAAACCGCCACGCCAACCGCCTGCCAGCCCAGGATCAAGTGGTTGTCGCGCCGCGCCACCACGCGCACAAAACCGCTTTTCGATTCCAGGCTCATGGCCCGGCCGTTGGCGGCAAACGGGAACTGCGCGACGATGCAGTCCAGGCCCTGCTGGCTGGCTTGTTCCGGGGTCTTGCCGACCACCACCACTTCCGGGTCGGTAAAGCAAACGGCGGCAATCGCTGCCGGTTCGAAGCGTCGGGCCTTGCCGGCGATGATTTCGGCGACCATCTCGCCCTGGGCCATGGCCCGGTGCGCCAGCATCGGTTCGCCAGCGACGTCGCCAATGGCCCAGACGTTGTGCATGCTGGTGTGACAGCGCTCGTCGATGGCAATGGCGGCGCCGTTCATCTTCAGGTCCAGGCATTCCAGGTTGAAACCCTTGGTGTGCGGCCGGCGGCCCACGGCCACCAGTACCTGGTCGGCCTCAAGGCGCAGTTGCCCACCCTTGCCGTCGCTGGCCAGCAGGCAGCCATTTTCGTAGCCCTCGACGCTGTGGCCCAGGTGCAGCGCTATGCCCAGTTTCTTCAGCGACTCGGCCACCGGGGCGGTCAATTCGCTGTCGTAGGTCGGCAGGATGCGCTCACGCGCTTCCACCACACTCACCTGTGCACCCAGCTTGCGATAGGCAATGCCCAGCTCCAGGCCGATATAGCCACCGCCGACCACTACCAGGTGTTGCGGCAGGGCTTTCGGCGCCAGGGCTTCGGTCGAGGAAATCACCGGGCCACCCAGCGGCAGCATAGGCAGTTCGACACTGCTGGAACCGGTCGCCAGCAACAGATGCTCGCACTGGATACGCTGGCCATCGACCTCGACCTGCTTGCCGTCCAGTACCTTGGCCCAGCCATGCATCACTTTCACCCCGTGCTTTTTCAGCAGGGCGGCAACACCGGTGGTCAGCCGGTCGACAATGCCGTCCTTCCAGGTGACGCTCTGGCCGATGTCCAGGCGCGGCGAAGCCACGCTGATGCCCAGCGGCGAGGGTTCGGTAAAGCGCGAGGCCTGGTGAAACTGCTCGGCCACGTGGATCAGCGCCTTGGACGGGATGCAGCCGATGTTCAGGCAGGTGCCGCCCAGTGCCTGGCCTTCCACCAGTACGGTAGGAATGCCCAGTTGCCCGGCGCGGATGGCTGCTACATAGCCGCCAGGGCCGCCGCCGATGATCAACAGGGTAGTCTGGATAATCTGTTGCATGCTCACTCCACGAACAGGCAGGCGGGTTGTTCGAGCAGGCCACGCACGGCCTGGATGAACAGGGCGGCGTCCATGCCATCGACCACGCGGTGGTCGAACGAGCTGGACAGGTTCATCATCTTGCGCACGACGATCTGGCCGTCGATCACCACTGGCCGTTCGACCATGCGGTTGACCCCGACGATTGCCACTTCCGGGGTGTTGACCACCGGCGTGCTGACAATGCCACCCAGGGCGCCAAGGCTGGTCAGGGTGATGGTCGAGCCGGACAGCTCTTCACGGCTGGCCTTGTTGTTACGTGCAGCGTTGGCCAGGCGCGAAATCTCGCCGGCATTGGCCCACAGGCTGCCTGCTTCGGCGTGGCGCAGCACGGGCACCATCAGGCCGTTGTCACCTTGAGTGGCAATGCCCACATGCACCGCGCCATGGCGGGTGATGATCTGCGCTTCGTCGTCGTAGGTCGCGTTGATCTGCGGGAAGTCACGCAGCGCCACGACGAGGGCGCGCACCAGGAATGGCAGCAAGGTCAGCTTGCCACGGCTCTCGCCGTGCTTGCTGTTGAGTTGCTGGCGCAGGGCTTCCAGGGCGGTGACGTCGATTTCCTCGACATAACTGAAGTGCGCGACCCGGCGTTTGGCGTCCTGCATGCGCTGGGCGATCTTGCGGCGCAGGCCGATCACTGGCACCTGCTCGCTGTCGGTGCGCTTGGCATAACCATCAGGTGCTTGCCCGGCATTGCTTTGCGGCTTGCTCATGAAGGCGTCGAGGTCTTCGTGCAGAATGCGCCCGGCCGGGCCGCTACCATGCACATAACGCAGTTCGATACCGGCGTCCAGGGCGCGTTTGCGCACGGCAGGCGAGGCCAGCGGCTTGTCGCCCGGCTGGCGCGGCACGATGGGCGCAGCTTCGTGGTTGGCGGGCGCTTGGTACACGGCGGGTTTTACGTCTTTCTGCGGTTCCGGCTTGGCTGCAATGGGGGCAGCCGGGGCCTCTACCGGTTTTGGCTGAGGCACATCCACATGGTTGCCGCTGCCTTCCACTTCGATGCGGATCAGTTCGCTACCGACCGCCATCACTTCCCCGGGCTGGCCACCCAGGGCCAACACCTTGCCGCTGACCGGCGAGGGGATTTCCACGGTGGCCTTGTCGGTCATGACGTCGGCCACCACCTGGTCCTCGGCGATGATGTCGCCGACCTTGACGAACCATTCCACCAACTCGACCTGCGCGATGCCTTCGCCAATGTCCGGCATCTTGATGACGTGCGTGCCCATTCAGACCTCCATGACCTTTTTCAGTGCCGCACCTACCCGCGAAGGGCCTGGGAAGTAAGCCCATTCCTGTGCGTGAGGGTAGGGGGTGTCCCAGCCGGTGACGCGTTCGATCGGCGCCTCCAGGTGGTGGAAGCAGTGCTCCTGCACCAGCGACACCAGCTCGGCACCGAAGCCGCAGGTGCGGGTGGCCTCGTGCACCACCACGCAACGGCCGGTCTTCTTCACCGACTCGACGATGGTGTCCAGGTCCAGCGGCCACAGGCTGCGCAGGTCGATCACTTCGGCATCGACGCCGCTTTCTTCGGCGGCCACCTGGGCCACGTACACCGTGGTGCCGTAGGTCAGCACGGTCACGTCATTGCCAGGGCGGGTAATGGCGGCCTTGTCCAGCGGTACGGTGTAATAACCGTCGGGCACGGCGCTGTGCGGGTGCTTCGACCACGGTGTTACCGGGCGGTCGTGGTGGCCATCGAACGGGCCGTTGTACAGGCGTTTGGGCTCCAGGAAGATTACCGGGTCGTCGCATTCGATCGAGGCAATCAACAGACCTTTGGCGTCATAAGGGTTGGACGGCATCACGGTGCGCAGGCCGCACACCTGGGTGAACATCGCTTCCGGGCTCTGGCTGTGAGTCTGGCCGCCATAGATGCCGCCGCCGCAAGGCATGCGCAGGGTCAGCGGGGCAATGAACTCGCCGGCCGAACGGTAACGCAGGCGGGCCAGCTCGGAGACGATCTGGTCGGAGGCCGGGTAGAAGTAGTCGGCGAACTGGATCTCCACCACCGGGCGCAGGCCATAGGCACCCATGCCCACGGCGGTACCGACGATGCCGCTCTCGGAGATGGGCGCGTCGAACACGCGCGATTTGCCGTACTTGTTCTGCAGGCCTTCGGTGCAGCGGAACACGCCGCCGAAGTAACCGACGTCCTGGCCGTACACCACCACATTGTCGTCGCGCTCAAGCATGACATCCATGGCCGAGCGCAGGGCCTGGATCATGGTCATGGTAGTGGTGGCCATGGCGGTTTCCGGGTTGATGCTGTTGTTGTGGTCGTTCATCTCAAACCCCCAGTTCCTGGCGTTGACGGCGCAGGTGTTCGGGCATCTCCTTGTACACATCCTCGAACATCGAGGCGGCGCTCGGGATGTGCCCGTTGGCCAGGGTGCCGTATTGCTCGGCTTCTTTCTGTGCGGCAATTACCGCAGCTTCGAGCTCGGCCGTGACGGCCTGGTGTTCTTCCTCGGACCAGTGGCCGATCTTGATCAGGTGCTGCTTCAGGCGGGCGATCGGGTCACCCAGCGGGAAGTGGCTCCAGTCGTCGGCAGGGCGGTACTTGGAGGGATCGTCCGACGTCGAGTGCGGGCCGGCACGGTAGGTGACCCACTCGATCAGGCTTGGGCCCAGGCCGCGGCGGGCGCGCTCGGCCGCCCAGCGCGAGGCGGCGTACACGGCGACGAAGTCGTTGCCGTCAACCCGCAGCGAAGCAATACCGCAACCCACGCCACGGCCGGCAAAGGTGGTCGACTCGCCACCGGCGATGGCCTGGAAGGTGGAAATGGCCCACTGGTTGTTGACCACGTTGAGGATGACCGGGGCGCGGTATACGTGGGCAAAGGTAAGGGCGGTGTGGAAGTCCGACTCGGCAGTAGCGCCGTCACCGATCCATGCCGAGGCGATCTTGGTATCGCCCTTGATCGCCGATGCCATGGCCCAGCCGACCGCCTGCACGAACTGGGTCGCCAGGTTGCCGCTGATGGTGAAGAAGCCGGCCTCGCGCACCGAATACATGATCGGCAACTGGCGGCCCTTGAGGGGGTCGCGCTCGTTGGACAGCAGTTGGCAGATCATCTCGACCAGCGACACGTCGCGGGCCATCAGGATGCTTTGCTGGCGGTAGGTCGGGAAGCACATGTCGGTGCGGTTCAGCGCCAGCGCCTGGCCGCTGCCGATGGCTTCTTCGCCCAGGCTTTGCATGTAGAAGGACATCTTCTTCTGGCGCTGGGCAACCACCATGCGGCTGTCGAAGATCCGCGTCTTGAGCATGGCGCGCATGCCTTGACGAAGGATCTGCGGGTCGATGTCTTCGGCCCAGGGGCCTTGCGCATCGCCTTGCTCGTCGAGCACGCGGACCAGGCTGTAGGACAGGTCGGCAGTGTCGGCAGCATCGACATCGATAGCGGGTTTACGGGCTTGACCTGCATCGTTGAGGCGCAGGTAGGAAAAATCGGTCTGGCAGCCTGGCCGGCCGGTGGGCTCGGGCACATGCAAACGCAGGGGGGCGTACTCGTTCATGCTTTTTACGCTCGCTCGGGTATTTGTTTTTGTGAGCTCTGAAGCGGCCGCCGCTGAGTACCGGCTTGTGACTGGTAAGTCAGCGTCACCTACATCTTAGTGGCACGGCAGGAGAATTTTTCTCTCAAGTTGATTGCCTTTGCTGAGCGGGGCAGATAAACATTCCGCATAAACACAAAAAACCGGTGATTTTGTCTTATGCGCAAACTCGATCGTACCGATATCGGCATTCTCAACAGCCTGCAAGAGAACGCCCGCATCACCAATGCCGAGCTGGCACGCTCGGTAAACCTGTCGCCCACGCCTTGTTTCAACCGGGTGCGGGCCATGGAAGAGCTGGGGGTGATTCGCCAGCAGGTGACCTTGCTGTCGCCTGAGGTGCTGGGGCTGGATGTGAATGTGTTTATCCATGTCAGCCTGGAAAAACAGGTGGAGCAGTCGTTGCATCGCTTTGAAGAGGAGATCGCCGAGCGGCCTGAGGTGATGGAGTGCTACCTGATGACCGGCGACCCGGATTACCTGCTGCGGGTGCTGCTGCCGAGCATCCAGGCGCTGGAGCGGTTTCTCGATTACCTGACGCGCTTGCCGGGCGTGGCCAATATTCGTTCGAGTTTTGCCCTGAAGCAGGTGCGCTACAAGACGGCGTTGCCGTTGCCGGCCAATGGCATGACCTTGCGGGAGTAGGGGGCGGCGCCGGCACAAGGATCGCATCCACCTATAGGTGCGGGTTCACCCGCGAAGAGGCCGGCACAGCCACCCAATAGGCTGCTTGATATTTTAAACACCCGCAGCCTATGTTGTTGTCAGCCTACAACAACAAGGACAAGCGTCATGAGCACTGCTCAGCTCCAGGGCATCGACGAAATCGAATGCGTCACCCCCGACCTCAACGGCGTCCCGCGCGGCAAGGTGATGACCGCCGAAGGCTTCCTCGAAGGCCGTCGTCTGCAGATGGCCCGGGGCGTGCTGCTGCAATGCATCATGGGCGGTTATCCACCAGCGAAATTCTACGGCAGTGACGACGGCGACCTGGCACTGGTGGCCGAACCCGGTCAGGTCCACCGTCTGCCCTGGAGCCATGACGGCCGCGCCTTGGCCATCTGCGATGCCAACGAGCTGGATGGCCGGCCCTCGGCACTGTCCACCCGGGGCCAGTTGAAGGCCGTGATAGCCCGCTATGCGGCACTGGGCCTGGCGCCGGTAGTGGCAACCGAGCTGGAGTTCTTCGTCTTTGCCCCCAACACCGACCCGCAGCAACCGTTCCTGCCGCCTGTAGGCAGCGATGGTCGCCGCGAGCTGGGCCATTCGGCGTTCAGTGTCAGTTCCAACAACGGCCTGCGCCCGTTCTTCAAGGAGGTGTACCAGTGCATGGCCGCGCTCGGCCTGCCACGTGACACCTTCATGCACGAAATGGGTGTCAGCCAGTTCGAGATCAACCTGCTGCACGGTGACCCGCTGCTGTTGGCCGACCAGACCTTCCTGTTCAAGCACCTGCTCAAGGAAGTGGCGCTCAAGCACGGGCTGACCGTGGTCTGCATGGCCAAGCCGCTGGCGCGTACGCCCGGCAGTTCCATGCACATTCACCAGAGCCTGGTCGAGGCCGGCAGCGGGCGTAACGTGTTCAGTGACGAGCAGGGCCTGCCGACAGACACCTTCCACAATTTCATCGGCGGGTTGCAGGCGTGCATGGCCGACTTCACCGCCCTGTTCGCACCCAACGTCAACTCCTACCAGCGCCTGTGTCACCCCTATGCCTCGCCGAACAATGCGTGCTGGTCCGAGGACAATCGCGCCGCTGGCTTGCGCATTCCGGCCAGTGCGCCGGTCGCGCGACGGGTGGAAAACCGCCTGCCTGGCGCCGATGCCAACCCCTACCTGGCCATTGCAGCCAGCCTGGCCGCCGGGCTGCATGGCATCGAGCAGCGCTTGCAGCCATCGCCGGCCATCCAGGGCGAATTCGAAGTGCCCGAGCACCTGAGCCTGCCGTGCACGCTGCACGCGGCCCTTGAAAGGCTCAAGCGCAGCACGCTGGCGCGGGAACTGTTCGGCAGCGAGTTCATCGAAGGCTACATTGCCAGCAAGACCCTTGAGCTGAGCGATTTCTTCGACGAGATCACGCCGTGGGAGCGCCGGGTCCTGGCGGCACAGGCCTGAGCGCGACACAACCTGCACCGGGCACGCCCCCGCAGTGCCAAATAGCTGTCGGGGGCCTGCGCCAGGCGGGTTTTGCCTTTATGCTGCTAGCACCCAAAACTGCCACCTGACCAGGGAGCTCCACGGGACGTATGCGAAATGTATGGAAGCCGTTTCAGTCGTTGTATTTCGCCGCGCTGATGATGTTGATCGGCTCGGGCCTGCTCAGCACCTACCTGGCCCTGCGCCTGGCTGCCGACCACGTCGACAGCCTGTGGGTGGGTGCGTTGATGGCGGCCAACTACTTTGGCCTGGCGGTTGGCGGCAAGGTTGGCCACCGGCTGATCGGACGGGTAGGGCACATACGCGCCTATGCCACCTGTGCCGGTATCGTCGGCGCTGCGGTGCTCGGCCATGGCCTGACCAGCTGGCTACCGGCCTGGGTCGGGCTGCGCGTGATCGTCGGCCTGGGGATGATGTGCCAATACATGGTCATCGAGAGCTGGCTCAATGAGCAGGCCGATGTGAAGCACCGGGGCGCGGTGTTCAGCGGCTACATGATTGCCTCGTACCTGGGGCTGGTGCTTGGCCAGTTGATTCTGGTGGTGCACCCGCAGCTCGGCCCTGAGCTGCTGATGCTGGTGGCGATGTGCTTTGCCCTGTGCCTGGTGCCCGTGGCGATGACCCGGCGTATTCACCCGGCGCCCTTGCGCCCGGCACCGATGGAGCCGAAGTTCTTCATCAAGCGCGTGCCGCAGTCGCTCAGTACGGTTTTGGGCTCGGGGCTGATTGTCGGCTCGTTCTACGGTCTGGCGCCTTTGTATGCGTCAAGCCAGGGGATGAGTACCGAGCAGATCGGTCTGTTCATGGGTAGCTGCATTTTTGCCGGCCTGTTGGTGCAGTGGCCGCTGGGCTGGTTGTCTGACCGTTATGACCGGGCGGTGCTGATTCGGAGTGTGGCAGTGGGGCTGGCGCTGGCTGCTGCGCCATTGGCAATACTGCCCAGTGTGCCGCTGGAGTTGCTGTTCGGTATCGGCTTCCTGATCTCGTTGCTGCAGTTTTGCCTGTACCCGCTGGCGGTTGCTTTTTCCAATGACCACGTGGAAAGCGAGCGCCGGGTATCGCTGACGGCGATGCTGTTGGTGACCTACGGTGTGGGTGCATGCGTCGGCCCGCTGGCGGCAGGGGTTCTGATGAAAGTGCTGGGCGCGCAGATGCTGTATGCCTTCTTCGTGTTCTTTGCCCTGGTGCTGGTCTGGCGCATTCGGCCGAAAGCGGTTACCGGCCTGCATCAGGTGCAGGACGCACCGCTGGGCCACGTGGCGATGCCGGCGGCCGGTTCGCCATTATCGGCGGCGCTGGACCCGCGAGTGGATGAGCAGACGGTGCAGGACGTGATGCAGGCGCCGGTGGCGGCTGAAGACACCGAGGATGAAGAGAAGGGCGCGCAGCAACAGGCGCCTGAAGAGGTCAGCAAGTCGGTGTAGGAGCGGGTTTACCCGCGAAGAGGCCAGCCCAGCAGAAACACAAATGAAAACGCCACCTCAGCAGGTGGCGTTTTCTGTTTTACCGACCGACGATCAATAATCGTCCTTGTCGAACCGCCGCGCCTCACGCTGCAGCTGGTACACGAAACTCTCGATCTTGCGCTGCGCCTGCCCGCTCAGGTTGTGGAAGCGCACGCCGGCAAAGGTGGTGTTGATGCGCTCTTCATAGTGCAGATGACGCAGCTCGACCATGGTGTCCACCAGGCCCAGTGGGTTGCCCGCCTTGAAGCGCTCATACACCTGGCCCAGTTGCAAGCGGTCTTCGACATTGCCTTCGAAGCGCAGTTTGCAGCCGGTGGCCGAGATATCCAGCAGCTTGCCTCGCATGGCGCCGTTGCCCTTGAGGTGAGCACCGTCAAGGATGATGTCGACCAGCTGCGATAGCTTCAGCGCGGCGCGGAAGGCGTTGCGGCGCTGGTGGTAGGTCACCTCTTGCGGCAGGGGGCCGCTGTAGCAGCGGTGGCCGTCGACTTCGCTGATTTTCAGCGCGTGATCGCATTCCCAGGCGATGCGTACACCATCGTGGAAGCCTTCGACACGGAAGTGCTCGCCGTTCTCGATGAATTTCTCGCCGTCACGGGGGATCATCTCATCCAGTGCCAGGGTGTTGCTTTCGCGGTCCACGTGCACCACATAGCTCTGGAAGCGCTGGCTGCGGTCATGGAAGGTGATGATCAGGGGGTCGTGGCTTTCCTGCAGCTGCCGCAAGTTGGCCGCAATCTCCAAGGGGGTGCTCAACACCTTGGGTGGTTGCGGGGCATCGGATTCATTGAACACAGCTTATTGTTCTCCAGGCAAAAGCGACACACGCAAGTAACGGCATTTTGCCACTATGTTCTGTGCCTTGATAGAAAAATCACACTTGGCTGAGCGCGCGGGGCTTGGCCAGCGGCGAGGTGCTGCCACGGCTGTCGTAGAGCGAAGGCGAATCGCCGCCCTGAAGGATGCGGATCTGGTTGTTGGTGACGTGTTGCTGCACCTGGATGATCCGGCCATTGGTCTGGTTGACCTGCTGGCAGTCGTCCATCAGTTGCGACAACATGTCGAGCCGCTGCAGCATCACATCACCATGGGGTGACTGCGCAGCTACAGCCTGCACACCGGTGCGGTCGGCACTCAGGCCCAGGCTGCCGAGCAATTGGCTGCGGCGCTGGCCGTGCTGCTCGAGCAAGATGATCAACGACTGCTTGCGCGCCAGGATTTGCTCCAGCAGCGGCATGTCGCGGCCATGCAGGGCGATTGCTTCCTTGTGCAGAAGGTCGAGCAATTCCTGCATCGGGGCAATGTCATCTTCGATCAGTTGCAGCAAGGTGGTGTCGTGCATGGCTAACTCTTGGCTTTTCTGGCGTCCGTGAAGTCAGCGCGCCGTACGGTCAGCGCTGGGCTTCGAAATCAAGCAGTTTGCTGGCGACCCGGCCGGCATCGACCTGGTAGCTGCCGTCGGCGATCGCCTGCTTCAACTGGGCCACACGGGCGCTGTTGACCACGGGCTCGTCGCGCAGCTTGTCGCTGATCTTCTGCAACTGCTGTGCCTCTTGGCTGAGGTGTACCGCCTCTCCGCTGGCGCTGGTGTCTTTCACCGCTTCCTGGCTGGCTGCCGGTTTTTCGGCGCTGCCGGACGCGGTGTTGCCGCGCACGCCGCCCGTGACGGACGGAGAGTTATTCAAACGACTGAAGTCGATGACCATGATCAGAAACCTCTGGGTATTTGGACGCTTGCCTTGTTTTCGGCCAACCCGATATAAACTTTAGGCACAAATGCATTGCCGCCTGTCGGCAAGCCCGCGAACCCGTGTTCTGACACAGTTTAGGAAAAGCGGTTCCTCACTGCCAGCGCAATCTGGTGGCTGGCCTACATACTGACCTCGACCTGGCCCGGGCCGGTCACCCTGGCCTTGACCACGCGTTTGGAATTGAGGTTGCGTACCCGGATCTGCTCGCTCAGGCCGCCCTTGCTCAGGGCTTCGCCCGGCATGCGCACACTCAGGCTGCCACTGCGGGCGATGATCACCACCTGGTCACCCTTGCGCACCACCTCGGCCTGTTCCAGGTGTTGCGGGGTGAGCACCTGGTCGATCACCGTGGGGCGCAGCATCTTCATGCCCACCGCCTGGTCCAGCTCGGTCAGAAAGCCCTGGCCCAGGGTGCCGACATCGCGCTCGCGCAGGGCCACGTCACCTTCGCCGACCGTGTTGTCGCGCTTGAGCGGGCGGGTCACCACCACCACATCGCGGAAAAGTCGCACGGTGGCCGGCACGAATACCGTCCACGGTGCTGCGCCGTTGCAGCGTATCCGTACCGTCACCCGGCCCAGCGGCTGGGCCGGGCTTTCCAGTGAGGCGTCCAGCTGCTGGCTGCACAACGGCATGCGCAGGCGTGGGTCTAGCGGGTTGACCTGAATTTCATAGCGGCCGGCAGTCTGGGTGGTGGACAGATAATCTTCAACGGTGAATTCAAGAAACCCTTGGGTGACACCGATAAGCTGTTCAGGCAAGGTGAACGCGTTCGCCACCGTGCGAACGCCGGGCATCAGCAGGCACAGCATGGCCAGCGGGCCAGTCAGCAGGCGTGTCAATCGTCGGGAAAATGTCGTTTTCGTGTGCATGACACTCAAAAAAGCAAAGCCCGTGCCGACTCGCTACCTGAGTTGCAACGAAAGGCTGAAACGTTAAGGAGTCTGGCATGGCGGGTGTTATGGATTCGGTCAACCAGCGCACGCAGCTGGTGGGGCAGAATCGCCTGGAATTGCTGCTGTTCCGCCTCAATGGCGAACAGCTTTACGGCATCAATGTGTTCAAGGTCAGGGAAGTACTGCAATGCCCTGCGCTGACCCTGCTGCCCAAGGCGCACCCTGTGGTGCGTGGCGTTGCCAATATTCGCGGGGCGACCATCCCGATCCTCGACTTGTCGATGGCCACCGGGTTGCGGCCGTTGCAGGAAGACACACGCAACAGCTTCGTGATCATCACCGAGTACAACACCAAGACCCAAGGCTTCCTGGTGCATTCGGTGGAGCGCATCGTCAACATGAACTGGGAAGAGATCCATCCGCCACCCAAGGGTACTGGCCGTGATCACTACCTCACCGCGGTCACCCGGGTGGACAACCGCATGGTCGAGATCATCGACGTGGAGAAGGTGCTGGCCGAAGTGTCGCCGTCGTCCGAGTCGGTATCGGCCGGTGTGATCGATGCCGAAGTGCAGGACAAGGCGGTGTTGATGCGGGTGCTGACCGTCGACGACTCGTCAGTGGCGCGCAAGCAGGTCAGCCGTTGCCTGCAGACCGTTGGGGTCGAGGTGGTGGCGCTCAATGATGGCCGTCAGGCGCTGAACTACCTGCGTCAGCTGGTGGATGAGGGCAAAAAGCCGGAAGAAGAGTTCCTGATGATGATCTCGGACATTGAAATGCCGGAAATGGACGGATATACGCTAACCGCGGAGATTCGCAGCGATCCACGCATGCAAAAATTGCACATCTGCCTGCATACTTCGCTTTCCGGGGTGTTCAACCAGGCAATGGTCAAGAAGGTCGGCGCCGATGACTTCCTGGCCAAGTTCAAGCCGGACGACCTGGCCCAGCGGGTGGTCGACCGGATCAAGGCAGCGCATTGAAGCAGCCGGGGGCATGCCCTCCGGCACCAGTGATTGAAAAGAGGCGGCAGTAGTGTCTACGGGTAATTTGGATTTCGAACAGTTCCGGGTCTTCCTGGAGAAAGCCTGTGGCATCCTGCTGGGCGAGAATAAGCAGTACCTGGTTTCCAGCCGTCTCAACAAGCTGATGGAACAACAGGGCATCAAGAGCCTGGGTGAGCTGGTGCAGCGCATTCAGGCCCAGCCGCGCGGCGGTTTGCGCGAGCAGGTGGTCGATGCCATGACCACCAACGAGACCCTGTGGTTTCGCGACACCTACCCGTTCGAGGTGTTGAAGAACAAGGTGATCCCCGAGTTCATCCGCAACAACCCCGGCCAGCGCCTGCGCATGTGGTCGGCGGCCTGTTCGTCGGGGCAGGAGCCGTATTCCATCTCGATGGCGATCGACGAGTTCGAGCGCAGCAACCTCGGCCAGTTGAAGATGGGGGCGCAGATCGTCGCCACCGATCTCTCCGGCACCATGCTGACCAACTGCAAGACTGGCGAATACGACAGCCTGGCGATTGCCCGCGGCCTGTCCCAGGAACGCCTGCAGCGCTACTTCGACCCCAAGGGGCCGGGGCGTTGGGCGGTCAAGCCGGCGATTCGCAGCCGTGTCGAGTTCCGCTCGTTCAACCTGCTCGACAGTTATGCCAGTCTGGGCAAGTTCGACATCGTGTTTTGTCGCAATGTGCTGATCTATTTCTCGGCGCAGGTGAAGAAGGACATCCTGCTGCGCATTCACAGTACCCTCAAGCCCGGTGGCTACCTGTTCCTCGGCGCCTCGGAAGCGCTGAACGGCTTGCCGGACCATTACCAGATGGTGCAGTGCAGCCCGGGGATCATCTACCAGGCCAAGTAAGCACGAAGGCCGGTATCGAGAGATGCCGGCCTTTTTGTTTGCCTATCCGCTGTTCCTGCCGAGATCCCCGTAGGAGCGGGTTTACCCGCGAAGAGGCCGGCCCTGCTGGCCATTTACCACCCGCCGTTCACCGTTGCTGCCGCTACCGTATTCGCGGGTAAACCCGCTCCTACGACGGATCGGGGGTGGACACAGGTCGGTGGTTGGGCACAGGCCGCGTGTAGGAGCGGGTTTACCCGCGAAGAGGCCGGCCCTGCTGGCCAATCTCCACCCGCCGTTCACCGTTGCCGCCGCCACCGTATTCGCGGGTAAACCCGCTCCTACGCAGATTGGTGGTGGACATACATCGGAGGTTGGACACAGACCGCCGTAGGAGCGGGTTTACCCGCGAAGAGGTCCGCCCAGGAAAACACTGACGTCAATTTTTTGTTTTGCCGCTTTTGCCGCCCATCAATTGCCGCTTTTGTCACCTCAGGCGGAAGGCCTTTGCCGCTTTTCTGGCATCAATCTGACAGTACTGCGCCGCAAAACCCCATAAACACGGGCTTTTCAGTGGTTGGCACAGCCCTTGCTATACCTTGCTCAACGAAATTCCGGTCAACCTCTGAAGGTTTCCCTGACATGAGCATCAGCTTCGACAAGGCGCTTGGTATTCACGAAAAGGCACTGGGCTTCCGCGCCCAGCGCGCTGAAGTGCTGGCCAACAACATCGCCAACGCCGACACGCCCAACTACAAGGCCCGTGACATGGACTTCGCCTCGGTGCTCGCAGCCGAAAGCGACAAGCAGCAGAGCGGCGGCCGCTTCAACCTTGACCGGACCAACAGCCGGCACATCGAAGCTGAGGGCCTGGCCATGGCCGATGAAACCCTCAAGTACCGCACGCCGCTGCAGCCGTCGATCGACCAGAACACCGTGGATGCGCAGATCGAGCAATCGAACTACACGGAAAACGCGATTGGCTTCCAGGCCAGCTTCACCTTGCTCAACAGTAAATTCAAAGGGCTGGTTTCCGCCCTGCGGGGAGAATGACCATGTCCCTTTCCAGTGTCTTCAACATTGCCGGTAGCGGCATGAGCGCACAGAACACGCGTCTGAACACCGTGGCGTCCAACATCGCCAACGCCGAGACCGTGTCTTCGAGCATCGACCAGACGTACCGCGCCCGCCACCCGGTGTTCGCCACCACCTTCCAGAATGCGCAGGCCGGCAGCAGCCAGTCGCTGTTCGAAGACCAGGGCGAGGCAGGGCAGGGCGTGCAGGTAAAAGGCATCGTCGAAGACCAGAGTACCCTTGAAGCACGCTACGAGCCGAACCACCCGGCGGCGAACAAGGACGGCTACGTCTACTACCCGAACGTCAATGTGGTCGAGGAGATGGCTGACATGATCTCCGCCAGCCGCGCGTTTCAGACCAACGCTGAACTGATGAACACGGCCAAGAACATGATGCAGAAAGTGCTGACCCTGGGGCAGTGATAGGAAGCCGACATGACCACCACCAATTCCACTACAGACGTCGGCAGCGCATACCTGACCTCGCTGCAGAAGCAGACGTCCAAGACTGACAGTTCTACCGGCGCCGCCGGCAGTGCGCTGGGCAAGGACGCGTTCCTGCAGTTGCTGGTCACCCAGATGCAGAACCAGAACCCGCTCGACCCGCAGGAAAACGGCGAGTTCGTGGCCCAGTTGGCGCAGTTCAGCAGTCTGGAAAGCATGCAGTCGCTGAACGACGCAGTGACCTACATCGCGGCTGGGCTGCAATCTTCCCAGGCCTTGCAGGCCTCCTCGCTGGTCGGGCGCAATGTCATTGTCCAGACCGACAAGGCTGTGGTCGATACCAGCAAGGACATGAAGGGCTCGGTCAACCTGACGTCGTCCAGTACCTCCACCTCGGTGGGGATCTACGACAAGGACGACAAACTGGTGCGCACCATCGAACTCGGTACCCAGAAGTCTGGCAGCATCGACTTTACCTGGGATGGCCTGAACGATGACGGTGAAGTCGCGGCCGCCGGGACCTACACCTTCAAGGCCACCGCCTCGATCGATGGCCAGGCCACGGCCATGACCACCAACCTGCCGGCCTCGGTTACCAGTGTGACCATGGGTAGCAACGGTTCGGAGATGACGCTCAACCTGGCCGGGCTGGGCAGTGTTGCGCTTTCCAAAATCCAAAGCATCGGCATCTAGGGCCTGAGCAAAACGACAGGAGTTACACATGTCTTTCAATATCGGCCTTAGCGGCCTCTATGCAGCAAACAAGGCCCTGAACGTTACCGGCAACAACATTGCCAACGTTGCCACCACCGGCTTCAAGTCGTCGCGTGCCGAGTTCGCCGACCAGTACTCCAACTCTATCCGCGGCACCAGCGCGGGCAAGACCGTGATCGGCACCGGGGTAAAGACTGCCGCGGTTTCGCAGCTGTTCACGCCAGGCAATATCAACGCCACCGGCCAGGCGCTGGACATGGCTATCGATGGCAACGGCTTCTTTGCCCTGAACGACAACGGCTCGAAGATCTACACCCGTGCGGGCGCTTTCTACAGCGACAAGGCCGGTTATGTGGTGAATGCTTCGGGTGCCAACCTGCAGGGTTATGCGGTCGGCGAGGACGGCAAGATCATCCAGGGTATCCTGACTGACCTGCAGATCGATACTTCCAACCTGACGCCGAAGCCGACCGGCCTCATCACCGAGAAGATCAACCTGAACTCGGCCGCGACCTCCCCGTCGGTGACGCCCTTCGATCCCACCAATGCCAGTTCCTACAACTTCACGTTCAATACCCCGGTGTTCGACAGCCAGGGTAATGAACACCAGATGAACCAGTACTTCATCAAGGACGACGCGACCAATACCTGGTCCATGCACACCACTATCGATGGCCGCAACCCGGCCAATCCGGCTTCCACCACGCCGCTGGTCAACGCCGTGCCGTTCAAGTCCGATGGTACGCTGGACAAGGATGCAATGACTGCGGGTGACGTCGCGGGCGGCCTGAGCATTGGCGAAGACAAGATCTTCCAGCTCAACGACTGGATCCCGGCGCAGAAAAACGCCGCTGGAGAGTGGTCGGCCAATGGCGCCATCGCCAACGCGGACGGTGTGAAGCTGGACATGCTGGGTGCCACCCAATACAACGCGTCGTCCGCAGAAATCGCCAAAACCCAGGATGGCTTCGCCACCGGTGAGCTGTCGGGGCTGAGCATCGACCAGAACGGCTACCTGTTTGCCAGCTTCACCAACGGCAAGGACAAGGTGATCGGCCAGGTGGCGATTGCCAACTTCGCCAACCTGCAGGGCCTGACGCCGATTGGCGGTACCAACTGGAAAGAGTCCTATGCCTCGGGCGTGCCGGTGATCGGCGCTCCGGACACCGGTACCCTCGGCCAGATTTCCGGTGGTGCCCTGGAGGACTCCAACGTCGACCTGACCGGCGAGCTGGTCAACCTGATCAAGGCGCAGAGCAACTACCAGGCCAATGCCAAGACCATTTCCACTGAAAGCACCATCATGCAGACCATCATTCAGATGACCTGATGATTGTTTTTGCTGTGGTGTTTGTAATTGGGGCCGCAAAGCGGCCCCAAGAATGTGAAGGTTCATGCGAATGAAGCGGCTGTCGTTACTGGCCTTGTTCCCCCTGCTGGTGCTGGTTCTGCCGGCCCCCGCTGCCCCCGCCCCGTTCTATCAATGGCAAAGCCTGGTCACCGGCCGCTACCTGTGTTCGGCCCACAACCCGGGCAAAGGCTGGGTGCGCCACTCTGGCCCCTACAACAACGCCGCCTGCCGCGCCCATTGAGCAAGCCCTTGCCGCAGGCGGCAAACATCCGCCGACAAACTGACGGTTATTGCCCCTTGCCGCGCTGAAAGCCCCGTAAACCGGGTGTTTCAGACTTGGTTCAATTATTGCTTGGAACCTGCCCAGTGACAGCGCGGCAGCTACGCGCAGAGGAGAAACTGTGGACAAGTTGCTTTATGTGGCCATGACCGGCGCCAGCCAGAACGCGCTGGCGCAGAAGGCCCACGCCAACAACCTGGCGAACATTTCCACCAACGGTTTTCAGCGCGACCTGGAGCAGGCCCGCTCGATGCCGGTGTTCGGTGACAGCTTTCCGGCGCGTGCATTCGCCATGACCGAGCGCCCGGCCACCGACTTCAGTGAAGGCCCGTTGGTCGAAACTGGCCGCGACCTTGACGTGGCGGTGACCGGCAAAGGCTTTATCGCCGTGCAGGCGCCGGACGGCAGCGAAGCCTATGTGCGTACCGGTAGCCTGAACATCGATGCCCTCGGTGTCCTGCGTGCCGGCAATGGCATGCCGGTGATCGGCAACGGTGGCCCGATCGCCATCCCGCCGGAGCAGAAAGTGGAAGTGGGTGCCGACGGCACCATCAGCATCCGCTCCATGGGTGAAGACCCGCGGGTGATGGCCGAGGTCGACCGCATCAAGCTGGTCAACCCGGACACCAAAGGCCTGACGAAGGGCCTGGACGGTCTGATCCATACCACTTCCGGCCAGCCGGCCGATGCCGACGTCAACGTGCGGGTGGTGGCTGGCTTCCTGGAAGGTAGCAATGTCAACGCTGTCGAGGAAATGACCTCGGTGCTGGCGCTGTCCCGCCAGTTCGAACTGCACGTCAAGATGATGAATACGGCCAAGGAAGGCGACGAAGCCATGGCTCGGGTTTTGCAAATCGGCTAATCACTTTTGAACGGGTGCCGTAAAACAGGCGCACGAGGAGAACTCACATGCTTCCGGCTCTTTGGGTCGCTAAAACCGGCCTGTCCGCTCAGGACACCAACCTGACGGTCATTTCCAACAACCTGGCCAACGTCTCGACCACCGGCTTCAAGCGTGATCGCGCCGAATTCGCAGACCTGCTCTACCAGATCAAGCGCCAGCCTGGTGCCCAGTCGACCCAGGACAGCGAGCTGCCCTCGGGCCTGCAGGTCGGTACCGGTGTGCGTATCGTGGGCACCCAGAAAAGCTTCGTCGCCGGCAGCCTGCAAACCACCGAAAACCCGTTGGACATGGCAGTCAACGGCCGCGGTTTCTTCCAGGTCCTGCAGCCGGACGGCACCGTGTCGTACACCCGTGACGGCACCTTCCACCTGAACTCCGATGGCCAGATCGTCACCGCCAACGGCTACGCCCTGGAACCTGCCATTGTCGTGCCTAACGACGCCCAGACCTTCACCGTTGGCCAGGACGGCACCGTGTCGATCACCACCGCCGGCAACCCGGCTGCACAGGTGATCGGCAACATCCAGACCGCCGACTTCATCAATCCGGCCGGCCTGCAGGCGATCGGCGACAACCTGTTCCTCGAGACCGCCGCCAGTGGTGCACCGCAGGTCGGCACCCCAGGCCTGAACGGTTTTGGCACCACCTTGCAGCAGACGCTGGAGAACTCCAACGTCAGTACCGTGGAAGAGCTGGTGAACATGATCACCACTCAGCGTGCCTACGAGATGAACTCCAAAGTCATTTCCACGGCCGACCAGATGCTGTCGTTCGTTACTCAACAGCTCTAAGCCCTGTCACTCAGCTGCGCCCGTGAGGTAAGTGTCATGAATCGTCTGTTGTCCGTTTTCGCCCTGGGGGGGGCGGTGTTGCTGGCAGGTTGCGTCGCACCGACGCCCAAGCCCAACGACCCGTACTATGCGCCGGTGTTGCCGCGCACCCCGTTGCCGGCAGCGGCCAACAACGGTTCAATCTACCAGGCCGGTTTCGAGCAGAACCTGTACAGCGACCGCAAGGCGTTCCGGGTGGGTGACATCATCACCATCACGCTCAATGAGCGCACGTCCGCCAGCAAGAACGCGGGCTCGCAGATCGCCAAGACCAGCAAGACCGACATCGGCCTGACTTCGCTGTTTGGTAGCACGCCCAACACCAATAATCCGTTCGGTGGTGGCGACCTTTCGCTGGAGGCCGGTTATAGCGGCGATCGCGCGACCAAGGGCGACAGCAAGGCCACCCAGGGCAACACGCTGACCGGTTCGATCACCGTCACCGTGGCCGAAGTGCTGCCCAACGGCATCATCGCCGTGCGCGGCGAGAAGTGGCTGACCCTGAACACCGGCGAAGAGCTGGTGCGCATTGCCGGCATGGTTCGCGCTGACGATATCGCCACCGACAACACCGTGCCGTCCACCCGTGTGGCCGACGCGCGCATCACCTACTCCGGTACCGGTTCGTTCGCCGATGCCAGCCAGCCCGGGTGGCTGGACCGCTTCTTCATCAGCCCGCTTTGGCCTTTCTGAGTACGGATGACCATGTTCAACGTGAGGCAGCTGATTGCCACAACCCTGCTTTTGTCCTGCGCCTTCGCTGCCCAGGCCGAGCGCCTGAAGGACATTGCCAGCATCTCTGGCGTACGTTCCAACCAGTTGATTGGTTACGGCCTGGTGGTGGGCCTCAATGGCACGGGTGACCAGACCACCCAGACGCCGTTCACCCTGCAAACCTTCAACAACATGCTGTCGCAATTCGGCATCAAGGTGCCGGCCGGTTCCGGCAACGTGCAGCTGAAGAACGTTGCCGCAGTGTCGGTGCACGCCGACCTGCCACCGTTCGCCAAGCCGGGCCAGGTGGTGGACATCACCGTGTCGTCGATCGGTAACTCGAAGAGCCTGCGCGGCGGCAGCCTGTTGATGACCCCGCTCAAGGGTATAGACGGCAATGTCTATGCCATTGCCCAGGGCAACCTGGTCGTGGGTGGCTTTGACGCCGAGGGCCGTGACGGCTCCAAGATCACTGTCAACGTGCCGTCGGCTGGCCGTATCCCGGGTGGTGCCAGTGTCGAGCGTGCGGTGCCGAGCGGCTTCAACCAGGGCAATACCCTGACCCTGAACCTCAATCGTCCCGACTTCACGACCGCCAAGCGCATCGTGGACAAGGTCAACGACCTGCTCGGCCCTGGCGTGGCCCAGGCCGTGGATGGTGGTTCGGTACGGGTCAGCGCGCCGATGGACCCAAGCCAGCGCGTGGATTATCTGTCGATCCTCGAAAACCTCGAAATCGACCCGGGCCAGGCGGTGGCCAAGGTCATCATCAACTCGCGTACCGGCACCATCGTCATCGGCCAGAACGTCAAGGTGTCGCCGGCGGCGGTTACCCACGGCAGCCTGACCGTGACCATCACCGAAGACCCGATCGTCAGCCAGCCGGGGGCCTTCTCCAATGGTCAGACTGCCGTGGTGCCACGCTCGCGGGTCAATGCCGAGCAGGAAGCCAAGCCGATGTTCAAGTTCGGCCCGGGCACCACGCTGGATGAAATCGTCCGCGCGGTGAACCAGGTGGGCGCAGCGCCCGGCGACCTGATGGCGATCCTCGAAGCCTTGAAGCAGGCCGGCGCCTTGCAGGCCGACCTGATCGTGATCTGAGGACGGCGCGGATGAATATCAAAAGCCAGGTATCCGGTAGTGCCGACAGCGGCGCCTATACCGACCTCAACCGCCTGAGTGCCCTCAAGCACGGCGACCGCGACAGCGAAGCCAATGTGCGCAAGGTGGCCCAGGAATTCGAGTCGCTGTTCATCAGCGAAATGCTCAAGGCCTCGCGCAAGGCCAGTGACGTGCTGGCCGACGACAACCCGATGAACACCGAAACGGTCAAGCAGTACCGCGACATGTACGACCAGCAGTTGGCCGTGAGCATGTCCCGCGAAGGTGGCGGCATCGGCTTGCAGGACGTGCTGGTGCGCCAGCTGACCAAGGGCCGCAGTGCGTCGATCAATACCAGCCCGTTCCCGCGCGTCGATAGCAGTGGCCCGGCATTGTGGGGCAACAAGGTGGCGGAGCCGGCGCATGCCATGGCCTCGTCCACTACGCGAAATGACGTTGCTGCACTCAACGCGCGGCGCCTGGCCCTGCCCAGCAAACTCACCGACCGCCTGTTGGCCGGTATCGTGCCGTCGGCGGAAACTGCCAATAACGCCGCCGTGCCTGCCCGTGACGGTCAGCCAGTCGCCAAGGCCTTCGCCGTGCCGGACAACGGCCTGCGCATTGTCGGCCGTGCCGTGGCCCAGCCACCGCTGGCACCGAACAAGGCTTTCACCGACAGCGACGCCTTCGTCGCCACCATGCTGCCAATGGCCGAGCAGGCCGCCAGGCGCATTGGTGTCGACCCGCGCTACCTGGTGGCCCAGGCCGCGCTGGAAACCGGTTGGGGCAAGTCGGTGATGCGCAACAGCGACGGCAGCAGCAGCCACAACCTGTTCGGCATCAAAGCCACCGGCAACTGGCAAGGCGAGCAGGCGCGGGCGATCACCAGCGAATTCCGCGATGGCCAGTTCGTCAAGGAAACCGCGGCGTTCCGCAGCTACGACTCCTACCAGGACAGCTTCCACGATCTCGTTACCTTGCTGCAGAGCAATACTCGCTATCAAGGTGCGCTGGATGCGGCCGATAACCCTGAGCAGTTTGCAAGAGAGCTGCAAAAAGCAGGTTATGCGACCGACCCGGGCTATGCGAAGAAGATCATCAGCATCGCCCAGCAAATGCAGTCAACCCCGCAATACGCCATGGCTGGCAGAACCACGAACTTATAAAAGGACTAAATCATGTCGAGCCTGATTTCCATCGGCCTGAGTGGCCTGAGTGCCAGCCAGGCGGCCTTGTCGGTAACCAGTAACAACATCGCCAACGCCGCGACCAGTGGCTACTCGCGCCAGCAGACGGTTCAGGCGGCGGGGCCTTCGCACAACATAGGCGCAGGGTTCCTGGGTACCGGGACCACGCTGGCGGATGTGCGTCGCATCTACAGCTCCTACCTGGACAACCAGTTGCAGACGGCCACCTCGTTGCAGGCAGACTCGCTGACGTTCCAGGATCAGATCACCAGCGTCGACAAGCTGCTGGCCGACCGTGACACCGGCATCAGCTCGGTCCTTACCGCCTTCTTTTCGGCCCTGCAGACTGCGGCGGCGAAACCGGGTGACGTTGCCTCGCGTCAGCTGCTGCTGACCCAGGCGCAAACCCTCAGCAACCGTTTCAACGCGGTGAGCACCCAGCTGACCCAGCAGAACGCCACGATCAACTCCCAGCTCGACACCATGGCCGGCCAGGTGAACAAGCTCACCGCCAACATTGCCGAGTACAACAAGCAGATCACCGCCGCCAGCGCCTCCGGCAACAGCCCTAACAGCCTGCTGGATGCGCGCAGCGAAGCCGTGCGCCAGCTCAACGAGCTGGTAGGGGTGACGGTACAGGAGCGTGATGGCAACTACGACGTGTACCTGGGCAGTGGCCAATCGCTGGTCACCGGAACCAAGGCCAACACCTTGTCGGTGGAGCCGGGTGTGGCCGACAAGAGCCAGGTTGCCCTGCGCATCAACTATGACTCGTTCAGCTCGGACGTGACCTCGGTGGTGTCCGGTGGCGCCATTGGCGGCCTGTTGCGTTATCGCCAGGACGTGCTGACGCCGTCGATGAACGAGCTTGGTCGCGTTGCCCTGGTAGTCGCCGACAGCATCAATAGCCAGCTGGGGCAGGGCCTGGATGCCAACGGCCAGTTCGGCAGCTCGCTGTTCTCCAGCATCAACAGCGCCACCGCCATTGCCCAGCGCAGCCTGGCCTCGTCGAATAACAGTGCAGGCTCCGGCAATCTGGATGTCACCATCGCCAACAGCGGTGCGTTGACCACCTACGACTACGAGGTGAAGTTCACCAGCGCCAACCAGTACAGTGTGCGCCGCTCGGACGGCACCGACATGGGCAGCTTCGACCTGAATACCGACCCGGCACCGGTGATCGATGGTTTCAGCCTGGCGTTGAAAGGCGGCGGCCTGGCGGCCGGCGACAGCTTCAAGGTCATCCCTACCCGTGCGGCAGCCGGCAGCATCACCACCACCCTGACCGATGCCAACAAACTGGCCTTCGCCGGGCCGATCAGTGCTGCGGCAGGCAGTGGCAACAGCGGTACCGGCACCATCACCCAACCTACGCTGGGCGAATCGCTGGATATCTATGGCGGTGCCGACACCGCACTGATCCAGCAGTCGATTCGCGATTCGATGCCGGTACGCGTGGTGTTCGACGCTGCCAGCGGTGGCTCCCAGGGCTACAAGCTGTTCGACGCCAAGGGTACCCAGATTGGTACCGGCAGCGTGGTGCCTGGGCAGGACAACAAGTTGTCCATCGCCGTGCCGATGCTGGATGCGGCCGGTGACCCGATTCTGGATGGTAGCGGTAACCCGCGTACCTTTGCCGTCGAGACCACAATCGGTGGCAGCCCTGCGGCCAATGACAGCTTTACCCTGTCGTTCAATGCCGACGGCAAGGCGGACAACCGCAATGCCAACGCGCTGCTGGACCTGCAGACCAAGTCGACCGTGGGCACCAATTCCGGCACCGGTACCAGCTTCACCTCGGCCTACGCCTCGCTGGTCGAGCGGGTAGGGGCCAAGGCCAGCCAGGCCACCATTGACACCACGGCGACCCAGGCAGTGCTCAAGTCTGCGACCGAAAGCCGCAGCGCAGTGTCGGGCGTCAACCTCGATGACGAAGCGGCCAGCCTGGTGAAGTTCCAGCACTACTACACAGCGTCGTCGCAGATCATCAAGGCGGCGCAAGAAACCTTCTCCACCCTGATCAACGCCCTGTAAGGAGTAGCGGACCGTGCGTATTTCAACTGCTCAGTTCTATGAGACCAGCGCCACTAGCTACTCCCAGAACTACTCCAACTTGGCCAAGATTACCGAACAGGTCACCTCCAAATCGCGCATCCAGTCGGCCGGTGACGACCCGGTCGGCGCTGCGCGCCTGCTGGTGCTGCAGCAACAGAGCGCCTTGTTGGAGCAGTACAGCGGAAACATGACCACGGTCAAGAACGCCCTGCTGCAGGAAGAGAGCGTGCTATCGACCATTAACGATGCCCTGCAGCGTGCCAGCGAGCTGGCGATCCAGGCGGGTAACGGGGGCCTGAGCGATGCCGACCGTACCTCGATCGCCAGCGAGATCAAGGAAATCGAAGCCAACGTGTTCGGTCTGCTGAACTCGCGCGATGCCAACGGCGACTACATGTTTGGCGGCTCCAAGTCGTCGACCCCGCCCTATGTGCGCAACGCCGACGGCACCTACAGCTACCAGGGCGACCAGACCCAGCTGAGCCTGCAGGTGTCCGACACCTTGCGCCTGGCGACCAACGACACCGGCTACAGCATTTTCGACCAGGCCACCAACAACAGCCGCACCCAGTCGAGCCTGGTAGCACCGTCGCCGGATGACGGCAAGGTATTGCTGTCTGGCGGCCTGTTGACCTCGGCCACCACCTACGGCAATCAGTTTGCCGCTGGTCAGCCGTATTCTGTCACCTTCACCAGTGCCACCGAGTACAGCGTGAGGGATGCCGCCGGCAATGACATCACCAATGAAACCGCCGGCAAGGGCAAGTTCGACGTCAATACCGAAGGCGGCAAGATGATCTCGCTGCGCGGTGTCGACTTCGAGATCAACCTGAACCTGGCGGAAGGTGACGATGCTGACGCCGTCGTTGCCGGCCATGTGTTCACCCTCGAAGCCAAGCCCGATACCCTCACTGCGACGCGTAGCGCGGGCAACCCGTCGACGGCGCAGGTGACCGGCACCAGCGTTACCGACCCGGAAGCTTACCGTAGCACCTTCCCAAGCAACGGCGCGGTGATCCGCTTCACCAGCGACACCGAGTATTCTCTGTATGCGCAGCCGTACAGTGCCGACAGCAAGCCGATTGGCTCGGGTACAGTAGGGGCGGGCAACGCAGTGACGGTGGCAGGCGTTACCTACCAGTTCGACAGCGCGCCGAAGCAAGGCGACCAGTTCTCGGTCAATGCCAATACCCATCGCACGCAGAACGTACTGGATACCCTGGGCCAGCTACGCAGCGCTCTGGAAAAGCCACTGGACACACCCGAGGCGCAGGCTGCACTGAAAACCGCCACCGACTCGGCGATTTCCAACCTGGCCAGTGCCCGGGATCGTATCGACATTACCCGTGGTTCGATCGGTGCGCGGGGCAACTCGCTGGATATTCAGGCGCAGGAAAACGAAAGCCTGGGGCTGGCCAACCAAAGCACACAAAGTGCCATTGGCGATACTGACATGGCCTCGGCCACCATTCAGCTGACCCTGCAGCAGGCCATGCTTGAGGCTTCGCAGTTGGCGTTTGCGCGCATTTCTCAGCTAAGCCTGTTCGACAAGATCTAATCTGCCTGCCTGATCCTGGGGCTGCTGCGCAGCCCTATCGCGACACAAGGCCGCTCCCACAGGTCCTCCTCTCTCCTGAGGGCGGCGTATTTGGACTGCTCCCAAGGGTTGGATTGGTGTCCAGCTTCTTGGGGGCAGTCCAGGTCGTCCTTTCTCCTGAAGGTTGCGTATTCGTGGGAGCGGCCTTGCGTCGCGAAAGGGCCGCGAAGCGGCCCCATCGATATCTGCTGCGAAGCTGATCATTCGGGGTCCAGTGCCCGCCCGGTCATTCCGCAAATTCCCCAGTCCCCACACCCTCGCCACGGCTTTCGTAGCATTTCAATGTGACCAATGAGTCAAAACGCTCATCTTCCCTGTATTCTATGCAGCAGCTGTTGCAGCATTTTGTTACCGGTGCGCAGGCGAGCCCTGGCTACAACCCCTGGCGGTGACCGCTCCGGTATTTGGCGCCCTCAATTCATCGAGTGGTGGTCTTTGGCTGTTTTCATTGGGAAGCCAGAATGATTGGCATCAAAAGCATTGCGAGTTACGTGCCCACCGCTGGCCTGGACAACTACGTTCAGGGTGCGAAGTTCGGCAAGGACGAAGAGTTCATGTTCGGCAAGATCGGTGCGTCGTTCCTGCCGCGCAAGGCCGAAGAGCAAGAAACCTCCGACTTGTGCGTAGAAGCCGCCCAGGCGCTGTTCGCCAGCAACCCCGACCTTGATCCGCAATCGATCGATGCGTTGATCGTGGTCACCCAGAACGGCGACGAAGAAGGCTTGCCGCACACCGCAGCCATCGTCCAGAGCAAACTTGGCCTGTCTACCCGCGTGGCGGCGTTCGACGTGTCGCTGGGCTGCTCCGGCTATGTGTATGGCCTGTATGCGATCAAAGGCTTCATGGAAGCGGCAGGCCTGAAGAACGGCCTGCTGATCACCGCCGACCCGTATTCGAAGATCGTCGACCCGGAAGATCGCAACACCACCATGCTGTTCGGCGACGCCGCCACGGCCACCTGGATGGGTGAAAACGCGGTATGGAACCTGGGCCAGGCGCGTTTCGGCACTGACGGTTCCGGTGCCGAGCACCTGAAAGTCAGCGACGGCAAGTTCTTCATGAATGGCCGCCAGGTATTCAACTTCGCCCTGATCAAAGTGCCTGCGCACCTGCACGAGCTGCTGGACGCCAGCGGCCTGAAGTCGTCGGATATCGACGCCTTCTGCATCCACCAGGGCAGTGCGGCGATTGTCGACGCCGTGGCGCGACGCTTTGAAGAGCAACACCCAGAGAAGTTCGTCAAGGACATGCTGGAAACCGGCAATACGGTGTCCTCCAGCGTTCCGCTGCTGCTGCAGAAGCACATGCTCGATGGCAGCTGGAAGCGCGTGGCGATCAGTGGCTTTGGCGTGGGCCTGTCGTGGGGCTCGGCCATCCTGTACCGCGACTGATCCCAGTCAGCCCCTAAAAGCGCCCGGCGGCCGCCGCCCGGCGCTTTTTTTCTGCCGAAAATAAATGTCTGCCTGACGCAGCCCATTGTAGGAGCGGGTTCACCCGCGAAGAAGGCAGCTCGGTCTATGGCACCGGCTTCGCCGGTGTTCGCGGGTGAACCCGCTCCTACAGACGGGATGAGGCATTCAGCCCCAGTTCAAACAGTTTTTGACGCCAATAAACCGCCCTTAACCCCTTGATTTCTCAGGGCTGGCCCCATGCCAGTATTTTTTTTTTGAAAAAACCCTCAAGCAACCCGCGCACCCGACGATAACCATTACGAAGGTTCTCTAGGCCACACCCGGCTGTCGCCAGGGCCGGAAGCCGCAGTATCCATACAACGAGGAATTCGTCATGGCTTTGACCGTTAACACTAACATCACCTCCTTGGGCGTTCAGAAGAACCTGAACCGTGCTTCCGACGCGCTGGGCACCTCCATGTCCCGCCTGTCCTCTGGCCTGAAAATTAACAGCGCCAAAGACGACGCCGCTGGCCTGCAGATCGCCAACCGTCTGACCAGCCAGATCAAAGGCCTGAGCGTTGCCGTGAAAAACGCCAACGACGGCATCTCCATCGCCCAGACCGCTGAAGGCGCGATGCAGGAATCGACCAGCATTCTGCAGCGTATGCGCGAACTGGCCCTGCAGTCGGCTAACGGCTCGAATAGCGATGATGACCGTTCTTCGCTACAGCAAGAGTTCACCGCGCTGTCGGGTGAGTTGACCCGTATCGCTAACACCACCACCTTCGGTGGTCGCAATATTTTGGATGGATCGTTCCAGAACGTGAGCTTCCAGATCGGCGCAAGCGCAAACGAAACTATTTCGTTTGGTATGAAAGATATCAGCGCTACAGGTCTCAAGGGAACTTACAGCGAGGCGAAAGTTGACGGTGCTACGTCTCAACTTAGCGCCAAAACAATTGGTGCGGTTATGCAGGGTGATCTCGGAACTACCGCCAAAGCTTCTGCCGGCGGTACATTCGGAACCATCGCTGCTGGCGATAGCCTTAATGTAAACGGCACTTCAGTAGCTCTCGCTGCTGGTGATGATATTGATGCAGTGATCGGCAAAATTAATGCTCAAACAGCTACCACTGGCGTCACTGCAGCTAAGAACGCTGCAGGTGACACTCTTGTATTCACCGGTGCCAGTGAGTTTACCGTCGGCTCTTTGGCAAATGCCGGCCTAGCGTCTGGCGTTAGTGGTAAATTTGCAACTGAACTGTCAAGCGATGCTCAAATTAGCATCAATGGTACTAGCGTTGATCTCGCTGCTGGCGACGATGTTGATGCCATAGTTGGTAAAATCAACGCGACCGCTGTTAGTGACCTCACTGGTGTTACGGCTAAGAATGTTGACGGTCGTTTGGAGTTGACTTCTAAAGACGGGAAGGCGATTAGCCTGGCTAATGGTGCCGACACTGCCAAGGGCCCAGGCGCGCTTGCAAAACTTGGGCTTACCGCAGGCAGCACCGAGGCCAAGCTTGGTAGTGATACTTCTGTTACCTTCAATGGTGTTGAGGTTAAATTGAAGGCTGGCTCCTCTATGGATGACATTGTTTCCAGCATTAACAGCGCCAGCACCGGAGTAACTGCTAGCAAGAACAGCGACGGTACTCTCAAGCTCTTCTCGGACAAAGATATCACTGTCAGCGATGGTAGCCAGGGCACTGGCTTGCAAGCTCTCGGTCTAACTGCTACAAGCGTCCAGGCAACATCTATGGAGACTACCGTTTCCAACCTGACCATTGGCAAGGCAGAAGATTCTCAGATCGCCATTCAGGCTCTGGATGCCGCCATCGCTCAAGTCGACAGTCAGCGCGCCCAGCTGGGTGCCGTCCAAAACCGCTTCGACAGCACCGTAGCCAACCTGAACAGCATCTCGGAAAACTCAACCGCTGCCCGCAGCCGTGTGCAGGACGCCGACTTTGCTGCTGAAACCGCCGAGCTGACCAAGCAGCAGACCCTGCAACAGGCTTCCACCGCGATCCTGTCCCAGGCCAACCAGCTGCCGTCGTCGGTACTGAAACTGCTGGGCTAATTTCAAAAGCTGAGTAGTTTGACGAAGGGTACGGCGACGTACCCTTTCGTCTTTCCGAGAATAAGGGGTGTAAGACATGGATATGAGCGTGAAACTGGGCCTGTCCTATCCCGCCTCCGCTGCGCCCGACACATCGACGAGCAAGCGGCAAGCAAGTGACCCGGCAGCCAGCGAGCCGGTCGACAAACAATCCAAGCCTGAAGCTTGGCAAGACCTGGAAAGCGCCATCAGTGCCATCCAGGACTTCGTCAAGGCTTCAGAGCGACAACTCGACTTTTCGATCGATGATTCCACCGGTCAGGTGGTGGTCAAGGTCATTGCCCGCCAAAGCGGCGAAGTCATCCGCCAGCTGCCGTCCGAGGTGGCGCTGAAACTAGCGGAAAACCTGAAGGATGCCAATAGCCTGTTGTTCGACCTGCAGGCCTGATTGGCACGGCTTTTGTTGTAAAGCCGCACGGACGCGTTTTCGTCGGATTTTCGACGGTCACCGAAATGGAGAGTGAAGATGGCGAGTTCAACTATAACCGGCCTGGGTTCGGGTCTGAAGATCGACGAGATCGTGGCGGCGTTGGCCAATGCCGAAAAGGCGCCAAAGCAGAAACAGATCAATACCCAGACCACCACGGCCACGACCTCGCTGTCGGCCATCGGTACCATCAAAAGTGCGCTGGATACCTTCCGTGCAGCTATAGCCAAGCTGAATACGGCGTCGAGCTTCTCCGGTCTGGCATCGTCGTCGTCCGATGAGGCGATCGCCAAGTTGAAGTTGGGTGATGGGGCGTCTTCGGGCACCTATGCCCTGGAGGTCACACAGCTCGCGACCGCATCGAAAATTTCGACGCAGGTGTACGAAAATACCTCGAAAATTGTCAATGACTCTGGCGAACCGCAAACCCTGACCATCAGCCAGGGCAACGCTACCCATAGCGTTACAATCGCAAACGGTGCAACCCTGCAACAAGCTCGCGATACCATCAACGGGCAGTTGCAGTCCAAGGGCATTACGGCAAACATCGTCACCGATGCCAGTGGTTCCCGGTTGGTATTCTCCTCGACAAAGATGGGCGAGGGTACCGAGCTGACGCTGGGCGGCGACGCCAGTATGGCCGCCGGTGTTACCACCATTGCCAAGCCGCAGAACGCCAAGTACACCCTTGATGGGCTCGAGCTTGAGTCTGCCTCCAATACCGTCACAGGGGCAGTCAGCGGGGTGGACATCACGCTGGTGAAAGAGGGCAAATCCAGTCTCACTATCACCAGTAACAACGATACCCTGAAAACGTCGGTGCAATCCTTCGTCACGGCTTATAACGCACTGATGACCACCATCAATGCCCAGACCAAAGTCACCACGGGCGCCGATGGTGCTGCCACCGGCTCTGCGGCGTTGACTGGCGATGCCACCATGCGCTCGCTGGTTAATGCGGTGCGTAGCGAGATCAGCCACAGCGTCGGCGCGGGGGGGCTGCGCACCCTGTCGCAGCTTGGCATCAACACAGTGCAGAAAACCGGCCTGCTGGAATTCAACGACACCAAGTGGGATGCTGCGGTCAAAACCTACGGCGCCGACATCAGCGACTTGTTTACGGGCACAGACGGCCTGTTGACCCGCATGACCAAAACCACCGAGGAATACACCAAGGCTGGTGGTATCCTCGCTTCGCGCCAGACTAACCTGACCAACCAGCTCAAGGAGCTGGAAGCGTCGCAAGCAGCTCTGGACCGCCGAATCGAATCGCTGACCGACACCCTGACCAAGAAATACAACGCCATGGACACCATGGTCGCCCAGCTCAAGGCCACCAGCGACAGTGTTATGACCACGCTGAACGCGCTGAACAAAGCCAATAGCGATTCCTGACCGCACTAAAGAAAACCGGGGCGGGGTCGATACCTTGGGTATGCGGCCACTGTCCAGAAGCCCTGTTCACTGAGGATCCCCCATGCACCCGATGAGAGCCCTTCGTCAGTACCAGAAGGTCAATTCCCACGCTCAAATTTCCGAAGCTACCCCGCACCGCTTGGTGCAGTTGCTGATGGAAGGCTCGCTCGACCGCATGGCTCAGGCCAAGGGTGCGATCGCGCGCGGCGATGTGGCGCAGAAGGGTGTGATGCTGGGCAAGGCCATCGACATCATCGGCGGCCTGCGTGAGGGTTTGGACAAGGAAAAGACCGACAACCCGGACGAGCTGGATCGCCTCGACAGCCTGTACGACTACATGGCTCGCCGGCTGACCCAGGCCAACCTGCACAGCGACCCGGCCATGATCGACGAAGTCGCCCAGCTGATGATCACCGTGAAAAGCGGCTGGGACGCGATTGCTTCCGCCGAGCAATAACACCCCCAAGGAGCCCCCCCATGAGCGCGTTGCAGCAAATTGAAGATACCCGCCAGGCCCTGACCCAGGCCTTGCAAGCGCGCGACTGGGCGGCCATCGGGGAGCTCGACCTGGCATGCCGGGCGCTGATGGATGAATTACTGCAAGAGAATCAGGATGATGAGGCCGCAATCCGGGCCAATCTGGAAGCGTTGATGGCGGTTTATCGTCAGCTGATCGACGTTGCAAGTGACGAGCGTCAATCCTTGGTCGCACAAATGTCGAATATCAACCAAGCGAAACACGCCACAAAGGTATACCATCTGTTCAGCTGAAGCTGGGCAGAGAGCAACGCTTCGGCGCCATAAATTTGACTGCCTTTAAGTTTTTGACTTTACTAGTGGCTGTTTTCGAATTTCAGACGTCCGAACACTGACCATTCAGTCGGAATGATGTCGAGCACGCCCCTGCAGGGCGCCGATATGACTAGGGAAGTTGCTATTGCATGTGGCGTGAAACCAAGATTCTGCTGATCGATGACGACAGCGCGCGCCGCCGCGACCTTGCGGTGGTGCTGAACTTCCTCGGCGAAGAAAACCTCGCGTGTGCCAGCCATGACTGGCAGCAGGCGGTCGAGCCATTGTCCTCGAGCCGCGAAGTGCTGTGCGTGCTCATCGGCACCGTAAATGCTCCGGGCAATCTGCTTGGGTTGCTTAAGACAGTGGCTGCGTGGGATGAGTTCCTTCCAGTTTTGCTTTTAGGTGAAATTTCTTCCGCCGAGCTGCCGGAAGACCTTCGCCGCCGGGTGCTTTCCAACCTGGAAATGCCGCCAAGCTACAGCCAGCTGCTGGATTCACTGCACCGTGCCCAGGTCTACCGCGAAATGTATGACCAGGCGCGCGAGCGCGGTCGCCAGCGCGAGCCCAATCTGTTCCGCAGCCTGGTTGGCACCAGTCGTGCCATTCAGCACGTGCGGCAAATGATGCAGCAAGTGGCGGATACCGACGCCAGCGTGCTGATCCTGGGTGAGTCGGGCACCGGCAAGGAAGTGGTAGCGCGCAACCTGCACTACCATTCCAAGCGCCGCGAAGCGCCGTTCGTGCCGGTCAACTGTGGCGCGATCCCGGCCGAGCTGCTGGAAAGCGAACTGTTCGGCCACGAGAAGGGCGCCTTTACCGGGGCCATCACCAGCCGTGCCGGGCGTTTCGAACTGGCCAACGGCGGTACCCTGTTCCTCGATGAAATTGGCGACATGCCGTTGCCGATGCAGGTCAAGCTGCTGCGTGTGCTGCAGGAGCGTACCTTCGAGCGCGTGGGCAGCAACAAGACCCAGAGCATCGACGTGCGCATCATCGCTGCGACGCACAAGAACCTCGAAACCATGATCGAGGACGGCACCTTCCGCGAAGACCTGTACTACCGCCTGAACGTGTTCCCTATCGAAATGGCGCCGCTGCGTGAGCGGGTGGAAGACATCCCGTTGCTGATGAACGAGCTGATTTCGCGCATGGAGCACGAGAAGCGCGGTTCCATTCGCTTCAATTCCGCCTCGATCATGTCGCTGTGTCGTCACGGCTGGCCGGGCAACGTGCGCGAGCTGGCCAACCTGGTCGAGCGCATGGCGATCATGCACCCGTACGGGGTCATTGGCGTGTCGGAACTGCCGAAGAAATTCCGCTATGTCGATGACGAAGACGAGCAGATGGTCGACAGCCTGCGCAGCGATCTGGAAGAGCGCGTGGCGATCAATGGCCACACACCAAACTTCAGCAACCACGCCATGCTGCCGCCCGAAGGCCTGGACCTCAAGGACTACCTGGGTAGCCTGGAGCAGGGCCTGATCCAGCAGGCGCTGGACGATGCCAACGGTATCGTTGCGCGCGCGGCTGAACGTTTGCGTATTCGCCGTACTACCCTGGTCGAGAAAATGCGCAAGTACGGCATGAGCCGCCAAGGCGGCGAGGAACAGGCGGAAGATTGAAGCCTGGCGGTTGCCTGTGCCGGGCTCTTCGCGGGCACGCCCGCTCCCACAGGATCGATGCACATCTTCAATTCGGTGATATCCCTGTGGGAGCGGGCTTGCCCGCGAAGAGGCCGGCACAAATCCCTATCTCCGGCACGGCTATTGCTACACCGCTGGCAACACACCGTTTTTATGACGGTCAGCCACGCGAGAGAGCACGATGCCCCAGGCCGCCCACGTATCCCGAGCCCCCGATCAGCAGGGGCAAACCCCGGTCGCGCAGGACAGCGGCCAGGGTATCGCGCAAGCCTTCGCCCTGTTCAATCAGGTGTCCAGCCAGCTGAGCCAGTCCTACAGCCTGCTTGAAGCCCGGGTCAGTGAGCTCAAAGGTGAGCTGGCCGTGGTCAGCGCCCAGCGCATCGACGAACTGAGTGAAAAGGAACGCCTGGCCAACCGCCTGCAGAACCTGCTGGACTTGCTACCCGGCGGGGTGATCGTGATCGACGGCCAGGGCCTGGTGCGCGAAGCCAACCCGGCCGCCTGCGAGTTGCTCGGTGAGCCTCTGATCGGCCAATTGTGGCGCCAGGTGATCGCCCGTAGCTTTGCCCCGCGCAAGGACGACGGCCACGAAGTCTCGCTGCGCGACGGTCGCCGCCTGTCGATCGCCACCCGCTCGCTGGATGCCGAGCCTGGCCAATTGGTGCTGCTCAACGACCTGACTGAAACCCGTCGCCTCCAGGACCAGCTGGCTCGCCACGAGCGCCTGTCGTCGTTGGGGCGCATGGTTGCCTCGCTGGCCCACCAGATCCGCACGCCGCTGTCCGCAGCCATGCTGTATGCCAGCCACCTGGCCGATAGCGAGCAAGCGCTGAGCGCGGAAACCCGCCTGCGTTTCGCCGCGACCTTGAAGGAACGCCTGCACGAGCTGGAACACCAGGTGCGCGACATGCTGGTGTTTGCCCGTGGCGAGTTGCCGCTGGGGGATCGGGTGACCCCGAAAGCGCTGTTCCAGGCCCTGCAGCAGGCGGCCCAGGCGCATGTGCAGGGGCACGCCGTGCGCTGGCAGTGCGACAGTCATCTGGGTGAGCTGCTGTGCAACCGCGACACCCTGGTCGGCGCCTTGCTCAACCTGATTGAAAATGCCCTGCAGGCCAGCGATGGCCCGGCGCGGCTGAAGGTGCACCTGTACCGCCGCGAACGTAGCTTGCACCTGTGCGTCAGCGATGCCGGCAGCGGCATCGATGCAGGCTTGCTCGGCCGTTTGGGTGAGCCGTTCCTTACCACCAAGGCCACCGGTACCGGCCTGGGCCTGGCCGTGGTCAAGGCGGTGGTGCGTGCGCATCAGGGCACGATCAACCTGCGCTCGAAAGTCGGCCGTGGTACCTGCGTGCGGGTAGAGCTGCCGTTGATCGACGGGCAATTGGCGGAGGGGGTGTAATGGCAATCAAGGTGCTGCTGGTCGAGGATGACCGCGTATTGCGCCAGGCGCTGGGCGATACCCTGGAAATCGGCGGTTTCGCCTATCAGGCAGTGGGCAGTGCCGAAGAAGCGCTGGAGGCCGTACTCGAAGACGCGTTCAGCCTGGTGGTCAGTGACGTCAACATGCCCGGTATGGATGGGCACCAGTTGCTGAGCCAGCTGCGCCGCCAGCAGCCACAGTTGCCGGTGTTGTTGATGACGGCGCATGCCGCCGTCGAGCGTGCGGTCGAGGCCATGCGCCAAGGCGCCGCCGACTACCTGGTCAAACCGTTCGAGCCCAAGGCGCTGCTCAACCTCGTGGAGCGGCATGCCGCCGGACGTGTGACCGGCGAAGAAGGGCCGGTGGCCTGCGAGCCGGCCAGCCGCCAATTGCTGGAGCTGGCGGCCCGTGTGGCGCGCAGTGACTCGACCGTGCTGATTTCCGGCGAGTCCGGTACTGGCAAGGAAGTGCTGGCGCGCTACATTCACCAGCAGTCCCCGCGTGCGGCGCAGCCCTTCGTGGCGATCAACTGCGCGGCGATCCCCGACAACATGCTCGAGGCCACCCTCTTTGGCCACGAGAAGGGTGCCTTCACCGGTGCTATCGCGGCTCAGGCGGGCAAGTTCGAGCAGGCCGAAGGCGGCACCCTGCTGCTCGACGAAATCTCGGAAATGCCCATGGCCTTGCAAGCCAAGCTGCTGCGTGTGCTGCAGGAGCGCGAGGTGGAGCGGGTAGGCGGGCGCAAGCCGATCAGCCTGGACATTCGGGTGCTGGCCACCACCAACCGCGACCTGGCCGGCGAAGTGGCGGCCGGGCGCTTCCGCGAAGACCTGTACTACCGCCTGTCGGTGTTCCCGCTGGCCTGGCGCCCGCTGCGTGAGCGGCCGGGCGATATCCTGCAGTTGGCCGAGCGCCTGCTGGCGCGCCATGTGGCCAAGATGAAGCATGCCCCGGTGCGCCTCTCGCCAGCGGCTCGGGCCTGCCTGCAGGCATATGCCTGGCCGGGCAACGTGCGCGAACTGGACAACGCCCTGCAGCGGGCGTTGATTCTGCAGCAGGGTGGCGTGATCGAGGCGGCGGATTTTTGTCTGGCAGGCGCCATTCCATTGTCGGCTGGCACCGAGCCATCTCTCGAGGTGGTTGCTGATGCCGGCGGCCTGGGGGATGACATGCGTCGTCACGAGTACCAGATGATCATCGACACCCTGCGCGCCGAGCGCGGCCGCCGCAAAGAGGCGGCCGAACGCCTGGGGATCAGTCCGCGGACGTTGCGCTACAAGCTGGCACAGATGCGCGATGCCGGGTTTGACGTCGAGGCCAGCCTGTTCGGCTGACTGGCAAATCATCTGCAACTGGCGCGGACCTCTGTGGGAACGGCCTTGTGTCGCGAATGGGGCGCGAAGCGGTCCCAGGTCTTCAGCTCCGCCGCAAAGATCGCCGGGGCCGCTCTGCGGCCCTATCGCGACGCAAGGCCGCTCCCACAGGAATTGTGTGATCTCTGGGCAAATGAGTTGCGAAGGCTGGCACCTTTGTTGCTTTAGGTAGGTCATTCGCCGCATGAGTGTCAAAAAAATGCGGCCGCAGGAGAGAGAAGGGTCATGAGCCAAGGTGTTGAATTCAATCGTCTGATGTTGGACATGCGGGCCATGCAGGCCGATGCCATGTCGCTGCCCAAGGTAACTGCCGCCCCCGAGCTGGCGCCAGGGCAAAGCACCTTCGCCGACATGCTCGGCCAGGCCATCGGCAAGGTGCATGAGACGCAGCAGGCCTCGACCCAACTGGCCAACGCGTTCGAAATCGGCAAAAGCGGCGTCGACCTGACTGACGTGATGATCGCTTCGCAAAAGGCCAGCGTGTCGATGCAAGCCATGACCCAGGTACGCAACAAGCTGGTCCAGGCGTACCAGGACATCATGCAGATGCCGGTTTGAGGACGGATGTAACCCATGGCTGAAGCAGTCGTCGAAAACGCCCCCGCCAAAGCTGGCTCGCCAGCGGCCAAGCCGCCGCTGTTTGGCATGGCGTTTCTGGAAAACATCTCGCAGATGCCCATGCTGCGCCAGATCGGCCTCATGGTCGGCCTGGCGGCCAGCGTGGCCATCGGCTTTGCCGTGGTGCTGTGGTCGCAACAACCCGATTACCGTCCGTTGTACGGCAGCCTGTCGGGCATGGACACCAAGCAGGTCATGGACACCCTGGCCGCTGCTGACATCCCCTATAACGTGGAGCCCAACTCGGGGGCCCTGCTGGTCAAGGCCGACGACCTCTCCCGTGCGCGCCTGAAACTGGCAGCCGCCGGCGTGGCGCCGAGCGATGGCAATGTCGGCTTCGAGCTGCTCGACAAGGAGCAGGGCCTGGGCACCAGCCAGTTCATGGAAGCCACCCGCTACCGCCGCAGCCTGGAAGGCGAACTGGCCCGTACCGTTTCCAGCCTCAACAACGTCAAGGCCGCGCGCGTGCACCTGGCCATCCCGAAAAGTTCGGTGTTCGTGCGTGATGAACGCAAGCCCAGCGCCTCGGTACTGGTCGAGCTGTACCCAGGCCGTGCACTGGAAGCCGGGCAGGTGATGGCCATCGTCAACCTGGTCGCCACCAGCGTGCCGGAACTGGACAAATCCCAGGTCACCGTCGTCGACCAGAAAGGCAACCTGCTGTCCGAGCAGATTCAGGATTCCGCGCTGACCCAGGCCGGCAAGCAGTTCGACTACAGCCGCCGGGTGGAAAGCATGCTCACCCAGCGTGTGCACAACATTCTGCAGCCGGTGTTGGGCAACGATCGCTACAAGGCCGAAGTGTCCGCCGACCTCGACTTCAGCGCGGTCGAGTCCACCTCCGAACAGTTCAACCCCGACCAGCCGGCGTTGCGCAGCGAGCAGTCGGTTGACGAACAACGTGCCAGCAGCCAAGGCCCTCAAGGCGTGCCTGGCGCGCTGAGCAACCAGCCGCCAGGCGCCGCTTCGGCACCGCAGACCACCGGTGGCGCGGCTACCCCGGCTGCCGCCATTCAGCCTGGCCAACCGCTGGTGGATGCCAACGGCCAGCAGATCATGGACCCGGCCACCGGTCAGCCGATGCTCGCGCCGTACCCGTCAGACAAACGTCAGCAGAGCACCAAGAACTTTGAGCTGGACCGTTCCATCAGCCACACTCGCCAGCAGCAGGGGCGCATGACCCGCCTGTCGGTAGCGGTGGTGGTGGACGACCAGGTCAAGATCGACCCGGCCACTGGCGATACCACGCGTGCGCCATGGGGCGCCGAGGACCTGGCGCGCTTTACCCGCCTGGTGCAGGACGCAGTTGGCTTCGATGCCAGTCGTGGCGACAGCGTGACGGTGATCAACGTGCCGTTCGCCGCCGACCGTGGCGAGGAAATCGCCGACATCGCCTTCTACCAGCAGCCGTGGTTCTGGGATATCGTCAAGCAGGTGCTGGGCGTGGTGTTCATCCTGGTGCTGGTGTTCGGCGTGCTGCGGCCAGTGCTGAACAACATTACCGGGGGCGGCAAGCAGGCTGCCCCGGACAGTGACATGGAGCTGGGCGGCATGATGGGTCTGGATGGCGAACTGGCCAACGACCGCGTCAGCCTGGGTGGCCCGACAAGCATTCTGCTGCCTAGCCCGAGCGAGGGTTACGAGGCACAGCTCAACGCAATCAAAGGCCTGGTGGCCGAAGACCCGGGCCGTGTGGCTCAGGTCGTGAAAGACTGGATCAACGCCGATGAGTGATAACCGAGCCGTTACCGCCAAGCTGAGCCGCGTCGACAAGGCGGCGATCCTCCTGCTCTCGCTGGGCGAGACCGATGCGGCCCAGGTGCTGCGGCACATGGGCCCGAAGGAAGTGCAGCGGGTGGGTGTGGCCATGGCGCAGATGGGCAATGTGCACCGTGACCAGGTCGAGCAGGTGATGAGCGAGTTCGTCGACATCGTCGGCGACCAGACCAGCCTGGGCGTCGGTTCTGATGCGTACATCCGCAAGATGCTCAACCAAGCCCTGGGCGAGGACAAGGCCAACGGCCTGGTCGACCGCATCCTGCTCGGCGGCAATACCAGCGGCCTGGACAGCCTCAAGTGGATGGAGCCGCGTGCCGTGGCCGACGTGATCCGCTACGAGCACCCGCAGATCCAGGCCATCGTGGTCGCCTACCTCGACCCGGACCAGGCCGGTGAAGTGCTGAGCAACTTCGACCACAAGGTGCGCCTGGACATCGTCCTGCGCGTGTCATCGCTGAACACCGTGCAACCCGCGGCGCTGAAGGAGCTGAACCAGATCCTCGAGAAGCAGTTCTCGGGCAACTCCAACGCCGCGCGCACCACCCTGGGTGGTATCAAGCGTGCTGCCGACATCATGAACTTCCTCGACAGCTCGGTGGAAGGCGCACTGATGGACGCGATCCGCGAAATCGACAGCGACCTGTCGGAGCAGATCGAAGACCTGATGTTCGTCTTCAACAACCTGGCCGACGTCGACGACCGGGGCATCCAGGCGCTGTTGCGCGAAGTGTCCTCCGACGTGTTGGTGGTGTCGCTCAAGGGTGCCGACGAGCGGGTCAAGGACAAGATCTTCAAGAACATGTCCAAACGTGCTTCGGAACTGCTGCGTGACGATCTGGAGGCCAAAGGGCCGGTACGGGTCAGCGACGTGGAAACCGCGCAGAAAGAAATCCTCACCATTGCCCGGCGCATGGCCGAGGCCGGCGAGATCGTGCTCGGCGGCAAGGGCGCCGAGGAAATGATCTAAGGTATTCGCGATCCCATAGCCGACGCCGCCTTTTGTAGGAGCGGGTTTACCCGCGAAGGCGTCGGTCCTGGCAATCGAGGTTGTCGCTGCCGACGCATTCGCGGGTGAACCCGCTCCTACAAGGGACCGTGTCGGCCGAACATGGTTTGAGAACATGACAGCATGCCCACCAAAGAACACCACCCCAGCGACCTGATCCGTGCCCGCGACCTCGAGGGCGTGGATGTGTGGACGCTGCCAAGCTTCGACCCGGAACCGGAGCCCGAACCGGAGCCTGAGCCTGAGCCCGAGGTCATCGAGGAAGTCGAGGAAGTGCCGCTGGAAGAAGTCCAGCCGTTGACCCTGGAAGAGCTCGAAGCCATCCGTCAGGAGGCTTACAACGAGGGCTTCGCAACCGGTGAGCGCGAGGGCTTCCACAGCACCCAGCTCAAGGTTCGCCAGGAGGCCGAAGAGGCCCTGAAAACCAAACTCGACAGCCTCGAGCGGCTGATGGCCAACCTGATGGAGCCGATTGCCGAGCAGGACACGCAGATCGAGAAAAGCCTGGTGCACCTTATCGCGCACATGAGCCGCCAGGTGATCGGCCGCGAGCTGCGCAACGATTCCAGCCAGATCACCCAAGTGCTGCGCGAAGCGCTCAAGCTGCTGCCCATGGGTGCGGACAATATCCGCATCCACCTCAACCCGCAGGATTTCGAGCTGGCCAAGGCCCTGCGCGAACGCCATGAGGAGAACTGGCGGCTGCTGGAAGACAGCGCGCTGCTGCCGGGTGGTTGCCGCATCGAGACGGCCCACAGCCGTATCGATGCCACCATGGAAACGCGTATCGAAAAAGCGGTGGCGCAGCTGTTCGACCAGTTGCACGATCATTCCCTGCACCCGGCGGCGCCAGACATGTCGATAGACCTGGACGCGCCGGTCGAGCGTACCGTGGACAGCCCAGATGCGCCTTGAACGCACCAGCTTCGGCAAGCGCCTGGGCACTTACGCTGAGGCCATCGAGCTGCCGGCCCAGCCCATCGTCGAAGGCCGCTTGCTGCGTATGGTCGGCCTCACCCTGGAAGCCGAAGGCCTGCGCGCTGCAGTGGGCAGCCGCTGCTTGGTGATCAACGATGACAGTTATCACCCGGTGCAGGTCGAGGCGGAAGTCATGGGCTTTGCCGGGCCCAAGGTGTTTCTGATGCCGGTGGGCAGCATCGTCGGGATTGCCCCAGGGGCCCGGGTCGTCCCGCTGGATGACGGCGGCCGTCTGCCCATGGGCATGAGCATGCTGGGCCGGGTGCTCGACGGCGCCGGCCGTGCGCTGGATGGCAAGGGCGGGATGAAGGCCGAGGACTGGGTGCCGATGGACGGCCCGGTGATCAACCCGCTCAACCGCGACCCTATCAGCAAGCCGTTGGATGTGGGCATTCGCAGTATCAACGGCCTGCTTACCGTCGGCCGTGGCCAGCGGTTAGGCCTGTTCGCCGGTACCGGTGTGGGTAAATCGGTATTGCTGGGCATGATGACCCGTTTCACCGAAGCCGAAATCATCGTGGTCGGCCTGATCGGGGAGCGGGGGCGCGAGGTGAAGGAATTCATCGAGCACATCCTTGGTGAAGAGGGCCTCAAGCGCTCGGTGGTGGTGGCTTCGCCGGCCGACGATGCGCCGCTGATGCGCCTGCGCGCCGCCATGTATTGCACACGCATTGCCGAGTACTTCCGCGACAAAGGCAAGAATGTGCTGTTGCTGATGGACTCGTTGACCCGTTTCGCCCAGGCCCAGCGGGAAATTGCCCTGGCCATCGGCGAGCCGCCAGCCACCCGGGGTTACCCGCCCTCGGTGTTCGCCAAGCTGCCCAAGCTGGTGGAGCGGGCAGGCAATGGCGAACCAGGCGGTGGTTCGATCACTGCGTTCTATACCGTGCTGTCTGAAGGCGACGATCAGCAAGACCCGATCGCCGACTCGGCGCGGGGCGTGCTTGACGGCCACTTTGTGTTGTCGCGTCGGCTGGCTGAGGAAGGCCATTACCCGGCCATCGACATCGAAGCGTCGATCAGCCGGGTCATGCCCCAAGTGGTCGATGCCGACCACTTGCGCCAGGCGCAGAAGTTCAAGCAACTGTGGTCGCGCCTGTCGCAAAGCCGCGACCTGATCAGCGTGGGTGCCTATGTAGCCGGCGGTGATCCGGAGACTGACCTGGCCATTGCCTTGCAATCGAAGCTGGTTGAGTTTCTGCGCCAGGGCCTGCGCGAGAACGTGGGCATGGCGCAGAGCCGCGAACAGCTGGGGGCGATTTTCACGCCCCCGGCAGGTTGATAAGCCATGGCGCTGCCCGGACGTGCCGCGCGCCTGGCGCCGGTGGTGGACATGGCCGAAGAGGCCGAGCGCAAGGCGGCTCAGCGCCTTGGCCATTTCCAGCAGCAGGTGGCCACGGCCCAGGCCAAGCTGGCCGAGCTGGAGCGCTTTCGCGAGGATTACCAGCTGCAGTGGATCAACCGCGGCGGGCAAGGGGTCAATGGCAGCTGGCTGGTCAATTACCAGCGCTTTCTGGGGCAGCTGGAAACGGCCATGACCCAGCAGCGCCAGAGCCTGGTCTGGCACCAGAACAACCTCAACAACGCCCGTGGTACCTGGCAGCAGGCCTATGCCCGGGTGGAAGGTTTGCGCAAGCTGGTACAGCGCTACCAGGACGAGGCCCGGCGCGCTGAAGACAAGCGCGAGCAGCGCTTGCTGGATGAGCTGTCGCAGCGCCTGCCGCGGCAAAACCAGCTATAGGTGTTCGCCGCAGGCCTTGCAGCGGAATAATTGGCCCGAATCAAATGAGAGGTCTTGCCCGCGAATGCGGTGGCGGCTGCGACGGTGTATGACCGGGTATGTTGGCTGGCAGGTCCGGCCTATTCGCGGGTGAACCCGCTCCTACCACGGTATTGGGCGACACCACCGATTGATTGTAGGAGCGGGTTCACCCGCGAAGAGGCCGGCACAGGCCATCAACGCCATGAGCCTGCATCCGCTTGCCTCCCCCACCATCGCCTGCTAAACCTTAAAGCAGTTGCATCCGCCATCATCGAAGGAATCGCTAGCATGGCAGTCGAGACTGATTTTTCGCAGGACGGGAAAAAGCTGACCATCAAGATCAAGGGGCGCTTCGATTTCGGCAAGCATCAGGAGTTTCGCGACGCCTACGAACGCCAGCCCAGGCGGCCGGATTCGGTGGTCGTCGACCTGAAGGACACCACCTACCTCGACAGCTCCGCGCTTGGCATGCTGCTGTTGCTGCGCGACCACGCGGGCGGCGACGAGTCGGATGTGCGGGTAGTGCATGCCAGCTCCGACGTGCGCAAGATTCTCGCTATTTCCAATTTCGAAAAACTCTTCGATATCAGTTGAGCGCCGACATGCCGGCCGAACTGGCGTTAACCGTGCTGGTCGCCGAAGACAGTGCTGTCGATCGCCTTCTGCTTGCGCAGATCGTGCGCCGCCAGGGGCATCAGGTATTCACCGCTGAAAACGGCGAGCAGGCGGTAGCGCTGTACCTCGAGCGGCGCCCGCAACTGGTGCTGCTGGACGCCCTGATGCCGGTCATGGATGGCTTCGAGGCGGCGCGGCAGATCAAGGCATTGGCTGGCGAAGCGCTGGTGCCGATCATTTTTCTGACGTCGCTGAATGAAGAAGAGGGGCTGGTGCGTTGCCTGGAGGCGGGGGGCGATGATTTCATGGCCAAGCCCTACAGCGCGGTGATCCTGGCTGCCAAGATTCGCGCCATGGACCGCCTGCGTCGCTTGCAGGCAACGGTACTGGAACAGCGTGACCAGATCACCCGGCATCACCATCACCTGCTTAATGAGCAGCGGGTCGCCAAGGCGGTGTTCGACAAGGTGGCCCACTCTGGTTGCCTTTCTGCGCCCAACATTCGCTACCTGCAATCGCCTTACGCGCTGTTCAATGGCGACCTGATGCTGGCGGCATTTACCCCGGCCGGCGACATGCGTGTGCTGCTTGGCGATTTCACCGGTCACGGCCTGCCGGCGGCGGTCGGCGCCATGCCGATGGCTGAGGTGTTCTACGGCATGACCGCCAAGGGCTACGGCATGGCGCAGATCCTGCGCGAGATGAATGCCAAGCTCAAGCGCATCCTGCCGGTGGATATGTTCTGCTGTGCGCTGCTGCTCAACCTCAGCATGCAGCGCGGCTCGGTGGAGGTGTGGAATGGCGGTATGCCTGATGGCTATCGCCTGTCGGTGGATGGCCAAGTGCTGTCGGCACTGAGTTCGCGGCACCTGCCGCTGGGCATTCTGGCCGCTGAGCGTTTCGATGACAGCACGGAGGTGTTGCCGCTGGCACCGGGCGAGCGCCTGTTGCTGCTGTCAGACGGTGTGATCGATACCGCCGACGACCAGGAATGCCTGTTTGGCGTACAGCGCCTGCGCGCGGTGCTGGCCGACAACCGCGACCCGGTGAAGTTGTTCGATGAGCTGATGCTGGCCCTGGAGCGTTTTGGTGGGCAGCCACGCGATGACATCAGCTTGTGCGATATTCGCATGTTCACTGCCGAGGAGCGGGTGGCGGCCCCGATGATCTACTCTGATAGTGGCCGCTCCAGCCCGCTGGACTGGTCGCTGAGCTTCGAGGTGCGTGGCGAAAGCCTGAAACGCTTCAACCCTGTGCCGTACCTGGTGCAGTTGTTGCAGGAAATTCATGGCCTGCGCGCACGTACCGGCAACCTGCACAGTGTGCTTAGCGAGTTGTATTCCAATGCGCTGGAGCATGGTGTGCTGGGCCTGGACTCGCAGCTCAAACGCGATGTGCAAGGCTTTACCGACTATTACCAGGAGCGTGCCCGGCGCCTGGGCTCGCTGACCGAAGGCTTTGTAAGCATCGATTTCAAGGTTGAACCGCATGGCGGCGGTGGGCGTCTGATGATCGAAGTGCGCGACAGCGGTGCCGGCTTCGACGTGCAGCGCGTGCTTGCGCGGCCTTCGCCGGACCAGGGGCTGAGCGGCCGCGGTCTGAATCTGGTGCGGCAGTTGGCCAGTGACGCTCGCTGGAGTGAGGGCGGGCGTTGCGCGCATGTGGAGTTCGTATGGTGAGCCACGGGTTGGCTCGGGCATAATCTGGCTTGATCAAGGAGTGAACAAGTGACTGACATGCATATTGACCACAAGGTACTCAGTGACCTGCGTGAGGTCATGGAAGATGGCTACCTGCAGTTGGTGCAGACTTTTCTGGACGACTCGGAGCGGCGTCTTGGGCAGTTGCACGCGGCCAAAAGCGCCGAGGAGCTTGGCGCAGCAGCCCACAGTTTCAAGGGCAGCAGCAGCAATATGGGCGCGGTGGCCTTGGCCAGCCTGTGTCAGCAGCTCGAAGAGCGCGCGCGGCGGCCCCCGTTGTACGGTATTGAAGACTTGATCAGCCGCATCGACATGGAATTCGTCGTAGTGCAGCACTTTTACCGTGGTGAGCAGCAACGTATTTCCGCAGGCTGATACGCGAGTTGGCGCGAGTCTTGCCTGTCTCTGCCTGAATGATTTTTTGTTTCTGGCGCGGAGACCGCTCGATGCCTGTCGCACCCAACCCTTTGCTGCAAGCCAGTGCCATTGCCAAAACCTCGCGTTCGGCCACCGTGCAGGCGGACAAACCGCTGCAGGCGCTGGGTGACAAGGGCGATGCCTTTGGCCAGGTGATGGCCAGGCAGGGCCGCGACAAGGTTGCCGGGCAGGACGACAAGGTCGCTCAGGCCAAGCCCAAGGACAAACCTGATGCGGCAGCTGGCGGCAAGAAAGACCCGGCTGGCAAAGCTGCAGTTGCCGATGACGGCAACAAGTTGCCAGAAGAGGATTCGGCCCAGGCCGAGACGGGTGTGCGTGATGCCAGCCTGGTGGCCGGTCAGGTCACTGATGCCCAGCCTGGCGCACAGCTGATCCAGGCGCAGGCCGAGGCAGTGGCGCCCGTGCTGCAGGCGGCCACGGCGCAAACCCAGGCTGCCGCGGCACTGCCTGAAGAGCCGTCCGCCGAGGAGGCCTTCGATCCAGATGCTGACCCCCTGGCCAACCTGCCGACCCTGCGCCTGGCGCTGGAGCACAGTGCCCAGGCCAAGGGGGGCACCTCGGCACATGCCCTTGATGCTGCCCAGGCTCAGGGCGAGGAAGGGCAGGCAGCCGTCAATACCTTGGCGAATCTGGTCGAGAATACCGATGGCGAAAGCGCCGAATCCGGTGGCAAGGCCTTTGGCGCCTTGCTTGAAGACGGCCTGAAAGACACCAAGAGCGCCAGCGGCGACACCCGCATCGATGATTTTGCCAACCGCCTGGCCAGCCTGACCCAGGCGGCCACGGCCAAGACCGCCAACGCCGTGCCGGCCACTGCGAACCCGCTGCATCAGCCATTGCCGATGAACCAGAACGCTTGGGCCGAGGGCCTGGTCAACCGGGTCATGTACCTGTCCAGCCAGAACCTCAAGTCGGCTGATATCCAGCTGGAGCCGGCAGAACTCGGTCGCCTCGACATTCGCGTCAATGTTGCGGCGGACCAGGCCACCCAAGTCACCTTCATCAGCGGCCACGCCGGCGTACGTGACGCCCTCGACAGCCAGGTGCACCGCCTGCGCGAACTGTTTGCCCAGCAGGGGTTGGCGCAGCCGGATGTCAACGTGGCTGACCAGTCGCGCGGGCAGCAACAACAGCAGGGGCAGGCCCAGGGCAGCAACCTTTCCGGGGTGGCGGCGCGCCGGGCCGAGCAGGGTGGGGCCGAAGCGGTCGATAGCGCCCGGCCTTTGGAGCAACAGGTGGTTGTCGGCGACAGTGCGGTCGATTACTACGCCTGATAACTGTTGGCCTGTGCTGGCTTCTTCGCGGGCGAGCCCGCTCCCACAGGAATTTCGTTGCTTTCGAACCCTGTGCAGTACCTGTGGGAGCGGGCGTGCCCGCGAAGAAGCCAGCACCGCAAAACCTGCTGGAATCCATCCCCTGCAAAATCTGGCATAACACTTGCTCAAGCCAAGCCATTCTCCTTTGAACCCCCGATGGACGACGGATTATTGGCATGGCGAAGAGCGAAGCAGTCAAAGACCCCGCCACTAAAGGCAAACTCAAGCTGATCCTGCTGGCTGTCGTCGGCCTGTTGCTGGCGATCGGCCTTTCGGTGGGCGCTACCTGGTTCATCATGCACAAGAGCGAGCCGGCTCCGGCCGCCGAGGCCACTGCCAGCAACGTCAAGCCAGCGGCGATATACGAGGCGCTGACCCCCGCCTTCGTGGTCAACTTCAACCAGAACGGCCGCCAGCGCTACATGCAGCTGAGCATCACCCTGCAGGCGCGTAACCAGGCCGACCTGGATGCCCTCAAGGTGCACATGCCGGTGATCCGCAACAACCTGGTGATGATGTTCTCCGGGCAAGGGTTCGACACCCTCGCCAGCAGCCCGGTAGGGCAGGAGATGCTGCGCCAGAAGGCCACCGCGGTGGTCCAGGAAGTGGCGCAGAAGGAAGTCGGCAAGCCGGTCATCGACCAGTTGCTGTTCACCAATTTCGTATTGCAGTAGGAGTCCGCAATGGCCGTACAGGACCTGCTGTCCCAGGATGAAATCGATGCCCTGTTGCACGGTGTCGACGACGGGCTGGTGCAGACCGAGAGTGCATCCGAGCCTGGCAGTATCAAAAGCTACGACCTGACCAGTCAGGACCGTATCGTGCGGGGTCGCATGCCGACCCTGGAAATGATCAACGAGCGCTTCGCCCGCTATACCCGTATCAGCATGTTCAACCTGCTGCGCCGCTCCGCAGACGTGGCCGTGGGTGGCGTGCAGGTAATGAAGTTCGGCGAATACGTGCACTCGCTGTACGTGCCCACCAGCCTCAACCTGGTCAAGATCAAGCCGCTGCGCGGCACTTCGCTGTTCATCCTCGACGCCAAGCTGGTGTTCAAGCTGGTGGACAACTTCTTTGGCGGCGATGGCCGCCACGCCAAGATCGAAGGGCGTGAGTTCACCCCGACCGAACTGCGTGTGGTGCGCATGGTGCTGGACCAGTGTTTCGTCGACCTGAAGGAAGCCTGGCAGGCGATCATGCCGGTCAGCTTCGAGTACATGAACTCCGAGGTCAACCCGGCCATGGCCAACATTGTCGGCCCCAGCGAAGCGGTGGTGGTGTCCACCTTCCACATCGAACTGGACGGTGGCGGCGGCGATCTGCACGTGACCATGCCGTACTCGATGATCGAGCCGGTGCGGGAAATGCTCGATGCCGGTTTCCAGTCGGACCTGGACGACCAGGACGAGCGCTGGGTCAAGGCCCTGCGCGAGGACGTGCTGGACGTGGCCGTGCCAATGACCGCCACGGTTGCCCGACGCCAGCTGAAGCTGCGCGACATCCTGCACATGCAGCCGGGTGACGTGATCCCGGTGGAGCTGCCCGAACACCTGGTGCTACGCGCTAACGGGGTGCCAGCGTTCAAGGCGCGGCTGGGCTCGCACAAGGGCAACCTGGCCCTGCAGATCATCGACCCGATCGAACGCCGCTGACGGTGTGCCGGTCGCTTACAACGAATTGAATGCCTGTCGAGGAAATCATGGCTAACGAAAACGAGATCACCTCCCCGGAGGACCAGGCACTGGCCGATGAGTGGGCCGCAGCGTTGGAAGAAACCGGTTCTGCCGGCCAGGCCGACATCGATGCGCTGCTGGGCGGGGACACCGGCAGCAGCGGCCCGGGCCGCCTGCCGATGGAAGAATTCGCCAGCTCGCCGAAGCCGAACGAAAATGTCAGCCTCGAAGGCCCGAACCTGGACGTGATCCTGGACATCCCGGTGAACATTTCCATGGAAGTGGGCAGCACCGAGATCAACATCCGCAACCTGCTGCAGCTCAACCAGGGCTCGGTGATCGAGCTCGACCGCCTGGCCGGCGAGCCGCTCGACGTGCTGGTCAACGGCACGCTGATCGCCCATGGCGAAGTGGTCGTGGTCAACGAAAAGTTCGGCATCCGCCTGACCGACGTGATCAGCCCCAGCGAACGTATCAAGAAGCTGCGCTGAGTGAAGGGCACGATGCGCGCCATCGCTGCGGCAGCGGTGCTGTTCGCCAGCCACGCCTGCCTGGCTGCGGCCACGCCAGCAGCCACCCCGGCGGCTCAACCTGGCAGTCTTGGCGGGCAGCTGGCGCAGATGGTCTTGGGCCTGCTGCTGGTGGTGGGCCTGATCTTCTTTCTGGCCTGGCTGCTGCGGCGCCTGCAGAGCACCGCAGTGAAGGGTGGGCAGGTGATCGAGATTGTCGGCAGCCGTGCCATCGGCCCGCGTGACCGCCTGCTGCTGGTGCAGGTGGGCAAGGAGCAGATCCTGATCGGCCATACCCCCGGCAGTATCGAGGCGCTGCACGTACTGGCCGAACCCGTGGAAGTGCCGGCAAGCGTCCGTCAGGCGACGCCGGAGTTTGCCCAGCGGCTGATGGAGCTGATGGGCAAGGACCCTAAGGACAACAAGTGATGAGCGGCGCGCTGCGTACGTTGTTGACTCTGGCGCTGCTGCTGGCTGCGCCGCTGGCCCTGGCCGCCGACCCGCTGTCGATCCCGGCCATCACCCTGTCCAACACCCCGGACGGGCAACAGGAATATTCGGTCAGTCTGCAAATCCTGCTGATCATGACCGCGCTGAGCTTCATCCCGGCGTTCGTCATCCTGATGACCAGTTTTACCCGCATCATCATCGTGTTCTCGATCCTGCGCCAGGCCCTGGGCCTGCAGCAGACGCCGTCCAACCAGTTGCTGACCGGCATGGCGCTGTTCCTGACCATGTTCATCATGGCGCCGGTGTTCGATCGGGTGAACCAGGACGCGCTGCAGCCTTACCTGAAGGAGCAGATGACTGCCCAGCAGGCGATCGACAAGGCCCAGGGGCCGCTCAAGGACTTCATGCTGGCGCAAACCCGGCAAAGCGACCTTGACCTGTTCATGCGCTTGTCCAAGCGTACCGACATCGCCGGCCCCGACCAGGTGCCGCTGACGATCCTGGTGCCGGCGTTCGTCACTTCCGAGTTGAAGACGGCGTTCCAGATCGGTTTCATGATCTTCATCCCGTTCCTGATCATCGACATGGTCGTGGCCAGTGTGCTGATGGCGATGGGTATGATGATGCTGTCGCCGCTGATCATCTCGCTACCTTTCAAGATCATGCTGTTCGTGCTGGTCGATGGTTGGGCGTTGATCATGGGCACCCTGGCCAGCAGTTTCGGCGGCGTCTGACGCCGTCAAGGAGAGCCGCCGATGACACCTGAAGTCGCTGTCGACCTGTTTCGTGATGCCCTGTGGCTGACCACCCTCATGGTCGCCGTGCTGGTGGTGCCGAGCCTGTTGGTGGGCCTGGTGGTGGCGATGTTCCAGGCTGCCACGCAGATCAACGAACAGACCTTGAGCTTTTTGCCGCGCCTGCTGGTGATGCTGATCACGCTGATCATCGCCGGGCCGTGGCTGGTGCAGAAGTTCATGGAGTACTTCACCACCCTTTACACCAACATCCCGCAGCTCATTGGTTGACGCGGCGATGCTGGAGCTGACCGACACGCAGATTGGCACCTGGGTCGCCACCTTCATCCTGCCGTTGTTCAGGGTGACTGCGGTGCTGATGACCATGCCAATCTTCGGTACCCGCATGTTGCCGGCGCGGATTCGCCTGTACGTGGGGGTGGCGGTGACCGTGGTGATCGTGCCGGCATTGCCGCCGCTGCCCGAGTTCGACCCGTTGAGCCTGCGCGGTATGCTGCTGTGCGCCGAGCAGATCATCGTTGGTGCGCTGTTTGGCCTGGCCTTGCAGTTGCTGTTTCAGGCTTTCGTGGTTGCCGGGCAAATCGTCGCGGTACAGATGGGTATGGCGTTCGCCTCGATGGTCGACCCCGCCAACGGGGTCAACGTCACGGTAATCAGCCAGTTCATGACCATGCTGGTGAGTGTGTTGTTCCTGTTGATGAACGGCCACCTGGTGGTGTTCGAGGTACTGACCGAAAGTTTTACCACCTTGCCGGTGGGGAGTGCGCTGGTGGTCAACCACTTCTGGGAGCTGGCCGGGCGCATGGGCTGGGTGTTCGGTGCCGGCCTGCTGTTGATTCTGCCGGTGATCGCTGCGCTGCTGGTGGTGAACATTGCCTTTGGCGTAATGACCCGCGCCGCGCCGCAGCTGAACATTTTCTCCATCGGCTTCCCGCTGACCTTGGTCATGGGCATGTTCATCTTCTGGGTCGGCCTGGCCGATGTCCTGTCCCACTATCAGGCATTGGCCAGCGAAACGCTGCAATGGCTGCGTGAGCTGGCGAGGGTGCGCTGAGCATGGCAGAAAGCGAGAGCGGTCAGGACAAGACAGAAGACCCCACCGAAAAGCGCAAGCGCGACGCCCGCGAGAAGGGCGAGGTCGCCCGCTCCAAGGAGCTGAACACGGTGGCGGTGACCCTGGCGGGTGCCGGTGGCCTGCTGGCGTTCGGTGGCCACGTGGCCGAGACATTGCTTGCGTTGATGCGCATGAACTTCAGTTTGACCCGCGACATCATCGTCGATGAACGGGCCATGGGTGCCTTCCTGCTGGCCTCGGGCAAGATGGCCATATGGGCGGTGCAGCCGGTGCTGATCCTGCTGTTCGTGGTTTCCTTCGTGGCGCCCATCGCGCTTAGTGGCTTCCTGTTCTCGGGCAGCTTGCTGCAGCCAAAATTCAGCCGCATGAACCCGCTGGCGGGGATCAAGCGCATGTTCTCGATGCAGGCCCTGACTGAATTGCTCAAGGCGCTGGCCAAGTTCTTCGTGATTCTGGTGGTGGCGGTGGTGGTGCTCTCCGGTGATCGCCAGGCCTTGCTGTCGATTGCCAATGAGCCGCTGGAGCAGGCGATCATCCATAGCTTGCAGGTGGTGGGCTGGAGTGCCTTGTGGATGTCAGCCGGGCTGTTGCTGATTGCCGCGGCAGATGTGCCGTTCCAGCTGTACCAGACGCACAAGAAAATGAAGATGACCAAGCAGGAAGTGCGCGACGAGTACAAGGACAGCGAGGGCAAGCCCGAAGTCAAGCAACGTATTCGCCAACTGCAGCGCGAGGTGTCGCAGCGGCGCATGATGGCGGCGGTGCCGGATGCAGACGTGATCATCACCAACCCGACGCATTATGCGGTGGCTTTGCAATACGACCCGGAGAAAGGCGGTGCGGCGCCGTTGCTGCTGGCCAAGGGTAGCGATTTCATGGCGTTGAAGATTCGTGAAATTGGCGTGGAGCACAACATCCAGATCCTCGAATCGCCGGCGCTGGCGCGGGCGATTTATTACTCCACCGAACTTGAGCAGGAGATCCCGGCGGGGCTGTACCTGGCGGTGGCGCAGGTGCTTGCGTATGTGTTCCAGATTCGCCAATACCGCGCCGGCAAGGGCAAGCGCCCAGAGCCGCTGAAGGACGACCTGCCGATCCCGCCGGACCTGCGCCGCGACAGTTGATCTTGTGTCACGGCTTCTGGCTCTTTCGCGGGTAAACCCGCTCCTACCACGGTGGTGGGCACATGTCGGCGGTTGGCGCGCTGTAGGAGCGGGTTCACCCGCGAAAGGGCCGGGCCTGCTGGCCAATCTCCACCCGCCGTTCACCGTTGCCGCCGCTACCGTATTCGCGGGTAAACCCGCTCCTACACCTGATCGGGGATGGACACACATCGGTGATTGGGCGCGGGCCGTCGTGTAGGAGCGGGTTTACCCGCGAAAGGGCCGGTACCAGCAACATAAATCCTTCGCCGAGCAAAGTTGGAAAGCTTCTTGCAAAGCCACGCCCAGGCGCCCCCTGGGCGTCAAAGTTTTGCATCAAGAGGACTCGCGGTGGATCGCACTCAGTTAATCAGCAACGCCCGCAACAACCTGGCCGGGCTCGGCCGGGGCAACCTGGGTGTGCCGCTGTTGCTGCTGGTGATGTTGGCAATGATGATGTTGCCGATACCGCCGTTCCTGCTCGACGTGTTCTTCACCTTCAACATCGCCCTGTCGATCGTGGTGCTGCTGGTCTGTGTATACGCCTTGCGCCCGCTCGACTTTGCCGCGTTCCCGACCATCCTGCTGGTGGCCACGTTGTTGCGCCTGGCCCTGAACGTCGCGTCCACCCGTGTGGTCATGCTGCATGGCCAGGAGGGCCATGGCGCTGCCGGTAAAGTGATCCAGGCCTTCGGTGAGGTGGTGATCGGCGGTAACTACGTGGTCGGTGCCGTGGTATTCGCCATCCTAATGATCATCAACTTCGTGGTGGTGACCAAGGGTGCCGGGCGTATCTCGGAAGTGAGTGCGCGTTTCACCCTCGACGCCATGCCTGGCAAGCAGATGGCCATCGACGCCGACCTCAATGCCGGCCTGATCGACCAGGCCCAGGCCAAGCACCGCCGTGCCGAGGTGGCGCAGGAGGCCGAGTTCTACGGTTCGATGGACGGTGCCAGCAAGTTCGTGCGCGGCGACGCCATCGCCGGCTTGCTGATCCTGTTCATCAACCTGATCGGTGGCATGCTCATCGGCATGCTGCAGCACAATATGTCGTTCAGCGAGGCCGGCAAGGTCTATGCCCTGCTGACCATCGGTGACGGTTTGGTGGCGCAATTGCCATCACTGCTGCTGTCCACCGCCGCCGCGATCATGGTCACCCGTGCTTCAGGCTCTGAAGACATGGGCAAGCTGATCAACCGGCAGATGTTCGATTCGCCCAAGGCGCTGGCGGTGTCGGCGGGGCTGATGATCGTCATGGGCCTGGTGCCGGGCATGCCGCACATTGCCTTCCTCAGCCTTGGCCTGATGGCGGCCGGCGGCGCCTACCTGGTGTGGAAGAAGCAGCAGCAGGCCAAGGTCAAAGCCCAGCAAGAGGCGCAGCGCCAGCAGGACCTGCTGCCCTCGCCTCAGCGCGCGCTGGAAACCAAGGAGCTGGGTTGGGACGACGTCACCCCTATCGACATGATCGGCCTGGAGGTCGGCTATCGGCTGATCCCGCTGGTCGATCGCAACCAGGGCGGCCAGTTGCTGGCGCGGATCAAGGGCGTGCGCAAGAAGCTGTCGCAGGACCTGGGCTTCCTGATGCCCACCGTGCACATTCGTGACAACCTCGACCTGCAACCCAGCGCGTACCGCCTGACCCTGATGGGGGTGATTCTGGCCGAGGCGGAGATCTATCCGGACCGCGAACTGGCGATCAACCCTGGGCAGGTGTTTGGCACCCTCAACGGTATTGCCGCGCGCGACCCGGCGTTTGGCCTGGAGGCGGTGTGGATCGACGTCGGCCAGCGCTCACAGGCGCAGTCGCTGGGTTACACCGTGGTCGATGCCAGCACCGTGGTGGCCACCCACCTCAACCAGATCCTGCAGAAGCACTGCCACGAGCTGATCGGCCACGAAGAGGTTCAGCAGCTGCTGCAGGTGCTGGCCAAGGCATCGCCTAAACTTGCAGAAGAGCTGGTCCCGGGCGTCATTTCCTTGTCGGGGCTGCTCAAGGTGCTGCAAGCCCTGTTGTCGGAACAGGTGCCAGTGCGCGATATTCGCAGTATTGCCGAGGCCATCGCGAACAACGCGGGCAAGAGTCAAGATACCGCCGCGCTGGTGGCGGTGGTGCGCGTCGGATTGTGTCGCGCCATCGTGCAAAGCATTGTCGGCGTTGAGTCGGAGCTACCAGTGATTACCCTGGAGCCAAGGTTGGAACAGATTTTGCTGAATAGTCTGCAAAGGGCCGGGCAGGGTCAGGAAGACGGTGTTCTTCTGGAACCTAGCATGGCCGAGAAGCTGCAACGTTCGCTGATCGAGGCGGCCCAGCGCCAGGAAATGCAGGGTCAGCCGGCCATTCTGCTGGTCGCCGGCCCGATCCGCGCTATGTTGTCGCGTTTCGGTCGCCTGGCTGTACCGAATTTGCATGTTCTGGCGTATCAGGAAATACCTGACAACAAGCAAGTCACCATCGTTGCCACCGTGGGCCCTAACGGCTGAGGTAGGGGATAATGCAAGTTAAGCGATTTTTCGCCGCCGATATGCGTCAGGCCATGAAACTGGTCCGTGACGAGCTGGGCGCCGATGCCGCGATCATTGGCAACCGCCGCATTGCCGGTGGTGTCGAGCTGACGGCCGCGCTGGACTACAAGCTGTCCGCCCTGGCCCCGCGTGTGCCCAACGCCGAGCTGGAAGAAGAGCTGCGCAAGACCCATACGCGCATTGCCACTGCCCAGGCCGAGCTGGACCAGCGCCAGGACAGCAGCGACAACAACCGCCAATTGTTCGCCGGGCAATCTTTGACCGCTGCCGAACCGTTGATCGAGCCGCACGTCGAGGCCCCGGAGGCCGCCGCCGTACCGGCTGCTGCGCCGGTTGACCCACGCCTGTTCGATGCCATGCGCTCCGAGCTGTCGGGCCTGCGCGAGCTGCTGGAAGTGCAACTCGGCTCGCTGGCCTGGAATCAGCTGCAGGGCAGCAAGCCGCAGCAGGCCAACCTTTGGCGCCGCCTGCAGCGTATTGGCCTGTCCGGGCCGATCGCCCGCGAGCTGCTGGACCTGACCGCCGAGATCGAAGAGCCGCGCCAGGCCTGGCGCATGCTGCTGGCTCACTTGGCGCGGATGATCGAAGTGCCTGAAATCGAGCCGATCGAAGAGGGCGGGGTGATTGCCATGGTCGGCCCGGCGGGCATGGGCAAGACCACCACCCTGGCCAAGCTGGCCGCGCGCTACGTGCTCAAGTACGGCGCGCAGAACCTGGCGCTGGTGAGCATGGACAGCTTCCGTATCGGCGCCCAGGAGCAGCTCAAGACCCTGGGCCGCATCCTCAACGTGCCGGTGACTTACGTCGACCCGGGCCAGTCGCTGGCAGCAGCGCTGGAACCACTGCTGCGCAAGCGCGTGGTGCTGATCGATACTGCCGGCCTGCAAGCCAGCGACCCTGCGCTGCGCATGCAACTGGAAACCTTGGCCGGGCGTGGCATTGCCGCGAAGAACTACCTGGTGCTGGCCACCACCAGCCAGAAGCAGGTGCTGACCGCCGCCTACCACAGCTACAAGCGCTGTGGCCTGGCCGGCTGCATCCTGACCAAACTCGATGAAACGGCGAGCCTTGGCGATGTGTTGAGCCTTGCCATCAGTCATGAACTGCCAGTGGCCTATCTTACCGATGGCCCACGCATTCCTGACGACCTGCACCTGCCGCGGGGCCACCAGTTGGTCACGCGGGCGGTGAATGTGCAGCAGCAGGACGAGCCCAGCGAAGAGGCCATGGCCGACATGTTCGCTGATCTCTATCACAACCCACGGCGAGCGGGTTGACCATGAAGCGTGTGCAAAGTCGCTATGCCAAGGGGCACGCAGAATTGCCCTACGTGTGGCCTGAGTCCCAGCGAGACAAGGTAAAGAACAGACATGGGTAGCATGCATCCCGTACAGGTGATCGCCGTGACCGGTGGCAAAGGTGGCGTCGGCAAGACTAACGTTTCAGTGAACTTGTCCCTGGCGCTGGCCGAGCTTGGCCGCAGGGTCATGCTGCTGGACGCCGACCTGGGCCTGGCCAATGTCGACGTGTTGCTGGGCCTTACCCCCAAACGTACCCTCGCCGATGTGATTGAAGGGCGTTGCGAGCTGCGTGACGTGATGCTGCAGGGCCCCGGCGGTGTGCGTATCGTACCGGCAGCCTCGGGCACCCAGAGCATGGTGCATCTGGCCCCGGCCCAGCATGCCGGGTTGATCCAGGCGTTCAGCGAGATCGGCGACAACCTCGATGTGTTGGTGATCGATACCGCTGCGGGTATCGGTGACTCGGTGGTCAGCTTCGTTCGCGCCGCCCAGGAAGTGCTGCTGGTGGTGTGTGATGAACCTACCTCGATTACCGACGCCTACGCGTTGATCAAGCTGCTCAATCGCGACTATGGCATGAACCGTTTCCGTGTTTTGGCCAACATGGCGCAGAGCCCGCAGGAAGGGCGCAACCTGTTTGCCAAGCTGACCAAGGTCACCGACCGCTTCCTTGACGTTGCCCTGCAGTACGTGGGGGCTGTGCCGTACGACGAGTGCGTGCGCAAGGCGGTGCAGAAGCAGCGTGCCGTCTACGAAGCCTTCCCTCGCTCCAAGTGCGCGCTGGCCTTCAAGGCGATTGCCCAGAAGGTCGACAGCTGGCCGCTGCCGGCCAATCCGCGCGGCCATCTGGAGTTCTTTGTCGAGCGCTTGGTGCAACCCACCAGCGCGGGACCCGTACTATGAACGCCAGCGGCTTCAAGATGTACAGCCGGGCGGCGAAGGACGCCCAGTACGAGCTGATCGAACGCTACGCGCCGCTGGTCAAGCGCATCGCCTACCACCTGTTGGCGCGCTTGCCGGCCAATGTGCAAGTCGAGGACCTGATCCAGGCCGGCATGATTGGCCTGCTGGAAGTGGCCAACAAATACGACGCCAGCAAGGGCGCCAGCTTTGAGACCTACGCCGGCATCCGCATCCGCGGGGCCATGCTGGACGAAGTGCGCAAAGGCGATTGGGCGCCGCGTTCGGTACACCGCAACACCCGTATGGTCAGTGATGCCATGCGTGCGGTTGAAGCCAGAACAGGCCGTGACGCTAAAGATCATGAAGTTGCTGCCGAACTCCAATTGAGTCTCGATGATTACTACGGGATCTTGAACGATACCCTGGGCAGCCGCCTGTTCAGCTTCGACGACCTGTTGCAGGACGGCGAGCACGAAGGGCTGCATGAGGATGGCGCCAGTGGCCAGGTCGAACCTGCGCGCGGCCTGGAGGAGGAGCGCTTCCAGGCTGCCCTGACCGAGGCTATCGCCAACCTGCCGGAGCGTGAGCGCCTGGTGCTGGCGCTGTACTACGACGAAGAGCTGAACCTCAAGGAGATCGGTGAGGTGCTGGGTGTCAGCGAGTCGCGGGTCAGCCAGTTGCACAGCCAATGTGCCGCGCGCCTGCGCAGCCGCCTGGGGGAATGGCGGGCGCGTTGAGCCCACTGTCGTTGCAGTCGTTTTCCACGTTGTACCGAATTGAATGAGTGCGTGCTCGGTAGGCCGAGCGCGTTTGAGACTGCTTGGAGGTCTAATTGGACAAGAACATGAAAATCCTCATCGTTGACGACTTTTCGACGATGCGGCGGATCATCAAGAACCTGTTGCGTGACCTGGGTTTCACCAACACCGACGAAGCCGATGACGGCACCACGGCGTTGCCGATGCTGGAAAACGGTCACTACGACTTCCTGGTGACCGACTGGAACATGCCGGGCATGTCCGGCATCGACCTGCTGCGTAAAGTGCGTGCCAGCGACAAGCTGAAAAGCATGCCGGTCTTGATGGTGACCGCTGAAGCCAAGCGCGACCAGATCATTGAAGCGGCCCAGGCCGGCGTCAATGGTTACGTGGTCAAGCCGTTCACCGCTCAGGTGCTCAAAGAGAAGATCGAGAAGATCTTCGAACGCGTCAACGGCTGAGTCACGTCAGGGGGGCGCGTCATGGATTCATCACAAACGTCTTTGGGCGAGTTCGAGTCGACCCTGAAGAAGCATGCCCAGGAGTTGGTCGAAAGCCTGGAGCGGGGCCGTTTCGGCGAGGCGGTACAGTTGATTCACGAACTGAACCAGACCCGCGACCGCGGCCTGTACCAGGAAGTCGGCAAGCTGACTCGCGAGCTGCACAGTGCCATCGTCAGTTTCCAGATCGACCCCACCATGCCGCAGGCAGAAGAGGTGTCGCAGATTACCGACGCCACCGAGCGTCTGTCGTATGTGGTCAAGCTCACCGAGGGCGCGGCCAACCGCACCATGGACCTGGTCGAGGAAAGCACACCGGTGCTCAATGAGCTGGCCAACGAGGCCAAGGCCCTGAGCACCGACTGGCAGCGCTTCATGCGCCGCGAAGTGGCTGCGCCGGAATTTCGTGATCTGGTCAAGCGAGTCGACAGTTTCCTGACGCACAGCGCCGAAGGTAACCGCAAGGTTTCCGGGCACCTCAACGACATTTTGCTGGCCCAGGACTATCAGGACCTGACCGGCCAGGTGATCAAGCGCGTCACCACACTGGTGACCGAGGTGGAAAGCAACCTGCTCAAGCTGGTGCTGATGGCCAGCCAGGTCGACCGCTTTGCCGGTATAAAACATGACCACGATCAATTGCGTGCAGAAAAAGATCGAGAAAAACATCCGACTCGGGGTGAAGGTCCGCAGATTCATGCCGATAAGCGTGAAGACGTCGTGTCCGGTCAGGACGATGTCGATGATCTGCTGTCCAGCCTTGGTTTTTAAGGAGCACGTTTGATGAGCTTCGGCGCCGATGAAGAAATCCTCCAGGATTTCCTGGTAGAGGCCGGCGAAATACTTGAGCAATTGTCCGAGCAACTGGTCGAGCTGGAAAGCCGACCTGACGATGCCGACCTGCTCAATGCGATCTTTCGCGGTTTCCACACTGTAAAAGGGGGCGCCGGCTTCCTTCAGCTGAACGAGCTGGTGGAGTGCTGCCATATCGCCGAGAACGTGTTCGACGTCCTGCGCAAAGGTGAGCGCCGTGTCGATGCGGAACTGATGGATGTGGTGCTCGAGGCACTGGATACGGTCAACAGCATGTTCGGCCAGGTGCGCGAGCGTGCCGAAGTGACACCGGCCACCCCCGCACTGCTGGCAGCGCTGTCGCGCCTGGCCGAACCTGGCGCAGCCGAAGCTGTTGCAGCGCCTGCACCGGCGCCGGTTGCCGACGTGGTGGCTGCAGCGCCGGCCGAGGCCGAGGAGCAACACCAGGACATCACTGACAGTGAGTTCGAGCAGTTGCTCGACTCGCTCGACGCGATCAAGGCGCAAGCGGCGGCCGACGAGCAGATGCAGGGCGAGACTGTCAGCGGTGCTGGTGATGAAATCACCGACGCCGAGTTCGAATCGCTGCTCGACCAGTTGCACGGCAAGGGCCAGTTCAATGCCGAGGTCGCCGCGCCGCCGGTTGCCGTCAGCAGCGAAGCGGTCAGTGATGAGATCACCGACGCCGAATTCGAATCGCTGCTCGACCAGTTGCATGGCAAGGGCACCTTCCAGGCTGGCGCCTTGCCAGCCGCCCAGGCACCAGCACCTGCCGCGCCAGACAACAGCGCAGCCAGCGATGAAATCAGCGAGCACGAGTTCGAAGCCCTGCTGGACCAGTTGCACGGCAAGGGCAAGTTTGGTGGCGATGTTGCCGCTGTAGAAGCCCCGGCTGCTGTCCAGGCGCAAGCGCCGGCTGCCGCCAAGGCCGAAAGCCCGCCAGTGACCAAGCCCGCTGCCGCGCCAGCGCCAGCGCCTTCGCCGGCCAGCAAACCTGCCGCGGCGCCTCGCGCGCCGGCCCCGGCCGCCGAAAAGCACGCCGCCAGCGAAGCGGAAACCACCGTGCGCGTCGACACCGCGCGCCTGGACGAGATCATGAACATGGTCGGCGAACTGGTGCTGGTGCGTAACCGCCTGGTGCGCCTGGGCCTGAACAGCGGCGACGAGGCCATGTCCAAGGCCGTGTCCAACCTTGACGTGGTCACCGCCGACCTGCAGACCGCGGTGATGAAAACCCGTATGCAGCCGATCAAGAAGGTCTTCGGCCGCTTCCCGCGCCTGGTCCGCGACCTGGCGCGCCAGTTGAAGAAAGAGATCAATCTGGAGCTGGTCGGCGAAGAGACCGACCTTGACAAGAACCTCGTAGAAGCCTTGGCCGACCCGCTGGTGCACTTGGTGCGCAATGCGGTCGACCACGGTATCGAGATGCCCGACGAGCGTGAAACGTCTGGCAAGGCGCGTACTGGCCGTGTAGTGCTGTCGGCCGAACAGGAAGGCGACCACATCCTGCTGTCGATCTCGGACGACGGCAAGGGCATGGACCCGAACATCCTGCGTGCCAAGGCCGTAGAAAAGGGCCTGATGGACAAAGACGCCGCCGAGCGCCTGAGCGAGTCGGACTGCTACAACCTGATCTTCGCCCCTGGCTTCTCGACCAAGACCGAGATTTCCGATGTGTCCGGGCGTGGCGTGGGCATGGACGTGGTGAAAACCAAGATCTCCCAGCTCAACGGCTCGATCAACATTTTCTCGGCCAAGGGCCAAGGCTCCAAGATCGTCATCAAGGTGCCGCTGACCCTGGCGATCATGCCCACCCTGATGGTGATGCTGGGCAACCAGGCGTTTGCCTTCCCGCTGGTCAACGTCAACGAGATCTTCCACCTCGACCTGTCGCGCACCAACGTGGTCGACGGCCAGGAAGTGGTGATCGTACGTGACAAGGCGCTGCCGCTGTTCTACCTCAAGCGCTGGCTGGTCCAGGGCCAGGTGCACGAAGAGCAGCACGAGGGCCACGTGGTGATTCTGTCGGTCGGCACCCAGCGCATCGGTTTTGTCGTTGATCAGCTGGTGGGCCAGGAAGAAGTGGTCATCAAGCCGCTGGGCAAGATGCTGCAAGGCACCCCGGGCATGTCCGGGGCCACCATTACCGGCGACGGTCGCATCGCGTTGATTCTCGACGTCCCGAGCATGCTCAAGCGTTACGCCGCGCGGCGTATTTGATTTCGGTGGCGCGCCCTGGCGGGTTGCGCCGCCTAATGGAGTGTTTATGGCAGTCAAGGTCCTGGTGGTGGATGATTCTGGTTTCTTCCGCCGCCGTGTCTCGGAAATCCTCTCGGCGGATCCAACGATCCAGGTAGTGGGTACCGCGACCAACGGCAAGGAAGCAATCGACCAGGCGCTGGCGCTCAAGCCCGATGTGATCACCATGGACTACGAAATGCCCATGATGGATGGCATTACCGCCGTGCGGCACATCATGCAGCGCTGCCCGACGCCCGTGTTGATGTTCTCGTCGCTGACCCATGAAGGCGCCCGCGTCACCCTCGACGCGCTGGATGCCGGCGCAGTGGACTACCTGCCGAAAAACTTCGAGGACATCTCGCGCAACCCTGACAAGGTCAAGCAGTTGCTGTGCGAGAAGGTGCACACCATTTCGCGCAGCAACCGCCGGATCGGCAGCTATGCCAGAACGGCGCCGGTCGCCGCGCCAGCGCCGGCCAGCACCTTTACCAGCCAGGCGCAGACGCGCCCGGCAGCGCCTGCCCGTGCAGTGGCCCCGACGCCGGCGGCCTCGCAGTCGCCGGCACCCAAGCGCAAACCCTACAAACTGGTGGCTATCGGTACCTCCACGGGGGGGCCGGTGGCGCTGCAGCGGGTACTGACCCAGCTGCCGGCCAATTTCCCGGCACCGATCGTGTTGATCCAGCACATGCCGGCGGCCTTCACCAAAGCGTTTGCCGAACGCCTGGACAAGCTGTGCCGCATCAGCGTCAAGGAAGCCGAAGACGGCGACATGCTGCGCCCGGGCCTGGCCCTGCTGGCCCCCGGTGGCAAGCAGATGATGATCGATGGCCGTGGCACGGTGAAGATCCTGCCCGGCGACGAGCGCCTGAACTACAAACCGTGCGTGGACATCACCTTCGGTTCGGCGGCCAAGTCGTACGGTGACAAGGTGTTGTCGGTGGTGCTCACCGGCATGGGCGCCGATGGCCGCGAAGGCGCGCGCCTGCTCAAGCAGGGGGGCAGCACGGTGTGGGCCCAGGATGAAGCCAGCTGCGTGATTTATGGCATGCCCATGGCCATCGTCAAGGCGAACCTAGCGGATGCCGTGTACAGCCTGGACGAAATCGGCAAGCACCTGGTGGAGGCGTGCGTCTGATGGACGTCCTCAGCCTGATCGGTCTGATCCTGGCTTTCGTTGCCATTGTCGGTGGCAACTTCCTTGAAGGCGGTCATGTCGGTGCACTGGTCAATGGCCCGGCGGCTCTGATCGTGCTGGGAGGCACCCTGGCGGCGGCGTTGTTGCAGTCGCCGCTGTCGTCGTTCAAGCGCGCCTTGCAGATTTTGCGTTGGATCCTGTTTCCTCCGCGGGTCGACCTGGCGGGCGGTATCGACCGCGTGGTGAACTGGAGCCTGACCGCTCGCAAAGAAGGCCTGCTGGGCCTGGAAGGGGTAGCGGACAGCGAGCCCGACCCCTATGCGCGCAAGGGCCTGCAACTGCTGGTGGATGGCGCCGAGCCGGAAGCCATCCGCAGCATCCTCGAGGTCGACCTCCTTACCCAGGAGGGCCGTGACATCCAGGCAGCCAAGGTATTCGAAAGCATGGGCGGCTATGCGCCGACCATCGGCATCATCGGTGCGGTCATGGGCCTTATCCATGTGATGGGCAATCTGGCCGACCCGTCGCAACTGGGCAATGGCATTGCCGTGGCTTTTGTCGCGACCATTTACGGTGTGGCCAGTGCCAACCTTGTGCTATTGCCGGTCGCCAGCAAGCTCAAGGCCATCGTCATGCGCCAGTCGCGCTACCGCGAAATGCTGCTCGAAGGCCTGCTGTCGATTGCCGAAGGTGAAAACCCGCGCTCGATCGAGCTGAAGCTGCAAGGCTTCATGGAGTAACCCATGCGTCGCCGTCGTCATACCGAGGAACACGAAAACCACGAGCGCTGGCTGGTGTCGTACGCCGACTTCATCACGTTGCTGTTCGCCTTCTTCGTGGTGATGTATTCCATTTCCTCGATCAACGAGGGCAAGTACAAGGTTATTTCCCAGGCCTTGCTCGGGGTATTCAACGACCCCGAGCGCAGCATGAAGCCGATCCCGATTGGCGATGAGCAGCCGCTGAGCGTGCGCCCGGCCGAACCGCTGGTCAAAGACAGCGAGCAGACCGAAGCGGGCCTGGCGGCGACCAATGTCGACCCGTTGAAAACCATCAGCGATGACGTGCGCGATGCCTTCGGCGACCTGATCAACAGCGACCAGATGACCGTGCGCGGCAACGAGCTATGGATCGAGATCGAGCTCAACTCGTCGCTGCTGTTTGGCAGTGGTGACGCGATGCCCAGTGACAAGGCGTTTGCGATCATCGAGAAGGTGGCCAGCATCCTCAAGCCGTTCGCCAACCCGGTGCACGTCGAAGGCTTCACCGACAACCTGCCGATCCGCACCGCGCAGTACCCTACCAACTGGGAGTTGTCCTCGGCGCGCGCGGCCAGCATCGTGCGGCTGCTGGCCATGGAGGGCGTCAACCCGGCGCGCATGGCTTCGGTGGGCTATGGCGAGTACCAGCCGGTGGCCAGCAACGATACCGCCGAAGGGCGCGCACGCAACCGCCGGGTGGTGCTGGTGATTTCCCGTAACCTGGAAGTGCGCCGCAGCCTGACAGGCTCGGGCAGCGCCAATGCCACACCGGATGCCGCATTGCGCCGGGCTGGCACACAAAGTGCACCGGCAATACAAGCAACGGTAGCGAAGCCGTGATACGTCAATTCCCCGTCGCTGATACGAACACGATTTTGAATGTGCCGCCGTCCCCTGTGGCAGCGGGCATGCCCGCGAAGCCAGCGACTCGGTGAATGGCACCGGCTACGCCGGTATTCGCGGGCTTGCCCGCTCCCACAGAGGGGCGTGCGAGTTTTGAAGTTTTGCGCATGACGGTTGTTTCTACAGTGTCCCTGCCAAATCAATAGATAGAGTTTGCTTGATGAGAGTCTGGGCAGTAGCCAATCAAAAAGGTGGCGTCGGCAAGACCACCACTACCATTGCCCTGGCCGGCCTGCTGGCCGAGGCCGGCAAGCGCGTGGTCGTCGTCGACCTCGACCCGCACGGCTCGATGACCAGCTACTTCGGGCACAACCCGGATGCCCTGGAGCACAGCTGCTACGACCTGTTCCTGCACAAGGGCACGGTGCCCGAAGGCTTGCCCGGGCAACTGCTGCTGCCCACCAGCGATGAGCGCATTTCGCTGTTGCCGTCGAGTACCGCCCTGGCGGTGCTGGAGCGCCAGTCGCCAGGGCAGAATGGCCTGGGCCTGGTAATCGCCAAGAGTCTGGCGCAGCTGTGGCAGGATTTCGACTATGCCCTGATCGACAGCCCACCCTTGCTGGGTGTGCTGATGGTCAATGCCCTGGCCGCCAGCCAGCAGCTGGTGATCCCCGTGCAAACCGAATTCCTTGCGGTGAAGGGCCTGGAACGCATGGTCGGCACCCTGGCCATGGTCAACCGTTCGCGCAAGCAGGCGCTGCCGTACCAGATCGTGCCGACCCTGTTCGACCGTCGTACCCAGGCGTCGCTGGGCACCCTCAAGTTGCTGCGTGACACCTACGGGCAGCATGTGTGGCAGGGCTACATCCCGGTGGATACGCGCCTGCGCGATGCCAGTCGCAAGGGCGTCACGCCTTCGCAGTTCGACAGCAAGAGCCGTGGGTTGATCGCCTACAGGGCGCTGCTCAAGCACCTGCTCACCTACAAGAACGCAGTGCAGGTGGCCTGATGACTCAAACCCGGCAAACCGGCACCCGGCCCCAGATGGCCCTGCAATCGTACCTGGACGGCTTGCTGCAGGAGGCCACCGAGGCCGAAGACCTGAGCGAGCAGCCGGCAGTGGCGGATGAATTCGCCGAGGCGGTGCGCGAGGAGCAGGCACGCGATGCCCGACAGCCAGCCCGGCCTGAGCCCGCCGAAGCCGCCGCCAGCTTTGCCCCGCGGCCATTCGCCGAACCCCGGCTGGCGGTACTGCCCAGCGTGATGCCGGTGGAAGCCCCGGTGGTGACGGTGGTCGAGCAGGAGATCGTGGCCGAAGCCAGCATCCCGGTACTGATCGAAGAACAAACCGTGGAACCGGCTGTGCCGCTGGTCGATGTGCATCTGCCGGCGCCCAACCTGCCCGTGCCCCCGGCCACTGTCGACGGTCGTCCGGTGTGGGCGGCCGAGCCGTTCGAATGCCTGCTGTTCGACGTTGCCGGCCTGACCCTGGCGGTGCCGCTGGTGTGCCTGGGCTCGATCTACACCCTGGCTGGCCAGGAGCTGACACCACTGTTCGGCCAGCCCGACTGGTTCCTCGGCATCCTGACCTGCCAGGCCGGCAACCTGAAGGTGCTGGACACTGCGCGTTGGGTAATGCCCGACCGCTACCGCGATGATTTTCGCCAGGGCCTGCAATACGTGATTTCGGTGCAGGGCTATGAATGGGGGCTGGCGGTGCATCAGGTCAGCCGCTCGCTGCGTCTGGACCCGTCGGAGATCAAGTGGCGCAGCCAGCGTGGCCAGCGCCCGTGGCTGGCCGGCACCGTAATCGAACACATGTGCGCACTGCTCGACGTCGCCGCACTGGCCGAGCTGATCGCCAGCGGTGCGGTCAAGCAGATGCACGCCAAACAGAAATGACACAGAACATACCGCCAACGGCGGATTTTGAGGGTAGGGGAATGAAAAAGTCGTCTGCACAAGGTTCCGAAGATCCGATCCTGCAGTGGGTTACCTTCCGTCTGGACAACGAGTCCTACGGCATCAATGTGATGCAGGTGCAGGAAGTCCTGCGCTACACCGAGATTGCCCCGGTGCCGGGTGCGCCGAGCTACGTGCTGGGCATCATCAACTTGCGCGGCAACGTGGTGACGGTGATCGACACGCGTCAGCGTTTTGGCCTGATGCCGACCGAAGTGACCGACAACACCCGTATCGTCATCATCGAAGCCGACAAGCAAGTGGTCGGCATTCTGGTCGACAGCGTGGCCGAAGTGGTTTACCTGCGCCAGTCCGAAATCGAAACCGCGCCGAACGTGGGTAACGAAGAGTCGGCCAAGTTCATTCAGGGCGTGTGCAACAAGAATGGCGAACTGCTGATCCTGGTCGAACTGGACAAGATGATGACCGAGGAAGAGTGGTCCGAGCTGGAGAACATCTGAGTTGATCCTAGAGGTTGCTGTCATCTTCCTGGCGCTGGCCTGGGCGCTGAGCCTGTGGTTTTTCCTCAACTACAGCAAGCGCCAGCGCGAGCTGGCTGCGCAGCAGGCCGAGGGCGATGCGCTGCGTGACCAGCGCATCAAGGACTTGGCCAAGCGTCTGGATGACTACCAGAACGGCACGGTGCGCATGGGTGAGGCCATCCATGAGCTGCGTGCGGCGGTGGCCACCCTGCCGGACCGGCTGGAGCGCCTCGAGCAGCGCGACCCCAGCAACGTTACTTTCAGCCAGGCGGCCAAGCTGGTGGGGATGGGGGCGAGTATCGATGAGTTGACCCAGAGCTGCGGCTTGACCCAGGCCGAGGCGGAGTTGATGAGCAAGGTGTACCGGGCTCCTTGACGGGGTACCCTCGGCAGCAGGTTCGTCGCCTGGGAAATCGAGCGGCGCCCATGCTCCGCTCGATCTGAAAGGTGTCGCCAGGCCCGTTCAGTATCCGCTGTTCATTTCAATTGCGAACCCAGGAGTGATTGCCGCCCACGCCGGCGAACCGGTTCAGGGGCAGCAGTTGCTTCAGGGCTGTATTGGCTTGCGAAGGGTTGATGAATGGATAGGTGTTGACGCGTGGCATGGTGTGCAGGTTGATGATCTGGCGCAGGGTCCGCAACCCGGGTAGATGGCGATCGACCACTTCAGTGAGCAGTGCCGGCCCGGTTAGGTAGCTGAGCGTGTTGGCATAGCGGTAGAAACCGCTCGGGTCCTGTTCCAGGCTCGGTCGGCTTTCGTAGAAGTCTGCATGGGTCTGGAAACGTGCGAGCATTTCATCGGAGATCGCATCCAGCAGTGGGTTGCCTGGGTGGCTACCAATGAGGCTGGTGTTGTACAGGCAATTCATGCTCATTTTCTCGTTGGACATCGGCGGTGGCAGCAGCAGCCCATCGGGTGGGGTGCGCAGCTCGACCTGATCGATCGTTTCGCCCTTGCCGTCCGGCAGCAGGAAGTCGTCCACGTCCATGTACAGCCCACCCTCATGGTGCAGCATCCGGTAGCGCAGCACATCGGTCGCAGACGCGTAATTGGTGGCGATGCCACCGTTGCCATCCAGCGCTGCCTCGTACTGCGCGTAATAGCGGCTCTGGCGGAAGGCCCGGAAGAAGCCTTGCTCTTCAAGCGGCAATACCTGCAGCCCTGGCGCCCGGGCTGCCAATAGCCTTGCGTTCTGTTCGTAAGCGGTAGGCGAAGCCTTCGACAGAAACAGGCGCATGCTGTATTCACTGTCGCTCAGGCGCGCGGCGTTGGCGGCAAGGTTGGCCAGCAATGGCTCGCTAATGACTTTGTCGCCGACCCAGAGGCTGGAGATAAGTTTGGGGATGGGGGCGCTGTCCGGGGCCGGTGTCGGAATGGTGACTGGCAGTGGCAGGTCGACACCCAGCGCGCGCAAGGTGCGGGTGCGCATGGCGTCGGTGACTGGGCGCTGCCTGTCGAGCGCCACAAGGTCACGGCTGCCAGGCACTGCGATGTAGGCTTGCGGCTCGACCTCGTTGACGGTTTCCTTGATGATGAATGCGTCGTGCTCCAGGTCATAGACCACGCGTGCATTGTAGGTTTCGATGCTGCATTCCAGGTCGTCCAGTTCGCCATCGTAGTGTGGCAAGCGTATCACCGCGCCGGCAACAGCCGGGTCGCCTTCGTCAAGCGGTGTAATCGGCTCGTGGTGGTGGAAGTACTCCGCGCCTTCTGGCTCTGGAAGCCGCGGTGGGCTGGTCGGGCTCAACGGATAGCCGAGCTGCTCGTTGACCTCGCGCGGCATGACAAAACCATCGCTTTTGAACTCGAACAGGGCCTTGATGCCTGCGCTGCCCTCCGTTGCCAGCGGTATGGCGTTGAACAACCCCCAGGCGATGTCGCCAACCCCGTCCTGTTTGGCTTTCAGGCTGTGGCCGTTGATCACCTGATCCAGGCCCAGGCCCAACTGGGCAATGCCACCGACCGCCAGCAGTGGCGCCAGCCCCGGCACCACCAGGCACAGTGGCGCCAGCAGGTTGAGCGTGTTGGTGAGGTAGCCACGCCATTTGGCTTTGGTAACCTGACTATCGGTGGTGATGACAAAATCGGCATCGTCATAGCTGCGCTGGCGCTGGCGCTCGGTCAGGGCTGCGAACATATCCCCGGTCAGTTTGGGGTTGTATTTGCCAGGTTTGTAGTTCACGTAGGTTCGGGGGGGCCAGACGCCATCATCGTTGAAATAACCGTGTTCAGGCGGCAGCCGGTGCCGGTCCGGATAGTCGCCAAGGCCCTCGAGCGCGGTGTCCAGGCCACTGAAATCCAGGCCCTGGGGGCGGTCGGCGAGCCTGAAGTGTTGCGTTAGCGCTTCGCGTCGGGCGGGGTCCTTGCACTGATCGCCCACCCAGTCCTTGAGCTGGTTCTCGCTGGCGAATTCGAGCAAGGGCGAGCTGTTACCTGGCATGTACAGCAGGGTCAGATCGCTGTGGGGGGCGTTGATGTACAGCAGGTCGGTGGCCGCATAGCCATAGATGCTCAGCGTGCTGACCCGTATCTTGAAGCGCTGCGGCATCATGCCGGCGGCTTGCCATGCCAGTTCCCTGGCGGCATCGCTCAGGCGCCCCTGGTTGACCTGGGCGTTGCAGGCGGCGATGAAATTGAGCTTGCTGGCCAGGCGGTGAGTGTCCTGATGCTCCTGCCAGTAAGCGTCGAGCATGGCTTTGAACGGTTGGTGAAAGTCCAGCGCTTCGATGAACCGCTGGAAGGCTTCAGCCGGAACCTGAATGTGGGTCGAGGCATCGTAACGGGCGGGGGACGATCGCTGGAACAGGCCGTTATACACCTCGAAGGCGGCGCCCTGATGGCCAAAGCCCAGCGTTGGCAGGCGATCGACCAGCTTCAACGGCCCTTGGGGGAAGGTGCCTGCCCAAGGGTTGGCGAACAGTGCGCCGATGAGGTTGTTATCGGACTCCCCTTGCCAGTTGCCCAGCAGCGCCTGGGTCATGCTCTGGGTCTGTTGGACCGCTGCCACATACCCTTGGTCATCCGGCCGGTAGTGCAGGGTGACCACATCGACGCGATCGGGGTCGATATGCACACCTTGCCCGGCAAGCCACTGCCGGATCAAGCGATGGGCTTCGCGGTCCGGGCGTGGGATGTTGGCCAGATGGTCTACTACGAACTGCACGCCTTTGGCGTTGATTCTGCTGTCGATCATGACGGTACACCTTGTACGTGGGAGGCCGACAAGGTTGGGCGCATGGAGGGGGAGGGGGTGGTAGATAGTTACTGGCCAGTGCCGGGCAGCGGGGGCAATGGTGGGGTGATATCGCGCTCTGCCGGGCGCGGATCATCGAAGCCGGCGGGTACCTTGCCGCGCAGGTGCCAGGCGAAGGCGATGATCTCGGCAATGGTCAGGTACAGCGCCTCGGGTATTTGATCGCCCAGCTCCAGCCGCGCCAGCAGCCGCACCAGCTCGGCGTTTTCGTAGATCGGCACTTCGTGTTCGCGGGCGAGCGCAAGGATGGCCTCGGCCAGGTCCTCGTCGCCCTTGGCGGTGAGGGTCGGTGCCTGATGGCCGTCGTAGTTCAGCGCTATGGCTTGGCGTGGTGTCGTATCGTTCATGCGGTTTCGTCCACCCAGCGTTGTTCCATCCGTGTGCGTGGCCCCTGCGGCGGGATGCCCGGGTGGCACTCCAGGTCGCCGACTTCCAGGCCCCGGGCCAGCAGGCGCGCGCGCAGCGCGCCAAGCTGGGCGTCGATCAACCGCGCGGTCTGCTCGCGCTCCGCCCATAGCTGCCCGCTCAGGCGGCCCTCGCTCAGTTGTGCCTGCACTTGCATGGGGCCGAGCGGGGACAGGTCGAAGGCCAGCTCGATGCGCCACAGGGCTTGCCGAGGGTCTTGGGCTTCATGTTGGCGGTCGGCCTGTTGTTGTGGGGTTTCTTCGCGCTGCAGTTTGACTTGCAGCGGGATGAAGTCCTGGCCGTGGCGGATCGGCACTTCAGTTTGCCAGGTGGTCTGCAGGTTGCCGTTTTCCAGCGTGCCGGTTTGTTGCAGGCTGCTCATGGCGTGGCTCTGCAAGCGTGAAACGGCAGCGGCAGCCAGGCGCAGCAGCTGTTGCAGGTCGCCTTCCTCTTCCAGGGCCTTGAGCAGGCGCGACGGTAATGGGAACGCGCCCGGCTGCGGCTTGGGGCTGACCCGCTCGAGCATGCCCAGTGCGCTGCGCGCCAAAGCCGGCATGGTCACGGCCAGGCTGGCGGGGTTGAGATTGGCAGCGCTTGCCGGGAGGGCAGGGGCCTGGGCCATCAGCCGCAGCAAATGCGCCTTGAGGTCGGTGGCGACGCTGGCGGTGGACCCACTCAGCAGCTTCGCTTCGAGAAAGCTGCCGCTGTTGTTCAGGGCCTGGGCCACTGCCTTGGCGTCGCCCAGTTGTCGGGCGTCCGGCAGGCTTGCCAGCAGGCGTTCGGCGCTGGCGCGCAGGTCGCCATCGACGCCTGGGTCGCGGGTGAGCTGTTGCAGGGCGTTGAGCAGGCCGGGTAGCGAGGCTTGGCGGTTTTGCTGGGTCAGCAGCTGTTGGGCAATGCTGAGTTGGTCCTGCCTGCCGCTGAGCGGCACGAAGCGCAATGACTGATCACCCTGCACCAGGGCGCTGAGCAGGCTGCCAATGGCCAGCGGGCGCGGGCTGTCGATGCTCAGTGTGGCGCCGGCCTGGTTGCTGTTGAGCAGGCTGACCAGCGCCCGGTACACGGCCGGTTGGCCGGGTGCCTGGGCCAGCAGCTGGTTGGTCAGGACCTTGCCTTGCAGCAAGGTGCCGACCGGCACCTTGCTGGTGTCCAGCTGGGTGAGGGTGGCGACCTGGCTGGCACTGGCCTGTTGCAGCATGATCGCCAGGCGGTTGCTTTCGGTCTGGCTGACGGTGATCTGGCTGCCTTGTGGCAGCGGCTGGCTGGCGTTGGCCTGAAGCTGGGTCTGCACGCCGTTGGCCTGCATCAGCCGTAGCACCAGCTGAAAGTCCTGGCCCGTCTGGCGCAACGATAAAACCTCGGCTTGCGCGGTTTCGCCAGGAGCCAGCAGCCCAGGCTGCGCCTGGATCAGGCGCAGCAGATCGCCGGTCATGCCCGCCTTGATGGCTTGGCTGTTGATCGCGGTTTGTGCGCCGAGACTATTGATTTCAGTCATGATTGTATACAACCTGTCGAGCCCGGCCTCTTGGCAGCGCGGCGGCGCGTGTAATAATGCCGCGCGCCTGTGGTTGCCAGTATAACGGCAGCGCGCGGGGCGACTTGAGACACAAGGGCTTTGGAGCGGTTTTGGCTGCTTCGCGGGTGAACCCGCTCCTACAGGGTTGTAGGAGCGGGTTCACCCGCGAAGCAGGCGACGCCGCCCCAATGCCCTACTAAAGATAAGGCGAAACCGTGACCCTTCACCTTCAAGCCGCGGGCCTGGCCTGCGAGCGCGACTGGCGCCTGCTGTTCGAACAGCTCGATTTCGAGCTGGGCGCCGGCGACATGCTGCAGATCAGTGGCCCCAACGGCAGCGGCAAGACCAGCCTGTTGCGCCTGCTGGCCGGGCTGATGCAGCCGACGGCCGGGCAGATTCTGCTGGGTGGCAAGCCCCTGGCAGAACAGCGTCATGCCTTGGCCAGCGCCCTGCTGTGGATTGGCCACGCCGCCGGCATCAAGGACTTGCTCACCGCCGAGGAGAATCTCACCTGGCTGTGCGCCCTGCACCAGCCGGCCAGCCGCGAGGCAATCTGGGCGGCGCTGGAGGCTGTCGGCCTGCGCGGTTTCGAAGACGTCCCCTGCCATACCCTGTCGGCCGGTCAGCAGCGCCGTGTGGCCCTGGCCCGGCTGCACCTGGCTTGTCCGCCGCTATGGATTCTCGACGAGCCGTTCACCGCGCTCGACAAGCAAGGCGTGGCGCAGCTTGAAGCGCACCTGGCAGCCCACTGCGAGCAGGGCGGCACGGTGGTGCTGACGACTCACCACACACTGGAACGCAAGCCCTCCGGTTATCGAGAACTGAACCTGGGGCAATGGGCTGCATGAGCGTATTCATTTTGTTGCTGCGCCGCGAAGCGCGCCTGCTGTTCCGTCGCCCCGCCGAACTGGCCAACCCGTTGGTGTTCTTCGCCATTGTCGTGGCCCTGTTCCCGCTGGCGGTCGGCCCGGAAAGCCAATTGTTGCAAACCTTGTCGCCGGGCCTGGTCTGGGTGGCGGCGTTGCTGGCCGTGTTGTTGTCGCTGGACGGCCTGTTCCGCAGCGATTTCGAAGACGGCTCGCTGGAGCAATGGGTGCTGTCGCCGCACCCACTGGCGTTGCTGGTGCTGGCCAAGGTGCTGGCGCACTGGATCTTTTCCGGGCTGGCGCTGGTATTGTTGGCGCCACTGCTGGCACTGATGCTGGGGCTGCCAAGCCATTGCCTGCCGGTGCTGCTCGGGTCGCTGCTGCTGGGGACGCCGGTATTGAGCTTGCTGGGCGCGGTAGGTGCGGCACTGACAGTCGGCCTTAAACGCGGAGGTTTGTTACTGGCGTTGCTGATTCTGCCGTTGTATATCCCTGTATTGATCCTGGGCAGTGGTGCGTTGCAAGCGGCGTTGCAAAATATGCCGGCAACCGGCCATCTGCTCTGGCTCGCCAGCCTGACGGCCCTGGCCGTTACCCTGGCACCCTTTGCGATAGCGGCCGGCCTGAAGATCAGCGTCGGCGAATAACGAGTCCCGGGCTCTCAAGCCCGGCAAATACCCTGGATGTACCCTGATGAAAATAAGCTGGACGTGGTTCCACAAGCTGGGCTCCCCGAAATGGTTCTATGCCATCAGCGGCCGCATGCTGCCGTGGCTGGCCGGTGCTGCCGTGCTCCTGCTGCTGGTCGGCATCACCTGGGGCCTGGCCTTCGCCCCCCAGGACTACCAGCAGGGCAACAGCTTCCGCATCATCTATATCCATGTGCCGGCGGCGATGCTGGCGCAGTCCTGCTATGTGCTGCTGGCGGTGGCCGGGGTGGTGGGGCTGGTGTGGAAGATGAAACTGGCCGACGTCGCCCTGCAGTGTGCCGCGCCCATTGGCGCCTGGATGACCGCCGTGGCGCTGGTTACTGGCGCCATCTGGGGCAAGCCGACCTGGGGCAGCTGGTGGGTGTGGGATGCCCGCCTTACGTCCATGCTCATCCTACTGTTCCTGTACTTCGGCATTATTGCGCTGGGCCAGGCGATCAGTAATCGTGACAGTGCGGCCAAGGCCTGTGCGGTGCTTGCGATTGTCGGTGTGGTGAATATCCCGATCATCAAGTATTCGGTGGAGTGGTGGAACACCCTGCACCAGGGGGCCACCTTCACCCTTACCGAAAAGCCGGCGATGCCGGCCGAAATGTGGCTGCCGCTGTTGTGCACGGCGCTGGGTTTCTACTGTTTCTTCGGCGCCGTACTGCTGCTGCGCATGCGCCTTGAAGTGCTCAAGCGCGAAGCACGCGCCAGTTGGGTCAGGGACGAGGTATTGAACAGCCTGGGGCGGAGGGCCGCACAATGAGCTTTGCCACCTTCGGTGACTTTCTCGCCATGGGCCACCATGGCCTGTACGTGTGGTCGGCCTATGGCATCTGCCTGGCGGTGCTGGCGCTGAACGTTGGTGCGCCACTGCTGGCCCGTCGTCGCTATTTGCAAGAAGAGGCGCGCCGTTTGCGCCGGGAGAACAACCAGTGAATCCGCAGCGCAAGAAACGCCTGTTGCTCATCGTCGGCCTGCTGGTCGGCGTCGGGGTTGCCGTCGGCTTTGCCTTGAGCGCATTGCAGCAGAACATCAACCTGTTCTATACGCCGACCCAGATCGCCAACGGCGAAGCCCCGCTGGACACGCGCATCCGCGCTGGCGGCATGGTGGAGAAAGGCTCGGTGCAGCGTTCGGCCGACTCGCTGGACGTGCGTTTCGTGGTAACCGACTTCAACAAGTCGGTACCCATCACCTACCGCGGCATCCTTCCCGACCTGTTCCGCGAAGGGCAGGGTATCGTCGCCCTTGGCAAGCTCAACACCGAAGGTGTGGTGGTAGCCGATGAGGTGCTGGCCAAGCACGACGAGAAATACATGCCGCCCGAAGTCACCAAGGCCCTGAAGGAAAGCGGCCAGGCCGCTACCGGCGGGGAGACGAAGCCATGAACGCAGCACTGGTAGTCCCCGAACTGGGCCAGTTGGCGATGATTCTGGCCATCTGCTTTGCCGTCGTGCAGGCCAGTGTGCCGTTGCTTGGCGCGTGGCGTGGCGACAGCCTGTGGATGAGCCTGGCGCGGCCGGCAGCGTGGGGGCAGTTCGCCTTCCTGGCGTTTGCCTTTGCCTGCCTGACCCATGCCTTCATGACAGACAATTTCTCGGTCGCCTATGTGGCCAGCAATTCCAACAGCGCCTTGCCCTGGTACTACAAGTTCAGTGCGGTGTGGGGCGCCCATGAGGGTTCGTTGCTGCTTTGGGCGCTGATCCTCGGCGGCTGGACCTTTGCCGTGTCGGTGTTCTCCCGGCAGTTGCCGCAGGTGATGCTGGCCCGCGTGCTGGCGGTAATGGGCATGATCAGCGTGGGCTTCCTGAGCTTCCTGATCATTACTTCCAACCCGTTCCAGCGCCTGCTGCCGCAGGTGCCGACCGATGGCCGTGACCTCAACCCGCTGCTGCAGGACTTTGGCCTGATCGTTCACCCACCCATGCTCTACATGGGCTATGTGGGCTTCTCGGTGGCCTTCGCGTTCGCGATTGCCGCCTTGCTCGGCGGCCGGCTGGACGCTGCCTGGGCGCGCTGGTCGCGGCCGTGGACCATCGTCGCCTGGGCTTTCCTGGGTGTTGGCATCACCTTGGGGTCGTGGTGGGCCTACTACGAACTGGGCTGGGGTGGCTGGTGGTTCTGGGACCCGGTGGAAAACGCCTCGTTCATGCCTTGGCTGGTGGGCACCGCACTGATCCACTCGCTGGCGGTGACCGAGAAACGCGGGGTGTTCAAGAGCTGGACCGTGCTGCTGGCAATTGCCGCATTCTCGCTGAGCCTGCTGGGTACCTTCCTGGTGCGTTCCGGGGTGCTGACCTCGGTGCACGCGTTTGCCGCCGACCCGTCGCGGGGTATTTTCATCCTGTTTTTCCTGCTGTTCGTGGTCGGCGGGTCGCTCACCCTGTTCGCCCTGCGCGCACCGGTGGTCAAGAGCCAGGTCGGTTTCGCCCTGTGGTCGCGTGAAACGCTGCTGCTGGCCAACAACCTAGTGCTGGTGGTCGCGGCTTCGATGATTCTGCTCGGTACCCTGTACCCATTGGTGCTCGATGCCCTGACCGGGGCCAAGCTGTCGGTCGGCCCGCCCTATTTCGACGCCTTGTTCCTGCCGCTGATGGCGCTGCTGATGGTGGTGCTGAGCGTGGGCGTGGTGGTGCGCTGGAAGGACACCCCGGGCAAATGGCTGGTCAGCATGATGACCCCGGTATTGATCGGCAGTGCCATCCTTGCCCCGGTTGCCGGCTTTATCGTCGACGATTTCGATTGGCCGACGCTGACGGCCTTCGCCCTGGCCGCCTGGGTGGTGCTTGGCGGGCTGCGTGATATTTTCGACAAGACCCGCCACAAGGGCCTGGTCAAAGGCCTGCCGGGCCTGGGCCGCAGCTACTGGGGCATGCAACTGGCGCACTTGGGCCTGGCGGTGTGTGCGCTAGGCGTGGTGCTGTCCAGCAACAACAGCGCCGAGCGCGACCTGCGCATGGCGCCGGGCGAAAGCGTGGAGCTGGGTGGCTACCACTTCCTGTTCCAGGGCGCCAAGCACTTCGAGGGGCCGAACTTCATCTCTGACAAGGGCACCATCGTGGTCAGCCGCGAGGGCCGTGAAGTGACCACACTGTACCCGGAGAAGCGCCTGTACACCGTGCAGCAGTCGATGATGACCGAAGCAGGCATCGACGCCGGCTTTACCCGCGACCTGTACGTCGCGCTTGGCGAGCCACTGGAGAATGGCGCCTGGGCTGTGCGCGTACATATTAAGCCTTACGTCCGCTGGATCTGGCTGGGCGGTCTGCTGACCGGCCTGGGCGGGTTGCTGGCGGCCCTCGACCGGCGCTACCGCGTCAAGGTCAAGACCCGGGTGCGTGATGTCCTGGGCGTGTCTGGAGCAGCTGCATGAAGCGTTGGATCATGGTAGTGCCCCTTGCAGTATTCCTGCTGGTGGCGGTGTTCCTCTACAAGGGGCTTTTCCTCAAGCCCGACGAGCTGCCTTCGGCAATGATCGGCAAACCGTTCCCTGCGTTTTCCCTGGCGTCGACACAGGGGGACCGCACCCTGACTCAGGCCGACTTGCAGGGGCGCCCGGCACTGGTCAACGTATGGGCCACCTGGTGTCCGTCGTGCAAGGTCGAGCACCCGTACCTGAACCAGCTGGCACAGCAGGGTGTGGTGATCCATGGGGTCAACTACAAGGATGACAACGCCGCCGCGCAGAAGTGGTTGGCCGAGTTCCACAACCCCTATCAGCTGGATATTCGTGACGAACAGGGCAGCCTGGGCCTGGACCTTGGGGTGTATGGGGCGCCGGAAACCTTCCTGATCGATGCCAAGGGCATCATCCGCTACAAGCACGTAGGCATCGTCGATGCCACGGTCTGGCGTGAACAGCTGGCGCCGTTGTACCAGGGCCTGATCGACGAGGCCAAGCCATGAGGCGCTGGCTGGCAGCTGCGGTGCTGGGCTTGAGCCTGGCCGGTGTGGCCAAGGCGGCGATCGACACCTATCAGTTTCGCGACGAGGCCGAGCGCGAGCGTTACCAACAGTTGACCAAGGAACTGCGCTGCCCCAAGTGCCAGAACCAGGATATTGCCGACTCCAACGCGCCGATTGCTGCCGACCTGCGCCGGGAAATCTTCCGCATGCTCGGCGAAGGCCAGAGCAACCAGCAGATCATCGATTTCATGGTCGACCGCTATGGCGACTTCGTGCGCTACAAGCCGGCGCTCAGCGCGCGTACCTGGCTGCTGTGGTTTGGCCCGGGGATCTTGCTGGCCGGTGGCTTCGTGGTGTTGGCGGTGATCGTACGCCGGCGCCGTGCTACGGCCGCGCAAGGCGCCGATGAGTTGTCTGCCGAAGAACGCGAGCGTCTCGCCAAACTGCTGGAAAAAGAACAGACCCATGATTGAATTCTGGCTTAGCGCGGGCCTTCTGCTGCTCGCTGCCCTCAGCTTTTTGCTGCTCCCGATCCTGCGTGGCCGCCGTCGCCAGCAGGAAGAAGACCGCACGGCCTTGAACGTGGCCCTTTATCAGGAACGTGTCGCCGAACTGGCGGCCCAGCAAGCCGCCGGTGTGCTCGATGAGGCGCAGATGGCCAAGGGCCGGGACGAGGCTGCCCGCGAGCTGCTGGCCGATACCGAAGGCGCCGAGGCCCCGCGCCAGGGGCATTTGGGCAAGGCCCTGCCGCTGCTGGCTGCGGGACTGGTGCCGCTGATGGCGCTGGGGCTGTACCTGCATTTTGGTGCGGCGGACAAGGTGGCGCTGACCCAGGAGTTTGCCGAGGCACCCAAGTCGATGGAAGAAATGACTACGCGCCTTGAGCGCGTGGTGCAGGCCCAGCCGGATTCGGCCGAGGCCATGTATTTCCTTGGCCGGGCCTACATGGCCGAGCAGCGCCCGGCCGATGCCGCGCGTACGTTCGAACGGGCCGTGGCCTTGGCCGGCCGCCAGCCCGAGCTGCTGGGGCAGTGGGCCCAGGCCCAGTACTTTGCCGCCAACAAGCAGTGGAGCCCGCAATTGCAGGCGCTGACTGACGAAGCGTTGAAGGCTGACCCCAACGAGGTGACCAGCCTGGGCCTGCGCGGTATTGCTGCGTTTGAAGGCGAGCGTTATCAGGAAGCCATCGACTACTGGAAGCGCTTGCTGGCGCAGTTGCCAGAAGGTGATGCATCGCGAGCGGCCCTGCAGGGTGGTATCGACCGCGCCGCCGAGCGCTTGGGTGGGGTGCCAGCAGAGGCGACCGAGCCTGCACCTGTGGCGGCTCGCCTGAAAGTGCGGGTGGAACTGGCGGCTGCCTTGAAGGACAAGGTCAAGCCGGACGACACGGTGTTTATCTTCGCTCGCGCCAGCAATGGCCCGCCGATGCCGCTGGCGGCCAAGCGGGTGACCGTGGCGCAGTTGCCGATCGAGGTGGAATTGTCTGATGCTGATGCGATGATGCCGCAGATGAAACTGTCGCAGTATGCCGAAGTCCAACTGGTTGCACGTGTTTCACGCGCGGGTCAGCCTACCCAGGGGGAGTGGGTTGGCCGGGGTGCTCCGTTGTCTAGCGCCACCCAGGCTACCCAGCGCCTGACCATCGACACTCCAGACCAGTAAGAGAGCAATGCCATGCACAGCACCGTCCGCCTGACCCTGATTACCCTGGCCCTGGGTTTGTCTGCGTGTACGGTGCATGAGCCGTACGAGCAGCCCGCGCCACCGATCGAGCGTGTGCCGCCGTCGGGGCCGGTGGTCAAGCCCTTGCCGGGCAGGCAGCCTGCCACTTCGCCGAGCAAGCCGGCGGCGATACCCAAGCCCATGCCGCGCACCTCGGCCAGCTTTGCGCCACCGCCTGGCGGGGCAAGCCACTGGGATCCCAAGCTGGGTGTATATGTGTTGGAGAAACAGCCCAATACCTTCTACCGGCAGCGTACCTACTATCGGTTTGATAACGGCTGGAGCTGGTCGTTGAGCCCGAATGGGCCTTGGCAGGAAACTGACAGCAGTGGTGTACCAGGTGGGTTAGGGCGGGCGTTCGCACAGTAACGCTGTTTCTGTATCTGCTTCTGCTTTTGCTTTTGCTTGTAAGCGCGCGATAGTTCAAGCGACGCAGATTGCGACTTCAGGAGGCCGAGCGCAGGGCTTGCGAAGGGAGGTGACGGGCATGGATGCCCGTCAAGCGCTGAGGCCCCATGGATGGGGCCTGCAGCGCGTACTCCCGGGAGCAAGACCGTAGCGAGGGAACCCCGGAGCGTAGCGCAGGGGCCGGATGATAGGAGCCAGCGTTTTTTGGTTACTTTTTGTCGCGTTTGACAAAAAGTGACCCGCCGTAAGGGCGGAAGGGTGACTATGCGCCCCCTGCGCGAATGAATACCTACGCGATGTGGATGCCCACATCCAAGAAGCAAGAAGCAAGAAGCGAACTCGTCTGTTTTGACTCAGCGAACCGTCCGTTTGCGATGGCGACGCTGACTCACCTTTTCGCCCTTACGGCGAGTCACTTTTTGTCAAACGCGACAAAAAGTAACCAAAAAACGCTGCGCTCCCATCATCCGGCCCCTGCGCTGCGCTCCGGGGTCCCCTCACTCCGGCCTTGCTCCCGGCAGGACCGCGCCGAAGGCCCCATCCTGGGGCCTCAGCGCTTGACGGGCATCCATGCCCGTCACCTGCCTCCGCAAGGCCTGCGTTCGGCCTCCTGAAGTCGCGAAGATCAAGATCAAGATCAAGATCAAGATCAAGATCAAGATCAAGATCAACAGCAACAGCAACAGCAACAGCAACAGCAACAGCAACAGCACAGTACAGTTTTGCCTTGTTATTTCCATTGACTGTACCGGCCGGTGACTCCGCATAATGACGCCTCGAATTCACCCGGAGGTGGCATGAGCAAGACAGTCCTGGTACTGGTGGAAACCGTCGACGATTACCTGCCCATGCTGGAGCAGGCCGGTTACCACCTGATCCGTGCCCCTTCGCCGCAACTGCGCGCCGATGCCATTCATCGCCACGCCGAAGAAATCGATGCGGTACTCACCCGTGGGCCGCTGGGGCTATCCGCCACCGAAATTGACGCATTACCCAGATTGCAGATCATCTGCGTGATCGGCGCCGGCTATGAGCAGGTCGACCTGGCCGCCGCCGCCGCACGCGGCATAACCGTCACCAATGGCGCCGGGGCCAATGCCGCAGCCGTCGCCGACCACACCCTGGCCCTGCTGCTGGCGCTGCTGCGCGACATCCCCCGTGCCGATGCCAGCACGCGGCGCGGTGAATGGAACCGGGTGATCAGCCCCTCGGTGAGCGGCAAACGCCTGGGCATTCTCGGCCTCGGCGCAGTAGGGCTGGCGATCGCCAAGCGGGCCCACTTGGGCTTCGACATGCACGTCAGCTACCACAGCCGCACAGCACGCCAGGATGTGCCCTATGCCTGGTACGACAGCCCCCGACACTTGGCTGAAGCCGTCGACATCCTGGTGGTGGCCACCCCCGGTGGCGCCAACACCCGGCATCTGGTCGATGCCCACGTCCTTCAGGCCCTGGGGGCTGACGGCTATCTGGTGAACATCGCCCGTGCCAGCGTGGTCGACACCCAGGCCCTGATTGCTGCATTGCAGCGTGGCCAGCTGGCTGGCGCCGCGCTGGATGTATTCGATGACGAGCCGACAGTGCCCGATGCACTCAAGGCCTTGCCCAACACCGTGCTCACACCCCACGTGGCTGGCCAGTCGCCAGAAGCCGCGCGCGACACGGTGGACTTGGTGCTGCGCAACCTGCAGGCGTTCTTTGCCGGTGAGCCAGTTTTGACCCCGGTACGCCCTTAACCCTTTTTCCAGATATCTGCCTGGCAGCGCCCGGGCAACAAGGAGTGTGTGCATGCAACTCGAAATCTTCCAGGTCGATGCCTTTTCCACTGAACCGTTCGGTGGCAACCCGGCCGCAGTGATCCCGCTGGACAGCTGGCTGCCGGACGATGTGCTGCAGCGCATCGCTGAAGAAAACAACCTGTCAGAAACAGCCTACTTCGTGCGCAAAGGCGAAACGTTCGACCTGCGTTGGTTCACCCCCACCGTGGAAGTCGACCTGTGCGGCCATGCTACCTTGGCCTCGGCGTACGTGCTGTTCGAGCAACTGGGTGAGCAGGCGCAAGTGCTGCGCTTCAATACCCGCAGTGGCGAGTTGCGCGTCAGCCGTGGCGCTGATGGCCTGCTGGCCATGGACTTCCCCGCCAAACAACCCGTAGCGGTCGACATGCCAGCGGGCCTGTTGCAGGCGCTGGGCTTGAGCCAGGCGAAGGCGGTGTACCTTAGCGACGATTATGTGGTGGTGATCGATGACGCCATGCTGCTCGAAACGTTGAAACCCGACTTTGTTGCGCTGTCGGCCTTCGACGTCCGTGGCATTGCCGTGACCGCGGCAGGGCGTGGCTTTGACTTCGTCACCCGCTGGTTCGGCCCGCGGGTTGGTGTGAATGAAGACCCGGTAACCGGTTCGGCACACACCTCGCTGGCGCCGTTATGGGCCCAAAGGCTGGGCAAGAACGTGCTGAGCTGCGAGCAGGGCGGGGCACGCAAAGGGCAGTTGCAGTGCGAAGTGCCGGGCAATGGCCGCGTGATCATCAGTGGGCGGGCGGCGTTGTACCTGCGGGGCAATGTGTACATCTAGTACGGCGTGCGATGCCCTGGGTGGCTTCTATAATTGCAGGCCCATCTTTCCGTTCAAGGAGCCACCCATGGCCCTGGAAAAACACGGCACCTGCCTGTGCGGCGACACGCGGCTGACGGTCACCGTCGACAATACCCATATCAGCGCTTGTCATTGCAGCATGTGCCGCAAGTGGACCGGCGGCCCGCTGCTGGTGGTGCACTGCAGCAAGCCTCCGCTGATCGAAGGGCGTGCGCCCAGCGTCTATGATTCGTCCGACTGGGCCCAGCGTGCTTTCTGTGGCCGCTGTGGTACGCACCTGTACTACCGGCTCAAGGCCAACGACTTCCATGCCGTGCCGGTCGGCCTACTCGATGGCGACCAAGCCTGGGATTTCGACCTGCAGATCTTCGTCGAAGAGAAACCCGCGTGGTACTGCTTCGCCAATCAGACCAAGGAGCTGTCCGGCCAAGAGGTGTTCGAGCAGAACAGCTGATTCAACGTCATGTCTGTACGGAGGCATTCCGTCGGCGAATGCCTCCGTACAATTCTGCGTGAACTTGCCAAACCGGTGCATTCCTGAGAAAAGGGCGGTTTTGTTTTTCAGCGTTTGGAGTGTACCCGTGAGCCAAGAACTGCAGATCATCGACCTGGTCGAGGGAGACGGCAAAGCCGCCGTCAAGGGTGCCCTGATCACCACCCAGTACACCGGCTGGCTGGCCGATGGCAGCGAGTTCGACTCGTCCTGGTCGCGCGGTAAGCCGTTTCAGTGCGTGATCGGTACCGGCAGGGTAATCAAAGGCTGGGACCTAGGCCTGATGGGCATGCGCGTTGGCGGCAAGCGCAAGCTGCAGGTACCGGCACACCTGGGGTATGGCGAACGCAGCGTAGGGAAGATCCCGCCGAATTCGGACCTGACCTTCGAGATCGAACTGCTGGAAGTGCTCACGCGGGATGATTGAGTGGTCACGTTGCAACCCGAGGTTCTTGCACCTTACACAATTGCGCAACACCCAGCCCCTAACCTAGGCCTTGCCTAGGGAACGGCAATCACCTCCAGGGAGGAACCAAACGGGTTCGGGGCACTCTGACCCTCACGCGTTGCCAAGGATGGCATTCACTGCACGGGCGCCCTGCAACTGGCCGGGCGATGTGGCGGGTAAACCCGATATTCTCTGCCACACGAGCCTGCCTTGATGAAGTTGCCAACATTCTTTCGCCGTCGCCGTCACTTGCTGCTGAGCCTGGTGCTCACTGCCATCGCCGCGCCGTTGGCGCTGGAGGCTGTCGAAAGCCGGGCACAACCGGTGGATGGCACCCAGACCCTGGTGTTTCTGCGTCATGGCGAGAAGCCGGGCGAGGGGCTCGGGCAGTTGAACTGCCAAGGCCTCAACCGTGCGCTGGACCTGGCCACTGTACTGCCCGAGCGCTTCGGCAAGGCCGACTATGTGTTTGCCGCCAACCCCACGCGGCATGTCGAGGAAGGCAGCCGGGACGAAAGCTACAGCTATATCCGCCCATTGATGACCATCACCCCCAGTGCCATCCGCCTCGGCTTGCCGGTGAATATCGACTACGGCGCCAACGACACCGCCGAACTGGCCGATGAGTTGCTGAGCGACAAATACCGCAATGCGACCATCTACACGGCCTGGTCCCACGGCTACCTGCCGGAACTGATCAACACCGTGGCCGGCAAGGCCCTGGGGGAGGAGCGGGTGATCACCGAGGACTGGAGCGGCGAAGACTTCGACACCCTCTACGTATTGACCCTGACCTGGCGCGATGGCAAGGCCAGCCTGCTGAGCCGCAATGTGCGCCAGGGCCTGAATGACGGTGCGCATAGCTGCCCGACCTGATCCGCTGGTACTGTTTGGCAAGGAAGCCGGAACAGGGATGAGCGATGAAGCAGCGGGTAACAGTGATCGGTGGTGGAGTGGTGGGCCTGGCGACGGCTTACGCGCTGGTGCGGGAAGGGTGGTCGGTTGACCTGATCGAGGCCCGCGACAGCCTGGCGTCGGCCACCAGCTTCGCCAATGGCGGGCAATTGTCCTATCGCTATGTAGCGCCGCTGGCTGATGCCGGGGTGCCGTGGCAGGCGCTGGGCTGGCTGTTGCAGGGCGAGTCGCCATTGCGCCTGCGCTTGCGCATGGACCCGGCCCAGTGGCGCTGGCTGCTGGCATTCACCCTGGCTTGCCGGCGTAGCGTCAATCGCCGTAATGCCGGGCAATTGCTTGAGCTGGCGCTGTGCAGCCAGGCCGTTCTGGCGCAGTGGCGCGAAGACCAGAACCTGGGGGATTTCGCCTGGCGGCGCAATGGCAAGCTGGTGGCTTTTCGCAGTGAGCGGGCCTTTGCCCAAGGCCGGGAACAGTTGACGGACCCGGCCAGTCAGCAGGTGCTGGCGGCTGCCGAGCTGCGCGGGCTGGAGCCTGCCCTGGATGGCGCACCGTTTGTGGGTGGCGTGTTCACGGCGGGCGAAGAGGTTGGCGATTGCCACGTGTTTTGCTTGCGGCTGGAAGCGCTGTTGCGCGCGTCGGGCCAGTGCCGTTTCCTGCTTGGCCGGCCGGTGACGCAATTGGTTCAGCGCCAGGGCCAGGTCGTGGCACTGCAACTGGGCGATCAGCAGCTGGACGTGGAGCAGTTGGTGCTGTGTGCCGGGCATCGCGGCCCAGGCTTGGCATTACCGGGGGTGCAGATACCGGTTTACCCGTTGAAGGGCTACAGCCTGACCGCGCCGATCAGCGCCGGGCATCTGCCCCCGGAGGTGAGCCTTACCGACTATGAGCGCAAGATTGTCTATGCACGCCTGGGGCAGCAGCTGCGGGTAGCGGCGATGGTGGACATTGTCGGCTTCGACGAGTCGGTGGACATGCGCCGTTTGCAGAGCATGCGGCGGCTGGCGCTGGAGACGCTGCCAAGGGCGGCGGATTATGGCCAGGCGGTGGAGTGGGCGGGGATGCGACCCGCGACACCGACCGGGGTGCCGATCATAGGTGGGACAGTGTACCGCAACCTGTGGCTGAACCTGGGGCATGGGGCGTTGGGATTCACCTTGGCCTGTGGCAGTGCGCAGCGCTTGGCCGAGATGATGCGTTAAGCGGGCCGGCCTCTTCGCGGCTAAAGCCGCTCCTACGAGGACCCCACGGTATTCAGGCGGGTGGTGGTTCTGTAGGCGCGGCTTCAGCCGCGAAGAGGCCGGTACAGGCGAAGGATGTCTAGCGGCCGAAGCGCATCGGCCAGCCCACCACTTTCTTCGCCCGTGGCGTCGCATAGGTGCGCACTTTGGACGTGCTCAAACCCATGCGCACCAGCGATTCGGCAATGGTCACCGCTGCACTCACACCATCCACCACCGGCACGCCGGTGCGTTGGCGAATCTGCTCGTCCAGCCCGGCCATGCCGCCACAACCCAGGCAGATCACCTCGGCCTTGTCGTCGCGCACGGCGCGTTCGGCCTGCTCGACAATCGCCTCCACGGCCCGCAGCGGGTCGGCTTCCAGTTCCAGCACCGCCAGCCCGCTGGCTCGCACCGAGGCGCAGCGGTCATACAGGCCCGAGAGCTTCAGGCGGTCCTCGATCAGTGGCACGGTGCGGTCAAGCGTGGTTACTACGGAATAGGCGTGGCCCAGGTACATTGCCGTGCTGGCGGCGGCGTCGGTAATGTCCACCACAGGCACGTTGAGCAGTTCCTGCAGGCCTTCGCGGCCATGCTCGCCATAACCGGCCTGGATCACGGCATCGTAAGGCCCTTCAAAGGCCAGTACCCGGTCCATCACCGCGATGGCCGCGAGGTAGCTCTCGAAATTGCCCTCCACCGATTCGGCGCCAAACCAGGGTGTCAGGCCGACGATTTCGGTACCGGGTGCGGCCACCGCACGGGCCTGTTCGGCAATGGCGTGGGTGATGGCTTCGGTAGTGTTGACGTTGGCGATCAGAATACGCATGGGCAGTCCTCCTTGATCAATGGCCGCTGTGGTCGACGGCGATGCACTCGCCGCTGACGTCGTGGTAATGGCGGTTACGTGGCGCGATAAGCAGGTACAGGGCGGCGGCGATGCCGGCACCAATCAGCCAGGAGAACGGCGCGATGCCCTGGAAGTTGGGCACCAGGGCCAGCACGATGGCCAGCAGTGCGGCCGGCACGAAGGCGGCCACGGCGCGCAGGTTGATGCCCTTGCTGTAGTGATAGGCGCCGGCAGGGTGCTCGGTATACAGCTCCGGCACGTTGATGCAGCCTTTGCGCAGCAACCAGTAGTCGGACATGATCACGCCGTACAGCGGGCCGAGCAGGGCGCCCAGGCCCGACAGGAAGTACACGATCACCAGCGGGCTGTTGTACAGGTTCCAGGGCAGGATCAGCACCGCCAGGGTGGCGCTGATCAGCCCGGCACGCCGGAAGTTCAGGTGGCGCGGCGCCAGGTTGCTGAGTACGAAGGCCGGGGCGACGAAGTTGGCCATGATGTTCACCGCCACGGTGACGATCAGGAAGGCCAGGCAGCCGAGCACCAGGAATGGCGTGCTGGGTATGGCGGCGACGATCTGCGTCGGGCTGTCGATGATCTGGCCGTTGATCTGGAATTGCGCGCCGCACAGCACCACGGTGATCACGGCGAATACCAGGATGTTTACCGGCAGGCCCCAGAAGTTGCCCACGCGGATGGTCTTGCGGCAAGGCGAGGAGCGGGCGAAGTCACAGAAGTTCAGCACCAGGGTGCCGTAGATCGCCAGCCACAGTGCGCCGCCGGCAAAGATGTTGCGCCACATCTCGTAGCCGGTCAGCGGCGTAGCCACCGACCAGGCAATGCGCGCGTCGGCCTTGAAGTACATGAACACCGCCAGGGCGGCGACGGTCAGCAGGATCACTGGCCCGGCAAAGGCCTCGTAACGGCGCACCATCTCCATGCCGTAGGCCAGGATCACCAGCTGCACCAGCCAGATCGACACGAAACACACCCAGCCCAGGCTCGACAGGCCGAGGATGCTGTCGTGGTCGTAGGCTGCAAGTTGCGGCCACACGGCGGTGAGCAGCACCCGCAGCACCACCGATGCCAGGTAGGTCTGGATGCCGAACCAGGCGATGGCGATGACGGCACGGATCAGCGCCGGGATCTGCGCGCCGTGGATGCCGAAGGCAATGCGGCTGATGACCGGGAACGGTACCCCGGTTTTCTGCCCCATGTAACCCGACAGGTTCATGAAGAAGTACACCAGTGCCGCGCCGATGGCCAGCGACAGCAGAATTTGCCAGCCACCCAGGCCGAGGGCGAACAAGCCCATGGCGAACGAATAGTTGGCGATATTGTGCACATCGTTTGTCCACAGCGCGAAGATGCTGTAGCCGCCCCAGCGACGGCCTTCCATACGCGTTGGCGCCAGGTCGCGGTTATGCAGGCGCGGGCTGAGAACAAGGTCCGGCTGGTGGCCGGCAAGCGTGGACGCGGGGTGTGTGCTGGCGACGGATAGTTCAGGGGCAAGGTCGAGGCTGCTACTCATTCCGGCGGGCTCCTGATGCGCTTGGACTGCGATGAGCGGGCATGCGCACGGGCTCGCCATCTCGTCGATGCAGCGTTGGCATCACAGGGTTGTGGGCGCGGTGGCTGACATTGGGTCGGCGTCGCGGATTCTTGTGTATCTATGTTTGTTTAAGTTGTATACAAAACACGAACACACAAAAGCGAGTTCCATGCCAAGGGAAGAGCAGGTTTCAACAGGTGATGATTTCGAACTTATCTTGTTAAAAGGTAAGTTAATGAAATACAGAGAATATAAGTTGACCGTATGAACAAGTTTAAATTTTTGAAAGATTGATTAGTTGATCAATTGGTCAAAATAACGGGAGGAAAGTGTGTAACGAATTGGGGCGCTACTGAAGAAAGTGCACACAAAAATGGCACCTATGGTTACGTTTTTGTGTACAAAAAATAGTCAGCTTTTCCTGTGCTGGCCTCTTCGCGAGCACGCCTGCGAGGAGGCCAGTACAGGGGCCGATCAATCCATTGGCGGCAACCGCCGCTTGACCGGGGTCTTCTTGATGATCGCGGTATTGGTCTCAGCCAGCACATTCATGAGGTCGAGCAGCGTGTCCAACTGCTCCATCGAGCGCACATGCAGTCGGGCGACGAAGCAGTCTTCGCCAATGACCTTGTCGCATTCGGTGAACTCAGGGATGGCAATGATCTGGCGCTCCACTTCTTGCAGCTTCCCCGGCAACGGACGGATACGCACGATCGCCTGCAACTGGTAGCCAAAGGCGCGTGGGTCGACCTCCACGGTATAGCCGCGCAGCACGCCACGCTCTTCCAGCCGCCGCAGGCGCTCGCTGACGCTGGGTGCGGACAGCCCGCTGACCTGCGCCAGAGCCTTGAGCGAGCGGCGCGAGTCCTCCATCAGTGCGTTGATCAATAATTGGTCAATGGCATCGGTCATGCTCACCTCATCAGGTAATTCGTGTTATCTGCCTTGATAGTAAAGGCAGGTTGGCAAAAACGCCTTGGTTATCCGCTGGATGGCCCGCCTTCAGCCTTTGCATACTGTGGCCATTATCAAAGGGAGGTTTGAGATGGACAGTTCATTGCGCCGCGGCTCGCTGGAAATGGTGGCCGCCATGCTGATTTCCGGGACCATTGGCTGGTTCGTGCTGGTGTCCGGCCAGCCGGTGCTGGATGTGGTGTTCTGGCGCTGCGTGTTCGGTGCCGTGACCTTGCTGGCGATTTGCGCCGCGTTTGGCTTTCTGCGCCCAGGCGTGATCAGCCGCACGGCATTTTTGCTGGCGATTGCCAGCGGGGTGGCCATTGTCGGCAACTGGCTGCTGTTGTTCGCTTCGTACGCACGGGCGTCGATTGCCATTGGCACGGCGGTGTACAACGTGCAGCCGTTCATGCTGGTGGGGCTGGCGGCGCTGTTTCTGGGCGAAAAGATCACGTTGGCCAAGGTGACCTGGTTGAGTGTGGCGTTCCTCGGCATGCTGGCCATCGTCAGTGCCCACGGCGCTGGGCAAAGTAATGGCGAGGACTATCTGCTGGGGATTGCCCTGGCGCTGGGGGCGGCGTTTCTGTATGCAATCGCGGCCTTGATCATCAAGCGCCTGAGTGGCACGCCCCCGCACCTGATTGCGTTGATTCAGGTAACCACGGGTGTGTTGCTGCTGGCGCCATGGGTCACGCTTGGCGGGTTGCCGGTCGAAGTGCCGGCGTTGGCCAGCTTGTTGACACTGGGGATGGTGCACACCGGCCTGATGTATGTGCTGTTGTACAGCGCCATCCAGCGTTTGCCCACGGCGTTGACCGGTGCGCTGTCGTTCATTTACCCGATTGCGGCAATTCTGGTGGACTGGGTGGCGTTCGGGCACCGCCTGGTGCCGCTGCAGTGGCTGGGCGTGGGGTTGATCCTGCTGGCGGCAGCGGGGATGCAGCAGGGGTGGTGGTTCCGCTCGGCGCGCCATCCTGTAGGCGCGGGTTTACCCGCGAAGAGGCCCGCAAGGTAGAATGCCGCTTTTTGCCAGCCTGCGATCCGCCATGACCTCGCCCATCGACACCCTTGAGCAACACCTGCTTGCCGCCCTTGACCCTGCACCACGGGAAACCCGCCGCCTGTTTCACGGCCGCGGCCGCTGCTGGCAGGGCCTGGAGCAGGTCACCGTCGACTGGCTGCAGGGCGTGCTGTCGGTCGCCTTGTTCCGTGAGCCGCCCGAGGGCCAGCTCGCCGAACTGGAAGCCATGCTGCGCAGCTTGGCCGAGCGCCCGCAGTGGACGGGTCAGGCAGTCATCATCCAGCACCGCTACCTGCCCGACAGCCCGGGCCAGTGGCTGCTGGGCGAGCCGTGCCAGCAACGCGAAGTGATCGAGGACGGCCTGACCTACCTGCTGGACCTGGGCGTGCGGCAAAACAATGGCCTGTTCCTCGACATGCGCTATGGCCGCCGCTGGGTGCGCGAGCAGGCGGCGGGCAAGCGTGTGCTGAACCTGTTCGCTTATACCTGCGGCTTTTCCGTGGCAGCGATTGCCGGCGGCGCTGAGCAGGTGGTGAACCTGGATATGGCCAAGTCGGCCCTGTCGCGAGGCCGGGACAACCATCGCCTCAATGGCCACGATGCATCACGGGTGGCGTACCTGGGGCATGAACTGTTCAAGTCGTGGGGCAAGGTGCGTAAGTACGGGCCTTATGACCTGATCATCATCGACCCGCCGACCTTCCAGCGTGGCAGCTTTGTGCTGACCCAGGATTACGCAAAGATCCTGCGGCGTTTGCCGGAGTTGTTGAGCGAAGGCGGGACGGTGCTGGCGTGTGTCAACGACCCGGGGATCGGGCCTGAGTTTCTGATTGAAGGCATGGCAGAGCAGGCGCCTTCGTTGGCTTATGTCGAGCGCCTGGAAAACCCGCCGGAGTTTCCGGACGTTGACCCGGCGGGGGGGCTGAAGGCCTTGGTGTTCCGCCGGGTTTGATGTTGCTTGTGCGTTACTGACTGGTATAGATCTGGTCAAACACCCCACCATCATTGAAGTGGGTCTTCTGCACGGTACGCCAGTCACCGAAGGTTTTCTCCACCGACAGGAAGTCCACTTTCGGGAAGCGGTCGGTGTACTTGGCCAGTACCGTCGCATCACGCGGGCGCAGGTAGTTGTTGGCGGCGATCTCTTGGGCTGCTGGTGACCACAGGTACTTCAGGTATTCCTCGGCCACGGCCTGGGTGCCTTTCCGGGCCACTACCTTGTCGACCACCGTCACCGGTGGCTCGGCTTCGGCCGATACGCTTGGGTAGACCACTTCGAACTGGTCGCGGCCGAACTCGCGGGCGATCATCTCGGCTTCGTTCTCGAAGGTGACCAGCACGTCACCGATCTGGTTGGTCATGAACGTGGTAGTGGCGGCGCGGCCACCGGTGTCCAGCACGGGTGCCTGCTTGAACAGCTTGCCGACGAAGTCGCGGGCTTTGCTTTCATCGCCGCCTTGCTTGAGTACGTAGCCCCAGGCCGACAGGTAGGTATAGCGGCCATTACCCGAGGTTTTCGGGTTGGGCACAATCACCTGGACACCGTCCTTGAGCAGGTCGGGCCAGTCTTTCAGGGCTTTCGGGTTGCCCTTGCGCACGATGAACACAGTGGCCGAGGTGAACGGCGCGCTGTTGTTCGGCAGGCGGGTGACCCAGTTGTCGGGCACCAGCTTGCCGTTGTCTGCCAGGGCGTTGATGTCGGTGGCCATGTTCATGGTGATGACATCGGCCGGCAGGCCATCGATCACTGCACGGGCCTGCTTGCTCGAGCCGCCGAAGGACATCTGCACGTTGACCTTCTCGTTGTGCTCGGCTTCCCAGTGCTTCTGGAAGGCCGGGTTGTAGTCCTTGTAGAAGTCGCGCATCACGTCGTAGGAAACGTTGAGCAGGGTGGGGGCGGCCTGGGCGAGGTTGCCCAAGGCCAGGCCTGCGGCGAGCAGCGAGGCGGTGAAGAGTTTTTTCACGTTGCTTCCTTGTTCTTGAAGGGTGTTGGGGCAGATTGCCAGCGACTATAACGGGTGGGTTTACACGGGTTAAAGAACAAAAAATGCTTTGGTTATGCTTCTGCCTGTGCCGGCCTCTTCGCGGGTAAACCCGCTCCTACGGGGGACCGCGCACGGTCCCTGCCTGTTGGTAGGAGCGGGTTTACCCGCGAAGAGGCCGGCGCAGGCGATATCACGCTTTGGGAAACAACCCATTCCCACAGCGAGAACAGAACGCCGCCCCCTGCTCGTGGGTCTTCTTGTGGCAGGTCGGGCAATCATGCTGCAGCTGCTCCCCACGCATGGCATTGGCCAGCTCGGCGGTAAAGATGCCGGTCGGCACGGCAATGATCGAGTAGCCGGTAATCATCACCAGCGACGACAGCACCTGCCCCAGCGGGGTCTTCGGCACGATGTCGCCAAAGCCCACTGTGGTCAGGGTAACGATGGCCCAGTAGATGCCTTTGGGGATGCTGGTAAAGCCATGCTCAGGCCCTTCGATCACGTACATCAGCGTGCCGAACACGGTCACCAGCGTCGATACCGTCACCAGGAACACGATGATCTTCTGCTTGCTGCCGCGCAGCGCCTCCATCAGGTAATGGGCCTGCTTTAGGTACGGGCTGAGCTTGAGTACACGGAAGATCCGCAGCATCCGGATGACCCGGATGATGAGCAGGTACTGGGCGTCGCTGTAGTACAGCGCGAGGATCCCCGGCACGATCGCCAGTAAATCGACCAGGCCGTAGAAACTGAAGGCATAGCGCAACGGCTTGGGCGAGCAGTACAGGCGGGTGATGTATTCGGCCAGGAAGATCGCGGTAAAGCCCCACTCGATGCCGGCCAGCAGGCCGGCGTAGCCTTGGTGCACCTCGTCGATGCTGTCGAGAATGACGGTGACCAGGCTGGCCAGGATGATCAGCAGGAGGATCTTGTCGAAGCGGCGACCGGCTACGGTGTCGGTCTGGAAGACCATGATGTAGAGGCGTTCGCGTAAAGGCAGAGGTGCGGTCATGAAGTGCAGGTTCCGAAAGCTTGAGATGCAAGACTAGATGCACAGGGCCTGCTACGGAAAGGTGAATCATGTCACCTGCTAAAAATGCCAGTACTAAGGTTCTCGTCGAGGCCTCAGTATAAGACTGGGTATTTCATTGACAGCGAGGCGGGAAATGAACGACCAGTCAAAAGCAGTAAGCCGGCAGCGTTTGGGGCACACTTTGTTAGCTTACACACCATTTGGTTTTTTACAGTGCATCGAGAGCGCAACGCGCTTGGCGTTCAATGGGCAGTGGTTGGAGAGAGGAACGCAGGGGTATCTGCTGGGCAGTGGGAAGCGGCTGTTCAATCCTGCACTTATGCGTTTTTCCAGTCCAGACAGTTTGAGCCCCTTTGGCAGAGGTGGCGTGAATGCATACATGTATTGCGGTGGAGATCCTGTGAACCATACCGACCCCTCAGGCAACGCAGGAGTAAAAACCGGTTTCGGTAAGTTCATGAAGCAGAAGAATGTGAACTTGGCGCAGCGGACGAGAGCCAAGAAGTTCTTACGCGAGCCGATGCAGGCGATTGCCGAGCAGAAAGGAACGTTTAGATTTACGGTAAAGGTAGGTTCATCTTATATTGAGGTGAATGTAGTGGACGGGAGCTTCTCTTATGCGTCTAGAACCAGTTTCGATTTGCTGTCGAATCCTGCTAAATACCAAAAAAATGGCATTGAAGTGAGTCTCGACCATGTTCCTATGATGCCGGTTGGCAGGGGTTTTTCATCAACAATGGATCTTGTTCCTAAAGAAAAAACCAGCGCAATGCCACCGATTACTCCACAACACCCTCAACTACCGGCTGCAGGGGCGAATTTAAGAGCTAACTTGCCTATCGACGCGACGATTGATTCTTCTGAGGCTTAGCTGAGTAAACGCACTGTCACCTACATGCATTAACCAGCAGGCAACTACAAATGGTGCGATCAGCGCTGCCATAGGTAGAAGGCCGGACAGCGGTTGCGGCAGCAAGGCCAGGGCGTTCGCCAGCAGACCGGCTAGGGCAACAAACAGGGCGCCGCCGATCAGGTTGGGCGCGGTCAGCAGGATGGCCAGGGGGGTGTGCAGCAGCACCTGGCTGAAGCCGTTGAGTAACGCCGTGGCTCGATCGGGGCACGGGTTGACGAAATGTTTGGTGTACATGGGGCAGTCAGTGAGGTTGATGGGGGGCGGTGGGCCTCTTTGGGCCTCGGTTTTCCGCGGTCGGGTAGAGCGGTATTCGGGGAGGGCTTTGCCCTCCAATCGCGACACAAGGCCGCTCCCACAGGGATCGCATTTCCTTGTGCCAGCGCGGCCCTGTCGGAGCGGCCCGCGAATAGGCGGCGCAGGCGCTATCACGCTTTGGGAAACAACCCATTCCCACAGCGAGAACAGAACGCCGCCTCACCAGGAACACGATGTTCTTCTGCTTGCTGCCGCGCAGCGCCTCCATCAGGTAATGGGCCTGCTTGAGGTACGGGCTGAGCTTGAGTACAGATGGCGGCCAGTAAGCCGGCTTAGCTCTGGTGCACTTCGTCGATGCTGTCGAGGATCACCGTGACCAGGCTGGCCAGGATGATCAACAGCAGGATCTTGTCGAAGCGGCGACCGGCTAGGGTGTCGGTCTGGAAGACCATGATGTAGCGGGTTCCGAAGGCAAAGCGGAAAGCCTAGAGGGTCTTTGCCCAAGGCTGCAACGAATGAACTGTTAAAATTGCTAGTTCTCCGGATCGGATTGGCTGGGGCAGAATCCCGTAGGGTCAGGGGGGAGGCGAGCATGAAACTGCAGAGTGGACAGTTACCCGAGCAAATTGCTGTTGAGCGTGCTCAGACGAAGTGGATACGGTCATACGCAGCTTATGGGTATTCACTGAATTGGCCGATTCCTTCATTGGGTTTCAATGGCGAACGGCACGATGGCATCTTGCAAGCCTATGCGCTGGGCAATGGTCACCGATTCTATAGCCCCATTTTTATGCGTTTTTACAGCCCGGATGGTTTAAGCCCTTTTGGGAATGGTGGGCTGAATGCTTACTGTTATTGTGAGGGTGATCCGATAAACAGCTCTGACCCGTCAGGTCAGATGAAACGTGTGAAAACTGGGCTAACTGCTGAGTTTAAGCGCTTCGGCATACCGAAAATTTTCAAAAGGGGAGTGAAGAATCATTTCGCGAACAGCTCTGAAGCTTACAGCTTGGGTATTGGTAGTGCTGGATACGAAATTTCCAGAGGTAAGGATGGTCGGTTTACGGTGGTCAAGGTTGATGGTTTGGGCGCTACTCGGAAACAGTTGGAGCGCTCTCAAGCAGACAACGTTCGCCTTCAAGAACAGAATCAAGTGCTGCAGAGCAGGCTAGATGAGCAGCTAGCGCTACGCTCTCTTCCGAAGCCTCTTCGTCCTCTACCTCCGTCTCCGTCTCCGCCACCGCGCCCGCCAAAGGGTATTTCCTCGGCACCCGATCCAGCTCCCATTAGGCTGCCAGAGGCGGAGTGGATATCTGCCCCCCGTTAGTTCGGTAATCGATGTGAGCTGTCTTTCTGTGTCCTGTGACCTAGGTGATCAGCTACATGCATCAGCCAGCAGGCGGCGACAAAGGGCGCGGTCAGGCCGGGCACAGGCATCAGCTTGAACAGGGGTTGCAGCAGCAAGGCCAGGGCAATCGCCAGCAGGGTCACCCAGGGTTTTTCACCTCGCCTGCTGAAGGCCAGTGCCGCCAGGGCTGCGTTGAAACCGTATAGCCCCAACCAGGCAGCTTGCGGTCGATCGGCGAGCAGCGCCACCCCGCCGCCAATGGCCGAGCCGATCACCGCCCACAGCGCCGCATAGGGATTGGCGATGAACATGCCGACGATGATCAGCAACCCGGCCAAGGGCTGGTCGAGCAGGAAGATCTGGCCTATGCCGCGGGCCAACGCATACAGCAGGTCAGCTTCGACGAAGCCGCTGGGCGAGGGGCTGGCGATTAGCAGTGTGGCCCAGCCGAGCATGACGAAGGGGGCGGTGTAGGCGACCAGCAACTTGCCGCCGCGCTTGCGCCACTGGTGGGTGATGATGCTGGACAGGCCGCCGGCGGCGATGATCAGGGGGGGCAATATGGCCGACCAGGGCAGCACGGCGCTGATCAGGATGCCGATCAGTACGCCGTTGTAGCAGTAAAGCCCGGCCTGGCGGTCGGCACGGTCATAGCCGCGTGCCTGGGCGGTGAGCAGGCCGGCCAGGGCGCCAAGCAGCGCGCCGCCGACCAGGTTGGGTGCTGTCAGCAGGATGGCCAGCAGGCAGCACAGGCCGCACAGGGGGTTGCGCAGCAGCAGCACCTGGCTGAAGCCGTTGAGTAACGCCGTGGCCCAGTCGGGGCACGGGTTGACGAAATTTTTGGTGTACATGGGGCAGTCAGTGAGGTTGATGGGGGAGCGGTGGGCCTCTTTGGGCCTCGGTTTTCCGCGGTCGGGTAGAGCGGTATTCGGGGAGGGCTTTGCCCTCCAAACGCGACACAAGGCCGCTCCCACAGGGATCGCATTTCCTTGTGCCAGCGCGGCCCTGTGGGAGCGGCCTTGTGTCGCGAAAGGGGCGCAACGCGCCCCCGGCAATCTCAGATCAAAGTCTCGATCCGCAGCGTGTTAGTCGTACCCGGCTTGCCGAAAGGCACGCCAGCGGTGATCAGCAGCGTGTCGCCACGGCTGGCCATGCCTTGCGCCTGGGCAATCTCCAGGGCAGTGGAAACCACCTCGTCCACCTGACGCAGGCGGTCGTTGACCACCGAATGCACACCCCAAGCCACGCTCAGGCGGCGTGCGGTGTTCAGGTTCGGCGTCAGGTTGAGGATCGGTGCCCGTGGCCGCTCGCGTGCAGCCCGCAATGTCGAGGCGCCCGACTCGCTGTAGTTGACCAGCACTGCCACCGGCAGGATGCCGCTGATGCGGCGGATGGCGCAGCTGATGGCATCCGACACGGTCGCTTCGGCCTTTGGCCGGCCGACGTCGAGCTGGGCCTGGTAGTCCGGGCCATTCTCCACCTGGCGGATGATCTTGCTCATCATCTGCACAGCTTCCAGCGGGTAATCGCCCGAGGCCGTCTCGGCCGACAGCATCACAGCGTCGGCACCTTCGGCCACGGCGTTGGCCACGTCAGTGACTTCGGCACGGGTTGGCGCTGGCGAGAAACGCATGGATTCGAGCATCTGCGTGGCCACCACCACGGGTTTGCCCAGCTGGCGGCAGGTGCCGATGATGCGCTTCTGGATCTGCGGCACGCTTTCGGCCGGTACTTCCACGCCCAGGTCACCACGGGCCACCATGATCGCGTCTGCCAGCTCGGCGATGGCTTGCAGTTGCTCGACGGCCGATGGTTTCTCGATCTTGGCCATCAGGTAGGCGCGGTCGCCAATCAGCTGGCGCGCTTCGACGATGTCTTCAGGGCGCTGGACGAACGACAGGGCGACCCAGTCCACACCCAGTTCCAGGCCAAAGGCCAGGTCGCGGCGGTCTTTTTCGGTGAGCGGGGAGAGGTCGAGCACCGCTTGCGGTACGTTGACGCCCTTGCGGTCGGAAAGCTCGCCACCGTTCAGCACCTCGGTGTCAATCGCGTCGCTGTGCTTGGCGGTCACGCGCAGGCGCAGTTTGCCGTCGTCCAGCAGCAGGTCCATGCCGGGCTCGAGGGCGGCGATGATTTCGGGGTGCGGCAGGTTGACCCGGCGGCTGTCGCCCGGGTTTTTGTCCAGGTCCAGGCGCAGGGCCTGCCCGCGTTGCAACTGCACTTTGCCTTCGGCGAAGCGGCCAACGCGCAGCTTCGGCCCTTGCAGGTCCATGAGGATGCCCAGCGGGTAGTTCAGCTGTTGCTCGACTTCGCGGATCCACTGGTAGCGCAGGGCGTGGTCGGCATGCTCGCCATGGCTGAAGTTGAGGCGGAAGATGTTCACCCCGGCTTCGACCAGCTGGCGGATATCGTCGATGCCGTTGATCGCAGGGCCAAGGGTGGCGAGGATCTTTACTTTTTTATCAGGCGTCATGATTGGGCAGTCTCGAGGATCAGGATGGCGCGGAAGTCGTTGACGTTGGTGCGGGTCGGTTCGGTGACGATCAGCGCATCCAGCGCGGCGAAGTAGCCGTAGCCGTTGTTGTTGTCCAGCTCGTCGCTGGCCGACAGGCCCAAGGCTTCGGCGCGGTCGTAGCTGGTTGGGGTCATGAAGGCGCCGGCGTTTTCTTCCGAGCCATCGATGCCGTCGGTGTCACCGGCCAGGGCGTACACACCCGGCAGGCCTTTCAGGCTTTCGGTGAGGCTGAGCAGGAACTCGGCGTTACGCCCGCCACGGCCATTGCCGCGCACGGTCACGGTGGTTTCGCCACCCGACAGGATCACGCAGGGCGCTTTGAGCGGCTGGCCGTGCTGAACGATTTGCCGGGCGATACCAGCATGCACCTTGGCCACTTCGCGCGATTCACCTTCCAGGTCGCCGAGAATCAGCGGGCTGAAACCGGCCTGACGGGCTTTGACCGCGGCAGCCTCCAGCGACTGCTGGGGTTTGGCGATCAACTGGAAGTGGCTGCGGGCCAGGGCCGGGTCATCGGCCTTGACGGTTTCCGAGGCCGGGTTGTTCAGCCAGTCGATGACCGCTTTGGGCGCTTCGATGTTGTAGCGTTTGAGGATGGCCAGGGCGTCGGCCGAGGTGCTCGGGTCGGCCACGGTGGGGCCGGAGGCGATTACCGTGGCGAGGTCGCCCGGTACATCGGAAATGGCATAGGTGTAGACCGTGGCCGGCCAGCAGGCCTTGGCCAGGCGCCCGCCCTTGATCGCCGAGAGGTGCTTGCGCACGCAGTTCATCTCGCCGATGGTGGCGCCGGATTTCAGCAGTGCCTTGTTGATCTGCTGCTTGTCGGCCAGGGTCAGGCCTTCGGCAGGCAGGGCCAGCAGCGCCGAGCCACCGCCAGACAGCAGGAAGATGACGCGGTCTTCTTCGTTGAGGTTGCTGACCAGTTCCAGCACGCGCTTGGCCACAGCCAGGCCGGCAGCGTCCGGGACCGGGTGGGCGGCTTCGACCACCTCGATCTTCTGGCAGTTGGCGCCGTGGCCGTAACGGGTCACGACCAGGCCGGAGACTTCGCCCTGCCAGCTTTTCTCGACCACTTCGGCCATGGCAGCTGCGGCCTTGCCGGCGCCGATGACGATAACCCGGCCGCTGCGATCGGCGGGCAGGTAGGGTTCGAGGACTTGACGGGGGTGGGCGGCGGCGATGGCTGTGTCGAACAGCTCGCGGAGAAGTTTTTGCGGATCGACCGACATGGCAGGCTCCCAATTATTGTTGTTCTGCAGAATCCAAAACGCCCCTGGAACTGCCTCCGTGCAGGCCGAACCAGGGGCGGGTGTTGCTCGGGGTCACCCCTGAGCCTGTGGTCGCAGGTTCAGCGGTGTTGGCTTCTTCGCGGGCTTGCCCGCTCCCACAGGTACTGCACAGGTTTCGAGGGTGGTGCGATCCCTGTGGGAGCGGGCGTGCCCGCGAAGAGGCCGGTAAGGTCTTACTTGTCGCCGCGGATCGAGAAGTTGGCCATGTGCTCCAGGCCTTTGATCAGCGCCGAGTGGTCCCAGTTGCCGCCGCCCAGGGCCTGGCAGGTGTTGAACACTTGCTGGGCATTGGAAGTGTTGGGCAGGTTGATGCCCAGTTCCTTGGCGCCTTGCAGGGCCAGGTTCAGGTCCTTCTGGTGCAGGTTGATGCGGAAGCCTGGGTCGAAGGTGCCCTTGATCATGCGCTCGGCGTGCACTTCGAGGATTTTCGACGAAGCAAAGCCGCCCATCAGTGCTTCGCGCACCTTGGCAGGGTCGGCGCCGTTCTTGGCGGCGAACAGCAGGGCTTCGGCCACGGCCTGGATGTTCAGGGCGACAATGATCTGGTTGGCGACCTTGGCGGTCTGGCCGTCACCGTTGCCACCGACGCGGGTGATGTTCTTGCCCATGGCTTCGAACAGCGGCAGGGTGCGCTCGAAGGCGTTCGGGCAGCCACCGACCATGATGCTCAGGGTCGCCGCCTTGGCGCCGACTTCACCACCGGACACCGGGGCGTCCAGGTAGGCGGCACCGGTAGCCTTGATCTTCTCGGCGAAGGCTTTGGTGGCGGTTGGCGAGATCGAGCTCATGTCGATCACCACCTTGTTCGGACCAACGCCTTCGGCCACGCCGTTTTCACCGAACAGGACGCTTTCGACCTGCGGGGTGTCGGGGACCATGACGATGATGAATTCGGCTTCCTGGGCAACCTCTTTCGGGTTGGCCAGGGCCACGGCACCGGCAGCGATCAGGTCGGCTGGCGCGGCGTCGTGGTGGGTGGAAATGAACAGGCTGTGACCTGCCTTTTGCAGGTTCTGAGCCATGGGCTTGCCCATGATGCCGGTGCCGATGAAACCGATTTTAGCCATGAGAAATTACCTCTTTGTAATTGTGATATCTCAAGCAAGCTTTGGCCCCCTGTGGGAGCGGGCTCGCCCGCGAAGCAGACAACTCGGTGGATGGCACCGGCTTTGCCGGTGTTCGCGGGCGAGCCCGCTCCCACAGGGTCCCGAGTTGTTCCTCAGATTGCGTTATGGGTTTTCAGCCAGCCCAGGCCCGCTTCGGTGGTGGTCAGCGGCTTGTACTCCGCGCCCACCCAGCCCTGGTAGCCAATGCGGTCCAGGTGTTCGAACAGGAAGCGGTAGTTGATCTCGCCGGTGCCTGGTTCATTGCGGCCTGGGTTGTCGGCCAGCTGGATGTGGTTGATCAGCTTCAGGTTGGCTTCCATGGTGCGAGCCAGGTCACCTTCCATGATCTGCATGTGGTAGATGTCGTACTGCAGGAACAGGTTGTCGCTGCCCACTTCGGCCTGGATTTCCAGCGCCTGCTGGGTGGTGTTCAGGTAGAAGCCGGGGATGTCGCGGGTGTTGATCATTTCCATGACCAGGCGGATCCCGGCGCCCTTGAGCTTGTCAGCGGCGTAGCGCAGGTTCTCGACGAAGGTCTTACGCACGGTGGCGCAGTCCGGGCCTTGTGGGCGGATGCCGGCCAGGGCGTTGACCTGGGTATTGCCCAGCACCTTGGCGTACTCGATGGCCTTGTCGACACCGGCACGGAACTCTTCGATGCGGTCGGGGTGGCAGGTGATACCGCGCTCACCTTTGGCCCAGTCGCCGGCCGGCAGGTTGAACAGCACCTGGGTCAGGCCGTTGGCCTCCAGCTGCTGCTTGATGTCGGCAGCGCTGAAGTCGTACGGGAACAGGTATTCGACGCCGCTGAAACCAGCATCGGCGGCAGCCTTGAAGCGGGCCAGGAAGTCCTGTTCGGTGAACAGCATGGACAGGTTGGCAGCGAAGCGAGGCATGAGTTGTCTCCTTGCGATGAAGGCCCCCAGGCGTGCCTGGGGGCGTCAGGCGATCAGTCCAGCAGCGAGATGGCGGTTGGCGCGTCGTTGCCGACCAGGGCCAGGTCTTCGAATTCGTTGACCGCGTTGATCTCGGTGCCCATGGAAATGTTGGTCACACGCTCGAGAATCACTTCAACCACCACCGGCACGCGGAACTCTTCGGCCATCTTCTGTGCCTTGATCAGGGCAGGGGCGATTTCTGCTGGCTCGAACACACGGATGGCCTTGCAACCCAGTCCTTCGACCACAGCGACGTGGTCGACACCGTAGGTGGCAGCGTCGGTCGAGTTGATGTTCTCGAACGCCAGTTGTACACAGTAATCCATGTCGAAGCCACGCTGCGCCTGGCGGATCAGGCCCAGGTAGGCGTTGTTCACCAGCACGTGGACGTACGGCAGGTTGAACTGGGCGCCTACCGCCAGTTCTTCGATCATGAACTGGAAGTCGTAGTCACCCGACAGCGCCACAACCTTGCGCTTCGGATCGGCTTTGACCACGCCCAGCGCAGCAGGGATGGTCCAGCCCAGCGGGCCGGCCTGGCCGCAGTTGATCCAGTGGCGAGGCTTGTACACATGCAGGAACTGCGCGCCGGCAATCTGCGACAGGCCGATGGTGCTGACGTAGCAGGTGTCTTTGCCGAACACCTGGTTCATTTCTTCGTAGACGCGCTGCGGCTTGACCGGCACGTTGTCGAAGTGGGTCTTGCGCTGCAGGCTCGACTTGCGCTCCTGGCACTCTTCCAGCCAGGCCTTGCGGCACTTGAGCTTGCCGGCGGCTTTCCACTCGCGGGCCACTTCCAGGAACACGTCCAGTGCCTTGCCAGCATCGGAAACGATGCCCAGGTCCGGGGTGAACACGCGGCCGATCTGGGTCGGTTCGATGTCGACGTGCACGAACTTGCGGCCTTCGGTGTAGACATCGACGGAACCGGTGTGGCGGTTGGCCCAGCGGTTACCGATACCGAATACCAGGTCGGATTTCAGCAGGGTTGCGTTGCCATAGCGGTGCGAGGTCTGCAGGCCGACCATGCCGACCATCTGTGCGTGGTCGTCCGGGATGGTGCCCCAGCCCATCAGGGTCGGGATCACGGGTACGCCGGTCAGTTCGGCGAATTCGACCAGCTTGTCGCTGGCGTCGGCGTTGATGATGCCGCCACCGGCTACCAGCAGTGGGCGCTCGGCGTCATTGAGCAGGGCCAGGGCTTTTTCGGCCTGTACGCGTGTGGCGGACGGTTTGTGCACGGGCAGCGGTTCGTAGGCGTCGATGTCGAATTCGATTTCGGCCATCTGCACGTCGAACGGCAGGTCGATCAGCACCGGGCCTGGGCGGCCGGTACGCATTTCATAGAAGGCCTTCTGGAAGGCGTAAGGCACCTGGCCTGGCTCCAGAACGGTGGTCGCCCACTTGGTTACTGGCTTGACGATGTTGGTGATGTCGACAGCCTGGAAGTCTTCCTTGTGCAGGCGGGCACGTGGCGCCTGGCCAGTGATGCACAGAATCGGGATGGAGTCGGCCGAGGCACTGTACAGGCCGGTGACCATGTCGGTGCCGGCAGGGCCGGAAGTGCCGATGCACACACCGATGTTGCCCGGGTTGGCGCGGGTGTAGCCCTCGGCCATGTGCGAGGCACCTTCGACGTGACGAGCGAGGACGTGATCGATGCCACCGACTTTCTTCAGGGCCGAATACAACGGGTTGATGGCAGCCCCCGGGATGCCGAACGCGGTATCTACACCTTCACGGCGCATGACCAGAACGGCTGCATCGATTGCTCTCATTTTGCTCATGGTTTGTGCCTCATCGATTTTGTAATTGTATACAACTTTCTTTGCGACAGAGTGTATTCACGCCTGGCGGCTTAGGTCAATGGGTTTTCATCGGCTAAGCTGGCTTTCGTCAGAGCGCCCGTGAAAACGGGGGTTTGCGCCATCGCATACGATCGTTTCAAAATATTGTATACAAAAATATCTCTCGTTGTGTTCTATTTGTTCGATCGGTTTTCAACTGCCCTTAGGGCTTCTCACAACAAGAAGAGGACCTTTCCATGAACGTTCTTAACCTGAAAGTCGCCGTCAGCCTGGTGAATGCCGCGCTGGTGGCGGGTCGCAAGATCAATGCCGCGCCGCTGACCGTGGCGGTGCTGGATGCCGGCGGGCACCTGCTGGCGCTGCAGCGCGAGGATGGCGCGAGCCTGATTCGGCCTGAAGTGGCCACTGGCAAAGCCTGGGGTGCGATTGCCCTGGGCAAGGGCTCGCGCTTGCTGGCGCTGGATGCGCAGCAGCGGCCGGCTTTTTTTGCCGCGTTGAACGGGATGGGTGAGCGGCCGGTGGTGCCGGCGCCGGGTGGGGTGCTGATTCGTGATCAGGACGGCAAGGTGCTGGGTGCCGTGGGGATCAGCGGCGATACGTCGGATATCGACGAGCAGTGTGCGATCAGTGCGATCGAGGAGGTGGGGTTGCGGGCAGATGCTGGGGTAGCGGCCTAAATCTCTATTGCCTGTTCTGGCCCATTCGCGGGCAAGCCCGCTCCTACAGGGACTCCACAACCTTCAGGCATGTGGATCCTCTGGGAGCGGGCTTGCCCGCGAATGGCCCTTCGAGATGGTTCAGGCTGCCTCAGGCTCACAACCTTTCAAGACCATACGAATGATGGTCTCGGCCGCCGCGTCATAATCACTGTCGGCCAACTTGGCCTTGCCGGTCACCGCAGAAATCTGCCAGTCGAAGTCGGCATAGGTCTGGGTCGCTGCCCAGATGCTGAACATCAGGTGATGCGCGTCCACATGGGCGATCTGCCCGCGGTCGATCCAGCGCTGGATGCACTCGATGTTGTGTCGGGCCTGTTCGTTCAACTGCTCGACCTGGTTCGGAGACAGGTGCGGCGCGCCATGCATGATCTCGCTGGCGAACACCTTGGACGCATGGGGCAGATCACGCGAAATGCGAATCTTCGAACGAATGTACGCACTCAGCACTTCCTTCGGGTCGCCGTCTGCATTGAACGGCGTGGATGCCTGCATGATCGGCGCGATGATGCTTTCAAGGACCTCGCGGTAGAGATTGTCCTTGGACTTGAAGTAGTAATACACGTTCGGCTTGGGCAGGCCGGCCTTGGCCGCGATATCGCTGGTCTTGGTGGCGGCGAAGCCCTTGTCGGCGAATTCCTCGCTGGCCGCGCGCAGGATCAATTCCTTGTTGCGCTCGCGAATGGTGCTCATGGTCAGGGATCTTCCTCGTGTCTGGCCACCTCTAAGAGGGATCGGGCATGGTAGCACCGGCCTCGACGGGCGCTCAAGGCAGCGGCTTTGGGCTAGAATCCGGCACATTGACTTATTTGGATACAAGCAAACATGGCAGGAAGCAGTCTACTGGTACTGATCGACGACATCGCCACGCTGCTGGATGACGTCTCGCTAATGACCAAAGTCGCGGCGAAAAAGACAGCGGGTGTGCTGGGTGACGACCTGGCGCTGAATGCCCAGCAGGTCACCGGCGTGCGTGCCGATCGTGAACTTCCGGTCGTCTGGGCGGTGGCCAAGGGGTCGTTCGTCAACAAGGCGATCCTGGTACCGGCCGCGTTGCTGATCAGTGCGTTCATACCCTGGGCGGTTACGCCGTTGTTGATGCTGGGTGGCGCGTTCCTGTGCTTCGAGGGTTTCGAGAAGCTGGCGCACAAGTTCTTGCACAGCAAGGAAGAGGATGAGGCACAGCACGAGGCGCGCAAGGAGGCCGTTGCCGATTCCAGCGTTGACCTGGTGGCTTTTGAAAAAGCCAAGATCAAGGGGGCGGTGCGTACCGACTTCATCCTGTCGGCAGAAATCATCGCCATTACCTTGGGTATCGTGGCTGACTCGCCGCTGACCCAGCAGATCATCGTGCTGTCGGGCATTGCGGTGGTGATGACCATTGGTGTGTATGGGTTGGTAGGCGGGATCGTCAAGCTTGACGACCTTGGGCTGTGGATGGCCCGCAAAACCTCCAGGCTGACTCAGGCAGTGGGTAACGGCATCCTGCGGGCAGCGCCGTACATGATGAAAAGCCTGTCGGTGATTGGTACTGCGGCGATGTTCCTGGTTGGCGGTGGGATCCTGGTGCATGGCATCGAGCCGCTGCATCATGCCATCGAGGCGTTCAGCGAAGGGCGTGGCGGGGCGCTGACCGGGGCGTTGCTCAACGCTGGGGTCGGGGTTGTGGCCGGTGCCATGGTGCTGGCGGTGGTCAGTGCTGCGGGGAAGTTGTGGCGGGCGCTCAGACCTGCCAATTGAGGCGCCTGGCCGGGGCTTTGCCCCGGTTCGCGCGTGAACCCGCCCCTACCAGGTACCGCGTTTGCCTTGCACCCGGCGCGTCCCCTGTAGGAGCGGGTTTACCCGCGAATGGGCCGCAAAGCGGCCCCGCTAACTCAGTTCAGAAGTGAACCTTGACCAGGAAGCTCATGGTGTTCTGGTCGGTAGTGAAGGCATCGCTGTCCTTGATGCCGTACTTGTTCTTCCAGTAGTCATACTCCACACCCACGTACAGCTGTTTCTCACCCAGGTGCAATGCCTTGCCCAGGTCGTACTTGATCTGCGGGTTGAAGTGCAGGTTGGCCTGGTAGGTGCCGCGGCGGTTCTCGTCGTTGTCCACCACCCAGTCCATGAAGCCGTCGATCAGCACGTCGGAATCTCCGACCGGAATGGTGTACGACCACACCGGGGTGATCTGCCACACGTTGTCGCCGGCGCGGCTGCCGTCGGTGGTGCGGTTGTAGAAGTTCAGCTGGAAGTAGTCGAAGCCCGGGATGGCCAGGTCGAAGCCCGGGCCGATCAGGTAAGACTCGGTGTCACCCTCGCCAAACTCGTAGGTCATCGCCAGCAGCACGTCCTTGACCGGGCCAAACTCGATCTTCTGGTCGAAAATCTTGCCGAACGACAGGCGTGGGCTGATCTCACCGTAGTAGGTGTTCGGGCCGTTGCCGGCGTCTTTCTGGCCCTGGTAGAAGATCTTGTCGACGAAAATGAAGTTGTCGCCGTACTTCCAGCCATCGGCGTGCTCGAAGGTGACGGTTTGCTGAATCGCCGGGTTGACCTTGAAGTTCTTGCCCCATAGGTAGGTCAGGCTGTTGTTCTGCCATTGCAGCAGGTCGCCGCCGAAGGTGGTGCCGCAGGCCAGCAGGCCGCCGGCAAGGATCAGGCTCTTGATAGTACGCATTGCGAGTGTCGCTCCCTTGATTGATCTGTTGTCAGCGCTCGGTGTCGGCGCTTTTTTTGTCTTTTGAGTCAGCTTTTTTCGATAGGCCACAGCTGTTTGGCAAGGGTTGGGCCAACTTTTCCGGGTTGGCAAAACCTTCCTGCTCGACTTCGTTCTGAACGGATGAAAAGGGTATTTCAGGCTGGCAACACGTTGGCCAACCGCCCGAATTCATTGACTGAGCGGTCAGTAAACGCAGGCAGAATCCGTTCTGCCCTGATCGAGGGGGCGCGCAGATTACTGGCTTGCGCGCCGCGCCTCAAGTGCTCCGTCCTGGAGCGGGGTGATTCAAACTTGTGCGTTTGGTCAACTTCCTAGAAGTGCACCTTGATCAGCGCACTGGCGACGCTCTGGTTGCTGTCCAGGTTGCCGCGGCTGTCAATGCCGTACTTGTCTTTCCAGTAGCTGTATTCAAAGCCGACGTAGAGCTGCTTGGCGCCCAGGTTCAGCGCCTTGCCCAGGTCGTATTTGACCTGCGGGTTGAAGTGCAGGTTGGCGTGATAGGTGCCACGGCGGGTCTGGTCATTGTCGGTAACCCAGTCCATGTAACCGTCGATCAGAATGTCTGACCGGCCTACGGGGAGGGTGTACGACCAGCCGGGGGTAATCTGCCAGACGTTGTCACCGGGGCGGCTGCCTTCGGTGTTACGCACGTAGAAATTGAGGGTGAAATAGTTGAAGCCGGGGATGTTCAAGTCGAAGCCTGGGCCGATCAGGTAGGCCTCGTTGTCGCCTTCACCGCGCTCGTAGGTCATGGCCAGCAGCACGTCCTTGATCGGACCGAAGGCAAGCTTGCGGTCGAAGATCTTGCCCAATGACAGGCGTGGGCTGAACTCGCCGTAGTAGGTGGTCACACCTTTGCCGGGGTCGGCCTTGCCGTTGTAGAAGATCTTGTCGACGAACATGAAGGTGTCGCCGTACTTCCATTTGTTGGCGTGCTCGAAGGTGATGGTCTGCTGGATATCAGGGTTGACCTTGAAGTCCTTGCCGTACAGGTAGGTCAGGCTTTCGCCGTGCCATTGCAGCCATTCGCCTGCGTGCGAGGGTAGGGTGGCCAGCAGGCTGCTGCCCAACAACAGGGACGTGGTGATGCGCTTCATGTTGTGATTCCCGGACTTATTGTTTTTGTTGGCGTTTTTTTGGCGCGCAGGCGCCCCGGGCGACCCATTCCGGCGGGTCGACGGCGTAGCGGTTACTGCAGAGGTGAACGAGGGGCGGCCATGCACCGCCCCCCTTGGCTCAATGCTGGTGACAGACGTCGTTGTGCATTGCGCGGTCGGCACCGCCAAGGATGTTGAACAATACGTTCAACACCAGGGCACAGACCGTGGCCATGGCGATACCGCTGTGGGTGATGGGTTCCATCCACTGTGGCATCTGGGCAAAGAACTCCGGACGCACCACGGGGATCAACCCGAAGCCGACGCTCACGGCAACCAACAGCTGGTTGCGGCGGTCGCCGATGTCCGCCTCCTGAAGAATCTTGATCCCGGTGGCAGTGACCATGCCGAACATGGCGATGGACGCGCCGCCCAGTACTGCGGGCGGGATCGAGGCAATCAGGAAGGCCGCCTTGGGCAGCAGGCTGAGCAGGATCAGCAGTGCACCGGCCACGATGGTGACATAGCGGCAGCGCACCCCGGTCATTTGCACCAGGCCGATGTTCTGGGCGAACGAGGAGTGGGTGAAGGTGTTGAAGAAGCCTGCAATGAACGACGCACCGGCATCGCACAGCAGGCCGCGACGCAGCATGCCAGGGGTTACTTCACGATCAGTCACCTTGCCCAAGGCCAGGAACATGCCGGTGGACTCGACGAAGATGATCACCACTACCAGGCACATGGACAGGATCGGCGCCAGGCTGAAGGTCGGCATGCCGAAGTGCAGTGGGGTGACCACCTGCAACCACGGTGCTTCATTCAGGCCCGACAGGTCGACCATGCCGATGGAGCCGGCCAGGATGTAGCCAAGGCCCATGCCCACCAGTACCGACACGTTTACCCAGAAACCGCGCATGAAGCGGTTGATCAGCAGGATCACGGCCAGTACCAGGCCGGCCACCAGCAGGTAGATCGGCGAGCCGAACGTTTCTGCTTCATGGCCGCCACCGGCCCAGTTGACAGCCACCGGGAACAGCGACAGGCCAATCGAGGTGATCACCGTACCGGTGACCAGCGGTGGGAAGAAGCGGACAACCTTGGACATGAACGGCGCGATCAGCATGCCGAAGAACCCGGCAGCGATGGTCGCGCCGAAGATCCCCTGCAGGCCCACGCCGGGCATGCCGGCCATGGCCACCATGCTGCCGACGGCAGCGAAACTGGCACCCATCATCACCGGCATGCGGATGCCCACCGGGCCGATACCGAACGACTGGATGATGGTAGCGACGCCAGCGACAAGCAGGTCGGCGTTGATCAGGAAAGCGACTTCTTCACGGGACAACCCGGCGGCCTGGCCGATGATCAACGGCACGGCGATCGCGCCACCGTACATCAGCAGAACGTGTTGCAGGCCAACCAGGATCAGTTGGAACAGGGGCAAGGGTTCGCGCGGCGGCGCAATGGGGATATACGCCTTGCGTGACTCGGACATGCAGCACCTCGAGTTTTGTTTTTATTCTCGGATCCAAGCGGCAGGCTTCATGCCTGCGCGCTCGATGCTTGCTTGTTGCGTAACACATGGAGCTTGAGGCTGGGGCTATCGGCCTCTTCGCGGGCAAGCCCGCTCCTACAGGGGAAGGTGATTCCCTTGGGGGCGGGTTGCCTGGCGAGGTGCTGTCAGTTGACCTGGGCGCCTTTGGCGATCCATTCGCCGACGAGCTTGCGCTCTTCGGTGGTCATCTGGGTGATGTTGCCCAGCGGCATGATCTGGCTGGCAACCGCTTGCGCCTGAATGCGCGCGGCCTGGGCCTGGATCTGCTGCGGAGTGTCGAACATCACGCCGGCAGGGGCGGTGCTGAACAGTGGGCTGGTCGGCTTGGACGAGTGGCACACAGTGCAGCGTTCCTGGATGACATTGTGGATCTTGTCGAATTCGCCACCTCCGGCCTGGGCAGCGGCCTGGGCCGGTGCTTGCGCAGGTGCGGCGGGTGCTTCGGCAGCCTTGGCGGCGTCCTCGGCACGCTGCTCGGCAGCCGTCTTGCCGCCTACCGCAGTTGCCGGCAGCGGTTGGTACTCGATCTTCGCTGCGGCTTGCTCAGGGCTTACGGCAATCGGTTTCGGGCCGGTAACGTAAGCCAGGCAGATCATCGCCAGAGCGCCGACGGGCAGGGTCCAGGCGTACTTGTTGCTGTCGTGGCGGGTGTTGAAGTAGTGGCGGATCAGAACCGCGGCTACTGCGATACCGGCCAGGATCAGCCAGTTGTACTGGCTACCGTAGGTGCTCGGGAAATGGTTGCTGATCATGATGAACAGCACCGGCAGGGTGAAGTAGTTGTTGTGACGCGAGCGCAGCAGGCCCTTGGCCGGCAGTACCGGGTCGGGCGTCTGGTTGTTCTCGATCGCCGCCACCAGCTGGCGTTGGGCCGGCATGATGATGCGGAACACGTTACCGACCATGATGGTGCCGATGATCGCGCCGGTGTGCAGGTAGGCGCCACGGCCGCTGAACACCAGGCTGAAGCCCCAGCAGGCAGCGATGATCAGCACGAACAGCACAGCACCGAGCAGCGCTGGCTTCTTGCCCAGGGGCGAGTCGCACAGGAAGTCGTAGATGAACCATCCCGCGATCAGCGAGCCGATACCGATGGCCACGCCTTCGGCACCGCTCAGGGTGCTGCCAGGTGCCAGCAGGTACAGGGTCGGGTTCCAGTAGAACACCACGCACAGCAGGGCGATACCGGACATCCAGGTGAAGTAGGCTTCCCATTTGAACCAGTGCAGGTTCTCGGGCATTTTCGGGGGGGCGAGCTTGTATTTCTCCAGGTGGTAGATACCACCGCCGTGAATCGCCCAGAGATCACCCGACAACCCATCGCGCGGGTTGCTTCGGTTCAGGTGGTTCTCCAGCCAGACGAAGTAGAACGATGCACCGATCCAGGCGACGCCGGTGATCATGTGAACCCAGCGAATGCTCAGGTTCAGCCATTCGTGAAGGTGTGCTTCCACAGTATGTACCTCTGCCAGTCACCGAGAAGATGACTGACCTTTTCTTATTGGTGGGGATTGAGGATCAGCATCTGTTCCTCGGTGAAGTAATGCTCATCGCAGTTGTTGCCAGAACCACTGCGATCAACCACCAGGAAATCATCCCGCTTTTCGATCGTCAGCACCGGGTGGTGCCAGACGCCGCGATGGTAATTAACGCCCTGCCTGCCATTACTGCGGAAGGCTCGGACCAAGCCTGATACAGGTGCATCGCCAACGGGCGCGACCACGATCAGAAAGGGGTTGCCGAGCAGCGGGATGAAAGCCTGGCTGCCCAGCGGATGGCGTTCCAGCATGCGCACGGTCAGCGGCATGTCCTGCGCGTCGGCGCGGAAGATGCTGATGATCGCCTTGTCTTCAGGCTCGGCGGTTTCGACCGTGGCGAGCTTGTGAAAGCGCATGGTCGAGCCGTTGTTGATCATGAAGTGGTCGCTGCCGTCGGTTTCGATCACGTCTCCGAACTGGGCGAAGGCTTCTTTGGTCAAGGGCTCGATCATCAGGGTGCGCATGCGGTTATCTCTTCTATTGTTCGTTTTCTGAATAAGGTTCGGCTGTTGCTTACAGCTGCAGCAGGCGGAACAGGGCGATCAGGTTGATCTGCGCCAGGGCTTCCTTGAATTCGGCATCGGCATCGTTGTGGATGCGTTTTTCAAAGGCGGCGAGAATCTGGTGCCGGTTACTGCCCTTCACCGCCATGATGAACGGGAACTGGAACTTGGCCTTGTAGGCATCGTTCAGTTCGGTGAACCGGGCGAACTCTTCGGCGGTGCACTGGTGGATACCGGCACCGGCCTGTTCGTTGGTGCTCGATTCGGTCAGTTCGCCCTGGATGGCGGCCTTGCCTGCCAGGTCCGGGTGAGCATTGATCAGCGCGAGCTGGTCAGCGTGGTTGGCGCTGAGCAGGATGTCGCTCATGCGCTGGTGCAGCGCCTCGATCTCGTCCAGCTCGCCCAGTTGGCCCAGGTCGTAGGCTTTTTCGGCAACCCACGGCGAGTGCTCGTAGATGTCGGCGAAGGCCTTGACGAAGGCGTCACGGTCCAGGGTGGATGGTTTGAGGGTATTGAAGGCGGTCATCAGGCGTTCTCATTCTTGTACGGGTGGGTGGCGTGCCAGTGGCGGGCGATATCCACGCGACGGGCGAACCAGACCTGGTCATGACTTTTTGCGTAATCGACGAAGCGCTTGAGTGCAGCCAGGCGTGCCGGGCGGCCGACCAGGCGGCAGTGCAGGCCGATGGAAAGCATTTTCGGTGCTTCGGCGCCTTCGGCGTACAGCACATCAAAGGCGTCTTTCAGGTACTGGAAGAACTGCTCGCCGCAGTTGAAGCCCTGTACCTGGGTGAAGCGCATGTCGTTGGTGTCCAGGGTGTAGGGGATCACCAGGTGCGGCTTGCCGGTGGGGTTGTTCGGCTCCCAGTAGGGCAGGTCGTCGTCGTAGGTGTCGCTGTCATAGAGGAAACCACCTTCCTCCATCACCAGGCGGCGGGTGTTCGGGCCGGTACGGCCGGTGTACCAGCCCAGCGGGCGCTCGCCGGTGAGTTCGGTGAGGATACGGATGGCTTCGAGCATGTGCTCGCGCTCCTGGGCCTCGTCCATGTTCTGGTAGTCGATCCAGCGGTAGCCATGGCTGCAGATCTCGTGGCCGGCTTCGACCATGGCGCGGATCACGTCGGGGTGGCGCTGGGCGGCCATGGCCACGGCGAAGATGGTGAGTGGCACGCCGCTGTCCTTGAACAGCTTCAGCAGGCGCCATACACCGGCACGGCTGCCGTATTCATACAGCGACTCCATGCTCATGTTGCGCTGGCCCTGCAGGGGTTGGGCAGCGACCATCTCGGACAGGAAGGCTTCGGATTCCTTGTCACCGTGCAGGATGTTGCGTTCGCCACCTTCCTCGTAATTGAGGACGAAAGACAGCGCGATGCGGGCGTTGCCCGGCCATTGCGGGTGAGGAGGGTTGTTGCCGTAACCGATCAGGTCGCGAGGGTAATCAGCGCTCACTGCAGTCTTCCTTCTTGTGCGTTAGTGCGGGGGGTGGGCGGGCCGCGTCGGTATGTCGCACCACCGGATGGGCTGATTGTATACAACTTCTGAAATCTTTTGTAAGCCTGTTTTTCCGCATTTCTTCCCTTTTGTCGCCTCGCAGCGACCTGGAAATACAGTGCAAGAAACCTGCCTGTTTGGTCAGCTAATGAGGTTGGCATCGTTATGGTGCGTGTATTTGCGACCGATGGGTCGTTTATGGGCAGCAAATGGAGGGTGTGACAGAGGGGATCAAAAAATTGTGTACAATCCTTGGATGGAATGTCTTAATAACGTCATTCCCGCCTGCCGCAGGCGCTAAGCTGGTGCGATGGCTGAGTATTTTTTGCCCACAGATTGAACAAGAGGCGACACGCAATGGGACGTTTGACCACACACGTACTGGATGCCGCGCATGGCTGCCCGGGTAGCTCGATCAAGGTCGAGCTGTACCGCGTCGAAGGCCAGCAACTGGAGCTGGTGAACACCGCCCTGACCAACAGCGATGGCCGCGTCGACGCGCCGCTGCTGCAGGGGGACGATTACCGCACTGGCGTTTACCAGTTGCAGTTCAGCGCTGGGGATTACTACCGCGCCCGTGGCGTGCAATTGCCGGCCCAGGCGTTTCTGGATGTTGTCGTGCTGCGCTTTGGCATCGACGAGTCGCAGGAGCACTACCATGTGCCGCTGCTGATTTCGCCGTACAGCTATTCGACCTATCGTGGAAGCTAGTTGGTCGCTAGAAGAATCTTCGTAGGTCCTTTGGCCCGCTCTCACACTGGCGGGCTTTTTTTCGTCTGCTGTTTTTGTGTGGCCTGTGCCGGCCTCTTCGCGGGTGAACCCGCTCCTACGGCGGGCTGTGTCCAACTGTCCACCCCGTGGTAGGAGCGGGTTTACCCGCGAATACGGTGGCGGCAGCAACGGTGAACGGCGGGTGGAGATTGGCCAGCAGGGCCGGCCTCTTCGCGGGTGAACCCGCTCCTACGACGGGCTGTATCCAACTGTCCACCCCCGGGGTAGAAGCGCCCTCGGTCAGAGGAACACGAACTTGGCAATGAAGATCGCGCACAGCACCCACAGGCTGGCCGAGATTTCCTTGTATTTGCCGGTACCCGCCTTCAATGCCACATAGCTGATGAAGCCCAGGGCAATACCATCGGCGACCGAGAACGTCAGCGGCATCATGATCACCGTGACGATCGCCGGAATGCTGTCGGTGGCCTCATCCCAATGGATATGCGCCATGCTGCCCATCATCAGCATTGCAACATAGATCAGTGCACCTGCTGTCGCATAGGCCGGAATCATCCCGGCCAGCGGCGCGAAGAACATCGCGGCGATGAACAGCAGGCCTACCACCACAGCCGTCAGGCCAGTTCGGCCACCTGCGGCAACCCCCGCAGCACTCTCCACATAGCTGGTCACCGGCGGTACACCGACCACCGCGCCGAACACACTCGAGGCACTGTCAGCCTTCAACGCCTTCGACAGGTTCTCGATCCGCCCGTCCGGCGCCACCAGGTTGGCCCGTTGCGCGACGCCCATCAGGGTGCCGGCAGTGTCGAACATGTGCACGAAGAGGAACGCCAGCACCACGCTGATCATGCTGACGTTGAACACGCCAGCCACGTCCATGGCCATCCAGGTGGGCGCCAGGCTCGGCGGCATCGACATCACCCCGCCAAATTTGACCAGGCCCAGGCCCCAGCCGGCCAGGGTGACGCCAATGATGCTGATCAGGATCGCGCCGAATACCCGCTTGTAGCTGAGGATGGCGATCAGCAGGAAGCACACGGCCGCCAGCAGCGGCCCCGGCTCATGCAGCGAGCCCAGCTTGATCAGGGTGGCGGGGCTGTCGACGATGATGCCTGCAGTCTTCAGGCCGATCAGCCCGAGAAACAATCCGACGCCGGCCCCCATGGCATGGCGCAGGCTGACCGGAATGCTGTTGAGCAGCCATTCGCGCACTTTCGACAAGGTCAGGAACATGAACAACACGCCCGAGACGAATACCGCCCCCAGCGCCGTTTCCCAGTTGTAGCCCATGGTGCCGACCACGGTGTAGGTAAAGAAGGCATTGAGCCCCATGCCTGGCGCCAGGCCCACCGGCCAGTTGGCGTACAGGCCCATCAGCAGGCAGCCCAGCGCGGCGGCGATGCAGGTGGCGACGAAAGCGGCACCATGGTCGATGCCGGCGTCGGCCATGATGTTGGGGTTGACGAAGATGATGTAGGCCATGGTGATGAAGGTGGTCACCCCAGCGATCATTTCGGTTCTGACGGTGCTGCCGTGTTGCTTGAGTTTGAAAATCCGCTCCAGCCAGCTCGTTTCGAGCGGTGGGGCAAGATCCAGCGTAGGGGCTTCGGATTTGCGGCTTTCCACAGCGAGTACTCCTCAAGTCGTTCTTGTTGTTATGGAGCCAGTTTCCTGAGCGATGCACTTGGCGGCTCCGCGGGAAGGCAGACGTCTGACCGTTTGTTGACTTATGGGTCAAGAAGTTGCTCGGTGGATTATGCTTTTGTGTACAAATAAAGCAAATAATGTTTTATGTTTTGTATGCGCAATGTGTCGTACAACGGCTATATAGGTAAAACGCCCCCTGCGGAATCGCCTCAGCCTGTGTACAATGGCGCCATACTTTCTCTTCGTGCCTCGAGAGCCCATGAACGAACAGCTGCAACCTCTGAAGAAACCTGCACGAGTCGGCAAGGCCGGCCGCAGCGGTACCCAGGACGACATCGTCTACGCGCATATTTTCGAGGCGATCCTCGAGCAGCGTCTGGCTCCGGGCACCAAGTTGAGCGAGGAAGCGCTGGGCGAGATCTTTGGCGTCAGCCGCACCATCATCCGCCGCGCCTTGTCGCGCCTGGCCCACGAAAGCGTGGTGCTGCTGCGGCCGAACCGCGGCGCGGTGGTGGCCAGCCCGACCGTCGAAGAGGCGCGCCAGGTGTTCTTCTCGCGGCGCATGGTCGAACGCGCCATCACCGAGCTGGCGGTGCAGCATGCCACCCCCGAGCAGCTCAACGAGCTGCGGCAGATGGTGCGCGAAGAGCGCGACAGCTTCTCGCGCGGTGACCGGGGTGCCGGTATCCGCCTTTCCGGTGAGTTCCACCTCAAGCTGGCCGAAGCGGCGGGCAATGCACCGCTGGTGAGTTTCCAGCGCAGCCTGGTCTCGCAGACTTCGCTGATCATTGCCCAGTACGAAAGCGGCAACCGCTCCCACTGCTCTTACGATGAACACATGCAGCTCATCGATGCCATCGAGGCACGCGATGCCGAGCAGGCGGTGAGCCTGATGATGCATCACATGGACCACATCGACAGCAAGCTGAACCTGGACGAGGAGAGCGCCTCGGACGATTTGCATGCCGTGTTCTCGCATCTGTTGAAAAAACCCAAGGTTTCCGTCAAGGGTTGATCGTTTGCCTGCGTGATCGAGGGGCTGCAAGGCAGCCCTTCCAGCCACTACTGGCCATAACCCAAAGGTCTGCTAAATTCTTGTGAGCAAACCTTCATCAAGCAGTTGGGCTTGCGCATTCGTTGCGTTCAACTTCTTGAGGAATGGATTCATGAGCATGTCCCTGGGTAAACGCATGGGGGCCGAACTGATCGGCACCTTCTGGCTGGTCCTTGGTGGCTGTGGCAGTGCGGTACTCGCAGCCAGTTCCCCTCTCGGCATCGGTGTGCTCGGTGTCGCCTTCGCCTTCGGCCTCACCGTACTGACCATGGCCTTCGCCATCGGCCATATTTCTGGTTGCCATCTAAACCCTGCCGTGTCGTTCGGGCTGGTGGTGGGCGGGCGCTTCCCGGCAAAAGAGCTGCTGCCTTATGTGATCGCCCAGGTGATCGGTGCCATCCTGGCGGCCGGTGTGATCTACCTCATCGCCAGCGGCAAGGCCGGTTTCGAGCTGTCTGCGGGGTTGGCTTCAAACGGCTACGCCGACCACTCGCCCGGTGGCTATACGCTGGGTGCGGGCTTTGTCAGTGAAGTGGTGATGACGGCGATGTTCCTGGTGGTCATCATGGGGGCGACCGACGCCCGCGCACCGGCAGGTTTTGCACCCATCGCCATCGGCCTGGCCCTGACCCTGATCCACCTGATCTCGATCCCGGTGACCAATACCTCGGTCAACCCCGCGCGAAGCACGGGGCCGGCCTTGTTCGTCGGTGGCTGGGCCCTGCAGCAGCTGTGGCTGTTCTGGGTGGCGCCGCTGATCGGTGCTGCTATCGGCGGCGCGCTGTATCGGGGCCTGGCGAAAGAACCTTAACGCTGGTGCACGCAGCGCCCGGCGGCGTAGGTTTCACGTACGGTACGGTCATCGCCCAGGGTGGTGAGCACGAACAAGGTTTCTTCGATGCTGTTGGACTGCTGGATGCGGTAGTCCAGCAGTGGCGTGGCCTTGTAGTCCAGCACCACGAAGTCGGCATCATTGCCCGGGCGCAGGCTACCGATACGGTCGTCCAGGCGTAGCGCGCGGGCGCCGCCGAGGGTGGCCAGGTACAGCGATTTGTACGGATGCAGGCGCGCGCCTTGCAGCTGCATCACCTTGTATGCCTCGTTCAGGGTGTTCAGCAGAGAGAAACTGGTGCCGGCGCCAACGTCGGTACCCAAGCCCACGTTGACCCCGAACCGCTCGGCCTGGGGCAGGTTGAACAGGCCGCTGCCGAGGAACAGGTTGGAGGTGGGGCAGAAGGCCACGGCCGAGCCGGTTTCGGCCAGGCGTTGGCACTCTTCGTCGCACAGGTGCACGCCGTGGGCAAACACCGAGCGCTCGCCCAGTAGCTCGAAGTGATCGTAGACGTCCAGATAACCCTTCTGCTCGGGGAACAGCGACTTGACCCAGTCGATTTCCTTAAGGTTTTCCGACAGGTGCGTGTGCATGTACACGCCCGGGTGCTCCTTGAGCAATTGGCCGGCCAGGGTCAATTGTTCCGGCGTGCTGGTTGGGGCGAACCGCGGGGTAACGGCATAATGCAGGCGGCCCTTGCCATGCCAGCGCTCGATCAGTGCCTTGCTTTCGGCATAGCCCGATTCGGCGGTGTCGGTCAGGTAGTCCGGCGCGTTGCGGTCCATCATCACCTTGCCGGCGATCAGGCGCAGGTCCAGGCGTTCAGCCTCTTCGAACAGGGCATTCACCGACTCCGGGTGCACGCTGCCGAATACCAGCGCAGTGGTGGTGCCGTTGCGCAGCAGTTCCTTGAGGAAGATCTTCGCCACCTGGTCGGCGTGGCCTTTGTCGGCGAACTGTTTTTCGCAGGGGAAGGTGTAGGTATTGAGCCAATCCAGCAGCTGCTCGCCGTAGGAACCGATCATGCCGGTCTGCGGGAAGTGGATGTGGGTATCGATGAAGCCCGGGGTGATCAGCGCGTCCTGGTAGTGCTCGACCGGGATGCCGGCATCCAGCGTCGGCAGCAGTTCACTGGCGTGCCCCACGGCGCTGATGCGGCCATCGTCGACCACCAGCAGGCCGTCTTCGTAGTATTCATGGGAAGCCTCCAGGCCCACCTCGGCCGGGTCGGCAATGCTGTGCAGGATGGCGGCACGGTAGGCTTTGCGGGTAACGGTCATAACACACTCGTCAAATGGCTTGGCTGCGCCGGGAGGGCGGCAGCAACTGGGCGATGGGGCCGGCATTGGCGGCAGCGTCGTGCTGGCCGAAGCAGGCGTTGTAAGTGGCAATGATTTCACCGGCGATGGACACGGCGATCTCGATGGGCAGCTTGCCTTTGACCTCGGCCAGGCCCATCGGGCAGCGCATGCGTGCCATCACGGCCTCGTCGAAGCCTCGTTCGCGCAGGCGGTGCTCGAACTTGACCCGTTTGGTCTTCGAGCCGATCAGGCCGAACCAGGTGAAATCGTTGCGCTTGAGAATGGCGGCGGTCAGTTCCAGGTCGAGCTGGTGGTTGTGGGTCATGACGATGCAGTAGCTGCCGGGCGGCAGGTCTGCGATTTCGTCGACCGGTTCCTCACTGACGACCTTGGTCACCCCATTGGGGATGAGTTCGGGGAATTCCTGTTCACGCGAGTCGATCCAGCGCACCCGGCAGGGGAGCGCGGCGAGCAAGGGTACCAGAGCCCTGCCGACATGGCCCGCGCCGAACACGGCGATCTGCGCCTGTACCGCTGCCATCGGCTCGAACAGCAGCACGGTGGCGCCGCCGCAACACTGGCCCAGGCTGGCACCGAGGCTGAAGCGCTCCAGGTGCGGGGTGGTGCGCTGCTCTTCGAGCATTTGCCGGGCGATGTGCAGCGCCTTGTATTCCAGGTGGCCGCCGCCGATGGTGTCGAACAGGCCGCTGGCGCTGACCACCATCTTCGAGCCTGCGTTGCGCGGGGTAGAGCCGCGCTCTTCGATGATGGTCACCAGCACGCAGGCTTCGCCACGGGACTGGTGGTCGGCGAGGGCGTTGATCCATTGGTGCATGATGCAACCTCTCTAAGCCATGCTGCCGACCCTGGTAGGAGCGGGTTTACCCGCGAATGCGGCGGTCAAGCCACTATCGCATTCGCGGGTAAACCCGCTCCTACAAGGGCCTTGCGTTGTCAGGGGGTGATGGTTTCCAGTTCCCGTTCGCGCGACTGTGTTTCAGCCACTGCCTTGCGCATCTGCTCGCAGCCCCACAGCACCCGCTCTGGCGTTGCCGGCGCATCCACCTGCGGCTGCACGCGGTAATCAGCCAGGCTGGCCACGGCATCCTTGATTGCACACCAGGCAGCAATGCCGAGCATGAACGGGGGCTCGCCCACGGCCTTGGAGTGGAACACGGTGTCTTCCGGGTTCTTGCGGTTCTCCACCAGCTTCACTCGCAGGTCCAGTGGCATGTCGGCCACGGCCGGGATCTTGTAGCTGGCCGGGCCGTTGGTCATCAGCTTGCCTTTGGCGTTCCACACCAGCTCTTCGGTGGTCAGCCAGCCCATGCCCTGGATGAAACCGCCCTCCACCTGGCCGATGTCGATCGCAGGGTTCAGCGAATCGCCCACGTCATGCAGGATGTCGGCGCGCAACATCTTGTATTCGCCGGTCAGCGTATCGACGATCACTTCCACGCAGGCAGCGCCAAAGGCGAAGTAGTAGAACGGCCGGCCGCGGGCCTGGCTGCGGTCGTAGAAGATCTTCGGCGTGCGGTAGAACCCTGTGCTGGACAGCGACACCTGGGCGAAGTAGGCCTGCTGCACCAGTTGCTCGAAGCTGACGATCTGGTCGCGCACCCGCACATGGCCGTTGCGGAACTCGACGTCTTCCTCGGTCACTTGATAGTGCCGTGCGGCAAACTCGGTCAGGCGTTTCTTGAGGATTTCGGCGGCGTTCTGCGCCGCCTTGCCGTTCAGGTCGGCGCCGCTGGAAGCAGCCGTAGGCGAGGTGTTAGGCACCTTGTCGGTGTTGGTAGCGGTGATCTGGATGCGGCTGAAATCCACCTGGAAGATCTGCGCCACCACCTGGGCCACCTTGGTGTTCAGGCCCTGGCCCATTTCGGTGCCGCCGTGGTTCAGGTGAATGCTGCCGTCGGTGTAGATATGGATCAGTGCACCGGCCTGGTTGAGGAAGGTGGCGGTGAACGAAATGCCGAACTTGACCGGTGTCAGTGCCAGGCCTTTCTTCAGGATCGGGCTGTTGGCGTTGAAGCGGCGGATCGACTCGCGTCGCTCGGCGTAGTCGCTGCTGGCCTCCAGCTCGGCGGTCATCTCTTCGAGCATGTTGTGCTCGACGGTCTGGTAGTAGTGGGTGACGTTGCGTTCGGTCTTGCCGTAATAGTTGGCCTTGCGCACGGCCAGCGGGTCGCGGCCCAGATGACGGGCGATATGGTCCATCACCTGCTCGATGGCGACCATGCCCTGTGGGCCGCCAAAGCCGCGGTAGGCGGTGTTGGAGGCGGTGTTGGTCTTGCAGCGGTGGCCGTGGACGGTGGCATCGCCCAGGTAGTAAGCGTTGTCGGAGTGGAACATGGCACGGTCGACGATCGAACCGGACAGGTCGGGCGAATAGCCACAGTTGCCAGCCAGGTCGAAATTGATACCGTGCAGCCGGCCGTTGTCGTCGAAGCCCACGTCATACTCGACGTAGAACGGGTGGCGCTTGCCGGTCATGGTCATGTCTTCGACCCGCGGCAGGCGCATCTTGGTTGGCTGGCCGGTCAGGCGCGCGATTACCGCGCACAAGCATGCCGGACTGGCGGCCTGGGTTTCCTTGCCGCCAAAACCGCCGCCCATGCGGCGCATGTCCAGCACCACCTTGTTCATCGGCACGTCGAGTACTTCGGCGACCAGTTTCTGCACTTCGGTGGGGTTCTGGGTGGAGCAGTAGACGATCATGCCGCCGTCTTCGGTAGGCATGACCGAGGAAATCTGCGTTTCCAGGTAGAAGTGCTCCTGGCCGCCGATGTGCAGGGTGCCCTGAATGCGATGCGGGGCGCTGGCCAGGGCGGCAGCCGAATCGCCGCGCTGATGGGTGTGGCTATCGAGCACGAAGTGCTTCTTGCGCAGCGCCTCGACCACATCCAGCACCGGTTCCAGGTCTTCGTACTCGACGATGGCGGCCATGGCCGCTTTGCGTGCGGTTTCAAGATCGCGGGCAGCGACAGCGAGCACCGGCTGGCCGAAGAACTCGACCTTGTCGATGGCCAGCAGCGGGTCGCCGGCCACCACCGGGCCGATGTCCTTCAGGCCGGGGATGTCTTCGTGGGTGATGGCGATACGCACACCCTCGAAGGCATAGCACGGCGTGGTGTCGATGCGCAGGATGCGCGCATGGGCGCGGTCGGCGGTACGCGCATATACATGCAACTGGTTAGGGAATTCCAGGCGATCGTCAATGTACAGCGCCTCCCCCGATACATGCTTGTCGGCGCTGTCGTGCTTGACGCTGCGGCCGACCCCGGTGGTCAGGTCCTGGCTGAACAGTTCGGCCATCTCGGCCTGGCTCTTGGCTACGTGATGGTTAGACATAAGCGGTCACCCGGGTTTCGATGTACGGTGTTTGCTGTTCGATGAAATACTTGCGCAGCAGGTTCTGCGCGGTCAGCAGGCGGTATTCCTTGCTGGCGCGGAAGTCGCTGAGCGGGGTGAAGTCCTCGGCCAGGGCCTGGCAGGCGCGCTCGATGGCAGCCTGGTCCCACGGCTTGCCGCGCAGCGCCGCCTCACAGGCGCGGGCGCGCTTGGGAATCGCCGCCATGCCGCCGAAGGCGATACGCACACCGCTGACCACTCCGTCTTCGATGCTGAGGTTGAAGGCTGCGCACACGGCGGAGATGTCGTCGTCCAGACGCTTGGACACTTTATAGGCGCGGAACGCCCAGTCACGGGTGGCGCGCGGCACGATGATCTTCTCGATGAACTCGCTGTCCTGGCGAGCTGTGATGCGGTAGTCGATGAAGTAGTCTTCCAGCGGCATAACCCGTTGGCGTTCACCCTGGCGCAGCACCACCTGCGCGTCCAGGGCGATCAGCAGGGGTGGCGAGTCGCCGATTGGCGAGGCGTTGCCGATGTTGCCGCCGAGGGTGCCCTGGTTGCGGATCTGCAGCGAGGCGAAGCGGTGAAGCAGTGCCCCGAAGTCAGGGTACTCCTCGTTCAGCGCGGCGTAGCAGTCAGTCAGTGGCGTGGCGGCGCCGATCTCCAGGTGGCTGGCGGTTTTCTCGATGCGCTTGAGTTCTGCCACATGGCCGACGTAGATCATCACCGGCAAGGTCTTGTGGAACTGGGTGACTTCCAGCGCCAGGTCTGTACCACCGGCCAGCAATCGCGCTTCGGGGTGCGAGCTGTACAGGTCGGCCAGATCCGCCACGGTCAGCGGCACCAGGCAGCGCTTGTCGCCGCTGTTCAGCTCGCCGGTCTGGGTCGGGGCAATGGCCTTGAGGCGGCTGATGGTTTGCGCCTGCTGGGTATCGAACTGGTCGCGGCAGGGCTGGCGGCAGCTCTGCTCGGCGGCGTCGAGGATCGGTCGGTAACCGGTGCAGCGGCACAGGTTGCCAGCCAGGGCTTCCTGGGCCTGATGCAGGTCGGGGACGCTGCTGTTCTTTTGCAGGGCAAACAGTGACATGACGAAGCCGGGCGTGCAGAAGCCGCATTGCGATCCGTGGCAGTCTGCCATCGCTTGTTGAACGCTGTGCAGTTGGCCCTGTTGTTTGAGCCCCTCGACGCTGATCAGTTGCTTGCCGTGCAGCGACGACACAAAGGTCAGGCACGAATTGAGGCTGCGGTAGCGCAGGCTGTCGTTACCCAGGTCGTCCTGGATCAGTTCGCCGACCACCACGGTGCAAGCGCCGCAGTCTCCACTGGCGCAGCCCTCCTTGGTGCCGGTTTTGCCCAGGTGCTCGCGCAGGTACTGCAGCACCGTCATGTTAGGGTCCAGGGCGTGCTCACTACGCAGCTCCTGGTTGACGAGAAACTGGATCACGGGGAAGGCCTCGCAATGGTTTTATTGTTGTTGGGCGGACTCTAAGCAAGACCTGTCTAGCAGGTCAATATTTTTCTGACTCAAGGGTCAAGAAAATGCACATGTCCATGCCCAGCCGCACACACTGCCTCTATTACAAGCATAGATCGCGCCGGGCGCGAGGCTGTCTGACAGGTCAAATAAACCACCTGGCCCCTCTGCGCGATTACCGCCCAAGTACGCTACAATTCGCCCCTTGTGCCCAGTTCAATGATTTTGAAGGAAAACCATGACGTTCAAGGCCCCGGACAGCCTCTCCGAGCAGATTGCCGATTATCTGGCCGAACGCATCATCCGCGGCGAGCTGGCGCCAGGCGAACGTATCCAGGAGCAGAAAGTTACCCAGGCGCTCAACGTCAGCCGCGGCTCGGTGCGCGAAGCACTGCTGATCCTCGAGCGCCGCCATCTGGTGGCGATCCTGCCGCGCCGGGGTGCCCATGTGACCGTGCTGGACGAGCGCAGCGTTCGCAGCCTGTGCTCGCTGATGGGCGAGTTTTACATCCTGCTGGGCAATGCGGTTGCGCAAAAATGGCGCACCGAAGCCGACCTGCGCCCGTTTCTGGAAATCCAGCAGCGGCTGCAGCGTGCCCATGACCAGCTCGACATCAAGACCTTCGTCGCCGACAGTTTTGCGGTCATGCGTGCGGCCTATCCGTTCGCCGACAACCCGTTCCTGCAGGAAACCGTGGAAAACCTGCAGCCGGCCATGAGCCGTGCCTATTACCTGTCGCTGGACCAGCGCCAGGCCAACATGATCGACTATCTCGACCTGTTCGCCCGCTTGCTCGAAGCCGTGGTCTCGCGTGACCTGCCGCGCATTCGCGAGGTGCTCACCGCCTATGGCCAGCGCAGCTGCGAACTGGTGCTGGCGGCACTGGCCAGAGGCTGACCGATGCGCCTGAAGTGCATTCGCCTGGCCGGGTTCAAGTCGTTCGTCGACCCGACCACGGTCAACTTCCCCAGCAACATGGCGGCGGTGGTCGGGCCAAACGGCTGCGGCAAGTCCAATATCATCGACGCGGTGCGTTGGGTGATGGGCGAAAGTTCGGCGAAAAACCTGCGCGGCGAGTCGATGACCGACGTCATCTTCAACGGCTCCAGTGGCCGCAAGCCGGTCAGCCAGGCCAGTATCGAGCTGGTGTTCGACAACAGCGAAACCACCCTGGTCGGCGAGTATGCCGCCTACGCCGAGATTTCGATCCGCCGCAAGGTTACCCGCGACGGGCAGAACAGCTATTACCTCAACGGCACCAAGTGCCGCCGGCGTGACATCACGGATATTTTCCTTGGGACGGGTCTGGGGCCGCGCAGCTACTCGATCATCGAGCAGGGCATGATCTCCAAGCTGATCGAGGCCAAGCCCGAGGAGCTGCGCAATTTCATCGAGGAAGCGGCTGGCATTTCCAAATACAAGGAGCGCCGCCGCGAAACCGAGAACCGCATCCGCCGCACCCAGGAAAACCTGGCGCGCCTGACCGACCTGCGCGAAGAGCTCGAGCGCCAGCTGGAGCGTCTGCATCGCCAGGCCCAGGCAGCCGAGAAGTACCGTGAGTACAAGGCTCAGGAGCGGCAGATGAAAGCGCGCCTGTCTGCCTTGCGCTGGCGAGACCTGGACGAACAAGTACGCCAGCGCGAATCGGTGATCGGCGATCAGGGCGTTTCTCACGAGGCACTGGTGGCCGAGCAGCGCAATGCCGATGCCAGTATCGAACGCCTGCGCGACGGTCATCACGAACTGTCCGAACGCTTCAACCAGGTGCAGGGTCGTTTCTACTCGGTTGCCGGTGACATCGCCCGGGTCGAGCAGAGCATTCAGCACGGCCAGCAGCGCCTGCGGCAGTTGCAGGACGACTTCAAGGAAGCCGAGCGCACACGCCTGGAAACCGAATCGCACCTGGGGCACGACCGTACCCTGCTGGCGACTTTGGGCGAAGAGCTGGCCATGCTCGAACCCGAGCAGGAAATGACCCTGGCTGCTGCCGAGGAAGCCGCTGCCGCGCTTGAAGAGGCCGAGCTGGGCATGCACGGCTGGCAGGAACAGTGGGACAGCTTCAACAGCCGCTCCGCCGAACCGCGCCGCCAGGCCGAAGTGCAGCAGGCGCGCCTGCAGCAGCTGGAAACCAGCCTTGAGCGCCAGGCCGAGCGCCAGCGTAAGTTGGTCGAGGAGCGCGAGCAACTGGGCAGCGACCCGCAGGATGCCGCCATGCTCGAACTGGCCGAGCAACTGGCCAGCAGCGAAATGCTGCTGGAAGAACTGCAGCTCTCCGAAGAGCAGGTGATCGAGCGCCTGGAAAGCGCGCGCGAGCAACTGCAGCAGGCCACCCAGGCGCAACAGCAGGCACAGGGCGACCTGCAGCGCCTGGGTGGGCGCCTGGCCTCGCTTGAAGCCTTGCAGCAGGCCGCCCTGGAGCCGGGCGCAGGTGCTGCGCAATGGCTGCACGGCCAAGGGCTGGAGCAACAGCCGCGGCTGGCCGAAGGCTTGCGGGTGGAGCCGGGTTGGGAGCTGGCGGTAGAGACGGTGCTTGGCGCCGATCTGCAGGCTGTGCTGGTGGACGATTTCAACGACCTCGATTTTGCCGGCCTGGAACAGGGTGAGCTGCGCTTGCTGCTGGCCCTCGGCGCGGGGGCGACCTTGCCCGGCAGCTTGCTGGAGAAGGTCGAGGGCCGTATCGACCTGACGCCCTGGCTGGGCCAGGTCAGGCCTGTGGAAGACCTGGCTCAGGCACTGGAGCAGCGCGGGGCGCTCGGCGAAGGGCAGAGCCTGGTCAGTCGCGATGGCTACTGGGTCGGCCGGCACTTCCTGCGGGTACGCCGGGGTGGCGAGGCCGAAGGCGGCGTGCTGGCGCGCGGCCAGGAAATCGAACGCCTGGGCCAGGAACAACTGGAACAGGAAGCGGCGCTGGAGCAACTCGATCAACAGTTGCAGGCCCTGCGCGAGCAGCAACTGGACCTGGAGGAGCAGCGCGAACAGTTGCGCCGCCGCACCCAGGATGAAAACCGCCTGCACGGCGAGCTGAAGGCCAGTCTTTCGGCCAGCCGCGCGCGCGCCGAGCAGGTCGAGCTGCGACGCCGCCGCTTGCACGAAGAGCTGAGCGAGCTGGAAGAACAGCGCGCCCTGGAACACGAGCAACTGGGCGAAGCACGCCTGCTGCTGCAAGAGGCTTTGGAGCTCATGGCCCAGGACACCGAGCAGCGCGAACAGTTGATGGCCCGCCGCGACACCCTGCGCGAAAGCCTTGACCGGGTGCGTCAGGAGGCCCGCCAGCACAAGGACCACGCTCACCAGCTGGCGGTGCGTCTGGGGTCGCTGCGTGCCCAGCACGACTCTACCCGCCAGGCGCTGGAGCGTCTGGAGCAGCAAGCTGCGCGCCTGACCGAACGCCAGGAACAACTGAGCCTGAACCTGGAGGAGGGTGAAGCCCCGCAGGAAGAACTGCGTCTGAAGCTGGAGGAGCTGCTGGAGCGGCGCATGAGCGTCGACGAGGAAATGCGCCTGGCTCGCCTGCACATGGACGAAGCTGACCGCGAACTGCGCGATGCCGAAAAACGCCGCACCCAGGCCGAGCAGCAGGCCCAGCTGCTGCGTGGTCAACTGGAGCAGCTGCGCCTGGAGTGCCAGGGCCTGGATGTGCGGCGCAAGACCTTGCAGGAACAGTTGCTGGCCGACGGCTATGACCTGCAAGGCGTGCTCGCCACCCTGGAAGCCGAGGCCAGCGAGCAGGGCACCGAGCAGGAGCTGGAACAGCTTGAAGCGCGCATCCAGCGCCTGGGGGCGATCAACCTGGCGGCCATCGAAGAATACGAGCAGCAGTCCGAGCGCAAACGTTACCTGGACGCCCAGGACGCCGACCTGGTCGAAGCGCTGGAGACCCTCGAAAACGTCATCCGCAAGATCGACAAGGAAACCCGCAACCGCTTCAAGGATACCTTTGATCAGATAAATGCCGGATTACAGGCACTTTTCCCAAAAGTTTTCGGTGGTGGCAGCGCTTATCTGGAACTGACGGGCGAAGATCTACTCGATACAGGGGTAACGATCATGGCGCGACCGCCGGGCAAGAAGAACAGCACCATCCATCTGCTGTCCGGCGGCGAGAAGGCACTGACCGCTTTGGCGCTGGTGTTTGCCATCTTCAAGTTGAACCCCGCACCGTTCTGCATGCTCGACGAGGTCGATGCACCGCTGGACGATGCCAACGTCGGGCGCTACGCGCGTCTGGTCAAGGAAATGAGTGAAAGCGTGCAGTTCATCTACATCACCCATAACAAGATTGCCATGGAGATGGCGGACCAATTGATGGGGGTGACCATGCATGAACCAGGTTGTTCACGCCTTGTTGCGGTTGATGTGGAGGCGGCCATGGCCATGGTCGACGCTTGATGCACGACGATAGGGGCACATTCTGCAGCGAAATGCCCCGCCGTGTGCGACAGACGGTGTAAAGTTGTCTTTGGTCGTGCTAGCTTAATGTCACTCGTTTTTTGCGTGGGTAAAACGCCTGTCAGAACATAGAGTTGGCGCCACGTGTTAAAGGGCTTTGAACCCTTTGTTTTCAAGCATATTTTTATAGAGGCACGGGATTACATGGAAATCGGTCTGCGCGAGTGGCTGATCCTCATCGGCATCATTGTTATCGCCGGGATTCTTTTCGACGGCTGGCGCCGCATGCGCGGCGGGAAAGGCAAGTTGAAATTCCGTCTGGATCGCAGTTATTCCAACCTGCCGGACGAAGAGGGTGGCAGTGCCGAAGTGCTCGGCCCGTCGCGAGTGCTCGATACCCACAAGGAGCCTGAGCTGGACGAAAGCGACCTGCCGTCGCTCAGCGCGTCTGCGCGTGATCGCGAGCGTGAGCCCAAGCCGGTCAAGGCCAGCAAGCGCGGCAAGCGTGCCAGTGCGGCTGCCGATGTGCAGCAGGGTGACCTGAACCTGAGCGCCGAGCCGCGCGAGCCCGACCTGTTTGCCGACAGCGATGACGACTTTGCCGCCGACAACAACCGTAGCAGCGGCGCAGCGCCTGCCAGCAACAGCGTCAAGGAGTTGCCACCTGCCGAAGAGGTGCTGGTCATCAGCGTGATCTCGCGCGACGAGGGTGGCTTCAAGGGCCCGGCGTTGTTGCAGAACATCCTGGAAAGCGGCTTGCGCTTCGGCGAAATGGACATCTTCCACCGCCACGAGAGCATGGCCGGTCACGGCGAGGTGCTGTTCTCGATGGCCAACGCAGTCAAGCCTGGCGTGTTCGACCTGGACGACATCGATCACTTCAGCACCCGCGCGGTGAGCTTCTTCCTCGGTTTGCCGGGCCCGCGTCATCCGAAGCAGGCTTTCGACGTGATGGTTGCTGCGGCACGCAAGCTGGCCCACGAACTGAACGGTGAGCTCAAGGATGACCAGCGCAGCGTGCTGACTGCCCAGACCATCGAGCACTACCGCCAGCGTATCGTCGAGTTCGAGCGCCGTGCGCTGACCCAGAAACGCTGACAGATCCAGACGAAAGAGCAGCCTGAGGGCGTGCTGGCCGGTTCGGGTATCGTCGTTGCCTGTGCCGGCCTCTTCGCGGGTAAACCCGCTCCTACAGGTACATCACCGCCCTAGGGCATGTGACGCCCTTGTAGGAGCGGGTTTACCCGCGAAGAGGCCGGCACAGTCAACAGACACCTGGAACCCCACGCACCACCCCAAGCTGCTCTTTTGCTTTGCAAGAGAAGACAATCCCATGACCGCCGAAACCCGTATCCTCGAACTGCGTGCCGAGCTCGATCAGCATAACTATCGCTACTACGTGCTCGACGAGCCCAGCGTGCCTGATGCCGAATACGACCGCCTGTTCAACGAGCTCAAGGCGCTGGAAGCCGAACACCCGCACCTGGTAACCCCCGACTCGCCCACCCAGCGTGTGGGTGGAGCTGCCTTGGCTGCGTTCAGCCAGGTGCGCCACGAAGTGCCGATGCTCAGCCTGGGCAACGCCTTCGAAGAAGCCGACCTGCGTGAGTTCGGCCGTCGCGTGGTAGAAGGCCTCGATCAGCCTGGCGCGGTCGACTACAGCTGCGAACCCAAGCTCGATGGCCTGGCCGTGAGCCTGCTATACCGCGACGGCCAGCTGGTGCAGGGTGCCACCCGTGGCGACGGCACCACTGGCGAAGACATCAGTGCCAACGTACGCACCGTGCGCAACATCCCGCTCAAGTTGCAGGGCAAGGGCTGGCCGGCGGTGCTGGAGGTGCGCGGCGAGGTGTACATGAGCAAGGCCGGCTTCGACCGGCTCAATGCCGCCCAGGCCGAGGCCGGTGGCAAGACCTTCGCCAACCCGCGCAACGCTGCCGCTGGCAGCCTGCGCCAGCTGGATTCGAAAATTACCGCCAGCCGCCCGCTGGAGTTCTGCTGCTATGGCGTTGGCCAGGTGTCCGAGAGCATCGGCGACAGCCACATCGGCATCCTCGAGCAACTCAAGGCCTGGGGCCTGCCGATCAGCCGCGAGCTCAAGCATGCGGCGGGCATCGAAGAATGCCTGGCCTACTACCGCGACATTGGCGAGCGGCGTAACAGCCTGCCGTATGAGATCGACGGGGTAGTGTTCAAGGTCAACAGCCTGGCCGCCCAGCGCGAGCTGGGCTTCCGCGCCCGTGAGCCGCGCTGGGCGATTGCCCACAAGTTCCCGGCCATGGAAGAGCTGACCGAGGTGCTGGATGTCGAGTTCCAGGTTGGCCGCACGGGTGCAGTCACGCCTGTGGCGCGCCTGAAGCCGGTCAAGGTGGCCGGTGTGACGGTGTCCAACGCCACCCTGCACAACATGGACGAAATCGCCCGCCTGGGCCTGCGTATCGGCGACACGGTGATCATTCGCAGGGCCGGCGACGTGATCCCGCAGGTGATGCAGGTGGTGCTGGAGCGTCGTCCGCAAGGCGCCCGCCCGGTAGAGGTGCCAAGCGCATGCCCGGTCTGTGGCTCGCAGGTCGAGCGTACCCGGCTGGTAAAGCGCAGCAAGGGCAAGGAAACCACCAGCGAAGGTGCGGTGTACCGCTGTGTCGGCCGCCTGGCCTGTGGCGCCCAGCTCAAGCAGGCGATCATTCATTATGTGTCGCGCCGTGCCATGGACATCGACGGTCTGGGTGAGAAGAGCGTCGAGCAGTTGGTGGATGAAGGCCTGATCGGCTCGCCGGCTGACCTGTACAAGCTGCAGTTCGAGCAGATCGTCGGCCTGGAAGGCTTCGCCGAGGTGTCTACCCAGAAGCTGCTGGATGCCATTGAAGCCAGCAAGCGCCCGAGCCTGGCGCGCTTCATCTACGCGCTGGGCATCCCGGATGTCGGCGAGGAGACCGCCAAGGTGCTGGCCCGCTCGCTGGGCAGCCTGGCGCGCGTGCAGCAGGCATTGCCGCAGGTGCTGACCTATTTGCCGGACATCGGTCTCGAAGTGGCCTACGAGATCCACAACTTCTTTGAAGACGAGCACAACCAGAAGGTTATCCAGCAACTGCTCGACAGCGGTATGCAGTTGCAGGACGAAGGCGAACTGGCTGCCGAATTTGCCGCCAGCACCACCTTGGCCGGGATGATCGCCAAGCTCGACATTGCCTCCGTCGGCCCGACCGGTGCCGAGAAGTTGGTGGCCAGGCTCGACAGCCTGGACAAGATCATCGCCGCCGACGGCATTGACCTGCGCCAGGCCCTGGCGGCCAAGCAGGCCGACGCAGTGCGTGAGTTCTTCAAGGATGAAGCAAACCAGAAACTGGCCCGGGACATCGAAGCGCAGCTGCTGGCGTTCGGCATGCACTGGAGCAGCGAGAAGAAGGTGGCCGAAGGCTTGCCGCTGGCCGGCCAGACCTGGGTGCTGACCGGTACGCTGGAGCGCATGAGCCGCGACATTGCCAAGGACAAGCTGGAAAGCCTGGGGGCCAAGGTTGCCGGTTCCGTTTCCGGCAAGACCCACTGCGTGGTGGCAGGGCCGGGGGCAGGTTCCAAGCTGGCCAAGGCTGCTGAGCTGGGTGTGAAGGTACTGGACGAAGATGCCTTCGTCACATTCCTGGCCGAACAGGGCATAGCGGTCTAGGCATCCGTGCCCCCTGTGGGGGGCAACTGTCTTGCTCAAAACTTGAAAAGCCAGCGCGGTCGCCCGTAGGAGCGGGTTTACCCGCGAAGAGGCCCGTCCAGGCCATCTCGACCCTGACAAGTCATTGAGAAATGATGACTTTTTCTGCCTCAGTGGTTGTATCTGCTCCAAAGACCGGTACAATGGCGCCACTCGCTGCTCAGCGAGGCATGTTGTGGTGGCCCCATCGGTCCCCCCGCATTGATTACCCGTTAACCTGGTCAGGCCCGGAAGGGAGCAGCCATAGCGGGAACATCGAGTGCCGGGGTGTGGCTGGTGGGGCCGCCTCCATTTCTGTAAGTCCTTAATTCTAAAGGACTTTCTCGCTCAAAAATCTCAAAGTGGACCAGTGCCGTAGTACACCTGAGTGTGCACTGTGCTTAGCATCCTACCTTGTATCCTACAGATCAGCCACTACGCAACTTTAGGTTGCATGGACGCGCTTTCGTGTGCTTGCGGCTGTAATCATCGTTTCCGGCCAATTTTGCAGTGGCTTTCCTTATGCTTAGGCTACCGACTACAGTGACAAAGCTGGTTGGTGTCGCTAAAGTTAGCTATCAAATAGCTATCAGAACTCCAAGCTCAGTTAGAGGGACCTAATGTCTAAGCGCCAATACCCGGTCGAGATGGCTAATCTCGTTTGTAAATTCGGGGCTAGAAATCTCCTTGACTATTTTGAAGAGATTGTGTACCCAGCTTTTTCGGATCCTGCCCTTCGGAGGGTGTATTCGGAAACGAAGTATTTCTTTGAAAATGTCCAGTTGGTCACGGTTGATGGGCGCGTGTTGCTCGTGGGTAGATTCATCAAAGACATGATCTTCGAGCGAGAGCAGGTTTATACTTCTGATGGGCTGGTAGCCGATCATGATGAGATGCAGTCATCGCCGTCATGTATATTTGTTCTGGTTCTTGATATCCATAGGCTGATATTCCTTAAAGAAACTAAGGGTGCACCGAATCTCGATAATTTTAAGTCTACTCTCGAAAATTTTCTTAAGGCAAAGTATAAACTTTACATAGACTCTGTTTACGATGCTGCAAAGGAGCGTAAAGAGAAGGTGACAAAGAGGCAGTTGATGCTTGACAATGTCTCACCTACTCTGGAGTTGATTCCTTTGACATCGGCTCAAAGTATTGATTCGTTCGTGCGTCAGTATGAAGTACTCAGCTCGGTTACGTACAAATTCTCGGATCGTAATGATGAGCACGATAACGAAGGCTTTTTTGAAGCTGTTCAGCGTCAAAAAGATGAGGTCGGTAGTAAGACTACCACGATCAAGCACTCAAACTCTGATGGTTTGGATAAAGAAAGTGTAATCGAAGAAGTCCAAGCTGCAACTGTTCAAGGTAATCAGAAGGTTACGCTTGTGGGTAAGGATAGTTCTGGAACTGAGTTACGGGGAGATAATGAAAATTTTCAGCTCAAAAGTTTTGTTGAGCTAAAATCTACATCGCCCGCTGATGCCGCGCCTACACTGTTCCAAAAATTCATTCAGTTGGTCGGGGATGGAATGATTCAGGTTGCTGCTCCAACTCAGGCGGCCCTTGCTAAACTTAATCCGTATCGAAGGTGAGTCAAGTGAACGATGATTTGTCACCAAAGGCACTAATGGATGAGAAAAGCCTATGGGCAATTTATGTCAAGGCTAGGCGGATTCCTGTAACCTCTTTTAATTTTTGGGCGACGTTCATCGTTTTTGTTTTGGTATCCCTTCAGTATTGCATGCTGGAAATCTCTCTTGACGATAAGCTTAAGATAGTTCGTGAATTTAGTACGATGGCTATTGGGCTCGTGGTCTCTGTTTTGGGCTTTATACTTGCGGGTTTCACGATTTTTGCAACTATTAGTCAGCCGGATATGTTGGTGGCCATGTCTAGGCATCGCCATGAAAAATCGCAACTCTCGTATTTGAAAAATAACTTTTTTATCTTTATGCGAGTGTTCATATATTATTTGAGTTATACTGTTTTTTGCTTGCTCGTAATAGTCTTTGCTGTTAAGGGAGGCTTGGTGCATGCGATTGTTCAGTTATCCCCAATATCATGGAAAATCTCGGAGTGGTTGGTGGGTGCTGCATATGTGATGCTTTATACAGGCTTTTTCTTTCTGCTCATGCAGTTGAAGTCATTCATTTACAATGTTTACCATACTGTAATGACAGCAATTCGTTGGAAAGCTATTCAGTGATGCCGGATTTATTGGTGTGTGGCCTTGTCGTTGATGCATCAATAATAAAGACATTAAGGTTGGTTACGGCTAGTATTCGTCAAATGCCGTTCTGGTATTAATGATGATTCAATGCTATTTGTGCCAAGGAGGGACAATTGGCTGTTACTAAAGGGCACGGAAATCCACGCTGGACTAGGGATGAGGTAATTTTAGCCTTAGAACTGTATCACCATTGTGATGGTAAGATTCCCGGTGTGAATGACATTAGAGTGTGCAAGTTGTCAAATGAATTACGGTCATTCCCACACCACTTACTGCAAGCGCGTGAAGCATCATTTAGAAATCCTGATAGTATATTGTTCAAACTTCAAAATCTTCGCGCTGTAGATAAAGGTGTCGGGCTCAAGAATACTTCAAAAATTGATCGAGAGGTATGGTTGGAGCTTGGTCGGGCCCGTGAACTCACAAGTGGTTTAGCGAGTGATGTCCGACGACGAGTAGAGGCGATGGAGAACCTTCCAGAACCTTATGACGAAGAGGAATTTCCAGAGGGAAAGGCTGCTACTGCATTACATGTGCGGCGAGAGCGTAGCGCGAAGCTGCGAAAAGAGTTTATACGTATCCGTCTGAAGTCGGGAAGCCTATCGTGCGATATTTGTAGGATTGATGGTTGTCATCTTGATCCTGACATTCGAGATTCAATGTTTGAGTGCCATCATGTCTTGCCATTAAGTATAAGGGGTGAGTCAACTACTAAAGTTAGTGAAATGGCCCTTCTCTGTGCTAACTGCCATCGCTTGCTTCATCGCGCTATGGCGGTTAGAGGTAAGTGGTTGTCAATAGAAGAGGCTAGAGAAATCATTTAAAATAGTTTTAGATTGCATGGCGGCGGCAAAAACTGAGTGCAACACCTGACCTTTCCGGTAGGGTGTTGCCATGTCTTATCACGAACTCAGCGTTGAAGAACGCTCCGATATCCAGGTCAGTCTGCTGCGTGGCATGAGCCAGCGCGCCATTGCCCGAATGCTCAACCGCAGCCCCTCAACGATCAGTCGCGAGATCCGTCGCAATCGTGATGCCCGGGGTGAGTACACCACCCAGCATGCCCAACAAGCCATGCGCGATCGTCGATTGCCCTGCCGGCCCCGGCAAAAGCTGGTGCCCGGCAACGAATTGTTCGAGCTGGTCGCCCACCTGCTGCGACAGCGCTTTTCTCCCGAGCAGATTGCCGGCAAGCTGCGAACCATGAAATCCCCAAGCTTCGAAGACGCCTACGTCTGCCGCGAGACGATCTACAACGCGATCTATGCCCTGCCGGTCGGCGAACTGCGCAAGGAGCTGATCATCTGCCTGCGGCAAGGCAAAACCTCCCGCCGTCCGCGTTCTGGCGGCGTAGATCGCCGTGGCCAGATCCCGGACATGGTCAGCATCCATGTGCGTCCGCCGGAGATCGAGGATCGCGTGATGCCGGGACATTGGGAGGGCGACTTGATCAAGGGCAAAGCCAACGCATCGGCCGTGGGTACGCTAGTCGAACGCACCAGCGGCTACCTGATGCTGGTGAAGATGCAAGACGCGACGGCGACCTCGGCCGTGGAAGGCTTCAGTTCGGCGCTGAACCATATGCCGCTGGCGGCCCGCAAGAGCATGACCTACGACCAAGGGCGGGAGATGGCGCGTCACGCGGAAATCACCCAGAAGACCGGGGTGGCAATTTACTTCTGCGACCCGCACAGCCCCTGGCAGCGCGGCAGCAATGAGAACATCAACGGACTGATCCGCCAGTACCTGCCCAAGGGCACGGATCTGTCGGTGTGCAGCCAAGAGCAGTTGGATGCGATTGCCTACGAGTTGAACATCCGACCGCGTAAGCGCTTCGGTTTCAAGTGCCCCATCGAGGTCATGACCGAGCTGATGGCCAAGCATCACGAGGCTCCCGCCTCAATCCAGTAACTGTGTTGCACTCAGCTCCTGCAACCGCCCATGCTTTAGGTGTTTGGGGCGTTGTGCTTTGATTCAGTTGAGGAGATTTCGTAGTGCGATTCGCTACACTGCTTATAGCTATCATTTTTCTCGCCTCTTGCGGCATGATGTCGATTGATCAAATGAGAGAAGCGCTGCCTGCAAAAATTTATACTAGCGAGCTCTCTCCAGAAGTTTTAGATGAATGCATCGTCGGAGTCTTTAATGGTAATGCGCGGGGGTTTGAGATGATCCGGTTCGATGGTGCCAAAAGCTACCGTCAGGGTAACCGGATTACTATAACCGCGATAACAGGACACCCCATGTATTTTTTGGATATCACGCCCAATGACCAAGATCGTAAAAAGTCTTTAATTCAAGAGCGTAGCTTGGAGCATATGCCTATAGGTTACCTCGATCGGTTCCAAGGTTTGACAAGAAGCTGCCTACGTTAGAAGGGCTAGATGTGCCAGCGATGTTGATTGGTGACAATAGGCTAGGTCGCGTGAAATTAAAGCGAGGTTTGCCCTCGCCATCGAACATAGTTTATGCTATCCCTGAAAGGGCAAAGCTCTGATAGGATGGCTTGGTGTGACGAGGTAAGCGGGTTGGAGGTTAGAAGCGCTTTATCGATATGCAGGGTGCTTCGAGGTATACTGTGTTGATCTTACGCTATCAACTCAACCCCACAGATTTCAGAATCTGGTTTTTTTAACTAACTGCGAATCCATAGTAGTCAAAATCCCCCGCGATACAGCGACATCGCTTGACTGCAAGGCCGGTGCCAAGGCCGGATGGGCCTAAATATTAATCAAATCCGATGGGCGCATACAAAAAGCCTCCACATAGCTTATTTCAGGCTCGCAGTGAAGTTGTTTTTTGATATTTATAGAGAGAAGCGGGTGTTATCTGCGGCTCTCAAATCGAAGCTGTTAGCCAGAAACCATCACTCCACTGACTTGTTCCAATGACGCTTGATGGTGGCCAAACTAATATTCAGCTTCTCAGCGGTTTGACTCTGGCTCAAACCATTCGCCTTGCATTCCTTCACTTCTTTGGTTGTACCCACTGCCACGGGCCGGCCCAGCTTTTTGCCTTCCGATTTTGCCCGGTTGATCCCTGCATGGGTACGCTCGACCAACAGGTCACGCTCAAACTCTGCTACTGCACTTAACACCTGCATGGTCATCTTGCCTGCTGCACTGGTGAGGTCTACACCACCCAAAGCAAGACAGTGAACGCGGATACCATGATCGGAGAGCGATTCTACAGTTGTTCGCACATCCATTGCATTCCGGCCAAGACGGTCCAGCTTGGTGACGATCAACACATCACTCTTCTCCATGCGTTCCAACAGCTTTTGAAAGCCGGGGCGCTCGCTGGCTTGTGTACTGCCACTGACTGTCTCAGCAATCACCCGATGATCCTGCACATCGAATCCAGCCGAACGTATTTCAAGCAGTTGGTTGTCAGTGGTTTGGCCAGTTGTGGAGACACGGGCATAAACGAAGGTGCGGGACATGGTTGGCTTCCTGCTGTACTCATAAAGTGTGGTGTCATTTTATCGGTAGTATCATCAAATCGGAAGCACAATTTATGACACCAATACTCGGCTGTTTCTGCTGGTGTCGATTAACGGACGATTGTTGGTACCACGGCGACGATAGGCGCATTAGCCTCTCAGTCAGACTCATTGATCAGTAGCGAGTGGCTGTTGATCGAAGTGAACGCTGGAAAATCGAATCGGCCCGTAGCGGCGTTTGTGGTAGGGGTGTAGGGGCATCTCTGGCATCTGGACTCACTATTGTGTGAACGTGCGGGTTGGTGACTATCGGAAATGTAGAGTCAATTGATAGCGGTATCCAAGAAACAGTAGACTTGTCAATCGCCACTGATACGCTGAGGAAGTCATGGGAAGCCCAGTAGAGATTGCATTCGAAACGGCACGGGAACTGCTGGATTATGTCTCGCCTCTTAACGAGATTTGGGATGCTGGAAAGTATGTCTTTCGTGGTCAGCCAAGCGACCGATACAAGCTCACCCCATCTGTCTGCCGCAATGATGCAGGATCATTTGCCTATGGCTCGCCGAACAGGATGTTCGACAAATCAACTTTAGGTCAATTGCATTTCGAACTGGATATATTGAAGGAATTCTTAAAAGGCTGTGACCGATCAGGCTTGATCGTGCCGGGCTACACCGAGGAAATCAAAAAAAATCTTAACTCTAATGAGCGCGGCCGTTTTATTAGTGCTGCAAGACCGTGGCCCCAGGAAGAAATGCACCAGATTTTAGCAGTGGCTCAGCATTATGAAGTGCCGACACGTCTTCTTGATTGGACTGATCGTAGTTTTGTAGCCTGTTATTTTGCAGCCTCATCGGCCAGCTTTGAGTTGCATGACATGACGATGCCCAAGATCGCCATATGGGCGTTAGACACCACGTTTCATGAATCTTTGGAGACCGTGAAGATTATAAGAACGCCGGGCGGCACAAGTCAGAACCAAGCAGCACAGTCTGGATTATTTACTACTCACAATCTCAGAGAGTGCAGCGTTTTTGATCCATATGTGCCAGAGGCGCTGGATGACTTGGAGGAAATCTATAGCGGTGGACGAAGCCTTAGACCCCTCATCAAGATGACGCTACCAGTCAGTGAAGCTCCTGATCTCTTAACTCTGTGCTCTAAGATGGGGGTTGATGGGTCAACTCTTTTCCCCGGCTTTCATGGCGTGGCGAAGATGGTCAAAGATTGGGCCAACGTAGATGTTGGTGTCAGACGAACTCAAGCTGCCATAGATCAGCATCATGCAGATAACTACGACGACTGACCTGCTGGCCGTCAAAGGTCCAACGGTCAGCGCCTCGCATTGATAGCTTTTTCCAGCTCTAATACCAGCTCAATCAGCGTGATGCCAAGAACCGTACACAGGTCCCGAAGCTGTACGACGTCCAGTCGCCGCGTACCGGTCTCCACATCACTCATGAACGACTGGGCGCGCCCCATCCTCTTCGAGCACTCAGTCTGCGTAAGCCCCGCTGCTTCCCTGTACCTTCTCAGAAGGTGGATCAAGGCTTGGTGCTCAGGTCGATGGATTGATTTTGGCATAGGGATGGCTACATAACGGTAGCGTCCCAAGCTATATCCCCTTTCCGGATATCTGAAAAAGGGATAATCTATCCCTTAGGGAAGCATGACGCTGACTGACCCTTGAAAAGAGTCTGAGCGAGAGAACCTTAATGGCAGTGTTAACACACATTTTCAGCAACGATCCATGCTCAACGTGCATAGATACATAGGTGCCTGTAAGACCGGCGTGACTACTGATCAGAGCCTTTATGTCGATTGCTACGTTCTAGTGTAGGACTTAGCGATTGAGTTTGTTGACTAAAATCCGTCGATCTAAAGCGCTGGCGTAAATGTCGTTTTGGTTTAGTGAGTTTTTATTATAAGCAAAAGGAGTTGTAGTGATGAAGTGTGTAAAGGTATTGGTTTTGGCAGTGGCTATGGGTGGAGCTTTTAGCGCTAGTTTCAATTCACATGCGGGCTCAGCTAATTCTAAATCGGGTAGGCATTACTGTATGAATGTCTACGATGATGCTAAGCTAGTCATGGAAATGCGACAACAGGGGATCCCGTTGCCAGAGATGATGAATGCCGTTGATGAATGGAAAGCTGGGCAATACCTTATCCAAGAGGCTTTTCAGCGCTCTCAGTTATCCTTGCCTGAGAATCAAGCTCGGGCGGTAAAAGAGTTTGCTGAGCAAGAATACAATAGATGCATGGAGCGGAGTAAGCTCTAATCATCTGAGATGAATTAGGAAATATGCCGATCAATTACAAGAAGGTCTACGCTCTAGAGGAAACTTCTAAGAAATGTGGGGTGATTGTGATTGATGGATTCAGCCCCCACCTTCCTGAGTTGTCGCTTCGAGGGCGTGGCCAACAACACAAGAGTATTCGGTGCGGGGCACCGGGGCACTAGATGCTACACAGAGATGTGTCAGCCTTCACAGGCGACTGTAGACGATTTCCCTACACAAGGTTGTTCAGTGCTGGCACTGGAAATGGTTGCTCTGTGAGCGTCAGCGAATGCTTTTAGGGCTGGATTAATAAAATCCAAAGACAGCCTGCTCTTGATCTTACTCTGCGTTTTCGCAGGAGCACACCTTAACAACAAGGTGTTGTTGATACACAATTTAGGGGCGTTGCCCCTGAAGATAATCTCTTTGGTATGCCGGGGTGATTTAGATTAATTTTATTAATCACCCCATCTTTCTCGAGTACCAATTCCTATTGCTCACTTTTCTGTGTAAAGGCCAGCCTTGCTGATACACAGACATATCATCTTAGATGAATAACATTATTTTATTTTTGGGGAAATCAATGTGATTGATTTAGATTTCCCCTCATTTCTTGAGTGGATCTTTCTTAGAGGACGGTTGTCTTGAATCTCATCTGTGTCCACCTCTGTCCACAAGGGGTAAAGCCCTCTGTGGCCTCCTGCCCACAAGAGAAGCAAATTCTATTTTAATATAAGGAATTTGCTAAGCCCCTTGATTTCTGTGGTCTATGGGCCGTTTCTTGCGTCACTTTTTTCAAAAAACTACGCACAGTAATCTGCCCATAGGATGATCACAAGCTAACAGCTTGGATCAAGCCGCTATCGCTGCTGTGGCAATGGCGCTGTAAGCCCATACCCTTTTGTTCATGCTTGATGTTGATTGAGGATGCTGACTAATCCAATCCTGATACCAGCATTTTATATATTTACCCCGCATATAGTCATCGCCCCGAAAAATAAATCGAGGGTTGATCGTCAGCTTTATTTCACCTATGCGGATACCTTGCTTTGAGGTGCTCACCCTTACCATGTTGGCATCGATCAGCGGCTTGAGCTTCTTCATCAGGTTTGAGGCTGTTGTACCCAATGCCTTGGCCAGATCAGCTTGGCACATGATGATAATGTTCCGGTATATCACCAGATGATGCAGGTTTTTCAGAAGGTTCATCTTTGGGAGAGTGATGCGGCAATCCAATCCCGTTCGGCGCCATACACCATGTGCCTGATCCTGAGCATCAGTCAGGGAATGCAGCGTATGCGGTGGCAACTTGCGACGGTCTACCAGCTCCAGATGCTCGTCTAGGTCGTCAGCACTACGGCATCCGCTGAGACTCGGTTTGCAATCATACGGAGCGGGGGGGAAATCGTGCAGGGTGTAGCTGCCGATCACTTCACCAGTGGCGGTATCAAAGACGAAGCCGTCTTCTGTAACGCTGGTTCTGGTATTGGCCACCGTACGGCGGATATCAATAGCATGTGGTGTAGTGGGGCGTTTTCCTTTCCTCATTTGCTGTAGTCCTCATTTGTTCAGGTAGTTTCATAGGCAATTCCTCTCGGGTTGTGCCGGTTTGGTTGGGTAAATCCCAGACACGACAAAGCCTCCTGCGGGACATTTTTCTGAAATGAAAGTGGCCGCGTGGAGGTTATGGTGCTGAAATTAGGTCCTGCTTATACTGTGTTCGGAAGATAAAGTCAACATGCTCATGGCTCTTGGATGGCTACCGCCACGCTGCTGGTTATCCTATGCCAGCGCCCTCAAGGCTTCAGGCTAAGCGCCTACACCGTCTTGACCACCACCTTTCCCTACCTGATGCCGGATCGTGCCCAGAACCGCCTGAGAGTGCGCTGTAGGGCCTATGGTCACTGGGGATCGATCTCTATTTCTCAAATAATCTGTTGAATCTGTTGCATCCATCATAAATGAGAGTGGAAATTGATTTTGTGTTTAGCACCCATACCGGGCATCCCCAACAAATATCGGGGTCAAACGGGCATGTGTAACTTCTTGCAGACATAAAAAAACCCCTCAAGCAATAGCCAGAAGGGCATTTATTCCTGTTGTTTCCACTGTTTACACTCAGGTTGGATTAAGTGGGAATCTCCAAAGGAGAGTAGCACGCCTGCACCTCTGCCTCGATTTGAGCCAGTTTCTTAGCTTTAGCTTGCTCGGCTGATTTCCGTTCTCTCTCTTCTTGGGCTTGGATCAGCTGCTGGCGCAGCAGGCCTTGGTAATGTGTACGCTCCGTTTCTAACCATTCCACATAGTCCGCCTTCACTTTTAGCTTCAGCTCTGCAATATCTAGAGCTTGCAAAGCATCTGGCTTGATCAGCATGCAACTGTAATGAAGTGGATCAGCAATCACCGCATGGTTGCGGGCGATGGTGTATCCCTCTGCAACCTTTGTAGCAACAAGCTCAAGGAAGTCATGAGGCAAGGTCGCATGTACACCTTCCATGGATGCTGTTGTTAGCTTATACAGCTTTATCTGATCATTGAGCTGACGACGGAATTCAGCTTCTTCATACTTTGGGGGAGCGCCAGTGATTCTAGTTTTTTCAGTCATTGTAGTTTCCTTTGTTTGTGTAATGTTATTCATAAGTGCCATCCTCGCTTTGTCTTAGGCCGTATTCCGTGGTGATAATGTCAACTTGATCTGCGCAGCGCCTGTATTCGACTTTATCTCCAGAACCAGCAGCAGCTTGTTTTAGATGCTGGTAGTGTCGTATTTGCGCAATGGCCAATATTTTATCAAGATCGTAGCTTGTTACTTTTGTCATTGCAGGTTTCCTTCTTAAATAAGTCCGTGGCTAAGCATTTTTCGCATACTCAGGTCACGAAATATGTGGCTTGCAGAGATGCGGAAATAGGGGGGGCTGTAGGGTAGCCTACCTTAAAGAAACATCGCTCAAAACGAACAATAGAGCGTTCTGGAGGCATATGGGGTTAGGGGCAAGAAACCCGTAGTGCCTCTCTGAATGAGGGGCTGAGCAAAGCGAACTCATCCACATCGACACAGGTTCCATCCTTGTGTCTAGCAAGGGCAGCATAGTATTTCTCAAGTACCAAGTCACTGACAGGAATCAGGCGGTACTGACTACTCGGTTGGTCTGGTTCGAAAGCTTCAAAAGCTTTAACAATCAAATTTGATGCGCAGTGAATGTGTAGGTGGTTTTTCATTGCTTCACTACCAGCTGTGCAATGTGGTCGCTGATGCTTTGTCCAGCAAAGAAAGCCTTAATAGTCAAGTCGGTATAGGCTTCGCTTGAGATCCTAAATTTAACCAGTACTGATTTTGTTTGGTTGAGCCTAAAGAGCTTGCTGCGGCAAGAGCTTGAGCACGTTTTACTATCAAGTCGTTTGTTGTTAAGCGATTTATTGCAGATGTTGCAGGCACGGGTATTCGTCATAAAAACCTCCTTAGGTCTATGAGTTATTGGTTTGTGTCGTATAGAATGTCGAAACGGATATTCTGTTGGACAAAGAAAACCCTCATCACTGCTTTCGCGGTTCTGAGGGTAAGAAAAGAATAAGTGCCTTTGAAAGCTAGAGGGGAGTCAAAGGCGTGAGGGCTGTACCTAAAAGAGGGAAGTACAGCCTACTCAAAATACGTCAATAAAGACGTAGATAAATATCTAAAATCGAACTTCAAGACAATTCCAGATACCTTATATACTATCAACTAAGTTGGTATTTTGTCAATAGTTGCTCCTGCTGTCTTCGAACTTTTATTAGGGTTCGTAGTCGGCTTAATGCATAGCAAGGCTTTGTGCATAGCCAATAGCGGCGTTCTACTGCCATAAATGCCAAAGGTGACTGAACTGTCCTCATGTCCGACCATGCGCTTTATTAACGAATCCTGTACTGTAGCGTCACGAAGGTCATCAATGAATGTATGACGGAAGCTGTGGAATGTCTTCCGTGTGTCGGTAATTCCTATCTTCGTCTTGTACCTGCTAAACCATTTCGATGGGGCGTGACCCAGCTTGCCACGCACCGGTTCCAGCTCAGGGAACAGGCGATTACCCCCGGATGCCTTTAGTGACTCAACGAGCTGTAACAAACCTAGTTCGATTAGAGTAGGGTGGATGGGTAGCACACGACGACTACCTATGTTCTTGAGATTCTGACCTTCACTGCTGTCATCAATACGGAAGCACTGGATACCTTGTTGCTCGATAAAGTCATCAATCCTTAGCTGACACAGTTCTTCCAGCCGTGCCCCGGTGTAACGACCTAGTAGTGGTATCCAAAATCGCCATTGATATTTGCTGCTTTCTTTTCGCAATGTTTCACAGTCCAGCAGAGCGACTAGATCGTGGCGATCAAATGACAGCCTTGCTTCCTTTGCTGAGCCAGTCATTACCTTCATACCCGCTAAAGGGTTTTCCTTGACATACCTATTCACCTTGCACCAGTTGATGAAGGCGGTAAGCTTACGTAGCCGGTTGTTCACCGTGACGGCGGTGATGGTCTTGTAGGTGCTGCCTGACTCAACCACCTGTTTCAACGTCTTTCCCTTGAATTCTGGCCGTAAGCCGAAGTATTGGGGGCAACGGCTAAGCCGTTCTTTGAGTAGGCGGGCTTGTTGAGCATCGAAGGCTACCGCAGGCATGTCACCCATTAGCTCAAACAGCTCAGCTAGCGCACGTTCAATGTCTTCGGTGCTGGTTTGTCGCCATGTGCCACCGCGTTTACCTTCTTCTATATATAGCTTGGAGAGGGTGGCCAGCGTGGGGCCTTCGGCTATCGGCTTCTGTGTGGCTGCCGAAACCGTGCGTGGAGCAGTAGGGACGAAAGGTTGAGGTGTCGCTTCACGCCAATGCTCACAAAGCACACGCAGCGTCTCAGGAGCGGTCAACGGGTGCTCACTCAAGTGGCTATACACCTTCTGGACAAGTGAGGTTGCTAGGAATAGAGCTATCTGACGCTCACGCACTCGCAGGGATACACGAAGGGTATGACGGTTGGGGAACAGGTGCTTTGGTAGTCGAAGGTTGAGGTAGTAGACGGACTGGCGGCGGACGATGTAGGTCATTTGGGAGCACCAGAGTGGACCAGTAAAGTGGACCATGAAAGTGGAACAATTCTGGTCACACCTTGTTTTCTGAGCGCCCATGCTGTTTGTCTGGACGGGTAGAATTTTTACTACCCCATCAGCCTGAAGCCCCTGTCCCATAAGGCTTTCTCCGATTTCTGAACATTCTCCTAAGGAGGTTATGCAGGCCCGGAAGGGAGCAGCCATAGCGGGAACATCGAGTGCCGGGGTGTGGCTGGTGGGGCCGCCTCCATTTCTGGGGCCGCAAAACCTCAATCTGTAACGAACGCCCTCGTTCTTTCCTGCTTTTCGCCCAATGCTCCCGCCGCCGACAGCTTCATCAGCCGCTGGAATTTGGGGCATGCCAGATGATCTTTCTCAGGGCATTGCGCGGCATGCCGCAACCCCTTGCTCATCGCCTGCAACCGCTTGATCCGCGCATCCAGCTCGTCCGCCTTGGCCATCAGCATCTGCCGGTCGACCTGCAGGTCCACCAGCATCGCCCCCACTTCATCCAGCGAAAACCCCGCAGCCTGCCCCAGGGCGATCAGCGCCAGCCTGTCCGCCACGTCGGCTGCAAACTGTCGTCGCTGGCCGCGCCCGGCCAAGGACTTGAGCAAGCCTTTCTTCTCGTAGTAACGCAGTGTCGATGCGGGTACGCCAGTGCGTTTGGCGACGTCGGCAATGTCCATTTCGGGCCCTTGACTTGAAGTTGACTTCAACTTCTATGCTGCGCGGCATGGGTAAGGACCGTCAACTTTCGAGGGCTTGTTCAATGACGTTTACTGCTATGTTTTTAGCTGCGTTGCCGATTGGCATCGGCGCCACTGTAGTGATGGACCTGTGGGGCCTGCTGCTGAGGCGGTTGGGTGTGGCAACGCTGAACTTTGCCATGGTCGGGCGTTGGGCGGGGCACTTGCTAGGCGGGCGTGTTTCGCACCAAGCGATTGCCAAAGCGGAACCGGTGCGAAATGAGTTGGCGTGGGGATGGGTGATTCACTACGCCACCGGCGTGCTTTTCGCGATGCTGCTGGTTGTGATCGTAGGGGAGGGCTGGTTGCGGTCGCCTACTCTTTTACCTGCAGTAGTTGTAGGTGTGGGTACAGTCGTGGCGCCGTTTTGCCTCATGCAGCCGGCGATGGGGGCAGGGTTCTTTGCGTCCAGAACGCCGACACCTGCGCGGAACTGTCTGAAGAGCCTGGCCACGCATTTTGTGTTTGGTGTGGGGTTGTTCTTGAGTGCGTATTTACGGGCTTTGGTGTGAAGACAGGGATCCCGATTACAGTAAGCACATGATCAGAGTGCCCGCTTTTAAGATAGGTCTGATAACGGTCTAGGGAAGCCCCTACACGTCAGGCAGGCATAGCGAATTATCCTACGTGTTCCGTCGACTCCCGTCTGATTGTCCCGGTCAACCTCGCCCACTAGGCTTTCGCGGTCGCTGTCAGTTCAGCGATCGGGTGTGGAAGCCTGGGTGGCACATGGGACAGTTGTCATTTATGGCGGCTGTGCGCGGGAGGTATTCGTACCTGCCGGGTCTACCGTGTGCCTGGTCTTCCACCCCGCGTACAGTTGCCACCCTAATGCGTGGAAGCAGAAGGGGACAACACAGCCAACACGGAGCTGTCATGAAAAAACTGGTCCCCGATCCGCCCCACGTCTTCGATCTTCCCCAAGGCAAATCCCTTTCCCGCGCGATCAGCGAAGGCATCGTCCCGATGGAGTTCGCGTTGATGAATGTTTCCCACTAACTGATGTTCGCCTACAGCGATAGCCGCCGGGCGCTTGAGCGTATTCAGGACGAAGAAACCAGGCAGTTATTGGAGCATGGGTTGCGGGCCATGCAGATTGCCTGGGGGCAGGCGGATGCTGTCAGCGTGGCGTTTGAACGTAAAGGCCGGTGACGTTGAGTTTGTGATAGAGATTGTAGTGTGCCGCACAACGCTGTGGGAGCGGGCGTGCCCGCGAAGAATATAGCGCGGTGGATGGCACGGGCTTCGCCCGTGTTCGCGGGCAAGCCCGCTCCCACAGAGAACGCGCCAGCTTTTAGAAATTGAGCAAGACAGTTGCTCTCACAGTGTTTGCGCAAGCGTTCGCGAAATGAGCAGGGCGTTAGTTGCGCTGGCTGTGTGCCGGCATTTTGCTGGGTATTTCGGGGCGGGCCACAGACATACTGTCCGGGTCGCCCGTCGCTTCATACCGCTGCAAAATCCGCTCTATCTCCCTCGACTGCTTCATCCTTACCAACGCCCGCAACAGCCCTTGTGTCGGTATCGCCGGATCGTTGCGCACCATGCACCCCAAATCCTGTTCGTCCAGCACCGCCAGCGCTTGCAATTGCTGCTCCGCTGGCAACCCTTGGTTGAACCACTGCAACGACAACTGGTTGCTCACCGCATGGCGATACCGGCCGGCCTGCAGCTTTTGCAGCACCAGCAACTGGTTGCGGCTGTCCTCACGGTGCAATTGGCCGTGGTCCAGCAGTGGTTGCAGGGTTGAATAGGTGTAGCCCAGTACCGTGCCGATCGCCTGGGGTGGCAGTTGCTCCGGGGGTATCGGGGTGCTGTCGCCGGCGCGGCCAACCAGTACGTCGCGCTGGTGAATCAGCGGGATACTCCACACAAAATCCCTTGGACGGTCGTTGAGCCACTGGGTGCTGACGTAGCAACGCACATCAATATCGCCGCTGCTCATGGCTTCCTCCAGGCGCAGGCGGGCCATGACGTGGAACTCGGGGCGAGCGCCCACTTGCCTGGCAACGGCTTGCATCAGGTCGTAAAGCAATCCCTCCACTGGCTGATCACCTTCGATGCGTACCAGGGGCATGCTCCAGCTCTCGGCTACGGAGAAGCGCAGCACCGGCTGGTCAGCCAGGCTGTTTGTAGACCACAGCAGTAACAGGGCCAGCAGTCTTCGCAAAGGCAATCCTCCCTGGACAATGCGCCATTCCAAGCTTAGACGAGTTGCGCAGGGTGCAATTTTGCCCCCGCTCCGCTAGCATTAGCGATCTTCCGCTCGATCAGGCTACGATGGTTTTTCGATGAGTTATCAGGTTCTTGCACGAAAATGGCGTCCGCGCTCGTTCCGCGAAATGGTCGGCCAGACCCATGTGCTCAAGGCCTTGATCAATGCCTTGGACAACCAGCGCCTGCACCATGCCTACCTGTTCACCGGTACCCGCGGCGTGGGCAAGACGACCATCGCCCGTATTATCGCCAAGTGCCTGAACTGTGAAACCGGCATCACCTCCACCCCCTGTGGCACCTGTTCGGTGTGCCGGGAAATCGACGAAGGCCGTTTCGTCGACCTGATCGAGATCGACGCCGCCAGCCGTACCAAGGTCGAGGACACTCGCGAACTGCTCGATAACGTGCAGTACGCCCCTAGCCGTGGGCGCTTCAAGGTCTACCTGATCGACGAAGTGCACATGCTCTCGACCCACTCGTTCAACGCCTTGCTCAAGACGCTGGAAGAGCCGCCGCCCTACGTCAAGTTCATCCTCGCCACCACCGACCCGCAGAAGCTGCCGGCCACCATCCTGTCGCGCTGCCTGCAGTTCTCGTTGAAGAACATGAGCCCGGAGCGGGTGGTGGAGCACCTCAGCCACGTACTGGCCGCCGAGAACGTGCCGTTCGAGGAGGATGCCCTGTGGCTGCTGGGCCGTGCCGCCGATGGTTCCATGCGCGATGCCATGAGCCTGACCGACCAGGCCATCGCCTTCGGTGAAGGCAAGGTACTGGCCGCCGATGTACGTGCCATGTTGGGTAGCCTCGACCATGGCCAGGTGTATGGGGTCTTGCAGGCACTGCTCGAAGGCGATGCCAGGGCTTTGCTGGAGGCCGTGCGTAATTTGGCCGAGCAAGGGCCGGACTGGTCGGGCGTTCTGGCTGAAATGCTCAATGTGCTGCACCGTGTAGCCATTGCCCAGGCGCTGCCCGAAGCGGTAGACAACGGCCAGGGTGATCGCGAGCGGGTATTGGCGCTGGCTTCGGCGCTGCCGGCCGAGGATGTGCAGTTCTATTATCAGATGGGCCTGATTGGCCGCCGTGACCTGCCCCTTGCGCCGGACCCGCGCGGTGGCTTCGAGATGGTGCTGCTGCGTATGCTGGCGTTCCGCCCGGCAGACACGGACGACGCACCGAAGCCGGTGCTAAAGCCAACGGGGATCAGCCAGGCCACAGCTGATCCTGCAGGGCAGGTGGCAGCCGCGGCGCCGGCCGCGCTTTCATCGCCTGTCGCGGCTGTGCCGGCGGAGCCTGTTGCGCAAGCCCCGCAGCTGGAGGTGCCAGCACCCGCGACGGCTGATCATGAGCCGGAGGCCGAGGCAGATGTTGAGCTGAAGGCCGAAGCCGAGGCCATCTCCGTACCTGAGCCTGTTGCCGAAGTGGTCGACCTGCCGTGGGAAGAGCCTGCCGTTGCACCCGCGCCGTTAGCGGCCGAACCTGCGCCTGAACCGGCACCTGCGCCCGAGCCTGTTGCCCCGGTGGCGCCCACACAGGCCGCCCCGGCACACGACGAGCCGCCTTTCGACCCGTCTGCCTACGCTGCCGTGGGGATGGAGCGCGACGATGAGCCGCCGCTTGACGAAGACTATTACGGTGGCGAAAGCGATCCGGCAGGTTTCAGCTACCTGGACGAGTTGGCCGAACATGTTCAGGAAGACGTGTCCAAACCGGCTGCCGAACCGTTGCCGGCAGCCAAACCGGCCACCGGCCTGGCCTTGCAATGGCTGGAATTATTCCCACAGTTGCCTGTGTCCGGGATGACAGGCAACATCGCGGCAAACTGTACGCTGATTGCCGCCGATGGCGACGACTGGTTGCTGCACCTGGACCCTGGCCAGGGGGCGCTGTTCAACGCCACCCAGCAGCGGCGCCTGAACGAAGCGCTCAACCAGCACCTGGGGCGCACGCTGAACCTGCGCATCGAGCTGATCCTGCCCGAGCAGGAAACCCCGGCTCAGGCGGCGGCACGCAAGCGAGCCGAGCGCCAGCAGGACGCCGTCGCGTCGATCGAGCAGGATCCGTTGATCCAGCAGATGATCAAGTTGTTCGGCGCCAAGGTGCGGCAGGATACTATTGAGCCTGTAGAAGCCCTGGTCAGTCAGGGCCAGTAATGGATAACCATGCGGCCGGCCCGGTGCCGGGCCGCATCACATGACCCAATCGAGGTATACCCCATGATGAAAGGTGGCATGGCCGGCCTGATGAAGCAGGCCCAGCAGATGCAGGAAAAAATGCAGAAGATGCAGGAAGAACTGGCCAACGCCGAAGTCACCGGTCAGTCCGGTGGCGGGCTGGTGAGTGTGGTGATGACCGGTCGTCATGACGTCAAGCGTGTCAGCATCGACCAGAGCCTGATGTCGACTGACGAAGACGACAAGGAAGTACTGGAAGACCTCATTGCCGCTGCGCTGAACGACGCCGTGCGCAAGGTTGAGCAAAGCAGCCAGGAAAAGATGGGCGGCATGACCGCCGGCATGCAGCTGCCGCCAGGCTTCAAGATGCCGTTCTAAGGCATTGAGGTACTCAAAAACGCCGCTGATATCAGCGGCGTTTTTTTTGCGTAGATTTCAACCCAGACGCGGTCTGCTTTTTTATGTCGGGACAACTGTTTTGCTCGAACTTTGAAATTTTGCACGATCACTGTGGGAGCGGGCATGCCCGCGAACACGGGCGAAGCCCGTGCCATCCACTGTGCAGCCTGCTTCGCGGGCATGCCCGCTCCCACAGTGATCACACTGGCTTTCCAGTTTTGTGCAAGGCAGTTGCTCTCATAAAACTGCAGGCCGCGTAGACTTGGGGTGACCTGATTTGACGCCACCGCCCCCGCTGGGTATAAACCGCCTCTTATTGAATTGTCAGGCCTTTCCCATGAGCTTCAGCCCCCTCATTCGCCAACTGATCGACGGCCTGCGCATCTTGCCAGGTGTCGGTCAGAAAACCGCCCAGCGCATGGCCCTGCAACTGCTCGAACGCGACCGCAGTGGCGGGATGCGCCTGGCTCAGGCCTTGACCCAGGCCATGGAAGGGGTAGGGCATTGCCGCCAGTGTCGCACCCTCACCGAGCAGGAGCTGTGCCCGCAGTGCGCCGACCCGCGCCGTGACGACACACAGCTGTGCGTGGTCGAGGGGCCGACCGATGTGTATGCGGTGGAGCAGACGGGCTACCGTGGCCGTTACTTTGTGCTCAAGGGGCACCTGTCGCCGCTGGATGGCCTGGGGCCTGAGGCGATCGGTATTCCGCAGCTGATGGCGCGGATCGAAGAGCAGGGCACCTTTACCGAGGTGATCCTGGCGACCAACCCGACAGTGGAGGGGGAGGCGACGGCGCATTACATTGCCCAGTTGCTGAGCGAGAAGGGCTTGGTGGCGTCTCGCATTGCCCATGGTGTGCCACTGGGCGGCGAGCTGGAGATGGTAGACGGCGGTACCCTGGCCCATGCCTTTGCAGGGCGCCGGCCCATTTCGCTCTGATTCATTGGGGCCGCTTGGCGGCCCATTCGCGGGTAAACCCGCGCCTACAAAACATACGCGGCCTTCGTAGGAGCGGGTTTACCCGCGAATGGGCTGCAAAGCAGCCCCAAAAGCCCACTCAGTACTCGCTGAGGGAAAACTCGGTCAGGCAGAAGGTAGGCACCCCGGCCGCTTGCAACCGACGCGACCCGTCCAGTTCCGGCAGGTCGATGATCGCCGCCGCCTCGAACACCTGCGCCCCGGTACGACGCACCAGGTTGGCCGCCGCCAGCAGCGTACCGCCAGTAGCAATCAGGTCATCGAAGATCAGCACCGAGTCGCCTTCACACAGGCTGTCGGCATGCACTTCCAGGAAGGCTTCGCCGTACTCGGTCTGGTAACCCTCGCTCAGCACGTCGGCTGGCAGCTTGCCCTGCTTGCGGAACAGGATCAGCGGCTTGTTCAGCTGGTGGGCGATGATCGAGCCGATCAGGAAGCCCCGCGCGTCCATGGCGCCGATGTGGCTGAATTCCGCCTCGACATAGCGCTCGATGAACTGGTCGGCCACATAGCGCAGCCCGCGTGGCGACTGGAATAACGGGGTAATGTCGCGGAAGATCACACCCGGTTTGGGGAAGTCCACTACCGGGCGGATCAGGGCTTTGAGGTCGAAGGCGTCGCTGTGCATTGTTGCGGGTATCCTAGGAAAACGAATGCCCAAGTATACCCGCTAAAGATCAGCCTCAGGCCTCGATTGCACCACCGGCCAGCGCGCACAGCTGGATCGGATCGAGGATGTGCACTTCCTTGCCCTCGGCGCGCAGCAGGCCGTTCTGCTGGAAGCGGGTGAACACCCGCGACACGGTTTCTACCGCCAGGCCAAGGTAATTGCCGATTTCGTTGCGCGACATGCTCAGGCGGAACTGATTGGCCGAATAGCCGCGGGCGCGGAAGCGCGCCGACAGGTTGACCAGGAAGGTGGCAATGCGCTCGTCGGCGGTCTTTTTCGAAAGCAGCAGCATCATTTGCTGGTCGTCGCGGATTTCGCGGCTCATTACCCGCATCAGCTGGCGGCGTAGCTGTGGCAGTTGCACCGACAGCTCGTCCAGCCGCTCGAAGGGGATTTCACACACCGAAGTGGTTTCCTGAGCCTGGGCCGATACCGGGTAGGCCTCGGTATCCATGCCCGACAGGCCGACCAGTTCGCTGGGCAGGTGGAAGCCCGTGATCTGCTCCTCGCCGCTGTCGCTGAGGCTGAAGGTTTTCAGGGCCCCGGACCGTACTGCGTAGACCGAGCCAAAACTGTCACCCTGGCGGAACAGGAACTCGCCTTTCTTGAGCGGCCGCCCGCGTTTGACGATTTCATCCAGCGCGTCCATGTCTTCCAGGTTCAGCGAAAGAGGCAGGCACAGGGGGGCCAGGCTGCAATCCTTGCAATGGGCCTGGTTGTGTGGGCGCAGTTTGACTGGCTCGGACATTTGAATCGATCCTTGTGGGAAAGCACACATAAGTCGTAAGGGTAACTCACGACACAGGGTGTAAGCCAGTGTGCGCGATGATGGTGCGCGCTGGCGAAACCCCGGCAGGTGGCCTGCCGGGAGTCCATGTGTGCTCATAGTGTGCCTGACAAGGAAGCTTGTCCATGCGGTTGAACGCCTTGTTTTTCAGATCACTCGCGAGAAACGCTGGCGGTTGTGCATCGCCAGATACGCGTCGAACACCATGCATACCGAGCGCGCCAGCAGCCGGCCGGCGGGCAGGATGCGAATGCCCTTGTCGTCCAGACTGATCAGGCCGTCGCGCTGCAAGGTCAGCAGCTCGGGCCAGAGGTCGTTGAAGTAACCGCGAAAATCCAGGGTGAAAGCCTGTTCGATGGGTTCGAAATCCAGCTCGAAATGGCAGATCAGTTGCTGGATCACCGCCCGGCGTATGCGGTCGTCGTGGTTGCACAGCAAGCCGCGCTGGGTGGCCAGCTGGGCGTTGGACAGGCTGTCCTGATAGGTGTTGAGGTCACTGCTGTTCTGGCAGTACAGGTCGCCGATCTGGCTGATCGCCGACACGCCCAGGCCAATCAGGTCGCAGTGCCCGTGGGTGGTGTAGCCCTGGAAGTTGCGCTGCAAGGTGCCTTCTTCCTGGGCAATGGCCAGTTCGTCGTCGGGCAGGGCGAAGTGGTCCATGCCGATGTAGCGGTAACCGGCGGCGGTCAGTTGGTCGATGGTGGCGTGCAGCATCTCCAGCTTGGCGGCGGCGCTGGGCAGGTCGTTGCTGTCGATGCGCCGTTGCGGCATGAAGCGCTCGGGAAGGTGGGCATAGTTGAACACCGACAGGCGGTCGGGCTGCAGGCGGATCACTTCTTCCACGGTGCGGGCAAAGCCTTCCGGGGTTTGCTTGGGCAGGCCGTAGATCAGGTCGAGGTTGACCGAGCGAAACTGCAGCGTGCGCGCAGCCTCGATCAGGGTGCGGGTCTGTTCCAGGCTCTGCAGGCGGTTGATCGCGCGCTGCACGGCCGGGTCGAGGTCCTGTACACCCAGGCTGACGCGGTTGAAGCCCAGTTCGCGAAGCAAGCCCATGGTCGACCAGTCGGCTTCGCGAGGATCGATCTCGATGCCGTAGTCGCCGGAATCGTCGTCCAGCAGGTGAAAGTGCTGGCGCAGGGTGGCCATCAGCTGGCGCAGTTCCACATGGCTGAGGAAGGTCGGTGTGCCGCCGCCAAAATGCAGCTGTTCAACACGCTGTTTAGGGTCCAAGTGGCAGGCGACCAGCTGGATTTCCTGCTCCAGGCGCTGCAGGTAGGGCGCGGCGCGGGCGCGGTCTTTGGTGATGACCTTGTTGCAGGCGCAGTAGTAGCAGATGTTGGCGCAGAACGGCACATGCACGTACAGCGACAGCGGGCGCACGGCCCGTCGGCTCTCGCGCAGGGCGTTGAGCAGGTCGAACGAACCCACCTCGCTGTGCAGTTGCACGGCGGTTGGGTAAGAGGTGTAGCGTGGCCCGGCGAGATCGTAGCGGCGGATCAGGTCGGTATCCCAACGGAGGTCGTCGAGCATGAGGGTAGTCCCCGGAAAGAGCAGCAGTGCACCGGAGTCTATGGCCGTCTGTAGGAAACTGTGTTGATTTGTATCAAGGGCATTGGGGCTGCTTTGCAGCCCCCGTCAATGGCCCATCAGCCAGTGCTGGTGTGGGCCCGGCAGTGTCCAGACACCGAATAGCATCACCAGCACACCGCCCGCCACGCGCACGCTGCGTCGCCGCAACAGGGCGTTCACCCGTTCGGCAGCCAGCCCGGTTGCCAGCAACACCGGCCAGGTGCCCACCCCGAACGCCAGCATCAACCCGGCGCTGTAGCCGGCATTGCCCTGGCTGGCCGCCCACAAAAGGGTGCTGTACACCAGCCCGCACGGCAGCCAGCCCCAGAGGGCGCCCAGCAGCAATGCCCGAGGGAGGCTGGACGCTGGCAGCAATCGCGACGCCACCGGCTGGATATGCCGCCACAGCCCGCGGCCCAGTGCCTCGATACGGGTCAGCCCGCTCCACCAGCCGGCCAGGTACAGGCCCATGGCAATCAGCAGCAGTGCCGCAACCACCCGCAGCGCCAGCGCTGCCGGGCTGCTGGCCACGGCCCAGCCGGCCAGGCCCAGCAACAGGCCGGCGCAGGCATAGCTGAAAATGCGCCCCAGGTTGTACGCCAGCAACAGGCGCAGGCGCTTGCCGCGTTGTTCGGGGGGGATGGCCAAGGTCAGTGCGCCCATCAGGCCGCCGCACATGCCCAGGCAGTGACCGCCCCCTAGCAGGCCAAGGACCAGTGCCGAGCCCAGCAGCGGAAGCAGGTCAGGCACGGGGTGGTGGTTCCTTGTCGGTGTCGGCTGCGGCATCGTCAGGCTTCACTGCCGCCTGGTGGCGCGGGTCCTGATCGTCGAACAGGATGCTGTGGGCGGGGCCTTCAAGGTCATCGTACTGACCGCTGTCTACCGCCCAGAAGAAGATGTACACGGCCACGCCGACCAGCAGCAGCGCTGCCGGGATCATGACATAGAGGGCGGGCATGGCGACTTCCTCCCGTGTATAGGGGCTTCGTGGGGCAGCGGGCCCGATGCCACGGGCATCCGGGTCAGGCGCAGGGCATTGAGCACCACGATCAGCGAGCTGACCGACATGCCGATGGCGGCCCACACCGGCGTGATCCAGCCGAGCGCGGCGAACGGCAACATCAGGCCATTATACAGGGTCGCCCACAGCAGGTTCTCGAGGATGTTGCGGCGGGTGCGGCGGGCCAGCTCGAACGCCTGCACCAGCGCTTGCAGGCGGTTGGACAGCAAGACGGCGTCGGCACTGGTCTTGGCCAGGTCGGTGGCGCTGCCCATGGCGATGCTGATATCGGCGGCGGCCAGTACGGGTACATCGTTGACCCCGTCGCCGAGCATCAGCACCTTGCGCCCGCCAGCCTGCAGGGCTTTCAGGCGGTCCAGTTTGTCATCCGGGCGCAGGCCGCCAATGGCCTGCTCGATACCCAGCTGCGCGGCCACTTCGGCAACCATCGGCGAGCTGTCGCCCGACAGCAGCAGGGTGTGCCAGCCGCGCGCCTTGCAGGCAGCGAGCAGGGCCGGGGCATCGTCGCGCAGGCGGTCATCCAGGCCGAACCAGGCCATGGGTCCCTGGCGGTCGCCCAGCAGCAGCCATTGGCCGCGAGGCTCGGGCACAGCGGGGATTTCCGCACCACTCAAGGCGCAGACGAAGGTAGCCTGACCAATGCGCAGGCGCTGGCCGTCGACCAGCCCCTCCAGGCCCAGGCCGGGTACGCTCTGTACGTCATCGGCAGGTGTGGCGGTACGACCAAAGGCGCGAGCGATGGGGTGTTCAGAGCGGTTTTCCAGCGCCGCGGCCAGGGCCAGGCAGCGGTCGGCGGCCTGGCTGCCGAGCGGGCGGATGCTGCGCAAGGTCAGGCGGCCCTCGGTCAGTGTACCGGTCTTGTCGAAGATCACCGTGTCGATCTGGTTCAGGCCTTCCAGCACATGGCCGCGGGTCACCAGCAGGCCAAGCTTGTGCAGGGTTCCGGTGGCGGCGGTCAGTGCGGTTGGCGTAGCCAAAGACAGGGCACAAGGGCAGGTGGCCACGAGCATGGCCAGTACGATCCAGAACGCCCGTGTCGGGTCCAGGTGCCACCACCACAGGCCGATGGCAACGGCGGCCAGCAGCGAGAACAGCAGGAACCACTGCGAGGCGCGGTCGGCAATTTCCGCCAGGCGCGGTTTTTCAGTCTGGGCGCGCTCCAGCAGGCGGACGATGGCCGACAAGCGTGAGTCATGGCCGAGGGCTTCCACTTCCACATTCAGCGCGCTTTCGACGTTCAGCGTACCGCCAGTGACCCGCTCACCCACCCGGCGTGGTTGCGGCAGATACTCGCCGGTCAGCAGCGATTCGTCGACGCTGGAGCGGCCCTCGACGATGCGCCCGTCGGCAGGGATGACCGCGCCGGGCAGCACCTGCACGGTGTCGCCGCACTGTAACTCGCTGAGCAGAATGCGTTCGCTGCGCCCGATGGCGTCCAGGCGCAGGCATGAGGCTGGCAGCAGGTTGACCAGCTGCGCAGTGGCCGCCGCTGTGCGCTCGCGGGCGCGGCGCTCCAGGTAGCGGCCGGTCAGCAGGAACAGGGCGAACATGCCCACCGTGTCGAAATAAAGCTCGCCGCTGCCAGTGATGGCTGTCCAGATGCCAGCGCCGAACGCCAGGCCAATGGCCAGCGACACCGAAACGTCCATCGTCAGGTGGCGCGTTCGCAGGTCGCGCGCCGCGCCCTTGAAGAAGGGCGCGCAGCTGTAGAACACGATGGGAATGGTCAGGAACAGCGCCACCCAGCGCAGGATGGCATGCAACTCGGGTGTCAGGTCGATGTTGAATTCCGGCCAAGTGGCCATGGTCGCCATCATCGCCTGGAACCACAGCAGCCCGGCCACGCCCAGGCGGCGCAGGGCGCTGCGGTTTTCCCGGGCCAATTGCTCGGCGGCCTGGTCAGGCTGGTAGGGGTGGGCGGCGTAGCCGATCTGGCGAAGTTCGGCCAGCAGGCGCGACAGCGGTAGCTGCTTGTCATCCCAGTTCAGCAGCAGGCGGTGATTGGACAGGTTCAGGCGCGCTTCGGCGACACCGGGCAGGTTGCGCAGGTGCTTTTCGATCAGCCAGCCGCAGGCGGCGCAGCTGATGCCCTCGACAAGCAAGGTGGTTTCGGCCAGCTCACCCTGGTGGCGGACGAAGGTTTGCTGCACGTCGCTGCGGTCGTACAGGGCCAGTTCGTCCTGCAGTTGCTTGGGCAGGGCTTCGGGGTTGGCGCTGTTGTCGCTGCGGTGCTGGTAGTAATGTTCCAGGCCTCCAGCGACGATCGACTCGGCCACCGCCTGACAGCCGGGGCAGCAGAACTGCCGGGGCTGGCCGAGGACCACGGCGGTGAAGCGGCTGCCGGTGGGGACGGGCAGGGCGCAGTGGTAGCAGGGGGTCGGTTGGGTCATAGGGCAGACACTGCTCAGGCAGATAGGAAACCCTGTGGGAGCGGGCGCGCCCGCGAATGCGTCAGACCTGGAAATACCTTTGCCTGAACTATCGCATTCGCGGGCGTGCCCACTCCCACAGGGATTTGCGGTGTTGCTACTGTTGGTGTTCGGCGCCTTGCAGGGCTTCGTCACCCAACTGCAAGGTCACACCATGCGCCACTTTTTCCTCTTCGAACAGGCGCCATACCTGGCCCCCTTCACTGCCCAGCAGCTCGACAAAGCGCCGGCCCTCGACCTTGTCCTCCAGCTGCCCCACATAGCGTGCTGCTTCGACCCGGCTCAGCAGCACCTTGCGGTCCTTCTCTGGCTGGGTCGGCGAAATCAGGTTCAGCTCCAAGTTTTGCGGGGCACTGCTACCGGTCAGGCGCAGGTCCACTTCGCCGGTCAGTTCGTCCAGATGCACACTGGCTTTCAGGCCCAACTGCTGCGCCAGCAGCTCGCGGTCCAGCGAGCGGTTGATGCCCTTGCCGGCCTCGTAGTAGTTGTCGTTCACCAGGTTGTCCGGGTTGTGCACAGCGATGCTGACCATGGTCAGGCTCAGGCACACCGAGGTGGTGAGGATGCCGATGATGATCCAGGGCCAGAGGTGCTTGTACCAGGGGCTGGCGGCGGTGGCGGCAGGCATTGTGCGTTATCTCTCTTAGCGGATCTGTGGGCCGATGAAACGGCTCTTGGCTTCAACCTGGGCGTCGCTGTCGTCGGCGCTCTTGAGGATGAAGGTGATTTCGTTGGTGGTCGATGGCAGCTTCTCGGGGGCAACCGACAGCTGCACGGGAAGGCTGACGATGTCACCGGCGGCCACGCGGATCTCGCGCTGGCCTTCGAGCTTGAGGTCCGGCAGGCCGGCGGCGTCCAGCACGTAGAGGTGATCGCGCTGATCCTTGTTCATCACCTTCAGGCTGTACACGTTCTCGATCCGGCCCTGGGCGTTTTCGCGGTACAACACGCGGTCTTTGCTGACGTCGAAACCGACCAGCGAACGGGTGGCGAAGGCCGTCGCCAGCCCGATCATCATTACCAGCAGTACCACGGCATAGCCGATCAGGCGCGGGCGCAGCATGTGGGTCTTCTGCCCGGACAGGTTGTGTTCGGTGGTGTAGCTGATCAGCCCTTTGGGGTAGTTCATCTTGTCCATGATGCTGTCGCAGGCATCGATACAGGCGGCGCAGCCGATGCACTCGATCTGCAGGCCGTCACGGATGTCGATGCCGGTCGGGCAGACCTGCACGCACATGGTGCAGTCGATGCAGTCACCCAGGCCCTGGGCCTTGTAGTCGGTATCTTTCTTGCGCGGGCCGCGGGTTTCGCCACGGCGTGGGTCGTAGGACACGATCAGCGTGTCCTTGTCGAACATCACGCTCTGGAAGCGGGCATAGGGGCACATGTACACGCACACCTGTTCGCGTAGCCAACCGGCGTTGCCATAAGTGGCGAGGGTGAAGAAGCCGACCCAGAAGTAGGCCCAGCCATCGGCCTGGCCCGTGAAGAATTCGATCGCCAGTTCACGGATTGGCGAGAAGTAGCCGACAAAGGTCATGCCGGTGACAAAGCCGATCAGCAGCCACAGGCTGTGCTTGGCGAATTTGCGCAGGAACTTGTTGCCGCTCATGGGGGCTTTGTCGAGCTTCATGCGCTGGTTGCGGTCACCCTCGGTGACCTTTTCGCACCACATGAAAATCCAGGTCCACACGCTTTGCGGGCAGGTGTAGCCGCACCACACCCGGCCGGCGAACACCGTGATGAAGAACAGGCCGAAGGCGGCGACGATGAGAATCCCCGAGAGCAGGATGAAGTCCTGCGGCCAGATGGTGGCGCCGAAGATGTAGAACTTGCGCTCGGGCAGGTTCCACCACACGGCCTGGTGACCCCCCCAGTTCAGCCACACGGTGCCGAAGTACAGCAGGAACAGCACTGCACCGCCGACCATGCGCAAGCGACGGAACAGGCCGGTGAAGGCGCGGGTGTAGATCTTTTCCCGGGAAGCGTAGAGGTCGACGGAATCCTTCCCTTTGTTGGCAGGCGGGGTCACATCATGTACCGGAATTTGCTTGCTCATCATCAAGTCCCACGGCAGTGGAGAAACGCCGCGGCCTGTGCGTGCGGGCCGCAGTCTCGCGCAATCTGCTAGCGCTCTGCGGTCCATGATACGCCGCTGAGGGCAGCATGGGATCGCACTGCGACCTTTAGTCGCGTTGGGTCGTGGTATGAAACGTGTTATGGCGGGTGTCAATTGATCCAGGTCATCAGCCTGCTAGAAATGCTGTGCCAGTACCGGCCTCTTCGCGGGTAAACCCGCTCCTACAAGGATCCTGTGTAGGAGCGGGTGTACCCGCGAAGAGGCCAGGCCTGCCTTACTCAGCCTTGGCCGGCTCAGCCTGGTGCGACAGGCTGTAGACGTAAGCCGCCAGCAAGTGCACCTTGTCGTTGCCCTGCAGTTGTTCCTGGGCCGGCATCTGCCCCTGGCGGCCATAACGAATGGTCTGCTGCAACTGGGCAAAGCTCGAGCCGTAGATGAACGCCTGCGGGTGGGTCAGGTTCGGAGCGCCCATGGCGGGCGTACCTTTGCCTTCCGGCCCGTGGCAGGCCACGCAGTTGGCTGCGAAGATCTTCTGCCCATTCTCCACATCGGCCTTCGCGCCCTCAGGCAGTGTGCGGCCATCGAGTTTGCTGACCACGAACGCAGCCACATCGGCCACGCCCTGGTCACCGATCACTTCGGCCCAGGCCGGCATCACGCCATGGCGACCGGCCATGATGGTGGTCTTGATGGTTTCCGGATCGCCGCCCCAGCGCCAGTCATTGTCGGTGAGGTTGGGGAAGCCGAAGGCGCCCTTGGCGTCGGAACCGTGGCACACCGAGCAGTTGGAGGCGAACAGCCGCGCACCCATTTTCAATGCCTGCGGGTCCTTGGCCACTTCTTCGATCGGCATGGCCGCGAACTTGGCGAAGATCGGCCCGAAGCGGGCGTCGGCCTTGGCCATTTCCTTTTCCCATTCGTGCACGCCGGTCCAGCCCGGCTGGCCGTTGGAAAACTCGGTCTGCTTGTCGTTATCCAGGTATGAATAGCCCGGCAGGACGCCTTTCCAGTTGCCCAGGCCCGGGTACAGCACCAGGTAACCGAGGGCGAAGATGATGGTGCCGACGAACAGCCAGAACCACCATTGCGGCAGCGGGTTGTCGTATTCCTCGATGCCATCGAAGGCATGCCCGACGGTTTCGTCGGTAACCTCTTCGCGCTGGCCCTTGCGGGTCGACAGCAGCAGCCAGGTCAACGAGAAGATGGTGCCCAGGGTCAGGACGGTAACGTACAGACTCCAGAAGGTTGTCATTGTTGTTTGCTCCCAGAAGCTTTTGCTTGCTCGACGTGCCGAGTGGCCTCGGGGTCATCCGCGAAGGGCAGTTGGGTCGCTTCGTCGAAGTCCTTTTTACGCCGTGGGTTGAACACCCACAGCGCCAGGCCCACGAACGCCACCATCACCACGACGGTGCCCAGGCCGCGAATCATCCCGATATCCATCAGCGTCACCGTTTGCTCTTGATGATGGTGCCAAGACCCTGCAGGTACGCGACGATGGCGTCCATTTCGGTCTTGCCCTTGACCGCGTCACGTGCGCCGGCAATGTCGGCGTCGGTGTACGGGGTGCCGAGTGTGCGCAGCACTTCCATCTTCTTCGCGGTGTCCTTGCCGTCGAGCTTGTTCTCGACCAGCCACGGGTAGGAAGGCATCTTCGATTCCGGTACCACGTTGCGCGGGTTGTACAGGTGCGCTCGGTGCCAGTCATCGGAGTAGCGGCCGCCGACGCGGGCCAGGTCCGGCCCGGTACGCTTGGAGCCCCACAGGAACGGGTGGTCCCACACGCTTTCACCGGCTACCGAGTAGTGGCCGTAACGCTCGGTTTCGGCACGGAACGGGCGGATCATCTGCGAGTGGCAGCCCACGCAGCCTTCGCGGATGTAGATATCGCGGCCTTCCACCTCCAGCGCGGTGCGCGGCTTCATGCCCTCGACCGGCTTGTTGGTGACGTCCTGGAAAAACAGCGGGACGATCTGGGTCAGGCCACCGACGCTCACGGCGATGACCATGAAGAAGGCCAGCAGGCCTATGTTCTTCTCGACGGCTTCATGCTTCATCAGTGCGCTCCCACAACGACGATCTTGGCGGCCTCTTCAGCCTGTGCCGGGTTGGCGGCACGTACGGTACGGAACACGTTGTAGGCCATCAGCAGCATGCCGCTGGCGAAGAACGCTCCGCCCAGGGCGCGGACGATGTAGCCGGGGTGGCTGGCCTGCAGGGCTTCGACGAAGGAGTAGGTGAGGGTGCCGTCATCGTTGATGGCGCGCCACATCAGGCCCTGGGTGATGCCGTTGACCCACATCGAGGCGATGTACAGTACGGTACCGATGGTGGCCAGCCAGAAGTGCGCGTTGATCAGGCCGATGCTGTGCATCTGCTCGCGGCCGTAGAGTTTCGGGATCATGTGGTACACGGCGCCGATCGAAATCATTGCCACCCAGCCGAGGGCGCCGGCGTGGACGTGGCCGATGGTCCAGTCGGTGTAGTGCGACAGTGAGTTCACGGTCTTGATGGCCATCATCGGGCCTTCGAAGGTGGACATGCCGTAGAACGCCAGCGACACCACCAGGAAGCGCAGGATCGGGTCGGTGCGCAGTTTGTGCCAGGCGCCTGACAAGGTCATCATGCCGTTGATCATGCCGCCCCAGCTTGGCGCCAGCAGGATGATCGACATTACCATGCCCAGCGACTGCGCCCAGTCAGGCAGGGCGGTGTAGTGCAGGTGGTGCGGGCCGGCCCAGATGTACAGGGTGATCAGCGCCCAGAAGTGCACGATCGACAAGCGATACGAATAGATCGGCCGCTCGGCCTGCTTGGGCACGAAGTAGTACATCATCCCCAGGAAACCGGTGGTGAGGAAGAAGCCCACGGCGTTGTGGCCGTACCACCACTGGATCATCGCGTCGGTGGCGCCGGAGTAGGCCGAGTACGACTTGAACAGGCTCACCGGCAGCGAGATGTGGTTGACGATGTGCAGCATCGCGGTGACCACGATGAACGCACCGTAGAACCAGTTGCCGACATAGATGTGCTTGGTCTTGCGCTTGACGATGGTGCCGAAGAACACCAGCCCGTAGGTAACCCAGACGATGGCCAGCAGGATCGCCAGCGGCCACTCGAGCTCGGCGTATTCCTTGGTGGTGGTGTAGCCCATCGGCAGGGTGATCAGCGCGCCGACGATCACGGCTTGCCAACCCCAGAAGGTGAAGGCGGCCATGCTGTCGGAGATCAGCCGGGTCTGGCAGGTGCGCTGCACCACGTAGTAGCTGGTGCCGAACAGCGCACAGCCCCCGAAGGCGAAGATCACCAGGTTGGTGTGCAGCGGGCGCAGGCGGCCGAAGCTGGTCCAGGGAAGGTCCAGGTTCAGCTGCGGCCACACCAGCTGCGAGGCGATGAAGACGCCGAGGCCCATGCCAAGGATCCCCCAGACCACCGTCATGATGGCGAACTGGCGGACGACCTTATAGTTATAAGCAGTCGGACTGATTGCTGTGCTCATTCTAAGGTTCCACGGTTTTGATGTTCTTGTTGGTCGAAAAATCGGCGCCAGTATTGATAACCAGCAAGGTTACCGCAACGCAACTTTGGTACGCCGACCCGTGTCCAGACCCGTTCACTGATGTCCCGCAGGGATCGGGTCTGGGCGATTGTACACAAATAAATATTTGTAATGTGTACCGTTTTTCATCTTTTTCTGATCGATCGGTCAAGCTTTTTCTGGGGCGGCGACAGGCCATGCGCCGCGTCTGCTCCGGTCCTTTCGGAGCGAAGCCCACTGAGGCAACAAGCTTAGTTGTGTTCGGTGGGGGTGCAAGGGAAGGGGGCTGAGGCTGGTGGTGGGCGGAGGAGTGTAAGGCTTGAGGGTTATGGGGGGGCGGGGGTGTAGGGGGTGGGTGTTGTGGTGGGGCGGGGGTGTAGGGGTTGGGTGTTGTGGTGGGGCGGGGGTGTAAGGTTTGGATGTTGTGGCGGGGCGGGGTGTAAGGTCTGGGTGTTGTGGTGGGGCGGGGGGTAAGGTTTGAGTGTTGTGGTGGGGCGGGGAGTGTAAGGTTTGAGTGTTGTGGTGGGGCAGAGATCGAGCGCCGCCCGCGCGGCGCTTCGCGGGTAAACCCGCTCCTACGTTTGTTTCGGGCCAGTCCCTCCTGTGCCAGGCGCGCGCGACCGCCTTGTTTGTACGACGCGATATCGAGACATGCGCCAAGGTGGTCGCGCGCAAATCCCACAGGAATAATTGGCCCGAAACAAACGTAGGAGCGGGTTTACCCGCGAAGCGCCGCGCGGGCGGCGCTCGATCTCACAGGCGGCGAATGCCTTTCGGCGAACTCACTTGGCAAATCCCTTTCGGCGAACTCACTTGGCCGTCACAGCCTCAGCCGAACCATCCTGCGACAGGCTATACACGTAAGCCGCCAGCAGGTGCACCTTGTCATTCCCTTGGATCTCGGCCTGCGCCGGCATTTGCCCCTGGCGACCATAACGAATGGTCTGCTGCAGCTGGGCAAAGCTCGAACCGTAGATAAACGCCTGCGGATGGGTCAGGTTCGGAGCGCCCATGGCGGGCGTACCTTTGCCTTCCGGCCCGTGGCAGGCCACGCAGTTGGCTGCGAAGATCTTCTGCCCATTCTCCACATCGGCCTTCGCGCCCTCAGGCAGTGTGCGGCCATCGAGTTTGCTGACCACGAACGCAGCCACATCGGCCACGCCCTGGTCACCGATCACTTCGGCCCAGGCCGGCATCACGCCATGGCGACCGGCCATGATGGTGGTCTTGATGGTTTCCGGATCGCCGCCCCAGCGCCAGTCATTGTCGGTGAGGTTGGGGAAGCCGAAGGCGCCCTTGGCGTCGGAACCGTGGCACACCGAGCAGTTGGAGGCAAACAGGCGGCTGCCCATTTTCAGTGCCTGCGGGTCCTTCGCCACTTCTTCTACGGGCATGGCGGCGTATTTGGCGAAGATCGGACCGAACCTGGCATCGGCCTTGTCCATTTCCTTCTGCCATTCATTGGCGCCAGTCCAGCCATTTTCATAGCCCGGCAGGATGCCTTTCCAGTTGCCCAGGCCCGGGTAGAGGATCAGGTAGCCGACCGAGAACGCCAAGGTGCCAACGAACAGCCAGAACCACCACTTGGGCAGCGGGTTGTCGTACTCCTCGATGCCGTCGAAGCTGTGGCCCATGGTCTCGTCGGTGGTGTTGTTGCTCTGGCCCTTGCGCGTGGCGAGCAGCAGCCAGGTCAGGCCAATCAGGCTACCGATGGTCAGTACGCTGATGTACGTACTCCAGAAGGTGGTCATTGCCCGTTACTCCTTTTTGCAGCAGGCTCCTGCCCGGCAGTGGGCAGGCGGTCGTCGACGAAGGGCAGCAGGCGCGCTTCGGCGAAATCACGGTCGCGGCGGCGGTTGAAGACCCACAGGGTGAGGCCGATGAAGGCAATCATCACCACCAGGGTGCCCAGACCGCGGATCATGCCGATGTCCATTTCCATCGCACTCACCTCTTGTTCTTGATCGCGGTGCCGAGCACCTGCAGGTAGGCGACCAGGGCATCCATCTCGGTCTTGCCTTTGACCGCTTCACGGGCGCCGGCAATGTCGTCGTCGGTGTACGGCACGCCCAGGGTGCGCAGGGTGCGCATCTTGACGTCGGTGTGGCTGTTGTCGACCGGCTGGGCAACCAGCCACGGGTAGGACGGCATCTTCGACTCCGGCACCACGTTGCGCGGGTTGTACAGGTGCGCACGGTGCCAGTCGTCCGAGTAGCGGCCACCGACCCGGGCCAGGTCCGGCCCGGTGCGCTTGGAGCCCCACAGGAACGGGTGGTCCCAGACGCTTTCACCGGCCACCGAGTAGTGGCCGTAACGCTCGGTTTCGGCACGGAACGGGCGGATCATCTGCGAGTGGCAGCCCACGCAACCTTCGCGGATGTAGACATCGCGGCCTTCCAGTTGCAGCGCGGTGTAGGGCTTCATGCCTTCGACCGGTTTGTTGGTGACGTCCTGGAAGAACAGCGGGACGATCTGGGTCAGGCCGCCGATGCTGACGGCAAATACCATCAGCAGGGCCATCAGGCCGACGTTTTTCTCGATGACTTCATGTTTCATCAGGCGTTTCTCCTCAAGCCAACTGGGCGTTCGCAGGGGCGACGTCAAGCGCTGGCGAACGCACGGTGCGCCAGGTGTTCCAGGCCATCAGGAACATGCCGCTGAGGAAGATCGCGCCGCCGACGAAGCGCACGACGAAGCCTGGGTGGCTGGCCACCAGGGTTTCCACGAACGAGTAGGTGAGCGTGCCGTCGCTGTTGACCGCGCGCCACATCAGGCCCTGGGCGATGCCGTTGACCCACATCGAGGCGATGTACAGCACGGTACCAATGGTGGCCAGCCAGAAGTGTGCATTGATCAGGCCGAGGCTGTGCATGCGTTCTTTGCCGAACACTTTGGGGATGGTGTGGTACAGCGCGCCTATCGAGATCATCGCTACCCAGCCGAGGGCGCCAGCGTGGACGTGGCCGATGGTCCAGTCGGTGTAGTGGGACAGGGCGTTGACCGTCTTGATGGCCATCATCGGGCCTTCGAAGGTGGACATGCCGTAGAACGCCAGCGACACCACCAGGAAGCGCAGGATCGGGTCGCTGCGCAGTTTGTGCCAGGCGCCCGACAGGGTCATCATGCCGTTGATCATGCCGCCCCAGCTTGGCGCCAGCAGGATCAGCGACATCACCATGCCCAGCGACTGCGCCCAATCGGGCAGGGCGGTGTAGTGCAAGTGGTGCGGGCCGGCCCAGATGTACAGGGTGATCAGCGCCCAGAAGTGCACGATCGACAAGCGATACGAATACACCGGCCGTTCGGCCTGCTTGGGCACGTAGTAGTACATCATCCCCAGGAAGCCTGCGGTCAGGAAGAAGCCCACCGCGTTATGGCCGTACCACCACTGCACCATGGCATCGGTGGCGCCTGCGTAGACCGAATAGGATTTGGTCAGGCTGACCGGCAGTTCCAGGTTGTTGACGATGTGCAGCAGCGCCACGGTCAGGATGAAGGCGCCGAAGAACCAGTTGCCGACGTAGATGTGTTTGGTGTTGCGCTTCATCAGCGTGCCGAAGAACACGATGGCGTAACCCACCCAGACGATGGTGATCAGAATGTCGATCGGCCATTCCAGTTCGGCGTATTCCTTGGAGCTGGTGTAGCCCAGCGGCAGGCTGATGGCCGCCAGCAGGATAACCAGTTGCCAGCCCCAGAACGTGAACGCGGCCAGGCCCGGTGCGAACAGGGTGGTCTGGCAGGTGCGTTGCACCGAATAATAGGAGGTGGCGAACAGTGCGCAGCCGCCGAACGCGAAGATCACCGCATTGGTATGCAGGGGGCGCAGGCGGCCGAAGCTGGTCCAGGGGAGGTCGAAGTTGAGGGACGGCCAGGCGAGCTGGGCGGCGATGAAGACGCCGAGCCCCATCCCGACGATTCCCCACACCACCGTCATGATGGCGAATTGGCGGACCACCTTGTAGTTATAGGCGGTACTGCTGGTTGTGTTCATGTATGGGTTCCCATCCACGGTTATTTGGCAGGCTTTACAGCGAGGCAAGCATGATTAATGGGCAAAGTGCCGGTATTGACGGGGATCAATGGGCGAAGGTCGCAAATGTCCCAGGCTTGCGCTGCGATCCTCCGCGGGTTGCAGGTCAGGATGACTACAAGGGGTGCCTGATTCTGGCCCATGGCGCGGGCGCGCCGATGGACAGCGGGTTCATGGACGAAATGGCGCAAAGGCTTGCGGCTCTTGGGGTAGCGGTAGTGCGCTTCGAGTTCCCGTACATGGCCGAGCGCAGGGTTACCGGTGGCAAGCGGCCGCCGAACCCGCAGAAGGTGTTGCTTGACTGCTGGCGCGAGGTGTACCGGCAAGTGCGACCTTTGGTCGCGGGCAAGCTGGCCGTGGGGGGCAAGTCCATGGGCGGGCGCATGGCGAGCCTGCTGGCCGACGAACTGGGCGCGGATGCGCTGGTGTGCCTGGGCTATCCGTTCTACGCGGTGGGTAAACCTGAGAAGCCACGGGTAGAGCACCTGGCCGAGTTGAAGACACCGACGTTGATCGTGCAGGGCGAGCGGGATGCGCTGGGTAACCGCGAGGCGGTGGCGGGGTATGCGTTGTCGCCGGCGATCGAGGTGGGCTGGCTAGTGGCGGGGGACCATGACCTGAAGCCGTTGAAGGCTTCGGGGTTCAGCCATGAGCAGCATTTGCAGGCGGCGGCTGAACGCGTTGCTGATTTTCTGAAGGACTAGTGCTGGATTCTTCGCGGGCAAACCCGCACCTACAAGGACCGCACAACATCGAAGGTCGGCTCAGCACCCTGTAGGAGCGGGTTTACCCGCGAAGAGGCCGGAACAGGTCGGCGCTTAGTCGCGGTATTCGCACAGGTAAGCGGTATCCACCTTCACCTGCAGCTGGAACTTGCTGTCAGCCGGCACGTTGAACTTGTCACCGGCGTTGAAGGTTTCCCAGTTGTCGCTACCTGGCAGTTTCACGGTCAGCGCGCCCGATACCACATGCATGATCTCGCGCTTGGCAGTGCCGAATTCGTATTCGCCCGGAGCCATGACGCCGACAGTGGCCGGGCCTTCTTCGCCCGAGAATGCGATCGACTTGACGGTGCCGTTGAAGTACTCGTTGACCTGGAACATGGGCGACTCCTGAAAAGAGGTGCTGAAAAAGGGCTGGCCAGTATGCCCAAGCCCACAGGCGTCGTCATCTGCTATCAGGGGCTGCTGGCGGGCAGGGTCAACGGTAATAGCCGCGCCGTGTTTCGCGCATCTTCCAGGGCCCTGTGCTGCTGCCCGCAAAAGTGCATGCCGGCCAGTTGCAGGGCGCCGTTCAGGCCGGTGGGGCGCTGCAGGTGGCGGGCCTTGGCAAAGCGTTGCTTGAGGTTGATGTGCGGCAATGTGCGCAGCAGGCTGTCGAGGCTGTGCTGCTGCCACTCCTGGTGCAGTTGCTGGCGGTCGTAGTCGCCCCAGCTGACCCAGGCCTGAAGCTGCCCGCGGTGGTGCCCCAGCCAGCGCTCGAAGCTTGCCCACACCTCGCGAAACGGCGCGGCGCTGTCCACGTCGGCCTGGCTGATGTGGGTCAGCTCACGGCAGAACGGGGTCAGCTGCGGCCGCCGCCGTGGCTTTACAAAACGCTGGAAATGGTCGACCTCGCGGCCTTCGCGGGTAACCAGGCTTGCGCCGATTTCAATGACTTCCATCTCTGTAACCGGCCACCCACCATCGTCGGTGGTGGCTTCCAGGTCGATCACCAACCAATGGCCCATACCAGGCTCCCCTGCAGATCCTGCTAGAGCGTAGCCAATGTCCGGGCATACGGCATCCTATGGCATTTTGCCGCCTGCTTTGGCACAAAGAGCAGGCGTCAGTAGTTGTGTCGCCCCTGGAAAACGCCTAGCTTAAGCGCATACAGGCATAAACCGTGATGAGTGTCCGTCTTGACTCCAGCGCCCGGCCTCAAGGCCTTGTCCACCCTGATGCTGCTGGCCGTGTTCTGGTTGGCGGCACCGGTATGGGCTGGCGAGGCGGTTGAAGTGAAGATTGGCGCAGCCCATTTCCCGCCTTACACAGTGCGCCCCGAGCAAGGTGCCGATACCGGTTTGCTGCCGCAGTTGGTCGATGCACTCAACCGGGCGCAGCAGCACTATCACTTCGTTCTGGTGCCTACGTCTATCCAGCGGCGCTTCGGTGACTTCCAGCAGGGCCGCACCGACATGGCGATTTTCGAGAACCCACAATGGGGCTGGGAGCAGATTGCCCATCAGACCGTGGACATGGGCCTGGAAGATGCCGAAGTGTTCGTCGCCCGCAAGGCAAACGGCAATGATCCGCATTATTTCGATGACCTGCGCGGCAAACGCCTGGCCTTGTTCAACGGCTACCACTACGCGTTTGCGAGCTTCAACGCTGACCCGGACTACCTGCGCAAGACATACAACGCGACCCTGACCTATTCCCACGACAGCAACCTGCTGATGGTGCAGGCCGGCCGCGCCGATATTGCCCTGGTCACGCGTTCCTACCTCAGTGATTTCCTGGCACGCAACCCGGCGAGCAGGGCGCATTTGGTGCCTTCGCAACGCATTGACCAGGTCTATCACCACTACGCCTTGCTGCGCCCGGGGGCGCCTATCGGCGAGCAGTCGTTCGCTGCCCTGCTGCGTGGCCTGCGTGACAGCGGTGAACTGGCGCGCATCTTCGAGCCGTACCGAATCAAGGTGGCTGCACCGCAAGACTAAATTCCCGTGTTGCGGCAACGTTCCCTGCAGTGTGCCTTTTCTTCATTTTCGTGAGTCAAGCCCATGCCGTTCGATGCCGCTTCGCAGCCACAGTCACCGCCACGCTGGCGCAGCCTCAGTGCCGAGGAGGGCGACAGCTGGTTAAGCCTGGCCCTTGAAGGCCGCCCCCTGATCCAGTTGCGACTGGAGGTTGGCGCTTCTCTGCACGTTCACCTTGAGCGCTTTTGCCCCGAGCGCCCCTACCAAGCCTTGTGGGCCGCCTGTTATTGGTTGTTGTCGCGCGATACGGCCTGCCAGCGCCTGACCTGGCACCTGCCCGAAGTGTTGCCGCAGGCGTTGGCCAGTGGCCTGCTGCTGGCCGGTGAACAGCCTGGCCAGTACCTGTGCGAGCGCGCACTGTTCTGGCAACTGCCGCAGCCGTGGCTGGGCGAGTCGGTTGCCGGGGTATATCCGCAGCAGATGCAGATCAGCAACGGCAAGCGTCACCCGCGCCGGGCGCCCAAGCCGCGGGGCGAAGTGTACCGGCGCTTCGATGCGCGCTTGGGCAGTTGGGTATCGCTGCGTACCCTGGAGATCGAGCATGACCTGGAGCGTTTCAACCGCTGGCAGAACAACCCTCGCGTGGAGGCGTTCTGGCAGGAGGGTGGCACGCTGGAGCAGCACCGCGAATACTTGGCCAAGCTCGAAGCCGACCCGCATACGTTGACGTTGATCGGTTGTTTCGATGACGAGCCGTTTGCCTACTTCGAGGCGTACTGGGCCAAGGAGGACCGCATTGCCCCCTTCTACCCGGCCGATGACTACGACCGTGGTATCCATATGCTGGTGGGAGAGGAGAGCCACCGAGGGCCGCACAAGGTGGCCAGCTGGCTATCGGCGTTGGTGCACTACCTGTTCCTGGATGACCCGCGCACCCAGCGGGTGGTGGCCGAGCCGCGCGCCGACAATGGCAAGATGATTGGCTACATGCACGACCAATGTTTCCATTGCGACAAGGAGTTCGACTTTCCTCACAAGCGGGCGGCGTTGATGATTCTGGGGCGGGAGCGGTTTTTCGATCGTTGCAAGCTGACGTAGGGGCTAGTGTGGTGTTTCACAAATAACGACCATAACTCGCGGCGCTTTTTGCGCTCATGCGGCGTTGTCGCTCCTCGCCGTAGCTGGGCTACGACTCGTCGCGACGCCTTGCCTGAACGCAAAAATCGCTCGCGAGTTATTGGCCGTATTTGCAAAACACCACACTAGCGCTGCAAGCAAAAGCGAGAGCGATCCAGGTTCGCTCTCGCGTTTGCTTGCAGCCATCTTCAGGCCTGCCGACTGGCCGTCTTGCGACAATGCACCAGCGCATCGCGGATCATGAAGTTGACCAAGGTCGGCGATACGCCCAGTTCCTTGGCAATGTCCTTCTGCGGCACGCCATTAAGGCGGTACATCTCGAAAGCATAGCGGGTGCGCGGCGGCAGTTCGTTCAAGGCCTCCGCGATGTCATTCAGCGCGGCGCGGTTGATGTGGGTGGCTTCGGGCGAGGCGTTCTGCACCACCACGTTCATGCCTTCCTCCTCACTACCGGAGTACTTCAGCTCCATCGCCTGCTTGCGATAGTGGTCAATCGCCAGGTTGCGCACGATCTGGAACAGGTAGCTCAGCTGGGCCTTGAACGATGAGGTGATCTGCGGGGCGGTGCTGAGCCGGAAAAAGGCATCCTGTACCACGTCCTCAGCCCGCGAACGGCAGCCTGTGATGCGGGCGGCGATCTTGACCAGGATGCTGCGGTTGTCGACGAAGGCCTGCAGTAATGGTGAATCGCACTTACTTGTGGATAGTTGTTCCGCCATGGAAATCACCTTGTCACAGAGGGGAGAGGAGGCGCCCAAGGTTGGGAAGCTTCCTACGACGTGCGACAAACTATTCAAGATGATAATAATTGTCAAATGCGAAATGTAATTAGTATCTGTGGGTTTCAGTTCTAAAGCGCGGTTGGCTTTGGGGGTATGCCTTATCAACCCTTAAAGCCTGACCTGCCCGCTAATTTCTCTCCCTGCCCATCCGTTCCCCTGTGTACATCCCCGGTCGCATACGTTGCCCGCCCACGTTAGCGGAGCAGCTGTCAGACCTAACCAGACACTGGCAGGAACACCCAATGACGGACGCCTTCGAACTCCCGCTCTCGCTGGTCCAGGCCCTGGCGCAACGCGCCGCGCAGACCCCGGACAGGATTGCCCTGCGCTTTCTCGCCGACACGCCCGGTGAGCAGGCCGTGCTCAGCTACCGGGACCTCGACCAGCGTGCACGCACCATCGCCGCCGCCTTGCAGGCGCGCGCCAGCTTCGGTGACCGTGCCGTGCTGTTGTTCCCCAGCGGGCCAGATTACGTGGCGGCGTTCTTCGGCTGCCTGTATGCGGGCGTGATCGCGGTGCCGGCCTACCCGCCGGAGTCCGCGCGCCAGCAGCACCAGGAGCGTTTGCTGTCGATCATCGATGACGCCGAGCCGCGCCTGCTGCTGACCGTGGCGGCGCTGCACGACAGCCTGCAGGGCCTGGAAGCCCTGGCGGCGGACAATGCCCCCCAACTGCTGGCAGTGGATGGCTTGGACCCGGCCTTGGCTGCGAACTGGCGTGAACCCGTGCTCAAGGGCGATGACATCGCCTTCCTGCAGTACACCTCCGGCTCCACCGCGCTGCCCAAGGGCGTGCAGGTCAGCCATGGCAACCTGGTGGCCAACGAGCAACTGATCCGCCAAGGCTTTGGTATCGACCTCAACCCCGACGATGTGATCGTCAGCTGGCTACCGCTGTACCATGACATGGGCCTGATCGGCGGCCTGCTGCAGCCGATCTTCAGTGGCGTGCCTTGCGTGCTGATGTCGCCGGGGTACTTTCTGGCCCGGCCGTTGCGCTGGTTGCAGGCCATCAGCGAATACGGTGGCACCATCAGCGGCGGGCCCGACTTCGCTTATCGCCTGTGCAGCGAGCGGGTCAGCGAGGCTTCGCTGGCCGGGCTCGACCTGAGCCGCTGGCGCGTGGCCTATTCCGGCTCCGAGCCGATCCGCCAGGACAGCCTGGCCACCTTCGCCGACAAGTTCCAGGCCTGTGGCTTCGACCCGCAGAGCTTCTTCGCCAGTTATGGCCTGGCCGAAGCCACCCTGTTCGTTAGCGGCAGCCGTCGTGGCCAGGGTATCGCCGCGCTTGAGCTGGATGCCAAAGCCTTCGCCGCCAACCGCGCCGAACCCGGCACTGGCAGCGTGCTGATGAGTTGCGGCTTCCCGCAGCCGGGGCACGCGGTACGCATCGTCGAGCCGCAACAGTTGCAAGTGCTGGGCGACAACCAGGTGGGGGAAATCTGGGCAGGCGGCCCGAGCATCGCCCGGGGCTACTGGCGCAACCCAGAAGCCAGCGCTCGAACCTTCGTCGAAATGGACGGCCAGACCTGGCTGCGTACCGGCGACCTGGGCTTCATGCGTGACGGCGAGGTATTCGTCACCGGGCGCCTGAAGGACATGCTGATCGTGCGTGGGCAAAACCTGTACCCACAAGACCTGGAGAAAACCCTCGAGCGCGAAGTTCAGGTGCTGCGCAAAGGCCGTGTGGCAGTGTTCGCCGTCGAGCACCAAGGCGAGGAGGGCATCGGTGTCGCGGTGGAGATCAGCCGCAACGTGCAAAAGGCACTCAAGCCCCAGGACCTGATCAAGACCCTGCGCCAGGTCGTCGCCGACGCCTGCCGACAGGCCCCGGCCGTGGTCCTGCTGCTGAACCCCGGCGCGCTGCCGAAGACCTCCAGCGGCAAGTTGCAGCGCTCTGCCTGCCGGCTGCGCATGGACGATGGCAGCCTGGACTGCTATGCCCGTTTCCCTGAGGTGAGCGAAGCCGGTACCCGTGCATCCGCTGGCGACGAGCTGCAAGCACGCATCGCCGCTGTGTGGCGCGACATCCTCAAGGTAGAGGCGGTGGTCGCGGACGACCACTTCCTGCTGCTGGGCGGTAACTCCATCGCAGCCACCCAGGCCACAGCGCGCCTGGCCGATGAGTTGGGTATCGACCTGAGCCTGCGTACCCTGTTCGAGGCGCCGGTACTGGCCGACTACAGCAAGGCTGTGGCACAGATCATCGCCGATGGCGCTGCAGCCACCACGGCCATCGCCACGCTGGAGCGCGCCCGGGCGTTGCCCCAGTCGCTGGCGCAAAACCGCTTGTGGCTGCTGTGGCAGCTGGAACCGCAATCAGCGGCCTACAACATTCCCGCCGGCTTGCACCTGCGTGGCGAGCTGGATGTCAATGCTCTGCAAGTGAGCTTCCAGGCACTGGTGGCGCGCCATGAATCGCTGCGTACTGTGTTCAGCGAAGAGAATGGCCAGGCGCTGCAGCGTATCCTGCCTCAACAGCCGTTCAGCCTGCACCGCCTGGACCTTGAAGGGCACTCGCCCGAGCAGGTCGCCGCGCTGCGGGAAACCGAGGCCCGCCAGCCGTTCGACCTCACCCAGGGCCCGCTGCTGCGGGTAACCCTGGTGCGCCTGGGCGACGAAGAGCATCAGCTGTGGGTGACCCTGCACCACATCGTTGCTGACGGCTGGTCGCTGAACATCCTGCTCGAAGAATTCGCCAAGCTGTATGCCGCTCGCTGCCAAGGCCTGGAGGCCAACCTGGCGCCGCTGCCCCTGGGGTACGCCGACTACGGCAGCTGGCAGCGGCAATGGCTGGCTGACGGTGAAGCCGAACGCCAGTTGCAGTACTGGAAGGCACACCTTGGTGGTGAGCTGCCGGCGCTCGACCTGTGCACTGACCACCCGCGCGCCAGCCAGCGCGAGCACAGCGCTGCGCGCTTCAACCTCAAGGTGCCGGCCAGGCTTGGCGAAGCGCTCAAGAGCCTTGCCCACCAGCAGCAGGCCAGCCTGTTCATGGTCCTGCTGGCAGGTTGGCAGGCGCTGCTGCAGCGCTACAGCGGCCAGGCCGATATCCGCGTCGGCGTGCCCAACGCCAGCCGCTTGCGCCTGGAAACCCAAGGCATGGTCGGTTTCTTCATCAATACGCAGGTGCTGCGCGCGCAATTCGATGGCCGTCACTCGTTTACCCAGTTGCTGACCCAGGTACGACAGGCCACGTTGCAAGCCCAGGCTAATCAGGACCTGCCCTTCGAACAGCTTGTCGAAGCCCTGAAAGATGCGCGCGAACAGGGCCTGTTCCAGGTCATGTTCAACCACCAGCAACGCGACCTGTCAGCCCTGCGGCGTCTGCCGGGGCTGTTGGCCGAAGAGCTGGCGTGGCACAGCCGCGAAGCCAAGTTCGACTTGCAGTTGCACAGTGAGGAGGACCATCTGGGCCGCCTGAGCCTGGCCTTCGACTACGCCACGGAGCTGTTCGAAGCCAGCACCGTCGAACGTCTGGCCCATCACCTGCTGGCGCTGCTGGAACAGGTGTGTGCCGCGCCGCAGCAGGCGCTGGGCGACGTGCAACTGCTGGATGAGCCCGGCCGTGCGCAGCTGCTGGGTTGGGGCCAGGCACCGGCCGCCGCAGCGCAGCACCTGTTGGTCGAACAACTCAATGAGCAGGCACGCCTGACGCCGCAGCGCACCGCCCTGGTTTGGGACGGGGGCAGCCTGGATTACGCCGGGCTGCACCAGCAAGCCAACCGCCTGGCCCACTACCTGCGTGACAAAGGCGTCGGCCCCGATACCTGTGTGGCCATTGCCATCGAGCGCTCACCGCAATTGCTGGTCGGCCTGCTAGCCATTCTCAAGGCCGGCGGTGCCTACGTGCCGCTGGATGTCGATTACCCTGCCGAACGCCTGGCCTACATGCTGGCCGACTGCGACGCCCGGTTGCTACTGAGCCACAGCAGCCTGCTGGGCAAGCTGCCGCAGGTCGACGGTGTCAGCGCCATTGCCCTCGACCAGTTGCACCTGGACAGCTGGCCCAGCCATGCCCCCGGCCTGCACCTGCACGGCGACAACCTGGCCTACGTTATCTATACCTCCGGCTCCACCGGGCAGCCCAAGGGCGTAGGCAATACCCATGCGGCGTTGGCCGAGCGCCTGCAGTGGATGCAGACGACCTATGCGCTGAATGACAGCGACGTGCTGATGCAGAAAGCGCCGATCAGTTTCGACGTCTCGGTGTGGGAATGCTTCTGGCCGCTGGTCACCGGCTGCAAGCTGGTGCTCGCCGGCCCTGGTGAACACCGCGACCCGCAGCGTATCGCTGCCCTGGTGCAGGCTTATGGGGTGACTACGCTGCACTTTGTACCGCCGCTGTTGCAGGTGTTCGTCCAGGAGCCGCAGGCGGGGGCCTGCAGTAGCTTGCGCCGGGTGTTCTCGGGTGGCGAAGCGTTGTCCGCCACGCTGCGTGACCGCGTGCTGCAGGTGCTGCCGCAGGTGCAGCTGCACAACCGGTACGGCCCGACCGAAACCGCCATCAACGTCACCCACTGGCACTGTCAGGTGGTGGACGGCGAGCGCTCGCCCATCGGCCGCCCGCTGGGCAATGTGCTGTGCCGCGTGCTGGACGATGAGCTGGAACTGAGCGCCCCCGGTGTGCCGGGCGAACTGTACCTCGGTGGCGCGGGCCTGGCCCGTGGTTACCTGGGCCGCCCCGGCCTCACTGCCGAGCGCTTCGTACCCCAGGCCGACGGCAATGGTCAGCGTCTGTACCGCAGTGGCGATCGCGCCCGCTGGCAGGTTCAGCTGGAGGCCCTGGAATACCTTGGCCGCCTCGACCAGCAGGTCAAGGTGCGCGGTTTCCGCGTCGAGCCCGAGGAAGTGCAGGCCTGCCTGCTGGCACAGGCAGGTGTGGAACAGGCGCTGGTGCTGATCCACAAGGACGCCGTTGGCGCGCAACTGGTCGGCTATTACAGTGGCAGCGCCCAGCCTGCCGAGGTGCTGGCCGTACTGGCTGAGCAATTGCCAGCCTACATGGTGCCGGCGCAACTCATCCCTTTGGCACAGATGCCACTGGGCCCCAGCGGCAAGGTCGACCGCAAGGCACTGCCTGCTCCAGTGTGGCAGCAGCGTGAGCATGTCGAGCCACGAACCGAGCTGCAACAACAGGTCGCGGCCATCTGGCGCGACGTGTTGAATCTGCCGCGCATTGGCCTGCAGGACGACTTCTTCGCCCTCGGTGGCCACTCGTTGCTGGCTACCCAGATCGTTTCGCGCACCCGCCAGGCCTGCGATGTCGAGCTGCCGCTCAAGGCCCTGTTCGAAGCCAGCGAGCTGGGCGCCTTCTGTGCCGAGATCGCCCGCCTGCGCGCGGCCGGGGAGCGCAACCTGCAAGGTGCAATCACCCGTGTCGACCGCCGTCAGGCGGTGCCGCTGTCGTACTCGCAACAGCGAATGTGGTTCCTCTGGCAGATGGAGCCGGACAGCCCGGCGTACAACGTCGGCGGCATGGCACGCCTGCGCGGCACCCTGCACGTGGATGCCTTCGAGCGTGCGCTGCAGGCGCTGATCGTGCGTCACGAAACCTTGCGCACCACGTTCCCCAGCATCGACGGCGTGCCGTACCAGTGCGTGGCCGAAGACAGCGGCCTGCATCTGGACTGGCAAGACTTCAGCGCTTTGTCAGACGATGCCTGCCAGCAACGTTTGCAACAACTGGCCGACGACCAGGCGCACCAGCCCTTCGACCTGGAGCGGGGGCCGCTGCTGCGCGCCTGCCTGGTCAAGGCCAACGAGCGCGAGCACTTCTTTGTGCTGACGCTGCACCACATCGTCACCGAAGGCTGGGCCATGGACATCTTCGCCCGCGAGCTGGGCGAGCTGTACGAAGCCTTTGTCGATGACCGCGAGTCGCCACTGGCGCCGCTGCCGGTGCAGTACCTGGACTACAGCGTGTGGCAACGGCAATGGCTGGAAAGCGGCGAGGGCGCTCGACAACTGGCCTACTGGAAGCACCGCCTGGGCGACGAGCACCCGGTGCTGGCGTTGCCTGCCGACCGCCCGCGTCCGGCAGTCCAGAGCCACCGTGGCGAGCTGTACCGCTTCGAACTCGATCCGGCACTGGTGGCCCGCGTGCATGCTTTCAATAGCCAGCGCGGCCTGACCCTGTTCATGACCATGACCGCCACCCTGGCCGCCTTGCTGCACCGCTACAGTGGCCAGCGCGACCTGCGTATCGGCGCGCCGGTGGCCAACCGCATCCGTCCGGAAAGCGAAGGCCTGATCGGCGCTTTCCTCAACACCCAGGTGCTGCGCTGCGAGCTGGACGGCCAGATGACCGCCAGCGCGCTGCTGGAGCAGATTCGCCAGGCTGCCATCGAAGGCCAGTCGCACCAGGACCTGCCGTTCGACCAACTGGTAGAGGCCCTGCAGCCCCCACGCAGCAGTGCCTATAACCCGCTGTTCCAGGTGATGTGCAACGTGCAGCGCTGGGCCTTCCAGCAAAGCCGCACGCTGGCCGGCATGCAGGTGGACTACCTGGTCAACGATGCCAGCGCCACCAAGTTCGACCTGTACCTGGAGGTGACCGACCTGGACGGCCGGCTGGGCTGCTGCCTGACCTACAGCCGCGACCTGTTCGACGCCCCGCGTATCGCGCGCATGGCCGAGCACTGGCAACAACTGCTGGTCGGTTTGCTCGACAACCCGCAACACCGCCTGTGCGAACTGCCAATGCTGAGCAGTGCCGAGCAACAAGTGCTTACAGGCCAATTGCAGGGCGAACACGATTTCGACCTTGGCCAGACCCTCCACGGTCTGTTCGCCGCCCAGGCCGCGCGCACGCCACAGGCTGGCGCGCTGACCTTCGCCGGCCAGCACTTGACCTACGCCGAACTCGACCAGCAGGCCAACCGCCTGGCGCGTGCCCTGCGCGAACGGGGTGTCGGCCCGCAGGTGCGGGTGGGCCTGGCGCTGGAGCGCTCGCTGGAAATGGTCGTCGGCCTGCTGGCCATCCTCAAGGCCGGCGGCGCCTATGTACCGCTCGACCCCGAGTACCCGCTCGACCGCCTGCGCTACATGATCGAAGACAGCCGCATCGGCTTGCTGCTCAGCCAGCGTGCGCTGCTGCACACCCTGGGCGAGCTGCCTGAAGGCGTGGCCAGCTGGAGCCTGGAAGACGATGCCGCCAGCCTGGCGGCGTACAGCGATGCGCCGCTGGACAACCTCAGCCTGCCGCAGCACCAGGCTTACCTGATCTACACCTCAGGCTCTACCGGCAAACCCAAGGGCGTGGTGGTCAGCCATGGCGAGTTCGCCATGCACTGCCAGGCGGTGATCGCTGCATTCGGCATGCGCAGCGATGACTGCGAGCTGCACTTCTATTCCATCAACTTCGACGCTGCCAGCGAGCGCCTGTGGGTGCCGCTGTTGTGTGGTGCGCGCGTGGTAGTGCGCGCCCAGGGGCAGTGGGGCGCCGAGGACATCTGCCAGTTGGTGCGCGAGCAGCAGGTGAGCATTCTGGGCTTTACCCCCAGCTACGGCAGCCAGCTGGCGCAGTACCTGGGCGGGCGGGGCGAACAATTGCCGGTACGCCTGGTGATTACCGGGGGCGAGGCGCTGACCGGCGAGCACCTGCAGCGTATTCGCCAGGCCTTTGCGCCGCAGCAGTGCTTCAATGCCTACGGCCCGACCGAAACCGTGGTCATGCCGCTGGCGTGCCTGGCCCCAGAGGCCTTGCCAGCAGACCTTGGCAGCGTACCGATCGGCCGCGTCATCGGTAGCCGTACGGCCTACATCCTCGACGAGGATCTGGCCTTGTTGCCGCAAGGCGGTATTGGCGAACTGTACGTCGGCGGCGCCGGCCTGGCCCAGGGTTACCACGACCGGCCAGGCCTCACTGCCGAGCGCTTTGTCGCCGACCCGTTCAGTGCCGAAGGCGGGCGCCTGTACCGTACCGGCGACCTGGTACGCCTGGGTACCGATGGCCTGGTGGAGTATGTCGGCCGTGCCGACCAGCAGGTGAAGATCCGCGGCTTCCGCATCGAACTGGGCGAAATCGAGAGCCGCCTGCAGGCGCACGACGATGTCGACGAGGCCGTCGTGCTGGCGCTGGACTTGCCGGGCGGCAAGCAGTTGGTGGGCTATCTGGTGTGCAGGCAGGCCACCGCCGGTAGCGACGCGCAACAACTGCTGCGCGAAGCGGTGAAAGCCGATGCCCGCCAGCACCTGCCCGATTACATGGTGCCTGCGCACTTGGTGCTGCTCGACAGTCTGCCGCTGATGGGCAACGGCAAGCTCGACCGCCGCGCGCTGCCATTGCCGGACCTTGAGCAGGCGCGGCAGCAATACCAGCCCCCTGGCAATGAGGTGGAAGCACAGTTGGCGCAGATCTGGCGCGATGTGCTCAACGTTGCCCGGGTCGGCGTGCAGGACAACTTCTTCGAGCTGGGGGGCGACTCGATCCTGTCGATTCAGGTGGTCAGCCGCGCCCGGCAGGCCGGCTTGCAATTCACCCCACGCGACCTGTTCCAGCATCAGACCATCCAGACCCTGGCAACTGTGGTTCAGCTCAGCGAAGCTGCGAGCACCGTCGAGCAGGGCCTGCGCCAGGGCCAGGCCGGGCTGACGCCGATCCAGCACTGGTTCTTCGACAGTGACCTGCCACAGCCGCAACACTGGAACCAGGCAGTGCTGCTGGAGGTGCGCCAACCCTTGGTTGAGGCCACCCTTGAACAGGCATTGGCTGCGCTGGTGCAGCACCATGACAGCCTGCGCCTGCGCTTCAGCGACGCCCAGGGCCGCTGGCAGGCCCAGTACGCGCAGCCTGGCGCCGAGCAACTGCTGTGGAGCGCCACTGTCGCCGATTTCAATGATTGTCAGGCCCTCTACACTGACGTGCAGCGCAGCCTGGACCTGCAACAGGGGCCGCTGCTGCGCGCCTTGCTGGTGCGTGACGGGCAGGGCACTCAGCGGTTGCTGCTGGCGATTCATCACCTGGTGGTTGATGGCGTGTCCTGGCGGGTGCTGCTGGAAGACCTGCAGGCGCTGTACCGTGGCCAGCCTCTGCCGGCCAAGACCCACGCCGTCGGCGACTGGGCCGCGCGCCTGGCCAGCTACGCCGGCAGCGATTCGCTGCGTGACGAACTGGCCTGGTGGCAAGGCCAGCTGGGCGGTGTGCGTCGCGAATTGCCGTGCGACCATCCGCAGGGCGGCAATTTGCATCGCCACGCTCAAACCCTGGCCATCGGCCTGGACGTGGAGCAAACCCGGCAGCTGTTGCAACTGGCCCCGGCGGCTTACCACACCCAGGTCAACGACCTGCTGTTGACTGCACTGGCGCGGGCCTTGTGCCGCTGGAGCGGCGATGAAGAAGTGCTGGTGCAGCTCGAAGGCCATGGCCGTGACGGGCTGTTCGAAGACATGGACCTGACCCGCAGCGTCGGCTGGTTCACCAATGCCTACCCATTGAGCCTGCGTCCGCTGCCAGGTGAAGACGACGCGGCGCGGGCCGGTTCGATCAAGCGCATCAAGGAACAACTGCGCCATGTACCGCACAAGGGCCTGGGCTACGGCGTACTGCGCTACCTGGCGGATGCCGCCGGGCGCGAGCAGATGGCGGCCTTGCCGCAGGCGCGCATCACCTTCAACTACCTGGGCCAGTTCGACCAGCAGTTCGACAGTACAGCCTTGTTCCAGCCCCTGGAGGCCCCGGCCGGGTTGGCGCATGACCTCGATGCGCCGTTGCCCAACTGGTTGAGCGTCGATGGCCAGGTGTATGGCGGTGCTCTGCAATTGCGCTGGACCTTCAGCGCCGAGCGCTACGACCAGCAGACCATCGCGGGTCTGGCTGAGGCCTATCGTCAGGAGCTGCTGGCGCTGGTCGCGCATTGCCTGGCCGATGGCAATGGCAGCTTCACCCCATCGGACTTCCCGCTGGCGCACCTGACTCAGGAGCAGATCGACGCATTGCCGGTCCCGGCCGCGCAGATCGAGGACGTTTACCCGCTGACGCCGATGCAGGAAGGCATGCTGCTGCACACCCTGCTGGAGCCGGGCACTGGCCTGTACTACATGCAGGACCGCTACCGTATCAACAGTGCCTTGGACCCTGAGCGTTTCGCCCAGGCTTGGCAGGCGGTGGTGGCGCGCCACGAAGCGTTGCGCGCATCGTTCAGCTGGAACAGCGGCGAGGCGATGCTGCAGATCATCCACAAGCCGGGCAACCTGGCGGTGGACTACCAGGACTGGCGCGGCATGGCCGACGATGCCCAGGAGCAGCGCCTGCAGGCCCTGCACAAGCAGGAGCGCGAGGCCGGCTTTGCCTTGCTTAGCGAGGCACCGTTCCACCTGCGCCTGGTGCGCGTGGCCGATGAACGCTACTGGTTCATGATGAGCAACCACCACATCCTTATCGATGCCTGGTGCCGCTCGCTGTTGATGAACGATTTCTTCGAGGTCTACCAGGCCCTTGGCGAAGGCCGTCAGGCCCAACTGCCGGTGCCGCCGCGTTACCGCGATTACATCGGTTGGCTGCAACGCCAGGGCCTGGACGACGCACGCGCCTGGTGGCAAGCCAACCTGGCTGGCTTCGAACGTGCCACAGCCATCCCGAGCGACCGCCCGCTGCGCCATGACCACGCCGGTAGCGGCATGGTCGTCGGCGATTGTTATACCCGCCTTGAGGTGAATGATGGCGTGCGTCTGCGCGAACTGGCCCAGGCCCATCAGCTCACCGTCAACACTTTCGCCCAGGCGGCCTGGGCCCTGGTGTTGGCGCGTTACAGCGGCGACCGCGATGTGGCCTTTGGCGTGACCGTGGCCGGGCGCCCGGTGAGCATGCCGCAGATGCAGCGCACCGTCGGCCTGTTCATCAACAGCGTGGCCCTGCGCGTGCAGTTGCCCGCGGCGGGTGAGCGCTGCAGTGTGCGCCAGTGGCTGCAGGGCCTGCTGCAAAGCAACATGGAACTGCGCGAGTACGAATACCTGCCGCTGGTGGCGATTCAGGCGTGCAGCGAGCTGCCCAAGGGCCAGCCGCTATTCGACAGCCTGTTCGTGTTCGAGAATGCGCCGGTTGAAACCGCCGTGCTCGATCACGCCCAGCACCTGAACGCCAGCTCCGACTCGGGCCGTACCCACACCAACTTCCCGCTGACGGCGGTGTGCTACCCGGGTGATGACCTGGGCCTGCACCTGTCTTTCGACCAGCGCTACTTCGACTACCCGACCGTCGAGCGCCTGCTGGCCGAATTCAAGCGCCTGCTGCTGGCGCTGGTACAAGGTTTTGAAGGAGAGGTGAGCGAGCTACCGCTGCTGAGCGCCCAGGAGCAAGGCTTCCTGCTGGAGGACTGCAACCGGACCGAGCGGGTTTATCCGCTGGAACAGAGCTACATCGCGCAGTTCGAAGCGCAGGTCGTGGCGCATCCGCAGCGTACCGTGGCCCGCTGCCTGGAGGCCTCCTATGATTACGCCGGGCTGAACCTGGCGGCCAACCGCCTGGGCCATGCGCTGGTGGCTGCCGGGGTCTGCGTGGACCAGCCAGTGGCACTGCTTGCCGAGCGTGGGTTGCCGCTGCTGGGCATGATCGTCGGCAGCTTCAAGGCCGGCGCCGGCTACCTGCCGCTGGACCCGGGCCTGCCGGCGGCGCGCCTGCAAAGCATCATCCAGCTCAGCCGCACGCCAGTGTTGGTGTGCAGCGCGTCCTGCGCCGAGCAGGGGCGGCAGTTGCTCGGTGAGCTGGAGACTGCGCTGCGGCCGCAACTGCTGGTCTGGGAAGACGTCCAGGCCAACCCGATCGCAAGCCACAACCCGGGTATCCACAGTGGCCCGGACAACCTCGCCTACGTGATCTACACCTCAGGCTCGACCGGCCTGCCGAAAGGGGTGATGGTCGAGCAGCGCGGCATGCTCAACAACCAGCTGAGCAAGGTGCCTTACCTGGCGCTGAGCGAGCAGGACGTGATTGCCCAGACCGCTTCGCAAAGCTTCGACATCTCGGTCTGGCAGTTCCTGGCTGCGCCGCTGTTCGGCGCCAAGGTAGAGATCGTGCCTAACGCTATCGCCCATGACCCGCAGGGCCTGCTGGCGCACGTGCAGGCCACCGGCATCACCGTGCTGGAGAGCGTGCCGTCCCTGATCCAGGGCATGCTGGCCAGCGACCACCAGGCCCTCGACGGCCTGCGCTGGATGCTGCCGACCGGCGAGGCCATGCCACCGGAGCTGGCGGCGCAGTGGCTGCAGCGCTACCCGCAGATCGGCCTGGTCAATGCCTATGGGCCGGCGGAGTGCTCGGATGACGTGGCGTTCTTCCGCGTCGATGCCGCCTCGACCCAAGGCAGCTACCTGCCAATCGGCACGCCAACCGACAACAACCGCCTGTACCTGTTCGGCGAGGACCAGGCGCTGGTGCCGCTGGGTGCGGTGGGCGAGCTGTGCGTGGCTGGTACGGGTGTAGGCCGTGGCTACGTCGGTGACCCGGTGCGCACGGCGCTGGCATTCATCCCTCACCCTTACGGGGCGCCGGGCGAACGCCTGTACCGCACTGGCGACCTGGCGCGGCAACGCCCGGACGGTGTGCTGGAGTACGTCGGGCGCATCGACCATCAGGTGAAGATTCGCGGCTATCGCATCGAGCTGGGAGAAATCGAGGCCCGGCTGCATGAGCAGGCGGAAATTCGCGATGCTGCCGTGGCGGTGCAGGAGGGTGTGAACGGCAAGCATCTGGTTGGCTACCTGGTGGCGCACCAAGGCGTCAGTGCCGATGCCGCGTTGCTGGAGCAGGTCAAGCAACGACTGCGTGCCGAGTTGCCGGAGTACATGGTGCCCTTGCACTGGGGCTGGTTCGACAGCTTGCCGCACAACGCCAACGGCAAACTCGACCGCAAGGCCCTGCCAGCCATCGACATCGGCGGCCAGTACAGTCAGGCCTATCAGGCGCCACGCAACGAATTGGAGGATGTGTTGGCGGGTATTTGGGCCGATGTGCTCAAAGCCGAGCGGGTGGGGGTGCACGACAACTTCTTCGAGCTGGGCGGGCATTCGCTGCTGGCCACGCAGATCGCTTCGCGGGTGCAGAAGCAGCTACAGCTGAACGTGCCGCTGCGGGCGATGTTCGAGTGCAGCACGGTGGAGGCGTTGGCCGAGTATGTCCAGGGGCTGCAGGGCAGTGCGCTGGATGATGACAAGGTCGACCGGCTCAGTGACCTGATGGCTGAACTGGAGGGGCTGTGATGGGCAGGGGCGCTTGGCGCCCCCTCTCAATGGCCAACCACTCCCGATCAGCGTAGGAGCGGGTTTACCCGCGAATACAGTGGCGGCGGCAACGGTGAACGGCTGGTGGAAATTGGCCAGCAGGTCCGGCCCTTTCGCGGGTAAACCCGCTCCTACGGCCGACCGCGCAGGCCTTGCGATCACGGGCCTGGCGCAAAACCCAGCCGTTAGCGCGAGCCCCGTAGGAGCGGGTTCACCCGCGAACACCGGCGTAGCCGGTGCCATGCCCCACGTCGCCTGCTTCACGGCGCTCGATCTGTGCCCCACCACATGCACTAGCGCTTGCCCAGAATCTTCCCAAGCATCTCCGGCCGTGGTGCCCCTTGCTGGCTTTGCAGGTTGCCTTGCTCATCCTGATAGAAAATGGCCGGAGTCGCCTGCAACCCCATCTCTTCCATCAACGCCATGTTCGCCGCCAGCTTCTGTTGCACAGCCTCTGGCACCTGCTCGAGTGCCTTCAGCGTGCTGGCCTTGCCGGCCTTTTCATGCTGCTGCAGGGCCTTGACCGGGTCTTTCGCCGCCAGCAGCGCCGCCGACTTGCCCGGGCTGTCCTCGCGGATGATGCCGACCATGATATGGCGCAACTGCACCTTGCCCGACTCTACCCACGGCCGCGCCTGTTCCCAGAACATGTTGCAGTAGGGGCAGTTCGGGTCGCTGAACAGGTACACCTTGCGCGGCGCGTCGGCCTTGCCATCGGCGATCCACGCGGTCTTTTCCATTTTCGCCCAGATTTCCTTGCTCATCGGCGCGTATACCAGCTTTTGCAGCGGCTCGGCGCTCAGGTCCTTGCCCTGTTCGTCGAACAGGCTGCCGACCAGCACGTGCTTGCCGTCGGGGGTCAGGTACAGGGCCAGGGCGTTGTTCTGGTACTCGGCGGCATAACCGCGCAGGCCGTTGGGCGCATCGAAGCTGCCCTTGATCACGGCGCCTTTGGCTTGCAGTTGCTGAACCGCCTTGGGCAGTTCTTCGGCTTGCAGGGCAGGGGCGGCCAGCAGGGCCAGGGACAGGGGCAGCAGTGCAGTCAATCGCATGTCAGTTTCCTTGTGCGGCAGGGGCGGGCGCAATGGCCCGGTCGAAAGGTTCCAGGGCGTGGCGCAGGCTGGCCCGGGACAGTTCGCCCAGGTGGCTGCCGACCAGCCGCCCGTTGGCGTCGTAGAACAGGGTGGTGGGCAAGGCCATGGAGCCGACACGCTGGGCCAGCAGGCCGGTGCCGTCGAACAGCACGTGGGTCAGGCTCAGGCCGGTGGTGGCGAGGAAGGTGCTGACGTTTTCCGGGGTCTCGCCCTGGTTGACGAACAGGAAGGTCACGTGCGGGTAAGCGCTTTGTGCCTGTTGCAGCACTGGCATCTCACGCCGACACGGCGGGCACCAGGTGGCCCAGATGTTGATGACCAGCGGCTTGCCGCGGTAGCTGTGCAATGCCACGGCCTGGCCGCCGGCGTTGCGCAGGCTCAGTTCGGGCAGCTCGGTGCCTTTGCTGTACAGGTGGCCGCCGAGGCTGGCCAGGCCCCAGAACAGCGCGCCGCTGAACAGAGCCCAGCCTAGCGGGCGGCGCAGGCCGGGGTGGCGCCAGCCCTGCCACAGGGCTCCGAGCACGATGCCGGCAAGGCCCGACCAGAACAGGAAGCCGCCGTCACGGATGTCGATGATTTGCAGCGGGTCGTCCTGATACATCGGCCAGTAGGCCAGCACGAAGCCGGCGCGGGCACACAGCAGGCCGATCAGGAACAGGTTGAACAGCGCCGATTCCGGGCTCTCGCCGCCACGTCGGGCGACCCACCAGCCGACCACGCTGGCGATCACCAGGGCGGTGAGCATCAGCAGATGGTTGAGGGCCATGGTCAGTGGCCCGAGTGTTACGGTCAGCATCAGCCTTGGCTCCTGGTCTGGCCCCAGTGTTGCTGGAACGCTGCTGCGTCCACCTCACCGGTGATGCGCCGCGCGCGGCGTTCTTCACCTTCCGGGCCGATCCAGATGATGCTGGGCGGGCCGGGTACCTGGTAGCGCTGCAGCAGGGCCTTGCTGGCCGGGCTGTCGGCCGTCACGTCCAGGCGCAGCAGGTGTACGCCGGCCAGGCCGGCCTGTACGTCGCTGCGTGCGAACACCTGTTTTTCCATGACTTTGCACGACACGCACCAGTCGGCATAGTAGTCGAGCATCACCCACTGGCCGCGGGCCTTGGCCGCGTCCAGCTCACGTTGCAGGTCCTCGGGGCGGCTGACGGTGACGAAGCTGTCCTCGGCATGCTGGCCAGCGGCCGCTGTGCTGCCACCCCCGGCGAACGGGCGTAGTGGCTGCCAGAGGTCGTCGCCGCCTGCTGCCGCACCGACCAGCAACAGGCCGCCCCACAGCGCGCCCAACAGCGGTACGGCGCGCAACGCCGGCAGCCGCTGCAGGGCTGGCCAGGCAGCCCAGGCCAAGGCGATCAGCCAGGCGCCGCTCAGTGCCAGCAGCAAGGTAGCAGGCAGTAGGCTGCGCACGGTGTACAGCGCCATGGCCAGGAACACGAAACCGAACACCCCCTTGACCCGGTTCATCCACGCACCCGGGCGCGGCAGATAACGGTTGCCCAGGGTTACCAGCAACAGCAGCGGCACGCCCATGCCCAGGCCGAGGCTGAACAGCACCAGCGCGCCTTGCAGTACGTCACCGCTCTGCGCGATGTACAGCAGCGCACCGGCCAACGGCGCAGTCATGCACGGGCCGAGCAACAGGCCGGACAACGCCCCGAGCAACGCCGCGCCATACAGGTTGCCGCCACGGGTACCTTGCCCGGCGCGGTCCAGGCGGTCGCGCAGGGCGGCAGGCAGTTGCAGTTCGAAGACGCCGAACATCGGCAGTGCCAGCAGCACGAACAGCCCTGCCAGGCTGCCCAGCAGCCAGGGTTGCTGCAGCCAGGCCTGCAGGCTGGCACCCAGCAGGGCAGCAACCACCCCGAGCCCGGCGTACACCAGGGCCATGCTCAGCACATAGACCCCGGCCAGCAGCCAGCCGCGCCGGGCACTGGCGCCATTGCCCAGCACCAGCCCGGCAAGGATCGGCAGCATCGGCAGCGAGCAGGGGGTGAAGGCCAGCAGCAGCCCAAGGCCGAAGAACGCCAGCAGGCTCCAGGCCAGGTGGCCTTGCTGAAGGCCGCTGGCCAGGGCCTGGTCGCTGGCTTGCTCGGCGGCGGGCGTTACGCTGCCACCCAAGTCGATCGAGGTGGTTTGCGGCGGGTAGCACAGGCCGGCATCGGCACAGCCCTGCCAGCCCAGGCGCAACTGACCCTGGGCGTTGGCAGGCAATAGCAGTTCAAGCTGGTCGCGGTACACCGCGCTGTCGCCAAAGAACTCGTCGTGATGGTTGAGTGCCGATGGCAGTTGCGGGTGTTGCTCGGTGGGCAGGCCATCGAACTTCAGGCGCTTCTGGTACAGGTAGTAGCCCGGCTTGATCTGGAAGTACAGGCGCATCTGGCCGTCGGCCTGGCGGTCGTGGGTGAGCACGAAGGCTTGGTCAACCGGCAGGAAGTCTGGTTTCACATCGAACGGGTTGGCTTGCAACGGGCCGGCCAGTAGGAGTGTGAGGAAGAGCAGGAGAACGCGCATGTCTTCGCCTTGGCAGATCTGGGAATGGGGCCATGCTGGCTGGGGTTGATTAAATGAAGGTTAACGCGGGTGTTGGGGTTGGGGGTGAGTCAGGAGTAGTAAGAGTTTGTTCTGGGTTTGCAGGGTCTTTGTTGTTGGATTTTCGAGGGGGCGGTGTTGGAATTTTGAGGGGACGGCGTTGGAATTTTGAGGTGTTTGCCGGGGGATTTTCAGCGCCTGCGAGATCGAGCGCCGCCCGCGCGGCGCTTCGCGGGTAAACCCGCTCCTACGTTTGTTTCGGGCCAATTATTCCTGTGGGATTTGCGCGCGACCGCCTTGGCGCATGTCTCGATATCGCGTCGTACAAACAAGGCGGTCGCGCGCGACTGGTGCAGGAGGGACTGGCCCGAAACAAACGTAGGAGCGGGTTTACCCGCGAAGCGCCGCGCGGGCGGCGCTCGATCTCACAGGCGCTGAAAATCTCCCGGCGAACACCTACCAGGCGCTGAAAATCTCCCGGCGAACACCTACCAGGCGCTGAAAATCTCCCGGCGAACACCTACCAGGCGCTGAAAATCTCCCGGCGAACACCTACCAGGCGCTGAAAATCTCCCGGCGAACACCTACCAGGCGCTGAAAATCTCCCGGCGAACACCTACCAGGCGCTGAAAATCTCCCGGCGAACACCTACCAGGCGCTGAAAATCTCCCAGCGAACACCTACCAGCCGCTGAAAATCTCCCGCCAAACACCTACCCGCCAAAGCGCGAATTCCGCCCCTTGCCCTATACATACCGCGACACATTGTCGGCTTGACTTTGCCTCTACCCACCCAATTGCTGTAAAGTTGACGCCAAGGTCAGCTTTTCTCAAGCCAGGCCAAGAATCAAAAGAAAGGGCAGGCCCAACTGCCCAGAGGATCAAGCATGTCCAACCGTGATATTTCCCGGCGCGCCTTCCTGCAAGGCGGCCTGGTCGCTGGTGTCGGCGTGACCATGGCGCCACTTGGCAGCCAGGCCTTCGCCGCGTTGATGGAGGAGCGCGTCACCACCTCGCCACAGAAGTGGATGAACCACGACGGCAAGGCGCGTTTCCGTAACGATGCCTTGTCCAAGGTCTGCGGCGACAAAGTATTCGCCCGCGACATCCGCGCCAAGGACATGCCCGGCTGGCCCGCGCAGCAAGGTCATGCGCTGCTGCTCAAGGCGACCAAGGTCGACCGGATTTATGCCGGCCATGACCTCAGCCTGCTCGGCAGCGACCTGCAGCCGGATCGCATCGTCACCGCCGCCGACCTCGAACAGGACGGCATTGCCTGGCCCGAGGCCCATTCGCCCGACCCGCTGCTGCCGCCCGGCAAGGTGCCGATGTTCATCGGCCACCCGGTGGCGATCCTGATCTGGCACGACTTCGAGCGCTTCCGCCAGGCCAAGCGCAAGCTGCAGTTCAATCAGCAGGCGATCCGTTACGGTGCCCAGGCGCCGCTGTACCAGCGCGACCCTTATGGCAGCTTCCGCTTCGTGCGGGTGGGTGGCGCCACGCCGTTCGACGACGATGAGTTCTCCAGCCTGAAGAACTCCATGCTGTTCCCCACCATTCTCAACCGCAAGCCGGTGTGGTCGAAGCAGCCCAACCAGCACGGCGACCTGACCGAACAGGGGTTGTTCTACGCCAAGCGCATGGCCGAGCAGCTGGACAACCCGCCCGAGGACTGGCTGGTGTTCGACGAGCGCTACAAGACGCCATCCATCGAACCTGCCGCGCTGGAGCCGGACAACGGTAACGGCTGGTATGACCCGGCCACGGGCACGCTGCACTTCGTGGTCGCCACCCAGTGCCCGTTCGAAGTGGCGCAGGAATGCGTGCACATGATCAATCCGTCGCGCTTTGCCCTGAACACGCTGAACATGCACCCGGGCTATACCGTGGGCTATGGCTCAAAAGACAACAACATCTTCGTCTTCTATGCCGCGGTGGCTGCGCTTTACGGCGCCGGCGTGCCGATCCGCCTGGCCAACGACCGCTACGAGCAGTTCCAGAGCGGCATCAAGCGCCATGCCTTCGATATCCGCTACCAGTTGGCGGTGGACAAGAAGGACAACAGCTTCAAGATCTTCCGCGCCGACATGAGCTGCGACGGCGGCGGGCGCATCAACTACAGCCCGTCGGTGGCCGCCGTGGGCGCCACTGCTGCCCAGTCGATCTACTACATGCCACAGAACGACCTGTCGGTGACCGCCTACTACTCCCGTGGCGTCGAGGCCGGTTCCATGCGCGGTTACGGCACCCTGCAGAGCATGGCGGCCACCGAGATGATGGTGGATGAGATCGCTGGCCGCCTGGGGGTCGATGCTATCGACCTACGCCGCGCCAACGCGCTGAAATCGGGCATGAAGAACACCCAGGGTGCGGTCCCGGCCGGCGCCCTGCGCCTTTACGAGATCCTCGACAAGGCCGCTGTGCACGAGTGGTGGCGCAACCGCGAGGCCCGCAAGCAACAGATGGACGCCAAGGACCCGGACCACTGGTACGGCGTCGGCTTCGCCATCTGCCAGAAGGACTTCGGCACAGGCTCCGAGGCGCCGATGGCCAGTGTCGAGTTCAGCGCCGATGGTCGCATCAGCCTGCGCCACATCGGCACCGAGCTGGGCACTGGCATGTCCACTTCCCAAGCACTGGTGGTCAGCGACTTCCTTGGCCGTTCGGCCGACGAGGTGAAGACCGCGGTCACCGAATGGCCGGAGCTGCAGCTGACCACCAGCGGCAACCCCTACCTGATCAGTCAGCCCGAACAGGACGCCGCACTGCGCAACCCGCGCTGGGTCGGCAAGCTGGCGTCGCCGTCGTCGGCCACCAACTCGGCCTTCTACTTCAGCCATGCCACCCGCGAAGCGGCGCGTGTGCTGTTCAATCATGGGCTGTGGCCGGCGGCCATGGCGATCTGGAGCCAAGGCCCGCACGGCGGCCAGGCCAACCCGCTGGTGGTGCGCCGTGAAAATGCGGTGTGGGTCAACGGTGAGCTGACCGGCAACGGCCTGGCGCCGATTCCGTTTGCCCAGCTGGCGCAGAAGGCCCACGACATGGGGCTGGTTACTGGCGTGAGCGTACACGGCTTCAACCGCTGGAGCTGGGCCGAGGCCGACTTTGTCATCGATGGCGTGCGCGAGCGCTTCCCGCTCGATGCCATGGCGGTGAAATACGGCGATGGTGCGGTGAATGCCAAGAAGGCGCAGATGGGCAGCCATGGCTATCACCTGCTCGACCGGCAGAATGCAGCCTACCCCGACACCCAGCTGAACAACGCCATGGTCACCTACTACAGCCCGGTGGCGACCATCGTCGAGGTCAAGGTCAACAAAGGCACCTTGGAGACGCAGGTGCTCAACCACCACAGTTGGGTCGAGTGTGGCCGGGTGCTGGTGCCGGAACTGGTCAAGGGCCAGCTCGAAGGCGGTATCGCCATGGGCATTGGCCATGCACTGACCGAAGAAATGCCGTTGTACGAGGGTGGGCCCGGGGAGGGCGACTGGAACTTCAACCGCTACCGCCTGCCGCATGCGCGCGATGTGGCGGTGTGGCAGCAGACCAGCGAAATCCTCCCGCCGCTGTCACCGACCGACCCCTCCAAGGGCATCGCCGAAGTGGTGATGATCCCGGTCGTCGGTGCCATCGGCAATGCCGTCGCGCATGCCATCGGCAAGCGCGTGCGCGATCTCCCCATCACCCCAGCCCGTATCAAGGAGGCCCTCAATGGCTAACCGTCCACTGCAACTGACGCTCAATGGTCAACCGGTCGGGCCGGTCGAGGTCCCCGCGGACCTGGCGATGATCGACTACCTGCACGAACACCAGAACCTCACCGGCTCGCGCCTGGGTTGCGGCCAGGGCATCTGCCACGCCTGCGTGGTGATCGTCGACAACCCCGACGGCACCAGCGAAGAAGTGCGCACCTGCATCACCGGTGCGCATTACTTCGAAGGCAAGAAGGTTCGCACCATCGAAGGCCATGCCAAGAAAGACGAGGCCGGCAACCTGACGCTCAACCCGATCCAGCAGAAGTTCGTCGACCTGTTCGCCTTCCAGTGCAGCTACTGCGCACCAGGCTTCGTCAATGCCGCTACCGTGCTGGTGGAAACGGCCCAGCGCCAGCCGTTGAAGAAGAGCGAAGTGGAGGACCGCATCGAGGCCAGCCTCGGTCACCACATCTGCCGCTGCACAGGCTATGTGCGTTACTACGATGCCACCCGCAAGGTGCTCAACGATCTCGGCCTGGTCAAGGAGGGTTGAACATGGGCTTCGTACGTAGCGCCTCGGCGTTGGCCCTCGGGCTGGCTGTCAGTTCGTTTGCCTTGGCGGCCGACGATGCGCAGGTCAAGCGCGGTGAATACCTGGCCCGCGCGGCCGACTGCATGGCCTGCCACACCGCCGAAGGCGGCGCGCCGTATGCGGGCGGCCTGCCGATCCATTCGCCGTTCGGCACCATTTATGGCAGCAATATCACCCCGGACAAACAGTATGGCATCGGCAACTACAGCGCCGACGAGTTCTTCGCCGCAGTCACCGAGGGCAAGCGCAAGGATGGCGCCAACCTTTATCCTGCGATGCCTTACACCTCGTACCACCTGATCAAGCGTGAAGATTCGGACGCGATCCTCGCCTACCTGATGACCATACCGCCGATCAACCGCCCGGCACCGCAGACCGCGCTGCGCTTCCCGTTCAATGTGCGCATGGGGCTCAGCGGCTGGAACATGCTGTATGGCAAGAGCGTGCAACTGCAGCCGACCGAGGGTAAAAGCCCGGCCTGGCAGCGCGGCCAGTACATGGTAGAGGTCATGGGCCATTGTGGCGAATGCCATACCCCGCGCAATGCAATCGGTGCGCTGCAGCAGGACCAACGCCTGAGCGGCGGCCTGCTGGGTGGCTACCTGGCGCCAAGCCTGCTGGCCCAGGACCTGGCCGAGCGCGGCTGGACCCAGCCGGACCTGACCACCTTCCTCAAGCACGGCATCAGCGCCCAGGGCAGCATGTTCAACGAGATGTTCCCGGTGGTGCACCACAGCACCCAGCACCTGGAAGATGCAGACCTTGCGGCCATGGCCACCTACCTGCTGGGCGACCAGCCGCCGCCGGCCAAGGCTATCGAGTCCGTTGCCCTGGAGCAGATGAGCGACAGTGCCAAGCGGGGCCACCAGCAGTACCTGAACGTCTGCGCCGGCTGCCATGGGGTCGACGGCGAGGGCAAGCCGCACATCGCCGTAGCCATGCGCGGCAACACCGTGCTGCGCCAGGCCGACTCGCGCAATCTGGTCAAGGTGGTCCTCGAAGGCATCCGTGAACAGCAGTTCACCGGCTTCGAGCGCATGCAGCCGATGCCGGGCTTTGCCGACAAGCTTGATGACCAACAGGTGATAGATATGGTCAACTACCTGCGCCAGGCCTGGGGTGGATTGCCCGGCGACCTGAACCTACAGCAGCTCGCCGAGCTGAAGGCGGAGTAAAGCGTGCAGCATCTCGATCTACAGGTGATCCGTCAGGCTTTGCAGTGGTCCTGCAACGGCCAGCGGGTATGGTTGTGCACAGTGCTCGCCACCTACGGCTCGGCGCCGCGTGCGCCGGGTTCGCTGCTGGCGGTGAACGCCAGCGGCCAGTGGCTGGGCTCGCTGTCCGGTGGCTGTGTCGAAGACGACTTTCTCGAACGCGTGGCCCTGGGGGAATTCCCGGAGCCGGTTGCCATCGTGCGTTATGGCGACGGTAGCGACCCGCGTTCGCGCGTTCGCCTGCCGTGTGGCGGTGTGCTTGAAGTACTGGTGGAGAACCTGCCGGTTGAATGCGAGGTGCAGGCGCATCTGCGTGAGCTGGAACGTGCGCTGCAGGGCCAGCGCCGGATACTGCGTGAGGTGAGCCTGCCTACGGGTACCCGCCAGCTGTTCGATGACCATAGTCAGGGGCCACGGGTGGAACGGGAAAATGCCCGGGTGCGCTTGCGTGTCGGCGCCGCCCAGCGGCTGCTGCTGGCCGGTTATTCCAGCGTGGCGTATTTTTGCGTCGAATTCGGCAGGGGCATGGGGTTTGAGGTCATCCTTTGCGAGCCGCGTGATGAAGTACTCGACGGCGTAGTGCTGAATGGCATTGAGGTGCGCCGCGAGCTACCGTCGGAATTCATCGCCAATGGCGGTTGCCATGCCGACACGGCAGTGGTGGCATTGACCCATGATCCAAAAATCGATGACCTGGCCATGCTTGAAGCCGTGCGGACCGAAGCGTTCTACATCGGCGTGATGGGCTCCAAGGCCACCTCCGACAAGCGTCGCGAACGCTTGCAGCGAATTGGTGGCCTGGGTTGCGACGAGCTGGCGCGCATCCATGCGCCGATTGGCCTGAACCTGGGCAGCAAGACCCCGGCCGAGATCGCCCTGGCGGTACTGGCCGATATCCTTCGTGTGCGCAACGGCATCGAGCGGGCGGCGCTGTGAGCGTGGTTGCGCTGGTGCTGGCGGCGGGGCGCGGCACGCGTTTCGGCGCTGACAAGCGCCGGGCGACCCTGGCGGATGGCCGCAGTTTGCTGGCGCATAGCGCGGAGCGGGCACGGGCGGTGTTTGATGATGTGCGTGTGGTGTTGCGCGCGGGCGAGCAGGGCGGGGATTTCGGTTTGCCTGGCGGTTACCGAGTGATCGTCAGCCCGGATGCGGCAGCGGGCATGGGGCACAGCCTGGCGGCCGGGGTCGGGTCGTTGGGCGACAGCCAGGCACAGGCGGTGGCGATCTTGTTGGGTGATATGCCGTGGATCGAGTTGGCTACCTTGCGCCGCTTGGCCGAGGCTTCCAGCGCTTCGAACATTGTGTTGCCACGCCATGCCGGGCAGCAGGGCCACCCGGTGATTTTTGGGCGCGATTTCTGGCCGGCGCTGGGGCTATTGGCCGGCGATGAAGGGGCGCGGGCGGTGGTGCAGGCGCAGCGGGATTGTTGTGTTGTGGTTGAGGTGGAGGATGCTGGGGTGTTGCTGGATGTGGATACCCCGCAGGGGTTGATGTAGGGCCAAGGTGTTCGCCATAGCGTCCGCGGCGCCTGTGGCAGGTGTTCGCAGATGTCACGACGAACAACCCGGCCCCTCACCACACCCAAGCCGAACCCCCCACCCCCCACAAAAGGTCCATAATCCCCCCTTAATCCGCCCAAGGTGCAATAACAGCCACACCACTCCGGGAGCCCCACCATGCACGTTCTGCTCTGCGAGGACGACGACCTGATCGCCGCCGGCATCTGCGCCGGCCTCACCGCCCAGGGCCTGACTGTGGACCGGGTGGGTAACGCCGCTGCTGCGCGGGCGATGCTGCAGGCCGCGCAGTTTGACGTGATGATTCTCGACCTCGGCCTGCCCGACGAAGACGGCCTCAAGCTGCTGCGCCGCCTGCGCGAAAAAGGCGAGACGCTGCCGGTACTGGTGCTCACTGCCCGCGATGCCGTCACCGATCGTGTCGATGGCCTGCAGGCCGGTGCCGACGATTACCTGCTCAAGCCCTTCGATCTGCGCGAGCTGGCCGCACGCCTGCATACCTTGCTGCGGCGGGTGGCCGGGCGGGCGGTGAACGTGATCGAGCACGGCCCGCTGCGCTATGACCCGAGTAGCTGCGAGGCGACCTTGGCCGGCCAGCATGTCGACCTGTCCCGCCGTGAGCAGGCCCTGCTCCAGGCGCTGCTGCAGAACCCCGGGCGCGTGCTGTCCAGCGAGCAACTGAAAGACTGCGTGTATGGTTTCAGCGACGAAGTCGAGAGCAACGCCTTGAACGTGCACATCCACCACCTGCGGCGCAAGCTGGGTAACGGCATTGTCGAGACCGTGCGTGGCCTGGGCTACCGGCTGGGCCCGGCGCAGGCACCGCAAGAGGCCGCATCATGAGCCTGCGGGTGCGCCTGAGCCTGATCCTCGGCAGTGCCTTCGTGATCATCTGGGCGCTGGCCGCGGCGTGGATGCTGCGTGACCTGCGCCAGCAGATGATGTTTTCCCTCGACCAGCGGCTGGTGGCGTCGGCGCGTATGGTCGCCGGGCTGATCGACCAACTGCCGCAGCCGCTGACCGCCAAGGGCGGGGAGGCGCATTTTTCCGCCGACCAGTTCAGCGTACCGGATGGCATGGCCTGCCAGGTCAGCTCGCTGCGTGGCGAGATCCTCGCCAGCAACCACAAGCACGATGGCGCCATGGACGACGAGCGCAGCGGGTTTCGTGACCAGACCATCGACGATGCGCTTTGGCGCACCTTTACCTACAACCACGGCGATGTGCGCATCACCACGGCCGACCGGCACATGGAGCGCGAGGCGCTGAACCAGTCGATTCTGCTGGCGGCATCGGCGCCGGTACTGATGGCCCTGCTCGGCAGCCTGGGGCTGTTGTGGATCGGCCTTGGCAAGGGCCTGGAGCCGCTCAACCGCATGCGTGATGCGTTGCGCCGCAGGCGTGCGGACAGTGTCGAGCCGCTGCAGGTGGCGGGCATGCCCAGCGAGTTGCAGCCGTTGCTGGAGACCCAGAACCAGCTGTTCCTGCGCATTGCCCAGACCCTCGAGCGTGAGCGGCGCCTGACCGACGATGCCGCGCATGAACTGCGCAGCCCGCTGACCGCGATCAAGACCCACCTGCAGGTGGCGCGCATGACCGACGGTGCAGTGCGCGAGCAGGCGCTGGAGCATGCCGAGCAGGGCACCGACCGCATGCACCGTACGCTTGAGCAGTTGCTGATGCTGGCGCGGGTGGAAGGCAGCCTGTCGTTCGAGGATGGCGTGCAGTGCAGCGCCGAGCAGGTGGCCCGTCAGGCGGTGCAGGATGCCGGCGGCGGCGACAACCGGCGTATCGTGTTGCGTTTGCCAGAGGAGGCGACGCAAATCTACCTGGGGATGCCGGCACCGTTGGCGGTGGCAGCGCTGCGCAACCTGCTGGACAACGCCTTGCGTCATGGCGGCGATGAAGCCGTGGAGTTGGAGGTGCAGATGGCGGACGGCCAGGTGGGCTTCATGGTGCGTGACCATGGGCCAGGCATTGCTGAAGCGGACCTGGAGCACCTGACCGAGCGCTTCTGGCGCAATGGGCAGAGTGGTGGTTGCGGTTTGGGGCTGGCGATTGTGCAGGCGATCGTGCAGCGGTGTGCCGGTAGCCTGCGCTTTGACAGCCGTAGTGACGGCTTGCGGGTCTTGTTGCAGGTACCGGCGCGTCCTGGGCATTGATGTTTATCGCCTGTGCTGGCCTCTTCGCGGGTGAACCCGCTCCTACGGGCGGTGCGGTCTGTGGGGGTGGGTTTGCCTGTGCTGGCCTCTTCGCGGGTGAACCCGCTCCTACGGGCGGGTGGCGGTCTTTGGGGGCGGGTTTGCCTGTGCTGGCCTCTTCGCGGGTGAACCCGCTCCTACGCGGGCGGTGTGGTTGTTGTAGGAGCGGGTTTACCCGCGAAAGGGCCGGCACAGACAAAGATAAAATCGCGTAACAACCGCTAAATCCTCCCCCCACTCAAGCGTTTCCAAAGCGATAACCGCCCATCCGCTTGCTCGCGAGGATTTACCCATGTCCACCGCTTCCAGCCTTGCCCGGGTTGTACCGGCCAGCGTGCCGCAACCCTTGTACGAATTCACCGATTCGCCTTTGCTGCAACGCCAGCAACAGCAGGAATCCAACGCCCGCAGCTACCCGCGGCGCATCCCGCTGGCGCTCAGGCGTGCCCGTGGCATCCACGTCGAAGACGTCGAAGGCCGCCAGTTCATCGACTGCCTGGCCGGTGCCGGCACCCTGGCCCTGGGCCACAACCACCCGGTGGTGGTCGAGGCGATCCAGCGGGTGCTGGCTGACGAGTTGCCGCTGCACACCTTGGACCTGACCACCCCGGTCAAGGACCGCTTCGTCCAGGACCTGTTCGGCATCCTGCCCGAGGCGCTGCGCCGCGAGGCCAAGGTGCAGTTCTGTGGCCCGACCGGCACTGATGCAGTCGAGGCTGCGCTCAAGCTGGTGCGCACCGCCACCGGCCGCAGCACCGTGCTGGCCTTCCAGGGCGCCTACCATGGCATGAGCCAAGGCGCGCTGAGCCTGATGGGCAGCCATGGGCCGAAGCAGCCACTGGGGGCCTTGCTCGGCAACGGCGTGCAGTTCATGCCTTACCCGTACGACTACCGCTGCCCGTTCGGCTTGGGCGGCGAAGCCGGGGTCAAGGCCAACCTGCATTACCTGGAAAACCTGCTGCTCGACCCGGAAAGCGGCGTGCCACTGCCGGCGGCGGTGATCCTTGAGGTGGTGCAGGGCGAGGGTGGTGTGATCCCGGCCGATATCGAATGGCTCAGGGGTGTGCGCCGTATCACCGAGCAGGCCGGTGTGGCGCTGATCCTCGACGAGATCCAGAGCGGCTTTGCCCGCACCGGGCGCATGTTCGCCTTCGAACATGCCGGCATCGTCCCGGACGTGGTCACGCTGTCCAAGGCCATTGGCGGCAGCCTGCCGTTGGCGGTGGTGGTGTACCGCGACTGGCTGGATACCTGGAAGCCGGGCGCACATGCTGGCACTTTCCGTGGCAACCAGATGGCCATGGCCGCGGGTTCGGCGGTGATCAATTACTTGGTCGAGCATCGCCTGGCCGACCATGCCGAGGCTATGGGGCTGCGCTTGCGCAAGCACCTGCTGCAGTTGCAGCAGGACTATCCGCAGTTGGGTGACATTCGCGGGCGTGGGCTGATGCTCGGGGTGGAACTGGTCGACCCACAAGGCCAGCCTGATGCGCTGGGCCACCCGCCGGCTAACCGCGACCTGGCGCCTAAGGTGCAGCGCGAGTGCCTCAAGCGCGGCCTGATCCTGGAGTTGGGTGGGCGACATGGGGCGGTGGTGCGTTTCCTGCCCCCGTTGATTATCAGTGGCGAGCAGATCGACGAGGTGGCGCAGCGGTTTGCCGAGGCGTTGATCGCGGCAGTCTGAACCATTGCCGGGGGCGCAAAGCGCCCCCAGGCTAACTCAAGTCAATCAAAGGTCCGCCCGGCCCGCCAATAACCCATCAGGGTCAGGCACTCTCGTTGCAGCCCGCGCTCCTTGATCAGATACCGGCGAATATCCATTACCGTCGCCGATTCCCCCGCGACCCAGGCATGGAACGCACTGCTGGAGCTACTGGCCTGTTCCCACAAGATCCGTGTGTCGATGTCCACTTCTTCCAGCTTCGCCCGTGGTGCGGCAGGCTCCTGTGGCAGGCTGGCCAGTTCGCGCACGGCATGCTGCATGGCCTGGCCATGCGCGCAGCCCAGCAGCTCGCGCGGCAGCCAATGCAGTTCGGTGGCATCGCCATGGCGCAGATCCAGGCAATCAGCTTCCAACGGCACCTCGATGAACGCCTGCACCGCAAGCTCGGGCTGGGTCTCTGCCAGTTGCTCAAGGATGCCGGCAATCGCCGGAAGTGCCGTTTCGTCACCCACCAGCAGTACGTTGCGCACCCCCTGGGGTGGCTTCCATTCATAACCGCCGGGGTCACCGGCATAGGCCAGGTTGGGCGCGACCATCTGCAGGCGGTCACCCACCTGGGCATGGCTGGCCCAAGCCGAAGCAGGGCCGTTGACGCCATGCAGCACGAAATCTACATCGACTTCCAGTGCTTCCCGACGCAGCGCGCGGATGGTGTAGGTACGCATGGGTGGGCGCTGTGCTGGCGGCAAGGCGCTGTGCGCAGTTTTCCAGTGGGCATCGGCGGGAAGTACAGGCAGCGAACCATCTGGGGCGGGAAAGAACAGCTTGACCCGTTGGTCGGGGGCCAGGGTGGCCATCTGGGCCACATCCGGGCCGGTGAACACCAGGCGTGCAAGTGATGGGGAAAGGGTGATGCGTTGCTTGAGCTGTAGGTCGAACAGGCGGTAGGCGCTGGCAGCCGGGCTGTGGCTGCCGACCAGGCGGCGCAGGCCTTGCTGGAGTGCCTGGGTGATGCGGGCGGGGCTGGACATGCGAAGGTCCTCTTGCAGGGCGGCTTTCTCGGTAAACGAGCCGCCGCGACGGCAAATTAACGCCTCGCTGTTGGCTTGTCAGCCACGCCCGAGATTGACCCAGAAATTCACCGACAACGATGAGTGAGATAAATCGAATGGCTGGCCGTGGAATGTGGTGTGTCTGCAACTGCCGTCAGGGGCGCGGTGGCATTAATTTTTTTCAGGTTGTATCCGTTTCGTAGGGATAGCCGGGCCCCGCCCGATACCTCACTCGTACGGAAGCAATCTGATGAATGCCGAAAAGTCCCTGCTACTGGCCCGCCGTTTCATTGAACTGCCGCAGGAGAAACGCGGCGTGTTCCTCGAGACCCTGGCCAGGGAGGGCATCGACTTTTCCCAGTTCCCCATTCCGGCCGGGGTCCAGGCGCCGGACCGCCAAGGGTTGTCCTATGCCCAGCAGCGCATGTGGGTACTTTGGCAGATGGACCCCCAGGGCGGCGCCTACAACCTGCCAGGCGCGGTGCGTCTGACCGGGCAACTGGACGAGTCCGCGCTGGAGCAGGCGTTCGCCAGCCTGCTGGCGCGTCACCAGAGCCTGACCACAGTATTCGAGGTCCAGCCTGACGACAGTCTGCTCCAGGTCCATCGCCCGGTCGGCGAGGCCTTGATCGAGCGTGTCGACCTGCGTCAGTGGGATGAGGCCGAGTGCGAAGCGCAGGTGCGTGCAGAAGCCGAGGCCGAGTCATTGCGTCCATTCGACCTGGCGCAAGGGCCGCTGCTGCGCGTGCGTCTGCTGCGCCTGGCCGAGCAGGAACATGTGCTGCTGTTGACCCTGCATCACATTGTTTCCGACGGTTGGTCGATGAACGTGCTGATCGACGAGTTCAGCCGCTGCTACGACGCCTTCGCCGCTGGCCATGCGCCGCAACTGCCGGACCTGCCGATCCAGTACGTCGACTATGCCCTGTGGCAGCGCCGCTGGCTGGAAGCCGGCGAACTGGCACGGCAGCTGGCGTACTGGCAGGCGCAGTTGGGCGATGAGCAGCCCGTGCTCGAGCTGCCCTTGGATAATGCCCGTCCGGCGACCCCGAGCTTCAGCGGCGAGCGCCGCTCGTTCGCGGTCGATGCGGCCTTGGCCGAGCGGCTGCGCGGCTTCGCCCGCCAGCATAACCTCACGCCGTTCATGGTCATGCTTGGCGCGTTCGGCTTGCTCCTGCAACGCTATACTGGCCAGCCCGACCTGCGTATCGGCAGCCCGGTGGCCAACCGCAACCGCGCCGAAGTCGAAGGGCTGATCGGTTTGTTCGTCAACACCCAGGTGTTGCGTGTGCGGCCGGACGCGCACCTCGATGTGCTGGCCTACCTGCAAGGCATCAAGCAGGTCATACTCGGTGCCCAGGCGCACCAGGACCTGCCATTCGAACGCCTGGTCGAGGCGCTCAAGGTCGAGCGCAGCCTGAGCCATGCGCCGCTGTTCCAGGTGATGTACAACCACCAGCCGCAAGTCGCCGACCTGGCCACCGTGACCCTGGCCTCGGGGCTGCAACTGTCGCCCCTGGCATGGCGCAGCCGCACCACCCAGTTCGACCTGAGCCTGGACACCTACGAGCAGGGTGGCACCCTGCACGCCGCCTTCACCTACGCCAGCGACCTGTTCCAGGCCGCCACCATCGAACGCATGGCGACACACTGGCAGGCCCTGCTGCAGGCCCTGGTCAGCCAGCCGCACAGCGCGCTGTGGCAGCTGCCGATGCTCGATGACGCCAGCCGTCGCACAGTGCTGGAGGATTGGAACGCCACCGCCCGCGATTATCCGCTCGGGCGCGGCGTGCACCAGCTGTTCGAGGATCAGGTGCGCCACGCGCCAGACGCCCCGGCGCTGGTGTTCGGTGATACCGCGCTCAGCTATGCGCAGCTCGATGCCCGCGCCAACCGCCTGGCTCACTTCCTGCGTGTGCAAGGCGCCGGAGCCGACAGCCTGGTGGGTATCAGCGTGCTGCGCAGCGTAGAAATGGTCGTCGGGCTGATGGCGATCCTCAAGGCCGGTGCGGCTTACGTGCCGCTGGATCCGGAATACCCCGAGGAGCGCCTGGCCTACATGATCGAGGACAGCGGCATTCGCCTGCTGCTGACCCAGCAGGCGCTGCAGGGCAGCCTGCCGGTGCCCGGTGACGTGCAGTGCATCGCCCTGGACCAACTGACGCTGGACGACCAGCCAGACAGCCCGCCCCAGGTGGCGAACGACCCACGGCAGCTGGCCTATGTCATCTATACCTCCGGCTCTACCGGCCGGCCGAAAGGCGCCGGCAACAGCCATGAAGCCCTGGCCAACCGCCTGCACTGGATGCAGGAAGCCTATGGCCTGGGCGCCGGTGACACGGTGCTGCAGAAGACCCCGTTCAGCTTCGACGTCTCGGTCTGGGAGTTCTTCTGGCCGCTGATGACCGGTGCTCGGCTGGCCGTGGCCGCACCCGGTGACCACCGGGATCCGACGCGCCTGATCGAGACCATTCGTCGCCATCAGGTCAGCACCCTGCATTTCGTGCCCTCGATGCTCCAGGCCTTCATCCACGAGCCCGGTGTCGAGACCTGCGACAGCCTGCGCCGCATCGTCTGCAGCGGCGAGGCATTGCCGGTGGATGCGCAGCTGCAGGTGTTCGGCAAGCTGCCGGCGGCGGCGCTGTACAACCTCTACGGCCCCACCGAGGCGGCTATCGACGTCACGCACTGGACCTGCATCGACGAAGGCCGCGACAGCGTGCCCATCGGCCAGCCCATCGCCAACATCCGCACCTATGTGCTCGATGCTGGCCTCGAGCCGGTGGCGCCGGGCGTTGCCGGCGAACTCTATCTGGGTGGCATTGGCCTGGCCCGTGGTTACCACCGGCGTCCGGGGTTGACCGCCGAGCGCTTCGTTGCCGACCCCTTCGTTGTCGGACAGCGTCTGTACCGTACCGGCGACCGGGTTCGCCAGCGTGTGGATGGCGTGATCGAGTACTTGGGGCGTTTCGATCATCAAGTGAAAATCCGTGGCCTGCGCATCGAACTGGGCGAGATCGAGGCGCGCCTGGCCCAGCATGCCTGGGTGCGCGAGGCCGTGGTGTTGGCGCTGGACGGCAAGCAACTGGTGGCCTACCTGGTGCTCGATGAAACGCCAGACGGCTGGCAGCAAGGGCTCAAGGACTGGCTGCTGCAGGCACTACCGGAATTCATGGTGCCCAGCCACCTGATGCCGCTGGAGCACTTCCCGCTGACCCCCAACGGCAAGCTTGACCGCAAGGCCCTGCCGCAACCGGATGTCGCTCCGCGCGGCGCCTACGTGGCGCCGCAAACCGATGTGCAGCGTACCCTGGCGCAGGTCTGGAGCGAGGTGCTGGGCGTGGCCGAGGTCGGTCTGGACGACAACTTCTTCGAGCTGGGCGGCGATTCGATCATCGCCATCCAGGTGGTTGGCCGCGCTCGACGCCAGGGCCTGCAGTTCAGCCCGCGCGACCTGTTCCAGTTCCAGACCGTGCGCGGCCTGGCCGGCGCGGTCGGACGCCAGCCATCGTTGACGGTTGAGCAGGCGCCGGCCACCGGCGAGGTGGCGCTTAGCCCTGTGCAGCGACATTTCTTCGAACAGGCCATTGCGGTCCGCCAGCACTGGAATCAATCATTGCTGCTCGGCGCCCGGCAACCGTTGCAGGCCCAGGCGCTGGTCGATGCCTTGGGCGATGTGGTCAACCACCATGACGCCCTGCGGCTGCGCTTCGAGCCCGCCGCCGAAGGCTGGCGGCAGCACTATGGCGCGCCGGTCGCGCAGGTCGAGCTGTGGCAGCGCCAGGCTGCGGATGCCCAGGCGCTGACGACGCTCTGCGACGATGCCCAGCGCAGCCTCGACCTGGGCAGTGGACCGCTGTTGCGCGCCATGCTGGTCGACTTGCCGCAAGGCGAGCAGCGCCTGTTGCTGGTCATCCACCACCTGGTGGTCGACGGCGTGTCCTGGCGTATTCTCCTGGAGGACCTGGAGCAGGCTTATGCCCAGCGCCTGGCCGGGCAGCCGCTGTCGCTGGCGCCGCGCACCAGCAGCTACCAGGCCTGGTCTGCGCAACTGCACGAGCAGGTGCCGGCGTTCCTCGGACAATTGCCCTACTGGCAAGCGCAGCGCGGCGATGGCGCACTGCCGTGCGACAGGCCGGACGCGCCGGTGAGCAACCGCCATGGGGCCAAACTGGCGTCGCGTCTGTCCCGCGAGCGCACCCGTCAGTTGCTGCAGGTCGCGCCCGCAGCCTATCGCACCCAGGTCAACGACCTGCTGCTGACCGCCCTGGCACGTGTCATCTGCCAATGGAGCGGCAGCCAGGCGGCGCTGGTGCAGCTGGAGGGGCATGGCCGCGAAGAGCTGTTCGACGGCATCGACCTGACCCGCAGCGTCGGCTGGTTCACCAGCCTCTATCCACTGCGCCTGGCCCCACGCGCCGATCATGGCGACTCGATCAAGGCCATCAAGGAACAGCTGCGCGCGGTGCCGGACAAAGGCATGGGCTACGGCGTACTGCGTTACCTGGGTGACGCCTCGGTGCGGGAGGCCCTGGCGACGCTCGACGCGCCGCGCATCACCTTCAACTATCTGGGCCAGTTCGACAGCCAGTTCGATGCCCAGGCCTTGCTGGCGCCGGCCACCGAGCGCGGTGGCGACGGCCAGGACCCGGACGCGCCGCTGGCCAACTGGCTGACCCTGGAAGGACAGGTCTACAACGGCGAGCTGTCGCTGCAATGGGGCTTCAGCCTGGCGATGTTCGACACCGACACGATCCAGGCGCTGGCCACGGCCTATGACCAGGAGCTGGAGGCGCTCATCGAGCACTGCCTGGGCGTGCCTGCCGGGCAACCGTCGCCGTCGGACTTCCCGTTGGCGCGCATTACTCAGGCGCAACTGGATGCATTGCCGGTGCCCGGCCACGAGATCGAAGACCTCTACCCGTTGTCGCCCATGCAGCAGGGCATGTTCTTCCACTCGCTGTATGAAACCCAGGGCGGCGCCTACATCAACCAGTTGCGCCTGGATATCGGCGGCCTGGACCTGGAACGCTTCGGCGAGGCCTGGCAGGCGGCCCTGGCGCGTCACGAGATCCTGCGCAGCAGCATTCACTGGCAGGGCCTGGACAGTGCCCACCAGATCGTCCAGCGTCAGTTGCCACTGCCGCTGCGCATCGTCGACGAACCTGCGGCAGACCTCGATGCACTGGCTCGGGCCGAGCACGAAGCGGGTTTCGACCTGTCCCGCGCACCCTTGTTCAGGCTGCTGCTGGTGCGTACCGGGGCCGACGACTGGCACCTGGTCTACACCTGCCATCACATCCTCCTGGATGGCTGGAGCAATGCCCAGCTACTGGCCCAGGTGATCCAGCACTACGTCGGCGAGCGCACGTCAGCGCCGGCCGGCCGTTTCCATGATTACCTGGCGTGGCTGCAACGCCAGGACGCCAGTGCCGGCGAGCGTTTCTGGAAAGCCCGTCTCGGCGCCTTGCAGGCGCCGACGCTGCTCGCCCAGGCCCTGCGTCGCCCCGCCGACGCGCAAGGCGAGGGTGAGTACCTCGCCCGCCTCGACGCCGCGCAGACCGCCGAACTGGAGCGTTTTGCCCGTCAGCACAAGGTGACCTTGAACACGCTGTTCCAGGCGGCCTGGGGCCTGTTGCTACAGCGCCTGACCGGGCAAGCCTGCGTGGCCTTCGGCGCCACGGTGTCCGGACGCTCGGCGCCATTGCCGGGCATCGACGACCAGCTCGGGTTGTTCATCAATACCTTGCCGGTGCTGATCGATGCCGCGCCTGATCGCCAGGTGGCCGGTTACCTGGCCGACGTGCAGGACTTCAACCTGGGCCTGCGTGAATTCGAGCATGTGCCGCTGTATGCCATCCAGGGGTGGGCTGGCCAGCAGGGCGCGGCGCTGTTCGACAGCCTGCTGGTGTTCGAGAACTTCCCGGTGGCCGAGGCGCTGCGCCAGGGCGCGCCTGCCGGCCTGCGTTTCGGCGCGGTGAGCAATCACGAGCGCACCCACTACCCGCTGACCATCGGCATCGAGCTCGGTGATGGGGTTAGCCTGACGTTCGGCTACGACCCTGCGCTGTTCGCGGCAGAGCAGGTGGGTCAGCTGTGCGCCGGGCTACGTCAGGTGCTGGCGCAGATGGTCGCCACGCCGGCGGCGCCGGTAGGCGCGCTGGGCCTGCTCGACGATCAGGGGCAGGCCGAGGTGCTTGGCTTCAGCCAAGGCCGCGCACTGGCGTTGCCGAGCCAGGAACTGGTTCACCAGCGTATCGCGGCACAGGCCGCGCGCCAGCCACAGGCCTTGGCCTTGCAATGTGGCGAGCTGCGCCTGAGCTATGGCCAGCTCGATGGCCAGGCCAATCGCCTGGCGCATGCACTGATCGCCGAGGGTGTACGCCCTGGCCAGCGTGTCGGCCTGGCCCTGCGCCGTGGCCCGCAGCTGATCGTCAGCCTGCTTGCCGTGCTCAAGAGCGGCGCGACCTATGTGCCGCTAGATCCGCAGTATCCGCATGAACGGCTGGCCTACATGGTCGAGGACAGCCGTCTGGACCTGTTGTTGTGCGACGACGGCCTGCTGGTCGAGTTGGCGCTGCCGGCGGGGCTGCGCCGCCTGGAGCTGGGGATGTTGGGCGAGCAGGTCGCGCAGTGTGGCGACCACGACCCGGATGTGCAGGTCGCCGCCGAGCAGCTCGCCTATGTCATCTACACCTCCGGTTCCACCGGGCGCCCGAAGGGGGTGGCGATCAGTCATGCGGCACTGCGCGAGTTCAGCTACAGCGCTACCGGCTACTCCCGCCTTGAGCGCGACGACCGGGTGCTGCAGTTCGCCACTTTCAGTTTCGACGGCTTCGTCGAGCAGTGCTATCCGCCACTGTGCGTCGGCGCCGCGCTGATCATGCGTGGCGAGGAACTGTGGGACGCCGATCAGCTGGCGCGGTTGATTGTCGAGCAGGGCGTGACCCTGGCCGACCTGCCGGCCGCCTACTGGCACATGCTGGCCAAGACTTGCGCGGCGCGGCCAGGCCACGGCCTGGGCAAGCTGCGTCAGGTGCACGTGGGCGGCGAGGCCATGTCGGTGGAAGGGTTGCGCCTGTGGCATGCGGCGGGGCTGGGCGGGATCAGCCTGGTCAACACCTATGGCCCGACCGAGGCGACGGTGGTCTCCAGCGTGCATGACTGCCGCCTCGAAGATGCGCAGGACGCGTATGGCGTGCCGATCGGCCAAGCCATCGCCGGCCGCTCGCTGTATGTGCTGGACAGTGCCGGCCAACTGTTGCCCAGCGATGGCGTCGGCGAGCTGTGCATCGGTGCGCCGAACTGCCTGGCGCAGCAATACTTCGACCGCCCGGGGTTGACCGCCGAGCGTTTCCTGCCGGATCCCTTCGCCGAACAGCCTGGCGCACGCCTGTACCGTAGCGGCGACCTGGCGCGTTATACCCAGGCCGGGGTACTGGAGTACGTAGGGCGTATCGATCATCAGGTGAAGATTCGCGGCATGCGTATCGAGATGGGCGAGATCGAGGCCTGCCTGCAAGGGCTGGCGTCGGTGCGCGAGGCGGCGGTGCTGGCCCTCGCCGGGCCGACCGGGCCCCAACTGGTGGCCTACCTGGTCGCTGCTCAGGCCACGCCGTCCGTTGACTGGCTACAGGGCGTACGGGCTGCCTTGGGCCAGGCGCTGCCTGACTACATGATCCCCGCCCACCTGCTGGTGCTGGAACGACTGCCGTTGAACAACAACGGCAAGCTCGACCGCGCGGCCTTGCCGGCGCCGGACTTCAGTGCCGCCCAGCAGGTCTACGAAGCGCCGCGCACGCCGTTGCAAGCACAACTGGCGACGATCTGGGCGCAGGCCTTGCAGGTCGAGCGCGTCGGCCTTGCCGACAGTTTCTTCAGCCTTGGTGGCCACTCGTTGCTGGCGACCGAGGTCATCGCGCGCATTCGCCAAGGGCTCGGGCTCGAAGTGCCCCTGCGGCAGTTGTTCGAGCAGCCGACCCTGGGGGCCTTCGCCGACCGTTGCGCCGAGCTGGGCCAGGGGGCGGCAGCGGCGATTGCGGTATTGCCGCGCACGCCTGCGATGGCCGTGTCCTATGCCCAGGAGCGCCAGTGGTTCCTCTGGCGGCTGGACCCACAGAGCGCCGCCTACAACGTTCCAGCGGCGTTGCGTGTGCGGGGGCCGCTCGAGTTGTCGGCGTTGCAGTCGGCATTCGACCGGGTCATCGCCCGTCACGAACCATTGCGCACCACCTTCGATGACACCACGGGGATACTGCGACAGCATATTCATCCGCACCTGGCGCTGCCAATCGTGATCGAGCACCCAGGCGAGCTGGACGATGCGGCGCTGGCGGCTTGGGTCGATGCCCAGGTGCGGGCGCCATTCGACCTGGTGCGAGGGCCGTTGCTGCGGGTCAGGTTGCTGGCCATGGGCGAGCAGGATCATGTGCTGGTCATCGTCCAGCATCATATCGTTTCCGACGGCGCCTCCCTGGAGGTGTTGGTCGAAGAGCTGCTGCAGGGCTACCACGGCGAACACAGTGCGCCGTTGCCTGTGCAGTACGCCGACTACGCGGCCTGGCAGCGCCAGTGGCTAGACGGTGGCGAGCGTGCGCGCCAGCTCGATTACTGGATGGCGCAGCTGGGCGGTGAGCAGGTCGTGCTCGAGCTGCCGTTCGACCGGCCACGCCCGGCTCAACGGCGCCTGCGTGGTGCCCGCCTGGACTTCCCGCTCGAGGCTGAACTGAGCCATGGCCTGCAACAGTTGGCCAAGACTCAGGATGCTTCCTTGTTCATGTTGCTGCTGGCAGCGTTCCAGGCCTTGCTGCACCGCTACAGCGGCCAGGCCGACATCCGCGTCGGCATACCGGTGGCCAACCGCACTCGGGCTGAAACCGAGCGGCTGATCGGTTTCTTCGTCAATACCCAGGTGATGCGTGCCCAGGTCGATGGCGGGCAGGGCTTTGACGTCCTGTTGCGCCAGACCCGGCAGGCGGCGCTGCAGGCCCAGGCCCACCAGGACCTGCCGTTCGAGCAACTGGTCGAGGCCCTGGCACCGGAACGCAATCTTAGCCACAGCCCCGTGTTCCAGGTGCTGTTCAACCACCAGTACGCTGCGCGCGCCGAGCGGAACTGGGGTGACCTGCGTGTCGAGCCGCTGCATTGGGACAGTGCCACGGCGCAGTTCGACCTGGTGCTGGATACCAGCGAGACCGCGCAGGGGCTGATGGTTTCCCTGGCGTACGACACCGACCTGTTCGAGCGCTCGACCATCGAGCGGCTGTCGACCCACTTCATCAATCTGTTGCAAGGCATCGTCGAGCAACCGCAACAACCGGTGGCCGAACTGCCATTGCTGGCGGCCGCCGAGCGCGAGCGCACCCTGGTCACGTGGAACGCCACCGCTGAACATTACCCGCTGGAGCAGAGCATCCAGCAACTGATCGAGGCCCAGGTGCAGCGCACCCCGGATGCCCCGGCGCTGGCCTTCGGCGAGACGCGCCTGAGCTACGCCCAGCTCAACGCCCGCGCCAACCGCCTGGCCCATCGCCTGATCGCCCTGGGTGTCGGCGCGGATGTGCTGGTGGGCATCGCGGTGGAGCGTTCGGTGGAGATGGTGGTCGGTTTGCTGGCCATCCTCAAGGCCGGTGGCGCCTACGTGCCGCTGGACCCGGAATACCCCGAAGAGCGCCTGCGCTACATGATCGAGGACAGCGGCGTGCAACTGCTGCTGACCCAGAGCCACCTGCAACTGCCGCTGGCCGAAGGCGTGCAGACCCTGGCGCTGGACCTGGAACCGGGCGCCGATGACGCGCGCAACCCGAACGTGGCGGTGGCCCCTGAAAACCTGGCCTATGTGATCTACACCTCCGGCTCCACAGGCCGGCCAAAAGGCGCGGGCAACCGCCATTCGGCCTTGGTCAACCGACTGTGCTGGATGCAGCAGGCCTATCGACTGGATGCTCGCGACAGCGTGTTGCAGAAAACGCCGTTCAGCTTCGACGTCTCGGTGTGGGAGTTCTTCTGGCCCTTGATGACCGGTGCGCGACTGGTGGTTGCCGCGCCGGGTGATCACCGCGACCCGGCCCGTCTGGTCGAGCTGATCACCGGCGAAAACATCACCACGCTGCACTTCGTACCGTCGATGCTCCAGGCGTTCCTGCAAGACAGCGGCGTGCCGCGCTGCACCAGCCTTGCGCGCATCGTCTGCAGTGGCGAAGCGCTGCCGGCCGATGCCCAGCAGCAGGTGTTCGCCAAGCTGCCGAAGGCCGGCCTGTACAACCTGTACGGCCCGACCGAGGCGGCCATCGACGTGACCCACTGGACCTGCCGCGAGGAAGGGCGCGACAGCGTGCCGATCGGCGAGCCGATCGCCAACCTGGCCTGCTACATCCTCGACGCCGAGCTGCAACCGGTGCCGGTGGGCGTGCTGGGCGAGCTGTACCTGGCCGGCGCAGGCCTGGCGCGCGGCTACCACCGCCGCCCGGGGCTGACCGCCGAGCGTTTCGCCGTGAGCCCATACGGCAATGGCGAGCGCATCTACCGCACCGGCGACCTGGCGCGCTACCGCGCGGACGGGGTGATCGAGTATGCCGGGCGTATCGACCACCAGGTCAAGCTGCGTGGTCTGCGCATCGAACTGGGTGAGATCGAGGCGCGCCTGCTGGAACACGACCTGGTGCGTGAAGCCGTGGTGACGGTACCGGACGGCAAGCAGCTGGTCGGTTATGTGGTGCTGACCGGCGAGGCCGCCGATTGGCAGGCACAACTGGCCGAGCATCTGCGCCGTGGCCTGCCGGACTACATGGTGCCGAACCAGTGGCTGGCACTGGACAGCCTGCCGCTGTCGCCCAATGGCAAGCTCGACCGCAAGGCCTTGCCTGCCGTGGATGCCGCGCAATCGCAGCGTGCCTATGTGGCGCCGCAGAGTGAACTGGAACAACAGGTCGCGGCGATCTGGGCGCAGGTGCTGCACTTGGAGCAGGTTGGCCTGGGCGACAACTTCTTCGAACTGGGAGGGCATTCGCTGTTGGCTACCCAGGTGTTCTCGCGTCTGCGCGAGCTAGGCATCGACGCACCGCTCAAGACGCTGTTCGAGCAGGCCAGCCTGCAGGGCTTCGTCGCCAGCCTGCCAGCACCGTCGTTGGCGGCGCGGGCTCCGGCCATCCGGCCGACGCCGCGCGATGCGGCGCTGCCGGTGTCCTATGCCCAGCAACGCCAGTGGTTCCTCTGGCAGCTGGAGCCACACAGCAGCGCCTACCACATCCCCATGGTCCTGCGCCTGAAAGGCAGCCTCGATCGTGCGGCGCTGCAACACAGCTTCAATGCGCTGGTCGAGCGTCATGAGGCCCTGCGTACTCGCTTCGTCGAAAGCGACGAGGGCATCGTCCAGGTGATCGAGCGCTCTGCTGCGCTGGTCATCGCCCATGAACGACTGGCGGACGAGGCGACCCTTCAGGCGCGTGTCGCTGAGGAGATCCGCCAGCCGTTCGACCTGGCCCGCGGCCCGCTGCTGCGGGTCCGTCTGCTGGAGCTGGCGGCCGACGACCAGGTGCTGGTGCTGACTCAGCACCATATCGTCTCGGATGCGGCGTCCATGCAGCTGATGGTCGGCGAACTGATCGATGGCTATGCCCGCCACCGCGAGGGCGATGCCGCCCCACTGCCTGCCCTGGCGCTGCAATATGCCGACTACGCCCGTTGGCAGCGTGAATGGATGGAGGCTGGCGAGCGTGAGCGGCAACTGGCCTACTGGGTCGGGCAACTGGGCAGCGAGCAGGATGTGCTGGCCTTGCCGCTGGACCGCCCGCGTCCTGCCGAGCAGAGCTATCGCGGCGCCCAGCTCGACCTGGCCGTGCCGCCGGCGTTGAAGGACGGTCTCGAGGCGTTGGCCCGCCGCCAGGGCGCGACCCTGTTCATGGTGCTGCTGGCGTCGTTCCAGGCCTTGCTGCATCGCTACAGTGGCCAGCGCGACATCCGCGTCGGCGTGCCGGTGGCCAACCGCAACCGGGTCGAGACCGAAGGGCTGATCGGCTTCTTCGTCAACACCCAGGTACTGCGTGCCGATATCGATCCACGCCAGCCGTTCGGCGTGCTGCTGCAACAGGTGCGTCAGGCTGCGCTGGGCGCCCAGGCGCACCAGGACCTGCCGTTCGAGCAACTGGTGGATGCGCTGGCACCGACCCGCAGCCTCAGCCACAGCCCGTTGTTCCAGGTGATGTTCAACCACCAGGCCGCCGCGCTCGCGCCGGTACGCGCCGTGCCAGGCTTGGCGGTACAGGCCATGGCCTGGGACAACGACACCACGCAGTTCGACCTGAGCCTGGACACCTGCGAGACCGATGAAGGGCTGAGCGCTTCGCTGATCTACGCCACTGACCTGTTCGACCAGGCCACCATCGTACGCCTGGGTGAGCATTGGCTGAACCTGCTGCAAGGCATCGTCGAGCAACCGCAACAACCGGTGGCCGAACTGCCATTGCTGGCGGCCGCCGAGCGCGAGCGCACCCTGGTCACGTGGAACGCCACCGCTGAACATTACCCGCTGGAGCAGAGCATCCAGCAACTGATCGAGGCCCAGGTGCAGCGCACCCCGGATGCCCCGGCGCTGGCCTTCGGCGAGACGCGCCTGAGCTACGCCCAGCTCAACGCCCGCGCCAACCGCCTGGCCCATCGCCTGATCGCCCTGGGTGTCGGCGCGGATGTGCTGGTGGGCATCGCGGTGGAGCGTTCGGTGGAGATGGTGGTCGGTTTGCTGGCCATCCTCAAGGCCGGTGGCGCCTACGTGCCGCTGGACCCGGAATACCCCGAAGAGCGCCTGCGCTACATGATCGAGGACAGCGGCGTGCAACTGCTGCTGACCCAGAGCCACCTGCAACTGCCGCTGGCCGAAGGCGTGCAGACCCTGGCGCTGGACCTGGAACCGGGCGCCGATGACGCGCGCAACCCGAACGTGGCGGTGGCCCCTGAAAACCTGGCCTATGTGATCTACACCTCCGGCTCCACAGGCCGGCCAAAAGGCGCGGGCAACCGCCATTCGGCCTTGGTCAACCGACTGTGCTGGATGCAGCAGGCCTATCGACTGGATGCTCGCGACAGCGTGTTGCAGAAAACGCCGTTCAGCTTCGACGTCTCGGTGTGGGAGTTCTTCTGGCCCTTGATGACCGGTGCGCGACTGGTGGTTGCCGCGCCGGGTGATCACCGCGACCCGGCCCGTCTGGTCGAGCTGATCACCGGCGAAAACATCACCACGCTGCACTTCGTACCGTCGATGCTCCAGGCGTTCCTGCAAGACAGCGGCGTGCCGCGCTGCACCAGCCTTGCGCGCATCGTCTGCAGTGGCGAAGCGCTGCCGGCCGATGCCCAGCAGCAGGTGTTCGCCAAGCTGCCGAAGGCCGGCCTGTACAACCTGTACGGCCCGACCGAGGCGGCCATCGACGTGACCCACTGGACCTGCCGCGAGGAAGGGCGCGACAGCGTGCCGATCGGCGAGCCGATTGCCAACCTGGCCTGCTACATCCTCGACGCCGAGCTGCAACCGGTGCCGGTGGGCGTGCTGGGCGAGCTGTACCTGGCCGGCGCAGGCCTGGCGCGCGGCTACCACCGTCGCCCGGGGCTGACCGCCGAGCGTTTCGCCGTGAGCCCATACGGCAATGGCGAGCGCATCTACCGCACCGGCGACCTGGCGCGCTACCGCGCGGATGGGGTGATCGAGTACGCCGGGCGTATCGACCACCAGGTCAAGCTACGTGGCCTGCGCATCGAACTGGGTGAGATCGAGGCGCGCCTGCTGGAACACGACCTGGTGCGTGAAGCCGTGGTGACGGTACCGGACGGCAAGCAGCTGGTCGGTTATGTGGTGCTGACCGGCGAGGCCGCCGATTGGCAGGCACAACTGGCCGAGCATCTGCGCCGTGGCCTGCCGGACTACATGGTGCCGAACCAGTGGCTGGCACTGGACAGCCTGCCGCTGTCACCCAACGGCAAGCTCGACCGCAAGGCCTTGCCTGCCGTGGATGCTGCCCTTGTGCAAAAGGTCTATGAGGCACCGGCCAATGCGCGGGAGCACCGTCTGGCCGCAGTCTGGGCCGATGTGTTGCGCCTTGAGCGGGTCGGGGTGAACGACAACTTCTTCGAGCTTGGGGGCGATTCCATCGTCTCGATTCAGGTCGTCGGACGTGCGCGCCAGCAGGGCCTGCACTTCACGCCCAAGGAGCTGTTCCAGCACCAGACCGTGCGCGGCCTGGCAGCGGTGCTGCGCGAAGGCGAGGGAGCGGTGAAGGCCGAGCAAGGTCCGCTGCTCGGGGGCATGCCATTGCTGCCGTTCCAGCAGTGGTTCTTCGACCAGCGCATGAGCGAGCCGCAGCACTGGAACCAGTCGCTGTTGCTGCGCGGCACCGAAACGGTGGATGCCAGCGCATTGGAGCAGGCGCTGCTGGCACTGTACGCCCAGCACGACGCCCTGCGCCTGCGCTTTGCCGACGGCAGCGCCGAACACGGTCCGCTGCAGCCGGCCCAGCCGTTGCTATGGCGTGCCGCGCTGCGCAGCGCCGAGGAAATCGAGGCGACCTGCGAAGAGGCCCAGCGTAGCCTGGACCTGGCCCAGGGCCCGCTGCTGCGTGCGGTGCTGATCGACCTGGCCGACGGTGGCCAGCGCCTGCTGCTGGTGATCCACCACCTGGTGGTCGATGGCGTGTCCTGGCGCGTGCTGCTGGAAGACCTGCACGATGCCTACCGCCAGGCCCTGGCGGGCAGCACGCCGAAACTGCCGACCAAGACCAGCGCCTTCAAGACCTGGGGCGAACGCCTGCAGCAGCATGCCGCAAGCCTGGGCAACGAGCTGGCCTACTGGCAAGGGCAACTGGCCGGTGCGCCGCTGGACCTGCCCGAGGCCGAGCTGGGCGCCAGCCTGCAGAACCGTCACCGCCAGAGCGTGCAGGCACGCCTGGATGCCGAGCTGACCCGACGCTTGCTGCAACAGGCCCCGGCGGCCTACCGCACCCAGGTCAACGACCTGCTGCTGACCGCCTTGGCCCGGGTGGTGTGTCGCTGGAGCGGCGCCGATTCGGCGCTGGTGGAGCTGGAAGGCCATGGCCGCGAAGACCTGTTCGACGACATCGACCTGAGCCGTACGGTGGGCTGGTTCACCAGCGCCTACCCGGTGCGCCTGACCCCGGCCGCCGAGCTGGGCGCCTCGATCAAGCAGGTCAAGGAACAGCTGCGCGGCGTGCCGCACAAGGGCATCGGTTTCGGCGCTTTGCGCTACCTGGGCGACGAGGCTGCGCGCGCGAGCCTGGCCGGGCTGCCGGTGCCGCGCATCACCTTCAACTACCTGGGCCAGCTGGATGGCCAGTTCGATGAGCGGGCGCTGTTCGTGCCCGCTGCCGAAAGCGCAGGTGAGGAGCAGAGCCCGCTGGCGCCGCTGGGCAACTGGCTGGTGCTCAATGGCCAGGTGTATGGCGGCGAGCTGAGCCTGGCGTTCAGCTTCAGCGGGCAGATGTTCGCCCGCGCGACCATCGAGCGGCTGGCGCGGGCCTACGAGGCGGAGCTGGCGGCGCTGGTCGAGCACTGCCAGGCGCCGCAAGGGTTGACGCCGTCGGACTTCCCGCTGGCGGGCCTGAGCCAGGCGCAACTCGACGCACTGCCAGTGGCGGTGGCCGAGGTCGAAGACATCTACCCACTGTCGCCGATGCAGCAGGGCATGCTGTTCCATTCCACGTTCGGCGAGAGCGACGGCGACTACATCAACCAGATGCAGGTCGAGGTCGCAGGTCTGGATGTGGCACGCTTCGAGGCGGCTTGGAACGCTGTGCTCCAGGCCCATGACAGTCTGCGTTGTGCCTTCGTCTGGTCCGCCGACCAGGCCCAACCGGTTCAGGTAGTGCTGCGCGAGGCCCGTGTGCCGTTCAGCGAGCTGGACTGGCGCGGTCGTGATGACCTTGCGCTGGCGCTCCCGACACTGGCCGCCGAAGAACGTGGGCGCGGCTTCGATGTGCTGCAGGCGCCATTGCTGCGCCTGGTGCTGGTACGCCTGGAAGATGACCGCCATGCACTGATCTACACCAGCCATCACATCCTCATGGACGGCTGGAGCAATGCGCAACTGCTGGGTGAAGTGCTGCAACGCTACTGTGGCGAGCGGCCCACGCAGGCGGCGGGCCGCTTCGGCGACTACATTAGCTGGCTGCAGCGTCAGGACCGAGCGCAGAGCGAAGCTTTCTGGCGCGAGCAACTGGCCGCACTGGAAGAGCCCACTCGCCTGGCCAGCACCTGTCAACATGTCGGTGTCGATGGCTACGACGAGCACAGCCTGTCGATCGATGCGCAGACCACCGCGCGCCTGGGCCGCTTCGCCCGTGAGCGCAAGGTCACCGTCAACACCTTGGTGCAGGGTGCCTGGGCCTTGTTGCTGCAGCGTCGTGTCGGCCAGGACTGCGTGTCGTTCGGCGCCACCGTGGCCGGGCGACCGGCCGAGCTGGCCGGTATCGAGCAGCAGATCGGCCTGTTCATCAACACCTTGCCGGTGATCGTGCCGTGCACCGCCGGGCAGGCGCTTGGCGACTGGCTGGACGATCTGCAGGCGCTCAACCTGCGCATCCGCGAACAGGAGCACACGCCACTGTTCGACATCCAACGCTGGGCCGGGCAGGGCGGTGACGCGCTGTTCGACAGTCTGCTGGTGTTCGAAAACTACCCGGTGGCCGAGGCCCTGGAGCGTGGTTCGCCCTCGGGGCTGCACTTTGGCCCGGTGCGCACACAGGAGCAGAGCAACTATCCGCTGACCCTGGCGGTCGGCCTGGAGGACAGCCTGTCGCTGCGCTGCAGCTATGACCGGCAGGCGTTCAGCGCGGCGATCATCGAGCAGATCGGCCAGCAACTGCGTCACTTGCTGCTGCAGATGCTCGAACAGGGCGCTGAGGTGCCTGTCGAGACCTTGCAATTGCTCGATGATGAGCAACGCCAGGCTGCGGTACAGGCCTGGAATACCGCCCCGGCCACGTTCGCGCCGAGCCAGCCGCTGCATCGCCTGATCGAAGCCCAGGCGGCTCGCGCGCCGCAGGCGCCGGCGCTGGTCTGCGAAGGCGAACAGTTGAGCTACGCCGAGCTGAACCGCCGGGCCAACCGGATCGCCCACGCGCTGATCGCCCGAGGCGTCGGCCCGGACGTGCTGGTGGGCCTGGCCGCGCCGCGTTCGCTGGAGATGGTGGTCGGCCTGCTGGCCATCCTCAAGGCCGGTGGTGCCTACGTGCCGCTGGACCCGGCCTATCCGCTGGATCGCCTGCACTACATGATCGAGGACAGCGGCCTGCAGTTGCTGCTCGGCCAGGGCGACCTCGGGCTGAGCCTGGCGGCGAACGTGCAGGTGCTGGACCTGGCCGCCGACTATGCCGACTACGCTGACTTCGCCGAGGTCAACCCGAACGTTGCGGTGGACCTGGATAACCTGGCCTATGTCATCTACACCTCCGGCTCCACCGGCAAGCCGAAGGGCACCTTGCTGCCGCACCGCAACGTGCTGCGCCTGTTCGAGGCCACGGACGGCTGGTTCGGCTTCGGCCCGCAGGACTGCTGGACGCTGTTCCACTCCTATGCCTTCGACTTCTCGGTATGGGAGCTGTTCGGCGCCTTGCTGCATGGTGGCCGCCTGGTGATCGTGCCGCAGGATGTCAGCCGTTCGCCGGAGGCCTTCTACCAACTGCTGTGCGAGCAGCGGGTGACCGTGCTCAACCAGACGCCGTCGGCGTTCCGCCAGCTGATGCAGGTGGCCTGCGCTGAAGGCCAGCGCAGCGACCAGCAGCTGCGCTACGTGGTGTTCGGCGGCGAGGCGCTGGAGGTCGGCAGCCTGCGTCCGTGGTTCGAGCGCTTCGGCGATCGTGCCCCGCAACTGGTCAACATGTACGGCATCACCGAAACCACGGTGCACGTGACCTACCGTCCATTGTCGCGGGCTGACCTGGCGCAGAGCGCGTCGAGCCCGATTGGTGTGCCGATCCCGGACCAGAGCCTGTACGTGCTCGACAGCGACCTCAACCCGGTGGCCGCCGGCTGTGTCGGCGAGCTGTACGTCGGTCGCCAGGGCCTGGCCCGTGGCTACCTCAAGCGCGCCGACCTCAGCGCCACGCGCTTCATTCCCGACCCGTTCGGCGAGAGCGGGGCACGGCTGTACCGCAGCGGCGACCTGGCACGCTGGCGCGCCGATGGGGTGATCGAGTACGTCGGGCGGATGGACCATCAGGTGAAGATCCGTGGCTTCCGCATCGAGCTGGGCGAGATCCAGGCGCGGCTGCAGGCGCTGCCCCAGGTGCGCGAGGCCGTGGTGCTGGCCCAGGAGGGGGCGAGCGGCACCCAGCTGGTCGGTTACCTGGTGGCCGGGCAAGCGGTGGCGGACCAGGCGATCTGGCGTGAGGCGGTCAAGGCCGCACTGCGCGAAGACCTGCCGGAGTACATGGTGCCGGCGCACCTGCTGCTGCTCGAGCGCATGCCGCTGACCGCCAACGGCAAGCTCGACCGCCGTGCCTTGCCGGCGGCGGATGCCAGCCTGCTGCAACAGGCTTATGTGGCGCCAGTCACTGAACTGGAACAGCAGGTGGCAGGCATCTGGGCTCAGGTGCTGGAGCTGGAGCAAGTAGGCTTGAGCGACAACTTCTTCGAGCTTGGCGGCCATTCGTTGCTGGCCACCCAGGTAGTGCTGCGCCTGCGCGAAGCGCTGGGCCATGAAGTGCCGGTCAAGACGCTGTTCCTGGCCCGCGACCTGGCGGACTTCTGCGAGGCCTTGCAGGCCCTGCAGCCCGCGCTCGATCCACTGCACGATGTTTTGGCTAAATCCTTGGAGGACCTCAATCGTCTAACTGCCGATGATCTTGAAAAACTGATTTCCTAGTGAGGACACGGCATGCAGCAACTAATCGAATCGGTAAGCGCGCTTTCTTCCGAGAAGCGCAAAGCCTTGGCGATTCTGCTGAGTCAGAAGGGGGTCAACCTCTATGGCATCGCGCCGATTTTCCGGCGTGATGCCGACGAGCCCCTTCGGCTGTCCTATGCCCAGGAGCGTCAGTGGTTCCTCTGGAACCTGGAACCGCACAGCGCGGCGTATCACATCCCCACGGCGCTGCGCTTGCGCGGCGCCCTGGACATGGCCGCGCTGCAGCGCAGCTTCGCGACGCTCATCGAGCGTCACGAAGTACTGCGCAGCGTGTTCGTCGAGGTCGACGGGCAGTTGCTGCAGCAGGTTCGCGCGCCGTTCGCGCTGCCGCTGCCGGTGCAGGTACTGACCGATGCCGGGCAACTGGAACAGGCGGTGGCGGGGGAGATCGCCGTGCTCTTCGACCTGGGCGAAGGGCCGTTGCTGCGCGCGCGCCTGCTGCAGGTGAGCGAAGACGACCATGTGCTGGTGTTGACCCAGCACCACATCATTTCCGACGGCGCCTCGATGCAGTTGATGGTCGAGGAGCTGATCAACTGCTATGGCGCGTTCAGTCGTGGCCAGCAGCCCGAGCTGCCGGCGCTGCCGATCCAGTATGCCGACTATGCATTGTGGCAGCGCCAATGGATGGAGGCTGGCGAGCGCGAGCGCCAATTGGCCTACTGGACCACCCGCCTGGGCGGCGAGCAGCCGGTGCTGGAATTGCCGCTGGATCGTCCGCGGCCAGCGCTGCAGAGCTTGCGTGGCGCACGCCTGGATATCGAACTGTCGGCCGAGCTGGGCAGGGGTTTGCAAGAGGTAGCGCGGCAGCAGGGGGCGACCCTGTACATGGTCCTGCTGGCGTCGTTCCAGGCGCTGTTGCACCGCTACAGCCGACAGCGCGATATCCGTGTCGGCGTGCCGATCGGCAACCGCAACCGCGCAGAGACCGAGCGCCTGATCGGCTTCTTCGTCAATACCCAGGTGCTCAGCGCCGAAGTCGATGGTCAGGCGCCGTTCACCACATTGCTGCAACAGGCCAAGGAGGCGGCGCTGGGCGCCCAGGAGCATCAGGACCTGCCGTTCGAGCAACTGGTCGAAGCCTTGGCGCCGGAGCGCAACCTCAGCCACAGCCCGTTGTTCCAGGTGCTGTTCAATCACCAGGCGCACCGTGGCGCGGGCCGGCAGGCCCATGAGCTGCCGGGGCTGCGGGTCGAATCGCTGAACTGGGAGAGCCAGACCGCGCAATTCGACCTGATGCTCGATACCCATGAAGAGCAGGGGCAGTTGTGGGCGTCGCTGACCTACGCGACCGACCTGTTCGACTCAACCACCATCGAGCGCCTGGCGGGCCACTGGCAGGCGTTGCTCGAAGGTATCGTCAGCGCCCCCGGCACGCGCGTCAGCGAGTTGCCGATGCTGACGACGGCGGAACGTGCCGCAACGCTGGCTGCCTGGAATACCGCCCCGGCCACGTTCGCGCCGAGCCAGCCGCTGCATCGCCTGATCGAAGCCCAGGCGGCCCGCGCGCCGCAGGCGCCGGCGCTGGTCTGCGAAGGCGAACAGTTGAGCTACGCCGAGCTGAACCGCCGGGCCAACCGGATCGCCCACGCGCTGATCGCCCGAGGCGTCGGCCCGGACGTGCTGGTGGGCCTGGCCGCGCCGCGTTCGCTGGAGATGGTGGTCGGCCTGCTGGCCATCCTCAAGGCCGGTGGTGCCTACGTGCCGCTGGACCCGGCCTATCCGCTGGATCGCCTGCACTACATGATCGAGGACAGCGGCCTGCAGTTGCTGCTCGGCCAGGGCGACCTCGGGCTGAGCCTGGCGGCGAACGTGCAGGTGCTGGACCTGGCCGCCGACTACGCCGACTACGCTGACTTCGCCGAGGTCAACCCGAACGTTGCGGTGGACCTGGATAACCTGGCCTATGTCATCTACACCTCCGGCTCCACCGGCAAGCCGAAGGGCACCTTGCTGCCGCACCGCAACGTGCTGCGCCTGTTCGAGGCCACGGACGGCTGGTTCGGCTTCGGCCCGCAGGACTGCTGGACGCTGTTCCACTCCTATGCCTTCGACTTCTCGGTATGGGAGCTGTTCGGCGCCTTGCTGCATGGTGGCCGCCTGGTGATCGTGCCGCAGGATGTCAGCCGTTCGCCGGAGGCCTTCTACCAACTGCTGTGCGAGCAGCGGGTGACCGTGCTCAACCAGACGCCGTCGGCGTTCCGCCAGCTGATGCAGGTGGCCTGCGCTGAAGGCCAGCGCAGCGACCAGCAGCTGCGCTACGTGGTGTTCGGCGGCGAGGCGCTGGAGGTCGGCAGCCTGCGTCCGTGGTTCGAGCGCTTCGGCGATCGTGCCCCGCAACTGGTCAACATGTACGGCATCACCGAAACCACGGTGCACGTGACCTACCGTCCATTGTCGCGGGCTGACCTGGCGCAGAGCGCGTCGAGCCCGATTGGTGTGCCGATCCCGGACCAGAGCCTGTACGTGCTCGACAGCGACCTCAACCCGGTGGCCGCCGGCTGTGTCGGCGAGCTGTACGTCGGTCGCCAGGGCCTGGCCCGTGGCTACCTCAAGCGCGCCGACCTCAGCGCCACGCGCTTCATTCCCGACCCGTTCGGCGAGAGCGGGGCGCGGCTGTACCGCAGCGGCGACCTGGCACGCTGGCGCGCCGATGGGGTGATCGAGTACGTCGGGCGGATGGACCATCAGGTGAAGATCCGTGGCTTCCGCATCGAGCTGGGCGAGATCCAGGCGCGGCTGCAGGCGCTGCCCCAGGTGCGCGAGGCCGTGGTGCTGGCCCAGGAGGGGGCGAGTGGCACCCAGCTGGTCGGTTACCTGGTGGCCGGGCAAGCGGTGGCGGACCAGGCGCTCTGGCGTGAGGCGGTCAAGGCCGCACTGCGCGAAGACCTGCCGGAGTACATGGTGCCGGCGCACCTGCTGCTGCTCGAGCGCATGCCGCTGACCGCCAACGGCAAGCTCGACCGCCGTGCCTTGCCGGCGGCGGATGCCAGCCTGCTGCAACAGGCCTATGTAGCCCCGCAAAGCGAAATGGAACAGCGCATTGCCGCTGTCTGGGCCGATGTGCTGCGTCTGGAGCGGGTCGGTTTGAGCGACAACTTCTTCGAGCTGGGTGGCGACTCGATCATTTCCATCCAGGTGGTCAGCCGTGCCCGTCAGGCCGGCATACATTTCACTCCCAAGGAGCTGTTCCAGCACCAGACCGTGCAGGGCCTGGCCCGTGTGGCGCGCGAGGGCGGCGCGGCGCAGCGCATCGACCAGGGGGCGGTGCAGGGCGGCATGCCGCTGCTGCCGGTACAGCAGTGGTTCTTCGGCGAAGTGAGCGACGAGGCGCACCACTGGAACCAGTCAGTGCTGCTGCGTCCCACTCGGGCCTTGCAGGCGGCGACCGTCGAGGCGGCCTTGCAGGCCCTGCTGGTGCAGCACGATGCGTTGCGCCTGCGCTTTACCCGCGAGCAGGGTCAGTGGCAGGCCAGTCACGGTCAGCCTGGCCAGGCCAAGGACCTGCTCTGGCAGCGGCAGGCCGCCGACCAGGACGCGCTGCTGGCACTGTGTGAAGCGGCGCAACGCAGCCTGAGCCTGGAAGGGCCGCTGCTGCGTGCTGTGCTGGTCGGCATGGGCGACGGCAGCCAACGCTTGCTGTTGGTGATCCACCACCTGGTCATCGACGGCGTGTCCTGGCGCGTGCTGTTCGAGGACCTGCAACAGGCCTGCGCGCAACTGGATGCGCAGCAGCCTGTGCGGCTGCCGGCGAAAACCAGTGCCTACAAGGCCTGGGCCGAGCGTTTGGGGGAGCACGCCCGTAGTGACGCCATGGCGCGCGAGCTGGCCTGGTGGCAGGGCCAGCTGGCCGATGCTCCGCAGGACCTGCCGTGCGCCAATCCGGCCGGCGGCCAGCAAAACCGCCATGCCCGCAGCCTGCATACGCGGCTGGACAGCGAGCTCACCCGGCAGTTGCTGCAGCAGGCCCCGGCGGCTTACCGCACCCAGGTCAACGACCTGCTGCTGACCGCGCTGGCCCGGGTGGTGGGCCGCTGGAGCGCGCAGCACACCGTGCTGATCCAACTTGAAGGGCATGGCCGCGAAGACCTGTTCGACGACATCGACCTGACTCGCACCGTCGGCTGGTTCACCACCTTGTTCCCGCTGGCCCTCACGCCTGCGCAGGACCTGGCGGGCTCGATCAAGGCGGTCAAGGAGCAACTGCGTGCCGTCCCCTCCAAGGGCATCGGCTACGGCATGCTCCGCCATCTGGGCGATGCTGCGGTGCAGGCCGGTCTTGCCGCCTTGCCGGTGCCGCGTATCACCTTCAACTATCTGGGGCAGTTCGATGGCAGTTTCGACGCCGAGCAGGGTGCGCTGTTCGTCCCGGTCGGCGAGCCGCGCGGCGAGGAGCAGAGCCCGGCGGCGCCGCTGGGCAACTGGCTGACGCTCAATGGGCAGGTCTACGGTGGTGAACTGGCCATTGGTTGGACCTACAGCCACGAGATGTTCGATGAGGCCACGGTCCAGGCCTTGGCCGATGACTATGCCGCCGAGCTGAAGGCGCTCATCGCCCATTGCTGCGACTTGCGCCATGCCGGTGTCACGCCCTCGGACTTCCCGCTGGCACGCCTGGATCAGGCGCACCTCGACCAGTTGCTGGACGATCCGCGCGCGGTCGAGGATGTCTATCCGTTGTCGCCGATGCAGCAGGGCATGCTGTTCCATAGCCTGTATGGCCAGGGCAACGGCGACTATATCAACCAGATGCGGGTGACCGTGGAAGGCTTGCAGGTCGAGCGTTTCCGCGCGGCCTGGCAGGCGTCGGCCGATGCCCAGCCGATCCTGCGCAGTCGCTTCGCCTGGGAAGGTGACATCGGCCAGCCGCTGCAGATCGTCCAGCGCCAGGTCCAGGTGCCGTTCGACTACCTCGACTGGCATGCCGAGGCCGAGCCTGGCGCACGCCTGGACGCCCTGGCCGAGGCCGAGCGCGCTCGTGGTTTCGACCTGCGTGAGGCGCCGTTGCTGCGCATGACCGTGGTGCGCACCGGCGAGCAGCGCTTCGAGCTGATCTACACCAACCATCACATCCTCATGGACGGCTGGAGCAACTCGCAGTTGATGGGGGAAGTCCTGCAGCGTTATGCCGGGCAGGCGCCGGCCCAGGCCGGGCGTTACCGCGACTACATCGACTGGTTGCAGCGCCAGGATCCGGCGGTCAGTGAAGCGTTCTGGCGCGAGCGCCTGGCCGAGCTGGAGGCGCCCACACGTTTGGCCCAGGGCCTGCAGACCGAGCCTGGCAGCGGGTACGCCAGCCATGTGCGGCTGGTCGACGCCGAGCGCACGCAGCGTCTGGAAACCTTCGCCCGCCAGCAGAAGGTCACTGTCAACACACTGCTGCAAGCGGCCTGGCTACTGCTGTTGCAGCGCTACAGCGGGCAGGCCACGGTGGCCTTCGGCGCCACCGTGGCGGGCCGGCCGCTGGAGCTGCCGGGTATCGAGCAGCAGATCGGTCTGTTCATCAACACCCTGCCGGTGATCGCCACGCCACAGCCGGCCCAGTCCGTGGCCGACTGGCTGCAGGCAGTGCAGGCGCTCAACCTTGGCTTGCGTGAGCACGAGCACACGCCCTTGTTCGATATCCAGCGCTGGGCCGGGCAGGGCGGTGACGCGCTGTTCGACAGCCTGCTGGTGTTCGAGAACTACCCGGTGGCCGAGGCCCTGGAGCGTGGCGCGCCACAGGAGCTGCGCTTCGGCAGCGTCGACAGTCGCGAGCAGACCAACTACCCGCTGACCCTGGGCGTGAACCTGGGCGGTACCCTGGAGCTGCACTATAGCTTCATGCGTGCCCATTTCGATGAGGCGGCCATTGTCCGCCTGGACCAGCAACTGATCGGCCTGATGGAGCAGTTCAGCCAGGCGCCCACCGCGGCGTTGGGCAACCTGAGTCTGCTCGATAGCCAGGCCCAGCAGGCCCTGGCCGTGGCCAACGCGCCGCAGCCATGGCAGGACGGCTTGCTGGTGCACCAACGCATCGCCGCCCAGGCCGCGCGCCGGCCTCAGGCTCCCGCGGTACTGTTCGGCGACCAGGTGCTGGACTTCGCCAGCCTGGAGCGTCAGGCCAACCAACTGGCCCATCGCCTGGTCGCCGAAGGCGTAGGCGCCGAGATCCGTGTCGGCGTGGCCTTGCCCCGTGGGCCGCAGGTGATCGTCGCCTTGCTCGCGGTGCTCAAGGCCGGTGGCGCCTATGTGCCGCTGGACGCCAGCTATCCGGCCGAGCGCCTGGCCTACCTGATGCAGGACTCCGGTATCGCCCTGTTGCTCACCGACTCGACCTTGCGCGGGCAACTGCCGCTGCCGGCGGCGTTGGCTGCCCTCAATCTCGACCAGCTCGACCTGACCGCACAGCCGACCCATGCGCCGCAAACAGTGGTGCAGCCGCAGAGCCTGGCCTATGTGATCTACACCTCCGGTTCCACCGGCAAGCCCAAGGGGGTGTGCGTCGAGCATGGCCCGCTGGCGATGCACTGCGAAGCCATCGGCCGGCGCTATGCCATGGTCGAGGACGATTGCGAGCTGCACTTCATGTCGTTCGCCTTCGACGGTGCTCATGAGCGCTGGCTCACCGCGTTGACCCACGGCAGCCGCCTGCTGGTGCGTGATGACAGCCTCTGGGAGCCAGGCCAGACCTGCGCGCGCATGTGTGAGCACGGCGTGACGGTGGCGGCGTTCCCGCCGGCGTACCTGTTGCAGATGGCCGAGCACGTCGAGCTGCATGGCCAGGCGCCGAAGGCGCGCATTTACTGCTTCGGCGGCGACGCGGTGCCCCGTGACAGCTACCAGCGCGTGCATGCCGCCCTGGCGCCGGAGCACATCATCAACGGCTACGGCCCGACCGAGACTGTGGTGACCCCGCTGATCTGGAAAGCCGACCGCGCTACCGACTGCGGCGCTGCCTACGCACCGATCGGCACGCGTATCGGCGACCGTCGCACCTATGTGCTGGCCGCCGACCTGAGCGTCCTGCCAGCCGGCCTGCAGGGTGAGCTGTACCTTGGTGGCCACGGCCTGGCCCGTGGCTACCTGGACCGGCCGGGCATGACCGCCGAGCGCTTCGTTCCCGATCCGCACGGCGAGCCAGGCGCGCGCCTGTACCGCAGTGGCGACCTGGTACGCGAGCGCCGCGATGGCGTGTTCGACTACCAGGGGCGAGTGGACAACCAGGTGAAAATCCGCGGCTTCCGCGTCGAACTGGGCGAAGTCGAGGCCCGCCTGCTGGCCCAGGCTGGCGTGCGCGATGCCGCCGTGGTCGCCCGGCCAGGCCCGAGCGGCCAGCAGTTGGTCGGCTATGTGGTGGCGTTGCAGCCAGGTCAGGCTGATGCCGCGTGGTGCGACGCGCTCAGGGCGAGCCTGCGCGAAGTGCTGCCGGACTACATGGTTCCGGCGCATGTCCTGTCGCTCGCCAGCATGCCGCTGACCCCCAACGGCAAGCTTGACCGCAAGGCGCTGCCGCAGCATGAGGCCGGTCAGTCCCGACATGATCACCAGCCACCGCGTACCGCGCTGGAGCAGACGGTGGCGGCGATCTGGGCCGATGTGCTCAAGCTGCCGCAGGTGGGCTTGCACGATCACTTCTTCGAGCTGGGTGGTCACTCGTTGCTGGCCACCCAGGTCGTCGCCCGGGTGCGTCACGCCCTGCAGGTCGAGGTGGCGCTGCGCACCTTGTTCGAGCATGGCACCCTGCAGGCATTCTGCGCCCAGCTATCGGAGTCTGCCGACGCAGCGGTGCCCGCCATCGGCCTGGCCGATCGCTCGCGGGCGCTGGCATTGTCCTATGCCCAGGAGCGCCAGTGGTTCCTCTGGCAGCTGGCCCCGGACAGCGCCGCCTACCATATTCCGGTGGCCCTGCGCCTGCGTGGCGCGCTGCGTGTCGAAGCCCTGCGCCGGGCGTTCGAACACCTGGTGGCGCGGCACGAGAGCCTGCGCACGGTGTTCGTTCATGCACAGGGGCGTACCGAGCAGGTGATACAGGCGCCGTACGCCTTCGAGCTGCCGCTGGAGGTGCTGGCCGATGCCAGCGATGCCGCGCTGCTGTCGCGGGTGGAACAGGAGGTCGCACGTCCGTTCGACCTCGGGCAGGGCCCGCTGCTGCGCGCCTGCCTGTTGCGCCAGGGCAGCGATGAACATGTGCTGGTGCTGGTGATGCATCACATCGTCAGCGATGGTGTGTCGATGCAGGTCATGGTCGACGAGTTGGTGGCCCTGTACGACGCCTTTGACCAGGGGCAGGCACCGAGCCTTGCGCCGTTGCCGATCCAGTACGCCGACTATGCCGTCTGGCAGCGCCAGTGGATGGACGCTGGTGAGCGTGAGCGGCAGCTGACCTATTGGGTCGAACGCCTGGGCGGCACGCAGCCTGTGCTCGAACTGCCGCTGGATCACCCGCGTCCGGCGATGCGCAGCCAAGCCGGTGCCAGTTTGACGCTGGCCCTGCCCGGTGAGCTGCAGCAGGCATTGCGCGCGCTGGCCAGGGAACAGGGGGTGACGCTGTTCATGCTGTTGCTGGCGGCTTACCAGACGTTGCTGCACCGCTACAGCGGCCAGTCCGACATCCGTGTCGGTGTGCCGATCGCCAACCGCAACCATGCTCGCACCGAAGGCATGATCGGCTTCTTCGTCAATACCCAGGTGCTCAAGGTCGAGTTCGCGCCGCAGGCGACCTTTGCCGCGCTGCTCGGCCAGGTGCGCCAGGCGGCGCTGGAGGCCCAGGCCTACCAGGACCTGCCGTTCGAGCAACTGGTCGAGGCCCTGGCGCCGGAGCGCAACCTCAGCCACAGCCCGCTGTTCCAGGCACTGTTCAACTACCAGAGCGGCGCGCGCCGTGGCCAGGGCGCGCAACAGGCGCACGCCTTGAGCGTCGAAGGGCTGCAATGGGATACCGGTGTCGCCCAGTTCGACCTGACCTTGGATGTGTTCGACAGCGAAGAGGGCGTGCTGGCCTCGTGGGTGTATGCCACCGACCTGTTCGAGCGCTCGACCATCGAGCGGCTGTCGACCCACTTCATCAATCTGTTGCAAGGCATCGTCGAGCAACCGCAACAACCGGTGGCCGAACTGCCATTGCTGGCGGCCGCCGAGCGCGAGCGCACCCTGGTCACGTGGAACGCCACCGCTGAAAACTACCCGCTGGAGCAGAGCATCCAGCAACTGATCGAGGCCCAGGTGCAGCGCACCCCGGATGCCCCGGCGCTGGCCTTCGGCGAGACGCGCCTGAGCTACGCCCAGCTCAACGCCCGCGCCAACCGCCTGGCCCATCGCCTGATCGCCCTGGGTGTCGGCGCGGATGTGCTGGTGGGCATCGCGGTGGAGCGTTCGGTGGAGATGGTGGTCGGTTTGCTGGCCATCCTCAAGGCCGGTGGCGCCTACGTGCCGCTGGACCCGGAATACCCCGAAGAGCGCCTGCGCTACATGATCGAGGACAGCGGCGTGCAACTGCTGCTGACCCAGAGCCACCTGCAACTGCCGCTGGCCGAAGGCGTGCAGACCCTGGCGCTGGACCTGGAACCGGGCGCCGATGACGCGCGCAACCCGAACGTGGCGGTGGCCCCTGAAAACCTGGCCTATGTGATCTACACCTCCGGCTCCACAGGCCGGCCAAAAGGCGCGGGCAACCGCCATTCGGCCTTGGTCAACCGACTGTGCTGGATGCAGCAGGCCTATCGACTGGATGCTCGCGACAGCGTGTTGCAGAAAACGCCGTTCAGCTTCGACGTCTCGGTGTGGGAGTTCTTCTGGCCCTTGATGACCGGTGCGCGACTGGTGGTTGCCGCGCCGGGTGATCACCGCGACCCGGCCCGTCTGGTCGAGCTGATCACCGGCGAAAACATCACCACGCTGCACTTCGTACCGTCGATGCTCCAGGCGTTCCTGCAAGACAGCGGCGTGCCGCGCTGCACCAGCCTTGCGCGCATCGTCTGCAGTGGCGAAGCGCTGCCGGCCGATGCCCAGCAGCAGGTGTTCGCCAAGCTGCCGAAGGCCGGCCTGTACAACCTGTACGGCCCGACCGAGGCGGCCATCGACGTGACCCACTGGACCTGCCGCGAGGAAGGGCGCGACAGCGTGCCGATCGGCGAGCCGATTGCCAACCTGGCCTGCTACATCCTCGACGCCGAGCTGCAACCGGTGCCGGTGGGCGTGCTGGGCGAGCTGTACCTGGCCGGCGCAGGCCTGGCGCGCGGCTACCACCGCCGCCCGGGGCTGACCGCCGAGCGTTTCGCCGTGAGCCCATACGGCAATGGCGAGCGCATCTACCGCACCGGCGACCTGGCGCGCTACCGCGCGGATGGGGTGATCGAGTACGCCGGGCGTATCGACCACCAGGTCAAGCTGCGTGGCCTGCGCATCGAACTGGGTGAGATCGAGGCGCGCCTGCTGGAGCACGACCTGGTACGTGAAGCCGTGGTGACGGTGCCGGACGGCAAGCAGCTGGTCGGTTATGTGGTGCTGACCGGCGAAACCGCCGATTGGCAGGCACAACTGGCCGAGCACCTACGCCGCGGCCTGCCGGACTACATGGTGCCGAACCAGTGGCTGGCACTGGACAGCCTGCCGCTGTCGCCCAATGGCAAGCTCGACCGCAAGGCCTTGCCTGCCGTGGATGCCGCGCAATCGCAGCGTGCCTATGTGGCGCCGCAGAGTGAACTGGAACAACAGGTCGCGGCAATCTGGACGCAGGTCCTCGGGCTTGAGCGAGTCGGCCTGACTGACAACTTCTTCGAACTGGGCGGGCATTCCCTGCTGGTGATCAATATCGTGTCGCGTATTCAACTCGAACTGGGGCTGAAGCTGGTCCCGCAACTGCTGTTCCAATACCCGGTGCTTGGTGCTCTGGTGGCGCAACTGCAAGCCACCGGCGCACAGGTGCAGGATTCGACCCTGAGCCGTCTGGAAGACCTGCTTGACGACATGGAGGGGCTGTGATGGACAGCACCGTTGCCGCGCGGATCGCTCGCCGCTTCATCACCTTGCCACTGGACAAGCGTGCCCTGTACCTGGAGAAGATGCTGGCCGAGGGCGTGTCCCCGGCCAACCTGCCGATCCCCGAGGTGCAGTCGGCCTTCGAGCAACTGCCGCTGTCCTTCGCCCAGGAGCGCCAGTGGTTCCTCTGGCAGCTGGAGCCGCACAGCAGTGCCTATCACATCCCCATGGCCCTGCGTCTGCGCGGCCGGCTGGATCGCCAGGCGCTGCAAGGTGCCTTCGAGCGTTTGGTGGAGCGGCATCAGACGCTGCGCACTCGTTTCGTCTTCGACCAGACGCGCCCATTGCAGGTGATCGACCCCGTGGCCGGGTTGGCCATCGCCCATGAGGTGGTCGGGCCGCTGGACCTGGCACAACTGGAGGCCCGGGTGGCCGAAGAAACCCGTCAGCCGTTCGACCTTGAGGCGGGGCCGCTGCTGCGGGTGCGTCTGCTGGAGCTGGCGCCCGACGATCAGGTGCTGGTGCTGACTCAGCACCATATCGTTTCCGATGGCGTGTCGATGCAGGTGATGGTCGGCGAGCTGATCGCCCTGTATGCCGGCTTGAGCCTCGGCCAGGCGCCGACCCTGGCGCCGCTGCCGATCCAGTATGCCGACTATGCCCTGTGGCAGCGCCACTGGATGGAGGCGGGCGAGCGTGATCGCCAGCTGGCCTACTGGACCGAGCGCCTGGGCGCGCAGCAACCGGTGCTGGAACTGCCGCTGGATCACTCGCGGCCGGCGCAGCCCAGCTACCGTGGCGCGCGTTGCAACCTGCAACTGCCGGCGGCCTTGAGTCATGACCTGCAAGCCCTGGCCCGGGCCGAGGGTGGCACCTTGTTCATGCTGCTGCTGGCGGCATTCCACGCGTTGTTGCACCGCTACAGCGGCCAGGACGATATCCGCATCGGGGTGCCCAGCGCCAACCGCAACCGGGTCGAGACCGAAGGGCTGATCGGTTATTTCGTCAACACTCAGGTGATTCGTGCCCAGGTCGCTGGCGAGCAGCCCTTCGTCGAATTGTTGCGCCAGGTGCGCCAGCACGCGTTGGATGCCCAGGCCTATCAGGAGCTGCCGTTCGAGCAACTGGTCGAGGCCCTGGCGCCGGAGCGCACCCTGGGGCTCAATCCGCTGTTCCAGGTGATGTTCAACCATCAAGCGGCCGGCCGTGGCGGGGCGACCAGCGCGCGCTTGGGCGATCTGCAGATCGAAGGCGTGGACAGTGTCACCGAAGTGGCTCAACTGGACCTGACCCTGGAGACCCGCGAATCGCCAGAGGGATTGGAGGCGTCGTTCATCTATGCCACCGACCTGTTCGAGCGCTCGACCATCGAGCGGCTGTCGATCCACTTCATCAATCTGCTGCAAGGCATCGTCGAGCAACCGCAACAACCGGTGGCCGAACTGCCATTGCTGGCGGCCGCCGAGCGCGAGCGCACCCTGGTCACGTGGAACGCCACCGCTGAACATTACCCGCTGGAGCAGAGCATCCAGCAACTGATCGAGGCCCAGGTGCAGCGCACCCCGGATGCCCCGGCGCTGGCCTTCGGCGAGACGCGCCTGAGCTACGCCCAGCTCAACGCCCGCGCCAACCGCCTGGCCCATCGCCTGATCGCCCTGGGTGTCGGCGCGGATGTGCTGGTGGGCATCGCGGTGGAGCGTTCGGTGGAGATGGTGGTCGGTTTGCTGGCCATCCTCAAGGCCGGTGGCGCCTACGTGCCGCTGGACCCGGAATACCCCGAAGAGCGCCTGCGCTACATGATCGAGGACAGCGGCGTGCAACTGCTGCTGACCCAGAGCCACCTGCAACTGCCGCTGGCCGAAGGCGTGCAGACCCTGGCGCTGGACCTGGAACCGGGCGCCGATGACGCGCGCAACCCGAACGTGGCGGTGGCCCCTGAAAACCTGGCCTATGTGATCTACACCTCCGGCTCCACAGGCCGGCCAAAAGGCGCGGGCAACCGCCATTCGGCCTTGGTCAACCGACTGTGCTGGATGCAGCAGGCCTATCGACTGGATGCTCGCGACAGCGTGTTGCAGAAAACGCCGTTCAGCTTCGACGTCTCGGTGTGGGAGTTCTTCTGGCCCTTGATGACCGGTGCGCGACTGGTGGTTGCCGCGCCGGGTGATCACCGCGACCCGGCCCGTCTGGTCGAGCTGATCACCGGCGAAAACATCACCACGCTGCACTTCGTACCGTCGATGCTCCAGGCGTTCCTGCAAGACAGCGGCGTGCCGCGCTGCACCAGCCTTGCGCGCATCGTCTGCAGTGGCGAAGCGCTGCCGGCCGATGCCCAGCAGCAGGTGTTCGCCAAGCTGCCGAAGGCCGGCCTGTACAACCTGTACGGCCCGACCGAGGCGGCCATCGACGTGACCCACTGGACCTGCCGCGAGGAAGGGCGCGACAGCGTGCCGATCGGCGAGCCGATTGCCAACCTGGCCTGCTACATCCTCGACGCCGAGCTGCAACCGGTGCCGGTGGGCGTGCTGGGCGAGCTGTACCTGGCCGGCGCAGGCCTGGCGCGCGGCTACCACCGCCGCCCGGGGCTGACCGCCGAGCGTTTCGCCGTGAGCCCATACGGCAATGGCGAGCGCATCTACCGCACCGGCGACCTGGCGCGCTACCGCGCGGATGGGGTGATCGAGTACGCCGGGCGTATCGACCACCAGGTCAAGCTACGTGGCCTGCGCATCGAACTGGGTGAGATCGAGGCGCGCCTGCTGGAACACGACCTGGTGCGTGAAGCCGTGGTGACGGTACCGGACGGCAAGCAGCTGGTCGGTTATGTGGTGCTGACCGGCGAGGCCGCCGATTGGCAGGCACAACTGGCCGAACACCTGGGGCGCGGCCTGCCGGACTACATGGTGCCGAACCAGTGGCTGGCACTGGACAGCCTGCCGCTGTCGCCCAATGGCAAGCTCGACCGCAAGGCCTTGCCACGCCCGGACCAGACCGTCAAGGCTCGCGACTATCAGGCGCCGGCCACACCGACCGAAATCGCCCTGGCCGAGATCTGGCAAACCGTGCTGGGCGCAGGCCCGGTGGGCGTTACCGAGAATTTCTTCGCCCTGGGCGGCGACTCGATCATGTCGATCCAGGTGGTCAGTCGTGCGCGACAGGCCGGGATCCATATCACGCCCAAGGCATTGTTCCAGCACCAGACCGTGCAGCGCCTGGCGGCCGTGGCCCAGCTCGGGGAGGCGGTGGTGCCACGTATCGACCAGGGCCCGGTGACGGGCAGCGCGCCGCTGCTACCGTTCCAGCAATGGTTCTTCGACCAGCGCATGAGCGAGCCGCAGCACTGGAACCAGTCGCTGTTGCTGCGCGGCACCGAAACGGTGGATGCCAGCGCATTGGAGCAGGCGCTGCTGGCACTGTACGCCCAGCACGACGCCCTGCGCCTGCGCTTTGCCGACGGCAGCGCCGAACACGGTCCGCTGCAACCGGCCCAGCCGTTGCTATGGCGTGCCGCGCTGCGCAGCGCCGAGGAAATCGAGGCGACCTGCGAAGAGGCCCAGCGTAGCCTGGACCTGGCCCAGGGCCCGCTGCTGCGTGCGGTGCTGATCGACCTGGCCGACGGTGGCCAGCGCCTGCTGCTGGTGATCCACCACCTGGTGGTCGATGGCGTGTCCTGGCGCGTGCTGCTGGAAGACCTGCACGATGCCTACCGCCAGGCCCTGGCGGGCAGCACGCCGAAACTGCCGGCCAAGACCAGCGCCTTCAAGACCTGGGGCGAACGCCTGCAGCAGCATGCCGCAAGCCTGGACAGCGAGCTGGCCTACTGGCAAGGGCAACTGGCCGGTGCGCCGCTGGACCTGCCCGAGGCCGAGCTGGGCGCCAGCCTGCAGAACCGTCACCGCCAGAGCGTGCAGGCACGCCTGGATGCCGAGCTGACCCGACGCTTGCTGCAACAGGCCCCGGCGGCCTACCGCACCCAGGTCAACGACCTGCTGCTGACCGCCTTGGCCCGGGTGGTGTGCCGCTGGAGCGGCGCCGATTCGGCGCTGGTGGAGCTGGAAGGCCATGGCCGCGAAGACCTGTTCGACGACATCGACCTGAGCCGTACGGTGGGCTGGTTCACCAGCGCCTACCCGGTGCGCCTGACCCCGGCCGCCGAGCTGGGCGCCTCGATCAAGCAGGTCAAGGAACAGCTGCGCGGCGTGCCGCACAAGGGCATCGGTTTCGGCGCTTTGCGCTACCTGGGCGACGAGGCTGCGCGCGCGAGCCTGGCCGGGCTGCCGGTGCCGCGCATCACCTTCAACTACCTGGGCCAGCTGGATGGCCAGTTCGATGAGCGGGCGCTGTTCGTGCCCGCTGCCGAAAGCGCAGGTGAGGAGCAGAGCCCGCTGGCGCCGCTGGGCAACTGGCTGGTGCTCAATGGCCAGGTGTATGGCGGCGAGCTGAGCCTGGCGTTCAGCTTCAGCGGGCAGATGTTCGCCCGCGCGACCATCGAGCGGCTGGCGCGGGCCTACGAGGCGGAGCTGGCGGCGCTGGTCGAGCACTGCCAGGCGCCGCAAGGGTTGACGCCGTCGGACTTCCCGCTGGCGGGCCTGAGCCAGGCGCAACTCGACGCACTGCCAGTGGCGGTGGCCGAGGTCGAAGACATCTACCCACTGTCGCCGATGCAGCAGGGCATGCTGTTCCACAGCCTGTCCGACGAAGGCGACGACCTGTACGTCAACCAGCTCAGCCTGCCGGTCGAGGGGCTCGAGCAAGAGCGCTTCCGCGCCGCCTGGCAGCATGTGATCGGCCGTCACGAGATCCTGCGTACCTCCTTCCACTGGGAAGGCGGCCAGAGCGCGCCGTTGCAGGTGGTGCACCGTCACGTCGACGTGGCTATGACCATGCTCGACTGGCGGGCACGATCCTTTACCGCCGCCGACCTCGAGACGGTCGCCCGCGCGCAGCGTGGCTTCGACCTCGGCCAGGTGCCGCTGCAACGCCTGTTGCTGGTGCGCACGGGCGACGCCGAGCACCAGCTGGTGTGGACCAGCCACCATATCCTCATGGACGGCTGGAGCAGTTCGCAGTTGTTCGGCGAGGTGCTGCAGCACTACGCCAGCGGTGAAGTGACCGGCGACAGCGGCCGCTACCGTGACTTCATCGCCTGGTTGCAGGAGCAGGATCAGGGGCGCCTGCAGGACTACTGGCAGGGCCGTCTGCGCCTGCTCGATGCGCCGACCCAACTGAGCCAGTCGATTCACCCGCGGCACACTGCAGACCTGCCGGGGCACGAGGCGCTGTACACCCGTTGGGACGCCCAACGCACCGCCGCCTTGCAGCAGCACTGCCGGGCCCAGGGCATTACCGCCAACACCCTGATCCAGGGTGCCTGGCTGTTGCTGTTGCAGCGTTACACCGGACAGCGCAGCGTGGCCTTCGGCGCTACAGTGGCCGGTCGTCCCGAGAGCCTGGCCAACGCTCAGCACATGCTTGGCCTGTTCATCAACACCTTGCCGGTGATCCAGACCCTCGAGCCGACACAGCGCCTGGATCAGTGGCTGCAGCAACTGCAGGCCGACAACCTGGACCTGCGCGAGCACGCCCATGCGCCGCTGGCCGACATCCAGCGTTGGTCGGGGCAGGGTGGCCAGGCCCTGTTCGACAGCATCATCGTGTTCGAGAACTACCCCATCGACCAGCGCCTGGAACAGGCCCAGGGCGGCCTGCGCTTCGGCGCCTCGAGCAGCCACGACGTCACCAACTTCCCCATGGACCTGGCGGTAACCCTCGGCGAGACTCTGGCCATCGAGTACCTGTTCCTGCGCAGCCACTTCACGCCCGAGGCCGTGCAGGGCATTCGCGCACTGATGGAGACCTTGCTGCAGTCGATGATCGACAGCCCTGTCGAATACATCGGCAACCTGCAACGGCTCAGCCCGGCGCAGTATCAGGCGCTCGACGCCTGGGGCGCGGTGCCGGCGCAGGCCGGCGAGCGGGTGATGCTGGCGCAACTGATCGCTCGCCAGGCGGCCGCGCGGCCCGAGGCCATCGCCGCCGAGTGTGCCGGCCAGAGCCTCAGCTACGCGGCGCTGGAGGCCCGTTCCGACGTGCTGGCGCGGCAACTGCTCGCCCGTGGTGCCGGCCCGGAGGTACTGGTGGGCGTAGCCCTGGAACGCTCGGTGGATATGCTGGTGGCCCTGTTGGCGGTGTTCAAGAGCGGTGGGGCTTATGTGCCGCTGGACCTGGACTACCCGGCCGAGCGCCTGGCCTTCATGATCCAGGACTCCGGCATGCGCCAACTGATCGGTCGTGCCGACCTGGGGCAGCGCCTGGCCCTGCCCGAGGGCCTGGAACCGCTCGACCCGGCGACCCTGGCGTGCGAAGCCGGTACGCCGGCCAGCGTGTTCCCGGTGCCGGGCGAGCACAGCCTGGCCTACTTGATCTACACCTCTGGCTCGACCGGTGTGCCCAAGGGCGTGGCGGTCAGCCATGGACCTTTGAGCATGCATTGCCAGGCCATCGCCGAGCTCTACGAGATGGAGGCCGGCACCCGAGAGCTGCACTTCATGTCGTTCGCTTTCGACGGCGCCCACGAGCGCTGGCTAACCACGCTGGCGGTGGGCGGTACGCTGATCCTGCGCGACAACGAACTGTGGACGCCCCAGCAGACCTGCGAGGCGCTGAGTCGGGGCCGGGTCGACATCGCCTGCTTCCCGCCCGCCTACCTGAAGCAGGTGGCCGAATATGTGCAGCGCAGCGGTGTCGAGCCGCCCCCGGTGCGTATCTATTGCCTGGGCGGCGACGCGGTGCCGGAGCAGACCTTGGCCGAGGTGCGCGAGGTGCTGCGGCCACGCTACATCACCAATGGCTATGGTCCGACTGAAACGGTAGTCACGCCGATGCTCTGGAAGGCCTCGGCCGAAGAGCCCTGCGGCGCGGCCTACGCACCCATAGGCCGGGTCGTGGGGCAGCGCTCGCTACGGGTGCTGGACGATGACCTCAACCCATTGCCGGTCGGTTTCGCCGGGCAGCTGTTCATCGGTGGCCATGGCGTGGCTCGCGGCTATCACCAGCGACCATCGATCACTGCCGAGCGGTTCGTGCCGGACCCATTCGGTGAGCCTGGTGCGCGTTTCTACCGTTCCGGGGACCTGGTGCGCCTGCGTCAAAGCGGGATACTGGACTACGTCGGGCGTCTGGATCACCAGGTGAAGGTGCGGGGCTTCCGCATCGAGCTGGGCGAGATCGAAGCCAGCCTGCGCCAGCAACCGGGTGTCGGCGATGCCGTGGTGATCGCTCGCGACGGCGTCTCCGGCAAGCAGTTGATCGGCTACGTTGCGGCCACCGCCGAGGTTCGCGGCGATCAGCTCAAGGCCGCCCTGGCCGAGACGCTGCCGGCCTACATGGTGCCGTTGCAGGTGATCTGCCTGGAGCGCCTGCCGGTCTCGCCCAATGGCAAGCTCGACCGCAAGGCCCTGCCGGAGCCCACCTTCGACCTGGCCAGCCATGTGCCCCCGCGCTGCGAGGAGGAACAATGGATGGCGCAGATCTGGGCCGAGGTGCTGCAGGTCGAGCAGGTGGGGATCGCCGATAACTTCTTCGAGCTGGGTGGCGATTCGATCCTCAGCCTGCAGGTTATTTCGCGGGTGCGCAACCATGCGCAACTGAAACTGGAGCTCAAGCTGCGCGACCTGATGCGTTGCCAGACCATCGCCAACCTGTTCGACCAGCAGGGCGTGTCGCGGGTCAGCGGCGAGCAGCAGGCCGTGGTGGTGGAGGGCGCCTTCCCGCTGATCCCGATCCAGGAGTGGTTCTTCACCGCGCAGACCCATGCGCCGGAACACTTCAACCAGGCGTTGATCCTGCGTGCCAACCAGCCACTGGATGCGCGGGCGCTGGAGCGCACATTGACCTGCATGCTCGGCCAGCACGATGCCTTGCGCCTGCGTTTCACCCACGAGCAGGGGCGCTGGATCCAGCGTTACCAGCCGTTGCAGGAGTGCCTGCAGCGCCTGGGCGACGACCCGCTGCTGTGGGTGCGCGAGGTGGCCGACGAAGAGGCGCTGGAGGACCTGGCCAATGAGCTGCAACGCAGCCTGGACCTGGCCCAGGGGCCACTGATGCGCGGCTTGCTGGCGACCCTGGGCAATGGCCAGGTACGCCTGCTGCTGGTGATCCACCACCTGGTAATCGACGGTGTGTCCTGGCGTGTGCTGCTGCAGGACTTGCAGGAGGCCTACCAGGCGTTCCTCGCCGAACGGGAGCCGCAGCTGCCGCTGCGCACCAGCAGCTTCGGTGAATGGGCCGCTGGCCTGGCCGGCCATGCGGTGACCCTGCGCGAGCGTGAGCTCGAGTACTGGGTGGCGCAGCTCGACCGGCAGGACGGGCCGCTGCGCTGTGACAACCCACGTGGCGGCAATCTCATGTGCCACCGCGAAGAGGCCGCGTTCAGCCTGGATGCGCAACGGACCGCACAGTTGCTCAAGGAGGCGCCCGCGGCCTACCAGACGCAGATCAACGACCTGCTGCTGACTGCGCTGAGCCGGGCCCTGTGCCAATGGGACGACAGTGCGTCGGCGCTGGTGCTGCTGGAAGGCCATGGCCGCGAGGATCTGTTCGAGCAACTGGACCTGAGCCGTACCCTGGGCTGGTTCACCAGCATGTATCCGGTACGCCTGAGCCCGGTGTCCGAGCCCGGGGCGTCGATCGTGGCGATTCGCGAGCAGTTGGCCCAGGTGCCGGACAAGGGCATCGGCTACGGCGTGCTGCGCCACATGGACGAACCGTGGGTGCGCGCGCGCCTGGCCGACCTGCCGCAGGCGCAGGTCACCTTCAACTACCTGGGGCAGCTCGACCAGAGCTTTGATGCCGAGCAGGCGCTGTTCCTGCCCGCGCCGGAGAGCGTTGGCGACAGCTTCTCGCAGCAGGCGAGCCTGGCCAACTGGCTCGAAGTGGTAGGCCAGGTGTTCGACGGCAAGCTGTCGTTCCGCTGCATCTACAGCAACCGACGCTTCCGCCAGGGCACCATCACGGCCTTCATGGAACAGTTCCAGGCCGAGTTGGTGCTGTTGATCGAGCACTGCCTGCAGGTCCAGGCCAACTGAATTTTCCTTCTTCTGACAGGCCGGATGCGGGTGCGTCCGGCCCAGGAACCGAGCCATGCCACTGAATCCTGAAATTGCCGAATTCCTCGACCTGGTCGACGCCAGCCCAGGCGATGGCCAGTCCATGGCCTTTCACCGCTCGACCCCCGCTCAGGCGCGCGACGCCTTCGAGCAGGCCTCCGTGCGCATGCGTTGGGAAGCGCCACAGGTGCACAGCGAGGACCTGCATTGCCAGGCTCGCGATGGCGCCACCCTGACGCTGCGTCTTTACCGGCCCTGCGCGCCTGCCGAGCAACCACTGCCGGTGCTGCTGTACCTGCACGGCGGTGGATTCGTGGTGGGCAGCATCGCCTCGCACGATGGTGTCTGTCGCGAGTTCTGCGCGCGCACCCCCTGCGCGGTGCTGACCGTCGATTACCGGCGCGCCCCGGAGCAACGCTTTCCGGTGGCGCTGGACGACTGCGCCGATGCCTTGGCGTGGCTGGCACACAACGCGCGCGAGTGGGGGCTGGATGCCAGCCGGGTGGCCGTGGGCGGCGACAGTGTCGGCGCGACCCTGGCCAGCGTGCTGGCGATCGACGCCGCCCACCTGGGTGGGCCTGTCCAGCCGCGGCTGCAATTGCTTTGCTATCCAGTGGCCGATGCCTCGAAGAGCTGGGAGTCGCGTACGCTGTTCGCCGAGGGCTACCTGCTGGAAAGCGCCACCCTGGAGTGGTTCTACGATCACTATGCGCGCCAGGCCGAGGACCGCTCGAACTGGCGTTTCTCGCCGCTGCTGGCCACCGGCTTGCAGGGCGTGGCGCCGGCATACATCGGCCTGGCAGGCTTCGATCCACTGCTAGATGAAGGGCAGGCCTATGCGCGTCACCTGCGCGAGCAGGGGGTGACGGTCAGCAGCGAAGTGTTCGAGGGGTTGGTGCACGACTTCCTGCGCATGCGCCTGGTCACGGCCGAGATCGACACGGTGTATGCGAGGTTGGCGCAGGTGCTGCGTGATGCCTTGAACTGATGTTTTGCACTGGATATCGGGGGCCGCTATGCGGCCCTTTTGCGTTGCCCCGCGGGCAAGCCCGCTCGTGCAGATGAGCACATGGCTTGAGAGTGACGGGGGGCTGTGGGGGCGGGCTTGCCCGCGAATAGGGGGGCGTTGCTGCGTGGGGTGTGGCGCCAGGCCCACGACCCAGGGCCTGGCGCCCTGGGTCGTGGTTGCGGTCAGAACTTGTACTGCACGCTGGTCATGAAGTTGCGGGGCGCGCCGTACACGCCCCAGCTGTCGACGTAGGAGAAGTACTTGCGGTCGAAGACGTTGTTGAGGTTGAGCGATGCGCTCAGGTTCTGGGTGATGTCGTAGCGCGCCATGAGGTTGGTCACGGCATAGCTGCCCTGGGTGAAGGTGTGCAGGTCCTGGCCGGTCTTGCTCTGCCAGTTCACGCCACCGCCGATGGTCAGCTTGTTGTCCAGAATGCCGGGCAGGCGATAGGTGGTGAAGGTCTTGGCGCTGTGACGGGGGTTGTTGGTGACGATGCGGTTGTCGTCGGAGTCGGTGCTGACGCTGTAGGCGTAGCCGGCGAACGCCTGCCAGCCCTCGGCCAGCTCGCCGTTGAGCTCCAGCTCCACGCCCTCGGTGGTGGTGCCCTGCTCGGCGCGGTAGATGTCCGGCGCACGCACATAGACGGGCAGGTTGTCCTGTTCGATGCGGAACAGCGCCAGGCTGGCGTTGAGTTTTTCGTCGTTGAAGCTGCCTTTCACGCCCAGCTCGTAACCGGTGCCTTCCTGTGGGTCGAGGGCCTTGAACTTCTCATCGTGCACGCCATAGGGCTGCGGGTTGAAGATCTTGGTGTAGCTGCCGTAGACCGACCAGGTGTCGTTGAGGTCGTAGACCACGCCGGCATAGGGCAGGAACACGCCGTGGCGGTTTTCGTCGCTCTTGTTGTCGAGCGTCGGATCGTTCCAGTTCTGGTAGTCGCTGGTGCGTCGCCAGTCGGTGACGCGACCGCCGAGAATCACGGCCAGGTCGTCGGTCACGTGGAAGCGACCGGTCATGTAGGCGGCGTACTGGTTTTCCTGGATGTAGGTCTTGCCGACGGTGGTGGTGTCTGGGCGCGGGCCCTGGCCTTTCCAGTCCCAGATATTGTCGATGGTGCCGTCATAGCCGGTCCAGGGACCGAACCAGCCACCGTGATCCGGGGTGTTTTCGGTGTAGCGGGACAGGGTGACGCCGGTGATCAGCTCATGCTCCTGACCGAACAGGGTGAACGGGCCGGTCAGGTAGGCGTCGAGGTTGTTCTGGCGAGGCTTGCCCGACCAGCGGTTGGGGTACATGTAGGCGCCGGAGCCGTCCACCGAACTGATCTCGCCGTTCATGTAGTTGATCAGCTCGTCGAAGTCCATGACGCTGTGGCTGAGCTCGACCTTTCCGCTCCAGCCGTTGTCGAACTGATGCTCGAGGGAGGTGAAGACATTGGTCTGTTTGCGGTCGTTGTACGACCAGGTCGGCGAACTGTTCTTCGAGCGGCTGAAGTCGGTCTTGCTGCCGTCGGCGTAGCGGACCTGGAAGCCGGTGCGCAGCGGGTCGTTGACCTGGGTCTTGAGGTAACTGAAACCGACGGTCAGCATGGTTGCTTCGCTGAGGTCGAACTCGGAGATGCCGTAGATCAGCTGCGTATCCTGCTCGAGGCGGTCGACGAAAGAGTTCTGGGTCTTGTAGTCGACCACCAGACGCCCGCGGACGTTGCCGCTGTCGGTCAGTGGGCCGGAGACGTCGAATCCGGTGCCGTAACGGTCCCAGCTGCCAGCTTCGGCGGTCACGCTGCCCTGGAAGGTCGCGGTCGGGCGCTTGCGGATCATGTTGATGGTCGCCGACGGGGTGCCGGTGCCGCTGATCAGGCCGGTGGCGCCACGCACGATCTCGACACGGTCGTACATCGCCGTGCTCTGGGTGGTGTTGTCCAGGCGAGGGGAGGTGGGAACACCGTCGATCTCGAAGTTGTTGATCTGGAAGCCGCGCGACCAGTAGGTGTCGTTCTCGGCGCCGATGCCGGTGCGGAGCACGGTGATGCCTGGGGTGGCCTCCAGCACCTCGGTCAGGTTGGTCAGCTTCTGGTCGTCCAGGCGCTGGCGGGTGACCACGGTGACCGATTGCGGGGTTTCCTTCTGGGTCAGGTTCAGGCGCGTCGAACTACTGGACATGTAGGTGGTGTACAGGCCGGAGCCTTCGGTGATCGAGCCCGGCGCCATGCCCGAAATCGAGGTCGGGCTCAGCTCCAGTGCGGCCTTGCCGGCATTGGGTGGCGGCATCAGCAGGATGGTGTGGCCGTCCACGCGGTAGGACAGGCCGCTGCCCTGGAGCATGCGCTGCAGCACCTCGTCGGTCGACAGCGAGCCGGATACCGGGCTGGACTTCAAACCTTGCACCAACTCTGGGCTGTAGAGGATCTGCATCTGAGTCTGCTGGCCCAGTTGCTGCAAGGCGGTGGACAGCGGCTGGGCGGCGATGTTGACGGAGACCTGCTCGGCGTGCGCTGCGCTGCTCCCCAGCAGCATCAGGGCGAGCAGGGCGCCCGGCAGTACCGTACGGTTCGACTGCGATGGACGTACGGCGCGTGCCAGAGGGGTCGGGGACAGATTCGGGCGGTGCATGGGTGAAAGGGGCTCCTGAAGGAAGTGGGCAGTTTTTCTTTTGGAATAATCAGTAACTGATAATTAGACGCATCACGGATTGAAAACCGGAAAAACAGAATCAACAATCTGTCCTTTGCGATTTATCTGATGAAAACCCCGAGCGGTAATGCTATGGCGTCGACTGTTCCAGCTTCCTTGCGGGCGGATCGCGGCGCCGTGCCCCGGACAGGCCGGGCCGTGCGCCGCGCTCGTGGAGTGGTCAGGCCGGGACGTGCTGGGTGACCACGCGACCGGCTTCCATGCGTACCAACTGGTCGGCGATATCGAAGTAGCGATCATCGTGGGAGATCACGATGATGGTCTTGCCCAGGCGCTTGAGGTCGGGCAGCAGCTCGGTGTAGAAGATCCGGCGGAAGGTCGGGTCCTGGTCGGCCGCCCACTCGTCGAACACCAGCACCGGGCGATGCTCCAGCCAGGCATTGATCAGCGCCAGGCGCTTGCGTTGCCCGGTGGACAGGTCGGTGGTGGTGAACTTGCCGTCCTGGATGCTCACCTTGTGTGAGATTTCCAGGCGTTCCAGGTACTGGTTGGCATCTTCGGGAATGCTCTGTTCACCCTGGATCACATCGTCGAACAGGTAGTAGTCGGCGAAGATCGTGGTGAACAGCTGGCGATACTGGTCCCTGTCGCTGGCATCGATGATCTTGTCATCCAGTGCGATATGCCCCTGTTGTGGTGCGTAGAGTCCCAGCAACAGCTTGATCAGCGTGGTCTTGCCACAGCCGTTCTCGCCGACGATGAAGACAATTTCGCCCTGTTCGATCCGCAGGTTGACCGGCCCTAGTTGGAAGGGCGCGGCATCGCCCACCGCTGGGAAGGTGTAGCTCACCTCGACCAGTTCCAGGCTGCGCACCGTGGCCTTGGCAGCCGGTGCGTCGGTCAGCAGCAGGTGCGGCTCGGGGGAGGAGAACTGCCGGGAAAGATCGGCGATGCGCTGGAAGGCGATGCCGGCACGGCCGACGATGGGCAGCGTGCCGATCAGGTGTTCCAGCGGGCCTTTCATGTACAGCAGCACCAGGACGAAGCCACTGATGACCGCTTTGTCCTGTCCAGGGCCGGCACCGTGCATCAGCAGCGCGACGCCGATGACCACGAAGAACAGCATGGAGCCGAAGGTCTTGGCGATCACGAAGGTGTTGATCGCGCGGATCTGGGTCTTGCAGATGAAATCCGCGGTGGCCTGGATGCCATGCACGAACATGCGGTGGCGACGTGGGCGGTGGATGCGCAGTTCCTTCGCGCCACCGGCGACGGCGTTGTACTGGCGTTGCAGGTCGTCCTCGGCGTCGCGGGCGGCCATGAAGCCACGCACGCCTACCGATTGCGCCAGGTACTGGGCGCTCGTGCCCACGGCGATGGCCGCCAGCATCAGCAGGAACATCGGCCATGACAGCATGGCCAGGTAGCCCAGGCAGCCCAAGGTCACCGTCAGCGAGATCGCCAGGGGCGCGAAGGCGAAGGCGAAGTCGCTGATGGTGTCGACATCATGGGTCAGTACCGGAATCAGACGGTGGCTGCGAAAGCGCTCGATCTGCTCGATCGGCGCGGCGAGCACCTTCTCCCCCAGTGTTTTACGCAGGCGGGCGATGATGTGCTGGCCGACATAGTTGGTACCGATATCCGACAGGATCGTGCTCACCAGTGCCAGCAGGCACAACCCGGCAAAGCCCAGGATCAGGCTGTGCCCCAGGTCGCCCTCGGCGTGCAGCGCGCCGTTGATGGTGGCCAACAGCGTGGTCACGCTCAGGCCCCCGATCATGCCGAGGAAGATGGACAGGGTGACGATCGGCCAGAATGGCCTGAGCAGGGCCAGCAATTCACGCAGGGCCCCGCGGTTGGAAGTGCTCATCGGCTGGTTCCCGTCCTCAGGCGCAGGTCTGGCGCAGGCTGGCCGGCGCGTTGCTGGCCTGCTTGCCCAGGTGCTGGTAGAGCGACTGGCCGATCTCCGCCGCGCGTGCCGGCAATACCGACAGCAGCGTGTCGCTCAGGCCGTGGGAGGCTTCGCAGAACCCTTGCAGGTAGACGTTGGCGCCGAACTCAGGGTTGGCCAGCGCGCGGTAGTCGCGGTCCACCTCGAAGTCCTTCAGGTGCTGCTGCAGTGGCGCCAGCAATTCGCGGTGCGAGCGGCGTTCGTAGCCGGTGGCGAGGATCACCGCGTCGTAGCGGTGGGTCTGGCGCACATCGGTGGCCAGGTCGCGCAAGGTCAGCTCGATGCCTGCGGCAGTTTCCACCACATCTTCGATGGTGCGGCGGCACAGTACGGCGTGGCGGTGCTGATGGGCGACCTTCTGGCGGTAAAGGATGCCGTAGATGCGCTCGAGCAGGTCGACGTCGACTACCGAGTAGTTGGTGTTGTGGTATTCGCTGACCAGCTTCTCGCGCTCGGCGTGGGGCTGGTTGAACACCAGGTCGGTGTACTCGGGGGCGAAGATCTCGTTGACGAACGGGCTGTCGTCGGCCGGTTTGAGGGCCGAGGCGCGCAGGATCATGTCGACCTTGACCGATGGATAGCTGTCATTGAGATCGATGAAGGCCTCGGCGGCGCTCTGCCCGGAGCCGACCACGGCGATGCGCATCGGCTTGCCTTCGTTGCAAGGCAGCTGCTGCAGTGCGCTCAGGTACTGGGAGTGGTGGAATACCCGCGGGTCGTTCTTGAAGGCGCGGAAGGCGTCGGGGATCTTCGGCGTGCCGCCGCTGCCGACCACCACCGAGCGGGCACGGCGCTGGGTTTCACGGCCCTGCGGGTCGCGGGAGACGATGCGCAGGTGGTCGACCTTGCCCTCGCGTAGCTCAGGTTCGATGCGCAGCACTTCCTCGCCGTACACCGCCTGGGTGGCGAAGTGCTCGGCGGCCCAGCGCAGGTAGTCGTTGTACTCCAGGCGGCAGGGGTAGAAGGTGCCCAGGTTGATGAAGTCGGCCAGGCGCTGCTTCTGGTGCAGGTAGTTCACGAAGCTGTAGGGGCTGGTAGGGTTGCGCAGCGAAACCAGGTCCTTGAGGAAGGAGATCTGTAGCTCACTCTGGGTGGCCAGGGTGTTGCCGTGCCAGCGGTAGTCGGTCTGCTTGTCGATGAACAGGGCGTCGAGGGCGTGGCCGTTGGTCTCGGCGAGCTCTTCCAGGGCGATGGCCAGGGCCAGGTTGGAAGGGCCGAGGCCGACGCCGATGAGGTCGTGGATTTTTTCGGGGGAAGAGGTCTGGCTCATGGTTGCGGTTCCTTGGATGGTCGAGTGGGGCGCCGCTGAAGGGCGCCCCGTGTCCTGCGCAAGTACACCGATAGGAACGAGCCTGCTGGCGGAGAATTTACCGCCGCCGGGCGCTTTACAGCTCGCGGACCACGCGGAATCCGATCCAGTCGCCACGGTCGTCGCGCACTGTGGTGTTGCGGTTGCCCGAGCGCGAGAAGATCGGCGCCTCGCCCCAGTCGTTGCCGCGGATCGAGATCTGCCGGCAGTCGGCTTCCTTCCTGGCGCTGCCGTCGGCCGGCGCGCCGACATAGCTGTCGTGGTAACAGTCGGCGACCCACTCGTAGACGTTGCCGTGCATGTCGTACACGCCGAAGGCATTGGCCGGGAAACTGCCCACCGGTGAGCTGTAGCTGAAGCCGTCCTTGGGGCCGTAGACGTTGGCGTTCTTGCTGATCTCGAGATTGGCGTCCGGCTCGAACGGGAACATGCCGGTGCTGCCGCCGCGTGCGGCGTATTCGCGCTGGGCTTCGCTGACCATGGCGTAGTGCTTGCCGGTCTTCTTCGACAGCCAGGCCACATAGTGCTCGATGTCTTCGTAGCTCATGCACACCGCCGGCTGGCGAGGGCCTTGCTGGTAGCTGGGCTTGCTGTTGGTGCAGCGCCGTCCGGGACGATCGTCGCCGTCGGCGATGACGATGCCGGTGGCCTTCTGGTAGTCGGCCCATTCACCGGCGGTGATCTGGAAACGGCTGATGGCGAACGGTTTGGCGAAGGTCACCGGATGCTGCGGACCTTCGTCGTCCTGGCGGCCCATCTCGTCGGGCGGGGTGCCCATGGTGAAGGTGCCGGCGGGCAGCACGACCATTTCCGGGCAGGTCTTGTCGCAGTCGCGGAACACCGTGCCGGGCTTGTCCGACGGCTGCGCGGCCAGGGCCGGCAGGCTGCAGGCGGCCAGCACGGCGGCCAGGGTGAGGCGGTGCAGAGGTGCGCTCATGGAAGATGCCTTGTTCAAAGTTGCTGGGTAATGAGGGACATGGCCCGGTCTATCTGCTGCTCGTCGTTGAGCAGGCTTGGCGCCAGGCGGATCACCGGGCCGACGTCGCGATATACGGCGTCGCACATCACCTTGTTGGTGGTGAGGTGCGCGGCGACGGCGTCGGCGTCACGATCCTTGATGCGGAAGAAGGTGAAGCCGGCGGAGAACTGTTCGCTGCGCGGGGTCACCAGCTGGATCTGGCGGTGCTCGAGCAGGCGCTGTTTGAGCAGGCTGTTTAGCTGGTGGATGCGCTGCTGCACCTCGGCCTTGCCCAACTGCAGGTGCAGCTTGAACGCTTCGCCGGCGGCCCAGCGGTGCTCGAAGGCGTGGTAGCCGCCCGGGGTCATGATGGTGGCGAAGTCCTCATCGCGGGAGAAGGTGGCGATGCTGGGCACCAGGTGCTGCATGCCGGTGGAGGCGGCGCAGATGATCCCGGTGCCGCGCGGGCCGAACATCCACTTGTGGGTACCGGCGATGAAGTAGTCGCAGTTGAAGTCGGCGAAGCGGGCGTTCTCCACGCCGAAGCCATGCACGCCGTCGACCACATACAGGATGCGCTCGGCTTCGCTGCGCTCGCGGTTGTGTCGGCGCACCAGTTCACCGATCTCGCCCACCGGCAGCTTGACGCCGCTGCCAGAGTGCACCCAGGTCATGCCCAGCACCCGGGTGTTGGGCTTGATGGCCTTGTCGAGGGTGCTCAGCACCTGGTCGGTGGAGACCGTCCATGGGTCGTCGAACAGGCGGATCTGGCGCACCGCGGTGCCCTGGCGCTGGTTGCGGAACTCCAGCGCCTTCTGCGCGGAATAGTGTTCGTGCTCGGTAATCAGGATCTCCTGCCCGGCGCCGACTTTGAGGCCGCCATAGATCATCGCCAGGCCTTCGGTGGTGCTGCCGGTCAGGGCGATCTGGCGCGGGCCGACCTCCAGGTAGCGTGCGGCCCACTCGCGTACTTCATCCTCGCGCTGCCATTCGTACTGGCTTTCCCAGTCCATCAGCGCGGCGGGGTTGCGGTCGAGGTCGGCGCGGTGGCGGTCGATGGCGGCCTGCACCGGGCGTGGGTGGGCGGTGACCAGGAAGTTGGCGAAGTGCGCCACGTTGGGGGCGAGGGGGAACAGCTCACGCAGGTTGCGCCATTTGTCGGCGCCGCTCAGCGGCTTGTCGGGGCTATCGGCCAGGGCCTGGGGCAGCAGCGGCAGGCTGGCGGCCAGCAGGCCAGCCTGCTTGAGAAAGGTGCGACGGTTGCTCATGGAAGACAGGCTCGACTCAACGGTTGGCGACGGGGTGGGCGGCTTTCTGCACTTGCTCCCAGACGCGCAGGAAGTTGCCTGCCCAGAGTTTCGCGATGTCCGTTTCGCTGTAGCCTCGGGTCAGCAGCTCGGCGGTGACGTTGCGGATTTCGCCGACGTTGTTCCAACCGTCCAGGCCGCCGCCGTCGTTGAAATCCGAGCTGATGCCGACATGGTCGATGCCGACTTTCTTCACCGTATAGTCGATGGCGTCGACGTACTGCGCGAGAGTAGCCTTGGGTTCTTCTTCCAGAGTGCTGTACAGCGCGCTTGCGTATTCGCCGAAACGCGCTTCGGGCCAGATGGCGATCACCGCATCGCCCGGCATCAGGGCGTTGGCCAGGCCCTGCAGGGGTTGCAGGTCGAAGCGCGCGCGCAGGGCGTCGAGTTTTTCCATCACCGGCTTGCTCAGGGGCTTGAGGTACTGGCCGAAGCCGACCACCTGGATGACACCGCCGCTGTCCTTGATCAACTGCATCTCCTTGTCGGAGAGGTTGCGAGGGATGTCTACCAGCGCCCGGGGCGCGGAGTGCGAGGCGACCATTGGTGCGCGGGTAAGGCGGGCGACATCTTCAAGCGCCAGGGTGGACATCTGCGATACGTCGATGATCACGCCCAGATCGTTGAGGCGCTTGACCGCCTGCTCACCCAGCGGCGACAGGCCACCGAGGGCATCGGCGGTGTCGTTGAAGAACGGCAGTGGGCGCGAGGAATCGGCCCAGTCGTTGTTGCCTGTGTAGCTGAAGCCGAACATGCGCATGCCGCGCGCAGCCCACAAGTCCAGCTGCGACAGGTCGTGGCCCAGTGGGTAGGCGTTGAGCATGCTGATGAAGATGGCGAACTTGCCTTCGCCATTGAGCCGGCGGAAGTCATCGGGGGTGTAGGCGATGCCGACCTGGTTGGGAAAGTCCCGGACCATCCCGCTGATGATCTTGTAGCGAGCTTCCTGTTCCTGCCGGGCGGCATCGACGAAGCCGGGGGTAGGGCGGTGCGGGGCGTTTGGGCCGTTCCAGATTTCCGGCCAGCCGAAGATGGTCAGCGCCGCACCGGACAGGCGACCACGGTTGGCCTTGACCAGGTCGAACTGGCCCGGGCCGTCCTTGTCGATTTCGTGGCCGGCGCTGCCCAGTTCGAGGGGCACGGTGACATGGCTGTCGAACGACAGCATGTGCTCGTGCAGGTCGTTGGCCTGTTGCACGATTTTCAGCGGGTAGCCGGCGTGCTGCTGTTGCCAGAAGAAATAGCCGGCGGCACCCCCCAGGGCGGCCACCAGGGCCAGGGGTAGGCCGATGTACAGGGCCTTGCGGGAACGGGTCTTGGTCATTGCCATCTCGTTGCACGATTGATCGGGGCGGCCTGCCGACATGAAGCGTGCTGCTTGGGCAGGGCTTGGGTATCAGGTGAACGAGCGACGGCCGGGCAAATTTATCGCCAGCTTCGAACCAGGCGGAGTCACGCCTGGCGCTAAATTTCGCCGGTGGCGCAACGTTTTAGCCTTGGACGGGCCGTGCTCCACGGCCGCAATGAATGCTCAGGTAGTTGCAATGACGATTTCTCGACGCGGGTTCATCGCCGGTGTGGCATTGGCAGGCGTGGCGGTGCCCGGCGCGATGTATGCGCAGCACGTGCAACGCCAGCGGTTTGACGAGCAGTTTCCGGAAACCCCCGGCGAGGCGGTGGTGGAACTGGCCGACGCGGCGCTGCAGCAATTGGGCGACACCTTGCGCGGTATCTGGCGTTTTACCCTGCAAGGGGAAGATGCCGGGCTGCCCGGCCTGCCTGAGGGTGAGTTGGAAATGTTTCTCGATGTTGCCCCAAGTGGCCGCGGCCTGCGTGGTTACCTGGACACGCCTGAGCGCCTGCGTGGCTCCGAGGAGCCACGTTACCGAGTGCTTGGTGACCTGCTGGTGGATACGAACAGGGCCTTGCGTTGGCGGCTGTTTCCTACCTGGCCGGGGGAAGACCAGGCGGGCTACCAGTGCACGGTGGTGCTCGACGAAGTCTGGGGTGGGTTCGGTAATGCCGGGCAGGCCACCCTGAATGGGCGCATCGCGGCGCTGGGGCGTTCGTTGACCCTACCCGTGCAGGACAACAAATTTCTTGCGCTCAAGCGCAGTTTCCCCGAGGCACGCGAGCGCACGCCTTTGTCCTCGGCCTTGCTGGCTTGGCTGATTGCGCCGGAGCACCGTCTGTTCCACCAGTTGTGGCATGCCTCGCGTGACAAGTGGCACAACCTCGACAAGGACAAGCAGGCGGCCCTACGCGGCTTGGGTTGGCAGCCTGGGCCGCGCGACCAGGAGCGTGACGCCCGTGGCCGGCACAAGGATCGCAATGGCTCGGGCGAGGACTTTTTCTTCATGCACCGACACATGCTGCGTGCCGCTCGGGCCATCCAGGACCTGCCGTCATGGGCGCGTTTCCCACTCCCGCAGCCAGAGCTCGAACGCGACCGCGTCGGCTTCGCCAGCTATTTCGACAACCATGACGGTACGGCCTTGCCACCCACCTGGCTGGCTTCGGACGATGCCGCCTATACCCAGTGGGTGCGCGATATCAAGACGCCGGATACCTTCCACGGTAACTTCCAGGTCTGGGAGTCGAGGTACACCGACCCGCATTACCTGAGCACCCTCACCCTAGGGCAGTTCGGTTCGCAGATGGAGTTGGGCCTTCACGATTGGTTGCACATGCGCTGGGCCTCGGTGCCGCGCGACCCGTCCAGCGGCTTGCCGGTGCCGTTCGCGCGCCAGCCGGAGGACTTTGCCGCACGCTGGTTCGAAGCGGAAAACGACTTTCTCGGCGACCCGTTCTCGTCCCATGTAAACCCGGTGTTCTGGCACTTCCATGGTTGGATCGATGACCGTATCGAAGATTGGTTCCGCGCCCATGAGCGTGCGCATCCCGGCCAGGTGCGGCGCACCGAGGTCAACGGTGTACCGTGGTTCGCGCCGGGGCGTTGGGTAGAGGTAGCCGACCCATGGCTGGGGCCGGATACCCATGGCTGTTCGACTGTGCCGGGGCTGCGGCCGGGCCGCAGTGTGGAGATGGACCCAGAGACCATGAAGCTGGCGCTGCGTATCATCTTCGCTGATGACGACCTGTTTGCCAGCTTGCGGCCGAAGGTGCCGCAGCGGCCCTGGTATGCCCGCAACCTGAAACTGGCGCGGCGCTGACACCGTGCGGGTTCAGCCTAATGCCAGTGTTAGGTAATCTTGGGCCGCTTTGCGGCCCATCGCCGGCAAGCCAGCTCCCACAGGAATGGCGTAATTACCTGTGGGAGATCACCCAGCCCCTTGACGCTATCTGACAGGCATCAGCGCTCGACCTGCCAGCCACCTCCCAATGCCTTGTACAACGCTACGCTGCCCTGCAGCCGAGCCAGGTGCAGTTGCGCCTGTTGGTCCTGGGCGACATACAGCGTGCGCTGGGTTTCCAGCACGGTCAGCAACGTCTCGGCGCCGGCGCTGTAGCGCTGCTGTGCAAGGTCGAAGGCGGTGCGGGCTTCCTGTACCTCCTGGTCCTGCCACTGCTGCTGGCGGTCTACGCCATGGATCGCATTGAGCGCTTTTTCCACGTCGGCGAAGCCTGCCAGGATTGCGGTGCGATAGTCGTGCAGCAGCTCTTCCTGTTCGGCACTGGCCAGTTCGCGTTCGGCGCGCAGGCGGCCGTTGTTGAAGATGGGTGCGACAATGCCGGCAGTCAGGGTATAGAAGGGGCTGTCGAGAATATCGCCGAAGGTCCGTGCACCGCTGCCCAGGTCCGCTCCCAGGGTCAGCTTGGGCAACATGGCGGCCCTCGCCACTTGTACGTTGGCGCTGGCGGCGGCCAGTCGGGCCTCGGCGGCGGCAATGTCGGGGCGCCGGCCGAGCAGGTCGCTGGGGACGCCGCTGCCGATCGCCGGCCAGCGCAGGGCGCCGATCGATTCGTTGGTGTCCGGCAATGCCTGCACCGGATCACCGAGCAAGGTGGCGAGGGTTACCCGGTTGTCCTGCCATTGCTGCTCCAGCAGGGGCACCTGGCGCTCTTGTGCCGCCACCAGGCTGCGTTGCTGCGCCAGCTCCAGTCGTGTGGCCGAGCCAGAACGCTGGCGTGCCTCGACCAGGCCCAGCACGTCCCGGGCGTTTTTGAGGTTGAGGCGAGCGATACGCAGCTGTTCCTCCAGAGCCAGGCCCTGTAGGTAGCTATCGGCGACGGCGCTGGTCAGGGTCAGCTCCACCGTCTGGCGATCGAAGCGGCTGGCGTCCAGGCCATGCAGGGCGCTGTCGCGGGCGGCGCGGATGCCGCCCCAGAAATCGACCTCGTAGCTGGCGCTCAAGCGTGTGCCGAGTGAGGTACTGGTGCGCTCGCTGCTGCTGGCGTCGAGTTGGTCGTTGCCGTCGCCGCGCAACAGGCGCTGACGGCTGCCGTCCAGGCCGAACGTCAGTTCCGGCAGCAGCGGAGCGCCGGCGATCACGGCTTGGGTTTGGGCCTGGCGCACCCGTGCCGCGGCGGCGGCCAGGTCGTGGCTGTTGTGCCGGGCGCGTTCGATCAGGCGGTCCAGCTCGCGGCTGGCGAAGGCTTGCCACCAATGGGCATCCGGCAGGGTCTGGCTGGGAGCGTCGGCACGGGATTGCCAGGTTGGCGGCGCGGCAATACCGGCCTCGGGGGCGGGCGGTGTGCTGCAGGCGGCCAGGGCCAGGCTGAGGGTCAACAGGCTGATGCGGCTTGGCAATGTCATGGGCTATACGCTGGTAAGGGCTTTGACCGGATCGAGGCGAGCAGCCTTGCGGGCCGGCATGAAACCGAACACCACGCCGGTGATGACGGCGCAGGTGAAGGCGCCGAGAATGGCGGGTAGGGCGAATGCCACGGCGATGCCGGCGAGCATCAGGCCGCCACCGATGCACAGTGCCAGCACGATACCCGTCACCCCGCCGACCATTGACAGCATCACCGCCTCGCTGAGGAACTGACGCAGGATATCGCGCTGACGGGCGCCGGTGGCCATGCGGATGCCAATCTCGCGGGTACGTTCGCGCACGGTCATGAGCATGATGTTCATCACGCCGATACCGCCGACCAGCAGGGAAATCGCGGCGATGGCACCGAGCATCAGCGACAGGCTGTTCTGGGTGCGCGCTTCGGCCTGGATCAGTGCGGCGTCGTTGGTCAGTTCGAAGTCCTGCTTGCCTTGGTGGCGCTGGCGCATCAGGTGGGCGATTGCCCGCTCGGTCTCACTAACCCGGCTCGAATCGGCAGCTGCGATGATCACGTATTCCGGGTCTTGCTTGCCGAACAGGCGCACGGACGCGGCGGAGTAGGGCACCACGATGCGCTCGTCGCTGTCCTGGTCGCCGGAGCTGGCACCTTTGCCGGCGAGCAGGCCGACCACTTGGAAGGGCACGTTGCCGATCAGCAGGTACTGGCCCAGCGGATCGCTGCCAGGCTCCATGAGCTTGTCCCGGACCTTCTGGCCGATCACCGCGACGGCGGCGGCAGCCTGTTCGTCAGCTTCGGTGAAGAAGTTGCCTTCGACGACTGGCCAGTTGAGGATCTCGGAGAACTGGGTGTTATTGCCGCCGACGTAGAACTGCTGGTTGTTGTTGCCGTGGCGCACGGTCAACTGGTCGCCGATCACCGGCATGATGCGCTGGACCTGGGGTAACTGGGCGATGGCGGCGACATCGTCCAGCGTGACGATGCCGGCCGGTTCGCGCAGCGTGGCGTGGCGGCCACTGAGGTAGAGGATGTTCGAGCCGAACGCCGCCATCTGCGCCATGACCTGGCGCTTGCTGCCTTCGCCGACAGCCAGCATCACTACCACCGAGGCCACGCCGATGACGATGCCGAGCAGGGTCAGGGCGGTGCGGAAGCGGTTGATCCACATGACCCGCCAGGCCGCTTGCAGGGCTTCGAGCAATTCGCCCTTCCAGGCCCCGCGCAAGGTGGCGCCGCGGTCCAGTCGCTGGCGCAGGTCGTCGGCCTGCAGGCTTGGATGCGTTTCGTCGGGGGGCTGGTCGGCCGCCGAGTCGCTGATCATCAGGCCGTCGCGGATCTCGATCACCCGTCGCGCCCGGGCCGCTACTTCACGGTCGTGGGTGATGAGGATGATCACATGGCCCTGGCTGGCCAGCTCGTCGAGCAGGGCCATGACTTCGGCGCCGCTGTGGCTGTCCAGGGCGCCGGTGGGTTCGTCGGCGAGGATGATGTGGCCGCCGTTCATCAGGGCTCGGGCGATCGACACCCGCTGTTGCTGGCCGCCAGACAACTGGTGCGGCCGGTTGCCCGTGCGGCTGGCCAGGCCGAGGCGTTCGAGCAGGGCTGCGGCGCGGGCATGGCGCTCGGCGGCCGGGGTGCCGGCATAGATAGCTGGCATTTCGACGTTTTCCTGGGCCGAGCCGGAGGGGATCAGGTGGTAGCCCTGGAATACGAAACCAAAGGCTTCGCGCCGCAGCCAAGCCAGTTCGTCGCTGTCCAGTTCGGCAACGTCCTTGCCAGCGAAGCGAAAACTACCGCTGGTGGGGCGATCGAGGCAGCCAAGGATGTTCATCAGGGTCGACTTGCCCGAGCCGGAGGCGCCGACGATGGCGACGAACTCGCCAGGGTGGATGCTCAGGCTGATGCCGCGCAGCACTTCCACCTTCGGCGAATCGATGCCGCCGTAGTGCTTGCGGATGTCAGTGAGTTCAATCAGGGGCGCTGTCATTCAACCTCCGCTGGCGGCTGGGGCGCCGATGACCAGTTGCTCGCCTTCGGCGAGGCCATCGAGTATCTGCACACGCAGGCGGTCGCTCAGGCCGGTGCGCACCTTGCGCTGTTCGATCTTGCCGTCACGGGTGAACACCTGGGCCAGGCGCAGGCCTTCGTCTTCGGCATCATCCAGGGCTGCCAGCGGCGCCGTGAGCACTTGGCTGGCCTGGCCGGCGACGAAGAATACCTGGGTGGTCATTTCGGCCATCAGGGCCCCATCCGGGTTTTCCACATCGAGCAGCACGGTGTATTGCACCACTTGGGCGCCAGTTGTGCCGGCGGTGACGCTGGCGGGGCTGCCACCGCCCTGACTGGTCTGATCCAGCGGCCTGGGCGGGATCGGCAGGATTTGGCGCACGGTGCTGGTCCAGCGGCGCTTGCCGCCGGCCAGGGTGGTGAAGTAGGCGGTCATGCCGGGTCTGACCTTGCCGATGTCGGCTTCGGACACCTGTGCCCAGACGGTCATCGGCGAGAGTTTGGCGATGCGCAAGATCAGCGGTGTTTGCTGCTGGGCGTTGAGCGTTTGGCCTTCGCGGGCATCCACCGCCACCACAGTGCCGTCCATGGGCGCATAGATGCGGGTGTAGCCCAGCTCTGCCTGGTCGCTGCGCAGGCTGGCCTGGGCCTGGAGGATCTGCGCCTGGTACATGTCGATGCGGGCCTGGGTCACCTTGAGCTGGGCATCGGCGATTTGCAGGTCTTCCTCGCGGGTGGCACCGGCAGCGGCCAGGTCGCGCTGGCGCTTGAGTTGTTGCTGGGCCAGGCGGTACTGGGCACGCTGCTCGGCCAACTGGGCCTTGAGGTTTTCGATCGAGTATCGGCCGGCATCAAGCCTGGCCTGCTGGGTGGAAGGGTCGATTTCCACCAGCAACTGGCCTTGGCGGACCTGGTCGCCCGCTTCTACATGCAGGCGACGGATCTGCCCGGAGGCCTGGGCGCCGACGTCCACATAGCGGCGTGGTTGCAGCGTGCCGAGGGCGGTGACGCTGCTTTCTATATCGGCGCGGGTCACGGCCACGGTGTTGACCGGATGATTGTCCAAGGGCAGGGTCTTCCAGGCCAGCAGGCTGCCCAGGCCAAGCAGGCCCAGGCCACCGAAGAGGATGCGGCGGCGAGTATTGGGTAAGCGTCTCATGCGGACTTCCAGCCATGGATGTTGGCCATACGCAGCCAATCGAGGCGCGCAGGGAGGTCCCAGTTAGACGAAGACGAGTGGGCGGGATTTACCCGCACTGGAGGGGGAGGCTGTGTGTTGCTGAGAATAATTATAATTTGTAAGATTGCAAGCTGATATCACACACTCCCGCGCCTCTGCCGCCGTCCAGGCAGGGTGGCGCCAGGTACCGTCGTGGAACATTATTATCGTGAACTGGTGAGCTTCCTTTCCGCACGCCTTGGCAGTCGCCAAGCGGCGGAAGACGTTGCCCACGATGCATACCTGCGGGTACTGGAGCGCACCGACACCGAGCGCATCGAGCACCCGCGCGCCTTCCTCTACCGCACCGCGCTAAACCTGGTGGTCGACCGCCACCGCCGCCACCTGGTGCGCCAGGCCGAGCCGCTGGAGGTGCTGGATAGCGACGAGCGCTGGCATACTCCGGCGCCGGCCCACGACATGCAGCAGGACCAGCGCCTGGCGCTGATGCAGCGTGCCCTGGATGAGCTGAGCAAGGTCTGCCGCGAGTGCTTCTTGCTGCGCAAGCTCGACGGCCTGTCGCACCAGCAGATCGCCGAGCACCTGGGCATTTCCCGCAGCCTGGTGGAAAAGCACATCGTCAATGCCATGAAGCACTGCCGGGTGCGCATGCGGCAATGGGAATCCTGATTGCCAGGTTAAAGGCAAATGCAAATTCCGTCAGTCAATCACTTGATTTATGCGGCTTTCCCGACTTCTATCAAAGAAGACCGCTGCCAGGCATGGCCCTGGCAATAGCCGTTACCGGCGCAGTATGGTCATGGAGCGTGCCCATTACCTAATGGCCCAGGTCCGACCATGGCAAACAAGACCCTGCGCATCCTCATCGCCGATGCACACCCGTGCCAGCGCCTGCAACTGGAGCGGTTGCTCAATGGCCTGGGCTATTACCGGATAGCCCCCGTGGATAGCTTCGAGGAACTGCAGCGCCTGGTGCAGTGCGCCTTGCAGCCCTTTCACCTGTTGCTGGGCAATATCGAGTTGGCCAGCCATTGTGGCGTAGATCTGGAACGCTTCTGCCGCGTCAGCACACAAATCCAGCATGCCCTGCTTTACCATTCCAGCCAGTTGAAAGTGCCAGCAGTGCCGCAGACCGAGCGCCAGGCGGTCAGCCTGAGCCTGCCTCAGGCGCCTGATAACGAGGCGCTGGAGACATTCATGGCAATCATCGACGCCCCGATGGTGGTCGGCAAGCTACCGCTACCGGGCACGCTGCCAGCCAGTACAGCGCGGCCACGGCCGCGAGCCAACTTCGCGCATACGGTGTTCAGCCGCTAGCGGTGCTGCCGGCGGGGCAATCGGGCAGCTATTTGTTATGCTCTTGCCCTTTGCCGATCTGCGGACCCTGCCATGACTGCCATCGATACCGCTCGCCCGCCCCGGTTCAGCCGCGGCGACCATCGGACCCTGGGCCTGGCGGCGCTGGGCGGCGCGCTGGAAATCTACGACTTCATCATTTTCGTGTTCTTCGCGCTGACCCTCAGCCAGCTGTTCTTCCCGCCCGAGATGCCCGAATGGCTGCGCCTGCTGCAAAGCTTCGGGATCTTCGTCACCGGCTATCTGGCGCGGCCGCTGGGCGGCATCCTGATGGCGCACTTCGCCGACCATCTGGGGCGCAAGCGGGTATTCAGCCTGAGCATCCTGATGATGGCCCTGCCGTGCCTGCTGATCGGTGTGATGCCGACCTATGCCGACATCGGCTATGCCGCCCCGCTGATCCTGTTGGCCTTGCGCATCCTCCAGGGGGCTGCCGTAGGCGGTGAAGTGCCAAGCGCCTGGACGTTCGTTGCCGAGCACGCGCCAAACGGGCGGCGCGGCTATGCCCTGGGCTTTCTGCAGGCAGGGCTGACCTTCGGCTACCTGCTGGGGGCGCTGACCGCAACCTTGCTGGCGCAACTGTTCACTCCGCAGGAAATCCTCGATTACGCCTGGCGCTACCCGTTCCTGTTGGGTGGGGTGTTCGGTGTGATTGGTGTGTGGCTGCGCCGCTGGCTCAGTGAAACACCGGTGTTCCTCGCCCTGCGCGCTCGCCAGGAGCAACCTGTGACGTTTCCGCTGCGGCAAGTGCTGGGCGAGCACCGCCGGGCGTTGATCCCTGCCACGTTGCTGACCTGTGTGCTGACCTCGGCGGTGGTGGTGCTGGTGGTGATCACGCCGACGGTGATGCAGCAGCGTTTCGGCATGAGTGCCGGGCACACCTTCGCCCTGAGCAGCGTGGGCATCGTCTTCCTCAACATTGGCTGCGTGCTGGCCGGGCTGCTGGTCGACCGTGTGGGTGCCTGGCGCGCGCTGATGCTGTATAGCCTGTTGCTGCCGCTGGGTATCGGCGCGTTGTACGCCAGCCTGGTGGGGCAGTGGGGCATGACCTGGCTGGCCTATGCGCTGGCGGGGTTGAGCTGCGGCGTGGTGGGGGTGGTGCCCTCGGTGATGGTGGGGCTGTTCCCGGCGCAGATCCGCGTATCGGGCATTTCCTTCACCTACAACGTGGCCTACGCAGTGTGGGCCAGTACCACGCCGCTGGCACTGATTGCGCTGATGCCGTGGAGCCCGTGGGTGTGTGTCGGGTTTTGTCTGATCATGGGCGCGGTGGGGCTGCTGACAGCCTTGTATTTCGGGCGCCGTGAGCCATTGGTGTTTGCGGCGGAGCCGATGCCGGTCATGTGCGGCGACAAATGAGCCGGTAACGGCTGCGGGGCATTGGGGCAGACTTCCAGGTGGGGGCTATTGGAATAACCTATTAGCCAAATTTAACCTGGAAGGTTAATTTCTCATTGAAAAGAGAATGCCTCATTGCCCGCTGGAGCGGGTAAGAGCACTGGTGGGCGCTGGCCGCATCAGCCCTACAACCGCTTCCTTACGAGGCGCTCAGGCCTTGGGAATGGAATATGCGGACATGCTGGAGGTCATCACCGGTCTGGAGCGCAGAGATTTCTACAAAAGCATGACCAGTTATGCCGACCACCGCGTTTGGCAAGATGTCTATCGGCCGCTTACGGTAAAGGGATATCTGTACCTGAAACTGTCAGTGGTAGATGACGCGCTCATCGTGTCTTTCAAGGAGTTGTGAACATGAGATGCCCAATTTGCGGAGGTGCCGAGCTCGCGCTAGACACTCAGGACATGCCCTACCGGTATAAGGGGGAATCGACCCTGATACCTGATGTGACGGGCGATTACTGTTCTGTCTGTGGTGAGGCAGTGCTAAGTCATGACGAGGCTATGCGAGTCAGCGATCTGATGTCTGCCTTCAATCGCCAAGTCAATGCTCTAGACGTTGATCCCGATTTCATCGTTTCCGTACGCAAGAAATTTGATCTGGATCAGCGGGAGGCTGGGGAAATATTCGGTGGAGGAGTCAATGCTTTTTCACGTTATGAGAATGGCAAAACCAAACCGCCGGTGGCGCTGATCAAATTGTTCAAGTTGCTCGACCGTCACCCGGAGCTCTTTGAGGAAGTCAGGACTGCGTGAGGCGGTTGCCCGGCCTTGCTTGGGTTTCCAAATGACACTGTCTGTAGGCGCGGATAGCCAACAAAAAGCCCCCGGCCCATAAGGACCGGGGGCTTTTTGTTGCTGCAAGGGCAGGGGCCTTACATGTTCGGGTAGTTCGGCCCGCCAGCGCCTTCAGGGGTGACCCAGGTGATGTTCTGGGCCGGGTCCTTGATGTCGCAGGTCTTGCAGTGCACGCAGTTCTGCGCGTTGATCTGGAAACGCTTGTTGCCGTCTTCCTGGGTGACCACTTCGTACACGCCTGCCGGGCAGTAGCGCTGGGCAGGCTCGTCGTACAGCGGCAGGTTGCTGGCGATCGGTACGCTCGGATCGGTCAGCTTCAGGTGGCAGGGTTGTTCCTCTTCGTGGTTGGTGCTGGAGAGGAATACCGAGCTGAGCTTGTCGAAGCTGAGCTTGCCGTCCGGTTTCGGGTAGTCGATCTTTTTCGAGTCGGCGGCCAGCTTGAGGCAGGCATAGTCCGGCTTGGTGTCGTGCAGGGTGAACGGCAGCTTGCCACCGAACCAGTTCTGGTCGACATAGTTGAACGCCGCGCCCAGCAGCGGGCCGAACTTGTGCATGGCCGGGCCGAAGTTGCGGCTGGCGAACAGTTCTTCGTACAGCCAGCTGGCCTTGAAGGCGCTGACATAGCTGTTCAATTGATCGCCGCCTTCGCTGCCGGCGATCAATGCGTCGGCCACTGCTTCGGCGGCGAGCATGCCGGACTTCATCGCGGTATGGCTGCCCTTGATCTTGGCCACGTTCATGGTGCCCAGGTCGCAACCGATCAGCGCGCCACCATTGAAGACCATTTTCGGCAGCGAGTTGATGCCGCCCTTGGCCAAGGCGCGGGCGCCGTAGCTGATGCGCTTGCCGCCTTCGAGGTACTGGCTGATCACCGGGTGGTGCTTGAGCCGCTGGAATTCGTCGAACGGCGACAGGTAGGGGTTGGCATAGGACAGGTCGACGATCAGGCCGACCACCACCTGGTTGTTTTCCAGATGATAAAGGAACGAGCCACCGGTGTTTTCCTTGGCCACCACGTCCAGCGGCCAGCCGGCGGTGTGCACCACCAGGCCCTGTTCGTGCTTGGCCGGGTCGATTTCCCAGATTTCCTTCAGGCCGATGCCGTAGTGCTGGACGTCGGACTCGCTGTCGAGGTTGAAGCGCTTGATCAGCTGCTTGCCGATGTGGCCACGGCAGCCTTCGGCGAACAGGGTGTACTTGGCGCGCAGTTCCATGCCCGGGGTGTACAGGCCATCCTTGGGGTTGCCTTCACGGTCGACACCGAGGTCGCCGGTGACGATGCCGCGGACCACGCCGTTGTCGTCGAACAGCGCTTCCTGGGCGGCGAAGCCCGGGTAGATCTCCACACCGAGGTTCTCGGCCTGCTGGGCCAGCCAGCGGCACAGGTTGCCCAGCGAGATGATGTAGTTGCCATGGTTGTGCATGGTCTTGGGCACGAACAGGTCAGGCACCTTGGTCGCGCTACCGGCATCCTTGAGCACGTAGATGTCGTCGCGCTTCACTTCGGTGTTCAGCGGTGCGCCGAGTGCTTTCCAGTCGGGGAACAGCTCGTTCAGGGCGCGGGGCTCGAACACTGCGCCAGAGAGGATGTGGGCGCCGACTTCAGAGCCTTTCTCCACCACGCAGACGCTGATTTCGCTACCGGCTTCGGCGGCCTTCTGCTTCAGGCGGCAGGCGGCGGACAGGCCCGCCGGGCCGGCGCCGACGATGACCACGTCGAATTCCATGTATTCGCGTTCCACTGGTTCTCTCCTACTCATCAAGGCTCGTGCTGTTGCTTTGTCTTATGGGTGCGGGGCATTCGCAGCGGTTCTACGCAACGGCGGAACTGTAGCTGGGCAAATGACGGACTACACCGTTTTGTCTTGGCCGCGCATTATATCTACACCACTTGGCGGGTCCAATACAAACGTTTGTTTGAATTTGCCGCAGGCCAGTAAAATCACAGGAACGCGGCTGGAGGGTGACCGATTTGCCGTATTGACCGGAATGGGTGTTACGGTCAAGATACGAGCGGTTTTACGTTCGCCGTAGGCTTGCAGCCGGGCGCAGGTACACCTCTAAAGGCCAGGTGTGGAGCAGGGTTTTGCGGGCTTAGGCCGGTTTGTAGTGGAGTTTACACGCCACGACAGGAAATGACCCGTGAGGATTTGTCGCAAGAGTCCGAACAAGACTGTTTGGTCACTGTGAAGATGCTGCCTCCCGATACGTTTTTAGAGGTGCCCTTGTACCCACGCGCATCGCTGGGCTCTGCCCCAGGCGACTATCTATTCACCGGAGAGTAACGAGGAATCCATGAAGGTTCTTGTAGCTGTCAAACGAGTGGTCGACTACAACGTCAAGGTTCGCGTCAAAGCGGACAACTCCGGCGTCGACCTTGCTAACGTCAAGATGTCCATGAACCCCTTCTGCGAAATCGCCGTGGAAGAAGCCGTACGCCTGAAGGAAAAAGGCGTTGCGACCGAGATCGTCGTGGTTTCCGTCGGCCCGACCACCGCTCAGGAGCAACTGCGTACTGCCCTGGCCCTGGGTGCCGACCGTGCCATCCTGGTAGAAGCCGCTGACGAACTGAACTCCCTGGCCGTGGCCAAGGCGCTGAAGGCCGTTGTCGACAAGGAGCAGCCGCAGCTGGTCATCCTCGGCAAGCAGGCCATCGACAGTGACAACAACCAGACCGGCCAGATGCTGGCCGCGCTGACTGGCTTCGCCCAGGGTACCTTTGCGTCCAAGGTCGAAGTCGCTGGCGACAAGCTGAATGTCACCCGTGAAATCGATGGCGGCCTGCAGACCGTTGCACTGAACCTGCCCGCGATCGTCACCACCGACCTGCGCCTGAACGAGCCACGCTACGCGTCGCTGCCGAACATCATGAAGGCCAAGAAGAAGCCACTGGAGACTGTTACTCCAGACGCACTGGGCGTTTCCCTCGCCTCCACCAACAAGACCGTGAAGGTTGAAGCCCCGGCTGCCCGCAGCGCTGGCATCAAGGTCAAATCGGTGGCCGAACTGGTCGAGAAGCTGAAGAACGAAGCGAAGGTAATCTGATATGACTATCCTGGTTGTCGCTGACCTTCTACAAGGTCCGGAGAACGGTGCCGTAGCCCCGGCCACCCTGAACACTGTCGCCGCAGCCGCCAAGATCGGTGGTGATGTGCACGTGCTGGTCGCAGGCCAGAACGTCGGCGGCGTTGCTGAAGCCGCTGCCAAAATCTCTGGTGTTGCCAAGGTGCTGGTGGCTGATAACGCCGCCTACGCCCACGTCCTGCCGGAAAACGTCGCGCCGCTGATCGTCGAGCTGGCCAAGGGTTACAGCCACGTGCTGGCCCCGGCTACCACCAACGGCAAGAACATCCTGCCACGTGTTGCCGCGCTGCTGGACGTGGACCAGATCTCCGAGATCATCTCGGTCGAGTCCGCCGACACCTTCAAGCGCCCGATCTACGCGGGTAACGCTATTGCCACCGTGCAATCGAGCGCGGCCATCAAGGTGATCACCGTGCGTACCACCGGCTTCGACGCCGTGGCCGCCGAAGGTGGTTCGGCTGCCGTCGAGGCTGTTGGCGCTGCGCACAACGCCGGTATTTCGGCTTTCGTTGGCGAAGAGCTGGCCAAGTCCGACCGCCCAGAGCTGACCGCTGCCAAGATCGTCGTTTCCGGCGGCCGTGGCATGGGCAACGGTGACAACTTCAAACACCTGTACAGCCTGGCCGACAAGCTCGGCGCTGCGGTTGGTGCTTCGCGCGCCGCAGTCGACGCAGGCTTCGTGCCGAACGACATGCAGGTCGGCCAGACCGGCAAGATCGTTGCGCCACAGCTGTACATCGCCGTCGGTATCTCCGGCGCGATCCAGCACCTGGCCGGCATGAAAGACTCCAAAGTGATCGTGGCGATCAACAAGGACGAAGAAGCGCCGATCTTCCAGGTGGCCGACTACGGCCTGGTCGCTGACCTGTTCGAAGCGGTTCCGGAGCTGGAAAAGCTGGTCTGATCCGCCTGCTTCACTTATAAAGAACCCGGCCCTCGCTTTGAGGGTCGGGTTTTTTTATGGGTTGAGGAGTAAGGCATGACGTTGCGCGGAACGGGCAGGGTGCTGGCGTGCGTGGCGCTGTTGCTACCATCACTGGCTATGGCAGCAGGCAAATGCGAGCGCCTGGTGGCGACCGGTAGCCCAGATGCGCCGCCCTATTCGTGGCAAGACCCAAAAGACCCCGGGCACCTGATTGGCGCCAACGTCGACCTGTTGCGCCAGGTGGCTGGCGAACTGGGTGTGAAGGTCGAGGTGCTGAGTGCCGGTCGCCGTGATCAGGCGCTGGAAGAGGTGCGCAGTGGGCGCATGGACCTGCTGCTCGACACACCCTTGCAGGTGGAGCAACTGACCGCGCTGGACTACATCCATCCGCCGTTGCAGCTCAATGAGTACCTGGTGTGGACCCGCCATGATGCAGCGGTGACCTTTGATGGCCCGGCCGATCTGGCCAGATATCAGGGCAGTTTGTCCGAGCGTGCACGCCTGACCCCGGCCTTTACTGCGTTCGCCAAGGCACAGCTCAAGCTGGTGCCGGCGCAAAACCTGACCCAGGCCTTTCAGAAACTGGTACTCGGCCAGGTGGACTATGTGCTGGCTGGCCGTTACTCCGGTATGGCCATGGCCCAGAGCCTGGGCATGAGCAATGACCTGATAGCCCGCGGCTTGCCGGTGGACAGGCCGGGCCTGTACCTGGCGCTATCGCACAACTCGGCGTGTAATGACAGCTGGTTGCGTGGGCAATTGGCAAAAAAACTGACAGAATTGCCGATCTCTGGTGCATCCGAAGCTGTGCTGCAACGAAATGTCGAGCGCTGGAAAGCGCAGATGCAGGTACCGGCGGACGCCCCCAAACACTAGGAAGATTGCGTGAGAACCCAACCACTAATCCTTGCCCTGGCCGTGCTCGGCCTGGCTGGCTGCGCCAATGATCCGGCCCCTGAAGAGCAGATGCGCATTTCCGAACAGGCACTGGACCAGGCCAAGGCCGTCGGCGCCACTGAGCAGGTCGAAACGCTGAAACTGGCTGAAGACAAGTTGGCCCGCGCCAAGGCCAACATGCTTACCCAGGACTACCGCGATGCGCGCATGCGCGCTGAGCAAGCCGAGCTGGATGCGCGCCTGGCCGAGGCCCAGGTGCTGAACCAGAAGAGCGAAGAGCAGCTGCAGGTGCTGCAGTCGCGGGTCAAGCGCTTGCGCAAGCAACTGGAGGTACAGCCATGATCCGTCGTACGCCTTTGGCTGCACTGGCATTGTTGGCGCTGACGGCAGGTTTGCAAGGTTGCGCCAGCCAGCGCAGCAGTGCCGCGCTGGATGAGGCCACCGCTGCCTTCCAGGGGGTCAAAGATGATTCCGATGTGCTGCGCAGCGCGCCGCGTGACGTGATTCGGGCGGGTGAGTCGCTGGCTCGCGCCGAGCGCCTGTCCAGTTACATCGGCACCGGTTCCGATGTGCGGCATTATGCTTACCTCAGCCAGCGCTACAGCGAGATTGCCCGCGAGCATGCCAAGCTGGCGCTGAACCAGGAGCGCCAGGCCAAGCTCGACCTGGAGCGCCAGCGCCTGCAGCTGGCCTTGCGTGAGGCCAAACTGGCCAGCGTGCAGCAGCAGGGCAAGTGGGTAGAGTCGCAGATTGCCGCGTTGGCTTCGGAGCAGGCCGACCGTGGCTTGGTGATGACCTTGGGCGATGTGCTGTTCGATACCGGCAGTGCCGACCTGAAGAACTCGGCCAGTCGGACTGTGCTCAAGCTGGTGCAGTTCCTGCAGCTCAATCCGCGCCGGGTAGTGCGTATCGAGGGCTATACCGACAGTACTGGCGCGGGCGAGGAGAATCTCAAGCTGTCGCGCGACCGGGCGCAGTCCGTGGCCGACATGCTTGTGGACCTGGGCATCGACGAAAAGCGCCTGCAGGTTGAAGGCTATGGCGACCAGTACCCGATCGAGGCCAATGCTTCGGAGAGGGGCAGGGCGCAGAACCGTCGGGTGGAGATCGTATTCTCCGATGACAAGGGGCGGCTCGCACCGGCGCGCTGAGTCTTGTGGAAATGGGCCGCTTTGCGGCCCGTTTTATGTCGGTTTAATCGTTTCGATAGCTGTCACGCTGTTGTATTGTCGACTACGTTGCAATCTGTCCCAGTACACTTTGCAACTGTTACGGTATCCTCTACCGTCAGTGACCCGTACAAGAACAACGAGCATGTCGACATGACCAACCTGCTGCTGTACCAGCGTATCGCCCAGCAACTGGCCGATGATATCCGTCGCGGTGTCTACCAGCCAGGCGAGCGGGTACCCTCCGTGCGCAAGATGAGCGCCCAGCTCAATGTCAGCCATGCCACGGTGTTGCAGGCCTATGCCAATCTCGAGGACCAGGGGCTTATCCGGGCGCGGCCGCAGTCTGGCTATTACGTGCACCAGACCCCTGCCTTGACCGCGCAAACCCCGGACATCGCTCGGGTGGAGCGCCCGGGCCTGGTCACGCGCGCCAGCATCATCCAGCAGGTGCTGACTGAGGCGCGCCGCGATGGTGTGTTCCCGTTTGGCGCTGCTGTGCCGCATGTCGACTACCTGCCAGTGCGCGCCCTGCATCAGCAAATCGCCAAGGTGACGCGCTTCCATAGCCCGCGCGCCTTCAGCTACATGTTCAGCCCCGGTTTCGAGCCGCTGCGCCGACAGATCGCCATACGCATGCGCGATGCCGGCGTGCTGGTCGACCCGCGCGAAGTGATCGTGACCCATGGGTGTGTCGATGCCCTGCAGATGTCGTTGCGGGTGCTGACCCGCCCAGGTGACCTGATCGCCGCCGAGTCACCGACCTATTACGGCTTGCTGCAGCTGGCAGACCTGCTGGGTTTGAAAGTGATCGAAATCCCCAGTGACCCGTCCACCGGTATCAGCCTCGAAGCCTTGCAACTGGCGGCTAACCAATGGTCGATCAAGGCGCTGGTGCTCACTGCGCGCTTGAGCAACCCGCTGGGCGGCACCGTTCCCGAAGAGCGGCAAAAGCAATTGCTGCGCCTGGCCTCGGACTTCGATATCCAGATCATCGAGGATGACATCTACGGTGAGCTGATGTTCGAGCAAGGCAAGACCAAGGCGCTGAAGGCGTTCGACCGGCTGGACCGGGTGATCTACTGTTCGAGCTTCTCCAAGACCCTGTCCCCTGGCGTGCGGGTGGGGTGGATGATCGCCGGGCGTTACCAGGACGAAATTCAGCGCCTGCAGACTTTTACCACCCACTCGGCCTGTAGCGTGACGCAGATGGGCGTGGCAGCCTACCTGGAAAATGGCGGCTACGACCGGCATCTGCGCTACATACGCCAGGAATATCGCAAGAACCTCAGTGCCTATCAGCTGGCAGTGCAGCAGCACTTCCCCGAGGGTACCCAGATGACCCGGCCGACAGGCGGCTTCATCCTCTGGGTGAGCCTGCCTGGTCGGGTCAATACCCAGGAGCTGCATGTGCGCGCGCTGGAGCAGGGCATCAGTATTGCACCAGGACTGATATTCAGTAACACAGAGCAGTTCAACCACTGTGTCCGACTCAATTGCGGCATACCTTGGAATAAAGAGGCCGAGCGGGCTGTGATTACGCTCGGTTTGCTGGCGCAGCAGTTGTGCAGGGAGACTGCGGTCACGCTGTTGTAAGGCTTGCAAGCCGCCTGTGGAACAGGGAGCATAGGCATTTTTCCTGCCAGTCTGTCCATTTGCCATGAACGCTTCGCGCTGCTTTGTCCTGATCGTGTGCCTTCTGACGTTCTGCTGCCCGGTCGTCCCTGCCTTGGCTGCGCAACCGGCAAACCAGGCTCAAACAGCTCAGGGTAAGCACGTGCCAAAAAAGGCGACTGCCAAGACTGCACACAAGCCGGTCAGCAAAGCCGTTGCCAAGCCCTTGCCCAAGACAAATCTGGACCTCAGCCTGCCAGTCGAGATGGTCGACAACCTTGAGCCGAATGTGGGCACGCCTTCGCCAATCCAGCGGCGCAAACCTTTGTTGCCGCCCATGTTCACAGAAAAGCCAGAGACCAATGACAGTCCGTATCAGCTCAATGGCCGGCTGATCAACAACGAAATGCAGCTGCAACTGCGCAATGACAGCCGTCATGACGTGGAAGGAGCTGCCATCGATTTCGAGTATCGCCAATAGGCGGGAACTGACTGCCAGGTCACAGCAGATTTCATCGTGCCAGCAATTTCAAACGACTGTTTGAGCGGTTACTATCCAGGGACGTTCGTCCCGTTTTGTTCCAGGGAGTCCTGATTTTGGTGAATAGCCATGCAATGCCGTGAGGGCTGTGGTGCCTGCTGCATCGCCCCGTCCATCACTTCTGCGATGCCGCGAATGCCCAATGGCAAGCCGGCGGGTGAGCGCTGCCTGCACCTGACTGCGGCCAACCTTTGCGACCTGTTCGGCAAGCCTGAGCGGCCGGCGGTGTGCGGTGGTTTCAAGGCAGATGTCGAGGTGTGCGGCAGTGATCGTGACGAGGCAATCAGGATTCTTGGCTGGTGGGAGCAGATGACGGCGGCGTGACAGGCTGGATCTTCGACAACAAGGATAAACATGATGAGATCGTTCAAGCGTATTGCACTGCTGTGTGGTGTGGGTGTTCTGCTGTCGCCTGTGGCCTGGGCTGAAAACTGGCAAGTGGCCAAGGACGAGGAGGGCATCAAGGTATCCCTCAGTGAGGTGGCCGGGTCCAAGTACAAGGCCTATCGCGGTGTGACCGTGATCAAGGCGCCGCTGGCCAAGGTCGAGGCGCTGCAGGAGGACGTGTCCGGGGCTTGTGCCTGGATTCACGAATGCAAGTCGCAGAAGCTGCTCAAGTACGAAGGTGACCAGAGCTGGACCTATACCCAGTTCAATACGCCATGGCCGGTGACGCCGCGTGATTCCGTGCTGCACATTACGACCGTCAAGGAGGCGGATGGCAGCCTGACCCGTAACCTGAAAGAAGAGCCGACTTACCTGCCGGAAGAGAAGGGTTTTGTTCGGGTGGCAAAAGTCGACGGCTTCTGGAAGCTGGTGCCCAAGGGTGACAGCACTGAAGTGACCTACCAGGTGCACACCGAGCCAGGTGGTAGCGTGCCGGCGATGGTGGCCAACAAGTTCGTGGTGGATGCGCCGTTCAATACCCTGAAAGGGCTGCGCGAGCGGGCGGAGAAAAACTGAGGTTTTGTGGTGTCTGTGCCGGCCTCTTCGCGGGCTTGCCCGCTCCCACAGGTACAGCGCAGCCCTCGAGATCTGTGCAGTACCTGTGGGAGCGGGCAAGCCCGCGAAGAGGCCGGTACAGGACAAATGAAAAAGGCTGCCCGAGGGCAGCCTTCTTGCGTTCGGCTACTGCAGCTTACTTGCGGTCTTTCAGGGCAACGATGTCGCGCTTCTGCTCGCCGGTGTACAGCTGGCGCGGACGGCCGATCTTGTACGGGCTGGAGAGCATTTCTTTCCAGTGCGAGATCCAGCCCACGGTACGTGCCAGGGCGAAGATCACGGTGAACATGCTGGTCGGAATACCGATCGCCTTGAGGATGATCCCCGAGTAGAAGTCGACGTTCGGGTACAGCGAGCGCTCGATGAAGTAAGGATCGGTCAGGGCGATCTCTTCCAGGCGCATGGCCAGTTCCAGCTGCGGGTCGTTCTTGATGCCCAGCTCGCGCAGGACTTCGTCGCAGGTCTGCTTCATCACGGTGGCGCGCGGGTCGCGGTTCTTGTACACGCGGTGACCGAAGCCCATCAGCTTGAACGGGTCGTTCTTGTCCTTGGCCTTGGCGATGAATTTGTCGATGTTCGAGACATCGCCGATTTCATCCAGCATGGTCAGTACGGCTTCGTTCGCACCGCCGTGGGCCGGGCCCCACAGTGCGGCGATACCGGCGGCGATACAGGCGAACGGGTTGGCACCCGACGAGCCTGCCAGACGAACGGTGGAGGTGGAGGCGTTCTGCTCGTGGTCGGCGTGGAGGATGAAGATCCGGTCCATTGCCTTGGCCAGCACCGGGCTGATCGGTTTGATCTCGCACGGGGTGTTGAACATCATGTGCAGGAAGTTTTCCGCGTACGACAGGTCGTTGCGCGGGTACATCATCGGCTGGCCCATGGAGTACTTGTAAACCATCGCAGCCAGGGTCGGCATCTTGGCGACCAGGCGCACCGCGGAGATTTCGCGGTGTTGCGGGTTATTGATGTCCAGGGAGTCGTGATAGAACGCCGACAGGGCGCCGACTACGCCGCACATCACCGCCATCGGGTGAGCGTCGCGACGGAAGCCGTTGAAGAAGGACTTCAGCTGCTCGTGAACCATGGTGTGGTTCTTGACGGTGCTGACGAACTGGGCCTTCTGCTCGGCGTTCGGCAGTTCGCCATTGAGCAGCAGGTAGCAGGTTTCGAGGTAGTCGGACTGTTCGGCGAGTTGCTCGATCGGGTAGCCGCGGTGCAGCAGGATACCTTTGTCGCCGTCAATATAGGTGATCTTCGACTCGCACGAGGCAGTCGCCATGAAACCTGGGTCGAAGGTGAAGTGACCAGTGGCCCCTAACCCGCGGACGTCGATTACATCAGGACCAACGGTGCCGGTTAAAATGGGCAGCTCGACGGGGGCAGCGCCCTCGATGACCAACTGCGCTTTTTTGTCAGCCATGTGGCCTCCTATTAATGCTTGAAATCATCAGACAGACCCCCCACGCAGGGCCCGCACCACTATAGAGGGATAAATTCAGATGTCAATTTGCCTAAAGGCTTGTTGAATCAGGCATTCAAGCCTGATTTTTCCCGAAATTCTCGCCCATTTACGCCTTTTGTTCATTAAAGGCAATGCGCTATTTGGGCTACCCCGTCACGTTGTCATAAGCAGCCTAACTGTCTATACTCGGCACCCGACCGCCAGGGGCTTGCAAGCCCGAACTGCTGGGGGTCGCCGTTCCCTGGGTGGTGGGTACCTGACCAGTACACTTACCAACAACTTTGCCCTGATTCGCTAGGGGCTCTTCAGTGTGAAAAAAGCCGTGAAAAGCCAACGACCTGTAAACCTAGACCTAAGGACCATCAAGCTCCCCGTCACTGCGTACACGTCCATCCTGCACCGTATCTCCGGCGTCATCCTGTTCATCGGCCTTGCCATCATGCTTTATGCACTGGGCAAGTCGCTGGGTTCCGAGGAAGGCTTCGGTGAGGTGAAGGCGTGTCTGACCAGCCCGCTGGCCAAGTTCGTGACCTGGGGCCTGCTGTCCGCCCTGCTTTATCACCTCGTGGCAGGTGTTCGTCACCTGATCATGGACATGGGTATCGGTGAGACGCTGGAAGGCGGCAAGCTGGGCTCGAAAATCGTGATCGTCATCTCCGTGGTGCTGATCGTTCTGGTGGGAGTTTGGGTATGGTAACCAATGTCACGAACCTGTCGCGTTCGGGCCTCTATGACTGGATGGCGCAGCGCGTTTCTGCGGTCGTTCTCGCGGCTTACTTCCTCTTCCTGATCGGCTACGTGGTCGCCCACCCAGGCATCGACTACACCCAGTGGCATGGTCTGTTCTCCAACAACGCGATGCGGATCTTCAGTCTGCTGGCCCTCGTTGCCCTGGGCGCTCACGCCTGGGTCGGCATGTGGACCATTGCAACCGACTACCTGACGCCTATGTCGTTCGGCAAGTCGGCAACTGCGATTCGTTTCCTGTTCCAGGCGGTATGCGGCGTTGCGATGTTCGCTTACTTCGTCTGGGGTGTGCAGATTCTCTGGGGTATCTGATCCATGGCTAGCATTCCAACCATTTCCTTCGACGCCATCATCATCGGTGGCGGCGGCGCCGGCATGCGCGCAGCGCTGCAACTGGCTCAAGGCGGCCACAAGACTGCCGTAGTCACCAAGGTCTTCCCGACCCGTTCGCACACCGTATCCGCCCAGGGCGGCATCACCTGCGCCATCGCTTCGGCCGACCCGAACGACGACTGGCGCTGGCACATGTACGATACCGTCAAGGGTTCCGACTACATCGGTGACCAGGACGCTATCGAATACATGTGTCAGGAAGGCCCGGCTGCGGTCTTCGAGCTGGATCACATGGGTCTGCCGTTCTCGCGCACCGAAACCGGCCGCATCTACCAGCGCCCGTTCGGTGGTCAGTCCAAGGACTTCGGTAAGGGTGGCCAGGCCGCCCGTACCTGTGCCGCTTCCGACCGTACCGGTCACGCACTGCTGCACACCCTGTACCAGGGCAACCTGAAAGCGGGCACCACGTTCCTCAACGAGTACTACGCAGTTGACCTGGTGAAGAACCAGGACGGCGCATTCGTGGGTGTGATCGCCATCTGCATCGAAACCGGCGAAACCCTGTACATCAAGTCCAAGGCCACCGTGTTGGCCACTGGCGGTGCGGGCCGTATCTACGCGTCCACCACCAATGCCCTGATCAACACCGGTGACGGTATCGGCATGGCCCTGCGTGCAGGCGTGCCGGTGCAGGACATCGAAATGTGGCAGTTCCACCCGACCGGTATCGCCGGCGCCGGTGTACTGGTCACCGAGGGTTGCCGCGGTGAAGGTGGCTACCTGATCAACGCCCACGGCGAGCGCTTCATGGAGCGTTACGCGCCGAACGCCAAAGACCTGGCCGGCCGCGACGTGGTTGCCCGTTCCATGGTCAAGGAAATCATCGCCGGCAACGGCGTGGGCCCGAACAAGGACCACGTACTGCTGAAGCTGGACCACCTGGGCGAGGAAGTGCTGCACAGCCGCCTGCCAGGTATCTGCGAACTGTCCAAGACCTTCGCCCACGTCGACCCTGTGGTCGCGCCGGTGCCGGTCGTGCCGACCTGCCACTACATGATGGGCGGCGTTGCCACCAACATTCATGGCCAGGCCATCACCATGGACGCCGACGGCCAGGATCACATCATCCCGGGCCTGTTCGCCGTAGGTGAAGTGGCGTGCGTATCGGTTCACGGTGCCAACCGCCTGGGCGGCAACTCGCTGCTCGACCTGGTGGTGTTCGGCCGTGCTGCCGGCCTGCACCTGGAGAAGGCGCTGAGCGAAGGCGTGGAATACCGCGACGCCAGCGACACCGACGTCGATGTTGCCCTGAACCGCCTGAACAAGCTCAACGAGCGTACCAGCGGTGAAGACGTTGCCAGCCTGAAGCGCGAGCTGCAGAGCTGCATGCAGAACTACTTCGGTGTATTCCGTACTGGCGAATACATGCAGAAGGGTATCGAGCAGCTGGCCGGTCTGCGTGACCGTATCGCCAACGTCAAGATCAACGACAAGTCCCAGGCCTTCAACACCGCGCGTATCGAAGCGCTGGAGCTGCAGAACCTGCTGGAAGTCGCCGAAGCTACCGCTATCGCGGCCGAAGCCCGTAAAGAGTCCCGCGGTGCTCACGCCCGTGAAGACTTCGAAGACCGTGACGACGAAAACTGGCTGTGCCACACCCTGTACTACCCGGGTGAGAAGCGCGTTGCCAAGCGCGGCGTCAACTTTGCGCCGAAGACTGTTCCAGCCTTCGAACCAAAAGTCCGGACTTACTAAGGGTGGCTGCTATGTTGAAAGTCGAAGTTTATCGTTACAACCCGGATACCGATTCGGCGCCAAAAATGGAGTCGTTCGACGTCGATACCGGCGGCAAGGACCTGATGGTGCTGGATGTATTGGCACTGATCAAGGAAAAGGACGAGGGTTTCTCGTACCGTCGCTCCTGCCGTGAAGGCGTTTGCGGTTCCGATGGCATGAACATGAACGGCAAGAACGGCCTGGCCTGCATCACCCCGCTGTCGGCGGTGGTGAAAGGCGGCAAGCTGGTTCTGCGTCCTCTGCCAGGCCTGCCGGTCATTCGTGACCTGGTGGTCGATATGAGCATCTTCTACAAGCAGTACGAGAAGGTGAAGCCGTTCCTGCAGAACGACACCCCGGCCCCGGCCATCGAGCGCCTGCAGTCGCCGGAAGACCGTGACAAGCTGGACGGCCTGTACGAGTGCATCCTGTGCGCTTGCTGCTCGACTTCCTGCCCGTCGTTCTGGTGGAACCCGGACAAGTTCCTGGGCCCGGCAGCATTGCTGCAAGCCTACCGCTTCCTTGCCGACAGCCGCGATACCAAGACTCAGGAGCGCCTGGCGTCCCTGGATGACCCGTTCAGCGTATTCCGCTGCCGCGGGATCATGAACTGCGTAAACGTTTGCCCGAAAGGTCTGAACCCGACCAAGGCAATCGGTCACGTACGTAACATGCTGCTGCAAAGCGGCACCTGATACAAAGCGTTGTACCTGCAGTAAGCCGAGGTGCGGGTGGTGAGCCCGCACTGAGGTAAAACCCGAACAAGGGCCCACAAAGCCCGCGTTCATTACCTATGAAGATATGAGACCAGCAGGGGCTTTCCGGGCTGGTACCCGGAAAATCAGCAGGATCCAGGTGGCGTGGTTCAGTCGCTGTTTTCGGACTTTTCCAGGTTTGCTGTGGCTCTCGCCGATCAGTCCCCTAATCGAGGGTGACCAAGCATGCAAGAAAGCGTGATGCAGCGCATGTGGGATAGCGCCCACCTTTCAGGTGGTAACGCTGCATATGTGGAAGAGCTCTACGAGCTCTACCTGCACGACCCTAACGCTGTGCCAGAAGAGTGGCGCACTTACTTCCAGAAGTTGCCAGCCGACGGCAGCACCGCTACTGATGTATCGCACTCGACAATCCGCGACCATTTCGTACTGCTGGCAAAGAACCAGCGCCGCGCCCAACCGGTTTCCGCCGGGAGCGTGAGCAGTGAACACGAGAAGAAGCAGGTTGAAGTTCTGCGACTGATCCAGGCCTATCGTATGCGCGGCCATCAGGCTGCGAAGCTCGACCCGTTGGGGTTGTGGCAGCGCCCTGCGCCCGTAGACCTGTCGATCAATCACTACGGCTTGACCAATGCCGATCTTGATACGACCTTCCGTGCCGGCGACCTGTTCATCGGCAAAGAGGAGGCGAGCCTACGCGACATCTTCGATGCACTCCAGAAGACATATTGTCGCACCATTGGCGCCGAATTCACCCACATCGTCGATTCCGAGCAGCGCAGCTGGTTCCAGCAGCGCCTGGAAAGCGTGCGCGGCCGTCCGGAGTTTTCCGCTGACGTGCAGGCCCACCTGCTCGAGCGCGTGACCGCCGGTGAGGGCCTGGAAAAGTACCTGGGCACCAAGTACCCGGGCACCAAGCGTTTCGGCCTTGAAGGCGGCGAGAGCCTGATTCCGATGCTGGATGAAATGATCCAGCGTTCCGGTTCTTACGGCGCCAAGGAGGTCGTGATCGGCATGGCCCACCGTGGCCGTCTGAACGTGCTGGTGAACACCTTCGGCAAGAACCCGCGCGAGCTGTTCGACGAGTTCGAAGGCAAGAAGATGAACGAGCTGGGCTCCGGTGACGTGAAGTATCACCAGGGCTTCTCCTCGAACGTGATGACCCCGGGTGGCGAAGTGCACCTGGCCATGGCGTTCAACCCGTCCCACCTGGAAATCGTTTCGCCGGTGGTCGAGGGTTCGGTGCGCGCCCGTCAGGACCGCCGCAACGATACCGTTGGCGACAAGGTGCTGCCGATCTCGATCCACGGCGACGCTGCGTTCGCTGGCCAGGGCGTGGTCATGGAAACCTTCCAGATGTCGCAGACCCGCGGGTTCAAGACCGGCGGTACCGTGCACATCGTGATCAACAACCAGGTTGGTTTCACCATCAGCAACCCGCTGGATGCGCGCTCCACCGAGTACGCGACCGACGTTGCCAAGATGATCCAGGCACCGATCCTGCACGTGAACGGCGATGACCCGGAAGCCGTGCTGTTCGTCACCCAGCTGGCCATCGACTACCGCATGCAGTTCAAGCGTGACGTGGTCATCGACCTGGTCTGCTACCGTCGCCGTGGCCACAACGAGGCTGACGAGCCTAACGGCACCCAGCCGCTGATGTACCAGCAAATCAGCAAGCAGCGCACTACCCGTGAGCTGTATGCCGAGCAGCTGATCCAGGCCGGTCGCATCGACGCCGAGCGCGCTCAGGCCAAGATCGACGAGTACCGCAACGCGCTGGACAATGGCCTGCACGTGGTGAAAAGCCTGGTCAAGGAGCCGAACCGCGAGCTGTTCGTCGACTGGCGTCCGTACCTGGGCCATGCCTGGACCGCGCGTCACGACACCCGTTTCGACCTCAAGACCCTGCAGGATCTGTCGGCCAAGCTGCTCGAGCTGCCGGAAGGTTTCGTGGTCCAGCGTCAGGTGTCGAAGATCTACGAAGACCGTCAGAAGATGCAGGCCGGTGGCTTGCCGATCAACTGGGGTTATGCAGAGACGATGGCTTACGCCACCCTGCAGTTCGAAGGTCACCCGATCCGCATGACCGGCCAGGACATTGGCCGTGGCACCTTCTCGCACCGTCACGCGGTGCTGCACAACCAGAAGGACGCCAGCACCTACATTCCGTTGCAGAACCTGTTCCCAGGCCAGCCACGTTTCGATCTGTACGATTCGTTCCTGTCCGAGGAGGCGGTACTGGCCTTCGAATACGGCTACTCCACCACCATGCCGAACGCGCTGGTGATCTGGGAAGCCCAGTTCGGCGACTTCGCCAACGGTGCGCAAGTGGTGATCGACCAGTTCATCACCAGTGGTGAGCACAAGTGGGGCCGCCTGTGTGGCCTGACCATGCTGCTGCCACACGGCTATGAAGGGCAGGGGCCGGAGCACTCCTCCGCGCGTCTGGAGCGTTACCTGCAGCTGTGCGCCGAGCACAACATCCAGGTCTGCGTACCGACGACGCCGGCACAGATTTACCACCTGCTGCGTCGCCAGGTCATTCGCCCGCTGCGCAAACCGCTGGTAGTCCTGACGCCGAAGTCGTTGCTGCGCCACAAGCTGGCCATCTCGACCCTGGAAGACCTGGCAGAAGGCTCGTTCCAGACCGTGATCCCGGAAATCGACGCAATCGATCCGGCCAAGGTCGAGCGTCTGGTGCTGTGCAGCGGCAAGGTCTACTACGACCTGCTGGAAAAACGCCGTGCCGAAGGCCGCGAAGACATCGCCATCCTGCGTATCGAGCAGCTGTATCCGTTCCCTGAGGACGATCTGGTCGAAATCCTCGCCCCTTACACCAACCTCAAGCATGCGGTCTGGTGTCAGGAAGAGCCGATGAACCAGGGCGCCTGGTACAGCAGCCAGCACCACATGCGCCGTATCCTGGGCCGCCACAACAAGGCACTGGTCCTGGAATACGCCGGTCGCGACGCTTCTGCCGCGCCAGCCTGTGGTTACGCTTCGAAGCACGCCGAACAGCAGGAAAAACTGCTGCAAGACGCCTTCACTGTCTAACGCCTTCGCGCACCTGAAACCGAATTTAAGGAAACACAGATAATGGCTATCGAGATCAAAGCCCCAACCTTCCCGGAATCGGTTGCCGATGGCACCGTTGCCACCTGGCACAAGAAGCCGGGCGAAGCCGTCAAGCGTGACGAGCTGATCGTCGACATCGAGACTGACAAGGTTGTTCTGGAAGTACTGGCTACTGCCGATGGCGTGCTGGGCGACATCGTCAAGGGCGAGGGCGACACCGTCCTGTCCGACGAATTGCTGGGTTCGATCGTTGAGGGTGGTGCTGCCGCTGCGCCAGCCGCGGCCGCCGCGCCTGCAGCTGCTCCGGCTGCTGCCAGCGCTGATGCTGGCGAAGATGACCCGATCGCTGCCCCGGCTGCGCGCAAGCTGGCTGAAGAAAACGGCATCGACCTGGCTACCGTTGCAGGTACCGGTAAAGGCGGTCGCGTCACCAAGGAAGACGTGGTTGCTGCTGTTGCCAAGAAGAAGTCGGCACCTGCCGCTGCACCGGCTGCCAAGCCTGCCGCTGCTGCCGCTGCCCCGGTTGTCGTCGCCGCTGGCGACCGTACCGAGAAGCGCGTGCCGATGACCCGCCTGCGTGCCAAGATCGCCGAGCGCCTGGTCGAAGCCCAGTCGAACATGGCGATGCTGACCACCTTCAACGAAGTGGACATGACCGAAGTCATGGCCCTGCGTTCGAAGTACAAGGACCTGTTCGAGAAGACCCACAATGGCGTGCGCCTGGGCTTCATGTCGTTCTTCGTCAAGGCTGCTACCGAAGCGCTGAAACGCTTCCCGGCTGTCAACGCCTCGATCGACGGCAACGACATCGTCTACCACGGCTTCGCCGACGTCGGTGTTGCCGTGTCCAGCGACCGTGGCCTGGTGGTGCCGGTGCTGCGTAACGCCGAGTCGATGAGCCTGGCTGAAATCGAGAACGGCATCGCTACCTTCGGCAAGAAGGCCCGTGACGGCAAACTGTCCATCGAAGAGATGACCGGTGGCACCTTCACCATCACCAACGGTGGCACCTTCGGTTCGATGATGTCGACCCCGATCGTCAACCCGCCGCAGGCCGCCATTCTCGGCATGCACAACATCATCCAGCGCCCGATGGCCATCAATGGCCAGGTCGTGATTCGCCCGATGATGTACCTGGCGCTGTCGTACGATCACCGCCTGATCGACGGCAAGGAAGCGGTAACCTTCCTGGTCACTATCAAGAACCTGCTGGAAGATCCGTCCCGCCTGCTGCTGGACATCTAACCCTCTGGCTGCGTACCGTGCCGGGCCTGGCTTCGCAAGAAGCCAGGCCGCGCGGTTCGCGGCTTGTAGCTTGTAGCTGATAAGGAATCTTTTATGACCCAGAAATTCGACGTAGTGGTAATCGGTGCAGGCCCAGGCGGCTATGTGGCTGCCATCAAGGCTGCCCAACTTGGTCTGAAGACTGCCTGTATCGAGAAGTACACCGACGCCGAGGGCAAACTGGCCCTGGGCGGCACCTGCCTGAACGTAGGTTGCATTCCTTCCAAGGCGCTGCTGGACAGCTCCTGGAAGTACAAGGAAGCCAAAGAGAGCTTCAACGTCCACGGTATCTCCACTGGCGAAGTGAAGATGGACGTCGCCGCGATGGTTGGCCGCAAGGCCGGCATCGTCAAGAACCTGACCGGTGGCGTTGCCACCCTGTTCAAGGCCAACGGCGTCACTTCGATCCAGGGCCACGGCAAGCTGCTGGCCGGCAAGAAGGTCGAAGTCACCAAGGCTGACGGCACCACCGAAGTCATCGAAGCCGAGAACGTGATCCTGGCTTCCGGCTCGCGCCCGATCGACATTCCGCCGGCCCCGGTCGACCAGAATGTCATCGTCGACTCCACCGGCGCCCTGGAATTCCAGGCCGTACCGAAGCGCCTGGGCGTTATCGGTGCAGGCGTGATCGGCCTGGAGCTGGGCTCGGTATGGGCTCGCCTGGGTGCTGAAGTGACCGTCCTGGAAGCCCTGGACACCTTCCTGATGGCTGCCGACACCGCCGTGTCGAAAGAAGCCCAGAAGACCCTGACCAAGCAAGGCCTGGACATCAAGCTGGGCGCTCGCGTCACCGGCTCGAAAGTCAACGGCAATGAAGTCGAAGTGACCTACACCAACGCCGAAGGCGAGCAGAAGATCACCTTCGACAAGCTGATTGTTGCAGTCGGTCGTCGCCCGGTGACCACCGATCTGCTGGCTTCCGACAGCGGCGTGACCATCGACGAGCGTGGCTACATCTTCGTCGACGATTACTGCGCCACCAGCGTTCCGGGCGTGTACGCCATCGGTGACGTGGTACGCGGTATGATGCTGGCCCACAAGGCTTCGGAAGAGGGCATCATGGTCGTCGAGCGCATCAAGGGCCACAAGGCCCAGATGAACTACGACCTGATCCCGTCGGTCATCTACACCCACCCGGAAATCGCGTGGGTCGGCAAGACCGAACAGGCCTTGAAGGCCGAGGGCGTTGAGGTTAACGTGGGCACCTTCCCGTTCGCGGCCAGCGGCCGTGCGATGGCTGCCAACGACACCGGTGGTTTCGTCAAGGTCATCGCCGATGCCAAGACCGACCGCGTTCTGGGTGTTCACGTGATTGGCCCATCGGCTGCCGAACTGGTGCAGCAGGGCGCAATCGCAATGGAATTCGGCACCAGTGCCGAGGATCTGGGCATGATGGTCTTCAGCCATCCAACCCTGTCCGAAGCGTTGCATGAAGCAGCGCTGGCGGTGAATGGCGGCGCCATTCACGTGGCCAACCGTAAGAAGCGTTAATTATAAGAAACCACGGCGGGCTGCCCGTCGTGAGTCTTGCGTGCATGACTCACCGCGGAAAGTCCGCCGGACCGGATCACACGGGAAACCCGGGGTCAACGGTCACAGGTGGTGCGGCGCCACTGATGGCGCAGCGCCGAAGCGCAGTACCTAACGAAGACGGTAAAAAGCATGAATCTTCACGAGTATCAGGGTAAGCAGCTGTTCGCTGAGTACGGCCTGCCAGTTTCCAAGGGTTTCGCAGTCGACACCCCTGAGCAAGCTGCAGAAGCCTGCGACAAGATCGGCGGGAACGAGTGGGTTGTAAAAGCCCAGGTTCACGCGGGTGGTCGCGGTAAAGCGGGCGGCGTAAAGCTGGTTCGCAGCAAGGAAGACGCCAAGGCGTTCGCTGCACAGTGGTTGGGCAAGAATCTGGTTACCTACCAGACCGATGCCAACGGTCAACCCGTCTCCAAGATTCTGGTCGAATCCTGCACTGACATCGCCAAAGAGCTGTACCTGGGCGCTGTAGTCGATCGTTCGAGCCGCCGTATCGTGTTCATGGCTTCCACCGAAGGTGGCGTGGACATCGAGAAAGTCGCTCACGAAACGCCTGAGAAAATCCTCAAGGCCACCATCGACCCACTGGTTGGCGCTCAGCCGTTCCAGGGTCGCGAGCTGGCTTTCCAGCTGGGCCTTGAAGGCAAGCAAGTTCAACAGTTCGCCAAGATCTTCGTTGGTCTGGCCAAGCTGTTCAAGGATCATGACCTGGCGCTGCTGGAAGTGAACCCGCTGGTGATCAAGGCCGATGGCGACCTGCACTGCCTCGATGCCAAGATCAACATCGACGCCAACGCCATGTACCGTCAGCCGAAGCTGAAAACCTTCCACGACCCGTCGCAGGACGACGCCCGTGAAGCCCACGCTGCCAAGTTCGAACTGAACTACGTTGCCCTTGAAGGCAACATCGGCTGCATGGTCAACGGTGCCGGCCTGGCCATGGGTACCATGGACATCGTCAACCTGCACGGCGGCAAGCCGGCCAACTTCCTCGACGTTGGCGGTGGTGCTACCAAAGAGCGCGTTACCGAAGCGTTCAAGATCATTCTGTCCGACAGCAATGTCGCGGCCGTTCTGGTCAACATCTTCGGCGGCATCGTTCGCTGCGACATGATTGCCGAAGGCATCATCGGTGCAGTGAAAGAAGTCGGCGTTAAAGTTCCGGTCGTCGTTCGCCTCGAAGGCAACAACGCCGAACTGGGCGCTAAAGTACTGGCAGAAAGCGGTTTGAACATCATTGCGGCAACCAGCCTGACCGACGCTGCTCAACAAGTTGTCAAAGCTGCGGAGGGCAAGTAATGAGCGTCCTGATCAATAAAGATACCAAAGTCATCTGCCAGGGCTTCACCGGCTCGCAGGGTACTTTCCACTCCGAACAGGCCATTGCCTACGGCACCAAGATGGTCGGCGGCGTAACCCCAGGCAAGGGTGGCACCACCCACCTGGGCCTGCCGGTGTTCAACACCGTCAAGGAAGCCGTGGAAGCGACCGGCGCTGACGCTTCGGTCATCTACGTACCGGCTCCGTTCTGCAAAGACTCGATCCTGGAAGCTGCCTTTGGCGGCATCAAGCTGATCGTCTGCATCACCGAAGGCATTCCTACCCTGGACATGCTGGATGCCAAGGTCAAGTGCGACGAGCTGGGCGTGACCCTGATCGGCCCTAACTGCCCAGGTGTCATCACCCCGGGCGAGTGCAAGATCGGCATCATGCCAGGCCACATCCACTTGCCAGGCAAGGTCGGTATCGTTTCGCGTTCCGGCACCCTGACCTACGAAGCTGTGAAGCAGACCACCGACGCCGGCTTCGGCCAGTCGACCTGCGTCGGCATCGGCGGTGACCCGATCCCGGGCTCCAACTTCATCGACATCCTGAAGCTGTTCCAGGAAGACCCGAAGACTGAAGCGATCGTCATGATCGGTGAGATCGGCGGTTCGGCTGAAGAAGAAGCTGCGGCCTACATCAAGGCCCACGTCACCAAGCCTGTCGTTTCCTACATCGCCGGTGTTACTGCACCTGCGGGCAAGCGCATGGGCCACGCTGGCGCCATCATCTCCGGCGGCAAGGGCACTGCGGACGAGAAGTTCGCCGCCCTGCAGGACGCGGGTGTGAAAACCGTGCGTTCCCTGGCTGACATCGGCAAGGCCCTGGCCGAGCTGACTGGCTGGGAAGCCAAGAAGTAATACTGCTACACCCCCCACGCGCACAGAGGCCACCTTCGGGTGGCCTTTGTCGTATGTGGGGTTCGCAGGAGCGGGTTTACCCGCGAAGAGGCCGGTGCTGGCAATAGAGATTCTTCGATAGGTTTGATAGGAATTTTCACGCAGACGAATGTTTCAATCCGAGGATAATACCTGCCGTCCTCGGTCACACAGACGACAAACATGTACGCACATCGGACAAGCAGCACTGTGCCAGTGCGTTTGACTGACAAACCAGTTACATTACGCGTTCACTCTGTGCCCGTACCCCAAAAGGGAACGACACGCTAAACGGGTCTGGCCTATCAAGCCGGGCAGCATTTCCCCTTACCCAAAGGGAAATCCCCTCTCGAATCCCGATTTCAGCAGTGTGGTACTACCTTAAATGAAAGTTCTCAAAGGCCAGGATATCCTGGCGCTTGGCTTTATGACGTTTGCGCTTTTCGTGGGTGCAGGCAATATCATCTTCCCGCCTATCGTCGGCCTGCAGTCTGGCCCGCACGTATGGATGGCGGCCTTGGGCTTCCTGGTCACTGCCGTGGGCCTGCCGGTCATCACGGTGGTCGCTCTGGCCAAGGTCGGTGGCGGCATGGATGCACTGAGCAGCCCGATCGGCAAGTTCTTCGGCGGCCTGCTGGCAGCCGTGTGCTACCTGTCGGTCGGCCCATTGTTCGCCACCCCGCGTACGGCCACCGTGTCGTTCGAAGTGGGCGTTGCACCGCTGACCGGTGAAAGCCCGCTGGCGCTGTTCATCTACAGCCTGGTGTACTTCATCGTCGTGCTGGCCGTGTCCATGTACCCTGGCAAGTTGCTCGACACCGTGGGCCGCTTCCTGGCACCGTTGAAGATCATTGCCCTGGCAGTACTGGGCATCGCTGCCTTCGCGCTGCCCGCCGGTAGCATTGGTGACGCACAGCCTGCCTATGCCGCCGCTGCGTTCTCCAAGGGCTTCTCCGATGGCTACCTGACCATGGATACCCTGGGTGCCCTGGTGTTCGGTATCGTCATTGTCAATGCCATTCGCTCGCGCGGTGTCGAGTCGCCGAGGCTGATTACCCGCTACGCCATCATCGCCGGCCTGATCGCCGGTGTCGGGCTGGCCCTGGTCTACATCAGCCTGTTCCGCCTGGGTGCCACCAGCCACGACATCGCGGCTGACGCCACCAACGGTGCGGCGGTGCTGCATGCCTACGTACAGCACACCTTCGGCTCCCTGGGCAGCGGCTTCCTCGCCGTGCTGATCGCGCTGGCCTGCCTGGTGACCGCGGTTGGCCTGACCTGTGCCTGCGCCGAGTACTTCAGCCAGATCCTGCCGCTGTCGTACCGCGCGCTGGTGGTGATCCTTGCCGGCTTCTCGCTGCTGATTTCCAACCTTGGCCTGACCAAGCTGATCATGTTCTCGATCCCGGTGCTCACCGCCATCTATCCGCCGTGCATCGTGGTGGTTGGCCTGAGCTTCGTGAAAGACCTGTGGAACTCGCCAACGCGCATCCTGGCGCCCGTGATGCTGGTCTCGCTGCTGTTCGGCATGGTCGATGCGATCAAGGGCAGCAGCCTTGCCCACGTGTTGCCAGACTTCATGGCGCACCTGCCATTGAGTGATGCCGGCATGGCCTGGCTGGTACCTTCAGTGGTGACCCTGGTGGGTGCCGTGGCCTGCGACCGCATGCTCGGCAAGCCGCGCGAGGCGCTGGCCTGACTGAACAAGTTGAAGCCTGAGGGCGGCACCGGCCACAAGCCGAAGGGTGCCCGCCAAGGGTGAAAACAAGAGAGCCCCGTATCCGAAAGGATGCGGGGCTTTTTGCTGTTTGCCGGTTTCGGCCTCTTCGCAACAGGTAATGCATTTTTCAGTGTGCAGGTGTGCCTTTTGCCGCTTGCCAGCGTCGAAATCCGGTCCCTATCCTTTAGGCACATGGCCCTTTCGGTAACCCTGCATGAACTTCATCCAAAGCAACCTCAACAACCTGCTGGCCATCGCCTGGTTCGCCCTGTGCTGGGGTGGCTATACCCGCTATGCGATCTGGAAGGGGCGCGACACCGCGTGCCTGGCCAGCGTGCTGCACTTGTACCGCGAAGACTGGATGCGCCGCATGCTGCTGCGCGACAACCGCATCGCCGATGCCAGCGTGATCGGTAACCTGGAGCGCAACGCTTCGTTCTTCGCCTCCAGCACCCTGATCATTCTGGCTGGCATCCTCACCGTGCTCGGTGCCTCCGACCGGGCACTGTCGTTGCTGGCCGACCTGCCGCTGGTTCAGCAAACATCCCAGGGCATGTCGGAGATCAAGCTGCTGTGCCTGGCCATGGTATTTGTCTATGCCTTCTTCACGTTCAGCTGGTGCATGCGCCAATACAACTTTGCCGCCGTGCTGGTGGGCTCGGCGCCGATGATCGGCGAACGGCTGGTCAATGAGCTGGAGCGCAAGGCATTCGCCTCCCGCGCGGCGCGGGTATTGTCGTTGGCGGCTAACCAGTTCAACCTGGGGCTGCGTTCGTATTACTTCGGCATGGCCATGTTGAGCTGGTTTATCAGCCCATGGTTGTTCATGGCGATGAGTGTGGGAGTAGTGCTGATTCTGTACCGTCGAGAGTTCCATTCGGATGTACTCGATGTGATGGTGTTCACACCGACCGAAAGTGTACTGTCGGAGCCGGCCAAGGAAAGCTCGGTTGTTTCCAACTGAAACGATTAATCGAAAGTTCGCAGGCACAAAAAAACCCGACATCGTCGGGTTTTTTTGTTTTAGCCAATTACTGCTTGGCAGGTTCTGCCGGTGTAGTAGGAGCCGGAGTAGCCGGAGCGGCTTCTTCGGCAGCCTTCTGCTCGGCTTCGGCCTGATCTTTGGCAGCTTCGGCGTTTTCCTCGGCGGCTTCGTTCATCTTATCCTGAGCTTCACCCATTTTTTCCTGGGCTTGCTCGGCGTGTTGCTGTGCGTCCTGGGCTTTGTCTTCGCTCGCTTTATCGCAAGCAGCCAGGCCCATGGCAGCGGCCAGCATCAGAGCAAAAGCAAAAGGTTTACGCATGGGGGTGTTTCTCCTTGGTGGAATAAGTGACTTGTTCCTTCGAGTACAACTACGCGGAATAAGTTCAACGAAGATTACAGATATATAACGTCCCGTTCTACATGGACTTTTTAACGAATTTATGCCGCTGCCCTGCGGCCGATGGGAACAGCCGATGAGCGATTCAACCTTGATGGCAATGGCCGAGCGCTTTCTCTCGGCGTTAAAACATTGTCAGTTGTTGCAGATGCGCGTGGCGCAGGCTGATGGCGATGGCATGACCCTGGTCCTGCCGTGGTCGCCGGCGATTGTCGGCAACCCGCAAACCGGTGCCGTGCACGGCGGTGCGCTGACCACGCTGATGGACACCACCTGTGGCATGGCCACATTGTGTGTGCTGCCGCGCTTCGAAGTGTGCCCGACGTTGGACCTGCGCATCGACTACATGCACCCGGCTGAGGCCGGCAAGGACATCTACGGCCACGCCCAGTGCTACCGTGTTACCCGCGACGTGATCTTCACCCGTGGCACCGCCTACCAGGACGACCCCGACCAGCCCATCTGCCAGGTGGTGGGCACGTTCATGCGCCTGGGCCAGGACATCAAGGGCGGCATCCGTTTCGGCGACAGTCTGAAGGAGGGCAAGGCATGATTCCGCACGCGGTACGCCAACAGCTCAACGCCGCCCATGCGGTGGGCGACTATCGACCGTTGCTGGCACTGATTCCCTATGCCGGGCTGATCGGCATCGAATGCGAGCGTCAGGGCGATGACGTGTTGTTCCGCCTGCCGGCCAGCCCGGACAATATCGGCAACCCACTGCTACCGGCTATTCATGGCGGCGTGATCGCCGGCTTCATGGAGCTGTCGGCAGCGCTGTACCTGCTGATCTACAGCGAGAGCGCAAGCATTCCGAAGATCATCGACTTTTCCATCGACTACCTGCGCGCCGGGCATTTTCGCGATACCTACGCCCAGTGCCAGCTGTGGCGCCAGGGCCGGCGGGTGACCAACGTGGCCATCACCGCCTGGCAGGGCGACAGGCAGTCGCCGATTGCTACGGCCCGTGCGCATTTCAAGATCGAACCGGAAAAGCCCTTGAAATCATCCGGGCAGCCCCCATCTGCATGACATCCGCCGTTAACGCTGGCCGAACCGGCCGCCAGGCGCCAACGCCATCAGATCGGAGTTTCGAAGACCATGACTGTGGAAACACAAAAGGAAACGCTGGGCTTCCAGACCGAGGTGAAGCAACTGCTGCACCTCATGATTCACTCGCTGTACTCGAACAAGGAAATCTTCCTGCGGGAGCTGATTTCCAACGCTTCCGACGCCGCCGACAAGCTGCGTTTCGAAGCCCTGGCCAAGCCAGAGCTGTTCGAGGGCGATGCTGACCTGAAGATTCGCCTGAGCTTCGACAAGGACGCCGGTACCGTGACCCTCGAGGACAACGGCATCGGCATGAGCCGCGAAGACGTCATTGCCCACCTGGGCACCATCGCCAAGTCCGGCACTGCCGACTTCATGAAAAACCTCACCGGTGACCAGAAGAAGGACTCGCACCTGATCGGTCAGTTCGGCGTGGGCTTCTACTCCGCGTTCATCGTTGCCGACAAGGTCGACGTGTACAGCCGCCGTGCGGGCCAGCCAGCGGCCGAAGGTGTGCACTGGTCGTCGAAAGGCGAGGGCGAGTTCGAAGTCGCCACCATCGACAAACCACAGCGCGGTACCCGTATCGTCCTGCACCTGAAGAAGGACGAGCAGGAGTTCGCCGATGGCTGGCGCCTGCGCAACGTGGTCAAGAAGTACTCCGACCACATCGCCCTGCCGATTCAACTGCCGAAAGAGCAGGCCGCCGCCGAAGGTGAAGAGCAGCCGGCCGAAGAGTGGGAAACCGTCAACCGCGCCAGCGCCCTGTGGACCCGTTCGCGCACCGAGGTGAAGGACGAGGAGTACCAGGAGTTCTACAAGCACATCGGCCATGACTTCGAAAACCCGCTGGCCTGGAGCCACAACAAGGTCGAAGGCAAGCTCGAATACAACTCGCTGCTGTACGTGCCGGCCCGTGCGCCGTTCGACCTGTACCAGCGCGAAGCGCCGCGTGGCCTGAAGCTGTACGTGCAGCGTGTGTTCATCATGGACCAGGCCGAGTCGTTCCTGCCGCTGTACCTGCGCTTCATCAAGGGTGTGGTCGATTCCAATGACCTGTCGCTGAACGTGTCGCGTGAAATCCTGCAGAAAGACCCGATCATCGATTCGATGAAGACCGCGCTGACCAAGCGCGTGCTGGACATGCTGGAGAAGCTGGCGAAGAACGAACCCGAGAAATACAAGGGCTTCTGGAAAAACTTCGGTCAGGTGCTGAAAGAAGGCCCGGCCGAAGACTTCGCCAACAAGGAGAAAATCGCCGGTCTGCTGCGCTTTGCGTCCACCCAGGACGACAGCGGCGAGCAGAGCGTCGCCCTGGCCGACTACCTGGCCCGCGCCAAGGAAGGTCAGGACAAGATCTATTACCTCACCGGCGAGTCGTACGCGCAGGTCAAGAACAGCCCGCACCTGGAAGTCTTCCGCAAGAAAGGCATCGAAGTGCTGCTGCTCACTGATCGCATCGACGAGTGGCTGATGAGCTACCTCAACGAATTCGACGGCAAGGCCTTTGTCGATATTGCCCGTGGCGACCTGGACCTGGGCAAGCTGGATTCGGAAGAAGACAAGAAAGCTCAGGAAGAAGTCGCCAAGGACAAGGAAGGTCTGGTCGAGCGACTGAAAGGTGCGCTGGGTGACAGCGTGGCCGAAGTGCGCGTCTCGCACCGCCTGACCGACTCGCCGGCGATCCTGGCCATTGGCGAGCAGGACCTGGGCCTGCAGATGCGCCAGATCCTGGAAGCCAGCGGGCAGAAAGTGCCGGAGTCCAAGCCGATCTTCGAGTTCAACCCGAGCCACCCGCTGATCGAGAAGCTGGATCACGAGCAGAGCGAAGACCGTTTCGCCGAGCTGTCGCACATCCTGTTCGATCAGGCGGCCCTGGCGGCTGGTGACAGCCTGAAGGACCCGGCGGCTTACGTTCGTCGCCTGAACAAGCTACTGGTCGAGCTGTCTGCTTGAGTTGATGCACAGCAAAGCCCGCTTCGGCGGGCTTTTTTATGACGAGTGCCAAAGGAGTGCTTGATGAGCAAAGTAATCGTCGAATCGCTGGTTTATCACCTATCTGGCAAGACCTACGAAAGCCGTTTGGTCTATGAGCCGGGTGCGCTGGGCCGCCCAGGGCTGGTGATGGCGCCGAACTGGATGGGCATTGGTGAAGGTGCTGAGCGCATTGCCAAGGAAGTGGCCGAGAAGGGCTATGTGGTGCTGATCGCCGACCTGTACGGGCAATCGGTGCGCCCGTCCAATGCCGATGAGGCAGGCGTGGCGATGATGCCGCTGAAGAATGACCGTGGCGAACTGCGCAAGCGCATGCAGGAGGCCTTGGCGCAATTGCTGGGGCAGTCGAAGGCGTTGCTGGAGCCTGGCAAGGTGGCCACCTTCGGCTTCTGCTTCGGTGGCTGCTGTGCCTTGGAACTGGCCCGTAGCGGCGCTGACCTGCGTGCGGCCGTATCGTTCCACGGCACCCTGGACACGCCGAATCCTGAAGATGCCAAGCGCATCAAGGGCTCGGTGCTGGTGTTGCATGGTGCCTCTGATCCATTGGTGCCTAAAGAGCAGCTGCCGGCATTCGAAGACGAGATGAACGCAGCCAAGGTGGACTGGCAGTTGCTCAGTTATGGCGGCGCGGTGCACTCGTTTACCGACCCGAATGCCAATATGCCGGGCAAGATGCAGTATGACCGACGCACTTCCGAGCGAGCGTTCCGTTCGATGCATAATCTGCTGAGTGAAGTGTTCCAGCGTTGAGCTTGCAGGGGGCTGCTTTGCAGCCCTTCGCGGGTGAACCCGCTCCTACGCGACGGCCTGCGCCCAATCACCAATGTGCGTTCACCCTCGATCTGGGTGTAGGAGCGGGTTTACCCGCGAATACGGTGGCGGCGGCAACGGTGAACCGCGGGTGGAGATTGGCCAGCAGGGCCGGCCCTTTCGCGGGTGAACCCGCTCCTACACGACGGCCTGTGTCCAATCACCAATGTGTCCACCCTTGCTTCGGCGTAGGAGCGGGTTTACCCGCGAATACGGTAGCGGCATCAACGGTGAACGGCGGGTGGAAATTGGCCGGCAGGTCCGGCCTCTTCGCGGGTAAACCCGCTCCTACACGACGGGCTGCGCCCAACCGTCGACCTGTGTCCACCCCCGATCACCGAGGTAACTCGATCCTCGAATGTTCCCCCGGCACCACCGGCCAATCCCCCGCAGCCCACCTGGCCCGAGCCCGCTCGATCAGCTCCGGGTCGCTGGCCACGAAATTCCAGTTCATCCGACGCGGCCCATCCAGCGGTGCGCCGCCAATCAGTACCAATTGGCATTCACCCTCCGCATACAACGTCACCTCTTCCCCCTCGGGCAGTACCACCAGGCTGCACGGTTCCACGTCTTCATCGTTCATCGTCAGCTCACCATCGAGCAGGTACAGCGCCCGCTGCACATGCTCATTCGGTACCAGCAAGGTGGTTGCCGGTTGCATCCGTACATGCGCATAAAGGGTAGGGGACAGCACCGGCACCGGCGACACCAGGCAGAACCCGCTGCCAGCAATCATGCAGATACGCACACCCAGGCTGTCACTGACGGGCAAGCTCGCGGCGGGGTGATGGCTGTAGCTTGCCGGGCCTTGCTCAAACTCGCGTGGCGATGCCAGCCATACCTGCAGCCCATGCAGGCGCGAGCCATGGGCCAGGGCATCTTCCGGGGTGCGCTCGACATGGGCGACGCCGCTGCCCGCAGTCATCCAGCTGACATCACCGGGCAGCACCCGCTGCGCCGAGCCGAGGCTGTCCTTGTGCAGGATTGCGCCTTCGAACAGGTAGGTCAGGGTCGACAAGCCGATATGCGGATGCTGGCGGATATCCATGCCATGCCCCGGGGCATAGTCTGTTTCGAGCATGTGGTCGAAGAACACGAACGGGCCGACGCTGCGGCACTGGGCTGACGGCAGCGGGCGCAGGATCGGCTGGCCCTCGACCGTCTCGGCTCGGGGGTGGATGACCAGTGGGCTGCTCATGGGGAAGGCTCCAGGCACGGTGGAAGTGCCTCAAGCATAGCGGTTTGCCCGCCGTGGCTGAACCGTCTTGGCGGCCGCCTGGTCTACTGGGTTCGTACTTGCAAGAGGAGGATGACCATGACCGCCAGAGCGCTGGCTTGTGTGCTGTTGTTCGGCTGGCTGTGCCAGGGGGCCCAGGCGCGCGAGTACCGCTACAGTGATGCCCACCTGCACTACGTGGACTTCTTCCAGGAAAGTGAAGGCATGCCGGCGCTGATCAAGGCCATGGATGCCGCAGGGGTTGAGCAGTCGATGATTTCAGGCATACCGGTGGCCAAGAAATGGCACGAAGACGAACCCAAGCGCCCGCGCTACTACGCCGGTGATGACGCTGATGCCTACTGGTACAGCGCCACTGATACTTACGTGGCGGCGGCGCTGCAGCAATTGCCAAGTGAGCAGCGCAAGCGCTTCCACCCGTTCCTCAGCGGTTTCAACCCGGTGGACAAGAATGCGGTCAGCCATATCGAGCGCATGCTCGATTTGTACCCGGGCCTTTGGCAGGGCATCGGCGAGGTGTTCACCCGACATGATGACCTGACAGCGCTGACCAGTGGCGACACGCCACGTGCCAATAATGAGGCCATGACGCGTATCTACCACCTGGCGGCCGAGCGCGACCTGCCCGTTCTGCTGCATTCCAACATCACCTCCAAGCGCGAGCGCAACCCACTGTACCTGGCGGAGATCGAAGAGCCGCTGCGCAATCACCCGCATACGCGATTCATCTGGGCGCATGCGGGCAGCAGCATGGAGATACATCGCCACCAGACGCAGATGGACTTTCTACTGCCGGTGCTGACGCGATTGCTGGAGGACTACCCGAACCTGTATGTCGATTTGTCGTGGAGTGTGCTGCAGCCGTATTTGCTGGATGAGCAGGGCGCGCCGCGCAAGGAATGGCTGGCGCTGGTCGAGAAGTACCCGGAGCGGTTCATGCTGGGGTCGGATGTGGTGGGGCGGTTTGGCAGCCTGGGGGAGCAGATGCACGGGTTCAAGCCGTTTCTGGATGCCTTGCCGGAGTCGGTGGCGCACAAGGTGGCCCGGGAGAACTTTCTGGCGGTGTTGCCCAAGGTACAGCAGTGACCTGTGCGGGCCTCTTCGCGGGTAAACCCGCTCCTACAGGGTGGGCACAGCGCTGAAGGCTTGTGTGGTGGGTTTACCCGCGAAGAGGCCAGCACAGGCAACCAAACAAAAACGCCCCGAACCAGTCGGGGCGTTTTCATTTACAGCAGCAGCGTCTTACTTGCCTTCCCAGCGCTTGAGCACCAGGGTGGCGTTGGTGCCGCCGAAGCCGAAGCTGTTGCTCATGACCGTGTCGATCTTGGCGTTTTCTTCGGTTTTACGCAGGATTGGCAAGTCGGCGACTTCCGCGTCCAGCTCGTCGATGTTGGCAGAGCCGGCGATGAAGTTGTTTTCCATCATCAGCAGGCAGTAGATCGCCTCGTGCACGCCGGCAGCGCCCAGCGAGTGACCCGACAGGCTCTTGGTGGAGCTGATCTTCGGAGCCTTGTCGCCGAACACGGCACGCACGCCCTTGATCTCGGCCACGTCACCGACCGGAGTCGAGGTACCGTGGGTGTTCAGGTAGTCGATCGGGGTGTCGACAGTGGAAAGCGCCTGCTGCATGCAGCGGATGGCGCCTTCGCCGCTCGGTGCAACCATGTCGTAGCCGTCGGAAGTCGCACCGTAGCCAACGATTTCGGCGTAGATCTTGGCGCCGCGGGCCAGGGCGTGTTCCAGTTCCTCGACCACGACCATGCCGCCACCGCCAGCGATGACGAAGCCATCACGGTCAGCGTCGTAGGCGCGCGAGGCCAGTTCCGGGGTTTCGTTGCGCTTGGTCGACAGGGCGCCCATGGCATCGAACAGGAACGACTGGCTCCAGTGCTCTTCTTCACCACCACCGGCGAAGACGATGTCCTGCTTGCCCCACTGGATCTGCTCCAGTGCGGTACCGATGCAGTGAGCCGAGGTGGCGCAGGCCGACGAGATCGAGTAGTTGATGCCCTTGATCTTGAACGGGGTGGCCAGGCATGCCGAAACGGTGCTGCCCATGGTGCGGGTAACGCGGTATGGGCCGACGCGCTTGACGCCTTTCTCACGCAGGGTGTCCAGCGCTTCCATCTGGTTCAGGGTCGAGGCGCCGCCGGAACCCGCCACCAGGCCGGTACGCGGGTTGGAAACCTGCTCTTCGGTCAGGCCAGCGTCCTTGATCGCGTCCTGCATGGCCAGGTAGGCGTAGGCAGCCGCATGGCCGACGAAGCGGTAAACCTTGCGGTCGATCAGTTCTTCGAGGTTGAGGTCGATGGACCCGGAAACCTGGCTACGCAGCCCCATTTCCTTGTATTCCGGGTTGAAACGGATACCCGGACGGCTGTTGCGCAGGTTTTCGGTGACGGTAGCTTTGTCATTGCCCAGGCACGATACGATGCCCAGACCAGTGATAACGACGCGGCGCATGCGAATAACCCTTAGAAATTGTCAGTGGAGGTGAACACGCCGACCCGCAGGCCTTCGGCAGTGTAGATCTCGCGGCCGTCGACGCTGACCGAGCCATCGGCGATGGCCATGTTCAGCTTGCCCTTCAGGACGCGCTTGATGTGAATGTTGTACGTGACTTTCTTGGCTTCAGGCAGTACCTGGCCAAAGAATTTCACCTCGCCCGAACCCAGGGCGCGGCCACGGCCCGGCAGGCCCTGCCAGCCGAGGAAGAAGCCAACCAGCTGCCACATGGCGTCGAGGCCCAGGCAGCCCGGCATTACCGGATCGCCTTCGAAATGGCAGGCGAAGAACCACAGGTCCGGGTTGATATCCAGCTCGGCGACCAATTCACCTTTGCCGTACTTGCCGCCTTCTTCGCTGATATGGGTGATGCGATCGACCATCAGCATGTTCGGCGCGGGCAGTTGCGCATTACCTGGGCCGAACAGCTCACCGCGACTGCAGCGCAGCAGGTCTTCCCGAGTAAAGGCGTGTTGTTTGGTCATGCGAGCTCCTCAATAACCCCCTGCGGCAGGGGATGAATCTTCCCGGCCGGCCCGAAAACCAAGCGCTTCGAGACGGCAGCCTACAGGTAGACTATTGCGTTGTGGTGAAAGTCACAGCGCACCTGGTGAAAGAAGTACAGGTGTGCACTGAAACGTCTATTTTCAGGTCCGATGAAGGTCCTGTCCAGTGTTTAAGACTGCCGCACTTTAGCATTTATCGCCAGTCGCGGTTGTCTGACCGGGTAACCAGCGCTGCAGCACCTGCTGCAATTCGGTGCGGCGCAAGGGTTTGCTCAGGTAATCGTCCATACCGGCGGCCATGCAACGTTCACGATCGCCCTGCAACGCGTTGGCGGTCAGGGCGATGATCGGTAGCCCAGCGCCGTTGGGCAACTGGCGGATGCGTCGGGTGGCTTCATAGCCGTCCAGGTGCGGCAGGCGGCAATCCATCAGCACGGCAGCAAAGCGCTGCCGGCCGACCAGTTCGACGGCTTCAAGGCCATCTTCTGCCGTGCATACTGCCAGCCCCAGGCTGCGCAGCATGGCTTCCACGACGCTCCGGTTGACCGGATTGTCCTCCACCAGCAGTACCTGATCATTGTCCGGCACCGTCGTTCGTACAGTCGTTGGCGGCGTCAACGGGACGGGGGCAGGGTTGGCAAGGGCCAACGGCATCTCCAGGGTGAAGGTCGAACCCAGGCCTTCACGGCTTTCACCGCGTAGCTTGCCGCCCATGCGCTCGGCCAGGGTACGAGCGATCGACAGCCCCAGCCCGGTGCCGCCATAACGACGGGAAATCGAGCTGTCGGCCTGCTGGAAGGCGACGAACATCATTTCCAGGCGGTCGCTGTCGATGCCGATGCCGGTGTCGCGCACGCTGCAGGTCAGCCAGATCAACTGCCGGTCGAGCACCTGCCAGCGTGCGTCGACTTGCACCTGGCCGCGTTCGGTGAACTTCAGGGCGTTGCCTATCAGGTTCAGCAGGATCTGGCGGATGCGCGTGGGGTCGCCGTTCACCTGCAGCTGCTCGATGCCGGCCGGCAGTTGCAGGTGCAGGCCCAGGCCGCGTTGCTGGGCGCTGTGCTGGAACGACTGGACACTGTTGGTGATCAGCTCGCCCAGGTTGAAGTCGATGTGCTCCAGCTGCAGCGCGGCGCGTTCGATGCGCGAAAAATCGAGGATGTCGTTGATGACCTTGAGCAAATGCCCGGTGGACTCGCTGGCCACTGCCGTGTAATCGGCCTGTTCACTGCTTAGCGGTGTGGTTTCCAGCAGTTGCAGCATGCCCAGCACGCCATTCATCGGGGTGCGCAACTCATGGCTCATCATCGCCAGGAAATCCGATTTGGCACGGTTGGCCTGTTCGGCCTCCTCGCGGGCCTGGATCAGTTCGGCGATGGCCTGCTTCTGTTCATCGCTGGCCTGCTCCAGGGCGCTGGCCAGGTTATTGATGTGGCGGGCCAAGTGGCCCAGCTCGCTGTCGTCGACGACCGGCAAGGGGGTGTTGTACTCGCCTTGCTGAATCGCCTTGACCGCGTGGCCCATGTCGCTGATCGGCTTGGCCAGGCTCAGGGCCAGGCGGCGTGCCAGCAAGAAGGTGAACAGCAGGGCGAACATCGCCAGGATCCCGGCCTTGATCACGATTTCCTGCTGGCGCTGACTGAAGGCGTCATCGGACATGCCGACGATCACGCGGCCCAGGTAGTCGTCACCGATGGCCGGGGTGGTGGCTTTGCCCTGTTGCAGGAAGTCGTTGTCCAGGCGGATTTGCTGCAGGCGAATGGGCGCCTGGAACACCTCGACCTGTTGCGCGCGGTTGGCACTTTCATCGGACTGCTCGACGTACACCAGGATGTGGTTGCGGCTGTCCTGCACTTCCAGAAAGCGCACGTGCGGGATGCTGAGGGTGGCACGCATCAGCCCTTCAAGCACTTCGTTGTTGCCCGAAATCACCCCATATTCCGACGCCGGTGCCAACTGGTTGGCGATCAGTTGCCCGGTGTGGTTGAGTTCCTGGCGCAGGTCCTGGATGCGTACGAAGGTAAAGAAGCTGATCAAGAGCAAGGTCAGTAGCAGCGCGGGGCCGAGACTGATGATCTGCGTGCGGGTATGAATGTCCCAGCTCAAGCGTTTGCTCATTGGGTGGGTTCTCCCTCGGCCAGGGCCTTGACGGCGGCGTTCTGATCGATTGGTTCAAGACCCAGGGCACGGGCCACCTGCTGGTTGCCACTGACGCCGTAACGCACCGGGTACAGGCTTCGCGGCCAGCGCGTCGGCGGCTGGTCGAGCAACTGGTCGAGCACCCACAGCCAGTCGTCCTGGTCGCTGTAGGTACTGGCCAGGGCGCCGGCGCGAACGAAGCCGGCGTTCGGGCCGATCAGTGCCATCTGCCGGCCATAACTGCTCAACAGCAGGTTCTTTGCAGTCTTGGAGTTGTACAAGTCAGGGTCGTCCAGGCCCAGGAGCACATCGCTGTTGCCCAGCAGGTGCTGCAGGGGCCTGTTGTCACGCGGGTCGGACCAGTCCTGGGCCACGATCTCCAGGCCTAGCGGCCGTGCAGCATGGCGCAGTTCGTCCAGCAGAAAGCTGCTGTGCTCGCCGTACAGCACGCCAATGCGCCTGGCCTGCGGCAACAGGTAACGTGCCAGGCGCAGTTGCCGTCCCAGCGGTGCGTCGCTCCACAGCAGTGTGAGGAACGCGGGGCGCGACTTTCCCAGGCGCTGTTCAGCCTGTACCCGGCTGACCCGCATGACCAGCGCCGGCGGGCCGGCGGTTTCCCCCAGGCGCCATTCCAGTGCTGCGTTGTCGAGCAGGATCAGGCGTTGGTCGGCTTTGAGCTTGCCCGGGCGCGGCAGGTTGGCGGTGGTTTGAAACTGCACATGATCGTGTGGCCGGCGGCTTTCCAGGGCGGCGATGAAGCTGCGGACACCGGGCTGGTCCTCAGCCCCCACCAGCAGGACTTCGCTGGCGGACAAAGGCCCCAACGGCCACAGGCAGAGCAGCAACAGGCGCAGCAGCAGGGCCATCAGAACTCCAGCTCCGCGCTCACGCTCAGGCGGTGACGGCTGTCATAACGGTTCTGCAGGGCCGAGGTGGGTTCATCGTCCAGGCGCTGCTGCCACAGCGCCGCCAGCTCCAGGTTGCTGCCATACACCCGAAAACGCTTGGCCAGGCGCAGGTCCAGACGCTCGTAGCGGTACTGGTTGAGGGCATCGTCGCCGTAGTAGAACAGCGCGCTCGACCAGCCGGCACCCCATTCGCGCATCCACCCGGCCGAGCCGCTGTTACGGGCGCTGAGGCGACGGTCGTCGGGGTTGCTGGCCCAGGCATCGACGTAGGCATAGGTCAGGCGCAGGCGGTCGCGCAGGGTGGGGCGCCAGTCCATTTGCGCCTCGCTGCCGCTGAAACGGGCCTTGTTGGCGTTGCTGGCGATGTACTGGTTGTTCCTCAGAGGCTCGCTGATCATGCCGGTGATCTCGTCGTAGAACAGCTTCACATCCAGGCTCAGGTCGAGGTCGCTGAAGTAGCCGTTGTAGCCTAGCTCGCGCGAGCGCATGCGCTCCTGTTCAAGGTCGCCAGGGCCACGGGTCTTGACGAAGTACTCACCGTTTTGCAGGCCGAATGAATTGGGGGTGAGGTTCTTGACCGTGTAACTCCAGTTGACGTTGTTCTCGAACATGTCGGGCGAGCGCACCGCTTCGGAGTACACCGCACGCAGGCCGTGGCGCGGGGTGATCAGGTAGTTGACCGCCACGCGCGGGGTCAGCGAACTGCCAGACAGGCGCGAGTCTTCGAACATGGCCCCACCTTGCAGTATCCAGTGCTCGTCGGCCCGCCATTCCAGCTGGCCGAACAGGCGCCATGTCTGGTCGTCGATGCTGCCGTTGAAGTAGGTCTGCGAGTCGGCGCGATCATAGCGGTAGTTCATGCCACTGAGCAGACGCAGGCTGTCGGTCAGGCTCAGGGTGTCCTGGATTTCCAGGTCGTAGCGGGTTTCACGGGTGCTCTGATCGACATCGCCGCAGACCTGCTGCTTTCCACCCTCATCCCATTGTTGCTGCACTTTCTGCAGAAGCCCTTTCAGGGCAGGGTCGTCAGTGGAAAGGGGGGCGCCAGTCGCAATGCCGCGCGCCACTTTTTCGGCGAAGTCGGGGTTCATCTGCCAGAGCTGGGTCAGTTCGGGGCTGAACGACTGCAAGGCATCACAGGCGCGCCACACTTGCTGGCGATCAAAATGCTGGGCTGAGCCCTGGATATAAAGGCTGTGTTCAGCGCTGAAGTCCTTGGTCCAGCGCAACGAGCCCGCATAGTCCTTGGCGTTGACGTCGGCATTGTTCCCGGACTCGTACTGCTGGAACACCGGCTGGTAGGTGTAGGGCCGCTGATTGCTGCCTTCCTTGGCCGCCAGTTGCCACTCCAGGGTCTGGTCGACCGCCAGGTTGTGGTTGGCGCTGAGGTTGAAGCGGGTCAGGCGGCGGCTGTCGCGGTAGTCCTGGCCGAACTGGTTCTCATCGAAGCCGTCGTCCTGTTGGCCCGACAGCGACAGGCGCATGTCGCCACCGTCCCAACCCAAGCCGTGGCTGGCATAGAAGTCGTTGATACCGTCCTGGCCGCGTGTCACTTTCAGCCGCGTACCATGGCTGTCGGCGGGTTTGCGGGTGAGGATGTTGACCACCGCCATCAGCGCGTTGGCGCCATAGCTGACGGTATTCGGGCCGCGGAATACCTCGATGCGCTCGATATCCTCCATGGCCAAGGGGATGTCGCTCCAGTCCACCGTGGCCAGGCCTGCGCGGTATACCGAGCGGCCATCGATCAATACCTGCATGCGCCGTGCGTCGTTGACGTTGCTGCCGTGGTAGTTGACCGTGGGTTGATTACCGGCACCGTAGCCGATCATCATGCCCGGTACCAGGCGCAGCAGTTCGGGGATGTCACGGGCACCGCTGGCGCGAATCAGTTCGCTGTCGAGTACGGTCATGCTGCCCGGGACAGCGGCGGGGGATTGTTTCAGGCGTGTGGCGGTCAGAACCTGTGGCAGGTCGGTGTTGTCGATGAACAGGTCGTCGGCCACGGCCTGACCGCCGAGCAGGGCGGTCAATAACAGCAGGCGCGGGTACGGGGGCGTGCCAGGGAACACGGAGCGGCCTTTGTTTCAGGATTGAAACAGGCATGGTAACTGACCGTGGGGGTTTTGCCAGTGGGTGTCGGGCGTACGTCTTGAAAAGTACCGCGTGGCGGCGCTCGATCTCGACGGCTCCGAAAATGCCATGGCAAATACCGCAAACGCCCAGACACTGGTTCTGTAGCAGGCGAGCCGTATAATGGCGGGGTCGCCACTTAACTTTTGGCTTTAATGGATTGGATATGACTGAACAGCAACCTGTTGCGGTTCTGGGCGGCGGCAGCTTCGGCACCGCCGTGGCGAACCTGCTGGCGGAAAACGGTGTGCCGGTGCGCCAATGGATGCGCGACCCGGCGCAGGCCGAGGCCATGCGTGTGAATCGCGAGAATCCGCGCTACCTCAAGGGTATCCGCCTGCACGATGGGGTTGAGCCGGTCAACGACTTGCTGGCCACCCTGCAGGCCAGCGAGCTGATCTTCGTTGCCTTGCCATCGAGTGCCTTGCGCAGCGTGCTGGCACCGCATGCCGAGCTGCTGCGCGGCAAGGGCCTGGTCAGCCTGACCAAGGGCATCGAAGCGCAAAGCTTCAAGCTGATGAGCCAGATCCTCGAAGAGATCGCCCCCGAGGCGCGCATCGGCGTTTTGTCGGGGCCCAACCTGGCGCGCGAAATCGCCGAACATGCGCTGACTGCCACAGTGGTGGCCAGTGAGCACGAAGACCTGTGCCAGCAGGTACAGGCCGTGCTGCACGGGCGCACCTTCCGCGTCTACGCCAGTGCCGACCGTTTCGGCGTCGAACTGGGCGGTGCACTGAAGAACGTCTACGCGATCATCGCCGGCATGGCTGTGGCCTTGGGGATGGGCGAGAACACCAAGAGCATGCTGATTACCCGGGCCTTGGCCGAGATGACCCGTTTCGCCGTCAGCCAGGGCGCCAACCCCATGACGTTCCTCGGCCTGGCCGGTGTCGGTGACCTGATCGTCACCTGCTCCTCGCCCAAGAGCCGCAACTATCAGGTTGGCTACGCACTGGGGCAGGGCCAAAGCCTGGAAGAGGCGGTCAACCGCCTGGGCGAAGTGGCCGAGGGGGTCAACACGCTCAAGGTGCTCAAGACCAAGGCCCAGCAAGTGCAGGTGTACATGCCGCTGGTGGCTGGCCTGCATGCCATCCTGTTCGAAGGGCGCACGCTGAACCAGGTGATCGAGCACCTGATGCGCGCCGAGCCCAAGACCGATGTCGATTTCATTTCCATCAGCGGTTTCAACTGAGCCCTTGGCGGCTCTGACACGAGCAAGGAGCAACACATGAACGATACGCCCGAACGCGCCCAGCGCGAGTCGATCATCCTGCGGGTGCTGTGGATGCTGGTGTTCCTGGTGGTCTGGCAACTGGCCGAGTTGCTGTTGGGTGGCCTGGTGCTGGTACAGCTGATCTACCGACTGGTGTATGGCGCGCCCAGCGCCAGCCTGATGAACTTCGGCGACAGCCTGAGCCAGTACCTGGCACAGATCGGCCGCTTCGGCAGTTTCCACAGCGACCAGAAGCCGTGGCCGTTCGCAGACTGGCCGGCCCCGCGTGCGCCGGAAGGTGAAGCAGCGCACGCCGTGGCACCGGCCGCGCATCCGGTGCGTGACGAGGAACCCAAGCTGTGAAGCTGTGGGTGCTGCGCCACGGTGAAGCTGAGCCGCGGGCCAAGACGGATGCCGAGCGCCGGTTGACTGCCCATGGTCGCGAGCAGGTGCTGCACAGTGCGGCTTACCTGATCGGGCAGCCATTGCAGGCGATTGTTGCCAGCCCTTACGTACGCGCCCAGCAGACCGCCGCGCTGGTGCATGACACCCTGGGCTTCGCCGAACCGGTGCGCACCGTGCCCTGGCTGACGCCCGAGGGTGATGTGCAGCAGGTCATCGGCGAAATCGAGCGCCTGGGGCTTGAGCATGTGCTGCTGGTCAGCCACCAGCCGCTGGTAGGTACCTTGGTCGGTGCGCTGGAGCACGGCCACAGGCAACAGCCGGCAGCCATGAGCACTGCCAGCCTGGCGGAGCTGGAAGGGGAGTGGCCGCTGGCCGGGTTGATGACGCTGCAGGCCATCCACTCACCCGCTTGAACTTCCCATGGCTTGTGCAGGCCACTGTTTCGCTCGCGTCTGCATGCTGGCATGGGTAAAGATCGATAAGGCAACTGGCATTTTTGTCAGTTGTCGCGCTTCACCACCGCTTGCTAGCGTTGCCACATGGCAAATATCAGGGAACGGCGAATGAGGGGTGAAATGCTGGAACTGTTGCGCTCCCTGGACCTGCAACCCACCCTGGAACAGGTTGACCAAGGTACTTCGCTGGATTTCGCCCAATACAGCCTGCTGCGTGAATCGGCCGATGCCAAGCTTTACCACCTGATGCGCAAGGTGACCGACAACCCCGGGCTGGACCCTGCTGCGAGGCAACAATGCGAGCAGGACCTGCGTACGCTGCAGGATGCCTGCCTGCGGGTCTCGCACTTGCTGCAAACCAGTTGTCTGGCCTTGCGCCGCCTGCAACTGGACTACCAGGACCAGCGTCTGGCCCGCGAGGCGCTGGAGAGCCAAGTGGCCTACATGCAGGCCTGCCTGCGTCGGTCGCTGAGCAGTTTCGACCGCTCGGCATGACCTGATCCCCCTCGCCGATGACCTTTATGGACATTGCCGAACTGCCCCGCGATGCCGACAATGGGCCATCATTCCGGTCCGGACCAGGCGCCATGTCGCAGCAGATCTTCTTCGCCCATGCCAACGGTTTCCCATCGGCCACCTACGGCAAGCTGTTTGCCGCGCTGGCGCCGGACTATCAGGTGCAGCACCTGGCCCAGCATGCGCATGACCCGCGCTTTCCCGTGGACGAAAACTGGCAAAGCCTGGTCGATGAATTGTTGCATCACCTGGCGCAGCAGGACCAGCCGGTCTGGGGCGTTGGCCATTCGCTGGGTGGCGTGTTGCACCTGCACGCGGCATTGCGCTGCCCCGAGTACTACCGGGGGCTGGTGATGCTCGACTCTCCGGTGCTCACCCGCGCTGATCAATGGCTGCTGCGCACAGCCAAGCGCTTTGGTTTCATCGACCGCATCACACCGGCCGGGCGCACCCTGGGGCGTCGCGAAACGTTCAATGACCGCGACAGCGCCCGGGACTATTTCGCTGGCAAATCACTGTTCCGCCATTTCGATCCCGATTGCCTCGACGCTTATGTGGAACATGGCCTGCAGGTGGTGGGGCAAGGGCTACAGTTGCGCTTCGACCCTGCTACTGAAATCAGCATCTACCGCAGCATCCCGCATACCAGCCCCGCCCCCGCGCGCCAGTTGCAGGTGCCGCTGGCCATGGTGCGCGGCAACCGCAGCAACGTCATTCGTCGCCACCACACCTTGGCTGTGCGCAGTATGCCCAAAGGTGAATACCACAGTGTACCGGGTGGGCACATGTTCCCGCTGGAGCGCCCGGCCGACACTGCCAGCCTGATCAAGGGCCTGTTCGACCGCTGGAGCCAGGCATGAGCGCACACGTTGAGGAAATTCGTCTGAGCCTTGGCCATATCGAACTGGCTGCACACCTGTTCGGCCCCGAAGACGGGCTGCCGGTGATTGCCCTGCATGGCTGGCTGGACAACGCCAACAGCTTTGCCCGCCTGGCACCGCAGCTGAAAGGTCTACGCCTCGTCGCCCTGGACCTGGCTGGCCATGGCTATTCGGAGCACCGCCCGCTCGGCGCCGGGTATGCCCTGGCCGACTATGCCCATGACGTGCTGCGCGTGGCCGAGCAACTGGGTTGGCCGCGTTTTGCCCTGTTGGGGCATTCGCTGGGCGCGATCATTTCGGTGCAACTGGCCGGTGCATTGCCCGATCGGGTCAGTCACCTGGCGCTCATCGACGGCGTCATCCCGCCGACCGGCGCCGAGCAGGATGCAGGCGAGCGTTTGGGGATGGCGCTGCAAGCCCAGTTGCGGCTGGATGGCAAACGCAAGTCGGTGTATGCGACATTGGAAGCAGGGGTGCAAGCCCGGATGAAAGGCATGGTCGCGGTCAGCCGTGAAGCGGCCGAGCTGCTGGCCCAGCGTGGCCTGATGCCAGTGCCCGGTGGCTACAGCTGGCGCAGCGACAGCCGGCTGACCCTGCCCTCGCCGATGCGCCTGAGCGAGGCCCAGGCCATGGCCTATGTGCGGCGGGTGAGTTGCCCGGCGCTGTTGGTGGTGGCCGCCGACGGCATGCTGGCGCGCCACACCGGGTTGCTGGAGCAGCTACCCTTTGAACAGGTGACACTACCCGGCGGCCATCACCTGCACCTGAACGATGCGCAGGGCGCGGCCCTTGTTGCAGACTGTATCAATCGCTTCTTTGGCTTTGCTTGACTTGCACCGGACAAGTGTCGAGGCTTGGCGGGTTGAACAGGGAGACAACCATGCAACTGCCAGACATCCTGGAGCTTCAATTCGGCGCTGAGCGCCGCCTGGTTCGCCAATGAGCGTACCCGTTTCCATTCGCACTGCCTTGGCTGCCTGTCTGGTGCTCGCCACCCCCGTGTCGTGGGCCGGCGTCCTGCCGGTCCCGCAGGACGCCAAGGTGGTCGATCAACGCCCGGCGACGGAACAGGAGCGGGTCTACCCGATGGGCCCGCTACGCAAGATCAGTGGCCGCCTGCGGGTCGATGACAAAGTCGAAAGCCGCGGTCAGGTCAGCTCGGTAACCTACGAATTGCCTGTTGAGCGTACTGCACGCGAGGCCTTCACCAGTGCCCGCGAAGCACTTGTGCGCGACGGTGGCTACCCGTTGTTCTGGTGTCAGGGGCGTGATTGCGGTGAGGCCAGCCTGTGGGCCAATGATGTGTTCGCCAATGCCCGCCTCAACGGAGGCGACGAGCAGCAGGCGTTCATCCTGCTACGCCGCTCGGCAGACGAGGCCGACACCTTGGTCGCGCTGTACAGTGTTACCCGTGGCAACCGCCGTGCCTATCTGCATGTGGAAGAGTTCATCGCAGGCAGCCCGCTGGGCGAGCTGCTGCCAACCGCTGCCACGGTGCTGCGCGAAATGCGTGACACCGGCAAGCTCGACTACCCTGACCTTGCTGCACCGCAAGACGCCTGGGTAAACCTGCTGGCCCGCAGCCTGAACCTTGACAGCACCTTGCGCGTCAGCCTCAGTGGCGCCCAGGCTGAGGCCTGGCGCGAGGCGCTGGTCAAGGCCGGGGTGCGCAATCGCCGTCTTGAAGTCGGCAGTGCGCCTACAGACGGCCTGCACCTTGAACTGATCCCTTGAACGAGCACCCTCATGGTTAACAATGATCGCCTGCTGGTCCAGATTCTGCTGGTGGCATTGCTGGGGGCCGGCCTGTGGGTGATGGCACCGTTCATATCGGCATTGCTGTGGGGCGCCATCCTGGCCTTTGCCAGCTGGCCGTTGATGCGCTTTCTTACGCGCCTGCTGGGCGGTCGCGAGACGCTGGCCGCCGGCCTGCTGACCATGGCCTGGATCCTGATCGTGGCACTGCCGCTGGTGTGGCTGGGGTTCAACCTGGCCGATCACATTCGCGACGCTACGGCGTTCGTGCGTGACGTGCAGGTAGACGGCCTGCCCGATGCACCGGCCTGGCTGGGTGGCATTCCTTTCGTTGGCGAGCGTCTGGTCAACGGTTGGCAATCGCTGGACCAGCAAGGCGCAGCCTTGCTTACCTCGATCAAGCCTTACTTTGGGCAGGTGGGCAACTGGTTGCTGGCGCGCAGCGCGCAGATCGGCAGCGGCGTGCTGGAACTGACCCTGAGCCTGGTGTTCGTGTTCTTCTTCTACCGCGACGGGCCACGCTTGGCGGCATTCGTGCTGCGCTTGCTGCACCGGCTGGTGGGCGAACGCGCCGAGTATTACCTGGACCTGGTAGCCGCTACCGTGCAGCGGGTGGTCAACGGGGTGATCGGCACGGCGGCCGCGCAGGCCCTGCTGGCGTTGATCGGCTTCCTGATCGCGGGGGTGCCTGGGGCGATCGTGCTGGGGTTGGTGACCTTCATGCTCAGCCTGATCCCCATGGGGCCGCCACTGGCCTGGATCCCGGCCACCGCTTGGCTGGTGTGGAAGGGCGAATACGGCATGGCGGTGTTCCTGGGCGTCTGGGGCACCTTCGTCATCAGCGGCGTGGACAACGTGCTCAAACCCTACCTGATCAGCCGTGGTGGCAACCTGCCGCTGGTGATCGTGCTGCTGGGCGTGTTCGGCGGCTTGCTTGCCTTCGGCTTCATTGGCCTGTTCATCGGGCCGACCTTGCTGGCGGTAGGCTACAGCCTGCTGCTGGACTGGAGCCGTAACGCGGCGCAGCAGCCGCCACAACAATAAGCCTGTAACGGCCCTTTCGCGGGCTTGCCCGCTCCCACAGGTACTGCACAGCCTTCAAGGCATGTGTGGTATCTGTGGGAGCGGGCAAGCCCGCGAAGAGGCCGTTACAGGCAGACCACCACGCTGATTTTTACGCATTCTTTATACGCACCCCCACCCCCCGATCTCGCCCCTTTACGCCTCTCCCTCGGACAATTTCCCCAAAGCGGCCCAAGCCGTAACACGGGGAGAACCACACATGAACATGCTCGACGGGCTGTCACTGCTGCTGGCAGTGGCATTGGCGTTTTATCTGCTGGTGGCGCTGCTGCGCGCCGATCGCAGCTAGGGAGCGGCCATGCACAGTTACGATTTCGCCTTGCTCCTGGCATTCTTTGCCATTGTGCTGCTACCAGCACCCTGGCTCGGGCGGTTCTACTTCAAGGTCATGGAAGGCCGGCGTACCTGGCTGACGCCTGTGCTGGGGCCGGTCGAGCAGGGCTGTTACCGGCTGGCGGGTGTGAACGCCAGCCAGGAGCAGAACTGGCGGCAATACACCCTGGCCCTGCTGGCGTTCAACCTGGTCGGCTTCCTGCTGCTGTTCAGCGTGCTGCTGTTGCAGGGCTACCTGCCACTCAACCCTCAGCACCTGCCTGGCCAGGAATGGTCGCTGGCGTTCAACACCGCCGTCAGTTTCGTTACCAACACCAACTGGCAGGCCTACAGCGGTGAGGCGTCGGTCAGCTACCTGAGCCAGATGCTTGGCCTGACCGTGCAGAACTTTGTCAGCCCTGCCACCGGCCTGGCCGTGCTGGTTGCCCTGTGCCGCGGTATCGCCCGGCGCAGCGCGACGACGCTGGGCAACTTCTGGGTCGACATGACCCGTGCCACCCTCTACGGCCTGTTGCCGCTGTGCTTGCTGCTGGCGCTGTTGCTGGTATGGCAGGGCGTACCGCAGACCTTTGCCGACTACGCCCACGCGCTGACCTTGCAAGGTGCCGACCAGACCATTCCGCTGGGGCCGGCCGCCAGCCAGATCGCCATCAAGCAATTGGGTACCAATGGCGGTGGCTTCTTCGGCGTCAACTCGGCGCACCCGTTCGAAAACCCAACGGCCTGGAGCAACCTGTTCGAGGTGGCATCGATCATCCTCATTCCGGTGGCGTTGGTGTTCACCTTCGGTCACTACGTGAAGGACCTGCGTCAGAGCCGCGCCATCCTCGCCTGCATGCTTGCCCTGTTCCTGATCGGCGGTAGCACGGCGCTGTGGTCCGAGCACCAGCCAAACCCGGCCCTGGAAAGCACGCAGGTGCAGCAGACCGCCCCCCTGGAGGGCAAGGAAAGCCGCTTCGGCACCACCGGTTCGGTGCTGTGGACGGTCACCACCACCGCCGCCTCCAACGGTTCGGTCAACGCCATGCACGACAGCCTGAACCCGCTGACCGGTATGGTGGCGATGGTCAACATGATGGTCGGCGAGGTGATATTCGGCGGCGTCGGCGCGGGCCTCTACGGCATGCTGCTGTTCGTCCTTATCGCGGTGTTCCTGGCCGGGCTGATGATTGGCCGTACCCCGGAATACCTGGGCAAGAAGCTGCAGGCCCGTGAAGTGCAGCTTCTGGTGGCAACCCTGCTGGTGATGCCGGTCGGCGTGCTGGTACTTGGCGCCATCGCCGCCAGCCTGCCCGGCCCGGCCGGGGCGGTCACCAACCCGGGGGCGCATGGTTTCAGCCAGTTGCTGTACGCCTATACCTCGGGCTCGGCCAACAACGGCTCTGCCTTTGCCGGGTTTGGCGCCAACACCGTGTACCACAACCTGATGATCGGCCTGGCCATGCTCATCGGCCGCTTCGGCTACATCCTGCCGATACTGGCGTTGGCCGGCAGCCTGGCGGCAAAAAAAAGTGCGCCGCTGGGGCAGAACAGCTTCCCGACTCACGGCCCGCTGTTCACCGGCTTGCTGCTGGTGACCATCCTGCTGGTCGGTGGCCTGACCTTCCTGCCGACCCTGGCCCTTGGGCCAATCGCCGAACACCTTAGCCTGGGTTTTTGAGGACCGATCATGAACATGCCCATTCCTGAAGTGAATAGCCGGCACAATGCCAAGGACCAGACCCGCTTCGCCGCGCTGTGGCGCCCGGCGCTGGTGCAGGCGTTCGTCAAGCTCGACCCGCGTCAGCTCAAGCGCTCCCCGGTAATGCTGGTGGTGGCCCTGACCGCGGTGCTGACCACCGTGCTGTGTTTTGCCCCCGGCGGCGGCGTGAGCACCGGCGTTGCGGTGCAGATTGCCCTGTGGCTGTGGTTCACCGTGTTGTTCGCCAACTTCGCCGAGGCGTTGGCCGAGGGCCGTGGCAAGGCCCGCGCCGACAGCCTCAAGGCCGGCAGCCAGGGCCTGACCGCCCAGCGTCGTCTGCGTGATGGCAGCTACGAGACGGTAGCTGCCAGCGCGCTGCGCAAGGACGACGTGGTACGCGTGGTCGCCGGCGAAATGATCCCCGGCGACGGCGAGGTGATTGAAGGCATTGCGGCCGTCAACGAGGCCGCCATTACCGGCGAGTCCGCGCCGGTCATACGCGAATCAGGTGGCGACCGCTCGGCGGTGACCGGCAATACGCGGCTGGTCTCCGACTGGCTGCTTGTCCGCATCACCAGCAACCCGGGCGAGTCGACCCTGGACCGCATGATCGCCCTGGTTGAAGGGGCCAAGCGGCAGAAGACCCCGAACGAAATCGCCCTCGACATCCTGCTGATCGGCCTGACCCTGATTTTCCTGATCGTGGTGGTGACCTTGCAGCCGTTCGCCCACTTCGTGGGTGGCAGCCTGCCGCTGATCTTCCTGGCCGCGCTGCTGGTGACGCTGATCCCGACCACCATCGGCGGCCTGCTGTCGGCCATCGGTATCGCCGGCATGGACAGGCTGGTACGGCTGAATGTCATTGCCCGCTCGGGCCGCGCCGTCGAGGCGGCCGGGGACGTGCATACGCTGATGCTCGACAAGACCGGCACCATCACCTTCGGTAACCGCCGCTGCAGCGCACTGCATGCTGCACCGGGCATTACCGCCAAGGAGCTGGGGGAGGGCGCCTTGCTGGCCTCGCTGGCCGATGACACCGCTGAAGGCAAATCGATTGTCGAATACCTGCGCCAGTTGCACGACTTTGTCGACCCGCTTGCCGGGCAGTTCGAAGCGGTGGCTTTCAGTGCCGAGACACGCCTGTCGGGCATCGACTTCCAGCAGCACCGGTACCGCAAGGGCGCCGTCGATGCGGTGCTGGCCTTCGTCGGTATGCAACGCCTGGAAATGCCGGCGGCGCTGGCCCGTGAAGTCGAACGCATCGCGCAGAGTGGCGGCACCCCGTTGCTGGTGTGCGTCGACAAGCGTTTGCTGGGTGTGATCCACCTCAAGGACGTGGTCAAGCCTGGCATCCGCGAGCGCTTCGCCGAGCTGCGCAAGCTGGGCATCCGCACGGTGATGGTAACCGGCGACAACCCGTTGACTGCGGCCGCCATCGCCGCCGAAGCGGGGGTAGATGACGTGCTGGCCGAAGCCACGCCCGAGAAGAAGCTGGCGCGCATTCGCCAGGAGCAGAATGACGGCCGCCTGGTTGCCATGTGTGGCGACGGTGCCAACGACGCCCCGGCACTGGCCCAGGCTGACGTAGGCATGGCCATGAACGACGGCACTCAGGCTGCGCGGGAGGCCGCCAACATGGTCGACCTGGACAGCGACCCGACCAAGCTGCTGGACGTAGTCCAGGTCGGCAAGGAGCTGCTGGTCACCCGCGGTGCGTTGACAACGTTCTCCATTGCCAACGACGTGGCCAAATACTTCGCCATCCTGCCGGCGCTGTTCGCTGCCATCTACCCGCAACTGGGTGTGCTCAACCTGATGCAACTGGCCAGCCCGCAGAGCGCCATCCTGTCGGCGATCGTGTTCAACGCGCTGATCATCATCGTGCTGATCCCGCTGGCGCTGCGTGGGGTGCGCGTGCAGGCGGCCAGTGCGGCGCACCTGTTGCGGCGCAACCTGCTGATCTACGGGCTGGGCGGCATTGTGGTGCCGTTTGCCGGGATCAAGCTGATCGACCTGCTGCTCAACGCCCTGAACCTGGTCTGAGGAGGCCGCCATGACTGCTTATCTACGCCCGGCATTGAGCCTGGCTTTGTTGATGACCCTGGTGACGGGCGCCCTGTATCCGCTGGCGGTGACCGGTATTGCCCAAGTCGCTTTCCCGAACCAGGCCAACGGTAGCCTGGTACGCGATGCGCAAGGCCAGGTGCGGGGTTCGGCATTGATCGCCCAGGACTTCCAGGGCGATGGCTGGTTCCACTCGCGGCCCTCGGCAGGTGCCTACGCGACCGTGGCCAGCGGCGCCAGCAACCTGTCGCCGAGCAACCCAGCGCTGGCTGAGCGGGTAAAGGGCGATGCGGCCACGTTGTATCAGGCGCAGCAGGGGCCAGTGCCGCAGGCGCTGCTGACCACCTCGGGCAGCGGCCTGGACCCGCACCTGCCACCGGAGGCCTTGGCCTATCAGATCCCGCGGGTGGCGGCGGCACGGCAGCTGCCGGTCGAGCGCTTGCAAGCCTTGCTGGAACAGGCCACCCTCCACCCATTGATCGGCCCGCCGGTGGTCAACGTGCTGGCGTTGAACCAGGCCTTGGAAAAGCTCGCCATTGTCAGGTAATCGAAGCGCTGGCAGGAAGCCTGTAGGAGCGGGTTCACCCGCGAATGCGGTGGTGGCGCCACTGACGTATTCGCGGGTAAACCCGCTCCTACACGTTAAGGGGGCTTTCCCTGAAGTGGCCGACTGCTGGAAAAAGCAAAGGATGAAACATGAGTGACTCCGCCCGCGCCGATGCGCTGTTGGCCAACCTCCCACGCACCGGCCGGGGCCGGCTGAAGGTGTTCCTCGGCGCTGCCCCCGGCGTCGGCAAGACCTTCGCCATGCTCCAGGCTGCACACGCCCAGCAACGCCAGGGCGTGCAGGTGTTGGCCGGGGTGGTCGAAACCCATGGCCGCGCCGAAACCGAAGCGTTGCTCGGAGGGCTGCATCAGCAGCCCTTGCTGCGCAGCCAGTACCGTGGCGTCACCCTTGAGGAAATGGACCTTGACGGCCTGCTGCGTGCCGCGCCGGCGTTGGCCCTGGTGGACGAACTGGCCCACACGAACGCCCCCGGCAGCCGCCACGCCAAACGCTGGCAGGACGTACAAGAACTCTTGGCCGCGGGCATCGACGTGTACACCACGGTCAACGTCCAGCACCTGGAAAGCCTCAACGACAAGGTCCGTGACATTACCGGCGTGCAAGTGCGCGAGACCCTGCCGGACTGGGTGCTGCAGGAGGCGTTCGAGCTGGTGCTGATCGACCTGCCTCCGCGAGAGCTGCTCGAACGCCTGCGTGAAGGCAAGGTGTACGTGCCCGAGCAAGCTCGGGCGGCCATCGATGCGTACTTTTCGCAAACCAACCTCACCGCCCTGCGCGAACTGGCCATGCAGACCGCCGCTGCTCAGGTCGATGCCGACCTGGCCCACGGCTATCGTCAGCGCGGCCAGGAGGCGCCGGCCTTGCGCGGCCGGTTGCTGGTGGGCATAGACGGTGACGACCAGGCCGAACGCCTGGTGCGCCATGCCAGCCGCGTGGCCCAGCGCCGCCACCTGCCCTGGAGCCTGGTGCATGTGGACAACGGCCGCCTGCGTGACGAAACCGCACGGCATCGTTTGCAAGCCGCGCAGCAACTGGCCGAGCGACTGGGCGGGGAGGTGGTGCTGCTGCGGGCTGGGGAAGTGGCCCGCACGCTGATCCAGCATGCTGTCGAGCGGCGGGCCAGCCTGGTGCTGGTCGGGCAATCCCGCAACCGCCTGCGTCGGCGTTTGTTCGGCGCGGGTGTGGCGGCGCGGCTGCTGCGCGAAAGCCGTGGCCTGGAAATCAACGTGCTGGACCGCGACGTGCAGCCGCCAGCGCCGCGTTCAGCCGTGCGGCGGGTGTGGGTGTGGCGTCATTACCTGCTGGCGCTGCTGGCCACCGTGATGGCTGCGGGTCTGGCCTGGGCGGTGGCCAGTGTGCTGGCGCTGCCCAATATCTCGCTGGTGTTCCTGGCGGCGGTGTTGCTGGTCGCAGTGCGCAGTAGCCTGGGACCTGCGCTGGCTTGCGCCGCGCTGTCGTTCCTGGCCTATGACTTCCTGTTCATACCGCCCAACTTCTCGTTCACCATCCAGCGCGAAGAAGACGTGCTGACACTGGTGTTCTTTCTGTTGATGGCTGCGCTCACCGGCAACCTGGCCGCGCGCCAGCGTCGCCAGTTGCAGGCGCTGCGCGAGACCCAGGCGCAGACCAGCCAGTTGCTCGACCTGTCTCGCCGGTTGACGGTAGCCACCGACCGCCAAGCCATATTCAAGGCTGCCGGCCAGCACCTGGACGGCTGGCAGGACGCCCAGGTGTGCTTGCTGGAGCGCAACGCCGAAGGCCAGTTGCAAGTGGCCAGCGGGGAAGCCTGCACCTTCAGCGACACCGAACGGGCGGCTGCCGATTGGGCCTGGCAGCACGGGCAGGCCGCCGGCCACGGCAGCGATACCCTGCCTAATGGCCGCTGGTGGTGGTGGCCATTGGCGGTGGACGATCAGCCGCTGGCGCTGCTGGGCGTGCGCCCGCGCAACGGGCAGCCGCTTAGCGACCCACGGCGGCGCCTGCTCACCGCCCTGGGCCAGCCCCTGGCCCAGGCCCTGGCCCGCGCACGCCTGGCCGAACAGCTGGAAGCCGCACGCCTGCACGGCGAAACCGAGCAACTGCGCAGCGCCCTGCTGGCTTCCGTATCCCATGACTTGCGCACGCCGTTGACCGCCATGCGTGGCAGCATCGACAGCCTGTTGGCGTTGGGCGATGCGATCCCGGCTGAAGACCGCCGCGAGCTGCTGGAGGGCACCCGTAACGAAGCCGAACGCCTCGATCGCTACATCCAGAACCTGCTGGACATGACCCGCCTGGGCCATGGCGGCCTCAAGCTGGCCCGCGACTGGGTGGCCCCGGCGGATATCGTCGGCAGTGCGCTCAACCGCCTGCGGGTGGTGCTGGCGCCGCTGCGTGTGCACACGGACGTGCCGGCCGAGCTGCCATTGCTGTTCGTGCATGCGGCGTTGATCGAGCAGGCACTGGTCAACGTGCTGGAAAACGCCGCACGCTTTTCGCCGGCCAATGGTCGGCTTGAGCTGCAGGTGGCGGTGCATGACGACCAGCTGCGCTTGACCGTCAGCGACCAGGGCCCCGGCATTCCCGAAGCCGACCGCGAGAAAATCTTCGACATGTTCTACACCGCCGCCCGTGGCGACCGCGGCGGGCAGGGTACCGGGCTGGGCCTGGCGATCTGCCAGGGCATGATCGGTGCCCATGGCGGGCAGATTCTGGTGGGCGAAGGCATTGATGGCCAAGGCACCAGCATCACTCTATGCTTGCCGCTGCCTCCTCAACCTGAAGCCGAAAGCGAAACCCCATGAGCCAGTCCGCCACCCTGTTGGTCATCGACGATGAACCGCAGATCCGCAAGTTCCTGCGTATCAGCCTGGCCTCGCAAGGCTACAAGGTGCTGGAGGCCGCCACCGGTGCCGAAGGGTTGGCCCAGGCGGCACTGGGCAAGCCGGACCTGGTGGTGCTCGACCTGGGGCTGCCGGACATGGACGGCCAGCAGGTACTGCGTGAGTTGCGCGAATGGAGTGCAGTGCCGGTGATGGTGTTGTCGGTGCGTGCCAGTGAAGTGCAGAAGGTCGATGCGCTGGATGGTGGTGCCAATGACTATGTGACCAAGCCGTTCGGTATCCAGGAGTTTCTCGCGCGCGTGCGGGCGTTGCTGCGCCAGGTGCCCCAAGCCGGCGGCTCGGAAGTGGCGGCCAGCTTTGGGCCGCTGACGGTGGATTTTGCCTTCCGCCGGGTGACGCTCGACGGCGTGGAGGTGGCATTGACACGCAAGGAGTATGCTTTGCTGGCGCTATTGGCCGGGCACCCTGGGCGGGTGATTACCCAGCAGCAGCTGCTCAAGGATATCTGGGGGCCGACCCATGCGGAGGATACCCACTACCTGCGCATCGTGGTCGGGCATCTGCGACAGAAGCTGGGCGATGACCCCACGGCGCCGCGGTTCATCATTACCGAGGCGGGGGTTGGCTACAGGCTGGTAGCGCCGACAGCATAACCCTCAGCCCCAAGGGCTGGGCGATCGCCTGCAGGGCCTGGAGTGCGCAAGGGTGTCAGGCCCTGGGGGGCTCCTTCTCGAACAGCTGGCGAATGACTTCCAGGTAGCGTCGCGCGCCCAGGCCCAACGGGCGCGACTTGATCCAGATGATGTCTACCCACAAGCGCAGGCGGCTGGCCATGTTGTCGAAGCGCACCTCGGCCAGTGCGCCCGAGGCAATCAGCGGTTCGACCAATGGCTGCGGCAGGTAGGCCCAGCCCAGCCCGGACTGCACCAGGTCCAGCGTGGCCAGGTAGCTGTCGGTCAGCCAGATGCGCCGGGACAGCACCATGCGCGGGTCCGATCCGGTGGCCTTGCCCGAAGCCACGATGATCTGCCGTTGTTCGGCAAAGGCCTCTTCAGGCAATGGCGTACCGCTGTTCTGCCCGGCCGGATGGCGTGGTGAGGCAACGGCCACCAGCAGTTGGCTGCCGGCTTCGAGGAAGGATTCGCGCTCATCGATGCCGGGCCGTTCGAACACCAATGCCAATTGCACACTGCCGTCATGCAGCAGGCGAATGGCTTCGGTCTGGGTGGCCGAACGTACCTCGACTTCCAGGCTGGGAAATGCCTGGGCGAGGATTTCCAGCGGCTGGCTCCAGCGGCCGGTCTGCAACTCGGGCGCCATGGCGATGGTCAGGCGCTTTTCCAGGCCTTTGTGCAATTGCAGGGCCTGGGCATCCAGCAGGTTGAGTTGGCAGATGACCTGCCTGGCCTGGGGCTCCAGCGCCAGGGCGGCGTTGGTGGGCAAGGCTTTGCGCGTGGCCCGGTCGAACAGGGGCAGGTCCAGTTCCGCTTCCAGTTGGGCGATTGCCATGCTCACGGCTGAGGGCACACGGCCCAGCTTGCGGGCGGCGGCGGAGAACGAGCCGGCATCGAGCACCGCGAGGAAAATCGCCAGGGAGTCGCTGGTAAAGGCCATTGTCAGTAAACCTGATGATGATCATCTTTTATGGCTAAAAATTATGAACATTAATGCACCTGCAGGACAGTCCCCTCAATGGAGAAAAGCGTGCACAGACCAACCGCGTGGCATGTCACCCACTGGAGTTGCGACCCGTTCAGCCTCGGTGCCTACAGTGCCTTGCTGCCTGGAGGGTCGCCGTTGCATCGAAGCGCCCTGGGCCAAGTGCTGCATGGGCGCTTGGTCATCGCTGGAGAAGCTTGTAATGCCAGCGCTCCGGCAATGACTCATGGTGCGTGGAATGATGGGCTGCGTGCCGCCGAGGCAGCCGTGAGTGCCGGTGCGAGCAAGGTGATCGTGATCGGTGCGGGGTGTGCAGGCTTGGCTGCCGCTCAACGCTTGCGGGAAAGGGGTGTCGATTGCACTGTGCTGGAGGCGCGTGGGCGAACGGGTGGGCGCACGCACACTGTCGAGTTGGGCGGCGTGAAAGCAGATGAAGGTGCGGCATGGCTTCAGCATTTCGCCGAGAACCCATTGGCCGCTGTTGCACTTCAACATGGCTTGGCTTGCGTCGAGACCGATTTCAGTTGCCCGCTTGCAGCGGCACGCGGCGGGGCGTTGCCGGATATCGACGCCGCCTGGGATGCCTTGACCAGGCGTCTCGATCGGCAACAACCTTTGTCTGACGCGATCGATGGCTACATGGCCACACTCGACCCCGCGCTCGCGCGTGCCACGCAGTTCGCCATCGACGCCAACCTGGTACTGGAAGCGTGTTTGCCCGTCGAGGAACTGTCGGCCTGTGCCTTGGATGAAGAGGGGGTCGGGCATGGTGATCGTATGCTGCCAGGCGGCTACAGCGAGCTTGTCGACTTGCTGTCGAAGCACCTGGATATCCGCCTGAACAGTCCTGTCACCCACATCGACTGGTCGAGCGCGCGCGTCAAGGTGAATGAAGAGGTGTGCGACTTCTGCATTTGCACAGTCCCGGTGGGGGTTCTGAAAACGTTGCACTTTACCCCTGCGTTACCTGAAACACAGCAGGGAGCGTTGGCGCATCTGGGGATGGGCAAGCTGGAGAAAGTGATTCTGCAGTTCGATGAGCGATGGTGGCCGTGTTCACCCTCAGGCTACCTACGCTGGTACGACGTACCCGCCAGTTGGGGGGAATGGCTGGACCTGACCGATGCTGTCGGCAAGCCCACCATTGCCGGGCTGATCGCCGCCGATGCGATCGAGCGGCAGTTCACCGGGCGCACCGATGAACAGGTGGCCATGGCCGCGTGTGAGGCATTACAGGCGTGGGCCGCAGCCGTCGGGCCCACGCCTTGACACTTACAGGCCTTCGCCCAGCACCCGGTCAATGCTGTCGACAAAGTAGTCCACGCTCGCACGGCTGGTGCACATCGGCGGCTTGATCTTGAGGATGTTCAGGTAATCGCCGGTCGGCTGCATGAAGATGCCCAGGTCACGCAGGCGATCGCACAGCATCATGGTTTCTTCGGTGGCCGGCTCCAGGGTGGTGCGGTCGCGCACCAGTTCCAGCCCCAGGTAGAAGCCCGAGCCATGTGCCGCGCCGGCCAGCGGGTGCTTGTCGACCAGCGCCTGCAGGCGTGCCTTGAAGTAGCGCCCGGTGTCACGGGCGTTGTCCCACAGGCCTTCCTCCTGCATGACATCCAGCACCGCCATACCGATGCGGCAACTGACCGGGCTGCCACCGGCCGAGGAGAAGAAGTAGCCCTCGGCCTCCAGCGCCTCGGCGATTTCGCGACGGGTGATGACCACGCCCAGCGGCTGGCCGTTACCCATGCCCTTGGCCATGGTAATGATGTCCGGCACCACGCCCTGTTCCTCGAAGCCCCAGAAGTACTCGCCCAGGCGGCCATAGCCCACCTGCACTTCGTCGGCGATGCACACCCCGCCGCGGGCGCGGACCTTGGCATAGGCTGCGCGCAGGTAGCCTGCGGGTAGCGAGATACCGCCGGCATTGCCGTACACCGGTTCGCAGATGATGCCCGCCAGCTGACGGCCACGGGCGTCGAGGTCAGCCAGCTTGGCGTCGACGTCTTGCAGGTAGTCGGCGGCGCTGTCGGCCCCGCGGAAGCGGCCGCGGAAGGTGTTCGGTGCTTCGACCGGGTGAACCCAGTCCGGGCGGGTTTCCAGGGCTTGCGGGTTGTCGGCGATCGACGTGGAGATGGCATCGGTGGCCACCGACCAGCCGTGGTAGGCCTCCAGCACACTGAGCAGATCGCGCCCGCCACTGTAGGCCCAGGACAGGCGAATCGCCAGGTCGTTGGCCTCGGTGCCGCTGTTGACCATGAACACCCGGTCGAAACCTTCGGGGGCCAGGTCCAGCAGGCGCTCGGAGAATTCGGTGATTGCTGCGTAATGGAAGCGCGAGTTGGTGTTCAGCAGCGACCACTGCCGCGCCGACTCGGCAACCATGCGTGGATGGCCATGGCCCAGCACTGCGACGTTGTTGAGCATGTCCAGGTAGGAACGGCCCTGCATGTCGATCAGGTAGTTGCGCCAGCCACGCTCAATGTGCGGCGGTTGCGCGTAGTAGTGCTTCTGCGAGCGGGCGAAGCTGGCATCGCGGCGGGCCAGCAGGGCTTGCGGATCGGGTAGCGGCTCGGCATCGCAATCGAAGCCCAGCAGTGCGGCTGGTGACGGGCACAGGGCCAGCCAGGCGGCGGCTTGTGACGGCGTGGCGAAGCGCGGCGGCTGGCTGCCATTGTCGAGGCATACCTGCACGCTAAGGAAGCCGCAGCTGCTGCCCAGGGACTGGCTTTTTTCCACGGCCTGGCCGTCTGCCGGTGCGTCTTCCAGGCCTTGCAGCCACAAAGCCCAATGCGGGGTGCGCAGGCAGCCCCGGCCGTCGCCGCTGTGCTGCCAGGTGCCGGCTGCCGGCGCTTGCACCGGGCTGCCGTTGGGCACATGCAGCTCGACGAAAAGGGCGCAGGTGGCGGGCTCCTCGGGGCGATCGATATGGGTTTGCGACAGGCGATACTGCCCGTGCAGGCTGCAGGCCGGGGCGGCTTGCGAAGTCAGCAGATGCTGGTCGTAACCGGGTTGCTCCCAGTTGCCGGCCTCGAAGTGTTTGCTGAGTACTCCCAGGTCCACCCGTGTGACAGCCTGCCCGGCCAGCTCGGGGAGCAGGGGGGCACAGTCGTTCCAGTCCGGCGCCGCGGGTTGCAGGCCCGCAGCCTGCAGAATGGCCGCCTCCATCAGGGCGAAAGGCACGGCGGTGGCCGTGTCGAAAATTTCCCATTCGTGGGCAATGTTGTCGCGGGTGTACTGGTTGCCCGGGTCGACGGTTAGCTGTTGTTCGCTGCTCAGCACCAGCACGGCAGCGCGGTTCAGCACCAGCGGCCACAGGGCGCGCAGTTCGGCCTCGGTCAGCGGGTTGAGCGCCTGGTAGGCCTGCACGGCTGGCAGGATGCGCAGGGGGTCGCCCTCGGCGTGGTGCAACAGCGCAGCGCAGGTCACCGACAGGTCGGCGATACGCCAGGTGCGCAGCAGGTCGCCGAAATCGATCACGCCTTGCAGTTGCCACTGACGCTGGGCATCACGGGCCCACACGGTGTTGTCGTCGGTGATGTCCAGGTGCACGGCCTGACTGGGCAGTTGATCGATCAGCGGCATCAGGCGCTCGTTGGCCTGTCGCGTGGCGTGTTCGATGCGGGCGCGCTGCCCGCTGTCCTGCAGCACCGGTAGCAGGTGATCGATCAGTGCCCCGGCATGCTGCGGGTCCCATTGCAAGGTGCGCGCAAGGCCCGGGTGATCGAAATGGGCAAGCGCCTTGTCCAGCTTTGCACAGAGCCCGCCCAGTTCAGCCATCAGGCGCGGCTCCATGTGCTTGAGGCGGGTCAGCGGTTGGCCTTCGATGTAATCGAGCAGGCGCAGGCGCAGTGGTTGCGCGTCGATGTCCAGTTCCAGCAACCCCATGCCGTTGTGGGCTGAGCGCACGGCGGGTACCGGCAAACCTTGATCGCGCAGGAAGGCCAGGGCGGCGTGCTGGGCTTCAAGCTCCAGCTGTGCGTAGCTGCCGTGGCAGGCCTTCAGCACATAGCCACCCTGCGGTGTGACCACGCGAAAGTTCAAGTCTTGCTGGCTGCCCAGTACCGAAAGGTTGCCGGCAAGGCCATAGTGGGCCTGCAGCACGGCGTGTGCCTGGGCTTCGCTCAGCGTTGGGCTGGGCAGGCCGGAGCGCTGGATCAGGGTGGCCAGGGCAGGGGAAGCAGGCTGGTGTTGTGGACTGGACATGGGCTCTACCGTGGGTACTGGGAGTTGACGGCGAAGAATTTATGCCCGATTCGGCTGATGATGGAAGACGATTATTGTCAGAAAAATTGATCACCGCTGCTTGATTCTGTTTGCGTGGTAACGAGCGGGGCTTTTCATAGGCTTGGTTTTACGTGCATGGCTGATCAATCCCGGATGATCCCCTTGCTGCCCAAGAAAGTCTGCTGGGCATACTCAGAGGAGGAACTTGAATGCCGAAAGCAGTTTCACTGTCTCGGGAAGCTTCTGCTGAAGCAGCCTGTCGAGATACTGCTGTACGCTGTGCGGTGGGTTCTTCAGCGATATTCGCTGCCGCTGGGCAGCTTCGAGGACTGCTGCCTTGTCCAGGTCCCAAAGGTCAGCGATGAAGTCGTCCGGATGCAAGGGTTCAATATCGAAGGCACCGAGAACCGCCTTGGGAAAATCCTTCAAATTGAAGGTGACGATAACCGAAGCGTTGCACTTGATTGCAGCTGCGAGAACATGTCGATCATCCCTATCTGGCAAGTCCAGCCCTTCGACCAGTGAATCGTAGTCAGTGACGAGTGCATCAGGCACCGCAGCATCCATCAGCGATGACGTGCGATCCAAATGTTCAGGCGTGAGGTCAGGCCGGTTGAGTAGCAGATTGCGCTTCCACTCGTCATGAATGCTCGCTGACCAACGTGCCCGGTAGATGCCCGTCAGCGCTAGGTTCATCAGGAAATCACGCAGTGGAGCAGGGTAAAGTACATTCGCGTCGTATATGGCCGTGAAGGGCGAGTGCTTCATTCGTACCCCATCTTCAATTCCTGAGCTTGGGCTGCCAGCGCATCCATCGCAGCGCGGCTCACCCCATCACGTTTGTCCTTGTAGGCAACCAGGTCGGAGAATTTGACACGACGATGGCGGCCTGTCTTGGTGTGCGGAATCACCGCTTCGTCGAGCAGCTTTACCAAGTGCGGCCGGGAGACGTTAAGCAGGTCTGCTGCTTCCTGGGTAGTCAGTTCGGCGTGGATTGGAACGACTTTGACTGAGTTACCCAGGGCCAGTTCGCTGAGAATCTCGCCGAATAGGCGTAGGGCGAAAGTAGGTACTTCAACAACCTGGCGCTGATTTTCCTCGTTGAGCAGTTCGATCCGTTGGGTATCTGATTTTGTCGAGAGGAACGCTGCCAGCGTGCGGCTTGACTCGACTGCCACGGCAATTTCTTTCTCGTCAGGAAGCACATGGCTAGAGAGGTTGGCGGTGGTCATGGGCATCTCCAGAGCGGTATCGATTGCGGGGCTGTGGCGACGATGCAACAGCCTGAGTTCGAGTTATATTCGAAATATTCGAAAATCGCAATAAACGAAACGACCGATCAAAGGATGATTGCTTGGCGAACACGCACCCTTTCCCTACTAACCCCCAACCTCCAAAAACGCCGCCTCCAGCAACTGTCGGGTATACGGATGCTGCGGCGCATGGAAGATCGCCTGCGCGTCCCCTTGCTCCACCACATGCCCATGCTTGATCACCATCAACTGGTGACTCAACGCCTTCACCACCGCCAGGTCATGGCTGATGAACAGGTAGGTCAGGTTGTACTTTTGCTGCAGGTTACGCAGCAATTCCACCACCTGGCGCTGTACGGTGCGGTCCAGTGCGGACGTGGGTTCATCCAGCAGAATCAGTGCTGGCTTCAACACCAGCGCCCGGGCAATGGCAATGCGCTGGCGCTGCCCGCCGGAAAACTCATGGGGGTAGCGATGGCGCGTGCGCGGGTCCAGGCCTACTTCCTCCAGAGCCGCGATAATCGCCGCTTCCTGTTCCTGCGCGGTGCCAATGCGGTGAATGCGCAGCCCTTCACCGACAATGTCCGCCACGCACATGCGCGGGCTCAGGCTGCCAAACGGGTCCTGGAACACCACCTGCATTTCCCGCCGCAGGGGGCGCACGGCTTTCTGGTTCAGCCCTTCGAGGTTCTGCCCATGAAAGCGAATGCCGCCCTGGCTGGAAATCAGCCGCAAGATGGCCAGGCCCAATGTGGACTTGCCCGACCCGGATTCGCCAACAATGCCCAGCGTCTGGCCCTGGGGCAAGCTGAAGTTGACCCCGTCCACCGCCTTCACATGGTCGACCGTGCGCTGCAGAAAGCCCTTCTTGATCGGGAACCACACCTTGAGCTCATCCACCTCCAGCAATGGCGCACCCACCGGGTTGTGTGCCGGCAGCCCGCTGGGTTCGGCATTGATCAGCATCTGTGTGTAGTGGTGCTGTGGCGAACTGAACAGCGTGGCGCATTCGGCTTGCTCGACAATTTGCCCACGCTGCATCACGCACACGCGGTGAGCGATGCGGCGCACCAGGTTCAGGTCATGGCTGATCAGCAACAGGGCCATGCCCATACGCGCCTGCAATTCCTTGAGCAGCTCGAGGATCTTCAGCTGCACGGTCACATCCAGCGCCGTGGTCGGCTCGTCGGCAATCAGCAGCTCGGGCTCGTTGGCCAGCGCCATGGCGATCATTACCCGCTGGCGCTGCCCGCCCGACAACTCGTGGGGCAGGGCCTTGAGGCGCTTGCGCGGCTCGGGAATGCCGACCATATCCAGCAACTCCAGGGTGCGCGCAGTCGCTTCCTTGCCGGTCAGGCCCTTGTGCAGCAGGAGGATTTCGTTGATCTGCTTCTCGATGCAATGCAGCGGGTTGAGCGAGGTCATCGGCTCCTGGAAGATCATGGCGATGCGGTTACCGCGAATGCGCTCCAGGGTCTTCTCGTTCTGCTGCAGCAGGTCCTTGCCTTCGTAGCGGATGCTGCCGCTGGGGTGCCGGGCCAGGGGATAGGGCAGCAGGCGCAGGATCGAGTGCGCGGTGACCGATTTGCCCGAGCCACTTTCGCCCACCAGGGCCAGTGTCTCGCCTTTGCGAATATCGAAGCTGACGCCGTCAACCACCCGGTTGACCTGGTCCCCGGTCACGAACTCCACGGCCAGGTCCCGCACTTCGATCAGGTTCTGTTCACTCATGTCACTTCCTCGGGTCGAAGGCGTCGCGGGCGGATTCGCCGATGAACACCAGCAGGCTCAGCATCAGTGCCAGCACGGCAAAGGCGCTGATGCCCAGCCATGGCGCTTGCAGATTGGACTTGCCCTGCGCCACCAGTTCGCCCAGCGAGGGCGAACCGGCGGGCAGGCCGAAGCCGAGGAAGTCCAGGGCGGTGAGGGTGCCGATGGCGCCGGTGAGGATGAACGGCATGAAGGTCATGGTCGAGATCATCGCGTTGGGCAGGATGTGCCGGTACATGATTGCGCCGTTGCGCATGCCAAGGGCGCGTGCGGCGCGCACGTATTCCAGGTTGCGCCCGCGCAGGAACTCGGCGCGTACCACATCCACCAGGCTCATCCACGAGAACAGCAACATGATGCCCAGCAGCCACCAGAAGTTGGGTTGCACGAAGCTGGCCAGGATGATCAGCAGGTACAGCACAGGCAGGCCGGACCAGATTTCCAGAAAGCGTTGCCCGGCCAGGTCGACCCAGCCACCGTAGAACCCCTGCAGGGCGCCTGCGATGACGCCGATAATGGAGCTGGCCACGGTCAAGGTGAGGGCGAACAGAACCGAAATGCGGAAGCCGTAGATCACCCGCGCCAGCACATCGCGGCCCTGGTCGTCGGTGCCCAGCCAGTTGTCCGCCGAAGGTGGGGCGGGGGCGGGGACACGCAGGTCATAGTTGATGCTCTGGTAGCTGAACGGGATGGGCGCCCACAGCACGAAGCTGTCTTTCTTCGCCAGCAGTTCGCGGATGTAGGGGCTCTTGTAGTTGGCTTCCAGCGGGAATTCCCCGCCGAAGGTGGTTTCCGGGTAACGCTTGAACGCCGGGAAGTACCATTGGCCGTCGTAACGTACGGCGATCGGTTTGTCGTTGGCGATCAGTTCGGCGCCCAGGCTCAGCCCGAACAGAATCAGGAACAGCCACAGCGACCACCAGCCACGGCGGTTGGCCTTGAAACGCTCGAAGCGCCGGCGGTTGAGGGGGGACAAGGCCATGTCAGTGCTCCCGGCTGGCAAAGTCGATGCGCGGATCGACCAAGGTGTAGGTCAGGTCGCCGATCAGTTTCACCACCAGCCCTAGCAGGGTGAAGATGAACAGGGTGCCGAAGACCACCGGGTAGTCGCGGTTGATGGCCGCTTCGAAACTCATCAGGCCCAGGCCGTCGAGGCTGAAGATCACCTCGATCAGCAAGGAGCCTGTGAAGAAGATGCCGATGAACGCCGAAGGGAAGCCGGCGATCACCAGCAGCATGGCGTTGCGGAACACGTGGCCGTACAGCACCCGTGATCGGCTCAGGCCCTTGGCCTTGGCGGTGACCACGTACTGTTTGTTTATCTCGTCGAGGAAGCTGTTCTTGGTCAGCAGGGTCATGGTGGCGAAGTTGCCGATGACCAGCGCGGTGATCGGCAGCACCAGGTGCCAGAAGTAGTCCAGCACCTTGCCGGTGGTGCTCAGTTCGTCGAAGTTGTTGGAGGTGAGGCCACGCAGCGGGAACCAGTCGAAGTAGCTGCCACCGGCGAACAGCACGATCAGCAGGATGGCGAACAGGAACGCCGGGATGGCGTAGCCGACGATGATTGCCGAGCTGGTCCACACGTCGAAGTGGCTGCCGTGGCGCACGGCCTTGGCGATCCCCAGCGGGATCGACACCAGGTACATTATCAGCGTGCTCCACAGCCCCAGCGAGATCGAAACCGGCATCTTCTCGGCGATCAGGTCGATCACCTTGGCGTCGCGGAAGAAGCTGTCGCCGAAGTCCAGCTGGGCGTAGTTCTTGACCATGATCCACAGGCGCTCGGGCGGCGACTTGTCGAAGCCGTACATGCGCTCGATTTCAGCGATCAGCGCCGGGTCCAGGCCCTGGGCGCCGCGGTAGCTGGAGCCGGCCACGGAAACCTCGGCACCGCCACCGGCAATGCGGCTGGTGGCGCCTTCGAAGCCTTCGAGCTTGGCGATCATTTGCTCGACCGGGCCACCGGGGGCGGCCTGGACGATGATGAAGTTGATGGTGAGGATGCCGAACAGGGTCGGGATGATCAGCAGCAGGCGGCGCAGGATGTAAGCCAGCATCTTAGTTGGCCTCGTCCGCAGGCGCTTCGCTGACCGCCGGGGTTACATCGGGCTTGATCCACCAGGTGTCGATGCCGATGTCGTACTTGGGCGACACGTTCGGGTGGCCGATGTGGTTCCAGTAGGCCACACGCCAGGTCTTGATGTGCCAGTTGGGGATCACGTAGTAGCCCCACAGCAACACGCGGTCGAGGGCGCGGCAGTGGTCGATCAGGCTCTGCCGAGAGTCGGCGTTGATCAGCTGGTCCACCAGTTGGTCGATGGCCGGGTCGCGCAGGCCGATGAAGTTGCGGCTGCCGGGGTTGTCGGCGGCGGCGCTGGACCAGAACTCGCGCTGTTCGTTGCCTGGCGAGTTGGATTGCGGGTAGCCGCCAACGATCATGTCGTAGTCACGCGAGCGCAGGCGGGTTATGTACTGCGAAACGTCGACGCGGCGAATGTTCAGCTCGATACCGAGGTCGGCAAGGTTGCGCTTGAACGGCAGCAGAATGCGTTCGAACTCGGTCTGCGCCAGCAGGAACTCGATGCTTGCCGGCTTGCCTTGGGCGTCGACCATCTTGTCGTCGACGATTTTCCAGCCAGCTTCCTGCAACAGTTTGTAGGCCTGGCGCTGTTGCTCGCGGATCATGCCGCTGCCGTCACTGACCGGGTTGTGGAAGACCTCGGTAAATACTTGCTCGGGCACTTTGCCGCGCAGTGGTTCGAGGATTTTCAGCTCGTTGGGACTGGGCAGGCCGCGGGCGGCCATTTCCGAGTTCTCGAAGTAGCTGCCGGTACGGGTGTAGGCGCCGTTGAACAGCTGTTTGTTGGTCCACTCGTAGTCCAGCAGCAGGCTCAGGGCCTGGCGCACACGCACATCCTGGAACACCGGGCGGCGGATGTTGAAAATGAAGCCCTGCATACCGGTGGGGTTGCCGTTGGGCAGCTCTTCCTTGATCAGGCGACCTTCGCGCACGGCGGGCACGTTGTAAGCGGTGGCCCAGTTCTTGGCACTGACTTCCAGGCCATAGTCGAATGCCCCGGCCTTGAGGGCCTCCAGGGCGACGGTGGTATCGCGGTAGGAGTCGAACGTCATGGCATCGAAGTTGTAGAAGCCGCGGTTGATGGGCAGGTCCTTGGCCCAGTAGTCCTTGACCCGTTCGTAGCGCACCGAGCGCCCGGCCTTGACCTCGGCGACCTTGTACGGGCCGCTGCCCAACGGGATTTCCAGGTTGCCGCGGTTGAACTCGCGGTTTTCGTACCAGTGCTTGGGCAGTACCGGCAGCTGGCCGAGAATCAGTGGCAGCTCGCGGTTGTTCTTGTGCTTGAACTTGAACAGCACCTTCAGCGGGTCTTCGGCGACCACTTCGGCGACGTCGGCGTAGTACTGGCGGTACAGTGGGGCGCCGTCCTTGATCAGGGCATTGAACGTGAACACCACGTCGTCGGCGCGCATCGGATGGCCGTCATGGAAGCGCGCTTCGGGGCGCAGGTAGAAGCGCACCCAGCTGTTGTCCGGGGCCTTTTCGATCTTGCCGGCAACCAGGCCGTATTCGGTGAACGGTTCATCCTGGCTCTGGCGCATCAGGGTGTCGTAGATAATGCCGATGTTCTCGGCCGCCACGCCTTTGTTGATGAACGGGTTGAGGCTGTCGAAGCCGCCGAAGCTGGACTGGCGGAAGGTGCCGCCCTTGGGCGCGTCCGGGTTGACGTAGTCGAAGTGCTTGAAGTCGGCGGGGTACTTGGGTGGCTCATCGTAAAGGGTGAGCGCGTGCTGCGGTGCGGCCAGCGCGGGAAGGCTCAGGCAGGCGAGCAACAGGCTGCCTGCCAGCCGGCGCAGACGGTGCGTTGGCGTCATTGGGCTTTCTCCGAAGTCTTGATCCACCAGCTGTTCAGCCCAAGGGTGTAGGGCGGCGTGGTGACGAAGGCGAACCGGTTGCGGTAGGCCAGGCGATGGTTGTCGAGGTACCAGTTGGGGATCATGTAGTAGTGCCATGAGAGCACGCGGTCCAGGGCGCGGGCAGCGGCGACCTGGTCATCGCGGGTGCGGGCGGCGAGCAGGGTGTCGAGCAGGTGGTCGACCACCGGGTCCTTGACCCCAGCATAGTTCTTGCTGCCCTTTGTCGCGGCCTGGCTGGAATGGAAGTACAGCCACTGTTCGAGGCCGGGGCTGAGGGTCTGGTTCAGGGTCATCAGAATCATGTCGAAATCGAACTGGTCCAGGCGTTGTTTGTACTGGGCACGGTCCACGGTGCGCAAGCGCGCATCGATGCCGATGCTGGACAGGTTTTCGACATAAGGTTGCAGGATGCGTTCAAGGTTGGGGTTTACCAGCAGCAGTTCCATGCGCAACTGCTGGCCCTTGCTGTCGACCAGGCGCTGGCCGTGCAGCTTCCAGCCGGCCTCGGCGAGCAGGCCCAGGGCCTGGCGCAGGGTCTGGCGGCTGATACCCCGGCCATCGGTGTGGCTGACCTTGTACGGTTCGCTGAACAGCTTGGCCGGCAACTGGTCACGGAATGGCGCCAGCAGCAGCCACTCCTTGCCGGTGGGCAGGCCGCTGGCGGCGAACTCGCTGTTTGGGTAGTAGCTGGTCGAGCGGCGGTAGGCGCTGCTGAACAGCGCGCGGTTGGTCCACTCGAAGTCCAGCATCAGCCCCAGCGCCTGGCGTACCCGCGGGTCACTGAACGCGGCCCGGCGGCTGTTCATGAACAGGCCCTGTGTTTGCGTGGGGATGCTGTGCGGGATTTGTGCCTTGATCACTTCACCCCGGCGCACGGCAGGGAAGTTGTAACCGTTGGCCCAGTTTTTTGCCTGGTGCTCGATATAGATGTCGAACTCGCCGGCCTTGAAGGCTTCGAAGGCCACCGTCGCGTCACGATAGAACTCGTATTCGACCCGATTGAAATTGTACTTGCCACGGTTGACCGCCAGGTCTTTGCCCCAGTAGTTCTTCACCCGTTCGAACACCAGGCGTCGTCCGGGTTGTACCTGGGTGATGCGGTAGGGGCCGCTGCCCAAGGGGGGCTCGAAGGTGGTGGCCTTGAAGTCGCGCTTCTGCCAGTAGTGTTTGGGCAGCACCGGCATTTCGCCCAGACGCAGTATCAGCAGCGGGTTGCCGGCGCGTTTGAACACGAAGCGGATGCGTAGCGGGCCGAGGATGTCTACCCGCTGCACTTCCTGCAGGTTGGTGCGGTAGATCGGGTGGCCATCCTTGAGCAGCGTGCGGTACGAGAAGGCCACGTCAGCCGAGGTGATGGGCTGGCCGTCATGCCAGCGGGCTTCGGGGCGCAGGTTGAACACCACCCAGCTGCGGTCCTCGCTGTACTCCACCGAGCGGGCGATCAGGCCATAGCTGGAGGTTGGCTCGTCACCGGACGGGTCGTACTGGCCCGTGCCGACCATCAGTGGCTCGTTCAGCTCGCTGATGCCGTACTGCTGGAAATTGGGCGTGGTAATCGGGCTCGACCCTTTGAAGGTGTAGGGGTTGAGCGTGTCGAAGGTACCAAAAGCCATGGCCCGCAACGTGCCGCCCTTGGGCGCTTGCGGGTTGACCCAGTCGAAGTGGGTGAAGGTGGCTGGGTACTTGAGCGTGCCGAACTGCGCGTATCCGTGGCTTTCGCTCACGATCGCGGCTGCGGGAAAGCTCAAGGCCAGGCTGAGTGACAGCAGGAGGGGACGTATCAAATCGGCATCCGATCCAGAGGCGTTGGGCTTTGATCGAGTACAGTAACAGCTTGGTGGGGTTGGAAAAAGAGAGGGGCTGGGGTTTTCCAGTGGCTGGTTTTTCAGGCCCATTCGCGGGCACGCCCGCTCCCACAGGTACGGCACCGGCTTTGGGGGCTGTGAAAAACCTCTGGGAGCGGGCGTGCCCGCGAATGGGCTGCAAAGCAGCCCCTGTAACGACTCAATGCCCGAGGTATACGGTCAGGGTCTGGCCTGGCTTGAGGGCGTGGCCGCTGCGTGGGTTCCAGCGCTTGAGGTGCTTCATTTCCACATTGAAACGCTTGGCTACCAGGTACAGGGAGTCGCCCTTGCGGACCTTGTATTGCGTGGAGCGCTTCCCGGAGGCGGCAACCCGGTTGCCGGCGGCGCTTGGCGCATTGCCACCACGCAGGGCCAGAACCTGGCCCGCGCGCAGACTGTTGCCGGACAAGCGGTTCCAGCGCTTGATGTCCTTGACCGATACACGGTTGGCCTTGGCGATGGCGCTCAGGTTATCGCCACGCTTGACCCGGTAGCTGCGTGCCCCCACCGGTGCCTTGGCTTCGGCCACGGCCCGGGCAAACGCTGCTTTCGGGGGTTGCAGGCTGACCAGTTGCTCCGGGTTGAGGTTGGACAGGCTGGCACTGAGCAACTGTGCCTTGGCGGTGGGCACCAGCAGCTGCTTCGGGCCATCGACGGTCATGCGCTTCTTGAATGCCGGGTTGAGCTGGATCAGCTCGTCCTCGTCGATGTTGGCAAAGGCCGCGACCCGGGAAAGGTCCAGACGGTCATTGATCGCCACCGCTTCGAAGTACGGTTCGTTGGCGATCGGGGTGAGATTGACACCATAGGCTTCTGGCGTGGACACCACCTGCGACAGTGCCAGCAACTTGGGCACGTAGTCGCGGGTTTCCTGTGGCAGCGGCAGGTTCCAGTAGTCGGTCGGCAGGCCGAGCCTTTCGTTGCGCTCGATGGCTCGGCTGACGGTGCCTTCGCCGGCATTGTAGGCCGCCAGGGCCAACAGCCAGTCGCCGTTGAACATGTCGTGCAGGCGGGTCAGGTAGTCCAGCGCGGCGTTGGTCGACGCGGTGACATCGCGGCGGCCGTCATAGAAGTTGGTCTGGCGCAGGTTGAAGTGGCGACCGGTAGCCGGCATGAACTGCCACATGCCGGCAGCGCTGGCGCGTGAGTAGGCCATGGGGTTGTAGGCACTTTCGATTGCTGGCAGCAGGGCCAGTTCCAGCGGCATGTCGCGTTCTTCAAGGCGCTCGACAATGTAGTGCAGGTAGAGGCTGCCACGTTCCCCGGCGCTTTCGATGAAGGTCGGGTTGCTGGCGAACCACAAGCGCTGCTGCTCGATGCGCGGGTTGACATCGATGCTGTCCTGCAGGGCGAAGCCCTGGCGCATGCGCTCCCAGACATCCTGCGGCGCCTGTTCGGCCGGCTTGACCAGCAGCGGGGAAGGTTTGTGCTTGATCCGTGCCTGGTAGTTGTGCGCGCGAACGCTATCGGATTCGTCGAGCTGACGGGTGCTCTGGCAGCCCACCAGCGTGGCTGCCAGGGCCAGCGCGCTGATTTGGGCCAGGCGCGTCAGGGCGGCGGAATGAGAGGTTCTGCGGCTACGGGAAGACATCGGCTGACACAGGTATCCGGGCGAAAAATTTCGGCGATTCTAGAAACCGCTCCGGCCCGGGTCAACCTTCGGCCCTCACTTGCGATATATCTTGCGGTTATCAGAAGGTGTCCTTCCAAGACCTCAAGGCAGCAAAAACAGCGACATGCGAGTTGTTTGAATGTCCCTTCCATTCGTCTGCTTTTTGTTTAACTAATGTTTCAGCGGTACGCAGAAAGGGGTTGGTCAGGCGCTCCAGGCCGATCGTTGAGGGCAAGCTGATGCGATTTTCGGCGCGCAAACGGGTAACGTCCTCGAAGCGTTGCTGAACGTGCGGGTTGGTCGGTTCCACAGCCTTGGCGAAGCGCAGGTTGCTGAGGGTGTATTCATGGGCGCAGTACACTTGTGTCTGCTCTGGCAGGGCCGCCAGGCGGGCGAGGGCGGGCTGCATCTGTTCGGGTGTACCCTCGAACATGCGCCCGCAACCGGCGGCGAACAGGGTGTCGCCACTGAACAGGATGGGCGTTGCTGGCTGGTCGCTGAAGAAGGCGATATGCCCCAGGGTGTGGCCGGGTACCGCCATTACCTGGAACGTTACACCCAGCACGTCCACCCTGTCGCCTTCGTCCAGTGCCAGGTCGCGGCCGGGAATGCGCTCGTTGGCAGGGCCACAGACCCGTGCGCCGGTCAATTGCCTGAGCCGTTCCACCCCGCCGACATGGTCATTGTGGTGGTGGGTGACGAGGATGTCGCTCAGCACCCATTCGGGGTTGGCAGCCAGCCAGCGCTCCACTGGGCCGGCATCGCCCGGGTCGACCACCGCACAACGGCGTTTGGCAGTATCCTGTAACAACCAGATGTAGTTGTCGGAGAAAGCGGGGAGAGCTTCGATCTGTATCATGGTGCGGATCCGATTCGCCTAGCGTGGCACATGAGGGCATCTTAGCCGCGATGGCGCGGTGGGAGAACCTTCGAGGGAGAGCGCAATGACCGACCAAGCCTTTGCCCAGGCCGACCCGGACTGGGTCGAGCTGATCAGCCTGGCCCGTGAGTGGTTCAACGGCCCACTTGGGCAACTGATGCTCAAGGAGGAGGACAAACTGCTGGAAGAAGAGCTCGGGCGCTTCTTTGGCGGTTATCTCGTGCATTACGGGCCCTGCGCCGAGCCACCGCCCAGAGCCCCCCAGGTGCAGCGTAACGTGCGCCTTGGTGCGCCCTTGCCGGGTGTGGAGATTGTCTGCGAAGAACAAGCCTGGCCGTTGAGCGAGCACGCTGCCGACGTGGTGGTGCTGCAGCATGGCCTGGACTTCTGCCTGTCGCCCCATGGCCTGCTGCGCGAGGCCGCCAGTGCCGTACGCCCGGGCGGGCACCTGCTGATCGTGGGGATCAACCCCTGGAGCAGCTGGGGCATGCGCCATTTCTTCAGTCACGGTGCTCTGCGCAAGGCGCGCTGCATCTCGCCGTCACGGGTGGGCGACTGGCTCAACCTGCTGGGCTTCGCGCTGGAGAAACGCCGCTTCGGGTGCTATCGTCCGCCGCTTGCCTCACCAGCCTGGCAGCAACGCCTGGAGGGCTGGGAACGACTGGCCGGCGGCTGGCAGGGCTCCGGTGGCGGGGTGTACCTGCTGGTGGCGCGCAAGATGGTGGTAGGCCTGCGGCCTTTGCGGCCGGAACGCCGCGAGCCAATGGGCAAGCTGCTGCCGCTGCCACTGGCGAAGGTCAACCGCACCGCAGCCAACCCCGAAACTGACAAGCACTGAATTCAAGAGTGGTACATGAGCGATAGCGTCGAGATGTTTACTGATGGTGCCTGCAAGGGCAACCCTGGCCCGGGTGGCTGGGGCGTGCTGATGATCTACAAGGGCGTCGAGAAGGAACTGTGGGGCGGCGAACGTGAGACCACCAACAACCGCATGGAGCTGATGGCCGCGATCCAGGGCCTGATGTCGCTCAAGCGTGAATGCGAGGTGGTGCTGACCACCGACTCGCAGTACGTGATGAAGGGCATCAACGAATGGATGGTCAACTGGAAGAAGCGCGGCTGGAAGACCGCCGCCAAGGAGCCGGTGAAGAACGCCGACCTGTGGCAGCAGCTCGATGAGCAGGTCAACCGCCACAAGGTGATCTGGAAGTGGGTGCGCGGCCATATTGGCCACCCCGGCAACGAACGCGCCGACCAGCTGGCCAACCGTGGGGTCGATGAGGTGCGCGCCCAGCGTTGAGCTGGGGTACAATCGCGGCCTTTGTAACGGATGCAAGTTGGAGCGCCCGCGTGGAGCAGCAGCAAGATAAACGGTTCGTCATTCTCGATACCGAAACCACGGGTATGCCGGTTGGCGAAGGCCACCGGATCATCGAGATCGGCTGTGTCGAGGTCATCGGCCGGCGCCTGACCGGGCGGCACTTCCACGTCTACCTGCAGCCCGACCGCGAGAGTGACGAGGGCGCGATCAACGTTCACGGCATCACGGATGCCTTCCTGGTCGGCAAGCCACGTTTTGGCGATGTCGCCGAGGAGTTCTTCCAGTTCATCCAGGGCGCCACGCTGGTCATCCACAACGCGGCGTTCGACGTTGGCTTCATCAACAACGAATTCGCCTTGCTGGGCCAGCAGGACCGCGCTGACATTTCGCAGCACTGCACCATTCTGGACACCCTGCTGCTGGCACGTTCGCGCCACCCGGGGCAGCGCAACAGCCTGGATGCGCTGTGCAAACGCTACGACATCGACAACTCGGGCCGTGAGTTGCACGGCGCACTGCTCGACTCGGAACTGCTGGCCGACGTTTACCTGGCAATGACCGGTGGCCAGACCAGCCTGTCGTTGGCTGGGAATGGCGCAGATGCCGAAGATGACGGGCAGGGCGCTGGCGGCAGCGAGATCCGCCGGATTGTCGGGCGTGCGCCAGGGCGGGTGATCATGGCCAGCGCTGAAGAGCTGGAGGCGCATGCCGAGCGGCTGGCGGCCATTGCCAAGTCGGCGGGTGGGCCTTCGCTGTGGCAGGCCCTGACTGAGACACCAGCCGGCTGATCTTTCGCCCTGCAACAGAAGTGGAGATCGTTGTAGGAGCGGGTTTACCCGCCGACTACGGTGGCGGCTGCGGCGGTGAATGGCGGGGGCAGACTGGCCAGCAGGCCCGGCCCTTTCGCGGGTAAACCCGCTGCTGCTGGGCACCGGTCGGTGATTGGACACAGGCCGTCGTAGGAGCGGGTTTACCCGCGAAAGGGCCAGTACACGCAATACAAGGCTCAACTACCCTGAAATGGACGCCATGTCCTTCGGAGGTAGCCACCTGATGTACAAGGACCTCAAGTTCCCGATCCTCATTGTCCACCGCGCCATCAAGGCCGACAGTGTTGCCGGCGAACGCGTGCGGGGTATCGCCGAGGAACTGCGCCAGGATGGCTTTGCCATTCTCGCCGCAGCCGACCACGCCGAAGCGCGCCTGGTCGCCGCCACCCACCATGGCCTGGCCTGCATGCTGATTGCCGCCGAAGGCGCTGGCGAGAACACCCATTTACTGCAGAACATGGCCGAGCTGATCCGCCTGGCCCGTCTGCGCGCACCCAACCTGCCGATCTTCGCCCTGGGCGAGCAGGTGACCTTGGAAAATGCCCCCGCCGAAGCCATGAGCGAGCTCAACCAGCTGCGTGGCATCCTTTACCTGTTCGAAGACACCGTGCCGTTTCTCGCCCGCCAGGTGGCGCGAGCCGCACACACCTACCTCGATGGCCTGCTGCCGCCGTTCTTCAAGGCGCTGGTACAGCACACCGCGCAGTCCAACTATTCCTGGCACACCCCGGGCCATGGTGGCGGTGTGGCCTATCATAAAAGCCCGGTAGGCCAAGCCTTTCACCAGTTCTTCGGGGAAAACACCCTGCGCTCGGACCTGTCCGTTTCCGTGCCGGAGCTGGGTTCGCTGCTCGACCACACAGGCCCGCTGGCCGAAGCCGAGGCCAGGGCGGCGCGCAACTTCGGCGCCGACCACACCTTTTTTGTCATCAATGGCACCTCCACGGCCAACAAGATCGTCTGGCACGCCATGGTCGGCCGTGACGACCTGGTGCTGGTGGACCGCAACTGCCACAAGTCGGTGGTGCACGCGATCATCATGACGGGTGCCATCCCGTTGTACCTGTGCCCGGAGCGCAACGAACTGGGCATCATTGGCCCGATCCCGCTCAGCGAGTTCAGCCCCGAGGCGATCGCCGCGAAGATTCAGGCCAACCCCCTTGCCCGTGATCGTGGGCAGCGTATCAAGCTGGCGGTAGTGACCAACTCCACCTACGACGGGCTGTGTTACCACGCCGGGCTGATCAAGCAGGCCCTGGGTGCCAGTGTCGAGGTGCTGCACTTCGATGAGGCCTGGTTTGCCTATGCCGCGTTCCACGACTTTTTCACCGGGCGCTACGCCATGGGCACCGCCTGCGCGGCAGACAGCCCGCTGGTGTTCAGTACCCACTCCACCCACAAGCTGCTGGCGGCGTTCAGCCAGGCCTCGATGATTCATGTGCAGGACGGTGCCAGGCGGCAGCTGGACCGGGACCGTTTCAACGAAGCGTTCATGATGCACATCTCTACCTCGCCGCAGTACAGCATTCTCGCCTCGCTGGATGTGGCTTCGACCATGATGGAAGGGCCGGCCGGGCGCTCGCTGCTGCAGGAGATGTTCGACGAGGCGTTGAGTTTTCGTCGTGCCCTGGCCAACCTGCGTGAGCACATTGCCACAGCGGACTGGTGGTTCAGCATCTGGCAGCCGCCAAGTGCCGAGGGCATCCCCCGTCTGGCCGCGCAGGACTGGCTGCTGCAGCCGGGGGCGCAATGGCATGGGTTTGGTGAAGTGGTGACCGACTATGTGCTGCTCGACCCGCTGAAGGTGACCTTGGTAATGCCGGGCCTGAGCGCAGACGGTGTGCTGGGCGCGCGCGGTATCCCGGCAGCGGTAGTCAGCAAGTTTCTCTGGGAGCGCGGGCTGGTGGTGGAAAAAACGGGCCTGTACAGCTTCCTGGTACTGTTTTCCATGGGCATCACCAAGGGCAAGTGGAGCACCCTGCTCACCGAGCTGCTGGAGTTCAAACGCCACTATGACGGCAACACCCCACTCAGCAGCTGCCTGCCCAGTGTGGGGGCTGCCGACGCCTTGCGCTACCAGGGCATGGGCCTGCGCGACCTGTGCGACCAGTTACATGACTGCTACCGCGCCAATGCCACGGCCAAGCAGTTGAAGCGGCTGTTCACCCGTTTGCCGGAGGTGGCCGTCAGCCCGGCCCAGGCCTATGACAAGATGGTGCGTGGCGAGGTGGAGGCGGTACCGATCGAGGCGCTGCTGGGCCGTGTGGCGGCGGTGATGCTGGTGCCGTACCCGCCTGGCATCCCGTTGATCATGCCGGGTGAGCGGTTCACCGAGGCGACCCGCTCGATCCTTGATTACCTGGCATTCGCCCGCGCATTCAACCAGGGCTTTCCCGGGTTTGTCGCCGATGTGCACGGCCTGCAGCACGAAGGGGGCCGCTACACGGTGGATTGCATCACGGAATGCGCGTGATCTCGACGCCGGAGCGTGCCAGTTCGAAACGGTTTTCACCCAGGTGGTTGACCTTGTCGCCGATGGCCAGGCGGTAGGTGGTGATGGGGGCGCCCAGCGTGCTGCCGTCGAGTTGCAGGGTGGATTCCTGAAACTCGTGCACGGGGTAGATGCGGCCTTCGGCGTCACGGGCGTGGAATTGGCCGACCATTACTGCTGCCATTTGGGTGGAAACCTCTGAATTACGTAGGAAATGTATGAAGGCATAGACCGTGAAACTGACTCGGAAGTTTTCGCCCTGAGGAAAAAAAACTCAGGCGCCGGAGAACGGTCATCTATAACTACAACGTCTATTTAACCCGCAAAGGTTGGAATTGCCATGAGTCAGGTGTATTCGGTAGCAGTCGTCGTGGGCAGCTTGCGCAAGGAGTCCTACAACCGCAAGGTCGCCCGCGCACTTTCGGAGCTGGCGCCGTCCAGCCTTGCGCTGAAGATCGTCGAGATTGGCGACCTGCCGCTGTACAACGAAGATATCGAAGCCGAGGCACCGCCGGAAACCTGGAAGCGTTTTCGCGATGAAATCCGTCGCAGTGATGCGGTGTTGTTCGTCACCCCGGAATACAACCGCTCGGTGCCAGGCTGCCTGAAAAATGCCATCGATGTGGGTTCGCGTCCTTACGGGCAAAGTGCCTGGAGCGGCAAGCCGACGGCGGTGGTGAGTGTGTCGCCGGGGGCGATTGGTGGCTTTGGCGCCAACCATGCGGTGCGCCAGTCGCTGGTGTTTCTCGACATGCCCTGCATGCAGATGCCCGAGGCTTACCTTGGCGGTGCGGCGAGCTTGTTCGAGGATTCGGGCAAGCTCAACGATAAGACGCGACCGTTCTTGCAGGCGTTTGTCGACAGGTTTGCTTCATGGGTGAAGTTGAACAGGGCGGTCTGAACCCCTAATCATGCTGTGCAGCGCCCCCCGTAGGAGCGGGTTTACCCGCGAATGCGTCATTGAACTTGCCGACGCATTCGCGGGTAAACCCGCTCCTACCCGTCAGCGGAAGCTGTAGGAAACCCCCGCGTATACGCCAAACCCTTCGCCCGGTGTCGAACGGGCATTGTCCTTGCCGGCGTCGTTGTAGGCCGGCGTCACGGTCGCTGCATAGCGCTGGTTGGTCAGGTTGCGCAGGTCCAGCCAGGTCTGCCAGTCCTGTTTCGGTGAGTCCCAGCCAACGCGTGCGCCGAGCAAGGCATATTCATCGGCGTGGTAGCTATTGGCGTAGTCCACCTGCACCTTCGAAGCCATTTGTGTATTGACCCCGGCATAGAAGCCGTTCGGCCAGTCATAGCGCAGCTCGGCCTGGTAGTAGTGCATGGGGATGCCGGGCAGACGGTTGTCGCCAAACGTGTCGTCATCACGGTAGTGGAAGTCGCTGAAGGTGTAGGCCTGGCGCAAGCTCAGCTTGCCAGTGCCCGCGCGCTCCCACAGGGTGCTGTCGAGGCCGGCTTCCACGCCTTGGTGCACGGTAGCGCTGGCGTTGAATTCCGAGGTGAAGTTCGGAACTACCTCAACGGCCAGCAGTTCGTGGCGTACTTGCGAGTAGTACCAGGCCAGGTCCCAGCGGCCGAGGGCCGAGTCGCCACGGGCGCCCAGTTCCAGGGTGGTGGCTGTCTGGTTCTGCATCTCGATCGGCTGGATCTGCTTGCCGCCGGTGCTGGGCGCGCTCCAGATCAGCGACCACGGGTGTGGCGGCTCTACCGAGCGGCTCAGGTTGCCGTACACCTGCAAGTCCGGACGAATGTCGTAGCGTAGCCCCAAGCGGGGGGCATAGTCCCAGTCATGCATGCTCACCTTGCCGCCTTCAGAGGGGTAGGTCACGTCACTTTCGCGGCGCGTGTAGATCATGGCCAGGCCGGTGCTCAGCCACAGGTTGGGGACCAGTTCCAGGTCGTTGCCAACATGCAGCACGGTGTCCGAGCCCTGGTAGGTGAAGTCACGGGTGCGCTCGCCGAACACATCGCCATTGCGGGTAAATTGCGAAGCGCCGCTGTTGGGCAGGTGCTTGGTGGTACGCCAACCGACGGTGGTCTTGCTCTCGCGGCCGAACAGTGTGTCGCGGCGGAAATAGTTCAGCGTACCGCTGACATCGGTGTAGGCGACCTTCAGGCGCATGGGGCCTTCGCGCAGGTCCATCGGGTAGTCGTGATAGACCAGGCCGGCTTCCAGGCGTGCCTCGTCGTCGAGGTAGAAGGTCGTCTTGTTGCCCACCCAGGTGCTGCCTGGTTGCGGGCGGCTGTCGTCGCGTGCCAGATAGTTGGGGTTGGCCGCGCGCGGGTGGTGCTTGATCTGGTCCTTGGTCAGGCGGCCGGGCAGTTCGTTTTCAGTTTCCCGATAGCGCAGGTAGAAGCGGGTTTCCAGGTTGGGGTTGAAGCGGTAACCGGCATTGGCGGCAATGCCCTTGGCGCTGCCGCTGCTGTGCGCCTGGTAGCCGTCATATTCCGAATCGGTCAGGGCCACGTAATAGTCGAGGTTGCCCAGCACCTTGCCCGAACTGATGTGCCGATGCTGGTAGCCGCGGCTACCGACTTCGTAGCGTACTTGCAGTGCAGGCGCGTCGTAGCCGGTGTGGGTGACGTAGTTGATCGCACCGCCCAAGGCCAGGGAGCCTTGGTCAAAGCCATTGGCGCCACGCAGCACTTCGGCACGGCTCAGCCACAGCGGTTCGAACAGTTCGTAAGGCGTACCGCCCGGGCCGGTCAACGGCAGGCCGTCGAACATGGTGTAGACACCGGAACCGTGCGCCCCCGGCGCACGGTTGATGCCCGAGCCGCGTATCGACAGCTTGACGCCGTCGTTGCCTGCCGATTGGGCGAACACCCCAGGCTGGTAGGCCAGTACGTCCTGGTTGCTGGCCACTCGGCCTTGCCCCACGCGCTGCATGTCCACCAGGTTGCTGGCCCCCGGTATTTCACGCAGGCGCTCGCTGGCTGCCGTCAGCTCGTTCTGCTCCTCATCGGTGATCAGCACCCGGCCCAATTCGACCGAGGATGCCCCCAGGGCGGGCTGAGTGGCAGCCAAGGCCGCCAGCAGACCGAGGCAGGACGAGAGGGGTAAATCGGAACGCATTGTACGACTCCAGGCGAAAGGCGAATGGACAACGGCGTTGAGACGAGCGAAATGCGGCTTGGAGCACGCAGAAAGTCAGCAAATCGTTCGTCACCTTCGTCATGCGGTCTTGTACGAAAGTTCTTTACAAACCATGGCGGTGGAGGTGGGTGGCCTGTGCTTCGTAAGGTGACTGCAAGTAGGCAGCAATGCCTCGCTCAATCACCCGTGGAGTTCAAACATGACTGACAACGCTCGACACTCGCAGCAACCCTTGGCGGACGCCCCGGTTCGCCTGACGCCACGTGAACAGCAAGTGCTGTTGTGGTGTGCTTATGGCAAGAGCTCGTGGGAGATTGGCCAGATCCTTGAATGCAAGGAGTCGACGGTGAACTTTCACGTGTCCAACATCCTGCGCAAATTCGAAGTGCCTACCCGGGTGGCTGCTGTGATCAAGGCCATTCGCTACGGCATGCTGGCCGAGCAGTAAGGGGGTAGCGCATGAGCAACGATCCTCGGCTACCGCGCTTTGCCGATTGCCATGACCCGTTCTGGCCGCGGGTGGATCTGGGCAGGTTGCGTGAGCACCTGCAACTGCCGCGGTCTGTCAGTGACGCGGCTTTGGAAGTGGCCGCGCGCTGCGCAGCCATCGAGGCAGCACGGGAATTCGCCCGCTGGCGTTCAGTGCTGCGAGAGCGGGGCTACAAGCGGCTCGAGGATGTGGCCGGGCATGATCATGGGCGTGCCTTGCGGGTGTGCTACATCCGTTTCGTCGAAGCGGCGGTCATGTATAGCCTGGGTTCAACCGCCTGCCTGCCTGTTCCGCGCGGAGGGCAAGTGCATGCCTGAGCGATCTGTTTTCGACCACCTGGCCCCGGCATTGGTGACGTTCCTGGGGGTGGATGGCGATGTGCTGTTCGCCGCGCTGCTGGGAGCATTGTTGGTGAGCGCGGCACGCGATCGATTGATCACCAGTGAGGCCAGGCGCCTGACGCTGGCCAAGAAACTGCTGCTGCTATTCGTGACCGTGGGCGTGGGCCATCTGTTCGAGCCACTGGTTTCGTCATTGGTGCCTTTGCTGACCCGGGGCATGGCGGCATTCGTGGCCGCTGTGGTGGTGATCCCCATCAGCCTCAAGGTCATGGTCTGGCTGGATACACTCGACCCGCGCGAGCTCATCCAGCGCTGGCGCCGTCGGGGTTAGCCATTGGTTGCGCCGCCGAGCTCGCTCAGTTGCTGTTCCAACTGCTGGATGCGCTGTTTGTCCTTGATGAACAGCAGGATGGCCTGGCGATCGCTGTGCGAGAGCGTGCGCAGCCGTTCGAGCATTTCGCACTCCCAGCCCGCATCACCTGGGTCGGCGGCGATGTGCTCGGCTTGACCCAGCAATAGCCAGTCCAATGAGCATGCATGCTTTTTGGCGATGTCTATGCAAAGTGAGTAAGGAATGCTCTCGCGAACCTTCCAGCTGCTCAGCGTTTGCGGGCTGACCGACAGTGCACGTGACAGCTCGGCATCAGTGTTTGCGCCAGTGAGAAGCTTAAGGCGCGTGAGCACCTCAGCAAGTATGTGAGTACTCATAACAAATATCCATGACTGGTTTAATGATATTCCATGGGCTTAAACTACTCGTTATGAATACAGCCCTGCGTTTTAAGGAGCACTTCTGCAATGAGAACCATCAAATTGAAGAATACACCCACAGTTGCAGCCAATACTGACACACAGACTAGCCTGGGCAATGCTAGCAGGTACTTGCCGTGAGTACTTACAAGCTGGTTTGCCCGCATTGCCACAGCCGGATGCGCATACGTACTAGCGAAGGGCGCCATATTTTCCTGCGAATCGCTTATTTGCAATGCACTACCGAGGCGTGTGGCTGGTCAGTGCGCGCCGAATTCGAAATGACCCATGAACTCTCCCCCAGCGGCATGCCCAACCCGGAAGTGTACCTGCCTTCGGCCAATGGTGATTTGCGCAAGGCCGCCTTGCCGGGCGCAGGTCAGGGCTGCCCGAGTGAGTGAGGCACCCGTGGGCGCAGGTAGCAAAACGTGCAGATAAAAAAACACCCCGCCTAGGCGGGGTGTTTTCTGTTACCGGCGCTGCCGGGGTGATCAACCGATCAGTTGCAGGCCCGCTTGCTGAACCATTTCCAGCAGGGGCTGCGGGTACACACCCAGTACGAAAGCGAGAATGGCGATAGCCAGCAGCATGACGCCGCCGGTGCGCTGTTCCCACTTGAGCGGGGCGTCGTGACGACGCAGGTTCGGCTCGACCAGGTAAAGGGTAACCATGACGCGCAGGTAATAGTACACGCCGATGGCGCTACCGATCACCAGCGCACCGACCAACCACCACAGGTGCGATTCGACGCCGGTAGCGATGATGTAGAACTTGCCGATGAAGCCGGCGGTCAGCGGGATACCCGCCAGCGACAGCATCATCACGGTCAGTACCGCTGTCAGGTACGGGCGGCGCCAGAACAGGCCGCGGTACTCGTACAGGGCATCGGCGTCACGGCCGCCGTACGGCGAGGACATCAGGGTGATGACACCGAAGGCGCCCAGGCTGGTGATCACGTAGGTGACCAGGTAAACGCCCATGGCTTCCAGGGCCAGGCCCTTGCTGGCGACCAACGCGATGACCAGGTAACCGAAGTGGGCGATGGACGAGTAACCCAGCAGACGCTTGAGGTTGCTCTGGGTCAGCGCCAGCAGGTTACCAATCAGGATCGAGGCTACGGCAATCACCGCCAGTACGGTGCTGAGCACGCCGCTGCTGGCAGCAGGGGAGAGCATGAACAGGCGTACGACAACGGCGAATACTGCCACCTTGCTGGCGGTTGCCAGGAACGCGGCGACCGGCGCCGGAGCGCCTTCGTACACGTCCGGAGTCCACAGATGGAACGGTACCAGCGACAGCTTGAAGGCCAGGCCAACCAGCATCATGCCCAGGCCCAGCTGGGCCACCAGGCTTGGCATGCTGGTGGTAGCCAGGGCCTTGCCGATCTGGTCGAAGCTCAGGCTGCCGGCGTCGGCGTACAGCAGGGCCATGCCGAACAGCAGGAAAGCCGAGCCTGCGGCCGACAGCACCATGTACTTGATGCCGGCTTCCAGCGATCGCTTGTTGAAGAAGGCATACGCCACCAGGCCATAGACCGGTACCGACAACAGCTCCAGGCCGATGAACAGGCCGGCCAGGTGGTTGGCGCTGACCAGCACCAGGCCACCGAGGGCCGACATCAGCAGCAACAGGTACAGTTCTTCACGGTTGCCCGGGAAACCCTTGGCGCCCTCGCCGAGGTAGGCGTGGGCGAGGGTGACGCAGGCCAGCGTCGCCACGAGGATGATCGCCATGTACAGGCAGGCGAACTTGTCGATGGTGATCAGCGAGGTGACCGCCAGCGGCGCGACCTTCAGCGCCGGCAGGAGCGACAGCAGGGCCAGGTTCAGGCCCACGGTGGACAGCAGGAAGGTCTGCGAGTGGTTGCGCTTCCAGGCGATCGCCAGCATCACCACCACCGTGGTGATGGTGGTGATCAGCATCGGCGCCAATGCGATGAAGTGTTGAGTGGTGAATTCCATAGCGCTCTTACCGGGCCGAAGCGAGTTGAGTGAAAGCGGATCCGAGCCACTGCTGCACACCACTCATGGTGGCGGCAGAGGTGTCGAGGAACGGCTGCGGATACACGCCCAGCAGGATCAGCAATACCGCCAGACCCAGAACCATGATCAGTTCGCGACCGTCCATGCCGGCCAGCACGGTGTCGGTCTTGGCCGGGCCGAAGTAGGCACGGTGGATCATGATCAGCGAGTAAACAGAACCGAACACCAGGCCGGTAGTGGCGATCACGGTGATCCACGGCACGTGCACGAAGCTGCCGATCAGGATCAGGAACTCGCCGACGAAGTTGCCGGTGCCTGGCAGGCCCAACGATGCCGCTGCGAAGAACAGGCTGATGGCCGGCAGGTAGGCGATGCGGTGCCACAGGCCACCCATCTGACGCATGTCACGGGTGTGCAGGCGCTCGTACAGCTGGCCGGACAGGATGAACAGCGCCGCAGCCGACAGGCCGTGGGCCAGCATCTGGATCACCGCACCTTGCAGGGCCTGCTGGCTGCCGGAGTAGATACCGATCAGCACGAAGCCCATGTGCGAGACGCTGGAGAAGGCGATCAGGCGCTTGATGTCGGTTTGTGCGAAGGCCAGGAAGGCACCGTAGAAGATACCGATCAGGCCCAGGGTCATGGCGATCGGCGCGAACTCGGCCGAGGCGTTCGGGAACAGCGGCAGGGCGAAGCGTAGCAGGCCGTAGGCCGCGGTCTTCAGCAAGATACCCGCCAGGTCCACCGAGCCTGCGGTCGGTGCCTGGGCGTGAGCGTCAGGCAGCCAGGAGTGGAACGGCACCACCGGCAGCTTCACCGCGAAGGCGATGAAGAAGCCCAGCATCAGCACGTACTCGATACCGGCTGGCAACTCGGCCTTGAGCAGGTCGCTGTAGTTGAAGGTGAGCACGCCAGTGGTGTTGTAGTTGACCAGCACCAGGCCCAGGATCGCCACCAGCATGATCAGGCCGCTGGCCTGGGTGAAGATGAAGAACTTGGTCGCCGCGTAGATCCGGGTCTTCTTGCCGTCTGCCGAGCTGTGACCCCAGAGCGCGATGAGGAAGTACATCGGCACCAGCATCATTTCCCAGAAGAAGAAGAACAGGAACAGGTCCAGGGCCAGGAACACACCGACCACGCCGCCGAGGATCCACATCAGGTTGAGGTGGAAGAAGCCGACGTGGCGCTGGATCTCTTTCCAGGAACACAGGACCGACAGCACACCGAGCAGGCCGGTGAGCAGGATCATCAGCAGCGACAGGCCGTCCAGGGCCAGGTGGATGCTGATGCCGAAACGCTTGATCCACTCGACTTTGTATTCGAGAGCCCAGGCCGGTTCGGCGCCCGGGGCGGGAGCAAGGGTGTAGTCGCCGGTACCCCACAGCCACAGGCCGATGCCAAGCAGCAGGGACATGGTAAGCAGCGCAATCCAGCGCGGCAGGGTGGCGCCGAAGCGCTCACCCAGCCAGCAGAGGAAGCCGCCGATGAAGGGGATCAGGATCAGCCAAGGCAAAATCATGACGGGTTGGTTTCCTTTGGCAAAGTCGCAAGATTCATAGTCATACCGCAGCCACTACCACGGCACCGAGCACCAGCACGGCACCCACGGCGATAGAGGCGGTGTACCAGCGCAGTTGGCCAGTCTCGGTCTTGCTCATGGCCACGTGGCCACCACGCGCCATCCGAGGAATCAGGCCGATGGTGCGGTCAACCGGGTCCTTGCGCAGGATGTGGCTGATCAGCAGGTACGGTTTGACGAAAAGCTTGTCGTAGATCCAGTCGAAGCCCCAGGCAGCGAACCACCAGGCCGACAGGACGCGACCGATGCCACTGTTGGCGACGGCGCTGACGAAGCGGCGCTTGCCCAGGAACAGCAGGGCGGCCAGCAGGATACCGGCGATGGCGATGGCACCCGAGGTGATCTCCAGCGCGTGCTTGGCTTCGCCACCGGCATGGCCGGCGCTTTCCGGCAGCACACCGGCCAGCGGCGGGGTGATCCAGGCGCCGACGAAGGTCGACAGCACGATCAGCACGCCCAGCGGCAGCCAGTGGCTGATGCCGTGGCCCGCGTGGGCTTCGGTCTTGGCTTCGCCGTGGAAGGCAATGAAGATCAGGCGGAAGGTGTACAGCGAGGTCATGAACGCGCCTACCAGGCCGGCATACAGCAGGCCGGTGTTGCCGCTGGCGAAGGCTTCCCAGAGGATCTCGTCCTTGGAGTAGAAGCCTACGGTCACGATCGGCAGGGCCGCCAGTGCCGCACCACCGACCACGAAGCTGGCGTAGGCCAGCGGCAGTTTCTTCCACAGGCCGCCCATCTTGAAGATGTTCTGCTCGTGGTGGCAGGCAACGATCACCGCACCGGAGGCAAGGAACAGCAGGGCCTTGAAGAAGGCGTGGGTCATCAGGTGGAAGATCGCCGCGTCCCAGGCACCCACGCCCAGGGCCAGGAACATGTAGCCGATCTGGCTCATGGTCGAGTAGGCGAGGATACGCTTGATATCGGTCTGTACCAGCGCAGCGAAGCCTGCCAGTACCAGGGTCACGCCGCCGACCACACCTACAAGGTGCAGGATGTCCGGCGCCAGAAGGAACAGGCCGTTGGTACGGGCGATCAGGTACACGCCCGCGGTCACCATGGTTGCGGCGTGGATCAGTGCCGAAACCGGAGTCGGGCCCGCCATGGCGTCGGCCAACCAGGTCTGCAGTGGCAGCTGTGCCGATTTACCGACCGCACCACCCAGCAGCATCAGCGTGGCCAGCACCATCCAGGTGTCGCCAGCCTGGAACTTCTGCGGTGCCAGCACCAGGAGTTCCTGCACGTTCAGGGTGCCCAGCTGGGCGAACAGGATGAACAGGCCGATGGCCATGAACACGTCGCCGATACGGGTGACGATGAATGCCTTGAGTGCCGCGTTACCGTTGTTGCGGTTGCTGTAGTAGAAACCGATCAACAGGTACGAGCACAGGCCCACGCCTTCCCAGCCGAAGTAGATGAACAGCAGGTTATCGCCGAGGACCAGGAACAGCATGCTGGCGATGAACAGGTTGGTGTACGAGAAGAAGCGCGAGTAGCCGGCTTCGCCACGCATGTACCAGGATGCGAACAGGTGGATCAGGAAGCCGACACCGGTCACCACACCGAGCATGGTGACCGACAGGCCGTCCAGGTACAGGGTGAAGTTCGGCGCGAAGCCGTCCACCGACATCCACTGCCACAGCAGCTGGCTGTACGCGCCGCCCTCAGGCGGGGCGACGTTGAACTGCCAGATGACGTAAGCGGCCGTGGCGGCCGACAGGCCTACCGAGCCGACGCCGATCAGGGCGGACAGGTTCTCCGAGAACCGTCCACGCGAGAACGACAGCAGCAGGAAGCCGATGAGGGGAAAGACGAAAGTCAGGAAGAGAAGGTTCATCCGCGCATCTCACTGGCAGCATCGATGTCGAGAGTGTGGAAGCGGCGATACAGCTGCAGCAGGATGGCCAGGCCAATGCTGGCCTCGGCGGCTGCCAGGCTGATCACCAGAATGAACATCACCTGACCGTCGGGCTGGACCCAACGGGCACCGGCGACGACGAACGCCAGGGCAGAGGCGTTCATCATGACTTCCAGGCTCATGAGCACGAAGAGGATGTTGCGGCGGACCATCAGGCCAACCAGACCTAAGCAGAACAGGATGCCTGCGACCGCCAGACCATGTTCGAGAGGGATAGCACCCATGATTTACTCCTTCGCCTCGTTGCGGCCCAGGTGGAAGGCGGTGACGGCTGCAGCCAGCAGCAGCATCGACGCCAGTTCGACCACCAGCAGGTAAGGGCCGAACAGGCTGATGCCCACGGCTTTCGGGCCCACGGTGGTACCGCTGATGCCGGCGCCACTCGGGGTGACGAACAGCACGTACAGCAGCTCCGCCAGCAGCAGGGCGCCGAGGATTACCGGCCCGGCCCAGATGCCGGGCTTGAGCCAGCCCCGTTCCTGGGCGACCGAAGCCGGCCCGAGGTTGAGCATCATCACCACGAACACGAACAGCACCATGATGGCGCCGGCGTAGGCGATCACTTCCAGGGCGCCGGCAAACGGCGCACCCAGTGCGAAGAAGATCATGGCCACGGAAATCAGCGAAATGATCAGGTAAAGCAAGGCGTGCACGGGGTTGGTGCCAGTTACCACCCGAAGGGTGGAGACCACGGCGATCCCGGATGCGAAGTAGAAAGCGAATTCCATCTTTCTGTCCTTATGGGAGCAAGCTCTTCACGTTGATCGGCTCGGCTTCGTTCTGTGCAGAGCCCTTCGGCTTGCCAGCGATTGCCATACCCGCAACACGGTAGAAGTTGTAGTCAGGGTTCTTGCCGGGGCCGGAGATCAGCAGATCTTCTTTCTCGTACACCAGGTCCTGACGCTTGAACTCGGCCATTTCGAAATCCGGAGTCAGCTGGATTGCGGTGGTCGGGCACGCTTCTTCACACAGGCCGCAGAAAATGCAACGCGAGAAGTTGATGCGGAAGAACTCCGGGTACCAGCGGCCGTCCTCTGTCTCGGCCTTCTGCAGCGAAATGCAGCCAACCGGGCAGGCCACCGCGCAGAGGTTGCACGCTACGCAGCGCTCCTCGCCATCGGGGTCGCGGGTGAGGACGATGCGGCCGCGGTAGCGCGGCGGCAGGTACACGGGTTCTTCGGGGTACTGCAGGGTGTCGCGCTTGCGGAACCCGTGGGAGAACACCATTGCCAGGCTGCGCAGCTGGGTGCCGGTGCCCTTAACGATGTCGCCGATATACTTGAACATGGGTCAAATCCTCACTGGGCCGCGACGGCTGGCGTGTTGTAGAGCACGATCGCAGCGGTCACCAGCAAATTGATCAGGGTCAGCGGCAGGCAGAACTTCCAGCTGAAGTCCATCACCTGGTCATAGCGTGGGCGCGGGATCGAGGCGCGCAGCAGGATGAACAGCATGATGAAGAACGCGGTCTTCAGGGCGAACCACAGGAACGACAGTTGCGGCAGGATGCCGAACGGGCCGTGCCAGCCGCCGAAGAACAGGGTTACCAGCAGCGCCGAGATGAGGATGATGCCGATGTACTCACCGACGAAGAACATGCCCCACTTCATGCCGGCATACTCGATGTGGTAGCCGTCGGCCAGTTCCTGTTCTGCTTCCGGCTGGTCGAACGGGTGACGGTGAGTCACGGCGACGCCAGCGATGAAGAAGGTGCAGAAGCCGAAGAACTGCGGAATGATGAACCACAGGTTCTGCGCCTGGTACTCAACGATGTCGCGCATGTTGAACGAACCCACCTGCACCACCACGCCCATCAGCGCCAGGCCCAGGAACACTTCGTACGACACGGTCTGTGCCGAAGCACGCAAGCTGCCCAGCAGGGCGTACTTGTTGTTCGACGACCAGCCGGCGAACAGCACCGCGTAGACCGACAGGCCGGCCATGGCGAAGAAGAACAGCAGGCCGATGTTCAGGTCGGCAACGCCCCAGGTCGGGGTGATCGGGATGACCACGAAGGCGATCAGCAGGGCGCTCATGGCCACTACCGGTGCCAGGGTGAAGATCACGCGATCGACGAAGGGTGGGTTCCAGTCTTCCTTGAAGAACATCTTCAGCATGTCGGCAGCGATCTGGAACATGCCGAACGGGCCGACGCGGTTCGGACCGTAACGGTCCTGCCACCAGCCCAGCAGGCGGCGCTCGACGAAGCTGAGCAGCGCACCGCAGACCACCACCGCCAGCAGGACCACGATGGCCCGCAGCACGGTGAGGATCACATCGATCACTTCGGGGGTGAACCAGCTCATTGTGCTGCCTCCTGCAGACCTTCGACGGATGCACCGAAGATGGCAGGCGGAATGCCAGCCAGGCCTTTCGGCAACGCGACCAGGCCAGCGCCCAGCTCTTCATTGATACGCAGCGGCAGACGCAGGGCCACACCGGCGACGTTCAGGCTCAGCAGGGCGCCTTCGTTGACGCCCAGGCGGTCGGCTTCGGACTTGGCCAGGGCCACGTAGGCAGCCGGGATGCGTTCTTGGACCGGAGCAGCGCGCGAGGAGCTTTCTTCGCTGCCGAACAGGTGGAAGAACGGCACGGCAGTCCAGGTGCCACGGGCCGGGTTGAAGGCCCCCGGAATGGCGTTGAACCAGTTCAGGCGGTCGCCTTGCGATTCGATCAGGCGTACGCCTGGGTCACCGGCACGCAGGTGGCCACCGACCTCGTCCTGAAACTTGTTCCAGGCTTGTGGGGAGTTCCAGCCCGGCGACCAGGCGAACGGCACCTGCTGGCGCGGTTCGGCCGAACCCGAGTAGCCTTCCATGGAGAAGGCGAACGCGGTGTCCTTGTCTTGCGGGGTGCGCGGCTCGTGCACACTGATGTTGGCACGCATGGCGGTACGGCCGGAGTAGCGCAGCGGCTCACGGGCCAGCTTCATGCCCTTGATGCGGAACGCAGCGCTCGGCGCGGCGTTGACGATGCCGGCCAGTTGCGGGGCGGCTTCGGCGCAGGCGCTGGTGACGTGGTCCAGCTGGGTCCAATCGACCGGCTTGTTCAGCAGGGTGGCACGCAGGGCGTGCATCCAGCGCCAGCCTTCGTGGATCTGGATGCTGCTGTCCAGGTACTGCGGGTCGAACACCTGGAAGAAGCGCTGGGCACGGCCTTCCTGGCTGACCAGGGTACCGTCGCCTTCGGCGAACGAGGCGGCCGGCAGCACCAGGTGGGCGCGGTCGACGGTGGCGGTTTTGGAGTGATCGGCAACGATCACCACCTTGGCCGCAGCCAGGGCAGCATCGACCTTGGCGGCCGGTACGCGGGCGTACAGGTCGTTTTCCAGCACCACGATGGCATCGGCTTTGCCGCTGATGACCGCGTCCAGGGCGGCATCGACCGACTCGCCACCGAGCATGGCCAGGCCGAGGCTGTTGGCCTCAGGCACCACCAGGCTCAGCGAGCCGTTTTTCTCGCGCAGCTTCAGGGCCTTGGCGATGTTGGCAGCCGCTTCGATCAGCGCCGGGTCGGCCAGCGAAGTACCGGCTACGACCAGTGGGCGCTTGGCGGCGACCAGGGCGTCGGCGATGCGCTGGGCCAGGGCCTGAGCTTCGTCGTCCAGGCCGGCGACGGCAGGGGCGCTCGGGTCGATGGCGTGGGCCACGGCGAAACCGATGCGGGCCAGGTCGGCCGGCGCGGCGTGTACGCACTCTTCGGCGACGTCGTCGAGCTTGGTTTCAGCCAGGGATGCGATGAACAGCGGGTACAGCGCGTGCTGGCCAATGTTCTTCACGGCAGCGTCGAGCCAAGGCTGCACTTTCATCGCTTCGGCCATGGCCTCGGCCTTGCCTTTGGTGGCCTGGCGCACGGCCAGGGCAACGCGGGCAGCGGTCTGGGTCAGGTCTTCACCGAGCACGAACATGGCGTCGTGGTCTTCGATGTCGCGCAGGGTCGGCACGGGCAGCGGGCTGTTGTTCAGCACGTTCAGGGCCAGGCGTACGCGGGCCAGTTCGCCAGCTTCCATGCCCGAGTAGAAGTATTCGGCGCCGACCAGCTCACGCAGGCCGTAGTTGCTTTCGAGGCTGGCGCGTGGCGAGCCGATACCGACGATGGTACGGCCGCGCAGCAGGTCGGCGGCCTTGTCCAGGGCGGCGTCCAGGCCCAGCTTGGTGCCGTCGGCCAGTTGTGGCTGGCGTGGGCGGTCCTTGCGGTTGACGTAGCCGTAGCCGAAGCGGCCGCGGTCGCATAGGAAGTACTGGTTGACCGAACCGTTGAAGCGGTTTTCGATACGGCGCAGTTCGCCGTAGCGCTCACCCGGGCTGATGTTGCAGCCGCTGGAGCAGCCATGGCAGATGCTTGGGGCGAACTGCATGTCCCACTTGCGGTTGTAGCGCTCGGAGTGGGTCTTGTCGGTGAATACGCCGGTCGGGCAGACCTCGGTCAGGTTGCCGGAGAACTCGCTTTCCAGCACACCGTCTTCGACGCGGCCGAAGTACACGTTGTCGTGGGCGCCGTATACGCCCAGGTCGGTACCACCGGCGTAGTCCTTGTAGTAGCGCACGCAACGGTAGCAGGCGATGCAGCGGTTCATCTCATGGGCGATGAACGGGCCGAGGTCCTGGTTCTGGTGGGTACGCTTGGTGAAACGGTAGCGGCGCTCGTTGTGGCCGGTCATTACCGTCATGTCCTGCAGGTGGCAGTGACCGCCTTCCTCGCACACCGGGCAGTCGTGCGGGTGGTTGGTCATCAGCCATTCGACGACGCTGGCGCGGAACGCCTTCGACTCTTCGTCGTCGATGGAGATCCAGGTGCCGTCGGAAGCAGGGGTCATGCAGGACATGACGATACGACCACGGGTGTCGTTCTCGTCGGTGTACTGCTTGACTGCGCACTGCCGGCAGGCGCCAACGCTACCAAGCGCCGGGTGCCAGCAGAAATAAGGGATGTCGAGGCCGAGCGACAGACACGCCTGTAACAGGTTGTCTGCACCGTTGACTTCGAGCGCTTTGCCGTCTACGTGGATAGTGGCCATTGTTCAAAGTTCTTCGTTGGCCCGCGTGAGCGGGCGTGGCTAATGGAAATCGGTGAGCTTGCGACACGCCTCGATTGCTCGGGCCTGCCGGTAAGCTGGCGAGTGGCACGGACCACCCGCCTAATCATCTTGTTATGCGCCGACCACGATCGGCTTCGCCAGGTCGGGGCGCAGGGTGGCAGCGCTTTCTGGCGCCACACCGGCCTCGAACTCCGAGCGGAAGTATTTGATGGCACTGCCCAGCGGCTCGACGGCACCCGGTGCGTGAGCACAGAAGGTACGGCCTGGGCCGAGGAAGTTGACCAGCCCCAGCAGCGTCTCGATGTCTTCGGCGCGGCCCTGGCCTCTTTCCAGTGCACGCAGCATCTTCACGCTCCACGGCAGGCCGTCACGGCATGGCGTGCACCAGCCGCACGACTCGCGGGCGAAGAACTCTTCCATGTTGCGCAGCAGCGACACCATGTTGATGCTGTCGTCGACCGCCATGGCCAGGCCAGTACCCATACGGGTGCCGACCTTGGCGATGCCACCGGCGTACATTTGCGCATCGAGGTGCTCAGGCAGCAGGAAGCCGGTACCGGCGCCGCCTGGCTGCCAGCACTTGAGCTTGAAGCCATCGCGCATGCCACCGGCGTAGTCTTCGAACAGTTCGCGCGCGGTAACGCCGAATGGCAGTTCCCACAGGCCTGGGTTCTTTACCTTGCCGGAGAAGCCCATCAGCTTGGTGCCATGGTCTTCGCTGCCTTCGCGGGCCAGCGACTTGTACCAGTCGTTGCCGTTGGCGACGATGGCCGGGACGTTGCACAGGGTTTCGACGTTGTTCACGCACGTCGGCTTGCCCCACACGCCAACGGCGGCAGGGAAGGGCGGCTTGGAGCGCGGGTTGGCGCGGCGGCCTTCCAGCGAGTTGATCAGCGCGGTTTCTTCACCGCAGATGTAGCGGCCGGCACCGGTGTGCACGAACAGCTCGAAATCGAAACCGCTGCCCAGGATGTTCTTGCCCAGCAGGCCGGCGGCCTTGGCTTCATCGATGGCGCGGTTGAGGTTCTTCGCTGCGGTGGTGTATTCGCCACGCAGGAAGATGTAGCCGCGGTAGGCCTTGAGGGCGCGGGCGCTGATCAGCATGCCCTCGACCAGCAGATGGGGCTGTTGCTCCATCAGCATGCGGTCCTTCCAGGTGTTCGGCTCCATTTCGTCCGCGTTGCACAGCAGGTAGCGGATGTTCATGGATTCGTCTTTGGGCATCAGGCCCCACTTCACGCCAGTGGGGAAGCCTGCACCGCCACGGCCCTTGAGGCCGGAGTCCTTGACGCTTTGCACGATGTCGTCGGCGGACATTTGCGCCAGCGCCTTGCGGGCTGCGGCGTAGCCGTTCTTCGATTCGTACTCGGCCAGCCAGACCGGCTCGCCGTCGTCACGCAGGCGCCAGGTCAGCGGGTGGGTTTCGGCCGAGCGCGCGATGCGGTTGGCCGGGCCGAAGGAAGTAATGGTCATACGTAACCCTCCAGCAGTTTGGAAACGCCAGCCGGCTGCACGTCACCGAAGGTGTCGTCGTCGATCATCAGTGCCGGGGCCTTGTCGCAGTTGCCCAGGCAGCACACGGGCAGCAGGGTGAAACGGCCGTCGGCGGTGGTCTGGCCGAGGCCGATGCCCAGCTCGCTCTGGATCTGGCTGACGACCGACTCATGGCCGCCGATGTAGCAGACCATGCTGTCGCACACGCGGATGATGTGGCGGCCGACCGGTTGGCGGAAGATCTGGCTGTAGAAGGTGGCGACACCCTCGACGTCGCTGGCCGGAATGCCCAGCACTTCGCCGATGGCGTGAATGGCGCCGTCCGGCACCCAGCCACGCTCCTTCTGGACGATCTTCAGGGCTTCGATGGACGCCGCGCGCGGGTCCTCGTAGTGATGCATTTCGTGCTCGATGGCCGAGCGCTCGGTTTCGCTCAGGGCGAAACGGTCTGTCTGGATAAGCGTGCTGTTCATGCTTAGCGGTCCACGTCAGCCATAACGAAGTCGATACTGCCCAGGTACGCAATGAGGTCGGCAACCATGCTGCCTTTGATCACCGAAGGGATCTGCTGCAGGTGCGGGTAGCTCGGGGTGCGGATCCGGGTGCGGTAGCTCATGGTGCCGCCATCGCTCGTCAGGTAGTAACTGTTGATGCCCTTGGTCGCTTCGATCATCTGGAACGACTCGTTGGCCGGCATGACCGGGCCCCACGAGACTTGCAGGAAGTGCGTGATCAGGGTTTCGATGTGCTGCAGGGTGCGCTCTTTCGGCGGCGGCGTGGTCAGCGGGTGATCCGCCTTGTACGGGCCTTCCGGCATGTTGCGCAGGCACTGGTCGATGATGCGGATACTCTGACGCATCTCCTCGACACGGACCATGCAGCGATCGTAGGCATCGCCGTTGTGGGCCAGCGGTACTTCGAACTCGAAGTTTTCGTAGCCGGAGTAAGGACGGGCTTTACGCAGGTCGAAGTTGCAACCGGTGGCACGCAAGCCGGCACCGGTGGTGCCCCATTCCAGCGCTTCCTTGGTGTTGTACGCGGCAACGCCGATGGTACGGCCCTTGAGGATGCTGTTTTGCAGGGCGGCCTTGGTGTATTCGTCGAGGCGCTTGGGCAGCCACTCGACAAAGTCCTTGACCAGCTTGTCCCAGCCACGTGGCAGGTCGTGGGCGACGCCACCGATGCGGTACCAGGCCGGGTGCAGGCGGAAACCGGTGATCGCTTCGATCACGGTGTAGGCGCGCTGGCGGTCGGTGAAGGTGAAGAACACCGGGGTCATGGCGCCGACGTCCTGGATGTAGGTACCCAGGAACAGCAGGTGGCTGGTGATGCGGAAGAACTCGGCCAGCATGATGCGAATCACGTCGACCTTCTGCGGCACCTTGATGCCGGCCAGCTTCTCTACCGCAAGCACGTACGGCAGGTTGTTCATCACCCCGCCGAGGTAATCGATACGGTCGGTATAGGGGATGAAGCTGTGCCAGGACTGGCGCTCGGCCATTTTTTCGGCGCCACGGTGGTGGTAGCCGATGTCCGGTACGCAGTCGACGATTTCTTCACCGTCCAGCTGCAGGACGATACGGAACGCACCGTGCGCCGAAGGGTGGTTGGGGCCGAGGTTGAGGAACATGTAGTCCTCGTTGGCGCCCTGACGCTTCATGCCCCAGGCTTCCGGGTTGAAGCGTGCCGATTCCTCTTCAAGCTGCTGCTTGGCCAGGGTCAGGCTGTAGGGGTCGAACTCGGTCGCACGGGCAGGGTAGTCCTTGCGCAGCGGGTGACCTTCCCAGGTCGGCGGCATCATGATGCGGCTGAGGTGCGGGTGGCCGGCAAAGTCGATGCCGAACATGTCCCAGACTTCGCGCTCGTACCAGTTGGCGTTTGGCCAGATGCCCGTCACGGTCGGCAGGTTCAGGTCGCCTTCGCTGAGCGACACCTTGATCATCACATCGCTGTTACGCTCGATCGACAACAGGTGGTAGAACACGCTGAAATCGGCGGCTGGCAGGCCACGGCGCTGGGTGCGCAGGCGCTCGTCGACGCCATGCAGGTCGTACAGCATGCTGTAAGGCTTGGCGACGCCGCGCAGGAAACTGAGCACCTCTTTGAGCTGGGCGCGTTTTACCCACAGCACGGGCATGCCGGTGCGGGTCTCCTGGGCGACGAATGCTTCGGCGCCAAAACGGTTGTTCAGTTCGACGACCACATCCTGGTCGTCAGCCTTGTAGGGCGGAATGAAAATAGCGTTGTCCGCTGTCATGGTCTCGGTCGCTTTGGGTCAACGTTAAGAATGAAGCCAGGCCGCCGGCTCCTTCGGGAGCGGGCGGCAGGTCGCTGGATCAGACTTCGTCGGGGCTGCGCAGGTTGGTTACTGCAATGCGCTGCTCACGACGCAGGTCTTTCTGGGCTGGCATCTCGGCACGGTAAATACCTTGATCACCAACAACCCAGGAAAGCGGGCGTCGTTCTTGGCCGATCGACTCCTGCAGCAGCATCAAGCCTTGCAGGAAAGCCTCAGGGCGTGGCGGGCAGCCAGGCACATAGACGTCCACGGGGAGGAACTTGTCGACCCCCTGAACGACCGAGTAGATGTCGTACATGCCACCGGAGTTGGCGCACGAACCCATGGAAATGACCCATTTCGGTTCGAGCATCTGCTCGTACAGGCGCTGGATGATCGGCGCCATCTTCACGAAGCAGGTACCGGCAATGACCATGAAGTCGGCCTGACGCGGCGAGGCCCGGATGACTTCGGCGCCGAAGCGGGCGATGTCGTGGGGTGCCGTGAAGGCCGTGGTCATTTCCACGTAGCAGCAGGACAGGCCGAAGTTGTACGGCCAGAGGGAGTTCTTGCGGCCCCAATTGACCGCGCCACGCAGCACATCTTCAAGTTTGCCCATGAAGATGTTCTTGTGGACCTGGTCCTCCAGCAGTTGATCGGTGACGGTTTCCCGTTCACCGACCGGGTACTGCTCGTTGGGCGCATCCGGATCGATTCTGGTGAGATTGTATTGCATGCCAAAGCCTCATTGTTTCAGCTTCGCTTGCCGCTTGCGGCGACCTTCGGGAGCCCAATCAAGTGCCCCGACGCGCCATAGGTAGACAAGACCTGCCAACAGAATTGCTATGAAAACGAGTGCTTCGACGAATCCGGTCCAGCCGCTCTCGCGGACGGACACAGACCATGCAAAGAGAAAGAGGGCTTCGATATCGAAGATCACGAACAGCATCGCGACCAGATAGAATTTGGCGGACAGGCGCAGGCGAGCGCTGCCGACGGGCAGCATGCCGGATTCGAAGGGTTCGTTCTTGGCGCGGCCCCAAGCCTTGCTACCGAGCAGGCTGGACAGGCCGAGCATGAAGGCGCACAGGCCGACGACACCCAGGAGGAAGATGGCAAAGCCCCAGTTGTGGGCGATGAGTCCTGCCGAATCGGACATGCTAGAGATCCTTATACAGAGACCCAGCTCTGCAGTCTGAAATAAGTGTAGAGCGGCGACTTGGCGTCGCACATGCAGTGACCAAATGTCGCAGCCGAATCAATCGCGCTGATTTTATGGGTAAACCTGGTGCAAGTAAAATTTCTGTCGCAAATTTATTCGTAGGATTAAGTACAAAAACCGTTCGTAACTGGCTGAGAGCCTTGAAATTCGGGCATTACGCGCGGTTTTGTTAATTATGTTTCTTGCGGCAGGTAACGAATTGCAACCCCTGTAATGATAATTAATATCATTTGAGCTGCTACCGTTGAATTTGGCTCTTCTGTGCCTTGTAAAGTTCATCTGGCGATTCCCCCTACTTGCAATTGCCAAAAACCCTTGTTCTAGCAGCTCTCGGTCCTGCGTGCACCGCTCTGGGTCAATACTTTATCGGTTGAGCGATGACTGACTGATGAAGCGATGGCCCATTGGCCGAGCCAGTAGGCGAGGATGATCAGGTACGGTGCGGCGGCGAACGGGCTGACAAAGCGGTCGATGCCGATCAGGCTGTCGGAGAACACGAACAGGCCGGCACCCAGTGCTGCCACTCCCCCGCAGGCCAGTGCGCGCCAGAGCATGGCGCTGATGGCCAGGGCGTAGAGCGCTACCGGGATCAGCAACGGGCCGAGGCCGTGGCTGGCCAGTACACCGAGCAGCGCGATGCCAGTGATTGCGCTGAAGATCAGTGCGGGCAGGGCGGGGCGCAGGGTAATGCCGCAATAGCCGCGCAGGTAAGCAAGGTGAGCGCAAAGGAAGGCGGCCAAGCCGAACACGAACAGGTCGGCGGGGATGGCCAGCAGGATGTCACCGAGTACCGAGAAGCCCAGGCCGATCGAGATCCATGTGCGATAAGGCGAAACCGGGGTGCTGCGCAGCCAGGCAATCAAGGCCAGCACCGGGATGGGTTTGGCCATCAGGGCGAGCAGGGTGTTGTCGCTGGCCAGTGCATATATATAGAGGGCAGCGGCGGTCAGGGCGAGAATCATCAGGTGGCTTGGACGAGGCATGGGCGGTCCCTGCTGCTGGGCTGCCACAAGCATAGACCTGATCCAGGGTTTTGCTGTGGCCCGTGCCGGCCCTTTCGCGGGTAAACCCGTTCCTGCAGCGGCCTGCGCCCAATCGCCGATGTGTGTCTCCTCCCGATCAGTGTAGGAGCGGGTTTACCCGCGAATACGGTAGCGGCGGCAACGGTGAACGGCTGGTGAAAATTGGCCAGCAGGCCCGGCCCTTTCTCGGGTAAAAACAAAGGCCCGGAGCTTTCACAAGCCCCGGGCCTTTGTTCAACGGCAACCCACTATCAGTGGAACTGCTCTTCTTCGGTCGAGCCGGTCAGTGCAGTCACCGACGAAGCGCCACCCTGGATCACGGTGGTCATGTCGTCGAAGTAGCCGGTGCCCACTTCCTGCTGGTGCGCCACGAAGGTGTAGCCCTTGCTGGCGTCAGCGAATTCCTGCTCCTGCAGCTTCACGTAGGCGGTCATGTCGTTACGGGCGTAGTCGTGCGCCAGGTTGAACATGCCGTGCCACATGTTGTGGATGCCGGCCAGGGTGATGAACTGATGCTTGTAACCCATGGCCGACAGCTCGCGCTGGAACTTGGCGATGGTGGCGTCGTCCAGGTTTTTCTTCCAGTTGAAGGAAGGCGAGCAGTTGTACGACAGGATCTGGTCCGGGTATTCCTTCTTGATCGCCTCGGCGAAACGGCGGGCTTCGTCCAGGTCCGGCTTGGCCGTTTCGCACCAGATCAGGTCGGCGTACGGGGCGTAGGCCAGGCCGCGGGCAATGGCCTGGTCGAGGCCGGCGCGGACCTTGTAGAAGCCTTCGCGGGTGCGCTCGCCAACCACGAACGGCTGGTCGTACGGGTCGCAGTCGCTGGTCAGCAGGTCGGCGGCGTTGGCATCGGTGCGGGCCAGGATGATGGTCGGTACACCCGACACGTCAGCGGCCAGGCGCGCGGCTACCAGCTTCTGTACGGCTTCCTGGGTCGGTACCAGCACCTTGCCGCCCATGTGGCCGCATTTTTTAACCGAGGCCAGCTGGTCTTCGAAGTGCACGCCGGCGGCGCCTGCTTCGATCATGTTCTTCATCAGCTCGTAGGCGTTCAGTACGCCACCGAAACCGGCTTCGGCGTCGGCCACGATGGGCGCGAAGTAGTCGATGTAGCCGTCGTCGCCCGGGTTCTTGCCGGCTTTCCACTGGATCTGGTCGGCGCGGCGGAACGCGTTGTTGATGCGTTTGACCACGGTCGGTACCGAGTCGACCGGGTACAGCGACTGGTCAGGGTACATCGACTCGGCCGAGTTGTTGTCGGCGGCAACCTGCCAGCCGGACAGGTAGATGGCCTGGATGCCGGCCTTGACTTGTTGTACAGCCTGGCCGCCGGTCAGGGCGCCCATGCAGTTGACGAAATCTTTGTCGGGGCGGAAGGACGGGTGAGCACCTTCGGTGACCAGCTTCCACAGTTTTTCTGCACCCTGACGGGCAAAGGTGTGCTCAGGTTGCACGGAGCCACGCAGGCGAACGACATCAGCGGCGGTGTAGGTACGGGTCACGCCTTTCCAGCGCGGGTTTTCGGCCCAGTCTTTCTCGAGGGCTGCAATTTGCTGTTCGCGTGTCAGTGCCATGGAAATAAACCTCGTCGCATCGATCTTGGGTTAATTGTGCTGATGCTCGGAGCAGATCAGGTGCCTGGCGGCTGTCCTGTTCGCAGGAATGCGGCGGCGAACGCGAAGGCTCGAAGGGGAAGGGTGGGCAGACCAGGCGAAGGTGTGCTCCGGCAGGTCGGCTCGTGGTTGCCTTGCTGCGGTGCGACGCGATTGCCAGTACTGCGGTGATGCGCTTCCGTCCCTCGGGACAACTTCTTCGTTGCAGTCGCAATCCCGTCGAACCGCCTTGTGGGCCGTATAGACACGAGGCGCCTCCAGGGGTGGGAGGAGTACGCCTCGAAGGCCCTTGCCAGGGCCCCTGATTAGCGGGAGCGAGGCCATCATGCCCTTGGGAAAAAGACCCTGTCAAATGTTTTGTAGTGCTTTTTTGTCCTTACTACATCTTTGGTCTAATGCGACTTGGCAGTCAGTTTCAAGGCCTTTGGTCGAAGCCTTGAATTGCCTGGGATCAGTCCACAAGGTCGACTTTGACCCGCAATGTCATGTTTTCACCCCGTTGGGTGCTGTACGTGTGGCTTGACGCGCTGCGGTCGGCTTGGCTCTGCTGGTTGAACCCCGCCAGGGTGATCCACTCGCCGAGCTTGCCAGTGACTGTCGTGTCGGTACTTTGCACTTTCACTACATCTGCACGTTCATGGCTGATACGGTCATTATTGCTGCTTATTTGCAGACGAACCGTTTCGCCGCTCAGGCTTGGGGTTACGTAGAAGCCTTGGGTCACGTTGCGGTATTCGGTGTTGCTCTGAATGCGCCCATAGCCGTCTGTGCTGGTGCTGGTAATGGGGATGCTCTGGCCCACCTGGATCAGGGCCGGTTGCCCTTCGCTGGCTTGTACCTGCTGCATGCCGCCGTCGCGGTTGCTGGTGCCGTAGTGAATGACGCGTGCGTTGCCGCGGTTGTCCTGGAAATTGCTGTCGTTGTTGTCGACGCTGATCAGCAGGCGCTTGGGCGCGGTGTCCAGCTGTTGCAGCAGGGCGCGCAGGTCGTCGATGCGCTCGGGGCTGGCGTTGACGATCAGTTTGTTCTCGAAGGCGCTGACCGTGCCGTCCTTGCCGATGAAAGCCTGCAGGGCGGGCAGCAGTTCGGCGCTGCTGCGATGCTGAAGTGGCACCACCTCGGTGGCGGCGTGGGCGGTGAGGCTGGCGACCAGCAACAGGGAGGCGAAAAGGGGGCGTAGCGGCATGTCCATGATCTCCGCAGGTGGAACCAACATGATGGCAAATTTGCTGACTTTTTGCCGGATCTGGATCACGCAGGCACGGTTGCAGTCGGTCGTATTATCCTGATTTATCTTGTAGGCTATAAATTATAGTAGGCAAGATAATTGAGGTTAATTGCATGTCTCCCGTTCGCCCGCTCCTACGCCGTAATCAGTTGGCCAACGTACTGGCCCAAGACTTGGCCGGCGAGTCGTTGGTCGATTACAGCTCGGGCATGTTCCTGGCCGCGCCCCGGCGTACGGGCAAGAGCACCTTCCTCAACAACGACTTCATACCTGAATGCGTACAGCGCGGCTGGCTACCGGTTTACGTCGACCTGTGGTCGGATCGTGACGCCGCCCCTGCGCAGCTCATCAGTGGCGCCATCGGTACTGCGCTGGCCAGATTCGAAGGTGCGCTGGCCAGGACGGCGAAAAAGGCCGGTATCGACAAGATCAACCTGCTGCGCACCCTGAGCTGGGATTTCACCCGCCCGCAACTGCCTGCGGGGACTACCCTGGCCCAGGCGCTTGCCGTGTTGCATCAAGTGTCAGGGCAGCTGGTAGTGCTGATCATCGACGAGGCTCAGCACGCCCTTAACAGCGAAGATGGCCTCAATGCGATGTTCGCGCTGAAAGCCGCGCGTGACCATCTTAACCGTGGCGACCGTCCGGACGGCTTGCGCCTGGTGTTCACGGGCTCTAGTCGCGACAAGCTGGCCAACCTGGTACTCAAGAGCAAGCAGCCATTCTTTGGTGCCAGCATCACGCCATTTCCGTTGCTGGGGCGTGAATATGTCGAATTCATCACCGCCTTGTGGAACCGTCGCCTGGCCGACAGTAACCAGTTCAAGGTAGAGGACCTGGCATACGCGTTCGAATTGGTCGGCCGGCGCCCGGAAATGCTCAACAAACTGTTGGCCGAAGTTAGCGTCGGCCTGGGTGAGGCGGGCAACCTGGGTGAACTGCTGCGCAATGGGGCGCTGAACCATCAAGCCGGGGTGTGGAGTGACTACGAAAGCGCTTGGAACGAACTTACGCCGTTGCAGCAGGCCGTGCTAGCGGTCATGGCCGAGCGCACGCTGGGCCGGCAGCCGTTTTCCCCATTTACCGAGCAAACCCTGGTTGAGGTCAGCCGCAAGCTGGAGCAGGCCCAGGCGGTAGCCAACGTCAACACGGCAAACGTACAGAAGGCCCTCGACGCCCTGCGCGACAAGGAGCTGGTATGGAAGGCCAATCGTGGCGAGTACGCGTTGGAGGATACTTCCATGGCCGAATGGCTCGCCCGCGACCAGGCAGTTGCCAGCCACAGGTGAACCTTTGAGGTGCCCCGTAAGTCGCACTCACAGGGAGCGCGTGGGGTGATTGCATGAACGGTGTCCTGATCTTGCTGTTATGGCTTTGCAGTCTGGGTGCACAGGCTGCAGCGGACACGCTGCGCATCAAGCAGTTGCAGCGTTGCGGCGACTTGTTCAGCGATAGCCAGCAGCAATGGTGCCTGCGTGCCGAGGGGCTCGGGGCAAACCTGCCAACGGTATGGTTGGGCGGTGTGCGGCTGTCAGAAGCCAATGTCGGGCGGCAAGGTGACCGGCTGACGCTGAAACTGGCGAGAGAAGCCCAGCGCAGCGCCCCGCTCTGGCTGGCCGATGGCGGCCGCACCAGCAACCCGGTATGGCTGACCCGCCAGCGCAGTCATGTGATCGCCGCAGGGCCTGATGAAGTGGCGAAGAACATGGACGGCCTGACCACTTATGTCGATCTGGTCAGCCTGTTGATCGAAGAAAAATACGACGGCCTCGGCGAGGCCCGGCGCATCGCCGGTAAATACGGCGCCCAGGTTGTCGGTGCCATACCGCCGCTGAATGTCTACCAGTTGCGCTTGCCGGTAAAGAACCTGGTGCAGCGCGATGCGATGGTCCTGCGCATGGGCAGTGAAGTCAGCGTGGATGCCGTGATTGTCGAAGAGTCCGCCCCCGAGCGCGGGGAGGAGGGCAATGGGCGCGGCACCCGGGCCATCGACCAGGCGGACGAATGGGCGGCCAATCGCTTCATGGACGCGCTGTATTTCTACCGGCGCCGGATTGCCGCCTCTGGCTTGCCGGTGAAGCCCGTGCGGGTCGGGGTAATCGAGCGTGAAGTGGACTTTGACGCCCCAGGGTTCGGCGATTATCGAGGGGGCTGCGAACGAGGCCAGACATGCCTCTTCGCTCGCGACGGTGATCGCCCGGCCAGCCACGGCAGCCATGTTGCGGGCATTCTCGCTGCGCAGGGTGAGGGCTTTTTGCCGGGGCTGGGCAAGCACAGCCCTGGCTTCGAGGTGGTGGTAGAGCGCAACTCGGATGCCGGTATCACCGCCAACATCGCTGCCTCGGTGAACCTGGTCGAAGATGGCGTGCGGGTGCTGAACTGGAGCTGGGGCATCCACCGGGTCGGCGCGCGCGATGTCAACGGTGATGAGGTCGATTCGCTGGTGCGTTCCGGGCTGGCAATGAGTGGCTACGAGGAGTTGCTTGAGGAGTTTTTCCTCTGGCTGCGCAAGGAGCACCCTGATGTGGTGGTGGTGAATTCGGCGGGCAATGGTGCGTCCTGGTCGGGGACCGATGAATATCGCCTGCCTTCGTCATTCATCACCGAACAATTGCTGGTGGTGGGCGGGCATCAGCGCAGTGGCAAGGCTACGGCAGTTGAAGCCCACGATCATGTGCGCAAGCGTCACAGTTCCAACATCGACATGCGCGTGGATGTCAGTGCTGCTGCCTGCATACGCCCGGTGTCTGCCGAGGCTGCGCATTGCGGCACGTCGTACGCAACACCCTTGGTGACTGCCACTGTGGCGACGATGCTGTCGATCAACCCGGCACTTACCCCGGAACAGGTGCGCATGCTGTTGCGGCGCAGTGCCTTGACCCTGGGCGCCGAACAGGATTTTGAAGCGATGGATGCCGAAGACCTGACGGCGCCGATCCTGCCCTCAGAGCGTGGCGGCCGCCTGAACGACCCGGACCTGGGCCGTTCGGCGCGCCTGGACATGCAGCGTGCGCTGGACCTGGCCGTGCAGAGCCTGGAACGGGTGCGTTGAGCGGTGGCCGCTGTCAGACAAATTCCGTAACATCGCGCCCCTCGTTTTTCTAACGTCCGTCAGGACTGCACCACAGGAAGCCCATGAAGCCCGCCCGACTACGCGCCGACCTGCTCGCCGGCCTCACCACCTCGTTCGCCTTGGTCCCCGAGTGCATCGCCTTTGCCCTGGTGGCCCATCTCAACCCGCTGATGGGCCTGTATGGCGCGTTCATCATTTGTACCCTGACGGCGCTGTTCGGCGGGCGGCCGGGGATGATCTCAGGCGCTGCCGGCTCGATGGCGGTGGTGATCGTCGCCTTGGTGGTGCAGCACGGCGTGCAGTACCTGCTGGCCACGGTGCTGCTGGGCGGTGTGGTGATGATCCTGTTCGGCCTGCTGCGCCTGGGCAAACTGGTGCGCCTGGTGCCATACCCGGTCATGCTTGGCTTCGTGAACGGCCTGGCCATCGTCATCGCCATGGCTCAGCTGGAGCATTTCAAGGACGGCGAACACTGGCTCAGTGGCACGCCGCTGTACCTGATGATCGGCCTGGTCGCGCTGACCATGGCGGTGGTTTATGTGCTGCCGAAACTGACCCGTGCGGTGCCGCCGGCCTTGGTGGCGATCCTCGGTGTTGGCCTGCTGGTGTACGTGCTCGGGCTGCCTACCCGCACCCTGGGCGACATGGCGCATATCGCCGGTGGCCTGCCGGGGCTGGCACTGCCGGATGTGCCCTGGAATCTGGAAACCCTGAAGATCATCGCCCCCTACGCGGTGCTGATGGCCATGGTCGGCCTGCTGGAAACCCTGCTCACCCTCAACCTGACCGATGAGATCACCGAGAGCCGTGGCTTCCCGGACCGCGAGTGTGTGGCATTGGGCGCTGCGAACATGGTGTCGGGCCTGTGCGGCGGCATGGGCGGCTGCGCGATGATCGGGCAGACGGTGATCAACCTCAGCTCCAATGGCCGGGGCCGGTTGTCGGGGGTAGTGGCCGGGGTAATGATTCTGCTGTTCGTGCTGTTCCTGTCGCCGCTGATCGAGCGCATTCCCCTGGCGGCGCTGGTTGGGGTGATGTTCGTGGTGGCCCAGCAGACTTTTGCCTGGGCGTCGTTGCGGGTGTTGCACAAGGTGCCGGTGAATGATGTGCTGGCGATCGTTGCGGTGACTGTGGTCACGGTGCTGACCGACCTGGCCATGGCAGTGCTGTTCGGTATCATCATCGCGGCGCTTAACTTTGCCTGGCAGCATGCGCGGGAGCTGTATGCCGACACCCATGAGGACGCGGAGGGCGGCAAGCGTTATCAACTGCATGGCACGCTGTTCTTTGCCTCGACCACCTCGTTCCTCAACCAGTTCGACACGGCCGGGGACCCGGCCCAGGTCACGCTGGATTGCCAGCATTTGAGCTTTGTCGATTATTCGGCCGTTGCGGCGCTGAAAACCCTGCGCGAGCGCTATGCCAAGGCGGGCAAGCATTTGCGCGTGGTGCATTTGTCGGAGCGGTGCAAGAAGCTGTTGAAGCGGGCGGGCGAGCAGCATTGAAAACTGTTGCTGCCTGTGCCGGCCTCTTCGCGGGTAAACCCGCTCCTACAGGGGGGCGCACAATGTTTGGGCCTGCGGCCATCCTGTAGGAGCGGGTTTACCCGCGAAGAGGCCGGTACAGGAGAACCGCTTACTCCCCGCGGCTCTTCTTGACGATGCCATCGGCAATGCTCGCCGGGGCCTCGGCATAGCGGGTGAACTCCATCGAGAAGCTGGCCCGGCCCTGGGTCATCGAGCGCATCGAGGTGGCGTAGCCGAACATTTCACCCAGCGGCACTTCGGCACGTATCACCTTGCCAGCCGGTGTTTCATCACCGTCCTGGATCATGCCGCGACGTCGGCTCAAGTCGCCGAGGATGTCGCCCTGATATTCCTCGGGCGTCACCACCTCTACCTTCATCACCGGCTCCAGCAACACTGCGCCGCCTTTCTGCGACAACTGCTTGGTGGCCATTGACGCGGCGATCTTGTAGGCCATCTCGTTGGAGTCGACATCGTGGTACGAGCCATCGAACACGGCGGCCTTGAGGTTGATCAGGGGGTAGCCGGCAAGCACGCCGTTCTTCATTTGCTCTTCGATACCCTTCTGGATTGCCGGGATGTACTCGCGGGGTACCACGCCGCCGACGATCTCGTTGATGAACTCCAGGCCTTCTTTGCCTTCATCACCGGGGGCGAAACGGATCCAGCAATGGCCGTATTGGCCACGGCCACCGGACTGGCGCACGAAACGCCCCTCGATCTCGCAGGTATTGCGGATTTTTTCCCGGTAGGCCACCTGCGGCTTGCCGATGTTGGCCTCGACGTTGAACTCGCGGCGCATGCGGTCGACGATGATATCCAGGTGCAGCTCGCCCATGCCCGAGATGATGGTCTGGCCAGTCTCTTCATCGGTACGCACGCGGAATGAGGGGTCTTCCTGGGCCAGCTTGCCCAGCGCGATCCCCATTTTTTCCTGGTCGGCCTTGGTTTTCGGCTCTACTGCGACGGAAATCACCGGGTCGGGGAAGTCCATGCGTTCGAGGATGATCGGTTTGTCCATGTCGCACAGGGTATCGCCGGTGGTCACGTCCTTCATGCCGATCAGTGCGGCGATGTCGCCGGCACACACGTCCTTGATTTCGGCACGCTGGTTGGCATGCATCTGCACCATGCGGCCGATGCGTTCCTTCTTGCCTTTGACCGAGTTGAGTACCGCATTGCCTGAGCTGAGCACGCCGGAATAAACGCGGGCGAAGGTGAGGGTGCCGACGAACGGGTCGGTGGCGATCTTGAAAGCCAGTGCCGAGAACGGCTCTTTGTCGTCGGCGTGGCGTTCCAGGTGCTTTTCTTCATCATCCGGGTCGGTGCCGCGGATGGCAGGAATTTCCGAGGGGGCGGGCAGATAGTCGATCACCGCGTCGAGCATCAGCGGCACGCCCTTGTTCTTGAACGATGAGCCGAGGATGGTCGGCACGATTTCGTTGGCGATGGTGCGCTGGCGCAACCCGGCCTTGATCTCTTCGATGCTCAGCTCCTCGCCATCGAGAAACTTCATGGTCAGCTCGTCATTGGCCTCGGCCGCAGCTTCGATCATGTGCGCGCGCCATTCGTCGGCAAGCTCCTGCAGATCGGCGGGAATATCTTCTTCGCGGTAACTGGTGCCCTGGTCGGCATCGTTCCAGTAGATGGCCTTCATCTTCACCAGGTCGATCTGGCCCATGAAGTTTTCTTCGCTGCCGATGGCCAGCTGGATGGGTACCGGGTGGTGCCCCAGGCGCTGATCGATCTGCTTGACCACGCGCAGGAAGTCGGCCCCCTGGCGGTCCATCTTGTTGATGTAGGCCAAGCGTGGCACGTGATACTTGTTGGCCTGGCGCCAGACCGTCTCGGACTGCGGCTCGACGCCGTCAGCACCGCTGAATACCACGACCGCGCCATCGAGCACGCGCAATGAACGCTCCACCTCGATGGTGAAATCGACGTGGCCTGGGGTGTCGATGATGTTGAAACGGTACTTGTGGGCGAACTGCTTGGTCGAGCCTTGCCAGAACGCTGTGGTCGCCGCCGAGGTGATGGTGATGCCGCGTTCCTGCTCCTGGGCCATCCAGTCCATGGTCGCCGCGCCATCGTGCACTTCGCCCATCTTGTGGTTGACCCCGGTGTAGAACAGGATCCGCTCGGTGGTCGTGGTCTTGCCGGCATCCACGTGGGCGACGATGCCGATATTGCGGTACAGCTCGATGGGCGTTGTGCGGGCCATGGCGGACTACCTGTGGGTGGACGGATTCCACCAAGTTAGCAGACCGGTGGAATCCTGCCCTGCCACCGGGCCGTCAGTCGGCCTGGGCTTGCAGCATCCACTGGCCATCCACTTCACGGGCCAGGCCGCTGGCCGGCAGCAAGGCCAGCAGGCGCGTGTGCAGGGTGGCCTCGGTAAAGGTCTTGAGGGTGGTCAGGTCCAGCGCGCCGACCAGGTTGAGATCAGCCTTGGTGTACGACAGCCAGGCTTTTTTCAACACCTGGGCGACGTCGCTGCCAGCGGTGCTGGCGAACCGGCGGTGCCACTGGCGGCCTTCGAAGGTGAAGTTGTGCGCGTGGCTGTAGGTGCTTTGGTCGGCACCTTCTACGCAGCGGTGGCAGCGGCATGGGCCCTCGCCGAAGGCGTTGCGCAGGTAGCTGTTGAAGTCCACGACGGGCTTGAGGGACAGGCGTTTGTCGACTTCGAACAGGTCGGCGATCAGGGGTTCTTCGGCGCTCACTCGGGATCCTCGTGTGGTGGGGCGTGCATCGGCGGGCACCCTAACAGATCGGGGCATTCAGATCACCTGTTGCAGGCCCGGCTCTTCCCAGGCAGACCCGCCCGTCACAGGTGCCCTGCATACCCTGAGCAACATGCGATCCCTGTGGGAGCGGGCGTGCCCGCGAAGAGGCCAGTAGAGACAACAGAGACGGCCTGCCGTACTCTACGCGCCCGTACGCCTATACACCCACCGAGGTAACCCCGTTTGAGCACCAAGTACCCGTACATCGCCACCGTGACCATCAGCGCCGAAGACCGTGGCGGAGATACCGAAGCCTCGGAAAACCCCAAGATGCGCGTGGGCCTGGAAGCGGTGACCGAAACCCTGAAGAAGGTGCATTTCGTCGGTACGCTCGCGGCCCCTGAGAAACCGGCCACGCACATTTGCGTAACCCTGGAGAACGGCCTGACCTATTACGGCCCGATCGTCAACGGCCATGCCGAACTGGAAGGCGGCTGGATCGCCTTCGAGTCCGACATGCTTACCCCGGAAGAACTCGGCCTGTAAGCCTCAGTTCAGTTCTGCCAGGCACTGCTCGAGGATATCCAGCCCTTCCTCGAGCACCTCGGCCTCGATGGTCAGCGGTGCCAGCAGGCGAATGATGTGCCGCGCCTTGCCGCTGGGCATCAGCAGCAGGCCCCTGGCGCGGGCTGCTTCCATCACCTTGGCCAGCTGTGCCGGTGCCGGGCTGCCATCGGCATTGGCGAACTCGATCCCTCGCATGGCGCCCACGCCGGTCAGGCGGCCGATGTACGGGCTCAGGCCCGAAGCCTTCCAGCGCTCATAGCGGCTGACGATGGCCTGTTCCTGCCGTTCACCCCAGGTTGCAAGGTTTTCGTCGGTCATCTGCGCCAGGCTGGCCAAGGCCGCCGCACAGGCAATCGGGTTGCCCGAATAGGTGCCACCCAGGCCGCCCTTGGGCAGCGCCGCCATCAATTCCTTGCGCCCGACCACTGCACCCAGCGGCATACCGCCAGCGATGCTCTTTGCCAGCAACAGCAGGTCAGGCTCGATGCCCAGGCGCGGAAACGCGAAGCGCTGGCCGGTGCGGCCGAAGCCCGACTGGATCTCGTCGATGATGATCAGGATGCCACGCTCGTCGCAGAAGCGGCGCAGGGCCTGGGCGAAGGCCGGGTCCAGGGCAAGGAAGCCGCCTTCACCCTGCACGGGCTCGAAGATGAACGCCGCGACGTCCTCCACGGCCAGCTCGACGCTGAACAGGCGGTCCATGGCCTTGAGCGCCTGCTCGCAGGTAACTCCGGTATCCGCGCTGGGGTAGGGCAGGTGATACACCGGCCCGGGCAGTTCGCCGACCCGCTGCTTGTAGGGGGCGACCTTGCCATTGAGGTTCAGGGTGGCCAGGGTGCGGCCATGGAAGCCGCCGTCGAACGCGATGATGGCGCGTTTGCCGGTGGCGCCGCGGGCCACTTTCAGGGCGTTTTCCGCCGCTTCCGCGCCGCTGTTGGTGAGCATGCCGGCCAGTGGGTAGCTGACTGGCACAAACTGGCTCAGTTGCTCCATCAGGGCCAGGTAAGGGCCGTGAGGGGCCGCGTTGAAGGCGTAGTGGGTCAGGCGGGTGGCCTGAGCCTGGATAGCCTCGACCACAGCGGGGTTGCAGTGGCCCAGGTTGAGCACGCCGATACCGCCGACGAAGTCGATGTAACGTTTGCCGTCAGTGTCCCAGACTTCGGCATTACGGCCATGGGAAAGTGTGATCGGGTGAACGATGGCAATGGATTGGCTGATACTTTCCTGGTTCATGGGGCACGCGGACCTTATTCGAGTTTCTTATTATCCAAGCGTGTCGGCGGGTTATTCCGCAAACGAATTATTCGATTGCGATCATTCCATGGATTCGTGATCTAGCCGGTTTTTTGGGTTGGCTGTGCCGGCCTCTTCGCGGGCAAGCCCGCTCCTGCCAGAGGCCGGGGCAGGTCAAATCAATCGCCTTCAGCCACCCGCTCCCGGATCCACTGCACGAAGGCCCTGATCTTGGGCACTTCGGCCGCATGCTCGGCATGCGCGATGAAGTGCCTCCCGTTGCTTGCCACAGGGTGGTCCCAGGCCACCACCAGCTTGCCTTCGCTCAGCTCTTCGGCCACCAGATAGCGGGGAATCAGGGCTATGCCGCAGCCGGAGATGGCCGCGCGGATACACAGGTAGAACGTGTCGAAGCGCGGCCCGTGGTAGCTGTTCTGGCTATGCAAGCCAAGCCCCAGGAACCACTCATGCCAGGCCTCCGGCCGTGACACGCATTGCAACAGGCGGTGCTCAGTCAGCGCCTGGGCGCTGTCGAAACGGTTGCTGGCCAGCAGCTGCGGGCTGCACACCGGCACCACTTCTTCGCTGAACAACTCGATGCAGGTCGCCCCGGGCCAGGTGCCCTGGCCGAAGAAAAAGGCGACGTCAGCCTTGGCCTGTACCAGGTCGAATGGCTCCAGCTCGTTGCGCACATCCAGGTGAATGCGTGGGTAGCGGTCACCAAAACCCTTGAGCCTGGGCACCAGCCAGCGGGCGCCGAAGGTCGGCTGGGTGGCGATGCGCAGCACTTCGGTTTCGTCGCCGTAGCTGAGGATGTAGCGGCTGGATATGTCGATCTGGGTGAGGATCTTGTTCACTTCGGTGAGGTACAGCGCGCCGGCCGGGGTCAGGTGCAGGCGCCGGCGAATGCGCTGGAACAGCGAGTGCGAGAGCATGTCCTCAAGCTGCGCGACCTGCTTGCTGACGGCGCTCTGGGTCAGGTGCAGTTCCTGGGCCGCGCGGGTGAAGCTGAGGTGGCGAGCGGCCGCTTCGAAGCACTGAAGGGCGGTGGTCGAAGGCATCAGGCGTTTGGACATGACGGGCGAATACCGAGCAAAAAAGGAAGGAGTTCATTCCATAAAGGAATTATGTGGTTCGAAAAGGTCGTTTGTTGACCCCGGCCTATAGATTAATACTGACCTGGATCAACGATTACAACCGGTCATGCGAAGAGGAGGTCAATACCCGCTTCGGTCATCTGCAAAACAACAACAACACACATCAGAAATTTATAAGAATTCTGCTCAGACCTTCAGCCGCTTTGCTGCGGCCGACCCATTCGAGGGTTCTTCATGGCTTCGCAAGACAACAAGAAACAGCGCTCACTGCAGCACGGCCTGACTTCCCGTCAGGTTTCCATGATCTCCATTGCCGGCATCATCGGCGCCGGGCTGTTCATCGGGTCCTCCAACGCCATTGCCACCGCCGGCCCGGCCATCCTCATCTCCTACGCCATGACTGGCCTGCTGGTCTTGCTGGTGATGCGCATGCTGGGTGAAATGGCCATCGCAAACCCCAACAGCGGCTCTTTTTCCACCTACGCCTCGGAGGCCATCGGGCCTTGGGCGGGCTTTACCATTGGCTGGTTGTACTGGTGGTTCTGGGTGTTGATCATTCCGGTGGAAGCCATTGCCGGTGCTGACATCCTGCATGCCTACTTCCCTGGCGTGCCGTCCTGGCTGTTCGCTTTCCTGATCATGCTGGTGCTGTCGGGCACCAACCTGGTCAGCGTGAAGAACTTCGGTGCTTTCGAGTACTGGTTCGCGTTGGTCAAGGTGGTCGCGATCATTGGCTTCATCGGGGTGTGCACCTTGGCGGTGTTCGGCTTCTGGCCGCTGGCAGAGGTATCCGGGGTGAGCCGGCTGTGGGACAGCGGTGGTTTCATGCCCAATGGGTTCGGGACGGTGCTTGGGGGCGTGCTGATCACCATCTTCTCGTTCTTCGGTGCCGAAATCGTCACCATCGCGGCTGACGAAACTGCCAACCCGAAAGACAAGATTCGCCGCGCCACCAACCTGGTGGTGTACCGCATCGCCATCTTCTACCTGGCGTCGATCTTCCTGGTGGTGTCGCTGGTGGCCTGGAACGACCCCGGGCTCAAAGCGGTAGGGTCGTTCCAGCGTGTACTGGAAGTGCTGAACGTGCCGGGCGCCAAGTTGCTGGTTGACCTGGTGGTGCTGGTGGCGGTGACAAGTTGCATGAACTCGGGGCTGTACACGGCGTCGCGCATGCTCTATTCGCTTGGCGCGCGTGGCCAGGCGCTGAGCGTGACCAAGCGCATCTCCGGTTCCGGCGTGCCGACCGTGGCAGTGATCTTCTCGACCCTGGCGGGTTTCGCTGGCTGCCTCGTCAACTATGTGTTCCCGGGCAAGGTGTTTGGCTTCCTGCTGTCGACCACTGGCGCCATCGCTTTGCTGGTGTACCTGGTCATTGCCGTGTCGCAGCTGCGCATGCGTGCCCGTGCCGAGCGTGAAGGGCGCCCGCTGGAACTGAAGATGTGGCTGTTCCCGTGGCTGACCTGGCTGGTGATCGGCACCATCGTCATGGTGCTGGGCTACATGCTGTTCAGCGATGCCTACCGCTATGAGACGCTGATGACTGCCGGGGTGACCGCGTTCATCCTGCTGGTTTCGCTGACCCAGCGGCGTACGAAGATGGTTGCCCAGACGGTCTGATGTTTCTGCTTTAATGGGGGCGTTGCGCGCCCCCATTCCAACAAGCACAGGAAGCGTATGACTGATCACACACTTTCCCTTCAAGCCCTCGCGGCCCCTGAGGGTACTTGCTATGGCTGCGGCTGTTCCCACCCCAGCGGCCTGCACCTGCAAAGCCACTGGGACGCCGACGGTGTTCATTTGGTGTGCCGGCACTCGCCCGACAGCACCTTCATTGGCTGGCCTGGCCTGGTTTACGGTGGCCTGCTGGCGATGCTGGTCGACTGCCACTCCAACTGGACGGCGATGGCCTACCACTACCGTAACGAAGGCCGAGAACCGGGCAGCTTGCCGCGTATCGACTGCGTTACCGGCACGCTCAACCTGACCTACCTGAAACCTACGCCGATGGGCGTCGAGCTGTTGCTCAAGGCGCGTGTCGAAGGCGAAGTGGGGCGCAAGAGCCGGGTAGTCTGCGAAGTCTGGGCAGAGGATGTACTGACTGTGACCGCCGACTCCGTGTTTGTCCGCGTCGATACCGAAAAGCTCAAGCTCAAGGCCCACGGCCAGGCCTGAGCTGCCAACGCTGATGAGTGGTCGGTGATGGTCAGCGGCTGGGGATGTCTCTAGAGTGACAGGTTCATTCCCTTGGCAAGGTTGATCATGACCGAACTCAGTGCTTTCCCCATTACCCGCAAATGGCCCGCCAAACACCCCGAACGCCTGCAGTTGTACTCGTTGCCGACGCCCAACGGGGTGAAGGTGTCGATCATGCTCGAAGAGATTGGCTTGGCTTACGAGGCGCACAAGGTCAGCTTCGACAATGACGACCAATTGAGCCCCGAGTTCATCTCGCTCAGCGCGAACAACAAGATCCCCGCCATCCTCGACCCGAACGGGCCGGGCGGTCAGCCGCTGGCGCTGTTCGAATCGGGGGCGATCTTGCAGTACCTGGCGGAGAAGAGCGGCCAGCTGCTCAGCCAGGACCCCGCCCAGCGCTACCAGACCCTGCAGTGGCTGATGTTCCAGATGGGCGGCATCGGGCCGATGTTCGGCCAGGTCGGGTTCTTCCATTTCTTTGCTGGCAAGGAATATGAAGACAAGCGCCCGCGCGACCGCTATGTCAACGAGTCCAAGCGGCTGCTGGGCGTGCTGGATCGGCATTTGAAAGGTCGGCAGTGGATGGCTGAGGAATACAGCATCGCCGACATCGCCATCTTCCCTTGGGTGCGTAACCTGGTGGAGCGCTACAACGCCCGTGACCTGGTGGGCTTCGACCAGTTCAAGGAAGTGCAGCGCGTGCTGGCGAATTTCCTGGAACGGCCAGCTGTGCAGCGTGGCCTGAAAATCCCGGGCTGATCAACCTGTGCAGGGACAACAGCCTTGCGCAAACTTCGAAACGCCTGCCGGTCGCCCGTAGGAGCGGGTTTACCCGCGAAAGGGCCGGGCCTGCTGGCCAATCTCCACCCGCCGTTCACGGTTGCCGCCGCTCCCGTCTTCGCGGGTAAACCCGCTCCTACGCAGATCGGTGGTGGACACGCATCTGGGGTCGGACTCAGGTCGTCGTAGGAGCGGGTTCACCCGCGAAAGGGCCGGGCCTGCTGGCCAATCTCCACCCGCCGTTCACGGTTGCCGCGGCTACCGTATTCGCGGGTAAACCCGCTCCTACGCAGATCGGTGTTGGACACGCATCTGGGGTCGGACTCAGGTCGCCCGTAGGAGCGGGTTCACCCGCGAAAGGGCCGGACCTGCTGGCCAATCTCCACCCGCCGTTCACGGTTGCCGCCGCTCCCGTCTTCGCGGGTAAACCCGCTCCTACGCAGATTGGTGGTGGACACGCATCTGGGGTCGGACTCAGGTCGTCGTAGGCGCGGGTTTACCCGCGAAAGGGCCGGGCCTGCTGGCCAATCTCCACCCGCCGTTCACGGTTGCCGCGGCTACCGTATTCGCGGGTAAACCCGCTCCTACGCAGATCGGTGGTGGACACGCATCTAGGGTCGGACTCAGGTCGTCGTAGGAGCGGGTTCACCCGCGAAAGGGCCGGGCCTGCTGGCCAATCTCCACCTGCCATTCACGGTTGCCGCCGCTCCCGTATTCGCGGGTAAACCCGCTCCTACGCAGATCGGTGGTGGACACGCATCTGGGGTCGGACTCAGGTCGCCCGTAGGAGCGGGTTCACCCGCGAAAGGGCCGGGCCTGCTGGCCAATCTCCACCTGCCGTTCACGGTTGCCGCCGCTCCCGTCTTCGCGGGTAAACCCGCTCCTACGCAGATCGGTGGTGGACACGCATCTAGGGTCGGACTCAGGCCGTCGTAGGAGCGGGTTCACCCGCGAAAGGGCCGGGCCTGCTGGCCAATCTCCACCCGCCGTTCACGGTTGCCGCCGCTCCCGTCTTCGCGGGTAAACCCGCTCCTACGCAGATCGGTGGTGTACACGCATCTGGGGTCGGACTCAGGTCGTCGTAGGAGCGGGTTTACCCGCGAAAGGGCCGGGCCTGCTGGCCAATCTCCACCCGCCGTTCACGGTTGCCGCGGCTACCGTATTCGCGGGTAAACCCGCTCCTACCAAGGTGGTGGACACATGCCGGAGATTGGGCGAGTCCATCGATTACATCCGACGGCGTACGGGTTCAGAAGATGTGGTTCAGCAGCCAGTACAGGCCGCCAGCCAACAGCATTGCCGCTGGCAGGGTCAGCACCCAGGCCATCAGCAGATTGAACAAAGTGCGTTTCTGAATCCCCGACCCATTGGCGACCATGGCGCCGGCCACCCCCGAACTCAGCACATGCGTGGTCGACACCGGCAGCCCGAACATATCCGCCGCGCCAATGGTGCACATCGCCACCACTTCGGCTGATGCGCCTTGGGCATAGCTGAGGTGGGTCTTGCCGATCTTCTCGCCAACGGTGACTACAATACGTCGCCAGCCAACCATGGTCCCCAGCCCCAGCGCGATGGCTACAGCCACCTTCACCCACAACGGAATATAGCGGGTGGCGTCGTCCAGCTGGGCCTTGAACAACTGCACTTGGCTGCGGGTGTCGGCATCGAATGTCACCAGGTGGTTTTTCTCCATGAGGCGGATGGCTTCACTGGTCAGGTACATGTCATTGCGCACGTTGGCCATGGCTTCAGCCGGTATGCGCTTGAGCGAGCCATAGCCTTTGACCTCTTCGCCGATCATCCCGGTCAGCGCCGCCAATGCCGGTACCAGGTGCGGGCTGGCCTTGGGCGCGGCAATGAACAGGGTCAGTACCTGGCGCGGGTCAGCCGGGGCCGCTTGCGGGTCGCTGCGTACCAGTGCCTGGCGGGTCACCTCGGCGACAGCGGAAAACTGCAGGGCCTGCCCGTTGGGCATGGTCTTGTTCAGCGCATAAGCCATCGGCAGGGTGCCGACCAGAATCAGCATGATCAACCCCATGCCTTTCTGGCCATCGTTGGAGCCGTGGGCAAAAGAGACCCCGGTGCAGGTCAGAATCAGTAGGCTGCGGATCCACCACGGTGGAGGTGTCTGGCCTTCCGGTGCCTGGTACAGCGCCTTGCGTTTGACCAGCGCGCGCAGGGCCAGCAGCAACAGGGCTGCGCAAGCAAAACCAATCAGCGGTGAGAACAGCAGGGCATAACCCACCTTGCTGGCCTGGGCCCAGTCCACGCCGCTGGTGCCGTCACGCCCATGCATCAGCGCATTGGCCACGCCCACGCCTATGATCGAGCCGATCAGGGTGTGCGAGGACGATGCCGGCAGGCCCAGCCACCAAGTGCCAAGGTTCCAGATGATCGCCGCCAGCAGCAGGGCGAAGACCATGGCGAAGCCGGCCGAAGAACCCACCTGTAGAATCAGTTCTACCGGTAGTAATGCGATGATGCCGAAGGCCACCGCGCCACTGGAAAAAAGCACGCCCAGGAAGTTGCACAGCCCAGACCACACCACTGCGACCGGCGCCGGCAACGAATGGGTGTATATCACGGTGGCTACCGCGTTGGCGGTGTCGTGGAAGCCGTTGACGAACTCGAAGCCCAGGGCAATCAGCAGCGCCAGGCCCAGCAGAAGAAACGGTGTGGCCGTGGTGATGACCGTACCGCTTGCGGTCACATCCTGCTTGAGGCTCCAGGCGGTGTAGGCGATACCAGCCAGCAGCAGGCTGAAGAACAACGTTAAGGTGGCACGCCCAGGCTTGTGGGAGAGCTGCGGGCGGGCGTCGTGTTGGGCCAGTAGTGGGCTGCTGGCCACTGACGGGGTTGCCATGGGGGCTCCGGTTGGCGTTGGGCGATGATGCCGAAGGCCTTGAGCATAGAAACAATTCGTAACCCGGCCGTGACCTCGGTCAATGAATTATCTAGGCTCAAGACAGACGGTAATGGCAGGAGACGCCCATGATTCGCTGCAAGCGTGTCTATGATGCGGTTGGAGATGAAGATGGCCAGCGTGTACTGGTCGACCGCCTGTGGCCGCGCAACAAACGCAAGGAAGACCTCCATGGTCAGTGGTTGCGCGAAGTGGCACCTTCGAATGAATTGCGTAAGGCGTTCCACCAGGGGGACGTGGATTTCGCCGGTTTTACCCAGCGTTACCAGCAAGCGCTGGCGGCCCACCCCGAACATTGGTATCCGCTGCTGGACATGGCCAGGAAGGGGACGCTGACATTGCTTTATGCCGGCAAGGACAGCGAGCACAACAATGCCCGGGTGCTGGCCGACTGGTTGGAAAACGAACTGGACAGGAGTGGCCCTGGCAGTTCGCCAGTTTGTTATGCCCAATGAGTGCGATGCGATGCCCTTACAGTTGATTCCCGCCCAAGACATCCACTGCACCTTCGCCCGCGACCTTACGCGCCGCGCCATGTTGCCCTACTACCGTGAATTCGACCTGCTGTGGATCGAGGACGCCTTCGATGCGGCCTGGGGCTGGCGCGAGCAGTGGCTGGTGATCGAAGGCGACACGCTGTTGGGTTTTTGCAGCCTCAGCCAGGACCGCCAGGCGCTGTTCATCCGCGAGTTGCACCTGTTGCCTGAGCACCGTGGGCGAGGGGTCGGTAGCTGGGTGCTGGAAGAACTGGCGCTGTGGGCCAGGCAGCGGCGCCTTCCTCTGTTGCGGCTGATGGTGTTCCGCAGCAACCCGGCCCGCCTGCTGTACCAGCGTCATGGCTTCGTCGAAATGGGTGAAGACGAATGCTTTGTACGGATGCAGCGAGATATCAACATAGTAGCTAAATGATGGCTTGTCGCGACCGCAGAGCATGGGCATAGTGGATCCACACCTTTACGGCTGCCTGCAGGCGGGCAGGCCGTACTTGAGGAGATAAGGGAAAAGGAGAAGCCCCTATGAACGGAATCGGTATGCGGCTGCGGGAAGAGCGTGAGCGGCTGGGTATGACCCAGCGTGTATTTGGCGATATCGGTGGGGTCGAGCCCAACGCTCAGGGTAAGTACGAAAGCGGTGAACGCACGCCGCGGCTAGATTACCTGGCGGCATTGGCGACCCGGGGCGTGGATGCGTTGTATGTCCTCAGCGGCCTGCGTACCCCGGCAGCGCTCGAAGGTTTGAACACGGATGAGTCCGGTTTGCTGGGGGCTTTTCGGAAATTGCGGTCGGATGATCAGGCGGCGCTCTTGCACCTTTTGGGGCGGTTGGCCAACGACGCCAAGCCCCGGCAAATAGTGCGGCCGCTTACTGTCGAACGTCAGTCGTTTCTGAAGGAAGCAATGCGTTAGGCCCACCGTGAAAAATTTTGTTAAGGTGGCGGGATCCAATCGCCCTGCTGACGAGGTGTGTGCTTGATTAGGGTCTTAGTGGTCGATGATCACGATCTGGTACGAACCGGTATTACACGGATGTTGGCCGACATCGACGGCCTGCAGGTGGTGGGTGAGGGAGACTCGGGCGAGTCGGCACTGAAGCTGGCCCGGGAGCTGAAACCGGACGTTGTGCTGATGGATGTGAAAATGCCCGGCATCGGCGGCCTGGAGGCCACCCGCAAACTGCTGCGCAGCCACCCTGACATCAAGGTAGTGGCGGTGACGGTGTGCGAGGAAGACCCGTTCCCCACACGCTTGTTGCAGGCCGGCGCTGCCGGCTACCTGACCAAGGGTGCAGGCCTTGACGAAATGGTCCAGGCCATTCGTCTGGCCTTTGCCGGCCAGCGCTATATCAGCCCGCAGATCGCCCAGCAGTTGGCGCTGAAACCGTTCCAGCCGCAGGGGTCTCCGTTCGACGCATTGTCCGAACGGGAAATCCAGATTGCCCTGATGATCGTCGGCTGCCAGAAAGTGCAGATCATCTCCGACAAGTTGTGCCTCTCGCCCAAGACCGTCAATACTTACCGTTATCGGATCTTTGAAAAACTCTCGGTCACCAGCGACGTCGAATTGACCTTGCTGGCCGTTCGCCACGGTATGGTTGACGCAAGCCTGTAAAACCTCATGTCCCAAGTCTTTGATGCCAGCGCATTCCTGGCGACCTGCAGCGGTCGCCCGGGCGTTTACCGGATGTTCGACGGCGAAGCCCGGCTGCTTTACGTGGGCAAGGCCAAGAACCTGAAGAAGCGCCTGGCCAGCTATTTCCGCAAGACCGGCTTGGCGCCCAAGACCGCCGCGCTGGTTGCGCGCATCGCCCAGGTTGAAACCACCATCACCGCCAACGAAACCGAGGCGTTGCTGCTGGAGCAGAACCTGATCAAGGAGTGGCGGCCGCCTTACAACATCCTGCTGCGCGACGATAAGTCCTACCCGTACGTCTTTCTGTCCGATGGCGAGTTCCCGCGCCTGGGTATTCACCGTGGGGCGAAAAAGGCCAAGGGCCGTTACTTTGGCCCGTACCCCAGCGCCGGGGCCATTCGCGAAAGCCTCAGCCTGCTGCAAAAGGCTTTTTCTGTGCGTCAGTGCGAAGACAGCTACTACGCCAACCGCACCCGGCCATGCCTGCAGTACCAGATAAAACGCTGCAAAGGGCCCTGCACCGACCTGGTGACTGCCGAGGAATACGCAGAGGACGTGCGTCATTCGGTGATGTTTCTGGAAGGGCGTAGCCAGCAACTGGGCAATGAGTTGAATGCCGAGATGGAAAAGGCCGCCATGGCCCTCGATTTCGAAAAAGCCGCCGAGCTGCGTGACCAGATCGCCTTGTTGCGCCGCGTGCAGGACCAACAGTACATCGAGGGCGGCAGCGGCGATGTCGACGTCATCGCCGCCTTCGTCAACCCGGGTGGTGCCTGTGTGCACCTGATCAGCGTGCGCGGCGGGCGGGTACTGGGCAGCAAGAACTTCTTCCCGCAGGTGGGCATCGAGGAGGAGGTGGCCGAGGTCATGGCCGCATTCCTGTCCCAGTACTATCTGGGCAACGCAGAGCGCGAGCTACCCGGCGAGTTGATCGTCAATGTTGTTCACGAAGATTTCAACGCCATCACCGAAGCGCTGCACACGCTGCGTGGCCGCGAACTGACCATCAGCCACCGGGTGCGTGGCACTCGCGCCCGCTGGCAGCAACTGGCCGTGACCAATGCCGAGCAGGCGCTGAATGCCCGCCTGGCCAACCGCCAGCACATGGCTGCGCGCTTCGAAGCCCTGGCCGAAGTGCTGGGCCTGGATGAAGTGCCGCAACGCCTGGAATGCTACGACATCAGCCACTCCAGTGGTGAAGCTACCGTGGCCAGTTGCGTGGTGTTCGGCCCCGAAGGGCCGATCAAGTCCGACTACCGCCGCTTCAACATCGAAGGCGTCACCGCAGGTGACGATTATGCGGCCATGCATCAGGCCCTGACCCGCCGCTATGGGCGCATCAAGGACGGCGAGGGCAAGCTGCCCGATGTGCTGCTGGTGGACGGCGGCAAGGGCCAGCTGAACATGGCCCGCGATGTGATGCAGGAGCTGGGCTTCACCGACCTGACCCTGCTGGGTGTGGCCAAGGGCGTCACACGCAAGGCGGGTTTCGAAACCCTGTACCTGAACGATGTGCATCACGAATTCACCCTCAAGGGCGATTCGTCAGCGTTGCACCTGATCCAGCAGATCCGCGACGAAGCCCACCGCTTCGCTATCACCGGCCACCGCGCCCGCCGTGGCAAGGCCCGTCGAGTCTCCAGCCTTGAAGATGTGGCCGGGGTAGGGCCCAAGCGCCGCCGCGACCTGCTGAAACATTTCGGCGGCCTGCAGGAGCTCAACCGCGCCAGTATCGATGAAATCGCCAAAGCCCCCGGCATCAGTAAAAAGCTTGCCGAATCAATTTATGCCAGCCTGCATAGCGAGTAGAATGCCGGCTCAACTTGCAGCCAGTCGTACCGATGAATATTCCAAACCTGCTCACCGTTCTACGCGTCCTGCTCATTCCGTGCTTCATTCTGCTGTTCTACATGCCCTATCAGTGGAGTTACATGGCCGCCAGCAGCGTATTCGCCGTTGCCGCCGCCACCGATTGGCTGGACGGCTACCTGGCGCGTCGACTGCAGCAGAGCACGCCGTTCGGCGCCTTCCTCGACCCGGTGGCCGACAAGCTGATGGTGGCAGTGGCCCTGGTGCTGCTGGTGCAGACCCACGCCAACTTCTGGCTGACCCTGCCCGCCGCGGTGATCATCGGCCGCGAGATCGTGGTGTCTGCGCTGCGCGAGTGGATGGCTGAGCTAGGCGCGCGGGCGCATGTGGCGGTGTCCAACCTCGGTAAGTGGAAGACTGCGGCGCAGATGCTGGCGCTGGTGATCCTGCTGGGCAACCCGCCGGTGGTGACCTTCTGGGTGATTCTGGGCTACGGGCTGCTGCTGGTGGCAGCGGGGCTGACGCTGTGGTCGATGGTGCACTACCTGCTGGCCGCCTGGCCGCACCTGCGCGAAGGCTCGGAAAAAAAATAAAAGTTTTTTGAATCAAGGGGTTGACGCTGTTTTAGAAATCGCTAGAATGGCACCCATCACGACGCGGGAATAGCTCAGTTGGTAGAGCACGACCTTGCCAAGGTCGGGGTCGCGAGTTCGAGTCTCGTTTCCCGCTCCAAATAAAGATCTACAGGTTTCAGTCGAAGTCTGTAAGTCGTTGAAAAAAGGCCCTTCGGGGCCTTTTTTCGTTCGAATGCATTCTGCCTCAATACCCGCCCTCCACGAAATTCAAGTACAAACACCACAACGCGGCGCCCTGGCCGTGACGTCGTGTGCTACCTGGACATATCGCTGATCACGTCAGCGGGCATTTCAAAAATCTCGGGTGCGCTCAACAGGTCCACTGCGGACAGCAAGGCATCGGGATCGATTGGGTCTTCCAGGATCAGCGTGTGCTGGGTGTGATTGTCGGTCAGGCGCAGCGTGGGGGTAGCGTTGAATCCGTTCTCCAAGGCTTGCGCTTTTTGCGTGTCCACGACTTGGGCAGCCCGTTCGCCGGGCAGGCAGCGTTGCAGGGACGGGCCGATGTCCGGATAGTCGTGTCCAGCAGCCAACCCACGGCCGTTGCGTTGGGTATTCAGGTAGACCCGGAGCACGGCCCCCCAAACGCCTTCGCGACCCTCACGCTGGCCCATGCATTCGATCAGTCGCGCTTCCCGACTGGCGGCCGCTTCATGCTGGGGGAGGGGCAGGTGACGCCAGGCCAGGTTGACGTGATCGTTGGTGACGATCCAGCGTTGCAATTGCGGCAGGTAGCCCTGGCAGCGCGGGCATTCGAGGTCGGCGTAGAGGGTGATGGTGAAGCGCGCTTCGGGGTTGCCGTAGATCTGCTGCGGGCCATCATCGGCGGTGGAACGAAAAGGTAGCGGCAGCCACCAGCACAATGCCAAAACCGCGGCTGCGAGCCAGCCGCAGGCCCACTTTAGGTTGGTTGCACTCATCCGTTTGCGCATGTTGTTGCTCCTGGCAATTCCAGATCGAACGGCTCGAAACCGGTGCGCCGTTTCCATCCTGAGTCATGCGGAGGGCGGCATCGAGTCCACTGATGCCGAGTTGCTGCATGAGGCTATGACGCTGGCTTGCTCTTCAGGTTCCGTCATCGCCAGTGCCAGATATGAACGGCGGGTGGCACGGTGCGGAACAACGGCTCCGCTTTCGTTTCAACGATGGACGCTGCGGGGTTAAACGCTTTCGATAGAAGTGGCGCCGCGGCGGTTTGGAAGTAAATTCACACGATGTCCCGCTGCCCCTTAAACGCATGGCCTGCAGGCAGCATGCGTCAGCGCAGGTGCATGCCTGAACCTGGAAGCCCTGCTCAATCAGCCAGCTTTTCTGAGCTTCGGTTTTGCTGGCGAGGGGATTCACGGTTTGATTCCTCAGGTAGGCCAAGGCGAATCGGGCAAGCCGCTGAAGCGTTACTCTCTGGTCCTGTTGCCTTGTCTTGCGTATCTGGATTGACGCACGAATCAACGGATTTTCCCTAATACGGTGACCCGCATGCTTATAACGTTATCTCTATGATAATGCTTGGTTTAGCAAGTCGTTGAATGTGGTATGCAGAACTTCCGTTTCTCCACTGTCGTGAAAATAGATTAATATATGGCCGGTTCGGCTGGTCAGTATTGGGTTGCCTGCGCCGTCGTCCGATATTACATATGAGTTCATGAGCTCATTAGAAAGGTTGGTAGTGTATTGTCGAAAGCGCTGAGTTAACTCAGTTACTGTTTCGTTACCTATCATATCACCGTTATCAAAGGCGTGAATTGCAATGCCGCAAAATGCTCCGCCAAAAATTTTTATAAAATCAATGTACTGGGTGTCAAATTTGATATTTAAATTTATTTCTGCGTCTTTTATTTCGTTATCGGTCGCCGGTCGTCCGCGGAGAGCATTATCGCTCTCAACTAATTTTTCAATTCTTTTCTGAAGGATGTTGTCCATTATGGGCACCTTGCTGGTGAGGATGATTTAGCGTCGATTCTATTTTGCAGATAGTTAGAGGCTTGATTCGCCGGAAACGCTCTTTTCCAGAAATTAATTTCTGCTCGATTACTGAATCCGTGTCCTTTTTAATCACTGTGTGGGTGTGTTCACCCCGGGCATTGATGCTTTCGCGCAAGCGGCCATGGGCGTCGTAGTGATACAGCGTCTGGGCATTGCTGCAGTCGCGGTAGCTGAGCAACTGACCGCACGTGTTCCAGCTCAGGCACTTGCTCTTTTCGAGGGCATCGGTGACCTGGGTAACACGACCTTCCGGGTCGTATTGGTACTGTGTCTCGCGCCCCAGCGGGTCCTGCTGCCAGAGCAGATTGCCGTGGCTATCGTAGCCGTATTGCCGAGTCCGTCCGGCTGTATCGGTGACCTGGATGGGTAGCACCCAATGTCGTAGGTATTTGATGTGTTCGCTGCGGCTGAGGGGATCGCGGGTTTCGATCAGGCGGCCGATATCGTCGTAGCTGTAGCGCGATTCTCCGCCTGAGGGCCGATGCTTTTTTTCAAGTTGTCTGCTGATAACTTCATCTTGTCAGAAATTTTCGAGGGCTCGATGTATTTGTACGCCTCATACATCGCCCCCCAGTAATAGCGACGGTTTTGGCCGAGGCCATCGGTGACGAAGTTATTGCCGTTCTCCATATGTCGGTGCGGGCGGCAAATGAGATTTTAATCTTCTTCCTTGAATTGAATTTTGACACCGTGACATGTTATGCCGGTTTCAAATGTTTTGCGTATTGCTAGTTCGATGCTGTTTGTGATGTAGTCGCCAAGGCTTTTGTAATTTGAGTATAGAGGTGTAATTGCTCTAAATTTTTTCTCATCTACAGCTAGGAAGTAACCGAGCTCCTTTAAGGGGAGGCCATATGATGCGTCATCAAGACTGGGGGGCGGGACAGAGATTGAAATTTCAAATTCGTTGTCAGATGGGTATCTGATTGTGCGCTTGTAAATTCCAATTTTATCGGTGTTTATAATGGTTGCGGAGATTAAAATACCCCACCCATTAAGTTTTTCGATATTTATGGTTGGTCTTATTTTTTCTATGTATTCATTGATTTTGTGAGTGATGTCATTGATGTCGATTAAATCGTTAATGCATGGTACCTCATTGGAGAGAATGCATTTTATCGAGTTTGGCATGGGTGCCCTCTGAGGTTGTCTTGTCTGAAAATCCTCTGGATTAGATCCCTTGGCTCTGGTGCTCTAATCACGCATCCATTCCACGATCCATGGATGATTAATTATGTCTGGTGAAAGTTCTGTGAGAATTTTGATAAAGGTGTTTTTGGCGATGTATAGCATTTCCAATAGCTCAGAGTTGTGGATTTTTTCGACTTCAGGATCGGGTTTCCAACTGGTGTAACTAGTACAGGCGATTTGATGCATGCTATTAATGTCTGGGGCGGAAATTTTTAAGTATCTTTCAATGCCTTGCTCATAAAGGTCTATGGCTAGGGTATTTCTTTTTTTTACCAAATTTACTGCGTCTGGCAGTTGTTCTAGGAACACGGCTAGATCAATTCCGCTGTCCACTGGCCAATTATCTTGTCCGAAACCGGAAATATTGAAATCTACTTGTTTTTCAATAAATTGGCATATGTCCATCAACATGGATCGGACGTCCTCTTCCTCTGGGTTGTAGCTGCGGAGAGTGAAATTTTCAAAGTTTGATGATTTGATTGTTATTTTAATTTTCATATAAAGTCATTCCAGTATGGGGTAGGCGGTTCTAATTCCGTCGTCTTTAGGTGCTACAATCGCCGCCCTTGTTGGAATGATATCTCCATGGGGCGTGATTACTTGACCAAGTCCTTCAGGGATTTTGATTTTTGTTGGTTCGTTGCTTTTAATTTTTGCAATTATTTTGGCCGCCTCTTCATTGTTTAACCATTGTCCTTGGTTGTTTCCGGTACGTGCTCTGTCAGTTAAGCGTTGAGTGTTCTTGGCTCCAGCGCCATGTACGGAAAATGTATGTCCAAATTGTTTAACGCTTTTCCAGTTGACTTTGTCCGTCGGATCGCAAGTCAATCCCCAAGGGTCGATCCATAAATTGGGGTTGGGAGCATATTGATAGAGGTTTTCTCCCCCTGCCAAGCCAATTGGATCCGTCTGAGTGAATCGCCCTATACCTGATCATCAGCTGCGTGCAGAACATCTCGAGGTTGCAACTGGTCACCGCCCAACCCGTCGATGCCAGCCGAGTGCAGGTGCGGTTGAGAGGGGAGCGGGGCGCTACTGTACCCACACCGTGGCAAGTGATGGAAAACGGCCAAGTGCTCGACGCCGGCAGAGGCTTGCCGGGTATCGAGCAGATCAAGCAATTGATCGGGGCCCATCGCATTCACGTAGAGAGCGACAACCCTGCCGTTGATGGACTCGTTTTTGACGCTCAGGGGCTGGACCCGCTTATCGACGAGGCTCGCAAGACATGTCGCTGGTAGCTGAGGTCGAGGCGCAAGAAATCACACGGTTGCTCGCACCCATCGATGCCCAGGTACCGGCGGGGCTGTTCGATGGGGAAGACGAAACCTACCAGGCCATTGACCAGGAGATGGTCAAGCTGGGTGGGCTGCAGGAAGCGTCTATCGACTGGGACTACATCGAGGAGGCCTCCGGTCAGTACCTGGAGCGACAGTGCAAGCATCTGCGGATCGTCGCGCACTTGAGCGTTGCGTGGCTGCGCAGTGGTTGTTGGGAGCGCTGGGGGTTCACCTTGGCGTTGCTGGGCGGAATGATCGAAGGCTATTGGGAAACCGCTCATCCAGCGCCTGGCCCGAAGGGCTTCCTGACCAAGCGCAAGGTCGTTGGCCTGGTGCTCAATCGCTTGATCGATGCGCTGCCGCGCCTTGATCGTTTCACCTACACCCCGGCTCACGCCGCAGCGGCGAAGGGTGCATTGGCCCGTTTGCTACGTCAGCAGGAAGCCGCCCAGCTTGACCCGGCTGTTCTGGGTGAGCTGGAGCGCCTGTTGCGCAAACACACGGCGCTTGCCAACGGTATTGGCGAGTGCGATGCGCCCAAGGCCCCGGTGGAGAGCCCCCAACCTGCGCCGCTGGTGGATGTCATCGCCACGCCGAAACCCTGCATGTCGATCGGTAACGAGCGCGAGACGCGACGAGCCATCCTGAGCATGGCCGAGCTGATCAACCAGCAGGACCCTTACGACCCGACCGGCTACCAACTGCGTCGCTTCGGTCTGTGGGCCCACATCCAGGCCGCACCGCAAACCCGCCAGGGCAACCGTACAGAGTTGATGGCAGTGCCGCGGGATATTGCCAGCGACTACGAGGAGGCCATCGCCGGTACCGTAATCGACGCGGCGTTGCTCCAGCGGGTGGAAAAAAGTGTGTCGGCTTCGCCCTTCTGGATTCGCGGCAGCTTCCTTGCCGCAACCGCCGCGTCGCGGCTGGCGATGGGCGAAGTGGCTGAGGCCATCCGTGCGGCGACCGCTCGTTTCGTGCTGCGCATGCCAGCGCTGCAGCAGCTGTGCTTCAGCGACGGTCGGGTGTTTGTCGACGACCAATGCCTGGCCTGGCTCAAAGGGGCAGACGGGCAATCCGGGCAAACCGGAGCTTCTCAAGAGTTCACCAGCCTTCGCGAAGAACTGGTCAGCCAGCTGGAAAGCGGCGGCGTAGAACCGGTGTTGCTAAGGCTGCAGGGGATGCAGGCAGATTTTCGAGCCCCTCGCGAGCGCTGCCATACCACCCTCATCGCAGCGGACCTGTTGGCCGCACGAGGCGTGTCCTGGTTGGCCCAGGACCTGTGCGCCGGGGTAGCGCGCACGATGCAGCAAACCACCGCCAGCGACTGGGAGCCCGAGGTATTTCAGCGGCTTCAACAATACGCGTCCTCCCACGTGCTGGCCGATCGGAACAAGGAGCAGGAGCCTCGATGAATCAACTCTGGAAGTACCTCAAACGTTGGGGCTGGCCGCTGATGACCCGTATCGGTCTGGCAATGCCGCTGCTACTTGGGCTTGGCGCTGTGCTGATGCTGGTCGCCATCTGGTGGCTCGGCCCGCAATGGACGTGGCGCGATCAGCAGCCGTTGGCCAGTGTGGCGCATCGTAGTATGGCCAGCCTGGTGTTCGTGTTGGTGGCGCTGTTGTGCTGGCTGGTTGTCTTGAGAACGCGCTTTCGCCGCTTGCAAGCAGAACGTCAGCAGGCGATGGCTGCCGAGGTGGATCCGGCGCAACCGTTCGTTCATGCACAAGAGAAGGCGTTGAGCCAAGCGCTTGCACGCTACCTGGACAATGCCGGTGGGCGTCGCGCGCTGTACCGATTGCCGTGGTACCTCGTGCTGGGCGCCAGGCAGGCCGGCAAGAGCAGCTTTATTGACTGCACCGATCAAAGTTTCTCGTTGACCCGCATCGACAAGGCGCAGGCACGGGGACGGCCAGCGCAGGCGCTCGCCTACCCCGTGGGGTGGTGGATCAGCAATGACGCGGTGATCATCGACCCGCCCGGTGCCTTTATCAGCCAGAACGGCCCCGCAGATTCGCTGGGCAGTGACTCCACTGACGTTGAGTCTTCGGTACCGTCTGGAACCCAAGCCAAACTGTGGCAGCATCTGTTGGATTGGCTGCAGCGCAATCGAAGCCAGAGAGCCCTAAACGGCCTGGTGCTGGTTGTCGACCTGCCCGCGCTGCTGCACGGTACCGTCGAGCAACGCACGGCACTTGCCCACCTGCTGCGCACACGTCTTTACGAGGCGAGCAGCCAGTTGGGCTCGCGCTTGCCGCTGTATGTCGTGTTGAGCAAGTTCGATCTGCTGGACGGCTTCGACCAATTCTACAGCAAGCTTTCGGCCGCCAAGCGCAATAGCCTGTTTGGATTCACGTTCAAGCTGGATGCTGTCGACACCTTCGACGCTTGGCTGGGCGAGTATGGCGAACACTACGATCGGTTGCTGGAGCAGCTGTTCGAGCAGGTGATCGATCGTCTGGACGTGCAGGGTAGCCCTGCGTTGCGTTCACGTCTCTACTCACTGCATAGGCAGTTGCTCGGGTTGCGTCCAATACTGTTGAGCTTTCTGCGCGAGACCTTGGCAAGTGACCGTTTCACCACCCCGGCGCTGGTGCGCGGTGTGTATTGGTCGTCAGTCGTACAGCACGGTGACGTGCGCAACGCCTTTGTCCGTGAGGCGGCGCAGCCTTACAAGACCAGCCTCCCCTTGCTGGAGGGCAAGGCGCAGGGCAAGGCGTTGGCCTACTTCATTCAACAGGCCTTTGGGCGGGTCATCTACAAGGAGGCCGGCCTTGCCGGCGACAACGTCAGGGTGGCACGGCGCAAGCGACAATTGCTGTGGGTGGGTGCTTCTGTAGGCGTTCTGGCCTTCTGTGCCGCCATCGCCAGCTGGCATCGTTACTTCGACATCAATGGCGTCAAGGCCGCCAGCGTGCTGGCCAAGAGCCGGGAGTACAGCCATCACGAAGTGGATCAGCGTCTGGACCCGACCGGGCGCAACTTGCTGGAGCCGCTGGACCAGATCCGCGATGCGGTAGCAGTGTTTGGCGACTACCGCGCTGCGTGGCCGGGTGTTGCTGATCTGGGGCTGTACCAGGGCCGTGCCATCGGGCCGACCGTGGATGAGGCGTACCTCAGTTTGTTGTCCAGGCGTTTCTTGCCTGCGTTGGCCAGCGGCGTGATCGATGCCATGGATGCGGCGCCCCCCGGCAGCGAGCAGCAAATGGCCGCGCTCCGGGTTTACCGGATGATCGAGGATCGCCGGAACCGCCGAGCGGAATGGGTCGAAGACTGGATGGCGCGACAGTGGCAACAGGCCTTCCCCGGCCAGGGGCAGCTGCAACGTGACCTCATGCGGCACCTGAAGTATGCCCTGGCCTACGCGGATACCGACCTGCCGCAGTATCGCCAGCGTGTCAGCGACGTGCAGCAGACCTTGCGCAAGGTGCCGTTGCCACAACGCGTGTATGCAGGCCTGAAGCAGCAGGCCCAGGAGCAGTTGCATACCGGTCTGGACCTGCGTCATCAGGTGGGGCCTGCGTTCGATGTCGTTTACCAGCTGTCTTCCGGCTCGAGCCAGGGCGACAATGGTGTTTTGCTGGCGCCCATGCTCACCGCCAAAGGCTTCAAGGAGTATTTTGAACCGCGTAGTCAGCGCTTTACGGAAATGGCAATGATCGACCAGTGGGCACTGGGGGAACGTGCTCAACTGGACTACTCCGATGCCGACCAGGCTGCGCTGAACGAGCGCCTGCGCAACCTGTACAGCGCCGACTACATCGACAGCTGGCGCCGCGCCTTGAACGCATTCTCCGTGGCGGATTTTCGAGACCTGGATCATGGCGTCACGATCCTTGAACAGTTGGCCGGGCCAGCGGCGCCGTTGCACCGATTGCTGGAGACGGTTCGCGACAACTTTTCGCTGTTATCACCAATGAATGTTGGCGTGGCGGATGAGGCCCCCTCGCTTGTTTCGGTCAACAGCAAGCCCGAGCAGCAACAGGCGCTGGCCATCCAGCGGGCGTTTGCAGGCTTGAACGCCATGTTGCACGCGGCAGGCGAAAAGCCGAGCTATTACGATGAAACCCACGCAGCCATAGCCGCCGTCCACGACTATGCCAAGGCGGTACAGGGTAGCCCAGACCGGGGCAAGGCCGCGCTGCACGCGGTGCATCAGCGCTTTTCAATGACCGGGCACGACCCCATCGGCACCTTGCAACGCGTCGCCACTGGCTTGCCGGAGCCAATCAATCATCACGTCAGAAAGGTGGCAGAGCAAACGGCGCAAGTGCTGAACGTTGAAGCGCTGCGCGAGCTGGAGCGACGGTGGGATGCTGAAGTCTACAGCTTCTTCCAGCAGCGCCTGGCCGAGCGCTACCCATTCGTCGTCAGGGCACCCGACGCTTCGCTGGAAGACTTTGAAGCGTTCTTTGGACCGAATGGGCGACTGCAGCAGTTCCAGGATCAATACCTGAAGCTCTTCCTCAAGGACAATCTGGAGGCCTTGCAGGCTGGTCTGCAGGGGCGTTCCCTGATCCGTACTGATGTGATCGAGCAGCTGAAACTGGCTGATCGCATCCGCGAAACGTTCTTTGATCAGCGCGGTAACCTCAGCGTGCAGTTCAGCATCGAGCCATTGGGGCTCAGTGCAAATCAACGCACCAGCCTGCTGGATCTGGATGGGCAGCTGATTTCCTACACCCACGGCCCAAGCCAGATCACCGGTATTGTCTGGCCCAATACCTTGGGGCAACACGTGCGCAGCAACCTGACCCTGCTCAGGCAGAACGGCAATAGCAGCAGCCTGGAGTATCGAGGGCCTTGGTCGATGTTCCGCCTGCTGAGCCGCGGTTCGCTCAATGGACGCACGGCAACCAGCGTGGACCTGAGCTTCAGGACGGGTGATGGTGTGATGCGCTACCGGCTGAACGCGGAAAAAGCCTTCAACCCAATTACTCAACAACCGTTCAAAGGTTTTCGGTTGCCCCGAGGGTTGTTGCAACAGCCAGCGAGGGTGGCGTTGGTCGAGCAGGCGGATGTGCCTGTCATGTAAGCAGGAGGTGGTGCAAAACGAAGCGCGAGTCCAGGCACGGCATTACTGTACCCAGGCTATCGAGCAACTGAAGTCGGGCATACGCACGGGCAGGGACTTACAGGCATGTTGAAGCGCTGATCAAGCCCAGAACCCAACCAGTACCAACGCCGCCACACCCAGCCCGACCGCAACCGAGCAGCCACCCAGCGACAGCGCCGCCCGGCCTTGCCGATACCAGCCGTCATGGCCCAATTGCCGTGCCGGCGCCAGCAGGCTGCGCCACCGCAGTTCCGTATCGTGAAACGCCTGCAAGTTCGCCGTATCGGCATCCAGCCAGCGGCGGAAGTCGATACGCTCGCACGCCGTCACCTGCGGGCTCTGCAAGCGCACATACCATTGCCCGGCCACGCTCGCCAGCACATCCCGGCGCGAGCGGCCGGCTTGCAGCGCCTGGCCCATGTTGCGCTCGATACTCGCCAGTGGCAGGTCAAGGCGCACAGCAATGCTGGCGAAGTCCAGCTGATCGAGGCGGTTAAGCAGGAATACTTGCTGTACGCGCCGTGGTAGCCGCTTCAGTGCATGCAGCAGGGCATCGTCGGCATCATGCTCGGTAGCAGGAGTGGGGTGCTCAAGGGGCAGCAGCAGACGGGTCATGGACAGCTCCTTGCTCTATAAAGGGGAGGAGGGGGCATCTTCCTTGATGCGGAAACAGCTTAGTGGAAACGAGATTGATTCTCAAGTGCTGATTCCGCAAAGTTTTGTAACGAGCGTTCACGCCCTGAAACACCTTTGCTATCATGCGCGCCATCACGATCTTCATTAGCCTGAAGAGCCAAAAAAAAGACCCGGCAAAAAAGCCGGGTCAAAAACCGTGATTAGCCTGATGAGGAGATAATCTGAGAGCGACCTAAGCTTTCAGGTTATCCAGCGGATCTCGCGATCAGCTGAGTGCAATAATAATCGTTATCATTTGGCAGTCAAATGAATTTTCGCTAATCCGGTAAAAAAGTTTTACCGGCGCGCTTCCTTGTCCCGGCAATCGGGGCTTTTGCCGTTACGCGGCCATCACGTTCTCTCCCTCCTTTCTTGTCTATAAACCCGGTCACTCGGTGTGTTTGTGCTCCAGCAGGGCGCGAGCCATGTCCATCATGTGCATCAACGCGAACGTCAGTTCGCGCTGGCTGCCGTGCTGGTGGGTGGCGGTTTCCTGGGCGGTGGCCGCAGCGCAGCGCAGCAGGGCGATGGCGTGTTCCTTGGCCTGTTCGCCGGTTACGCCTTCGTGCAGGGTCCAGATCCTGTTGTCCAGGGTGGGCCGCGGTGGGTTGGGGTTGAGGTAATAGTCGAGCGCGCGGCGGGCTGCTTCGCTGTCGAGATCTGTTTCGTCGTTTTTCGGTAGTTTCATCCTGATACCTGCCGGAGCCAGTAGGGAAGGGGTCAGGTCGATGGTAATACCTACAGTATTTTTATTCTTCCCGATAAATAATACTGAATGTTTATTGAGCGCTTGAAGGCAGTCCGTATCGTGCCAGCGATGAATATGGATAAATGGATTGCCCTCGTCCGTGACCGGATGGAGGAGCTAGGGCTCACTCAAGAGCAGCTTGCCGAGCGCGTTGGTGTGTCTCAAGGCAGTGTCGGTCATTGGGTGAACAAGCGGCGTCAGCCGAAAATCGAATCGATGAACCGCACGTTCGTCGAGCTTGGAATGCCTCATTACAACGTCAGCCTGCAGCTGCGTATCCAGGGGCAGGTTGGCGAGGAGCGTAGTGTTTACGAGATAGCAGACGATGATGAACTCGACCTCATGCGGTACATCGTTTGCTTCCGTTACCCGGTGCTGGGTTGGAGTGAGTTAGAGGCTGCGACGGCTGTAGAGCCTGCTGTTTTCGAGCAGACTGACTACCTGGCACAGGGCAAGGCGTTCTGGCTAACCGTGGAAAACGATGCCATGAGCGCTGTCAGTGGCCGCAGTGTGCCGCAGGGCATGCGGATGCTGGTGGACCCAGGTGTAGAGGCTGAGGCGGGGCGTTTGGTTATCGCTCGTCAGCCGGGCAAGCCGGCGATTTTCCGCGAGCTGGCCGAGGAAGGTGGGCAGCGTTATCTGAAGGCATTGAACAGTAACTACCCGGCGCTGTTGTGCGAAGAGGGTTGCGAATTTCTTGGGGTGGTCGTGCGGGTGCATGGGGCCTTTTGAAAGGGTTTGAGGAGTGGCGGCTACGGTGAACGGCGGGTGGAAGTTGGCCAGCAGGGCCGGCCCTTTCGCGGGTGAACCCGCTCCTATGTATGGACTCGCCCACACTGTCTAGCTGCTTTTTTGAACATAGGAACCCGGTTGCATCTATGTATCAGGCCTGTTCGAGGAAGCTTTTTGCTTCTGGCCAACATCGTGGTGAGCTCGCAGTGTGCCGTTTACATTGAGGCCACTATCAGGCCTGTAGGAGCGGAGGCATCGGTCTGCGACGGTCTTACCTAGGGTCAATGTTCACTAGCAGGGGTTGGAGCGCCTAGCGCCCCGGTGGCATTACCCGGTTGGTCAGAGGCTCATAGCCGCCTCCGGTTTTTCGTTCGGTTTGCGTTGGTAAACCTGATCGCTCTGTAACAGGGCCCAGATAATCCGCAGATTTCGATTAGCCAGCCTGATCGCCGCCTCCTTGCGCCCAAGGCGGGATAGCCAGCGCAAGAGGCGGCGATCATCTGGCTGATCGGAATCAGGCCTTAGCTGGCTCAAGACGGAATGCGCGCCCTGGATCATCAGGCTGCGTATGTAGCCGTCACCGCGCTTGCTCATCTTGCCCAATCTGATTTTGTTTCCGCTGCTGTGCTGATCGGGCACGATGCCGAAGAAGGCGGAATACATTCGGCCACTGGCGAAGCGGCTGGGGTCGGTCTGTTTCGCCACGATCGCCGTGGCAATGATAGGGCCGACGCCGCGAATGGTGATCAGTCGCTGAGCGACTTTATCCTCTTGGGCAGTCGCTTCGAGCCGGCGGCTCAGCGCCGCTATGCGTTCACCTAGAGACAACCAGTCCATCAGCAACTCATCGAGCAACTCGCGCAACAGGTCGGGTAGAGGCAAGGAAGCATCCTCAAGCGCCTGAGGCACATGCTTATTGATCGCAGCATCGCCCTGGGGCATGGATACGCCATGCTCAAGTAGCAAACCACGGATCTGATTACCCAGCGCGGTATGTCGCTTGATGTTACCGCGCCGGATACGGTGCAGCGCTTGAATAGCCAGTGCTGTGGTGCTCTTGATCGGTATCGAAGCGATGCTCGTATCGCGACCGGCACGCAAAATGGCATAGCAGTCGTTACGATCGTTCTTTGCACCGCTGCGATGTTCGGCGACACGTTGCGCCGGCAGGATGCGAACCGGATTACCTTTGGCCTGCAGCAGTCTGGCCCAGGCTTGTGCACCTGGACCGCACTCCATCAAGACGGCCACGGTCGTTGGCAGCCTGAGCAGGAAATCGTGGAACGCTTGGCGGGATTTGATGCGATCTTCGTAGATCACCCGACCAGTAGCGTCCTCGCCTGCTAATTGGAAGACCTGTTTGGCCAGGTCTACGCAGATGGTTGTGCAAAGCTCCACATCAGTGGAAGACAGGGAATCGTGTTTCGAACTATGCTTTTTCATGGTCTCGCCCTCGCTGCCGTTGGCTTCTTCGAACACCACCGTGGCACTGTGATGCCTCGGCGGGGGCGAGTCCATCGATTACACGCGGCCTGCGCCCAATCACCGATGTGTGTCCACCCCCGATAGGTGCGGGTTTACCCGCGAATACGGTGGCGGCAGCAACGGTGAACGGCGGGTGGAAATTGGCCGGCAGGACCGGCCCTTTCGCGGGTAAACCCGCTCCTACACGCGGCCTGCGCCCAATCACCGATGTGTGTCCACCCCCGATAGGTGCGGGTTTACCCGCTAATACGGTGGCGGCAGCAACGGTGAACGGCGGGTGGAAATTGGCCGGCAGGACCGGCCCTTTCGCGGGTAAACCCGCTCCTACACGCGGCCTGCGCCCAATCACCAATGTGTGTCCACCCCCGATCGGGCGTAGGAGCGGGTTTACCCGCGAATACGGTGGCGGCGGCAGCGGTGAACGGCGGGTGGAAATTGGCCAGCAGGACCGGCCCTTTCGCGGGTGAACCCGCTCCTACACGCGGCCTGCGCCCAATCACCAATGTGTGTCCACCCCCGATAGGTGCGGGTTTACCCGCTAATACGGTGGCGGCAGCAACGGTGAACGGCGGGTGGAAATTGGCCGGCAGGACCGGCCCTTTCGCGGGTAAACCCGCTCCTACACGCGGCCTGCGCCCAATCACCGATGTGTGTCCACCCCCGATCGGGTGTAGGAGCGGGTTTACCCGCGAATACGGTAGCGGCGGCAACGGTGAACGGCGGGTGGAAATTGGCCGGCAGGACCGGCCCTTTCGCGGGTGAACCCGCTCCTACACGCGGCCTGCGCCCAATCACCGATGTGTGTCCACCCCCGATCGGGCGTAGGAGCGGGTTTACCCGCGAATACGGTAGCGGCGGCAGCGGTGAACAGCGGGTGGAGATTGGCCAGCAGGCCCGGCCCTTTCGCGGGTGAACCCGCTCCTACGGGCTGTTGCAGGGGCGGCCTTGTGTTGCGTTAGGGCCGCAAAGCGGCCCTCCGGCACCGTTATTCCACCAGTTCGACCAGCACAGTCCCTTCGCTGACCATATCCCCCTCCAGGCAGAACAGCGCCTTCACCGTGCCGGCATGCGGCGCACGAATGCTGTGCTCCATCTTCATGGCCTCCAGTACCACCAGCGCAGTACCGGCTTCCACCACCTGGCCAGGTTCGACCAGCACCCGCACGATACTGCCGTTCATGGGCGCACCCATCCCACCCTGATGGCTGTGGCTGGCTTCAGCCTCGGCAATCGGGTCGAAAGCTTCGATGGCATGCATTTCACCATCCCAGTGCAGGTACAGCGTGCCACCCCGACGGATTGCCAGATGCTGGCGACGCACGCCGTTCTGGTCATGCACCAACTGCTCACCTTGCAGCTGCCAGGTAGAAGCAGCGCTGCGTTCCAGGGCCACTGCCTGATCTTGCCCAGCGCTCACCAGATGCAAGCTGCTGCGTGCCGGTAGGCCCAAGCGCAGGCCGTTACGCCCGCCCCAAGGTGAATGGCGGTCGTCTTCGCGCTGATGGACCCCCTGGCCCTGCAGCCACGCCTCTGCCGCCGCTTCCCAGAAGGCTGCCGGCAGTGCTTGCGGCGCAGGCAGCAGAACCGCCTGATGACGCGGAATGAAGCCGGTATCCAGCTCCGCCGCAGCAAATGCCGGGTGGGCGAGAATGCGCCGCAGGAAGGCAATGTTGGTTTTCAGCCCGCCAATGGCGAACTCGTCGAGCATGGCCAGCAAGCGCAAGCGCGCCTGCTCGCGGTCTTCGCCCCAGGCAATCAGCTTGCCCAGCATCGGGTCGTAGAACGGCGACACCACATCGCCTTCGCTGACCCCGCTGTCCACCCGCCGGCCTTCGCCAGGCGCCGATTCACGGTACAGCGCCAATTTGCCGGTCGCGGGTAAGAAATCGTTGGCCGGGTCTTCGGCATACAGGCGTACTTCGATGGCATGGCCGATCAGCGGCACCTGTTCCTGTGTGATCGGCAGGGCTTCGCCGCAGGCCACGCGAATTTGCCAGGCAACAAGGTCCAGGCCGGTTATGGCCTCGGTGACCGGGTGTTCCACCTGCAGGCGAGTGTTCATCTCCATGAAGAAGAATTCGCCACGTGCATCAAGCAGAAACTCCACGGTGCCGGCACCCACGTAACCGATAGCCTGAGCGGCACGCACCGCCGCTTCGCCCATGGCCCGGCGCAGTTCGGGCGACAGGCCGGGGGCCGGGGCCTCTTCCACCACCTTCTGGTGGCGGCGCTGAATGGAACAGTCGCGCTCGTTGAGGTACAGGCAGTTGCCGTGCTGGTCGGCGAACACCTGAATCTCCACGTGGCGTGGCTTGAGCACGTACTTTTCCACCAGCATGCGCGCATCGCCGAACGACGACTGTGCCTCACGCTGGGCCGAGGCCAGGGCGTCGGCCAGTTGGCTTTCTTCCTCGACCACTTTCATGCCCTTGCCACCGCCACCAGCGCTGGCCTTGAGCAGCACCGGGTAGCCGATGCGTTCGGCGGCGGCTAGGAAAGTGTCCAGGTCCTGGGCCTCGCCGTGGTAGCCCGGCACCAACGGCACGCCGGCCGCTTCCATCAGTGCCTTGGCTGCCGATTTGCTGCCCATGGCGTCGATGGCGCTGGCCGGTGGGCCGAGGAATATCAGCCCGGCCTGCTCGATGGCGCGGGCGAAACCTGCGTTCTCGGACAGAAAGCCATAACCTGGGTGGATAGCCTGGGCGCCGCTGGCCTTGGCTGCTGCCAGCAGCTTGTCGACCAGCAGGTAGCTTTCGGCGGCCTTGGTGCCACCGAGATCCACGCGGATATCAGCTTCGCGGCTATGCCGGGCGTCACGGTCGGTGGCGCTGTGCACGGCAACAGTGGTCAGGCCCATGGCCTTGGCGGTGCGCATCACCCGGCAGGCGATTTCGCCGCGGTTGGCGACCAGCAGGGTGGTCAAAGCGGGGCGGCTCATCGGCGCGGCTCCTTCTTGTCAACGGTTTGCCAGGCAGGGCGGCGTTTTTCCAGGAAAGCGCGCAGGCCCTCCTGGCCTTCGGCGCTGACGCGGATGCGGGCGATGGTGTTTTCGCAGTACCGGCGCAGGGCCGGGCTGAGTTCGCCGTCGTCCACTTCGCGCAGCAAGTCCTTGGTGGCGCGCAATGCTTGTGGGCTGTTCTGCAGCAGGTTGCTTACCCAGGCTTCGACGTGGTCGTCCAGTTCGCTGGCCGGGTATACCTCGGCCAACAGGCCCAGCTCGCGGGCGCGCACGCCAGTGAAACGCTCGGCGGTGAGGGCGTAGCGGCGCGCGGCGCGTTCGCCAATGGCCTTGACCACGAACGGGCTGATCACCGCCGGGGCCAGGCCGATGCGTACTTCCGACAGGCACAGCTGGGCGTCTTCGGCGCCGATGGCCATGTCGCAACAGCTGATCAGACCCAGCGCGCCGCCGAAGGCTGCGCCTTGCACCACGGCCAGGGTCGGGGCCTTGAGGCGGTGCAGGGCGTACATCAGCTCACCCAGTTCGTGGGCGTCATCCAGGTTGGTGTTGAAGTCCAGTTGTGCCGACTGCTGCATCCAGGCCAGGTCGGCACCGGCGCTGAAGTGCCGGCCACGGCCGCGCAGCAGCACAAAGCGCAGGCTGGCGTCTTCGGCCAACTGGTCGATGGCCACGATCAGCTCGCGGATCATCTGCGCGTTGAAGGCGTTGTTCTTGTCCTCGCGGCTTAACCACAGGGTGGCGAAGCCGCGTGGGTCGCGGATCACTTCGAGGGTGCTGAAATCGCTCATGGGTCACATCCGGAAAATGCCGAAGCGGCTCGGTTCGATCGGCGCGTTCAGCGCGGCAGACAACGCCAGGCCGAGGACGTCTCGGGTCTGTGCCGGGTCGATGACGCCGTCGTCCCACAGGCGGGCACTGGAATAATAGGGGTGGCCCTGACGTTCGTACTGGTCGAGGATCGGCTGCTTGAGCCTGGCCTCATCCTCGGCGTTGAATGGCTGGCCGCTGCGTTCGCTCTGCTCGCGCTTGACCTGGGCCAGCACCCCGGCGGCCTGTTCGGCGCCCATCACGCCAATCCGCGCGTTGGGCCACATCCACAGGAAGCGCGGGTCGTAGGCGCGGCCGCACATGCCGTAGTTGCCGGCGCCAAAGCTGCCGCCGATGATCACTGTGAACTTCGGCACCTGGGCGCAGGCCACGGCGGTGACCAGTTTGGCGCCGTGCTTGGCGATGCCGCCTTCTTCGTATTTCTTGCCGACCATGAAACCGGTGATGTTCTGCAGGAACAGCAAAGGGATGCCGCGCTGGCAGGCCAGTTCGATGAAGTGCGCGCCTTTTTGCGCGGCTTCGGCGAACAGGATGCCGTTGTTGGCCAGGATCGCCACCGGGTAGCCGTGCAGGTGGGCGAAGCCGCACACCAGGGTGGTGCCGAACAGCGCCTTGAATTCATCGAACACCGAGCCATCGACCATGCGGGCGATCACTTCGCGCACGTCGAACGGTTGCTTGGCATCCGCCGGTACCACGCCGTACAGCTCGTCGGCGGCATACAGCGGCGCCACTGGGGCCAATCGCTGCAGCTTGCCGAGCTTGTGCCAGTTGAGGTTGGCTACACTGCGTCGCGCGATGGCCAGGGCGTGTTCGTCGTTGTCGGCATAATGGTCGGCGACGCCGCTGGTGCGGCAATGCACATCGGCGCCGCCGAGGTCTTCGGCGCTCACCACTTCGCCGGTGGCGGCTTTCACCAGCGGCGGGCCGGCGAGGAAGATGGTCGCCTGCTGGCGCACCATGATCGCTTCGTCGGCCATGGCCGGCACGTAGGCGCCGCCAGCGGTGCACGAGCCCATCACCACGGCGATCTGCGGGATGCCTTGCGCGCTCATGTTGGCCTGGTTGAAAAAGATGCGCCCGAAATGCTCGCGGTCGGGGAACACTTCGTCCTGGCGTGGCAAGTTGGCGCCGCCGGAGTCCACCAGATAGATGCACGGCAGGCGGTTCTGCAGGGCGATGGTTTGTGCACGCAGGTGCTTCTTCACCGTCAGCGGGTAGTACGAACCGCCTTTTACCGTGGCGTCGTTGGCCACGATCATGCATTCCACGCCTTCCACGCGGCCGATGCCGGCGATCACGCCCGCCGCTGGCACGTCTTCGCCGTACACCTCATGGGCGGCCAACTGGCCGATTTCGAGGAACGGCGAGCCCGGGTCCAGCAGGCGGTCGATACGCTCGCGCGGCAGCAGTTTGCCACGCGAGGTATGCCGTTCCTGGGCCTTGGGCCCGCCGCCCTGGGCAACCTGGGCGAGCAAGCCGCGCAGGGCCTGGACCTGTTCGAGCATGGCCGCGCTGTTGACGGCAAATTCTGCCGAACGCGGGTTGATCTGGGTGTGCAAGGTAGCCATGTGCGCCCGTCCCTTATGTTCAGCGGGTTTCGTTGAACAGTTCGCGGCCGATCAGCATCCGGCGGATTTCACTGGTGCCGGCACCGATTTCGTACAGCTTGGCGTCGCGCAACAGGCGGCCAGCCGGAAATTCGTTGATATAGCCGTTGCCGCCAAGAATCTGGATCGCCTCCAGGGCCATTTGCGTGGCACGCTCGGCGGTGTACAGGATCACGCCGGCAGCGTCCTTGCGGGTGGTTTCGCCACGGTCGCACGCCTGAGCCACGGCATACAGGTAGGCGCGGCTGGCGTTCAGCTGGGTGTACATGTCGGCAATCTTGCCCTGGATCAGCTGGAACTCGCCGATGCTCTGGCCGAATTGCTTGCGGTCGTGGATATACGGCACCACCAGGTCCATGCAGCTTTGCATGATGCCGGTCGGGCCGCCGGACAGCACCACGCGTTCGTAGTCCAGGCCGCTCATGAGGACGCGCACGCCGCCGTTGAGCTGGCCCAGAATGTTCTCTGCCGGCACTTCCACGCCATCGAAGAACAGCTCGCAGGTGTTGGACCCGCGCATGCCCAGCTTGTCGAACTTGTTGCTGCGGCTGAAGCCTTTCCAGTCACGCTCGACGATGAACGCGGTGATGCCGTGCGCACCCTTGTCCAGGTCGGTCTTGGCGTAAATCACGTAGGTGTTGGCGTCGGGACCGTTGGTGATCCAGGTCTTGCTGCCGTTGAGTACGTAGTGATCGCCGCGTTTTTCTGCGCGCAGCTTCATCGACACCACGTCGGAGCCGGCATTGGGCTCGCTCATGGCCAAGGCGCCGATGTGCTCGCCGCTGATCAGCTTGGGCAGGTACTTGAGCTTCTGCTCGTGGGTGCCGTTGCGGTTGATCTGGTTGACGCACAGGTTGGAATGGGCGCCGTAGGACAGCGCCACCGAGGCGGAGCCACGGCTGATCTCTTCCATTGACACCACATGGGCCAGGTAGCCCAGGCCAGCGCCGCCGTACTCTTCCGGTACGGTGATGCCCAGCAGGCCCATGTCACCGAACTTGCGCCACATGTCGGCGGGGAACAGGTTGTCGTGGTCGATCTGCGCGGCCCTTGGGGCCAGTTCAGCGGCGACGAAGGTGCGGACCTGGTCGCGGAGCATGTCGATGGTCTCGCCCAGGGCGAAGTTCAGGGAGGGGTAATGCATGCTGGGGCACCTTCTTGTTCTTGAAATTGGGTTACACCATAGCTTTGGATCCAGCCCCGCCTCCTGTGGGAGCGGGCATGCCCGCGAATACGTCAGCAGGGTCACCGTCATTACCTGATCGATCGCATTCGCGGGCAAGCCCGCTCCCACAGAGGGCGGCGTGGCGCCTCAAGTGGGTGTCGTTCATCACCTTTACGTTAACGTAAACCTGCATGAGGTCACTGTCAATCCACTCGTCACCTTTACGTAAACGTAAATCTGCGCCAGAGTATTCCCGCTTGCTTCAGCCGTGCCCAAAACAACCACAAGAAGGGACACCCATGAGTCAACCGAGCTATACCCGCGGTCGCCAGGACCGACCCTTGCTGACCCAGACCATCGGCCAGGCCTTCGATGCCACCGTGGCCCGCTGTTCCGACAGCGAGGCCCTGGTGTCCCGCCACCAGGGCCTGCGTTACAGCTGGCGGCAGTTGGCCGAACAGGTCGAAATACACGCCCGCGCCCTGATCGCACTGGGCGTGAACACCGGCGACCGTGTTGGCATCTGGTCGCCCAACTGCGCCCAGTGGTGCATCTTGCAGCTGGCCAGTGCCAAGGTCGGCGCCATCCTGGTCAACATCAACCCGGCCTACCGTGTGGGCGAACTGGAATACGTGTTGCGCCAGTCCGGCTGCCGCTGGCTGGTCTGCGCTGAAGCCTTCAAAACGTCTGATTACCATGCCATGGTGCAGGAGCTGGTGCCTGAACTGGCCAGTGCCGCGCCTGGTGAGCTGGCCAGTGAATGCCTGCCCGAGTTGCGTGGCGTCATCAGCCTGGCCGCCAACCCGCCTGCCGGCTTCCTGCCCTGGCACGCATTGGCCGAGCGGGCAGGGCAGACGTCTGTTGAGGCCTGCACAGCCCGTCAGCAAAGCCTGCAGTTCGACCAGCCGGTAAACATCCAGTACACCTCCGGCACCACCGGTGCGCCCAAAGGTGCCACGCTCAGTCACTACAACATCCTCAACAACGGTTTCATGGTGGGTGAAAGCCTTGGCCTGACGGCCCGCGACCGTATGGTGATCCCGGTGCCGCTGTACCATTGCTTCGGCATGGTCATGGCCAACCTCGGCTGCGTCACCCACGGCAGCACCATGATCTACCCCAACGATGCTTTCGACGCCGAACTTACCTTGCGCGCCGTGGCCGAGGAGCGCGCCACCATCCTCTATGGCGTACCGACCATGTTCATCGCCATGCTCGACCACCCGTCCCGTGCCCACATGGACCTGTCGACCCTGCGCAGCGGCATCATGGCCGGCGCTACCTGCCCGATCGAGGTGATGCGCCGGGTCATCGACCAGATGCACATGGCAGAAGTGCAGATCGCCTACGGCATGACCGAAACCAGCCCCGTGTCGCTGCAGACCGGCCCGGACGACGATCTGGAGTTGCGCGTGACCACCGTCGGCCGCACCCAGCCGCAGCTGGAAAACAAACTGGTGGACGCTGACGGCTGCATCGTCGCCCGCGGCGAGATTGGCGAACTGTGCACCCGCGGCTACAGCGTGATGCTTGGCTACTGGGACAACCCCCAGGCCACGGCGGATGCCATCGACCCGGCCGGCTGGATGCATTCGGGTGACCTGGCGGTGATGGACGAGCAGGGCTATGTGCGCATCGTCGGGCGCAACAAGGACATGATCATTCGCGGCGGCGAGAACATTTACCCGCGTGAGCTGGAAGAGTTTTTCTACACCCACCCGGCGGTGGCCGATGCGCAGGTGATCGGCATTCCGTGCAGCCGCTATGGCGAAGAGATCGTCGCCTGGATCAAGCTGCACCCGGGGCACAGCGCCACGGTCGAGGAGCTGCAGGGCTGGTGCAAGGCACGCATTGCCCACTTCAAGGTGCCGCGGTATATCCGTTTTGTCGACGAGTACCCGATGACCGTGACCGGCAAGGTGCAGAAGTTCCGCATGCGCGAGATCAGTGTGGCGGAGATTGCGGCTGCATCTGCGGGTTGATGTGCGGGCGCGGCCGGCCTCTTCGCGGGTAAACCCGCTCCTACACAGGGGCAGCGCCGCATTCAAGGCCGGCACGGTCCCTGGTAGGAGCGGGTTTACCCGCGAAGAGGCCGGCCCGATCAATGCAAGATCTTCACCTTGCCAAGCACCCGGTCATCCTCAACCTTTCAATGAAGCAGCGGAGATCAGCTGTTCACGCTGGTGCCGTGGTCTACCCTTAAGCCTTCACCGGTGGCTCCTGGCTCGGCGGGTCGCCCACTGTCGGCGGCACGGTCGGCTTGATCGGCAGCTCGTCCGGGTCTTCTTCCGGTACGGGTGGCGGCAAGCTCGGGTCGTCGATGTTGGGATCGGGTGTCTCCGGTGGAATGGGAATGTTCATGGCCTGACCTCGCGTGGGTGGGTGAAGAGGTGCTGTAGGCTCTGACCGCTGGCAGCTGCCGTTCGCTCAATTATTTTGAACCCCCCGCCTGTGCCCGGCTCTGAACCCTTACCGCCACCAGCCTGAGGGAGCAAGGTCGATGTCACGAAACGAGCCCTTTGAAAGCGTGCCCATGGCGAACGATCACCCGGACCAGGCCATTAGCCTGGCCCAGGCGCTGTTGGCGCCACGCATCGTGATCGAAGACACCCAACCCGTGCTCGACGCCGGCAGCTTCGCCGCCAAGGCCGTCAGCGGCCAGCCTGTGGCCGTCAGCACCAAGGCCTACAGCGACGGCCACGACCGCCTGGCGGTGATGCTCAACTGGCGCCAGGCCCACAGCCGGCGCTGGCATTGCGTACCGATGCAGTCGGCGGGCAACGACCTGTGGCAGGCCGAATTCACCCCCACCGAGCTGGGCCCGCACCGGTTCAGTATCGAGGCCTGGATCGACCCGTTTGCCACCTATTGCCACGATCTGGAGAAGAAGTACCACGCCGGCGTCGAGGTAAAACTGGAACTGGAAGAAGGCCGCTTGATGCTGGGCAAAGGCATCGAGCTGTGCAGCGGCGCCCTGCGCGAGGAGCTCGAGGCTGTGCAGAGTCGCCTGGCCACGCTCAGTACCGATGATCAGGTGGCCGTGTTTCTCGACCCGACCACCGCCCGCCTGATGGGCGAAGCCGAACACCGCAGCTACCTGACCCGCAGCCCTGATTTCCCCCTTGATGTCGACCGCCCGGCCGCATTGTTCGCCAGCTGGTACGAGCTGTTCCCGCGCTCGATTACCGACGACCCGCAGCGTCACGGCACCTTCAACGACGTGCACGAACGGCTGCCGATGATCCGCGACATGGGCTTCGACGTCCTGTACTTCCCGCCCATCCACCCCATCGGCATGCAGCATCGCAAGGGCCGCAACAACGCCCTCAAGGCCGAGCCGGGCGACCCGGGTAGCCCGTATGCCATTGGCAGCCCGGAGGGCGGCCACGAGGCGATTCACCCGCAACTGGGCAGCCGCGATGACTTCCGTCGACTGGTGGCGGCGGCGGCGGAACACGGCCTGGAAATCGCCCTCGATTTCGCCATCCAGTGCTCTCAGGACCACCCCTGGCTCAAGGAGCACCCGGGCTGGTTCAGCTGGCGCCCGGACGGCACCATCCGCTACGCCGAAAACCCGCCGAAAAAGTACCAGGACATCGTCAACGTCGATTTCTACGCCCCAGAGGCCGTGCCTTCGCTGTGGCTGGCCCTGCGCGACGTGGTGGTCGGCTGGGTCGAGGAGGGCGTGAAGACTTTCCGCGTCGACAACCCGCACACCAAGCCGTTGCCGTTCTGGCAATGGCTGATCGCCAATGTGCGCAGCCAGCACCCCGACGTCATCTTCCTCGCCGAAGCCTTTACCAAGCCGGCGATGATGGCGCGCCTGGGCAAGGTCGGCTACGCACAGAGCTATACCTATTTCACCTGGCGCAACCACAAGCAGGAGCTGCGCGAATATTTCGAGCAGCTCAATCAGCCGCCGTGGAGCCAGTGCTACCGGCCCAACTTCTTCGTCAATACCCCGGATATCAACCCGTTTTTCCTGCACACCTCAGGCCGCGCAGGTTTTCTTATCCGTGCGGCGCTGGCGACCATGGGCTCAGGCTTATGGGGCATGTATTCGGGCTTCGAGCTGTGCGAGGGCACGCCGTTGCCGGGCAAGGAGGAGTACCTGGATTCGGAGAAGTACGAAATCCGCCCACGCGATTTCACCCAGCCCGGCAACATCATCGCCGAGATCGCCCAGCTCAACCGAATTCGCCGGCAGAACCGCGCCTTGCAAACCCACCTGGGCGTGGCCTTCTTCAATTGCTGGAACGACAACATCCTGTACTTCGCAAAGCGTACGCCCGAGCGGGACAACTACATCCTGGTGGCCGTCAGCCTCGACCCGCACAACGCCCAGGAGGCGCACTTCGAGTTGCCCCTGTGGGAGTTGGGGCTGGACGACAACGCCGAAACCCAGGGTGAAGACCTGATGAACGGCCACCGCTGGTCGTGGTACGGCAAGACCCAATGGATGCGCATAGAGCCCTGGCACCTGCCGTTCGGCATCTGGCGCATCGAAAAAGCCGGGTAAAACCGGTCTGTAGCCTTTTCCCCTGTGGGAGCGGGCATGCCCGCGAACACCGGCAGAGCCGGTGCCAAGCACCGCGGTGGCTGATTCGCGGGCCCGCCCGCTCCCACAGCGATGGTGCAAGAAGGGGCAAACATGCAATTGAAAGGAGTCGCACATGGCCAAGCGTTCCCGCCCGGCAGCCTTCATCGACGACCCGCTGTGGTACAAGGACGCCGTCATCTACCAGCTGCACATCAAGTCGTTCTTCGACTCGAACAATGACGGCATCGGCGACTTCGCCGGGCTGATCAGCAAGCTCGATTATATCGCTGAGCTGGGCGTCAACACCCTGTGGCTGCTGCCGTTCTATCCCTCGCCACGCCGTGACGACGGCTACGACATCGCCGAATACAAGGCCGTGCACCCCGACTACGGCAGCATGGCCGACGCCCGCCGTTTCATCGCCGAGGCCCACAAGCGCGGCCTGCGGGTGATCACCGAGCTGGTCATCAACCACACCAGCGACCAGCACCCGTGGTTCCAGCGCGCCCGCCACGCCAAGCGCGGCAGCAAGGCGCGCGAGTTCTACGTGTGGTCGGACGACGACCAGAAGTACGACGGCACGCGCATCATCTTCCTCGACACCGAAAAGTCCAACTGGACCTGGGACCCGGTCGCCGGCCAGTACTTCTGGCACCGGTTCTACTCCCACCAGCCAGACCTCAACTTCGACAACCCGCAGGTGCTCAAGGCGGTGATCGGCGTCATGCGCTTCTGGCTGGACCTGGGTGTAGATGGCCTGCGGCTGGACGCGATCCCTTACCTGATCGAGCGCGACGGCACCAACAACGAAAACCTCGTCGAAACCCACGACGTGCTCAAGGCGATCCGCGCCGAGATCGACGCCAACTACCCCGATCGCATGCTGCTGGCCGAAGCCAACCAGTGGCCGGAAGACACGCGCCCGTACTTCGGCGAAGGCGACGGCGACGAATGCCATATGGCTTTCCACTTTCCGTTGATGCCGCGCATGTACATGGCCCTGGCCATGGAAGACCGCTTCCCGATCACCGATATCCTGCGCCAGACCCCGGAAATCCCGGCCAACTGCCAGTGGGCGATCTTTTTGCGCAACCATGATGAACTGACCCTGGAAATGGTCACCGACCGCGAGCGCGATTACCTGTGGAACTATTACGCCGAAGATCGCCGCGCGCGCATCAACCTGGGCATTCGCCGGCGCCTGGCGCCCCTGCTGCAGCGTGACCGTCGGCGCATAGAGCTGCTGACCAGCCTGCTATTGTCGATGCCGGGCACGCCAACCCTGTATTACGGCGACGAACTGGGCATGGGCGACAATATCTATCTGGGTGACCGCGATGGCGTTCGCACACCCATGCAGTGGTCGCCAGACCGCAACGGCGGTTTTTCCCGCGCCGACCCGCAGCGCCTGGTGCTGCCGCCGATCATGGACCCGCTCTACGGTTACCAGACCGTCAACGTCGAGGCGCAAAGCCACGACCCGCATTCGCTGCTGAACTGGACCCGGCGCATGCTGGCGGTGCGCAAGCAGCAGAAGGCCTTTGGTCGCGGCAGCCTGCGCACCCTCACGCCCAGCAACCGGCGCATCCTTGCCTATATCCGCGAGTACACCGACGCCGACGGCAATACCGAGGTCATCCTCTGCGTGGCCAACGTGTCCCGCGCCGCCCAGGCTGCCGAACTCGAATTGTCACAATACGCCGACAAAGTACCGGTGGAGATGCTTGGCGGCAGCGCGTTCCCGCCAATCGGCCAACTGCCGTTTCTGCTGACCTTGCCACCTTATGCGTTCTACTGGTTCCTGCTGGCCAGCCGCGATCGCATGCCCAGCTGGCACATCCAGCCCACCGAGGGGTTACCCGAATTGACCACATTGGTACTGCGCAAGCGCATGGAAGAACTGCTGCAAGCCCCCGCAAGCGATACGCTGCAAAGCACCATCCTGCCGCAGTACCTGCCCAAGCGCCGCTGGTTCGCCGGCAAGGAAGGGCCGATCGATGCCGTGCGCCTGTGCTACGGCGTGCGTTTCGGCACCGCCACCACGCCGGTGTTGCTCAGCGAAATCGAGGTACTCAGCGACGGCACGGCCACCCGCTACCAGCTGCCGTTCGGCCTGCTGCGTGAGGAGCAGATCCATACCGCGCTGCCGCAGCAGCTGGCGTTGTCGCGGGTGCGCCGTGCCCACCAGGTTGGCTTGATCACAGACGCCTTCGTCCTCGAGCCGTTCATTCACGCCGTGATACAAGCCTGCCAGGATGGCCTGCGTCTGCCGTGTGGCGACGCTGAGGGTGAATTGCGCTTCGAATGCACAGAGCAGCTGGCCGGCCTGGCGCTCGACGAGGAGAGCGAAGTGCGCTACCTCAGCGCCGAGCAGTCCAACAGCTCGGTGGTCATCGGCGACCGCGTGGTGCTCAAGCTGATCCGCCGGGTCAACCCGGGTATCCATCCAGAGCTGGAAATGAGTGCCTACCTGACCGCCGCCGGCTTTGCCAATATCTCGCCGCTGCTGGCCTGGGTCAGCCGGGTGGACGAGCAACACGCGCCGCACCTGCTGATGATTGCCCAGGGTTATCTGAGTAACCAGGGCGATGCCTGGGGTTGGACCCAGAACACGCTGGAAAGGGCCATCCGCGACCAGATGGAGCCCACCCGCAACGACACCGAAGCGCACACTGACGCATTGGCCGAACTCAGCGGCTTTGCGGCCTTGCTTGGCCAGCGCCTGGGCGAGATGCACCTTCTGCTGGCCGCACCCACCGAAGACCCGGCCTTCCAGCCGCGCCCCAGCGATGCGCAGGACAGCGAGCGCTGGCGTGCACAGATCAGCGCCGAACTGACCCACGCCCTCGACCTGCTGGCCCAGCATCGCGACACGCTGGACGGCGACAGCCAGGCCTTGGTCGACGACCTGCAGCAACAGCGTGACGGCCTGGCACAGCACATCGACAACCTCGCCGAGCAGGCTCAGGGTGGCCTGCTGATGCGTGTGCACGGCGACCTGCATCTGGGCCAGGTGCTGGTGGTGCAGGGGGATGCCTACCTCATCGATTTTGAAGGCGAACCCGCCCGGCCCCTTGAAGAGCGCCGGGCAAAACACAGCCCCTACAAGGATGTCAGCGGCGTGCTGCGATCCTTCGACTATGCTGCTGCGATGATCTTGCGCAGCGCGTCTGCGGTGGACCTTTCCGAGCCGGCGCGGCAAGCCCGGCAGCGGGTTGCCCGGCAGTACCTGCACCAGTCCCGGCATGCCTTTGTCGAAGCCTATGGCCTGGCCACTGCCGCCATGCCCCACGCGTGGCAGCACGCCGAGGGCGAGCGCGCGGCGCTGGAGCTGTTCTGCCTGGAAAAAGCCGCCTACGAGATCACATACGAAGCCGAAAACCGTCCGAGCTGGCTGGCCGTGCCTTTGCATGGTCTGCATGGACTGATCAGTACCTGGGGAGAGTCAGAATGAACGTTACAACGCGTGAAAACGGTGGCCTTCGGCAACGGGACCTCGACGCCCTGGCCCGCGCCGAACACGCCGATCCTTTTGCGGTACTCGGCCCCCACGGCGACGGCGCAGGCGGGCAGGTGGTCCGCGCCTTTCTGCCCAATGCCCTGAAAGTGCGCATTCAGGCCCGGGATGACGGGCGGGTGCTTGCCGAAATGGAGCAGGGCAGCCTGCCCGGTTTGTTCAGCGCGCACCTCGATAAGGCACAGCCCTATCAGCTTCACATCGTCTGGGCCGGCGGCGAGCAGGTTACCGAAGACCCCTACAGCTTCGGCCCGCAATTGGGAGACATGGACCTTCACTTGTTCGCGGAAGGCAATCACCGCGATTTGTCCGGGCGCTTCGGTGCCCAGCCAACTCAGGTCGATGGCATCGACGGCGTGTGTTTCTCGGTCTGGGCGCCGAATGCCCGGCGGGTGTCGGTGGTGGGTGATTTCAACAACTGGGATGGTCGCCGCCACCCCATGCGCCTGCGGCACGGCGCGGGGGTGTGGGAGCTGTTCATTCCGCGTCTGGGCGTGGGCGAAACCTACAAGTTCGAAGTACTCGGCAAGGACGGCATACTGCCGCTGAAGGCCGACCCGCTGGCCCGTGCCACCGAGCTGCCGCCGAGCACGGCATCCAAGGTAGCCGGTGAACTCAGTCACGCCTGGCAGGACCATGACTGGATGGCACAACGTGCCCAGCGCCATGCCTACAACGCGCCGTTGTCGATCTACGAGCTGCACCCAGGGTCATGGCGCTGCGAGCTGGACGAAGCGGGGGAAATCGGGCGTTTCTACAATTGGCGGGAACTGGCCGAGCGGCTGGTGCCCTATGTGCAGGAACTGGGCTTTACCCACATCGAACTGCTGCCGATCATGGAGCACCCGTTCGGCGGCTCCTGGGGCTATCAACCACTGTCGATGTTCGCGCCCACCTCGCGCTACGGCAGTGCCGAAGATTTCGCCGCGTTCATCGACGCCTGCCACCAAGGGGGCATCGGTGTGCTGCTGGACTGGGTGCCTGCGCATTTCCCCACTGACGAACATGGCCTGGCGCGTTTCGACGGCACGGCCCTGTACGAATACGACAACCCACTGGAAGGCTACCACCAGGACTGGAACACGCTGATCTACAACCTCGGCCGCAACGAGGTACGCGGCTTCATGATGGCCTCGGCGCTGCACTGGTTGAAGCACTTCCACATCGACGGCCTGCGCGTCGATGCGGTGGCCTCGATGCTGTACCGCGACTACTCGCGCAAGGCCGGCGAATGGGTACCCAACCGCCACGGCGGGCGTGAGAACCTGGAAGCCATCGACTTCATCCGCCACCTCAACGGCGTGGCTGCCCACGAGGCCCCGGGTGCGCTGATCATCGCCGAGGAGTCCACCGCCTGGCCCGGGGTCAGCCAACCTACCCAACAGGGCGGCCTGGGTTTTGCCTACAAGTGGAACATGGGCTGGATGCACGACACCCTGCACTACATCCAGAACGACCCGGTGCACCGCACCTACCACCACAACGAGATGAGCTTCGGGCTGATCTATGCCTATTCCGAGCACTTCATCCTGCCCATTTCCCATGATGAAGTGGTACACGGCAAGCACTCGCTGATCGACAAGATGCCCGGCGACCGCTGGCAGAAGTTCGCCAACCTGCGCGCCTACCTCACCTTCATGTGGGCACACCCGGGCAAGAAGCTGCTGTTCATGGGCTGCGAGTTCGGCCAGTGGCGTGAGTGGAACCACGACGCCGAACTGGACTGGTACCTGCTGCAGTATCCCGAGCACCAGGGTGTGCAGCGCCTGGTGGGCGACCTCAACCGCTTGTACCGCGAAGAGCCGGCGTTGCACGAGCAGGATTGCCAGCCGCAGGGTTTCCAGTGGTTGATCGGTGACGACGCGCAGAACAGCGTGTACGCCTGGCTGCGCTGGAGCAGCAGCGGCGAGCCGGTGCTGGTGGTGGCCAACTTCACCCCGGTACCCCGAGAGGGCTACCGCATTGGCGTGCCGTTCGGCGAGCGTTGGCAGGAGCTGCTGAACAGTGATGCCGAGCTGTATGCCGGGTCGAATGTCGGCAATCTCGGGGCGGTGGCCAGTGACGAAGTGGCCAGCCACGGGCAGCCATTATCGCTGGCCCTGAACCTGCCGCCGCTGGGGGTGTTGATCATGAAGCCCGCCTGATCGGTTGACCGCACTGGCCTTTTCGCCTGTAGGAGCGGGTTTACCCGCGAATCCGGTAGCGGCGGCAACCGTGAATGGCCTTTGGAAATTGGCCGGCAGGCCCGGCCCTTCCGCGGGTGAACCCGCTCCTACGCAGCTACCGCACCCGGCGGTGGCCCGTGTAGGAGCGGGTTTACCCGCGAAGAGGCCGGCCCTGCCTACCACCGCATCCGCACCCCAAGGCTGCCAATCAGCCCGTTCAGGTCATTGTCATCCACATCACTGCTGTAATCGGCGCTGACGAACAACGCCACCGAAGGCGTCACCCGCGCCACCAGCCCCAAGCCCAACTCCACCGTGGTCGAATAGCGCGAGCTGGAGATCTTGTCGACCTGGTCCAGCTTCACCTCATCGGCATTGCTGAAGTCATACCACACGTTGGTCCGCACATAGGGTTCGATGGGCATGCCGCGCACTTCGTAGCGCCCGGACAACTTGGCACCGACCCGGCCGCTCCAGCTCGGCTGGCTGTCGAAGGCTTGCAGGGTCTCCTCCTGCACCTGGTTGCCAGGGAAGAACTGCTGGTTGATCAACTGTGCCTGGGGCTCGATGACCCAGTTGCCACTCAGGCGGATCGGGTAACCGCCCTCTACCGAGAAGGTCATTGCGTGGCCACTGTCGTCCAGGCGCTGGCCGTTTTCGCCACGGCCCATCACGTCGATCCGCGAGCCCATGGCCACGGCATCCAGATGCCAACCCTGTTCATGGGTCATGCTCCAGTACACCCCCAGGCTTTCACCGCTCAAGTTCACCGCTTTGCGCTGCTTGTCGCCCAGCAGAGGGCGCGCGCCTTTGAAGCTGCTTTGCAGGTTGTTGTGCCCCACGAAAATCCCTGCGCGGTGCACATCGCCCGCTGCAGTTTCACGCACGAACAGGTCCGGGCCGATCATCAGTTGCTGGCTGGGCGCCTCCAGCTGTGCTGGGGGCAGCGCGCGGCCGCGCGCACTGGTGGGGAAGAACTGCGCCCACTGACTGGCAATCAGGTCCGGTGCCGGCTGCTGGTGGCGTTCGCTCATCTGCTGCGAAAACGCATTGAGGGTGCCGAGACTCAACCCACTGGCACTGAGCGGGTCGAGCGACAGTTGCGCCGCCACGGGTTGCTGCAGATAGCCGGGGGAAGTGGGGTCACCCTGCAGTTCGTACGCGATCGTTTCCACTGGGGTTGCCAGAAGCAGCGACGTGGAAACCGCGTAGAAAATGCTGTCGAAGCGCGAGGGGTTCGAGGTGCTTTTCATGGCGGATCTCCTTTGTTTTTGTGGTGCAGCCCGAGAACCTGGCCTGTTGTCACGAGCTGTACGGCAAAAACAGTGGGCGACCCAAACCAGCACGCCAGTTATCGCAAGCGCGCACGAAGGCGCGAGCTAGAGGCCCGGCGCAAGTTTTTTACAGCTTGGTACTGTTCAGCTAAGGAGAGGTCGCCGCTTGCGTCAAGAAAGCGTGAAGGAAGTGTTCAGGGTGCGTCGTAACGCTCAACCTGTTGTTTTATCGGTAAAAACAGCAGGGTATAGCGGGGATCGCTATTTGCCGTGCCGTGGCTATGAAGAATGATTGCTAAAGTCGCACTTCAACGGCCAGCGGCAGGTGATCTGACAGGTGCGACCAAGGTTTGTGCCCCAGAATCCGCGGCCCATGGCTTTCGGCGTTACGCAGGTATATGCGGTCCAGGCGTAGCAGCGGCAGGCGGGCAGGATAGGTGCGCGCGAGGTGGCCGTGGTGGCGTTCGAAGGCTTCGTGCAAGTCGCGTTGCAGGCCAAGGGTGCGGTTGCCGTGGCTTTTCCAGTCGTTGAAGTCGCCGGCGATGATCACCGGGGCGTTGGCAGGCAGGGCGTCCAGCAGTTTACGCAGCAACTGCAGCTGCTTTTGCCGGTGGCTTTCCAGCAACGACAGGTGCACGCAGACCGCATGCACCTGGCCTTGCCCCGGCACCTCCAGCACACAGTGCAACAGGCCGCGGCGTTCGGGGCCGGTGATCGACACGTCCAGGTTGCGGTGCTCGATGATCGGGTATTTGGACAGCAACGCATTGCCGTGGTGGCCGTCAGGGTAGACCGCGTTGCGGCCATAGGCAAAGTCGCTCCACATGCTGTCGGCGAGGAATTCGTACTGCGAGGTCTGTGGCCAGCCGGGGTAGCGCGCGGCGTGGCGATCGTGGCTGCCGAGCACTTCCTGAAGGAAGACAATGTCGGCCTGTGTACTGCGCACCGCCTCGCGCAGCTCCGGCAAGATAAAGCGCCGGTTGAAGGCGGTGAAGCCCTTGTGGGTATTCACCGTCAGTACCCGCAGGCGTTTCACGGCCGGGGCCTGGCTGACGCTGGCGAAACCATTACTGCCGGCTTCGAGGCTCACGATTCCTCCTGAAGTTAACCCTGCCTCACTGTCGCCGCCAAACCCTGTGGGGGCCGGTACACCGTTCCCACCGGGTTTGGCGTGGCGATCACAACGTAGGACCTGCCCGGGCTATCACCGTTCACTCCTCGTCGTACTGCAACACCATCAGCAGCATCGACCGACCCTTCACCTCGAACGTACTGTCGAACTGCAGGTGCTGCCCCTTGCGCAACTCCGGCCGGTCGGTATCGACCAGGCAGCTCCAGTAATCGCCTTCGGGCACGGCCGGTAGCTTGAATGGCACGATGTCATGGTGGGCATTGACGATCAGCAACACGGTGGCCTCGGCACCTGGCCGGGCGATACCGCTGACCTGGGCCCGGCCATCTATCAGCATGCCCAGGCAGCGCCCGTGCGGGTCTTCCCATTGCTCAACGCTCATCTCGCTGCCATCGGGTGCCAGCCAGGTCACGTCCTTGACCCCAATTGCCTCATTGTAGTCACCCACCAGAAAGCGCGAGCGGCGCAGCACCGGGTAGGCCAGGCGCAGGCGCGTCAGGCGCTTGACGAAGGCCAGCAGCTCTTGGCCTTCCTCGTCCAGGTCCCAGTTCACCCAGCCGATCTCGCTGTCCTGGCAGTAAGCGTTGTTGTTGCCGTGCTGGGTGCGGCTGAACTCGTCGCCGGCAACGATCATTGGCGTGCCCTGGGCCAGCAGCAAGGTGGCGAAGTAGTTGCGCATCTGGCGCATGCGCAGGGCATTGATCGCCGGGTCGTCGGTCGGCCCTTCGACGCCGCAGTTCCACGACAGGTTGTTGTCGGTGCCGTCCTGGTTGTTTTCGTCGTTGTCTTCGTTGTGCTTGTGGTTGTAGGACACCAGGTCGCGCAGGGTGAAACCGTCGTGGGCGGTGATGAAGTTGACCGAGGAATAGGGCCTGCGCCCGCGGTTGTTGAACATGTCGCCCGAGGCGGTCAAGCGCGCGGCAAAATCGGCCAGCTGGCCTTCGTCGCCTTTCCAGAAGGCGCGTGCGGTATCGCGGAAGCGGTCGTTCCATTCCGCCCAGCCCGGGGCGAAGTTGCCCACCTGGTAGCCGCCGGGGCCGCAATCCCACGGTTCGGCAATCAGCTTGACCTGGCTCAGCATCGGGTCCTGGCGGCAGGCGACCAGGAAGCCATGACGCTCGCTGTAGCCATCGTGGTAACGGCCAAGGATGGTCGCCAGGTCGAAGCGAAAGCCGTCCACGTGCATTTCGCCGGCCCAGTAGCGAAGCGAGTCGGTGACCAACTGCAGCACGCAGGGGTGGCTCAGGTCCAGGGTGTTGCCGGTGCCGGAGTCGTTGATGTAGTAGCGCTTGTCGTCCGGCATCAGGCGGTAGTACGAGGCGTTGTCGATGCCGCGCATCGACAGGGTCGGGCCGCGCTCGTTGCCTTCGGCGGTGTGGTTGTAGACCACGTCCAGGATCACCTCAAGCCCGGCGTCGTGCAGGTGCGCGACCATCTCCTTGAACTCGGCGATCTTGCCGCTGGCCAGGTAGCGCGGGTGCGGGGCGAAAAAGGCGATGCTGTTGTAGCCCCAGTAGTTGTTCAGGCCCTTGTCCAGCAGGTGCTGGTCGTTGACGAAGGCGTGAATCGGCAGCAGCTCGATGCTCGACACGCCAAGGTCCTTGATGTGTTTGAGCAACTCGTCGTTGGCCAGGCCGGCGAAGGTGCCGCGCAGTTCTTCAGGCACAGCCGGGTGGCGCATGCTGATGCCGCGGGCATGCGCTTCATAGATGATCGTGCGCTCCCATGGGATCTGCACGCGCTGGTCGCGGCCCCAGGTGAACGCCGGGTCGATGACCTTGCATTTGGGCACGAAAGGCGCGCTGTCGCGCTCGTCGAACGAAAGGTCACCATCGGGGTGGCCGATGGTGTAGCCGAACAGTGCCTCGGACCATTTCAGGCTGCCGACCAGTTGCTTGGCATACGGGTCGATCAGCAGTTTGTTGGGGTTGAAGCGGTGGCCGTTTTCCGGCTCGTAGGGGCCATACACCCGGTAGCCATAGACCAGGCCGGGGTGAGCGTCGGGGAGGTAGCCATGGTAGATCTCATCGGTGTATTCGGGCAGCTCTATGCGCTCGAGTTCCTGCTCGCCGGTGGAGTCGAACAGGCACAGCTCGACCTTGGTGGCGTTGGCCGAGAAGAGAGCGAAGTTGACCCCAAGGCCATCCCAGGTGGCGCCGAGGGGGAAGGGCATGCCTTCGCGAATGCGCGATGGTGCGACCGAGCGGGTTTTCTTTGGGGTGCGGGGGCTCATGACGATCCTCGAGTGGCCGTGATGGAAGGGGAATCGGGCTGTCCTGCATGGGCCTCTTCGCGGGTAAACCCGCGCCTACAGGTTCATCACAGGTGCCTGTAGGAGCGGGTTTACCCGCGAAGAGGCCAGGACAGGTTTAACTGGCAGTAGGCTTTTTCACCGCCCGGGGCTTTTTCACCACAGCGGGTTTAACCCCCGGCAGGGCAGCCGCCTTGGGTTCGGCAGGTGCCTTCGGCTTGGCCGCTGCTTTCTTGCGCGGGGCTGCCTTGGGCGCCAGCGCTTCGGCCTCGGCCAGCTTGCGGGCCATTTCCCAGTGGCGTTCTTCTTCCCCTACGGGCTTACCTTCGGATTCCCAGATCTGGTAGGCAAATTCGCGAATACGCTTTTCATCGACACTCATCATGACGCTCCTGATGCTCAAGATTGTTGTATCAACACGTTGACCGGAAATTCCGCCAGCACGGCGCTCAACGGCAACTCCTTTGAAGAGCTGACCGCCGCACAGGCGAAAAGTCCCGTCGAGTTGGCAGGTGACAAGGCAAACGGCAATACCAGCCGGGTGTCGTCCCAGTTCTGCGCCGGGATCAACGGTGTAGCGGCACCTCCGAGCAGGCTGCTGGCCAGGCGCGGGGCGACGACGATGGCGTGCTCGCCTTCCCCCAGGCGAGCAAAGGCAATGACCTTGTCAGCGTGCCGGCCCTGTACGGTCAGTGGCAGGTAGGCACCGCGGCGGAACAGCTCGGCATGGGCCTGGCGGCAGTCCAGCACCCGGGCAATCAAGGCCTGTTTGACACGGCCGTCGCGCCAGTGCGCCAGCAGCTCGGCGGCCGGTGTGGCGTCGTCCAGCGTGCGACGCCTCGAAGCGTAGTCCACGGCGCGGCGGTTGTCCGGGTCGACCAGGCTGAAGTCCCAGTATTCGTTACCCTGGTACAGGTCGGGCACACCGGGTGTGGTCATGCGCAACAAGGCCTGGACCAGGCCATTGAGAGCGCCGGGGCAGGCCAGCAGCTGCGCCGCGTCGGCCAGCGACTTGCGCAGTTGCTGGTTCTCGCTGTCCAGCAGCAGGCCGTCGAGGTAATGAGCGCAGGCGCCTTCGTAGGCCTCGTTCGGCGCGCTCCAGCTACTGCGCAGCTTGGCCTCGCGCAGGGCCTTCTGCTGCCACTGGCGAACACGCTCGGCGTATTGACGCAGGGCATTGTCGTCGTTCAGGTCGAGGTCCAAGGGCCAACTGCCGAGCAGGGTTTGTAGCAGCATCAACTCGTCGCCGGGGCTGGGTGCCAGCCCGTCGTCCAACTGCGCGCGCAGGGGGGCTGCCAGCTCACGCCAGTGCTCCACCCGGCTGGCCAGCCACGTGCCGCGCTCGCTGAGTACGGCCAGGCGTGCACGCGTGTCTTCGCCGCGCTTGTGGTCGTGGGTTGCGGTGGTCAGCAGGTTGTCGGGGAAATCGCGCAGGCGCCGCTGGGCCTCGTTGTGGAAATGCATGGGGGGTGCGCTGAAGCGCTCTGCCTCGAAACCCACGTCGTTACGCGACAGCAGCCGCGCGCTGCGGTAGAAGGCGGTGTCTTCCACGGCTTTGGCGGCGCTGGGCGCAGTCAGTTGCTGGAAGCGCACGCAGGCGTGGCGCAGTTGCTTGCGGGCGCGCCCCGGTGGCAGATGCCGCCAGGCTTGCCCGCCCAGCCACCGTTCAAGTTGGTCCAGTAGCGGCCAGTCAGCTTCGGCAAGGTCTTGCCGGGCATTGGTCAGGGCCTGCTGGAAGAACGTTTCGTCCTGCGCCGGGCGCCCGCAGGCATTGAAGTAGGTTCGGTAAACCGGGTAATGCGCCACCAACGCCTGCAAGGCCCGGCGAATCGCGCCCAGGGTCAGGTCACGGGTCATCAGGTCGTTGCGCGCCACCTGCAACAGTGCCTGGGCCACCGACTCGCAGTCACCGGCCAGGCTGGCGTTGAGCACCAGGTGACGGGCCTGGCGCACTTCTTCAGGGAAGTCCGGGCGCTCGCTGACGTTGCTCCACAGTTCGCTCAGCGGTGCTTCGCCGGCCGGATCATGCTGCAGCAGCGACACCTGGTTCATGAACTCGTAGCCGGTGGTGCCGTCGGTAAGCCAGTCGCGGTGCAGGTGCTCGTCGGCACCCAGGATCTTTTCCACGTACAGGGGGAAGTGCTCCAGCCCTGCATTCAGCGGCCGCCGCGCCAGCAGGTTATCAACCCGCCGGCGCAGTTTGCGGCAGTAGCCACGCGGGTCGGCAAGGCCGTCGATATGGTCGATGCGCAGGCCGTCCACCAGGCCGCGTTCGATCAGTTCGAACAGCTTGGCATGGGTGGCTTCGAACACCACGGCGCGCTCCACGCGCAGGCCGCCCAATTCGTTGATGTCGAAGAAGCGCCGCCAGTTGATGTCGTCGGCAGCAGTACGCCAGCTGGCCAGGCGGTAGGTCTGGCGCTCCAGCAGCAGGTGCAGGCGCTTGAAACCGGCCTCGCTGCGGCTGTCGAATGCCACCAGGGCCGATTCGAGGTCGGCACCTTCGCGCACCAGGCGTGCCAGTTCGGCTTGGAGCGGCAGGCTATCGGCCAGCGGGGTGGACGAGTCGCCCAATGCCGTGAAGCGCTCGGCCAGCACCTTGAGTGCAGGTTCCGGGCTGAGCGCGAGAATCCAGCCGTAATCGACCGGGCAGATCGGGAAACGATGCGCGTAATGGGCCACTTGCAGCAGCCCCTGCTGTTTGTCGAACTGCAGCGGTATCTCGCCATTCTTGAGCGCCACGCCGTAGTCGCTGCCGAGGAACGGCAACAGCAGTTGCCCGGCCAGCAGTGGGTCGCTGGAGTGCCACTGGATGTCGAAGAACTCTGCATACGGGCTGCGCCGTCCCCAGGCCAGCAGGCTTTGCCACCAGGGGTTGTCGGCACCGCCCACGGCCATGTGGTTGGACACCGTGTCGAGGATCAGCCCCATGCCATGCTGGCGCAGGGCGGCAACCAGGCGCTCCAGCGCGGCCTCGCCGCCCAGCTCCGGGTTGACGCAGGTAGGATCGACCACGTCGTAGCCATGGCGCGAGCCAGCGCGGGCCTTGAGGATGGGCGAGGCATACAGGTGGCTGATGCCCAGCTGGGCGAAATACGGCACCAGCGGCACAGCGTGGTCGAGGGTGAAGTCGCTGTGGAATTGCAGGCGCAGGGTCGCGGTCAGTGGCTTCATCGGTCACGCTCCCACGCCTGCTCGCGGGCCTGGGCCAGCAGCTCCAGGCGCCGTGCGGCATCTTCGTCGTCGAGCAGTTCGCGTACCGGACGGGCAAAGCGCCGCCGCCAGTTGGGATGGCCATTGGTGGTGCCCGGCAGGTTGGGTTGCTCGTCGCAGCCCAGCAGGTCTTCCAGCGGTACCAGCACCAGCGGCGCACGGGTATGGCCAACGAAGCGGATGGCCGCATCGATCAGCGCGTCGTTGTCCTTCAGTTCGCCGTAGTTGGCCTCCAGGATGCGGCGCAGGCCTTCGCGTTCTATCTGACGCTCGTGTCGCCAGTGCAATTCGGCAGCAGCATCAATCAGTTGCAAGCGGTGTCTCCAGTCGATGTCGCGGTTTGCCAGCCAGCCGGCCAGTGGCGCCAGGTCGTGGGTGCCGGTGGTGGCCAGGGCATTGTCCGGCCAGTCGAGAATGGGCTTGAACTGGCCCGGCTGGGTCTGCTCGAACGGCAGCACGCGCATGCCCAGCACCGCTTTCTCGGCCAGCTTTTCGCGCAGGCTGTCGGGCACGGTGCCCAGGTCTTCGCCGAGGATGATCGCCTGGTGACGCACCGACTCCAGCGCCAGCAGGCGCAACAGGTCGTCTAGCGGGTAGTCGAGGTAGGCGCCTTCGCTGGGTTTGGCCCCCTGCGGGATCAGCCATAGCCGGCGCAGGCCCATCACATGGTCGATGCGCAGGCCGCCAGCGTGGGCGAGGTTGGCCCGCAGCATCTCGATGAAGGCGCGATAGCCATTGCGCTTGAGGCCCTCGGGCGAGAAGGCGCAAATGCCCCAATCCTGCCCGACGTGGTTGAGGATGTCGGGCGGCGCACCCACGCTCAGACCGGCCAGCAGTTCGTCCTGGCGGCTCCAGGCCTGGCTGCCGGCACCGTCGGCACCCACCGCCAGGTCGGCGATCAGGCCCACGGCCATGCCGTTGCTGCGGGCCGCTTCCTGGGCGCGTTGCAGGCCACGTTCGGTCAACCACTGGCAGAAGGCGTGGAACTCGACCTTGGCCGGGTAGGCATTGGCTAAAGCCTCCACTTCCGGGTGGTAGGGGTCGTGCCAGGCTTTGGGCCAGTTGCGCCAGTCGGCCCCGAGGCCGCGCTCCACTGCCTGGGCCTGCAGCACCTCGAAGCGGCAGTGGTGCTCCAGGGTCTGGCCGCCGGCTTCGCGGAAGCTGTCAAAATCTGTGCGTAGCGGGTGGTCGCCGTGGCTGAAGCCTTGGTAAAGCGCTTCAAGCAAACGCAGCCGGGCGCTGGCGGCGCGTGGCCAGTCGACCAGAGGGCGCTGCTCCAGCTCTTCGAGTTGTTGCTCCAGCCCGCAGGCTTCGATGGCCATGCGCACCTCCCGTTCACCCAGCAGGGCCGCAGGGCTGGTGTACAGGGTGTTGAGCAGCAGGCGACTGGAAGGTGAGTAGGGGCTGTAGTGTTCCTGGTCGATGGCCGACAGGGCGTGAATCGGGCTGATAGCCAAGGCATCGGCGCCGCGCTCGGCGGCCGAGCGCGCCAACTGCTCCAGCGCCAGGCAGTCGCCGAAGCCCCCATCGCCGGGGCGGCGCAGGCTGTACAGCTGCACTGCCAGGCCCCAGCAGCGTGGTGGCGGCTGTTGCACCTTGTCTTCCAGGCTGTGGCAGCGTGTTGGCGCCACCGCCACGGTGAAGCGGCGGCTGTCGATTTCCACCTGGTGATAGCCGATGGGCAGCTCGCCGGGCAGGCGCGCCTGGTCATCGAGGCTGAGGGTGACAGAGGTGTGATCTTCCAGGGTGCAGTGGGCCACGCTGGCGGCACTGAAGTAGCGCGACAGCGCTAGCGGCTGGCCTACGTCGGCGGTCAGCAAGGGCGGCAGGTGTTCGCTGTCTTCGGCGGTTTCCACCGCACGCAGGCTGGCGGCAACGGCCGCGTCATCGCCGGCCGGGTGGCCAAGGCCTTCGAGGATGTTGCGCAGCACGTCGTCGCTGACACGCTGGGGCCTGGCATTGGCGTCGATCCAGTCGCGGCTCAGCCCGACGCTGGATGCCAGACGGTGCAGGGCGGTTTCGCTCATGGGTGCTCCTGGGCAGGGGGAAGCAGGCTGACCACACAGCTGTAGGCAGCCAGGTGGGTATCCGGGTGTCGGGTGTCGCTGCTGTCAAACAGCCGTGTGGATGGCGCGGGCAGTTCGACCGCCTGCGGGGTGTCGGCCAGGTTCAGGTCGATGCGCAGAGTGTTGCCGTTGCCCAGCTGCCAGCGCGCGGTCAGCGCTTTGTCAGCGTGCACCTCGGCGCCCAGCGCACGGCTACCGGGCAAGTGCGGGATGATGTGGCGGCGGCGCAGGTCGAGCAGTTGCTGGTAAAGGCCGTGCCAGCCGGCGATCACCGCCTTGTTCTGCGGGCGTGAAGAGGCGAAGGTCTGTTCGGCGTTGGGGTCGGGAATGTGCTCACGCTGCTCGGGGTCGGCGAACGCGGCGAAGTGGGCGAACTCGCCACGACGGCCTTCGCGTACCGCGTCGGCCAGCGCGTCATGGAAGTCGGTAAAAAACAGGAACGGCTGGCAACTGCCGGCTTCGTCGCCCATGAACAGCAGCGGAATCATGGGGGCCAGCAGCAACAGGCCGGTGGCTGCACGCAGGGCTGGCGCGGGGCATAGGCGGGTCAGGCGCTCACCCAGCGCGCGGTTGCCGATCTGGTCGTGGTTCTGCAGGAACAACACGAAGGCGCTGGGCGGCAAATGCCCGCTGGGTTCGCCGCGTGGTTTGCCATGCCGGTTGGCCTGGCCCTGGAACACGAAACCTTCGCCAAGGCACCGTGCCAGTTGGTCGATGGGGCGATGCTGGAAGTCGGCATAGTACCCTTCGGTTTCACCGGTCAGCAGCACGTGCAGGGCATTGTGGCCGTCATCGTTCCACTGGGCGTCGTAACCCTGTTCCAGCAGGCCCGCCTGGTTGTGCTCGTTCTCCAGCACCAGCCACACGTGCCGGCCCGGTTCTACGGCGGCGCGCACCCGTTGGGCCAGCTCGATCAGGAAGTCGGGCTGGTCGATGGCATGCACCGCATCCAGGCGCAGGCCGTCGAAGCGGTAGTCGCACAGCCACATCAGGGCGTTCTGGATAAAGTACTCGCGCACCTGCGGGCGGCGAAAGTCGATGGCCGCGCCCCAAGGTGTCTGCCGGTCTTCACGGAAGAAAGGGCTGGCGTACTGGTGCAGGTAATTGCCGTCGGGGCCGAAGTGGTTGTACACCACATCGACCAGCACCATCAGCCCGTGGCCGTGGGCCTGGTCGACCAGTGCGCACAGCTGCTCGGGGCTGCCGTAGGTATTCTGTGGGGCGTATGGCAGTACGCCGTCGTAGCCCCAGTTGCGTTCGCCGGGGAACTGCCCCAGCGGCATCAGCTCGATCGCGCTGATGCCCAGTTCGGCCAGGCGCGGCAGTTCCCGGGCAACCCCGGCGTAACCCCCGAGCAGGCCGACATGCACCTCCTGGATCACGGCCTCATGCCAAGGCCGGCCTTGCCACGGGTGTTGCCAGGCGTAACCGGCCACATCCACTACCTGGCTGGGCCCGTGTACGCCGTCGGGCTGGTAGCGCGAGGCCGGGTCGGCCACCTGCAGCTCCCCGTCGATACGGTAGTGGTAACGGTCACCGGCCTGGCATGGCGCCACGCCGCTGTACCAACCCTCATCATCCGGCAGCAGTTCGATGGCCGGCTGCCGCTCCAGTTCCACGCTCACGCTGCGCGCATCCGGCGCCCAGAGGGCGAAGCGCGCCGACGTGGCGTCCAGCAAGTGTGCGCCATGTCTGTGCATCTTCCGACCCCCGCTCAGTAATGGCTCAGTTGTGTCTGCTTGACCAGGTCCTCGTACAGGCGGGCATAGGGTTCAACCGCCTGGCACCAGTTGAACGGCTGGGTCATCGACAGGCAGCGCATGGCGTTCAGCAGGTCCTTCTTGCCGTAAACATAGAAGGCGCGGCTGAGTGCCTCGCGGTAGCTCTCGACGGTGGACTCGTTGAACAGGAAGCCCGTTACGCCGCATTCGATGGTGTCGGCCAGGCCACCGGTATTGCGTGCTACCGGCAGCGAGCCGAAGCGTTGCGCGTACATCTGGCTGAGGCCGCACGGCTCATAGCGGGATGGCATCAGCAGGAAATCGCTGCCGGCGAACATGCGCCGGGCATCGGTTTCATTGAAGCCGATACGCACACCGATGCGGCCCGGGTGGCGCAGCGCCAGCTCGCGCATGGCCTGTTCCTCTTCCGGCTCGCCGCGGCCGATGATCGCGATCTGCCCGCCTTGCTCGACGATGTAGTCGGCCACGCCCAGGGTCAGGTCCAGGCCCTTTTGATAGACCAGCCGCGACACCACGGCGAACAGCGGGCCTTCGGAATCGTCCAGGCCGAACAGCTCGCGCACCTCCTGGGTGTTACGCGCTTTGCCCTCCCAGTCATTGATGCTGAAGTTGTGCTGCAGGTGCTTGTCGGTAGCCGAGTCCCAGCTTTCGTCGATGCCGTTGGGGATGCCACCGAGCAGGCCTTGCTGGGCCTTGCTGGCGAGGAAACCGTCCAGGCCGCAGCCAAATTCCGGGGTGGTGATTTCCCGGGCATAGGTGGCGCTGACTGTGGTGATGTGGCTGGAGTAGGCCAGGCCGGCCTTGAGGAACGACAGCTTGCCGTAGAACTCCATGCCTTCTTGCTGCATGGCATGTTCGGGTATCGCCAGCTCCGGGCTGCAGCCGCGGCTGTACACACCTTGGTACGCCAGGTTGTGGATGGTGAACAGTGTGGGCGTATTCAGGCCGCGCCAGTGCATGTAGGCCGGGGCCAGACCGGCGGGCCAGTCATGCGCGTGCACCACTTCCGGCGTCCAGTGGATCTTGCCTTCGCCCGCAGCGATTTCGGCGGCAGCCAGGCCCAGGCGGGCGAAGCGAATGTGGTTGTCAGGCCAGTCGCGACCATTGTTGGCACCATAGGGTGTGCCGTCGCGCTGGTACAGTTCGGGGCAGATCAACACATAGATGACCAGGCCGTCGGCCATGTCCATGCGCCCGATCTTGCAGGGCGGCAGGGCCGCGTGACCACCCAGTTCACCCACGATATGTATAGGGTTGTCGCTTTCCATCACCTGGCGGTAGCCGGGGATAAGTACCCGCACATCGTGCAGGTGCGCCAGGGCACGGGGCAGGGCAGCGGACACGTCACCCAGGCCGCCGGTTTTCACCAGGTCGGCGATTTCCGAGGTCACGAACAGAATCTTGCGCATGTTCGGGTTTTGCTGGCGCTGGGCGCCGGGTGCCTTGCCTGTCGTGGCGAAGTCCGGGGTGAGCGGCTCGCGGTTATCCGGTTTGAAAGCGTCTACGTGAGGCTCGACAGCGGCACTGATCATACTTCTCTCCGTCCCTATGCTTGGTCGGGTGCTGGCACCCGTGGCGATGTTTCGTGCTGGTTCTCTCTAGTTTGAATCTGCTTAGTGCGTTCCATGCCCCAGGGTCGTGCGCGCAGGCACTACGCGATCAGCATTCCGGCCGAAAGCGCTTGGACTGGTTGGGGTGTGTGGGCCGAGGATCGGGAATAGCCCAATGCGTCTGGCCTACTTATGTTCATGACCTGCCGGGTTTCCTGAAAGTTCGACTTTTTTGGGGTCACTCTTCCATTGAGCAAATGGCGGGCCGAAAACTGAGTGTAGGAGAGAAAGTGCTAAAAAGGTGACCCACTGGTCACTATTGTTATGTGCGCAATAGACGCAAACGTTGGCGTTTGTGACGGGTTGCGAAAAGAGGTGGGCGAGTGTGGGGCAGAGGGGTTTCGAGCTGCGCCAAATTGTGGCTCGTTACGCGCAATGCACCGTTTGGGTGCGTAGGCGTAAGCGTGGCTTTAGGCTGCGAAGAGGTGGGTATGGGCGCAGGATTCTGCTTTCAGTGCTGGCCCTTTTTGGGCACAAAGCCGCTTCGGTTGCCCGATAGGGTTAAAAGACGGCGACTGGATTCAGGATCGGGTGGGAGCCATGCAGCCCCCACAGGCGAAAAAGGAATCGATCAGAGGCTGACCGCTTTATCGCCAGCGCGCTGTTGCGCCAACAGCAGGTTCAACTGGGCGACCTGCTGACGCAGCTGGTCACGTTCGTCCTTCAGTTTACGCAGCTCATCACGGCGCACGGAGACATAGAGGGTCTGGGGTGGGGTTGCAGGCATCAATGTACCCATGAGCACACCTCGCGGTTTTGGCTGGTGACAAGTCAAAGCGTAGACGCTTCACGCGGGGCGCATTCTGAATTCTTTCACCGGGCTTGGGAACTTTTTTGTTTATTGTGGTCTTGCCGTTCGTCGCTGAACCCTCGGGCGGCATGCTGGACTAATCTGAAAAGCTGGACTGTCGTCATCCATTTCGAAAAGGGAGCATTGGCTCATGCAACTGGGAATCATCGGGCTGGGCCGTATGGGCGGCAATATCGCAAGGCGCCTGATGCGCGCCGGTCACCGCACCGTGGTGCACGACCGCAACCGTGAAGCCATCACCGGCCTGGAGGGCGAAGGCGCCCAGGGCGCGCATGACCTCGGTGCACTGGTACAAAAGCTGAAAGCGCCGCGCGCGGTATGGGTGATGCTGCCGGCTGGTGACGCCACCGAGCAGACCATCGCCCAGCTGGCCGAAATGCTGGAGCCGGGCGATGCGATCATCGACGGCGGCAACACCTTCTACAAGGACGACATGCGCCGCGCGGCAGAACTGGCCAAGCGCGGCCTGCATTATCTGGACGTCGGGACGTCCGGCGGCGTGTGGGGCCTGGACCGCGGCTACTGCATGATGATCGGCGGCGAAAAGGACGTGTTCGAGCGCCTCGAACCGCTGTTCAAGGCGCTGGCACCGGGCGTGGGCGACATCCCGCGTACCCATGGCCGCAGCGGCGAGCACCAGCGTGCCGAGCACGGCTACATCCATGCCGGCCCACCCGGCGCCGGGCACTACGTGAAAATGGTGCATAACGGCATCGAGTACGGCCTGATGCAGGCCTATGCCGAAGGCTTCGACCTGCTGCGCAGCAAAGGCGGCAACGAGCTGCCCGAAGACCAGCGCTTCGACCTGAACGTTGCCGAAATTGCCGAAGTGTGGCGACGCGGCAGCGTGGTGACCTCGTGGCTGCTCGACCTCACCGCCGATGCGCTGGTGGCTGACCCTCAGTTGTCGCAATTCAGTGGCTCGGTGTCCGACAGTGGCGAAGGCCGCTGGACCATCGACGCCGCCGTCGAGCAGGCGGTGCCGGTGCCGGTGTTGTCCAGCGCACTGTTCGCGCGCTTCCGTTCGCGCCAGCAACAGGGCACCTACGGTGACAAGATTCTCTCGGCCATGCGCCTGGGCTTCGGTGGCCACGTCGAGAAGAAAGGCGAATGACTAAACAGACCCTTGCGGCCGCCCCCCCTTGTACCCTGTTCCTGTTCGGCGCCAATGGCGACCTGGTCAAGCGCCTGCTGATGCCCGCGCTGTACAACCTCAGCCGTGACGGTTTGCTGGACCGTAACCTGCGCATCGTCGGCGTCGACCATAACCCGGCCAGCGCCGAGGATTTCGCCGCGCGCCTGCACGCGTTCATGGTCGAGCGTGACAAAGGAAGCGAGGGCAGCGCCAAGTGCCTGGACGAGAAGCTATGGGCCCGCCTGGCCAAGCGCCTGGATTACCAGACGGGCGACTTTCTCGATCCGGCCACCTACCAGGCCCTGGCCAGGCGCATCGACAAGACCCGCCACGGCAATGCCATTTTCTATCTGGCCACGTCGCCGCGCTTCTTCCCTGAGGTGGCGCAGCGCCTGGGGCAGGCCGGCCTGCTGGACGAGTCTGCCGGCGGCTTTCGCCGGGTGGTGGTTGAAAAACCGTTCGGCACCGACCTGGCCAGCGCCGAGGCGCTCAACGCCTGCCTGCTGAAGGTGATGGGCGAGCGGCAGATCTACCGCATCGACCATTACCTGGGCAAAGAGACGGTGCAGAATATTCTGGTCAGCCGCTTTTCCAACGGCCTGTTCGAATCGTTCTGGAACAATCACTACATCGACCACGTGCAGATCACCGCAGCGGAAACCGTCGGTGTCGAGACCCGTGGTGCCTTCTATGACAGCACCGGCGCCCTGCGCGACATGGTGCCCAACCACCTGTTCCAGTTGCTGGCGATGGTGGCCATGGAGCCGCCGGCCGCGTTCGGCGCTGATGCGGTGCGCGGTGAAAAGGCCAAGGTAATCGGCGCTATCCGCCCATGGTCGGCAAAAATGGCCCTGAAGAATTCCGTACGAGGCCAGTACAGCGCCGGCAAGCAGGGGCGCAAGCCGTTGCCAGGCTACCGTCAGGAGTCCAACGTCGCGCCGGATAGCCAGACCGAGACCTACGTGGCGCTGAAGGTGATGATCGACAACTGGCGCTGGGCCGGCGTGCCGTTCTACCTGCGCACCGGCAAGCGCATGAGCGTGCGTGATACCGAGATTGCCATCTGCTTCAAGCCCGCACCGTATGCGCAGTTTCGCGAGTCGGAGCTGGAACGGCCCAAACCCAACTACCTGAAAATCCAGATCCAGCCCAATGAAGGCATGTGGTTCGACCTGCAAGCCAAACGGCCCGGGCCAGAGCTGGTGATGGAGAATGTCGAGTTGGGTTTTGCCTACAAGGACTTCTTCAAGATGACCCCGGCCACTGGCTACGAGACGCTGATCTATGACTGCCTGACCGGTGACCAGACCCTGTTCCAGCGGGCTGACAACATCGAAAACGGTTGGCGAGCGGTGCAGCCGTTTCTCGATGCCTGGGCCCAGGGCGGCGAAGTGCATGAGTACTCGGCTGGCGAAGATGGGCCTGAGGCCGGCAATGAATTGCTGACCCGCGACAAGCGGGAGTGGCACCGGTTGGGGTGAGAGGTTTGCAAGCCTGTGCCGGCCCTTTCGCGGGCAAGCCCGCTCCTACAGGGAATTCCATTTCCCTCAGGCACCTGCGAAGAGGCCAGCACAGGCAACCACACAAAGGAGACCTAATGCCTGCCCATATCGAAGACTACGCCCTGCTGGGCAACTGCCGAAGTGCGGCGCTGGTCAGCCGCGATGGCGCGCTGGACTGGCTGTGCCTGCCACGCTTCGACGCCCCCGCGGTGTTCGCGGCCCTGCTGGGCAACGAAGAAAATGGCCGCTGGCGCCTGGCCCCTTGCGACCCGGTAACGCACAGCAGCCGCCAATACCTGGGCGACACCCTGGTGCTGGAAACCACTTGGGTCACCGCCAGCGGTCGTGCCCGGGTGCTCGACTTCATGCCCCTGGGCGAAGTCAATTCGGTGGTGCGCATCGTCGAAGGCTTGTCTGGCGAAACCCATTTCGAAATGGACCTGGTCATGCGCTTCGACTACGGCCGCAGCGTGCCCTGGGTGGAACGACTGGACCCACTGACCCTCAGCGCCGTCGCCGGCCCTGACCGGCTGATCCTGTGCAGCACCGTGCCCCCGCAAGCCCGCGACCACCATACCGGCTGCCGCTTTCGCGTCAGCGCGGGCCAGCGCCAGGTCTTCAGCCTGCGTCACCAGCCCTCGCACTTGCCGGTGCAGCCTGACTGCAACATCGACCATGCCCTGGCAAACACCTGTGAGCAATGGCAGGCCTTCGCCGACCGCTGCCCGCAGGTAGGGCCATATACCGCCCTGGTGCGTCGGTCGCTGCTCACCCTCAAGGCCATGACCTACGCCCCCACCGGCGGTATTGTCGCTGCCGTCACCACGTCGCTGCCCGAGCGTGTGGGCGGCGAGCGCAACTGGGACTACCGCTTCTGCTGGCTGCGCGACGCGACCATGACCCTGCTGGCCTTCATGAACCTTGGCTACTTCGACGAGGCCCAGGCCTGGCGCGAGTGGCTGCTGCGCTCGGTGGCCGGCAACCCCGAGCAGATGCAGATCATGTATGGCCTGGCTGGCGAGCGTGACCTGCAGGAGTACACCTTGCCGTGGCTCGCCGGTTATGAGCATTCTCAGCCGGTGCGGGTGGGCAACGCCGCTTCGGCGCAGAGGCAACTGGACATCTATGGCGAACTGGCCGATGCGATGACCCAGGCGATCAAGGGCGGGTTGCCCCGCCACCCGCGCAGCGCCGCCATTTCGCGCTTGATATTGCCTTATGTCGAACGCATCTGGCGCGAGCCGGACGAAGGCATCTGGGAAGTGCGTGGCGGCCGGCAGCAGTTCGTGCACTCCAAGGTGATGGCCTGGGTCGCCTTCGACCGCGCCGCAGGGCTGGCCGACACTACGGAAGAAGGCCGCGAGCGCGGGCAGCATTATCGCCAGGTGGCTGACGAGATTCACCGCGACGTGTGCGAGCACGGCCTCGACCCCAGCGGCCGGTTCTTCGTCCAGGCCTATGGTTCGACCGAAATGGACGCCAGCCTGTTGCAGATCGCTCTGACCGGCTTCCTGCCGGCGGATGACCCACGCTTCATGCGCACCCTCGAACAGATCGAACAGCGTCTGATGAAGAACGGCCTGCTGCTGCGCTATGACAGTGACAGCTGCAGCGACGGCCTGACGCCGGGAGAGGGCACCTTCCTGGTGTGTTCGTTCTGGCTGGCTGACGTATATGTATTGCTGGGGCGCCAGGCCAAAGCCGAAGCGCTGTACCAACACCTGACCGGCCTGTGCAACGACCTCGGCCTGCTGGCCGAACAGTACGACCCGGCCGGCCAGCGCATGCTCGGCAACTTCCCCCAGGCCTTCAGCCAGATAGGCATCATCAACACCGCGCTGAATCTGCACCGCGCACAGTGCCCGGCGCGCGACCGGGCGCGTTGTGGGTAGCGAATGAGTAGGGCGACTGCCTTGACCGGAGTAGACTAGGCCAAACCCTTTCGGCACGGAGCATACATGGGCATTCGCGGTACTGACCGGCAGATCGACAACATCGAGTTCAATGTCAGCGACATCTCACGGAGCAAGGCCTTCTATGGCAGTGTATTCGGCTGGGCGTTCACCGACTACGGGCCGACCTACACCGAGTTCAGCGATGGCCGGTTGACGGGTGGCTTCACCACGGGTGAGCCGGTGCGCCCGGGCGGGCCGCTGGTCATCCTGTACGCTGACGACCTGGAGGCCACGCAGCAACGGATCGAAGCTGCCGGGGCGAAAATCAGCCGGGCGACCTTTGCCTTCCCCGGCGGGCGGCGCTTTCATTTCATCGACCCGGACGGTTATGAGCTGGCGGTGTGGACGGCCCAAGCCTGATGGCCAATCACAAGATCGAAATCCGCCGACGCAATATCGAAAAAATCCTGCAAGCGGCGGAAAAGGTGTTTGCCGAGAAGGGCTACGGCGCCACCTCCATGGGCGATATTGCCGAGCAGGCTGAGCTGCCACGCTCCAACCTGCATTATTACTTCAGCACCAAGGACGAGCTGTTCCGCGCGGTGCTGCAGGACCTGCTGGATGTGTGGAAGCAGGACGCCCTGTGCTTCGAGAACTTCGACGATCCGCGTGTGGTGCTGACCAGCTACATCCGGGCGAAGATGGGGCATTCGCGCTCGCGGCCGCTGGGCTCGAAAATCTGGGCTGAAGAGATGCTGCACGGGGCGCCGGTGCTGGGGGTTAACCTCGACGAAAGCCTGGTGCCCTGGGCGAAGATGAAAGAGGCCAAGATCCGCTGTTGGGTGGAAGAGGGGCGCATTCTGCCGGTGGAGCCGTCGGCGCTGCTGTACATGATCTGGGCCTCGACCCAGCATTACGCCGACTTCGGCTACCAGGTGCAGTTGCTAAACGGCGGCGAGATGCTGTCGGACATGGCGTTCGAGAGTGCGGTGCAGACGGTGACCAGCGTGATCTTGCGGGGGATCGGGCTGGAGCCGTGAACCGGCGATGGAGGCCGCTGCGCGGCATTCGCGGGCTTGCCCGCTCCCACAGGTTCTGCGCTGTCCTCAGAAACGGCGCAGTCCTGTGGGAGCGGGCAAGCCCGCGAAGGGCTGCATGGCAGCCCCCATTGCTTCAACTGGCCTCGCGGTACGGGTTACGCGGATCCTGCGTCCAGTTCAGGTACGGCTTGCCGGTGTCCTGTGCCTCCATTTCGATGCAGTTTTCCACCGGGCAGGTGATCTGGCACAGGTTGCAGCCCACGCATTCCTCTTCGATCACACTGTAGGCATGCGTGCCGTCAGCCTTCAGCGTGCTTGCAATCGCCTGGTGCGAGGTGTCCTCGCACGCAATGTGGCAGCGCCCGCAACCAATGCACGCCTCCTGGTCAATGTGCGCTACCGATTTATAGTTGATGTCCAGGTATTTCCAGTCGGTGGTATGCCCCACCGCCTGCCCGCGGAACGCTTCGATAGTGGCATGCCCATGCTGGTCCATCCAGCGTGCCAGGCCGTCCTGCATGTCCTCGACGATACGGAAGCCATGCAGCATCGCTGCCGTGCACACCTGCACGGCGCCACTGCCCAGGGCCATGAACTCGGCGGCGTCACGCCAGTTACCGATGCCGCCAATGCCACAAATCGGCAAGCCCCGCGTTTCCGGGTCGCGGGCGATTTCCGCCACCATGTTCAAGGCAATCGGCTTCACTGCCGAACCGCAGTAACCGCCATGGGTGCTCTGGTCTCCGACAATCGGGTGGGCCACCATGCGGTCCAGGTCGACGCTGGTGATGGAGTTGATGGTGTTGATCAGCGACACGGCATCGGCCCCGCCTCGATGCGCGGCGCGGGCCGACTGGCGGATATCGGTGATGTTCGGCGTAAGCTTCACGATCACCGGCAGCGCGCAGTACGTCTTGCACCAGCGGGTGACCATTTCCACATATTCCGGCACCTGGCCGACGGCCGCCCCCATGCCGCGCTCCGGCATACCGTGCGGGCAACCGAAGTTCAGCTCGATGCCATCGGCCCCCGTGGCTTCCACCAGCGGCAGGATGAACTTCCACGATTCCTCTATGCACGGCACCATCAGCGACACGATCAGTGCGCGGTCGGGCCAGTCCTTCTTCACCTGGGTGATCTCGCGCAGGTTGATTTCCAGGGAGCGGTCGGTGATCAACTCGATATTGTTGATCCCCTGTACCTGACGGTTGGGGCCATAGTGGGCCGAGTAGCGCGACGACACGTTGACCGCCGCAGGGTCTTCGCCCAGGGTTTTCCAGACCACGCCGCCCCAGCCGGCCTCGAAGGCGCGGACCACGTTGTAGGCCTTGTCGGTTGGCGGTGCGGAGGCCAGCCAGAAGGGGTTGGGTGCCTTGATGCCGGCAAATACGATAGACAAGTCGGCCATTTACGCTGCCTCCACGTTGAGCATGAGTTGGGCATGGATGGCTTCGGCGGCCAGCTTGCCGTGTTGCACGGCCTGCACGGTAAGGTCCTGCCCCAGCGCGGTGCAGTCGCCGCCTGCGTACACGCCCGGCAGGCTAGTCTGCAGGTTTTCGTCAACGCGGATGCGCTCACCCTCGCGGGCCAGTTGCGTAGCCACCGGGTCGCCGAGGCTGGCATCGTCAAAGCGTTGGCCAATGGCCTTGAAAATGGCGTCCGCAGCCAGCTCGAAGGTTTCGCCGGTATCGCGCAGGCGGCCTTCCGCCAGCTCGGTGCGGGCAAAGCGCATGCCGCGGACCTTGCCGGCCTCATCCAGCAGCACGGCATCAGGGCGGGCCCAGGTGTGCAGGCGTACCTGGTTGGCCTTGGCAATGTCCTGCTCGTGGCCGGTCGCGCCCATGTCGGCGTGGCCACGGCGGTACACCAGGTTGACGTCGCGGGCCCCCAGACGGCTCATCTGCACGGCCATGTCGATGGCCGTGTTGCCAGCACCGATCACCAGGCAGCGGTCGGCCAACGGTAGCTGGCTCAGGTCATCGGCCTGGCGTAGCTCGCGGATGTATTCGGTGGCGGCGACCACACCGGGGGCTTCCTCGTCGGGCAGCCCTAGCTGGCGCACGGCATTCAGGCCGAGGCCCAGGAACACCGCGTCGTACTGATCGCGCAGTTCGCCCAGGCTGAGGTTGCCACCCAGGCGCTGGCCATGGCGGACTTCGATACCGCCAATGCCCAACAAGAAATCCACTTCACGCTGGGCATAGTCGTCTACCAGCTTGTAGCGGGCGATGCCGTACTCGTTGAGGCCACCGGCTTTGTCGCAGGCCTCGAACACCACCACGTCATGCCCGTGCATGGCCAGGCGGTGGGCGCAGGACAGCCCTGCCGGGCCGGCGCCCACCACGGCGATTCGCTTGCCGGTGGCTGCCGAGCGCTTGAACGGGTGTGCGCTGAACTGGGCGTTGTCCAGGGCGTAACGCTGCAGTTGGCCGATCAGCACCGGCGCGCATTCCTGGGCGTTGTTGCGCACGCAGGCTTGCTGGCAGAGGATTTCGGTGGGGCACACGCGGGCGCAACTACCGCCCAGAATGTTGGCCGAAAGAATGCGCTCGGCGGCGCCTTGCAGGTTTTCGTCACTGATGCGGTGTATGAACGAGGGGATGTCAATTTCGCTGGGGCAAGCGTTGACGCAGGGGGCGTCGTAGCAGTACAGGCAGCGTGCACTTTCCAGGGCGGCCTGACGCGCGGTGAGGGGTGGGGCCAGGTCGCTGAAGCGCTCGGCCAACTGGTCGGCGCCGGCCCGTGGGCGCGGCAAATGGTTCAGGGCGTTGGTCACGGTTGTAGCCTCTCTATTTTTTTTGGTGCAGGCGACAGGTATTGCGGTCGATTCTGGGGCCGCTCCCACAGGCGATGGCGGTCCTTGTGGGAGCGGCCTTGCGTCGCGATGGGCTGCACAGCAGCCCCAATGACTTCAGCGCTGAACAGGCATCGGCCGCTGATGCTCGGCCCGGCGCCCCAGCACCTCATACACCGCCGGGTACGCCGGCCGTTCCACATAGCGCCCCGCGCCCGGCTCGGCGCGCAGGTCGCCATCGGCCCAGAGCACCTTGCCCTGGCTGATGGTGTGGCTTGGGATGCCGCGCACGGTGCGGCCTTCGAAAATGTTGAAGTCCACCTGCTGGTGGTGGGTTTTGGCGGAAATGGTGCGGGTGCCCTGCGGGTCCCACAGCACCAGGTCGGCATCGGCACCCACGCGGATAGCGCCCTTGCGCGGGAACAGGTTGAAGATTTTCGCCGTGTTGGTAGAGGTCAGCGCGACGAATTCGTGCATCGACAAACGCCCGCTGTTGACCCCGGCATCCCACAGCACCGCCATGCGGTCTTCGATGCCGGCGGTGCCGTTGGGGATGCGGCTGAAGTCGTCGCGGCCCATGGCTTTCTGCTCGGCGCAGAAGCAGCAGTGGTCGGTGGCGGTGGTGTGCAGGTTGCCCGATTGCAAGCCGCGCCACAGCGCCTCCTGGTGTTCGCGTGGGCGGAACGGCGGGCTCATCACATAACCGGCGGCGGTGGCCCAGTCCGGGTCACGGTAGACACTGTCGTCCAGCAGCAGGTGGCCGGGCAGCACCTCGCCATACACCGGCTGGCCCTTGCCTCGGGCATAGGCGATTTCATCCAGTGCCTCGCGGCTGGAAATGTGCACCAGGTACAACGGCGTGCCGAGGGTTTCGGCAATGCGGATGGCGCGGCTGGCCGCTTCGCCTTCAACCTGCGAGGGGCGCGACAGCGGGTGGGCTTCCGGCCCGGTCATGCCCTGGGCGAGCAGTTTCTTCTGCAGGTGGTACACCAGCTCGCCGTTTTCGGCATGCACGGTGGGCACCGCGCCCAGTTGCAGGCAACGCTCGAAGCTGGCCACCAGGGTATCGTCGGCGGCCATGATCGCATTTTTGTAGGCCATGAAATGCTTGAAGCTGTTCACCCCGTGCTTGGCCACCAGCTCGCCCATCTCTTCGGCCACCTGCTCGCTCCACCAGGTGATGGCGACGTGGAAGCCATAGTCGCTGGCGCTTTTCTGGGCCCAGCCACGCCAGGTGTGGAAGGCCTCCAGCAATGACTGCTGCGGGTTTGGAATGACGAAGTCGATGATCGAGGTGGTGCCGCCAGCCAGGCCCGCAGCGGTGCCGCTGAAGAAGTCCTCACTGGCCACCGTGCCCATGAACGGCAACTGCATGTGGGTGTGTGGGTCGATGCCGCCGGGCATCAGGTACTGGCCGCTGCCGTCGAGGATCTCGCAGTCGGTGGGCGGTTCGAGGTTTTGCCCGATGGCACGGATCAGGCCATCGGCACACAGGACATCGGCGGGGTAACTCTCTTCGTGGGTAACCACGGTGGCGCCACGGATCAACAGGGACATGCCGTTTTCCTCGCAGGCTGACCGGTCTTGGCCGGTTCTTTGCATTGTCATGGATGCAGGGCGGGCAGGGCGGTCAATCCTGTCAGGCCTGACAAGATTCGAGGCTAGATGCTGATTCTGGATTCAGCAAGAAAATTTTCCCATTAAATTTGTGGTTTTTAAGTTGTTGATAAAAAAAGGAAAAAATTAACGCGCGAATGGGCGACGGGGTTTTCAGGGTATTTGACTAACTTGACAAGATGAAAATCTGGTCGAGATTTCTAAGCACAATTCCGCGTGCGAACTCCGGTCATCGAATCAGCCTGATGAGCGAAAAATAGAAGAAAAACTGGAGAAGGGCCTATGCAACAGAGCAGATCGGAAGTGGTCGAGCAAGATGGCCTGTTCGAGCTGTCCGAGGGCAGCGATGTCCTCGACAGCCCGCGCTACAACCCCGACATAGCACCGACCAAGGTGCACCAGCGCACCTGGAACAAATGGCACATCACCGCCCTGTGGGTGGGGATGTCCATCTGCGTACCCACCTACACCCTCGGCGGTGTCCTCACCGCCTACTTCGGCCTCAGTGTTGGCGAAGCGCTGCTGGCGATCCTGCTGGCCAACGTTATCGTGCTGATACCGCTTACCCTAAATGCCTTTCCCGGTACCAAGTACGGCATCCCGTTTCCGGTGCTGCTGCGTTCGTCGTTCGGCATTCTCGGCTCCAACGTACCGTGCCTGATCCGCGCGGTGGTGGCCTGTGGTTGGTTCGGTATCCAGACCATGTTCGGCGGGCTGGCCATTCACCTGTTCCTGGGTTCGGTGTTCGACGGCTGGAAGGCGCTGGGCGGTACAGGCGAGGTGATTGGCTTCATGATCTTCTGGTGCCTGAACCTGTGGGTGGTGCTGCGCGGTGCCGAGTCGATCAAGTGGCTGGAAACACTGTCGGCACCGCTGCTGGTGGCAGTGGGCGTCGGTCTGCTGTTCTGGGCCTTGCCGCACATGTCGATGACCGAGCTGTTGGCACAGCCGCCCAAGCGCCCGGAAGGGGCGAGCGTGGTCAGTTACTTCTGCGCCGGGCTGACGGCCATGGTCGGTTTCTGGGCCACACTGTCGCTGAACATTCCCGACTTCAGCCGCTACGCCCGCAGCCAGAAGGATCAGATTCTCGGGCAGATCTTCGGCCTGCCGCTGACCATGTTCCTGTTCGCTGCGCTGGGTGTGGTGCTGACCGCCGCTTCGGCGTCGCTGGTGGGCGAGACGGTGTCCGACCCGGTCAGCCTGATCGGCAAGATTCAAAGCCCGTTCTGGGTGGCCCTGGCCATGGCGCTGATCGTGATCGCCACGCTGTCGACCAACACCGCGGCGAACATCGTGTCGCCCACCAATGACTTCCAGAACATTGCCCCACGCCTGATCGGCCGAAGCCGCGCGGTATGGCTGACCGGCTTTATCGGCCTGGCGCTGATGGGGCATGAACTGCTGAAGAAGCTGGGCCTGATTGTCTCCGACCTTAGCCTGGAGAGCGTGTATTCCAACTGGCTGCTGGGCTATTCCAGCTTGTTGGGGCCTATTGCCGGCATCATGGTGGTGGACTACTTCCTGATCCGGCGGCAGAAGCTGGACCTGGCCGGGCTATACCGCGACGACGTGTATCCCGCGTGGAACTGGGCCGGTTTTGCCGCCTTCGCCTTGCCAGTCGGGCTGACGGTAATGGCGATTGGCAACAGCAGTTTCAGCTGGTTCTACGACTACGGCTGGTTCACCGGCTCGCTGCTGGGCGGTGCACTGTACGCCGTGCTTGGCGGTTTGGCGGCACGCAACCCGGTGCGGCTGGTCAAACCCTTGCCTTGAGGCCTCGAAGAGGCCTGTACAAACAATAAGAAGCCTGAAGGAGAAGCCCGTGACCCCCGTCAAAGAGATCCTGAAGACCAACGCCCGTCACGTCGACAGCACCCGCCTGTGGCAGTCGCTGATGGACCTGGCCCGGCTCGGCGCCACTGCCAAGGGCGGTGTCTGCCGCCTGGCCTTGACCGACCTCGACCGCCAGGCCCGCGATCTGTTCGTGCAGTGGAGCGAGGCGGCCGGTTGCTCGGTCAGCATCGACGCCGTCGGCAACATATTCGCCCGCCGCCCGGGCCGTAACCCCAAGCTGCCGCCGGTGATGACCGGCAGCCATATCGACACCCAGCCCACAGGCGGCAAGTTCGATGGCTGCTTCGGGGTGATGGCCGGGCTGGAGGTGATCCGCACCCTCAACGACCTGGGCGTGGAAACCGAAGCGCCGCTCGAAGTGGTGGTGTGGACCAACGAAGAAGGTTCGCGTTTTGCGCCGTGCATGATGGGGTCTGGGGTGTTCGCCGGCAAGTTCACCCTGGAAGACACCCTGGCCAAGCGCGATGCCCAGGGTGTCAGCGTTGGCGAAGCGTTGAACACCATTGGCTACGCCGGTCCGCGTGCCGTGTCGGGGCACCCGGTGGGGGCGTATTTCGAAGCGCATATCGAGCAGGGTCCTATCCTTGAGGACCAGGCCAAGACCATCGGCGTGGTCCTCGGCGCGCTGGGCCAGAAGTGGTTCGACCTGACCCTGCGCGGTGTTGAAGCCCATGCCGGCCCTACGCCGATGCACCTGCGCAAGGACGCCCTGGTGGGTGCAGCCGCTGTGGTAGAGGCGGTCAACCGCACGGCGCTTGCCCACCAGCCCCACGCCTGTGGCACAGTGGGTTGCCTTCAGGCGTACCCGGGCTCGCGTAACGTGATCCCGGGCGAAGTGCGCATGACCCTCGACTTCCGCCACCTGGAGGGCGAGCAGTTGAATGCGATGATTGCCGATGTGCGCGGGGTGATCGAGGCGACCTGTGCCAAGCATGGCCTGAGCCATGAGTTGGTGCCCACGGCCGACTTCCCGGCGCTTTACTTCGACAAAGGCTGTGTCGACGCCGTGCGCGAGTCGGCCAAGGCGCTGGGCCTGCCGCACATGGACATCGTCAGTGGCGCGGGGCATGACGCGATCTTCCTGGCCGAGCTGGGGCCGGCGGGGATGATTTTCGTGCCGTGCGAAAACGGCATCAGCCATAACGAGATCGAGAACGCCACGCCCGAAGACCTGGCGGCGGGCTGCGCGGTATTGTTGCGGGCGATGCTGGCGGCGTCGGAGGCAATTGCCAGCGGGCGCCTGGCGGCCTAGGCACTGGCCTCAAGAAGGCCGTTACGGCCAAGGTGATAGCGCTGCAGGTCCTGCGCCAGGGTCAACTGCCCGCTGTAATGGGCGAGGGCCTCGTCGCGCACGTTGTCGATGTGCGGGCTGCGTCGCGGGTCGTTCTGGTAGCGGGCGCTGAAATGCGTCAGTACCAGGTTGCGCACGCCAGCGGCCTCGGCAAAGCGTGCCACCTCAGCGGCGGTGCTGTGGCCGAACGTGCCCCCGGTGCGTTCGACCACCGCCTGGGTGAAGGTGGCTTCGTGCACCAGTACATCCGCACCCCTGGCGACGGCTGCCAGCAGCTCTGGTTTGTCGTTGTCCCCGCACACGATCACCCGCTGGGGCGGACGCGAAGGGCGCAGGTAGTCGTTGCCGTTCAGCAGTTGCCCATTGAACGTCACGGTCAACCCCTTGGCCAGCTCGCCCCACAGCGGACCACGCGGTATGCCCTCGGCGTCCAGGCGCTGGATGTCCAGGCGTGGCTCAGGGTTGATTTCGGTGAATACGAAACCCACGCTGGGCACCCGGTGCGACAGTTGCACGGTGGTCACCTGCAGGGTCTCGCTGCGCCATGCGATCAGCTCTTCCAAGGGCAACAGGCGCAGCTCGAACGGCAGGAAGGTGTCGCTGGCAACCAGGCCCTGGCGTACCCAATCGTGCAGTACGGCGGGCAGGATCACTTCCAGCGGCTGGGTGCGCCCGCTCATGCCCGCGCTGGCCAGCAGGCCGGGCAGGCCGAAGCAATGGTCTCCATGCACGTGGGTGATGAAAATCGCGCGCAGGTCGCGGATCGAAAGCGGGCTGTGTAGCAGGCGGTGCTGGGTGCCTTCGCCGCAATCGACCAGATACCAGTGGCTGCCACTGGCTTCGATCACGGCAGTGGCGCTGACATTGCGTGCCTTGGTGGGCACCCCGGCGGAGGTGCCGAGGAACAGCAGGTCCATGCTCAGGCTCCTGTTTCAGGCCAGAAGCGGCCAAGGTGATACGGGGCGCACACCTTAGCCGGATTGCCACCCGCCGTCGACGGCCCGCTAGTTATCCTGCCGCCAGATGAGCTCGCTGGTGTCATAACCTTGCTCTCGGGCGATTGTCAGCAGTTGCTCGCGCTGCTGGTCGGTGACCGCTGGCGTGCGCGAAAGCAGCCACAGGTACTCGCGGTTGGGGTGGCCGACCAGTGCCACGCGGTAGTCCTTGTCGTGGTAAAGCACCCAGTACTCACCCTTGGTCAGGCCCGGTGCCAGGCGGCTGAACCAGTTGTCGAAGCGCACCCACAGCTTGTCGGTGCTGCCCGGTTGCTGAGCCTCGGCGATGCCCTTGGCTTCATTCCACTGGCCGTCCTTTTCCTGGCAGCGATTGGTTACATCGATACGGCCGTCCTCGCGCAAGCCGTAGCGCGCCTCGGACTTCACGCAGTTACGCTGGAAGAACATCGGCAGGCGTGCCAGTTCGTACCAGGTACCCTGATAGCGTTGCAGGTCCACCTGCTGGGTACGCGGCGGTGCCGGGTGATCGTTGCCGGCGCAGCCGAGCAGGGCCAGGGTCATGCAGGAAAGCAGCAGTGTTGTGCGCAGCGCCATGGGTGACCTCCTTGGAGCGGATGGGGCGTACCTGTGTTTCGACGCCTGTGCGGGGAAAAAGTTGTAGACGATCTTGCCTGCGGCGAAACCCATGCAGGAGCGGGTTTGCCCGCGAAAGGCCCCGCACAGGTCCGCACAGGCCTGCCTCACAGCCAGTACGTCACCGCCCACCATCCCAACCCGCCCATCACCACGGTATAGGGCAGCGCCATCCACACCATCCGCCCATACGACAGCCGGATCAGCGGTGCAATGGCCGAGGTCAGCAGGAACAGGAACGCCGCCTGCCCGTTCGGCGTCGCCACGCTTGGCAGGTTGGTGCCGGTGTTGATCGCCACCGCCAGGGTTTCGAAATGCTCGCGGCTCATGCTGCCATCGAGAAATGCCTGCTTCACTTCGGTGATGTAGATGGTGGCAACGAACACATTGTCGCTGATCGCCGACAGCAAGCCGTTGGCCAGATACAGCATGCCCGGTTGCTGTTCGGCCGGCAGCGTCAGCACCCAGTTGATCAATGGGCTGAAAAGCTGCTGCTGATGAATCACCGCGACCACGGCGAAGAACACCACCAACAGCGAAGTGAACGGCATGGCGTCCTGGAAGGCACGGCCCAGGCGGTGCTCGTCGGTGATGCCGGTGAAGGCCGTGATCAGTACGATCACCATCAGGCCGATCAGGCCGACCTCGGCCACATGCAGCCCCAGGCAGATGATCAGGATCAGTGCAGCGAGCCCTTGTACCCACAGCGCGATGCGCTGGGCCTGGGTGCGCGCCGCATCGTCTTCGGCCGCATAGGCGGTCAGCACCCTGCGCACCGGTTCGGGCATCAGCGTGCCGTAGCCGAACAGGCGCGCTTTTTCCAGCAGCACGCAGGTCACCAGGCCAGCACCCAGCACTGGCAGCGATACGGGCGCCACCTTCAAGAAGAATTCGACGAAGTGCCACCCCATCTCGTGGCCGATCAACAGGTTCTGCGGCTCGCCCACCAACGTGCAAACGCCGCCCAGGGCGGTACCCACAGCGCCATGCATCAGCAGGCTACGCAGGAAGGCGCGGAACTGGTCGAGGTCTTCCCGGTGCAGGTGAGCGACTTGCTGGTCGCTCTCCAGTGCGCTGTCCTCGCGCGGATTGGCCCCGGACGCGACGCGGTGGTACACCGCGTAGAAGCCGACCGCAGCGCTGATGATCACCGCCGTGACGGTCAGGGCATCGAGAAACGCGGATAGAAACGCCGACAGTACGCAAAACAGCAGCGCCAGAATGGCCTTGGAACGCACCCCGAGCAAAATGCGTGAGAACAGGAATAGCAACAGTTCCTTCATGAAGTGGATGCCGGCGACCATGAACATCAGTAGCAGGATTACCGGGAAGTTGTGCTGCAGTTCCTCGTACAGCGCCTGTGGCGTGGTCATCTGCAACAGCAGGGCTTCGATCAGCAACAAGCCACCGGGCATCAACGGGTAGCATTTCAGGGCCATGGCCAGGGTGAAGATGAATTCGACTACCAGTGCCCACCCCGCTGCGGCGGGGCCAATGGTTGCCAGCAGGAGCGGATTGAGCACCAGGAACAGGCAGATGACCGCTTTGTACCAAAGCGGCGACTGGCCCAGGAAACCGTGAGCGAGGGCGCCGGTCAGGGAACGCGACATGAATATGTATCCTTATGATTCAGCGATGGCGCACGGTGCCGGATAAGCGCGTCTGAGGCAAGGCGCACAGTCCCGTTTTTGGCACATGTACGGCCATTGGGCTGGGTTACCATCGGTGTCATGAACCTTTCACCCATAGGAGTGCCGCCCGTGACCGAGTACAGTGCATTCAAGGTCGAACTGACCGACAGCATCGCCCATGTTCAGATCAATCGCCCAGAGAAGGTCAACGCGATGAATGCGGCCTTCTGGGAGGAAATCGTCGACATCTTCCAGTGGATCGATGACACCGATGCCGTGCGCGCGGTGGTGATCAGTGGCGCTGGCAAGCATTTTTCCGCCGGTATCGACCTGATGATGCTGGCCTCGCTGGCCGGGCAGATGGGCAAGGACGTGGGCCGCAATGCACGCTTCCTGCGCAAGACCATCCAGCGGCTGCAGGCCTCGTTCACCGCTGTAGACACGTGCCGCAAGCCGGTACTGGCGGCGGTTCAAGGCTACTGCATCGGCGGCGCCATCGACCTCATCTCGGCGTGCGACATGCGCTACTGCAGCAGTGACGCGCAGTTCTCGATCAAGGAAATCGACATGGGCATGGCTGCCGATGTCGGCACATTGCAACGTTTGCCACGCATCATTGGCGACGGCATCATGCGTGAGCTGGCGTTTACCGGGCGCAATGTCGAGGCCGACGAGGCGCTGCGTATCGGCCTGGTCAACCGAGTCTATGATGATCAGGCTGCACTGATGGACGGCGTCTTTGCCATCGCCCGCGAGATTGCCGCAAAATCGCCGATCGCCGTGGCCGGCACCAAGGAAATGCTCAGCTACATGCGTGACCATCGCATCGACGATGGCCTGGACTACATTGCCACCTGGAACGCCGCAATGCTGCAGTCCGAAGACCTGCGTGTGGCTGTGGCGGCGCACATGAGCAAACAGAAACCGACGTTCGCCGACTGATCGGGCCGGGGGACGCGCAGTAAAGGAACCCCCGACATGTCAGCACGCTGGACTACTGCAGTACTCGACCCACAGATGACCGGGGGGCTGGCCGTGGCCCGCAGCCCTGAAGGGTTTCTGGTGGACGCCAACGGCGCGCTGTTCCCCCGCGACTGGCTAAAGCGCCAGGACCTCGACGTGCTGTGCGAGCATGGCATCGGCCACTTTGACGGCCAGCCGGTGTTCCTGCTGGAACTGCGCAGCGCCACTGATGTGCCTGGCTGCAGCTGGCGCGGCCTGCGTGCGTTCATGCTCGAAGGCGACTTCGACACCTACAAGGTGCTGGGCTATGCCGCACAGATCGGCACCTGGGCCCGCGAGCATCGCTTCTGCGGCAGTTGCGGCCAGGCGATGACGCAAATTCGCTGGGAGCGGGCGATGTATTGCCAACCCTGCGACCTGCGCAGCTATCCGCGCATTTCACCCAGCATGATCGTGCTGGTGACCCGCGGCGATGAAATCCTGCTGGCGCGTTCGCCGCGCTTCGTCACCGGGGTGTACAGCACCTTGGCAGGTTTTGCCGAACCGGGTGAATCGGCCGAAGACTGCCTGGTGCGCGAAGTGCGCGAAGAAGTGGCGGTGGAGGTGAAGAACATTCAGTACGTCGGCAGCCAGTGCTGGCCGTTTCCGCATTCGATGATGCTCGGTTTCCATGCCGAGTACGCCGGTGGCGAGATTGTCATGCAACCGGACGAGATAGAGGACGCCAAGTGGTTCAGCGTCCACGACCTGCCGCCGCTGCCGGCCGGGCGGTCCATCGCCCGGTACCTGATCGACCTGTATGTTGCGCGGCGGCTGGGCTGTGATATCCCTGCTTTCCCGTCCTAGCTGCAGTGAGAAGTGTTCATCGCCCCTCACCGATAGGCCCATGCACAGGCCGGCGATGTAGTCCACCTGCCCGGAAATGATGAACACCGTCAGCGCCGAAATGTTGCTGACGAAGTTCATGCTGCGCGCCACGTCGCTGGCGCGAACCGGGTCGATGGGTATTCAGGAATCGTTATTCTGATTACTGGTATATGCTCGGGAATCTGGTGTCGCTTGGGGGGAGCTCCCTGCCCAACGTATGGTATTCATTGCCCGAAAAAAAGGGTTGGGGAGACCTAAGCTATCTGGGCTAGTTTCGGAATACGGCGGTGGTGGAAGACCTTGATTTTGTGAAAGAGCAGCAGCTAATTCGTGCGGGGTCAATCCAGACTGTAGTTCTGCAAGCCTGCTGTCAGTGGCTTCGATCTTAGCGGTGACATACTGTAATCGCTTTACCAGCTTTGGGAGGAGGTTATACGATCGAAGTTGTGCTGCTTCTGGTATGTCGCGCTCAAGCTGAGCCTTTTCTGCCAGTCGTTTTGGTAGCTTTTTCGCCATTTTAACATCCCAGCCAGTTGCCTTGCTGCTGAAACGCCACCCCGAGTACTTTTGCAGGTCTGGATGGTCGTGAGCGGCTATTATCTCTGTCATCTTATAAGCAGGTTCGGGGCGACTGAACAGTTTCTTGATCCAATTCTGGCCTGAATGATCTAGCCTGTTTATTGGGTCGGCAGAGCAATAGGCGTAGGCGTTTATGCCTCCTTTACTGAAAGGGCTTAGGCTGTCGGACGAGAGGAACCTCATCAAATTCGGGTTATAAGTACGCTTGCCGTTTCCCAGTAGGTAGCAGCCTGTCCATATGTCGCGAGGTGCTCCCGTGAAACCCAGTACGTAAATATTCCCTGGCTTAGCTGAGGCTCCATAGCAGGTATATTGGAAGGAAATAACCTTGCTCTGCATTTAGATATTTCCGTTGATGAGAGGCGTCATATATTTACAATTCCTTGCGCACCCCTCAACTGGCATAAATGATAGTACGGCTGATGGGCCTCATGATCGGGTACAAAGGTTCAGGCCTGCCCGAACCAGTGTTGCCACGCTAGGCGCACGGTCAACGCCAGCACCACGGTGATGAACACCGGGCGGATGAACTTGCTGCCGCCGCTGATCGCCGTGCGTGCGCCGAAAAAGGCGCCGACCATCACCGACAGGCCCATGCACAGGCCGACGATGTAGTCCACCTGCCCGGAAATGATGAACACCGTCAGCGCCGCGATGTTGCTGACGAAGTTCATGCTGCGCGCCACGCCGCTGGCGCGTACCAGGTCGATGGGGTATAGCAGCAGGGTACTGACCGTCCAGAACGCCCCGGTACCTGGGCCGGCTACGCCGTCGTAGAAGCCCAGGGTGAAGCCTTGCGGCACTTGCCACTTTTTCTTGATCGGTGCATCGGCATCCAGCGGTGCCTTGGGCGTGCCGCCGAACAACAGGTAGATGCCACAGGCGAAGACGATCACCGGCAACATCTTGTTCAGCCATTCGGCTGGCATGTAGTGGGCAATGACGGCGCCGAGCGACGCCCCGGTCAGGGTGGCGAACAATGCCGGGCGCCACTGCGCCGGGTGGAATAGTTTGCGTTTGTAGTAAGTGAAACCTGCAGTGGCCGAGCCGAAGGTGGAACTGAGCTTGTTGGTGCCCAGGACCAGGTGCGGTGGCATGCCGGCAGTGAGCAGGGCCGGAGTGGTGAGCAGGCCCCCGCCACCGGCGATGGCATCGATGAATCCGGCGACGAAGGCAACCAGCGCCAGGATCAGCAGGGTGAGGGGTTCTACGGTGAGTTCGAAGGGCATGGGTTTTTGACAGGCAGGGAGGCAAGGAGGCGGCAAAGTGCTGCACTAGAAGGGGAGCATGGTAATCCTGGGGAAGGTGTGTTGCCAGTGCCGGCCCTTTCGCGGGCAAGCCCGCTCCTACGAAGATGGCGCAATCCCGTAGGAGCGGGTTTACCCGCGAAAGGGCCGGTACTGGCGAAAACATCAACTACGAATAAACGCCAGCAAATCCGCATTGATCACATCGGCATGGGTGGTCGGCATGCCATGCGGGTAGCCTTTGTAGGTTTTCAGCGTGCCATTGGGCAGCAGCTTGGCCGACAATACCCCGGAGTTTTCATAGGGCACGATCTGGTCATCGTCGCCGTGCATCACCAGCACCGGCTGCGTGATGCCCTTCAGGTCCTCGGTGAAATCGGTCTGGGAAAACGCCACGATGCCATCGTAATGGGCCTTTGCACTGCCGATCATGCCTTGGCGCCACCAGTTGCCGATGATGCCTTCGCTGGCTTCGACCCCTGGGCGGTTGTAGCCGTAGAACGGCCCTGTTGGCACATCCCGGTAGAACTGCGCCCGGTTGCTGGCAACCTGGGCCTGGAAGCCGTCGAATACCGACTTGGGCAGGCCACCGGGGTTGCCGGGGGTTTGTACCATCAAGGGGGGTACGGCCGCGATCAGCACGGCCTTGGCCACCTTGTCTTCAGGGTACCGGGCCATGTAGCGCACCACCTCGCCGCCGCCGGTCGAGTGGCCGACATGCACGGCACCCTGGGTGCCCAGGTGGGCGACCACGGCGGCTACGTCGTCGGCATAGTGGTCCATGTCGTGGCCGTCCCATACCTGGCTGGAGCGGCCATGGCCTCGCCGGTCGTGGGCGACCACCCGGTAGCCTTCAGCGAGGAAGAACAGCATCTGCGCGTCCCAGTCATCGGCACTGAGCGGCCAGCCGTGGTGGAAGTGGATCACCGGCGCATCGCGCGGGCCCCAGTCCTTGTAGAAGATCTGTACGCCGTCCTTCGTGGTTACATAGCTCATCGTCGTGTCTCCAGAGTGCAGGAAGCGAAGGGAGCTATTGAGAATAGGAGGAATTTTGGCGGGTATCAGGAAGTTGTGTTGCCTGTGCGGTCCTCTTCGCGGGTGAACCCGCTCCTACAGGGGGCTCATGGATTTTGAATGCGCAGGAGCGGGTTCACCCGCGAAGAGGCCCGCACTTATGCCCTTCAGACGCGATCGCGCATGCGGTACCAGGCCTTTGCCGCAGCTTCCAATGGCGCAGCCAGCAGGTCGCCACCGGGAAAGCGGCCGTTGTCGATGGCTTGGTACAGCGCCAACAGGTCTTCATCGCCGAGAATGGCATCGCTGACCGCACGCGCCGCCGCCAGGGTCGGCAGTACGCCATGGCCGGAGAAACCCTGCAACCAGTAGCGCTGGCCCTCGCGGCCGACGTCCGGGGTGCGCTTGATGCTGCAATCGATGTGGCCACCCCAGGCATAGTCGATGGCCACCCCGGCCAGTTGCGGGAATACCCGCTCCAGGTACGGGCGGGTGGCGCTGGCGACGTCCTTGGGAATGCCGCCCAGGTAAGTGCAGCCACCGCCGAACAGCAGGCGGTGGTCTGGGGTGAGGCGGAAGTAGTCGGGCACGAACTGGTTGTCGATCACGCAACTGTTGCGAGGTAGTAACGAATGGGCGAAGTCGGCATCCAGAGGCGCAGTGGCTACCTGGTAGGAACCGACTGGCAACAGGCGACGCGACAGGCTGCGGTCTAGGCGATCGATGTAAGCGTTGCAGGCCAGCACCAATACCTGGCAACGAACTTCGCCACGGTCGGTACGGGCGACATAGCCGTCGCGAGCCTGCTCGTAGCTGCGCACCTGGCTCTGTTCGTAGATTCGCCCGCCGGCAGCCTCTATGGCATTGGCCAGGCCCTGCGCCAGTTTCAGCGGGTTGAGGTGGGCGCCTTTGGCGTCGTACAGCGCGGCCTGGTAGCGCGGGCTGTCGACCCATTGCGGCAACTCGTCACGGCCGATCAGGCGCAGGGCGTCGTAACCCCATTTATGTTCGGCATCATGCAGGGCCTCTTCGAGCATTTTCACCCGGCGCGGCAATACCGCAGTCCACAGGCTGCCCTGCCGGTAGTCGATGTCGAAGCCGTGGCGTTGGGGCAGTTCGCGCATTTCGTCGGCGGCCCAGCACATGCTGGCCCATAGCCGTTGGGTGCGTTCGGTGCCAAGGGCCTGCTCCAGCGGCGGCATGTCGCACGACCAGCCCAACAGCGCCTGGCCACCGTTGCGTCCGGAGGCCGCCCAGGCAACCCGGCTGGCCTCCAGCAGCGTTACGCGTTTGCCGGCCTGGGTCAGGCGCAGGGCAGTGTGCAGGCCGCTGAAACCGGCGCCGATGATCAGCACGTCGGTGTCTTGAGCGCCTTGCAGGGTAGGGCGTAATGGGATGTTGGCGGGGTAGGTCTGGGCGTAGTAACTGGCGACGTGCTGGGCGGATTGTTTGAACATGCAGGATTTTCCGTGAAAATTATTATGTTTATTTTCATGAAAAGTTAGCAGTTAAATTTCACGTTGCCAATGTGTTGGTCGGGGTTTGTGGTTTGCCTGTGGTTAATGTGTTGCCTGGGCTGGCCTCTTCGCGGGTGAACCCGCTCCTACAGGGGGGCTCGCTTTTTTCGCGCCTGTCGTGGCTTGTTTGGGGTCGCCTTGCTTCCAGTCGCTTTGCTCTTCCCGCCACCGCGACGTTTCTTTTTCCAGGGCGGGGCCGCCCCGGCCGCTGGCCCGCTGATGGTCATGCGCATGCCGCTGCAACGCTCGACCAGCTTGCCCATCCACGCTGACTGCCGGGCGACGAACTCGTCCAAGGTCATCTCGCCGCTTTGCACCATGTCCAGCGCCTGCTCCCAGATCGCCGTGGTGCCGGGGTCGGCAATCGCGCGGGGAACAGCGTCGATCAGGCTGAAGGCCGCAGGTGTGGCCGACAACGCCTTGCCGTTCTTTACCAGGTAACCGCGGTCGAGCAGACCTTGGATAATGCTGGCGCGGGTGGCCTCGGTGCCGATGCCGGTGGTTTCCTTGAGTTTCTGCTTCAGCCGAGGATCATCCACCAGCTTGGCCACGTTTTTCATCGCTTTGATCAGGTCGCCTTCGGTAAACGGCTTGGGCGGCTGGGTCCACAGGTCTTTCAGTTGCAGGCCGTTTACGTTGCAGTCCTGGCCTTCGCGCAGCGCTGGCAACACCTGGGCCGGTGGTGCCTCGCGGCCTTTGGCCGGGGTCAGCGCTTCGGGCAAGGCGCGGCGCCAGCCCGGCTCGACGATCTGTTTGCCCACAGCACGCAGCGCATGACCGGCGCAGTCGAAGTCGGCCTGGGTGCGGTCGTACTCATGGTTGGGCAGGAACTGCGCCAGATAGCGGGCGCGGATCAGGGTGTACACGGCCTTGTGCTTGGCCGGCAGGCGCGAGGGGTCGCTGGCGGCGGCGGTGGGGATGATGCCATGGTGAGCGCTGACTTTGGCGTCGTTCCACGCCCGCGAGCGGCGTTGCGGCTCCAGGTAGGGCTGCAGCGGCGCAAGGCTGGCATCGGCCCGTTGCAGGGCGGCAAGGATGGCGGGTGCCTCGGCGTGCTGGCTTTGTGGCAAATAGCCGCAATCGCTGCGCGGGTAGGTGATCAGCTTGTGTGTTTCGTACAGTGCCTGGGCAATGTCGAGGGTTTCCTGGGCGCCGAGGCCGAACTTTTTCGAGCACAGCTCCTGCAGGGTGCCAAGGTCGAAGGGCAGCGGTGCCGCTTCGCGCACACGCTCGGTCGCCACCTTTACCGCTCGGGCAGTGCCGGCATGGCCGATGTCGGTGGCGGCCTGCTGTGCCAGGCTTTGCTTCAGGCAGCGGCCTTGGTCATCGCAGGCGTCTTCGGGAGCGCGCCATTGGGCATTGAAGCGTTGGCCGGCGTGTTCCAGCTGTACGTCGATGGCCCAGAACGGCACCGGCACGAAGTTGGCGATGCTGCGATCACGGTCGACCACCAGGCGCAAGGTCGGCGTTTGCACGCGGCCTACCGGCAGCACACCCTGGTAGCCGGATTGGCGGCCCAGCAAGGTGAACAGCCGGCTCATGTTCATGCCGATCAGCCAGTCGGCGCGTGAGCGGCCCAGCGCCGAGTGGTACAGGTTGAACGTCTCGTGGCCTGGCAGCAGGCGTGCCAGGGCCTTGCGGATGGAGGCGTCGTCCAGTGCCGACAGCCACAGGCGCTGCACCGGGCCTCGGTAGCGGCAGTGCTCGACCAGCTCGCGGGCAATCATTTCGCCTTCGCGGTCGGCGTCGGTGGCAATCACCAGCTCCCGCGCTTCACCGAGCAGGCGCTTGACCGCCTTGAACTGGCTGGCGGTCTTGGGCTTTACCAGCATCTTCCACTTGTCTGGAATGATCGGCAGGTCGGCCAGGTTCCAGCGCTTGTAACGTTCGTCGTAGCTGTCGGGCGGGGCGGTTTCCAGCAGGTGGCCGATGCACCAGGTTACGCAGATGTCGGTGCCTTGCCAGCAGCCGTCGCCTTTGCGGTTGGCGCCGAGCACTTTGGCGATGTCTTTTGCCTGGGAGGGTTTTTCGCAGAGAAACAGGCGCATGGCCGGGGACGCTTCATCGGGGTGGTGGGCCATAGGATGCGCAAGCGGGGGCGCAGAGGCAAGTTTTATCTGGATGGATGTACAGGTTTTTTGTCAGCGGGGATGTATATCGCCTGAGCCGGCCTCTTCGCGGGTAAACCCGCTCCTACAGGGAAGCGCGGTGCTTGTAGGAGCGGGTTTACCCGCGAAGCGGCCAGTGCAGGTGATGGATCAGGCGCGCGAGTCGCGCACCATGTCGACATGCGGGATGCCAGCTTCGAGGAATTCCTCGCTGACTACGCGAAAGCCCAGCCGCTCATAGAACGGCGTGGCGTGCACCTGGGCGCTGAGCATCTGCTGTTTCAGGTCGCGGTTCTGCGCTTCGACGATGACCGCATTGACCAACGCATCGCCCACCTTCAGGCCACGCCAGTCCTTGAGCACCGAGATGCGCCCGATGGTGCCGTCGGCCAGCAGGCGCGCAGTACCGATTGGATAGTCGCCTTCCAGGGCCAGGAAGTGCAGGGCGTCCTGGTCTTCCGAATCGAACTCCAGCTCTGGTGGAATGTGCTGCTCGGCGACGAACACGGCTTCACGGATACGGCGGATGTCGGCGTTGTCTTTGTGCCAATCGGCGAGGCGAACGCTGATCTTATTCATTGGCGAATCCCAGGCTCCCTTGTTTGACCAGCTGCTGTACCAGCATCAGGCCATCCTCATCCTGCAGCCACTCGGCCAGGTTATCGATGTGCAGGGCGTCGGCCGCACATACCAGCTTCAGCAGCTCTCGCAGTTTGCCAGGCAGTGGGCAACTACGGCCGCTGGCGAACAGCAGCAGGTCGTCTTCGAATTCGGACCAGGCCAGGCGTGCGCTGGGGTTGCGGATCAGGATGGCGCCTTGCTCAAGGGCATTGATCAGCTCTTCCTCGCTCAGCTCTTCGCCAACGATCTGCTCGGGGTAGCGCGGCTCGGTCATGAACTGGCCGAACCAGGTCAGCAGCAGGTCCTTGTCGCCCATGTGCTTGTCGAGCAGCGCCTTGAGGCGGTCGAGGGCATCGTGCTGGATCTGGTGCGGGTCGCTGACCGGCTGGGCGTCGGCGTCGCTGTAGCGCTCTTCGTCGGGCAGGAACTGGCCGAGGAAGTCGGTGAAGTGGGTCAGCACTTCGGCAGCGCTCGGTGCGCGGAAGCCGACCGAGTAGGTCAGGCAGTCATCCACGGCCACGCCGTAGTGGGCCAGGCGCGGTGGCAGGTAGAGCATGTCGCCGGGCTCCAGGGTCCACTCGCCGCTCTGCTCGAACTCGGCCAGGATACGCAGGTCGGCGTGCTCCAGCAGCGGGCTGTCACTGCTGCACATCTGGCCAATCTTCCAGTTGCGCTGGCCGTGGCCTTGCAGCAGGAACACATCGTAGTTGTCGAAGTGCGGGCCGACGCTGCCACCCGGGGCGGCGAAGCTGATCATCACGTCATCGATACGCCAGCTGGGCAGGAAGCGGAAGTTTTCCAGCAGTTCGGCCACTTCCGGAACGAACTGGTCAACGGCCTGTACCAGCAGGGTCCAGTCTTTTTCCGGCAGTTCGGCGAAGGTGTCTTCGTTGAACGGGCCGCGGCGCAGCTCCCACGGGTGTGCGCCGTGCTCCAGCACGATACGCGACTCGACTTCGTCTTCCAGGGCTAGGCCGGCGAGCTCGTCGGGGTCGATCGGGCTGATGAAGTCCGGGAAGGCCTGGCGTACCAGCAGCGGCTTCTTCTGCCAGTAGTCGCGCATGAATTCGCGGGCCGAGATGCCGCCGAGCAGCTGCAGTGGAGTATCAGGATTCATGTTCAACCTATTGAAAAAACGTAATTTTCGTACGGGAATAAAAACGCCCGGCCAGGCCGGGCGTTGTACGCGACGCTCAGCTTAGATGCGTTTGGCCTGGGCCGCCGCGTTACCGATGTAGGTAGCGGGGGTCAGCTGCTTGAGCTCGGCCTTGGCTTCGGCTGGCATGTCCAGGCCGTCGATGAAGGTCAGCAGCGCTTCTGGGGTGATGCCCTTGCCACGGGTCAGCTCTTTGAGCTTCTCGTAGGGGTTTTCGATGTTGAAGCGGCGCATCACGGTCTGGATCGGCTCGGCCAGCACTTCCCAGCAGGCGTCCAGGTCGGCGGCGATGCGAGCTTCGTTGACTTCCAGCTTGCCGATGCCTTTCAGGCTGGCCTCGAAGGCGATGACGCTGTGGGCAAAGCCCACGCCCAGGTTGCGCAGCACGGTGGAGTCGGTCAGGTCACGCTGCCAGCGCGAGATCGGCAGCTTGCTGGCCAGGTGCTGGAACAGCGCATTGGCGATACCCAGGTTGCCTTCGGAGTTTTCGAAGTCGATCGGGTTGACCTTGTGCGGCATGGTCGACGAGCCGATTTCGCCGGCGACGGTCTTCTGCTTGAAGTAACCCAGCGAAATGTAGCCCCACACATCACGGTCGAAGTCGATCAGGATGGTGTTGAAGCGGGCGATGGCGTCGAACAGCTCGGCGATGTAGTCGTGCGGCTCGATCTGGGTGGTGTACGGGTTGAACTGCAGGCCCAGTTCGTCTTCGATGAAGGCGCGGGCGTTCTCTTCCCAGTCGATCTGCGAGTAGGCCGACAGGTGGGCGTTGTAGTTGCCCACGGCGCCGTTGATCTTGCCCAGCAGCGGCACGGCGGCAACCTGGGCGATCTGGCGCTCCAGGCGATACACGACGTTGGCCAGCTCTTTACCCAGGGTGGTCGGCGAAGCCGGCTGGCCGTGGGTGCGCGACAGCATTGGCACTTCGGCGTGGGCGTGGGCCAGGGCGCGGATGGCGTCGGCGACCTGGCGCATCAGCGGCAGCAGCACTTCGTCACGGCCGGCGCGCAGCATCAGGGCGTGGGACAGGTTGTTGATGTCCTCGCTGGTGCAGGCGAAGTGGATGAACTCGCTGACCTTGGCCAGCTCAGGCAGCTTGGCGGCCTGCTCCTTGAGGAGGTATTCAATGGCCTTGACGTCGTGGTTGGTGGTGCGCTCGATTTCCTTGACGCGCTCGGCGTGCTCCAGCTTGAAATCGGTGGCCAGGCTGTCCAGCAGGGCGTTGGCTTCGGCGGAGAACGCCGGCACTTCGCCGATTTGCGGGTGGGCGGCCAGGCGCTGCAGCCAGCGCACTTCGACCAGGGCGCGGAAACGGATCAGGCCGAATTCGCTGAAAATGGGGCGCAAGGCCTGGGTTTTGCCGGCATAACGGCCGTCTACAGGGGAAACCGCAGTGAGCGAAGAAAGCTGCATGGGGTGTTCTCGGACAGTCAGGCTTTTGGAAGGGCGCATATCATACATGAAAAATGCGCCTGGGTCGGGTGGCTGACCAAAGGTCGGCCCAATTTGGATCTGGTGGCAGACCCTGTGGGAGTGGGCATGCCCGCGAACACCGGCGTAGCCGGTGCCATACACCGCGTCGCCTGCTTCGCGGGCACGCCCGCTCCCACAAAGGGCTGCCCAGCCCGTCAGTTGGGGCTGCGCATCATGTCGTACAGTTCGTTCAGCAACTTGCGCCGGCTGAACACCAGTTGCCAACGGTGCCCGCCCAGCTGCCGCCACAGTCGCGCGGCGCGGATGCCGGCCAGCAGCAGGGCGCGGATCTTCGAGGCATTGTTGGGCTGCTGCAGGAAGCGCATGTCGCCATGCACCTGGATGCGCTGGCGCAAGGTGCTCAGGGTGTCCTGGTACAAGGCTCCACTGGAAGCGATGACGTTTTCGTGAACCAGGCCGAAATGCTCGGCCTGCGACTGGATTTGCGGCAGGCGGTTGCCGATGGTGTCCAGCAGGTCGCCACGCTTGTTCAGCTGGCGCTCCAGGCCCAGCATCGACAGGGCGTAGCGCAGCGGCTCGCGTTGCAGGCTGTTGGGGTCGCGCTCAAGGGCGCCGATCAGCGCTCGGTAGCCGTCACGCAGGTTCAGGTCGTCACCGCCGAACACCTCCAGGGTGTCCTTGGGGTCGCGCACCAGCAGGCTGCCCAGCATGCAGCCGATATTGGCTTCACTGGCCTGGCCGGTGCGGGCGATGCGGTCGACAAGCACGGCGGCCTGGAACACACCACCCAACGCGATCAGCTGCTCCTGCAGGTTGCTCATGCGCGCGGGCTCCACGGCTCGGCAGCCTCGATCACGCCGCCGCCCAGGCACACTTCGCCATCGTAGAACACCACGGACTGGCCCGGCGTCACGGCGCGCTGAGGCTCGTCGAACACGGCGCGGTAGCCGCTGGCGGTGCGTTCCAGGGTGCATCGCTGGTCGCTCTGGCGGTAGCGCACCTTGGCAGTCAACTGCCGTGGGCTGTCGAGGTCGATCGGGTTGACCCAGAAAATTTCCGAGGCCAGCAGGGCGCGGGAGAACAGCCATGGGTGCTCGTTGCCCTGGCCGACCACCAGCACGTTGCGGGCCAGGTCCTTGTGCAGCACGTACCACGGCTCGTCACTGGCATCCTTCAGGCCGCCAATGCCCAGGCCCTGGCGCTGGCCGATGGTATGGTACATCAGGCCATGGTGGCGGCCGATCACTTCACCTTCGGTGGTTTCAATGTCGCCTGGCTGGGCCGGCAGGTACTGCTTGAGGAAGTCGCTGAAGCGGCGCTCGCCAATGAAGCAGATGCCGGTGGAATCTTTCTTCTTGGCGGTGGCCAGGCCGTGCTTTTCGGCGATGGCGCGTACTTCGGGCTTTTCCAGTTCGCCGACCGGGAACAGTGTGCGGGCGATTTCCTGGCCGCCGACGGCGTGCAGGAAGTAGCTCTGGTCCTTGTTCGGGTCCAGGCCCTTGAGCAGTTCGGTGAGCGCGCCAGTATCGCGGCGGCGCACGTAGTGGCCGGTGGCGATCAGGTCGGCACCCAGCGACAGGGCGTAGTCGAGAAACGCCTTGAACTTGATTTCGCGGTTGCAGAGGATGTCGGGGTTGGGTGTGCGGCCGGCCTTGTATTCCTCAAGGAAGTGCTCGAACACGTTGTCCCAGTATTCGGCGGCGAAGTTGGCGGTGTGCAGCTTGATGCCGATACGGTCGCACACGGCCTGGGCGTCGGCCAGGTCTTCACGGGCGGTGCAGTATTCGGTGCCGTCGTCCTCTTCCCAGTTCTTCATGAACAGCCCTTCCACCTGGTAGCCCTGCTCGATGAGCAGAAGGGCTGAGACGGAAGAGTCCACGCCGCCGGACATGCCGACGATGACGCGGGTCTTGGCGGGGTCTTTAAGTGCTGGGCTGGTCATGGGTACCGGTGTGTATCAAGGGGGAAAAACGCCGATTCTATCAAACCCGCGGCGCCGCGTCAGTCGCGTAGCAGGTCGAGGCTGTGCAGCGGGCCTTTGAGGTAGTCATCCAGGCAGCGCGGCACCAGCTCGCTGCGCCAGCGAGTGGGGTCGGCCAGCAGTTCGTCGCGGGTCAGCCACACGGCGCGGACGATGTCGCTGTCCAGTGCCAGGTCGGCGTGATGGCGCACGGGGCGGGCGGCGAAGCAGACGCGCTGGTAGGTCACGCCGTTGCTGGGGGCGGTGTACAGGTAGATGCCGACCACGCCGGTCAGCTCGACTTCCCAGGCGGTTTCTTCCAGGGTTTCGCGCAGGGCGGCCTGGGGCAGGGTCTCGTTGGGTTCGAGGTGGCCGGCAGGCTGGTTGAAGACGTGCTGGTTGGCTTTGAATTCCTCGACGAAGAGGAACTTGCCTTCGTGCTCGACGATGGTGGCGACGGTGATGTGGGGTTGCCAGGTCATTTGCCATGTCCTTTCAGATTGCCGGGACCGCCTTGCGGTCCTTCGCGGGCTCGCCCGCTCCCACAGGTGCAGTGCAGGTCTTGCTGGCAGCACCTTCCTGTGGGAGCGGGCAACCCCGCGAAGGGCTGCGCAGCGGCCCCGATCCAGAAAGCACAAACCCCGGTGCGTGGCCGGGGTTTGTGCTGTTACTTCAAGCGAACCTTACAGGGCGGCGATGGCGCTGTTCAGGGTCTGGCTTGGGCGCATCACCTTGGCGGTCAGCTCGGCATCCGGGGCGTAGTAGCCGCCGATATCGGCTGGCTTGCCTTGAACGGCGTTGAGCTCGGCGACGATGGTCGCTTCGTTCTCGGCCAGGGTTTTTGCCAGTGGTGCGAAGCGTGCCTGCAGGGCAGCGTCGTCCGTCTGAGCGGCCAGGGCCTCGGCCCAGTACAGGGTCAGGTAGAAGTGGCTGCCGCGGTTGTCGATACCGCCGACTTTGCGCGACGGCGACTTGTTGGTGTCGAGGAACTTGCCGGTAGCCTGGTCCAGGGTGTTGGCCAGAACCTTGGCGCGCGGGTTGTCGTAGGTGTTGCCCAGGTGCTCCAGGGAAGCGGCCAGGGCCAGGAATTCACCCAGCGAGTCCCAGCGCAGGAAGTTCTCTTCAACCAGCTGCTGCACGTGCTTCGGAGCCGAACCGCCGGCGCCGGTTTCGAACAGGCCACCGCCGCTCATCAGCGGTACGATCGACAGCATCTTGGCGCTGGTGCCCAACTCCATGATCGGGAACAGGTCGGTCAGGTAGTCACGCAGCACGTTGCCGGTCACCGAGATGGTGTCCTTGCCTTCGCGGATGCGGGCCAGGGAGAACTTGATGGCGTCGACCGGTGCCAGGATGCGGATGTCCAGGCCGGTGGTGTCGTGATCTTTCAGGTACTTCTGCACCTTCTCGATCATGACGCCGTCGTGGGCGCGAGCCGGGTCCAGCCAGAACACCGCCGGGGTGTTGCTCAGGCGGGCACGGTTGACGGCCAGCTTGACCCAGTCCTGGATCGGCGCGTCCTTGGTCTGGCACATGCGGAAGATGTCACCGGCTTCGACGTTCTGCTCCAGCACGACGTTGCCCTTGCCATCGACTACGCGAACCACGCCGTCAGCCTTGATCTGGAAGGTCTTGTCGTGGGAGCCATACTCTTCGGCTTTCTGCGCCATCAGGCCAACGTTCGGCACGCTGCCCATGGTGGTCGGGTCGAAGGCACCGTTGACCTTGCAGTCTTCGATGGTGGCCTGGTAGATGCCGGCGTAGCAGCGGTCCGGGATCACGGCCTTGGCGTCTTGCAGTTCGCCTGCGGCGTTCCACATCTTGCCCGAGTCACGGATCATGGCCGGCATCGAGGCGTCGACGATCACGTCGCTCGGCACGTGCAGGTTGGTGATGCCTTTGTCGGAGTTGACCATGGCCAGGGCCGGGCGCTCTGCGTACAGGGCCTGGATGTCGGCTTCGATCTCGGCCTGCTTGTCGGCTGGCAGGTCCTTGATGCGGGCGTACAGGTCGCCGATACCGTTGTTGGCGTTGAAGCCTACTTCGGCCAGGGCAGCGGCGTGCTTGGTCAGCACGTCGTTGTAGAATTCTTCGACGATGACGCCGAACATGATCGGGTCGGAGACCTTCATCATGGTGGCTTTCAGGTGCACCGACAGCAGCACGCCGGCGGCCTTGGCATCGGCGATCTGCTCGGCGATGAAGGCTTTCAGGGCCTTGCGGCTCATGGTGGCGCAGTCGATGACTTCGGCGGCTTTGACGGCGGTCTTTTCTTTCAGCACGGTGGTGCTGCCGTCTTTGCCGACCAGCTCGATGCGCAGGCTGTCGTCAGCTTCGATCAGTGCGGCTTTTTCGCTGCCGTAGAAGTCGCCCTGGGTCATGTGGGCAACGTGCGACTTGGAGTCAGCGGCCCAGGCGCCCATCTTGTGTGGGTGCTTGCGGGCGTAGTTCTTGACCGACAGCGGCGCGCGGCGGTCGGAGTTGCCTTCGCGCAGCACCGGGTTCACGGCGGAGCCCTTGATGCGGTCGTAGCGGGCGCGGGATTCTTTTTCTTCCGCGGTGGCCGGCTCGTCGGCGTAGTCAGGGATGTTGAAGCCCTTGCCTTGCAGTTCCTTGATCGCGGCTTTGAGCTGCGGTACCGAGGCGCTGATGTTCGGCAGCTTGATGATGTTGGCTTCAGGGGTGGTAGCCAGCTGGCCCAGTTCCGCCAGGTGATCGCCTACTTGCTTCTCTGCGCCCAGTTGCTCCGGGAAGGCGGCAAGGATACGGCCAGCCAGGGAAATGTCGCGAGTTTCGACAGCGATGTCAGCCGAAGCGGTGAACGCTTCGATGATCGGCAGCAGCGAGTAAGTGGCGAGGGCGGGGGCTTCGTCGGTGAAGGTATAGATGATCTTGGAACGGGTGGGCATGCGGGTTAACTCTCTGTGTGCTGAGCGTGCTCGAGTCTCGTGGTGCGCAGGGTAGGCGCATCGCCCTGGTAGCACCATGAGCGGAAAGTCGAGAGGCTGCGAGCGGTGATGGTGGATGCATCAGTCGAGCGTCAAGTGCTGAGCTGCGGTAACAACCCAGGCTTTATGGCCATTCATGGCCTAGGGCGGTCCGCATTTTCCTGGGATTCGCCCCGATGACCCTTCGGTCGCGGCGGAGTATACCAAACCATTTGGGCTAATCAGCAAGGCCAAGTGATATCGGCCCATTTATAAGACCAAAGACTAAGCGGCAATGCGGCGGGTTGTCGCATGCCTTGCAGGTCGGCAGATGTGGTTTAGGCTCAGTGGATCGCACGATGTCCAAACCACACCCGACAGCGGAGTAGTGCAAGCATGGGATACCAGAAAATCAAGGTTCCGACCGACGGCAGCAAGATCACCGTCAATGCAGATCATTCGCTCAACGTGCCTGATCATCCGATCATTCCTTACATCGAAGGCGACGGGATCGGCGTCGATGTTTCGCCGGTCATGATCAAGGTGGTTGATGCCGCCGTGGAGAAGGCCTACGGCGGCAAGCGCAAGATTGCCTGGATGGAGGTGTACGCTGGCGAGAAAGCCACCCAGGTGTATGACCAGGATACCTGGCTGCCGCAGGAAACCCTCGATGCCGTGCGTGATTACGTGGTATCGATCAAAGGCCCGCTGACCACCCCGGTCGGTGGCGGCATCCGCTCGCTCAACGTGGCCCTGCGCCAGCAACTGGACCTGTATGTGTGCCTGCGGCCGGTGCTGTGGTTCCAGGGTGTACCGAGCCCGGTGAAAAAGCCTGGCGACGTCGACATGGTGATCTTCCGCGAGAACTCCGAAGACATCTATGCCGGCATCGAGTGGAAGGCCGGGTCGCCTGAGGCGAACAAGGTGATCAAGTTTCTCAAGGAGGAAATGGGGGTCACCAAGATCCGCTTCGACCAGGACTGCGGTATCGGCGTCAAGCCGGTGTCGAAGGAGGGTACCAAACGTCTGGTGCGCAAGGCCCTGCAATACGTGGTGGATAACGACCGCGAATCACTGACCCTGGTGCACAAGGGCAACATCATGAAGTTCACCGAGGGTGCCTTCAAGGACTGGGGGTACGAGGTGGCGCGTGACGAGTTCGGCGCTGAACTGCTCGATGGCGGCCCTTGGATGAAGTTCAAGAACCCCAAGACCGGTCGCGAGGTCATCGTCAAGGACGCCATCGCCGACGCCATGCTGCAGCAGATCCTGCTACGCCCGGCCGAGTACGACGTGATCGCCACCCTCAACCTCAACGGTGACTACCTGTCCGATGCCCTGGCGGCGGAAGTGGGTGGTATCGGCATTGCCCCGGGCGCCAACCTGTCCGACACCGTGGCCATGTTCGAGGCCACTCACGGCACGGCGCCCAAGTATGCCGGGCAGGACAAGGTCAACCCGGGCTCGGTGATCCTCTCGGCCGAGATGATGCTGCGCCACATGGGGTGGACCGAGGCCGCCGACCTGATCATCAAGGGCACCAATGGCGCCATTGCGGCCAAGACCGTGACCTACGATTTCGAGCGGCTGATGGAGGGGGCCAAGCTGGTAAGCAGCTCAGGCTTTGGCGATGAAATGATCAAACACATGTAAGGCAACAGAAAACCGGTCGCCTCCTGTAAAGAGGCGGCCGGTTTTTTCGTCTATCGGCACAGCGCAGGCAGTCAGGCTTTTGCAGTTTCGCTTTGCGGCTCGCCCAGGGTTCTGGCAGCCTCTGCTGCAGCGGCCGCGGCATCTTTGATTTCGACGGCGTGCAAGCCTTTGGGGCCCTGGACGATGTCGAATATCACGGCCTGGCCAGCCTTCAGGGTCTTGTATCCGTCCATTCGGATGGCGGAATAATGGGCGAACAGGTCATCGGATTTACCTTCCTCATTGATGAATCCATAGCCCTTGGCATTGTTGAACCACTTGACTTTACCGCTTGCCATCCCTATGTCCCTCTGCAAAGGACTCCATCACTGGAGTATCATCCACTTCATCCGCATACGAACCTTGCGAAAAATCTGGTTGACTGCGCGGATCTTTATCGACCACGGTGGGTTCTTATTGGTTGTAACACCGTTTTGCCGATAGTCAAGGTCACGCGGCGCCTGCGCTGGCGGTGGCCTGTGCAGTCAACCCGAAACCTTAACCTGACGCTCATGATGAAATTCTTTCCATGCATGCACCTAGTGAGATTCGACTAACATTCAATCAGGATCGCCCGCAATCGAATGAGGACGACGGCTCAGGTCTTGCAGTTCAGGAAGCCAAGCCGATCCTGCAGGCGCCACCGATGTACAAGGTGGTTTTGTTCAACGATGACTACACGCCAATGGATTTCGTCGTCGAAGTGCTCGAGACGTTCTTCAGTCTGAACCGCGAGCTGGCGACCAAGATCATGCTGACCGTCCATACCGAGGGGCGGGCAGTGTGCGGATTGTTTACCCGTGACATCGCCGAAACAAAGGCTATGCAGGTCAACCAATACGCCAGGGAAAGCCAGCATCCGCTACTCTGTGAAATCGAGAAGGACGGTTAATCGCCGACCACTTGGGTATGAGGTGAAGCTATGTTAAACCGCGAGCTCGAAGTCACCCTCAATCTTGCCTTCAAGGAGGCCCGTTCGAAGCGTCATGAGTTCATGACCGTCGAGCATCTGCTGCTGGCACTCCTTGACAATGAGGCTGCCGCGACCGTTCTGCGCGCCTGTGGCGCCAATCTCGACAAGCTCAAGCATGACCTGCAAGAGTTCATCGACTCCACCACGCCGTTGATCCCTGTCAACGACGAAGACCGTGAAACCCAGCCGACCCTGGGCTTCCAGCGCGTGCTGCAGCGTGCCGTGTTCCACGTGCAAAGCTCTGGCAAGCGCGAAGTGACCGGCGCCAACGTGCTGGTGGCGATCTTCAGCGAACAGGAAAGCCAGGCCGTGTTCCTGCTCAAGCAGCAGAGCGTGGCCCGTATCGACGTGGTCAACTACATCGCCCATGGCATCTCCAAGGTGCCAGGGCATGGTGCGCAATCTGAAAGCGACCAGGACATGCAGGACGAAGAGGGCGGTGAAACCTCCTCTTCGAGCAACCCGCTGGACGCCTACGCCAGCAACCTGAACGAGCTGGCCCGTGCCGGCCGTATCGATCCGTTGGTAGGTCGCGAGCAGGAAGTGGAGCGCGTGGCGCAAATCCTGGCCCGTCGGCGCAAGAACAACCCGCTGTTGGTGGGTGAGGCAGGCGTGGGCAAGACGGCCATCGCCGAAGGCTTGGCCAAGCGCATCGTCGATGGTCAGGTGCCTGACCTGCTGGCGCAGAGCGTGGTGTATTCCCTCGACCTGGGCGCCTTGCTGGCTGGTACCAAATACCGTGGTGACTTCGAGAAGCGCTTCAAGGCGCTGCTCGGTGAGCTGCGCAAGCGTCCGCAGGCCATCCTGTTCATCGACGAAATTCACACCATCATCGGCGCCGGTGCGGCGTCGGGCGGGGTGATGGATGCCTCCAACCTGCTCAAGCCGCTGCTGTCGTCGGGTGAAATCCGCTGCATCGGTTCGACCACGTTCCAGGAGTTTCGCGGCATCTTCGAGAAGGATCGTGCGCTGGCGCGTCGCTTCCAGAAGGTGGATGTCAGCGAGCCATCGGTCGAAGATACCGTGGGCATTCTGCGCGGCCTGAAAGGGCGTTTCGAAAGCCACCACAACATCGAGTACAGCGACGAAGCCCTGCGCGCCGCCGCCGAACTGGCTTCGCGCTACATCAATGACCGGCACATGCCTGACAAGGCCATCGATGTGATCGACGAGGCAGGCGCCTACCAGCGCCTGCAGCCAGAGGCCAGTCGCGTCAAACGCATTGATGTGCCGCAAGTGGAGGATATCGTCGCCAAGATTGCGCGAATTCCGCCGAAGCACGTCACCAGTTCCGACAAGGAGCTGCTGCGCAACCTTGAGCGCGACCTGAAACTGACCGTGTTTGGCCAGGACCAGGCAATCGACTCGCTGGCCACCGCGATCAAGTTGTCCCGTGCCGGCCTCAAGTCGCCAGACAAGCCGGTTGGTTCGTTCCTGTTCGCCGGCCCTACCGGCGTCGGCAAGACCGAAGCGGCGCGGCAATTGGCCAAGGCGCTGGGTGTGGAGTTGGTGCGTTTCGACATGTCTGAGTACATGGAGCGCCACACCGTCTCGCGTTTGATTGGTGCGCCGCCGGGTTATGTCGGTTTCGACCAGGGTGGCTTGTTGACCGAGGCGATCACCAAACAGCCGCACTGCGTATTGTTGCTCGACGAAATCGAGAAGGCCCACCCGGAAGTCTTCAATCTGCTGCTGCAGGTGATGGACCACGGTACCCTGACCGACAACAACGGGCGCAAGGCCGACTTCCGTAACGTGATCCTGATCATGACCACCAACGCCGGTGCAGAAACTGCGGCGCGGGCGTCGATCGGCTTTACTCATCAGGACCACGCGTCCGATGCCATGGAAGTGATCCGCAAGAGCTTCACGCCAGAGTTCCGCAACCGTCTGGATACCATCATCCAGTTTGGCCGCCTGAGCACGGAGACGATCAAAAGCATCGTCGACAAGTTCCTTATCGAATTGCAGGCGCAGCTGGAAGACAAGCGTGTGCTGCTGGAAGTCAGCGATGAAGCACGCGGTTGGCTGGCGGTTTCGGGCTATGACGTGCAGATGGGCGCGCGGCCAATGGCGCGGCTGATCCAGGACAAGATCAAGCGGCCGCTGGCCGAGGAGATCCTGTTTGGCGAGCTGGCCGAGCATGGTGGCGTGGTGCATGTCGACCTGCGCGATGGCGAACTGGTGTTCGACTTCGAAACCACGGCTGAGGTCGCGTGATGTGCAGGGGCTGCCTTGCAGCCCCTTGCAGTTTCTTGAGGCACAAAAAAGCCCGGCACCTGGCCGGGCTTTTTCATGGCTTGAGCTTAGCGCGCACGGTAGGTGATGCGGCCCTTGCTCAGGTCGTACGGCGTCAGCTCGACGCGGACCTTGTCGCCAGTGAGAATGCGGATGTAGTTCTTGCGCATCTTTCCGGAGATGTGCGCGGTTACGACGTGCCCGTTTTCCAACTCCACGCGGAACATGGTGTTGGGCAGGGTGTCGACGACAGTACCTTCCATTTCGAAGCTGTCTTCTTTCGACATGCAGTTGAGCCCTCGGATCCAATGTTAGCCCGACGCATATCCGCACCGGGCAAAAAAGTGGCGTGGATTATGCCGGAAAACTGCGTGTCAAGCCAATGCTTTCAGTTGAGGGTGACCCAGCGCTGGTTTATCAGCAGCTCGATAGGTCGGTACTGCGTCTTGTAGTTCATCTTCTTGCAGTTCTTGATCCAGTAGCCCAGGTAAACCGCCTCCAGGTTCTGGCGCAGCGCTTCGGTGATCTGCCAGAGAATGGCGAAACGGCCAAGGCTGCGGCGCTCCTCGTCCGGCTCGTAGAAGGTGTACACCGCCGACAGGCCATTGGGCAGCAGGTCGCACACTGCCACCGCCATCAACCGGCCTTCCAGGCGAAACTCGTAGAACCAGCAGAACGGCAGGTCGCGTACCAGGAAGGTGGAAAACTGATCGCGGCTGGGCGGGTACATGTCGCCATCGGCGTGGCGGGTTTCGATATAGCGCCGGTACAGCTCGAAGTACTCTTCCTTGAACGCCGGGCGCGCTGCGGTTACGGTCAGGTCGGCGTTACGTTTGAGTATGCGACGCTGCTGGCGGTTGGGAATGAAGCGCGCCGCCGGGATGCGCGCCGGCACGCAGGCGTTGCAGTTCTGGCAGTGTGGGCGGTACAGGTGGTCGCCACTGCGGCGAAAGCCCATTTCCGACAAATCGGCGTACACGTGCACGTCCATCGGCTGGCTGGGGTCGAGGAACAGCGTGGTCGCCTGCTCCTCCGGCAGGTAGCTGCAGGAGTGGGGCTGAGTGGCATAGAACTTCAACCGCGCCAACTCTGTCATGATCAACCCCTTCGGTGAGACTTTGTTTTAAGTGTAAGCCAGCTACGGGAACTCGCCTAGGCAACCCATGAAGCGCTGTTGGGCTGGTCAAGGTGGCGTGCCAGGTAGCTGGCGAACTCGGCACGGCTGATGGCGTGGGCGCCCAGGCTGTGCAGGTGGTTGGTCGGCATCTGGCAGTCGATAAGCACGAAGCCGGCGTCTCGCAGGTGGTTGACCAAGGTCACGAAACCGACCTTGGAGGCGTTGTCGGCGCGGCTGAACATCGATTCGCCAAAGAACAGCTGGCCCATGGCCAGGCCGTACAGGCCCCCGACCAGTTCGCCGTCCTGGCGAACTTCGACCGAATGAGCGATGCCACGGCGGTGCAGCTCGCAGTAGGCGTTGCGCATGGTGTCGGTGATCCAGGTGCCGTTAGCGTAGTCGCGAGGCGCGGCGCAGGCGGCGATCACGGCCGGGAAGTCGGTGTCGAAGCTGACCTGGTAGCGGCCTTGGCGCATCAGCTTGGCCAGCGAGCGTGACACATGCAACTGGTCAGGCAACAACACCGTGCGCGGGTCGGGTGACCACCACAGGATCGGTTGGCCGTCCTGGTACCACGGGAAGCAGCCATGGCGATACGCCTGCACCAGGCGCTCGGGGCTCAGGTCGCCGCCGGCGGCCAGTAGGCCGTTGGGGTCGTGCAGCGCCTTTTCCAGGGGCGGGAAGGTAAGCGAGTCGCGGGTCAGCCAGGTGAGCATGGTCTATCGTGCGGTGGGGGAGGGGAGAGGGCAGCATGGCTTGGGTGAAAAGCGGGGTCAATCTCTTTGGGGGTCTCAAAGCCAGCGCGGTAACCTGCACAAGGCTACCCCTACAGGGAAGTGAGGCAGTTTTGCGGCAATTCAGGGCAATTTCCTACACATTCATCAAACCGCAGGCACCATCCGCTACATTTGCTGTCACACCTGTGCAAAAACACAGCATAAGCCTTTGTCACGAAAGAAAATGCATGCTCAAATTGCAGCTATATGAATTCGCCCCCGGCCAAACCCCCATACGGCGTGCCGCCATGGCGGCTGGCGGGCAGTAATGTTAAAAGTAGTGGTTCGTTGGTCGCGCAGCGGCCGATCACTATTGGACGCGCACCACGCGCAGGAATAGACGCGTTTTGAAGAAATCCACCGCAACTCCAGCTCCATTGCCTGTGCCACTGTGGCGGCAGCAGCTGCATTATCGCCTCAAGGAAGGTGCGTTGATCGCTGTCGGCGCGCTGTGCCTGTACCTGTGGATGGCGCTGCTGACCTACGATACGTCGGACCCGGGCTTCAGCCACACCAGCAACGTCGACCAGGTGCAGAATGCGGCCGGGCGTGCCGGTGCCTATTTCGCCGACATCCTGTTCATGGTGCTGGGTTACTTCGCCTATATTTTTCCGCTGCTGCTGGCGGTCAAGACCTGGCAGATTTTCCGCGAACGCCACCAGCCATGGGACTGGAGCGGCTGGCTGTTCTCCTGGCGGCTGATTGGCCTGGTGTTCCTGGTGCTGTCGGGGGCGGCGCTTGCGCATATCCACTTCCACCCGCCCGCCAGCCTGCCGTTCTCTGCCGGTGGTGCACTGGGCGAAAGCCTGGGCGACCTGGCGCGCAACCTGCTGAACGTGCAGGGCAGCACGCTGATGTTCATTGCCCTGTTCCTGTTCGGCCTGACCGTCTTCACCGACCTGTCGTGGTTCAAGGTGATGGACCTGACCGGCAAGATCACCCTCGACCTGTTCGAACTGGTGCAAGGGGCTGCCACCCGCTGGTGGGAAGCGCGCAACGAGCGCAAGCGCCTCGAGGCACAGTTGCGCGAGGACGAACCGGTGTTCAAGGCCGCGCCGATGGCTGCCGAGAAGCGCGAGCCGGCCAAGCCGTCACTGCGCGAGCGCATCCTCAAGCGTGAAGAGCCACCCGCTCAGCCGGTCGAGCCGCGTGAGCCAACCCTTGCACGCGAACCGATTGTGCCGCCACGTGAAACGGCGCCTGAGGCATTGGCGCCGCGCGAAACCGTGGTGCCCCGCCAGCAGCACGCAGCGCCCACCATTGTGCCGCCGTCAGCCGCCAGCAGAGCGCCGGAGCCGAGCAAGCGGGCGATGAAGGAAAAGCAGGCGCCGCTGTTCGTCGACAGCGCCGTGGAAGGCACCTTGCCCTCGATTTCCATCCTCGACCCGGCCGAACAGAAAAAGATCGAGTATTCGCCAGAATCCCTGGCCGGCGTCGGTCAGCTGCTGGAAATCAAGCTCAAGGAATTCGGTGTGGAAGTGGCGGTGGATTCGATCCACCCCGGCCCGGTGATTACCCGTTATGAAATCCAGCCGGCCGCCGGTGTGAAGGTCAGCCGCATCGCCAACCTGGCCAAGGACCTGGCGCGTTCGCTGGCCGTGACCAGTGTGCGAGTGGTCGAGGTCATCCCTGGCAAGACCACGGTAGGTATCGAGATACCCAACGAAAACCGCCAGATGGTGCGCTTCTCCGAAGTGCTGGCCACGCCGCAGTACGACGAGCAGAAATCGCCCGTCACGCTGGCGCTGGGCCACGACATTGGCGGCAAGCCGGTGATCACCGACCTGGCCAAGATGCCGCACCTGTTGGTGGCCGGTACAACCGGCTCCGGTAAGTCGGTGGGTGTGAACGCGATGATTTTGTCGATCCTGTTCAAGTCCAGTCCGGAAGACGCGCGGCTGATCATGATCGACCCGAAAATGCTTGAACTGTCGATCTACGAAGGCATCCCGCACCTGCTGTGCCCGGTGGTCACCGACATGAAGGACGCCGCCAACGCCCTGCGCTGGAGCGTGGCCGAAATGGAGCGGCGCTACAAACTGATGGCGGCCATGGGCGTGCGTAACCTGGCCGGTTTCAACCGCAAGATCAAGGACGCCCAGGAAGCTGGCGAAATCATCCATGACCCGCTGTATCGCCGTGAGAGCATGGACGATGAGCCGCCTGCGCTGAAAACCCTGCCGACCATCGTGGTGGTGGTGGACGAATTCGCCGACATGATGATGATCGTCGGCAAGAAGGTCGAAGAGCTGATCGCCCGTATCGCGCAGAAGGCACGGGCGGCCGGTATTCACCTGATCCTCGCCACCCAGCGCCCGTCGGTGGACGTGATCACCGGCCTGATCAAGGCCAACATCCCGACCCGTATGGCGTTCCAGGTGTCGAGCAAGATCGACTCGCGTACCATCATCGACCAAGGTGGTGCCGAGCAGTTGCTGGGCCATGGCGACATGCTGTACATGCCGCCGGGCACCAGCCTGCCGATCCGGGTGCACGGCGCATTCGTGTCTGACGACGAAGTGCACCGCACGGTCGAGGCGTGGAAGCTGCGTGGCGCCCCGGACTACAACGACGACATCCTCAACGGCGTCGAAGAGGCCGGTAGCGGCTTTGACGGCGGCGGCGGCGGTGGCGAGGGTGACGATGCCGAAACCGACGCCCTGTATGATGAGGCGGTGCAATTCGTGCTCGAGAGCCGTCGTGCCTCCATTTCTGCCGTGCAACGCAAGCTGAAGATCGGCTACAACCGTGCCGCGCGCATGATCGAGTCGATGGAGATGGCCGGCGTTGTCACCCCGATGAACAGCAACGGCTCGCGGGAAGTGATAGCCCCGGGCGGCCCGCGCGACTGATGAACACCCTGCCTGGCACCAACGGTGGCGCCAGGCCTTTTCAACGCTCAATGAGGATTCCCATGCGCGCGATTCGCATGCTGTTGGTTTCTGCCCTTACCCTGGGCTCGGTTACTGCTTATGCCGGTGAGCAAGACGTACAACGCCTGACCCAGTTGCTGGAAAAGTCGCAGACCATCGAGGCCAACTTCTCCCAGCTGACCCTGGGCGCCGATGGCACCAGCCTGCAGGAAACCTCGGGCAAGATGACGGTCAAGCGCCCGGGCCTGTTCTACTGGCACACCGATGCACCGCAGGAGCAGGTGGTGGTGTCGGACGGCAAGAACGTCACCCTGTGGGACCCGGACCTGGAACAGGCCACCATCAAGAAGCTCGACGTGCGCCTGAACCAGACCCCGGCCTTGTTGCTGTCCGGTGACGTGTCGAAGATCAGCCAGAGCTTTGATATTGCGTCCAAGGAGCAGGGCGAAGTAATGGACTTCACCCTCAAGCCAAAGACCAAGGACACCCTGTTCGACTCGCTGCGCGTGTCGTTCCGCAAAGGCCTGATCAATGACATGCAGCTGGTCGACAGCGTCGGCCAGCGCACCAACATCCTGTTCAATGGCGTCAAGGCCAACCAGGCGGTGCCGGACAGCAAGTTCAAGTTCGACATCCCCAAGGGCGCGGACGTGATCAAGGAGTAACCAGAGCTCGCCATGGACCTGTTTCGAAGCGAACCCGTCGCCCAGCCCCTGGCCGCCCGTCTGCGCCCGTCCAGCCTGGATGAGTACGTCGGCCAGGAGCACCTGCTGGCGCGCGGTAAACCGCTGCGCGAAGCGCTGGAACAAGGTGCGCTGCACTCGATGATCTTCTGGGGGCCGCCCGGGGTCGGCAAGACCACGCTGGCGCGGTTGCTGGCGCAGTTCTGCGATGCGCACTTCGAAACGGTGTCGGCGGTGCTGGCCGGGGTGAAAGAGATCCGCCAGGCTGTGGAGGTGGCCAAACAGCAGGCTGGCCAATATGGCCGTCGAACCATCCTGTTCGTTGACGAGGTGCACCGCTTCAACAAGTCGCAGCAGGACGCCTTTTTGCCCTATGTCGAGGACGGCACCCTGCTGTTCATCGGTGCCACCACCGAAAACCCGTCGTTCGAGCTGAACAACGCGCTGCTGTCACGGGCGCGGGTGTATGTGCTCAAGAGCCTGGACGAAGCCGCCCTGCGCAAGCTGGTCAACCGTGCGCTGACGGAAGAGCGTGGCCTGGGCAAGCGCAACCTGCGGGTGGGCGACGACGCCTTCAAGATGCTGATGGCCGCTGCCGACGGCGATGGCCGGCGCATGCTCAACTTCCTCGAGAACGCCTCGGACCTGGCTGAAGACGGCAGCGAGATCGACGTCGAGATGCTACAGAGCCTGCTGGGTGACAGTCGCCGCCGCTTCGACAAAGGCGGCGAGGCGTTTTACGACCAGATATCCGCGCTGCACAAGTCGGTGCGTGGCTCCAATCCCGATGGCGCCCTGTACTGGTTTGCACGCATGCTCGACGGCGGCTGTGACCCGCTTTACATCGCCCGCCGAGTGGTGCGCATGGCCAGCGAGGACATCGGCAATGCCGACCCGCGTGCGCTTAGCCTGTGCCTGGCTGCCTGGGATGTGCAGGAGCGCCTTGGCAGCCCCGAGGGCGAGTTGGCGGTGGCCCAGGCCATCACCTACCTGGCCTGCGCACCCAAGAGCAACGCGGTGTACGTGGGTTTCAAGACCGCCCTGCGTGAAGCGGCCGAGCACGGTTCGCTGGAGGTGCCGTTGCACCTGCGCAATGCCCCGACCAAGCTGATGAAGCAGTTGGGCTATGGCGACGAGTACCGCTATGCCCATGATGAACCCGACGCCTACGCCGCCGGAGAGGATTACTTCCCCGATGAACTGGAGCCGCGCCAGTACTATCAGCCGGTGCCCCGTGGCCTGGAACTGAAAATTGGCGAGAAGCTGCGCCACCTGGCTGACCTCGACCGCAACAGCCCCCGCCAGCGGAGAAAACCATGATTGCACTCATCGCCGCGGTCAGCGCCGGTGGTATTGCTGGTACCTTGTTGCGCTTCGCTACCACCAACTGGGTGGCGGCCCACTGGCCACGACACTTCTATGCCGGTACGCTGGCGGTCAACCTGGTTGGCTGCCTGCTGATCGGCTTGCTCTATGGCTTGTTCTTGCACAAGCCGCTGGCGCCGGTCGAATTGCGCGCCGGCCTGATTGTCGGCTTTCTCGGTGGCCTGACGACCTTTTCCTCCTTCTCGCTCGATACCGTGCGCCTGATGGAAAGCGGGCAAGTGCCCCTTGCCTTGGGCTATACCAGTATCAGCGTGGTGGGCGGGCTGCTCGCAACCTGGGCTGGCCTGTCCCTGACCCGATTCTGAACCAACACCTACATATAACGAGAGAACGATATGCTCGATTCCAAACTGTTACGCGGCCAACTTCAGGAAGTGGCGGACCGCCTGGCCTCCCGTGGCTTCAGCCTGGATGTCGCGCGCATCGAATCACTGGAAGAGCGCCGCAAGGCGGTGCAGACCCGCACCGAACAACTGCAGGCTGAGCGTAACGCCCGTTCCAAGTCCATCGGCCAGGCCAAGGCCAAGGGCGAAGACATCGCCCCGCTGATGGCTGACGTCGAGCGCATGGCCAACGAACTGGCTGCCGGCAAGGCTGAGCTGGACGCTATTCAGGCCGAGCTGGATGGCATCCTGCTGACCATTCCCAACCTGCCGGACGCCAGCGTACCGGTCGGTGCCAGCGAGGACGACAACGTCGAAGTGCGCCGTTGGGGCACGCCGAAGGCGTTCGACTTCGAAATCAAGGACCATGTGGCCCTCGGTGAAATCAGCGGTGGCCTGGACTTCGAAGCGGCTGCCAAGCTGTCCGGCGCCCGTTTTGCTGTGCTGCGTGGTCCGGTTGCCCGCCTGCACCGCGCCCTGGCGCAGTTCATGATCAACCTGCACACCGGCGAGCATGGCTACGAGGAACACTACACCCCGTACATGGTGCAGGCGCCGGCGCTGCAGGGCACTGGCCAGTTGCCGAAGTTCGAGGAAGACCTGTTCAAGATCACCCGCGATGGCGAGGCTGACTTCTACCTGATCCCGACCGCCGAAGTGTCGCTGACCAACCTGGTGGCAGGTGAAATCCTCGACGCCAAGCAGCTGCCGCTGAAACTGGTTGCCCATACCCCTTGCTTCCGCAGCGAAGCCGGCGCTTCCGGCCGTGACACCCGCGGCATGATCCGCCAGCATCAGTTCGACAAAGTCGAGATGGTGCAGGTGGTAGAGCCGTCCAAGTCGATGGAAGCCCTGGAAGGCCTGACTGCCAATGCCGAGCGCGTGCTGCAGCTGCTGGAGCTGCCATACCGCGTGCTGGCCCTGTGCACTGGCGACATGGGCTTTGGTGCGGTGAAAACCTACGATCTGGAAGTGTGGGTGCCGAGCCAGGACAAGTACCGCGAAATCAGCTCTTGCTCCAACTGTGGTGACTTCCAGGCGCGCCGCATGCAGGCTCGCTGGCGCAACCCGGAAACCGGCAAGCCAGAGCTGGTGCACACGCTCAACGGCTCTGGTCTGGCCGTAGGCCGTACCCTGGTTGCTGTGCTGGAAAACTACCAGCAGGCCGACGGTTCGATCCTGGTGCCGGAAGTGCTGAAGCCGTACATGGGCGGCGTCGAGGTCATCCGCTAAATGGATTACCTGCCGCTGTTCCACAAGCTGCAGGGCGGCCGCGTGCTGGTCGTCGGTGGCGGTGAGATCGCCTTGCGCAAGGCGCGCCTGCTGGCCGATGCCGGCGGCGTGCTGCGCGTGGTGGCGCCGGACGTCGACGGCCAGTTGGCGGCGTTGGCCCGGGAAGGTGGCGGTGAGGTGCTGGTGCGTGGCTATCAGGCAGCCGACCTGATCGGTTGCCGGCTGGTGATCGCGGCGACTGACGACCCTGGGCTGAATGCCCAGGTGTCGGCCGATGCGCAGGCCCTTAGCCTGCCGGTCAATGTGGTGGATGCGCCGGCCCTGTGTACGGTGATCTTCCCGGCGATCGTGGACCGTTCGCCGCTGGTAATCGCTGTTTCCAGCGGCGGTGACGCCCCGGTACTGGCACGCCTGATTCGAGCCAAGCTCGAGGCGTGGATCCCTTCGGCCTACGGTGAGCTGGCCGGGCTGGCTGCACGCTTCCGGCACAAGGTCAAATCCCTGTACCCGGACGTCAACCAGCGTCGCGGCTTCTGGGAAACCGTGTTCCAGGGGCCGATCGCCGAGCGCCAGCTGGCCGGGCAGGGTGCTGAAGCCGAACGTCTGTTGCAGGCGATGGTGGATGGCGCACCGGTGCAGCAGGGTGGTGAGGTGTACTTGGTTGGTGCAGGCCCGGGTGATCCGGACTTGTTGACCTTCCGTGCGTTGCGCCTGATGCAGCAGGCCGACGTGGTGCTGTACGACCGCCTGGTTGCACCCGCCATCATCGATATGTGTCGCCGTGATGCCGAGCGTATCTACGTAGGCAAGCGCCGCGCTGATCATTCAGTGCCGCAGGACCAGATCAACCGCCTGTTGGTCGATCTGGCTCGGCAGGGCAAGCGGGTGCTGCGCCTGAAGGGTGGCGACCCGTTCATCTTCGGCCGGGGTGGCGAAGAGATCGAAGAGCTGGCCGAGCATGGCATTCCGTTCCAGGTGGTGCCGGGCATTACCGCAGCCAGCGGCTGCTCGGCGTATGGCGGCATTCCGCTGACTCACCGCGACTATGCCCAGTCGGTGCGTTTCGTCACCGGGCACCTCAAGGATGGCACCAGCAACCTGCCATGGAATGACCTGGTGGCGCCGGCGCAGACCTTGGTGTTCTACATGGGCTTGGTGGGCTTGCCGACCATCTGTGCCGAGCTGATTCGCCACGGGCGTGCCGCGAGTACCCCGGCGGCGTTGGTGCAGCAGGGGACCACGCGTAATCAGCGCGTGTTCACCGGCACCTTGGCGGACTTGCCAGACCTGGTGGCCCAGCATGAGGTGCATGCGCCGACCCTGGTGATTGTGGGGGAAGTGGTGCAGTTGCGTGACAAGCTGGCCTGGTTCGAAGGTTCGCAGAACAGCTGAAATCGTTGGGGCCGCTTTGCGGCCCATCGCATATGCCCCAGGCATTGCAAGGTCCTTGTAAGAGCGGCCTTGTGTTGCGATGGGCTGCAAAGCAGCCCCGGCTTTCTCAAGCCTGCCAAATCCCTTTGCCCGCCAACCGCTCTCGATCATGCGGCAAGCCAAAGTCCTGCAAAGGCCCTTTAGGCACGATCCCGTTCGGGTTGATGGTCTTGTGGCTCATGTAATAGTGCTTCTGGATATGCTCCATGTTCACCGTACCCGCCACCCCGGGCCACTGGTACAGCTCACGCAGCCAGTTCGACAGGTTGTGGTAGTCGCTCAGGCGGCGCAGGTTGCACTTGAAGTGCCCGTGGTACACGGCATCGAAGCGCACCAGTGTAGTGAACAGGCGTACATCAGCCTCGGTCAGGTACTCACCCGCCAGGTAGCGATTGCGGCCTAGCAAGGCTTCCAGGTAATCCAGCTCGTTGAACACATCGTCAAAGGCAGCCTCGTAAGCGTCTTGCGTGGTGGCAAAGCCTGCGCGGTACACGCCGTTGTTCACCGCCGGGTAGATGCGCTCGTTCAGTGCTTCGATGGTCGGGCGCAGCGATGTGGGGTAGAGGTCCAGGGTATTGCCGGTCAGCTCGTTGAACGCGCTGTTGAATATGCGGATGATTTCTGCCGACTCATTGTTGACGATGCGCTTCTCTTTCTTGTCCCACAGCACAGGCACCGTCACGCGCCCTGTGTAGTGCGGGTCATCCTGGGTGTAGCGCTGGTGCAGGTACTGCAGGGCGTCGAGGTGGTCCCCGCTGGAGCCTTGCTGCTGATCGAAGGTCCAGCCATGGTCCTGCATCAGCCAGCTGACCACCGACACGTCGATCAACGGCTCCAGGCCTTTCAGCGCGCGAAAGATCAGGGTGCGGTGGGCCCATGGGCAGGCCAGCGACACATACAGGTGGTAGCGGCCGGCCTCGGGGGCGGGCAGCTGATTGCGGCGCTGGGCATTCTCACGCTTGAACGTGCCGTCCTTGCCGTTTTCATACCACTGGTCGTGCCAGCGACCGTCGATCAATAGGCCCATGGTGAGCTCCTGAAACAAAGTTGTTTGTCGTTGGAGCCCAGTCTAGGGCAAATCGTTCGAAGAAATAGCGCAAAGATCGGGGTTCTATTATCGGCTAGATCGATCTATTTCGAGTACCCCAATAGCCTTGCGCTGTTACGAAGGCCTGCTCGCGATGCTGTCCCAGGCCACGCAGGGCCAGGGCCATGGTCGCGATCAGGGCCTTTTCGCCATAACTGTCTTCCACTTCGCCACGCCAGAACGCCAGCAAGTGCTCTGCCTGCAGGCTGGGCGGCTTGACATGGCGGCGTTCGCTCAGCGCTGGCCACTCTTCATCCCACGCCTCACCCGCCGTGGTGCCGTAGAGATGGCTGATGACATCGGGATTGACCTCGATTTCGCCGCCATCACCCTTGATCACCACGGCATGGTCGCCCAGCAAGCGGCTGGCTTCGCGGTGCACGGCCTGGTAACCGGGGTGAAAGATGCTCTGCAATCCACAGCGAGCGCCCAGCGGGTTGAGCACCCGAGCCAGCGAGTGGATGGGCGAGCGCAGGCCCAGGGTATTGCGCAGGTCGATCATGCGTTGCAGCTGCGGCGCCCAGTCGTGCAGTGGGAAGAATGCCAGTTGATGCTGGTCCAGCGCGTTGCCGACGGCGGCCCAGTCGCGGCACAGCGGAATCTGCAGCAGGTCGAGGAGTTGCTCTGTGTACATACGCCCGGCAGTGTGTGCGCCGCCGCCGTGCATCAGGATGCGTACGCCATTGTTGGCCAGGCACTTGGCCGCCAGCAGGTACCAGGGCAGGTGACGCTTCTTGCCAGCGTACGTGGGCCAGTCCAGGTCAACGGCGATGCGTGGCGCCTGCAGGTGGGCGCGCAAGGCCTCGGTGAAGCCGGCCAGCTCTTCGGCGCTTTCTTCCTTGTGCCGCAGCAGCATGAGGAAGGCACCGAGCTGGGTGTCTTCGACCTTGCCTTCCAGCAGCAGGGTCATGGCTGCACGGGCCTCCTCGCGGGTCAGGCCACGCGCGCCGCGCTTGCCTTTGCCGAGAATGCGCACGAATTCGGCGAACGGGTGTTCGGCGGGGGTTTCCAGAGTGAGCGGACGAGGTTCGGTCATATGCAGTTGGTCGGCTTGGGCAGGCCCGCCAGCTTGGCGGCAAGTTTGGCGGGGGTGCCGTTGAACAGGCGGTTAAGGTGCGGGCTGTTGCCCTTTTCAGGGCCCAGCTTGAGGGCCGTGTACTTGATCAGCGGGCGGGTGGCCGGAGACAGCTGGTATTCCTGGTAGAACTGACGGAGCAGTTCGAGGATTTCCCAGTGGTCCGCCGTCAACGGGATACCCTCGCGCTTGGCCAAAGCCTCGGCGGCGTCGTGGGACCAGTCTTGCAGGTCGACCAGGAAGCCATCCTTGTCCAGGGCGATCACCTGATCGCCAACGGTGAGCGTATTCATAGCCAGCTGTTGACCTTGTCGTATTGCAGCGACAGTTCGACGAACCCGGCGTAGTCCACGGCCTTTGCCAGGTCGTTGCCGACCGCGCGGGCCTGTACATCCTCGTCCAGGGCGAACAGGCGCTGGGCCAGGTCGGCGGCTTGCAGATGGCCATGCGGCTCGCTGCCGCTGCGCAGGGCATACACGGCATCGCCGCACAGCAGCAGGGCATCTTCGGCACCGAGCAGGCGCAGGCAACTGGCCAGGCGCTCGTCGCCAAACGGGGAATGGGCAATTACATGCAGGGTCTTCATCAGAGCGTTATCACCTGGTCGAAACGGGCTATCAGCGCGGCCAGCGCTGCGTCATCGAGCACTTGCACCGGCAGCGCCAGGGTATGGGCTGCCAGGCCACGACGGGTCAGGCTGTGGTTGCAGGCGAACAGTTCTTCGACACCGAACATCGGCAACGCCTGCAGGTTGGCGGCCAGGTTCTTCTGTTGCACGGCGGCGGGTTGCTGGTCTGGCGCGAGCTGGAACACACCATCGTCGAGGAACAGCATGCCCAACGGCAGGTCGAACGCGCCGCCAGCCAGGGCGATGTCCAGCGCCTCGCGGGCAGAGGGGCCATTCCACGGTGCCTGACGGCTGATGATCAACAAGGACTTGGCCATATCAGTCGCCTCCGAAGCAGACAAGGCGGTCGGCCACTTGCGCGGCCTCGTGCAGTTGGCCCAGCCCCGACAGTTCCCAGGGCTTGGGCAGGTTCACGGCCGGGCGCTGGTAGCGGTTGGCCTCGGCTTCGTCGAGCACGCCACGGCGCAGGGCGGCGGCGATACACACCACGGCGTCCAGCTGATGGGTCTGTATGAAGGTGCGCCACTGGCCAGCCACGTCCAGTTCGTCCTGGGGCGCGACGACGTTGGCCGAGGCACTGTGCACCCCGTCCTGATAGAAGAACAGTCGGGCAATCTCATGCCCGCCGGCCAGCACCGCCTCGGCGAAGCGCAGGGCGCGTCGCGAAGAGGGCGCATGGGCCGGGGAGAACACCGCGATAGCGAATTTCATGGCTAACTCATGCAAAGGAATGGTGCCATGATAAAGCAAAAAAGCCCGCGCCCGCTTGTGCAAGCGGGCGCGGGCTTTTCATTCAAACGCCAGGTTCAAGCCTGCTCCTTGCCCTCTGGCAAGAACCAGTTCAGCACCAGCGCACAAATCCCCCCGGTAGCCACACCCGACTCCAGCACATTGCGAATCGCTGCCGGCATGTGCGCCAGGAATTCCGGCACCTGCGCCACACCCAGGCCCAGTGCCAACGACACGGCAATAATCAGCAGCGCCCGACGGTCCAGCCGGGTGCTGGCCAGAATATTGATCCCCGACGCAGCAACCGCACCAAACATGACCATCGCCGCGCCGCCCAGCACCGGCTCCGGCACGGCCTGAATCACCCCGGCAACACTCGGGAACAGACCCAGCAACACCAGCATGACGGCAATCCACATACCGATATGACGGCTGGCAATACCGGTCAGCTGAATCACCCCGTTGTTCTGGGCAAAGATCGAGCTAGGGAAAGTGTTGAACAGACCGGCCAGCAGCGAGTTGGCGCCGTTGACCAGCACGCCCCCCTTGATCCGCTGCATCCACACCGGCCCTTCGACCGGCTGGCGCGACACCTTGCTGGTGGCGGTAACGTCACCGATGGCTTCCAGCGAAGTGACCAGGTAAATCACCAGCATCGGAATGAACAGCGCCCACGAGAAGCCCAAGCCAAAGTGCAGTGGTGTCGGCACCTGGAACAGCGCGGCCTCGTGCATGCCGGTAAAGTCCAGGCGGCCCAGGTATCCGGCCAGCGCATAGCCGACCGCGAGGGCGATGACGATGGCGCAGCTGCGCATCCACACCACCGGGATACGGTTGAGAACGACGATGATCGCCAGTACCACGCCCGACATCAGCAGGTTTTCGCCATTGGCAAAGGTGCCATTGGCCATGGCTCCAAAACCACCGCCCATGCTGATCAGGCCGACCTTGATCAGCGTCAGGCCGATCATCAACACCACGATGCCGGTCACCAGCGGGGTGATCAGGCGTTTGACGAAGGGCAGGATGCGCGACACGCCCATCTCGACGAACGAGCCTGCGATTACTACGCCAAAAATAGCTGCCATTACGCCCTCAACCGGCGTGCCTTGCTTGACCATCAGCGCACCGCCGGCAATCAGCGGGCCGACGAAGTTGAAGCTGGTACCCTGAACGATCAGCAGCCCCGCGCCAAATGGGCCGAAGCGTTTGCACTGGACGAAGGTGGCGATACCCGAGATCACCAGCGACATCGAAACGATCAAATTGGTATCACGTGCAGATACACCCAACGCCTGGCAGATCAGCAGGCCAGGGGTGACGATCGGCACGATGATCGCCAGCAGGTGCTGCAGGGCTGCCAGCAGGCCGATCACCAGCCGTGGCTTGTCCTCCAGACCAAGCACCAGTTCATTGGCAGGCGCCGCTGCGCCTGGGCTGTGTTCGTGTGAGCTCATTGCTGAAAGCCGCCCCGGAAGAAAAAAGGAGCGCATTCTACGGGGTGATGGCGGATAGCGGTAGAGAAAACGGGATGACGGCACGAGCATCTTGCAGCTCAACCCATTTCCGGCGCCCACAAAAAAGCCCGCCGAAGCGGGCTTCTTGCGGTACAGCAATCAATCAGTCGTCACGACCCATGATGCCAAACAACTGCAGCAGGCTGACAAACAGGTTGTAGATCGACACATACAGGCTGATGGTTGCCATGATGTAGTTACGTTCGCCACCATGAATGATCGCGCTGGTCTGGAACAGGATGCAGACCGACGAGAACAGCACGAAGCCAGCGCTGATTGCCAGTTGCAGGCCGCTGATCTGGAAGAAGAAGCTGGCAACGACAGCACCCAGCAGAACGAAGAAGCCAGCAGTGATGAAGCCACTCAGGAAGCTCATGTCCTTGCGGGTGATCAGCACGTATGCCGACAGACCACCAAATACCAGCGCAGTCATGGCAAACGCGGAGCTCACTACCTCGGCGCCACCGGCCATGCCCAGGTAACGGTTGAGGATCGGGCCGAGGATGAAGCCCATGAAACCTGTGAGCGCGAAGGTGGACACCAGGCCCCAGGCCGAATCACGCAGTTTGTTGGTAAGGAAGAACAGCCCGTAGAAGCCGATCAGCACCACGAACACGTTCGGGTAGCCGACGCGCAGCTGCTGGGCAACGAAAGCCATGACACCGCTGAAGGCGAGAGTAAGCGCCAGCAGGCTGTACGTGTTGCGCAGGACCTTGCTGATCTCCTGCTGCTCGACCTGCTGGCCGTGGTGGACGGCGTAATCCTGTTCGCGCATGGCGACACTCCTTGGTAAACCTGTGGTTTCGGACGTTCAGATGCTAGGAGTCTATCAGAGCTCCTGCAACCCGCGACACAGAGAGTTTGACAGCGTGTTTCATTAAGGTATTATGGCGGCCGCAAAACGAGCTGGAAGCGTGGCCGAGTGGTTTAAGGCAACGGTCTTGAAAACCGTCGATGGGCAACTATCCTAGAGTTCGAATCTCTACGCTTCCGCCATATTCAAAGCCCTGATTATTCAGGGCTTTTTGCGTTTTTGGGGCTTCGATTTTCTGCCCTTGTCTTACGGATCGCGCCCGCATTTCTCTGATCATTTCCGCATGCTGTGTGTGAGCTGTTGGTATTGGCCAAGTGGTCCTGGGCGCTGCGCAACATTCTTCCTCGGCGACCGCAGGCGGTAACCCGTCGTTGAGCTGATGCGGCCGTTTCCAGATGTGCCGTTGTTTCAGGAATCAGCCGATATCCTGCTGGGCAGGCGATGCGCTCATGTCAAAAAGCGAGCACAACAGGTCAACCGGCGCTTCGCAGCAGAGTTGATCGATTAACGCGAGCGCTCCTGCTCCTCGGCCATCAAGCGCTCGGTAGCTCTTTAGGATCGATTTCTCCTGCGCCTGCCAAATGATCCGCGCTTCCAGTTCCTGGGTTTTTGCTGCTCAGGCGTCAGCGCTTCACTGGTCGGTGTAACACCGCCACGTTCCTGCAGAGGCTGGGCGATCCACCTGGGCAAGGCTGACTCAGCCAGTCCAAGCCACCGCGCCGCCTCGATGTTGTAGCCTGGTCGAGCACCAAGCGGGCGGCTTCGCGCTGAAATGCGGATGTGAAGGTGCGGCGTTGCTTGATCATCAGGCACCTCTCTGTGGTGGGCAGGTGTAGCTACTCGTAAATATTTATGTGATGGAAGGATGGCGGAAATTTTGACATCACCCATACATTTCACCTCTGTTGTGAATTCAGTGGTTGTCGAGCACCCGGCTATTTCCTCTGGTGGACATATAGAATTTAAAAGTTTTTATGTGTTCAACGTAGTCACTATTTATTTGCTGTGAAGGCCCCTCGGTATGCCACCCTAGTATGGGGCTTCAGTTGGTGCAGTTAATCGCGCTGGCTTGTGTGAGGTTTCCTCTCCTAAGCACGAGTTTTTATCCATTGCGCAAAGCCCCCTGACAGCTCTAGCCTTCAGCGATCCAATAAGCCTTTGGCGGTCATAACAAGAGAGGGTTTCGATGAAGTACGCAGACAAGAAAATCGCCGTGGTTACAGGCGGTGCGATGGGTATCGGTGCTGAAGCTGCCGTTTCACTGGCAAGGGACGGGCATCATGTCGTCATTTGTGACATCAATGTCGACGCGGCTGAGCAATTTTCGCGACATCTGCGTGAGGAGGGCTACACGGCTGACGCATGTCAGGTAGATGTAGCCTCGATGGAGTCTGTAAGGGATGCATTTTCTTGGATCGATAGCGAGTTCGGCAGGTGCGATGTCCTAGTGAATTCCGCAGGTATCGCCAAGACCATGCCGTTCCTGGAGTTTGATCTAGACGTTTTCAACAAGACCATGCACATCAACGTCACTGGCACGTTCATGTGCTGCCAACTCGCCGCTCAAATCATGCGGAAAAACGGGTTCGGCAGAATCATCAACATCGCGTCGGTCGCTGGTATGCGTGCCGTGGGCAAGGGTCGAACCGCTTACGGTACTTCTAAAGGTGCAGTCATTGCGTTGACCCGGCAGATGGCTGTGGAACTCAGCGAATATGGGATCACTGCTAACGCTATTGCGCCGGGCCCGGTCGATACCCCGATGACCAAGGAGTTGCACAGCGACACCTTCCGCCAGGCTTATAGCAATGCTATTCCGGCTAAGCGCTACGGAACGACTCAAGAAATTGCCGGCGCAGTTAGCTATCTGGCATCTGACGTAGCCGCTTACGTGAATGGTGTTGTTCTGCCTGTGGATGGCGGGTTCCTGGCCTGGGGCGCAGGCGACCTGTAATCGGCACTATTGCAAGCGCCCAAGCGGGCGCTTGTCTAGCTTTGAGCCATCTCTTTCTTTATCCACTTTTCCAAATCTGCTGTATCAGTGCGTAGCCTCGCATTGGGTGAAACCCACAGAACCAATTTTGCTGTCCCTTGCACAAAGCCAAAGGGAGCCACCAAGGCACCACTTTCAAGCTCTGCCTCCACCAGCATGCGTGGGACACAGGCGAACCCCAAGCCAAGCTTGGCAGCCTGGATCAGCAAGTAGAAGTGTTCGAAATACTCCATCTCAAGCAGCTGACCAGGTTCCTCCTCAATAGATGAGTACCAGTCCTTCCATGCGTGAGGGCGTGTTTTTGTGGTCAGCAAACGTTCTTTAGCTAAGTCGCTCACCTCTGTGACGCCGGACGCAGCCAGATAAGCAGGCGAACAGATCGCACCTACCCATTCGCTGGTCAAGGGTATCGGCTCGATCCCTGGCGGTGGTTCGATGCTGTCGAGGCGTATCGCGACGCTGACGCCTTCGTGGGCGAAATCAATGGGGCCGTGACCCGTTTTCAAGCCTAATTCCATGGTGGGGAAGCTGCTGTGTAGCTTGGCAAGTCGAGGTAGCAGCCAATGCATCATGATCGAGGCGGAGCAGGAGAGTTCGAGCGGGCGAGGGCGAACCTCATCAATGCTCTCTTGTATCAAGGCAAAAGCCCTGGCCAAGCCCGAGGCGAGGCGTGATCCCTCTGGGGTGAGCTTGGTGCCATGTGCATTTCGGGTGAGCAGAATTACACCTAGGGCGTCTTCCAGGCTTCGGACATGACGGCTGATAGCTCCGTGAGTCACGCACAGAGCATCCGCTGCATCGCTGAACGATCCTTTGCGCGCGATCATTTCAAACGCTCGTAGGGCATTGAGCGAAGGCCTGACTGGCGACGTCATATACGCACCTCCTTAAGACCGAAGCCTCGGCCATAGCTAGGATTCTAGTGTGAGTTTTTCTCACTCTCGAAGGAAATCATATCGGTTGGATTGATACAGGGTCAATGTATATTGATTTGAAACTGTCTTGGGCATTTCGGGCAGATTCACAATAACAAATAGATTTGAGGCACCCATCATGGTCGATCACAAGGCCGGGCGAGAGGAATTTACTGCCCGATTTTTTGTAGAGAGCAGCTACCCAATTGAACGGGTTAGCGAGGTAATCGCAGGAGAGCAATCCAGCGGTACCTTCCTCTCACTTCCTGGCGAATCGGCGGAGCTTAAAGAACGCTCTCGTGCTCGTGTCGTAGCTATTGAGCCGCTGCCGTCCGTTTCCAGCCCTTCTCTGCACAGCGACTACCTGGCTCGCCACAATCCCTCTGAGACCTACCATCGAGGTGAGGTCACTATCGCGTTCCCTACAGCCAATATCGGAACGAATATCCCTGCGTTGCTCACCACCATTGCCGGCAATCTCTTTGAGATCGGCGAGGTGAGCGGGCTGAGGGTGCTAGATCTGGAGCTTCCCGAGCGGTTTGCATCGGGATTCATTGGCCCTCAATTCGGAATTGAGGGCACCAGGGCGCTAGCCGGTGTTCATGACCGACCGATCATTGGAACCATCGTCAAGCCGAGTATCGGCCTTACTCCCGAGCAGACAGCTTCTGTGGTCGATGAGCTCTGCGCCGGAGGTATCGATTTCATCAAGGATGATGAGTTGCTCATCGATCCTACCTACGCTTCGTTCGATGCCCGTCTCGGTGCTGTGATGCCTGTGCTTCACAAGCATGCAGATCGCCTCGGACGCATGCCCATGTACGCTATCAACATCTCGGGCAGCATCGACGAGATGATGCGCCGCCAAGATGCAGTGCTTGAGGCGGGTGGTACCTGCGTGATGCTTTGCCTGAATTGGGTTGGGCATTCGGCGGTAGAGCACATTCGAAAGCATGCCCAGTTGCCTATTCATGGTCATCGTAATGGCTGGGGAGCTCTGACTCGTTATCCCCAGTTAGGTTTCTCATTCGAGGTGTATCAGAAGATCTGGCGGCTGGCCGGGATCGACCATCTGCATGTGAATGGTATTCAGGGCAAGTTCTACGAGGCGGACGACTCCGTAATCTCCTCTGCCAAGAGCTGCCTTGCTCCATTTGCCGGCATGCGCCCCTTGATGCCTGTCTTCTCCTCCGGACAATGGGCGGGCCAGGCGCCTGAGCTTTTCAACAGGCTTCAATCTGTTGACCTGATGCACCTCGCTGGCGGCGGCATCATCGGTCATCCGATGGGTATCGAAGCAGGCTTGCAAAGCATGCGTGAGGGCTGGGAAGCTGCTGTACAGCATATGCCTCTTGAGCGTTACGCAGAGGGTAGGCCAGCCCTGTCAGCGGCCCTCCAGAAGTTTGGAGGCAAATAAGTCATGACCTCCCATCACGTTACCAAGCTGCCGTTGGTCTTTTATGGTGATGACTTCACTGGCTCGACCGATGCTCTAGAGGTTCTGACGGCTGCTGGACTTAAATGTGCCCTGTTCCTCGCTCCTCCGACCCCAGAACGCCTGGCGGAGCTCGGTGAATTTGACGCCATCGGCATCGCTGGTGATAGCCGTGCTTTGTCCAATGGCGAGATGGATGCGGTGTTGCCCGGGATTTTTGAGGGCATCAAACGTCTATCGCCAGCGTTGATTCACTACAAGGTTTGCTCGACTTTTGACAGTGCCGACTCCGTGGGCAGCATTGGGCACGTCATTGAGCTGGCATCTCGCATCTATGATGTGAAAGGGATTCCGATCATTGCAGGCAATCCCGCATTGGGCCGTTACTGCGTTTTCGGCAACCTCTATGCCTTGTCCAAGACAGATCACAAGGTTCACAGGATTGACCGGCACCCTATTATGAGTGCCCACCCGATTACCCCGATGCATGAAGCGGACTTGAGTATCCATATCGGCAAGCAAAAGAACTTGTCGATTGGCAAAGTGGATATTCGCCAGCTCGAAAAGAGTGCAGAGCTCAGCCGATTAGTCGACGCGATGTCACAGCAGCACGATGCAGTGCTGTTTGATGGTACCGACGACTCTCATATGACCACCGCTGGCCAAGTATTGACCGAGCTTTCATCAGGCGCAGCTCCAGTTTTCGTCGTCGGTTCTTCCGGCGTGGAGTACGGCCTAACACAATATTGGCGTACCGCTGGGGTGTTTCCGCCACGAGCGTCGCTGGCCGTACCTCTGAAACCTGCAGACCAGGTACTGGTTATCTCAGGCAGTGCTTCGCCGTTGAGTCAGGCCCAGATTGAAACGGCAATCGATTACGGGTTTGTGGAGCTTGAAGTCGATGCTGCCGCTTTGATTACTGAGTCCCGAAAAAGCGCCGCAATACGAGATGTGGTGATGGCCGCTGTATCCCACCTCGAAGAGGGGCGGTCGGTGTTGATTCACACTGCCAAAGGCCCTGGCGACTCTCGGATCGAGCAGATGATCGAGGCAATGCTGCAAAAAGGCCTGCCTAGGGATGAGGCGAGGGTTCAGGGAGGGAAGCAGCTAGCGATGGAGGTAGGCCAGGTTGCACTTGAAATTCTCAAGGCATTCCCGTTGAAACGATTAGTGGTGTCCGGTGGCGACACATCGAGCCAAGTGACCAAAGTGCTTGCTCCCGACGCTCTGGTTATCAAGTCTGATATTTCTCCTGGCGCTCCTCTGTGCCAAATGCACTCTCGCGAGCCGTACCTGAAGGATGTGGAGATTGCTCTAAAAGGTGGGCAGATGGGAGATCGTGATTATTTCGTCAAAGCACTCAGAGGCCTTGAATAATCTCTGAGGGTTTTTCAGCAAGAAAATACTTGCATATCTACAATAACAAAAGGTGAAACCATGCATACCTCTATATCGAGCCCTGTCGAAAGTGACCTCGATCACATGGATCATGACGAGAAAAAATCCATGAAGAATGTTGTGGCCGGAAGCCTGTTCGGAACAGCATTAGAAACCTACGATCTCTACCTCTATGGCACTGCTGCTGCCCTTATTTTTGGGCCTCTGTTTTTCCCAGGGACTGACGAGACAGTATCCCGGCTGGCCTCTCTCGCGTCATTCGCAATTTCTTTCGTGGCGCGTCCACTAGGGTCGCTTGTACTTGGTCATTTCGGGGACAGGATTGGCCGTAAAAAGCTGCTGTATCTCACTCTCATCATTATGGGCTTGAGCACGGTAGGTATTGGTCTTTTGCCTACCTATGCCAGCATTGGCATTTGGGCACCTATCATGCTCTGCGTGCTCCGCTTCATCCAAGGCTTCGCTTTTGCGGGTGAGTACAGTGGCGCTGTGCTGATGCTCTTAGAGCATGCCCCAAGAAGAAGGAGGGGATTCTATGCGGCGATCAATAACATCGGCCCAGTCTTTGGTTTCATCGCATCCGCTGGCATGCTTTTGATCGTGAGTGCCTTGCTTTCTAAAGAGGATTTCACAGCTTGGGGATGGCGTATTCCTTTCATCGCCAGCCTTGCGCTGCTGATAGTAGGGGTGTTTGTCCGCTCCAAAGTTCCTGAGTCTCCAGTGTTTGAAAAAACTGCTGAGAAGAGGGCTGCAACCCCTGGCGATTCGCAATCTCCAGCGCTCCGCTTGTTCACTCGCTATCCTAAGCAACTGATGCTGGTTGCAGGCGCTAACATCTGCCACTTCTCGACCTTCTACCTCTTCACTGTATTTGCCCTGAGCTATGGCCAGCGAGAGCTAGGCCTGTCCAACGCATTTGTGTTGTCAGTCGCAATGGTTGCAATCTGTACTCACCTGGTAGTCGTACCCTTTGCCGGGGCGCTGGCAGATCGTATTGGCCGCCGTACCATGATGCTGATTGGTTTCGTCGTGACGGCACTTGCCGCCTTTCCTTTCTGGCACCTCTTTTCAACCGGCGAGTTCTGGCCGATGGTCGCTGGATCATGCCTGTTCATGACCGGATATGGCTTGGTATACGGTGCAGTGCCATCGTTCACTGGCGAAGCTTTCGGGCCTAGCGCTCGCTTCACTGGTTTCGCGATGTCTACTAACGTTGGTGGAATTGTAGGCGGTGGTACTGCTCCAATTGTAGGGGCATTCCTCCTCAGCCATTACGGTACGCCTTACGCGATCTCGATGCTCACGATAGCTCTCGCGGCGTTCTCTGGACTCTGTGTCTACCTGTCTGCTGAGACAAAAGACGTGGACATCGTCGACGAGTGACCCTGGCATTTGCGTGCCTCCCCGGGGGCACGCAGTCTCGGCTGTAAATCCCACCTTGTATTGCTGAGTGCTCAGCCAGCAATAACTTTTCGAACTTACTCAGTGAGATGAGAGAATCCTCGTCCCTGGAAGGTATCGGTATGACCATCCGTAGAACCAAAATTGTTGCAACTCTAGGCCCTGCTAGTAATTCGCCGCAAGTCATTGAAGCGCTGATCTTGGCCGGGCTAGATGTAGCGCGTTTGAATTTTTCTCATGGCACTCCAAGTGAGCACATTACTCGCGCTCGCTTGATTCGTGAGATCGCTGCCAAACACGGTAGGCACGTGGCTTTGTTGGGCGATTTGCAGGGCCCTAAAATTCGTATTGCGAAATTCACTAACAAACGGATCGAGTTGAAGGTTGGCGATACCTTTTCGTTCTCCACGAGCCATCCCCTCATGTCAGGCAATGAGCAGGTTGTAGGGATTGATTACCCTGACCTAGTGAAGGACTGTGGTGTCGGTGACGAGCTCCTGCTTGATGATGGGCGCGTGGTTATGCGTGTTGAGTCAACTACGCCCGAAGCCTTACATTGCATCGTCACTGTGGGCGGGCCTCTGTCAGATCACAAGGGGATCAACCGCAAGGGGGGCGGGCTCACTGCTCCTGCCCTTACCGAAAAAGACAAAGCTGATATCAAACTCGCTGCCCAAATGGATCTCGACTATTTGGCCGTTTCATTCCCTCGGGATGCCAAGGATATGGAGTACGCCCGCAAGCTGCGTGACGAGTCAGGAGGGACAGCCTGGCTGGTGTCGAAAATCGAACGAGCAGAGGCTGTTGCCGATGATCAGACGCTCGATGAGCTGATCGCAGCGAGTGATGCGGTCATGGTCGCTCGGGGAGATCTTGGTGTGGAGATTGGAGATGCGGAGCTAATCGCTATCCAAAAGAAGATCATTCTGCATGCCCGGCGTAACAATAAAGCGGTGATCGTTGCGACCCAGATGATGGAGTCGATGATCTCCAGTCCGATGCCTACCCGCGCTGAAGTGTCAGATGTGGCCAATGCGGTACTCGACAATACTGACGCCGTAATGCTGTCCGCTGAAAGCGCTGCCGGGGCATACCCCATCGAGGCAGTACGTGCCATGGCTCGTATTTGCAGCGGTGCTGAAAAGCATCCAACCAATGTAAAGTCTAGTCATCGATTGCATACGACCTTTGGGCGTTGTGACGAAAGCATTGCGCTGGCCGCACTCTACACAGCGAACCACTTTCCTGGTGTTAAAGCAATCATCTCGCTCACAGAGAGTGGCTTCACACCCTTGATTATGTCTAGGCTTCGTTCTCATGTGCCGATCTATGCGCTTTCGCCTCATCGCGCTACCCAGGCTCGCTCCTCTCTGTTCCGTGGTGTTTATCCAATAGCGTTTGATCCTGCCTCACTGCCCTCTGAGACAGTAAGCGAGGCCGCCATCGGCGAATTGCTGAAGCGTGATTTGGTACAGCCTGGAGACTGGATAATTCTCACTAAGGGTGACAGTTACAATGTGGTGGGTGGTACGAACGGCATGAAAATCCTCCAAGTCTAACTCTCAGTTAATTGAAATAATTCTAGAGGCGGATGCATCAGCTTTGACGCTTATAAGGATCTGCCTCTAATTCTTGTCGGATATATACGGCGGTGCCACGCAATCGGTACTCACCTAGGTGTAGCTCCGGGGTATGGTCGCTATTGTCAGGGAGTTTCCAAATGGTTGTTCAACAGAAAATTTTTGAGTCTGGTTTGGATCAAGATTTGAAGCCTGATGACTGGCCGCGCGATTTTGATATTCGAGCTGAGTTTGCCGAACAACAAGAGTTGCTGGACGCTAATTATCAATATGCTGGATGTGCATCGCAATTGGAGGAAAGTAGTGATGAGTGAGTTCACTCGCATCAAGAAAGTCTTCGCTCGCGAGATCTTGGACTCTCGAGGCAACCCTACCGTAGAGGCTGTGGTTACTTTAGGTTGTGGAGTAACAGGTGAGGCAAGCGTACCGTCAGGCGCTTCCACCGGCTCCCGTGAAGCCCTTGAATTGCGTGATGGCTCATGGCGTTACAAGGGAAAAGGAGTAATGCGTGCCGTCGAAAATGTGAATGTCGCGATTCACGAGCGCATTCTAGGCCTGGACGCACTGGATCAGCGCGTCATTGATCAAGCGATGATCTCTCTTGATGGTACGGACTCGAAATCTATTCTTGGTGCTAACGCAATTCTCGCTGTTTCTTTGGCCACGGCTAAAGCTGCCGCAGCATCCCAAGGTATTCCATTGTACGAACACCTTGCGAAACTATTCAGTGCGAACCCCACTTACTCTATGCCTGTGCCGATGATGAATATCCTCAACGGTGGTGAGCATGCGGATAATAATATCGACATCCAAGAGTTCATGATTCAGCCAATTTCAGCTCCGAATTTTAGGGAGGGTTTGAGAATTGGTGCTGAAATATTTCATACCTTGAAGGCCGTGCTTTCAGAGCGTGGTCTAAGTACCTCTGTTGGTGATGAGGGAGGCTTCGCACCCTCCTTGGCCTCGAATGAAGAAGCGCTCGTTGTTATTGCCGAAGCTGTTAGTCGCGCAGGCTACGAGTTAGGGCGAGACGTAACATTGGCATTAGATTGCGCGGCCTCCGAGTTTTACAAGGACGGTAAATACACGTTGGAAGGTGAGGGGAGGTCTCTGACTTCCGAGCAGTTTGTTGACTATTTAGCTGATCTCTGTAGCAAATATCCGATTGCTTCTATCGAAGATGGTCTGGATGAGAGTGATTGGGATGGATGGGCATACTTAACCGCTCAGCTGGGCCAGAAGGTTCAACTGGTGGGGGATGATCTTTTCGTCACTAATCCAAAAATTCTGCGCAGGGGTATTGAGCAAGGAGTTGCCAATTCCATTTTGATTAAACTTAATCAAATCGGAACTCTAAGTGAGACGTTTGATGCCATACGTATGGCGCAAGAGGCTGGTTATGCTGCTGTGATCTCCCATCGATCCGGGGAAACGGAGGATACAACGATTGCCGATTTGGCCGTAGCGACTAACGCCGGGCAGATCAAAACCGGCTCGCTGTGTCGTTCAGATCGTGTTGGGAAGTACAACCGCTTGCTTCGTATTGAAGAGGCTCTTGAAGGCCAAGCGTCCTAAGGTGCTGGGACGATCCTCGTAGATGCCGACTGACCATCGCGCGCACGGTTTAGCTCTAAGTAGATGTATGAGTCGTGCGCGCCAGGAATATCATTCAGAGGTTCTCATATGACAACCTGCACTCTAATTGTTTTGGATGGAATTGGACTGAGGTCTCAGCAGGAAGCCAATGCAGTAGCTGCTGCCAACACTCCGACCCTGGACTACCTTTTCGAAAATTACCCTTACAGTGAGATTGCGACGTCCGGTATGGCTGTAGGGCTTCCTGATGGTCAAATGGGAAATTCCGAGGTCGGTCATATGAACCTCGGAGCGGGCCGGATCGTTTATCAAAATTTTTCGCGGATCAACAAAAGTATCGAAGATGGCTCATTCTATGAGAACGATGCTTTTCTAGAGGTTTTGAAACGTACAAGGCAACGAGGTGGTTCAATTCATCTGCTTGGCTTATTGTCACCTGGCGGTGTTCATAGTCACTTGGATCATTTTGTTGCAGCAGCCAGTTTGGTTGCGGCGAATGGTATCGAACAGTGCTATGTTCATGCGTTCCTTGATGGGCGAGATACCCCACCCAAAAGCGCTTCAGAATCTATTTCTGCCCTTGAGCTTGAATTGGCCAACAATGGCGGAGGTAGGATCGCGTCGTTAGTAGGGCGTTACTATGCGATGGATCGCGATAACCGCTGGAGTCGGGTAGAGGCGGCCTACAGGTTAATTGTTCAAGGGCAAAGCAAGTTTCACTATGAAACTGCGCTGGAGGCTCTTCAAGAAGCCTATGCACGTGGCGAAAGCGATGAGTTTGTCCAGGCAACATCGATTGGCAGCCCTGTTATAATTAGTGGAAACGATGCAGTCATACTATTAAATTTTAGGCCTGACCGATCTCGTCAAATGTGTAAAGCGCTCACTGACTATAATTTTTCTGAGTTCAAGAGACCTTTTGTCATAGGCAAAGAGCAGATGCTCACTATGACGCGCTACGCAGAAGAATTTGATGTATTGTGTGCTTTTCCGCCAGAGCCTATTAGGAATAGTCTGGGTGAGTACATGGCCCGGCTGGGAAGGTCTCAACTTAGAATTGCCGAAACAGAAAAGTATGCCCACGTTACGTTTTTCTTTAATGGGGGGCAGGAAGAGCCATTCTCATTGGAAAAAAGGATTCTTGTTAAATCTCCGCTGGTGGAGTCCTACGATCTTCAGCCCGAGATGAGTGCCTTTGAATTGACGGATAATTTAGTCGCAGAAATCTTAAGCGCCAATCATGACTTGATTGTATGTAATTATGCAAATGGGGACATGGTTGGTCATAGTGGTGTTTTTGAAGCTGCTGTAAAAGCTGTGGAGGCCGTCGATCAATGCCTGCGGCGTGTTGTAGACGCAGTGCTTGTGTCGGGTGGCAATTGCCTGATAACTGCAGATCACGGCAACGTTGAGCAGATGTGGGATCCGGAGTCTGGACAAGTTCATACTGCCCATACTCTTAATGCCGTACCTCTCATCTACATTTCCGGTGGGAAGAAATTCGGCCTAAGTAATGGGCGGCTGTGTGATATCGCTCCAACCATTCTAGATATCCTAGATCTTCCGCAGCCCAAAGAGATGACCGGTGTTTCGTTATTGAAGTCCAGGTTCAATAATATTTAGGTTGTCTGTGTTCGAGTTGTTAAGGCTTGGTGTATAAAGCTCCCAAGCCTATAGCTCAAGTCACCACTTAGGACTAACAGCCGGTAGCGAGTTCGGTCAGAGGTAGCAGGCTCGGAGACACATTAGCTAGGGTGAGGCATGGCGTTCGTCAATCACGGAGCTGTTGGCGAATGCTTCCGCTATAAACTCCATGAATACCAGCGCTCTTTTAGGCATTAGCCGATCCGCAATGTAAACAAACTGGATAGGTACGGGAGGCGGATAAAACTCCTGAAGTATCAGTTTAAGATTTCCATTGCTCAAGCCCGCCTCGTATAGCCATTCGGGCCCTTGTGCTATCCCCACACCCGCATTGACCAACTCTCGGGTAGCTTCTGGAGAGTTTACTCTGAGCTTTCCGGTGACAGGTATGTCCACATTACGAAAACGCCATGTGGCCCCGGTGCTTAACAATGTATAAATTATACAGTCATGATTTTCGAGATCTTCTGGCGTCGAAGGGGTGCCACGCTTGGCCAAATAATCTGAACTAGCGACGCATACGCGCTTGAATGAACCTAATTGTTTAGTTCTAAGTGTCTTGTCATCGAAGTGACCGATCCGCAGTGCTAGGTCAGCACCCTCATCTACAAGGTTTACGAAGCGATCATTAATCTGCAGGTCTAGGGTCATTTCCGGATAAAGGCTTAGAAATCTGGGTATTTCAGGAACGATAAAGGTATGTGCCAGAGCAGTAGGGCAGGCCACCCTCAGCAACCCAGAAGGCGTAACGTCGTTCTTCAGTGCTGATTCCGATTCAGCTACTGCATCGAGAATTCGGCGTGCATCCGCGTAGTACCGCTCTCCTTCAGACGTGAGTGACAGCTTCCTGGTAGACCTGTGAAGCAATCGAGTTTTCAGATGATCTTCCAAGGCGGCTACATAGCGGCTTACGTTCGGTTGGCCAAGGCCTAAATCTCGACCTGCCGACGAGAAGCTACCCGTTTCCACAGTGCGTACAAAGCATGTCATCAGTAGCAGACGATCCACGTTCCATTCTCCGATTTATGCCTGGAGGGCATGAATGCTATTCAATTTCGCCATCTTATCAATTATTCGGCATAGGTACATAGTACACCTAACCGGGGCATGAAGGCCCCGCACACCAGGAGAATTTCCAATGGCAAGATTGCAAGGCAAACGCGCACTGATCACCGGTGGCACCAGCGGAATTGGTCTCGAAGCCGCTAAACATTTTCTGAATGAGGGGGCCAGAGTTGTCGTTACAGGCGTGAACCCAGATTCAATCGCTAAAGCTAAGAATCAGCTAGGGAGCGAGGTACTTGTGCTCCAGGCGGACTCCGCTGACGTGGAAGCCCAGAAAATACTCGCTCTCGACATCCGTGATCATTTTGGACAGCTTGATATCGCTTTCCTCAATGCTGGTGTTTCTGTATGGATGCCTATGGAAGCGTGGACTGAAGAGATGTTTGATCGGTCTTTTGACATCAATGTCAAAGGGCCTTACTTCCTGATCCAGGCACTCCTGCCGGTGTTCGCAAATCCGGCTTCCGTAGTATTGAATACTTCTGTGAGTGTTCATGTGGGTGATGCCAACTCTTCGGTTTACGCGGCGACCAAAGCAGCGCTGCTGAATATGTCGAAAACACTTTCAACAGAGCTGCTTGATCGCGGTGTTCGTCTGAATGCTGTGAGTCCTGGCCCTGTGGATACACCACTTTATGACAAGCTCGGTATTCCAGTTGAGTACAGGGAGCAGGTAAACGCTGAAATCGTTTCTTCCATTCCCGCAGGTCGTTTCGGCACACCAGAAGAGATCGCCAAAGCGGTAGTGTACCTAGCATCTGATGAGTCCAAATGGACGATTGGGTCTGAAATCATCGTGGACGGCGGACGTCGACTGTAAAAGTCCCTTACTTATCACTTCAGCGCGTGGGCGGGGCGGTGTAGGGCTTAGTAGGCCTAGATGTACTCGCTGTCTCGCCCTCCTTTCAATATAGGCCTAAGAAATGCCCAATAACCTCAAGCTCGTGAGCCATGGATTGTGTCCGTTTGTCCAGCGTGTCGCCATTGCGTTGCTCGAGAAAAATATTGCCTTCGAGCGTGAAACCATCGATTTGGCTAACAAGCCAGAATGGTTCCTCGCAATCTCGCCGTCCGGCAAGGTACCGCTATTGATCGTAGGTGAGGAGGAGGAAAGTCAAACTGTTTTATTTGAAAGCTTTCCGATATGTGAATTTATTGAAGACGAGTATCGCCAGGTACCATTACACCCGACTGTGCCTTTGAAGCGAGCTAAACATCGAGCATGGATGGAGTTTTCCACAGCCGCAATGGGGGATGCTTGGGGAATGATCAACTCTCCCGATAAAGAGGGTTTCGTTCATAAGGCATTCGAACTTCGTGGAAAACTAATGAAGCTTGATTCTGCCTTGGTCGCTGGGCCGTACTTTGAAGGGGCTGAATTCAGTATGGTCGATGTTGTTATGGCACCGATTTTCAGGTTTTTTGAAGTGCTTAACTCCCCAGCCCAGAATGTCGTGCTGGATGGGCTCCCTCGAGTTGAAGCCTGGAAGCAATCGCTAATGACTCGACCAAGCGTGCGTCAGGCTGTATCAGCGGACTATTCCGAAAATTTAAGAAAATTCTTGATTGATAAAAGTACTTACGTGGTCAGTGATTGCCCCGTTTAGGTCATTTTCTTGAAAGGCGTTGCCTTGTCAGGTCAATTTTGCAAATGGTGCGCCGAGAGCATTTTCGAGTTCTTCTATGGAAAACAACTCTTTCCGATTTGCCTGCAACGGATGTGGGGTCTGCTGTAAAGGACGGCTGATTCCACTTACGCTGTATGAAACGAGGCAGTGGCTAAACAGAGGGCATGAGGTAGCAATTCTGCTTGAGGCATTTGACGAGCTTCATTGGAGTTCAAGTCCGGAGGAGTTTTCTCATGCCAAAGGCCGAGCCGTGGAGGTCACCAGTGGTCATGCCTCAATCTATGTCATTGCAGTATTCGCGGGCAATGCCCTAAATGGCTGTCAGAACCTGGGTGATAACAACCTTTGCGGCATCTATGACGAGCGTCCGTTGGTATGTCGAATCTATCCTGCGGAAATAAATCCGTTCATCCCACTGAATCCTGCGAGCAAAATCTGTCCGCCTGAGGTATGGGATGAAGGTGAAGTATTATTCACTGACCGTATCATTGACCCCGTTCTGGCGAATCAGATTGAGTGCTCTCGAAAGGCAGATAGAGACGATGCTCGGGCTAAAATCGCTATATGTGAAATCTTAGGGCTAAATGTTGCTGCGTGGAAAGGCAACGCATTTACTGTGTACCTGCTTGATCGAGAACAGCTATTCGATGCTTTTGTTTTTTACGACGCACTCATGAGAGCTAGCCAAATTCGAACGGATTGGAAAGTCCGGGTCGACATTCCAGTTCTGCGGCAGAGACTTAAACAGGCTGGTGTGGCATTGGATGGCCAAGAGGGAGGTGACTATATATTTCATCCGCTTTAGTGCTTTGGGGGCGTCAACGTCATTGTAATATCAGAATGATTTCCATGTTCTAGAACTAGGGGCTAATGATTTTGGATTCGTTGGCCATTCGAATGCTAATTTGAGGGAACTCAGAACAAGTTGCCCATCAGCCGGAAATGGACGGCTTGGGGATGCCGAGAAGCCCGATTTTCAGCCGCTGATTATTGGAAAACCAAGGCGCAAACTTAATTTTTTGCCCTCACGGACGCACCTCTCCCGCAGCAGGCAATAATTGCCGGCGCACCATCCACAGATTAGACAGCGCAAATAGCGTGGTCAGTTGCGCCATGTTCTTGGCCAAGCCACGAAAGCGAGTCTTCACATAACCGAGCTGGCGTTTGATCACCCGGGACGGGTGCTCCACTTTCGCACCCTTTGTCTCGCAGGTACGCGTTGATGGTTTCCAGAATACCCGCCGCCAACGGGTGCTTCTGGGATAGCACACCTGACTCTGCTAAATGGGCTGTTGCTGCCAAGCCTGCGGCGTCATCCCAACGGATCTCATAAACGTCCGACAGAAGTGCGGCTGGTCGTAGAAGCCGCATTCCAGAGCGATCTCGGCGAGCATCATCGTCGACGCCTGCAGCAAGTCCTTACTCTTCCTGAGCCGCTGCTCCCGCAACCACTGCTGCGCAGAGATCTGTGTGGATTCCTTGAACATTCGCGAAAAATGGCTGCGCGACTGCCCGCATGCTGCAGCAAGCGCGGTGACCGATATGCCGGTATCCAGATGATCCAACATCATCTGCTTGGCCGTTGTGACCTGCCAGGGTTTGAGCCGCCCAGTCGACTGAATCCCGACGGTGGCTATAACGATGCCTTTAGTACTGTGCATGGGATCAATTCATCCTGAAAAATCTGTAGATGGCTTGATCCGGGCAGCACGATTCGCTGAAGCCTCGTCTGGCGCTTCAGAACACTCCGTAACGATTGGTAGCCCGGATCAGCTCATCCAGCCCCGCTTGTTGATCAGGAACCAACTTTGGGGCTGATCAGGCATCAGACCGATGCGGGCACGGGGGCCAGGGTTGGGCCGTGCTGAACGCGCTCTGGCGCTTTGTGCACCATGGTGTAGGCGTAGTCGACGCCCATGCCGTAGGCACCCGAATGCTCTTTGACCAGTTCCATGACCGCATCGTAGGTGTCGCGGTTTTTCCAGTCGCGCTGCCACTCCAGTAGCACCTGCTGCCAGGTAACTGGTACCACGCCCGCCTGGATCATGCGCTGCATGGCGTAGTCGTGAGCCTCCTTGGTCGTGCCCCCGGAAGCGTCGGCAACCATATAGATCTCATAGCCTGCATCGTGCATGGCGGACAGCGCGAAGGTGGTGTTGCAGACCTCAGTCCACAGGCCCGAAACGATGATCTTGTTTCGACCATTCTTCTTCAGCGCGTCACGTACCTTCTGGTCGTCCCAGGAGTTCATGGACGTGCGCTCGAGCAGCGGAGCGTCAGGGAAGACCGCGAGCAGCTCGGGGTAGGTATGCCCGGAGAAGCTCTCGGTTTCGACTGTGGTGAAGATGGTGGGAACATTAAAGATCTTGGCTGCTTTGGCCAGGCCCACGGTGTTGTTCTTCAGCGTCTGCCGGTCAATGCTCTGCACGCCAAAAGCCATTTGCGGTTGCTGATCGATGAAGATCAGTTGGCTGTTGAGCGGGGTCAGGAATTCAGTGTGTGGCTTGCTCATTGTTCTTCCCTTTTGCTGAACGGTGGCGAGAGTTTTTCGGCGGGATGTCGCCGAGTGCCAGTACAAGATAGCGAAACACTCAGCGAAATAGTGGCGCACATTTGCGCTCTTGTGGGCGCATTAATGCACCATGGATGACGTTCAATCCGGTGCTAGGATCTCGGCCAGTCGGATCACGTCGATCCATTTTTCGCCAAGGAGAATCCAATGGCTGCTTCACGACCTTTCAACGACGACACCGCCTACTGGGGCGTTTCATGGGAAGAGGGCTACGGCTATCCGCAAGCGCGGCGAGTTGGCAACGAGATCTTCATCTCGGGGCAGTTCAACCATGACGAAGAGGGCAACCTGGTAGCGCCGGCGCCACTGGATGCTGACGGTCGTCCGAGCGATTTCTCGTCAATGGGCGAACAGATGCGGGTTTCCTACAACAACATCGCCAAGCTGTTGGCCTTGTATGGCGCTACGATGCAGGATGTCGTTGAGGAGACGCTGTATGTGTTGGACATGGACGCAGCCTTTGCCGTAGTCGGCAAGGTGCGCAAGGCGGCCTATGGCACCGAGCGACCGCAGGCGGCCAGTAATATCATCGGTGTATCGCGGCTTGCACAGCGCCCCCAGCTGATCGAGATCGTGTGTCGTGCTGTGATTGGCGCCCAAGTCAAATAAACGGCGCCTCCGATTTCAACTAGGAAGCAGGGATGGCCTGCTGACCTTCGACCAGAGGTTTAAGGTCCACCACGGCAGCCGCGCAGAACGTCATGAATGCTTTTACCCGCCAGGACTTTCTTATGTCCTGGTGGGTGAGCAGCCATAACTCATCCTGAAGCTCTTGCACCACTGGGCCGGCTCGAACCAAACCTGGGGTGATGTCGCCCAGCATGCAGGGGAGGAAACCAAAACCGAGGCCCGCCGCAATAGCGGCACTTGCTGCCGCCACGGAATCAGTGCGGTAAGCAATATGCTCCGAGGGCACTCGACGTTCGACGTAGCTCGTTGCCTTCAAACCGCACAGGCCTCCCGAGTAGGATACCCATGCCTGACCCTCAGCGAAGGGATCGGTAATCGCCGCCTGCTTGACGCTGCCATATGCCGCCCACGCGATGTTGGCGAGCTTGCGGCCCACGAGGGTGTCCGTCGGTTTTTTGGTCGCGCGCACCGCAATATCCGACTCGTCCCTCGCCAAACTCAACGTCTGGTTGCCGACCAACACCTCGATGGTAATCCCCTCATTGAGGGCTTTGAAGTCCGCGATGATCGGCGTGAGAAAGTACAGCAGCAGCGAGTCGCTGGTAGTGATTCGCAGCTTTCCCAGGGGGCCTTGGCCGGCGCGGGACACCCTGCGGGTGACACTGACGATGTCCAGCTCAACGCGCTCGGCCAGTGCACGCAGCTCGACGCCTTCGGCGGTCAGCAGATACCCCGCCTTGCGATGATCGAAAAGCGCGACCCCAAGCGTCTTCTCAACTTGCGCGACCCGGCGCGAGACGGTGGACACATTGATGCCGAGCTTCTTGGCTGTGGCGGAGCGGTTGCTACAGTCACTTAGCGTTTTAATGATCCGCAAGTCGTCCCAGGAAAGTTGGCTGACAGCTTCGCCGACATCCCACTTCGGGCCGTTGGCATTCGCAGGGATGGACTGGGCACTTCCAGGTGACGGCTTCACGACAATCATTCCAGGTGGGGAGGGCTGATGATACGAGAAGGAGCTTGGCCAACCAAGGTGGGGTTAGAAGGCGTGCCTGGTTAATGGGCAGAAGAATGCCGGCTGCTAGGCGGGCAAGCACTTTCACGCGGGGATAGCTCGAGTCACTCGATCCAACGATTTATGAAGCCTCACCCGACTGCTTGTCTGCCGGAGCTCCATGAAGAGACCTCAGTTTCGGTGTCGACCTGCACTCAAACTGAACGGCGAGATCAGCGTAAGGGTCGGAACGATAACTGTCACGAAAAAGGATGTTAACGATGAAAGCGATGACTCGACTGTTCACAGGCTTCGCCATGGTCGCCGCAATGGCAAGCACTGCAGCATGGGCGGATCAGCCTGGAGCAGATTGGAAAGTAACCAAGGATCAGGCCGAAGCTACCTTAAAGGGCGCCGGCTACACGCAGATTACCAAGATCGAGGCCGATGATGGTCATTGGGAGGGCGAAGGTATGAAAGCTGACGGCAAGCAGTACGAGTTCCAGGTCGATCCGCACGACGGCAAGATCACCAAGGACGAGCTGGATAACTAATCAGGGCGGGTGTTGCTCTCTGATCGGCCCGCGCTTTGTGCGCGGGCTTTTTTTCGCCTATCAATTGGGAAAACTGTACTGTTCCCTTAGCCGGTCATTCCGTCATTCCTTGAATGGTGGCTTCGAAGATATTGGGGAAGCCAGGGTTATCCCTCTCCCTGGCCATTTGCTCAGCGGTTGTCTTCCGTCATTCCGCTGTCTTCGTCCTGAATCGCTTGCGACTCATCTTCCATACTTTCCTCCCGGTCAGATTTAATGCCGGTGGAATGGCCTCCTTGGCCACCCCGTTGGGTTGCACCACCGGCACGCTGAGGATCATCTTCCTGAAGGTTACTGCCGCTGCCATGCCCAGTTTGCTGATTCTCAGGTCTCCCTCCGGACATTTGATCACCTTTCTGGCCGGCTTCAGACGCCCGTTGTGCATCATTGGCAAAACTGCCAGGGTTGTTTTGAGCGGTGCCGCCTTGCTGACCAGCCTTGTCTTGATCGTTAGCCATGATCTCGCACCTCGTGTGTTCACACAGAGAGCCTGTGTTTTCTTCGGATGCCGGGAGAGTGTGGGATGCTCCCCTTACTTTCGTGCTAGCTGACCGGGGGCGCGAAAGATCGTAAAACGCAACGTATCGTGTGATAAAGATCGTTGCGATGGTATAGGTAGGTGTGGCGATCTGAGCGCGGCTAATTTACTTCCAACAGGGGCAGACGCTGCCGGATGTCGGCGATGAGCCGTCTGCCTTCTGCCTGCATCAGATCGCCATAATTGGCAATTGCGCCACACCTTCGGCACGTGAGGATGGCCTTTTTGTTCAACTTTATTGGTGTCACAAGGTCTTGCCCACCGCATTTGAGACATCTCAGCGTGCCGCTCACAGCTTTCCTCTCCATGGATGTTGATGAGTACCCTTCCGTTGCCGTGCTGTTCGTGAAACACGGTGCGGTAAATGGAGTGGCGCGGTGTGCTGAGCGTTCACTTTGACATGAGGCTAGCTTGCCCAGCCCGCTGCTGGATGATGGCAACTACTGACAAGGGCAGTCGGGAATCCAAGTTGTGGGATGCGCCGGGATAATTTGGATAAGGCAAGCGGAGCGCGCCGGCCCAAGGATGGGCCAGCGCGTGAGGATGTAAGCCCGAAAGGGCTGTAGCCTGGCTTTGCCAGGGTGCGGTTTACGATAGCCGTCCCAAGAGGGGTACGTCAGGGGCATAACTACATGCAACTGTCCCACGTGCTATTGGCTGGAACGGCTGTTCGCTTTCTCAGATGTCGACGTGGCGGGCCGATGCAGATGAGCACCTGTTGGATCGGTGATCTGAATAACGTTGCCGTGTTGCCAAGCATCCGCCTTGGGATCAGCCGCAGGGATTTGAATGTTAGCCCGCTGAGCTTTGATTTTTGCCGCATCTACCCTCAGACGGCGATTGCGCTGCTCGACCATCGCCGGGTCAGCCTGGCCATCCATTGTGAACCCCATCATCAACTGCGGAACGCCCACAGGAGGAGCTTTATCCTGGTCGGTGTGCCACGTGTGCCATGTCTTCCCGTAGGTATGGGCAAGCCGCTCCATCAGCGCATGTTCAGCAGTCGCGGGGATGCCTGGTGCAACCAACTGACCGGACGAGACTTCATAGCCGTGGCTGTGCCACATCGCCTTCTCGTTGGCCGGCAGACCAGCAAACAGCTTTTCGTCGATGATGTACTCGACACCCATGATCTTCGCTTCCCTGGTATTACCGTCGAAGATGACGCACTGGATGACATCCTCATTCAGGATGGAGCAGTAGTGATGCGCTTCCATCTGCACATCAGGATGTCCGTTGTAAAAGTGGAAGCCATCCAGATAGGCGTTGATGGCCTCAATGGGCGGCTTCGCCTGCAAGGTCGCGGCGCCGGCTTCCAGCAACTGAGTCTTTGCGGATTCGGGCCTGCCAGGCGTCTCCACAGGCGACTTCGTCTCAGGAGCAGAGCAAGCCCAAAGAAGACTACAGGCCAGGGGAAGGGCTACGAATTTGATGAGTTGTGGCATGAGAGTGGCTCTAGCTAGTGTCCTCAAGGGACAGCCTGGGCCTGTTGAACGGACAACTCAGAAGACAAACGGCCGAATTCTAGGCAAAAGAAAGCCCGCTGCTAGGCGGGCTAATGGGAGCTTCTATCACGCGGGGGGATAGGACGAGTGTTGCCTAGGTGTCGTGAAAATGGGGTGAAAGAAAAGTCCCTCCAATGTCATGCAGGGTTCTCCAACGCTGGGCCAGCCTATGCGCGTGATCTGCGACGGAGATATGCGACGGTTCACGTCATTGAATCTTGTGGTCAAATGGCAAGCGGAGCGCGCCGGCCCAATGGGACAAAGGCGTGAGGAAAGCCCTGATTATTCAGGGCTTTTTGCGATTCTTAACCGATGCACGTTCCCCTCCTGCCGCAAGGTCAGGGCTTGGTTTACCGTGGCTTCCCCGACTTTCACTTCCACGGCAATAGCGATTCGTAATCCTCAATCTTCGCGGCATGCGGCAAGTCCTCCAGTACGTGGCGAAGCCATGCATAGGGTTCTTGGCCGTTGGCTTTGGTGGTTCAAGCAAGCTCTACAATTGTGCGCTGACTGCAGCGACGTTCGTGGCGACTGGCCTGCGGGCCTCATCGCTCACACCTTCAACTCTCGCTCAACGGCGAACGAGTGTTCGCCACACGCAAGGCGTCACGGGGCAGGGCGGCTGAATAAGGACGTTCCCCGTCGAGTATTTACATTCAATTCGTATGATAATAAGGTTTTAATCATACGAGCTGTATGTATTTTACCTTGAGCGTGACTGCCCAAGGGCCTTTCGATAAGGAGAGTCGAGCGTGTTCAGTACCTACCGCGAGTTGTTCCAGGTCAGAGGCGCCAAGGGCTTCGCCTTGGCCGGCCTGCTGGCCCGGCTGCCGTTGCCGATGACCGGTATCGGGATCATCACCATGTTGTCTCAAATCACCGGCAGTTACGGCCTGGCCGGTGCGGTGGCGGCCACCTTCGTGCTGACTTATGCACTGATGTCGCCGCAGATCTCGCGCCTGGTCGACCGCCATGGCCAGGGCCGATTATTGCCGGCCGCCGCCGGGCTCAGTGTGCTGGGCATCCTTCTGCTATTGGCTTGCAGCTATTGGCGGCTGGCGGACTGGACCCTATTCGTCGGGGCCGCGCTCGCCGGCTTCATGCCCAGCATGTCGGCGATGGTGCGCGCGCGCTGGACCGCGATTTACCGCGGCAAGGCGCAACTGAAGACAGCCTACTCGCTGGAAACCGTTCTTGACGAAGTCACCTTCATTGCTGGCCCGCCGATTTCGGTGGGGCTGAGCGTGGCGGTACTTCCGCAGGCCGGTACATTGGCTGCTGCCGTGTTCCTGGCCATCGGCGTGTTCGCCTTGGCGGTGCAGGTCGGCACCGAGCCGCCAGTAGAGGCCGATGCCGCCACCGGGCAAGGCAGCATGTCGGTGTTCAGGCTGGCCGACGTACGCCTGCTGACCTTGCTGATGGTCGCTATGGGCTTGATCGTCGGTACGGTCGACATCGTCAGCGTGGCATTCGCCGAGCAGATGTACATGCCGGCTGCGGCCAGCGTGGTGCTGTCCTGTTATGCCATCGGCTCCTGTGTCGCGGGGCTGGTGTTCGGTGTCCTGAAACTCGATACCCCGCTACACAAGCTGCTACTGCTGGGTGGGTTGGCGACGGCGGCGACAACCTTGCCGCTGCTGGTGGTGGGAAACATCATCGGGCTGACCATTGCCGTGCTGGTTGCGGGCCTGTTCTTCGCCCCGACCATGATCGTGGCGATGTCGCTGGTAGAGCGCATCGTTCCCGAAAGCAAGCTGACTGAAGGGATGACCTGGTTGCTCGCCGGTCTCAACGTTGGAGTTGCCGGCGGTGCCGCAGCGTCTGGGCAGGTGGTCGATATGTGGGGTGCCCAGGCCGGATTCAACGTTGCCTTGGCCGGTGGGGCCGCAGTGTTGTTGGTCGCGCTTTGGGGCTACCAGCGCATGCGCGCCGGAGCCCGACAGGCGTCGTATTCGCTTTGATCGGCTTCAGGGCTGGCCGGCAGGCTTGGTGGCTCGGTCACCGCGCGACGATACGACAGGCTTGTCAGTGCGCCTCGCGCCCAAGACAATGCGTGCAAGCGGTATGAATACTCGTATACGCCTACCCCATGCCGCCAGAACACAAGGAATAGCTGGATGGTTCGCCGCACCCGCGCCGCAATGCAAGAAACCCGAGCCCTGTTACTGGCCACCGCCCGCCAGATGTTCAGCGAGCAGGGGTTTGCGCACGCCTCGATGGATGATCTGACCGCTCGGGCGGGATTGACACGGGGGGCGTTGTACCACCACTTTGGCGACAAGAAGGGGTTGCTGGCAGCCGTCGTTGAGCAGCTCGACGCTGAAATGGACGAGCGCCTGCGTGCTATTACCGAGACCGCCGATAACGCTTTGGACGGCTTCCGCCAACGCTGCCACGCCTACCTGGAGATGGCGCTGGAGCCCGAGATCCAGCGCATCGTGCTGCGCGACGCCAGAGCGGTGTTGGGGGGCGGCTCGCCTGAGGCCCAGCGGTATTGCATAGAGTCGCTGCGCCAGTTGATCGACAACCTGGTACTAGAGGGCGTTTTCGTCAACGCGCACGCTCAAGCGCTGGCTGCTTTGATCTACGGCAGCTTGGCTGAAGCGGCTGTGTGGATCGCGGAGGCCGAAGACGGCAATGCACGCTTGGCGCAGGCTGGCAAGGCGTTCGACCTGCTGTTGCTCGGGGTGCTAAAGCGGCCAACAGACTCTACGGACGCGTGAATGCGCGCGACAGTTCCACCCTGTTGGGAGCCCCGTCCCCCTCAGGGCAGTTCCGCTACCTGACTACCCGTTAACGTCTGGCAGGGCAGGCTTGGTGCTGCTCAAGGTTTTTCGGTAGCGCTCGTTTGGCGAGCGGCGGGTTCTGTGGAGGAAGACGCGGCAGCATGAAGCTTGTCAGTAATCTGCTTGGCCAAGGCATGGTAAAGCGAGACCGGAGACACCCATCCAGAGATCGCCGCCGCCATCAGTGTGGCTGCCAACATGGGAATGGCCAGGTCCGGGCTGTGTGTCAGTTCAAGCACGATGACCGAGGCGGTCAGTGGCGAGCGTGTCACACCGGCCAGGTATGCGCCCATGCCGAGTAGTGCGCCTGCCTGAGGGTCAACATCGGGCAGCAAGCTCAACAGCGGCGCAAAGGCGGCGCCGATGCTCAGCGAAGGCGAAAAGAGCCCGCCTGGAATCCCGGAAAGATAGGACGCGACGTTGGCCAGAAACTTCCACAGGAGAAAGCTTGTGTCCGTGATCGGCTGCCCCTCCAGCAACGCACGCGTTTCTTCATACCCGGTGCCGAATACATGATTGCCAGAGACGAGCCCCAAGGTGGCCAGCAGCAACCCACAGGTGGCAGCAAAGCGCACTGGATAGCGTCCGCGTAACGTACAGACCTGGCCGAGTATGCCCTTGTCGGTGGGCAGCACAAGCTTGGCGTAAAAACCACCCAGCAGCCCGCCCAGCACTGCACAGGCAGGAACGACGCTCCAGCCCCAGCCCACCGGCATCCGACCGCTGATCTCGCCAAAGTAGGCGTAATGCCCCATCAGCCCCAGCGTCACGACCCCGCCGATCAGCACCGCAGTGAGCACCAAGCCACTGAAACGTTGCTCGAACGTGCGGCTCAACTCCTCAATGGCAAAGACTACCCCCGCTAACGGTGTATTGAAGGCTGCGGCAATACCCGCGGCGCCTCCGGCGAGCACCAGGCCAGCGATGGTGCGCCGGCCGTGCAGGCCTAAGCGTCGGCCAAAGGAATAGAGCACTGCGGCGCCGATATGGACGGTCGGGCCTTCCCGGCCAACCGAACCGCCGACCAGCAGGGCGCCCAGCGTCAGGCTCATGCGTGCTGCAGCCACAGGGAGCGAGAGTAATCGGGCGCGCAGCCGGCGAGAGGGCATTTCCAGGGCGGCGATGACTTGGGGAATGCCGCTACCCTTGGCATTTTCAAACCATCGTTGCGTCAGATAAGCCAGGGCCGCGAAACCCAGCGGAGTGATGAGAAGAGGTGACCAGGGTGCCCATTCCAGCAAGCGCTTGAACGAAGCGAACGCCGCGTCGGCTAGCCAGGCGAATGCCAGCGCAACGAGCCCCACCAGCAATGCCCCGATCCAGAACGCCAGTCGCTGACGCCATTCTCGCCAGCGTGAACGGCGGGGGAGTGAAGGAGCAGGTCGGGTAGGGTCGGACATTGTCCACACATGGCTGACTTGGAAAACCGAGAGTATGGCGTGTTTTCCCGCACAGGCCTACCCGACACAGGTTGTAGCCGCGCCGGGAGTGGCGATCCGCTTGCCCGACTGCAAGGGATCGCCAGTCTCGGAACGTGGCTAGGTGGGCGAACCTGCTTTGGTAGCAGACGCTGCGCTACGCAGGCTCCACACCCCCCAGGTCAACCCCAGCACGGCCGCGATCAACGATGCGGATAGCACGCCGAGTTTCGCTGCCCCAAGTGAGCCAGGGTCGACGAACGCGAGGTTGGCGATGAAGATCGACATGGTGAAACCGATGCCGGCCAGCAGCCCGACCAGGACAATGCTACGCCAGTTGACCTCGGCGGGAAGCACGCACCAGCCCAGGCGGACCATCAGCCAACTGACGCTGACGATGCCCAAGGGCTTTCCTGCTACCAGGGCGACAGCGACGGCGATCATGACCCACTGGGGGCCTTCTGCGGACAGGTCGACACCCGAAAGGCTGACCCCGGCGTTGGCCAAGGCAAACACCGGCATGATGCCGAAGGCTACCCAGGGGTGCAGGGTGCCTTGCATGCGCACTACCGGCGGCAGCAGTTCGCGCTGGGCCAGGCGCAGTCGTTTCAACGGGTCCATGAGGTCGCTGGCATCTTGCTCAGGCGCCTTGGCGCGCCCCAGCAATTCGCCGGTGAAGCGGGTAATGGCGTCCAGTGGGCGCTCACGCATCGGCATTGCGGTGACAGGTGTCATCAGGCCCAGCACGACACCTGCGAGGGTCGGGTGGGCGCCGGTCAACAAGATGCCCAGCCAGACGATCGCACCGGGAATGACATAGGCGTAGGCTGAACCCACTCCAATCTTCTGAAGCCCGATCACCATTAGCAGGCCGATCACTGCAACGCCGAAGCCGGTGTAATCAAGGCCGCCTGAGTAGAAGAACGCGATGATCAGGACTGCGATGATGTCATCGATGATTGCCAGGGCGAGGAGGAATACACGTACGTTGGACGGGATCGACTTGCCGAGCAGGGCCAATACGCCCACCGCAAAGGCGATATCCGTCGCCGTTGGCACGGCCCAACCTTGTTGGTCTGCTGGCGCGTGACCAAAACTCAGGTAGAGGAGTGCGGGTACCGCTACGCCGCCGACAGCGGCTGCCATGGGAAGCGTGGCTTGACGCAGGCTGGACAGTGCACCTTCGTGGATCTCGCGGCGGATCTCCATGCCCACGACCAGGAAAAAGATGGTCATCAGGCCATCATTGATCCAGAAATGCAGGGACTGCGAATAGACATGCGAGCCCACGCCGAACGTCAACGGGGTATGCCAAAGGGCTTCATAACTGTCGGCAGCCGGGGAATTCGCCCAGATCAGGGCAGCGACTGCGGCAATCAAGAGAACGATGCCGCTGACCGCTTCAATGTGCAAAAAGCGTTCAAGGTTGGCGAAGGCGCGCTCGGCCAGTTTCTGGGCGCGAGGTAATTCTTGTTTATGCATAGGCACAGGTGCTCCCGCATGGCGGCCCGACCTGCGCTGTTCTTTAACCTGCCTCACTGCACCGTGCAGCTGGCACCCGTGCGGTAGTCTACCGAATAACCACTCGCAGATGAACAAAAAGCGCCAAACCATTCACTCCAATGAGGCGTCGGTTTGAGATTTTTTCCTGCAGACGCTAGGGTTTGTGGTTGTTTTCGAGCACACGGAGCTTGGCAAACGAGAGTTTATCCAGCTGCTAGCCTTGGTAAATGTCGTCGTGCCCAGGCACTGCTGTGCTCATCGCCTTGCAAGGAGAACTGCCGCTATGACTGCAGCCCCCAAACCCAGGAGCACCCTCAATCCACCTGTCTTCTACACCAGTGCGATACTTGTTTTTCTGCTGGTCTTGTACGCCACGGCATTTCAGGAGCACGCCCAAACGCTGTTCGAGCAAGTCCAGCGATGGATCATCACCAATGCCAGCTGGTTCTACATTCTTGTTGTAGCGTTGGTGTTGATCAGCGTGGTGTTTCTGGCCGTCAGCCGCTATGGCGACATCAAGCTAGGCCCTGACCACAGTGAGCCGGATTACCGAAAGAGCAGTTGGTTCGCCATGCTGTTCTCGGCAGGAATGGGGATTGGCCTCATGTTCTTCGGCGTGGCCGAACCGGTCATGCATTTCTCCACGCCGCCCGTGGGCGATCCCGGCACCGTTGCCGCGGCGCGCGAAGCCATGAAAATCACCTTTTTCCACTGGGGCCTGCATGCCTGGGCGATCTATGCCATCGTCGCGCTGATCCTGGCCTACTTCAGCTTCCGCAATGGCCTGCCGTTAACCTTGCGTTCGGCACTCTATCCGCTGATCGGTGAGCGAATCTATGGCCCTATAGGGCATGCCGTGGATGTCTTCGCCATCCTCGGCACGGTGTTTGGTGTGGCCACCTCGCTGGGTTATGGGGTATTGCAGATCAACAGCGGGTTTCATCATGTGTTCGGTTTGCCGGTAAACACCACCGTGCAAGTCATCCTCATCACCGCCACCTGCGCATTGGCGACGCTTTCGGTGGCTAGCGGCCTGGATAAAGGTATTCGCATCCTGTCCGAACTCAACCTGAGCCTGGCGGTGATCCTGATGCTGTTCGTGCTGCTGCTTGGGCCTACGGTGTTCCTGCTGCAGACCTATGTACAGAATACCGGCGCCTACCTTTCGGACATCGTCAATAAAACCTTCAATCTCTACGCTTACGAGCCCACCGACTGGATCGGCGGCTGGACCTTGCTGTACTGGGGCTGGTGGTTGTCCTGGTCGCCCTTCGTGGGTTTGTTCATCGCACGTATTTCGCGAGGGCGGACCATCCGCGAATTCGTCTGCGGCGTACTGTTCGTGCCTGCGGGTTTCACCTTGCTGTGGATGACCGTGTTCGGCGACTCGGCAATCCATATGATCCTCAACGATGGCGTGAAGGATCTGGCTGCTGTGGTCAGTGAGGACAGTTCCCTCGCGTTGTTTGCTTTCCTGGAGCATTTTCCGTTCTCCAGCATCATTTCGCTGGTCGCGGTGCTGATGGTGGTCGTGTTCTTTGTGACCTCGGCGGACTCTGGTGCGCTGGTCGTGGATATGCTCGCCTCCTCCGGACAAGGTCACTCACCCCTGTGGCAACGGATCTTCTGGTCAGTCTGCATAGGCGCAGTCGCGATCGCGTTGCTGCTGGCGAACGGTCTGAAGGCGCTGCAGACCGCGACCATTGCGAGCGCTTTGCCGTTCGCGGTCATCCTGCTGGTTGCGATTTGGGGCTTGTTCAAGGCGCTGAGCCTTGATGCGACTCGCCGCGGGTTGCGCAATCAAGCCTTGCCGGGCCCACGCCATACCCGCCACCCACACGGTGGCTGGCAGCGGAGGCTGCGCAATATTGCATTGATGCCTCGCCGGGTTCATGTCACGCGCTTTATCGCCGAGGTGGTGAGGCCGGCCTGTGAAGAGGTCGCCCAGGAGCTGCGCAAGCAAGGCTACGAGGTGAGCGTGAATGAGCGTGATGATGGGCGGGTATCTCTGGAGCTCTCCCATGCCGGTGAAGGACGTTTCCTCTACGAGGTGCGGCCACGGGCCTTCAATACGCCAAGCTTCGTCATGCGGGACACCGAAGACGGTGCCGATGCCCGCAAGTATTTCCGCGCGGAAGTGCATCTGCGAGAAGGGGGCCAGGACTACGACATCATGGGGTGGAGCCGTGACGATGTGATTGGCGACATCCTGGATCAGTACGAACGCCACCTGCATTACTTGCACGTGGTGGGCTGAAGTGGATTCGGTCCTGCCCTGGCGTAGTCAGGGCAGGGCGGATTACCTACCGTCCAGAGGTCTTCTGGCTGATTGGTTGTATGACTCCAGGCCTAGAATCGCCAGAAGGCCGGCGAGACCAGTACCAGTACGGTGAGGATCTCGAGCCGTCCAAGCAACATGCCAATCGTCAGTAACCATTTCGCTGCGTCCGGCAACGAGGCGAAATTACCTGCTGGACCGATAAGCGTCCCCAAGCCTGGACCGACGTTGCACACGGCGGTGGCAGCCCCGCTCAACGCCGTCATCCAGTCGAGCCCTATCAGAGAGAGGCCGAGGGCGATGACTGCGATGGTGACGGAGAAGAAGAACGAGAACGTCAGCAGTGACCGTACGATCTCCTCATCGATGGGGTGGCCGTTATATTTCTTCGAGATCGTTGCCCGTGGATGGATCAACTGTTTCAGGCTGCTGACAAGCAAGGCCGCGGCCACCTGGAAACGGAATATTTTCAAACCACCGGCGGTGGAGCCCGAGCACCCGCCGACGAACGTCAGGTAAAAGAACAGCATGATGGCGAAGCTGCCCCAGAGCGTGTAATCACCCAAGGCAACGCCTGTGGTAGTTACCACCGAGGTCACATTGACCGCAACGATACGAAACGCATCCCACCAGGCCAGGTCGCTGTGCAAGCAGAGCCAGGTTCCGACCGTGAGCCAGATGAAGACGAGAAACCCAATGAAACCGCGAACTTGATGGTCCTTGAGCAGGATGCCTCGATGGCCACGCAGCGTGGCGACATAGAGTGTGAATGGCAGGCTGCCGAGTATCATGATGACCACAGCTACCCAATGCACCGCGGGCTGTGGCCAATGAGCCAGCGAGGCATCCGAGGTCGAGTAACCGCCGGTTGAAATCAGCGACATCGAATGATTGATGGATTCGAACGGGGTCATGCCGGCAGCCCACAACGCACATGTCCCCAATGCTGTCAGGCCCAGGTAGACCAGCAGGATCATCTTGGCTGCCACATGCGAACGCGGCGTCACTTTGTCAGACCAATCCGAAGACTCGGTCTGGAACAGGCGCATGCCGCCCACGCGCAGCAGTGGCAGGATCGCCACGGCCATGCCGATAAACCCAATGCCTCCCAGCCAGTGCAGCAGGGAACGCCATATCAGCAGCCCCGGCGACGCACTGTCCAGGCCGGTCAGCACGGTCGAGCCGGTGGTTGTGATTCCCGACATGGTTTCGAAGAACGCGTCCGTGTAACTGATGTCGCGAATTAACACCATCGGCAGCGCCGCAAATGCGCACACGATGACCCAGCTTGCCGTCGTGAGAAAATACATGTCCCTGGTCCGCATTTGCGGTATGTCGGGGACGCCCCGGGCTACCATGACCAGGCCAACGCAAAGAACGATCAGGCTCGACCAGACGAATGCACCGAGGTCGTCGCTGCGGTCGTACCACAGCAACGTCAGCATCGGAATCACCATGCTGACGGCCAATGTGATCAGGAATACACCGATAATGAAGGCGATGAAACGCAATGCAGGAAGCGGCATTGAGGGAGCTCGTGTGGACAGTGCCGGCAGTATTGCCTGCTTTTCGGTAATGTCGAGTAAAAAAGGCGTAAAGTCGTGGCCGGCAATTTTTTACGCCGCTATCTGGCTCCCGCTCGATAGCTCATTGGGTTGACCTCTCCGAGAGTTCCATCGGCTTCGAAGCGGCTGTAAAGGTAGTCTCAAGCACCGCGTGCTCCCTGCTCGCGGCGCTTGTGCGGCACTATTGACTGTGCCGCAGAGGCATGGAAAGCCCTAAGTCTTCCTGGATCACTTGATCAGCGGCACGCCACTGAGTTTCTGCAGTTCGTCAAAGTCGATGTCCGCGCAGATTTCGACCACTTTCAGCCCTTCCGGTGTCACTTCCAGCACGGCCAGGTCGGTGTAGATGCGGCTGACGCAAGCGATACCGGTCAGCGGGTAGGTGCACTCGGGCACCAGCTTGCTTTCGCCGGTCTTGGTCAGGTGGTCCATCATCACGAACACCTGGCGGGCGCCGGTGGCCAGGTCCATTGCGCCGCCTACGGCCGGGATCGAACCTTCGGCACCGGTGTGCCAGTTGGCCAGGTCGCCCTTGACTGACACCTGGAAGGCGCCCAGTACGGCGATGTCCAGGTGGCCGCCACGCATCATCGAGAACGAATCGGCATGGTGGAAGAAGGCACCACCGGTCAGCAGGGTGACGTGCTGCTTGCCGGCGTTGATCAGGTCATCGTCTTCCTCGCCCGGCGCAGGGCTTGGACCCATGCCCAGCAGGCCGTTTTCGCTGTGCAGGAACACTTCCTTGTCGCCCAGGTAGTTGGCCACCAGGGTTGGCGCGCCAATGCCCAGGTTTACGTACGCGCCTTCCTGGATGTCTGCGGCCACGCGTTGGGCCATCTCGGTGCGGGAGAGCTTTTTGGTGATGGTCATGGCAGGCCTCAGACAGCTTTGGCGATCGAAGAAGCGGTAGCACCGGTGACGGCGACCACGCGCTGGACGAAGATACCCGGGGTGATGATGTGTTCCGGGTCCAGTTCACCAAGTTCGACGACCTGGTCGACCTGGGCGATGGCGGTCTTGGCAGCCATGGCCATGATCGGGCCGAAGTTGCGGGCGGCCTTGCGGTAGGTCAGGTTGCCCCAACGGTCACCCTTGTGCGCCTTGATCAGTGCGAAGTCGGCGTGCAGCGGCATTTCCAGCACGTACATGCGGCCGTCGATCTCACGGGTTTCCTTGCCCTCGGCCAGCAGGGTGCCGTAGCCGGTTGGCGAGAAGAACGCACCAATGCCGGAGCCTGCGGCGCGGATACGCTCGGCCAGGTTGCCCTGCGGGACCACTTCCAGCTCTATCTTGCCGGCGCGGTACAGTTCGTCGAACACGTAGGAGTCGGACTGGCGCGGGAACGAGCAGACCACCTTGCGCACGCTGCCTGCCATGAGCAGGGCGGCCAGGCCGATCTCGCCGTTGCCGGCGTTGTTGCTGATGATGGTCAGGTCGCGGGCACCGGTGGCAATGAGGCCATCGATCAGCTCGGACGGCATGCCAGCCGTGCCGAAGCCACCGACCATGATGGTCGAACCGTCGGTAATCCCTTCCACCGCGCTGGCGATGGACTCGTACGTTTTATTGATCAAGGCGAGCTCCTGGTTGTTCCTGGAGTTGTGGTTGTCGGGCTGGCCGGAGCGCGTGAAGCGATGGGGCCTGTCAGCACTTGAAATGGTTTGCTGACTTTCGCTATAGCGTGCCGCAAGATAGGGAAACAGTAGAGAGGGTTTGGCTGAATTTGTGCGATTATCGAACTGTTGTGCGATCTGCGAGCAGTTCTGGAGGCTATTTGCCTCATTTCAGTTGAATGCTTAAATCGCTCATTTTTGCCCGTGGCTGGTGCGTTCCGGGGTTGCCTGCCGGCATCTTGCACTGATGAAGTGCATTCACTCCGCGGCATCGCCGATTAATCACGCCTCCCGCCGTTGGCGTGCGACTTGCTATCAGATTGCCATTCGATGTCGCGTATGGTGAAGATAATGTCGCTTTCCAGTGGTTCGATGCAGTTATCGTCGAGTGAAAAGGGCTGGCTGCCGTGGTTCGGCAAAACCGGCAAATTCAGCATGGGCTGGGCGTGCCGCCTTAACCGGGCCAGTTACCCGCAGGTCGAGCAAACCTTCGAAGCCATTGCCCAGACCCGCGTGCAGTTGCTGCATGAGTGGGTGCGCGAGCAGTGGGAGCACCTGGCCGACCTGGCCGAGCAGGTGGCGCCCGGGCTCGCTCAAGTCGATAGCGCAATGTTGCGCAACACGCTGGCCCAGGCGGAGGACTTTTCCGAACTGTTTGTCGTCGATGTGCACGGCAGCGTCATCGCTTCGACCTGGCCCCAGCGTGGCACGCCACGTATCGAGTACTTGGCAGCCCTGGCGCAGGGGCTGAAAGCACCCTTCCTGCACGGTCCCTATAGCGACCCGCTGACCTTGCAGATCGGCCCGTCTTCCTCGCGCTTCCACGATGAAGTCACGTTGATGTTCTACCAGCCTCTCATGCACGAGGGCAAAGTGCTGGGTTGTCTGTGTGGGCGGGTGCCCAACGATGTGCTGGGCGATCTGATCCAGCGCGAGGCAGGGCACATTTACCCCGAGTCGGGCGACAACTACCTGTTCATGGCGCAATCGCGCTTCGACCCTGGCATACAGCCCGGTACCGCGTTGTCCCGCTCGCGCTTCGAGGACGCCACCTTCACCCATGGCGAAAACCTCAAGAACGGTGTGCACACGCCCTGGGCCACTGTAAAGGTCCAGCGTCATACCGAGCTGGAGCTTCGTTTCACCGACCCTTCCACGCGGGAACTGCACCCTGGCGTGAGGGAAACGATCAGGCGCGGTGCCAACCTGTTCGTGACCTACCCCGGCTATTCCGACTACCGTCATGTGCCAGTGGTGGGCAAGGGCGTGACCTTCCAGTTGCCGGGCTCACCCGACCGCTGGGGCATGATGTGCGAGGCGGATCTGGAGGAGGTCTACCGCCGGCGTTCGCTGAGCTACGGGTTGATGAAACCCTATGTGGCGATCATGGCGGGGCTGTTCGGCTGCAATTTTCTGGTACAGCACTATGCAGGCCTGCCGCAAGGACTGACTGACGTGATCGAGGCCGTGAGCATGCTGGGCGCCACCTTGTTGTTTGGCGTGCTCGGGCCCAAGCGCCTGGCCGCGAGGTTGAATGGCATGAGCAGTGTGTTGTGCACCATCGCCGAGGGTGAAGGCAACCTGCGCCAGCGCCTGGATACCAGCACTTTGGCCAATGATGAGAGCGGCGACATGGCACGCTGGATCAACAGCTTCATCGACCGCCTGGACGCGGTGGTCGGGCAGGTGGTCAAAGCCAGTCGCACGGTCGGCAGCACCAACCAGATGATGCTCGGGCGCAGCCAGGAGGCCAGCGTAAGCTCCGCCGACGTGGCCGACGCCGTGCACCAGATGATGATCATCATGGAAGAGCAACTCGGCGAACTGCAGCAGGCCTCGGTCAGCGCCGAGCAGATGAAGCAGGCCATGGACGAAGTGGTCAGCCGCGCACGCGCGCAGTACCAGGCGGTGCAGGCGGGCACGCAGTCGATCCGCGATGTGGTGGCGCGCTCATCATCCAGCGTGCAGCGGCTCGACAGCCGCATGGTCGAGATCGACAACATCACCGGGTTGATCAGCGAAATCACCAACCAGACCAACCTGCTGGCGCTCAATGCCGCTATCGAGGCGGCGCGTGCCGGGGAGCATGGCCGTGGCTTCGCGGTGGTGGCCGACGAGGTGCGCAGCCTGGCCGCACGCACCTCGCGTGCCGCCGACGACATCCGCCACATGGTCGAGAGCCTGCAGGGCGAAACCCGGCAGGCGGTAAGCTTCATGGAGCAGGGCGTGCAGGACGTCGACAACAGCCTGCGCCTGGCGGAGGACGCCTCTTCCGAAAATGTACAGCTGCACCAGGCGGTGGAGAGCATGTTCGCCATTATCCAGCAGCTCAACCGTCGCAGCGTTGAATACGGCAAGACGATCGAGCAGGTCAACCAGTCCTCCAGCGAGATGCGCCAGACCGCCCTGGTGCTGCAAAGCAGTGCGCAGAAGGTGAAGGTGGATGCTGGCAAGTTGCAGAAGCTGGTGGGGCAGTTCGAAGTCAGTGATGATGGCGAACGAGGCGTCGCTGCTTGAGTAACGCACCTGTCCGGTAACCCGGGAGTCCGTCATGATCCGGCTGGCTGTACCTGCCAATGATCAGGTGCAAGCCAGCCCCGATGACTGCTGACTTCCAGGCCGGTAGCGGACGGAGAGCGGGTTTGCCCGGGAAGAAAGCAACGCGATCAATGGCAGCGGCTCTGCCGGTGTTAGCCGGTCCGCCATCTCCGCCATCAGCCCAGCCGAAAAAGCCGCGCAATGGCTCAATGTCTGTGGCAGTGTTGGGTATCTGGCCAGCCCCACAGGGACCGACATGCAAACTCGCAAAACCGGTGTTCGCGCCCAGCAGGCCGACCGCACCCGGGACAATATTCTCAAGGCCGCAGTGAAGGTCTTCAGCAAGGAAGGCTTCACTGGCGGGCGCATCGAGCAGATCTCCACGCTGGCCAAGTCCAACGACCGGATGATCTATTACTACTTCGGCAGCAAGGAAAAGCTGTTCATCAGTGTGCTGGAACACATCTATGCCAGCTTCAACCAGGCCGAAGCGAAGCTGCGCCTCGACCTCGCCGACCCTGAGCAGGCCCTGCGCGAGCTGGTGGCGTTTATCTGGGACTATTATGTGCGCCACCCCGAATTCGTCACCATCCTCGCCACCGAAAACCTTCACCAGGGCTTGCACGCGCGCAAGTCGCAAAACCTCAGGGCGCTGTCCGGCGAAGCGGTCGGCGTGCTGCGGCCGATCATCGAGGCAGGGCAGGCAAAGGGCCTGTTCCGCGACGATATCTGCATTACCCACGCCTACCTGATGATTGCCTCGCTCTGCTACTTCTATAACTCCAACCGCCATACGCTCAGCTCGTTCCTGGCCGTGGACCTGGCCGACAAGCAGGCCAAGGCCGATTGGCTGGCCTTCATCAGTGACCTTGCGCTGCGCGGCTTGCGCCGCTGAGCCTCAGTGGCTGCCAGGGTTGGCGCGTACCTGCGCAGCCTTGGACGCCAGCCCTTGCCAGGCCGGTTTGTCGGCGGCAAAACGATGGCGCAGGTAGGCCGCGAGGTCGGCTACCTGGCGGTCCGACAGGCTGTCCTTGAAACCAGGCATGTAGCCCAGGTCGCGGGTTGCCGGGGTCGGAATGCCGTGCAGCACCACGCGCAGCAGGTTGTCCGGCAGGTCGCTGTGGACGTTGCTGTTGACCGCCATCGACGGGCTGACGCCAAACAGCTTCGGCCCCAGCCCATCACTGTGGCAGGCCAGGCACGCACCTTTGAATACCCGCTCGCCGTTGCTCAGCGACACGTGCGTGTCCACCTGGGGCGCGGCATTGGCGGCCAGTGCCTGCGGCTCGCCCTCCAGGGAACTGAGGTAGTGGGCGATGGCGCGCACGTCGCTTTTTGGCAGGGTGGCAAGCTCACTGACCACCGCGCCCATGGGGCCGGCCGCCACGCCATGTTTTTCGGAGAAGCCAGTGCTGAGGTAGTTGAACAACTCGTCTTCGCTCCACGGCGTCGATGACTTGGCCAGGGCATTCAAGGCCGGGGCCTCCCAGCCATCGACCATGCCGCCGGCAAGGTAGCTGCTACCGCCTTTTTCTGCACCCATCAGGTTACGCGGCGAGTGGCAGGCCGTGCAGTGGCCCAGGCCGTCGACCAGGTAGGCACCGCGGTTCCACTGCGCGCTGCGCTGCGGGTCGGGCTGGTATTCGCCGCGTTGCAGAAACAGCGCATTCCAGCCGGCCATCAGCGGCCGCTGGTTGAACGGGAAGCGCATCTGGTTGGCGGGCGCTTCCTGGCGTACCGGGGTTTGCGACATCAGGTAGGCATACAGCGCTTGCATGTCGGCGTCGTTGATGTTGCGAAACGAGGTGTAGGGAAACGCCGGGTACAGGTGCCGGCCATCGCGGCTGATACCTTCGCGCATGGCCCGCTCGAAGGCGGCGAAGGACCAGCGGCCGATACCGGTTTCCGGGTCGGGGGTGATATTGGTGCTGTACAACGTGCCGAAAGGCGTATCCATTGCCAGCCCCCCGGCATTGACCTTGCCGCCGCTGACCGTATGGCACACGGCGCAGTCGCCGGCCGCCGCCACCTGGCGCCCGCGCTCGAGCATGGCGGCGCTCCAGCTGCCGACACCAGGTGGCGTTACCGGGGCGATTTCGGCGCGCCAGGGCAAGGCGGTGGCAAGCATGCCCAATGCGGCGCCGAACACCCCGGCCAGCGAGCCGAACCACCACTTCGAACGCTTGGTTGACGGCTGCGCTGGCACGGGTGCATCTGGCCCTTGGCCTTCGCCACCGAGCGCAGCGCGCACGCGTTCGGCAGTGATCGGGAGCTCGCGAAAACGAATGCCGGTGGCGTCGAAAATGGCATTGGCGATGGCCGCTGCGCTGGGTACCGAGGCTGATTCGCCGCTGCCCATTGGCGGCTCGTGCTGGCGCGGCAGCATCATCACGTCGATAGCCGGCAGCTCGGGGAAGGTCAGGATCGGGTAGCCGCCCCATTCCTTGCTCGCCACTGTCGATTCTTCGAAACTGACCTGCTCCTTGAGTACCCGGCTGGTGGACTGGATGACGTTACCGTGGATCTGGTGACGCACACCCTCGGGGTTGACCATCATCCCGGCATCGTGGCCGATCACCACGCGGGTGACGGCGACTTCGCCTGTGCGCCGGTCCACTGCGACATCAGCCACCCAAGCTGCCCAGGCCGCGCCGAAGCCGGGAAATTTACTGTGGATATAGCGCGCATAGGCAAAGCCCCTGCCGCGCAGCACGTCACCTTCGGCCTGTGTCTGCATGGGCCGGGTATGCGGCTGCCATTGCGCGCGTTCAGCGGTGGCTTTGACCAGGTCGATGGCGCGCGGGTCGGACAGGTGCTTGAGGCGATATTCGACCGGGTCGACGCCAGCGGCGAAGGCCAGCTCATCAATGTACGACTCGTGGGCGAAGCTGTTGGGCATGGCCGACACCCCCCGCATCCACGAGGCGCGCACCAGTGGCGTCATGTCATTGATGGTGACGCGCATGTGTTGGTAATCATAAGGTGGGATCGACGTGCGATCGCCCATCTCGAACAGCGCCGGCACCGGTTCCACGGCACCGGTCAGCAGCAGGGCCAGGGTGGGCGCGCCATTGGACGGGTAGCTGGTCTGGAAGTCATAGGCGGCCACGCTGCCATCGGCGTTCAGGCCGCCATCGATTTCCATCAGCTGCGCGGTGCCCTTGGGCTCCCATACGTGTTCCTGTTCGCGGGTCAGCTGCACCCGCACCGGGCGCTGCACCGCACGCGACAGCAGCACCGCGTCGGCGCACACGTCATCGGCGCAGTTGCGGCCATAACAGCCGGCTGCCTCCATGCGAATGATCTCGATGCGTGCTTCGTCGCACGCCAGCAGCCAGGCCAGGTCTGCGCGCAGCAGGTGCGGGTTCTGCGTACCTGACCACACGCGGATCTGCCCTGCGGTGAAGTCGGCCAGTGCACATGATGGGCCGATCGATGCGTGCAGCTGGTAAGGCCACAGGTAGCTGCGGCTCAGGCGCTGGCTGGCATTGGCGATGCCGCTGTCGACATCGCCCTGGTCCAGCACAGTGCGCTGCACGCGCGGGTTGTCGCGGATGGCCTGGGCGACATCGCTAAGGTCGGGCAGCTTGCCTGTAAAGGGCTTCCAGCTGACTTTCAGCTCATGGGCTGCACGGATGGCTTGCTCTTCGCGCTCTGCCACCACACCGACGAAGTCGCGGATGACCACCACGGCGACCACGCCGGGTAGATGGGCGATGGAGGATTCATCCACCGCCAGCAGGCTGTTGCCGACAAAGTCGCCGCTGTCATGGCCGGCATAGGGCGGGCGGATGACCCGACCGTGAAGCATGTTGGGCAGGCGCATGTCGTGCACATAGGTCAGCTCGCCGGTGGCCTTGCCAGGGATGTCTACTCGAGGGGCGCTGCGCCCGACCAGGCGGTAGTCCTCGATGGCCTTGAGCGGGGCGTCGTCGGCAATGTGCAGCTGGTGGTTCTCGCCTTGCACCAGTTCGGCAAAGCTCAGCGTGCTGCCGTTACTGGCGATAACCGTGCCGTCTTCAATGCGCAGCATTTCGGGCGGGCAGCCAAAGCGTAGGGCGGCCTGTTGCAACAGATAGCGTCGCGCTGTGGCTGCGGCCTTGCGCAGCGGTACCGCGGAAATCTGCAGGGTGGCGCTGGCAATGGTCGCGCCCTGGTTGGGTGCCCGCTCGGTGTCGCCCAGCACCATGTGCACCTGGTCCATGCGCACGTCCAGCTCTTCGGCGACGATCTGCGCCAGCGAGGTGCGGATACCAGTGCCCAGGTCGACATGGCCATTGAAGGCGTAGACCATGCCGTCGTCGCTGACCGCGATGAACAGCGCCAGCTCAAGTTCCTTGACTGCAGGTGTCACGCCCTTGGCCACAGGGCCTGAGGGTGGGGTGATCTGGTCGACGATCAGCAACACGCCGGTCTTGGCCAGCAGTTGATCGCGGCTGGGCACCTGTTGTGAGTGGTTCATGGCTTTCTCCGGGTCTCGGCAGCGCGGCGCACGGCGCGCAGGATTTCGACGTGGGTGCCGCAGCGGCACAGGTTGCCGGACAGCTCATTGCGAATCTGTTCGTCGCTGGGCTCGGGAATGCGATCGAGCAGGGCCTTGGCAGTCATGATCATGCCGTTCATGCAGTAACCACACTGGGCCGCCTGCTCGTCGATGAACGCCTGTTGCACGGGGTGCGGCGCGGCCTTGCTGCCCAGCCCTTCGAGGGTGGTGATATTGCGGCCAGCGGCGCCGGCCAAGGGGATGACGCAGGAGCGGGCGGCCACGCCGTCGATGATCACCGTACACGCCCCGCATTCGCCCAGGCCGCAGCCGTACTTGGGGCCGTTCAGGCACAGGTCGTTGCGCAGGATCAGCAGCAGCGGGGTGTCAGGCATGGCGCTGACTTCGACGGGCTGGCCGTTGACCTGCAGGGAGATGGTTGTTTGCATTATTGGCTCATCTCTGGAGGTTGCTTGCGCTACCAAAGGACTCAAATGACGCGAGCGTTTCGGTAAGTACTCACTACATGAAATGAGAGAGCAAGAAGCAGGCCAGAGATGAATCTGCAGAGAACTGTGATGGTGGGGCAGGGTTAAAGATTGTCGGCGCCCGGGAAACCGAGCGCCGCCCGCGCGGCGCATCTCGCTGTGCCGAACCCCCGATGTTGTGTGTGTGTAGGAGCGGGTTTACCCGCGAATACGGTGGTGGCGGCACCGGTGATCGGCAGGTGGAGATTGGCCAGCAGGGCCGGCCCATTCGCGGGTGAACCCGCTCCTACGACGGCCTGTGCCGAACCCGCGATGTTGTGCCGAACCCCCGATGTTGTGTGTGTAGGAGCGGGTTTACCCGCGAATACGGTGGTGGCGGTAGCGGTGATCGGCGGGTGGAGATTGGTTAGCAGGACCGGCCCATTCGCGGGTGAACCCGCTCCTACGACGGCCTGTGCCGAACCCCCGATGTTGTGCCGAACCCCCGATGTTGTGTGTGTAGGAGCGGGGTTACCCGCGAATACGGTGGTGGCGGTGACGGTGATCGGCGGGTGGAGATTGGCCAGCAGGGCCGGCCCATTCGCGGGTGAACCCGCTCCTACGGCGGCCAGTGTCCAACCACCGATGCGTGTCCAATGTGAGCGAGCTTGCTCGCGATGCGCTTGATCTCTCAGGCTGCGTATCTGTGACGGCAATCGCGGCAGTCACAACAATTTTCAGCCCGCGTTCTCGTCGCTGTCGATCATCTTGCGCAGCAGGTACAAAATGGCTACGCGCTCCCCGGCATTCAGGCTGCCCATGCTCAATTCGCTGATCTGCCGGGCGCAGGGGATCATTGCATCGAGCAAGGCCGCGCCGCTTTCGGTGAGTTCGACGATGACCTTGCGCCGGTCCCCCGGGTCTGGCGAAAGCTGCACCAGCTCGCGCGCCTTCAGGCGCTCGACGATGCCGCGGATGGTTGCCTGGTCCACCGCGGTGGCCTTGATCAGTTCAGCCTGGGAGCTGGGGCCGTGATCGCGCAGGGCGCACAGGGTGACGAACTGGATCGAGGTAAGCTGCGGGTCGCAGGCCTGCTGCTGGAAGATCGCCGTGTGCCGTTGGTAGGCCTTGCGCAGCAAGTGCCCGACCTGTTCGGTAACGTCGTAGGGGGTGTTGTCGAGCGGGGCGCTGCTGGGGGTGGTTTTTTTCGACATAGGATGGCTTGGGCTGGGTGGAAAGAGGCTGGCCGGCCGCCAATAGCGGAGCGCCCGGCCAGTATAACCCCTATCGCGCTCGCGACTCCTCTGGAGCAACCACGTCGCCGGCCAGCACTACCGCCTTGTCATCCAGGTAGATATCGCAATTGCGCAGCGGGATGTCCAGGTGGCACGGGGTCTTGCGCTTGCCGCCGACCTCGGTGTTGGGGCCGGTGGAGAACAGGAAGTTGCCGTAGAACGCACGGGCATCCATGCACATGCCGTCGTTGCGGTCGTGCAGGCCCATGGCCGTCCATTGCGCGCGCGGCTGCAGGCCCCAGCCTATGTGCGAGATGCCGTATACCTCGGGGTCGTTGAAGTATTTCATGTAGTCACGCAGGTACTCGGCCTCGAAGCCGCCATGTATGCCGGTGATGAAGCCTTTTTCGATTTCCAGGGTGATGCGCTCGCGGCAATAGTTCTTGAACGGCAGGATGATGTCACCCACGTCCAGCACCAGCGTGCCTTCGGCGCTGTCCTCGTTCGGCCAGGTGAACAGAAAGCCGCTGGGCCAGTGGTCCCAGCGCCCCGGTTCGTCGGCATAGCCGTACTCAGTCACGGCCGGGTACTGGCCGAGCGGGGCATGGAAGTCGCTCCCGGCCTTGGACCGCACATGCAGGCTGCGCGCCTGTTTCAGCAGGGTTTCGGCAGCCAGCACCCGGCGTTTGTCGTCTTCGGTCGGCAGCATGCGCGCCAGCACCTCGGGTGGCTCCACGGCCAGCAGGATGCGCGTGCCGGTCTTGAGAATCTGCTCCTGCTCGGGCGAGTGCAGCAGCATCATGGTGTCGACGACCAGGTCGGCGGCTTCCAGCGCCCGCTGCGCCGCCAGGTTGCCAGTCAGCGCGGTGTCGCCGCAGTAGGCCGTCATGTCGTTGCCCATGGCGGTCGGGTGGTTGAACGCCGGCAGCTCTACCGCATACACCTTGGCCTTCAAACGCTGGGCGGCCTCCATGGCGGCGTTGACCGTGCGCGAGTCGGAGTAGTGGCTCTTGAGCACGGCCACGCTCTGCGTTTCGTCCACGCGAGACAGCTTCAGTACGTGCTCGAACATCTGGGTCAGTTGTGCATTGCTCACCGGCATCGGGGTTCTCCTGGGTGGCGTTGACAGGGGCGCACCATGGCAGTGCCTGGTGCTTCATCTCGGTGCAAAATAATAGTGTGTACACCATATGTGTGCAGATGAAAACGCATCCTGCCAGCGAGCGCAAGTGATCTGTTCAAACGTTACATATCCACACATTGACCAGTATTTACGGTAACAATCAGCCGGGTGTCGTTTCGATCAGCTGTTTGAAAAATATTTTCAGCTGGCTCTTTTCAAAGGTCATTTGTAGCGTATACGCTCTAAATCGTCAGGCGGTTGAACCGCTGGCCACCTATCAGAACAAGAGGAGACATACCCATGCGGGGTAGGCAGAAAATCGCAATCGTCGGTGCAGGTCTGGGTGGGGCGGCCGCCGCCACGTTGCTGCAACAGGCCGGGTTCGATGTCGAGGTATTCGAACAGGCTCCGGCGTTCACCCGCCTGGGCGCGGGCATTCATATCGGCCCTAACGTGATGAAAATCTTCCGCCGCATGGGGCTGGAGCAGAAGCTGGAGCTGATGGGCTCGCACCCGGACTTCTGGTTCAGCCGCGACGGCAATACCGGTGATTACCTGTCGCGCATTCCGCTGGGCGAGTTTGCCCGCCGCGAATACGGCGCCGCCTACATCACCATCCACCGTGGCGACCTGCACGCCCTGCAGATCGAGGCCATCAAGCCGGGCACCGTGCACTTCGGCAAGCGCCTGGAAAAGATCGTCGACGAAGGTGACCAGGTGCGCCTGGACTTCGCCGACGGCACCCACACCGTGGCCGACATCGTCATCGGGGCCGACGGCATCCACTCGAAGATCCGTGAAGAGTTGCTGGGGGCTGAAGCGCCGATCTACAGCGGCTGGGTCGCGCACCGTGCACTGATTCGCGGGGTGAACCTGGCACAGCATGCCGATGTGTTTGAGCCCTGCGTCAAATGGTGGTCCGAAGACCGCCACATGATGGTCTACTACACCACCGGCAAGCGCGACGAGTATTACTTCGTCACCGGCGTGCCACATGAAGCCTGGGACTTCCAGGGTGCGTTCGTCGACAGCAGCCAGGAAGAAATGCGCGCAGCCTTCGAAGGCTACCACCCCACGGTGCAGAAGCTGATCGACGCTACCGAATCGATCACCAAGTGGCCGTTGCGCAACCGCAACCCGTTGCCGTTGTGGAGCCGTGGCCGCCTGGTGCTGCTGGGCGACGCCTGCCACCCGATGAAGCCACACATGGCCCAGGGCGCGTGCATGGCCATCGAGGACGCGGCCATGCTGACCCGCTGCCTGCAGGAGACCGGGCTGTCCGACCACCGCACGGCGTTCGCCCTCTACGAGGCCAACCGTAAAGAGCGGGCATCGCAGGTGCAATCGGTATCCAACGCCAACACCTGGCTCTACAGCCAGGAAGATCCAGCCTGGGTTTACGGCTACGACCTCTATGGGCAGCAGCTTGAAAGCGGGGAGGCGGCATGAGCACCTTCGTCGCTGGTGGTAACGTCAGCGCCAATGGCATCCGCCAGCATTACCTGCGCTATGGTGGCAAGGGCCATGCGCTGATCCTGGTGCCGGGCATCACAAGCCCAGCGATCACCTGGAGCTTTGTCGCCGAGCGCCTTGGGCAGTATTTCGACACCTATGTGCTGGATGTGCGCGGGCGTGGCTTGTCTTCAAGCGGCCCCGACCTGGACTACGGCACCGACGCTTGTGCTGCGGATATTCCCGCCTTTGCCGCCGCGCTGGGCCTGGATGGCTACCATCTGCTCGGTCACTCGATGGGTGCGCGTTTTGCCATCCGCGCAGCCGCCCAAGGGGCACCGGGGCTGCAGCGGCTGGTGCTGGTCGACCCACCGGTGTCCGGGCCGGGCCGCCGTGCCTACCCGAGCAAGTTGCCGTGGTACGTCGATTCGATCCGCCAAGCCACGGTTGGCATGAGCGGCGATGACATGCGCGCCTTCTGTGCCACCTGGAGCGACGAGCAGCTGGCCCTGCGTGCCGAGTGGCTGCACACCTGCTACGAGCCGGCGATCGTGCGGGCCTTCGATGATTTCCACGAGGTCGATATCCACCAGTACCTGCCCGCGGTGCGCCAGCCGGCATTGCTGATGGTGGCCGGGCGGGGTGGAGTGATCGAGCCCCGTGACATTGCTGAAATGCGCGAGCTCAAGCCGGATATCCAGGTCGCGTACGTGGATAACGCCGGCCACATGATCCCCTGGGATGACCTGGACGGTTTCTTCGCCGCCTTTGGCGACTTCCTCGACCACCCCCTCGTCTGACGGAGCACGAGACATGACCCAGCTATACCGCATCGGCCAGATCGTGCCGAGTTCGAACACCACCATGGAAACCGAAATTCCGGCGATGCTCAACGCACGCCAGGCGATCCGCCCCGAGCGGTTCACCTTCCATTCCAGCCGCATGCGCATGAAGCAGGTGAAGAAGGAAGAACTGGCCGCGATGGACGCCGAGTCCGACCGCTGCGCAGTCGAGCTGTCCGACGCCAAGGTCGATGTGCTGGGCTATGCCTGCCTTGTGGCGATCATGGCCATGGGGCTGGGCTATCACCGCCAATCTGAAAAGCGCCTGCAGCAGGCCACCGCCGACAATGATGCACTGGCGCCGGTGATCACCAGCGCCGGGGCGCTGGTCGAGGCCTTGCATGTGATGAAGGCCAAGCGCATTGCCATCGTCGCGCCGTACATGAAGCCGCTGACCGAGCTGGTGGTGAACTACATCCGCGAGGAAGGCTTCGAGGTGCAGGACTGGCGCGCGCTGGAAATCCCCGACAACCTCGCCGTGGCCCGTCACGACCCGGCCAACCTGCCGGACATCGTCGCCGGCATGGACCTTGAAGGCGTCGATGTGGTGGTGCTGTCGGCGTGCGTGCAGATGCAATCGCTGCCGGCAGTGGCCAAGGTCGAGGCGCAAACCGGCAAGCCGGTGGTCACCGCTGCCATCGCTACCACCTACGCCATGCTCAAGGCGCTGGACCTGGAGCCGATCGTGCCGGGCGCCGGTGCCTTGCTGTCGGGCGCCTACTGAAATCGGGAGACGGACATGAGCGACGCACAAAGCGCCCGTGACAACTACCAGGGTGTGTGGGGCCAGCGCATCGGCTTTGGCCGCAAGCCGGCCCTGCTGATGATCGACTTCATGCAGGGCTACACCACCCCGGGCGCACCGCTGTACGCCTCGGGCGTGGTCGCAGCGGTCGAGCAGGCCGCCGGCCTGCTGGCGCTGGCCCGCGACTGCGGTACCTTGGTGGTGCATACCAACATCCGCTACCAGCCTCCGCATTTTGCTGACGGCGGCGTGTGGGTGCGCAAGGCGCCGGTGATGAAGGACATGGTCGAAGGCAACCCGCTGGCAGCCTTTTGCGAGGCCGTTGCGCCACAGGCAGGGGAGGTGGTGCTGAGCAAGCAGTACGCCAGCGCTTTCTTCGCCACCAGCCTGGCCCCGCTACTGCATGCACAGGGGGTGGATACCGTGGTGCTGGCTGGCTGCTCGACCAGCGGCTGCATCCGCGCCAGTGCGGTGGATGCCATGCAGCACGGGTTTCGAACCATCGTGGTGCGCGAGTGTGTCGGTGACCGCCACAGCGACCCGCACGAAGCCAACCTGTTCGACATCGACAGCAAGTACGGCGATGTCGTCACCCGGCAGGATGCCATGCAGCAACTCAGGCACCTGGCCGGCTGAACGCCGGGCAGCGCCTACCCAATAACAATCAAGGACCGGTGCGGGAAGCCCGTCCATGACCGCCTGCTGTCCTGGTGGTCGCCCCGCAGGAGCACTCGGGGTCTTCAGGCGCTGTCCAGGCCCGCCGCGTAGAATGCGCGGCGTGCCCGGCGCGTCGAAAACTGCTGGCCTTAAAACAACCACAAAGTCGCCCGCCAGGAGACAGGAAATGCCAATTGCGAATGCAACCACGGTCCACAGTGACATCGACCATGGCACGAAAGCGCTGTACAGCAAGATCACCTGGAGGCTCATCCCCTTCTTGTGCTTCTGCTACCTTGCAGCTTATCTGGACCGCATCAATGTCGGCTTCGCCAAGCTGCAGATGCTCGAAGACCTGCAGTTCAGCACAGCGGCCTATGGCCTGGGTGCAGGGCTGTTCTTCGTCGGCTACATCATCTTCGAAGTGCCGAGCAACCTGATCCTGCAGCGCGTTGGCGCCAAGCTGTGGATCGCCCGCATCATGATCACCTGGGGCCTGCTGTCGGCCTGCACCATGTTCGTCACCAGCACCACCCAGTTCTATATACTGCGTTTCCTGCTGGGGGCGGCCGAAGCCGGCTTCCTGCCAGGCGTGCTGTACTACCTGACCATGTGGTACCCCACCTATCGCCGCGGGCGCATCATTGCCCTGTTCATGATCGGGCTGCCGTTGTCGAGCGTGATTGGCGGGCCGATTTCTGGCTGGATCATGGGGCATTTCGACCAGGTTCAAGGTTTGCATGGGTGGCAGTGGCTGTTCCTGCTGGAGGCGATCCCCAGCGTTTTACTCGGCATCCTCACGTTCTGGGCATTGCCTAACCATTTCCAGCAGGCCAAATGGCTGTCGGCTGACGACAAGGTACAACTGGCGGCAGACCTGGCCGCGGACGATGCCGAGGGCAAGGACAGCAAACACAGCTTCCGCGATGGCTTCTTCAACCTTAAGGTGTGGATGCTCGGTGGTATCGACTTTTCGATCCTGCTCAGCGCCTATGCGATGGGCTTCTGGATGCCGACCTTCATCCGCGATGCGGGCGTCAGCGATACCTTCCATATCGGCCTGCTCACGGCCATTCCAAGCCTGGCCGCGCTGGCCGGCATGCTCATGATCGGGGCCAGCTCCGACCGCCACCGCGAGCGCCGCTGGCACATCATCGTGCCGTTCATCATTGGTGCAATCGCCATGGCCAGCAGCACCTTGTTCAGCCAGAACCTGGTGATGACCGTGGTGCTGTTCGCCATTGCCTCGGCGGCGATCATCGGCGCGGTGCCGGTGTTCTTCAGCCTGCCGGCCACCTTCCTCAAAGGCACCGCAGCCGCCACCGGCTTTGCCCTGGCCTGTTCGGTCGCCAACATCGCCGGCCTGGTGAGCAACTCACTGATGGGCGTGGTCACCGACCTCACCGGCACCTCGCACGCTGCCCTGTGGGTGTTTGCCGGCTGCCTGATCCTCAGCTGCTTCCTGGTCATCGCCTTGCCGGCGAAGCTGGTCAACCGCTAGCGGCCCAGCGCTTCACGCAACGGCAGGGCAGGCGGGCCGTGGCCCGCCTGCCGACCTCTTTCGATGCAACCCGCACGCCGGTGGCCATGCAGTGCCGCCGCGCCGGGTTGCTGTTGCCCAAATCCAGGAGTAGCCCTATGCAAGGTTTCACTGCGCCGCGTTTTTCTTCGTCTGCACGCCTGGCCGGCGGTTGTATTGCCGCCGCCTTGTGTGCAGAGGCCACGGCAGAAGAGGCCGGTTTCATCGAAGGTGCCCGCGCCACGCTGCAGGCGCGCAATTACTTCTTCAGCCGCGACTATGCCGATATCAAGGGCGCCAGCACCCAGTCGCGCACCCAGGAATGGGCGCAAGGGTTTATCCTCAATGCCAGCTCCGGTTATACCCAGGGCACCGTTGGCGTGGGTGTGGATGTTACTGGCCTGCTGGGTTTCAAGCTCGACAGCAGCCCGGAACATGCCCGGTCCGGATTGCTGCCCAGCCTGGACAGCGGCAAGTCGGCGGACGAATACAGCCGCCTGGGTGCGGCGATCAAGTTCAAGGTGTCGCAAACCGAGCTGAAGGTGGGCGAGTTGATGCCCAACCTGCCGGTGCTGCTGTTCAGCGATTTGCGCCTGCTGCCGCCGACATATCAGGGCGCGATGGTGGAGTCGCGCGAGTTCGCCGGGTTGACCTTGAACGCCGGCCAGTTCCGTTCCACCAGCCTGCGCGACTCGTCCAACAGCCAGAAGATGTACGCGCTGGTCAACGACCCGATCAACCCGGCGCGGCTGGCGCGTTTTACCAGCGACCGGTTCAACTACGTGGGTGCCGACTATGCCTTCAACGACAACCGAACCAGCGTCGGTGTCTGGCAGGCGCAGCTGGAGGATATCTACCAGCAGCGCTTCTACAGCTTCAAGCATGCCGAGCCGATCGGGGGCTGGACGCTGGGGGTCAATGCCGGCTACTTCGATGCCAGCGAGGACGGGAGCAAGGTGGCTGGCGACTACGATAACCATGCGCTGTTCAGCCTGTTCTCGGCCAAGACCGGCGGGCATACCTTCTATGTGGGCTATCAGCAGATCGGCGGGGATGACGGCTTTATCCAGGTAGGCGCCAACACCAACCCGATGGGTAATACGCTGCCGACCTATGAGTTCTCGGCGCCGGGTGAACGCTCGTGGCAGGTGCGACATGATTACAATTTTGTCGCCTTGGGGCTTCCAGGGCTGACGTCGACCCTGCGTTATGTGAAGGGCCGGGACGTGGAGACAGGGCTGGGCTTTGAAGGGCGTGACCGCGAGCGTGACCTGGACCTGGCCTACGTGGTGCAAAGCGGGCCGTTGGCCGGGCTTGGGATACGGGTGCGCAACGTGATGGCGCGCTCCAACTACCGGACAGATATAGATGAGAACCGCTTGATTCTGAGTTACACGATCAAGGTGTTCTGAGGGGATAGGTGACCCGGCGCCAGCTCGGCTTCCGAAGCAACCTTATGCTGCGAAGAAGCAATAGCTGCCTAAGGCAGTCGTTTGCCTTACCGCTCTCTTCGCAGCGCAAGGCTGCTCGTGCAAGGGGATGGGTAGGCCTGAGCTGTGGAGCATGACAATGGCTCTTGCAGGTCACTGCAAGGTGTCGGGCTTCAGGCTATCCGGCAGTTGCCGAATGGCCTCCTCAAGCCGCGCGATCGGCCCAGTGAGTTGATCCGCTTCCTTGTCCTTGCCTTCACCTCTTAAGCGCTCACGCTCAACGCGCAGGTTAAGCAGATTTTTCTGCAACTTCAGTGCAGAGGTTTTGAACGAGTCCATGCTTTTCTCACGCTGTAGGCTTCCGTACCGTTGTAGGAAAAATGGACCGTAGCAGCTCGAATTTGCCTGAGAAACTGATGTTTCATACAGGCAATACTCATTGCCACGTCCTTTCCTACGGAGTGCGGTAAATAATCCTACAAGTCGTGTTTCAGATCGTGTCCTCCCAAGCAAGCTCAATCTACCGTATTGGCTGGGTTCGGGCGCTTTCGAGGGGCAGCGCACCCAACGCAGGTGCTGGGTAAACCTGGAGGCGTGTTTGGAAACTTCATGTATCAATTGCCGGCCCGCGAGCGACACGTGCTCAGCGTCAACCACTGTGGCTGAATCCAGCTCGGCGGCATCTGCGCATCACATCTGATCCGCTTTTTTTCCATAAACCTGAATCTGTAACCGTATCAGCCCAAGCTCGACAATATGCCCATTCCCGCATCACAACTGTAGAGGTTCCAATGGGCAAGCTGGCGCTGTTCCTGGGTGGTTTTCTGCTGCTGACCATTCTGATTGGTATTCTTGGCACCATTCCGCCAAGCTGAGTTCAACTGCGTTTTCCCCTGCGCGGCCCGTCCACTCCAAGCGACGGGCCCAATCTATTGGCCAATGGCCGGTCATCTTTTTCATCGCACTGCTGGGTCAGCATCAGGTGCAAGTCATTCTCAGGGCAGGCGTGGATCGAGCGGGTCAGGTTGGCCAGTTCGCCTTTCTCCTTGTGCGATAAGTCGTTCTTTACGCTGGGAAATCTGTCCACAAAAAACGTGGGTAGGTCTGTGGATAAAGTGCTGCAAGCCAGACCCGCGGCGGGCTCTGTTAAATTGAGCAGAATTTGAACAGTCGTTTCATGGCTTGTTTCAGTACAGCGGGCCGGCTCGGCGCAGGGCGGCCAGCAAGTCACGCACCCGCGTCGGCAACTCGCCGGCAGGGTATACAGCATGCATCTGTGGGTCTTGGCCGCTACTGGACGTCAAGCGGTACTGCGGGCACACCCGCACCAGGCGGCCGGCCTTGACCTGTGCTTCGCCGACCCAGGCGGCAAGGCGTGCGATGCCGGCGCCGGCCAGGGTGCTGTGGTACACCGCGCCTCCTGAGCCCAGGCGGAGCCTGGGCCTGGGGCGCAGGCTGGTGATCTGGTCATCGTGGCAGAAGTGCCAGGCCTTGAGGATGCGTGGCGCGGTATGCAGGATCAAGGTGTGTCCATCCAGGTCTTCCGGATGTTGCGGTGTGCCAGCCAGGGCCAGATATGCCGGGCTGGCATACAGGTGGCGCTGGTAGGGCCAAAGCGGGTAGCCGATCAGCTCGCTCGATTGCGGAAAGGCGCCGCGCACCACGAAGTCGAATTTACCTTGCAGCGGGTCAAGGGCTTCGTCGCTGTACTGCACGTCCAGGGTCACCTGAGGGTGGCGGCGGGAAAACTCGGCAAGCACTTGCGGTAGCACATGCTCTCCCAGCAGTTGCGGCGCGGCAAAGCGAATCCAACCTTGGGCGCTGCCGCTGAGCGCGGCCAGTTCGTCGGCAGCATCGCGTTGCACATCCAGCAAGCGTTCGGCATGCGGCAGCAAGCGCTCGCCGGCCTCGGTCAGTGTGACGGCGTTGGCGTTGCGGTTGAGCAGTTTGCTTCCCGCATTGTCTTCCAGGGTTTGTACCGCGCGCGTAACTGCGCTGGGCGAACGCCCCAGGGCGCGGGCGGCAGCAACGAAGCTGCGCTTGTGCGCCACACTGACGAACGCCTGAATTTCCCGCAGCATGTCCAGTGCCATGGCGTGCTCCTCGTTGCAGTTATCGCAATATGGCATTTCAACACAAGTGTGCCACTTTGATTAGCCTTGCAGGCGTCTTCACTGCCTGGAACCGCGTCATGATGGATATTGCTGTGCTTTCTGTGTTCGCCTTCGCCGCTGGGTTGATCGACGCCGCGGTGGGTGGCGGCGGGCTGATCCAGATCCCGGCCTTGTTCAACGTGTTGCCCTCCGCGCAACCGGCCGCCTTGCTCGGCAGCAACAAACTGGCGTCCGTGTGCGGCACGGCCTTCGCGGCCCGCTCGTTCATCCGTAAAGTGACGCTGGATTGGGGGTTGATCGTACCGGCGGCACTCAGTGCCTTTGTCATGTCGTTCGCGGGGGCCGCCACGGTGTCGCTGGTACCCCCCAGCGTGATGCGCCCGGCAGTGCTGGTGCTGATCGTGCTGATGGCTGTCTACACCTTCTGCAAGAAGGACTTCGGCACCTTGCACACACCTGCGCAGGTCGGCCGCAAGGAGCAGTGCCTGGCAGTGCTGATCGGCGGTGCTATCGGCTTCTACGATGGCCTGTTCGGCCCGGGCACCGGTAGCTTCCTGATCTTCCTGTTCATCCGCTTCTTTGCCCTGGACTTCCTGCACGCCTCGGCTTCGGCCAAGGTGGTGAACATTGCCACCAACCTGGCGGCGCTGGTGTTCTTCGTGCCGACGGGCAACGTGCTGTACGCCATAGCCTTGCCCATGGCGGTGTGTAACATTCTCGGCGCGCTGACCGGTACCTGGCTGGCGGTACGCAAGGGTGCCGGGTTTGTCCGCGGGCTGTTCCTGGTGCTGTTGTGTGTGCTGATCGCCAAGCTGTCGTGGGACCTGCTGGCCGGCTAGTTCAGATCACCAGGCGCTGTGCTTCGGCCTGTTCGACGCGATTGCGGCCCCGGGCCTTGGCCCGGTACAGCGCCTGGTCGGCACTGGCCAGCAGTTCGTCGAGGCTGGGGGCCGGCATGTCTGCGTCGCAGCCTGCCACACCGATACTCACGGTAATCTGCAGGCGCTGGTCGGCCTGTGTCACGTGCAGGTCCTGTATGGCGCGGCGCAGGCGTTCGGCGGTGAAGTTGGCCCGCTCTGGCGCAAGTCCGGGCAGGATGACAACGAATTCTTCGCCACCCAGCCGTGCGATCAGTTCATCGTTGTGCAGTTGGTCCTGCAGGGTGCTGGCGAATTGGCGCAGCACCTGGTCACCGACGGCATGGCCGTGGGCATCGTTGATCGACTTGAAGTGGTCGATGTCCAGCATCATCAGGGTCAGCGGCAGCGCCTGGGCGTGCTGCTGGCGGCTCTCCAGCAGCGAGTTGGCACGGCGTGTGAAGGCGCTGCGGGTGAGCACGCCGGTGAGGTGATCGACGGTGGCCTGGTGCGCCAGGCGGGCCATGAGGCTACGGTTGGCCTGGCTGACGCAGGCCACCACCAGCGGCCCGAGCACCAGCATGGCGATGCCCAGGCGCGCCGACATCAGCGTGGTAACCCCAGGCTCGCTCTGCGGCACGCTGAAGTGCATGAGGTTTTGCGCCACGGCCACGATGAGCGTACTGCCGGCCGTGAGCGTCAGCAATGAAACCAGGAACGGTGAGTAGGTCCAGGCACACCACAGTAACGCGGCAATCGGGAAGGCAATGGCCCCAGGGCCACCGAATGCGATGCTGAATGCCAGCGAGGCCAGCAGTACCAGCAACGGCGCCAGGCGAATGGGCTGCGCGCCGCCGCGCACCAAGGCCCGCACCGAGGGCGCTGTAAGCAGCACCGGCAGCACCAGCACGCCGGTCGAGAACTGTTCGCTGAACCAGGCTAGCCAGGTGGCGCGCAACGACTGTTCGAACCAGGGTGCGGCCATTACCGCTGCCATGCTGGCCGCCACCATGGCAGCGGCGGCGCAGGCGGCGAACACGCTGAGTACGCCGTGCGGGCTGCGCATGCGCCGGTGCATGCGTGGCAAGCGCGACAGCAGCTGCCAGAGGGTGACCACCACGCCAAGATTGCACAGGTTTAACCACAGAGCCGGTACCCAGGCGCTGCCACACAGCAGGTCGGCCCCGACCATGGCCAGCCACACCAGGCTAAAGCCCGTAAACGTGGCTTGACGGGGGTAGCGCAGCAGTACGCCGGCCAGTACGGCATTGACTGGCCAGAACAGCGACAGCGATTCGATCGGGCGTGCCAGGATACCGCCCAGGGTAAGGGCGAAGGTTACGCCAACTACAATGACATAAGGCAACACGCGCGATTGGGCTGGAAAAACCATGAACTCGACCGGCAAGCGGAAACGAAATCCAGGACAACGCGATAGAGCACCTGGGGCAATTACCCGCAGTGTGTTGGCTCAGGGTGGTTGATGTCAATCTGCCGCGATTGGTTGCGATAATGTCAAATTGCCTCTATTTCTGGCCACTTTCCTCACAGCCCGAAGAACCACGGCACCATCACGACGGTAACCAGCATCACCAGCACGGTGAACGGCACGCCAATCTTGACGAAGTCAGCGAAGCGGTATTGCCCGGGCCCAAGCACCAGCGTGTTGACCGGTGATGACACCGGCGTCATGAATGCCGCCGACGCGGCCAGTGCGACGGTCATGGCGAACGGGTAGGGCGACATGCCCAGCTGCGCCGCAGTGCTGACAGCCACCGGCGCCATCAGAACCGCGGTGGCGGTGTTGGAAATGAACAGCCCGATCACTGCGGTGACGGCGAACAGGCAGGCAAGAATGGCGCTGGGGCCGGCACCACCCAGCACGTTCACCAGCCCACCCACCGCCAGGTCGATGCCGCCGGTTTTCTGCAGCGCCTGGGCGAAGGGCAGCATACCCACGATCAGCACCAGGCTTTGCCAGTGGATGGCGCGATAGGCACTGTTCATGTCGATGCAACGGCCTGCGCCCATCAGCAAGCAGCCGATCAACGCTGCCATGACATTGGGTACGGCGCCGCTGACCATTAGCCCGACCATTACCGCCAGGCTAAGCAACGCTTGCGGCGCGCGAGTGCGGGCTGGTGCGACCAGGTCGATCTCGGCGGGCAAGCTCAGGACCAGGAAATCTTTGGGCTTGCTTTGCAATTGGCGTACTGCCTTCCACGGGCCGACTACCAGCAGCGTGTCGCCAAGGCGCAGCTTTTCTTCCACCAGTTGCTCTTCGATAGCGGCCTGATCGCGGCGCAGGCCGACCACGTTGAGGCCATAGCGGGTGCGGAACGCCAGTTCGAGGATGCTCTTGCCGATCAACTGCGAGCCGGGTGGCAGCGACACCTCAGCCATTCCCAAATCCTGGGACTGGTCGATGAAGTAGGCGGCCTTGAAGTGCAGCGGCTCCAGGTGCATGGTTTGGCACAGGCTGCGCAGGTTGTCATGCTTGGCGAACAGGTCGAGCAGCAGCACGTCGCCCTGATGCAGCACGGTGCCCGAGTCGGCCGCGATCACGCGCGTGGTGAACTTGTGTTGGCGCTCGATACCGATCACGTTGGCGCCGTGTCTGGTGCGCAGTTGCAGCTCGCCAAGGTTGTGGCCGATCAGCGGTGACTGAGGGCGGATGCGCAGGCGTCGTTCACGGCCGTTGAGCTTGTAGTCCAGTACCAGGTCCAGCAAGGTGCGGCGGCTTTCCACCCGGCCGTCCTTGCGCACTTCACCGTTGAGCCAGTGCCGGGTCAGCAGCATGTAGCCAATGCCCAGCACCAGTACCACCAGGCCGAACGGGGTAAAGCTGAAGAAGCTGAACCCCGCTTCGCCATGGCGGACCAGTTCGCTGTGCACCACCACGTTGGGCGGTGTGGCGACCAGGCTGAGCATGCCACTGATGAGGCCGGCAAAAGCCAGTGGCATCATCAGGCGGCTGGGTGACAGCTGCAGGCGCGCAGCGATGCTCAGCACCACCGGGATGAAAATGGCCACCACGCCGGTGGAGCTCATTATCGATCCCAGCCCGGCCACCGCCACCATCAGCAGTACCAGCAGGCGTGCTTCGCTATTGCCGGCCCGCTCGCTCATCCATTCGCCGATGCGATAGGCAATGCCGGTGCGCACCAGGCCTTCGCCAATCACGAACAGGGCGGCGATCAGCACCACGTTGGGGTCGCTGAACCCGGCCAGGGCCTGTTCCACGGTAAGGATGCCGAGTAGTGGCAGGGCGAGAATCACCAGCAGCGCGACCACGTCCATGCGTGGGCGGTTGATGACGAACAGGGTAATCACGATGGCCAGCAGGCCGAGGACCCAGAGCAACTCATGGTTCATGGGGAGGGGGTGTTCCTTCACACGGGGGCACGATAGACAGTAGCAGTCAGTGTGCCAGCTTGTAGTGAAGGGGGTGTTGATGTGCTGCAACAAAAAGGGCCGCTATGCGGCCCTCCGGTCACGGGGTCAGTGACGGTGGCGGTGGTGCTTCTTGCTGCCGCGGTTGTTGTCGCCCAGATGGTTGCCGAGGGCACCACCGGCCGCGCCGCCCAGGCCGGCACCCACGGTCGAACCGGTCTTGCCGCCTACTGCGCCGCCCAGCAGCGAGCCGCCGGCCGAGCCCAGGCCACCGCCGATGGCGGCTTCGGTACGGTTGCCTTTGCGCGCACCGACAGCGCTGCCGGCTGCGCCGCCAACGCCGGCACCGATGGCTGCGCCGGTCTTGCCGCCGAGCTGTTGACCAACAACGTTGCCCAGGACACCCCCCAGGCCACCGCCAATGGCGGCAGTACCGTCACCGGCGAAAGCGCCCTGGCATAGCAGCAGGCCAAGGGCAAGGGAAGGCAGAGTCAGACGCATGATACGAACCTCAAAGGAATCATCAGGATAAGTCGCCGCGCAACGGGCGGCAGGTCAGGGCTGAAAGGACGCTTCAGCGGTAGTAGCGGTCACCGCGGTATTGCCGATCGTCATCGTCGTCGCGGTCATGGCGATGGTGGTGGCGATGGTCACGGTCGCGGTCACGCCAGCCGTCGTCATCATGGTAGCGATGGCTATGGCAACCTGCGGTCAGCAGGACAACAGCAACCAGAGAAAGGCTTGCAAGACGCGTGAGCACGATATAGGTCCTTGATCCGCATAGGTTTACGGGGCACCTTTTAAGACTGGGACCGATCGATTTGGTTTCCCGGGCGGGCAAAAAAATTGTGCTTCAAGTGATCAGCGCCAAGGCGTTCGCCTGAAAGAACGGGCTGTGGCGCTGACCGGCATTGATCGTTCCAAGCGTATCAACACGTTCTGGCCATGCTTGGCCGGCGGCGAAGTGCTGTGCAATGGGTCGCCTTGGCCGGGGCGTGTCGAATCAGGATGCCGGTTGAATCGCCAGCACCACGCCATTGGTGATCTGCACCAGCACATAATGCTTGCCCATGCGCACCCAGTGGCTTTCCTTTTCCGGTTCGGGCAGGCCTTTGGCTTTCCAGTCCTGGATGGCCTGGTCATCGCGTTTGTACTGGTCCGGGGCCTTGTCGCCGACGTTCAGTTCACGGTTGTGGGTTTCGGGGGCGGTGATGCTTTCTTCGCTCGAGGGGGCGGCGCTGACGCTCAGAGGCAGGCAAGGCAGGGCGGCGAGTAGCAGATAGTGCAGTTTCATGATGCGTTCCTCGTGATGGCATGTTTTATCTGCGACAGCGGCAAGTGCGCGGCAATTCACTCGGGATGCCTGCCAGTGCTAGAGTCGCCTTCTTTTTTGCGACCCCGAGGATGGAACATGCGTGCGATTCTGCCGTTGGCTGCGGTGCTGATGCTGGCCGGTTGTGCTTCTGCGACCATGGAAACGGCGCGTGGCGGCAAGCCGACTGCGCAGCTCGATTCGCACAAGGCGCCAGAGCTGGTGGCCCAGTGCATCCAGTTCAGCTGGCAGGAAGAGAAGGTGTTCGGTGATGACGCCAGCGGCTACCTGGAGCCTCGCAAGCAGGGCGGTTTCACCGTGTTTACCCGTGAGGCCGAAGCGTTCGTGGACGTTTACCCGCAGCCGGGCGGCACGCGTGTGGATTACTACGCGAAGCAGAACGACGGCGTGGCCCTGCAACGCCGAGCGGCTGCTGCAACCTGCCTGTAACGGCTGACGCTATCGCCGCTCCTGTAAGGGGCCCGTGCATTCAGGGTACTGAGCAAGGCAGTTGTTGCCACGGCAGAGGCGCGCGGGCTTTACAGTTTTTTTCAAGGCAGTTGTGTCGCAGGGCGCTCGGTGGCGGCTAGCATAAGGTGCTTCCACTCAAGGACGACACCATGGACCGTTCACTGCAACTCAACCGCATCAGCTGGGATGAGCGTGCCCCGTTGCACGCCGCTTCGAAGGACTACGAGGTCGAACGCCTGGTCCAGCAACACGGGCACTTGTCCGAAACCGTACGCTTCGACCTGCCATTGCTCGGTGACATCGACGGGCTTGATACGGTCCACTTGCAGTGCCACATCGGCACCGACACCCTGTCGCTGGCGCGCCTTGGCGCCAAGGTTTGTGGCCTGGATTATTCCAAGGCTTCGCTGGCCGAGGCACGGGCATTGGCCGAGCGATGCGCGCTGCCCATCCAGTATGTCGAGTCTGACGTCTATGCCGCCGACAAGGTACTGCCGGCGGGTACGTTCGACCTGGTCTACACCGGTATTGGCGCGCTCTGCTGGTTGCCCCGCATCGAGCCGTGGGCGCGCACCGTCGCGGCACTACTGAAACCGGGCGGGCGGCTGTTCCTGCGCGACGGGCACCCGATGCTGATGGCTGTCAACGAAGATCATCAGGACCGCCTGCAGCTCGAATATCCGTATTTCGAACACGAAGCGCCGACGGTGTGGCACACCGACCAGACCTACGTCGAAACCGATCAACGCCTGGCCCACACCGAAACCCACGAATGGAACCACGGCCTGGGAGAAGTGATCACTGCCTTGCTGGCCCACGGCCTGCAGCTGACAGCACTGGTCGAGCACCAGAGCATCCCCTGGGAGGCGCTGCCGGGGCAGATGGTCAAGGGCGAAGACGGCGAATATCGCCTGCGCGAGCAGCCTGCACGCCTGCCCCTGAGTTACACCTTGGTCGCCGTCAAAGCCTGATCAGGACAGGAAGCCACCGTCGACATTGAGCGTGGTGCCGGTGGTGTAGCTGGAGGCATCGCTGGCCAGGTACAGCACCGCGCCCGCCATTTCCTTGGGGTCGGCCATGCGTTTGAGGGGGATCTGCTGCAAGGCGGCGTTAAGGATGGCTTCGTTCTTCACCAATGCCGAAGCGAACTTGGTGTCGGTCAGCCCCGGCAGTAGCGCGTTGCAGCGAATACCGAAGGGTGCACACTCTTTGGCGAACACCTTGGTCATGTTGATGACCGCTGCCTTGGTCACCGAGTAGATGCCTTGGAACAGCCCGGGTGAAACACCGTTGATCGACGCCACGTTGATGATGCTGCCGCCGCCGTTCTCGCGCATCAGCTTGCCAGCCTCCACCGACATGAAGAAGTAACCACGGATGTTCACGTCCACGGTCTTCTGGAACGCCCCTGGGTCGGTGTCCAGCACATTGCAGAATTGCGGGTTGGTGGCAGCATTGTTGACCAGCACGTCCAGTCGCCCGAACTGTTCGCGAATGCCGGCGAACACCTGCTGAATCTGTTCCAGCTCACCAATGTGGCAGGCCACAGCCGTGGCCTTGCCGCCGGCGGCAATGATGGCGTCGGCCACCTGCTGGCACCCGTCAAGCTTGCGGCTGGAAACGATCACATGGGCCCCTTGCTGCGCGAGCAAGTGGGCGATGGCCTCGCCGATGCCTCGGCTGGCGCCGGAAACAAAGGCAATCTTGCCGTCGAGGTCGAACAGGTGGGTCTTGGACATGCTGTTTTCCTTGTTATCCGTCGTCGTGGGCTGTGCTCAGAGGCTGGACTTGGAAATGACCTGCAAGGTCATTTGTTCCAGCAAGCGGTTCATGTGAATGAACTGGGCGAAACGCTTGTCCTGGGTCTGGCCATGGTAGTAGCGGTAGTAGATCTGCTGAACGATGCCTGCCAGGCGGAACAGGCCATAGCAATAGTAGTAATCGAAGTTGTCCAGGCGGATGCCGGCGCGCTCGGCGTAGTAATCGACGAACTGGCGACGGCTGAGCATGCCCGGCGCGTTGCTCGGCTGGCGGCGCATCAACTGCACTGGCGCCGGGTCGCCGGCTTCGATCCAGTAGGCCAGGGAGTTGCCCAGGTCCATGAGTGGGTCGCCCAGGGTGGCCATTTCCCAGTCCAGCACACCGATGATGCGCATGGGGTTGTCCGCGTCCAGGATGACGTTGTCGAACCGGTAGTCGTTGTGCACGATGCCTGGGCGCGGGTGGTCGGCGGGCATTTTTTCGTGCAGCCAGGCGGTTACCGTTTCCCAGCGTGGCGCATCCGGTGTCAGGGCTTTTTCATAACGGCTGGTCCAGCCCTCGATCTGACGCTGCACGTAGCCCTCCGGCTTGCCCAGGTCGGCCAGGCCGCAGGCGGTGTAGTCCACCTGGTGCAGCTCGACCAGGCGGTCGATGAAGCTTTTGCACAGGGCTTCGGTCCGGCTGGCGTCCAGGTTCAGTTCGGCCGGGATGTCCGAGCGCAGGATGATGCCCTCGACCCGTTCCATCACATAGAACTCGCCGCCGATCAGGCCGGTGTCGGTGCAGTGTGCATAGGCCTTGGGGCAGTAGGGGAAGCCGCTGTTCAGCTGGTTGAGGATGCGGTACTCGCGACCCATGTCGTGGGCCGACTTGGCCTTTTGACCGAAGGGTGGTCGACGCAGCACGAAGTCGCGGCCCGGGTAGCTGACCAGGTAGGTGAGGTTGGAGGCGCCGCCAGGAAACTGGCTGATGCTCGGCAGGCCGTGCAGGCCGGGGATATTGGCTTTGAAGTAAGGGTCGATGACGGCCGCGTCGAGTTCTTCGCCGGGGCGTACCTGGGTGGACTGGTCGGTGAGCGTCATGCGTCTTCCTTATTCTCGATAGCAAGTACTATTGGGTAATCTAATGGTCCGCCGGGGTTGGAACAATCGTCCCATGTGCCAAATAGGTGAGGGTGTTGCTGGTGGATCACTGCACCGAATGCAGGGCAAAAAAAACCGAAGCCGTCAGGCTTCGGTTTTTCGATCATCCGGTATTCCCAGCCCTCAGGACGGGAACAGCTCGCTGAGTTTCATCGACAGCATCATGTCGCCTTCAACCCGCAGCTTGCCACCCATGAAGGCCTGCATGCCGTCGGTTTCGCCGCTTACGATACCCTTCAGGGTTTCGGCGTCCATCACCAGGGTGCAGTTGGCATCCGGGTTTTCGCCTTCCTGCAGGTCGCAGGTGCCGTCCTTGACGATCAGCGCGTAGTGCTTGTCTTCGTCGGTGATGTTGAAGCCGAACACCAGGTCCAGGCCGGCGGCAGCGGATGGGTTGAATTTCTCTTGCATCTTTTTGACGGCATCAGCTACGGAGGTCATGGCGCATTCCTTATAGAGTGATTTACACGTCCCCGCAGGGACACAACAAGCCGGGCTTATCGGTAGGTGACAAGCTCCGGCGCCCTCAACAGCTGCACATGGGCCTGGCTGTTGAAGGAGGCTAGTGCCACGTCGCGGCCGCGAAACTTCAGCTGGCTGAGCGACGTGTTGATGATCTGCCAGTTCAGCGCGAACGCCTGGCTGGGGGTAATACCGGTAACCAGGTGGAGCAGGGCGGCAATGGTGCCACCCGAGGTGAAGATAGCAACATGATCGCCGCTGCCGGCGCTGTCCAGCACGCGTTGCAGGCCCCCTTGTACGCGTGACGTAAACGAATGCCAGGTTTCCAGGCCATTATCGGCATGCTCGCCATCGTGCCAGCGCTGCACCATCAACGCGAACAGGCGCTGAAACTCGCTGCGATGCTGCGCAGCATTGCGCAGCACATGCAGGGCATCGGGCTCTTCCGGCAGCAGGTCGGGCAACAGGGCGCGGATCACCCCGTCGGCATCGAACTCATTGAATGCGGCGTCGGTCTCAATCGCCGGCACCGGGCAGCCGTTGGCGTGCAGCGCCTGCAGCGCCAGCCGTGCGGTATCCTGCTGGCGGCGCAGGTCGCCAGCCACGCAGCGGTCCAGCCGCACGCCCAACTGGGCCAGGTGTTCACCCAGGGCCTGGCTCTGGCGCACGCCCACGGGCGAGAGGACGTCGTAGTCATCGGCACCGAAGGAGGCTTGGCCATGTCGAATCAGGTAGAGATTGCCCACGAAAGGTTCCGGCCTGTTGGAGGTTGCTGCGAGGTTAGGATGCGGCTCACGGGCTGTCAACGAAAAAACATACAAGCGTTTGAAAAGGTTGTTTGAAAGATGTTGCCAGCGTTTACACCGGCTGGCAGCACCATAGACGCAACGGTATGCTTGCAACAGTGACGCGCCGTAGTGGCGCAGGCATTTAAGGAGTCAACGTGGAGTTTCTTGCCGAATACGCAAGCTTTCTCGCCAAAACCGCCACCCTGGTCATCGCCATCCTGGTGGTGCTGTCGGCCATCGCCGGTCTGCGTGGCAAAGGTCGGCGCAAATCGGGCGGGCAATTACAGGTCACCCGACTGAACGATTTTTACAAGGACCTGCGTGAGCGCCTGGAGTCCGGCCTGCTCGACAAGGCCCAGCTCAAGGCCCTGCGCAAGCAGCAGGCCAAGGCGGAAAAACAGCAGAAGAAGGGCAAGGCCGAAGACAAGAGCCGGGTATTCGTACTGGACTTCGATGGCGACATCAAAGCCTCGGCCACCGAAAGCCTGCGCAACGAAATCACCGCGCTGCTGACGCTCGCCACCGCGCGTGACGAAGTGGTACTGCGCCTGGAAAGCGGCGGTGGCCTGGTGCACAGTTACGGCTTGGCTGCGTCGCAACTGGCGCGTATTCGTCAGGCAGGCATCCCGTTGACCGTGTGCATCGACAAGGTGGCTGCCAGCGGTGGGTACATGATGGCCTGCATCGGCGAGAAGATCGTCAGCGCCCCATTCGCCGTACTGGGGTCTATTGGCGTGGTGGCGCAGTTACCCAACGTCAACCGCCTGTTGAAAAAGCACGACATCGACTTCGAAGTGCTGACTGCTGGCGAGTACAAGCGCACCCTGACCATCTTTGGCGAAAACACCGAGAAGGGCCGGGAGAAGTTCCAGGAAGACCTGGACATCACTCACCAGTTGTTCAAGGATTTCGTCTCCCGCTATCGTCCGCAGTTGCACATCGATGAAGTGGCCACTGGCGAAGTCTGGCTGGGCGTGGCCGCCTTGAATCGCAAGCTGGTTGACGAGTTGCAGACCAGTGACGAGTACCTGAGCGAGCGCGCACGCAACGCCAACCTGTTCCACCTGCACTATGCCGAACGCAAGAGCCTGCAGGAGCGTATTGGCATGGCCGCCAGTGGTACCGTGGAGAACACGGTGGTGGGCTTGTGGAGTAAACTCAGCCGCCTGCGCTAACACCTTGAACCCGTTGAAATTTTTTTTCGTTCAGGGGGTTGCAAGGTTAAAAGAATGAAGACATAATGGCGCCCATCGAAACGCAGCAAACTTTGAAAAAGGTTCAGCGTTTCAAGGAGATAGCAAAGCGCAAGCAGCTAGATCCGACCTTTGAGGCCGAGTAGCAAAGTGGTTATGCTCCGGATTGCAAATCCGTCTACGCCGGTTCGATTCCGACCTCGGCCTCCACCATTCGAAAGCCCCGCAGATTAACGTCTGCGGGGTTTTTCTTTGTGGTCTAGAAACGCCGATCATTTCCGCATCATCGGGCATCGTTTCCGCATCTGCCCACTATTTGGTCGGGCTGACCACCTCGCCGACGCGGCGATAAACGCGTTTGGTAATCTCCTCCTTGGAATGTCCGAGCAGCCGGCTGGCGTGGCTGATGTCCTCAATCTCCGATGCCGCCTTCGGTCGGATATCGCGGAACTGAAACTGCCGAACTTTGGTGGCCAAGTCTGTGTTGCCATCGGTGATCAGTTTGCGTGCTGCCTTGTCACGCGCCTCGCTGAAGCGGTTCCTCAGCATTTCCCAGCTCATGCGCAGGCCTGAATCGTTGGTGATGAGGCGTGAGTTGCGCACACCTTGCAGCTTGCGCCGCTCCAGGAGCTTCTCGATGAATAAGCCCAGACCAGTGAGTTCGCCGTTGACGTGCCGGCGGATGCGAAGTTTCTTGTCGGTCTTGTTCTGGTCGACCCACAGGTAGTCCTCGTCGAGGTCGACAGTGCTGAACTTCAATGTGTCGGCGGGGCGCTGGCCGGCTAGGTAGGCCAAGTCCATGGCGTCCTTCAAGCCCTGGTCAGCCTCCGCATACACTGCGTCCCAGACTTCGTCGGCGGCGTAGAAGTCGCGTACCTTCTCCTTATTGCGACGAACCGCCAGGCACGGATTTCGATCTGCGAACCCCCACTCCATGGCCATGGTGAATACATGCGAAAGCAGGGCGATTTCCCGGTTTGCCCTTGTTTTCGCGGTGCGGGCATCCCGATACTGTGCGACGATGGGCGGCGTGATGGCCTCGATGGGAGCGTCGGCAAAGGCCGTGCGCAGGCGCTCAAGCTCGTATTTGTTGTCTTTCTGGGTGCGTGGCGCCTTTGCCGGAATGATGTCACGCTCGTACCGGTCGAATAGCTCACCCATCGTTGCCATCACCTTCGGAGCTGCCTTGTGCTCCAGGCGTGCCCACTCAAGCTTGGCCTCGGCGAGGTCGGTCCCCAGTGGAATTTCCTGCCGATTTCCGTCTGCATCCCGCCCGTTGTAGTAGTACCCGACCCACAATTTACCGCTCTTCAGCTTGCGAACTCGCCGCAGCATCCGAGGCGGCAGGTCCTTGTTCGATGCCTTCCTGTTGCGCATCTGTTACCCCACGCGCGATAAGTCTAATGTCCAAGTTTCTGTTGCAGCATTCGTTGCGGTTGGCTTCACGCCGGCCATTTTGAGGCGGGCGTATACCCGCCCAACAACGGGCCGCCGGGCCCGAGTCAGCGTGTACTGCCAGCCGTTTTTGGCCAGCCAGGCGATTTGTTTGCTTGGGATCTGGTAGCCGGTGATTCGCATCACCTCTTCCTCATCAAGAAACTCGCTTGCATGTTCCATAGTGCGGGCTCCGCGCCTTCGATGGCGGCAGGTTGGGGTTCTCGTTCGGGACATGATCTGCTCGTCCAGCCTGGGTGGTGGTGAAGCCCGCGGCTTGGCGGATCTTGGCGCAGCGGCTGTGTTTGCCGCGTGTGCGTGGAACGCTGCAGACATCACACATAACGGACATGGCGGGGCGAACGAAGCTCTGTACTCCCTTTGCATCCCTGGTGTTCGGCTTGTAATTGGGCCTGGTCGTCACAGCGAGTACCTCTCATGGATTCGACGAGCGTTCGGGCTCACGGCCAAGTGCTCGAAGTTCTGTCGGCTGCTCACCGTGAATAGCGTCTCTGGCTGAGGGTGTCGGGCTTCGTTGAGGCGCTGGAATTCGACCCAAACGGCGATCAGCGCGGTGACAAGCACAAGGCTGATCAGTTGCCAAACGCGGACATTGTTAGCCATGCTGGCGACCCTGACTGAGTTGGTTGAGCACCTGCCTGCTCGCAAGCTCGAACAGCTCGTTGACAGAGATTGGCGTAAGCGACTGCTCACAATTGCGCACGGCGTCAAAACGCGTGCGATACAGCCCGGCCTGGCCGAGCCACGCGATGGCGTGATGCTCAGCGTTCGAAACGGAGCAGGGTGTCGCTAGGCGTTCACCTTGAGAGCCAAGCTTGCATTTCTTGCAGATGTGATAACCCCCGTCATACGGGTCAACCGTTTCCCAGAGGTGCTTGTGTATGGTCATGCTGCACTCCCAGCGTTTGCGCGGCCGGCCGGAGTGTCGCCCAGCTGGATGTGAATTCGTTTAGCTAGACCTCCCAATTGGGTGGCTTGCAAGCCGGCGCGTGATGCCTGCTGAGTTGCCTTCATGGCGGTTAGAGTCCGCTCAGTCAGGTTCAAGGTCTCGATGGCGTTGATAAGCAGCTCGAAATCTGCCCTGGTCACTGCTAATCCGGTGTAGGACATGATCCGGGCTTCTAGCTCACGGATGCTGCCTTTGAGGTGTGCGACAGTCAGGTGATGCTTGCGCTGATCCGCTTCGGTCTGGACTCGGGCTTGGTCCAGGTCGTCCTGAAGCCCTTTTATCTGCAATTTCAGATCGGCTTTCTCCTCAATGCGCAGCAGGTTAATGGCTGGCCCGGTAGTCGCAGTACCGAAGGTTTGTCCGGTGACCTTGCCGCCGAACGCGTGCTGCTGTAGGTAGAAAAACCGTGCCGCTCGCTGGATATCGGTCAGGGTTTCAGGGCGCGTCATCTTCTGCCACTCGAAGATCTGCCGCGAGCTAAGCGCCCACTTGAACTGGCGCACGAACTCCTCCAAGTGGTTCTGTACCACGCGGTAGAGGGTTACGAGATCACCATTGAGATCGTTCAGCACCTCCACCGGCGCGGGCTGGGGACGCATGAAGAACAACGCGGCGCCGCCGGCGAAGACTTCGACATAACACTCATGAGGGGGAAAAAGAGGAATCAAGCGGTCGGCCAGGCGGCGTTTGCCACCCATCCAGGGAATAATTGGAGAGGTCATAGGCATGCAAGTCTTTACTGTATGAATAAACAGGTGTTAGGCTCACCGCGCTTTGTGCACAAGGCAGAGGCCACGGCTGGACTTGCAGGAAGGGTCTGCGGGTTCGGCGGGGCGGGCTGGATGTTGGCGCATCCACCCGGCTCGCCTCTTTTCACTTGGTGACTGTGCGAACGTAGGCCTGGCAGGCCTTCAGTGCGATCAGTCCGCGGTCACCGTCGTCGGTGATGCCGATAATTCCTTGAGCATACGCTGGGTCAAGTCGGGCGCGAACGGCTCCATGAACCACGCCTCCGGCGCAGGCGGCTTCTCGCACCCCACTGTCACCACCCGGGGCGGCAAAAGCTCCGGCGTCGACAAGGACTGACAGCCGCAAGTCAGTAGTAGCCAGCCTGTCACGCAGGCGAGCTTGAATCTGTTGTGCATCGCTCATCTCCTTCCAATGTGTTCTGCCCTGGTCCCGCAGGCGATCCTCCAGATCTTTGCGCTGAGCTTTCTGTTCTGCCAGCTGCTCCAAGGCTGCAGCTGCAGCTTCCTCACGCTCACGACCGTGAGCCCGATCCCTGTCCGCCAACTGCTGGATATAACCTGCAGCCTGCTCAGCCAGCTGCTTTCCGTACTCGCTGGCCTGCCAGACCCAGGCCCCACGCCCGCCGGCATAGAGCCCATCCGGGTCGGCCTGGTTTGGCCACGCCAAAGAGCGCCGACTCAGCTCAACCCCATCCGGTACCCGAAACACGACACGGAAACGCGCCGGGTTACCCACGGTTGTTGGATATGCAGCTGCGAGCGCTTCCAGATCCAGCCCAAATGCATCGCGCAAAGCAATACGGGACAGCGCGACATCATCCACATCAAGCGAACAGACACGACTAGGGCCGAGCACAACACCAAGGTTGTGGTCGGGATGCTCCAACCAGAACGTCTCCGCAGCATCTGCATCGGTGATATAGCCGCCAGGGGTATTCCAAGCCTTACCTTTTGGCCCTTTTTCGCCCGGCTCAATGGGCACCAGGGCGAGTCCAAAGGTTTCGATGTAACGGCGCGCCCATCCGGCCGTAGTTGCTACAGGGCGCTCACTCATCGACGGCGCTCCCGCAGCTCCTGGCAGTCGACGCAGGTATCGCAGCCCTCGACAGTCTGCTGTCGAGCCAACGGAATCGGCTCGCCGCAATCGTCGCAGAACTGGGCACTCGGCTTGCCAGGTATCCTCTGGCTGTCCACCCTGAGCATTCTGCCTTTCCTCTTTGCAAAAGCCCGTCATCGCGCCTTCAACAGAGGCCTTGACACTGGCAAACAGCGCCTGAACCTGTCCGCCGCGTGGCAACGTCTCGCGGGTACCTACGTCGAGAACCTGTCCTGGCTCGACTGTGCCGAGCGCTACGATCGAGCACATACGTTCTTCTACATGGATCCGCCATACTGGCAGACCGCCGGCTATGGCGTGGACTTCTCCTTCGAGGAGTACGAGCGCATGGCCGATTTCATGCGCCGCTGCAAGGGCAAGGTGATGGTCAGCATCAACGACCACCCGGACATCAGGCGAGCCTTCGACGGCTTTCACTTCGAGTGCTTGGACATCCGCTACAGCAACACAAACCAGCGTCAGGGTAAGGCGGAGATTACCGGAGAACTGGTAATCATGAATTGGCAGCCTTCAGTATTGGAGCAACTTTTCTAATTGTAGCAAGTGAAGCCATCTGACAATCTCAATGCAAAGAATAAGTAACAAATTGAAGGTCGACATGCTTTCTCCAAGGTGAGCTTTAGCGTTCAGGGGTTATGTGAGATGGCTTCGAGTCCACGTTGGTAGCGAATTTAATATGAGTCTTTTGAATCTTGTCAATAGTTTGGTTGAATTGGGGTGTGAGGTTTTGCACATGGTTCGAGCCCCGTGCGCCATGGGCTGCGTGCGTTTTTACGGTTTTGCGTAAAAGCGTTTTGGTTCATTTGAACATTGGTTGGAATGTAGATTTCTACATTTGAAGATTTAAAGATTTCTTTATTTGAAGATTTCTTTAGCTAAACTTTTTGCTGGTAGCTGGGGCAGTTCACTAGTTTTAGCCGCTAAAACTGCTGCCCCGGCGTTGGCTGAGGTTTATTCAATTCCCAGGTACTATCAGTTCAGCCCCCTGATTTCGTACATTGCCCACCGCTTTGCGTACGGCATGCCACTTAAAATCGCCGGCGACTCGACAACCCGTTCGCACTATCTCTTCAGCGCGCTCAGGCGAGGTGGATGGCGAGATCCACTCACATGCAACCTCTGGTGTGAGCACAAGAGGTTTTCGGTCGTGTATATCGAGTAGTCCCTGATCGGCAGCCGCTGTAATGATCACAAACCCGTCTCGCTCATCCGGCTCGACGCCGTGGTGCACCTCGGCAAGCGCCGCGAAATAGAGCGGTTTTCCGTCGGTGCTGGTGATGTAGTAGGGCTGTTTACGTTTGAGGTCTGTTGGATCGGGTATCCATTCAAACCATCCATTTGCCGGCGCCAAAGCTCGGCCGCTTGGCCACAAGCCTTTGAAAAATTTCCCCGTCACCACCGTCTCGGCCCGAGCATTGATCGGATCTGGACGCTTCCCTTCGCCCAAAATGGCGACCATCCCCACTTCACGCGATCAACGTACAGCCCATCCCCAGCTTGGTGGATGATCTCGACCCGCGTCGACGGCGCAACGTTGTAGCGATTGATCGGCTCATGGTCATAGCCGTTGATCACTACAAGGTCCAAAGCTAGCTGCCGCAGGTAGTGATCCATCGACTCGTAAATCGAGTAGCGTCCACACATATCCACCTCTCGCCTGTCAGAATTTTCGCTTCCCAGGATTGACCGGGCGTACGATGCAGGATTAACTGTATATGCATACAGTTTGCATCGGACCTTCCATCATGACCATCACTTTTCTGGGTACGCCAACCGGCGGTACCGAACCGCTGCCGCTGTACTCATTCCATGTGCCAGCAGGTTTTCCGTCGCCTGCAGCAGACCATCTGGAAGGTCATATTTCGCTTGATGAGTTGTTCGACCTCCGCGCACCCCATGTGTATCTGGTAAAAGTCGAGGGCGACAGCATGCAAGGGGCGGGGATCTACTCTGGTGACCTGGTCATCGTAGACAGAGGGCGTGAGGCAGAGCATGGCGACATCGTCATTGCAGCTGTGAACAGCGAGCCCATCTGCAAGCGGCTTCACCGCCGTGACGGAGTAGTGATCCTCAAATCCGAAAACCCGGCGTACCCACCGCGGTACATCATGGAGGGCGATGAGTTGGTCATCTGGGGTGTGGTGCGGTACAGCGTGCGCGATCATGCGCAGTGATCAGGTGTTCGCGCTGATTGACTGCAACTCGTTCTATGCGAGCTGTGAGCGTGTGTTCCGTCCTGATCTAGCCAAGACTCCCATAGTAGTGCTCAGCAACAACGACGGCTGCGTGATCGCACGCTCATACGATGCCAAGCCTTACGTGAAAATGGGCGAGCCTTATTTCCAGGCGAAGGAAAAACTTCGCCGGCATGGCATCGTGGCGTTCTCGTCGAACTACGCGCTGTATGGCGACATGAGCGAGCGCGTCATGTCTCTGATCGAATCGATGGTGCCCGCGGCCGAGGTCTATTCGATCGACGAGTGTTTCGCCGATCTCACAGGCGTGACGGGCAGCCTTACTCAGTTCGGCCGGGACGTTCGCGCTAGGGTGCTCCGTTGCACGGGAATCCCCGTCGGTGTAGGCATCGCCCGTACCAAGACTCTGGCGAAGCTCGCCAACCACACCGCGAAGCGCTTGCAGGCGCAGACAGGTGGGGTGGTCGATATTACCGACGACTTCAAGCGCGACTGGGTGCTTCGTAACACTGAGGTTAAAGAGGTGTGGGGCATCGGCCGACGGATGACAGTGCATCTGGAATCCATGGGCATCCACACGGCAATGGATCTGGCCAAGGCAGATCCGAGAATGTTGCGCGACAAGTTCAGTGTGGTGGTAGAGAAGACGGCGCGTGAACTCGCCGGCACGCCTTGCCTTGAACTGGATGAGGCAGATCCACCGAAGCAGGAGATATGCTGTAGCCGGATGTTCGGCAAGCGTCTGACGGAGTTGGCACCAATCAAACAGGCAGTGGCCACTTACACTGGGCGGGCAGCGGAAAAGCTGCGCGCCCAGGGCTCGGTGTGCAAGCGCATGCGAGTATCGATCCGCACAGGTATGCTCAACCCCAATGAACTGCACTTCGCCAAGGGTGCCCTAGTCGACCTGCGGTATCCCACCAACGACACCTTACTCTTGACCAGGGCGGCAACTGAGGCCGTGCAGCGTGTCTACCAGGCTGGGTACCGCTACAGTAAGGCCGAGGTGTTGCTGCTTGATCTGCGGCAGCCTGGCGAGTTCACCGATGATCTGTTCGCGCTAACGCAGCCACTGGCTAGTGGCCGACTGATGTCAGCGCTCGACAAGATCAACGACAGGTATGGCAGGGGAACGGTGCGGGCCGGGAGCGTCCCCCGCACCCCCGATTGGGGAATGCGCCGGGAAATGATGAGCCAGTCGTACACGACGCGAATCGACCAACTTTGGACTGTAGAGGCCCGGTAATCATCTGTCTCGCAAATGCTTACCAATGCTTCAGGAACAGCAAGCTTGAGTCTAGTACTCTTGTGCGTATACAACTACGGACTCGCTGCTATCAATAATGGAGGAGTCTCTGTAAATGTCTTCAAGTTCTTCATAGGAAAGGGCTCTCGAGCCTACCTTGCCCCTATTAAACATATGCTCAAATAGTTCTCCCGTCAGCGAGGTGTGCTTGATTTTATCATATTCTAACTTATGGCCATCTGAGCGGGTCTCTGTTTTGCATCTATCGATCGCGCATATAGGCAAGTGCTCGCCTCGGGATATAAGCTTTTGATTGGCGTTTTGAAGCTTATCTGTCGGGCGGATAAAAGCCGAGCAATGAGGAAACCTATACGGGCGTTCTCTAGAGGCATCCTCACACAGCTGCTGGTCGCATGAGAAACACTTAAGTCTAGCGAGTTGCCGCTGCATGCGTTCATCAGAGATGTATAGAGTTTTCCCGTCCCACATTTTATATTGAACTATCACGAGATTAACGGTTTGAGTTAGTTCATCGTGCCGCTCGTAGATAACATCGGCGCCGGTTATGTGCTCGGGCTTGTCGGGATGCAGTACGCGTAGGCGCAAGCGGTTTCCGTCAGGGAGTTGATAGTCCTTTCTCGCCAATCCAGTGCCAAGCGTAGGCAATTCTCTATCTGCGTTATACGCATCGCGGAATATGAGCTTGTTTTCAGTATGTTCGACAGGAGATAGCTCTTCTCTCGCCTTCTCATACGCACCTAATTTTCGTCTCAGCTGATCAGTTTTGGACTGGTTGTTCTGCTCAAGCTTCGCAATGGTAAGAAGAGATTGAAGTAAGTCAATTTCCGCCTGCAAAAGATCCAAAGGCGATACGTATCTTGATTGCTGTACTGATAATAGGGTTGCACGTTGGCGAAATTCTTTTACTATGTCGCTCTCACGTTCTCGTCGCAATAGACTTTTTTCAGCCCCAAGGAGTTCGGGGTAAAGCTCACCGCCCAGTTCCAAGGTGTTTTCGTATGTACCTTTGGTCATGTCTCCTTTTGTTGCGATCTTGACCATAGCCCGCAGGGCGTTAAGAGTGATCCACTCCTGGTTGATTCGGATAATGTCTTCGGATTCTTCCATTACTTGATCCTTTTGCGGGGTGTTAAGTTATTCTTTGTAATAATCCCGAGTAGCGTGGAGGGCGCCAAAGCCGCTGTTTAGAGCCGGCTTTGGCGCTCTGTGCCTTTGTGATGACTCTGGCGAGCGTTAGAATCCATATTTCTTCCAATCATAAAATGCCATTAGGCGACGGAAATGATATCTATTTTTACAAGTAATCAGATGTCCATAGTTGTCCTGCAAATATTTACCTAAGGCGTCGATGTCAAAATTCTGCAGCAGCGGAGTCATGCTGACAATTTCGGACTCAGTGGCTGCGTTTAGGAACTCAACAAATGGAAGTTTCTGGTATTTTGCGGTTTGAGGGACGTTAGAAGTTGCGAAGTCTTCTGCTTTGCGATTGATTAGTCGGTCTAGTTTCAGTCCGGATTCTGTATATTTATCCCTGCTGGTGATGCCCAGTTCGCGCAGGTATTTGAAAATGGGTACAAATTTTGTTTGTTTCGGTAGGAGGGCGATGGTCGTGTCCAGCAGTTTTTTGGCATCAAAGTTTTTATTGTTAAGTATCAAGTCTTCGAATATGTCGCCTGTGGCAATTCCTTTATAGCCCGTCTCGCCAACTTTCCCGATTACTCCAAGCCCGAATACAACTTCGATATCGTCTTTGTTCTGTACTTGGTCGTAGTCGATGACTGCAATTTTTTTGTCAGGATTCTGACCCTTAACTATTTCATATACTCTTTCTTTGCAGAACCTCAATACTCGGGCTGGAAGCTTTCGTTCGAACTGTGCAATGGCGCCGTAGACTGGCGTGAAGCTACTTGTCTTGACTACCTTGACAGGGATCTGAATAGAGTCGAACTGTAGATAGGACGTTTCAATTGTGGGGCCTGAGTTGGGCTCATTCCGATCTATAAAAATAAGGTTGTCACGAAGCTTGTCAATATTTTCTCGGCCGATGCAGAGAGATATTGATTTGAGGAGGTCTCTTATGTTGTGGTCGGATATCGAATATCCAATAAAGATAACTGGATGTTCTACAAATATCGTGATTAGCTTTGAGGCGAGGTAAGCATTTCGATTGTTGTAGTCGTGGTAATCAGTGTCTGTCAGAATAAGCGAGTCTGGGGCGGTATAACATCCGTGAATTTTGTAGATTTCGCCAACATTCATTGTGTTGGAGAATAGAAGTTCTTTCTGTCCAACATATTTAGTGTGATCAGGGAAAAGGGTTTCAGCGAATCCATCCCAATTGGTGGTTATTATGCCGTCAACATCGCACTCCTTGAGCGCTTCAATTTCCTCCATTATGCCCGCTGGTGGCTCTATCAGATGTTTCTGTTTTAGATACTCACAGATTTCTAGCCGGAGGGGGGAGGTTTTGTCCTTGATGAGGTGTCCAAACTGCTGTCTTTGTTGTGCATAGTCTTCGTGCCCCCACCATAGGTCATGGAAGTCATCAGCTATAAGTTGTGCGGATCTGGGCGTGTTGTTGTTTGCGCTACTCTTATAGTACGCGTAAGGCCTGCCAGTTAAGCAAAAACGGCTGAGCAGTCCTTCCCAGTCTTCAAGTCCGATATATCGTCTGGAAAAACCGGAGCCCAGAAAAAGAAATGGGCCAGAGGACCGCTGGGAAAAAACGGAGCTGAGTTCTGCTTCGATATCCATGTAAACGGTATCCTTATGAGCGTTTTGTTAGGCGCCGGGCAGTGGTGGCGAGGTAGTGGCTCGGTCGGGCTTGATTTTGCTGAGCGGCGCAGTACTGGTCAATGGGGCACGTGCCGATTGATGAGGCTCTCAGGCGAGTCCTGATGCAGAAGATGTTTCGCTAAGATTTGGATAGCTTAGATGCAGAGTACGAGGGATGATGGTAAAAAAATGGTACGGAAGTATCTCGTTGGGGCTAAATGCTAATAAAGTCAATGACCTAGGGAAAAGTAGTCCCAATCCATCATCGGGGCAGCCGTCACGCTGCAGCTTTTGGCTGGGTCGCTCGATGAGGTACTTGAGACAGCGAGCGTAGCTGATTCAGGATCTTAACCGCTCGATCCCAACCGAGATCGCCTCCGCATGCGAGTCCAGTGCCGTCAGGGCCACCATGACGTTGTCATGGATGTGAGTCGAACCACGCTGACTAACCCAGAGCGACAGCTCTTCAAGGGCTGCTCTGAGGGCTGTTTGATTCATTAGCAGCAGTTCCATGGTGTCTGCTGCGATCGCTGCTTTCTCATCCATAGGCGGGCTCCTGGCATCGTAGGTTAAGGGAAAATCGACAAATTCTGGGGCGATTGAGAGCGGAATATGCCATTTGCTTAGGCGAGGATACCCGTTTTTCCTGGCCTCTGGCGGCCTGACGAGCCAGCCGGGCGGGTTCAAGTCCCTATCATGGCTGCCAATGTGCCTATAGTAGTAGCGGAGGCAATAGACGATGAGAAGGCATAGAGGCCATGATCATGCCGGGCGATCCGTTGATACTTGAGGCTGCGGAAGCGGTAAGTCGGTACCATGTGGCTCAAGCAGCAGGCAGTCCAGCCCAGCAAGTGGAGCGTTGTCGCCTTCTGGGTCGGCAGAGGGCAGTCGCGATCGGCAGCTAGCGACCCATAGCGCCCCTCAGTTAGGGGCAGAAGCCGATCCTTCTCAGCCGCTTCTCCTCGACCCAGCCAGCCCCACAGCAATGACCGTGCCTGCCCAGCGATAGGTGGTTGAGTGGTCGCGTTTTGGAGGTTGTACCTTGCTTCGAGTTAACTCTAGATTTAAGATTGAAAATTTACTCCCCACACTAGGTATCTCCAGTGATTGAAACGATCGAAATACGCAATTTTAAGTCGGTCGGGAAAATTAAACTCGAACTTGGCAGAATCAATGTTTTTATCGGTGAGAACGGCGCAGGGAAAAGCAACCTTTTAGAAGCTATTGCTTTAGCCGGCGCAGCAGCTGCAGGAAAGTTGGATAATGAATTTTTAATATCTCGAGGGATTCGAGTTACGCAACCACAACACATGCGACCGCGTTTTGATGACTGCCAAGACAATGAATCAATTAACGTGAGCCTGTCAAATGCACAGGTCAGCTACCATTACGAGATGCAAAACGACAATGCGCCATATTCGCCATGGGAGTTTAGCTTTACCAAAAACGGGCTGAAGGAAACTGACTACGTTAGAGAAAGGATTTTGGAGTTCATATCTTCCAGCGAAGAAAATCGGAAACGATTTGATGAGTCCATGAAGATCTTCATCTCCGACCTTACAAAAAAGAATACAAGACCAACAAAGAGAAAAAGTCAATCAAGCGAAGATCTTTTGCAATTTCTCTTCCAAAGAACTCGCCAGGACTACAATAGCCCTCCCAGAGAAATTGAGAATTTTGTAATTTATTCGCCTGAAAATACGAAGCTTCGCTCAACTGAGGCAGATAGCCAAATTGAGCCCTTGGGGATCAATGGTGAAGGACTTATCAGGTATTTGGCATTTCTATCATCCGAGAGTAAGGATACCATAGCCAGCATTAACTCTTGCTTAAAATTACTTGGTTGGTTTGAAGAATTCTCTGTGAATCTTGAGGCTAGCACCCCAAGCCTAGATATCTATGATAGGTATCTAGCTGAAACAAAGAAAACCTTGGATTTACGTAGCGCCAACGAAGGCTTTCTATTTTTAGTATTCTATTTTGCCTTGTTTTCAAGCGATTTGACGCCTAATTTCTTCGCGATAGATAACGTTGACGCCTCCCTTAATCCCAAGCTATGCCGGGCTCTCATTCAGCAACTTGCAAATCTTGCCAAAGAGCATAATAAACAAGCAATATTAACCACTCACAATCCAGCGATCCTGGATGGGTTAAATCTTGATGATGATAGTCAACGTCTTTTTGTGATTAGTCGAAACATTCACGGGTATACGCGAATTAAAAGAATATTTAAGCCCGAAGGCAAAAGCCTTAAGCTTTCAGATATGTTTATGAGCGGCTCTCTCGGCGGACTACCTCAAGGATTCTAGAATGGCATCATTTGCTCTTGTCACGGAAGGCATCACTGACCAAGATCTTCTTAAGCACTTGATCCACGGAATTGTGGAAGATCAGGATGATGAGGAGGTTCACTTCGCCATCCTTCAGCCTCTACTTGACGCCACAGACCAGGCTCGGCAAGCGTGTGATAGCTTTGGAGGCTGGGAAAAGGTTCTAGAGTATTGCACCAATACCAAAGAGCTTTTAAAAGCCTTAGCTGCTAATCAATATTTAGTCATTCAAATAGACACTGACTGTTGCGAACATGCTAATTTTGGTTTGAGCTTACGAACCCCTCCCGCCCAGCTTTTATTGGATGTAAAAAATGTCTTAATCAGTAAGCTCACGCCCGCATTCTATAATAAATATAAAGATAGGATAATTTTTGCAATTTCAATTCACTCGCCAGAATGCTGGCTGCTTGCTCACTATGGTTCAACGAACAGCGCGCGCACTAAAATTGTATCATGCCAGCAAAAGCTGAATGATGAACTAAACAAGCTAAGCATTTCTTATAAAAAAGACTCCCCGTGCTACGTTAAAATATGCAAACCCCTGAGTAAGTATAAGAACATAGTTTTGATGCGCCCTAGCAATGGCTCTTTTGATAATTTTGTGACAGACGTCGAGGCTCTCAGGCCATATGCGCACTTAGTTGGGATCTAACAGCGGGGGAGCATTAAGCGATATAGCGAGAGGCAGCTTCTGGCCGAATATTGCCTTTTGCCACTAGCCGCTTTGGGTCGATAGCAGTCGTTGAGAGGTCGTCACTTAGCCCGCTGCCAGCTGTTCGCACCCTATACTTGTTGTTTTACTGCTCTGGACTGGATAGTGCACAAGCGGACTTTAATTGGAATGGTCGAGGCTGGCGAGCCTCTCATTCAGAAAGCTATCGACGCCTTGCGTGAGTATCATCAGGCGCAAGATAGAGGCGCACCGGCCGATGAAATTGAGCGTCTGCAGCTTCTTGCCGAGTCGCTTTTCCAGGCTGTGGCCGATTACCAGCTTCGGGTGATAGCCAAAGCTCGTGGAACCGAATTGCCGAAGCTGCTTTAGGTGACCCGCTGGGATGGCTGCTCCTTGAGGGCTGGGGAAGTACGCTGGTTCTGTCCCTTTTCGGCTGCGCGGGGAGGTAGGTCAATGCTCAGCCAAGCAGTAGGCAGGCTATTCGGCAGGGCGCCAGAGGGGGCGTTTATACCGGTGAAAGCTACAATACTTGGTGAAAAATCAGTTCCGCAACTGTCTAGAGGTCCCTTGATTTCAAGGGGCTGCAGAGCTGCTAGAAATGATTTGTTGCGGAACTAAAGTATCTCTAACATATTGAAAACAAAGAAAATATCCCTCGGATTGCAAATCCGTCTACGCCGGTTCGATTCCGACCTCGGCCTCCACCATTCGAAAGCCCCGCAGATTAACGTCTGCGGGGTTTTTCTTTGAGGGTCGAAAAAAGCCACGAGTTCCGAAACTTTCGGGGTGGAGTTCTGAAACTTCAGCCTTTCGAGGGCTTTGCGATAGGTCCGACGCGCCGGTAATCATGCTCAGTAATTCCCTCTTTCGAGTGGCCCGGCAGTACGCTTGCCTCGCTAAGGTCGTTGATCTCTGATGCGGCCTTCGATCGGATATCGCGGAACTGGATGAAGAACGGCGAAAGGTGCTGGCTGGTGTGTCGCGTGACCTTATCGAGCAGCAGGCTTAGGTTGTTCCTCACTCCTTTCATTTCCAGGACGATCCTCAGTCGCTTACCGGTCTTACCCCGAGGTTTCGATCAGTGATTGGGTGATTGCTGAGCGTGGTGAGGCGGCAGAAACCCTGTCGTTCTCCTACGTCAGCGGCCCTTACCAGGCCCGGCGCCTGGCCAACATTGAGTTGCGCCGCCGGGCCTGTGGAGCGCAACGAGGCCGATTGTCTTAGAACTTGAAGCCATCATGAGAAAACGAGTTCAGTTCTGTGCGTTCAAAAATAATGAGAACAGCTCGGACTGAGATTTAATGCCGAGTTTGCTGTACATGTGCTTGCGATGGACCTTCACAGTCTCTGCGGAAATCGCCAGCTTGCGCGCGATCTCCTTGTTCGAGCAGCCGCTAAGCATAAGCCGGCCAACTTCCAGTTCACGGGCGGAAAGCGGTGTATCCAACTGCTGGTCAGTAGAGTCCAGCCAGCTCTGCCAGCTGGGTGCCGACGACGTGTTCTGCTCCAGCGCTTCCCGCTCGAATGCCATGCGCTGACGCATCAGGGCGGCAACCCAGGACTGGATGAGAGTGAGTAGGGCGGTCTGCTCTGCACTGAAGAGACACTCACTTCCCAGCGAGAGGCTGAGGGTGCGCTCCGTGTCGAGCTGGACGTTGATATGTGCTTCGTCGGCAACGACATTGAGGCGGAAGTAGCGTTGGTAATAGTCGGTTTGCTCGAAGCACTCCGGCGCCACGTCGGCTAGCCAAAACAAACCGCTCTGCGGTGCTTCCCGGTTGGCGAGATAAAAGGGGTCGAGCAGATACAGGCCTTTGAGGTAGTCCTGAAAAAGCGGATCTGGCCCGCCATCCTTGCCTGGGCATTCTGCGAGCACCTGCGGGCGACCATTGCTGAATATCAGTACGACCCAACTGTCTACCGGAATGTATCTATCCAGTTGACGCACCAGAGCCAGCCAGAAATTAGGGCGGTCAAGTGCCTCGATTAGTCTGCCGATGGCCTGGTGCCAGGCCATGTCCTGCAGTGTAATGCTCCCGTTTCTACCCATACGGGGTTACCCCATCGAAGTAATTACTTTCCGTTTTATGGCTCTCCATACTTCGTTTCAGCCCTGGCGGGTGCTGTTCAGTTTGGCGATTGAGCCAACATACACGTGAAAGGATCACCGATGAAGATTGAACTTGTACAACTCTCCGGTCGCGATGGCGATACCGCTTATAACCTGGAACGTACATTGCAGGCCATCGCTACCTGCGCCGTGGATACCGATCTGCTGATTTTCCCAGAGACCCAGCTGATGGGATTTGCCAGCGCCCAACAGCTCGCCGAAATCGCCGAGCCCGTTAACGGGCCGAGTGTGCAGGCCGTGCAACGCGCCGTACACGAACGAAACGTCTCAGCGGTGATTGGTCTGGCTGAGAACGACTCCGGCACCGTTTACAACACCTCCTTGCTGGTCACCCCGCAAGGGATCGCATTGAGTTATCGCAAAACTCACCTTTGGCCGTCGGAGCGCGGATTGTTCCAACAAGGAGACCGCTATGTCACCGCACTGTGGAAGGGCATCCGTGTCGGTATCCTGATTTGCTACGACATTGAGTTTCCGGAAAGTGCTCGGGCGCTCGGCCAACTCGGCGCCGAGCTCATATTGGTCACTAACGGTAACATGGATCCTTACGGCCCTGTCCACCGCACTGCAATCATGGCTCGCGCTCAGGAAAACCAGGCATTCGCGGTGATGGTCAATCGGGTGGGCGACGGCGACGAAGGGCTCGTTTTTGCCGGCGGCAGCGCCGCTATCGATCCCTTCGGGCGCACGCTGTTCGAAGCGGGCCGCGCAGAGTGTCGGCAGGTGGTGGAATTAGATCTCGGCCTGCTGCGCACCGCCCGCCACGAATATGACTACCTCAGTGACCGCCGCTTGTTCCTGACCGGCGAGCAGAGTGAGCATGATGATAGTCGACGTGAACTCCTGATCCCCTGAATCAGTTGTGGGGCGCAACTGCAACACAACGATTGTTCCGTCTTAACGCCTGTTTCGACCCTGCCACAACAGTAATTCACAAACTAGCAGGAGCAGTGCTCGTGTCTCTGGACTCAGCGCTAACGCTCCGGAGCATCCCCATGAAACGGATTCGTTACATGCAATTCGCGCTGGTCTCTCTGTTCAGTTTTGGCGTGGTTTGCGCCGAGGCCGGTGACGCTCAAAAGCCAAGTGTCCATATCTACAACTGGTATGACTACATTGCCCCGAACACGGTGAAAGACTTCCAGAAAGAAGCAGGCGTCAGCGCGGTGTACGACGTGTTCGACAACAGTGAGGTCATGCAAAGCAAACTGATGGCTGGCCGCAGTGGTTATGACGTTGTGGTTGCCAGTGCCGACCTGCTACCGAACCTGATCAAAGCCGGCGTGCTGAAAAGACTGGATCGCTCCAAGTTACCCAACTGGTCCCATCTCGATCCCGACGTCCTCGCCAAGTTGCAGAGCAATGATCCCGGAAACAGCTACGCGGCCCCTTATTTGTGGGGGACCACTGGCATCGGCTATGACGCGGACAAGGTTAAGTCACTACTCGGCCCCGATGCGCCAGTCAATTCCTGGGACTTGATTTTCAAGGAAGAAAATCTAGCCAAACTCCGTCAATGCGGTGTGGCCATGCTGGACGCGCCTGGCGAGGTTATTCCCATCGCACTGCACTACCTTGGACTGCCATACAACAGCCATAACCCGGACGATTACAAAAAAGCTCAGGAACTGCTGCTGAAGCTGCGCCCCCATATTGCCTACTTCGATTCTTCCAAGTTCATCTCTGATCTCGCCAATGGCAACGTCTGCGTCGTGCTGGGCTGGGCGGGCGGTGTCTCCGACGCGCAGAAAGCCTCCGAGTTGGCTGGCAACCATCGAAACCTTGTCTACAGCATCCCACGCGAAGGTGCCCCGGTGTGGGTGGAAAGTATGGTGCAGCTCAACGATGCGCCGAACCCGGAGCAAGGGTTGGCCTTCATCAACTACATGTTGCGCCCCGATGTCATTGCTGAGTCATCCAACTACCTGAGCTATCCGAACGCGAACAAGGATGCCACTGCGCTTGTAGAGAAGAAGATCCGCGACAATCCTGGGGTATATCCGTCCAAGGATGTGCTGTCCACGCTTTTCCCCCTGGAGCCACTGCCGCTGAAGCTGGAGCGCATTCGGACCCGTGCGTGGAACACAGTCAAGACCGGCAATTAATTGGCAGACCCGGTTCTGCTGATGATTGACCAAACCCCAGTCATGAAACAAACCAAAACAAGAGCGAGAGATCATGAAAGACACGATGAAGCCACGTGCCCGTGACCTGAATATTCAGTTCGGCCAACTGCAACCCGGTCCCCTCAACGCCATCACCGATGTGCCGGGCGTTCGGGTCGGTCACAGCAATGTGCGAGGACGCACCGCCAACGGCCGCGACATCCTGACTGGGGTAACAATCATCGAGCCGCGTGTCGGTTCCACCAGCCAGCAACCGTGCTTTGCCGGCGTCCATGTGTTGAACGGCAACGGCGACGCAACCGGTCTGGAGTGGATTCGCGAAGCGGGTCTTTTGACCAGTCCCATCGCCTTCACCAACACCCACAGCCTGGGTGTGGTGCGCGATGCACTGATTGTGCTGGACCGTGAACAACAACCGGATGACGGCCGTATCTACTGGAACATGCCGGTGGTGCTGGAGACCTATGACGGGCTGCTCAACGACATCAACGGTTTTCATGTGAAGCACGAGCATGTGGCCGAAGCCCTGAGTAATGCTGTAATTGGGCCCGTTATCGAGGGCGCGGTCGGTGGTGGCAGCGGCATGATCTGCCACGAATTCAAGGGCGGTGTCGGCACTGCATCGCGGCGCCTGAGTAGCACTCAGGGCAGTTGGACTGTTGGCGCCATTGTCCAGGCGAACCACGGCATCCGTAACGAACTGCGCGTCGACGGCTATCCGGTGGGACGCTACATGGAACAGGCTGACTCCCCGTTCCTTAAGGCTTCGCTGCCGCACCCGGGCATGGGTTCGATAGTCGTTTGCCTGGCCACCGATGCGCCGTTGCTGCCACACCAATGTACGCGCCTGGCACAACGCGCCAGCATCGGTCTCGCCCGCACCGGTGGTGGTAACGAAGACCACAGCGGTGACATTTTCATCGCCTTCTCCACCGGTAATCATGTGCCGCCGGCAGCTTACGAAAGTAAGCGCGCGCCGACCACCGACAACCTTAGCATGGTCAACAACGACCATATCAGCGAGTTGTTTCTTGCCGCCACCGAAGCGGTGGAAGAAGCCATCATCAACGCCTTACTAGCCGCTGACACCGCCGAAGGCAACGGCCATGCAGTACCGGGACTGGATTGTGAGACGCTGCTCAAAGCCTTGCATCAAGCCGGCTGGCCGGGAGCGGCGAATGGTTAACTGATCTCTTCGCATGGCCCCCGGAGCTTCACGACAAGCGTTGAGTCTTTGCCGGGGCTGCTGAATAGCCGATTGTCCGATTCAGCTCACAGATGAGTCAGACGAATTTGCGTAAAACTGCACGTTCGCTATGGTGGCAATAAACCACCTGACTACAACTAAAGTCGTAGGAGCGTCTCATGAGAATACGCGGTGATGTTTTCTGGGCCTGGGCTGACCCGACGCTTCATCACCGAACTCACGACGAGACACTCGACGATGGGACATACATTGACGTTCAGACGCGGCTGTCGCGGACAGGCAAAACGCAGATGTTCATCGGGGTGTACGCCCCTGGTGGCATGGCTATCCTTGAAGAGGCCTTCGATTCTCGCCCTGGCGAGTCGATGACCAGGGCACTGGCGTGGGGCGTTGGCCGAGCCCGACGTGTCGCCGCTGAAGGTGCGCCTGCGGCAGGCTTTCTGGCTGCCTCGAAATAGCAGAGGCGCGCAGCGCCGGAGGTCGAGCGGCGACTTACTGACATCAGCGAAGACGCAGTGCGTGAAATGCCTGCGTCGCCACACTTCCAGCTATCCGACAGAGTGGGCATCATCAGCCTGGCCCGTCATCCTCGCTGGCCAGCGCCCCCACTTTTGGATTCTTTCATCAAGGAGCCGTTGACATAGCGCACCGTGTTTTCCAGGGCTTGTGTCATGTCGGGATGCGTAAACTGGTACTTGCGCTCCAATTGCCTGCTGTTTCCCATGTCGAAGCGCTGCGTCTGAATAAAGTTCAATGACTCGGCGCTGATCGCCAAGCGGGTCGCCAGTCCCGGAATCGTCAATATCGACCTGAGCAACCCTATGGGTATATGGCGGCGGGGTGCCTTGATCTTTAGCGTGTCTGCGATCTGCCCAAGCATTCCCTGCAAGTTCGGTGTTCGCTCATACAGCGCCAGAACTTGCCGGTTGGCCATGGAGGGGTCGAACGCCACGCAAGTCATCATGTTCACCAGATAATCGACGCTGACCAATGGCAACCAGTGACTGGCGGAACCGGGAATAGCTTTGAACCGGCCTTGTGCCAGATTGCGAATGAGTTCGGCAAGCGGTTGTCCGTCCAGGATATGCCCGTTCTCGCTGTGGCCGCACACCGTAGCAGGGTGAACAATCGTGTAATCCGCATCCGCGTCTTGCATATAGCGGATGACTGCAAAATGGGACTCGAGTTTGCTGCCTTCGTAGCCGCCTACACGGGCGTAGACCGCGGGCCAGTTGGTGTTTTCAGGGCACTGAATATCAACCCCGATACTGGCAAGGTGGTTGAGGTTTTGCAGCATGAAGCCGCCTACCATGAGCAATCGGATGCGCTGGCTGGCCGCAAGCCTGGCCACTCTCAGAGCACCTTGGACATTGACTGTGCGGGCGCGCTCCGCTGTCAGCCCCCAGGAAAATTGCGCCGCGAGATGGAAAAATACAGCGGCCGAAGTGACGCGTTCTTTGTCTGCTTCGCTGAGGCCAAGCCCCTCCTGGCTGATATCGCCTTCAACGGCATGGATATACTCAGGGTTACCCCCCAGTTGGCCTACCTGCTCCTTAAGGCGTTCGATGTTACCGGGGCTGCGCATCAGCACCCAGGTCTTGTGCCCTTGCGCAGTAAGACCGGCCAGCAAATGTTGCCCCACAAAGCCGCTGCCGCCGGTGACAAAGCACTCCACACTCATGTTTGAACCCTTGTTTGAATGATGGGCGCAGGCTAAGGTGTAGAGCCTGCTCTACAGTCAAGGATTTTTAACGTGAATATTGGAGAGTTGGAGCGCCGGAGTGGGCTCAGCCGCCATACATTGCGCTATTACGAACAGCTCGGGCTTATCGAGCCACACCGACAAGCCAACAACTATCGCAGTTACAGTGAACAGACCGTTGCTGACTTGGCTTTCATACAGAGTGCCCAGGGCGGAGGCTTTTCACTTGCTGAGATTGGGGACATTCTTGTGGCCAGGCGGGGGAACACGATCGATTGCGCGCAAGGCGCCGTCTTGGTCGCCGCCAAGATGGCCGAGATTCAAACGAAGATCAACACGCTACAAGCCGCTTATGTTTTTCTGGACGCCGAGCGTGCCAAGCTCGAAGCCAGTGCTATTGCCAATGGGCAGATAATTCCCTGAAGTCCGGTCCATGACCCTTTTCGATCGAGCGTCAGCCTTCAGGTAAGGTTACACCGCAGATAAATTCATGCGTCCCCAAGCGGTGCGAGCCGAATTCCACCACGTAGCCGTCGCCTCTGCGCTGCGCCTCTGCCATGGCCGTTTTCTGGTCAGCATAAACGTCGACGAAATGCCATGGGTGTCGGTCTCTCAGGACCCCCCATCCGATGACCCAGCCTTCCCGCGAAGGGTCTGGCGGCAGGTTCTTCGCCAAGCTTCGAATGGACATGCCGATCTCCTCATATGCACAGGCTCGCCATTGCAGGTTGAGCACTTTTCTTGAACAACACCTCGCGGGCGTCGGTCTTCAGCATGAAGGATGAGTGATATTTCCAGGTTTGCTCATCAAATATTGAAATGTTCGCAGTCTAGGGTTGGGCTCAAGCCAATTCCACCATCGAGGGAGTCAGGAAATGGATTATTCCAGCATGGTTGAATCGTTGGACAAGATGCTGAAAGCAACGGCTGCAGGCAAGGCCTGCCTCCAGCCGTCAGATACAGGGCTTCACCCTTACCTCCGTAGCCATTCGTCCGCGACGTCACCCATGGTTGATGGGGTACCCCTCTTGATCCAAAGCATGAGTCCACGGTCGAACTTGAATGCCGCGCCGCACTCGCTGAGCAGAAACTGACGAACCTTCTGCGTGTTGCGGTAATGCTTGTCCAGTGGAGTCGTACGGCTAATCGGCCCGGCGTGCCAGTCGACGGTCATGGTCTGTTCCTTTGACAATTGAGAAGGCAAAAAGCCCGTAGAGGGTCATCTACGGGCTTTGCTGTGGTTCTACATGACCTGGCTCGGCCTGTCAGCCTTCGAACTGTATCACCATCCGGCCTTTGATCTTGCCCTCCAGCATCTCGTCAAAGATCTGGTTGATATCCTCGATCGGTCGCAGCGTCACCTTGGGCACCACTTTGCCTTCAGCGGCAAACTGGAAGGCTTCCTGCAGGTCCTGGCGTGTACCTACCAGCGAGCCCACCACTTCGATCCCATCAAGCACCAGGCGGGGAATATTCAGGTCCATGGACTCCGACGGAAGCCCGACGGCCACCAGTCGCCCGCCAGCGCGCAAGGCATCGACAGCTGAGTTGAACGCGCCTTTGGCCACGGCAGTAACGACGGCAGCATGTGCGCCACCGGTCTTGGCCTGAATGACCTTCGCGGCGTCTTCGTTGAGCGGGTTGACGACCAGATCCGCGCCCATCTCGCTGGCGAAGCGCAGTTGCTCTTCGTTGACGTCGATGGCGATGACTTTGGCGTTGAACACATTCTTGGCATATTGCAGGGCCAGGTTGCCCAGGCCGCCGAGCCCGTAGATGGCGATCCATTGGCCGGGGCGGACGTTGGAGATTTTCACTGCCTTGTAGGTCGTGACGCCGGCGCAGGTAATGCTGCTGGCGGCAGCGGAGTCGAGGCCGTCGGGCACTTTAACCGAGTAGTCGGCCTTGACGATGCAGGCCTCCGCCATGCCGCCGTCCACGGTGTAACCGGAATTCTTCACGTCGCGGCACAGGGTCTCGTTGCCGCTGTTGCAGTATTCGCAATGTCCGCAACCCTGGTAGAACCAGGCAACGCTGGCTCGGTCGCCTGGCTTGAGCGAGGTGACGCCTGGGCCAACTTCCTGGACCACGCCAATACCTTCGTGGCCCAGTACTACCCCGGTCTTGTCACCAAAGTCGCCATTTTTGACGTGCAGGTCGGTGTGGCACACACCGCAGCACTGCATCTTCAGCAGCGCTTCGCCGTGTTCGAGAGGGCGCAGGGTTTTCTCTATCACGTCCACGCGACGGCCTGGTGCAACGACAGCAGCTTTCATGAGAGCCTCCGTGTCTATCCGATGTGAGCTTGGGTGATCGTCGGGACAGCATAGACCTTGCCGGGCCAGGCAAAACTGCTTCAGGTCATGGTCAAGGTGGGCGCTTCCACAAAATACCTGCGTATGCCTGGCTGGCCTTTGCGGAAAAAAGAAAAGCCCGCGGCAAGGATGCGGCGGGCTGCAAGAACATACGGAGCAGGGCCAGTGTGCCCATCCGGATGTCGACATTTCGTGAAGGTCAGGTCATGAGGCTGTCATCATCTGCAATGAAGTGCGCAGGGTCATAAAAAAGCCCGCCATGGAAGGCGGGCAAAAGACGTTTGAAGGGAGAGCCTGCAGGTTGCGCCGGTCCGGTTAACCCAGGATTAAGCGACCACGCATTGACCCGGCACCCTGATCAGCCTATACAGGCCTGCCATTATCCCAGGAGCCAGCATGCGCGACGAAGACGACCTGCACGAACCCGAGCACGATCACCTGCTTGACCACGAATTTCTCTATGACGACATGGAGCCCGAGGCAGATGCCCAAGGCGCCGAGGATGAAGTGGAGGAAGACGAGGAAACGCTGGATGACCTCGATGACGAAGAGCGCGATCACCCAGCCTGGTTCGACGACTGCGACGACTGACTCAGCGGCCATCCACCGAGAACCGCCCGGGCCCGCTTACCGCGAGCAACAGCAGGCCGCCCATGATGCTGAGGTTTTTCAGAAACTGGGTCATGTTGGCGCTGCGCTCGGGGTCGACCATGTTCCAGAATGGGTGGCCCAGCAGCGCCGTGCCCAGCACGAACAGCGCGAACAGAAAGGCTAACGGCCGTGTGTAGAAACCGAGGATCAACAGGATTGCGACGAGGAACTCCATGATGACGGCAATCCCAGCTGCCAGCATCGGGGCGGGGGCGCCGAGCGAGGTCATGTAGCCTACCGTGCCATCGAAGCCGGTCAGCTTGGCCCACCCAGACAAGACGAAGAGGACCATCAGCAGTACGCGGGCGATCAGGATAATGATGTCGCGTTGACCATCGAACAGGGAGTAGCGCATGGCGGCGTTCCAGTGGACGGGGACAAGCTCCACTTTAGCAGCTGCGCCAGACATTGCTGTCAGGCAGCAAAAAGGCGCCGCGAGGGCGCCTTTTCAACGAAGTTTGGTGCGAGTGGCGGGACTCGAACCCGCAAGGCTCACGCCGACAGATTTTAAGTCTGCTGTGTATACCAATTCCACCACACTCGCACGCTTGAAGGGGTCGCAACGACCAGCTCGCTTCTAAGCAGAAGGGCTTCGCAATCAAGCGCGCTTTATAACCCATTGTTATAGTTGAGTCAACTGCAGCGCCTATGATCAACAGATAGAAGGGTGATCGAACCGGCAATTGACACCGTGCTGTCGTTACGCCACTGTTGCCCATCATTGGATCCAAGAGTGTTGCGTAATGACTCAGGGCCGAGTTGGTGAAGGTGTGGTGCGTCCACGGTTATTCTGGCGGCTGTTGTTCGCGCAGGTGCTCGTGCTGGCTGCATTTCTTTACATCAGCCTGATCAGCCTGGGCAGTTATCTGTTGTTGCTGGGCTTCGATGCGGAGCACTCACAGCAGCAGCGTATGTTGGCCCTGGCCGGCGGTGGTATGATCATGCTGCTCAGCCTGTGGTTGCTGAAAGTGGCCATGCCGCGATGCATCAGCCCGACACTGGCCGAGCCGGAACGCTGACTGCCTGTAGTCGTTCAGCTGTCTACTGGCAGACACTCCGGGCTACGCTCATTTTCTCCCTCCTGCTGTGCCAGTGGAGTTTGCATGGTTTCAGCTGACTGCCTCGACGCTTCCGTCATGCCCGCCCATCGTTACGAACAGCTGGTTCAGTCGGTGGTGGATTATGCCATCTACATGCTCGACCCTTCTGGCCATGTGGTGTCGTGGAATGCCGGCGCGCAACGGATCAAGGGTTACCGTAGAGATGAAGTGATCGGTAAGCACTTTTCGTTGTTTTTCACGCCGCAGGATTGTGCGGATGGCCGCCCTGAGCGCCTGCTGTGCCAGGCGCTGGAGCAGGGTGTGGCGCAGGACGAAGGCTGGCGGGTGCGCAAGGACGGCACGCAGTTCTGGGCCTTGGCGGCACTGGATGTGATCCGTGATGAAAATGGCCAGATCATTGGCCTGGCCAAGGTGACACGCGATATCACTGACCGTCGAGAGACGGCGCTGCAGCTCGACGCAATGCGCGCCCAGCTGTTCCAGGCGCAGAAGCTTGAAGCCCTCGGCCAGTTGACCGGTGGTCTGGCGCACGACTTCAACAACATGTTGACCATCATCATCAGCTCGGCGCGTCTGGCGCTGTCCACCCAGGACCCGGCACGCACCCAGCGCATGTTGCAGCACATCCTCGATGCCAGCCAACGCGGCACCGAACTGACCCAGCAACTGCTCAGTTTTGCCCGTCACCGCAAGTTCGATGTGGCCAGCGTTGCCCCGGCAGACCTGGTTAACGCTACGCGTGGCCTGCTTGAACATGCATTGCCAGGCTCGATTGACTTGAAGGTGTTGCTGCAACCGGACCTGCCGTTGATCGAGGTGGATGCCGGGCAACTGCAGATGGTGTTGCTCAACCTGTTGTTCAATGCCCGTGATGCCATCGACGGGCATGGCCGCATCAGCCTGACTGTCGATGTGGTCGAGCTGTTCGGCGAAGTTGAAGGGCTGAAGGGCAGCTTCGTGCGCTTCGAGGTGGAAGACAGCGGCGAAGGCATACCCACAGAGATACTGCCGCGTATCTTCGAGCCGTTTTTCACCACCAAGCCTTTCGGCAAGGGTACAGGCCTGGGGCTCAGCCAGGTCTATGGTTTCGCCCGGCAAAGTGGCGGTGCCATTTGTGTCGACAGCAAGCCTGGCCGGGGAACTTGCATGCGACTGTACTTGCCAATGTATCAGGACCAGACGGATAGCCCACTCGACAGGTAGACAACATGGCACAGGCACTGAAGCGGCTGGTAACGGGGATCGACGGGCTCGACGCGTTGCTCAAGGGTGGCCTGATAGCTGGCGCCTCCTACATTATCCAGGGGCCGCCGGGGGCCGGTAAGACCATCCTCGCCAATCAGCTGGCCTGCGGCCACGTGCGTGGCGGTGGTCGCGTGCTGGTGGCCACTTTGCTGAGCGAGTCGCACGAACGCTTGTTCCAGTACCTGTCCACGCTGGACTTCTTCGACCCGGCGCTGGTCGGTGACAAAATCCAGTTCGTCAGCGCCTTTGATACCCTTGAGCAGGACGGGCTGGATGCGGTGGTGCGGTTGCTGCGCCAGGAAATTGCCCGGCAACAGGCCAGCCTGCTGATCGTCGACGGTGTGCTCAATGCCCGGGTACGTGCGGAAACCGCACTGGACACCAAGAAGTTCGTCTCTGAGCTGCAGGGGCATGCGGCCTTCGCCGGGTGCACCGTACTGTTGCTGACCAGTGCCCGGCTCGACGAGGGCAGCCCGGAACACACCATGGTCGATGGCGTGATCGAACTGGGTGAGCAACTGGTCGGCAGCCGCGCCGTGCGCCATGTCCAATTGCGCAAGACCCGCGGCAGTGGTGCGTTGTCGGGGCGTCACGAATGCCTTATCGATGAGTCCGGCATGCAGGTCTATCCTCGCCTGGAAGCGTTGTTCAGCCACCCCAGCCAATTGGGCAGTGGCACTTTGGCGCGTATCAGCAGCGGCGTACCAACCTTCGATGAAATGCTTGGCGGTGGCTTGGCCACCGGGTCAGTCAGCCTGTTGATGGGGCCTTCGGGGATTGGCAAGACATCATTGGCCCTGGCCTTTCTGGGTGCCAGCACCCCGCAGGCGCCGGGGTTGCATTTCGGTTTTTACGAAACCCCCGAACGCCTGCGCAGCAAGGCCGCTTCGCTCGGTTACGATTTTGCCGCGATGGAGAAGGGCGGTAGCTTGCAGCTGTGCTGGCAGCCGACCACAGAGGGCTTGCTGGACCAGGTTGGCGCGCGACTACTGGAGCGTGTAGCGGCGCAGGGCAGCAAGCGCGTGGTGATCGACAGCCTTGGCGCATTCAGCCGCCTGGCTATTGACCCGACGCGGCTAAATGCGTTTTTCCGCGCGCTGGCGGGTGAGTTGCGCGCGCGCGATGTCAGCGTGATGCTGACCTGGGAGATGCGCGACATCTTCGGCGCGGAAATCAGCGCCCCCGCGCCGGACCTGTCGAGTATCGTCGACAACCTTATGCTGATGCGCTTTGTCGAACTGGACTCGCAACTACGGCGCATGCTGTCGGTCCTCAAGGTGCGTGACAGTCACCATGACCCGGCCTTGCACGAGCTGCTGATCGGGCCGCAAGGCATTACCTTGCGCAAGGCGTTCGAAGGTGCCTGCGGTGTGCTTTCGGGAACGCCGACGCCGCAGGAGAGCGGGTGACGGACGAGCCGATGAACACCATCCTGATTGTCGATGACGAATACCTGATCGCCGATATCCTCGGGTTTGCCCTGGAGGACGAAGGTTTCCTGGTGGAAAAGGCGAGCAATGGCTGCAAGGCACTGGAGGCGTTGAAGGAAAAACGCGTGCAGCTGGTGATTACCGACTACATGATGCCGCTACTCAACGGTGAGGAGTTGGCGCGTGCCATCCGCGAGGACCCGGCGTTAAGCGAGTTGCCGGTCATCCTCATGAGCGGCGCACAGGCCAGCCAAGGATGCCCGGCCCTGTTTGCCGCAATATTCGACAAACCGTTCGACATGGATGAGATGATCGCCACGGTGCATCAGTTAATAGGCACCTGAGGCTGGCGGTCGAGCGCATCCATGCCCCTCGGGTGACGCTCAGTGTGAGTCTTCGTGTTTCTCCGGAGCCGGGCTGCCGGCCTGGATGCGTTTGAAGATCTCTTCTCGATGGACCTGAACATCTTTCGGTGCATCGATACCGATCCTCACCTGCATCCCTTTGACGCCCAGAATGGTGACTTTGATGTCATCGTTGATGACGATGCTTTCGCCAACCTTACGGGTGAGTATCAGCATGTAGTTCTCCTTGGTGATGTATAAGTCCGCTGGGCTAGTTGCCGCGGCGGCGGGAGCTTGTCCCTCTTCCTTCTCATTAAAGACGCTTTCGGCGGATAGTAATTCCCCGACAGACAAATTCTGTTGCGTGTCTTCAGTTGCAGGTGCCAAATCAAACCGTCAACGGTTTGTCGGCCAAGGTGCTCGCTGGCAAGAATAGGGGGGTTGGCGGCTAATGGGAAATTTCTTCGCATCATGGGCTGAATAGACAAGCTCAATGGTCCTCCTGTTCCTCGAGTGCCTGAAGAAACAACAGCAAGGCCACTTCCTCCGGGTCCAGGCCTTTGCGCACACGGTTTTTCGGCAAATTGGCCAGGCGCCCCAAGGCATAGTGCTCCAGAACTGCCGGGTGGATGTAGCAGCGCCGGCACACTGCCGGCGTATTGCCCAGGCGCGTGGCTACCTGGCGGACTATTGCGGCGACCTGACGTTTGGCTTCACTCTCCGGCTCCCAGGCCAAGGGCTTCAGCAGGTTCAATGCCAGGCTGCTGCCGGCCCAGGTGCGATAGTCCTTGGCAGTAAAGTCGGCACCGGTCAACTGCCGCAGAAACTGATTGACCTCGCTGGAGCCGACACTATGGCGCTGGCCATCTTCATCCAGGTACTGAAACAGTGCCTGCCCAGGCAGTTCCATGCAGCGCTTGAGCAGGTTGGCCAAGCGCCGGTCGTTGAGGGTGACGTTGTGTTCGACGCCGCGCTTGCCGCGGAACTGGAAGCGAATAGTGCTGCCTTTGACCTGCACATGGCGATTGCGCAGGGTGGTCAATCCGTACGACCGGTTATCGCGCAGGTAGCGCTCGTTGCCGATGCGGATCAGGGTGTGGTCCAGCAGGCTCACCACCAGCGCCATGACTTTTTCCCGGTCCAGCCCTGGCCGCGCCAGGTGGGCTTCCAGCTGTGTGCGCAGCTTTGGCAGGGCTTGGGCGAACGCAAGCATGCGCCCGTATTTGTGCTGGTCGCGCAGTTCGCGCCACTGTGCGTGGTAGCGGTACTGCTTGCGGCCACGGGCATCGCGGCCGGTGGCTTGCAGGTGGCCTTGCGGATCGGCGCAGATCCACACATTCGTGTAGGCCGGGGGGATCACCAATGCGGCGATGCGCGCAAGGGTTTCGCTGTCGCGTACCCGTTGGCCATCGGCATCCAGGTAGATGAAACGGTCGCGCCAGCGCCGACGGGTCAGGCCCGGCTGACTGTCGTCAACGTAGTGCAGGGTGCGCGGCAGGGGGCAGTCAAGCATGGGCGGCGGGCCTCGATCAGGTCACTGATCAATGGACAATACGCGCGCTAAGGATGCTCAACCCAAAAGGGCCACCGACTTGATCTGGGCGAACAGTATCTGCCCCGTGTGCAAACCGAGCTGGTCTGCCGAGAAGCGGGTGATGCGTGCAAGCAGGGCATTGCCGCCAGCATCCAGGCTGACCAGCACATGCGCAGGGTTGGCTGCCGGGCAGCTCTCGCGCACACGCACTGGCAGGCGGTTGAGGATGCTCGATGCGCTGTCCGCCGCCAGTGCCAGGCTGACATCCCGGGCCTGCACCTTGACGCGCAGGGTACTGCCCATCACCTGCGCCGCGTGGGTGATGCGCAGCAGCGGCCCGCTGCTGCCGGGCAGGCGCAGGTCCAGCAGGCCGTAATGCGGGTCGTGCCCAACCACCCTACCTTCGAACACGACGCCGGCGTCGTCGCCCTGGGCCAGCGACAGGTCAAGGCGAGCCAGGGTTTCGCCGATCGGGCCGCTGGCGATCGCCCGGCCTTGTTCCAGCAACACCAGGTGGTCGGCCAGCCGCGCGACTTCATCCTGGGCGTGGCTGACATATATCAGAGGGATGTCCAGTTCGTCGTGCAGGCGCTCCAGGAAGGGCAGTATCTCGCGCTTGCGCGGGCCGTCGAGGGCTGCCAGCGGCTCGTCCATCAACAACAGCCGCGGGCTGCTGAGCAGGGCGCGGGCAATACCCACCCGCTGCGCCTCGCCACCCGACAGGGTTGCCGGGCGGCGGTCCAGCAAGTGGCCGATACCCAGCAGTTGGCACGCCTGGTCGAGGCTGACCTTGCGTTCAGCGGGCGCTACCCGGCGCCAGCCGAACGTCAGATTGCCGCGCACCGACAGGTGCGGGAACAGGCTGGCTTCCTGGAACACGTAGCCCACCGGGCGCAGGTGCGGTGCCTGGAAGTAGCCACGGGTGCTGTCTTCCCAGACTTCGCCGTTGACTTCGATATAGGCGCTGGCGGCCCGTTCCAGCCCGGCCAGGCAGCGCAGGCAACTGGTCTTGCCGGAGCCAGAGTGGCCGAACAGCGCGCTGATGCCGCGCCCGGGCAGGTGCAGGTTGACGTCCAGGGTAAAGTCGTCGCGTGCCAGTTTCAGGTGCGCCACAATCGATGCGGTCATCTCAGCTCCAGCCAGCTTTGCCGCGGCGTCCAGCGTACAGCAGGAGCAGCACCAGGAAAGAGAACACCAGCATGGCCCCGGCCAGCCAGTGGGCTTGCGAATACTCCATGGCTTCGACGTGATCGAAAATCTGCACCGAAACCACGCGAGTCTTGTCGGGGATGTTGCCGCCGATCATCAGTACGACGCCAAACTCGCCCACCGTGTGGGCAAAGCCGAGGATGCTGGCAGTGACGAAGCCAGGGCGGGCCAGCGGCAGCACCACATGAACGAAGGTATCCCATGGGCTGGCGCGCAGGGTAGCGGCGACTTCCAGGGGGCGCTGGCCGATCGCGCCAAAGGCATTCTGCAGGGGTTGCACCACGAACGGCATGGAGTACACCGTCGAGCCAATCACCAGGCCTGTGAAGCTGAACACCACACTGCCCAGGCCTAGCGCCTGGGTGGCCTGACCAAGCCAGCCGTGCGGGCCAAGGGCGATCAACAGGTAAAAGCCGATCACCGTCGGTGGCAGTACCAGCGGCAGTGCCACCACCGCACCCACCGGCCCGCGCAGCCAAGAGCGCGTGCGCGCGAGCCACCAGGCGACCGGTGTGCCGATGATCAGCAGGATCAGGGTGGTCAGGCTGGCCAGTTTTACGGTCAGCCAGATGGCGCCCAGGTCACTGGCATCGAGTGGCATCAGCGTTCATAACCATAGGATTTGATCACCGCTGCGGCTTTTGGGCCCTTGAGGTATTCGACCAGTGCCTTGGCGGCCGCATTGTCCTTGCCTTTGTTGAGGATGACGGCGTCCTGGCGGATCGGGTCGTGCAGGTTGGACGGCACGATCCAGGCCGAGCCATGGGTTACCTTGCCGTCCTTGTAGATCTGCGAAAGAGCGACGAAGCCCAGCTCGGCGTTGCCGGTGGAGACGAACTGGAAGGCCTGGGTGATGTTCTGGCCTTCGACGATCTTGCCTTTGGTGGCCTCGGTGAGCTTCAGCCCGTCCAGTACCTGGGTGGCGGCCAGGCCGTAAGGTGCCGCTTTCGGGTTGGCGATGGACAGGTGTTTGTATTCGTTCTTTTTCAGCACTTCACCCTTGGCATCTACGTAGCCTTCCTTCGCAGACCACAAGGCCAGAGTGCCGATGGCGTAGGTAAAGCGTGAGCCAGGTACGGTTTCCTTTTCTGCTTCCAGCTTCTTGGGGGTGGTGTCGTCAGCGGCGAGGAACACTTCGAACGGTGCACCGTTCTTGATCTGCGCGTAGAACTGCCCGGTGGCGCCGTAGGCCGCGATCAGTTTGTGGCCGGTGTCTTTTTCGAAGTCCTTGGCGATGGCCTGGACAGGGGCTGTGAAGTTGGCTGCGACCGCGACCTGGACTTCGTCGGCCCAGGCAGTGTTGAAGCCGAGCAGGCTGGCCAGGGCAGTGATGACCAGCTGGGGCGAGCGGATACGCATGAAGACAGCTCCTTGAGATTATCGTTATAGCCTTAACTATATAGCGATAAACCATTGGCCGTGAAGAGGCCATGCCTGCCTGTCAGAATGCCTGGTGACCGATCACTGCCAATGCCTTACCGGCAATCTCCCGGGTCAGTTCACCCGCCGGCATGTGCCGGCCCAGCCGTAACGCCTGCCCCGACCACAGATTGCTGAAATCACTATTACCCTGCGGATCGGTGATTGCCCGTAAAGGCATCAGTGCCCCGCCCGCCAGCGGGAAGCGCGGTGCAAGCTCGCTCATCGGCCCCAGCTCGCGCATGAGGCGATTGTTGATGCCGCGCGCCGGGCGGCCGGTGAACAGGTTGGTCAGGGCAGTGTCGCTGGCAGGCGCGCTGTCCAGCGCCTGGCGATGCGCTGGCGACACCTTGGCCTCGGGGCAGAACAGGTAAGCCGTGCCGATCTGCACTGCCGAGGCACCCAGGGCCAGTGCCGCCAACAGCCCGCGGTGGTCGCCGATACCACCGGCGGCAATCACCGGCACGCCGACGGCATCGGCCACCTGCGGTACGAGCGCGAAGGTGCCTATCTGGCTGGTGATGTCATCGCTGAGGAACATGCCGCGATGGCCACCGGCTTCGTAACCCATGGCGATGATCGCATCGCAGCCATGTCGCTCCAGCCAGACCGCTTCTTCCACGGTCGTGGCGCTGGACAGTACCTTGGCACCGCTGGCCTTTACCCGCTGCAACAGTTCGGCCTGCGGCAGGCCGAAGTGGAAGCTCACCACCTCCGGGCGCAACGCTTCGACCAGCAGGCAGCTCTGCTCGTCGAAAGGCGCACGGTTTGACACCGGCGTGGGCGCCGGGAAAGCGGCGCCCACTTCGCTGTAATAAGGCTCAAGTGCCTGCTTCCAGCGCGCATCGCGCTCGGCATCGGGCGCTGGCGGCTGATGGCAGAAGAAGTTCAGGTTCAGCGGGCGCCCTGGGCAGCCGGCGCGGAATGCAGCGATCTCGGCGCGCACTTGTTCGCCGCTGAGCATGGCGCAGGGCAGGGCGCCCAAGCCACCTGCCAGGCCCACGGCAATGGCCATGGCCGAGCCGGTCGCCCCCGCCATGGGTGCCTGCAGAATGGGCAGCTCGATGCCCAGCAGGTCGAGGATACGGCGGTCGGGCCAATGGCTCATGCGATTCTCCTTGCGTGGGGCGCGCGATGCGGCGGGGGCTTGCGGCGAGTCTTACAGGGCCTTGCTGACCTGGATGTCGCTGATTTTCTCGGCGTCTTCGCCGTGGATCTTGCGCAGGGCCTCGAGGGCTTGCTCTTGCGAGGCATCGGGCATCAGCGCGAAATCCCAGCGACGCTGGCCGTCGAGCTTGTATTTGATGACGTACTTGATGGTCTGGGTCATGGTGGCCTTATCTGAGTTTCGACGACGAGCGACGGATGATCTTGATCTTGTGGGTCAGCGTTGGCTTGCGGGTGACCGAGATCGGGCGAGTGGTGACGGTATCGATGGTGATGTTCCAGAAGCCGGTGCTGGGTACGGTGATCTTCGCCGGAAACTTCTCGAAATGGCCGCCGTGGTAGGTATGACGGCCGCCGTTCTTGAAGCTGCGGAAGTTGGCGTCGTTCATCAGGCGGATATTGCAGCGCTGGGAGCACTCGATGACGACAATATCGTCCTCGTTGAGGTGCTCGCGCTGGTGTACGAATTTCATGTGATGCTCCGCAAGGTTTGGATCTGCAAAAGCAAAAGATACCACGATGTGCCGTTACACTGCCGCGTTGATCGCCGGGTGTAGATAATTCTGCCAAAGCAGGGAGCAAAACCGCCTGGATGTGGTCGAAGCGAATTCTTGAAGGCAGAGGTGCAGCAAATGAAGTGGATGGTGGCGGCGTTGTCGGTGACGCTCGGTGGCTGCGTGAGCGTCGCGGAGCTGGAGCAATCGCGTGAAACGATGGATGTGATCTCTGGCAAGAGCCCACGCGCCTATGCCGACTGCGTAAAGGAGAAGCTTGCCGATACGCGTGACCCGCTGACCGAAGAGCAGCGTGGCGATGGCCTGCGGCTGATCGTACCGCAGAAAATCACCTCAGGTGCCGGCCCGGCGGCGTTGGTGGATATCGACAAGCGCGGCAGCGGCAGCAGCATCAAACTGCACGAGCGGCTGAATAACTTCCCGCTGCGCCTTGGCGATGTGCGCACTGCCGCAACGCAGTGCATCTCCGGAAGTTGATCTGAAGCAACGGGTCCTCCTTTCTCTGCTTATATGTTTTAAGCCTAAACATATAACAAAAGAAAAGGAGATTCGTGATGACACCGTTGAGACGCGTGATGATCGGCAGCTTGCTGATCCTGATCTGGCCCACGGCACATGCCGCTGAGGGTCAGAAGGTCTTCACCCAGGGTGGGGCCAACCCCGCCGCCATGGCCTGCCTGGGTTGCCATGGCCCGGACGGCAATGGCATTGCGGCTGCCGGCTTTCCACGTTTGGCTGGGCTACCGGCCGGTTATCTTGCCAAGCAGTTGCAGGACTGGCGCAACGGCAGCCGCAAGCAGCCAGTGATGGAACCTTTGGCCAAGGCCCTGAGCGACGACGAAATCAAGGCCGTCAGTACCTACCTGGCCAGCCTGCCGGCAGCGCCCGCTGGCGACCTGCACCGCCAGCAGATTGCCGATGACCCGACTACCCGCATGGCCCTGTACGGCGACTGGAGCCGGCAGATTCCTGGTTGCGTGCAATGCCACGGGCCGGGTGGCGGCGGGGTGGGCGAACACTTCCCGCCCTTGGCCGGCCAGCCCGCCAGTTACCTGGTGGCACAGCTCAATGCCTGGCGCGACGGCAGCCGCAGCAATGACCCCAACCAGCTGATGGTCGGCGTGGCCAAGGCCATGACCGATGAGGAGATCAAGGCCGTTGCCGAGTTCTTCGCCCGCCCCGCCAGCCAGGAGGTCACGCCATGAAAACCCTGATTCCCGCCTTGTTGCTGCTGACCGTGGGCAGCGCCCAGGCCACGCCGATCGCCATGGAAGACCAGTCGCAGTTGAAGGTTCCCGGTGTGCAGGCAGCACCGCAGTTCGTGCCGCCTGCTGAGCGTGAGTTGCCCGATAATGCCTTTGGCAAAATGGTGCGTGAAGGCCACGCCTTGTTCGTCGACACCCGCCGACTGATGCCCGAGGCGGTGGGCAACGGCATGAACTGCAGTAACTGCCACCTCGATCAGGGGCGGTTGGCGCACTCGGCGCCGCTGTGGGGGGCCTACCCGATGTACCCGGCCTATCGCAAGAAGAATGACAAGGTCAACACCTTCGCCGAGCGTATCCAAGGGTGTTTTCAGTTCAGCATGAACGGCAAGCCGCCGGCCGCTGACAGCCCGCAGATGACGGCATTGGCGGTGTATTCATACTGGCTGTCGACCAAGGCGCCGACCGGTGTGGAGATTGCCGGACGTGGTTATCCGGAGGTGGCACAACCCAAGGGCGGTTATGACTTCAAGCGCGGCCAGCAGGTTTACCGTGAACAATGCGCGATTTGCCATGGCGATAACGGTGAAGGGCAAAAGGTCGCAGGCGAGTACGTAATGCCGCCGCTTTGGGGCAAGGACTCCTACAACTGGGGGGCCGGCATGCACCGCATCAATACCGCGGCGTCGTTCATCAAGTACAACATGCCGCTTGGCAAGCCGGGCAGCCTCAGCGATCAGCAGGCCTGGGATGTGGCGGCGTGGATCAACCGCCATGAGCGGCCACAGGACCCGCGGTTGGTAGAGGGATCCATCGAGAAGACGCGGGTGAAGTTTCATGCCAATGATGGGGTTAACCTGTATGGTCAGCAGGTTGATGGGGTGCTGATCGGACAAGGGACGGGTAGCTGAGGTAAGCCGGTGGCGGCCTCTTGGCGCGTGAGCCCGTCGGAGAGGCCGCCACCGGCACGCTGATTTCCCTGTCATCCAACGGTCATGTATGACAGCAATATTTACGATCCCCCGGAACTATCTACACTGGGATATCTCTATGATGGCAACGGTCGTTATCGGGGGCATTGTAAGGTGACTGCCGCCTGATTAGACTGCGCCGAATTCCACAGGCCTAGCCTTTTGTAAGGACGTATATGATCAAAAAATGCTTGTTCCCGGCAGCCGGCTACGGCACGCGCTTCTTGCCTGCTACCAAAGCCATGCCCAAGGAAATGCTGCCGGTGGTCAACAAGCCACTGATCCAGTATGGCGTTGAAGAAGCATTGGATGCGGGTCTGAACGAGATCTCCATCGTTACCGGGCGCGGCAAGCGCGCCCTGGAAGACCACTTCGACATCAGCTACGAGCTGGAAAACCAGATCAAGGGCACCGACAAGGAAAAATACCTGGTCGGTATTCGTCGTCTGCTCAACGAGTGCTCCTTCTCGTACACGCGCCAGACCGAAATGAAGGGCCTCGGCCACGCCATTCTCACTGGCCGCCCACTGATCGGCGACGAGCCGTTCGCGGTGGTGCTGGCGGACGACCTGTGCGTCAACCCGGAAGGTGACGGCGTACTGACTCAGATGGTCAAGCTGTACAAACAGTACCGCTGCTCGATCGTCGCCATCCAGGAAGTCGACCCGCAGGAAACCAACAAGTATGGTGTGATCGCCGGTGAGATGATCCGCGACGACATCTTCCGTGTGACCAATATGGTCGAAAAACCGGCCCCGGAAGACGCGCCTTCGAACCTGGCGATCATCGGCCGTTACATCCTGACCCCGGATATCTTCGACATCATCGCCAACACCAAGCCAGGCAAAGGCGGTGAAATCCAGATCACCGATGCCCTGCTGCAGCAGGCGAAGGATGGCTGCGTGATTGCCTATAAGTTCAAGGGCAAGCGTTTCGACTGCGGTGGCGCCGAAGGCTACATCGACGCGACCAACTTCTGCTTCGAGAACTACTACAAGACTGGCAAGGCTTACTGATAAGCCCTGCTGGCCTCAAAGCCATCCTTCGGGGTGGCTTTTTTGTTTGCGGCGGCCAACGGCGGTATGCTGGACGCCTGCCTGGGAGAGTGAATACATGGCCTTCGATTTTGATCTGTTCGTGATTGGCGCCGGGTCCGGTGGTGTGCGCGCAGCGCGTTTTGCTGCCGGTTTTGGCGCAAAAGTGGCAGTGGCTGAAAGCCGCTACCTGGGGGGGACCTGCGTCAACGTCGGTTGTGTGCCGAAAAAACTGCTGGTATACGGCGCGCACGTTGCCGATGAGCTGGAGCAAGCCGCGGGTTTCGGCTGGACGTTGGAAGAGGGGCATTTCGACTGGGGTACCCTGATTGCCAACAAGAATCGGGAAATCGAGCGCCTTAACGGCATCTACCGTAACCTGCTGGTCAACAGCGGGGTGACCCTGTTGCAGGGCCACGCGCGTCTGACGGGTGCCAACGAAGTGGAAGTGGACGGTCAGCGCTACACCGCCGAGCATATCCTCATCGCTACCGGTGGCTGGCCGCAGGTTCCGGACATTCCTGGCAAGGAACTGGCCATCACCTCCAACGAAGCCTTCTACCTCAAGGGCCTGCCGCGCCGCGTGCTGGTGGTGGGTGGGGGTTATATCGCCGTCGAATTCGCCGGCATCTTCCAGGGCCTGGGGGCCGACACCACACTGCTGTACCGTGGCGACCTGTTCCTGCGCGGCTTCGACGGCTCGGTGCGCACCCACCTGAAGGAAGAGCTGGAAAAACGCGGCCTCGACCTGCAGTTCAACGCCGACATCCAGCGCATCGACAAGCTTGAAGATGGTCGCCTGAAAGCCACGCTCAAGGACGGCCGCGAGCTGGTAGCCGACTGTGTGTTCTATGCCACCGGCCGGCGCCCGATGCTGGACAATCTGGGCCTGGAGAACACCGGCGTCGAGCTGGATGAGCGCGGTTACATCCGGGTCGATGAGCAGTACCAGACCACCGCGCCCTCGATTCTCGCCATTGGCGATGTGATCGGCCGTGTGCAGTTGACCCCAGTGGCCTTGGCTGAAGGCATGGCCGTGGCGCGGCGCCTGTTCAAACCCGAGCAGTACCGCCCGGTGGATTACCAGAACATCCCCACTGCGGTGTTCAGCCAGCCACCCATCGGTACCGTAGGCTTGACCGAAGAGCAGGCGCTGCAGGCCGGGCACAAGGTGCAGGTATTCGAAAGCCGCTTCCGGGCCATGAAGCTGACCCTGACCGACATTCAGGAAAAGACCCTGATGAAGTTGGTGGTCGATGCCGAGACCGACAAGGTGCTGGGCTGCCACATGGTCGGGCCTGACGCTGGCGAAATCATTCAGGGCCTGGGCATTGCGCTTAAAGCCGGTGCCACCAAGCAGCAGTTCGACGAAACCATCGGCGTGCACCCGACGGCGGCTGAAGAGTTCGTGACCATGCGCACCGTCACCCGCTGATGACGCGGAGCCTGCTGTACAGCCTGTAGACGCAGCCTTGCGCTGCTACGAGGTCCTTGCTGACACCGGAATGTTTCTGTCATTCGGGCCTCGTTGCAGCACAAGGCTGCTTCAGGGGGGGGCAAGGCCGGGTCAATACACCCACACCTCGACCCGCCGGTTGCGCAGCCGGCCTTGCTCCAGTTCATTCCCGGCCACTGGCAGTTCATCGCCCATCCCGGTCACCTGCAGCACCTCCACGCCACCGCGCGCCAGTTCGCGGCGCACCGCTTGCGCACGTAGGCGGGAGAGCAGGGCTGCGCGCCCAGGGGTTTCCTTGGGGTCGCCGAACCCCACCAGCACTGCCTTGCCCTGCAGCTTCCCGGCCTGGCGCAGGTACTCTGTCACCCGCTGTACGTCGCGCAGGGCCTTGTTATCCAGGCTGGCGCTTCCTTCCTGAAAGCGGAAGTTCACACTCAGCCGCTGCGCCTGCCGGGCCAGGGTACGATAGGGCGGTGGCATGTCGCTTTGGGGGGCGACAGACAGGGCCTTGATCTGCTGCGAAACGAAACCCTGCTGGGCGATGATCGCCTGGCCGGCCGGGCTCTGGGCAAAATCGACCAGGGCCTTGGCCTGGGGCTTGGGGTTGGCCGGCAGGTAAAAGTACAGGCGCCGTGAAAGTGGGTAGTCCTCGCTGGCCACCCGTGCGCGCTCCGGCAGCAGGGCCGGCGCGTCGCCTTCGGCCACCGCCAGCACCTTGGCCCCGTGTACGGCGGCCAGGCTGCTGAAACCGATGGCCTGGCGGTCGGTACCCACGCGTGCCGCCAATTCGTCACTGGACTCGAAACGCCTGGCCTTGGCCGAAAGCTCGCCATGCTGAGGTTCCAGCACCAGCGCCTTGAAGGTCTCGAAAGTGCCGGAACGGTCGTCACGGGCATACAGATGAATGGCCCCGCCAGGTATGCCCAGTTGTTCCCAGCGCTGGATCTGCCCAGAGAAAATGTGCGCCAGTTGCCGGATGTTCAGTTGGGGTATTGGGTTGTCGGGGTGGACGATGACCGCGACGCCGTCGAGGCCGATCACTTGTTCGGCGCCGGCTGCGCGAAGGTCGCCCAGCGCCTGCAACTGGCGCACTTCACTGTCGTTGATCGGCCGCGAGGCGGCGGCCAGGTCCGCGTCGCCACGGCCCAGCGCGACAAAGCCGGTGCTCGAGCCGTGGGCGGCAATGTCGATGCGCAAGGGCTGGCCGTGCCCGTCGCGGGCGGTGATCACCCATTCGTTGGCCACCTTGCCCGGCTGTTGTTCGATGGCGTTGGCCTGCTGTGCGCGCAATTGCCCCTGTACCAGCGCCGGCAGCAAGGCCGCGCCGATGGTGTTGGAGCCTTGCACGCGCAGGTGCAGGGGCTCAGCCAGGGTCGCGAGTGGTAGCAGGGTGAGCAGCAAGACAAGCAGGCGGAGCATGCCGGGTGACCTGTGGCATAGAGTTGGCCGGCAGATTACGACAGTGGCGTGATGATAATGTGACGGGGCGTACGCCTCCAATAGTGCAGCGCCTGCCAGATCGTGTGCCGCGCGGGCGGTGCTCGATCTGGCAGGCGCTGCAACGCACAAGAGCGTTAATGCGCCCCGGCCGACTTGCTCAGGTCGCTCTCGGCCCATTCGGTATAAATGCAAGCGTCTGCCACTGCCCAACGCACCTTCACGCTGTCGCCCGGCTGCATCGGCATGCCCGCCGCCGACAGTGCCTTCACGGTCAGCTCGGTACCCCCTGCAGTCACCACATGGCAGGTCTGGCTTTCACCCAGGAACAGCACTTCGCCAACCTTGGCAGTGACCTCGTTCCAACCCGCCGGCAGCGGTTCACGCATGGCCTGTTCGGCGCTCAGGGCCACGGCCTTTTCCGGGCGCACCATGATCAGTGCATCCTGCGAGGCGGCCAGCCCCGGGGTCAAGCGAATGGCCACTGGCTGGCCCTCGAAGCTGCCCGCGCCGTTGCTGCTGGCCTTGATCCGCAGGAAGTTGGAGTTGCCCAGGAACGATGCGACAAAGGCATTCGGTGGGTTCTGGTACAGGTCGTAACCGGTGCCCAGGCCGACGATCTTGCCGTGGCTGAAAATGGCGATGCGCTGGGACAGGCGCATGGCTTCTTCCTGGTCGTGGGTGACGTAGACGATGGTGATGCCCAGGCGGCGGTGCAACTGGCGCAGTTCGTCCTGCAGGTCTTCACGCAGCTTCTTGTCCAGCGCGCCGAGCGGCTCGTCCATCAGCAGGATGCGCGGCTCGTACACCAGCGCCCGGGCGATCGCCACGCGCTGCTGCTGGCCGCCCGACATTTGCGAGGGTTTGCGGTGCGCGAACTGTTCCAGTTGCACCAGCTTGAGCATGGCGTCGACGCGCTTGGCGGTTTCGGCAGCGCCGAGTTTGCGAATGGCCAGTGGGAAGGCGATGTTGTCACGCACATTCAGGTGCGGGAACAGCGAATACCGCTGGAACACCATGCCAATGTCACGCTTGTGCGGCGGCACGTTGACCAGCGACTGGCCGTCGACCAGGATCTCGCCGCTGCTCGGTGTTTCGAAGCCGGCCAGCATCGACAGGGTGGTGGACTTGCCCGAGCCGCTGGAACCGAGGAAGGTCAGGAACTCGCCGTCCTGGATCTCCAGGTCGAGGTTGTCCACGGCGGTGAAGTCGCCGTAGTGCTTGTTCAGGCCGCGCAGGCTGACCAGGGTTTTGCCGTGCGCGTTGTCTTTGATCACTGCACTCATTGTTGTTTTCTCCGCGCTCAGGCGTTTTCGGTGCGCCGGCGCAAGGCGGCGGCAATGAACATGACCAGCAACGACAGGCCGATCAGCAAGGTCGAAGCCACGGCGATGACCGGGCTCAGGTCCTGGCGCAAGGTGGTCCACATCTTCACTGGCAGGGTCTGCAGGTCGGGGCTGGCCATCATCACGCTCAGCACCACTTCATCCCAGGACACCAGGAAAGCGAACAGGCCACCGGCGATCATGCCGGGGCGGATGGCCGGGAACGTGACCTTGAAAATCGCCTGCAGGCGCGAGGCACCGCAGATCACCGCGGCATCTTCGATCGACTGGTCGAACAGTTTCAGCGAGTTGATGATCGAGATGATGGTGAACGGCAGGGCGACGATCACGTGGCTGACCACGAAGGCGAACAGCGTGCCGGTGTAACCTAGCTTGAGGAACAGTGCGTATACCGCCACGGCAATGATCACCAGCGGCACGATCATCGGCATGGTAAACAGCCCGTACAGCAGCTCGCGGCCCGGGAAGCGGCCACGCACCAGGGCGAATGCGCTGGGCAGGCCCAGCAGCACAGCGGCGATGGTGGTCAGCACGGCCACCTTCAGGCTGGCCAGTGCGGCGTCCATCCACTCCGGGTTGGAGAAGAACTGGCCGTACCACTTGAAGGTCCAGCCCGGTGGCGGGAACACCAGCCACTGTGACGAGCCGAATGACAGCAACACGATGAACACCACCGGCAGCAGCAGGAAGGCCGCGATGACCCCGGTGGTCAGGTACAGGCCCGTGCGCAGCGGGCGGCCCATGGCATTGGGAGACAGGAGCATGGCGGTTTACCTCGCGTTGCCAACCGGGGATTCCGGCTGCAGCTTCAGGTACAGGTAGAAGAGCACCAGGGTGATCGCCACCAGCAGTGCGGCAGCGGCGCTGGCCAGGCCCCAGTTGAGGAACGACTGCACCTGCTGGATGATGAATTCAGGCAGCATCATGTTCTGCGCGCCCCCCAGCAGCGCCGGGGTGACGTAGTAACCGAGCGACATCACGAACACCATCAGCGCCCCGGAGAACAGCCCCGAGCGGCACAGCGGCAGGAACACCTTCCAGAAGTTGGTCCACGGGCTGGCGCCACAGATCGAACCTGCCTGCAGCACCATCGGGTCGATGGCGTGCATGGTCGCCTGCAGTGGCAGCACGATGAACGGGATCATGATGTAGCTCATGCCGATTACCACGCCAGTGAGGTTGTGCACCATTTCCAGCGGGGCATCGATGATGCCCATGGCCATCAACGCCTTATTGATCACGCCCGAGCTCTGCAGCAGCACCAGCCACGAGTAGGTGCGCGCCAGCAGGCTGGTCCACATCGACAGCAGCACGATGTTCAACAGCCAACGGCCCCAGCCCTTGGGCACTAGGGTGATCGCCCAGGCCAGCGGGAAGCCCAGCAGCACGCTGATCAGGGTCACCACGCCGGCCACGGAAAAGGTGTTGAACAGCACACGTGCGTAGGCCGAGTTGGCAAACAGCTGCTCGTAGTTACCCAGCCCAGGGGTGGGTTCCAGCACCCCGCGCAGCAGCAGGCCGACCAGCGGGGCGAAGAAGAACACGCCAAGGAACAGCAAGGCGGGTAGCAGGTTGCGGCTGCCTTTCCAGCGCTGGCTCAGGCTTGCGCGGCGCGGGGTGGTGCCCGGGGCGCCGGCACCCGTGGGGGTACCTTGCGCATTGTGCAGGGCGTTGATGGCGACTTTCATTTGACCAACCACTCATTCCAGCGGGCCGCGATGGCTTGACCGTTCTTGGCCCAGTAGGCGAAGTCGAGGGTGACCTGGTCCTGGGCGTAGGCAGTTGGCAGGTTTGGCGCGAGGTCTTTGTCCAGTTTGGCCACGCTGTCGACGTTGACCGGCGCGTAGGCGGTCTTGTTGGCGAATTCGGCCTGGCCCTCGGCGCTGCTGGCGTTGGCCAGGAATTTCATGGCCGCTTCCTTGTTCTTGGCGCCTTTGGGGATGACCAGGAAGTCGGCCATGACCAGGTTCTGCTTCCAGCTCACGCCCACCGGTGCACCGTCTTGCTGCAGGGCGTAGACACGGCCATTCCAGAACTGGCCGAGCGAGGCTTCACCCGAGGCCAGCAACTGCTGCGACTGGGCGCCACCGCCCCACCAGACGATGTCTTGCTTGATGGTGTCGAGCTTCTTGAAGGCGCGGTCCAGGTCCAGCGGGTACAGCTTGTCGGGGGCTACGCCGTCGGCCAGCAGGGCCAGTTCCAGCACGCCGGGGCTGGGCCATTTGTACAGGGCTCGCTTGCCGGGGTAGGCCTTGGTGTCGAACAGCGCGGTCCAGTCCACCGGCTTGTTGGCCCCGAGCTTGCCTTCGTTGTAGCCGAGCACGAAGGAGAAGAAGAATGAACCGACGCCATGGTCGGAGACGAAGCGTGGGTCGATCTTGTCGCGCTTGATCTGGTTGAAGTCGAGGGGTTCGAGCAGGCCTTCGCTGGCGGCACGCAGGGCAAAGTCGGCTTCGACGTCGACCACGTCCCACTGCACGTTACCGCTCTCGACCATGGCCTTGAGCTTGCCGTAGTCGGTGGGACCGTCCTGCACAACCTTGATGTTCGTGGCTTTGGTGAACGGTACTGCCCACGCTTCTTTCTGGGCGTCCTGGGTCGTACCGCCCCAGCTGACGAAGTTGAGGCTGTCGGCGGCCTGGGCGGCCTGACATGCCAGGGTCAGCAGGCTGGCAGACAGCACTGCGGTTACACGTTTGCTTAACAGCATGGTTACGCCCTCGTTGCTTTTGTTATTCGAGGCGGGGCTTTTGGTGCGCCCGCCAACAGTGTTCGGGGAGCAGCTAAAACAAAGTGTTCTGGTGGCCGTTTTTAATTGTAGGTGCCGGCCTGTAGACTCAAGGTCTACGGGATATCATATTATGGTATTCCAAGATTTTGGCAAGAGGTATGGGGCGACCGGCCATCACTCCGCCCTGTCAAAAGCACCAAGGGCCCTGTAGGAGCGGGTGAACCCGCTCCTACAGAGCCTCGATAAATCAGTTGCTGATGTTGCTTTTAGCTTGCAATCCCGGGTTCGAAGGGGATGCTCTGCACCACCTCCAGCTCATAGCCCGCCAGCCCCGCGTATTTCAGCGGTGGCCCCAGGTGACGCAGCTTGCCCACGCCAAGGTCCTGGAGGATCTGCGCCCCGGTGCCCACTTCGGAATACACCTTGGACTGGCCACGTTGATAGGGCCGCACAGGGTGGGTCAGTTGTGGCACGCGCTCAAGCAGGGCCTGGGAGGATTCGTGGTTGGCCAGGATCACCACCACGCCAGTACCTTCATCGGCCACCTTCTGCAGCGCCGCCCACAGCGTCCAGTTGGCGGGGCCGGCGTATTCGGCACCTACGAGGTCGCGCAGCGGGTCGATCACATGCACCCGCACCAGGGTCGGCTGTTCGCGGCGAATGTCGCCCATGACCATGGCCATGTGCACACCACCTTCGATGCGGTCTTCATAGGTGACCAGGCGGAAGGTGCCATGCACCGTCGGCAGCTCGCGCTCGCCGATGCGCTTGATGGTCTGCTCGGTGCTCAGGCGGTAGTGGATCAGGTCGGCGATGGTGCCAATCTTGATGCCATGCCGGGCGGCAAACACTTCCAGGTCGGGGCGTCGAGCCATGGTGCCGTCGTCGTTCAGCACTTCAACGATGACCGAGGCCGGGCTGAAGCCGGCCAGGCGTGCCAGGTCGCAGCCTGCTTCGGTGTGGCCGGCACGGGTCAGCACGCCGCCTTCGCGGGCGCGCAGGGGGAAGATGTGGCCAGGTTGCACCAGGTCTTCGGGGCGGGCGTTGGGGGCCATGGCCGCTGCCACGGTGCGTGCCCGGTCAGCGGCAGAAATGCCGGTGGTGACCCCGGTGGCTGCCTCGATCGACACGGTGAACGCGGTGCTGAACACGCTACCGTTGGCCGGAACCATCTGCTCCAGGCCCAGGCGCTGGCAGTGATCGTCGGTCAAGGTCAGGCAGATCAGCCCGCGCGCCTCGCGAGCCATGAAGTTGATGGCCTGGGCGTCGCAGCGCTCGGCGGCGATCAGCAGATCGCCTTCGTTTTCCCGGTCCTCGTCATCCACCAGCAGGACCATCTTGCCTTGCCGGTAGTCCTCGAGAAGTTCCTCGATGGTGTTGAAAGCCATGGTGCACGCTCACTGTGGTGGGGTGAATTTTATGGTATACCATCATACACAAATATCCCCATAACAGGAGAGCTGCACATGAAGGCCTACTGGATAGCCCATGTGGACGTGACCGACCCCGAGCAATACCAGCAGTACACCCAGCGCGCCCCGGCAGCCTTCAAGGCATTCGGCGGTCGCTTCCTGGCCCGTGGCGGGCGTAGCGAGGCGATGGAAGGAAGGGCTACGCCTCAGCGTAGTGTGGTGATCGAGTTCGATTCGTACGCGCAGGCCGTCGCCTGTTACCGCTCCGCGCTGTACCAAGAGGCATGCAGCCATCGCCAAGGGGTGGCGAAGGCTGAGGTGATCATTGTGGAAGGGTTTGAGCCCTGAGCTGGATTTGCCGGCCCTTTCGCGGGTAAACCCGCTCCTACACAGGCCACCACAGAATTTGACGGTTGTGGTGCCTGTGTAGGAGCGGGTTTACCCGCGAAAGGGCCGGACCTGCCGCACCGCTGGCAGATTCATTGAAGCCTGCGGGCCGTTTCCGCAAATAGAAGCAAAAGACCCGCCCAGGCGGGTCTTTTGCTCATCGCCTCACTGCAGATGCACTTTAAGTTCGTTGCCCGCCTGCCGCAGCGCCGCCTTTACTGCCGGCACTTGGCTCAACGGGTTGAGCAGCCCATAGTCATGAATCATTCCGTTGTAGCGCACCGAGGTTACTGTCACGCCCGCCGCATTCAACTTGCGGGCATACGCCTCACCTTCATCCCGAAGCACATCGAACTCAGCCGTTTGCACCAGGGCCGGTGGCAAGCCCTTCAGCTGTTCGGTGGACGCCCGCAGCGGCGAGGCGTAGATCTGCGCCCGCGCCTTTGCATCAACGGTGTAGTTGTTCCAGAACCACTTCATCATCCCGGTGGTCAGGAAGTGTCCTTCGGCAAACTGCTTGTACGACGCTGTCTCGAAGCTGGCGTCGGTCACCGGCCACAGCAGCAACTGGAAGCGCAGGGCAGGGGTACCGGCCTCTTTGGCCTTGAGTGCAACTACCGCCGCCATGTTGCCGCCAACGCTGTTGCCGGCTACCGCCAGGCGCTTGCCATCCACGCCGATCTCCTTGCCATGCTCGGCCACCCAGCGCGTCGCGGCGTACGCCTGGTTGATCGCCGTCGGGTAGTGCGCTTCCGGTGACGGGGTGTAGTCCACATAGACCGCCACCGCACCCGAGCCGACTACCAGGTCGCGGATCAGTCGCTGGTGGGTCGGGAAGTCGCCCAGCACCCAACCGCCGCCGTGGAAGAACATGAACACCGGCAGATCACCTTTGACATTAGTCGGGCGCACCACTTGCAGCTTGATCGATTGGCCATTGGCCTGAATCGTGCGTTCCTTCACTTCGATCCCCGAGAGGTCGACCTTCACCGAATCCTGGGCGCCGGTCAGTACCGCGCGGGCGTCGTTTGGTGTGAGCTGTTCCAGCGGCTTGCCACCCCCTTTCTCCAGGGCTTCGAGGAAGGCCTGGGTGTGTTGTTCGACACCAGGGCTGCCTGCGGCGAAGGCACTGGAAACGGACAGGGCCAAGAGGGAGGTGGTGAGGGCTTTGTGGACAATGTTCATGGGCGAATCCTTTTCTGTGCAAGTGTTGGTAGTGGGCGTCTTGCCTGGCCTTTGGGGCCATCGCTGCGACTTGTGCGTAGATTAGGCAGATGCACTTGTGGGAAAAAGCCGCTATAAAGTGTTTGACTGTCAGCTAGAGCGAGACAATGAACCCTTACGAAGACATGCGGATCTTTGCCCAGGTGATGGAGGCCGGTAGTTTCACCGCTGCCGCCGACCGTCTGGGCATGTCCAAGCAATCGGTCAGTCGGCGCCTGATGCAGCTTGAGGAGCGCCTGGGCGTGCGCCTGCTCAACCGCTCCACCCGGCGCCTCGACGCCACGCCACTGGGGCAGCACTACTACCAGTCGGCCCTGCGCCTGTTGGGTGAAGTGCAGCAGGTCGAACACGACATCAGCGGCCAGGCCCAGGTCTTGCGCGGCACCTTGCGCCTGAGCGCGCCGCTGTCGTTTGCCATGGCGCACCTGGGCTGCCTGCTGACCGAGTTTCTGCAGCTGCACCCCCAGGTTGATGTGGAGGTAGACCTGAGCGACCGCGCTGTGGACCTGATTGGTGAAGGCTATGACCTGGCGCTGCGGATTGGTGCACTGGAGGACTCCAGCCTGATCGCCCGGCGTATCGCCAGTGTCGAGCGGGTCTACTGTGCGAGCCCGGCGTATTTGCAAGCACGGGGAGTGCCGGGAATACCGGATGAGCTCGCCGCGCATGATTGCCTGCCTTATGGGCATTCGCGGCAGGTGCAGTGGCAATTCCACAAAGGTGGCAAAACCCAGGCAATTCAGGTGACCGGGCGCATGCGGGCGAACAATGGCGAGTTGCTGCGGGGGGCTGCGATTGCCGGGATGGGGGTCACTTACCTGCCGACCTTTATCGTTGGGCAGGCGTTGGCGGAGGGGCAACTGGTGACGGTTCTGGATGAGTGGCGCCCGCCCGCGCTGCAGCTGTCGGCGGTGTATCCGCAGCACCGGCAGGTGGCGCGGCCGGTGCAGGGTTTTGTCAGCTTCCTGCGCGCGCGGCTGGCGCAGCTCTGACCGTCGGTACAGGCTATGCTTGCCCTATGAGTACACCCGTTCCTTTACGCCAACCTTGCCCCCCTGGCGCCTGCGTCTGCGGCCGCGAGCAACTGGCCGACCATCCGCAGGCCGCCCAGCGCATCCTCTTGCTGACCCGGCAGGAAGAAAAACGCCTGCTCGAACGCCTGGAAAACCTGAAGGACCTGGAAGACCTTCAACGTCTGCAGCAGCGCCTGTACGAAAACCTCGGCATCCGCGTGCACATCGCCCCCGGTTACAACGAGGTACGGACCATGCGCGGCATCGTCATCGAACTGGACGATCAGCCCGGGCTGTGCCGCAAGACCCGGCAGTCTATCCCGGCGGCGATCCGGCGCGGGCTGGAGCGTAATCCGCAGGTTGCGTTCCGGTTGCTCGATACGCACGACCTGTTGCGTGATACCTGAGGGTTAATACCGGCATCGGCCGTGGCCACATGGGGCGCGTCAATTCCGTTAATTTTTACAGCGCTTGCTACGTCTACTTGAAAGCCACCCTGCGCCAGGCGCGCAGCGGCATCATCATTTAAGGAGACAGGCAATGACTTCCGTTTTCGACCGCGACGATATCCAGTTCCAGGTAGTGGTCAACCACGAAGAGCAATACTCGATCTGGCCCGACTACAAAGCCATCCCCAATGGCTGGCGTGCCGTGGGCAAAAGCGGCCTGAAGAAGGAATGCCTGGCCTACATCGATGAAGTCTGGACCGACATGCGCCCGCTGAGCCTGCGCCAGAAAATGGCCGAAGCTGCCGCCCAGTGACCGTGCTGAACCTGCTGTGCCTGCCGTACTCCGGGGCCAGCGCCATGGTCTACAGCCGCTGGCGGCGCAAGCTGCCGGCATGGTTGCAGGTGCGCCCGGTAGAGTTGCCTGGGCGGGGCGCGCGCATGGCCGAGTCGCTGCACACCGACATGCAAGTGCTGGCTCGGCAACTGGCCAGCGAGCAGCGACTGGCGGCAAGCGCTCCTTATGCGCTGCTCGGCCACAGCCTGGGTGCACTGCTGGCCTTCGAGCTGGCCCATGAGCTGCAGGCATTGGGCTGCCCGGCGCCGCTGGCCTTGTTCGCCTGCGGCACCGCGGCACCTACCCGGCGTGAGGACTACGACGGCAACAACTGGCGCGAGCCCAAGAGCGACGCCGAGCTGATCAGCGAGTTGCGCGCGCTACAAGGCACGCCTGAGGAAGTGCTGGCCAACGCTGAGCTGATGAGCCTGACCCTTCCGACCTTGCGCGCGGATTTTCTGTTGTGCGGCACTTACACATACCGGCAGCGGCCGGCGTTGCAGTGCCCACTGCATGTGCTGGGTGGCGTGGATGACCGGGCCAGCGATGAGCAACTGCAGGCATGGCGCTGTGAAACTCACGGCGCGTTCTCGCTGCAGATGTTCCCGGGTGGCCATTTCTTCATCCATGAGCAGGAAGACCGTGTGCTCGCTGCGCTGACCGCGTCGCTGCAGCCGCTTCGGCTGTCTGCCTGATTGACGACACCGCTTGCCTGGGGGAGGCTAGGGTTTTCCCAGGCAAGAGGCAGACAATGCTGATCGATCCACTCAAGGCCACGCTACTGGTCGTCGACATCCAGGAAAAGCTGATCGGTGCCATGAGCGACCCCGAAGGCACTCGGGCACGGGCCCGTTGGTTGCTGGCGGCGACTGCCGAGCTGGCGCTGCCGACGGTAATTTCCGAGCAGTACCCCAAAGGCCTGGGTCATACCCTGGCCGAACTGCTGGCCGCAGCGCCGGCAGCCGAAGTGGTGGAAAAAAGTCACTTTTCCTGCGTGGCTGCCGAGTGCCTGCCAGCCAGTTTGATGGCGCGTGAGCAAGTGATCGTCTGCGGCATGGAAACCCATGTTTGCGTGCTGCAGACCGTGCTCGGCCTGTTGGCGCTGGGCAAGCAAGTGTTCGTGGTCGAGGATGCCTGCGACAGCCGCAGCCCGGCCAGCAAGGCCGCAGGCCTGGCGCGCATGCGTGCCGCCGGCGCGCAGTTGGTGACCCGCGAGATGGTGTTGTTCGAGTTGATGGGCAGTGCCGGGCACCCGCAGTTCCGCCACATCAGCAAAACCTATCTGGTCGGTGAACAGCCCTGAACGGCCGGTTACTGGCCATTTCGGTGATGGCCCTGGTGCTGTTGCAAGGCTGTGCCGGGCGCCGCGAAGAAGCGCCCGAAGCGGACCCGGCGAAAGTCCGTGCGCAGCTGTTGCGGCTGTTACCCGCCCAGGTCAAGGACCGCGAGGGTTGGGCCAAGGATATCCAGGCAGCCTTCGAAGCCCAGCGCATAGCGCCCAGTAAAAGCAACCTGTGCGCAGTGCTGGCGGTGACCGAACAGGAGTCGACCTTCACTGCGGACCCACAGGTGCCCAACCTTGGGCGCATCGCCCGCCAGGAGATCGACCGCCGCGCTGCGCGCCTGCATATTCCCAAACTGCTGGTCGACGGTGCGCTGAAGACGCCGTCGGGCAACGGCAAGAGCTACCAGCAGCGGTTGCAGATGGTGCGCAGCGAAAAGCAGTTGAGTGAACTGTACGACGAAGTCGTTGAACGCGTGCCGCTGGGCAAGACCTTGCTGGACGGGCTGAATCCGGTGCAGACCGGCGGGCCGATGCAGGTCAGCATCGACTTCGCCGAAAAGCATGCAAGGGATTACCCCTACAGCCATGAAGGCACAATTCGCCAGGAAGTGTTCAGCCGGCGCGGCGGCATGTACTTTGGTATTGCCCACCTGTTGGGCTACCCGGCCAACTACGAGCGCCAGCTTTACCGTTTCGCCGATTTCAACGCGGGCTGGTACGCCAGCCGCAATGCGGCATTCCAGGCGGCGTTGAGCAAGGTCACGGGGGTGAAGTTGGCACTGGACGGCGACCTGGTGGCGCCGGGGGCGATCATGCCGGGGACCACCGAACTGGCCGCGCGCAAGCTGGGGGTGAAGCTGGGGCTGCGTAACCCGCAGATCCGAAGCCAGCTGGAGGAGGCTGACAGCCTGGCGTTCGAGGACAGCAAGCTGTACAGCGGGGTGTTTGCCCTGGCAGATGCCAAAGCCGGCAAACCGGTGCCCCGCGCAGTGCTACCGGGCATCGAGCTGAAGAGCCCGAAGATTACCCGCAAGCTGACCACGGCCTGGTTTGCCGGGCGGGTGGATGAGCGTTATCAGCGGTGCATGAAGCGTTAGCCTGGCAGCAACCGTTAAACGGGTTTACCCGCGAATACGGTGGCAGCGGCAACGGTGATCGGCGGGTGGAGATTGGCCAGCAGGCCCGGCCCTTTCGCGGGTGAACCCGCTCCTACGAGCCCCCGATGCGTGTGTAGGAGCGGGTTTACCGGCGAATACGGTGGCGGCGGCAACGGTGAACGGCGGGTGGAGATTGGCCAGCAGGCCCGGCCCTTTCGCGGGTGAACCCGCTCCTACGAGCCCCTGATGCGTGTGTAGGAGCAGGTTTACCCGCGAATATGGTGGCGGCGGCAACGGTGAACGGCGGGTGGAAATTGGCCAGCAGGTCCGGCCCTTTCGCGGGTGAACCCGCTCCTACGAGCCCCCGATGCGTGTGTAGGAGCGGGTTTACCCGCGAATACGGTGGCGGCGGCAACGGTGAACGGCGGGTGGAAATTGGCCAGCAGGTCCGGCCCATTCGCGGGTGAACCCGCTCCTACGAACCACCGGTGCGTGTCCACTGCAGCCGCTCGGGCCTGTCCGATCAGCGCTCGCCCAGTGCCCCAACCACCTGGTCAACGCTGGCCTCGAGCCCCGCAATTGCATCCTCAGGGTCACTCTCCACCACCACCAGCCTGGCCCCGGCCGCCTTGATCACCTCGGCCACTGCCGCGTCCGGCTGACGATGGTCCAGCACCAGCGCCACGTCCTGCGCCTTCAGGTTATCCCCCAGCGCCTTTAGTGCGGCCGCATCCCAATCGGCCGGCAGTGGCTGCTCGACCGCATCGAGGTTCAACCCGTTGACCAGATAGCCCAGCCGCTCCGACAGGCTCACCACCGTCAGGTTGTCGACTTTGGCCAGCCGCGTCTGGCTGCTGGCCGAAAGCTCCAGCAATTGGCGCTTGAGCCCTGCCAGGTTGCCCTGGATCTTTGCCTTGTCGTCCGGCGCCAGGCGCTCCAGGTCATTGGCCACCACGTCAGCCATGCGCCCGAGGTTGGTCGGGTTGAGCCAGGGGTAAGCGTCATAGGCATCGTCACCGCTCACCGCAATGCCCGGCAGGGCACCATCCACCGGTCGTGCGGCATCGATCTCGACAATGCGGATATTGCTGCGCCGAGCCATCGGGTACAGCGGGTCGTCACGCCAGATCGAACGCACGGCGATCACCGCATCTGCCTGCTGGGCGGCCTTGTGCAGGCCTGCGCCGCCACGCCCACTGAAATACGACGGCTGGCGGCTGGCAGGCAGGTTGGCCGGTGCCGCCCGCTGGAGCTGCACCGCAGTGCCTTCGAGCAAGGCGCTGGCCAGGCTGTGGGTGACCGGCAGGGTCGTCAGCACTTGCGTGGCGAAAGACAGGGACGGTAGGCCGGCCAGTGCCAGCGCCAGAGTCAGGTGTTTGAAGTTCATGCCGGATTTCCTTGCAGGCGGGGAACGAGCGCGCGGGCCAGGGCGGCCAGGGCAAAGCAGATGCCGGCGACCAGGATGATCGCGGCCCCTGACGGCACCGGCAGATCGAAAACGATCGGTAGCAGGATGCCGAACAGGGTACTGATGGTGGCAATCAGCACCGACAGGAAGAAAAAGCCCTTGAGCGACTGGCTGACCAGGCGAGCGGCGGCGGCCGGGATGACCAGCAGTGCACCGACCAGGATGGCCCCGATCACCTTCACCGCAGCCACGGTCACCAATGTCACCAGCACAACGAACAGATAGTCCAGGGTCTTAACCGCCACCCCGCGCACAGCCGCCAGCTGCGGATTGAAACTGGCCAGCATGATGCGGTTGTACAGCGGCAGCGCCAAGGCCAGCACCAGCACTGCGACGATGCCCAGCACGACCAGGTCCTGGGCGCTAACGGTCAGCACCGAGCCGAACAGCACGTTTTCGAGGATGTGCACGTTGATCTTGCCCGCCAGCATCAGCAGCAGGCTGGCGCCCAGCGCCAGCGACACCGACAGGAACACGCCAATCAGTGTGTCCGGCGACAGCCCGGTACGGTTGCGCAGGAAGTTGAGCAGGATGCCGAACAGCAGGCAGTAGCCGAACAGGCTGCCGTAAGGGCCGGTATAGGGCTCACCCAGCAGGATACCGATGGCCACGCCGGTCAGCGCCGCATGGCCCACCGCTTCGGAGAAGAACGCAAAGCGCTTGACCACCACCAAGGTGCCCAGGCCACCCAACACCGGGCCGATCATCAGGCCGGCCAACAGGGCGTTGACCACGAAGCCGTAGGCCAACGCCTCGGGCAGATAGCCGGCAGTGGCCCAGTCCTGGACCGTTTGGCGAAAGATTTCAAAACTCATCAGGCAAGGCTCTCGCTACGCGGGTGAACGGAGAACAGGCCGAGCAGGCGCTCCGGGGTCAGGGCCTGGGCAGGCGGCGCATCGAACAGCACCTGGCGGTTCAGGCCTGTTACCCGGTCCGCCAGGCGCAACACGGCTTCCAGGTCATGCTCGATCCATAGAACGGTAGTGCCGGCCTGGCGCCAGCCCTGCAATAACTGTTCGAACACCTGGATTCCGGCTTCATCGAGGGCCGACATCGGTTCGTCCAGCACCAGCAATTGCGGCTCGGGGATCAGGCCCTGGGCCAGCAGCACGCGCTGGCGCTCACCGCCGGACAGTGCCCCCATGCGCCGCGTGCGCTTGTCGAGCATGCCAACCTTTACCAGGGCTGCATCAATGGCCGGCTTCACGCGCCGCGACAGGCCGAGGAAGGCCGGGCGGCGCTGGCACATGGCGGCCATGAAATCGTCCACGGTCATGGGCAGGCCGCGGTCGAACTCCAGTGCCTGCGGCACGTAGCCAATCACTTCGCGCTCACCTGGCCAATGCAAGGTCAGCTGGCCCTGGTGTGGCATCTGCCCGAGCAGGGTTTTGATCAACGAGCTCTTGCCACCGCCGTTGGGGCCGACGATGGCGTGCACGCTGCCTGCTGCCACGCTGAAACTGACCTGTTCGAGGATGCGCGTGCGCCCCAAGGTCAGATCGATGCCAGTGAACTCGATGCGCGGCCCGCAGGCTGTCGCCAGCTTGGCGGCAGCGGTCATGCGCGGTTCTCCTGAATGGCGCGGACCACCGTGTCGAGGTTGCGCTTCATTTCCACCTCGTACTTGTCCTTGGTGTACTCGCCGTAGGAGATATGCGTCAACGGATACAAGCGCACACCGGACTCACGCTGAATGGTTTCGACATAGGCCGACGGGAAGTCCATTTCCGAGAAAATCACCCGCACGTCCAGCGCCTTGAGCTGGTCGATGGTCTTTTTCAGCTGCGCCGGGCTGGGCTCGATGCCATGGGCCGGCTCGACGACAGCGGTCACCTCCAGGCCGAAATCGCGCACCAGGTAGTCATAGGCGGCATGAATGGTAGCGACCCGGAACGTTGCGCCAGGGGCTTCGGTGACCTTGGCCAGGGCCTCGGCACGCAGGGCGCGCAGGCGCTTGGCGTAGGCACGGGCGTTCTGCGTGTAAAGCTTGGCGTTGTCCGGGTCGAGCTTGCCCAGTTCACGGGCGATGTTGTTCACCTGGGCGATGGTGGTGCTGATCGACAGAAAGGTGTGCGGGTTGACCACCTTGCCGGCACCGCGCGCGGCGATGCCAGTGGCCGCCAGCAGCGGCACGTTCTGATTGGCTTCGATAGTGGCGATGTCGGGTTTTTCGCTGGTGGCGATCATGCGGTCTGCGAAATCGTCATGGCCAACACCGTTGAGCACCACCACGTCCAGTGTGCCGATGCGCTTGATGTCCTCGGCCCGCGGCTCGTAGGCGTGCGGGTTGAAGCCCGCCGGAATCAGGGGAACCACCTCGGCCTTGTCGCCGACAATATTGCTCACGTAGCTGTAGTAGGGGTGCAGGGTGATGCCGATTCGCAGCGGCTTGCTGTTATCGGCCAGGGCCATTGCCGGCAGGGCAAGGGACAGGAGCAGGGCGAGGGCGGAGCGAAACATGGGCGGGTCCTTGGGTTCAGTGACGGTGTTCGCGGGTAACACCGGCGTCGTAGTGGCTGACCACCTGCTGCCAGCCAGCGGCGATCAGGGCGGCCTGGCCGAGGTCGTCCGGGATCACGGCGGCGCTGTCGCGGCGCAGCCAGACATCGGCTTGGCCTGTGCTGTCGGGTGGCAGGATCAGCAGCAGGCTGCCGGCAACTTCCGGGGCCTGGCTGCGACCCAGGTAGGCGCCGGGTTCCAGCCATGACCATTGGTGGCCGCCACGGCTCTGGCTGCCGGCATCGACCACGAACGGCGGCAGGCCTTCTTCGGCCAGGGCCTTTACGCTGGGCGTGACGGCGTTTTCTTCGCGCAGTAGCTGGATCTCGTCGAAGGCTACCCGCAGGTCGGTGTACAGGCCTTGTTCGGCGGCGGTGAGGTCGCGGCGGGCGTCGATCTGGTGGCTGGCGATGGCCTGTTCGTCCTCGCGCTCACCGCGCAGCAGCACCACGCTGGCGGCGAGCACCACGATCAGCAGGCTTGCCAGCAGCACGTACAGGGTTTCGTGCCCGGCACCAGCCGGGCGAATGACTTGGGCGCGGCTCATGGTTGGGCGATATCGGCGTAGTCCACTTCCACCACGTGCCCGGGGCCGGCATCGAACAGCACATAGAATTCGCCGTCCGGGCGCTTGAAGGTCAGCGTCGAGTCGTCGCCAAGCTTGCCGCCGACCAGCACCTGTTCGTCATAACCGATCACGTCCAGGGTCACCCCGGGGGCACCGCTGCCGTCCGAGAAACCGCCGGTGCACTTGACCTGGCCGTTGGCCAGCTCCTCGCATTCGCACATCGGGTTGTGCGCCAGCGCCGGGCTGGCAGCCAGTATCAGGAAGGGCAGCGTCAGGGTGCGCATCAGGTATTTCATTTGTTGCCTCCTTGTTTCTCGAGCCATGCAACGGTGGCTGGCGATGCCTTGGCCAGGGGGATCGACGCCTGGTGCATGCTGCCGTCCCAGCCTTCCAGGGTGATCCAGATGTGCGCATCGGGTTTGGTGCGCGGCGGGATCGGCAACGAGGTGCCCATGTTGTACGGTGCACCGAAGAAAATGGTGCCGGCGGCGCGCAGGCTGCGTGGCTTGCCGATTCGCAGGTAGGCGGCCTTGACGTCCTTTATGCAGGCCTTGCACAACGCTGCATTGAACGATTTGAAGTAGCCGGCCGGGCCGTCGGCGCGTGGCGCCTCGTCACGCAGTTCGGCAAGGTCGAGGCTGTAGGGGCCGACCTGGATGTCACTGATCACGTTGGCGCCAAGGCCCGCCTCGCCGCGGAACAGCCTGGCGTCGGCGAAGTACTTGGGCATGAAGCCCAGCGGGATGAGGATCAGCAGGATGTTTAGATGAAAACGCCACTTCAGCCAAAGCTGCTTCAGCGGGCTGGCGGGCAGGGCCTGGCTCATGAGTGGATCTCCACGGTGGTTTCACTGTGTGCCGCACGTGGAGCGCGCTCGCTGCGCTTGAGGGCCGCGGCGGTGGCCTGGGCGGTGCGTTTGGTCCAGATCAGCAGGCCGCTGAGCACCATCAGGGTCAGGATCAGGCCGAAGAAGAACCACACCAGCTTGATCGGCAAACCGCCAAAGTCGCCGGTGTGCAGCGGGCGCATGGACTCGGTGACGAACTCCAGCGCCGAACGGTCGCTGATCAGGAACTGGCTGTCGACATTGCGTGTGTACGGATTCACCGAAGCACTCTGGAACATCAACGGGTACCAGCCCGGGCCAGACAGCGTGACGTGGCTGTAGGCAGTGGCGGGGAGCGAGATGGAGGTCACTTCCAGCCCTGGGATCGCCAGACCGGCAAGGCGTGCCGCCTCATCCAGGTCGATGCGCGAGGCGGGGCTGCCATCTGGCGTTTGTGGCACTTCCTCACGGGCGATCACCGGCACGATGGGCTGGCTGGAAAGGGTGATGTGGTTGTCAGACAGGATCGCCTGGATCAGGAACCAGGTGCCGGTGACGGAAATGACCGCAATGAACCAGATTGACCACACCCCGGACAGACGGTGCAGGTCACCCCAGAAAATTCGCGAACCATGGCCGGTACGCACGGGTTTGAAAAAGCCTTTCCAGAACTTCTTGTAAACCACCAGGCCGGTGACCAACGAGGCCAGCATCGGCAGGCCGAGCAGCGATACCAGATACCAGCCCCAGCTGAAACCGTTGGTGAACGGCACCAGCCACCAGCCGTGCAGGGCGCGGGTGAAGGCTTCGAAGTTGAAGTCTGGGGTCCTGCCCTGAATGGTTCCGGTGTAGGGGTTTACATACAGCGTCGGGCTGGTGCCGTCAGGCAGCGTGACATTGGCTTTTACCGCGAAGTGCGAACCATCCGGCTGGCTCAGGCGCTCCACCACCATGTCCGGCTCGGCCTTGTTCAAGGCCTCCAGTACCTGCTGAAAGCTCATGCGCTCGGTGTCCGCGTCTGGCTTGTTGGCGCGCACCGCCGGATCGGCGAGCCAGACGATTTCCTGACTGACCACGGCGAGCATGCCGGTGAAACAGACGATCAGGACAAAGAACCAGATCGGCAAGGCGAGCCAGCTGTGGACCAGGAACCACAGCCTGGATTTGGATTTTTTCGGTGATTTGGCCATCAGACGGTCTTCTGCTATTGGTGGTCGAGCGTGTGCCAACCAAAGAGTGCTGTACTGATAAGGACGAATGAGAATTGAAAACCTGCAGGTTAAAATGAAACTAAATGTTTCAAAGCACAAAAACCGGACTGCGCACGAGGCATCAGTCCGGCCTTGATGGCGGGTTGCAGAGGGGTCAGGCGCGGGTCAGCGCCACTGCTGCTTGGGGTTTTTCGTGCAGCTGCTCCAGATCCTGGTACAGCGCTCGGCCAATTTCCGCAGCGCGGGTTGGCAGGACCGAAAGCAGGGTGTCACTCAGGCCGTGGCTGCTTTCGCAGAAGCCCTGCAGGTACACCGAGGCTTGCAGGTCGGGGCTGGCCAGTACGCGGTAGTTGCGGTCGACGCTGAAGTCCTCCAGGTAATCGGCCAGCGGCGCCAGCAATTCACGGTGCGAGCGGCGCTCGTAACCGGTGGCGAGGATAACGGCATCGTAGCGGTGGGTTTGCTGCTGGCCGGTGGCGAGGTCGCGCAGAGTCAGTTCCAGGCCTTCGCGGGTGGCCACCACCGCTTCCACCTGGCGCCGGCACAGCACATTGTGGCGGTGCTGATGGGCAACCTTCTGCCGGTAGAGGATGCCGTAGATGCGCTCGATCAGGTTGAGGTCGACCACCGAGTAGTTGGTGTTGTGGTATTCGCCCAGCAGCTTGCTGCGCTGGTCGGCCGGTTCGTTGTAGACCAGGTCGGTATAGTCGGGCGAGAAGATCTCATTGACGAAGGGGCTGTCGTCGGCGGGCTTGAGGGCCGAGCCGCGCAGAATCATGTCGACCTTGACTGACGGATAGCTGTCGTTGAGGTCGATGAATGCCTCGGCGGCGCTCTGGCCTGAGCCGATCACGGCAATGCGCATGGGCTTGCCAGCCGTGCACGGCAGTTTGGTCAGGCTGCTCAGGTACTGCGAGTGGTGGAACACTCGCGGGTCGTCCTTGAAGGCGCCGAAGTTTTCCGGAATTTTCGGTGTGCCACCGCTGCCCACCACCACCGAGCGGGTGGGGCGGCTGTATTCGCGGCCTTGTCTGTCACGCGTGATTACGCACAGGTGTTGGACCCGGCCTGCATGCACGTGCGGTTCGATGCGCAACACTTCCTGCCCATACACCGCCTGGGAGGTGAAATGCTCGGCGGCCCAGCGCAGGTAGTCGTTGTACTCCAGGCGGCAGGGGTAAAAGGTGCCGAGGTTGATGAAGTCGGCCAGGCGCTGCTTCTGGTGCAGGTAGTTGACGAAGCTGTACGGGCTGGTCGGGGTGCGCAGCGACACCAGGTCCTTGAGGAACGAGATCTGCAACTCGCTCTGGGTAGCCAAGGTCTCGCCGTGCCAGTGGTAGTCTTGCTGCTTGTCGATGAACAGTGCGTCGAGCGCATGGCCCCGGGATTCGGCGAGTTCTTCCAGGGCGATGGCCAAGGCCAGGTTGGAGGGGCCGAAGCCCACGCCGATCATGTCTTTGATGGTTTCCTGCTGTGAGGACTGGCTCATGGCTGCGATTCCCTGAATGGTCGAATATGGACGCCCGCCGGGGCTCCGGCTCCTGCGCAAGTACATGAGTTGGAACGAGCCAGCCGAGGGGGAATTTAAGCGGGCTAAAGAACAGCGTGAGGCGGCCGATGTGTTGGTTACGGCAAGGACCAATCTTTCAGGCAGGGAATCGACATGAGCGGCATCACGGCAAGCAACCTGATGATCAATGGTGTTTCAGCGCAGACGCTGAGCGCGAACGCAGCAACCGAGCGTGAACAGGCGAAACAGGCCGGTGAGGCGGTGGGGCCGTTGAGCGTCAGCAGTGACAGCATGAAGGTGTCGGTGGGTAGCCAGGCGCAATCCACCGACGCTGAAGGCAGTGGCGAATCGGGGGCTGTGAGCGAGCTGCGTCAGTTGATCAAGGATCTGCAGAAGCAACTGGCAGAAGAGCAGAAACAATTGGCGGCATTGCAGAACAGCAAGATGGACGAGGCTGCCAAGGCGGCAGCGATAGGTGCCAAGCAGGCGAGCATTGCCACCCTCAACGGGCAGATCATGGCGGCCACGGCGCAGTTGCTGGAGCTGTTGCAGCAAGAGGGCGGCAGCAGTGCGGGCGGTATGGTCAGCGCTACGGCCTGATTGGACATGCACAGGCCGCTGTAGGAGCGGGTTTACCCGCGAATGGGCCGCCCTGCTGGCCAATTTCCACCCGCCGTTCACGGTTGCCGCCGCGACCGTATTCGCGGGTAAACCCGCTCCTACACCTATCGAGGGTGGACACACATTGGTGATTGGGCGCAGGCCGTCGTGTAGGAGCGGGTTTACCCGCGAACACGGGCGAAGCCCGTGCTATCCACCGCGTGGTCTGTTTCGCCAACAAGCCCGCACGTTCCAGGAAATGGCGGTCATTCGGCCGCCAACCGCCCCTTGTTCTGCCGGTCGGCCTTGTATTGCATGGCCACCGCCGGTGCCGGCTTGGCGCTACCGGTTTCCAGCCATTGACGCATGCGGCTGGCATCGGCGAAGTGGGTGTACTTGCCAAAGGCATCGAGAATGACCATGGCCACCGGGCGGTTGTCCATGCGGGTCAGCAGTACCAGGCAGTGCCCGGCCTCGTTGGTGAAGCCGGTCTTGGTCAGCTTGATATCCCAGTTGCTTTTGTTCACCAGGTGGTCGGTGTTACGGAAGCCCAGGGTGTAGTTGGGCTTGCGGAAGGCGACGGTCTTTTCGCGGGTGGTCGACAGCTCGCTCAGCATGGGGTACTTGCGCGAGGCCATCAGCAGCTTGGCCAGGTCGCGGGCAGTGGATACGTTCTGCGTCGACAGGCCGGTCGGCTCAACATAGCGGGTATGGGCCATTCCCAGGCTGCGGGCTTTGGCATTCATTGCCTTGATGAACGCCGGATAGCCGCCGGGGTAGGCGTTGGCCAGGCTGTTGGCCGCACGGTTTTCCGACGACATCAGGGTAATCAGCAGGGTTTCGCGGCGGTCCAGCTGGCTGCCCAGGCGCACGCGCGAGTACACACCTTTCATTTCCGGGTTGTTGGCAATGGTCATGGTGAGCATTTCATCCATGGGCAGCTTGGCATCCAGTACCACCATCGCCGTCATCAGTTTGGTCACCGAAGCGATCGGCACCACGCGGTCGGCATGGCTTGAATACAGCTCCTGGTTGCTGTTCAGGTCTATCAGCAGAGCGCTGCCCGAAGCCAGATGCAGTTTGGATGGGTCACGTTGAACCTGGGCCGGGGGTTGTGCAGCAGCAGTCGACGGAAGGGTCGCGGTACCTGTGAGCAACAGCAGCAGGCTGAGGATGGACAGGGATGTTTTCACGTTGAGGCTCACTAAAAGTTGGTATGTCGTTGGCTGTGCAAGGGTTTTCCCCCTAAAACCGATGCATTTTGGAGTATGGCTGAATTGCTGTCGAATGCCTTATGACTAAAGGGCGCAAGGTGAACGATATTTAATCCTGTACCCATTACGTTCTTTTCCAGCTTCGCCAGTTCCGTCCAATCGTTGGCAGAATTCAACCACTTGGCGTAGGTCGAGAGAAGCACCTGCACCGAGCGCCCAAGCTGCCAAGCAATGAACGCTGGATTCGTGGTGACGAGCCAGAAGGTTGGAAGATGAATGGCGACTCCGTCGAGACGCGGCGCTTCTGCTTCGAGCGGTATTGCGCGATCTCTCTGGCCCTTGCCAGTGCGCCAAGAGCCCGGCTGTTCAACATTACGGTGCGGGTGTATTTCGTCTTGGTCCGCTCGACTGCCTGCTTTTCAACCACGATCCGGCAGATGTGAGCCGTCTTTTTCTCGACGTCGACCTCATCCCAGCGCAGCGACATAATCTCGCCTGTGCGCATACCCACCCTGCGACACGCTGCTGATGACCCGATTTGCCTCAGAGGCGGTCGACCGTATCTTCAGGCCCGGTTTTCGGTACAGCAAGGCAGAGGTGCTGCTGATGGACTTGCGGCAACCCGGTGAGTTGGCAGAGGACTTGTTTGCGCTCAAGCAATGAGTGGCTGCATTCGACCTACATCTGCCGGCGGTTGCAGGAGCTGAGTGCAACACAGTTACTGGATTGAGGCGGGAGCCTCGTGATGCTTGGCCATCAGCTCGGTCATGACCTCGATGGGGCACTTGAAACCGAAGCGCTTACGCGGTCGGATGTTCAACTCGTAGGCAATCGCATCCAACTGCTCTTGGCTGCACACCGACAGATCCGTGCCCTTGGGCAGGTACTGGCGGATCAGTCCGTTGATGTTCTCATTGCTGCCGCGCTGCCAGGGGCTGTGCGGGTCGCAGAAGTAAATTGCCACCCCGGTCTTCTGGGTGATTTCCGCGTGACGCGCCATCTCCCGCCCTTGGTCGTAGGTCATGCTCTTGCGGGCCGCCAGCGGCATATGGTTCAGCGCCGAACTGAAGCCTTCCACGGCCGAGGTCGCCGTCGCGTCTTGCATCTTCACCAGCATCAGGTAGCCGCTGGTGCGTTCGACTAGCGTACCCACGGCCGATGCGTTGGCTTTGCCCTTGATCAAGTCGCCCTCCCAATGTCCCGGCATCACGCGATCCTCGATCTCCGGCGGACGCACATGGATGCTGACCATGTCCGGGATCTGGCCACGGCGATCTACGCCGCCAGAACGCGGACGGCGGGAGGTTTTGCCTTGCCGCAGGCAGATGATCAGCTCCTTGCGCAGTTCGCCGACCGGCAGGGCATAGATCGCGTTGTAGATCGTCTCGCGGCAGACGTAGGCGTCTTCGAAGCTTGGGGATTTCATGGTTCGCAGCTTGCCGGCAATCTGCTCGGGAGAAAAGCGCTGTCGCAGCAGGTGGGCGACCAGCTCGAACAATTCGTTGCCGGGCACCAGCTTTTGCCGGGGCCGGCAGGGCAATCGACGATCGCGCATGGCTTGTTGGGCATGCTGGGTGGTGTACTCACCCCGGGCATCACGATTGCGACGGATCTCGCGACTGATCGTTGAGGGGCTGCGGTTGAGCATTCGGGCAATGGCGCGCTGGCTCATGCCACGCAGCAGACTGACCTGGATATCGGAGCGTTCTTCAACGCTGAGTTCGTGATAAGACATGGCAACACCCTACCGGAAAGGTCAGGTGTTGCACTCAGTTTTTGCCGCCGCCGAGCAAATGCGGCTGGCCCTACAGGCCTGGATACATCAAGCCCAACTCCACAGCGAGGATTGTCTTTTCCCAAGCCGGCTACACGCCTCAGTGCATCTCTCCACCCGGCAGTACGCCCGAATCGTCAAAGCGTGGATAAAGTCTATTGGGCTAGATCCTGCTATGTACGGCACCCACACGATGAGACGTACAAAGGCATCGCTGATCTATCGCAGGACAAAGAACTTGAGAGCAGTTCAGCTCCTGCTCGGCCATACAAAGCTTGAAAGCACGGTGCGATACCTGGGCATTGAAGTCGATGACGCATTGGAGATGGCAGAGCAGACGGAGGTCTGACAGCGTCCAGCGACGGTCGAGGTATGACCGTCGCGATTCGACCCATTGCAGCCGTTTAGACAAAGCAGTGGATGCCACGACCTACGCTGCTCACTGATCGGCTAAGCATAGATACTGATGTAACTGCTCTCCAAGAACCTCGAACGCCTGAGCGATCCTGTTAATTTTGCGCAGGTCATTGTGCATTGCGATCCACACCTCAACCTCAAAGCCAAAATCGTGTGGTAGCACATGTACCAGTCCGTGCGATTTTGCGATTTGAGTCGGGCAGAGCCCGAAGCCTAAGCCCGCTCTCAGAGCGGCCAGCTGAGCAAGGTGATGATCAGAGGCAATGGCGAAATGCTGGTCGGCATCGCACAGACCAGAGTCGATATACCGACGCAAATCCGCTGAGCGTCTGTCTGGCCCGATCAGCGGTCGCTGGCGCAGCGACAGCAGGGAGGTTGGGTTACCGTAGCGCTCCAGGCACCCGGCACTGGCATGGATGCCAATCTGCAAACTGCCGACACGCCGCACCGTGATATCCGCTTCATTGGGCCGCATCAGCCGCACCGCAATATCCGATTGCAGCCTGGCGATGTCTTCAAGGGCATCGCTTATGCTCAGCTCAAGTTTGAGTCCGACGTGTTCGTAATGGAAAGGGCGCAGCAGGTCGGGCAAGACTTCGACGCCAAGCAACTCGCCACAGGTCAGCCGGACTGTACCGTGATCCATCGACGCTTCAGAGCTGGCCATGCGGTTGAAGGTTTGCGCGGCCAGATCCATGGCCTCCACATGTTCGATCAGGCGCTGCGCTCCGGCAGTAGGCGTCAGTCCTTGAGGTGTGCGGGTGAACAGACTCACACCGAGAGCGTGTTCAAGACAGTCGAGGCGCCGGCGCGCAGTGGCCTGGGCGATACCCAGCAGCTTCGCCGCGCCGCTCAGGCTACCAGAGCGCAACACGGCGAGAAATACACGCTGGCTTTCCCATTCAATACCGCTCATACATTCTTGGCCAACAGTTGCTCCTAATTTGATCTTCTGCCCGAGCCCGTGAAAAGCGATCATTCGCCCACATTTTTCCGGGCGTCATTGTAAGGAACTAACGCATGAGAATCACCGGTCAGTGCCGATGTGGGCAAGTCACCCTTGAGATCGTGGCGCGGCAATTGCCGCCGCTGTATGCCTGCCACTGTTTGAACTGCCAGCGCTGGAGCGGCAGTGCGTTTGGTCTGCACATGCTGAGCGCGGCTTCGGCTGTTCAGGTGTCTGGCGAAACGGCGATCTTTGAGCATGAACACCAAGGTCAAACGTCTACCCAACATGCCTGCGGTACATGTCATACCCGGCTGTTCAACGAGACGACGGCAGCACCCGGCATGCGAGTGGTACGGGCCGGCATCCTGGAAGGGGCTGAGCGCTTCGAGCCGGTTGCGCATATCTGGACTCGGCGCAAGCAGCCATGGCTGGTGCTGCCGGGAGCAATCGCACAATGGCAGGAGAGCCCCACGCCAGAAGCATTTGCCGCCGCATTAGGGTAAGAGCTTGCTCTTCCATAAGTGAAGATGTCGCTCGCCGAGCGGCAAATTATCAGGGTTGACTACGTCCGCTTTGGGTCGATAGCGGTTAGGCGCGACCGGCAGCTTTCGACCCAATAGCTGCCCTTGGCGGAGGGCAGCTAACGGCCAAAAGCGGTCAGTGACAATATTCGCAAAGTCTACCGCTCAGCTTCCCGAAGACCGATCTCGACTATTCGTTAGGTACAGCACCATCGCTGCGCGAGCCGCATTTTTGACTGCTGCTCCGCGCAGTGCTGCAATGGGGTCACGTTATCCGTATAGGATGTTGCTCCATGCGAGTGAATCTCCAAACACTCCCGACGCGATACCTTCAGCCTCAACCAAGGTGATATTCGCGCCTTTATCAGCTAGGTGTTACGCCAGCGAAGCGCCCACGATGCCGGCACTAATGACAACGACTCGTTTGTCCAGAGCATTTCCCATATCAACCTTCATTCTGTAGACCTGAAGGCGGTCTCAGTGTCTGCCTCTGGTCGATTTCTGCTTGTCGTAAGGGGCAGCAGTTGTCGTCTAGAAAGCAGATGTAAATTTGTCTGAAGTGGCGAAATAGCTGCCAAAATCATCGTGTTAAAACGCCGCCTGAAATGGCAGCAAGATAAGCGCGTGAGTGTTGTTGGCACTGGAGGGTAGCGAAAAATCGTTCAGCTACTACGGTAAGCGTCATCAACGACTATAGTCATTGGTGAGCCAGAGCGAATCTGACCATTCCCCTGCCAACCTGGCCTAATCCAATTCCGCGATTACACGGCGGATCTTCTTGTGTTCCTTGATGCGGAACGTGAACGTTTCGCTGCCGAAATCACTCAGGCTCAGGCTGAGATCGAGGCAGCGTTGTCTTTTTTTGAACCCCTTGATGGTGGATGGAGTTATCCCACCGGGCACGTCGCATCCCACTGAGCACGTCCCAACCACCCATCTATCAAGGTTCAAGCAATGAATACTTTAGAGTTCGATGATGCACAAAAAACCAATGGCGACCTGGTTCAGGGGCCGCTGCCGGCCGGCACTGTCGCGCCCGACTTCACTCTTCACGCAACCCCTGATCAACAGTTGTCGCTGCGTGAGCTAAAGGGAAATCCCGTGATATTGGCGTTTTATCCCGCTGACTGGACTTCGGTGTGTGGTGACCAACTGACTTTGTACAACCAGCTGCTACCCACATTCAGAGAATACGGTGCGGCGCTACTGGGTATCTCGGTTGACAGCGCCTGGTGTCATCAGGCCTTTGCCAAAGATCGGAATTTTCACTTCAGCCTGCTGGCCGATTTCGAGCCCAAAGGGGCTGTGGCACGACAGTATGGAGCGTACCAGTCCCAGCTCGGGGTTTGTAAGCGTGCGCTGTTCGTGATTGACAAGGACGGGGTGGTTGCCTGGAGCTACGTCTCCCCGATGGCAATCAACCCTGGTGCGGACGGTATTCTGGATGCGCTGGATGCTTTGGCGAATTCGCCACAAAGCACGCCAACCAAAAATTAACAGGTGATTAGATGGCCACTCTCAAAGTCCCGGTAAGTGCCAACGACCATCGCCAGGGAAGTGCGCATGCCAAGGTCACCTTGGTCGAATTTGGCGACTATGAATGTCCCTATTGCGGTGAAGCTTATTGGATGGTCAAGAATCTGCAACAGCATTTTCGCGATGACTTGCTGTTTGTGTTCCGTAACTTCCCTCTGACCACCGCTCACCCCCATGCATTGGGTGCAGCGGTCACCGCTGAGTATGCCGGGAGTCGAGGATTATTCTGGGAGGCCCACGACGAATTGTACGAAAATCAGGATCGATTGGGCCTGCCGCTGTATCGCGCCATCGTTCTCAAACACGGCCTTTCCAGGGAGGAATTCGATCTTGCAATGCAAGAGGATACTTACATTCCCAAAATACAAGCCGATTTCAATGGCGGTGTACGCAGCGGCGTGAATGGCACCCCAGCGTTTTACATTGACGGGCTTCGCTATGACGGAGTTCCAGAGTTCATCGGGATGAGTCAGATGATTGAGCTTTTGTTAGTGCGTGGACGAAATCGCTAGAGAGCCAAATCGGCTTGGCATCACCCACATCGGAGCCGAGGAAAAACCAACGTTAGCTTCCTTTTACATTAAAGAGGTGGGCACGGAGCCGGCAACTAATGAAATCTTTGAAGTATTATGAAGAAAATCGACACGCCACATGGTTAGAGTTGTTTTTTGACCTGACTTTCGTTGTTACGATAGGCCAAGTTACGCACACTCTCGGACATGTTCATGATGGGCACTTTGAACATAAGCAATTATGGACATTCTTACTGCTTTTTGTGCCGTTGTGGTGGATCTGGTCCAGTCACACGATTTACTCCAACAGGTTCGATACAGACAGCAATCTTCACCGTTTGGCAACATTATTCATAATGCTCCTGCTCATTGTGCTATCGGCACGGATCGGGGAAGACTTGGAAGTGAACTACCCGCTCATTATTGCCTGCTATTTTGGTATACGTGCAATCATCAGTGTTATGTATGTTTCATCCATTAGTAAACTCGATTCTCGCGGCGAACTTTCCTCAAGGCTTGGCTTCGCCCTATTAGTTAGCGCAGTTATTAGCCTTTCATCCGTTATTTTTGACCCGCCCTTGCGTTACCTTGTTGCTTATATTGGGATTGTTCTTGATATTCTGTTTCCTGTATTTTTCTGGACTAAACTAAAACCGTTGCCAGCACACACAGAGCACTTGGTTGAGCGCATAGGCCTACTCACCCTAATCTTATTGGGGGAGTCAATTATTAGCCTTTCCGGAGGCTTATCTAACATTCAATGGGGTTATTATAATGTGATGGCAGCCATCACCGGATTTATCATGATTTGCAGTATCTGGTGGATCTATTTTGATAGTTTTTACTTGCTGAACAAACATCAAAGCAGTATGAGTGGACACGCCTTAATCTACTCGCACCTTTTTCTTTTTATGGGGCTGGCACTTCTGGCAAATTTGATTAGGCATGCGATCCTGAACGACATTGCGATACGCGATTTCCAGATTATGTCGATCACCGGCATGGCCTTGTTTTTCCTAGGTAAGCAATATGGCTATTTCATAGCCGTGAGTAGAATAAGAAAATACATCCTACAAAACACGTTGATAGTGTTTTCTTTGGGCGGGTTAGTCGTGTTTTTACCCCGCGTCGAGTACATATTGGTCGGCCTGACAGCAACCATGATCTCTTATGTTTTTCTAAATTTCAGATATCGTTGAATCATCATTATCAGACCAGAGGGTGGGACCAAGTGAGCAAGTGGCTGACTTGCGGTTACATGCTGCCCACTACGTCGGTCTCACTGCTCGTGCGCTACTCGCCGCTACCCTTGGTCTATTTGGGTTTGTAATCCTGGTATCGTCGACCATAGTTAAGAGTCTCGGATGCCCCTCTTAGCTATCGCGATCTGATAGCGCCAGCCGCATCGTAACAACAGGAGCCACATCATGGTCAAAGTAGCGTTGTTCGTTCGCCTAGAAGCAAAACCCGGGAAAGAAAAGGATGTAGAGAGCTTTCTTTTGGGTGGCCTTCCGTTAGTGGAGGAGGAGCCAGCCACTACAGCCTGGTTTGGAATCCGCTTGGGGCCGTCCACCTTTGGCATCTTTGACGCATTCCCGGATGAAGCGGGCCGGCAGGCTCATCTTTCGGGCAAGGTCGCGGCGGCGCTTATGGCAAACGCTGCCGAGCTATTTGCCGAACCGCCATCAATCGAGAAGGTTGACGTCCTTGCGGCCAAGCTAGCCGGCTAAGCAAACCCAATAGGAAGCTCCAGTCAGTACTGGGAGGCCCACGATGTATTTTGTGAAAATCAGGATAGCTTGGGCCTGCTGCTGTTCCGGGCGGTGATCAATCAAAACACTTGTATTGAAGATAAATGTCATGGCTAAAGTGCCGTGTCCAGGATTCATGCCATGCTTGCGCGCTCGGTATAAGTGAAAGGATACGCGCGCAAATCGTGTCCAGGGACGGCGTGGAAGCCGCACAGAATCTGCAAGGCAACGTGCTCATCACGGGTTTAGGCTGGGTAGGGTAGATTGTTTGCCGGGCACCGGTCGCTCATGGCGCGAAGATCTCCATCATTGATATAGAACCGGAGGTCATCCGCGCCGTGACACCTTATGGTTTCGTCAAGTGAGCATTCGTCGGCGTAGCAGTGACCGATGTTCAATGAGCTGCCTGACGCGGCTGCACTCCGAACTGCGCAACGATGTGCGTACCCAATTCCTCAATAACTTCCACCGCAGGGCGCTTGCCGTATTTGAGATTGAGAATGACGTGGTCCACGCCGATTTCCTCAAGCGACTCCAGCAAAAAACGTAGATGGTAACGTCCAAGTCTGAACCCCAAATGGATACGTGTGGGTGGCGTTGACGGATTCTCATCGAGATCGATGTACAGCGACTGAGTAAAGGGCTTATACACAGAACCACATTGTTTCGTGACCTCCAGTCGCCAATCTTCCACGACCAGCCGCTGCATGTTCGGAATGCGTGGATAGTTGATCCATCCGTTGCTCTCACGCGCGATCCAATCCAGTGACTGGCGACTGTTGCCGGTCACGAGCATTGGAATGAATTGGGTGGTCGGTTTCGGAATCAGGTCTGCGCCTTGCATTTCACCAGTGCTCCAGTGGATGGGCTCAAAACTGGTGCTGTGGGCGCGGCGAATCACTTCGTAGTGTTCTCGAAAGATCTCTCCACGCCTTTCTGGATCGACGCCAAACGCCGAAAACTCCACTGGCCGATCTCCCGAAGCAACCCCCAGAATCAAGCGACCAGTGCTCAACTGATCTAAGCTGGCTGACGCCTTGGCCGTGTGCAGGGGATGGTGCAGCGGGATGGCGATGGAGGCGGTGCCAAGTGCAATCTCCGAGGTATGGGCGGCCATATAACCCAGGTAAACCCAGGGGTCGAAGACTTGGCCGACATCGCCGAAGCCAGGGTCGCGAAGCGGCACGTCGCGAAACCAGAGCGCGCAGAAGCCCAGCGCCTCGGCTTGTTTAGCCAGTGTGACCTGGTTGAGCATGCTCGGAGTGTCCCCGTCGAACGCCTCCATGGGAAAGAATAATCCAAGGCTCAAATGCCCCTGAGTGAAGGTTCGGCTGAACCCTCGATGCTTCTGGTAAGGAATCGTGCTCGGCCGATACATACGGATTGACCTCATGGCAGAACGTGAACAGCGCCCCCGTTTCCAGAGGTGCTGCGGCATCGGTCGCTTTTGAACGGCAGTGGGGGGACTGGGTCTGGCTTTTACCCGTTGCGCCGTACTGCTGGTCGTGTGGACCGGACTCAGGGGGCAGTTGCTGGCGATAGGCGCGGGTTGGTCCGGGTGGGTGTTAAGCGGACGGTCAAAGGAAGTCAGATCTCTCGGTTCTATACCACCAGATGGGCAAGGCGTTCGAGGAATCATTCTATAAGCGTAGGCGGTTTTGCAGCTCTCCGCCATATTCTTACAATCGAGCCGCTGGCGGGCGAAAGTCGCGTATCGAAGGCCGTTATCGGTCGTTTCCTGCCATTCCAGAACGGCCGCTATTGGCCGGTAGCTGCCTTTCGCGAAGGGCAGCTATGGGTCGGTTAGCGCCTCTGGATTGGGTTGACCATCCTTGTCTTACCTCACATGGAGGACAAGCCATGAACGCCATTACGACCAGCAGCCATCAGCCTTGGAACAAAGGAAAATTGGTCGGGCAGAAAGCTCCGCTCCGACTGAAAGATATCTGGGCCATTCGGGTAAGGCTCCAAATCGCGGAGGAAACTCGTGATTTAGCCCTTTTCGATCTGGCCATCGATAGCAAGCTACGAGCCTGCGATCTGACCAAGCTTCGCGTACGCGACGTTGCTCATGGGGAGCACGTGTCATCGCGGGCGATAGTGATGCAGCAGAAAACCCAATGTCCCGTACAGTTTGAAATTACAGAGCAAATGCGGCTGGCCCTACAGGCATGGATACATCAAGCCCAACTCCACAGCGAGGATTGTCTTTTCCCAAGCCGGCTACACGCCTCAGTGCATCTCTCCACCCGGCAGTACGCCCGAATCGTCAAAGCGTGGATAAAGTCTATTGGGCTAGATCCTGCTATGTACGGCACCCACACGATGAGACGTACAAAGGCATCGCTGATCTATCGCAGGACAAAGAACCTGAGAGCCAGTTCAGCTCCTGCTCGGCCATACAAAGCTTGAAAGCACGGTGCGATACCTGGGCATTGAAGTCGATGACGCATTGGAGATGGCAGAGCAGACGGAGGTCTGACAGCGTCCAGCGACGGTCGAGGAATGACCGTCGCGATTCGACCCATTGCTGCCACTCGTGGAGTACAGCTAGCAGCCAGAATCGGTCAATCGCAGAGTCTACGGAAGTGTGAGCGGCTCAGTCCTCACCAGTGAGAGCGTGCAAAGCCGTTTCCATTATGACCGCCCCATCACCGGCCAGCGAGGTCAGCATCGCCAGCATTGTCTCGCAGCGCTGATGGAAGAAGTCGCTAGCAACATCGTCCCAATCGTCGTCTTTGGCCAAGTAAACGTCCATTAGGCTGAGCCTTGAGCTAACTTCTATCACCGGGTCGTATCTTGGCGACATGACGCTTACCAAGCAGGTTAACGGTAAGACGGTAATCGATCTGAGCTCTGCGGAGGCGGTCAGCCGATTTGGGGGCCAACAGGCGATTAACAATGCTTCAGCTGCAGCTATCGCCAAAGGATTCGGTCGTGATGTCACTCTGGCAGGTATTCTGCAATCGACAATTTATAACACCTTGGCAGCCTATAGCTTCGATCAGGTAGGCAATTTGGGCTTGTGTAGGTTTTCGAAATAGCTGCAAAAATCGAAATTGATGCGATTGCCTCGTGCTCGGCAGAGATCTGGCTCGGATGCTCCAACCAGGATGAGGTACTTATACTTTGCTGATCAGAGGGGAAGTGCATACTAGTGAAGCGGTCTATCGCAGACTTGGACCTAGCGGGATGGCCTATTCTTAAATCAGACTCTCGAAGTAGTTAGGGCAGTCAACCAAGCGGAGAGCACGGGGCGCTTCTCTGCAAGACTGGATCCGACATTCGGCCGGCCTGTCGACTCCATCTGATCTGTTCAAAAAATGACCATCTGATGCTAATTCTTGATGGTATTACGGAATACCATAAGACACTAAATCATCAGCTGGAGTAGCACCGATGGGTTTTGAAATTCGAAAAATCGTACGCTACGTCGAAGAGCTTCACCGCGAGGGTGGCAAGATGCTGGAAAAGCCCATCACCATGGTCGGCCTCGCCGTCGTCATCAAAAATCCCTGGGCTGGCCGAGGCTTTGTCGAAGACCTCTACCCTGAGATCAGGGCATACAGCTCGGAGCTGGGCGCTCTCATGGTCCAGGAACTCTGTGCCTGTATCGATGGCGCACAGTGCATCGAGGCCTACGGCAAGGCTTCTGTGGTTGGCGCCGACGGCGAGATCGAGCATGCGTCGGCAGTGATTCACAACCTGCGATTCGGCAATCATTTCCGCGCCGCCGTGGACGCCAAGAGCTACCTGTGTTTCACCAACAAACGTGGCGGTCCAGGCACCTCCATCCAGATCCCGATGATGCACAAAGATGACGAGGGCCAGCGCTCCCATTACTTGACCTTGGAAATGCAGATCGAAGACGCTCCACGTACCGACGAAATCGTTGTGGTGCTCGGCGCAGCTGACGGCGGGCGTGCTCACCCACGCATCGGCAACCGCTACTTGGATCACCAAGAGTTAGAAGCTGAGAAGGCTTGAGTTGCTCAGACCAGGGGATGGATCCCCTTCCATCACTACAGCCCCACCACCGTGCACGCGGGCTCAACTATCGCCAAGCGATCAACGTGGTTTCGATCTATGACGGAGAACCGAAAACGGACGTCAGCACCTGAATGCTCGCAACTACTTCCTGAGCTCGGCGTCATCCTTGGGGTTCTGGGTTTGAGCAGATCATCCAGGATGCCCGGCAGATCCGTGCGATAGGCCCCACTGCAGCCTCCCATTGGACACAGGCAAAACCCAACTCCTTTCCTTCAACAGAGCTGTGAAGCTTGGGGAGAAATACACCGATAATGATACCGCCCTAATCCCTAAATCGCCTGCTGCATTAGGGGCTCACACATCACCATTTTCTCGTGCAGACCTTCCACGCTGTATTCTCGCGGTGATCAATTCAGAACTCGACGGTAACCGCTCAATGGCAGCTTGCGAAATGAGAAATCCGGGGCGACAGCGGTCGCCCCGGTATTGGTTGCCGCTATTACTTGAGGTGCTGCTTGATCGCCAGTGCGGCTTGGTTCATCGCACTGCGGGTACCAGGCACTTCGCCGAGGACGTTGAGCAGGCCGAAGTCGTGAATCATGCCGTTGTAGCGCACGGCGGTTACTGGTACACCAGCAGCGTTCAACTTACGGGCATAGGCTTCGCCTTCATCACGTAGCACGTCCATTTCAGCAGTCTGGACCAGTGCCGGCGGCAAACCCTTTAACTGATCCAAACTTGCCCGCAGCGGCGATGCGTGAATGTCGTCACGCTGCTTCGGATCAGTGGTGTAGCTGTCCCAAAACCACTGCATCATGTTGCGTGTCAGGAAGTGACCTTCGGCGAATTGGTTGTAGGAACTGTTGTTGAAGTTGGCATCAGTCACGGGCCACAGCAGCGCCTGGAAGCGCAGCTTCGGAACTCCAGTTTCCTTCGCCTTGATGGCTACTACCGCGGCCATGTTGCCACCGACGCTGTTCCCTGCCACAGCCAGGCGGCTGCCGTCGACACCGATCTCCTTGCCATGCTCAGAGACCCAGCGGGTGGCGGCGTAGGCTTGGTTGATCGCTGTCGGGAACTTGGCCTCGGGCGATGGCGTGTAATCGACGTATACCGCTGCCGCACCAGAGCCCACTACCAGATCGTGAATCAGTCGCTCGTGGGTCGGATAGTCGCCCAACACCCAGCCACCGCCATGGAAGAACATGAACACCGGCAGGTCACCCTTAGCGCCCTCTGGCCGCACCACTCGGATCTCCAGCGGCTGGCCATCGGCCTGAATGGTACGGCGCTCGACCTTAATACCGGACAAGTCGACCTTCACGCTCGCCTGGGCACCGGTCAGCACCGATCGGGCGTCTTTCGGCGACAAGGTTTCCAGCGGCTTGCCGCCGCCTGCAGCCAGAGCCTCAAGGAAGCCTTGGGTAGTGTGTTCCACGCCAGGGCTACCAGCGGCGAAGGCACTGTTGACAGCCAGAGCGAGTAGGCCGGCGGCGAGGGTACGGGACAGTTTCATTGTTTGGGCTCCTAGGTCGTGGGCAGGCGTTTAGTTCTGGTTGGCTGCAGTGTTCGGACGGATGTAACTAACTTTCTGCTCCTTGCCGTGGCTGTCACGGTAGGTCAGTGTCGCAATGCTGTTTTGGCCGCTGTTGCTGGGCGTGGCATCCACAGAGACGACTTTGTCGATGTCCAGGTCCATTCCGTAGTGGTACGGAGTGGCGGTCTGTGCAAAAGCGCCAACACTGGCGCCGAGCGTAAGAGTGACGATGGCGAATGTTTTGCGAATGGTCATGATCGTTCTCCAATGTCTCGTAAGTAATGAGCGACTGCTTAGTTCTTGAGACAAATCTTGCGCGATAATATTTTGCGCACAAAATATATTTACGCTATGGTTTCGATTGAGCCAGTGCATCAGCTCCCATGACTGGTCAGGGTTTTGGCTTGAGGTGATTTCTGCGACACAATTGCAATCTTATGTATCGCTTCTCGTTGTGCTCACCCCAAACAGGCCTGTAAGAGAGATTATGCGAGTCGCTGTTGAGCAGTGACTATCTTATTGCCAGGTCCAGTGTGGCTGTTAGCTCGGGGCGACCAAGCTAACAGTTAGTTAACCTCCGCTTCAGTCCTCAAGACGAGGTCACCTGCGTCGAGAATTTTGCTGGGTTGGTGATCAAGGGGCACCTGTAGCAGGGCCGATTGCAGCACTCAGACGAACGCTCGCGAGCCTCGGCGCCGCTCCTGGTTTAGTAGTGCTTCGACCCTGCGCAGGGCATTGGCCAGTACTGCTTGGCTACTGGCCCCCCCGATCGATATGCGTATCCCGTCCTGAACCTGCGGCGTGACGTTGAACGAGTTCCCGCATGCGACGCTTACTCCCTCATCACTCAGTGCGTGGGTGAACAGCTCCTGATTCCACTGGGAGGGTAATGGAAGCCACAGGTGCAAGCCGGTAGGGTGGGCCTGGAACGGGTGGGACAGAAGCGCTCGCGCCAGTTGCTGACGGGCACGTACTTCACGCTGGATTTCCTGCACGAGTTCCTTGGCGCAGCCGCTGCGAATCCATTGCTCGACCAACGCCAGCAGTAACGCAGAACAGCCCATGCTTGAGGCTCGCAAGCTTAATTGCAGGCGTTGCCCGTCGTCGCCGCGTGGCGGCAGGACGAAGGAGGTGCGCAGACTTGGCCACAAGCATTTGGACATTGAGGCGAGGTAATAAGTGTTGGCGCCCCCGGTCAGGGTGGCGATTGGCACTGGCGCATCGTCGATCAGATAGCGATAGGGGTCATCCTCGATCAGCGTGATATCACGTTGCAAGACGATCTCGGCTATTTCCCTCCGCCTTGCTAGTGGCATGGTGTGAGCTGTCGGATTATGGAAGGTGGGATTTAGGTAGAGCAGCCGAGCTCCGGACTCTTGCCATGCCCGTTCTAGGGCGTCAGGACACATGCCTTGCTCGTCGCTGGGAACGGCCCACAGGCGCAGGTTTAGTTGTTCGGCAGCCAGCAGCAGGCCGGGATAGGTCAGCGGATCGCACAGCACTGTGTAACCTGGCCGAGTGTGGGCGCTGAGGATAGCGAAAATCGCCGCTTGTGAGCCTGAGCAGACCAACAGGGCTCGGCTATCCAGGTCACCCAGCGCGGGCCGTAACCACCCTTGCGCGGCTTGGAGTACCGAGCGGGTAGCCGGTTCGCCCTGATAGGGCGACAAGCTTTCGATGCTGTTCCGCGCAAGCAATTGTTCGATTCCGCCGCTTACCCGCTGGGCCATCGAGCCGTTGGCTGGTTGTGGCGGGATGTTGATGGTCAGATCGATCCGGGTTTGATGCTCGGTGTCATCGGCACCCATGACGAAAGAACCGCGTCCGCCGTACGAAACAATCAGGCCGCGGTTGCGCGCTTCGGTGTAAGCACGGGTGATTGTCGTGAGGTCGACGCCCAAATGGGTGGCCAGGGTCCGCTGCGGCGGAATCTGGTCACCTTCCTGCAAAATCCCAGACCGTATGGATTCTGAGATCATTTCAGCGATTTGTATGTATTTCGCGCCCGCCTTTGGTTTGAAAGGCCTTGTCCAGCGTATTTGCAAAGATCTTGGGGTCTCTTCAGCGAGAGGCATCAATGTTCCTCCAGTTGTAAATCCATACACCAAACAATACAATGGCATACGTTACACAATTTATCCATACAATTTTGTTTTGTATGGTTTTCTTGGTGGTCGCCGGAGCGGTGCTTCAGGATTGCAACGATAAGCGCTTCCGGCTTGCCAGTCATGGAGATGATCGATGAATGACTGCCATCTAATCTGTGCAAATCGTCTCGACGATGGCGCTGTGGTCTGGCTTGATGCTGGGCATCAATGGGTGGAGATATTGCAGCAAGCTGCTTTGTTCGGTCCGGATGCGCTGCCTGCGGCAGTCCATGCTGCCGAGGCGTCTGTCCGAGCCAATGAAGTGGTTGGCCCGCTTCCTTGTCAAGCACGCATCGTCGACGGTGTGGTTGAACCGGTGAGTCTGCGTGAACGTCTTCGGGCGCGCGGCCCATCGGTGCGGACCGACCTAGGCAAACAGGCCCGGAACCTACGCGGCCCTGCCAGGCACGCCGACCGGCGCCCCGTCGTACCGATGGTGGCTGGCCAAGCCGGGGTGTACCGGTACGACCCGTTCGAGCGTGAGTTCCTCAAGGATCGCGCGCGTCAGTTCGAACAGCAAGTGGCTCGCCGGTTAAGTGGCGAGCTCGACGAAGAGGCGTTCAAGGTTTATCGACTGATGAATGGCCTGTACCTGCAATTGCACGGCTACATGCTGCGGGTGGCCATTCCCTACGGCACACTAAGCGCTGTGCAGCTGCGCCAGCTGGCTTATGTAGCCCGCACCTACGATAAAGGCTACGGTCACTTCACCACCCGGCAGAACATCCAGTTCAACTGGCCGCGCCTGGCCGATACCCCCGAAATCCTTTCGGTGCTGGCCGACGCTGACATGCATTGCATCCAGACCAGCGGCAACTGCATTCGCAACGTGACCACCGACCACTTCGCCGGTGCCGCAGCCGATGAAGTGGTCGATCCGCGGATACACGCCGAGATCTTGCGCCAGTGGTCCACCGACCACCCGGAGTTCACCTACCTGCCGCGCAAGTTCAAGATCGCCATCACCGGCAGCCCCAAAGACCGCGCCGCCGTACGTTTCCATGACATCGGCATCCTGGCTCAACGCAACGCACAAGGTGAAGCCGGCTTCCAGGTGTATGCCGGTGGTGGATTGGGGCGTACCCCGATCGTCGGCACCCGGGTGCGGGAATGGCTGCCGGAGCGGGAACTGCTGCGCTACGTCGAGGCCATCCTGCGGGTGTACAACACTCTGGGGCGGCGCGATAACCTGTACAAGGCACGCATCAAGATACTGGTGCGTGAGCTCAAGCCCGGCCGCTTCATCGAGATGATCGAGCAAGAGTTCGCTAGCCTGCCCGCCGACCACCAATACCTGGAGCCGACCATTGTCCAGGGCATTCATTCCCGCTTCGTGCAACCGGCCTTCGAGGCGCTACCCGGGCGGTGTGAGAACTTCCTGCGCGCGCTTGCAGACGACACGGCGTTCGCCAGTTGGGTGCGCACCAATACCCACCCGCACAAGCAGTGTGGCTACATCAGCGCAGTAATCTCGCTGAAACCGCCGGGTGGAATCCCAGGTGATATCAGTGCCGAGGAAATGCTAACCCTGGCCGACCTGGCCGAGGCTTACTCGCTGAACGAGATTCGCGTCTCTCACGAGCAGAACCTGGTCCTGCCGCATATCCGCCAGGGCGACCTGTACAGTGTGTGGCAGGCCTTGCGCCGGGTCGCTCTGGCGACCAGTAACATCGGCTTGTTGTCCGACTCCATAGCATGCCCAGGCATGGACTACTGCAGCCTGGCCACCGCCCGTTCGGTGCCGATCGCCCAGCGAATTGCCTTGCGTTTCGACGCAGCCCGGCAGCAGGAGGTTGGCGAGCTCAAGCTCAACGTCTCAGGATGCATCAATGCCTGTGCCCACCACCATGTGGCGCATATCGGCATCCTGGGTCTGGACAAGGCCGGCCGCGAAAACTACCAGATCACCCTAGGCGGCAGCGCCGAGGAAGATGCAGCAGTCGGGACCATCTTGGGGCGTTCGGTGCCTTACGAAGAAGTGCCTGAAGTGGTCGAGGGAATCATCGACATCTATCTAAAGCTGCGCGGGGATGGAGAACGTTTCCTCGACACCTACCGGCGCGTAGGTATCGACCCGTTCAAGGAGGTGCTGCGTGATGCTCGTTGATCGTCAAGGCCAAACGCGGGCCGACACCTGGCACTACCTAGGTATTGATGAAGTCCCCGTCTTCGCTGCCAGCAGCGTTGTTCACCCGCACCAATGGGACGACTACCACATGCGTTTCGGCGTACCTGCCCCGGGGCTCTGGCTTGCTGGTGACCAGGATCCGGCAGAAATACTGCCATTGCTTGGACACCTGACGTTGATCGTGGTCGAGTTTCCAAAGTCCCGGGATGGGCGAGGCTTTACGCTCGCACGCCTACTGCGCGAGCGCCACGGGTTCACAGGGGACCTGCGGGCAACCGGGCCGTTACTGCCAGACCAATTCGCCATGTTGCTCCACTGCGGTTTCAGCAGTTTGCTTGTTTCGGCATCCATACCAGCGGTTCGCTGGCAGGACGCCGCAGCAGCACTTCGACATGCCCGGCCGCGCACCTTGCTGGAGCGCCTTTCCCAACGCAACGAGGCATCGTGATGTTCAGCCTGACAGCGCTTGAACTGGCGCGTATCCAGTTCGGTTTCACCGTGTCATTCCACATTATTTTTCCGGCGATCACCATCGGCCTGGCAGCATTTCTCGCAGTGCTGGAAGGATTGTGGTTGTGGAAAAAAGACAACGCCTACCTCGACCTCTATCACTTCTGGTCGAAGATCTTCGCCGTGAACTTCGCAATGGGGGTGGTTTCCGGTCTGGTAATGGCTTATCAGTTTGGTACCAACTGGAGTTTCTATTCGCAATTCGCCGGCAGCATTACCGGCCCACTATTGACTTACGAGGTACTGACAGCGTTCTTCCTGGAAGCCGGTTTCCTCGGCGTGATGCTGTTCGGTTGGAATAAGGTCGGCCGCGGCCTGCACTTCTTCGCTACGGTGATGGTCGCGTTGGGTACGATGATTTCCGCCACCTGGATCCTGGCCTCAAATAGTTGGATGCAGACACCTCAGGGGCATGAAGTGATCAACGGTGTGGTGGTGCCTGTTGATTGGCTCGCCATCATCTTCAACCCATCGTTCCCCTATCGTCTGGCGCACATGGTGACGGCTGCGATGCTGTCGACAGCTTTGTTCGTAGGAGCCTCGGCCGCTTGGCATCTGCTCAAGGGGCGTAGTACCCCGGCAGTCAGGCGCATGTTCTCGATGGCGTTGTGGATGATGCTGTTCACTGCGCCGTTGCAAGTACTGATCGGCGACGCCCATGGCCTGAACACGCTTAAGCACCAGCCGGCGAAGATCGCGGCGGTGGAGGGACACTGGAGCAATACTGCGGGTGAAGGCGTGCCGTTAATCCTATTCGGGGTCCCGGACATGGAAGCGGAAACTACTCACTATAAGGTGGAGATCCCCCGCCTGGCCAGTCTGATCCTGACCCATTCGCTGGATGGAGAGATCCCTGGGCTCAAGGACTTTCCGAAGGAAGACCGCCCCAACGCCACCATCCTGTTCTGGAGCTTTAGGATCATGGTGGCCTTAGGGATGCTGATGGTCGTACTGGGACTCTTTGGCGCCTGGCTGCGCTGGTGTGGACGGTTGTACCAGTCGCGGGTACTGGCGCGCTTTGCCCTGTGGATGGGGCCATCAGGCTTGTTCGCGTTGTTGGCGGGTTGGTACGTAACGGAAATCGGCCGTCAGCCGTGGGTGGTTTATGGGGTAATGCGGACCAAGGATGCGGTATCGAACCATTCGGCGATGACCCTTTCGGTCGGCCTAGTGGTGCTAGTGATGATGTATCTCGGCATCTTCGGTACCGGTATCGCCTACATGATGCGCCTCGTTCGCAAGGGGCCTGAGACGCATGACCTTCACCCCGGCAAAATCGCCGTAATCCAGCGACCAGCACGCCCGCTCTCGGCGGTGGACGAATCGCTGTATTCCTCCTCAACTCCACACTCTGACTGACGGGAGACACTGTCATGGGTATTGATCTTCCGTTGATCTGGTTTCTGATCATCGGTTTTGGCGTGATGATGTATGTCATCACCGATGGTTTCGACTTAGGCATCGGCATCCTGTTCCCCTTTATCAGGAGCCGCGAGCATCGCGATACTATGGTCAACACCGTCGCTCCGGTGTGGGACGGCAATGAGACCTGGCTGGTGCTGGGCGGAGCCGGGTTGATGGCTGCCTTCCCCAAGGTCTATGCCATTTTGCTCAGCGCTCTGTACATTCCAGCGCTTGGCCTGCTGGTCGGGTTAATCTGGCGAGGTGTGTCGTTCGAATTCCGCTTTAAGGCTGACGACGCGCACAAGCCATTCTGGGATCGTGCGTTCATGTCCGGGTCGTTCGCTGCGGCGTTCTTCCAGGGGGTGATTCTGGGGGCGTTCATTGAAGGGCACCAGATTGCCGAAGGTGTAGCCACAAACGGCGTGATGAGCTGGCTGACGCCGTTCAACCTGTTCTGCGGGCTCGGTGTGGTCGTCGCCTACGGGTTGCTGGGCGCTACTTGGTTGATCCTCAAGACCGAAGGACCATTACAGGCGAGCATCATCCGTGCTGCGTCGCCCATCACTGTGTCCACCGTTGCGACAATGCTGATCGTCAGCATCTGGACGCCCATGACACACCCGGCGATTTTCGAGCGCTGGTTCAGTCTGCCGAACTTCTGGTTCTTTGTACCGGTGCCCGTGCTGGTACTGGTGGCGACCTGGGCAATCCTCAAGTCGCTGCGGGGAGAGCCCCATGCCGGGCCCTTCGTGTGGTCGCTGGTGCTGGTCTTTCTTGGCTACACCGGGCTGGTGATCAGCATCTGGCCATATGTACTGCCACCAAGCCTGACTATCTGGGAGGCGGCGGCGCCACCGCAGAGCCTGGGCTTCGCCCTAGTCGGAGCATTGTTCATCATTCCATTCATCCTAGGTTATTCCGCCTGGTCTTATTACGTGTTTCGCGGAAAGGTCAAGGCAGGCGAGGGGTACCACTAAATGGGCAACGAACCTGCAAAGATGGTTCGCTCTTGGCAGTCCACCCTTTCCCGAGTTGGTTGGCTGTTGTTGATATGGGCATGCAGTGTGGTTGGCCTCGGCATGGCCGCCTTGGTGATGCGTATGTTCATGAGCGTTGTAGGTATGACACGTTGATGGCGTCCCCCGCCTTTGGCGGGGGGCACGGATCAGTATGCAAAGCGTTGGAGGTGATGATGATGACATCCACGAACAGGTCGCCAAATTTCAGCGCGGGTCCCGGGGCGCTCCCGGAGCCAGTTTTGGAACAGGTCAGACGTGAGTTGCTAAATTGGAGAGATACGGGCGCGTCAGTTATGGAGGTGAGCCATAGATCACCGCACTTCATCGAAATGGCCCGGCAGATGGAGCGCGATCTTCGAGAACTGTTGTTGATACCGGAAAATTACAAGGTGCTCTTCCTTCAAGGGGGGGGGCGCTATGCAGTTTTTTCAGGTCCCAATGAATCTTCTGGGCACGGGTGGGGTCGTGGATTACGTCGACACAGGGTACTGGGCGTCGAAAGCGTTATCGGCCGCGAAGTCATATGGGGACGTGAACGTCGTTGAAGCAGTCGGGGGTACTACTCATTCGAAGTGTCTACTTCGTGAAGACAGCTGGCGTATATCGAGATCTCCTGCCTATCTCCATTACACCGCTAATGAAACGATTGATGGACTAGAGTTTCACTGGATACCCGATGTCGAAAAACATATTCCTTTGGTGGCTGATTTTTCGGCCAACATCCTGTCGGGGCCTCTCGATATTAGCCGTTTCGGCTTGATCTATGCAGGGGCCCAAAAAAACATTGGCCCAAGTGGCATGACGTTGGTTATCGTCCGTGAAGACCTATTCGGTCGTGCGCACAAACACTGCCCTGAGATTTTAAACTATGAAATACAGGCCAGGAACGGATCGATGTACAATACGCCGGTCACATTTGCCTGGTATGCATCAAGCTTGGTATTCAAATGGATAAAATCGATAGGTGGTCTGGAGGCGATGCGTGCGCGAAAGTTTCGTAAGAAAGAGATTTTGTATACGGTAATCGACAGCGACGACTTTTATATCAACGACGTACTTGCGGCTGATCGATCGCATATGAATGTGCCATTCAGGATCGCTGATGAAAGACTGGAAAAGGAATTTTTGTTAGGTGCATCAGAACTTGGTTTTCTAGGCCTGACAGGGCACCGCGCAAGAGGCGGGATACGTGCTTCAATCTATAACGCGGTATCGGAAGATGCAGTGCAAGCGCTAGCTGGGTATATGATTGACTTCCAACGGCGCCATGGGTGACCTCTTCGAAAGTCTATATTGATTGAAAGGTCGCCTGGCTGAAAGCCATTAGTTGGAGTGTTTTGCAACAAACTCCACCTTGGATTTCTGACGGCCACTGAGGGTAGCGAGTCGGCTTTTTGAGTTGCATTGGAGGCGTTAGGCTGCCTGTTACTTGTACACCTATTAAACTGGACGCTCGAAACATATAATTCGAAATCTTATGCGTTTGCGCTGCTGGCGAGTACTTTTCCAGTATGCGGCCATATCGATGCCGGAGGCAACGCCGTCTGTGACTTTTGTTGTTGGGCTCGGCTTTATTTTATGTTCAAAACAGCGAGCGCCTCTCGACTGCATCTAGCGAATGATGGATATCGAACCCTGTTGAATTCTCAGGGCTTGCTCATGCTTGGTGAAGAGTATTGAGGTGTGCGAATCGTGAGGCCTGTAACTTTAAACGACCGAATCTATGTACTGATCCGTAATTTACTTTAAGCGTTACTTCGGAGCAGGAATCATGAGCACCACTTAAATTGCCAGAGGGTTGTGGTAATGACACCGGCCATGGGTCTGTTGAGGTGCGCTATAGAAGCTGCCGCGGTCCCGCCCCCTAATTGATGGTTGATGCCATCTCACAACGGCCAACATATTAGTTCCATAAATAAAGGATCTTCTACCATGTTTTATCGTAACCGGACACTTGATCAGACAGACCCTCAGCTCTGGTCTGCCATCCAACAGGAAAACACGCGTCAAGAAGAGCACATCGAATTGATTGCATCGGAGAACTACACCAGCCCGGCGGTCATGCAGGCCCAAGGCTCTCAGCTCACCAATAAGTACGCTGAAGGATATCCCGGCAAGCGCTACTATGGAGGTTGCGAGTACGTCGATATTGTCGAGCAGATCGCTATCGATCGGACCAAGGAACTCTTCGGCGCGGAGGCTGCGAACGTACAGCCTAACTCAGGCTCGCAGGCCAACCAGGCAGTCTATATGGCAGCTATCCAACCAGGTGATACCGTTCTCGGGATGAGCTTAGCGGAAGGTGGACACCTCACGCATGGTTCGCCAGTGAACTGCTCCGGCAAGCTCTACAACTTTGTCGCCTATGGCCTCAATGAACAAGAAGAAATTAATTACGATCAAGTCGCGCGTTTGGCCGAGCAACACAAGCCGAAGCTGATCGTTTCTGGCGCTTCGGCTTACTCGTTGCGAATTGACTTTGAGCGTTTGGCTGAAATCGCAAAGACCAACGGAGCGATGTTCATGGTCGACATCGCCCATTATGCAGGCCTGGTCGCCGGTGGCGTGTATCCTAATCCAGTCCCGCATGCAGATTTCGTGACCTCAACCACGCACAAGTCTCTGCGCGGGCCGCGCGGTGGTCTGATCATGTGCAAGGCGCAATACGAGAAAGCTATCAAGTCTGCCGTTTTTCCTGGGATCCAAGGCGGCCCGTTGGAGCATGTGATTGCCGCCAAGGCGGTAGCGCTGAAGGAAGCATTGGAGCCGGAGTTCAAAGTCTATGCGGCACAGGTACTGGCCAATGCAAAGGTAATGGCCGAGACCTTGATTGAGCGTGGATTGCGAATCGTCTCTGGCAGAACAGAGAGTCACCTTATGCTGTTGGACCTGCGCTCAAGAGGCTTAACAGGTAAAGAGGCAGAGCACCTCCTAGGGAAGGCGCATATCACCGTGAACAAAAACGCGGTTCCCAATGACCCAGAAAAACCCTTTGTTACCAGCGGTATCCGATTGGGGGCGCCAGCGATGACTACACGGGGATTCAAGGAGGCCGAGGCACGTCTGATTGCTCACTTGATCGCCGATTTACTGGACGATCCGGACGATGAGGTACGTGTCGCAAGCATACGGGAACAGGTTCAAGTGTTGACCAAGGCGTTCCCCGTCTACAAATAATTGACGCTGAGCGCCCTTAGTTAACCCTGACTATGGGCACTCCTCCTGCAAAGCAGCCTGGATTTTCTTGGGCTAGTTTCTATCACGCTCCGGTCACGCAGTTCAATGATTAGCAAACGCAACTGATGGCACCTCATCACGTCATCAGCGACTGCCGCCGTGATGGTGTCTATCAAGAAGCTAAGCGTCGGGGCTCGCTAGTCATTTTTGTCGAATACCCTCACTTTTTTTAGCCTATTCCGCCATTACTGAGAGACCAACGATGAGAGTCCACTTCATTGTCCACGAATCGTTTGAGGCACCAGGAGCCTATGAAGACTGGGTCAGGAAGCGGGGGTACGTAGCCAGCTACTCCCGTGTCTATGCGAATGAGGCTCTGCCAATAAATGCAGACGACCTCGACTTACTCGTGGTTCTGGGCGGGCCACAGGATCCAGCCACCACGGTAGAACAGTGTCCACACTTCGATGCGGTTGCTGAGTGCCGACTCATCGCTCAAGCCATCAATGCCAAAAAGGCGGTCGTGGGTATCTGCCTTGGCTCTCAGCTTATCGGCGAGACGTTGGGCGCCCGTTTTGAGCACAGCCCAGAAAAAGAAATTGGGAAATACCCCATCAACCTGACGGCCGAGGGGAAATCTAACAGTAAGGTCGCTCACTTCGGCGACGTCCTTGAAGTCGGCCACTGGCACAATGACATGCCAGGTCTCACCGCCGACGCGAAGATTCTTGCGGTGAGCGAAGGCTGCCCTCGCCAGATCGTCGAGTACGGTGATTTGGTCTATGGTTTCCAGTGCCATATGGAGCTCACGCGAGAAGTCGTTGAACTCTTGATCGCAGCCTCGGAAGCGGAACTAGTCACCCTCACTGACCGGCGCTTTGTTCAGCAGCCAGAGGCCCTGCGCAGAAACGACTGGGAGGAGATGAATCAGATGCTGTTCATCTTCTTGGACAAGCTTGTGGCCGAGTACAACGCCGCCGGCATCTAGGCAGCTCCTTTCGAAGAGTCAGCCGTCCTCGGCGACTGCCTGCAATGCTGTTAGGCAGTCCCGTAGTCGCACAGCTCTCGCGCGTGAAGCAGTAGCTCGCAGATGCCGAAGCTTGGTCCTCTTGGAGGCATCCCAGATAAAAGAGAAAAGCTGCACTGAGTGCAAAAAATGCACGAATTGCTTGCCTCATGATTCACGTTAAGCGGCGCCCGGCGATCTCGCGGGGACTGACGAATGCCGCCGGTCATGTTTAAGGAACGACCGCTCTCCAACTTTGCCGTCCTTTGAGCGCAGACCCGAGACGAGTGTCCGACGGCGCGCGTCTGCGTCATCAAACCCCACATATCCGGCTATCTCCACGGAGAACTGTCTGATCGTTCTTGGATCAGCCCTATCCATCAGAGGCGCGCTCGTGGCTTGTCCGAAGCTGTCTGTAACCGGGGCTCTCCCCGCCTAATCGAAAAAATCACCGAATGGTGCTTGACCAGGGAGAACGATCGTTCTACATTGAATACATGAGCAAAACAACGATAGATCACAGAGCCCAGATCCTAAACACTGCCGAGAAACTCATCTACGAAAACGGGATTCATGCCACGGGCATGGACCTACTGGTGAAGACCTCTGGCGTGTCAAGGAAGGGTATCTACAAGCACTTCGCTACCAAAGATGATGTCGCAGCTGCGGCCTTAAGTGCCCGCGACGTACGCTGGATGCAATGGTTCAGGACTGAATGCGACAAAGCAGCTACGCCGTACGATCGCATACTGAGTATGTTTACTGTTTTGAAAAGCTGGTTCGAGGCGGATGGTTTCTGCGGCTGCGCGTTCATTAACACGGCAGGCGAGGTAGGAAATCCCGATGACCCCATCCGCCAGATCGCGAAGCTGCACAAGCAAAAACTCTTAGACTATACGCTTGAACTGACTGAGCAATTGAACACCGAGCAACCGCTGGTCTTAGCTAGGCAGTTATTAATTTTGATGGAAGGCGCAATCACCATGGCTCGTGTTATGGGTGACTATCACGCTACTGATAACGCAAAGGAAGTTGCACAGCTATTGCTGAAACAGCTTACGCCCTAAAGCTTGAGCTTCAGAGACACCACTCACACTTATCTATCCTACTAGACTGGAGTCACCACCATGTCCAATGCCCAAACTCGCCCGCCACTTCCTCCTTTCACTCGTGAAACGGCGATCGAAAAAGTTCGACTTGCTGAAGATGGTTGGAATAGCCGCGAGGCGGAGAAAGTCTCGCTCGCGTACACGCTGGATACTAAATGGCGTAACCGCGCTGAGTTTGCTAGCAATCGCGAAGAAGCTAAAGAATTTCTTACCCGCAAGTGGAAAAAAGAGCTGGATTATCGCCTGATCAAAGAGCTCTGGGCCTTTACCGATAACCGCATCGCCGTCCGTTACGCTTACGAGTGGCATGATGATTCCGGTAACTGGTTCCGCTCCTACGGCAACGAGAACTGGGAATTCGAAGCTGATGGCCTGATGCGCCGTCGCTTCGCCTGCGTTAACGACATGCCTATCAAGGAAAGCGAGCGCAAGTTTCACTGGCCGCTGGGCCGCCGCCCCGATGATCACCCTGGTCTGACTGAGTTGGGACTGTAACTCCGGAGTCTATGCAGGTTCTTTGTAAACCTAGGATTCTTGGCTGAGCAGAATGAGCTTGGAATTCAATTTCTGCTACTGCGGATCAGTTACGGGCGCTTTCTAGCTAAAGCGCAGTTCGACCGACGTTTATGTTGCGCCACGGATATAAATTCCCAAGCATACACGCACCTGCATCAATGATATTTATATTAATGGTGACCACCGCCATCAAGACGGATGGCAATAGGTATCAACATCGGCGCCAGCAATAAAAGTTAATCATCGCAACTTGTGGCTTAATGCGCCTTGCTTTAGGCCTGCGATTCACAAGCACTACTTTTAATTATTTATCCAACTAAGCTGGAGGCACCACTATGTCCATTGCTCAAACTCGCCCACCACTTCCTCCTTTTACTCGTGAAACGGCGATTGAAAAAGTCCGACTGGCTGAAGATGGTTGGAATAGCCGCGATGCAGAGAAGGTTTCGCTCGCCTACACGCTGGATACCAAATGGCGTAATCGCGCTGAGTTTGCTGCCAATCGCGAAGAGGCCAAAGGTTTCCTCACCCGCAAGTGGAAAAAAGAACTGGATTATCGCCTGATCAAAGAGCTTTGGGCCTTTACCGACAACCGCATCGCCGTCCGTTACGCGTACGAATGGCATGATGACTCCGGTAACTGGTTCCGCTCCTATGGCAACGAGAACTGGGAGTTCGAAGCTGATGGTCTGATGCGCCGTCGCTTCGCCTGCGTAAACGACATGCCTATCAAGGAAAGCGAGCGTAAGTTCCACTGGCCACTGGGCCGCCGTCCGGATGACCACCCAGGTCTGACCGAGCTAGGCCTGTAAGTCATCTTCAACCTGATCCTTTTCACTTAAAGGATCAGGTTTTCTCGCTTAGTAGAGATACGTGATCCCTATTACGGTTCTCTGGTTTACACTCTCCCCTGCTCCATGTTGCGCGTCAGCCCTAGCGGCAAAACTCATACCCTCGATGATCACCAGATGACCAGTACTGGTGGGCCCCACTTTGCGCACACGCAACATGCAGTCGCGCACTGTCTTAATCATTAAGATCGCTGGATACTTCTTTAGCCAGATCAATGAACACGTGCACCGCTGCGCTCAGAAAGGCGTCTTTCCTACGCATAAGGACGGCTCGACGCTGCAAGCGCTCCGGCTCCAGCGTGATGGCCACCAGATCGTCATGGGCCAACGCAATTCTGGCAGGTAATAAGGTCGAAAGGTTCGTCCGGCGAACGATCTCAATGACTGCGCCTAGGGCATTGGCCTCCATCTGAACCCTAGGGCGAATGTCATATTTGCGGCAGTAGCGATCGATTTGCTCGCGCGTGGCGAACTCTGTGCTGAGCAAGACCAAAGACTCAGCACTCAGGCCGTGCGAGGTAATGGAGCGTTCCTCGGCCAGGCGGTGTCTGCGGCTCACCACCAAAGCGAGGGTTTCGTTCAGTAAGGGGAGCGCCTCGATGTCCGGCGTATTTATTTCATCGAACGCGATCCCTACGTCCAGTTCCCCCGCCAAAAGCAGCTCCTCAATGCGCTCCTGAGAGATCTCTTTCAGGTTGAGGGTGATGTTTGGATACCGGAAGTGAAATGCCTCGATCAGCGGCCCCACCAGATAGGTCGTGAATGTCGGCGTTACGGCTACGCGCAATGAGCCGCGGCTGAGGTCGCTAACGTCATGGATGGCGCTTTTAGCTTCCCGCAGCTCCTGCTGAGCACGGCGTGCATAGTGAAGATAGACGTCTCCGGCATCCGTTAAACGTGTTGTGCGTCCTGAGCGGTCGAACAACTGGGTGCCAAGACTTTCTTCCAACTGCCTTACCTGCTGGGAAAGGGCTGGCTGAGATACGTGCAGCGCCGCTGCAGCCTTGGTGAAACTGAGGTGCTCCGCCACCGCAAGAAAGTACTGGATATGTCGAGCGAGCATGGCCTTACCCATAAGATTATCTGATTGCATGCATATTAAATGAGACTTTTACCTTATGTCATGCACTGCTTAATCTTTGTCTCACACCCAGCGACATCGAGACAGCCACCATGAAAGCGATCATCGACGGTTTTCTGAAATTTCAGCAAAACGCCTTCCCGGAGCGGGTCAAACTGTTCAAGGACCTGGCCACCCAACAAAGCCCAAAGGCACTGTTCATCTCTTGCTCGGACAGCCGGCTGGTGCCTGAACTGGTTACCCAGCGCGAACCAGGCGATCTGTTTGTAATCCGCAACGCCGGCAACATCGTGCCGTCGTATGGGCCAGAGCCGGGTGGCGTTTCAGCCTCGGTCGAGTACGCGGTCGCTGGACTTAACGTTGCAGACATCGTGATCTGCGGCCACTCCGATTGTGGCGCGATGACCGCCATTGCCACCTGCAAGTGCCTGGACCACATGCCCGCCGTGGCCGGCTGGTTGCGCTACGCCGACTCGGCCAAGGTGGTCAACGAAGCCCGTCAACACGCCGACAAGCCCAGCAAAGTCGCTTCCATGGTGCGCGAAAACGTCATCGCGCAGCTGGCCAACATCCAGACCCACCCATCCGTTCGCCTGGCGCTCGAAGAAGGCCGCGTGACCCTGCATGGCTGGATCTATGACATCGAAACCGGACGTATCGACGCCTTTGATGGCAGTACCAACGCCTTCGTGTCTCTCGCGGAGAACCCAGAAGTCCACGCTGTTTCCCAGCAAGCCAGGCACGTCGCCTGAAACCTGTACCTGCACCTTTGCCTACCCAGGAGATTCACCATGATCCAGACTCAAGCCACCCGCACCGCTCGCCAAGAACTGACCGAAGTTATCATTCTGGCCAAGGCTCGCAAGGACCTGTCTTTTGCGCAAATCGTTGACGGTACCGGCCTGTCCGAGGCTTTTGTCACCGCAGCGTTGCTTGGTCAACATCCGCTGCCTGAAAGCGCCGCGAAGGTCGTAGGCGAGAAGCTCGACCTCGACGCTGATCAAGTGGCTTTGCTGCAATCGATGCCGATTCGCGGCAGCTTCTTCGACGGCATGCCGAGCGACCCTACCATCTATCGCTTCTACGAAATGATGTCGGTGTATGGGACCACCCTCAAAGCTCTGGTCCACGAGAAGTTCGGCGACGGCATCATCAGTGCCATCAACTTCAAGCTGGACATCAAGAAGGTCGAAGATCCAGACGGTGGCCACCGTGCTGTGATCACCCTGGACGGCAAGTACCTGCCTACCAAGCCCTTCTGATGTAGCTCAGCCCGGCGCCTGACGGCGCCGGGCCACTCCCAACATTTATAACGACTGAGCGCCGATCGGATGCTCACGCCTACTTACGCCCTCAGTACAGGTGATTACCATGAAACTGTTACTCGTTTTGTTCCTTGGCTGCCTTGGTTCTGTTGCTATGGCCGATGACCAAGGTACTCAAACTGCACAACTTACGGTTGAACCCTATCGCTACTCTCAGAGCCTCGATATCGCGCATGTTGTGGCTGTTACGCCGGTGCCCAATGTCTGCGATGTTGTGCCGATGCGGCTGACTTACGACGACTCCAATGGCGAGCGGCATATCATGGAGTACCGGATTATGGGGAATGGCTGTTCCGACAACTGATGCGCCGTTCATACTCCTGCATGACAACCAGCTCCTGGACATCAGGGATGCTGCGATCGAGGCTTAAGATCCTGCATAGAAGGGTGCTCACTCCGAAAATTGCTGTGGGCTCTCTGGCTTCCGACTGAGGGAGATCTGCCCAAGCAAGACCAATCGGTTGTCGACTCGTGGCTCAATTGGGTTTGCCTCGGCACTGCTTCATCTAAGACCGCAAATAGTCGAAAGCAGTCGGGCATTGATGGGAGGAGGATGAAGATGCAATACCAGCGTGCTCAGGAATTGGAACGAGAATTTGATGCTTTGATCGTGTTGATCACTGCGCAGGCAGAACGGCACGTTCCCACTTTGAAAACGGGTAGCCCAGAAAAAATTGCTTTGCATGCATTGGTCGGAGGCATGAGCGTTAATGCGAAAGGTGCGGCAACGCCTGGATGACTTTTGCCGTCCTTTTTCAATGCTGATCGTCCCGCCAACCTGCAAGATCAGAGATAATTCGCCACTTCAAGTATTTGCCATCAAGGAACGGACATGGCACTGACCAGCAAGATCGCTCCCTACAACCCCGCATGGCCCCTCCAATTTCTGGCAGACACGTCACTCATCGCTTCGGCCTTTGGCGATGAACTGATTGCCATACATCACGTTGGGAGCACCTCTGTTCCAGGTCTCGCGGCGAAGCCCGAGATCGATGTACTCATCGAGGTCCGCGATCATTGCAATGTCTCGGCGCGAGACGAGGTGTTAAAGGATTTGGGGTATGTTCGAGGAAGTGACCTATCGGAAGGGCATTATTTCTACCGACGCAATGTGGATGGGATCCGCACGCACAAGCTCCACGCTTGTGTCCGCGACCACATTTCGATCACTCAGATGCTTGGGTTTAGAGATTTGCTCAGGAGCGATGCCTCGATCCGCCAGCAGTATGAAGCGCTCAAGCTTCAGTTGGAGTCGAGCAATACTGGTGGAATGGCTGAATATCTTGAGAAAAAGGGACCATTCATTACCGCCGCGCTCATGAACGCCGGTATCCATAGTTGAATGATCGTTGAGCCGCGAGGGAACTCCGATATTAGATGTCCGCTATGGGTCGATTGCAGCCGCTCACGACTGACCGCTATCGACCCAAAGCAGCCAGTCAGTACAGACTGTTCTCAATCAATCGACTGAAAAATGCGCTGCTTCAACCGTTTTATCAGATGTAAGGGACACCTAGCGCAATTGCAGCGTCTTTTCTCCATTTCTCGATGGCTGCATCTACTGAATGCTGGTCAGCAAGCTCAGCCAATTCAATACTATTGCTATACACACGATACCCCGGAACGGATTCGCTCCTACCCACTTGCCCATCTTCTGGATAGGGAAGTTGGTTCCACACTTTATTATACCAATTTCCTAAGATTTTGTTTGGCTCGTCACAGATTACAACAGAGATAACAAGGATGCTTTGGGAGTCCTCAGCTGTTATCGTTGTATAGTGACCTTGATACTTGTCAAACCCAGTATCACTGCGTACCCATGCACCAAACATCAAGTCACCAGGTAGGTGTTTATCCCAATATTCTTCCTGATTCTGGTGGCGGAGCCATATCACCGAAATATCTAGAAAAGGAAGGAAACGCAACCCTGAATTAGCTTGGTTCTCCAGCCCGCCTAGGTCATTAGGACGAGAAAACGCATAGTCTTGATAATAATCTAGAGCTTCTAGCTTATCACGAATATAGGAAAGTAGATCAAATTGGCGTTTCTGGTAGTTGGCCAGCAAACGATATGCGCGGCGAACATCAAGCAAGGCAGTATTAAGATCTTGATTCATTTCAGGTTCCATCGGTCGAAAATACTTGGCTTGGTGGTCAGATGCGCAGACTTTAATGCGCTTAGCCATAACGTGCGATGAGTGCGTAAACCATGCCAGTAATAACACTCAGAAATATCTGAGAGCATTCGTTGGAGCCCTGGGCTCGGGTGCTCCTTCAGCGTTTCTTCCAGCGCGCAGAATAGTTGTTGCCAGCTACAGCAGACCAGTTTGAATCGATATTCCTTGCCTGGAGGAAGGCTTGTGATGACATCTCTATATAGATCTTCACGTGCTCTATGCCCATAATCGTTCAAGCCGCCTAGCGTCAGCAGGATGCAGTCCTCAGTCAGTTTTCCCTCGCTCCAGCCTGCGCGGAGTTCTATCGCCAATTGACCTGCATATTGTTGCCGAGAATAGTCATGGCGTTTGGCTTCAACCAGCAGCGACTGTTGCCCATCGCTGATTACTACATCAGGTTCGACGCGACGACCATCGGACAAGTACCATGACGGCCAGAAATCGATAGTCTCAATTGCACCAATGGCCACCCCTAATACCGCGGTGAGTGCGGAACTAAATAAGTTATCTGGCAAGTAAGCAAGACGCTCGAAGACACTCGCCGTGAGCACATCCTCAGCACCTTCAGCCTGGCCAAGCTTCAACCAATTTCCTTCAAGGCCAGTACCACGTTTCTTGCCAGAAATGACAGCAGTTAACATAGTTCACTCATCAGGTAGTGAGTTAAAGAGTTGTGCCCGTATATCACATTTGGATTTTTAATGTAAGCCCTATACGCTGAATGCACCTTGGGCTCGTGGCAGCATGACGTCTTTAGAAGTGCGGAAGAGTTTAGCGATTGGAATTAGTGCCTGTACGACCTGGGTTGAACTTTTGTGAGCTGGAGGATTTGCTTGAAGCCAACTTGTGCCCAAGGGTCCTTCGTCGCGGCTGTCCGCTATGGGTCGACAGCGGACTGTGGGAGGTGGGTGTAGCTGACGACCCAGGACGGATCTTGGTTGGCTGAACGCTTGGATGGGGGAATAAAGCTGTCTAAAACCGCCCGAAAGCGTCTCGGTTTTATTGGGCCAAAGTCGCTGAAACTGGCTGAACCCTATTAGACAGGCCAGATGCTCAGGCCGCTTGCGGTGCGGTCTGAGGCTAGATTCCCACGCTACTGCTGCATTGCCGGGATGTGCTGGATGGACTACAGCCGGCGCGTACCAATTTTTGTACCAATAGTGGGATGCAGTTCAGCGAAAGGTCCCGGTATTGAGGTTCTCGCCCGTGTCCGGTGATCTGATATAAAACCTTTCTGGACAGGGTAAGCGCACACTTGATGTAGCTCAGAGCTTCTGAGCATTGAGAGGTGCGTATGACCATAGATAGGGATGGAATGGATTGTGATCAGCAGGTTAGCAGGCCGGCTGAAAACAATGGTCCGCCAGGCGGTCAAGACTCGGAAGGTAAACGGGAGCAGCCCGAGGATCGCGACGATTCCGCACATAATCGGCCCTTTCGAGGCAGGCAGAGATCAGGCCCGCCGGACCCATCGCGGGCATCCAATGCCGAGCGTTATAGTTATCACAAGCGCCCACTGGAGTAACTGCCAGTACAGTGTTTAAAGGCTGGCGGAAGTACTGTTCAGCCCAGCTGATAGAAGCCCAGCCCCGCGCTGGGCTTTTTGCATTCATGCGACGCCCTGAGGGATTTTGATAGCAGGGCTGGGCATCGACGTTCAGCGATGGATGAGCGAGAGCTCGCTGATGATGCAGATCGAGCCGTCCTCGGCGGGCGTTGCGTCGGTGTAGTCGACCTGGTTGTAGACCCCGCCGTGGAACTCGAACAGGCGTGAAGCCCAGGTACTGTCGAGCTGCAAATCGCCCGACGAAGCGGATACCCCGTTGCATTCGGCCGTCACGGTTACCACGCCTTCAGACGTGGTGTGAATGCTGATGTGGAACGTCGCACCCAGTGGCACCCCCTTCAGGACTGTGGAATTCACCGGGTCGGTCTGGTTGAAGGTGCGCCGAAACCCCAGGGTGATGTTGCCCTTGTTCCAGAACACCTTTACCGGCGGGCCGTCGTCCCCGCGTACGTGCATCTGGGCGATGACCACCTTCTGCGCCGAGTTGACCTTGGTCAGCGTCATTGTCTGGCGATTCCAGTGATCCTGGGCGCTGGCCAGCGTCCAGTCTTGCGTTTCCGTCCATTCGCAGCGTGTCCTGCGGGTGCTTTTGCTCGAAGCCCCTTTGGTTGGGGCTGAGAACTGGATCGAGCCATCGCTGAGCACCGTCACGATGCTGGGAAAGCGGGCAATCGCTTCAGCACCGTTCAGCTCCAGAGCAACGGGGTTGGTTGAGGAGACGGCTACCGGCGTGGCGATGGTGAGGTGGCTGATATCTACGGCCATGGGGAACTCCTGGAGAAAAGGTTTGAGTGGCATAGCCGCCGTACAAGCGACGGCTGAACACAAACTTAGCCTTAAGCTAAATCATGGTCAATAGCTTGTGGCTAAATTAATCTCGCTTCACGGAAAATTACCTACTGGCGAAATTTTCCGCAGTGGGGGGCTTTACGCAGGATTTGGCGGTGAGATAAGCTTTTGCTGAGCACTGTACGAATATACAGCTATCAGGATGAGAATATGGCAAGCCACATGAAGTCGGAACCCCATCAGCGCCAGGAAATGACCGGATTAGAGCGGCTTAGCCTGCGGGTATCGTCAATGATCAACCACCCGCTCGCACAGACGCAGCGCTGGGTAGTGGTGCACCGTCTGGATACAGACGGTGAAGCGGAATGGGAGGAGGTGATCGGCCAGCTGCTGGAAATGCCCGAGTTGCAGCTGACGTTCAATGATGACGCTAGCGTGACGGTGCGATGGGCGCGCAGTAGCGTGGAAGAGCGTGATGATTTTATCGTCGAGCGCGACTGCGAGGCTCAGGTCGAGGAGGCTGCACCGTTCTGAGCTTCAGCAAAAGCCCGCTGGTCAGGGCGGGCTTCGGTTTATACAAGGTGGGCATTCCACACCAGCAGGACCCTGGCCTGTATGTAGGTCTCTTCCCGACGAATCATGCGGTCTTTGTGCCGCGAGTTGTCGGAGATCATCTCGAAGTGGTCCTCGTCCGCGATCTGTAGCCGCTTGATGTAGATGTGGTCGCCCCAGGAAAAGAAGTAGATACCATCGCCGACGAATTCGCGGATGCTGACGTCGACGATCAGCGGGTCGCGGTGCCTGATGGTCGGCTCCATCGACTGGCCCCAGCCGGTCACCATCTTCAGGTGATGGTGCTCGCTGAACGTCACGCCCAGTTCGCGCAGGTGGCTGGGGCTGACGCGAACGTCCTTGAACATCTCGGGGTAGTCGTGGGGGATCTGGCCGCCACCCATGGCTGCCCGCACGTCATAGTGGGCGATCCACACTTCGTCACCGACCAGGCCGGGGCGCAGCGGCTCGGCTTCCAGCAGCGTGGCATCTGCAGGCTCTTGCGCCGCTGCCAGCAGCCTTTGCCGGGTTTCTTCGGAGATACCTTTGCCGCTTCGGGCAAGCATCTGTTTGACCAGGTCGGCTGCAGAGAGCTTGTTGTCTCCTGGCTCGACAGCCGCTTGCATGTTTTCGCCTGGCGACAGCGCGTCGAACCAGCCCCGTGGCAAGCCTTCGATGCCCTCGATGCGACGGGCCACGTCATCGCCCAGGTTTTTCACGGTCTTGTCGGAAAGGATCTGGCTCAGGTGTGCAGGCGCCATCCCCCAGCGCTCTGCGCAGGTCCCCTTTCTCTGGCTGCCGATCAGTTTCACCAGGTTGTGCTTGCGAATTTGGTAGATGTCCATGGGGTGAAGCATGCCAGTGTTTAGCTTGCTGCTAAATGTGCGCATGGCTAAATCTGCTCTTGTCGTGATGTTAGCTGTAGGCTAAATTAAGCGCACAAACAAGGAAAGCTGACGAGACATTTTTCTCCAGGGCTGATCACATCATCATCTGTAATGAGGTTCACATGGATCCGACCGACCTCGGCCCGGGTACCGTCGCTTGGCTGGGCGGTACGGGGACTGTATTGCTGGGTGCGTTTCTGTGGCTGCGTAAATGGTTGTCGAGGGATGCAGTCGACCGCGCGATGGACACCGCAGAAATTGCCGTCATCCGCCACCTGACAGAGCTGCTGGACATCGAACGGGATGCTCGAAGGGAGGCGCAGGCAAAAGCTGATCTGCTCACCAAGGAGCGAAACGAGCTGGTGATGACCGTAGGCCGGCTGCAAGGCAAGGTCATGGTGCTGACCAGTAAGCTGGGCAGTAGCGGGCAAACATGAGGTGGCAGCCCGGGCAATCCGTGAAGAAAAAAAAGCCCGCCAAATTGGCGGGCAACAAGGGCGTAGGGAGCAACGCACAACAAATTCGGTTCAGGCAACCAAAGTGCCTGGTTGCAACTGTTCGGCCAGTGCCTGGGCTGAGGCGCGGGTCGGCATCGGGCCGCTCACGGCTTCGCCGTTGCGAACCAGGTACCAGCACGCCAGCAGGCCCTGCTCACGCAGTGAGGCGGGAACGGCGCTACCGACAACGGACATGATCTGGATAGTGGCCATGGGGACCTCCTTTAAAACATGGCTCTACCATACGCAGCAGCCGGATCTGTTTGAAATCAACTTCCTCGATAGTGATCATTGGTCCTGTCAACCTTTACCAGCGCGGTGGCCCGTAATGCACCGGTGGCGGCCCATAATAGGTGCGGTAGCCCGGTGGCGGCGGGGGAGGCGCGTAGTAGGGCTGGTAGTACACCGGCTGTGGAGGCGGTTGTACGTACACCGGCGGCGGCGCGTAATAGACCGGCTGGCGCTCGACATACACCGTACGGTCATGGCCGCCATAAACCGTCGCCCCCACCACGGCGCCGACCACTGCCGCACCCAGCAGGGGCCCCGGCCCATACCAACCACCGTGCCCATGGCCGCCATAGCCGCCGTGAGCTGCTGCAGGCCCGCTGATGGCCAGGGCACCGACCAGCAGGACGATTCCGGGAATGAGACGGTTCATAAAACAACCTCGCAGGAAAACCCCACGTCCGGGGCCCTGTTACTATGACTCCGGTCTCTGTCAGCTGAGCACAGGGGAACGGTAAAGGTTGTGTAAGGGACGACCAGTGGCTGACTCTGTTACGCTGAATAAACGTTTCAGTCATGACCAAGGAGCCTGTTATGCCGACAACTCCCAGCCGGGACACCGTGCTTTGCATCTCTCTGGCCGGTCGCCCCGGCACGTTCGGCGTGCGCTTTCACAACCACCTGTACCAGCAGTTGGGCCTGGACTTCTACTACAAGGCCATGCGCACCGATGACCTGCCGGCGGCGGTGGCAGGGATCCGCGCCTTGGGTATTCGCGGCTGCGGGGTGTCGATGCCGTACAAGGAAGCCTGCATGGCCTTGGTCGACGAAATCGATCCCTCGGCGGCGGCCATCGAGTCGGTCAATACCCTTGTCAATTGCAATGGCCACCTCAAGGCTTACAACACCGATTACCTTGCCGTGCGCCAATTGCTGGCTCAGCATCAGGTCGATCCGGGCACGGCCTTTGCCCTGCGAGGCAGCGGGGGCATGGCCAAGGCCGTGGCCAGCGCCTTGCGCGATGCCGGGTTTGCCGAAGGCATCATCGTTGCACGCAACGAGCAGGCCGGGCGTCAGTTGGCGGATGTCTGTGGTTATCGCTGGGTGCCTGAGACAGGCGACATCTGCCCCCCCATGCTGGTGAACGTCACGCCGATCGGTATGGCAGGCGGGCTGGAGGCAGAAGAGCTGGCGTTTCCCGAGCACGCCATCGCGGCGGCGGAACGGGTGTTCGATGTGGTGGCGATGCCGGTGCAGACGCCGTTGATTCGCCGGGCTCAGGCGTTGGGCAAGCCAGTGATCACTGGGCTGGAGGTCATTGCGCTGCAGGCGCTGGAACAGTTCGTGTTGTACACCGGGGTAAGGCCGACGCAGGAGCAGGTGGATGCGGCGGTGGCATACGCGCGGGCTACCTAGTTAATCCTACCCCCCCTTCGCAGCTCCGGCGGCGAAGGGGGGTACAGGCGAAACCGGATCAGAACACCTCGTGCCCGTTATCCAGCTGTTTGTCGACCAGTGCGCGGCCATGGGCCAGCGACACACGCTGCGCATTTTCAAGGTCGGAGAAGAATTGCATGGGCATCGACATACGCTTGCTGGTGTGCCCGTCAGGTGCCGTGATCAGGCAGCCGGCGGCATAGGGCAGGGGTGAGTCGGGATGGGGCATCACGCTGGCAGTGATGGTGTGCTCGCGGTATTCACAGTGAAGAGATTGCATCGTCCTTACCTCGCTGTGGTATGTGAAGCAGTTACCTTCATATACCACAGCAAGAGGCCGGGAGTTCCCGGCCTGACGAGCGCGCCGCGACGAACGCTTAGCCTTCGAGCTCGGTTGGCTGGATCACTTCGATCCAATAACCGTCCGGGTCCTTGACGAAGGCCAGATGGTTCATGCGGCCGTCCTGCAGGCGTTTCTGAAACGGCACTTCCAGTTCCTCGAAGCGCGCGCAAGCGGCGCGGACGTCGGGTACCGAAATGCAGATGTGGCCAAAGCCGCGTGGGTCGGTGTTGCCATTGTGGTAGGCGAAATCGGCATCGTTTTCGGTGCCATGGTTGTGGGTCAGCTCCAGCACGCCAGGGATCGACTTCATCCACTGGTGGCGGGCGGTGTCATCAGCGGGGATCTGGGCAGGGTCGACCAGGGCCAGGAAGTACAGGCTGAAAGCGGCTTCAGGGAAGTCACGCTTGTCCACCAGGCGGAAGCCCAGAACGCGGGTGTAGAAGTCCAGCGACTTCTCGATGTCCTTGACCCGCAGCATGGTGTGGTTGAAGACGAACTGGGCGGTGGCGGCGTCAGGTTGCGCGGTGACGCCAGGCAGGGTTTGCAGATCGTGCAGGCTCATGGGAACTCCTGAGACGGGGCCGGGCGCAGGGCGCCGGCAAAACAGACAGGCTGGCCATGATACGGCAGTGCGCCGATTGCGCAAATGAAAGCGCCCTGCAAAGGCAGGGCGCTGAAATTAGAGGCCCGCATGTGCGGGCGCGTGATGGGGTCGCTAGTCCTTTAGCTGTTTCGATACTGAGCCAGCCCTTGTGAAAAAAGTGTGAAGCCTGTGTGGGCATTTCATCAGCGTACCCAGCTTTCTACCGTGGCGGCCCCATACTGTTCTTTCCAGGCCTTGAGGCCACGGTGGTTGCCGCCTTTGGTCTCGATTCGCTCGCCGGTGTGAGGGTTCTGATAGACCTTGACCACCCGCGGGCGGCGTTGTTGCTTGGGGGGTGTGCTGGAAGCGCGGGCCACAGCCTTCGGGTCGAGGATGGCGATGATATCGCGCAGGCTCTTGTCATAGCTTTTCATCAGGCCGACTAGTTTCTGCTCGAATTCGATTTCGCGTTTGAGGCCGGCATCCTTTTTCAACGCTTCCAGTTGCGCCATCTGTTCCTGGAGCGCTTTTTCGGCAGCACGAAACTCTGCAAGTCTGGACACTGTAATCACTCCTGTACGTCAGTCGTGGCAGGGCGTGACGAACATTGAAGACGCGTAAAAACGCCGGCCACGCAGTTGGGTTTCACTGTTCGCTGATATCGAGTGTAGTCATTCATGGCTACTGGGTAAACTGCTAACTTTTTGCAAGTAAGGCGGGAACTTTCCTAGTTTTGCGCGCGGTATTCTCCGGTTTTTCTGCGGTTGCACGACAGAGGGCCTAGACCATGGTCCAATGGCCCGTGACAGAGCCTTTGCGCGATCATTTCAGATGATGGTCGACTCATGTTCGGACCTGCCGCAGTACCGTGGCCAACAGGTGCCACAGGTTGTTAACTCGTCTTCATTCTGGATGTTTCCTCGCATGTTTTCCCCTTTCCCCCTCGCCCCTGGGCACCGTGTTACCGGCCTGTTTCTATTGTGTGCCGGTGTCAACGCCCAGGCTGCCGGGTTTCTTGAAGACGCCAGTGCCAAGATCGAAGCACGCAATGTCTATTTCAACCGCGACTTCCGGGACGGTTACAGCAGTTCCAGCCAGGGCGCATCCAAGCGCGAAGAGTGGGCACAAGGCTTTATCCTCAATGTGCAATCGGGTTATACGCAAGGCCCGGTAGGTGTTGGTGTGGATGCGCTGGGCATGTTCGGCTTCAAACTGGATTCCAGCCCGGCCGACAGCAACAGTGGATTGCTGCCCTCGTCTGGCCACGACCCCCGGCACTCGGCCGACCAGTATGCGAAGATGGGCCTGGCGGCCAAGGTCAAGGTGTCCAATACCGTGCTCAAGTACGGTTCGATGATGCCGGATGTGCCGTTGCTCAAGTACAACGATGGCCGTCTGCTGCCGACCCTGTTCCATGGGGCCATGCTCACCTCTGAAGAACTGCACGACCTGAAGTTCACCCTGGCTCGCCTGGACAAATACACCGCTCGGGATTCCACCGACCGCCAGGACATCCGCGTGCACTGCAAGAACAAGCGTTATGCCTGCGATACAGAAGCCGACCACTTCGACCTGGCCGGTGTCGACTACCGTTTCAACGAGCGTTTCAGCGCGCAGTACCAAGTGGCCAAGCTGGAGAATATCTACCGCCAGCACTTCCTCGGCCTGGTGGCCAGTCAGCCGCTGTCGGTGGGCAGCCTGTCGGCTGACATGCGCCTGATCAAGAGTGATGACATCGGCAATGCCCGTGCGGGCGAAATCGACCATCGCGCCTTCAGCGGCATGCTTGGCTACAGCCTCGGAGGCCACAAGCTCAGCGCCGGCTGGCAGCGCATGTATGGCAACAGTGCCATGCCGTACCTGGATGGCAGCAACCCGTACTTGGTCAACTACGCCCAGGTCAATGATTTTGCCGCTGCACAGGAGCGCTCCTGGCAAGTGCGCTATGACTACGACTTCAAGGCGCTGGGTGTACCCGGCCTGACCTTCTTCACCCGTTATATCAACGGCGACAATATCAAGGTGCCGGGTAGCAGTGTCGAAGGCAAGGAATGGGAACGCGACACCGAGTTCAAATACCAGGTGCAAAGTGGCACCTTCAAGGATGTCAGCGTACGCCTGCGTAATTCCACTTACCGCAGCAACTATGAACGGTGGGCGCGAGACATGGATGAGACGCGGGTCATTGTCAGCTACAACTTCTCGATCTTCTAAGCAGCTGCTTTGCCAAATACCGGTAACCGCCTGACAATGGTGGCGGGTTCCCGCAAAGGGCAGGGCAATGAAAGACCTGTTGTTGATCGGTATCGGCGCGGGTGACCCGCGCCAGGTCACCTATGAAGCGGTCGATGCGCTGCGCAGTGCCAGCGTGTTCTTCGTGCTCGACAAGGGCGACGACAAAAATGAACTGGTGCGCCTGCGCAAGGCCATTCTGCAGCGCTATCGCCCCGAAGGTGGTTATCGCCTGGTGCCGGTGGTCGACCCGTTGCGCGATGCGCAGGCGCAAGACTACCTGGGCGCGGTGCAGAACTGGCACCGGCAGCGTGCTGCGCTGTATGCGCGCCTTATCGAGGAGGAAATTGGCGACGGGGAAACAGGTGCCTTCCTGCTGTGGGGCGAGCCCACCCTGTACGACAGCACCCTGCGCATACTCGACCTGGTTCGCGAACAGGGCGTGACGCTGCGCTTGCAGGTCATCCCTGGCATCAGCAGTGTGCAGGCGCTGGCGGCGCGGCATCAGGTGCCGCTCAACCGCATCGGCGAGCCCCTGACCGTGCTGCCGGGGCGACGCCTGGCCGAGCAGGGGGCTGTCGACAATGTGGTGGTGATGCTCGACGGGCAGTGCGCCTTTGCCGGGCTCGATGACCCGGCGTTGACCATCTACTGGGGCGCGTACCTGGGGACCGAGGATGAAGTGCTGATTGCCGGGCCGTTGCAGGCGGTGAAGGCGCAGATACTGGAAGTGCGCGAGCGGGAGCGGGCGCGCAAGGGGTGGATCATGGATACCTATCTGCTGCGCAGAGAGCTGTGAGGTGGGTTGCCTGTATCGGCCTCTTCGCGGGCACGCCCGCGCCTACGAGCGAAACAGGCTCCGCCGTGCTCAAGGGGTACCCAGAATACCCACCACCGTGTCCCGCAACTGGTCGATGCTGAACGGCTTGCCGATCAGGTGCATGCCCTCCGGCACATTGAAACTGTCGGCGTAGCCGCTGGCGAACAGCACCGGTAACAGTGGCCGCAGTTCGCGCGCTTTTCCCGCCAGCTCCTCACCTCGCATGTCCGGTAGACCCACGTCGGTCATCATCAGTGCCAGTGCCTGGCTGGGGTCTTCAAGTACACGCAGGGCGGCTGTGGCGTCTTCTGCCTCGATGACCTTGTAGCCCAAGTCGTCGAGCACTTCGACCATCAGCATGCGTACGATGTCGTCGTCTTCGACTACCAGAAGGTGCATGGTTCAAATCCTGTACAAATGAGTGTCTTTAATCTGTGTACCGCGCGGCATCAGAAGTTCCCGAGGATACCGCTCCATGCAAATAGATGGAACGATTGCAGAACGCAACCTTCAAATACTGGCTCAATGCCCTGCCAGACCCGTCAAAGCTGGTTAGACTCGCATATCAGGACAGGCAGTGGCAGATAACAACAACGACGGATCGGCCACTCTTTTCAATGGACTTTTCTAGCTCGGGCGTTTTCTCATGATTCAAGCAGCCTCGATGGACCAGCGAAGCTTTCGCAAGCTGTTGAGCCGCAACATCGGCCTCCCCCTGGGGGTTGGCCTGCTGGGGGCCGTGGCCTTCGTTGCGGTGATCAATTACCTGCTTTCGGCCATGCAGTGGGTCGAGCACACCGACCGGGTGATCGGCAATGCCAACGAAGCGGTCAAGCTGTCGATCGACATGGAAACGGGCATGCGCGGCTTCCTGATCACGGGCGACGAGCGCTTCCTTGATCCCTACGAGGTGGCCAAGCCACGTATTCTCGGCAGCCTGCAAAGCCTGCGCAGCATGGTCGAGGACAACCCGCAGCAGGTTGACCGTATTGACCGGCTGATGGCCTTGCAGCAGGCCTGGAACGACTTCGGCAGCGAGATGATCAGCCTGCGCCGCAGCCAGGGCGATTACCAGGCCTCGATCGGCAATGGCCGGGGCAAGCGCATCACCGATGAAATCCGCAAGGAATTCGATGACCTGATCATTACCGAACAACAATTGCGCATGGCCCGTAACGAAAAAGTCAGTACCGTCACCGTGACGGCGATTTCGGCTTTCGTGCTGTTCATTGTCGGCCTCAGTGCATTGCTGGCCTACCTGGGCCGTCGCGACCTGCTGGCACTTTCGGCCAACTACGCTGACAACCTGCAAGCCCAGCAACGCTCGGCGCAGCGCCTGGAGCACCAGGCCTGGTTGCGCACCGGCCAGACCCAACTGGCGCAGCAGGTACTCGGGCAGCTGACCTTGCCCATGCTTGGCGAGAACATCCTGCGCTTCTTTGCCTCTTATCTGGGCAGCGTGGTGGGCGCCGTGTACGTGCGCGACGAGCATGGCCGGCTGGTGCGTGTGGCCTGTTATGGCCTGAGTACCGAAGAGCAGGCCCGAGAGCAGATCGAGTCGGACCACCATGGCCTGTTGGCCCAGGCGGTCCGCGAAGGCCGCTTGCTGCGCCTGGAGGAACTGCCCGAAGATTTCTATCGCTTCAGTTCCGGCCTGGGCAGCGGCTTGCCGCGCAGCGCACTGCTGATGCCGGCGACCGAAGACGGGCAGATCAACGGGGTGATCGAGCTGGGTTTCCTGCGCCCCTTGCAAGAGCGGGATGAAGAGCTGCTGGAGCGGGTTGGCGGCAACCTGGGCATGTCCATCGAGAGTGCCCGTTATCGCCAGCGCCTGCAGGAAGTGCTGGCCGAAACCCAGCAACTCAATGAAGAGCTGCAGGTGCAGCAGGAAGAGCTCAAGACTGCCAACGAAGAGCTCGAAGAGCAGTCACGGGTGCTCAAGGAGTCTCAGGCCCATCTGGAAACCCAACAGGCCGAACTCGAGCAGACCAACGAGCAGTTGTCGGAACGCACCGAAGCGCTGGACCGCAAGAACGATGAGCTGAGCCAGGCGCAGCTGGAGCTGCAGGCCCGTGCCGACGACCTGCAGCGATCGAGCAAGTACAAGTCCGAATTCCTCGCCAACATGTCCCATGAGCTGCGCACGCCGCTAAACAGCTCGCTGATCCTGGCCAAGCTGTTGGCAGAAAACGCTGAAGGCAACCTCAGCGAGGAGCAGGTCAAGTTCGCCGAATCCATCTACTCGGCCGGCAACGATCTGCTCAACCTGATCAACGACATTCTCGATATCGCCAAGGTCGAGGCCGGCAAGCTTGAAGTACGGCCCGAAACCACCCAGGTCGAGCGCCTGGTCGAAGGCTTGCGCGGCATGTTCCAGCCGCTTGCCGGTCACAAGGGGCTTGCCTTCGAGGTCAAGGTCGAGCCGCATGTACCGGTCACGCTGTTCACCGACCGTCAGCGCCTGGAGCAGATCCTCAAGAACCTGTTGTCCAACGCCATCAAGTTCACCGAGCGTGGCCAGGTCAGCATGAACGTCAGCTTCCACGCTGACAGCGGTATCGTGTTCGCAGTCCGTGACACCGGCATCGGCATTGCGGCCGATCAGCAGCAGGCGATCTTCGGCGCCTTCCACCAGGTCGATGGCACCAGCAATCGCCGTTATGGTGGCACTGGCCTGGGTCTGTCGATCTCCCGTGACCTGGCGCATTTGCTCGGAGGCCAGATCAATGTCGACAGCAGCCCCGGGCAAGGCAGCGTGTTCAGCCTGATTCTGCCGGAGCGCTATGCCGCCGAGTCCGAAGACGTCGAGCCGCAAAGCCTGCGCCCGGCCGTCGATGCGTTGCCGCCTGCACCGCAAGCGCCGCTGGCCGCCGCTGTCACGCGCCCGGCGCCGGCCTTTGCCGACGACCGCGAGCGGGCCCCTTTCGATACCCGCTGCATTCTGGTGATCGAAGACGAGCCAAACTTTGCCCGCATCCTCTTCGACCTGGCCCATGAGCTGGGCTATAGCTGCCTGGTGGCCCATGGCGCCGACGAAGGCTTCGAGCTGGCGGCCCAGTACATTCCGGATGCGATCCTGCTGGACATGCGCCTGCCCGACCACTCAGGCCTGACCGTCCTGCAGCGCCTCAAGGAGCAGGCCAGCACCCGCCATATCCCGGTGCACATCATTTCGGTGGAAGACCGCGTCGAGGCGGCCATGCACATGGGGGCGGTGGGGTATGCGGTCAAACCCACCAGCCGCGAGGAGCTCAAGGAGGTGTTCGCTCGCCTGGAAGCCAAGCTCACGCAAAAGCTCAAGCACATCCTGCTGGTGGAAGACGACGACCTGCAGCGCGAGAGCATCGCCCGGCTGATCGGCGACGACGATGTCGAGATCACGGCCGTCGCCATGGCCCAGGATGCACTGGCGCTGTTGCGCCAGAACATCTACGACTGCATGATCATCGACCTCAAGCTGCCAGACATGCTCGGCAACGAACTGCTCAAGCGCATGACCGCCGAGGATATCCGCGCCTTCCCGCCGGTGATCGTGTATACCGGCCGCAACCTCACCCGCGAGGAAGAAGCCGACCTGCTCAAGTATTCACGCTCGATCATCATCAAGGGCGCACGTTCGCCGGAGCGCCTGCTGGACGAGGTAACGCTGTTCCTGCACAAGGTCGAATCGCAGCTGTCCAACGAGCGTCAACGCATGCTCAAGACCGCGCGCAGCCGCGACAAGGTGTTCGAGGGCCGCAAGGTGCTGCTGGTGGACGACGATGTGCGTAATATCTTCGCCCTGACCAGTGCCCTGGAGCACAAGGGCGCCATTGTCGAAATCGGCCGCAACGGGCGCGAAGCCATCGAGCGCCTGGAGCAGCACGACGACATCGACCTGGTGCTGATGGACGTGATGATGCCGGAGATGGACGGCTTCGAGGCCACCCGCCTGATCCGTCAGCAACCGCGCTGGCGCAAACTGCCGATCATCGCCGTGACCGCCAAGGCCATGAAGGATGACCAGCAGCGTTGCCTGCAAGCCGGTGCCAATGATTACCTGGCCAAGCCGATCGACCTGGACCGCCTGTTCTCGTTGATCCGTGTCTGGCTGCCGCAACTGGAGCGAATTTGACTAGCGAACGCAACACCGACATCGAGATCCGACTGCTGATCGAGGCGATCTACCTCAAGTACAGCTACGATTTCCGCAATTATTCCGGCGCTTCGATCAAGCGCCGGATTCTCCACGCGCTGCGTCAGTTCGATTGCCTGACGGTGTCTGCGCTGCAGGAGCGCGTCCTGCACGACCCGGGCATGTTCATGCAGTTGCTGCAGTACCTGACGATCCCGGTCAGCGAGATGTTCCGTGACCCTGACCACTTCCTTGCCGTGCGCAACGAAGTGGTGCCGCTGCTTCGTACCTGGCCGTCGATCAAAGTCTGGATCGCGGGCTGCAGCACGGGGGAGGAGGTGTATTCCATGGCCATCCTGTTGCGTGAGGAAGGGCTGCTTGAACGCACCATCATCTACGCCACCGACATCAACCCGCATTCGCTGGACAGGGCCAAGCAGGGCATCTACTCGATGCAGAGCATGCGCGAGTACGAGGAAAACTACCGCCTGGCCGGTGGCCGCCGTGACTTCGCCGAGTACTACACCGCCGCCTATGGCAACGCCATCATGGACAGCAGCCTGCGCGACAACGTGACCTTCGCCGACCACAGCCTGGCCACCGATAGCGTGTTCTCCGAGACCCAACTGGTGTCGTGCCGCAATGTGCTGATCTACTTCAACAAGGACCTGCAGGATCGGGCGCTGGGCCTGTTCCATGAGTCGCTCTGCCACCGCGGTTTCCTGGTGTTGGGTAGCAAGGAGTCGGTGGACTTTTCGGCCTACAGCGACCGTTTCGAGCCGCTGGTCAAGCCCCAACGGATCTTCCGTAAATCATGAGCGGCGTACGCGCAGTGGTGATCGGCGCCTCGGCCGGTGGCGTGGCGGCATTGTTCCAGGTGCTCGGCACGCTGCCATCGGCGTTCGCCATACCGGTGCTCTGCGTGCTGCACCTGCCAGACGACCGCCACAGCCAACTGGCTGGCGTGCTGCAGCGGCGGCTGCATCGGCCGGTATGCGAGGCACGTGACAAGGAGAGCATCAGCAGCGGGCAGATCTATGTGGCGGGGCCGGGTTACCACCTGTCGGTGGAACGCGACCTGACGCTGTCGCTGAGCCAGGAAGAACCCGTGCACTTCTCGCGCCCGGCGATCGACTTCCTGTTCATCTCGGCGGCCGATGCCTATGGCGATGGCCTGCTGGGTGTGCTGCTCACCGGGGCCAACGAAGACGGCGCCAGGGGCCTTGCCTACATCAAGAACAATGGGGGGCGCACGATCGTCCAGGACCCTCGTGACGCACAGGTTGCCCTGATGCCGGAGGCCGCCCTGGCCCTGCACCAGCCCGACCATATCCTTACTCTGAGCGGTATCGGGCAGTTGCTCGCGACCCTGGAATACAGCGCATGCTAAGCCACACTACCGCCAAACTGCTGATTGTCGACGACTTGCCGGAAAACCTGCTGGCGCTCGACGCCCTGATCCAGGGCGAGGACCGCGAGGTGCACCAGGCACAGTCTGCCGAGGCTGCCTTGTCGTTGCTGCTCGAGCACGAGTTCGCACTGGCCATTCTCGATGTGCAGATGCCGGGCATGAACGGTTTCGAACTGGCCGAGCTGATGCGCGGTACCGACAAGACCAAGCACATCCCGATCGTCTTCGTCAGCGCGGCGGGCCGCGAGATGAATTATGCCTTCAAGGGCTACGAGAGCGGGGCCGTGGACTTTCTGCACAAGCCGCTCGACACCCTGGCGGTAAAAAGCAAGGTCTCGGTGTTCGTCGACCTGTTCCGCCAGCGCAAGGTGCTTGGCCGGCAGCTGGAAGCCCTGGAGCAGAGCCGCCAGGAACAGGAGCTGCTGCTCAGCCAGCTGCAGGTGGCACGGTGTGAGCTGGAGCACGCCGTGCGCATGCGTGACGACTTCATGTCGATCGTCTCCCACGAGGTGCGTACGCCGCTCAATGGCCTGATCCTGGAAACCCAGTTGCGCAAGATGCACCTGGCACGCGGCAACCTGGAAGCGTTCAGTGTCGACAAGCTGCAGGCCATGGTCGAGCGCGACGAACGGCAGATCAACAGTCTGATCCGGTTGGTCGAGGACATGCTCGATGTTTCGCGCATCCGGACCGGTAAACTGTCGCTGCGGCCCAAACTGTTTGACCTGGGCCAACTGGTGCGTGGGCTGGTGGAAAACTTCACAGCGCAGGCCATGGCCCTGGAAACACACATCGAATTGCAGCGTTGCGAAGCGCTGAAGGGTGAGTGGGACGAATTCCGGATTGAACAAGTAGTGGCCAACCTGTTGTCCAATGCAATGCGTTACGGCGAGCGCAATCCGGTGCAGGTGCGGGTGTTCGAGCAGGGCGGCATGGCCTGGGTGCAGGTGCAGGATCACGGCATCGGTATCAGCGCCGCCAACCAGCAGCGGATCTTCCAGCAGTTCGAGCGGGTCGCTGCCCAGCAGGCCAGCGGAGGTCTGGGCTTGGGGCTGTACATCTCCGAGCAGATCGTCCAGGCGCACGGTGGCCGGATACAGGTTGAAAGCGAGGAGGGCAAGGGTGCCACATTCACCCTGCAATTGCCGCTGGCAACATTCAAAGAACAAAACGACCAGGCGCGGGCAACCTCTGTGTAAGCCTGGGGTCTGATGGCCAACTGTAAGTATTTCAAGGCGTTAACATGAGTGAAGATGCACAAGATGTGGTTCTGGTCGTCGAGGATGAACCGGCGATTCGCATGATTTTGCGCGACTACCTGGCGGGTGAGGGGTACCACGTCCTGGTGGCTGAGGATGGCGAGCAGGCGTTTGCCATCCTGGCCAGCAAACCGCACCTGGACCTGATGGTGACGGACTTCCGTTTGCCGGGGGGGATCTCGGGGGTGGATATTGCCGAGCCCGCGGTGAAGCTGCGGCCCGACCTGAAGGTGATTTTCATCAGCGGCTACCCGGCGGAGATTCTCGAATCTGGCAGCCCGATCACCCGCAAGGCCCCTATCCTGGCCAAGCCGTTTGACCTGGATACCTTGCACGAGCAGATCCAGTCGCTGTTGCGCTGAGGCATCCGGCCTCTTCGCGGGGCAGGCCCGCGCAGAGGCCCTGGCAGGCTATCGCAGCGTCCGCTCAATGCCCCCGACCAGCAAGTTTTCCATCAGCTCCAAGCCCTGCTCTTCAGGCATTGCTTTGAGCAACCCCGGCAGCTGGTTGAGAAGCGTCGCCAGTACATGCGCTGTGGCGTCCAACGCTTGCCCCGGCAGTTTTGCTTGCGGTGCGATCAGGCGCAGCAAACCCGCCTCATAGCGCTTGCGCAACGAGGCCAGGTGCGCCTGTTGCGCCTCACTCAAACAACACAAATCCCGTTCGGCCAGCCGGAACTGCAGCGGCCGCTCGGCATGCAGCTGCCAGTGCGCAGCAATCAGGCAGCTCAACGCCGATGCCCCACGGGCCATGGCCCGGCGGGCCTGGTCCAGGGTGGCCTGCAGCTCTTCGTACAACTCTTCGATCAAGTCGTACAGCAGGTCCTGCTTGCTGGGAAAGTGATGGTACAGCGAGCCGGCGGTCAGCCCCACATGGGCCGCCAGCTCGCGCATGCTGACCTGGCCAAAGCCCTTTTCGGCAAACAATGCCATGGCCCGGTCACGTCGCTCCTCAAAGTTGGCACAGCGCATTGCGGCATTGACCGGGGGCATGGCGCTTGGTCCTCAGTAGGTGAAGAAACCACGACCGCTCTTGCGCCCCAGCCAGCCGGCCGCGACCATTTCCTTGAGCAGTGGAGCAGGGCGGTACTTGCTGTCGTTGAAGCCTTCATGGAAGGCCTCCATGATCGCCAGCAGGGTGTCCAGACCGATCAGGTCGGCCAAGGCCAGCGGGCCGATCGGCTGGTTGCAGCCCAAGCGCATGCCGGTGTCGATGTCCTCGGCACTGGCCAGGCCTTCCTGGCGCACGAAGATCGCCTCGTTGATCATTGGCACCAGGATGCGGTTGACCACGAAGCCCGGGCGGTTGCCGGCGGTGATCGGGGTCTTGCCGACTTTTTCGGTCACCACCAGCGCTTGGGCGTAGGTGTGGTCGCTGGTCTGCAGGCCACGAATGATCTCCACCAGCGCCATCATCGGTACCGGGTTGAAGAAGTGCACACCAATGAAGCGCTCGGGGTGCTCGATGCTGGCAGCCAGTTGGGTCACCGACAGCGACGAGGTGTTGGTGGCGATCAGGCAGTCGGCGGCAACGTTGGCTGCCACCTGCTGCAGGATGCGCTGCTTGAGCTGCAGGTTCTCGGTAGCCGCTTCGATCACCAGCTGTGCAGCGCTGAGCTGGGCGTAGTCGGTGCTGGTGCGGATGCGGGCTTTGGCGGCTGCGGCTTTGTCGGCGTCGAGGGTGCCCTTGCTGACCTGGCGCTCGAGGTTCTTGCTCAAGGTGGCCACACCGCGCTCAAGCGCTGCGTCGGAAACATCCACCAGCAGCACCTGGTAGCCGGCAATGGCGCACACCTGGGCAATGCCGTTGCCCATGGTGCCCGCGCCGATCACGGCGATCTGTTCAATGCTCATGTGTCAGCCTCCCTCAGACGCGCTCGAACACGACGGCGATGCCTTGGCCACCGCCGATACACATCGTGGCCAGCGCGTAGCGGCCCTGGATGCGCTGCAGCTCATGGATGGCCTTGGTGGCGATGATTGCACCGGTGGCACCCACCGGGTGGCCCAGGGAAATGCCCGAACCGTTGGGGTTGACCTTTTCCGGGTCGAAGCCCAGCTCGCGGGCCACGGCGCAGGCCTGGGCGGCGAAGGCCTCGTTGGACTCGATCACATCCAGGTCTTGCAGGTTCAGGCCGGTTTTTTCCAGCACTTTGCGGGTGGCCGGGATCGGCCCCAGGCCCATCAGTTCGGGCTCCACCCCGGCGTGGGCGTAGCCCACCAGGCGTGCCAGTGGCTTCAGGCCCAGGCGGCGCACCGCGTCACCGGTGGCCAACACCAGGCCGGCGGCGCCATCGTTGATACCGCTGGCGTTGCCGGCGGTGACGGTACCGTCTTTCTTGAATACCGGCTTCATACCGGCCAGTTGCTCGGCGGTTACATCAGCACGCACATGCTCGTCGACACTGAACTGCACGCTGCCCTTGCGGGTTTTCAGCTCCAGCGCAACGATCTGGCTGGCGAAGCGGCCCTCGGCAATCGCACGAGCGGCGCGGCGCTGGCTGGTCAGTGCCAGTTCGTCCTGCATTTCGCGGGTAATGCCGTACTTGGCCGAAACGTTCTCGGCGGTGATGCCCATGTGGAAGTGCTGGAACGGGTCCTGCAGCACGCCGACGGTATAGTCGATGCCTTGCAGGTCACCCATGCGTGCACCCCAGCGCGCTTGTGGCAGCAGGTAAGGGCCACGGCTCATGGACTCGGCGCCGGCCGCGACGGCCACATCGGTGTCGCCCAGCAACAGGCCCTGGGCCGCAGAGACAATAGCCTGCAGGCCAGACCCGCACAGGCGGTTGACGTTGAATGCCGGCGTTTCCTTGGGGATGCCAGCGTTCATTGCCGCTACCCGTGCCAGGTAGGCGTCACGCGGTTCGGTGGGGATTACCGTGCCCATCACCAGGTGGCCGACTTGCTCGGCGGCCAGGCCCGAACGCTCGATGGCGGCGCGGGTCACGGCGCTGGCCAGGTCGGCCAGCGGCAGGTCCTTGAGGGAACCGCCAAAGCCACCAATGGCTGAACGGACGGCACTGACGACGTAGATTTCTGCGCTGCTCATAAGGGCTCCGATTGCGAAGGCGTGGCGGGACCGGGCCAGGCTCTGCGAGAATGGTTGGCGGCCCCGAAGTGGGTTCGAGTCTAGGCAAAGGCTCTGTTGCAGCCTATGCCGAATCTGTTCAAACAACCTGGCACTTTTTGCCACTCAGCATAGACAGCGAAAACCGCCATGCGCGAAAGCGATTCAGTCGCCGTGTACTTCCTCAACGCCATGCTCCACGCCCTGCGCGACACCCCCGCCGAGCGTGATGCCCAGCTGCGTGCGGTGGGCATCGCCCCGCAGCTGCTCGATCAGCCGCAGGCGCGGGTGCCGGCCAAGGCGTTCGCCCAGCTGTGGCTGGCGTTGATCCAGCGCCTGGACGATGAGTTCTTTGGCCTCGACAGCCATGGCATGCCGCTGGGCAGTTTTGCCCTGATCTGCCGGGGGTTGATCCTCGAGCCAAACCTGGAAAAGGCCTTGCGCCAGTGCATGGGGGGCTTCGGCCTGTTCCTGCGTGACCTGCGTGGCAGCCTGACAGTACGTGGCGGCCGGGCGCTGATCAGCGTGCAGTCGAACATTGCCGACCCCTTGACCCGTGTCTATGCCGAGGAAACCTACCTGGTGCTGATGATCGGCATGCTGTGCTGGCTGGCCGGGCGACGGATTGCCATCGACCGCACGGAGCTCGCGGTGTCGCGCCCGGCCCAGGAGGACGACTTGCTGCTGTGGGGGCCGGACCTGCGCCTGGGCAGCGGACGCACCGAGGTGGAGTTCGACAGCGCTTACCTGCGCCTGCCGGTGGTGCAGGACCGTGCAGCCCTGAAGACCTTTCTGCGCAGTGCACCTCAAGGGCTGGTGATCCGCTTTCGCAATCAGAACGGGCTGGTGGCTGAGGTGTATCGGCACCTGCGGGCATTGCGCTATGGACAGTGGCCGACATTGGCCGCACTGGCGCAGCAACAGGGGATCAGTGCCAGTACCTTTCGCCGGCAGTTGGAGCGGGAGGGGCGTTCGTACCAGCAGATCAAGGATGAAGTGCGCCGGGCCATGGCCTTCGAACGGCTGCGCGACGGTGCGTTGAGCATTGCCGAAATTGCCGAGCAGGCGGGGTTTCAGGAACCGAGTGCGTTCCACCGGGCGTTCAAGAAGTGGACCGGGCAGAGCCCAGGGAGCTACCGGGCGCGGCTGGCCGGCCTGCGTTCTACCTGTAGGAGCGGGCATGCCCGCGAAGAAACCAACGCGGTGGATGGCACCGGCTCTGCCGGTGTTCGCGGGTAAACCCGCTCCTACAGGGCACGCACAGAATTGTAGGAGCGGGCTTGCCCGCGAAGAAATCCAACGCGGTGGATGGCACCGGCTCTGCCGGTGTTCGCGGGTAAACCCGCTCCTACAGGGCACTGGACACAGAATTGTGGGAGCGGGCATGCCCGCGAAGAAACCAACGCGGTGGATGGCACCGGCTCTGCCGGTGTTCGCGGGTAAACCCGCTCCTACAGGGCACAGAATTTGTGGGAGCGGGCTTGCCCGCGAATAGGCCAGCACAGGCCACCCGAAAGGATCAGGCCGGCACCATGGCAAAGCCGACGCCGAACCGGTTCCAGGCATTGATGGTGGCAATTGCCAAGGTCAGGTTGGCCACCTCGCCCGGCTCGAAGTGTTCCTGCAGGGCTTCATATTGCTCTTGCGGCGCACCCCGTTCAGGCAAGCGGGTCAGGCTCTCGACCCAGGCCAGGGCAGCACGTTCACGCGGCGTGAAATAGCTGGTGTCCTGCCACACGCACAAGGTCTGCAGGCGTGCTTCGGTCTCACCCGCCTTGCGCGCATCGTTGGCGTGAAGGTTGACGCAGTAGGCGCAGCCGTTGATCTGCGAAGCGCGCAGGCGTATCAGCTCCAGCAGCGAGTGTTCAAGGCCGCTGTTGGCCAGCGCCTGCTCCAGGCCGACCATGGCTTTGTAGGCTTGCGGCGCGTGTTTGGCCCATTCGATACGGTTGTGCATGGCAGTCTCCAGAAGTGTGGGGTGGACATGGCGCTACTGTAGCGCCGCTCATTGGCCACCCCGATAGCCAATTTTGCGCATAAGCGGGAGGCCAATCGTCCATTCAGGTGGCCACTGACCTGCATCCAATCTCTTCATTTCTGCCAGGCCAGCCGAGCCGGGATAATGGCCAGTTCCTGTTACAAGAGAACCGACTCACAATGAGCGCTGTACTGAACCTGTTGCTGGTGATCCTGCTGGCGTTGAACCTGCGGCCGATCCTGACCAGTATCGGCCCGTTACTCGAACCCATGCGCGCCAGCACCGGCCTGGGTTACCAGCAGGCGGCCTTGCTGACGGCGCTACCGGTGCTGTGCATGGGCCTGGTGCCCCTGTTGCAACCGTGGCTGCGACGCTGGGTCAGCGAGCATGGCGGCATGCTGGGGGGCCTGGCCGCGATTGCCCTGGCCTGCCTGTGGCGCCTGCAGCTGGACAGTGCCTGGGCGCTGATCGCCAGTGCGCTGGTCGCCGGCCTGGGCGTGGCGGTGGTGCAGGGCATGATGCCGGGGCTGGTCAACCGCTGGTTCCCCAGGCGTCTGGCCGGGGCGATGGGGCTGTACTCGGCAGCGCTGATGAGCGGCGGCGGCCTGGCTGCAGTACTCGGGCCACACATCAGCGGCCATTTCGGCTACTGGCAGGCGGGCCTGGGCGTATGGGCGGTCCCGGCCGTGCTGGCGGTGCTGGCCTGGGCCTTGCTGCGGCCAAGGCAGGAGGCGCCGAAGCTGGGAACGGTCACGGGCGGGCACTGGTTCGGCACCCGCCGGGCATGGTTGCTGGCCCTGTACTTCGGCCTGATCAACGGCGGCTACACCAGCATGGTGGCCTGGTTGCCGGCTTACCACATCGAGCATGGCGGCAGCGCTCAGGGCGGTGCCGACCTGGTGGGCCTGATGACCGTCTTCCAGGTGCTCGGTGCGCTCGGCCTGCCGCTGCTGCTGCGACGTTGGGCAGACAGGCGCCCGGGTTTGTGGCTGGCGCTGGCGATCCAGCTGGCGGGCTTCCTGGGGCTTTTGCTGGTACCTGCGGCGGCTTCCGGGCTTTGGGTCGCCATGATCGGCTTTGGCTTGGGTGCCTGCTTCAGCCAGTGCCTGACGTTGACCCTGGAACACCTGAAAACGCCTGCCGAAGCCGGCAGCCTGGCGGCGTTCGTACAGGGTATCGGCTTCATCATCACCGGCATCGTGCCGTATATCACGGGTTGGCTGCGGGATGTCAGTGGCGACTTCCAGGCTTCGTGGACGCTGTTGACCGTGACCGTGATGGCAATGCTGCTGGTGACCGCGTGCTTCAACCCGCGCAGCTATGCGGCGGCTATCGCCCGGCCGGCCGCCACCGGCAAGGCCGCACCGGTCAACTGAGGCGTTGCAGGGTATCGCGTACCCGGTCCAGCGCCGGGTCGATATCCAGCAGTTCGATGGCGCCGAAGCCCATCAATAGCCCCGGCCGTACCGGTGCCTCGCTGAAGAAGGGTGCCAGGGAATACAGGCCTACCTCTACCTTGCGCGCGAGGTTGGCCAACAACTCCACATCCACCCCGGGTTTGGCCAAGGCACTGAGGTGGAAGCCTGCGCTGGCGGGGATGGCGCTGAACCACGGTGCCAGATCGCCGCCCAGGCGCGCCAGGATGCGCTCGCGGCGTGCGCTGTAGACCTCGTGGCAGCGGCGGATGTGCTTGTTCAGGTGGCCTTCGCCAAGGAAGCGCGCCAGCGCCCACTGCAGCAGGGTAGGGCTGTGCCAGTCGCTGAGGTGCTTGGCCACGCAAGCGGCCTGCAGTACGGCAGGCGGTAATACGGCATAGCCCAGGCGCAGCTCGGGCAGCAAGGTCTTGGAAAAGGTCCCGACGTAGGCGACCAGCCCATGTCGGTCCAGACGCTGCAGCGCGTCCGAGGCTGGCCCGTGGTAGCGGAACTCACAGTCGTAGTCGTCTTCGATGATCAGTGCACCCAGCTCGGCGGCCCGCGCAAGCAGGGCATGCCGGCGTGGCTCGCTCATCGGCATGCCCAGCGGGAACTGGTGCGAGGGTGTTACGTAGATCAGCCGGGTGCCGTCGGCGATCTGTTCCACGCACAGGCCCTCATCATCCACCGGCACCGATTGCAGGCGTGCCCCTAGGGCCAGGAACAATTGCCGTGCCGGCGGGTAGCCAGGATCTTCCATGGCCACCTGGCAGCCCGGCTCGACCAGCACCCGGGCGATCAGGTCCAGCGCCTGCTGGGCGCCGTTGCACACCAGCAGGTCGGCTGCGCTGCAGTGCACCCCGCGCGAGTAGGCGATGTGGTGGGCAATGGCTTCGCGCAGTTCCGGCAAGCCCTGGGCCGGGAATTGTCGCTCGGGGTGGCGCTGGCTACGGCGCAGGGCGTAGTTCAGGCAACTGCGCCACTGGTCGAACGGGAACTGTGCCTTGCTCGAAGCACCCCCGACGAAGTCATAGCGCGATGGCGCCTGCAACTGGCGTTGGCTGAGCACGGTGGCGCGCTGCTGCCAGCGCTCGAGGGAGGCGGCGCCGGCCAGGGGGAGGGTGGCTGATTCGCTACTGCGCAGCGGATGGCGCGGGGTGACGAATGTGCCACGGCCGACCACGCCGCTGAGCAGGTTATCGTAGGTCAGCCGCGAATAGGCCTCGGCCACAGTCTTGCGCGATACACCCAGTTGTTCAGCCAGCAGACGGGTAGGCGGCAGTTGGGAGCCGGCGGCCAGGTGGCCGCTGTCGATACCATCGCGCAATTGCTGGTAAAGCTGATCGGCCAGGCCTTTGCGGCCCTCCAGGCGAATGTGCAGTTCCATGGGCGGGTCCGGAGCGGAGGATTGCTCAGGATAGCGGATTGGCTGCGACTCAGGTGCTTGTCACAGGCTACGAAGAGGCCGAGCCAACCGCTCAGAGCCGAGCGGTGCTGACGGTGATATAGCCTTTTTCTGCCAGGGCAATGCGTATCACGGTTTCGTCTTCCGGCGCGTTGCGGTTGCGCTTGATGCGCACGCCTTCAACCGTCGAAGCTTTCATATGCTCTGAAATGGCCCGCCCGTTCGCGTCGAAGAACACCTCGCTGGCCAGCAACTCGATGCGTTCGATCAATTGCCGGGAATGTTCATCGGTGGCGCAGAAGAACATGACCCCCGACAAGTGCGGGTCGTTGTCGGGGTTGGTCATGTCATGGGCCAGCATTTCGCGCAGGCTGCTGCGCAGTTCGGCGATGGGGCGGGCGTACGGGTGCATGCGGAGCCTCCTCTGGATCGCGACCTTGTGTCCTCCAGTGCCGATCATGTTTTCTGTGGGCAGAGGCAGCAAGTAGGGCGCTTCTGAGGGCGGCGTAGGAAACGTCTTAAGATGCTGGGAGGTGGTCGAACCTCAGGGTCTACAAGGCAGCAGCCCCCGCCTTGGCCACCTGGGCATCCTGTTCGGATTTGACGCCGGATACACCAATGGCGCCCACCACCTGGCCTTCCACCCGCAGCGGCACGCCACCTTCAAGGCTGGTCAGCAGGGGGGCGGTCACGAATGCCGTACGGCCGCCATTGACCATCTCTTCATAATCCCGCGTCTCTTTGCGCCCCAGTGCGGCGGTGCGGGCCTTTTCCAGCGCGATGTAGGCACTGGCCGGCGCACAGCCGTCCACGCGTTCCAGGGCCAGCGGGTGGCCGCCGTCGTCGACCACGGCGATGGTCACGCTCCATTGTCGGGCCTGGGCTTCCTGGCGGGCGGCGGTCAGTACGCGGGCGATTTCGGTCTGGCCGATAACGAACTTGCTAAGCATGGGCGGGCTCCGGGTTCAAGGCTGCTTCGACGATTTCGACCCAGTGGCGCACGGGCGTGCGTCCAGCTCCGTCGAGGTGGGCCTGGCAGCCTATGTTGGCTGTGGCAATGAGGTGCGGTTTACCGCTTTCCAGCGCATTCAGACGATTGTCGCGAAGTTGCAGTGACAGTTCTGGCTGGGTCAGCGAATAGGTCCCCGCCGAGCCACAGCACAGGTGGCCATCGGGCACCGAGGTCAGGGTAAAGCCAAGCCGTGTCAGCAGCGCCTCTACCGCGCCGCCCAGCTTCAGTGCGTGCTGCAGGGTGCATGGGCAGTGGAAGGCCAGGCGCTGTTCGGTGCACAGGGCCAATTGTTCGATCGGCTCATCGCGCAGGATTTCCACCAGATCGCGGGACAGGGCGCTGACCCGGGCGGCCTTGGCAGCGTAATGGGGGTCTTTTTCCAGCAGGTGGCCATAGTCGCGGACAAACGCACCGCAGCCGCTGGCGGTCTGCACGATAGCCTCGGCACCCGCTTCGATGGCGGGCCACCAGGCGTCGATATTGCGCCGCGCCCGCTGCAGGCCTTGCTCCTGGGCATTCAGGTGATAGTCCACCGCGCCACAGCATCCGGCCTGCCGGACCGGTTGCACACTGATGCCCAGGCGGTCGAGCAGCCGCGCAGCAGCGGCATTGGTATTGGGTGACAGGGCCGGCTGCACGCAGCCTTCCAGCATCAGTACCCGGCGCGCATGGCGCACTGCCGGACGCTGGCCGGGTGTGGTGACCTGCGCCGGCAACTTGCGTTTGACTGAGGCCGGTAGCAGCGGGCGCAGCACCTGGCCGCTGCGGGTCAGGGCCTTGAACAGTGCCGGGCGCGGCACCACCGCACGCAGGCCCAGGCGCAACAGGCGCTGGCCGAGCGGGCGTGGCACCTGCTGCTCGACCACTGCGCGGCCGATGTCCAGCAGATCGTGGTACTTCACCCCGGATGGGCAGGTGGTTTCGCAGTTGCGGCAGGTCAGGCAGCGGTCCAGGTGCAATTGGGTGCTGGCGGTGACCGGCTCGCCCTCGAGCATCTGCTTGATCAGGTAGATGCGCCCGCGCGGGCCGTCCAGCTCGTCGCCCAGCAACTGGTAAGTGGGGCAGGTGGCGGTGCAGAAACCGCAATGTACGCAGGTGCGCAGGATGCGCTCGGCTTCGTCGGCGCGGGCCAGGCGGCGCGATGTTTCGCTAAGGTTGGTTTGCATGGTCTGGCCTCACAGGTCCGGGTACAGGCGACCAGGGTTGAACACCCCCTGGGGATCGAGCTGCTGCTTGAGGGCGCGGTGATAGCGCATCAGTGCAACCGGCAGCGGCGGGCTGCTGGCTGCACCGGGGGCGTAGCAGGTGGCGTGGCCGCCCACCTTGGCGACCTGGTCGCGAATGGCCTGCGCCGGTGCGCAGGTCTTGAGCCAGCGCTGGGCACCCCCCCAGTCGATCAGTTGCTGGCCGGGCAGGTCCAGCTCGCCGGTGACGGTGGGTACGGACAGGCGCCACAGGGGGGCGGCGTCGGCAAAGAACGCCAGGCGCTGTTCGCGCAGGTCGCTCCAGAAGCGGTTATCGAGCGTGTCGCCCCCCAGCCGCTGGCGTGCCGACTGCACCGACCCTTCGCCGCCTTCCAGGCGCAGGTACAGCGTTTCGCCTTCATGGCAGGCGGCGCTGATCGGCAGCGGTTGCTGGCCCCATTCGGCCAGCTCGGCCAGCGCTTCATTGCGGCCCATCGCCAGGCGCAGGCTCAGGCACAGGCGAGGCCGTGGCAGCACTTTCAGCGAAACCTCGGTCAGCAGCCCCAGGCATCCGAAGCTGCCCGCCATCAGGCGTGACACATCGTAGCCGGCGACGTTCTTCATCACCTCGCCACCAAAGCGCAGCAGCTTGCCGTGGCCAGTGATTACCCGTGTACCGAGTACAAAGTCGCGCACCGACCCGGCCCACGGCCGTCGCGGGCCAGACAACCCGGCCGCGACCATGCCGCCCAAGGTGGCCTCGGGGCCCAGGTGGGGTGGTTCGCAGGGCAGCATCTGGCCGGCCTCGTGCAGGGCTGCCTCGATCTCGCGCAGGGGGGTACCGGCGCGGGCCGTGAGTACCAGCTCGGTAGGGTCGTAGCTGACGATGCCGCGGTGCTTGCGGGTGTCGAGTACTTGGCCCGCCACCGGGTTGCCGAGCATCGCTTTGCTGTTGCTGCCCTGGATGCGCAGCGGCGTACCTTCGTTCAGCGCCTGGTTGACCTGCTCCAACAGCGTCTGGCTCATGTCGCGGTCCATGCTCATCAGAAGCGCTCCAGCTCGGGGAAGGGCAGTTGCCCCTGGTGCACGTGCAGGGCGCCGAATTCGGCGCAGCGGTGCAGGGTGGGAATGTTCTTGCCGGGGTTGAGCAGGCCCTGGGGGTCGAAGGCGGCCTTCACCGCGTGGAACAGGGTAATTTCGTCGCTGTTGAACTGCGCGCACATCTGGTTGATCTTCTCGCGCCCCACGCCGTGTTCACCGGTGATGCTGCCGCCCACTTTCACACAGAGCTCCAGAATCTTGCCGCCGATCGCTTCGGCACGCTCCAGCTCGCCGGGCAGGTTGGCATCGAACAGGATCAACGGGTGCATGTTGCCGTCGCCGGCATGGAACACGTTGGCCACCCGCAGGCCGTACTCCGCGGACAGGTCGCTGATGCCCTTGAGCACCCGTGGTAACTCGCGGCGCGGGATGGTGCCGTCCATGCAGTAGTAGTCCGGGGAGATGCGCCCCACGGCCGGGAAGGCGTTCTTGCGCCCGGCCCAGAAGCGAACGCGCTCGGCTTCGTCGCAGGCCAGGCGCACCTCGCGGGCCCCGGCTTGGGTCAGCACGGCGGCGACGCGCGCGCAGTCGTCGTGAACATCGGCTTCCACGCCATCCAGTTCGCACAGCAGGATCGCCGCCGCGTCCACCGGGTAGCCGGCATGGATGAAGTCTTCAGCGGCGCGGATCGCCAGGTTGTCCATCATCTCCAGGCCGCCAGGAATGATGCCGGCAGCGATGATGTCGGCGACTGCCCGGCCGGCGTCCTCGACGCTGTCGAAACTGGCCAGTATCACCCGCGCCACCTGGGGCTTGGGCAGCAGCTTGACGGTGACTTCGGTGACGATACCGAGCATGCCTTCGGAGCCGGTGAACAATGCCAGCAGGTCGAAGCCAGGGCTGTCCAGGGCATCGCTGCCCAGGCTCAGGCGTTCGCCCTCGACCGTAAGGATGTCCACCTTGAGCACATTGTGTACGGTCAGGCCGTACTTGAGGCAGTGCACGCCACCGGCGTTTTCGGCGACATTGCCACCGATTGAGCAGGCAATTTGCGAGGAAGGGTCGGGTGCGTAGTACATGCCATGGGGTGCGGCGGCCTGGGAGATGGCCAGGTTGCGTACGCCCGGCTGCACGCGGGCGTAACGCCCCTGCGGGTTGACCTCGAGGATACGGTTGAAGCGCGCCATCACCAGCAGGATGCCCTTGGCCAGCGGCAGGGCACCACCAGACAGGCCGGTACCGGCGCCACGCGCAACCACCGGTACGCCGCGCTGGTGGCAAAGCTTCAACAGCGTCTGCACCTGCTCCAGGCGCTCGGGCAGCGCCACCAGCAGTGGCACGGTGCGGTAGGCCGACAGGCCGTCGCATTCGTACGGTTTGAGGTCTTCGTCGCGGTGCAGGATTTCAAGGTCCGGCAGTGCATCGCGCAGCGCCTGCAACAGGGCGGCCAGGTCCACGTCGGGCAGCGCGCCATCGACGCGTTCGTCATACAGGATATTCATTGGCTCACTCGCAACGGTTTTTGTTGTTGTTGGCGAAGCGGTCACCGATGCAGCGTGCGCGTGCTAGCGTTCGGGGTCGAGTGAGATGTTGACTGGTCCTACCAGTTTCTTCGGGCAGTACTGTCTATTCACGGTTCTGTCTGGCTAGATTGGCGCTATAAGTCAAAGTGGTCCTACCAGCAGGAGTGTGCGCAGTGGGTACTGAAGGCAAGGCCAAGGTCGCCGACCAGGTGGCCGAACGGGTCGAGCGGCTTATCGTCGAAGGCGTGCTCAAGGTGGGCCAGGCACTGCCGTCGGAGCGGCGGCTGGTGGAAAAGCTTGGCTGTTCACGTTCGGCCTTGCGCGAGGGCCTGCGCGTTCTGCGTGGGCGCGGCATCATCGACACCGAACAGGGGCGGGGTTCGTTCGTCGCCGATCTCACCGGGCAGGCGGGTGCTACGCCTTTGATGCACCTGTTCAGTTCGCAACCGCGCACGCTGTTCGACCTGCTGGAGGTCCGGGCGTTGCTGGAGGCTGAGTCGGCGCGGCTGGCGGCGTTGCGGGCTACCGACGTCGACCGCCTGCTGATCCGCCGGCGCTACGAAGAAATGCTGGCTGCGCACGAGGCTGCGCAGGCGCTCGATGCCCGTGAGCATGCCCGCCGTGACCATGCCTTTCACCGGGCGATCAGTGAGGCGTCGCATAACCCGGTGCTGGTGCATACCCTGCAATCGCTCAGTGACCTGACCTTGAGCACGGTGTTCGCTTCGGTCAACAACCTGTATTGCCGGCCAACGCAGAAACGCCAGATTGATCGGCAGCATGCGCGCTTGTATCGCGCGGTCATGGAGCAACTGCCCGAGCAGGCGCAGCGGGCCGCGCGCGAGCATATCAATGGCATACGCGACAGTTTGCGGGAGATCGAGCAGGAAGAGCAGCGCCTGGTCAGGGCGACCATGCGCATGGATGGCTGGGGTTGAAACGGCCCTGCAGCGGCCCTCTCGCGTCTGAGCGCCGCGAGAGGGCCGGTAAAGGTCTACTCAATGGTCAGCCACAGGGTCATCTTGCGACAGGATGGCCCGGGCCAGCTCTTCATCACTGGCCTGCAGCCCTGGATGGTCCTTGCGGGCCTGTTCAAGCGCCGACTCCACATAGGCGCCGCGGATGGCACCGCCGCTGGCGACGAACGCTGAAAGTTCGTCACGGGCCGGGATGATCCGTTTGTCGTCCTTGAAGGTCGAATACAGCGAAGCGGAGATACCGGCCGAGGTGGCGACGTCGCCCGCATCGACGCGGGCCAGGGCAGCACCGGCAGGCATCAGGAGCAGCAGCGCAGGGGCGAGGAGTAGGTGGCGCATGTCGTGTTCTCCAGTAACGTGAAGCACAGGGAAATAAACCACTCAGTGTCTAAGACGGCGGAGGCGTTGGGGTAGTTCCCTTATCCTGGCTGGAGGGTGTCGGGGATAAGGTGCACCTGCCGCTGACGATGTGGCTGAACTGGCGGTTTGCAAGCTGGCGACGGAGCGTGTCATGGATTGACCGCGTCGGGACGCGCGTGATTTGCTTGGGTGGATGGTGCTTCGCGGGCAAATCCGCAGAGGGCCCTGCCGATCATTCAAAGGAAACTGAAGGTTCGCCCATGTCCGACTACAAGCTGCACTGCTTCGCCGAATCCGGTAACGCCTACAAGGCTGCGCTCATGCTTGAACTCACCGGCCAGAACTGGCAGCCGGTGTTCGTCGACTTCTTCCATGGCCAGACGCGTGAGCAAACCTGGCGCGATGAGGTGAACGAGCAGGGCGAGGTGCCGGTGATGGAGCATGCTGGCAAGCGCTTCACCCAGTCTGCGCTGATTCTGGAATACCTTGCCGAACAGACCGGCCAGTTCGGGCCTCGCGATGAAGATGAAAAGCGTGAGATCTGGCGCTGGATGCTGTTCGACAACCATAAGTTCACCAGCTATTACGCTGCGCTGCGCTTTCTGTTCTGCCTGAAGAACACCGGCGAAACCGATGTCACGAGGTTCCTGCGCGAGCGTGCCACGGCGGCTTACCGTATTGTCGACGCGCACCTGGCGAAGACGCCATTCATGGTCGGTGGCCGGTTGACCATCGCCGACCTGTCGTTGGCGGGGTATGTGTTCATGCCAGAAGACACCGGTATCCCGTTGGCAGCGTTCACGCACATCGAGGCGTGGAAAGCCCGCATCCAGGCACTGCCGGGGTGGAAACACCCGTATGAGCTGATGCCGCGCACGGCATCCTGACCCATTCGCGGCTAAAACCGCCACCACGGCGGCCCGGCAAAATCATGTGTGTGGCACACCCCGAGTGGGTGCGCCGCCCGCATACTCCGGCTTCAGGTGCCCTTGCTCGTCCAGCAGATAAGCATCCATCACCTCCCGCACCACCGGCCCTGCGACCCGGCCTCCAGCCTCACCGTTCTCGATCATTACCGCCACCACCACACTGGGGTGCTCAGCCGGAGCAAAGCCGACAAACAGGGCGTTGTCGCGGTGGCGCTCGAGGGTCTTGTTGCGGTTGTAACGCTCACCCTGCTTGATCGCCACCACCTGCGCGGTACCACTTTTGCCGGCAATTCGGTACTGGGCACCGGCGGCCGCGGCGCGGGCAATGCCGCGCGGGTCGTGCATGACCATCTGCATGCCCTGGCTGACCTGGTCCCAGGCATGCTTGTCGTGCAGCACGATGTCGGGCATGGGGTTTGGGTCGATCGGCGTATCGCCGCCCACGGTCATGGCCAGGTGCGGGCGGTGCCACACGCCCTTGCTTGCCAGCAGGCTGGTGGCCTGGGCCAGCTGCAGGGGGGTGACCTGCATGTAACCCTGGCCAATGCCAAGGATCAGCGTCTCGCCCGGGAACCAGGCCTGGCGTCGTGTGGCGCGCTTCCACTCGGCCGAGGGCATCAGCCCGGAGGCTTCTTCGAACATGTCCAGTGACACCTTCTGGCCCAGGCCGAACTCGGCCATGTAGTCGTGCAGCCGGTCGATGCCCAACTTGTGCGCCAGGTCGTAGAAGTAGGTGTCGTTGGAACGCATGATGGCGGTGTACATGTCCACCCAGCCGTCGCCGCTGCGGTTCCAGTTGCGGTACTTGTGGTCATAGTTGGGCAGTTCGTAGTAGCCCGGGTCGAACACCCGGCTGGCAGGGGTGATCACCCCGCTGTCGAGGCCAGCGATGGCCACTTCAGGCTTCACGGTCGAGCCGGGCGCATACAGGCCGCGCAGGACGCGGTTGAACAGTGGGCGGTCGATGGAGTCGCGCAGCGCGGCATACTGCTTGAAGCTGATGCCCTTGACGAACAGGTTGGGGTCGAAGCTGGGGTTGCTGACCATCGCCAGTACGTCACCATTGGCCGGGTCCAATACCACCACCGAGCCACGGCGGTCACCCAGCGCTTTTTCTGCGGCTATCTGCAAATGGGCGTCCAGGGTGAGGACTATATCCTGCCCAGGGGTCGGGTCCTTGTGGTTGAGCACACGCATCACCCGCCCCTGAGCGTTGGTCTCGACCTCTTCGTAGCCCACGTGGCCATGCAGCTGGCTTTCGTAGAAGCGCTCGATGCCGGTCTTGCCAATCGATTGGGTGCCGCGGTACTCCGTGCTGTCGAGCGTCTTGGCTTCTTTCTCGTTGATGCGCCCCACATAGCCCACTGAATGCGCGAAATGCCCGGCCAGTGGGTACTCGCGGATGAACTGCGGCTCCACCTCCAGGCCCGGCAGGCGGAACTGGTTCACCGCTACCAGGGCGATCTGCTCCTCGCTCAAGCCCACCATAAGGGTTACGGGCTCGAACGGTTTGCGGCCACGGCGCAGGTCCTTGTCGAACTGCTTACGGTCGTCTTCGGTCAGGCCCAGCACCTGCGTCAGGGTGTCGAGCACCTTGGCCGAGTCGCCGCCGGCCCGCTCGCGGGTCATGGTCAGGTCGAAGCTGGGCTTGTTGTCGGCCAGTACCACGCCGTTGCGGTCGTAGATCAGCCCGCGTTCGGGGGCAATGGGCAGCACGTGCACGCGGTTGTTTTCCGACACGGCCGTTTGTTGGTCGTGCTGCAGCACTTGCAGTACATAGAGCCGGCCCACCAGGACGGCACACAGGCTGAACACCATGGCAGCGCAGGCCAGAAGCCGACGGTTGACCAGGTGCTTTTCCTTTTCGTGGTCCTTTAGCGGGATGGGTTGCGGCATCTGTGAATCGATCCTGAGGGGTGGCAATACGCGCGCGATCGGGCCGCGGATGCTACGCAACCCGTACCGTACCCTCAAGACGAGCCCCCGGCTGCCCGCTGGCTGGCATCGGCTGTGTGCCCCATGATCAGGGCGCTGAGGGGGAATATGAAGATTTGTTCATTGCGGAGTCATGATGGCGAGTCAGGGGTGGTTTTTGATGATTTGTGGATCCATAAATCGATTCTGTTCGGTAACCGAACATCAAGTTTCGTTGGTTGTAAATTTATAAGCTATTGAATTTATTTATAAAAATATGACTTTTCCTAGCAATGAACTGAAATTGGTCGCGCCTGATCGTTAGGCGGTGCTTTCGTCACGTTGTCTGTGGATCCATTATCTGGTTGATTAGCGCCTGACAACGGCCGGAGCCCTCCTGCCGTATGCGATAACAATTACAAAAAGGGTCCAGTCATGAATGGCTATCCAGCGGCACTGAACCGTCAGGGTTCCTCCCGTTGCGCCTGCGCGTGCGCATCGTTCCTCTCGCCTTTGGCCAAGCCTGGCCGGCAGGTGACCCCATGAATACCGATCTCAAGCAACGTCTGGACAACGACCCGATGGGTCGCTTTCAGTGCCTGGCCATTGGTATTTGCATCATCCTCAACATGATCGATGGCTTCGACGTGCTGGTCATGGCCTTCACCGCCGCCTCGGTGTCTGCCGAGTGGAACCTGAACGGGGCGCAGGTAGGGCTTCTGCTCAGTGCCGGCTTGTTCGGTATGGCGGCCGGGTCACTGTTTATCGCGCCGTGGGCTGACCGTTTTGGCCGACGCCCGCTGATCCTGCTGTGCCTGGCGCTGTCCGGTATCGGCATGCTGCTCTCGGCACTGAGCCAGAGCCCGCTGCAACTGGCGCTGCTGCGTGGCCTGACCGGGCTGGGCATCGGTGGCATCCTGGCCAGCAGCAATGTGATTGCCAGTGAATATGCCAGCAAACGCTGGCGCGGCTTGGCGGTGAGCCTGCAGTCCACTGGCTATGCGCTGGGTGCGACCCTGGGCGGTTTGCTGGCGGTATGGCTGCTGGGGCATTGGGGCTGGCGCTCGGTATTTCTGTTTGGCGGCATCGTCACCGTACTGGTGATCCCGCTGGTACTGCTGTGGTTGCCAGAGTCGCTGGACTTTCTGCTGGCACGCCGGCCGGCCAATGCTCTGGCCCGGGTCAACCGCCTGGCCGTGCGCCTCGGCCAGCCGGCATTGGCGCAACTGCCGGCTGTTGCCGCAAGGGCAGAGGGTGCCAAAACCGGGTTCAGGCAGCTGCTGGCGCCGGCCATGCGTCGCACCACGCTGGTGATCTGGTTGCTGTTCTTCCTGGTCATGTTCGGCTTCTACTTCGTGATGAGCTGGACGCCGAAACTGTTGGTGGCCGCCGGCTTGTCGGCCCAGCAAGGCATCACCGGCGGCGTGCTGTTGAGCGTGGGCGGCATCGTTGGCGCGGCGCTGATCGGCGGCCTGGCTTCGCGCTGGCCACTGACTCGCGTGCTGGCGTTGTTCATGCTCATCACCGCCGCGCTGCTGGTGCTGTTCGTGGCCAATGGTGCCTCGGTCACTGCGGCGCTGGCGTTGGGCCTGCTGATCGGGCTGTTTTCCAACGGCTGCGTGGCTGGGCTGTATGCCTTGTCGCCGGTGGTCTATGACGCATCGGTACGCGCCACCGGTGTGGGTTGGGGGATCGGCATCGGCCGCATGGGCGCGATCCTGTCGCCGACCGTGGCTGGCGTGCTGCTCGATGGTGGCTGGCAACCCCTGCATCTTTATGGCGTGTTCGCCAGCGTGTTCGTGCTTGCCGCAGGTTGCCTGCTGCTGTTGCGCCCAACGGCCAAGCCTGCGTCTGCCTTGCCTGCTGATGCACTGAGCCACTGAGTGCAACCCGGCCTGGCCGGGTATCTGAATGCAACTTACTGCTCCGGGTCATGCTGGCCTGGGGCGGTCTGCTGCGCCTATTGAACGTGGAGAACAATAATAATGATGGACACAACCTGCACGCTGGCCCGTTCGGTCCTGGCTGTTTCGCTGGCGTTTGGCCTTGGTTTGCCGGCCTGGGCGCAAGAGGGGGGCTTCTTTGAAGATGCCAAGGGTGGGCTGACATTGCGCAACTACTACTTCAACCGCGATTTCCGCGACCCGGGGGCCGCCAAGGGCAAGGTTCAAGAATGGGCCCAGGGTTTCATCTTCAAGTTCAGCTCTGGCTACACCCCGGGGCTGATCGGTTTTGGCCTGGACGGTATCGCCCTGTTCGGCGTGAAGCTGGACAGCGGCGGCGGTACCAGCGGCTCAGAACTGTTGCCGGTGCACGATGACGGGCGAGCGGCCGACGACTATGGTCGGGCCGGGCTGGCGGCGAAGCTGCGTATGTCCGCGACCGAGCTGAAGGTGGGGGAGTTGTTGCCGGATATTCCACTGCTGCGTTACGACGATGGCCGTCTGCTGCCGCAGACCTTCCGTGGTGCCATGCTCGACTCGCGGGAAATCGAAGGCCTGAGCCTGCAGGCCGGCCAGTACCGCGAGGTGAGCCTGCGCCACTCTTCGGACATGCAGGATCTATCTGCCTGGGCCGCGCCCGGGGTCACCTCGGACGGCTTCAACTACGCCGGCGCCGAGTACCGCTTCAACCAGCAGCGAACACTGATCGGCGCCTGGCACTCGCAGTTGGAGGACATCTACCAGCAAAGCTACTTCAACCTGCTGCACAGTCAGCGGGTAGGGGAGTGGACGTTGGGAGCCAACCTTGGCTACTTCATCGACCGGGATGACGGACAGGCGCGCATCGGCGACATCCAGAGCCGCACCGGTTACGCCTTGCTGTCAGCTTCGCACAGTGGCCACACGCTGTACCTGGGGTTGCAGAAGGTCAGTGGCGACAGTCAGTGGATGTCGGTTTACGGCAGCAGTGGGCGAACCCTGGGCAACGACATGTTCAACGGCAACTTCAGCAATGCTGACGAGCGTTCGTGGCAAGTGCGTTATGACTACAACTTCGCCGCGCTCGGTGTGCCAGGGCTGCTGGCCATGGTGCGGTACGGGCATGGCGAGAACGCCACCACGGCGGCGGGCAGCAATGGCAAGGAGTGGGAGCGCGATGCCGAGGTGAACTACACCTTCCAGAGCGGGGCTTTGAAGAACCTCAACATCCGGCTGAACAACGCGACCAACCGGCGCAGCTTTAACAGCGACTTCGACCAGACGCGCCTGATCGTCAGCTACCCGTTGACCTTGTAGGGGCGGGTTCACCCGCGAACACCGGCGCAGCCGGTGCCATGTTCCGCGTTGCCTGCTTCGCGGGTAAACCCGCTCCTACATTTACGGCGCATGTCTTGAGACAGGTTGGTTTCTTGGCGCGCGCTCTCCCCGTAGGAGCGGGTTCACCCGCGAACACCGGCGCAGCCGGTGCCATGTTCCGCGTTGCCTGCTTCGCGGGTAAACCCGCTCCTACATTTACGGCGCATGTCTTGCGCCAGGTGGGTTTCTTGGCGCGCGCGCGCCCCCGTAGGAGCGGGTTCACCCGCGAACACCGGCGCAGCCGGTGCCATGCACCGCGTTGCCTGCTTCGCGGGTAAACCCGCTCCTATGTATGGACTCGCCCACACTGTCTAGCTGCTTTTTTGAACATAGGAACCCGGTTGCATCTATGTATCAGGCCTGTTCGAGGAAGCTTTTTGCTTCTGGCCAACATCGTGGTGAGCTCGCAGTGTGCCGTTTACATGGAGGCCACTATCAGGCCTGTAGGAGCGGAGGCATCGGTCTGCGACGGTCTTACCTAGGGTCAATGTTCACTAGCAGGGGTTGGAGCGCCTAGCGCCCCGGTGGCATTACCCGGTTGGTCAGAGGCTCATAGCCGCCTCCGGTTTTTCGTTCGGTTTGCGTTGGTAAACCTGATCGCTCTGTAACAGGGCCCAGATAATCCGCAGATTTCGATTAGCCAGCCTGATCGCCGCCTCCTTGCGCCCAAGGCGGGATAGCCAGCGCAAGAGGCGGCGATCATCTGGCTGATCGGAATCAGGCCTTAACTGACTCAAGACAGCATGCGCGCCCTGGATCATCAGGCTGCGTATGTAGCCGTCACCGCGCTTGCTCATCTTGCCCAATCTGATTTTGTTTCCGCTGCTGTGCTGATCGGGCACGATACCGAAGAAGGCGGAATACATTCGGCCACTGGCGAAGCGGCTGGGGTCGGTCTGTTTCGCCACGATCGCCGTGGCAATGATAGGGCCGACGCCGCGAATGGTGATCAGTCGCTGAGCGACTTTATCCTCTTGGGCAGTCGCTTCGAGCCGGCGGCTCAGCGCCGCTATGCGTTCACCTAGAGACAACCAGTCCATCAGCAACTCATCGAGCAACTCGCGCAACAGGTCGGGTAGAGGCAAGGAAGCATCCTCAAGCGCCTGAGGCACATGCTTATTGATCGCGGCATCGCCCTGGGGCATGGATACGCCATGCTCGAGTAGCAAACCACGGATCTGATTACCCAGCGCGGTATGTCGCTTGATGTTACCGCGCCGGATACGGTGCAGCGCTTGAATAGCCAGTGCTGTGGTGCTCTTGATCGGTATCGAAGCGATGCTCGTATCGCGACCGGCACGCAAAATGGCATAGCAGTCGTTACGATCGTTCTTAGCACCGCTGCGATGTTCGGCGACACGTTGCGCCGGCAGGATGCGAACCGGATTACCTTTGGCCTGCAGCAGTCTGGCCCAGGCTTGTGCACCTGGACCGCACTCCATCAAGACGGCCACGGTCGTTGGCAGCCTGAGCAGGAAATCGTGGAACGCTTGGCGGGATTTGATGCGATCTTCGTAGATCACCCGACCAGTAGCGTCCTCGCCTGCTAATTGGAAGACCTGTTTGGCCAGGTCTACGCAGATGGTTGTGCAAAGCTCCACATCAGTGGAAGACAGGGAATCGTGTTTCGAACTATGCTTTTTCATGGTCTCGCCCTCGCTGCCGTTGGCTTCTTCGAACACCACCGTGGCACTGTGATGCCTCGGCGGGGGCGAGTCCATCGATTACATTTACGGCGTATGTCTTGCGCCAGGTTGGTTTCTTGGTGCGCGCCCCCCGTAGGAGCGGGTTCACCCGCGAACACCGGCGCAGCCGGTGCCATGTTCCGCGTCGCCTGCTTCGCGGGTAAACCCGCTCCTACAACAGGCCTGCAGCAACCCCTCGGCTTGCGCTAAGATGCCCGTTCATGTCTTTGGAAGTCGCCTGGATGAGCAAACCCGGTCAGATGGTGCTGGTTGCGCTGCGCAAGATGATCGCTTCGGGCGAGCTGGCGGCCGGCGAACGCTTGATGGAAGTCCCAACCGCTGAACTGTTCGGCGTTTCACGCATGCCGGTGCGCATGGCATTTCGTACCCTGGAACAGGAAGGCCTGCTGGTGCGCTTTGGCGGCCGGGGGTTTCAGGTGCGCTCGGTTAGCGCCGATGACATCGCAGGTGCGGTCGAGGTGCGCGGTGTGCTGGAGGGGTTGGCTGCTCGTCAGGCCGCTGAGCGTGGCTTGTCGGTGCAAGCACGCGCTGCGCTGCAACAGTGCCTGGTCGACGGCGATCAGCTGTTCGACAAGGGCTTTGTGAGCGAAGACGACTTGCAGGTCTATCACGACCTGAACATGCGCTTTCATCAGGTGATCATCGACGCCAGCCACAACCCGGCCATTGCCGTTGCCCTGGCGCGCAACGACCACCTGCCATTCGCCTCGGTCACCGCACTGGCGGTGGACCGCCATGATCTGGCTCGCGAATACCGGCGCTTCAACTTCGCCCACATGCAGCACCACGCCGTGTTCGACGCCCTGGTCAACCGCCAGGGTGCCCGCGCCGAAGCGATCATGCGCGAGCACGCCAATGCCACCTTGCGCTATGCCGAAACCTTTGGTGGGGCAGCGGCGGACGCGGGCATGAAAGTCATCCTGCCCTCGTCGTAAGCCGGATCAGATATCCAGCACCAGCAGCGGCGTCTTCGAGCGCGAGCAGCAAGGCGTGAACTGATCGTTCAGGGCCTGTTCCTCTTCGGTGAGAAACAGATCGCGATGGTCCGGTGTGCCCTGCAGCACGCGTGTCAGGCAGGTGCCGCAAATACCCTGCTCGCACGACATGGCGATCTCGATACCGTTCTCTTCCAGCACCTGCACCACGGTCCGGTCGGCTGGCACCTCGAACACCTGGCCCGTGCTGCCCACCTGCACCGAGAAACTGCCATCGTTGCTGGCATCCACCGGTGCTGCGGCGAAGTACTCGCGGTGCAGGTTGGCCTCCTGCCAGCCCAAGCCCTTCGCGCTGTCCAGCACATGCTGCATGAACCCGCCCGGCCCGCATACATACAGGTGCACATCATCTTGCGGGTTGCCCAGCACCTGGGCGATGTCCAGCGCCGTTTCCGGCTGCTCGTCAAAATGCACGAACAGCCGATCAGCGAACGGCGCGCTGCGAATCCGCTCGACAAACGCCGCACGTTCGCTGGAGCGGGCACAGTAGTGCAGCTCGAAGGCCTGGCCGCTGTGGGACAGCTGCTCGGCCATGCACAGGATTGGGGTAATGCCGATGCCGCCAGCAAACAGCAAACTGCGCTGCGCACCCTCGGCCAGCGGGAACAGGTTGCGCGGCGCACTGATACGCAGCCGGGCACCGGCCTGCACCTGCTCGTGCAGGCTACGTGAGCCGCCCCGCGAAGCCGGGTCGTTGAGTACGCCAATCAGATAGCGATGGCGTTCTTCGGGGTGGTTGCACAGCGAATACTGGCGCACCAGCCCGTCGGGCAGGTGCACATCGATATGGGCGCCGGCGCTGAACGCCGGCAGCAGGCTGCCATCTGCCGCGGCCAGCTCGAAGCTGCAGATACCCTGCGCTTCATCGTTACGGGATACCACTACGGCATCGATCATGTCGGCTGTTCCTCAGGCAGGGTTGGCGCTGGTGGCGATCAGTTGCGGCTGCGGCGCACGCTCTTGGGCGATGATCCGCTCCAGCACTTTGCGTGACTGCACGCCGCCGGCGTCGATATTCAGCTTCAGCAAGTTGCGCTCGGGGTGGGCCAGCAGGTTCTGCTGCTGGCGTTCGAGCATTTCCAGGTCTTCGCTGAAAATCTTGCCCTGGCCCTCACGAATGTTGTCGGTCAGGGTCTGGTCGTGCGCAGCGAAGTTGCGCGCCATGCCCCAGAAGTACCAGATAGAGGTATCGCTTTCCGGGGTGATGAAGTCGACCACGATGCTCGACGCCTTGTGCTGTGCATCGGCGTGGTAGCCACCCTTGCCGGCATGCGCCACGCCCACTTCGATCAGTACATGGCTGGGTGGGGTGAAACGGCAGATCTGCCAGCGGTCCACCGGTACATCATCGGCCAGGCCGTTGCCACGCAAGGCCATGCGCCAGAAGGGCGGTGCCATGATGTTTTCCATGTGCCGGGCGGTAACCACTTCGTCGCCGGTGACGGTGGTGACCGGCGGTGCCTCGTCGATCTCCTTCTGGCCGATGCTGGAGGCGTGCACATAGGTTTCATGGGTGAGGTCCATGAGGTTGTCGATCATCAGGCGGTAGTCGCAACCGATGTGGAACAGCCCGCCGCCGTAGGCCCACTCATCACTCACCGCCCATTCCAGATGCGGAATCAGCGCCGGGTCGGCCTGCGCCTGGTCACCGGGCCAGACCCAGATGAAGCCATAGCGCTCGACGGCCGCAAAGGTCTTGTTGCAGGGGAAGCCACGCACCCGTTGGCCCGGCATCGACACGGTCTTGCCGTCGCAACCCATCACCAGGCCGTGGTAGCCGCACACCAGGTTGCCGTCCTCGACATAGCCCAACGACAACGGTGCGCCGCGGTGCGGGCAGAAGTCCTCGACGGCGGCTACTTGGTTCTCGCGGGCGCGGTAGAACACGATTTTTTCCCCGCAGATCTGCCGGCCCAGGGGTTTGGTGGCGATCTCATCGGGGGTGCAAGCGACGTACCAGGTGTTTTTGGGGTACATGGGAGGCTCTCCGGGTTTTGTTTTTATTTAATGGATCCATTAAGGCTGCGGTCGGCGTGGTGGGTCAATGCATTTTGCTTGGTAAGTGCGGATTCTGTGCGATTATCGGTTTTTAGTGGATCCATTGATGGTACGCCCTCTGCGATTCGAGGGGGCGGCCGCAGCGGCACGTCGTCTGAACAGGAAGGCACCGGCGAGATCGATCAATGTGGCCGGTGCGGGAGCAGGCCTGGCCGAACCTGCTATGCCTAAAGGGACACCCAACCCATCAAGGCCACTCGATGCTAGCCATCGAACAACTCTACAAATCATTCCCCACCCCCCAAGGCCCGCTCCCCATTTTGCAGGGGGTGGACATGCGCCTGGCGCGGGGCAGCAGCCTGGCGCTGATGGGCGAGTCGGGCAGCGGCAAGAGTACTTTGCTGCACCTGGTGGCTGGCCTGGACCGAGCGGACAGTGGCCGTATTCTGATCGACGACGTTCCGCTCGATGGCCGTTCGGAAGCGTCGCTGGCGCAGTGGCGGCGGGAGGGGATCGGCCTGGTGTTTCAGCAGTACAACCTGATCAGCAGCCTGGACGTGGGCCTGAACCTTACCTTCCAGGCCCGTCTCGCCGGGCGGCATGACCCGCATTGGGCGGCTTACCTGGCGCAGCGCCTGGGCCTGGCGGACCTGCTCGGGCGTTACCCGGAACAACTGTCTGGCGGCCAGCAGCAGCGCGTCGCGATCGGCCGTGCGCTTGCCGGGCGCCCGGCCTGGCTGTTGGCTGACGAACCGACCGGCAGCCTCGATGAAGCCAGCAGTGACGAGGTGCTGAGTTTGTTGCTGCAGTTGGTCGCCGAAGCCGGCAGCGGGGTACTGATGGTGACCCACAGCCCGCGGCTGGCGGCGCGTTTGCAGCACCGTTGCTACCTGCAGGCCGGCCGTGTGCGGCCCGAGCAGGGCTGATGAAGCTTTTGTCGCTGGCCCTGTTGGCGCTGCTCAGCCACTGGCGGCGCCATCGTGTGCAGTGCTTCAGCATCTTCATTGGCCTGTGGCTGGCCACGGCGTTGTGGACCGGCGTGCAGGCGTTGAACAGCCAGGCACGCAGCGACTATGCCCGGGCCAGCGCGGTATTGACCGGGCCGTTGCAGGCGCAACTGATCGCGCGCAATGGCGAGCGCTTCGATCAGGCGTTGTACGTGCAACTGCGCAGGCTGGGCTGGGCTGTTTCGCCGGTGCTGGAAGGGCGCTTGCGCTTGCCGGGCGAGCCCGCACGCAGTGTGCGACTGATCGGCATCGAGCCGTTGAGCCTGCCGCCTGCCAGCAGCGTTGCCGGAGTGCAGGTGCAGGCATTCGACCTGCAAGCGTTCGTCGGCTCGCCCGGGCAAGCCTGGGTTGGGCCAGACACCTTGCGTCAACTGAACACAAGCCCCGGGTCGCCGACCCGCGACAGTGAAGGGCAGTTGCTGCCGCCTATGGTTTTGCAGCCTGCGTTGGCACCCGGGGTCATCGTGGTGGACATCGGCCACGCGCAGACGTTGCTGAACGCACCGGGGCAGTTGTCTCGTCTGCTGCTGACCGATACGCCCGGGCCGTTGCCTGCAGATATCGCCCGCTACCTTGAACTGCAGCCGCGGCAGGACGATGGTGGCTTGCAGCGCCTGACCGACAGTTTCCACCTCAACCTGACCGCGCTCGGCCTGCTGGCGTTCGTCGTCGGCTTGTTCATTGCCCACGCCGCAATCGGTCTGGCGCTGGAGCAGCGCCGTGGGCTGATCCGCAACCTGCGCGCGTGCGGCGTCAGCCTGAAGACCCTGCTGGGTGCCCTGGTGCTGGAGCTGGGCCTGTTCGCGGCACTGGGCGGGCTGGCCGGGGTGGCCAGTGGTTACGGATTGGCCGCGTGGCTGCTGCCCGACGTGGCCGCCAGCCTGCGTGGCCTGTATGGCGCCCAGGTCGCCGGCACGTTGAGCCTGCCGGCGGGCTGGTGGCTGCTGGGTGTGCTGGTGAGTGTCCTCGGGGCATTGCTGGCCGGCCTGCAGAGTGTAATGCGCGCTGCCCGGTTGCCTTTGCTGGCGCTGGCGCAACCCCAGGCCTGGCGACTGGCGCAGGGGCCATGGTTGCAACGGCAGGCTTTGCTAGCGGGCCTGCTGCTGTTGCTGGCCTTGGGCTGTGGTGTCTTCGGGGCTGGCCTGCTTGGCGCGTTCGCCATGCTGGCAGGGTTGCTGCTGGCGGCGGCGCTGCTGTTGCCGGCCTTGCTCGATCGGGTACTGGCCTGGCTGGCGCGTCGTTGCCACCGGCCATTGGCGCAATGGTTCGTGGCTGACAGCCGCCAGCAGTTGCCAGCCCTTAGCCTGGCGTTGGTCGCCCTTTTGCTGGCGCTGGCTGCCAGTGTTGGCGTGGGCAGCATGACCGAGGGTTTTCGCAAGACGTTTGTCGGTTGGCTTGACCTGCGCCTCTCCGCCGACCTGTATGTCACCCCGCGGGACACGGCCCAAGGCTTGCAGATAGTCGAGTGGCTCAAGCAGCAGCCCGGGGCCAGCGTGGTCATGCCCGGCTGGCGCGCAGACATGCAGCTGCAAGGTTGGCCGGTGCAAGTGCAGGGCATTGTCGATCACCCCGCCTATCGAACGCGTTGGCCATTGCTGGAACAGCATTCGCGCGCCTGGCAGCAACTGGCCAGCGGACAAGGCGTGATGCTCAGTGAGCAGTTGGCCAGGCGATTGAACCTGCAACTGGGAGACAGCCTGAAGCTGCCCGCAGACACGCCAGCCATGCCCGTGGTGGGGATCTATGCCGATTACGGCAACCCCAAGGGGCATGTACTGGTCAATGCCGACTGGTTGCGCGCCCACTGGCCACAGGCAACCCTGGCCGGCTTGAGTGTCGACCTGAGCGCTGAAGGGGGGGCATCGCTCAAGGACGCGCTGCAACGGCACTTTGCCCTGGATGACAGCCGGGTGGTCGAGCAGGCGCGCCTGAAACGCTGGTCGACCGACGTCTTCAACCGCACCTTTGCCGCCACCGCAGCCCTCAACAGCCTTACCCTTGGCGTGGCCGGTGTGGCGTTGTTCATCAACCTGCTGACCCTGGGCCAGGCGCGGCTGGGCCAGTTGGCACCGCTGTGGGCGCTGGGGGTGCGGCGCATGCAACTGGTCTGGCTGAGCCTGGGGCAGACACTCATGCTCAGCAGCTTCACCGTGCTGCTGGCAATTCCGCTTGGGCTGTTGCTGGCCTGGTGCCTGGTCGCGGTGGTGAACGTGCAGGCCTTCGGCTGGCGGTTACCGCTCTATGTGTTCCCCATGCAACTGCTGCAGTTGACCGTGCTGGGCATGCTCACCAGCCTGTTGGCCTGCGCCTGGCCGCTGTGGCAGCTGGCGCGCCGCCAGCCGCGCGAACTGTTGAGGCCGTTGTCCGATGAAGCTTAATGCGTGGCTGTTGCTGAGTGGTTTGTTGTGCGGCTGTGATCAGCCTGCACCGCAGAGCTATGCCGGGCTCGGGCAGCAGGCTGGCGAGTTCAGCCAGGTGACCCGCGATCATCGTCTGGTCTTCCCGCATGACCACGGCCCCCACGACGGCTTTCGTATCGAGTGGTGGTATGTCACCGCCAACCTCGAGGACGCCCAGGGCCGTGACTGGGGCGCCCAGTGGACACTGTTCCGCTCGGCCCTGCGCCCCGGCCCGGAGACCACCGGCTGGAACAGCCCGAACCTGTGGATGGGGCATGCAGCACTGACCGGGCCGGGTGGCCATCAGGCTGCTGAAACCCTGGCGCGGGGGGGGATCGGCCAGGCCGGCGTGCAGGCCCAGCCGTTTCGCGCATGGATCAATAACTGGGTGTTGCAGGGTCAGGGTGGTATTGAACACCTGCAGATGGTCGCGAGTGGCGATGGTTTTCGCTATGACTTGCAGTTGCACAGCGATCTTCCTTTGGTGCTGCACGGGGAGCAGGGCTACAGCGAAAAATCAGGCAAGGGCCAGGCTTCGTACTATTACAGCCAGCCGTTCTATCAGGTCCAGGGGCAGGTCCAGCGTGGCAGCTTGTGCATCGCGGTTACCGGGCAGGCCTGGCTGGACCGGGAATGGAGCAGCCAGCCGTTGGCCCCCGGGCAGACCGGCTGGGACTGGTTTTCCCTGCACCTGGACAGTGGCGCCAAGCTGATGCTGTTCCAGGTGCGGGAGGCCCACGGGGAACCGTATCGCGCCGGAACCTGGGTAGGGCCACAAGGGGACGTGGTGGCACTGGACGCCGCACAGATCAAGCTGCAGGCGCTGGCCTGGTCTGCGCAGAAAAACGGCAAGCAGGTGCCGACGCGCTGGCGGGTGCAAGTGCCGGAGCATGGGGTGGATGTGCAGGTCGATGCCGTTGAGCCGCAGGCGTGGATGCAGACACGGTTCCCGTATTGGGAAGGGCCGGTACGCTTGAACGGGAGTGCGGGCGGGCGCGGGTATCTGGAGATGACCGGTTACTAGGCGCTGTGTGTAAAGTCTTGAGACGAAGAGCTGGTTAGCCGGCGAGTTAGCATGCAAGCCTCAGCCAGCCATACCCATATCACACGATGCGCTGAGCCCACTTTCCGGCATAGGCACTGTCGACAAACAGGGTATTCACTGACGGGTACCTGCTCATCAATGAAGCTCAGGAAGAATTGGCTGTTTTAATTGGGGGGGTATCATTTTCTGGACTTGCCTTTGGTGGGTTTAGATTAATTGATATTTGTACGGCGGTGGTCCGCGCGGTCTGTTGGTTAAATTCGTTGATATGGATCAATGCATTGCTGGTGCATTGAGTGCATCTGTTTGGCGCTACTCGATTGGGGGGGCAAGCAGAATCCTGGTCGAAGGTTTTCCTGTCGCTTGTAGGAAGTTTCCTAGTTTTGTGCGGGGGGTGGCGAAATGTGAAGAATTGGTGCATGTTTGATCTGGAAACATTTCAAGTGTTGCCTTGGGGGAGCGGTAGTTGCTGGCAATGAATTGAATTCCATTGCAGTTGCCAATGGGCCTGAAATGGATCGTTGTCAGTGATGTCACTTTCGTCGAGGCCGTTTCCAGTGGCTTCAGGAGGAGTTATGGCTTCAGGCAGTTTTCAAAGTGAGGTGCCGAGGGCGCGCGTCAATATTAAACTTGATCTTCATACGGGTGGGGCCCAGCGTAAGGTTGAGCTGCCGCTTAAGCTCATGCTGATGGGGGATTACAGTAACGGAAAAGAGCAGCGTCCGCTGTCCGAACGGAGCAAGGTTAATGTCAATAAAAATAATTTTGACAGTGTGCTCTTGGAGTTTTCACCGAGCCTCAAACTGGTCGTTGAAGATACGCTGGCCAGCGAAGGTGGAGAAACGCCTGTTGAACTGAGTTTTCAGCGGATGAAGGACTTCGAGCCCGAACAGGTCGCTCGACAGATACCCCAATTACGTGCGCTGCTGGCGATGCGCAACCTGCTGCGTGAGTTGAAAGCCAATCTCTTGGATAACGCCACGTTCCGTGCCGAGTTGGAACGCATACTGAAAGATGAAGCGCTGAGTAATGAACTGCGTAAGGAACTGGCTGCCCTTGCCCCTCAAGGCGGATGCTAGAAAACCATCATCTCTACAGACGGGAAGCTAACAAATGTCCGAAGAGCAATCCTCTGCGCAATCGCGTGGCGCCACTGTGCGGGTGGAGGACAGCCAGAATGTCTATCACACATTGTTTGAAAAAATAAATCTCGAACCCCTTGAGCAGATGGGCGGTATCGACGCCTACCAGAGTGTGGATGTTCTGTCTGAGGCAACACCCAATCAGCGTGTTACTGCGTCTGTAAGTGTTTTTCTTGAGCGGCTCAAGCAAGTCTCCCCGAAAGTGGAGCGTCTGGACAGGGCCCTGCTGGACGAACACATTGCCTCGATTGATGCCCAGATCAGCAGTCAGCTGGACGAAGTGATGCATCATCCTGACTTTCAGCGTGTAGAGTCGATCTGGCGTGGGGCGAAGTCGTTGATCGATCAGACGGACTTCCGCCAGAACGTCCGCATCGAGTTGTTGGATATCAGTAAAGAGCATCTGGCCCAGGACTTCGAAGATGCGCCCGAAATCGCTCAAAGCGGCATGTACCTGCATACGTATACTCAGGAATACGATACGCCGGGTGGTGAGCCTATTGCGGCGGCGGTCTCAAACTACGAGTTTGGCCGTGGGGCGCAAGACATTGCACTGTTGCGGAATATCTCGAAAGTTGCGGCCTCCGCTCATATGCCATTCTTGTGCTCGATGGGCCCTGCGTTCTTTGGCAAGCAAACAATGGAGGAGGTCGCCGCGATCAAGGATATCGGCAACTACATGGACCGTGCTGAGTACATCAAATGGCACGCTTTCGCTGAAAGCGATGATGCCCGCTATGTCGGCGCCACATTGCCCTGTACGTTGGGGCGACTGCCTTACGGGCCTGATACGAGTCCGGTTCGGCTGTTTAACTATGAAGAGCGAGTCAAGGGGCCGGATCACAGCAAGTACCTCTGGGTAAGCTCGACGTTCGCGTTTGCAGCCAATATGGTCAAAAGCTTTATAGCCAATGGTTGGTGCGTACAAATTCGAGGGCCGCAATCAGGGGGTGCTGTAACGAATCTGCCGATCCATCTCTATGACATGGGTACGGGCAGTCAGGTCAAGATTCCTTCGGAAGTGATGATTCCGGAAACCCGCGAGTTTGAGTTTGCCAATCTTGGGTTGATTCCGTTGTCGTACTACAAGAATCGCGATTATGCGTGCTTTTTCTCCGCGAACTCAGCGCATAAGCCGGCGATCTATGACACACCTGAGGCCACGGCCAACAGTCGTATCAACGCTCGGCTGCCTTATGTCTTCCTGCTTTCGCGCATCGCTCACTATCTGAAACTCATCCAGCGGGAGAACATCGGCACAACCAAGGATCGCCGCCTGTTGGAACTGGAATTGAATAGGTGGATCAGCGGCTTGGTTACCGAAATGACGGACCCCGGCGATGACTTGCAGGCGTCTCATCCGCTGAGGGAGGCAAAGGTGGTTGTCGAAGATATTGATGACAACCCAGGCTTCTTCAGAGTCAAGCTGTTTGCGGTGCCGCATTTCCAGGTTGAGGGTATGGACATCAACCTGTCGTTGGTTTCGCAGATGCCCAAAGCTAAATCCTGACGGCGAACCCGGGAGTTACTAATCGTGAAGATCGATCGGCCTATGTGGGCGTCCGGTGTGGTGTTGTCTGCGCAGCAGTTTCAGCAGCAGGCCCGCTTTGAATCGTGGACCAACCAGGCAGTTGCTTCCTTGGCATGGGTTCATCCGTGGGGTATTCGCGCAGTCGCATTTGATGCGGACGCACTGCAGCTAGGCAAACTCCTGGCCACTCGGCTGCAGGTGTGCATGCCCGATGGAACGCTGATTGACACGGATCGATTGGATCGGCTTCCCAGTGCCCTGGAACTGTCCCGGGCGCTGCCTGACGACAGTCAAGCGGCAACGGTGGTGCTCGCTTTGCCGCTGGAACAGGCCAATGGCAACAACTGTCTGTTCGAGGGTGCCCGAGTTGAGCGCCCGGTCAGATACCGCCAAGTGTGGCGGGATGTACAGGATCACTATACCGATGAGGTGCAGTCAATCAGCGTACTCGAACATGCACTGAGCTTGCGCCTGAATGAAGATGACAACGCAGACTACCTCACCTGCCCAGTGGCACGCCTTGTCCGGGATGGGCGGGGGCGTTGGGAAATTGATCAGGATTACATCCCCCCGTTGCTGAGGTTTGATGCGCACGCTGGATTGTTACTTCAGCTGGATAACTTGCTGACCCAGCTGTCCTCCAAACGTGAGCGGCTGATGGGGATGCGTCGCGAGAGCAACCAGCGCATGGCAGATTTTGCTGTCGCTGATGTGACATTGTTCTGGTTGCTCAACGCGTTGAATACCTATCAGCCGGTGCTGGCAGACCTTAAAGCACACCCTGCTCGGCATCCGGAGTTGGTGTACCAGCAGTTGGTGAAATGCGCGGGGGCGCTGTTGACGTTTTCGTTGGACCAGAGTGTCGAGGACATTCCTGCCTATCAGCATACGCACCTTGAGTCTGTTTTCCCGCCGTTGATGCGTACGCTCTCCACATTGCTGGAAGCGAGCCTGCCGTCACGTGTGCTGGCTTTGGTACTCGAAGCGCGCAGTGCCAACCGATGGCAGGTGGCCCTGAACGATCCTCGTTTGCTTGAGCCAGACGGGGCTGACTTTTACCTGTCGGTGCGCTGCCGGCTGCCAGCCGTGCAAGTGCAAAGCCAGTTCCCACGGCTGTGCAAGATCGGCTCGCCTGATGATGTGGACTATCTCGTCAATGCAGCACTCGATGGCGTGCCCTTGAAACCCCTCAGCCATGTGCCTGCGGCGATACCGCTGCGTTTGGAAAACCAGTACTTCGCACTGGATCTCGGGCATGAGAAAGGGCGTGCCATGTTGGAGGACGGCGTATGCGCGCTCTATGTGCCGAGCGTGTTCCAGGACGCCACACTTGAGCTGTTCGCGGTGCTGCGCTCATGAGTCTCGCTCAGCAGAAACCCGGCACAGCCAAGGTGGATATCGACGCCTTGTTACAGGATACCTACTTGCTGGTGGTCGAGTTGCGACATGGCACAGGTGTGCACAGTAGCCCGGAACTTTGGCCGCGTTGCGTGGCGGATGTCGAGCATGTTCGGGCCTCTCTTCAGGAGGAGGGCCTGGATCGCCATAGCATCGAGCTTATCAGCCATGCGCAATGTGCCTTGCTGGATGAGACAGTGCTCGCTTGCGCCGAAGGTAAGGCCCATGAGGACTGGGCAATGGAGACCTTGCAGGCCAAGTTTTTCAGCAGTCATCAGGCGGGGGAATCGCTTTATGAAGACATGCGCACCGTGCTTCGGGAGGCCTCTGCACACCCTTATGTCTTCACGGTCTTTCAGCGGGCGCTGATGCTCGGTTTTCGGGGGCGCTACCGCGAAGTGAATCATCCAGAGCGGCAGCAATTGTTCGCTGCAATCGATGCGCATGTACCGCCCCTTGACACAAGTCAGTCCCTGGTCACCCAGATAGGGCCTACTTCACACCTCCCGATGTGGGGTTGGCTGCAGTCTCCTCTGGTCCACGTGGTGGCCGCATCTGGCCTGCTGATAGGCCTCTGGTGGGGGCTTGACCATACGCTGGGTGAGGCAGTGGCCTCGCTCCTGCCGGTGCAGGGGTGAGCGAGATGCAGCTGAGACAGGAGCAGGGGCTCTGGCTATGGGTCGGAACGTTGTCCTTGCTGCTCATTGCCACGCTTCCGCTTGCTGTTGAGTGGCAGCTCACGATCGCCGTGGTCGTCACGGGCGGAGTGTGGGCAGCATGGCGCCGAAGCAGGCGGATTGCCGGCGGCGAGGGACATGAACTGCAGTGGAGCAAGGGCACTAGCCTACCTGCAGGATCCTACCGCCATCCGGTTGTCTTGGTGGTAGGCGATTGTCTGGCTGAGCTGTTTGGTCCGTTACCCGCTGAGCAATGGGCATTGCGGGTAACGGGGGAGGGTTGCTATGTCCGGGTGCCCGACGCGCAGAAGCTGCCCACGACGATTGCCAGCCTGTTGCTGCAAAGGCCCGAATGGAATGAACAGCTGAGTGTCATGTGGGTCGTGGATCCCTCCGTCCATACAGATGTTGCAGTGTTGGCGAATGAACTGCGCAATGTGCACCGTCAGATTGTGAGGTTGCGCGAACGTGGTAGCCCACTGTCGCTGCTGGTGGTGGGGTTTTTCCAGAGCACTTCGCAGACCTCGGCCTGGTTTACCTGGGCAAGCGCCAAATCGAGCGTGCAAGTGCATGAATCAGGTATGTGCATGAGCCTGGCCGAATGGCAGGGTTGGAGCGCGGATCCTGATCTCCGGGCTGCTCGACTGCGAGACACTGTGCAATTGAGCGCTGCTGCTGGCTGGTTGAAAGCTCTCTGTATGTCGGAAATGCGCGTGCGGACTTCTCGCCAGGAGATCGCGGCCACCGCCTTTGCCCTTGCATGGACACCCAATTCCAGCGAGCGCCCTGACAACAACCTATGGCACCGCTGGCTGCAGGAGCGGACTGGGCTGAGCTTTGACCAAGGTACGTCTGATGATGCCTATGCTTCATTGCCGTTCCCTGACGCTCTGCTCCATTTGCTGCCTCGCAGTGCTCAACGTAATAGGCAACACAGAGCGGTGCTGGTGGGGGGCTGGCTGTTTGTGTTGGCAACCTCCATCGCGTTGGTAAGCTCTGCATGGCAGAACACATTGCTGGTACGCCAGGTCACCGAAGACTTACGGCGCTATGCCACTGCTTCGGTGAGTGCTGAGCCTGACAAGGGTCTCCAACGGGAGGGCGCGCTGGCAGTGCTTCGTCAGGATGCCGAGCGCTTGGACCACTATTACCGCCAGGGTGAGCCGTGGTCGCTGGGCCTCGGCTTGTACCAGGGCGAAAAACTGCGCCCGTCATTGCTGGCGGCCATCAACGGCCACCGTATCCCGACGATGCCTCAGTCTTCGCCTGCCAGCCCTCAAATGGTTCGCTTGGACAGCCTCTCGCTTTTCAGCAGTGGCAGTGCGCAGCTGAAGGCGGATTCAACCAAGGTCCTGGTCACTGCATTGGCGGGCATCAAGGCCCAGCCAGGTTGGCTGATTGTGATCACGGGGCACACGGACGCTACCGGCAGCGACGAACAAAACCTGCGTTTGTCGCGAGCACGTGCGGCCGCGGTACACGACTGGATTCAACACATGGGCGACATCCCCAGCAACTGCTTCGCGGTGCAAGGCCTGGGAGCCAGCCAGCCAGTTGCAAGCAACGACACGGAACAAGGACGGTCGGCCAATCGCCGAGTTGAGATTCGCCTGGTGCCGGAGGCGGGGGCTTGCCTGTCCTCGACTGCGGCTTCTGGCCTGCAACCCCAGTCGCATTCCGCGACCTCCAACACTTGAAAGAGGATTTTCTAAATGGCTATTCCTGTTTACCTGTGGCTGAAAGACGATGGCGGTGCCGATATCAAAGGCTCGGTGGATGTTCAAGATCGAGGTGGGAGTATCGAGGTCGTCGCTCAGGATCATAACTTGTACATTCCGACTGATAACAACACTGGCAGATTGACCGGTACGCGCATCCATACCCCATTCCTTTTCACCAAAGAGATTGATGCGTCTTCCCCGTATCTCTATAAGGCCGTCACAACCGGTCAAACGCTCAAGTCGGCGGAGTTCAAGTGGTACAAGATTAATGATGCCGGCCAGGAAGTTGAGTATTTCAATACCAAGCTGGAGAACGTGAAGGTCGTTCAGGTTGCACCAAAAATGCACGACATCAAAGATCCTGAGAAAGAAAAGCACAACCATTTGGAATCGGTCGAATTGCGTTACGAAAAAATCACCTGGACATTCAAGGATGGAAACATCATCCATTCGGATTCCTGGAATGAACGTACTACCGCCTGATGGAACTTGGCCGTCGGTCTGTAATTGCTGACGGTCCCCAGTGTATTGGGTTGAGCGTCCGCGTGCGGGCGCTCAGCCAAGTACACCACGGTTTCAGATACGTCCACTGATGACGTTACGTTGACCATTGACGACAAGGATGCCCTGTATGGCACATGATCCTACCCGCTTGCTCCGCCGTCTCAACGCTTATTGCACCCAGGCACTGACGGCGGCAGCGTCGTTGTGTCAGGCACGTGGGCACAGTCATATCAGCATTGAACACTGGTTGTTGAAGTTGTTTGAGCAAGGAGAAGGTGATCTTGTGGTCATCGCCCGCCGTTATGGGTTGGATGTGGATGCCCTGTGGCAAGGACTGCTTGAGTACTTCAATACCTTGCCGCGCAGCGTGCTCAGCAAGCCCCAACTAAGTCTCGAAGTGCAGCAACTGATCAGCAGCGCCTGGCTACTGGCATCGATGGATCGCGACTGTGAGCAATTGCGCTCCGTGCATGTGTTGGCGGCCCTGATTGAGACACCGGACTTACTCAAGTGCTCAGCCGCTTGGCCTCTATTGGGTATAGGTTCAACACAACTGCAACAGGTGGTAGCCCTGCTTGAATCGGATTCGGAAGAAAGGCAGTTGGTGCAGACTGTGTCGTTCAACCCCGCGACGGGACGGACGGCCAAGCCTACAAGCGCTGCGGATAGCGATGTGGCGCAGCCAGCGATCCTCGATCAGTTCAGCCATGATGTAACCGCCAAGGCCGCAGCGGGGCAGATCGATCCAGTCTTCGAACGTGACGATGAAATTCGTCAGGTGATTGACGTACTGAGCCGTCGCCGCAAGAACAACCCCATCCTGGTAGGAGATCCCGGTGTCGGGAAAACCGCCCTGGTCGAAGGACTTGCTTTGCGCATTGCCAGCGGCGAAGTCCCGGATAGCCTGAAACCGGTGAGTATCCGTACGCTGGACTTGGGGCTGCTTCAGGCTGGAGCCGGGGTCAAAGGTGAGTTCGAGCAGCGGCTCAAGAACGTGATCGATGCCGTCCAGCAATCGGAAACACCCATCCTGTTATTTATCGATGAAGCGCACACCCTGATCGGTGCTGGCAACCAGCCGGGGGGCGCTGATGCCGCAAACCTGCTGAAACCTGCCTTGGCGCGTGGCGAGTTGCGAACCATCGCTGCCACGACCTGGAGCGAATATAAGCAGTACTTCGAGCGCGATGCTGCGCTGGAGCGGCGCTTTCAGATGATCAAGGTGGATGAGCCGGATGATGCCAATGCTTGCTTGATGCTGCGCGGGCTCAAAGCGCGTTACGCCACCTATCACGGCGTGCACGTTCAAGACGCTGCAGTGCAGGCGGCGGTTAGTTTGTCCCGGCGTTTTCTGACGGGGCGCCGCCTGCCGGACAAAGCGGTTGACCTGATAGACACCGCGTGCGCACGCGTTCGTATGAGCCTCGATTGCGAGCCGCAGGCGCTGGTCCAGCTGAAGTCGCAAAAGACGGCCCTGACTGCAGAGCGAACTGCGTTGGAAGAGGATGCACAGCTTACTGGCAGGCTGATGGAGCCTCGTTTGGCGAAGATCAACGCCCAGCTGGTTCATCTCGAGAGCCAGCAGGCTGCGCTGGAGCTGCAGTATCAACAAGAGCTTGAGCTTACCCGTCAGTTGCTCAATGTTCGTCAGGCCGAGCAGGTCGATACAGCGGCCTGCGCGAAGCTGCAACAGGAACTGAGCTACGTACAGGGGAGTCGGCCGCTCCTATCGCTGGACGTGTGTGCCCGCAGTGTGGCTGAAGTGATCGCCGACTGGACGGGGGTGCCCCTTGGTAGCTTGCTCAAGGACGAACATGCCAGCTTGTTGAACCTGGAAGATCAGTTGGCCGAACGCATTGTTGGGCAGGACTCGGCCCTGCTTGCACTCGCTCAACGGCTACGTGCCGCGCGAACAGGGTTGACGAACGACAACGCGCCGATGGGCGTTTTCCTGCTGGTCGGCACCAGTGGCATCGGCAAGACGGAAACAGCACATGCCCTGGCCAGTAGCCTGTTCGGCGGTGAGAAGTCGCTCATCACGCTCAACATGTCCGAGTACCAAGAGGCGCACACCGTCAGCCAGCTGAAAGGGTCACCGCCTGGTTATGTTGGCTACGGCCAGGGTGGTGTGCTTACCGAGGCCGTTCGCCAGCGCCCCTACAGCGTCGTGTTGCTGGACGAGGTCGAGAAAGCCCACCGAGATGTACTCAACCTGTTCTACCAGGTTTTCGATCGTGGCTTCATGCGCGATGGTGAAGGCCGAGAGATCGATTTCCGCAACACGGTCATCCTGATGACCTCCAACCTCGGCAGTGATCTGCTTCAAGGTTGTGTGGAGCGACAGCCAGATATCGAGGACGCCGCGTTGCACGAACTGTTGCGGCCCGTGCTGCGCGCGCACTTCCAGCCTGCACTGCTGGCACGTTTCCAGACATTGATTTTCCGCCCGCTGGACTCCGGTGCGCTCAGGCGCATTGTCGCGATCAAGCTCGACCAGGTTGCCAGGCGTTTGCAGCGCCATTACGGGTTGCAGTGCGAAGTGGACGACTCACTTTACGAAGCCTTGGTCGTCGCCTGCCTGCTACCCTATACCGGCGCCCGCAACATCGACAGCCTGCTGAACCAGCAGATTTTGCCGGTACTTAGCCAACAGCTACTGCAGCGCCAAGCCCATGGCCAGCCAGCTCAAACGGTAACGCTTGGGTTCTGCGAAGACACCGGCATCAGTTTGAGCTTTTCGGATGAACACGACGCGGCGTTGTTGGCTGCCGAGAGGGCTTGATCATGGCTAAGCCTTTACTAGGTCCCACCCACAACCATTACACGCTTGAAATCGATGAACTGGATGACGTCGAACTCGATGTACTGTCGTTCAAAGGTGAGGAATGGCTCAGTCAACCGTTCATGTACACGGTGGCGTTTACCTCTTCCACGCAGGATATTGATGTCGCCAAAGTCCTCGGGAAGGACGCCAGTTTTCAGATGGGGTCGTCAGAGCAGACACCGGCCAATGCGATCTCTGGGGCGGCGTCACGCACGTTGCATGGCGTGATTACGGGTTTCAAGCGCCTCTCCAGCTCCAAAGATGAAGCCCGTTATGAGGTGACCCTGCAGGCTCGCTTGGCGCTGCTCAGCCGTGGCAAACAGTACCGGATTTACCAACATCAGTCGGTTCCGGAGATCGTCGAAAGCATCTTGCGCAGCCGCCACCAGTTTGAGGGGCAGCACTTTCTGTTCGACCTGCTACGCGAATACCCCAAGCGTGAACAGGTCATGCAGTACGGTGAAAGTGACCTTGCCTTCATCAGTCGCCTGTTGGCAGAGGTGGGCATTTGGTACCGCTTCACGCACAACGACAAGCTGTTTATCGACGTTGTCGAGTTTCACGATCACCAGCAACATTATCAGTTCGACGTCAGTCTGCCGCTCCGCCCCCTGTCTGGCCTGACCAGCAACGGCCAGGATGGCGTCTGGGCGCTGCAGGTCAGCCATGAGGTGGTGGAGCAGCACATCAACGTTCGCGCCTATCACCACCGCGATGCTACGGCTTTCCTGGAGGGAGACGTGGATCATAGCCGGGGTGCGACGACTACGTACGGGGAGGGCTACCACTACGGCGAACCCTATACCGCGCTGGGTGACGCAATTGCCCAGGATGAGGAATTGGAGAGTGAAAGTGGCTACTTCTACGCGCGCCTGAACCATGAACGCTTCCTCAACGGCCAAACCCGCTGCAGCGGCATCAGCAGCAGCGTGACACTCGCCCCAGGGCAAGTGGTTACAGTAACTGAAGGGGCACCGCAGGTCTTTGAGCCTGGGGTCGTCATGACGCATCTGACCGTCGAGGCTGCACGGGACCGTAGTCTGGAAGTCACCTTCGAGGCGATTCCCTACTCAGAGTCGATATGCTTTCGACCTCCATTGCCGAACAAGCCGCAGATCGCCGGGACGGTACCAGCGCGGGTCACCAGTACCCAGCAGAACGATCCTTATGGCCACATCGACCTGGAAGGTCGGTACCGTGTGAACTTCCTGTTCGATCGGGACAGTTGGAAAGCGGGCGAGGAGAGTGTCTGGCTACGGCTGGCGCGACCTTACGCGGGCGACACCCATGGCCTGCACCTGCCGCTGATCTGCGGCACCGAAGTGGCGGTGGCGTTCGAGCAAGGCGACCCGGACCGGCCCTACATCGCGCATGCCCTGCACGATAGCCAGCACCCCGACCATGTCACGCTGCGCAACTACAAACGCAACGTGTTGCGCACACCCGCGAACAACAAGTTGCGCATGGACGATACGCGGGGGCAGGAGCACGTCAAGCTCAGTACTGAACACAGTGGTAAGAGCCAGCTCAATTTGGGGCATTTCGTGGATGCTAACAATCAAAAACGTGGTGAGGGTTTTGAGTTGCGCACCGACGGTTGGGGGGCGATCCGTGGTGGCAAGGGATTGTTCATCAGCGCTGATGTGCAAGCAGATGCTGCTGGCGAAGCCCTCAACATGGAACGCGCCACCGCTCAGTTAGAAAGTGCGGAGCGACAATTGACCCAGTGGCACAAAATTGCACAGAACCATCGTAGCCACCAGCCTGATGTCGAGGGTTTGAGGCGGTTCGAGGCTCAGGCAGAAAACCTCAAAGGTTCCGCAATCTTGATTAGCGCACCTGATGGTGTTGGGACCGTGACGCCGGCAAGTCTGCTCCTGAAAAGTGGTGAAGCTCTCTATGCTCAAACTGATGAAGAGCTCAACTTGGCTGCAGGCACACGGCTCTTTGCCCACTCCGGCCAAGGAATTTCTCTCTTGGCGCAGCTGCAGGGCATGCGTCTGGTCTCTGGCAAAGGTCCGCTGGAAATCGAGTCGCATGGCGACTTGCTTAATCTGATTGCTCAGCAAGACAACACCCTCCAGTCTGTGGAGGGCCATATCCAATTGACGGCCAAAAAGGGCATTACGCTTGGCTGTGGTGGTGGTTACATCCGTATTACTGAGCAAGGCGAAATTCAGATTCATAGCCCGGGGCTGATCAGTCTCAAGGGCAAGCACAGATTCAATCCCCCTGCTGGTGAATCCTTCGAGCTGCCTGAGTTGCCGGGAACAGTGTGCAAGGAATGCTTGAAGAGGGCGCAGGCCGCTGCACAGGGCTTCGTACTCAGGGAGGCCCAAGTATGAGCACACAAGCGTGCACCACGTGGTTCAACCTTCTGCTGTGCGCGTGCGAGCAGGCACAGACCACCTATCTGCATGTGATCATCGACCAGGCTGGTTGCGAGTCACCGATGCGCCCCAGTGTGCTTAGCGTGGACCCGCTGCTGGATTGTTACTCCCTGTTCACTGGGCTGCCTGAGGAAGGTGCCGAGGATCTGGCCCCCCTGCTGGTGCGGGTTGATTTGAGAAAGCCATTGCAGAAGCAATGGTTTCTCGGTTTGCTGAACGCCACCCAAGGTCTGCCAGTGTTATTGATCTTGGCGTCTGATTGGCCCTTTCCAATACTCGCAGAGCACCTTGGTCGCTGCATTGAGGCACTCAACGGAGGGTGCCTGGGGTTACTGCGTTACTACGATCCGCGGCTGTTTCCCTTGCTGTTCAGTCACGTACTGACGCCCGAGCAGCAGCAAGCATTGTTACAGCCCGCTCTGTTCTGGAGTTGGCTTGACCGCGATGGCACGCCCCAGCACCTGTTTGGAACAGCGCAAAGTCCAGTCATCGACGACTCGCTCACGCCACTTGAACTTAGTGACAGTCAGATCGACGTGCTCTGTTGTGCCAGTGATGCTACCGCAGCAATGGCTAGTCTCGCTGCGGAACTTCCCTGCGAATGGGGAGCGGAACAGCGTTTCTGCGGTTGCTATAGCGGGATGTTGGCCGCCAGTTCGGCGGGTCTGCTGACAAGCAGTCAGCGCGAGGCACTTACCCTGGAGCAGGTGCGCAAGAGCTGGGTAAGCGAACCTGCAATTGGGGAAAAACATTGAAGGCAAGGCGTCCGCTGATGGGCTGAAGGGTAGTGGTTCTAGTCAGTCTCCCGCTCGCCCAAGCGGATGTTCCCGCACGTTCTATCGAGGCCCATTGCATGGCCAGGAGCCTAAGTCATGTCCAAAAAAAGCAAAACCTCCGTTTGGCTGCCGCCCCAGTTCCCGGTGCAAGGTCGCCTGCCCCAGCGTGTCGAGCAGGTGCAGCGCAACCTGTGGCTACGGCATAAGCCGGAGCGTGACCACCAGGATAGTCTGTGTCTAGTTGCCGGCTACCGATTGCCGCCGCCGTGCAGCAGGACCTTGCATATCAGCCTGTTCTTCGACGGAACCGGTAACAACCTGAACAACGACTTGTTCGAATCCGCCGTGCCGCACCCGACCAACATTGCCCGCTTGTTCCGCGCCACGATCGGCGCGGGCCATGTCGGCGGCACGGCCCACCGCAGCGGTCGAGCGAACGGCCTGACCGACGCGGCGGGCACTGCCAACGGTGATTACTACAAGTACTACATGCCTGGAGTGGGCACGCCGTTTCCGGAGGTAGGCGACCTGGACTACACCACCGAAGGCCTCGCGTTCGCTCTACGTGGCGAAGAGCGGATCAACTGGGGCCTGCTGATGATCATCGATGCGCTGCGTCGGGCGCTCGGGCTGCCGCGTTTGGACAACGCGGCGCTCAAGACCACCGTTAAAGCTATGGGGACGTTGCCCGGCACCGAGTGGATCAAAGGCCGGTTGAATCGACGCGGGAAGTTTCAAGAACAACTAAGTGCAATAGAGCGGACCTTGGAGATCGCTCTAGAGGGTACTTCGGCGGCTCAGCCCAAGCTGTTGGGAGTGCGGTTGTACGTTTATGGATTTTCGCGGGGCGCGGCCTCGGCGCGGGCGTTCGTTAACTGGCTGAATGAGTTGTTGGCGCCAGCTGAATCGACTCCGGGGCTCATCGTGGGGAAGCGGAAGCTGCCAGTCAGTGTGGAATACTTGGGGCTGTTGGACACGGTGGTGTCGGTGGGGCTGGCCGATATCGCGCCGGGGCCTACTGGGCATATGGGCTGGGGCGATAGTAGTCAGGCGTTGCCTTCGGGGGCTCTGCTCAAACGTTGCCTGCATATCGTCGCCAGCCATGAGCAACGGTTGAGCTTTCCGTTGGATTCTATCCGCCGGGAGGATGGCAGCTACCCGGCAAACAGCGTGGAGGTGATCTATCCCGGAGTGCATTCGGATCAGGGTGGAGGGTATCCGCCGGGGGATCAGGGGAAGGCTATTAGCTCGGATAGTCGGGTTGGGGATGGTTTGCTGCTTTCTCAAATCGCATTAAACGATCTCTATAGCCATGCGTTTGCTTACGGAGCTCCTTTTAAAGTTCCGAAAACGGTATTGCCTATGGAGTTGAGGGACTATTGGAGAGTTCTGGATCTGCAAAGTGAAAGAGAGTTCGCCATTGCCCCAGAGCTAATTCGTCGGTTCAACGCATGGAGGCAAGTAACCATTGAATTATGTTCTGCATCCGATCAACCGGAGCGAGGTCTAATCGAGCAGTATCAACCCCTTCCCGCCACCGTCTCCCTAGAAGACGCTCTGCGTAACCAGATGGAGTGGCTGACCGCTTGGCGTATCGATCGCTATGCCTTCCGCAGCTTGGAGGCCACGGACTTTTTCCGTGCCGCCACAGATGCACACAACACTGATGAAGCCCGACGAAATGCCGAAGTCGAGCGGAACCAAAAGCAGGCCGAGGTTATCAAGCGACGAGAGCTCCAACAGCGTCGCGGCGCCCCCAAAATGCCGCTGGAACCGGGCATCAAGGACTTCGACCCCGATAAGTCGAAGACTCAACTGCGCGAGGCCGCCGAAGAGTTCGGCAGGATTTACCGCGACCTCGACAGCGACCCCTACCTGACTTTTTTCCGACGTGCACGCTGGGTGAACATCCCCGCGCTGATTACCTACCTGAAGAGCGCCGACACGATCGCTGAACGCAAGCGTATGAAGGCTGGTGGGCGTGCCAAGGTCAGCCAGCTGTTTCCCCCTCCGCTAGGCCAACAAAACCATACCCGCGAAGACCACCGGGGCGAAGTGGACGAACTGCGCAACAGCGCGCAGCCCGAGGGCCTGCTACGCGCTCTGTTCGACGACCAAGTGCATGACTCACGCGCCTGGTTTCTCCATGCCGTGTTCAATGCTACCTACAAGGGCATACCGGTTGCGGTCGGACGGGAACCGTGGGGCAGCTACTTCAGTGAACGCATGGTGTTCTTCGGTGAGGCCAACCGTCGAGACTTGGTCCTGATACCCGCGCCAGGCATTCAGGCCGATAACAACGCGGCCCTTGCGCTGGGGAATGATGACTTTAGCGAGCCGCTAGGGCAGGACACCCAACGCCTGGCCAAGGCACAGAAAGAAATTGACGAGCAGTGGAGGTCGCACTACGTCAATGTGACGGGGGGGAAGGGCATCAATGGCTGATACGACTTGTCGGATTTTGCTCTGCATGCTCGCTGTCACGAGTGCGGTCACGAATGGGCTTATGCCTGTTGCATCCGCTAGCACCATCGAAGCCATCAACCATACCCACTGGGCGATCAATCGTTTCAGTGTGGATGGGCGATCCGGGATCGACATTATTGGTGCGCATCAGGGTGGCGGTGGTGGATGTTGCTACACCGTACCTGAGCAATGGAAGCCTGGGTCTACCGTGAGGGTTGATTGGGAAACTGGCGCTAGCGGCATGAGCGCTTTAGCTGACGAATATCCAGGGTTCGCTGATTGGTCTAAATATTTGGATTGGGTTAGCAAAGTCGAGGCTGAAAAACGCCAACACAGCAAACTCGTTCCCATCCCCGACTACACCAATCAGAAAGTCTGCGGCATCACAGTGCATTTTCTGCCTTGCGATGAGATTCAGGTCACTACCTCCTGTTACGCCTACGGCAGCCCCGAGTATCCGATCAAAACCCCGCTGCAATTGCCAGAGCCGCAGTCATGCCCTGCCAAAAGCAGTGACCGGCAGGAGGAGCAGTAATGCACGCGTTCATTAGAAAGGGTGACAGCTTACGGGAGGCAGGCGGCGAGGTGCTCGAAGGGCACAGAGGCGTGCAGCCAGTCAAAGCAAAACGTGCAGGCAAGCTCATGCGGCGCCGTGTATTGGACCTTGCCCTCGGCACTGTGGCGATGTTCGTGAGCGTTACGGTAGCCAGTGCGAGCAGCATTTATGGGGTCAACCACACCCATTGGGCAATCAACCGGTTCAGCGTCGATGGCCGTTCAGCCGTTGACATTATTGGGCCGTATCAAGGCGGCGGTGGAGGGTGCTGCTACACCGTTCCGCCGCAGTGGCGGCCAGGGATGACGGTACGGGTCGATTGGGAAACCGGAGTAGGAGGCACAAAAGGATTTCCTGGATTTGCGGATGAGGCGAAGTATGACGCTTGGTTAGAACAAATCGAGGCACAAAAGCGCAGTCACCAGAAATTTGTCCCTGTACCTGACTACTCCGGCCAGAAAGTCTGTGGCATCACTGTGCATTTCCTTCCCTGTGATGAGCTTCAGGTCACCACTTCCTGTTACGGCTACGGTAGCCCCGAGTACCCGATTAAAACCGCGCTGGAACTGCCGGAGCCGCAGTCATGTCCTGCCAAAAGCACTGACCAGAAGGAGCAATAGTGATGAACGCCTTCATTAGAAAGGGTGACAGCTTGCGGGAGGCGGGCGGCGAGGTCCTCGAAGGGCACTATCTGTGCGACGGCCAGCCGATTGCCTGCCAGGGAGACGCTGTGCGCTGCAACCTGCATGGGCTGACGGTGATTGCCGAAGGCAGTGACCTCGTCGAAATCGACGGTTGCCCGGTGGCACTGCACGCTGACCGCTGTGCTTGCGGCTGTAGCCTAGTCAGTTCCATGCCCGATGTACTGGCTGCTTCATGAAGAGGACTACGGAGTTTGCACCCTATCCACTGGTGCCTGAGCCTCGCTATTGGCGCTGGTTTGCAGGGGCAGTAGGGTTGTTGGCATTGCTCGGCATCGGAAGGGCCCTGCCGCCCTCCCTAGTTGCACCGCACCTTTTCGCCTTCACGGTGGGAGGCATGTTGCTCGCAGGCATACTGGCATTCTTGTTTCATGTGCTTTATTTCCGATTCAACCGCCACAACGCCCAGTGCTATGGCGAAGCGGTGGAGCGGGAACAGCGGGCCTGGTGGGCACAGCATCGCCAGAAAGCTGCGCTGGTCGAGTCGGTTCTGCTGAGTGCTTCGTGCAGTAGCCCGGAGGATCTGGACGGCTTGCTAGACCCTTCGAAGCAGCCACCCGTGGCACGGGAGACGGGTGAAGGCTTCGCGCTTCGTTTGCTCCAGGTGTTTGGACGCGACGCGAAGCAGCGGGAGCAAGAACTGGCAACGCTGCTCGCACTGAAGTGGGGAGTACAGCGTGGCACCGATCAGCGCTTGACCCCATCAAGCTGTTACTGGCATGGCTCGCAGGCAGCCTGGCGTGCATTCGTCGAGCAGATGGCGCAGTGCTGTCCTGATGTGCACCTGCCTGAATATCCTCAGACATGGGATGGGATTCTTAGCCTTGACGCGATCATCGATCAGTTGCAAAGGGTTCCTGATGGTGCGCGTGTGCTCTGTGCCGGTTGTCAGAGTTCCTCACCTGATCGTGCAAGTTCTTTGCCGGCAGGCGAGGCCGCAGTGCTATGGCTACTTGGCGCTGAAGGAGACGTGGCCTTTTCTTGTGGCGAGTGGTTCTCGCAGGCAGACGATGACCTGGCGACCGTTGCCCAACGGGCCGTTAAGCAAAGCCTGCTGGAGGCTCCGGCGCAGATCTGCTTGTCGTTCTCTCAGCCTGACGTACCTGGGCTGGCCACAATCGGCTGGAATGCTAAGACCAACGTTCAGGACGCCAATTTTGGCGCGTTGAACCAACTTGAAGCAATGGTCGTGCAGACCCTCGCCGCTTGGTACGTCAAGCAGCATGGCGTGCCCTGCGCATGGCTGGCTTCAGACCCTCATTTCATCTTGACCCTTGGAATTGTGCGGCCCCATGAATCAGGTAGCTGAATCACAACAAGTATCTGCTTGGCGAACGGTATTTTTACTCGCTGTAATGATGGCTGTATTTGTCACCGCCTGTGGGGCGGCCTGGTGGTTATGGGCAGGGCAGCCGAGCAGTCGGACTTCACTCGTGGACCTGCTCTTCAAGGGGCTGATTTCTTGGGGACTGCTTTTCGTAACATCGGTGCTCGTATGGCGGGGAGTGCTGCACGGGATCCGGGGGCTTGTGCATCATCCTAGGGTGCACCCGACTGATCTGGAGGTCGAGGCTGGATTCCCGGATGTGAATGCCCAAATCCAGACGCATTTACGGCAGCACTATGGTCAGTTCTGGCGGCGACGAGTCCGGTTGTATGTCGTTGTTGGTGAGCCAACCGAAGTCGAAGCGGTCGCCCCCGGCCTGACGCGCCAGCTGTGGCTGATGGGAAAGGATGATGTTCTGCTCTGGGGGGGAAGTGTACAGACCACTATCGATAAAGCCTTGATAGAACAATGGTGCACGCTAGGCCACAGAGGAGGGCTGCATGGCACCATCTGGGTGGTGAACCAAGCTCAGTACAGCGATAGCGCCTCTTTTGGCGGCATTGTCAACAGGTTACAGGAGCTGGCCCGGCTATTAGGCTGGAGTCTATCTCTGCATGTGTGGCAGGTCTGCGACAGCGACTGGGCACAGCCAGCCCGTGACGTGCGGGGGGTGGGCTGCCAGTTATCATCCCGGTTCACCGCAGTCCAACTGGCTGAGTGTCTAGGTAACTTGCAACAGCAGCTGCGCGAGCAGGGTCTAGCGCAGATTCAAGGTCAGACAGCTCACGACTTTCTTCTGCGGCTTGCTCGTGATTTGCAGGTTGACGGTGCTGATCGATGGTATCGCGTGCTCAAGTCCCTCTCAGGAAGGGCCATACGAGGCGTCCAGCTTCGTGGTTTGTGGTTTAGTTTGCCAGTTCATAGGTCAGAATCGGCGACGGCAATCGAACACTACTGGCCTGACGACCCCGCTTGGTCTGGAATTCTCAACGACCGTTCGGCTAGACCTCGCAGATTTGGTTGGAATCCGCTGAGAATCGTCTACACCTCCGCGCTCGGGCTTGCAGCTGTCTGGGGCATTGGCTTGTTGGTTTCATTCACCAGCAACCGTGTCGAAGTCGGCCGAGTGGAAGCTGCGTACCGAGCGCTACAACAGCCCGAGGCCGCTAGTGATCCAGCGCACGCCCTGGCCGAGTTGGTTCGTGAATTGTCCCGTCTGGACTACCGTGGCGAGCACGGAGCACCCTGGTATCAACGCTTTGGCCTGAACCGCTCCAATGACCTGCGTGAGGCGGTGTGGCCGCTGTATGTCGAGGCCAATGACCGCCTTCTTCGGGGCCCGGCCGCATCCGACTTGGAGAGACAACTCACCGCGCTGGTCAAGCTCGCACCGGGTAGCCCGGCCCGCGCCGAGAGAGCGCAGCAGGCCTATGATCAGCTCAAGGCCTACCTGATGCTGGCCCGCCCGGAAAAGGCCGATGCAGATTTCCTGGTCGATAGTGTGGGTGCAAACCAGCCTGCCATGTGGCGGTTCTACGCTGAGCATTTGCCTGATCATCCGGAATGGGCGATCAAGGCCAATCCCAGACTGATTGGTCAGGTTCGCCAGGTGCTGCTCGGCGAGTTGGGGCAGCGCAACGCGGAAGCCGCGCTGTACCAGCACGTCCTCGACACTGCGGCGAACCACTATCCGCCCATGGGCTTGCAGCAGATGGTCGGTGACACTGATGCGACCTCCCTGTTCACCAGTCGCGAGCAAGTCCCCGGAGTGTTCACCCGCGAAGCTTGGGAGGGTCAGGTACGTTCGGCCATTGATGACGCCGCTAAGGCGCGTCGTGAAGAGATCGACTGGGTATTGAGCGACAATGTGGGTGATGTGGGGGGCGAGCTGAGCCCTGAGCAACTGAAAGCGCGGCTGACCGCGCGCTATTTTCGGGATTACAGCAGCGCTTGGCTGGCCTTTCTCAATAGCCTGCGCTGGCAGCAGAGTACCACTCTGCATGATGTGATCACCCAGCTGACGGTGATGAGCGATGCACGCCAGTCGCCTTTGATCGCCCTGATGAACACCCTGAGTTACCAAGGGCAGGCGGGTGTCCGTGGCCAGGCTTTGGCTGACTCACTGATCGAATCGGCGCAGAAGCTGGTGGGGCAAAAAGCAGCACCGATGGTTGATCAGCTGGCTCAAGTGCCTGGCGGCCCACTCGACAGCACGTTCGGCCCGCTGATGGCCTTGCTCGGCAAAGATCCCGAAGGCCGATCCGGCAGCGACCATTTAAGCCTGCAAGCCTTTCTCACGCGCGTCACCAGCGTGCGGCTGAAGCTGCAGCAGATCACCAATGCCCCAGACCCGCAGGCCATGACACAAGCGCTCGCGCAGTCCGTGTTTCAAGGCAAGGGCGTCGATCTTACTGACGCGCAGTCCTACGGCAACCTGATTGCCGCGAGCCTGGGCGCCGAGTGGGGCCCTGTGGCCCATGCGTTGTTCGTGCAACCACTGGCGCAGGCCTGGCAGCAGATCCTGCAGCCTTCATCGGCAGGCCTCAACCGGGATTGGCAGCGCGCCATCGTCGATGAGTGGCACGGCGCATTCGACAACCGTTACCCCTTTGTTGCCTCTAGCAGTGATGCATCCCTGCCCATGCTCGGGCAGATGATTCGCGCCGACTCCGGGCGCATCGAGCAGTTTCTGCACCAGCAGCTCAATGGGCTTGTGCGCAAAGAGGGGAGTCGCTGGGTGATCGATCCCCGCCAGAGTCAGGGCTTGCGCTTCAACCCGGCCTTTCTGGAGGCAATCAACCAACTCAGCCAATTGGCGGATGTGCTGTACACCGACGGCGGCATGGGCATGAGCTTCGAACTGCGGGGCAAACCCGTGCAGGACGTGGTGCAGACCAGCTTCGTGCTCAACGGCGAGAAGCATCATTACTTCAACCAGCGTGAGCGCTGGCAGCGCTTTCGCTGGCCAGGGCTGGGTAACCACCCGGGCATCAGCCTGACCTGGACCAGCGTGCATGGCGGAGAACGGCTGTATGCGGACTACCAGGGTACCTGGGGTTTGATACGCCTGCTGGAGGAGGCCAATGTCACCCCACTGGATGACGGCGACAGCCGTTTTCGGGTGGTGCTAAGTGCGCCGGACGGCCTCGGCCTGACGTGGCACCTGCGTACCGAGCTGGCTGAAGGCCCGCTGGCATTGCTCAAGTTGCGCAGCTTCCGCCTGCCCAGGGACATCTTCCTTGTGGACGATGCGCGTTACGCGCAGAACGGAGGCCCGCAATGACTCTGAAAAGCCTGGACGCAAGCTGCCTGCCGGAGCGTGATGCCATCGCCTTGGCCCGAGAGCACGGGCAACGCTGGGAAGCCTGGTTGTCCCCCATCAGCGCTGACGCGCCTGTCGGTGAGGACCCTGGCTATGACGACGATTTTCAGCGCATGCGCGAAGAGGTCAACCGGCTCTCCGGGGCTGATGTAGACCTAGTCGCACAGCTTGGGCAGAGGCTGCTTCAAAATTCCTGCAAAGACCTGCGCGTCGCGACGTACTACCTCTGGGCCCGCCTGCACACGGATGGGGAGCCAGGGCTGGCAGACGGCTTGAACCTGCTGGCCGCGTTGCTGGAGCGCTACGCTACGGACATCCTGCCAACGCGTCCCAACAGCCGGAAAATGGCCTTGGAGTGGCTGTCCGGTAACCGGGTGCTGGCTAGCCTGTCGTTGTATCCCCAGGTGGTCAAGGCCGAGGCCCAGCGCACCGTGGCAGCACTGATGTGGCTGGAGCAGGGCTTTGGCACCTGGCCAGAAGACCATCGGCCACGCCTGGATGGCCTTTACACCGCGCTGTCTGCCCGCCTGGCAGTGGCGGGCGGCGTGGACGCGATTGTTCCGCAGACCAGTAACGAATCAGCGCCGAACGACACTGCCAGCAGCCCGAAGTCGTCGCCGATCAAGTCCGGGCGAGAGCTGCTGGACAGTGGCCGTCAGTTGGCGAACTACCTGCGTGACCAACCTGAGGGCTGGCTGGCCGCCCATCGGCTGATGAAGAGCCTGCGCTGGGACACCGTGCACCAGGTACCACCGCAGGACGCACAGGGCATTACCCGGCTGGCGCCCCCGCGCGGTGAATACCGTGCCCAGTTAAAACGCCTGCACGTGCAGCAACGCTGGAGTGAGTTGATCGACCAGGCCGAGCGGATGTATGCCGAGGGCGTCAACCATTTCTGGTTGGACCTGCAATGGCATCTGCATCAGGCCTTGAGCAAATCACCCCATCCGCACAGTAGCTGGGCAGCCATCGTCAAACATGACCTGAACATGCTGCTGCAGCGCTTGCCTGGGCTGGACATGCTGTATTGGAACGATGGCTCGGCTTTCGCGGATGAAACCACACGCGAGTGGATCAACCAGCACGTCAGCGACAGCCGCTCCGCGCAATGGCTGCCTGCTGCAGCCTCGGCAACCACCACGGCAACCTGCGAAATCCTTGCGCTGGAACCTGAGGCACTGGCGCAAGCCGATGCTGAGGGTGTCGAGCAAGCGCTGGCGTGGCTTGCAAACCGACCCGATACGCAGGCCGGGCGGCAACGCTGGTTGCTGCGCCTGCTGATGGCCCGGGTGGCCGAGCAGTACGGCAAGGCCGAACTGGCCATTCATTTGTTCACTGAACTGGATACCACCGCGCACCACCACGCACTGACCGACTGGGAGCCAGAGTTGATCTTTGAGGTCAAGGCGCGGTTGCTCAAGCTGCTGCGTTTGAAAGCCCAGCGCAACGATGCCGATCGGCCAGCCCTGGCGCGGCAGATGGAGCAACAGCTGGCGGCGCTGGTAGCCATTGACCCGGTACGCGCTGCGGTGCTGTGCAGCTAACTCACATTGATCAGGATCCTGTTTTGAGCAAGGACAACCCAACCCTACGGTACTTTGATGCCGAGATGCGCTACCTGCGTGAAGCCGGTAAAGAATTTGCCCAGGCGTTTCCGGACCGCGCGGCGCAGCTGAACCTGAATAAACCTGGGGCGCAGGACCCCTATGTGGAGCGCCTGTTCGAAGGCTTCGCGTTCTTGATGGGGCGCCTGCGCGAAAAACTGGACGACGATTTGCCCGAACTGACCGAAGGGCTGGTCAGCCTGCTCTGGCCACACTACCTGCGCACTATCCCCTCGCTGGCAATCGTTGAGCTCATGCCTGATGTCAGCCAGATGAAAGGCACCGAATCCATTGCCAGGGGGTTTCAGGTGTTGTCTCAGCCAGTGTGTCCGCAACGTACCCGCTGCCGCTACTCCACGACACAGGACCTGCCGCTTCAGCCGCTCACGCTCGACACCGTGCGTCTTGATCACGAGCCTGATGGGCGCGCGGTGCTGCGTTTGCGTTTCTTGTGCGGGGAAATGGCAGATTGGAGCCGGCTGGATCTTGCTCAGATACCGCTGTACCTGAACGCCGATGCCGCATTGGCCAGTGCACTGCATCAAGCACTGACTTTGAAGGTACAGGCGTTATATGTGCGTATGCCGGGCGAGGCAGAACGCCAAACACTTGAAGGCCATTTCAAGCCCAAGGGCTTCGCCGATGATGACCGTCTTTGGCCCAAAGGTGATAGTGCGTTCAGCGGCTACCAGCTGCTGCTTGAGTACTTCACCTTCCGCGAGAAATTCATGTTCGTGACGCTGTGCGGTTTGGAGTCGTTGTCATTGCCACTGGGCGCTACTTGGTTCGAGCTTGATGTCGTGCTGTGTGAAGCATGGTCGCATGCCTTCACGCCCAACGAGGAGCACATCCGTTTACACGCGGTCCCCGTGATCAATTTGTTCCCGCTGGATGCGGACCCGCTCAACCTGGACCCGCTGCAGAACGAGTACCTGCTTCGCCCGATGCGGCTGCAGGACGGGCACACGGAAATCTATTCCGTGGACAGGGTGTCCGGTTCCAAGAACAGTGTCCGTCAGGACTACGTGCCTTTCAGCAGCTTTCGCCACAAGGGTGGCATGCTCCGCGATGAAGCCCCCGAGCGGTATTTTCATACCCGCCTCAGGCAGGGCGCCAATGGTCTTCATGACACCTGGCTGATCCTGGGCGGGGAAGGCTTTGACAAGGATGTGCTGCTCAAGCGCAAAAGCCTGTCACTGCGCCTTACCGGGACCAATGGCCAACTGCCGCGCAAGGCCCTGCGCAGTACATTGCTCGACGCGGCCGCGCAATCCACCCAGGCGGGGCTGCAGGTGCGCAACCTGACCTCACCCACGCTGCCATGTTATCCGCCGAATCGTGACCGGTTCCACTGGCGGGTACTGAGCCACCTGGGCTCGAACTTCTTGCCCATGCTCAATAGTGCTGAAGTGCTGCGTGGCACGCTGGCGTTGTACGAGTGGACGGGTAGCGAAACCAATCGCCGTCGCTTGGAGGCCATCGTTGAGGTCAAGCATCACCTTATCCAGCGGTTCGAAAAAGGGTTCTTGCTGCGCGGCGTGGATATCGAGGTGACGCTCGACAGCAATGGTTTTTCGGGGGAGGGGGACATCTGCCTGTTCGGTGAAATGCTCAGCCGGTTCTTCGCGCTGTATGCCGACATTCACTTGTGCACGCAACTGACGTTGATCCTGCAACCGACGGGGAGGTGCCTGCGATGGAGCGAACATCACAGTCAGCGTATTCCAGGCTGAAGGCAGAAGGGCTTTTGCAGGTGCTGGAGGGGCAGGTTGCCTCGGCCAACGTGTATCGCGTCTGCCAGTTGCTCGAGCAGGTACTGGTCGATCACCCACCGCTGGGCAGTACCGCACACCCGGTTGATGACGGGGTCCGCTTTCGGCCCGACCCAGGCATGGGCTTTCCCGCCAGTGAGCTGAAGGCCATAGAGTTCGACGACGCCTGTCCCGAACGCCCTATTACGATACGAACTCGGCTACTTGGTTTGTATGGTGTCGATTCGCCGCTGCCAACGGCCTACCTGGACGACATCGCCCAGCGCCGTGAGGGCCACGAAGCTGTAGAGGCGTTTCTCGATATCTTCAACCACCGGGTATTCACCCAGTTCTATCGGGTCTGGCGCAAATACTCGTATCCCGCCACCTTTGAGGCGGGCGGTAGCGATGCGACTTCACAGTGCCTGTTGGGCTTGATCGGCCTTGGAGTACCCGGTACTGCCGAGCGTATCGCCACGCCCATGTCTCGCTTTTTGGCATTGCTCAGCGTGATGCGCTTGCCGACCCGCAACGCTGAGGGCATTGGCGCGTTGGTCAAGCTGCTGGCGCCGAGCACGGAGGCACATGTCACCGGGCATTGGCCGCAACGTGTCGTGCTTGAGCGACCAGCCAGCCTGGAAACGAAAAGCCCGGTAAGTCTTTCCCAAGGCATGCCGCTAGGCGCTGTCGGAACGGATGCGAACAGCCAGTTGCGCCTGTTGCTGCACACCAATGATCCGGAAGAGGCGCGCGAGTGGCTTCCTGGGGGGCAGTTGCTGCTCGACTTGCGGGTGCTGCTGGAGGTGTACCTGGGGTGGCGCTGTACGGCCAAGCTACAGCTGTCGATTCCGCTGCGTCTGCTGCCCGTGCCGGTACTGGGCCGTGCGCAAGTCAGGTTGGGAATGACGGCAGTACTGGGGTTGCCGACCGGTGAAGAGGCTACAGCCAACACCGACACCATCACAGTCAACCTGGGCCGCTATCAAGGCCTACAACTGAATCCTTGCGACAGGGAGGTATCGCATGTGGCGTACCGCTTCTAAACGCTTCACGGTCGTGGCGCTGGTGACACTGCTGGGCGGCTGCGGCCTCACCCAGAAGGTTGTGGAGGGTACGGCTTCCACGGCCCGTGCGGTTTTCTACAAGCAAGTCAAAACATTGCATCTGGATTTCACCGGCCGGTCAGCGATGAATACCGACAGCATGGAGATGAGTGGGTTGTCCGTTTCGGTGCTGGTGCGTGTCTACCAGTTGCGGGATCACAAGGCTCTGGACAAGGCAACTTACGACGATCTGGTCAGCCACGGCGAGCGCGTGCTGGGGGGCGACCTGTTGAGCGAAAAAGCCGTAGTGGTCAAACCTGGTGAGGCGGCTCAGCTCAGCACGCCTTTGCATAGGGAGGCTCAGTACATTGCCGTGATTGCGTTGTTCCGAAATCCGGACATGGAGCAAGACGCGTGGCGTTTGACCTTGCAGCGTGATGACCTCGATCCGGACCAGCCCAGGGTTGTCGAGTTGGGTGATAACCGCTTGAAGTTGCGGCCGCGCAGCGAGGACTGAGCACATGATCGAACCAAGCCCTTCGCTTTACGAAACGCTGCTGCAGAATTTCAGCGGCGAGTTGGAGCTGGATCGGGTCAGTGATGATGATCAACTGACGCTTTCGGTTCTGGACAACCTTCAGCGGATTCTAAACAGCCGGGCCGGCACACTCGCGCATCTGCCGGACTATGGCTTGCCGGATATGGGCACGGTTCTTCAAGGGTTGCCGGCCTCGGCCCATGGTTTGATGAATGACATCGTGAGCACGTTGCGCAGGTATGAGCCGCGGCTCGCAGAAGTACGCATCGAGCTGGTGCCGCAGCGACGGCCCGGCCATTTGGAATACGCACTCGATGTACGCATCAAGGGCGGTGGCCGCGCCACCTTTGGGACCACGCTTGCACCTGACGGGAGGGTGGTTGTACGTCACCTGAAACAGGAAGGCTATCTCGCCAAGCTATAGACCTACGGACAAGGAGGCCAGATGACGGCGCTTTTTGAAATGCGGATTCGCTTGGGCGGCGACCCAGGCAGTTTTGATGAGTTCAACGTGTTGCGCGGCGAGTTGGCCAAGCTTGATCATCCTGCGTGTCCTGACGTTGACTGGGCAAAAGTTGAAGCGTTGTGCTTGAGGCTCTTCGAACGGAACGGGGTGGAGCTGCAGACCGCAGTGTCCTTTATCCTGGCGCGTAGCTACCGTACGGGGCTCGCTGGTTTGACCGAGGGGGTGGCATTGCTCGCCACTCTCACGGACGAGTGGCCGCGCTTGTGGCCGGTGCAGGCTTCAGCTCGGATCGAGCTCATCGCCTGGTTGTTTGCTCAGCTACATCCCCTGGTTCGAATGCTGGAATGGGGCGGATCGAGTCTGGCGACGCTGAGGGAACTGATCGTTGAGCTGGGGCGGCTTGAGCACCGTTTGGAGCGGCTTGGCCATGCTTCCTTGGCTTCGCTGAAGGTGTTTCGACAGCAGATCAGTAGCGTGATGCAGCGGATGTCGGGAAGCAGGGACGTGCCGATGCCGCTTCCGTTGCAACCATGGGCATCACCAGCCGAGCCAGCGCTTAGCCCTCCGATCGCTGCGGTTGTCTCAGCACCACCGACTTACACCTTTGTAGTTGAACCAGCGGCGCAGAAACGCGCGGTGTTGCCGTGGTTGCTGACACTGACGGTCACCAGTGTCTTTGTGGGGTGGCTGGGCTGGCAAGAATGGGCATCCAGGCAAGTCAAAGAGCCGCCCACGCCTGAGCCGATCCAACTCGACAGTCTGAATCTGTTTGATCCGGGCAGTGCCGAACTGAAGCCCGGTTCAACCAAACTGCTGATAAACGCACTGGTTGGCATCAAGGCTCAACCGGGTTGGCTGATTGTTATCTCCGGGCATGCGGATGCACGGGGTGACGCGGCCAAGAATCTCGACCTGTCCCGTGCCCGTGCTTCAGCCGTGCGCGACTGGATGCAACGGATGGGGGATATCCAGGACAGTTGTTTTGCTGTTCAAGGTGTCGCGGCCAGCCAGCCGGTCAGCAGCAACCACACATTCGATGGGCGGGCGGAGAATCGTCGTGTGGACATCCGGCTATTGCCGCAGAGCAGTGCGTGCGGGGGGGAGAGCGATGACATTCGCGTTGAGCCGCGTAGCGATAGCATCTAACCCCAATATCCCGTCGATGCCGCCGCTCCCTTTCAGCGCGGTCTTGTGCCGCGAAAGGGTCGAGTCACCCTTTCAATCCTTGATCATCCCTCGCAGCACTGCCCGCGCTTCTTCAGTACGCAAGCATTCGATGAACAGTCGGCTTTCCCGCGCCACCGTGGCCTCCAGCTCCGCCCGCTGGCTGTCCTTGAGCAGCCGCTTGCTGATCCGCAGTGCCGCCTGCGGGTAGCCTTGCAGCTGCCGCGCCAGCGTGCGGGCAGCGTCCAGGCACTGTTCGCCGTTTTCATGCAGCTCATTGGCCAGCCCCCAGGCCAGCATCTGTTCGCCATCCAGCAATGCATTGGTCAGCAGCAAGCGTGCCGCCCGGGCCTGGCCAAGCACACGCGGCAGCAGCAGGCTGGAACCAAACTCCGGGCACACACCCAGCGGCGCGAAAGGCATGCGCAGCTTGGTCGAGCGGCTGACCAGCACCTGGTCGCAGTGCAGCAACAGGGTGGCCCCGATGCCGATCGCCGCACCACTGACCGCTGCGATCAGCGGCTTGTCCAGGCCCATGACCACCCGCATCAGGCGGAATACCGGGCTGTCCAGGTCGCTGGGCGGGTTGTCGAGGAAGTCGCGAAGGTCGTTGCCAGCGCTGAAGCAGTGCGGCCCACCGGTGATGATGATGGCATCGACAGCGGGGTCTTCACCTGCCGCCAGCAACAGGTCGCCCAGCAGCTGGTACATGGCAGTGTTCAGGGCATTGAGCTTGTCGGGGCGGTTGAAGGCCAGGGTCAGCAGGCCTTGGTCCAGCTCGCGTGTGATCAGGTCGTTCATGGCAGCCGCTTTTATTGTTGTGAGGGGGCCCTGACGGGCAGTGGCGCTTAGGGTTTATCACGCAGTCCGGCTTGTTGTACAGTCGTTCAGTCCAGCCCCTAACCAGAGACCCACCGATGACTCAGGAAGCCCGCTACCACCGCATGCTGCCGGAATTGCGCAAAGCCAACCTGGTCGAGGCGACCCTGGTGTGCCTCAAGCGCCATGGTTTCCAGGGGGCTTCGATCCGCAAGATCTCGGCTGAGGCCGGGGTCTCGGTCGGGCTGATCAGCCACCATTACGCCGGCAAGGACGAACTGGTGGCAGAGGCTTACATGGCCGTCACCGGTCGGGTGATGGGCCTGTTGCGCGAGGCCATGGCCCAAGCTGCGCCCAATGCCCGCGAGCGGTTGTCGGCGTTTTTCCGTGCCTCGTTCTGCGCCGAGCTGCTCGACCCGCAATTGCTCGATGCCTGGCTGGCCTTCTGGGGCGCGGTGAAGACCGCCGACGCGATCAACCAGGTGCACGACCACTCCTACGGCGAGTACCGCAACGAACTTGGCCAGCTGCTGGCCAGACTGGCCGAGGAGGAGGGCTGGCAAGGCTTCGATGCCGACCTGGCGGCCATCAGCCTGAGCGCCTTGCTCGACGGCCTGTGGCTGGAGTCGGGCCTGAACCCCGGCACCTTCACCCCCGAGCAGGGCGTGATCATCTGCGAGGCCTGGGTCGATGGCCTGCAGGCCGGTGGCCGGAGGCGCTTCAGCCTGTCCGCGGGCTGTTGATCACCTGTTCAGTAACGAGTACGCTGCTGTCGCGAGTGTGTAGAACAACACCAATAAAAAAGAGACAACACGCAATGACGCCTCGGGTATTGATCGTCGATGACGATCCGCTTATTCGTGACTTGCTGCAGGCCTACCTGTCCCAGGAGGGCTACGACGTACACTGCGCCGACACCGCGGAAAGGGCCGAAGCCCTGCTTGCCAGCCAGGATGTCGACCTGGTGCTGCTGGACATCCGCCTGCCCGGCAAGGACGGCCTCACCCTGACCCGCGAACTGCGGGTGCGCTCGGAGGTTGGCATCATCCTCGTCACCGGGCGCAATGACGACATAGACCGCATCGTTGGCCTGGAATGCGGTGCAGATGACTACGTGATCAAACCACTCAACCCCCGCGAGCTGGTGTCCCGGGCGAAAAACCTGATCCGCCGCGTACGCCATGCCCGCGAGGCGCACCCCGCCCCGGCCTGCGCGCAATCGCTGAAGCAGTTCGCCGACTGGGCACTGGATACCGACCGCCGGCGCCTGATCGACGCCCGTGGCGGGCAAACCCTGCTGACCCACGGCGAGTTCCAGTTGCTCAGCGTGTTCCTGCGCAACAGCGGCCACACCCTCAGCCGCGACCAGTTGATGGACCAGATTCGCAACCGCGAGTGGGTGCCCAACGACCGCTCCATCGACGTGCTGGTCGGCCGCCTGCGGCGCAAGCTGCATGACGACCCGGCCGAACCGCAGTTGATCATCACCATTCACGGCACCGGCTACCTGTTCACCGCCAGCGTGGCAGCATGATTCCTCGCGCCTGGCAGTTGGCGCTGGCCTTGACGTTGCCCACCCTGCACGCCAGTGCCAGTGAGCCCGTGCGTTACTGTGACTACCCGGTGTACCCGCCCATTTCCTGGAGCGACGGCCACCAGGTGCGCGGCCTGGCCCCCACCGTGGTGCGCGAACTGTTCGCGCGCATGGGCTACGAGGTGCAAACCGTGGTGCTGGGCAACTGGAAGCGCTGCCTGATGGATGCCGCCGCCGGGCGGGTGGACGTGGTCCTGGCCTACAACAGCGACCAACGTGACCAGCGCATGCGTTTTTCCACGGAGCCGGTGGTGCGCGAGGAAGTGGCCGTGTTCTACAACCGCAAGCGACCGGTGCAGTTCCAGCAGCTGGAGGACCTGGCGGGTTACCGTGGCGGCCTGTTGTACGGCGAAAGCTACGGCGCCGAATTCGACCGCTTCGTCGCCCGCCACCAGAACATCGAGCGGGTATCGTCCAGTCAGCAGAATTTCGGCAAGCTGATCCGCGGGCGCATCGACTACGTAATCCAGGAGCGGCGCACCGGCCAACTGTTCATCGAGCACCTGCCCGGCGCGCAGGACATCCGCGTATTGCCCAGCGCGCTGAGCGTGGACTACCTGCGGGTAGCCGTATCGCGGCAATCACCCCTGAGCCAGCACATGGACGAAATCGACGCGCAGTTGCGGCGCATGAACCAGGCTGGCGAGATCGCGCGCTGGCTGGAGCAGAGCGAGGTCACCTACCGCGACATGATCAACCTGCCGGCAGATGCCCGATGATTCGCCTGCACACCGATGGCCTGCTGCGCCGCCTGCTGCGGTTCATCCTGTTGTTCAGCCTGTGCTTTACCGTACTGGCCAGTAGCGTGCAGCTGTATTTCGAATACCGCCGCGAGATGCGCGACATCGAGGCGCGCATGGCGTTGATCCGCGCAGGCTACCTCGCCAGCCTGGAGCGCAGCCTGTGGGACTTGGACGAGGCGCAGCTGGATACGCAATTGCGCGGCCTGGTGGATTTTTCCGACGTGGCCCGGGTGCGCTTGGTTAGCGATGATTTTCAACTGCTGCGAGGGGAGGCCGAACCCAAGGGGCCGCTGCGCATCGAGCGCTTCCCTCTGGATTATCAGCCCCCCTCGGGCCCCGCCAGGCACCTGGGTGAGCTTGAAGTGAGTATCGACTTGGGTGCGGTGCACCATCGGTTGTATGCCACCGGCCTTGCCAGCCTGCTGTGGATGGGCGTGTTCTTGTGTGGCCTGGCAGTGGCGCTGTCGGGGCTGTTCTATCGCCTGGTCACCCGCCATCTGCAAGTGATGGCCGAGTTCGCCCGGCGTATTGGCGCCGGCCAATGGCAGGAACCGTTGCGCCTGGGGCGCCGCCGTTCATCGCGCCCTGACGAGATCGACACGGTGGCCAATGCCCTGGACGATATGCGCCGCGCCATCCTCAGCGACATTGAACGCCGCGAGCGCGACCGCCTGGCGTTGCAAGACAAGCGCGACGAACTGCAGGCCATGGTCGAACGACGTACCGCCAGCCTGGCCCGGGCCAAGGATGACGCCGAGGCCGCCAACCTGGCCAAGTCACGCTTCCTGGCGACCATGAGCCACGAACTGCGCACCCCGCTCAACGGTATCCTGGGCATGGCCGAGCTGCTACGCGGTGGCGGGCTGGAAGCGGCCGACCGTCAGCGCCTGGAAGCCTTGTACAAGGCCGGCGAGGGGCTGTTGGCGATTCTCAACGAAGTGCTGTATTTCGCCCGGCTCGAAGAAGGTGAGAGCCGCGCCGAGCTGGTCGGCTTTTCGCTGCGCCAGTTGTGCCAGGAAGTGCTGGCGCTGCTCGAACCCATGGCCGCGGGCAACGGCGACACACTGCATCTGGAGATTGATGAGCAATTAGCCGGTTACCAGCACGGCGCCGAGCAGTACCTGCGTCAGGTGCTCAGCAACCTGCTGGCCAATGCCATCAAATTCACCGAGCACGGCCAGGTGCGGCTCAAGGTGCAGGTGCTGGTCAGCGAGGCGACCACGCAGCGCCTGCGGGTGTCGGTCAGTGACAATGGCATCGGCATCGAGCCGGCCGTACAGGCAAAAATCTTCGACCGCTTCGTCCAGGCCAGCGAGGCCGTGGCACGCCGCTACGGCGGCACCGGTCTGGGACTGGCGATCTGCAAGCACCTGGTGGAAAAGCTGGGGGGCTGCATTGGCCTGGACAGTGTACAAGGGCAGGGCAGCTGCTTCTGGTTCGAACTCGACATCGCCCTTGGGCAGCCGGTTGCGGCCAATACCCCGGCCCAGTCGGTCAGCGCCAGCCTGGATATCCTGGTGGTCGAGGACGTCGCGCTGAACCGTGAGGTGGCGAGCGGCCTGCTGGTGCGCGATGGCCACCGGGTGAGCTTTGCCGAGGATGCCGGGCAGGCCCTGCAGTTGTGCGCACAGCGGCGCTTCGACCTGATCCTACTGGACGTTCACCTGCCCGGCATGAGCGGGGTGGAACTGTGCCGGCAGCTTCGCGCCACCCCCGGGCCTAACCACCACAGCCGGATAGTGGCGCTGACCGCTGGCGTGCAACCGGGGCAACTGTCGGATTATCTGGAAGCCGGCATGCAAGGTGTGCTGGCCAAGCCCCTGCGGCTGGCCAACCTGCGCCAGGCGCTGGCCGACGCAACGCCGACTGAAGAGGCCGGTATTGACGCAAACATGGACTGGTCGCTGCTGGCCACCCACCGCTCGCTGCTGGGCGAGCAGAAGCTGCAGGGCCTGCTGAATGTGTTGCGCCAGTCACTGGAGCAGCACGCCACGGCGTTGGCCGAGGCGCTGCCGGCCCAGGACTTTACCGAGGTGCTGCACCTGGCCCATCGCCTGGCCGGCAGTTGCGACTCCCTGGGTTTTTCTGGCCTGGCTGCGCTGTTGCGACGCCTGGAAGACGCCGCCCGCCAGCATGATGGGCAGGCGCTGAACGCACTGGCCGAGCCACTGGCAAGCCAGCTCGGCCAGGCCCGTGCGACCCTGGAACAGTTGATCCAGAGCTGACGTACAAAAAACTTACGACTTTTTACATCTTCGATCCGTTCGTACAACGGCGTCTTACATCCGTTTCCAATAATCCATGGCAACCGTGTTGCACACGGTCCATGAGGCTTATTGGAGACAAGAATAATGACATGCCGTAGCGCTCAGCCCCTCATTCGAACCCTCCCACGCACCGGCCGCAAAGGCGAGGTGTGCCATGACTGACAACGTTGAAAAGATCCAGCTCACCCGCGCCCTGAAAAGCCGGCACATCTTCATGTTGTCGCTGGGTGGGGTTATTGGAACCGGCCTGTTCATGGGCTCGGGCGTAACCATCAATCAGGGTGGGCCGGTGGGCGCGATCCTGGCTTACCTGGTGGCGGGCTTGCTGATGTACCTGGTGATGGTCTGCCTGGGTGAGCTGTCGGTGCAGATGCCGGTGTCCGGTTCGTTCCAGGCCCACGCCACTAAGTACATTGGCCCGGCCACCGGCTTCATGATCGGCTGGGTGTACTGGATGAGCTGGGCCACCACCGTAGGCCTGGAGTTCACCGCTGCCGGCATGTTGATGACCCGCTGGTTCCCGGAGGTGCCGATCTGGTACTGGTCGGCGCTGTTCGTGGTGGTGCTGTTCGGCCTCAACGCCCTGGCCACGCGTGCCTTTGGCGAGGCCGAGTACTGGTTCTCGGGCATCAAGGTGGCAACCATCCTCGGCTTCATCGTCATTGGCCTGCTGGTGATCTTCGGTGCCATCCCCCTGAGCAGCGGGGCACCCGCACCGATGCTGAACAACCTGGTGGGCGAGTCGCTGTTCCCCCATGGCCTGTCGGCAGTGTTCGCGGTGATGATGACCGTGGTCTATGCCTTCCAGGGCTGCGAAATCATGGGGGTGGCTGCCGGTGAGACCGAGCACCCGGAAAAAAGCATCCCGCGGGCGGTGCGCAATGTGGTGTTCCGCGTGCTGATCTTCTATGTGCTGGCGATTGCCGTGCTGTCGGCCATTGTGCCGCACGAGCAGGCCGGGCTGATGGAAAGCCCGTTCGTGCAGGTGTTCGATATGGTCGGCATCCCTTACGCCGCCGACTTGATGAACTTCGTCATCCTCACGGCCATCCTCTCGGTGGGCAACTCCGGGTTGTATGCCTCCACGCGCATCCTCTGGGCCATGTCCAAGACTGGCATGGCACCGAAAAGCCTGTCGCCGCTGAGCAAGCGTGGCGTGCCGCTGCGGGCGCTCAGCATCACCCTGTGCTTTGCGCTGATTTCGCTGATGACCAGCTTCGTTGCGGCTGACACGCTGTTCATGGTGCTGATGGCGGTAAGCGGTATGTCCGGCACCGTGACCTGGATCGTCATCGCCCTGGCGCAGTACCGCTTCCGCAAGGCCTGGCTGCGCGACGGCGGGCAACTGCAGGACCTGAAGTACAAGGCGCCGCTGTACCCGCTGGTGCCGCTGCTGTGCATCACCCTGTGCAGCTCGCTGTTCGTGTTCCTGGCGCTGGATGAAACCCAACGACCGTCGCTGTATTGGGGCTTTGGCTTCATTGCCCTGTGCTATGCGGCGTACTTCTTCGTCAACCGCCGCCGGCAGGGGGCCTTCGCACCCAGCGCACCAGGGATTTGACGCCGCAGCTCGTCGCCGGCGGGTGTCAATCGCTGCATGTTCAGCACCTGTGAGATCGAGCACCGCCCGCGCGGCGCGCGATCTCACAGGCCATAAAGCCGTCACGACGAACGCCCTTGTGTAACGCCAAACACCGAGTTGTGCGAAGTTGTAACAGCCCATCCCGTCTTGTTGAACACTCGTTTAGTATCTTCCTCGTCAAGCCCTCCAAAACCATCACAACAACACCGAGGCCCCCATGACTACCCCGTCGTCGCCACTGTTGAGCAAGGTCGAAGCTGGCGTTGCCTGGATCACCCTCAACCGCCCCGAGCAGCGCAACGCGCTGGACATTCCCACCCTCAAGCAACTGCACGCCCTGCTCGACAGCCATGCCGACGACCCCGCCGTACGCGTGGTGGTGCTGACCGGCAGCGGCCGCAGCTTCTGCGCTGGCGCCGACCTGGCCGAATGGGCTGCTGCCGAAGCGGCGGGCACCCTGGAAAGCTACGGCTGGACCGAAACTGCCCATGCCCTGATGTTGCGCCTGTACAGCCTCGACAAACCCACCATCGCCGCCATCAACGGCACCGCCGTGGGCGGTGGCATGGACCTTAGCCTGTGCTGCGACCTGCGCATCGCCGCCGCCTCGGCGCGCTTCAAGGCCGGCTACACCAGCATGGGCTACAGCCCCGATGCCGGCGCCAGCTGGCACCTGCCACGGCTGATCGGCAGCGAGCAGGCCAAGCGCTTGTTGTTCCTCGATGAACTGTGGGGCGCCGAGCGTGCCCTGGCGGCTGGGCTGGTCAGCGAAGTCTGCGCCGACGAGCAACTGCCCGCCGTGGCGGCCGAGTTGGCCGGGCGCCTGGCCAATGGCCCGACGTTCGCCTATGCGCAGACCAAGCAGCTGATCCGCGACGGCGCCCGGCGCACCCTCGCCGAGCAGCTGGAGGCTGAGCGCCACGCCGGCCTGCTGTGCGGCCGCAGCCAGGATGGCGCCGAGGCCCTGCAAGCCTCGGTTGAACGCCGCGCCCCCCGTTTTACCGGCCAGTAATCCGATACCCGACCCTCATCAGGACCTTCGCAGATGAATTTCCAACTGACCCAAGAACAAGAAATGTTGGTGGAAGCGGTACGCAGCTTTGTTGCCAAGGAGCTGCTGCCCCATGAGGAAGCGGTGGACCGCGCCGACGCTGTGTCACCCGAACTGGCCGCGCAGATCCGTGGCAAGGCCATCGCTGCCGGGTTCTATGCCTTCAACATGCCCGAGGAAGTGGGAGGGGGCGGCCTGGACTACCTGTCCCAGGCGCTGATCGAACGTGAGCTGTCCAAGGTGTCCTGGGCGCTGCATGTCTTCGTTGCACGGCCGTCGAAAATCCTCATGGCCTGCAAGGACGAGCAGATCAACGACTACTTGCTGCCGTGCGTGCAGGGCGAGAAGGTCGACTGCTTCGCCCTCACCGAACCGGGCGCCGGCTCTGATGCCAACGCCATCAAGACCCGCGCCTTGCGCCAGGGCGATGACTTTGTCATCAACGGTAGCAAGCACTTCATCAGCCACGCCGGCCACGCCGATTTTGCCATCGTCTTCGCGGTCACCGACACCTACGAGCACAACGGGCGCAAGCGCAATGCGGTCACCGCCTTGCTGGTCGACCGGGGTACGCCGGGCATGACCATCCGCCGTGGTCCCAAGTGCGTGAGCAACCGTGGTTATCACACCTACGAGCTGTTCTTCGACGACTGCCGGGTGCCGGCCAGCAAGGTGCTGGGCGAAGTGGGCAAAGGTTGGGAAGTGGCCAATGCCTGGCTTACCGCCGGCCGGGTGATGGTCGCCGCCAACTGCGTGGGCCAGGCCCAGCGCGCCCTCGACCTGTCACTGCAATGGGCCGCCGACCGCAAGCAGTTCGGCCAGGCCATCGGCAGCTACCAGGGGGTGTCGTTCAAGCTGGCCGACATGGCCACGCAGATCCGCGCGGCCGAGATGCTCACCCTGCACACCGCCTGGAAGATGGACCAGGGCAACATGACCGACGGTGAGGCCGGCATGGCCAAGCTGTTTGCCAGCGAAGTGCTGGGCAAGGTCGCCGACGAAGCCGTGCAGATCTTCGGCGGCATGGGCCTGATGGACGAAGGGCCGGTTGAGCGCATTTGGCGCAACGCGCGTATCGAGCGCATCTGGGAGGGCACTTCGGAAATCCAGCGGCACATCATCGCCCGCGAACTGCTGCGCCCGCTGCTGCGCTGAGCGCCAGGAGAACACCCATGTCGCAATCGATTCGTGACAACCTCAAGCGCCTGCTGGCGCCCCGGCACCTGGCCTTCGTTGGCGGGCGCAGCATGGCGCGGGCGCTCAAGCGCTGCGCCGAAGGCGGCTTTGCCGGTGAGCTGTGGCTGGTCAACCCGCAGCATGAAAGCCTGGAAGGCATCCCTTGCGTGGCCCGCGTGGCCGACTTGCCTTACGCCCCGGACGCGGTGTTCATCGCCACCAACCGTGAGCTGACGTTGCAGTGCGTTGCCGAGCTGGCCGCGCGTGGCGCCGGGGGTGCCATCTGCTATGCCTCCGGCTTTGCCGAAAGCGGCGAAGAGGGCTGCCAGTTGCAACAGCGCCTGCTCGCTGCGGCCGGCAACATGGCCCTGCTCGGCCCCAACTGCTATGGCCTGCTCGACTACCTGCACGGTGCAGCCCTTTGGCCGGTGGCCCATGGCGGCCAGCAGGTGGAGAAGGGCGTGGCGATCCTCACCCAGAGCGGCAACTTTGCCTACAACCTGTCCATGAGCGACCGCTCGCTGCCGGTGGCCTACATGGCCTCGGTCGGCAACCAGGCGCAACTGGGTGTGGCCGAGCTGATGGATGTGCTGCTCGACGACCAACGGGTAACCGCCATCGGCCTGCATTTGGAAGGCCTGAAGAACGTGCCGGGCTTCGCCCGCGCCGCTTGCAAGGCGCTGCAGCAGGGCACGCCGATCATTGCATTGAAGACGGGCGTTTCGCAGATCGGCGCTGAACTGGCGCTCAGCCACACCAGCTCGTTGTCCGGCTCCGATGCGTTGTACGACAGCCTGTTCCAGCGCCTGGGGGTGATCCGCGTCAGCGGCCCGGTGAGCTTTGTCGAAACGCTCAAGGCCGCAGCCTGCGGACGCTTGCCGGCAGATGGCGAGCTGATTGCGCTGGCCTGCTCAGGCGGCGATGCCGGGCTGATTGCCGACTATGCCGAACGCAACCAGTTGCAACTGCCGAAGCTCGCGCAAGAGCAGGTGGCGGCACTGGCCGAGGTGTTGCCGGGCTATGCCAACCTGGTCAACCCACTGGACTTCACCACTGCCATCTGGGGCGACGAGGCCGCCCTGCAACGCATGCTCGACAACACCCTGAGCGGCGCCGCGGGCGCGGCGATGCTGGTGCTGGACTACCCGGCGGCCTTCACCGGCGAGCGCAAGGAATGCGACCTGCTGCTGGGGCTGTACTGCGATGCCGTTGAACGCCACGGCAAGATCGGCTTCGTCACTTCGGCTTTCCCGGAACTGTTGCCTGCCAGTGCGCGTGAGCGCCTGCATGCGCGGGGTATCGCTGCCCTGCAGGGCGTGGAAGATGGCCTGGCGGCCTGGGGGCGCATCGTCGCTTACCAAAGGAACCGCCAGCGGTTGCTGGACCAGGGCGAGGCTGCGCGGGTACCGCTGTGCCCGCAGGCCCTCACGGGCGAAAGCCGACTGTTGAATGAATGGCAATCCAAACAAGCCCTGCGCGCCTTCGGTCTGCCGGTGCCTGCGGGCGTGCTGAGTACGCCCGAACGCGCCGTGGCAGACGCCGCCCGCGTGGGATACCCGCTGGTACTGAAGGCAGTCAGCGCACAGCTGCCGCACAAGACCGAAGCCGGTGCGGTGGCGTTGAACCTGCGTGATGCCGCCGCCCTGGAAGCTGCACTGTTGCAGATGCGCCAGCGCATCGCTGCCTACGCCCCGCACGTCGCGTTCGACCAGGTACTGCTCGAACCCATGGCCGAGCCGCCGCTGGCCGAGCTGATAGTGGGCATCAAACGTGAACACGACTTTGCCCTGGCCTTGGTGATCGGTGCCGGCGGCGTGCTGGTCGAACTGCTCAAGGACAGTGTCAGCCTGTTGTTGCCCACCACCGACAGCGCCATCCGCGCCGCACTGCTGAAGCTGCGCAGTGCCAGCCTGCTGCAAGGCTTCCGTGGCCGCCCGGCTGCCGACCTCGACGCCTTGGTCGCAGCTATCCGTGCGGTGGCCGACTACGCCTGCGAAAACGCCGGGCAGCTGTTGGAGCTGGATGTGAACCCATTGATGGTCGGTGCCCATGGCACCACCGCGGTCGACGCGCTGATCCGCCTTGGCCAGGCGCAAGGAGAACGACATGAATGACCTTACCCTGACGGCCGGCCAGGCGCTGGTGCGGTTGTTGGCCAACTACGGGGTGGAGACCGTGTTCGGCATCCCCGGCGTGCACACCCTGGAGCTCTACCGTGGCCTGCCGGGCAGCGGCATTCGCCATGTATTGACCCGCCACGAGCAGGGCGCCGGCTTCATGGCCGACGGCTATGCGCGGGTCAGTGGCAAGCCTGGGGTGTGTTTCGTCATTACCGGCCCAGGCGTGACCAACGTCGCCACCCCCATCGGCCAAGCCTATGCCGACTCGGTGCCGATGCTGGTGATTTCCAGCGTCAACCACACCGCCAGCCTGGGCAAGGGCTGGGGCTGCCTGCATGAAACCCAGGACCAGCGCGCCATGACTGCGCCCATCACGGCGTTTTCTGCGGTGGCCCTGCAGGGCGACGACTTGCCCGAGCTGATCGCTCGCGCCTGGGCAGTGTTCGACAGCGAACGGCCGCGCCCGGTGCACATTTCGGTGCCGCTGGACGTGCTGGCGGCATCGGTCAGCCGGGACTGGAGCGACGAGGTGGTACGCCGTCCTGGGCGTGGCCAGCCGTGCCGCGAAACCCTCGAGCAGGCTGCCCTGAAGCTTGCCGCCGCCCAGCGGCCGATGATCATTGCCGGGGGTGGCGCGTTGCACGCGGCTGAGCAGTTGCAGCAACTCAGTACACGGCTGGCAGCGCCTCTGTTCACCAGCGTGGCCGGCAAGGGCGTGCTGCCACCAGACGCGCCACTCAATGCCGGCGCCAGTCTGTGCGTCGAACCCGGCTGGCAACTGATCAGCCAGGCTGATGTGGTGCTTGCCGTAGGCACCGAAATGGCCGACACCGACTTCTGGCGCGAGCGCCTGCCGATCACTGGCGAGCTGCTGCGCGTGGACATCGACCCGCGCAAGTTCAACGACTTCTACCCCTGTGCCATTGCCCTGCAGGGCGATGCCCGGCAAACCGTGGACGGTTTGCTCGAACACCTGCCTGCACTCGACCGAGACCCTGCTCAGGCGAGCGAAGCGGTGAGCAACCTGCGCCAGGCCATTCGTCATGGGCATGCACCGTTGCAGGCCACCCATCAGGCGATTCTTGACCGCATTGCCGCCGTGCTGCCCGACGATGCGTTCATCAGCAGCGACATGACCCAACTGGCCTACACCGGCAACTACGCCTTCGCCAGCCGGGCACCACGTAGCTGGCTGCATCCGACCGGCTACGGCACACTCGGCTACGGCCTGCCGGCCGGTATTGGCGGCATGCTTGCCACCGACCATCGCCCAGGCCTGGTGCTGGTGGGCGACGGCGGTTTCCTTTATACCGCCCAGGAGCTGGCCACGGCTGTAGAGGAACTGGACCGGCCGTTGGTGGTGCTGCTGTGGAACAACGACGCCCTCGGGCAGATCCGCGATGACATGCTCGGCCTGAACATCGAGCCGGTCGGCGTGCTGCCGCGTAATCCGGACTTCATCGGCCTGGCCCGTGCCTTTGGTTGCGCGGTGCGCCAGCCGCGTGATCTGGACGCGCTGCAGGCCGACCTGGCCAGCGGTTTCGCCACACCCGGCGTGACCTTCATCGAACTCAAACACACCTGCGTCTGTTAAGCCGCGAACAACCAAAAGAACAAGAGAAACCCACATGCCATTTCGCCGTACACTTCTGGCCGCATCCCTGGCCCTGCTGATCACCGGCCAAGCCCCACTGTATGCCGCCCCCCCGCTGTCGATGGACAACGGTACCAATGCCCTGACCGTGCAAAACAGCAATGCCTGGGTCGAAGTCAGCGCCAGCGCCCTGCAGCACAACATCCGCACGCTGCAGACCGAGCTGGCCGGCAAGTCCAAGCTGTGCGCCGTGCTCAAGGCCGATGCCTATGGCCACGGTATCGGCCTGGTAATGCCATCGATCATCGCCCAGGGCGTGCCCTGCGTGGCGGTGGCCAGCAACGAGGAGGCCCGCGTGGTCCGCGCCAGTGGCTTCGCCGGGCAACTGGTGCGGGTTCGCCTGGCCAGCCTCAGCGAGCTGGAAGATGGCTTGCAGTACGACATGGAAGAGCTGGTGGGCAGCGCGGAATTTGCCCGCCAGGCCGATGCCATCGCCGCGCGCCATGGCAAGACCTTGCGCATTCACATGGCGCTCAACTCCAGCGGCATGAGCCGCAACGGGGTGGAGATGGCCACCTGGTCCGGCCGTGGCGAAGCGCTGCAGATTACCGACCAGAAGCACCTCAAGCTGGTCGCGCTGATGACCCACTTCGCCGTGGAAGACAAGGACGATGTCCGCAAGGGCCTGGCGGCCTTCAACGAGCAGACCGAATGGTTGATCAAGCACGCGAAGCTCGACCGCAGCAAGCTCACCCTGCACGCCGCCAACTCGTTCGCTACGCTGGAGGTGCCGGAAGCGCGCCTGGACATGGTACGAACGGGGGGCGCGCTGTTCGGTGACACCGTGCCGGCGCGCACCGAGTACAAGCGTGCGATGCAGTTCAAATCGCACGTGGCTGCGGTGCACAGCTATCCGGCTGGCAACACCGTGGGCTATGACCGCACCTTCACCCTGGCCCGTGATTCGCGGCTGGCCAACATTACGGTCGGGTACTCCGATGGCTACCGCCGGGTATTCACCAACAAGGGCCATGTGCTGATCAACGGCCACCGTGTGCCGGTCGTGGGCAAGGTGTCGATGAACACGCTGATGGTCGATGTCACCGACTTCCCGGACGTGAAGGGGGGCAACGAAGTGGTGCTGTTCGGCAAGCAGGCCGGGGGCGAAATCACCCAGGCCGAGATGGAAGAAATCAACGGCGCGTTGCTGGCCGACCTGTACACCGTGTGGGGCAGTTCCAACCCGAAGATCCTCGTCGACTGAAACCGCCAAAGAAGGGAGATTGCCATGCGCTACGCCAAGCTTACCCAACGCATCGCCGGCGACGGGGCTGCGGCCTGGGACATTCACTACCGCGCCCTTGCGCTGCAGGCCGAGGGTAAGGACATCCTGCTGCTGTCGGTGGGTGACCCGGACTTCGACACCCCCGCGCCTATCGTCGAGGCGGCCATCGACAGCCTGCGCGCTGGCCATACCCATTACGCCGATGTACGCGGCAAGCTGGCGCTGCGCCAGGCCATCGCCAACCGTCACCGGCAGCGCAGTGGCCAGGCGGTGAGCGTCGACCAGGTGACCGTGCTGGCGGGTGCCCAGTGCGCGCTGTTCTGCGTGGCCCAGTGCATACTCGACCCAGGCGATGAGGTGATCGTTGCCGAACCGATGTATGTCACTTACGAGGCCGTGTTCGGCGCCTGTGGCGCCAAGGTGGTACCGGTACCGGTCAAGCCCGAGAATGGCTTTCGCGTGTGCCCGCGTGACGTCGCCGAGCGCATTACCCCGCGCACCCGCGCCTTGGCGCTGAACAGCCCGCACAACCCTTCGGGGGCGAGCCTGCCGCGCGCCACCTGGGAGGCGCTGGCCGAACTGTGCATTGCCCATGATCTGTGGCTGATCTCTGACGAGGTCTACAGCGAGCTGCTGTATGAAGGCGAGCATGTCAGCCCCGGCAGCCTGCCGGGCATGGCCGAGCGCACTGCAACGTTGAACAGCCTGTCCAAGTCGCATGCCATGACCGGCTGGCGCATGGGGTGGGTGGTCAGCTCGACAGCACTGGCCACGCATCTGGAAAACCTCGCCCTGTGCATGCTCTACGGCTTGCCGGACTTCGTCCAGGATGCCGCCGTGGTGGCGCTGGAGCAGCCGTTGCCAGAGCTGGACGCCATGCGCGAAGCCTACCGCGAGCGGCGCGATCTAGTGTGCGAGCAGCTGGCCGGCTGCCCGGGCCTCAAGGCATTGAAGCCCGATGGTGGCATGTTCGTGATGGTCGACATCCGTGAAACCGGTGTTAGCGCCCAGGCCTTCGCCGACTACCTGTTGGACAGCCAGGGCGTGTCGGTGCTCGCCGGCGAGGCATTCGGCCCTAGCGCTGCCGGGCATATCCGCCTGGGCCTGGTGCTGGCTAACGAGGCGCTGGTCGATGCCTGTCAGCGCATTGCCCGCTGCGCCGGCGAACTGATGCGCGGGCAGACGGATGCGTGAGCACACCGTCCAGCGTACGCGCCGCCCGGGCCAGAAGGAAGGCGCGCGCTGCTGAACCACTGCGGCAAGATAACCTGTTTTGTGTGAGGAGAATGCTTGTGAATGTACTGATCGTCCACGCTCACCCCGAACCGCAATCGTTCACGGCAGCCCTGCGTGACCAGGCTGTGGAAACCTTCCGTGCCCAAGGCCATCAGGTGCAGGTCAGTGACTTGTACGCCATGGGCTGGAACCCGGTGGCCAGTGCCGATGACTTTACCCAGCGCGAGAACCCCGAGTACCTCGTGTATGCGCTGGAGCAGCGTCAGGGCGTCAAGCGCGGTGCCATTGCCGCCGATATCCAGCAGGAGCTGGACAAGCTGTTGTGGGCCGATCTGCTGGTGCTGAACTTCCCGATCTTCTGGTTCTCGGCCCCGGCCATGCTCAAGGGCTGGATCGACCGGGTGCTGGTGTCGGGGGTGTGCTATGGCGGCAAGCGCTTCTACGACCAGGGCGGGTTGGTGGGCAAGAAGGCGCTGGTGACCGTGACCCTGGGCGGGCGCGAGCACATGTTTGGCGACGGCGCGATTCACGGGCCGCTGGAAGACATGCTGCGGCCGATCCTGCGTGGCACGCTGGCCTATGTCGGGTTCGAGGTGCTGCCGCCGTTCGTGGCGTGGCATGTGCCGTACATCAGTGCTGATGCGCGGCAGGACTTTCTGCAGCAATACCGGCAGCGTCTGGAGCAGCTCTCGGACGACCAGCCACTGGTGTTCCCGCGCCTGGCGCAGTTCGATGAAGCGTTGTACCCGCTGACGTGACCTTTCTCCTGTACTGAACACTGGGGCCGCGTTGCGGCCCTTTCGCGACACAAGGCCGCTCCCACAGGATTGCCGCCAGCTTCGAAGGCTGCGCCGTCCTTGTGGGAGCGGCCTTGTGTCGCGAAAGGGCTGCAAAGCAGCCCCAACATTTTGTCGGCATACGATGTTCTGCAAACCTTCCAGCGCCACCTGCCAAAAAACGACCACCCACACATTCGGGGTATGTCACCCCTGGGCGAATCCACCGATAGTGAACCCATCGGCTCGATCCGGAGCACTCACACGATGGAGTTGCCATGCGCAAGGTACTGAAGGTGATTGGCGGTCTGCTGCTGGCGTCTGGCGCCAGCCTGGCCCAGGCGGCAGAGGTGGACAGTGGTAACACGTTACGGTTGTACAACTGGACCGACTACATCGGTGAAACCACCCTGGCCGACTTCGAGAAGGCCACCGGCATCAAGGTCATCTACGACACCTTTGATGGCTACGAAACCGTGCAGACCAAACTGCTCACCGGCCGTTCCGGCTACGATCTGGTCATGCTCAACGCCTCGCTGGTCCCCCCGCTGATCAGCGCCGGCGTGTTCCAGGCACTGGACAAGCAGCAACTGCCTAGCTGGCAAAACCTCGATCAGCAGGTGGTCAACAACCTGCAGGGCTACGACCCTGGCCTGAAGTACTCGGCGCCCTATACCTGGGGCAGCTCGGGGGTAACCTACAACGTCGACAAGATCACCGCGCGCATGCCCGACGCGCCGATCGGTTCGCTGGCCATGCTGTTCGACCCCAAGATCGTCTCGCGCTTCGCCGACTGCGGCGTCACCCTGATGGACGCGCCCACCGAGGTCATTCCGCTGGCCCTGCAGTACCTGGGCAAGGACCCGCGCAGCGCGTCGCCTACCGACCTCAAGGCGGCCGAGCAACTGCTGCTGGGCATCCGCCCCTACATTCGCAAGTTCGACTCGGTCAACTACCTCACCAGCCTGCCCAACGGCGATGTCTGCCTGGCGCTGACCTGGTCCGGTGACTACGCCACCGCCCAGGCCCGCGCGGTGGAAGCGAAGAAGGACATCAAACTGTCGTTCTTCATCCCCCAGGAAGGTTCGCTGATCTGGTTCGACAACCTGTACATCCCCAAGGATGCGCCGCACGCGGCCAACGCCCACCGCTTCATCGAGTTTCTGCTGCAGCCGCAGACCATGGCCAAGGTCACCGACTACATCCACTACGGCAACAGCAACGCCGCCGCCACCGCGCTGGTGCGTGACGACATCCGCCAGGACCCGGCCATCTACCCCGACGCACAAACCCGTGAGCGCCTGTTCGCGCAGAAAACCCAGAGCCCCAAGGACATGCGCGCCATCACCCGGGTCTGGAGCACGGTCAAGACCGGTTTCTGAACACTGCCCAAACATTCTCGCCAAGGAGCTGCCCATGGCCACCCCAAGCAAAGCATTCGCTATCGCCCACGACCCGCTGGTGGAGGCCGACAAGGCCCACTACATGCACGGCTACCATGTGTTCGACGAGCACCGCGAGCAAGGCGCGCTGAACATTGTCGCCGGCGAGGGCGCCTACATTCGTGACACCCACGGCAACCGCTTCCTCGATGCCGTTGGCGGCATGTGGTGCACCAACATCGGCCTGGGCCGCGAGGAAATGGCCCTGGCCATCGCAGACCAGGTGCGCCAGCTGGCGTATTCCAACCCGTTCTCCGACATGGCCAACGATGTGGCCATCGAACTGAGCCAGAAGCTTGCGCAGCTGGCGCCGGGCGACTTGAACCATGTGTTCCTCACCACCGGCGGCTCGACCGCTGTCGACACCGCCTACCGGCTGATCCAGTACTACCAGAACTGCCGCGACAAGCCACACAAGAAGCACATCATCGCCCGCTACAACGCCTACCACGGCTCCACCACCCTGACCATGTCGATCGGCAACAAGGCCGCCGACCGGGTGCCGGAGTTCGACTATCACCACGACCTGATCCACCACGTCTCCAACCCCAACCCGTACCGTGCCCCGCACGACATGGACGAGGCCGAATTCCTCGACTACCTGGTGGCCGAGTTCGAGGACAAGATCCTGTCGCTGGGTGCCGACAACGTGGCGGCGTTCTTCGCCGAGCCGATCATGGGCTCGGGCGGGGTGATCATTCCGCCCGAGGGCTACTTCCAGCGCATGTGGCAGCTGTGCCAGACCTACGACATCCTGTTCGTCGCCGACGAAGTGGTGACCTCGTTCGGGCGCCTGGGCACCTTCTTCGCCAGCGAGGAACTGTTTGGCGTCACCCCAGACATCATCACCACCGCCAAAGGCCTGACCTCGGCGTACCTGCCGCTGGGCGCGTGTATTTTTTCCGAGCGCATCTGGCAAGTGATTGCCGAGCCAGGCAAGGGTCGTTGCTTTACCCACGGGTTTACCTACAGCGGCCACCCGGTGTGCTGCACGGCGGCGCTGAAGAACATCGAGATCATCGAGCGCGAGCAACTGCTCGATCATGTCAACGACGTGGGGGGTTACCTTGAGCAACGCTTGCAGAGCCTGCGCGATCTGCCGCTGGTGGGGGATGTGCGCTGCATGAAGCTGATGGCCTGTGTCGAGTTCGTCGCCAACAAGGCCAGCAAGGCACTGTTCGCCGATGAGGTGAACATCGGCGAGCGCATCCACAGCAAGGCGCAGGAAAAAGGGTTGCTGGTGCGCCCGATCATGCACCTGAACGTGATGTCGCCACCGTTGATCATCACCCATGCGCAGGTGGACGAGATCGTCGAGACCCTGCGCCAGTGCATCCTCGAAACCGCGCGTGAACTCACAGCGCTTGGCCTGTACCAAGGCCGATGAACCTGGCGCAAAGGGCTGTGCGCGGGCGTGCCTGGCAGGCTAGACTGCCGGGCATGACCCAGGCCTCCCCCGATACCCCGCTTACCCTCACAATGGGCGCGCTGCAGCAGTGGCACGTGGCGTTGCAGCGCGCCCTGGCCCATGGCGAAACCCCCGAGGCGCTGGAGTATGTGGCCGCTGCCATCGGCCAGTTGGTGCAGGTGGAGTCGATGATGATCAGCCTTGAGTGCCAGGGGCGGGCACCGCAGTTGCTGTACCAGCAAGGCATTCCTGAACTGCACCGGGCTGCCGTGCTGGAGCGCTATTTCAGCGCCGGCTACCTGCTGGACCCTTTCTGCCTTGCCGTGCAAAGCGGCCTGGCCGAAGGCTTCTACCACCTGCAGGAAATCGCCCCCGACAACTTCTTCGACAGCGACTACTACAAGGCTTATTACCTGGGTACAGGTTGCAGTGAAGACAGCTACTACATCGTCGACCTCAGCGCAGGCCGCAAGCTGTCGCTGAGCCTGTTCCAGGGCTGCAGCGGCACGCGCCTGAATGCCGGGCAGGTCGACCTGTTGCGTGCGTTGGAGCCGATGGTGCGCGAACTGCTGGGGCGCTATGCCCGGCACAACCTGGAACCGGGCGCTGCATCAACCGAGCGTGGCAGCCTGCAGGCAGCGTTCGACAGCTTTGGCTGTCAGGTGCTGACCGACCGCGAACGGGAAGTGGCGCACATGATCCTGCGCGGGCACTCGGTGAAATCTACTGCGCAGGAGCTGGGTATCTCGCCGGAGACCGTGCGCATGCACCGCAAGAACCTGTACATGAAGCTCGGGATCAACTCGCAATCGGAGTTGTTTGCACGGTTTATAGACTGGTTACGCGGTGATCAGCTGGAAATCCATAGCGTAACGCGGTGATCAATTTTCTATACCTCCCGGTATATGGACAGCCCTGCACCTTGCCGCATAGCTTAACCCTCGACGGGGCGCGCTATGCTCAAGCCATAACAACAACGATGCCCCGTTACATTTCAGTCCTGCCAACCCAAAACTCTAAAAATGAGGCGGCAAATGGAAAGCATCGGCACCTATGTCATCTACGTCATCATGGTGTGCGCGGTACTGGGTGCCGTGGCATCCATCTACAACCCCGAAGGCGAACTGGGCCAGGAGTTCATCGCCGGCCTGCACAGCATCGGCCCCATCTTTATCCCGGTAGCCGGCATCATGGCGGCGATCCCGTACATTTCAGCTGGTATCAGTCATGTGATCGCGCCACTGTTCCAGGCCATCGGGGCCGACCCTGGCATCGCCGGTCCCATCTTCATCGCCTCGGACATGGGCGGCTACCAGTTAGCCAAAGCGCTGGCGCAAAGCCAGGAAGGCTGGATCCTCGGCCTGATCACCGGCTTTCAGTGCGGCGCCACCATCATCTTCGTTATTCCGGTCGGGTTGGCCATGCTGCGCAAGGCCGACCACAAGTACATGGCACTGGGGATCATGGCCGGGCTGCTGACCATTCCGCTGAGCATCATGATCATTGCCATGACCATGCAGGCGCTTGGCCTGAGCGTGCGTCCGGACATCGCTACCACTGGCGCCGCTACCCAGGCACTGCACTTCACCTGGGCAATGCTGCTGCGCAACCTGATGCCGTTGATCCTGTTTTGCATTGCCCTGGCAGCAGCATTGCGCTACTTCCCCACACTGATGGTGTACCTGTTCCTCAAGCTCGGCCAGTTCATGTACATCGCCGTGGTTCTGGTGCTGGTAGCGTCCATCGTGCAGTACTTCACCGGCCTGTTCAGCCACCTGTTCGGCAGCTGGGGTTTTGCGCCGATCATCGCCGATGCCGATGATCAGTTTCGCGCCTTGGAAATTGCTGGCTATATCGGCCTGATGCTGTGCGGGGCGTTCCCCATGGTGCACTTGCTCAAGCGCTTCCTGGCGCGGCCAATCGAACGGGTGGCCTCGCGCTTTGGCATGTCTGGTGTCGGTGCGGCCGGGGTATTGGCGGCCTCGGCGAATATCCTGGCCATGTTTCGCTTGGTCAGCGAAATGCCGCCCAAGGACAAGGTATTGGTGATCGCTTTCTCTGTGTGCGCCGCGTTCACCTTTGGCGACCACATGGCCTTCTCCGCCAACTTCCAGCCCTCGCTGATACTGCCGTTGATGATAGGCAAACTCAGTGGCGGCCTGATCGCCATGCTGCTGGCCAGTTGGCTGGCGGTGCCCAAGGCGCAGGAGTTGGGGCGTCAGGACGCTGCCGCAGGTGTCTGCAAGGGGGTGGCCGAGCCGTCCTGAGCAAAAGCGTCATGCGCATGATCCGGAGCGTCCTGGGCGCTCCGGATTTTGTGTTTTTAACCGATCAAGGCGGTAAGGTCATGCAGGCCTTCGGTGCATGAGCGTGTGGTGAACAATGACAAAAGATGAGGCAAACGAGTTGGCAGCGGTGATCGAGGCGATCGGCAGCGAACAGCTGGGACCGGCGCTGGATGCGTGGCTGCGCAGCAAGCTGACGTTCGACATGAGTTGCGCCTACCTGTTCCAGTTCAATCAACCAGCACTGCTGGTGCATAACGGGTACAACCGTACGGTCACGGAGCGTACGTTGAACGCCTACGTGCGCGGCGGCTACCTGCTTGACCCGTTCTACGTTGCTTGCGTCAACGAGCACCCAGCCGGGCTATGGCGCATGAGCGAACTGGCACCTGACTGCTTCTTCTCTTCAGGGTTTGCCATTTCCAAGGACATCCACCCCTGCGTGTCGTCCGACTATGGGACGGCGGTGGATGAGGTGGGCTTCATCATTCCCCTTCGGCCCCGGTTGGCGATCGTCTATTCGCTGATGCGCAACCACGGCAGCGGGGATTTCGGTGCAGGAGAAATGGACCTGTTGGCTGCAATGTCGCCGCTGCTGGCTTCGGTTTTTGGTCAGCACTGTCGATTGCGTTACGCTGATATCCTGCGCGCAGCACCAGAGGGGGTGGTGCTGGAGGACGCCTTCGTAGAGATCTTGCAAGGGCAACTGACTGAAACCCAGCGCCTTATCGCCAAGTTGTTGTTACAGGGGCACAGCAATGCGTCGATTGCGCGGCAGCTGAATATTTCCGATGGGACGGTAAAGGTGCACAAGCACAACATCTATCAGCGCCTGGAAATTTCATCCAACGCCGAACTGTTTCGCCTGTTTATCGATTATCTGGCCAAGGGCTGATACAGCAAGGGGCTGCAAAGCAGCCCCTTGGTGTATCAGGTACAGGTCACCTGAACAGCGGACTCAGGTGCTCGCTGAGGTAGATCCCTTGCGGATCGAGCTGGCGGCGCAGCTTACGGAAGTCCTCGGCACGCGGGTATATTGCACTCACATCTTCACCCGTCAGGAAATGCAGCTTGCCCCAGTGCGGTCTGGCGCCATAGGAACGTAGGATCTGATCCACCGCCCGCAGATAGTCCCAGTAGTCGGTACCCGGCTGGCCGGACACCGAAATGGTCACGCTGTCCTGCTCGAAGAATGGGCTCATCCACGCCCCGTCACCGGCAGTAAAGCGGTACTCGATGGGGTAGATGGCCTTGGGGAAGTCCTCCAGCATCAGCTTGCGCACGGCCCGCAACGCTTCCTTGCTGTGGCGCAACGGCACAGCGTATTCCAGCTCGTGAAAGTTGGGCAGGTACTCGATCGGGTACACATCCGAGCTGTAGGCCACTTTCTCGAACTCGCTTTCCCAGATCGGGTGGCCGGTGATGTCCATGACCTTCACTTCGCAGACATCGGTGGTGCGCCCGCTTGTAGAGGTGGCGGCGGTATCGGGTAGGCAATAGCAATGCCGGCTTTGCTCGTAGGGGCACCAGAAGAAGCTGAAGTGGCGGTGTTTGCGTGCCAGTTCGTCGTGCTTTTCCATCACGCTTTCGAAGTCTTCGCGCCAGATGCGCTCGTGCAGGTTGAAGCTGTCGGTCACCTGCAAGGTCAGTTCGGAAACAATGCCCAGTACGCCCAGCGACACCCGACCCGCTTGTAGCAGGTCAGGGGTGCTTTCGTCGACCACGAGTATTTCGCCATTGGGTTGCACCAGCTTCATGCCGACAATCGACGAGGCCAGGTTGCCGAGGGTCAGACCGGTGCCGTGGGTACCGGTAGTCAATGCGCCTGCAATCGACTGGCTGTCGATGTCGCCCTGGTTGACCATTGATAACCCGGCGGCACGCAATGTCTTGCCCAAGGCATTGATGGTGGTGCCTGCGGCAGCGGTGACGCGCTTCCTCTCGTGGTCGATATGGCGTACGCCGCTCATGTTGGCCAGGGTCAGGTGCAGGCCATTGGTCAGTGCCACTGGGGTGAAGGAATGCCCCGAGCCGGCCACGCGCACGTTCATGCCATTGCTGCTGGCCTGGCTGACCATTGAGCACAGTTCGTCCTCGCTGGCCGGTGCCCCGCGTGCTGTACGGATGCAGGACTGGTTACCGGCCCAGTTGCGCCAGTGCGCGTGTTCAAGGCCGAATTCGTTGATATGCATGTTGTTGGAAGAGGTGCTCACATCGTTCTCCTGCCGGTTGTTCTTGTAATCAGAGGGCGGTGTAGCCATTGTCGGCAAACAGGTGCGCACCGTTTACGAAACTGGCGTCGTCACTGGCCAGGAACAAGGCTGCGCTGGCGACTTCCGAGGGTTGGCACAAGCGCCCCTGGGCGGCAGCGATGGCCTGTTCGCTGACGTCCACGCCATGTTTGCGCAACATATCGATCTCGCGCAGGCCGTGGGCGGTGGCGATGAAGCCCGGGCAGATGGCATTGGCGCGAATGCCTCGGTCGCGAAACTCCACAGCGATAGCCCGGGCGAACATATGGGTGGCACCCTTGCTGGTGCAATACAGCACCTCCATCGGCGTGCCCACCACTGCCGAGATGGATGAAGTGCAGACGATACTGCCGCCGCCGGCCGCGAGCATGCCCGGCAACACCGCGCCGGTGACCAGGAACATGCTCTTCACGTTCACGGCCATGATCCGGTCCCATTCTTCTTCACTGGTTTCCAGGAAGGGCATGGCCGACAGGATGCCCGCGTGGTTCATCAGCACGGTGATGTGGCCGAATGCCTCTTCTACGGCCGCCACCGCGGCCTTCACTTGTTGTGCGTCCGAGACATCGGCGGCGGCGAAGATGGCCTGGTAACCTGCATCACGCAATCGCCTTGCAACTTCGGCGCCCTTGCTGCCGGGCAGGTCGACAATGCCTACCCTTGCCCCTTCTGCCGCGAACAGCTCCGATGCGGCCAGCCCGCAGCCACCCGCACCGCCAGTGATCAGCGCCACCTTGCCGTTAAGACGTCCAGCCATGTTCGACTCCCGATGATTTTTGATTGACTGTCTTGAGCCCGGGCGTTTCGCGATTCGCGTGCCGGAGCATGAAACAGATCATCGGGAACATCCATATACCGATGGGTATACGGGGCACGCATAGGCAATGGGGCAGGGCTATAGAGTCCCTGTGGGGCCTGCCCGCGAAGCAGGAGAACCGGTGCATAGCACGGGCTTTGCCCGTGCTCGCCGGCGCGTCCGCTCCCACAAGGTGCATGGTGTGTTCATATTGCCTGTTGCTCGATCAACGCCAGGCACCGCTTCACGATCGGGCTTACATCACCCTTGCGCCGGCTGAGGATGATGGGGCTGACGGCGCCGCTATCAAGCAGGCCGACATACTCGATATCGGGACGGTGCTGCTGCTGTACCGATGCTGGCACCAGGGTCACACCGACGCCAACCGCTACCAGGCCGATGGCGGTCTGCAGTTCGTTGGCCCACTGGCTGACACGAATGCTCATGCCGTGGTGGGCGAACAGCGCCAGCACGTGGTCGGCATAGCTGGGCCGGGGATTGGCCGGGTAGAGGATGAACGCTTCGCCAGCCAGCTGGGCCAGACTGAGCGGGCTGCCCGCCAGGGGGTGGCCCTTGGGCAGCACGGCCACCAGCGGGTCCTCGCACAGCACCTGCTGGTGAATCACCGGGTCGTCGATGCGAATGCGCCCGAAGCCAATGTCGATACGCCCGCTTTTCAGCGCCTCCACCTGTTGCAAGGTGGTCATTTCGTTCAGGCCCAGTTCCAGCTCGCTGTCCTGGCGCAGCTCGCGGATCAGCTCCGGCAGCACGGTGTACAGGGTAGAGGGCGCAAAGCCGATGCCCAGCCACTGGCGCTGGCCCTCGCCGATGCGGCGGGTGTTGTCGCTGATGTTCTGCAACTGCTGCAGCACGGTGCAGGTCTGTTCGTAGAAGAAGCGGCCGGCTTCGGTCAGCCGCAGCGGACGTTCGCGCACCACCAGCAGGGTGCCGAGCTGGTCCTCCAGCTGGCTGATCTGCCGGCTCAGGGGTGGCTGGGCGATGTGCAGCAGCTCGGCGGCGCGGGTGAAGTTCAGGGTCTCGGCCAAGACTTTGAAGTAACGCAGGTGGCGCAGCTCCATCAGACCTCCAGGGTATGGTGGGAGATTCATTTGATATTGGACGGTCGTCAGGGTCTCGCGCAATCCTTCAGCAATCAAGTAAACGCATCACTCGGGCCTGCAACTGAAAGCCCGACCTGACGGGACCTGGCAACAATGACAAGCGTGCTGATTGAACACATAGATGCAATTATCGTCGATCTCCCGACCATTCGCCCGCACAAGCTGGCGATGCACACCATGCAGCAGCAGACCCTGGTGGTATTGCGACTGCGCTGCAGCGATGGCGTGGAAGGCATCGGTGAAGCCACCACCATCGGTGGCCTGGCGTATGGCTACGAAAGCCCCGAAGGGATCAAGGCCAACATCGACGCGTACCTCGCCCCGGCGTTGATTGGCCTGCCGGCAGACAACATCAATGCCGCCATGCTCAAGCTGGACAAGCTGGCCAAGGGCAACACCTTCGCCAAGTCCGGCATCGAAAGCGCCTTGCTCGACGCCCAGGGCAAACGCCTGGGCCTGCCGGTCAGCGAACTGCTGGGTGGCCGCGTGCGTGACAGCCTGGAAGTGGCCTGGACCCTGGCCAGCGGCGACACCGCCCGCGACATCGCAGAAGCCCAGCACATGCTGGACATTCGCCGGCACCGCGTGTTCAAGCTGAAAATCGGCGCCAACCCGGTGGCGCAGGACCTCAAGCACGTGGTCGCGATCAAGCGCGAGTTGGGTGACAGCGCCAGCGTGCGGGTCGACGTCAACCAGTACTGGGACGAGTCCCAGGCCCTCCGCGCCTGCCAGGTATTGGGCGACAACGGCATCGACCTGATCGAGCAGCCGATTTCGCGCATCAACCGCGCTGGCCAGGTGCGCCTGAACCAGCGCAGCCCGGCACCAATCATGGCCGATGAGTCGATCGAAAGCGTCGAGGACGCCTTCAGCCTGGCCGCCGACGGCGCCGCCAGCATCTTCGCCCTGAAAATCGCCAAGAATGGTGGCCCGCGCGCGGTGCTGCGCACTGCACAGATCGCCGAGGCCGCTGGCATCGCCTTGTACGGCGGCACCATGCTCGAAGGTTCGATCGGCACCCTGGCTTCGGCCCATGCATTCCTCACCCTGCGCCAGCTCACCTGGGGTACCGAGCTGTTCGGGCCGCTGCTGCTGACCGAGGAGATCGTCAACGAGCCGCCGCAATACCGCGACTTCCAGCTGCACATCCCCCACACCCCAGGCCTGGGCCTGACGTTGGACGAACAGCGCCTGGCGCGTTTCGCCCGTCGCTGATCAGCAAGCAAGGAGATAACCATGTTGTTCCACGTGAAGATGACCGTGAAGCTGCCGGTCGACATGGACCCGGCCAAGGCCGCCCAGCTCAAGGCCGATGAAAAGGAACTGGCCCAGCGCCTGCAGCGCGAAGGCACCTGGCGCCACCTGTGGCGCATTGCCGGGCATTACGCCAACTACAGCGTGTTCGATGTGCCCAGCGTCGAGGCGTTGCATGACACGCTGATGCAGCTGCCGCTGTTCCCGTACATGGACATCGAGGTCGACGGCCTGTGTCGGCATCCCTCGTCTATTCACAGCGACGATCGCTGATTCGCACCTGTATGCCTGACAAGAACAATACGAGGTAAGCACGATGACCGTGAAAATTTCCCACACTGCCGACATTCAAGCCTTCTTCAACCGGGTGGCTGGCCTGGACCATGCCGAAGGAAACCCGCGCTTCAAGCAGATCATTCTGCGTGTGCTGCAAGACACCGCTCGCCTGGTCGAAGACCTGGACATCACCGAGGACGAGTTCTGGCACGCCGTGGACTACCTCAACCGCCTGGGCGGCCGTAACGAGGCAGGCCTGCTGGCTGCTGGCCTGGGCATCGAGCACTTCCTCGACCTGCTGCAGGATGCCAAGGATGCTGAAGCCGGCCTTGGCGGCGGCACCCCGCGAACCATCGAAGGCCCGTTGTACGTTGCCGGGGCGCCGCTGGCAGAGGGCGAAGTGCGCATGGACGACGGCACTGACCCAGGCGTGGTGATGTTCCTTCAGGGCCAGGTGTTCGATGCCGACGGCAAACCGTTGGCCGGTGCCACCGTCGACCTGTGGCACGCCAACACCCAGGGCACCTATTCGTACTTCGATTCGACACAGTCCGAGTTCAACCTGCGTCGGCGTATCATTACCGATGCCGAGGGCCGTTATCGCGCGCGCTCGATCGTGCCGTCCGGGTATGGCTGCGACCCGCAGGGCCCAACCCAGGAATGCCTGGACCTGCTCGGCCGCCACGGCCAGCGCCCGGCGCACGTGCACTTCTTTATCTCGGCACCGGGGCACCGCCACCTGACCACGCAGATCAACTTTGCTGGCGACAAGTACCTGTGGGACGACTTTGCCTATGCCACCCGCGACGGACTGATCGGCGAACTGCGTTTTGTCGAGGATGCGGCGGCGGCGCGCGACCGCGGCGTGCAAGGCGAGCGCTTTGCCGAGCTGTCATTCGACTTCCGCTTGCAGGGTGCCAAGTCGCCTGACGCCGAGGCGCGAAGCCATCGGCCGCGGGCGTTGCAGGAGGGCTGAGTTCGAGGTTATGTCACTGTGATTTTGCCTGGGGCTTTCCGTGCGGGGAGGCCTCGGGCTTTTTGTCGCCAGGGGCGGGTGATCTAGAATCGTCTTTTTGTTCAGGTCCCCACACCATGCTCCCCATCGCGCTGCTGCCAACCACCCTCGACCAGGCGTCGCTGATCCGCAATCTCTACCAGTTCTATTGCTACGAGTCCTCCGACTGGGAGCAGGAAGACGTCGAGGCGGACGGCCGTTTCTACATCCACGAGGAGCACCTGCAACGCTACTGGCAGGACGACGGCTGGGGCGCGTATCTGGTGCTGGTGGACGGCTTCATCGCCGGCTTCGTCCTGGTCGAGCGCAGCGAGCTGCCTGGCATCGTTGCGCAGGAGCTTGCCGACCTGTTCATCTTGAAGAAGTACCGTCGCCAGGGCATCGGCCAAGCGGTGGCGTTGCAGTTGCTGGGGGGCGAGGGTGACTGGCTGCTGCGTTGCTACGCACAGGATCTGCCCGCCGTGGCTTTCTGCAATGCCGTGCTGGCGAGCCTGCCGCGGCCGGCGCAGGCTATCGCCCTGGGGGATGAGCCTGACTTGCTCAATTTCCTGGTGACCGGCACCCGCCATTGAGGGCGGGGCGCTTTCGTTCGTCCAGATAAGGGATAGCGCCATTTTTGTGATGTGCTTCACAAAATGCTCACGAGCGGCATAATGCCACCATCGCTTTCCAAGACCCGGCCGCCGCTTGCCGGGGTCCCTTTTCATGCGCTTCGAAGGTTCAGGTAAAGTTCATGTCGCTCGCAGCAAACCCCGACATCATGTACCGGCTGTTGATCCAGAGCGTGGTGGATTATGCCATCTACCTGCTCACCCCTGAAGGTATCGTCGCCAACTGGAACCCCGGCGCCCAGCGCGCCAAGGGGTACCGTGCCGAGGAAATCGTCGGCCAGCACTACTCGCTGTTCTACACCGATGCCGAGCGCGCAGCCGGGTTGCCGGCATTCAACCTGGAGCAGGCGCGCAGCACCGGACGCTTTGAGGAAACGGGTGCACGGCTGCGCAAGGACGGCACGGCCTTCCACGCCCATGTGGTCATCGAAGCGGTTTACGACGATGCCGGGCAACTGGTGGGTTTCGCCAAGGTCACCCGCGACATTTCCGAACGCCACCGCCAGGAGCTCGAACTGCTGCAGGCCAAAGAGCTGGCCGAGCAGTACAGCCAGGAAATGGCCAAGCTGTCGCAGTTTCTCGATTCGGTCATTGCCAACATTCCCGCGAGCGTCATCGTCCAGGACCTGGAAAGCCAGCGCATCCTGTTGGCCAATCAGCAGGCCGAACGCCTGTTCGGCGGGCCTCAGCACAGCATGATCGGCCAGTTGCCCAGGGAATGCCTGGCAGCGGCTGCCGGTGACTACCTGGAACAGCAATTCGGGCGGGGTGCCCGCAGCACCAAGGGGCACGCCGCCGAAACCCGCGTCGACACCGCCCGCGGCCCACGCACACTGCGTAGCCGAACCTTGCTCAGTCAAAACCGCGAAGGGCAGGCCGATTACGTGTTGTTCGTGGCTGAAGACGCCACCGAAGAGCTGGCCGCCCATGCGCAGATCCACCACATGGCGCACCATGACGCGCTCACCGGGTTGCCCAACCGTACGCTTTTCCACGAACGGCTGCGCCAGGCCCTGTTGCGTGGCAGCGAAAACACCAAGCTGACCGCTGCCCTGTGCCTGGACCTGGACAACTTCAAGAACATCAACGACTCACTTGGCCATGCCTTTGGTGACAAGCTGCTACGCGAGTTGGGCAAGCGTCTGCGCCGCGAACTGCGTGAGCACGACACCTTGGCCCGCCTGGGTGGCGACGAGTTCGCCGTGGTGCTGACGGGCCTGGAGGGGCGGGAGGCCGCGTGCAATACCGCGCAGCGCCTGATCAAGGCCATCAGCCCGCCGTTCCGGATCGAAGGGCACCAGTTCGCGGTGGGGGTGAGCATCGGCATCGCCATCGCGCCTGATGACCATGACCAGGCAGAGCAACTGCTGGGCTACGCCGACATGGCCCTGTACCAGGCCAAGCGTAACGGCCGTAATCGTTATGAATGCTTCGATGTCGAACTGGACGTTGCCGCCCGCCAGCGCCGCCTGGTGGAAACCGACCTGCGCACAGCGCTGCACCTGGGGCAGTTGCAGTTGCACTACCAGCCGGTAGTCGATCATCAGACCAGCAGCGTTACCGGTTATGAGGCGCTGCTGCGCTGGGAACACCCGACCCGTGGCATGGTCATGCCGATGGACTTCATCCCCATTGCCGAAGAAACCGGGTTGATCCACGAGCTGGGCAACCGTGCGCTGAACCTGGCCTGCCAGGAGGCGGCCAGTTGGGACAGTGAGCAGACGGTGTCGGTCAACCTGTCGGCGGTGCAGTTCAAGAACGGCGATCTGGTGCATACCGTCGCCCTCGCGCTGGCCGACTCGGGCCTGCCGGCGCAGCGGCTGGAGCTGGAAATTACCGAGTCGGTACTGCTGGGCAACAGCGAGGAAAACGTGCGCACCTTGCGCGCACTGAAAGACCTGGGCGTGTCCATTTCACTGGATGACTTTGGTACTGGCTACTCATCGCTGGGCTACCTGCGTTCGTTCCCGTTCGACCGGATCAAGATCGACAAGTCGTTCGTGCATGACATGTGCGACAGCCGTGAGGCCATGTCGATCATTCGCGCCATTACCGAACTGTCCAACAGCCTGATGATCAAGACCACGGCCGAAGGCGTGGAGTCGGAGGAGCAGATGCGCCGGCTCGCGGCGGAAGGCTGTTCGCACTTCCAGGGCTACTTTTACGGGCGGCCGGCACCGGCGAGCGAGCGGTTGAAGCAGGTCATCACCCAAGAACAATGACTTGCGCGGCGGCCTCAGCTGTTCCAGTCCGGGGCAAACGGCGGGCTAACCACGCGCTGGTCTTTCGGCAGCCCGGAAATGGCTGCGCGGTCTTCGTCATCCAGCTGCACGGTCATCGCGGCCAGGTTGGCCAGCTGGTTTTCGCGGCTGCTGGCTTTGGGGATCGCCGCCACGCCGTCCTGGTCCAGCAGCCATTTCAGCGCCACCTGGCTGGGCAGCACGCCATGCTTGCGGGCGATCGCCTGGATCACCGGCTGCGCCGCTGCCTGGCCGCGTGCCAGCGGGGTATAGGCGGTGAGCAACAAATCATGGCTGCGGGCGAAGTCGAGTAGCGGTTGCTGGCTGAGCAGAACATGGTATTCCACCTGAATCGCCGACAACGGCGCGCCCAGGGTTTCCACCACCTGGCGCAGTAACCCCAATGGGAAGTTGGCCACGCCAATGTGGCGCGCCTTGCCTTCGTCACGCAGGGCTACCAGGGTGTCGATGCTGCGGGCCAGGTCCCAGTCCGTGCCTGGCCAGTGGATGTGGAACAGGTCGACCTGTTCGGTACCCAGCGCGCGCAGGCTGTCTTCCAGCGACTGACGCATGGCTTTGGGCTCCAGGCGGTCCCACCAGACCTTGGTGGTCAGGTGAATCTGCTCGCGTGGCACGTCGCTGTCGCGCAGCGCCTGGCCAACGGCCGCTTCGTTTTCGTAGGCGGTGGCAGTGTCGATGTGCCGGTAACCCACGTCCAGTGCCTGGCGCACGGCCTGGGTGCATTCACTGCCGGTCATTGGCCAGGTGCCCAGGCCGATGGCGGGCAGGTCCAGGCCGGTGCGGGTGCTGAGCCTTTGCATGTAAATTCCTTGTAGGGTGTGCAGGGTCGGTCGATGGTCGGCGATCAACCGTGTACGGGCCATGCAGACAAGGTGGAAAGTGGTCGATCAGCGAACAGAAATTGCACTTGGCCGGGGCAAGCGGCAAATGAACTTCCTTATTCTGCGCCATCTCTTCTAGAATCCCAGCTGTTACATCCGCCAGGCAATGCCTGCGCGGCCTTCCTTGGGCGAGGCATGTTGCCCCGCCGTCATCGAGAGAGCCATGAGTTCCAGCACACCGCTGTCCGGCGTCAACCAACCCCTGCGCGGCATCGCGTTGGTGGTGGTGGCGACGTTCCTGTTCGCCAGCCACGATGCCTTGTCCAAATTCCTGGGTGGCCTGTACCCGATAGTCATGGTGGTGTGGGCGCGTTATGTGGTGCACACGTTGCTGATGGCCGGCATCTTCCTGCCCAAGTCTGGGCTCAACGTATTGCGCACCCGCCGGCCGGTATTGCAGACCTTGCGGGCCCTGAGCCTGCTGAGCACCAGCCTGCTGTTCACGACCGGCTTGCAATACCTGCCACTGGCCGAGGCCACGGCCGTCAACTTCCTTGCCCCGGTGCTGGTCACCGCGCTGTCGGCGCCGCTGCTCAAAGAGCGAGTGACAGTGGGGCAGTGGGTGGCGGTGGTGATGGGCTTTATCGGCGTGCTGGTGGTGGTGCACCCTGGCGGGGCGATGTTTACCCCGGCCATTCTGTATCCGTTCGGTTCGGCATTGGGCTTCTGCTTCTATCAGTTGCTGACGCGCATTCTGGCGGCGCATGACAGCCCGACCACCAGCAACTTCTATGCGGGGTTGTGCAACACCTTGGCAATGAGTGCGCTGGTGCCGTTCTTCTGGGAGGTGCCGCGCTGGGACCACGCCCTGTTGATGCTGGCACTGGGCGGCTTTGGCATGACTGCGCACCTGCTGTTGACCCAGGCCTTCCGCCATGCAGCGCCGGCGTTGCTGGCGCCGTTCAGCTATTGCCAGATTGTGTTTGCCGGGTTGCTTGGCTTCGTGGTGTACAGCCAGGTGCCGGATACCCTGAGCCTGGTGGGGATTTTGGTGATCTGCCTCAGTGGGCTTGGCGCAGCCTGGATGCAGCGCGGCAAATAGCAGCCGCGTGCTTCAGGCTGTACGACCGATAGGCGCAGCGTTGTGCTGCGAAGAGGGCATCACTGCCTGGCCATGAACTGCAGGATGCGGTCGCGCAGCCAGCGCTCGGCGGGGTCGTTGTCCTGGGCGCCGCTCCAGACCATCGACAGCTCGGCCTCGGTGATGTCGAACGGCGCCGGGTCGGCGCGCAGGCTGCCGTCGTCGGCGAGGGCACAAGCGGCATAGTCCGGCACCGTGGCGATCAGCTCGGTGTTGCGCAGCAGGGCGCGCAGGCTACCGAACTGCGGCACCGCCAGCACCACCTTGCGGCAACGCCCGATGCGTGCCAGGTCGAGGTCGATGTTGCCGCTCATGTCACCGGAGAACGACACCATCACATGCGGGCGGGCGCAGTATTCGTCGAGGGTCAGCGGCCCCGGGCGGTCGTCGGCGCGCAGCACCCGTACACCGATGTCGCGCAGTTTGCGGCGTTTGGCGGTGGCCGGCAGGTCGGTGGTATAGCTCACACCTACCGAGATCTCGCCGCTGGCCAGAAGGCCCGGCATCAGCAGGAAATTGGCCCGCCGCACTACCACGCTAATGGCGGGGGCTTCTTCACGCAGGGCCTGCAGCAGGGCCGGAAACAGGCCGAACTCGGCATCGTCAGAAAGGCCCAGGCGGAACACGTTGCAGCTGTTGGCCGGGTCGAACTCGCGGGCGCGGCTGATGGCAGCGGAAATCACGTCCATGGCCGGGCCCAGTTCAGCAAAGATCTGCATGGCCCGTGGGGTGGGTTCCATGGCCCGGCCGCTGCGGATCAGCAGCGGGTCGTCGAACAGCTCGCGCAGGCGGGCGAGGGCGGCGCTGACGGTGGATTGGGTGATAAACAGCTTTTCACCCACGCGGGTCAGGTTGCGTTCGATCATCAGGGCTTCGAACAGCACCAGCAGGTTCATGTCGACGCGGCGCAGGTCGTTGCGGTTCATGAGGGCTCGGCGTCCTGGGCAAAGGGTATGGCTGTGTATTGAAGCATGGCGCGGGGCCTTGTGCCTTGTATGGATGTGCCGGCCTCATCGCGGGCTTGACCGCGATGAGGCCGATACAGGCCTGCGCTTGACAGAGCCAGCCTATCAGGCTCCAACAGCCACTCTATTAGACCTCTGCCCAAGCTCGGCTAGTCTTTCTCGTGGCCCCGCGAATTCCGCGACAGGGCAGCGCGTCAGCACCTGCGTGCAAGACCGTGCCCCCCCGCCGTGACAGCTTCGCAAGCCCCGTGTACACCTGATGAGGGGTAGTACGAGCCCACCCGCTCGGCTGAAAGAACACTGGCATAGACCGGAAATCTGGATAACCGACCCAAAGGTACCCGCAGATGTCGAACGAATCGAAATGCCCGTTCCATCAAACCGCAGGTGGCGGCACCACCAACCGTGACTGGTGGCCTGACCAGCTCAACCTGAGAATTCTTCACCAGCATTCCTCCAAGTCCAGCCCCGATCCGGACTTCGACTATGCCAAGGCGTTCAAGAGCCTCGACTTTCAGGCCCTGAAGAAAGACCTCACCGCCTTGATGACCGACTCGCAGGATTGGTGGCCGGCCGACTTCGGCCACTACGGCCCGCTGTTCATCCGCATGGCCTGGCATAGCGCCGGCACCTACCGCATTGGTGATGGCCGCGGTGGTGCGGGCTCTGGCCAGCAACGCTTCGCCCCGCTCAACAGCTGGCCGGACAACGTCAGCCTGGACAAGGCCCGGCGCCTGCTGTGGCCGATCAAGCAGAAGTACGGCAACAAGATTTCCTGGGCCGACCTGATCGTACTCACCGGTAATGTTGCCCTCGAATCCATGGGCTTCAAGACCTTCGGCTTCTCCGGCGGGCGTGCCGATGTGTGGGAGCCGGACGAAGACGTGTACTGGGGGTCGGAAAAGGTCTGGCTGGGCGGCGATACCCGTTACGGCAAGGATCAGGTCAAGGCGCAGCCGCCGGGGCAGGGTGACCTGGTGGCCGAGCCGGCCAAGCATGGTGAAGAGCAGAATCGCGACCTGTCGGCCGAGCGTAACCTGGAAAACCCGCTGGCCGCCGTGCAGATGGGCCTGATCTACGTGAACCCGGAAGGCCCGGAAGGTAACCCCGACCCTGTGGCCTCGGGCAAGGACATCCGTGAAACCTTTGGCCGCATGGCCATGAACGATGAAGAAACCGTGGCCTTGATCGCCGGTGGCCACGCGTTCGGCAAGACCCATGGTGCCGGCCCCGCCGACAACGTCGGCCCCGAGCCGGAAGCGGCAGGCCTGGAGATGCAGGGCCTGGGCTGGCACAACACGTTTGGCTCCGGCAAAGGCGGGGATACCATCACCAGTGGCCTGGAAGTGACCTGGACCTCCACCCCGACCCGGTGGAGCAACGAGTACCTGAATAACCTGTTCGACTTTGAGTGGGAGTTGACCAAAAGCCCGGCCGGCGCGCACCAGTGGCGGCCGAAAGACGGCAAAGGCGCAGGCATGGTGCCCGATGCACACGATCCCGGTAAAAGGCATGCACCGTCGATGTTGACCTCCGACCTGGCATTGCGCTTCGACCCCATCTACGAGCCGATCGCCCGCCGTTTCAAAGACAACCCTGACCAGTTGGCGGATGCGTTCGCCCGTGCATGGTACAAGCTGATCCACCGCGACATGGGCCCGCTGGCGCGCTATCTGGGCCCGGAAATGCCCAATGAAGAGTTGCTGTGGCAAGACCCGTTGCCCAAAGCTGACCCATCCACGATCAGCGAGCAAGACATCGCGACCCTCAAGGCCAGGATCCTGGCCTCGGGTTTGAGCGTGGGCGAACTGGTCTCCACCGCCTGGGCATCCGCGTCGACCTTCCGCGGCTCCGACAAGCGCGGTGGTGCCAACGGCGCGCGTTTGCGCTTGGCGCCACAGAAGGACTGGGCTGCAAACCAGGGCGTGGACAAGGTGCTGGCGGCATTGGAGAAGATCCAGGGCGAGTTCAACAGCAGCGGCAAGAAGGTTTCCCTGGCTGACCTGATCGTGCTGGCCGGTACCGCGGCAGTCGAAAAAGCTGCCAAGGATGCGGGCTACAGCGGCAGCGTAGGGTTCCGTCCGGGCCGAGTCGATGCGTCCCAGGAGCAGACCGACGTCGAGTCGTTCGCCGTGCTGGAACCGCTGGCCGATGGCTTCCGCAACTTCACCAAGGCACGCTACAGCGTCAAGGCCGAGAAACTGTTGCTGGACAAGGCGCAGTTGCTGACCTTGACCGCGCCAGAGCTGACCGTGCTGATCGGTGGCCTGCGGGTGCTCGGTGCCAACCATGGTGGTAGCAAACTCGGCGTGTTCACCGACAAGCCGGGGACGCTGAGCAACGACTTCTTCCGCAACTTGCTGGATATGAGCGTGGAGTGGAAACCGACCTCGGCGGACAACGAAACCTTTGAAGGCCGCGACCGCAAGACCGGGCAGGTGAAGTGGAGCGGTAGCCGGGTCGATCTGGTGTTCGGTTCGCATGCCCAGTTGCGGGCGTTGAGCGAGGTGTATGCCAGCAGTGATGGCGGTGACAAGTTTGTCCGGGACTTTGTGGCCGCCTGGCAGAAGGTCATGGAGCTGGACCGCTTTGATCTGAAATAGCGTTGCCTGGCGGGGGGCGCTCAGCGCCCCCTTGGCCAGTGGTCATCCCGCCAATTCCAGGTCGGATAGATACAAAAGTGTCCTCGTCGGTTCTGTTGCAATGCTTCTCAGGCGGCCGGCCTGAACAGCGTGCTCACAACGACAAGGAACCCCGACCATGCAAATGCCCAAGACCCTGAAAATCCGCAATGGCGACAAGGTGCAGCCAACCTTCTCCGCTCAGGAATACGCTGCTCGCCACGCCCGGCTGCGGGCCTATATGGCCGAGCAGGACATCGAGGCGGCAATCTTCACCTCGTACCATAACGTCAACTACTACAGCGATTTCCTCTACTGCTCGTTCGGCCGCCCCTATGCGCTGGTGATCACCCAGGACAAGGTGGTCTCGATCAGTGCCAACATCGACGGCGGGCAACCTTGGCGGCGCACGGTCGGCACTGACAACATCGTCTACACCGACTGGCAGCGCGACAACTATTTCGTCGCCATCCAGCAGGCGTTGCCGCTGGCCTCGCGCATCGGCGTGGAGTACGACCACCTGAACCTGCAGAACCACGGCAAATTCGCCGCCTGCTACCCCAAGGCCGAGCTGGTGGACATCGCTGCGCCGTGCATGCGTATGCGCATGATCAAGTCGGCCGAGGAGCAGGCGCTTATCCGTCACGGTGCACAGGTGGCCGACATCGGCGGAGCGGCAGTGGTCGAGGCCCTGCGTGAGCAGGTGCCCGAGTACGAGGTGGCACTGCATGCCACCCAGGCGATGGTGCGCGAAATTGCCAAACGCTTCCCGGACGCCGAGCTGATGGACACCTGGACCTGGTTCCAGTCCGGGCTCAACACCGATGGCGCACACAACCCGGTCACCAGCCGCCGTGTGGGCAAGGGCGAGATCCTCAGCCTCAACTGTTTCCCCATGATCGCCGGTTATTACACCGCGCTGGAGCGCACCCTGTTCCTTGACCACTGCCCGGACGAGTACCTGCGCCTGTGGCAGGCCAACGTCGAAGTGCACGAAGCCGGGCTGCAACTGGTGCGCCCAGGCATGCGCTGCAGCGATATCGCCCGCGAACTGAACGAGATCTTCCTGCGCCACGACCTGCTGCAGTACCGCACCTTCGGCTATGGCCATTCGTTCGGCACGCTCAGCCATTACTACGGCCGCGAGGCGGGGCTGGAGCTGCGCGAGGACATCGATACCGTGCTGGAACCGGGCATGGTGGTGTCGATCGAGCCGATGATCATGCTGCCTGAAGGGCGGCCGGGGGCGGGCGGTTATCGCGAGCACGACATCCTGATCGTCAACGACAGCGGCGCCGAGAACATCACCAAGTTCCCGTATGGGCCGGAGCACAACATCATTCGCAAATAAGCATCGGCGTCGGCTGCTTCGCGGGCAAGCCCGCTCCTACGGGGATTTCACCGTTGTCGTAGGCGCGGGTTCACCCGCGAAAAGGCTGGCCCAGACAACAACAAGATCCCCGTATGACCACCAGACCCTGCCTCCAATTAAAAGAACCAGAGGGTACCCGTCATGTCCAGCACCACCCTAGACCCATCCGCCATCGCCGGCCCCGCGCACAACGCCGAACGCCAGGCGCTGCGCAAGGCCGCCCGGGCCAGCTTCATGGGCAACTTCGTCGAGTGGTTCGACTACGCCGCCTACGGCTATCTGGCCACCATCATCGCCGCCACCTTCTTCCCGCAAACTGACAAGACCACCGGCCTGCTGGCTACCTTCGCGGTATTCGCGTTGTCTTTCCTGGTACGCCCGCTGGGCGGCATTGTCTGGGGCCATTTCGGCGACCGACACGGTCGGCGCAACGCGTTGTCCTGGTCGATCCTGATCATGTCGGTATCCACCTTCTGCATCGGCTTGTTGCCGGGCTATGCGCAGATCGGGCTGTGGGCACCGGCCCTGCTGTTGCTGATCCGCCTGGTTCAGGGGTTTTCCGCCTCGGGTGAGTACGCCGGGGCCGCTGCGTTCCTGGCCGAGTACGCGCCGCCTGGGCGGCGTGGCTTGTACACCAGCATCGTGCCGGCCAGCACGGCGGCGGGGTTGTTGTTCGGTGCGGCGTTCGTTGCGGTGCTGCATGAGCTGCTCAGCAGTGAAGCCCTGCATGAATGGGGCTGGCGCCTGCCGTTCCTGCTGGCGGCGCCGTTCGGCCTGGTAGGGCGCTATATCCGCATGAGCCTGCAGGACACGCCCAAGTTCCTGGAGATGGAGCAGCGCCTGGAAACCAAGGCCGGCATGGCCACGACGCCGCTGCGCGAACTGCTGGGCCAGCACCGGCGCAGTCTGGCGATCGGCATGGGTGTCACCTGCCTGAATGCGGTTGCGTTCTACCTGTTGCTCAGTTACATGCCGACCTACCTGTCCAGTGAAATGGGCATGAGCGAGCGGGATTCGTTCATCGCCTCGACGGTGTCGCTGGCCACCTATATCGGCTTGATTTTCCTGATGGGGCGGCTGTCCGACCAGTTTGGTCGCAAGACCATGCTGGTGGTGGCCTCGCTGTTGTTCCTGGGGTTGACCGTGCCGTTGTTTCGCCTGCTGGACGGCCAGCCGCTGCTGGTGATTCTGGCCATCCAGATCCTTTTCGGTGCGATGCTGGCGATGAACGACGGGACCTTGCCGTGCCTGCTGGCCGAAATATTTCCGACCCGGGTGCGCTTCAGCGGGTTTGCCTTGAGCTTCAATGTGGCCAATGCGCTGTTTGGAGGGACTGCGCCGTTCATTGCCACCTGGCTGATTCAGGTGACGGGCAGCAAGCTGGCCCCGGCAGGATACTTGCTGGCGGCAGCACTGGTGGCGCTTGTGGCCATGCTGATGTGTCGGGAGACGGCGCACGCGGCCCTTGAAGATTAGTTGACCTGCACTGGCCTCTTCGCGGGCAAGCCCGCTCCTACAACGGCCTGTGGCGGACCACCGATGTGCGTGTAGGAGCGGGTTTACCCGCGAATACGGTGGCGGCGGCAACGGTGAGCGGCGGGTGGAGATTGGCCAGCAGGCCCGGCCCTTTCGCGGGTGAACCCGCTCCTACAACGGCCTGGACCACCGATGTGCGTGTAGGAGCGGGCTTGCCCGCGAAGAGGCCAGCAATGCCAATACCTGACCCAAGTCAGTGGAGAGAGGCCTGGCGCCGCTCCCCTAAAGGCGACAGCCCGAAGAACCGGCTATAACTCTTGGAGAAATGCGCAGGCGAACTGAAGCCGCAGGCCAGCGCCACCTCACGCACTTGCACGTCGCTGCGCAGCAGTAACTCCCGCGCCCGCGACAGCCGCAGCTCCAGGTAATACTGGCTGGGCGTGCGCTGCAGGTACTTGTGGAACAGCCGCTCCAATTGGCGCACGGTCACGTCGTTGAGGCTGGCCAGTTCCTCCAGCCCCAGCGGTTCCTCCAGATTGGCCTCCATGATCGCCACCACCTGGCTCAGTTTGGGCTGAGCGCTGCCGAGCAGGGTGCGCAGCGGTACACGCTGGCGCTCACGCTCACCGCGCACGCGGTCGCACAGCAACAGCTCGGCGGCCTTGGCCGCGATGTCCTGGCCGCCCGTGTCCCGGGCCACCAGTTGCAGCATCATGTCCATGGCCGCCACGCCGCCTGAGCAGGTGTAACGGTCGCGGTCCAGTTCGAACAGCTGGCTGGAGATCACGATACCGGGGAAGTGCGCCTGCAACGTCGGCAGGTCTTCCCAGTGGATGGTGCAGCGGTAACCCTTGAGCAATTCGGCCTTGGCCAGCAGGTAGCTACCGGTGCAGATACCGCCCAGTGGCAAGCGCTGGCGGGCCAGTTGGCGCAACCAGTCGATCAATGGGCGGTTGCTACGGCTTCGGTCGATCGGGTTGGCGCCGACCACCAGCAAGGCATCCAGCGTGGGGGCGTTGGTGATGTTGTAGTCGGGCAGTACGCGCATGCCGTTGCTGGCCACCACCGGCGCGTCGTCTGCGGCGATCAGCACACTGCGATACAGTGGCTTGCGCGCGGCCAGGTTGGCCATGCGCAGGGTCTCCACCGCCGACGCAAGGCCGATGGTGGTGAAATTGGGCAAAATCAGGAAGCCAAAGGTCTTTGCCGAACAATTCTTTACACTAGACGGCGATAGGTTTGCAGAAGCGGGGTGGACCATTGCGCTGTTCCTGTGCAAGCTGAGGCCTGGTTGGTCAGGGGCAGTGAGAAAGCAGAGCCTCGCGTGGTTCTTGTTGTTATGGGTCGTTGCCGGGTCGATCATACACCCCCGATGCAGCGGCCAGGAATGGCCCCGCCGGCTGGCAGGGCCGACAGTGATTGCACAGAGAAGGTGAGCGTCAGTGAACCCCGAAACCATGCTGGCGGGCTTGCCAGGCTATGCCATGGCCCCCGAAGCGATCCAGGTGCTGCCCGATGCCAGGGCTTACCGCGCCTGCCTGTTCGAGCGCATCCGTACGGCGACTCGGCGCATCGTTATCGTCGCGCTGTACCTGCAGGAGGACGAGGCCGGCCAGGAAGTGCTGGATGCCTTGTACCAGGCCAAGGCCGCGCGGCCAGGCCTGGAGATCACCATCGTGGTCGACTGGTTCCGCGCCAGGCGCGGGCTGCTGGGGGCCGGGCGTCAGCCGGGCAATGCCGCCTGGTATCAGGCCCAGCGCCAGTTGCGCGGGCTGGACATCGCGATCCATGGCGTGCCAGTGCAGACCCGCGAGCTGTTCGGGGTGTTGCACCTCAAAGGCAGCATCATCGACGATTGCGTGATCTACACCGGCGCCAGTCTGAACAACGTCTACCTGCATCGTTTCGACCGCTATCGCCTGGATCGCTACCACCTGTTCCAGTCACCGGCACTGGCTGATGCCATGGTCGGCCTGGTTCAGCGTTTGCTGCACCATACCGCCACACCGCGCCTCGACCTGCCGGCGCCACCTTCTACCCGCAGCTTGCGCGGTGACATTCGGCGTTTGCGCGCACGGCTGCGGCGCATGGCCTACGAGGTACCGGCCAGCGTGACGGGGCAGGGCCTGCAGGTGATCCCGCTGCTGGGTGTGGGCCGTGGCAATCCGCTGAACCGGGCGCTGTGCGCATTGCTGGCAGTGGCGCGCACGCAGATCATCATCAGTACGCCGTATTTCAACCCGCCGCAGGTCGTGATGCGCGAACTTGACCATGCCCTGGCGCGGGGGGTTGGGGTGGAGCTGATTGTCGGTGACCGCACCGCCAACGACTTCTACATCGCCCCTGGCGAACCGTTCAGTGCCAGTGGTGCATTGCCCTATCTGTACGAGGACAACCTGCGCGCCTTCGCCCGCCGCCGCCACGCTGCGATTGCCACTGGCCAGCTGCAAGTACGCATCTGGAACGATCCCGGGCATACCTTCCATGCCAAGGGCGTTTGGATCGACCAGCGTTATTCGCTGCTGACCGGCAACAACCTCAACCCGCGCGGGTTCAACCTGGACCTGGAGAACGGCCTGCTGATCGACGACCCGCAGGGTCAATGGCTGGCGCCACGGGAAGCGGAGTTGAGCGAGCTGCGGCGCTTTGCGCCGAGAATCGGCTCGGCAGAGGCGCTGGGGGCGAAGGCCGAACATCCCAAGCAAGTGCGCAAGTTTCTGCGTCGGCTGCGCTATAGCCGGCTGGAACCGTTGATCAAACGGGTGCTCTGACGTCGCCTGCAATGGCCCTGTCGCCGGCAAGCCAGCGAAGGGCCAGAGTGGTACGCACCGCGCATTGATGTCATTATGATATTGCTGCCCACGGCCCTTTGTCAGGGGCTGGTTTACAATGTACAGGCAACCTTGCAAGGCCCCTCTGAACGTGATCACGATCGCATGCAGTCGGGCCTTTTCCCGTTAACCAGACAGGCCAATGCGTATATGGCGTTAGATCCACCCACGATGCTGACTATTTCAGTCGCTTTGGCCGCTGCGGCCGCCTTGTACCTGGCGATTGAATGGCGCAGTGTGCGCGAAACCTCGTTGCTTTACTGGAGTGCGGGTTTCGCCACGATTACGGTTGGTAGCACCCTGGCATTGTTGCGCGGGGTCGGCTTTCTGTTCATCGGCATCTGGTTCGCCAATGGCTTGCTGGTGGTGGCCCACGTTTTTTTCCTGATCGGCGTGCTGCGCTTCACCCAGGAGCGCTTGTCACGCGCCTGGATGATGGTTGTGGTGGTCTGGTTTGCCTTGCTGCTGCTGCCCGTGGGCCCGCAGTGGTCGAAAGTGATGCTGATGGTCAACTCGTTGTTGGTGGCCTCGCTGACGCTCAAGGCCAGTTTCCTGCTGCGGCCGCATGGCAAATCGCTGAGTGTCGGGGCCGTGCAACTGCGCTATGTGTTGCTGATCCATGGGCTGTTCTATGTGGCCAAGGCGGCCATCGCGATCACGCCAGGCACGCTGATTGACCTGGCGACCTTTGGCGGGCTGATCATTCAGGTTTCGCTGGTGGAAGGCGCGATGGCGATCATGCTGATTGCCTTGTCGATGACCGGCACCGTACGTTACCGGCGGGAAGAGCGGATTGCCCGGCTGGCAGCCCGTGACCCGCTGACTGCGCTGTACAACCGGCGTGCACTGGAGGTGCGGGCGGGGCATTTCTTCAAGGACGTGAGCCCGGCGCAACCCGGGGCATTGCTGTTGATCGACATCGACAACTTCAAACTGGTCAACGACCTGCACGGGCATATCGCCGGCGACCGTTTGCTGATTGCCTTGAGCGAGATGATTCGTACGGCGCTGCCCGAGCGCTCGCTGGCGGCGCGGTTGGGCGGGGATGAGTTCGTCATCTTGCTCAGTGGCGCGAGCAGTGAACGGGTCATGGAACTGGGGAGTGGGCTGCGTGAGCAGTTCCAGCAGTACGCCGACAAGACCGTGCCTACGACCCAGGCGGTTACCTTGAGCATTGGTGCCAACTTGTTCGATCAGCCGCCGGCGAGCCTGGCGGCGTTGATCGAGCAGGGGGATGTGGCGTTGTACCAGTCCAAACGTGGGGGGCGCGACAGCATTCGGTTTTTCGAGCGGGCGGTGGTTGAACTCCGGCAATGAGCGAATCACCTAGGTGGGTGAGCTTTCATGTAACCCATGTTGGGGATCCGAACAGGCGCTCCCGACACCCGGCCCCCGCGTTTGACGGGCATCCATGCCCGTCATCAGCAAAACAGCGTGGTCAGGTCGCTACCTGATAGCACGGTACATACTCCGCGCCGCCGGGCAGCTTCATCCGGTGCTGGTCGACGAATGCCTGCAACAGCCGGCCAAGCGGGTCCAGTACGGCGCTGTCACCGTGGATCTGATACGGCCCGTGTTCCTCGATCAGGCGGATGCCTTTGTCCTTGACGTTGCCTGCGACAATCCCGGAAAACGCCCGGCGCAGGTTGGCCGCCAGTTCATGGGGGGGCAGCTCGCGGCGCAAGTCCAGGTCGGCCATGGCCTGGTGGGTCGGGTCGAACGGTCGCTGGAAGCTCTCCTCGATCTTCAGCAGCCAGTTGAAGTGGAAGGCATCGTTGCGCTCGCGGCGGAACTGCTTGACCGCCTTGAGGCCTTCGACCATGTGCCGGGCGACTTCCGCCGGGTCATCAATGATGATTTCGTACAGGCGATGGGCCGCTTCACCCAGCGTGGCGCCGACGAAAGCGTGCAACTGTTGCAGATAAGGCTCGGCGCTGCGCGGGCCGGTGAGCACCACCGGGAACGGCAGGTCGTGGTTGTCCGGGTGCATGAGGATGCCCAGCAGGTACAGGAACTCCTCCGCCGTGCCGGCTCCGCCCGGGAAGATGATGATGCCGTGGCCGACACGCACGAAGGCCTCCAGGCGCTTCTCGATGTCTGGCAGGATCACCAGTTCGTTGACGATCGGGTTGGGCGCCTCGGCGGCGATGATGCCGGGCTCGGTCAGGCCGAGGTAGCGGCTGCCATGCATGCGTTGCTTGGCGTGAGCGATGGTGGCGCCCTTCATCGGACCTTTCATCACGCCCGGGCCGCAGCCGGTGCAGACATCCAGCTTGCGCAGGCCCAGTTCATGGCCGACCTTCTTGGTGTACTGGTATTCCTCGGTGCTGATCGAGTGGCCGCCCCAACACACCACCATCTTCGGCTCCACGCCTGGGCGCAGGGTGCGCGCGTTGCGCAGCAGGTGGAAAACGTAGTCGGTGATGCCCTGGGAGCTTTCCAGGTCGATGCGCTGGCTGGCCAGCTCGCTTTCGGTGTAGACGATGTCGCGCAAGGCGCTGAACAGCATTTCACGGGTGCTGGCGATCATTTCGCCATCGACGAAGGCGTCGGCCGGGGCGTTCAGCAGCTCCAGGCGCACGCCGCGGTCCTGTTGGTGGATACGCACCTCGAAGTCTTTGTAGGCCTCAAGGATAGTCTTGGCATTGTCGACATGGGCGCCGGTGTTGAGGATTGCCAGGGCGCACTGGCGGAACAGTGTGTAGAGGCTACCGGTACCGACTTCACTCAGTTGCTGCACTTCACGTTGTGACAGCGTCTCCAGGCTGCCTTTGGGGCTGACGGATGCATTGATGACATGGCGTTGAGGCATCTAAGTCTTTCCTGTGCGGGTAAAACATCCTTCTTTGACACCACCATACCTAGAAATGTGGACGGCAACGAGGGGGGGTGTGAAAAACCTTGAGACCGAGCTGCCTGCTTCGCGGGTGAACCCGCTCCTACAGGGGCGTTGCCATCTTCAGGGCAGCACCCACCTGTAGGAGCGGGTTTACCCGCGAAGCAGCCGACTCGGTCTCCAGTCAGCCCAACAGCTTCTGCACCCCCAGGGTAATCGCCAGCCCCCCGCCAACCAGCCACAGGTTGAGGATCGCCCCGGTGGCCAGCGCCCGTGGCCCGGCCTGGCGAATCTGGCTGAAGCGGGTCTCCATGCCCAACGCCGTCATGGCCATGGTCAAGGCAAAGGTGTCCAGGCTGTTCACTGCCTGGGTCACGCTGCCAGGCAGTATTTGCAGCGAATTAACCAGGACCAGGGCCAGGAAGCCGAAAGCGAACCAGGGCATGGCAATGCGCCCGTTGCCCTGCGCCTGGCCGGCCTTGCGCGAACGGCTGATCCACAGGCCCACCACCAGCAGTACCGGCACCAGCAGCATGACCCGGGTCATCTTGACGATGGTGGCGACATGCGTGGCTTCGGGGCTGACATTGCTGGCCGCGCCTACCACCTGCGCCACTTCGTGGACAGTGCCGCCCAGCAGCAGCCCGGCGCCCATGGTATCCAGATGCAGCCAGCCGGCATTGATCGCCAGTGGGTAAAGGAACATCGACAAGGTACCGAACAGCACTACGCTTCCGACTGCCATGGCGCTTTTATGGGGAGCGCTGCGCAGCGCCGATTCGAATGCCAGCACGGCGGCGGCGCCGCAGATGGCGCTGCCGGCGGCGGTCAGCAAGGCGGTATCGCGGTCGAGCTTGAACACTTTCATGCCACACCACAGGCCGATCAGCAGGGTACTGGTGACTACCAGCACCGACACGACCAGCCCCGACCAGCCGACTTCGGCAATTTCCTGCAGGCTTACCCGCAGGCCAAAAAATGCCACGGCAATGCGTAACAGGCCGCGAGCGGAAAAATTGATGCCTGCCGCCCAGCTTGCCGGTACGCCGTCACGCAGCGCGTTGCCATACAAGGCACCTGCGACGATACCCACGATCAGCGGGCTGATGCCCAGGTTGGCGATAGCGGGCAGGGCCGCCAGTTGAGTGACTGCGACCGCGAACAGCGCGACGAAAAGAATGCCATTGAGCCGCCCTCGGGTGGAGAGGGTAGGGGCAAAGGCAGGGTTGGACGGAACCGTGGCCATGTGAGTCCTCCGGAAAAGGTGTTTCGACAAGGCCTACGTTAATCTGGTTATAAGCTTATAAAAAATCGTAATTTAGGATGGCAAATATCCGAAAATCTGATAATTTTCAAAAATGACCCCAGAACAGCTGATAACATTCGCCACGGTTGCCGAACACGGCAACATCAGCCATGCCGCTCAAGCCCTGCACCTGTCGCAGCCGGCGGTGTCCGGCCAGCTCAAGCTCTTGCAGGAGGCGTTTGGCGAACCCCTTTACCAACGTGCCGGCCGCGGCGTGCGGCTGACAGCGGCCGGTGAGCAGTTGCTGGCGCATGCCGAGCGCCTGCGCGAAACCTTCCGACAGGCGCAAGCATTGCGCGAGGCCATGCGCGGGCTGGAGCGCGGCACCTTGCGTATCGGCGCCAGTACCACGCCCGCCAGTTACCTGCTGCCTTACCTGATCGCCGATTTTCACGGGCGTCATCCGGATGTGCTGGTCAGCACCTCGCATGGCAACACGGCGGAGATCGTCGCCGCCCTGGACAGTGTTGATATTGCCCTGATCGAGGGGCCGCCCGGGCAGGAGTTGCCGTTGGGTACGCAAGTGACGCCGTGGCGCGAGGACGAGATCGTGGCGATTGTGCCCCGTGGGCATCCCCTGGCAAGCAGTGACCAGCAGACACTGGCGGCGCTCGGCACCTACCCCTTGGTACTGCGTGAAAGCGGCTCGGGTGTGCGGCAGATCGTCGAGCGGGCGTTTGCCCGTGATGGCGTGGCAATGCGAGTGGCGCTGGAGATCGCTGGCGTTGAAGGGGTAAAAGAGGCGGTCCGGGCCGGGATGGGGGTTGGCTTTGTGTCGGCGATGTCCATTCGTCATGAAGATGGGGCGCTGCACCGGCTGCAGGTAGCACCGCAGCCGCTGGTGCGGCGTTTTTCCATTCTGTTGCCGCATGCGGCTACGCCTTCGCGGGCTGCCTCGCGGTTTCTTGAATTGTGTGTGGCCATGCAAGAGGTGGGTTGACTGTACTGGCCTCTTCGCGGGCGTGCCCGCCACAGGTACAGCACAGATATTTGAAGACGGTGCTGTATCTGGACTGCCCCCAGGAAGTTGGACACCAATTCAACCCTTGGTGGCTTCTGCACATAGGGTATTGGCTATATGGATCGGCGTGTATGCTTTGCAAGGCAGCCTTCGGTATCGAGTTAGCAACGGAGCCCCAGATGGAGTTTTCTGCCCACAAAGGCACTACGTCGATCAGCCTCGTGCGGGACGCACTTCAAGGAGCAGAACTGCGTGGCCTGGATGTTGCTACTGTGCTCAGCCACGCGCATATTGATCCACGCCTGCTGGACCAGCGCTATGCCAGGGTACCTGCTGGTACGTTCTCCAGATTGTGGATTGCGTTAGCGGATTTGCTCGACGATGAGTTTTTTGCGGCAGACAGTCACCCTCTTCGCAGAGGTAGCTTCAAGCTGATGGCGCAATTGGCCCTCGGCTGCGACACCATTGGGCAGGCGCTCAAGCGGATTCTGGCGTTTCTCAGGACTGCTCTTGATGACATCTACGGGTCGGTGGAATGCGAGGGAGAGCATGCTGCAATTATCATTCATGATCATGGTGAGTTGCGAAGGGTGTTTTGTTACGGTGCCTGGCTGGTGCTCGTGCACGGCCTGCTTTGCTGGCTGTGCGACAGGCGCATTCCTATTGTGAAGTTATCGATGCGTCCTCCTCAGCCGGTGGACGACAGCGACTATCGAATGCGTTTCTGTGAGGAAATCGAGTGGAGGGCCGATAGAACCTCCGCTGTGTTCGAGAAGAGCTTTCTGGCGTACAAGGTTTGCCAAACGCCCGCTTCTCTTCCTGCCTTTCTAAAAGGCACGCCAAGTAACTTCCTTGTGAAATACCGTAACGACGACAGCACGAGCATTACGATCCGGCGGCGACTAAAACTGCTCTCTCCACACACATGGCCTGAACTCGATGAACTCGCACGCGACTTGAGCATGTCCAGTTCCACCCTACAGCGAAGGCTCTACGCTGAGGGTTTCACCTACCAACGGCTCAAAGATAATCTAAGGCGGGATATTTCCATCAGTCTGCTCTGCCGGGCAGGTATGACGGTGGATGGCGTTGCGTCAGAGGTTGGCTTCATTGAGACCAGTGCGTTCCACAGGGCATTCAAAAAATGGACGGGTATCACCCCTGGTGCTTACCGACGCTCGTTGCGTAGCCCTCGAGGGGACTAGTCCTCTGCGCTTGGGCTGATCACCCGCTGATTGAAGCCATCTGGTTTTCCAAAACTGCCCGTTCCGGTCAAGCAGAATGATGCCATTGGGCATGGTTGGCGCTTGCCATAAGGCCTACGATTTTTCTCGGGCGCCGTCTAGCTGGTGCCTCTCAACTCTCCCGACTCACACGCGGAACCATGCGTACCTGTGCGTGTGGTCGAGTTGTGCCAGATCGCTATACGTATGTGGACTTCAAAAACACAACAATAAGATTGAAGGAGACACGGTATGAGTTCTTTGAATATGTACACGTTGACCGAAGAGTCGAAGTTCAACCGCTTTCATGGACTTATTCTATTCTGGTGCGTGTTGATTCTGATTATTGATGGTTACGACTTGGCAGTGGTGGGGGCTGCCCTGCCAGCCATCATGGCCGATATGCAAATTGACGCAACCAGCGCCGGGGTAATGGCTGGCTCAGCATTGTTCGGGACAATGCTGGGCGCCATTTTTTTAGGCACATTGGCAGATCGAATTGGCCGGCCGAAAATGATCGCGATGTGTGTCGCGCTGTTCAGCGTTTTCACCGCTGCGGCAGGGTTCACTGACAGCCCGCTGACCTTCAGTATCATGCGCTTTATCGCCGGCTTGGGAATCGGCGGTGTGTTGCCCATCTGTACGGCGCAGATGGGTGAGTTCTCGCCCTTGAAAGTTCGCACCCGGCTGGTGACCATCGTTTTCGCAGGCTATTCGGTGGGCGGAATTCTGGTAGCGCTGACGGGTAAACAACTGATCGAAAGCTACGGTTGGCAATACGTGTTTTACGTGGCAGTCCTGCCAGTGGTTTTGATTCCTTTCATTCTCAAGACAATGCCCGACTCTATCGGCTTTATGTTGAAGCAGGGTCGACAAGACCAGTTGAAAGTCATCGCGCGTCGCCTTCGTCCTGACCTTGTGATCAAGGATGACACGCAATTCGTTGGCAATCCGCAGATTATCTCTGCTCAAGACAAGCCGGTACGAAGCCTTTTCCTGGAAGGCCGTGGATACAGCACGGTCATGATCTGGATGGCATTCATGACCGGGCTGTTCATGGTGTATGCGCTCAATTCGTGGCTCACCAAGTTGATGGCCATGGCGGGTTTCAGCCTCGGTTCAGCCCTGAATTTCGTCATCGTGTTCAACCTCGGTTCGATCTTCGGTGCAATTCTGGGTGGATGGCTTAGCGACAAATTCAGCATCAAGCACGTCTTGGTGGTGTTCTATGTGGTGGGCGCGGTCGCACTCACGTTGCTGGGATATACCCGCTCCACCGAACTGCTCTTTGTCGTCGTGTTCATCGTGGGGGCCTCGACCCTTGGCACCCAGCTTCTGGCCTATGCATACGCCGGCGATTTCTATCCCTCCACCATCCGTTCGACTGGCGTCGGTTTTGCATCGGGGGTCGGTCGCGTCGGGGCGATTGTCGCACCTGTTTTGATTGGTGCCTTGGTGTCGATGGCGTTGCCGCTGGAGCAGAACTTCATGGCAATCGCGCTCGCCGGCCTGGTAGGGGCTGTTGCAGTGACCATGATCAACCAATCCCGCTCGGACTCGGCTGTAGTGAGGAAGAAGGCCACGGTTGCCCACGAGCTGACCTGACCGTAATTCTGAGAGACAGGTGCCAAGTATGCTTATTGATCGCTTGCGCGAATCACCGGTAGGTTCGGACGAAACAGCCCGTTTGATCGACTGGGCAATTGTCTCACGTCGGAGCATCAGGTCGTTCCTCCCAACCCCAGTTCCGCTAGAGGAAATCGAAGCGATGCTGAACGTTGCTCGCTTTAGCGCAACAGGCGTCAACCTGCAGCCCTGGAATGTGCATGTTGTTACCGGTGATATGAAGGCACGGTTGTCCGCAGCACTTGCTGAGGTTGATGACCATCCGGCTGATGACCAACGCTTTTCTGATCCCTACGCGTATTACCCCAGGGAGTGGACGTCTCCCTACATCGAGCGGCGCAGGGAGGTAGGGTGGGGGCTCTATAGCTTGTTGGGCATCAGTCGAAGCGATAAACAAAGGATGCACGAGCAACACGGCCGGAATTATCGCTTCTTCGGGGCGCCTGTTGGCCTGTTCTTCACGATTGACCGCGTGCTTCAGGAAGGGAGCCTGCTGGATTATGGCATGTTCCTGCAAAGCCTCATGATTGCCGCACGGGGAAGAGGCTTGCACACCTGCCCACAGGCAGCATTCCTTAAATATCACAGCATTATCACTGAAATGCTGGAAATACCGAAGAGCCAAATGCTCGTCTGTGGGATGAGCTTGGGTTATGCCGATGATGGCAGCATTGAGAACACGTTGGTTACTGGCCGTGAGCCCGTGCGTGCATTCACTACCTTTCACTCAGAATAAAAACTGGCGTGGGCCCTGTCCAAGTTTGGCGGCGGGCAGGGTGATACTGTTTCGATCATTCCGCTAAAGCGGGCCTTAACCCATTTGTAGGACTGGCATTGCATGGGGCGCTTAGCGGCGGACCATGCTCAAGCACACAACAAGAACAAGGTGCCTGTGATGTCTATTGCTTTTAAAAAAACGTTGGCTTGTTCAGCAACACTGCTAGTCGCGCCTTATGCTTCTGCCGCGTTCGTGGAAGACTTCAAAGGCAGTCTTGAGCTCCGGAACTTTTACTATAATCGGGATTTTCGCAATGATGGCGCCACTCAGTCCAAGCGCGATGAGTGGGCGCAAGGTTTTATTTTGAACCTGCAATCCGGTTTTACAGAAGGGCCAGTGGGCTTCGGTATTGATGCGATGGGCTTGCTGGGGGTGAAGCTTGATTCCAGCCCGGACAGAACGGGATCAGGGCTGCTGGCCTACGATTCCGACAGGCAGGTTGAGGATGAATACGGTAAGTTCGTGGCCACCGCCAAAGCGAGGATGGGTAAGACGGAGTTGAGGATAGGGGGGGTAAACCCTCTGATGCCTCTACTCTGGAGTAATAACAGCCGCTTGCTGCCTCAGGTCTTTCGCGGTGGTTCGCTGACCGTCAACGATATCGATAAATTGACGGTAACAGCTACAAGAGTCAACGCAGTGAAGCAGCGTAATTCCACCGATTTCGAATCACTCACAGCCACTGGCTATGCCCCGGTTGAGGCGGATCACTACAACTACCTGGCATTTGACTTCAAGCCTGCGAAGGACATGACCTTCAGTTTGCACGCCGCCGAACTTGAAGATCTTTATAAATCCTACTTCGCCGGCATTAAAGTCATCAAGCCGTTGTGGGAAGGCAATGTGATCGCGGATGTTCGCGTGTTCGATGCCAGCGAGACGGGCTCCAAAAAACTGGGTGAGGTGGACAACAGAACGCTGAGTAGCTACTTCGCCTACAGCATCAAGGGACACACCATCGGTGGCGGTTACCAGAAGGCCTGGGGCGACACCTCGTTTGCGTTCGTGAACGGCACGGATACCTATCTGTTCGGCGAATCGCTGGTCAGTACATTCACTGCCCCTGAGGAGCGAGTGTGGTTCGCAAGGTACGACTTTGATTTCGCCGCGTTGGGTGTACCGGGCTTGCTGTTCACCACTCGGTACATGAAAGGTGATGATGTTAATCCTGATCTGCTGACCAGCCGCCAAGCTGCTTCACTCCGCCTCAACGGGGAGGATGGCAAAGAATGGGAGCGGGTCACTGATATCTCTTATGTTATTCAGAGTGGTCCGGCGAAGGGTGTTTCGTTCCAGTGGCGTAACTCCACGAACCGCTCGACCTACGCTGACAGCGCTAATGAAAATCGCCTGATCATGCGCTACACCTTCAACTTCTAAATAGCGAAACGGGCCGGCCTTCTGAAGCCGGCCCATTTTTCGCCATTTATTCCCAATCGAAGGGTTCGCTGTTTTCCGCCTGAATTGCACCAGGCGTTCGGACGCCTGCACCCAGCCGTTTCATCTTTTGCAACGAAAGGCCAGTACCGATTAAGCCATCGCTGCCAGCTTGGCGCTGGTCTGCCGACGACGGTAGGCACTGTCTCGGCTCGCCAGCCACCAGTACAGCGGCGAGGTGATCGCCAACCCTACCAGCCACGACAGGTCAGCCCCGTTGATGTGCTCGGAAATCGGCCCGACGTACAGCGGGGTGTTCATGAACGGTATCTGCACCACGATACCCAAAGCGTAGGCGATCAGGGCCTGCGGGTTGTAGCGCCCATAGATCCCGCCATCGACCTGGAAGATCGACTGGATGTCGTAGTCACCTTTGTGAATGGCGTAGAAGTCGATCAGGTTGATCGCCGTCCACGGCACCAGCACCACCAGCAGTACCAGCACCATGTCAACGAAGTGGCCGATGAAGTCTGCCGAAGCGAACACGGCTACCACGCAGCAGGCCGACAGCACGATCAGCGACAGCACTGCCCGGCTTTTGGCGGTGGGGATCCAGCGGTAGGCGAACGTTTGCACCAGGGTGATGATCGACAGCACCGCGCCATACAGGTTGAGGGCGTTATGGCTGATCACGCTGAGCAGGAACAGCACCAGCATGATCGGGCCGAGCGTGCCGGTGGCCAGCTTGACCGCGTCCATTGTGTCCATGCCGGCCGGGATCGCCAGCACGGCCACGGCGCCGAAGATGAACGACAGGCTTGAGCCCAGGGCCGAACCCAGGTAGGTGGTCCAGAAGGTCGAGCTGACTTTGACATCTGCCGGCAGGTAGCGCGAGTAGTCCGACACATAGGGCGCAAAGGCGATTTGCCACAACGCCGCCAGCGACACGGTGGCCAGCCAGCCGGCCAGGTTGAAGCTGCCACGGGTGAGGAAATCGTCGCTTTGTACATGGGTGAAGATGTAGCCGAAGCCGACCACGATACCGATACCCAGTACCCAGGTGCCAATGCGATTGAGCACGTGGATGAAGCGGTAGCCGATGATGCCGATGATGCCTGAACCCAGCGCCCCGATGACGATGCCCACCGGTACCGGAACGGCGTCGACCACGCCATGCAGTGACTTGCCGGCAAGGACGATGTTGGAAGCGAAGAAGCCGATGTACATGACGCCGGCGATCACCACCACCAGCAGCGCGCCGAGGGTGCCGAACTGGGCGCGGCTCTGGATCATCTGCGGAATGCCCATTTGCGGGCCCTGGGCCGAGTGCAGGGCCATCAGCACCCCGCCGACCAGGTGGCCGACAAGGATGGCGACGATGCCCCATATCAGGTTCAGGTGGAACAGCTGCACACCCAGCGCGCCGGTGACGATGGGCAACGGCGCGATGTTGCCGCCGAACCAGAGTGTGAACAGATCCCTTACCTTTCCATGGCGGTCTTGCGGGGGCACGTAGCCGATCGTGTGTTTTTCTATCAGGGGTGCCGAATTGGCTGCACTGGTCATGACTGACTCCAAGGCAAGGTAGGGCATTGGGAACTGCCCGGGGGCGTGCCGGCGGTGGGCGACGCGTTCTTGTTGGAGCGATGATGAGGGGCGCGGGGATAACGAGAAATTAGTAAATATGTGCCCATAAGCGTTAAAAAAACTAAGGCTGACAAAAGCTTAAGCGGGTGACGGTAGCAAGGAGAGTGCCAGCTGGCTGAAGGCCTTGGGGTAGAGGGGCGGCGGGGGTGGCAACCGGATCACGGTGGGCTGGGTTGGTGCGATGTGCGCGTTTTCAGGGCAGATGAAAGGTTGCCTGGGCCGGCCTCTTCGCGGGTAAACCCGCTCCTACAACGGGCTAAGTCACCTTTGCAGGAGCGGGTTTACCCGCGAAGGGGCCGGCACACGAAGAAACAGCTACATGGGTAGCAGCCGATCCTGAAGCACTTCCTTCATCACCAAGGTCGAGCTCAAACGTTTCACATTGGGAATACTGGTCAGGTGCTCGTCATACAGCTTCTGAAACGCCGGCAGGTCCTTGGCTACCACATGCAGCAGGTAATCGGGGTCGCCGAACAGCCGCTGCGCTTCGACAATCTGCGGGATCTGCGCCAGTGCCGTTTCAAAGTCCGCCACCGGCTGGCGGGTTACCTCGCGTAGCGTCACGAATACCAGCGCGGCAAAGTTCAGTCCAAGGGCGCTCGGTGCCAGCCGTGCGTGATAGCCCAGAATGGCTCCGGACTCTTCCAGTGCCTTCAAGCGCCGATGACAGGGTGACAGGCTGAGCCCCACACGGTCGGCCAGCTCGGTGACCGACAGGCGCCCGTCTTTTTGCAGCTCGGCAAGGATTTTTCGATCAGTTCTATCCATTGGGAAGAATCTTCTAATTCATGAATGTCGAGGGGAAATATACGAAAGAATATCCCCGAGCGAAATCCGTAATCTTTCGACATCCCAATGCAGTAGATAAGGAAGATTCAAGTGGCTATCAGTGTGCTGACGGCGTTCTGGGCTGTATCGATGCTGTTCGTGATTACCCCGGGCGCAGATTGGGCGTATGCCATCTCTGCAGGCATGCGCGGTCGCTGGGTGATGCCAGCGGTGGCGGGGATGTTGTCGGGGCATTTCCTGGCCACGCTGGTGGTGGCGGCCGGGGTTGGCAGCCTGCTGGCTGGTCACCCGTTGGCGCTGACCTTGCTGACCCTGGCGGGGTGCACCTATTTGCTGTGGCTGGGCGGTAACTTGTTGCTCAGCCCGTCCTTGCCGGCGGCCGGGCAGGGCGGCGCGGGGGAGTCGGGCTCGCGCTGGGCGTTGAAGGGTTTTTGCGTCAGCGGCCTGAACCCCAAGGTATTCCTGCTGTTCCTGGCCCTGCTGCCGCAGTTCACCGACCCGCAGTCGAGCTGGCCCGTACCGTTGCAGATCTTGTTGCTGGGGCTGGTCCATCTGTGCAGTTCGCTGGTGATCTACACGCTGGTCGGCTATGGCGCCAAAGCGGTGCTGAGCACCCGGCCGGGGGCGGCAAAGCTGGTCGGGCGGGTGTCGGGGATGGCGATGATTACCGTGGCCCTGGGCTTGATAGCCGGGCAAATGACCTGAATTTACCGGTTCAGAATGACTTCAGATACACTCGCTGCACCCTCATGCACAACCAGGAAGTGCCCCCATGCCCGAAACCACGCAACTGCTCACGTTCGCCCTGATTTGCCTCGGCATGGTCCTGACCCCAGGGCCGAACATGATCTACCTGATTTCCCGCTCGATCTGCCAGGGCCGCCAAGCCGGGTTGATTTCGCTTGGCGGTGTGGCTCTGGGCTTCGTCATCTACATGTTCTGCGCGGCAATGGGCATTACGGCGCTGGTGATGGCAGTACCCTTTGCCTACGACGCGCTGCGCATCGGTGGCGCGCTGTACCTGTTGTACCTGGCCTGGCAGGCGCTGCGGCCGGGTGGCCAATCGCCGTTCCAGCTCCGTGAACTGCCCGCCGACAGCCCGCGGCGGCTATTCACCATGGGGTTTGCCACCAGCCTGCTCAACCCCAAGATTGCCGTCATGTACCTGTCGCTTATGCCGCAATTCATCGAACCGGGCCACGGCAGCGTGCTGTTGCAGTCGCTGGTGCTGGGTTCGACGCAGATCGCCATCAGCGTTACGTTCAACGCGCTGATTGCGATAATGGCCGGCTCCATCGCCGTGTTCCTGGCTGGCAGGCCACTGTGGCAACAGGTTCAGCGTTGGTTGATGGGAACGGTGCTGGCGGGGCTGGCGGTGCGCATGCTGGCAGAAGGGCGCCGTTGATCGTCCATTGCGACAAGTATCAGTGGCCGAGTACTTGCCCGAGCATCTGGCACACCTGTTCTGCCGAGTAGGGTTTGGCCAGGAAGGTGAACCCTTGGTGCCCGCCTTCGGCAATCGCATCGCTAAAGCCCGAAGTAAGGATCACCGGCAACTGCGGGCGCTGGCGGCGAAGTTCGCGGGCCAGTGCCAAGCCACCCATGCCGGGCATGACCACATCGGAAAACACCGCATCAAAATCACCTGCCGGGCCAGTCAACTGCGCCAGCGCTTCTTCTGCCGAACGCGCATAGCTGATTTGGTAGCCGTGGTCCTCGAGGAACTGAGCCGTGAAGCTGCCCAGGTCGGGGTTGTCTTCTACCACCAGTATTCGTCGCCGCTCGCCCTGTACCTGCGGCTGGCTGCCGGCCGAGGCGTCTTCGGGCAAGGCCGCAGGTGAGTCCTCCTGCGGCAGGTACAGGGTAAAGGTGGTGCCCTGGCCGGGGATGCTGTTCACCTGTACATCGCCCCCGGATTGCTTGGCGAAACCGAACACCTGCGACAACCCGAGCCCGGTACCTTCACCCGGGGCCTTGGTGGTGAAGAACGGGTCGAAGATGCGCTCCAGCAACTCGCTGGCAATACCGACTCCGCTGTCGCTCACCGATATCGCCGCGAACGGGCCAGGCAGCGAAGGCTGACCGCGCAAGGCAGGCAGGCACTGGTCGGCCTGCAGGCGCAGCTGCAAGGCACCTTCGCCTGCCATGGCATCGCGGCCATTGAGCATCAGGTTGATCACCGCGGTCTCCAACTGGCTGAGGTCGGCGCGGATGTGGCAGGGCGCTTGCGGTAACTGCAGCTCGACCCGGATGCGCGCGCCAGTGACGGTGTCGAGCATGTCGGCCATGGCCTCCAGCCGAGGCCCGGCCTCGAACACCTGTGGGCTGAGGGCCTGGCGGCGGGCGAAGGCCAGTAGCTGGCCGGTCAGTTTGGCACCACGGTCGACCGTGTCGGACATGGTCTTGAGGTAGCGCTCGCGGCGCTCCTCGGCCAGGTTGGGGCGCTGCAGGAAGTGCAGCGACGAGCGGATGATGGTCAGCAGGTTATTGAAGTCGTGGGCTACGCCGCCGGTCAGCTGGCCAATGGCTTCCAGCTTCTGGGCTTGGCGCAGTACGGCCTCGGTGTGCAGCAACTGAGTGGTGCGTTCTTCGACGCGATGTTCCAAGGTGGTGTTGAGCGCTTCCAGGGCCGCCATCGCTTCGCGCACTTCGGCATGGGCCTGGGCCCGTTGTATATGTGCCCAGCATCGCTCGGTCACTTCGCTGATCAGTGTTTGCTCGTAGTCGGTCCATGCCCGGGGTACGCGGTCGTGAATCGCCATCAGCGCGGTCAGCCTGCCACCCTTGATCAGTGGCATGCAGATGGTGGCCGTAATGCCGATGGCCTGAAAAGTCGCCGCCTCGTCAGCGGCCAGTTCGCGCAGGTTGTCATTGATCACCAGGGCCAGGCCGCTGCGCAGGCGGCTGACAGCCAGGCGGCCGAAGTCATGCAGGTGATAGTGGCCCACCAGGCGTGGTGAACCGGGGGTCACCGCATCGCCGCAAATGGTGAAACCGTCCTCGTCGGGGTCCATCACCGCATAGGCGCAGCTGGACAGGCCAAGGTGCTCGACCAGCATGCGGGTGGTGATGGCCATGATCTGGTCCGGGTCGGTTGCCTCGGTCACGGCTCGCCCGAGGGCATCGAGAAAGTTCAGGCGTTGGTTGGTGACCACGCTGGCGGTGGTTTCGGTGACCGTGTCGAGCATGCCCAGAATCTCGCCATCATGGCCGCGAATCGGGCTGTAGCAGAAGGTGAAATAGGCCCGCTCCAAACCTCCGTTGCGGTCGATCATCAGCGGGAAGTCTTCGATGTACACCGCTTCACCGGCCAACGCACGGTCCGCCATGCTGCTGATTTCATCCCAGGCTTCGTGCCACACGTCGCGGAAGGGGATGCCCAAGGCCAGGGGCTTGCGACCGAGAATCGGCGTGAACGCATCGTTGTACAGGGTGATCAAGTCCGGGCCCCACAGCACGGCCTGCGGAAAGCGCGAGGCCAGGCACAGAGACATCGTGGTTTTCAGGGCGTCGGGCCAATGTTCCAGCGGGCCCAGGGGAGTGCTGGCCCAGTCGTGGTTGCGGATGCGTTCGGCCATTTGCCCGCCGCCGTCTAGCCATCTAGCCATGTGCTTTGCCGGTCCTCTTTCTCAAGGCCCTTAGGGTGCACCGAGAATAGACCGTTGGCGAGGGTTTTGTGAGGGGCTGTGCCACTGCACGAGCCTCTGCCACTGCGCGATCCGGGGGAGTGCAGATTCACCCGCGAAGAGGCCGGACAGGCTAGCGCATGAAGTGCACTTTGCCGGTGTCATCATTGCCCATGTAAATGCCATACACCCCGGCCTGCCGCTCGAGGATGTAGCGCTCGAGAATTTGCCGGATAGCCGGGTAGTAGATCTCATCCCAGGGGATTTCATCCGGTTCGAAGAACTTGTAAGCCAGCGTCTCCGGCCCGTACTGCCCGGTCTCTTCGGTAACGATGGCACGGAAGATGATGTACACCTCGCTGATCTTTGGCACGCTGAAGATCGAATACGGCGAGACGATGTCCGCACGTACGCCGCTTTCTTCCCATACCTCGCGCAGCGCCGCCTGTTCGGTGGTTTCGCCAGCCTCCATGAACCCGGCAGGCAAGGTCCAGGTGCCGGGGCGAGGGGGGATGGCGCGCTGGCACAGCAGGTACTTTCCATCGCGCTCGATGATGCAGCCGGCGATGATCTTGGGGTTGATGTAATGGATGTAGCCGCAGCCGGTGCAATGCAGGCGTTCGTGGGTATCGCCTGTGGGAACGCCCCGGGCCAGTTCCTTGGTGCAGTGCGGGCAGTAGCGCGGGGCATTGGGCATGATCAGCGACCTATGCGGGGTTCCTTCAGGGCCAAGGGTTCGACAATGTCGCGCACCTTGGCGTTGTCATCCTGCTTCTGGCGCAGGTAGTCCAGGGCCACCTTGGCTGCGGCGCGGACGTGGTCGACCGAGGCCTGGTGGGCCACCAGCGGGTCGCCGCCCTTGATGGCCTCGACGATCTTTTCCATTTCGCGGTTGCTGGCGCCGCGGCGGTTTTCCTGCGATACCGAGGTGGCGCGCAGGTAGCTGATGCGTGCTTGCAACTGGCGCAACTGCTGGGCCGCCACCTGGTTGCCAGAGCCTTCCAGCAGCACATCGTAGAAACCTTGTACCGAGTCCAGCACCTGTTGCAACTCGCCTTCTTCCAGTGCTTCGCGGTTCACTTCCAGCGCGCGTTCCAGCGCACGGATGTCCTTGGCCTTGGCGTTGAGGGTGAACAGTTGCACGATCAGGCCTTCGAGCACACAGCGCAGCTCATAGATGTCACGTGCATCTTCCAGGGTGATGATGGCCACGCGCGGGCCTTTGGCGTCGGCGAACTCGACCAGGCCTTCGGACTCCAGGTGACGCAGCGCTTCACGTACCGAAGTGCGGCTGACGCCGAGGCGGTCGCACAGGTCGCGCTCGACCAGGCGGTCGCCGGGCAACAGGTGAAAGTTCATGATTGCGGTGCGCAGCTTGTCGAGCACGATTTCGCGCAGAGTAACGGGGTTGCGGTTGACCTTGAAGCTGTCGTCGAGTGGCTGGCGTTTCATCAGGTGCGCTCTTTATGAGGCTGTTGCGCCAACATTGCGGAATGCCCCGAACCGAGGCTTTCCATGCAGTGGTTCGAACAGCCCGTTGTTAACGGGTTGGCTCCGCATCGGCTTCGGCAAACGCTTCACGGGCCAGGCGGAAACTGTCCACCGCCGCGGGTACGCCGCAATAAATGCCGACCTGGAGCAGGATTTCGCGAATCTGTTCACGGCTCAGCCCATTGCGCAGGGCACCGCGAATGTGCAACTTGAGCTCGTGGGGCCTGTTGAGCGCGGAAATCATGGCCAAGTTTATCATGCTGCGCTCTTTCAGCGACAAGCCTTCGCGGCCCCAGACGTGACCCCAGCAATACTCGGTGACCAGCTCCTGCAACGGTTTGGTGAATTCATCTGCGTTCTGGATCGAGCGGTTGACGTAGTCCTCGCCCAGTACCTGGGTGCGGATTTTCAGGCCCTTTTCGTACTTTTCATTGCTCATGTGCAGTACTCCGGCATAAAAAAGGGGCCGCAACCGAGGGTGAGACGATTAGCGCGACCCCTGAAAACAGGGGCATCGGTGTTGGCTTCTTCGCGGGCTTGCCCGCTCCCACAGGTATCGCACAGATTCCGCAAGCTGTGGGAGCGGGCGAGCCCGCGAAGAGGCCAACACCGACTTCAGGATGTATCAGCCAAGCGGCGGCAGGGCGCCGAGCTTGCCCTTGTGGTACACCATCGGGGTCATCGGCTGCTCAGGCAACACCAGGTTCTTCACCGCGCCGACAATGATCGCGTGGTCACCGCCGTCGTACTCGCGCCACAATTCGCACTCGATGATCGCCGTGGCCTTGGCCAGCAGAGGGTTGCCCAGCTCGCTCAGGTGCCATTCGACGCCCTTGGCCTTGTCCTTGCCCTTGCCTGCGAAGGCATAGGCTTCGGCGGTCTGGTCGGCGGACAGCAGGTGGATGGCGAACTGCTTGCTGTCGCGCAGGATCGGGTAGGTGTCGGAGGCATAGTTGGGGCAGAACAGCACCAGCGCCGGGTCGATCGACAGCGCGCTGAACGCACTGGCGGTAATGCCGACGATGCCGCCGTCGGCGTCCAGGGTGGTCACTACCGTGACGCCTGACGGGAAGGAGCCCATCACGTCTTTGTAGATGCCGGGTTCGATCATCTCGTGTTCCTCCTAGCGCATCACGAACGGGTCGGGCATCGGCGCGGTGGACAAGTTGATCCACACGGTCTTCAGCTCGGTATAGGCCAGCACCGAATCGATGCCGCTCTCACGGCCGTAGCCGCTGTTCTTGAAACCACCTATCGGTGCCATGGCCGACACGGCGCGGTAGGTGTTGACCCAGATGATCCCCGAACGCACGTCGCGGGCCAGGCGGTGGGCACGGCCCAGATCGCGCGTCCAGATGCCGGCAGCCAGACCGAATTGCGAGTCGTTGGCCATGGCCAGGGCTTCTTCTTCGGTCTTGAAGCGAATTACTGCGGCGACCGGGCCGAACACTTCTTCCTGCATGATGGTCATCGCGTTGCTGTCGCACTCGAACAGGGTCGGCTCGTAGAACCAGCCGTCACCTTCAACGTCGGCACGCTTTCCGCCCATGTGCAGTTTGGCGCCTTCGGCCTTGGCCGCAGCCACCAGGCCTTCGACGACTGCCAGCTGTTGCGCGGTGGCCATCGGGCCCATTTCGCTGGCGTCGTCCTGCGGGTTGCCGATGCGGATGCGCTTGGCGCGGGCAATCAGGCGCTCGACGAACACGTCGAAGATTTCATCCTGCACCAGCAGGCGCGAACCGGCCACGCAGCTTTGCCCGGACGCGGCATAGATGCCGGCCACGGCGCCATTGATGGCGCTGTCCAGGTCGGCGTCGGCGAAGATGATGTTCGGCGACTTGCCGCCCAGTTCCAGCGACAGCTTGGCGAAGTTTTCGGCACTGCTGCGCACCACGTGGCGGGCGGTGGCGGCACCGCCGGTGAAGGCGATCTTGCGCACCAGCGGGTGGCGGGTCAGCGCCGCGCCGGTGCTGGGGCCGTAGCCGGTGACCACGTTGACCACACCGGCCGGGAAGCCGGCCTCAAGGGCCAGTCGGGCCAGCTCGAGGATGGTCGCCGAGGCGTGCTCGGACGGTTTGAGCACGATGGTGTTGCCGGCAGCCAGGGCAGGGGCCAGCTTGATCGCGGTGAGGTACAGCGGGCTGTTCCACGGGATGATCCCGGCAACCACGCCGATCGGCTCGTGCACGGTGTAGGCGAACAGGTCGGGTTTGTCCAGCGGCAGGGTACCGCCTTCGAGCTTGTCGGCCAGGCCCGCAGTGTAGTGGAAGAACTCCGGCAGATAGCCGACCTGGCCGCGGGTTTCGCGGATCAGCTTGCCGTTGTCACGGCTTTCCAGCTGGGCCAGGTGCTCCTTGTTCTCGGCAATCAGGTCACCCAGGCGACGCAGCAGCTTGCCGCGGGCGGTGGCGGTGATGCTGCGCCACGCCTTGCTGTCGAAAGCACGCTGGGCGGCCTGAACGGCCAGCTCCACATCGGCTTCATCGGCGTCGGGCAGTTGCGCCCAGGCCTGGGCGGTGGCCGGGTTGAGGCTGTCGAAGGTCTTGCCGCTCTGGGCATCGCGCCATTGGCCGTCGATGCACATCTGGAAACGAACGAGGGTCATGCAACAATCCCCTTGGCGGATTCGGTGAGGGTGCGGGCTTGGGTGAGGAAGTCCAGCAGCATCTTGTTGACTTCACGCGGTGCTTCCACCGGCATCATATGCCGTTGCTCGGCGAGGACCACACTGCGTGCGCCAGGAATGCAGGCGGCGAGCTGGCGGGTCATGGCCGGGGTGGAGCCCGAGTCGAGTTCGCCGGTGGCGATCAGCGTCGGCACCTGGATACTGCCCAAGTCGTCGGCGCGGTACATGTCCTGAGTGGCGAACAGCGAATAAGTGGTGTGGTAGCCCTGCGGGTCGTTGCTCGCCAGCACCTGGCGAATTGCGGCGACCTGCGCAGGGTTGGCAGCCTTGTATTCACGGCTGAACCAGCGGTCCAGGGCAGCATCGACGTTGGCGTCGGGGCCCAGCTCCGCCGCCTGGGCGGCACGCGCGATCACCCCGGCACTCTGCTCGGGGGTGCGGTTGAACACGCTGTTGAGCACAACCAGTGCAGCCAGGCACTGCGGGTAATTGAGGGCGAATGCACGAGCAACCAGGCCGCCCATGGAGAAGCCGATTACGGTGGCTTGTGCAATTTGCAGGTGGTCAAGCAGTTCGGCGAGCTGGTCGGCATAGCCTTCCAGCGGTGTGTCGGCAGCCGGTACGCGGCTTTGACCGTGGCCGAGCATGTCGTAGGCGATGACGCGGTAGTCGTTGGCCAGGCCAACGAACTGACCGCCCCACATTTCCTTGTTCAGGCCCACGCCGTGGATCAGTACCACGGGTTGGCCTTGGCCGACATCCAGATAGCTGGTGCCGGCAGGTGTGCGTTCAGCGACAGGCTGAATCATGGAGGGCGCTCCTTGAAGGTCGGGCGCGGCGGGTAAGCACGCCACGCCCCGGCCCGTCTTGGTTGTTGTTATTGAGCGTTGGCTTTTTCGGCAGCCAGTTCTTCCAGGTCGATGTAACGGTTGCCGATGCGCGGGTGCAGGCGGCCGCCATCGGCTGCGCCCAGGACCACGACGATTTCATCGGCACGCGGGGCGTCTTCGATCTGCATTTCCAGGGTGATGTAGTGCGAACGCAGGCCTTCGTCGTCCTTCTGCATCATCGGGATCTGGATCGAAGTGCCTGGGCCGCCGCGCTTGTTGGTGAAGCTCAGGTAGCTCTTGGCCTGAACTGCCTCGCGGTAGTGGTTGCCGAAGCGCAGGGTATGGATCACGGCCGAGGCGTGCTCGATTTCGCCATCAGCGCCGACGACGGCGGCTTTACCGTAGGCCTCGATCTTGTCGGCGCCGCCAATGGCAGCAGTCAGGCGCTCGACCATCAGGGCACCCAGCTCCGAGCAGTTGGCGCGAATTTCCGGCTTCAGATCTTCAACGAAACCGCGACCGGCCCATGGGTTCTTGATCACGACGGCCAGGCCGACCATGGTCACCGGCTTGTCAGTGGCCTTGCCGCCTTCGATGCGGGTCTCTTCGGAGTAGGTGACGATCTTGCGGATTTCGAAACTCATGGATGGCTCCTGGTGAGGGTTATCAGCTCTTGTTGTCTGATGGTATACCATAATATTTGTTGTGCAAGAGGTGTCAGGAAATTTCTCTTGCCGGGGGACGAAAGGTGCCCTGATGCCTTGATTTCTCTGTTGTCTGTACTGGCCTCTTCGCGGGCTTGCCCGCTCCCACAAGGACTGCACAGGTTTCAAAAAAAAGCCCGCTCACGCAGGCCGAAGGGGCCCACGGGAGCGGGCGCGTCCCGCAATGATTCAGGCAATGGGAATTCAGGCGAACGCCGGCACCACTTCCTTGATGAACAGCTCGAGCGACTTCTTCTTCTCGGCGTGGGGCAAGCTGTTGTCGCACCAGAAGCTGAACTCGTCGACGCCCAGTTCCTGGTAGTACTTGATGCGTGCGATGATCTCTTCCGGCGTGCCGATCATGGTGTTCTTGCGGATGTTCTCCAGCTGGAACGCCGGCACTTCGGCGAACTTCGACTCCGGGCTCGGCTCCAGGAAGCCATTCACCGGGGTCGTCTTGTTGCCGAACCAGGCATCGAAGGTGCGGTAGAAGCGCGAGATCGCCTGGGCACCGACCTTCCAGCCTTCCGGGTCGGACGGGCTGTGCACGTGGGTGTGGCGCAGCACCATCAGTTGCGGGCGCGGCACGTCCGGGTTGTTGTCCAGGGCGGCCTGGAACTTGTTCTTCAGGTCCAGCACTTCTTCGTCACCCTTCATCAGCGGGGTGACCATGACATTGCAACCATTGGCAACGGCGAAGTTGTGCGAGTCCGGGTCGCGGGCGGCGATCCACATGGGCGGCGTGGCGTTGAACGGCTTCGGTACGCTGGTGGAGGTCGGGAACTTGTAGACTTCACCGTCGTGGGCGTAGTCGCCTTCCCACAGCTTGCGCACCACCGGCACCATCTCGCGCAGCGCCTTGCCGCCGTCGGTGGCCGGCATGCCACCTGCCATGCGGTCGAACTCGAACTGGTAGGCACCGCGGGCCAGGCCCACCTCCATGCGGCCGTTGCTGATCACGTCGAGCAGGGCGCATTCGCCAGCGACGCGGATCGGGTTCCAGAATGGCGCGATGATGGTGCCGGCGCCCAGGCGGATCTTCTCGGTGCGCGCGGCCAGGTAGGCCAGCAGCGGCATCGGGCTTGGCGAAATCGTGTATTCCATGGCGTGGTGTTCACCGATCCACACGGTGCTGAAACCGCCGTCTTCGGCCATCAGGGTCAGTTCGGTCAGGTCTTCGAACAGCTGGCGGTGGCTGACCTGTTCATCCCAACGTTCCATGTGCACGAACAACGAAAATTTCATGGGTTTTTCCTCAACGCTTGTTATTGCCCGTCAGTCAATCGGGCTTCAATGTGGGAGCGGGCTGCGTCCAACTGCAGGCTTCAGGCAAAGGCCGGCAGGCTGGCCATCTTGCCGCGGCAGTACACCATGGGCCGTGGTGCTTCTGCCGGGACGATCAGGTTGTGCACCTTGCCGACCATGATGGCGTGGTCGCCACCTTCATATTCACGCCACAGTTCGCATTCGATGACGGCGGTGGCGCCGGCCAGGATCGGATTGCCCAGTTCACTCAGGCTCCACTCGATACCGCTGGCCTTGTCCTTGCCCTTCCTGGCGAACGCGTAGGCTTCTGCCTGCTGTTCACCCGAGAGCAGATGAATGGCAAAGCGCTTCTGCTTGATCAGTACCGGGTAGGAGTCGGAGGTGTAGTTGGGGCAGAACAGCACCAGTGGCGGGTCCATCGACAGTGAGGAGAAGGCGCTGGCGGTCAGGCCGACGACCGAGCCGTCGTCGTCCTGGGTGGTGATGACGGTAACGCCGGACGGGAAGGAGCCCAGAACGTTCTTGTAGACAGTTGCGTCGATCATCGGGAGTACCTCTGAAGGGCTGCGGTGGTCCGCGGTTTTTATCGTTGATGTGTCTGATGGTATACCGTAATACCTATTTTGCAAGCGGAATTTTCAACCCTAGGTTTTCGCGATGAACGGCCAAAAGCCACGAAAACCGTGGCCTTGAGCGGTGAGGCGGTTTGTCGCAGGGGTTTCGCAAGCGGATCAGTGGCCGTTTTTTCATGCGGATCAGTGTTGTCAAAAGTTTGGAATACCATAATATGGTCCGCAGCTGAGAGGCCGCCTAGATGCGGTTTCCTTACAAAGATAAAAACGACCTTTCGAGCTGAAAACCATGTCCCAACCGTCGTCGCAACACCAGTTTGTCGAGAATCACACGGTCGATTACGTTCCACCTGCCGAGCGCCACGGGAAGGCGCGCGACCTGTTCACCCTCTGGTTCAGTACCAACATTGCACCACTGCCCATCGTCACCGGTGCCATGGTGGTCCAGGTGTTCCACCTGAACCTGTTGTGGGGGTTGATAGCCATCGTCCTGGGCCATCTGGTCGGGGGCGTGGTCATCGCCCTGGCCTCTGCGCAGGGGCCGCAGCTGGGCATTCCACAAATGGTGCAAAGCCGTGGCCAGTTCGGCCGTTACGGTGCCTTGCTGATCGTGTTCTTCACCGCGCTGATCTATGTCGGCTTCTTTATTTCCAACATTGTCCTGGCAGGCAAGACCATCCACGGCATCGCCCCGAGCGTGCCGATGCCTGGCGCGATCGTGATAGGCGCCCTGAGCGCTACTGCCATCGGCGTGATCGGCTATCGTTTCATCCACATTCTCAACCGCATCGGTACCTGGGTGATGGGTTCGGCTTTGCTGGCCGGTTTCATCATGATGTTCATCCAGGACCTGCCGGCAGACTTCTTCAGCCGCGGCGCATTCAACCTGTCGGGCTTTATCGCCACCGTGTCGCTGGGCACCATCTGGCAGATCAGCTTCTCGCCGTACACGTCAGACTATTCGCGCTATCTGCCGCGTGAAGTGGGCATTGCCAAACCGTTCTGGGCTACCTACCTGGGCGCCACCCTGGGCACCATCCTGTGCTTCAGCTTTGGTGCAGTGGCCGTGTTGTGCGTCCCGCAAGGCACCGACGCAATGGACGCGGTGAAGCAGGCTACCGGCTGGCTGGGCCCGATCCTGATGGTGCTGTTCCTGCTCAACATCATCAGCCACAACGCCCTCAACCTGTATGGCGCGGTGCTGTCGATCGTGACCGCAATCCAGACCTTCGTGGCCGAGTGGACGCCGAGCGTCAAGGTACGGGTGATTCTGGCCTCGGTCATTCTGGTGGGCTGCGGGATGGTGGCACTGAATGCCTCGGCGGACTTCATCGGTCAGTTCATCGGCCTGATCCTGGCGCTGCTGCTGGTGCTGGTGCCTTGGGCTTCGATCAACCTGATCGATTTCTACCTGATCAAGAAGGGCCAGTACGACATCGCCTCGATCTTCAGTGCAGACGGCGGCATCTATGGCCGCTTCAACCACCACGCGATCATTGCCTATGCCTGCGGCATCCTGGTGCAGCTGCCGTTTGCCAATACTTCGCTGTATGTGGGGCCGTACTCGAACATTGTCGAAGGGGCCGACCTGTCGTGGCTATTCGGCTTGCTGGTGACCGTGCCGCTGTATTACTGCCTGGCCACACGCGGGAAGGCGGTTAACAGTGCGCGGGTTATCAGCGTCAACGACTGACAACTGCAACATGGGGCTGCTAAGCAGCCCCGACTATGGCCGCTTGGTCGATTTCCGCGCTTTGCTGGGTCAGGCATGCCCGCGCCCGTCATGCTGCCTGCGATACGCCCCCGGCTGCACCCCCACTGCCTTGGCGAACGCCCTGGTGAATGCGGCCACCGACTGATACCCCACCTGCGCGCCCACCTGCTCAACGGTATGCCCCGCCTGCAGCAACTGGCTGGCATGGCGCATGCGCAGCGCCAGCAGCACTTGTCCCGGTGACTGCCCGGCCAGCTCGCTGAAACGCTTGAAAAAAGCCGACCGTGACAACCCGGTGCAAGCGGCCATGTTCTCCAGGGTCCAGGTTTGCCCCGGTTGCTCGATCAATTGCTCAAGCAATCCGGCAAATGCCGGCTGGCGGGCGAGGGCGACCAGCCCGCCCAGCGATTGCCCTGCGTGCACCTGCTGGCGCAGCACGTACAGGAACAACAAGTGCGTCAGCCGTTCCAGTAGCATCTGTGATGGCCCAGCATCTCGCCGGCATTCTTCCAGGATCAGCCCGAACAGCGCCCGCGCTGCGCTGCCGCTGGGATCTTCAGCGCGTAACAAGATCCAGTCAGCGAGACCCTCGACAATCAGCGAGCAGAGGCCCGACTGAAAATGGAAGAAGCCGCAGACCAAGCCAACGCCGTCGGCGGCCTGGCTATCCAGCGCCTGCATGGCCTGGCGTGGCTGAGCACAGGCGTCGACCGGGTCCTGATCGCTGGACAAGCGATAGGCCAGGTCACGCAGCAGGAACACGGCATCACCTTTCTCCAGGCGAATGGCCTGCGGCTGGCCGTCAATGTGCAGCCAGCAATGCCCTTGCACCACCAGGTGAAAGCTGGCGCGGCCCATGCCTTGGGTACTGGCATGCCAGCCGCCGCAATAGCGGCCTACATGAAACAGGCTGGCATCGAGCTCCAGGCTTTCTAATAACCAATCGACAAGCGGGCTGGACGAAATCATCTAATGCAAAGACTCAGGAGCAAGGAAAGGCGACTGACGAATATGGAGGGTAGTTCTTATAACCAACAGACTGTAGTGACACTCATCAAAGGAGATCACTGCATGTCCGCGCGCATTACTTTACACACGCTGCAGAGCGCCCCGGAAGCGGCACGGCCGTTCCTTGAGAACGCGCAGAAGAATTCCGGCTTCATCCCCAACCTGCTTGGTGTGCTGGCCAACGCCCCGGCGGCGCTGGAAACCTACGTGACCGTTTCGGCACTCAATGGCAAGTCTGAGCTTGGCCTGGCCGAGCGTGAAGTGGTGCAACTGATCGCGGCCACCCAGCATGGCTGCGACTTTTGCGTGGCCGGCCATACGGCCGTCGCGCTGAACAAGGCCAAGCTGCCGCAGGAGGTGGTCGATGCTCTGCGTGCCCGTGGCGAACTCCCGAACGCCCGCTACGAAACCCTGGCCGCCTTTGCCCGCGAAGTGATCGCCACCCGTGGCAATGTCAGCGAAGCCACCTACCAGGCCTTCCGTGAGGCCGGCTTCAGTGAAGGCAACGCCTTGGAGGTGATTCTGGGCGTAAGCCTCGCAACCCTGTGCAACTTTGCTAATGTTTTCGCCCAGACGCCACTCAACGAAGAGCTTGGCAAATACCGCTGGCAGCCTTCTGCGTAGTCCACCTGTGATAATGGCCATTACCAGGCCGTTGTATGAGCGGCCTTGTGCCGTGAACGGGCCGCAGAGCGGCCCCGGCGTTATCAAAGGAGCAAGACCATGCAAGATTGTGCATTTCGACACTGGCTGGATGCCAATGCCGAGGCCATCGACCGGGGCCTGTGCGAACCGCAGCAGGTGCTGGCGCAGATCGCAGAATCGCAGCTGCTGCGCACGGGGGTCGACCCAGCGCTGGGCGGTACGGGCGGGCAGGTGACCGACGCGGTCGAGGCCATCGCCGCCATTGCCAGCCGCTCATTGGCTGCGGCTTTCGTCTGCTGGGGCCAGCGTGCCTTCATCGAATACCTGCTGCACAGCCCCAACCAGCCCCTGCGTGAGCGCCTGCTGCCGCGGCTGTTGACCGGTGAATTGGCCGGTGCCACCGGGCTGTCCAACGCCATGAAGTTCCTGTCCGGTATCGAAGCGCTGCAGGTGCGTGGCCGCCCGGCAGCCGATGGCTGGCACCTGGAAGGGCGACTGCACTGGGTGACCAACTTGCGTAAAAGCGGCTTCGTGGTGGCGGCGGCCATCGAGGATGAAGCCGGCGGCGCGCCGTTTGTGCTGGCCATTCCTTCCGACGCTCAAGGCCTGGAGCGCTCTGATGATCTACAACTGATGGGCCTGCAGTCGAGCAACACGGCAGCACTGGCTTTTCACCAGGTGCCGCTGGCCCGCGACTGGTTGCTGCATGAAAATGCACGCGAATTCCTGCCACGGGTACGTCCGGCATTCCTGGCGCTGCAATGTGGCATGGCCATTGGCCTGGCGCGACGAGCGCTGGAAGAGGTTCAGGCGCATCTGCATGGCCGAGCCTCGTTCCTCGACGAAGCCCGTCAGGTGCTTGGCGAACGCCTGGAAAACACCGTCTGCGAACTCAAGCAGGGCTTGCTCGAAGGTCGCTTCCAGCAGCAGCCGGCGGCCTTGTTCAAGCTGCGCATCATCCTGGCTGAAAGTGCTGCCGACGCGGTACAACTGGAATTGCAGGCCAGTGGCGGCAAGGCTTACCTCTGCGAATACGGCGAAGGGTTTGCCCGCCGTTGGCGGGAGTCGGCCTTCGTGCCGATCGTCACGCCCAGCCTGGTGCAATTGCGCGCCGAACTGCAACGCCAAGCAGGCGTTGCATGAGCGCGGTATTGCTGGAGGCCCGTGACATTCGCTTGGGCTACCCGCGTGAGAGTGGTTGGCAGCAGGTGCTGGCGCAGTTCGACCTGCAGCTGGCGCCAGGTGAAGTCGTGAGCATCCTTGGCCCCAGTGGTGTGGGCAAGTCCAGCTTGCTGCGGGTGCTGGCAGGCTTGCAGCAGCCTGGCGGCGGCAGCGTGAGCTTGCACGGCCAGCCGCTGCAGGGGCCGCACCCGCGTCTGGCGGTGGCCTTCCAGGACCCAAGCCTACTGCCTTGGCTGAGCCTGGAGAAGAACGTCGCCTTCGGCCTGGACTTCGCCCGTCAGCCCAGGCTGGCGGATGCCGAACGCCGTGCACGCATCGACCATGCGATTGCCGCTGTGGGCCTGGCCCACGCCCGTGGCCAGTACCCGGCGCAGTTGTCTGGCGGCATGGCCCAGCGCACCGCGCTGGCCCGCTGCCTGGCACGCCAGCCCGAAGTCTTGTTGCTGGATGAACCCTTCGGTGCGTTGGATGAGGTGACCCGCGCCGACATGCAGCAGTTGCTGCTGCAACTGATCGCCACGCACAAGACCGCGGCCGTGCTGATCACTCACGATATCGACGAAGCCCTGCTGCTGTCAGACCGGGTTCTGCTACTGGGCAACCACCCAGCGCACATCCTCGGCCAGTGGCACATCGACCTGCCGCAACCACGGACGCAGCGGGTCGAAGAACTGGGCGCTTTGCGTATCGAAATCCTCAAAACCCTTCGGCGGGCAAGCCGCACAGTCGAACCTACCCCAACCTCGTTGCCCTCGGAGGCTGTCCATGTGCATGGATGACTGCTGTTCCTCTTCTTCGCGTCGTGACTTTCTCAAGCTCGGCGCCATGCTCACTGCTGCCGGTGCATTGCCGTTGCTGTCGAGCTTGCAGGCGCGTGCCGCTGCCGAGCCGGACGCGCCGGTGCGCATCGGCTACCTGCCGATCACCGATGCCACGCCGCTGCTGGTGGCACATAACAACGGCCTGTTCGAGGCCGAAGGCATCAAGGCCGAGCGCCCGGTGCTGCTGCGCAGCTGGGCGCAGGTGATCGAGGCATTCATCTCCGGCCAGGTCAATGTCATCCACCTGCTTTCGCCGATGACGGTATGGGCGCGCTATGGCAGCAAGGTGCCAGCCAAGGTGGTGGCCTGGAACCACGTGGGCGGTTCGGGCCTGACTGTTGCGCCGGATATATCCGACGTGAAACAGCTTGGTGGCAAGACAGTGGCCATTCCGTTCTGGTACTCGATCCACAATGTGGTACTGCAACAGTTGCTCAACGACAACGGCCTGACGCCCGTGTCGAAGCCGGCCAATGCGCAACTGGCCGCCAACGAGGTCAACCTGCTGGTGCTGCCACCGTCCGACATGCCACCCGCTCTGGCCAGCAAGCGCATTGCCGGCTACATCGTTGCCGAGCCGTTCAACGCACTGGCCGAGAACCTCAAGGTGGGCCGCGTGCAGCGCTTTACCGGCGATGTATGGCGCAACCATGCGTGCTGCGTGGTGTTCATGCACGAGCATGACCTGAATAACCGCCCGGAGTGGTCCCAGAAAGTGGTCAACGCCATCGTCAAGGCCCAGCAATGGACCCGTGACCATCGCACCGAAGCCGCCGCACTGCTGTCTAGGGCGGGCCCCAACAAGTACACCCCGCACGAGCCTGCGGTGCTGACCAAGGTCCTGGCGCCCGCCGCCGAAGACCGTGCTGGCTACATTGCCAGTGGCGCCATTCGCCATCAGCAGTGGGACGAAAAACGCATCGACTTCCAGCCATACCCGTTCCCGAGTTACACCGAAGAGCTGGTCAAGCGCCTGAAAACCACCCTGATCGAAGGCGACAATGCGTTTCTTGCCGGGCTGGATCCGGCGTATGCCGCCCGCGACCTGGTCGACGATCGCTTCGTGCGGAATGCCATCGCGGCAGTGGGTGGCCCGTCGGTGTTCGGCATTGCCGACAACTTCGAGCGTAGCGAGGAGTTTGCGGTCTGATGCGCACGCATGTCGTACATGCCGGCCTTGGGCTGGTCGGGTTGCTGGCCTTGTTGCTGTTATGGTGGGCCGGTGTGGCAATGTTCGGCCAGGCCCACGGCCTGTCGGCGCGCTTTTCGCCGGCGGCAACCCTGGCCAGCCTGGTCGAGCTGCTGGGGCAGGGCGAGGTCTATGGGCATATCTGGGTCAGCCTCAAGCGCATCCTGATTGGGCTGCTGCTGGCGCTGCTGATGGGCGTGCCGTTGGGCTTGCTGGTAGGCAGCTACCGGCACCTGGAGGCGGTGACCACGCCAGCATTTCAGTTTCTGCGCATGATATCGCCATTGTCGTGGATGCCTGTGGTGGTGATGCTGATGGGCGTGGGTGACCAGCCGATCTACTTCCTGCTGGCGTTTGCCGCGTTGTGGCCGATCTTGCTGAACACGGCGGCTGGGGTGCGCCAACTGGACCCGCGCTGGCTGCAACTGAGCCGCAGCTTGAGTGCCACGCGCTGGGAAACCTTGTGCAAGGTGATTGTGCCGGGGGTGATCGGTCACGTGCTGACGGGGGTGCGCCTGGCCATCGGTATTCTGTGGATTGTGCTGGTGCCGTGCGAAATGCTTGGGGTGAGTGCGGGGCTTGGGTATTTCATTCTTGATACCCGTGACCGGCTGGCGTATTCCGAACTGATGGCGATGGTGCTGCTGATTGGCGTGCTGGGGTTTGTGCTGGATGCCCTGGCGCGTGGGCTGCATCGGCGCTGGGTGCATGGCTGAGAGGCCAATGGGGCTTCTTCGCGGGCTCGCCCGCTCCCACAGGTACATCACCGGCCTTGGGCCTTAGGGTATTCCTGTGGGAGCGGGCAAGCCCGCGAACAGGCCTTTGGATCAATGCACGTTCTTGCGCTGGCGCACACATTCCTGGGCTTGAGCGGTCAGCTCATCCAGCCGCTCATCGCGCATCTGCTCCGCTTCGATCATCGCATCCTCACCCTGCTGGTTAAGCAGATAGGTGTGAATCTGCAGCACTTCAGCCGTCTGATAAATCGGCGCAATGTCCAGGCGCCCGATCAGCGCACCACTGGGCTGGCCGGTACTGCTCATCAGCACCTGCGGGCCGTTGGCGGCCACCACTTGCATGCCCATCGCCTCGAACCACGGCACCTGGTTGGCAAAGGCGTTCAGCTCTACGCAGGCATGGCGTGAGCGCAGGTCGCCCAGCAGAGCACGGGCGATGCCCTGGCGGCGATGGCTGGCGCACACGGCCAGAAAGGCCAATGCACAGGCCTGCCCATCGTCCTGGGCTGGCAGCGACAGCGCAAAGCCCAGCAATTGGTCCGGTGCTTCGGCATCCAGCGCCAGGGTAAGCGCCACGGCCAGACCGCGGGTGCCGTCCAGCGCTTGCAGGTACTGGTGGACTTCCATGCCGACGCCGTACTGGTACAGCGGGTACAGCGGGTTGTCGACGGCGATGGCGACACTGCTCAAATCGCCGACATTGTGAATGACCAGCTCGCGGATCTGGTTCTGGAAAGATTCGGGCGGCACGCTGTCGAGGCGGCTCAGGATGAACATCTGGGGGCTCCGGCGGATGAGAATACGACCCGCGCTGTGTTGGCGCGGGTTGTACAGTCTAACCGTTTTTGCCGTATCAGCCGTGTGCCTGTAAGGCACCGAGCATCAGGTCGAGGTTTTGCACGGCAGCACCAGAGGCACCTTTGCCCAGGTTGTCGAACACTGCGGTGAGCAGTACCTGGCCATGCTCGGGGTTGGCGTACAGCGCCAGGCGCAGGTCATTGCTGCCGTTCAATGCCTCGGGGTCGAGGTTTGCCGCAGCACCGCACTGATGCAGAGGCATCACCTGAACATGGCGGGCACCCTGGTAATGCTGTTCCAGGCAGGCTTGCAAATGCTCGGCGCTGACCTGTCCAGGCAACAGGCGAAGTTGCAGCGGAATGCTCAGCACGATGCCTTGGCGGTAGGCGCCATAGCCGGGCATGAACATCGGCCGCGCCGACAACCCCGCGTGCTGCTGGATCTCCGGTACGTGCTTGTGCGCCAGCTCCAGGCCATACAGCTGTAGCGCCGGGGCTTTGGCGGCGCCGGGCTGTTCATGCCGCTCGACCGCCGCGCGACCACCGCCGGAATAGCCAGACACGGCGTGGATGTTCAGGGGGTAGTCCGCAGGCAGCAAGCCGGCCTTGACCAGTGGGTGCAGCAGCGCGATGGCGCCGGTGGGATAGCAGCCGGGATTGCTGACACGCGTGCTTTGCGCGATGCGCTCGGCTTGCTGATGGTCAAGCTCCGGCAGGCCATACACCCAGCCTGGTGTGGTGCGGTGCGCCGAGCTGGCGTCGATCACCCGCACCTGTGGGTTGTGGATTGCGGCCACGGCCTCGCGGGCGGCGTCGTCGGGGAGGCACAGCAGGGCAATGTCGGCGCTGTTGATCGCTTCGCAGCGGCGTTGCGGGTCCTTGCGCTCGGCCTCGGGGAGGGTCAGCAGGCGAAGATCGCTCCGGCCCTGCAGGCGGGCATGGATCTGCAGGCCTGTGGTGCCTTGGTCGCCGTCGATGAAAACAACAGGGGTGTGCATGCTCGGGGTCCGGTTGGGGAAAGATAGCCTATGCTCGCCCGTAGCGTTGGTAATGAAAATTTGAATATGATGACCGATACATTCAGGTTTTCTGAATGATTTTTGAAACACGTGGTGAACCTGTGGGTTTACTCGAAAAAGGGTCTGCACTGACAATTGCGCGAAATCAGCCTCGACCGCCTCCGCACATTGGTGGTCATCACCGACCTGGGCTCCTTTGCCGAGGCCGCCCGCCAGCTTAACCTGGCGCCGCCCACCATCAGCTTGCACGTGGCCGAGCTGGAGGCGCGTATCGGCGCCCCGTTGCTCACCCGCACCCGCGGCCAGGTGCGGCCTACCGTCATCGGTGAAACACTGCTGGGGCGCGCCCGACGCCTGCTGGCGGACGCTGACTTGGCGCTGGACGAAGTACGCCGGCAGGTCGCAGGTTTGACCGGGCGTGTGCGCCTGGGCGCCTCCACCGGTGCCATCGCCCATTTGCTGCCGCAGGCGCTGGCGCGCCTGCGTGTGGAGCACCCGGGGATCGATGTGCAGGTTCAGGTGCTGACCTCCCAGGCATCGCTCGCGCGCTTGCGTGAGGGCACACTGGATATCGGCCTTGTGGCCTTGCCGCAGGTAGCCGGCAAAGGGCTGACGGTTACCCCCTGGCGGCGCGACCCGATCCTGGCGTATGTGCCGGCCGACTGGCAGCCGCCGGCCAGGATCACCCCGGCCTGGCTGGCGCAACGGGCGTTGATCCTGAACGACAGCACCACCCAGCTGTCGCGGGTTACCGGCGAATGGTTTGCAGCGGCGGGGTTGTACCCCGAACCGCGGATCGAGCTGAACTACAACGATGCGATCAAGAGCCTGGTCGGCGCCGGGTACGGGGCGACATTGTTGCCGCAGGAGGGGGAGGCGACTGAGCTGGACCGACGCATTGCCCGCCGACCGCTGCGGCCGGGGTTGTGGCGGCAGTTGGGTATTGCGTGTCGGGAAGGGCAGGTGGAGCGGGCCACGGGGTATGTGCTGGAGGCGCTGGAACGGTTGCGGTAGGGGCAGCTTTCGCTGCTGCAAGACCTGTGGCAGGCCGGCACGTTCCAGCCCCGACGCCTTGCCTAACTCAGAACCAGCGATCGTTCTTCTTGCGCCCACGGGTCAGTGCCGGCAGGATCAGCCCCGCCAGCAAGCCTGCACCGGCAATGCTGCCGCCATACACCATGTAGCGCATCATCACCTGCTTGTTCTCATCCCCCAGGCGGGCCTGGGTATCGCGCAGGTCCGACTGGCTCTGATCGAGCTGCTCGTTCAGTGCCTTGTTGCGCGCCTCCAGCTCGTCAATCAGCTGCTTGCGCGAATCAAGCGTTTCCTGCATGCCCTGTACGCGGTTCTTCCAGCTGTCGTCGATGGTCTTCAACTGCCCGGTCAGTTCGGCGACCTGGGCATCGAGCAATGGCAGGCGCTCGTTCTGCCCGGGCACTGTCTGCAGGTCGTTGCTGAGGATCCACACCACATCGCCGTTCTGCCCGCGCACCTGGCTGTAATTGCCCTGGCTGCCGAGCAGGGTCAGCTTCTGCCCGGACTTGAGCGTGCCGACAATGCGGTGCCCGTCGGTCGGGCCGCTGCGCACGTAGGTGCTCAGGCTGTCACTGACCCAGCGTGCGTCGCTGGCAGGCTCTTCGGCGTACACGGGTGCGACAAGACTCACCAAGGCGGCAATCAGGCCGATGCGCAGGGCAGGGAGGGCGGAAGCATTTGGGCGGGAATTGGGCATGTTGGGTCTTCGCTGAAACAGGACAAAAAGTAGGCCCGGTGACTGGGCCGATGAACCGGTCGGTGAGTTGACCGTCAGCGAAAGACCGTTTTTTTGTCAGCAGGTTCACTACCTGATGTCGGAAATGTCTGCAGAACCGGTACGCCGGGGCTATGAGGCTAGACTCAAGGCTCACCTTCGATCTTGGAGCAAGACCATGACTGCCAAGAACACCATCTGCCTGTGGTACGACCACGATGCCGAAGAGGCGGCGAACTTCTACGCCCGAACTTTCCCCGATAGCCGGGTTGTCGCTGTGCACCAGGCACCCGCCGATTACCCTTCAGGCAAGCAGGGCGATGTGATCACCGTGGAATTCACGGTAATGGGTATCCCTTGCGTGGGGCTCAATGGCGGCTCGGCCTTCAAGCACTGTGAGGCGTTTTCGTTCCAGGTCAGTACCGCGGACCAGGCAGAGACCGACCGCTTGTGGGATGCCATTGTCGGCAACGACGGCGAGGCCAGCGTTTGCGGCTGGTGCAAGGACAAATGGGGGATTTCGTGGCAGATCACTCCACGCATCCTCATCGAAGCCATCGGCCACCCCGACCGTGCGGCGGCCAAGCGTGCGTTCGAGGCCATGATGCAGATGGGCAAGATCGATGTGGCCAAGATAGCGGCGGCGTTGAAAGGTTGAAGCAGGTCCATGTTTCAGCAGGCGCGGTTTCGCATTGCGAACGGGCTGCGTAGCAGCCCGTGGTCTTCGGGTTGACGCCGTCAGTTGCTGGTTACTTCGGCCTCTGCCGCTGTCTTGGCCGATGCCTTCTTCTCCTGCACCACAATGTAGAACTCCTCCCCATGCTTCACCGCCCCATACAGTACGGCCTTCTCGATCAGCTCGTTGCCGCGCAGGTGGCGCAGCATCATCGGGTCCTTGCGCAGGTCGCGGTACAGCGCCAGGCATAGCAGCACCATCACCACCACGAATGGCAAGGCCACGACGATGGTCAGGTTCTGCAGCCCGGTCAGCGCCTCGCCAGGGTTACCTGGATCGCCGATCGCCAGCATGATGGCCGCCACCGTACCGGTCAGCGTCCCCCAGAAAATCACTGTGCGTCGCGATGGCGCTGTGGTGCCGTGTTCCGACAGCGTACCCATCACCAGCGAGGCGGCGTCGGCACCCGAAACGAAAAAGATGCCCACCAGGATCATCACCAGCACCGACGTTGCCGAGGCCAGCGGGTAGCTGTCCAGCAACTGGTACAGCGCGTGGTTACTGTTGACCGCACCGTTGGCCAGCTGGAAGGCGCCCTCGCGCACGGCCTCGATGGCGGCGCCACCGAAGATGGTGAACCACACCAGGCTGACCAGGCTTGGCACCAACAGCACCCCGGTAACGAACTGGCGAATGGTGCGACCGCGGCTGATGCGGGCGATGAACATGCCCACGAAAGGCGTCCAGGAGATCCACCAGGCCCAATAGAACACGGTCCAGCCGGCCAGCCAGCTGTTCATCTGTTCGCCGCCGCTGGCGTTGGTGCGGGCCATCATTTCCGGCAGCATCTTGATGTAGATGCCGAGCGAGGTCGGCAACAGATTGAGCATCAGCAGCGTCGGCCCGACCATGAACACGAACACCGCCAGCACCAGTGCCAGCACCATGTTGGTGTTGGACAGCCACTGGATACCCTTGCCGATGCCCGACACCGCCGAGGTCACGAAGGCAATGGTCAGCAGGGTGATGATCGAGATGTAGAACAGTTTACCGGGGCTTTCGATCCAGCCGTTGTATTCCAGGCCGCCGGCAATCTGCAGCGCCCCTAGGCCCAGCGAGGCGGCCGAGCCGAACAGCGTGGCGAAGATCGCCATCATGTCGATCAGGCGGCCGAGAGGGCCGTTTGCGTGCTTGCCGATCAGCGGCCGGAAGGCGGCGGAAATCAGCTGCGAGCGGCCACGGCGGAAGGTGCCGTAGGCGATTACCAGGCCGACGATGGCGTACATGGCCCAAGGGTGCAGGGTCCAGTGGAACAAAGTGGTGGCCATTGCCACCTGCATCGCTTCGCTGGTCTGCCCGCTGGCCGAGCCGGGCGGCGGCGATATGTAGTGCGACAGCGGCTCGGCCACGCCGAAGAACATCAGGCCGATGCCCATGCCGGCGCTGAACATCATCGCGACCCAGGACACCGTGCGGAACTCTGGCTGTTCGCCATCGCGGCCCAGCGGCACCCGCCCGTAACGGCTGGCGGCCAGCCACAGCACGAACACCACGAAGAGGGAGGAAGTGAGCACGAAGAACCAGCCGAAATTGAGAATGACCCAGGATTGCGCGCTGGAGGCGCTGCTGGCCAGGCTGGCCTGGTTGAGGAAGCCCCAGAGCACGAAGGCGATGGCCAGAAGGCTGGTGAAACCAAAGACGATCCAGTCAAGCTTGCCCTCGAAATGTCGATCCTGGCGGGCTTCTGCGGTTTTCGAGGGGTCTGTGACGCCAAGATCGAGTGTTTCGGGGATGTGTTCCTTTGCCATGTATGATGAGGCCCCATTTGTGTATTGCCTGGACGCGCAGGCTTGTTGTGTGGGCTGCCGAGCACGATGACGGCCTCGGCGGGGTGGATTGCTGGCGGGATTATCCTGCGCAGCAGATAGCGGCTCATGTCCCCATAACGCCATGGGGCGTCCATTGCGCGACTTGGCAAATACTTTTAGTTCTGGGGGCAATGGCCCTTTCTGCCTCGGCTTCTGGTACCCTGATGGGCATAACCCGGGACCGCACATACGAGCATCGTAGAAGCGCTGCTGCTTGCGGGCCTGGCCGCACCAGGAAACGGAGATTCGTCATAATGGCCACTGACCGTGTGAGCCTGATTCATTTCGATAAATTGAGCATGAGCCCTGCCGCTGCCGATCGGTTCCAGAAAGCCCTCGACGCGCTGGAAGCGCTCAAGCTGCAGGACCGTTACGTGTATCTCATCGCTCCTTATCTGGGTGATATCGCTGACGCCTCCGACGCCGAGCAACTGGCAACAGCCCTGGAGCAGGGCTTGCGCGTGGTCGAAGAGTTGCTGGCAGCCAGGTCGGTAACCAAGGTCAAGGCCGAGGAAGTGCGCCAGGTGTTCCACAGCGCAGGCGAACGTGCGCGGGCAGAACTGCCTGGCTGAGCAGTGGCATGGCCAAAGACATCGACAACCCCTGCGTCTCGTTATGCCAGCTCAACAGCGAACTGTGCGTGGGCTGCGGCCGTACCCGTGACGAAATTCGCAAGTGGCGGGGCATGAAGCGGCCCGAGAAAATGGCCACTGTGCAGCGTGCGGCGACGCGAATGAAGGCTATCGCCAAAAAGGCGGCCAAGCGGCAGAATGCCGGCTGAACCTGCGTGCAATTGACGCAGCCTTTCCTGTTTGTCTGACGAGCCTGAAAATGGATTCTCACTCGCTGTTCGCGTTTACCCTGGTCGCCGCCATCGCGATCGCCAGCCCCGGCCCTGCCACCTTGATGGCTATCAACAACAGCCTTGCCCATGGCCAGCGCAGCGCGATCTGGTCGTCGCTGGGCAATGGCACGGGTCTGTTCTGTCTGTCGGCAGCGGCCATGCTGGGGCTAGGCGCACTGTTGGCCAGTTCTGAAGTACTTTTCAATGCCGTGAAGATCCTGGGGGCGGGCTATCTGTTCTACCTGGGGGCGCGCCAACTGCTGAAGAAGAGCCCGATGCTGGAGCAGGGTGCCGCAGAGCGTTCAGCCAAGGTGCGGCCCACGCCGCTGAAACTGTTCAAATCGGCCTTTCTCACTGCAGTGACCAACCCGAAGGCGACCATGTTCTTTACTGCACTGTTCCCGCAGTTCATCGACCAAGGGGCTGCGCTGTTGCCGCAGTTCCTGACCTTGACCGGGATTTTCGTGGCCTTGTCGCTCACTTCGCTAAGCGCGTATGCCGCCCTGGCTGCGCGGGCCAAGGGGGTGCTGACCCGGCCGTCGCTGTCGCGCTGGGTGAACAGGGTGGTGGGCACCACCTTTATCGGTTTTGGCGCGGCGATCCTGGCGATGCGACGGCAGGGTGCCTGAAAAGCCCAGGTTGTCGCCGGCCGTGCAGGCGCTCACTGTCTGTCCTTCGGCAGATTTATCAACGGACGATGAAAGGCTCGTCTGCGGGTTGCTGATGGTCCAGACTGTCTACAGCGCGCAGATGATAGCTGCAGGCGACCACGGCAGGTGGCAGCCTTTGGCCACTACGCCGGATCGCCGGGTGTTTCATGTGCCGAGGGTCGTAGATGATCGAGCGTTGCTTCCGCCACGTCTTGCTCCTGATGTGCCTGTCACTGCTGCCCCTGGCTGCAACAGCGGATGATGCATGCCTACGGCTGACCGCCACAGGCAACCCGGAATACCCCCCGTACCTGTGGCGCGACCCGCTGAACCCTCAACGACTGATCGGTGCCAATGCCGACCTGCTCAAATACCTGGGCAAGCAGCTGGGGCTGGACATAGAGGTGGTTTATGCCGGGCCGTGGTCGCGAGCCCAGGAAGAAGTGCGCACCGGCCGGATCGACTTGATGGCCGGGTATTTCCTGACCGAAGCGCGCCGGCAGCACGTGGACTTCATTGCCCCGCCGTTTTTGCGCACGCCCAGCGTAATCTGGGTGCGCCAGGACAATGCCTTTGCCTACCAGCAATGGGCCGACCTCAAAGGCCGCAAGGGTGGCACTCTGGTCAACAACAGCCACGGCCAACAGTTCGATGAATACGCCCAGGCCAATCTCACCCTCGAAGCGGTGCCCACTGCCAGGCAGGCGTTCGAGAAGCTGATGCACAAGCGCAGCGATTACGTGGTGTACGAGCAGTATCCTGGCATGGCGCTGGCGCGCACATTGGGCATCGCAGCCACTGTGCAGGTTTTGCTGCCACCGGTGTCCAGCGAAGGGTTGTACCTGGCAATCTCACATGAGTCGCCTTGCAACCGGCCACTGCTGCGTGAGGCGCTGGCGCGGGAGATGGCGAAGATCGTTGGCGGGGCCTTGCCCGAGCAGTGGTTGAAACAGAATCTGGAGCGGTGGCAGTGACAGAGTGGCTCATGCGCTGCGCGGTCTTTGTTGGGGGCAGCCTCGCGTCGGTACATGTGCCACTCCAATTCAACGCATATGCAAGATGATGGGGCTGCTGCTAGCCGGGTCGGTATGCCCACGCAGCTTGCCTACTGCCTGCGCATCCACCGCACCCCCCTGGTTGCCCCAGGCCGTACGCACAAAGCTGAGCACGTCGGCAATCTCCTGATCACTCAACTGCTCGCGCAAAGCCGGCATGCGATAGGCGTCCGGCACCCCTGCAGCCACCACCCGCTGCGAACCATTGAGCGTGATATTGATTGCCGAGGCGCTCTCCTTGGCCAGTGCCGAAGTCGCCCCGGCCAAGGGCGGCATCCATTCGGCCTGGCCCTTGCCGTCCAGGCCATGGCACGACGCACAGCGTGTCACGTAGGTGCGCGCTCCCGGGCTGTCCAGCCGTGTCGCTGGCGATTCGGCCTGGTATTGCCATGGCGCGCCGTCCCGTTGGGGGTCGCCGGGCAGCGACTTCAGGTAGTGAGCGATGGCAGCCAGGTCGTCATCGTGCATGAATTGCGTGGAGTTGTTGAACGCCTCGGTCATCGAACCATATACCACTGCATGCCGGTTGCGCCCGGTCTTCAGGAACTGCGCGATCTCTGCCTCGCTCCAGCGCCCCAGCCCGGTGTTGTGATCGGCGCGTAGGCTGGGTGCATACCAGCCGTCGAGCAGTGCGCCGGACAGGAACGGCTTGCCGCTGTCATCCAGCGCCTTTTCATTGAAGGCCAGGCCACGTGGCGTATGGCAACTGCCGCAGTGTCCGGGGCCCTGGACGATATAGGCGCCACGGTTCCACTGTGCATCCTGCCCGGCCTTGTCGGTGTAAGGCGTAGTGGCGGCGAACAGGCCGTTCCACAAGGCGATGGGCCAGCGCAGGTTCAGCGGCCAGGGGATGTCGCTGCCCAGGTTGGCCTGCCGCGCCGGTTGCACGCCGTGCATGAAGAACGCATACAGCGCCTTGACATCATCATCGCTGAGCTTGGCGTAGGACGGGTAGGGCATCGCCGGGTACAGCCGTCGGCCACCCGGTGCGACACCCTGGCGCACGGCGCGGTCGAAGTCGGCCAGGGTGTAGTTACCGATGCCGCTGTCGCGGTCGGGGGTGATGTTGGTGGCGTGGATTGCCCCCAGCGGGGTGGCCATTTCCAGTCCGCCGGCGAACGGTTTGCCATCCGGTAGGCTATGGCAGGCCACGCAGTCACTGAGCCGGGCGACGTATTCGCCGCGGCTGACCAGCGCCGGGTCGGCAGCAGTGGCCTGTGCGTCGGCAAACGGTGATGCGGGTTCACGGGTGACATACCAGGCCAGCAGGCCCGCCGCGACCAGGCACGGCAGCGCCAGCCAGCCAGCGGTTCTTGCGAAACGATGGGTCATGAGGCGTCCCTTGTGCGATCAGCTGAAGGTGTGGCGGCTCAATGGCAAACTGCGCACGCGCTGGCCGGTGAGCTGCGCGACCGCGTTGGCCACCGCCGGGGCCACGGCGGGCAGCGGTGGTTCGCCGATGCCGCCCATCTTCGCCCCGCTTTCGATGATGCGCACATGCACCCGCGCCATGCGCGAAGGCGGCAGGATCGGGTACAGGTCGTAATTGCGTGCGCGCGGCTTGCCATCCACGTACACCGCTTCTTCCACCAGCGTCTGCGACAGGCCCAGGGCGACGGCGCCGTTGACCTGGTGCTCGATGATCGCCGGGTTGACGATGCTGCCCGGGTCGATGGCTTGCCAGATGTCGTGCACCCTGACCTGGCCGTTGTCGATCGAAACCTCGGCAATGACCGCAGCCTCCGAGCCGAACGGTGAGGCCATGGCCACGCCGCGTGCGCGCTTGCTGCCGTCCTCGGCGGTGAACGGTCCGCGCTTCCAGCCGCCGGACAAGTCGGCCACTGCGTTCAGCAGGGTGGTCAGTCTCGGGTTGTCGCGCAGCAGGTGCAGGCGCAGTTCAAACGGGTCCTTGCCACCTTTGTCCGCCAGTTCGTCCAGGAATGATTCGTAGAAGAAGTCGTTCAGCGAGTTACCTACCGAGCGCCAGTAACCAAGCATGGCCGGGCCTTTGACGTAGATCTGGGCAATGCGCTTGTTGGCGATGGCGTAGGACTTGCCTGACAGCCCCTCAAGCGCGGTCGGGTCGATCTTCTCCCCTTGTTTTCCAGCAAGTGCCTCGGTTGGGCCCTCGGTGGCGCTGACCGCTTCGAGCGCCACTGGCATACCGTCTGCGTCCAGCCCGGCGCGGAACTTCACCACTGCCACGGGGCGCAGTACATCGCGCAAGAACTCCTCTTCGCGACTCCAGATAAGCTTCACCGGCCGGCCAACCGCTTTGGCCAGGGCAATGGCCTGCGGGTAAGGGTTGGCAGAGTCGTACAGGAAGTGGCGGCCAAAGAAGCCGCCCAGCAGCGGTGAGTGCAGGTTGATTTGTGCAGGCTCCAGGCCGGTGCGTCTGGCAATGTCGTCACGGAACATGTCCGGGGCCTGGTTGGGCAGCCAGACGTCGAGGCTGCCGTCCGGGTTGAAGCGGGCGAGGGCGGACGGTGGCTCCAGCTGGGCATGGTTCAGGTACTGGTTGTGGTAGCTGGCCTCGACCTTGGTCTTGGCGTTGGCCAAGGCGCCGGCAATATCCCCTTCGTTCTCTTCATCACGGGACGGCCCTTGCACCGTAGCGAGGTGTTCGCGCCAGGCGTCGCTGGAAAAGTCGGCCGGCATCGGTCGCACTTTGCTGTCGGCGGCCGGTTCTTTCCAGTCCACCTGAATCGCCTCCACTGCACGCTTGGCGTGCCACCAGCGCTCGGCGACCACAGCCACGGCGCCTGGCAGCTGATGCACAGAATGTACGCCTTTCATGGCCTTGATCTGGTCTTCGTTGCGCAGGCTGCCAACCGTCATGCCCAGGCGCGGTGCATGCTGCACGGCAGCGTGGAGCATGCCGTCGACCTTGATGTCGATGCAGTACTGGGCCTTGCCGGTGGACTTGTCGTAGGCATCCAGGCGGCGTACGGGCTTTCCAATCCAGCGAAACTGGCTGGGGTCGCGCAGCTTGATGCTGGCCGGGTCGGGCACCGGCAGGTCCATGGCGCGACCGGCCAGCTCACCGTAGGGTACGGAACGTCCGCTCGTGGTATGTACTACGTTACCCGGCGTGGTAGAAAGCTCATCGACCGGTACACCCAGGTGTTCGGCGCCCGCCTGCAGCAGCATGCCCCGGGCGAGCGCGCCCAGGCGGCGCATGGTCGGGTAGCTCATGCGTACCGACATGCTGCCACCGGTGATGCGCATGCCGTTCTCCATCACCACGTAGGCTTCGCCCGGTGGTGCGCTATCGACCACGAAATGGGCCGGGTCGACATCCAGCTCTTCACCCACAATCTGCGCCATGGCGGTGAAAGGGCCTTGTCCGCCTTCCATGAAGGGGCTCAGCAGGCGCACCGTGCCGTCCGGGCGAATCTCCAGAAATGCAGGCACCTGGGTGCCGCGTTCAGCCGTTGCCGCAGCGGCGGCTGCTGCCTGCACGCGGGCCGAGCCCATGGGCAGGCCGAAACCTAGCACCAGGGCACCGACTGCGGTGCCGGCAAGAAAGCGCCGACGTGACAGGTTGACCGTTTCGCCCCGCTGCAGCCTGAGCAGTTCGGCGGGTGTATCGACTGGCGTGTTCATCAGGCCTGCTCCCCCTGGGCCAGGTCATGCACGGCGGCATGGATGGCGTTGTAGGTGCCGCATCGGCACAGGTTGACCATGGCTGCATCGATCTGCGCATCGCTGGGTTTGGGCGTGTGCTTGAGCAGCGCCGTGGCTGCCATTACCTGGCCAGACTGGCAATAGCCGCATTGAGCCACCTGGTGCTCAACCCAGGCGGCGACCACCCGTTTGCCGACGGGGTCGGCTTCGATCGCCTCGATGGTGGTGACCTCACGCCCCACCACACCGGCCACCGGGGTAACGCAGGCGCGCACCACATTGCCGTCCACCAGCACCGAACAGGCGCCGCACTGGGCCAAGCCGCAGCCATACTTGGTGCCGGTCAGCCCCAAGTCATCGCGGATTACCCACAGCAGGGGCGTGTCGGCGTCCGCCTCGACCTGATAGGTCTTCTGGTTGATGCGTAGTTCCATGGTTTCACCTGCCCGTCACGGTTGTTGTCGCTGTGTTTTTTCTGCATGGGGAATACGTTGTCCCCCGGTGCAGAAACGCTAGCACAGGAGGATGACCGCTGGTCTGGTGGCGGGGGTGGCTTCAGAGGATCAGGCAAGTAATCCGGTGGAATACGCAAGCCAGCTTCGAAAAATCAAGCCTGCGGTCGGCGTTGAACAGGACTTGCGCAACGAAAACCCGGATAATGCCGGCCAATTTCGTTTTGCACGCTTAAATCACGGTAATCCCGCATGGAAATCAAGGTCAATTTTCTCGACAATCTCCGTCTCGAAGCCAAATTCGATGACTTCACGGTGATCGCCGACCAACCTATCCGCTACAAAGGCGATGGTTCGGCCCCCGGCCCGTTCGACTATTTCCTGGCGTCTTCGGCCTTGTGCGCGGCTTACTTCGTCAAGCTGTACTGCCAGACCCGCGATATTCCCACCGAAAACATCCGCCTGTCGCAGAACAACATCGTCGATCCGGAAAACCGCTACAACCAGATCTTCAAGATCCAGGTCGAACTGCCCGAGGACATCTCCGACAAGGACCGTCAAGGCATCCTGCGCTCCATCGACCGCTGCACGGTAAAAAAGGTGGTGCAGACCGGCCCTGAGTTCGTTATCGAAGTGGTCGACAACCTCGATGCCGATGCCCAGGGGTTGTTGATGCCGGTGTCGGACACCAGCACCTATATCCCCGGCAAGGACCTGCCGCTGGAGCAGACCATTGCCAACATGTCGGGCATCCTCGCCGGGCTGGGGATGAAGATCGAGATCGCCTCGTGGCGCAACATTGTGCCCAACGTCTGGTCGCTGCATGTACGCGATGCGCAGTCACCGATGTGTTTTACCAACGGTAAAGGCGCCACCAAGGAGGCTGCGCTGGCCTCAGCGCTGGGTGAGTTCATCGAGCGCCTCAACTGCAACTTCTTCTACAACGACCAGTTCTGGGGCGAAGACCTGGCCAACGCCCCGTTCGTGCACTACCCGAACGAACAGTGGTTCAAGCCGGGCCCGCGCGACGCGCTGCCGGCCGAGATCCTCGATGAGCACTGCCTGGCGATCTACAACCCTGACGGGGAGCTGCGTGGTTCGCACCTGTATGACACCAACTCGGGTAACACGGCGCGGGGCATCTGTTCGCTGCCGTTCGTGCGCCAGTCCGACCAGCAGGTGGTGTACTTCCCGTCCAACCTGATCGAAAACCTGTTCCTCAGCAATGGCATGAGCGCGGGCAACACCTTGGCTGAGGCGCAGGTGCAGTGCCTGTCGGAAATCTTCGAGCGCGCGGTGAAGCGCGAAATCCTCGAGGGTGAGTTGTGCCTGCCGGACGTGCCGCAAGAGGTGCTGGCCAAATACCCGGCGATCCTCGCTGGCATCCAGGGCCTGGAAGAGCAAGGCTTCCCGGTACTGGTCAAGGATGCGTCGCTGGGGGGCGAGTTCCCGGTCATGTGCGTGACCTTGATGAACCCGCGCACGGGTGGCGTGTTTGCCTCGTTCGGTGCCCACCCGAGCCTGGAAGTGGCGCTGGAGCGCAGCCTCACCGAACTGCTGCAGGGCCGCAGCTTCGAAGGCCTGAACGACCTGCCGCAACCCACCTTCGAAAGCCACGCGCTGACCGAGCCGAACAACTTCGTCGAGCATTTCATCGACTCTAGCGGCGTGGTGTCGTGGCGCTTCTTCAGCGCCAAGGCCGACTTCGAATTCGTCGAGTGGGACTTCTCCGGGCACGGCGAGGACTCCAACCAGCAGGAGGCCGCGACCCTGTTCGGCATCCTCGAAGACCTGGGCAAGGAAGTGTACATGGCGGTGTACGACAACCTTGGCGCCACCGCGTGCCGTATCCTGGTGCCGGGCTATTCGGAAATCTACCCGGTCGAGGACCTGATCTGGGACAACACCAACCGCGCCTTGTCGTTCCGTGCCGACATCCTCAACCTGCACAGCCTCGACAGCCGCTCGCTGAAGCTGCTGCTCAAGCGCCTGGACAACTGCGATGTGGATGACTACACCACCATCACCACGCTGATTGGTGTGGAGTTCGACGAGAACACGGTGTGGGGCCAACTGACCATTCTCGAACTGAAGTTGCTGATCTGCCTCGCGGTGCAGCGTTTCGAGGATGCCAAGGAACTGGTCGAGGCATTCTTGCAGTTCAACGACAACACCGTAGACCGCGGCCTCTTCTACCAGGCGCTGAACGTGGTGCTGGAAGTGCAACTGGATGACGAACTGGAGATGGATGACTACGAAGCCAACTTCCGCCGTATGTTCGGCAATGCGCGCATGGACGCGGTATTGGGCTCGTTGGACGGCAGTGTGCGCTTCCATGGCCTGACCCCGACCAGCATGAAGCTCGAAGGCCTTGATCGCCACCTGCGCCTGATCGACAGCTACAAGAAACTGCACGCGGCCCGGGCCAAGTTCGCCTGACAGGCGCTGCGCCCAATCATCGCCGGCAAGCCAGCGCCACAGGTATTGCACCGCTCTTGAGATTTGTGCCGAACCTGTGGGCGCTGGCTTGCCTGCGATAAGTCAGGAGCCGTCCTACAGCCCTTTGATCTGGGCGCCATCCCCATTCTGTCTTGCCGCGTTGCCATCCAGGCGCGTAGCGTTCTCTTCCTATCCACTTCAGGTGGTGACTATTCGGGCTTAGCAGGCCCACCTTCGAAAGCCTCCGCCGGTGGTGGCGCTGCACGGACATTGAAAAGCTTGCAGACACAGTACCAACAGAGAGCGACGGTCAGGTTGTAGGGGAACAGCACCGCCCAGAACGGCAATTGCCAGTTCTTTTTGCCCTGCATTTCACCGGGCTCGCCGGTTCGCCAGGGGGCATAGTGGCGCCAGGCTTCTGCCGGGGTCAGGCAGATGGCGTGCAGTGGCTTGTGCCACCAGTTGGGTTCACCGGGCGGGGGGAGTTTGTCCGGGCCGTGGTCCATGAAGTGGCGCAGGTATTCCCACACTTCGGCGACATGCTTGACGCCGGGTTCGGTGGGTTCGTTGCTGTCGACCCAGAGGCAGTCTTTTTGATGCAGGCTGCCGTCTTCCCGGCGGGGGGCGAAGGCGAGGGCATAGCTGGTGCTGAACGATGAGCCGCCGTATTCGGTGCGCTTGAAGATGCCACCTCCGGTGTTGGCCCATTCGAATATTAGTACCTTACTCAGACGTTGGTAATAGATTTTTTGGGTTGACCGATTGAAGCAGAAACTTGATAGGCGTTTTATGAAATATATTCGATAGGCTAAGAATGGGAGGAAGATGAAAGGTGTAATTAGTGTAAGGAGGATAAAGGTATGACTAAAGGTGTATGGGTTCCAGGCTTCACTGGTTAGTAAGTAAGGGTAGGTGAAGACAACGAGCGCAATGGTCATTGCACAGTACAGCTTTCCCATAAAGACTGAGTCTGTTACCCAGGGGTTTTTCAGGCATAAGGTGGTTTTTGACAAGCTTGATAGTTGCCCGCCAATAGCGGGCTTATGCCCTGAACTTGAGCCTGAATTGAATATCCAGATGGTTGCCATGATCAGCGCTCCAGACGAAAAATTGACAGGGTCTCATTATCTTCGTCCAGGCCTTGATTGGCGTTGTAGGTTAGATGAAGTGAGACATGATTTTGGTTGGCTAGGGTGTTTTCGAAATGTAGAACTAAGCCAGCATCTACGATGTGGCCGGTCGGGCTGATTGGAAAAACGTCAATTCCTTGGTCGTCACGGAGGGAACTCAAACTTCCTGACCATTCACTTACGCCTAGCCTGAACGCAGGCAGCAGCACTGTGAATTCTACGGTTGGTTGGGATGTGGCTACTTCGTTATGTGTGATAGCTGTCCAATTTGGCGGCGACCAGTGGTTGTTCTGATGCCATCGGGTGTCGACTTTAGTTATGCCGAGGGATAGGGCCTGCTCGGCGGATAGTAGCTTGGGTCCGTAATGTTCATTGTGCCAAGCCTTAATTTCTGTTTGTAGTGAGGTGAAAGCAGGAAGTTTTTTGTCAAAGTCCAAGTTGATGTCAGCGTGCGACTCTCCATCATTGATGCGATTACCGAATATGCTACGTGCTGCCCACAGTTCTATTGGGCTGTGAAGGTGCTCATGTGCCTTGGCGTGCAGGTAGAGGCCTCCTGCAATGATGGCTACTCCTACGAGGACAAGGGCCGCTGCGGCCCATCCGGCAAAGGGCACAACCGATGTCACGCCCGCGATTGCAAGTCCTGCTTCAAGGACGACAGCGGAACCGACAGCCATGGTGAAACCACCAGTCAACGTGTAATCGGCAGCCGCTTGATTGCCGTTCGCTTTCTGGCGCCTTGCTTTGGAGATATCAGAAAGCAAGCTAAATGCAATTGCCGGGTAACCGGCTAAACGCGCAAACAGATTGCTACCCAAGAACTTGATAATCCCATTGCCAAAGGCCATGCCCGGCGCTGTGGCACTTAATCTCAGCATGACGGCCTTATGCGTTGCCCGCACGCTGACCATTGTTGCCGCCGCTGCACCGATCACCCCGAAAACAGATGAAGCGAACCCCAGGGTGTATTCCGGTGCGTCGCTCTTCTGCAGGCTGTTGTAGGCCGTCTTGAGCGATAAGATGTTGAACCACAGCATCCCCGCGTTTAAACCACCACCACCGCCGGAGGTGAGCAGCCCGAGAAAGTTAGGTTTCACCCGCGCAGTGGTGGTCAGCTCGATCGACACCGTGCGGCTACCCGAGATGCGCAACGCTTTCATCTCTTCAACCTGCGCCATGCCGCTCTTCAAATACCGCTGCACCTCCTGGCTAAATGGATTTTCCGTAATGGCCTGCTCGGTGATTCGATAGCGCGCCGCCAACAACCCCAGTGCTTTCTCGGCATTGGCCTCACGCGCTGCCAGCAACACTTGCTGGCGCAGGCCATGGCTGGCATCCCAACGGGTCTGGCCACGCAGGCGCTTGAGCACCACGGCATTGACCGACTGGGCGGTGAGGTCGGTGATGTCAGCCATGGCCGGGAAGCGACCGGCCAGCCCTTCGATCACGTTGTCGCTGGCGCCGAACAAGGTGCCGATCGAATCGGCTTTGTCCTTGAACGGGTTGAACGGCGCCAAGGCGGTGTAAAGCGGGCTGTCGTGCTGGTCCAGCCATTGCTCCAGGCGTTTGAAGCGTCGGTCATGATCTTCGGTGCCGGGTGTCGGCTGGCCCATCGGGTGAATCAGCAACGCCAGTGAGATTTCCAGACCGCGGGCGGAGGTGCGTTCGTCGCGGTCATAACAGGCCAAGGCGGCTGCCAGGCTGTAGGGGTTATCGATGTGTTGGGATTCGGCCGTCGCCAGCCAGGTGTCATGATCGTTGCTGGCTTGCAAGGCCAGGTTGCGCAGGGCGGCAATCCGCCGTTCCAGCGCGTCGCGTTCGGCGAGGAAGCGCCGGTATTTGTCGACATCGAGGCGCTGTGCCAGGCGTGCGCCGTTGGGGGAGTAGTCTTCATGGGTGAGGGCCTGGAAATGTGACTCGGCCGGCGACAGGGCGGGCCCCCGGCGTGACGTGCCCAGCCTGAACGCGGCCAGTTCCGGTGAAGGGGCATCCGCCGGGTACAGGCTTTCCAGCGTCTTGTTCAGCAGCATGGCGACCAGGTTGCGATGGTGAAAGTCGCGGCTCTGCGGGCTGAGCTGTTCGGCATCCAGCCGGTAGCATGCCGGCACGCGCTCCTGCTCGGGAGGTTGGGCGGGTCTTGTGTGCTCCAGTTGCTCGGCCGGCATCAGGTCACGCAGTTGATGCTGGTAGGCCGAGACCGACAGGCTCAGGTCCAGGGCCATGCCTTCGGCATCGGCGAGCGCCACCACCACCGGCACTTTCGGTTGGGTCCAGGGGTAGTGCCGGGCGATGGCATTGAGGTTGCCGATGGGTAAGGTTTCGGTGATCGGGTCGCTGCTCCAGGTCAGCGGCATGCGCCGCTCGGTTGGCTTGAAGTCTTCGACCCAGGTTTGCAGGGCACTGACTGGCAACACATGGGGCTGGGTGGACGGCGCCTGGTTGCCGCTCACCAGCTCGGCCATGTCCAGCTGGCGCATGTGCCGTTTGCGCAGGGCTGCCGAACCGGTGATACGGGCGGTGATGGCGTTGGTCCACAGGTGCGGGCTGTAGCCGATCCACACTTCCTTGGCGGTGTCCTGGCAGGTGTCGGCCCACACCCAGCCGGTGCTCTGGCCGGACAGGTAGCGCTCACGGCGGTGGTAGTCCTCCAGCCCTTGGTAGCGCAGCTCCTTGTAGAGGCCCGCGCCGACGTGCTCATGAATGACCAGCTTTTCGCCCTGAGGGCCTTTCATGAACACGTAGACATAGCCCGGGCGCAAAGCGCGGAGGGTGTAGGCCGAGTGCTGCAGCATGGGGAAGCCTTGTTCCAGGTTGAAGCCTGCATCGGCATAGCGGCAGGCGGGGGCGTCGCCGGTGCGGGGCACGATGGCGTAGCGCACTGGCAGGATGGGCACGCGTGCGCTGCAGGCAGGGCCGGAGGTGGCGCTACTGACGGAGGCATTGGTCATGCGAGCTCCTTGCTCAGAGAGACAGTCTTTTCCAACCAGAGACGCACTGCGGCAACTTTCAGTACTGACAAGACTGAAATGCCGTTATTCATACTGTGCTGGATTTCAGGCCCGACTCTATACTGTAAGAAGTTTCCTACTTACTTGCTGAGATGACCGGGCGATCAAGTATCTGGAATTCAAGTGAAAGACAATGCCTCGATCGCTGCTTTTCGGTCGAGGATGAAAGTGTAAGATTTTATTTGAATGTATATGTATTGTGTTTGCGCAATATCGTGTGAAAAGTTGCAGTGTTTTTTGTAGGAAGTTTCGTACTTTAAGATTGTTATATGTTCAGTTTTTGCACTTGGCCATCACTACCTGGCAAGTCCTGGGCGTGCCTCCCGAGCGGCTGGCATAACGCACGCAGTTGTTCAGGGATTTCTGTTGCGCAATGCTCAATGTATTGCCCCAGGCCAGGCCGCCTTCACCGGTAGTGGGGACGGCCTTGGCAAAGCAGTTGGAGCCTACTGCAGGCGTGGCGTAGCGTGCCTTGCTGGCGTTGCTGGAGCAGCCAGCGAGAGCCAGGCTGAGGCCGAGCAGGGTGGCCAGTGCCCAGGACGCATGTGGTCTGCTCATGTTTTCCCCTTCTGCGCTTGGCAGCAAATGCCTTGCAGGATATTTCATTACAGCGAAGCGGTGAACTATCTCGGCGTCAAGGGGCTCCTTTGCTAAGCGCACCCTGCGCTTACCTGATGGCGCAAGACCATCAACCCTGGGTCACTGAATGAAAAGGAGGCACCGTGACCGCACCTGATCAAACCCTCTACCGCTGTACGCCCAGCCCGCTGCACGCCCTGCTGCTGGCGGGCAGTGTGCCGTTGTTCCTCGGCGCGCTGCTGAGCGATATCGCCTACTACAACAGCTATCAGATTCAGTGGAGCAACTTCGCCGCCTGGCTGATCGCCGGGGCCCTGGTCTTCTGTGGGCTGGCACTGTTGTTCGCGCTGGCCAACCTGATCCGCGCAGAGCGCAAGGGTGGGCGCGCTACGCTGTACTTCGTGCTGCTGCTGGTGACTTGGGTGCTTGGGCTGATCAATGCCTTTGAGCATGCCAAGGACGCCTGGGCGGTGATGCCTTCTGGGCTGGTGTTGTCGGTAATCGTGACAGTGCTCGCGGTGGTGGCCGCCTGGACCGGTTTGAGCAACCTGCGTTCAGGAGGTGTGGCATGAAGCCTTTGCATGCATTTAGCCTGTTGGGCGTGGCGCTATTGCTGAGTGCCTGTGGTGGCGACGGCGAGCCGACCCAGGCCCATGGCCCGGACCCGAAGCTGCCGGAGCCTCAGCGCGGTTTGCTGCCGAGCATGAAGATTGCGCAACCGGCTGCCTGGGGCGAACTGAAACCGACCGTGCCGGAGGGCTTCAGTGTCACCGCCATTGCCACCGGCCTGAAAATCCCGCGCCAGAGCCTGGTGCTGCCCAATGGCGACATTCTGGTGGCTGAGGGCAGGGGGGGCAGCGCGGCCAAGCTCAAGCCCAAGGATGTAATCGCCAGCCAGATCAAGGCCAAGGGCAATACCCAGGTCAAGGGTGGCAACCGCCTGACCTTGCTGCGCGATGCTGACGGCGATGGCAACTACGAGGTACAGGCCGTGTTTGCGGATAACCTCAACGCACCGTACGGCCTAGCCTATGCCAACGGCAAGCTGTATGTAGCCAACCAGGATGCGCTGGTGCGCTTTGACTACAAGGAAGGCCAGACCCAGGCCGACGGCCCGCCAACCAAGGTCACCGACCTGCCGGCCGAAATCAACCACCATTGGACCAAGGCACTGACCATCAGCCCGGATGGCCGCTTCTTGTATGTGGGTATCGGCTCGAACAGCAACATCACCGAGCGCGGCCTGGAGGTGGAGATCGATCGGGCCATGGTCTGGCAGGTCGATGCCGAGACCGGCGCTCACCGGCCCTATGCCACCGGCTTGCGTAACCCGACGGCATTGACCATTCAGCCGCAGACCGGGCAGTTGTGGACGGTGGTCAATGAGCGGGATGAGTTGGGACCTGACCTGGTGCCCGACTACCTGACCTCGGTGCGTGAGGGTGGCTTCTATGGTTGGCCTTACAGCTACTGGGGGCAGCATGTGGATGAGCGGGTGCGGCCACAGAACCCGGATAAGGTGGCGGCGGCGATCAAGCCGGATTACAGCCTGGGTTCGCATGTGGCTGCACTGGGTGTGGACTTCTCGACCCCGGCAATGGGCGAGCGCTTTGCCGACGGTGTATTCGTGGGTGAGCACGGCAGCTGGAACCGGCCTAACCCGGTGGGATACAAGGTGATCTTCGTGCCGTTCAGCAATGGCAAGCCTGCAGGGGAGCCGATCGACTTCGCCACGGGCTTTCGCGGTGAGGATGGCAAGACCCGGGGGCGACCGGTTGGGGTGACGGTGGACCCGCGGGGAGCGTTGATCATTGCCGATGACCTGGCGAATACGGTGTGGCGGGTGACGCGTAATCGCTGAATGCTATCTGATCAAATCGTCAAAGCTTGCTGGCGATGGGCCGCAGAGCGGCCCAATTGCTGAATGACAGGCATTGCGCGTGGGTCAGAAGCGGTAGTTGAAGCTGGCTTCCAGCGTGCGCGGTGCCCCTGGGGTGATCAGGTCGACCGAGCCATGTGCCGAGGCATAGTAGTCACGGTCGAACACGTTCTTCAGGCGCAGCGCGGCATCCCACTGCGGCACGCTGTACAGCAGCGCGGCGTCGAAGGTGGTATAGCCTGGCATCACCACCACATTGTCGAGTGCTGTGTAGCGTTCGTCGACGTAGTTGGCTCCGGCGGCCACGCGCCACTCTGGTGTCAGGGTACGTACCAGCCAGACGTTGGCGCTGTTGCGCGGCGTCAGGGTAGGTGTCTGGCCTTCGTTCGCCACGCCATTGGTCTTGCTGTTGGACTTGGTGATTTCGGCGTCCAGGTAAGCGTAACCGGCATAGATCTGCCACTTGTCGGTGAGATGCCCGCTGACGGTGGCTTCAAAGCCATCGGTACGCTGTTCGCCAGCCAATACGGTCAGGTTGGGGTTGGCCGGGTCGGCAGTCTTCATGTTGGTGCGCTCAAGGCGGAACACTGCGGCGGTCAGTGACAGGCGGCTGTCGAGCAGGTCCCATTTGGCGCCGATTTCATAGTTGGTGGTTTCTTCCGGCTCCAGGTGCTGGTTGCTCGGGCTCACCGCGAATACTTCGCCAGAAGGCTGATAGCTGCGGCTGACCGACACATAGTAGGACTGGATGGCGTCTGGCTGGTAGACCAGACCCGCACGCGGGCTCCAGGTCTTGTCGGTACGATCGAGGTCGATGTTCTGCACTCGGTCGTCGTCGTACTCCTGGCCAAAGATGTCATAACGCACACCGACCAACGCCTTCCAGTGCGCGTTCAGCTCGATCATGTCCTGCACGTACAGACCGGTGGTCTGCTGGAAGTTGGTGCCCTTGGAAGACAGGTTTGCGGCATGTTCCGGTACCGGCACCAAGGCATCGCGGTAAACCGGTACCTGGGCCACGTTGGTCTGGCTCAGCACGCGCTGGTATTTGTCCTGAAAGCCTGCTTCCACGCCATACAACAGGTTGTGCTGCATGCCCGCCAGTTGCGCCTGTTGCTTGAGCTCCGTCTGGTTGAACACACCGTACTCATCGCGGGCGACGTTGCCGCGGTTGAGCTTGATCAGCAGTTCACCATCGGGCGCGGTGACGAAGCGCGTCGGGCTGCTGTCGGCCAAGGTGTTGTTGCGGTCCAGGTCGTAGCGGTAGTAACGGCTGGTGTTGGTCAGGGTGAAGTTGTCGTTGATGCGGTAGTCCAGGCTGGCTGTAAGCGAGAACACCTCGCTGCGGGCGTAATCCTGGTCAGCATCGCCAGAGCCGAAGCGCTTGTCGCGGTCCACGTCCACCGGGCGGTTGCCCAGGGCCGGTATGCCGAAGTCGATCAGGCGCTTGTCGTACAGGTAGGTGGCGCCCAGGTTCAGTTCCAGGTCGTCCGAGAGACGGAAGTAGGCCGACGGCGCGATGGCCTTGCGGTCGATGTAGCCATCATCGCGGAAGGTGTCGCTGTCTTCGAAGGCACCCGTTACGCGGTAGGCCTGATTGCTTTGCGGGTCGGCCCAGCCGGTGTCGAATTGGGTTCGGCGTTTGCCTTCGCTGTCGACGTTCATGCCGACTTCGCGCTTGGGCGTGAAGCTTGGTTTCTTGCTGATGCTGTTGATCAGCCCGCCCGAGGAGCCACGGCCATACAGCACCGCGGCCGGGCCCTTGATCACCTCGACACGCTCGATGTTGGACAGATCGCGAAAGTACAGGGCGTCGTCACGCACGCCATCTATGTACATGTCGCCAATGGCGCTGAAGCCACGGATGGTTACCTGATCGCGTTGGCCGTCGCCGTTGGACAGGCCGATGCCGGGCACGTTCTTCAGCACGTCTTCCATGGACTGTGCGCCTTGGTCCTTGATCACGCTTTCGGGAACGACGTTGACAGTTTGCGGGATATCGCGCAGCGGCGCGTCGATCTTCATGGCGCTGCGGCTTTCACTGGCCTTGTAGCTTTGCTGCTCATAGACGCTGGTGACGGCGGTCGCAGGCAGGGCGAGGCTACTTTGCGTATCGGTTTGGGCGGCAGCGTGTACAGCAGGCACAACGAGCAGGCCCAGCATGGAAATGGATGCTGGGGCAACAGACCTTTTTGCCATTACAGGCGACTCTTTGTTGTTATCGGGAGTCACGAATAGTAATGATTTGCAAATGTAAAGCAAGTGTAAAGAATTCGTATTAGCTATAACAGTGGTTTTTGCGCCGAAATGCGTCGCGCGCCGGAAGGGCCGGCAAGGCGGCAGGTAATGGCTATGCTTGATACCGCGTGAACCTTTCACGCGCCTATTCGGACTTGATCACATGGAAGCACGCCTATGAACCCCATTCGTACTCTCGCTCGTGCTGTAGCCCTTGCCACGCTGGCCTCTGCTGCCAGCTTCACGGTACAGGCTGCCGGTATCCCCATCGGGAGCGAGGCGCTGGAAAGCCATGTCACCACTCAGGTAACGGCTATCGACCTGGCCACCCGCCAGGTCACGGTGAAAGGCCCTGACGAGAAGAAGGATGTGACGTTCCAGCTGACCGAAAGGGCCAAGGCGCTGCCCAACCTGAAAGTCGGTGACCAAGTCGACATCTACGTGACACGCGCCGTGGCCTATGTGCTCAATCCGGAAGTGGGTGGGGCGCCGAAAGCGACTGAAGAGTCCGGTACCATCCGTGCAACCGAGCAAAACCCCAACCCAGGCGGCGAGGCGTTCCGCCAGGTCAAGGTTACCTCTCAGATCAAGAAGATCGACCTCAAGACGCATGAGGTGAGCTTGTTGCCACCGGAGGGCAAGCTGCAGGTGGTCAAGGTCGAAAATCCAGACCTGCAGAAACGCATGAAGAACCTCAAGGTTGGCCAGACGGTTGACGCGATCTACACCGAAGTGCTGCGCGTCGAAACCTCGCGCTGACCTTGGCCGTTGCCGACCTCGGTTACTCGCCTACGATCGGCCGTTTGCGGTCCGGGCAGCCCGGTGCCGGGGAGTGGGTCTTAGCCGCTGGCGGCTTCGATCAAGGCCTGGGTTCGGCACGTTCGGAGTAGTCGACATTGACGAAGGCTTGGCGAATGCGGCCATCCTGGCCGATGACGAAAGCGCTGGCTATCGGCAGGCTGAGGTCGTCGCTTTCGTTCAGTGTCTTGAGGTCGGCGCCGAGTGCCCGGTACACCAGCGCTGGCTCCAGCTCAAAGACGATGCCGTAATGGCTTGGGGCCGCTTGGCAGTTGGTAGCGCACGTCCTTGTATTCACGGGTTTTCAGAGTGGCAGCACGGCCAGCGGGGCGTTGTCGCCGGCTTTGAGCGCGTGGTCCTCAGGATGCCTGGCGATAAGGGCTTGCAGCGAGGCGCCAAATTTTTCCAGCACCTCGGTGGGCAGTTGGGCCATCTGCTGTTTGACGGCGTCGAGTTTTGCCTTGAGTGACATGCGTGTTTCCTTGTGGTGGTTCACTGGGGCAGGCTTCGGGTGGCCCGGCTCTGGATGCGCTGTGAGGCCTTGCAGGCCGGGGGATGGCGCTCAAACAGCTGAAGTACCCAGTCGGGGCGGGTCTTGCTGGCATCGTTGAGCCAATTGGCGACCGAGTCCTGGGCGTATTTCTCGGCTTCGGCCAGCAGCGGTACCAGCAACGGCTCGGCCACTTCTGGTCGTTGCTTGAGCGTGGCAATGTGCTCGCACCAAACGCCACGCGGGCGCAGGATCTCGATGCAGAACCGACGTACCAGCGGGTCGGCATCACCGGTATGTCGGCCGAGTAGCGCCAGGGCGGTTTCAAGGTGCTGGGCCAGGCGCGGGCGCAGGGCGATCCAGGCCCATTCACGTACGCCGAAGTGCTCATCGCGGGCGAAGCGAAACTGCGCCAGCAGGGCATCTTCCGCAGGCTGCGAGCGTGACAGGTACGCCTGGGCGAACGCCGCCCAGCTGCGCACGGTATCGGACGGGTGCGTGCAGCATTGCTCGAACACTTGCTGGCGCAACGACTCGGCGGCTTGCTCCAGCCACTTGCCCAGTGCCAGGCCAATGGCCGCCACTTTTTTTGACAGGCCCAGTGCCTGGGTCTGGTCCGCACTGGCAGCGAGGTGCTCTACCAATGCTGCTGGCAGTTGGCCTGTCAAGGCGTTGACCAAGGCGGCTTGATCCACCGCCAGGCATTCGGCCAGGTTGCGGGTTGGCAGTTGGCCAAGGTCGATCAGGGACTTTCGGTCGTCGCTCATGGCTAAGGCTCCATGGCAGTGGCACGGTGCAGTCGATTGCCGGCCATGCGCACGCCGGCCGGAAGGAATGTTTCAGTATGCAGGGTACGAATAGTTCAAGTGCAGGATTTTGATTTCTATCAGTGCTGGGGCATGCAGCATCATGGTGGCCATCGATACCTTGGATGAGGACTGCCATGTTCAGTAAATCAATGCTTCTGCTGGCGCTTCCTGTGGCCATGACGTTGCTTGCCGGTGCGGTGTTGCCGTTTCAGGCCGCAGGTAATGCTGCGGCAGGTCGGGCACTTGGGCACTGGCTGTGGGGGGCTTTCACATCGTTGACGGTGAGCATGCTGGTGGTGATCGCTGCCCTGCTGATTATCCGGGTACCGGCGCCAGACATGGGCAAGGCCCTGCAGGGGCCCTGGTGGTTATGGATTGGTGGCGTGCTGGGGGCAATGTATGTAGCCGGCGCCGCAGCACTCACCCCTAAACTTGGCGCAGCAGGGTTCCTGGTACTGGTGGTGGCGGGGCAGATCATCACGGCAGTGCTTGCCGACCACTACGGGGTGATGGGGCTGGGTGGCAAGCCGCTCAGTCTGGCCAGGGTGGCTGGCGTGGTGCTGATCCTGTGCGGAGTGCTGCTGGTACAGGGCACTTGGGCAACGGCGTCACCGGCCCACCCGACGGCAGCTGTGAAGGCGCAAGAAAACTGATCAGCGCCCTGGTTGGCTGCAGGCCCATACGGTTTCGCGCAACCAGCGGTGCCCGGGGTCACTGTCCTTGCGGTTGTGCCAGGCTTGCTGATAGTCGAACGAGGGGATGGCCAGTGGCGGTGTGAACTGGCGCAGTGTCTTATGTTGGCGCAACGACCCCACAGCGCGGCTGGCCACTGTCAGGATCAGGTCGGTGCCGGCCAGCACTTCGACTGCCGCACTCCAGTGTGGCAAGGCCAGGGCAATACGGCGTTGCAGGCCCCGGGCAGCCAGTGCGCGCTCGATTTCATCGAAAGCATCCGGACGCATGGCCATCAATACATGTGGGCGTGCCAGCCAGTCTTCCAGCGTCATGCCGCCGCTGGCAGGCAGCACCTGGCGATCGGCAACGCTGATGAAGCGATCGGCAAACAGGGGCTGGGCGGTGATGTCCTGAGGCAGTTCGGGGAACAGGCCCAGGGCCAGATCCAGCTCGCCATCGAGCAACTGCGCCAACATGGTTTCACGGCTGGCCTGGCTGATGGCCAGGTCCACCCCGGGCGCGACTTTGCGCAGGTGGCGCAGCAGGCGCGGCAGGATGATGCGCGAAGCGTAGTCGGACAGCGACAGCCGGAACCGGCGCTGGGCCCTGGCTGGTTCGAACAGTGGGGTGGCCAGCAGGCTGTCGAGATTGCTCAGTGCATCCTGTAGCGGTTGTGCCAGCGATTGGGCGCGGGCGGTGAGGGCCATGCTGCCGCCTTGGCGTACCAGCAAGGGGTCGTCGAAGTGTTTGCGCAATTGCGCCAAGGCGTGACTGACCGCCGGTTGACTGCGGTGCAGGCGCAGGGCTGCACGGGTCACGTGCCTTTCGCTGAGCAGGGCGTGCAGGGCGAGCAGCAGGTTGAGGTCGATCTTGCGCAGTTCATCCATCGGGTGAATGGCCTTGGTCAATTCTGGCGACTTGAATCAGCTTAACAAATGCTTTGTGTGTTCCTACAACGATTGTGTCGGCTGTTGGGCGTATACTCCCTGTCCGGTTTACTATTGTCCGAGTATTTTGATGGGTCTTTCCGCAACTGCCACGCCTGAACCACGTCGCCTCGGCGCGCCATTGATCGCCTTGACCTTGATGCTGGCCAGTGCCTGGTTCCTCAACCTCAATGCCGGCTTCAAGCAGGTGGTGTTGCTGCTGGTCGGCACCGCCCTTGGCCTGACGCTGTACCACGCCGCCTTCGGTTTCACCTCAGCCTGGCGGGTGTTTATCAACGAGCGCCGTGGCGCGGGCCTGCGTGCGCAGATGGTCATGCTGACCCTGGCGGTGCTGCTGTTCTTCCCGGCGTTGTCAGCTGGCAGCCTGTTCGGTAACCCGGTCACTGGCCTGGTTGCCCCTGCGGGTGTTTCAGTGGTGTTCGGTGCATTCATTTTCGGCATCGGCATGCAGTTGGGTGGCGGCTGCGCATCGGGCACGCTGTTCACCGTGGGGGGAGGTAATGCGCGCATGCTGGTGACTCTGCTGTTCTTCATCATCGGCTCGGTCAGCGCCACCCACCATGCCGATTGGTGGTTTGCCTTGCCGTCGCTTCCGGCCACCTCGATCGTGCAGGCCTGGGGGATAGGGCCTGCGCTGCTGGCAAGTCTGGCGGTGTTCGGGCTGATCGCCTGGGCCACCGTGGTGCTTGAGAAGCGCCGGCATGGCGCGCTTGAAGCACTGCCTGCCAGCGAGCACCAAGGCCTTCGCCGCTTCCTGCGTGGCCCCTGGCCCTTGCTGTGGGGCGCCATCGCCCTGGCCTTGCTTAACTACGCGACCTTGGCGCTGGCGGGGCGGCCTTGGGGCATTACCTCGGCTTTCGCCTTGTGGGGGGCCAAGGTCCTCAGCGGGCTGGGCGTGGATGTCGGTAGCTGGGTGTTCTGGCAGGCACCGGCCAATGCCAAGGCTTTGGCTGCGCCGCTGTGGCAGGACATCACCACGGTAATGGACCTGGGCATCGTAATGGGTGCGTTGCTGGCGGCGGGCCTGGCCGGGCGTTTTGCACCAAGCCTGAAGATTCCGCTGCCGTCGCTGGTGGCCGCAGTGATTGGCGGCCTTCTGCTGGGCTATGGTTCGCGCCTGGCTTACGGCTGCAACATTGGTGCTTACTTCAGTGGTATCGCCTCGGGTAGCTTACACGGCTGGTTGTGGCTGGTGGCGGCCTATACCGGCAACCTGATAGGCGTGCGCCTGCGCCCCTTGTTCTTCGTCGGTGAACGGCGCCCTACGATGCTTACTGGCTGCTGATGCACTGACTGAATTGCTGCAAGGGGTGCAGAAATCATCTGCATCCCGCCTGATTGTTCAACTTTTGCTTCCTGTTTAGCCTGACTCGAGCACTCATTCAGCAGGATTCGATCATGGCTACCCGCATCATTCTCAATAGCACCGGCGCTGCCGACGTGATGCAGCTTGAACACGTAGCAGCACAATCTCCAGGGCCTGGCCAGGTCTGGCTGGAGCAGACGGCCATGGGCGTGAACCCGCTGGATGTGTTGCAGCGCAAGGGGGGAGCAGCGCTGGCATTGCCTTCAGGCCTGGGGCTGGAAGGCGCTGGCAGGGTCTCGGCCATTGGCGATGGGGTGCACAACGTGCAGGTGGGCGACCGGGTCGCTTACGCGATGGGGCCGGTCGGTGCCTATGCCAGTGGCCGGCTGTTCCCGGCCGAGCGGCTGGTCCCGCTGCCGCCGCAGTTGGAGGACGAGGCCGCCGCAGCGGTGCTGTTCAAGGGAATCACGGCGCAATATCTGTTGAAAACCACCTATGCCGTAGGGCCGGGCACCCAGGTGTTGTTGTACGGTGCGGCTGGTGCTTTGGGCCAGCTGATGGTGCCTTGGGCGCGGCACCTGGGGGCGACGGTGATAGGGGTGGTATCGCGCCTGCATAGTGTGGAGCGGGCACGGGCGGCGGGTTGCCAGCATGTGCTGGTGTTCGACGCGGAAACCTTGGCCAGCCAGGTGCGTGAGCTGACCCAAGGCCAAGGTGTGGACGTAGTGTACGATTGCGTGGGCAAGGTGTCGCTTGAGGCCTCGTTGGGCAGCCTGAGGGTGCGCGGCTTGTTGGTATCGTTCGGCGGCACCTCCGGTGCACCGCCTGCCATCGAGGTGGCCACGCTCAATGCCAATGGCTCGCTGTACCTGACCCGGCCATCGCTCGCAGCACACACCCGCACGGTCAAGGAGTACCAGCAGCGCGCGGCCGATGTGCTGGCAGCGGTTGCCGAAGGTATCGTCCAGCCTCGGGTCTGGCGATGCTTCCCGCTGGCTGAAGCAGCCAAGGCCCATGAGTACCTGGAGCAAGGGCGGTCGGAGGGCGCGCTGGTGCTGACTGCCTGATCCGCCCCCTGATTTCACTGCCCTGAGCCGAGCCTTGCCATGGATACCTTCGACAGTCGCCGCGCTGATGAACTTGCCACCCTGCTGGCCTTGTATGAGCAGGGCTCGTTTGCTGCCGCCGGGCGGCAACTGGAGCGCCACCCTACGGTGCTGTCGAAACGCCTGAGTGCTTTAGAGACGCGGCTGGGCATTCGCCTGGTGGAGCGCAGTACGCGGCAACTGCGCTTTACCGATGAGGGCGAGCGGCTGGTAGCCAAGGTTCTCGAGGCTAGCCGGCTGATTGCCGAAGCGGAGGAAGAGGCAGCCGAAGGTGCGGCAACGGTCCGTGGGCGTCTGCGTCTGGCGTTGCCGGCGGCCATGGGCCGACGCTGGTTGAGCGGCATGCTGGCCGACTTTGTACTGGCCTACCCGCAGGTAATCGTGGAGACCGAGTATGCCGATCGTTTCGTCGACCTGATCGGCGAGGGTTTCGACGCCGCGATCCGGATTGGTGAGCTGGCGGACAATCGTCTGGTGGCAAGTAAACTGTGCGATCACGTGCGGATCCTGTGCGCTTCTCCTCAATACCTTGCTCGGCATGGGGAACCCGCGCAGCCGGAAGATTTGGCGGTGCATAACTGTTTGGGTTTCAATGGCTTACGATCGTTTCCTGAATGGCGCCTGATGAGCGACACGCGACAGACAAGTGTCAAAGTTGCCGGCAGCCTTCGCAGTAATGACAACGAAGCGCTGCTGGAGGCGGCCCGGCGCGGCGTGGGGATTCTGGCCGGAGGTGACTGGCTCATGGGCGAGGACCTGGCCAGCGGATGCCTGGTAAGGGTGCTTGCGCAATGGCAGCTGGACAAGGCGGCGGGCATTTACCTGGTACGGCCGACCGCGCGCCTGAACACGGCAGCGATGGGCGTCTTCAAGACCTGGCTAGAAGATCGCTTCAAGGCAGGCCCTCCTTGGAGACGCTGATGCGGCCTTTGCAGGCGTGAGTAAATAAAGAGTTATCGTCTTGCAACGGCATGCTGAACGCACTGCTCGAAGTACGTTTGCTTGATCGCTGCTGGCTTGAGCCGCGAGCGGCTGTTGTACGTCTGCTCGGTAATGCCGAAGGCAGTCATGCGCATCCAGGGTTTGGGGAATTTGCGTACCTGCAGCTTCTTGCGCGTGGCATACAAGGTCACCCCGGAAAGCTTGGCCTGTTGGGCCTCGGCGGCTATCTGCGCGCCCCAGCCGCAGGTGTGGCGATCGTTCTGGCTCAGTGCCCTGGCCTGGGCGCCGAAAGCGAGGGTGGCCAGCAGGCAGCCGGCCATCGTTGCTAGAAGTACTCGCATGTTGCTGTCCTAAGCATCTGAAAGAGAACGGAGTTTGCCTTCGCTTTCCGCAGCCGTGGGCCAGCAATTTGCCGTCAGGTCACAGCCATGCGCAGGGGACTGGCCTTCGGCTTCTGCAGGCTTGTCCAGGCCAGGCTGGCAACCCAGAGCACCGAAACACCATAGTTAAGGCGTTGATACAGGCCGAACAGCTGGCCACTCTGAGCCGCCTGGCCCATCAACGCGACGGTGATGATCGCCAACACCACGCAAGCCAGGGAAAACAGCGCCAGGGCGGGGGAGCCGGCAAGGCGGTTGCCTAGCCATGCCCATAGGGCGCTGGCCAAGGTCAGCGAGAGGAACATCAGCAGACCAAACAGGTTATGCAGTTGCTGCGAGGTAGATGGCTGTACCGGTGCACACCCCTGGTCGCAGGGGAACCAGCCGGTGCCCAAACTGCCCATGCCATGCAGCAACACCAGGCCCGCACTCAGCAGCGCCAGCTTCGAGCTATGCCAGCGCCGCATCAGGCCCCAGGCAAACAGGGCAAACAGCAGGGCTAGAGGGTAGTTGTTGACCTGTGGTGACCAGCTGTGGGTTGGCGAGCCTGCCGCGCCAAGCTGGCTCATGGCCTGTTGCAGGTGATCATAGCCAGGGTAGGCCTGGGCGGTGAGCCATACCCCCGCCAGCAGCCAGAGGGGGATCAGCAGGCCACTGCCGAGCAAAAGGCGGTCGAGGGTTTTCATACTGCAGATTCCTTCCATGGAACAGTGAGCGTGGAGGCGTACAGTACAGGCTCGCGCAGGCCATGGGCCAGTGATTCTGCGCGTTTTTTCATGGGGCCAGGGACTGCAAAGATGGGCAATAAATACCGCACGGGGTGTATGTGATCGTACAACCGCTTGCGCTATGATGAGCGCTGTCTTCCAAGGTGAAATACAGGGCAATGACAGAGCAGCAGGTACAGGCAAGGACCCGGCGCAAGCCGCGCAGTCTGGCCCAGGAACTGGTCACGGTGCTGACCGAACGCATTCGCAGCGGCCAGCTCAAGCGCGGCGACAAGCTGCCGACCGAATCGCAGATCATGGCCGAAGAGGGCGTCAGTCGCACGGTGGTGCGTGAGGCGATCTCGCGGTTGCAGGCCGCCGGGCAGGTAGAGACTCGCCACGGCATCGGTACATTCGTGCTGGATGCGCCGGCTACGGGCGGTTTCCGTATCGACCCGGCCACCGTGGTCACTCTGCGCGAAGTGCTGGCGGTGCTGGAGTTGCGCATTGCCCTGGAGATCGAGTCGGCTGGGCTGGCGGCTCAGCGGCGAAGCGACGAAGCCCTGGCCGGTATGCGGGCGGCGCTGGACGAACTCAACGAGGGGGCGGCCCACGCTACTGATGCGGTGTCGGCGGACTTCCAGTTCCACCTGCGCATTGCCCAGGCTAGCGGCAACCACTACTTCGCCGACATCATCAACCACCTGGGTACCAGCATCATCCCGCGCACCCGGCTGAATTCGGCGCGCCTGGCCCATGATGACCAGGCGCATTACATGAGCCGCCTGATGCATGAGCACGAGGCGATCTATGAGGCGATTGCCCGGCGTGACAGCGAAGGGGCGAAGATGGCCATGCGCATGCACCTGAGCAACAGCCGCGAGCGCTTGCGCCAGGCGCATGAGGCGGCTGAAGCGCAAGGAACCTGAAGCCTTTGCTGCCTGTACTGGCCTCTTCGCGGGCAAGATAGCCCTGTAGAAGCGGGCTTGCCCGCGAAGAGGCCAGTACAGTCAAAATTAAAAGCCCCGCCGTGCGCAGGGCTTTCCTGTTTCTGGCAACCAGTCAGATCGCCCCGTCACTCCACTGACCGTTCACCAACCGCCGCAGCCCCAGCGGGTTGCCGTCGCGCAGTGCCTCAGGCAGCAGCGTCTGCGGGTAGTTCTGGTAGCACACCGGGCGCAGGAAGCGGTCGATGGCCAAAGTGCCGACCGAGGTGCCACGCGCATCGGAGGTCGCCGGGTACGGGCCGCCGTGCACCATGGCATCACAGACTTCGACACCGGTCGGGTAGCCATTGACCAGGATTCGCCCGACTTTCTCCTCCAGCAGCGGCACCAGCCAGGCGAAGGCATCGAAGTCCTCCGCTTCGCCGATCAGCGTCGCGGTCAACTGGCCGCGCAGGCCGAGCAGCGCGTCGCGCAGTTGGTCGTTGTCCTGCACCTCTACGGCCACGGTGGTGGGCCCAAACACTTCTTCCTGCAACAGCGGGTCGGACTCGACCAGCAGGCGTGCATCGGCCTTGAACAGCTGAGCGCGCGCCTGGTTGCCTTCCTGCGCCTGGCCGGCCACATGCTCGATACCGGCATGGGCATGCAAGTGTTCAAGGCCGCCGACGTAGCTGTGCAAGCCGCCAGCATTGAGCATGGTTTGCCCGGCTTGCTGGTCCAGGTACTGGCCAAGGTCGGCGAGCAGTTGGCTGTACTGTGGCGACTGCAAGCCAATCACCAGCCCAGGGTTGGTGCAGAACTGCCCGGCGCCCATGCACACGGACCCCGCCAACTCGCGGGCAATGGCCTCGCCACGTTTGGCCAGGGCGCCTGGCAGGATGATGACCGGGTTGATGCTGGACATCTCGGCAAATACCGGGATTGGCTGCGGGCGCTCAGCGGCCATGCGGCAAAGGGCATCACCGCCTTTCAGCGAGCCGGTGAAGCCAACCGCCTGGATGGCCGGATGCTTGACCAGCCACTCGCCCACGCCGCCACCAAATACCATGTTGAACACGCCCTTGGGCATGCCGGTACGCTCAGCGGCGCGCACGATGGCGCAGCCGACCAGGTCGGCCGTGGCCATGTGGCCGCTATGCGCCTTGAATACCACCGGGCAGCCTGCGGCCAGGGCGGCGGCGGTATCACCCCCGGCGGTGGAGAAGGCCAGCGGGAAGTTGCTGGCCCCGAACACGGCGACCGGGCCTACGCCGATGCGCATCTGGCGCAGGTCTACGCGTGGCAGCGGCTGGCGCTCGGGCAGTGCCAGGTCGATGCGCGCGCCGAGGAAGTCGCCGCGGCGCAGCACCTGGGCGAACAGGCGCATCTGCCCGCTGGTGCGGCCGCGCTCGCCCTGGATACGGGCGGCGGGCAGGGCGGTTTCGCGGCAGACGATGGCGACGAAGGTGTCATCCAGTTCGTCGAGTTCAGCGGCGATGGCGTCGAGGAACTCGGCCCGACGCGCCGGGGCCAGTTGGCGGAACTCGGCGAAGGCTGCGGCAGCGGCCTTGGCGGCCTGGTCCACTTCGGCTTCGGTGGCCTGGGCAAAGCTGTAGGGCAGGGCTTCGCCAGTGCTGGCGTCCAGGCTCTGCAGGCGCTGAGGGCCAGCGGCACTGCGCTGACCGGCGATGAAGTTATGGCCGAGGATCTCAGGCATGGGGTGCTCCTGTGGGATTGAGAGTGGCGTGTGTGAATGCGTGGTCAGGGCTGCGGCATCAGGTAATGGGCGCCGGGTTGAACAGGGTGATGTCGTTGTGCAGCCGGTGTTGTTCGGCCCAGGTCTGCTTGCGACCGCTGGCCACGTCCAGGTAGTAATGGAACAGCTCCCAGCCCAGCTCCTCGATGGTCGAGCGACCACTGGCGATGCGGCCGGCGTCGATGTCGATCAGGTCGGGCCAACGCTGGGCCAGTTCGCTGCGGGTGCACACCTTGACCACCGGCGCCATGGCCAGGCCATACGGGGTGCCACGGCCGGTAGTGAAGACGTGCAGGTTCATGCCGGCCGCCAGTTGCAAGGTGCCACAGACAAAGTCGCTGGCCGGGGTGGCGCAGAAAATCAGGCCTTTGCGGTTGACCCGTTCGCCTGGGCCGAGCACACCCTGGATAGCGCCGCTGCCCGACTTGACGATCGAACCCAGCGATTTCTCGACGATGTTCGACAGCCCGCCTTTCTTGTTGCCCGGCGTGGTGTTGGCGCTGCGGTCGGCGGCGCCTTGCTGCAGGTAGCGGTCGTACCAGTCCATTTCGCGCACCAGCGCGTCGGCAACGTCCTGGTTTTCCGCGCGCGAAGTCAGCATGTAGATCGCGTCGCGCACCTCGGTCACTTCAGAGAACAGCACGGTGGCGCCAGCGCGGACCAGCAGGTCGGCGGCATAGCCCAGTGCCGGGTTGGCGGTGATGCCCGAGAAGGCGTCGCTGCCACCGCATTGCATACCGAGGATCAGTTCGCTGGCCGGGACCGTTTCGCGGCGGCGCTGGTCGAGCTTCTTCAGGCGGGTTTCGGCCAGGTCCATGATCTGCTCGATCATTTCGACAAAGCCAAGGCTGGCATCTTGCAGGCGGTACAGCCATGGGTCGCTGAGGTCCACCGAGGGGTCGTTGTCGTGCATCACCTGGCTGGCTTGCAGTTTTTCACAGCCCAGGCTGATCACCAGTGCCTCGCCGCCGAGGTTTGGGTTGCGCGCCAGGTTGCGCACGGTGCGGATCGGGATGTAAGCGTCGCGGGCGTTGATTGCCACACCGCAGCCGTAGCTGTGGGTAATGGCCACCACGTCATCGACGTTGGGGTATTTGGGCAGCAGTTCGTTGCGAATGCGCTTGACTGCATGTTCCAGCACGCCGGTCACGCACTGCACGGTGGTGGTGATGCCGAGGATATTGCGGGTGCCGACAGTGCCGTCGGCGTTGCGATAGCCCTCGAAGGTGAAGCCCTCAAGCGGCGGCAGCGGTTGTGGCACTGCATCGCAGCGCGGCAGGCTGTCCAGTTCCGGGGCGGCCGGCATGGCCAGCTGGCTTTCCTGCACCCAGCTGCCTTGGCGCAGGTCTTCCAGCGCGTAGCCGATGATTTGCCCGTAGCGGCGCACGGGCTCGCCCTTGGCGATGGCCACGGTGGCCACCTTGTGGCTTTGCGGCACGCCTTCGATCAGGGTCAGGCCGTCGGCGAAGCGGGCGCCTTCGCCCAAGCCGCCGTCGTTGACGACGACCACGACGTTGTCGTCGTCGTGCAGGCGGACGTAGCGGGGCGAGTCGGAGTGTTCGATCAACTGCATGTTTGGGCCCTACTTGTCAGGTTCTCAGGCTTTTGTACATCCGCCCATGCCGGGTGACCCGGCGCGGGCGTGTTTTTTCAGTGACGCGAGCTGGCCAGTTCGCCGTCGGAGGCCGGCTCAGCGTGTGGCTTTGGGGCAGCATCACGCAATTCGATACGCTTGATGGGGCCCACGATTACCAGGTAGCTGAATACCGCTACCAGCGCATTGGCACCCACGTACACGAGCGCCCACTTGAACGAGCCGGTGGCGCTGATGATGTAGCCGATCACGATAGGGGTGGTGATCGACGCGATGTTGCCGAAGGTGTTGAACAGGCCACCGGACAGCCCGGCGATCTGCTTGGGTGAAGTGTCCGCGACCACCGCCCAGCCCAGCGCGCCGATGCCCTTGCCGAAAAACGCCAGCGTCATGAAGCCAACCACCATCCACTCGGCATCGACGTAGTTGCAGAACACCATGGTGGTGGACAGCAGCAGGCCACAGACGATCGGCAGTTTGCGCGAGAAGGTCAGCGAGTTGCCGCGGCGCAGCAGCCAGTCGGAGATCACACCACCCAGGACGCCGCCGATGAATCCACACACCGCCGGCAGCGAGGCGATGAAGCCGGCCTTGAGGATGGTCATGCCGCGCTCCTGCACCAGGTACACCGGGAACCAGGTGAGGAAGAAGTAGGTGATGGCGTTGATGCAGTACTGGCCCAGGTACACGCCCAGCAGCATGCGGCTGGTCAGCAACTGCTTGATGTAACCCCATTTCGGGCCGTCGCTGCCGCGCTTCTGATCCATGTCGACCAGGCCGCCGTTCTGCTCGATGTGCTCGAGTTCGCTTGGGCTGATGCGCGGGTGTTGGCGCGGGTTGTAGATGGTCTTCAGCCACACCATCGAGAAGATGATGCCCAGCACACCCATGACCACGAACACGTGCTCCCAGCCGAAGCTGAACACGATCCAGCCCATGATCGGGGCGAACAGTGCAGTGGCGAAATACTGCGCCGAGTTGAAGATGGCCGACGCCGTGCCGCGTTCCTGGGTCGGGAACCATGCGGCGACGATGCGCGCGTTACCCGGGAATGACGGGGCTTCGGCGAAACCGACCAGGAAGCGCAGGGTGAAGAGGGTGACCACAGCCCAGGCAACCGGCAGGCCACCGACAAACCCTTGCAGCAGGGTGAACAGCGACCAGGTGAATATGCTGAAGGCGTAGACGTTCTTGGAACCGAAGCGATCGAGCAGCCAGCCACCAGGAATCTGGCCAGCCACGTAAGCCCATCCGAAGGCGGAAAAGATATAACCGAGGGTTACGGCGTCAATGCCGAGGTCTTTCTGCAGGCTGGAGCCTGCGATAGCAATGGTCGCGCGGTCGGCATAGTTGATCGTGGTCACCAGAAACAGCATGAACAGGATCAGGTAGCGCACATGCGTTTTCTTAGTCGCTTGCATGCTGGCAATACTCCCACTAGTTATTTTTGTGCGGGCTCACGAATTGTAACCGGAGTGGGGCAGGCCCACTCCGGGCGCGGCATCTGGCAGGCCGCGGGCAGCGCTTACTGCGGGCCCATCTTGTCCATCAGCGCGGCGAGCATTTCGTACTCTTCGGCGGTGAGGTCAGTCAGCGGGGTACGCACCGGGCCGGCGTCGTAACCGGCAATTCTGGCGCCGGCCTTGACGATGCTCACGGCGTAGCCGGCCTTGCGGTTGCGGATGTCCAGGTATGGCAGGAAGAAATCGTCGATCAGCTTGGCCACGGTGGCGTGGTCGTCACGGGCGATGGCGTTGTAGAAGTCCATGGCGGTTTTCGGCACGAAGTTGAACACCGCGGAGGAGTACACCGGTACGCCCAGGGCCTTGTAGGCGGCGGCATACACTTCGGCGGTCGGCAGGCCACCCAGGTAGCTGAAGCGCTCGCCCAGGCGACGACGGATCGACACCATCAGCTCGATATCACCCAGTCCGTCCTTGTAGCCGATCAGGTTCGGGCAGCGCTCGGCCAGTTTTTCCAGCAGGTCGGCGTTCAGGCGGCAGACGTTGCGGTTGTACACCACCACACCGATGTTTACCGATTTGCACACCGCTTCGACGTGGGCGGCGACGCCGTCCTGGCTGGCTTCGGTCAGGTAGTGCGGCAGCAACAGCAGGCCTTTGGCACCCAGGCGCTCGGCTTCTTGCGCGTATTCGATGGCCTGACGGGTGGAGCCACCGACACCGGCGAGGATCGGTACCGAAGTGGCGCAGGTGTCGACCGCGGTCTTGATCACCTGGCTGTATTCGCTGGCGGCCAGGGAGAAGAATTCACCGGTACCGCCAGCGGCGAACAGCGCGCTGGCGCCGTATGGGGCCAGCCACTCGAGGCGCTTGATGTAGCCAGCCGGGTTGAAGTCGCCCTGGGCATTGAAGTCGGTGACCGGGAAAGACAGCAGGCCGTGGGAGAGGATGGATTTGAGTTCTTGTGGATTCATTGTTGTTGGCATCCTGTGGCGCTTGGGTGAGGGGTGTGGCTTTTCGTTGGAGGTAAGTTATCGTACAACCTGCGTGATGACTAGTCCTTTTTCAGAATTTTGTGTTCTCGCCAGGGTGGTTGTCTGGATATGTGTGTTGTGGCGCAGATCGAGCGCCGCCCGCGCGGCGCTTCGCGGGTAAACCCGCTCCTACGTTTGTTTCGGGCCAGTATCGTCTGTGTCAGACGCGCGCGACTGCCTTGTTTATACGACACGATATCGAGGCATGCGCCAAGGCGTTCGCGCGCAAATGCCACAGGCATAACTGGCCCGAAACAAACGTAGGAGCGGGTTTACCCGCGAAGCGCCGCGCGGGCGGCGCTCGATTTCACAGGCGCAGCAGGTACGACGACAAACACATAGCAGTCATCGTATCTCTTGAGGGGAGGGAAAAAACGATCGCGGAGACAGGCACAAGCCCGCCGCCCGATTCCACGGGAAGAGTTCTGGGACCAGCAGAGGGTGACCGGGGAAACGGGGGCGGCCTTGCGCCGCCCCGCGATCAAAGCAGAGGAAACTGAAGGTCAGGCCGCGTGCTGGCGCTTGATTTGCGCCTTGCGTACCTGGGCCCGGCAAGCATCGCCGAAAGCCTGGAAGATCTTTATCGAATCAGGGTTCTTCGCCGCTTGCCATTCAGGGTGCCACTGCACCGCGAACAGGAACGGCGAAATGCTTGGCGCGTGAATCGCTTCGACCAGGCCATCTTCGGCACGGGCGATCGCTTCAATACCGGCGCCAAGCTTATGCAGGCCTTGGCCATGCAGCGAGTTGACGCGAATCTCGTCGGTACCCAGGGTGTCATGCAGCCAGCTGCCCGGCTGGATCTTCACCCCATGCACCTGGGCGTACTGCACTTCGACCGGGTCTTCCGGGTTTTCCCGGTGGTCATTGAACCCAGGTTCGGCATACACCTTCTGGTAAATGTCGCCACCCAGGGCCACGTTGATTTCCTGCATGCCACGGCAGATGCCGAAGATGGGCAGGCCACGCTTGATCGCCGCCTTGACCAGCGGAATGTCGAACAGGTCGCGGTTCTGGTCCTGGCCTTTGCCTGGGGTCTGGTTTTCCTGGCCATACAGGGCCGGGTCGATGTTGCTGCCAGCGCCAGTCAGGTACACGCCGTCGGCCATGTCCAGGTAGGTCTCGAGGTCTTCAGTGCCGCAGCAGGTAGGCACCAATACCGGGACGCAACCGGAGAACTCGACCAGCGGGGTAATGTATTTGTGGGTCATGACCTGGTAGTCATGGCCTTTGCGCTCTTGGCTGCCCATGGTCATCAGGACGACGGGTTTGCGCAGGGAAGGTTGCTTGTTGCCAATGTTGCTGTTGGACATATGTCACCTTGGGACAGGTTCGACCTGTCGTTGTTGTGCAGGCGCACGGCTCGGGGCCCTGGGTGCTGCCTGTAGCCCCGAGCACTGCCGGCTCGTCAGAGGCGACGATTCCGGTCGGGGCTTGTAGATAGCTTGCCAGAGCCGTTCGATATGTCAAACGACGGAAGCAGGCTTTAACGCGGGGGATACGCCGTTTTCTGGGGGTTGAAACCGATGCGGGCCTGTCGCGGCGTGGGTTTGGCAGGGTCTGCGGTCAATAATATTTAACGATGCAGTTGGGTCATTGCAGCGGCGCAATGATTAGGTAACTTGAAGTAACCTCGGTCACTGTGGGAGCGGGCTTGCCCGCGAACACGGGCGAAGCCCGTGCCATCCACGGCGGTGTCTTCTTCGCGGGTATACTCGCTCCCACAGTGACAGGCTTTCAATCAGTGCAGGATCTGCGCCAGGAACGCCTTGGCCCGCTCGGTGCGCGGCTGGTTGAAGAACACCTGCGGCGGGCTGTCCTCGATGATCTGCCCACCCTCAAGGAACAGCACCCGCTCGGCTACCTGCCGGGCAAAGCCCATTTCATGGGTGACGCACAGCATGGTCATGCCCGTGCCAGCCAACTGCACCAGCACATCCAGCACCTCGGCAACCATTTCCGGGTCCAGCGCCGAAGTGGGCTCGTCGAACAGCATGATCCGCGGTTTCATGCACAGCGCCCGGGCGATTGCCACGCGCTGCTGCTGGCCACCGGACAGCTGGCTGGGGTACTTGTGCGCCTGGCTTTCGATGCCGACTTTGCTCAAGTACATGCGTGCCCGCTCCTCGGCGTCCTTGCGTGACAGCCCGCGCACGCTGGTGGGGGCCAGCAGGCAGTTGTCGAGCACGCTCATGTGCGGGAACAGGTTGAAGTGCTGGAACACCATGCCGATGTCGCTGCGCACCTGTGCCGCCTCGCGAGTGGTGGCCGCCAGGTCGATGCCGTCCACCTGGATGCTGCCCTGCTGGGCGACTTCCAGGCGGTTGATGCAGCGGATCAGGGTCGACTTGCCCGAGCCGGACGGCCCGCACAGCACGATGCGTTCGCCTTCGCGCACCTGCAGGTCGATGTCGCGCAGCACGTGGAACGCGCCATAGTGTTTGTTCAGGCCTTCGATGCGGATCAGCACCGGACGCGGGTCGGGTTCGGGGGCAAGGGTGGCAAGGCTCAGTGGTGCGGTCATCTTGTTGTTCTCCCGCGTGGGTTCAGTCGAAACGGGTCGCGCTGTAAGGCGCGGGGTCGGTGAAGGGGGGCTCGCCAGTGAGCAGCTCGGCCAGCAGCCGGCCGCAGACCGGGCCCAGCGTGAGGCCGTGATGGGCATGGCCGAAGTTGAACCACAGCCCTGGGTGGCGCGGCGCCGGCCCGATCACCGGGCGCATGTCGGGCAGGCAGGGGCGGCGGCCCAGCCATGGCGTGTCGTCCAGACGTTCGCCGAGGGCCGGGAACAGCTTGCGCGCCAAGGCCTCGCAGCGGCCCAGCTGAATCTGATTGCCAGGTGCACTGGCTGCGTCGAACTCGATGCCGGTGGTCAGGCGCACGCCGCGCGCCATCGGCGCCAGTACGTAGCCGCCTTGGGTGTCGCAGATCGAGTGCTCCAGCTGAGCGCCGTCACGGGTGCTGTAGTGCATGTGGTAGCCCCGCTTGATTGCCAGCGGGATCTGGTAGCCCAGGCCGCTGAACAGGTCGGCTGACTGTGGCCCAAGGCAGGCCACCACCTCGTCGGCAGTGATCGGGCCACGCTGGCTCTCTACCCGCCATTGGCCATTGGCCTGGCGCAGGCTGCGCGCATCGCCATGCACGAACTGCCCGCCGCGTTGCAGGAACAACGCCGCATAGCCACGGGTGAGCGCGCCGGGGTTGTTCACGGTTTTCGGATCGAGCCAGTGGATGCCACCGACCACGGTGGCGTCCAGCTGATGTTCACGTGCCTGCAACTGCCCGCATTCAAGGATTTCGAAGCGCAAGCCGTAGCGGCTCAGGCCCTTGGCATCGGTTTTTGCCTGCTCGAACAGCGCGGGGTCGCGGAACACTTCGATCCAGCCTTTGGCTTGCACCAGGCCTTCCAGGCCGGCGGCAGCGATCAGCGCGTCATGCTCGTCGACACAGCGCTGCACCAGCGGCAACATATCGGCGGCGGCGCCGGCCAGGCGCCCGGGTGCCGACTGGCGCCAGTAACGCCACAGCCACGGTGCGGCCTTGGGCAAGTGCGCCAGGCTGTAGCGCACATCGGGCTGGCGGTTCAGGCCGTAGCGCAGCAGTGCGCTCAGTTGCCGCGGGAAGGCATAGGGGATGACACTGGAGCGCTCGATCAGCCCGGCGTTACCGTGGCTGGTGCCACTGCCCGGTTCGTCGCGGTCGATCAGAATTACCTGGCGCCCGCGTGCCTGCAGGTGCAGCGCGGTGCTGACGCCGACGATGCCGGCGCCGAGGACAAGGGTCTGGCAATGCATGAAACGTATCCTTCGGTCAGTTCAGGTGGCGGCCCAGGCGGGCCTCCAGGTGTTTCAGCAGGCGCCGCACCAGTTCGACGATCACCAGGTAGAGCACAGCGGCCCACAGGTAGATCTGGAAGTCGAAACTGCGCGAGAAGGCCAGTTTGGTCACGCCCATCAGGTCGTAGATCGTCACCAGCGAGGCGATCGCGCTGGCCTTGATCATCAGGATCAGTTCGTTGCCCAACGGGCCAATGGCCACCAGCAGCGACTGCGGCAATATCACCTTGAAGAAGGTGGTCGAGCGCTTCAGGTTCAGCGCCCGCGCCGCTTCATGCTGGCCAGGCGCAACCGCCATCAGGCTGCCGCGGAAGATCTCGGCCTGATAGGCGGCGGTGTTCAGGGTGAACGCCAGCAAGGTGCAAAACCACGCATCCCGGAAGAACCACCACAGGCCGACGTCCTGCCAGAAACCCTTGAGCGAACCCAGGCCGTAATACAGCAGGAACAATTGCGCCAGCAGCGGCGAGCCGCGGAAGAAGTACACGTAGCCGGCAGCCATGCGCTGCAGCACCAGGCTGCGAGACAGGCGTGCAAGGGCCAGCAGAAGACCGAGCACAGCACCCAGGCTGAAGGAAATCGCCACCAGCTTGGCGGTTACCAGCAGGCCGTCGATGAAGCGCGGGCCATAGCGCTCCAGCAGGTCGGGGTCGAGCACCATTGCCAGCAGTTGATCGAAGCTCATGCGCGTGCTCCTTGCAGGTGGCGGTTGCTGCGCCGTTCGATGTAGGCGAACACGCGCCCGGACAGTGCCGCGAACAGCAGGTAGCCCAGGCAGGCGACGCCGTAGAAGAACATCGGTTCCTTGGTTACGCTGACCGCCAGGTTGGTCTGGCGCATCAGGTCGACCAGCGAGATGGTCGACACCAGCGAGGTGTCCTTGAGCAGCGACAGCCAGTTGTTGGACAAGCCGGGCAGGGCGATGCGGGTCAGTTGCGGCAGCAGCACCTTGAAGAAGCCGGTGCGCTTGCTAAGCCCAAGCGCCGAGCAGGCTTCCAGCTGGCCCTTGGGCAGGGTCTTGAAGGCGGCCAGCCAGATCTCGCTGGAAAACGCGGCGAACACCAGGCTGAAGGCGATCATCGCGGCGAGGAAGGTGTTGATGAGGAACTCACCTTGGTAGCCCATGGCGGCGAGGATCTTCTGCGCGGCGATCTGGCAGCCGTAATAGATGATCAGCAACGTCAGCAGCTCGGGCAGGCCGCGGAAGACGGTGGAAAAAGTGGTGGCCCAGGCCCGTGGCAGGCGTTTGCGCGAGCGCGCCGCCAGCGCGACCACCAGGCCCAGTGGCAGGCCGATGGGCAGGCAGGCCAGGGCCAGGGAAACAGTAACCAGCGCGCCGGCCAGCAACGCCTGGCCCCAGCCTCCGCTGGCGAAAGACAGCAAGGACAATTGATCGAGCATGACGAACCTCTTGGGCAGGTTATGCGGCCTTGTGGGAGCGGCCTTGCGGCCCTGTCGCGACGCAAGGCCGCCCCCACTGGGCGTTCGCACAACTTCCTGAAGATCAGTTGTAGATATCGAAAGCGAAATATTTGCTGGCGATCTTCTGGTAGGTGCCGTTGGCCACAATCTGTTGCAGCGCGGTATTCAGGCGCTGGCGCAGGGCTTCGTCGTCCTTGCGCACAGCGATGGCGGCATCGGCCTTGGTGTCGGCCACGTCGCCAAGGATCTTGCAGCAATCCCCGCCGTTCTTGTTCATCCACTCGTGCAGCGGGAATTTGTCGGCAATCACGCCGTCCAGGCGGCCGGCCGCCAGGTCTGCGTTGGCTTCGTCCATGGTCGGGTACAGTTTCACGTCGGCACCGGCCTTGCCGTACACGTCTTCGGCGTAGATGGCCTGGGTAGAGGAAGACTGCGCACCGACGGTGTAGCCGACAAAGTCGGTCTGGGCGCTGTCGATCTTGCTGTCCTTGGCAACCGCCACGGTCAGGGGCGTGCGGTAGTAGTGCTCGGTGAAGGCGATCTTCTTGCGTCGCTCTTCGGTGTCGATCATCGATGCCACTATCGCGTCATACTTGCGCGCCATCAGGGCGGGGATGATGCCTTCCCAGTCCTGGGCCACCAGCGTGCATTCGACTTTCATCTGTTCGCACAGGGCATGGGTGATGTCGACATCAAAGCCGTGCAGCTTGTTATCGGCGTCTACATAGTTGAAGGGCGGGTAGGCACCCTCGGTGGCGAACCGCAGGGTTTCAGCGCTGGCGGCACCCGCCAGCAGCAGGGCGCACGCACCCAGCAAGGCCATGGACTTGTTCATCTCGCACCTCATTGCACTCTTGCTATTGTTGTTTGCCCGTCGACCACGAGGTGTAGCCGACGAATTCGTTATGTAGAGCGGCAGTTGCTTCCAAGCGTTTTTCAACATCCGGTCCGAGCTTCTTGCAGACCTCGTTGACCATCAGATGCACCCACGACAGCATCGTCGAGGTGGATTCCCAGAACAGGTTGAACTCGGTGGGGATGCGGAACACCTCGTCGGCATTGGCATCCGCCCAGTCACAGAAGGTGTCGGTCACCAGGGTGACCGCAATGCCAGCCTCGCGCGCCTTCTGGCACAGCATCAGAGCATGGCGGGAATAACGGCGCGCCTCGAACACCACCAGGGCGCTGTCTTCGGCACGGCCCAGCAGCACTTCGCCGAAGTGCCCGGCGCTGATGTCGACCAGTTGCACGCAATCGCGCAGGTATTGCAGCAGGTGGCTCATGCACATGGCGATGCCGCGCTCGGTCTGGAAGCCGGCGATGAACACCCGCGGTTTGCTCGCCAGGCGTTGCGCCACGTTGTGCCAGGCGGGGCTCTGGCGGTATTCGTGTACGCGCACCAGGGCGGCGATTTCCAGCTCCAGGCTGCCGGCGTTGTCGCTGGCGTCCTGGTTCTGGCGGTAATCTTGCAAGCGATCACCCACCAGCCACGGGCCATCGCCCAGATCGTTCTGCAGGTCTTGCTTAAGCGCCTTGAGGTGGGCATAACCCAGTGAGCGACAGTAGCGCCCGACGCTGGATTCGCTGACGCCCAGCTTGGCGGCAATGCTGGCCGAGGTCTGGAACGGCAGTTCGTGCAGGTTGGCAAGCATGTAGGTGGCGATCTTGCGACCCGAGGCAGCGGCCCCTTCGAGGCTGTTTTCCAGGCGTTGCTTGATCAGTTGGCTCATGCTGCGGCTCCAGGGGTGAGGCTTGGGAAGAAAATGAATGTTTTCTGTCATCAAGTCAACATTTGACAGATTGCTGTCACATGAAGGAAAGTTTTTGTCGTTGCAACGCTGTAGCCATTCCAAAATCAACAAGGAGCTTCAGATGTCCGCACCTTCCACCAGCACCGTTGTGCGCGTGCCTTTTACCGAGCTGCAAAGCCTGTTGCAGGCCATTTTCCAGCGCCATGGGTGCAGCGAGGCCGTGGCCCGGGTGCTGGCCCACAACTGCGCCAGCGCCCAGCGTGATGGCGCCCATAGCCATGGGGTGTTCCGCATGCCCGGTTATGTCTCGACCTTGGCCAGCGGCTGGGTCGATGGCCAGGCCACGCCACAGGTCAGCGACGTGGCCGCCGGCTATGTGCGTGTCGATGCTGCGGGCGGTTTTGCCCAGCCGGCATTGGCGGCCGCCCGTGAGCTGCTGGTGGCGAAGGCGCGCAGCGCAGGCATTGCCGTGCTGGCGATCCACAACTCGCACCACTTCGCCGCGCTATGGCCGGATGTCGAGCCGTTCGCCGAAGAGGGCCTGGTAGCACTCAGCGTGGTCAACAGCATGACCTGCGTGGTGCCGCATGGTGCGCGCAAGCCGCTGTTCGGTACCAACCCCATCGCTTTTGCTGCGCCTTGCGCCGAGCATGACCCGATCGTTTTCGACATGGCCACCAGTGCCATGGCTCATGGCGATGTGCAGATTGCCGCACGTGCTGGCCAGCAATTGCCGGAGGGCATGGGGGTGGATGCCGATGGCCAGCCGACTACCGACCCGAAGGCGATCCTGGAAGGCGGTGCCTTGCTGCCATTTGGCGGGCACAAGGGCTCGGCGTTGTCGATGATGGTCGAGCTGCTGGCGGCGGCGCTGACCGGCGGTCATTTCTCCTGGGAGTTCGATTGGTCCGGGCATCCGGGGGCGAAAACGCCATGGACCGGGCAGTTGATCATCGTCATCGACCCGGGCAAGGCCGAAGGCCAGCGGTTTGCCCAGCGCAGCCGCGAGCTGGTGGAGCACATGCAGGCGGTGGGGCTGACGCGCATGCCGGGCGAGCGGCGCTATCGTGAGCGCGAGGTGGCCGAGGAGGAGGGGGTGGCGGTGACCGAGCAGGAGCTGCAAGGCCTGAAAGCGCTGCTTGGATGACCCGGTCTCTTCGCGGGTAAACCCACAGGTGCCTGAGCTGTTCCCAGGCTGTGCGCTGAACCCGTAGGAGCGGGTTTACCCGCGAAGAATCCAGCCCTCATCCCGGTCATGCAATGTTGCATAGACAACCTTGCACAATAGTGGATGTTCCTGAACCCGCACTCCGGGTATGCTCAACACTGACTTTCCGTACCGTCCTGATCCAAGGAGCTGCACGCTGTGTTCAAACATGTCGATGCCTATGCCGGCGACCCGATCCTCTCGTTGATGGAAACCTTCAAGGCCGACCCGCGCGCCGACAAGGTCAACCTGAGTATTGGCCTGTACTACGATGAGGCCGGCGTGGTGCCGCAACTGGCGGCGGTGGATGCGGTGGAAAAACGCATTGCCGGTCAGGACCACGAAGCCTCCCTGTACCTGCCGATGGAAGGCCTGGCCAGCTACCGCCAAGCCATCCAGGCGCTGCTGTTCGGTGCTGATCACCCGGCCGTGACCGGCGGCCGTGTGGCCACCGTACAGACCGTGGGTGGCTCCGGCGCCCTGAAGGTCGGTGCCGACTTCCTCAAGCGCTACTTCCCGCAGTCCGAAGTCTGGGTCAGCAACCCGACCTGGGACAACCATCGCGCCATCTTCGAGGGTGCAGGCTTCAAGGTGCACACCTACCCGTACTTCGACCAGGCCACCCGTGGCGTGGACTTCGACGGCATGCTGGCCACCTTGCAGAGCCTGCCGGCCAACAGCGTGGTGCTGCTGCACCCGTGCTGCCACAACCCTACCGGTGCCGATCTGGAGCAGCACCAGTGGCAACAAGTGGTCGAAGTGGTCAAGGCGCGCCAGCTGATCCCGTTCCTCGACATCGCTTATCAAGGCTTCGCCGAAGGCCTGGTGGAAGATGCCTACGCCATCCGCGAAATGGCCCGTGCGGGCGTTCCGTGCCTGGTGAGCAACTCCTTCTCGAAAATCTTCTCGCTGTATGGCGAGCGGGTGGGCGGCCTGTCGGTGGTGTGCGATGACGAGGCCACTGCCCAGAGCGTGCTTGGCCAGCTGAAGGCCACCGTGCGCCGCAACTACTCCAGCCCGCCCAACTTCGGCGCCCAGCTGGTTGCTGGCGTACTGAGCGATGCTGGCCTGAATGCCCAGTGGGCCGAAGAAGTCGAAGTGATGCGCAAGCGTATCCTCGACATGCGCCAGGCGCTGGTCGATGCCCTGGCCGTGCTGCTGCCGGGCCAGGACTTCCAGTTCTTCCTGCGCCAGCGCGGCATGTTCAGCTACACCGGCTTCAGCGTCGAGCAGGTACGTCGCCTGCGTGACGAGTTCGGCGTGTACCTGATCGACAGCGGCCGTGTGTGCATGTCCGGCCTGCGCCCGGCCAACCTGCAACGGGTTGCCGAAGCGTTCGCTGCCGTTCAGAAGTAACTCGCCGAAGGGCCAGCTGCGGCCCCTCCTGTGGGGCGCGGTTGGACTTTGTGGGAGCAACTGTCTTGCTCAATTTCTGAAAGCTGGCGTGATCCCTGTGGGAGCGGGCTTGCCCGCGAACACGGGCGAAGCCCGTGCCATTCACCACGGTGTTGGCTTCGCGGGCAAGCCCGCTCCCACAGGCTGCCCCCAGAGGCTGCCCCACAGGCCCCCAGGCCACTACATTCCATCGATCGACACCAGCAATGCCTTCCGCTTGTAAAGACAAGTGCAACCGCTCCTCGGAAAAGGGCTTCGCAAGTGCAACCTTTCCGTGCACAATCGCGCCCCTCTTTTCCGGTTGAGTTGGGCGAAACGTCTATTTCGCCATTCTCAGCCTGTTGCAGTCTTGCGAGTGGAGCTTCACCCGGAATGAATGAGCAGGCCCCAAGCGTTGAACAACGCTTTGCAGAATCGACCCCCGCCGCCCTCGGCACTTGGGCGCGTCACGACACCACCTGGATGCTGGGCCTGTTCGGCACAGCCATCGGCGCCGGGACACTGTTCCTGCCGATCAACGCTGGCCTTGGCGGCTTCTGGCCGCTGCTGATCCTGGCCGTGCTGGCCTTCCCGATGACCTATTTCGCCCATCGCGGGCTGACCCGTTTCGTCCTTTCCGGGCGCGATGGCAGCGACATCACCGAAGTGGTCAAGGAGCATTTCGGCATCACCGCCGGTGCCTCGATCACCGTGCTGTACTTCTTCGCCATCTTCCCGATCCTGCTTATCTACAGCGTGGCGCTGACCAACACCGTGTCCAGCTTCATGGAACACCAGCTGCACATGCAGCCGCCGCCACGGGCAATCCTGTCATTCGTGCTGATCCTCGGCCTGCTGGCCATCGTGCGCTGCGGGGAGCAGGCCACGGTCAAGGTCATGAGCCTGCTGGTCTACCCGTTCATCGTTGCGCTGGCGTTGCTGGGCCTGTACCTGGTGCCGCACTGGACCGGTGGCATTCTCGACAGCGCCACAGAGGTGCCGCCGGCCTCGGCCTTCCTGCACACCCTGTGGCTGGCCATTCCGGTGATGGTGTTCTCGTTCAACCATTCGCCGATCATCTCGGCCTTTGCCGTCGACCAGAAGCGCCGTTACGGCGAGCACGCCGATGAGCGCAGCGGCCAGATCCTGCGTCGTGCCCACCTGCTGATGGTGGTGATGGTGCTGTTCTTCGTGTTCAGCTGCGTGCTCACCCTGAGCAGCGCCCAGCTGGCCGAAGCCAAGGCGCAGAACCTGTCGATCCTGTCGTACCTGGCCAACCACTTCAGCAACCCGACCATCGCGTTCGCTGCGCCGTTGATCGCCTTCGTGGCCATCGCCAAGTCGTTCCTCGGCCACTACATCGGCGCCAGCGAAGGCCTGAAGGGCATCATCGCCAAGACCGGTGCGCGCCCAGGCGCCAAGGCCCTGGACCGCGTGGTTGCCGCACTGATGCTGGTGGTGTGCTGGATCGTCGCCACCCTTAACCCGAGCATTCTCGGCATGATCGAGTCGCTCGGCGGCCCGATTCTCGCGGTGCTGTTGTTCCTGATGCCGATGTACGCCATTCGCCGTGTGCCATCGATGCGCAAGTACAGCGGTGCGGCCTCCAACGTGTTCGTCGTTGTGGTCGGCCTGGTTGCGCTGACTTCGGTGGTGTACGGCCTTGTAAGCTGATTCACCCGTTTCATTCAAGAATGCCCGGGTCGCTTGCCGCCACCCGGGCATTTTTTTGCCTGATCAAGGTTTCAGCAGCGCTGCATTCCATCGTCCTTGGTGCATGCAAGCAGCCACCCTCCGCACAGGCTGGCCACCACGAACAGCACGCCCAAGCCTGCCGGTAGCTCGCTTTCCAAACCTGCGACCACACTGCTCGTCAAACCGGCACCGGCGAACAGCAATGTCGTATTGAGCGACGCTGCCGCACCTGCCTGACGTGGATAGCGCGCCAAAGCCTGGGTCGTTGCGGCGGGGCGTACCAGGGTTGTCCCGGTGGTACAGACAATCATCGGCAGTAGAACCCCCAGCACAGATAACCCTGCCACCCATTCCCACATCAAAAGGGTAATGCCCGCAGTACTTATAAGCAGCAAGCCTGCTTTTATTTGAGCTTGCGGGCTTACGCGACTGTTCAGGTAGGTCGCAGCCATGCCGCCGACGATGTATGCCAACCCATAGCCGATAAAGACCAGAGAGAATTGATAGGCCGTCAGCTCCAGCCTGCCCATCAGCAGCAAGGGCGCTATGACGATAAAGGAAAAATGGCAGGCAAAGGCGAGGCTGGAGAGCATGGCATGCGCGAGATAGTCCGTGTCTCGCAGCATCACCCGATAACTGGACATGCTTGGCGCCCGGTCGCGCGACGCAGGTGTGTCATGAAGCAGCACACACGATAAAAGTGAAACGATTGCAGCGATGATCACGAATGCCGTAAAGCTGGCCTCCCAGCCAAAGGACTGTTGAAGAAAGGCACCTGCCAGCGGTGACAGGGAGATGAACAACCCGCTCGCGCTTGTTAACAGGATGCGCATGGCATTGCGTTGTGTACCGCTGTAGAGGTCCTGCACAAGCGCCTGGCCTAGCACGAGGCTGCCGCAACCCAGGGCCTGCACCAAGCGAAAGGCCATGAACGTTTCATAATGAGTTGAAAATACGCAACCGAGCGCCCCCACAATGGATACGCTCAACCCAGCGAGCAACAAACGCTTGCGCCCGATGCCATCCGACAGTGGGCCGATCACGATTTGCGCCATGGCCACACCAACAGCAAAAAAGCTCACTGAGTACGCAATCTGTTTTGTGTCGACCCGAAACTCATCTGAGAGCGCAGGGAATGATGGGAGGATCACGTCCAGAGGAAACACACCCAGCAGACATAACAAAATCAGCAACGTTGAGCACAGGTGGCGCCGGAGCGAACCAGCGGGGCGGTTCATGCCATTAACTCCTCGATTGGAACTGCAAGAAATAGCTTTCGTCCTCCAGTAGATCAGTACGCTAAAGATGTACAAGGTGAGCTTGGTAGCGAAACTTCCGATAGAGGTGTAGGAATTGTATGGAGAGGCCGGGATGGGCGTTCGGCAGCGGTGAGGCAACTGGCCGTAACCGCGGCTATCGGCATTTTTTGTCCACAAAAATCGTCCGGCAATGGAACAATTTCACCTGCCCCCATAGGCACCCGGCTGCCTTCATGCTTAACTCAGTGTCCTTTTCAAACCCCGCATAAGGATTTCGTCATGGCTCAAGTGACTCTCAAAGGCAACCCGGTCCAGGTCAACGGCAACCTGCCACAGGCCGGCGCCCAGGCTCCGGCTTTCTCCCTGGTAGGTGAAGGCCTGGCTGACAAGTCGCTGAAAGACTACGCCGGCAAGCGCAAGGTGCTGAATATCTTCCCAAGCGTCGATACCCCAACCTGCGCCACCTCGGTGCGCAAGTTCAACGCCCAGGCCAACGACGTCGCCAACACCGTGGTGCTGTGCATCTCGGCTGACCTGCCGTTCGCCCAGGCACGCTTCTGCGGCACCGAAGGGCTGGACAACGTGAAGAACCTGTCGACCCTGCGTGGCCGCGAGTTCCTCGAGAACTACGGCGTAGCCATCGCCGACGGCCCGCTGGCCGGCCTGGCCGCCCGCGCCGTGGTGGTGCTGGACGAGAACGACAAGGTGCTGCACAGCGAACTGGTTGGCGAAATTGCTGACGAGCCGAACTACGACGCGGCGCTGGCTGTACTGAAGTAAGGATTGCGTGGGGCAGGGCGGGCGTCTGTAGCCTGTGATGGCCTCTTCGCGGGTAAACCCGCTCCTACAACGTGCGGCACAGGTTTCAAAGGCTGTGACATCCCCGTAGGAGCGGGTTCACCCGCGAAAGGGCCAGACCAGGCAACCGAACCTTCAGGCCCGCCACCGCTCCAAGCAACACCCTGTAACGGCCCGGAACACGTTCCGGGCCGTTTTCATTTAAAATTCCGCCTCTTGGCAACGTCAGGCAAAGGTAAACCTCTGGTAAAGGCCCTTTGCTAAAACGATGGCAGTGCTTATCGTTCATCCTCCTCAAGTCGTCATTCCGAACAAGGTTCGTTCAACCCATGCAAGCGTCCAATTCCCGTTCCCTTCGTCGCTGGCTCGTCGGCCTGCTGATCCTGCTGCTGGTGGCTGCACTAGCCTGGTGGCTGTGGCCCGCAGCGACGCCTGCGCATAAAGAAGCCGGTGGCGGGCGCGGTGGCAAGGGCATGGGCATGATCGGCGGCCGCCCAGGTTTTGGCGGCTCCAGCGACCCGGTACCCGTACGCGTCGTGCCGGTGCGGATAGGCGACTTCCCCCTCTACTACAAAGCCTTGGGCACGGTTACCGCGACCAATACGGTCAATGTGCGCAGCCGCGTGGCTGGCGAACTGGTGAAAATCCACTTCAAGGAAGGCCAGCGCGTCAAGGCTGGCGACCTGCTGGCCGAAATCGACCCGCGCCCTTATCGCATCGCCCTGCAGCAGGCCGAAGGCACCTTGGCGCAGAACCAGGCACAGTTGAAGAACGCTCAGGTCGACCTGGCCCGCTATAAAGGCCTGTACGCTGAAGACAGCATCGCCAAGCAAACACTGGACACCGCCGAAGCCCAGGTTGCGCAGTTCCAGGGGCTGGTCAAGACCAATCAGGCACAGGTCAACGACGCCCGCCTGAACCTCGATTTCACCCAGATCCGTGCGCCGATCAGTGGCCGTGTGGGCCTGCGCCAGCTCGATCTGGGCAACCTGGTGGCCGCCAACGACACCACCGCGCTGGTGGTGATCACCCAGACCGAGCCGATCAACGTCGCCTTCACCCTGCCGGAAACCGAACTGAGCACGGTGCTGGAGCGCTACCGCAGTGGCGCCAGCCTGCCGGTCGAGGCCTGGGACCGCGGTGACAGCAAGCTGCAGTCCACCGGTGTGCTGGGCAGCATCGACAACCAGATCGACACCACCACCGGCACGCTGAAGTTCAAAGGCCGCTTCGAGAACAAGGACCTGGCCCTGTTCCCCAACCAGTTCGTCAACGTGCGCTTGCTGGCCGACACCCTCAAGCAGGTGGTCATGGCCCCGGCCGCGGCCATCCAGTTTGGCAACGATGGCACCTTCGCCTATGTGGTCAACGAGCAGAGCACCGTCAATGTCCGCAAGCTGAAGGTGGGCGCCAGCGATGGCGAGAACAGCGTCATTCTCGACGGCTTGAAGGCTGGCGACCGTCTGGTGCTGGAAGGCACCGACCGCCTGCGCGAAGGCACCAAGGTGGAAGTGGTCGAAGACAGCTCGCAAGTGCCGACCAGCCCGGGCCAGCACCTGCAAGGGCAGGAAGCCAAGGGCGCGGCGCAAACAGGTGAAGCACAACCCGGCAACGCAGCAGGCAAGGCGGGCGCATGAACCTCTCGCGCCTGTTCATCCTGCGCCCGGTCGCCACCACGCTGAGCATGCTGGCCATCGTGCTGGCCGGGCTGATCGCCTACAAGTTGCTGCCGGTTTCCGCCTTGCCGCAGGTGGACTACCCGACCATTCGTGTCATGACCCTCTACCCCGGCGCCAGCCCGCAGGTGATGACCAGCGCCGTCACCGCGCCACTGGAGCGCCAGTTCGGCCAGATGCCGGGCCTGGAACAGATGGCCTCGACCAGTTCTGGCGGCGCGTCGGTGCTGACCCTGCGTTTCAACCTCGACATGAACATGGACGTTGCCGAGCAACAGGTGCAGGCCGCGATCAACGCCGCCAGCAACCTGCTGCCCAGTGACCTGCCGGCACCGCCGGTGTACAACAAGGTCAACCCGGCCGACACCCCGGTGCTGACCCTGGCCATCTCCAGCAAGACCATGCCGCTGCCCAAGCTCAACGACCTGGTCGACACCCGCGTGGCGCAAAAGCTTGCGCAAATCAGCGGCGTGGGCATGGTCAGCATTGCCGGTGGCCAGCGCCAGGCGGTACGCATCAAGGTCAACGTCGACGCCCTGGCGGCCAATGGCTTGAATCTGGATGACGTGCGCACGCTGATCGGTGCCTCCAACGTCAACCAGCCCAAAGGCAACTTCGACGGCCCGACCCGGGTGTCGATGCTCGATGCCAACGACCAGCTGCGCTCTCCCGAGGAATACGCCAACCTGATCCTGGCCTACAACAACGGTGCGCCGCTGCGCCTGAAAGATGTGGCCGAAATCGTCGACGGCGCCGAGAACGAGCGGCTGGCCGCCTGGGCGAACCAGAACCACGCAGTGCTGCTGAACATCCAGCGTCAGCCGGGCGCCAACGTGATCGAAGTGGTCGACCGCATCAAGGGCCTGCTGCCGTCGATCACCGACAACTTGCCGGCGGGCCTCGATGTATCGGTGCTGACCGACCGCACCCAGACCATCCGCGCCGCGGTCAAGGACGTGCAGCACGAACTGCTGATCGCCATCGTTCTGGTGGTGATGGTCACCTTCGTTTTCTTGCGCCGTTTCAGCGCCACCCTCATTCCGTCGATTGCCGTGCCACTGTCGCTGATCGGGACGTTCGGGGTCATGTACCTGGCCGGGTTCTCGGTCAACAACCTGACACTCATGGCCCTGACCATCGCCACCGGCTTTGTGGTCGATGATGCCATCGTCATGCTGGAGAACATCTCCCGGCATATCGAAGAGGGCGAGACGCCCATGCAGGCGGCACTCAAGGGCGCCCGACAGATTGGCTTCACCCTGATTTCGCTGACCTTCTCGCTGATTGCGGTCCTGATCCCGTTGCTGTTCATGGCGGACGTGGTCGGTCGCCTGTTCCGCGAGTTCGCCATCACGCTGGCAGTGGCCATTCTGATTTCCCTGGTGGTGTCCCTGACCCTGACGCCGATGATGTGCGCGCGTCTGCTCAAGCGCGAGCCCAAGGAAGAAGAACAAGGCCGCTTCTACCGCGCCAGTGGCGCCTGGATCGACTGGCTGATCCAGCACTACGGCAGTGCTCTGCAGTGGGTGCTCAAGCATCAGCCGCTGACCTTGCTGGTGGCGGTGGCCAGCCTGGTGCTCACGGTGTTCCTGTACATGGTCGTGCCCAAGGGCTTCTTCCCGGTGCAGGATACCGGGGTGATCCAGGGTATTTCCGAAGCGCCGCAGTCCACCTCGTTCGCTGCCATGAGCGAACGTCAGCAGGCCCTGAGCAAGGTCATCCTGCAAGACCCGGCCGTGCAGAGCCTGTCGTCCTACATTGGCGTAGACGGCGACAACGCCACGCTCAACAGTGGTCGCCTGCTGATCAACCTCAAGCCCCACGGCGAGCGCGATGTCAGCGCCAGCGAAGTGATCAGCCGCCTGCAGCCGCAGGTCGACCGGCTGGTGGGCATCCGCCTGTTCATGCAGCCGGTGCAAGACCTCAGCATCGAGGACCGGGTCAGCCGGACCCAGTACCAGTTCAGCCTGTCGTCGCCGGACGCCGACCTGCTGGCGCAGTGGAGCGGCAAGCTGGTGCAGGCGCTGCAGCAGCGCCCGGAACTGGCCGATGTGGCCAGCGACCTGCAGGACAAGGGCTTGCAGGTGTACCTTGTAATCGACCGTGACATGTCCAGCCGCCTGGGGATCAGCGTCTCGCAGATCACCAATGCCCTGTACGACGCCTTCGGCCAGCGGCAGATCTCGACCATCTACACCCAGGCCAGCCAGTACCGCGTGGTGTTGCAGTCCAGGGACGCCGCCACGATCGGCCCGCAGGCGCTGGAGTCGATCCACGTCAAGGCCACCGATGGCGGCCAGGTGCGCCTTTCGGCGCTGGCGCGGATCGAGCAGCGTCAAGCGCAGCTGGCTATTTCCCACATCGGCCAGTTCCCGGCGGTGACCTTGTCGTTCAACCTGGCCCACGGCGCGTCGCTGGGCGAAGCCGTGCAGGTGATCGAGCAGGTGCAGAAGGACATCGGCATGCCGCTGGGTGTGCAGACCCGCTTCCAGGGTGCGGCGGAGGCCTTCCAGGCGTCGCTGTCGAGTACCCTGCTGCTGATTCTGGCGGCGGTGGTGACCATGTACATCGTGCTGGGGGTGCTGTACGAAAGCTACATCCACCCGATCACCATCCTCTCGACCCTGCCGTCGGCGGCGGTCGGTGCCTTGCTGGCCTTGCTCATCAGCGGTAACGACCTGGGCATGATCGCCATCATTGGCATCATCCTGCTGATCGGTATCGTCAAGAAGAACGCGATCATGATGATCGACTTCGCCCTGGAGGCCGAGCGCAATCAGGGCATGAGCCCGCGCGATGCCATCTACCAGGCGGCGTTGCTGCGCTTCCGGCCGATCCTGATGACCACCCTGGCCGCGCTATTTGGTGCGGTGCCGCTGATGCTTGCCACCGGTTCCGGTGCCGAGCTGCGCCAGCCACTGGGCCTGGTGATGGTCGGCGGGTTGCTGGTCAGCCAGGTGCTGACGCTGTTCACCACTCCGGTCATCTACCTGTACTTCGATCGCCTGGCCCGCCGCCTGCGCCCGGCCACTGACGTGAAGCAGGCCCAGGCATGAACCTGTCCGGGCCTTTCATTCGTCGCCCGGTGGCGACCATGCTGTTGAGCCTGGCGATCATGCTGCTGGGCGGGGTCAGCTTTGGCTTGCTGCCGGTGGCACCTCTGCCGCAAATGGACTTCCCGGTGATCGTGGTGTCGGCGAACCTGTCTGGTGCCAGCCCCGAGGTCATGGCGTCCACCGTGGCCACACCGCTGGAGCGCAAGCTGGGCAGCATCGCCGGCGTCACCACGCTCACCAGCAGCTCCAACCAGGGTTCGACACGGGTAGTCATCGGCTTCGAGCTGGGCCGTGACATCGATGGCGCAGCCCGCGAGGTGCAAGCGGCGATCAACGCTACCCGCAACCTGCTGCCCAGTGGCATGCGCAGCATGCCCACCTACAAGAAGATCAACCCGTCGCAGGCGCCGATCATGGTGCTGTCGCTGACTTCGGATGTGTTGCAGAAAGGCCAGCTGTATGACCTGGCCGACACCATCCTTTCACAGAGCCTGGCTCAGGTGTCGGGGGTAGGGGAGGTGCAGATCGGTGGCAGTTCGCTGCCGGCCGTGCGCATTGCCGTCGAGCCGCAACTGCTCAACCAGTACAACCTGTCGCTGGACGAAGTGCGCACCGCAGTATCCAACGCCAACCAGCGCCGGCCCATGGGCTTTGTCGAAGACGCCGAGCGCAACTGGCAGGTGCGGGCCAACGACCAGCTGGAAAGCGCCAAGGATTACGAGCCGGTGGTGATTCGCCAACAGAACGGTACCATTCTGCGCCTGTCTGACGTGGCGACCGTCACCGACGGCGTTGAAAACCGTTACAACAGCGGCTTCTTCAACGACCAGGCAGCGGTGCTGCTGGTGGTCAACCGCCAGACCGGCGCCAACATCATCGAAACGGTCGACCAGATCAAGGCGCAGCTTCCGGCACTGCAGTCGTTGCTGCCAGCCAGCGTGCAACTGAACGTGGCCATGGACCGCTCGCCCGTGATCAAGGCCACCCTCAAAGAGGCCGAGCACACCCTGCTGATCGCCGTGGTGCTGGTGATCCTGGTGGTCTACCTGTTCCTCGGCAGCCTGCGCGCCTCGCTGATCCCCAGCCTGGCGGTGCCGGTATCGCTGGTGGGTACGTTCGCGGTCATGTACGTGTGCGGTTTCTCGCTCAACAACCTGTCGCTGATGGCGCTGATCCTTGCCACCGGTCTGGTGGTGGACGATGCCATCGTGGTGCTGGAAAACATCTCCAGGCACATCGAGAACGGCCAGCCGCCGATGAAGGCGGCCTACCTGGGCGCCAAGGAAGTGGGCTTCACCTTGCTGTCGATGAACGTGTCGCTGGTGGCGGTGTTCGTCTCCATCCTGTTCATGGGCGGTATCGTGCGCAACCTGTTCCAGGAGTTTTCCATCACCCTGGCGGCGGCGATCATTGTCTCGCTGGTAGTGTCGCTCACCCTTACACCGATGCTCTGCGCCCGCTGGCTCAAGCCGCAACAGGCCGAGCAGACACGCCTGCAGCGCTGGAGCGACAAGCTGCATCAGCGCATGGTTGCTGCCTATGACCGCAGCCTGGGTTGGGCCCTGCGCCACAAGCGGCTGACCCTGCTCAGCCTGCTGGCCACCATCGGCATCAACATCGCCCTGTACGTGGTGGTGCCCAAGACGCTGATGCCCCAGCAGGATACCGGCCAGTTGATGGGCTTCATCCGGGGTGACGACGGCCTGTCGTTCACGGTGATGCAGCCGAAGATGGAAATCTACCGCCGCGCCTTGCTGGCCGACCCGGCAGTACAGAGCGTCGCCGGTTTCATCGGTGGCAACAGCGGTACCAACAACGCCTTTGTGCTGGTGCGCCTGAAACCGATCAGCGAGCGCAAGATCGACGCGCAGAAGGTGATCGAGCGCCTGCGCAAGGAACTGCCCAAGGTGCCCGGCGGGCGCCTGTTCCTGATGGCTGACCAGGACCTGCAACTGGGGGGCGGTGGGCGTGACCAGACCTCTTCTCAGTACCTGTATACCTTGCAAAGCGGCGATCTGGCGGCGTTGCGCGAATGGTTTCCCAAGGTGGTCGCGGCGCTGCGTGCACTGCCTGAGCTGACCGCCATCGACGCCCGCGATGGTGCCGGTACCCAACAGGTGACGCTGGTGGTCGACCGTGACCAGGCCAAGCGCCTGGGCATCGACATGGACATGGTCACCGCAGTACTGAACAACGCCTACAGCCAGCGGCAGATCTCCACCATCTACGACAGCCTCAACCAGTACCAGGTGGTGCTGGAGATCAACCCCAAATACGCCTGGGATCCGAGCACGCTGGAGCAAGTGCAGGTGATCACCGCCGACGGCGCCCGGGTGCCGCTGTCGACCATCGCCCATTACGAGAACAGCCTGGCCAACGACCGGGTCAGCCACGAAGGCCAGTTCGCTTCGGAAGACATTGCCTTCGACGTCGCCGAGGGCTACAGCCCCGACCAGGCCATGGCGGCACTGGAGCGCGCGGTGGCCAAACTGGGCCTGCCCGAGGAGGTGATTGCCAAGCTCGGCGGCACTGCCGATGCCTTTGCCCAGACCCAGCAGGGCCAGCCCTTCATGATTCTTGGCGCACTGCTGCTGGTGTACCTGGTGCTGGGCATTCTGTATGAAAGCTACATTCACCCGCTGACCATTCTTTCGACACTGCCTTCGGCGGGCGTCGGTGCCTTGCTGGCGCTGTACGTCACCGGTGGCGAGTTCAGCCTGATCTCGTTGCTGGGGCTGTTCCTGTTGATCGGGGTGGTGAAAAAGAATGCCATCCTGATGATCGACCTGGCCTTGCAGCTGGAGCGCCATCAGGGCTTTTCGCCGGAAGAGTCGATCCGCCGGGCCTGCCTGCTGCGCCTGCGGCCGATCCTGATGACCACCCTGGCGGCGATCCTTGGCGCATTGCCGTTGCTGCTGAGCCAGGCTGAAGGCGCAGAAATGCGTCAGCCGCTGGGCCTGACCATCATCGGTGGCCTGGTGTTCAGCCAGATCCTCACCCTTTATACGACGCCGGTGGTTTATCTGTACCTGGACCGCCTGCGCCACCGTTTCAACCGTTGGCGCGGCGTGCGTACCGACGCCGCTCTGGAAACCCCGCTATGACTTTTGCCCAGACCCCACTTCACCGTGCCCTGCAGGCACTGACCCGTGGCCGTGGCTCGCGCCTGCTCGGCGCCGGGTTGTGCGTGGCCTTGCTCAGTGCCTGTACCCTGAGCCCCGACTACCAACGCCCCGAGCTGAACAGCACGGCGGCGCAGTTCAAGCACGCCGAAGGCTGGACCCAGGCCTCGCCGTCCGACGCCATCGCCCGCGGCGCCTGGTGGGAAATCTACGGCGATGCCGGGCTCAATGCGCTGGTCGAAGAGCTCAACCGCAGCAACCAGACCGTGGCGCAATCAGAAGCCCAGTATCGCCAGGCCCAGGCGCTGGTGCGCAGCAGCCGTGCGGCGCTGTTCCCCAGTCTGGACCTGAGCACCAGCAAGAACCGCTCGGCGCAGGGCACCGGCAGCTCCAGTTCCAGCCTGTCCAATAACAGCAGCGGCATTCGCAACACCTACAACGCGCAGTTGGGCGTGAGCTGGGAGATCGACCTGTGGGGCAAGCTGCGCGAAACCCTGAATGCCAACGAAGCCAGTGCCGAAGCCAGTTTCGCCGACCTTGCGTCGATCCGCTTGAGCCAACAGTCGGAGCTGGTGCAGAACTACCTGCAATTGCGGGTTATCGATGAGCAGAAGCGCTTGCTGGAAGCCACCGTGGCGGCTTATGAGCGCTCGCTGCGAATGAACGAAAACCAGTACCGCGCCGGTGTCGCCGGCCCGGATGCCGTGGCCCAGGCACGCACCCAGCTCAAAAGCACCCAGGCTGACCTGATTGACCTGATCTGGCAGCGTGCGCAGTTCGAAAATGCCATCGCCGTGCTGCTGGGCAAGGCTCCGGCCGACTTCGCCCTGGCCGACAGCAAGGCGATTCCCGCGTTGCCGCAAATACCGGTTTCGCTGCCTTCGCAGCTGCTGGAGCGGCGCCCGGACATCGCTGCAGCCGAACGCAACGTGATGGCGGCCAACGCCAACATCGGGGTGTCGCGGGCAGCCTATTTCCCGGACCTCAGCCTGAGCATGAGTGGTGGTTATTCCAGCAGCAGCTTCAGCAACTGGATCGAGCTGCCCAACCGCTACTGGTCGGTGGGCCCGCAGCTGGCGCTGACCCTGTTCGACGCCGGCAAACGCAGCGCCGAGGTCGACCGCACGGTGGCCGTGTATGACCAGACGGTGGCGCAGTACCGCCAGACCGTGCTGGACGGCTTCAGGGAAGTGGAAAACCTGCTGGTTCAGCTGAAGGTGTATGGCGATGAAGCCGTGGTGCGCCAAGAGGCGCTTGATGCCGCCCGTGAGTCGTTGCGCCTGACCGAGAACCAGTACCGTGCCGGTCTGATCGGCTATCTGGATGTGGTCAACGTGCAAACCACGGCGCTGAGCAACGAGCGCAGCGTGCTGAACCTGCTGCAAGGGCGCCTGGTGGCCAGTGTGCAGCTGGTGGCTGCGTTGGGCGGCGGCTGGGATGCAGAGCAGGCGTTTGCCGAGCAGAATTGACCACGCGCAGGGGCGGGGCGCTGGGGTTATTGGATCCATTCCCATTCGCAAAAACCCCGTGCGTTTCCCTTAAGCTTGAGTACAATCGTCAGCTTTGCCGGGCCCCCTGTCCCGGCGCTGGAACTTTCAATGCTGACCGGTAGCTACTCCTCTTCGCTGGTGTTGATTTCGCTGTGCGTGGCGATCCTGGCATCCTATACCGCCCTTGACCTGACCGGCCGCATCGCCACGGCCAAGGGCCGCGCGGCCTGCCTGTGGATGGGCGGCGGTGCGTTGGCCATGGGCATCGGCGTGTGGTCGATGCACTTCATTGGCATGCTTGCCTTCAGCTTGCCCATCGACTTGGGCTACGACCTGGCCCTGACCGCGTTCTCGCTGCTGATCGCTGTGCTGTCCTCGGGCTTTGCCTTGTGGCTGGTCAGCCAGCCGAGCCTGCCAGCGCTGCAGTTGGGGTTCGGCGCGCTGATCATGGGCGCCGGTATCGCTTGCATGCACTACACCGGCATGGCCGCGCTGCGCATGCTGCCTGGCATCGATTACGACCCGACGTTGTTCGGCGCTTCGCTGCTGATTGCCGTAGGCGCCTCGGCGGCGGCATTGTGGATTGCCTTCCGCCTGCGCAAGCACACCCCCTATGTACGGCAGATCCGCGGCCTGGCGGCGGTGGTCATGGGCGTTGCCATCGTTGGCATGCATTACACCGGCATGGCCGCGGCGAACTTCCCCGAGGGTAGCTTTTGCGGCGCGCTGGGGGGCGGATTGCAGGGTGACAGCCTGGTTTACCTGGTGCTGATCACCACGCTGGCAGTACTGGCAGTGGCTTTGCTGACTTCGGTGCTGGACGCGCGTCTCGAGGCACGTACTGCCGAGTTGGCCCGTTCGCTGACCTTGGCCAACCAGGAACTGACCCAACTGGCCCTGCACGACACCCTCACCGATCTGCCCAACCGTACCTTGCTGGCCGATCGTATCGAACAGGCCATCGCCAAAGTGGCGGAGCAGGGCGGCTGTTTTGCCCTGATGTTCATTGATCTGGACGGCTTCAAACCCGTCAACGATGCCTTTGGCCATCATATCGGTGACCTTCTGCTCAAGGCAGTGGCGGCCCGCCTGCGCGGTCACCTGCACAGCCAGGACACGCTGGCTCGGATTGGCGGCGACGAATTCGTGCTGCTGGTGGAACTGCAGGAGCCGAACGATGCCATGGACGTGGCGGTCAAGCAGGTCAACCTGGTGTCCCGGCCTTTCCGCGTGGCCGAGCACGACCTGCAACTGTCGGCCAGCCTGGGCATCGTCCTGTATCCGGGCAACGGCCAGGACCAGCATGAGCTGCTGCGTAACGCCGACGCTGCCATGTACCATGCCAAGAGCGCCGGCAAGAACGGTTACAGCTTCTTCGATGTGTCGATGAACAGCAATGCGCGCCAGCAGTTGCAGCTGTTGCAGGACTTGCGCCTGGCGCTGGAGCAGCGCCAGTTCCGCTTGCATTACCAGCCCAAGTTCGACGCCCAGGCCTGCCAGCCGATCGGTGCCGAAGCGTTGCTGCGCTGGGAGCACCCGCAGCAGGGCCTGCTGCTGCCTGACCGCTTCATCGGCCTGGCGGAAAAGACCGGCCTGATCATCCCCATCGGTGAGTGGGTACTCACTGAGGCCTGCCGCCAGATGCGTCAGTGGCTGGACCAGGGGCACCATGGCTGGCGCATGGCGGTGAACCTGTCGGCCATCCAGTTCTGCCATGCCGGTCTGGTCGACAGCGTGGCCCGCGCCCTGCAGCAGAACGGCTTGCCAGCAAACTGCCTGACACTGGAAATTACCGAAACCACCGCCATGCACGATGCCGACGCCAGCCTGACCGTGCTGCAGCGCCTGTCCGACATGGGCGTGGACTTGTCCATCGATGACTTTGGTACGGGCTATTCCAGCCTGATGTACCTCAAACGCCTGCCAGCCAACGAGCTGAAAATCGACCGCGGGTTCGTACGTGATCTGGAGCAGGACAGTGACGATGCAGCGATTGTTTCGGCAATCGTCGCACTGGGCCAGGCGTTGGGCCTGCGTATCGTTGCCGAGGGGGTTGAAACCGACAAGCAGCAGGACTTCCTGACCCGTCTGGGATGTGATTCGTTGCAGGGCTACCTGCTGGGCCAGCCCGTGCCGGCCGAGCAGTTCATGAGCAAGTTGCAGGCCATGGCCCCGGAACTCACTGCTGCGGGCTAGACTGCATCGCGCAAGGTAAAGGCGGGTATGAACGCATCCATTTCCGCCTCGACGGCCTCGATGATGCGCTCTACATCGGCGGCGGCCATGATCGCTGCACAGGGGATACCCGCAATCGCCAGCAGGGTTTCACCGCTGGCGCGGTCGAACAGCCGCGCGACCATGCTGCGTGGCGCATCCATGCTGGCCTCGAAACCTAACGGATGGAAATGCCAGCGCATCACCTGGCAGGCGTTGGGGAACGTCATCTTGTTCATGCCAGCCTCCTTGTCCGTACCTGGACGTGATGAGCGGGTGGCCACATCGATGCGGCCGCCGGGAAACTAAAGATAGCACCTGCTAGGCGCAATTTTCGGTTGCAAGTACGACAAATGTGCGAATGCTTGACACTGGTCACACCCTTGTCATGGGCGCAGTGTGACGGCTGGCTGCATGGCAAACGTTTTCCCGGCCGCAAGGTGCCAGGTAACCATCGGGTTTGGTGACTTTCGCGGACGTTCGACGCGCAGGTTTTTCAGACGAGCGGCTTGCTTAACCCAACAACCCGGCGGCGATGTTGATAGTGAACCCCAGAATCGCCGTATTGAACACGAAGCCCACCAGCGAATGCGCCAGCACCACCCGCCGCAACCCACGACCGGCGACACCCACGTCTGAGGTTTGCACCGCCACGCTGATGGTGAACGAGAAGTAGTGGAAGTCCCAGTAATCCGGGTTGCGCTCGCCATCAGCGAAGCGCAGTGGGGGTTCGTGGTTTTGCCCGGTGTAGAACAGGCGGGCGTAGTGCAGGGTGAATATGCAGCCGATCAGCAGCCAGGAACCGGCGACGGTCAGGCCAGTGTAGAGATAGTGCACGGCCAGGGCCGTGCCTTGCAGGCCGCGGCTGGAGACCAGTTGCAGGGTGACCGCGGCAAGGCTGGCGATGGCGGCGATGCACACGGTCAGCAGGACCAGGCCTGCGTTCTCGTCTTCGACGCCGGCGACCTTGCGGACCTTTTCCGGGCTGGCTGTCCAGCTCAGGTAGAGCACCAGCAGCAGGTACAGCCACACCCCCAGGTTCCAGCCAGCGAGGATGTGCTGCACGGTATCACCGGCGGGGATCAGCCAGGCGCCAGCGAGGCCGACTGCAGCGGCGATGCTCAGGCGAGGGTGGGTGCGGGTCAGGCGATGGAAAGCCATGGAGCCTCGTTCACAAGGGGTATGGCTTGTACTCTAGACCGTCATAGGGTTGGGCGGGATGCGCAATACCCTGCAGGGCCTGGGGTTTCTTTGATGCCCCCATCGCACGGCATTGCAACTCTCAGTACACTGCACGTTCCAACACCAACATCCGTTGAACTCGAGGTTTTTGCATGACGCTCAGTCCTTTGGCAGGCAAGCCGGCTCCGGCCAGCGTGCTGGTCGATATTCCCCGGCTGCTTACCGCTTATTACACGGGCCGCCCAGACGCTGCCGTGGCGGCCCAGCGCGTGGCCTTCGGCACCTCGGGGCACCGGGGCAGTTCGCTTGAATTGAGTTTCAACGAGTATCACGTCCTGGCCATTAGCCAGGCGATCTGCCTGTACCGCCAGGAAAAAGGCATCGATGGCCCGCTGTTCATCGGCGCCGATACCCACGCCCTGTCAGCGCCGGCGACCGCCAGCGCACTGGAAGTGCTGGCCGCCAACGGCGTGCAGGTGATGCTGTCCAAGGATGACGAATACACGCCTACGCCGGCGGTTTCCCACGCCATCCTCTGTCACAACCGCGGCCGCACGCAGGGCCTGGCTGACGGTATTGTCATCACCCCGTCGCACAACCCGCCGCAAAGCGGTGGCTTCAAGTACAACCCGCCCAACGGCGGCCCGGCCGACAGCGACGTGACCAAGTGGATCGAGGGCAAGGCCAACGAGCTGCTGGCGGCTAACCTGGCGGGCGTCAAGCGCATGGACCATGCCCAGGCGCTGCAGGCGCCGACCACCCACCGCCACGATTACGTCAGCAACTATGTGGCCGACCTGGAAAACGTCATCGATTTCGATGTCATCCGTGGCGCCGGGTTGCGCCTGGGCGTCGACCCGCTGGGCGGGGCAGGGGTACGCTACTGGTCGGCCATTGCCAAGCACTACCAGCTGGACCTGGAAGTGGTGAACACCGAGGTCGACCCGACCTTCCGCTTCATGACCGTCGACTGGGACGGCCAGATCCGCATGGACCCTTCCTCGCCGTATGCCATGCAGGGCCTGATAGGCCTGCGCGAGCGCTTTGACGTGGCCTTCGCCTGCGACCCGGACCACGACCGCCACGGCATCGTCACCCCTGACGGCCTGCTGCAACCCAACAACTACCTCGCCGTGGCCATCGACTACCTGTTCCGCCACCGCCCGCAGTGGCGCAGTGACGCCGCCGTGGGCAAGACCGTGGTCTCCAGCGGCCTGATCGACCGCGTTACCCAACGGCTGGGCCGCGATCTGTATGAGGTGCCGGTGGGCTTCAAGTTCTTCGCCCAGGGCCTGTTCGACGGTTCGCTCGGTTTTGGTGGCGAAGAAAGTGCAGGGGCTTCGTTCCTGCGCCGCGATGGCTCGGTGTGGGCCACCGACAAGGACGGGTTGATCCCGGCCTTGCTGGCCGCCGAAATGACCGCCCGTACCGGGCGTAACCCGAGCCAGGCTTATGCCGACCTGACCGAGGCGCTGGGCAAGCCGTTCGCCACCCGTGTCGAGGCCAAGGCCGATGCGCGGCAGAAGGCGTTGCTGAGCAAGCTGGCGCCGGAGCAGGTGAAGTCGACAGAGCTGGCCGGTGAGCCGATCGTGCAGATCCTCAGCCACGCCCCAGGCAATGGCCAGGCGATTGGCGGGCTTAAGGTGATGACTGCCAATGGCTGGTTCGCCGCGCGCCCGTCGGGTACTGAAGACATCTACAAGATCTACGCCGAAAGCTTCATCGACGAGGCGCATTTGCAGCGTCTGGTGCAGGAAGCACAAGTGCTGGTCGATGAAGCCATTGCCTGACCGGTAACAAACCGCTTGGTTCTGTGGTGTGATGTAAATTAGAATTAATCTTATTTACTCCGCCGCAGGACCCTCCTCATGATCGACGCCGCGCCGCCACCGGAGCCTGGCCTGCCTGCCCTGTACCGGGAGCATCGCGGCTGGCTTGAAGCCTGGCTGCGCCGGCGTATGGGCAATGCCTGGGATGCCGCCGACCTCAGCCAGGATACTTTTCTGCGCATTCTGGCCAGCGCCCAGCCGCTGGCAGACATACGCGAACCGCGTGCCTACCTGCTGACCGTGGGCAAGCGTTTGCTCAGCAACTTCCACCAGCGACGTAGCCTGGAGCAGGCCTACCTTGATGCCTTGGCGCAGTTGCCCGAGCAACACGTGCCGTCGCCAGAACAGCGCTGGGTACTGCTCGAAACCCTGCAAGCACTGGATGAATTGCTCGACGGCCTCAAGCCGGCGATACGCAAGGCCTTTCTCTGGAGCCAGCTGGAAGGCTTGGGCTACGCCGAAATTGGCCAGCGCCTGGGCGTCTGCCAGCGCTCGGTGAAACGCTACATGGCGCAGGCGTACGAACATTGCCTGTTGGCCGAGTTGCAATGAGCCCCCACCCCCCAGAAACCCGCGAGGCGCTGCGTGCTGCAGCCCGTTGGCTGGCATTGCTGGATTCTGGCGACGCAAGCGAATCTGACCTGCTGCGTCTGGCGCAATGGCGCGCCAGCAGTCACCTGCACGAAGACGCCTGGCAAAAGGCATCGCTGCTGCGAGCGCGGTTTGCCGGGTTGCCCGGCGCATTGGCGATGGCCGCCCTGGATCGTCCGGATGCCGGTCGTCGGGCTCTGCTCAAACAAGCCCTGGGTGTGTCGGCGTTGTTGCCGGTGGCCTGGCTGGTGAGCCGTGAGCTGCCGCTGGATGCCTGGACCGCCGACATGCGCACCGCAGTCGGGGAGCGCAGGCAGGCACTGCTGAGCGACGGCACCTTGTTGCAGTTGAACACCGACAGTGCGGTCGATATCGAGCTGGGTGCAGGCCGCGTGGCACTGCTGCGCGGTGAAGTGGCCGTCAGCGTGCCCGCTAACCTGAGCCTCACCTTGCAGGTGCCTTACGGCCGGGTGGTGCTCAGTGAGGGCGAGGCGTGCCTGCGCCTGCTTGATGAGGCCTGCCGGGTGTCGGCGATCAAGGGTTTAGTCAGCCTGCAGCCGTTGCGTGGATCTGCCGTGATGCTACAGGCCGGCCAACAGGCCAGTTTGCAGGCGGCTGGCGTTGGCCCTGTCAAAGCCCTCGACGCATGGCAACTGGGCTGGCGCGAAGGTGCGCTACGGCTGGACGACCGCCCACTGGGCGAGTTGCTGCACGAACTGCGCAGGTATCGCCCCGGCGTACTGCGCTGGGCACCAGAACTGGAGCGCTTGCGTGTTACCGGCACGTTCCGCCTTGACGACACCGACCGGGTGTTGGCCCTGCTCGCCGCCAGCCTGCCGTTGCAAGTGCAGACCCGCACGCGTTATTGGGTGAGCCTGACCGCACGAGAAAATCGAGCATGAGGCTGTCCCCTTTTTTTCACTCGCCGGTCATTACCGGTAGGAGAAAATAAAAGGGGAGCCTTGTTCAATGCCTGCAGTAAAATCCTGCCGCCTGCGCCCACTGGCGCGCGCAGCACATCCATTGTTCGCGATGAGCCTGCTGTTGTGTGCACCCGCATGGGCCGATGAGCCGGCCCGGCGTACGTTCCAGGTGGCGCCAGCCAGCCTGGGTGCCGCCTTGACCCATTTCGCCGACCAGGCCGGTGTCAGCCTTTCGCTCGACCCGGCATTGGTAGAGGGCCGGCAAAGTAACGGCTTGTCCGGTCGTTACAGTGTCGATGAAGGCTTCAGCCAGTTGCTGCGCAGTAGCGGCTTGCAGGCGCTACCGGTGGGTGAGGGGGCCTTCACCCTGATGCCAGCCCCCCAGGCCAGTGGCGCGCTGGAAATCGCCCCCACCAGCATCGTCGGCGGCCTGGCCGCAGGCAACGAAACGCAGCCGTATGCCGGTGGCCAAGTGGCACGCCAGGGCGCGCAAGGCTTGCTCGGTTCGCGCGACTTCATGGAAACCCCGTTCAGCATCACCAGCTACACCAGCGAACTGGTCAAGAACCAGCAGGCGCGCACCTTGGGCGAGCTGATTGCCAGCGACCCTTCGGTGCGTGCTACCAACCCGGCGGGCGGGCGTTTCGAGCAGTTCACCATTCGCGGCTTCAGCCTGTTCAACAGTGATGTGGCCTACAACGGTCTCTATGGCATCTTGCCGACCTATTCGATCGACATGGAAATGGCCGACCGGGTAGACATCATCAAAGGCCCCAGCCAGTTGATCAACGGCATATCGCCGCGTGGCAGCGTGGGCGGCGGTATCAACGTGCAGCCCAAGCGAGCCGCTGACAAGCCGATCACCGAATTCACCGGCAGCTACGCCTCGGCCGGCCAGGCTGGCGGCGCAGTGGACATCGGCCGTCGCTTTGGTGAAGGCCAGCAGTTCGGCGTGCGCTTCAATGGCGTGAAGCAGGCCGGTGATACCGAATGGGACCACCAGCGCGTCGACCGTGAAATGGCGGTGCTGGGCCTGGATTTTCGAGGCGAGCGCCTGCGTCTCTCGGCAGACCTTGGCCACACCGAACGCGACACCGACGCCCCGCAGGAGCGTGTGCTGGTCGGTGCCAATGCCAAGGTGCCCAATGCCAATGACGTACGTCACAACTACGCCCAGGCCTGGAGCAAGGCGCGTACCAACGACACCTTCGGTGCGCTGAACGCCGAGTACGATATCAGCGAATCGCTGCTGGCCTATGGTGCGGTCGGTGCGCGCAAGAGCAACCATGACTTCCTGCGCCATAACGTGTCGATCACCAACGATGCCGGCGACTTCACCGTGCAGCCGCGTGACTTTACCCGGGACGAGTCGGTGCGCACCGCCATGGCCGGTTTACGTCACTGGTTCCATACCGGGCCGGTCAGCCACGAGCTGAACCTGGCCGCCACCTATTACTACATGGACTTCACCAACGGCGGGGCGCGCTATGCCTCGGCGCCGAGCAACCTCTACAACCCGGTGGCCGCACCGACACCCGGTACGCCAACCCGCCTCGACCCCGAGGTCTACACGGAAAACCGCTTCTCCGGCGTGGCCCTGGCCGACACCCTTGGCTTTTTTGACGACCGCCTGCTGTTGACCCTGGGTGCGCGCTGGCAACGGGTGCAGGTGGATGACTGGAGCGACGGCGTCAAAGGCGATACGGGCTATGACGAAGAAAAGGTCTCGCCTTCTGGGGGCGTATTGCTCAAGGTCACCGACCAGCTCTCGTTGTACGCCAACTACATGGAGGGCCTGAGCCAAGGCAAGATCGCCCCATCGACCTCGATCAACGAAGACCAGATCTTCCCGCCGTTCACCAGCCGCCAGATCGAGGTGGGGGCCAAGTACGACCTCGGCCAGGTGGCCTTTACCGCCAGCGCCTTCCGCATTCGCCAGCCGGCCTACGAGACCAACCCCACCTCGCGGGTGTTCGGCCCCAATGGCAAGCGTGACAACCGCGGCATCGAGCTGAGTGTGTTCGGTGAACCGGTGCAGGGCGTGCGGGTGTTGGGTGGGGTGATGTTTATCGACAGCGAGCTGACCGACACCGTCGGCGGTGCCTACGATGGCAACCGTGCGCCGGCCACGCCCGAATACAACGTCAATCTGGGGGCTGAATGGGACGTGCCAGGGGTGAACGGCCTAACCTTCACAGCGCGCGGCATTCACTCAAGTTCCCAGTACCTGGACCAGAACAACAGCAAGCGCATCGATGGCTGGGAGCGTTATGACCTGGGCGCACGTTACGCCTTCAAGGTGGACGCCACCGAGGTTACCTTGCGGGCCAGTGTCGAGAATGTGCTCGATGATCGCTACTGGAGCTCGGCGGGGGCGTCGGATGACAGTGAGCCGGGGTTGACCCTGTCTACGCCGCGGACCTATTTGCTCTCGGCCACGGTCGGCTTTTAAACCGGACCCTTGTATACCTACCCAGCGGGAGCGGGTGCGACCGGGAATCAGGCGACTCGGTGGGGCGGTTGCGTAGATGATCAGCCCGGCGCAAGCGCCCGCCCCAGCTTCTGCGCCTGCCCCTGCAACACCCGCATCAACTGCACCGCTGCATGCGAGGGCGGCTCGAAGCGCGAATAGACGAAGCTGATATCGAAGTGAATCTCATCGGCCAACGGCACCACCGCGAGCCCGCTGTCCTGTGCAACGAACTCGTCGATCACGCTGATGCCCATGCCTTGCTTGACCAACGCCACAGCCTCGTTGGCATTGGTGAACGACAACAGTGATTTCAGCTGTAGCCCGCGGCGCCCGATGTGTTCGGCCAACAGCTTGCCAAACGGCATGTCGGGCCGGAACAGCAGCAACGCATGGCCCTCCAGCTGCTGCAAGGTCAGCGCGGGCTGACCGGCCAAAGGGTGACCCGGCGGCATCACCACCACCATGCGTCCACGCATGAACGCTTGCGAATGCAGGTGGTCGTGCACCACCGGCAGGGCGGCGATCGACAGGTCAACCTTCTTCGACAGGATCTGATTGGGCATTTCGCCCATCAACGAGGTTTGCCACTCGATATTCAGTGACGGTGATTCACGCTTGAGCTGGGCCAGGGCCATCGGGATCACCACCGTGGACAACGATGCACTACACGAGATACGCAACTTGCGCTGGCCGCCAGCGCCCAGCGCGAGGGCGCATTCGTTGACCTGCAACGCTGCCTGGTACACCCGCTCGACCTCGCGAAACAGCACCTGCGCTTCGGCCGTCGGCACCAGGCGGTTGTTGACGCGCTCGAACAGCGGGTAGGCCAGGCGCGCTTCGATGTACTGGATCAGCTTGCTCACCGCCGGCTGCGACACATACAGCAATTTGGCCGCCGCGCTGATCGAGCCCGTCAGCATCACCGCCCTGAACACTTCCATGTGCCGCAGCTTGAACACCATGGGGCTTGCGTCCGCGCCTTCGTTGCCAAGCAGCATGTGTATTACCTTCGGTTATGGTTTTCGCCATCTGGGCATGAGCGTCAAAGCCGGCCACACAGTATCGTGAACCCCAGCCTAATCGCCCTTGCGGCGCACAATAACAAGATCTGCAGACAAGCGCAGTGGCGCTTGACGGGAGTGCTGGGTGAACATATTTGACGAAGCGAAGATCGATTGCCATAACCATTTGTTTGACCCTCCCCGTTTCCCCTATCACCCCGACGCACCCTATGCGCCCTCCGGCCAGGAGGTCGCCACCCAGGCGCAGTTCACCCGGGTGATGGACGCTTACGGCGTGCAACATGCCTTGCTGGTGGGCCCCAACAGCGGCTACCACACCGACAACCGCTGCCTGCTGCATGCCTTGGCCAGCGGGCAGGGGCGGTTCAAGGGGGTGGCGGTGGTCAAGGCGGACATCAACCTTGATGCGCTGGCGGCCTTGCAGGCGCAAGGCGTGGTGGGTATCGCCTTCAACCCCGCGCTGTACGGGGTAGCCAGCCTCAAGGGCGTTGACGGTCTGTTCGGCAAGCTCGCCGAGCTTGGCCTGTTCGCCCAGCTGCAGGTGTGTGACGACCAGTTGCTGGACCTGCACGGCCTGCTGCAAGGCTCGCAGGCTCGTCTGTTGATTGACCATTGCGGCCGCCCGGATGTCGCTGCCGGTGTGCAGCAGGCCGGCTTCCAGGCGTTGCTGCGGCTGGCCGACAGTGGCCGCGCCTGCGTGAAGCTGTCAGGCATGCAGAAGTTTGCCGCAGCGGATGCCTTGTTCGAACAGAGCTGTGCATACGTGCAGGCCCTGCTCGAAGCCTTTGGCGCCCAAGCCTGTGTGTGGGGTTCGGACTGGCCGTTCATTCGCCAGCCCGCGCGGGTGGACTACGGCCCGCTGCTGAAGCTGGCCGAGCGCCTGATGCCAGATGCCCGGCTGCGCCGCACAGTGATGTGGGACACCCCTCGGCGATTGTTCGGGTTTGCCTAGCCCCTCCGTTGTGTGCCCTTCCAACAACAAGCGCGCAATCCTGATGAACACTGAACAGAACACCCGTCCCGGGCGGCATCCTCCATGGCCTGGAGGATCGTCTCGGCTAGCGCCCCAAAAGGCATGTGACCTGCGTCGCTTGCCGGATATTCCTTCTGTCGAAAATGGAGCTGAACAATGAGCCAGTACCTGCAAGGCCAAACCGCTATCGTCACCGGTGGCATGCGTGGCATCGGCCTGGCGATTGCCCGCCGCTTGCATGTCGCCGGCGCCCAGGTGGTGATCTGGGACCTTGCCGTCGATGGCTGGAGCAGTACGGAAAACGGCTTCGAGCCGGTGCTGCGCCAGGCAGTGGATGTGTCGTCGCTGGCCTCGGTGGAGGCGGCTTTTGCCCAGACGCTGGCGCGTTTGGGGCAGGTGCAGATTTTGGTCAACAATGCCGGCATCAACGGCCCGGTGGTGGCGTCTTGGGAGTACCCGCCAGAGGCCTGGGACAAGGTCATCGCCATCGACCTGAACGGTGTGTTCTATTGCTGCCGCACCGCCATCGCGCACATGCGTGAGCGCGGCTACGGGCGCATCGTCAATATCGCCTCCATGGCCGGCAAGGAGGGTGTGCAGTACATCTCGGGCTATTCGGCAGCCAAGGCCGGGGTCATCGCTTTCACCAAGGCGGCAGCCAAGGAGCTGGCGCAGGATGGCGTGCTGCTCAACTGCGTGGCACCGGCGATGGTCGAGACGCCGCTGATGGCCGAGATGACGGCCGAGCATATTGCCGCGAGCAAGGCCAAGATCCCCATGGGGCGCTTCCTCAAGGCCGAGGAGATTGCCAACATGGTCAGCTGGATCGCCGGGCCTGAGTGCAGCTTTACCACTGGCTTTGTGTTTGACCTCAGCGGCGGGAGGGCGACCTACTGAATGGACTGGGTGTGGTACGCCCAATGGCGTTGGAGCTGCGCCGGGTAGCCAGCCACGCGCGAACTGCGGGCGACGTGTCAGCGTGGAACTGTCGTCCGTTGACGTGCCCGCACCTCAGCGCTTGCACGCTGCGGCACGGGCAACCCAGGCGTGGCTGGACGGCAGGTGGCAGTCACCACCCGCCATTCAGGCCTGCGGTCATTGCTGATCGGGTACCACGGCGATCACGTCGATCTCCATCAGCCACTCGGCCTGGGCCAACCCGGCTACCACCAACCCGGTGGAAATCGGGAACACGCCCTTGAGCCACTTGCCCACCTCCTTGTACACCGGCTCGCGGAAACGCGGGTCGGTGATGTAGGTGGTGGTCTTGACGATGTGCGACAGGTCCGAGCCGGCTTCTTCAAGCAGTTGCTTGACGTTCTTCATCGCCTGTTCGGTTTGTGCGCGCGGGTCACCCAGGCCCACCAGCTTGCCTTCGAAGTCGGTACCGACCTGGCCGCGCACGTAGATGGTATTGCCCGCCCGCACGGCCTGACACAAGTCGTTGTCCAGGGTCTGGTTGGGGTAGGTTTCCTTGGTGTTGAACATGCGGATGCGAGTATGGGTAGGCATCAGTGGGCTCCGAGGGTGCTGACATTGCTGATCTTGGCGGTTTGCTGCTCATCCGCTGCGCGTTGCTCGCGGTCGCGGTAGGCGGTGTAGGTGCGTTGTGTGGCGATGTGGCCGGCGACGTGCTTGGCGTCGTGCCACACCCCCCAGATGAACGATGAACCACGGCGCGACAACCACGGCAGGCCGAGGAAGTACACGCCCGGCTCACGGGCCACACCACGCTGGTGCTGGGGCTTGCCGTTGGCATCGAAGGTGTCTACCTGCAGCCAGCTGAAATCCACGCCGTAACCGGTGGCCCAGATGATGCTGCTGACGCCGGCCTTGGCCAGGTCCAGCTGCTGCAGCGGGTTGCGCATGCACTCCGGGTCGGCCAGGCGCTGGCGGGCTTCGGGCTCTTCCGGCAGGTCCAGGCCGTTGCGTTCGATGTAGGCATCGGCCGCATCCAGCAGGGCCAGGTAGTTTTCGTCTCCTCGGTTGATGTTCTCGACCAGGTTGTCCTGGAAGTGCGCGACGCCGTTTTCGAACGACTGGGTCAGGCCGACCAGGGTCATGCCCTGGTGGGCGAGGGCACGGAAGTCCACGGTGTGGCCTCCACGGGCGCCGCTGACTGCGATGGTCACATGCTCGCGACCGGGCTTGGCAATTTCCGCGTCCCACTCGCCCAGCACGCCCAGCCACCAGCAGAAGTCGCGGTTGCGGTAGGCACGCGGCGGGCGGTCGTGGGCGCCGACCGACAGGTACACCTGGCGTCCGGCGCGCATCAGCTCTTCGGCAATCTGCACGCCGGAAGAGCCGGCACCGACCACCAGTACCGCGCCTTCAGGCAACTGCTCTGGGTTGAAGTAAGCGGCGGAATGAATCTGGTGCAGGTTGCTGTCTTTCGGCGCGATGGCCGGGATCACTGGTTTCTGGAACGGGCCGGTGGCGGCGACTACGCGATTGGCGCGAATCACGCCTTCACTGGTGTCGATGGTGAAGCCAGGGCGGTCGCTGTTACGCACCACGCGCTTCACTTCAATGCCGGTGCGCACGGGCAGGTTGTACTTGCGTACGTACTGCTCGAAGTAGTCGGCCACCTGATCCTTGCCGGCGAATGCATCGGCGTCGAGGTTGAATTCCAGCCCCGGGAAGCGGTCGTGCCAGGCCGGGCCGTTGGCGACCAACGAGTCCCAGCGGCCGGTACGCCAGGCCTGTGCGATGCGGTTGCGCTCCAGTACCAGGTGCGGCACGCCAAGCTTGCTCAGGTGTTCGCTCATGGCCACGCCGGCCTGGCCGGCGCCGACGACGAGGGTGTCGATTTCGAGGTTGTTCAGTGTCATGTCCGAGCCCTTGTTCAGGCGGTTATTGTCAGGTCGGTTTGGAGGACCGCCGTTGCCTGGAGCCAGACTAGGGATGCCGTGGAAATGGCGAAAATAGTATTTAGCTGGTGCTTGCCGATAAAACGGCGAAGGCCTTGATTTCTCTGGCCTGTGGGGCAGGTTGGCCGGGTGGGTGACGTGGTTTTTCGAGCGGGTGCGGAGGGCGGGCCCTAGAGCATAGTTTTTTCCTGCCTACCCCCTCGGAAAAAGGTCGTTTCGCCCGCCCGAAGGTTCCACTCAGAATGCCGTGTATCGCACAGCACAACAGGAACCATGACATGACGTTCTCCATCATTGGTCGTTGCCAGGAAACCGGCCAGGTCGGTATTGCCATCAGCTCGTCGAGCATCGCCGTGGGTGCCCGTTGCCCCTGGGTGCGTGCCGGTGTGGGCGCAGTCTCGACCCAGAACATCACCCTGCCGGCGCTGGGCCCGCAGATTCTCGATACCCTGGAGCATGGCCAGTTGCCGCCCGCCGCTGCGCTGGACAGGGTGCTCAGTGCCAATGGCTGGAGCGAGTACCGCCAGGTCACGGTGATCGACAGCCACGGCCAGGTGGCCCTGTTCACCGGGCGGGAAGCACTGGGCACACACCATGCAATGGCCGGCGAACAATGCGCGGCGGCTGGCAACCTGCTGTCCTCGACCCAGGTGATCGAAGCCATGGTGCTGGCCTTCGAGCAGGCCGGCGGCCACCTGGCCGACCGCCTGCTGGCAGCCATGCACGCGGCGATGGCCGCGGGTGGCGAAGCGGGGCCCGTGCACTCGGCGGCGCTGAAGATTGCTGGCGAGCTGACCTGGCCGCTGGTGGACCTGCGCGTCGACTGGGCCGACAGCGACCCGATCGGCGTGCTCGATGGCCTGTGGCAAGCCTATCGCCCGCAGATGCAGGATTACGTCACCCGCGCCCTCAACCCGACCGCCGCGCCAAGCTATGGGGTGCCGGGCGATGAGTGAATTTGCCAGTCGCGCACTGCTGGCCCGGCTGATCGGCTTTGCCACGGTGAGCCGCGACTCCAACCTGGCGCTGATCAGTTTTATCCGTGATTACCTGGCCGAGCTGGGGGTGGAATGCGAGCTGTTCCATAACCCGGAGGGCACCAAGGCCAACCTGTTCGCCACTGTCGGCCCCAAGGATGTTGGTGGTGTGGTGCTGTCTGGGCATACCGATGTGGTGCCGGTGGATGGCCAGGCCTGGACGGTCGAGCCGTTTGCCCTGAGTGAGCGTGACGGCCGCCTGTATGGCCGCGGCACGGCCGACATGAAAGGCTTTATCGCCTCGGTGTTGGCTGCTGTGCCCGCGTTTCTCGCGCAGCCGTTGCGCATGCCGGTACACCTGGCGTTTTCCTACGACGAAGAAGTCGGTTGCCTGGGCGTGCGCTCGATGCTGGCTGCCCTCGAAAAGCGCCCGTGTAAACCACGGCTGTGCCTGATCGGTGAACCCACCGAACTCAAACCGGTGCTGGGGCACAAGGGCAAGCTGGCAATGCGTTGCCAGGTACAGGGCGCAGCGTGCCATTCGGCGTACGCGCCGTATGGGGTGAACGCCATCGAGTATGCGGCGAAACTGATTGGCAAGTTGGGTGAAATCGGCGATGCCCTGGCACTGCCGGCTCATCACGACGAGCGCTTCGATCCGCCGTTCTCCACGGTGCAGACCGGCGTGATCAAAGGGGGCAGGGCGCTGAACATCGTGCCGGACGAGTGCGAGTTCGATTTCGAAGTGCGTGCGCTCCCAGGGTTCGAGGCGCAGGCGGTCGCCGACCAGTTGCAAACCTATGCTGAAGCCGAGTTGCTGCCGCGTATGCGCAAGGTCAATACCGCCAGCGCCATTCGCCTGGCGCCGCTGAGTGCCTATCCGGGGCTGGCGACACCGGAAGACAGCGAGGCTGCGCGGTTGGTGGCGCTACTCAGCGGTTCGGATACGTTCGGTACGGTAGCGTTTGGTACCGAAGGTGGCTTGTTCGACCAGGCGGGCATCCCCACCGTGGTGTGCGGGCCTGGCAGCATGGACCAGGGCCACAAGCCGGATGAGTTTGTCAGTGTCGAGCAGTTGCGCGGCTGTGATGCCATGCTGCTGAGGCTGGTGGACTACCTCAAACAGGCTTGAGGGTTGCGCCGGCGGATGGGGCCGCAGTGCGGCCCCGGCGGTTCAGAAGGTCGCCTTGACCTGCAGGCCGACCACGAGTGCGTTGTCGATGTCTTTGCCCGAGAACGCCCCTGGCTCGATGATGTATTGCACATCAGGGCGCAGGTTCAGCCATGGCGTGGCCTGGTAGCCGTAGCTCAGTTCGATCAACTGCTCGGCGCTGTCGATGTCCGGGAACTGCTGGCCCGCGTTGAACGCGGCATCTTCCAGCACATCGCGGCTACGCGGGTTGGGTACGGCGCGGCCGTAACCCAGTGCCACGGTATCCTTTGGGCGGCCTTCGAACGGCTTGTACAGCACCACGCCGGCGCCATACCACTTGGTGAACGGCGAAGCGGCCTTGCTCGACGCCGAGTACTGGCCGAAGGCGTGCAGGCTTCGGCCTGGGGAGGCCTGGTCGTTCCACACCGCCTGGTCGACCAGCAGGTAATGTCCACCCCGGCCGGACACTTCATCATCGCTGCCGATGCGTTTCACATCAGAGCTGTCGTAGTAGTAGCCAAGCTTGTACTCGCCTGGCAGTTCAGCCTGCAGCTTGTATACCAGTTCTACCGGTACCACGGTGCCGGTGGTGTGCTTGGGCCCCAGGTGCCAGGCGCGGCTGGAGTTGCCGTTGCTTTCGGGGTCGACGTTGAACGCCGCCACGCGCAACTGCCAGGCAGGTGACAGGTCGTACTTCACGCGCACGCCGAGGTGGGCGTTGGGGTAGTTGGTCCAGCCACTGCCGCCCGACATGTTCAGCGGGTGGCCGCAGAAGCCGGCGTTCATGAAGTTGCACAGGATACCGCTGTCCAGGCCGCCGAGGTCGTTGCCCATGGCCATGTAGCCGAGCTTGACGTTGAGCGCCGGGGTGAACAGCGTGCGCTCGTAGCTCAGCTCGGTCAGGCGGGTGTACAGGCCGCCGAAGTTTTCCTGGATTGGCAGGCGGTTGCCTACCAAGTCTTCCGAAGCGCTGTTGCCGCGGCGGTCGTTGATGGTCAGCTGGACCTTGCCGCCGTTGTCCAGGCCGTACAGTTTCGACAGGTCGAACTGCACGCCCAGCTTGACGTTCTGCGAATAGCGCGCCGAACGGTGCAGGCCACCGTGGGCGTTGTAGGCGGTTTCACCGCTGTAGTCGCCGGTGATCTTGACGCCGTCTTCTTCGAGTTGATGGCGCAGGCCGCCCCAGTCACCGGTCAGGGTGCTGCGGGTCATGAGGTCGTCGTTGGCAAGGGCGGTGGTGCTGGCCAGGGCCAGCAGCAGGGTGGGGGTGATGCGAATTGCGGATGGCATTACAGAATCTCGGATTGTCTTTGAGGGGCATTCGCGGGCAAGCCCGCTCCTACAGGGGCCTTGTAGGAGCGGGCTTGCCCGCGAAGCAGGCGACGCGGTCTTACGGCAGAGCGTAAGAAATCACATAGTCGCCGCGGTCAGTCGACTGGCGGGCGCCGCCAGCGGTGATCACCACGTACTGCTTGCCGGTCTTCGGCGAGACGTAGGTCATCGGGCCGCCCTGGCTGCCCACGGGCAGGCGAGCCTTCCAGATTTCCTTGCCGTTGCTGCTGTCATAGGCGCGCAGGTAGAAGTCCTGGGTACCTGCGATGAACACCAGGCCGCCTTGGGTCGACAGGGTGCCGCCAAGGGTTGGCAGGCCGATCTTGATCGGCAGGTGCATGCGGATACCGAGCGGACCGGTGTCTTCAACGGTGCCGACCGGCACCTGCCAGGCCACCTGGCGGGTCTTCATGTCGATGGCGGTCAGGGTGCCGAACGGCGGTGCCTGGCATGGAATGCCGGCGACCGACAGGAAGCGGTTCTTGTTCACGGCATACGGGGTGCCCTTGAGCGGTACCGCGCCCATGCCAGTGTTCAGTGCTTCGCCACCGGAAGCCGCGCCACCTTTGTTCTGCGACGGGATCATCTGGATCCACAGGCCCAGACGCATGTCGTTGACGAAGATGAAGCCATGTACCGGGTCGGTAGAAATGCTGCCCCAGTTCATGCCACCCAGCGAACCCGGGAAGCTCAGCGACAGGTCGGTACCCGGCGCGGTGTACAGGCCGTCGTAGCGCATCTTCTTGAAGTCGATGCGGCACAGCAACTGGTCATACGGGGTGGCGCCCCACATGTCCGATTCGGTCAGGGTCTGCGCGCCGATCTGCGGCATGCCCACCGACTTGGGCTGGGTAGGGGAGTACGGCTCGTTCGGGATGTTGCTTGGCTTGACCGGTACTTCGTCGACCTGGGTCAGCGGCTTGCCAGTGGCGCGGTCGAGCACGTAGATCTGCCCGGCCTTGGTGCCGATCACCACCGCAGGTACCGACTGGCCGTCGTCCTTGGTGAAGTCGATCAGGCTTGGCTGCATGGGCAGGTCGAAGTCCCAGAGGTCGTTGTGCACGGTCTGGAACACCCATTTCTGGTTGCCGGTGGTGGCGTCCAGGGCCAGCACCGAAGCGCCGTAAGTGTGGTCCAGTTTGCTGCGCTCAACACCGTAGATGTCGGTGGAGGACGAGCCCATCGGCAGGAACACGGTGTTCATTGCCGGGTCGTAGGACATCGGTGCCCAGCTGTTCGGGGTGCTGCGCACGTAGGTCTTGTCGCCCTGCGGAGCCTGGCGATCTTCCGGGTTGCCCGGGTCGAAGGCCCAGCGCATTTCACCGGTGATCACGTCAAAACCACGGATCACGCCGCCTGGCATGTCGGTCTGGACGTTGTCGGCAACACGGCCGCCGACCACCACGGTGGTGCCGGCCATCAGCGGTGCCGAGGACAGCTGGTAGTAGGAGTCCGGGACATCACCCAGGCCTGCCTTGAGGTCGACCTGGCCGTTGTTGCCGAAGCCCTGGCAGAACTCGCCGGTGTCGGCGTCGACGGCAATCAGGCGGCCGTCGATGGTGTTGGTCAGCAGGCGACGCTGGCAGTTGGCACCGGCCGCTACGCTAACGCCGGTGATCGGCGAGCTGTTCGGCTGGGTTGGCTGGGCGATGGCTGCAGTGGCGTCGAAGTAGGCCATGCCACGGCAACGCTGCCAGACCTTGGACTGGGCGTTGATTTCGTTCTTCCACAGCTCTTTGCCGGTGTCGGCATCGAGTGCGATCAGGTTGTTGTGCGGGGTGCAGATGAACACCTTGCTGCCGATCTGCAACGGGGTGAGCTGGTCTTCGGCACCGTTGCCGTCACTGATTGCAACGTCGCCGGTTTGGTAGGTCCAGGCCACTTTCAGCTTGTTGACGTTGTCCCGGTTGATCTGGTCAAGCGCGGCGAAGCGGCTGCCACCTTCGGTGTTGCCATAGTGGGCCCAGTCTTTCTGTTCCTTGCCGGTTTCGACCGGGGTCATGCCCGGGCCTTTGCCGGTGGGGGCGACGCTTGGGTGGGCAACGAACATGTTGCCGACCGCGATCACCAGTACCACGGCCATTACCCCGGCTACGCCGTACGCACCGCGCCCGGCGCTGGCGCCGTTGGCACGCGCCAGCAGCGGGTAGACCAGCGCCACGACCATGCCGATTGCGCCGAACATGAACAGGCGCGAGAACAGCGGCCAGAACACCAGGCCCGCATCGATCAGTGCCCAGATGGCAGTACCGACCAGGAACACGGCATACAGCCAGGCGCCCGCCTTCTTGCGGCGAGCAATGAGGACACCGGCGATGGCCATGGCCAAGCCGCCGATCAGGAAGTACCAGGAACCGCCCAGACCGGCGAGCTTGACGCCGCCAGCAGCGAGGAGGAGGCCGAGCAGGGCGATGATCACGCCCAGGCCGACCAGGATGAAGTTTGTGGCGCCAGAGGCGCGCGGTGTTTCTTTCATGCCAGGGATCTCAGCAGGTGGAATGCGCGCAGTTTAAGCCCTTAGCTTGCTAATTAACAAGTTGGTACATAATTGAGCGAGGCTGATTGTCGCAGGGCTGAACTTACGAAGATGTGGCCAAAAGTATAGATAAGGTGCAGAAAAACGCATTGAACGAGGCGTTTATGACGCCTCTTCGATTTGTATTCATGCGTTGGTCGTAAGCCCAACCTTGCACGGCGTCGGGACAATTGCGCCTTGTGCACGGGCCGGCATGGCCCCTTCAGGCCGGCCATGGGGTGCTGCTGCTATAGAACACCGCGAGCCAGATGGTGGCCGTGCCGGGCGCGGTCCATTCCACGCGGTGGCGGTCGTGCGGGGGGATGTCCAGACAATCGCCCGGCGCCAGCAGGCGGGTGTGGTGCTCGTGCTCGAAACGCAGGGCGGCAGCACCACTGAGCAACATGATCCACTCGCCTTCGGCCTGGTCGTACCAGAAGCCGGGTGGGCTGGCCTGCCCGCTGGAGACGATACGTTCCACGCGGATACCTGGGCGGCTGAGCAATTCGTCGACACGTTCGGCGCTGGCGGGATCGCAGGGCGGCAGGGCGGTCAGCAGGTTGTTCAGGGTCATGGTAAGCCTCCTTGGAAATGGGTGGATTCCACTATGGACGCAATCGCCTTGGCGCGCGCGGCTTGACCCGCCCGGCTGTTTGTAAGAACTTTCCGAGTTTTGGAAGACGGGCTGAACATGGACAAGCTGCTGGCGATGAAAATGTTCGTGGCCACTGTCGATGCCCAAGGCTTTTCTGCTGCCGCGCGCAGGCTAGGGCTGGCGACATCGTCGGTGACACGTCTGGTCGATGCGCTGGAAGCGTCGCTGGGCGCCACCTTGCTCAACCGCTCGACGCGCCAGGTCAGCCTGACCGAGGCCGGCGCCCGTTACTACCAGCGGGCACGGGGCATTTTTGAAGCACTGGACGAGGCGGATGCCAGCATCGCCGATCGCGGCGAGGAGCCTGTGGGTGTACTGCGCCTGAGCCTGCCAGTGGAGTTCGGCCGGCGGGTCATCGCCCCGCACCTGGGGCCATTCCTGGCGCAGCACCCGGCGCTGGAACTGGACATCGATCTCAGCGACCGCCTGGACGACTTGCTTGACGGGCGCTATGACCTGTCGATTCGCCTGGGTGACCCCTCGCCCAATGACGAATTGGTGTGCCGCCGGCTCGGCCGTTTTCAGCGTTGGCTGGTGGCCAGCCCGGCTTACCTGGCCGGGCGTGAGCCACTGCAGCATCCCCGGGAGTTGCTTGACCATGCCTGCCTGCGCTTTCGCTATGGGCACAAAGCGCGCCCCTGGCGCCTGACCTGTGGCCAGGACAGCCTGGAACTGGACGTAAGCGGGCCCTTGCGCAGCGCCAATGCCGACATGTTGCGTGAAACGGCACTGGCAGGCAGTGGTATCGCACTGCTGGCTGATTGGCTGGTACGCGAGGATGTGTTGGCAGGGCGCCTGCAACGGGTATTCCCCGACTGGCAGGCCAGTCCTGGCGCAGCCAATAGCAGCATCAACGCCCTGTATATGCCCAACCACCGGGGCTCACGGCGAGTAAACGCATTCATCGACTTTTGCGAAAATTTGCTCATACACGGTCACTAGTGTTGCGCAGTGCGCAAAGCCGCATTGCGCCACCGCGGGATTCTCGGCGCTGACGTCCATGGGTAAGGTGGCCAGCATATACCCAACCCTTGTCGAGGAACTTCGCATGAACCCCTCCCTTGCGACAGCGCAACCGGCAGCCGCCAGCCTGAGTCGGGCTCTGGTAGTGCTGCTGGCGTTCTGCTGCGGCGCGATTGTCGCCAACATCTACTACGCCCAGCCCATCGTCGGGCTGATCGCCCCCGACCTGGGGCTGTCCACCGAGCATGCCAGCCTGATCGTTTCGCTCACGCAGTTGGGCTATGCCTTGGGCCTGTTATTGCTGGTACCGCTGGCCGACCTGCTGGAAAACCGCCGCCTGATGGTGGCCACCGCGGTCCTGGCCTGCGTCAGCCTGCTGCTGGCGGGCACCAGCAGCAGTGGCCAGGGGCAGCTGTTCCTGGGTTACGCACTGCTGATCGGCTTCAGTTCGGTGTCGGTGCAGATGCTCATCCCGCTGGCGGCGCACCTGGCGCCGGAGCAGCAGCGTGGACGTGTGGTCGGTAACATCATGGGCGGCTTGCTGCTGGGCATCCTGCTGGCGCGACCGCTGTCGAGCCTGGTGGCCGACCACTTCGGCTGGCGTGCGGTGTTCATTGGCGCCGCCGGGGTAATGCTGGCGATCATCCTGTTGCTGTCATTGACCTTGCCGCAGCGGCGGCCCGAGCACAAAGCCAGCTATGCCAGGCTGATGCTGTCGCTGCTCACACTGCTGCGTCGTTATCCGCTGTTGCGCCAGCGTTCGTTGTACCAGGCATTGATGTTTGCAGCGTTCAGCCTTTACTGGACGGCGGTGCCGATGGCGCTTGCCGGGGAGCATGGCCTGTCACAAAGCCAGATCGCTGTGTTCGCCCTTGTCGGCGCGGTGGGTGCCGTTGCTGCGCCCATGGCCGGCCGCCTGGCCGATGCCGGGCATGCCCGGGCAGGCTCGCTGCTGGCGCTGTTGCTGGCGCCGGCGGCCTTGTTGCTGGGGCTGACAGTGCCGGGATACAGCGTGATTGGCCTGGGCCTTACCGGCGTGTTGCTGGACTTTGCAGTGCAGATGAACATGGTCATCGGCCAGCGTGAAGTGTACGCACTGGACCCGGCCAGCCGCGGGCGGCTGAATGCGGTGTACATGACCAGCATCTTCCTCGGCGGGGCGCTGGGGTCGGCGGTGGCCAGTGCGTTGTTCAGCCAGTTTGGCTGGCAGGGCGTGGCACTGGTGGGGGCGGGGTTGCCGGGTGTGGCGCTGGTTGTGTTCCTACTCAAAGCACGCCGGGGTTGAACCGTTACGCGGTGCAGGGCACGGGCTTCGCTCGTGTTCGCGGGCCCGCTATCGGCCAAGCGGCAGCGCCAGGCCAATCAAGGCAAACAGGCTCCCGCAGCAACGATTGAAACCTTTGCCACCCTTGGCCAGCCATGGCCGAATGCGAAACGCCAGGCGCGCCAGCAGGTATTCGACCAGAAATTCGACGCTGGCAAAGGTCGCGGCCATCACCGCAAATTGCAGCACCAGCCCTCGCTGTGGGTCGATGAACTGCGGCAGGAAGGCACCATAGAACAGCAGCACCTTGGGGTTCGCCATGGCCGAAAGCAGGCCCTGGCGAAACAGCCCGGCATTGCCCAGCCGCGCGCTGTGCGCGGTCAATTCCAGCTGCAGGCCTGGACTGCGCCACAGTTGAATGCCCAGCCAGATCAAATAAGCCCCACCCACCCACTTCAGGACGCTCAGCACTGCCGCCGAGGTCTGCAGCAGTGCGCTGAGGCCGAACATGGTCAAGGCGATGAGGGCGCTGAAACCCAATACCCCGCCCACGATGGTGAACAGCGTTCGCCGTGCGCCATAGAGCGCGCCATGGGTCAACGCCAACAGGCTGTTGGGCCCTGGGGTCAGCGACAGGCCGATGCTGGCCAGCAGGTAGATGAGCCAGGTGTCCAGTGCCATGTTGAAAACTGCCTTGTTCGAGAGAGGGCGACAGTCTATGGCGCAACGCTCACGCTGAAAGAGTATTATCTGGTCATACAAGAGTCTTTTCTGGACGTGGTTTCATGCCGCCCGACATTCGCTTGCTGATCATGCCGTTACCGGATTTTGCCTTGCTGCCGTTTGGCGCCTTTCTCGACAAATTGCGCTTCAGCGCCGACGACGAGGACTACAGCCAACAACGCTATTGCAGCTGGACGGTGGCGGGGCTCAGCCTTGAGCCGGTACCGTCGAGCAGTGGCGCAGTGCTGCAGGTCGAGGCCATTGCCGATCAGCTCGACCTTGACCTATTCGACTACCTGGTGGTGTTCGGCGGTCGCAGTGCCATGGCCACCGCGGCGCTGGCGCCACGTTACCAGGCGTTGCTCAGGCAGGCCGCCAAGGCGGGAGTCAAGCTGGTGGGGGTCGACAATGGCGCCTTCCTGCTGGCTGCCTGCGGCCTGTTGCAGGGGCACAAGGTGGTGGTGCACTGGCGTCACGAAGCCGAGTTTCGTGCTGCGTTTCCGCAGTTGCAGCTGCTGCGCGAGCAGTTGTACTGCATCGATGGCAACCGCATCACGTGCGCCGGTGGCACTGCCGCCATAGACCTGGCCGTTGCACTACTGTCACGCGCTTGCGGGCGAACCCGTGCGCTCAAAGGGCTGGCTGACATGCTGGTGGACGAGACCCGCGACAGCCGTCACGCCTTGCGCTCGCTGGAGCTGGGTGCTGGTCAGGGGCGCCAGGTGCAACGGGCGCAAGCACTGATGCGTCATCACCTGGGCACACCGTTGGCCGTGGAGCAACTGGCCGCAGAGCTGGGCATCAGCAGGCGTCAACTGGACCGGCAGTTCCAGGCCAGCCACGGTATGAGCACCAAGGCCTGGTGGCTGGAGATGCGCTTGCAGCAGGCGCGCTGGCGTTTGCTCAACTCCAGCCACAGCCTGGCGCAGATTGCCGATGAGGTGGGCCTGGGTGATGCCAGCTACCTTGGCAAGTGCGTGCGGCGTCGGTTTGGGTGTACGGCCCTGCAGTTGCGTGCAGGTCATTACCCGCTCACGTGATCTATTGCGGCGTCCCGAACAACCCTGTCCAGTAGATCCCTGCATCGCTCTTGGGGTCTATCGCATAGGCAGCGCCCAATTCACGGAAGTCCGGATTCATCAGCGTGGCGCAGTGCCCCGGGCTGTCCAGCCAGCCGTTGACGACCTTTTGCGCGGTGTCACGCCCGGCGGTGATATTTTCGCCGATCTGCTGGTACAGGTACCCGGCCAGTTCCGCCCGGTCACCGGGTGTGCGGCCATCTTTGTCGATGTGGTCGAAGAAGTTCTGGTTGGCCATGGCCCGTGTGTGGTTGGCGGCGACCCCGGCCAGCACTGTGCTCCAGCTCAGTGGCGGGGCGGCGGCAAACGGCTGGCCGCCGCATTGCCGTGGCACCTTGCGCGCGGCGTTGACCTCCTGCAGCACCTTCTGTCCCTCGGCCTGCCAGTCGCCCAGGCGGCCGCTGAGCAGCGGCCGGGCCAGCACGATGCGCCAGTCGCGGCCCTCCTGGCTGACGCCGATATCGACGAATTGCGGGTCGAGCACCACCTGGCAGAAGCTTTCCTCGATGGCATGCATGGCGGCGCGTGCGTCGCGTGGCCCCGACAGGCTGATGGCCTGGACGCTGACCATGGGGTAGGCGGCGCGGGTCATGGCCTGTTGCAGGTCGCGGGTGCCCTCTGGCGACAGCGCAAGGCGTGTGTCGCTGTTGAGCGGCGGCAGTTCCAACGACGCCTCGCCACCGCAGGGCTGGGCCTTGCTGCGGTAGACATTGATCGAATCGATCAACTGCGCCTCTTCGCCGGTGGCTGCCAGCGCACCGGTCGAAACGACCAGGCCCAGTGACAAGGCGACAACGGATGTCAGGACGCGCATGTGGATCTCCCTATGACTGGCAGCGTCGTGGTGTGCGCTGCTCATCCTACACAAGCCCGGGGCTTTTGGCCCGAGGTCGTGCAAGGCAATGAAAACACCGGCAATCGTTACTGGCGGCAAAAGAGGGAGTAGACCCCAGGCCCGTGGAAAAGTGCGGTCAGGTGCCAGTCATTCGCATCGGGCCGGCGTTGTCAGCCGTTTACGCGTCAATGGGCCAACGCCTGGTTCGGCTTGTAGAACAGGAAGTGGGTGGTCTGCGCGGTCTTGCGATAAGCCTTCGCCCAGTCGGGGCGCACCGTTCGATCGTGAAAGTACAACGCACCGCCGGTGGGGTCTTTCAACTGCTGGTTCAGCGCCTTGCGTGCGATCTCTTTGGCAACGTCGTAGCGTTGCGGTTCCTCGACCTGGTCCGGGCGCCCGTCACACCACCATGAGAACTGACAGGCCTTGGTCTCCACACCCTGTTTGACTACCGCGCAGATGGTGTCGGGAAAGCCATCGTGGCCCAGGCGGTTGAGCACTACACTGGCCACTGCGGTCATGTCTTTGGCGTCGGCGCCTTTGGCTTCCCAGTAGATGGTACGTGCCAGGCAGGTGATGCTGTCATCCAGCGGCGCCTGGCCAGCCGGGTCCACTGCCTGCGTTTCGCCTGGGGTCAGTTTCTCTGCCTTCCTGGGGGGCGGCGCATCTTCGACGACCTTTTCTTCAAGCACTGCGGCCTTGTCCTCGGCAACGGCGGCTTTGGCTGGATCAGCGGCATACAGGGGGTCTGCGAGCAGGGCCGAGGTCAAGCCGATCAGCATCAAGTGAAGGCGCATGGGCACATTACCAGGCAGTGGGCAGAATTTCAGTCTAGCCAAGCGTAAGCATTAATACCAAAGGCAGGGTGGCGGCCGCAGCCACGGTCTGCAGGGCGATGAGGGTGGCCATCAGTGGCGCATTGCCGCCCATTTGCCGGGCCATGACATAAGATGACGAAGCGGTTGGCAGCGCCTGGAACAACACCGCCACCACCGCTGCCTGGCCACTCAGGCCGAGCAGCCGGCAAACGCCCCAGGTGGTCAGTGGCATGACCAGGAACTTGAACGTCGATGCCGCCATCAGCGGCCGTACCTGCTGGCCGAGGCTGGCGCCGCCCAGGGCAGCGCCGACACACAGCAGGCCCAAAGGCAGTGCGGCCTGGCCCAAGGCCTTGACCGTGGCGTCGATACCGGCCGGCAAGCCCAGCCCCGTGGCCCGTAGCACCAGCCCCCCTGCGCAGCCGACGATCAACGGGTTGGCGAAGATCGCCCGAAGCACTGTGGCGGGCGAACTGTGACGGGCGCTGAAGCGGGCAAACACCAGCACGCAGAGCAGGTTGACCAAGGGCACGATGGCTGCGTTGGCCACCGCCGCCAGGGCAATCCCGGCGCTGCCGTAAATCCCCGCAGCCAGGGTGGCACCGATGTAGTTGTTGAAGCGGATACCGCCCTGAAACACCGAAGTGAAATCGGCTCCATCATGGTTCGCCGCGCCCTGATACAGCACCAGCAACACGGCACCGGCCAGGGTCGAGAGCATCAGTGCGCCGGCCATGCCCAGCACCGGTATGCCATCGAGGTTGGCGGTGGCCAGGCCATGAAGGAACAGCGACGGCAGCAGGACGTAGTAGCTCAGGCGCTCGGCACCAGGCCAGAAGCTTTCGGCAAGAAAACCGCGAAGGCGCAGGAAGGTACCCAGGGCAATCAGCAGGATGATGGGGAGCAGGGTGGTTAGCAGCAAGTGCAGCATGGTGAGCATTCCGTGGTCGGGTACGTGCACAGACTACGGGGGCGGATCGATCTGTAAAAACGTTGTTTTCTTCAGTGACCGTTGAGGAAAAATGCATGTTGGTGGGGGCATATCGCGCCTTGGATCAGCCTGGCTTCAGGCTTCCAGGGCGGTCTTCAACACCGCACTCAAATGCCGCCGCTGGCTTTTTTCATGCTCCAGCAACACCACCCGCCGGGTCAGCTGCGGCTCGCCAAACGGCAGGCAGGTGGCGGGTGGCAAGCGTTGCAGGTCGTCATCCGCCATGGGGATGACCGCCACGCCCAGGCCCATCACCGCCATGCGCGCCAGGGCTTCCTGGCTGTCCAGCTCCATCAGTTCGCTCACCTGCACCTGCTGGCGGCGTAGCTCCTGCTCGATTTGCCGGCCGGCCCAGGCACGCTTGTCGAAGCGCAGGAATGGCTGGCTGGCCAGCAACTGCGGCACGCTATACCCGGCCAGCTCAGGGCTGGCAATGGCCCAGAAACGGTCCTCGAACAGCGGTGTAAAGTCCAGGTTCTGCGGGTAAGGGCTGACCGGTTCGGTGGTGATCGCTGCATCGAGCTCACCGTCTTCCACGCGCCGCGCCAGCTCCGCCGACATGCCCGAGGCCACGCTGATGTGTAGCTGCGGGTGATGGGCCTTGATCCACACCAGCGCCTTGGGCAAACGCCGCGCCAGCACCGTGTGTATCGCCCCCAGGCGCAAGCGGCCGCGCAGGCTTGGGCCGCTGGCCAGGGCATCGGCCAGTTCGTCATAGGCAGCCAGAAGGCTTTCGGCGCGGGCCACCGCCAACTGGCCGGCTTCGGTCAGCACCACCTGCCTGCGGCTACGGTCGAACAAGGTCACCTTCAGTTCGTCTTCGAGGGTTTTGATGTGCAGGCTGACCGCCGAGGGGGTGAGGCTGAGCAGGTCGGCGGCGCGGGCAAAGGTGCCGTGGCGGGCGATGGTCACCAAGGTGCGCAGGGCTTTCAGGGACATGCGGTTGAGGTCCGGCTCTCAGCTGACAGAGGCGTATTGTCAGGCCCGGCCCTCTCGCAGCACAAGGCTGCTTCCAGGCCTTGCCGATACGGCTCAGCGACTGCTACGCCCATAGGCCTGGCTGATCCGGTCGATCACCATGGCCAGGGCGACAATTGCCAGCCCGGCCTCCATCCCTTGGCCAACATTCAAGGTCTGGATTCCCGCCAGCACATCCTCACCCAACCCACGGGCGCCGATCATCGACGCCACGACCACCATCGACAAGGCCATCATGACCGACTGGTTGAGCCCGGCCATGATGCTTGGCAGCGCCAGGGGCAGGGCAATGCGCCGCAACCGCTGCCAGCGGCTTGCGCCAAGGCCGTGTGCGGCCTGCAACAACGAGGGGTCGATCTGGCTCAGGCCCAGTTCGGTCAACCGCACCAGCGGCGGCAGGGCGTAGATCAGCGTGGCGAACACGGCAGGCACCTTGCCCAGGCCAAACAGCATCAGCACCGGGATCAGGTAAACGAACGCAGGTAGCGTCTGCATCACATCGAGGACCGGCAACAGCAGCCGTCTGGCCAGTGGCCGGGCGGCCAGCAGGATGCCCAGCGGTACACCCACCAGTACGCACAGGCCGGTACTGACCAGCACCAGGGCCAGGGTCTGCAGCAACTTGTCCCAGAGCCCGAGCATACCGATCAAGGCCAGCAGCGCGACCAGCACGGCGCTGCGCAGCAGGCTGCGGCTGGCGTGCCAGGCCAGCAGACCCACCAGCAACAACAACAGCCACCAAGGCAACAGGCGCAACAGGTTCTCCAGGCCGACCAGCAGTTGCAGCAACTGGTCAGACAAACTGCGCAGGTGGTCGCCGTAGTTCAATACCAACCAGTCGACCAGGCGGTTGATGCTGTCGGCAAAGGAAAACTGCAGGGTCTGCGGGAAACCGCTGCTCACAGGCTGGCCTCGACCTTGGCGGCGATGTCCGCCGGCAGCCAGGCTTTCCACACCTCGCGGTTATCGCGCAGGAAGGTCAGGGCGGCTTCGCGCGCGGGCGTGCGTTTTTCGCTCATGACGGCCAGGGCCTTGTTCAGGCGATCGATGGGCAGGTCTACCTGTTCGAACACGCTGACCAGGTCTGGGTAGGTTTCGCGAAAGGCTTTGGACACGCCAATCGACAACTTTGCCGGCAGCGAGCGGCTGCCTTTCGGGTTGGGGTTGGCGGGGTCGGTGAGGGTGGCCCAGGCCTGGGCATCGAACGGGGGTTCTTCCAGCCGGATGAGCTTGTAGCGCCCCATCAGCGGGGTCGGGTTCCAGTAGTAGAACAGCACGGGTTTGCCGCGCCGGATTGCCGAACCGATCTCGGCGTCCATCGCGGCGCCGGAGCCACTGCGGAAGTTGTTGTAGAGACCATCCAGGCCATAGGCCTTGAGCTTTTGGCTGTTGACGGTTTCAGACGTCCAGCCGCTTGGGCTGTTGAGAAAACGCCCTTTACCGGGCGATTCGGGGTCGGAAAATACCTGCGGGTAACGCTTGAGGTCCTCGACACTGTGCAGCTCAGGCGCCACGGGCTTCAGGTTGCGTGCGGCATCGCCCTCGATCACATAGGCCGGTACCCACCAACCTTCTTCTGCATTTTTGACCGTATCGCCCAGTGCGAACACCTGGCCGGCCTGTTCGGCCTTGACCCAGGCAGGGCTGCGCCCGGCCCATTCCTCGGCGATCACTTGCAGGTCATTGCGCGCCAGGGCCACCTCCATGCTGACCGTGCTGCCAGGCAGGGTGTCGGTGCGGTAGCCGTAGCCGCGCTCCACGATCAGGCGCAGGATCTCGGTGGTGAGGGCGCCGCTTTCCCAGCCGATGGCACCAAAATGGATAGGCGCAGGTTGCTCTGCCGATGCGGCGCTGTCGGTGCTGGCCAAACCCACCGTCAACAGCAGGCCGGCCAGCAGCGTTGAAATGCTCTTCATGTAAACCTCGTCGTTCGCCACGCCTTGGCAGTGGGGCAAGTGTAGACGACGAGGTTTTGTCAGTTTCAGGGCCACTGGAGTGGCCCCGTTCGCTTCAGACGCGGAACTGGTCCATCAGCGCTTGCTGCTGGTTGGCCAGGCTGTTCAGCGACTGGCTGACCCGCGCCGACTCGTTGGCCTGGCCAGACAGGGATTCAGTGACATCACGAATGGTCGCCACGTTGCTGTTGATTTCCTCGGCTACCGCGCTTTGCTCCTCGGCGGCAGAGGCGATCTGCAGGTTCATGTCGGTGATCACCGTCACCGCCTGGCCAATGCGCTGCAATGCCGTGACGGCTTGGCCGACCTGCTCCACGCCACCTTGGGCCTGGCGGTGGCTGTGGTCCATGGCGCCGACCACTTCGCGGGTGCCGTTCTGCAGGGCTTCGATGACCTGACGGGTTTCTTCCACCGACTCCTGAGTGCGCTGGGCCAGGTTGCGCACCTCATCGGCGACCACGGCAAAGCCACGGCCGGCCTCTCCGGCGCGGGCAGCTTCGATGGCAGCGTTGAGCGCCAGCAGGTTGGTCTGTTCGGCGATCGAGCGGATCACTTCCAGTACCGAGCCGATCTTCTCGCTGTTCTGCGCCAGGCCTTCTATTTCGGCCATGGTGTCGCTCATGTTGGCAGCCAGGGCTCCGATGCTGCTGGTGGTGCGGTCGATTACCGCCAAGCCCTCGCGGGTGGCCTGGTCGGCATCGCGCGCCGCCTGCGCAGCCTGGGCGGCGCTGCGGGCAACGTCCTGGGCGGTGGCGCTCATTTCATGCGAGGCGGTGGCCACCTGGTCGACCTGGCGGTACTGCTGTTCCATGCCGGCGCTGGTTTCAGTGGCAATCGCCGAGGACTGGTCGGCCGTGCCTCGAGCGGCCTGCACCGAGCGTTTGACCTCGGCAATGGTTGGCTGCAACTTGTCGAGGAAGCGGTTGAACCAGCCGGCCAGTTCGCCCAGTTCGTCCTGTTTCTGGTAGGTCAGGCGACGGGTCAGGTCGCCTTCGCCGCTGGCAATGTCCTTCAGCATGGCTGCCACGCCGAGGATCGGCCGGGTAACGCCGCGGGCCATCAGCCATACCAGCAGCAAGCCAGCAATGGCGGCGGCCAGGCCCAGGCTCAGTTCCAGCAAGGTGCCGCTGGTATTGAGCGCGTCAAGTTCCTGCTTCAGGGTTTCGGCCGGCCCGGTCAGGGCGTTTTCCGGCACATCCAGCAACACGCCCCAGGGCTGGGCGTCCGGGATTGGCCGGAATGCCGCCAGCACCTTCAAGCGCTGCCGGTCGTGGAGGGTGGTCAGCTTGCCCTCGGCCAGCTTGCGCACCAGCTCGGCGCCTTTGGTCGGGTCTACCTGGTCGAAGCGCTGGGCCAGCTTGCTGGCATCGGCGCTGTAGCCGGCCAACAGGCCGACCGGGGTGAGAATGCCGACCGTGGTGCGGCCTTCGTAGAGGCTGCGGCTGGCCTCCTGGCTCAGTGCCTGCAGGCTATTGAGGTTGATGTCGATGGACAGGGTGGCAATGATCTTGCCGTTGACCGCCAGCGGGAACACGATGCTGGTCATCAGCACCTGCTGGCCGTCGATGTCGTAGAAGTAGGGCTCCACCACACACACCTTGCCGGAGGTGCGTGGGCATACCCACCAGGTGTTGGCCGGCTGGCCGCTGGGGCCGATCTCGGTGTTGGCCATGTCATGTTCGGGCAGGGCCATCGAGGTCAGCTGGCCAGCGCGTGGCTGCGACCAGTACAGGGCAAAGCGCCCGGTTTCGTTGCTGCCCAATTCTGCCTTGCCGGCAAACAGGCTGTCCTTGTTGTCCAGGGCATTGGGCTCGAACACCAGTGACAGGCCGAGCAGGTCGGGGTTGGCTTGCAGTGCGGCGCGCACCTGGCGGGTCATGTCCTCGCGCAGGTCGAAGGCATCGAGAAAGCGCTTTTCGGCCTGCTCGCGCAGGAACAGCACCTGACGGGCGAAGCCGGCGCCGTACTGGTAGGCATCCATGAACTGGCGGCGAATGTTCAACGCTTGCACTTCACCTTGTGACTCGATACGCGACTGCGCCGCCTCGGTCAGCATCTGCATGCTGCTGGCCTTGACCAGGTCCGAACTGTGATCCATGCGGTACAGCGACAGGCCGACGAGCAAGGTGACGATAGCGGCCAGACAGAGACCGGCGAGCAGGGTGATCTTCCACTGGATGGAAAGTTGTCGCAAAGGCATGGGGGCGGATCCCTTTTTGGCAATAAGGGTTATGGCTGTATCTGCGATGGGGCCGGGAGGTGTCAAAGCGCTCCCGCCAGGCACCTCGCTGCCTCCCACAATATCGGCCCCTGCCGTTTTTTCTTTATTCAAACATTCAATTTAAATTTGAACGCCACTAACGCGCCGCATCAAGGCGCTTTTGACATCTGCCGCCCACTGCTTCAGAGTTCGCGCTTTTTTCTGTCGTAATGAGGTAAGCCAACCATGAATGCAGTGATCGCCGCGGTCGGCATCATGCTGATACTCAGCCTGTCCCGCGTGCACGTGGTCATCGCCCTGATCATCGGCGCCCTGGCCGGTGGGCTGGTGGGCGGCCTGGGCATCGAAGGCACGCTCAAGGCCTTCAACGGTGGCCTCGGTGGTGGTGCCACGGTGGCTTTGTCCTATGCACTGCTGGGTGCTTTTGCCGTGGCGATTGCCAAGTCTGGCCTGGCGCATGCGCTGGCCGACCGCGCCCTGGGCATGATCGACCGGCGGGGCGACGCCAATGGCGGCAAGCTCAAATGGCTGATGATCGGCCTGATGCTGGCGGTGGCCGTGTCGTCCCAGAACATCCTGCCCATCCACATTGCCTTCATTCCGCTGCTGGTACCCCCTCTGTTGTACGTGCTGACGCGCCTGCGTATCGACCGCCGGCTGATCGCCTGTGTGATCACCTTTGGCCTGATCACCCCGTACATGTTCCTGCCGGTGGGCTTCGGCAACATCTTCCTCAACGAGATCCTGCTGGCCAATGTTGCCCGCGCGGGTGTCGATGTAAGCGGCGTCAACGTCACCCACGCCATGGCCATCCCGGCTGCCGGCATGCTCGTCGGCCTGCTGGTGGCGGTGTTCATCAGCTACCGCAAGAAACGTGACTACGACCTGGCGCGCATCCAGCAGGTGGAGCAGGTGAGCGTGCAGTACAACCCGCTGACCTTGCTGGTGGCCGGGCTGGCGATCGCTGCAGCCTTCATCGTCCAGCTGTTGCTGGACTCGATGATCATCGGTGCCATGGTCGGTTTCCTGATCTTCTCGCTGTCGGGCATCGTCAAGTGGAAAGAGACCGACGACCTGTTCACCGAAGGCATGAAGATGATGGCCATGATCGGCTTCATCATGATTACCGCGTCCGGCTTTGCCGAGGTGATGAAGGCCACCGGTGAGGTTAAGAGCCTGGTGGAAACCTCGGCGCAGTGGATCGACCACAGCAAGGGCATCGGTGCCTTGCTGATGCTGTTGGTAGGCCTTTTGGTGACGATGGGGATCGGCTCGTCGTTCTCCACCGTGCCGATCCTGGCTGCGATCTTCGTGCCGCTGTGCGTGCAACTGGGCTTCGACCCGTTGGCCACGGTGTGCATCATCGGTACTGCCGGTGCGTTGGGCGATGCAGGTTCGCCTGCCTCGGACTCGACCCTGGGCCCGACCTCGGGCCTGAACGTGGATGGCCAGCACCACCACATCTGGGACACCGTGGTGCCCACCTTCATCCATTACAACCTGCCGTTGATGGCGTTCGGCTGGTTGGCAGCGATGACCTTGTAAGGCGGGGAGGGCGTCAGCCCTTGTCGGGCGGCGGCGAGATGCGATTGAGCACGGTGCTGCCGTCCTTGCTGCGGGTCAGGTAGACCGGCAGGACTTTGGGCAGGTTGTTGACCAGGTGCCCCACTTCACGGGTGTTGTAGATGCCGCTGATGCGAATGCGGCCGGTGCTGGCATCGGCCAGTAGCAGCGGGGCGTCGAGGTAGCGGTTGATCACCGGCAGCGCCTGTTCCAGGCTCAGGTTATCGAGCACCAGCTTGCCGCTGCGCCATGCCAGGCTGTTGCCATAGTCGTCGCTTTGCTCCAGCTGCGGCTCGAAGTCGCCCTTGTGGTAGCTGGCCTGCATGCCAGGGCCAAGGCGGTAGCCACCGGCATTGCCCTCACTGGACACCAGCACTGAACCTTCCACCAGGGTGACCTTCACCTGGTCCTGGTACTTCCACACGTTGAACTGGGTGCCGGTGACCCGGGTCTGGCCACTGCCGGCACGCACGATGAACGGGTGGCTGCTGTCGTGTCGCACCTTGAAGAACGCCTCGCCGCGCTTGAGCGTGACCTGGCGTTGGTCCTTGTAGTTGAGGAAGGTGAGTTCGGTGTGGAGGTTGAGCTGTACCGTGCTGCCGTCGCTGAGCTCCACGGTCTGCATGCGGTCACCGGCTTCGAAGTGCTGGTAGTGGTTGGGCAACCAGCCCTGTTCCCACCCCATCCAGCCGGCCAGCGGCAGCACTGCCAGGGCGATGGCCGCAGCAGACGCCAGCGGCCGCCAGTTGCGAGGGCGGGCGGCGTGTCTGGCGGGTGGGTTGAAGTCGATGACGGTGGCGCTGCGCGGCAGCAGGTCGGCTGTTTGCCAGATTTCCAGCATCGCCTGATATTCTTCGTCATGCCGCGGGTCGGCCGCCAACCAGTCAGCGAATGCTTCACGCTCGGCCTGCGTGCAATCTTCGGCGTGAAGGCGCATGCACCAATGCGCTGCGGCGTCGGTGATGGCATCGTCTGGGTTGGGATTGAGGCGGTCGTGGTTCATTGCGGCTCCGGGTTTTGCGCATTCTACCCTTGCGGGAGGGCTCCCGAGAACCAATGTAATGGCGAATGACTATCAGTTGTGCCGGTTTTTCGTCGGATTAGCCACGGTTTTTCAGTGTTTGAGAACCCTTCGCGGGCAAAAGACGATGCCTGCAATGGCCTCCGGTGCAGCCTGGTGCTGCGAAGATGTCAGTGTTTGCAGGTACCGGCCTCTTCGCAGCACACGGCTGCCCTTGCAACAAGCGCGTCGGCGACCCACCGGTCAGAACTGTGTGGCCTCTAGCCCATAAAGGCTGCCACTACCGGCCCGAATGCTCGCCTCCAGCCCCAACCCCCGCGGCAAGACCCGCTGGAAATAGAACGCCGCACAGGCAAGCTTCGCGCCATGAAACGCGTCGTCCTCATCACGTTTGGCCAGCGCCACCGCCGCCATCCGCGCCCACATGTACGCATAGGCCGTCAGCCCGAACAGCTGCAGGTACTCAACCGCTACCGCGCTGACCAGGTTGGCATCCTCGCCAGCCTGCGCCCGCAGCCAGCTGCTGGTGGCCTCCAGCCGCGCCAGGCTCGCCTGCAGGGCCTCGCGGTGCAAGGGCGCATCCACACTGAAGGCGCGCACTTCGCTGGCAAAGCTGGCCAACGCCTGGCCACCGTCGGCCAGCACCTTGCGCCCCAGCAGATCAAGGGCCTGGATGCCGTTGGTGCCTTCATAGATCTGTGCAATGCGCACGTCTCGCACCCGTTGCTCCTGGCCCCATTCGCGGATGTAGCCATGACCGCCGTACACCTGCTGGCCAAGCACGCAGCTTTCCAGGCCGTTATCAGTGAAGAATGCCTTGGCCACCGGTGTCAGCAGTGCCACCAGGCGCTGGGCATGCTCGCGCTCGCCAGCGTCTTCGGCATAGCGTGCCACGTCCAGTTGCTGGCCAACGTAGACGGCGAACGCCCGACCTGCTTCGGTGAGGGTGCGCATGGTCAGCAGCATGCGCCGGACATCACCATGGTGGATGATCGGGTCGGCCGCCTTGTCGAGTGCCTGCGGGCCAGTCGCTGCGCGGCTCTGCAGGCGCTGGTTGGCATAGCGGGCGGCGCTCTGGTAGGAGGCTTCGGCACATCCGATGCCCTGTATGCCGATGGACAGGCGCTCGTAGTTCATCATGGTGAACATCGCTGCCAGGCCCTTGTTCGGCTCGCCCACCAGGTAACCGATGGCACCGTCAAAGTTCATGACGCAGGTCGCCGAGGCCTTGATGCCCATCTTGTGCTCGATCGAACCACAATGCACAGCATTGCGCGCGCCCAGGCGGCCATCGGCCTCGACCAGGAATTTGGGCACCAGGAACAGCGATATGCCTTTGGCACCGGCGGGCGCATCCGGCATTTTGGCCAGCACCAGGTGGACGATGTTCTCGGTCAGGTCCTGCTCGCCGCCGGTAATGAAGATCTTGCTGCCACTGATGCGCACGCTGCCATCGGCCTGAGGCTCGGCGCGGGTGCGGATCAGCCCCAGGTCAGTGCCGGCATGGGGTTCGGTCAGGCACATGGTGCCGGCCCAGCGGCCTTCGTACAGCGGTGGCAGGTAAGTGGCCTTGAGCGCTTCGTTGGCGTGGGCATCGATCGCCAGGCAGCTGCCTGCGCTCAATGCCGAATACAGGCTGAAGCTGCAGTCAGCCGCGTAGAGCATCTCTTCGAACAGCACGCCGAGCATCTTTGGCATGCCCATGCCGCCGTATTCCGGGTTGCCGCCCAAGCCGACCCAGCCGCCTTCGCGGTAGGTGTTCCAGGCCTCGCGAAAGCCCTCGGGGGTGGTGACTTGGCCTGCGTCGAAGCACACACCTTGCTCGTCACCGTTGCGGCTGAGCGGGGCGATCAGCTGGCCGGTGACTTTGGATGCTTCCTCGAGAATGGCGTCGGCAGTGTCGGCATCGATGCGTTCGGCCAGGGCGGGCAGTCGGGCCCACAGGCCCGAAGCGTTGAACACGTCATGCAGGACGAAGCGCATGTCGCGCAGGGGGGCGGAATAAGTGGTCATCGGCAGCTCTAGCAATAGTGGGGGAGGGTTGGGCGTGCGCTGAACCTTCAGGCGCAGCCGTGTGCTGCGCCTGAAGGGGAGTGGCTACGGCATCAGAGGGCCTTGGCCCGGTCGCGCAGCACGTACTTCTGGATCTTGCCGGTCGAGGTCTTGGGCAGCTCGCCGAACACTACGGTCTTCGGCACCTTGAACCCGGCCAGGTGCTCGCGGCACCAACTGGTGATGTCGGCTTCACGGGTGTCCTCCCGGCCTGGCTTTAAGGCAACGAAGGCGCACGGGGTCTCGCCCCATTTTTCATCCGGGCGTGCCACCACGGCGGCTTCCAGCACTGCCGGGTGCTTGTACAGGGCGTCTTCGACCTCGATGGTGGAGATGTTCTCGCCACCGGAAATGATGATGTCCTTGAGCCGGTCCTTGATCTCGATATAGCCGTCGGCATGCCACACGGCCAGGTCGCCGGTGTGGAACCAGCCGCCACGGAAGGCTTCGGCGGTGGCTTCAGGGTTCTTCAGGTAGCCCTTCATCACCGTGTTGCCGCGCATGAAGATTTCGCCCAGGGTATCGCCGTCGCGGGGTACTGGCTGAAGGGTTTGCGGGTCGGCGACCATCAGGCCGTCGAGGGTCGGGTAGCGCACGCCTTGGCGAGATTTGATCCGTGCACGCTCTTCCAGCGAAAGCGCATCCCATTCGTCATGCCAGGCACACACGGTCACCGGGCCGTAGACCTCGGTCAGGCCATAGGTGTGGGTGACCTTGATGCCCATTTGCTCCACGGCGCCGATGACCTTGGCCGGTGGTGCGGCGCCGGCGACCATGGCCTGCACCGGGTGCTCGATGGCTGCCTTGGCCGCCTCGGGCATGTTGACCAGTGCGTTGAGCACGATCGGCGCACCGCACAGGTGGCTGACTTTGTGCTCGCGGATCAGGGTCAGGATCTTCTGCGGGTCGACCCGGCGCAGGAACACATGGGTGCCGGCCAGGGCGGTGATGGTCCAGGGGTAGCACCAGCCGTTGCAGTGGAACATCGGCAACGTCCACAGGTACACCGGGCGGTGGCCCATGGCCCAGGTCATCTGGTTGCCCAGTGCGTTCAGGTAGGCGCCGCGGTGGTGGTAGACAACGCCCTTGGGGTTGCCGGTGGTGCCGGAGGTGTAGTTCAGCGAAATGGCCTGCCACTCGTCATCGGGCCATTCCCAGGCAAATTCCGGGTCGCCTTCGTTGAGCAGGGCCTCATAGTCCAGCTCGCTGACCGCGCGGCCCTCGCCGTACTCCGGGTCATCCACATCAACCACCAGCGGCGGGTGTTCAAGCAGTGCCAGAGCGCCTTCGATGACCGCATGGAACTCGCGGTCGGTGATCAGTACCTTGGCCTCGCCATGCTGCAGCATGAAGGCGATGGCCTCGGCATCCAGGCGCACGTTCAGGGTATTGAGCACGGCACCGGTCATGGGTACGCCGAAGTGCGCCTCGAGCATGGTCGGGGTGTTGGGCAGCATCACTGCCACGGTGTCGCCACGGCCAATGCCACGACCGGCCAGGGCGCTGGCCAGGCGCCGACAGCGTTGGTAGGTTTCTTGCCAGTTGCGGCGGATGGCGCCGTGGATGACGGCGGGGTAGTTGCCGTACACGGCGGCGGTGCGTTCAATGAAGCTCAGCGGGGTGAGGGCGACATGGTTGACGGCAGCGGGCATCAGGCCCTGGGCATAGATCGACATGCGGTAATCCTGTAAGGGAGGCAGACGCAGCCTGTGCACCTGGCCCCCGATGGCTGATTGTTAGCTCTGTTCAGGGTGCAGGGGGCGGACGGTGGGCCGCCCCCTCTGTCGCAGTTTTACGCGAGTCGCTATGGTATTAGGAATATCGACTATAGCAATATAGTAAAACTACTATAAAAACAGGCCGCCTACCGTGGATGACACTGCTTACCCCTTGCTTGGCAAAGACCCGCAACCCAGTCTGTTGCTGGCCAGTGATGCAAGCCCGCTGGCACTCAACCCGGCATTGCAGGCCTGGGTCGCCGAAGGGCCCGAGCTGGCTCGCTGGCTGCCGGCCAATTGCGCCGCCCTGGTGCGTGCCTGTCTGCGTCAGCATCGGGCGATCAGCGATGTCGAAGTGCAGGTCGGCGAACGCATCGTGTTGTGGACGTTCATGCCGGACAACCAGGGCCAGCAGGTGCTGGGGCGCTGCCGCGATGCCAGTGAAGAGCGCCATGGCGCACGCGAAGCCAACCGCGCCCGACGCCTGTATCGGCTGATCATCGAAAACACCACCGACCTGATTTCCCGGCACAGCCCCGATGGCCGCTTTCTCGATGCCTCACCGGCAGCCTACCGCCTGCTCGGCCTGTGGCCCGAGCAGCTGCGTGGCATGCCTGTACATACCCTGCTGCATCCGCGCGAGCGGCGTCAGGTACTGCGTCAGGCCTCAGCCGCACTGGACCAGGACGGCTACCACACGATGACTTGCCGGGTACGCCAGGCGGCAGGTGACTACCGTTGGTTCGAAATCGCCAGCCGGGCGATCCGCGAGACCTATACCGGCGCGGTGGTGGAGGTGGTCAGCGTGTCCCGCGACATCACCTTGCGCATCGAAGCGCAGGAAAGCCTGGCGCACAGTGCCCGCCTCGCTACCCTGGGCGAGCTGGCCTCGGGCATCGCCCATGAGATCAATCAGCCACTGGCCGCCGTGGTCAACTATGCCAACGCCAGTCAGCGTTACCTGCAGGGCCTGGAACGTGATCCCCAGGCTCGCGAGCGGGTAGGCCAGGGCCTGCAGCGTATCAGCGAGCAGGCCACCCATGCCGCCGAAGTGATCCGCCGTCTGCGTGCCTTTCTGCGCAAGGGGCCGCGCCGCCTGCAGGCACTGGACGTGGCCGAGCTGGCCGGCGAAGCCATGCGCCTGTGCGCCTGGGAAGCCGCGCGGGACCAGGTGCAGGTGGAGCTTCGCATGAGCGCTCAGCTGCCCTTGGTGTATGCCGACCGGGTGCTGCTGGAGCAGGTGCTGCTCAACCTGCTGCGCAATGCCATCGATGCCAATCGCGAGCAGCAGGGGGAGCGGCCGTCACGTATCCTGCTCTGCGCGGCGCGCGATGGCGATGGGGTGCTGGTCGAGGTAGCTGACCAGGGCCCGGGCGTGGCACCCGAGCGGCTGGATGAAATCTTCACGCCCTTTACCACCAGCAAGGCCGACGGCCTGGGCTTGGGCTTGAGCATGAGCCGCAGCCTGATCGAAGGCTTCGGTGGCAGCCTGTGGGCGCGGGCGGGTGACAACGGCGGTCTGGTACTGTGCTGCCGGCTGGCGGTCAGCAGGGAATAAGGGGAGGCAGTGTTGCAAGCAAAAGTGTATGTGGTCGATGACGACCAGGGTATGCGCGACTCTACGGTCTGGCTGCTGCAGTCGGTGGGCCTGCAAGCCTTGCCGTTTGCCAGCGGGCAGGCGTTTCTCGACGCCTGCGTCGATGATGGGCCCGCGTGTGTGCTGTTGGATGTGCGCATGCCGGGGCTGGGCGGGCTGGCTGTGCAGCAGGCGATGCGCGAGCGTGGCCTGATGGTGCCGGTGATCTTCGTCAGCGGTCATGCCGATGTGCCGATCGTGGTGCGGGCGTTCAAGGCCGGCGCCTGCGACTTCATCGAAAAACCCTACAACGATCAGCTGCTGCTCGACAGCGTTCAGGCTGCGCTGGAGCACGCCGGGCTGGCGCGACAGGGCGATCAGGCGGTGGCGTTGGTGCAGGCGCGCATCGACGGCCTGACGCCGCGTGAGCGAGACGTCTTCGTACCGTTGGCCCAAGGGTTGAACAACCGCGAGATTGCCGAGCAGTTGGGCATCAGCGTCAAGACCGTGGACCTGTACCGAGGCCGGGTGATGAAGCGGTTGCAGGCGGGCAGCCTGGCAGAGCTGGTGGGAATGGCGATTGCTTGCGGGGCGGTGGAGGCGCTGGGCCTGCGAGCACGTTAACCGCCCTTACGCAGGCCCTGGCAGGGGCGGCCTTGTGTGTCGCGATGGGCCGCAGGGCGCGCCTGCGGGGGCGGTGTGACCGGCAGAAAACACGAATATTTAATAGCTGCCTAATGAAGGCTTTGACATTAACTGCCTAAGCAGTAATATTTCTACACACTTAACTGAGCAGTCAACGATGGCCCATTTCTCCCCCGAAAACTTTCAGACCTGCGCCATCGGCATGTTGCTGGGCCGCGCAGCGATCCTCAAAGACCGCATTCTTGACTGGCACCTGGAGTCAGAGGGCGTCACCGCCGCGCAGTTCAAAGTGCTGATCATCGTCACCCAGTACCAGGTGGATACCCCGGCCGAACTGTGCCGTTACCTGGGCCTGGACAGCGGTTCGATGACCCGCATGCTCGACCGCCTCGAGCAGAAGGAGCTGATCGTGCGCAACCGCTGCGCCGACGACCGTCGCCAGGTGCGCCTGGCACTCACCGCCGACGGCCAGCGCCTGGCCAACCGCCTGCCGGAAATCGGCGCCGCCGCCATGAACGAGTTGTGCGGCGTGCTGGCACCTGAAGAGCTCAAGACCCTGGAAGGCCTGCTGGCCAAGGTGCTGCTCAGTGCTGGCGACCCGTTGACGATCCGCCGCTTCGGCGACCGTTGAACCCTGTAACGAATTATCCAAGGTATTGTCATGGCCACTCCCACAGACACCCCGACTCCCTCCGTCGCGCCTGAGCCGTCGCGCAAGCGCAAGGCTTGGCTGCTTGGCCTGCTGTTGCTGCTGATCCTTGCCGGGGTCGGCACATGGGCCTGGTACAGCATTGTCGGGCGTTGGCACGAAAGCACCGACGATGCCTACGTCAACGGCAACGTGGTGGAGATCACCCCGCTGGTCGCTGGCACCGTTACCAGCATCGGGGCCGATGACGGCGACCTGGTCCACGCCGGCCAGGTGTTGCTGCAATTCGACCCGGCCGACAGCGAAGTGGCCTTGCAGTCCGCCGAAGCCAAGCTGGCACGCAGCGTGCGGCAGGTCCGTGGGCTGTACAGCAACGTCGACTCGCTGAAGGCTCAACTGGAAACGCGCCAAGCCGAACTGCGCAAGGCGCAGCAGGACTTCAACCGGCGCAAGGTGCTGGCTGACAGCGGTGCGATTGCCGCCGAAGAACTGTCCCATGCCCGCGACGACCTGAGCGTTGCCCAGGCCGCCGTCAACAGCGCGCGGCAACAGCTCAGCACCAGCAGCGCGCTGGTCGACGACACCGTAGTGTCGTCGCACCCCGATGTCATGGCTGCTGCTGCCGACCTGCGTCAGGCCTACCTCGACCACGCCCGCACCACGCTGGTCGCGCCGGTCACCGGCTACGTCGCCAAGCGTACCGTCCAGTTGGGCCAGCGCCTGCAGCCGGGCACCGCGACCATGGCGGTCATCCCGCTGGATCAGGTGTGGATCGATGCCAACTTCAAGGAAACCCAGCTGCGAGAGATGCGCATCGGCCAGCCGGTGGAAATCACCGCTGATGTGTACGGCAGTGAGGTCAAGTACAGCGGCACGGTCGACAGCCTTGGCGCGGGCACCGGCAGCGCCTTTGCCTTGCTGCCGGCGCAGAACGCCACCGGCAACTGGATCAAGATTGTCCAGCGAGTACCCGTGCGCATCCACCTCAGCCCCGACCAGCTCAAGGACCACCCGCTACGTATCGGCCTGTCCACCGTGGTTGAAGTCGACCTGCATGACCAGAGCGGCCCGACCCTGGCCCAGCAGCCACCGCAGAAGGCCAGCTACACCACCCAGGTGTATGACCACCAGCTGATCGAAGCCGACAACCTGATCGCCCGGCTGATTCACGAGAACAGCGCAACCGGCAAGACGGCGCAACGATGAGCAACAACGCCGCTGCCCAGTTCACGCCGCCGAGTCTGCTGCTGACCACCATCGGCCTGTCGCTCGCGACGTTCATGCAGGTGCTGGACACCACCATCGCCAACGTGGCCCTGCCGACCATTTCCGGCAACCTGGGGGTGAGCTACGAGCAAGGCACCTGGGTCATCACCTCGTTCGCGGTGAGCAACGCTATTGCCTTGCCGCTGACCGGCTGGCTGAGCCGGCGCTTTGGTGAAGTGAAACTGTTCATCTGGGCCACGCTGCTGTTCGTGCTGGCTTCGTTCCTGTGCGGTATCGCCCAGTCGATGCCCGAGCTGGTCGGCTTTCGTGTCTTGCAGGGTGTGGTCGCCGGGCCGCTTTATCCGATGACCCAGACTCTGCTGATTGCTGTCTACCCCCCGGCAAAACGGGGGATGGCACTGGCGCTGCTGGCGATGGTCACGGTGGTGGCGCCGATTGCCGGGCCGATTCTTGGCGGCTGGATTACCGATAGCTACAGCTGGCCATGGATCTTCTTCATCAATGTGCCCATCGGCCTGTTCGCTGCTGCCGTGGTGCGCCAGCAGATGCGCACGCGCCCGGTGGTCACCAGCCGCCAGCCGATGGATTACATTGGCCTGCTGACCCTGATTATCGGCGTCGGTGCCTTGCAGGTAGTGCTGGACAAGGGCAACGATCTGGACTGGTTCGAATCGTCGTTCATCATTGTCGGCAGCCTGATTTCGGTGGTGTTCCTGGCGGTGTTCGTGATCTGGGAGCTGACCGACCGGCACCCGGTGGTCAACTTGCGCCTGTTTGTGCACCGCAACTTCCGCATTGGCACCATTGTGCTGGTCGGGGGGTATGCCGGGTTCTTCGGTATCAACCTGATCCTGCCGCAGTGGTTGCAGACGCAGATGGGCTATACCGCGACCTGGGCAGGCCTGGCGGTGGCGCCGATCGGTTTGCTGCCGGTGATCATGTCGCCGTTCGTGGGCAAATATGCGCACCGGTTCGACTTGCGGGTGCTGGCTGGGTTGGCGTTCCTGGCGATTGGCACCAGTTGCTACATGCGTGCCGGTTTCACCAGCGAGGTGGACTTCCAGCACGTGGCCTTGGTGCAGTTGTTCATGGGGATTGGCGTGGCGTTGTTCTTCATGCCGACCTTGAGCATTCTGCTGTCTGACCTGCCGCCGCACCAGATTGCCGACGGTTCGGGGCTGGCAACATTCCTGCGAACCTTGGGCGGGAGTTTTGCGGCTTCGTTGACCACCTGGATCTGGATCCGTCGGGCGGACCAGCACCATGCCTACCTGAGTGAGCACATCAGTCAGTTCGACCCGACGACGCGGCATACCCTTGAGCAGTTGGGCGGGGCCAGCCCGCAGAGTTATGCGCAGTTGGAGCAGATACTCAATGGGCAGGCTTACATGATGTCGACGGTGGATTACTTCACCTTGATGAGCTGGGTGTTTGCCGGGTTGATTCTGCTGGTGTGGTTCGCCAAGCCGCCCTTTACCGCCAAGGCGGGCCCGGCATCGGCGGGGCATTGAGTGCACTCGCACTCGCTCTCGCTCTCGCTTCGGCTTTTGATTTTGCTTCTAAGCGCGCGATAGCCCAGGCGCCGCGGATTGCGACTTCAGGAGGCCGAGCGTAGGGCTTGCGAAGGGAGGTGACGGGCATGGATGCCCGTCAAGCGCTGAGGCCCCATGGATGGGGCCTGCAGCGCGTACTCCCGGGAGCAAGCCCGGAGCGAGGGAACCCCGGAGCGTAGCGCAGGGGCCGGATGATAGGAGCCAGCGTTTTTTGGTTACTTTTTGTCGCGTTTGACAAAAAGTGACCCGCCGTAAGGGCGGAAAGGTGACTATGCGCCACCTGCGTGAATGAATACCTACTCGATGTGAATGCCCACATCCAAGAAGCAAGAAGCAAGAAGCGAACTCGTCTGTTTTGGCTCAGCGAACAGTCCATTTGCGATGGCGACACTGACTCACCTTTTCGCCCTTACGGCGAGTCACTTTTTGTCAAACGCGACAAAAAGTAACCAAAAAACGCTGCGCTCCCATCATCCGGCCCCTGCGCTGCGCTCCGGGGTTCCCTCACTCCGGCCTTGCTCCCGGCAGGACCGCGCCGAAGGCCCCATCCTGGGGCCTCAGCGCTTGACGGGCATCCATGCCCGTCACCTGCCTCCGCAAGGCCTGCGTTCGGCCTCCTGAAGTCGCGAAGATCAAGATCAAGATCAAAAGCCAGATCAACAGCCAGATCAACAGCCAGATCAACAGCCACATCAACAGCAGAGGGGTGGCTGTGCTGATCTTCGTCATTCCAACGCAGCGCCATTTCGCCTATTGTCGATGCTCCCATCCCCAAACCATTGGCAAACCCATGGAGAACGTCATTGTCATCACCGGCGGCAGCCGCGGTATCGGCGCTGCCACTGCGCTGCTGGCCGCCCGCCAGGGCTACCGCATCTGCATCAATTATCACGCCGATGACCAGGCCGCCGAAGCCATCCTCAGCCAGGTCCGCGCCCTGGGCGCCGAGGCCATCGCGGTGCGCGCCGACGTCAGCGTCGAAGATGAAATCATCCAGCTGTTCCTGCGCGTCGACGATGAGCTCGGCCCGGTCACCGCACTGGTCAACAACGCCGGCACCATCGGCCAGCAGAGCAGGGTCGAGGACATGTCCGAGTTCCGGCTGCTGAACGTCATGAAGACCAACGTCGTCGGCCCCATGCTCTGCGCCAAGCACGCCCTGCTGCGCATGGCGCGCCGGCATGGCGGGCAAGGCGGGGCCATCGTCAACGTATCATCGGTCGCCGCACGCCTGGGTTCGCCCAACGAGTATGTCGACTATGCCGCCTCCAAGGGCGCGCTTGACACCTTCACCATCGGCCTGGCCAAAGAAGTGGCAGGCGAGGGCGTGCGCGTCAATGGCGTACGACCAGGCTATATCCATACCGGTTTCCATGCGCTTTCGGGTGACCCGGATCGCGTCAGCAAGCTTGAACCTGGCTTGCCCATGGGCCGAGGAGGGCATCCCGAGGAAGTGGCCGAGGCCATCCTCTGGTTGCTTTCGGACAAAGCCTCCTATGCCACCGGCAGCTTCATCGACCTGGGCGGCGGGCGCTGAGCGCCCGTCAAGGTTCCAGCAGCTCGCGAACCCGCTCTGCCAGTGCTTCCAGTTCGAACGGCTTGGTCAACACCAACGTACCTTGCAGCGGTTGGCCGTCGCTGAGCGCCGCGCTCTCATCGTAGCCGGTGATCAACAGCACCTTGAGGTCCGGGTAGCGCTCACGGCAGCGTTCGGCTACCTGGCGGCCATTCAGGCCGCCAGGCAGGCCGACATCGCTCAGCAGCAAGTCTGGCCGTTCGCCGCTTTGCAGGTGGGTGAGGGCAGACGGACCGTTCTCGAAGGCGTCCACCCGATAGCCCAGCTCTTCCAACACTTCGCCGATCACCAGGCGCAAGGCAGTCTGGTCTTCAACCAACAGAATGCGTTTGGCAGCCTCGCTGCTTCTTTGCAAGGGCGCGCGCGGAGGTTTACTGACTGGCGCCTGGGCTTGCTCGTGGTGGCGGGGTAACAGCAGCTCGATGCGGGTACCCTCGCCAGGCGCCGACAGCACCCGTAATTGCCCACCCGACTGGCGCACGAAGCCATAGGTCATGGACAGACCCAGGCCGGTGCCCTGGCCCATCGGCTTGGTGGTGAAGAACGGCTCGACTGCGCGCTCGACAACTTCAGCCGACATGCCGCTACCGTTGTCGACGATGCTCAGCCGCACGAACTCGCTGGCCGGCAGTTCCATTGCCACGGCCTGCTCGTCGTCAAGCAGCAGGTTGTCGCCGATGATCTCGATCACACCCCCGGCAGGCATGGCATCGCGCGCGTTGATGCATAAGTTGAGCAAGGCGCTTTCCAGTTGGGGAGGGTCGATGAAGGTCGGCCACAGCTGGCTGGCGAAGCGGCTGCTCAGGGTAATCGCCGGGCCGATGGTGCGGCGCAGCAGGTCTTCCATGCCGGCCACCAAGGTGGCCACTTGCGTGGAGCAGGGTTGCAGGGTCTGCTGGCGGGAGAATGCCAGCAGCCGGTGCACCAGCGAAGAGGCCCGCTGCGCCGCGCTGCTGGACAGCTCCAGCAAGGGCGCCAGGGCGTCGAAGCGTGACTGGTCCAGGCGTTGACGCATCAACTCCTGGGCGCCCAGGATGCCGCCCAGCAAATTGTTGAAGTCGTGGGCAATGCCGCCACTGAGCTGGCCTACGGCCTCCATCTTCTGTGCCTGGCGCAGCGCCGCTTCGGCCTTGGCCAAGCGTTCCTGCTCCTGCACTCGCTCACTGATGTCATAGGCGAACAGAAACGCGCCCTGTACCTCGCCTATGGGGTCGCGCAAGGCGTTGAAGCGCAACTCATAATGACGCACCGCGGGGGGCTTGCCGAAGGTGCCGATCTCGATGAACTGCTCGCCTGCCAGGGCGCGCTGCCACATCGGCAGAATAGGCGTCTGGCCGGCGGTGCCATCCTCGAACAACCCGGGCAGGTAGTCGCCGATTTCGGGTGTCCTCCCGTACAGCAGGTGGAAGTCATGCCTGGCTTGGCGATTGACAGCGAGCCAGCGCAGGTCCTTGTCGACCACATGCACATTGACCACACTGTGATCGACCAGCTCGGCAAACAAGCGTCGCTCCGCCAGTGCGGCATTCACCCGTTGTTCGAGCTCTTCGTTCAGGCGCTGCAGGGCCTGCTCTGCACGCCGGCGCTCGGTGACATCCTTGAACAATACCGCTACCTGGCGTTTCTCGGCAGGTTCTATGCGAAAAGTGGTCACCGACAGCACGTGGCCCGTGGCAATCAGTTCCTGCTCGAAGTGCAGCGGTTCGCCGGTGCGAAGCACCGAGCCATAGCGGGCCACCCAGTCATCCGCCTCATCGGGCACCATCTCGCGCAGTTTTTGCCCGACCACGTTGGGGATGCCGGCGTGTTTGGCATAGGCTGCGTTGGCCAGCACGTGCACGTAGTCACTCAGGGGGCCATGGGGGCCATCGAAGAACTCGATGATGCAGAAGCCTTCGTCCATGGTGTCGAACAGTGAGCGATAGAAGTCCTGATCGTGCGCCTGGTGGCTTGCAAGCCGTTGCTCCAGCAGTGTGTTCTGTCGCTGGAGGTCTTCGACTTGTTGGCGCAGTGAGTTCAGATCACGAGAAGGCATGCCTGCGTCCGGCCAATGAAAAGTCCTGACTTTAACGTGTTCACCTGCAGGCGAATAGCCACTCAGGGTGACTGGGCGGTGCTCCCCAGCAGCCGTTCAAGCGCCTGGGCAAGTGCTTGCAGATCGAAGGGCTTGGCCAGCAGTTCGGTGCGCCGGTGGGGCCGCGCATTTGCCGTACTGTGCGCAAGGTCATAGCCTGTGATCAGCAGCACCGCGGCATGCGGTGCAATATCTCGACAGGCGTCCGCGAGTTGGTAGCCATCGATACCCCCGGGCAGGCCGACATCGGTGATCAGCAAGTCTGGCGCAGGGGCTTCCTGCAAGGCCTTGTATGCCTGGCGGCCATCTTCGAATGCTTGAACTTCATGGCCCTGGTCCAGCAATACCTCCAGCATGACCAGGCGCAGGGCCGGCTCGTCTTCCACCAGCATCACCTTGCACACGCGCTGCTGAAGTGAGACCGCAGGTGCAGTCCCCTCGACGTGGGGGCAGGGTGAAGCGGCGGCGACGCTTTCATCGCAGGGGAGATACAGGTTGATGGCGGTACCCTGGCCAGGCGTGCTGTCGATGACCAACTGGCCACCGGATTGCCGCACAAAGCCGTAGACCATGGACAACCCAAGGCCAGTGCCCTGGCCGAGCGGCTTGGTGGTGAAGAAGGGCTCAAGGGCGCGCTGCATCACTGCTTTGGACATACCCATGCCGGTGTCTTCAACGCGGATACGCAGAAACCGGCCAGCGGCCAGGCGCAGTTGCCTGGCTTCGGCGCCTTGCACTTCGACATTGGCGCAACCAATGCTCAAGGTGCCGCCAAGCGGCATGGCGTCTCGGGCGTTGATGCACAGGTTGAGCAGCGCATTTTCCAGTTGCTGTGCGTCAATTCGGATGGGCCATTGTCCGGCATGCGTCTGGTCGTGATAGTCGACATAGGGGCCGGTGGAGCTGCTGATCAGGTCGTGCATACCGGCCACCAGTTGCTGCACATCGACCCGTTGCGGGACCAGCGTCTGCTGCCGTGAGAATGCCAGCAAGCGCTGCACCAAGGCTGCGGCGCGTTGGGCGTTGTGCCGGCTGAGTTCAAGCAGCTGCGCAGTGTCCGCCAGGCGTTGCTGCACCAGACGTTGCCCGGCCAGTTCCAGGGCGCCAAGGATGCTGGCCAGCAGGTTGTTGAAATCATGGGCAATCCCGCCGGTCAACTGGCCGACCGCCTCCATTTTCTGCGCCTGGCGCAGTGCTTCTTCGGCCTGCTGCAGGCGTTCCTGTTCGGTCACGCGCTGCGTGATGTCATAGGCGAACAGGTAGCCGCCCTGAATTCGCTGCTGAGCATCGAGCCACGGGTGGTAGCGAATTTCGTAGTGGCGTGGTGCGTCGTCCAGCCCGAAGGTGACGGTGTCGATGAACGCTTCCCCCGCCAGTATGCGCGGCCATATCGGGGCCAGGCGGCCCATGATGTCGGGTTGACCGGTCAGGAACTGGGGTACGTAGTCGCCAATCTGCGGCACGAAGCCTCGGTAACGCTCGAAGGTTTCGCGCGCCGTGCGGTTGATGGCCAACAGGCGCATCCTGCGGTCGGCAGCAAACACGTTGGCCGGGCTGTTGTCGAGCAGTTCTCCAAGCAGCCTGTCATGCGCCTGGACGCTGTCTTCGCGCTCTGCCAGGCGTGCTTCCAGTTCTGCGACACGCGCTTGCAATTGTGCAAAGGACGCAAGCGTATCTGGCTGCATGACGAAGGCCTGATGATCGGATCGAGCAACTATAGTTGCCCCTCGGGCCCCTCGCTATCAGAACGAGCGAATGATCCGCCCGAGGGTTTCCATGGCCTGTTCGGCGCCGTCATGCCAGGGGCTGCCGTAGTTCAGGCGGATGCAATTGCCAAAGCGTCGGGTGGGCGAAAAGATCGGCCCAGGGGCGATGCTGATGCCTTGGGCCAGGGCCATGTGGAACAGCTTGAGGGCGTCCATCTGCTCGGGCAGTTCCAGCCACAGGAAGTAGCCGCCGGAGGGCTGGCTGACCCGTGTCTGCGCCGGGAAGTGGCGGGCGATGGCTGCCAGCATGTTGGCCTGCTGGCCCTCCAGCGCGTAGCGCAGCTTGCGCAGGTGGCGGTCGTAGCCGCCGTGTTGCAGGTAGTCGGCGATGGCCGCCTGAGCCGGCATGGAGGCACACAGGGAGGTCATCAGTTTCAACCGCTCGATCTTCTGCGCAAAGCGCCCGGCGGCCACCCAGCCAATGCGATAGCCCGGTGCCAGGCTTTTGGCGAACGAGCCGCAGTGCATGACCAGGCCCTGAGTGTCGAAGGCCTTGGCGGGTTTGGGCGCCTGTTGCGAGTAGTACAGCTCGGCGTACACGTCGTCTTCGATCAACGGCACCTGATGGCGCGCCAGCAACTCCACCAGGGCCTGTTTCTTGGCCTCCGGCATGCTTGCACCTACCGGGTTCTGGAAATTGGTCATGCACCACACGGCCTTAACCGGGTGCTTTTCCAGGGTCTGCGCCAGCACCCCCAGGTCCATGCCCTCGCGCGGGTGCACGGGGATTTCCACGGCCTTGAGCTTGAGCCGCTCCAGCACCTGCAGGCAGGCATAGAAGGCCGGGGCCTCGATGGCGACCAGGTCGCCCGGCTGGGTCACGGCCTGCAGGCACAGGTTCAGGGCCTCCAGTGCGCCGTTGGTGATCAGCAGCTCTTCCATCGGCAGCATCAGCCCACCGACCATGTAACGCAGGGCGATCTGCCGGCGCAGCTGCGGGTTGCCAGGGGACAGATCGGTCACCACCATGCGCGGGTCCATGCTGCGGCTGGCACTGGCCAGTGAGCGGGACAGGCGTTGCAGCGGGAACAGTTCAGGGCTGGGAAAGGCTGAGCCGAAGGCAATGGTGTTGGGGTCCTTGATCGAGTCGAGGATCGAAAATACCAAGGCGCTGACGTCGACATCGGTAGACTCGCTCACCGGTTGCAGCGCCTGCGGCTCGCTGAACTGACGCGGAACGTGGGCGTTGACGAAATACCCGGAGCGCGGCCGGGCGCGGATCAGCCCGCGCCGTTCCAGCAGGTAATAGGCCTGGAACACGGTAGACGGGCTGACCCCGTGGGTCTGGCTGGCGTAGCGCACGGACGGCACGCGCTGGCCGGGGCCCAGCACCCCGGAGCGGATCAGTTCGGCAATGTCATCGGCGAAGCGTTCGTAGCGTTTCATTCTGGCCTTCTGTCCAAGCCTGGCAGGCAAGGTGGCGTGAGTGTAAAGGATCAGCGGTTCATGGGGGCGACGAAGCGACTGTGCGCCACGCTGCGAATAGTGGGGTCGTCTCGCTCGCTGATTTCAAAGCTCAGCGTCTGCGAGCTGCTGCTCGGGCGCTCGGCGAGCATCGCCACCGACACCGGCAGTTCGCTCATTTCGCCAGCAGGGATGACCAGTGCGCTATTGCCCTGCAGGGTGAAACCGTCAGCGTCCAGCAGGCGCAATTGATAGTGCTGGGTACGTTCGGTCTTGTTGATGACTTTGAGCAGGTAAATGTTCTCGATCTGGCCTTGGGCGTTTTCGCGGAACAGGCCGCGGTCCTTGATCACATCCAGCGATACCATCGGGCGCATCTGCAGGGCCACCACCAGTGCCCCGATCATGACCAGCAGTGCGGCAGCGTAGCCCAACAGGCGCGGGCGCAGCCAGTGCGTGGTACCGCCTTGCAGGCTGTGCTCGGACTTGTAGCCAATCAGGCCGCGGGCGTAACCCATCTTGTCCATTACTCCGTCACAGGCGTCGATGCACGCGGCACAGCCGATGCAAGCCATCTGCAAGCCATCACGGATGTCGATGCCGGTGGGGCACACCTGCACGCATAGGGTGCAATCGATGCAGTCGCCCAGTCCCTGGGCACCGACGTCACTGCCTTTCTTGCGCGGACCACGGGCTTCGCCACGACGCGGGTCGTAAGCGACCGCCAGGGTGTCCTTGTCGAACATCACGCTCTGGAAGCGCGCATACGGGCACATGTGCAGGCACACCGCTTCACGCAGCAGGCCGGCATTGATGTAGGTAGCGGCCGTGAAGAACAGCACCCAGAACAGTGCCACACCGCCCAGTTGCAAGGTGAGCAATTCTGCGGCCAGTGGCCGGATCGGGGTGAAGTAGCCGACGAAGGTCAGCCCCGTGAGCACGCCAATGGCCAACCACAGGCTGTGCTTGAGCGTGCGACGGGCCAGTTTGTTTAGGCTCCAGGGCGCCGCGGCCAGCTTGATGCGCTGGTTGCGGTCCCCCTCGGTAACCTTTTCGCACCACATGAATAGCCAGGTCCAGGTGCTTTGCGGGCAACTGTAACCGCACCAGACGCGCCCGGCGTAGACGGTGATGGCGAACAGGCCAAAGGCACAGATGATCAGCAGCGCCGACAGCAGGATGAAGTCCTGGGGCCAGAAGGTGGCGCCGAAGATGTGGAACTTGCTGTTTCCCAGGTCCCACAGTACGGCCTGGCGGCCGTTCCAGTTCAGCCAGGCCGTGCCGAAGAACAGCACGAACAGGGCGCCGGCAAAGCCGATGCGCAGGTTACGGTAAAGCCCGGTAAAGCTGCGGGTCTGGATGCCGCTGTCGGTGCGTCGCGCTTGGATGCTGGCTGGGGCGGTGGCGATCTCTGTAAAAGGGATTCTATCGTTCATGGTTCGGTGCTCATCAGGCCTCGATCAGGCATGAGCACTATGGCGCTGAAGCTGTTATCAGCACAGGTTCAGATTTTACGATAAAAACCATATCAGATTTGCCGCATGGCCCCGCCAGGCCTCATATCACCGAGCCTGGCGCGCTGGCCTTCAGATGCCTGCGGCTATCCACCGCACCCGCCACGGTCAGTGCATCGGCCTCGGTTTCGGTAATGGGCACGCGTTGGCCGGCCAGTATGGCCACCGACATACGCAACTGTTCGTCGGTGATGATCTCGATATCCGGGCCTTCGCCCTCGATGCGCAGGCCTTCGCCGATCAGCGTGCAGCGGCGGGTGGTTTCGTCGATTTCAATGGGCATGGTGGGGTCCTCCCGGGGTGATTACAGGGTGGACCACGGTCAGGGGCCAGTTGCTGCATCAGCAAGCTGAGCGGCACTTTGCAGTACGTGTGACGGTCAACCTTGCATAGGGCAGGCCTGCTGACGTGGCAGGCGGATTCATAAAGCTCAAGCAGGGGAAACAACTGCGATGGACGTCATCTGGCAAGCAATCCAGGCGGAATTCGCCGATGTCACCGATGAGCGCGAGGTGACGCAAATCCTTGTGCGCTTGCTGATGGCTGCTGTGCTTGGCGCAGTACTGGGCTTCGAGCGCGAACACAAGGGCAAGTCTGCCGGGGTGCGTACCCATATGCTGGTGTCGCTGGGGGCCGCCCTGTTCGTTCTGTCGCCCAGTATGGCGGGGTCCGACGAACAGGCACTCAGTCGGGTGATCCAGGGCATCGTTGCCGGTATCGGTTTTCTCGGTGCGGGTACCATTCTGAAGGGTAACGGCCAGGACACCAGCCATGTGAAGGGCCTGACGACCGCTGCCGGGCTATGGATGACCGCTGCCATCGGTACGGCGGCTGGCATGGGACGCGAAGCCACGGCGCTGATCAGCACGGTACTGGCCCTGCTGGTACTGGGCACGATGCCGTTGCTGGTGGAGAAGGTCGAAGGGCAGGATGAGGAGAAGCAGAAGGAGGAAGAGGGCAGGAAGCACTGAGGGGAGCCGAAGCTCCCCTCAAAGCGTTGTTGCCTGCTCTTTTTTTATTATTGGGACCGGCCTATTGTTGTTTTTGTCGGCTTGTCCTGGTGTTGCGGGCGACCCCCATGCGGGGTCAAGAGCAAACGTATTTTTTTGAGCGCTGACCTGCTTTCATCATTGCTGATCCGAACCTGGCTGCCCCTACCTTGAGGTAGTTTTTATTGTTCTGTGCCAGACCGCGGGGCGAACCCCTGAAAAGCGTGTCGACTCCAAAAAAATCTGCTTGCTACGCCTCTGCCGTGTTGTTCTTGTTATGTCAGAGCCGTTACCTGTTGTTTTTATTGGGTATCGCGTTTTTTTTGTTGTTGTACCAGAGATATAGCAGGGTGCGTGCCAACTTTTGAAAACCCTTTAAAATCAATGAGTTAAGAATTTTGGTCGACACCACCCAGCCTGAAATTCTGCCGATTTGTTTCCCTGTTACCCGATTTTTTGCTGTGAAATGTGCGGGAGGTAACACTTCACCCACACCAATGTGACACCCGTGTGACCTATCGTGCGCTGCACGCCCGTGCTACCCGCGACCCGTTGTCGCGGCCCAGCACGTCGCTGATGCGCTGGCCGGCGGCTATCAGCCGGCCCAGGTCGATGCCGGTTTCAATGCCAAGCCCCTGCAGCAGGTACACAACGTCTTCGCTGGCGATATTGCCGGTAGCACCCTTGGCGTAAGGGCAGCCGCCCAGCCCGGCTACCGAGCTGTCGAATACGCTGATGCCTTCGAGCAGGCTGGCATAGACGTTGGCCAAGGCCTGGCCGTAAGTGTCATGGAAGTGTCCGGCCAACTGCTCGCGCGGTACCTGGGCCGACACCACCTCGAACAGGCGTCGGGTGTCGCCTGCGGTGCCGGTGCCGATGGTGTCACCCAGCGAGACCTCGTAGCAGCCCATGTCGTGCAGGGCGCGGGCTACCGGGGCCACCTGCTCGGCGCTGACCTTGCCCTCGTAAGGGCAGCCAAGCACACACGACACATACCCGCGCACGCGCACGCCGTGGCTGCGCGCAGCGTCCATGATGGGTTCGAAGCGCTTGAGGCTTTCGCTGATCGAGCAATTGATGTTGCGCTGCGAGAACGCTTCGGAGGCGGCAGCGAACACCGCTACTTCCTTGACCCCGGCAGCCAGGGCGTCCTCGAAACCGCGCAGGTTCGGCGCCAGCGCGGCATACGTCACACCGGGGCGCTGCTGGATGCCGGCGAATACCTCGGCAGAGCCGGCCATCTGTGGCACCCACTTGGGGGACACGAAACTGCCCACTTCTATATAGGCCAGGCCCGCTTCGGTAAGGTCGTTGACCAGGCGTACCTTGTCGGCGACGCTGATGGGCTGGGCTTCGTTCTGCAGGCCGTCGCGGGGGCCGACTTCGACCAGGCGGACGTGTTTGGGCAAGGACATGGCGGGTTTCCTGTGGCGTTCAGCGGTTGTCTTTGTTGTTCAGGGTGGCGGCCAGGGCTTGTTCGCAGCGTTCCTGGGCGGTGTCCAGTTCCAGTTGCATCTGGTGAATGTCCAGCATCTGCTGCTCCAGTTGCGCGCGGCGCTCGGCGATCTTCGCCAGCATGCTGTTGAGCTGTTTGAGGTTGCCGCTGGTGGGGTCGTACAGTTCGATCAGCTCGCGGCACTCGGCCAGGGAAAAGCCGATGCGCTTGCCGCGCAGGATGAGCTTCAGGCTGACCTTGTCGCGCGGTGAGTAGATACGTTCCAGCCCGCGACGCTCAGGGCTGAGCAGGCCCTGTTCTTCGTAGAAGCGGATAGCGCGGGTGGTGATGTCCAGTTCGCGGGACAGGTCGGAGATGCTGTAGGTCTGAGTGCTCATGCTCGGGCTCGGCGTGGGGTATGCGGATATCCTGAGGGCAGGTTGACGTATACGTCAAGAAGAGGCCGCCAAGGATTATTCCGACAACCCTGATCTGCGATACGCATTGGGCGTTTGCCCACTCAAGCGCTTGAACCACCGGGCGAAGTAGGTCGGGTCGGTAAACCCCAGGCTATCCGACAACTGCCCGATGCTCATCCGCGTGTAAATAAGGTTGCGTCGCGCCTCCAGCAACAACCGCTGGTGCACCACCTGCAATGCAGTCTGACCGCTCAGTGCCCGGCACAGCTGGTTCAGTTGCAAACTCGGAATATTCAGCCGCGCGGCAAAGTCTTCAACCGACAGATGCTCGCGGTAATGCGCTTCGACCAGGCGCAAGTATTGCCCCAGCAACAGGCGGTCACGTTCATCACGGTTACGCGGTGCCTGCCCTTGCTGCTGACGGCGGCTGATCCACACCATCAGCGCGGTCACCAACGCTTCCAACATCGCGGCGCGTGCCGGGGCATTGCCTTGGTACTCCCGCTGCAAGGTGTCGACCAGGCTGCGCAGGTGCACGCGGTCATGGCCCAACGGATAACACGCAGGCTGTGCCAGCACCGTCAGTGGCGCGCCCAGGCGCTGTTCCAGGTTCGCTACAAGGGCAGTACCAAAGGTCAGGACATAGCCCTGGATATCGGCGCTGAAGCGAAAGCCATGCACGGTCATCGGTGGCACGACCTGGATCGCCGCTTCGCCGATGGCACTGCGCACCCCCTCGATCTCCACCTGGGCCTGGCCACGCTGTACATACAGCAGCTGGAACAGCTCGGCATGCTGGTGCGGCTTGATCTCCCAGTGATGCAGGCGGCTGCGTGCCGGGATCGACTCGCAGTGCAGCAGGTCGGTGCCGGGCCAGGCCTGATTTTCGCCATACAGCTTGAACAACGGGACGCCGGGGAGGGTGGATTTCATCTGGGTTGGCCTGTCCGTTAATCGAACGCTTTTCGTAAAAGTGCAGGTTTTTTATGGAATAGCACACTTAAACGGCGTTTTCTGCCAGTAAAAATGCAATGGCAAACCCTAACAGCAGATGCCGCCCCGCTGCCAGTCCCGGGCCGGTATCGTCCGAACAGAGACAACAACAATGAAAACTCAGGTTGCAATTATTGGTGCAGGTCCGTCTGGCCTGCTGCTGGGCCAGCTGCTGCACAAGGCCGGTATCGATAACATCATCGTCGAACGCCAGACCGCCGAGTACGTACTAGGCCGCATCCGCGCCGGGGTGCTGGAGCAAGGCACGGTCGACCTGCTGCGCGAGGCCGGCGTGGCCGAGCGCATGGACCGTGAAGGCCTGGTGCACGAGGGGGTCGAACTGCTGGTTGGCGGGCGCCGCCAGCGTCTGGATCTCAAAGCCCTGACCGGCGGCAAGACGGTGATGGTCTACGGCCAGACCGAAGTCACCCGTGACCTGATGCAGGCCCGCGAAGCCAGTGGTGCGCCGATCATTTATTCAGCCGCCAACGTTCAGCCGCATGAATTGAAAGGCGAAAAGCCCTACCTGACGTTCGAAAAGGATGGCCGGGTGCAGCGGATTGACTGCGACTATATCGCCGGCTGCGACGGCTTTCACGGCATCTCGCGGCAGAGCATCCCGGAGGGCGTGCTGAAACAGTATGAGCGGGTTTACCCGTTTGGCTGGCTGGGCCTGCTGTCGGACACACCGCCGGTCAATCACGAGCTGATCTACGCCCACCATGAGCGCGGTTTCGCGTTGTGTAGCCAACGCTCGCAAACACGCAGCCGCTACTACCTGCAGGTACCTTTGCAGGATCGGGTCGAGGAGTGGTCTGACGAGCGTTTCTGGGACGAACTGAAAGCCCGTTTGCCCGCCGAGGTGGCGGCGGACCTGGTCACAGGCCCTGCGTTGGAAAAAAGCATTGCGCCGCTGCGTAGCCTGGTGGTCGAACCCATGCAGTATGGTCACCTGTTCCTGGTGGGTGACGCTGCGCACATCGTCCCCCCTACCGGTGCCAAAGGCCTTAACCTGGCGGCCTCGGACGTCAACTACCTGTACCGCATTCTGGTCAAGGTGTACCACGAAGGGCGCGTCGACCTGCTTGCTCAATACTCGCCGCTGGCACTGCGCCGCGTGTGGAAGGGCGAGCGCTTCAGCTGGTTCATGACCCAACTGCTGCATGACTTCGGTAGCCACAAGGACGCTTGGGACCAGAAGATGCAGGAAGCTGACCGCGAGTACTTCCTGACCTCGCCGGCGGGGCTGGTGAACATTGCCGAGAACTATGTGGGGCTGCCGTTCGAAGAAGTGACCTGATCCGTCATTGCGCAAACCTGGCACTCATGCAGGGAGCAAGGGCTGCATTGGTCAGCGAATGGCTTGCCGGTAATTACACCAAGGCTTGAAGTCGAGACTGCGTATGACCGACAGTGCTTCGCTGAATAGGTGATGGCAGGATGCATGACGATGAAATATCCCACCCCGCTGATCGGCGCTCTGTGCCTGCTGGTTGCCAGTAACTGGGCCGGCGCCGACCAGGTATTGCCCACGCCACCGGAACTGGCCTCCGGCTACCGCAGCGGTTTGCAGCCGGTGCACGCCAGCCGGCACATGGTTGCCGCAGCCAACCCGCTGGCCAGTGAAGCGGGGCGGGCGATGTTGCGTGCCGGCGGCAGTGCGATTGACGCCGCCATCGCCATGCAAATGGTGCTGACACTGGTCGAGCCGCAGTCCAGTGGGATCGGTGGCGGGGCGTTCATCCTGTACTGGGATGGCAAGCGCGTGCAGGCATTCGACGGGCGTGAGGCAGCACCTGCGGCGGTGACGGAAAAACTGTTCCTGCAAGCCGATGGCACACCCATGCCGTTCCGGGTGGCGCAGATCGGTGGGCGTTCGGTGGGCGTGCCCGGGGTGCTGCGTGCCCTGAAACTGGCCCACGAGCAGCACGGCAAGTTGCCCTGGCACGACCTGTTCGCCCCGGCCATCGCCTTGGCACGCAACGGCTTCGCGGTTTCCGAGCGCCTGCACACGCTACTGGCCGGGGACCCCTACATTGCCCGCTCACCCGCAATGGCTCGTTACTTCCTGGATGAACAGGGCAGGCCGCTGGCCGTGGGTACAATTCTGCGCAACCCTGAGTTGGCACAGACCTTCGAGCAGATCGCCGCACAGGGGCCCGAGGTGTTCTACAGCGGTGAAATTGCCGAAGCCATCGTCGCCAAGGTGCGTGGCCATGCCAATGCCGGGTATCTGTCGTTGCAGGACTTGCAGCGGTACCAGGCCAAGGAGCGCGAGCCGTTGTGCGGTCCCTACAAGGCCTGGCAGATCTGCGGCATGCCGCCGCCCTCATCGGGTGGGGTGACCGTCCTGCAAACCTTGGGCCTGCTCGAAGCCGTGCAGCGCACCGCGCCGCAACGCGACCTGGCAGCGCTGCGACCGCTGGCCACCTCGTCCCCGGCCCGCCTGGAAGCCCCGCCCATGGCCGTGCACCTGATCGCCGAGGCCGAGCGCCTGGCCTACGCCGACCGCGCTCAGTACCTGGCCGACAGCGACTACGTGCCCGTCCCGGTCAAGGCCCTGACCGATTCTGCTTATCTGGCCAGCCGCGCGGCGCTGATCGGCGAGCACAGCATGAAGCGCGCCCGCCCGGGCCAGCCGCAAGGGGCGGACCTGACGCTTGCGCCCGACCGCTCGCCACTGCGCATCTCCACCTCTCACCTCAGTGCGGTGGATGACAGCGGCCAGGCCCTGGCCATGACCACCTCGGTGGAGGCCGCATTTGGCTCGCACCTGATGGTCAAGGGCTTCCTGCTCAACAATCAGCTGACCGACTTCTCGTTCATCCCCCACGAGCACGGCAAGCCTGTGGCCAATCGGGTGCAGCCGGGCAAACGGCCGCTGTCGGCCATGGCGCCGACGTTGGTGTTCTCGCGTGCCACGGGCGAGTTTGTCGCGAGCCTCGGTTCGCCGGGTGGTTCGCAGATCATCGGTTACGTGAACAAGGCGCTGGTCGGCCTGCTGGATTGGCAGCTCGACCCGCAACAGGCCGCGGGCCTGCCCAACTTCGGCAGCCGCAATGCCGGCACCGAAGTGGAAGCAGGGCTGAGCAGCCCGGCGCTGATCCGCCAGTTGGCAGCCTGGGGCCATGAGGTGACACCGATGACCATGACCAGCGGCATGCAGATCATCCAGCGCAGCGGCGAGGGTTGGTCAGGCGGTGCCGATCCTCGGCGGGAAGGAGTGGCCCTCGGTGACTAGCCGTGATAGAACGCAGACTTGCCATTCAGTCGTTGAATATCTAGATGTCTATCAGCGTGAAATCGAATAGAGCTCTGTTCGACCTCGACCTGCTGCGCGCCATTGTCGTGGTGGCCGACTGCGGCAGCTTCACCACCGCTGCCGCGCGGCTGCATTCGACCCAGTCGACGATCAGCCAGAAAGTACGCCGCCTGGAAGACATGGTCGGCCACCGCCTGCTGGTGCGAGGCAACCGTGATGTGCTGCCGACCGACGCCGGGCAGACCTTGCTCGGCTATGCCCGGCACATGCTGGCCCTGAACGATCAGATGCTTGAAGCCCTGGCCGGGGCGATGGTGGGCACCACGGTACGGCTTGGTGTGCCCGAGGACTTCGTGGGCGGGCGTACCACCAATGCGCTGTCGGCATTCAGCCGGCTGCACCCACAGGTGAAGCTCGAAGTGACCAGCGGCTTGTGCCGTGACCTGAGCCAGGCCTATGACAATGGCGAACTTGACCTGGTGCTGCTCAAGCAGCGGCGCAACAGCCGTGAGGGTGTGGCCTGTTGGCCAGAGCGTCTGCAGTGGATCGACAGCGCACACACGCCTGCCTTCGAGCTGGACCCGATCCCGTTGGTCACCTTTCCGCCACGCGGCCTGTACCGCGAGGACATGATCAACGCCATCGAAGGCATGGGGCGGCGCTGGCGCATCAGCTTTACCAGTTCCAGCCTCAGTGGCATCCAGGCTGCGGTCGCCGATGGCATGGGTATCAGCCTGCTGCCACCCAGGGCGGCCACCGGCGAGCACAGGGTGCTGGGGGCCGGGCAAGGGCTGCCGGAGGTCGACAGCTATGAGATCGTCATCGTGCACCGGCCGACGGCGGATGTGATGGTCAAGGCGTTGGCTGAGGTGATGACGCAGTTGCTGGCGGGCGGTGGGATCTGACGGTCAGTGGGAAATGCGCTTGCACACGACCCAACGCCAGTGCGATCACTGTGGGCTTTTCCGGCGAGCACGGGCTAAGCCCGTGCCATGCACCGTGCAGCCTGCTTAGCGGGCATGCCTGCTCCCACACGTTCGACTAAACCGATTCAATGTCAGGCAACCCGTCGGATGCGCCTTTTGCCAGCGCGGCCTCGGGTGTGGCTGAACAGGTCTTTCGGGTCGTCCTCCACCCACGGCACCAGGTCGATCTTGGTGCCCATCCCGCGCTTTTCGGCTTGCTGTAGTACGTACCGTAGTACGGTGTAGTCTTCGAGGGCGAAGCCCACCGAATCGAATACAGTGACCTGGCTGTCGCTTTGGCGGCCCTCGGTTTCTCCGCGCAGCACGCGCCACAGGTCGACCACCGGAAAGTCCGCCGGCAGCTGCTGGATCTCACCTTCGATACGGGTTTGTGGCTCGTACTCGACGAACACCCGCGCGTTGCGCAGCACATCGGCGTGCAGCTCGGTTTTGCCAGGGCAGTCACCACCCACGGCGTTCAGGTGCATACCGGGCTCCAGCATGTCGGGGGTAATGATGGTGGCGTAGGCCTTGTCGGCCGTCACCGTGGTGATGATGTCCACGCCTTTCACCGCCTCGGCAACCGAACTGGCTCGGCGGATGGTCAAGCCGCTGTATTCCTTGAGGTTGGCGATAAGCTTGGCGGTGGCCAGCGGGTCGGTGTCGTAGGCGACGATTTCTTCGATGCCCAGGTGCTTGTGGAAGGCCAGGGCCTGGAATTCGCTTTGCGCGCCGTTGCCGATCAGCGCCATCTTGCGCGCGTTCGGGCGGGCCAGTGCCTGGGCTGCCATCAGCGAAGTCGCTGCGGTGCGCAGGGCGGTGGCGATGGTCAGTTCGGACAGCAGCACCGGGTAACCGGAGTCGACATCGGCCAGTACACCGAAGGCCATCACCGTATGCAGGTTGCGTGCAGTATTGGCCGGGTGGCCGTTGACGTATTTGAAGGCATAGCGGCTTTTGTCGGCGACCGGCATCAGTTCGATCACGCCCACTTCCGAGTGGCTGGCAACGCGCGCGGACTTGTCAAACGCCTGCCAGCGTTTGAAATCGTCCCGCAGGGCAGCGGCAAGCTCGCCAATAAACGGCGCTACGCCAATGTCATGCACCAAGTCCGACATGGTTGGAACATCAATGAAATACGTCATGCTCTTGCACCTTGTTATTGTGCGCTTGCCCAGCAGTGCGGGGTAAGCGCTTGAGATTATCGAAGTGAAGCCGCATGAATATTTTGATGACAGGTTGCGCCAATCGGAAGCATACAGGTTGTCAGTTTCATCAGGCTTCTGGACAATCTGCCAACCCAACGTAGCAATCTGATTATTTGGCAGGCTTATGGACACGATCGATCGGGAACTGATTGCACTGTTGCGGGACAACGCACGTACCCCGGTGCTGACCCTGGCAAAAAAGCTGAAGGTGGCCAGGGCAACGGTGCATAACCGCATCACCCGGCTTGAAGAGCAGGGTGTGATCATCGGTTATACGGTACGTCTGCGCTCCGATGCGCTGGATCAGGGGGTGCGGGCAATCACCAGCATCGGCATCAGCGGCCACCATGCCGCAGAGGTCAAGCACGCGTTGCGCGGGCATCCCAATGTGGTGGCCATCCACACCACCAATGGCCGCTGGGACCTGATGGCAGAGTTGCGCGCCGACACCCTCGAAGCGTTCGACCTGGCGCTGAACGCCATCCGCTCGATCCCGCATATCGAGAACACCGAGACCAGCATCCTGCTTTCGACCTATAAGATGTGACCGCTGAGCCAGAGAGGGGTATTGCATAAAAAGCTGCTGACCCTGCTGCAGTCGGTCTGCGGCCTGCCGGCACTTCAAGGTTGGCGCTCAGCCACCGCTCGCAACGTACGCAACGTCACCACCGGCGTATCCACCACAAACCGGTTGGCCAGCCACCCCGGCACATCTCCGGCAGGGGCGGCCTGCAACTGGTAGGTCACCTCGGTCACCCGGTCACCCAGCGGTTTCATCTGCCACACACCACTCAGGTGCTCTACCCGGATCAGGCCGTCAACCTTGGGGATCCTGTCGGGATCGGCGCTCAGGTGGCGCACCAGGGTACCGTCGACCAGGCGTTCGCTGGTCACTTTCAGCACGATGTCCCGCGGCCTCGCCGGCCAAGGCAGCTGGGTGGTCAGGTACACCCAGGTGTTGTCACCCTCCACATCCAGCAGCCGCATCTGGTCACAGGCGTACAGCCACTTGCAGGCCACCCGCAGGTTATCCAGCAGGTCAGTGAGCGTGCGCAGGCTGGCTTTCATGGTGCTGACACCACGAAATTGCTGGTAGGGCGAGTCGCCTGCATCTTTCAGGTACACGCGAATGCCTTCGCGGTCGTAGGCCAGGTGCCAGTCATCGGTGGCCAGGGCAGAGGCGCACAGCAGCAAGGCCGCGAGCAGCAGGCAGCGGTTCATGGCCGGTACCCTGCAGGGGTGGGTATTTCAGTATGCGCGGCAAACAGAAAGCCCGCCAGGTTGGCGGGCTTGCGGGCATCAGCCTGGGCTTAGCGCTTAGGGTTCAGTGTCAGGTGTACGTGACGGTTCACGTCCTTGTACAGCAGGTAGCTGAAGTTGCCTGGGCCGCCGGCGTAGCAGGCTTGCGGGCAGAAGGCGCGCAGCCACATGAAGTCGCCGGCTTCCACTTCGACCCAGTCCTGGTTCAGACGGTACACTGCCTTGCCTTCCAGCACGTACAGGCCGTGTTCCATCACGTGGGTTTCTGCGAACGGAATCACACCGCCGGGCTGGAAGGTGACGATGTTCACGTGCATGTCGTGGCGCATGTCGGCCATGTCGACAAAGCGGGTGGTTTTCCAGCGGCCTTCGGTGCCCGGCATCTCGATGACGGTGGCGTTGTCGCGGTGGGTGACGAAGGATTCCGGCACGTCCAGGCCTTCAACCTTCTGGTAGTGCTTGCGCAGCCAGTGGAAGGTGACGTTGGACTTGCTGTTGTTACGCAGGCTCCACTCGGCGCCCGGGGCCAGGAAGGCGTAGCCGCCAGGTACCAGGGTGTGGTGTTTGCCTTCGACGGTGATGTCCAGTTCGCCTTCGACGATGAACACCACGGCTTCCGCATCGGCGTCCAGCTCAGGGCGCTCGCTGCCGCCTTCCGGGGCCAGTTCGACGATGTACTGGGAGAACGTTTCGGCAAAACCGGTCAGCGGGCGGGCGATGACCCACATGCGCATCTTGTCCCAAAAGGGCAGGTGGCTGGTGACGATGTCACGCATCACGCCTTTAGGGATGACGGCATAGGCTTCGGTGAACATGGCACGGTCAGTCAGCAGCTCGGTTTGAGCCGGGTGCCCACCGTGGGGGGCGAAGTACGAATGGTTCGACATGGACGATCTCGACTTGTTGTTCTCTCCCCATGCCTTGAACCGCACCGGCCGGTGCGGCGCAGGGGATGTGGCCACAGAATAGGGTCGAGTGCGTGGCATCCACAAATTAAATGTTGGAATACCCGGTATTTGATCGCTGAATGCTGACCTGGCGCCCAACGTGCCGTTCGGGCAGCTGGCCGCCGCGGCCGAACAGCTTGTGGCGCAGGGGGCCCTCGGTGTAGCTCAGCGGGTAGCGGCCGCGCCGTTGCAGCTCGGGCACCAGCAGGTCGACTACATTGGCCAGGTCGTCCGGTTGCACGGCGTAGGTCAGGTTGAAACCGTCGATTCCGGTATGGTCCAGCCAGGTTTCCAGCTGGTCGGCCACCTCGCTGGCAGCGCCGATCAGCACGGGGCCGCGACCGCCGAGGCCAACGAACTCGGCGGCTTCGCGTACGGTCCAGCGGCGAGTGGGGTCGGCGGCGGTAAAGGCTGCCAGGGCAGCACGGCCAGCATCGTTCTCGACGTACTCGATCGGTGCATCGGGGTCGAGGCCGGCGAAGTCGATACCGGTCCAGCCTGACAGCAGCGCCAGGGCAGCGTCCAGGTCGACATAGCGGCGATAGTCGTTAAAGCGGGCCTCGGCTTCTTCCCGCGTGGGGGCGACAATCAACAGCGCCTGGGCGTAGATCAGCACTTCGTCACGGCCACGCCCGGCCGCTTCGCAGGCCTGGCGGATGCCGTCGGCGTAGCGGCGCAGCACCGTCGGCGTCGGCCCGCTGATAAACACGCATTCGGCATGCCGTGCGGCAAACTGCTGGCCGCGTGCCGACGCACCGGCCTGGAACAACACCGGGGTGCGTTGCGGCGACGGCTGGCAAAGGTGCATGCCGGGCACCTGGAAGTGCTCGCCCACATGGTTGATCGGGTGTACCCGCGAGGGTTCGATATAGCGCCCGCTTTCACGCTCCAGCAGCACAGCGTCGTCGTCCCAGCTTTTCTCCCACAGCTTGTACAGCACCTGCAGGTATTCCTCGGCCAGGTCATAGCGTTGGTCGTGGCCCAGTTGATGCGCCAGGCCGAGGTTGCGCGCAGCGCTGTCCAGATACCCGGTGACGATGTTCCAGCCGACCCGGCCATTGCTCAGGTGGTCGAGCGTGGACATGCGCCGGGCGAAGGGGTAGGGGTGTTCGTAGGTCAGCGAAAAGGTGACACCGAAACCCAGGTGCTCGGTCACCCCGGCCATTGCCGGCACCAGCAGCAGCGGATCATTGACCGGCACCTGCACGCCACCGCGCAGGGCGGCTTGCGGGCTGCCTTGATAGACGTCGTAGATACCCAGCACATCGGCGATGAACAGGGCGTCGAACAGGCCGCGCTCGAGCAGGCGGGCCAGGTCGGTCCAGTAACTCAGGCGGTTGAACGCCACACTGGTGTTGCGCGGATGGCGCCACAGCCCAGGGGACTGGTGGCTGGCAGCGTTCATGCTGAAGGCGTTGAAGCGGATCGGGCGAGGCATGGTCAGCGCGCTCCGTTCAAGGCAACACGGAAGCCGGGTAGACCGCTTCGGCCACCTGTAGCTTGCGTGGAATCAGGCCCAGGCCCTGGAAGGTGTCCGCCAGCTTCTGTTGTTCGGCAACGATCTGCGGGGTGATAGCGACGGCGTTGTAGTTGCGCCGTTCGCTGGCCACTTCCAGCACCTGGGTGCTGATCCCCAGCTGCGGTGCCAGCAGCGCGGCCACTTCGGCGGGCTTGGCGTTGGCCCACTGGCTGACCTTGCTCAGCTCGGCAAAGAAGGTTTTCAGCAGTGCACGGTGCTCGTCGGCATAGCGGGCTGTGGACAGGTAGAAGGTGCGGTTGTTGGACAGGCCGCTGCCGTCGCGCAGGTTTTTCAACCCTGGCTGGCTTTCTGCGGCGGCGAGGAACGGGTCCCAAAGGGTTACGGCCTGCACACTGCCCGATTGCAGGGCGGCCACGGCATCGGCGGCATTGTTGACGTAGGCGGGGGTAATGTCCTTGTAACTGAGGCCAGCCTGCTGCAGGGCTACGGCCAGCAGGTATTGGGCATTCCAGCCGCGGCCGGTGGCCACGCGCTTGCCTTTCAGGTCCTGCACACTGGCCAGGTGGTCCTGCTCGCGCACGACCAGGCCAATGCCGCGTGGGTAGGGTTGTTCGGCGGCCAGGTAGACCACAGGCTTGCCGGCGGCCTGGGCGAACACCGAGGGGGCATCGGCTGCGTGGCCGAGGTCGATGGCGCCGGTGCTCAGTGCCTCCAGTAGCTGGGGGCCTGCGGCGAACTCATGCCAGCTGACCTTCACACCTTGCGGTGCCAGGGCCTTCTCCAGGGCGCCGCTGCCTTTGAGGATGTTGATGCTGTTGAATTTCTGGTAGCCGATGCGCAGTGTCCTGGCGTCGTCGGCAATGGCTTCGGACCAGGGCAGCAGGGCGCTGGCGACGCTGGCCAGTAAACCGCCGATCAGCAGACGGCGTAATGGTGAGAAGGCATGTTTGGGCATAGGCATTGCTCCTTGAATCGGGTGAGAGGCGATCTGCCCAGACTAAGGAGGTGGCGTTTGGCTTTCAATTTATATATTCCAGTTTGTTAGATTGTTTAGTTATTTTTATATCCTTTTGTTTTTAGTAGCGGGGTGCCTATCGTTGTTGGAGGCGCCATGGGCTGAGATCGGCGGGTCCTGCAGCACCCGTTTGTGCAGCTTTCGACATTTTTTTCACATTCGCTTGCTAGGATCCGCAACGATTCCGAGGAGCCCCCTTCATGCCGCACATCCTGCGCAAGCGCAGCGCCCGCATCGCCTTGACTGCCACCTCCGGCCTGCTCGCGGCCACCTTGGGCTTCTTCGCGTGGCAAAGTTTCTACCCGGTTCAGGCCGCTACCGGCTGGGATGTTGAGGTGTTGCATCGCGACGTAACCAAAGCCGCCTCGCTGTTACCGCAAACGGATGGCAGCCTGCTGGTCAGCCGTGAACTGGATGACGGCCGGGGCAGCATCCTCAAGATCACGGCTACGGGCGAGCGCGTCGTGCTGATCGATAACCTGTCCAAGCCCGACGGTATGGTCGCGGCGCAGGGCGGCTGGGTGTTCAGCCAGGAAGGTGGCCTGGCACCTGTCAGCCTGTCCCGCGATGGCCAGGTCACCCAGCTGTTCGACGGCGAGAGCGTGCAAGGCCTCTGGAACGAAGGCAACTATCTTTATGCCATCGAAGACCGCAAGGGCAATGGTCGCCTGATGCGCTATGACTGGAGCAGCGGGCAGCTGGATGTACTGCGGTCCGGCCTGACCGAAACCGAAGGCCTGACCCGCTGCAGCGACGGCCGCCTGCTGTACACCGAAAAGGCCAATGGCAGGGTCCGCTCCCTGTCCGACGATGGCAGCGACCCGGTGGTGGTCGACGGTCTGCGTAACCCTACATTCTTGTATTGTGATCAACGTGGCTTATGGATCAGCGAGGACAACACACACCGTGCGCGCCTGCTGCGCATCGATGCCGATGGCAGCCAGCAAACGGTGCTGACTTTCCTCAAGGCTCCGCAGGCGATCATCGCCGATGGTATCGGGGGTTATCTGCTCGCTGAAGGTGGGCGTAACCGCGTGCTGCGCCTGACGCCCGCGCCGGCGCCCGCGACTGCCCAGCGTAACTGACTGTGCGCCTGGCTGATGATCAGTGCCTGCAGGCTGACCGCGCTGCTCGAGCCCAAGGCATCATGGCTACCCGACCAACAGCGTGCTTCCCTGCATGGCCGCGCTAACGGATAATCCCGGCATTCCAATAAACAGCCTGTGAGTGGGTATGAGTGATTCCGTAGTCGGCCTCGGCCAGCCTGAAACCGAAGGGGTGCGCAAAACGCGCAAGAACAACCCTGAGAAAACACGCGAGGACATCCTCCAGGCCGCCATCAACGAGTTCGTTCAGCAAGGGCTGGCCGGCGCCCGCGTCGACGCCATCGCCGAACGCACCGCCACTTCCAAGCGCATGATCTACTACTACTTCGGCAGCAAGGAGCAGCTGTATTGCGAGTGCCTGGTGAAGTTGTACGGGGATATCCGCAAGACCGAACAGAGCCTGGACCTGGAGTCGTTACCGGCTGAGCAGGCGATCCGCCGGCTGGTGGAGTTCACCTTCGATCACCATGACCGCAACGTCGATTTCGTGCGCATCATCTGCACCGAAAACATCCACTATGGCGAGTACGTCAAGCAGTCGCCGGCCATTCGCGAAATGAGCAGCCTGGTGCTGGAGGCCCTGGGCAACACCCTGCGCCGTGGCGTTCAGGAAGGCGTGTTCCGCGCCGGCATCGAGGTCATCGACCTGCACATGCTGATGAGCTCGTTCTGCTTCTACCGGGTGTCGAACCGCCATACGTTTGGCGAGATCTTCCAGATCGACCTGTCTGATGAGCAAATAAAGCTGCGCCACAAAGCCATGATCTGTGATGCGGTGTTGCGGTATATCCAGCTCGAGCCTCGTACCTGAGATTGCTCGAGCGCCTGGGCTGGCTCAAAGGGCCTCGGTCACTCGCCCAGCCGTTGCTCGCGCGACGGCGGGTAGCCGAAATACGCCGCATAGCACTTGCTGAAGTGCGACACCGAGACAAACCCGCAGGCCACTGCCACTTCCATCACCGACAGGTCGGAATACTGCAGCAGCCGGCGGCTCTTGGTGATGCGCAGCTCCATGTAATAGCGCCGGGGCGACGTGCCCAGCTGGGCCTGGAACAGGCGGTCGATCTGCCGCCGCGAGCGCCCGCTGTAGGCGGCCAGCTGGTCGAGGCTGAGGGTTTCCTCCAGGTTGTTCTCCATCAGCTCGACAATGGTGCGCAGGTGCAGGCTCATGGACTTCTTCGCCCCAGGACCCACCTGGCGGTAGCGCGCACCGGAGAATGACAGGATTTCCTCGACACCTTCGGCCAGGCCATCACCATACAGCCGGCGTACCAGGCCCAGCATCAGCTCCATGGCGCCATTGGGGCTGGCGGCGCTGAGGCGGTCACGGTCGAGGGTAAAGCTGGCCGGGGTGATGCGGGTTTGCGGGCTGCGCTCCGACAGGCTGGCACGTTGCTCGGGGTGGATGCTGCAACCGTAGTCGTCCAGCACCCCGGCACGGCCAAGGAACCAGGCGCCGTTCCACAAGCCGCCCAAGGCCATGCCGTGGGCCGCGCAATCGTCCAGCAGGCGATCGAGTTCCGGGTACTTGAGTGGTGTGCGCAAGCCGCCACAGACCACCAACAGGTCCAGCTCCTTCAGCGCCGCGGCGGACAGCTCGGTGGCCACCAGTTCCAGCCCCAGGTCGCTGAGCACCCGGTCGCCGTCCAGCGACAGCGGGGTGAACCGGAAGCTGTCGGCACGTAGCAGGTTGGCCGTGACCAGTACGTCCATGGCCACCGTGAAACTGGCCATCGAGAAGTGTTCGAGCAGGATAAAATCGACCCGATAGGGCGCCTGGGCATTGGCGCTGCTTGTTTTGAGCCGTAGCATGTTGCTGGTGCTGGTCTTTTGGCTGAACTGGCGTGGCGTGGGCACTCTGAACTCCGCTTCCTGGCTGGCCCGCAGAGTGTGGACGGTGCCCGGAGGAAAGACAATCTCCCCGGTGGCTGTGTCGTATTACAGGTCGTGTTCAGGCAAACCTGCCTGTCCTGGCGCTTTACCGCTATGCTGACCTCCCGTCATTGAGGATACCCCTGATGAGATATGCCGCTGTAGTGATGCTCAGCCTGTTGCCGTTGCTGGCCAACGCCCTGGAGCAGGGCGACAAGCTTGCCCCGTTCACACTGCTCGACCAGTACGACCAGGCCTACAGCCTTGCTGCCGACACGCAGATACTGCTGGTGGCGCGCGATATGGACGGTGCCAAGCTGGTCAAGGCGGCACTGGCCGAGCAGCCCAAGGGCTACCTGGAAGCACGCGCCGCTGTATTCGTGGCCGACATTCAGCGCATGCCTGCGCTGATCAGCAAACTCTTCGCTGTCCCGGCCATGCGCGATTACAGCTACCGGGTGCTGCTCGACCGTGATGGGCGAGTGGCCAGCCGTTACCCCGGGCAGGAGGGCCAGGTGCAGTGGTTGCAACTGCAGCAGGGCGTGCTGGTCAGCCAGCGGGCGTTCACCGATGCAGCGGCGTTGAAGGCTGCGCTGGAGAATGCACCACGGCAATAAGGCCTTTTCGCCGCGCCTGCAAAGAGGCGCGGTGAGTCAAATCAATCTGAACCCTCAGCGCTTGCAGCAACCCAATCCAATACATGCCATTGGGAGAGCGCTCATGGAAATCGGTACGATCTGGATCATCATCGCAGCCTTGGTCATTCTGCTGGAGATCTGGGCCATCTGGCACATCATCGGCAGTGAACGGCGCGCCGAGCGCAAGATGCTGTGGATCGTCTTCGTGGTCTACGCACCCTTCCCCGGTTTGCTGTTCTGGGCCTGGCGCGGGCCGCGGGCGGTGAAGGGCAGGGCGGTGCTGCAGGAAAAATGACGGTTTGCGGCCTCGGGCGCGGGGGCGCCCGAGGCCGTCGAGGGTCATTTGGGCAGGATGTCGAAACGCATGGCTGGCCCCAGCCCGTCCACCATCAGGCAGCCGTAGAACTTCACGGTGGACAGTACGCGCAGTTCCTTGAGCGCGTCATGGATGTAATCGCGGACCAGCTTTTCAGCTTCCCGCTTGCGGTCAGCGAGGGTGGTGCCATTGAGCGTGATCATGCCAAGCAGCGTGGTTTCAATGTGCTCGACGGTGTCCAGGCCGAGCTTTTCCCGCAGGTGCAGACGTGCCTGTGCCGCATCGGTTTCATCGCGTGGAGCGCTGTGCGGCTTGATGGTATAGGCCAGCTGAAAATCAAATTTGCTCATCGGTTTTTCCTTGTTGGTTAAAGGCCTCCATGCCTGGCTTTGCAATCTAGTGTGGTGTTTCACAAATAACGACCATAACTCGCGGCGCTTTTTGCGCTCATGCGGCGTTGTCGCTCCTCGCCGTAGCTGGGCTACGACTCGTCGCGACGCCTTGCCTGAGCGCAAAAATCGCTCGCGAGTTATTGGCCGTATTTGCAAAACACCACACTAGGCTCTGTACGAAAAGCCTTGATACTTGTTCATGCTGCGTTGAAAACAGCCTCGGAATGCTCATGTACTCCAGTACAGTCGGGCGCGACCCCGGCCGTTCCTCGGCTGTTTTCGCCTTGCCTGACCTGCGTCTCAAGACTTTTCGTACAGAGCCTACGGCCTGACAGCCACTGCGCAAACACACGCGTGGTTCCGACATGACGGTGTTTTGTACGAAATGCCCTACTTCGTGCTTGACCTCGAGTTAGCTTAAGGTCTGATACTCCGGCGCTCTTCCAACCGAGCAAGGGCTTGTCGTGACCTCATCAAGCGCATTCCAGCTAAGCAACCCCGAAGGCCTCTACGACCCCAGTGGCAACGCCTACTCCCATGTCGCCGAAGTGCGCGCTGACAGCCGTCTGCTGTTCATCGCCGGTCAGGGTGGGGAGGATAGCCAGGGCCAGTTGTCACCCGTGTTCGCCGAACAGGCCCGGCAGGCGCTGGCCAACCTGGAGCGGGCCCTGGCGTCGAAAGGTGCCAGCCTGGCCCAGGTGTTCAAGCTGACCCTGCTGATTGTCGAGCACTCCGAAGCGCGCCTGCACCAATGGGTGGCCGAGGCCGACAGGGCCTGGGGGGCGCACATGAAACCGACCTGCACGCTGATACCGGTGCCCCGACTGGCGCTGGACGGCATGCTGGTGGAGATCGAAGCAGTAGCCGCCGTCTTGCTCAAAACCTGAAAAGCCGGCGCGGTAGCCCGTAGGTGCGGGTTTACCCGCGAACACCGGCGTAGCCGGTGCCATAAGGCAGTGCCCTGTTAGTTTTACCAGTTGTTTTATCTCCATCAGCGCCTAAGATTCAGAGCGACATGCGGGAGCTAACAGATGGTCGACTCTGACAAAACTACGCACTTTTTCTTGCAACAGGGTAAAGTTCATACAGCTTTATCGGGTACATCAGCCATGGTGTGCGTTAGAGCGCAACCAGAGATAGTAGCCGAAACGCGGCTAGAGCAAGAATCTACACGCACGGCGTTATTGGCTACAGACGGAGTGCAGACCGTGGTCGTGGTCAAGTCTCAGGCGCAGGGGGAGTCGGTTGCCTACAATGCTTATGGCTATCACACCCCCCATGACATTCCTCCGCACCGGCCAGCATTCAATGGTCACTTGCTGGTGAACAGCCAGTATTTACTCGGTAATGGCTATCGCAGCTATAACCCTGCCTTGATGCGTTTTCACAGTCCGGACAGTTTCAGCCCCTTTGGCGCAGGTGGATTGAACTGTTATGCCTACTGTATGGACGACCCGGTCAACTTCAGTGACCCCGATGGGCATTCACCAAGATTGAGGTCAAACAGCCTGCCCGGGCTCAAGTCAGAGGCGAAGATGAATCGCATTGTGTCGGGGAGGGTTGAAAAAAGGCCAAGACGTAGTAGCGAAGGCTATTACATGTCGTCATCGCTCATGGATGAAACAGTGCAAGACATATTGAATGGGCAGCCGGGTTGGAACACCTCAGGCGCACCCGTACAAGGCAGCCTGCAGCGTGGTCAGGCATCAAGCTCTGGTCAGGTAAAGTCATCCTCGATGGCTGGTATGAGAGCAGGAAAAGGCACGGTGGCTTCGGACTCCTGGATCTATAGGCGCCAGAAGCTTGATAACACCGATATTGAAGAACTTAGGAGCTTCAATGCTGAGAGTAGGCATGTTTTTTTGGGTTTGGATCTAGAGAAGTCTCGTGAGCTGCGAACCATTACGATCGATGCTATGGCTGCAGGGATTAATGTGCGGAGAGCGCTTAAGGATAGTAAAATTCAGCCGACGCATTCAGCTGTTGTTAGGGTTGCAGATACTGTTTCACATGCTCTCAAAAGAATTCGTAGTAAGAGGGAGTCTACCAGTTGGCGCTCTGATTAATGTCGTAGTGGTCTGCGTGTCTGATTACTCTATTGCAGCAGTAGGGGGGCGTATGTCTACGTTTAGTCAGGTTTCAGACAGCCCGCAGAGCGAATTGGTGTGTGGGCGGGGCCATGCATAGGATCGCGAAAGTTTTAGGTACGCGCTGTACCGGTGGAAGCAACTGTCTTGCTCAAAACCTGAAAAGCCAGCGCGGTCGCCCGTAGGACCGGCTTTACCCGCGAACACCGGCGTAGCCGGTGCCATCCTCCACGGTGGATTCCTCCTTGTATATCGGTGCCGGTCCTGACTAAATGCCGCTATAACAACAATCCCACTCAGAGGTGACCACACCATGAGTACAGGCACGACCACGCTTACTGACCGCAAGACCAGCGCCTGGCTTTGGCCTGCCCTTTTCAGCCTGGTGGCGTTTGCCGCCAACTCGGTGTTCTGCCGGCTGGCGCTGAAAGACGGGGCCATCGACCCGGTATCCTTCACCATGGTACGCCTGGCCAGTGGCGCGCTGTTTCTGCTGTTGCTGATTCGCCTGCGCAAGCCGGTGCAGGCCATGGGTGGCAGTTGGTGGGGCGGCCTGGCCCTGTTCCTGTACGCGTTCCTGTTTTCTGCGGCGTACCTGCAACTGGGCGCAGGTGCAGGGGCGTTGTTGCTGTTCGGTGCCGTGCAGATCACCATGTTCGGCTTCGCGTGGTACAGGGGCGAACAGATCACTGTACGCATGCTGCTGGGCATGCTGATTGCCTTTGCCGGCCTGCTGGTGCTGCTGTTGCCCGGCGTGTCCGCGCCGCCGTTGGCCAGTGCCTTGCTGATGGCCCTGTCCGGTGTGGCCTGGGGGGTGTATACGCTACTGGGCAAAGGCTCGCCCAGGCCGCTGGCCGACACTGCCGGCAATTTTGCCCGCAGCTTGCCGTGCCTGGTGCTGCTGCTACCGATGCTGTTGCTGGGTGCCGGCCCGCACCTCACGCCACTTGGCTTGTTGTATGCCTTGGGTTCCGGTGTGCTGGCTTCTGGCGCAGGCTATGCCGTTTGGTATGGCGTGGTCAGGCAGATCAGTGCGCAACAGGCGGCGACCCTGCAACTGAGTGTGCCGGTGATTGCCGCCCTGGGCGGTGTTGCCCTGATTGGCGAACCGGTGTCGTTGCGCTTGTTGATCGCCTGTGTGGTGGTGTTGGGCGGTATTGCCCTGGCGCTGGCGCCGCGCCGTTAAAAAAAGCTGCGCTGGGCCTTGAGTGTGACCACGCTGTCGCAATAGGTATTGATGCCCGAATAGGCATCGCAGCTCGCGCCGCTCAGGCTGGAGTTGCTGTAGATCAGGTTCAGGTCGATGCCCAGCCAGGGCCGCGACAGCTCCAGTGACCAATCGGAAAAGGTATTCACCTGGCTGCCATCGCCAATGGTGAACGGCGTGCCCAGGCGGTGGTGGGCGAGCTTGACGGTGAAGTCGACGTCGAACATCGGCAGATGGCCGAAGTCGGCGAATAGCGTGCCCGTGCGGTTGTCGGGGTTGTCGCGCAGCGCCCCGCCGAAGCGGCTGCCCAGCACCGAAATCCCCCCATACAGGGCGTAGCTGTCGGGGCCTGCGATATTGGGCTGACTGTAATGGATCAACCCTACCTCATAGCCCAGGCTGCTGTCGAAATGGTGCTTGTAGCCCAGGTAGCTGTCCAGGCGCAGGGTCGAGTCGGGGGTGACGCCCATGCTTGGGGCGTACTGGCCCAGGTACCAGCCATTGGGGTGGCTGAGGTCGAGCCCGCCATGGAATGCGCCAACGGCACTGGGTGAGATAAGCCCTTGCGCCATGCTGCGTGAGGGGGTGGTGCCGAGTGTGAAGTCGAAATCGCCCAGTTGGCGTTTCATCTGCTGGGCTTGCGACGCGGGGCTTAAAAGCAGTGCAGCACTCAGCAACAGAAGGGGCCTGATCATGGTCTCCGTCCTGGAAGGCTTGCGGTTGAGCGGTAGAGGATACCTGCGCAAGTGGAGGGAGGGAACCGCCGGCTAGCCCGTTCAGCCTTTGGTTGAAGGTTCAGCGTCGGCAGCTTCGGTCACGGCAGGCAGGTTACCGGCACGCAGGATGACCCGCCGTTGCTGCTCGTAATTGTCCAGCGACAGGCCGCGGCGCTGTAAGGCTTCCAGTTGCAACTGGCGGGTTTCCTCGGCGGTGTACGGGCGCAGTTCAGGGTGGCTGGCACAGCCGCTGATCACGGCGATGGCAAAAGCGACAAGGGTGGCGGACAGCTGGCGGGCCAAGGTATTCATCGGTTAGCTCCAGGGCAGTCTAGGAAGCAGCGTGGGGATGGCGCTAGGTTATGCGGCCACAGTGTTCGGTAGAAATTGCCCTGCTCGATAGTGACTATCGACGGTTCCGGCGAAGCCCACCTATAGACTCGAACGCATCAACCATCCCACCGTTGAAGCGCGAAAAGTTTGCGTCGTCTCGTCTGGTCAAAAGCACCGCCATTGCTACCCTTAACCCACGCGGTCTGACCTTGTGGGGATAAGCGATGCGCATGCCATTGTTTGCTGTCCTGTCGGCACTGCTTTGCCTGAGCGCTGCCCCGGGCCTGGTGCTGGCCGAAGACGTGCCCGCGCCGGATCCGGCGCCATCCGCTGCCACGCCCGTGGCCAAGGACCCGGTGTTCTCCCAGGAGCAACTGGACCAGATGCTGGCCCCCATTGCCTTGTACCCTGATCAGTTGCTGGCTCAGGTGCTGATGGCGTCAACCTACCCGGGGCAGGTCAATGAGGCCGTGACCTGGTCCAAGGCCAACCCCAAGGCCACCGGTGACGATGCAGTCAGGCAAGTGGCCAAGCAGCCCTGGGACCCTAGCGTACAGGCACTGGTGGCCTTCCCGCAGGTGCTGGCAACGCTTGGCCAGGACCCGGTCTGGGTGCAGCGCCTGGGCGATGCTTTCCTCGCTCAGTCCGATGATGTCATGGGCAGCGTGCAGCGTTTGCGCCACCAGGCGCAGGCTGCCGGCAATCTGCAGAGCAGCCAGTACCAGAACGTAACCGTGCAGACCGCACCTGCGCCAGCCGCCAGCGGCAGTAGCACCCAAGGGGCAGCGGCCAGCAGCCCGCCCACCACCATCGTCATCGAGCCGGCCGACCCGCAAGTGGTGTATGTGCCTAGCTATAACCCGACCACCACCTATGGCACCTGGGCCTACCCTGCCTCGCCCCCGGTGTATTACCCGCCGCCGCCCATGTACTACCCCGGTTCCGCGCTGGTGGCCGGCCTGGCCTTCGGTACCGGCGTGGCAATTGTCGCCTCGCTGTGGGGCGATTGCGACTGGGACAACAATGACATCGACATTGACGTCAACCGCTACAACAACCTCAACGTCAACAACCGCATCACCAACAACCAGAACAAATGGCAGCACAATGCCGCCAACCGCGACGGGGTGCCATACCGCGATTCTCGCAGCCGTCAGCAGTACGGCCGCCAGCTGGACGGTGCCACTCAGCGCACCGCGTTCCGCGGCGACGACGCCCAACGGGCCCAGGCCCGAGACAAAGCCAGGGCATCGATGGACCGCGCAGGTATCGAACGGCCGGCTACCAGTAACCGTCAGGCCCGCGAGCAAATGCGCGAGGCCAAGGCAGGCAATCCTGACGGCAACCGCATGCCGTCCCGTGATGATGGCGCGCGGGCGACTGACCGTCGGCAGGAAACCCGCAACGTCCAAGGCCGCCAGCAGAACGGCAACCTGGCCAATCAACGGCGGCAGGGCGACGGCCAGGCGCGGCCGCTGGCGCAGAGCCGTCCTGCCAATACGGCAGGCCGTGCCCGCAACAATGCTTTCGACGGCGTGCGCTCACCGTCGCGCACCAGCGCGCAGGCCAACCGCGGCCGTACCAGCCAGTCGTTCGCTCAGCGGCCTGGTGCGTCGCGTGCCGCCGGGCACCCGATCTCCCGGCCCAGTGCGCCCGCGCGTCGCGGCGCAGGAGGCCGTCGATGAAGCGCCCGACACTCGCTGCATTGCTGCTGACGGCAGGTCTGGCCTGGTCGTTCATGGCCGCTGCCCAGCAAGCCTTCCCAACGCCGGAGAAGGCCGTGGAAGCCTTTGTCGCGGCGCTGGGCCAGGAAAAACCTGATGAAGCCCGCCTGGCCCAGTTGCTGGGCGATGACTGGCGCACCTACATACCGCGCGGTGGTGTGCAACGCAGCGATGTGGATACCTTTCTCGAGCAGTATCGCGCACAGCACAGCATCGACATGTCAGGCGAGGGCAAGGCCATCCTGGCAGTGGGCACCGGCCACTGGACCTTGCCCATACCGCTGACCAGAACCAGCCAGGGCTGGCGCTTCGACCTCAAGGCGGGCAGTGCCGAAATTCGCGCCCGTCGCATCGGGCGCAACGAGCTGGGTGTTCTGCAGTCGCTGCTGGCCTATCACGATGCGCAAATGGACTACGCCACCCAGGACCACAACGGAGATGGTGCGCTGGAGTACGCACAGAAGATTTTCAGCGAGCCGGGCAAGCATGACGGGCTGTATTGGGATGACAATGGCGACGGTGACGTCAGCCCGTTGGGCCCGCTGTTCGGCCAGGATGTGGTCGGTGACGCCTGGTATGGCTACCACTTCCGCATCCTGGACGCACAGGGCCCATCCGCCCCGGGCGGTGCCTACAGCTACCTGATCGGCAACCAGATGAGCCGTGGCTTCGCCATGGTCGCCTGGCCGGCCAGGTACGACGACACCGGGGTGATGAGCTTCATGATCAGCCATGACGGCCAAGTGTTCGAGAAAGACCTCGGGCCGCATGGCGACAGGCTGGCGAAGGAGATGAAACGCTTCGACCCGGACGACAGCTGGAAAGTGGTGGATGTGGTGGCGGGGGATTGAGCCCGCCAAGCCAACGCGACGGTGCCCCTGTGGAAGCGGGCAATTTTCCGTTGTTGTGATCAGTGCGTACGCGTAGCCCGCACCTCGCTCGCCGTGCACCCATACTGCTGGCGGAACGCGCGGGTGAATTGCGCCTGGTCGGCAAAACCCCAGCGAAATGCCAGTTCGCCGATGGCCAGGTGGCAATGCGGGTCAAGCAGTTGTCGGTGCACGGCCTCCAGGCGTTGACGGCGTACCCACTCGCCAAGGGTGTAGGGCGTGATCGCGAACAGCTTGTGCAGATAACGCAGCGACAGCCCACAGGCGCTGGCGATGGTTTGTGGCGACAGCTCGGGGTCACCCAGGTTTTGCTGCACGTACTGCTCGACCCGCGTCAGGTGCAGGGTGCTGAGGTTGCTGCCTTCGCTGCCCAGCACGCGCTCATCCTGTTGCAAGGCCAGCAGCAGGGTGGCGGAGGCCTGTTCCAGCAGTAAATGCCGGGCTGCCGGGGGGCTGGTGTCGAAATGGCGGGCACACAGGTCGAGTTGCTCGACGAAGATACGCCCCAGGCCCTGACGGGCATCGAAGCAATGCCGGGTATAGCGCTTGTGCCCCAGCAGGTTGGCCTTGAGCGCGCGCTCGGGCAGCTTGAGCACCCACAAGTCGTTCTGCGTGCCGTAGTGGAAGCGATAGGGTGCATCGCCGCGCTCGACGATGAAACCGCCCGGGCTGCAACTGATCTGGTGGCCGTCCTGTTCAAAGTGCACCTCGCTGCCATGCGGCACGGTCACCAGGTAGAACGCTTCATGGTCCTGGCCGATGTGCGCGTTGCTGCGCGAGTAACCCAGCTGGCTGGACCGCAGGCGCGACAGGCTGAGCGGTGTGCTCGGCGTACTCCAGCGCTGCAGGTGGCCATCGAACGGCTGTCCGGCAGCAAATTCAAGGCTCAGCGGAAAATAGGTGTCACTGATGGCTTCGGCCCAGCGTACCTGGCGCTCTGGCTGTGGCCAGCCGTGGGTCGAGAGTTCTGTGGGCATGGTGGGTCCTTTTTCAAAGAGGGCAGCATTGAAAAAAGGAACTGCAGGCAAGCTACTCAAGCAGCTCTTGTTATTGTACGAACCGCCCGGCAGCGCAAAACTGCCGGGCGGTTGTCAGGCCCATGATCGGCGCGCGCCGACCCCAAGATCAACCCCCGCGTGTCACCCGGTAGGTGGCCGAAGGCTCCAGGCGCGCCTGCCAGCCGGGTGGCAGGACAATGTTGGTGGTGTCTTCCTCGATCACACAGGGGCCATGCACGGTCTGCCCTGGCAACAGGTGGTTGCCGTTGAACACCGGTGTGGGCTGCCATTCACCGTCGGCACTGAACAGCATCGGGCGGACGGATTGCGCGGTGGGGGCGGGGGGCTCGGCCGGCCCCTGCAGCTCGGGTTGCGGCGGGCGTGGCAGGTGGCCGATCACCGAGCACTCCAGGTTCACCAGCTCCACCGGGCTGTCGGGTTCGCTGTACGAGTACAGGGTCTGGTGGCGGCTGTGGAAGCGGCTGACCAGCGCGGCCAGCCCTGCCTCGTCCAGGCTGTGCTGCTGCAGGTCCACACTGCACTCATGAATTTGCCCCAGGTAGCGCATCTCCAGGGTGTAGTGGCAGCTGCTGGCCTGGTCGCCAAAACCGTCTTCGCGCAGATTGGCCAGGCCTTGCTGGCGCAGTTCGGTGAGGGTCTGGTTGAGTTGCGCCAGGTCGACGTGCCCGGCGTCCAGGCGCATCGACAGGCTGGTGAGCTGGTCGTAGCGCACGTCGGACAGGATCTGGCCGAACGCACACAAGCCCGAGGCCACCTTGGGGATCAGCACGGTGTGCATGCCGATTTCTTCGGCCAGGCGCACCACGTGCATGCCCGCCGCACCGCCTGCGCCGATCAGGGCGAAGTCACGCGGGTCGTGACCGCGCTCGATCGATACGCGGCGGATGCCGTTGACCATGTTCAGGTTGACCAGGGTGGTGATGCCGAATGCCGCGCGTTCCACACTGATGCCCAACGGTTCGGCGATCGTGCTCCGGATGGCGTCCAGCGCGGCCTGGCGGTTCAGGCGGATACTGCCGCCCAGCAGTGCGCCGTCGGGCAGGTAGCCAAGTGCCAGGTTGGCGTCGGTGACCGTGGGTTCGTGGCCACCCTTGCCGTAGCACACCGGCCCAGGCATGGCGCCGGCGCTGCGCGGTCCGACCTGGAGCATGCCAAACTCGTCCAGGTGGGCGATGGAGCCACCGCCGGCACCCAGGGTCTCCACCTGGATCATCGGCACGCCGATGCGCTGGCGCAGGAAGTCCACGTCCTTGCTGAAGTTGGTGCGTCCGGCGTTGGTCAGGGTGATGTCGAACGAGGTGCCGCCCATGTCCACGGTAATGACGTTGTCGATACCGAACGGCCTCGCTACTGCCAACCCGGCTTGTGGTGCCGAGGCCGGACCGGAGTTGATCGCGTTGACGGCGCGCTCACGCATCAGGTGCCCGGGCGCCAACCCGCCGTTGGACTGGAAGTAGCGTACTGGCTGCTGTGCGCCAAGTGCCTGAAACAGGCTGTCGATGCGCGCCACGTAACGTGCCATTACCGGGCTGAGGTAGGCGTTGACCACGGTGGTGGAGGTGCGGGTGTATTCGCGAATCTGCGGGAACACCTCGCAGCCGGTGCAGACGAACACCTCGGGCAGGGCAGCCCGTACCAGTTCGGCGGCCCGTTGTTCGTGGCTGGGGTTGCGCACCGACCACAGGAAGGAAATGGCCACGGCCTGCACGCCTTCGGCACGGAAGTAGTCGATGGCGGCATGGATGGCGGCTTCGTCCAGCGGGCTGTGCTCACGGCCATCGCCAAGGATTCGGCCACCGATCGGGCGGCGCAGGTGGCGTGGGGCAAGCATGTGTGCCGGCGGGTAGTGGGCGTCGTAGCGGTGGCCCTCTTCCTTGTGGCCCAGGCGGATTTCCAGGCTGTCCTCGTGCCCCTCGGTGCACAGCAGGCCCACCTTGACCCCGGTGCGCTCGATCAGCGCGTTGAGGGCCACGGTGGTGCCGTTGATGCACAGGTCACAGTTGGCGATCAGTTCGGCCGGGCTGCGCCCGGTGGCGTCAGCAATCTGTGCCAGGCCAGCGCGAATGGCCAAGGTGCCGTCCTGCGGCGTGGAGGGGGCCTTGAACAGCTGCACGCCGCCGTCGCGATCGGCCAGGATGAAATCGGTGAAAGTGCCGCCGGCGTCTACGCCCAGGCGATATTGGTTACGCATGCGTGTTCTCCGGTTAGCGCGGGGCGCGGGCAAGGTGGGTGGCTGTTTCGTCCAATTGGCCATCGGCATCGAGGACCACGCCATATTCCAGGGCTGCGCCTTGTGGCGAGACCAGGCCGTTGCGCACGTCCTCCAGTACTGCTGCGACCCGACGGCGCAGTGGGTCGCCGTAGCCACCACCCCCTGGGTTGATGTTGATGATGCGTTCGCCGGGCTGCAGGGTGAGCATGGGGTTCTGCGTGTAGTGGTCTTCGCGGCCATCGGCATGGCGATGGATCAGCCGGCCCAGTTTGGGCTCGAGCAGGGCATTGCGAGCCCCGGCGGCACCAGCGGTGGGCAACTGGCGGCCCTCGCCGAAGCCGACCACGGTCATGGCGTGGTCCAGTGGCTCGATCTCCAGGCGGGTGCCCGAACCCCCGCGTAACTCACCGGCGCCACCACTGTCGGCCATCAGGCTGTAGCGGTGGATCAGCACCGGATAAGCGTGTTCGAGCAGCTCGATGTCACCGCTCATCAGCGCCCCGAAGCAGCACAGCGGGCCGCAGGCGTGCCAGCCATCCATCACCTTGTTGGCACCGGCACCGGAAATGATCGAGGCCAGCACCATCGTCACGTACTCGCTATTGCCGTTGCGCGGGTCGCGGCCGGCAATGTTGATGCCGCTGGTATGCCCCCAGGAGGCCGTAACCCGCTGTGGCGAGGCCTGTTCCAGCGCAGTGCGCACGGCATCGGCGAGGGTTTCCATCGGCGTGGTGGTGCAATTGACGTGGGGCGCGGGTTCCTCGGCATTGCACAGCGTACCCCTGGGGCCGGCATCGACCGTTACGCAGCGATACAGGCCTTCGTTGTAAGGCGGCGCCACCTGGGCGAACATCATCAGCCCCAGGTAAACCCCGGATACCGAGTTGCCCTCATAGGAATTGATGAAGTACGGCACCTGCGGCGGGCTTTCGATGCGCACATGGGCCTGGTCGCCACGGATCTGCACATGGGCGGTGATGGCCAGTTCACCCAGGCCGTGGCCGGCATCTTCGAGCACGGCGGTGCCGCTGTAGTCACCATCCGGCACATCGCGCAACAGCGCCCGCATGTGTCGGTCGGCCATGTTCTTCAGCTCGGCGATGCAGGCACGCACCTGTGCCACGCCGTATTTGTCCAGCAGCTCCAGCAAGTGCCGCTCGCCGACCTTGCAGGCGCCATACTGGGCATTGAGGTCGCCTTCCTGATAGGGGCGGGCGCGCATGTTGGTGAGCATGAAGTTGATCACGTCCTCACGACGCTTGCCCTTTTCCCACAGCTTGACCGGTGGAATGCGCAGGCCTTCGGCATAGATCTCCTTGGCATCGGGGTTGTAGCCCGCCGGCACCGGGCCGCCGATGTCGGTCAGGTGGCCCTTGCAGACGGTCCAGAACACCAGCTCGCCCTGGTAATACACCGGTTTGTACATGCAGCAGTCGAGAATATGGCTGCCCTTGTAGGCGGGGTCGTTGTGGTAGATCACGTCGCCTTCGGCGATGTCGTCGCCGAAGAACTCGGCCACGCATTTCATGGCCGGTATCAGCGAGCCCAGGTGGATGGGAATGTCCTGGCCCTGCAGGATCATTTCCGGCAAGTGGTCGAACAGCGAGTTGGAATAGTCGTGTGCCAGGTTGAACACACTGGAGCGCCCGGTCTTTTCCAGGGTCAGGGTCATTTCGCGTTGCGCTGTCTCCAGCGCACCCCGGACAACCGCAAGGGTGATCGGATCTACTGTCTGCATAGGTCACCAACGTTTGTTCTTGTGCTTTTTGGGTGCGTGCCGCAGCGGGGCGGCGCGTGGTGACAGGCTAAGGGGCAGGGTGGGGGGAAGGCTTGTCGCTGGGTGTACCGGTTGTTGTGTCTGGGCGCACTTCAAGTTCGGGCAGGCGACACAACTATTGCCCCAACATCTGTCGCACCAGCCATTGCCCGGCCGGCCCCAAGGCACGCCGGCTCGACCAGGCCACATCCATATCCACCCGCCGGGGGTAACCCGCTATCTGCAACTCCACCAGCTCGTTGCCAAACCGTTTAACCAGTGCCCTGGGCAGTTCGGCCCAGCCAAACCCGCGCACGGCGAACTCCAGCAGGGTCAGGTAATCCGGTGCCGACCACGCTTGGCCACGGCCATGGTGCAGGCTGGGGGCATAGGTCTTGATATACAGCTGTCGGGCGTTCTCCAGATGCTGCGCCTGTACCTGCGCCAGGCTCGCCAGCGGATGCTCGCTGGCGACATATACGCCGAACTCTGCCTGCTCCGGCAAGCGCGCCACGGCCACGTCGGCGGGGTAGCCGGGCTGTGTGGCAAGGATGCCGACATGGGCCAGGCCCTGCTGGACCATCTCGATCACATCAGCGTCCTCCGCCGGGCCGCAGCGTAGCTCGGTATGGGGGTAGTGCTGGGCGAAACGAGTCATCACCGCCCCTTGGAACGTTACGCTGTAGCTGTCCGACATCACCACAGATACCAGCGCCTCTACATTTTGCGCCAGTCGCACTGCCAGCGCATCGAGCTGGGCGCTGGCATCGAGAATCGCCTCGACATGGCTCAGCACCTGCCTGCCTGCTTCATTGAGCGTGGGGTGGCGGCCATTGCGGTCAAATAGCGGACAGCCAATATCGGCCTCGAAATTGGCGATGGCGATGCTGACAGTGGACTGGCTTTTGCGCAGCTTGCGCGCCGCCGCAGAAAACGAACCTAGCGAGGCGGCTTCGGTAAAGGCGACCAGAGCTTCGGGAGAGTAACGCATGGTATTGATAAAACCGATGGTAGCTATATCGCGAGTATCAGTTCTATCAAAGAGAATGGGAAGCACGACTCACGCAATGGATGGGATTTGCAATGAAAAACGTGTCTTTCACCGAACGCCTGGTCCACGCCGTTGGCTATGAAGTTTTTGCGGTACTGCTGTGTGCGCCGCTGCTGTCCTGGATCATGGGCAAGTCGTTGGCAACGGCGGGCGCGCTGGCGGTGACCCTGTCGGTGATCGCCATGCTGTGGAACATGGTCTACAACGCACTGGTCGATCGCTGGGTGCAAACCGAACGCATCAACTGGAAGGCCAGTACGCGTTTCGTGCACGGTCTTGGCTTCGAAGCCGGTCTGGTGGTGTGGTGCCTGCCGGTGGCGGCTTGGATGCTGGAGGTTTCGCTGCTGCAGGCGTTCATGGTGGAGCTGGGCTTCTTCGTGATCATCCTGCCCTACACCGTGGTGTACAACTGGGCGTTCGACAAAGCCCGGCACCTGCTGGTGCAGCGGCGCCTGGCATGATTCGGCCACCCGGCGCGGTTCATTGATCAGGGGGGACACAGGTCGGTGGTTGAGCACAGGCCGTCGTGTAGGAGCGGGTTCACCCGCGAAAGGGCCGGCCCTGCTGGCCAATTTCCACCCGCAGTTCACCGTTGCCGCCACTACCGTATTCGCGGGTAAACCCGCTCCTACCACGGTGGTGGTCACACGTCGGGGATTGGGCGCAGGCCGTCGTGTAGGAGCGGGTTCACCCGCGAAAGGGCCGGCCCTGCTGGCCAATTTCACCAGCCGTTCACCGTTGCCGCCGCTACCGTATTCGCGGGTAAACCCGCTCCTACCACGGTGGTGAACACACATCGTGGGTTATGCACAGGCCGCGTGTAGGAGCGGGTTCACCCGCGAAAGGGCCGGCCCTGCTGGCCAATTTCACCAGCCGTTCACCGTTGCCGCCGCTACCGTATTCGCGGGTAAACCCGCTCCTACCACGGTGGTGGACACACATCGTGGGTTGGACACAGGCCGTCGCAGGAGCGGGTTCACCCGCGAAAGGGCCGGCCCTGCTGGCCAATTTCCACCCGCCGTTCACCGTTGCCGCCGCCACCATATTCGCGGGTAAACCCGCTCCTACCACGGTGGTGGACACACATCAGGGGTTGAGCGCAGGCCGTCGTGTAAGAGCGGGTTCACCCGCGAAAGGGCCGGCCCTGCTGGCCAATTTCCACCCGCCGTTCACCGTTGCCGACGCCACCGTATTCGCGGGTAAACCCGCACCTCAAGGTGGCTGCGAAAACCCAAGAAAAACGGGGCATGCCATTGCTGGCATGCCCCGTTTTCATACAGCTGATGCGCCTCAGGCGACCTTGACGATCCAGCCTGCCGGTGCCTCTACATCGCCGCTCTGGATACCGGTCAGCTCGTTGTAGAGCTTCTGGGTAACCGGGCCGACCTTTTCCAGGTCGTGGAACACGTGCAGCTTGCCGTTGTACTCGATGCCGCCGATCGGGGTGATCACGGCTGCGGTGCCGCAGGCACCGGCTTCGACGAAGCGGTCCAGCTTGCTGATCTCGACATCGCCTTCGATCACGGTCAGGCCCAGACGCGATTGCGCCAGTTCCATCAGCGAGAGGCGGGTGATGCCTGGCAGTACCGAGGCCGATTTCGGGGTGACGAACTCGTTGTTGGCGGTGATGCCGAAGAAGTTGGCCGAACCGACTTCCTCGATCTTGGTGTGGGTCAGCGGGTCGAGGTAGATGGCGTCGGCGAAGTTGGCCTTCTTCGCTTCAGCGCCCGGCTGCAGGCTGGCAGCGTAGTTGCCACCGACCTTGGCCGCGCCGGTGCCCTGTGGGGCAGCACGGTCGAAGCTGGAAATCTGGAAGTTGTGCGGCTTCATGCCGCCCTTGAAGTACGAACCAACCGGGATGGCGAACACCGAGAAGATGAACTCGGGGGCGGTGCGCACGCCAATGTTGTCGCCGGTGCCGATCACGAACGGGCGCAGGTACAGGGCGCCTTTGCCGTGTGGTGGCACGAACTTTTCGTTGGCCTTGACCACTTGCTTGCACGCTTCGATGAACACATCGGTCGGCACGTGCGGCATCAGCAGGCGTGCGCAGCTGCGCTGCATGCGGGCCGCGTTCTGGTCCGGGCGGAACAGGTTGATCGAGCCGTCCTTGCAACGGTAGGCCTTCAGGCCTTCGAAGCACTGCTGGCCGTAGTGCAGGGCCGTGGAGCCTTCACTGATGTGCAGTACGTTGTCTTCGGTCAGGGTGCCCTTGTCCCACTCGCCATTGCGCCATACGGACAGGTAGCGTTTGTCGGTCTTGATGTAGTCGAAACCCAGCTTGTCCCAATTAATGCTTTCGTTGCTCATGACACCCTCATTGTCTTGCAAGTGCCCGATCGCTCGGGCTGCTGTTATATGCGCACCATGCCACCTTAATACATCCTTGGCGGATCGGGAACGGCCAGTCACGAATTGATAGGCTGCGATGCTTTTTTTTCGGTTTCTACAACAGCAAGTACTCATCCAGCGCCAGGTTTTCCAGCAATACCACATCATGGGACGCCACTATCAGCGCCCCGCGAAACTGCCCAAGCATGCGTTCCAGTGCTGTCAGCGATGGCAGGTCCAGGTGGTTGCCGGGTTCGTCAAGCAGCAACAGGTCGAGCGGCCGTTCACGGTACAGCACGGCGGCCAGCGCCGCCTTCATACGCTCGCCGCCGCTAAGTAGGCCACTGGGCAGTTCGATACGGGCCGCATCCAGGCCCAGTTGCGCCAGGCGGCTGCGCAATTTCCCCTGGGCCAGCGTCGGGTTGGCTTGGCGTAGGTGTTCGAGCACGCTACGGTTGCCTGCCAGTGTGCTGCAGTGCTGGTCGAGCAGGGCGGTCTCACCAATGAGGCGCACATTGTCGGGCGATGCCGGCAATTCCCCATTCAGCAGCCTGAGCAGGGTGGACTTGCCACTGCCATTGGCGCCGATCAGCCCTACGCGTTGGCCCAGGCACAAGCGCAGGTCAAGCGCTTTGCGGGTGCCATGCGGCAAGCAAAGTGCCTGCAAGGCCAACACTTCACGGCCCGGATGACGCTGAGGTGTGGGCGCTTGCAAGGTAATAGCGCTGTCTTGCTCCACCTCGCGGGCGGCGTCACGTACTTTGCCCACTAGCGTTTGCCGAGCTTCGCGATGGTCGCGGCGCTGCTTGCCAGCAGTGGCCTGGCTGCGCTCCTGCTTGCGGTCGACCAGAATCTTGGCCTGGTTGGCGTGCTTGGCTTGGCGCCCGGCTCGGGCTTGATGGCGCTCCAGGTCTTCGCGTTGGCGCTGCAGTTCACGGGCCTGGCGTTGCTGCTGCTGCTTCAGCCGGGCAAGTTGCTGCTGGGCCTGCGCCGTCTGGTTGGCTTTTTGCGCACTATAGAGGCTGTAGTTGCCACCATAGGCCTGCAAGCCCAGGCTGGATAGTTCGACAATGCGTGCCATGTGCGCCAGTAGGCTGCGGTCGTGGCTGATCACCAGCAAGCCACGGTCCCAGGCTTCGATCATGCTCAGCAGCTGGGCTCGGGCGTTGCTGTCCAGGTGATTGCTTGGCTCGTCGAGGATCAGGTAATCGGCATCGCTGAGCCACGCGCCAATCAATGCCACGCGCATGGCTTGGCCACCGCTCAGGGTTCGTGCGGGCTGGCGCCAGTCGAGTTGACCCAGGCCATTGCCCTGAAGCTGTAGCTGCAATTGCTCGCGCATATCCCAGCGCTCGCCAACGGTGTCGAAATCCTGGGGCTTGATGCTGCCTTGCTCGATGCGCTCCAGCGCCGCAATCACCGGCCCCACTTGGGCCAGGTCGGCCAGTGTGGTGCTGCGCTCGATGACTTGCTGGTCCAGCAAATGGACAGGCCCGAGGCGCCGACAATGGCCGCTGCTCGGTTCACGCCGGCCGGCAAGAATCTGCCCTAGCAGGCTTTTGCCCACGCCATTGCGCCCGACCAGGCCGGTGCGGCGTTGGTCGAAGGTTTCGTTGAGGTTGCTAAACAGCGGCCTGCCATCAGGCAAGGCCAAGGAGACGCTGTCCAGCGTCAGAATCGACGTGTTCGTCATGCACAACTCCACAAATGCCGCGACATCTCCGGAACGAACCGGAGGCTGAAGACTGGCCGTCGAAAGGACGGCGGCATCAATGGCGCATTGGACGAACACCTCGTCATTTAGAGAATGCGTAGCCTAACGGACCGTCTGGGGCCGGGTAAAGCACCGGCTGCCGGTTGGGGCTCAGCGCTGCGTCTGCAAGCGCTTGGCCCAGTCTGCGCCGTGGCCGTGCGCGCAGGCTTCTTCACTGTCGAATCGCACATGCCAGGCCGGATGGTCCAGCTGAATGCCGGCTTGCTCCAGCGCCAGAGCGGTAAGTGCCAGCATGCGCGCCTTCGCATCACCGACCACGGCCGCTGCCTTGTCGGCCTCTTGCTCGAATACCCAGGTAATACGCAGGCTGCTCGGAAAGTCCTCCGGGTTGAGGCGATGGGTTAGCCAACAGAAGCCGACAATCTCCGCCTTGGCGGTTTCGCAGGCATCGGTCAGGCACGCGACCAACTCCCGCTCCAGGCGACCCATTTCGCGTTTGCCCAATGCCTTCACGGGTTGGCCTCGTCATCGATCTGCTGGCAAAAGCGCAGGCGGTTGCCGAACGGGTCCCACACCTGCATCTGCAGGCCCCAATCCAGGCGCTCGGCCTCGGGCCGGGCGAAACCGTACTGTTTACCCTGCAATTCACGCTCCAGCGCGTGCAGGTCGTCGAGGCGGGCGAACACGGTCGAGCCAGGGCAGGCATCGCCATGGTGCTCTGAAAGGTGCAGGATCAGGCCATCACGGTGGATCTGCATGTACAACGGCAAGTCCGGGCTGAAGCGGTGCTCCCAGTCCAGGCTGAAACCCAGGAAATCGAGGTAGAACTCCTTGGCCTTGTCGATCGAGAATATGCGCAGTACAGGTATGGCGGGGGCGAAGGGCATGGTGCGTCCTTGACCGTGGATAAGGCGCCACTGTAGCGCACTTGCGCCCAGCGTTGTCGACCGGCCCCGCAGCAATGGTTGACCACCCGCCAGCCACTGCGTAGCCTTGCCACTTCGAGGTTCTTCGGCCTTGCCGAAGCTAAGACGGGAACGCGGTACAAGCCGCGGCTGCCCCCGCAACTGTAAGCACCGACAACGGATCGACACAGCCACTGCGCCAGCGCGCGGGAAGGCGTCATCCCGCCAGCCCGCTGTTCGACTGAACGGGGACATGGAACGGTGCAAGCCAGGAGACCTGCCTCGTCACGTTTTCGACTTTCAACCGGGCGGGGTGATCCGGTGGCGAACAAGCCCGGCCGGCCTGGCCTGCGGCTGTCGTCCTGCATGCCCGCGCCACACTGCCAAGGGCAATGCGACATGAAAACACTGGCCAAGCTCCCCGTCACCATCGTCACCGGCTTCCTCGGATCGGGCAAGACCACCTTGCTGCGCCACATGCTCGACAACGCCCAGGGGCGCCGCATTGCGGTCATCGTCAACGAATTCGGCGAACTGGGCATCGATGGTGAAATCCTCAAGCAGTGCAGCATCGGTTGCACCGAGGAAGAAGCCAGCGGCCGCGTCTACGAGCTGGCCAACGGCTGCCTGTGCTGCACCGTGCAGGAAGAATTCTTCCCGGTGATGCGCGAGCTGGTAGCCCGCCGTGGCGACCTCGACCACATCCTCATCGAAACCAGCGGGCTGGCCCTGCCCAAGCCATTGGTACAAGCGTTCCAGTGGCCGGAAATCCGCAACGCCTGCACCGTCGATGCGGTCATCACCGTGGTCGACAGCCCGGCCGTGGCCGCTGGTACCTTTGCCGCCTACCCGGACCAGGTCGATGCCCAGCGCAAGCTCGACCCTAACCTGGACCATGAATCGCCCCTGCACGAGCTGTTCGCTGACCAACTGGCCAGCGCCGACCTGGTGGTGTTGAACAAGGCCGACCTGATCGACGCCGAAGGCCTGGCCAAGGTGCGTGCCGAGGTGGCCGAAGAACTGCCGCCGGCGGTGAAAGTGATCGAGGCCAGCAGCGGCAAGCTGCCACTGGAGGTGCTGCTGGGCGTGGGTGCCGAGTCCGAGGCGCATATCGATGGCCGCCGAACCCACCACGATTCGCACCACGATGGCGACGATCATGACGATCATGACCACGACGCCTTCGACTCCATCTCCATCGACCTGCCTGAAGCCGACGAAAGCCTGCTGCTCGATGCATTGACCCAGTTGGTGGTGGAGTTCGGTATCCTGCGCGCCAAAGGCTTCGCCGCCATCCCGGGCAAGCCGATGCGCCTGCTGGTACAAGGCGTGGGCACCCGTTTCGACAAGCACTTCGACCGCGCCTGGCGCGCCGACGAGCCGCGCATCACCCGCCTGGTGCTGATCGGCCAGGACCTCGATGCTGCCCAGCTGGAAGCGCGCCTGCGCCAGGCGCTGGGCGCCTGACCCATGCACCTGCTGCGGACCCAGCCCGGTGGTTTCGTACCGGATGACAGCATTGCCGACCTCGGCCAGACACCCGCCGAGCTGGTGATTCTCTGCAGCGGCGATTCACACCTGGCATTGCTCGCCGACACCGCCGAGCAATTGCCCGAAGACTTTCCCAGCCTGCGCCTGGCCAACCCGATGCAGGTGCAGAACCATGCCTCGGTCGACCTGTATGTCGACCAGGTGCTGCGCCACGCCAAGGTCATCCTGGTGTCGCTGCACGGTGGCGTTGGCTACTGGCGCTACGGCGTCGAACAACTGGTCGAGCTGGCCGCCCGTGGCGTCCAGCTGATTCTGGTGCCGGGCGATGACCGCCCGGACCCGGAGCTGACCAGCCTGGGCAACGTCCGCGGTGAGCAGGCCGAGCGGCTTTGGCATTACCTGCGCCAGGGCGGCAAGGCCAACGCCATCAACCTGTTCAACTGCCTGGCCAGCCAATGGCTGGGCCGCGACTATGCCTGGGACGAGCCGCAGCCTTTGCCGCGCACGGCGGTCTATCACCCCGCCAAGGGCAGCGCGACACTCGAGGACTGGTACCCGCACTGGCACCCCGAGCAGCCAGTGGCGCCGCTGCTGTTCTACCGTTCGCACCTGCAAGCGGCCAATACCGCGTTCATCGACGTGTTCTGCCAGCGCCTGCAGGCTGCCGGCCTGAACCCGTTGCCGATCGCCGTGGCCAGCCTCAAGGAAAGCGCCTGCCTGGAACAGGTCGAAGCCTGGCTGGACGAGGTCGGCGCCGAAGTGCTGGTCAATACCACCGGTTTCGCCTTGTCCAGCCCCGAGCGCCCCAACCTGCGCCCGTTTCGCCGCGACATCCCGGTGCTTCAGGCAATCTGCGCGCAGGACAACCAGCCAGGCTGGGAAGCCAGCGAGCAGGGCCTGGGCGCGCGCGACCTGGCCATGCACATTGCATTGCCGGAGCTGGACGGGCGCATCATCACGCGCCCGGTCAGCTTCAAGGACATGGCCTGGCGCAGCGAGCGCAGCCAGTCCGACGTTGTCTGCTACCGCGCCCACCCCGAGCGCATGGACTTTGTCGCCGAGCTGGCCCGCCGCTGGGTCGAGCTGGCCCGCCTGCCCAATGCCCAGAAGCGTGTGGCATTGGTGCTGGCCAACTACCCGACCCGGGATGGCCGCATTGGTAATGGCGTCGGCCTGGACACGCCCGCCGCCGCACTCAACATCCTCAAGGCGCTGCAGGCCGAAGGCTATCCGCTGGCCGAGTTGCCGGGCAGCGGTACGCAACTAATCCACCAGCTGCTCGGTGGGGTGACCAACGACCTCGACCACCTCGACCAGCGCCCCTGTGCCCAGAGCCTGAGCCTAGCCGATTACCAGGTGGCCTTCGAGCGCCTGCCGCAGGCCAACCGCCAGGCAGTGCTGGAACGCTGGGGGCCGCCCGAACAGGATCCGATGTACCGCAGCGGCCGGCTGATGGTTGCCGGCCTGCGCTTTGGCTTGACCTTCGTCGGTATCCAGCCGGCGCGGGGCTACCAGGTGGACCCCAGCGCGGTGTATCACGACCCTGACCTGGTGCCGCCGCACGGCTACCTGGCATTTCACTTCTGGTTGCGTCACGCATTTGCCGCCGATGCGGTGATCCACGTCGGCAAGCATGGCAACCTCGAATGGCTGCCCGGCAAAGGCGTCGGGCTGTCGGCGCAGTGCTGGCCGGACGCGCTGCTGGGTCCGCTGCCGAACGTCTACCCGTTTATCGTCAATGACCCGGGCGAGGGTGCCCAGGCCAAGCGCCGCACCCAGGCGGTGATCATTGACCACCTGATGCCGCCGCTGACCCGTGCCGAAACCTATGGCCCGCTGCGCCACCTGGAACAACTGGCCGACGAGTTCTACGAAGCGCAGTTGCTCGACCCTCGACGTGCCCGCGAGTTGCAGCGTGACATCCTCGAGCTGGTCAAGGCCAACCACATCGACCGTGAATTGCAACTGGAAGGGCAACTGGACGATGCGGCGCTATGGCTGCCGCGCCTGGATACCTACCTGTGCGACCTGAAGGAGTCGCAAATTCGTGATGGCCTGCACGTGTTTGGTCAGTCACCTGAGGGGCGGCTACGCCTGGATACGCTGCTGGCGTTGTTGCGGGTCGAGCGTGGCGACGGCCGTGGCGGTAATGCCAGCCTGCTGCGAGCTTTGGCCAAAGCACTGGTGCCGGGCTGGGACCCGCTCGATTGCGACCTTGGGCAGCCGTGGCAGGGCATACGCCCTGAACAGCTGCTGGCCATGAGCAATGAACCTTGGCGCACCTGTGGCGACACCCGCGAGCGCCTTGAGCTGCTGGCACTGCAGGTGATCGGGCAGGCGCTGGAAGGCACAGCACAGTTACCCGACCTGAGTGAGTGGCAACCGGTGCACGCTGTAGTGCAGGCCCTGCGTGAAGCGGTCGCACCCAGCCTTGACGCCTGCGGCACGGCGGAAATGCATGGCCTGCTGGCGGCACTGGCCGGGCGCTTCGTGCCCGCCGGCCCCAGTGGTGCGCCTAGCCGAGGGCGCCTCGATGTGCTGCCCACCGGCCGCAACTTCTATACCGTGGACGTGCGCAACCTGCCCACCACCACAGCCTGGCGCCTGGGCTTCGCCTCGGCCAGCCTGATCCTCGAGCGCCATCTGCAGGACCACGGCGATCACTTGCGTCAGCTCGGCCTGTCGGTGTGGGGCACGGCGACCATGCGCACTGGCGGCGACGACATCGCGCAGGCCATGGCGCTGATGGGCGTGCGGCCTGTCTGGGCCACCGGCAGCCAGCGCGTCGACGACTTCGAAATCTTGCCGTTGAGCCTGCTCGACCGCCCCCGGGTGGATGTGACCTTGCGCGTTTCCGGCTTCTTCCGCGATGCCTTCGGTAACCTGATCCGCCTGTTCGACGCCGCCGTGCAGGCCGTGGCTGCGCTGGACGAGCCGGACGACCTCAACCCCCTGGCAGCCCGCGTGCGCAGCGAGCGGGCCGCGCTGCAGGCTCAAGGCGTGGATGCCGAGCAGGCTGCACGTCAGGCTGGCTGGCGGGTGTTCGGTGCCAAACCCGGCGCATACGGTGCCGGGGTGCAGAACGCCATCGACGGGCGTTTGTGGCACAGCCGCGACGACCTGGCAGAGGTCTACCTCAACCACGGCGGCTATGCCTATGGCGGCAGCGACGACGGCACCCCGGCCCGCGCCCAGTTCGCCCAGCGCCTGGCCAAGGTGCAGGCGGTGCTGCAGAACCAGGACAACCACGAGCACGACCTGCTCGATTCCAACGATTACTACCAGTTCCAGGGCGGCATGCTGGCGGCCTCGGAAACCCTGTCCGGGGCGGTGGTGGCCAGCTACCATGGCGACCACAGCCAGGCCGACCGACCGCGCATCCGTACCCTCAAGGAAGAGCTGAACCGGGTGATCCGTGCCCGTGCGCTCAACCCCAAGTGGATCGACGGGGTCAAGCGTCACGGTTACAAGGGTGCCTTCGAGATGGCCGCGACAGTCGACAACCTGTTCGCCTTCGACGCCACCACGCACCTGATCGACGACCATCATTACCAGGGGCTGGCCGATGCCTATGTGCTCGACCCGGCGACCCGCGATTTCATGCGCGAGCACAACCCCGAGGCCCTGCGCGACCTCACCGAGCGCCTGCTGGAGGCCCAGCAGCGCGGCTTGTGGCAGGCGCCGGGCGACTACCGCGAAGCCCTTGAGGACCAACTGCTCGATGGCGAGGAACAGGCTTGAAATGAGTGAACCCGTACAATTTCCGCTGGCGGCCGTGGTCGGTGCAGACGACCTCAAGCTGGCGCTGTGCCTGACCGCCATCGACCCCAGGATCGGTGGTGTGTTGATCGAAGGGCCGCGTGGCATGGCCAAGAGCACCCTGGCCCGTGGCCTGGCCGACCTGCTTGGGGAAGGCCCGTTCGTCACTTTGCCATTGGGCGCCAGTGAAGAACGGTTGGTCGGCACCCTCGACCTGGATGCCGCGCTGGGGCAGGGCAAGGCGCAGTTTTCCCCGGGCGTGCTGGCCCAGGCCGACGGCGGTGTGCTGTATGTCGATGAAGTCAACCTGCTGCCCGACACCTTGGTCGATCTGTTGCTTGACGTGGCTGCCAGCGGCACAAACCGTATCGAACGTGACGGTATCTCGCATCGGCACAGCGCCCGCTTCGTACTGATCGGCACCATGAACCCGGAAGAGGGCGAACTGCGCCCGCAGTTGCTCGACCGTTTCGGCTTGAACGTGGCGCTGGAGGGCTTGCCGGAGCCCGAGGCCCGGCAGCAGATCATTCGCCGCCGCCTGGCCTTCGACAGTGACCCTCAGGGGTTCTGCGCACACTGGGCCCAGGCCCAGGCGCAACTGCGCGAGCGCTGCCACGCGGCGCGCCAGGCCCTGGCCGACATTGCCCTGGATGACCAGGCGCTGGCCTGGATTACCGAGCGCTGCTACGCCGCCGGCGTAGATGGCCTGCGCGCCGACCTGGTGTGGCTGCGCGCTGCGCGCGCCCACTGTGCCTGGCGGGGGGCTGCAGCTATCGAAGAAGTGGATGTCGAGGCGGTGGCCGAATTCGCCTTGCGCCATCGCCGCCGTATGACGCCCCAGGCCAACCCGCCGTCGGCGCCACAGCCGCCTGACCAGCAGCCTGGTGCCGGCAACCCGGGTGAACGGGGCGGGCAGGGCGACTGGGGGGCATTACCGGCACAGCCGGTAGCCAGCGGCGCCCGCCGCGAGGTGCCGAACTGGGCAAAAAAGCCCTGAGCATCCCCCAGCCACCAGCCAACGGGGCGGATGCCAGAACGGGCATAGGCAAGCAGAACGGTACCCGCCGTGGCCTCGTGCGAAATGCGGCGGCCGGCCGGGTAGCCTGGCTGCCGACCTTGCTCAAAGGGCGGCCACGCCAGCGACAGGACCTGTGCTGGCAGCAGCGCCAAGGCAGGCCGGCAGAATTGTGGCTGGTGATCGTCGATGCCTCGGCTTCAACCCGGCGCCATCAGGCGCTGGCACAGACCAAAGGGCTGCTGGCGGCATTGTTCGACCAGGCCTACCGCCAGCGCGCCCGCCTGGCCCTGCTGACTGCCAGCGGGCGCACACCACAGTGGCAGCGCCACGGGCTGAAGGCATCCGCTGCCTTGCAACCCTGGCTGCAGGCCTTGGGAGCAGGTGGGGGCACGCCGCTGATCGCCGCCCTGGAACAGGCGCGGCACTGGCTGCAGGCGCGGCAGCGAGCCCACCCGCAAGAGGCCTTGCGTTGCCTGGTGTTCACCGACGGTCGCCTGCAGCACAGCAATACCGTGCAGCCGATGCCATGCGCCACGTTGTTGGTCGATATGGAACTGGCGCCCGTGCGCCTGGGACGCGCGCAGCGTCTGGCAGAACAATTACAGGCTGATTACCAGCACTTGCAACAATTCAAGGTGATGGATTGAACTGGCAGGTTGCGACACGTTGTCGCAATTGGGAAAGTTGCCACAACAGCAACAGAGAAGTTGTACAAGTGCGTGACCATGCACGCACTTGTTGTGCTGGCCGATATTACTTCGGCATCGACCACGGTTGCAGGTCGTAGCCCTTTTCACACAATTCGGCGCGCACTTCTTCGATCAGGCTGGCCCACTGGGCCGGGTCGGAGTAGATGCGCGACGACACTTGCTTGGCGCCGATGCGGGTGCTGGTCCGGTCGATCACTGCCAGGCTCAGTTCACCAGTACCGTTGGGTGCATCCCAGGCTACGCACTGGAAAGGTTCGAAGGCGTGGTCGGCAATCAGCAGTGCTTCGTTGACACGGAGCGGGGCATTCATGGTTCGGTCTCTCTATGGTCCCAAACATCGAAGTGAAGTCCGCGTTGCTTCAAAGTCGCCTCATTGATCGCGAAGTGCAGCGCGGGGTTATGTCTACTGATGCTCGTTGTTCGTGGGTAAGTCACACATTGGCTGTAAATTTTTTTTCAGGGTCGACGCTGTTCTTGCCTGCGCCGCCATGTGATGTCGATAAAGTGCGAAAATTCCCGTGGCGGTTTGTAAAAAAATGATTCGGCAGACAGACGGTACTGGGAACCGTCAACTTCGTTGCTACTGTTAAACGGGCGCCACAACTTGCTGTTTTACTTCAAAAAACCAAAAACTGGCGCCAAGGATCGGTCATGCAGCAGCCTGCCGCTCAACGCCGTTTGCTTATCGTCGACCCCTGCGACGATTGCCACCGCTTGTTACCTGGCCTGCGCAACGCAGGCTGGGATGTGGACAGCTGTATGCTCGGGGCCGCGTTGGACCACACGTGCGATGTTGGGCTATTGCGCTTGCAGGCTTCGCACCTGAGGCACCCGGACGCGGTCAAGGACATGATCAAGCGCAGCAACACCGAATGGATTGCCGTGCTCAGCGCCGACCAGCTGCGCATGCCAGCGTTCGGTGATTTTGTGTGTGAGTGGTTCTTCGACTTCCATACCCTGCCGTTCGACGTCTCCCGCGTGCAGGTAACCCTGGGCCGGGCGTTCGGCATGGCGCGCCTGCGCGGCAAGGGGGCCGTCAAGGTCGATGAGACGACCCATGAGTTGCTCGGCGAAAGCCGGCCTATCCGCGAGTTGCGCAAGTTGCTGGGTAAACTGGCACCCACTGAATCGCCGGTGCTGATCCGCGGTGAGAGCGGCACCGGCAAAGAACTGGTGGCGCGCACCTTGCACCGTCAGTCGCAACGCAGCGAGCAGCCGTTCATCGCGATCAACTGCGGGGCGATCCCCGAGCACTTGATCCAGTCCGAACTGTTCGGCCATGAGAAGGGCGCCTTTACCGGTGCCCACCAGCGCAAGACCGGGCGTATCGAAGCGGCCGATGGCGGCACATTGTTTCTTGATGAAATCGGCGACCTGCCGTTGGAATTGCAGGCCAACTTGCTGCGTTTTTTGCAGGAGAAGCACATCGAGCGCGTGGGTGGCAGCCAGCCCATACCGGTGGATGTACGGGTGCTGGCGGCCACCCATGTGGACCTTGAGCGGGCCATCGAGCAAGGGCGTTTCCGCGAAGACCTGTATTACCGCCTGAACGTATTGCAGGTGGTGACCGCGCCGTTGCGCGACCGGCATGGTGACCTGTCGATGCTGGCCAACCATTTTGCCCATTTCTACAGCGTGGAGACCGGGCGTCGGCCACGGTCGTTCAGCGACCATGCCCTGGCGGCGATGGGGCGGCATGACTGGCCGGGCAATGTGCGCGAGCTGGCCAACCGCGTGCGCCGCGGGTTGGTGCTGGCCGAAGGGCGGCAGATCGAGGCGCAGGACCTGGGGTTGCAGCTGCTCGACCCGGAACAACAGCCGCTGGGCACGCTGGAAGAATACAAGCAGCGCGCCGAGCGCCAGGCGCTGTGCGATGTGCTCAACCGGCACAGCGACAACCTGAGCGTGGCGGCCAAGGTGCTGGGCATTTCACGGCCGACGTTCTATCGGTTGTTGCACAAGCACCAGATACGTTGAGCGGCGCTGGGGTACGCTTGCGCCGTTCTTTGAAGCCGCTCCTACACAAGCCCGTGTAGGAGCGGGTTTACCCGCGAAAGGGCCGGGCCTGCTGGCCAATTTCCACCCGCCGTTCACCGTTGTCGCGGCTACCGTATTCGCGGGTAAACCCGCTCCTACAGGGCCTGTGTAGGCGCGGGTTCACCCGCGAAAGGGCCGGGCCTGCTGGCCAATTTCCACCCGCCGTTCACCATTGTCGCAGCTACCGTATTCGCGGGTAAACCCGCTCCTACGGGGCCTGTGTAGGCGCGGGTTTACCCGCGAAAGGGCCGGGCCTGCTGGCCAATGTCCACCCGCCGTTCACCGTTGTCGCGGCTACCGTATTCGCGGGTAAACCCGCTCCTACCGGGAAACCACAAGCCTGCGTAGGAGCGGGTTCACCCGCGAAAGGGCCGGGCCTGCTGGACAATGTCCACCTGCCGTTCACCGTTGTCGCGGCTACCGTATTCGCGGGTAAACCCGCTCCTACACCGGGGGTGGACATACATCGGTTTAGCGGCGAAGAGGCCCTGCCCGGCGAACTCAGTGCGGTCCGCGCGGGATGGTCTTGAGCAAGTCTTCGGGGCTGATATGCCCCACCACCTGGGCCACCGCGCTGCCCGGGGTCGGCAGGTCGATGATGTGGCTCTTCATCTTGCCGATCACATGCATCTCGCACGGCTTGCAGTCGAACTTCAGGGTCAGCACTTCGTCACCCTGAATCAGCTGCATCGGTGCCACCTTGGTACGCACGCCGGTCACGCCCTTGGCCTGCTTGGGGCACAGGTTGAAGGAGAAACGCAGGCAGTGCTTGGTGATCATCACCGGCACTTCGCCGTGTTCTTCATGCGCTTCATAGGCCGCATCGATCAGTTGCACACCGTGGCGGTGGTAGAAGTCGCGGGCCTTCTGGTTGTATACGTTGGCCAGGAACGACAGGTGCGACTCGGGGTACACCGGCGGTGGCGTGGTCTCGGCCTTGCGCCCGCCACGCGGATGCGCCTGCACGCGTGCTGCAGTCAGTGCCTCGATGGCTTCGCGGCGCAGGGCCTTGAGCTGCGAGTTGGGAATGAAGTACGCCTGCGGGGCATCCAGTTCGATGCGGTCGGCGTGGTACAGGGTGGTGCCCAGCTGGCCGAGCAGGTCGTGCAACTGCTCCAGTGCCTGCTGCGGCTTGTTGGCTACGCCGAATGGGCCGTCCAGGGCCACCTGCACGCTCACGCCTTCTTCACTGCTCAGGGTAAGCATCAAGCGCTGCTCGCGCAGAACCGCGTGCCACTCCACGCCGACCCGGCGTTCGGAGGAGGTGCGTTGCAGGGCCTGTTGCCAGTTGTGGTCGAGGTTGCGCGACAGCGGGTGGTTGGGCCGCAGCTTGTGCAGGCCTTCGGGCATTTCGTTGGGCTCGACGCGATAGCGGTAGCGCTTCTGGCCGTCTTCTTCGAATTCGCCACGCGGTTCGGCGATGTTGGCGCGGAAGCCCACCACTTCGCGCTTGACCAGCACATTGAGGCCGTCGCCGTTGGTCAGCGGTACGTCGGTGACCACTTGCATGTCACGCTTGCCGACCTTTTCGACTACGCCCACCGGCAGGCCGGTGAAGGTTGGCGAGTCGAAGGCGCCGATATCGACCTTGCGGTCGGTCACGAAGTAGTCGGTGCTGCCGCGGTGGAAGGTTTTATCCGGGTCGGGCAGGAAGAAGTGTTCGGTACGGCCGCTGGACGCGCGGGCGTACTGAGGGCGGTCTTCAAGGATGGCATCGAGCTCTTTGCGGTAATGGGCGGTGATGTTCTTCACATAGCCCATGTCCTTGTAGCGGCCCTCGATCTTGAACGAGCGCACGCCGGCATCGACCAGGTCAGCCAGGTTGGCGGTCTGGTTGTTGTCCTTCATCGACAGCAGGTGTTTCTCGAACGCAACCACGCGGCCCTGGTCATCTTTCAGCGTGTAGGGCAGGCGGCAGGCTTGCGAGCAATCACCACGGTTGGCGCTGCGGCCGGTCTGCGCATGGGAAATGTTGCATTGGCCGGAGAACGCCACGCACAGTGCGCCGTGGATGAAGAACTCGATGGCGGCATCGGTTTCGGCGGCGATTGCGCGGATTTGCTGCAGGTTCAGCTCCCGCGCCAGTACCAGTTGCGAGAACCCGGCCTGGTCGAGGAACTTGGCCCGTTCCAGGGTGCGGATGTCGGTCTGGGTGCTGGCATGCAGCTCGATTGGCGGGATGTCCAGCTCCATCACCCCAAGGTCCTGCACGATCAGCGCGTCAACGCCGGCATCGTACAGCTGGTGAATCAGCTTGCGCGCCGGTTCCAGCTCGTTGTCGTGGAGGATGGTGTTGATGGTGGTGAACACGCGTGCATGGTAGCGATGGGCGAACTCGACCAGCTCGGCAATATCGCTGACTTCGTTGCAGGCGTTATGGCGCGCGCCGAAGCTCGGGCCGCCGATGTAGATGGCGTCAGCGCCGTGCAGGATCGCTTCACGGGCGATGGCCACGTCACGGGCAGGGCTGAGCAGTTCCAGGTGATTCTTTGGAAGGGACATGTCGTTATATTTTCGGGCTGTCACGGTTTAGGCGGGCATTGTAGCGGTGAAACGGGCTGGCGGCATCATTGGGGTGCCGAGAGGTGCGGGATTGGCTGCGGGTACGCGCAACTGTGGGAGCGGCCTTGCGTCGCGAAAGGGCCGCAGAGCGGCCCCGGCGATTTTGCGGCCAATCAACGATGTCGGGGGCGCTGCGCACCCCGACAAGCGCAGCTCAGCGCTTGGCAGCCATCGCCGTCACTTCCACGCGCATGCCTTCAAAGGCCAGTGAAGCCACACCCACCGCCGCACGCACCGGCCAGGGCTTGCTGAAGAAGCGCTGGTACACCTCGTTGAACGCCGCGCGGTCGGCCATGTCGGTCAGGTAGATGGTCAGGTGCAGCACGCGGTCCATACCGCTACCGGCCTTTTCCAGGGCCACTTTCAGCGCCTGCAGGGTGCATTCGCTCTGCTCGACGATGCCGCCCAGCTCCAGGCTGCCGTCGGCGTGGGTCGGGATTTGCGTGGTGACCAGCACGCCGTTGTACTCAGCAACGTCCGAGGAAATCGACTCGGCGTCCGGGTCCGGGGTGTAGATGATGTCTGCATGTGCCATGGTGTGTCTGCCTTGCAACGGAAGGAAAACGGCAAGCCTACGCGAGCGCACCAGCCCGGTCGAGGGTGCCTCGGCGTTTGAAATGCGCGGCGTTCGCCGTCAGAATCGCAGGCGATTGCAAAACCAGAGGTTTACGTTGAACGAACAGACTTTGTCCAGACGCCTGGAGCGCGTGGCCGCCCATGTACCGCAGGGGGCGCGCCTGGCCGACATTGGCTCGGACCACGGCTACCTGCCGGTCGCCTTGATGCTGCGTGGCGTGCTCGAGGCCGCTGTAGCGGGTGAAGTGGCGCAGACGCCGTTCGCCTCGGCCCAGCGCAATGTGCGCAGAAACGGCCTGCAAGAGCAGGTAACCGTGCGCCTGGCCGATGGGCTGGCAGCGGTCGAGCCGCAAGACCGTATCTCGGTGGTGAGCATCTGCGGGATGGGCGGCGACACCATGTGCGAGATCCTCGAGGCCGGCAAGCATCGCCTTGGCGGCGTCACGCGCCTGGTACTGCAACCCAATGGCGGTGAGCGCGAACTGCGCCAGTGGCTGGCGGGCAATGGTTACCAGATCGTCAGCGAGGAGCTGCTGCGGGAAAACCGCTTCGATTACGAGATCATCGTCGCCGAGCCGGGCAGGGGGGTGTATAGCGCTGAACAGCTGTACTTCGGCCCCGTGTTGATGCAGGAAAAAAGCGAGGCGTTTGTGGTCAAGTGGCGGCGCATGCTGCGGCAGAAGCAGCAGACCCTGGCCAATTTCCAGCGGGCCCGCGATGCGGTGCCTCAGGCGAAGATCGACGATTTCAATCAGCAGGTGGGCTGGATCACCCAGGTGCTGTCCTGACTCACTGCTGCGAGCAGTTGCCCATTTCCCGGTAGTCGATTTCGCGCTTCTGGCCCTGATGGTCGACGTACACCATGTGCGCGGTGCCCACTTGGCAGTCAGCGGCGTTGCTGGCCGGGGTGATGGAGATGACCTTGGCCACGTCCAGCGGCATGCCGTATTCATATTGGCTGCTGACTGGCTGGTTATTGCCGGCATCGGCAAAAGCACCGAACGAGGCGAAGGCAGCGGTAATGGCAAGTACGGCGATCGAGCGTTTCATGACAGGCTCCTTTTTAATGGATGGCTAATGATCTATTCATTGGTCATCCACAATAAATGGGCTAAACCGTGATAGATTCCTGCCTTTAATGCAGGAATAAAACAAGGAGCACCCCCTTCATGGACATGCTGCATGCCATGCGTACCTTCACCCGTGTGGTGGAATGTGGCAGCTTCGCTGCGGCGGCCAATGCTCTGGATATTTCTGCAGCGCAGGTTTCGCGCATTGTCGCCGAGCTGGAGAACCAGCTGCAGACCCGCCTGCTGCACCGCACCACCCGGCGCCTGCGCATGAGCGAGGCGGGTGAGCGGTTTCTGGAGCGTGCGCGGCAGATCATGCTGCTGACCGAAGAAGCCGTGGGCGAAGCGCGAGGGGCGCACCTTACGCCTCGCGGCCATCTGCGTTTGCACTGCCCGCACGGCATGGGGCTGTTGCTGATGCCGCTGGTGGCCGGCTACAACACGCTTTACCCGGAAGTGGTGATCGAGCTGACGCTGTCGCAGCGCAACCCCGACCCGCTGGCCGAAGGGCACGACGTGGTGATCACCGTGGACGGTGCGCTGCCGGATTCGCAACTGATCGCTGTGCCGCTGGGCAACATTTTTAGCATCCCCTGCGCAGCCCCCGGCTACCTGGACACACACGGTGTACCGGAACGCCCGGAAGACTTGCACGGCCATCGCTGCCTGCGCATGGCTTACCCGATGTACGAAGGCGACTGGGTGTTCCCGCAAGGGGTTGACCAGTGCGTGATCGCGCCAAACGACAGTTTCTCTACCAACGTCGCCGACGCCATGCTGGTGGCCAGCGAGCTGGGCATGGGCATTGGCCTGCTGCCGTTCTACACCGCCAGCGAGGCGATCGGGCAGGGGCGCTTGTGCCGGTTATTGGCACCGTATCGGCTGCGGGAGAGTGCGCTGTATGCGATGTATCCGTCACGCCATTACCTGGATGCCAAGGTGCGCACCTGGATCGACTACCTCAAGGAGCAGTTGCCGGCGCTGTTCGAGGGGCATGCCAGGGTGGTGGATGACGCGCGGTATTGGCGCTGAGGCGAGAAGTTTGCCGCGGTGACATTCCTGTGGGAGCGGGCGCGCCCGCGAACACCGGCAAAGCCGGTGCCAGCCACAGCGTCGCCCGCGCCCCCAAGAACCGCGTTGCCTTTGCGTTACAGCGGATAGTTTTTCAATTCCCGAGCAATCAGCATGCGCTGGATCTCGCTCGACCCTTCATAGATCTGGGTAATCCGCGCATCCCGGTAGTAGCGCTCCACCGGGTAATCTTCCAGATAGCCGTACCCACCATGCACCTGGATGGCCATCGAGCACACCCGCTCGGCCATCTCCGAAGCGAACAGCTTGGCCTGTGACGCTTCCGACAGGCACGGCTTGCCGGCGCTGCGCAGGCGGGCGGCGTGCAGGATCAGCAAACGTGCGGCGTTCACCTGCACCTGCATGTCGGCCAGCAGGTTGGCAATGCTCTGGTGTTCGTTGATCGGCTTGCCAAACTGTATGCGGTCACGCGAGTAGACCAGCGCCGCTTCGAATGCGGCGCGGGCGATGCCCAAGGCCTGGGCGGCAATGCCGATACGGCCGCCTTCGAGGTTGGACAGGGCAATGGCCAGGCCCTTGCCACGCTCACCGAGGATATTGGCGGCAGGAATGCGGCAGTTGTCGAAGGTCACTGCGCAGGTATCGGAGGCGCGAATGCCCATCTTGTGCTCACTGCGATCAACCTTGAACCCAGGGTTGTCGGTGGGCACCAGGAACGCCGACAGGCCTTTCTTGCCCAGCTCCGGGTCGGACACTGCGAAGACGATCGCCAGGCCGGCACGGCGGGCATTGCTGACGAACTGCTTGGCACCGTTGATGACCCACTGGCCATCCACCAGCTCGGCGCGGGTGCGCAGGTTGTGCGCCTCGGAGCCGGCCTGTGGCTCGGTCAGGCAGAAGCAGCCAATTACCTCGCCGCTGGCCAGGCGTGGCAGCCACTGCTGTTGCTGGTCGGCGGTGCCGTAGGCCAGCAGCGGGCCGCAACCTACCGAGTTGTGGATGCTCATCATCGCCCCGGTGGCGCCGCAGCCGGCGGCGATCTCTTCCACGGCTAGGGCATAGGCGACATAGTCGGTGTAGCTGCCGCCGAAGTCCTCGGGCACCACCATGCCCAACAGGCCCAGTTCGCCCATCTTGCGCACCACGCCATCATCGATCCAGCCGGCCTTTTCCCAAGCCTGGGCATGGGGTGCGATTTCGCCACGGGCAAAGTCCCGGGCCATGTCGCGGATCATGATCTGTTCTTCGCTCAGTTCGAGGTCTTGCATCTGTGTACTCCCGGGCTCACAAGCCTTCGAAGAATTGTTCGACCCGCTGGCCTTGCAGCGCGGCCAGGGTCGGCGGGTTCCAGCGGGGCTGCTTGTCCTTGTCGATGATCAGGGCACGCACGCCTTCGATGATGTCGCCGTGCTGGAACCACTGGCGGTCCAGGTGCAGTTCCATGGCAAAGCAGTCGTCAATGCCCAGCTCGCGCCCCCGGCGCAGCATCTCCAGCGTAACCGCCATGGCCAGAGGCGAGCGGGTTTCCAGCTGATCGGCGGTGGCCACCGCCCAGGCGTGGCTGTCGCCAAGGCTCACCGCACGCAGTTGCTCGACGATGGCTGGCAGGTCGGGCAGGGCGAAGAAGTGGTCGATGGCCGGGCGCAGCTTTTGCAGTGGCGCGTCATCCAGTACCTGGGTACCGAACCTGGCCAGCAGGTTTTGCAGGTCCTTGAGCGGGTGGTCGCTGAAGTCGAGCTGGTCGAGGCCCTGGTCGAGGGCAGCGAGCTGGTCGCTGGCCAGGTACCAGTCGGCCAGGCCGCAATACAAGGCGTCGGCCGCCTGGATCTGGGCACCGCTGACACCCAGGTAGATGCCCAGCTCGCCGGGGATGCGCGAGAGGAAGTAGCTGCCGCCCACGTCCGGGAAGTAGCCGATGCCGACCTCGGGCATGCCCAGCCGGCTGCGCTCGGTGACCACGCGCAGGTCGCAGCCCTGGGCCAGGCCCATGCCGCCCCCGAGGGTGAAGCCGTCCATCACCACCAGTATTGGCTTGCGGTAGCGGTGGATGACCAGGTCGAGGGCGTACTCTTCGACGAAAAAGGTTTCATGCAGCGTGTCGCCGGCCTTGAAGCTGTCGTACAGCGAGCGGATATCGCCACCGGCACAGAACCCCTTGGGGCCTTCGCCGCGCAGGACCACGGCGCGTACCTGCGGGTTGTCGGCCCACTGGTCCAGGTGCTGACGCAGGCTGCGCACCATGTCCAGGGTCAGGGCATTGAGACCGGCTGGGCGGTTCAGGGTCAGGTGGCCGATCTGGTTGCGGACCTCGGCCAATACATGGTCGGTTGCTGCCGGGGTATGAGCGTGTGCAGTCATTGCGTTCTCCCTGCTTTGTTATTGATTTTCCAAGTGAAGTCTGGAGTTCGCTGGAGGATCGCAGGATCCTGGCATGCGAATTTGCCTTGCACAATCGACAATTGTGCAAGGGTACCGTGCGTTTTTACCTTGTGTGAGGTTAGCGCGCGCCTGTGGAGCAGCCTTTGCCCCCACGGGATTTCGTCCCCCGATTCGGGGGAACCTGCTGGGGGATCCTCCCCAATCCGTTGCGGTTGATCGTACAAGTTATTGATTAATATTGGATTTTTCTTCTGGCACACACCTTGCTCCAGCTCCCGGCAGAGATCCTGTGTCCCGGAGGTGCAGCATGTCGACGCCGCTCAAAGGCCCCATCCTGTCATCACTTGTACTGGCCTTGCTTGGCTGGGAAGCAACCAGCGAGGCGGCTGTGCAGTGCCAGCGCACCCTGGTCGCCAACGTGGTGGCACTGGACCAGCCACTGATGTTCAACCGCCTTGGCGCGCAAAACGCCAACGGCATGATGTTTGCCCTTCGTGAGGACGTGGTGGACGACAAGCAGGTCCCCCTCAGCAAGGGCGGGGCCGCGGTACCGGGCAAGGTCACCCTGCGCCCGGACAAGCGCCCGCGGCCTATCGTGCTGCGCGTGGCGGCCGGTGACTGCCTGACGGTCAACCTGACCAACCTGCTGGATTACAAGGCGAACCCCAACAAGCACGGTATCGAGGCTGAAGAGCCCGAGGGTGAGGCAGAGGGGCCGGAGGTTGAAAACGAAGGCGGCGAAGGCTTTGTCGCCGACGAACAGGTGGCCGAGCGCATGGTCGGCTTCCAGGTCAACGGGATGCAGGCGGTGAACAGCATTGCCGATATTTCCGCCTATACCGGGCGTAACGGCAACTTCTTCGTCAGCCCCGGCAGCACCCGCAGCTACACCCTGTATGCCGAGCGCGAAGGCGCCTTCGCCGCCACCAGCAAAGCCGCTACGTTCGGCGGCGAGGGCACGGCGGGCAACGTCTCCAACGGCCTGTTCGGCCAGGTGGTGGTCGTGCCCAAACTGGGCCGTACCTACCGCAACACCCTCACTGAAGAAGAAATGCGCCTGGCCACCACGGGTCGAACCGCCACCGGCCAGCCCGTGATCGACTACGAAGCCCGTTATCCGCAGGTCGAACCGTGGATCGCCGAAGGCAAGGCCGGCAAACCGATCATTGCCATGGTCAACGGCAACGAGATCATCAGCAGCGAAACCGATGCCATCGTCATGGGGCCCAACCCTGACGGTAGCTTCCCCAGTTCCACTTACCCGCTGGAAAGCGTGGGCAAACGCAACCCGGCGCTGCCCAACCGACTGGAAGCATTCCGTGATTTCGCCTCGCAGTTCGCCGACGAGGTTGCCGGTACCCAGGCCTTCCCTGGCTACTGGGCCGACCCGGTGATGGGCCACGTGCTGGAGCCGGCGCGCGATTCGTTCATGATCAATTACGGCTCTGGTGGGATGGGGGCCGAAGTGGTGGCCAACCGCTTGGGGGTGGGGCCGATGCACGACTGCCTGTCGTGTGCCTATGAGGAGTTCTTCCTCAGCGCCCACACGGTCGGCGATATAGGCACCCTGGTGGATGTACCGGCCAACGTCGGCCTGGAACACATCCGCCCGGGCGAGGTGCCGCCGGCCAGCGCCGTCGGGGTCAAGGCCAGCATGGCCCTCTACCCCTCAGAGCCTGCCAACGTGCACCACAGCTATATCGGTGACTTCACCAAGTTCCGCAACACCCACAACGGGCACGAGCAGCACATCTTCCACTTGCACGGCCATCAGTGGCTGTTCAACCCCAATGACGACAACTCCGACTACATCGATGCCCAAGGCATCGGCGCCGGTGTCGGCTACACCTACGAAATCGCCAACGGTGGTTCGGGCAACCGCAACCGCGTTGCCGGCGATGCCATTTACCACTGTCACTTCTACCCGCACTTCGCCCAGGGCATGTGGGCCATGTGGCGGGTACATGACGTGTTCGAGGAAGGCACGCGGCTGGAGGTGAGCGGGCAGGGCGAGAATGGCTTCCACAGTACCCCGTTCGCCCTGCGTAGCGGTAAGCCGGCCGCTGGCGCCCGGGCCCTGCCCGATGGCGAGATCGTTGCCGGTACGCCGATTCCGGCCATCGTGCCGTTACCTGGCAAGGCCATGGCGCCCATGCCCGGCAAAGTCGTGGTCGTGCCCAAGCTATCCGAAGCGTTGGTTGCTGCCAACGATGATGACCACGAAGACGAGGATGATGACGACCACGCCAGCGAGGCGCCCGTGCGCAAGGCCGTGGGCTCGCTGGCGCTGGTCGACCGCACCGAGGCCAACCGCAATGCCGACGGCACGCTGAAAAACCCAGGCTACCCGTTCTGGATCGGCGGCATGGAAAGCAGCGTGGGCAACCGCCCGCCAACCCCGCCCCTGGACATGCTCGACCCGGCCCTGGCCCGGCAACTGAAAGACAGTGGTAAAGCCCTGTGGGCCAACCTGGATGCGAACCAGGTCGATGGCTGGGACGGCGGCCTTGGCCGCCATGCACTGGACGGTGTGTCCGCCGGTGGCGTGGCGGAGACCACCACCACCAAACTGGACTTCACCAAGGTCGTGCACAAGGCCAAGCCCATCTACCTGCCGGAAGAGGGCACCGATGTCGAGCAGGCCGCCATGCAGTTCCACGCCATGGCTGAACACCCCAGCTATGCATTGATCCCCGGCAGCCAGCCAGTGGCCAGTGCGTTCCGCACCAACGGCGCGTTGCCGACTGCGGGTGCGCCGTTCTACGAGCCGTGCATGGATGACCGTGGAAAACGCCTGACCCAGTCTTCCGGGGTAGGGGAGTTCAACAGTGGAGAGAGCCTGACGGGCGTGAACTTCCGTGGCGCCTCGGCCTTCACTGCCGACCGCCCACGCATCTACAAAGGGGCCAACATCCAGTTCGACGCGGTGTACAACAAAGTGGGCTACCACTTCCCGCAGGCACGCATCATTGCCCTGTGGGAAGACGCCTGGCCGGTCATTACCAAGCAGCGCCCGCCAGAGCCGCTGGTGATGCGCATGAACACCTTCGACTGCGCGATGTACCAGCACACCAACCTGATCCCGAACATCTATGAGATGGACGATTACCAGGTGCGCACCCCGACCGACGTGATCGGCCAGCACATCCACCTGCCCAAGTGGGACCTGACCGCTGCCGACGGCTCGGCCAACGGCTGGAACTACGAAGACGGCATACTTTCGCCCGGTAGCGTGGTCGAGCGCGTGCATGCCATTCGTACTTACAACGGTTGCACTGATGGGGATAGCCGCGATGGCACCGCTGCCTGCCCGAAAGCCAGACAGCACCCGTACTTCGGCCGCTTTGGTCGCGCCGACTGGCTGGGCGCGCGTACAGCCATGCAGCGCTGGTTCGCTGACCCGCTGGTGAACGTGCATAACGTCGACCGTGGCCTGGGTACCATCTTCACCCATGACCACCTTGGCCCATCGACCCACCAGCAACTGGGCCTGTATGCCACCGTGCTGGCCGAACCGGCCGGCTCCACCTGGTACCACGCCGAAACCGGCGAGCAACTGTACAACCCGGCCACGCGCCAGGACGGCGGCCCGACCTCGTGGCAGGCGGTGATCAAGACCGGCGACCACGATGGCGACGGCAAGAACGACAGCTACCGCGAGTTCTTCCTGGAGTACAGTGACTTCCAGCATGCCTATGAAGCTGGGGTGTACGTAGGCGCAGGGCCGGACGGCATTCCCAATGCCCAGTCGTACCCGGCCACTGCCGACAGCTTCCGTTACGCCATCAACCCGCCCGTGCGCGGCAAGGCGTCGAACCTGCTCGAAGCCATCGTCGAGAAACGCGGCGGTCTTAACCCGGGCTGCCCAAGCCGGCCATGCCCGCAGGCGATCTCGGTGGATGACCCGGGGATGTTCGTCGTCAACTACCGCAACGAGCCGCTGGCCCTGCGCGTGTATGACCCGAACAAGGTCGGCCCGGACGGCAAGCGTGGCATGCAGGCCGACGGCCTGGCCGGCGACCTCAGCTATGCCCTGCAAACCCGTACCGACCGCGCCATCCCGGCGATGAACCTGTCGCCATCGGCGATTACCTCGGCAGTCGGCCCTACCGGCGGCACTACGCTGTTCCCGCCGCATATCAACACGGCTGGCGCCGAGCCGGGCGACCCGTTCACCCCGTTGCTGCGCACCTATTCCGGCGACAACGTGCGCCTGCGCATGCACGCCGGTGGCCATGAAGAGGAGCACAACGTCACCCTGCACGGCGTGAAATGGCTGCAGAACGGTTCTGGCTTCGGCAACAGCTCCAACTCGGGCTGGAAGTCGTCGCAAATGATCGGCATCTCCGAGCAGTTGGGCTTCATGGCGCCGGTGTCGATGATCTCCAGTTCGGCAGCCACCAACGGCGACTACCTGTACTCGCTGGACGCGGCCTTGGAGGGCTATTGGAACGGTATCTGGGGCATCATGCGCAACTACACCGCGCAGCGTGCCGACCTGTTCCCGCTGCCCAACAACCCGCAGCCGGTGGCCATGCGCAACACCGTGAACTTCAACGGCATCTGCCCGAAAACCACGGCCAACCCGAACGGCATCGGTACCCGCACCACGGTCAAGCGCAGCTACGAGATCGTCGCAGCGCTGGCCAACGACATCCTCGAAAACCGTAACGGCGTCAGCATCAATGACCCGGCGGGCGTCGGCCAGCATGTCGGTGGCGCGCTCAAGGCCAACGGCGGCACCCTGGTGTTCAACAGCCGTAGAACCGCCATCCCGCTGGTGAGCGGGGTAGACCCCGAAGATGGGGAGCCTTTCACCATCGGTGGCCACAGTGCGCCGCTGCATGACCCGACCGCGATCCTGTACGTGCGCAAGGCTGACCTCGATGCCACCACCGGCAAGCTCAAGGCGGGTGTCCCGGTAGAGCCGCTGGTGTTGCGCGCCAATGCCGGCGACTGCATCAGCATCACCCTGGAGAACCGCTTGCCACTGGTGATGCCAGACCTGCCGAGCACTGCAGTGATGCACAACGTGGTCAAGCGTGACCGCTTCGACAGCGAAGGCTCCACCGCCTTTGCCAACAACCTGATGCGGCCGTCCAGCCACGTGGGCCTGCATGCGCAACTGCTGGCCTACGACATCACCAAGTCGGACGGTGCCAACGTTGGCCTGAACCCGGTGCAGACCGTGCCACCACGTGCTGGCACCAGCGGCGCCTACCCGACCAAGGAGTACCAGTACTACGCCGGCCACCTGGAGCGTGAAGGCAAACCGGTGTCGCAGCTGGGCCGCACGGTGGACAACATAAACACCACGCCTATCGAGTTCGGCGGCCTCAACCTGACCCCGTCAGACTTCATCAAGCAGCCGCAAAAAGGCCTGGTGGGCGCCATGAGCATCCTGCCGCAAACCGCCACCTGGACCGAGGATACTGCTACCCGTACCCAGGCCACGGTGAAGGTCAGCGGCCAGCCGGACTACCGCGACTTCGTCACGGTGTGGCAGCGCGCACTGAACATGCGCTGGGCCGATGGTCGTCCGGTAGAAGGCATCAATACCGAAGGCAACGGCGCTGCCGGTGATCCGCAAGACAACGGCAACATGGCGGTCAACTACAAGACCGAACCGTTGTGGCTGCGCTTCGGCATGGCGCCCGACTCGCCATTCGGCCGCGCCAATGGCCTGGGCTTTGGTGATGTACCCAACGCCCACATGGCCTACGCCAACGCCCTGGTCGGTAGAGACCCGCAAACCCCGGTGCTGTACGCCAAGCCTGGCCAACCGGTGCGCAACCATATCGTGATGCCCAGTGGTGGCAGCCGCGGCATGGTCTACCAGCTGGACGGGCACGTATGGCCACTGCACAACTACCAGGCCGAGAAGAGCGATGCGGATGGTTACCCGATTAGCCTGCCTGGTATCGGTTCGGTGCGCTTTGGCTACAACCCGATGGCCATGTACATCGGCGCGCAGGAAAGCGTACTGCCAGCGGCGCACTTCAGCTTCATGCTGCCGAGTGCCGGCGGTGCAAACGCGGTGGCGGGTGACTACCTGTTCCGCGACTACGCTGCCTACGGCAACCTTTCGGGGCTGTGGGGGATCTTGCGGGTGACCAACGAAGCGCCGCCGGCAACGGCCCCGGCGCAGTGACGGAAGGGGAACGCGAGCATGAATAAAAAGACTCGCCCTGCTTACCTGGGGGTAGTGCTGGGGGTAGCGCTGATCGGCCTGGGCGTGGCGTACGAAAAGCTATGGTGCGACCCGCGCGAGCTGTTGCAGGAACGGGGCGGCTCGCAGGCCTTGCACCGGCTCAGCCGGGACGGCGTGAACGTGGAGTTCGAGGCCCGGCCATTGGCCGGCGGCGAACTGAAGGAGGGCGGCTTCGCCAACATCCGCTTCAAGCTCAGCGACCAGACCAGTGGCCAACCGCTGTCGGGCATGGCCCCGGGGGCGTGGATCGACCCGGCGCAGTCGGCCCCGGCCGGGGACCGCGAGCAGAGCTGCAAGGCGCGGGTCGCGCTGTTTCTCAAGAGCAGCATCGGGGCCCGGCCGCTGCTCGACCTGAACAGCTACTTCTTGCTGATGCTGAACAATGACGCCAGCCTGACAGTGATCGACCCGACGGTGTCGGTGGGGGGCGTGACCAGCACCATGGCCCGCATCGAGCTACCAGGGCGGCCCATGGACTGGGCGGCCACCAGCGACGACAAGCAGGTTTTCGTGTCGATACCCGAGCGGGGCAAGGTCTCGGTGATCGATACCGAAACCTTTACCCGCGTGGCCGACCTGGACGCCGGCGATCAGCCGCTGCGCGTGGCCCTGCAGCCGGACCAGCATCGGCTGTGGGTTGGCAACAACAGCAGCGACCCGGGCAAAGGCGGGGTAACAGTGATCGACGTGCCGGGGCGCAGCGCCATGAAGCACTTCAACACCGGTACCGGGCACCACGAAATCGCCTTCAGCGCCGACTCGCGCTATGCCTATGTCAGCAATCGCGACAGCGGCACCCTGAGCGTCATCGACATCCCGGAAATGCGCCTGGCCAAGACCATCAAGGTAGGCCCGCACCCGCTGTCGGTCAGCTATTCGGCGCTGTCCCAAGCGGTGTACGTGGTCGATGGTGAAGAGGGCAGCGTAAGGGTGTTCGATGCCCGCAGCCATCAGTTGCGCCACACGGTCCAGGCCGAACAGGGCCTGGGGCCGATGCGCTTCAGCCATGATGGCCGCTACGGCATCGTGCTCAATACCCTGGAGAACCAGGCCCTGGTCATCGACGCCAGTACCGACAAGCTGATCCACCGCATTCCGGTGGCGGCCGAACCGTACCAGCTGACGTTCACCAAAGGCTATGCCTATGTGCGTGGCCTGGCCTCGCCGAAAGTGAGCATGATCAATCTGGCCAGCCTGGGCGAGGGGCGTGCGCCCATCGTGCAAGGCTTCGAGGCTGGCCCCGCAGCGCCGCGCCAGGCCGGCGACCTGCCACTGGCCCAGGGGCTGTCGGTATCGCGTGATGACAATTCGGTGTTCGTGGTCAACCCGGTGGACAACACCACCTACTTCTATGCCGAAGGCATGAATGCACCGATGTCCGGCTACAACAACCGCGGCCACCAGGCCCGCGCCGCCATCGTCGTTGACCGCAGCCTGCGCGAAGTGGCCCCCGGGGTGTATGGCTCGACGGTGAAGCTGCCCGCCGCCGGCAAGTTCGACGTTGCCTTCCTGCTCAACCAGCCACAAATCATTCATTGCTTCAGTACCGAAGTGGCCGCAGGGAGCGATGCCAGCAAACGTAAAGGTGCGCGTGCTGAGTTCATTGGCCTCGACCAGCCGCTGCCGCAGCACAGCGACTTCACCGCGCGGGTACGGATTGTCGGTGACGACGGGCAGCCGCGCCTGGGCCTGAACGACTTGAGCCTGCGCTACTTCCTGGCGCCATCGTCGATGCCGCGCAACCTGCAGCTGCAAGAGGTGGGCGAGGGGGTCTACCAGGCAGCGCTGAACTTGCCTGAGGCCGGCGCCTGGTACCTGCATGTGCAGTCGCCCTCGTTGGGGCGCAAGTTTGCCGAAGAAAACTACACCAGCCTGCGCGTCCTGCCGGCTGCTGCAACCAACGCTTCCCAGACTGACGTGAGGAATGTGCGATGAACGCCAAGCCTGCTTGCACACTGTTGGCCCTCAGCCTGGCATTCGCCAGCCACCTGGCCATGGCCCACGCCGGTCACGAGCATGACGGCCATGCCGGGCAGCCGCCGGCGGCGCACCAGGAAAAGACCAGTGTGCGCTTTGCCGATGTGTCGCTGCTGAACCAGGAAGGCATGCCGGTACGTCTGGAGAAAGACCTGGTGGGTGACCATCTGGTGGTCATGGGCTTCATTTACACCAGCTGCACCACGGTATGCCCGGTGGTGTCGTCGATCATGGGCAAGGTCCAGCAGCAACTGGGTGGCCGGGTAGGCGAGGAGGTCCGCATGGTGTCGATCAGTGTCGACCCCCAGCGTGACGACGCCAAGCGCCTGCAACATTATGCCAAGGCATTCCAGAAAGGGCCGGGCTGGAGCTGGCTGACCGGTACCCCGTACGCCATCACCGAAACCCTGAAGGGGCTGGGCAGCTTCAACGCCGACCTCAACCAGCACCCGCCGCTGATACTGGTGGGTGACGGGCGTAGCGGGCACTGGACGCGTTACTACGGCTTCACCGACCCGGGCGTATTGATCGAAGAAATCAACCGCCTCAGTGCGCGCCGGGTCCATGCCAAGAGTACTGCCATTGCCGACCATCACGAGGTGCAACCATGAGCACTGCAACCGCCCACCGCGCTGGCATGCGTGCATTCGACTGGCTGGTGCTGGCTGGCTGCCTGTGGATCCTCTCATCGGTGGCGTTCGCCCACGAAGGCCATGCGCCGCAAGCCCCCGAGCCGCAGCCGGCACCGCAGGCGATGGCCAGTGGTGGCGGTACCCGCGACGCCAAGACCTGGTTCACCGACACCGTGCTGAAGGATCAGAATGGCCGCGAGCTGCGCTTTTACAGTGACGTGCTCAAGGACAAGGTGGTGATGCTCAACGTGATCTTCACCCATTGCACCGATGCCTGCCCGTTGATCACCCGCAAGCTGCGCGAGGTGCGCGAGGCCATGGGGCCAGCGCTGGCCGGCCAGGTGACCTTCGTGTCGATCAGCAGTGACCCGCTGAACGATACCCCCGAGGCGCTGAAGGCGTTCGCCGCCAAGCAGGGGGTGGACGGGCCGAACTGGTTGTTCCTGACCGGCGACAAGGCCAATGTCGACCTGGTGCTTGGCCGTATAGGGCAGTTCCTGCCAAGTCCCGAGCAGCATTCGACGCAGCTGATTGCCGGTGATGTTGCAGGTAAACGCTGGAGCAAGATTCGCCCGGATGCACCGCCAGCGGCGATTGCCCAGCGCATGCAGCTGTTGACCCAGCCGCTGGCAGGTCGGTGAGTATCATGGGCCGCCTGGGGAGTTGGCCTCTGTGGCATCCGCTGTTGTGGGAGCGGCCTTGCGTCGCGAAAGTAGCGCGCAGCGCTCCCCTCTTTCTGCGCTTGAGCTGCCACTGCCGGGGCTTCTTCGCAGCCCTTTCGCGACGCAAGGCCGCTCCCACAGGGCTTGCGATATGGCTCACCTGCGTGCTTGGCATGGCAACTTCGACCTCAGCCTTGGCCCTGGACCTGACCGACCACGAACAAGCCGGCAAACGCCTCTACCGCGAGGGCGTTTCCAGTAGCGACGCTCAATTGCAAGCCCGGGTAGGCGCCAGCGACATCACAGTCCCCGCCAGCGTGCTGCCCTGCGCCAGTTGCCATGGCAGCGACGGCCGTGGCCGTGCCGAAGGCGGTGTTCGCCCCCCCGGCCTCGACTGGCAACGCCTGGCACTCGGCCAGGGCCCGCGCGAGGCCAACGGCCGCCGCTACCCGGCCTACACCGACAGCAGCCTGGCGCGGGCCATCCAGCAGGGTATCGACCCGGCTGGCAATCGCCTCGACCCGGCCATGCCACGCTTCGAGTTGACCTTGGCCGACCAGCGCAACCTCACCGCCTATCTCAAACGCTTGGCCGAAGAACGTGACCCTGGTGTGGAGGAGGGCGTGCTGCGCCTTGGCACGCTGCTGCCCGCGAGCGGTCCGCTGGCTGAAGCCGGGCAGGTGGTGCGCGCCGTGCTGGAAGACGGCGTGGGTCAACTCAATCAGCAAGGCGGCATTCACGGGCGGCGCCTGGAACTGGTCGTACTAGACCCAGGTTCCGACCCGGTCAGTGCCGAACGCGCCTTGCAACAGTTGCTCGAGCAAAAGCGGGTATTCGCCCTGATCGCGCCATTGGCGCCCATGCTCGACCAGCGCCTGACGACCTTGCTGGCGCCACAGAACGTGCCGATGGTTGGCAGCACCCCGCGCAGCGGCGGCAGCGCACAGGTCTTCGACCCGCTACCCGGCTTGCCCGAGCAATTGCTGAGCCTGGCAGAGCACGCCCGTGTGGCGCTGGGCATAGCCCCGGATGAATTACATGTGGTGTATGCCGGTAACGAACACGCCGCGTTGGCCGAGCAGGTGCGCGAGCTTTTACGACAGCAGGGCTGGGCGCCACCCGCTATCCAGGCGTTCGACGGCCAGGCGGTGGACGGGCAGGGCATCGTCTTCCTTGGCCGCGCCCAGGCCTTTGCCGAGTTGGCGGCGGCGTTGCAGGTGGCCGGCCGCGAGCCCTACCTGTTCGCTGCTTCCAGTCAGGTAGCCGGCGCTGTGGCGCGCTTGCCGGCGCAGTGGTCGCAGCGGCTGTTTCTGGCCTACCCCTACGTGCCTGAGGACTGGACCGAGCAAGGCCTGGCTACGCTCGCCGGGCTGCAGCAGCGCCAGGGCCTGGACCCGCGCCAGGCATCATTGCAGGTCAATACGCTGTGCGCGTTGCGCCTGCTGAGCGAAGCGCTGAAGCAGATTGGTCGGGATGCCAGCCGCGAGCAACTGATCGCTGCGCTCGAAGGCCTGCACGATGTGCCCACCGGCCTGACCCCGGCACTGGGCTTTGGCCCTGGTCGCCGCCAGGGCATGGCAGGTGCCCATGTGGTGGCGGTGGCCCTGCCCGGGCCACGCTTTACTTCGGTCACCCCCTACCGGCCAGTGCCGGCCAGCCCTTGAGCGGAGGTTGTCATGCGGATCGTGTGGTTTTGCCTGTTGCTGGTGCTGACCAGGGCGAGCTGGGCCGATGTGCCGGCGGCGCGGGTCAATGGTGTCGAGATCGGGTTGATGCGCCTGGAACGCTACTTCAGCGAGTACCTGGACGCCCAGGGTAGGGCGGTGACCAGCATCCGCAATCCAGGCCTGTATAAACGCCTGCGCGACCAGGCGTTGGACGAGCTGATCGACAAGGAGCTGTTGTGGCAGGAAGCGCAACGCCAAGGTATTGCTGTCAGCAATGAACAAGTGTCGGCGCAGGTTGGCGAGATCGAAGCGGCATTTGGCAGCCCGGCGTTATTCGAAAGGCGACTGGCAGAGGCGGGCTTCGACAGGGCGCAGTACACTGAATACACCCGGCATGAGATGGCGGCCCAGCAAGTGTACGCCCTGCTCAGCGCAGTCGACGCGCCGAGCCAGGGCGAAGTGGAGGCATTTTATGATGCCAACCAGAAGAGACTGCAAGGAGCGCAGAACCAAAGTGATAATCCATTGGTCATACGCGAACACGGCCTGGCCTTGGCTCGGGCAACGCTCATCGGCCAGCGGGAGGCGCAGGCGCGCCAATCCGTGCGCCAACGTTTGCGCGAGTCCGCTAAAGTGGAAATCGCCGACTGAGTCCGTTGAGGGCGCTTCCCCCAATGCTGGGGAATTAAGGTTTGGCAATGTGCCATCATTTTCCCCGGTTGTGGGGAACGGGTTGGGTGTGCCTGTTCAGCGTCTGTCGGTTGCTGGCCGGCACCTTAGTAAAATCAGTGGCTTACAGTGGTGCAACATGACTATTCACGCCTGGCACGAAGCCTGCTCAAGTCTCTACAAGGGCGTACTTCGCAGACCGGGGAACCGGGCAGTATTTGGGAGTCGACCTTGGTGAACAGAGTATTGGTAGTCGATGACGAACAGACTCTTGCGCAAAACCTGCAAGCGTATCTGCAGGCGCAGGGCCTGGAAGTTCATGTTGCCCACAACGGTGCCAGTGGTATCGAAGAGGCTGAAAGCCTGGCACCGCAAGTAGTTGTGCTGGATTACCGCTTGCCCGACATGGAAGGTTTTCAGGTTCTGGAGGCTGTACGCAAGAACAGGCAATGCCACTTCGTGCTGATCACCGCCCACCCCACCGTCGAGGTGCGTGAGCGGGCCGCCGAACTCGGAGTGAGTCACGTCCTGTTCAAGCCGTTCCCACTGATGGAGCTGGCGCGTGCGATCTTCGACCTGCTGGGCATCGAGCGCCGGCGCAGGGCCACGGACAACCCGGCCGAAGGGTTCGTCGAACGACGCCAGAACAGGAACGAATCGTTCCCCCTGCAGTTGTACGATGGAAGCTGGGTGTTGGCCGACCGCCGCCGTAACGGCGCCAAGCCACCAGGGCCCGACGACGATCAACTGCTCACAGGGGAATAGCGGCGCCCGCACCCCTGGCCGAGCCAGCCTGCGACGCGCCCCTGAGCGGAGTCGCAGGCCATGCCAGAAGCATTCGATGCAACCCCGGAATCTGCAAAGCCTGCACCGACGTCTTCGCGGGCATGCCCGCTCCCACAGGATGTATGCAGCCCACAGACCTGTGATGTACCTGTGGGAGCGGGCATGCCCGCGAAGAACCCAGCAAAAATTTCCGCCTACCCCCGCGAACTGCTGGCCCAGGCCCGTCTGCAAGCCACTGACGAGCGCCTGCTCGACTGCCTGGAACGCCTGGCCTGCGACACCCCCGACACCTTCACCCAGCGCCTGGGCCTGACCCTGCATTACCCGGTACTCGACAGCCACAGCCTGCTGGCCAGCACCCCACGCTTCGACAAGCTGGCCTTGGCCCAGTGCATCAAGCGCGAATGTGTGCTGATCGAGCAAGGCGGCCAACTGCTGGGCGTGTTCGCCGACCCCTTCGACCCCGCTCGCCTGGCCTGGATCGACGACGTACTGCAAGGCGCGCCGCTTTACCTGGCCCACGCCGCCGACCTGGCCACTTTCCTGGCCCGTCATGAAGAAAGCTTCCACGCAGTCGATGCCCTTGACCACGACGCCGAAGCCAGCAGCGAGGGAGACCCGCTGCAACGCCTGTCGCTGGCCAGTATCAGCGAAGACCAGAGCCGCGTGGTCAAACTGGTCAACTCCACCCTGTACGACGCCCTCAAGCTGCACGCCAGCGACATCCACCTGGGCATGACCGGCCAGGGCCTGACCATCAAGTACCGCATCGACGGCGTGCTCAACGGTGCCGGCAAGGCCAGTGGCAGCGCCTTCGCCGACCAGGTGATCTCGCGCATCAAGGTCATGGCCGAGCTGGACATCGGCGAAAAACGCGTGCCCCAGGACGGCCGCTTCAAGGTGGCCGTGGGCGACCGGCAAATCGACTTCCGGGTGTCGATCATGCCTAGCATCTTCGGTGAAGATGCCGTGCTGCGGGTGCTCGACAAGCAGGACTTGTCCGACCGGGTCAGCGGCGTGCAGCTGCAAGCCTTGGGCTTTGCCGACGAGACCTTGCGCGCCCTGCGTCGATTGGCTGCAGAACCCTACGGCATGATCCTGGTCACCGGCCCTACAGGCAGCGGCAAGACCACCACCCTGTACGCCATGATCAGCGAGATCAACCATGGCGTGGACAAGATCATCACCATCGAGGACCCGGTCGAGTATCAATTGCCCGGCGTGCTGCAGATCCCGGTCAACGAGAAGAAGGGCCTGACCTTCGCCCGCGGCCTGCGCTCGATCCTGCGTCACGACCCGGACAAGATCCTGGTCGGCGAAATCCGTGACCCCGACACGGCCCAGATTGCCGTGCAATCGGCACTCACCGGTCACCTGGTGTTCACCACCATCCACGCCAACAACGTGTTCGACGTGATTGGCCGCTTCAGCCAGATGCAGGTCGACCCCTACAGCTTCGTTTCCGCGCTCAATGCGGTACTGGCCCAGCGCCTGATTCGGCTGGCCTGCCCGCACTGCGCCACGCCCTGCGAACACGATGACGACACCCTGTATGGCTCAGGCCTGACCCGCGAGGGGGTGGCCGGCTGGACGTTCGTCCGCGTCAAGGGCTGCGGCCACTGCCGTGGCAGTGGTTACCGCGGCCGCAGTGCCATTGCCGAACTGCTTCACCTGGATGATGACCTGCGGCAAATGATCGTGGAGCGCCGCCCGCTGGCGCAGATCAAGACGCTTGCCTGCCAGCGCGGCCTGCGCCTGCTGCGGGCCTCGGCTCTGGACCTGGTCCGCGATGGCCGCACCACCCTTGAGGAGATCAACCGTGTCACATTCATCTGACCGTTACTGCGCCGTATTGGGCGCCGAGGGTGTCGGCCTGGGTCGCTGGCACAAGAATCACCACCAATGGCTGGGCAGCCGCGCGTTCAGCAGCGACGCCACCCAACCGACCTGGGAAGCTGCCGTCGATGCACTTGCTGCGCTGTTGGCCGAGCATGCGGTACGTGGCGCCCAGTTGCGGGTGCTGCTGTCGGCCCGCTACAGCCGCTTCTGCCTGGTGCCCTGGAGTGACGCCATCGGCCACCCTCGCGAGCTGGACGCCTATGCCCGCGCTTGCTTCGAGAACCTCTACGGGCAGCCGTTGGACGACTGGCGCATCGTGCTGTCAGCGGAGCCAGCCGGTGCCGCCCGCATCGCCACGGCGCTGCCCGAAGCCTTGCTGCAGCGGCTGCAGGCACTGGGCCGGGAAAGCCGCCTGAGCCTGCGCTCGGTGCAGCCATACCTGATGGCTGCCTACAACCGTTGCTGGTCACAGCTGGAGCAGGGTGACTTCCTGTTCGTGCTGGCCGAGCCGCGTCGCAGTGTATTGCTACTGGCCGCCGGCGGTGCCTGGCAGCAAGTGCTGGCGCAAGGCTGCGCTGACAGCGACCAGGCCCTGCAGGCACTGATCGAGCGTACCTGTGAGCTGTACGGCGAGCACCTGCCGCGGGTGTACCTGCATGCCCCAGGCCGCTGCGACGTGCCGCAACTGGCGGCGGTGCAATTGTGCCAGCCGGCCAGCGAAGCCGACCCGCTGTGCGCCATGTGGCGGGCGGTGGCCTGACATGCGCCGCCTCGACCTGGAATTCCAGCCACGGCGCAGCGGCCCGTTGGTTTGGTCGCTGCTCGTCCTTGCCAGCGCCATGGTCGCCGGGCTGGTGCTGCTGCAGCAACGCTTGCAGACCGAGCAAGTGGCGCTGGAAGCCAGCGTCCATAACCTGGAACTGCAACTGGGCCGCCGCCCGGCCGTCGCACAACCCAAGAACAGCGCTGCCAGCCGGGAGCAGGCTGAGCGCCTGGCACAAATGCGCAGTGTGTCGCAGCAACTGCAACGCCCTTGGCAGCAACTGTTCGCCATGCTTGAAGCCATGCCGCAGGACGACGTCGCGCTGCTCGGCCTGACGCCGGATGCGCGCAAGGGCCAGGTGCGCATTGCCGCCGAGGCGCGCAACCTCGAAGCGATGCTGCAGTACCACCAGCGCCTGGAAGCCAGCGACGAGCTCAGCGACGTGTCGCTGCTCAACCACGAGGTGCTCGCTGCGCGGCCCGAGCACCCGGTGCGCTTCACCCTCACCGCCACCTGGGAGACCGGCCATGCGCGCCCTTGAATCGTTCAGCAGCCTGATCCTCCAGGAGCGCTTGCGCGTTGTCGGCCCGGTAGGCCTGGCAGCCGTAGCCGTAGGCCTGCTCGCCATTGGCGTGGGGTGTGCCGGCGTGCTGCCGCAATGGCAAAGCGTACGCGAACTGCGTGCCACCGAAGCGCAGGCCAGCGAACAGGTAGGGCGTGTCAAGCGGGGTGAGCTGAAGATTGCGGTCCAGCCCGAGCAGCAGGCCCTCGACAGCCTGCGCCAGCAACTGCCCGGTCAGCCCCAGGCCAGCGAGTTGATCGAGCGTCTGTACCGTCTGGCCAGCGCCGAGCGCATCAGCCTGGCCCGCGGTGAATACGCGTTGGGTATCGACCCCAAGACCGAGCTGGCCCGCTACCAGATCGTGCTGCCAGTGCGCGGCAGCTACCCGCAGATTCGTGGCTTTATCAAGGGCCTGCTCAAGCAACTGCCGACGCTGGTGCTGGAAGACCTTGAGCTGCAACGCAAGCGCATCGGCGACAGCGAGCTCAATGCCCGCCTGCGCATGACCCTTTATCTGTCGAGGTCGTGATGAACACACAACGTGCAGTCATCTGGGCCGGCTTCCTCGGCGTGAGCGCGGCGCTGGCCTGGGCACCGGACCATTGGTTTGGCCAGGACGATGGCGTCGCGGCCTTCGCGGGTAAACCCGCTACTACAACAGAAAGCGCTGCGTCCATTGTAGGCGCGGGCTTGCCCGCGAAAGGGCTAGAACAGGCCTCCCGCGACCTGTTCCCAACCCAGCAATGGACCCAACCCAAAACCCTGGCCACGGTCACCGAACAACCCGTGATGATCGCACCTGTCGTCGCCGCGGCCCCGACGGCCCCGGAACTGCCTTTCCAGTTCATCGGCCGCATGGGTGACCGCGACGACCTGCAGGTCTTCCTGCAGAGCGGCGAAAAACTCTACGTCGTGCGCCAAGGCGACGTGATCGAAGACACCTATCGCCTCGATCGGGTATCGGCCAACGAGCTGAACCTGGTCTACCTGCCTTTGCACCAGTCGCAGACCTTGTCTGTCGGGAGCGCACCATGAAGTCGTCAAAGCTGTGCAAGCCTGCTCCGTTTCTGCTCGTGGCGCTGTGCGTGGCCATTGCCGGTTGCGGCTCCAGTGCGGTTCGCCAGGACAGCGACCAGTTGATGAAAGAGGGCCAGTACGAGGCCGGCATCGCTCGCCTGGAAGAGGCCCTGCGCGACGACCCGCGTGATACGGAGCTGAATATCGCCCTGGCCCACAGCCGCCAGGCGGCGGTCGAGGCCCTGATTGGCCAGGCCGACAGCGACCGCGTCCGTCATGACTTCGCCAATGCCCGGATGGGCTATGGCCGGGTGCTCACCCTGGAGCCGAACAACCGCCGCGCCCAGGAAGGCATTCGCCAGCTGGAGCTGATCCGCACCCTGGACGAACGCATAGCGCTTGGCCAGGCGGCGCTGCGCCAGGGCGACCTGTTCGGGGCCGAACGCTACATGCGCGAAGTCTTGCGTCTGGACCCGCAGAACCAGAAGGGCATGACCCTGCGCAGCGACATCGAAAACGTGCAGGCACGCACCGCGCAGCCGTACCCGCAATTGCGCAGCAAGCTCGAGCGGCCGGTCACCCTGGAGTTTCGCGATGCCAACCTGAAGACCATCTTCGAAGTGCTGTCGCAGGTGGCCGGCATCAACTTCATCTTCGACAAGGACCTGCGCCCGGACATGAAAGCCACCATCTTCGTGCGCGAGGTGCGCATCGAGGACGCGATAGCGCTGCTGCTGGAACAAAACCAGCTGCGCCAGAAGATCGTCAACGACAACACCGTCATGGTCTACCCCGATTCGCCGCAGAAGACCAAGGACTACCAGGAACTGGTCATGCGCACGTTCTACCTGACCAGCATCGACGCCAACACCGCGTTGAACATGGTCAAGACCATGCTCAAGACCCGCGACGTGTTCGTTGACGAGCGCCTCAACACCCTGACCATGCGCGACACTTCGGACGCGGTGCGCATGGCCGAGAAGCTGCTGCAGTCGCAGGACCAGTCCAACCCCGAGGTGGTGCTGGAAGTGGAGGTGATGGAGGTGGCCACCTCGCGCATCCTCGACCTTGGCCTGCAATGGCCCAACACCTTTGGCGTGCTGAGCGACGATGGCAACCCGGTCAGCGTGCTCGACCAGCTCAAGGGCATCAACTCCAGCCGCATCAGCATTGCGCCTGCGCCGCAGGCCAAGATCAACGCCCAGGACAAGGACATCAACACCCTGGCCAGCCCGGTGATCCGCGTCAGCAACCGCGAGCAGGCGCGCATCCACATCGGCCAGCGGGTACCGATCATCAGCGCCACCTCGGTGCCGTCGACCCAAGGGCCGGTCATTACCGAGAGCGTCACCTACCTGGACGTCGGCCTGAAGCTAGAAGTGCAGCCCACCGTGCACCTGAACAACGAAGTGGCGATCAAGGTGGCGCTCGAGGTCAGCAACGCCACCCCGCTGGAGGCCACCCGCCAGGGCACCATCCCGGTCCAGGTCGACACCCGCAACGCGCAGACCAGCCTGCGCCTGCACGACGGCGAAACCCAGGTGCTGGCCGGCCTGGTGCGCAACGACCACAACGCCAGTGGCAACAAGATTCCCGGCCTTGGCGACATCCCGGGCCTGGGCCGGCTGTTCGGCAGCAACAAGGACGACATGAGCAAGAGTGAGCTGGTGCTGGCGATCACCCCGCGCATCGTGCGTAACCTGCCGTACCAGAGCCCGTCGGACATGGAGTTTTCCACGGGCACCGAGTCGGCCATGCAGGTGCGCCAGATGGCGCCACTGCCGCCGATGGACGTACCTGGTAATGCGCCGACCACTGAAGAACCGGTCGTGGACAGCCAGATGGCGGTCGCCCCGGTCAACGGGAGCCCCCGGCCATGAGCGCCCGGCGTCGCATGCACGGCTTCAGCCTGATCGAGGTGGTGCTGACCCTGGCACTGCTCGGGTTGCTCGCCAGCATGGCCGCGCCGCTGACCGAAACGGTGGTACGCCGCGGCAAGGAGCAGCAACTGCGCGAGGCGCTGTACCAGATTCGCGACGCCATCGATGCCTACAAGCGGGCCTTCGACGCCGGCTACATCGAGAAGCGCGTGGACAGCAGTGGCTACCCGCCGAACCTGCAGGTGCTGGTAGAGGGCGTGCGCGATGTGCGCAGTGCCAAGGGCGCCAAGTTCTACTTCCTGCGGCGCATCCCGCACGACCCGCTGGTGGCGGCAAAGGATGGAGACGAAGGCGGCTGGGGCCTGCGCGCCTACGACAGCAGCCCCGACAACCCGCGCGACGGCGAAGACGTGTTCGACGTGTATTCCAGGGCCCGCGGCAAAGGCCTGAACAATATCCCTTACGGGCAATGGTGACAGCCATGAAACGCAGCAAAGGCTTCACCCTGATCGAACTGCTGGTGGTGATGGCGATCATCGCCACGCTGATGACCATCGCCATGCCGCGCTACTTCAACAGCCTGGAAAGCTCGCGCGAGGCCACCCTGCGTCAGAGCCTGGCAGTGCTGCGCGAGGCGCTGGACCACTACTACGGTGATACCGGCCACTACCCCGATTCGCTGGAACAACTGGTGGAACAACGTTACCTGCGCAACACACCGGTCGACCCGATCACCGAGCGCAGCGATGCCTGGCAGCTGGTGCCGCCGCCCGAGGGTGTGGCTGGCGGCGTGGCCGACATCAAGAGCGGTGCCACAGGGAGGGCGCGTGATGGCAGCCTCTTCGCTGAGTGGTAAGGCCAACGGCGGCTTTACCTACCTGGGTGTGCTGCTGCTGATTGCGGTCAGCAGCGTGGCCTTGGCGGCCACCGGCACGATCTGGGCGAGCGCCGCCCAGCGCGACCGCGAACGCCAGTTGCTGTGGGTCGGTAGCCAGTATGCCCAGGCCTTGCGCAGCTACTACCGCGCCTCGCCAGGGCTGGCCCAGTACCCCCAGGATCTGGCCGACCTGCTGCAGGACAACCGCTACCCGCAGGCCAAACGGCACATTCGCAGGCTTTACCCTGACCCGATCAGCAACAGCGACGAATGGGGCCTGCTGCGCTCGATCGACGGCCGTATCACCGGGGTGTACAGCCGTTCAGACGCCACCCCCTTTAAGCGCAGTGGCTTCAGCGCCGAATGGAGCGGGTTCGAGGGGATGGAGCACTACAGCGACTGGCAGTTCGTCGCCGAGCAGGCCTTTACCGAAAGTGCACGCGGTGTGCAGACGAATGCAGGCCCGGGAGACACACCATGAAGCGCCTGGCTGCGCTGTGCCTGGGCCTGCTGCTGATGGCAGGGGTGACCACCTGCGCCAGGGCGGGTGCTGAAGACGAGATGCAGGGCTTTATCGTCGACAACACCATCTCGCACATCGGCCACGACTTTTACTACTACTTCGCCGACCGCCTGCGTGCCACCAGCCGTCTGGACTTCAACCTGGTGGTACGCGAACGCCCCGATGCCCGCTGGGGCAGCCTGGTGACGGTGGAGTTCGAGCGTGAAGTGGTGTACCGCCGCTTCCTGCCACCGAACACCACCGAGCTCAAAGACGAGGCCGTCGCCGCCGCCGACCTGGTCAAGCAGCAGATCATTCAACGCAAGCTGCAACGCCTGCTACAGGACACCACCGACTTGGAGAGGGACGAGCTATGAACCACCGCATTCCACGTTGCATTGCCGCCTGCCTGCTGGCCAGCGCCTGTGCTGCCCAGGCCACCGAGCTGGTGTACACCCCGGTCAACCCGGCCTTTGGCGGCAACCCGTTGAACGGCACCTGGCTGCTGAACAACGCCCAGGCGCAGAACGACTACGACGACCCGGACCTCAAGGACCGTGCCTCGGCCTTTACCGGCACCACAGCCCTTGAGCGCTTCAGCAACCAGCTGGAGTCGCGGATGTTGTCGCAGTTGCTGGACAACATCAGCAACGGCAACACCGGCAGCATGGCGACCGATGCGTTTCTCATCGACGTCATCGACGATTCCGGGGCCTTGAGCATCAAGGTCACCGATCGTGCCACAGGAGAAATTTCGATCATTGAGGTCAGCGGCCTGAACCCCTGAGAGGGAAGGGCTTTTATGTTGGGGAGAGAACACCATGAAACGTCTGCTGAGCACGCTGCTGATCATCACCGCCCTGGGCCTGCAAGGTTGTGGCCTGCGCGAACCGATGCCCGCTGAACAGGACTCGGAAACCCCGACCCTGACCCCAAGGGCCTCGACCTACTACGACCTGATCAACATGCCACGCCCCAAAGGCCGGCTGATGGCCGTGGTGTACGGCTTCCGCGACCAGACCGGGCAGTACAAGCCCACCCCGGCCAGCTCGTTCTCCACCAGCGTCACCCAAGGCGCGGCCAGCATGTTGATGGACGCCCTGAGTGCCAGCGGCTGGTTCGTGGTGCTGGAGCGTGAAGGGCTGCAGAACCTGTTGACCGAACGCAAGATAATCCGTGCATCGCAGAAAAAGCCTGATGTGGCGGAAAACATCATGGGCGAGCTACCACCGTTGCAGGCCGCCAACCTGATGCTCGAAGGCGGCATCATCGCCTACGACACCAACGTGCGCAGCGGCGGCGAGGGCGCCCGCTACCTGGGGATCGACATCTCTCGCGAGTACCGTGTGGACCAGGTCACCGTCAACCTGCGCGCCGTGGACGTGCGCACCGGGCAGGTGCTGGCCAACGTGATGACCAGCAAGACCATCTACTCGGTAGGGCGCAGTGCCGGGGTGTTCAAGTTCATCGAGTTCAAGAAACTGCTGGAAGCCGAGGTGGGGTATACCACCAATGAACCGGCGCAGTTGTGCGTGCTGTCGGCGATCGAAGCGGCGGTGGGGCATTTGCTGGCGCAGGGGATCGAGCGGCGGCTGTGGCAGGTGGCGGGGGATCCAGCTGATGGCAAGGCCACGGTGGACAAGTTCTTGAGCCAGAATCTGCAGCCTTGAAGCAGATTCAACGGCACCTGCGAGGTCGATGTGTGGGCTTTGTGTCGCGATAATGCAGCCATCCACCGTTGTTCGCCGTTCGTTCGGGCGTGGATTACGAAGATGCGCTGGTGCAGCTGTCCACGCTGCTGAAAGGGGCGTTTGCGACCAACCTCAAGGCGCTGGAACTGGCCAAGGGCACCTGCCGTGATCTGTTGTTGAGCAATGACCATGGGTTGGATTCGGCCAAGGCGGTGGTGGAGGCGTTGCTGGATGGGGTTGAGAGGCAGCAGCTGGCTGGGCGGAAGGCGGCGTCGAGTACCTGACGGGGCTTGGGTATTGGTGATAGCGATCGATATCCCTGATTGACCTCGAGGGCCTCTTCGCGGGCTCGCCCGCTCCCACAGGTACAGCGCAGTCCTCAGGGTTGGTGCGAACCCTGGCAAGCCAGCTTCCACAGGGATTGCGCCAGCTTCAAGTAACCTGGCCAGCTACACCCCAATCCATCCACTACCAGATGACGGCCAGCCATTTCTCCCGCCCACTCCCACAGGTACAGCGCAGTCCTCAGGCTTGGTGCGAACCCTGTGGGAGCGGGCAAGCCCGCGAAGCAGGCGACGCGGTGGATCGCACCGGCGAAGCCGGTGATCGCCGGCAAGCCAGCTTCCACAGGGATTGCGCCAGCTTCAAGTAACCTGGCCAGCTACACCCCAATCCATCCACTACCAGATGACGCCCAGCCATTTCTCCCGCACACTGCGGAAAATTCCCAAGCCCGTACCCCGTCACATTGCGGGGCACAGCCGGAGTAGAAAATGGCGCGACAACTTATAACAAACGCCCACGACCCGCTGCACGAATCCCGCGAGGCCCGCCTGAAGCTGGCCAGCGAAGGCGAACTACCGCTAGGGATGCTGCGCGACGAGATCGACGCCTCCTGGCGCCGCAGCCTGGGCCACGGCCTGGACTGCCTGCAGGGCGAACAGGTCGGCCTGGGCCTGGAACAGGGCCATGACCTGCGCCTGCTGCTGGAGCGCAACCGCCTGCTGATCGATGCCGTTACCCCCGAACTCGACTACCTGGTCGCGCGCCAGGGCAAGGCTGGCATCGTCATCCTCGGCGATGCCCAGGCCAACGTGCTGGCCATCGAAGGCCAGAAGCACGTGCTGCAACGCGAAGGCCTGCGCGATCTGCACCCGGGCAGTTGCTGGAGCGAATCGCTGCGCGGCACCAATGCCATCGGCACCGCTGTGGTCGAAGGCCGGCCGACGCTGATCAACTGCGGCGAACATTACCTTGACCGCCTCAGCCCGTTCTCCTGTACTTCCGTGCCACTGCGCGACCCGCGCGGCGAGGTGATCGGTGTGCTCGACATCACCCGCGAAGGGGTGATGGCGCAACCGCAGGACAGCCTGTCGACCCTGATGCTGGCAGCCGGCAACATTGAAAGCCGCCTGTTTGGCCTGTGCCACCCGGACCAGTTGGTGCTGGCCTTCCACAGCCGCCCGCAGTACCTCAACAGTGCCTGGCACGGCCTGTTGGCCCTGAGCCTGGACGGCGAAGTGCTGGCTGCCAACGACAGTGCCTGCCAGCTGTTGCAGGTGCCGCGTCACGAACTGATTGGGCGGCGCAGCACCGACCTGCTGGGCGAACGTTCCCCGGCCTTTATCGCTCGCCTGTGGCAGGGCGGGGTCAGCAGCGTGCAGACCGCCAAGGGCGAGTTCTATTTCCGTGCCCTACAGCTGCCGCGCCATGGCCGGGTAACCCCCAGCACACCATCCAGCAAGCCGGCCTTGAGCAAACAGTCGCCTGCACTCGATGCTCTGGCCGGTGGTGATCAACGCCTGGCGCGCAACCTACGCATGGCTCGCCAGGGGCTGGGCAATGGTTTGCCAGTGCTACTGCTGGGCGAAACCGGTACCGGCAAGGAAGTGGTCGCTCGGGCCTTGCACCAGGCCAGCCCGCGTGCCGACAAACCGTTCGTGGCGGTCAACTGCGCGGCCATCCCCGAAGGGCTGATCGAGTCCGAGCTGTTCGGCTACCGTGAGGGCGCCTTCACCGGTTCGCGCCGGGGCGGCATGGTCGGGCGGCTGATGCAGGCCCATGGTGGCACGCTGTTCCTCGACGAAATCGGCGACATGCCGCTCGCCCTGCAAGCACGCCTGTTGCGGGTACTGCAGGAGCGCCGGGTAGCACCCTTGGGGGCGGGTGACGAGCAGGACATCGACGTGGCGCTGATCTGCGCCACCCACCGCGACCTCAAGCGCCTGGTCCAGGAACAACACTTCCGTGAGGACCTGTTCTACCGGGTCAACGGTGTGTCGCTGCGCCTGCCGGCCCTGCGCGAACGTGAGGACCTGGCGGCGATCATTCAGGGCCTGCTGGACAAGGCCGATGCGCGTGGCGTAACCCTCGACCCGGCGTTGACCGCGTTGCTCGAAGGCTTCGACTGGCCCGGCAACATCCGTCAGCTGGAAATGGTGGTGCGCACCGCGCTGGCCATGCGCGAGGATGGCGAGCAGGTGCTGACCCTCGATCACCTTACCGACTGCCTGCTGGACGAACTGGCCAGCAGCACAGCGCCCTCCGGCAGCCTCAAGGACAGTGAACTGGAACAGATTCGCGGTGCTCTGGCACGCCACCAGGGCAACGTCTCGGCCGCCGCCGCGGCACTGGGTATCAGCCGGGCGACGCTGTACCGCAAGCTCAAGCAGTTGCGCGGCTGACGTGGGCGGCCTGTTCGCAAGGCTGGTGGATTCCAGCGACCCTGTACTCATGCGCCAGGCGTTGGCCTGGCTGTATGGTTTCGTGCGCCCCCATCGGCATGCCATCGGCCTGTTGCTCAGCTTGTCGCTAGGTGCATCGCTGCTGGCGCTGGCGCAACCCTGGCTGGTCAAGACCCTGATCGATGAGGGGCTGCTGGCCAAGGATTACCAAACGCTTTGGCACATGGCGGCAATCATGATCGGCGCGGGCCTGCTGGGCACGGTGCTGGCTGGCGTCAACCGCTACCTGCATACGCGCCTGTCGGGGCGCATCCTGTTCGCCTTGCGCGACGACCTTTACCGCCATCTGCAGCAGTTGTCGCCGACCTTTTACGGGCGGCGGCGTATCGGCGACATTCTTTCGCGGCTGGATGGCGATGTGGCAGAGATCCAGCGCTTTGCCGTGGACTCGCTGTTCTCGGCGGTGTCGGCAGTGATCGGCCTGGTGGGCGCGGTGACGTTGATGCTGATGCTGTCGTGGCAGTTGTCCCTGTTGCTGGTGCTGCTGGTGCCGATCGAGGTGCTGTGGCTGCGCTGGATGCGGCGCAAGGTGGAGCGCGAAGTGCGCAACTTGCGTGAGCGCTCGGCGGATGTGTCGTCTTTCCTGGTCGAGACCCTGCCGGCGATGAAGTTCATTCAGGCGGCCGGCCAGCAAGGCCGGGAAGCAGGGCGCCTGGACCAGCTTGGGCAAGGTTACATGCGTCAGCTGCTGAAGGTGCAGGTGACCGAATTCTTCACCCAGGCCATCCCCGGCACGCTCACCTCGTGGTGCCGCGCCTGTGCGTTCCTGGTCGGAGGCTGGTGGGTGATCCAGGGCACCTGGCAACTGGGCGCGTTGATCGCTTTTTCTACTTACATGGGCATGGCGGTTGGGCCGGTGCAGAGCCTGTTGGGCTTGTACGTGGCGGTGCAGCGCATGGCTGTCAGCCTGGGAAGGGTGATGGAATTGAAGCAGGAAGCGGTAGCGGTACATCAGACCGCCAACCCGCAGCCCATCCCCAATGGCCCCGGCGAGTTGCGCCTAGAGGCGCTGAGCTTTGCCCATGAGGGGCGTCAGGGTGCGGTACTGAACAACGTGCAGGTGAGCATCCCGGGTGGCCTGAAAGTCGCCATCAGCGGTGCCTCCGGGGTGGGCAAGTCAACCCTGATCGACCTGCTGCAGCGCTTCTACGACCCGGACGCCGGGCGCATCCTGCTGGACGGTGTCGACCTGCGCGACCTTGACCTGGCTGCGCTGCGCAGGCGAATCGCCGTGGTCAGCCAGGACATCGTGCTGTTCCGTGGCACCCTGGCGCAGAACCTGGCTTATGGCGTGCCCGAGGCCAGCCGTGATGAACTGGAACGGGTGGTGCGCCTGGCGCGGCTGGACAGCCTGGTCGACAGCCTGCCGCTGGGCCTGGATGGCTTGCTGGGCGAGCGCGGCCAGCAGTTGTCCGGGGGCCAGAAACAACGCATCGCCATTGCTCGTGCAGTGTTGCAGGCCCCGGCGATTCTGGTGCTGGACGAGGCCACTTCGGCGGTGGATGAGGCCACCGAACGTGAAGTGATCGCGGCCATCGACCAGCTGTTCGCCGGCCGCACGCGCATCCTGATCAGCCACCGGGCTTCGACCCTGGCCGATGCCGACCTGCATCTGCAACTGCATGACGGCCAGTTGCAGGTACTGGCGCAGGAGGTGATCAAACATGGGCACTGACGTGCGCGTTGGCATCATCGACAGCGGTTGCTCGCCGGAGCAGGCCAACGGCTTGCTGGACGCCCGCCGTTTCTGGCTGGAAGACGGCCAGTTGCGCGAAGGTGAAATGTTCCCCGACCAACTTGGGCACGGCAGTGCGGTGTACGCCAGCTTGCAACACCAGGCTGGTCCTGTGTCTGTGTTGGTGGCCCAGGTGTTCAGTGCCCAGGCCAGCACCAGTGCGTTGCAGGTGGCTGCCGCATTGCTGTGGCTGGTGGAGTCGGGGGCCTCGCTGGTCAACCTCAGCCTGGGCTTGCAGCAGGACCGGCCTGTATTGCACCAGGCCTGTGCCGAGGCTTTGGCCGCAGGTGTGCTGTTGTGTGCATCCAGCCCGGCACAGGGTGGGCCGGTGTTCCCGGCGAGCTACCCAGGCGTCATTCGGGTCACTGGCGATGCCCGCTGTGCACCGGGCCAATGGTCGTGGCTGGGTACGCGACAGGCGGATTTTGGCGCTTACGTGGGCGCGGGTGAGCGGGCGGGTGCGAGCCTGGGTTGTGCGGCGTTGAGCGGCAAGATTGCCGCCTTGCTGCGTGATGCCCAGGGGATGGACCGCCAGCAGGTGCATGACTGGTTGCGTGAGCATGCGGCCTTCAACGGGCCCGAGCGACGGGGTCCCAGCCATGGTTGAGCCGCGCATTGTGGTGCTGGGCGCCGGCCCTGCGGGTGCCGCCACGGCCATTGGCTTGCGGCGGCTGGGTTACACCGTGACGGTGGTGTCGGAGTGGCGCCGTTTCGCGGCAGTTGAAGGTGTTTCGCAGCGGGTGCTGGAGGGCTTGCGGTACGCAGGCCTTGGCGGGGCCTTGAGCCAGGCGGCCATGCCGACCACCCGCCAGGTGCACTGGAACGGCCAGCATCTGCAGATGAACCAGGAGTTTTTGCTCGACCGGCAACGTTTTGACCAGGCGCTGCGCGAAGACCTTCAGCGCGCAGGCGTGAGTGTGGTCGAGGGGCGGGTGCGTGAGGTCGTGCAGGGGGGCGGTCATCATGTGCGCCTGGACGATGGGCAGGTGCTGACCGCTGATTTCCTGGTTGAGGCCCGAGGCCGCCAGGCGCCCCTGGCCGCAGACCGCCTGCGTGGGCCGGAAACGGTCAGCCTGCTCAATGTCTGGCAGGGTAGCCCCGGTGCGCCTGCGTCGGCGGTGGAGAGCCTGGAGGATGGCTGGGCGTGGATGGCACGGCTGGAAGATGGCCGCTGTTACTGGCAAGTCACCCAGGAGGCTGCCGGGCTGCCGGGGAAAGCTGGGTTGGCAGCTTACTGCGTGACGTTGCGGGGCCGCAGCGCGTTGGTCGCCGAACTGTTCGACGATCAGGCATTGATACCGGCACTGGTGCATGCACGCAGCAGTACCGCCATTCTGGCGGGTGAATGTGTCGGGCAGGACTGGATCCGGGTGGGGGATGCCGCCATGGCCGTTGACCCGCTGTCGGGCAACGGGATTTTTCAGTCGCTCTCTTCGGCATTGCAGGCGCCGGTGGTGATCAATACGTTGCTGCGCCGGCCTGAGCGGGCCGAGTTGGCGCGGCAGTTTCACCAGCAGCGGGTCGAGCAGCTGTTCTTGCGTTTTGCCCGCATTGGCCGGGATTTCTATGCCCAGGAACAAAGCCGGGTGGGGCAACCGTTCTGGGCCCGGCGCCAGGGTTGGCCGGATGCGCAACCCCTGCATGAGGCGCCTGATTGGCAAGCGGTGCGGGTTGAGCGGCGGCCTGTACTGCGTGATGGGCTGGTGGATGCGGCCGAGGTGGTGGTGACAGCGGATCAGCCGTTGGGGGTGTGGCATTTGCAGGGGGTGGAACTGGCGCCTGTGGTGCGACAAATACGCAGTGGGCGGCCTGTTGAGGCGGTGTTGTCGGGGCTTGCGGGTGAACAGCAGAGGAGAGTGCGGTGGTGGCTGGGGGAGCAGGGGTTGGTTTGAGATTGCCGGGGCCGCTTTGCGGCCCATCGCGACGCAAGGCCGCTCCCACAGTCCACACAACCCAACCATACAACCCTGTGGGAGCGGCCTTGCGTCGCGATGGGCTGCGAAGCAGCCCCAGGATGTCGGATCAGAAAAAGGTCCCGACAATCAACTGCAGGTAAGTCCCGGTATCCCGCCCACCCAGCTGCGTACCGCCATTGGCAGCACTGCGCTCCGGCTTGTAGAACCCCACCACCGGACTGATCAGCAGGTGGTCGTTGACCATCCATTCCACATACAGGTCCAGCTCGCGCCCGCCAAGGTTGCCCTGGTCGGTGTCCAGCGTGTCGAAGTCGAAGTACAGTGCGCCGACGGTCAGGTTGTCCCGTGGCTTGCCCTTCAGCGCTACATGGTGCACTTGACTGTTCTTGTTGAACGGCCCGGCATAGTTGGCTGCCACTTCACCCTGGAACCAGGTGCCGTAGCCCCGGCTCAGGCCATAGAACAGCGGGTCGAAGCCTTCGGAGAAGCGGCTGTAGCGGTAGGTGGCGGTGGGTGACCAGGGCAGTTGGGAGAAGGTCCAGTTGCCCTCCAGGTACCAGGCATTCTCGCGCCCGCCGGTCTTGTCCTGAGTCACGTACTCGGCGGCCAGTTCCAGATCTTTCACGCCCAGGTTGCCGCGCCCGCGCAGGCTGGCGGTGTCCATGCCGTCGCGGTGTTCCAGGCCCATGATCTGCGCGTAGCGCTGGTCCACGTCGAGGCCGCGGATCCAGCTCAGGCCGACGGTGCCGGTATCGGCGACGTGCTCCAGGTTGGCGACCGCCAGGGAAGTGTCGGCCTGGTAATGGTTGTCGGACTTCAACCACATCAGATCACCGCGCCAGCCCTGGTTGCCGCCCAGGCGCAGCACGGCGGTGCGGTCGAAGGCCTTGCGTGCGGCCAGGTAGTAGGCACCGCCGCGGTCGAAGTTGGCCCCCAGGTCGACCTTGCCCAGGTTGACCGGGTCACCCTGGATCAGGAAACCATCACCCAGGGTGACGACCTGGCGGCCACCGGAAATGTCGACGCCATCTTCGCCCAGCGCCGGAAACAGGTTGGCCGAGCGCCAGCCCAAATACAGGTCTTCGATGGCGGTGCGACGTTCGTCACCCAGGGTCAGGCCGGCGGCGTCGCCATCGCCCCAGGTGGCGGAACTGAGCAGGCTGAAGGCGCCGTAGAGGGTGCCGCTATCGGCCAGGGTCTGGCTGCCGCTGAGGCCGTATTTTACGTAGCCTTCCTGCCAGGCGGTGCTGCCGGGTTGGCGGTTGCCGGCCTGGTTGAAGCTTTCGTCGCTGTGGAAGACGCCGAACAGGGCTTCGAGGTTGGCGTTGAGGGTGGTGCCATCGTGGTTGTACAGCTCGTAGGCTTGGCTGGCGGGGGCGGTTAACAGCAGGGCCAATGTGCAGGCGAGTGTGTGCCTCATGGGGTTGCTCCATGGTTTTTATTGTTGTTTTTTTGTTGCCTGTGCCGGCCTCTTCGCGGGTGAACCCGCTCCTACAGGGCAGGTGATACCTGGTGTAGGAGCGGGTTTACCCGCGAAGAGGCCGGTACAGGAAAAAGATCAGAGCTTGATCAACACCGATTTCAGCTCGGTGTAATGCTCGATGGCCGCTGAACCCATCTCACGACCAACGCCAGACATCTTGTAGCCACCAAACGGCAGCGCCGGGTCCAGCGCGCTGTGGCAGTTGACCCACACCGAGCCGGACTTGATGCGCGGGATCATGCGGTGCACAGCGGCCAGGTCGTTGGACCAGATACTTGCACCCAGGCCGTAGGGATTGTCGTTGGCCATGCCGATCACTTCGTCGATGTCATCGAATGGCATCGCCACCAGCACCGGCCCGAATATTTCTTCCTGTACCAGACGGTGACGCTGGTCCACATCGACAATCACCGTCGGCTTGACGAAGTAACCAGGCCCGAAACCTTCACCCCCGCAGGCGATGGTGGCGCCCAGTTCGCGGCCAAGTTCGATGTAGCCGGTGACGCGGTCCTGCTGCTTGGCTGAAATCAGCGGGCCCATCTGCACCGCCGGGTCCAGCCCGTTGCCCAGCTTCATGGCATTGGCAATTCCGGCGATGTCGGCCACCACATTGTCGAAGTGCTTGCGGTGCACATACAGCCGCGAGCCTGCGCAGCACACCTGGCCCTGGTTGAAGAAGATCGCCGTGGCCGCACCGGCTGCGGCTTCCTGCAGGTTGGCGTCGGGCATGACGATGGTCGGCGACTTGCCGCCCAGTTCCAGGGTGACGCGGGTCATGTTGTCCATGGCCGCCTTGCCGATCAGCTTGCCGACCTCGGTGGAGCCGGTGAAGGTCAGTTTGTCTACGCCGGGGTGGCGGCTGAGCGCGGCGCCGGCGTTCAGGCCGGTACCGGTAACCACGTTGAACACGCCGGCCGGGTAGCCGGCCTCGTCGACCAGCTCGGCCAGCTTGAGCACGCTCAGTGGGGTTTCATCGGCAGGCTTGAGCACCACGGTGCAGCCGGTGGCCAGTGCCGGGCCGAGCTTCCAGCAGGCCAGCAGCAGTGGGAAGTTCCAGGCGACGATGGCGCCAACCACGCCCACTGCCTCGCGGCGTACGAAGCCGTGGAACTGGTCGTTGGGCATCAACGGCATGGACGCTTCGACGGTGCTACCCTCGATCTTGGTGGCCCAGCCCGCCATATAGCGCAGGAAGTCGATGGCCAGTTGCACGTCCATCACCTGGGCCACGGCGGCGCTCTTGCCATTGTTCAGGCATTCCAGTTCGGCCAGCTGACGCGCATCGCGCTCCATCAGGTCGGCCAGGCGCCACAGCAGGTTCTGCCGCTCGCGTGGGCGCATGCGGCTCCAGGGCGAGTCGTCGAAGGCCTGGCGTGCAGCGCGCACGGCGCGGTCGACATCTTCGGCCTCGGCGGCCGGCACTTCACCCAGCACTTCGCCGGTGGCCGGGTTGCGGAACGACAGGGTGCGACCGCTGGCGGCGTCCTGCCAGTCGGCACCGATGCGCATCTTCAGCTTGCGTTCGAGAAAGGCGCGGGTGGCGGGCAGGATGGGCAGTTCGGAAAGCATGGGGCTGTGCCTCTTGTCATTGGATGTGACGGGCACTGGCGCAATGGCCGTGCCAACCTGGGCTGATGGCCGCAAAGTGTTGTGGGCGTTGGGTTTTGCCTGAGCGCAAGGCTGCGATTGCCGGGTTGCCCTGTTGCACATTGAGACGGTGTGAGACGGTGGTGAAACAGTGGCTGTTCGGCCTCTTCGCGGGCCCTGTCTCAACATGAAACACCCTGTCGCGAAATGGCACGCTGCAAATGGCCATCCCGGCTCCTGGCCAAGCCACGAAAACCGCTTAAAGGGTTGAAAGGAAACGCTTTTACCCTAACTGGCACAGTTCCTGTATCACAACCGTCACATGCACACCTGCTGTACCAAAGCGTGCGAAAACGATAAGAACAACAACCGTGGAGGTCTGACCTTGAAGACGACTCGACTCCGGCGGCATGCGGGCAAACTGGCGCTGGTCGCCGCCGCGCTGCTGAGCACCCAGGCCATGGCGGCCGAGCAGGGCCCGAGCCTGTTGCAGAACAAGTGCATGGGGTGCCATATCCCCGAAGGCAACGACGCCTATAGCCGCATCAGCCACCAGCGCAAGACACCGGAAGGCTGGCTGATGAGCATCGCCCGCATGCAGGTGATGCATGGCCTTCAGATCAGCGATGACGATCGTCGCACGCTGGTCAAATACCTGGCCGACAAACAGGGCCTGGCGCCCAGCGAAACCGATGGCGTGCGTTACGCCATGGAGCGTCGGCTCAATACCGTCGAGCACTTCGACACCCAGCTCAGCGAGACCTGTGGCCGTTGCCACTCGGGTGCCCGTGTCGCCTTGCAACGGCGCCCGGCCAAGGAGTGGGAACACTTGGTCCACTTCCACCTTGGCCAATGGCCGTCCCTTGAATACCAGGCCCAGGCGCGTGACCGCGACTGGCTGCCGATCGCCCTGCAGCAAGTGGTGCCGGACCTTGCCAAGCGCTTCCCGATGGACAGCGCGGCCTGGGCCGAATGGCAGAAGGCCAAACCCAAGGCGGACGTACTGCCGGGGCAGTGGGCATTCAGCGGTCATATGCTGGCCAAGGGCGATGTACGTGGGGTGATGAGCGTCACGGCCGGAGAGGGCGATACCTTCAAGGTCGAGGTCAAGGGCGCTTACGCCGACGGTACACCGTTCAACGGCAGCGGCTCGGCCATCCTGTACAACGGTTATGAATGGCGGGGCAATGTGAAGGTTGGCGATGCCAACCTGCGCCAGGTGTTCGCCGCGCTGGATGGCGAAATGAAAGGCCGTATGTTCGAAGCCGATCACGATGAGCGCGGCCTGGACTTCAGCGCCGTAAAAGAAGGCAAGGCGCAGTTGCTGGCGGTACAACCGGCGTTCATCAAAGCCGGAGGCGAAAGCGAAATCACCCTGGTTGGCAGCGGCCTGACTGGCAAGCCGGACCTGGGCGCCGGGGTGGAAGTGACCGAAGTGCTGGAGCAGACCCCGACCCTGGTAAGGGTCAAGGCCCGCGCCGCGGCCGATGCCAGGCCAGGGCTGCGCGAGGTGGCGGTAGGTGCGCTCAAGGGCGTGAACCTGGCGGTTTACGACAAGGTCGACGAAGTGAAGGTCGTGCCGGCGTTCTCCATCGCGCGCATTGGCGAGAACGGTGCCTCCGTGCCGAAAGTGCAGGGGCGTTTCGAGGCCGAAGCCTGGGGCAAGGATGCCAATGGCCAGCCGCTGCGTATCGGCTACCTGCCGGCCAGCTGGAAGGTCGAGCCGTTCAACGAGCGTGCTGTCGAGGATGAAGACGTCAAGTTCGCCGGGCAGATGCAGGCTGACGGTGTGTTCGTGCCAGGCGGTGCCGGGCCCAACCCTGAGCGCAAGATGATGACCAACAACGCCGGTAACCTGAAGGTCATCGCCACACTGGCCGACGGTGGCCAGACCGGCGAAGGGCACATGATCGTCACCGTACAGCGCTGGAATAACCCGCCGCTGCCGTAACGGCAGGCTGCAACGGTTTTCCAACGGATCGATTATCGGGAGGTCGCCATGGGCGTACTACTGAACCTGGTCGAACGCAACCTGCACGAAGTACAGGTTGATGCCGACCGCATGCTGTTCCATATTCCCAGCAGTTCGCTGTTCACCGCTGACGCGGTGACCGGCGGCATCATCGACACCTTGCGCCAGCAAGGCTGCTCGGCCGAGGAGCTGATGCAGCGCCTTGGCCAGCAGTTTGCCGGCGAGGATATCCAGGACACCCTGCGCGAGCTGATCGCGCTGGAGCTGGTCAGCGACGGCTCGCCGCTGACCCCGGAAATCGCCCTCAGGCAAGTCGAGCGCACCGCGCTCAACACCGTGGTGCTCAACGTCAACACCGGTTGCAACCTCAGCTGCACCTATTGCTACAAGGAAGACCTGGACAAGCCTTCCGCCGGCAAGAAGATGAGTACCGCCACCGCCGAAGCCTCGGTGGAGATGCTGCTCAAGGAGTCACCCAACGAGCAGCGCTATAGCGTGGTGTTCTTCGGTGGCGAACCGCTGTCCAACCGGCCGTTGATCGAGCACATGGTGGCTTACTGCGAGCGGCGGTTCGCCGAGGCGGGTAAGCAGGTGGAGTTCATCATGACCACCAACGCTACCTTGCTGACCGAAGAAATCATCGATTGGCTCAACGCGCACCGCTTTGGCCTGTCGATCAGCATCGATGGCCCCAAGACCGTGCACGACCGCAACCGTATCACCGTGGGCGGGCAGGGCACCTATGACGTGGTGCGGCGCAAGGCCGACCTGCTGCTGTCACGCTACACCAGCCGGCCGGTGGGCGCGCGGGTCACGCTGACCCGTGGCATTACCGACGTTGAAACCATCTGGAACCACCTGTTCAACGAAATGGGTTTCGCCGAGGTCGGCTTTGCCCCGGTTACCTCTGGCGACATGGCCGACTTCAACCTTACTGGCGAAGAGCTGGTGCAGGTCTTCGCCAACATGAAGGCCCTCGGCCGGCGCTACCTGGAGGCGGCACTCGAGCACCGCAACATCGGGTTCTCCAACTTGCATCAGTTGATCACCGACATCCACGAAGGCCACAAGAAGGCCCTGCCGTGTGGCGCCGGGTTGAAGATGCTGGCAGTGGACCACGAAGGTGAGCTGAACCTGTGCCACCGCTTCACCGGCTCCAGCCTGCCCACCTTCGGTAACGTGCACCAGGGCGTGAAGCAGGCGCAGCTCAACGACTTCCTGTCCCAGCGCCTGGACCGCAGCAACACCGGCTGTGAAAGCTGTCGCATCCGCAACCTGTGCTCCGGCGGCTGCTATCACGAAAGCTATGCGCGCTACGGCGACCCGCAGCACCCGACCTATCACTACTGCGAACTGATGCGCGACTGGGTGGACTTCGGTATTGAAGTCTACAGCCGCATCATGGCCGCCAACCCGGCCTTCATCGATCGCTACATCACCCCGCGGAAGGCGCATTGACATGAAGCACTTGAAGCCCCTGAACAACAAGGCGCGCATCCTGGAGCAGGCCGCCGCCGAAGACCGTGTCGAAGAAGTGATGGCAATGAGCGCGGTGGCAGGCTGCACGGCCACTACCGACCCGGGCTGGGAGGTGGACGCCTTTGGCGGCGTGAGCTCGCTGTGCCAGCCGATGGAAGCTGACCTTTATGGTTGTTCCGACCCTTGCTGGTGGCCGGCCCAGGTGCCGGACATGATGAGCACCTACCAGGACTGGAACGCCCAGGCGTCCAACTCGGCAGAGGACTGGCGCAACCTCGGTACCGTGTTCCCGAAAGACAAGTGACGGCCCAACAAGAATGACAAGGGGAAACCGCATGAAAGCTGGACGCTGCGCGCCATTGGCGCTCACCATCGCCGCCATGGCTTGCGCCGGGCAGGCACAGGCCGACGACACTGGCCCGGCACTCAAGGCTGGCCACGAATACATGATCGTGACCAACTACCCGAACAACCTGCATGTGGTCGATGTGGCCAGTGACACGGTCTACAAGAGCTGCCGGATGCCCGACAAGTTCGGCCCTGGCACCGCAATGATGGCGCCGGACAACCGCACCGCCTACGTACTCAACAACCATTACGGCGACATCTACGGCATCGACCTGGACACTTGCAAGAACACCTTCCACGCCAACCTGTCCAGCGTAGCTGGTGAAGTCGGCCGGTCGATCTATTCGTTCGCCATCAGCCCAGACGGCAAAGAGGTGTATGCCACGGTCAACCCGACCCAGAGGCTGAACGACCATTACGTGGTCAAACCACCGCGGCTGGAGGTGTTCAGCACCGCTGATGGCCTTCAGGCCAAGCCCGTACGCACCTTCCCGATGCCGCGCCAGGTGTACCTGATGCGCGCCTCCGACGATGGCAGCCTGTACGTTGCCGGGCCGGACATTTACAAGATGGACGTGAAGACCGGCAAGTACTCGGTAGCCCTGCCGCTGCGCAACTGGAACCGAAAAGGCTACAGCGCCCCGGACGTGCTGTACTTCTGGCCGCACCAGAGCCCGCGCCATGAGTTCACCATGCTGTACACCATTGCCAGGTTCAAGGATGACAAGCAGGACCCGGCCACCGCCGAACCGCTGTATGGCTACCTGAGCATCGACCTGAAGACCGGTAAGACCCACACCCAGGAGTTCGCCGACCTGACCGAGCTGTACTTCACCGGCCTGCGCTCGCCCAAGGACCCGAACCAGATCTACGGCGTGCTCAACCGCCTGGCCAAGTACGACATCAAACAGCGCAAGCTGATCAAGGCGGCTAATCTGGAGCACACCTACTACTGCGTGACGTTCGACAAGAAGGGCGACAAGCTTTACCTGGGCGGCACCTTCAATGACCTGGCGGTGTTCAATCCGGATACGCTGGAAAAGGTAAAGAACATCAAGTTGCCGGGTGGTGACATGTCTACCACGACGCCGCAGGTGTTCGTTCGCTAAACCGGTGTGTGCTTCTTCGCGGGTAAACCCGCGCCTACGAAAACCTCCACAGGCCCCAAATGTGGCGCCGTCCTGTGTAGGAGCGGGTTCACCCGCGAAGAGGCCAGCACAGAAAACACAAGAACAACAAGAGAACGCCCATGCCCCAGCCAAGCTACACCCAGGGCAACCAGGACAAGCCCCTGCTGACCCAATGCATCGGCGACGCCTTCGACGCCACCGTGGCCCGCTTCCCCGACCGTGAGGCGCTGGTGGTTCACCATCAGGCCCTGCGCTACACGTGGCGGCAACTGGCCGACGCCGTCGACCAGCACGCCCGCGCGCTGATGGCCCTGGGCGTGCAGCCCGGTGACCGTCTTGGCATCTGGGCACCCAACTGCGCCGAGTGGTGCATTACCCAGTTCGCCAGCGCCAAGGTCGGCGCGATCCTGGTCAACATCAACCCGGCCTACCGCTCCAGCGAACTGGACTATGCCCTTGGCCAGTCCGGCTGCCGCTGGGTGATCTGTGCCGACGCATTCAAGACCTCCGATTACCACGCCATGCTGCAGGGCCTGCTCCCGGGCCTGGCCAGCAGCCAACCGGGTGCGCTGATCTGCGAGCGGTTCCCCGAACTGCGTGGCGTGGTCAGCCTGGCGCTGTCGCCACCGCGGGGGGTTCTGGCCTGGCACGCATTGCAGGCCCGTGCCGAGGCCGTCAGCGGCGAGGCCCTGGCCGCACGCCAGGCACAATTGCGTTGCGACGACCCGATCAACATCCAGTACACCTCAGGCACCACCGGTTTCCCCAAGGGGGCCACCCTTAGCCACAGCAATATCCTCAACAACGGGTACATGGTCGGTGAAAGCCTGGGCCTTACCGAGCAAGATCGGCTGGTGGTGCCGGTGCCGCTTTACCACTGCTTTGGCATGGTCATGGCCAACCTTGGCTGCATGACCCACGGCAGCGCACTGATTTACCCCAGCGATGCCTTCGACCCGCTGGCCACGCTGCGCGCAGTGGCGCAGGAAAAAGCCACTGCGCTGTATGGCGTACCGACCATGTTCATTGCCGAACTGGACCATCCGCAGCGTGGTGAATTCGACCTGTCGAGCCTGCGCACCGGGATCATGGCCGGCGCGACCTGCCCGATCGAGGTGATGCGCCGGGTGATTGGCGAGATGCACATGGCCGAAGTGCAGATTGCCTATGGCATGACCGAGACCAGCCCGGTGTCCTTGCAGACCGGTGCCGCTGACGACCTGGAGCGTCGCGTGACCAGCGTCGGTCGCACCCAGCCCCGGCTGGAGAGCAAGGTGGTGGACGCTGAAGGCAACACTGTCCCGCGTGGTGAGATCGGCGAACTGTGCACCCGCGGCTACAGCGTGATGCTGGGTTACTGGAACAACCCCAAAGCCACCGCCGAGAGCATCGACGCAGAGGGCTGGATGCACACCGGCGACCTGGCGGTGATGGACGAGCAGGGCTATGTGCGTATTGTCGGGCGCAGCAAGGACATGATCATTCGCGGCGGCGAGAACATTTACCCGCGCGAGCTGGAGGAGTTCTTCTTCACCCACCCGGCGGTGGCCGATGTGCAGGTGATTGGCGTGCCCTGCAGCAAGTACGGTGAAGAGATCGTGGCCTGGGTGCGGCTGCACCCGGGGCATGCTGTCAGTGAGGTAGAGTTGCGTGAGTGGGCGAGGGCACGGATTGCGCACTTCAAGGTGCCCCGGTATTTCCGTTTTGTCGACGAGTTCCCGATGACGGTGACGGGCAAGGTGCAGAAATTCCGGATGCGCGAGATCAGTGTCGAAGAGCTGTCTGCCAGATGACCTTTTACGCGCGCAAGGTGAAAGCAACAGCCTTGTGCGCGGTAGCCTGTAGGAGCGGGTTTACTCGCGAAAGGGCCGGCCCTGCTGGCCAATCCCCACCCGCCGTTCACTGTTGCCGCCGCTACCGTATTCGCGGGTAAACCCGCTCCTACGCCGGATCGGGGTGGACACAGGTCGGTGGTTGGACACAGGCCGTCGTAGGAGCGGGTTTACCCGCGAACACCGGCAGAACCGGTGCCATTCACCGCGGTGGTTTCTTCGCGGGCATGCCCGCTCCCACAAGATCACCACAGGCCGTCGTAGGAGCGGGTTTACCCGCGAACACCGGCAGAGCCGGTGCCATACCGCGGTGGTTTCTTCGCGGGCCCACAAGATCACCACAGGCCGTCGTAGGAGCGGATTTACCCGCGAACACCGGCAGAGCCGGTGCCATCCACCGCGGTGGTTTCTTCGCGGGCATGCCCGCTCCCACAAGATCACCACAGGCCGTCGTAGGAGCGGGTTTACCCGCGAACACCGGCAGAGCCGGTGCCATCCACCGCGGTGGTTTCTTCGCGGGCATGCCCGCTCCCACAAGATCACCACAGTCCGTCGTAGGAGCGGGTTTACCCGCGAACACCGGCAGAGCCGGTGCCATCCACCGCGGTGGTTTCTTCGCGGGCATGCCCACACAAGATCACCACAGGCCGTCGTAGGAGCGGGTTTACCCGCGAACACCGGCAGAGCCGGTGCCATCCACCGCGGTGATTTCTTCGCGGGCATGCCCGCTCCCACAAGATCACCACAGTCCTGAGGTGTTGTGGATTACCTGTGAGGGCGGTGTCATGCCCTCAGTCCTGCAGCCGTTCCGGGCTGTTGAAGTTGCTTAGCCGGCGATCACTCTCGGCGCACTCCAGCCCTTGCACCGCCTCGCGCAGCAGGGCCTTCTGCAAACTCCGCTCGCCCGCTGCCCAGGCCTGCTCCAACACCGGCAACACCCGCTTGGGCAGTACGCTGAACATCGGCTGCCAGAAACCACCCTGACGCACCATTGCCGCGCTGTTACCGGCCACTGCCAGCCGCAGCAGGCCCTCAATCAATTCGCGATCAACCAGCGGCGCATCACAAGCCAGCACCACCACCCACGCATGACGTGCCACCCTGAGCCCGGCAATCACCCCCGCCAGCGGCCCGGGGAAGTCGGCTTCTGCATCGCCCACCAACCGGTCGGCGTATGCCTGGTATGCCGCCTGGTTGCGATTGCAGGAAATCACCAGGTCGTCGCTCAGTGGCCGCACCGCTCGATGAACATGTGCAATCAACGGCTCGCCTTGCCAGTCCACCAGGCCCTTGTCACGGCCGCCCATGCGCTGGCCGCGGCCACCGGCGAGAATGAGGATGGAGCAGGGGGGGAGTGCGTCAGGCATGAAAAAGGGTTCCGGGCAGTCATTGCCGGGAACCCTCCCATTTCACGCGGGGCTTGTCCAGTCAGCTTTCGCGGGGTACGGGTTGCCCGTCGCTGTCATGCGCCTGGCGTCGCCCGGACAGGCGCATCACCACCACGAAGAACACCGGCACGAACACCACCGCCAGGGTGGCGCTGAGCATGCCGCCGATCACCCCGGTGCCAATCGCCTGCTGGCTGGCAGAGCTTGCGCCGCTGGCGATGGCCAGGGGCACCACGCCGAGGATGAACGCCAGCGACGTCATCACTATCGGCCGCAGGCGCAGGCGGGCCGCTTGCACGGCGGCGTCGGCGGCGTCCACGCCCTGGTCAACCAGATGCTTGGCGAACTCGATGATCAGGATGGCGTTCTTCGCCGACAGGCCGATCAGGGTAATCAGGCCAACCTTGAAGAACACGTCGTTGGGCATGCCGCGCAAGGTCACCGCCAGCACCGCACCGAGCACACCGAGCGGAACGACCAGCAGCACCGCAGTCGGGATCGACCAGCTTTCGTACAGCGCAGCCAGGCACAGGAACACCACCAGCAGCGACAGCGCCATCAGCAGGGGGGCCTGGCTACCGGACAGCCGCTCCTGCAGTGACAGGCCGGTCCATTCCAGGCCGGTACCGGGCGGTAGCTGCGCCACCAGCCGCTCGACTTCGGCCATGGCCTCGCCCGAGCTGTAGCCGGCGGCTGGCTCGCCTGAGATCGACACCGCCGGGTAACCGTTGTAGCGGGTCAGTTGCACCGGGCCGCTGACCCACCTGGCCTGCACGAACGCACCCAGTGGCACCATCTTGCCGCTGTCGTTGCGCACGTGAATGTTCAGCAAGTCTTCGACCTGGCTGCGCTGGTCACCTTCGGCCTGCACCACCACCCGCTGCATGCGGCCCTGGTTGGGGAAATCGTTGACGTAGCTGGAGCCCACGGCCACGTCCAGCACCGTGCCGATATCGGCAAACGACACACCCAGTGCATTAGCCTGGCGGCGGTCGATTTCCAGTTGCACCTGCGGGCTTTCCGCCAGCGAGGCTTCGCGCACGTTAGTCAGCACCTTGCTTTTGCTGGCGCTTTCGAGCAACTGGTCACGGGCTGCCATCAGCTCGGCGTGGCCCATGCCGCCACGGTCCTGAAGGCGAAATTCGAAACCGGTCGACTCACCGAGGCCGTCAATGGGGGGCGGCAGTACCGAATAGGCAATCGCGTCCTTGAGCTGGGTGAAGGCCATGGTCGCGCGGTCGGCGATCGACTGGGCGCTGTCGTCGGCGCCGCGCTCGGACCAGTCCTTGAGGGTGGTGAAGGCCAGCGCCGCGTTCTGCCCGCTACCGGAGAAGCTGAAGCCGAGGATCAAGGTGGTGTTGCCCACACCCGGTTCTTCGGCGTTGTGCGCCTCGATCTGCGCGGCTACTTGTTCGGTGCGCATGCGGCTGGCGCCCGGCGGCAGTTGAATGTCGGTGATGGTGTAGCCCTGGTCTTCGGTGGGCAGGAACGCCGTAGGCAGCTGGCTGAAACCGTAGCCCAGCACCGCCAGCAGCACCGCGTACACCAGCAGGTAGCGGCCACTGCGCTTGAGCGCCTGCACCACCCAGCGCTGGTAGCCGTTGCTCATGCTTTCGAAGCGGCGATTGAACCAGCCGAAGAAGCCTTTGCGTTCATGGTGCTCGCCTTTGGCCACGGGCTTGAGCAGGGTGGCGCACAATGCCGGGGTCAGGCTGAGGGCGAGAAACGCCGAGAACAGGATCGACACCGCCATCGACAGCGAGAACTGCTGGTAGATCACCCCCACCGAGCCTTGCATGAAGGCCATGGGCAGGAATACCGCCACCAGCACCAGCGTGATGCCGACGATTGCACCGCTGATCTGGCCCATGGCCTTGCGCGTGGCTTGCTTGGGCGGCAAGCCTTCTTCGGCCATGATGCGTTCAACGTTCTCCACCACCACGATGGCATCGTCGACCAGAATGCCGATGGCCAGTACCATGCCGAACAGTGTCAGCACATTGACCGAGAAGCCCATGGCCAGCATCACGGCGAAGGTGCCCATCAATGCCACTGGCACGACCAGGGTCGGGATCAGCGTGTAGCGCAGGTTCTGCAGGAACAGGAACATGACTGCGAACACCAGCAGCATGGCCTCGAACAGGGTGTTGATGACCTGCTCGATCGACACCTTGACGAACGGCGAGGTGTCGTAGGGGATGTCGTACTTGACGCCTTCCGGGAAGTAGCGCGCCAGGTCCTGCATCTTCGCCCGTACCAGGGTAGCGGTTTCCATGGCGTTGGCGCCGGGCGACAACTGCACGCTGAAGGCCGTGGCCGGTTTGCCGTTCAGGCGCGTGCCGTACTGGTATTCCTGGGCACCGATTTCAACCCGGGCGACATCCCCGATGGTGACCGTGGAGCCGTCCGGGTTGGCGCGCAGGACAATGGCAGCAAACTCTTCGGGGCTGCTCAACTGGCCTTTGACCACCACGTTGGCGGTGATCTCCTGAGTGCTGCGGCTGGGCAGATCGCCGATGCTGCCAGGGGCGACCTGGGCGTTCTGCGCAGCGATGGCTTCGGCTACATCGTTGGGCGTGAGGTTGAAACCGATCAGCTTGCGCGGGTCGATCCAGATGCGCATGGCCCGTTCGGAGCCATACAACTGGGCCTTGCCGACGCCCTTGAGGCGGCGGATCTCGTCCATCACGTTACGTGCAAGGATGTCCGACAGCGCTGTTTCATCGAGCTTGCCGTCTTCGGAGGTGAGGGTCGCCAACAGCAGGAAGCCGGTGGACACTTTCTCCACCTGCAGGCCCTGCTGGGTGACCGGGCGCGGCAGGCGCGACTCGACCACCTTCAGGCGGTTCTGCACGTCGACCTGGGCCAGGTCCGGGTGGGTACCCGGGGCGAAGGTGGCGGTGATGGTGGCGCTGCCCAGGCTGCTCTGCGACTCGAAGTACAGCAGGTTGTCGGCGCCGTTGAGCTCCTGTTCGATCAGGCTGACCACGCTTTCGTCCATGGTCGCCGCCGAGGCGCCCGGGTACACGGCGTAGATTTCCACCTGCGGCGGTGCCACGTTGGGGTACTGGGCCACCGGCAGTTGCGGGATGGCCAGCGCGCCGGCCAGCAGGATGAACAGTGCGACCACCCAGGCGAATACCGGGCGATCGATGAAGAATTGCGGCATGAATCAGGCCCTCACTGGCCGGTATGCTGTGCGATGGGTGGGGCAGCGGGCGTGTTGTCGACCTGCACCTGGTCACCGGCCTTGACGTGCTGCAGGCCCTCGACCACCACCCGCTCACCGGCCGCCAGGCCCTCGCTGACGATCCAGCGGTCACCCTGGGCGCTGCCCAGTACAACCTGGCGGTCGCTGACCCGGGCGTGCTGGTCTACCACCAGCACCTTGGGCACACCGGCGCTGTCGCGCAGGATGGCGCGTTGCGGCACGCTCAGGCCCTTGGGTTGCACCGCTTGCTCCAGGCGTACCCGCACGTAGCTGCCTGGCAGCAGGTCGAGGTCCGGGTTGGGGAACTCGCTGCGCAGGGTGATCTGGTTGGTGCTGGGGTCGACGCTGATGTCGGAGAACAGCAGCTTGCCCGGCAGCGGGTAGGCGCTGCCGTCATCCTGAATCAGCGTGGCGCGTGCCTGGCCGTCGCCCACCCGCTGCAATTCGCCGGCGCGCAGGGCGCGGCGCAGGGCGTTGAGCTCGCGGGTAGACTGGGTGACATCGGCATGGATCGGGTCCAACTGCTGGATGGTCGCCAGCGGGGTGGTTTCGTTTTGCCCGACCAGCGCGCCTTCGGTGACCTGGGCGCGGCCGATACGGCCGGAGATCGGCGCGGTCACGGTGGCATAGCCGAGGTTCAGCCGGGCGCGCTCCAGCGCCGCCCTGGCTTCGGCCACTTCGGCATCGGCCTGCAGGAAACTGGCCTTGGCGTTGTCGTATTCCTGGCGGCTGACGGCTTTGTCGTCGACCAGCTCGCGGTAGCGCTGCTCTTGCAGGCGCGCCTGGTACCGGGTGGCCTCGGCCTTGGCCAGCGTGGCGCGGGCGCTGTCGTGGTCGGCCTTGAACGGCGCCGGGTCGATCAGGAACAGTACATCACCCCGCTTGACGTCGCTGCCTTCGCGGTACACCCGCTTGAGCACCACACCTGCGACCCGCGCACGCACTTCGGCGGTGCGTGGCGCGAGGATACGGCCGCTGAGTTCACTGCTGATGGCCAGTGGCTGCAGTTGCAGGGTTTCCACGCGCACTTGCGCAGTGGGGGCCTGTTCGTCTGGCTCGGCGCTGTCGCTGCAACCGGCCAGGGACAGGCTCAGGAATGCCATGAGCGCCAACGGGCGCAGGCACGGGGAGAGGGTAGTAGGCATGCGGATCTTCCGATGATGACCGTGTATATGCTAAGGCAGACGCTGCCTGGGCGGCTGTTAATACCTGTAGGGCGAGTGTGAAAAAGTGTGAAGAATGATCCTGTCGAGTGGTTGGGTTCTATATTCTGGATGCGCCTGTGCTGGCCCTTTCGCGGGTGAACCCGCTCCTACGGGGACCCGCAGGAGCGGGTTTACCCGCGAAGCGCTCGCCACAGGCTTACTTCAACCCAGACGCCCAAGCACCTATGCCGAACATTTTCCTGGTCGAAGACGACAGCGCCCTGTCCGAGCTGATCGCCAGCTACCTGCAACGCAACGACTTCCATGTCCAGGTGATCGCCCGGGGCGATCATGTGCTGGACGAGTACCGTCGGCAAAGGCCTGACCTGGTCATCCTTGACCTGATGCTGCCGGGCATCGATGGCCTGCAGCTGTGCCGGCTGCTGCGCCAGGAGTCGCAGACCCTGCCAATCCTCATGCTGACGGCCCGCGACGACAGCCATGACCAGGTGCTAGGCCTGGAAATGGGGGCCGACGACTACGTGACCAAACCCTGTGAGCCACGCGTGCTGCTGGCCCGGGTGCGCACGCTGCTGCGCCGCAGCAGTGTCAACGAACCGCGCCTGGACAACGACCTGATCCTGATTGGTGGCCTGCGTATCGACCTGGCCGAGCGCACGGTGAGTTGGCGCGGCGAGGAGGTGGAGCTGTCCAGCGGTGAGTACAACCTGCTGGTGGTGCTGGCGCGCAATGCTGGTGAGGTGATGAACCGCGACCGTATCCTGCAACAGCTGCGTGGCATCGAGTTCAATGGCACCGATCGCTCCGTTGACGTGGCCATTTCCAAACTGCGGCGCAAGTTCGACGACAACGCCGGCGAAGCGCGCAAGATCAAGACCGTGTGGGGCAAGGGCTACCTGTTCAGCCGTGTCGAGTGGGAGTGCTGATCGGCCATGCTCAAGATCCTGGTGCGGTTGTACCTGGTGATCATCGTCGCCTACGCCGGTGCATTGCTGTTCATCCCTGACACCATCGTCGGCCTGTTCCGCGACCGGTTCATGGCCTACAACCTGGACCAGGCCAAGGGTGTACAAGCGTTGATCGTGCGCCAGTTCCGCCTGGCCCCGCGCGAGCAGTGGCCAGCGGTGGAGCAGGAACTGGCCAGTGATTTCGCGCCGCTGGAACTGCAGCTGCTGCGCAGGGATCAGGCCGGTTTGAGCGATGAGGAGCAGGCGCGCCTGGAGCATGGCCTGTACGCAGTGCGCATTGCCGAGTGGGGCTATTACGAGACGGTGCTGGCGCCGCTGGACAAGGAGTGGCTGGTACGCCTGCATTCCCCGCCAGACCCGCTGGACATCAACGTGCTGTCGTGGGGCGTGACCGTGTTGATTGGTGCAGCCATGCTGGGTTGCCTGCTGCTGTGGGTCTGGCCGCACTGGCGTGATCTGGAGCGCCTCAAGGAGACCGCTCGGCGCCTGGGCCAGGGGCAGATGGCCGAGCGTACGCACATTTCGCCTCACTCCAACATTGGTGAACTGGCCGGGGTATTCGACACCATGGCCAGTGACCTGGAACGCCATGTCAACCAGCAGCGTGAACTGCTCAATGCGGTATCGCACGAGTTACGCACGCCACTGACCCGGCTGGACTTCGGCCTGGTGCTGCTGTTCGACGAAGTGCCGCCAGCCAGCCGCAAGCGCCTGCTGGAGCTGGTCGGGCATGTGCGCGAGCTGGATGAACTGGTGCTGGAGCTGCTGTCCTATAGCCGGTTGTACAACGCCGACCAGGCGCGGGAGCGGGTGGAGGTATCGCTGCTGGAGCTGGTCGACAGTGTGCTTGGGGGCTTTGCCGAGGAACTCGATGGCCGGGGTATCCAGTGGGAAGTGCGCGCCGAGGGTGAGTTGCCGCGCTTTGTACTGGACCCGCGACTGACGGCGCGCGCGGTGCAGAACCTGGTGCGCAATGCCATGCGCTATTGCGATGAAAGCCTGTTGCTGCGTTTGCGCCTGGAAGCCGATGGCGCCTGCCTGCTGACGGTGGAGGATGACGGGATTGGCGTCCCTGTGGAGGAGCGCGAGCGGGTTTTCCAGCCGTTCTACCGTCTGGACCGCAGTCGCGATCGCAACACCGGTGGTTTTGGCCTGGGGTTGGCCATCAGCCGGCGGGCGATCGAGGGGCAGGGTGGCACCTTGACCCTGGCGCAGTCGGCGCTGGGTGGGGCGCAGTTCAGGATTCGTTTACCCGCCGGCGGATAGGGGCGCCGCAACCGCGAAGAGACGGGCCTGCTAATCCTGCTCTGCCAGCTCGCTGGACCACGACACAAAGCGGTCCTTGCCAGTGTGCTTGGCTTCATACAATGCCTGATCGGCGCGGACCAGCGCGGTGGTCAGGCTCTCTCCCCGGTCGACCCTGGCCAGGCCAATGCTGATGGTGACCGGGTGCTCGCCAGCGTCCTCGCGCACGCGCTGGCACAGCGCGGCCACTCGCTGCTCGGCCCCTTGCTGATCCAGCCCTTCAAAGAAGATCGCAAACTCTTCACCTCCCAGCCGGGCAAACGCCTGATCGGCCATGCTTGTCTTGATATGCAGGGCCACGCGCTTGAGCACTTCATCGCCCACGTCATGGCCGAAACGGTCATTGACCCGCTTGAAATTGTCGATATCGATCATGGCCAGGTACTGCCCGGACGTCGCCATCCGCAGCTGGCGGTCGGCCTGGGCCATGAACGAGCGGCGGTTGGGAATGTCGGTCAGGGCATCGACGTAGGCCTGCTCCAGCAACACCTTGGACAGGTAGAAATTATGCAGCTTGGCCTTGCGGATCTGCAGGTAGCTGTAGCTGACCAGGCCGCTTAGAAAAACGGCATAGCTGATCAGCATGGCGCCTTCGAGCGCATCGGGCTCGATGCGGGTGTGGTAGAACGGATTAAGCATCACCCAGGTGATGACCATGGCGCAGAAGAATGACCAGCGCCGCACCGGTAGCACCGACATGGCATACAGCACGGTGGACACCCCGAGCACCAACCACACCGGGCGCAGGGCTATCGGGATGCCTTCGATCACCAGGCGCATGCCCAGGGTGATGACGGTAATGAACAGCAGGTTGAGCACGTCGAAGTGATGGCTGCGGCGAGTGAAATGCAGCACTACGATCAGGCTGCCGAGCAGGGCGATGAACAGGAAGGACAGCCAGGTGAAGCCTTGGTCGCCGAGGAAGCTGACGATCAGGTCGAAGACCAGCCAGATCAGGACGCTGATCGAGAATACCAGCAGGCAGAACGAGCGCATGGACTCGAATTCGTGCTGGCGGAACTCGGCGCGCAGGGCGGCGGGCGCGACCTGCTGGCGTACGTGGGCTTCGATGGTCTTGAACATCGGTGGGCTCCTGAGGCTACTACTTTTTCAGGCCTGGAACTTTCGCGGGTAAACCCGCTCCTACAGGGACCGTACGGTGTGGGGGCCCTGTGGGTTTATCCGCGAAGAGGCCGGCCCTGGTAATTCATTGCTGTGGCAAGATACCTCGGGCCCAAGGCCGGTAGCGCAAGGCAAACACTGCCTCGGCATGGCACCCGCTACCCAGCCGGGGCTCGGCGGGCTCCGCCCGAAACGCCTGCTCCGGCGCGCTCACCTGGCGGAACGCCTCGCGCACCACACCCACCCGGCACGGCAGGGCCTGCTCATAGCCCTGACGCACCAACGCCGGCAAACGCCCGGTGCCGGCGCCATCCTGCCACCACACAGTCAAGCCCAAGCCGGCCAGTTGATCCAGCCAGAGGGCATTGACCCGCGGCGTCAGCTTGCCTGTGCTGAAGGCGCTGATATGCAACGGCTTGTCCAACTGGCGGTTGAAGGCCTGCAACTGGCTGTACAGCGCATCGCGCCGTTCGGTCTCGCGCAGATGCTGGTCGTCCAGCTCCATGGGCAGGTACCAGCCGTCCACTGGCAACTGCCAGGCCTGGCGCAGTTGCTGGTACTGGCTGAGCGAGCGCCCCAGCTGCGCTTTCCAGTAGCTGTTCAGGCCCTCGCCATCCAGCTCGTCGAGTCGCTGGTAGTAGGCCGGGTCCATGTACAGCCCCAGCACCAGCTGCAAGCCCTCGGCACGCGCGGTGCGCAGGCTGTTGGCCAGCCAGCCCTGGGCACCGCCGAAATCGCTGTCGCCATAGGCACTCCATTGCACGATCAGGGTTTTGCCACCCCTGGCCACGGTGGCTTGCCACAGGTGCTGCCACTGGGCGGGTGTGACGCTGGCATCGCGGTTAAGGGGTTGGTAGAACAGGCGCTGGTCAGCGGTGGCCGGTAGGCACAGGGCCAGCAGGCAGAAGGCGATGAGCGTACGCATCAGAAGGTCATCTCCGCACCGACCAGCACACCGTTGGCGCGCTCGTAGAGGTTACCGCCCAGCGATTGCTGGTACTCGGCACGCACTTTCAGCGAGCCGCGGTAGGCGTTGTAGCGGTCGTCGTCGAACCACCATTGCCAGCGCACGCCAACCCCGGCGCGGGCGTCCTGGCGCCAGTCGTTGCTGGGGTCCTGGCTGGAGAACTCGACAAAGCCGTAGGGCATGAGCGTTTGCGGCGAGCTGCCCGGCAGCTTCCAGGCGTGGCCCTGCTGGTAGCGCGACAGCCAGGCATGGTCGCCGGCTCGGGTCCACCAGGCAGCATCGAGGTAGAGGAATCGTTCGTTCCAGTCGTCCTCATCGATGCGCCAATCGTTGCGCCAGCCTCCCTGGTCGAGGAACGAGGCGGTGGCGCGCAGCAGCAGGTCATTGCTCGATTCGGCGTGGTGGCGCAAATCGCCCCAGTTGCCGCCGACCTTGGCCGGGCTCAGTAACTGGCCAAGGCTGAGACCGCGATAGTGTGCTTCGTCGATCTGCCGCTGGTGGTAAAGCTCGGCATACAGGTTGAGGTTGGACTGGCCGAGCGGCTTGTAGCGCAGGCCGACACCGGTTCCCATGCTCTGGGCATAGTCGGTGCGGCTTTGGCCACCGAACAGTACCCGGCCATACACTGACAGGGTGCTGCCATTGCGGCTGGGCTCCTCGCCCAGGGCATGGTCCCACATGGCCAGCTGCACGTTCTGCGATTGCGCCCGGCGCGAGCTGCCGCTGCGCTGGCCATTGTCGAGAAACTTGTCGTTGGTCGAGGTGCCGGCCGGCGACCAGGTGCTGGCCAGGGTAATGGTGTCGCGCCGTGACAGGCTCTCGTGGGCGCGGCGCTGGCGGTACTTGCGGGCCTCCAGGCTGCCGTATTCGTCATCACCGTCGACCAGGTTCTGCTCTACGTCGAGAATGCGGCGCAGTTCGCGGCGTGCCGCAGCGCTGTCGGCATGTTCGTCATAGCGCAAGGCGAGTGTTTCGCCAAGGCGGTAGTCCTCGGGGAAGTCGTGAGTGGCGCGTTCAAGGTAGGGAATCGATTGCATGCGCTGAGCCTTGTCCGTCGAGCCAGCCAGGCGCATGCCGTAGTCGGCGCGATAGCGCGGCTGGTCGGGGGCCAGGCGCACGGCTTCGGCCAGCCAGGCGGTGCTCTGCGCACTGTCGCCGGCCAGTTGTGCGGTGCTGGATGCGGCGTAGTAGTGGTCGGGGCGCGGGCTGTGCGCCAGAGCCTGGCGCTGGAAGCCCAGCGCGGCCTGCGGGTCACCTTGGCGCTGGGCGATGGCGGCGCCCAGCGCCCAGTCATCAGCGCTCTGGTGCGCGGCAGCGTCCCAGTAGCGGCGTGCTGCATCGGCGTCGCCTGCATTCAGCGCGCCGCGGGCAGCGGTGAGGCGGGCATTATCGGTAAAGGCGCTGTCTGGCAGGCTGCGCCAGATCGGCTGGGCGGTTTCGGAGTCGCCGGCCGCTTCGAGTGCGTAGGCCAGCGGTAGACGGTTGCCAGGGTCGCCCAAACGCTCGGCAGCCTGGTAGTAGACCACCGCCGCACCCGGTTGGTCGGGCATGGCGCAACGGCCGAGGGCGCGGTACTGGCCCGGTTCGCTCGGGGTGGCCGGCACTGCCTGGCGCACGGCATCGCACTGGCCGGCCTCGGCCAGCCGCCCGAGCAACTGGGCGCGGGTGTTGGCGTTGACCCGGGGTATCAGGCCGAGCATGCGTCGGCTGTCCAGGGGCCCGTCGTCACGGGCATACAGGTTGGCCAGACGCTGTAGCAGCGATGGGCCGAGGCGGCCCTGGCGGCGGTCGTAGGCTTGCTCCAGCAAGTGCCGTGCGTGATCGCCGTCGCCCTGTTCGGTCAACAGGAAGGTGGTTTGTTCCAGGGCGGCGAGGTCGCCGGTCTGCCGATAGCGTTGTTCCCATTCTGCGGCGGTGCGCGGCTGCGGGGGCGGCGACGGGGCGCCATACAGGCGCTGCTTGAGCACGGCATAGGCCCGAGGGTCGGCGCTGGCGGAGCAGGCCTTGAACTGTTCCCGGGCCAGGTCCGGGTCTTGATGTGACAGCCAGTCGACCGTTTCAAGGCAGGGGCGCTGCAGGTCGTTGCTCAGGCGTCGCACCAGCGCTGCATCGTCGCCTTCGCGGGCCAGTTGCCAAAGTTGCTGGCGCTGCTCGGGTTGCTGCAGTTGATCAGGCGGTAGCGACTGCAGCCAGCGTTGGGCCTGCTGGTGGTGGCCGACGGCAATGGCGCGGTTGGCCATGGCCAGCCGCGTCTGGTTGGCTGCTGCGGGGGAGGGGGCTTGGGTCAGCAGCGCAGTCAGGCCCTTTTCGTCGACTTGCTGGATATAGGCATTGGCCAGGCGTTGCCAGTCCTGGGCAGGCAACTGGCCTGTGTCGGCCAGCGGCTGCAGTTGCTCGATGGTTTCTTTCCAGTTGCGCAGCTGTTCGGCGAAGGTGGCCCGGGCCAGGCGCAGGACCTGGCCGTCCCCACCGGGCGGCAGTTGGTTGAGCCAGTCCAGCGCTTTGGCAGCGCCACCAAACTTGGCCAGGCTCAGGCTGTAGGCCTGCCACAGCTGTACCCGGTGGTTGCCGTCGCTGGCGGCCAGCCATTGGTCCACCTGGCTGGCCGGTGGCGGGTCCTGCTCGATCCAGGTCAGGCGCAGCTCCAGCAGCGCGTCGGCATATTCGGGGCTGTCGCCTAGCTGTTCAGCCAGCGCTTGGGCCTCCTTGTAACGGCGCTGGTGGGCCAGGGCTTCGACCAGCAGGGCGCGGGCTTCGTCGTTGTTCGGTACCCGGCCCAGCACATGGCGGGTCAGGCGCTCGACTTCAGCCCAGTTGTCTTTCCTGGCCTCGCGATAGCTGCGGTCCATGAACGGAAAGCTGGTGAACCGCTGGAAGTCGGTCATCGGCGCCGAAGCGGCAACGGGCAGGGCGGCGGAGCACAGCAGCAGGCCAGTGAAAGCAAGGGAAAAACGCGGCTTCATGCCACCTCCCGGGTCAGATCAATCGCCACTTGCTGTTCACTGGCCTGTTCGATCAGGGCCTGTTCCAGCACCTGCCTGGTGATGATGCCGCGGGCAATCAGGTGCTCGCCGAGGCTTTGGTGTTCGGGGTCGAAGTCGATCAACGCCTGGTTGAACAGGGTGACAGGGACCATGCCGCGCACCTGCAGCAGCGCGCCTAGCATGACTTGGTGATGGCTGACCCGCTCCAGCAGCGCTTCGTCGTCCTGGTGGCGTTCAAGCACGGCCAGCATGTCTCGGGTTTCTTGATGCTGCCAGGGGCTTGGGTAGTGGTAGCGAAGGCCCAGCGTGACCCGGCCCTGGGGGACCAGGCGTGCCTTGACCGGGCGTTTCAGCTGGCGGCTGATCACACCCAGCGACACCTGGCTGACCGGGCTTTCACTGGCCAGGATCAGGGTGTCGCCGTCTTCGTCCACGGGCAGTACGCCGTAATGGGTGGCCAGCTTGCGCGGTAGTTTGGCGATCAGTTGCGGGCTGAGCTTGAACGGGTTCAGCGGTGCCCAGGGCAGGTCCAGTTGTTCGGCCAGGGTGGCCACCAACTGCTCACTGTTCAGCCAGCCACGCAGCAGCAACTCGCGGCCCAGGCGCCGACGAACCGGGCTGGTGATGGCCTGCTGCAACTGTTCGTCGGTGATCAGGCCCTTGGCCACCAGGCGCTGGCCCAGTGGTGTGCGAGCCGGGGTGGCGATGGCGGGGAACTCGTGGGTGGTCTTGTCCCAGGCCACGCGCCGCGAATCGCCCATTTCCATTACCTGGCGCAGTGCACGCAGGTTGGCGAAAAAGTTGACGAAGTTGCTCCACATCATCCGCGGTGCCGACAGCAGGCCCTCGCCGATGCCATAGAAGCGGGTGACGAACCAGGCGCGCTGGAACAGCCGGTTGAGCAGCATCAGGCCGTTCAGCCACAGTAGGGTCGACAGCAACCAGCTGTCGCTGAGGATCGACATGAAGCGCCACGACTCCGGCGCAATCACCGTGACTAGCCACATGGCCAGCAACACCAGCAGTAACAGGTTGACCAGGAAGCTCAGCAGGTAGGCGAACAGCCCGCGGCGGTCACGCCAGAGGAAATAGTTGAGCGCGCCCTTGCGGCTCCAGCCGAGGTTGCTGGTGCCCTGGAACACGATGCCGACGATCCAGCGCGACTTCTGCCGGATGGCATGCTGCCAGTCACGCGGGAAGTGCTCGCGCACGCAGATCACCTGGGAGAATTCCCGGCTCATGCCTGGGCGCCATTCCTGCTTCAGGGTCAGTGCCGGGTCGGTGATGGAGTAGCGGGCGAAAATGCACTTCATGCCTTTTTGCTTCAGGCGAAAGCCGATGTCGTAGTCTTCGGTCAAGCTCTGTACGTCAAAGGCAATGCCGTCACCGTCCTCGAGCAGTGCGCTGATGGCGCGGCGGCTGAAGCAGGTGCCGACGCCGGCACTGGGCACCTGGCCGGTCAGCGCTTCGCGCACGATCACGTCCTTGCCGTGGTTTTCGGCAAACTCGTCGACATAGTGGCCGGCAGTGAAGCCCTTCCACTCCGGTGCGTAGGGATACACCGGGATCTGGATCATGTCCTTGCTCGGCAGCAGGTAGTTGAACAGGCGCAGCTCCATCGGCGAGATCACGTCTTCGGCGTCATGCAGGATGAAACCGGCGAACTCGATGCCGGCGTCCTGCTGAAAGCGCAGCAGCGCGTCGATGATGTTGTTCAGGCAGTCGGCCTTGCTGGTGGGACCGGGGCGGGCGCAGACCACTTTGTGCACGTTGGGGAAGTGCAGGCACACCGCGTCCACGTCAGCCTGGGTTTGCGGGTCGTTGGGGTAGGTGCCGACAAAGATCTGGTAGTTCTCGTAGTCGATGGTCGAAGCGGCCAGGCGCGCCATTTCACCGACCACGCCGACTTCGTTCCAGGCGGGGACCATGATGGCCAACGGTTTTTCCGGGACTTCGTACAAGCGCTTCTCATCGGCCCTTTCGAACTTGCCGTAGATGCGAAAACGCCGGATCAGCGTGCGCCCCCAATAGCACAGATCGATGAACAGGTCGTCCAGGCCCAGCAGGAACATCAACGAGGCAAGGGTGATCGCCAGGAGCTTCAGGCCGAACAGCAGGTAAGTGAGAAAATCGATGAATACCAGGCTCATGTGTCAGCCACCGGCAGGGCAGAGTGGGCCATCGTCTTATCCTCGTTCGTTCCCTCGACGAAGGTGCAGGAGATGTCACTGTCATGTACGGAATAGATACAAGCAGCCGAACGCGGGATTGTCCAAATTTCGGGCTGTTTCTTGCGGGCTGCATCTTGTAGCTTTACAGGTCGTTCATTCAGGGAGCTGAACATGCAAGGTAAGGCCCGCAAGATCGTCCAGGCCATTCTCTATGAGGCCATCGCCGTCGCCTGTGTGGCGCCCGCACTGGAGCTGGCGTTCGGCGCCGGCATGGCGCAGTCGACCGTGCTGTCGGTGCTGATGTCAGGCATCGCGATGAGCTGGAACATGGGTTACAACTGGGTATTCGAACGTTGGGAAGCGCGCCAGCCCAAACGTGAGCGCACCTTCCTGCGGCGCCTGCTGCATGCGCTGGGCTTCGAGGGTGGGCTGGTGGTGATCCTGTTGCCGCTGGTGGCGTACTGGCTGGACGTGAGCCTGTGGGCCGCACTGCTGACCAATCTGGCGTTGTTCGTGTTCTTCTTCGTTTACGCCTTTGTCTTCCAGTGGGGCTTCGACAAGGTGTTCGATGTGCCGCTTTCGGCGCAGCAGGCCAAGTGTTGACTTTCGGCTGCGAGGCAGGCTAAGTTCCTACCCCATGAATACATTCCCGCACGTGAACGCCATTATTATTACCGCCATTATCAGCTTGGCGGGCTAGCGCGTACGTGCACCGAACCCGCCCTGGAGGCGGGTTTTTTCTCTCTGACTCCTGGGCAACGTAAAAATAGCCAAGGAGTCATCGATGACCAGCTTCAGTGTCCCTCGTACTACCGTCACCCCCCAGCAACTGCTGTCGGAGCAGGTGCGGCGCATTCTTGCGGCGCCGGTGTACGACCTGGCCATTGAAACGCCCCTGCAAGCGGCCCCGGCCTTGTCTGCCGCCCTGGGCAACCAGGTGTTGCTCAAGCGCGAAGACCTGCAGCCTACGTTTTCGTTCAAGATCCGGGGTGCCTACACCCGCCTGTCGCGTCTGACCGATGTGCAGCGTGAGCGCGGGGTGATCACCGCTTCGGCGGGCAACCATGCCCAGGGCGTGGCCTTGGCCGCATCGCATCTGGGTATGACGGCAACCATCGTCATGCCCACCACCACGCCATCGTTGAAAGTGGAAGGCGTGCGTTCGCGCGGCGGGCATGTGGTGCTGCATGGCGAGAGCTTCCCGCATGCGCTGGCCCACGCGCTGAAGCTGGCCGACAGCGAAGGCGCGACCTTCGTGCCACCGTTCGATGACCCGGATGTGATCGCCGGGCAGGGTACCGTGGCCATGGAAATCCTCCGTCAGCGCCCGGGGGCGCTGGACGCGATCTTTGTGCCCGTGGGCGGTGGCGGCTTGATCGCCGGTATCGCCGCCTACGTGAAGTACCTGCGCCCTGACGTGAAGGTGATCGGCGTCGAGCCGGTAGATTCCAACTGCCTGCAGGCTGCCATGGCCGTCGGCGAGCGCGTGATCCTGCCGCAGGTCGGCACCTTTGCCGATGGCGTGGCGGTGGCGCAGATCGGCGCCCATTGCTTCGAGCTGTGCCGCCACTTCGTCGACGAGGTGGTGACGGTGAGCAGTGACGAGCTGTGCGCGGCGATCAAGGATATCTACGACGACACCCGTTCGATCACCGAGCCGTCCGGGGCCTTGGCCGTGGCCGGTATCAAGAAGTACGTGGCGCGTGAAGGTGTGCAGGGGCAGACCCTGGTGGCCATCGACTCCGGGGCCAACGTCAATTTCGACCGCTTGCGCCATGTGGCCGAGCGGGCCGAGCTGGGTGAGCAGCGCGAGGCGATCATCGCCGTGACAATTCCGGAACAGCCGGGCAGCTTCCGGGCCTTTTGCCAGGCACTGGGTAAGCGGCAGATCACCGAATTCAACTACCGCTTCTACCCCGGCAAGGAGGCGCGCCTGTTCGTTGGCGTGCAGACCCACCCGGTGCACGACCCACGTGAGCAGTTGCTGGCCAGCTTGCGGGAGCAGGGGTACAGCGTGCTGGACCTGACCGACAACGAGCTGGCCAAGCTGCATGTGCGCCATACCGTCGGCGGGCATGCCGCGTCAGGGGCTGATGAGCGGGTACTGCGCTTCGAGTTCCCCGAACGGCCAGGGGCGTTGCTGGGGTTTCTGGAGCGGTTGGGCAAGCGTTGGAACATCAGCCTGTTCCATTACCGCAACCATGGTGCGGCGGAGGCGCGGGTGTTCGCTGCCTTGGAAGTGCCAGCGGACGAGTTGGCGGGCTTGCCGTTGACGCTGGACGAGATGGGGTATCGGTACTGGGACGAGACTGACAACCCGGCGTACAAGCTGTTCCTGGGCTGACGCGCCTGTGCGGCCAATGCACCCTTGTCTAGCCGCTTGCCGCCTGTGTTCGCTGAGTGACCGCCCCGCCCGAAGGGCAGGGCGATCTCCTGCAGGGAACTGCGCGAGCCAATTTCAACGCTCGCGCATGAAAAAGCCGGCAACGAACTTGCGGAACGTTTCCAGGCTTTTGAAGTCGGCGTAGCGCTTGAAGTTCTCGGTATCCGGCTCGGGGCCGATGGGCTGTTCCAGCAGCGACACTGACAACACCCGGTCCTGGTCCGAGGTCAGCACCAGCTCATCCATCACCTGCCCACCAATCACGGGGCGACGCATCTGCACTTTCACCCCTTTACTGGCCATCCAGTCGATCAGCGACACCAATGCCTTGAGCGGCTCGCGCTCTTCATCACGGTACACCGGGAACAGGTGCGCGCGCGACAGCACGGGCACACTGGCCACATGGATCAGCTCATAGAAATGGCTTCCGGCGCTGGTCGGCGAGTAGATCATCAGCGCCAGCAACGGCCCGGTGGTGCGGCTCCCGCCCCAGTACAGGTGATGCCCCTGGAAGTCGAAACCGTCCTCGCTGCGGTTGTTGAACAACTTGTGCCCTTTGATCTGGTCGACGCAGTCCAGCAGCAGGCCGTGGCGGCGATGGTTGCCGAACACAGACGCTTCGCGCAGGCGGGACTTGAGCATCATCATGTGCTTCATGTCCAGGCGGGTTTCCAGGTAGTTGCTGGCGGGCACCCGCTCCAGCAGCGGATAGCGGCTGGCCACGCTGCGCAACTCGGCAAACTGTGTGGTCAGGTCTTTTTTCAGGTGGGTGGCGTAAAGGTTGAGCCCGCTGGTTTCAATCCAGGTCAGCAGCAGTGACAGCAGGCGCTGCTGTTCGCGTCTGTCGTTGCCATCACCGACGGCGCCGGCCGTGCCAGCACGGAAGTCGCTGATCAGGCGCAAGGGTGTATCGGGTGGCAGCCAGGCGGCGGGTGGGGCGGGGTCGTTTTCACGTTCGGCGGCTTCCCGCTCGTCCTTGGTGAACGGGCAGCCAGGCGCGTGCTCGGCGGTGCCCGGGTTGTTCTTGAGGAAAAGTGTGCCGGTGCTGCCGTTGAGAGTGACATTGAGCACCGGCAAGGCATCGTTGCGGCAGTCGCAAGCCAGCCACTGGTTGGCGTTGCGCACTTTCATCAGTAGCTGGTTGGCCTGTAGCAGGCGCGGGCCGGCGAGGCTGCCGGTGGCAAAGCCGACCAGCAGTTCCTCTTCAGCGGGGGTCAGGCTGCGCACCTGGGTGGCGGTTTTGTCGATGATTCGCATGAAGCAGCTCCAAGCTACGAGCCTCAAGCTTCAAGCAAAGTCGCGCGGCTTTCAACTCGCCGCTTGGCTACCGCCGAACATCTTCGCGGCACGGGCGCGAATCTCGTCGGGGGTCAGGTCCTCTTTGTGGGTGGACACGAACCAGATGTTGCCAAACGGATCTTTCAGGGTGCCGCTGCGGTCACCGTAAAACTGGTCGGTCAAGGGATGTAACTGGATGCCCCCGGCGGCCAGGGCCTGGGCGTAGACCTTGTCGCAGTCTTCAACATACAGGTGCAGGCCTACACCCGCACCGCTGAGCTTCTGGCTGGCGGTGAGGCCGCCCTCCATGTCGCAAGGGTCGCCCAGCATCAGCGACGAATCGCCGATTCTCAGTTCGGCATGGCCAACACGACCGCCCGGGGCATCGAGACGGAACATTTCCACCGCCCCAAAGGCTTGCTTGTAGAACTCGATGGCCTTGGCGGCGTCGTTGATGGCCAGGTAGGGCGTGATGCTGTGCTGGCCTTCGGGGATGGGTTTGACTGCCATGTTCGACTCTCCTGTGCAATGGGCGCCGAAAGGCGCCCTGTTGCTTAGAGTCGTTCGCCCAGATGGAAAATCGACAGTGATGCTAGATCGATTGTCTATAAGCGCGGCGGTCAGAAGATGTAGTCGGTCGTCAGGAAGCTCGACTGGCGGTTGCGAATGATCTCGCTGATCAGCGCTTTGTTGGCCTCCTGGAAGCGGGTGGCGACCAGCGTCCGGATGGAGAACACACGCAAAGCGTCATCCACCGAGAGCGTGCCCTCGGCGCTGTTCTTGCGCCCGTTGAACGGGTAGGTGTCTGGCCCGCGTTGACACTGAGCATTGATGTTGATGCGCCCGACCTGGTTGGCGAAGATGTCGACGAGGCTGCCGATGGTGGCCGGGTCGTTGCCGAACAGGCTCAGTTGCTGGCCGTAGTCGGAGTCCAGCACATAGTCGATCACGGTCTGCAGGTCGCGGTAGGGCACCACCGGTACCAGCGGGCCGAACTGCTCCTCGTGGTACACGCGCATTTCTCGGCTGACCGGGTACAGCAAGGCCGGGTAGAAGAATGAGCCGCGGCTGTGCCCGCCATTTTCGTTGAGCACGCGCGCGCCCTTTTCCGTCGCATCGGCAACCAGGCCATCGAGGTAGTCGACCTTGCCAGGCTCGGGCAACGGTGTCAGCGCCACGCCAGGTTCCCACGGCATGCCGGGCTTGAGCGCCGCCAATTTGTGCTGAAACTTGTCGAGGAAGGCCTCGACCACATCCTCGTGCACGAACAGGATCTTCAGTGCCGTGCAGCGCTGGCCGTTGAACGACAACGCCCCGGTGACGGCCTCTTCGACAGCGTTGTCGAGGTCGACCTGGGGCAGCACGATGCCCGGGTTCTTGGCGTCCAGGCCCAGTGCGGCGCGCAGACGATGCGGGCGTGGGTGCAGTTTCTTCAGGTCGCTGGCGGCCTTGTGGGTGCCGATGAAGGCGAATACATCGACCTTGCCGCTGGCCATCAGCGCGCTCACCGTTTCCCGGCCGCGTCCATAGATGACATTGATCACGCCTGCCGGGAAGCTGTCGCGGAACGCTTCGAGCAAGGGGCGGATCAGCAGTACGCCGAACTTGGCCGGCTTGAACACCACGGTGTTGCCCATGATCAGCGCCGGGATGAGCGTGGTGAAGGTCTCGTTCAGCGGGTAGTTGTAGGGCCCCATGCACAGGGCCACGCCCAGCGGGGCGCGACGGATCTGGCCGAGGGTGCCTTGTTCCAGCTCGAAGCGGCTGGAGCGGCGGTCCAGGTCCTTGAGGGCGTTGATGGTGTCGACGATGTAGTCGCAGGTGCGGTCGAATTCCTTTTCCGAATCCTTCAGGTTCTTGCCGATCTCCCACATCAGCAGCTTGACCACGGCCTGGCGCTGTTCACGCATGCGGGCAAGGAAGGATTCCACATGCTGGATACGCTCGGCCACGCGCATGTTCGGCCAGGCGCCACGGCCTTTGTCATAGGCCTGTACGGCGGCATCGAGGGCGGTAAGCGCGGTCTCGGCATCCAGCAGCGGGGCGCTGCCCAGTATGACCTGATGCTCTTCGTCGCCTTGCTTGAGCCACACCGGGCTGCGCACCGTGGCCAACGGGCCGTCCCAGCGCCTGAGCTCACCGTTGACCAGGTAGTCGCGTTGTTCCAGTGGGGCTCCCAGGCGCCAGGTTTCCGGGATGTTCTCGGCGCTGGGGAAGAGTGAATCGAGCAAACGGTCCATGGGTACTGCACCTCACATCAAAGGGCGGTTTTCAAGTCAGTTGAATCGTTTCAGCTGCGAGCATGCACTGGCTGCCGGAAAAACACCAGTCTGGTTCAACATGGCCGCCAATGCCTGCCCGGCAATCCGTCAGCGGCCTGAGAGACGTTGATGCAAGTCGTCAAAGGTTATTCATGGATAGCGAAGTGGCCAGCGGAGCTTGATGGGCACGGTTATAGCAAATGTGTTGTTGAGCGTCGGTTTGATGCGGGGAATTTGACGCCATGAAACTTGATCTAAAGTCAGCCAGAAGCCGCTTGCCAAAGCGTTTGCAGGCATCTTAAATTGTTACTGAATGTGATTAGAAAGTTGCAAGCCATACTATAAAAATCAAAGTGTTAAGTGTTTTTGCTGGATTTTTCTCTTTTTCCGATTGGCCAATAGTGCACTTCAAAAGGACGTCGAAGAAGAAATGAAAAAGACCTTGACGACTGTGGCGCGCAAGCTCCTGTCGCCCTCCATGCGCTACGAAATCAGGCTGCTGGCCAGCAAAATGCGAGAAATGATGGCGCGTGCCTGTCTCTGGCGTTGGGAAGTCGCCAGGTTTCGCCCGCAACAGGAGAGCCCGTACGAAATCCTCTACATCGGCCGCAAGCAGCAACGGGAAATGGCCAAGCTGCTGATTGGGGGCAAGGGCCAGGGCAGCGCATCGATCGTGGACGGTGCAAGTGCCACGGCGGCTGCCAGCCACGTCGTGGTCATCAGCGAAATGCCCACGTCGGGGGCGCTGTCAGTGCCGCACTACCTGAGCGCCGTGGTGCCCTTGGGGCGCCCTCTGGAAGACATCACGGCCCGCTACGACAGCGAACTGCGGCGCAGCATTCGCAAGAACCGGCCGCTGTATCACATGCGCCAAGCTCTTTCGGACGAAGAAATCGCCATGGCCGACCGGGATCTGCTGCGCCCTTATGCTTCGGCCCGGCAGGGCATTCATGCCGCGCAGTTTCCTACCGAAGAGGTGTTCCGTATTGCCAAGAGTGTCGGCCGGCTTGACTTGATCATGTTGGGCGATGAAGTGATCGGCTGTCACCTGGGGTGTGAAGTGGTACGCGGCGGCAAGCGTTACTGGAGCACGTTGCGCTTTGGCTATTGCGAGGCGGTGTTTTCCGATGCGAAGAAACTGCGCGAGGTGAATTCGATCACCACCTTCATGGCGCTTGAATGGGCACTGGAGCAGGGCTTCGATTATTACGACATCGGCCTGTGTCTGGCGCGCCCGGACGACGGCCTGCTGAAGTGGAAGCGCCGCCGCGGTGGTGATATCGATTCGCTGGGTAACCATGCGTACCTGTTTGTCCGCCTGCCCAAGACCGGTACGGCAAAGTTCTTGTGGGATACGCCGATGTTCGCGGTCGAAGGCGACAAGCTGACGTTGCATCTGGGGCTCCCGGATGGCCCAAGCGATGAAGAAGTTGCCAGTCGCTATCACGAAATGGTGTTTGGTGGCCTGCACAAGATTTATCTCTATGGCGGCAGCGGGGCAGGCGAACCGTTTGTGCAAACGTTGCGCAGCCGTTACGCCAGCTTGCAATCACCGCCCACCATGGAAAGAGTCACGAGCAATTGAGTAACTGCCAGGGATGCTTTGATCTGGCGCCTAGGCGCTGTAAGAAAAGCCTTGATACTGGTTCATGCTGCGTTGAAAACAGCCTCGGAATGCTCATGTACTCCAGTACAGTCGGGCGCGACCCCGGCCGTTCCTCGGCTGTTTTCGCCTTGCCTGACCCGCGTCTCAAGACTTTTCGTACAGCGCCTAGCGCCGGGCTCCACACTTCGCCATCAAGGGAGGACGCTTCATGGGAAGCGACATCTCGCAGTTCAGTGCATCGCCCGCAGCCAGGCAACACAGCTGGACCTTGGCCGCCTACCGCCACATGGCGCGCAAACGGCTGGGTGGAAAAACGGCGACCGATCTCAAGAGCGTCGCCACCAAGTGCTGGGACATCGCCCCGGGCGAAGCCACGGTTTCGCCGCCGGCCATTTTCCTGCCTGGTCAGCTGGAGCGGGTGACGGGCTGGGAAGGCAAGCGGTTTTACCCCTACGTGCACCCGGCGCAGACCATGGAGGGGGGCGTCAACACATTGCAAGGGCCAACCCGTGGCTACTTGATCAAGGATGTATGGCTGGTCGAAGGGGCGTTGTACAAGGGCAAAGCCAGCCATTGGCTGTCACAGAAGCCGAGTACCTTCCCGACCATCCTCATCGACAATGAAATCGATCGCGCTGCAATCTACTGCACGCAAAACGGTAACGCCTGGTTCGGCACCTGGTTGATGGAAGACTGTCCGACCTATGCGCTGGCCTGCAACGAGGGCATCCCGGTGACCACCGCCCCGTCTGCCAGGTATCCGCTGTTTACCCAGGCACCGGCCTATGAAGACTGGCTGGACATGAAGCCTTTGCGCCTGCGCAGTGCGTTCTTCCGTGAGCTGGTGCTGTTCGATGACCAGAGCAACAACCGCAGCCGGCATGCTCGCTACCGAGCCATGGGTGACAAGCTGCTCTCGCATGTGTCGTACACGCAGCACCCGGGGGTTTTCCTGTTGCGGGGCGGTGATGGTGACCTGCGCCTGTTGCGCAACGAGCTGGAGCTTGCCGAACACTTGCGTACTACCCGCGGTTTTCGCATCGTCAACCCGCTGAAGTCCGATGTGCCGAGCATTATCGCGGCATGCGCCGGGGCTAAAGTGGTCATCGGGGTGGAGGGTAGTCAGTTGGTGCATGGCGTGAATGTGCTGCAGGCTGGAGGCTGCCTGCTGACTTTGCAGCCGCCGAACCGTTTCGTCAGTTACTACAAATACCTGACGGATCGTGACCAGCAGCATTTTGGCTTTGTGGTGGGCCTGCCGGAAGGCGATGGTTTCAGGATCGATATTGACGAAGTGGAGCGCACGTTGGATCTGTTCCCACGATAAGTGTGTAGTATCGGTGCATGGATCCGCGGCGGGCAGGGCAGTAGAGGATGATCGAGGTATCACGGTTTTGGCGCGACCCTGCCTTGCCGTTCGTCGAAGCCCGACGGGTAGGGGACGGGCGCAAGGTGTGCTACGCCGCGCACTCTCACGAGAGCTTCTCCATCGGGGTGATCACGGGGGGGCGTAGCACTTACATCAACAGTGACCAGTGCGTTGAGGTGGGGGCGGGTACCACGGTGTTGATGAACCCGGGCGTGGTGCATACCTGCAACCCTGTTGCCGGGGAACCCTGGTCTTACCTGATGCTGTTCGTCGATCAGCCTTGGTTGCAGGCAGTGGGTTTTACCCTGCCAACACAGACCTGGAGCCGCTCACCTGTGTTGTACGGGCGGCTGTTGCAGGCCTTTGCCGACCTGTTCGACGCCAGGCTGCCTGATCGGGAAACCCGCCTGGCGGCCCTGTTCAGCGAGCTGCCGGGCATGCTTGCCCGTAATGCCAGCGAGATTGACCAGGGCAATCCACGGCTGGATGCAGCGGCTGCTTTCATACGCGCCCACCGCAGTGACCCGCTCAGCCTCGAAGACATCTGCGGGGCTTGCGGCCTGTCCCGCTCCTACCTGATTCGTGCGTTTCGCCAACGCTTCGGCCTGACGCCGCATGGTTACCTGCTAGACCAGCGTGTACAGCTGGCCCGGGCGCAGTTGCGCCAGGGCCGCTCAATTGCTGAAGTTGCACAGGAGGCCGGGTTCGCTGATCAGGCACACCTGCAGCGGGCATTCAAACAGCACCTGGCGGCGACACCGGGGCATTACAGAAATGCTGTCGCTAGCCTCGGTGCTCCTGCAGGAGCCGTGCATGCCTTAAAGGATCAGGTAAACCGCACTGGCAACCAGTAACACGGCCAGGCTCCGATTGAGCATGCGCAGGTGACGTGGGTTGTCCAGGTACCGGCGAATCACGCTGCCGGCCCAGGCCCAGCAGGCCACTGAGATGAAACAGATCGGCCCGTAGATCCAGGTAAACAGCCACAGCAAGTGCTGTTCACCACCGGTGTAGGCACCCACCCCGGCAACGGCTGCCAACCAGGCTTTGGGGTTCAGCCACTGCATTGCTGCGCCGTGCCAGGCGGAAGGGGCTTGGGTAGGCTGTGCGCTGTTCAGGTTACCGTCGTCACTGGCCAGCTTCCACGCCATGTACAGCAGAAACGCCACACCGCCCCAGTGCAACATCAGGCCCAGCAAAGGCCAGCGAAGCAGCAGTTGATGCAGGCCCAGCCCGACCAGCACCAGCAACAGGCAGAACCCCAGCGTGGCGCCGGCGACATGTGCAACGCTGGCGCGCAGGCCATGGCGGGCACCGCTACCAAGGGCGACGATGTTGACCGGGCCGGGAGAGATCGAGGCCGCAAGGGCGAAGGCGGCCATGGACAGGGATAGGCTCATGAGGAAGATCCACGTGGTTGGAGAGGCGTCATCCTCGCGTCGCCGACGGTCTGATGTATTGAACAAAAGTACCCACGCACGACTCGCTCCCGCGGGGCGATAGGGCGTTGCAGGGTCGTTACAGGTTTTGTAATAGTTTTGCGCTACAACAGAAACCTGCTGTGCTTGTAGCATCGTTCTCCCAATTTGTTATCAAGGTCTATATGAGCACCTTCGCGGAGCCCCCCAGTCTTCGGCCTTTCTGGCCATCCTTCTCCCGTCCTTGTGACGTGCCCCTCGTGAGTACCCGCTAATGGAATGGCTAGCCGACCCCACGGCCTGGTTAGGCCTGTTGACGCTTATCGTCCTCGAGCTGGTGCTGGGTATCGACAACCTGGTGTTCATCGCCATCCTTGCCGATAAGTTGCCGCCCCATCAGCGCGACCGCGCGCGGGTCATTGGCCTGAGCCTGGCGCTCATCATGCGCCTGGGCCTGTTGGCCAGCATTTCGTGGATGGTCACCCTGACCGCACCGCTGTTCGAAGTGTTCGGCAAGAGCTTCTCTGGCCGTGACCTGATCATGCTGTTCGGTGGTGTGTTCCTGCTGTTCAAGGCCACCATGGAGCTGCATGAACGCCTGGAAGGTCACGTGACCCAGGCCAGCGGCACGCTGCGCCATGCCGCGTTCTGGCCGATCGTTGCCCAGATCGTGGTACTGGACGCGGTATTCTCGCTGGATGCCGTGATCACGGCGGTCGGCATGGTCGATGAGTTGTCCGTGATGATGATCGCGGTGATCTTCTCGATCGGTATCATGATCGTTGCCAGCAAGCCGCTGACCCGCTTCGTCAACGCCCACCCTACGGTGATCATGCTGTGCCTGGGCTTCCTGATGATGATCGGTTTCAGCCTCACCGCCGAAGGCCTGGGCTTCCATATCCCGAAAGGCTACCTGTACGCGGCCATCGGCTTCTCGATCCTGATCGAGCTGTTCAACCAGCTGGCCCGTGCCCGCCGCAAGCGCAGCCTGCAACAGCACAGGCCGTTGCGCGAACGTACTGCCCATGCCGTGCTGCGCCTGCTGGGCGGCCGCCGGGTCGAGGCTGACGAGGTCGGCGAGGAGATTGCCGACCTGGTCGAGGGTGGCGGGGAAGAGGTGCTGTTCGACCGCCGTGAGCGGGTCATGATCAGCGGCGTGCTGAACCTGGCCGAGCGGCCGATTCGTACGGTGATGACTGCCCGTGCCGAGGTTGATGTGATCGACCTGGCGCAACCGGCCGACGCCATTGCCCAGGCCCTGGCCAATTCGCCGTACTCGCGCCTGCCGCTGATCCGCGATGGTCGCGTGGACGAGCCCTTGGGCTTTGTGCACAAGAAGGAACTGCTGAAGGAACTGCTCTCGGGCAGCCAGCCCGACCTGGAAAGCATGGCCCGGGCGCCGTTGAACCTGCTGGAGAGCTTCAGCATCCTCAATGCCCTGGAGCAAATGCGCGGTCAGTCGACCCATATTGCCTTCGTGGTCAACGAGTTCGGTGACTTCACCGGGCTGTTGACCATGACCGACATCCTTGAGTCGATTGCCGGTGAGCTGCCGGATGCCAGTGAGGTTGAAGGCCCGGGCATCGTTCAGGAGGGGGAAGGCTTCGTGGTCAGCGGCGCGCTGAACCTCAGCCAGGTGCAGGCGCGTACTGGCTTCAGCGCCCGTGCTACCGAGGATTACCAGACCCTTGCGGGCCTGGTGATGAGCTTGCTCGACCGCCTGCCGATGGTCGGTGACCGGCTAGCCTGGAATGGCTGGATGCTGACCGTGGAGGCGGTTGAAGAGCGACGGGTACGCCAGGTACGGCTTACACCGAACGGCGACGCTGACGTAGCAGGTGCTTGAAGCCCTCAAGCACCAGCACCAGTACTGCGGCCCAGATTGGCAGGTAGGTCAGCCACTGATCCGGGCCGATGGTTTCGCCCAGCAGCAACGCCACGCCTACCAGCAGCACGGGTTCGACGTAGCTGAGCAGGCCGAACAGGCTGAATGGCAGCATGCGGCTGGCCAGCACGTAGGCGATAAGCGCCGAAGCGCTGATCGCGCCAAGGATCGGTACCAACACGTACAGCCCGGGGTGTGCTTGCAGGTCAGCGTTGGACAGTGGGCTCTGGATCACGAAGTACAGCGCCCACGGCAGCAGCAGGCACATGTCGCACCACAGGCCGCCCAGGTGGTCGGTGCGGCAGCGTCGGCGCAGCACGAAGTAGATCGGGTAGCCGATCGTTACCAGCAGGGTTTCCCAGGCAAAACTGCCGTTTTGGTACAGCTCGTGGCCTACGCCCAGTGCGGCGCAGGCCACGGCTACCGTCTGCAGGCGTGACAGCCGCTCGCCATATACCAGCCGCCCGGTCAGGACCATGGCCAGTGGCAGCAGGAAGTAACCCATCGACACTTCCAGGCTGCGCCCATGCAGGGGCGCCCAGAGAAACAGCCACAGTTGCACCCCCATCAGCCAGGAAGTGCCGATCATGCCTAGCAACAGCACCGGCGTGCGTTTTACCCGGCCCATCAGTTCGCCCACCCGCTTCCAGTCTTTCGAGACAAGCATGAACAATGTGAGGCAGGGCAGTGTCAGCAGGGTGCGCCAGCCAAAGATTTCTTCGCCATCGAGTGGCTTGAGCAGGGAGGTATAGTAGTACATCACAGCGAACAGGCAGGACGCCATGACCGATGAAACAATGCCTTTTGACACGAATGCCTCGAATACGGGAATTGAGCGGGTTGATCAACTGCGCATGATCTCAGGGGGCGCATCTTGCAGCAACTGCGTTGCGCCCGGGCGAGTGGCCAGGGCTTCGAGGAACTGGGCGGCCGGCATGGGCCTGGCGAACAGGTAACCCTGCTGGAAGTCCACCCCGTGCGCGGCCAGGTAGTCGCGCTGCAGGTCGGTTTCCACACCCTCGGCAACGATGCCCAGGTCCAGCTTGCCCGACAGCTCGATGATGGTCTCGAGTATGTGCACTGACAGCGCATCGGCGCCGATCATGGCAACAAAGCTCTGGTCGATCTTCAGGTAGTCGACCTTGAATTGCCGCAGGTAGTTGAGGCTCGACTGGCCGGTGCCGAAATCGTCGAGGGCAATCATCACGCCCATGGCATGCAGCTTTTCGAACAACTCAAGGGTGACCGGCGTAGGCTCGATCAGCTTGCGCTCTGTCAGTTCCAGGGTCAGCACCACCCGGCCGGGCGGAAAGTGCTGCAGGAACGTGCGGCAGTCATCCAGCAGGCTGAGGTCGCGGCAGTGGTCAGCGGTGATGTTGACACCAATATGGAAGCCGTCTTCCAACAGGCCGGCATAGGGCGCCAGGCTTTGCGCGGTATGTGTCAGCAGCGCGCGGGTCATGGCGACAATCTGCCCGCTGTGTTCGGCATAGGGGATGAACAGGTCGGGGCGAACCAGGCCCTCTCGCGGGTGGTGCCAGCGCATCAGCACTTCCGCGCCAGCCCAGCGGTAATCGCCCTTGCGCACCACCGGCTGAAAATACGGCAGGAATTCATCGGCCTGCAGGGCACGCTCCAGTTCGGCACGCGGAGAGGTGGCGCGGCGAATCTGCCAGCGGCACACCAGCGCCGCCAAGGCACCCAGTACCAGCAGCAGACTGAGCAGGCCAGGGTAGTGGCTGCGTAACAGTTGGCCTTGCTTGTCGGCACTGTAGCCGCCCTGCACGCTGAAAGGGTAGCGGGTTGAGCCAATCAGCACGTTGGCACTGGGGGCCGCAGGGGATACGCCTTTGTGGACCACCCCGTCCTTGCCCATCCAGGCGTCGCCCACGCGGATCTGCAGTTCTTCATCGGGGCCGATCAGGCGCAGTGCAGTCAGCAGGTGGTCGCCATCCACCGTGGTGATTGCACCGTGGTCGCCGTCGCTGGCACGGTAGACCAGCAGCGGGTGGCCCGGCGTAACCGAGTTGCCGTCCATCAGCCATAACTTGCCGTCGACGTAATCGCCAGGATTGACCGGTTCTTCGAACTCGCCGAACAGCGAGGAGCAATAAAGGTTGTTGTGCCTGAACAGGTTGGTCGAGCGCACGAAGGCATTGCGGGTAACCTGGGCCCGCAGCATGAGCTGGGCCTGCTCGCATGAGCTGTCAGTCAGTGGAAGTAGCGAATTGGCGGCACGGGACAGGTTGTCGAGGATGTGTTCGACGTGCTCCAACGCCTGGCGGGTGGTGGCGTGGCTGCTGGCCTGCATTTCACGTTCGACCTGCCAGTTCATCACGGCCAGGCCGCACATGACCGGCAGCACGCCGACGACCCAGGGCAAGAGCGTGCGCCAGCTGAGTGCGGCGCGGCGTTTGACGGTAAGGGGCATGCTGATCTGACTATCATGGAGTAAAAACGAGAGGATAGCCGTTTGTCGCCGCGTACGAGCAACTAAAACGCGACAAACCATTTTACGCAATGTAGAATCGATTTACGAATACAACAATAAGGTCCTTCACTTCCGAAGGATCAAGCCCGCCGAGAATGGGTCCATATGACATACCATGGGTTCAAGCTGATCATAGGTGACTACCTCGCCCGTAGCGTGCGGGGCATTCCGTGCTCACCGCCGTTCCTGTTCCACATCCCACGCAATCAATAATTTTCGCTGCAGATGAGAACACGAACATGGCTGATATCTTTGAAAATCCAATGGGCCTGATGGGCTTCGAATTCATCGAACTGGCTTCGCCGACCCCAGGCGTACTTGAGCCTGTATTCCAGATACTGGGCTTCACCAAAGTGGCCACCCACCGTTCCAAGGATGTGCACCTGTATCGCCAGGGTGGCATCAACCTGATCCTGAACAATGAACCCAAAAGCATCGCTTCATACTTCGCCGCTGAACACGGCCCGTCGGTATGTGGCATGGCTTTTCGCGTGCGCAATGCCCATGAGGCTTATGCCCGCGCCCTGGAACTGGGCGCTCAGCCGGTAGAAATCGAAACCGGCCCGATGGAATTGCGCCTGCCGGCGATCAAGGGTATCGGGGGGGCACCGCTCTATCTGATCGACCGCTTCGAGGAAGGCAGCTCTATCTACGACATCGACTTCAACTTCATCGAAGGCGTGGATCGCAACCCGGTGGGTGCTGGCCTGAAAATCATCGACCACCTCACCCATAACGTCTACCGCGGGCGCATGGCCTACTGGGCCGGGTTCTACGAGAAACTGTTCAACTTCCGTGAAATCCGCTACTTCGACATCAAGGGCGAATACACCGGCCTGACCTCCAAGGCCATGACTGCGCCTGATGGCATGATCCGCATCCCGCTCAACGAAGAGTCGTCCAAGGGCGCAGGGCAGATCGAAGAGTTCCTGATGCAGTTCAACGGTGAAGGTATCCAGCACGTGGCCTTCCTGACCGATGACCTGCTCAAGACCTGGGATGCGCTGAAGGGGCTGGGCATGCGCTTCATGACCCCGCCACCGCAAACCTACTACGAAATGCTCGAAGAGCGCCTGCCTGGCCATGGTGAGCCGGTCGACCAACTGCAAGCGCGTGGCATCCTGCTCGATGGTGCCTCGCAGCCCGAAGACAAGCGCCTGCTGCTGCAGATTTTCTCTGAAACCCTGCTTGGCCCGGTCTTTTTCGAGTTCATCCAGCGCAAAGGTGACGATGGCTTCGGTGAGGGCAACTTCAAGGCGCTGTTCGAATCCATCGAACGTGACCAGGTACGCCGTGGCGTGCTGAGCACAGACTGATCGCCCCTGGAGTACCGTCGTCGTCATGTTCGTTCGGCGGCGGTACCCCGCCTGTTGGCACGAGCCCTGAACAGGGCCAGGTAGACGATCGAGCCGGTCACGATCCCCACCAGCATCAGCGAGGGGACGATCTGCAGCACCGACTGGCGGATTTCCTGAGCGGTGAAACCCGCTGGGTAGCCACCTTTGACCGTGTATCCATACTTGGCCGACATGGCGCTTGTAAAGAATTCTGACTGTGAAGGGCGCTCAAGGTCACGGCTGTCACCATTGCTCCATATGTAGCGGTCGCCAAATTCGACCAGCAGTGTCAGCCCATCCAGAAAGCCATCCAGCTCATTGCGAATCTGCATGGCATAGGCTGTCACGATGACGCTATTGTTTTTGCCCTTCTGGTGAAAGTCGACCAGCAGCTTCTGGCGCGTGTCAGGAGGGCCGTAGGACAATGCGACCCGCTGGCCGGACGACGCGAATGATGAATAATGCTCCAGCGAACCTGAAGCCGTACTGCAGTAGGGTTGATTGTCTTTGAGCAAGGTCAGCGACCTGACCATGGAGCGGATGGCAACCTGGTCCTGCAAGGCGCTTTTGACGTTATCGCAAGATTCCCCTGCAAATGGCAGGGTGCGCAGGGCCGTCTCGTGCATTCTGTCCAGTGCATTGTCGACGCTGAAAACCGCCTCCTGAACGGAAATGCTGGCGTTTTCCGCAAGTTTCGCTTCCAGCTGGAAAGCCATCACCAGCAAACCGGAAACCACAGGCACCAGCGCCACTGCAATGAGCAGCAGCAGCTCCACCATGCTGCGCCCCGCGTGCATGATTTTCGACATAGGCTAATAGTTCTCCGCTCTGAAACTGTCCGTGGTGAACAGTTGAGCCCTGAGCCTATGTATTTGCTGACCGGGCTGCTGTAGTCCGGCTGCAGTTGAAGCGGTAGGAAAGCGAGCGCCTTGATGTAGCTAACTGCCCTTGAGCTTTTTCAGCACTGCCTCGGCCAGCAAGGCAGTGGAAGCGGGGTTCTGCCCGGTGATCAGCCTGTCATCGTCGACCACGTATGGCTTCCACGGCTCATCATGTTTGCTGTACTCACCGCCGCGAGCCCCAAGTTCGTTCTCCGTCAGGAACGGCACTACGTCGTCCAGTTCGGCCAGTTTTTCCTCTATGTTGGAAAAGCCGGTCACCTTGCGGTCTTTGAGCAGCAGGCAGTTGTTACTCAGCTTGATGTTCAGCAGGCCGACTACGCCGTGACAGACTGCTGCGACAATGCCACCTTTTTCATAGATTTTGCGTGCCAGTTCCTGCAGAGCCTGGTTTTCTGCGAAGTCATACATCACCCCATGCCCACCGGTGTAATAGATGACGCTGTATTCGTTGGCCTTCACCTGCCCTGGGGCCAAGGTACTGCCCAGGCGCGTCATGAAGCGCTTGTCGTCATACCACTGCCAGTCCAGGTCAGGGGCCATCTGCAGGCTTTTCGGGTCGACGGGAACGTAACCGCCCTGTGGGCTGACATAATCGACCGTGTAGCCGGCCTTTTCGACTTTCTCGACAAAGTGAACGGCTTCACCCAGCCACAACCCGGTCGCCCGTTTGAGGGTTGGATACTTCGCTGTATTGGTCAACACCACCAGAATTTTCTTGCTCATGACCCTGCTCCCGTCGCCAACCTGAATGGGCCGGTGCTCCCTGGCCCGAGGGAAAACCTAATTAGCATAGCTGCCACAAGCAAGTCCGCCATGGTGGGCCGGACGTGCTGTGCTAACTTGAATCCATCCACGGGCGAGCGTGCCAGGCTTGGCGGCGCTGTGGTCAACCCTGAGCATTGCTGGAGTCACGATATTGGTCGCTAACGGTAAGCCACGCGAGCCCGCGCCGCAGGTCATCCTGCAGTCGCCTGTTTTGCCATCGATCGAGCCGATGGGGGAGCGGATAGCCCAGTTCGACTGGTGGCGTACCTCGCTTGGGCCATTGTCGCGCTGGCCTGCTTCGTTGCGCATTGCCGTGGACATGATGCATTTGTCACCTTTCCCATGTGCGGTGGTCTGGGGGCCGGACCTGTGTGTGGTGCATAACGATGGCTACCGGGCGTTGCGGGCATTACCGGATGCGCTGGGCATGGCGTTCGATACCCTGTGGAGTGATATCTGGCCTGCAGTGGGCCCCTGGGTGTTCAAGGCACTGGAAGGCCACTCGAATTTTGTCGAGGACCCACCCCTGCGTATCGTCCGCAGTGAAGGCGCCGAACCACTATGGTGCGCATTCGGTTATGCCCCCCTGCACGATGAACTCGGTAACGTGGCGGGGTTTCTGCATACGGTGATCGAGACCACGGCCAGCGTCGAGGCACACCGCCATTGGCGTGAGCAGGTGCAGAGCTTTGAACGCCAGGTCGAGCAGCATGTGGCCGAGCGAGAGCAGTTCTGGTTGCTGTCGCGCGAAGCGATGATGATGCTCACCCCTGAACTGAAACTGCATGCTGCCAACCCGGCCTGGTACCGCATTCTGGGCTGGACAGAAGAACAAGTGCAGGCGATGTCGGTGATGCAGCTGGTGCACCCGACAGAGCGTGCCGAAGTGCAATTGGCAGTGTCCGAGCTGCTGCAATGCAGCCACGCGGAGCAGTTGGAGATCCGCCTGCGACACCGCGATGGTCACTACCACTGGTTTCGCTGGAGTGCGAGGTTTGACGGCAGCCTGCTGACTGCGGTTGGCCGCGACATCACCGCAGACCGTGAAGAGGCTGCGCGGCAGGCAGAGATGCTGATGCACAACAGCGAGCGTATGGAGGTGGTTGGCCAGTTGGCAGGCGGCATGGGCCATGAAATGAACAACTTGCTGTCCGGTATTGGTGGCAGCCTCGAACTGCTGCAGCGGCGCTTGCAGGAGGGGCGGCTGGAGCGTGTGGAGGCCTACGTGGACGTTGCGCGCGACGCGGTGCAGCGGGCCATGGACCTGACCCATCGGTTGATCGCATTTTCCCGCCATCAGCCATTGGCCCCTCGGCCACTGGACTTCAATCGGCAGTTACGTTTGAGCGAACCCCTTTTGCTGCGGGCGTTGGGGGCAGAGATGCGTTTGCACTGGCAACTGGACATTGCACCTTGGGCAGTGAGCCTGGACGTGCCCCAGCTCGAGAATGCCTTGATCAACTTGTGTGCCAATGCGCGTGAAGCGTGCCTGGAACAAGGGAATGTCACCATCAGCAGCGTGAACGAACGGCTGACTGCGTTTTTCCCGGATGAAAGTGGCTTGCCGCCAGGCGACTATGTGGCGTTGCATGTCGAGGATGATGGCCATGGCATGGCAGTGGTTGATATCGCCAGGGCTTTTGAACCGTTTTACACAACCAAACCTCTCGGGCGTGGGGCCGGGCTTGGTCTGTCGATGGTATATGGCTTCGTCCGTCAGTCGGGCGGGTATGCCTGGATCGAGTCGGCGCCAGAGCAGGGCACCAAGGTGTCCATGCTTTTCCCCAGGTGCCATGAGCCGGTTCCGGATGAGCCCGTGCCGGTACCGCTTTCGCAGCGCATGGCACTTGGCAAGCGCCTGCTGCTGGTGGATGACGAGCTTGATCTGCGCGCGGTCATGCGCGAATACCTGACTGAGCGTGGGTTTGACGTCACGGATGTGGGCGATGCCAATAGCGCACTGGAGCGCTTTCGCCATGGCGGCCCTTTCGATCTGGTCATCACCGATATCGGTTTGCCGGGTGGGTTCAGTGGCCGGCAAGTGGCCAAGGCCATGCGCATGCAGCTTGCACAGCAAAAAATTCTGTTCATCACCGGTTATGCAGATCAGTCCATTGAAGCGCAATTGCTCGATCAGCCGGGCACGGCATTGTTGAACAAGCCGTTTTCCCTGGCGCATCTTGCCGATGAGGCGCTACGCCTGCTTGACGTGTAAGGCACTTCAAGGCTTGCCTAGAATGTGTGTCACTCGAGCCTGCAACTGCTGCAACTCGAACGGCTTGCAGATCAGGTGCATGTCAGCGCCCAGGAAGCCTTCGCGGGCCATGGCCGTTTCCGCGTAACCGGTGATGAACAGCACCGGTAATCGTGGGCGCAGGCTGCGGGCAATTTCTGCCAGTTGCCGGCCGTTCATGCCGGGCAAGCCCACATCGGTGATGAGCAAATCCACCGGTTGTGCCGAGCGCAGCACCTTCAGTCCCTCATTGGCGTCGGCTGCGCTTTGGCAGGGGAAGCCGCTTTCGTCCAGCGCCTGGCAAAGCAGTTGGCGCACATGGGGATCGTCCTCGACAACCAGCACGTGTCGGCTGCAGCCGTCTTGCCTGGCTGGCACAGGTTCGCTGTATGACAGGGCCTGGTCGACATGGCGTGGCAAATACAGCTCCACCTGGGTTCCCTGGCCGATCTCGCTGCTGAGGGTGATATGCCCATGGGACTGCTTGCTGAAGCCGTACACCATCGACAACCCCAGGCCAATGCCCTGGCCGGTCGCCTTGGTGCTGAAGAAGGGTTCGAAGGCGTGCTCCAGCGTGCTTTGCGCCATGCCTTGGCCGCTGTCGGTTATTCGCAGGCGCACATAGTCGCCAGTGCGCAAAGCGCCGTCAGCAGCTTGCTCGGTGGCGATGTGATGATTGTTCGCCTCGATGCATAGCAGGCCACCGTTGGGCATGGCCTCGCGGGCATTGAGCAGCAGGTTGTCGAGGGCCTCCTGCAACTGCTGGTCATCCGCCTCCACGGGCCACAGGTCTTTGGCCGCGTGCACTTGCAGGGTTATCGACGGGCTCAGGCGAGCGCCCAGGCGTTCTGCCTTGAGCAAGGTATGCAGATCTATACGTTGGCTGTGCAGCGATTGACGGGAAGAGAAGGCAAGCAAGCGGTGGGTCAGGCGGGCGGCGCGTGAAACGGCCTCGCGGCCCATGCACAGAACGCCATCCAGGCCGTCGCTGCGGCCTTGGCGCAGGCGCCGCTGGATAAGTTCGAAGCTGCCGCTGATGCTGGTGAGCAGGTTGTTGAAATCATGGGCGACGCCGCCGGCCAGTTGGCCGATGGCCTCCATCTTGCGTGCCTGGCAGCGGGTGAACTCACTGCGGTCCTGCTCTTCGTCCGGGGTTGAAGGCCGGCTGTCCAGGCGCTGCTGCATGCCATGGAGCTGGTCACGTGTCACGTACTGTCGCCGCCGGTTGCGCAGCGCGGACTGGGTCATGTGCAGCAACTGGGCATTTTCGTAGGGCGTGACCAGCCAGAGAAGATTGCCCACTGGATGATGATTCACGCCAGCGGTCGACCAGGCGCCCTGGGTCAGCAGCACGATGGGCAAATCCGACCAGCTGGGTTGCTGGTCGATGAATGCCTGCAGCAAGGCGCTTGGGCCTTGGCTGAACACCTGCTCGGCAATGATCGCCAACCCTGCGCCCTCGGTCAGACGCGCCTGCAGGTTGGCCAGGTCGACCGCGCAGAGGCTGTTGATGCCGGCGGAAGTCAGCAGACGTGAGGTATCCGCCGCCAGTTGTGGCGGTGCGAGGATCAAGGCACGTTCATCCAGCGCCAACGAACTGGCCAAAACGACTCTCCTTTAGGGTGGCCTTATACCCACTGGACCCTGGCACAGGCTCAGGGTTCAACTAAGTTCAGGTACTGCCTACAGGCCCTGTTGCAGCACAGGGTCGTCCGGGTTCTGACGCTCCAGCTCGGCGAGCGATACTTGCACGTTCTGCAACTGGCCGGACTCTTTCCAGTACTGAATCAGCAGCACCCGTGCCCGGCGATTGGCTGGCTGCCGATTGAGCACGGTTTCCAGTTGCTTCTGGGCGGCGTCGAGCTGGTCCAGCTCATGCAGGGTGACTGCCAGGGTATAGCGGTAATCGGCGTTGTCCGGGTCCAGTTCGACGGCGCGGGACAGGGCCAGCAAGGCATACTCGCGCTGTTCGTGGCGCTTCAGCCAAAGCCCTAGCTCATACTGCAGAAAGGCCGAGTCGGGGCTCAGCGCCAGGGCTTTGCCCAGCACCTGGCGGGAGGCGTCGTGGTGGCCCTGGCGCTCGAGCAGGCGTACCTGAGTCGCCAGGGCATCGAGGTTGCCGGGGGCAACCGCGAGCGCACGCTGCAGGGCCGCAGCGGCGTGCGTGTAGTCGTTTTCGTGCAGGTACAGGCGCGCCAGGTGCACTTGGGCCTCGGCATCTTCAGGCTGTTGCTCCAGGGCTTGCTGGTATTGCTCCAAGGCTGACTGCAGGGGGCCGAAATAGAGGCCGATGGCGTCGGGATCGAGGCCCAGCAGGGCATCCACGGCGGCAAAACGCACGCTTTGCTCACTGTCGTCCAGCAGCGGGCCGAGTACCAGGCTGCGCTGTGCTGGCGGTAACAGGCGGCGGATACTGGCAATGGCCGCTCGACGCACCAGCGGCTCGGCATGTTCCAGGTCCTGGCGGGCCAGTTTCAATGCCTGCGGCGAGGGGTAGTTGGGCAACTCGGCGTACAGTGCCGCACGGCGGATCGCAGGCAGGTCGTTACGCTGCAATTGCTGGTACAGCACCCGTGCGGCGCCGGGCTGACCGTCGTGGGCCTGGCGCAGCGCCTTGGCGTAGCTGTGTGCTGGCAAGGTTGGCGGGGTTGGCGGGGCGTCGCGCCACAGGTAGCCGAACAGGGCCGATACCAGAATCGACAACAGCAGGGCGATCAGGTAGCGGTTGCGTCTGGGCATCGGACGATCCGTGGCGGCGGGAAGGGCAGAGCTTGGGCCAGCCGGGGGGTAAATGCAACCGAACCGGGCACGCCGTTGGCCAGGCGCCAGGCCTGCGGTGGCATTCCATGCACTGCGTATTGGGGTGAATACGATGGCAAACATAAAAAAGCCCCGCGGGCCATGGCCTGCGGGGCAAACGGTTGGGGGAGGAGCCAACCAAAGGAGTCGTTGAGGCAGTGGAATCAGTGCGCGCTGGCCACCGTCTCCGGTTGCCAGCCGCCACCCAGGGCCTTGTAGATCGAGACGATGCCGCGATAAAGGTCGACCTCACCCTGAGCTTGTGCATCTTCAGCACTTAGCCGCTCACGTTCGGCATCGAGCAGTACCAGGTAGTCCACGGTACCCTCGCGATAACGAATCGAGGCCAGTTCTGCTGCCTTGCGGCTGGCGTCGCTCTGGCGCATCAGCGACAGCAGACGCTGCTGGGTCTTGTCGTAATCGCTGAAGGCGTTGGCCGACTCTTCCAGCGCCAGCAGCACCTGCTGTTCGTAGTTGGCCAGTGCCCCTTCGGCATCGGCCTTGGCGCCGCGCAGGCGGGCCCGCACGCTGCCCAGGTCGAAGGCCGCCCAGGTGATGCTCGGGCCCAGCGCCCAGGCGTTGGCTGCCGACGAGCCGATCTGCGAGCCGCGGGCGGCGGTAAAACCGAGGAAGCCACTGAGGCTGACGCGGGGGAACAGGTCGGCGGTGGCCACGCCAACGTTGGCGGTGGCGGCCGCCAGCTGGCGCTCGGCGCTGCGGATGTCCGGGCGGCGGCGCAGCAGCTCACCCGGGTCACCGACCGGCAGCGCCTTGGCGATGGCCGGCAGGGCCTTGGGCGACAGGTCTACGCTGAGCGCGTCAGGGCGCTGGCCGAGCAGGGTGGCGATGCGATGCCGCGCCCGTGCCTGTTCGGCTTGCAGTTGTGGCACGGTGGCTTCGACCCCGGCCAGGCGCGCATCGGCACGCACCACGTCGAGGTCATTGCCCACGCCCGCATCGCGCAGGGTTTCGGTAATGGTGCGTGATTCCTGCTGGGTCTTCAGGTTGGCCAGGGCGATCTTCTCGCGCAACTGGGCACCGCGCAGCTGCCCGTAGGCATCGACCAGTTCGGCGATCAGGCTGACCTGCAACTGTTGCAGGTCGGCGGCGGCCACCGCTTCCTGGGCTTCGCTGGCTTCGAGCTGGCGCTGGATGCGGCCGAACAGGTCAAGTTCCCAGGCCATGTCCAGGCCCAGGTCGTAGCGCTCGCTGTTCACCCGCTGCGTGGTCTGGCCGGGGATCTGGCCTTTGCCGAGATCGCTGCTGGCACGGCTGGTGACCACCGGGAACGGGTCGTTTTCGGCATCTTCGCGGATCGAACGGGCCGATTTCAGGCGGGCGAAGGCCACGCGCAAGTCTCGGTTGCCGTCCAGCGAAGCCTGCACCAGCTGGTTCAGCACCGGGTCGTCGAACTGCTTCCACCACAGGCTCTCGAAGCGGCTACGGTCGTAGGCCTTGGCCTGCACATCGCTGCCCAATTGCGCAGGTTCGGTGGCTGGCGCCTGGTAGTCCGGGCCTACCGCACAGGCCGCCAGGGCCAGTGCCAGCAGGCTTGGGGTCAGGGGTTTGAGCAGGTTCATGCGTGGTTCTCCAGCACTTGAGCGTGTTCAGCCTTGCGGGCCTGGCGACGCTCGACGAAACGGCGGATCAGGAAGAAGAACACCGGGGTCAGGAACAGGCCGAACACGGTCACGCCGATCATCCCCGAGAACACCGCCACACCCATGGCATGGCGCATTTCCGAACCTGCACCGGAGCTGAACACCAGGGGCACCACACCCATGATGAAGGCGATCGAGGTCATCAGGATCGGCCGCAGACGCAGGCGGCAGGCTTCCAGCACCGCAGCCAGCGGGTCGAGGCCCTTGGCCTGTTCGTCCTTGGCGAATTCGACGATCAGGATCGCGTTCTTGCACGCCAGGCCCACCAGTACGATCAGGCCGATCTGGGTGAAGATGTTGTTGTCGCCACCCGATACGATCACACCGGTGATGGCCGACAACAGGGTCATCGGCACGATCAGGATCACCGCCAGCGGCAGGCTCCAGCTTTCGTACTGGGCGGCCAGCACCAGGAACGCCAGCAGTACGCACAGTGGGAACACCAGCAATGCGGTATTGCCCGAGAGGATCTGCTGGTAGGTCAGGTCGGTCCACTCGAAGGTCATGCCGTTGGGCAGTTCCTCTTTCAGCAGCTTCTCGATTGCAGCTTCCGCCTGACCAGAGCTGTAGCCCGGGGCGGCAGCGCCGTTGATCTCGGCAGTGATGAAGCCGTTGTAGTGCATCACCCGGTCCGGCCCGGAGGTGTCGCTGACCTTGAGGAAGGTCGCCAGCGGGATCATCTCGCCAAGGTTGTTGCGCACCTTCAGTTGGCCGATCTGCTCGGCATCAAGGCGGAACTGCTGCTCGGCCTGGACGTTGACCTGGTAAGTGCGGCCAAAGCGGTTGAAGTCGTTGGTGTACAGCGAGCCCAGGTAAACCTGCAGGGTGTCGAAGATGTCGGTGATCGCCACTCCGTGGGTCTTGGCCTTTTCCCGGTCGATGGCGGCATCGACTTGTGGCACGTTGACCTGGTAGCTGGTGAACAGGCCAGCCAGCTCTGGGACGTTGTGGCTCTTGGCGATGATGTTCTGGGTTTCCTTGTACAGCGCTTCGTAACCCAGGTTGCCACGGTCTTCGATTTGCAGACGGAACCCGCCAATCGTGCCCAGGCCCTGTACCGGCGGCGGTGGGAAGATGGCGATGTAGGCGTCCTGGATGTCGGCGAACTGGGCATTCAGCGCGGCTGCGATGGCTGCCGCCGACTGGCTCGGGTCCTTGCGCTCATCGAATGGTTTGAGCGGGGTGAACACGATGCCGCTGTTGGGGCTGTTGGTGAAACCGTTGATCGACAGGCCCGGGAAGGCTACCGAGTCGGCCACGCCAGGCTGCTTCAGGGCGATTTCGCTCATGCGCTTGATCACCGCTTCGGTACGGTCGAGGCTGGCCGCGTCCGGCAGTTGGGCGAAGGCCACCAGGTACTGCTTGTCCTGGGCCGGCACGAAACCGGTCGGCGTGGACGAGAAACCGAGGTAGGTCAGGCCCATCAGGCCGGCATACACGAACAGGGCGATGCCGCTGGAGCGGATGACGCGGCGCACGCCACCGACGTAGCTGTGGCTGGCCCGGTCGAAGAACCGGTTGAAAGGGGAGAACAGCCAGCTGCCCAGCAGCTTGTCGAGGAACCGCGAGAAACGGTCCTTGGGTGCATGATGGTCCTTGAGCAGCACCGCGGCCAAGGCTGGCGACAGGGTCAGCGAGTTGAACGCCGAAATGACGGTCGAGATGGCGATGGTCAGGGCGAACTGTTTGTAGAACTGCCCGGTCAGGCCGGAAATGAACGCTGCAGGTACGAACACCGCGCACAGCACCAGGGCGGTGGCGATGATCGGCCCGGTCACTTCGCTCATGGCCTTTTGCGTGGCTTCCAGCGGTTTCAGGCCCAGCCCGATGTTACGTTCGACGTTCTCCACCACGACGATGGCATCGTCCACCACGATACCGATGGCGAGCACCAGCCCGAATAACGACAGCGCGTTGAGTGAAAAACCGAACAGGTGCATGACCGCGAAGGTACCGATCAGCGAGACCGGCACCGCCAGCAGCGGGATGATCGAGGCGCGCCAGGTCTGCAGGAACAGGATCACCACCAGCACCACCAGCACCAGGGCTTCGAACAGGGTGTGCACCACCGCTTCGATGGAGCCGCGCACGAAGATGGTCGGGTCATAGACGATGCTGTAGTCCATCCCTTCCGGGAAGTCCTTTTTCAGCTCGGCCATTTTCGCCCGCACTTCGTCGGAGATCTCGATGGCGTTGGAGCCTGGGCGCTGGAAAATCGGGATGGCCACCGCCGGCTGGTTGTTCAGCAGCGAGCGCAGGGCGTACTGGCTGGAGCCGAGTTCGACCCGGGCGATGTCTTTCAGGCGGGTGATCTCGCCATCGGCACCGGCGCGGATGATGATGTTTTCGAACTCTTCCTCGTTGACCAGACGGCCCTGGGTATTGATCGACAGCTGGAAGCTGGTCGAGCCTGGGGCAGGTGGCGCGCCCAGCTGGCCAGCGGCTACCTGGCGGTTCTGCTCGCGGATTGCCGCGACCACATCACTGGCCGTCAGGTTGCGCGAAGCGGTCTTGTTCGGGTCCAGCCAGACGCGCAGCGAGTAGTCGCCCATGCCAAACAGCTGCACGTCGCCTACGCCGCCCAGGCGCGCCAGTTCGTCCTTGATGTTGAGGATGGCGTAGTTGGACAGGTAGAGCATGTCGTAGCGGTTGTCCGGCGAGGTCAGGTGCACGACCATGGTCAGGTCAGGCGAGGCCTTGTCGACGGTGATACCGATACGGGTCACTTCCTCGGGCAGCTTGGGCTGGGTACGGGTCACGCGGTTCTGCACCTGCACCTGGGCGTTGTCCAGGTCGGTACCCAGGGCGAAGGTGATGGTCAGCGTCAGCTTGCCGTCCGCAGTGGACTGGGAGGACATGTACAGCATGTTCTCCACACCGGTAATGGCCTGCTCCAGCGGCGCGGCAACGGTTTCGCCGATGACCTTGGGGTTGGCGCCGGGGAAGTTGGCGCGCACCACCACGGTGGGCGGCACCACTTCGGGGTATTCGCTGATCGGCAGCTGGAACAGCGAGATCGAACCCGCGATCAGCAGCACCAGCGACAGCACCGCGGCGAAGATCGGCCGGGTAATGAAGAATTTCGAGAAGTTCATCGGTAGGGTCCCTTAACCGCGTGGCGCCTGGGCGCTGGCGACTTTCACGTTGTTGCCCGCCACCTTCGGCGCCGGGTTGCTGGCCTCCAGGGCCTGGCGCTGCTGGGCGAGGGCGGCGAGGGTTTGTTCGCTGGCCATCTGTGTTTCTTCCGGGGTTACCGGCGAACCAGGGCGTACGCGCTGCAGGCCCTTGACCACGATGCGGTCGTCCTTGCCCAGGCCGCTGCGCACGATGCGCAAGCCTTCCAGCTTCGGCCCCAGTTCCACGGCGCGGTAGGTGGCCTTGTTGTCCTTGTCCATGACCAGCACAAACTTCTTGCCAAGGTCAGTACCCACGGCTTCGTCGTTGATCAGCATGGCGTCGTACTGGGCGCTGCCGACCAGCTTCAGGCGCGCATACAGGCCCGGGGTGAACTGGCCATTGCTGTTGTCGAATACCGCGCGGCCGCGGATGGTGCCGGTGCGCGGGTTGACCTGGTTGTCGACGAAGTTCATCTGGCCCAGGTGCGGGTTGCCGTTTTCGTTGGTCAGGCCCAGGTATACCGGGGTGCTCTGGCTACGCTGGCCTTCACGGGCCAGCTGGGTGTACTTGAGGTACACGCGCTCGTCGGCGTCGAAGTAGGCGTAGACCTTGTCGGTGGACACCACGCTGGTCAGCGGGGTGACATCGGCGGTGACGATGTTGCCGGCGGTGAACTCGGCGCGGCTGACTCGGCCGCTGATGGGCGCGGTGACGCGGGTGAAGCTGAGGTTCAGGCGCGCCAGGTCGAGCTGGGCCTGGATCGCATCGACCCCGGCACGGGCTTCGGCGGCGGCACTGCTGCGCGATTCGGCCAGTTCGGCGGAGATGGCATTGCTGTCACGCAGGCGCTCGCCACGACGGGCTTCGTTGGCGCTGCGGATGGCGGTGGCCTTGGCTTGTTGCAGCTGGGCTTCGAGGCGGCGGACTTCGGCCTGGAACGGGCGTGGGTCGATCTGGAACAGCAGGTCGCCTTTCTTGACCTGAGCGCCTTCGGTGAAGGCGACCAGGTCGATCTGGCCGGAGACCCGCGGGCGCACTTCGACGGTTTCCGGGGCTTCGAGGCGGCCGGTGAACTCGTCCCATTCGGTGATCGGTTGCTCGATCACCTTGGCCACACTTACCTTCGGCGCAGCGGGAGCCTGCACCGCGTCGGGGGTTCGACCGCAAGCGCTGATCACCACCACTGCCAGGGCAGCGAGGGGGAAGCGCAAGGGTTTGAGTGATTGTTCCATGGAGAACTCCGCCAATGTATTAGTAGTGGGCGGAGTGTGAGTGTGTTGCGCGTGAGGCACGAATCGAACGGGACGAAGGTTAATATCACGCTGAATGATAAGTGGGGATCAACTATCGATGGCGGCCCGGGTTGGGCGCAGAACACCGCCTGTGTGGGCTTCAGGTTACGCGAAAGCCTGGGCCTGGCCATTCAGTGAATACTTGAGGCCAGCTCGAAGATCGGCATGTACATGAGGATTACGATCAGGCCGATCAGCAGGCCGATGAAGGTCATCAGCAGCGGTTCGAACAGTTTGACGAACCATTCCACCCAGCGGCCGATTTCCTGGTCATGGAAGTCGGCGCAGCGCTCCAGCATCTCGCCCAGGTTGCCAGACTGCTCACCAGCGCGCAGCAGGCGCAGGGATACCGGCGTCACCAGGTGCCCGGCCGCCAGAGCATCGGAAAGCGGCAGCCCTTCGCCCACCCGCTGGCTGGCCTGCTCCAGACCCTGCGCTGCTGCGTTGCCGAGCAGGCCGCGGGCCATGCCCATGGCGGTGAGGATGGGGATGCCGCCTTGCAGCAGAATGCCCAGCGAGCGATAGAAACGCGCCAGCTCGTACATCATCAGGCGCTGGTGCAGTGCGGGCAGGCGCCGCAGTTGGCAGGAGGCCCAGTACCGTACACGCGGGTGCCGGCGCAGCAGCCAAAGCGCCGCGACCCCACCGACGGTGCCCAGCGCCAGTGGCGCTTGCTGGGCATGCAGAAACAGGCCGACCTGCATCAGCACCCGTGACAGCCAGGGTAGCTCGGTGCCCATGCCTTCGAACACCTGGCTGAAACGCGGCACCACGTAGCCGAGCAGGAACAGCACCACACCGCCTCCCACCAGCAACAGCAGTAACGGGTAGACCGAGGCACCCACCAGCTTCTGCCGGACCAGGTCCAGGCGCTGGCGATAGCTGATGTAGCGGGTGAGGGCGTCGCCCAGAGCACCGGTGCGTTCGCTGGACTGCACCAGCGCCACATACAACGGCGGGAATACCCGCGGTTGCTGGCCCAGCGCCTGGGACAGCGAGCGGCCCTCGTACAGCTGGCGCACCAGCTCGGCGAGCACCTTGCGCGCTGTCGCTGCGGGGCTCTTCTCCGCCAGGCTTTCCAGTGCGTCAATCAGCGGCAGGCCGGCATTGAGCAAGGTTGACAGTTCCTGGCTGAACAGCACCAGGTCGAACGCCGCTTCACGTCGCCAGGCCATGCTGCGCAGGGCGCCGCCGCTGCTGCGCAGGCTGAGCACACGCAGGCCCTGGTCTTCGGCCTGGCGGCGGGCCTGGTCGGCGTCCTCGGCGTCGATCTGCAACTGCACCACGCCCTGCCTACCCAGGGCCTTGAGGCTGTAGCGCATGGCCGCTCTCCTTACTGCCAGCTGGTAATTTCAGCGTTTTCGCCATCGCCACCCGGCTGGCCGTCCTTGCCCATCGACAGCAGGTCGTATTCACCGCCGTTCTCGCCAGGTTGCCGGTAGATGTAAGCGCGGCCCCACGGGTCTTGCGGCACGGCCTTCTGCAGGTACGGACCGGTCCAGCGAGCCTCGCCACTGGGCGCGACCACCAGCGCCTGCAAACCTTGTTCGCTGTTGGGGTAGTGGCCGACCTCCAGACGGTACAAGTCCAGGGCCTTGCTCAGCCCCTCGATCTGCGCCCGCGCTACCTTGGCCTCGGAGCGGCCTAGCTGACTGAAGTATTTGGGGGCGACGATGCCGGCCAGCAGGCCGAGTACTACCAGTACCACCAGGAGTTCAAGCAGAGTGAAGCCACGTTGCGGGTTGGTTCTGCGCTGCATGGTGAAACCCTCCACTGCATGGGGACAAGCGTTGACATGCGCCATGCAACAGCCGTGCACGTCTGCCTCGGGGCCTTGCGCCATGCGGCACAGGAAGCGGCACAGTGCTTGCGTCGTGGTGAATGTACTCGGGTTTTCCGGGGCATTTCCCCCACATCGGGGGCCACGACGAAGAGGCGACCGGCATGCGTGGACTCATCCTCGGTTTGATCTGGCTGGCGGCAGGTGCTGCCCAGGCCGATGTGTACATCTCAATCGATGCCAAGGGTGGCTACGTACTGACCAATGTCCATCGACCAGGGCGACACTATGAGAAGGTGATCAGCGAGCCGCTGGCCCAGGGCGGGCCGGTCAAAGCGCAGATGATCACCGGCCGCCCTTACGCCGAGGTAGTCGCCACGGCTGCGCGCCTCCACAACCTGCCGCCGGCGCTGCTGCACGCGGTGATCAAGGCCGAGTCCGGCTACAACCCCAAAGCCCGTTCGCGGGCGGGTGCAGTGGGGTTGATGCAACTGATGCCGGACACCGCCCGCGAGATGGGGGTGCAAGACCGCCTGGACCCGGAAGACAATGTGCAGGGCGGGGCACGCTACCTCAAGCAGATGCTCACCCTGTTCGACAACGACATCACCTTGGCCGTGGCGGCCTACAACGCTGGCCCGGATGCTGTACTGCGGCGCGGTGCCGTGCCGCCGTTTGCCGAGACCCGGCGCTATGTGCCCACGGTGCTGCGCGAGTATCGAAAGTTGCAAGGGTTGACGGATGATTCGTCTTTGTAACAGCGGGCGTGCAGCTCAAGCATTCCCGCAGGGGCCGCGCCACCCTCAAGCTGTTTTGGGTAGGTGAAGTCAGGGCGAATAAATACCCTTCGGCGGATGCCATCAATTTAATACTATAGTTTCCCCAAGTCTGGGCTATAACCTTCTGAAGGTGCCCAGCTGAGGAGTCCGTTATGGACGCCGCCCCTCGTTCCGTCACTCTTGACGTGCCAGCCGGTAGCGAGCTGGCCGCCCCGCGCAAGCCATTCAACCTGCTGCGCTGGTATGCCTGGGTCAGTCTGGCCATCATTCTCTCGGTGGCTGCCGGGCTGGGGCTGATTTCCAGCCGCTTCATCATCGACGAGAGCGTCGAGCGTGATGCGTTACTCACCGCACAGTTCATCACCTCCATTGCCGATGCCGAAGTGCGCCATGTGTCGATCCCCAATGTGCGGACCATGGGCGAACTGCTCGATCCGCGCACCGACCGCAATAACTTGCCCGACGTCGACCCGCAAGCCCGGCGCAAGGCCCGCGGCGAGTTCCTTGACCATATCGCTCACCTGCCCGATATGCTGCTGGCCAATATTTATGCTTTGGACCATACAGTGATCTGGTCCACCAACCCGGCACTGGTCGGCAAGCTGATCGAAGGCGACGAAGACCTGAGTCGGGCTTTCGAGTACAAGATGCGGGTCTCGGCCAGCTACCACAATTTCGAACAGGCCCGCGCCGAGCAGAAGTTCATCACCCCGCCCAAGCAGTTGTTCATCGAGAACTACATTCCGCTGTTCGATGCCGATGGCGATCGGGTCACAGCGATGGTCGAGATTTACAAGGAGCCCCACGACCTGATCGCACGCATCGAGCGTGGCCTGATCCTGATCTGGTTGGCCATCACGGTCGGCGCTGCACTGGTCTATGTCGGCCTTTACGGCATCATGCACCGCGCCGCACGGCTGCTGGCGGTACAGCAGAAACGCCTGATCAGCAGCGAAACCTACGTGGCACTGGGTGAGGTGTCTTCGGCGGTGGCCCATAGCTTGCGCAACCCGCTGGCCAGTATCCGCTCAAGTGCGGAACTGGCCCTGGCGTTCGACGAAGGCCCGGCGCAACGCCAGGTCAACGATATCATCAGCCAGGTCGATCGCATGTCGCAGTGGATCCGCCAGATGCTGCAGTCACTGCGCCCGCTGAACGACGAGGTATTGGCGGTGGACTTGCCGCAGGCGTTGCAGGAAAGCCTGCAGACCTACGCTGTGCCGCTGGCGCGCAGCGGGGTAAGCCTGGACCTGCAACCGTTACCGGCCGTGCAGGTGTTGGGGCACCCGGTATTGCTGCGCCAGGTATTCAGTAGCCTGATTGCCAATGCCTTGGAGTCGATGGAGCAGGGCGGGCGGTTGCGTATCGAGGTGGTACGTCACAACCGGCGCAGCCTGACTTTGCGCCTGGCCGACAATGGCAAGGGCATGAACGAAGAGCAGCAGCGTATGGCTTTTCGGCCGTTTTTCACCACCAAACAGGGTGGGCTGGGGGTGGGGCTGGTGCTGGTGAAACGCATCATGGAACGTTTCGGCGGTACGGTCCGGCTCAGCAGCAGCGAAGGCCATGGCACAAGGGTTTCGTTAAGTTTCCGACTGGCCTGAATTCGTCAAATGACATCAATATGGTTCAGTAAGATGTTGATATAAAAAGGATTTATGTTTTGTGGGTGATAATCACCCAAATGTGGGGATTGATCCTCTAATCGATCTTAATAAGTCCTGGCAAACTACTGAAAATTAAAGTTTTTATTTTGTCATGTTGCTGCTGGCCAAGTTTTTGCAGCGAAGTTTGTGAAGCGCGACACGCGACAAATGGCAGCTGCGACTGCCCAGGTGGATTGCTACCCAGTGGCTGCTGCCATTGGCCTTGATGCAGTTCTGAACGTACGCCCTGCGCGGGAACCACGCGATGCAGATGCTGGAAGACGAAGCGCCCGACAAGGCCAATGCGACCGCCAGCGGACGGGCCGTACCCTTGCGTGAATTCAACCTGCTGCGCTGGTTTTCGGTGATCAGCCTGTTGATCATTACCTCGGTGGCAGGTGGGCTGGGTTACGTTTCGACGCGCTTCGTGGTGCGCGACAGCGTGGAGCGCGATGCCATGCTTACCGCGCAGTTCATTCAGGCAATGGCCCAGGCCGAAGTGCGGCATTCGCAATTGCCGCCTGGCACCACCATGGGCGAGTTGCTGGACCCGCGGCTGGACCTGCAGCACTTGCAGGTCACCCCGGCCCTGGCCGAATCGACCCGGATCGAGTTCCTCGATCATGTCGAGCACCTGCCGGACACCTTGCTGGCCAATGTCTATGCCCGCGACCGCACCATTGTCTGGTCCACCAACGTGGAGCTGATTGGCAAGCGGATAGAGGCTGATGGCGATCTTGAGCGCGCCTTCCGCTCGCGCAAGGCGGTGTCGGCCAGCTATCACAAGGTTGCTGATGATCGTGAGGAGCAGAAGTTTCAGCGCGCACCACGCTACCTGTTCATCGAGAACTACATCCCGCTGTTCGACAGCCAGGGTGAGCAGGTACTGGCCATGGTGGAAATCTACAAGGAGCCGCAAGACCTCATCCGGCGCATCCAGCGCGGCTATGTGCTGATCTGGGCCTCGACACTTGTGGGTGGGGCGTTGATCTACTTCGGCCTGTTCTGGATCGTGCGCCGGGCGGCACATATGCTGCACCTGCAGCAGGACAGGCTGGTGGCAAGTGAAACCTACGTGGCGCTGGGTGAAATGTCGTCGGCAGTGGCTCACAGCATGCGTAACCCGCTGGCCAACATACGCTCCAGCGCCGAACTTGCCCAGGAAACCGCCAACGCTGCTGCGCAGAAGAACATCACTGACATCATCAGCCAGGTCGACCGAATGTCGCGCTGGGTGCGCGACCTGCTGGTGTCGTTGCGCCCGGCCAGTGACGAACCCGAGGCCGTGGACCTGGTGGCGGCCATCGAGGACACCCACCTGGCCTTTGCCCAGCAGATCGAACGCAACGGCGTGCGCTTCCATTTCGAAGGGCCTGACGTGCAATGGGTGGTCAGCCAGCCGCTGCAGCTCACGCAGATTCTCAACAGCCTGTTTTCCAACGCCCTGGAGGCCATGCCCGCTGGCGGGATGCTCAATGCCCAGGTCAATGTGCAAGAAGGCGTGCGTGCCGAGTTCGTGCTGACCGACACCGGCAAAGGCATGAGCCAGCAGCAGGAACGGATGGTGTTCAAACCGTTCTTCACGACCAAGCAGGGTGGCCTCGGTGTAGGCCTGGCCCTGGTCAAACGCATCATGGAACGTTTTGGCGGCTCGGTCAGCCTGAGCAGCCGCGAAGAGGAAGGAACCCGCGTCAGCCTTACATTCAATATTGCAGCGGGAGGGGAACATGGAGCACAGCATCCTGGTCGTCGAGGATGATGAAATCCTTGCCGACAACATTCGCACCTACCTCAGCCTCAAGGGCTACGAAGTCATCGTGTGCCACAGCGCGGAGCTGGCGTTGGAGCAGATCAAGCGGGCGCAACCTGACGCGGTGCTGACCGACAACTCGTTGCCAGGCATGAGCGGGCACGACCTGCTGCGCACGCTGGTGGCCCAGGTGCCGGACCTGAAAGTGATCATGATGACCGGCTACGGCAATGTCGAAGATGCCGTGCAGGCGATGAAGGAGGGCGCCTTTCATTACCTGACCAAGCCGGTGGTACTGGCCGAGCTCAAGCTGACCCTGGACAAGGCCCTGGCTACCGAGCGCATGGAGCGCACGCTGTCGTTCTACCAGGAGCGCGAGGCGCAGAAGTCCGGGTTGCAGGCTTTGATCGGCGAGTCGCCGGTGATGCTCACCCTCAAGCACACCCTGCGCCAGGTACTCGATGCCGAGCGGCGCATGGCCAGTGACGACCTGCCACCGGTGCTGATCGAAGGCGAGACCGGTACTGGCAAGGAACTGGTGGCCCGTGCCCTGCATTTCGATGGTTCGCGCAGTAAAGGGCCTTTCATCGAGTTCAATTGCGCTTCGATCCCTGCCAACCTGCTTGAGGCCGAACTGTTTGGCCACGAGAAGGGCGCGTTCACCGATGCCAAGGAGCGCCGGGTAGGCCTGGTAGAGGCTGCCGATGGTGGTACCTTGTTCCTTGACGAGATCGGCGAAATGGACCTGGTGCTGCAGGCCAAGCTGCTCAAGTTGCTGGAAGACCGCAGCATCCGCCGGATTGGTGCCGTGAAGGAACGCAAGGTGGATCTGCGGGTGATCAGCGCCACCAACTGTAATCTGGAGCAAATGGTGCAGCAGGGCAAATTCAGGCGTGACCTGTTCTTCCGCCTTCGCATTATCGCCCTGAAGGTGCCGCGCCTGTATTCGCGTGGGCAGGACATTCTGCTACTGGCGCGGCATTTCCTTGCCCACCATAGCCGGCGCTATGGCAAGCCGAACCTGCGCTTTTCGGCCGAGGCCGAAAGCCTGCTGCTCGGTTATAGCTGGCCTGGCAATGTGCGTGAATTGCGCAACATGCTGGAGCAGACGGTGTTGCTGGCGCCGAACGAGGTGGTGCAAGCGCATCAGTTGAACCTGTGCATGACCTTGGTTGACGAGCCGTTGGCGCAACAGCCGATGGCGACCATGTTCGAAATGCCGCGGCACGAGCCAGAACCGGGTACAAGCCTGCCTGACATGGAGCGTGATCTTGTTTGCAAGACCCTGGACCGCACCGATTGGAACGTGACCAAGTCGGCGCGGATGCTTGGGTTGTCGCGGGATATGCTGCGTTACCGGATCGAAAAGCTGGGGCTGACCCGGCCTGACAAGCGTCAGTGGTAGTACAGGCCGTGTCGTCAGGGGTTACCTGTGCCTGAGCTGCCTTCTCCTTGCCGGCCGGTACCTTCCGACCCACTGCCCTCCATCCCCGGCAGATCGCGGTTGTCATTCTGCTTGGCTGGCGGGCTTTGCGGTTCGTTGCCCTGTATGCGCGGGTCGGTGGCCCGCGGCAAAGGCTTCTCGATCGGGTTGAGGGTGCTGTCCACGCCTGGCTGTGGCGCCGTATTGTGTGGGTCGTCGGGGTAGGTCGGACCGGTGCCGACAGCAAAGGCCAGCGGCGAGGCGAGCAGGGCAATCGACAGGACGATCGAGCGGGACATGGCAGGCTCCTTTGCTGTAAGGGTAAGGCTCATACTTCCCTTTGGCCTTACCCGAACCGTCAAGGTGCCATTACCCCGATCAACGGTCACACCACCAGCGACAACAACATGATGAAAATGATGCCGACGATGGACAGGATCGTCTCCATCATGCTCCAGGTCTTGAAGGTTTCTGCCACGGTCATGTTGAAGTACTGCTTCACCAGCCAGAAACCGGCATCGTTCACATGCGACAGGATCAGCGAGCCGGCACCGGTGGCCAGTACCAACAGCTCACGGTTCACCCCCGGCACCAGGTCGATCACCGGTGCCACGATACCCGCGCCGGTGATGGTGGCGACCGTGGCGGAGCCGGTCGCGATGCGGATCACCGCCGCCACCAGCCATGCCAGCATGATCGGCGAAATTTCTGCCTGCACAGCCATCTGCCCGATCACGTTGCCTACGCCGGTATCCACCAGCATTTGCTTGAAGCCACCGCCAGCGCCGACGATCAGCACGATGGCGGCAGTCGGTGCCAGGCTCTGGTCGAGCATCTTCATGATCTGCTGGCGGTTGAAGCCGCGGGCCGAACCGAAGGTGTAGAAGGCCAGTAACAGGGCGGCGAGCAGGGCGGTGATCGGGTGACCGATCAGGTCCATCCACTGGCGCACGATGTGCTCGGCAGGCAGCACCACATCGGCGAACGTTTTAAGCAGCATCAACGCGACCGGCAGCAGTACGGTGATCAGGGTGATGCTGAAGCTTGGCAGGTTGCCCTGATCGGAGTCCTTGGCGATCTGGTCCATCAGCTCCTGGGACGGGTTGCCCGGGATGTAGCGGGAAATGAAGTTACCGAACAGAGGGCCGGCGATGATCGCGGTGGGCAGTGCGACGATCAGGCCGTAGAAGATGGTCTTGCCAATGTCAGCGTGGAAAATGCCGATCGCCAGCAAGGGGCCCGGGTGTGGTGGCACCAGCCCGTGCACCACCGACAGGCCGGCCAGCAGCGGAATGCCGATTTTCACCAACGATACGCCCGAGCGCCGGGCGACGATGAACACCAGGGGAATCAGCAGCACAAAGCCGATTTCGAAGAACAGCGGGATGCCCACCAGGAAGGCGGCGAACATCATCGCCCAATGCACGTTCTTCTTGCCGAAGGCGCGGATAAGGGTTTGCGCGATCTGGTCGGCACCACCGGAGTCGGCCATCAGCTTGCCGAGCATGGTGCCCAGGGCGAGCACGATACCGACGAAGCCGAGTACGCCGCCAAAACCGTCCTGGAACGATTTCATGACCTTGGCCACCGGCATGCCGGAAGTCAGGCCCAGGAAGCCGGCCGCGAGGGTGAGGGCGACGAAGGGGTGAACCTTGAAGTGGGTGATCAGCAGGATCAGCCCGACGATGGTAACCAGCGCGTCGAGCAGCAGGAAGGTATCAGTAGCCAGTCCGAACATGGTTTGAAGGCCTCGGTCTTATCGTTGTTTTGGGCGTAGCTTTTTGGAGTCTTTGCCGCGTTTACGGGGTGGGGTAGCGCTGTCTTTGGTGAGGCGGAAAAGCCGCCGAGGTCAGGCGGTTTGCGCCAGGCCCGGCTCACCGCAGTGCTTTAACCAGTGGTCCACCGCTTCGGCCAGTGCTTCGATCGGTTGGGTGGCGTCCAGTGCAAGCGTCAATGGCTCGCCGCGTGGCGATTCCAGGGCCGCGAACTGGCTGTCGATGAGGCTGGCCGGCATGAAGTGCCCTGGGCGAGCCAGCACGCGTTTTTCGGCCTCGGCAGGCGACAGTTCGAGGAACACGAACACCAGCCCAGGCATGGCATCGCGCAGGGTGTCGCGGTAGCGGCGCTTGAGTGCCGAGCAGGTCAGGATCGGGCGTTCACCGGCCTGGGTGGTGGCTTGCAACTCTTCACCAAGGCGGACCAGCCAGCCGGCACGGTCGCTGTCGTCCAGCGGGATGCCAGCGCTCATCTTGCGGATGTTTTCGGCAGGGTGGAAAGCGTCGCCTTCGATCAGGCGGCCGCCGCTTCTGGCAGCGATGGCGGCGCCGATGCAGCTTTTGCCACAACCGGCCACGCCCATCACCACAATGGCGGACAGGGGAGAATTCATCAGTACCTCCTGCGGGTGAGATAGCGCTGTCTCGCCGATGACGAACAGCCACCTCCCCGGTGTTATTGGTCTTGTCCTTACGCAGTATGGACGCCTGGTGGCGAGCGCGTGGTGGCTGCTACCAAAGATTACATTGCCTGCATCCTGAGACAGCGCTACCTTAGTGGCCGTTCCCTCTCCTTGCAAGTAGTAAAATTACAACATTCATGTCCCGCACCGGCTCCCGAACTACAGGTCGTCCCACCCTGGCCGAAGTTGCCAGGCTTTCCGGGGTTTCCCCGATTACCGCTTCGCGCGCCTTGCGTGGGGTCAGCACCGTTGCGCCTGACCTGGTGGAAAAGGTCATCGCCGCAGCAGCGAACCTAGGCTATGTGGCCAACCCGGCCGCCCGGGCGCTGGCCTCGGCACGCAGCCAGTCGGTGGTGGTGTTGATCCCTTCGTTGTCCAACCAACTGTTCATCGATACCTTGGAGGCCATTCACGAGGTCATGCGCCCTCGTGGGCTAGAGGTGCTGATCGGCAACTATCACTACGACCTTGCCGAAGAAGAGAACCTGATCCGCAATTACCTGGCCTATCAGCCCTGCGGCATTTTGCTGACCGGCTTCGAGCGTAGCGATGCTGCCCGGCAGATGCTGGCTGCCAGCGGCGTGCCGTGTGTGCACATGATGGAACTCAATGGCGAGCCAGGGGCTTTGTCGGTCGGCTTCTCGCAGCATCAGGCCGGGCGTGCTGCTGCACGGCACCTGATCGAGCGCGGGCGCAAGCGCCTTGCATTCATTGCCGCGCAACTGGACCCGAGGGTGATGCAGCGTGCCGAGGGTTTCCGTCAGGCTTTGGCAGAGGCTGGTTTGCAGGCCGCCGAGCTGGAGGTGTTGGCCCCGGAGCCATCGTCGATTGCCCTGGGCAGTGTGCTGTTCAGTCAACTGATGCAGCAGGCGCCGGATGTCGACGGCATCTTCTTCTGTAACGACGACCTGGCCCAGGGCGCCGTGCTGCAGGCCTTGCGTCAAGGGGTGGAGGTGCCACGCCAGGTGGCGATGGTCGGTTTCAACGATTTGCCTGCGTCGGCGCATATGGTGCCGCGGCTGACCTCCATTCGCACACCACGGGCTGCGGTGGGTCGGGGTGCAGCACAGGCGCTGCTGGCGTTGCTGGATGGCAAGCGGGTGACGAATGCGCAGCAGGATCTGGGCTTTGAGCTGATGGTGCGGGAGAGCACCTGAGAGTGCCCGCCAAGGCCTTCTCGCGCGACTCCCACAGGAATGATTGGCCCGAAACAATTGTGTAGCGGGTTTACCTGCGAAGCGGGCGACGGGGGCATGGCACCGGCTGTGCCGGTGTTCGCGGGTGAACCCGCTCCTACGGGGGGCGCGCTGGTTCAAGACAGGCGCTGTAGATGCCACGACTTGCCAACGGCGATCTATGCTCAGAAAACCGCGCATAGGGAGCCCCGCGTCATGTTCGATTTCCATCGCAAGTCTGATTTGGCAGAAATCCAGCGCACCCGCCAGGCGTTGGCCGATGCGCAAGCCAAACTGGCCGCTATCGGCCGTTCCATGGCGATGATCGAGTTCGCCCCTGACGGTACTATTCTCGACGCCAACGAGCGCTTCTGCCAGGCCATGGGCTACAGCGCCGACGAGCTGCGTGGCAAGCACCACCGGCTGTTCTGTGAGCCGGACTATGCAAAAAGCGCCGAGTACCAGCAACTGTGGCGCGAGTTGGGGCAGGGCAAGGCTATCAGCGGTACGTTCGAGCGTATCGACAAGGCGGGGCGCGAGGTCTGGCTGGAAGCCAGCTACATGCCCGTGCTGGACCAGCACCGGCAAGTCACCAGCGTAATCAAGGTGGCGTCGGACATCACCCAGCGGGTGGTGCTGGAGCACGAGAGCGAAAGCCTGCTCAAGGCCATCAGTCGCTCCATGGCGGTGATCGAGTTCACCCCCCAAGGCCGGGTTATCAAGGCCAACCAGAATTTTCTCGACACCATGGGCTACCGCCTCGATGAAGTGGTTGGCCGCCACCACGGGCTGTTCTGCCTGGCGCATGAACGCGAATCGGCCCAGTACCGAGAGTTCTGGGCTTCGCTGAACCGTGGCGAATACCACTCGCACCGCTTCGAACGCGTCAACAAGCAGGGCCAGACCGTTTTTCTGGAGGCCTCCTACAACCCGATCTTCGACAGCAAGGGCCGCCTGTGCAAAGTGGTCAAGTTTGCCAGCGACATCACCCATCAGGTCTGCACCCAGCACAGCGCCGCCCATGCCGCCCATGCCAGCTCGGTGCAGACCGATGCCTGCGCGCGCAAGGGTACCGAAGTGGTGCAGCAGGCGGTGCAGGTAATCGAGCAGATTTCCCAGGAGCTTAACGACGCTGCGCGCAGCATCGACGCGGTAAACAGGCAGTCGGATGTGATCGGGCAGATTGTGCTGACCATTCGGAGCATCGCCGACCAGACCAACCTGTTGGCCCTTAATGCAGCCATCGAGGCAGCGCGTGCCGGCGAGCACGGGCGCGGCTTTGCCGTGGTGGCCGATGAGGTGCGCAACCTGGCCGCGCGAACCAGCAAGGCCACCCTGGAAATCGTCGATGTGGTGCGGCAGAACCACGACCTGTCGCTATTGGCAGTGGCCAGCATGCAATCGAGCCTCAACCGCACCGGTCACGGCGTGGCGCTGGCCAATGAGGCGGGGACGGTGATCATGGAAATCCAGCAAGGCTCACGGCACGTCGTGGATGCCATCAGCCAGATAACCTCGACGCTGCAATTGCATTGAGCGCCTCGCGCATCTCGTCAAGCAGTGCCTGCAGGCTGAGTTGCAGTTGCGCGCGTTGTTCGACGGTCGGCAGCCCTTTTGCGTGGGCGTGTTCGATAGCTTCACAGTCTTTGACCACAGTGCGCACCCTGATCATTTTGGCGCCACCCTTGATGCGGTGGGCAAGGGCGCGCACGGTTTCATCAGGGGCGTCTGTTGCCAAGGCACGCAGGGCGGCCAGGTCTTCACCGACGCTTATCGACAATTGCTCCAGCAAATGCCGCGTCAACTGTTCGTCGTCCTGGGTCAGGTGACGCAGTTCGGCCAGGTCGAACCCACTATGGAAAGGCTCCGGCGACAGCTGCTGAGGGCGCACCTGGGGCAGGTGGGTCTTGAGCGTGCGCAGACCAATCGGCTTGAACAGGCATTCGTCCATGCCGCTGGCCAGGCAGCGAGTACGCTCCTCGGCCTGGGCATTGGCGGTCACGCCAAGAATACGGCCTGCTGGCAGGCCGCGCTCGCCCTCCAGGCTGCGAATGCGCCGGGTGAGCTCATGTCCGTCCATGACCGGCATGCTGCAATCGGTGATCACCAGGTCGAAGCGCGCTTCCTGCCAGCGTGCAAGGGCGATCTTGCCATTCTCCGCCAGTGTCACATGGTGCCCCAGGGTTTGCAGTTGCCGTTCCAGCAAAAGCAGGTTGGCCGGGTAGTCGTCGACCACCAAGATATTGAGCGGGCCGCTGTTACTTTCATGTGTGGTGAGTTGCGGGTCCGCTTGTGCCGGTGCTTCGCAGACGGGTAACCGCAGGCTGACTTGTACCCGGGTGCCAACGCCCTCGACGCTCTGAAGGCTCAGTGCGCCGCCCATCAGTTCGGCCAGGGTACGGCTGATGACCAACCCCAGGCCTGCCCCTTGACGTGCCCTTGGGCCATCGACCTGAACGAAGGCACTGAACAGCCTGGCCTGGTCGGCGGGGCTGATGCCGATGCCGGTGTCGCGCACATTCAGCTCGATAGCCAGAATGCCGTGGCCGGCAACTTTGGGCAGCAGCAGGCATGCCTGCACTTCACCACGGTCGGTGAACTTGATGGCGTTGCTGATCAGGTTGGACAGAATTTGCTTGAGTCGCAGTGGATCAGCCAGCACCCATACCGGCTCTGCAGGCAGCTCGCCGTGTAGATGCAACCCTTTGGCCCGGGCATTGCCTTCGAACACCCGCAGCGTGGCGCGCACCAGTTCGACCAGATTGGTGGGTACTGGCTGCAGGCTGATGTGCCCGGATTCGATGCGGGAAATGTCGAGAATATCGCCAATCAGCTCAAGCAGGCCAATGGCCGAATCATGGGCGGTCTGCAAGGTCTGGGCGTCGCTGCGGCCGCTGCGGCTATCTTCCAGGGCCAGTTCCAGCAGACCGATCACGGCATTCATCGGGGTGCGGATCTCATGGCTCATGGTGGCCAGGAAGGTGCTTTTGGTCTGGCTGGCCTGTTCGGCATCGTCCTTGGCCTGGCGTAACTGTTCCAGCAGCCCACGGCTCAGCGCGAGCTGTGCCTGAAGCGCGTGCTGTGCCTCGGTGCGCTGGTTGATCAGCTTGCGCAGGTAACTGTTCCAGAACACCACCCCGGCCAGCAGCAGGGCCGACAGCACCAGCACCTGCAAAGCCAGGGTGCGGTAGTCGCGCCAGGGGCTGTCGCTCACCAGAGTGCTGGTGCGCCAGCGGTTGATCAACTGGTCCAGTTCTTCAGGTGGAATGCTTAGCAGCGCCTTGTCGAGAATGGCCTGCAATTGGGGCTGGTCGGCGGCTACGGCAAAGGCGGCAATGGCCGGGGCGTCGTCGAGCATGTTGGCGATGCGCAAACGGTCCTTGAACACATGGCTGATGTAATAGGCAGCATTGATATGGCTGCTCAGGGCAGCGTCGGCAACACCGTTGGCCACGGCCTCCATCTGGCCCAGTGGGTTGTCAACTTCGACTATCTCGGCCTGCGGGTACCGCTGTTGCAAAACGGCCTGCTGCGGTGAGCCGCGCACCAAGGCGATGCGCTTGCCATCCAGGGCCTTGGCCTGTGCAGGTGATTCACCGTCGTTGCGGGTAACAAGCACGCGCGGGCTGACCAGGTAGGGGCGGGTGTAGCGCAGTTGCTTCAAGCGGTCGGCACCATAGCCCAGCGCCCCGATCATCTGTGCCTCGCCCCGCACCAGGCGGTCGATCATGGCCTGCGATGAAGCACTCTCGACGGGTGTGAACTGCAGCCCCGTGCGCAGCGAGATCTGCTTGAGCAGGTCCAGGGTGATACCGCTAGGGCGGTGCTGGGCATCGTTGAACGTCAAAGGTGCCAGCGAGGTATTGACCAGTACGCTGATAGTGGGGTGGGCGGTGATCCAGGCTTCTTCTTCTTCGCTCAAGGCAGTGAGGTGGCGCTGCAGCAGCAGGCTGGTGTTACCACTGCTCCAGCGGCGCAGAATGTTCAGGCGTTCACTTTCGCTAATGCGTGACAGCGCCTTGTCCACCAGCCGATGCAGGCGCGGGTTGTCGCTGGCGATGGCGAAGGCAAAAGCCTCTGGGGCCAACTGAGAGAAATGGTCGATTTTCAACGTGCCCTGAAAGCTTTTGCCGATCATGTAGTCAGTGCTGATGGCATCGCCCAGATAGGCGTCTGCCTCGCCCAGCGCCACGGCAGCGAGCCCGGCCAGGGTCGAGCGGTACAGGCTCAGTTGCGCCTTGGGGTACAGTGTGCGAACGCTGACGGCCGGCAGGTAGTGATCGACCATCGCCAGGCGCAGGCCGGCGAGCTCGGGCGAGCTTTTCAAGCTGCGCCCTTCACGGGTGACGATCACTGGCAGGTCGTCGGCATAGGGGGTGCTGAGGCTTAGCTGGGCGTCCGCCGCCTCGAAGGCGTTGGAGCTACCCAACAAGTCGATACGGCCATCACGCAGGGCGGTGATGGCCTCGTGACGGCTGTCAAAACGACGTACTTCAATGGGGATATCCAGCTGTTCGCCGATGATGCCGGCGTAGTCTGCGCTCAGTCCCTCATAGTCATGCTGGCTGACGTTGATTTCGAACGGGGGGTAATCGGGGCGCGCACTGCCCATTACCAGGCGTTCGCGTTGTTTCAGCCAGTGGCGATCATCGCCGGATAACGTCAGTGGGGCAGCGGCACTGATCGAGCGCGCCAGCAGATGGCGTGGTTCACTGCTGGCCTGCAGTTCCGGGGAGTTGGCCAGACCGATAGCCAGAAGGACGCTCGCCAGCAACTGTTTCATGGCAGCCGAGCGCTCAATAGACGCTGTTGCGCTTGGCCAGGTCGACCATTTCCACCAGCGACTCGGTCTTGAGCTTTTCCATGATACGGCCCCGGTAGGTGCTGATGGTCTTGGCGCTGAGGTTCATGCACGTGCCGATGTTCTTGTTGTTCTCACCGCGCGCAAGGCGCCGCAGCACTTCCATTTCTCGGTTGGAGAGACTGGCCAGGCGCACTGGCTCGCTCTCCAGCGAGTTGCTGTTGACCGACATTTGCGGAAAGGTCGAATAACCCTTGGTCAGGGCCTTGAGGGCGAACAGCAGGGCCTCGTGGTCCTCTTCCTTGGTGACGAAGGCGCCTATTCCGGCATCCAGGCAGCGACGCACATACAGATCGGTGGCCTGGCCGGTCAGCACCATGATCTTCGGTACCGGCTCCAGGCTCTGCAATCGCTTGATGACTTCCATGCCGTCCAGGCCAGGCAGGCCGATGTCGAGAATGACTACGTCCGGGCGCAGTTCGCGGGCTACCTGAGCCACTTCACTGCCATTGCCGACCTCGCCGATGACATGGAAGCGCTCGCGCTCGAGCAGTAGGCGCAACGACAGCCGGACAATAGGGTGGTCGTCGACGATCAGCACGGTTGTCATGAGGAAAACTCCTGTAGGGATGTGGTCCGCTTCCTGGAACACTCAGGAATACGTCTGCAAGTGGGGTTATCGGAAGCGCTGCACGATACGACCATTCCCGAGGTTTGGTAATGCCGAGTATAGAAGTGTTGAAATCCCCAGTGCTTATTGTTGAAAAGTCCTACAAGAAACAGGAAAGACATCACCCTGAAACAGCGGTGATGCCGGTGCTTTGCAGTTGTTCAGACGCAGGCGGCGTGCGGTTTGTGTATCCGCAGCGTGGAGGCAGGGTTGTTGGCCAATGCCTGACCGACCCGCGTCGGGCGGGCTACCAACTGCCCGGTACAATTCGGGCAGCGGCCTTGGAAGCGAGTTTCGGCACAGGCACGGCAGAACGTGCATTCGAAGGAGCAGATCATAACGTCGGGGCTGTCACCCGGCAGGTCGGCATCACAGCACTCGCAGTTGGGGCGTAGTTCCAGCATGGGCATGACTCCTGTTCGCAGGCGGGAACCCGGAGTCTGCTACGCCCGAGGCAAGGCTGGCAATGTTCAGTCGCCAGGGCGGTACAGGTGGGCATGCCCGGCACGGTACAAGGCCGATTCGGCGAACGGTGTATCCCCCAGGACGTGGCCTACCAGGATCAGCGCCGTGCGCCGGAAATCCTTGGCCGCTACGCGTTCGACGATATCGCCGAGGTTGCCGCGCACCCAATCCTGGTCTGGCCAGGTGGCCCGATGCACCACCGCAACCGGGCAGTTCGCGCCGTAGTGCGGCATCAACTCATCGACAATGCGTGACAGGTGCTTGACCCCCAGATGAATTGCCAGGGTGCTGCCATGGCGCGCCAGGTCGCCCAACTGTTCACCCGGCGGCATGGGCGAGCTGTCGCCGTAGCGAGTAAGGATCACCGTCTGCGCCACTTGAGGCAAGGTCAGCTCGCAGCCGAGCAGGGCGGCGCTCGCTGCCGTGGCGGTAACGCCGGGGATGATCTGGTAATCGATGCCCAGCGCCTGCAGGTGGCGAATCTGCTCACCGATGGCGCCGTACAGGCTGGGGTCGCCGCTGTGCACCCGGGCCACATCCTGACCTTTTTCGTGTGCGCTGCGCATGGCAGCGATGATCTGTTCCAGGTGCAGTTCGGCGCTGTTGATCACGGTTTCGGCCTGGTGGCCTTCGAGCACGGCGGCGGGTACCAGTGAACCGGCATAAATGATCACCGGGCACTGACGAATCAGCCGTTGGCCCTTGACCGTGATCAGCTCCGGGTCGCCGGGGCCGGCACCGATAAAGTAGATGGTCATGCAAAGTCCTGGCAAGAAAGAGGGGGCGAAACGCTCAGCAGGCCAGGGCGAGCGTCGCCGGGCCCAGTACCTGGCGCGTCAGCAGCAGCCTGGCCGTACCCTGCCGCTGGCTGGCCAGGGCCAGTGCCGCGCTCTCGGCTACGCCCCAGCAGCCACTGTGCCTGTGGGCAAAGGCGGAGCGGTGGCTGAGCAGTGGTTCATAGGGTTGCAGTTGCGCGCCATGGTACAGCACCAACGGCAAACCGAGGTGCTCTGCCAGTTGCAACAAGCCGGGCTCGTCGGCCTTCAGGCTGATGCTTGCGATGCCGCGCAGGTCAGCCAATGCCAGGCCCTGTTTGTCCAGGGCCTGGCACAGCAAGCGTTGCAAGGTATCCGCCGGGCAACCCCGGCGGCAGCCAAAACCGGCATAGAAGGCAGGCATCAAGCCTGGCTGGAACGGCGGAACAGCCAGGCGCTGAGCAGCCCCAAGGCCAGCCAGAAGGCGGCGTTGGTCAGCCAGGAGGCGACTTTGAACTGGGTTTCCAATGCTTCAGGGGCCAGGCTTTCGTGCACCTCGGGTTGCGGTGCACCGATCACATGAGGAATGACCAGCAGCACGGCGCCCAGCGCCTTCAGCAACCAGTGGCGGGCGAACACCAGCAAGGCCAGGCCCAGCGCTGTGGCACTGGCTGTACCGACCCACCAGGTCTGGCGTTGCCCCAGGTCGGCGGCCGCCGTACCCGGCAGTTCTGGTGGCAAGCCCAGGGTTGGGGCCAGGCAGAACACGGCGAAGCCAGCCAACCCCCACAATGCGCCAGTGGCGGCGCGTTTGGGTTCGCGAAGGCTGTACAGGGCGGCGAGGATCAGGGCGAAGCCGACCGCAACCACCAGGTTGCCGCCTGTGGTGGACAGCACGCGCTGCCAGCCGTCTTCCGGCGACCAGGCTTCGGCGCTGTGTTCATGAGCGGCAACTTCGCCACCGTGTTCGTGGTGTGCGGCCGGGGCCGAGGACTCGTAGGTTTCCGCCTCCAGAATCAGCGGAGCCACCCAGAAGCTTTGCAGCAAGGTCAGCAACAGGGCTGCAAGGAGCCCGCTGAATCCCGCAGTACGGGCAATGCGCGTGATCATCAGGCGTACTCAGTGGCAGGGGAAGGCGGCGCTGTGGCGGGTGTCGTGGGCGGCGTTGTGCACGGCCTCGATGTGCGAGAACCCGGCAAAGTAGACCAGGCACAGACCCAGCAAGCTGGCACCGACGGCGATGGTTACACGTTGGCTGAGCGTAACGGGGGTAGCAAGGCTGTGTTGTTTGGCGCTGGTGACGGGCATGACGCGATCCTCTGCTTTTTGTGGGCAATGGGCGAGCGCGGCAGCCCCGGACGTGGTCGCCCAAGGGAATGCAACAGCGCCCGCCCACCGCGGGGTGTTCATGAACGCCAGGCCGGTCTCCGGGCTTGCGAGGAAGAGCTGGGCTCCTGGAACGCGTCACCTTCCCATGCCGTACTACGAGGCACAGTGGTACAGACGCTTCACTCGCTTACCGTTGCGGGGGCAGCACCGGCATTGTCCGGCCCTGCTGAAGGGCCTGGGACGCACCGGTTTCCCGTTTCACCCCCTGAGGGGCACCTGAACGCGAGGCATAAGGAGAGCATGGGGCGGGCTTGGCGTCAATGTCATACAGCGCGCGAGGCCGTTGAACAGCAGGTACGGCAGGCTCAGGCCTGCAGTCTTCTTCCTGCAGGCAGAAGTGCAGAAACCGGGCGATCACCCGCGGGCGAATGCCGCCAGCTTGTCGCCATCCAGGCGGTAGCGCACCCACTCATCCTGCGCCTCGGCCCCCAGTTTCTGGTAGAAGCCGATCGCTGGCTCGTTCCAGTCCAGCACACTCCATTCCAGACGCCCACAGTTGTTCGCCAGCGCTTCGCGGGCAATGTGCTGCAACAACTGCCGGCCGGCGCCATCGCCGCGTTGCTCGGGGGTTACGTACAGGTCTTCCAGATAGATGCCATTGCGCCCGAGCCAGGTCGAGTAGCTGTAGAAGTACACGGCAAAGCCAATTGCACGGCCATCACGCTCGCACATCAGGGTGTGCACAGTGCTGCCTTCGTCGAACAGGCTGTGCTCGATGTCGGCAAGGGTGGCGACCACCTCGTGGCGCGCGCGTTCGTACTCGGCCAGTTCGGTGATGAAGGTGAGGATCTGCTCGGCATCGGTACGAACGGCAGGGCGAATGGTGAGGCTCATGGTGACGGCTTCCTTGATCCGGATTGTCGGTACAGTGATGTGTATCTGCGTAATTTAATCGAACTGTATCGGTTGCTGGGAGTGGCGCTCCGTTAGTGTGACAGCACCAATAAAGAAAGTGGAATGCCCGCCATGCTTGCCTCTGCCGACCTGCTGACCGCCTTTGTGCTGTTTGCCTTTGTGTCTTCCATCACCCCGGGCCCCAACAACACCATGTTGCTGGCCTCGGGGGTGAACTTCGGCGTGCGCCGCTCGGTCCCTCATGCCTTGGGTATCAGTTTTGGTTTCATGATGATGGTGCTGGCCGTCGGCCTGGGGCTGGGTGAGGTATTCAAGGCCTGGCCACCCCTGTACACGGTGCTGCGCTACGCTGGCGCCGCCTATCTGCTGTACCTGGCCTGGAAGATCGCCACTTCCGGGCCGGTCGGCACGGCCGCGTCCAGTGCCCGCAAACCGCTGGGCTTCTGGGGTGCGGCGGCGTTCCAGTGGGTCAACCCCAAGGCTTGGGTGATGGCGGTAGGGGCGATTACCACCTACACGCCAGCGCAAGGCTATGTAACCAACGTGATCGTCATTGCGGCCTTGTTCGCTTTGGTCAACTTGCCCAGCGTGGGGGTATGGGTGATGTTCGGCAGCGCCCTGCGCAACCTGTTGCAGAATTCGCGCTGGCTGATGCTGTTCAATGTCGTGATGGCCCTGTTGCTGGTGATTTCCCTGTACCCGCTGCTATTTGTAGAATCAGCGTTTTCCTGACCCCGAGAGTACAGTAAGCCGATGCAGTTGATTCCCTGGTCCCACGAATGCGCCGAAGGTTTCACCCTGCGTGGCTGGCGAACTCCGGCCAGTGGCAAACCACTGCTGCACTTTCTGCATGGCAACGGCTTCTGTTGCCTGGCCTACCAACCGTTGCTGATGCGCTTGGGCGAGCATTTCGACCTGTGGCTTTGCGACGTTCAGGGTCATGGGGACAGTGATCATGGTGGGGTGTTTCGCGGCTGGAACCGCACCGCTGCCCTGGCGGCGGAGGCCTTTCAGGGCGGACGTGGCGAGTATGGCGACGTACAGCGGTTTGCCGCAGGGCACAGCTTTGGTGGCGTGCTTACGGGGCTGATCCTGGGCAGTGAGCCGCAACTGTTCGCACGTGCCGTGCTGCTCGACCCGGTACTGTTCAGCCGACGCATGATCGGTGTGATGGGGGCGGCAGCCCTGGTCGGCCTGCATCAGCGTCATGCCCTTGCCCGCAAGGCCGCCAGCCGCCGCAGCCACTGGCCCGATCGCGAGTCGGCGTTGGCCTCGCTGGAAGGGCGCGGCATCTTCAAAGGCTGGACCCATGCGGCACTGCAGGCCTATGTCGAGCATGCCATCGGTGATTGTGGCGAGGCCGTGGTGCTCAAGTGCCGGCCCAGCCGTGAAGTGGAGATCTTCAGCTCATTCCCTAAACGCATGTGGGCCAGTCTGGCCGCAATCACGACACCGACACGGGTGTTGTATGGCGAAGACACCTATCCCTTCGTGCCACACTCGGTGAATCGCCTGGCGCTGCTGAACCGCAATGTGACCGCACGGCAAGTTCCCGGTGGGCACTGTTTCATGCAGGAAGACCCGGCCATGGCGGCCGAGCAGGTGCTCGATTTCTTGCAAGGTTGACTGTTCCGCACGTGGGACGATGCATGCCATTTTAGCCAGCTACCGCGTGATTGGCATCATTGATAAGGTTATCTCAGCCAAGAGAGGAGCCTTCTCATGAAAACGATTCTGGGTATTCACCGCAGCCCCCACGCCCATTGGGTGGGTGATGGTTTCCCGGTGCGCAGCCTGTTCACCTACGACAACCTGGCCAGCCGGATCAGCCCGTTCCTGCTGCTGGACTACGCCGGTCCGCATGATTTCACCCCGACCCGAGCACGACGCGGCGTAGGCCAGCATCCGCATCGCGGCTTCGAGACCGTGACCATTGTCTACCAAGGTGAACTGGAGCACCGTGATTCCACCGGTGCTGGCGGCTTGATCGGTCCAGGTGACGTGCAGTGGATGACGGCGGCCAACGGCATCATTCATGAGGAGTTTCATTCCCCCGACTTTGCACGCAGTGGCGGCACGCTGGAAATGGTCCAGCTGTGGGTGAACCTGCCGGCGCGGGACAAACGTGCAGCGGCCGGCTACCAGACGCTGCTGGCCGGCGACATTCCGGTGGTAGCGCTCGACGGTGATGCCGGGAGCTTGCGGGTGATTGCCGGTGACTACCACGGCCACCAGGGTCCGGCTCGAACCTTCACCGCGATGGACGTGTGGGATTTGCGGCTCAACGCCGGCGCGGCCTTGCAGTTGCCGGTTGCTGCCGGTCGCAATGCGGCGCTGGTGGTGTTGCGCGGTAACGTCCGAATCGACGGCGAGCGCGAAGCAGGCCCGTCCAGCCTGGTGCTGCTCGACCGGGAGGGTGTAGATGTAGCCGTCGAGGCGCTGGACGGCGCAAGTGTGCTGCTGCTCAGCGGTGAGCCGATCGACGAGCCGATCGTTGGCTACGGCCCGTTCGTGATGAACAGCCAGGCGGAGATTGCCGAGTCGTTCGATGATTTCCATGCCGGGCGGTTTGGGCAGATGCAGGACGAGAGGGGAGGCGCCGCACACTGATGCTGTTAATTGGTTGGCCTTTCCCGGCTGGGGCCTGGCCAACGCCTAGTTGACCGAGACCACTCGTCGTTAAGTCTGCTAATGCATTCGAACACTCGGCCGCCGCGGGGAATCTTCCACTAAGGTGCTAGAGGATTCCCCGCATGCTCATTGCCGGGGAGCATGGTCAGCTGGCCGAGCATGCGCAATATCAATTGGCGCCCCGCCCGACAAAGGCGTACTTCCATACAACAGGCCATCCCACAGAGAGGGTCGTACCATGTCGTTGATAGGCGTTTCTATGCTAGAGATGCGGCAACTGATCGAGCAGGCCTGCTTGCCAGACCGCTGTGAAGTGAGTTGCCCGGATGGCGCGCACTTGACCATCCGCCTGGGCCAGGGCCAGGATCTCGACCAAGGCGTGACCCTCAGCGGGGTCGCCCTGCAAGACCTCAACAGTTGTCGTGACCTGGTCAACCTGGTGGAGCAGCTGCATGCGTTGCGTGACAGCCACCCGGCGCCACTCAAGGCGATTGCCTGAGCGCGCCTGTCGTGCCCCGGTCAGCCCAGGCTGGCCGGGCGTACGTATTCCGGCATCAGGCCGTTGAACCAGAACAGGATCATTGCCACCAGGATGGTCACCAGCAGCAGCAACCCTACCCCCCAAACGCACGTTGCAAACAATAACGCCTGCTCTTTCTTCAGCCGCATGAAAGTCTGCAACCCGCCATATAGCAACACGCTGGCATACACAGAGGCAGCCATTAGCGCGGTAAAGGCGAGCCAACGAATTGGCATCAGACCAACCACTCCGGCAAAGAACCACGGCGTGGCGCAATAGGCGGCAAAGCCGATACACTGGTTCAGGCTGGGCTGTGTATTGAACCCTCGTGACATCCAGCGGATCATCACTCCCATCAGCATCACACCTATCACAGTGGTGGTATACAGCAGGCCGGCCAATTGGGCGGCGCTGCCTATGCTAAGGCGTACCCGCTCCTCGGCCGCCAAGCTCCAGCCGAAGGTGGTAGTGCCAACGAAGAGGCACACGGCGGGTATCAGCGCCAAGGCTAGCAGGCGTGGCAGGTATTGCTGTGGGTTGTCTTCCTCGGCTCGGCGAATGTCCAACCAGGCGTCGGCGGGGTGGGTGAAGAGCTTGAATAACGGACTGTTCATAGCGTTCTCCGGTAGGCAAGAGCCCTTTTGCTATGGAGACACGCGGCTCTCAGCCAGTTCAGCCTGGATGGCCGCCGTTGATCGGCTTATTGCAGTTCCAGCAGCAGGTTCAGGCCACCATCCCCGCATTTTCCCTTCTCGCGAACCACGCCGTGATAACTCCGCCCATCCCAGACGAAGGCCACACTGTGAGCACGGTCGATCTTGTCAGGCAGTGGGGGGCAAACGTGCAGGCGCAGCCCTGGGCGACCTTGCAGGTTGAGGGCGGCGAGCTGGCATTGGCATTCCACTCGTTGCGCCACCGGGCCGAACAGGGTGTCGCGTACGTAATCGAGTTGCAGCGAAGCATTGGGGGCGCGGCCAGGCATCTTCATCGGTACATGGCTCCGTTATAACGGCTCGAAGAACCAGACGGGTTGGGCATGGCAGGCTCCAGACAAAAGAAAGGCGGCTTATCATTCGAAGCTTGCCTGGCCAAGATGTTCAATGTGTTTCATGTGCGTTCATCTTGTTTTGCGCTGGCTGGCAGATGACGGCCCCTGTTCAGGCACCCGCCTTGCGCAAGGTCAGGTTGATCCGCCGTTCGCCCAGGCGCGGATGCACACCGGGCTTGATCGGTAGCACGCCGTGAAAGCGCAAGCGGTCTTCGCCACCCCACACCAGCACATCGCCGTGGCTCAGCGCGATGCGCTGAGCCTTGTCGGCACGCTGCAGGCCGCCGAACAGGAACACTGCCGGTAAGCCCAGCGACACCGACACGATCGGCTGGCCGAAATCCTGCTCGTCGCGGTCCTGGTGCAGGCTCAGGCGCGTGCCCGGCAGGTAATGGTTGACCAGGCAGGCATCCGGCACAAAACCGTCAAACCCGGCCATGGCTGCGGCGCGGGAGGCCAAGGCGAGCAGAACCGGGGGCAGGGCGGGCCAGGGCTGGCCACTGACTGGGTCGCTGGGGCTGTATCGGTAGCCATGTTGATCACTCACCCACCCCAGCGTACCGCAGTTGGTCAGGGCCACTGCCATGCGCAGGCCTCCTGGGGTGTACATGTGCCGGAACGGCGCAGCACGCAGCACCGGACGCAGGGCATCGAGCAGCGCCTCGGTTTCGGCCAGGGCGAAGCCGGGCAGCAGCACGGTGTGGCTGGCCAGGCGTTGCGGCTGGGGGCCGAACAGGTCGAGGTCGGACTGGATCATGTGGCTGCACATCTTCGAGCGGTTTGCCATTGTACCCGACAGCTACACGTCAGGGGATTGCACACGCCGGCCGGATCGAACGATGGCAGAGGACGGGATGACAGAAAAAGGAACCGCGGCACCAGGGAGAGGAGCACCGCGGTTCAAGGGGGAGCGGTTTACTGCTGGGTCACAGTGGCCAGGTTCGCGCTGCCCAGCTGGGTGATGGTGGCGGATTGGGCGACACCACTCTGGTCGACGAACGCCTTGTTGCTTTGGCCTCCCTGGGTCACGTAGGCGACGTTGATGCTGTCAGTCTGTTTGATGGTGGCTTCGTTTCCGCTTCCGTAGAGTTGGTTGGTGTAGCTCTGGTTGCTATAGCCGGACTGGTCGAGCGTGATGGTGTTGCCGGTGCCCTGGCTGCTGCCGTAGGCATAGTTGTCGGTCCCACGCTGGTCGGCGATCAGAATGTTGTCAGTGCCGTTCTGTTCGAAGTACAGCTCGTTGCTGACATCATCCTGCTTGGTCGACATCTGGTTGCCTTTACCCGTCTGGGTCAGCGTGGCCAGCTGGTCAGCGCCCTTCTGGGTCAGATTGACGCCGTTGCCATTGCCAGCCTGGTTGATGGTGGCGTTCTGGTTGGTGCCGAACTGGCCACCCATCTTGGCGCCTTTCCAGTTACTGGCGGTGATGCTGTTGCCATTGCCTTGGGTGTTGATGGTCAGGTTGAGGTTTTCACCGTTCTGATAGGTGAAATGCAGGTTGTTGTTGCCGGTCTGGGTAATGGTGGTGGTCGAGTTGTTGGTCTCGAACTGGTCCGACCAACTGGCGTTGGCATTGCCTTGCTGCGACAGGCTGACCTTGTTGCTGACGCCGAAGCTCTGGTCGATATAGCCTTCGTTCGACTGGCCGGTCTGGACCACGGAGGCCTGGCTGCCGATCTGTGTGTCCTGCCACACTTCCACGGAGTTGCCGCCCCCGTACTGGCCAATGGCAATGGTGCCGCCAGTGCCTTCACGCTGGTCGCCATAGGCCCAGTTGTCGTGGCCATCCTGATAGACCTGGATATCGCCATCGATATGGTTCAGGTGCTCGGCGGTGGCGTAGTTGTCCTGGCCGGTCTGGTTGACGGTGCTGCGATTGTTGCTGCCACCGAAGGTCTGTTCGATGAAAGCCTCGTTGCGCTGGCCGGATTGCCCGCTGGTGGCTTTGCTGCCTTCCTGGCTGTCCTGCCACACGGTGGATTTATTGCCGACGCCTTGTTGGGTTTGCAGCGATTCGTTGTTCGACCCAAGCGACTGGCTGGCGAAGGCATCGTTGTAGCTGCCTCCGGCTTGCTGGGTGATCTGGCTGCCGTTCTCGAACAGTTGCTCAGCGTAGCCGGCGTTGTACTGGCCGGTGGCGCTCTGCTGAATATCGCTGGTGCTTTCGGTCTGCACGGCGAGGTGGTTGTGGCCCTTGCCAGTCTGGTTCTGGGTGGCCGAGGCGAAGGATGCCTGGGTCTGAGAGACTTCGGCGATGTTTTCCTTGCCGTCCTGGGTCTGGGACGAGGTGCTGTCAGCAGCCATGGCCTGACCTGCGAGGGCCAGGACGATAGCGGCACTTAACGGAGCGAGCTTGTACATGGTGGTGCCTCCAGGTCTATCGGTATTGGGTGATCTGAACATGCTGGCCATTGCCAGCCTGGGTCACGGAGCTGTTGAGCCCTGAGCCGGACTGCACGATGCTGGCGCTGTTGTCGTTGCCGATCTGCTCGATGGCGGCGTTGTTGCTGCTGCCGCTCTGGCGAATCGACGCACTGTTGCCATTTCCCTGTTGGCTGATGATGGCCATCAGGTCACTGCCTTCCTGCAAGATGTACGCTTCCTGGGCACCGCCGGACTGGACGATACGGCCCAGCAGGGCCTGACCGTTCTGGTCGAGGGCGGCGCGGTTGCCTGACCCTTGCTGCTCGATCACCGCAGCCTGGCCGGCACCGGCCGGCAGCAGGCGGATGATCACTGGTTCACCGAGGTCGTTGCCGGGTGCAAGGTCGGCATTGTCCATCAGGTCCTCTGCCCAGCAGGCCTGGCCCGCCAGGGCCAGGCAGAGCAACAGGGAGTACAGCCGTTTCATCGAAGCCTCCGGCTTTTACTGCACGACTACGTTGACAGTGCGCGTGGTGCCTTGGCTGGTGGTGATCGTCGCCGTCGGTGCCGCAGTCGGGATGATCGTGGTGCTATTGCTTACCACCAGGCGCCAGCGGCCGGTCAGCGCTACCGTGGCCGTCCCCAAGGTCTGGACGCCCGTGGTAGTGGTTACCCGCACGGTTACGGTATTGCCGGTGGTCACCGACGAGGTGCCACTGATGTCCCAGTTGTAACGGTTGTTGGAGCGCGCCGTGACCGTGGCTGTCGTGACGGCGAAGGTTTCTGCGGCAGGCCGAGGCGACACGTTGACGGTGACCGTACTTGGGGTGGACAGCCCCCCCAGCGAGTCACGTGCCTGGTAGGTGAAGGTGGTGGTGAAGGCTGTGGTTACAGTGGCCGGTGGGGTATAGGTCACGGTTGTGCCGTCGGTGCTGACCGTGCCACGGCCGGCGGCCGGCTGGGTGATGTTGGCCACACTCAGCGGTACGTTGCCTTCTGGATCGGTGTCGTTGGCCAGCACGTTGATGGTCAATGGCACGCCCAAGGTGGCAACGGTTTCCGGGTTGGCAGTCGGTGCCTGGTTAGGTGCGACGTTGATGGTGACCGTGGCCGGTTCCGACTTCAGGCCCTTGGCATCCACCGCCCGGTAGCTGAAGTTGGCTACCAGCGGTTGTGTGGCCCCGGTCGGCGGTGTGTAGGTAACCGAGGTGGTGCCGTTCAGCACGACGCCGCCAAGGCCGGTCCCGGGTTGGGTCAGGTCGCTGATGGTCAGCGGCACGTCGCCATCCGGGTCGCTGTCGTTCAGCAGCAGGTTGAGTGTGATCGGTACACCGACACTGGTGCTGCCGACATCGGCCTGGGCCAGCGGTGGCTGGTTGGCGGCCTCGACCGGGGCGCTGCCGACCACGATCACCGGCTCCACATCACTACCGCCATGGGCAGACTTGACCGTAACGGTGGCGGGCGGTTGAGCCAAATCGTTGACCGTGATGCTTTGCAGCGTGCCCGATTTCGACATGCGGCCGTAGCCTTGGGCGAGCAGGTCGGGGACCGTTACTTCGTCGCTGGAGCTGGCCTCGATCAACAGACGTTTGTTGGCCCAGTCATAGCGTGCGGTGCTGACTTTGACCACGTCGCTGAGCTTGCTCGAGAGCGCAGTCGGCTGGGTGCCGCCGACTGCGTTGCTGGCGGTGACAACCACCACCGCTGGCGGCACCGACTGGTTGAACTGCTGGCTGAAGAACAACCCGTTGTTGTCCGAAGTCAGGGTGAACTGACAAGGCGAAGGCGGCGTGCCGATCAGTGCCAGGCCATTGCGCATGCACAGGCTGGCCTCACTCGGGGCCTTGGCGAACACTTCCACGCGGGTGCCGCTGCCGTTGCGCGAATAGGTGGCGCGCTCCAGGGTGACCGGGGTTTGTGCTCGCTGGTCCAGCACCTTGCCAGACACGGTGAAAGTGTTGGTCTGAATGGCGCCCGCGGGCCCTTCGATGCGCACGAAGTTGGTATTGAAGGGGCTACCCGTGACCGCTTCGGTGATATTGGGGTCGCCGATGAAGGTTTCAGTGGTGCCCGTGTCAGGGTTGACCTCTGTATATGGCCCGCCAACCCCCTTCAGCCAAGGGCCGATCGCCCCCGCCAGCGCCCCCTGGAAGTTGCCCGGAGCGCCGATACCGATGTCCCGGGTGATGTTGATCGCGCGACGACCTGCCGTGGTGACGTTGACCGTCTCCACCCCGTAAGGGTGCGTGATGGTGTAGGTACCGGTGCGTGGGACCGATGCGCGGATACGGATGCGGGCGAAACTTTGCTGATCACCGTCTACCGGGTTTTCAGCAGCGAAGGCTGCCTCTATACCGGCAACGTAGACCTCCAGTTCATATCCGCTGTTACCCACTTGTGGTATCGAGGTTTCGGCCAGGAACCAGAACATCTCGGGTGGCCAGTTATCTGGAAATACCAGCGGCAGGGCATCGTCATAGACCCCGGGCTCGGGCAACAAGGTGCACATGTAGGCGGGCGCCCCGGGTGCGCCTGGCGCACGGGTGCTGGTGGCACGCGACTGGCACAGCTCCAGGGATTGGTCGAGGCTGTCCTTGTACCACATCGGATAGCCACCTGTGGCGAAGGTGTAGGGCCCCGGATCGACATCAGACAGCGCGGCGAACGCGGCGCTGGTAACGGTAAGAGAGAAACCGGCGGCCAACAGCGCACGGCGCGACCAAGTGTTCATGCTGCCTCCTTGAAGGCTGAGCCTTTGTCTGTTCATGGCACCAGCACCACGTCTTCGGAGTCGCTACCACCGTTGGCGCTGGTGACCTGCACCTTGGCCGGCGGAATGGGCGAGAGGGTCATGCTCAACGTCTTCACGGCGCCGGTACCGCCCAGGTTGCCGATCAGCGTGCCGTTGCCGGTATGTGCGGTAAGTACTGGAGGTGTTGTTTCGTCACTGGTGCTGGCCACCAGGGTCAGCTCGCCAGTGGACAGGCGGTACTGGGCCTGCGTGATGGTGACCAGGTCGGTCAGGGGAACGTTGCTGGTGGTCAGGCTGCTGGTCGGGATTGCCACGCTGTTGTCAGCGGACAGTGTGACGATGGTTCCGGCCGCCGGGTTGAGGGCTGACTGGGCGTACCAGGCGCCGGTGCCGTTGGCCTCGGTGAGGCTCAGGTTGGGGGTCTGGCTGGTCAGGGTGACGCTTGCCGGTGGCGGCGGGGCCAACACGAAGATGTCTTGCTGGGCGATCAGGTCGCCGTTCTCGGTATGGCGTGAGTAAGTGCTGCGTTGTGGCATCAGCGGGGTTGGCAAGGCCACTTCGGAAAGTTTGCCCGAGACAGCGAACAGCTCGGTGCGCAGGTCGATGCCACCAGGGCCTTCGATGCGTACGTAGTTGGTGTTGAATGGGCTGCCTGTTACCCGTTCTTCCAGGTTCGGGTCACCGATGAAGCGCTCGTTGCCTTCGGTGTAGGGGCCGTTGACACTGCGCAGGAACGGCCCGACATCGCCCTTGAGTGCGCCGGTGAAGTCGCCTGCGCCGGCGATGCCGATGTCGCGGGTCATGTTGATCGCCCGGCGCCCTGCAACGGGCACATCGAACACTTCAACACCATAGGGGTGGGTGACCACGTAGGTGCCCGCGGTGGGAACGTCGACCCGAATACGGACCCGGGCGAAGCTGACCTGGTCACCCTCGACAGGTTCCTCGGCGGCGAATGCCGCTTCGATCGCCGTGCCATAGCTGAGGTCGATGCCACGCGCAGCGTCGACGATGGCAGCGTCGGCAGTGAACCAGAACGCTTCGTCAGGGAAGTTGGTGGGGAAGACGATGGGTTGGGTATCGTCGAACACACCAGGTGTGGGCAGTAGCGTGCACATGTATGAGGGTGCGCCAGGTGCGCCTGCGACCCGGGAGCTGACGGCCTTGGTCAGGCACAGGTCGAGGGTACGACCGTGGCTGTCCTGGTACCAGGCGGGGAAGCCGCCGTTGGCTGGGACGTAAGCGCCTGGATCGACAGCGTTCAAGGCGGCCTGCGCGGGAAGCTGGAGAATGCCGGCGAAAATCGCCACTGCCAGCGGGTGGGGTATCGGTCGGTGCATGAGTCAATTCCTCCTGCAAACGGGCCCATGGACTTGGGGCGTCTGGGAGGAGATCGGCAAGAGCTGTGCCAACACCTGAAAAATGCTTTGCAGGCCTTGTGGTGCAGGGGCTACAGATTCTCAGTAGGGCTTTATGCCAGCCGCTGGCGGTGGGCAGCGTTCCCCCAAGGTTGGGGATTGGGGGCCGGTAATTCAAACCCGGTTTTAGAAGCCAATGCGGTTTTTGCTACAGTGCTACGGCGGTCCCTTCCCCAAGCCGAGCCAAGCGATGCAACCCCTCGACCACCTTTCCCTGAACCTGTTCATCGTCGTCTGCGAAGAAGGCACCATCGCCCGCGCAGGCGAGCGCGCGTTCATGGCGCCGTCCGCTGTCAGCAAACGTATTTCAGACATTGAGGCGCGCTTTGGCACCGCCTTGCTCAAACGTAGCAAGCGCGGCGTGGAGCCCACCCCGGCGGGGCTTGCACTGCTGCGCCATGCCAGGGAAATGACCCGCGCCATGGAACGCCTGGACAGCGAGCTGAGCGAATACGCCCACGGCGCGCGTGGTCATGTGCGGGTGCTGGCCAATGTATCGTCGATCATGGAGTTTCTGCCCGAAGAACTGTCAGCGTTCATGCTGGAATACCCACTCATCCAGGCCGATATCGAAGAGCGCTTCAGCGCCGATGTCGTTCGTGGTGTGGCCGAGGGCACTGCAGACCTCGGTATCTGCCGCAAATCCATGGCGGTGGGTGACCTGGATTTCGTACCGTATCGGCAGGATCACCTGGCCGTGGTCGTTGCTGCTGACCACCCGTTGGCCGGCCGCAGCCAGATTGCCTTCGAGGAAACCCTGGGTTACGACCACCTGGGGCTATCGGCCTTTGCCACATTGAACGCTTTCATGCGTAAAAGCGCTGAACAGTCAGGCAAGGCGCTGCGTTTTCGTTCGTACGTGTCGTCGTTCGACGCGGCATACCGTCTGGTGCAGTTCGGCCTTGGCCTGGCGGTGTTCCCGCAAGAGGCCGTATCCCGCTATGCGGCGTTGTTCGACCTGCGGGTCATTGCGCTGACTGACGACTGGGCGCTTGGCGAATTCGTCATCTGCATGCGCGACCGGCACACGCTCTCGCTGTCGGCTCGGCGCCTGCTTGACCACCTGTTGCTGCGTGCACCGGCCTGGCAGGTCGCGGGCTGATCCATCGTGGCTGACGATGGATCAGCCCGCGAAACACGTCTTTTCTGCCCGTCATCCAGCTCTTAGTCTGGCGCAACGCTTCAGACAGAGAGACCGCGATGACAACAATAACAATCAATGAAGTCGGCCTGCGCGATGGCTTGCAGAGCCTGCAAGTGATCATGCCGACAGCAGCCAAACGCCGCTGGATCGACGCCGCTTACGGCGCCGGCGTGCGTCATATGGAAGTCGCGTCGTTCGTGTCGGCACGCTTGCTGCCGCAGATGGCCGATGCCCGCGAAGTGGTGGCCCACGCCCTCACGTACCCGGACCTGCAAGTAACCGTGCTGGCTCCAAACCTTCGTGGCGCAAGGGACGCACTTGAATCGGGTGCACACCGCATCGTCGCCCCGGTATCGGTGAGCACGGCGCACAGCCTGGCCAACGTGCGCCGCACGCCAGTGGAGATGGTCGAGGAACTGGGGCGCATGTGCCAGCTGCGTACTGAAATGGGCCTGCATGGGGTGCAAGTCGTGGCCGGCATGTCAGTGGCCTTTGGCTGCACCCGCCAGGGCGAGGTGCCGCTGGCTGACCTGTGTGCGTTGACCCGCCAGGTGATCGAAGCCGGTTGCGACCTGGTCTCCCTGGGAGACACCACTGGCTATGCCAATCCGGGCCAGGTAGCAACGGTGCTTCAGGCCGTACGGGAGATTGCAGGCGACCGTCTCAAGGCCGCGCACTTCCATGACACCCGGGGCCTGGCCTTGGCCAACAGCCTGGTGGCGGTGCAGCAGGGCATTGGGGAACTGGATGCCTCCCTGGCGGGCCTGGGAGGGTGCCCGTTCGCCCCTGGCGCGTCTGGTAATACCGTGACCGAGGACCTGGTGTTCATGCTGCAAAGCATGGGCTACGACACCGGCATCGACTTGCCTGCGCTAATCGAAACCCGGCAGGTACTAAGCGAAGCGCTACCGGGCGAGCCACTTTACGGCTTCATCGCCCGGGCCGGATTGCCGCTCAACTTCGCCAACACACACCGCCACGCCTGAATTGCCCGTAAGAGGAGCATCACAATGTCCAGACTTCCCTTGGACGGCATCCGTGTCGTTGAGATTTCGCATATGGTCATGGGCCCGACGTGCGGCATGATCCTTGGCGACCTTGGCGCCGAAGTCATCAAGATCGAGCCGGTACGCGGCGACGGCACACGCCGTTTGCTGGGCGCAGGGGCGGGCTTTTTCCGCACCTTCAACCGCAACAAACAATGCATTGCTGTCGATGTTGAAACGCCCGAGGGCCGTGAGGCCGTGCTGCAATTGATCGACACCGCCGATGTCTTCATCGAGAACTTCAAGCCCGGGCGTATGCAGAAGCTGGGTCTGAGCTACGACGCACTGTGCCAGCGCAATCCAGGGCTGATCTATGCCTCGCACAAGGGGTTTCTCAGCGGGCCATACGATAACCGCCTGGCGCTGGATGAAGTGGTGCAGATGATGGCCGGTCTGGCCTACATGACAGGGCCGGTAGGGCGCCCGCTGCGCGCAGGCAGCTCGGTGAACGACATCATGGGTGGCATGTTCGGCGCCATTGGCGTGCTGGCCGCACTCAACGAGCGCCACAGCACCGGCAGGGGCCGTGAGGTGCAAAGTGCCCTGTACGAGAATTGCGTGCTACTGGCTGCCCAGCATATGCAGCAGTACGTGGTCACCGGTGAAGCCGCAGCGCCGATGCCGAACCGCATCAGTGCCTGGGCCATCTATGACGTGTTCACTTTTGCCGGTGGCGAGCAGATGTTTGTCGCCGCCACAGGGGAAGGCCAGTGGCACGCGTTATGCCGGGTACTGGGGCAGACCGCTTTGCTTGATGACCCGACCCTTGGTAGCAATAACGACCGCGTGTTGCAGCGGCCACGGCTGCTGGCGCACCTGGCCGAGGTGTTTGCGCCGCTGGACGCCGCGCAGTTGGCGTTGCAGCTGGAAGCCAACGGCATTCCTTTCGCGCCGATCCGCCGCCCTGAAGAGCTTTTCGAGGACCCCCACCTGCTACAGAGCGGTGGCATGGCCGAGCTGCAACTGGAAGACGGCAGCCACACACCGATGCCGTTATTGCCGCTGTCACTGGACGGCCAGCGCCTGCAGCCACGGCGGGCGATCGCGCGGATTGGTGAGCACACCCGCCAAGTGATGCGTGAACTGGGTTACAGCGACGCGCACATTGCCCAGCTGTGTGCGGCGGGCGTGCTGAAAACAGACGACGCGGCTTGAGGAGGCCTTGAGATGGCGATCTACCAATATGACAACCTTGCACCCAACCTGCACCCGGAAACGTTCATCGCCGAGGATGCCAGCGTCATCGGCGACGTTACCCTGGAACAAGGCGTCAGTGTATGGCCGCAGGCCGTGCTACGGGGCGACAACGAAGCGATCCGTATCGGCCAGCACAGCAATGTGCAGGAGGGTGCTGTCTTGCATGCCGACCCCGGCTTTGCGTTGACAGTGGGGCAAGGTGTCACCATCGGCCACCAGGCCATGCTGCACGGCTGCACCATCGGCGATGGCGCGCTGATCGGCATTCAGGCGGTGGTGCTCAATGGCGCGGTCATCGGCAACAACTGCCTGGTGGGTGCAGGCGCCATCGTCACCGAAGGCAAGGTGTTTCCCGACAACTCGTTGATCCTGGGCGCACCTGCCAAGGTAGTGCGCGAGCTCACTGCCGATGCCATCGCCAGTATGCAGCGCAATGCGACCGAGTACGTCGCAAAAGGCCAGAGCTTCAAGGAAAAGCTGATACGTATTCGCTAAAAAAACCTGCTGGTGGCGCCCTTCGAGGCGTCGCTGCTCTCCAATAATTACAAGAATGGAGATTCACCATGGTTGCTTTGACCGGCGAACTGGCGCGTGAGCGCAACGACAGTCACATCAATGAGCTGCTGCTATACCGCCGTGTGGCCTGGCGCATCATGCCGCTGGCTATCATCTGCTTCCTGTTCTCCTACTTCGACCGCATCAACATCAGTTTTGCGAAGACACAAATGCAGCAGGAACTGGGCCTCAGCGATGCTGCCTACGGCCTGGCCGCGAGTATGTTCTTCGTCGGCTACGTGCTATTCGAAGTGCCCAGCAGTCTCGGCCTGAAACGCTACGGGGCTCCGGCCTGGATCTGCCGGATCATGGTGTCCTGGGGCCTGGCGACGGCTGCGCTGGTATTTGCCTATACCCAGTACACGCTGTACTTCCTGCGCTTTCTGATCGGCGTCATGGAGGCCGGTTTCGGCCCGGCGATCCTGTTCTACCTGGCATGCTGGTTTCCGCGCAAGCACCTGGCGAAGATGAATGGGCTGTGGTTCCTGGCGGTGCCGCTGGCCGGGGCGGTGGGTGGCCCGGCTGCGGGCTTTTTGCTGGGGACAATGGACGGCGTGTTGGGCCTCGCTGGCTGGCACTGGTTGTTCCTGATGTCCGGGCTGCCGTGTGTGCTGCTGGGCCTGCTGGTGCTGTGGAAGCTGGACCGCGATATCGAGGCGGCGAAATGGTTGAGCCGCGAGGAGAAGGACCTGCTGGCGGAGAACCTTGCCCAGGACAAACGCGCTGCAAAACCGATACTCGGCTCGATCTGGCGGGTGTTGCTGACCCGTGAAGTGGCGATCATGGCGTTCATCTACTACGTGGTCAAAACCGCGTCCTACGGGCTGAATTTCTGGATGCCGCACCTGATCAAGTCCTCGGGGGTGCAAGACATGCTGTGGGTTGGCGTACTGTCGGCATTGCCTTATGCGGTAGCGTGCATCGGCATGGTGTTGCTGACTCGCCACTCCGACCGCACCGGCGAGCGCAAGCGCTATCTGGTGTACTGCCTGCTGGCGGCCGCCGTCGGTTACCTGCTGGCGTGCCTGTTCTCCGACTCTCCCTTCGCGATGATGACCGCGCTGGTGCTGGCCACTGCGGGCACCTTTATCGCTATCCCGATATTCTGGACCATTCCACAGTCGACGTTCTCGGGGCTGGCAATTGCCACCGGCACCGCCGCGATCAACTCGGTGGGACAGCTGAGCGGCATCGTTGCACCAGTGATGGTGGGCAAGATCAATGACCTTACCGACAGTACCTACATGGGCATGCTGTCAATCGCGCCGCTGATCCTGGTCGCATGCCTGGTGGTGATGCGTTACGTGCGCAACCCTAAAAGCTGATTGGCGCTGAGTCTTCGAACAACAACAAGAACAAGAGCAAGGCATACCAATGATCGTGATCTTTCGGCGAGCATCGCTGGTGCTCTCGGTGCTTTACTGCGCCTGTCAAACCGCCCAGGCTGCCTTCATCCATGACGGCAGTGGCAGCCTGGAACTGCGCAATTTCTATTTTGACCGCGACTTCCACGGTGACAGCGCCACGCAATCGCGGCGCGGTGAATGGGCCCAGGGCTTCATGCTGCGCTTGCAGTCTGGCTATACCGACGGCGTGGTTGGCTTTGGCCTGGACGCAGCCGGCATGCTGGGGCTCAAGCTGGACTCCTCGCCTGACCGTAGCGGTTCCGGCCTGTTGCCGCGAGGCAGCGACAAACGCGCCGCGGATGACTACGCCAAGGCCGTGGCTACCTTCAAGGCCAGGCTGGCGCAGAGCGAATTGAAGGCGGGGGGCCTGAGCCCGCAACTGCCATTGCTGGCGTCCAACAGCAGCCGCTTGTTCCCCCAGTGGTTCAACGGTGTGCAACTGGTGAGCAAAGACTTGGACCGGTTTACGTTCACCCTGCTGCAGGTGGATGCCACCAAATTGCGTGACTCCACCGACTATGAGGACCTGACCGCCATGGCGCAGCAAGGGGCCTATTCGGCGGCGGTCACCAGTGATCGTCTGCGCTACGCCGGCGTCGATTACCAGCCGTTGAACAAACTGACCCTCAGCCTTCACACCAGTGCGCTCGAAGACCTGTTCCGGCGTGATTTTGCCGGGTTCAAGTTCAAGACCCGCCTAGGGCCGGGGGATGTGTTCACCGAGTGGCGCTGGTTCAATGCAAGGGAGCAGGGCCCGGCGTTGCTGGGCGGGGTCGACAATCAGACCCTCAGTACCAACTTCGGGTACAGCGTTCAGGGCCACACGTTCAGTGGCGGCTATCAGAAAGTGCGTGGGGATACGGCATATGCCTACGTGGGGGGCACCGATACCTACCTGTTCAGCGAACAGCAGGTCAGCACATTTGCCTTGGCCAACGAACGGGCGTGGATGCTGCGCTACGACTACAACTTTGCTGCGGCGGGCATCCCCGGGCTGACGTTCAACGTGCGTTATGTAAAGGGCGATCAGGTGGACCCGCAACGCATTGCCAGCGTCAAAGGCAGGGCATTGGCCGCTGGCGGCGGAGAGGGGCGGGAATGGGAGCGGACTACGGATATCACCTATGTGGTGCAGTCGGGGGCGCTCAGGAATGTGTCGCTGCGTTGGCGCAATGCGAGCATGCGCTCGAATTTTGCCGATGCAGCGGATGAGAACCGGGTGATCGTCGGGTACACGTTCGAATTCTGAATTCAGACACAATCATTCGTTGGGCGCAGCCGGTTTCTCTTGCGCTTTGGATCTGCGCGGTTTGCGTGGTTTTTTCGCCGGCCGCTTGCCGGGCTTGAGCTGCCAGCGGTCGGCGTTGGCGAGCAGGCGTGCCTGGATTGCGGGTGGGTAGTCGCTCAGGGTTGTCACGGGAGGGACTGGCTTGCCGGGCATGCCGGCCTCGCGGATGACCTTCGGCCAGCGCGGTCGCCAGCACAGCAGCAGGCTGAGCCAGTGGCCGGTGCCGATGATGACGAAAGCGGGCCAGACAAACAGCAGGGCAACTTTGAACAGCCAGCTGCTTTTGCGGAAGAAACGCCCAAGGCCTTCGAACTGGGCGCTGAATGCCTGGATGGGTGAGGGTAGGTGGGTGCTCAGGCGGGGGCGGGGGACGGCGTGTGGGCCTTCTTCCATGTAACGGCGGATGAATTCCCACTCATCACGCAGCTCGCTGCCGCCTTGGCCTTGTTTGCCCAGCAGGGCCATTTCCATGTGGGGCAGGCCGGTGCGGCTGGGGTGCCAGACCAGGCCTAGTCGCATGCCCATGCTGAGTGAGTCATCTTCTGGATATAGGCCAGTGCTTCCGGTTGCATTCCATGGAAAAGTTACGATTCCACCGCAGTATTTCGGTCGATGTAGGTGAACTTGTTGGGTTACTCGATTGAAGCGAATAAGCAAGTGACGGCTAGTCAGCATTTCTAGTCGGGTTAAGTGGATTCCATACTTTGAATAAAGATACACTAAGGTGGAGCTGGCTGAGAGCATTATAAGTGTTGAAAGAACAGTGATTACGGAACGCCCATCCGGATCGGTGATGTCCATCCATAAAAATCCAGTGGTGATCATTAGTCCCACAGCAATGGCCGGGGCGACAGCGCCGAGCGTTGCGAGCGTAATAAGCCCACGCTTCTCTTCTGAACCTCCGCAGCGCATTTCTAAAATAGTGTCGCTGAACGCGAAAACAGGTCCTCTTGCATAGGGTTGTTTACTAACGGATTGGAAGTGCATTTCTTCAGTCAGGTCACTCTCATATAAATCTTGACGCTTTTCGTTCGGTGTCAGTTCTGCTTCATATGCTTTTCGCGCGGCTTCGGATTCAGTAGCCATTTGCCAAAAACCCCATTCGATCAGATACATCACAATACCTCGCTGAATGCGGAGTGCAGGGTCTTCAGCTCTTCTTGTTCTTCAAACGGTTTTGTGTTTTTTGCAAGGCGGAAGCTGCTGCGTTTGCACCACTTTTCCAAAGCATCGTCTTCAAGTATGTAAATAATCAATGTGAAGACCAGGCCAATCCAGAACGCCCCAAGAACGAGGCGCGCAAGTAATAACCGAGCAGCCTGCGTGCCGAGCTTCTTTGCAAGTGCTCCCAAGGAGGTGGATAGCATCCTGACAAGCTTGGTCTTGGCATTTTGAGAAAGGTAGTCGAAAAAAGGTTTTGCAGTCGCAACGGCCGTTCCTAACTCAGCAAGTGAGAGAGTCACTGTAGCGACCCCTCTTACAAAATAAGTAGCCGCCAAGAGTCTGGAGTTTTTTTGAACCTGCTTGGTAGCGCCATTCTGGCTGCTTTTGAAATGCTCAACCGAATCAGTGAAATCCCACCACGCCAGCAGTGAACCCCCGATTACAGCCAATCCCGCCCCCCAGAGCTTCAACCTCCCCAATGTTACGGCCGCCCCTTTTCCGGTCACGCTGTTAGCGCCGTATCGGGTTGCTATCTGGTCCACATAGCTGGCTCCAATTTCAAAGCCCGCCGCAGCCGTGGTCATCGCGGCCGCCAGTAGTTCGGTCTTCACCCGCGCATCACCGTCAGGCAATTCGCGCGCTTTGAAGGCCATCAGCATCCCCTCCAGCAGGCACACCAGCCCGGAAACACGCACTTTGTAGAAGTCACTGTTCCGGGCCTGCATCAACCCTTCAGCCCAGGCCTGGTCGAGGTACCTTGATACCTGGCCTGCACTGCGTTGTGGGTTGATGGGCTGCCCGCTACGTGCAGCTTCACTCAGGCGAATATCGACAGCAGTTTCATGCACCGAAGCGAACAAGGTCAGCCGCAAACCCTGGTGCAGCGCGCGGTCCATGCTGTTGGGGGTCGCGGTGCGCAGCACTTGCCGCCCCAGCGCGACGTACCAGGCATACAGGCCGATGCTGGCCGTGCTGCTCTGTGCCTGCATCTGTTCGTACAGGGTGTTGATGCGCCCAAAGGCATTGGCAGCGGCATGGGCTTGCCTGGCAAGCGCTTCCGGCAGGGCGAAGGATGACGCTGACGACGGTTCGGCCTTGGCGGCTTCCAGCAGCGCCGCCAGTTCTTCCCGCAGGTCCTCCTGATTGTAGGTGATGCCGCGTATTGCCAGGTTGCCCCGGTCTGCTACGTCGCTGCGCCACCAGTGGTCCAGCACTTTCGTGCCCCATTCACTCAGCTCCATGCCGATCACGCACTGGCCGGTCTGTTCGGCAAAGGCCAGGCCGTTGATGAGGTCGGCGTTGTCGTAGCGGTCCAGTGCCTGCAACAAGCGTTCGCTGACCACCCAGCGGGCATGGTCCTTGGCGCGGTCTTCGGCGGCTTGCTGGGCGTGTTGCATGGCCTGCTCGAAACCGTCGAGCTGATCGTGCATGGCCTGGCGGTCGACCAGGTGGCCGTATTTCTGGTCGAACCGCTTGCGGAACTCGCCGGCATCCTGGCGGGCCTGGACTTTGCTGCGGACCTCGCGCTCGAACTGTGCCAGGTGGGGCTTCATGCGTTCATCATGGGCATCGGCCTGTTGCCTGGCCCGTTCGGAGAACAAGTAGATCTCGGGATGCAGGTGGAGCTGGTTGCGGACTTTTTCGGCCATGACTTCGCGCTTGACGATCTGCTCGGCCACCATCTGCGGGTAGAGTTTTTCGATTTCCAGGAACGACTGCGCGACCAGCAGCTTGCGTTCGTTGTCGACCCCGGGTTCCACGGTGCGCGCCAGCCACTGGGTCTTCACATCCTCGACAGCGGCGTTGCGCCAGGCGTTGAGCTCCTGGGTGATCCCGATGGCGTCTTCGATGACGATGGCGGCGCCACGGGGTTTGCTGTGGTTCACCAGCGGTGCCAGCGCTTGGCGTGATGCGTGCGGCGAGACGATCTGGTCGTTGTTGAACGGCTGCAGGTCCAGTAGTGCCTGCAGGTCTGCATCGTCCTGGGCCTTGAAGTCGGCTACCCAGTTCAGTTGGTCATGCTTGAGGACGTGGGGCTGTGGCGGGGCGTCGGAAGGCTGGATGAAGCGGGCGATATCGATCGAGGGCAGGCTGCTGCGGTATTGGTCGTCGAGCAGGCGGTAGTTGTCGAGCATGCGCGGGGTCAGCGGGGAAGGGCTGAACAATGGGCGCAGCTCCTGGATGTCATCCAGGTCGTAGAGGGTGATGGTCCAGCCGAAACCGCGAAGGATCTCATCCAGATTGCCGGCGCTGGGGGCAGGCGCCCAGGGGGCGTCGCTGCTGATGTACAGCAGCGAGCCATTGGGCGCCACGCGGTACTGGCTGTGCCATTCGTAGGCCGGTGCGCTATGGCGCTTGATCAGCAGGTAGAGAAAGCCCTCACGCAAAGGGCGGATGGCGTAGCTGGAGTGGGTCAGCTCGCCGACCTCCTGGAACGGGCTGAGATAGCCTGGCAATTTGGGCAGGCGGGCACGTTGTGCCGGGTTGCCACCGACGGCGGCGTAGCGCAGGGGCAGCAGTTCGAAGCGGCGGGTGCAGTCGGCGACGGGGCTGTTGCGCAGGGCCGGGCGGTAGCCGGAGGTGATGCGCCTGCACAGTTCGAGGGTTTCGTTGAGTGAGTCCATGGTTGTGTTGTGCCTCAGTCCTTGGTGCGCAGGCAGCGCTGCACGTTGTCCATCAGGGATGTCTGCTGCTCGCGCGTGGCGGCAATCGCCTCCTGCCAGGCTGGCGAGCTACTGAGCTGTTCGCCACCGCGAGCCAGCATCAGCACATAGCTGATAAGGTCTTCTTCACGTCCCAGGCCTTGCGCGCGCGCCTGATCCAGATAGTGCTGAATCAAGCCAACCCGTGTGCCGTGGCAGGCAGCGTGCAAGGTCGGGCAGGACTGCTCGTTCTTGAGCAACTCGGCAAGTTGATAGCTCAGCGGGTCACCCGCCAGTTCGGCCCAACACGCTTCGTTCAACGTGATTGGCGGACAGTGCGTGGATTGAGGCTGATCCCCCCCGGATATCTGCATCCACAACCGCTTGCTCGGGTGTGCCACGGGTGCCCACCAGTGATGGATGGGGGCCAGCCATTCGCTTACCCCAGGCAGCTCACGGTGCCTATCCAGCACTAGCAGCGCCGCGGCGGTGTGGAAGCGCAACAGGTACGAGTGGCCGTCCGTGCCCGTGACGATGTTGGCGTGGCTCAAGTGTCCTGCGAGCCGGGCAGCGGGAAGCGCGCTGACTATCCAGCCGCACACGGCGCCAGCAGCACCTTGTTCAAGTTGCCACTGGAAGTCGTACTGGGCCGAGACATCGGAACCGAGGCGCGAACCGAACAACCAAGGGCCTGCTGTCCGCAGGTTGCTGAACTGGGCTTGCTGCAGCAGTGGCCAGCAGCGGCCCGTGTAGTGCCCGGTCAGTTGTTCCTGCACCTTGGGTGTCAAATTGGCCATTTCCACGATGGCGCTGAGGCGATAGTGATCGGATGCCCGCAGCACATCGACCATTGCTCTGACAAATGGGCTGGGCATCAGCTTGCTCCTTCCATGCGAATGATGGTGTGGCCGTCGGCGATCGCCTTGAGCAGGCAGCTGAGGCAAATGGGCTCGCCCGGCGCTGGTACGCCAGACGTTGAAGTGACGCGATTGCTACCCGTAGCCTGCTGGCTGACAGGCCCTTTGAAGGCCAGCGCCAGGCCGTCCAGCGTGATACCGGCGCCGTCGACTCTCAAAAGCCCTGCGGGGCTGCGGATCGTCAGGCTTTCGCTGACCTGGATGTCATAAACCTTGGTGGTGTGCCGGATGGCTTCGCCCGTTTGCAACGTGCTGTGACCGGCAACCACCTGTTCGCGGTGGCCGCCGATTTCTACCGTGTGGTTTGCCTTGGTGATGTCCTGCCGGTGGTTCCCTACCTGTTCGATTCGGTCCTTGCCTGTGGTGATCCTGTGGTTGCGGCCGATGCTCAGGCTGTCGTCGTTGCCGATTTCGTGTACCCGGTTCTGGCCGATGCCAACAGACTCGTCACGGGCAATGTCTTCGCGACGGTCCTGACCGATCGAAATCGTCTCGTCTCGTTCGACGCGTTCGGTACGATCGTTACCCACGCGTGTGGTTTCGTCGTGCTTGACGATGTTGTTCTGGTCCCGCTCGGCATGAATGAACACCTCCTGCCGACCCAGTTCATCCTCAAAGCGCAGCTCGTTGAAGCCTTCGCCTTTATGGGTCTGGCTCTTGATGGTCATGCGCGTCTTGTGCTCGGGCAGGTCATAGGGCGGCAACTGGTTACCGCAATAGGTGCGCCCGGTGATCATCGGCTGGTCCGGGTCGGCGTTGACGTACTGGATGATCACATCCTGGCCGATGCGCGGGATGGCCATCGAACCCCAGCTGCCCCCCGCCCAACCTTGCGACACGCGCACCCAGCAGGAGCTGAACTCGTTGTTTTCGCTTTCCCGGTCCCAAGGAAAGCTCACTTTCACCCGGCCCCATTGGTCGCAATAGATTTCCTCGCCCTTGGGCCCGACCACCGTCGCCATGTGCGGGCCGTCGATGCGTGGCTTGGGCAGGGGGGCCGGGCGCCATTCGGTCCTGCCGGGAACCAGCAATGCTTCCTGTTTGTAGCGGGTGCCTTGCTGCGAGCCGGCGGCCTCTTCCTGCAGGCTGGTGAACTGGGTGCCTTCGTGATGCACGCTGACCGTGCGCCAGTGCACGTTGAGGTCTTCACGCGGGTGCTCGATGAGGGTGAAGCTCAGCCCCGGTTGCAGGCGCACATCGTCGCCTTCCACTTCGGCAATGCGTGCATCATGGCGCAGGGCCGTGAGGCGGGTGGCAGTGAACGGAACCCCGACCGCATCACGCTTGTATCGGCCGGGGTAGTCGAAGCGCTCATAGTTCAGCGATTGATGGGTGTTGCTATTGTCGTAAGCCTGGTGTTCCTGACGGTATTGTGGGTGAGTGAAGGTGTAGTCCCGTTGCACCTGCCGCGCTGTTCGAACCTGTTCGCTGTAACGCAAGCGCCGCAGGCAAGGCCTGGCCTGATCGCCGCCTCCAACGGATCGGTACAGCACCTGATCGGGGCCAACGTCGTCATTGTGAAACCCTTCATCCTCGTCATCGGTCTTGATGGCCCCCCGGCTGATCTGCCCCAGCGCCAGTAGCCGGTCAGTGATGACCAGCAAGTGCTGTTTCGGCGTGTGTTCGAAGCGGTAGACAATGCCTTCCTCGGCGGCCAGGCGGGCCATGAAGTCGAGGTCTGTTTCACCGGCCTGCACGCAAAATTCGCGCACCTGATGCGGGTCGAGACACTTGAGCTCGTAGGCATTCACGCCCTGGCGTTTGAGCATGATCTCGAGAATCTGCGGCACGGTTTTCTGCTGGAAGATGCGCCAGTTCGAGCGTAGCCCGGCGCGGGCCAGCATGGGCTCGACCAGTGCCCGGTAACGGGTGCGATGGAAGCCTGTTTCTCCCTGGCTGAAGGTGCTGACCAGGCCGTGCACGTAGCGCAACGGGCGCTCACCCTGCCAGAGGGTGAACAGCACCGGTTTGTCGAGGAGCTGGCCGAAGTCGACATCGTCTTCGAAGCTGATCAGCTCCAGCTGCAGCCGGAACGGTGAGCTGATGGCTTCGTCCAGTTCGAACGACACCACCTCAAACTCGCTACGGCCAACCAGCGGCTGGAAAGTGAAGCGCAGATCGGATTGGCTGGGCATGTGGCGTCCCCCGTTACTGTTGCAGAATGGCGTTGAGCGATTCGAGGACTTCGGCGGTTAGCAGGTCGAGGCGGTAGCTGTAGTAGCTGTAGGCGCAGACCATGGCGATGACCGAGATGACCAGCGGGGTCCACCAGGGCCACTGCCAGCGGCGCATACGGTGGGGGCAATGGACGACGTTGCTATAGGGGTCGCTCACTGTTTCCGGCGTGGGGCCACGCAGTTGGCGAATGACCTTGTGCATCCGGCTGATCAGCGCGCGAAGGATTTCTTCGCCCTTGGGGTCAAGGGCGTATTTGCCTTGCAGGCCCAGGCAAAAGCAGAAGTACAGGAACTCCAGCACATCCTGGAATTCCTTTGGCGATTGCATGATGCGCTCGAGCAGCACGAAGATCTTTTCGCCGCCCTGGGTTTCGTCGTGGAAGATGCTCAGCAGCGGTTCGTGGCTCCAGCACGAGTTCTGGCCCCAGGGGCGGGTCATCACGGCCTCGTCCAGGTGCAGGCACAAGGCGTAGGAATAGACTTCCTGATGGACCGCGCAATAGCCGTGCTGTCGCATTTCCTCGCGGATAGTACCGATCTGCGTTTGCACGGTCTTGTGCACGAACTGGATGTTGGGCAGGTCATCCAGCGTGCGCAGGCGAATGACCAGGCCGAACAGCTGGCTTGCCGCGTCGAGCATGAGGTTGTCGTAGCCGCCGCGTAGCTGAAAGTCCGGGTCGGCCGGGTAGCTGGTCAGGTCTGTTGCGTATTCAGGACCCGCGCCACCAGCAGGCCGTGGGGTTTCATTTGTGTCTTCAAGCAGGATTGGCTTTTGGTGGGCGGGCACTGGTTTGCCAGTGCGCTCGGACTCTTTGGGCATCCTTGATCCTCGTCTCTTGGCAGGTCAAACACTCGCAGTGCACCTACTTCCATGTGGCGGGGCGCAAGCATTTGCGAAAGTTTGAAGACTAACGAGGAATCAATTTTCGAGACAGATTGAAACTTCCTAATGCGTTGTAAGAAGTTTCGCTAAAAGTTGTTTTTAAGTGTTTCTTGTCAAAAAAATGATGTTTTGTACAGGTAGGGAGGCAACGCATGAAACCGGTTTCAAAACCTTTCTGAACGCGCTAGATTATTCGGCTGTCTCTTGATGGCCTATCAAGATCACCTCTCAATTGAAAATCAGATGGCGCTTATCAAGGCCGCCCCACAGCCGATGAGGATTCGCAATGCCTGAGCATGCCCCAGACAACCCGCGCAGGGATTTTCTGCGCAAGACCTTGACCCTGATCCCTGTCGTTACCGTGGCCAGCACGGGCCTTGGCGCAGGCGCCAGCCAGCTGCTTGCGGCCCCGCAACAGCCACCGAACGTGCCCGCCACGCCACCTGCGGGCAATTATCAACCGACATTCTTCAGCGCCGAAGAATGGGCTTTTGTACAAGCCGCCGTGTCGCGCATCATCCCGGCCGATGAGCTTGGCCCAGGGGCACTCGAAGCGGGTGCCGCCGAGTTCATCGACCGGCAAATGAACACCCCCTACGCGACTGGCGCACAGTGGTACATGCAAGGGCCGTTCAACGCCGACGCCGCTCCCGAACTGGGCTACCAGCTGCAGCTCAGCCCGCAACAAATCTACCGCCTGGGCATCGCTGCCGTGGACGGCTGGTGCAAGGCCAATGGCGGACAGGTTTTTGCTGCGCAAGATAGCGCTACCCGGGACCGAATTCTCAGCAAGTTGGAGGCAGGAGAGCTGGTTTTCGAAACCGTTCCGGCCAAGGTGTTCTTCAGCCTGCTGGTGCAAAACACGCGTGAAGGGTTCTTCTGCGACCCGATTCATGGCGGCAACAAAGGCATGGTCGGCTGGACTCAGATCGGCTTCCCCGGCGCCCGCGCCGACTTCATGGATTGGGTCGAGCGCAATGAGCCTTACCCGTTCCCGGCTGTATCGATCCGTGGTGAGAGGGCCTGAGGCATGGCGACGGTGTTGAACAAAGTGGATGCGGTGATCGTCGGCTTCGGCTGGGCCGGTGCGATCATGGCCAAAGAGTTGACCGAGGCCGGGCTGCACGTGGTAGCCCTGGAGCGGGGGCCGATGCAGGATACCTACCCCGAAGGCAGCTACCCGCAGGTGATCGATGAGCTGACCTACAGCGTGCGCAAGAAGCTGTTCGTCGATGTATCGAAAGAAACCGTCACTGTCCGCCATAGCGTGAATGATGTGGCATTGCCCAATCGCCAGCTGGGCGCATTCCTGCCGGGCAAAGGCGTGGGGGGCGCGGGCCTGCACTGGTCGGGTGTGCACTTCCGGGTCGACCCCGTCGAGTTGCGCCTGCGCAGCCACTATGAAGAGCGCTACGGGCGCAGGTTCATTCCCGAAGGCATGACCATCCAGGACTTTGGCGTCAGTTATGAAGAGCTGGAGCCCTATTTCGACTTTGCCGAAAAGGTCTTTGGCACTTCAGGCCAGGCCTGGACCGTCAAAGGCCAGGTGGTCGGTGAAGAGAAGGGCGGCAACCCCTATGCGCCGGACCGTTCCAACCCGTTCCCGCTGCCCGCGCAGAAGAACGTTGTATCGGCAAGGCTGTTCGAAAAGGCTGCCACCAGCCTGGGCTACAAACCCTACAACCTGCCGTCGGCCAACACCTCGGGGCCATACACCAACCCCTACGGTGCGCAGATGGGGCCGTGCAACTTCTGCGGTTTCTGTAGCGGCTACGTGTGTTACATGTACTCCAAAGCCTCGCCCAACGTGAATATCCTGCCGGCGCTGCGCCAGGTGCCCAACTTCGAGTTGCGGCCCAATGCCCATGTGCTGCGGGTGAACCTGGACGACAGCAAGCGCAAGGCCACCGGCGTGACCTACATCGATGCCCAGGGGCGCGAGGTGGAGCAGCCGGCAGAGCTGGTGATTCTGGCCGCTTTCCAGTTCAACAACGTGCGTCTGATGCTGCTTTCCGGCATTGGCAAACCTTACGATCCGGTGAAGAACGAAGGTGTGGTCGGGCGTAACTTCGCCTATCAGAACATGGGGACAGTCAAGGCGTTCTTCGACAAGGACACCTACACCAACAACTTCATCGGCGCGGGTGGCAATGGCATTGCCATCGACGATTTCAACGCCGACAACTTCGACCATGGCCCGCACGGCTTCGTCGGCGGTTCGCCAATGTGGGTGAACCAGGCCGGCAGCCGGCCGATTGCCGGTACCTCCAACCCGCCGGGCACTCCGGCCTGGGGCAGTGCCTGGAAGAAAGCCACGGCCGACTACTACACCCACCAGGTGTCGATGGACGCCCACGGCGCACATCAGTCCTACCGTGGCAATTACCTGGACCTGGACCCCACCTACCGCGATGCCTACGGTCAGCCGCTGCTGCGCATGACGTTCGACTGGCAGGAAAACGACATCAAGATGAACCAGTTCATGGTCGACAAGCTGAGCAAGATCGCCCAGGCGATGAACCCTAAGGCCATTGCCGTGTTGGGCAAGCAGGTCAAGGACCACTTCAACACCACCAGTTACCAGACCACCCACCTGAACGGCGGGGCGATCATGGGCACCGACCCCAAGACCAGTGCACTGAACCGCTACCTGCAAAGCTGGGACGTACACAACGTGTTCGTTCCGGGGGCTTCGGCGTTCCCGCAGGGGCTGGGTTACAACCCGACCGGGCTGGTGGCTGCGCTCACGTACTGGTCGGCCCGCGCCATCCGTGAGCAGTACCTGAAAAACCCCGGTCCGTTGGTCCAGGCTTGAGGAGCGATGAGCATGAAGACACTGTTGATCGCCACCCTGGTGCTGGGTACCGGTGTGGCTGCACAGGCCGTAGCGAATGACGATGCGCAGGTACGCCTGGGCGAGTACCTGGCCCGCGCCGGTGACTGCGTGGCCTGCCATACCGCCAAAGGCGGCAAACCCTTTGCCGGCGGGTTGCCGATGGAAACGCCGATTGGCACGGTGTACTCCACCAACATCACCCCGGCGGCCAGTGGCATTGGCCAGTACAGCTTCGAAGACTTCGACCAGGCCGTGCGCAGGGGGATCGGCAAGGACGGCAGTACGCTCTATCCGGCCATGCCATACCCGTCTTATGCACGGGTCAGCGAGCAGGACATGCAGGCGCTGTACGCCTATTTCATGAAGGGCGTGGCGCCTGTCGAGCAGGCGAACAAGGCCTCTGACATTCCCTGGCCGCTGAGCATGCGCTGGCCACTGGCAATCTGGCGCGGCGTGTTCGCACCAGAGGCCAAGCCCTGGCAGGCATCGGCGACAGCTGACCCTGTGGTGAACCGCGGTGCGTACCTGGTCGAGGGCCTAGGGCATTGTGGCGCTTGTCATACGCCGCGGGCGCTGACCATGCAGGAGAAGGCCCTGAGCGCGGCCGATGGCGAGCAGTTTCTGGCCGGCAGCGCACCGCTGGAAGGCTGGATTGCCAAGAACCTGCGTGGCGATCACAAAGACGGCCTGGGCAGCTGGAGCGAAGCGCAGTTGGTGCAGTTTCTCAAGACTGGGCGCAGTGATCGCAGCGCCGTGTTCGGCGGCATGAGCGATGTGGTCGAGCACAGCATGCAGCACATGAGTGATGCTGACCTGACCGCTATCGCCCGCTACCTGAAAACCCTGCCGCCAAGTAATCCGGATGACCAGCCGCATGTGTACGACAAGCAGGTCGCGGATGCGCTATGGAAGGGTGACGACAGCAAGCCTGGGGCGGCGGTGTACATCGACAACTGCGCGGCCTGCCACCGCACCGACGGGCAGGGCTACACCCGCGTGTTCCCGGCCTTGGCCGGCAACCCGGTGGTGCAGACTGCGGATGCCACGTCGCTGATCCATGTGGTGCTCGCCGGTGGCACGGTACCGGCAACGCACGCTGCGCCGTCGAACTTCACCATGCCGGCTTTCGGCTGGCGCCTGAGCGACCAGGAGGTTGCCGAGGTGGTGAATTTCATCCGCACCAGCTGGGGTAACCAAGGCAGTGCCGTTACGGCCGGTGATGTGAAGTCGCTCCGCTGACGTGTATTTCTGCACCCTCGCCCGTAGGAGCGGGTTTACCCGCGAACACGGGCGAAGCCCGTGCCATCGTAATCAGATTCCAGGGTAGGCCCTGTTCCACAGATATAAATTCATAACTATCAATAACCTATGAAATATTCTTAATGCGATTTAACATTTACTATCTTCGTGCCCGACCAACGGCATGTTGACGAACCCGCGCATTTTTGCTGTATTGAAACCGGTTTCATCACTATTAAAACAATCATAAGGAAAACCCATGACCGACGCGCCTGCCCATACCCGCGAACGGGTCACCATCAGCGAAGTGGCGCGTGTTGCTGGCGTTTCCAAAGCCACCGTCTCCCGTTACATCGGTGGCGACCGCCAATTGCTGGCCGAAGCCACGGCCAAGCGGCTGGAAGAGGTCATCGAACGCCTCGGCTATCGCCCCAACCAGATGGCTCGCGGCCTCAAGCGCGGCCAGACGCGACTGATCGGCATGCTGGTGGCCGATATCCTAAACCCCTATTCAGTGGCCGTGATGCACGGTGTGGAAACTGCCTGCCGTCAGCATGGTTACAGCCTGGTGGTGTGCAACACCAACCGCGACGACGAGCAGGAGCGTCACCACCTGGTGGCCCTGCAGAGCTACAACGTCGAAGGGCTGATCGTGAACACGCTTGGTCACCACCCCGGCGAACTGCTTAACCTGCAGCGTGACATCCCCATGGTGCTGGTCGACCGCCAATTGCCCGAGCTGAATGTAGACCTTGTCGGCCTGGACAATGCTGACGCAGTCGAGCAGGCCCTTGACCACCTGCAAGTCCAGGGCTACCGCGACATCCTGGCGGTCAGCGAACCCCTCGATGGCACCAGTTCACGCCTGGAGCGGGTGCAGGCATTCGGCGCGTCGATCAGCCGACGGCCAGGCATGCGTCAGCAGGTACTGGAAATCGGCGCCGGGCTGCAGGGCCAACTGGCTTCGTTTCTTGCCCACAGTGGTCATGGTCCGCAAGCCATCTTCACCTTCAACGGCGTTGCCACCTTGGCGGTCACCCGGGCGCTGCTCGAGGCCGGGCGCAACCTGGTTGCCGATGTCGGGCTGATCGCCCTCGACGACCTCGACTGGTACCCCTTGGTCGGCAAAGGCATCACCGCACTGGCCCAGCCCACCGAGCGTATCGGCGTGGCGGCCTTCGAAAGCCTGCTCGGTCGCTTGCGCGGCGACAGCGGCGCAGCCCGGCGCATCGACTTCAAGGCCAACCTGATCATCCGCGGTTCAACCCAACCCCAGTAAGAAAACGGCAGGCTTTTGCCTGCTGTTGATCAAAAATGAAACCGGTTTCATAAGGACAAGAACAATGCAAGCGAACCCCGTTTCCATCAGTCTCTCCAGCTACGGCGCCGACTTTGTGCGCCAACGTGGCCAGGAGCAGTTTCTGGACCTGCTGGCAGCCGCTGGCGTCAGTCGCGTCGAATTGCGCGAAGAATTGTTCGCCAGCGCACCGGACGCAGCTGCGCTGGGCAGGGTCATTGCCGCGCTGCGCCTGGAATGCCTGTACTCCACCCCCCTTGAACTGTGGACCGCGCAAGGCGTGCCCGACCCGCTGCTGGTGCAGAAGCTGGAAATTGCCCGGGCGCTTGGCGCGGTGGCGCTGAAGGTTTCCTTGGGGCACTTCGATGAGCACTGCGATGTGACGGCCCTGGCGTCGCTGCTGCCTGCGCAGGGGCCTCTGTTGCTGGTGGAAAACGATCAGACCGCACAAGGTGGCAGGATCGAACCGATGCTGCAGTTTTTCCAGCGTGTCGACCCGCTTGGGCTGCGCCTGGGCATGACGTTCGATATCGGTAACTGGCAGTGGCAAGCCGAGCCTGCGCGGCAAGCTGCAAGGCAGCTAGGCCGTTGGGTGCGCTATGTGCATTGCAAGGCTGTGCAGCGCCGGGCCGATGGCCGTCTGGTTGCCATACCGCCGCAGGCTGCGGACCTGCAGGAGTGGGCAGCGCTGATGGCCGAGTTCGCGCCGGGCGTGGTGCGCGCCGTCGAGTACCCCCTGGTGGGCGAAGACCTGCTGGCGCTTACCCGGGCCCATGTGCGTCACCTTTCTGCACTGGGCGCGGCGCAGGAGCTGGACCATGCATGAACATGACGTGCTGTGTTTCGGCGAAACCATGGCCATGTTCGTCGCCGAGCAAGCCGGTGACCTGGCCGGTGTCGGGCAGTTTGGCAAACGCATCGCCGGCGCCGACAGCAACGTGGCGATCGGCCTGGCGCGGCTGGGTTTCAAGGTGCGCTGGCTGAGCCGGGTTGGTGACGATTCGCTGGGCCGTTTCGTGCTCGACAGCTTGCGCTGCGAAGGCCTGGACTGTTCCGGTGTCGAGGTGGATGCCAACTACCCGACGGGCTTTCAGCTCAAGGCCCGCAGCGAGGATGGCAGCGACCCGGCAGTGGAGTACTTTCGCCGCGGTTCGGCGGCCAGCAGGCTGTCACCTGCGATGGTGAGCCCCGTTTGGCTGCAGGCTCGCCACGTGCACGCTACCGGTATTCCGCTGGCGCTGTCGGACAGCTGTCGGGCGCTGTCCCACGCGCTGTTGGACGGGATGCGCGCGGCCGGTCGCAGCATATCGTTCGACCCCAACCTGCGCCCCTCGCTGTGGCCCGATCAAAGCAGCATGGTGCGCGAAATCAATGCCCTGGCGGCCAAGGCCGACTGGGTTTTACCAGGGTTGGAAGAGGGGCGGTTGCTGACTGGTCAGCACACCCCGGCCGATATCGCCGCGTTCTACCTGGACCAAGGGGTGGAACTGGTGGTGATCAAGCTGGGCGACGCTGGCGCCTACTTCCGCAGCGCCAAGGGCGAAGGGCAGGTAGCCCCCGTGCCAGTCAGCCGCGTGGTGGACACCGTCGGTGCAGGTGATGCCTTTGCCGTCGGTGTGCTCAGCGCGTTACTGGAGGGCCGTCCGGTAGCCGAGGCGGTAGCGCGCGGCAACTGGTGCGGCAGCCGTGCCGTGCAGTCGCGGGGCGACATGGAAGGGCTGCCGCTGCGCCATGAACTGGAGGCCTACGACCTGCGCAGAAGCGCATGAGCCGACCCCGAATCACCTGTTGCAACAAAAACAACAAGCTCAGGAGAAACAAACCATGCAAAGCCAAAGCCTGGCACCTCGCCGCTGGTGGTACATCATCCCGATTGTGTTCGTCACCTACAGCCTGGCGTACCTGGACCGCGCCAACTACGGCTTCGCCGCCGCCTCCGGCATGGCCGAAGACCTGCACATCACCCCGGTGCTGTCTTCGTTGTTGGGTGCGCTGTTCTTTCTCGGTTACTTCTTCTTCCAGGTGCCCGGCGCCATCTACGCTGAAAAGCGCAGCGTGAAGAAGCTCATCTTCGTCTGCCTGATCCTGTGGGGCGGCCTTGCCACGCTTACCGGCATGGTCAGCAACGTCTACATGCTGATCGGCATCCGCTTCCTGCTCGGGGTAGTGGAGGCTGCGGTCATGCCGGCCATGCTGGTGTACCTGTGCCATTGGTTCACCCGGGCCGAGCGTTCGCGCGCCAACACCTTCCTGATGCTGGGCAACCCGGTGACCATTCTGTGGATGTCGGTGGTGTCCGGTTACCTGATCAAGCATTACGACTGGCGCTGGATGTTCATCATCGAAGGCCTGCCTGCCGTGATCTGGGCGTTCTTCTGGTGGCGCCTGGTGGATGACCGCCCGGCCCAGGTGGCTTGGCTGAGCGAGCAGGAAAAGGCCGCCCTGGCGCAGGCGCTGGCTGCCGAGCAGCAGGGTATCAAGCCTGTAAAGAACTACCGCGAAGCGTTCCGCTCGCCGCAAGTGATCATCCTGGCGCTGCAGTACTTCTGCTGGAGCATCGGCGTGTATGGCTTCGTGCTGTGGCTGCCGTCGATTCTCAAGCAGGCGGCGAACGTCGATATCGTGCAGGCCGGCTGGCTGGCCTCGGTGCCTTACCTGGCGGCAGTGCTGGCAATGGTGGGCGTGTCCTGGGCGTCCGACCGCCTGCAAAAGCGCAAGCGCTTCGTCTGGCCGCCGCTGCTGATTGCCGCGTTGGCGTTCTATGGTTCCTACGCCTTGGGCAGCGAGCATTTCTGGCTGTCGTATGCATTGCTGGTGGTCGCTGGTGCCTGCATGTACGCCCCTTATGGCCCGTTCTTCGCGATCGTGCCCGAGATCCTGCCGGCCAACGTCGCAGGCGGCGCCATGGCGCTGATCAACAGCATGGGGGCGCTGGGCTCGTTTGGCGGTTCGTGGCTGGTGGGCTACCTCAATGGGGCTACGGGCGGGCCCGGCGCCTCTTACCTGTTCATGTGCGGTGCGCTGCTGACGGCAGTGGCGCTTACCGCTGCGCTCAATACTTCCCAGACCTCTGGCCGGGCAAAGCGCGACAGCTCGCGTCTGGCCATGAACCATTAGGAAACCTGCAATGAAGAAGCGAATCGTCCTGTATAAACGCCTGTCCGACGACCTGATGGCACGCCTGCAAGATCGCGTCGAGGTGACCTGGGTGGATACCACTCAGCCCGACGGCCTGGCCCGCCTGCGCGATGCGTTACCGGGGGCGCACGGGTTGCTGGGGGCCAGCCTGCGCCTGGATGCCAGCCTGCTCGACCTTGCCCCGCAACTGGAAGTGGTGTCGAGCGTTTCGGTAGGCGTGGACAACTACGACATTGCTGAACTCAGCAGGCGTGGTGTGATGCTCACCAACACGCCCGACGTGTTGACCGAAACCACGGCCGACACAGGCTTTGCCTTGATCCTGGCTACCGCCAGGCGGGTGGTGGAGCTGGCGAACTGGGTGCGTGACGGCCGCTGGCAGGCCAACCTGGGGCCGGCGCATTTTGGCAGTGATGTGCACGGCAAGACGCTAGGCATCGTCGGCATGGGCCGCATTGGCGAGGCCCTGGCCCGTCGCGCGGCTGCCGGCTTTGGCATGCGCGTGCTGTATCACAGCCAGCGTGCCAAGCCCGAGGTGGAAGCACGCTATGCCGCATGCCAGTGCAGCCTGGATGAGCTGTTGCAGCAGGCAGATTTCGTTTGCCTGACGGTGCCGTTGAGTGCCAGCACCGAAGGCCTGATAGGCGCACGGGAACTTGCGTTGATGAAGCATGAGGCAATTCTGGTGAACATCTCACGCGGGCGTGTGGTGGATGAGCAGGCGCTGATCGAAGCGCTGCGGGCCAGGCGTATCCGCGGTGCGGGGCTGGACGTGTTCGTGCACGAGCCGCTGCCGACCGACTCGCCGCTGTTGCAGCTGGATAACGTGGTAGCGACCCCACACATCGGCTCGGCGACCGAGGACACCCGCCAGGCCATGGCGCGTTGCGCGGTGGACAACCTGCTCAGCGCGCTGGCCGGTGAGCGGCCGGTAAACCTGGTCAACGGCTGACGCGCCCCGGTTCCCACAGGGGCCGCGCAGCCTTTGAAACGGTCAGCGGCAGTTGCCTGCCTTGCGATACCCCGCTGCCTGCGCTTCACCTTCGTTTGCGAAGGTAACCTGGTTCTTCGCTGTAACCTGGTTGTAGCCCGGGCAGCCGACTGACAGGTGATAGACGTGGCTGTTGCGGTTGCCAAGCACGGCACCGACCGAACCGGCGCTGGCCAGGCTTGGTTTGGCCTCTGGCTTGGCCGCGTTTACCGGCACCGCCTGTACCAAGCCGCTGCCAACCGGCTTGTAGCCGGCGGTCCACTTGCGTTCGCCGCTTACGAACGGGTTGGCATGGCCCATGATCGCGGCAATGCGCCGGTCGCGTTCTTTCTCCCAGGCCGACACCGGGTGTTGCTTGTCCCAGGCCATCAGCAGCTGTTGCTGTTGGCGCGACATGTTCAGCTTGTAGCGGTCGAACATGTAGAACGTGGTGCGGGCCACCAGGCCTTTGACTTCGTCACGCGGTTCGGCGGTGCGCTGGACGAAATCGACCTTGGTGGTGCATTGGCCGTATTCGCCGGCATTGCCAGTGACCATGCCGTAGTTGAAGTTGCTGCGGTCACCGTTGACCTCACCCACGGCCGGGTAAAGGTTGAACAGGTCGGCTTCCATGGCGCGGAACACCGGGTCGTTGTCCACGCAGTGCTCACGGCCGCCGTTCTTCCAGCACTGGCGCTGGTTGCCGAAGGTGTGGGCAGGCACGATGTGTTCCCACTCGGTGCGTTCGGCGCGGTTCTGCTGCTTGCGCGTCTTGTAGCCACACGAGGCAGCGTCGATGCGCCCGCCAGACTTGCCCACCCAGGTCCATTTGCAACCGCAGTACAAGTCGCCCATGGCACTGCTGGCCTGGTCCAGGTAGACCTTCTGCTTGGCCACCACCTTGGCTTCGGTGAAGGTGGCCGGCGGGTTGGCCAGAGCGGGGAGGGTAAAGGAAAATAATAAGGTTACGGCGTAAAGCAGTGATTTCATGGGGAAAACATATTTCAGGTTGGGCCGGGCATTGTAATGGTTTCCCCGGGGCTGACCAGCTCGCGGAGCCATACCAATGGTCGGCCAGGGTCGTCGCTGCCCATTCGGTTGAATGTGGCTGAGTCGAGCATGTCCCGCACTTGGGTGCCCATGCGCAGCAGGTGCTCGACGAAACCGGCACCGACGTCACCGTAGTCCTCCAGGGAAACCCCGCTCTGGTTGTGCTGGATTGCGAGGTGGTAATGACTGACACCATCGCCGTTGCCGCTACCGCCCAGTACCACCGTGAAGCGTGGGCCAAGCAGGGTGGCCAGGCGTTCCTGCACCAGATCGAGCAGGGCGATGGGTATTTCATTTTCGCGCAGTGATGTAGGGAAACAGGGTGTGAACGGAGGCATGAGGGTGTCCTGCTGGGCGGGGTTCGAGTGCTGGCCAGCTTAGGCAAGGTGACTGTCAACTTGGGTAAAGCGGGGGTAAAAGCGGGTAATGCTCAACCCCCGTGCTGCGCGGTTCATTTCATGAGCAGCATCAGAAGGTCTGCCCCAACGAGAACTGGAACACCTGGGTTTCGGCGTTATCCGGCTTTTTCAATGGCGCCGCCAGGCTGAAACTCAGCGGCCCCATCGGGCTGTACCAGGTCACGCCAACCCCCAGCGACACAGCCATCTGCGCCAGGTCGACGCTGCCGCAGCCTTGGGTGGTGGACAGGTAGCAGGTGTCGGCATACACGTTGCCGGCATCGACGAACACCGAGCTGCGCAGCTGGCTCTGGTCCTTCACGAAGGGCAGCGGGAACAGGTACTCGGCACCGCCGGTAATCAGGATATTGCCCCCCAGCACATCGGTGTCGCGGTCGGAATAGTAAGCCTGCCCAGCGCTGGAATAGGCCCCGGTAGCCGGCGTACTGCGCGGGCCGAGGGTACCGTCCTTGAACCCGCGTACCGAGCCCTGCCCACCGGCGTTGTAGCTTTCATAGAACGGCAAGCCGTCGGTGGAGCCATAGCCGTTGCCGTAGCCCAGGTTGGTGTGCAGGCGCAGCGTGGTGTTGCTGGTGACCGGCAGGAAAGCCTGGCCGTTGTAGTCGAGCTTGTAGAACGACAGGTCGCTGCCAGGGGTGGTAGCCATCAGCGTCAGGCTCTGCGAGTGGCCCCGGGTGGCCAGTACGCCTTTGTTGAGGGTGGACTCCGACCAACCGATCGACGCCTTGAGGTTGTTGAAGCTTTTGCCTTCGCGGGAGATGAAATCGTAGATCTCGTCAGCGCTGTAGGTGCCGGGCGAAATGTCGTCGTGCTGCAGGGTCAGGCCGTAGGTCAGGCGCGAGGTTTCGTTGATCGGGTAGCCAAAGCTGACCCCGGCGCCGTAGCTGTTGATTGCATAGTACGAAACCCCATCGTCGTAGTAATCGCTGTAGTCGGTGCTGTTGTAGAACAGGTTGTAGCCCAGGCTGACGCCGTCGGCGGTGAAGTAGGGGTCGACGAAGCCGAAGTTGTACTTGGTCTGGTATTCCGAACGGGTCAGGCCGATGGATACCTTGTTACCGGTACCGAGGAAGTTGCTCTGGCTGATCGAACCACCCAGGATCAGGCCGGCGCTCTGGGCGAAACCGACGCTGGCGGTGATCGAGCCGGAGGCCTGCTCTTCGACGCTGTAGTTGACGTCGACCTGGTCGTCGGTGCCAGGCACCTGCGGGGTCTCGACGTTGACTTCCTTGAAGAAGCCCAGGCGCTCAAGACGGGTCTTGGACTGGTCGATCAGGTAGGTCGACGCCCAGCCGCCTTCCATCTGGCGCATTTCGCGACGCAGCACTTCGTCTTCGGTCTTGGTGTTGCCGCGGTAGTTGATGCGGTTGACGTAGGCACGCTTGCCCGGGTCGACCACGAACATGATGTCGACCGTGTGGTCCTGGTCGTTGGGTTGCGGCACGCCGTTGACGTTGGCGAAGGTGTAGCCTTCGTTACCCAGGCGACGGGTGATCAGCTCGGACGTGGTGGTCATCACCTTGCGCGAGAATACCTGCCCCGGCTGCACCAGCAGCAGCGACTTGACCTGGTCTTCCGGCACCTTGAGGTCACCGGACAGCTTCACGTCGCGAACGGTGTATTTCTCGCCTTCGTTGATGTTGACGGTGATGTAGACGTGCTTCTTGTCCGGCGTGATGGACACCTGGGTGGAGGCGATGTCCATGTTGATGTAGCCGCGGTCCAGGTAGTAGGAACGCAGGCGCTCCAGGTCACCGGAGAGTTTTTCACGGGCGTACTTGTCGTCGTTCTTGAAGAACGACAGCCAGTTGGTGGTCTTCAGCTCGAACAGCTGCCCCAGGGTCTCGTCATCGAATACGTTGTTGCCAACGATGTTGATGTGCTGGATGGCGGCGACGGTGCCTTCGTTGATCTTGATCTTCAGGGCCACACGGTTGCGCGGCTGCGGCACCACTTCGGCGTCGACCTCGGCCGAGTAGCGCCCCTGGGCCACGTACTGGCGCTGCAGCTCGTTACGCACACCTTCGAGGGTGGCACGCTGGAAGATCTCGCCTTCGGCCAGGCCCGATTGCTTCAGGCCCTTCATCAGGTCTTCGGTGCTGATCGCCTTGTTGCCTTCAATCTCGATGCTCGACACCGACGGACGCTCGACCACGTTGATGATCAGCACATTGCCATCGCGGCTCAACTGGATGTCCTGGAAGAACCCGGTCTTGAACAGGGAACGAGTCGAGTCCACCAGGCGGCGGTCGTCAGCCTGGTCGCCGACGTTCAGCGGCAAGGCACCGAACACACTGCCGGCGGAAACCCGCTGCAGGCCGTTGACGCGAATGTCGGCGATCCTGAACGGTGAGGCCTGGGCCAACGTGGCTTTCAGCAGCAGGATGGAGAGCAACAGGCGCGGGTAGTTCATCGGGGTTTCCAGACAAGCGGATTCGGAGGGCAGCAAGCGCGGGCGACCCGCAAGCAGCGGGCGATGAGGATACGGGCGGGCTGTGTACGGCGCGGTTAGCCGAGGGTAAAGATGTGTAAAGTCCGACCGGGCGGCAGTGACAGTGCCGGCTTGCAGGGCGATCATTGCAGCCCCTGCAATTGCGATATCTGGCCCTGATGATCCCTGTGCTGCTGGTCGACGACGACCGCGAACTGACTGAAATGCTCTCTTTGTACCTGGCGCGCGAAGGCTTCCAGGCAACGGCCGCGGACACGGGTGAGGAAGGCGAGACCCTGGCGTTGTCCGGCCATTTCCAGGTGGTGGTGCTGGACGTGATGCTGCCAGGCATCTCTGGTATCGAAGTGCTGCGCCGCGTGCGTGCACGTAGCCAGGTGCCGGTGCTGCTGCTGACGGCCCGCGGTGACAACATCGACCGCATTGCCGGCCTGGAGCTGGGGGCCGATGACTATGTGCCCAAGCCCAGCTCTCCCGGTGAGCTGGTGGCACGCCTGCGGGCAATACTGCGTCGCGTGCAGCCACACCTGATGGGTGAAGCCAGCCCGCCCGAGGTACCTGAACAGGTACGCAGCGGCGCATTGAAAATGTGGCCGGGGCGGCGCGAGGCGCGCTGGGGCGCAGCCACGCTGGAATTGACCGGCTCCGAGTTCAGCCTGCTCGAAGCCCTGGCGCGCCAGGCCGGTCAGCTGGTCAGCAAGCAGGACCTGTCGCTCAATGCCCTGGGCCGGCCGCTGACCCGTTATGACCGACGCATCGACGTGCACGTCAGCAGCATCCGGCAAAAACTTGGCCCGCGTGCCGATGGCAGCAGCTGGATCCAGAGCGTGCGCGGCATGGGCTACATGCTGATCGTCGAATGATGCGCCGGCGTCTGTTCTGGAAGCTGTTCCTGGCCTTCTGGCTTGCCAACACCCTGACCTTCCTGGTGGGGGCGGGGGCCTTCATGCTCAATGAGCTGCGCGGCGATACACCCGGGCTGCGTTCGCTGCTGGCCACCGAGCTGCAATTGCTCGAACGGCATGGCGAGCGGGCCGGCCGCCAGCTGCTGGACGTGTCGCCACAGCCGCAGGATGTGCAAGTAGGCCTTTACGACGATCAAGACCGCTTGCTGGCTGGCCAAACGGTGCACGTGGCGCGTTTCGAGCAGGCACTGCTCGACCGTGACGGCCGCCCACTGGTGCTGCGCGCTTCGGTGGCCACCCGTGTCGGTATGGCACCGCGCCCACGCAACCTTGGCCCGTTCGTAACAGGGGCTGTGATGAGCGCGCTGTTCGCGCTGTTGTGCAGCTTTTACCTGACCCGCCCGCTGGCCTGGCTGCGCGAAGCCATGGGCCAGGTTGCCCAAGGCCGTTTCGATGTGCGGGTCAGGCCGCGGCTGGGCAAGCGCCGTGACGAAATCGTCGACCTGGCCGAGGACTGTGACCGCATGGCCGGCCAGCTCAAGGCCCTGGTACAGGCCCAGCAGAACCTGCTGCATGATATTTCCCATGAGCTGCGCTCACCGCTTACCCGCATGCATGCCGCCATCGGCCTGATGCGCCAGCAACCCGACCGGCCCGACATGCTGGAGCGGGTCGAGCGCGAGTCGCGGCGCATGGACGACCTGATCGAGCAACTGCTGACCCTGGCCCGTGCCCAGTCCCGTCAAGGCAACAATGACTTCGCCAGCGTGGATGTGGTCGAGCTGCTGGCGCAGATCGTCGAGGATGCCCGTTTCGAGGCAGGCATGAAGCAGTGCCAGGTGTCCTTGCTGGCTCAGGGCGCGTTTCTCATGCATGGCCATGAAGAACTCCTGTACCGGGCCTTCGAGAACGTCATCCGCAATGCCGTGCGCTACACGAAGCCTGGCACGGCGGTATTGGTGGAGGCCGCACCGGCACCAGGTGGGCAATGGTTGCAGGTGTGCGTCAGCGACCATGGCCCGGGCGTCGACCCGGCGCGCCTGCAGCGCATCTTCGAACCGTTCGAGCGTGGCACCGACAGCAGCGATGGCTTCGGCCTGGGGCTGGCGATCGCCCAGCGTGCCATCGCCTTGCACGGTGGCAGCATCACCGCGCTGGCCGCCGCCACAGGGGGCTTGCGGGTGCGCATCGAACTGCCGCAAGCCATTGCTACTTGAAGCCGGTGACCGCGTGGGGAACGTAAGGGGCCTGCAAGCGCGCTACCTCGTCCTCGCTCAGCTGCAGTGACAGAGCGCCCAGGGCATCGTCCAGGTGGGCGGGCTTCGAAGCGCCGACGATAGGGGCGCTAACGCCGGCCCTACCCAGCACCCAGGCCAGCGCAACCTGGGCCATCGGCACCCCCCGTTCGCTGGCGATCTGCTCGACCACATCGATTACCCGGCCGTCCTCCACCTCGGTCTTTTCATAGAACGACTGCCCGGACACATCGGTGCGCGTGCGTTGGGTTTGCTGCCCATGCGGTCGTGTCAGGCGGCCGCGCGCCATGGGGCTCCAGGGCATCAGGCCGACGCCTTGATCCAGGCACAGCGGGATCATCTCTCGCTCTTCTTCGCGGTAGATCAGGTTGAGGTAGTTCTGCATCGACACGAAGCGGCTCCAGCCATGGTTGGCGGCTACCTGCTGCGCCTTGGCGAACTGCCAGGCATACATCGACGATGCACCGATGTAGCGCGCCTTGCCGGCCTTGACCACATCATGCAGAGCTTCCATGGTTTCCTCGATGGGGGTGTGGTAGTCCCAGCGGTGGATCTGGTAAAGGTCGACGTAGTCTGTGCCCAGGCGGCTGAGGCTGGCGTCGATGTTGGCCATGATCGCCTTGCGTGACAAGCCTTGCTCATTGGGCCGGCTGGCGCCTTCCCACATGTTGGCAGGGAAGAACACCTTGGTGGCGATCACGGTTTCTTCGCGGCGGGTAAACTCCCTCAGGAGTTTGCCGAGGATGATTTCCGAGGTGCCGGCGGAATAGCTGTTGGCAGTGTCGAAGAAGTTGATGCCTTGCTCGACGGCATGGCGAATGATCGGCCGGCTGGCGTCTTCGCCCAAGGTCCAGGGATGAGTGCCGGCGTCGGGTTCACCGAAGGTCATGCAGCCCAGGCACAGCCTTGAAATGTCCAGCCCAGTGCTACCCAGCTTTACGTACTGCATCGTCGTCTCCTTCAAGGGCGTGAGTGATGGAGTTAGCCTAACGCTGGCAGGGTTGGGCGAAAATTCCGTATTGATGCATGCGCCATCTGCAAGAATTCACAAGCGTAGCAGCGGCCGCACCTGTTGCTGAAGGAAGTCGGTAACCGCCTTGATCCGCGGCGTGGCGCGCACGTCTTCATGCACGGCCAGCCAGATTTCGATGCTCATTGTCTGTTGGGCGCTGCCTGCCTCTTTCAGACCGTGTTCCTGTGCCATGAACGCGGGCAGGCAGGCGATGCCGATGCCGCCGGCACAGGCTTGGGCCTGGATGCGCAGATCATTGCTGTGCAATGCGAACGGCTGCTGGCCGGCCTGGAGGTTGAGCCATTGCTGTTGTGGGGAACGGGCCTGAGACTCGTCGTAGCCGATGTAGCGCCTGACCGTTGCGCTGGCCAGGTAACCGGGCGAGGCATACAGCCGGTAATCCAGGTGCCCCAGCAGGCTGACCACCAGAGTTGGCTCTGTCGGCCTGGCCAGGGCGATGCTGATGTCAGCTTCGCGGCGGACCAAGGATGCCTTGGATTTGCTGCCTACCAGCTTCAGGCGCAGCTGTGGGTAGCGCTGGTACAGCTCGCCCAAGCGCCGGGCGACGATGCTGCCCAGCAGCGCCGGTGGTGCCGAGAGCACCACTTCGCCTTCCACTGTCTGTTGGCCGGCGCTGGCGAAATGCTCCAGGGCAAAAGAGGACATGGCCATCTGCTCGGCGAGTTCCGCAACACGTTGGCCTTCGTGGGTGAGGGCATAAGCGCGGGGACGTCGGTCGACCAGCTTGAGCTTGAGCGAAGCTTCGAGCGAGGCGATGCGCCGGGCCACGGTGGCGTGGTCGACACCTAGGGTCTTGGCAGCGGCCGACAGCGAGCCGGCCGAGCTGAAGGCGGAGAAATGGCGCAGGTCTTCCCAATCGAACATGAATGACTCGGCAGTGGCGGGTGCATAAAGGGGTAGGGTAACCCTTTATGACCCTGCCGGCTTCAATGCCCGCCTTTCATCCGCCGCGCCACCAGGTAAATGCCCAGGCCAACCAGTGCAGTCGCGGCGCCGATGTACCCGGTGCTGGTCCAGCCCATGCCTGCAGTGATCGCCATGCCTCCCAGCCATGGCCCCAGCGCATTGGCCAGGTTGAACGCCGCATGGTTCGACGCCGCTGCCAGGCTAGGTGCCTCATGGGCAATGTCCATGAGGCGGATCTGTAGCGGTGCCGCCAGGGCGATCATGGTGCCCACCAGGCCGATGCCCAGCAGCAGGCTCCACAGCGCCTGGGCGGCGAAGGTAAAGAACAGCAGCACGGCGACCGACCACATCAGTACCAAGCCCACGGCGCGAAACTGCAGACGGTCGAACAGCTTGCCGCCAGCGATGTTGCCGACGATACCGCCCACGCCGAACGCCGCCAGACCGAACGGAATCCACTGTGGCGACACCTGGGTCACGTGCAGCATGGTCGGTGCCAGGTAGCTGAACACGCAGAACATGCCGGCAAAACCGATCGAAGCGATGGCCAGCGCCATCCATACCTGTGGGTGGGCAAAGGCCTGGAGCTCCTTGCGCGGGTCGCTGCGTGTTTCGTCGTGGCGCTGGGGCACGAAACGCCAGACCAGGGCGATGGTGCACAGGGCGATCGCGCCGACCAGCACGAATGCCGAACGCCAGCCAAAGTACTGGCCCAGGAAGGTGGCAACCGGGTTGCCGAGCAACATGGCCAAGGTCAGGCCCATCATCACCCGTGCCACGGCCCCCGCGCGCTGATCCTTGGCCACCATGCTCGAGGCCACCACTGCGGCAATGCCGAAGTAGGCGCCGTGGGGCAAGCCGCTGATGAAACGAAATGTGACCAGGCCACCGAACGAGGGGGCAAAGGCAGTGGCCAGGTTGCCCACGGCATACAGCAGCATCAACAGCAGCAGCATGTGCTTGCGCAGCAGTTTGGCACCGAGAATCGCCAGTGTCGGGGCGCCAACCATTACCCCCAGCGCATACGCGCTGATGGCATGGCCCACCTGCGGTTCGCTCAACTGCAAGTTGCTGGCAATGTCGGGCATCAGGCCCATGATGGCGAATTCGCCGGTGCCGATGGCAAAGCTGCCCAGTGCCATGGCGGCTTCCATCTTGGCGACGGTGTTTTTACTGGGGAGCGGGGGGTGTTCCTGGACTGACATCTGTATCCCTATTGAAACATGCTGAAACGTTCAAGGCGGGATAATAGTCAATCGATGGCTGCAACGTCGAGGATGCTGCCCCGGCTTCCGCGACGTTGCAGCCCGTGTCCTGCTCCGTACGGGCGCGCTTGCTACGCCCCTGGCTGAAATGACGGGATCCTGTGGCAGCGGGTACGCCTGCTCTTTTAGACTGCGGGCGGTGACGCGCCAACGCTCGGCAAACGGTGAGTACACGCGCCACACATTCGGTTCACAAGGACAACTGCAATGTCAGATACCCCGCGCAACCCGCTGCTTATCGATGGGGCCGTTGGCCAGATCGAGCTGTTGATCGACTACCCCGACGGGCCACCCACAGGGCTGGTGCTGGTCAGCCATCCGCAACCGCTGCTGGGCGGTAGCCCACGGCATATCGTGCCACTGACCCTGGCACGGCAGCTACGTGCAGCCGGCTGGCAAGTGGTACGGCCGAGCTTTCGTGGGGTGGGGCAGACGCAAGGCGCGCACGACCAGGGCATCGGTGAAGCCGAGGATTGCATCGCGGTCATCCGGCACCTCAACCAGCAACAGCCCGAGCTGCCGGTAGCGCTGGTCGGGTTTTCCTTTGGGGCCTACGTGTTCGCCCGGGTTGCCTGTGCGCTGGAAGGGCAGTTGCAGGCAGTCGCATTGATGGGGCTGCCGGTGGGGGATGTACCGGGAGGGCGCTATTACGAGCCATTGCCGCTGCCTGAGGATTGCCTGTTACTGCATGGTGAACAGGATGAAATGGCACCGCTGGCCAACCTGCTGCAATGGGCTGGCCCTGAACAACGGGCAGTGTCGGTATACGCCGGTGCCAATCACTTTTTCAAAGGCTGCCTGGGCCGTGCCGCGGAGCAGGTGATTGCTCATCTCGCCCAGAAGACTGGCCCTCACCGCTCCAGGTAATGCGTCTGTGCAGCAAAGTCGATGAACCGCTTGCTGGCCAGCGACAGGTATTCCCCCGAGCGCCAGCACAAGCGGAAACTCATCTGCTGTGCTGGCCGGAACGGCACGCCGACAATGCCTGGCGTGCGTTGCTGCACCGAGCGCAGCAGGGTCGCCACCCCCATGTTGTCCAGCGCGGCCTGCACCACCAGCGAGACGAAGTTGCTCTGTAGCGCCACCTGGTATGTGATGCCATGTTCGGCGAAGAACGCATCCAGAAGATGGCGTTGAACGAAGGTGCGATCGAACACCACCATGTCGGTATTGCGCAGGTCTTCGGCGGTGAGGTAGGCCTTGCCGGCATAGGGGTGATCCGGGTGCATGCACGCCAGCATCTCGTCGCTGCCCAGCAGGATCGACTCCTTGTCGGGCGGTACACGCCGGGACTCCAGCAGCGCCAGGTCGATTTCCCGTTGCTCCAGGCGATGGCCAATGTCTTCGGCACTGCCTTCGAACACGGTCATGGCAATGCCCGGATAGGACTTGCGGAAGGCGTTCATCAACCCGGGGACGTAGTGCAGGCCGAACATCGGCGGGATACCCAGGCGTACTTCACCGCGCTTGAGGTCGGCCATGTCGCGCAGCTCTTGCCGGGCAACGTCCATTTCGCGCAGGGCAGAGGCAATGCGCGGCAAGAACTGCTCGCCTTCTGCCGTGAGGATCACTTTGCGCGTGGTGCGGTTGAACAGGGTTACCCCCAGTTCTTCTTCCAGCCGGGTAACGGCCATGCTCAGCGCGGGCTGGGCGATGTGCAGGTGCTGCGCGGCTTTGGTGAAGCTGCCTTGCCGGACGATTTCGACACAGCAGCGCAATGCCTTGAGGTTCATTGAGGGGTGCTACCTTTCATGCGGGATGCATTCATAACGAACTGTGATGCTAAGCATCATAACAATATATTTATTATTATTAACCAGAGGGCCTACGATGCGCGCCACTGAGACATCCTGCAACATCTCAGTCACGCAGTTTAATAAATCTGCAATCCCACAAAGATTTTGAGGTAGTACCCCAAATGGCCAAGGCCGCCGATGTCGTTGTGCAATGCCTGGAAAACGAAGGTGTCGAGTATGTATTCGGCATTCCCGGTGAGGAAAACCTCGACCTGCTCGAATCCCTGCGCAAGTCGAAGATCAAGCTGGTACTGACCCGTCACGAGCAGTCTGCAGGTTTCATGGCTGCCACCTACGGTCGTCTGACCGGCAAGACCGGCGTCAGCCTGTCGACCCTCGGCCCTGGTGCCACCAACCTGGTGACCGCCAGCGCCTACGCCTACCTGGGCGGCATGCCGATGATGATGATCACCGGGCAGAAGCCGATCAAGAAGTCCAAGCAGGGTCGCTTCCAGATCATTGACGTGTGCGGCATGATGGACCCCATCACCAAGTACACCCACCAGTTCGCCTCGGCCGACAACATCCCGGCCCGCATGCGCGAAGCCTTCCGCCTGGCCGAAGAAGAAAAGCCGGGTGCGGTGCACCTGGAGCTGCCGGAAGACATCGCCGCCGAGCAGACCGACGCGCTGCCGATCCCGCGCAGCCTGCACCGCCGCCCGCTGGCCGAGCACGTGGCCATCGAAGCTGCCGTCGAAAAACTGCAGAACGCGCGTAACCCGATCCTGGTGATCGGTGCCGGTGCCAACCGCAAGATGACCGCCAAGGTCCTCAAGCAGCTGATCGACAAGACCGGCATCCCGTTCATCACCACCCAGATGGGTAAAGGCGTGGTCGACGAGCGCCACCCGCGCTTCCTCGGCAACGCGGCGCTGTCGTCGGGCGACTTCGTTCACCGCGCCGTCGAAGCCGCCGACCTGATCATCAACATCGGCCACGATGTGATCGAGAAGCCACCGTTCTTCATGGTCCGTGGCGGCACCGAAGTCATCCACATCAACTTCCGCTCTGCCGAAGTCGATGCCGTGTACTTCCCGCAAGTAGAAGTGATCGGCGACATCGCCAACGCCGTGTGGCAGATCAGTGAAGCGCTGAACGACACGTCGCACTGGGACTTCACCCGCCTGATGGCCATCCGTGAAGCCAACGAAGCACAGATCGCCGAAGGCGCCGACGACGACCGCTTCCCGGTCTACCCACAGCGCATGGTGGCTGACATCCGTCGTGTACTGCCGTCCGAAGGCATCGTCGCCCTGGACAACGGCATCTACAAGATCTGGTTCGCCCGCAACTACAAAGCGCACAAGCCAAACACCGTGCTGCTGGACAACGCCCTGGCGACCATGGGCGCCGGCCTGCCATCGGCAATGGCTGCGCACCTGGTGCACCCGGACCGCCCGGTAATCTCGGTGTGTGGCGACGGCGGCTTCATGATGAACAGCCAGGAACTGGAAACTGCAGTACGCCTGGGCATGCACATCACCGTGGTGATCCTGCGTGACGACGGCTACGGCATGATCCGCTGGAAGCAGGCCAACATGGGCTTCACCGATTTCGGCCTGGACTACGGCAACCCGGACTTCGTCAAATATGCCGAAGCCTACGGCGCCAACGGCCACCGTGTGGAAAGTGCCGAAGGCCTGCTGCCGCTGCTGGAGCACTGCATCAAGACCCCGGGTGTGCACGTGATCGACTGCCCGGTCGATTACAGCGAGAACGACCGCATCCTCAACAGCGAGCTGCGTGAGCGCGCCCTGGCGGTGTAAGCCCTGACAGGCCGGCGCCGTCCTTTTTCAGGGGCGGCATTGCGCTGCGAAAAGGCCCGTATAGCTGACAGTGATATGTCGGCGTTACGGGCCTTTTCATGACACAAGACTGCCTCTGAATCCCACTCACCCCAGATCAAGCAGGTCTTGCAGGCTGGCCAGAATGGCATTGGCGTCATAAGGCTTGCGCGTGACGGGCACATGCTGCAAGTGCTCGGGAATGCTGATGCCGTCGCCATAGCCGGTGGCAAAGAGGAACGGAACCTGCCGGCGAACCAGCTCATCCGCTACGGAAATGGAGGTTCCGGTGCCCAGGTTGACATCCAGTATTGCCGCGTCCGGCTTGTGGCTGCCAAGCAGTTGCATGGCTTCGTCCTCGGAGCTGGCGGTGATCACGTCCTTGATTTGCGCATCGTTGAGAATTTGCTCCAGGCCTACTGCAATCACCAGTTGATCCTCGAGTATCAGCACACACAAGCCCGAGCGCGCTGCAAACGCACCGTTTGCACGGGCCAGAGGCGTGGCCGGGAGAGCGGTTTCTGCCGCTTCGGCTACGGAAAGGTGCTTGGCCGGGATTTTGAAAAAGCCTTGCAGGCCTTCGGGGTGATATTCCACTGCGCTGGTGCCACCCAGGTCGAACGGGATGCTGCGGTCGATCAGTACCGTGCCGAAGCCGCTGCGGCTGGGCGGGCGTACCGTTGGCCCACCACTTTCCCGCCAACTGATTGCACAGCCGTTGGTGGCGTCGATTGCCCAGCTTACCGAAAGCCTGCCGCCGGCCCGCGATAACGCACCGTACTTGGCCGCGTTGGTGGCCAGTTCGTGCAGCACCAGGGCCATGACCGAGTAAGCGCGCGCATCGAGGATAACGTTCGGGCCCTGCAACTCGATCACGCCGGCAGCCGTGCGATAGGGAGAAAGCTCGGCCTCCAGCAGCTTCGCCAGGCGCCCGCCACCGTCACCGCGCACCACCTGGTCATGGGCCAACGACAAGGCCTGAATACGCCCTTTGAGCGTTGCCACATAGTCCTGCAGGGTCTGGCTTTCCGGGGTCGGATGGGCAACCAGTGCACCAATCAGCGACAGGATGTTCTTGACCCTGTGGTTGAGCTCTTCGTTGAGCATGCGCTGGCGCACCTCAGCTTTGGCGCGTTCACTGGCGAGCAGCTCGCTGTTGTGCAGCACCACCTCGACGATAGCGGTACGGATGGCATCGCCAAACTGGCGGTCCTGCTCGGTCCAGGGTAGCGACTGCTGGTGAACGGTTTCTTTCCAGATGGCGAAGCTTTTGCGTGGCGTCAGGCGGTCGCCCAACGCGCCGCTGTCATAGGTCTTGTTCGGGTCCCCGGCCCAGTCGAGTGTCTCGACCACCTCCTTGCGGAAGAAGATCAAGTAATCCCTTGGGTGTTGCGACATCGGAATAATCAGCACACCAGACACATCATTAAAATACGCCTGGGCTGAAGGGAGCACCGTCGACAGGCGATTGGATGCCCAGATTCGGCCTTCGCTGACCATGTCTGCCAGACGCAGCAGATCAGGCACGGCCGTTTGGGGCGGCGCCAGCCCTGCGCACGACCAGCGGCCTAGCAGCGACATGCCGATGCCGTCGCAGGGAATCAGCGACATCAACCGGGGTAGCCGTGCGTGGAAGAACCCATCAATGTCCGCCGCCTGGTTGGCGTCGCGCAGCAGGCTGTCCAGGGCTTTGTGGATGCGCACGGCGGCTTCGAGTTTTTGCCGGCTACGCAGGGTCTCGATATGCAGGGAGAAGAACTCACCGAACATCTCGGCGGCCACACGTTGCCCCATGGCCAGCGTGCGCGGTGCGTAGTGATGGCAGGCAATCATTCCCCACAGCTCGCCATTGACGATGACGGAAATCGACATCGAGGCGCCCACGCCCATGTTGCACAGGTATTCGCAATGGATCGGCGAGACGCTGCGCAGGTGCGCGTAGGACAGGTCGAGCGGTTCGCCCGAGGGGTCGAGCACCGGGTTGATGGCGACCGTATTGAACTGGGCGTCGGAGATTACCCGGATCGGGTTGCGCAGGTAGAGCGCGCGGGCCTGCTGGGGGATATCGGAGGCGGGGAAGTATTGGCCCATGAAGCTTTCGAGGTCGCTACGCCTGGACTCGGCAACCACCTTGCCGGCACCGTCGGCTCCCAGCTGGTAGATCATCACCCGGTCGTAACCGAGCACCGCCCGGACAAAGCGGGCGGCGTCGCGGAACAGCTTGCTGGTCTGGTCGATTTCGCGCAGTTGGGCAATCAGCGTGCGCGCCAGTTCGATCGGTTCGGCGATGCTCGCCCCGGCGGGCTCGAATTCGAGGATTGCCGTGCCTTTGTACAAGTGGGCGGCGATGTCGACGGCCGCGCCGTTGGGCAGCGTCACGCCGAAACTGAGCGCGGGGCGCGAGGCATCCCGGGTACGGGCAAGTGCGTTGCGAAGCGTATGCGTGACCTCGTCACCCAGCACCGCGTGCAGTTTCTGACCATTGATATCGCTTGCTACACCCAGCATCTGTGGGGCGTTGACCGAATGGCGCAGCACCACGGTCGCCGAGGCATCACAGGCCAGCAGGCAGCCATGGGGCTGGATGCTCCCGGGAATCTGGATGGGCTCCCGGTCGCAGTTGGTCAGGTTAACGTGGGGGTTGTGGGTCATTGGCCCGTGCCTGTGGGTAAGGGGAGGCGGGCAGCAGGTCCGCCATCGTCCGTCAGCCTAGCAGGCATTGAACGCCTTGGGGATGGCGGGTCGGGCAATACCGGTCCATTCCCAAGACAATGCTTTGATCACAGCGTGGAGTACGGATGTACTCCCGTCGAGAATCGCTTGAAGGCAGCTCTGATCAATGGTCTTATCCCGCGCTTGAGCCAACTGGTATTGCACGATGAACCGCCCGCTGTTTATTTCCTTCGATGGGCCCAAGGGGACCGGCAAGACCACGCTGCTGGAGGCCGTCACTCAAGCGTTACGGCTGGACGGGAACAAGGTGATCCGCCTTTGCGAAAGAAAGAATGATCCTCACCGGGGCGAGACCATGGCCCTGGTCAACCAGCTTTCCAGAAGCCCTTGCCAGGACCTTGAGTTCAAGGTTTGCGAGCGCTTCGCTGAAAGCCGCGCCTGGATTTCCCGACATGTACTGCCCAGGCAGCCCGCTGACAGCATCATCCTGATTGATCGCTGGTACCCCTCTGACGCTGCGTTTCGCCGCACAGTGCCGTTTGACAAGATCCTGCGCCTGAACCTCGAACGAAACGTGCAAGTGCCCGATTTGCATGTCGGCGTTGTCACAACGCCTGAAACCTCATGGGCGAGGGCCGCGGCGCGCACGCGTGGGCTGGGCAGTACGGTGATCCATAACCTGGAAGAACAGGTTGCCTGTACCGAGGCGTTCGAGCGTGCGGTTGCAGAGCAAGGCTGGGTGCTGTGCCGTAATGAAGGGACCGTCGACGAGGCAACGCGGCAGGTCGTAGGCGAGATTCAGGGCGTGCTTCGACACCTGTGAGGCTTGGGTGAGTACGGCCTGTCTACTGCCTCTGCAGGTATCAGGCGCCCTGGCGGTCGATATCACGGCGCAGGACTACCGACGTGGTAATGTCATCCACTGATTCGTGACGTGCCACGTTGTCACGTACCTGGTTGAGGTCGTCGATCGTTCGGGTCTCCACTTCAACCACCAGGTCGAGCTGACCGCTCACCGACGAAACCCGCCGTACGCGCGCGTCCGTTGCCAACTGGTCGAGCAGCCCCATGGCAGGCGTGCGCTGCAACGTCACCAGCAAGATCGCGCGTATCACGTTGGCGTCTATTTCGCCGATGTCAGCGCGATAACCGCGAATGACCCCGCTGCGTTCAAGGTTGGCGACACGCTCGGTGGTGGCACTTCGGGAAAGGCCTATGCGGCCGGCTAACGCCTTGAGCGCAATACGCGCGTCCTTCGAAAGTACCTCAAGAATCTCACGATCTTTAGCGTCCAGGTCACGCATTGCAGCCCCTTGATAAGCTTGCCGTCATTATGCCGGTCGGAACCGGCATAATGCCTGTTGCGCCCGACCGTATGCAGGGTGTCCGTTTCGGCGGCGCATGACAAGCTATTGAAAAACAATCAGCGCGCCCGGAACCTGATGATATGACAGACCTTTCCCACCCAGCACCTCGGTTTTCGGCAAGCGATGCAGAGGGCCTTGCAAAAGATTTCTTCGATGTCACCGGCACTGCAACGCCCCTGGATGGGGAGCGTGATCGCAATTACCGGCTGGAGACTGGCGTAGATGCAGGCTGGATACTGAAAATCGTCAATGCCAGCGAGCCCAGGGTAGAAAGCGAGTTTCAAACCGCGCTACTCGATCACCTGGCCGTGCATGGCGCGCATTTGGGCGTGCCACACCTGCGGGCCAGCGTGACTGGCGACTACCTGCCGTCTGTGGCCAGCAGCACCGGTGAAAAGCACGCTGTGCGCCTGGTCAGCTGGCTGGCCGGCACGCCACTTGCCAAGGCCAGACGCTCCCTGGCGTTGATGAGAAACTTCGGCCAGGCACTCGGTGAACTTGACCGTGCCCTGCAGGGCTTCATGCACCCGGGCGCAGTCCGCGACCTGGACTGGGACTTACGCCATGCTGCGCGCTCCCGTTCGCGGCTGCACTGCATCAAGGACCCTGATCGCCGGGCCGTTGCCGAGCGCTTCATCGCCCGGTTCGAACAGACTGTACAGCCAAAGCTGGCTTCCCTTCGGGCCCAGGTGATCCACAACGATGCCAACGACTGGAACATCCTGGTCGATGCCGAAACGCCCCGTAGCGTGACTGGCTTCATCGATTTTGGCGATGCCGTGCACACCGTTCTGATTGCCGAGGTCGCAATCGCCAGCGCCTACGCCATTCTCGACATGGACGACCCGATCGGCGCTGCTGCTGCGCTGGTGGCCGGCTTCCATGAGAAGTACCCGTTGCAAGCGCAAGAGCTTGATGTGTTGTTCAACCTGATTGCCATGCGCTTGGTCATCAGCGTCACGTTCTCCGCTTCCCGGCAGGACCAGACCGACGACAACCCTTACCTGGCGATCAGTGAAGCGCCTGCCTGGCGTCTACTGGAACAACTCGATTCGATAAACCCACGGTTGGCCACCGGCATTTTGCGCAAGGCCTGTGGTTTCGATGCCATCGAAGGTGCGGGGGAAGTCCGCCGCTGGATTGCCGACAACCACAAGTCGTTTGCCGACCTGGTGCGCCCGTCAGCTGCCATTCTGGACAAGGTCATCGCGCCGTTTGGCGATGCCAGCCATGAGATGACCATTGCCTCGGCCCAGCAGCGCCCTGCAGATGCGACGCGGTGGTGGAATGAATGCTCTGCCGCGCACAAGGCCCCGCTGGGCATCGGGCCATGGGGCGAGGTACGTGCCGTCTATACCGACAGCGCCTTTGAGTCTCGCTTCATCAAGGGGCAGCACCGGACCCTGCATGTGGGGGTAGATTTGCTGATGCCAGCGGGTACGCCGTTGTACGCACCGATTGCCGGCACCGTCAGAAGCGTCGAGGTCGAGCCAGACCCGCTGGGTTATGGCGGCCTGGTGATGCTCGAGCACACCCCGCCCGGTTGCCCGCCATTTCTGACACTGTGGGGGCACATGGCCCACGAGGCGCTCAGCCGTTTGAAGGCCGGTGACAAGCTCGAAGCCGGCGACCTGGTCGGTTACATGGGCAGCGATCACGAGAACGGCGGCTGGATCCCCCACCTGCATCTGCAGGTGGTCACCGATACCCGGCTGAGCGCGTGCGAGGTCATGGGCGTGGGTGAGCCAGCGTACCGCGAAGCGTGGGCCGACCTGTTCCCCGATGCCTCGGCCCTGGCCGGTATCCCGCCAGAGACCTACAGCCAGCAGGGCATGACCAAGGCCCAGATCATTGCCAGGCGCAAGGAACTGCTGCTACCCAACCTGTCCATTTCGTACACCGACCCGATCAAGTTCGTGCGCGGGGATGGCGTATGGCTGATCGACAACTTCGGGCGGGCCTACCTGGACTGCTTCAACAACGTGTGCCACCTGGGCCATAGTCATCCCGACGTGGTCGAAGCCTTGACCCGCCAGGCTGCGCTGCTCAACACCAATACCCGCTACCTGCACGACAACATCGTCGAATACGCCGAACGCCTGACCGGCACTTTGCCCAAGGGCCTTTGCGTAGCATCCTTTGGCTGCTCGGGGAGTGAGGCCAACAGCCTGATGCTGCGTATGGCGCGCAACTACACAGGCAGTGATCAGGCGATCGTGCTGGACTGGGCCTACCACGGCACCACTCAGGAACTGATCGATCTGAGCCCTTACAAGTACAAGCGCAAGGCGGGCAAGGGCAGGGCGGCGCATGTCTACGAGGCCGTGGTCCCGGACAGCTACTACGCCCCCGAGCACTGGCCCGTGGAAGCGCACGGCAAGCGCTTTGCCGAGTCGGTAGCAGAGCAGCTGGACGCCATGCGCAAGGCAGGCAAGGGCCCCGGTTTTTTCATTGCCGAATCGATCCCCAGCGTGGCGGGGCAGGTGTTTTTGCCCGAACACTACCTCAAGGAGGTGTACGCCATGGTGCGAGCCGAAGGTGGGCTGTGCCTGGCCGATGAGGTTCAGGTCGGGTTTGGCCGGGTCGGCAGCCACTGGTGGGCATTCGAGACCCAGGGTGTGGTCCCGGATGCCGTCAGCATGGGCAAACCCATTGGTAACGGCCACCCGATGTCGGCGGTAGTGACCACGCGCGAGGTTGCCGATGCTTTCAACAACGGCATGGAGTATTTCAATACCTTCGCCGGTAACCCGGTGTCATGCGCGGTAGGCCTGGCGGTACTCGATGCAATCGAGCGTGACCAGTTGAAAGAAAACGCCTTGAGTGTCGGCCATTACCTGCTCGAGGGTTTGCGCAAGCTTCAGCAGCAATTCGACGTGATTGGCGATGTGCGCGGGTTGGGCCTGTTCCTTGGCATCGTGCTGGTGACTGACCGCAAGTCAAAGGCGCCAGCCACGGCCCTGGCCAGAAAAGTGGCTGATGGTGCCCGGGAGCGCGGCGTGTTGATCGGCACCGAAGGCCCGCATGACAACGTGCTGAAAATGCGGCCTTCGATGATTTTCAGCCGGGCCAATGCAGACTTCCTTCTCGAGGTGCTGAAAGACAGCTTCACCGCGGCGCTGAAATAGCGTTTCAGCGCGGGCAGGGCGTGCGCATGTGCACGCCCTGCGGCGCACCTATCTGGCGAGCCGGGCAGGTTGCCAGCATCAAGCGCCTCTGATGCTCAGGCCTTCGCGAGCCTGGCCATGCAGGCCGGCGGCCTCTGGCAATGCCGTGACCTTGATCGCGCGCACCGGTACGGCGAACTTGGCGCCGATTTGCGAGAACCGCTCCAGCAGCCTGAAGTTGATCGCCTGCTGAATGTCCATGTAAAGGTTGTAGCCTGGGTCCTGGACGATGTAGACACACTCGAACTCCAGCGCCTCTTTGCCGAAGCCACGCAGGTGAGCGCGGTCGAAACGCGCCTGCTCCTGGGCCTTGATGGCGTCTTCGACGATGCCTGGCGCTTTCTTCACGGCCTCGGTGGGCGTGTCGTAGGAAAGTCCGAACTCGAACACGATGCGACGCTCTTGCAGGCGCTTGTAATTCTGGATGGTGCTGCTGATCATGCTGGCGTTGGCCATGACGATCTGTTCGCCGCCGAGGCTGCGGATGCGTGTGGTTTTGAGGCCGACGTGCTCAACGGTGCCCGCCAGGGGCCCGATGACGATGAAGTCACCGATCTCGAACGGCTTGTCCACGGCGATCGACAACGAAGCGAACAGGTCGCCAAGGATATTCTGCACAGCCAGCGCCACTGCGATGCCGCCCACGCCCAGGCTGGCGACGAAGGCGGTGATGTTCACCCCCAGGTTCGACAGCATTGCCAGCACTACGACTGACCACAACAGGACCCGCGCGCCCCAGGCCGAAAGGGTTGCCAGTGCGCTGCCCTGGTTCAGGCCGTCGGTACGGTGGCGGGCGAAGTAGCGGCTCAGGCCCAGGCCGATGGCGCGGTTGGCCCACAGGCCAATCTGCAAGGCAGCGACCACGAACCACAGGCTGCTGACCCTGCTCAGCCAGCGCTCGGGCAGGTCGAGCATGCTCAGGCCCACCAGCAAAGAGGCCAGCAACAACAGAAAGTTGCTGGTGCCGGAAAGCACCTTGGCCATTATCTGGCTCAGTGGGCCTTCGTGTTCGGACCAGCGCCGTACCCGGCGCATCAGGAAACTGATGGCGGCACGGGCGACCAGGAAGACCAAGGTGGCGACTGTCAGCGCCACCAGCAGATTGAGAATGGAGATGCCGAATACGGTGGTTTCGGTGAAAAACGCGATGATGCGGTCGTTCATGAGTACCTCGCCTCTGGGTTGATTTGCCAAGGTGCTTTCTTGGGACGTCAAAGAGGCGCAACAGGTCGATCGGATTTCACCACGCTGAGCTGACGGAGTCAGTCTCGGTAGATTTTCTTCAATAACCGCAACAGTTCAGTCCTTTCGTCATCCGAGAGGTTGGATGTCGCCTGATGATCGCTGTCGGCGGCGATGTGCTTCAACTCCTTCAACAGGGCTTCGCCCGATTTGCTCAGGAAAATCCCATACGAGCGCTTGTCCGGTTTGCACCGCACGCGCACGGCCAGCGCGCGCTCTTCCAGTTTGTTCAGCATTGGCACGACTTGCGGCGGTTCGATTGCCAACGCACGCGCCAGGTCGGCCTGCATCAGCCCGGGGTTCTGGTCGATGATCGCCAGGGCGGAAAATTGGGCCGGGCGCAGGTCATGGGCCGAGAGCCGGGCAATAAGGTTCTGGAACAGCTTCAATTGCGCGCGTCGCAAGGCGTAGCCGATCAAGTCTTCAAGCACCCCTTCTCCCACAGGAGCAGCCACGCAAGCGTCGTCGGTACTACGGGCAGACCTAGCCATCAGGGTTCATGCTCCTCGATCATGGGTAATAAAGTTACCTATTTTGCCTGTCCTTATGCGATTCGGCTAGAGAGGCTTTGGAAAAAGGCAGCGCGCCTACGCATGGGTTAAAGATAAATTTGTTAATGGTTAATTGACATAACTATTTTGACCCGTTAGCGTGGCCCCATCACCTCGAACAACAAGAGTGCAGAACCATGAGCAAATATGAAGGCCGCTGGACCACTGTGAAGGTCGAACTGGAAGCGGGCATCGCCTGGGTGACCCTCAATCGCCCGGAAAAACGCAATGCCATGAGCCCCACCCTGAACCGGGAAATGGTCGACGTGCTGGAAACCCTCGAACAGGACGCTGACGCTGGCGTGCTGGTATTGACCGGTGCCGGCGAGTCCTGGACCGCCGGCATGGACCTGAAGGAGTACTTCCGCGAGGTGGACGCCGGCCCGGAAATCCTCCAGGAAAAGATTCGTCGCGAAGCCTCGCAATGGCAATGGAAGTTGCTGCGTCTGTATGCCAAACCGACCATCGCCATGGTCAACGGCTGGTGCTTCGGCGGCGGCTTCAGCCCACTGGTGGCATGCGACCTGGCGATCTGCGCCAACGAAGCGACCTTCGGCCTGTCGGAAATCAACTGGGGCATCCCGCCTGGCAACCTGGTCAGCAAGGCCATGGCCGATACCGTTGGCCATCGTCAGTCGCTGTACTACATCATGACCGGCAAGACCTTCGATGGTCGCAAGGCTGCCGAGATGGGCCTGGTGAACGACAGTGTGCCGCTGGCCGAGCTGCGTGAAACCACCCGTGAGTTGGCGCTGAACCTGCTGGAAAAGAACCCGGTGGTGCTGCGCGCCGCGAAGAATGGCTTCAAGCGTTGCCGCGAGCTGACCTGGGAACAGAACGAGGACTACCTCTACGCCAAGCTCGACCAGTCGCGCCTGCTGGACACTACTGGCGGCCGCGAGCAGGGCATGAAGCAGTTCCTCGACGACAAGAGCATCAAGCCAGGCCTGCAGGCCTACAAGCGCTGAGTCGCACCGCGGGCGGCGGTGTGCCGCGCCAAAGCCCGTGGGTATTTCTCTATAACGACAACAAGAGGAATGAGCATGTTGCAGGTGCCTTTGCTGATTGGCGGGCAGTCGCGCCCCGCCAGCGATGGACGAACCTTCGAGCGCTGTAACCCGGTGACTGGCGAGGTGGTGTCGCAGGCTGCCGCCGCCACACTGGCCGATGCCGATGCCGCCGTGGCTGCTGCCAGCGCGGCGTTTCCGGCCTGGGCCGCCCTGGCACCGGGCGAGCGGCGCAGCCGCTTGCTGGCAGGCGCTGATCTGTTGCAGGCGAGGGCCGCCGAGTTCATCGCCGCCGCCGGTGAAACCGGGGCCATGGCCAACTGGTATGGCTTCAACGTGAAGTTGGCCGCCAACATGCTGCGCGAGGCTGCAGCCATGACCACGCAGATCACCGGTGAAGTGATCCCCTCGGACGTTCCCGGCAGCTTCGCGATGGCCCTGCGCGCGCCCTGCGGCGTGGTGTTGGGCATCGCGCCGTGGAACGCCCCGGTGATACTGGCCACGCGTGCCATTGCCATGCCGCTGGCCTGCGGCAACACCGTGGTGCTCAAGGCCTCGGAGCTGAGCCCGGCGGTACATCGGCTGATCGGCCAGGTGCTGCACGATGCAGGCATCGGCGACGGCGTGGTCAATGTCATCAGCAATGCGCCGCAGGATGCCCCGGCCATCGTCGAGCGGCTGATCGCCAACCCTGCGGTACGCCGGGTCAACTTCACCGGTTCGACGCACGTCGGGCGCATCGTCGGCGAGCTGGCGGCCCGCCACCTCAAGCCGGCCCTGCTCGAACTGGGCGGCAAGGCGCCTTTGCTGGTGCTCGACGATGCCGACCTGGACGCCACGGTCGAAGCGGCGGCCTTCGGTGCCTACTTCAATCAGGGGCAGATCTGCATGTCCACCGAGCGCCTTGTGGTGGACAGCCGTATTGCCGACGCCTTCGTCGACAAGCTGGCGGCGAAGATCGCCGGGCTGCGTGCAGGTGATCCGCAAGCCAGCACCTCGGTGCTCGGCTCGCTGGTCAGCGCAGCGGCCGGCGAGCGCATCAAGGCACTGATCGACGATGCCGTGGCCAAGGGCGCGCGCCTGGTCAGCGGCGGCCAGCTCGAAGGCAGCATCCTGCAACCGACCTTGCTCGACAACGTCGATGCCAGCATGCGCCTGTACCGCGAGGAGTCCTTCGGCCCGGTGGCGGTGGTACTGCGCGCCGAAGGCGACGAAGCCTTGCTGCAGCTGGCCAACGACTCGGAGTTCGGTCTGTCATCGGCCATTTTCAGCCGCGACACCAGCCGCGCCCTGGCCTTGGCTCAACGGGTGGAGTCGGGTATCTGCCATATCAACGGGCCGACCGTTCACGATGAAGCGCAGATGCCGTTTGGCGGGGTCAAGTCCAGCGGCTATGGCAGCTTCGGCAGCCGCACGGCCATCGATCAGTTCACCCAGTTGCGCTGGGTCACCCTCCAGCACGGCCCGCGTCACTATCCCATCTAGCCGCGGCAGGCCCAGGCCACTGGCAAGATGACCGCCGCCCCGTCATATCGGGCGGCGGCAGGATGTACAACAAGAACAAGGAGCAACCTGCGTGAATAACGAAGCCCGCTCAGGGTCGACCGACCCTGGCCAACGTCCGCGCTACCGCCAGGTGGCCATCGGGCATCCCCAGGTGCAGGTCAGCCACGTCGACGACGTGCTGCGCATGCAACCTGTCGAGCCACTGGCACCGCTGCCGGCGCGCCTGCTCGAGCGCCTGGTGCATTGGGCCCAGGTGCGCCCGGACACCACTTTCATCGCGGCACGCCAGGCAGACGGTGCCTGGCGTTCGATCAGCTACGTGCAGATGCTCGCCGATGTGCGCACCATCGCCGCCAACTTGCTAGGACTGGGCCTCAGTGCCGAGCGCCCGCTGGCGCTGCTTTCCGGCAACGACATCGAACACCTGCAAATCGCCCTCGGCGCCATGTATGCCGGTATTGCCTATTGCCCGGTGTCGCCGGCCTACGCGCTGTTGTCGCAAGACTTCGCCAAGTTGCGCCATGTCTGCGAGGTGCTCACCCCCGGAGTGATCTTTGTCAGCGACAGCCAGCCGTTCCAGCGCGCCTTCGAGGCGGTGCTGAACGATTCGGTCGGCGTGATCAGCGTGCGTGGCCAGGTCGCAGGTCGCCCCCATATAAGCTTCGACAGCCTGTTGCAACCGGGTGACCTGGCGGCGGCCGATGCGGCTTTCGCCGCCACCGGGCCGGACACCATCGCCAAATTCCTCTTCACCTCGGGCTCGACCAAGCTGCCCAAGGCGGTGATCACCACCCAGCGCATGCTGTGCGCCAATCAGCAGATGCTTCTGCAGACTTTTCCGACGTTCGCCGAGGAGCCGCCGGTGCTGGTGGACTGGCTGCCGTGGAACCACACGTTCGGCGGTAGCCACAACCTCGGCATCGTGCTTTACAACGGGGGCAGTTTCTACCTCGACGCCGGCAAGCCGACCCCGCAAGGCTTCGCCGAGACCTTGCGCAATCTGCGCGAGATTTCCCCCACGGCCTACCTCACCGTACCCAAGGGCTGGGAGGAACTGGTCAAGGCACTGGAGCAGGACCCCGCGCTGCGCGAGGTGTTCTTTGCCCGCATCAAGCTGTTCTTCTTTGCCGCCGCAGGCCTGTCGCAAAGCGTCTGGGACCGGCTGGACCGCATAGCCGAGCAACACTGCGGCGAACGCATCCGCATGATGGCCGGCCTTGGCATGACCGAAGCCTCGCCATCGTGCACCTTCACCACCGGGCCTTTGTCGATGGCCGGCTATGTCGGGCTGCCGGCACCTGGCTGCGAAGTGAAGCTGGTGCCGGTGGGCGACAAGCTCGAGGCGCGCTTCCGTGGCCCGCATATCATGCCGGGCTACTGGCGCTCGCCGCAGCAGACCGCCGAGGCGTTCGACGAGGAGGGTTTCTACTGTTCGGGCGACGCGTTGAAGCTGGCCGATGCCAGGCAGCCCGAGCTTGGCCTGATGTTCGATGGCCGTATCGCTGAGGACTTCAAACTTTCGTCCGGGGTATTCGTCAGTGTCGGGCCGCTGCGCAACCGCGCAGTGCTGGAGGGCTCGCCTTACGTACAGGACATCGTGGTCACCGCGCCGGACCGTCAATGCCTGGGCCTGCTGGTTTTCCCGCGTCTGCCCGAGTGTCGTCGCCTGGCCGGGCTGGCAGAGGATGCCAGCGATGTGCAGGTGCTGGCCAACGACACCGTGCGCAGTTGGTTCGCTGACTGGCTGGAACGCTTGAACCGCGATGCCCAGGGCAACGCCAGCCGTATCGAATGGCTGTCGCTGCTGGCCGAGCCGCCGTCGATCGACGCCGGTGAAATCACCGACAAGGGCTCGATCAATCAGCGCGCCGTGCTGCAGCGGCGCGCCGCTCAGGTCGAGGCGCTGTACCGTGGCGAAGACCCCGACGCATTGCACGCCAAGGTGCGGCCTTGAGTGCGGCCGGGCTGTGCACCGTCTTCGAGGACACGGCCATCGTCCAGATGATGCGCACACCCTGGGTCGACCTGGGTGGCGCATTGGCCGCGATCTCGCCCATCGACCTGGGCATTCAGGCCGGGCGCGCGGTGCTGGCACGTGCAGCTGCCGCCCCTCAGGCGGTAGACAGCGTGCTCGCCGGCAGCATGGCCCAGGCCAGCTTCGACGCCTACATGCTGCCACGCCATGTCGGCCTCTACTGTGGCGTGCCGCAGTCGGTACCGGCACTGGCGGTGCAGCGCATCTGTGGCACGGGCCTTGAACTGTTGCGTCAGGCCGGTGAACAGCTGCGCAGTGGCGCCCGCCAGGTGCTTTGCGTGGGCGCGGAGTCGATGTCGCGCAATCCGATCGCGGCCTATGAACACCGGGGCGGTTTTCGCCTGGGGGCGCCGGTCGGGTTCAAGGACTTTCTCTGGGAAGCCCTGTACGACCCGGCTGCCGGCGTGGACATGATCGGTACTGCGGAAAACCTGGCCCGTGCCTATGGCCTCGCTCGTGAAACGGTGGACGCGTGGGCCCTGCGCAGCCATCAGCGGGCCCTGCAAGCCCAGGCGCAGGGCTGGTTCGACGAGGAAATCGTCAGCGTCACCGCGCAGGCACTGGAGGCAGAAGGCTGCCAGCCACGCGGCATTGCATTGCCGCGTGGCGTGAGTGAGGTCAGCCAGGACAGCCACCCGAGGCCTACCGATGCCGCCGCACTGGCCCGACTGCGCCCGGTGCACGCCGGTGGCGTGCAGACGGCTGGCAACAGTTGCGCGGTGGTCGATGGCGCGGCGGCAGCCTTGGTCACGCGCTACTCCGATTGCACTCATCCGCCTTTGGCGCGCTTGCTGATGGCCACGGCCGTTGGCGTGCCGCCCGGCCTCATGGGCATCGGGCCGGCGCCGGCCATCACCTTGCTGCTCGAGCGCAGCGGCCTGCGCCTGGAGCAGATCGACCGCCTGGAAATCAACGAGGCCCAGGCCGCCCAAGTGCTGGCGGTGGCCCAGGCACTCGAACTCGATGTGGACAAGCTCAATGTCCATGGCGGCGCTATCGCCCTCGGTCACCCACTGGCCGCTACAGGCCTGCGCCTGGTCCACACCTTGGCCCGTCAATTGCGCGACGGCAACTTGCGCTATGGCATCGCAGCGGCATGCATCGGCGGTGGCCAAGGCATGGCGCTGCTGATCGAAAACCCTCATTTCGTTGCCTGACCCGGAGGTATCCGATGACCTGGAAGGCGCCCCTGCGCGACATGCAGTTCGTCTTGCAACACTGGCTGCGGGCCGATCAGGCCTGGGCGCAATTACCGGCATATGCCGACGTCGACCTCGACCTGGCGGCCCAGGTACTGGAAGAGGCGGCCCGTTTCTGCGAGCAGGTGCTGGCCCCTTTGAACAGTTCGGGCGATCGCCAGGGCTGCCAGATGGAGGGCGGGGAGGTACGCACCCCGGACGGATTCCCGGCGGCTTATCGCGCCTATGTCGACGGTGGCTGGCCGTCGCTGGCATGCGCCCCGGCGCTTGGCGGCCAAGGGCTGCCGTTAGTGCTGGAGGCGGCCTTGCAAGAGATGCTGTTCGGCAGCAACCACGGCTGGGCCATGTACACCGGCATTGCCCACGGTGCCTACCTGTGCCTGAAAGCCCATGCATCCGCCGAGCTGCAGGCGCGCTATCTGCCGGGCATCGTCAGTGGTGCCACCCTGCCTACCATGTGCCTGACCGAACCCCAGGCCGGCAGCGATCTAAGCCTGTTGCGCTGCCGCGCCGTGCCCCTGGGCGACGGTGGCTACGCGGTCAGTGGCAACAAGCTGTTCATCTCTGGCGGCGAACACGACCTGACCCGCGACATACTCCACCTGGTGTTGGCCCGGTTGCCGGATGCGCCGCCCGGCAACCGCGGGCTCTCGCTGTTGCTGGTGCCGAAATGGCTGGAGGATGGCCAGCGCAATACACTGTACTGCGACGGCCTGGAACACAAGCTGGGCATCCGTGGCAGCGCCACCTGCGCACTGCGCCTGGAGGGGGCCCGGGGCTGGTTGATAGGCCAGCCCCATGGCGGCCTGGCGGCGATGTTCGTGATGATGAATTCCGCGCGGCTGCATGTTGGTCTGCAAGGGCTGGGGCATGCCGAGGCTGCCTGGCAACAGGCCCGCGACTATGCACTGGAGCGGCGCCAGATGAGTGTCCCGGGGCGGGCCAAGGGGGGCGCCCAGGGCGCCGACCCGATCCACCTGCACCCGGCCATGCGTCGGGTCTTGCTGGAGTTGCGGGTGCGTACCGAGGGGATGCGCGCGCTGGCCTACTGGACGGCCCAGTGGCTGGATATCGCCGACGCCGCCGTCGAGCCTGCACAACGGGCGAAGGCTGCGACATTGGCGGCGCTGTTGACCCCCATCGTCAAGGCGGCCTTCACCGAGCAGGGGTTCAGCCTGGCAAGCAAGGCCTTGCAGGTGTTGGGTGGCTATGGCTACACCCAGGAGTTTGCCATCGAGCAGACCTTGCGCGACAGCCGCATCGCGATGATCTACGAAGGCACCAACGAAATACAGGCCAACGACCTGATGCTGCGCAAGGTATTGGGCGATGGGGGGGAAGGGTTCGCCCTGCTGTTGGGTGAGTTGCGTACCGAGGCTGCTGCGGACGCTGGTGCAGCCGCCACCGCGTTGGGCAGCGCGTGCGACACGCTGGAGGCAGTGCTGGCCAAGGTGCTGTCGATGACCGCGGGCGATCCCGAATTTCCGTACCGCGCCGCAGGCGACTTCCTGCAGTTGTGCGCAACGGTGCTGCAGGCCTTCGCCTGGGCCCGCAGCGCGCGCTGCATCCAGGCGTTGCCATTGGGAGCGGCGCAGCGCAGGGAAAAGCAGGAAAGCGTTGGGTTCTTCCTCAGCTACCTGTTGCCCGACCTCGACCGGCAGGTGGCGGCCATCGACGCGGCCGCCACGCCGTTGCCATTCATTGCCGAATCGTTCTGAAACCCACGTGCGAGGTCGTCATGAACACCGGCTGCGGCTGGCGTGCCGAGGGGCGGTAGCGCATGCAGCGGTCCGCCGAACACAGGTGCGAGCCGCCTTTGATTACCGCCACCGGCACGCCGGGGTCTGCCGGGTCGAAGCTGTCACTCAGGGCTGGGCCTGAGGGGTCGAGCTTGGCGTCGCGCTGTGCGTCATGGCCTGGCCGATAGCCCGTGCGAGTCAGCTCCCAGACATTACCGCCAGCATCGAACAGGCCAAAGCCGTTGGCCGGGAAGCAGCCCACGGGTGATGTACCGGTAAAACCATCCTTCGCCGCATTGCGATAAGGGAACTGACCCTGCCAGGTATTGGCCATGAGCTTGCCCTTGGGCTGCTCGGTGGTACCCCAGCTGAAGTCGGCATCGGTCAGGCCGCCGCGCATGGCGTATTCCAGCTGCGCCTCGCTGGGCAGTTCGCGGCCTGCCCAGCGGGCATAGGCCTTGGCATCTTCCAGGGCGATCTGCACCACCGGATGATTGTCCAGCCCGGCCAGGCTGCTGCCCGGCCCTTGCGGGTGTCGCCAGTTGGCGCCGGGCACGAACTGCCAGCCGGGGCTGAGCACGTCCGCACCCTGGTGAAACACCATCGCACCCGGTACCCGCAGCGCGTCGGGCAGGGCAGGGTCGTCCTCGACACGGATACCGCGCTCGGCATGGGTGACATACCCGGTGGCCTTGACGAAGCGCGCGAACTGGGCGTTGGTGACCGGATGCACGTCAATCCAGAAGCCGGACACCTTGGCGGGGTGAGGCGGGCCTTCTTCGTCGTAAAAGCGGCTTGAACCAAAGCTGAACTCGCCGCCCGGCACGTGCACCATGCCGTCCCGCCAAGGGCCTTGGCGCTGCGCGGGCAGGCCGCTGTAGCCCGTGCACAGCAGCGCCGGCGCCGGGTCTTGCGGCCACACGGCATAGGCGGCGGCGAGCAGGCCGGCGGCGAGTGCTGCGCAGCCGGCTGCCCGGGCGATCATTGCGGCTTGACCAGGATCGGGCTGGCCGGACGGCCGTCGGCATCGATCGCGATGTTGCCGCGTTGGGCATAAGCCTTCCAGTCGCGCAGCATCAGCGCCACCTGCTCGGGGTGCCCTGCGCCGATGTCGTGGTGCTCGCCAGGGTCCTTGCTCAGGTCATACAAGTGCCAGCTCGGCTTGCTGTCGGTGGCATCCCACACCAGCTTCAGCGGGCCCTTGCGCAACGAGGCGCTGCCGTTGATTTCCCATCCCAGGGCTTCGTCATGGGCGTGGATCTGGCTGTCCTTGCCTTGCAGGTAGTTCAGCGCCGATGTGCCTTGCGGCGGCACGATATCGCGGTCGCGGTACTTGACGCCGGGCATCGGCGCACCGGCCAGTTGCAGCAGGGTCGGCATGATGTCGCGGACGCTGGCCAGCTCTTCGCTGCGGCCGGCCTTGATGGTGGCTGGGTAGTAGACGAAGGCCGGTACGCGGATGCCGCCCTGGTAGGTGGTCATCTTGTAGCGACGGCTGGGCAGGGCGCTGACTTGGGCCCAGGCCGAGCCGATCATCAGGAACGAATCGCGGCGGCCGTAGTTGTCCAGGCGGTTATCGAAGTTTGCCTTGATCCACTCGGGGTCGACACGGGTGGCGTTCTCCGGACCGTTGTCGGACATGAACAGGATCATCGTGTTTTCCAGCTCGCCGGTCTTGCGCAGGTGTTCCACCAGGCGCCCCACCTCGGCGTCCAGCGCCGTGACCATGGCGGCGTATACCTCCATGGTGCGCGCGGACTGGCGTTTTTGTTCATCGCTCAGCGATGCCCAGCTCGGCACGCCTTCCAGTTGTGCTTGCAGGGGGAAGTCGGTGGGCACCAGGCCGGCTTCGCGCTGGCGCTTCAGGCGCTCGTGGGCGATGACTTCGTAGCCTTGGTCGTAACGGCCTCGGTACTGCGCCAGGTACGCATCCGGCGCCTGCAGCGGCCAGTGCGGCGCGGTGTAGGCGGCAAAGGCGAAGAACGGTTTGTTGCTGGCCTTGCCTTGGTCGATCGCGTCGATCAGGCGGTCGGTGTACCAGGTGGTGGAATAGAAGTCGTCGGGCAGCGCGATCGGCTCGCCATTGTGGCGATAGGTGGCGCTGTAGTTCGACTGCAGGTCCATGTTGGCCTGCTTGAAGTGCGCCGCGCCGCCTTCGAGCAGCACGTAGGCCTGGTCGAAGCCGCGGTTGTGTGGCTGTTGGGTCGGTTGCATGCCCAGGTGCCATTTGCCGGCGATGTAGGTGCGGTAGCCGGCGTCGTGCAGCAGTTCGGCGAGGGTCGCGACATTGGCACCGAGCACGCCTTCGTAGCCGGCGCGTACCTCTGCGCCGGCCGGCAGGCGCTTGCGCGTCTCCGACATCATGCCCAGCCCGACCAGGTGTGGATCGTTGCCGGACATCAGCATCGCCCGCGTCGGCGAGCAACTGGGCGCGGCGTGGAAATCGAGCATCAGGCGGCCGTCGGCCAACAGTTTGTCCAGGTTGGGCGTCTGGATTTCGCTGCCCAGGGCCGACAGGTCGGAGAAACCGAGGTCATCAGCGACCACCAGCAGAATGTTTGGTTGTTTAACGGTTGGTGCGGCCATGGCGTGGCTGGCACCGAGCATGAGCACGCCGAGGGCGGCAAGGGGGCGGAGGCAATTCATGGGGGGACTCTTGTTTTTGTAATGGACTCGAATTTTGCGCATGGCCTCTGAATAGACAGCACGCCACTGGATTCTAGCGACGGATGAATGAATGCCGCAGCCGCTCGCTGCAGAAGTGTGCGATTAGCGAACGCTTGATGCTGATCATTCCTTGTACACGGCAAAACGCTATTGACGGCGCATATGGTTAACAAAAATAATCGTTAACAGAGTTATCCAGTTTGTAAGAACAATTATAAAAACAAGTGAAGGGAAATTCTGATGATCAAGCCGTTGAACGGGGTATGCCTGCCCCTCATGGTGCTTTCGCTGTGCCAGTCCGCCTACGCGGCCAGCCCGCTTGAAGAGAGCCGGCCGGGGAGGCCAGGGGCCCCTCGCTGGATCGAGGACTACCGCTTTCTCGACGACCCCGCCAAGGCCACTGCCCCCTTCGATGGCCTGCGCTACCATCGGCTGTCAGAGTCGGCCTGGCTGCAACTCGGGGCTGAGGCCCGCTACCGGGCCGATGCTTCGGACAAACCCTTCTTTGGCCTGCGCGGGCTGAACGACGATTCCTATCTGCAGCAACGGCTGCAGGCCCATGCCGACCTGCACCTGTTCGACGATGCCGTGCGTACCTTCGTCCAGGTCGAGAATACCCGTGCCTTCGGCAAGGACTTGTACTCGCCCAATGATGAAAGCCGCAATGAAGTGCGACAGGCCTTCGTCGATTTCAACCACGATTTCGCCGCCGGGCGCTATACCACACGCATAGGTCGCCAGGAGATGGGCTTCGGCGACCAGGTGTTGGTCACCTACCGCGACGCGCCGAACATCCGCCTGAGCTTCGACGGCGTGCGCGCCAGCCTCAACCTCAAGGACGGACGCAAGCTGGATGCATTCGCTGTGCGCCCGCTGAAAACCGGTGAAGACAGTTGGGACGATGGCAGCAACAACAACATCAAATTCTACGGCCTTTACGGCACCTTGCCGCTGTCGGCGTCGTGGAACATGGACCTGCTAGCCTTTAGCCTGGAAACCGACGACCGCAGCCTGGCCGGCGAGTCGGGTGACGAGCAGCGCTACACCTTCGGCACGCGGCTGTTCGGCCGCCATCAGGCACTGGACTGGAGCTGGAACCTTGTCGGGCAGACCGGCCACCTGGGCAACGCGTCGATCCGCGCCTGGGCGCTGTCGAGCGACAGCGGCTTCACCTTCACCCACCCCTGGCAACCGCGCCTGGCCATGCGCATCGATGCCGCAAGCGGCGACAGTGACCTGGGCGACGGAAAAGTCGGCACCTTCGACCCGCTTTACCCACGCAATGGTGTCTATGGTGAAGCCAGCCTCACCACCCTGAGCAACATCATCGTGGTGGGGCCGACCTTCGGCTTCTCGCCCTGGCGCACGCTGCGCATCGAGCCCGGCATCTTCGAAGTGTGGAAACAGCGTGAGGAAGACGGCGTGTACATGCCCGGCATGAGCATGTTGGCCAACACCCGCGGCACGGGTCGCCATGTCGGTACCATCTACCGTGCCAGCACGCGCTGGCTTGCCACTCCCAACCTGACCCTGGACCTTGACCTGAAGTACTACGACGTGGGCACGGCCATCAAGGAGGCTGGCGGCGAAGATTCGTCGTTCGTCTCAGTACGCGCCACGTTCCGCCTTTGACCACCCGACCGATAACAACAACAGAGGGCCACACATGCATCATTCATCCGCGTCATCGGGCAAGGCCGTGCTCACCATCGGCTTGTGTTTTCTCGTTGCCTTGCTGGAAGGGCTGGACCTGCAGGCCACCGGCATCGCCGCGCCGCACATGGCCAAGGCATTCAACCTGACCCCTGCCATGCTCGGTTGGGTATTCAGTGCCGGGTTGCTGGGGTTGCTGCCCGGCGCGCTGATCGGCGGTTGGCTGGCAGACCGCTTTGGCCGCAAAGCGATCCTGATCGTGGCGGTGCTGCTGTTTGGCGGCTTCTCGCTAGGGACCGCCCATGCCCAGACCTACGATTCGCTGTTGATCGCGCGGCTGATGACAGGGCTCGGGCTGGGGGCGGCGTTGCCGATCCTGATCGCCCTGGCCAGCGAGGCGGCGCCTGAGCGTCTGCGGAGCACGGCGGTCAGCCTGACTTACTGTGGTGTGCCGCTGGGCGGGGCGGTTGCGTCGCTGATCGGCATGGCCGGCGTGGGCGACGGTTGGCGTACGGTGTTCTACGTCGGCGGCATCGCACCGATAGTGATCGCCTTCGTGCTGATGATCTGGCTGAAAGAGTCCCAGGCATTCCGTGCCCAAGGCGTTGCCAAGGCTGGCAGTGAAGGTGTGCTTACCCAACTGTTCGGGCCGCAGCAGGCAAGCCGCACGCTGTTGCTGTGGGTGGCATGTTTCTTCACCCTGACAGTGTTGTACATGTTGCTCAACTGGCTGCCGTCGCTGTTGATCGGCCAAGGCTTCAGCCGACCGCAGGCGGGCGCCGTGCAGATTCTGTTCAACCTGGGTGGGGCGGCTGGATCGTTCCTGACCGGTCGGATGATGGACCGCGGGTTTGCCGGGCGGGCGGTATTGATCGCCTACGCCGGCATGCTGGCGTCGTTGGCGGGGCTGGGGCTGTCGAGCAGTTTCGGGCTGATGTTGCTGGCCGGGTTCACTGCAGGGTATTGCGCCATTGGTGGCCAGTTGGTGCTGTACGCGCTGGCGCCGACGCTGTATTCGACCCAGGTGCGCGCAACGGGCTTGGGCGCTTCGGTGGCGGTGGGGCGCCTGGGTTCCATGGCCGGTCCTCTGGCGGCCGGGCAGATCCTTGCAGCAGGTGCAGGTGCGGGGGGGCTGCTGATGGCCGCGGCTCCAGGCCTGGTGCTCGCGGCGTTGGCGGCACGTGCGCTGCTGAAACACCGAACCCGCACGCAACGCCCGGAGCCGGGTGAGGCTGCGGCTCAGGACCCTGCATAGCGCTTCCTTGGGGGGCTAGTGCTGCTTGCGCAATGCCTCCTGCTCCGGTTCGGCGACTGTGACCCGGTTACGGCCCGATACCTTGGAAAGGTACATGGCGCTGTCTGCACTGCTGAGCAAGGCGCCGAGCTCAGAGGCAGGGGCTTTCGCGAACGCTAAACCTATGCTTGCGGTGACCGGGTGTTCATCATTCACACGCAGTTTGGCTATCAGGGCCCGCAGGCGCTCGGCAACTTCAATCGCCGTGTCTGGCGGCGTATTGGGCAGCAGGATGGCGAACTCCTCGCCGCCCAGCCTGCCGGCAATGTCGTTGTCACGTAGGCTGGCACTGATCGCTGCACCGATGCGCTTCAGCACCTGGTCACCAGCGGCATGCCCGAACGTGTCGTTGATCTGTTTGAAATGGTCGACGTCCAGCATCAACACGGCCATGAATGTACCCGCCTCCCTGCACCGGACGTGCTGCGCCGAAGCGTTGTCGAAAAAAGCACGTCGGTTGTTCAGGCCGGTCAGTTCGTCCGTGCACGAGGCCACCATGGCCAGCCGATGCGCGCGTTGCATTTCGTGTTTCAGGCGCCAGGCCGTCGTCAATGCCGAGGACAGGCTTCGCGTCGCGCTGACCACGAACCAGGCAAACACCAATACCGCCAAGGCTATCCCTTGTTGCAGCGTGGAAGGTTGCAGCAGTAGCCAGCCCGTAGAAGGCAGCAAGACCAGGCCCATCGACACCAGGGTCATGTTGCGGTAAGAGGAGTAGCACGACACCGCGCTGACAGACATGCCCACGGCAAACAGCATGATCAGCGTCTGCCCCAGCGCGTCGTCGGCGGGCATTACGGCAAAGGCGCCCCAGCCCCAGATGGCCGCCGACAGCATCAGCGTGACCCAGTAACGCCACTCCCAGCGTTCGGCTGTGCGCTGGTTGGCCGGTGCTCGCAGATAGGCGAAGAACATGGCGGTACGCACGCCGGTCGACAGGCCCAATAATGTCATCCAGACGATGACCCTTTGCTGGTCGAAACGCTCCCAGCCCAACCAGCACAGCATTACGGCGGCCAGGAAGCTGCCAAGCACCGCAGGCGCTGACTGGACGAACAGCTGTTCGAGCCGATCCGTCCGTACGGAGCGCGCTATTTCATCGCGGGGATGAAGGTTTGTCATGGCTGGTGACGCCACTCGTGACCGGTAGCGGATACTGGCACGTTGCTGGCGTCTTGGAAAAGCCTCCTGGCGTTCACATGTGATGCCCTTCGCCATGTTTGATTGCTGGATTCAGAAAGCGTTGCGGTAGGTAGTGGCAGTGCAGAACTGGCTATCACCACGGCTACGGCACCTGCGACGTTTTCCGCATTTCATGTCGTTGCGCGGATCCCTTCCTTGACCGAAGGCCAGTTTTCCCTCGCAAGTTCCGTATCACGAACATAGCCTGTTTTCCCGCAATTCGAAAGCCAATCGATCGCCACGGCCAACAAGTGATCGAGCAAGCCAAGGCAGCTGAGGGTGTTGCCCGAACCACTGGCGCCGACCAACGTGCAGGCTTTCAGAAGTCGAACGTCACGCCGGCATACAGCGCTCGACCGTCACCCGGGGCGTGCAGGGAAGCCTCCGCACCATCCGGGTCGTACCACACGTACTCATAGTAGCGGTTGGTGAGGTTCTTCAACTGCAGGTCGACACTCATCGCTTCGGTGACCTTGTACGTCGCGCCAAGGTTCGTGAGTACGTAACCGCCATACCGGCCCTGGGTATTCTCGCGTTCCAGGTAGTAGTGGGTCTGGCCATTCATCCAGGCCGTCAATTGCAGGGCAGGGGTGGCCTGGTAGCTGATGCCGGTGTTCCACAGGTGATGCGGCACGTGGTCGATTTCCTTGCCTTTGCTGGCTGGCAAGGCACTGCTGGGCTCAAGGATTTTCGAGTACTGCCAGGAATACGACATCCACATCTCGGTGCGTGCGTCCGGGTGCAGGTTAACCTGCAGGTCATAGCCCCAGCGGCGTGTCTCGCCGACGTTGTCCGACTCGCCGCTGGGGTCGTTCAGACGGCGGCTGACCTCGCCCGTGGCGTCCTGGCGCCAATAGGCGAAGCGGCCATCGACCCAACCGGCTGGCGTGAACTTGACACCGGTTTCCCAGCCTTCGTTGATCGACGGAGAAAGGTCTTCGTTGCGCGGTGGTACTTTGTAGGCGGCCGCGCCCGTACCCACCTGGAACGTTCTGCCCCAATTGGCATAGACGCTGGCGACCTTCCAGGGTGAATAGACCACGCTGAGCTTGGGCTGTTTGATCAGGCCGTAGTCGTTGATGTCGTAATCCTGGCCGGTCATCTCGTTGGTGAAGTCACCGCTGATCCTGTCCACACGGTACGCCGGGACAATCGTCAGCGATTCGACCGGTTCGATCTCCGCCTGCACATAGGCCCCCACGGTGTTGAAGTCGTAACGCTGGTCGCGGGTTTGCGTCTGCCGCACGCGGTTGAGCGTGCGGTAACGTTCGCTGCGGTTTTCCTGCTTCTGGATATCGCTGCCGCCTTCCAGGGCGAAGGCATGCAGCCAGTCGACCTGCGGGCGCCAGGTGAGCGAGGTAATGGCGCCGTACTGGGTTTCGTACGTGTCGCGTTCCTGCTGCGAACTGCTGCTCCAGTACTGGGTCCAGCGCCGGTCGTCAAAGGTGTTGACGTAGGTCCTGGCGGACCAGGACAGGGTCTGCGCCAGTTCGGTATCGAAATGCAGGCTGACCTGGTTCATCCGCCGCGTGCCCTTGTCCGTGGCGTTGTAGTCGTTGCTCATGCGCGGGTGGTGGCGGGCGTTGTCCTCGGTGAGGTAGCCGGCCTCCTGCGCTTCGGACTCGTAATGGCGGGCGATCAGGCCCACGCGGTAGTTGCCATCGTCCGGGGTGTAGAACCATTTACCGCCGAAGCTGTAGCGTTCGGTGTCGGCATGGTCGCGGTAGCCGTCGACCTGCTGGCGGGCGAAGAAGTAGTTCCGCGTCCAGTTACTGGTCTCGATGCCCTTGGCCAGTTGCACCTCGCGGGTGTTGAAGCTGCCATAACGCATGCGCGCTTTGTTGTAGTTGCCGCCGGTACGGGTATTGATGTTGACGTTGCCCGCAATGTTGTTCAGGCCATAGCGCGGGTCGCTGGTGCCGCGCACCACCTCGATGCTGTCGATGTCCATGGGGAACACCGAGTCGATGAAGGGCATGTTGCCGTCATTGGTGTTGCTGGGAATGCCGTCGATCAACAGTTTCACGGCGTTGATTTCGCCTTCGCCATTGAAACCGCGGAACGACAGCTTGCCGGAGGTGGTGCCTTGGTTGAACTCGGTGAGCATCACCCCCGGTGCCCGGCGGAACAGCTCCCAGCTGTAGGCAACTGGCATCTTCTCGAGGATGTCACCGCCCAGAATATCCACCGAACTGAGCACGCTGGTTGTGGCCAGGGGGCCGCTGTCGGTGCCGGTTACATTGACCGCGCCGAGGGTGAGTACCGAGTTTTCGGCAGGCAGTGTCTCAGCGATGGCAAGTGACAGTGGGTTGAGGCCGAACAAGGCGAGCACGGGCAGTACGGCGCGTGCGGTACAACGGAACGCAGGCATGGGTGGTTTCCTGGCAAAAACGGTCGGGCAAGGTCAGGCGTCGTGCAGCGCACGCCATGACCACAAGACAGCAGCGACGGTTTAGGCCAGGGGTGAGGCGCGGGGATTCAGCCGAGGCCACTGTTCTCGTGGCAGCGGCAAGGCATGACGGTCTCCCAGTAGAAGGTCGGCCGGCCAGTAGCGGGGGAACAGATGGCGGTAGTAATCACCGCCTGCCAAGGCATGGCCGGCATGGCCACAACAGCAGTCACCACTCTGGTGCTTGGGTTCAGGGGAGTGGTCGAGTTGCGGCAGGTCTGCCTTGAGCTGGGTCAACAGTGACTTGGGCAGGCTCTGGGCACCGTGAAGGCTGCAGAAGCTGCCAAATATCAACGACTGGCTGTCGATGCGGGGTGCCTGCAAGGCACGGTCGAGCGGCATCGCCAGCAGGTTGAACAGCAGGGCGAAGCAGGCGAACAGACAAAGTTGTGCACGTGCACGTGAAAGCATGAGTCACTCGACCGAACGTGGCGCGAATTAAGCCGCATCCGTTGCGGGCTGTATACGTTGCGTGGCATGCCATTTTGTCGCAGGTGCACCACGCTGAGGGCTCAATGACTGCGCATGCTGGCGGCCACCCTGAACACCCGCATCAGCCAGGCGAACAGGCGCAGCGCCTTCAGCGGCTGTTGCGCCCAATGCTCGGGCAACTCGGCGCAGCACCCCGCCGGCAAAGCCGGCAGGTGGGCCAGGCGCTCGGCCGGTGTCAGCTTGGGGTAGCCGACGTACAGCATGACAACCCCGGAGACGAACCACAGCGCCATGAACAGGCAGGCGACGATGCCCAGCCAGCGGTGCCACAGGTACAGCTGGCGCTTCACGCTCATCAGTAGCGCCACTGCACAGCGACTTCCAGGCTGCGCGGTTCACCCAGGTAGTATTGGGTGTTGGTCTGGTGGATGAAGCGGGCATACACCTCGTCGGTGAGGTTCCGCAGGCGCGCGCTGACTTGCACGTGCTTATCCAGGTCGTGGGTCATGGACAGCCCGTAGACGGTGTACGACGGTACCCATGCGGTGTTGGCAGTGTTGGCGTACACCGATGAGACATAGCGGGCATCGGCCCCGACCTGCCAGCCGGGCGCCAGGTCGTAGGTCAACCAGAGGTTGGCCACGCGGTCGGGGATGTTGACCGGGTTCTTGCCCTTGCGCGAGTACACCACGCCGCCGATGGTCTCGTTGAATTCATCGTATTCGGCATTTACCCAACTGAAGTTGCCCGCCGCCAGCAGCTTGGGCGTGACCTTGAACGAGGCTGCCAGCTCGATGCCAGTGGAGGTCTGCTGGCCCGCCTGCTCGGTGGTGTTGGGCACGGTCGAGGAGGGCACGGAGATATCCTTGCGCACGATGCGATACGCCGCTGCCGTGGCCGAGCCGCGACTGTCGAGGAAGTCGAACTTGCTGCCTACTTCGACCTGACGGCCGGTGCTCAGGTCGAAGTCGCCGACCTGGCTGATCGAGGCGCTGGTCAGGGTACCGCCTGGTGGTTCGGCCGAGGTGCTGTATTGGGTGTACAGGCTGACGTTGGAGGTCAGGTCATAGACCAGCCCCAGGCGACCGGTGATGGCGTCCCAGCGTCGGTCCAGCCTGGCTCGCGCCACATGGTCGACCACGTCGAAGTCGATATGGTCGTAGCGCAACGCGGTTATCAACGACAGTTGATCGGTCAGGCGGGTACGGTTCTCGACGAAGGCCGAGGTGGTGTCGGTGGTGGTGGTTCTGCCCTTGGTCATGGGCGCGTCCATACCGGGGATATCGAGGAAGTGCCCGGGTTCGAAGCCGTTCGGGTCAACCGTGTCGAACGCCCCCTTGGACAGCGGGTAGTTGGTTTGCTGGTTGGTGCTGTAGTCCATGCCGAACGCCCAGTCGCTGGCAAGGCCGAACAACTGGCCCTGATGGGTCAGCTCGAGCCTGTCGCCGTTGACCTCCTGGTCGTGCCGCTGGCGATAGCCGCCCGAGCGAGCGATGACGCTGTTGTCGGCGTTGTAGCGATACACCTCGAGATTGCGGTAATCGCGCTGGCCGTTGTAGTGGTAGAAGGTGTTACGCAGTTGGGTGTTGTCATCGAAGCGATAGTCGGTGATCGAGCGCAGCCACCGGGTGCGCTGCTCGTAGCGACCGTCTTCGACATTGTAGTTGTTGAAACGGTTGTGCTTGTCGATGTGCAAGGTACCGACCAATGGCTGCAATACCGGTGTGCCCCAGTAGGGGCTGTCCTCTTGCTCTTCCAGGTATTCGATGGCCAGCGTGTGCGAGAGCTGATCGTTGATGTCGCTAAGCAGCGAGAAGGCCAGGTTGCCGGCCCCATTCTCCTGCCGATCGATATAGCCGTTGGTGCTGGTGCGGCTGTAGTCGAGGCGGGCATAGTGGCGCGGGCCGTCGCCCGTGTTCAGCGCCTTGTTGAAGGCGACCGACGTTTCCATGGTGTCGTAGCGTGCATAACTGACGCGCCCTTCGAAGGTGTCTTCGTCACGGCTTGCCAGCCGGGTGATGAAATTGAGGCTGCCACCGACAGCGCCGCTGCCGTTGAGGAAGGAGGAGGGCCCGCCGAGCAATTCGACGCGGTCGTAGATCCAGGCGCCCACCGGGCGCGCCGCGCCGCCATACTGCAAGTTGATGCCATTGAACAACTGACTGATCTGGGCACCGTTGAACCCTCGGTACGACACATATCCCCCCCAGCCGGGCGGAGCCGAGGCGTTAACCCCGGGCAGTGCATTGGCGGCGTCCTGGAAGTTACGTGCGCCGATGCGCTCCATGGTCTTGCGGTCGGCAACGCTGATGGAAGCGGGGTTCTCCCTGGCGCTGAGGTTCAGCCGCGAGCCGCTTTCGACGGGGCGATCAAGGTCAAGGCTGGTTGCCTCCTTGGGTTGATTGGCTGTGGCCGTGACATTGCTGGCCGGCAGGGTCAGGGTGTCATCCTGCGCCCAGGCACAGGTTGCGCTGCCAACGAGCAGCGCCAAAGTGGTCATGCGGAACATGCAAGGCTTCCTGGCTGAAATCGGTGAGCACACGCCCGCTGCCGATCAGGCGGCACGGGGACGTGGCGATGTCAGAACGCGAGAAGCGAAGCAGGAGAGGCGCGGGGATTGACCAGTGGCCAACGATGCTTGGGCAGGCGTGGCGGAGGTTGGTTGGGTAAGGGGCTGCCCGGCTCGCCGGCGAGCAGGGTCAGCAGGCCGAAAAATACGGCCAGCAGTGTGGCGCTGAACAGGCTGGCGATCACACAGTCACCGCCGGCAGGCAGGGTCGGATCGCTGAAGTCTTGCTCACCTTGGACCATGCCGCTGCTGTCGGCCGTGCACCAGGCGGCATCATCTATGCCAGCCAGGTGCAACCCGGCCATTTGACCATGGCCCATGGCGCACAGCAACGAGCCGAACAGGACGCTGAAATACAGCACCCAGGCGACATGTGATCGTGTGTGGTGGGCCAGCTTCATGGCAGAACTCGGCGCGAAAACTGAATGATCAGGTTGGGAGGTTGGCGAGGGATTCTACATCTTCTGATGCATCTGAATAGTGTGATTTTTCAAGCACGAATATTCAATCGGGTACAGGCGCACGAGACCTATTGAACACCGATGAGTTCGGCAGCAAGCGCGCGGAGTTCGTCCTTGTCCTGTTGAAGTACAAGCCCACTGCCCGCGTGTGCAAGCAAGCGCGTGGCATGCCGGCTGCAGGCGGGTTGAAATGCGCGGGGATTGATGCGCGCCAGGCTGACCAGGGCTTTGATCAAACGCAGATTGACCTCTTGCAAAGCCGCGCCGTCCCGGCTGATCGGCGCAAAAAAATCGTCAAACAGGTCATCCGCCAGCAGTGCACGAACATAGACCTGCGGGCATTTGTTATCCGTGCTCTGCGCCACGGGATGCAGTTTCCCCCAACACGTCAGGCAGCGAATGCCGCGGCCAATGATGTCGATGGCTGTACCGGGATCATTTACTGCTGGAGAAAGCGCTCGCGAGGCGATCTCTGACAACACCGAAAGCCCGAAGCGCGGGTCATGCTCGAACGTTCTCCTGAGGCCGATGGTCACGGCAGCGAGCATCTCGATGTCCAGCGCGCCATTGTCATCGAGCGGCTCGCCATCCACGGCCAAGGCCCGTGCCACCACCATACCCTCATGTACAAAGGTGCCAGGCAGGACTTCGAGGAAAATTCGAATCTCGGTGCGCGTTGCAATCTTGCTCAACGTGAGGACATCGATGTGCTGGACATAGCCGGTCTGGCGGCTTTTCACTTCATGGGTTACCCCAGGAAACTTGAGGTCAGGCGGGTAGGCTGCAGCGCCCAGAAACGGGTGTTCAACACGCTGCTCGATGGCTTTGATCACAGCTTTTTCGACACGGTCGATCGTCTCGCCTACGCGCCCTAGTTTGGAGAGGTGATCAATCCAGCGCAGCAAGGTGTAGATGATCAGGACCACCACTGCAATCGTCACGGTGAAAAGCACTACACGACCTTGTGTACCGTAGGCTCCGGTGCTCAGTGCAATGATGCCGACGAGGCTGAAGAGAAAGGACCCGATGAAGGTCGCCAGAGCGTTCTGGGTCGTGGCGTCCTCCATGACCAACGAAGTGGCGCGCGGGGTTACGCCACTGCTGGCGGCACTGTAGGCCGAGACCATTGTACTGAGCGAAAACGTCGTGACGGCAAGCATGCTCGAGGCGATGATGCCCAATATCTTGTCAACGGCATCTGCACCGATACGTGCAGGCAAGCTGACCGGCACTGCATCCTTGAACACCATGGCCAGTAGCGCGGTAACCACCCCCAACAGGGAGAAAAGCGTTGCTCTGAACCAGAGACGCTTGGCAATTCGCGTAGCCAACCAACGCCAGCGAGCTATCATGAACACCTCCTGTTGCCGAGAGTGTAGGCCCTTATGGGGAGCTGCAGTTATTCATAAGCTGTACCTTCAATACCTCCACCGCCTTGGGCCTTCTGGGGTTGGCCTTGTGAAGCAGGACTACCTGGCGCATGTAGCTGTCAGCGTCCGACACTGGCGTTGCCTGTACGTCGTCAGTCTTCAATCCCGCCCAGAGTGGGACAACAGACACCCCCATGCCTTTGGCGACCATGATGTAGATAGCATCCAGCGCATCCAGATTACAGAGGACATCGGGCTGCAGGTCATTGTCATTCAAGTACTGCTGGGCAATCTGCCCACCCCAGGCATGTGAGTCATATCGAATCAGGTTTCGACCAAGAATCGTCGAGCGGATGTCGCGCTTGTCAACGGGGTCTTTGGTCAAAAGCATCAGGGGTTCTTCTCGAAGAACCTGTATACGAATGCTTTTGGGGACGCTGAAGGGCGGACATACCATGACTCCCGCATCGAGCTCTCCGCAGGCTACTTGTTCGTAAAGACTGCGCGAGTCCCCTGGCGTGATGCGTAGCCTTAGTTGCGGGGCAATGCTTGATAGCTGATTCATGGCCTCTGGCAATATGCCTGTCAACGCTGTAGAGATCGCACCGATCTTGAGATACCCCGACAGGCTACTGGTGTCCAGATCCTCTTTCAGCTCTGCTGCCCCCTGGATCAGATCTCGAATTTTCGGCAGCAACGACAGGCATTTCTCGGTAGGTTCGACAGCATGTGCGCTTCGGTTCAGGAGTTCGCACGCCAGCGATTTCTCGAGGGCTTGTATACGCTGGCTGACTGCAGGTGCTGTCAGGTTTTCCCGTCGAGCCGCCGCTGCAATCGAGCCAGTCTCTATCACTGCCATCAGGCTTTCGAGAAATCGAGTGTCCAAAACATTTCCTTTCGCTGAGAGATGGAAAAATGCGCTTTAGCACTTGCGCGAGGCTACGCTAACCTCCCCGAAAGTTCTATCAGAAACCAAAGAGGGTAGTTATGAAATCGTTATTTCATGTTTCATACCATGTTACAGATCTCGAAGCATCTCGTAACTTCTACGGTAACATTCTCGGCTGCAAAGAAGGCCGCACGAGTGACACTTATTTGGATTACGATTTCTTCGGTCACCAGATTTCACTTCACAAAGGTGTTCCTTTTCCAACTACCCGTACCGGTAAAGTCGGCGACCATGAAGTGTTGATGCCGCATATCGGCTTGGTGCTGCATCTGGATGACTGGTTCGCGATGGCAGACCGCCTGGCGCTTCATGGTGTGCAGTTCGACATACCGCCGGTTGTACGATTCCCGGGCCAACCTGGGGAGCAGCGAACGATGTTTTTCCTGGACCCCAGTGGCAACCCGATCGAGATCAAAGGGTTCAAGGACTTTGAAGGTGTATTTGCCACCTGATTGGCAAAAACGTCCGGGACGCGCCTCCCGCTTTGTCTGCGTGAGATAAGAGGCGTGTATCGATGAGTGGCCACTCAATAAAAATAACAAGCTCCAACGATGTGTTTGGCATTTTTGCCGGCCAATGTACAGTCCAAATTATAATAACTGGAGGACGTATGGCGAAGACTAGTCTGGTGACTAGAATTATTGCAGGTCTTGTGCTCGGGGTTGTAGTGGGGGCACTTCTAAATTTCTTTCCCGAGTACAAAGCCTGGATAATCAGCAGCTTTTTGCAACCCGTCGGCGATATTTTCATCAAGATGATGAAGATGATTGTCATACCTCTTGTATTCGCGTGCATGGTCGGCGCGATCGCAGGCAATGGTGATAGCAAGGCGATAGGGCGGGTGGGGGTGAAAGCCTTGTTCTACTTCTTTGTCGTGACCAGCATCGCAATTGTGTGCGGCCTGTTGGTTGGCAATCTTGCGCAGCCAGGCGTAGGTGCCAACTTGACGACCCTGGCAAACACCCAATCGCTCTCGCTTCCCTCTACCTCGGAGAGCACAGGTTTTGCTCAAGTCATCCTCAATATCATCCCGGACAATATCGTCGGTGCAATGGCGCAAGGAAAGCTGCTGCCTGTCCTGTTCTTCTCGGTCATGTTCGGCTTTGGGCTAAGTGCTCTGGACAAAGAGAAGAAAATGCCGTTGATCGCGGTAGTCAATGCCATTTCCGCGACGATGTTCAAGGTGACGCATATCGTGATGCACTACTCACCCATCGGGATCTTTGGCCTGATCGGCGTGACGGTCGCCAACTTCGGGCTTTCCGCGTTGCTGCCTCTGGCAAAACTGATTGCCGTCACCTACGTCGCGGTCATTCTGTTCGGCGTGGTCGTGCTGGGCGGCATCGCGAAGGTTGCCGGGATCAACATCTTCGACCTGATCAAGGCGATCAAGGATGAGTTGATCCTGGCGTTCAGTACTGCCGCCTCGGCGACTGTCATGCCCCAGCTGATTGAAAAGGTCGAGGCCTACGGTGCGCCGCGTTCGATTGCTACGTTGGTGATTCCTACGGGTTATTCCTTCAATCTGGATGGCGCATCGCTGTTCGTGGGCATCGGCACGCTGTTCATCGCGCAGCTGTATGAAATTCCCCTGAGCTTGGCTGACCAGGCGATGCTGATCATCATCATGGTGCTGACCTCCAAGGGCGCAGCCGGCGTCCCGGGGGCCATGTTCGTGATCTTGACCGCTACGCTGACCAGTGCCGGTCTGCCTGTGGAAGGTATTGCATTCATCGCCGGAGTCTATCGCTTGATGGACATGCCGATCACGGCGCTGAATGTCTTGGGCAACGCACTGGCGCCTCTGGTTGTGGCGAAGTGGGAGAACCAATACCGGATGCCTGCTGCCCCGGTGGTAGCGCCCGGGGAGCGCCCGCAAGTGTTGACCTGTTCGATTAGCGCTGGGGGCTCGGCAAAAACGACCTAGTGTGTTCATCGACATGATCGCCCTGCATGTGATGCAAGTGCCCATCATGCAGGTAATCGACATGCCCATCGAGTTCGATTGCCGTGTGGCCGCAGCCGGGCTTGTGCCAATGGTCATGGTGCGGATGCTGGTTGCAGGCACTCATTCCGAACGTCTATAGCTGCCATACCTCGGCCGACACGGCCGAGGTAGGTCGCTTATGTTACTCATGGTGCGGCTCACCCAGGAACGTCAGTGAACTGAACAGACTCTGCTGGGCCACGGGGCTGCCGTCTGCCATTGGCAGGGTAGCCTGGGCCGCGATGATGTTGAGTCCTTCATTGCGTACGGTAATACGTGCCCGGCCTTGCTTGTCGGTGGTGGCGCTGACCTGGTGAGGGGCGCCTCGGTAATCGCCCTGCAGCGGGATATCAGCAGCCGGTTTGCCATCGAGCAGTACCAGCACTTCCAGCGTCTTGCCTGGCCCGACTTGCAGAGGGTCGCTCAGGGGAACGATCGCCAAACGCAGCATGTCCAGTTTCGGCAGGCGAGCACCGCTCTGGTAGATCGCCAGGCTGTATTTCAAGCTGTGGGTGGAGGCGATCGCATCCTTGACGTGGGTGCGATCCTGATTGACCCATTGCTTGTCCGGGCGCTGCGACCAAGGCCCGTTGTCCAGCAGCACGGCAAGTGCCGCAGGCGGGGTAAGTGGTTGCAGCACGGCATGATCCGCCAGGCGCTCGACCGTGACCGGGACCATGTTCCCGGTCGCGTCGAACGCCCAGGCGCGCTTGATCTTTTCCGCCTTGTAGGCGTTATCCTCGGCGCCGTGGCCGTACACGGCCTCGATATTGCCACGTCGCTCCTCGGTCCACAGGCCGTGGGCGCCTGCGTTGACGCTGACCATCAGGGTCAACAGGGATGCGACTTTCAACGATGGATGCATGATGGTTCCTCGGTTCAAAGGCTAAGGGTCAGGCTGACACTGAAGTTGCGTGGCTCCCCGGGCAGCACCCAAGCGCTGTTGTACGAGCGTTCGTAGTACTTGCGGTCGAACAGGTTGTTGAGGTTAAGGCCGACGGTGACCTGTTCGCTGGCCTTGTAGTGCGCCAGCAGGTCGACCGTGCTGTAGGCGTCCAGGGTGAAGTCGCTGCCGGCCTGGCCGGAGCGTTCGCCGACGTAGTTCACCGCTGCGCCCACATCCGAACCGCGCAGGGCCCCGTCCTGGAATTCGTACACGCCCATCAGGCTGCCGCTGTTACGGGCGATACCGAGCAAGTCGCTGCCTTTGGGCAGGGCTGCGTCGCCCTTGGTGACCTCGGCGTCGATGTAGGCGTAGGCGCCGATCACTCGCAACGCGTCGGTCAGCTGGCCGCTGAACTGCAGGTCCAGGCCTTGGCTGCGCGCTTCGCCCGCCGCCACGCTCTCGCCAAGGGCGTCGGTGGTGATGACGTTCTCCTTGTCGATATGGAACAGGGCGATGGTCGCGCCCAGGCGGCTGTCGAGGACGTCGAGTTTGACCCCGGTCTCGTAACCCAAGCCCTTTTCAGGCTTGTACACCTGGCCCTGGGTGCCGATGGTGTTGGGTTTGAACGAAGTGGATGCGTTGGCGAACACGCCGACTTGCGGGGTCAGTTGGTACAACACCCCGATGCGCGGTGTGGCAACGTCCTTTTCCTGGCTGTTGCTGAGACCCGCGGTGCGGTTCTGCGAGGTCTGCTCGAAGCGCTCCAGGCGTACGCCCAGCAACCCGCGCAGGCGCTCGGTGAAAGCGATCTGGTCTTGCAGGTTGATCGCGTAGCTTTCAGTGTGCTCGAAGAAGTCGTTGGCACGGGTGATGGCTGGCTTCGGCTTGCCGTATACCGGGTTGTAGATATCCAGCCCATACGCTGCGGAGGTGGCGCTTTGCGGGTACTTCTGGCTGTTGCGGTAGTTTTCGTACTCCAGCCCGACCAGAGTCTGATGCTGCCAGCCACCCAACTCGAACTGCCCGTGCAGCTCGGCCTGGGTGATGCTGTCGTTCCATTCGAAGTCGCGTTCGCGATAGAAGCGCGTGATGGTGGTGCCCACCAGGGCCTGGGGCTCGGAGCTGTTGCCCTTGAGCGTGCCCTGGGTGTAGTGGTTGGCCAGGCGCACCTTCCAGTTGTCGTTGAGCACGTGTTCCAGCGCCACGTCGAGGGTCTGGTTGTCGTTGCGGATATCGCCGTCATTCGGCTCGCCAAGGAAGGTCGAGCGCTTGACCGACCCCATTTCGCCGTTGACCGCCGGAATGCCGCGATCGAACACCGACTCGGTGCGGGAGAACTCGGTGTCGATCATCAGTCGGGTGTCGGGTGACAGTTGCCAGCTCAGGGAGGGGCTGACGATACGGCGCTCGCTGCCGACATGATCGCGGAAGCTGTCGTTGTCTTCGACGGCGAGGTTGATCCGGCCCAGCAGATTCCCTTCGCTGTCCAGCGGCGAGTTGGCGTCCAGGGCGGTGCGGTAGCGGTCCCAGCTGCCTGCGCTGAGGGTGAGGGTACTGAAGGCTTCGGCCTGGGGGCGCTTGGTGACGATGTTGACCAGTCCGCCAGGGTCGCCACGGCCGTACAGGCTGGCAGCCGGGCCTTTGAGCACTTCGATACGCTCGATGTTGGAGGTGTCCGGCGAGCTGTAGCTGCCGCGGTTGATGGCGAAACCGTTCTTGTACAGCTCGCCCGTGGTGAAGCCGCGCACACTGTAGTTGAGGAAAGTCAGGCCGCCGAAGTTGTTCTGCCGCGACACGCCGCCAGCAAAGTCCAGGGCGCGGTCGATGCGGGTGGTGTTGAGGTCCTTGATCACCTGCGCGGGCACGACGTCGATACTCTGCGGCGTGTCGCGGATGTCGGTATCGGTGCGGGTGGCCGTGGCAGAGCGGTTGGCACGATAGCCTTGCACCGGCCCGTCGGCGCGCTCTTCGAGGTAGGCATCGGTGATGGAGGTTTCGTTCAGCAGCAAGGGTTGTGCCGCTGAAATCGGCTGGCCGAACAAGCCCAGCGTCAGGCCGGCCAGAAGGGGGGCACCAGGGTTCACGTAAAGTCTCCGTTTTTCACGCTATAACGTTGCATTGTTGGATACGTCCTGACTTGGGCACTGTCCACGAGCTCGAAGGGGATCACAACGGATACACCATCAGGCTCCACGGTGTAGGCTGTGCAGGCTGCACTCGATGCCAACATCGATGCCGCGCCCTGCTTCGGGCGGTGCTGCATCACAGATGACAAGAAACCCTTGCGAGTAGAGCGGCCCGCCTTGCGTCAGACCTGACAAATGAATCCTGATGAGGAAATGTTCATGTGTTGGGATGCGCATGTTATTAGATGTAATAACGTAACACCAGTGGTTAGCGTTCATTACCGGTTGCAAATGATTCTTGTTGGTCAGGCGCAGATGCCTGCGGGGCGGACCAGGCCGAAGCATCGTGCGGCTTTCCAGGTGGCGAACGTGCACTTGGCTATCGCGGTAACCGTGCAGGCTTGCCTGAATACGCCGCGCAGCGTCTTCGACGAACATCAGGTTCTGCCCGTTGAGTGCTGCGAAAGCCTGTTCGTCAGCCCGTTTTACGGCGGTCTGAACCGGCGTGCGCAAGGCGCCTTCGACGTGGTCGATCAGGGCCAGTAACCCGAGATCCGGGGCATCGGCAGGTACCGTGACGCGCACTCGAGCTTCGCTGCGTTGGCTATGTGGCGTCGCCAGCGACGCGTTGCTGCGCAGCCACTGCGCGACGGCGCTGGCTTCGAGCAGTGGCTGGTCCTTGAAGGTTCGCAGGAAGCCGTCCTCAATCAACTGCCGGGAGAGAGCGGCCGAGCACGGGCAGGTCGAGGAGTAGCCGATCCTGACCTCGATACTCAGGTTCAGCGCCCCGCCGACCTTCGTCGCGAGCACGTGAACCGGGTACGACTTCCAGCCAGAGAGGCCCTCGGTCACCAGTGCAGGGCGGCGAACCAGCAAGTCGAAATCCAGGCGCAGCCTGGCATTGCGGCTTTCGCAATCCTGATGGCTGTCGATCATCTCCTGCAACAGCGCAAAGAGGCTTGCCGGCGACACCGCCGCAGCCTGCCCCCAGGCGTCCAGCAGGCGATACAGCCTGGACATGTGAATGCCTTTGACATGCGGTACCGGCAGGTCGACCTGGACATCCGCCCGGGCGTGCAGCTCACGCTGGTAGGTCGGTTCTTGGATCCTTACCGGCAGGTCGATACCCTGCATGCCGACCCATTGCAGCGGGCTGAGGCTGGGGGCCAGGTCGGTGACGGAAACGTCGGGTAATGCTGAGCTCATCATGTATATCCAGTGGTGGGAGCCTTGCACGTGGCAGCAAGGCGTTTGAATCAGTTCCAGCCGGGGAAGGGGTTGGTCAGCTTCATCCAGCCTTCCGGTCCCTGGGCCATTTCCTCATCGGTCAGCAGGCAGGCATCGAAACGCGCCCGCAGCGCTGCCTCGTCCATTTCCATACCGATCAGCACCAGCTCCTGGCGGGCATCGCCAACGTCCTCGTGCCATTTCGACCTTTCGCCCTTGGATTGAGGGTATTGAGGATGGCCATCAGGCGATCGCGCTCTTCGCCACTGATCAGGTCGGTCTTGTTCAGTACGATGACGTCGCAGAACTCGATTTGCTCGATCAGCAGGTCGACCACGGTGCGCACGTCTTCCTCGCCCAGCGATTCACCGCGTGCCTGCAGGCTGTCGCGCGAGCTGTAGTCGCGCAGGAAATTGAAGGCATCGACCACGGTGACCATGGTGTCGAGGCGTGCCACTTCGCTGAGGCTGCGGCCATCCTCGCCTTCGAAGGTGAAGGTTTCCGCCACCGGCAGTGGCTCGGAGATGCCCGTCGATTCGATGACCAATTGGTCGAAACGACCCTCTTTGGCTAGACGGTCCACTTCGAGCAGGAGGTCTTCGCGCAAGGTGCAGCAAATACAGCCATTGCTCATCTCCACCAGCTTTTCGTCGGTGCGTGACAGCTCGGCGCCACCCTCGCGTATCAGTGCGGCATCGATGTTCACATCGCTCATGTCGTTGACGATCACCGCGACTCGCCGGCCTTCGCGGTTGCTCAGAATATGGTTGAGCAGGGTAGTCTTGCCGGCTCCCAGGAAGCCGGAAAGTACAGTGACGGGCAGCCGCGCGGCTTCGTTGGTATGGGGGACAGGGGGGCTCATCGGGAGGCCTCATGATAAAGGGTGGTGCGCATGCGTGCGGCTCTGCTCAGTCCTCGCCTGCATCACGGCGAGTACAGGCGGCGCATTTACCGTGCAGCTCGATGACCGAGCTGCACAGCGAAAACACGTTCTGTTTCATCCAGTGCCCCAGGGCCTGGTTCAGGTGCGGTACGTTGAACTCATCGACATGGCCGCAGCTGTCGCAGATGGCGAACGCTCTGAAACCTGCTTCGCACTGGCTTGGGCAGGTGCAGCTGACATAAGCGTTCAAAGACTCCAGCCGATGAATCAACCCTTGCTCGGCCAAGTGGCCCAGCGCGCGGTAGATCTGCGTCGGCGCCCTGACACCTTCATTGCGCAGGCTGTCCAGAATGGCGTAGGCACTGAGCGGCTTGTCGGCTTGCTGAAGCGCCGTCAGGACACGTTGCTGATTGCTGGTCAGTTGCATGCAGGTCTCCTTCCGTTGGCGGGCAGTCTTCATTTTGTTCTGGATTTGGGATGTTATAAGGTAACAATAATAAAATGGCTAGCGAAATTGCCCGAGGCTTCGCTGGTTCGCAGGTCAATGGGAGTCCATATGGATCGTCGACGAGTGCTGAAACTACTGCTTGCATGCCTGGCATTGCCGCTGCCTCTTGCGGCACAAGCCGGGCAGGCGGTTAAACGGGTTTGGGTGAGCCGGTCGGGCAGCGTCACCAAGGTGTCGCTGGAGCTTACCGGGCCGGTGGCGGCGAAGCATTTCAGCCTCGCGGCGCCACCGCGGTTGGTTCTTGATCTTCCTCAGGCCAGTCTGCAGGCGTCACTGAACGATCTTGCCCTGGAAGGCACTGCCGTCACAGCCGTACGCAGTGGCATCACCGCGTCCGGTGACTTGCGTATCGTGCTGGACCTGGCCGACTCGGCAGTGGCGGCGAAGTCCGCTCGCTCAACACCAGGCCGCATGGCCTGGAGTTGGTACTCACTGGGCCACCGGTGGGCGTTGCGCCGGAAGTTGCCAAGCCCTTGGCGCGACAGCGCGACCTGTTGATCGTGGTCGATGCCGGGCATGGCGGCAAAGACCCCGGTGCAGTAGGGCCCAAGGGCGAGCAGGAAAAGCACGTTGCGTTACAGATCGCCAAGTTGCTGGCCAAGCGCATCGATGCACAGAAAGGCTACAAGGCACGCTTGGTGCGCAGTGACGATGTGTTCATTCCGCTGCGCAAGCGCGCCGAACTCGGTCAGCGGCTGAACGCGGACTTGTTCGTGTCGGTACATGCCGATGCTGCACCGCGACTCACGGCGTCTGGGGCATCGGTGTTCGCCTTGTCGCAAGGGGGCGCGACGTCGTCGATGGCGCGCTGGATGGCGCAGCGGGAAAACGATGCAGACAGGGCCGGCGGGGGATTGCCGATCAAGCTGCGTGAGCGCGACCCCATGGTCGCCAGCGTGCTGCTGGACATGTCGCTGAACTCGACGATCGCCACAAGCCTGGATCTCGGGCATCAGGTGCTCTCGCAGCTTGGGCAGGTGTCGGGCCTGCATCAAGCGCGGGTGGAACAGGCAGGTTTCGCCGCGCTCAAGTCGGCGGCAGTACCCTCGATCCTGGTCGAGACCGGTTTCATTTCCAATGCCGGAGATTGCCGGCGGTTGCATGATGCCCGTCATCAGCGCAAGGTCGCGGAGGCGATATTCGCCGGGCTGGACAGCTACTTCCGCCAGAAACCACCGGCTGGCAGCCTGATCGCGGCCAAGAGAGAGGCGTGAGCAACGCTGCGTGTCCTTGCGCTTGAGCGCGGTGTCCTCTCGAAAAGGCCACTCAACCCTGTTTAAGCCGCGTGGCGGCCTCCAGAGCGAAGTAAGTCAGGATGCCGTTGCACCCCGCACGTTTGAACGCCATCAACGCCTCCAGGATAACCGTGTGCGGATCCAGCCAGCCCTGATTGATCGCTGCCTTGAGCATCGAGTATTCACCGCTGACCTGGTAGGCGAATGTCGGCACGGCAAAGGTTGCCTTGACCCTTTGAATGATGTCCAGATAAGGCATGCCGGGCTTGACCATCACCATGTCGGCGCCTTCTTGCAGGTCCAGCGCTACTTCGCGCAGGGCTTCGTCGCTGTTGGCCGGGTCCATCTGGTACGTGCGCTTGTCGCCTTTGAGCGCGGCCGCCGAACCCAGCGCGTCGCGGAACGGGCCGTAGAAGCCGGACGCGTACTTGGCGGCGTAGGACATCAGACGCACATCGCTGAACCCGGCCAGGTCCAGCGCGGACCTGAGCGCGCCGATGCGCCCGTCCATCATGTCCGAAGGTGCCAAGGTGTCGATGCCGGCCTGGGCCTGGACCACGGCTTGGGCCGCCAGTACCTGCAAGGTCTCGTCATTGGCCACGCGGCCTTGGCGCAGCACGCCGTCGTGGCCATGGTCGGTGTAGGGGTCCAGTGCGACGTCGCCGATCAAGCCAAGGTTGGGGAACGTGGCCTTGAGCAACCTGGCGGCGCGGCAGATCAGGTTGTCCGCGTCGAGGGCGTGGGTGCCCTCACTGTCTTTGCGCTGCACTGGAGTGGCGGGAAACAGGGCAATGGCCGGAATGCCCAGTTCGACCGCCCGGCCTACGTGATCCGGCAGTTCGGCCAGGCTGACGCGTACCTGGCCCGGCATGGCGGTGATCGCCTCGCGTGTACCTGAGCCTTCCTTGAGAAAAACCGGCCAGATCAGGTCATCGCGAGACAGGCTGTTTTCAGCGACCAGACGACGCGTCCATTCGTCAGCGCGATTACGGCGCAAACGCGTGGCCGGGAACGCGCCCGTTGAGTTCGCGAAGTGGGTCATGCCTCTCATGCCTCGATGGAGGAATGGTGGCCAGTGATCAACCACTGCTGGTCGATCCGCTCGAAGGTGAACAGGAAGCGCGCTGGCACTACCCGCTGCTCGCCGTCCTCACGAAAGACGAAGGTGTACTGGCCTCCGACGACCACGGTGCCCAGCTTGCGGCTGACGCGCTTCTTGAACAACTGGATGTCACAGACCAGCCCGTCGTTAGCGAGGAAATTCTCGAAATAGTTGCGACGGCTGTCGTCGCAGTCACGCACTTGGTTGGACAGGGTCGGAACCAGGATCGCATCAGGTGCGTACAACGCCAGCACCTGATCCACATCACGTGTGGCCACGGTCGCGGCCCAACGGTAGAGCGCCGCTTTGGCACCTGCCAGGCAGGCCAGTTCGGTGTCGGCGTAGGTTTCGATGGTCGGGTTCGGGCATGTTTCGGTCATGGCGTCTCTCCTGCGCAAGTGGAAAAGATGAACAGTAGCGGCGTAATCTGCTAAGTTGTAATTGTTATAACATAACATTTGCCACAGGTTGCAAATCATGTTCCTTACCCTTGAGCAGGCACAGGCGGGAAGCCGCTTCGCCTTGACCGATGTGCTTGGCCACATACCCTGGAACCCCCAGGGGCTGATCCCCGCCATCACCCAGCAGCATGACAGCGGCGAAGTCCTGATGCTGGCCTGGATGAACGAAAAGGCGCTGCTGGAAACCCTCGAGACCCGGCGGGCATGCTACTGGTCACGTAGCCGTGGATGCCTGTGGCGCAAAGGCGAAAGCTCGGGGCATGTCCAGCATGTACACGACGTGCGGCTGGACTGCGATGGCGACGCGCTGTTGTTGCTGGTGGATCAGGCAGGTGTCGCCTGCCACACAGGGCGTCGCAGCTGTTTCTACAACGCGATCCAGGGTGATCAAGTGGTGGTGACGGGCAACCCCGCCGAGGTGGGCGTATGAGTCAAGTCATCATTCGCAACGCCCGCCTGGTCAATGAAGGTGCCATACAGGAGGCCGATGTACTGGTCGCCCATGGCCGTATCGAGAAAATCGGCCGCAGCATCGCGGGCGTCAATGCGCCGCTCGAAATCGATGCCCGGGGCCAATGGTTGCTCCCCGGCATGATCGACGACCAGGTTCATTTTCGTGAGCCTGGCGCTGCGCACAAGGGCACCATGGCCAGTGAGTCGCGCGCAGCAGTGGCGGGCGGTATCACCAGCTTCATGGACATGCCCAACACCAACCCGGCCACGCTGGATCTTGCCGCCCTGCACGACAAGAAAGCCCGCGCCGCCACCACCTCGGTTGCCAACTACGGTTTTCATTTTGGCGTGAGCAAGGACAACCTCGATACCGTGGCGGCCCTCGACCCACGTGAGGTGGCGGGAGTGAAGGTGTTCATGGGCGCCTCCACCGGCGACATGCTGGTGGACGACCCCAGGGTGCTGGAACGGCTGTTCGCCAGCGTGCCGACCATCCTCCTGGCGCACTGCGAGCACACCCCGTCGATCCTGGCCAACGAAGCGCGCATACGTGAGCGCTACGGCGATTTCATTCCGCCGGCCATGCACCCGATCATTCGGGATGCCGATGCCTGCCTGCGCTCTTCGAGCCTGGCGGTGCAGCTTGCCAAGCAGTTCGGCACACGGTTGCATGTGCTGCACCTGACCACCGCCCAAGAGCTGAAGTTGTTCCAGCCTGGGCCTTTGCAGGGCAAGCAGATCACCGCCGAAGTGTGCGCGCACCATCTGCTGTTCGATGACCGTGACTATGCCCGCTTGGGCCACCTGATCAAATGCAACCCTGCCATCAAAACCCGGGAAGACCGGGACGCACTGCGTCAGGCTCTGCTGTGCGACCGCATCGACGTCATCGGTACCGATCACGCACCCCACACCTTGGCGGAAAAACAACGCCCTTATGCCTCGGCGCCATCAGGTTTGCCGTTGGTACAGCATGCACTTCCGGCGCTCTTCGAGCTTGTGGAGGAGGGCGTGCTGACAGTTGCCCAACTGGTGCGCAAGACCAGCCACGCCGTCGCGGATCTGTTCGCCATTTCGGAACGCGGTTACCTGCGTGAGGGCTACTGGGCGGACATGACGCTGATCGAGCGTCTGCCCGAGCCCCGCGCTGTCAGCCTCGACCCGGTTCTGGCGCACTGTCAGTGGACGCCGTTCGTGCACCATCGTTTTCATCACCGAGTGGCCACGACACTGGTCTCCGGGCAACTGGCCTGGCATGAAGGCCGGCTGGTCGAGGGCTGCCAAGGCTTGCCGCTGGCGTTCAACGCACGACGCGGTTGACCGCCATTTCTTTTCATTGACCTGAGCGCACCTGCAATGACCGAACAAGAGCTACTATCCCAACCCGAAGACGCCTACATGGACGCTGCTCAGCAAAGGTTCTTCCGTGAGCTGCTGCTTGCCCAGCGCAATGAGCTTCAGCAACGCATCGCTGAAGAATTCGAAGCGATCCGCGACTTCGAGCCTACCAGTGATCCCTCCGATATCGGCACGGCGGAGGAGCATCGTCAATGGCAATTGAGGCTGCTGGAGCGGGAGAAAAAACTGCTGGACAAGATCGACGAGGCCTTGGAACGCGTTGCCCGTGGCGAGTATGGCTGGTGTAAGGAAACTGGCGAACCGATTGGTCTCAAGCGGTTGCTGCTCAGGCCAACCGCCACCCTGTGCGTGGAGGCCAAAGAACGCCAGGAGCGCAATGAGCGGCACATGCGCGACGATTGAGGGTGCAAATCGCCACCATAGGGTTCATCAGCACGTAGCCACAGTAGATGCCCCCGGGTATGCTCGCGTTCGAGGTAACGTTGTTTTGCCCATTCGCCCAGGGCCTACGTATCACGCTGAACACCAGTTTTTATCCCGATACCTAATGGGAGGGGACGCCCTGTCCCAGGAGCGACTCAATAGCTCAGCCGTTATCAGCCACGCCGCTCCTGGTGCTGGACGAACAGATTTTTTACATCTGTTGTTATAACGTTACCGAATATGTCGCAAATGGCAAGAGGACGAACCAGTAGGAGTCAGGGCTGAACACCCCGACCAATCCTTGCAGTGTCAATAGCAGCGTGGCGATTGCTAGCGCCACGTACGTCATGATTTTCGGTCATGTCCTGGAGGAGCGTAGCGTGCTCGGCTCGCAAGAAGCGATTGCGGCACTTGGGCAGCTGGCCCGTAGTCGTGCACGTCTTATCAATGCCGATGGGCAGGTTCATGAGGTCGATAACGCAAGCCTCAACCCTGGCGACCAAGTCGAAGTCCGTGCCGGTGACCGGGTACCAGCCGATGGACGCATTATTGAAGGCCAGGCCAGCCTGGACACCGCGCCCATCACGGGGGAGTCCATTCCCCAGGAGGTGACGACCGGGATGGATATCCATGGAGGGTCGATCAATCTGGATGGCTTGCTGCGGGTGGAGATTACGCGTGTTGGCGATGATTCTACCTTGGGCAAGGTCATCGCCCTGATGCAGCGCGCCGAACAAGCCAAGCCGCCCATCACACGCTTGCTCGAACGACACGCCGGGCGTTATCTGGTACTGGTGCTACTGATTGCCGCCGCGACCTGGTTCGTTACCAAGGATGCCCAGGCCATGTTGGCCGTTCTGGTCGCCGCCTGTCCGTGTGCATTGGTTCTGTCGGCACCGGCGACAGCGGTGGCAGGCATTGCCGTCGCCGCTCGGCACGGTATCCTGATTCGAGGGTCTGCCTTCCTCGAGGAACTCGCCGACTTGTCTTCGCTGGTGATCGACAAGACCGGCACACTGACCTACGGCAAACTGCGTCTGCGCAGCGTGGTTGGCCTATCGAGTACGTTGTCGCAGGCCGATATCATCAACCTCGCCGCAAGTCTCGGTGCGGCCAGTAGCCATCCGGTCAGCCGTGCTCTGGCGGCATTGGTACCGCATGACCACCATTTGCCGCTACTGGATGTCCATGAACGCCAAGGCTTTGGCGTTGTGGCGCACACAGCCGAGGGAAAAGCTGCGTTGGGGCGACCGGAGCTTTTCGATGAGTTGGGCATGACGGTGCCTCCAGTTCCTGAACATGATGGCCCAATCGCGGGCTTGGCGCAGAATGGGCAATTTCTGGGTTGGCTGTTGCTGGCCGACAACGTGCGCGCAGAGTCTGCCGAGGCCATGCAGCAATTGCGTGAACTAGGCCTGGAGCGTCAGTTGCTGCTGAGCGGTGATCGCACCCGTGTGGCTGAATCCATCGCTGCACAGGTCGGTATCACTCGCGTGGTGTCCGAAGCATTGCCAGAAGAGAAGTTGCGCCAGGTCAACCATGAGCTTCAGGTTGGCTTCCGCCCCTTGGTGGTGGGTGATGGCATCAATGACGCGCTGGCGCTCAAGGCGGGTGTCGTGGGGGTGGCGATGGGGGCGGGCGGTGCTGATATCGCGCTGGCCGCAGCGGATATCGTGCTGATCAACGGTGATCTGCGGCGCTTGGGCACCTGCATCCGTCTCAGCCGTCTTTGCCGTCGCACGCTCCAGGTGAACGTGCTGATCGGCTTGGGCTGGACCTTGGCTATCGTGGGGGCAGCAGCTTTCGGTTTATTGGGAGCGGCGGGGGCGATGGTCGCAGCGCTGTTGCACAATTTCAGTACATTGCTGGTGCTCAGCAACTCCGGGCGCTTGTTACGTTATGACGAACGGGATGTGGAGAAGAGGGAAATGTCAGCATATCGTGCTGGCATCCAACGCTGACGCCTATAACGCAGGCATGCAGGTGGGGGCTCCCCCCGCCTGTCACAGCGCCGGCAACGATGGGCATCGCTTACAAAGCAGCACGAAAATATCAACCCGGCGAGCCGAGGACATCACCATGGCGGTGGACTAGTCGGCCAAGAAAGTCCTGAGCGCCTCATGCGACATGGGTCTCGCAAAGTAATAGCCTTGGAGAATATCGCAGCGCCCCCTTTCCAGGAAATTCACCTGAGGCGCAGTTTCCACACCTTCAGCGACCACTGACAGGCTGAGATGATGGGCCATCGAAATGATGCCTTGAGTGATTGCTGCATCGTGTGGGTTCGTCGAGATGTCCTGGATAAAGGAGCGGTCAATCTTGATTTTGTCTATTGGCAAGCACTTGAGATAACTCAGGCTGGAGAACCCCGTACCGAAGTCATCCAGCGCAATGCGTACACCCAAGTCTTTGAGGCGGTGCAAGGTTGCGATTGCTTGTTCAACGTTATGCAGCAAGAGTGACTCGGTTATCTCCAGTTCCAATTGTCCAGCGCTTAGCCCATGCTTGCTCAACACTGCCTGGATACATTCAACGAACTGACCGCACTGGAAATGCATCGGCGAAATATTTACGGCCATCGAGATACCGTTGAAGCCCTGATCACATAGGTTGCGCAACTGCGCGCACGCCGTATCGAGTACCCAAAGGCTCAGAGGGATAATTTGACCACTGTCCTCTGCCACCGGTATGAAAACCGCTGGAGAGATGAACCCTCTAACCGGATGCTCCCAGCGCAACAAAGCTTCGATCCCGACCACCCGACGCGTGCGCGCTTCTATTTGCGGTTGATAATGCAGGCTGAACGATTGAGTTTTGATAGCCTTTTGCAGGTCATTACGTAGGCTTCTGTGCTCGCAAACGCGGTGGTTAAGATCACTGGTGTACCATTGAAAGTTGTTCCGACCTTGTTGCTTGGCTTTGTACATGGCCATGTCAGCCTGCTGGATCAACTTCATCGGCTGCTCGATGTGGCCATCGCTTACCGTAATACCGATACTGGTACTCACGTGCAGGTCAATACCCTGGATACAGTAGGGTTTGCCAATGCTGGCCAGCAGTCGCTCGGCCACCGGGACAGCGTCTTCATCACGAAGCAGGTCCGTCAGCAGTACGACAAACTCATCGCCGCCCATACGCACGACGGTATCAGCCGGACGGACCTGCTGGGTCAAGCGCTGTGCCACCTCGATCAGCACTTGATCGCCGAAGTAGTGCCCGATGGAGTCGTTGATGGATTTGAATCCATCCAGGTCGATGTACATGACCGCCAGTTGAACTTTACGTTGACGGCTGCTGCGACACGCCAGGACAAGCCGGTCTTCCAGAGACAGGCGGTTAAGCAAACCCGTCAGCCCGTCATGGCTGGCATTGATACTCAACTGGCGCTCGTAATGCTTCTGTTTGCTGATATCCCGCGCGATGCCGAATACCCCGACGATCTCGCCATTGACCATGATTGGCAGGTTAGCGATATCCATGATCAACTGCTTGTCGTCGCTCTCGTCGCGCACCCTTGCCTCGAATCGCTGCGGCTCACCGGCGCGGGCCGCGAAAAAATGCTGATTCACTTTCGGCAGGTCTTCTTCGAACACGAGGTGGGAGAAATGATGGCCGACAAGATCAGTTGCCGCGCCAGCTTTAAGCTTCAGGCCAGCAGGGTTCACACTCTGGATGTTGCCCGCCCTGTCGAGGGCGAAAACCGGGTTGGGGTTGTAGGTAAACAATGAGCGAAACCGTTGTTCGCTTTCCTCCAGACGTTGGCCGTCACGCTCATGTCGGATCGCAATGGCAGCCAGTTGCGCCGCGCAGGTCAGCCGATGGATCTGCACCTCGCTTGGCGCAATCGCTTGATCCTGGTATAGCGCAAATGTCCCAAGTACGGATCCCTGATGCGAGAGTAATGGCAACGACCAGCAGGAGCGTAGATTGTACCCTAGCGCCAGACTGCGAAAACGCTCCCAGCTCGGATCCCGGGCTATATCCGCTGTCACCACCAGCTCGCGGCGGAATGCAGCTGTGCCACACGTGCCTTCCTGAGGCCCAATGGGCAACCCATGGATCGCATCGCTGTAGGCAGGCGGCAGGCCAGGCGCGGCGCCCTTCAGCAAATGCTTGCCTTGCGCATCGGTGAGCAGTATCGAACACAGCGTGCCGGGATCCTGGGCGTCGATCATCAAGCAGATGGCGGTGAGGATGTCGTGCAGTTGATGATTGGTCGCAATCATACCGAGTATGTCGCGCTGAGACTCGGAAAGCGCCATGCTGTGATAGCTCGTGCAGGAGGTGTTCATGGGGATTCCTGAGTACTTGCGAGGCCTTCCGGTTCCCTGAACGGCTGGAGAATTGAGTGCCCGGGTACAGTCCGATCGCACCCCGATCGCGAAATCTTATAAAGCAGTGGGCCTTCCACGAAAAAGACTCAGGTGGATGATAAAAGAACGTATCAGATGGAGCGCGTGCGCCTTAACTCGGCTCGCCTCGGCCTGCCCGCTGACTATTTCTGAACCGATCGCAGATACTGCTTGACTTGCGAACTACCAGGCGCAGACTTTAGCCAGCATTGCAAAAGTTCCTTGGGCCTGGGCGCATCTGTTTTCGTCGCTCGCCACCCCGCGCTTGCCTACCAGGCGTGCTGAAGCTGGCGCTGGACATCACGGATGCAGTACTGGCTTTCCTTCAAATGGCCCATCTCAAGGAAAGAACACCCCGATCACGCCCGACTGCTGCGAGAGCAGCAGAAGTGCGCTTTCCCTCGTGCCGAACGCTCTACGGCTGTTGCCCGCCACCCTTGAACCTGCCTGACGATGCCGATCAGGTTTTGATCAAGCGCCCATTCGACAATGGGCTGTTGACGATCATCCTCGAGGAGCGCGAAGCGGGTGCATCGAAGCACAGCCGTTCGATTCCGAATTGAAGCTGACTCGGAGATTTCGTTGAAGTCGTCACGAAGGCCCACCAGCAGACGAGGTGCTGCGGCAGGCTCCATCTCGTCATCTCAATGACTCAAGGAGCGCCCGCATGGCCAGCAAACAATGCCAGGTCTGTGGCCAACCCGCCACGACACGGGTGGAGGCCAAGGTCAATGGCCGCCACAACATCATGCTGTTGTGTGATGATCACTACCGCCAATTGGTGCGCCAGCAAAAACGCACCCTTTCCCCACTGGAAGCCCTTTTCGGCTCGCGCAGCGGTTTGTTCGAAGAGTTCATGGGCAGCGATTTGCTGCGCATCGGAGAAGACTCGGCATCCGTTGCCACGGGTGCCGATGAAGTGGCTGAAGCGTCGTCTGGGGAACCTGGCCGCGCAGCGTCCGGCACGCCACGCCGCCGCAGCAGCGGGCTGGCCAGCCGCATCAGCGAACACTCGGAGGCCCTGTTGCAGGAAGCCGCCAAGCGTGCCACGGAGTTCGGTCGGTCCGAAGTCGATACCGAACACCTGCTATTGGCGCTGGCCGACAGCGATGTGGTGAAGACCATCCTGAGCCAGTTCAAGATCAAGGTTGATGACCTCAAGCGCCAGATCGAAGCCGAAGCCAAGCGCGGCGACAAGCCATTTGAAGGCGAAGTCGGCGTGTCGCCTCGGGTCAAGGATGCGCTCAGCCGCGCCTTCGTCGCCTCCAATGAGTTGGGGCACGCATACGTAGGCCCCGAGCACTTCCTGATCGGGCTGGCCGAAGAGGGCGAAGGGCTGGCCGCCAACTTGCTGCGCCGCTATGGCCTTATGCCGCAGGCCCTGCGCCAGTGCGTCAGCAAGGTGGTTGGCAAGGGTGCAGAGGATGGCCGCGCCGAGGCGCCGACCGAAACGCCGGAGCTCGACAAGTACTCGCGCGATCTCACCAGGATGGCGCGCGATGGCAAGCTGGACCCGGTCATCGGGCGGGCACAGGAAATCGAAACCACCATTGAGGTACTGGCGCGGCGCAAGAAGAACAACCCGGTGTTGATCGGCGAGCCTGGCGTGGGCAAGACGGCCATCGTCGAGGGGCTGGCGCAGCGCATGGTGGCCGGCGAGGTGCCCGAGACGCTGCGCGACAAGCGCCTGGTCGAACTGAACATCAATTCGTTGGTGGCTGGCGCGAAGTACCGAGGCGAGTTCGAGGAGCGCGTGCAGAAGGTGCTGAAGGAAATCGCCGAGCATCAGGGCGAGCTGATTCTCTTCATCGACGAAGTGCACACCATCGTCGGGGCAGGCCAGGGCGGTGGAGAAGGCGGCCTGGACGTGGCCAACGTCTTCAAGCCGATGATGGCGCGTGGTGAGCTGAACCTGATTGGCGCGACGACGCTCAACGAGTACCAGAAGTACATCGAGCAGGACGCTGCGCTGGAGCGGCGTTTCCAACCGGTCGTGGTGCCCGAGCCAACGGTGGCGCAGACCATCATGATCCTGCGCGGCCTGCGCGACACCTTCGAAGCGCACCACAAGGTCAGCATCACCGAGGAGGCGATCATCGCTGCCGCCGAACTGTCCGACCGCTACGTCAGCGCGCGCTTTCTGCCGGACAAGGCCATCGATCTGCTCGATCAGGCTGCCGCCCGCGTCAAGTTATCGGCGACGGCGCGCCCGGTTGCGGTGCAGGAAATGGAGTCGGAGTTGCACCAATTGCGCCGCGAGCAGGACTACGCGGCTTCGCGCAAGCAATATGACAATGCGGCGCAGATCAGCAAGCGCGTCGAAGCCACGGAGGCCGAACTCAAGCAGCGGGTCGAGGAGTGGGAGCTCGAGCGCGGCTCGGGCAGCACCGAGGTCAAGGCGGAACATGTGGCGCAAATCGTCTCGCGGCTGACCGGCATTCCGGTCAATGAACTGACGGTGGAGGAGCGCGAGAAGCTGTTGCACCTGGAGCAGCGGCTGCATGAGCGCCTGGTGGGGCAGGACGAGGCGGTGCGTGCGGTGGCGGACGCGGTTCGGCTGTCGCGCGCTGGGCTGCGCGAAGGCAGCAAGCCCGTTGCCACGTTCCTGTTTCTGGGCTCCACCGGTGTCGGCAAGACCGAGCTGGCCAAGGCGCTGGCAGAAACCATCTACGGCGACGAGAGCGCCCTGTTGCGTATCGACATGTCGGAGTATGGCGAGCGCCATTCCGTGGCTCGGCTGGTGGGCGCGCCTCCGGGTTACGTTGGTTATGACGAAGGCGGCCAGCTTACCGAAAAGGTCCGGCGCAAGCCCTATAGCGTGCTGCTGCTCGACGAAATCGAGAAGGCCCACCCCGACGTCTACAACATCCTGCTGCAGGTGTTCGACGACGGGCGACTGACCGATGGCAAGGGGCGCGTGGTGGACTTCACCAACACCATTATCATCGCCACGTCCAACCTGGGCTCCGACATTATTCAGCGGCGGCTGAAGGCGCCTGGAGCGGCTGGTGAGGAGTACGAGCAGACCAAGGTCGAGGTGATGGAAGTGCTGCGTGGGCACTTTCGCCCCGAGTTCCTCAACCGAATCGATGAGATCATCGTCTTCCATGCGCTGGGCAAGCTGGAGATCCGCCACATTGTTGGCCTGCAACTCGAGCGCGTAGCCCGCAATGCCGCGAGCCAGGGCGTGACGCTGACGTTCGACGAGACACTGGTCGATCACTTGGCGCAAGTCGGCTACAAGCCCGAATTCGGTGCTCGCGAGCTCAAGCGACTGATCCGCAGCGAGCTGGAGACGGCACTGGCACGTGAAATGCTCGGCGGCGGCATTGGCAAGGGTGATCACGCCCATGTGCGCTGGGACGACAAGGCGGAGCGGGTCGGGTTCGACCGCCGGCAAGCCGAGCCGGCCAAAGAGCTCGACAGTGAAAATGCGTGAAGCCCAGGCCGAAGGCTGCGGTTTCTCGTTGCAATGATCTTGCTGCTGAAGAGGTGAGGCATGAAGGACAGCGATGAGCCCGAGACCACGCGCATGCGACTGCGTCGCGAGTGGGCGGTGTTGACGTTTTACGAGCGTTTCGAGCAGATCGTCGCTCACATTCTTTCGCTGGTGATCGCGGTGGTTATCGTGGTGTCGCTGGTACAGCTGATCCAGATAGTCTTCAGCCTGCTGATCATCGATGCGTTCAATCCGCTGGACCACCGGATCTTCCAGAATGTGTTCGGTATGGTCATGACGCTGCTGATCGCGATGGAATTCAAGCATTCCATCGTGCGCGTTGTCTTGCGCCATGGCAGCATCATTCAGGTCAAGACGGTCCTCTTGATCGGGTTGATCGCGCTGTCGCGCAAGATCGTGATCCTTGATCCCGATGTCAGCCCGGCCAAAGTCGCGGCGCTCGCTGGCGCCACCCTGGCCCTGGGGCTGACCTACTGGCTGTTGCGTGAGCGTGATGATCGAGTTGCCTAGGCTCTGTGTGAATGGCGCCAAGGCAAAGATTGAACGGGAAAAAGAGCGCGGATGTGTAATTCCATATCCGTTCAAACCGGGGCTTGAAAACCTCCAGATTGCTCACATAATTCCGTCATCAGGGGCCGAAACCCGGCGCTTCGCGCCTCCTGTTCGAGATCATTTCAGTCAGCTGGAAGGAGGATTGTCATGTACGAGTCCCTTCTTAATCTGTCGAGCGATCCGATTGCCGAGTTCGAGAAGCTCCAGCGCGAACTGCAACATGTGCTGGGAACTGGGCTCGGGCGCCCAGGCAGCATTCGTGCCTTGGCCAGTGGTGCTTTTCCTGCCATCAATGTCGCGAGCACGCCATCGAGCATGGAGGTCTACGCCTTCGTTCCCGGCGTTGACCCGAGCGACATCGATCTGCAGATTCACCGAGGCCTGCTATCGATTTCCGGCGAGCGCCGGCCCGCGCGCAGCACGCAGGAGGGCAATTGCTCCGTGTACGCCAACGAGCGCTATGCCGGTCCCTTCAAGCGTACCGTGAGCCTCAATGATCAAGTCGATACCGACAAGGTCGAGGCCCACTACCGCGACGGCGTCCTGCGCATTTCCCTGCCGCGGCGAGAAGCGCTGCAGCCCAAGCGTATAGTCATCCAGTAACAGCAAAGGTTTGAAGGAGGAATCACCATGAACGACAAGCAAGCAGTCGTGCGCGGCGAAACTGAAACCCAAACACTGCTGCCGCGCGTCGATGTCTTCGAAGACGAAAACGGAATCCAGCTGTTTGCCGACTTTCCCGGGGTGCCCAAGGATCATCTCGTGGTCAATGTGGAGGGTGACACGCTGGTGCTGGAAGGGGAGATCATGCCGCAGTTGTCCGAACAGCTGGAGGCCGTCTACGCTGAAGTCCAGCTGTCGCGATTCAGACGAGCCTTCACCTTGAGCTCCGAGCTGGATACGACCCGAATCGATGCTGAGCTACGGGACGGCGTGCTGAACGTACGTGTTCCCAAACATGCACATGCCCAGCCGCGCAAGATCGTCGTGAAAAGCGCGTAGGGCCTTGAGCGTGTGGAGGACGACCCATGGACAAACTAGCTGAACTCAGACATGGCCTGGAGGAAACCTGGCATTCGCTGGGCGAGGGCTGGCGTCAGCTTCGCGGTCGCACCAGCGAGGCCCTGACGCGCTTCACGCCAGTGAAGCGGAGCAGGGGCGAGTCGCAGGATGCGACCTCATCACCGGCGCTTGCCTCGAACTGGGGGCTGCTGGCCGGCGATCTTTACGAGGATGGTGAGCGGATCGTCGTTCGCCTTGAGATACCTGGAATGGTCAAGGAGGACCTGAACCTGGAAGTGCGGGGCGATACGCTGATCATTCGCGGTGAAAAGCGCGTCGAGCAGGAGCAGGGCAATGGGCATTATCGCGTCCGGCAATGCACCTTTGGCAGTTTCCGGCGCACCTTCCGGCTTCCTGCCGAGGTCATTGCCGAGCAGGCCAGCGCCAGATGCAACAACGGTGTGCTGCGTATCGAGTTGCCCAAGCAAGCGCGTGCGAGTGGCAGGCGCATCGAGGTTCGCGAAGGCTAGGGGACAGCCCCTCGTCACCAGGATTACCCGCCCGCGACCTACCTGCGGGCGGGTGTTTCTTCAGTTGCTCCACCGGAAGCTGCCGCTTCCCATGCAGTGGATATTGCACATCCCAGGCGAACTGAGACGCCCAGCGATAATTCGTCCGGTACTTTCTCCATAACCGGTCCTGACAGGGGCTGAGGGTCGAAGCCATGGCCGCTGAAGGCAACGCAGGACTGTTGTTGGGTGTCATCACGTTGCTCAGCGCTGCCGTGGTGGCCGTGCCACTGCTCAAGCGCATCGGTTTCGGCTCGGTGCTGGGTTACCTGCTGGCGGGGATGATGATCGGGCCTTTCGGGCTGCAACTGGTCAATGACCCTCACACCATAATTGATGTGGGCGAGTTGGGCGTGGTTATGTTTCTCTTCGTGATTGGCCTGGAGCTCAATCCCTCGCATCTGTGGGCGCTACGGGCGCAGATCTTTGGGCTGGGCAGCCTGCAGGTGTTGATCTGTGCCGTTCTGCTCACCGTCGTCGGCAAGGCCTTTGGTTTCCCTTGGCAGGTGTCATTCGTCTGCGCGGCCGGTTTTGTACTCACATCCACTGCCATCGTCATGCAAGTTCTCTCGGAGCGGGGTGACTTGACCGAGCCGAGGGGCCAACGCATCGTGTCCATTCTGCTGTTTGAAGATCTGCTGATAGTGCCCTTGCTGGCGGTGGTGGCATTTCTGGCGCCGACTGCAGCGGTGCCCGAACCCACCTCACCCCTGTGGCAGCGCATGGCTATCGCAGCCGTGTCCCTCAGCGCACTGGTGATCATCGGGTTGTGGTTGCTCAACCCCCTGTTTCGGGTACTGGCCCAAGCCAGGGCGCGCGAGGTGATGACTGCTGCCGCGCTGCTGGTGGTGCTAGGAGCAGCGCTGCTGATGGAAATCGGCGGCCTGTCGATGGCGATGGGAGCGTTCGTTGCCGGTGTGCTGCTGTCGGAGTCCACCTTCCGCCACCAGCTGGAGGTTGACATAGAACCGTTTCGCGGACTGTTGCTGGGGCTGTTCTTTCTCGGCGTCGGCATGGCGCTGGACCTGCAGGTGGTGGCCAGGAACTGGCTGCTCATCAGCTCTGGCGTGCTGGCGCTGATGGTGGTCAAGGCGCTGTGCATCTATGGGGTCGCGCGCCTAGCGAAAAGCCAGCATGGCGATGCGCTGGATCGCGCCGTGCTGATGGCGCAGGGGGGCGAATTTGCGTTTGTGCTGTTTACCGAAGCGCTGAAACTCAAGGTCGTCAGTGCCGAAATCAACGCCAACATGACGGCTATCGTGGTGCTGTCCATGGCCCTCACGCCGGTGAACCTTCTGTTGCTCAAGCGTTTCGCGCGGCCCCGGGCGGTTTCCATGGACGGTGTGGAGCCGGCACAGAATCTCCAAGGCCATGTACTCATCATAGGGTTTGGCCGTGTCGGCCAGATCGCTTGTCAGGCACCGCTCGCTCATGGCGCCAAGCTTTCAATCATCGACATGGACCCCGAGGTGATCCGCGCCGTGGAGCCTTATGGTTTCAAGGTCTATTACGGTGATGGTGCCCGGCATGACCTGTTGCATGCTGCCGGGGCCCGTCACGCCCGCACCATCATTGTGTGCGTGAATGACAAGAAGGCTGCGACACGAATCGTCGAAAGCACGCGGCAGTATTGCCCGCAGGTGAAGGTGCTGGTACGCGCCTTTGACCGCGAGCACGCGCTGGAGCTGGTCAGGCACGACGCCGACTACATCGTGCGGGAAACCTTTGAATCCTCCTTGCTGCTTGGCCGCCAGGCCGTGCTGACCTTGGGAGCCTCGAGCGTTGAAGCTGACGCGGTGACCGACGAGGTGCGCACACGCGATGCCGCACGTTTTGCCCTGGAAACATCCGGCGGTCTATTTGCCGGGCGAGCGTTGGTTCTGGGAAATATCGAGCGCATTGATCCGCCTGCGCCTGAAGCCACCGATGCCCAGTGAGCGGGAATCCGACGGCGATGCGGCGCAAACCTCATGCACAGATATTACTCATACCTGACTGTTGTCTTTCAGCAGTTTGTCGAGCGTGATCGGAAACTCCCTCACACGCTTGCCCGTGGCATGGTAGACCGCGTTGGCCACCGCGGCTGCCACCCCGACGACGCCGATTTCGCCCACGCCCTTGGACCCCAGCTCGTTGACGATGTCGTCGTGCTCTTCAACGAAGATGACTTCGATATCCCCGCTGTCTGCGTTCACCGGGATGTGGTATTCCGCGAGGTTGTGGTTGACGATGCGGCCCAACCGATGGTCGGTCAGCGCGGCTTCGTGGAGGGCCATACCCACCCCCCACACCACGCCTCCCAAAATCTGGCTGCGCGCGGTTTTCGGGTTGATTACCCGTCCCGCCGCAACGGCGCTGACTACCCGTACTACCTTGATTGTGCCAAGGTCCTCGTCGACGTGGACTTCCACGAATACCGCCGAATGCGTGGCGGTGGAGAACGGTTGGCGTCTGGCGCCGGGCTCGGCGTCGATCTGCACTTCGAACTCACCTTCGGGGGCGCTGGCGATGATGTCCGCCAAGGCCAGGCGATGGCTGCCCGCGTGCAGGTAGCCGTCGGCGAAAATGATCTGCTCCCGGGCCGTGCTGGCCACTTGGGGGTACATCTTGCGCGCATGTTCCAGCACTTTGGTGCGCAGTACCTGGCAGGCCTGGCGCACGGCCGAGCCGACCGACGACACCGTGAACGATCCGCCCTGAAGCGGTGCGGTGGGCAGTGAAGAGTCACCCAGCACGAAGGTGACATCCTGCACCCTGGCGCCAGCCGCGTCGGCTGCGATCTGCGTCATGACGGTATAGGTGCCGGTCCCGATATCGGTGGTGGCACTGCAGACGGTGAGGTGGCCTTGGGCATCGAAGCGCGCTTTGGCGCTGGCCTTCATCTGCATGGCTTCCCAGACGCCGCCGGCCATCCCCCAGCCAACCAGCTGGTTGCCATGGCGCATGCTGCGCGGTTGCGGATTACGGTTCTGCCAGCCAAAACGTTCGGCACCTTGGCGGTAGCACGCCAGCAGTTCCTTGCTGGAGTAGGGCTTACCCTCGTTGGCATTGCTGGCGGCAAAATTGCGCCGGCGCAGGTCAAGCGGGTCAATCTGCGCTGCACAGGCAAGCTCATCCATGGCGCATTCCAGGGCAATCATCCCCGACGCGGCGCCAGGCGCACGCATGTCCAGCGGGGTGTACACATCGAGCGAGGCCAGGCGATAGCTGAGGGCAACGTTGTCGCACTGGTAGAGCATGCCACTCCATTCCACCACGTGCTCGGTGAAATCCTCGAAGCGGGAGGTCTGGCCAAGCGCATCGTGGGCGATCGCCAGCAACTGCCCGTTTGCGTCAGCACCCAGGCGCAGGCGCTGCTCGGTGCGGGGCCGGTAGCCAAAGGTGAACATCTGCTGGCGAGTCAGCGTGACGCGCACCGAGCGCTTCAGGTGCAACGCCGCCATCACTGCCAGTGGCAACTGGTACTGCGGGCGCAAGCCCGAGCCGAAGGCACCGCCGACGAATGCCGCGCGCACGCGGATGTTTGCCTTGGGCAGGCCGAACACCTTGTGCAGGTAGTCCTGGCAGTTTTGCGTACCTTGGGTCTTGTCGTGGATTTCCAGCGTGCCGTCGCCTTTGTAGAGTACGGTTGACGCATGGGGCTCCATCGGGTTGTGGTACTCGTTGGCTGTCAGGTAGGTGGCATCCACCTGCACCGGGGCCCCGGCAAACTGCGCGGCAAAGTCGCCACGCGGCGCCGGTGTCTCGGCGGGTGCTGCATGCGACTGTTGGCATGCGCCCAGGTCGGTCTGGTGGGCCTCCTCGGCATACTCGATCCTGATCAGCGAACCTGCATACCGGGCCAGTTCGAGGGTTTGGGCAACCACCAGCGCCAACGGTTGACCGTTGTAGAGCACTCGATCATCGAACAAGGGCCTAAACGGCGCCCCCTGCGCGGCGTCGGCGTCGCTGTAGTCGTCGTCATAACTGGAAATATGTGGACGATGGCCATGATCAAGCACGGCGATCACCCCGGGCACGCGCATCGCTTGCGTACTGTCGATGTTGAGTACCCGACCTCGGGCGATGGTACTGGACACGACGCTGCCATGGAGCAGGCCCACTTCGGGGTATTCGCCCGCGTAACGCGCCTGCCCGGTGACCTTCGCCACGCCGTCTACGCGGTCCAGGGACGTACCGGCTACCGGTGTGGATTTGATCATGGTCGTGGCCCCCCGTCAGCGGCGCCGCGCGCCGCGTCATCCAATGCCCGCACAATTGCACGCTGGGCGAGCGTGACCTTGAAGCCGTTGTGGCTCAGAGGTTTTGCACCTTGCAGCAACGTTTTTGCGGCCCGGGTGAACAGCGCTTCGCAAGGCGCCTGGCCGGCCAGCATGCGTTCCACAACCGGGTCTCGCCACGGCTTGTGGGCAACGCCGCCCAGCGCCAGGCGAGCTTGCCGGATCACCTGGCCATCGAAGCTCAAGGCTGCGGCGACCGACACCAGCGCAAACGCGTAGGAGGCGCGGTCGCGAATTTTCAGATAACGGTAATGTTTTTCGAACACCGGGGGCGGCAGCTCGATGGCGACCACCAGTTCATCGATTGCCAGCTGATTGTCTCGCTCCGGGGTGTCCTCAGGGAGGCGATGGAATGCCGCAAAAGGTATTTGGCGCTCTCCGCGCGGCCCCTGCACATGCACCACGGCTTCGAGCGCTGCCAATGCCACGCACATATCCGAGGGATGGGTCGCGACACAGGCATCATTGGCACCAAGAATCGCGTGGATACGGTTCGAGCCTGTACGCGCCGGGCATCCGCTGCCGGGTTCACGTTTGTTGCAGGGAGTGCCGGTGTCGTAGAAGTAGTAGCAACGGGTACGTTGCAGCAAGTTGCCACCGGTGCTGGCCATGTTCCTCAACTGCGGTGATGCCCCAGCCAGGATGGCGTCCGACAGCAATGGATAGTGCTGCTCGATCATTGGGTGCCAGGCCAGGTCGGCATTGCTCACCAATGCGCCGATCAACAAGCCACCGTTCAACGTGGGGTGGATGCCGTTCAGCCCAAGGCCAGAAATGTCGATCAGGCGCTTGGGGCGAACCACGTTTTCTTTCATCAGGTCGACGAGGTTGGTGCCGCCGGCAATGAAGTGTGAGCTGGCGTCAGCCAGGCTCACGGCTTCGCTGATTGATGCGGGCTTGTGGTAGCTGAAAGGCATCATGGATTCGGCCCTCGTTGTGGCGGGGCCAGGTCCGTCATCAACGGTAGGGCTTCTTCCACCGCAGCGACGATGTTGCTATATGCACCACACCTGCAAAGGTTGCCGCTCATCTGTTCGCGAATGGCCTCGCGGGTGTAGGCGCGCCCTTCGCGGGCAAGCCCGACTGCGGAGCAGATCTGCCCCGGGGTGCAGTAACCGCACTGGAAAGCATCGTGGGTGATGAATGCACGCTGCATGGGGTGCAGAACGTCGCCGCTGGCCAGCCCTTCGATGGTCACCAGTTCGGCCCCGTCGCACATGATGGCCAAGGTCAGGCAGGCATTGACGCGCTTGCCATCGCGCAGCACCGTGCAGGCCCCGCACTGGCCATGGTCGCAACCCTTCTTGGTGCCGACCAGGTCCAACTGCTCGCGCAAAAGGTCGAGGAGGGTGGTCCAGGGATTCACCTGCAGTGTCAGGCGCTGACCATTCAGGGTCAGGCCGATGGGGTGTTCTTCAGCCCCATTGGGAGAGATCGCGCTCATGGTAGGTCCTCACGGTCAGGGTTCGCGCAGCCGGCTGCGTCTCTGTTGTGCGACCGGGCCGGTTGAGCAAACGTTCAGCCGGCTTGCCAAGTTGCCGATCACATCTGGCCGTCACCCGTGTTTTTGCAGGGCTTCAATCAACTGGGCCTTGGTCATGGTCGAGCGCCCCTTGATGTCTTTGCTGCGTGCCTCTTTCATAAGGCTTTCCTTGCTTTGCGATTCCAGCGACGCATGCGACGTCCGCGAATGCCCCTGGCGAGATTCAGCGGCGCGCTTGGCCGAATCCGAGCGTGCGGTCTTCTTCACGTGCGACGGTGTCCTGCTTCCCGAGCCTGCGTGTTTTTCACCGCCCCCCGATTGTTTGTTGACGGTGGCCCAGGCGCGAGCTTCGGCTTCATCCTTGCCCACGCCTTTGTCCTCGTAAGATTGCTCGATGTGCTCGGCCTTGCGTTTCTGCTTGTCCGTGTACTTGTCTTTGTCCCCGCGTGGCATGGTATTTCCTCCTGCATGGGTTGCATGAACGGTTGAAAACCAGGGCAGAACTGAGGCGCCCGGTGATGGACGGGTGATCCGTGTCGATCGGCCCTCTCAGCTAACTGCCGGAACCTGCGCCAGATCCACTTCCGGCTGAGCCACTGCCACCACCGCCCGCGCCTGTGCCGCTACTACCAGAGCCATGACTGCCGGTTCCCGAGCCGCTGTCGGTACCGTCACCGCCGGTATTGTCCGTCCCATTGTCGTCAGTGCCGCCATCACCCGTACCCATGCCATCGCCGGGTGTTCCCGAGCCAGTCGCTCCGCCTTGGCCGTTCATTTGTCCATTGTCGTTCGATTGCATGCCTGGGGCGCGCTGATGGTTCAGGTCTGTGGCGGCCGAAGCTAGTGCTGAAGCGCAGCCCAGGCAAAGTGCAAGCATTAACGTAAAAGGTTTTGCTGGTGTCATGGTGAAATGCCTTATTGGATTGTTCACCCTATGTTCGGCCTGGCGTGCGTGGGAGGGTGCCTTCTGACCGACGGAAGGCGCTGCATCAGGTCGACACGAGCGAGCGGCGCTTTGCTCCAATGAAGGCGTTGATAACGTGCGGGGCACCCATGAGGCTGGCAATCAGGTGTGCGAAGTTAGTTTTTCACTGCAAGCGTTTTAGCTTGTCATGGACAAAATTTGTAAATGTTTTCTACTTGCAGCCTACTTCGCGCTCGATAAATTCTTTATTCGTGACGCCGGGCCCCTCTGACGGTTATACCGCCATGTCGGAGTCATAGTTGTTCAACTACGACTATACAGGAGGGGCTCATGTCTGCCCTTAGTACGTATCTCTACCAAGACGTTCTTGGTACTGACCTCTGGCTTTGGCTTTCCTTTTTCGCTGTTGTGCTAACACTGTTGGCGCTTGACTTAGGTGTGCTCCATCGCGGGAATCGGGAGATTGGAGTCAAAGAGAGCTTGTTGCTGTCCGCAGGATACATCAGTATGGGCCTTCTGTTCGCGGTCTGGGTGTATTTCCAGAAAGGCGGCGATGCCAGCATGGACTATGTGACGGGTTTCTTGATTGAAAAATCCCTGTCAATGGATAACGTTTTCGTTATTGCCCTGATATTCAGTTTCCTGGCCATTCCTCGGGAGTTCCAGCACCGAGTATTATTTTGGGGGATCATGGGGGTTATCGTACTGAGGGCTATCATGATTGGCCTTGGGGCTGCGCTCATCGCCCAGTTCAGTTGGATACTTTACTGTTTCGGCGCGTTCCTGGTCTTCACCGGGGTCAAGATGCTATTCGCTCGCGTCGATCATGCGCCTGACTTGCAAAACAACCGTTTCGTCAACTACCTGCGCACACACCTACGCATCACCAAAGAATTGCACGGTCAACGCTTTGTGGTTCGCTTGCCCGATGCGTCAGGAAAAAGAATTCTATGGGTGACACCGCTCTTCCTTGCACTTATTTTGATTGAGTGTGCAGACTTGGTGTTTGCTGTTGACAGCGTGCCTGCGATTTTTGCTATCACACAGGATCCGTTCATCGTTTATACGTCGAACATCTTTGCCATTCTCGGTTTGCGAGCGCTCTATTTTGCATTGGCTGCCATGATCAGTCGCTTTGTTTACCTTAAATATGCGCTGGCTCTGGTGCTTGTCTTTATTGGCTCGAAAATTTTCCTTCATGACATTGTGGGTAAAGTGCCAGCCGAAATATCGTTGAGCATTACAATCGGCCTGCTGATTGGCGGCGTGTTGCTTTCGCTTTGGAAAACCCGAGCGTCCGCTAATGCTTCTTGAATAATTACGGCCGCTGGCTGCTGCGTGAGCGCGATGACCGGATCGCCTAGGATTCAAGGCGTGAAAGCGGTCGCCTCCGCTGCTGCCCGGGCCATGCAGTTGATTTGGCACATCCCAGGCGAAGCAGGAGCCAACCTCATGCAGAGATACTCCTACCTGACAATTGCCTTACGTTTGACATACCAAGCGAAAAGCACCATTGCCAGAAAGCACACCGAGGTTTGAGTGGCTCCCAGTACGGCAATCGTGGGGAACTTCGGCGTGGAAACCATCCAGGTCGACACTGCTCCGATCGCCATGGTCAGGAAGCCCAAAAGGGCTGACGCCAGTCCTGCTTCTTTCCCGAACGGTGTCATGGTCAAGGCCGTTCCCAGCGGATTGGCAATACCCATACCCCATAGGAAAAGCACCATCGACAATGAGTACCAGCCCAAGCTTGGATTGCTTGGGCCGACCAGCAGCAATGCACCTGCCGTACACGCAGTCGCGAGGCCTGACAAGGTGATGGCGCGGCTACCCCAACGGTGAGCCAGGCGAGGAGCAGCCAAGCCAGCGGCAAAGACCACGAAGACAGTTGCCGCGAAATACAGGCCCACCTGGAGCGAGCTGAGCCCCATGCCTTCCATCAAGATTGACGGCGCAGCGGCGAACGAGGCGAATAAGCCGCTCATCAGCAGGCTGGTCGCGAGTGCGGGCAAGATGAAGAGGCGGTTGGACGCCAGTTTGCCGTATGCAATCAGGATCGCAGGTACTGATTGAGTCACCCGACGATGGGCAGGAAGGGTTTCACCTATCCCTCTGAGGTAGAACAGCGCGATAAGGATTGCCGACATGCCGACGGCTATGAAAAGTGCGCGCCAACCCAAAGTGGTGTTCAGCATACTGCCGATCAAAGGTGAGAAGCCTGGCGCTGTGGCGGCAGCGATCATCGTCAGCGATAACGCGCGTGCCAGGTTCTCACCCTCATAAAGATCGCGAGCGATGGCTCTGGCCAGAACCGCGGCGGCACACACGCCAATGGCCTGGATTACCCGTCCGAGGATCAGCATGTCGAGTGTGGCGGCGTTAGCTGCCCAAAACGTACCCACCACGAAAATCATCAACCCACCTACTACCAGGCGCTTGCGGCCATAGCGATCGGCAAGCGGCCCTACCAGTAATTGGGCGAAGGCGAACGTAATGAAAAAGCTGGAGAGCGTCAGCCCGAGTTCCTGGGATGAGACGTTGAGCTGTCGAGCCATTTCAGGAAAAGCGGGCAGGATGATATTGGTGGACAAGTTGCTGATGGCAGCGAGTGCTGCCAGTAACAGGATGACCTTGGCTGTCAGGACGTTGGCCCTCTGAGCATCACCTTCAGCTTCGTTGGCGTGTGTTTCGAGTCGGCTGTTCATACGTTGGCCTCCCAGCGTCGGAACAGTACGCTGGCGTTCACACCACCGAATCCGAAACCATTGGACAAGGCATATTCGATGGGCATTTCACGGGCTATTCGTGCAACCAGGTCAAGGCCAAGCGCAGCATCATCGACCTGAGTCAGGTTGAGCGTGGGTGGAACGATCTGATCTTGCAGCGCCAACACCGTGAAAATGGCTTCGACACCGCCTGCCGCCCCCAGGAGGTGGCCGGTGGCCGATTTGGTCGATGTAATCGCCACGCCGCTGCCGCTACCGAATACGGCGCGAATCGCTGCAAGTTCACCCTTGTCGCCAACCTGGGTCGAAGTCGCATGCGCATTGATATGGTCCACGTCCCCAGGCGCTATCGACGCCTGTTGCAGCGCGAGTTGCATGGCACGCCTGGCACCGCTTCCGTCTTCGGGGCCAGCGGTCAGATGGTAGGCATCAGCGCTCGTTCCGTAGCCGACCAGCTCGGCCAGGGGCTTGGCGCCACGGGCCAGCGCATGTTCCAGCGACTCGATCACCAGCAAGCCAGCCCCTTCAGCCATGACAAACCCGTCCCGTTGGCTATCGAAAGGACGGGAGGCTTGCTCAGGGCTATCCGAAAAGCCCGTGCTGAGCGCTCGTGCAGCCGCAAAGCAGCCTAGCGTCACACGATCGATTGCCGCTTCGGCGCCACCGCAGATCGCAATATCCGCTTCGCCGCTTCTGATGAGCCGAGCGGCGTCGCCAATGGCCTGCACCCCCGCAGCGCAGGCTGTGACGGGTGCCCCAAGTGGGCCTTCGAAGCCATAGCGTATGGAGACATGACCCGCTGCCATATTGGCCAGGAACGATGGCGCCGTGAAGGGCGACAACTTGCGAGGGCCACGTGCGTCAGTGGTGCGCACCGCCTCTGCGATGGCACCGAAGCCGCCGACGCCCGATGCGATGATGGTGGCGGTGCGCGCGCGTTCAGCCTGACGCTCGGGATGCCAGCCGGCTTGCTGCAATGCTTCATCCGCTGCTACCAGCGCAAACTCGATGAACCGATCCATCTTCTTGCGTTCCTTGGCGTGGATGACCCGCTCGGGTTGATAGCCTGCCACGGCATCCTCGGCCAATGTGGGCACGCTGCCGCCCACTGACACGCCAGTGCCTTCGACGACATCGCCAGCAAGCGCGCGAATCCCGGACTGCCCAGCCAGCAATCGCCGCCAGACTTCCTTTACGCCGCAGCCCAGCGGGCTGACAACGCCGGTGCCGGTCACCACGATGCGTTTTTGATTAACGTTGTGAGTCATTTCGACCTCTCGTTGGATCATGAGCGCACCTCGAATTGCATCGGGCACGCACGGGTTGAAGGCAATGTCTACTCAGGCGCGGTGTGCAGCTTCTGGCTTGGCAATGCGGCTATTGGGGCGGATCTTGAACCAGATGGAATACATCGCCGGCAGGAACACCAAGGTCATGATCGTGCCCACGAACGTGCCTCCGATCAGGGTGTAGGCCAAGGTGCCCCAGAACACCGAGTGGGTGAGGGGGATGAAGGCCAGGATGGCTGCCAATGCCGTGAGCAACACTGGGCGTGCGCGTTGCACTGTGGCCTCGACCACGGCGTCGAAGGGCGCAAGTCCTTCAAGCTGGTTGTGGTCAATCTGCCCGATCAGGATGAGGGTGTTGCGCATCAGAATCCCGGAGAGCGCGATCAAGCCGACTAACGCGTTGATGCCGAACGGTTGGCCGAACAGCAGTAATACGGGTACTACACCGATCAACCCCAGCGGTGAAGTCAGAAACACCATGACCATCGCCGAGATAGAGCGCACCTGCAGTATGATGATCAACAAAGTCAGGGCGATCATGATCGGCAGGAGAGGGACGATAGCCTGGCTGGCCTTGGCCGACTCTTCGATGGAGCCTGCCATTTCGATTTTGTAGCCCGCAGGCAGCTGCGTGACGATGGGCTGGAGGTCTTTCCAGATCGCCGTGGATACATCAGGCGGCTGCAGCCCTTCCGCGATGTCACCCCGCACTGTCATGGTGGGCGTTCGGTCGCGGCGACGGAGGATGGGGTCCTCCATGCGAATGCTCACATCACCGATCTGCGAAACCGGAACGCGCTGACCGTCCGAGCCTACCAGGGTGAAATTCTCGATCTGGGCAGGATCGAGTCTGATCTGGCCAGCGGCACGCCCTACAACCTGCACAGAGCGGATATCTTCCCTGACCGACGTGATCGGCACACCGGTGAGCAGGAACTGAAGCTGCTGCGACACCGAGGCGGACGTCAGGCCAACCGACTGCAGGCGATCTTGATTCAGGGAGAAGTGAAGCGTGGGAACAAGCGGGCCCCAGTCGGTATTGACGGTCTTCATCATGGGGCTCGCCTGCAGCACGCTTTGGACGCGTGCTGCAATCTGACGCAGTTGCGAGGCATCCGGGCCCATCACCCGATAGGCGACCGGGTAGGGGGAGTAGGGCCCGAATACCAGTTGTGTTACCCGCACTTGAGCGCCGGGTGCCAGACCTTCGGAGGCCGCCTCCCGAAGACGATGCTTGAGGGCCTCACGAGCGCCCTGGTTTTCGGTCAGGACGACAATCTTGGCAAAGGACGGGTCGGGCAACTCAGGGGCCATTGCCAGGAAGAAGCGGGGCGGGCCTTGGCCGATGTAAGTGGTGACAATCTTTGCCTCCTCTTGCTGACGTAGCCAGGACTCCACCTTGATCGCAGTGGCATTTGTCTGTTCGATGGAGGTGCCATAAGGCATCTGCAGCTCCACAAGCACTTCGGGGCGGTCGGAGGTCGGGAAGAACTGCTTCTTTACCAATCCCATGCCAAGCACGGCGGCCACAAATGTCGAAACCACGGTGCCTGCCACGAGCCATTTATGTGCGATCACCCAGCCCAACAAAGCGCGGAATCGGTTGTAATGACGGGTGTTGTAAATAGCGGCATGACCACCTTCAATCGTCTTGATCCGAGGCAACAACTTCACGCCCAGGTAGGGGGTGAACGCTACCGCCACCACCCAGGATGCGATCAGGGCGATGCCGACAATCCAGAACATGTTGCTGGTGTATTCACCGGCAGTGGACTGGGCGAAACCGTTAGGCATGAATCCGATGGCGGTAACCAGTGTGCCGGACAGCATGGGGGCTGCCGTGTGGCTCCAGGCATATGCCGAAGCCTTGATGCGGTCGTAACCTTCTTCCATCTTCACGACCATCATTTCGATGGCGATGATCGCGTCGTCGACCAGCAACCCTAAGGCCAGGATGAGCGAACCCAGCGTAATCCGGTCGAAATTCTTGCCTGTTGCGGCCATCACCACGAATACGATCGCCAGTGTCAATGGCACCGCGGCTGCGACGACAACGCCGACACGCCAGCCCATGCTGAGGAAGCAGACAAGCATCACGACCAGCAGGGCAACGAAAAACTTGATCATGAACTCGTCGACGGAGGACGTGATGTTCACCGCCTGATCGGTGACCTTGCTGAGCGTCATGCCCAAGGGCATGCTTTCGTTGATTTTGGCTGTTTCGGCCTCCAGGGCTTTGCCAAGGTCGAGGCCGTTCCAGCCTTCGCGCATGACAATGCCAAGCAGCAAGGCTGGCTCGCCATCGTTACGCACCAGAAACGTCGCGGGATCTTCATAGCCGCGTTCAACGTCGGCCACATCCGACAGTTTCAGGGGGCGGCCCTGGGCGACCACAGGGGTTTCGCGAATCTTTGCCAGTTGATCGAAGGCGCCGTCAACCCTGACCACCACTTGTGGCCCCTGCGTTTCGACCGAGCCCGCCGGTGACAGGGCGTTCTGGTTGTCAAGGGCCGAGAAGATGTCCTGTGGCGTGATTCCGAGCGTGGCCAGGCGGTCATGGGAAAAGGACACGAATATCCGTTCAGCCTGTTCCCCGATGATGTTGACCTTCTTGACGCCCGGGACGTGCAGCAGCTGCTGGCGCAGTGTTTCGGCGTCGCGTACCAGCTGGCGCTGCGGTTCGCCTTTGGCTTTGAGCGCGTAGACCGCAAATGTCACGTCCGAGAACTCATCATTGAGCATTGGGCCAATGACGCCCGCTGGCATGAGCTTGGCCTGATCACCCGCTTTCTTGCGGGCCTGGTAGAACTCCTCCTGAACCGCCGAAGGTGGGGTCTTGTCTTGCAGCGACACCATCGTGAACGCCAACCCAGGCCGGGTGTAGGTTTCGGTACGGTCATACCAACGCAGCTCTTGCATGCGTTTTTCCAACGGTTCGGCCACCAGATCCTGCATTTCCTGCGCAGTGGCGCCGGGCCAGGCAGTGATAATCGTCATCTGCTTGACGGTGAAGGGCGGATCCTCTGCACGGCCCAGCTTGAAGAAGGCCAGCGTGCCGGCGAAGGCGATCAGCACAATCAGGAAGAGGGTGATTGATCGCTCGCGTACCGCGAGCGCGGATAAGTTGAAACGCTGCTGGCTCATGGTTGGTGCCCCATGACCTGAGCTGTTTGAGCCTGTTCCATGACCTCGACGCCATCGCGCAGCAGATGCGCACCCAGTGCCACGATCCGATCGCCAGCGTGCAGGTCACTCTTCACGACCGCTTTTTCGTCACTGACACTTAGAACTTCCACAGCGCGCCAGGACACCTTGGCCGGCTGGCCTGCTATCACCCAAACCCCAGCTCCGTTACCCGGGTCAAAGAGTGCGCCGATGGGTATCTGCTTCGCTTCGAAATTCGTATCGGTATCCGGAATCTCAAGCGTAATGGTTGCACCCAATGGCGCGCTCGCCATAGGCCCAGTGAGCACGTACCTGGCCTCGAATGTGCGCGTGATGGGGTCTGCTGCATCTGAAAGCAAGCGCAGTTTGGCGGGTACGGCCTGCGCAGGCTTGCCAAATAGCGTGGCGAGTGCAGTCGAGCCAGGTGCAGGTCGAAGCGTTTCTGGCAAGTAGACGACAGCTTCTCGTTGCCCGGCCCTGGCCAGCCTTACAACCGCTTGACCAGCACTGACGACCTGGCCCGGTTCGGCCAGCGTGTCCATCACCACACCATCGGCGTCGGCTAGCAATACCGCATATTCGGTGGCGTTCCTGGCAACGTCAGCCTGAGCTTGCGCGGCACTGAGTTGCGCCTTCGCAGCATCAGCCGCAGCTTTGATCTGGTCGTAGGACGAGGCCGAGACCGCGCCCTCGGCAACCAGCCCTCGATATCGAGCTTCGTCGTCACCGGTCTGCTTGGCCCGTGCCCGAGCGGCAGTTACGGCCTCTTGCTGTGCGCGTGCCTGTAGATTCAGATCCACCGGATCCAGACGCATCAAGGGCTGACCGCGTTTGACTGTTTGCCCGGTATCGACCAGGCGCTGCAGGATTTTTCCGGATACTCGGAAGCCGAGGTCACTCTGTGTGCGAGCGACCACTACTCCGGAAAACGAACGTGCAAGGGCTGACGCGTCCTGTACCGAGACCGCTTTCACGACCGGCGGTGTGTCTCTCGGGTCTTTTCCAGGTGAAGAGTCCCCGCAAGCGACAAGGGCGAGTGGGAGTAAGCAACCGACTATGGCGGCAGGACGCAGGCGCATGGGATCCCTTTCTCAAAAGGCGATATAGGAATCCCATTTTTCTACCAGTGACCAATATTGTCAATGGTCACACTCTGCTAAGGGGCGAGACTTCTGAGTATCAAAGCCGGCAGTTGGACGACCGCATCCTGAAGCGTGTCCAGGTTGTGCTGAAGGAGCGCGGCATTTACGTATGGCCTCATGATCAGAAAAATCGCCAGCGTCAGTTCGTCCAGGGGGGTCTTGCGTTCAAATTCTCCTGCGTCGCGGCCTTGTGTCAGGATCTCCAGAATGACCTTACTGATATTGGCCTCATGAGACTTGACCGACGACCATTGGTCGCGCGATGCCACTGCCGCTATGTCATAGAGCTTCCGGTCGTGGAAGAAAAGGTCAGCCCCGCCCTCAGCGATCGCTCGGAATAGACGTCTCAACTTTTCCGATGCAGTCGGGGCGTCGCTGGTGGCCGTCGCAATGCGCTGCATGATGAGCGCAAGCCGACTGGAGCAAATCACCTCTCCGATCGCTTGTTTGGATTCGAAGAACTTGTAGATGTAGGCCTTTGAAAAGCCGATCGATTTGGCTAAGTCTGAGACAGTGGTTTTGTCGTACCCATAATGGGCGAAGTGCTCCATGGCAGCCTGGATGATCTGATCCCTCACGTCGTGGTCGGCTGGCCCGCGCGCCGGCGAGGGTGGAGAAGATTTACTCATTTTTGAAGCATCCTGGAACTGATTGACAGAGTGTGACCAAAATATAATATGGTCACATCTCCTCTTGGTCTATGAGAATCATCATGCTTCCCTACCGAACGATTGCTCTGCTGTTGAGCGCCAGTCTCACTGCAGGGTGCATGGTTGGCCCGGATTATAAACAGCCAGAGGTTGCGCTGGCCGATCATTACGTCACGGATGCACAGCCGTTGACCGCAAGCGACACATCGGTCGGCAGCCTCGATGTCTGGTGGGAAGGATTTGGAGATCCTTTGTTGAGCAGGCTTGTGACCGAGGCGCTGGGGCAAAACCTGCAGTTGGCGCAGGCACAGGCCCGCGTAGCTCAGGCTCGCGCAGCACTGGGCTCAGCGACCGCGGCGCTTGTGCCGTCCGCGGGTATCAATGGTCAAGCTGCACGCTCACGGCAATCCGTTGAAACGCCATTGGGCCAGCTGCTGAACTCAACGCCTGACTATGACCGCTACGGCAACAGCTATGAACTCAATCTGCAAGCAAGCTGGGAAATCGACTTGTTTGGTGGGCTGCGGCGTGAACGGCAAGCCGCCGTCGGTGAGTACCAGGCTTCTGAGGCGGGGGCAATCGCGACGCGTCTTGCCGTTGCCGCGCAAACAGCCGATATCTACACCACCGTGAGGGGGCTGCAGGCGCGCCTGGCCATTGCTCAGAACCAGGTGCAGACACAGCAAGACCTTCTGGCCAAAGTCAACCTGCTCAACCGCAAAGGTCTGGCGCCTGACTACGAGGTTCGTCAAACCGAAGGCGAACTGTCTCAAGTCGAGGCAACCGTGCCAGTTTTGCGTGCGGGCCTGGATGCGGCTCTCAACGCCTTGGATGTCATGCTTGGCAGTGCGCCAGGTACCCACCGCGCCCAGATGGCAATTGCCTCGTCAATCCCTCAGGTGCCTGCGCTTGCGCAAATCGGCAAACCTTCCGATCTGCTCCGCCGTCGGCCCGACCTGATCGCCGCTGAGCGCAGGCTCATGGCTGCCAATGCCATGATCGGCAGTGCGATCAGTGAGTATTACCCAAAATTCTCGATAGGCGGGCTGATCGGCAGTGCGTCTACCTCTGGCGGAACATTTTTCACGGGCGATGCCGACCAATCAGCCGTATTGCTCGGCTTGAGGTGGCGACTCTTTGATTTTGGCCGCATCAACGCGCAGATAGACCAGGCCAAAGGACGTGAAGCCGAAGCCCTGGCCATCTATCGGCAGTCTGTGCTGGAGGCTTCGGAAGATGTTGAAACAGCTTTGTCTGCATTGATCAATCGGCAAGCGCAGGCACAGTCGCTCAAACGCGGTGAGGTATCCCTGGAGCAAGCACGACGTTCGTCCTTCGTAGCATTTCAGAACGGCGTAGCCAGTTTGATAGACGTTCTGAACGCAGATCAGCAGCTTCTCAGGACATCGGATTCCCGAGCAGTTGCGCAAACTGAAGCGGTGCGTGCTGCTATTGCTGCCTACCTCGCCCTGGGTGGCGGGTGGTCAACTGACTCAGATGTGGCACTGCGATGATGGGACTGCGTACATGCCTTGAGCGGTAAAGCGTCTCGACCAGCCTCACTCAGAAGTCTGGGAAAGGGTGTTCAGCACCTTCATCGCTTTTTGCGCATCATCTTTGCCTACGAAGACATGATCGTGGAAATAGGCTGCGATCACATTGCAGCTGATCCCTGCTTGGCCCAGAGCGGTCGAGAACGCCGCAGTCAAGCCGACTGCATCCAGGGCCGAATGGATGGTCAGGGTGATCCACGCAGCGACGAAATCAAACTTCAGCCCGAGCGTTTCTGCTCGGCTTCGCTCGATGATCAAGGTCAAGCCTTCTTTCTCCTTGAAGCTACCCACCAGGTCGTCCGGGCTCAGCCCTGCGAAGTCAGCGACGGTGCAGAAGACGTACTCACCTTCGTTGAGGATTGGGCTCATACCGCGTAGTAGGGCAGAGATAGATTTTTCACCCGCCATGTCTCACCTCCAATAATTAGTGGCAGAAGTCTGCCTGAAATGATGATCAGTGCAATGAATAACGAGCATGACGGATTAGAGAAACTGATGCGCCGGATTCTGCTGAACCTCCTTTTTGCCCACTTTAAGGGCATCGCCGCCCTTAAAAGAGGCGCCTCACAGCGCGCACAGCAATGAAAGATCGCTAGGCGATCAGTTGTGCCTGTCGCTCAACTGGCCGTAGCTGCGGGGCTTGCAGCGGCAATGGCATTGATCCCGCGAGCTTGGCACGCCTCTCGCATCATGTAATTCCGTGCAGGAGCAGCGCTGGCTGAGTGCACCACAATTTGAAAAATGGTTGGCTAGGGTTCCGGCTCGCAAACACGAGTGTCTGGACCGAGAGCTGACGACCTCCAGTTGAGGTTACACGGCGGGATAAAAGCCCGGGAGACAGACCACCTTGTAGAGGGTGATGCGCTGCTCCTGTCCGCTCACCGTCAACTGGAGTCCCACCATGCGAAAGCCCCTACTCTCCGCTTTCATGGCAGCAGGCATTGGCCTGTTGGCTGCCACTTCATCACACGCTGCGGCCAAGACAGACTTCAACGTCTGCTGGACGCTCTATGCCGGCTGGATGCCTTGGGAGTTTGCGCAGGCGCAAGGCATCGTCGACAAATGGGCGAAGAAGTACGGTATCCATGTCGCTCTGACTCAGCTCAACGACTACGTGGAGTCGATCAACCAGTACACCGCTGGCCAGTTCGACGGCTGCACCATGACCAATATGGACGCGCTCACCATCCCAGCTGCTGGCGGTGTCGACAGCACGGCATTGATCGTCAGCGACTACTCCAACGGCAACGACGGTGTTGTCATCAAGGGGGCAGGCAAGACCGTTTCCGACCTTAAAGGCATGGATGTGAATCTGGTCGAGCTATCGGTGTCGCATTACCTGCTAGCCCGCGCACTCGATACGGCCAACCTTCGAGAGAAAGATCTGAAGGTGATCAATACGTCTGATGCGGACATCTCCGCCGCTTTCAACACCGAGAGCGTCCAGGCCGTCACCACCTGGAATCCGATGCTCGCCGACATCAAGGCCACTCCCGGTGTAACCGAAGTCTTCAGTTCCAGCCAGATACCTGGCGAGATCCTGGACATGATGGTGGTCAACACCGAAACCCTCAAAGACAACCCCGCACTTGGCAAGGTGCTCACAGGGGCGTGGTTTGAGGTCATGAGCATGATGAACGCCAAGGACGCCAGCTCCGAAGCCGCCGAGGAGCACATGGCCAAGGCTTCGGGTACTGACCTTGCCGGTTTCAGGTCTCAACTGGCAACCACCCACCTGTTCTTCACCGCTCACGATGCACTGGTATTCGCCAAGAGCCCGGATCTGCCGGAGACCATGGCGAAGGTCGCGAACTTTTCGTTCGAGCACGGTTTGTTGGGTGATGGAGCACCCGACAGCAATGTGGTGGGGATGAGTTTCGCCAACGATGTCACCCTGGGCGACCAGGCCAACTTGAAGCTGCGCTTTGACCCGACCTACGTGCAAATGGCCGTCGACGGCGCCCTGTAAGCGGAGAGTGCTCAATGCGCTTGATCAACCGACATCCCGATCGGAGTTCACGGCTGTTGCTGGTGATACTCCCGCTGGTCCTGGTGCTGTGCGCGTACTTCGTGAGTTCGGCGCAGCGCCTGGCTGACAACCCCAACGACAAGCTACTGCCCAGCGCCATGCAAATGTCCGACGCTGTGAAGCGCATGGCGTTCACCGAGGACAAGCGCAGTGGTGCCTACCTGCTGTGGCAGGACACAGGCGCCAGCCTGCAACGGCTGGGTACTGGCTTGGCCATTGCTGCAGGGGTCGGCCTGTGCCTGGGTATCGCCGCCGGTACCTTGCCGCTGGTTGGCGCATCGCTGTCACCCATGCTCGTCGTGCTGTCGATGATTCCGCCACTGGCCATTCTGCCGATCCTGTTCATTGTCTTCGGGCTGGGCGAATTGTCCAAGGTGATGCTCATCGCCATCGGGATCACCCCCATCCTGGCCCGTGACCTCGAACAACGGGCCCGAGAGATCCCGGTGGAGCTGCTGATCAAGGCCCAGACGTTGGGGGCCAGTACCTGGACGCTGATCCTGCGGGTCGTCCTGCCGCAGTTACTGCCGCGCCTGCTGATTTCACTGCGTCTGGTGCTCGGCTCCGCATGGCTATTCCTGATCGCTGCCGAAGCCATCGCCTCTGAAAACGGCTTGGGCTATCGGATTTTCCTGGTGCGCCGTTACCTGGCGATGGACGTGATTCTTCCATACGTCGTTTGGATCACGCTTCTGGCCTGGTTGATGGATTGGGGGCTGAGGACGCTCACACGTAGAGCCTTCCCCTGGTATGAGGGCGCGCGAGCATGAGCTTCATCGAAGTCAAGAATGTATGGCAGCAGTACGCAGAGCATGTGGTGCTGGAGGGCTTGAACCTCACGATCGAGGAGGGCGAGTTCTGCACCCTGGTCGGGACTTCCGGCTGTGGAAAATCCACGTTCTTGCGCCTGCTCCTGGGCCAGGAAACCCCGAGTAAAGGTCAGATCCTTCTAGGTGGCCAACCGCTTTGCGCCGAGCCCGATCCTGCACGTGGCGTCGTGTTCCAACGCTACTCCGTCTTTCCACATCTCACGGTGCTGGACAATGTCGCACTGGGGCTTGAGTTGCCGAACGCGTTTCTGCTTGGTCGACTATTCGGAGCGAGAAAACGCGCTGCTCGGGATCAGGCGACAGAGCTTTTGCGCAAAGTGGGTCTGCAGGCAGCACTTGGGAAATACCCTTCACAGCTCTCTGGCGGGATGCAGCAACGCCTGGCTATCGCGCAGGCGTTGATCATGAAACCTCGCGTTCTGCTACTTGATGAGCCGTTTGGCGCGCTCGACCCTGGTATTCGCAAGGACATGCATGCGCTGCTGCTGGAGCTGTGGAAGGAGACGGGCCTGACAGTCTTCATGGTGACCCACGACCTTAGCGAAGGATTCAGCCTGGGTACTCGGCTGATGGTGTTCGACAAGATTCGCGTCGACCCCCATGCACCCCTCTCATACGGCGCGCGCGTGACCTACGACTTGCCACTCAACAGTAAACGCACAGATTCGCGGCTGGCTGCTGCTGCATCGCTGTCGTGTGCGATTCAACCAACCAAGGACTGCTACCCATGATCGAAACAACTGTGTTTTCCAATGAGTTGCTACCGGGAGGAGGACACCTCTCATTCGTGCTCAAGCGTGGTGAGTTGTTGCGCCTGACCGACGTGGAGGGCGGGGCGAACGTCAGCGCCATGCTGTTCAACGCCCACGAGAAGACCGAGCGCCTGAATCTGCCCGACAGCTTGAAGTGTCAGCACACCGCAAAGCTCACTGCAGGCCATTGCCTTTACTCGGATATGGGGCGGGTGCTCGCTGCAATCACTCGTGATACCTGTGGTTGGAGTGACAGCATCGGTGGCGTGCTTTGCGCTCAGGAGGTCGTAGAGAAATACGGTAACGGCCGTTACCAGGAGTTGCGCAATGGTTTCTTCCGCAACGGCGCGGACAACCTGCTCGTCGAAATGGGCAAGTGGGGGCTGGGCTTGAGCGATCTGACGATGGTGCTCAATCTGTTCAGTCGCGTCGACGTCGATGCCCATGGCGGGCTGCGGTTTGTCGAGGGTAATTCCAAAGCCGGAGACTGCATCGAGCTTTACGCACCGATGGACACCTTGTTCGTGATTACAGCCCTTCAGCATCCGATGGACCCTTCGAAGACCTATTCGCCAAAGCCTGTCGAGCTCACCTTCATGAAGGCTGCGGACGCGGTCGCCGAACACTGTCGAACTTCGCGGCCAGAGAACGAGCGCGGTTTCATCAACACCCAACGGATTCATGCCTGAGGACGCCTCATGACTGCACCATTGCACCTTGAAAATGCCTTATACCAAGCCACCATTCCAGCCGGAGAACCATGGCTGACCGAAGTGAAGGCTGGCCAGATTCTACGCATCCGGGATCTCGAAGGTAACCAGGCGATCGATACCCTGTTCTACAGTGCCGCGAATCCTCGTGAGCGCTACGACGTCCAGCGCACGTTGCGGCGGCAGAACAATGTTTACCTGGGCAAAGGCAGCGTTCTGTACTCAAACCTGGGCCGACCATTACTCACCCTCATCGAAGATAACTGCGGGCGCCACGACACACTCGGCGGTGCGTGTGCACAGGAGAGCAATACCGTCCGTTATGCCCTGGACAAGCGTCACATGCACAGCTGCCGTGACAATTACCTTCGGGCCTGCAGCCATGATGGCCGGTTGAGCAAGCGCGACATCAGCCCGAACATCAATTTCTTCATGAATGTCCCGGTCACTCCGGAAGGCGGCCTGACCTTTGAGGACGGCATTTCGGCGGCAGGTAAATATGTGCTGCTGCGCGCAGAGATGGATGTAATCGTGCTCATCTCCAACTGCCCGCAGTTGAACAACCCCTGCAACGGCTACGACCCAACACCCGCAGAGCTGACCATATGGGCATGAAAACCTGGGTAAAGCGTTTGAGGTACATGTTCTTCGTGTACTGCCACTACCGTGCTGGGCGCATCCAATACCGCAGCGACCCGCCAGACTGTCCTGACAAGCACTCCTGATCCAGGCTGGGGACGACCCCAAGACCTCATAAGCACTGTGGGACGACCCACAACCCAACCGCACGGACATGTACCGTCGTAAGGGGCTTCTTATGTTCGATTCATTGTTGATTGCCAACCGTGGCGCTATCGCCTGCAGGATCCTGCGTACGCTTCGCCAAATGGATGTAAAAGGTGTCGCTGTCTACGCAGAAGCTGACGTAGCCAGCCTTCACGTTCGTGATGCAGCCCAAGCTGTGAGCCTGGGAGAAGGAGCTGCTGCCAACACATATCTCTGCGTCGACAAGATCCTTGCTGCTGCCAAGGAAACGGGCGCGGGCGCCATTCACCCAGGTTACGGCTTCCTCTCAGAGAATGCGGCTTTCGCGGCGGCTTGTGAGGCGGCTGGGATAGCCTTTGTCGGCCCCACTGCAGATCAGTTGAAGCTGTTTGGCCTCAAACATACTGCGCGCGCTTTGGCGCGCAAGTACGGCGTCCCAATGCTTGAGGGTACCGAACTGCTCGACAGCGTGGAGGAGGCTGTTGCAGCTGCGCAGGCGGTGGGCTATCCGGTCATGCTCAAAAGCACGGCCGGCGGCGGCGGAATCGGCATGCGGGTATGTTGGTCACCGACAGAGCTCGCAGATGCCTTCGAGACTGTCAGGCGGTTAGGTCAGAACAACTTCAGTGATGCAGGCGTCTTCATCGAGAAGTACATCCAGCGTGCGCGTCATCTTGAAGTCCAGATTTTCGGGGATGGGTGTGGGGATGTCATCGCACTGGGTGTGCGTGATTGCTCAGTCCAGCGCCGCAACCAGAAGGTGCTGGAAGAGACCCCGGCTCCTGATCTCACTGACCGGATTTCCCAGTCACTTTGTGAAGCTGCCATTCGTCTGGCCAAGGCAGTGAGCTATCGGAGCGCAGGTACCGTTGAGTTCGTGTTCGACAGCGATGCGCAGCAATTCTACTTCCTGGAGGTCAACACCCGCCTGCAGGTCGAGCATGGCGTTACCGAGCAGGTGTGGGGTATTGATCTTGTTCGCTGGATGGTTGAGCTCGCGGCTGGAACCCTGGCACCGCTCAAGGAGTTGGCGCGCACCCTGACGCCTCGGGGCCATGCCGTGCAGGCGCGCCTCTATGCAGAAGATCCAGGTAAGGAATTCCAGCCCAGCCCTGGTTTGCTCACGGCCGTTCAATTTCCGCACGCAGAAGGCCAAACCCTACGTATCGATACATGGGTAGAGGCGGGGTGTGAGATTCCTCCGTTTTTCGACCCCATGATCGCCAAGGTCATCACTTGGGCAGAGGATCGCGACCAAGCTTGTTCCCGTTTGCACGCTGCGCTCGACAACAGCGTCATCTACGGCGTGGAAACCAACCGGGAGTACCTCAAGCAGATCCTGCTGGATGCCCCATTCGCGACCGGCAAGCCCTGGACACGCTGCCTTGAGGGGTTGGTGTATAAAGCGTCAACCATCGAGATACTCAGCGGCGGCACTCAGACTAGCGTCCAGGACTACCCTGGACGCCAGGGGTACTGGGCCGTCGGAGTGCCGCCGTCTGGGCCAATGGACAGTCGAGCATTGCGCCTTGGCAATCAACTGATCGGCAACCCGGAAGGTGAGGCTGGACTCGAAATCACCATGACCGGGCCAAGCATGCGATTCAATGCTGACGCCGTGGTAGCCGTCACGGGGGCGGAGATTCCGGTACTGATCGATGGCAACGTCGTGCCGATGAACACTGCACTGATGATCAAGGCTGGTTCGGTACTCAGCATCGGCACGATCGTTGGTGCTGGCGCCAGGGCCTACCTGTGTGTACGTGGAGGCATCCAGGTACCGGAGTATCTGGGCAGCAAGAGCACTTTCACCCTGGGGCAGTTTGGCGGTCACGCAGGTCGAGCCTTGCGCGCGGGGGATGTGCTGCACATCAGCCGCTTGACTGACTCAAGTGCAGGCAGGCAACTGCCAGAGCAGGAACCGCTGGGGGCGCGCCGAGAGATCCGTGTGATTTACGGCCCCCATGGGGCGCCCGAGTATTTCACACCGGCGTATATCGAGACATTCTTCGCCACAGAGTGGGAAGTGCATTTCAATTCGAGCCGCACCGGTGTTCGGTTGATCGGGCCAAAACCCGAGTGGGTGCGCGCCGACGGAGGGGAGGCTGGGCTGCATCCCTCCAACATCCATGACAATCCTTATGCGATCGGGGCCGTGGATTTTACGGGCGACATGCCGGTGATTCTGGGCCCGGACGGCCCAAGCCTGGGTGGTTTCGTCTGTCCGGTCACAGTGATCGAGGCCGACCTGTGGAAGCTGGGGCAGCTTAAAGCCGGCGATAAGGTCAGGTTTGTACCTACAGACATCGCGCGTGCCCGAGCACTGGCGACTTCGCCGTTGCTGGGGGAGGTGCCGGTGCGCAGCACATCCGATGTGAAAATGTCCGAGCTTGTGTCCCCAATCGTAATGGACTTGGGGGAGGGCGAGATGCGACTGGTAGCCCGATTGGCTGGTGATACCCATTTATTGCTCGAGATTGGCGAACCAGAGCTTGATCTGGTGCTGCGGTTCCGTGGCCATGCTTTGATGCAAGCTCTCGAAGCTCAAGCACTCCCAGGGGTCATCGATCTGACACCCGGGATCCGCTCGCTTCAGGTGCACTACCAGCCGGAGCGACTTTCCTTAGGCCACCTGTTGGAAGCTATCGCCGGCGAGTGGGATGCGGTCTGCGCAGCTAAGGATCTTGCGGTGCCTTCTCGAATCGTTCACCTACCTCTGTCTTGGGACGATCCTGCGTGCCAGCTGGCCATCGAAAAATACATGACCACTGTGCGCAAGGATGCCCCCTGGTGCCCAAGCAACCTGGAGTTCATACGTCGCATCAACGATCTTGCGAACCTGGAGGAGGTGCAGCGCACGGTGTTTGAGGCCAGTTACCTGGTCATGGGCCTTGGGGACGTATACCTCGGAGCTCCCGTGGCAACTCCGCTCGATCCTCGGCACCGCCTGGTGACCACCAAGTACAACCCCGCACGTACGTGGACTGCAGAAAACGCGGTCGGCATCGGTGGTGCTTACATGTGCGTTTACGGCATGGAGGGGCCGGGAGGTTATCAATTTGTCGGGCGAACCCTGCAGATGTGGAACCGCTATCGAGAAGTAGAGGCTTTCGGTGGCAAACCTTGGCTGCTCCGCTTCTTTGACCAAATTCGCTTCTACCACGTGACCGCTGAAGAGTTGCAACGCATCCGTAGGGACTTTCCGCTCGGCCGATACGACCTGCGTATCGAGGAGAGTCAACTACGACTGGCGGATTACCAAGAGTTTCTGGCGGGTGAGGCGGACAGCATCGCAACCTTCCGTAGCCAGCAACAGAGCGCGTTTGCAGCCGAGCGGCAGCGTTGGATTGATACGGGACAAGCGCACTTCGAAAGTAGCGAGGCGGCCGCCCCAACGAGCGAGGAAAGCCCTATCCCCAGCCATTTCCTGGGCGTAGAGAGCCCGATTGCCGGCAATTTGTGGCAAGTCCAGGTTGCCGCTGGTGATGAGGTCGAGGCGGGCACGACCTTGGTGGTACTTGAATCCATGAAGATGGAAATACCGGTCTGCGCGCCTTGTGCAGGTGTCGTCAGGGAGATTCACGTGGAGCCAGGGGCAGCCATTCGTGCCGGTCAGCGCGTAGTTGTCATTGAGCCTATCGCAAAAGGGGCGGCAGCATGAAGAATGATCTGCGAATCGATGTATTGCGTGAACGCTATGTGCGTGGTGACGTGAGCCCTCGCCAACTGATTCTGGCATTGCGTGACGAGGCCCAGGCCATCAACCCCCAGTTCAACGCGTTCATCCATCTTCTGAGCGCTGAGGAGCTTGAGCCGTACCTTGCGGTGCTGGAGTCGACGCCTATTGAGCGTTTGCCCTTGTATGGGGTGCCTTTCGCCATCAAGGACAACATCGATTTGGCAGGCGTGCCGACCACGGCGGCTTGCCCTGCGTATGCTTACATCCCGGTTCGCTCGGCCAGCGTCGTCCAGCGGCTGATCGACCTCGGGGCCGTTCCATTAGGCAAGACCAACCTCGATCAGTTTGCGACAGGGCTGAATGGCACGAGATCACCATACGGTGCATGCGTGAACAGTGTGAATCGTGATTACCCCTCAGGTGGATCAAGCGCCGGATCACCTTTGGCCGTGGCGCTGGGTATCACCAGTTTCGCCCTGGGTACCGATACTGCAGGTTCAGGTCGCGTACCTGCAGCCCTCAATGGGCTTGTAGGGTTGAAGGCAACAAGGGGGCTGATTTCGACTGCTGGAGTCGTACCTGCATGCCGAACGCTGGATTGCGTCACTACATTTACGGCTACAGCACGGGAGGCCAGCCAATTGTTGGCCTTGCTTGCTGTGCAAGATCCTGCGGACGAATACAGCAGAGCCAACCCTGCTTGGAATGATGGCAGTGCGTTCGGGCGCATCACTTCCTTCCGGTTTGGCATCCCACGCGAGTGCGACCTGGAGTTTTTTGGATGCAGCGAGGGGCCTGGCCTGTTTGAAGCGTCCATCCAGCGACTGAAGTCGCTGGGGGGAGAGCCGGTCACCATCGACCTTTCGCCATTCCTTGAAGCTGCCCGCTTGTTGTACGAAGGCCCGTGGGTTGCCGAGCGTTACAGTGTGGTGGGAGAGCTCGCGCAGGTACACCCAGAAGCCGTGCTGCCAGTCATTCATGCGGTGCTTGAGAAAGGCCCGAAGGTAAGCGGCGTCGATACGTTCCGTGCTCAGTATCGGTTGCAGATGCTCAAGGCCAAATGTGATGAAGTCCTGAAAGACCTGCATTGTGTGCTTACGCCCACAATTGGTCGCCCCGTGACCTTGGCCGAGCTCGCTGATGAACCCGTGAAGCGCAACTCTGAGCTGGGCTATTACACCAACTTCATGAACCTGCTCGATTACGCAGCCGTTGCTGTGCCCAGCGGTGTCATGAAGAACGACCTGCCTTGGGGGATCACGCTATTCGGTCGGGCATTCACTGACCACTACCTGCTGAGCCTCGCAAACGCCTACCAAGGGTTCAAAGCACCGGCGATCGATGCTCGCAATGACATGGCCCGCCTGGTCGTTTGTGGTGCCCATCTGGATGGGCTCGCGCTCAATTGGCAGCTCCAGCATCGTGGGGCTCGGTTGCTGGAGTCCACAAGCAGCTCCCCCCATTACAAGCTCTACGCGCTTGCCGGCGGGCCTGTGAAACGACCCGGGATGGTGCGGGTGCAGGAAGGGGGCGTCGCCATCGCAGTGGAGGTTTGGGAGATGCCGAGCACGGAGCTGGGCTCATTCCTGACCGGTATCCCTGCGCCTTTGGGGCTGGGCAAGGTGGAACTGAGCGATGGTCGCTGGGAGACAGGTTTCATATGCGAAGGCGCGGGACTCGATGGTGCCGCAGACATCACCGAATGGGGAGGGTGGAGGGCCTGGTTGGCTTCGATGAGCTGAGGTTGAGGCGGACACTTCTTGCCGTTGTGAAATGACTATGCCCACATTCCTGAAGTAAGAAAGTGGGCATCGAGGTGCGACTCGCGTGGCTTATTTTGCGCTAACGGCGCTGGCTGATTCAGCTTGCTCGTGCTGGCGTTTGCGGCCGATTACCAGTACTGCGATACCGGCCACGGTGCACAGCGCGGCCAAGGGCATCAGCGCCAGGGAGTAGCTGCCGGTGGCATCGTGAATGGCGCCGTAGGCATTGACCATAAGGCCTCCGCCGATCAGGTTGGCCATGGCGCCTACGGCGGCAAGGCCCGCGGCAGCGGTCGAGGAAGACAGCCAGCCGGACACCAGTGCCCAGAACGGCCCTTTCATCGAATACGCGCCCACCAGTACCATGGTCAGCATCGCCACCGTTGCCGGCAGAGAAGCGGTGAACAAGGTCATCAGCAGGCCCGCCGCGATCAGCAGCATGGTCATCGCGGTGTGCCAGCGACGCTCGCCGGTACGGTCGGAACTGCGGCCCCAGAAGATCATCAGCACCGAGGCAATGCCGTAAGGGATGGCGTTGACCAGGCCGATTTCCAGGGCACTGAGGCCAAAGGTTTTCAGTAACTGCGGGGCCCATACGCTCATGGTGCTCCCAGCGGCGGAAGCGCCCGAGTAGATCAGTACCAACACCCAGATATCCTTGTGGCGCAGCAGCTTCCACAGCGAGATATGGCCGATGGCGGTCTTTTTCGAGGCTTCATCAGCCAGGCGCCGAGTGAGCCAGCCGCGCTGCTCGTCGCTCAGCCACCTGGCTTGCTCTGGGCGGTCGGTGAGCACGAACAGGCAGGCGATGCCAAGCAGTACTGCAGGTATCCCTTCGAGAATGAACAGCCAGTGCCAGCCACGCATACCCAACCAGCCATCCAGGCTCAGTAGCAGGCCCGAGAGTGGCGAACCGATGAAGTTGGCAGCAGGGATCGCCACCATGAACAGTGCCACCATGCGTGCACGGTAGGCCGACGGCAGCCAGTAGGTAAGGTACAGCAGTACACCTGGGAAGAAGCCGGCCTCGGCAGCGCCTAGCAAAAAACGCATCACGTAGAGGGAGTTGGCGCCCTGGACGAACGCCGTGCCTGCGGAAATCAGGCCCCAGGTGATCATGATGCGAGCGATCCAGATACGCGCGCCGTACCGTTGCATGGCCAGGTTGCTGGGCACTTCCACCAGGAAGTAGGCAAAGAAGAACAGGCTGCTGGCAAAGCCGAAGACCTTGGCCGTGAGCTGCAGGTCCTCGTTCATCTGCAGGGATGCCATGCCGATGTTGCCCCGATCGATGATCGCAATGAGGTAGCAGATGATCAGGAATGGCAGAAGGCGCCATGCGACACGGCGCATGGTACTGCGTTCGAGATCGTCCGGCTGGGGGCTTGCTGAAGTCATGGTGCTCTCCAATTGTTTTTTTTCTGGAGTGAAGCGTCGGGAGCGTGCCCCTTCTCGCGAAGCGGCGCGCGAGGGAGTGCGGTCAGCTGGCGAACAGGTGGCGATTGACCACGCAACGCGGGTCCAGAGCAATGCCCGCCCAGACATCGAGAATCTGTTTCAACGCTACCAGGCCTACACGGTCACGGGCCTCGGTGGTGTTGGCGCCGACATGCGGTGTGGCGACCAAGGACGGCAGGCCCCACAGCGGGCTGTCGGCAGGCGGCGGCTCGGGATTGAATGTGTCCAGCCCGGCACCGGCGATGCGGCGTTCGCTGAGCGCTTTCACCAAGGCGTTGGTATCGATCAGCTCGCCACGGGCAGTGTTGATCAGGATGGCGCCTGGGCGCATGCGCTCGAGTTGGGCAGCGCCGATCAGGTTGTGGTTGGTCTCGGTCAGCGGGCAATGCAGGCTAATGATATCGCTTTCAGCCAGCAGGCGATCGAAGTCCTCTTCACGTTCGAGATGCGGGCGTTCTGGCAGTTGCTTGAGGTAGGGGTCGAACACCTTGACCTTCATGCGCAGCGGCGCCACCAGGTCCATGAGGATGCCCCCGATCGAGCCCAGGCCAATCAGGCCCAAGGTCTTGCCCGACAGCTCGATGCCGTTGGCCGAGGCCTTGTCCCAATGCCCGTCACGCATGCGCGCATCCAGCAGCGCGGTTTGGCGGGCCACGCTGAACATCAGGGCGAAGGCTAGCTCGGCCACCGACTGGGCATTGGCGCCAACGGCGATCGATACCGGGATGCAGCGGTCTGCGGCGGCCTGGATATCGATGGTGTTATAGCCCACGCCGTGCTTTGCGATCACTTTCAGTTTGTCCGAAGCCTCGATCATGGCGCGGGTCAGATTGCCCTGGCGTACCACGATGGCATCGGGCTGTTCAGCGCGAATGATCGCTTCCAGTTCCTCGCTCGGCAGGTAGGGCGTGGTGGGGACGATTCTGACGCCCTGTTCGGCGGCAAGGTGCATGGCCTCGGCGGCGAGCTCGGGGCCGGTCAGCAGAATGGTACGGGACATCGTGGATACCTTGTTCTTGTCAGGGGCAGTTCAGGGGCGGTCTGCCGCGCATGTGCAGCATTGACCTAGACCCTACCATAATGAAACGCCATTGCAAGAAAATTGATTGCAGGCTCGATTTTGCGAAAAAAGCGAGCAAAAATTCCGTTGTCATGATTTTAATGAAATGACATTCTAGAAATAGGTTTCGAAAATACCAATGATGTCGAATAACACCAAGAGAGGTATGTCACATGAGCATTGGCTTCCAAGTGCTTGAGCGCACACGTAAAGTCGGCGATGAGTGGGTTGCACGCTACCGTGAAGTTCCGGTGGCTAACGTCAGCGACTCGATGAACCGCATGACTGCAGGTGGTGCCCGCTTGCGCCCCATGCATCGCGAAGGCGGGCTGTGCGGTCCGGCGTTGACCGTCAAAGCCCGTCCGGGTGACAACCTCATGCTGCACTACGCGATCGACATCGCTCAGCCGGGCGACGTGATCGTCGTCGATGCCGGCGGCGACCTGACCAACGCTCTGATCGGTGAAATGATGGTGGCCTACGCGGTCAAGCGTGGCGTGGCCGGTATCGTCATCAACGGCGCCATCCGCGACGCTGCCAACATTGGCGCGGGTGAATTCCCGTTGTTCGCTGCAGGTGTTTCGCACCGCGGTCCTTACAAGGATGGCCCGGGCGAGATCAACGTGCCGATCGCCATTGATGGTATGGTGATCGAGCCGGGCGACCTGGTGATCGGTGATGACGATGGCATGCTGTGTGTGCCTTACGACCATGTTGCCGAGGTCTATGCGCATGCTACCGCCAAACACGCTGCCGAAACCGCACAGATGGAAAAAATTGCCCAAGGCACCAACGACCGCTCCTGGGTCCTGGAGTCCTTGAAGAAAAAAGGCTGCCTGCTGCCAGGCTGATCCAGCATCAGTTGCGCACCTTGCGATGGGGTGCGCAGTGGCTGATGGATCGGTGTCGGTCGCGGGATTATTGAGGATTCGAAGACTTGTCCGATTCATCACCACCGCACAGCACACGCTGGCCCGCCGCTGTGCGGGCGCTCTCTCATCGCAATTTCCAGATCTATTTCGTCGGCCAGGGTGTTTCCACGTTGGGCAAGTGGGTGCAGCAGGTAGCATTGGCTTGGCTGGCCTATCACCTGACCGGTTCGGCCGTGCTGCTGGGGCTGATCACCTTTCTTTCGCTGGCGCCGCAACTGCTCATCGGCCCGCTGGCGGGGGCGTGGATCGACCGCCACGACAAACGTCGCCTGCTCATCATTGTGCAACTGATCTTGATCATGCAGTCGCTTGTGTTGGGCATCGCAACTTGGCTGGGCTGGGTGGACGGGCCGTTCATCGCCGGCATGGCCCTGCTGCTGGGCCTGCTCAACGCCCTTGAAACACCACTGCGCCAGGCGCTGATCGGCAGCTTTGTCGACAACCCGGGCGACCTGCCGAATGCGCTCGTGCTCAATGCCATGCTGATCAATGCTGCGCGTTTCGTCGGCCCCCCACTGGCTGGCGCGCTGATTGCCTTTGCCGGGGAAGCAGCCTGTTTCCTGCTCACTGCACTGGCTTTTCTCGCGCTGTGGGGTGGCTTGCTGAAGGTCCGCGGCACTGCCAGCCTCAAGGCTAGCGGCTCAACCTCGCAGGTGTTCCGCGAGGGCCTGGACTATATGTGGCAGAACTTGAACGTGCGCCAGCTGTTGATCAACGTGATCATGGTCAACTTGCTGGCTTCCTGCTACGCGGCACTGCTGCCTATCCTGGCCAGGGCAGTGTTCGCCGGTGATGCGCGTGTGTTGGGTTGGCTATGGGGGGCGGCAGGTGCCGGGGCGTTCGGGGCGACGCTGGTGTTGGCGGTGGGCGGCGCCATGCCGCGGCTGCGCCAGTTCACCGGTGCCGGGGCGCTTTCCTGCGCGGTCGCGTTGATAGGCTTATGGCTGGCGGCGGAGCTGCCGCTGGCACTGCTGGCGTTGGCGGTGTTGGGTTTTGGTATCACCCTGAGCAACGTCAGCACCAATATGCAGTTGCAGAGCGGCGCGCCGAGCCACTTGCGCGGCCGGGTCATCGCCTTCTACATTGCCATGCGCTTTGGTTTCGAGGCTTTGGGCGGTATGGCCGCAGGTTTGATCGCCGCTCGCTTGGGCGCGCCGGCGACGCTGGGGATCGCCGGCGCGGTATTGGTGCTGGGGTTGCTGGGGCAGTACATCAGTTACCGCCACCATTGATGGGTACGCGACCTGATCAGCGACAGCCATGCGAGCCTTGCCCTACTGTTTTTTTATCTGGCCCACTGCGCATGCTACGTTGGCGGGGACCGACCGTTGTCGGATAATGAGGTTTTTCTGCCCTCGCATTGAATGGAGGGCTTCAATCGTGTGAGGTTTGCAAATGGCAAAAGCGCGGCCGCGTCCCGCGGTAAATGGTGTGGCATCGGCAGACCGTGTTTTGACCGTGTTAACCGCTTTTCAGGTAGGCGACGCTGCGCTGAGCCTGGTCGAGCTGGTTGAGCGTACCGGGCTCATCAAGAGCACGATCATGCGCTTGATGGTTTCTCTGGAGAACCACGGGTTCATTACCCGCATGGCTGATGGTCGCTATCAGTTGGCAAGCGAAGTCATGCGTTTGAACGCTGTGTATCAGGAGGCGCTAGACCTGGAAAAGCACGTGATGCCACGTTTGCATTATCTGGCTGAACAGTCGGGTGAAACTGCTTCCTTCTATGTGCGTCACGGTGCGTATCGGATGTGTCAATATCGGGTCAATTCATCGCATCGACTGCGTCTGAACCTGCAACCTGGTGACATGCGGCCGATGGATGAAGCCGCGGGTGCTCAGGCGTTGCGCGCTCCCTATCAAATCGGCATTGCCTTGCAAAAACCTTATTACTCCAAAGGCGCAACAGACCCTCATGCTGCTTCGATGGCGCTGCCCATCTACGGTGCCCAACAGGAATTGATGGGCGCCCTTGTGATTTCAGGGCCTGCGAGTCGTTTGACTGAAGAGTATGCCGAAAGCCTCAAGCCGATGTTCTTCGAAGCGGCACGTGATCTGATGCGAAGCTTGGGCTTTAAGTCTGCATCTTTGGAATCCGCATGATCCAACTGCTCAGGCAAAAGGTGGAGGAGGGTCGTCGAGGGATTCACCTGCAGTATTCGATGTCAAAAGTCGCCTCCATGCCTGTCATTACCTGCCCCCTTCAGGCGCGCTCCCCACGAAGCCAGCGCTCGTGATAATGGATCAGGCGCGTCAGTCCATAGACGGCGCCGTCGTGCATGACTTGCGCTCGCTCACCAAAAAAACGCTGGGTACGGGTAAACACGGCTATCGGTTCGCCGGCAAAAGCCCACGCAAAGCAAAGGGTGCCGGGTAGAACCCCGGATGCTGGGTCAGGCCCGGCTACACCCGTAGTTGCGATAACGACATTGGCATCGCTGTCCTTCAACGCCCCCAGGGCCATCTCCCATGCGACTGGTTCGCTAGTCAGCCCGTACCGTTCGATGGTTTGCGCGCTTACACCTAGCAGACGCTTCTTGGCGGAGGGCGAATACACGACGTAGCCGCTTTCCAGTACCTCGCCTGTGCCTGGGAATGCCGCTAGCAGAGCGACCATGCAGCCTGCTGTGCAGGATTCGGCAGTGGTAAGTACCAGATGGTGGTCTTTGAGGTAGCCGAGCACGGCCAATACGGGATCCGTTGCCATTTTTATGTCGACTCATTGTTCTTTTGTGGTGGACGTGTCGGCCATGTAAATGGTTCACCGGTTTAGCGCAGCTTCGCCTTGTTTTTTGAGCTGAACTTTATTTCCCTCGTTGACATCACTGTAGGGAGCACGGAGCTGGGCTCCGAGGCGTTGTCATTCGTTCATGAGTGGGCCGGCGCATTGCTTCATGAGCGCCTGTCCGCTTTACTGATTCTTATAGTGATGCCCTGACCACCAACGGACAATCAACTGGCTGGGCTCCCGATACCTCGAGGGCCTGGATCAGGTGCCGGGCAGCATTGCGACCGATCTCGTAATATGGCAATTGCACGGTGGTCAGCGGTGGGATGAACAGTTCGGCGATGCCGATCATGTTGTCATAGCCGAGCACAGCGACATCGGCGGGAATCTTCAGGCCACGGCCCAACAACAACTGATAGGCACAAAAGGCAATACGGTCATTGCCACAGATCAGAATGTCGAATTGGGGGCGACCTTCGATGATATGTCGGTCGAGGATGGCTGCGGTTTCACCGTAGGCGTCATGATCGGAAAGGTCGTATTGCAGGAGTGTGTCAGGCGCTAGGCCGAATTCCTGACAGGCACGTTGCAGGCCTTTTTGTCGCAAGCCCCAGGCCAGACTCTGTTTTGGCAGATTGATACACAGCGGGCGCCGATAGCCTTGGCTTAACGCGTGATGTACGGCTCGATACTGCCCCTTTTCGTCGTCTGGCACATAACTCACCAGGCGACTGTCATCGGTCAGGCAATTGGCGAGTACCAGTGGTTTGCTCTTCAACCGCTCGGGAATGCACACCTGGCGAAACCCCATGGCGCTGAAGATCAAGCCGTCCGGACGGTGCGACAGCATTAGGTCGATGTTCTGGTCAGTGGGCGGGTTGCTTAACAGGTTTAGGATAAAGACATTCCAGCCGGCTTGCTGCGCGGTCTGCTCAATGGACAGCAGCAGCTCGACCGCAAATGGTGTGGTCGCAGTGTCCAGCGCGAACACACCGATGGTTCGCGACTGGAGGTTGTCGCCGCGCATCCTGCGCGCCGACAGGCTCGGTACGAATTGCAGTTCATCAATGGCACGACGCACCCGCAGAAGGGTTTCGGCGCTCAGTTTTTCCGGAGTGTTGAGCGCTCGAGAAACCGTCATCAGGGACACGCCGGCCAGCTGTGCAACGTCTTTCACTGAAGTCATGTGAGGCGAAATCGGTCAGGTTGACGCCGAATCATGACACATTGCCCGGACTTCTCGCGACTCGAATGACGCTGTCTCACAGCCATCCAGAACCGAGAGACCACGCCTTGGGGATCGAGACACGCCCGCCACTCCCCCTAGCCAGAAGCTTCACGCCCAGACTGTCGGGCCGCGGATAGAGGCGACTGCTGAGGCTGAAGCGCCCGTTTTCGTCGAATACCTCGATGGAGGAGCGATCGAGGAACACGCGCAGTTCAAGTCGCTCTTGTGTCGGGTCTATCGATACGCTGCGCTGGCCTGTGACTTGCGCACCCGAGCGGCTACGGTCAAGCACCAGGCGATGCAGTGATGCATCGTAGTAGAGCAGGGTTTCTTCACGGCCATCGTCGCTGCAGCGCAAGGCAATTCCCAGGTGGCCGTCGGTGCAGCCGAGCAAGTCCAGATGCACGTGGATTTCGAGCATATCGCCTTTCACGTCCGGCACCCATCGGGACCCCGCCTCATCCCACCAGGGCGTACTCGGTAATGGCGTCTTGCGTAGGGCGGTAAGCTCCCGTGCCGGATACACGCAAAGGCGATCGGCGCACAGTTCAAGTTCGCGCGGTAAGCCGAGCATGCCGCACCAGTGATGGTCCTGGCTCGGCATCGGGCTTTCCCACATGTCGAGCCACGCCCACACAAGGCGCCGACCATCAGCGGCCAGTAGCGTTTGCGCAGCATAGAAATCATGGCCGTTATCCAGCTCGATAAAAGGCCCTCCCGTGAAGTGCCATTCGCTATCGAGTCGGCCCACTCGATAACCCGTCTGGTACTTGTTGAGGCGGTCGTAACCTTCGGCTTGCATGCCTTGGGGCGAGTACAGCAGTACATCGCGCCCACTCAGTCGAAACAGATCCGGGCATTCCCACATATAGCCATCACCCTCGCCGCCGCCGGACACATAGTCAAGGAACTCCCAGACGTGCAGATCCGTGGAGCGGTACAACGGCAGCAACGGCACATCGCCCAGACGTGCGCCGGCAATCAGGTACCAATAGTCATCCTCCTGCCATACCTTGGGATCGCGAAAGTGCATGATGGTGTTGTGCGGCGCGGTGTCGATGACGGCGCCATGTTTGACGAAATGGATGCCATCGCTACTGGTTGCCAGACACTGGACTTGACGGATGAAGCGCTCGTCACCCACTTCCCCCAGCCAGGTGTGCCCGGTGTAGATCAGGGCCAGGGTATCGCCACACACCACGGCGCTACCGGAAAAACAACCGTCACAGTCGAAGTCATCGCCGGGTGCCAGTGCAATGGGCAGGTGCTGCCAATGAACCAGATCGGCACTCTTGGCGTGGCCCCAATATATTGGGCCCCATTTCGCGTCGAAGGGATAATGCTGATAGAACACGTGATATTCGCCACGGAAGTACACGACCCCGTTAGGGTCGTTCATCCAGCCTGCCGGCGGCGCAATATGATAGCCCGGGCGATAATCGTGGATGACGCGCGATATCCCCTCACTCAGTGCACGCTGCGCAAGGTCAAGGGAAGAAGACATCGGGTCGCTCATGGTATTCAAAGACAAGGTCATAGGGCGTGTGCTCGGACTGAACGCAGAGAAAGGTCATTCGGCAGGTTTTCAATGGCTTGTGGGTGGCGCTTCAAGGCCGTGCCGTCGGCGTCGAACAGGTGCAGGTGGTCTGTGTCCAGTTGCAGTTCGACCCGATCGCCTGCCTGCCATCCGGCGTTGACCTCGCAACGACAAATCAGAAGCTCGTCCTGACCTGTTTCGAGGTGCACATACGTTTCGCTACCCAGGTACTCGACCCCCATCACGACGATGCCGGCGGTTTCTTCCGCCGCTTTGAGCGATACGTGCTCCGGGCGAATCCCCAAGCTCAGCAGCGTGCCCGCCGCCAGATCCGAGCTGTCGAAGGGCAGGGCGGTCATACCCAGAACGGGAGTATCGACCAGGCTGGTTTCGCCCGGGGCATGCAGGCGTGCCGGTAGAAAATTCATTTTCGGCGAACCGAGAAAACCGGCGACAAAGCGGCTCGCTGGGCGTTCATAGAGCTCGCGCGGTGAACCGACCTGCTCTACGCGCCCGCCATTGAGCACGATAATTTTGTCGGCCAGGGTCATTGCTTCCACCTGATCGTGGGTGACGTAGATCATGGTCGAGCCCAGTCGGTCATGCAGCCGGGCGATTTCGTTGCGCATCTGCACCCGCAAGGAAGCATCCAGGTTGGAGAGCGGCTCATCGAACAACAAGATGTCCGGTTCCCGCGCCATGGCTCTGCCCATCGCCACACGCTGACGCTGGCCGCCAGACAGTTCCTTTGGCTTGCGTTGCAGCAGGTTGTCCAATTGCAGGATCTGCGCAGTTTTCAGCACGCGCTCGCGCAGGCTGGTCTTATCGGTCTTGGCCAGTTTGAGACCAAAGCTGATGTTGTCGTAAACGCTCATGTGCGGGTACAGCGCATAAGACTGAAACACCATGCCGACACCACGTTCGCGCGGCTCCAGGTCGTTGACCCGTCGCCCGTCGATCAGCAGGTCGCCGGCGCAGATCGAATCCAGTCCGGCGATCAGTCGCAGCAGGGTCGACTTTCCGCAGCCCGATGGGCCGACGAACACTACGAATTCACCCGCAGCGATCTCCAGGTTGATGTCGCGAAGAATCCGCACGCCACCCAGTTGTTTGTTCACGTTGTCCAGTTTCAATTTGATCACGATGCTGTTCCTTGTATTTGTTGGGCATCAACCCTTTAACGCGCCGGCAGTGAGACCGGAAACGATTCGGCGCTGGAAGATCAGCACCAGAATCACCAGCGGGACGGTGACCAGCACCGATGCGGCCATCAACAGCCCCCAAGGCAGCTCATGGGGGCTGCCGCCGGAAATCAAGGCGATGGCGACTGGCACCGTGCGTTGGGTGTCGGTGAGGGTGAAGGTCAGGGCAAACAGGAACTCGTTCCACGCTGCGATGAAGGCCAATAAACCGGTGGTGGCCAGGGCGGGCCAGAGCAGCGGCAACAGCACGCGGGTCAGCGTGACCCAGGGCGAAGCACCATCCATGATTGCCGCTTCTTCCAGTTCATGGGGCAATTGCCCCATGAACGTGGTCAGCACCCAGACGGTGAAGGGCAGGGTGAAAATCGTGTAGCTCAGGATCAACGCCCAGGACGTGTTGTACAGGCCCAGGGCGCGGACCACTTCAAACAGCCCCGACAGCACCGCGACCTGGGGAAACATGGAGACGCCAAGGACCATCATCAATACTGTCCCACGCCCACGGAATTTCACCCGGCCCAAGGCATAGGCAGCGGTCAGGCTGAGGAACAGCGCCAGCGTCACCACGCACAGCGCAACCACCAGCGAATTACCAATTGCCCGCAGGAATGAGGCTTGGTGAAGTACCGCCGCATAATTGGAGAAGTCGGGGTTTTCGATCCAGTAGCTCACCTCGAACAAGGTGCTGGACGGCTTCAGCGAAGTCACGATGGCGTAGTAGAAAGGGAAGACCGCATACAGCAGCAAAACTCCGATCAGACACCAGAATCCGAGGCGCAACAGCGATTTTTTCAGTAGGCGCTGGCTCATGATCGAACCTCCATTTGACGGCGTCCGAGGTAGAGATAAAGCATGGCGATTACCGCAACCACCAGAAACAGCAGAGTCGAGGCCGCGCTGCCGTAGCCAACATCCTGGAACTCCACCAGGTGTTGGCGGGCATAGACCGACATGCTGATGGTGCTAGAAGAATTTGAGGTCAGCACATAGATGACGTCGAATACCCGCAGGGAATCGAGGATGCGGAAGATCGCGGCCACCAACAATGCAGGCATCAACAGGGGAAGCGTGACACGCCAGAACACTTTCAGCGGATGAATGCCATCAACCCTGGCGGCTTCGTAGCAATCACTCGGCAACATCTGCAAGGCCGCCAGCATCAGCAGCGTGACAAAAGGGACGGTCTTCCACACGTCGACGATGATCACTGCCCACATCGACAGATCCGCATCTGCCGTCCAGGCCAGAGGAGCGGCAATCAGGCCGAGACTCAGCATCAGGTGATTGATGATGCCGAATTGGTCGTTCAGCATCCATGACCATATCTTCGCCGAGACAATGGTCGGAATCGCCCAGGGAATCAGAATCAACGCACGCACCAGGGAACGGCCGGTGAACTGGATGTTCAACAGCAACGCCACCGACAGCCCAAGGATGACTTCCAGTCCCACCGAAACCACAGTGAAATACAACGTGTTGCGCACAGCGTTCCACCATTGTGGATCGACCAGGATGCCCGACCAGTTGGAACCGTCGTGGAACAGGTAATTGCTCAAGCCTACGAAGGAACCGCCACTGCTGTCCGCCAGACTGGCATCGGTCAGGCTGAACCAGAATGTGCGCAGCAGCGGCCATGCCGCCACCAGGGTCAGACACAGCAACATCGGTGTCAGAAATAGCCAGGCGGCGCGTACTCGGCGACTCTGTATGGGCGTTTCCCTGGTGAGCAGGCGCTCGTCACAGGAGGCATGGGTAGTAGAGACAGGCATGGTAATTTTCTTCCTTGTGGCCTACCAGTTCCGGCGTTTGATGCGTGTGAGTTCGCTTTCCAGTTCGGCCAGCGCCTGTTCGACGGGCAACTCGCCTGCCAGAACGCCGTGCACTCGATCGAAGAACGCATTGGAGACCCGTGGATAGCGAGCGGCAGTGATTGAAGCGGGGCGCATGACCCCGTCGTTGAGAATGCTGTGCAGCTGAGCGTAATAAGGCATGGCCGCGAGCAGCTCGGGATCTCGATACAGCGACTCGATAACCGGGTTATAGGCGCCTATCAGGGCACGATGTTTTTGCTGCTGGGCACTGGTCAGGTAGCTCACCAGCTCGGCGGCAAGTTTGGGATGGGCGCTGTAGCGCGATATTGCCAGGCCCCAGCCTCCGAGGGTGGATGCATGGCTGCCGGCCTCGCCGCCGCGGGGCAGGGGAGCGACCCCGACCTTGTCCTTTACGGCGCTGTCCTGGCTTTGCACCAAGGCCCAGACATAAGGCCAGTTGCGCATAAACAGCGCATTGCCCGACTGGAATACGCCGCGTCCTTCTTCCTCGGTGTAATTGAGCACGCCACGCGGGGAGATGTCGCCTACCCAGCTTTTGGCCAGGGTCAACGCCGCTCTTGAGGCCTGGCTGTTGACCACGATGTCGCCTCGTGGATTGACCAGGCCGCCGTCCGGTTGGCTGCTGATCCATTCCAGCGCGTTACACGTCAGGCCTTCGTAGGCACGCCCTTGAAAGATGTACCCCCAGGCGTTGGCGTTGCCGGCATTGCGCTCGGCCTGTTGTACATCCTTGGCGGTTGCGGTCATTTCCTCCCAAGTCTGGGGGACTTGCTTGTTGTATTTCTCGAGCAAGTCCTTGCGGTAATACAGCAGGCCCGAGTCGGTGAACCACGGCATCGTCACCAGCCGTCCGTTCACCGTGGCGTTGTCCACCTGCGCCTGGAAGTAGCCTTGGGTTGCATCGGCGGGTAGCACCTCGCGCAAATCCAGCAGATGCTTGGCCAGCATCCCCGGCCACACCATGTCGATCTGAATGATGTCGATGTCGCTGGACTGCGCACTGAGGATCTGTTGATAGAACGACAACCGCTCGGTTGCCGAGTTAGGCGTGGACACCACCTCGACGTGATTGCCGGTCTGTTGAGACCACGCCTCGACGGCCTCTTTGCACAGTTGTAATTCCGCGCCCACCGCACCGCAGGAAATCGTCAGATTGCCTGCGCTGGAGAGGGATGGAAGCCCGGCGCAAAGGGCAAGCAGTGCTGCTGGAAAGAGTGTTTTGAGCTGTTTCATGTAGCCCTCTTTATTTTTGTTTTTAGAAAAGTTAACGTTAACATCGCCAAATGTAGCAGCGTATTAGCGATGAGGCATCCTTTTTTTTGTGGATTTCGACAATCAACATTTCACGAAAAAAGAGGCCGGTCGCAGGACAAAAAATAAAAACAAAACAGGAAATCCCCCATGCAGAAAGCATCAAGCTGGGTACTCGCAGGCGTACTCGGCACCTCGGCGGCCAACGCTCAGGCCGCGACTCTGGAAGAGCGCATGGCCGCGTTTGAAGCCCGTGCCGCCGCTGCGGAAAAACGTGCAGCCGCCGCCGAACAACAAACCCAGGCGCTCGCCAGGGAACTGCAGCAGCTCAAACAGTCCACTGCCGCCTTGCAGCCTTCTGCGTCCACTGCGACCACCACTGTGATGCCCAGTCTGGATACGCGGTTGGCAAAACTCGAAGCCCGTCAGCAAAGCATGGAGAAGGAGGGCAGTACCGGGCACCTCACCGACGGGTTCAGCTTCAAGGGTTACGCCCGCTCCGGATTGCTGATCAACGATGGCCTGGGGGGCGGGCGGGGCGGTCCTTATACAACGCCTGCCGGTTCAGTCGGTGGCGCAGTCGGGCGACTGGGTAATGAAGACGATACTTACATGCGTATAGACCTGTCGAAAGAAGCCTATGCGCAGAACGGCACCCATTCCAAATTCACCGTTTCCATCGCCGATGGCGTGGAAAGCTCCAATGACTGGACGGCCGCTGAAAGTAACCTGAACGTACGCCAGGTATTTGCGGAACTCGATCATCTCGCCGCATTCAAGGGCAATTCGATGTTCGAGAACGCCACCCTGTGGGCAGGCAAGCGATTCGACAGGGACAACTTCGATATCCATTGGCTGGACTCGGACGTCGTCTTTCTGGCCGGCACCGGGGGTGGTATCTACGACGTACAGATGAACAAGAACTGGCGCTCGAATTACTCGTTGATCGGGCGTAACTACGGGGATTTCAGCGAGGACGGTCTCAATGCCGATGTGGAAAGCTACATCCTCACCTCCAACCAGTTCTTCGATAATGGTCAGTGGCAGTGGATGTTCAATGGCATTGGCTCAAAGAAAAACGACTTTGGCACTCGCACCAATGAAGCGGGCCTGAAGCCTGCGGACTCCGGCTTGCACAGCATGCTGGCCAACCACCAGAAAAACTTTTTCGGCAGGGAAGGCTTCTTCAAAACGGCGCTGCTCTATGGGCAAGGTCTGGGGGCAGAGGTCAAGAACATCGGCTCAGATGGCGAACTCATAGACGATGCCCGCGCTCTGCGTCTGGCACTTTACGGTGAGACATCACTTGCGCCCGACTGGCGTATCGGCCCCAGCGTGCTGGCCGAACAGAGCAAGGATATATACGTCGAGGGTGACGACTACCGCTGGCTGACCCTGAATATGCGCTTGGCCAATAAAATCAACAGAAATTTCGAGATGGCCTACGAAATAAGCTGGCAAACCATGAACCTGGACCCGAAGGACTATCTACAACGTAGTGCGGTCGACGGTAACTTTTGGAAATTCACTGTCGCCCCGACATTCAAACCTGAGGTCGGAGATCTTCTTACGCGTCCTGAATTGCGAGTGTTCGCAAGCTTCATGAACTGGTCTTCGGATCTGGACAGGTTCAGTACCACAGACTCCTTTGGCATGACGGACTTCGAAGGCGGAGGTGTATGGCAGTACGGTATACAAATGGAAACCTGGTTTTAATGTTTGAACGCGTGCGGCCAACATCTGCTTTGAGGTTGGTTATGAGAGCTTCACTAACCTCAACAAACCCTGCCTTTCATCAAAGCGCACTGAGTAAGTGATTACCGGTCGAATCTGATCAGCCAGCAGTTCCCTACGACAAAAAAATTGAGGAAATGACGATGGTATTGCCTCGCGCAGTAGTGTTTGGTGAAGCCCTGACCGATCTTGTCCAAGGCACTCCTGGGCAGTGGATGGGCTACCCGGGTGGTGCTCCCTGGAACGTTGCACGAGCGCTAAGTCGCTTGGGTGTCAGCAGCGCTTTTGCTGGGTCGGTGAGCATGGATTCACTGGGTGACGAGATCGTTTCGCAGTCGGAAGCGGCAGCATTGGATATGAGGTTTATCCAACGGGTAGACCGAGATCCTTTGGTCGCCATCATTCCATCTAGCCGTCCTCCAAGGTACTTTTTTGCCGGAGATGCCGATCTGTTTTTTGATCCGGATCTGATGCCAGAAGGATGGATCAACCAGGCAGAGCTGTGTCATTTCAGTTGCATCAGTTTGGCTCGACAGCCACTTGCAGACAGGCTGGTTAAAATTGCTCAGCAGGCCAAAGAAGTCGGTAAACGGATTAGCTATGATCCGAACTGGCGCAATTTAATGGATAGCCATTATCGGGAGCAGACCTTCCCTAAGATGACCACTCTTGCTGACATGGTTAAGCTTTCCGACGAAGACCTTCGGCAAATTTATCCAGGGCTGACAGAACACCAGGCAATAGATGAGCTTCGCGCTCTTAATCCTCAGGCGCAGATTCTTTTTACTCGAGGGGAACACGGGATAATTCTCCATACCCCGGACAGCCAGCTCGAACAGCCGGCGATTGCCGTGAAGGTGGAGGACACGGTTGGAGCTGGAGACGCTTGTATGGCTGGTTGGCTGGCGGCGGAGCTGCTGGGGATCGCGGACTTGAGAGAGCGCCTGCAATTTTCAGCGGCTTGCGCATCCATATCTTGCCGCCATGCCGGAGCCCATGCTCCAGCGTTAGCTGATGTGGAAGGTTTGCTGCAACTGCTAAAACATACTTGATCAGGGTTGCTGGCGCCGAGGAGTCGTCTAAGTAAAAAGACGCGGCGCCGAATCCAAGGGAGCTCAAGAGCATTTCTGACGTAGTACCTGATTTAACATAATATGCATTATGAGCACCTTTGTATGGAGCTACCGGGGCCGTGGGTGGGCAGATTTAAAGCCAGGCCACGGGCCTCGATTACTGGGCCGCAGATCAAGCTTGGACCTCAGCGATGTAACTCGGCACGAACGGATCCTGCGAGCCTCGTTCCTTGTAGTAGCCAACCACGTTGGCCAACGTCCACCGCAGCTACCTCATCAGCACTGGATCGGCAAATTTCCAGCTGGCCGACTCGTGCTGATACCGGCTGTTGGTGAACACATCGCGATGGTGAACACATCGCAATACCGCTCGAATGAGTGTTCCTGGCTGTTCAGGGCCAGGCTCTCGCGAATAGCTGCAGGCATCGCGTGAAACAGTGTCAGCAGATCGTGAGCGTCACGCTTTTGTTTGGGTGGAATCTTGCCGATTGACTGCAGGTATTGGTGAGCCGTTTTGAGTGCTTCGACGTCAAGCTTATAGGTTTCGCCGGACGTACCTTCGTGCTGATCTGGCACGGAAATAAAGCTTTTCAGCAGGATTTCCATACCGATCGCTGCATTGACCATGGCGACATGCAGGAGGTTTTGGGCGTCTAAAAGCTCAGCGGCCTTGAGGTAGTAACGGGCGCTTTCAAGCATCCAGCCTGGAAAGTGAGTCATTAAATGGTGGTCGTTGGTGGTGACTGCCGCCGGAGGTAGCTCATTCTTGAACGCTAGCGTGCAATCGTGGCGTTAGCGATAACGCATGAGCTACCCCTAGCTCAACAGATGAGCTACCCTGCCCTTATAATATGGACACAAGAAATAACTACGCTAAATATTCATTTAGTAGAGTTACACTCAATAAGTGCCTTATTCTGATATCGACCAGAACTAAGTTGTTTACCGTCAAACCCTGCCCTGATGACGGCTGCGAAACGCTTCCGCAACATTAAACACTCCCATACCGGCAAGCATCGCGAGCACAAATAGCCAGGCTTGCCAGTACCCCCCGGCGAGCAACACCAGCACCGGCCCCGGACATACGCCGGCAAGCCCCCAGCCTATGCCGAAAACCAGGCTCCCGCCGACGAGTCGACGGTCGATGTCGCGCCTGGCAGGCAGCTGTATCTTACCTCCCAGCAAGGCCGTGGTATGACGTCGCGCCCAAGTCATCGGCAACAGTGCGGCACCTATCGCACCCACCATGACCAGTCCCAGCGACGGGTCCCACTGCCCGGCAATGTCGAGAAACCCCAGCACCTTGGCAGGGTTTGCCATACCGGATAGCAATATCCCCATGCCGAACAGCAACCCTGCGATAAAGCCACTGATCCGCTTCATTTCATGCTCCTGAAAGTACATGCCTGACCACGAAGACCGTGGCAAAGCCTGCTGCCATGAAGCACAGCGTCGCCACTGCAGAACGAGGCGACAGGCGTGACAAGCCACAAACGCCATGGCCACTGGTGCAGCCACTGCCATAGCGGGTACCGAGGCCTACCAGAATTCCCGAGACCATAAGCAGCCAAGGCGCCACACTGAAATGAACGGGAGGCATTGCTGAGAACAGTTGCCAGGAAAGTGGCGCGGCAATGAGTCCCAGCAAAAAGCACACTTTTTCGCCCCGCCCTTCCCCGCCACTTTGCAGCATAGAACCGAGCAAACCGCTGATGCCCGCGATGCGCCCGTTCGCAACGGCGAACAGCCCGGCGGCCAAACCGATCAATGCCCCGCCTGCCAATGCCGACCACGGCGTGAAGGCAGCCATATCAACAAACATCTCAGCGCTCCATTGTCGAATCAGAGACAAGAAAAGATGCCATCTTAATGAAGTCAGCTGACGGGTGCAGACCTGATCGTCAGGATGCTGCACGGTGCATGGCTGACAAGCCGCTCGGTGGTATCGCCGATCACCTTGGCCCAATGCCTGGGCTGCACGGCGCCGACCACCACTGCATCGATTTTCAGCGTGGCGATGTAGGACTTGATCACGCGCAGGGGCGCACCTTCGCTGAAATGCCGGTGCGTGTGAGCGATGCCATGTGCATCGGCCAACGCATCGAAGGGCAGCTGCAGTGACTCGCGTAATTGGTTCGCCCAAGGGCCTGCAAGGTCAGGGTTGGCCAGCATGGCGATGGGCAGGTCGTAAGCCGACAGCAGGTGCAACTGCCCCTTGCATTGAGTCGCCAGTTGCTGACCTGCCGCGACCAGGGCATGGTTGAGGGCGTCGTTGTGTGGCGACGGGTTGGCGACATCCACTGCGACCAGAATGTTGTGGGGGATGGCTGGGGCATCCGCCGGTACGAACAACAACGGCGTCTCACTCCCATGCAGCAGCGCCTGGTCGAGCGAGGTCCGAGCGATCTGCTCGAGCAGGGAGTGGCCCGGGCAGCCCTTGATCACTAAATCAGGTGCGTAGCGGGCAATGCACGCTGGCAGCTGATCACGCGGATTGGAGGTTTCAACTGCCTCGAAACCTGGCCGAGCCCCAACGAATGGCTGCTCATCCAGCAGTGCTTTGAGTTCGGTACTGAAATGCATGAACGAGGCCGAATGAAGTGGGGCCTCCTGCAATTCGTGAGGCAGGCGCAGTGCACCAGATTCATGGATGCCCAGTACATGCAAACTCGCACCCGCCGCCGCAGACAATGCCATGGCCCGGGACAGCGCGGCATTGGCTTGGGCCTCGGTCATGATAAGCAGAATCCGGCGATACGGCTTCATGGGTACCTCCCGGCGCGTTGCCTGGGTTGCATGCGCTGTCATTATTGAAGCAGGTGCTGGTTCGTTCTTGATAAATATCAATGCCCCCAGGCGCCACTTTGCACCTGCTAGTGAAGAAATCCTAGCGTTGCTGCCGCAGGCCAATGAGCTACCATCCATGCGTTGGTCGACAACTTGAAATGAACCGCCCATCAGGGCAAGAGTGCAGGCGATGCTCATTGTCACGCTGATCAACATGCTGGTCGTGATCCTGGTGGTGATCATTCACTACGAATGCTTGCTGCGCCTGAATGACTGGCTACCCCGCCTGAAGCTCTGGAGCCGGTTTCGCATCGTGGCGGGTGTGTTCGGCGCACTGCTGGCCCATGCCCTTGAGGTCTGGTGCTTTGCCCTGGTGTATTACCTGATGGCCCACGCCGACGGCTGGGGCACACTCAGCGGCAATTTCGACGGGAGTTTCCTGGACTGCGTGTACTTTTCCTTCACCACCTATACCACCATCGGTTTCGGCGACATCACCCCTGGCGGGCACCTGAAATACCTGACTGGCCTGCAGGCATTGACCGGCCTAGTGCTGATCACCTGGACCGCTTCGTTTCTCTTCCTGGAAATGCAGAAGTACTGGAAAGCCAAATAGCGGCGGTTCCAGTCGTCGGGCTGCGGCGTCCAGCACCAGGGCACCCACAGGCGGGCCGGTTCAAGACGCGGTTGCCTGGGGCTCCTCGGGCAGCAGGTCGAACTGTTCAAGACAGCGCTGTTCATCATCGGCAGTGAGCACCTTCAAGCCGCTCACTTCCTGCATGGGGGTTTCGAACAAGGCCATGCGCAGCACCCCGTTGCGTTCCATGAAGGTCTGCGCCAGGCACGTGCACACCGGTTTGCCGACAAGCGCGGTGAGTTTTTCATCTTCGGGTATATCAACTTGAGCCTGCAGGTTGGCCTCGCAGTTCGCCACGATCTGCGTCACTGAGCGCCCTGCCAACCACAAGGTGCCCGTGCCCAGCAGGGCCAGGCACAACAGCACCACCAGCAGGATGTTCGATTCCCGAGCCACTGAGCGAAGGAACGCCAGTCTGGCCTGCCAGCCTGTCTCCTGGCCGTTGAAAATGGCTTTGCCAACGGTGCGCTTCACGCCCCGCTGCACCGCCCAGCCTAGCGCCACGCTCAAGGTCAGCAAGGCCAGCATCACGACCGGAGTGTGCATGGGCAGGCGCCAGGTCGGGCTCAGCCCGCGATAGGCCGATGCGGCGAGGAGTAACACAAGGATCGCTACGATCCAACCCAGGCTGCCCTTGGGGCGATGCAACCACGCTCTGAGTTTCGCCCTAGCTTGTGTGTTCATGAATACCTCCCGTGCCAGCCTGGGCTCTGTATGAAAAGCCTTGATACTCGGTGATGTTGCGTGGAAAACAGCCTCTAGCGAACAGGGTCGATGGCAACCGTTTCCTGATATTCAGGCACGCACACCTGCCAGCCGAGTTCGAGGCTGATCCGCCGCCGCAAGGTGTCGGCAGCGTGTGGCTCGCCATGAATCACATAGGTCTGACGGGGTGGCCGGGTGAACCCGCGCAACCATTCCATGATTTCATCGGCATCGGCGTGCGCAGAAAGATTCTCCATCGCGTGCACCTGTGCACGGATGGGCACATCCTCGCCGTGCAACCGCACACTGTGGGCGCCCGCGACGATATCGGCACCCCGCGTCCCCCCGGCTTGAAAGCCGGAGAACAGAATGCTGTTGCGCGGGTTTGGCGCCAGTGCCTTCAGGTGGTGAAGCACCCGTCCACCGGTCGCCATGCCACTGGCGGCGATGATCACTGCGGGCTCGCGCAGCTGGTCCAGGTGCCTGGACTCATCGACCGTCCGGACGATGTGCGTGCCTCTGCACATGGCGGCGCACTCGGCTGCGGTCAGCCGATGCTCACTGCGGTACTGCTGGTACAGGGCGGTGGCGTCGGTGGCCATCGGACTGTTCAGGTAGATCGGGATATCAGGGATCAGCCGGTCGCGCTTGAGCGTGTACAGGTAATACATGAGCAGTTGGGCGCGGCCAACGGCGAACGAGGGTACGAGGGTAATGCCATGGCGCAGGAGCGTTTCGTTGATGACCTTGGCCAGGTACTGCTCGGTCGATTCGGCGGGATGCTGGCGATCGCCATAGGTAGATTCGATCAACAGCACGTCCGCCGTCCTGACCAGCTCAGGCGCACGCATGATCGGATCCTGAGGGCGGCCGAGGTCACCCGAAAACAGCACGGTCTGCCCTTCGGCGCTGATCTGGACCGTGGCCGCTCCCAGAATATGTCCGGCGGTACGCAACAGCAACTCCATGCCCTCGGCGATCATGGTCACCTGGTGTAACGCTACGGGGCGAAACAGTGCCAGGGCACGTTTGGCATCCTGCTCGGTATAGAGCGGTTGCGCCGGCGCATGCTTGGAGTAACCGTGGCGATTGGCATGTTCGGCCTGCTCTTCCTGCAGCCGCGCACTGTCGAGCAAGAGGATTTCCGCCAAGGCGCAAGTTGCCGGCGTGGCGTAGATCGGCCCGCGGTAGCCTTCCCGAACCAGTACAGGTAAATAACCACTGTGGTCAAGGTGGGCGTGGGTCAGCACCACCGCATCAAGCGCCCGCAACGCCGGGGGCAGCGGCTGCCAGTTGCGCAGGCGCAGTTGCTTGAAACCCTGGAAGAGCCCGCAGTCGACCAATACCCGCGTGCTGTCACGGGTCAACAGGAATTTGCTGCCGGTCACGGTGCCGGTGCCGCCAAGAAAAGTCAGTTGCATGGCCAAGGCTCCCAACTTTCGGCTATTTGGGGATGAACGGCGAGCACACTGCACGGTGGGCGGCTGACGATACGCTCGGTGGTGTCACCCAACAGTTTGTCCAGGCCTTTGGGCTGTACCACGCCCATCACCACCGCGTCGATGTCCAGGGCAGCGACCTGTTCCCGGATCACCTGTACCGGGCCTCCTTCCATGAAATGTCGGCGGTCCGGCGCGACGCCTTCGGCATCGGCCAGCGCTTCGAATGGCTCCTGCAGTGCCTCGCGCATCTCGTCGATCCAGGCCTGGGAGACATTCATGTCCGAGGCAAATACCCCTGCCAGGTTGTAGGCCGATAGCAGATGCAGGTGCGCGTCACACTGCAACGCCAGCGCCTGGCCAGCACGAATCAGTCCACGATTGAAGCACGCCTGGACGGCAGGGGTCTCGCTGAACGCAGTATCCACGGCGACCAGCACACGCCGCGGCAATGAAACGGCCGCCGCCGGCACGAAATGGCTGACGCCTTTGAAACCTCGCATCAGCGCACAATCCAGTGGGGTGCCGAACATGCGCACCAGGGCCGACGCGGCTTCGCTGTCCTTGATGACCATATCCGGCTGCAGTTCACTGATGTAATCGATCGCCTGGCTGCGGATATCCTCCGCATTCAGGCTGTCGACCGTCAGCGTCGTACCGCTGCCCCGATGCCGTTCGACCAATCCCGTCAACTGAACGCGATAATGCTGGTACTGGCGCTTGATATCGGCCTCGTTCAGCCGCTCTTCGCGCAGAAGGTGCTCCTCGCTCGGCTCGAACAGGCCCAGCACATGCACGCTGGCGCCGCTGACTTGCGCCAAGGCAAGGGCTCGGCGCAAAGCGGCGGAATGCGGATCGACCTCGGTCAGCAGCACCAGCAATTGTCGATATTGCCCCATGGTGAACCTCCGCGCTTTCGTCAGTGGGTGTGATGCTGACGATATTCCGCGCACAGGATCGCTGCTGCTTGATGCAGATCAGAAAACCGCTACCCAGCCTGAACTTGATGATTGTCAGAACCGAACCGGCCTGCCACGTTAAAACAGCTGCACCAGACACTGATCAGGCAACGGGAGGCGTCATGAACGGGCAGCAGACAGCACAGCCACAGACCTGCGAACACTGGGTCGAAAACCTCGAGGACGGTTCGGCGGTGCTGATCCGCCCACTGCGCGAGGAGGACCGCGAACGGGACAAGCGTTTTCTGAGCACAATCGCATATGAATCACGGCGCTTTCGCTTCATTGCCGGACTCAGCGGCGGCTTGCCTAGCTTGGACACGCAAGACATGCCCGTGGACTACCACCAGCGCATGGCCTATGTCGCCTTGGTTCATGTAGACGGTCAATTGCAACAGGTCGGCGTCAGCCGCTATGCGGGCATACCAGGCAGTCAACGTTGCGAATGTGCAGTGGCGGTCAGCGAAGACTGGCAGCGCAAGGGGTTGGGCAAGCGCCTGATGCAACACCTGATTGCAGCCGCAAGACGCAATGGCTTTCAGTGCATGGTCTCCAGGGATCTGGCCAGCAACTATGCGATGCACCGGCTGGTCAAGGCACTGGGCTTCACCTCCCGCTACCCCGGCGGCGATGTGAGCGAGATTCTGCACGAACTTGACCTGCGGCCTTGAAAAGACAAGGCCCTTGCGGGCCTTGTGCTTCAGCCTTGGGAGCGCTCTGGAGAAATCACCAGCACACTGCTGGACAACCGATGCATAACGCGCTCGGCAGTACTGCCGATGAACCAGCCGATGCCACGGTGGTGATAACTGCCCATGACCAGTACGTCGATATCATTGTTATCCATGAATATCGCCAGGGCCTTTGCCGGGTCGCCTATGCGCATATGGCGGTGTTCGACGGCGATGCCGTTGCGTTCGGCAAGCTCCTGGAAGGCAGCGCTTTGAGCGTCATGCAAGGTCTGGGCATCGTTTGAATCGAACAGGAACGAATGTTCCCGGCTGCCGCCGGCGTCCAGGTACATGGAACCCAAGTCGTAGGCGTACAGCAACTCGATCTGGGCATTGCACTGCAATGCCAGCTTCAGCGCTTCGCTGATGATCTGGTCGTTGAAGCCTTCAAACTGATCCTCCGGCCTGGACAGGTCCACCGCCGCCAGAATCCTGCGTGGCAACGCATGGCTGGCCTTGTGTACCAAGTGCAAGGGTATTCGCGTTTCGCGCAGCAACTGGATATCCAGCGAGGTAAACATTGCGCGCATCCACCAAGGCTCATGCTCGAGCTCTTTGATCAGCATGGCAAACGGTTGCTCACGCAAGTGTATCAGGATCTCATTCAAGGGCTGCTGCACCCACACCACCTCGGTTGTGACGGTGACACCATTGCGCCGCATCGGCAACGCCTGGGTTTCCAGCCATTCACGGTGCTGCTGCACGTAACCCTCGCGCATGACTGCCAGCGCCTGTTCATTCACCAGGCCCGCCGTGGCAAGCCCTTCCACGTAGTCGAAAGCCACGATGTGCAGCGCCATCCCCTTGGCCTTGGCCAGCGCAGCAGCCCGGTCATAGACCGGGGTTCGGCGCATCAGGGGCGAGGCGATCAGCAGCAGTCTTTGCGGAGTTTCCATGGCACACCTCTGAGGTTGCGATACGTGGGTAAAGCATCTGCCAGCTACACGTTGCGAACTTGATGTTTATCAACTCGAGGCACCTACCGACCAATGGCATTGCCCATGGCGCAAGAACTTGACGCCGATCAATGTCTCGACACTGCGCTGGCGCACCCTGTAGCCATATCAACATTCACCTCAGGCGCCGCAGGCGTGCCATGGCGTTAACGCCCTGAGCTTCACCTGCGCTGCCGGCAGGGACGCCTTCATTCTGCATTGTCTAGCGATACATGCTTTGGAGGCCCTGATGAACGTTTACGTCGAGAAGAGCACTGAGCAGGGACGCTGTTGGGTGCGCATGGATGACTGGCGGGTGGGTTTCAGTACGGCTGCCGAAGCCGAGCGATTTGTCGAACGGCTTACAAGCCGCCTCAATGCCCCCCACTCGCGGGACATGCTTGCTGATTGGTCGCCCGTCGGGCTCGGTGCGCGTAATGGCGCGGGGGCCCAAAGGGGCCTCCGAAATGCGAAGGAGGCCCGAAAATGCCTGGCCAGCTGAAGGTCACCCTGCTCGACTCACCCAACCCTTTGCCCAAGGCAAACCCTATTCACCTGAAACCGCTGGTGAACCACTGCATGGATTGCCGGGTAAGCGGCCTGTGCCTCCCCACTGGCCTGCCGGTTGACGAAAACAGCTGCCTGGGCGCGTTGATAGGCCCACGCATGCGCATTCGCAAGGGCGCCGCGCTGTTCAATGCCAACGATCCGCTGACCATGCTCTATGCCTTACGCTGCGGCAGTTTCAAGACCAGCCTGAACAGCGCCGAGGGGCAAGGCGTGGTGATCAACTTCTGGATGCCGGGCGATGTAATCGGCCTCGATGCCATTGCCACAGAGCACCATGTCTGTGACGCCATTGCCCTGGAAGACAGCGAAGTCTGCCCTGTCCCCTATCGCCGCTTGCAAACCCTGGCGCGTGAGTTTCCGGACCTGCAGCAAAGCCTGAATCGCCTGATGAGCCGGGAGATCGTGCGTGAGCACGGGCGTGTGCTGATGCTGTGCAACCTGACTGCAGAACAGCGGCTGGCCAGCTTCCTGGTGGGGCTCTCCAGGCGCTTCGTCAGCCGCGGTTACTCTGCCCATGGCTTCATGTTGCGGATGTCTCGTGAAGACATGGCTTCGTACCTGGGTTTACGCCTGGAAACCGTGTGCCGATCCGTCGCCCGTCTGCGCGCGCTGGGTATCGTCGACCTGCATGGCAGGTTGGTAGAAATTCTTGATATGCCTGCACTCATGGCGCTCGAACAAGGTGGCGGTGAGTGTGAGGCCAAGGGCCCCTGAAGGCACCCTGCTCGACGCCGTGAATGTTGGCCGCGGCACTGTGAGGCGAGCACTCCCCTCAAGCCAACCCGCCAAAACGCTTGTAAAAACTCTCGCTCACGTCCGGCAATGGGCCATCTGCCGTCTCCAGCGCTGCATTCAACCATTCTTCGGCTTTGGCAAACACCAGTCTGTAGAGGTTACGGCACAACTGTCGCGCAGCCCTTCCCTCCCAGTCCCCTGGCAGCAGCTCATCGGGCAGTTGTGGGTCGCGCAGCAGCAGGCGGCGGTATTCGTGAATCAGCAGCGTGCGCGCCAGGAAGCAATCTTGAGCATCCAGCAACGGCTGCTCTTTCAAACCTTGCCACAGCGGCCTGAACAGCTGGATAAACTCGCTGTATTGCTGCCCCAGTTCGTCGATACGCCAGCTTTCCCGCACCTGGGCGCGCATCGCCTTGGACGCGAGTACCTCTTGGGTGTGGGTTTCGAAGACGATACTGTCGTCGCCCGCCTCAAGATCACGCAACGTGGCCACCAGGTCGGCACGGTCTGCCCGTGGGCAACCCAGCAGGTTCGGCGCCATGACACCAAACCCCTGCCACTCCAGCTCTTCACGCACGGCCTTGCGTTTACCCGCCTCGAGTTGCGACAGCAACACCAGTGTCCAGGCCCCGTCCCAGGCTGGCTGGCTCGGGCTATAGACGCGCTTGAAGGCTTTTTCGAAACGCCGACGGCCAGTGCCTGTCAGGCTGTAATAACTGCGTCGGCCCACCTTTTCTGCAGTGAGCCAACCTTCTTTGGTCAGGCGAAAGATCGACGTTCGTATCAGCCGTTCATTGATGCCGATCGGCTCCAGCAGGTTGATCAGGCTACCGAGCCAGACTGTACCGCCGTGCGGCTCGATGGCATCGCCGTACAACGTGATGATCAGGGAACTGGCGCGGATTGGCGTCTGCTCCTGAAAGCGGGTGATCAAGTGGTTCAGTGGGGCGAGATTGCTCATGGGCGAACTGTGCGCGGATAAAGCATCGACTATACCTGTGCGGCGGGCCGCCTGGCCATTGCGTGTCACTGCCAGGCTCATGCGCTCGCCTGGCCCTTGGGCCTGACCCCGGTGTCTTCCATGCGCGGGCGTCCCGGCTCTGCCTCGGCCAGCGGCGGGCATTCGACCATGCTGTTCATGCAGCGCTGCGCCAGGTGCTGGTACTCCGCCGTCCCGCGCTGTTTCCAGGCCAGCTCCTGCTCGCTCAGTGGGCGTTTGACCTGGGCTGGCGACCCCATCACCAGGCTCTGCGCCGCGCATTCGAAGCCAGCTTTGACGAAGGCGGTGGCCGCGACGATGCAGCGTGGTGCTACATGGGCGCCATCCATCACGACGGCGTTCATGCCGATCAATGAATCTTCGCCGACGCGACAGCCGTGCAGCACGGCGCCGTGGCCGACATGCCCGTTACGTTCCACTACGGTGTCGCCCCCCGGGAAACCATGCATCACGCAGGTGTCCTGCAAGTTGGCGCCCTCCTCCAGCACGATGCGGCCGAAATCGCCCCTGAGCGATGCCAGCGGGCCAATGTAGCAGCGGGGGCCGACGATGACGTCACCGATCAGGACTGCGCTGGGGTGCACGTAGGCTGTCGGGTGAACCACAGGCGTCAGGCCGTCCAGTCGATAGCAAGGCATGGCAACACTCTCGAAATGATTTGAAATGTCAGTAGATCTTGTATCAGATTCTGTCTGGTCGTCAATCGTGTATCACTTGTGTTGAGTTAATGCTGCAAGGAAAAAACCCGCTATAAATACTAGGAAATGCCAAGGTTAAACGATTCTTCAGCAAGCATTGCACTGGAGCTGTGATCATAGAAAAACAAAAAAGAGATACGCGAAATCATTTTGTACCTTGCATTACTGTATCGCATAGAGCATATACTAACCTCACCTGGTCGTGATCCCGCATTACGTCCCTGCAAACAATTCCAAAAAATGCCGGCCACGCGATGTGCCGTGCGTGCAGCCAGAGGAACCCGAGATGCCGCGATATATCGATGTGCAGGCGCCCGAACATGGCGTTCAGCTCATTACCCTGCAACGGCCCGAGGTCTTGAATGCCCTGTGCACCGAGCTACTGGCAGAACTGGCCGCTGCGCTGCAGGCTGCCGGGAACGACGAGCATGTCCGTGCCATAGTGATTACCGGCAGCGCCAATGCATTCGCCGCAGGCGCCGACATCGGCGAGATGGCCGATCGCGACCTGGTCGGCATCCTCAATGACCCGCGCGTAGCGCATTGGCAAAGCATCGCCGCATTCGCCAAACCGCTGATTGCCGCAGTCAACGGCTATGCCCTGGGTGGCGGCTGCGAACTTGCAATGTGCGCCGACATCGTCATCGCCAGTACCGACGCCCGTTTCGGCCAGCCGGAAATCAACCTTGGCATCATCCCCGGTGCTGGCGGTACCCAGCGCCTGTTACGTGCCGTCGGTAAGCCGTTGGCCATGCAGATGGTGCTGACGGGGGAAGCCATCACTGCCCTCCGCGCCCAGCAGGCCGGTTTGGTCAGCGAAATCACCCAGCCCGAACTCACCGTAGAACGCGCCATGCAGGTTGCCCGCAGCATCGCCGCCAAAGCGCCGCTGGCTGTGCGCCTGGCCAAGGAGGCGTTACTGAAGGCCGGTGATACCGACCTGGCCAGCGGCCTGCGCTTCGAGCGCCATGCCTTCACCCTGCTGGCTGGCACAGCCGACCGCGATGAAGGCATCCGCGCCTTCCAGGAAAAGCGCCAGGCCCGTTTCCAGGGGCGCTGATCATCATTCTCTCGACTGACGGAGCGAGTCTGTCATGACTTTCCAGCACATCCTGTTTTCCATCGAGGACGGCGTTGCCTTCCTTTCATTGAACCGCCCCGAGCAGCTGAACAGCTTCAATACGGCCATGCACCTGGAGGTGCGCGAAGCGCTCAGGCAAGTGCGCCAGAGCAGTGACGCGCGGGTGCTCCTGCTGACGGCTGAAGGCCGCGGCTTCTGCGCCGGCCAGGACCTGTCCGACCGCAACGTTGCCCCAGGCGCCGAGATGCCAGACCTGGGCCAGTCGATCGACAAGTTCTACAACCCGCTGGTGCGTACCCTGCGCGACCTGCCTTTGCCGGTGATCTGTGCGGTCAACGGCGTGGCGGCCGGTGCCGGTGCCAACATTCCCTTGGCCTGCGACCTGGTGCTGGCCGCCCGCTCGGCCAGTTTCATCCAGGCCTTCTGCAAGATCGGCCTGGTGCCGGACTCCGGCGGTACCTGGCTGCTGCCGCGCTTGGTCGGCATGGCCCGGGCCAAGGCGCTGGCCATGCTGGGCGAGCGCCTTGGCGCCGAACAGGCCGAGCAATGGGGGTTGATCCACCGCGTGGTGGATGATGCCGCGCTGCGTGATGAAGCCCTCACCCTCGCCCGCCACCTCGCCGCCCAGCCCACCTACGGCCTGGCACTGATCAAGCGCAGCCTCAATGCCAGTTTCGACAACGGTTTTGAGGCGCAGCTGGAGCTGGAGCGCGACCTGCAGCGCCTGGCCGGGCGCAGCGAGGACTACCGCGAAGGCGTGAACGCCTTCATGAACAAACGCACGCCAGCCTTCAAGGGGCGCTGAACATGGGCGCACTCGCAAGCAATGTCCAGGTGGGGGTGATCGGTGCCGGCGCCATGGGCGCCGGTATCGCCCAGGTCGCGGCCCAGGCCGGTCACCCCGTCAAGCTCTACGATAACCGCCCGGGTGCTGCCGCCCAGACGGTGACGGGTATCGATCGCCAACTGGCCCGGCTGGTGGACAAAGGAAAGTTGCTGGCCGCTGAACGCGAAGCGATCAATGCCCGCCTGTGCCCGGTCGATACACTCGAAGCCTTGGCAGATGCCGGCCTGGTCATTGAAGCTATCGTCGAAAACCTGCAGGTGAAGCAGGCGTTGTTCAGCCAGCTCGAAACCCTGTGCGCGGCCGACTGTATCCTTGCCAGCAATACTTCGTCACTGTCCATCACCAGCCTCGCCGCTGGCCTTGAACGCCCGCAGCACGTGGTCGGTATGCACTTTTTCAACCCGGCACCGCTGATGGCGCTTGTCGAGGTGGTGTCGGGCCTGGCAACCGACCAGGCAGTGGCCGCACGCATCTACGCCACGGCCCAGGCCTGGGGCAAGCAGCCGGTCCATGCGCGCTCTACACCCGGTTTCATCGTCAACCGGGTAGCGCGGCCGTTCTATGCCGAAAGCCTGCGCCTGCTGCAGGAAGGTGCCGCTGATTGCGCCAGCCTGGATGCGCTGATGCGTGACGCTGGCGGCTTCCGCATGGGGGCGTTCGAGCTGACCGACCTGATTGGCCATGACGTCAATTACGCTGTCACCTGTTCCGTATTCGATGCTTTCTATGGCGATTTCCGCTTCCAGCCTTCGCTGGTGCAGAAGGAACTGGTGGACGCCGGTCGCCTGGGTCGCAAGACCGGCCAAGGCTTCTATCGCTATGCCGAAGGCGTCGAGCGCCCGCAGCCGGCCGAACTGCACAGCTCCTCCCGCGCAGAGGCCTGCGTAGTCGAGGGCAACCTGGGGGTGATGCAGCCGCTGGTCGAGCGCCTTCGCCAAAGCGGCATTGCCGTGACCCAGCGCGCCGGTAGTGGCCTGATCCAGGTGGGCGACGCCACCCTGGCCCTGTCCGACGGCCGCCTGGCCAGCCAACGTGCCCGAGAGGACGGGCTGCGCAACCTTGTGCTGCTCGACCTGGCGCTGGACTACAGCAGCGCCACGCGCATTGCCATCAGCTGGTCAGCGGATACCAGCGACAGCGCCCGTGACCAGGCCGTAGCCCTGCTGCAGCGCGCAGGCTTGAAAGTGACCGGCATCGCCGACCTGCCCGGCCTGGTGGTACTGCGCACCGTGGCAATGCTTGCCAACGAGGCCGCCGATGCGGTGCTTCAGGGCGTCGGCAGCGCCGCCGACATCGACCTGGCCATGCGCGCCGGCGTCAATTACCCCTGCGGCCCGCTGGCCTGGGCGGCGAACGTCGGTATTGCCCATACCCTGCGCGTGCTCGACAACCTGCAGCGCAGCTATGGCGAGAGCCGCTACCGCCCTTCCCTGTTGTTACGCCGCTGTGAAGCCAAAGGAGGCACCCTGCATGACTGAAGAGCAACTGGCACAAGCCTGTGCCGACGCCATGTACGCCCGCGACCCGGCCACCCAGGGCCTGGGTATCAGCCTGCTGGATGCCGGCCCGGGCCGGGCCAGCCTGCGCATGGCGGTACGTGCCGACATGATCCAGGGGCATGGCACCTGCCATGGCGGTTTCCTGTTCGCGTTGGCCGATTCGGCGTTCGCCTTCGCCTGCAACAGCTACGACCAGGCCACGGTGGCGCTGGGCTGCAGCATCGACTACCTGGCCCCGGCGCTGCGCGATGACGTGCTCACCGCCCACGCCAGCGAAGTCAGCCGCAAAGGCCGCACCGGCCTGTATGACGTGCGCATCGACAACCAGCGCGGCGAATTGGTTGCGATGTTCCATGGCAAATCCTACAAAGTGCGCGGCACCGTGCTGGCGCAGGAGACGCAAGATGAATGAACCGACCCACGCCGATGCCTTGATCATCGACGCCGTGCGTACCCCCATTGGCCGCTATGCCGGGGCCCTGAGCAGCGTGCGCGCCGACGACCTGGCGGCCATCCCGCTCAAAGCCTTGATCCAGCGTCACCCCGAACTGGACTGGAAAGCCATTGATGACGTTATCTTCGGCTGTGCCAACCAGGCCGGCGAAGACAACCGCAACGTGGCCCACATGGCGAGCCTGCTGGCCGGGCTGCCACTCGAAGTACCAGGGACCACGATCAACCGCCTGTGCGGTTCCGGCCTGGATGCCATCGGCAATGCGGCACGTGCCCTGCGCTGCGGTGAAGCGGGGCTCATGCTGGCCGGTGGTGTAGAGTCCATGTCGCGTGCGCCGTTTGTGATGGGTAAGTCGGAGCAGGCATTCGGGCGTGCAGCCGAGCTGTTCGACACCACGATCGGCTGGCGTTTCGTCAACCCGCTGATGAAGGCCGCCTACGGCATCGATTCGATGCCGGAAACGGCTGAAAACGTGGCCGAACAGTTCGGCATCTCGCGCGCCGACCAGGATGCCTTTGCCCTGCGCAGCCAGCACAAGGCAGCAGCAGCTCAGGCCCGCGGCCGCCTGGCGCGGGAAATCGTGCCGGTCGAAATCCCGCAGCGTAAAGGCCCGGTCAAAGTGGTCGAGCATGACGAGCACCCGCGCGGCGACACCACGCTGGAGCAGCTGGCTCGGCTCGGGACGCCGTTTCGTGAAGGCGGCAGCGTAACGGCGGGTAATGCCTCCGGTGTGAATGACGGCGCTTGCGCCCTGCTGCTGGCCAGCAGCGCCGCGGCCCGCCGCCATGGCCTGAAGGCGCGCGGGCGCATCGTCGGCATGGCTGTGGCCGGGGTTGAGCCCAGGCTGATGGGCATCGGGCCGGTGCCTGCGACCCGCAAGGTACTGGCGCTCACCGGCCTGGCACTGGCTGACATGGATGTCATCGAACTCAACGAGGCCTTTGCCGCCCAGGGGCTGGCCGTGTTGCGCGAGCTGGGCCTGGCCGACGACGACCCGCGAGTCAACCGCAACGGCGGCGCCATCGCCCTGGGCCATCCCCTGGGCATGAGCGGTGCCCGGTTGGTGACCACTGCCTTGCACGAGCTTGAAGAAACGGCCGGCCGCTACGCCCTGTGCACCATGTGCATCGGCGTAGGCCAAGGCATTGCCATGATCATCGAGCGCCTCTGAGCGGTTCAGACCCTGCGCTTGTTACCGAACTGAACGCAGCCGTATATGCTGCCTCCATGACACTCACCGCGCGGCCTGCAACCGCTGGCGCGCGGCGTACAAGAACAATTCGAGTGAAGCCATGAACATGTACCATGATGCCGATCGTGCCCTGCTGGACCCGATGGAAACCGCCAGCGTCGATGCCCTGCGCCAGCACCAGCTGGAACGTCTGCGCTGGAGCCTGAAGCACGCCTACGACAATGTGCCGTTGTACCGCCAGCGCTTTGCCGAGTACGGCATCCACCCTGATGACCTCAAGTGCCTGGAAGACCTGGCGAAGTTCCCCTTCACCGGCAAGAACGACCTGCGCGACAACTACCCCTACGGCATGTTTGCCGTGCCCCAGGAAGAAGTGGTGCGCCTGCATGCCTCCAGTGGCACCACCGGAAAGCCGACGGTGGTCGGCTACACCCAGAACGATATCGACACCTGGGCCAATGTGGTTGCCCGTTCGATTCGTGCGGCCGGCGGGCGCAAAGGTGACAAGGTGCATGTGTCCTACGGCTACGGGCTGTTCACCGGCGGGCTCGGCGCGCACTACGGTGCCGAACGCCTGGGCTGCACCGTGATCCCCATGTCCGGTGGCCAGACCGAAAAGCAGGTGCAGCTGATTCGCGACTTCCAGCCCGACATCATCATGGTCACCCCGTCCTACATGCTCAACCTGGCTGATGAAATCGAGCGCCAGGGCATCGACCCGCACGACCTCAAGCTGCGCCTGGGCATTTTTGGTGCCGAGCCATGGACCGACGAGCTGCGCCGCTCGATCGAGCAGCGTCTGGGCATCAATGCCCTCGATATCTACGGCCTTTCGGAAATCATGGGGCCCGGGGTGGCAATGGAGTGCATAGAGACCAAGGACGGCCCGACCATCTGGGAAGACCACTTCTATCCCGAAATCATCGACCCTGCCACCGGCGAGGTGCTGCCGGATGGCCAACTGGGCGAGCTGGTATTCACCTCGCTGAGCAAGGAGGCATTGCCGATGGTGCGTTATCGCACCCGCGACCTCACCCGGCTGCTGCCCGGCACCGCTCGGCCGATGCGGCGGATCGGCAAGATCACCGGCCGCAGTGACGACATGCTGATCATTCGCGGGGTCAATGTGTTCCCGACTCAGATCGAGGAGCAGGTGCTAAAAATAAAACAGCTTTCTGAGCTTTATGAAATTCATCTGTATCGCAATGGAAATCTGGACAGTGTCCAGGTGCACGTGGAGCTGCGCGCAGAGTGCCAGTACCTTGACGAAGGCCAGCGCAAGCTGGTTGTTGGGGAGTTGAGCAAACAGATCAAGACTTACATCGGTATCAGCACCCAGGTGCACCTGCAGCCCTGCGGCACGCTCAAGCGCTCCGAGGGCAAGGCGTGCCACGTGTTCGACAGACGGTTGGCCAGCTGACCCAATCGGCTGCCATTTCGGCCCCGGCATTGTCCGGGGCCTTTTTTTGCCTGCGTTCTGCCGGGCACGCGCTGCTGCCCGGCAGCCCTCTTGGCTGTCAACGTGATACACAAATCTTACTTGATACATATAAATGTGTTTGACGTTATGTTTTGTATCGCTTACAAATGACTCATGCCTTAGCAGGAGTCGCAGCACATGTACGCACAGCTAGTGGAAACCGGAGTCAAGCGCATCAAGTCGCTGGAAGAGATGTCCCCCGAGGAACGCAACTTCCAGGAAAAGATCGATGCCGAAATCAAGATCGAAGCCAAGAACTGGATGCCCGAGGCCTACCGCCAGACCCTCATCCGGCAGATCTCCCAGCACGCCCACTCTGAAATCGTCGGCATGCTGCCCGAAGGCAACTGGGTCACCCGTGCCCCCAGCCTCAAGCGCAAACTGCAGCTGATGGCCAAGATTCAGGACGAAGCCGGCCACGGCCTGTACCTGTACAGCGCCATGGAAACCCTGGGGGCTGACCGCGACGAAGAAATCGCCAAACTGCACAGCGGCAAGGCCAAGTACTCAAGCATCTTCAACTACCCCACCCTCAGCTGGGCCGACATGGGCGCTGTGGGCTGGCTGGTGGACGGCGCCGCCATCGTCAACCAAGTGGTACTGCAGCGCACCTCTTACGGCCCCTACTCCCGCGCGATGATCCGTATCTGCAAGGAAGAGAGCTTCCACCAGCGCCAGGGCTACGAAATGCTCCTGACCATGATGCGCCAGGGCACCCAAGCCCAGCGCGACATGGTTCAGGACGCCATCAACCGCCTGTGGTGGCCGGCGCTGATGATGTTCGGCCCGAGCGATGAACACTCGCCCAACAGCGCCCAGTCGATGGCCTGGAAGATCAAGCGCCAGACCAACGACGAACTGCGCCAGCGCTTCATCGACCAGACCGTGCCGCAGCTGGAACTGCTGGGCTGCACTGCGCCTGACCCTGAGCTGAAGTGGAACGCCGAGCGCGGCCACTACGACTTCGGCGAAATCCAGTGGGACGAGTTCTACGAAGTGATCAAGGGCAATGGCCCATGCAACCTGGAGCGTGTCGCCACCCGGCGCAAGGCCATCGAGGACGGCGCCTGGGTACGCGAGGCCGCCGTGGCCTATGCGCGCAAGCAACAGAACAAGAACGCCGCCTGAGCGGCGATAGATGCGGAGATCGAAAATGTCTGTCTGGACCCTCTACGAAGTGTTCGTGCGCAGCAAGCACGGCCTTAACCACAAGCATGTCGGCAGCGTGCACGCCGCCGATGCCGCCATGGCTATCGAGAATGCCCGCGAGCTCTACACCCGCCGTAGCGAAGGTGTGAGCCTGTGGGTGGTGCCGTCGGCGCTGATCACCGCCTCCTCCCCCGACGAGAAAGACCCGCTGTTCGCCCCCGCGGACGACAAGGTCTATCGCCATGCCAGCTTCTACGAGCTGCCCGACGAAGTCGGACACATGTGAGGTGGGCCATGCATAAAGAAGCCCTTATCCCCTACCTGCTGTTGCTCGGCGACAGCGCCCTGGTCCAGGGCCAGCGCCTCTGCGAATGGTGTGGCCGTGCCCCGGCCATCGAGGAAGAGCTGGCCCTGATGAACGTCGGCCTCGATCTGGTCGGCCAGGCCCGCAACTGGCTGGAGTATGCCGCCGAGCTGCTCGACGATGGCCGGGATGCCGATGCCCTGGCGTTCCGCCGTGACGAGCGCGCCTACCGCAACCTGCTGCTGGTCGAGCAACCCAACGGTGACTTTGCCGTCACCATGACCAAGCAGTTCCTTTACGACGCGTGGCACTTCGCCGTGCTCCAGGGGCTGGTCGAGTCCAGCGACGCGCGAATCGCCGGTATTGCCGCCAAGGCCCTGAAGGAAGTCACCTACCACCTGCGCCGGTCCAGCGAATGGGTACAACGTCTGGGCGGTGGTACCGATGCCAGCCGCCAGCGCATGCTCGCCGCTATCCCGGCACTGTGGCGCTTCACCGTTGAACTCACCGCTGGCAGCGACAACGAAGTCCGTCTGGCCGAATGCGGTATCGGCGCCGATCCCGCTACCGTCGGCGCCACCTGGCTGAAGCAGGTCGCCGCGACGTTTGCTTCGGTCGAACTGCCGCTGCCCAAGGCCGCCAGCCACTTCTACCTGGATGGCCGCAAAGGCCTGCACACCGAGCATCTGGGCCTGCTGCTGGCCGAAATGCAGTTCCTGCCAAGGGCCTACCCCGATGCAACCTGGTGAACTGATTGCCGGCGACCGCGGCGCACGGGCACAGCAAGGCGACGACCTGGCCCGCGCCTGGGCGGTATTGGGCCAGGTCATGGACCCTGAAGTGCCGGTGGTCAGCGTGGTCGACCTGGGGATCGTGCGCGATGTCGATTGGCGCGCCGGCCACCTGCACCTGGTGGTTACCCCGACCTATTCTGGCTGCCCGGCCACCGAAGTGATCGAAGGGGATATCCGCCAGGCGCTGGAGCAAGCCGGTTTCACCGCGCCAGACCTGGAGCGTCGGCTGACCCCGGCCTGGAGCACCGACTGGATCACCGAACTGGGCCGCGAGCGCCTGCGCGCTTATGGCATTGCGCCGCCGCAAGGCAGCGCCAGCAAGCGCAGCCTGCTCGGCGAAGCCCCCCAGGTGTGCTGCCCGCAATGCGGCAGCGCCCATACCGAATTGCTCAGCCAGTTCGGCTCCACGGCCTGCAAGGCGCTGTACCGCTGCCGCGAGTGCCTGGAGCCATTCGACTATTTCAAATGCATTTGAGCCGTGGAGACCACCATGAGCCAGTTTCACAGCCTGACCATCAAGCAAGTGCGCAATGAGACCCGTGATGCGGTATCGATTGCCTTCGATGTGCCCGAGCACCTGCAGGACCAATTCCGCTTCACTCAGGGCCAGTACCTGGTCATGCGTACCCAGCTGGATAACGAAGAAGTCCGCCGCTCCTACTCCATCTGCAGCGCCGTGCAGGACGGCGAGCTGCGCGTGGCCGTCAAGCGCGTGCCGGGCGGGCGCTTCTCGGCATTTGCCAATGAAGTGCTCAAGGCCGGCCAGCAGCTGGAAGTGATGCCGCCATCGGGGAGCTTCTTCGTGCCACTGGACCCGGCTCGCCAGGGCAACTATCTGGGGGTGGCCGCCGGCAGCGGCATCACCCCGATACTGTCGATCATCGCCACTACGCTGGCCAGCGAGCCGCACAGCCGTTTCACCTTGCTGTACGGCAACCGCTCCAGTTCGGGGGCGCTGTTCCGCGACAAGCTCGAAGACCTGAAAAACCGTTACCTCGACCGTTTGAACCTGATTTTCGTGTTCAGCCGCGAACAGCAGGACGTCGACCTGTACAACGGCCGCATCGACGCTGACAAATGCGGCCAACTGTTTTCGCGCTGGCTGGACGTTGCCGGCCTGGACGCGGCATTCATCTGCGGCCCGCAGGCGATGACCGAAACCGTGCGTGACAGCCTGCAGGCCAACGGCATGGCCAAGGAACGCATTCATTTCGAGCTGTTCGCCGCCGCCGGCAGCGAGGCCCGCCGCGAAGCCCGTGAGGCGGCACGCCAGGTGGATTCGGCGCTTAGCCATATCACCGTGATCAGCGACGGCCGGGCACTGAGCTTCGACCTGCCGCGCAACACCCAGAACGTGCTGGACGCCGGCAACGCCATTGGCGCCGAGCTGCCCTACTCGTGCAAGGCCGGCGTGTGCTCCACCTGCAAGTGCCGGGTGATCGAGGGCGAAGTGGAGATGGACAGCAACCATGCCCTCGAAGACTACGAAGTGGCGGCCGGGTATGTGCTGTCGTGCCAGACCTACCCGGTGAGTGACAAGGTGGTGCTGGACTTCGACCAGCTGTAGACCGAGTCGGCTGCTTCGCGGGTAAACCCGCTCCTACAGGGGCTGCGCAAGGCCTTAGGGCGGCATCCTTGCCTGCGAAGAGGGGCTAAGCAGCAACGCAATACCCCGCGTGACCTCAACAAAACAATTACAACACCCAGAGATCGCAACCCATGACACCCGAACGCATAGAAAGCATCGCCAACCACCCCGACTTCCAGCACCTGGTACGGCGCAAACGCCGCCTTAACGGCAGCCTGACCCTGGCCATGCTGGTGGTCTACTACGGCTTCGTCCTGCTGGTTGCGTTTTCGCCCAGCACCCTCGGCCAGTCCCTCAGCGGCGGCGTGACCACGGTCGGCATGCTGGTGGGCGTGCTGATGGTGCTGCTGTCCTTTGCCCTGACCGGCATCTACGTACACCGCGCCAACAACGTGCTCGACCCGCTCAACGACAAGGTCAAGCAGGAGTGCGCACAATGAACTGGACAGCCATTTCGATGTTCATGGTGTTTGTCTGCTTCACCCTGCTGGTCACCCGCTGGGCTGCCCTGCGCACCCGCTCGGCCAGCGACTTCTACACCGCCGGCGGCGGCTTGAGCGGCATGCAGAACGGCCTGGCGATCGCGGGCGACATGATCAGTGCCGCTTCGTTCCTGGGCATTTCCGCGATGATGTTCATGAACGGCTACGACGGCCTGTTGTATGCCCTCGGTGTCCTGGCGGGCTGGCCGATCATCCTGTTCCTGATTGCCGAGCGCCTGCGCAACCTGGGCAAGTACACTTTCGCCGACGTGGTCAGCTACCGGCTGGCGCAAACCCCGGTGCGCTTGACCTCGGCTTTCGGCACCCTGGTGGTGGCGCTGATGTACCTGGTGGCGCAAATGGTCGGCGCCGGCAAGCTGATCGAGCTGCTGTTCGGCATCAGCTACCTGTACGCCGTGATGCTGGTCGGTGTGTTGATGGTTGCCTATGTCACCTTCGGTGGCATGCTCGCCACCACCTGGGTGCAGATCATCAAGGCGGTAATGCTGCTGTCGGGCACCAGTTTCATGGCCTTCATGGTGCTCAAGCACTTCGGCTTCAGCACCGAGGCCATGTTTGCCAGCGCCGTGGCCGTGCATGCCAAGGGCCAGGCGATCATGGCCCCAGGCGGCTTGTTGTCCAACCCGGTGGACGCCATTTCCCTTGGTTTGGGCATGATGTTCGGCACCGCTGGCCTGCCGCATATCCTGATGCGCTTCTTCACAGTCAGTGATGCCAAGGAAGCACGCAAGAGCGTGTTCTACGCCACCGGTTTCATTGGTTACTTCTACCTGTTGCTGATCGTTGTCGGCTTTGGCGCCATCGTCATGGTCGGCACCGAGCCGTCCTACCGCGACGCCACTGGCGCCATCATCGGTGGCGGCAACATGGTCGCCGTGCACCTGGCCCAGGCCGTGGGGGGCAACCTGTTCCTCGGCTTCATCTCAGCCGTGGCCTTCGCCACCATTCTGGCTGTGGTCGCTGGCCTTGCGCTGTCCGGGGCATCGGCGGTGTCCCACGACCTGTATGCCTGCGTGATGCGCAAAGGCAAGGCTACCGAGCAAGAGGAAATGCGCGTGTCGCGCATTGCAACGCTGGTCATCGGCCTGCTGGCGGTGATCCTGGGCCTGATGTTCGAGTCGCAGAACATTGCCTTCCTCTCCGGCCTGGTGCTGGCGGTGGCCGCTTCGGTCAACTTCCCGGTGCTGCTCCTTTCCATGTTCTGGAAAGGCCTGACCACCCGCGGCGCGGTGTGCGGCAGCATGGCCGGGCTGGTCTCGGCGGTGCTGTTGGTTGTGCTGGGCCCGGCGGTGTGGGTCAACGTGCTGCACAACGAAACGGTGCTGTTCCCCTACAGCAACCCTGCGCTGTTCTCCATGAGCCTGGCCTTCCTCAGTGCCTGGGTGTTCTCGGTTACCGACAGCTCCGAACGTGCCGTTGAAGAACGGGGTCGCTACCTGGGCCAATTCATCCGCTCCATGACCGGTATCGGCGCGGCTGGCGCCAGCAAACACTGACTTCAAGGACGAACAGACATGTCGGGTAAAACAACAACAATGAACCGCACACACTTCCTGTCAGCCGCCTGGCTGGCCACCTTCGCCCTGCCGATGCCCGCGCTGGCTGACTTCATCGGCGACAGCCATGCACGCCTGGAGCTGCGCAACCACTACATCAACCGTGATTTTCGCCAGAGCAACGCCCCGCAGGCCAAGGCTGAGGAATGGGGCCAGGGCTTTACCGCCAAGCTGGAATCGGGCTTCACCGAAGGCCCGGTCGGCTTTGGCGTGGACGCCCTGGGGCAGTTGGGCATCAAGCTCGACTCCAGCCGCGACCGTCGCAACACCGGCCTGCTGCCTTTTGGCCCGAACAGTCACGAACCGGTCGACGACTACAGCGAGCTGGGCCTGACCGGCAAGGTACGTGTGTCCAAGAGCACCTTGCGGCTGGGCACCTTGCAGCCGATCCTGCCGGTGGTGGTGTACAACGACACCCGCCTGCTGGCGTCCACCTTCCAGGGTGGCCTGCTCACCAGTCAGGACCTCGATGGCCTCACCTTCAATGCCGGACGCCTGACCAAGGCCAACCTGCGTGACTCCTCTGGCCGCGACGACATCGGCTATGGCGCTGCCAGCAGTGACCACCTGGACTTTGGTGGTGGCAGCTACGCCATCACCCCGCAAACCACGGTCAGCTATTACTACGCCAAGCTCCAGGACATCTACCGTCAGCAGTTCGTCGGGCTGATCGACACCCGCCCACTGGCAGAAGGTGTGAGCCTGCGCAGTGACCTGCGCTACTTCGACAGCCGCAATGACGGTGCCGAGCGTGCCGGCAACATCGACAACCGTAACTTCAACGCCATGTTCACCCTGGGCGTGCGGGCGCACAAGTTCACCGCCACCTGGCAGCAGATGTCCGGTGACAGCGCCTTCCCGTTCGTCAACGGCGGCGACCCGTTCACCGTCAACCTGGTCACCTACAACACCTTCACCCGCGCCGGGCTGGACTCTTGGCAAGTGCGCTACGACTACGACTTCGTTGCCATGGGCATCCCCGGCCTGAGTTTCATGACCCGCTACACCGACGGTCGCCACGCGGAAACTGCCACCGTGACCAATGGCCGCGAGCGCGAGCGCGACACCGACATCACGTATGTCATCCAGAGTGGCCCGCTCAAGGACGTCAGCCTGCGCTGGCGCAATGTCACCTTCCGCTCCGGCAACGGCCTGACCAACGCCGTGGACGAAAACCGCCTGATCATCGGCTACACCCTGGCGCTGTGGTAACAGCGCCCCCCACTTTTTGAACAGCATGGAGAACAGCATGTCTGCCGCCCCTACTCTGCAAAGTTTCATCGCCGGCCGTTGGCTCGGCCAGCACGGCGCCCAGGCCCTGCGCAGCGCCCTCGACGGCCACGTACTGGCCTACAGCCATGAAGAGCGCCCGGACTTCGCCGAAGCTGTGGACTACGCGCGTGCACGCGGCCTTGCTTCGCTGATGGGCATGGATTTCCAACAGCGTGCCCAACGCCTCAAAGCCCTGGCCCTGTACCTGGCCGAACGCAAGGAGCAGCTCTACGCCCTGTCGCACCACAGCGGCGCCACCCGGGCTGACAGCTGGATCGACATCGAAGGCGGCAACGCCACGCTGTTCTCCTATGCCGGCATCGGCAGCCGCGAGCTGCCGTCGGGTAACCTGGTGCACGAAGGCCCAGCCATCCCGTTGGGCAAGCAAGGCCATTTCGCCGGTAGTCATATCCTGGTGCCACGGGCAGGCGTTGCGGTGCACATCAACGCGTTCAACTTCCCCATCTGGGGCATGCTGGAAAAGTTTGCCCCGACGTTCCTGGCCGGTATGCCCTGCATCGTCAAGCCGGCGACCTCGACCAGCTATTTGACCGAGGCCGTGGTACGCCTGATGAATGCCTCCGGCCTGCTGCCCGAAGGCAGCCTGCAGCTGGTTATCGGCAGCACCGGCGACCTGCTCGACCGCCTGCAGGGGCAGGACGTGGTGACCTTCACCGGCTCCGCCGACACTGCCGCGAAACTGCGCGTGACGCCCAACCTGATTCGTAACTCGGTGCCGTTCACCGCCGAGGCCGACTCGCTCAACTGCGCCATCCTCGGCCCGGACGTGAGTCCGGACAGCGAAGAATTCGACCTGTACATCAAGGAAGTGGTACGTGAAATGACCACTAAAGCCGGGCAGAAGTGCACCGCCATCCGCCGCGCGATCGTCCCGGCCAGGCACCTGGATGCCGTTGCCACGCGCCTGCGCGAGCGCCTGAGCAAGGTCGTGGTAGGCGACCCGTCGCTTGAAGGTGTGCGCATGGGGGCCCTGGCCTCCCATGACCAGCAGCGCGACGTCGGCGAGCGTGTGCGCAGCCTGCTGCAGAGTTGTGACCAGCTGTTCGGCGCCAGCGATGGCTTTGCCCCGCGTGGCGAAGGCGTGGCTGAAGGCGCGTTCTTTGCGCCAACCTTGTTGCAGGCCCGCGACCCGCATGCCGAGGGCGGCGCCCACGATATCGAAGCGTTCGGCCCGGTCAGTACGCTGATGGCCTATGACGACCTCGACGAAGCCTTGGCACTGGCTGCCCGTGGCAAAGGCAGCCTGGTGGCGACCCTGGTCACCGCCGACCGCAGCGTGGCCGCCAAGGCTATCCCGGTGGCTGCTGCCTGGCATGGCCGTCTGCTGGTGCTCGATAGCCAGGCCGCCAAGGAGTCCACCGGTCACGGCTCGCCGCTGCCGCAGCTCAAGCACGGTGGCCCGGGCCGCGCCGGCGGTGGAGAAGAGCTGGGAGGCCTGCGTGCTGTCAAGCACTACCTGCAGCGCGCCGCAGTACAAGGCTCGCCGAGCATGCTTACGGCGGTCACCGGCGAGTACGTGCGCGGCGGCGAAGTGATCGAAACCGAAGTACACCCGTTCCGTCGCTACTTCGAGCAGCTGCGTGTCGGCGAGTCGCTGCTCACCCATCGCCGCACCGTGACAGAAGCTGACCTGGTTAATTTCGGCTGCCTGTCAGGCGACCATTTCTACATGCACTTCGACGAAATCGCCGCCAAGGCCTCGCAGTTCGGTAAACGCATTGCCCACGGTTACTTCGTACTGTCGGCAGCAGCCGGGCTGTTCGTGTCGCCCGGCGCCGGACCGGTATTGGCCAACTATGGGCTGGACACCCTGCGCTTCATCAACCCGGTGGGCATTGGCGATACCATCCAGGCGCGCCTGACCTGCAAGCGCAAGATCGACCAGGGCAAGACCAGCCCGCTGGGGCAGCCGCAGGGGGTGGTGGCGTGGGATGTGGAAGTAACCAATCAGCTGGGTGAATTGGTGGCCAGCTATGACATCCTGACCTTGGTGCTGAAAAAACCAGCATGATGTGTTGACGCTACTGGCCTCTTCTCGGGCAAGCCGCCTCTGACCGGCACTGCACAGCTCCCCCGTAGGAGCGGGTTCACCCGCGAAGAGGCCAGTAGCTGCTCAAGGCACTTGGGATCAATGCACCTAAGTGGCTGCCGTGAATTACTCAGGCACCTGAAACCGTTGGTCAGCGACTGCCAATGCTCAGTGGACCTCTGGCGTGCACCTGTCGCTCTTAATTCATAAGGATCATGAACGAGGACTGCACCATGAATTCCCTACTGCGAATGGGTGGCGGCAATGTTGAAGATGACTGGCCGGAGCTGGAGCCGGATCGACGCAATGATCGGGCAGACGACCCGGATACCGACCCTAATGTGACTGATGATGAGGAAAACCGGCCCGGCGTTCCGGCCAGCGACCCTGAGTCTGGCGCCTGACACTAGAAGTGTCAGCGTACACTGCAGGAGCGGGCACGTCCGTTCCTGCAGTTTCTTTAACCGGTTGCAGGCGAGCTATTAAACCATCGCCGCCGGATCGCCCACCGACTGGTTGGGCTTGCTCCCCGAAATCCGCCAGCTCACGGCGGTAATCCCGTAGCGCTCGGCCATCGGCCGACTGACCTTCCTGATCTTCTCGCGACCGAACTTGGGAATGATGCCGATGCCCGCATCACAACTTGCCCAATGCCAGGCCTCGGCATTGTCCAGGCGTTCCAGGCGGATGATGAAACTGCGCGGCTGGTCATGCAGTTTGTAATCGATTATGTACAGCTGTGGGCTAGGCATCGCAGGGGGCCTCCTCTTCTCCATGGATGACCTTTTGATTGATCGGGCCATGGCCAGAAGATTCAAAATTTTTGTCGACCTTTGTTACCGGTGGCCGAATGTGTGCCCCTGTCTAGGTTTCGAGAGCCTGTTTTATCGCTGTGCTTGATCGCTTTGCTGCTGACCGTCGGTACAAAAAGCAGCACACAATATATTTGCGTGACGGAGATGACCGTTCGTCAGCTTTAACGCAACGTTTATTGCCAGCCAGGGCCGAAACTTCATGCAATGAAGGAATTGCCCAGGAGCCTGAATGAAGCCAGTCAAGCATCGCGCCACCATCATTTGCCGGCATGGCAAGCAGCGCCACAAATGGTTGTGGGTAAGAAAGCCCAACGCGCCCTGGACCCTTCCAGGCGGCAAGATCGAGCCCGGCGAGACACCTATGCAGGCCGCCGAGCGGGAGTTGCTGGAAGAGACTGGGCTACAGGCTGAATCGCTGGTTTTGTTGATGCGCCATGAAACGCCAGAGCGTGTGCATTACGTGTTCGCAGCGGAGTTTGCCGAAGCACCGCAGCCCAAGGCCCGGCACGAAATTTCCGACTGCCGCTTTGCCCACCTGGATCAGGTGGCTCTCGTGAAGGGCGAGATCAAGGCCCTGATCCGCTCCTTGCTGGCTTGTGACGCGGGCACGGCGGCGTCCGTTCGGTAAGCTAGGCGTGCACACTCCACTGAACGGTGTCTGACGCGATCGGCATCTCGTCGATTGCATGGATCATTCCGTTTTCCAGCGCCTCCCGCGGCGCCAGTATCCTTGGATAGGCCATTAGATAACGCGGTACATCCAAAACCTCGGCCGCGCCTTTCGTGCGCTCCGCCACGATCTGCGCATACAGGCGCAGGTCGTAATCCAGGCTCATCGCATACTCGGACATCCGCGAATGGTCCACCGAACCATGCAAGGTCCAATGAAACGGGTGGAAAAGAAACTTGCTGAAACTGCAAGCCGTGCGTCGCTCTCCGGCAAGGAAGAGGATATTGCCCATGGATTCCACCGTACCCAGGTTGTGGGTATGCACCTCCACGGGTAACGCCCGCAGAAAGTTGTACAGGGTAAACCCATAGCTGCATTCGCCGCCCATGGTGGCGATGTTCAGTTGCAGAAGCTCGGCACCCTGTTGCAATGCCCGCGAGCAGGTCGTGATCAGGTTGCCGCAGGTTGACGAATTGATCGGTCCGGTGAAGTGGATGATATGTCTGGCCATGCTTGCCTCCACGGGTGGCAGGTCATTGCTTGATCTTTTGCCCATCGTCGCCCAGCCCGGCCCTCTGGCGGTGGGCGAAACGCTCGAATGTCATCCTGGCACCCTTCCATGAAACGGGTATGCGGTGGAGACGCCAACTGCCGCAAAGTTCAACTCGGCGTCAGCATTTCCGTTGGTCAAGCGTTGTGAACCCTCGGCGGTCTTTGCCGGTCGCACCTTCAGAGCGACCGAACTAGGAACCGGCAGTGAGGACGGCAGCGTGAGCGATATTCGCATCGGTATCTCCGGGTGGCGCTATGGCCCCTGGCGCAAGGATTTCTACCCCAAAGGCCTGAAACAGGACGATGAACTGGCATTCGCTTCACGGGCGGTGAATAGCATCGAGATCAATGGCTCGTTCTACAGCCTGCAGACGCCCGAACGCTATCTGGGCTGGCGTGAAGCAACGCCGGAAGGCTTCGTGTTCGCGGTCAAGGGGCCGCGCTATATCACCCATGTCCGGCGGCTGAAGGAAATCGAAGAGCCCTTGGCCAATTTTTTCGCTTCCGGCCCGCTGCTGTTGGGCGAAAAGCTCGGGCCGTTTCTGTGGCAGTTCCCCCCTAGCATGAAGTTCGATGAAGACCGTTTTGCCCGGTTCCTGGAGCTGCTGCCACACACACGCGAAGCGGCCCGTGAACGCGCCCAAGGCTGCGCCGAGCGCCTTAAGAGTAATGGCAGCCTTGCCATCAAGGGCAATGCGCGCTTGCGCCACGCCGTGGAAATCCGCCACGAGAGCTTCCTCTGTGAAGCCTTCGTCAAGCTGTTACGCAAACATCGCGTGGCGCTGGTGGTTGCCGACAGCGCCGGCAAATGGCCCTGTGCCGAAGATGTAACCGCCGACTTCGTCTACATGCGCCTGCACGGGGATGTGGAGTTGTACAGCAGCGGATATACCGCACGCGCGCTGCGGCGCTGGAAGCAGCGTATCCAGCTATGGAGCGAAGGTAACCAGGCGGACGATGCCCGCCTGATCGTGCCGGGGCCGCCGCCTCGGTGTGCGGCACGGGATGTGTACTGCTACTTCGACAATGACCAGAAGGTTCACGCGCCATACGACGCCAGGCGCTTGCTGCAAAAGCTGTCGCTGGACCACGAGCTGATGACCGAGCCCGGCGTGGTACCGGAGGTGGCCTTGTGAACAAGACCCTGCCCGCCCCGCGCTGCATCATCGACAAGGTGACCGCTGTACGCCGGCTCAATGTGTTGACGCTGAACGTGCACAAAGGCTTCACCTTCTTCAACCGGCGCTTCATCCTGCCCGAGTTGCGCGAGGCGGTGCGCGCCACCGGCGCCGACCTGGTGTTTTTGCAGGAGGTGCACGGCAGTCATCAGCAGCATGCCTTGCGCCACCCAGCCTGGCCCGAAACGCCGCAGTATGAGTTTCTGGCCGACAGCATGTGGCCGCAGTTCGCCTATGGCCGCAATGCGGTCTATCCCCATGGCGACCACGGCAACGCGCTTTTGTCGAAATTCCCCATCAGGCGCTTCAACAACCTGGATGTTTCGGTGCAGGGCAATGAACAGCGTGGCCTGCTGCATTGCCAGCTGGAGGTGCCGGGCCATGACGAGGTGCATGCGGTATGCGTGCACCTGGGCCTGCGGGAAGCCCACCGGCAGCGCCAGGTGAAGCTGATGCTCGACCTGCTGGCCAGCCTGCCGCCCAACGCGCCGGTCATCATCGCCGGCGATTTCAACGACTGGCGGCTGAAGGCGGACGCGGTACTGAGCGAACACCTGACAGAGGCCTTCGGCACCCCGGCGCGCAGTTTCCCCGCGCGCCTGCCGTTGTTGCGCCTGGACCGCATCTACCTGCGAAACGCGGTGCCGGGCGCAGCCCAGGTGCTGTCCAAATACCCGTGGTCGCATCTGTCCGACCATGTACCACTGGCTGCGGAGATCAACCTGTGAACCGACCTTGGGTAGACGGCAACAGCGTGCAGTTGCTGATCAATGGCGAGCAGTATTACCCCCGCGTGTTCGAGGCCATGGCCCAGGCGCGGGAAGAAATATTGCTGGAAACCTTCATCATCTTCGACGACAAAGTGGGCAAGCAATTGCAGCAGGTGTTGATCGAGGCTGCCCGGCGCGGTGTACGCGTGGAAGTGGTCGCGGATGGCTACGGCACAGCCGAGCTACCGGCTGAATTCATTTCAGCGATGACCGACGCGGGTGTCAGCTTTCATGCCTTCGATCCACAACCCCGCTTGTTGGGCATGCGCACCAACCTGTTTCGCCGTTTGCACCGCAAGATCGTGGTGGTCGATGGTGAGCGGGCCTTCATCGGCGGTATCAACTACAGCGCCGACCATTTAGGCGACTTTGGTGCGATGGCCAAGCAGGACTATGCCGTGGAGGTCACTGGGCCGGTAGTGGCGCAGGTACATTCAGCCAGTAAGCGCCTGATGTCTCCCGTGCTGCAGCCACCCAGTGCGGTACGCCCGGTTACCGAACCCGCCGGAAGCAGCAGTGCTGTGTTGATCGAGCGTGACAACGGCATGCGCAGCACCGATATCGAGGCACACTACCTTCAGGCGTTTCGTAAAGCCCGCCAACGCATTGTGGTCGCCAATGCGTATTTCTTTCCAGGCTACCGGCTGATGCGTGAGTTGCGCAACGCGGCCCGGCGTGGCGTGGAGGTTCGGTTGATTTTGCAGGGCCAGCCCGACATGCGCTGGGTACGCGCACTGTCGCGCCTGCTGTACAACTACCTGCTGCGCGACGGCGTGAAGATTCATGAGTACTGCCAGCGGCCGTTGCACGGCAAGGTGGCACTGGTGGACGATCAATGGGCCACCGTCGGCTCCAGCAACCTCGACCCCCTCAGCCTGTCGTTCAACCTGGAGGCCAACCTGTTCATTCGTGACCGGGCCTTCAACCAGCAACTGCACCAGCATCTGCAGACACTGGCCAGCGAGCAATGCAAACCGGTCACCCTGGAGCGCATGATTCGCGGATACTGGTGGCGAGCACCGTTGATCTTCGTGTGCTTCCACGTGATCCGCCACTTCCCGCGCATTGCGGGCTGGTTCCCTGCGCACCGGCAGCGTTTGCGCTCGGTGCAGCCGGAAGCCGAACCCCAGGGCAACTTGCACGAGGGCAACTCCTGATGGCGCGCAAAAGCTGGCAAACGTGGGGCAAACGCGTGTTCACACTCGCGTTTCTGATCCTGATCCCTGTGCTTCTGTACCTGCTGGCGCGCAATCTGGACTGGAACGAAGTACGTCAGTCTTTGCTCGCCTACAAGCCTGGCACCCTTGCCATCGGCTTGGCGATCGCGCTGTGCAGCTACCTCGCGTTTGCCAGTTACGACCTGTTGGCCCGGGCTTACACCGGCCATACGCTACCTGCCCGGCAGGTATTGCCCGTCGCGTTCGTGTGCTACGCCTTCAACCTCAATTTCACTACCTGGGTAGGCGGGGTTGCCTTGCGCTACCGCCTTTATGGGCGGTTGGGCCTGGATACCGCGACCATTACACGAATCCTCACCTTGGGGCTGTTGACCAACTGGATGGGCTATATGCTGCTGGCCGGCACCGTATTTGCCCTGGGCCTGGTCGAGATGCCCGGCAACTGGGCGGTGGGCACTACAGGCCTGCGCCTGATCGGCCTGCTGTTGCTGGCGATTGCGGGCGGCTACCTGCTGGCCTGTGGTTTTGCCAAGAAGCGCACCTGGTGCTGGCGCGACCACGAAGTGACGCTGCCCTCGCTGCGTCTGGCGCTGTGCCAGGTGGCGCTGGGTGCCAGTAACTGGGCACTGATGGCGCTGCTGATCTTCTGGCTGCTACCGGGCGAAGCGTTCTACCCGTCGATTCTCGGCATCCTGCTGATCAGTTGTGTGGCCGGCGTGGTGGCGCATATCCCTGCGGGGCTGGGTGTGCTGGAAGCGGTGTTCCTGGCCCTCCTGCATGGGCAGATGGGCCAGGGCACGCTGGTGGCGGCCCTGCTCGGCTACCGCACGTTGTACTACCTGATTCCGTTGCTGTTGGCGGTGGTGACCTACCTGATCCTGGAAAAGCGCGCCAAGGCCATGCGCTTACGGGACAAGCCAGCCCGGACCTGAAAGGGGCCATGTGCGCTGGAGGTGGCAGATGCGACGCGTTGCATGGCACCGGCTTTGCCGGTGTTCGCGGGTAAACCCGCTCCTACGGGGGGACGCTCCGAGAAAACAACCAGGCCCAAGGCATGCGCCATAAATGTAGGAGCGGGTTTACCCGCGAAGCAGGCAACACGTTGCATGGCACCGGCTTTGCCGGTGTTCGCGGGTGAACCCGCTCCTACGGGGGGACGCGCCGAGAAACCAACCAGGCCCAAGCCATGCGCCGTAAATGTAGGAGCGGGTTTACCCGCGAAGCAGGCAACGCAACACCCTAGGCCCAAAGGACTGGGCGACCGGGTGAAAAGGCAGCCCGCCTACTGGCTTCAGGGCGATATCGGATCGCTCGCCGGAAAGGTTTCATCCAGTGCATTGTCCACCGCGTTCTCACTTGGCTTTTCACCGCAATGGCAGTCCTGCATCCGGCATGGCTCACTGTTGCTGTGCCCGCTGGCACAGGCCTGGCAGCAGTAGGCCTTGCCGTCGCGTTGCAAGGCATTGGCATCCACCGTGCAGGAACAGTGCGCGCAGGCGCAGCGTTGTTCGTTCATGGCTTGCTCTCCTCGTCATCAATCACATCGTCGGTCCAGGGCACCCCGTCCAGCGGCGCGGATCGGGCCAGTTCGGCCTCGTCCAGGCCAACCCCGCCACCGATCTCATCGGCATCCACCTCGCGCAGACGCTGGTCTGCCGGGCCGCCACTGCCGCCCGGTTCGTGGGGGTCGCGGGCACCGGTTTCGTCCAGCAGGGTGTCCGGGCTCAAATCGTCGTAGGTGACATTGTCCTCATGCAGGCTGTCTTTCAGCGCCTCGCCGCCGGTCATGCCACTTTGCGCCACGCGCCGGGGGGGAAACTCACGGTCGACCTCGGCGGCCGGTCGCTCGTCGCCCACACGCCCTTCGCGCTCATCCAGGCGTTCATCGAAATCCAGCTCATGCACGCTGCCCATGCGGTCTTCGATGTCATCGATTTCGGTGGGGGTGTATGGCTTAGGTGCATCGGGTCGGGTCATGTGCGTTCTCCATCAGGTGGCTTCATTCGGTCGACTACGCCAGCTCACGGAAGATTCAGAGTTTTTTGAACTACCGCCTCGGCCGGCGCCTCCCACGTTAGAGACCGTGATCTGCCCGGAGCCCGCCATGGCCAAGCCCCTGCAGGAATACGCGCGCAAGCGCGACTTCAACGCTACACCCGAGCCCAGCGGCAAACGCAAACGTGGCAAACGGGCCCATGCGCTGCAGTTCTGCATCCAGAAACACGACGCCAGTCATTTGCACTACGACTTCCGCCTGGAGCTCGATGGCACCCTGAAAAGCTGGGCGATCCCCAAAGGTCCGTCGTTGGACCCCAAGGTGCGCCGCCTGGCGGTGCATGTGGAGGATCACCCGCTGGACTACGCCGATTTCGAGGGCCATATCCCGGAAGGCCACTATGGTGCAGAGGACGTGATCGTCTGGGACCGCGGTATCTGGGAGCCTGAAGGCGACGCGCATGAAGCCTACGCCAAAGGCAAGCTGCGATTCCGCCTGCTGGGTGAGAAGCTAGGCGGCGTGTGGAACCTGTTCCGCACCCACCTGGCCGGCAAGAAAGAACAATGGATGCTGGTCAAGTCGCACGACGCCCAGGCGCGCAGCGAAACCGAGTACAGCATTGTCGAGGCCCTGCCCGACAGCGTGCTCAGCGAGCGCACGCTGGTGCCACGCAAATCCGCTGCCAAAAAAGCCACTGCCCCGCGCAGCAGCCGTAAACGCGCCGACAAAGCTCAGGCTGCACCCTTGCCAGCACAGTTACAGCCACAGCTGGCAACGTTGGTGGACTCTCCCCCCAGCGGCGACTGGCGCTACGAAGTCAAGTTTGATGGCTACCGTATCCTGGCCCGCATCGAGGGCCAGGACATCCGCCTGTTCACCCGCAACGGCCATGACTGGAGCAGCAAGATGCCCCGGCAGGTTGCCGCCCTGCGCGCGCTGGGCATCGACTCGGCCTGGCTCGATGGCGAAATGGTGGTGGCTGATGAGAATGGCATGGCTGACTTCCAGGCGTTGCAGAACGCCTTCGATACCGAGCACGACGAACGCATCACCTATTACCTGTTCGACCTGCCATTTCTGGGCGGCCAGGACCTGCGACAGCTACCGCTGCAGCACCGCCGCGATACATTGCGCCAACTGCTTGAGCACAACCATTCTGACGTCATCAAGTATTCCGCCGACTTCGACGAACCTGTCCAGTCACTGCTCGACAGTGCCTGCCGGCTGAAGCTGGAAGGCCTGATCGGCAAGCGAGCTGACAGTGTCTACAGCGGCCGCCGTAGCCCGGACTGGATCAAGCTCAAGTGCAAGCAACGCCAGGAATTCGTGATCGTCGGCTACACCGACCCCAAAGGCAGCCGCAGCGGCTTCGGTGCCCTGCTGCTGGCCCTGCACGACAACGACAGTGGCGAGCTGCGCTATGCCGGTAAGGTCGGTACCGGCTTCAATGCCACGACACTGGCCAGCATCCACGCGCGGCTCAAGCCCCTGGAAATCGCCAGGCCAGCCCTGCCCTCGCCGCCTGCCGGAGCCGAAGCGCGTGGTGTGCACTGGCTGCGGCCGCAGCTGTTGGCGGAAGTCGCCTTTGCCCAGATGACCCGTGACGGCATCGTGCGCCATTCGGTATTTCACGGCCTGCGCGATGACAAAGCGGCAACCGCCATTGACCTGGAGCGCGCCATGCCCGCCAAGACTGTATCCAGCCGCAACAAGCAGGCCAAGGCGTCCGAGAACCTGGGTGAACTGCGGCTGACCCACCCCGACCGGGTCATCGACCCTTCAACCGGGGTGACCAAGCGTGAGGTCGCCGAGTATTACGCCGGCATCAGCCAGTGGATCCTGCCTCAGCTCAAGCACCGCCCGGTGGCATTGGTGCGCGCCCCGGACGGCCTGGGCGGCGAGCTGTTCTTCCAGAAAAACGCGGGCCAACTGCACATACCCAACGTACTCAGCTACGAAAAGGCCGAGGCCGGCCAGGCAGCGATGGTCATCAATCGCGCCGATACGCTGCTGGGTGCGGTGCAGATGAACATGCTGGAGCTGCACACCTGGAACGCCACGGACAAGGATTTCGATAAGCCGGACCGTTTTGTCCTCGACCTGGACCCTGACCCTGCGCTGCCCTGGAAGGCCATGGTGGAGGCGACTCAACTGACCCTCACCCTGCTGGACGAACTGGGCCTCAAGGTGTTCCTGAAAACCAGTGGTGGCAACGGTATTCACGTGGTTGTGCCCTTGACCCGGCGAGCCGGGTGGGACGAGGTCAAGGACTTCAGCCACGCCATCGTCAATTACCTGGCCAAGCTGTTTCCGGAGCGCCTGAGCGCGGTGTCGGGGCCGAAAAATCGCGTGGGACGCATCTTTATCGACTACCTGCGCAACGGCAAAGGCGCCACCACGGCGTGCGCCTATTCACTGCGTGCCCGTGACGGGCTGCCGGTATCGGTACCTGTCTGGCGTGAGGAGCTGGCGCAAATAAAAGGCGCCAACCAATGGAACATCACCAACCTGCGCGAGCGTCTGGCGGAGGTCGACGACCCTTGGGCCGACATGGGCAAGGTACGCCAGTCGATCACCGCGCGCATGCGCAAGCAGCTAGGGCTCGAATGATGACGCCAAAGCGATTGGACACGACCCGGGAGGCCCGCCCATGAGCATCGTTCAGGACTTCAACCTGACCACCCTTGACCGCCTTTTACGCACCTTTGGCGAACGCCAGCTACCGCTCAACCTCGATACCCAATTGCCGCAACTGATCCAGGCGCTGCAAGCTGATCACCTCGACCTGCTACCGTTGCCGGGGCAAGGCAACACCTTGCGTCGCTGGCAGACCTTGGCACGGGTGGCCGGCTGTGACCTGGCACTGGCCAAGCTCTATGAGGGCCATACCGATGCCTTGGCGATCCTGGCGGAATGCGGCGCAGCGCACCACGCCAACGACGGCATCTGGGGCGTGTGGGCGGCAGAGCCACCCGATGCGCGGGTCCACATCACTGCGCGTGAAGGTGACCAGGTGCGCCTCAACGGCACCAAGGCCTGGTGTTCCGGTGCCTTGCAGATCGATCGCGCGCTGATTACTGCCTGGGATGAGGCCGAGCAGCCGCAATTGGTGGCAATCGAGCTGTCACAGCCAAGCCAGGGCCTGAACATCGAGCACTGGCAGGCTGTTGGCATGGCCACTACCGCCAGTGTCGAGGTGGCGTTCAACGATACCCCAGGCACGCTCATCGGCACGCCAGGCCAATACCTCTCGCGCCCTGGCTTCTGGCAAGGCGGTGCGGGTATCGCCGCCTGCTGGTACGGCGCAGCCGAGGCGCTGGCGGATTACCTGCGTGAACATTGCCGCAAACCTCGCCCAGACCCGCATGCCGATGCGCATCTGGGCGCTGTGGACGCTGCGTTGCATGGCGCCCGTGCGTCACTGCGTGAATGTGCTGCCTGGATCGATCAACAGCCCGGTGTGGATGCCAGTTTCGAAGTTCGCCGCACCCGCGCCCAGGTAGAACAGGCCGTAGAGCAGGTCATCAGCCACGTCGGGCGTGCCTTGGGGGCCACGCCGTTCTGTCGCAGCAGTCATTTTGCCCGGCTGAGCGCCGACCTGCCGGTGTTCCTGCGTCAGAGCCACGCCGAGCGTGATCTGGCGATGCTGGGCCAGCAGCTGGCCCAGTTGCCAGCCGGGGTGTGGCAACTATGAGCCAGAACCTGATCCAGTCCGCGGGCGGCACGCCTTGGGCAGCCTGGCAGCAAAGCGCGCACCTGGCGCGTGCGACCTGGCTCGACTCACGCCAACTGTGCCCGCCGGGGCGCCGGCTGGTATTGATCGCGCCGCATCCGGATGACGAAATTCTCATGGCCGGCGGCCTGCTGGCAGGCTTCAAGGGGCGTGAGGATGAGCTGGTGTTGATCTCCGCCACCGACGGCGAAGGCAGCCACCCCGGCTCCAGCCACTGGACCGAACATCGCTTGCGCCGCCAGCGTCCCCAGGAAAGCCGACAGGCCCTGCAACAGCTCGACCTGGACCTTGAACGCCTGGACTGGCGCAGGCTCCACCTGAAGGATGGCCAGTTGCCGCGCGAAGAAGCGTTTCTGACCCATCACCTCACCCAGCTACTGCGACCCGATGACCTGCTGATGGCCACCTGGCGCAGTGACGGCCATTGCGATCACGAGGCCGTCGGCCGCGCCGCTGCGCAGGCGGCGGCAAGCCGTGGGGTGCACTTGGCTGAGGTACCGGTCTGGGCCTGGCACTGGGCCGAGCCTGACGACCCGCGCCTGCCATGGCCCCGTGCGCACCGCGTGCAGCTTGATGAAAGCCGTCTGGCACGCAAGCGCAAGGCCTTGGCCGCCCACGTCAGCCAGCTGCAGCCGGACGGCGAGCAGCCGCCGGTGCTACCGCCGCACCTGCTGGATTGTCTTCTGCAACCTTTCGAACTGGTGTTCCTTTGAATGGAGCTGTCATGAGCCTCGATCCACAGTATTTTGCCGAGCTATACGCCACCAATGAAGACCCTTGGGCCTTTCGCACCCGCTGGTACGAGAAGCGCAAACGCGAGCTGGTGATGGCCAGCCTGCCACGCCAGTGCTATCAGCGCGTGTTCGAGCCAGCCTGCGCGAATGGCGAGCTCAGTGCGCTACTGGCCGAGCGCTGCGCCGACCTGCTGTGCCAGGACCTGGACCCCACGGCCGTAGGCCTGGCCCGGGAACGCCTGGCGCACCTGCACAATGCTTCGGTCGAACTGGCCCGGTTACCGGGGGACTGGCCAGGCGGGCGCTTTGACCTGATCGTGCTCAGCGAGGTGGGCTATTACCTCGATCCCACTGACTGGCTGCAGGTCATCGAACAATCGTTGGCCAGCCTCAGCTACGACGGTGCGCTGCTGGCCTGCCACTGGAAGCACCCTATCGCGGGTTGCCCGCAGGACGGTCGCGAAGTGCACCGCCTATTGACCCGGCATTTGCCGTTGCATCAGCAGTTTCGGCATGAGGAGGCGGACTTTTTGCTGGAATACTGGTCATGCCAGCCAAGCGTCGTCGATCTCGATGAGACTTGCCCATGATCGCCGTTGTCATCCCGGCGCATAACGAAGCCCGCCGCCTTGGACGATGCCTGCGGGCGGTGCTGGTGGCTGCCCGGCAGGCGCAGCAAGCGGGACTGCACGTGGAAGTGCTGGTGGTACTGGACCGTTGCAGCGACGGCAGCGCCGCCGTGGCGCGGCGTTTCGGAGTACACATGCTGGAGGTGGAAGCCGGTAATGTCGGCATGGCACGTCGTGTGGGGGCCGCGCACATGGTCGAGCGTGGCGCCACATGGCTGGCGTGCACCGATGCGGACAGCCGGGTCCCGGCGCACTGGCTGCTGTCGCAGCTGGCCTGTAGCGCCGAGGTGGTTTGCGGCACCGTGCATATCGAGTACTGGCAACCCTGGCAGACCGCCGCGCTGCGCAAGCTGTACCAGAGCCGCTACCAGGCTTGTGAAGGGCATCGGCATGTGCATGGCGCGAATCTGGGGGTCTGCGCCGATGCTTACGAGCGTGTGGGTGGCTTCCAGCCCCTGGCGGCGCATGAGGATGTGCAACTGGTCAGCGACCTGCAGGCCAGCGGCGCCCAGATCGTCTGGACCGCCAGGCATAGCGTGGCCACCAGCAGCCGGCGCGACAGCCGCGCCCGCGAGGGGTTTGGTGATTACCTGGCCGGGTTGCAGGCGCAGTCCTGAAATCAATGGATTTCGGCGGTGTTCATGAAGCCTTGCGCGTTTTCTTCACCGGTTTCTTGCCACCCAGGCTGCGCTTGAGCAGTTCGGTCAGGTCGAGGATGTCCGCACCTTTCTCGGCCCCCCCTGCGTCGCCCTTCTCCACCGCCTCGATCTTGCCCTTGCTGGCCTTCTCTTCCACCAGGTCCATGATCGTCTGGCGGAAGGCGTCGTGATAATCCTCAGGCTTCCAGGGCCCGCTCATGTCCTCCACCAGGCGCTTGGCCATCTCCAGCTCACGCTTCTCCACCTTGCTGTCGGTCACGCTGGCATCGAGCTCCAGCGTTTCCAGCCCGCGCACCTCTTCAGGCCAGCGCAAGGTGATCATCACCAGCGCCTGGTCCAGCGGCCGCAGCAGCGCCAAGTGCTGCCGGGTATGCAATACCACGGTGGCCAGTGCCACCTTGCCGGTCTTTTCCAGCGTCTCGCGCAGCAAGGCGTACACCTTGCCGCCACGGCGGTCCGGGGTCAGGTAGTACGGCGTATCAAAATGCTGCAGCGGAATATCGCCCGCTTCCACAAAGGAAAAGATATCGATCGTCTGGGTCGCTTCGGGCCGGGCCTTGCGGATCTCCTCCTCACTGATCACCACATAGCGGCCCTTCTCGAACTCTACGCCCTTGACGATATTGTCCTTGTCGATTTCCTTGCCGGTCACTTTGTTCACCCGCTTATAGCCGACCGGCTCCATGCTGCGCTTGTCCAGCCAGTCGAAGTCCACGCGCTCGGTGCGCACGGCGGTATTGAGTGCCACGGGGATGTGCACAAGGCCAAAACTGATGGCGCCTTTCCAGATTGCCCGAGCCATGAGGGTGCTCCCAGGGTTGCCTGCTGATACCAGAAGTGACTGCGCCGGGCGACAAAGGTTTAGCTGCCCTGCCCTGCGGCAACTGTCACGCCTGGCTGAACAGCACCCGCTTGAACGCTTCGGCCGCCAGGTGCACTTGCACTGCCCAATCCTGCGCAGCATCGCTGCCGGCATCATCGGAAATGTATTTAAGGCACACGAACGGAATACCTTCGTCACGCGCGATCAATGCCAGCACGTAGGCTTCCATGTCGACCACGTCATAAGGCGCGTCGCCATGGTTGATCTCGAAGCTGTCACCGCTGCCACAGGCTTCCACAGCCAGGCCGGGTATTGCCACCCCGTGTTGGAGTACCACCGGGGTGTCGGACAAGGGCGTTTCATAACGGGCAAAGCCCAGTGCGGTCACATCCATGTCGCGTTGAACGAAGCGGTTACAGCACACGACTTCGCCCTTGCCATGACGCTGGCTGCCAGCCGAGCCCAGGTTGACGATAAGTTTGGGCCTGCGCCTGGCTATCGCCTTGGTCAGGGCGATAGCGGCATTGACCTTGCCAATGCCGGTGAATACGGTGTTCACCTCGGTAAAGACATCGCCAGCCTCGGCCTCGAGGGCAAAGACGAACAGCGTGTCATCCAGGGAAATGTCGGGGAATTGCTTGATCAGCATCATGGAGCAGGTGTTTCCGAGTGGCTGCAAAGGGCGCGGCCATTGTCGGTCAACCCGGGCTAAATGCAAGTCCCGGCAGCCACCACGGCGCGTAGCGCCTGCTCTTTGCCAAGCCCGTCTGCCCTGGCCTGTGCCAGGCAGAGCAATTGCTGGTCGGCATGGGTACCATGGCGCAGCACGTGCAGGGCGTGCTGGCAGGCGCGCTCGGCGTCCGCGCTGTCTATGGGCATCTGGGCCTGCAGTTGGGCGAGCCAGCCTTGCGCCGTGACCGGCTGCTGCTCGTGACAACCTATGAATTGTGCGTGGCGCCCATGGCGCATGGCACGCCAGTAGTTCTCCTGGGCGATCCAGCGCAATTCGCGGCTGCTGGGCAGCGGGTCATGGCGGTAGGCAATGCTGTGTTCAACCAGGTGGCGAAACAGTGCTGCAATGCACAGAACGTCTTCCAGATTCGGGCAGCCATCGCAGATGCGCAACTCCACTGTCGGATAGCGCCGCGAAGGCCGGATTGCCCACCAAAGGTCGCCATCGGCAGCCAGTGCACCGGTTCGCTGCAACAGGGTACGGTAGCGTTCATAGGCGGCCCAGTCCGGCAACGCTTCGGGCAAGCCCATGTGCGGCCACTCACCACAGATCACACGGCGATAGCTCATGTACCCGGTAGGCTGGCCAGCCCACAGGGGCGACGAAGTGCTCAACGCCAGCAACAACGGTAACCAGGGCAAAAGGCGGTTGATCAGTTGCATGCGGTCACAAGCCGGCGGCACGCCAACGTGCACATGCAGGCCATTGAGCAGGCTACGCCTTGCCACATGGCGGTAGTCATCGAACAGCTGCTTATAGTGCCCTTGTGCCGCGGGCTTCTGCAGCAGCCACGCGGCGCAGGGGTGGCTTGCCGCAGCGTATGGCCCCATCCCCTCTTCGGCCAATGCCACGCGCAGCCGTTGACGGCTGCGCTGGAAAAACTCACGTGCTTCATACAGGTTGGTGAACACCGGCGACGCCAGCTCGATCTGGCTGCGGAACATTTCCTGGGCGAAATAGCGGCCAAGTGCTTCACGGCAGCGCCCCATCACCACGGGTGACGGTGTAGCCGTAACCTGACCCGAGCCCAGTTTCACCAGCAGGTACTCTTCCTCGATGCCGAACGTACAGGGCCGGATCATGCTGACTCAGCGGCTGCGGGTAACGGTGAGCGCCACGGCGGCGATGCGCTCGACCTGTTCATAGCCCGGCTCAGCCAGTTGCTCGCCAAATACATCGGGGTCGATTTCCCGATACACCCAGGCCCAATCCGGACCGGCCAGGCGCAGGCGGATGGCTTCGAGCAAGGCATCGCGGCCTTCGACAATGGCCACGCCTGTGTACAGCAGCAACGTACCGTGGCGGCTCAGCCGATCGCGAGCCTGCTCCACGATACGTAACGACAGGTCGACGCCTAGCGCGCCTCCGCCGTGACGGTACAGGCGGGCGTTGGGGTCAAGCATGTAGGGCGGGTTGGCAACGATCAGGTCGAACGTGCCGCTGATACCGTCCAGCAAGTCGCTGGGCTCGACCGACACGTTACTCACACCCGCCAGGGCTGCATTGATTGCCGTATAGCGCAGTGCCAGGGGGTTGATGTCAACGGCGCTGACCTGTGCGTGCTGGGCGGCGCGGGCAATCAGCAAGGCGCCCACCCCGCTGCCACAGCCGATATCCACTGCATGCTCGACCCGCGCGGGGCAGTGCTGAAGGTGATCGTGAATGACCTGGGCAAAGCGGTAACTGTCCGGGCCGAAGAACACGGCATCGCTGGCGTCGGTTGGAAACGCCGAATGCAGCAACAGAAATTCATCCAGGCTGGACCAGCGTACCGTGCTGGTCAGCAGTTCACCCTGCGCAACTAACGCCTGCGCACGTTCGAGCAACTGCAACTGATCTTCCGACAGCAAACCGGGGTCGAAAGGCCGGCTCCAGCCGAATACATCGCGCAGGGTGCTGGCCTGCCCGCAGCCCACGCGGGCATTGACGCGCGCGTGGGTGGCGGGCGTTACGCAGGTAAAGCGGTATCCATCGGCACGCAGGCGCTGTCCCAGTTGCAGCAACGCCTGGTCTGCCTCCATTTGACTGGGCGCAAGCATCATCAACGCGGTTCCTCCTGGCGCAGCCCGGTTACGCGCATGTAGGCGCGCGTGGCAGACAGACCGTCCGGCGTGGCGTGGCGGTTGCCAGCCATCCTCTGGATCAAGGCCTCGGGGGCCACATTCAAGGCGTCGCCGGGTATTTCCTCATGCACCTCCGGCAGCCCCCAACTGCCAGGGGCCACGCGGCGGATGGACGGCCGCCAGTCGTCGGCGATCCAGTCATGCCAAAGCTGTTTTTCATAGGCGTTGAATACACCGAACATCGCCGCAGACGGCCCCTCGATCAGCGTCCACCAGCGGCTGTCAGCCGGCGGCTGCCCTCTGCGGATCCAGCCATGGGCCTGCAATGCGGCAACGAATGCGGGCATGGCGCCGGGTTCGGCCAGCCATTGATTGATCGTGCGCTGCTGCAGACGGCAATGGTCGGCATGCATGAACTGGCCGTATACCCGCTTGCGTTCCAAGGCTGCGAACAGTTCAGCTTGCAGGTCGAACTGGCGGATGAGGTCTGGCGTGGCGATACCCCGGTCATTCAGACGGTAGCCGCGGCGCACCCTGGCGTAGAACCCCTGGGGGTCACGCGGGGGGCTTAGCTGGTTCAATGCCTGGATTGCCAGGCGCGCGTGGCCGCTGGCGGCATTGTCGATGGTCACGTGCAGCTGAAAATACTGCCCGTCGATGCCTAGCTCGGCCAGCTCGTACGTGGTGATCAACAGATGCAGCGGTGGCTGCTCATAACCGAGGTTGTAGCCAACCACCTCTGGCAGGTAACTGTTGCAATGCTGCCCCAGCGCAAGTTGCAGGGCCCCTTGCAGATATCGCGTGTCATCCAGGGGCATGGCCTCTACGCAACCCAGGCGACCAAGCAGACGCTGATAGATCAGCACATGATTGCAGCGTGGGTCGCCGTTGCCGAGCTCTTCCAGGTAAGTGCGAATCAGCCCGTGGTAACGTGGATCGCGCCAGTGATGCAGGGTGCCCTGTAGCCAGGCGCCGTCGACGGCCTTGGTCGGCGCAACCTGTTGCAGGAACCACAATGCGTGGGCGCGGTTGGAAAAGTAACGGCGTGGCATGCCTTGACGGCGTTGTGCCAGGTAACGGGTATAGGCCTCGGCGACCTTGGCAGTATGCTTTCTGCTCCAGTCGGGCAGCTCGGACGGTGTGTCGGGCAAGTCGTCCGGCATGTTTGCGGCACCCGCCAGTTGTTCCTCGAGCCATGAGGCGCTGCCAGCATCCTGCCCTGCGAGCATTGTTTCATAGCGTTGTCGCAGACTGGTCGATTCGGCGGCCACTTGCCCAGCGCTTGCAGTATTGCGGTTCATCACCGTCATGCCGTGCTCCTTGTCTACTTATTGGCTCGGCTTCTGCCCCGGCATCGGCTCGGGGTCGGGCGCAGGCTGCGGTGCAGGCTTGTTATCCGGTTGCTGCATCTGCAGCGAAGGTTTGCTGGGGTCCGAATCTTTGCCGGGGTGGTCATTGTCGCGGTCGAAACAACCGCCGACCAAACTCAGCGAACCCATCAGGATGATCAGTGGAGTCAGGCGCATGGAGTACCCCCTTGGATAATTGCAGTGCCAGGTCGCCCCGGCACTGCGCCTCGGTCAGTTACGAACGGCCGCCCTTGTGGCCCGACTCGCGGTCGTGGGGCATGTTGCCGCCCGAGGACTGGCCGCCTTTGCGACCGGCTTCGGAGGCTTTTTCACGGTCATTGGCGAAATTGCCCGGGTTCTTGTTACCGCCTTGGCTGCCTTGTTGATTGCCGGTGCGGCTGTTGTCTTTAGTGGCCATGGTGTTCAAACCTCATATGACTTCGGAATGCACGGCAAGATGCCGTACACAGATTCGGAGTTCGGCGATATCGGCAGATTCGGTTTATTACGAGAGGTTCGGACCGGTGGCGTTAAATAAGCGGCATCGCCATATTTGGTGCGCGTGTCAGTGGTGCGGCGGGCTATCCATGCGCGCCTGCCGGCGGCCCAGCCAAGCGCCCGTCGCGCCCCAGCCCACGGCAAGCAACGCGCCGATGAGCATCGCCAATTGCGGGTGTTCGCCCATCACGTCCAGCGCACGCTTGACCCAGCCGCTCAGCGCATCGCCGCCACGGTAGACCACGGTGTCGATGAAGTTCTTGGCTTTGTACTTGTCCTCGGCGGACAGCACGGTGAACAGCATCTCCCGCCCTGGCCGCACCAATGCGTATTCACCTGCCCGCCGCACCACCATCACCACCACGAACAGGGCGAACACCGGGGCCAGTGCCAGCCACAAGAAGCCTGCAGCCATCACCAGCGGCACTGCGACCAGCAACACACCGACTCCCAGCCGACGGGCCAGGCGCCCGGTAAGAAAGACCTGGGTGAGGATGGCCAGAGCCTGCACAACTGTGTCGATCAGGCCGAACACCTGGGTCTGTCGGGTGCGGTCCGTGAAGGTTTCGCTGACAATACGCGCCTGCTCGAAGTACAGGAACGTGCTGACGCTGGCCAGCAACACCACGAATAAAGCAATGCCCAGCAGATAGGGGGAGCGCAGTACGGCGGTGGCGCCGGTAAACGGGTTGCCACCCAGTCGCCGCGCGTCCTGGTGTTTGGTTTGCATCGCAATGGGTTGGCGTGCTCGCCAGCGTTGCAGGAACAGTGTCGCGCCGATACTGCCCAGCAGAAACACCGCCGCCAGCACCAGCAACCCGGCATGGCCGAGCGGCGCCACCAGCAACGTGCCAAGCACGGGGCCACTGAGCCCGCCCAGGCTGGCCCCGGCTGCCAGCAGACCGAACAGCCGCTTGCCTTGGGCGGTGGAAAACAGATCGGCGAGCACGCTCCAGGCCAGCGAGATCGTCAGCAAATTGAACACCGACAGCCAGATGTAGAAGGCCCGGGCGGTCCAGAGATTGTCAGGGTTACCGGCCAACAGTGCCGCGAACAGCAACAGGTTGCTGGAGAAAAAACCATAGGTCCAAGGCAGGATATGCCTGCGCTGCACCCTGGAGGCCAGCCAGCCAAACAGCGGCAGGCACGCCAACGTGGCAAGGAAGGTGCCGGTGAACAGCCACTGCAGGTTTTCCACGCCACCGGCAACGCCCATGGTTTCGCGTACCGGGCGCAGCATGAAGTAACCAGTGAACAGCAGATAGAACAGCAGCAAGCCGGCGATGACCGCCGGCCCCTCACCAGGCTGGATGTTCAGCCCTTGGTCCAGGCGCCGCCGCCAGGTTTGCATGGTGTCAGGCAAACTGCGTGATCAGCGCCTGTTGCTGCGCCTGGGTGAGCATTGGCTCATGCCCGGCCTTGAGCTGATCGAGCTGGCGGTCAGGTCGACTGGTAGCGGGTATGACCGTGGTCACTGCCGGGTGACTGATGGCGAACTTGAGAAACAGCTGTGCCCAGCTGCCGATGCCTGCTTCGGCAGCCCAGCCCGGCAAGGCCTGGCCTTTGACCCGGGCGAACAGCCGGCCATCGTCGAAGGCCCGATTGATCAACACCGCAACGCCCTTGTCCTGGCACAGCGGCAGCAGTTCCCGGGCAGCGTCCGGCGCGTTGACCGAGTAGTTGATCTGGATGAAGTCCGGCGGCTCGCTGCGCACGATACGGGCGACGTCGTCGTGGCCACTGTTCAGGTAATGGGTGATGCCGACATAACGTGTCCCGCCCTGCTGCTTCAGCTCGCGGGCATAAGGCAGCTGCGTCTGCCAGTCACGCAGGTTGTGAATCTGCAGCAAGTCGACCTTGTCGGTGCGCAGGCTCTTGAGGCTGCCGGCCCACTGCGCCTGGGCTTCAGCCCGGCTATTGGCGGCGATCTTGGTGGCAAGGAAGCACTGTCGGTGCCAGCCGCCCTCTTCCAGCAACTGGCCGAGAATGCTGTCGGCGCCCCCGTAGTTGGGCGAGGTGTCGATCACCCGGCCGCCGCCTTCGAAAAATGCCTTGAGCACCGTTTTGAGCTGAAGGTACTGGGGCGAACCGCTTTCTACCTCGAAACTGCCCGACGTACCGGCACCGATCACCGGCAACGCTTCACCGGTGGACGGGACTTTGCGCGCAAGCAAACCCGCCGGCGCGGCAGCGTGCAGCCAAGGGCTGGCGGCGGCCAGCAACCCCAATGTTGCACCTGCGCGTAGGACTTCACGACGTGCGTACATGGAAAATCTCCCGTCATGAATCGGAAACTTTCAAGGCTAGCCGCTCTATCCCTCGCCTGCGGGTGTTTCTGTATCCGGATGTTTAGAGATCAGGCCCGCAGCAAGGGGCTCAGATCGACACCCGTCTCGCTCATTGGCGGGCACCAGTAGTAGCCCCCCGTCAGCGGGCGGCTAAAGCGGTACAGCCCGTCGATGATGCCGTCTTCCAGGCCACTCATGCGCCGCAGCTGCACTTCGAATGCCTCGAAACTCTTGCCCAGGGCGACGAAAGCCAGGCCGGCGCCGCGTTGGTCGGCCCAGGATACCGAGCGACGGACCATGAACGCCTCGGGTTCAAAGCTTTCCTGGGCGGTGCGCTTGACGTGCGCGGACGCGGGGGCGTCGTCGAGTTCTTCGTTATCGCTCAAGCGACGGCCGATGATGTTGTCCTGGTCTGCCTGGGGCAGCGACTTGAAGTATTGCAGGTCGTGCTTCCACAACTGGAACGCGGCAAAGCTGGAGCCATCTGCGGCAATGGCCGCTTGCACCGCCTCTTCGTCTGCCGGGTTTTCGGTGCCGTCTTCATAACCGGTAAGGTCATGGCCGCCCCGGTGCAGGAAACCATCAACGCTGTCGGCCAGGCTCAGGGCGGGTGCCAGCGCCTGCTCCAGGGCCTGGGCGCGCAGCAGCAGGTCGCCACGTTCGTCGCCACGCAGCCACAGCCACAGGGCGTGTTGGGTGCTGGGGTTCTCCACTGCAGCATCCAGCAGCGGGAACGGGCGCAGGCCTGGTATTTCCCGGCCCAGGGCCTTGGCCAAGGGGGCGCCTACGCCCAGCAGCAACTGTTTGCCATCGACCTGCGGCAGCAAGGCATCCAGCGCGGCAGGCAACGCCTCGGGCGACTGCAGGGTGAAGAACAGGTGACGGGCGTGGGCCGGCACCGGGGTGGCAAGCAGACCTTGCTGGAACGGCATATCAGGCTAATCCTAAGGTAAAAACGGAATGCTACTTCGCCTGCATGCCTGCTGCAATGCGGCATGCAGCCTCGCCAGCCGCTGCACGTGGTAACAAACGGTTACCAAGAGCTGGCCCTTTGCAATTAGCTATCAATCAAGGCCGACCTACACTGCTTCAGATCCTTCGCCCGAGAGACCACTCATGACCGCCTCGCCCCTGCTCACTGCGTTTCTGCCGCTTGCCCTGGGCATCATCATGCTTGGCCTTGGGCTGTCGCTTACCCTGGCTGACTTCGCGCGCGTAGTGAAGTATCCAAAGCCCGTGGTGGTGGGCCTGGTGTGCCAGATCCTGCTGTTGCCGCTGGTGTGCTTCCTGATCGCCAACGGCTTTGGCCTGGAATCTGCCCTGGCAGTGGGGTTGATGCTGCTGGCTGCTTCGCCGGGCGGTACCACGGCCAACCTGTTCAGCCATCTGGCCCACGGTGACGTGGCATTGAACATCACCCTGACGGCGGTCAACTCACTGATCGCGATCCTGACCATGCCGTTGCTGGTGAACCTGTCGCTGAGCTGGTTCATGGCCTCGGACCAGGCTATTCCACTGCAGTTCGCCAAGGTCATGCAGGTGTTCGCCATCGTCTTGCTGCCGGTGGCGCTGGGCATGCTGATTCGCCATTTCGCCCCGGTGTTCGCTGCGCGCATGGAAAAACCGATGAAGCTGGTGGCTGCGCTGTTCCTGGCCTTCACCATCGTCCTGGCATTGGCCAAGGACTGGCAGACAGTGGTCGAGTACGCACCGGTGGTTGGCCTGGCGGCGCTGCTGTTCAACCTGCTGAGCCTGACGGTGGGCTATTGGGTGCCGCGGCTGTTGAACATTCCCAAGCGCCAGGCGATTGCCATTGGTATGGAAATTGGCATCCATAACGGGACCTTGGCGATTGCCCTGGCGTTGAGCCCTTCGCTGCTGAACAACGCGACCATGGCGGTGCCGGCTGCGTTGTACAGCTTGATCATGTTCTTTACCGCGGCCGGGTTTGGCTGGTGGGTGAGCCGCGGGCATGTGGCGGCAGAGCCCAAGGGTGAAACCGTGAACTGACGTCACCCGGTGCCCGGCAGGTGCCGGGCGTGCCAGGGATCCGTCACGATTGGCTGCGCCTGCTGCGCAATTGCTGCTTCAACACCTTCAGCGGCGGCGCATAGAAGAACCCGAACGACACGCTCCCCGTGCGCCCCTTCACCGCATGGTGCAGGCGGTGCGCGCGGTGCAAGCGTTTCAGGTAGCGGTTGACCGGCCGCGGCTTGCGCGGCCAGTGCCGGTGAAAGAAACCGTCGTGGGCCAGTACATACAGTGCACCATAGCCTGCCACACCACCGCCTACCCACTGCAAAGGCGCATAACCACTTTTGCCCAGCGCCACCAGCACCGTGGCGATCAGCCCCAAGGCCACCAGGTACAGGTCGTTGGTTTCAAGCATGCCCAGGTGTGGCTCATGGTGCGATCGGTGCAGCCACCAGCCCCAGCCATGCATGATGTACTTGTGAGCCAGTGTACCAACGCCCTCCATGGCCACCAGGGTGCCGAACAATATGGCGAGATTGAACAGCATGGAACGGTCCGGGTGATGGCAAAGGAAGGCGCAAGGTTACCGGCTGCCCAGGGTTTTTTCCATGTGGGCGTGACCGGCAGCAGGCCGTTCCCGGATGAAGCCATTGTCATGTTTTTGCCCTTGACCTGCTCTGCCCTGCGGCGTATGGTCCGCGACGCAATTTTGCCTTCCTCAACAGGAGACCTGCCTTGGACAGTAGCCCCAGTCGCTTGCGACAGGCCCGCGTGGCGCGCTAGCCCGGCAGTGTTCCGCACTGTCTGGCCGCTCTGGCAAGACGGTGGTTTCCCGTAACCCCCGCTTCTCCTTCCCTCCGCGTGGTCCTGCGCAATTTCTGGTTATTTCAACCGCGCCAACTGATGGCGTTCATGCGGGCGTGTGCCTGCGGAAGAGGTTTGCTATGGATTGGAAAGTATTTCTGCTGCGCGTCAGCATTGCCCTGGTGCTGGGGGCGCTGATCGGTGCCGAACGGCAATTGCGCCAACGCCTGACCGGGCTGCGCACCAATGCGCTGGTCAGTACCGGTGCCTGCCTGTTCGTATTGATGACCCAGGCGGTGCCAGGCATGGCGCCTGCCGATGCGTCGCGGGTCGCAGCCTATGTGGTGTCGGGCATCGGCTTTCTCGGCGGTGGCGTCATCATGCGCGATGGTTTCAATGTACGTGGCCTGAACACCGCGGCCACCTTGTGGTGCACGGCTGCGGTCGGCGTGCTGTGCAGCCTCGGGCTGATGATGGAGGCGGCACTGGGTAGCCTGGTGGTGCTCTGCGCCAACATCCTGTTGCGTGATATCGCCCAGCGTCTGGACCGTCAGGACGTGGTGCCGGCCAGCGAGGTGGAACAGCACTTCGAAGTCCGTATCGTCTGCCGCGGCGAGGACGAGATCCAGGTGCGTAGCCTGATGCTGCACAGCCTGGGCGATCCACAGCTGCGCCTGCAGTCGTTGCAGAGCCAGGACCTGGACAACCCTGCGCGCCTGGAAGTGCGCGCCGAGCTGTTGGGCACCGCGCAGGCGCCGGCGCAACTGGAGCGCCTGGTCAGCAGGGTCAGCCTGGAGAAAGGTGTAAGCTCGGTGCGCTGGCAATTGCAGCCGCAGGTGCTGGCGACGGATTAGAACGACAGGAGTGATTCATGCTTATCCGCCCGACCCTTGAACCAGACATCACGCGGCTGCCGGACGTCGAGCGCTCGGCAGCCCAGGCCTTTGCCAGTTGGCCGGCACTGGCCTGGCTGGCGCAAGGCGAAGTCATGGATTGCGCGGCGCACAGGGCTTTCGTCGAGGCAGGGGGTAGTTGGGTGGCGCAGGACGCGACTGGGCGCATTGTGGGTTTTGCATGCGCCCGGCTGGCGGATCAGGCATTGCACCTTCATGAAATATCGGTGTGCCAGGAGGCCCAAGGGCAAGGTGTCGGGCGCCGGTTGCTGCAGCAAGTGGTCGATGCAGCGCGCTGCGCCGGTGTACGCGAGCTGACGCTGACCACCTTTGTGGATGTGCCTTGGAATGCTCCGTTTTATGCCCGTTTCGGGTTTGAGATGCTTCAGGATAGCCGGCTTTGCGAACGACTCCGTGGCATCCTGGCCAGCGAGCATGCTCACGGTCTTCTCGGGCGTTGTGCAATGCGTCTGAACGTGGGGCTCTAGTTTCATCGCGCCGCATGGTGCCCCCGCGATCTCCAGCCAGGTCAGCAATTCTGCCCTGCCGCCACACTACCGGCCACGCAATACCCATCTCGCCCCTGCTGTTTGGCCTGGTACAACGCCCCATCAGCCGCCGCGACCAGCGCCTCGGCAGTACCCCCCTCCCGCGCCAGGTCGACCACCGCGATCCCGGCACTGAACGACACCCTTCCCAATGGGCTGGCGGCATGTTCCAGCGCCTGACGGCGCAACAGCTGCTGTAACTCCTGCACCAGCAGTTCCGCGCCACGGCCATCGGTATCGGGCAGCAACAGCGTGAATTCCTCCCCACCATAGCGCACCGCCAGATCGGCCGGCCGTTTCAAGGCCTGTTGCAGCACCTCGGCAAAGCGTCGCAGGCACTGGTCGCCAGCCGGGTGACCGTAGTGGTCGTTGTAGGCCTTGAAGTAGTCCAGGTCCAGCATCACCAGTGCCAGGGGATAGCCTTGGCGCCGTGCACGGCGCAGTTCAGGTTCGAACACGCCATCCAGCCGCCGACGGTTACCCAGCCCTGTAAGGCTGTCGGTCAAGGCCAACGCTTTCAGCGTCTGGTGAGCCTGGAGCAGCGCCCGCTCGATCACGATCCGCTCGCGCAGTTGGCGCAGCACCACACCGCCAAACGCTGCCAGCCCCACCAACAACAGCAGCAAGACCGCCACTGACTTGATCGCATCGTACCGCCAGGGCGCGACAATGGATTCACGCGACAGCCCCGCCTCCACGACCAACGGGTAGCTGGACAACGCGCGGTAGCCATACAGCCGAGGGGTACCGTCGACAACCGCTACCGCCTCGGCTACCCCTTCTGTGGCATACGGCAAGTGGTTGCGGAAGATCTCACTGTTGGCAAGACTTCGGCCTATCACCTGTTCCACGAACGGGCGCCGTACCAGGAGGGTGCCGTCGCGCTTGGCCAGCACCAGCGCGCCGCGTTCGTCGATCTTGAAGTCGCCGTAGTAACGCACGAACCACGCCACTTTGATGGTGCCGAGCAATACGCCGGCGAAGCTGCCGTCGGCATGCTCCAGGCGCCTGGAAATAGGAATGATCAGGTCGCCGGTGGAACGGCTGCGCACCACCGAACCGATATGTACACCAGGGTCGGTATGGCTGCGGTGATAGGCGAAGTAGTCCCGGTCGGCGTTATTGGCCTTGGGCGGGATGGCCGCCTGATCCGTGACGATCCAGCTGCCGTCCGGGCCGTAAACGAAAAGCCCGTGCAACTGCGGCATGATGCGTTTTTGCTGGGCCAGCAAGGCATGCAGGCGGGGCCGGTCGATGTGATCGAAACCATCGCCTTCCAGGCGCTCGGCCAAGGCTGCGGTAATGGCGTCGACCTGGCGGATAGCGTCCTCGGCGTGCTGCGCCGTAGCCCGGGCCAGGTTGCTGACCATGTTCTCGGCATTGTTATAGGCAAAGCGGTAGTCGCGCCAGATGCGCCAACCTTCCACCAGTACAAATGCCAGCATCACCACCAGCATGAATGCCAGTACCAGGCGGAACAGCGCCACGGCGCGGCCCTCGCCACTTATGGCGAAAAGCCCATCGTCATCCTGTTTCCTGGCTGCGCACATTGGAATCCCTGGCCCTACGGCGTTCGCCGTCTTCACTATAGTTCAGCGTCGCACGGTCGGAACCGGCGGCAAAAAAGATTAAACCTTTGCCCCGCCTTCACCCTCAACCGTACGCGACATTAAGGTCGCGCCACGGTTTAAAGGAGTGAAGCATGAATAGTCTCTTCATCAGACGCGTTGGTTTTTCCATGGTGTTGGGCCTGGCATCGGTGCACGCAATGGCCGCGACTTCCGATGATTTCGTCGATGCAGCCACCGAGGCCGGCATTGCCGAAGTGGTGACCGGCAAGCTGGCTCAGGAGAAAAGCCAGAACGCCGAGATCAAGTCATTCGCCCAGCAAATGGTCACCGACCACACCCAGGCCAACCAGAAACTCGGCGACATTGCCCGCAAACTGGACATTTCGGTTCCGGATGAGGCCGCGATGACCGACAAGATCAAGAAAGTGATCCTGGAGTGGCGCGATGAGTCCTTCGACAAGTCGTACCTCAACAACCAGGTCGACGCTCACGAAAAAGCGGTGGAGCTGTTCAAGAAAGAGGCCGCATCGTCCGACAAGGCCGAGCTGAAGGCCTTTGCCAGCGAAACGCTGCCCAAACTCGAACAGCACCTGGAACAGGCCAAAGCCCTTCAGTCCAAGCACGGCAAGTGAGGCCGCACATGAGTAACGATGCATTGAAGACCGAAGTACTTACCCGCCTGCTGCATGCCCACCCCGAAGGCCTAGGCAAGGAAGTGCTGGACAACTACCGCGGTGAAAAGGCGGTGGCCGGCATGCTCAAGACGTTGCAGGAAGCCGGTTTGATTCACGACGGTAGCGTGGCGGTAAGCAGTGATCACCAGATCAGCGTGCACTACCCGATCAAGCTGTCGGCGGCGGGCGTAGAGGCCGCCAGGCGCGCTGAAGGCTGACAGTCGTCTGTGGTGACCGTCGCCGGCAAGCTGGTTCCCAAGGGATCGCACATGGCTTGCCGGCAACGAGACCAGTAATCAAGGCCGTGGTTTACTCCTTTTTCTCAATGTCTCTAGGCGGCTTGGCCGGCCCCTGAGGGTCGACTTGAGGGTCTTCGGCATCCGGGGAGTCGGGGTCGAAACCAAGGTCGGCCTTTTTATCGGCCTGCTCGGCCGAGTGAGGCCCCTCTTTGTGTGGTGGTTGAGATCCAGGCATGGCGTTGTCTCCGGTGAGTGTCTAAGGAAGAAACCACCCGCCAGGAAAAGTTTGATTAATCTGCAACCGAGGCCAATTGCGCCCGACACTGCGCCAGCGCCTCATCACGCGCCTTCAACTGCTCCTCAAGCCACTGCAACTGCCGCGCCTGCTCGGCGCACACGTCGCGCCTGGCTTCAAGGCTCTGGGCTTGCACATCCAGCTGCCGACGCATCTCTTCGCTGGCGCCTTGTGCCTGGGCCAGGATGGTGCGCAGGCCCTGGATCTGCGCATCGCGTTGTTCCAGCAACTCATCCTGCGCCCGGCATTCGCTGGCCGCCTGACGATGCTCTCCCAGCAGGCGCTCATTGTCACGGTGCAAACGGGTAAGTTCGTCCTGCTTGACGATCATGCCCTGCTGCAACTGACGTAATTCCACCTGCATCTGCTGCAACTGCGCTTCGTGGCGGCGCTGTTCCTGCTCGCGCTGTTCACGGCTGGCATTGCGGTAGTGCTCCAAGGCGTCGCGGGCATGGCGGTGCTTGTCCTCCAGCGACTTGACCTGCTCGTCCTTGTCAGCCAGGCGCACCTGCAACTCACCCAGCGACTGGTTGAGGCTGGCACTGCGCAGCTGTTCGGCCTGCAGCGTGCTTTGCGTGGACAGCAGTTTTTCGGATTCCGCGGCCAATGCCGCTGCATCGATCTTGTGTTGCTGATGCGCTGCGGCCAGTGCCTTCCGGGCAATTTCCAGCTGCGCCTCAAGCTGCTCGCGCTGTTGAGTGAACGTGCTCTCGGCCTGCTCGATCTTCAGGTCGGCCTCGTCCTGCAGCTGCGTTGCCAGTTGCCCGACCAGGCGGCTCAGCACATCGCTCAGCGCGACCCCGCCTTCGGACGCCACCGGCTGCTGGCCGTTCAGTTCCTTCAGGTAGCGGTGAATCGTGGTTTTGGAGCCGGTGTTGCCCAACTCGATACGTATGGCATCGATGCTGGGGTTCTCACCCCGGGCGATCAGGGCCTGACGCGCCTGCTGCACTACCACCTTGTTGATACCGCCACGGGCCATGCTTGCTCCTACGATTTAGTACTGTGTTATGTAACATGTAATTACGTACCAATTATGGCGATAGCAAACCCCTCCTGCAAACATTTCCTCAGGTGGAATAATCACGGCTTATCGCATGTGATGCACAAAACGGGCTTGTTTTCGATTCGATCATTTGGCTTTTATCATGCCCACCTCAAGGTGCCCGGGTAGGCTCCCGAACAGAGTGATATCCAATAAAGGAAAAACACCATGAATCGCCCCGCTCCATCGAGGGTTCGCCTGTATGACGAAGACGATCTGGACTGTGTGCTGCGCTCGATGGCCCGCCAGGCCATGGCCTGCTTGCCTACGTCTGAAGTCGCGCTGGTAGGCATTCAGCGGCGTGGTGAGCCGCTGGCGCAGCGCCTGCAACTGCACCTGCAAGCACTGAACGGTGCTGCGCCATTGCCGCTCTACCCGATCAAGGTCATGCGCCACGGCCGAACAGGCGATACCGCCTGATTCAACGGCCGGGTGCGGGGCCTTCTCGTCAGGATTGAGAATCAAGGCCTCCAGGCGCTACCTTGCACCGGGTGGTACTGAGCCACTGACTACCCGTCGCCAACTGTTCGTCGTTCTTGCAGTCGTCGTTAGCCGCACAGCCCTACACCACCAGAATATTGCAAGGCACCTGGTACAACACATGCTCGGTGGTACTGCCGAACAGACGGTCCAGCCCCCGTGCAATTGGTCGCCCCATGACCAGTACGTCCACCGGCTGTGATTCGACGTATTCGCTGAGCACCGGGACCGGGCGGCCGAGCACGAACTGGCAGCGTTCCGGTGGTGCGCCGAAGCGTTCGGCCAGTTTCCTGAAATCATCTTCCAGCGCTTGGCGCATGGGCTCGGCAATGTCACCGATGGCCCAGGCGGCATAGCCCATGTCGCCCATGTAGGCCATCGACAGATCGCAGGCGTGCAGCAGGTCCAGTTGCGCCCCTGTCTGCAAGGCCAAGGCACTGGCCTGCTGGACGATGCTGTCATTTCGGGCTTGCCCCTCTTCCGAGGTGTCGGCCACGTCCACCGCCGCCACGACCTGACGCGGCAACGTCGGCCGGTTGGCCCCGAGCAGGTAGACCGGGACCGGGCAGTGGCGCAACAGTTTCCAGTCAAGCGGGGTGAAGAAGGCGCGCTTGAGCGCGGGCTCATGCTCGACCTGCTTGAGCAGCAGGTCCGGTTGCATCTCCATGACGTGCTCCAGGATGTCATCCTGCAGGTCATTGCTCCACGCCACCTCGGTCGTCACCTGCACGCCGGAGGCACGCAGCGCGTTCGCCTGGGTTTCCAGCTGTTGCTGCTGAGTGTGCCGGTAAGCCTCCCGCTCCGTTTGGTGCTTACCGGACTCCAGTAGCCAGAGTTTGTCCAGTGCTTCGAGCAAGGCGACAATGTGCAAGCTGGCCGATGCTGATCGGGCCAGTGCACCGGCCTGCTCCAGAGCGACCGCCTGGTGCAGCATTGGGCGCATGATCAGCAACAGGCGTTGATAGTGGCTCATGATTACCTCCAACGGTGGGCCGGCCTGATCACTCAGGTCGCTCGGGTTGCATCGAGAGGGGGCTTTCGGCGGGCAGTGATTGACTGCTGCTGCCAGCATCCAGTTCATTCCGCCCTTGGCGCTTGATTTTTATCAAGCGTGCGAACGCCTGCAGCGTGGCTCAATGTCTGGCCTGTTGGCGCAGTTGCCGCACCTCGTCCTGAGCCTGGGTTGCCCGCCTTAGGGCCTCGTTGGCGGTCTGCTCGACCAGATCGATGCGGTAACACACTTGATCGGCGCGCAACCTTGCGGTGGCGGCGTTGTTCTCCGCCGACTCCAGGCGCGCATCGTATTCCTCGGCGCGCCACGCCGTGCAGCCTGACGCGCTAACCAGCAACAGGCTTGCCCACCCGCAAAGCACATAACGTCGCATGTCCGTACCCTCTTGCATGCCCAGGACACGCTGAGTATCGCTGGCGGCGTGCGCTGCAGCCTGACATTTGTCAACCGCGAGCGGCCTTTTCACCGGGTTTGACCTTTATCAATCGGGGATGCTGTTGCGACTGTTGCAGCGCCAAGAGGTCAACGACATTCACCACCCTCACACGCACGTCTGGAGCCTGCTCTTGCAGCAGTGTAACCGCCGCCAGTACCTCCAGTGTCGGCACATCGCCCGCGCAGGCAAGCACCATCTTGGGCATCTCGTCATCATGGCAGGCCCAGCCCCAGCGCCCGATACCTGATTGACAATGCAGAGTGGCCGCTTCGCTATCGAGCCACTGCCACTCCATCTGATAAGCATGCCAGCCTCCTTTCGTCATCGCGCACGCGGGCGCTCAAAGGTCTTCGCCGCGCAGATCTTCCTCCCGCCGGCTCTGTTGACGGATCAGCAGTGACAGTTCGTGCAGGTGGTCCGACAGCAGGCCCACCAGGTCGTCCGCCGTGGCAATGCCGACCAGCAGGCCGAAATCATCGACTACCGGAATACGTCGGATATTGGCGCGCCGCATATTGAGGATGACATCGAACAGGTCCTCGTTCTGGTTCGCGGTGATCAGAGGCCGGGGCAGTACATCGACCGCCTGCAGGTCCTCCTGATCCGGTGGGTTGCGCGCAATGATCCGCAACGCCAGGTCGCGATCGGTGATCAGGCCGATGGGCCGACAACGCTCGCCGTCGACATGTTCGGCCAGCACAAGATCGCCGACATGGTACTGATTCATCATGCGCGCCGCGGCATAGATGGAGATACCGGGTGGTGCGGTGACCACGTCCCGGTTGCAGTATTTGCCAATGGACATCATGTTCTACCTCCACAGGCGGAGCCTCCTTGCTCCTCGATGCAGTGAGGGTGGGTGATCATTTACCGCTCTTGATCGGAATCACCTTTTCCGGATGGATGGCTTCGGCACGTTTGGGCAGGTGCACCAGCAGCACCCCCTTGTCGAACTGGGCGTCGATTTTCTCGGCGTCGACCCCACGGGGCAGCTGGAAAACCCGTTCGAAGCTGCCGTAATGGCGCTCGGACAGGTGATATTCCTTGCGTTTTTCGTCCACTTCCTCCTTTTTCTCGCCGCGGATCAACAGGTTGCCATTGACGAGCTTGATCTCGATATCCTTGGCATCCACGCCAGGCAACTCGGCGCTGATGCGGTATTCCTCGGCCAGCTCGCTGATGTCCATGGCCGGCATGCCGTGGGTGAACAGGTCACGCCGCCAGAACGGTTCGACATCGAACGGTGTGTGGCTGAACGGCATGCGCATCGGCCGCCGTCCAAAATCCTCGAACAGGCTGTCGATCTGGCGGCGCAATTGCTGGAAGGGCCGCCACAGCTCTGAAGGTTCGACGCTGGGTGGCGAACCTTCGGTTGGCTGGCTGGCGACGGGGGTAACAGGCACTTTCTTGGCAACGTCTGACATGGCGCCCTCCTCGAATGAGTGAATGAGTAATGCCTCCCGGGGAGACGCCTCGATCATGCGCCGTGGGGCAGCACCCCATTTGATCTTTATCAACAAGGTGAAGTCCCTGCCGCCCGCTGGTTTGATCCTGGTCAAAGTGCCGGATTGGCCACGGTCTAGGCTGATTACAGCAAGTCATCATTACCGTGCGAGGCAGTCATGGACCGGGAGGGTGCCAGCGTCCGCTTGCTCCAGACATTGCCCGGCCTGGGCATCCAGCAATTCGTGCGCCTGGCCCTTTGCAGGCAGCCATGCAGCGAGGCAATGGCTGGCCAGTACTGCGTGCTCAGCGGTCGAACCGAGTGCTGGCCATGCAGTTACGTGACCCTGCCTGGCGTGGCCGGGCAATTTATCGTCAGCACCCAGAGTGCGCAGCCCTTGGGACGGGCGGGGGAACTGTTCGACTATTCCGGGCCGCTTGGCAGCGCTTGGCCGTTGCCCCTGCAAAGTACAAGGTTGCTGGCCATCAGTCGCGCCGATGGCCTGCTGCCCTTGCTGGGTGCGCTGGATGAGGTTCGCTGTTGGCTGCCCTGGATACAATTGCAGCTGTCACATGACGGCATTGCGGCTGAACTGCTGCCAGACGATTGTCGAACCTGGCTGTCGCTACTGCCGCGTGACAGCAGCAGTGGCTGGTGGCAAACCAGGCGCTTGCTGATCACCTTTCACCCGGACACGGTGTACTGCTGCGCACCGTCACAGGTGGCGCGCCAGGTAGCCCAGCTGTGCTGGCAAACAGGCGTAGCACCGCAGCGCATCTGGATCCGCACGGATCATGTGGCACGTCCGACCTGGGGGGGGCACTCCGCCGAAAGCTGGCCTGTGCAACGCTATGACCGGGTGCTTGCCGCGCTCAAGTGGGCTCCTCCAGGCGGGTCAGGTTGACCAGGCCTTGCATGTCGATGAGCCTGACCTCACGCCCGGCGCACAGCACGAGACCTTCATGGACGAAGCGGCTGAACAGTCGGCTGACCGTTTCCAGCGTAAGGTCCAGGTAGTTGGCGATATCACCACGGGACATGGGCAGGTTGAACACATCCGCCCGCAACCCCCGCGCCTGGTAACGCGCCGACATGCCCAGCAGGAAGATCGCCAGCCGCTGCTCGGCACGCCCATGGCAGCAGCGCAGGTGCTCGTCCTTGCCCTGGATCCCCAGGCTGAGCATGTGCAGCAACTGATAACGCAACCCCGGAATCTGGCCGGACAGGTCCACCAGCTGATCCAGCCTGATGGAGCAGACCAGCGAGAGTTCCAGGGCAACGGCAAAGCTTCGGTAATGACTGGCACCAATAGCGTCCAGCCCGAGCATTTCACCCGGCAGGAGGAAGCCGGTCACCCGCTCGGTGCCCTCGGCATCGAGCAGAAAATTCTTGATCGCCCCAGAGCGCAAGGCAAACACGTGCTCCATGGGTTCATTGGCCTTGAACAGGTACTCACCCCGCTTCAATGGGCGGTTACGGCGGACAATTCGCTCCAGCTTGTCCACTTCGTCGGTACTGAGGCTGGCAGGCAGGCAAAGCCGGCTCAACGAGCACGCAAGGCACTTGACATGGAGCTTTGCTCCCATTTCCGCAGGGCCTGACATGACGATGCCTCTGCTTTTCTTGCAGGCGGGTATCTTTTGAAGTTAGCGGCTCCACTAAACGTTAGCGGTCTGTCCGACCAAGGGTCGGACGCTACCCCCGGCTATACCCGCTTTTTCTATCGGCTCGACAGGTCATGTGGGAAGCATTTGACAACTGTCAAGTCAGGGCAAGGTCCGCTGCCGAAACTGAACTTCCTTGTTCATTCGACATAGAGGACATTGCCATGGCACCCGCCGAAACTTCCCGAGTACATACAACGCCTTCGTTTCCCAAGCCTTCCGGTGAACACTGGATCGAAGCCCTTGAAAACGGCGTTCACGTGTTGATCAGGCCCTTGCAAGCCCAAGACCGAGAACGCGAAAAAGCCTTCATCGAACGGCTGTCGCCCGAATCGCGGCATTTCCGCTTCCTGTGCCAGCTCAGGGAGCCCGGTGAGGCCATGCTCGACCAACTGATGAAGGTCGACCAGGATCGCCAGGCGGCCTACGTCGCCCTCGCCCACGTCGATGGCGAATTGCAGGAAGTGGGCATTTCCCGCTACGCCACCGCCAGCGGAAAGGACGAGTGCGAATGCGCCGTTACCGTCATGGATAGCTGGCAGCATCATGGCTTGGGTCGCCTGCTGCTCAAGCACCTGATCGACCATGCCCGCGCCAAGGGCTTGCGGCAGATGTATTCGGTCGACGCAGCAGCCAACCAAGCGATGCGCGAGCTGGCCAAAGCGGCGGGGTTCACCACCGCCGCTGACCCGGATGATCCCAGCCAGGTCATCCACCGGCTCTCCCTGATCTGAACCCTGGGCCGTCGCACTGACGGGTCAATGCGCGGCGGCCCGATTACGGGAGGCTCCCCATGAACGGCCCTTCGAAGAAATTGATGGAAAAACTCTACGGCAAGCAGTATCAGGTCGACACTGCCGATATTGCCCCGGTGCTTCATCAGTACGCCGAACCTTTGCCGAACCTGGATACGCCGGCATTCGCAGCGCTGTTCGACCGCTACGCTGACGCGCGCGTCATCCTGCTGGGCGAGGCAAGCCACGGCAGCAGCGAGTTCTATCGCGCCCGAGCGGCGATCACCCGGCGCCTGATCGAACAGCATGGCTTCAACATCGTCGCCGTCGAGGCCGACTGGCCGGATGGCGGGCATGTCGATCAGTACGTCCGAGGCTTGGCGCACTCGGCGTGGAAACGCCATATTTTCAGCCGTTTTCCAACCTGGATGTGGCGCAATAGCGAAGTCAAAGCCTTCGCCCAATGGCTGCACGGGCACAACCGCCTGCTGCCCACCGACCACCGCGTGGAATTCCGCGGCCTGGATGTCTACAGCCTGCGCAATTCCATCCATGAAGTCCTGGCGTATCTGGACCGGGTCGATCCGCATCTGGCCCATGAAGCCCGTCGCCGCTACGGTTGCCTGACGCCTTGGCAGGACGACCCCGCGCTGTACGGGCACTTTGTCGAGCACAGTGGCGTCATGCCATGCGAGCAACCGGTGATCCAGCAACTGAATGCCATGCTCGCCGAGCAATTGTCAGGGCTTGTCCGCAATGATGAAGCTTTTTTCAACGCCACGCAGAATGCCCGTGTAATCATCGCCGCAGAGCAGTACTACCGCGCCATTTACCGAGGTTCGACGGCGTCCTGGAACCTGCGCGACCGGCACATGTTCGATACCTTGCGCGCGCTGCTGGAACACCGTGGCCCCCACGCCAAGGCGGTGGTCTGGGCTCACAACTCCCATATCGGCAATGCCGCAGCCACGGAAATGGGCTGGAAAGGCCAGTTCAACATCGGCCAGCTCTGCCGCAGCGCTTTCGGGCACGACGCGGTGTTGATCGGCATGGCCACCGACCGCGGCCAGGTGGCCGCCGCCGATGACTGGGACGGCGACATGCAGATCAAGGAAATCCGACCTTCGCGCAGCGACAGCTGGGAGCATCAGTTCCGCCTCGCAGGCGTGCCAGCCTGCCTGAGCGACTGGCGCGACCCACAGCGCAAGGAGCTGCGCCATGTGTTGTCCACGGTGCTACTCGAACGCGCCATCGGCGTCATCTATCGCCCAGAGAGTGAACGGCTGAGCCATTACTTCGAGGCGGTGCTGGCCGAGCAGTTCGATGCGCTGCTCTGGTTCGAGCAGACCCGGCCGGTGACTGCCCTGCCCTTGCCGAAACAACAGCATCTTGAGCCAGAGGACGAAACCTATCCATTTGGTGTATGAGCCTCGGCCAAGCCCCATCAGACGGATATGCGCTGCAGGTACTTCACGAACCAGTCACCGGCGAGCGCCGCGGCCTTCGCCAAGGTGCCAGGCTCTTCGAAAAGATGCGTAGCGCCTGGCACCACTTCAAGATGCCGCTCACAGCTCAGCAAGCGGTCCACCTGACGATTGAGCTCAAGGACCAGGGCGTCCTGGCTACCTACGATGTGCAAGGTTGGCGCCTGCACACGGTCCAGCATCGGCCCAGCCAGGTCTGTTCTGCCGCCTCTGCTCACCACCGCCGCCACCCGTTCGGGACGCTGCGCAGCCGCCCACAGGGCCGCAGCGGCCCCCGTGCTTGCACCGAACAAGCCGATGCGCAACTTGCGCAGTTGCGCATCGTTTGCAACCCAATCGACAACATCGATCAAGCGCTTGGCCAGCAAGGCAATGTCAAAGCGCAATTCTCCGGTCTCGTTATCCAGACGTTGCTCAGCCTCGGTCAGCAGGTCGAAGAGTAGTGACCCCAGGCCACGTGCCGCGAGAGCGTCTGCTACGTATTGATTGCGGGCGCTCAGACGTCCGCTGCCGCTGCCATGGGCAAAGATGACCAAGGCGCAGGCGTTGGCCGGCTCACGCACGTCCGCCACGAGTTCAACGCCTGCCAGCTTCATCGTCTGTGTGCGAACTTCAACCCTGTGCTCAGTCATGGGGCGCCCTCCGGCAAAGCGCTTGCTGATCGGCCTGCCCCATGAGCGTCATCACTTCCTCGTCTGATGTCTGCGGGAAGTCCTGATACCAATAGCCAACCGAAACCATCCGCTCAGGCACCAGCGGGCATACCAGCTCATCCACTTCACCGTACAGCGCTTCGAGCGTTTCTGGCGGTGCGACCGGGACGGCGACCACGATCCGCGCCGGTGATTGGGCTCGCGCGGCCTGAATAGCCGCCCGCATCGTGGCGCCGGTCGCCAGGCCGTCATCGATGAGAATCACCACCTGATCCTTGAGTTGCAGGGGTGGCCGCCCTCCCCGGTAGCCCCGTTCGCGCCGGGCCAGCTCCTCGGTTTCCCTGGCAACCACGGCGTCGAACAACGCGGGTTCTACCGGATAGGCCCGTAGCGTGTCGTCATTGAGGAAAGTGACTCCGCCGCTGGCTATCGCCCCCATGGCGAACTCGGGGTGAAACGGCATGCCGAGCTTACGCACCACCAGCAGGTCCAGGCGGACGTTGAGGGCGGTCGCGACTTCGTAGGCCACCGGAACGCCACCACGCGGCAGTGCGAGCACGATCACGTCGGGCCTGCCAGCGTAGCGGGCCAGTGGCTCGACCAGGCATCGTCCTGCTTGGGTACGGTCGGCAAACAAGGTTGGCAACGCAAGGTCATGGGACATGAACACCTCCCGCGCCGCTACAGGCGCCTGTCACTGCGGTTTCCGATGGGGGCCGTTGATTGCTTCAAGCCGTGACTGCACGCCCCTCCTCGGGCAACAGGTCGAACTGCGCGAGGCAACGCTGCTCATCTGCAAGGGGGGGGCAGCGCCCTCGGGCCGCTCACTTCCTGCATGGGCGTTTCGAACAGGCCAGGCGGAACACCCCATTGCGCTTCAGAAAGGCCGCTGGGGTGCGATGCAGTCGATAATCCGCGCACACCCGCATCGGCATTTGATGCAGATCAGAAAACCGCTTATCGCATGTGAGCACCCAGATTTTAGTTGCCAGGCGGCTGATACACGTCCACCGCGCTGGTATCCACCGCCTTGGGTAACAACCCCTCGCGATAGAACGCGTCGGCAATCCGTTGCTGCTCGGTCAGGTTGTTCAGCTTCACCGGCTGCACATCGTAACTGCGCCGGGCGTTGGCCTGCTGCACCGTGGCGCTGTCCAGATTACCCCACAGCGGGCCAAGGATCCGGGCAGCGGCCTCGGGGTTGGCCTTGGTCCAGGCACCGGCTTCACGCAATGCCAGGTACACCTGCTGCAATACCTCAGGATGCGCCTTGGCATAATCGCTGCCGGCGAGGTAATAGCGCTGGTAACTGGCCAGTTCGCTGCCGTCGGCCAGGATCCTTGCGTTCTGCTGACGCTGGGCGCTGGCCACGTAAGGGTCCCAGGTCACCCAGGCATCGACCTTGTGGTTCTCGAAGGCAGCGCGGCCGTCGGCGGGGATCAGGTACGCCGGCGTGATGTCCTTGAAGGTCAGCCCAGCCTTGGCCAGGGCCTGGATCAACAGATAGTGGCTGCCAGCGGCTTTGGTCACCGCCACACGCTTGTCTTTGAGGTCGGCCAGGGTCTTGAGCGGTGAATCCGCCGGCACCAGGATCGCCTGGGCGGTCGGCGAAGGGGCTTCCCGGGCGAAATAGGTCAACTTGGCGCCTGCCGCCTGAGTGAACACCGGCACGGTGTCGGCAACGTCCGCCGAGAGGTCGACATTGCCAAGGTTCAGGGCCTCCAGCAGCGGCAGACCACTGGGAAACTCGTGCCAGGTCACGCGAATGCCCTCGGCCTGCAGGCGCTGTTCGAGAGTGCCCCTGGCCTTCAGCAGGGTCAGCAGGGTCGAGGATTTCTGGTAACCGATGCGCAGGGTCTGCTCGGCGCTGGCAAGGCTTGGCAGCAAGGCGCTGGCGAGCAGCGCCAGGCCCAGCTGGCGCAGGGGTTTAAAGGTCATGAATACGTCTCCGAGGTCAGGGTTGCGCTGCAAGCTTGGCGGCGGCGGGAAGGGTGAAGCCGGTGGCAAAGGTCGGGGCCACATCGAGGCGCTCGGTCATCAGGCCGTGGGTGTGGTAGAAGTCGGCGGTGTCCTGCTGCTCGGTCACGGTTTGCGTGTCGATCACCTGCCAGCGCAGCTGCCGACGCTCGAATTGCAGGCGGGCCGCCTCTACCGGGAAGCCAATGATCGCGGCCAAGGTTTTCGAGTAGGTATCCAGGTGTTGGTTGGCCCACACCTGCGCTGCGGCCAGGCGGTTGAGATAGTCCTGCAGCGCTGCACGACGCCCAGGCTCCTCCAACGCCTTGTCGGTGGCGGCAAGGAAACTGTTGCCGGTGGACAGGCCACGACCGTTGACCAACACACGGCCTTGCCCACTCAACTCGGCCAGCGCTGTGTAAGGCTCCCAGGTCGACCAGGCATCCACCGAGCCGTTGGCCAGGGCGATCTTGGCATCCACCGGCCCAAGGAAACGGAACTCCACATCCTTCTCGGTCAGCCCTGCCTGGGCCAGCGCCTTGAGCGCCAGGTGGTGCCCGATCGACCCTCGCCCGGTCGCGATGCGCTTGCCCTTGAGTTCGGCCGCACTGCGCAGCGGCGCCTCCGGCCGCACCAGCAACGCCGTGCCATAAGGGTCGGACTTGTCCACTGCGATGGCCTTGACCGGTGCTCCGGAGGCCAGCACGAACAGCAGTGGCGCATCGCCGATGATGCCGGCATCGATCGCCCCAGCGTTGAGCGCCTCGGCCAGCGGCGCGGCGGCAGGGAACTCGGCCCAGCGGATGTCGTAGGGCAGGTCGCGCAGGGCGTCGGCGGCCTCCAGCTGGGCGCGCATGTTACCCTTCTGGTCGCCGATGCGCAGGGTCAGGCGCTCGCTGGCGCCGGCATGACCGGCCAGCAGCAGGGCAACGGCAACGGTCAGCAGCTTCGTTCGGATGGACATGATGCTCCTCGGTGTCTTGGCGGGCAGCATCGTGCGGCCCGGGTCAAGCGACTCTAGCGAGATCTTTTAAATAAATTAAATTGATTTTAGGAATAACCTAATATGCGTTTTTATCTTCTAGAATCGTCCCGATGGCACTACCCTCCAGTGCGATGATGCTGATGCCTGATTTTTTCCCGTTCGACCCAGAGAGCGCCGATTATGAAAATCGATGATATGGACGCCTTCGTCGCCGTCATTCGTTGCCAGTCCACCAACCTTGCCGCCGAGGCCCTGCAACTGACGCAGCCGGCCATCACCCGCCGGGTGCAGAATTTCGAGGAAGACCTCGGCGCCACCCTCCTCGACCGCAACACCAAGCCGCTCAAGCCCACCCCCATGGGCTTGCGGGTCTATGAGCAGTGCAAGGCGATCCTGCGCGAGATAGACTCGCTGCGTGAACTGGTAGCCAACGACGGCGCGCCGTCGGGCACCTTGCGCCTGGGTGTGCCGCAGACATTGGGCGACGTTGTGCTGCTCGACGCCCTGGCACAGATCCGTGAGGCCTACCCCCAACTGCGCACCCAGGTCACCAGCGGCTGGGGTAGCAGCCTGATCGCGCGCATGGAAAACGGTGAACTGGACGCTGCCGCGGCCCTGTTCCCGCCTGGCAAGATTTTCCCCGAAGGGATCGCCAGCCAGTCGATCGCGCGCATGCCGCTGAGGGTGGTCACGGCCAAGGGCAGCGCCGGCAAGCGCAGCTACAAGCTCAAGGACTGCTACACCCGCGGCTGGGTGCTGAACCCGGATGGCTGTGGCTTCCGCGCCGGGCTGCAACGGGCACTGAGTGAGCAAGGGCTGAGCCTGTCGATCAACCTCGAAACCTTCGGCACCGAGTTGCAACTGGGGCTGGTCGCCAACGGCCAGGGCCTGGGACTGGTTCCCGAGCCGCTGCTGCAGTCCAGCCGGCACCGCAGTGCGCTGGATGTACTGAATATCAGCGATTTCAAGCCGCAGGTGGATCTGTGGCTGTTCCATCCGCGCTACCTGGGTAATTTACAGGAGCCGGTGGAGCTTTTTGGTGAGGTCGCGGGACATCGGTTGTTGGGTTGAGCTCACTGGCCTGTGGGGCCTTGCGTGGCGAAAGGGCTGCAACGCAGCCCAAGCAATAAATGCAAATTACGCATAACAAACAAAAGTCTAAATTATTAAAACTGATAATTAGCATAGAACTAAAAAGCCTTTTACAGCCTTCATCCATACGAATACGGTCTTAGGCAACGCACCGTCATTCAGGGATGAGCCTCATGAGTCAACCGTCCGACAGCGCTCTCGCCGAGCTGACGCTGGCCCTCGCGGCAAACGCCGAGCGCTACGACCGCAGCGCCCAGTTCCCCCAGGACAACTTCCACTTGCTGCACCGCCACGGGCTGCTCGCCCTCACCGTACCCCGTGCCTTCGGCGGAGGCGGCGCGGACCTTGCCAGCGCCCGCCGGGTGATCGGCGCGGTCGGCAAGGGTGACCCGGCCACCGCGCTGATCCTGGTGATGCAATACCTGCAGCATTTTCGCCTGCAGGACGAAGCGCGCTGGCCCGAGCCTCTGCGCCAGCGCGTGGCTTATGATGCCGTGCGGCACGGCGCGCTGATCAACGCCCTGCGCGTCGAACCTGAACTGGGAACTCCGGCCCGTGGTGGCCTGCCCGCCACCGTGGCGCGACGCACGGCCGAAGGCTGGCGCTTGAACGGGCGAAAGATCTACTCCACCGGCAGCCACGGCCTGACCTGGTACCTGGTGTGGGGCCGCAGCGACGACACCGACCCGTTGGTCGGCGGCTTCCTTGTGCACCGCGACACGCCTGGCATCACGATCATCGATGACTGGGACCACTTGGGCATGCGCGCCACTTGCAGCCACGAAGTGCGCTTCGACGATGTGCTGATTCCCCTCGACCACGCCGTCAGCGTCAGCCCCGCCAGTGCCCCGAAGGCCGAACTCGACGGCGAGAGCCTACTGTGGATGGCGGTGTTACTGCCGGCCGTATACGACGGCGTGGCCCGCGCCGCGCGCGACTGGCTGGCGGGCTTTCTCAAGCAGCGCACACCTTCCAACCTGGGAGCGCCGCTGGCCAGCCTGCCACGCTTCCAGCATGTACTGGGCCGCATCGACACCCTGCTGTTCGCCAACCAGAGCCTGCTCGACGGTGCCGCCGCCGGGCACATCTCACCCCAGCATGCCGGGCAGCTCAAGCATCTGGTCAGCGCCAACGCCATCCAGGCCGTGGAACTGGCCATCGAGGCCGCCGGCAATCCCGGGCTGTCGCGGCGCAACCCGCTGGAGCGCCACTACCGCGATGTACTTTGCAGCCGGATCCACACCCCACAGGACGATGTGGTGTTCGGCCAGGTCGGCCGTGCCGCGCTGACGGAGGTACAGGCATGAACCACTCGATCATCGCCAGCCAGCTCGACGACCAGGCCAACCAGCACCTGCGCGAACACTTGCCAGGCCATGAAGTCATTGATATCTCACCCGACCAGCTGGCTGTCAAAGCCCCCGCCGATGTGTTAATCCTGCGCCCGATCAATGTGCGTGGGCGACGCGTAGGCACCCCGCCACCCGGGTGGCCCTGGGGCCTGAAGTGGGTGCAACTGGTGTCTTCGGGCATCGACTTCTACCCCGACTGGGTGTTCCAGGGGGCAACGGTAACCAGCGGCAAAGGCGCCAACGCCGAACAAGTGGCCGAGTTTGCCCTGGCTTTGGTGTTCGCCGCCGCCAAGCAACTGCCCGGTCTGTGGGTCAAGGACGCCGACTGGCGCCTGACCCCGCTGGCCCCCTTGCGTGGTCGCACCCTGGGCATCCTCGGCTTCGGCAGTATCGGCCAGAGCCTGGCGCGCAAGGCCGTGGCCCTGGGGCTTCGGGTTCTGGCCCTGAGCCGCCCCGGCCAGGGCATCGCAGACATCCCTGGCGTAGAACCTGTGGCCGACCTGCGACAGCTGTTCGCCGGCAGCGACCATCTGGTGCTGGCCGCCCCGCTCACTGCGGCCACCCGTGGCCTGATCGACCGCCAGGTCCTGGCCTATGCCCGCCCCGGCCTGCACCTGATCAACATTGCCCGCGGCGGCTTGCTCGACCAACAGGCCCTGCTCGACGCCCTGGACAGCGGCTTGATCGGCCGGGCCAGCCTGGATGTCACCGAACCCGAGCCACTGCCGGCAGGCCACCCGTTGTACCACCACCCACGGGTGTTCCTGTCACCGCACACCTCGGCCATTTCCGAGGACGGTTACCCGGCCTTTCTCGATGCCTTCATCGCCAACTTCCACCGCTACCGCGAGCAGGCGCCCCTGGCCAACCTGGTCGACACGGCGCGCGGCTACTGATTACCGGAGAGCCCCATGAGTTCACTGTCTGCCTTCACCACCAGCAACTGCAACGTACGCGACCGGGTCAGCGCCGAAGAGTGGGAGGTGCGGGTCAAGCTGGCCGCCGCTTACCGTCTGGCTGCGCTGCTGCGCTGGACCGACCACATCTACACGCACTTCTCGGTCCGCGTGCCGGGGCCGCATGAGCATTTTCTGATAAACGCCTTCGGCCTGCTGTTCGACGAAATTACCGCCTCCAACCTGGTCAAGGTCGACGTCGACGGCGCGATCATCGACGACCCGCTGGGGCTGGGCATCAATCAGGCCGGGTATGTCATTCACAGCGCCATCCACCGCGCACGGCCTGATCTCAAGGCTGTGCTGCACACCCATACTCGCGACGGCGCGGCGGTGTCCGCCCAGCGCGACGGGTTGCTGCCGATCTCCCAGCATGCCTTGGCCTACTACAGCCGCGTGGTTTACCACGACTACGAAGGCGTCGCCCTGGACCTGGACGAGCAAGCACGGCTGGTGGCCAATCTGGGCGACAGCAACATTCTTATTTTGCGCAACCACGGGCTGCTGACCGGAGGTGTCAGCGTGGAACACGCGTTCCGTGAGCTGCACGGGCTGGAGCGGGCCTGCAACATCCAGGTCGCCGCCCAGGCCGGGGGCAACGACCAACTGTTACATGCGTCAAAGGCGGCGATTGCCAAGGTGCATGAGCAGTCCAAGCGGTTTTCCGATGGCCAGGGGGAAGGTATCCAACGGCATTGGGATGCGCTGATTCGGCAGTTGGATCGCGAGGGCCTCGATTACCAGGACTGACTCCAAGGCACCTTTTGCCTGTTCCGGCGAACCGGCCGGAACAGGAGAGCCCCATTCATTGAAGGATCCATCCCATGCCCCCACTGCACCAACTGCTCGCGATCGGCACCCTGGCCCTGGGCCTCACCGCTTGCTCGCCGGCCGACAACACCTCAACCAGCAAGACCCTCAACATCGCCTTCTGGGGTGACAACACCACGCTGGTCAGCGTCGACCCCTTTCAGGTCTACTGGCTCGAACACCGCGTGCTGCTGCGCAACGTCGTCGAGTCGCTCACTGACCAAGACCCGCAGACCGGTCGCATCATCCCGTGGCTGGCGAAAACCTGGGAGGTCGGTGCCGATGCCCTGAGCTATACCTTCCACCTGCGCGAGGACGTCACCTTCAGCAACGGCGAACGCTTCGATGCTCACGCCGTGAAAACTGCCTTCGACAGCAACAAAGCGTTCGCCAGCCAGTTGCCGGCCACCTTCGGTGCCACCTACCTGGCCGGCTACGACCACGCCGAGGTGATCGACGACTTCACCGTGCGCCTGGTCCTGGCAAAACCCAACGCGGGTTTCCTTCAGGCCACGTCCACCACCAACCTGGCCATTCTCGCCCCGGCCTCGTACCGGTTGAGCGCGCAGCAACGCTCGCTGGGCAAGATCATCGGTACCGGGCCATTCACCCTCGATCACTACACCCCGGAGGTCGGCGCACGCCTGCTCAAGCGTGCCGATTACGCCTGGCCCTCGGCCAATGTGCGCAACCAGGGCGCGGCGTACCTGGATGCCGTGGACATCAGCTACATCCCCGAAGAGAGTGTGCGCAACGGCCTGTTCCTGCAAGGCAAGGTCGACATCCTGTGGCCACGCAACCCGTTCTCGGAAGTCGACCTGAAGCTGTTTCAGTCCAAGGGCGCGACCATCCAGAGCCGTTCGCTGCCAGGCCCGGCGCTGAACCTCTACCCCAACACCCGCAACGACCGCCTGCTCGGTGACCGCCAAGTGCGCCTGGCGCTGCAGAAGGCCATCGACCGCACCAGCTACGCGCACACCGTCTACAACACTGCGTTCCCGGTGGTGAGTGGCGTATACGACGTCACCACACCGTTCTTCAAAGCCCAAACCGACAAGCTCGCCTACGACCCCAAAGGCGCCGAGCAACTGCTCGACGCCGCTGGCTGGCACAAAGGCGACGACGGCTACCGGCACAAGAACGGCCAGCGCCTGACGCTGCGCTACAACCTCACACCCGCCGAAAGCGCCGGTGACGTGCTGGTACAGGACCAACTGCGCAAAGTGGGCATCGACCTCAAGCTGAACGTACTGACCCGCGCCGAATGGGTGACCGGCAACTCGACAGGCGCCTACGACCTCACCTCCACCTACATGACCCGCGCCGACCCGATCATCCTGCAGACCATCCTCGACCCGCGCGCCGCCAACAGCGCCACGCTCGCCACCAACACCTACGAGCCCGACACCCTGGCCAAAGCTCAGGCGCTGTTCGACAGCGGTATCACCGCCACTGCCGACACGCAACGGGCCCAGGCCTACGGCCAACTGCAGGACCTGCTGGTCGACGAAGCGTCGGCGTTCCCGCTGTACGAGCGCGTCTGGCAGGCCGCCACCGCGCCGCGGGTCAAGCACTTCCACTGGACCGCCGAAGGCTTCGCCCTGCTCAGTGACATCCAGGTCGGCCAGCCATGAGACGCTACCTGATCGGCCGCGTCGGCCAGGCCCTGCTGGTGTTGTGGGGGGCTTATACCATCACCTACTTCATCCTCTACCTGCTGCCCGGCGACACCTTGGCGATCATGCTGAGCGCCTCCGGCATGGAAGCCGACGGCCTGTCGCCCGAGGACCTGGCCAAAGCACGCACTTACTATGGGCTGGACAAAGGCTTGTTCGAGCAGTATTTCGACCTGCTGTGGCGGGCCCTGCACGGCGACCTTGGCCAATCGCTGTCGCTGGGCCGACCGGTCACGGCACTGTTGGCCGAGCGCCTGCCGCAGACCCTGGCCCTGGCCGGTGCCGCCATTGCCCTGTCGCTGTTGGCGGGTGTCGGCCTTGCCTGTCTGACCGCCTACCTGCAATGGCGTCCACTGAAGACTGCACTGGCGCGCCTGCCCTCGCTGGGCTTCTCGGTGCCGGTGTTCTGGATGGGCCTGCTGCTGATCCAGGTGTTCGCTTTCGCGTTGGGCTGGTTTCCGGCCACGGGCAGTCAAGGCCTGGCCAGCCTGGTGCTGCCGGCCATCACCCTGGCGATCCCCAGCGCTGCGGTGTACGCCCAGGTGCTGCAACGCGGCTTTCAGGGGGTGTGGCAGGAGCCGTACATCACCACCGCCTTCGCCAAGGGCCTTAGCCGGGCCCAGGTTCAGGCACGCCATGGCCTGCGCAACGCAGCGCTGCCGCTATTGACGCTGGTCGGCCTGCAAGTCGGCAATACCGTGTCCGGGGCTGTATTGGTGGAAACCATCTTCTCGCGCAACGGCGTCGGCCGTCTGGCCCAGGAGGCCGTGCTGCGCCAGGACATACCCGTGGTGCTGGCGATCGTCGGGGCGTCGGCTGCGGCCTTCGTGGTGGTGAACCTGCTCGTCGATCTGTTCTATCCCTACCTCGACCCGCGCATCACCCACACCGCGAAGGTGAACTGAGATGACCCTCGACATACCCCTGTCACCCCTCGACACCGCGCCCTCCGAGCCCCGCCCTGCCGCCACCTGGAGGCGTCGCACGCGTTGGCAGCGCGCATACCAGATGTTGGCCCCGCTGCTGCGCCGACCCGGTTTCAGCCTGGCGCTGCTGATCGTAATGTTCGCCCTGCTTTGCGCGCTGGCCCCGCACTGGCTCAGCAGCTTCGATCCCTACGCCACCGCACCCGCCGACAAGCTCAGTCCACCCAGCCTGGCGCACTGGTTCGGCACCGACGAACTGGGCCGCGACCTCTACACCCGGGTGGTGTACGGCGCGCGCCTGTCGGTGCTCGCCGCCCTGCTGGCGGTGGCCATCGCCTTGCTGGGCGGCTTGGGCCTGGGCGTGCTGGCCGGTTTTGCCGGCGGGCGCGTCGACGCGGCGCTGATGCGCCTGATCGACGTATTGCTGGCCCTGCCCGGCCTGCTGTTGGCCCTGGCCATCGTCACCGCCATTGGCTTCGGCACCGTGCCGGTGGCCGTCGCCGTGGGCGTCGGCATCCTGCCCGGTTTTGCCCGCACCACCCGAGCCGAAGTGCTGCGGATCAAGACCCTGCCCTTTGTGGAAGCCGCACGCCTGTGCGGTGCCAGCTGGGCACGCACCCTGCTGCGCCATGTACTGCCCAATGCCTGGAGCCCGGTAGCGGTGCTCGCCACCCTGGACTTCGGCGCTGCCATCCTGGCCACGGCCGGGCTGAGTTTCCTCGGCTTTGGCGCGGCGCCACCCGCCGCGGAATGGGGCACGCTGATTGCCAACGGCCGTCACTTCCTCATCACCGCCCCTTGGCTATCCCTGCTACCGGGGCTGTTCGTGGTGGCCGTGGTGTTCAGCCTCAACCACCTGGCGCGCAGCGCCGAGGAGCATGCCCGATGAGCCAGTCACCCCTGATCGAGGTCCGCGACCTAAGCGTCAGCTACAGCTTCGCCGGGCAACGCAGCCAGGCCCTGCGCCAGCTGTCGTTCAGCCTGGCCCAGGGCGAGACCCTGGCGGTGGTGGGCGAGTCAGGCTCGGGCAAATCGACCCTGGCCAACGCCCTGCTTGGTCTGTTGCCGGGCAATGCACGCATCGACCAAGGCCAGTTATGGGTCGATGGTGTCGATATGGCGCAAGCCAGCGAACGCGCCAGGCGCCAGTTGCGCGGGCGCACCATCGGCCTGGTGCCGCAAGACCCAATGGTCAGCCTTAACCCCACCCAACGGATCGGCCAGCAAATCGCCGAGGCGCTGCAGCTGGCGCGTGGACGACGCTATCCAGGCCAAGAGGCCGAGGTGCTGGCGCTGCTGGACCAGGTCGGCCTCGACGAGCCGGCGCTGCGTGCGCGGCAGTACCCCCATGAGCTGTCCGGCGGCATGCGCCAGCGGGTGCTGATTGCCATCGCCCTGGCCGGCGAGCCACGGTTGATCATCGCCGACGAGCCCACCAGTGCGCTGGACGTGACCGTGCAGCGGCGTATTCTCGATCACCTGCAACTGCTGGTCGCCGAGCGTGGCATCTCGCTGCTGATCATCACCCATGATCTGGGCATGGCCTGTGACCGCGCCGACCGCCTGCTGGTGATGAAGCAGGGTGAGCAGGTCGAACACGGCTCGCCCCGGCAGATCCTCTGGGGCGCCCGGCAACCCTACACCCGCGCCCTGCTCGATGCCGCGCCGGCCTTCGTGCCACGGCGCAGGCCAGCCGCACCGCGGGGCCAGACGCCCCTGCTGCGCCTGAGCCATGTCGGCAAACGGTTCGAGCTGCCCGGCAAAAACGCGCGCTACACCGCCCTGCACGACCTGAGCCTTGAACTGCATGCCGGGCAGACCCTGGCGATTGTCGGCGAATCCGGCTCGGGCAAGAGCACCGCCCTGCGCATCGCCCTGGGCCTGGAGAAGCCCAGTCAAGGGCAGGTGGTGTTCGCCGGCGAGGACGTCACCGATTACACCTGGAGCCAGTTCCGCCCCTTGCGCCGGCGTATCCAGCTGGTGCAGCAAAACCCGTTCGCCGCGCTCGACCCGCGTTTCACCGTGTTCGACAGCATCGTCGAGCCGCTGGTCTCTTTCGGCCTGCTCCGGGGCGAGGCACTGGAGCGCAAGGCCCGCGAGCTGATCACACGGGTGCAATTGCCAGTGCAGTTCCTCGATCGCCTGCCCAGGGAATTGTCAGGTGGCCAGCGCCAACGCGTGGCGATTGCACGGGCGTTGGCACTGGAGCCAGAGGTGCTGCTGCTCGATGAGCCAGTCAGTGCACTGGACGTGTCTGTGCAGGCGCAGATCCTCGCCCTGCTGGACGAATTGCAGCGCGAGCTCGGCATGGCCTATGTGCTGGTCTCCCATGACCTGGCGGTGGTGGCGAGCATGGCAGACCAGGTGCTGGTGCTACGGCGCGGGCAGGTGGTCGAGCAAGGGCCGGCGCTGCAGGTGCTCAGCAAGTCGGCCAGCGCCTACACACGGGCGCTGATCGACGCGATACCAGGGCATTCACGCAGCGTGTTGCCCGTGGCGATTTAACGGTTGTGCCGTGCGGCACTGACGTGTTGCACGGATCGACCCTTGGTGCACATCTGAAAAGAGGTATTGACCATGAGTAAACGGCAGGTCCATCTCGGCGCCATGATCCACGGCGTCGGCCACAAAAGGAGTTCCATTGCATGAGCCTCGAATTCATTGGCCTGATCGGCCCCCATGAAAGCAGCGAATCACAGGCGCCGCGCGGACCGCAGGTTGACCTGGGCTTCATCAAGGCCTTCGCCCAGGCCCAGGAGTACGCCGGCTTCGACAAGGCCCTGCTGGCGGTGAATACCAGCGCGCCAGACTCGATGATTCTCGCCAGCTACGTGGCCGCGCTCACCGAGCGCATCGGCCTGCTGGTGGCACACCGCCCCGGCTTCCAGGCACCGACCTTCGCTGCCCGCCAATTCGCCACCCTCGACCAGCTCAGCCGCGGCCGTGCTTCGATCAACGTGATAACCGGTGGCGACAGCGGCGACCTGCAGCGCGACGGTGACTTTCTCGACAAAGATGCCCGCTACGCACGTACCGACGAGTACCTCGATGTGCTGCGTAACACCTGGACCCAGACGTCGCCCTTCGACCACCACGGCGACCACTACCGGGTAGAGGACAACCTGACCTTGGTCAAACCCGTGGGCAAGCTGCCGGTGTACTTCTCCGGCGCCTCGGACGCGGCGGTAGAAGTCGCGGCCAAGCATGCCGACGTCTACATGATGTGGGGCGAGCCGCTGGAGCAGGTGCGCGAACGCATCGCCCAGGTGCGCAAGGCCGCCGCTCGCCATGGGCGTGAGCAGCACATTCGCTTCAGCCTGTCGCTGCGGCCGATCCTGGGGGCCACCGAGGAGGAAGCCTGGGCCCGCGCTGAACGCATCCTGGCCGATGCACAGCAGCGTATTGGCATCCGCCAGGGCAACCGCCGCGAGAAGAATTTCGGCAAGAGCAACGTGGGGTCCGAACGCCTGGTGCAACTGGCCAGTCAGCGCAAGGTCCACGACACTCGGCTGTGGACAGAGATTGCCGCACTGGGTGGCGGGGCCGGTAATTCCACCTCGCTGGTCGGTACCGCCGAACAGGTCGCCGAAGCGACGCTGGCGTACTACGACCTGGGCGTGAGCACGTTCCTGTTCCGTGGCTTCGATCAGTTGCGTGATGCCGTGGAGTATGGGCAGGCGCTGATTCCGCGGATTCGGGCGCTGGTAGCAGACCAGGAAGCCGGTCGCAGCACCCGCAGCGCCTGATCTGCACCGGCCTCTTCGCGACCAAGGACGTTCCTACAGGTGATTGAAGATCCCTGTAGGAACGGTTGTTAGCCGCGAAGAGGCCGGCCCAGGCGATCTAGCGGCCAGACCGCGGTATCGCCAACCCCAAGCTTTCCCGAAGGGTCGTGCCCTCATACGCCGTGCGATACACCCCACGTGCCTGCAGCAACGGTACCACTTCTTCGGTAAACCGCCGGAACTGGCCAGGATGACCAATGTAGATATTGAACCCATCCAGCGCCCGCGCTTCGAACCACTCGGCCATCTTCGCCGCCACGGTTTCGGCCGAACCAACGAAGGCCCCTGGCCGTAACTGACGGCCAAACTCAACAGCCTGACGCAGACTGAAGGCCTTGTCCCGCGCCTGGTCGGCAATACGCTTGGCATTCGTGAAAAAGCTGCTCCGTGCAAACTCCAGGCTCTCTTGCGGGAACGGGGCATCCAGGTCGTACTGGCTGAAATCATGCCAGCCGAAGTTGCGCCCGAATTCCTTCAACGCCAGTTCGAAACTGTGGTCGGCCTGATGGTAATGGCGCTCGATCTCACGGGCGTGGGCGTCGTTGTCACCCACGTAGATCTCCGCGCCGGGCAATACCAGCAACTGCTCCGGGTCGCGACCCAGGCGCGCGGCGCGGCGTTTGATGTCGCGGTAGAAGGCCTGGCCCTGCTCGATGCTGGCGGCGTGGGTGAACACCACATCAGCCGTGGCGGCCCCGAGCGCTCGGCCTTGTTCGGAATCGCCCGCCTGGAAGATCACCGGCTGCCCCTGGGGCGAGCGCTGGATGTTGAGCGGGCCGACGACCGAGAAATGCTTACCCTTGTGGTTGAGCGCATGCAGCTTGGTCGGGTCGAGGAACCGGCCACTGGCCCGATCACGGGGGAAAGCATCGTCTTCGTACGACTGCCACAGCCCCTGCACGACTTGCACATGCTCCTCGGCACGGGCGTAACGGGTGTCGTAGTCATAATGCTCGTCGAGCCCGTAGTTACCGGCAGTGCCGGCATCGCCGCTGGTGACCACGTTCCACCCTGCACGGCCCTTGCTGATCAGGTCCAGCGAAGCCAGGCGGCGGGCGACGTTGAAGGGCGCGTTGTAAGAAGTGGTAAGGGTACCCACCAGGCCGATATGGCGGGTGCTGACCGCCAGAGCCGAGAGCAGGGTCAACGGTTCCAGCCGATTGAGATAGTGCGAAGGCGAGCCGGGGGTGATGAACTGGCTGTCGACGATGAACATCAGGTCGAACAACGCGGCTTCCGCCTGCCGGGCGATGGCGATGTACCAGTCGATGTTCACGCTGGCGTCGGCGGGCAGTTCGGGGTCGAGCCACAGGTTGTGCCGGCCCGGGCCGCCACTGCCCATGGTCAGGGCGCCAAGTTTGATCTGTCGTTTGCTCATGGGAGTTCCTGTTGGATGGTCCATATCTGAATGCCGCCGCGGTCCTTGCGCAGCGGCCTAGTTATTGCCGAACGCTGCGTTGAACGAGGTATCGAACAGGCTTTGCGCCGGGTATGCCTTGATCAGCCCGAGCCCGGAGAAGAAATCCACGGTTTTCTGCGCATCGGCGATCACCTGCGGGTCCAGCGGCGCGAGGTCGGTGCGTGCACGGGCGAACCAGGCACGGGCGATGTCGCGATCAGCACGGGTGAGCTTGGCCCACGCGTCGGCGTAGGCCTCGGTATTGGCAGGGGCACTCAGGGTCCAGTCACGGGCCTTTTTCAGGCGCTGGAGGAAATCGGCGATCTGCGCACGCTTGAGTTCCACCGCCTTGCTGTTGGCGACCACGAAGCTCTGCGCCGGGATTACCCCATCGGCGGTGGCCAGCACCCGGGCGCCCTGCCGCTCCTGTTGAGTGACGTAAGGCTCCCAGGTGGCGATCACATCCACCGAACCACCGTCCAAGGCGTGGGATGCATCCAGCGCACTGAGGTAACGCAGCTCCACGGCATCACGCGGCACCCCGGCCTTGTCCAGGGCACTGAAAAGCAATTGCTGGCTCCACGAGCCTTTCCAGATGGCCGCGCGTTTGCCGCGCAGGTCCTGCAGGCTATGGATCGGCGAATCCTTGCGCGCCAGGATGGCCACGCCTTCGAGGTTCTGCCGGCTGACCGCAATCACCTTGATCGGCGCCCCCAAGGCACCGAGGAACAGAGGCGGCGCGTCGCCCAGCAGGCCGATATCGAGACTGCCGACGTTGAGCGCTTCGGCCACCGGGGAGCCTGCGGTGAACTGCTTCCACTCCAGGGTGTAAGGCAGTTGTTCTAGCACGCCGGCGGCTTCCATCACGGCACGAGCGTTGTAACTCTGGTCACCGACCACCAGGGTCTGGGCGGCGGCGGCAAGGCTGAAAGTGGTGGCCAACACGGTGGCGGCCAGCTGTTTGAAGTAACGCACGTTCGTCTCCAGATACCCGCTTGGGGCATGTGAGGCGATCCGCGCGTGCGGTCTCGTCTGTGATTGTTTATAGCTCCGAGGTATTAACGGAGTATTCTTTATAATCTAATCAGTGTCACCCATCCTGTGAAATGCACGTTGGGTATATCCTCATGCCTTTCACTGCGGCAATTTCAAAAGAAACGGTCCATTCTGTAAATGCATATTTTGCATATTAGCTTATGTTTATTTTGCATTTTGAGAATAGAAAAAAGGTTTGCTAGGGTTAACTGAAACCTGAGAGCAGAGCCTGAACCATGACCGAACCCCTGCGCCCGCAGCGCTTGCGCCACTTCATCGACCACCTCGCCACGCTGCTTGACCAAAAGCCTGACGAAGCCACCCTGCTCGACGCAGGCCAAGGCCTGCTGGCCGAGCTGGTCGCCCATGACGACTGGCTGCCGGACGACCTCGCCCAGCCCGACCCGCAGCGCTATCAGCAATACCTGCTGCACTGCGACTCGCGCCAACGTTTCTCGGTGGTGAGCTTCGTCTGGGGCCCGGGGCAGCAAACACCGATCCACGACCACCGGGTCTGGGGGCTGATCGGCATGCTGCGCGGTGCCGAGCACGCTCAGGGCTTCGTGCGTGACGCCAGGGGCGCTTTGTTGCCAGAGGGGGCCCCCATCCGTCTGATGCCCGGCCAGGTGGAAGCGGTGTCGCCGCGCATCGGCGACATTCATCAGGTGAGCAATGCGTTCGCCGACCAGGTATCGATCAGCATTCACGTCTATGGCGGCAACATCGGCGCCGTCAAGCGCGCGGTGTACGCCTTGGATGGCAGCGAAAAACCGTTTGTCTCCGGCTATTCCAATACCCGCCTGCCAAACATCTGGGACCTGTCCAAAGAGAACCCTGCCCCATGAGCACCGTCACCACCCGCCGTTACCACGACATCCGCCGTGCTTTACTGGCCAAGGAGGAGCTGGCCCTGATCGACGTACGCGAAGAAGACCCTTTCGCCCAGGCCCATCCGCTGTTCGCGGCCAACATACCCCTGTCGAAACTGGAGCTGGAAATCTTCGCCCGCGTACCCCGGCGGGACACCGCCCTCACCGTCTACGATGACGGTGAGGGGCTCGCCGCTGTCGCCGCGCAGCGCTTACTGGCCTTGGGCTACGTCAATGTTGCCGTGCTTGATGGCGGCCTTGCCGGCTGGCGCGCTGCGGGCGGCGAGTTGTTTCGCGATGTCAACGTGCCAAGCAAAGCTTTCGGCGAACTGGTGGAGAGCGTGCGCCACACGCCTTCGCTGGCTGCCGAACAGGTCAAGGCGCTGCTTGATGGACAGGCCAATGTGGTGGTCCTCGATGCCCGCCGTTTCGACGAATACCAGACCATGAGCATCCCCGGCGGCATCAGCGTGCCTGGCGCCGAACTGGTGCTGCGCGTGGCAGAACTGGCGCCTGACCCGGCGACCCAGGTGATCGTCAACTGTGCCGGGCGCACCCGTAGCATCATCGGCACCCAGTCGCTGATCAATGCCGGCATTCCCAATCCGGTGGCGGCCCTGCGCAATGGCACCATCGGCTGGACCCTGGCGGGGCAGCAACTGGCTCATGGTCAGGACCGCCGCTTTGCCGAGGTCACTGCGGTTACCCGCGCCAACGCCGCCGGCCAGGCCCGGGCGGTAGCAGACCGCGCCGGCGTGCTGCGCCTGGACCGCGCCGGGCTGGGCCAGTGGCAGGCCGACACGCAGCGCACCCTCTACCTGTTCGATGTGCGTACGACCGAGGAATACAGCGCCGGTCATCTGCCGGGCAGCCGCCCGGTGCCCGGCGGGCAACTGGTTCAAGAGACCGACCACGTCGCCAGTGTGCGCGGGGCGCGCATCGCGCTGGTGGACGACGATGGCGTGCGCGCCAACATGAGCGCCTCGTGGCTGGCACAGATGGGCTGGCAAGTCGCTGTGGTCGACGGGCTGACTGCAGCGGACTTCAGCGACCGGGGCGAATGGCAACCGCCGCTGCCCGAATTGCCGGAGGCCAGCGAAATAACCGTCGAGCAACTGGCCAGCTGGCTGCAGGAAGACGGCACCGTAGTACTGGACTTCACCGCCAGTGCCAATTACGTCAAGCGCCATATCCCGGGCGCGTACTGGGCGATCCGTGCCCAGCTGGCCGACGCCCTGGAACGGCCGCCCGAGGCCCGCCGTTATGTGTTGACCTGTGGCAGCAGCCTGCTGGCGCGTTTCGCCGCGCGCGACCTGCAGACGCTGACCCGCACGCCGGTTTACGTGCTCGCAGGAGGCACCGCACGCTGGATCGCCGCCGGTCTTCGATTGGAAGGCGGTGAGGCCCGCCTTGCCGTACCGCGCAGCGATCGCTACCGGCGTCCCTATGAAGGCACAGACAACCCACACGAGGCGATGCAGGGCTACCTGGACTGGGAATTTGGCCTGATTGCGCAGCTTGAGCGCGATGGCACTCATGGTTTCAGGGTGCTTTGAACCGTATCCACGGTGGTATCTGAAACGACGCGCTGGATCGAAAGCGGGCCTGGACGGCCGAAAGCTTTCGAACCAGACGCGTTACAACGGTAATAACCGTTGCTGGTCGGCTCTCGTCGATACACAACGCTTGATGAGTGATGATCAACGGAGCCTGTACCAGATACTCAGTGGTGGGTCTGAAACATCACATTAGAAATGCACCTTGATCAATGCACTCAACGCGTTCTGATCGGTCGGAAAGCCGTGGCTGTCTTCGATGCCATATTTGTCGGACCAATAGTCCCATTCGATCCCGGCATAGAAACGCGCCGGCGCTTGCCCCATCGCCTTACCGACGTCGTACTTGATCTGGGGGTTGAAGTGGAAACTCTTGGCTACGTAGTTCGAGGTACCCTTCGTCCCCACATCATTGACGTACCACTCCAGATAACCGTCGAACAAAATGTCTGAGCGGCCGAGCGGTATCGTCATGGCCCAGGTCGGGTTGATCTGCCACTGTCCAGACGCTTTACCGGTTACCCCATCGGGCTTGCGGTAGTAAGTGTTGAGTGAAAAACGATCAAATCCAGGCAGGTTCAGGTCAACAGCGGGCCCAAGCAGGTACTTTCGATTGCGCCCTTCTCCGCGCTCATAGGTGGCAGCGATCAACACATCCTTGACGATGCCATAGCTGAGACGGTGACCACTGATTTTGCCGAGCGACAGTCGCGGTGAAAACTCGCCGTAATAGGTGTAGCCATCGTTGCCGGACAAGCCGTTGGACCACTTGTTATCAACGAACAAGAACATGTCGCCCCACGTCCAGCCACTGGCGTGCTCGAAGGTGATGGTTTGCTGGATATCGTTGCCGGTGCCATCGACTTTATAACCGTGACCGTAGAGGTAGCTGAGGCTGTTGTTGCTCCACATCAGCGGATTCGCCTGGGCACTGCCAGTGGCCAACGCGCAGAGTGGGACGACGCTGTGAAGCAGCCAGGAAAGAGCGTTCGGTTTCATTTGCATCCCTTGGGTCGTGATTGTTGGTTTTCGCCAGCAAGGGGATGCAGCAGCGGACGACCTCTCCTCTGGCCCCGGCTCATGCCGAGGCGCCACCCTTGCCGGGGGAGCGGCGCAAGGCCGCCAGAGCAATGTCCCATGCCATCTTTGGGCACTGACCGCTTCTACTCGAGTTAGCGCAAAGCAGGGCGCGTGCCAACTAATCGGATACACGTAAATTGCTTATTGTGAGCAATCCCAAGCATCAATGAACACCATCCCACCAGAACATTGCGCACTTTATTAGTGCTCAATCGGTACGTTCTGCACCTTCTCAACTCACGCGTCAGTGCCGGCCCCCTCGGGTGCGGGTCGCTACACCGCAAAGTCAGCGGTTTCATGAAATTGGCATGCTTCTGGCTTCTTGTATCAGCGAGTAGAAGCGGTCAGTGCCAGGCATGGCATGGGGCATTGCTCTTGCGTCCTTCGGGGCGTACATCCGAGCGGATGTTTGAACGAGGCTATGGCAGCCCCGGGCAAGAGAGCAATGTCAGTCGCCAGTTCACGCCCTTTTGCTTCGCGACGCCATTCTCTTCCCCCGTTCTCTCCGCCCGGCTCCTTCGCTGTCGCGCTATCCGGCGCACGGCGGTTTTTTGAATCGGGGTGAAGAACACATGATGAAAACGCGTTTTGCCTTGGCTCGCCCGTTACGCTCGCTGTTGGCAGCAGCGTTGCTCCCCACCACGCTGACGATTGCTCCGCTGGCGATCGCTGGCGACAAAGTCGTGTTGCTGACCTCCTGGTATGCTCAGGCCGAACAGGGCGGCTTCTACCAGGCACTGGCCGATGGGTTGTACGAAAAGGAAGGCCTGGATGTGTCCATCCGAATGGGTGGACCACAGGTCAATGGCATGCAACTGCTGGTCAGCAAGCAAGCTGATTTCATCGTCAACTATGACCTGCAGATTCTAAAAAGTGTCGAGCAAGGCCTGCCAGTGGTCGCAGTGGCTGCGCCCTTCCAGGGAGACCCGCAAGGGTTGATGACCCACGCGGACGTCAGCGGACTTGATGGGCTTGGCGGCAAGCCTGTGCTGGTGTCCACCTCGGGCCAGCAAACCTGGTGGCCTTGGCTGAAGGGTAAGTATCAATTGGCTGACAACCAGGCGCGGCCTTACACCTTCAACCTGCAACCCTTTCTAGCCGACCCGCAAACCACACAACAGGCGTATGCCAGCTCGGAACTGTTCCAGGCGATAAAGGCAGGCGTGACGCCGAACTTTTTCCTCTTCGCAGATGCCGGTTATCCACCCTACGGATCCACCGTGGTCACCCGTCAAGACATCATCGCTGAGCACCCGGAGCGGGTAGCAGGTTTCGTGCGCGCGTCCATGGAGGGTTGGAAGCGCTATCTGGATGACCCCAGCGCCGGCAATGCACTGATCAAGCGCGACAACCCCAACATGACCGATGAACTGCTGGCCTGGGGCGTCTCGACCCTCAAGCAGTACCGCCTGATCACCGGTGGAGAGGCCGCAACCCAGGGGATCGGCACCATGACTGACAGCCGCTGGCAAGCGACCCGCGACTTCATGGTCGAGGCGGGTCTGCTCGGTCCCGACGCACCTTGGCGCAACGCGTATACCACGCGCTTTGTGCAAGACCTGAAGGTACTCCCTGAGGCCGAGCAGGTCGGCAGCCGCTGAACACCATAACAAGCTCAACGCTGTGAGGAATACTGATTATGTTGGTTACCAAACAACCTGTATTGCGCCGTTTCTGGTATGCCCTGCTCCCCATGACAGCCCTCGAAGACGGCCCCAAACCATTCACCCTGCTGGGTGAAGCGCTGGTGTTGTGGAAGCGTCCCGATGGTACCCCGGTGGCAATGCGGGACCGCTGCTGCCACCGCACCGCCAAACTGTCCAAAGGCTTCGTCAGTGCTGAAGGCAATATCGCCTGCGGGTATCACGGCTGGGAATACGACTGCACCGGCACGTGCGTGAAGATCCCGCAGAATCCCACCGGCGCTATTCCTCCGGGTGCCGCGGTGAAGGCTTATCACTGCCAGGCAAAGTACGGCTATGCCTGGGTCAGCCTGGACGACCCGCTACAACCGATCCCTGAGTTCCCGGAAGACGGCGCCCCCGGTTACCGACGCATCTTCCAGTTTTACGAAGAGTGGAAGACCAGCCCGCTGCGGGTCATGGAGAATTCCTTCGACAACTCGCACTTTTCCTTCGTGCACAAGGCCAATTTCGGCTTGTTCGACCAGCCGCAGCCGGCCAGTTACGAGTTTCGCGAAACCGATTATGGCTTCGAAGCCGAGACCCGCGTGCCGATCCGCAACCCCGAGGCAAGCTTCCGTATCACCGGTACGACCGAGCCGATTACCCAGCGGCACCTGCTCAACCGCTATTACCTGCCCTTCTCCCGGCGCTTCGGCTGCATGTATCCGGACAGCGGCATCCATCACATCATCTACAACTGCGCCACGCCCATCGACGACAACCGACTGATGCTTGTGCAGTGGTTGTATCGCAACGACAGCGAAGAGCAATGCTCGACCCAGGAACTGATCGACTGGGACGCAGCGATCACAGCCGAAGACCGCGACATCCTGGAGGCTACCGATCCTGACGCCTGTGTCGACACCCGGCGCAGGGTGGAACTGCACATGCCATCGGACAAGCCCGGGTTGGTTATCCGTCGGCAACTACTGGGTCTGCTTGAAGCCCATGGCGAGAGCGAAGTGTTCCTCAGCCACTGACACTTGCCCAACGCCCCGGTGCGCCGGGGCATTCACCACCGCTCATGACCCACGGGGAGAGCGCTATGTTGATGCAGACCCTATCCAAGGCCGACGTCCAGCCGCAGGCCCTGCCGAACACCATCGGTGTGGACACTCCTTTGTTCGCCAATCAGGTGGAAAAAACCTACAGCAATGGCACCCATGCCTTGAGCCGCGTGAAACTGGCGATCGAACGCGGCGAGTTCGTCTCGCTCTTGGGCCCGTCGGGGTGTGGCAAAAGCACCCTGCTGAAAATGTTCGCCGGGCTCGAACAGCCCTCCGCCGGCCATGTGCGCTGGTGGGGCAAGGATGCCCCGGGTACGGACCACCACGCAGGCACACCGGGGCGCAGCCTAGCCATGGTGTTCCAGGAAGCCACCCTGATGCCATGGGCCAAAGTGCACGACAACGTGCGCTTGCCCCTGGACTTGGCCGGCGCCCCCAAGGCCCAGAGCCAGCCCAAGGTGCAAGCCGCCCTGGAACTGGTGGGGCTGGGCAAGTTCGGCGACGTTTACCCGCGGGAGCTCTCCGGCGGTATGCAGATGCGCGCCTCCATTGCCCGGGCATTAGCCACCGAACCCAATCTGCTGCTGATGGACGAACCCTTCGGCGCCCTGGACGAGTTCACCCGCAACAAGCTCGATAGCGACCTGCGCCAGCTCTGGCTCCAGCGCGACCTGACGGTGGTATTCGTGACCCACAGCATCTTCGAGGCGGTGTACCTGTCTTCGCGGGTGATCGTGATGGGCGCGCGTCCCGGTCGAGTGATCGCCGATGTAATCATCGACGGCCCACTGGAGCGCGACGAGGCATACCGCACTTCACCGGCGTTCATCGAGCAATGCGCGCACCTGTCCCGACTCCTGGCCCAGGCCAATGGCGACCCTTCCTGAGAGCATCATCATGAGCCGACCCTCTACTCCCTGGCTACGCCACCCTTCTGTACTCCGCATCGTTTCACCGCTACTGGTTGGCGCCTTGCTGCTCGGCGTCTGGCAACTGGCATGCATCGCCTGGAAAGTCCCGGTGTACCTGGTACCGTCACCAGCCGATATCGGCCGCACCCTGGTCGCCGATGGCCCGATGCTGCTGGGGGCACTGTGGATGACCCTGAAGATCACCTTCCTGTCATTCGCCCTCGCCGTGGTCATCGGCACGCTGGCAGCGTTCGTGTTCGTGCAGAGCCGCGTCGTGGAGGCCAGTCTGTTTCCCTATGCGATTCTGCTGCAGGTAACGCCGGTGGTGGCCATCGCGCCGCTGATCATCATCTGGTGCAGCGACACGACCTTGGCGTTGGTGATCTGCGCCACGCTGGTGGCGATCTTCCCGATCATCGCCAACACCGTCCTGGGCCTGCGCAGCGTCAACCCTGGCCTGCTCAACCTGTTCCACCTGAACCGCGCCAGCCGCTGGCAAGTGCTGTTGCGCCTGCGCATTCCCAGCGCCTTACCGTGCTTTTTCGCTGGCCTGCGCATCGCCAGCGGCTTGGCCTTGATCGGCGCGGTGGTGGCCGAGTTCGTCGCCGGTACGGGTGGCACGGGCGCGGGCCTGGCGTATCAGATCCTGCAAGCGGGATTCCAGCTCAACATCCCCCGCCTATTCGCCGCCCTGGTGTTGATCGCCCTGACCGGCGTGGCGCTGTTCAGCCTGATGGCTTTGCTGGCTCGTTTGAGCCTGCGCCACTGGCACGAAAGCGAGCTGGGCTGAGTTCCATGCGAAACGCCGTACTGCCTATGGAGACGAACATGAAACACACCAACAGCTGGCTGATCCGTAACGCCAGCGCCATCCTCACTGGCCTGCGTGGCGGCGCCGCGCGCCATGTGGGGCCGGACATCCGCATCACCCAAGGGCGTATCGCTGCCCTGGGCTCGCTGCAACCGTTAGCCGGTGAGCAAGTGCTCGATGCCACCGATTGCGTGGTGTATCCAGGCTGGGTGAACACCCATCATCATCTGTTCCAGTCCTTGCTCAAGGGCATTCCCGCTGGCATCGACCAGAGCCTTGGTGCCTGGTTGGGGGCCGTGCCCTATCGCTATCGCGGGCTGTTCGATGAGCACAGTTTCCGCTTGGCCGCCCGGGTCGGGCTGGTGGAACTGGCCCGTTCCGGCTGCAGCACGGTGGCCGACCATCATTACCTGTACTTGCCAGGCATGGCCTTCGACAGCGCACAGATCCTCTTCGAAGAAGCCGAGCGCCTGGGGCTGCGCTTCGTCCTTTGCCGGGGCGGCGCAACCCAGGTACGTCAGGCTGAAGGCCCCGCGACAGCCGGACCTGAGACCCTCACGCAGTACCTGGACGATGTTCAGCGCTTGGTACAGGTCTACCATGATCCCGCCGACGATGCCTGGCGCCGTGTGGTAATGGCACCGACCAGCCCGCCCTACTCCATGCCGCCCGAGCACCTGCGCGAGACCGCCCGCGCCGCACGCCGCCTGGGCATCCGCCTGCACAGCCATTTGAGCGAAACCGTGGAGTACCAGAACGAAGTCCATGATCGCCACCGCCTCTCGCCCGTGGTGTTCTGCGCGGAGCAGGAATGGCTCGGGCCGGACGTGTGGTTCGCGCACCTGGTCAAGCTGAGCGCCGAAGAAATCCAGCTGCTGGGCGCCACCGGCACCGGCATCGCTCACTGCCCACAAAGCAATGGCCGGCTTGGCAGTGGTATCGCAGATATCGTTGCCATGGAGGCCGCAGGCATGTCGGTCTCGATCGGCGTGGATGGCGCTGCCTCCAACGAAGCCTGCGACATGATCAGCGAAACCCACGCCGCCTGGCTGATGCAAAGGGCCAAGGCTGGCGAACGCGCCATGGCCCGCCATGCTGGCGGCGATCTGGAGGGTGGTGCCCATGTCACCAGCGTGGAGGACGTTGTGCGCTGGGGCACAGCAGGTGGCGCCCAGGTGCTGGGCCTGGACGCCATCGGCACGCTGCAGGTCGGCATGGCGGCGGACCTGGCGATCTACCGCCTCGATCAACCCCGCTACTTCGGTCTGCACGATCTGGGTATCGCGCCAGTGGTAGGCGGTGGCCGTCCGACGCTGCGGGCATTGCTGGTAGGCGGCCGCCTGAGCGTGGAAAACGATGCGATTCCTGGCCTGGACCTCGCCGAATTGGGCAGCCAGGCACGCCAGGCTGTACTTCATCTGCAACAGGCCGCGGGGGTACGCGCATGAGCTGGACACCTCTGCAGGTGCGGGCCCTGCGCCTCGAAGCCGAAGACGTGCTGGGTGTCGAACTGGCCCCGCCGGGTCCAGCTTCCCTGCCCTTCGACTGGGCACCCGGTGCTCATGTGGACCTGCGCCTGGGCAATGGCGTGGTACGCCAATACTCAGTGGTCAGCCTGCCCGAGGACGGTCATGTATACCTGGGCATCAAGCGCGAAAAAGCCTCCCGCGGCGGCTCGCAATGGCTGCACGAGCACCTGCGGCTGGGTGCCCGGGTGGAGGTGGGCCTGCCGCGTAATCTCTTTAGCCTGCAACCTGGCACAGGACAGGTCGTCTTGGTGGCCGCAGGCATAGGAATCACGCCACTGCTCGCCATGTACCGGCAATGCCAAGCGCAAGGTCGGTCGGTGCGCTTGCTGTTTTTCACCCGCGATGCCAAACAGGTGCCTTTTATCCAGTACCTCGATGCGAATACCGAGGTTCATGCAGGCTTGCGCGCCCCGATGATCGCCGGGTACCTGGAGGAACACCTGCCGGCCTGGGACGGCAGCGCAAGCCTCTATTGCTGTGGCCCTGCCGGTTTCATGGCGTGTGTCGAACAGGTCGCGCTGGCAAGCGGCTGGCCAACCACGGCGCTTCACCGCGAACATTTCCAGGCCACAGAGGGGTCATGCCGAGATAAGGCAAAAATTAGGACATTCGTTCTCTAAGCTATTGTATTTAAACGAGTAGATTAGAAGCCCTGCTCAGCAAAGACTGCTTCGCGCCCAATCGCTTCAGCCATCCATTGAGGAAGGTTTGATCTATGCGATATCAAAATCTGCCAATCGTTACTCGACAGGCACGTGCGCAGCTTGGCGACTGCCTCTTGGGCGTGAGGTTTCCCCAGCCAGGCAAGCGCACGTACAGCGTCGCCAGCAATGGTCGCTCCGAGAGCGATTTGCCACTGCGGCGCATGCTCGATTATTACCTGAGCCTTGCCTAACTGCAGGGTTCTCGGCCGTCCGCCGGTAACAAATACTGAATCGTCCCTAGTTTCGTAGACACCTCCTGGCCTCATAATACGGCCCACTAGGAGGTGCCATGAGCAATCCGCGTTATCCCGAAGAATTCAAAATCGAAGCAGTCAGGCAGGTGACCGAACGAGGTCTGCCGGTGGCTGAGGTAGCGTCTCGTTTGGGCATGTCGACCCACAGCCTGTATGCCTGGGTTAAGCGCTACAGCAAACCCGAAAAGCAACGCGTGCAAGAAGACGACCAGCAAGCTGAGCTGCGTCGTCTGCGTGCCGAACTCAAGCGCGTGACTGAAGAGCGAGACATCCTAAAAAAGGCCGCCGCGTACTTTGCCAAGGAGTGCGGCTGAAGTACGCCCTCATCAGTCAGCTATCCGCAGACTATTCCGTTCGCCGCCTTTGCCTGACCCTGAAAGTACATGCCAGCGGTTACTACGCCTGGCTGGCTGAACCGAAGTCGGCACGAGCCAAGGAAGACCAACGTCTGCTTGGCCTGATCAAGCACTCGTGGCTAGAGAGCGGTGGCGTCTACGGCTACCGCAAAATCCACGACGACCTGCGTGAGCTTGGAGAAGCATGCGGCAAGCATCGTGTTGCTCGACTGATGCGTCTGGAAGGGCTGCGCTCACAGACAGGGTATCGTCGTCGACCGGGCCGCTATGGCGGTAAGCCTCCAGCGGCCTCACCGAATCATCTGGAGCGTCGGTTCAATGTCACCGAACCCAACAAGGTATGGGTCACGGACATCACCTACATCCGTACTTATGAGGGCTGGTTGTATTTGGCGGTGGTGCTCGATCTGTTCTCGCGGCAGGTAATCGGTTGGTCAATGAAGCCGCAGATGACCAGCGACCTGGCTATTGATGCCTTACTGATGGCCGTTTGGCGCCGCAAGCCAAAGCAGGAGGTGATGATTCACTCCGACCAAGGTAGCCAATTCAGCAGCGGTGACTGGCAGAGCTTCCTGAAAGCCAATAACTTGCTTGGTAGCATGAGTCGGCGTGGTAACAGCCATGACAACGCGGTAGCGGAAAGTTTTTTCCAACTGCTGAAGCGGGAACGGATTAGGCGAAAGATCTACAGCACTAGGCAGGATGCTCGCGCTGACGTGTTCGACTACATCGAGATGTTTTACAACCCAAAACGCCGACACGGTTTCAACAACCAGCTGTCACCGGTAGAGTTTGAAAGGCAACATTTACTGAGCCTGGAAAGTGTCTAGGAAATCCGGGGCGATTCAAGCGTCACCTGCGTCCGAGTCTCACCCTCAATGAATCGCTTCATGATCGCCCTCGATACGATCTCGACGATCAGAAGGTTAGACAATCTGGGGAGTTTTTCACCAAGCCTGGGACCAATGGGTCGCTCACGACGGGCATAAATTAGCGAAGAGTTGACGATAGACACTTGATCGCGAGGTGCCTAATCTAGGCTGCGAAGTCACGACAGGGAAAAGGATATGGCAGGAGGGAACATCATTTGCGGTACGTTCCAAAGTGCCGACAAATCGGGATCAGCCTTGGAGGCAGTGTTAGATGCACTCCCATTGCAGGCTCACGAACTGGTCGAGAATGTTAAACAGCAACTCGATACAGCAGACTTTGTCCTCATAGATGTAGAACAAGCGAAAAGCTTGCTTCCATTTTTACGGGTCTACCAGGCGCAACTGATCGCTGAGATCGGGCACGATGATTGGGCTCGGGCAACGCTGGAGGAAGAGTTTTCGCTTGAAACGGTCGCTGCCAAGTGGGGATCGGGTAAGGGATGGAGACTTTACTGCGTGCGAGATCTCGTAGGTGCTTGTGAAAATGCGTTGGTAGAGATGGAATCTGTTTGCATAGCGTTCAGTTAACTGCATCCAGCCCGTTTTCACACAACCTGGGGCGAGAGGCGACGACGTCGTAGCCTGGCCAGAAAGCGGCAAGATCAATAGGATGCACGGCGACAGCAGGGTGTGGAGGTTGGGATGTTGAGCGACTGCCAATTTACCCACTCCCCTGCCTGTCAACTCGCTCTTTCCCCAGAATCCGCGAAGGACCTTAGAAAGGCCCAAACCTGGCGCAAAGCAGCTATCGGCCCATTGCTTTCACAGATAAGCTGGGGTCAAGCTTCTTAAGTCGATAGGCCATTGCCGGGCGGGTCAATCCCAGCAACCGCGCCGCCTGTGAGATATTCTGCCCACAACGGTCCATGGCCGTGCGCATTAAACCCGCTTCGAGATCTTCGAGGCTGACGCCCTGGTCGATAATTTGCCTAAACCAACTGTCACCGGACTCCTCCTCCAACCGGCCCTCGCTCGATAGCCTGTCGCCTTCGGTAGCCGTCGCCAACCCCGGGAACAGCGACTCGACATTGATGCTTTCGTTGCTCTCGGTAAGAATCACCCCGCGCTCAAGGGCGTTCTCCAGCTCGCGGATATTGCCTGGCCATTGGTAGTGGAGGCAGGCCTCCATCGCTCGATCAGACAGGCCAAGAGTCTTCTTACCGTATTCCTTATGGTGCCTTCTAAGAAAATGCTCGACCAGCAGCGGGATATCTTCCACGCGCTCGCGCAACGGCGGGATATGCACGGGAAAAACATTCAGCCGAAAGAACAGGTCTGCGCGAAAGCGCCCCATCTTGACCGCCTCTTCCAGGTTCTCGTTTGTTGCGGTGATTAACCTCACGTCGACCTTTCGCGTGCGGTCGCCGCCGACCCGCTCTAGCTCTCCTTCCTGCAATACCCGTAGCAGGGTGGCCTGGGCCCTCGGCGTCAATTCGATCACCTCATCAAGAAAGATGGTGCCGCCGTTGGCCCGTTCAAAACGTCCAGCGCGTGCATTGACCGCGCCCGTATAGGCGCCCTTATCGACACCAAACAGTTCCGACTCGATCAGATCCGGCGGAATTGCCGCACAGTTCACCGCGACGAAGGGTTGCTCTGCGCGCTCACTGCGCAAATGCACGCTGCGCGCGATTACCTCCTTGCCCACCCCAGTCTCACCCAGTAGCAGGACCGAAACCCTGCCGCGTGCAGCCTTGTCGATGGTCTCACAGATGCGCTTGTAGGCTGGCGAATGGCCAATGCCGTAATACTGCCCATCGTACTGCTTCAGGCGGTTGCGCAGGTTGGCAACCTGGGTCTGCAGCTCGTAGCGCTCGTCTACGATCGGGTCGCTTTTGAAGTAGGCTTCGAAACTGCTGACATCGCCCCACTCTTCTGCGGTCTTGCCGACGATAAGGCATTTATCGTCACCGCACCCGCGACAGCTAGTTTCCTGGAAAATGATTCTGCGGCCCATGAATGCCGAACCATAGCCGCTAGCATAGCCTAGCACCGTCCAGCAGACGGGCTCATTCATCAGGCCCAGCTCAGTTCGGCAGATATCCACTTCAAAGGAATCAATCCACTCGGCCTCCACGTTGAAACGTCCGTCCCGGATGGCGATATCCATTGTCAGCAAGCGTACTTTGACCATCCCCTTGAGCGCATACAATTGAGGCCCAGCCAGGAACACCTCCTCCTCGCGCATGGCCGGCCGCAGCTTGCGTGCCAGCTCGGCATCCATCAGGCCGGACTGATAGCCCAACCGCAGGAAGAAACCCTTGGCCCGCTCGACGCCGATCAAGCTGATAATTTCGCGACGGAAGCTGGCCAGCGTAGATAGCTGCATTAGCAGCATGCGCTGCTCTCCCAACCAGATCTTGCCTTCGGCGGCAACGAAACGGATCTGGCTGCTAAGGTCTTGCATATCCTCATGCTGCATCTTGGGTTTGTATGTAAGCGACATTTGTTTTCCTCTTGTTTTTATCGGGATGATCCACCCGGCGGAACATCAGAGGCTCACTGCGGTCATGACTACCTTGCAACGTCAAGGCCTGTGCTTGCCGGCTCAGCATTCCATCTGCCACTTTAGCATTTGCTTAGGTGGTCCTGAAAGATTAACCAATTGATTAACTGAAATCCACCTCAACGCAGATCCCCTTTATCCGCCAATTCGTCGCCGCATGCCCCGACAGCACGAACTTCTGGTGTTCTCGCTTCTTAAAAAGAACGTCTTCGTTCTGCTTGGCGTTATTTTTGCTTGGAAAAGTGGTCACTGATTGCAAAAAGGATGGCGCAACGTGGCAATGGGGGTAACCCGTATACGCATCACGTCGAGATGCATTTTCATCGACTTGGCGCCTTTCTACATCACACCAAGCAGCCCACATTAAAATAAGAGAACCGTGAACTATGGATTTTTGCTTATTGAACGAGAAAAGTCAGATCTTCGTCCACGCCGAGCCCTATGCAGTCTCCGATTATGTTAACCAGTATGTCGGTACGCACTCTATTCGCCTGCCCAAGGGCGGGCGCCCGGCAGGCAGGCTGCACCACAGAATCTTCGGATGCCTCGACCTGTGTCGAATCAGCTACGGCGGTAGCGTGAGGGTAATCTCGCCTGGATTAGAGACCTGTTATCATCTGCAAATAATACTCAAAGGCCATTGCCTGTGGCGTGGCCATGGCCAGGAGCACTATTTTGCGCCGGGCGAACTATTGCTGCTCAATCCGGATGACCAAGCCGACCTGACCTATTCAGAAGATTGCGAGAAATTTATCGTTAAATTGCCCTCAGTGGTCCTTGATCGGGCATGCAGTGACAACAATTGGCACAAGCCGAGGGAGGGTATCCGTTTCGCCGCGCGACACAATCTCCAGCAACTCGATGGCTTTATCAATCTACTCGGGTTAGTTTGTGACGAAGCGGAACATACAAAGTCGATGCCTCGGGTCCAAGAGCACTATGCGGGGATCATCGCTTCCAAGCTGCTCGAAATGCTGGGCAGCAATGTCAGCCGTGAAATTTTCAGCAAAGGTAACCCGTCTTTCGAGCGAGTCGTTCAATTCATTGAGGAGAATCTCAAACGGAATATCAGCCTTGAGCGGTTAGCGGAGCTGGCGATGATGAGTCCACGCTCGCTCTACAATTTGTTCGAGAAGCATGCCGGCACCACGCCGAAGAACTACATCCGCAACCGCAAGCTCGAAAGCATCCGCGCCTGCTTGAACGATCCCAGTGCCAATGTGCGTAGTATAACTGAGATAGCCCTAGACTACGGCTTCTTACATTTGGGACGCTTCGCTGAAAACTATAGGAGCGCGTTCGGCGAGTTGCCTTCCGACACCCTGCGTCAATGCAAAAAGGAAGTGGCTTGATTACGAACGTAGCCGAAGAAGGGATGGGTTGGCATCGCCCCGGCTTTCTTAGACACTCTCCAAGCTCTGAAATAGCGTTTTACAAACTCCACTGGCTATAGTGCCGGCGTTTGCCCGCGCTCTCCGTGGCCGCGTCCCAATGCAGGTCGGGTTCCTCGACCCGAAGTGCCCTTGGGCATCTCCACTTCAGCGTCTGACCTTGCTGGCCAGTTCGCCGCCGATGCCGAAGTGGCCCTTGGCCATCTCCGTGATAATCACTCGCACGCTGGTCAGCGGCGCATCCAGGGAGCGCGAGATGGCCTCGCTGACTTCCCGAATGAGGGTTTCCTTCTGCTCGTCGCTGCGGCCTTCAAGGATGTGGATCTGGGCAATAGGCATGGTGTGCCTCCTGAAGAAGAGGCCGCCCGGGCAGGGCGGCCGGATGGCTCAGACGAAGCGCGCGGAGACGCTGCCAAGCCCCTGGTAGCGCACGGTGATGTTGTCGCCCGGCGCTACTGCGACGGCGGCGGTGATGCCGCCGGTCATGATGAAGGTGCCGGCCGGTATGTGCTCGCCGCGCTCGGCCAGCAGGTTGGCGAGCATCGCCACGCTGGACAGCGGATGGCCGAGCACCGCGGCACCGGCACCGAGTTCCACCACCTCGCCGTTCTTCTCCATCACCACGCCAAGGGTGCGCAGGTCGACATCCTCGAGATTGGCCATGCGGCCTCCAGTGATATAGCGGGTCGACGAGGCGTTGTCGGCCACCACGCTGATCAGGTCGAACTTGAAGTTCTCATAGCGCGAGTCGATTACCTCGACGGTGGGGATCACGTAGTCGACCGCGGCGATCACGTCGCCGATATGGCAACCAGGCCCGACCAGCGGTGCCTTGGTGACCACCGCGATTTCCGCCTCGATCTTCGGATGGATCAGCTTGGAGCAATCCACCACGCCACCGTCGGGCACGCTGAAGTAGTCGGCGAGAAAGCCGTAGATCGGCGTCTCCACGCCCATCTGTGCCATCTTCGCCCAGGAGGTCAGGCCCATCTTCAGGCCGACGATCTTGTTGCCGCGCTCCTCCTTGCGGCGGCGGATTTCCCACTGGATGTCGTAGGCATCGGCAAAGGTCATCTCCGGATAATCATTGGTGACCTTGTGGATGTCATGGGCCTGCAGTTCGGCGTTCTCGATGTGCTCGGCCAGTGCCAGCACCTGCTCGCGGTTGAGGGTACGATTCATGCCTGTTGCTCCTTGCGGGCTGCCAGCAGATCGAGGGCGACGTCGACGATCATGTCTTCCTGGCCACCGACCATCCGGCGCCTGCCCAGTTCTACGAGGATGTCCAGGGTCTTCAGCCCATACTTCGCGGCTGCCACCTCGGCGTGGCGCAGGAAGCTGGAGTAGACCCCGGCATAACCCAGGCCGAGGGTTTCGCGATCAACTCTCACCGGACGGTCCTGCAACGGCCTGACGATATCGTCGGCGGCGTCCATCAGCGTGTAGAGATCGGTGCCATGGTTCCAGCCGAGGCGCTCCGCGGCGGCGATGAACACCTCCAGCGGCGCGTTGCCGGCGCCAGCGCCCATTCCAGCCAGCGAGGCGTCGATGCGGTCGCAGCCCTCTTCCACCGCGATGATGGAATTGGCCACGCCGAGGCTGAGGTTGTGGTGCGCATGCATGCCGGTCTGGGTCTGCGGATTCAGCACCGCCTTGAAAGCGCGCATGCGGTCGCGGATGTCGTTCATGTTCATCGCGCCACCGGAATCGGCCATGTAGATGCACTGTGCGCCGTAGGTCTCCATCAACTTGCCTTGCGCTGCCAGTTGCTCAGCCGGAATCATGTGGCTCATCATTAGAAAGCCGACGGTGTCCATGCCCAGTTCACGGGCATACTCAATGTGCTGTCGCGAGACATCCGCCTCGGTGCAGTGTGTGGCCACGCGCACCGAGCGGGCGCCGGCGTCATAGGCGGCTTTCAGGTCATGCACGGTGCCGATTCCGGGTACCAGCAGCACTGTGACCCGGGCGTGCTGGATCACATCGGCGGCGGCCTCGATCCACTCCAGGTCGCTGTGCGCACCGAAACCGTAATTGAAGCTGGAGCCCTGCAGGCCATCACCGTGGGTCACTTCGATGGAGTCGACACGGGCCTTGTCCAGCGCGCGGGCGATGTCCTGAACATTCTGGATCGAGTACTGGTGACGAATCGCATGGCTGCCGTCGCGCAGGGTTACGTCGGAGATATAGAGTTTCTTGCCGGGGTTGAAGGTCATGGTTCGGTCCTCAGGCGTTCAGCAGCGACTGCGCCATGCGTTCGGCGGTAGCCAGCGCGGCGGAGGTCATGATGTCGAGGTTGCCGGCGTAGGCCGGCAAATAGTGGGCGGCACCTTCGACTTCGAGGTAGATCGAGGTCTTCAAACCGCTGAATGTGCCGAGGCCTGGGATATGCAGCGGCGCGGATTCGGGAATCACGTCGAACTGCACCTTCTGCTTGAGACGATAGCCCGGCACGTAGGCCTGCACGGCGCTGGTCATCTCCTCTACGCTGGCCTCGACCTGTGCCTGGTCGACGGTTTCGGACAGTACAAACACCGTGTCACGCATGATCAGCGGCGGCTCGGCCGGGTTCATGACGATGATCGCCTTGCCCTTGGCGGCGCCGCCAATCACTTCGATGGCCTTGCTGGTGGTCTCGGTGAACTCGTCGATATTGGCGCGAGTGCCGGGACCAGCCGATTTCGACGCGATCGAGGCGACGATTTCGGCATAATGCACCTTGGCCACACGCGAGACCGCGGCGACCATAGGGATGGTGGCCTGGCCACCGCAGGTGACCATGTTGACGTTGAGTTTGGCGAGGTGCTCTTCCAGATTCACTACCGGTACGCAGTAGGGGCCGATGGCCGCCGGGGTCAGGTCGATCAGGCGGATGCCGGGTTTAGCACGACGCAGCAAGGCATCGTTCTGCACATGGGCGGAGGCGCTAGTGGCATCGAAGACAAAATCGATGTCGGCGAATTCCGGCAGGTTGATCAACCCTTCGACGCCTTCATGGGTGGTCGCCACGCCCATGCGCTGAGCACGGGCCAAGCCATCGGAGGCCGGGTCGATACCCACCATGGCCCCCATTTCCAAGTACTGTGCGTTGCGCATCACCTTGATCATCAGGTCTGTGCCGATGTTGCCTGGGCCTATGATCGCTACTTTCAGTTTCTTGTTCATCAGGCTGTCCTCGATCAGATGAAGCGCACGGAGGCGCTGCCGATGCCGCCGATCTCGACGCGCATGAAATCACCGGCCTTGACCGGTTCCAGCGGAACCAGCGAGCCGGACAGGATCACTTCGCCGGCCTTCAGGCCGATGCCGAAGTGGCCGAGGGTGTTGGCCAACCAGGCGACGCAATTGACCGGCGAGCCGAGCGCAGCCGCTCCAGCGCCGGTGGAGAGCAGCTGGCCGTTCTTCTCGACCAGCATGCCGCAGGTGACCAGATCGACCTGGCGCGGTGAGACGGCCTGGTCGCCGAGCACGAACAGCCCGCAGGAGGCGTTGTCCGCCACGGTGTCCTGGATCTTGATCTTCCAGTCCTGGATGCGCGAATCGACCACTTCGAAGCAGGGGATCACGCATTCGGTGGCAGCCAGCACGTCGGCGTTGGTCACGCCCGGCCCCATCAGGTCCTTCTTGAGGATGAAGGCGATCTCGCCCTCGGCGCGCGGCTGGATCAGCTTCTCGCTGATCGGCATGGCTTCGCCGCTGTTGTAGACCATGGCATCGGTGAGGTAGCCGAAGTCCGGCTGGTGCACGCCGAGCATGTTCTGCACGGCCTTGCTGGTGACGCCGATCTTCTTGCCGATCACCCGCTCGCCGGCGGCCAGGCGCCGTTCCAGCATGCGCAGGGAAATGTGGTAGGCGTCCTCGACGCTGATGTCGAAGCCGCGGCTGGTCAGCGGCGTGACGGTCTCGCGCTGGACCATCGCCTGGTAGAGCTCGTCGCCGAGTTCGTTGATCAATGTCTTGTCCATATCGGTCTCTCTCAGGAATGGAGGGCGTCGGCCTCGGCGAGGAAATTCTCGACCAAGCGGGCGAAACGCTCGGCGTGTTCGATCTGGGTCCAGTGGCCGCACTGGCCGAACACGTGTAGCTGGGCGTTGGGAATCCACTGCGCGAGGGTCAGCGAAGCCTGCAGCGGGATGATCCGATCCTCGCGGCCGTGGATGACCAGGGTTTCGTTGGGCAGGGCGCGGATATCGGTCTCGTTGCTGGCCAGATCGTCGACTCCGTTCTGCCGTGGCGGCGGGAACATCGCGGCGAACGACTCCTGAAAGCCGGGGCGGATGCTGGCCTGGTAGCGCAGCTCGGCCAGCTCGTCGTTGACCAGGGTGCGGTCGTGGGCGAACAGATCGAGCAGCCTGCGCATGTTGGCCAGCGACGGCGTGTAGCCCCAGGCTGTTTCCAGTCCTGCGGTGATGGGGAAAGACACACCGACGCTGCCCATCAGCACCAGCCGGCGCACACGCTCGGGGTGACGGATGGCCAGTGCCAGTGCCAGCCCGCCGCCGAACGAGTTGCCGACGATGTCGGCCTGCTGGATGCCGAGGGCGTCGAGCACGCCGATGGCATGCTCGACCCAGCGCGCCTGGCTGTACTTGCCATCGGCCGGACGTTCGCTGTAGCCGAAGCCGAGCATGTCCGGGGCGATCACCCGGCGCGTCTGCGCCAGCTGCGGAATGATCCCGCGCCAGTTGGCCCAGGCGGTGACGCCGGGGCCGGAGCCGTGGATCAGCAGAGCCGGGAAGCCTTCGCCCTGATCATGCAGGTTGGTGCGGTAGCCGGCGGCGAGGATTTCGCGACCGATTTCAGGGCTTTGCTGCGGTGCGTTCATGACCAGGTCCTCAAAGTTTCACACAGATGTTTTTCAGCTCGGTGTAGAACTCCAGCGAGTGCACACCCCCTTCGCGCCCGATGCCCGACTGCTTGCTGCCGCCGAAGGCGGTGCGCAGGTCGCGCAGGAACCAGCTGTTGACCCAGATGATGCCGGCCTCAATCTGCCCGGCGACGCGGTGGGCGCGCGAAGCGTTCTCGGTCCAGATCGCCGAGGCCAGGCCGTAAGGCAGGCTGTTGGCCAGTTCAATGGCTTCCTCCTCGCTGTCGAACGGGCGGATATGGCAGCAGGGGCCGAAGATTTCCTCGGTGACCACCGCCGAATCGTCGGCCAGGCCGGTCCAGATAGTCGGCTGCACCCAGGCGCCGCCGGCCAGGTGCGCCGGCATCTCCGGCACGCCGCCGCCGGTGACAACGGTGGCGCCGTCGTCGACTGCCTGCTGGTAGTAACTGAGGACTTTTTCACGGTGCTTATGGCTGATCAGCGGGCCGAAATTGGCCTCTGGATCGTTCGGTTCGCCGATCTTCAACGCTTCGGCGCCGGCCTTCAGGCGGGCGACGAACGCGTCGAAGATCGGCCGCTCGACATACACCCGCTCGGTGCCCAGGCAGACCTGGCCGCAGTTGGCGAAGGCCGAGCGCAGGGTGCCCTCGATGGCCTTGTCCATATCGCAGTCGGCGAAGACGATGCCGGCGTTCTTGCCGCCCAGCTCCAGCGACACCTGGCGCACGCCCTTGGCCGCGGCGCGCATGATGGTTTCGCCGGTGCCGGTCTCGCCGGTGAAGGTGTAGGCGTCGACGTCCGGGTGCTCGGTGAGGAAGGCCCCGGCCGAATCGCCGCCGAAACCGTGCACCACGTTGTACACGCCGGCCGGCACACCGGCGGCCTGCATCACCTCGCCGAGCAGGGTGGCGGTCAGCGGGGTTTCCTCGGATGGTTTGACCACCACGCAGTTGCCGCAGGCCAGGGCCGGGCCGACTTTCCAGGTCATCAGCAGCAGCGGCAGGTTCCACGGGCTGATCACCCCGATCACCCCCTTGGGCCGGCGCACGCCGTAGTTGAGTGCACCGGCGCCGTCCGGGGTGGCCATCTCGAAGGCTTCATTGGCAACATTCTTGAGCAGGTCGGCGAACACCTTGAAATTGGCCGCGCCGCGCGGAATGTCGATGTGGCTGGCCAGCGACTTCGGCTTGCCGGTGTCCAGGCATTCGGCCTCGAGAAACTCGCCGAAGCGCGCCGTGATGCCATCGGCCACGCGATGCAGAATCTCAGCGCGCTCGGCCACCGTCATCTTCCCCCAGGGTCCCTTCAGCGCAGCGCGTGCCGCCCTGACCGCGGCGTCGACCTCGGCGCGGCCGGCCTCGTGGACGCGGCCGATCACCTGGCCGTTGGCCGGGCTGACATTGTCGAACAGCTTGCCGCTGGCCGAACCGACGAAGGCACCGCTAATGAAATGCTTGATTTCTTTCATCTGCACAATCTCTGCAATAAGTCGTACCGGACCATCAGGTCAGCACGGTCATGAATCGTTCGTTGAGAATGCGGTCGTGGTAAAAGATCGCCTTGCCCAGCTGGTCGGTGGTCCAGGTCACCGGTTTGTGGTCCGGGTAGTTGTAATCTCCCCCGCAGAACACTTCGTTGCGGTTACCGGACGGGTCGAAGAAGTAGATGGTCTTGCCGTGAGTGAGGCCGTGGCGGGTTGGGCCGATATCGATAGATGTGTCGGTCATGGAGATCAGGTCGGCGGCGCGAAGCAAGTCTTCCCAGGTTTCGAGGTGGAAGGACACATGATGGAGGCGGCCTTTTTCCGGATGGTGAATGAAGGCCACGTCGTGGGCCTTGGTCGACAGACTGAGAAACTGGGCGACGCGCGTGCCATTTTCGTCCAGCACCTGTTCGGCCAGATAGAAACCGAGCACCTTGGTGAACAGGTCATAGGTCGCCGGCAATTCGTCGCCATACATGAGGGCGTGGTCGAAACGCACAGCCGCCATACCTTTCAGATCGCGCGGCCATGCCTCGGGATTGACGTCATTCAAACCCCACTTTCCAGTATATTCCTTGTCTGCATACAACTCGAAGTGATGCCCGGAGGGGGCCTGGAAGCGCACGCGCCGGCCACAACTGTTCAGTTCACCTGCGGGTAGCTGCTCAACGGCACAGCCATATGCCATCAGATCCCGCTCCAGTTGCCGGAGAGCATCCTCATCCACAACCTTGAAACCCATAAAATCCATGCCCGGCTCGTCAGCCTCGCGTAGCACCAGGGAAAACTTATCCACTTCGGTCCAAGCCTTCAGATAGACACGGCCCTGGTCGTCACGGTCCATCTCGATCAGGCCCAGCAACTCGACGTAGTGTTCCAGGGCCTTGCTCATGTCCAGTACACGCAGCTGCACATGGCCCGGTCGCATTACACCTTTGTTCATGACGTCACCTCTTCATAGTTCATGTTGTCAGGTTTGTTTCCGCCAACGTGGCGAAAGTACTCGATGGTCAAGTCGGTTTGCGGAAACACTTGACAGGCCAGGGCCAGGCCTTCGGCGGCGGCCTTGGCCGGCACGTGACCGCGGCTCATGCGTCCGCTCCGGTAGGCTCCGCTGAGCACCCGCACTCTACAAAGGCCGCAACCGCCACCGCGACAGCCCACCGGTATGCAGCGCTTGCCCTGGGCTTCCATGGCGCGCAGTACCGACTGGCCCTCCGCACAGCGGAATGACTGGCCGCTTAGCACTTCGAACACCTCGTAGCCGGCACTGTTCATATTCATCCCAGATACACTAAACATGACGGAAGTATCCCCCAACAGCTCTGGGTGATGCCGCCATAACCCCGAAAATGAGCCTCAGGGGTCTTATGTACGTTGCTTCTTCGCATGTCGATTTCTCTTCTTAACCAGACATAAGGGTCAGCCGAGGTCTCCCCCTGCCACCGGAAGAGTTATACCGGTGATGTAGGAGGCGGCGTCAGAAGCAAGGAACAGAATTGCCTCGACCTGCTCGTCAATGCTTCCGTAGCGTTTCATAAGGCTGCTGTCGAGGGACTGGTCGACGATCTGCTGGTACCAGACCTTCTCCTGCTCACTCGGCTCGGCGCTATTGCGCGGAATCCGCCGTGGCGGCGCCTCGGTGCCACCCGGTGCGGTGGCGTTGACGCGGATGCCGCGCTCGGCGGTTTCAAAGGCCAGACAGGCGGTAAGGGCGTTAACGCCACCCTTCGCCGCGCCGTAAGGCACGCGATGGATCCCGCGCGTGGCAACGGAGGAAACATTTACGATGGCGCCACTGCCCTGCTCGATCATGGGCGCCAGCGCGGCGTGGCAGCACCATAGGGTAGGAAACAGTGAACGCCGCACTTCGGCCTCGATCTCGCGTTCCTGGTAATGCTCGAATGGCTTAGCCCAAATGGTGCCGCCAACGTTGTTGATCAGAATATCCAGACGACCGAAGCGCTCGAGCGCCGCCGCCATCACCCGTTGGCACTCGGCGAACTGCTCAAGGTCGGCGGTCAGGGTCAGCACCTCAGCGACTCCGACCAGTTCGTCGGCCAGCTCATGTATTAGCTCGGAACGGTCGACCAGCAGCAGCCGACCGCCTTCGGCCGCCATCCGTTCGGCCACGCGGCGACCGATGCCCTGGGCGGCGCCGGTGATAACGGCAACCTTGCCCTGGAAACGTTTGTTCATGAACCACCTCGGTTGTGTAGCCCGGATGCAATTTGGGAAAGTTCGCAGAGAACCTGGGCCCTACTGCCCGAATAAAACAGGCCCGCTCACCTAGTAAGCGGACCAAAGGAGCCTCTAGGCGCTGGCGGCGAACTTCTCATAATAGAAATTGGCCGGCTGGATGCCCTGTGCCCGGATGTACTGACTGACCGCCTCGACCATCGGTGGCGGACCGCAAAGGTAGATATCTACCTCACCGCCGTTGAGGTGTTTGGGCTCGATGTACTGGGTCACATAGCCCTTTTGCGGATAGGCGCTGTCTGGGCTGGCGACGCAGGCGCTGTAGCTGAAGTTGGGAATGCGCGCGGCGAATGCCTCTAGCTTGTCCATTTCAACCAGGTCGTGGTCATGGGTGACGCCGTAGATCAGATGGAGCGGGTGCTCGCCGCCCTGCTCGGCGATCTTCTCCAGCATCGCGGTGAACGGCGCTAGGCCGGTACCGCCCGCCAGCAACAGCAGCGGCCGCTTGATCTCGCGCAGATAGAACGCGCCCAGCGGTCCAGCCAGACTGACGCTATCGCCGACCTTGGCGAGGCTGGTCAGGAAGCTGCTCATCAGCCCGCCCGGCACGTTGCGGATCAGGAAGCTGACCTCGCCATCCTTTTGCAGCGAGCTGAAGGAATAGGCGCGGGTCTGGTCGCTGCCCGGCACTTGCAGATTGACGTACTGGCCTGGCAGGAACGCCAACTGGTTCAGCGATGCGCTTTTGATAGACAGCGCGATGGTGCTCTCGGACAGCTGACGCACGTTGCTGATCGCTGCCTGATAGCCGGCCTGCTGGGTCTTGCAGACGTCCGATGCGGCCGGAACGCGAATCACGCAGTCGCTTTCGGCGCGCATCTGGCAGGTCAGCACGTAGCCCTGCTCGGCTTCGGCTTCGCTAAGTGCATCCTCGATATACTCCTCGCCGAGGCTGTAGCGGCCGCTCTCAGCGAAGCATTTGCAGGCGCCGCATGCACCGTCTCGGCAGTCCAGGGGTAAATTGATGCCTTGGCGGTAGGCTGCATCAGCAACAGTCTCGCCAGTATTAGCATCGATGAAACGAGTGACGCCGTCTTCGAAGTTCAGTGCAACCTTGTGTGTCATGGCGGCACCTCAGACGTGGTATACATCGATAACTTGGCGGATGTAGTCGTTCTTCAGCACGACCTTCTTGGCCGTAATCAGCGGGGTCTCGCCGCATGTGTCGAGAGTGCAGAAATTGGTGCCAAAGAAGTGGTCCACCGTCTTGTACCGATAATTCATGGTGTGCCAGTTGTAGCGCAGCTTACAGACGCCATCGGACTGCTCGAGCAACTCCAAATTGCTGATGTTGTGGCTGGTTCGGGTGTCCGGAATGGTGGCACTGGAACGCTCGGTCTTGATGCGGAACACCCGATCCTCTAGGCCACTGCGATTGCCGTACCAAATCAGCGAGATCTGGCTCTGCGGGTCTTCGGTCAATTGGTCGCGGTCGTCCCAGGCCGGCATCCAGAAAGTGGCGTCCGGCGCGTACATTTCCAGCCAGCTTTCCCACTGCTTGTCGTCGAGGTAGCGTGCTTCGCGGTAAAGGAAATCGCGCACGGCTTCGTAGGAGATAGTCATTTACACGCCCTCCGCATGGATCAGCCGATCCTGTTCTGCCTTGACGGCCTTGATCATCTGCTGTTGCCAGTACTTGTGCTGCATGACGAACAGGCCTTCGTCTTCCGAGCGGACACCGCTCAGCTTCGGATGCAGATCGATCTCCTTCGCGCCCTCGTCCGGCCCCTCGATCCAGTGTTTGGCGCCACGGGACATGTCGTTCATCCCCCCGCCGGCGAAGCCCTCCTGGCAGGCGCGGAATTCCTCCAGGTCGTCCGGGGTGGCCATGCCGCTGACATTGAAGAAGTCCTCGTACTGACGGACACGGCGGGCACGCGCCTCGGCGCTTTCGCCTTTGGGCGCGATGCAGTAGATGGTGATTTCGGTTCTATCCACCGACAGCGGACGGGTGATACGCAACTGCGAGCCGAACTGGTCCATCAGGTAGAGGTTCGGGTAGAGGCAGAGGTTGCGGGAGACGCCGATCATCCAGTCGGCACGGGCTTCACCAAACTCGCTGGCTAAGCGATCTCGCTCGGCGAACAGCGGGCGGTTTTTCGGGTCACCCCAGCGTGCCCAGACCATCTGGTGGCCGTTTTCAAAGGAGTAGAAACCGCCGCCATCCCCGCCCCAGCTACTGGCGCTCATGGCGCGAATATCATCGCCCGCTTCTCTCAGCTTGCGCTGCTGCTGGGTGGCGGCGTAGTTCCAGTGAACAGTACTGACGTGGTAGCCGTCGGCACCGTTCTCGACCTGCACTTTCCAGTTGCCTTCGTAAACATAGGTACTGGAACCGCGCAGCACTTCCAGACCTTCGGGCGACTGGTCGACGACCATGTCGATGACCTTCCTCGACTCGCCGAGGAACTCTTCCAACGGGGCGACGTCCTCGCGCAGGCTGCCGAATAGAAATCCGCGGTAGGAAGCAAAGCGCGCAACTTTCTTCAGGTCGTGCGAGCCGTCACAGTCGAAGCTGTCCGGATAGCCGGCACCCTTGGGGTCTTTGACCTTGAGCAGCTTGCCCGAATTGCTGAAGGTCCAGCCGTGGAACGAGCAGGTGTGGGTGGCCTTGTTTCCACTCCTAAAGCGACAGAGCGTGGCGCCGCGGTGACTGCAGGCATTGACGAAGGCATTCAGCTCACCATCTTTGTTGCGTGTGATGAATATCGGCTGCCGGCCCATCTGCGTGGTGTAATAGTCGTTCTTCTCGGGAATCTGGCTCTCGTGGGCGAGATAAATCCAGTTGCCCTCAAAGATGTGTTTCATCTCTAAATCGAACAGCCGAGGGTCGGTGAACATCTCGCGCTTGCAGCGGTAGATGCCCTCGTTCTCATCTTCTTCAACGAGACTATCTATATAGTCGAGCCCCAGGTGCATTGTCATGGTCATGACTCCATTATTATTGTTTCTGTTGCATAAAGCCTAAGGGGTAGGCCTTTCTAGAGATAGCCATTTTTTGCACTCCTGTATCCGCTTCTTGCAAGGCTGGACTTATCCCTATCAAACCGGACACTGCAGCCCGTTAAGGAACTGCTGATCAAAATTAACGTGTCGCACCTACAGATACTTCTTGAACGTCGCCGCAGCGATGCACACCGCCACGCCGAGCAGTGCGGCGCTGGGCAGCAGGATCAGCAGCGGGTTCACGCTGACCGGCAGTGCCAGGTAAGTCACCCACGGCAGTACGGCCAGCGGGATCAGGCTGGCCCTGGCGCGGTGATAGATGAACCCCGACTCGCGTCCCGCGCCGAAGCGGCGGATGTCCCGGCGCACCAGGCCGTCCACGAGGCCGACGAAGGCGGCCATCAGGAACAGCGGCAGGGTCAGGCACAGCACCAGCAGCCGCACGAGGAAGACCAGCGTCGTGTAGGCCGCCGCGATCAGGTAGCTCTCCACGTTCACGTAGACTAGGCCGATGTAGTAGCGGAAATCCTTGGTCGGGCGGTGGCTGCCGGCGCTGGCCTGCGCGGAGGCGTCGCGTATCCAGTCCAGCAGGCCGCTTTTCACGAACAGCCAGTCGTAGCCCTGTTCGACCAGCCGGTACGCGGTGCGCCCCGGCTCCTGCACCAGCGCGCTGCGCGTGAAATGCGTGGAGAGCTGATCGAGCTCGTAGTGCAGCATGCCGTGCGCGTGGCGCCAGCCCTGATCGGGCCAGAAGAAGTGCATGCCGACGCATTCGATCAGGATGCACAGCAGCAGCGCGCCGCACAGCACGCCGAAGAAGCGGAACGGCAGCGTGACCAGGCCGGCGATCAGCCCCTGCTGTCGTTGCTGCTGGCGCTGTGCCGCGACGGCCGGATCGCTCATGCTTCGGCCTCTTCAGCGGCGACCATCTGCCTGAAGTCGTCCAGCAGGTCGTCGGGCAGCGCCTCGTCCTGCAGGCCGGGGATGCCCTGGTTCTCCCACCAGTCGCCTGCCTCGACGTAGTGCTGTCGCATGTAGCCGGCCAGCTCCTGCAGATCCTTCGGCATGGCTTCGTCGGGGTCGGGTGCCGGCAGCGGCATGCGGACTTTCCAGAGGTTGCCGCCCTCGGTCAGCGCGAAGCACTGCCCCTTGGTCAGCGCCACCACATGCGCCGGCTCGATCAACGGCACGCTGTTGCTGCTGATGCGGTCCTGGGTGTTGGACGTGAACGCGGTATTGCCGTGCGGGTCGGAGCTGTCGGTGGCGCCGCTCATCAGTGCCGTGGCGTACACCTCGACCTTGGGCAGTTGTCGCGTCAGCAGTTCGGCGGTGGCGGTCTCGCGCACGCGCAGCATGAACAGATTGTTGAAGTTGCCGACCACCTGGCCGGCCTTGGCACGATTGCCGATGCGCGCCTCGATGTCGCTCAAGGTCTGCGTGTAGGCCGTCACCTGCACGCCGGCACCGCCGCCCTTGTTGACCATCGGGATGAACTCGTCGCCCATGAGTTCATTGAATTCGTCGGCGTGGACGTTGATCGGGATCCTGGCGACTGCCGCTACGCCCGGCAGCCCGTCGTCGATGCCGAACTTGTAGATGTGGCCGGCGACCGAGACCAGATCGCCGAACATCGAGTTGCCCACCGCCGCCGCGACTTCGGCGTCGGACAGCGCATCCAACCCCACGTAGACCACCGCGCGTTTGCGGATGACCTGCATCCAGTCGAAGATCGGCCGCGGGTCGGACAGGTCGGAATAGTTCGGTGCGAGCAGTTGCGCGATCTTGCCGGTGGTGAGCTTCTCCAGCAGCGGCAGCAGCGAAGCGACGATCTTGTCGAAGTACGTCCGGTCGTAGCGCACGGCGCTGCGCAGGCCGTCGAGCACCGGGTCATAGACGCGCACCTGGGACAGGTACTGTTCGAGGGCCACCACGCGCTTCTCGCGCCCGATCATGTTGCGCGGGATGTTCTTGTCGTTCAGCTTCGCTTCGAGCTGGACGATGACCTCCCAGGCCTTCGGCTCGTTCCTGGCGAAATAGTGCTGGGCGTACTCGATGAACAGCACGTCGATGTTGATGACGTGGCGCTGGATCAGCAGGTAGTCCGGCCGCTGCCCCAGCTCGACCAGGGCGCGGGCAATGATGTTGACGAAGCGCCAGGCGAATTCGCGGAACGCGGCGCTGTTGCCTTCGCCCGAGAGCTGTCCGGCGATGCGCGTGGCCACCTCGGAGATCCGCCCGAACCGGCCGACGGCGTTGTAGCGCGCCGAGATGTCGGGCCAGCCCAGATGGAAGACGTAGAACTCGCCTTCGCGCCCGGCGCGCCTGGCCTCGACGTACATGCGCTTGAGCAGGTCGGCATCGCCCTTGGGGTCGAAGACGATCACCGCCTCGTGCTCGCCGCGGACCTTGCGGCGGATGTCCTGGGTGATGAACAGCTCGGCCAGCCGCGTCTTGCCCACGCGCGTGGTGCCCAGCACCAGGGTGTGGCCGACGCGCTCGCCCAGCGGCAGGGTGACGTCGACCTCGTTCGGCTCGATGCCATGCAGGCGCGGCAGTCCGCCGAGCGGCGGCAGCGGCCGCGCCGGGTTGAGCGGGCTGTCCCAGGCCAGCGCTCGCGCCAGCTTCGAGACGGGAAACGGCGCGAACTCAAGCCGCTCCTCCAGCCGCCGGGCGGCGCGGTAGATCGCCGTCGGCTCGACATAGCGGCGGAACTCCGGCCGGTAGGTCTGCATCAGCCGGTGCGTGTGCCGCTGCTCCCAGCGAAAGCCACGGCCGACGAACAGCCGTTGCTGACTCACGGGCACGTCGCGGCTGGTCATCACGTAGCGCGGCAGGCGGCGGATGTTGCGGCGATAGCGCAGGATCGCCCAGGCATCGCGCAGGCGAATCGCGCCGAAGCTCAGGAAGGCCAGCGCCGAGCCCAGGCCGAGCAGCGGGTTCAGCGCGAGCGACCACGGTGCCACCAGGCACAGAATCGCGGCGCCGGTGCAAACCGCCACGGTATAAAGCTCCACCGCTGGCCGCAGCAGAACCTCGACCGCATGCGGCTGGGCCATTTGCGCACCTACTGCTCGATGCCGGTGGACGTGATGAGCACCGGGTAGTGGCGCAGGTCCAGGCGCTGGGCCAGGTCGTCGCCGGAGGCCGGCGCGAGGGTCAGGCCGGGCGCCAGGTGGCGCAGCTCGACCAGCGCCGCCATCGACTCCACGTTGACCACCAGGCCCACGGCGCCCAGCTCTCGCAGCGCAGCGCGGCGTGGCGTGGCGCTGCCGCAGCCAGGCGCGCGAGCGTGCGTCGTCGCCGACCAGGAACAGCGGCGTCAGGCCCGGCGCGCGGATCACGCGGTGCGGCACGTCACCCGGCGACAGGTTCGCCGAGCGCACTGGCAGCATCGCGGCCTCGGCCGAGTTGCCCACGCGCGGGCGTGGCAGCGGGGCTGGCCGCGCGGTGTCGTCCGGCTGGGGATTCAGCGGCCGGTAGTACGGCAGCGCGGAGTCGCCGCCGCGGTCTTCGACGACGATCAGAGGCGCGGAGGCGGTCTGGGCGAAGACGATGGTCGTGGACAGCAGTCCGATGGCGGCGATGAGGACGATGTGGTTCATGGCGTAGCGGCCTGGAGGGTTGGAACGGGAACGCTGGTGTCGAGCATGTGGGTCAGGTGCCGATGCACACTGCGCCGGTAGCGCGCCGCGGGTGCCCCGCCGGCGGGCCGGTGGTAGCGGCCGATGGCAAGAAGCCAGTCCTCGCCCGGCGTGTGCTGTTCGCGCAGGATTTCCGCAGCGATGGCGAGGTTGCGGTACGGGTCCAGCAGCTCGCAGGGCTGCGTGTAGCGATGCCTGTGATAGCCGAGATTGACCTGGCCGAGGCCGGCGTCGATGCGATGGGCCGGCGTGCGGGCGAGTGCCCGGCGCAGCCCCGCGCAGGCCGCGGTGATCAGCGCCTGGCTGCCGAGGTACTGCTGCGCGTTGCTGCGCCGCTCGCCGCTGACGCAGGGAATGCCGTAGGGATCGCTGATCCAGCCCAGGCCGGGCGTGGCAGTCGTCGTGCTGTTGGCACTGGCTTGCCCGCCGCGCTGGTCCTGGTTACCGTCCTCGGGCACGGTGCGGATGGTGCCGTCGTGGAACACGAAAGTGACCGAACGGATTTGCCCGCGCACGCACGAAAGCGTCCAGTCCCCAGAGGCCGTGCCGCTGACCACGGCGCCGGCCACGTCGGGGATGTCGATGCCGTTGGCCGTGAGGTTGTCCGGACCGATCAGCACCTTGAACGGGTACGGGTCGTTTACGGTTCCGTCGATCGGCACGCGCCCGATCAGCGCCGTCATGGCAATCGACCCCATGAGCGTCGAGTTCGACGGCACGGTGTAGACAGCCTGCGCGGATGCGCCCACCGCGCTGCTGCCGACGTCGGCGACGGATTCCACTGCGGCCGACAGGCTTTTCTGGGCCGGCACGAAGCTCTGGGGAAAGCTCGGCTCCTTGCTGCCGTTTGTGGCGTCGACCTTGGCATCGTCGGGCTCGACCCACTGCGTGCCACTGGTGCCGCGGTCGAGGCGCTGCCCGTCGCCCTCTTCCAGCCCCAGGCCGACGGGCAGGTCGGACGGGCCACCCTTGCCGGCAAGGCCGTCCAGTTGCCGCTGCAAGTCCTGCAGTAGCCCCTGGGTCTGCTGCCTGTCGCTGGCCACCTGGGTGCGCTCTTGCTCCAGGCGGTTGCGCTCGCCTTCCAGCGCGCTCTGGATGCGCTGGTCGATCGCGCTTTCCCGCGCCCGCAGACGCTCGTTCTCGGCCTTGTGCTGCCTGTTGTCGCCGAGCGCGCTCTGCAGCTCGGTGCGCAGCTGCTTGACCTGGGCCACCAGCGTGGCGACGGTATCGCGCGGCGTGTCGCCGGCGATGCCCAGGGCCTTCATCTCCTCGGGCGTGAGCGTACCGGCCGCGCCCTTGGGGGCGGGCTGGCCGCCCGGGGCGCCGGAGAACAGTTTGATTCCGACGAACACCAGTAGCAGCGCCATCGGGATCAGCAGCCACTTGAGCAGCGGATTACTCTTCAATCGCGCGCTCCTCCAGTCGAGCCGGCCGCGGCGGCCGGCGGCAGGTTCACGGTGGCGTCGATCGGGCTCAGCGCCGGCAGCAGGGACTCGGCCAGGCCGTGGCGGCGCGTGACCAGGTAGAGCACCGTGGTGTCGGACGGGGTGCCGGCCGGCCCCAGGTTCGGATGCTGGAAGGTCGCCGCCACGAAGTTCCCCTGCAGGGCGCGCGGGTCGAGGTCGAGCCAGCGCGCGGCCGTGTTGGTCAGTCGCACGGCCGTCACCCATTGGTCTTCCAGGCGCCACGCGGCCAGCGCCCGCGCGTGCACCGGCAGCGTCGGCAGCAAGGTGTCCAGCGCGAGGTCGCGGCGCAGGTTCACGCGCCCGATGCCGGCGACCGGCTCGACGGTGCGCAGCGGCGCGTACAGGTTCTGTGCGGCATGACGCGTCAGCACGACCGGCACCGGCGTTTCGCGCCGGGGAACGGATTCGTCTGCGGGCCCATCGGCCCGCTCGTCCGCACCGCTTGCTGCACTGCCGCCGTAGCGCTTCGCGGGGGCTTCCGCTGCCACGATGCGCACCGGCTCCAGTGGCGCCTGGCCGTCCTGCGCTAGTTCGGCGGCGATGTCGAGGAGAATGAACGCGCCGGACTCCACGTCCTGCAACTGCAGTCGCGTCGGCGGCAGCGGCTCGCTGGCCCGCAGGTAGATCGCGCCGCCCGCGCTCTGCACCCGCAGGTGCGCGGCCGCGCTGTCCGGTACGCCGACACGCACGTTGCGGTCGATGAAGATCACCCGCTCCTGGCCGACCACCAGCGGCACCGCCAGCGGCAGGCGTTCCCAGCGCAGGATTTCCACGGCCTGGCTGGCCGGCACGAAACCGAGGATCAGCAGGACGCCGGCCAGGGCCGACGAGGCGACGGATTTCATGGGGAGCCTCCCTGCAGGCGGCCGGATGCGTTGGCGGGCGCACCGGCCCGGGTCGGCGTCGGCGGCGGTTCGATGCGCTGGGGTGCGCCGGCGTAGCAGTCCAGCGCCAGGCCAAAGGGGTTGCGCTCGGGATCGATGTCCAGCCGGACGACCTTAATGGGGTAGCGCACCAGGGCGCGCTTGACCTGCTCGGAGCCGTAGTATTCGTCCGCGCTCACGTCCAGCGTGACGATCCAATCGCGGCCGGAAACCACCTTGACGCGCGTGGCCGGATCGTCGCCGTAGCCGCGGCCGGGAATCTCGTAGATGCCGCGCACGCGCCGACGCAGCTCGCCACTGGCGCGCCGGTATTCGTAGTCCTGCTGCAGGAAGGCCCGGCAGCTCGGTGTCAGGTAGGCCGACAGCGCGCGCAGGTTGCGTGGATAGTCTTCTTCGCCGTTCGTGGGCCAGCGCTGCACCTGCTGCCAGATGTAGAACGAGAAGGCATACACGCTCTCGGGCGGCACGTCCCACCACTTGCGCGTGCTGCCCGAGCGCAGGTCCGGCGGCACATGGATGGTCAGACTCTTCGGCGCACTCCACCAACCGAAGCCGAGCAGCAGCGCCACCGCGAACAGCGCGCCGGCGCCCAAGCGCAGCGTCTTCACGTGCGCCTGCAGATGCGCAACCTCGTTCTTGAAACGACTCATGGCGCACCTCGATCGGCATTGCGCCGGGTCGTCCAGTAGCCCGAGCGGGTGACGAGGCGCTGGCCGCCCAGGAGCGCTGCCAGCGCCGGATTCCGCAAGGCCAGCCGCCACTGGAGCTGCCGGTACAGCCAGGTGTCGGGCCGACCGCGCTTCTGCGCGCGCAGGAAGCCGCCGCCGACGAAAACGCCCAGCGCGATGCCGGCGACGATCAGCGTGGGCACCATGGCGATGCTGTGCGTGAGCCAGGCCAGCGGCAGGCCGAGCGCGAACCCGGCTGCGGCAGACAGGCCGGCGCAGATCCACAACTCATCGGCGGTCAGCCCGCGCACGACCACCGGCTGGCGGTTCAGCCGGTGCGGCAGGAAGGTCACCAGCGTGTCGCGCGGGGTCTCCGAAGGATCGGCCATCGCTTGCCGCCCTTACAGCACGCCGGTGGCTTTGGTGAGCAGCCAGATGCCGACCACCAACAGGATCGCGCCCACGGCGACCGTCAGGCCGAACTGGCCCCAGGTGGCGCGGCCGGTGTGGATCTCCGAGTAGCGTGTGTAGGCGTGATAGCAGACACCGATGAACATCGAGGCGACCACGAGCAGCGCGATCAGCAGCACGATGTCGTAGCCGTAGTTCTGCAGGGTCTGCAGGATGCCGCTGCCCTGGCCGCGCGATGGGTCTTCCATGGTCGGCAGGCCCTGCGCGAAGGCCGACAGCGGCAGGCCCGCGAGCGCCAGCGGCAGCAGCGGTGCGGCGATACGGGACGGAATGCGATGGGATGTCGGTGGCGTGCTCATGGCGTATGGCCCTTCGTGGCGGTCAGGACAGGAGGAAGAAGGCCAGCACCAGGTACATCGCCACGAAGCGCACGACGACGGCGAGGAACTGACGTTCGGTGATGCGATGCTCGGCCCAGCCGACATAGGCGGTGCGCACGGCCCACACGCCCCACAGCAGCAACACGGCGAACACGAAGCCCAGCACCACGGCGGAGACGGCCGAAGGCGCAAAGCCGCCGTTGGCCTGGAAGGCGGCGACCTGATCGGCAGAGGGCGTCATGGCGACGGCTCCTCGTCGTCGGCGCGCTCACGGCGGACGTAATCGCCGGCCAGCGGGACGGGATCGCGCGGCTGGGCGCGCTGGGGCACGAGGTAGTCCTGCACGCCGGTACGCACGCGCGTCAGGTCGGCACGCAGCCGGGCGTAGTCGAAGTGGTAGCGGGCGCGCGCCTGCGGCGTGGTACTGGCGGCGTGCTCGGCCAGGCGGTCGATCAGGTCGAGTTGGCGGGCGAGCGCGGCCAGTTGCTCGTGTTCAGCGGCAGCATCGCCGGCCGATGCGGGCGATGCGCCGGCCAGCGCGATGATCAGCGCCAAGGCCAAGGCCGGCACACGGCGGCAAGGGGGCAGCGGGTTGCCAAGGGGTATCATCACGCCGTTCCGCAGTCGTCTGGATGGTGAGATGCTGCGGTGGTCGGCTGGAATCTGCCGCAAACAATCGGAACGGGCTGCGAACCGGATTCACGTGATCTACTTCGTAGAGTGCCAAGCTAGCGCTTGCCGTGTCCGGCGTGCCCTGCGCCGGAGCAGCCAATCCACGACCGGGGCGAGCGCCGTTGGCAGCACCTGCACTTCTTCCAGTTTCGCGTCTCATCGATGCCCACCGCCGTGGGTGGGGTGCACGCAGTGAACTTCAGCGCGGCGCGGCGGCCGTGTGTGGACGAGACTAACCCCCGTCGCGGCCAGCGCTCTACGTGACGTTGTTCCATAATACCGATGCGCGGCGCTTGCTGTTCGCCACGCCGGGCCGGGATGCCCAGACCTTTGCGACGTTCGCAGCCGATCTGCGTGCGTATGGTGGCGAGCCCGACGCGATCACCGACATTGGTATCGACTGCCCAGGGCCTTCCAGGCGGGCGCGGCCAAGCAGCATCCGCAGGCGCGCCTCGCCTTCGATCCATTTCATGTGGTGGCGCTGGCCAGTCGGGCGCTCGACCAGGTTCGGCGTGCGGAAGTGAAGCTCGCGCCGGAGCTAAAAGGCAGTCGTTGGGCGTTGCTCAAGCGCGCGGCGCACTGGTATCGCAAACAGATCGACAGCATGCATTGGCTGCAGCGCAGCGGCCTGAAGACAGCGCGTGCCTTGCGCCTGAAAGAGGCATTGCGCCAACGCTATCAAGCACGCCCCGCACCGGATGACGCCGCTAGCCTGCTCGACCGCTGGATCTCGTAGGCACGTCGCTGCCGGCAGCGGACGAATGGCTTCGCCTTCGCTCCTGATGCCCCTCTCGTGAACTCAAGTCCGACAGGCTACTAGGCAGCGGTGCTAAAGATCCTCTGAAGTAGCCATGCATTTCTGGCTGACTTCAGCCTCCGCTGATTTTAAAAGCGGCAAATCAATCAGCCGCCGCGAGCAACTCGCGGTAGCCATTCCCCTCACTACAGGCGCACCTCTCCTGCGTTCGTCAGTAAATGCGGGCGTGCCATCCACCGATTCGACAGCGCGAATAGTGTCACCAGTTGCGCCGTGCTATTCGCCAGACCCCTCCTGCCGTCTCGATGGCATACACAACTTAAACTTTTCTGCAGCGCTCTTGGTGGGCGCCACAGCTCCGGCGTAGAGGCTGAGCAGCAGGCTCACCTCGTTGCGGGCCATCGCGTCCTAGACAGTGGAGGCGCCGCGATCAGTCGATGAGAGGTGTGCGGCGAGCGCCGACTTGACCTTGCCCATGTACGCCTCGGCGCTGCCTCGCTTGCGGAGAGCGCCAGGATCTTCTCCGATGGCCAGTCGAACTTGCCGAGGTTGGTGACCAGGAAGAAGGCATGCACCAACAGGTCATCGGGGCGTTCCTGCACCACCAGCACCAGCACCACGCGCCGTGGCGTCGGCCAGGAACCAGCCTGGTACTCAAGGTCGTGGCACCACTCCCGAGGCTGCTCGGGTTGACGGCCCGGTGGCCGCTTCAGGTGCGGTGCCGCCAGCTTCTGCAGGCCGATGTGGCTGCGCAGCAGGCCACCCACCATGTCGCCCGTTTCGGCCAGCGAAGCCACCAGCGGTGAGTAAATCCGTGCGCTGTAAAGCCCATGAAACGCCGAGCCACCCTAGTGGCCGTGGACATCGATCGGCACGCCGTCGATGTCCAGCGTCAGCTGCTCGGGGCGTTGGCCATGCTTCAGCGAGGTCAGACGCCAGACCACCAACAGCAGCAGGTCTTCATGCACAGCATCGATGTTGTCATTTCGCCCCATGCAGGTCAGCAGCCGCGACAGCGTGGCTTGAGACAGCCGACCCTGAGCTAGGGGCTTACAGAGCACCGCTGTCGCTGGTGGTGCGCTGGCCGCTCAGCTCGACACGAACAGCGCCGTTTCAGGAGGGCGTCCAGGCGGAAAGCTTTCCCCCATAGCGGATGGCTGTCTTGGTTCATGTTCTTGGCGGAACACACTGAATTTCCGAGAGAATACCATCCGCTATCTTCGTTTTCAGGTCGGCCTCATGAATAAGCCGGGTTAATTCATGAGGTGCGCTTACTGGTCCCCCACCTGAGTCGGCTCTTTATACCCCCAAAAAAACTGATGCGCCCACGTCCACACTATCGGAACTGTTGTGCAGCTATAATCCGCGCCACCAAACAGACGGTGCAGGTGCAAGGCACCCTCGCGCCTTAATAGGCGGCCATAAATAGCACGACAACGCCCGCCAACGCCAAGCCGCCGTGCCCGATGATCGCCCACCAAGGCTTGGCGTTACGGAACAGCACCCCAAAAAACAACGCCCCTCCCAGAAAGGCTGCTACCAGCAGGCCCAGCGCCCAGAAAGCGGCCTGCGGAATCGAAGCATCGGGCCCGCCGCTAAACAACGCATAGACCAGCGTCACGAGTCCCGCGAAGGCGAGCCCACCGTGCGCCAACCTCAACCACGAAGGGTAACGCACCTTTATAGCCGTCAGCAGGGCTAAAAGCAACCCGCCCGAAGCAGCCGCTACCATCCACCAGAATATCCACTTCACAAGCTCCATCAGTTGCTCCTCAATTTGGTGTCTTTATAGAATGACGGCCGCCACTCGCCGCCCCCAATAATGTGGCATTGCTAGAATATAGCAACGACGAAAACCAGCGGTCTTCCAGTAAGCTCATTCCATCGATAGCACATTGACTTACTTGCTCGCTCAAAGACGGTCAAGAAGTATCGCTAACGAATACGCAAGTGCAACTTTCAGTCCGCCTCCTTGCTAATATTATGATCTTAAGCCAGCATCAAGACTTATCGCCACCAACCTGACCTGCAATGCACATCTCAGTAGCCACTCATGCCTACCAGGCTAGTTAACCAGATAGCTATTGAACCCGAAGATTGAGCCAACAAAGATAGCGGCTCAAATTGATTAGTTCGAACTTCAGAAGCTTACGATAAGCGTTTTAATCAGAATGAATAATTATAGGCCAGGACGAAATTATCTTGCGCTATGGACGATTTCACGGGCGATGAGGTGTTGTAAGCCGACCGGTTGGTCATACTTTCCTTGAAGGCGTGCGAGTAGGCAGCATCGAATCTGCCTGATTTGGATAACTGATAACTAAATCCTAAAGAGGCATGATCCTGTAGCACTGCTGGAATCAGCGCCAGCAGCCCTTCGTCATTGAATGGCTGCGTGGCATGACGGTATCCTGCTCGCAGGGTTAAACGCGGGGTTGCCGCATACGACGTGCCAATCGCCATGATCGTTTGATCCTTGGCATCCTGCGGCAGCTTTAAGTCAACATCGCCCATCCCACTGGCGAACCCCAATTTAATGTCCTTCAAAGCATCCTTCCAGAAAACGCGAGAAACATCAAAAGCGATCAACCATTTATCCGTGACCTGATGGCTGATACCCACATCAAGCTTGGCTGGCGTATTGAAGTCCAAAAACCGAACCTCGCCTTCGATAGGCACATTACCGGCAATACCGTCCACCGCTGTAACAGTCCCCTTCCCTTTCAAGTCGTTCATGTGACTTTTGAACATGTAGGAGACACCCACATTCGTTGTGGGGGCCACCTTGTACAATAACCCTAATCTGGCCGAATACCCCCACCCATCAACGCCACTCGACATCTCTTTGTTTTTGCTAACGCTCAAATGGACACCCCGTGGGTCGGGCAAGGTTCCAATCACCCCCATTAAGGAGCCGGACGCTCGCCCATCCCCCGCTAGACTCCCTAGCTGGTTCATTCCAAGTAAATAATCAAGATTCAAGCCAGTCCACTTGGCATCAAGTGAACCGCCAATGGCCAGGCGATCGTTAACTTTAAAGCTCGCAGCAAAAGGTATATCAAGGATAAACAAACGGCTAGCATTTTCAAGACCGGTGTCCGCCCCGGCAGCATAACCCTTTCCACCAACATCACCGCGCGACAAAAAACTGTCATTCCCATATTCCACCCCTACACCGGCTTGTGCAAACACGCCCGCACCGAAGGTCCAGTTGGAAACCTTGTGGATATAAGCAAACTGGGGGGCAACATAGGGTCCTCTGTTGTTCGAATGGTCACTCGACGACACATGTTCCCCGGTCTCCGGGTTAGTGGCGCCAATGTCTGTAGTGATAAGATCGAATCCGAGCAACAGTTCGCCGGCAGAATCAGATAAATCCATGGTCGCTGGGTTGACCATCATCGACGCGGGCCCGACATAATGCGCAACAGCCGTTCCACCCATGCTCCTAGAAATTGCTCCAAAGCCCTCCAAGAACAAACCATCCGTCGCTATCGCATGGCTTGATGCGATACCCAAGATCGCACCACTAATTACTTTATTGGGTAAATTTTTTATTTTCATATGCTTCACCGTTTATTAACGTTTTTATATGGGGAAAACAACATCGAACAACACATTCTCTACGCAACGTTGGAAAAGTTCCACACGGGCCGCGCATTTCTACCAGCACGCGTCAACCAATCCGGAGTACCGGCTTAAGCGTCACGCCTTTTTCCGAATCTTCGGCGGCTCGATTGATTTCATCAAAAGGATAAAACTTAATCAGCTTGTCAAACGGAAACTTCCCCTGGCGATAAAGCTCCACCAGCCTGGGAATGAAAATATCCGAGATCGACTGACCCTCAACGATTCCACGAAGCTTACGATTGAATAGCAGGAAGTTAATGTCAACGGGCACCGTGGCCCCCATAGGTGGCGCCCCTACAATACCGATCTCACCGCCTATAGCAGAGCTGAGGATCGCCTGCGTAAGCACGGCGGGCAAACCGCTAGTCTCCAATACATACGGAACACCGTCAGCGAATATCTCTTTGATCGCCTCAATGGGATCGTTAGCGGCCGGGTTAATAATGTGCGTCGCCCCAAGTTCACTGGCTAGTTCCAGCCGGTTTTCCTTAACGTCGACAGCGATGATGGTGGTACAACCTGCTACAACGGCAGCCATCACGGCCGAAAGACCAACTGCCCCAGCACCAAAAATTGCGATAGCAGAACCCGCTGGCGGATTAAGCGCATTCAGAACAGACCCTGCGCCAGTTTGAATGCCACAACCAAGAGGCCCAAGCAACTCAAGCGGTACGTCTTTTGTAACCTTCACAGTGTTACGTTCATAAGATAGCGCATATGTCGCAAAGGAGGACTGCCCAAAAAAGCTTGCTCCCACCTCTGCCCCTTGGTGATCGTGGATGGTGCACTCCCCGGTTACCGAGCGCCCCATAAAGTTAGGGCCAAATGAGTTTGCACAACTGGTAGGGTCTCCGGAAAGACAAGCATCACAACTCCCGCAGGTATAAAATGTCAAAACAACATGGTCGCCCGGCTGAACCTTTTTGACCGCGGACCCAACCCGCTCAACCACACCAGCCCCTTCATGCCCAAATACCATCGGTAGTGGAACCGGATAATGCTGATCGCGACAAACCAGATCCGTATGACACAGCCCGGTTGCAACCAATCTAACGAGAACCTGATCTTCAGCTGGCTCATTAAGAGCTACATGCTCAAGTAAGAACGGGCCATTTTTTTGGCGAACTATTGCTGCTTTGATTTCCATTTCCATCTCCCTCTTTATTTTAGACTAAAGTTATAAACCGATCTTTACCAACCTTTTGGACAACAACCTATTTATCTCACTGCCATCAATTTTTGGCCGCAAGACGATTCCAATCATTAACTCACCGATTAGCTCGAATACCGTAAGCTAGACTATGCATCGAACCACAGTTAAACTTGTAAGCTTCTGCTACTGCTAGCAAGGAGGTCTATTATAAAAACGGTCCGCAAACACTAATTCCCGCGCAACACCAAGTCGAACGAGCTCGGTCTCGGCAGCGTCCACCATAGGGGGCGGCCCGCAAAGGTATCCTTCATAAGGCTGCCCAGTGAGGTACTCCTTAAAATACTCGGTTACCATGCCACGTTTCCCTTTCCATGACGACGTAGAAGACTCTTCGGACAAAACTGGAATAAGCTCGAAGCGCCCACCCCAATCGAGTTGCAGCGCTTCTATTTCGTCGAGGCAATATAGGTCACGTTGTTGACGAGCTCCAAAGAACAACAACACATCACGCTCTCGCTGGGCCTGGGTCATGCTCTGCAAAACACATTTAATTGGAGCAAGCCCCGTTCCGCCGGCTACGCAGACCATCGTGGCATTGCTCTCATGGAGCCCGAACTGTCCATAAGGCGCTCGCAGGGTTAGTGTCGCTCCTGTACGATCGCCACCAAATAGCCAACCACTGAAAACTCCACCTGGGACAAGGCGAACATGGAAGCTCAGGGAGCCGTCAGGTTGGGGCGGAGCGGAAAAAGAATAACTCCTTACAGCAGAGCATTCTGCACATTCTACATCTGCATACTGGCCGGGGTAGAAGGCTATCTGCTTATCGGGCACTACTTCCATCTCGACTATATCGTGCGCCAGCCGTTTCTGCTTACTAATCAAGGCACTCGTTTCTATTGGAACTAACGCCTGCCCGAGCACTGTGTCTAGCTCTATCTCGAGATCTTCTTTTGGTATGCATTGACAACCCAAACGATAGCCGGACTGATACAGATCGCCACTCAGACCCATAGCAGAAGAGGTCAACTCATTGACCCTGCCAGATATCAGTTTATATTTACATGTCCCACAAGATCCGACTTTGCAATCATGCGGAAAGGCAATTCCTTGATGCAGAGCGCTTTCCAGAATGGTTTGCCCGCGTGGCACCTTAAACTGAAACCCCTGCCCTCTGACTGAAACGGTAGATTCCGGAGGCGGCACAAATAAACCAGAGATTTTCTTAAAAAACTCATTCATAAACCCATCGCTCAGTTAGACGCCCGTTAATTAGAAAAAACGGAAACTTTGTCCCATTTGGAACGTTTTTTTCAAAAAGAGACCGTAGAGTTCGTTCGCTCTTCGCTTATCTACGGTCTCAGTCGAAACGGTTTAGACTGCCTGTATTATCAAATGCTAGCCACCCGACCCAGTTCACTTTCACACCACAGTGGCCATCCCGCTTTTTTATTTGCAGCCATAGCCAGTTCGCGCTCACCTGGAGTTGCGTACCGCTGGTCCCAGTCTCTCAACTTTGGTTTTGCAATGAGAGCGAACCAAAGAGGCGGAATAAGCCCTAGAAGGAAACACACAAAGAGCGAAGGCATCTGCGGGGCTTCTTTTTCCGGACGCAACTCATAGAACCGTGTATAGCCGTCAATATGATGATTGATATGGTTAGTAATTTCGCAACCCAGCGGGCGCACAATTGTTCCCATATGATTCCACGCGTGGTGCAGGAGGATAGGCTGATCTAAATCGCGTACTAAACCATAGTGCTGAAAGTAATTAAAACCCTCGACTATCCCTTTCGCAATAATCATCGAAGCAATCGTAACCAACCCTAATGCTGGCCCGCCCAGATAAGAAACCAAGCCAGGCAGAGCGAGCAGAAGTGCGACATATTGATATGTTTTGTTGGACAAATTCCACGGTGACTGTCCTTTTCTACGTAAAGTTTCAGCCTCAATCTTTATCGCATCTTTGACGGAACCAACTGTCGCACTGATCACGAAACTGTAAATTGTCTGACCACGGTACGGAGTATCGCTATCGAGAGGCGTATCTAAGTAAAGGTGATGCGTGTTGACATGGGCAATGTCTCGGTTCGGATCACCATAAAACATAGCCAATAGCTGCGCCATTTTCCGAGGCAACCAGTGGCGACGATGCATCAACTCATGCGAAACCGGAAGAGTTGGCACACCACTAAGCCAAGCCAAAGAAAGAATGCACCCTGCCACTTGTAACGGCTCACTAAGTTCGATACGCCCGTTTTCAACTCCGAAGACAAGGAGCCCATATAGACCGATCATTAATGGTAACTGCAAATACTGGGTAAGGTCTGCGAAAAAGGGACTTACCTTTCTGGCCGAAAAATCCTTCGGTAAAATGACATCAAGCACCATCAGTGCAGGGAATGTTGCCGCCCCAAGCCAAACCCAATAGCCACCATAGTAAAATCCGATCAGCCCGCAAGCAGTAACAACAGGAATCAGGTAATAACGAAGCGTGTCCATATATCCTCCTACTTTATTATTGTCGACTCAAAATGGGTAATTAGCTGGCTTCTCAACCATACTAATCCATTGAGATTGAGTAAATTCTTCAATACTTGCAGGTCCGCCAAACCGGCCTCCGCTACCCGAGGCACCCATTCCTCCGAAGGGAACATGCGGCTCACAGTTAATTGGCTGGTCATTAATATGGACCATACCGGTATTTAGACGCTTTGCGATGTCTAGACCAGTCGCCAACGCCCTAGTATGGATAGATGCGGCCAACCCATACTCCGAACAGTTTGCCAATTCAATCGCCTCTTCAATACTGTCAAATACAGTGATCGGAGCCACCGGGCCGAAAATTTCAGATTTGAAAACCTCCATCTCCGGCTTCACATCCATGATTACGGTAGCTTGGTAGTAGCGATCTTGATACGTACCTCCCGCCAAAACCTGAGCACCGGCCCTTTGCGCAGATTCAACGAGCGCGTGGACGCGAACTACCTGTTTCTCATTGATAAGCGGGCCGAGATGCACTTGATCCGAGTTTGGATCCCCCACCACTAAGTTCTTGGCACGTAGCGCCAGTTTCTCTGCATATTGCTGAGCAACGTCCCTATGTACTAAATGACGTCCGGCGGCCATGCACACTTGGCCCTGATGCAAAAACGTACCCCAAGCAGCGCAGCTGACAGCCCCTTCTAAATCGGCGTCAGGCAACACGATGTGGACATTATTACCACCCAGTTCAAGCGCAACCTTTTTCAGCATTCTCCCGCATTTCTCTCCGATCAACCGGCCCACCTGTGTGGACCCGGTAAAAGAAATCATGTTAATTCCGGAGTTCGCAACCATTGACTCTCCTACGTCCGCTCCACCAGGAAGAACGTGAAGAACACCGTCCGGCATGCCAGCGTCGGAAAAGATTTCGGCAATGAGCGCCCCCCCGGTGACAGCAGTCTGAAGGTCGGGCTTTAAGATCACCGCATTACCCAACGCTAAGGCTGGTGCTACCGAACGCATTGCTAGAAACAACGGGAAATTCCAAGGTGCAATTACGCCGACCACGCCAACTGGAACGCGCTGACAAAGATTCATGCGCCCTGGAACTGCCGATGGAAACAATGTACCGTTAGGCAAAGAAGCTAGACCCGCAGCTTGATGCATTTGCTCATACGCAATTCCGGCCTCCCATAAGCCCTTCGGACGAATTGCGCCGCATTCCCGTACGTTCCAATCGGCGAATTCATACTCGCGCTCCTTTAGTTTTTCGGCAGCCTTGCGGACAATGGCGGCTCTTTCACTAAATGGTATTGCGGCCCATTCCTTTTGCGCTCTCTTAGCTGCGTTCACAGCAGCATCGACATCTTCGCCGTTAGCAACACCCGTAATGCCAAGAATGTCTCCATTGGACGGATCGACAACATTGGCAACACCTCCCCGCGCCTCTACCCAATTAGAACTAAACACCTTCCCGTACCAGATAGGCTGCTCTTTTGTTTCCCGCATAATTATGCCTCCTTAACTTCAAAGTTATAAATTAGATACATGAGCCATTGGGCTCAAACAGGATTTTCAAGGACTGACCATTTAGGGCCATTTCGAACGCATCCTCTGCCGCCGATAGTGGCAATCGATGCGATACGAGCGAAGACAAATCAACACGCCCTGTAACCAATAAGCTAGTTGAACGCTCCCATGTTTCATACAGACGCCTGCCATGCAGGCCACGTACAATAAGGCCTTTGAAAAGCCACTCCTCTAAGTTGAGCAAAATATCATGTGACGGGACGCCCATCAGTCGCAACTCACCACCATGGGTGATGGATTGAATAAGCTCCTTTAACGCCGCTGCTTGCCCAGAATAGTCAATTGCAACATCTACTCCCCTCTCACCGAGCAGCGAACGCACAGTCTTATAAACGCTCTCTTCAGTTGCATTAATGCATTCATCCGCCCCCATTTTGGCTGCTGCAGTGAGGCGCAGAGGATGAATGTCCGTTGCAATGACCTTGCTTGCTCCCAGTGCTTTGGCGGCTGCAATGTTCATAAGTCCGATCGGACCGCAACCAGAAACAAGAACATTCAATCCCGAAACCCCAGAACCCTCCAGACTTGCATGCACCGCAAGCCCGAACGGCTCCATCATTGCCGCCTGGAGCGGAGGAATTCCGCACGGCACCGGCCAACACACGCTTTCCGGAACCACAACGAAAGACGCGAAGCCTCCATCAAAGTCGACCCCCGGATACCGCGTCTTAGGACAAACATGCGCCCAACCGCGTCGACACGTGTAGCACGTTCCACAAGGGAGATGACTCTCCAGACTGACGCGCATCCCAGGCCTTAGACCTTTAACGTCAGATCCGACCTGTTCAATCACCCCGCTAACTTCATGACCCAAGATAGTGGGGAGTTTCATTCTTTTGGCGAACTCGCCCCATTTATAGATCAACAAGTCAGTACCACAGATACCGGCCGCTTCAACTTTCACCAGCACGTCAGTACTGTGGGCCTCTTTAGGGGCGGCCACATCATCGACAGATAGCCCTCCTGGCCCTGCTTTAGTTTTCCTTATCGCGAGCATTGAATCACCTATGTAGACGTCAAATGTTATAGGTAGCAAGGACGGCGATATCAAATCACTTAATGCATCACATGCAGCCAAGTTCTCGGCAACAAACGCACAGCTTCCGAGATCGACACGACTAGTTAGTAATGTCGCTGCAGCTGTGACTGCGGTAGATGACTAAGGCTCGAGCGAATGCGCGACAGGCTGGATATATCGTTGCAGACCTGGGCATATAGTCGGTTGAGGTTAGCGATGAGATTGAAGATTGATGCAGCCGCACCGTTGGACTGGCATCTATAACCCCTATCACGAGAGATGAAGCCGATAACTGCGACGAAAATGGTGCGCAAAGTCGCACGCACGCCAATGACCTTGGCCTCACCAAAATTGGTGGTCGGGCTAGCCTGCTTGGGCTCGCCCTCAGAAAGCACTAGGCCAGCGTCACAGACTCCAGGCGTAACGGCTACGGCTGGCCCGCTTTGAGGATATACATGGCGAAAGCAACCAATCTGAACAGAGTTGAGAAAATACAACATTGAAGGGTCACCACTATTTTTATTTTAAGTCTCGTATAGCTAGCAACCGCCATGCCATTGCTTATACCGATCCCCTTATTTCATCTAAATTATTGATTTTCTTTGTAAAAAAGAAAGGGGGGGTATGAGAGAAAATCTACAGCACGCTGGCTGTATTTGAGCAAATCATCAATCGCGCATAACCACCTGTCGATTTGATCAAGGCAGCGATAAAAAAGGTTCATCGCGCTTTCCCGGGGAAGACAGCCTTGACTTTCAGGAAGAAGTAGTCCGAGCCCCGGAAACCATAGGCCATGCGCTTGATCACCTTGATTCGGTTGTTCACGCCCTCCAGCAGGCTGGTATGCATGGGAAAACGGGCGCTGGCGAGGATGCCGCGGATATAGCGCCTGAGGTTTTTGGCGAAGCGCTAAGCCCCTGTCACGGGCATGCCGTAGCCAGGCCCGCCAGCGTTGCCAGCCTTCCCATACGCTCGGGGCGTAGCAGACTTCCTTCAGGGCACCTCGAAAAACCTCGGCCCCCTGCGATTGGTAAAATTGCGTTGTCCTGATTTCGTTCTCTGACACCAGCCATGAAGAAGCGCACTGCCATCAAGACGGACCTGTTCGCTGACGAACATCATCGGAAGAAGATCGACACGCTTGGAGATCCGCTGGCCCAGATCGAGTCGTACATCGATTTCGCGGCACTTGCGGCGGAAGTCGATCGGGTAGCGCCGCGCCCTGTCAGCCCTCAAGGCGGTCGCCCGCCGTATCCGACGGAGACGATGGTGCGGATTCTGGTGCTCAAGCGGCTGTACAACCTGTCGGATGAACAGATGGAGTACCAGTTGCTTGACCGGATGAGCTACAAGCGATTCTGCGGGTTGGCCAGCGCGGTCAATATTCCGGATCGAACGACCGTGTGGACGTTCGAGAACCGCATCGGCGACGCCGGCGCGAAGGTCCTGTTCGACGGTGTCACGGCCCAACTGCTCCGGCACGGATTCATCGCCCGCGGCGGCCAAATCGTCGATGCCACGCTGGTGCCTGCTCCCAAGCAACGTAACAGCCGTGAGGAGAACAAGCTGGTCAGGGAAGGCGCGATGCCGGCTAACTGGAAGCCAGCCAAACGGCGCCAGAAGGATACGGATGCCACCTGGACGCAGAAGCACGGCAAGAACCACTTCGGCTACAAGCTCTCGGTCAACGTGGACAAGAAGTACAAGATCATCCGCAAATTCGAGACTGATACGGCCAGCGTCCATGACAGCAAGCACTTCGATGCGCTCATCGACCGGAGCAACACGAGCCGCGATGTCTATGCGGACCGAGGCCACACCAGCGCAGACCGGGAGGGCTGGCTCAAGGATCACGGCTATCGTAATCAGATCCAGAGGAAGGGGTACCGCAACAAGCCCCTTTCCGAGTGTCAGCAACGGCGCAACCACCGCATCGCCAAGACGCGTGCCCGAGTGGAGCACGTGTTCGCGAGCATCGAGCAGATGGGCGGCAAGTTGATCCGTACCATCGGACAGGGGCGCGCGAACTTTGCGATGACGATGATGGCGGCCTGCTACAACTTGAAGCGGCTGGTGTACTTCCAGAAGGCGGGAATCAAGGCCTTCTGACGCCCGGAGTGGGCCGAATCGCCGCTGCAGAGGGCGATTCGGAAGAAAAACGGGGCGACACCGCCCAGAAAGCGGTGATTCGCCGCAGAAATCGAACCGAATTCGATCATGGCCATCATTTGGCGGTCGGATTCACTGAAAACCTCGCGTTATTCGAGGTGCCCATAAACAACAGCAGCAGTAATAACGAGCGATTCGGACGCACGACAAATGCGCCCATTGCGCTCATGGATAACGAATCCATGGTTGAGTCCTGAGTTAAAGGGGTCTTGGGCCGCACAGCAGCCTATGTCAGAGCACGAATGTGGCGCGCGGTGGCCGTTCAATCAGGAAGATCGGGCTTGGAGGAATGGAGTAACGAGGGGCGGGTATCGGCTGCGTACGTTCAGGCAGCGTGCTGATGCTGAGCAGCGTGGTCAGGTGCGGTGTTTCATGCACATGGTCGGCGGTCAGCGGTGAGTGGCAGTGATCCCCGTATGCAGCACAGGCGAGCGCCTCGTCACCATGGGTATGCGAATGTGCGCCATTGTTGCCACTCCCGACTGGCTGACTCGAACCCATAAAGAGCGCAGAGGTGTGCCCGGCCCAGGCTATCAAGATGGCCAGAGCAAGGGCAAAAATCACCTTAGTGCTGATGGGGTTGCTGAGCATGTCGTGTTTCTTTTGATGCCTAAGCGGATGGTTGTTCTGAAGGGGTAGTTGGTTTGACCATATCCCCCCCAGGGGGATAGGATGCGAGCGTAATTCATCGATGCATGAGACTCAAGGCATGAGCGATCACGAACACGGCCATCAGCACCAAAGTCATAGCGATATCATCAAAAGGTTGAAGCGTGCGGAGGGCCACCTGCGCAGCATCGTCAGCATGATCGAAGACAGCCGGGCCTGCGTCGACATCGCTCAGCAACTGCATGCCGTGGAAAAAGCCGTCTGCCAGGCCAAGCGTGTGCTTATCCAAGACCATATCGATCACTGCCTGGAACACACCGTCGAAGCACTCGCGACAGGTGAACGCGCATCGCTCGAAGACTTCAAGCAAATCACTAAGTACCTCTAGGCCTTTTCCCATGTCGAGCTTCGCTGAACTGCTGCAACAGGGAGCCTCGCAGGCCTGGTTGTACTTCCCCAGTGCCATCCTGCTGGGAGCCTTGCATGGCCTAGAGCCAGGGCATTCGAAAACCATGATGGCGGCGTTTATCGTGGCCATTCGCGGCACGGTGAAGCAGGCTGTTCTGCTGGGACTGGCCTCAACGCTTTCCCACACCGCAGTGGTTTGGCTGGTGGCCATGGCCGGCATGTACCTGGGGCAGAACCTGAATGCCGAAACCACCGAGCCGTATTTCCAGCTTGCGTCCGCCGCCATAATTATCACCATCGCCCTGTGGATGCTTTGGCGCACCTGGCGTGGCGAGCAGATGTGGCGCTTCGAGGAAGGCGATGATCTTCAGCATGACTATCACCACCACGATGAAATGCAGCGCATCGACACCGGGCATGGGCGCATCGAACTGTCGATCTTCGAAGAGGGCGTCCCTCCGCGCTGGCGACTGAATATCTTGACTGGCCATGCCTGGTCGGCAGCTGAAATGAGCCTGCTGACGACCCGCCCCGATGGCCTGGCCCAGCAGTTTCGCTTCGTCGACCGAGGTGACTACCTGGAGTCAGTGGACGAGATTCCCGAACCCCACGAATTCACAGCGCGCCTGAGCCTCGGCCATGCCGGTCATTCTCACGACTATGATCTGGAGTTCCACGAGCACGGCCACGGTCATGGCCATGATCATGCAGAACTGGAGGGCCTGGAGCTGTCGTTGGAGGGCTACCAGGATGCCCATGAGCGGGCGCATGCCAACGATATCCGCAAGCGCTTTAGCAATCGCAACGTCACCACGGGCCAGATCATCCTGTTCGGTTTGACGGGCGGGCTGATTCCTTGCCCGGCAGCGATCACCGTGCTGCTGCTCTGCCTACAAGTGAAGGAAGTCGCGCTGGGAGCCGTGCTGGTGTTGTGCTTCAGCATTGGCCTGGCCATCACCCTGGTTACCGTTGGTGCTGCCGCCGCTATCGGAGCACGCCAGGCGTCCAATCGCTGGCCCTGGCTTGGTGCTGTGGCGCGTCGCGCTCCGTACCTGTCCAGCCTATTGATCATCGGTGTGGGGATTTACGTGGGTGTCCATGGCTGGATCGGCCTGAACGCCTAGCCTGATGTGCGAGTTATCCGGCTATTTCGGCCTGTTCCTCGCCGCCTTCGGTGCCGCCACGCTGCTGCCCATGCAGCCGGAAGCGGTGCTGGTCGGCTTGCTGCTGACCGACCCCTATGCCGCCTGGACACGGCTGGCCGTGGCGACCACGGGCAATGTACTGGGCTAAGCACTGAACTGGCTGTTGGGCCGTTTTATCGAACACTACCGACACAAACGCTGGTTTCCCGTCAGCGAAGAAAAACTGGAAAAGACCCAGCAGGCTTATCACCGCTTCGGGCGCTGGTCGCTGCTGATCAGCTGGGTACATATTATTGGTGATCCACTCACAGTAGTGGCTGGCGTCCTGCGGGAACCCTTTTGGAGCTTACTGTTGATCGTAACGCTGGCCAAGGCCACTCGCCATCTGGTGCTGGCCCCTGACGCTCGGGTGAGACAGGTCAAGTTCTTCGGCTGGTCGCTCGATAAGTATTGGATTGCCGCTGTCGAAGATTTAATCCGGCAAGAGATGGTCTTTCCTCAAGCCTGCGCATTTACAATATAGGCACTCTCCCAAGTGCTTACTGTTCGTGGTCGGGCGCTAGATTGACCAAGGGGATTATTCCAGCTTGAGCAGAGCGCACCCACCCAGCGAGGGTCTCGAGATTCTGTTGCAGCGACTCAGCCTCCGTCCAGATGCAGGCATTCTCAGTAGGTACTGTCAGTGGCACACCCTCTACAAGGGTTAGGGCCATCGCATGAAGCTTCAGCAGCTCATCTCGGACAGCCACAACTCCACCTAACTCAGCCAGACAGGCATCGAATTGGTCAACCAGTCGCAGAAGCTGGGAGGTGTCGAAGCTGGCTCGCAGCTTGTCCAGTGCTACACCATCCACTTCTCCGTAGGGTGTGACTCGAAAAGTCGCGGGAGGGATCTCGATCATGTTGCCTCCTAGGCACCGGTCTTGCTGGCCGTGTTGGCTCGAAGCGAGCCGGCGGCCTGTTGGAATACCGAGTCCTTGATCCAGGGCTCCGGTGGCCTATTGAGCTTGAGGTTGAACTCACCGAAGCGCTTGACGTTGCTGGTCAGGTAGGGGCTGAGGAACGACACGTCCTCATCGGTGAACTGCCAGCCCTCGCGGGCCAGTTTATGCAGGATGCGCATCATGTCCACAGTGTTCTGCAGGATCACCGACGAGGCCACCATGTCGTTGTAGCGCAGCCGTTTCTGCTGCTCGTCCGGATCGTTTTCAGCAATCACATCGCCGCCGAAAGATAACCACTTGGAGAAACCGTTGTAGGACTCGATCTTGTTGGTGTTCGCGGTGACCTCCTGGCGCAACTCGCGACTGCCGATCCAGTTGAGCAAGAAGATCGTACGGATCACGCTGCCCAGTGCCTGAGCCGCATGGTAGAGCTTGTTGCGCCGGCTGTAGGAGCCGAGTTTGCGCAGCAGCATGGGCGAGGAAATCTTGCCGGCCTGGATCGACAATGCGACCTGCATCAGATCCTGCCAGTGGGTTTCGATCAAGTTCCAGTCGGCAGTGTCGGTGAACAGGCGGTTGATATGCTTGTACGAAGCACCGCGATCCGGCCGGCACATCACCAGGTCGCGCCAGTTGCGAATACGTGGCATCAGATTGATGCCCAACAGATGGGTGAAGGCAAACACCGTGGCCGACTGCCCTTGGGTATCGGAGTACACCGTGTCAGCCTCGACGCTGAGATCAGCCTTGAGCAGCCCCTCGATCACGTAGATCGCCTCCCAGATGCCCGGCGGGATGAAGTGCTGGAACACGGCGATGTAGTTGTTGGCCACGTGCCGATAGGCCACGGCTCCCATTTTGCGGTAGCGAAAGTGGTAGCCGGCCAGCAGGTTGTCATCATAGAAGTCGAACTGCGTGCCGTCCGCAGCCACCGCCTTGCCATCGCCCCAGAGCTTGGGCAGATCAAGTTGAAGGTAGAGTTCCACCAACTCGCGGTTAGCCTTGTCCAGTTTTTCCAGCGAGAGGTGACGGCGATTCGTATAGGACAGCATGTGTGGCGTGACATTACCGGTCAGATGCCGTGCAGCCTGGCTAGGGCCTAGGTTGCAGCCCATGGCGAAGATCGTCATCAGGTAGCGCTCGGCAGGCTCTTTGAGCTTCGGCTCGTTACCGGACATGGGCCCGAAATGCCGCGTGAACTGAATCCAATGCTCGATGTTAGCCATGATATCGAGCACATGCCTGGCCGGCATGCGCTGCATAAGCGCCGTCTGCAGCGAGATGGCCGAAGGGGGGATGTCCCGCGCCGCTACTCGGCGCAACACCGGTTCTCCAGCTTCGTTAATCGATACGTCCCCTCGGCATGATGGGAATTTCTCGTCCAGTTGTTGCGCGGTTTCCTCCAACTGGGTCTTGAGAGAGGCAACAAACTCCTTCGCTGTGCCAGGCAGCCCCATCTTTTCGCAGTAGGCCGGTAGTCGCTGGAGACATTCCTCCCAGGGTAGCAACTGCTTGCGATAGTCGGCGAAGGATACCGACCCTTGTACGCACATGTCGCCGGATCGCAGCTCGCTGGCCAGGTAGGAGAAAACGCAAACTTCCAGATAGCGCCGGTTGGTCGGTGGCCCCTCACTCGAAGGGCGACGAACGACCTTGACCCAGCGCTCCGACGCAAACGACAAATCGACGTGCTCGTCGATCCATTCGCGGTGTAGATTCTCGCTGTCCTGGATCAGTTGAAGTGCCTGAGTCAGCGACCGATCCTGAGTCGTGGGCTCCAGTTGGAGAAGGTGACTGAGACGGAACAACAGCGAGCGATGGGACCTGAAGTGCTTCCAGATCAACGGCAGGTAGTTATTACCGCCGGTAGCTTGGACTTCGGCGCAAGTCTCACGCAACCGATCCAGATTGCCATCAGGGGAGAGGTATTCCCGAATCAGGCTGCCAGCTTCCTGGTCATCCGGTTCTTGAACCAGAATCTGCACCACGCCGTCCAGGGTCGCCGCCAACTGCTCCAGCTTCTGGCGTTGTCGCGCCTGGATTTGTTCCAGCTCCTCCTTGGCGCGTTTATGGATCGTCGAAATCCGCCGGATGAACATCTCGGCCAGGTGGTCCCGAGTTCGCACACGCATTCGATATATCAAGGCCAGCATCAGCGTGTGGCGCTTCGGCAGCGAGCAGTCCTTCAGCTCGGAGACGTCCGCCGCCGCGGCTTGGGCAGCAAAGTGGCGAATCTTGGCATCGACGATCCCCTCAAAGATGGCCTCCAGGTCCCCGAAGCTCTCTAGCCAGGCCAAGTGGTCGATCAGCACCTCCAGGTGCTTGCGAGATGGCTTCTTGGGTGCCTGTTTCAGCGCATTGAAATCGCTCTGGCGCCGGCCGAAGTCGGTGTCGAGCAGCTCCTTCAGCTTGTAGATCACCTCGATTGGCGCTCGAGTCACGACTAGGTTGAAGGTAACTTCCTGGGCACTCGCCAAGGCGGTTTCTGCGAGGTTGTTGAGCGTCGAATAAGCCGGAAGCTCATAGCCACGCTGAATCAGCTCATCAAGCATGGCATTGATGAGATCGACTCGCTGCTCAAGAACTACAGCGCAGTCACGTGCGATCTGCTCAGTGACCGCTAGCCCGTCGCTGCTGTAGAAGGGGGTAACCTGCAGGTACTGCCGTACCGCTGCTTGGTGCCGGTAAAGGGTGCGGGGATTGCTATAGCGTGGAGCTATTCGTGCGCCGTAGCGGAGGCATTGCCGGACATGACTGATGAGTTCCTGAGGAAGCTCCTCGAACGGAACGAAATAGTGCAGCTGCTGAAACACCTTTAACTGGATTGCCAGCCCAATCGAGAGCGCTGGACTCTTAGCGGTGTTGTTGACCCATTCGATCTCTGAATCAGACAGGGAATAGCTTCGATGAAGCTCCTTGGCCGGTAGCTGACTGGGCAAGATAGGGTAGGCTGTTCTTTCCACCGATGCCATTGAACACATCCCCCAAGCGAGGCAAAAGCATCAGCATAGACGGCTAGCCAGACGGTGGATGACCAGCAAGCCACGGCCTCTCGAATAACCTTTTAAATCATATATTTACAGAACGAATGTCCTAATTTTTGCCTTATCTCGGCATAACCCCACAGAGCCCACCTTGCACGTCGAGCGTCACTGCACACTGGTGCTACAGCGCAGTCGTCTCCAGGTCGAGGTGCAACCGGGTGAAAGTTTGGTACAGGCGGCATCGCGGGCGGGCGTGGAGCTACCCGTGTCATGTGGAATGGGTATCTGCGGCGCCTGTGTCAGCCGGGTCATCGAGGGGGCGCCTGATCACCGCGACGAGTACCTCAGCGATGCCCAGCGCAACAGCGGAGAATGGATAACGCCCTGCGTATCGGGCTGCCACAGCGCCCGGTTGGTGCTGGACGTTTGACCATCGCCCGCAGCTGCCCGAGGGCCAACGGCTGACGGCAGCTGCGCACGTGCCCTCCTCGCGGCCCATGGCTTTGTCCCTAATCGAAGATCGCTACCGCCCGGACGAAGCCGGCTGAGGCATGCCGGATCTTGTAAGGGAAGCAACTTACCTGAAACCCATCCGCCGGTAGCTGCTCCAGATTGGCCAGCTTCTCCATCTGCCCATAGCCGATATCACGCCCGGCCTTATGGCCCTCCCAAATGATCGAGGCGTCGCCCGTTTCACTGAAGCGTTCGCGGGTGAACTTGAATGGCGCATCCCAACTCCAGGCATCGGTACCGACCACCCTCACCCCGCGCTCCAGCAGGTACAACGTCGCCTCGCGGCCCATCCCCACTCCTGCTTCGAGATAGCCAGGCTGGCCGAACAAGCTGCCCGCGCGGGTGTTCACAAGCACGATGTCCAGCGGCTGCAGATCATGCCCAATACGCGCAAGCTCGGCCTCTACCTGGGCCGCAGTGACCACGTGGCCATCCGGCAAATGACGAAAATCCAGCTTCACCCCCGGCTGCAGGCACCACTCCAGCGGCAGTTCGTCGATGCCGAAGGCCGGCTTGCCACCGTCGGTGGTGGATGCGTAGTGCCAGGGCGCGTCCATGTGAGTACCGCTGTGAGTGGTGATCTGCAGGCGCTCTGCCGCCCAGGACTCGTCGCCCGGCAGGTCCTCCTTGCGCAGCCCGGGAAACACCGCGGCCATCTCCGGCCAACCCTGCTGATGATCCATATAATCGATCTTCGGCAGCAAAGGTGGCGGATCAGTGTAAGGGTTGTTGTCCAGGGTGACAGACAGGTCCAGCAAGCGACGTGTGTTCAAGCTCATACGAGGATTCCTTTGCGGATGGCCGCGCGACGGGTGTGGCGCGGCGGCAAGTCGAGGGCATTACGCAGCAGACCGGCCACTGAACCGTCGTGGCAGAAGCCCAGTTCGCGGGCGAACGAGGTACGCAACGGTGGGTAGCGGCCAAACAGGCTTTCGAGCTGGGGATCGGGGGCGAAGGCGATGCGCTCACGGTTGGCCTCGCCAACAACAGCCGCCAGCCCGGTCAGCACCTGGGCGATGGTCAAATGCAACACAGGCAGTTGCCAGACCCGCTGGCTGCCCGGCGCTTCCAGCTCGGCGGCGTGCAGCAGGTTGTCCACGCAACAACGGGCCGACATCCACCAGGCGCTCGCTTCGGGTGACACCGGGCAGGTGTAGGCCTCCCCGGCCACATAGGCGTGCAATAGGTCGCTCATGAACGCCGAGCGCAGACCATTCGGCTCGCGCGGGCGAGCAACGATACCGGGCAAACGCAAGGCGCGGCCGTCAACCTCGCCACGCCGGGCAAGGTCTTGCAACGCGATCTCCACCATGCGTTTGTGCGCCGCATAGGACAGTTGCGGCGACGCTGGCTGGCCTTCGTCCATGCGCGTCGGCAACTTGCCGCCGTACACCGCGACGCTGCTGGCGTACACCAGCACCGGTGGACAGAGGGGATTACGCAGTTGGTCGAGCAGCTCCAGGCTTGCTTGCAGGTTTACCTGGTAACCCCGTTCGTACTGCGCCTCGGCAGCGCCGCCAGGTACGCTGACGAGATGGAAGACTACATCGACACCGTCAGCCAGCACCCGACGCAGCAAGGCCGCGTCGGTGACGCTACCGTGATGACGACGCAGGCGCGCGTCTTCGGGCAGGCCATCCAGTGCCTGATCCAGCACCAGCAATGCCTCGATTCGCCGCCCGCGCAGCTCGCCCAGGTCCAGCAGGCGCTGCACCAACTGGCGCCCGACGAAGCCATTGGCGCCGGTGACCATCACTCGCATGGCCAGCCTCCCCGCACCACGCGCTGGTCAATGGCCCCGAACAGCACCTCGCCCTCGGGCCCGCGAGCCTCCATGCGCACCCGGTCGCCAAAGCGCATGAAGGCCGTGCGCGGCGCACCGCAGGCGATGGTTTCGATGGCGCGGCGCTCGGCGATGCACGCCGAGCCCACGCTGCGCTCGTCGTTGGACACGGTGCCGGAGCCCAGTAGCGTGCCCGCACTCAAGCGTCGCGTCAGCGCCGCATGGGCAATCAACTGGTGGAAACCGAAGTGCATGGCGCCGCCATGGGGATGGCCGAACCACTCGCCATTCCAGTGCACGTGCAGCGGCAAGTGCACCCGGCCGTCGCGCCAGGCCTCGCCGAGTTCGTCCGGGGTGACCGCGACGGGCGCGAAACTGCTGGCGGGCTTGGCCTGGAGAAAGCCGAAGCCGGTCTTCATTTCCCGCGGTGCCAAGGCCCGCAGGCTGACATCGTTGAGTTGCAGGATCAGGCGAACATGCTGCAAGGCCTGCTCCGCCGGGCATCCCATGGGTACGTCATCGAGCAACACCGCGAACTCGCCCTCGAAGTCGATGCCGTGGGCCTCGCTGGGCAAGGGTATGTCCGCGAGTGGCCCGAGAAAGTCATCGCTGGCACCCTGGTAAATCAGTGGGGTGTGCTCGACGCCTTCGATCGGGTCCAGGTTGAAGGCCTTCTGCATCAACGCGCCATGGCTGAGGAAGCACGAGCCATCCAGCCACTGGCTGGCACGCGGCAGGGGCGCAGCCAGCCGAGCGAGGTCGAGCGCGAAGGCACCCGCAACCGCATCGTCGTTGAGCTGCTGATACAGCGCCTGCAAGCGGGCTTCGACCTGGGGCCAGTTTTCCAGCGCGACCTGCAAGCTGGTGGCGATGTCGCTGGCATCGACCGCATGCCCGAGGTCACGGGCCACCACCAGCAGGCGACCATCGCGGCTGCCGTCGTCGAACGTGGCGAGCTTCATGGCAGCAGCTCCTTGAGCGTCTCGGCATAACGCCCATCGAGCAGGATGAAGACCATCCGGGCCATCTGTTCGCTGCGGTTGCTCCAGGCATGGTTGGTACCGCGCTGGACCACGATGTCGCCCCGTTTGAGGTGGACTTCGCCATCGTCCAGCACCAGCCAGACCTCGCCCTCGGTAACGATGCCGTAGTCCAGGGTTTCGGTGCGGTGCATCAGCTTGTGCTTCGAATCGGCTTTGCCCGTGCCGGCACTCGCCTCGCCGATCTCGGCGAAGGCAGCGGCTGCATCTTCGGCACTGACCTGGTTCTGCACGCTGTCGGGCGGTATGTCCACCACGCGAATCACGCTGCCCAGCGGGCCGGGGCTCAATTGCAGCGGCTGCGCTGTCGGATCATCGCCGTTGTCCAGTGTCGCCGGGCTGCCGACACTGTTCCAGACTTCGTAGAACAGGGTGCCAGGCACCGCCTTGAGTGGGAAGTTGTTCGGTGTCGGGCCGCAACTGGCGACGACCGCCTGGCCCTCGGCATCGTGGCCGGTGACTACACGTTTGAATGCAGGAAGCGATTGCATGCTGTCTCCTTTCAATTGCCGTCGCCGATGGTCGAGCCACCGTCGACAATAAGATTCTGTTCGCTGATGAACGCTGCGCCTTCAGCCATGGCCGGTAGGCGCGTGCTGGTCAGCCACATGGCGCTGCGCAGAGAGCGACTGGCACCGGCTCGCCCGCCAAGGAAAATTTCGTTCATCGTGCACCTGCCACCGTCACCGCACGCCGGTGGCGCATCAAGGACAGGCACACAGGCGCCAGCAGCAGTTGTCCGATGGCGACCAGCAGCAGTGCATGCGGCAGTTGCGTAGCCACACCAGCGGTCAATGCCAGGACGATCAATGGACTGACGAACTCACCCGCGAAAATCGCCGAAGTGAACCCACCCGTGGCACGGCCGCGCTGATCGAAGCCAACCTGCTGCATCACCAGGGTGATCAGCGTCGGCAGCAACAGCCCAACACCCAGGCCGTTGATCAGCACCGCCAGCACCACTGGCGCATGGCTGCTGGCCAGCGCCATCAGGCCGCCACCGAGCCCCGCCGTGGCAAAGCCCAAGGCCAGCAACCGCCCAGCCGGCAAGCGCGCCAGTAAGCGAAAAGCCAGTGCACCGGCCAACACGCCGAGCTGGTTGGCGCCCATGGCCAGGCCGACCTGACGGGGCGCATCTATGTGCAGTAACTGCAGCACGTAACCGGCCTGCACCGGGACGATGAACAGGCTGACGCCAGCCAGCACGGTGAGCAGGTATAACGGCGTCAGGGCCGCCCATGGAAAACGCGAATCGACGGTGGCTTCGCTGGCGGTCTGGCAGGCACGCGGCTCCCACAACAGCAGGGCCATCAAGGGCAGGCACAGCGCACCCACCGCATAGAGGGTGAACGGTGTCCGCCAGTCGCTTTCCCCCAGCGCACCGCCCAAGCCCATGAACAACGCCGCCGCCAATGAGGTGACCACCATCTGCAAAGCGAACAACCGCGCCCGGCGCTGGCCGTCGAAGTAGTCACCCATCAGCGTGGTGCAACAGGTCATGATGCCGGCTTCGGCCAAGCCGATGCCGGCGCGGCTGGCGACAATCAGCACCAGCGAGTCCAGCCACAACGGCAACAAACCGCACAGGCTGTAGAGCAACATGCTCGCCAGCAGCAGTGCTCGCCGCCCCACTCGGTCTGCCAACACCCCGGCCAGCGGCGCCAACAAGGCTATGACCAGTGCCGGCAACGTCAGGGCCACCGGCACCAGCACGGCCACGCCCGGCGTCTCGGCAAAATGCGCGTGCATGCGGGGTAGCACCGGTGCGATGAGCACCGCCCCCAGGACGGGCAGGCAACTGCCGAACAGCAACAAGGCAGCCTGGGCGCTTCCGGCGGTGCGTTCAGCGGCCATGGCTCACCTCCTCCAGCGGGCGAAAACTGGCGCCCTGCTCCAGCATCCCGCTACTGCGCTCGCGCCTTGTGTGCTCATGCGCCGGCAATGCCAGCTGCTCGGTACAGGCCTTGCGGTGCGGCAACAGGAAGTAGGCCAACGCCGGCAGCAGGATCAATGCACCGACCATGTTCCAGACGAACATGAATGCCAGCAGCACGCCCATGTCGGCCTGGAACTTGATCGGCGAGAAGATCCAGGTACCAACGCCGATGGCCAGGGTGATACCGGTGAGCATGACCACCTTGCCGGTGAACAGCAGCGCGCGGTAATACGCCTGGGACAGGCTCGCGCCTTGGCGCAGCTGGGCCAGCACTATGCTCATCACATACAGCGCGTAGTCCACGCCGATGCCGACCCCAAGGGCGATCACCGGCAGGGTCGCCACCTTCACGCCAATACCCAGCGCCACCATCAGCGCTTCGCAGAGGATCGAGGTGAGTACCAGCGGCAGTACCGCGCAGAGCACCGCGCGCCAGGAGCGGAAGGTCACCAGGCAGAGCACGATCACCGCGCCGTAGACCCACCAGAGCATGTCGCGGTTGGCCTGCTTGACCACCTGGTTGGTGGCAGCCTCGATGCCTGCACTGCCGGCAGCCATGAGGAAGCTGGCCTGCTCGCTGTCGTTGGCCTGGGCAAACGCCTGGACGCTGTCGACCACCCGCGCCAGGGTGTCGGCCTTGTGATCGGTCAGGTAGGCATAGAGCGTCAGCAGGCTGCAGTCGTCGTTGTACAGCCCGCGCGGGGCACCGGCGGTGACCATGTTCAGGGTCGCCTGGTTGTTGACCAGGTCATACCACTTCGGGCTGCCTTCGGAGAGGCCGACCAGCACCCGGCGGTTGAGCAGCGCCAACGAGTTTGTCGAGTCCACGCCCTGCAGGCCACGCAGTTGCCAGTCCAGGTCATCCACGTGTTTCAAGGTGCCGTAGGCCGAACAGCCACCGGGGGCGGTGCGCACCATCACCGCGAACACATCGCTGCTGGCGCCGTAGTGCCGGGTGACGAAGGCATTGTCGCGGTTGTAGCGCGAATCGGCGCGCAGCTCGGGAGCGCCGGCGTCGAGGTCGCCTACCTTCAGGTGCAGGCTCACGGCGTAGCCCCCGGCAGCCATCAGCGCAGCGACGGCGATGCACGCCGCCGCCCAGCGTCGGCGGGTGAACAGATCGAGGAAGCGCCACACCGCATGCTTGCCCGCCCCGCTGGCCTCGGCCTCTTCGGCGCGCAGGCTGCGCCGTGCCGCACGGGCACTGACGCCCACGTAGGAGAGCAGCACCGGCAGCAGAATCAGGTTGGTGAAGATCAGCACCGCCACGCCCAGGCTGGCGATGACGGCCAGGTCCTGGATCACCTGTATCTGAATGATCATGAGCACGGCAAAACCGACCGCATCGCAGAGCAGCGCGGTGAGCCCGGCCAGAAATAACCGGCGGAAGGTGAACCGCGCTGCCACAAGGCGATGCATACCGCGGCCGATGTCCTGCATGATGCCGTTCATTTTCTGGGCGCCATGGCTCATGCCAATGGCGAACACCAGGAACGGTACCAGCACCGAATACGGGTCGAGCTCGTAACCCATCAGCGGCAGCAGGCCGAGCTGCCAGATCACTGCCACCAGCGAACACACCACCACCAGCGCGGTGCTGCGCACACAGCGGGTGTACCAGTACAGCACGGCGGCGGTGATGGCAATGGCGGCGGCAAAGAACAGCAGGATCTGCCGCAGGCCGTCCATGAGGTCGCCGACGACCTTGGCGAAACCGGTGATGTGGATCTCCACCCCCTGCGCCTGGAAGCGCTCGCGCAGGGTTTCCAGCTCATGGGCGAAGGCCGTGTAGTCGAGGGCCTGGCCGTCCGGGGTCTTCTCCAGCAGCGGCACGTAGACAATGCTCGAACGCTGGTCGAAGGCCACAAGTTGACCAATCTCGTTGGAGCGTTCCACGTTGCGCTTGAGCGCTTCCAGGCTAGCGGCAGCGCCATCGTAGCCGTCGGGCACCACCGGGCCACCTTCCAGGCCCTCCTCGGTGACTCCGGTCCAGCGGGTGGACGGCGTCCACAGCGACTTCATCGCCGCACGGTCGACGCCAGGCAGCAGGTATACCGCATCGTTGAGCTGCTGCAGGCTGTGCAGGTAGTCCTTGTCGTAGATGCTACCGCGCGGATTGGCCACGGCGATGCGCACCGCGTTGCCCAGGCCGGCGAGTTCCTGACGGTGCTCCAGGTAGTTGTGGATGAACGGATGATCGCGCGGGATCATCTTCTCGAAGCTGGCATTGAGGGTCAGGCGCGAGGCCTGCCAGCCGAGCAGCAAGGTCGCCGCCAGGCACAGCAGCAACACCAGCACACGGTGGTTGAAGAGCGCACGTTCCAGCAGCGAGCCGGACGCGCTGTCGAAGTCGTCGAGATGGCCGCTGGAAGGCGCAGATGAATTCATGACGTGCATGGTTCAGTCCGTCGTGGTGGAAAGAGAGGAAGGTTCCAGGCGGCGCGCACCGGCCATGCCGACGGCGACGATGGAGCCATCGGCGGCGGCAGTAGCGGCGGTCAGTGGCAGGCCATCGGAGACCGCCACGGGCTGGGCGGCAAAGGCGCCGAGGCCGCTGCGCAGGAGCATCCCTGCCTGGTTGGCGAGCAACAACTGGCCATCGGCGACACGCAGGCCGTTGATCGATGCCGGAATCGGGTTGGCTAGCGCCTGGAAACTGTCGCCACCGTCGTCAGAGGCGAACAGCGAACCGCGCAGGCCGCCGAGCAGCAGACGGCCATCGGGCAACACGGTGGCGGCGAAGTAGCTGCCATCGTAGGGCCCGTGCAGCGCCTCGTAATGCTCACCGCCATCACGCGAGCGAAGCAGCAGGCCCTGCTCGCCGGCGACATACACCTGGTTGCCTTGGCGCGCCAGGGCATACAGGTGCAGTCCACGCCCGTTCGGCAGTCGGCCGATCTCCGACTGCCAGCTGCGCCCGCCGTCGGCGGTGCGCATGGCCACCCCGTAGGCACCCACGACCAGGCCGTTGCGGGCATCGGTGAAATTCAGGGCCAACAACGGCTTGTCCGCGCCGTCAGCCAGCAGCCGTTGCGCCGCCGCCAGGCGACGCTCGTCTGCGGCCGCCTCGGCTGCCTGCACCTCCAGGGCGGCGGCGCGCTTGCCGTCGAGCTGCACGCTCCAGTGCTCACCACCGTCCTGGCTGTGCAAGACCACGCCGGCATGGCCGACCGCCCAGCCGTTGCGGGCGTCGATGAACTGCACGGCGGTCAGGCTGACACTCACCGGCACGGCAGTGGCCTGGCGCCAGGTGGCACCATTGTCATCGGACAGCAGTACCACGCCACGTTCACCCACCGCGACCAGGCGTGCATCGGCCCGGGCCACATCCTGCAATACCGCACGCAGGGCCTGGGGGCCGTGCAGCGCGGGCTGCGCGAGCACATCCACGCTGTCACCGGCGAACGCCGGCGGCAGCCCGCAACAGGCTGCCAGCAGCCAGCCGTAGAGCATCTTGTTCATCGCACGCAACCTTTTGTTCTTAGAGTCGGTACAGCACCTGCGCAGCGCGCCTGCTCAGCGCACGCCCTCGCCGGCCATGGCGTCGGCGGTGAACACCGAGTCCTTGTAGGGCGGCACGATGCGGTACTGTTCGTTCTTGCCTGCGAACAGGTCACCGGCGAACCAGGCACCGGAGAGCAGGTCGTAGAAGCCGTTGGTCAAGGTCACCACGCCCGGCAGGTCAGGCAGCACCACCGGCGAGGTCCAGACCACCTTGGCCAACTGGTTGCGGGCGTCATAGCGCTCGCCCAGCACGGCAGCCCAGGTGTCTTCGTCGAGGTAGTAGGTGCTACGCGGCATCACATGGCGCTGGCCATTCTTCAGCGTCGCCTCCACCACCCACACACGGTGCAGCTCCCAGCGGATGGAGTCGGGGTTCAGGTGATGGGGGGCCAGCAGCGCCTCGGCGTTGCTGGCGGTGAACACCTTGTTGGCGTTGTAGGGGATGTACATCTCCTTCTTGCCCACCAGCTTCCAGTCGAAGCGGTCGAGACGACCGTTGAACACGTACAGCTCATCGAAGCTCATGACGCCGGCGGTGGCCGGGGTCGGCGTGTCGCAGCAGGCGTTGGGCAGGCGACGCACACGGCGCTGACCAGGCAGGTAGGTCCAGACCGCAGCTTTGTCGGCGTTGAGGTTCTCCAGGCCGGTAATGGCCTCCCCGGCACGCAGGGGCGGGCCGTCGTTGGTCATGCGGATGGACCAGAACACACCCTTGTCGCCACTACCACCGGGCAGGTACCAGGGCATCTGCAAATCGGCCCGCGAGTCATTGGTGAGCACGTGCTTGCCGTCGGCGGTGGTCAGGTACTGATTGAAGCTGGCGTGCCAGGACGCACCCCGCCAACGCAGCAGGTGGTTCCACATGGCTTCCACGCCATTGGCCGGGATCGGGAACGGGATGCCGCCGGATGCGCCTTCGGGCATGGGGCCGGCGGGGCCGTCCACCAGCTTGCCGCTGGTGGCGTTGGCGAGGGTAGCGTCGTACACCGACTGCGGAGCGGCAGCGCTGCGGCGCGTCGGGTAGACGTCGAGACGATAGCTGTCCGGGTACTTCTTCAGCATCGCCTGGATGCCCGGCGTCAGCTTGTCGGCATACTGCGCCATGTTCTGCGCGGTGATGCTCAACAGCCGCTTGTCGCTGGCGAACGGATCGCCACGCTTGCCGCCTTCCTTGTAGGCCGGGTCGGCCTGGATGTAGCCACCGGTCCAGGCAGGAATGCTGCCATCCGCGTTGCCGGCCCGCTCGCCACCGAGCGGGGTCAGGCTGGTCTTGAGCATGGCCGCCTGCTCGGCGGGCACTGCGGCAACGGCGCCGTGGGCCAATAGCAGCGAGGCACTCAGGGCAGTGAGCAGGGAAACGACTTTATTATTGTGTTTCATCGGGTGGTCCTCGGTCAGAAGGTGCGGCTGACAGTGAAGGCGATGAAGTCGCGGTCTTTGAGCGACTGTTCGAAGGTGTAGTGGTTATCGGCGTCGAGGAAGGTGTTCTCCGGGCCGTAGTAGTGCGTGTAGGTCAGGCCCAAACTCCAGGTGTTGAGGTAGTTGCCTTTCAGGCCGATGTTCAGGTCACCGCCATGATCGGTGCCAAAACCGGTGCCCAGCGCCATCGACGCGCCGTTGGTGTAGCTCGCGCCGATCGGCACCGACAGGTCGAGCCCCGGTAAGATCTGCCGGTACATCGGTTCGAACACCAGGCGCAGGCTGGTGGCGTCACGGTCGGCGTTAGGGTCAACGGCATCGGCGTTCTTGCTCACGCTCATCACCCGGTTCCAGGCGATTTCGCCGAGGAAGCTCGACTCGGCAGCGATGAAGTTCGGCTCCAGGCTGGCAAGCCAGGAGACGTTGGCGTGCAGCGTGCGGCCGGTGGCGTAAACCGGGTTATCGTCATTGTCGATCGCCTCGCCCACGGCCAACGCATGCTGGTTGGTCGAGGCCAACGGCTGGTTCCAGCGGGTTGACAACTCACCGGCGAGGTTGAAGTTGCCAACGGTGGTGGAGAAGCTCGCACCGAACGCCTCGATACCCTCGGGATACACCCAGTAGAACTCGCCGGCCTTGCCGCTGACCGGGTCGAGGTTGGCGAAGTTCGGGCGTACGTTGAGTTGCGGCGACTTGTCGTGGAAGCGGATGGCGTACAGGCCCCAGTCGACCGTCTCGGTGCGCCAGCGCACCTGCATGCCGCCCTGCCCTGAGTCCTTGGCTTGCTTGTCGTTGCCGTGGAAGAACGCCAGAGGTTGGCCACCGGGGAACACCGGCGCGCCGACGAACATGCGCTCGGCGCCATCGCCGAAGAAGTCGTCTGTGGAGAAATAGCTACCCGCTGCCGGCAGGCGGTTGGCCTCCCACTCGAACTGGTAGTAGGCCCCCACCGACACATCCGGCGTCAGTTGGAGTTGTCCGGAAATCTGCTGTACCGGACGGATCAGTTCCTTGAACTGCGTGTTGGGTACCGACAGCCCCTTGACCACGTCCACCGGAGCCATGCCACCAGCAATGCCGTTCATGCCAAAGAACAGGCTCTCGCCCCACTGCATGGCGTATTGACCCAAACGGCCGGACAGCGGCATGTCGCCGATCTCGGTCTTGCCGAAGATAAAGGCGTCGAGCAGCTCGCCCTTGCGTCCATGCAGCTTGCGCGTGTCGTCGGTGAACGCGTCGTAGTCGACCGAATAACTGTTGGCACGGCCAGGGTCGTTGTTGTCAGTCCCTTGGTTGTAGACATCGTCGTACCAGGCCGCGCCGCTGACCCGTGCGCCGACGTTGTTGTAGGTAATGTCCAGTTCCGACAGCAGGTCGAGGCGGTTGGAGATCAGGCCTTTGTCGAAGTTGCGGTCACCATCGTCCAGGTTCAGCGCGGTCTGCCCTTCGGTGAGCTTGCTGCTCGCGTCCTGTGTACGCCAGGCGGCGCTGTATTTCAGCGTATTGTCCCAGCGCACCCGCAGGTCGGGGTTGCCGCTATCGAATTCGAAGGCCTGCGCCTGGCTTGCGGCCAGCGCGACAAGCGCCAGGCTGAGGGGCTTGAGCGCCGGTAACGGCCGTGTGAATGCACCTTTGCGAGTCAACATCGGGGTTTCCTCTTTCTTTTTATTGTGCGTCGGTGTTGGCATAGGGCCGGCGCGCCGACAAGGCAGGGCGTACCGGGTACGGGGAGTCAGATCGGCTGCGCGGTGACCTCCAGCATGCGCTTGACCAGGCCGATGCGGTCGAAGGAGGGATCGCGCTGGATCTCCTTCACACCTGCCAGCAGGGACATTTCGCTGATGAACTTGCAGCGCTCGAAACGTCGGCCCATGAACCGCTGCAATTGCGCGTCGAGGCTGCCACCCGCGGTGAGCTCCTCGGCGAGCACCACGGCGTCCTCAATGGCCATGCCTGCCCCCTGCCCCAGGTGTGGCGTGGTGGCATGGGCGGCATCGCCGATCAGCAGCACTCGACCGCAGTACCAGGGTTCGTCGACAAACACCGCTTCAAGCGGCTTGTAAACGACCCCGGCGTTGTCGACGATCTGCTCGCGCAATTCGCCGATCAGCCCGCCGAAACCGGCCAGGCGCTGGCGAAGGCCATCAGCCAAAGCAGCCGGTTCCATCCAGGGGTTACCCGGCTCGTGGGAGGTGGTGAAGAGGTACATCAGGTCATCGGCCAGCGGAACCAGCCCCGCGTTGCCAGAGGGCCCTTGGTAGTTGGCAAGGTGGTCGATACCTGCCGCACGCGGGAAGTTGTAGCGCCACACCGACTGCCCGGTGAAACGCGGCTGATAACGATCACCGAACAGCACGCTGCGGACTTTCGAGAACAACCCGTCGGCGCCGACCATGAGACCGTAGCGCCCCTGGCTGCCATCGGTGAACAACACGTCCACTGCGCTGTCGTCTTGCTCGAAGCTTTCCACCGAGGTGCCCAGGCGCACCTGGGTGCCCAGTTCGATGGCAGTTTCGCTCAACACCTTGTGCAGGGCGCGGCGCGAGATACCCACATTGGCCGGATACTGCGGACCGGCCAGGCGCTGGCCTGGGATGCGCGCCAGTTGCTGCCCTTCGGTGGTATAGATGGCCACGTCCTCGAAGGCGTAGGCGGCATCAAGGTAGGCTTCGAGCAGGCCCAGCCGGTGCATCTCGCGCACCACATTGCTCTGTTGAATGATGCCGACACCGTAGACGGTCCACTCGGTTTTCAGCTCGACCAGATCGACGGCGATGCCCTTGCGGCGCAAGGCGATGGCGGCACACAGCCCGCCAATTCCGCCGCCCACGATCAACACGTTGTTCACAGTATTCATGGCATGTCTCACGTTTTGTTCTTGTTGTGCGCCCCGTCATGCGGGGCGGCCGTTTCCTGTGCCTATGCACAGCTTCCCGCCTGCGCCGGTCCATGACCAATCGCGTCGCGGGATGCGACCTATCGCGCGGCGCGATAGGTCAGCGATCGAGCTGCTCCAGCGGCAATAGCAGCCAGCCGTCCGCTTCCTTGTGATCGAGTGCCTCCAAGGCTTCGCCTCGGCAGGGGCCGTGAACGCAAGTGCCGTCTTCGGGCGTGAAGCGCGCACCGTGGGCGTAGCAGACGATCCACTGGCCATCGGCGCTCAAAAAGCGGTTCTTGCGGTACTCCATGGGCACCATCAAATGCGGGCACAGGTTGCGGTAGACGCGTACCTGGCCCAGGTACCGAAGGGCGAACAGGCTGTCCGCGCCCCTGCCCTGTGGGTCGAAACCGCGCGCTTGACCCTCGCCCAGCTCATCGAGCCGGCACAGCTCCACCCACGCCATGTTTCAACCCTGCTTCGCAGGTGGGCCGCTGGGTGCCCATTTCTCCCGCGAGGCGAACAGGAACAGCTGCGAGTTGTCGGCCGACATCGGCGCCTGACGCGCCGCCCATGCGTCATCGTGCTTGTCCATGTCGGCGTCGTACTCGATGTGGCAGCCCAGCGGGCTGTTGAAGTACCAGAACCAGTTGGAACCCAGCAGGTGTCGGCCCGGGCCCCAGAAGCTGGTCCAGCCCTGCTGCTGGAAACGCGTACCGGCCAGCAGGACCTCGGTGCCGCTGCCCATATGGAAGGTGAAGTGCTCGCAACCCTGCATGTGCGGTGGGGTCTGGATCATGAACAGGCAGTGGTGATCGTCCATGGCGGCGGTGCGCATGAACGGGCCGACGCCGATGAAGCTGTCGGTGGTGACGAAGCCCAGGCGATCGCGGTAGAACGCTTCGCCCTTGGCCGCATCGGGTACGAAGTACACCACGTGGGACAAAGTGCGCGGCAACGCCGGCATGTCCGGGGCAATGCCCAGCTGGTTGATCGGGCGCTGCGGTGCGCTACCGGGGGCGTTGGTAAGGTCGGCCGGCGCGTCGAAGGGGCGACGGCAGGTCACCTGGAAGGCAATGGCAAAGCCCAGGTCGTCGAAGGTGTGCAACGCGCCGCTGGCATCGCGCCGCACTTCGCGATCACGGCCCAGCTCGTCGGCGATGGCCGCCAGATCGGTGCTCGAAGCGACGCCGTAAACGGTCTCGCGCAGCGATGGAGTCGGCCCCAGCGCTGGCGGCAGGCCAGGGTCGTCGCCGCGGCGGATAATGATCGAGGTGCCGTCCAGCGCCTCGAAACGGCCACCGTCGCCGTCCAGTTGAACGGCATCGAGGCCATAGTCACGCAGGCAATCGGCACAGGCCTGGATATCGTCGACGCCAAACACCAGCGCGTCGAGACCAAGAATATTCATGGCTACCACTCCATTGAAATTGTTATTCGGCGAGGCAGGTCACCGGTAGTGGGTCGCGGCGGCACATCGGCCGTACGACTGGCGTGCAGGTTGCTCGGTGGCGGGGTGGCGTGACCAATCGCGAGTCAGAATGCGAGGCATCGGCAATCGCGATACCTGGGCCAAAGCCCATGTGCTGTGGCGTTGGCTCGGTATCGTGGCTTGAAGGTCTTGACGTATCGGCAATGCAGCGGGAAGGTATCGCGAAAATAACTACAAGAACCGAGAGCTATCACCATGCGCTTTCACCACCTGGACTTGAACCTGCTGGTTGCCCTGGACATCCTGCTCGAGGAGCAAAACATCACACGCGCCGCCGAGCGCCTGCACATGACTCAATCGGCCACCAGTGGCGTGCTGGGGCGTTTGCGAACGTTTTTCGAGGATGAGTTGCTGGTGCAGGTCGGCCGCAAGATGCAGCCCACCCCCTATGCTCTGGAACTGGCCAAGCCGGTACGCGAGGTGCTGCTGACCATTCGCGCCTCGATAACGGCCAAGCCGGTGTTCGATCCGGCCGCCAGCAAGCGACACTTCCGCCTGGTGGCCTCGGACTACCTGATCAGTGTGGTATTCGCTCAGGTCATCCAGAAAATCCATCAGGAGGCGCCGCACATTACCTTCGAGATGATCGGCCCAGGCGACAGTAGCGCCGAATTGCTGATGCGAGGCGAGGTCGACATGATGATCGTGCCCGAGCGCTACCTCATCGAGGGCCATCCGGCGCAGCTGCTGTTCGAGGAAGATCATGTCTGCGTGGTGTGGCGCGACAACCCCGAGGTGGGCGAGCATCTGACACTTGAGCAGTACATGCAGATGGGCCACATCTCGGTGGGCTTTGGCCGCAACCGCCACTTGAGCATCGAGGACTGGTTCATGAACCAGTACGGCTTCAATCGGCGGCTGGAAGTCATCACCAACGACTTCAACACCCTGCCCCAGTTGTTGGTGGGCACCGTGCGGGTCGCCACCATGCACCGCCGACTGGCCGAACTCTATGCCGGCTACCTGCCGCTGCGCCTGTTGCCACCGCCAGTGAAGATCCCGGTTATGCGTGAATTCATGCTGTGGCACCGCAGCATGGACGGCGACCCCATGCACAGATGGCTTCGCGAGCGCATCAGCGATGTCATTCAGTGCGCCAGCACGCAGCCAGATGCTCTGCGCGCCACCGCCTGAGCGGCGGCCATCGCCCCAGACACCGCGACGGTGCTGGGGCATCGCGTTTCGCGATACCTCGCATCCCTGATCACGATTGGCCCCACCCTGCCCTGCCTGCGTACCTTGCCTTCAAACCGCGCCCTGCCTGCCTGTCGCTCAAGTGGGCGCCGGACTCCACGACCGCAGAAGGACAACAAGAATGTTCCGTTACTTCCCCACCAATTACGTCTGGAACCTCTCGGTGGACCTGGCCATTGAAATGGGTGCCCGCATGGGTGAAATCGAGGAAATGTGCGCACCGCTGCAGGAAGCCGCCAAACAGCCCGACGCCGCCGGCACCCAGGCCTTCCGGGAAATATGGTCGACCATGGCCGACAAGCTGTGCGGCTTGGCCGAAGAGGACGAAACCGCCGGCCGACGCTTGTCCGCCGGCGAAAAATACAACCGCGCGGCCACCTATTACCTCACCTGCGAACGCTTGCAGGCCCACGGCGCGCCGGGTCGTGCGGCCTTGTATCAGCGCTTCCTCGACACCTTCGCCCGTGGCATCGATTTGGCCAAGGAGAACTGTGAGCGCGTAGAGATCCCGTATGAAGGCAAGCACCTCTCGGGATTGCTGGTGCGCGCAGAAGGCGTGAGTGGCCCGGCACCGCTGCTGGTGCAAGTCAACGGGCTGGATTCGACCAAGGAAATGAAATACCGCGTCGGCCTGCCTGCCTGGCTGGCCAGGCGAGGCGTGTCGTCGCTGATTGTCGACCAGCCTGGCACCGGCGAAGCGCTTCGCCTCCACGGCATGACGGCACGCCATGACAGCGAACACTGGGCCAGCCGCATAGTGGACTGGCTGGAAACCCGCGCTGATGTCGATGCCAAGCGCATCGGCCTGGAAGGCGTTTCCCTGGGCGGCTACTACTGTCCGCGCGCAGTGGCGTTCGAACCGCGCTTTGCTTGCGGCGTGGTGTGGGGCGCCAACCACGACTGGCGCGACGTGCAGAAGCGTCGCCTGGAGAAGGAAGGCAACTTCCCGGTGCCACACTACTGGGCGCATGTGCAATGGGTCTGGGGGGCGAAGGACCTGGACGACTTCATGCGCATCGCCGAAAACGTACACCTCGACGGTGTACTCGACCGCATCCACGTACCTTTCCTGGTCACCCACGGCGAGAAAGACTCGCAGATCCCGCTCAAATGGGCACACCGCACCTACGAGCAACTGGTCAACAGCCCGAAACGCGAACTGAAGATTTTCACTGACCGTGAAGGCGGCGTGCAGCACTCGAGCTTCGACAACAGCATCAATGCCGGGCACTACATCGCCGACTGGATCGCCGAAACCCTTGGCGGCCACACGGCCTGATCGGCGCTGCCGGCCCTGGCTTGGGCGGCGCCGATTGGCGCCGTTCTCGTTTCTGCGCCAGAGAGCGCCAGGTATCGATGCCATCGATACCTGGCCATCAATAGCATCTGTTGGTGCCGGGCAGTCACCACGGCCTAGCCTTGCACCACCCTCACGATGAGAGAGCTCACCAATGAGTGCCCTGCACCTGCACTGCTCTACCCTGTTCGACGGTACTGGCCTGCACACCCGCCAACGACAGACATTGATCATCGAAGGCGGCGTGATCCGCCATGTCGGGCCATCCGCCGAGGCACCCCGTCCGCAACCCGGCGACCGTGAAGCCCACGGCCAGTTCGTCATGCCCGGGCTTGTGGACGTGCACACCCACCTGGCGTTTGGCAATGCCCAGAGCGAGGAAGACATCGACATCTGGACCAGCGACGAGTTTCGCGCCCTGCGGGGGCTGTTCTTCGCCCAGCACGTTCTGGCTGCCGGCGTGACGTCCATGGTCTGCCCTGGCGACAGTGGCCAACTCAGCATTGCCGTGCGCAATACGGTCAACGCCGGACTGTTCGAAGGCCCTCGTATCGCTGCAAGCAGCCGAGTGATCACCAATCGACAGAGCCTGAACGACTGGTTCCCCACCCGCGTCGGCGCCCCGGAGTACTTCACCGCCGCGCTGGTCACCAGCCGTGACGATGCCATTGCCCAGATCCGCAAGCAGGCCAAGGACGGCGTGGACCTGATCAAGATCGCCATGGACGGCACCCACCGTCGCCCCAACGGCGAAATCATCGCCGCTTTCACCGCCGACGAGACCCGTGAGATGGTCTACGAAGCTCATCGCCTCGGCTGCCGTGTGGCTACCCACGCCTATGGCCGAGAAGCGGTGATGTACGCGGCCAAGGCTGGCGTCGACCTGGTGTTCCACGCCTTCTACATGGATGACGCCTGCATCGAAGCGCTGCTTGAGGCTGGCAGCGTGCTCGCTCCGACCATGACCTTCCCGCAGAACACCGTGGACTTCTGCCAGCCCCATGACCCCGCGATCAGCACCGGCTATGCCGCCTACTGCGCCCGGACCCTCGAGCTCGGCGCGCCGGTACTCAAGCGCGCCAAGGCCGCCGGCGTACCCTTCGCCTGCGGCAGCGACAGCGGCTTTGCTGTGACACCCTATGGCGAATGGCATGCTCGCGAACTGGAGCTGCTGGTACGGCACCTGGACTTCACCCCGGCCGAAGCATTATTCGCCGCAACCCATGTCGGCGCACGCTTGATGCCGCGCGGCGAGACGCTCGGCACCCTGGAACCGGGCAAACAGGCCGATCTGCTGGTGCTCGACGGTTCGCCCCTGGACGACATCCGCATCCTTCAAGACCGCGCTCGGCTGCAGGCGGTGTACAAGGCCGGCGAGCCGGTACGGCTGCAACGCACCGCCTACAACCCCAAGCAGGTGTCGGACTTCAATTCGCTGAAATGGACCGACCTCTACACCCGCGACCGCGTGTCAGAACTCGGCAAATGGAGGCTGTGAACATGACAACGCTCAACTTCGAACTGGCAGTGCAACTGGCCGTCGCGACCCTGCACCAGGCACGCGCTTTGAACCTCAAGCCTATGGCCGCAGCGGTGCTCGACAGCGCCGGCCACCCGTTGGCGGTGCTGCGCGATGAGCAGGCCAGCTTCCTGCGCCCGCAGATCGCCACCGGCAAGGCCCGCGGCTGCCTGGGCCTGGGCTTCGGCGGCCGCGAACTGGCGCGCCGCGCCCAGACCATGCCGGCGTTCTTCGATGCCATCAACAGCCTCACCGGTGGCGAGGTGATTCCGGTCGCCGGCGGCGTTCTTCTGCGCGATGCAGAAGGCCGCCTGCTGGGCGCCATCGGCGTCAGTGGCGATACCTCGGACAACGATGAGCGGTGCGCGCTGCTGGCCATCGAAGCGCTAGGGCTGATCGGCGACAGCGGCGATCTTCAGCCCTGAGCCAACGCCTTGGCCTGTTCCACCAGCAATTGGCGGAGCCAGGCCAAGGCGAGATCGCCCCATGCTGCGGATGCCTCTGGAGGAACTGGGATGCTGCTGACGCAGTAATGGCCGAGGCGAGCGGCTCGCAGCCAGGACTTGATCCCGACCCGGTAAAGATCCGTCTTGTGCCCAGTATTCTCCAGGGCCACCATAGGCATTCTTCAACAGACCATTGGCTAATGCATGACACTGGAAAATTACCAGGCAATCGCTGAAAGCATTGCCCTGCTGCTGTACCCCCACGCGGAAGTCGTCATTCATGAGATACGCAGCCAGACAATCGTTCATATCGCCAATAATTTCTCACATCGCAAGCTCGGCGATGATTCGGCACTCGGTCCAGAACTGGGGGACCTTTTGAAGGGTACCAACCTTGGCCCCTACGAGAAGCTCAACTGGAACGGTCAGAAGGTCCGCTCGATCAGTGCTGTGCTGCACAATCCGCAAGGCGAAGCCGAGTATCTGATGTGCATCAATCTGAACGTGTCGGTGCTGGAACAGGCGCGTGTGGCATTGGATGCGTTCTTCCAGATGAGTCGGCTGGAGCCGCAACCGGATGCGTTGTTCCGCAACGATTGGCAGGAGCGCATCAACACCTTCCTGCAAGCGTGGCTGCAAGCGCATAACCTGTCGCTGCAGACCTTGAAGATGAAAGACAAACGCAACCTTGTCCTGGCCTTGCATGCCGAGGGTGCATTCGAGGGGCGCAGCGGCGCCGATTACGTTGCCAACGTCCTCAGCATGGGGCGGGCCACCGTGTACAAATACCTGAAGGAAGTCAGGGCCTAGGCGGTATTGCCTGGCTGTAGGCACACGCTCTTGCTATTGGTGGAATATAATTCTATTGTGGACAAATTATCCACATAGCTGCAAGGACCCGTCATGCCAGCCACCCCGTCCGTTGATGCCCAGTTCCTTGATACATTGCACCAAAACATTCAGGACGCCCATGCGGCGCTCCGCCCGGCCGTCAGCATTACCCCGCTCTTGCACAGCCCTCGTTTGTCGGCACTGACCGGCTGTGAAGTGCTGCTCAAATGCGAACACCTGCAGCACACCGGTTCGTTCAAGTTTCGCGGTGCCAGCAACAAGATGCGCCTGCTGCCGGCCGAGGCGCGCAAGCATGGGGTGATAGCTGCCTCTTCCGGTAACCATGGGCAGGCCCTGGCTCTGGCCGGCAAGATGGCTGGCGTGCCAGTGAAGGTCTACACCACCACGGGCGCATCGGCATACAAAACAGAGGCAATGCGCGCGCTGGGCGCCGAAGTGGTCTGCCTGCCCACCGACCCGCTGAGTGCAGAGCTGGAAGCAGCCAGGCAAGCCAAGGCCCAGGGCGTACCTTTCGTGTCACCTTACAACGACCTGCAAGTCATTGCCGGCCAGGGCACCATAGGCATGGAGTTGTTCGAGCAGGCGCCAGACCTGGACGCGGTGTTCGTCGCCGTGGGCGGTGGCGGGATGATTTCCGGTATCGGCGCCGCCCTGCGCGTACTCAAGCCGGGCACTGAGATCATCGGCTGCTGGCCGGCAAATGACCCAACCCTGCAACAATCACTCAAGGCCGGTGAAATCATCGAATTGGATGCCTGCGAAACGCTGTCGGATGGCACGGCTGGCGGCGTCGAGCCAGGCTCCATCACCTTCCCGCTTTGCCAGGCGCTGCTCACCGATACCGTGCTGGTCAGCGAGGACGAAATCCGCTGCGCCATGCGCGACATCGCCAGCAGTGAGCGCTGGATCATCGAAGGCGCTGCTGCGGTTGCGGTCGCCGGCATGCAGAAGCTCGCCCAACGCTATCAGGGCAAGCGTGTCGCGGTGATCCTGTGTGGTCGTAACATCCTGCTGGAAAAGTTCCTCGAGGCCGTTCAATGAGGGTCTTCAGCAAGGCGCAGATCATCGCCCGCTTCAACCCGGAGCTCGCGGTCAGCCAACTGGAGGAAGGCTTCATCGCCTACTCCGAAGGCAAGGTGCAGGTGCCGCCCGTGCAGGGCTTCGCATTCAAGGGCGCGAACGGTGACTGTTGCGTGAAGTCGGCCTACATCGAAGGCAGCCCGACCTTCACCGTCAAGCTTTCGACAGGCTTCTACGACAACCCGTCCAAGGGCCTGCCTAGCAATGATGGCTTGATGCTTGTATTGTCTGCACACACCGGTCAGCCGTTGGCACTGCTGCAGGACCAAGGCTGGCTGACTGCCATGCGCACCGCGTTGGCCGGGCGTATCGCCGCCCGGCTGCTGGTGCCATCCCAGGTTAAGGCCATTGGCATCCTCGGCACCGGCATGCAGGCGCAGATGCAGCTTGAGCAGCTTCGCGCGGTGACCGATTGTCGCCAGGTGATTGTCTGGGGCCGGCATGAACGCGGGCTTGCGGCCTATACCGCATTTGCCCGCGAACTGGGCTTCGGGGTGCACAGCACGCAGGATGCGGCCGAGGTTGCGGGCGCGGCAAACCTGATCGTCTGCACCACGCCTTCTCGCCAGGCGCTGTTGTACAGCGATTGGGTCCAGCCGGGTACGCATATCACCGCCGTCGGTGCCGATGCGCCCGGCAAGCAGGAACTGGACCCGGCACTGGTGGCAAGGGCGGACCGCATCATCGTCGACTCCATCGCCCAGTGCAGCCAGTACGGCGAAGTGGCCCATGCCCTCGGCAGTGGCCGCATCGACGCTAACCAGCTGATCGAGCTGGGTACGCTGCTGGATGGCCGTGCCAAGGGGCGTGAGCACGACAGCCAGATTACCTTGGCGGACCTGACCGGTGTGGCAGTGCAGGATGCACAAGTCGCAAGCCACGCCTTGGCCGCCCTGTGCACCTGAGGCGACAACAGCGTCAGCGCAAACGTTGCACCTGCGCTGGCCTGCGCTGCATCAGCACCTTGCCATTGCGTACCGACACCAACGCGTGTCCCTGGCTGCGCACCATCTCGTAATCATCTGGCGCCGACAGCAGCAACAGGTTCGCCGGCCGCCCCACCTCGATGCCATAGCGCTCGCCCAGGTTAAGGGTGCGGGCGCTGTTGTCGGTAATCAGGTCCAGGCAGCGCTGCAGGTCTTCATACCCAAGCATGTGACAGATGTGCAGGCCGGCTTCGAGAATGCGCAGGATATTGCCATTGCCCAGTGGGTACCACGGGTCGACGATGGAGTCCTGGCCGAAGCACACGTTCATGCCGGCGCGGTCGATCTCGGCCACGCGGGTCACGCCACGACGTTTCGGGTAGTTGTCGAAGCGCCCTTGCAGGTGAATGCTCTCGGTCGGGCATGACACGAAGTTGATGCCCGACAGCTTGAGCAGGCGGAACAGCTTGTAGCAATACGCATTGTCATACGAGCCCATGGCCACGGTGTGGCTGGCCGTGACCCGGGGCCCCATGCCGCGTACCCGTGCTTCTTCGGCCAACACTTCGAGGAAGCGTGATTGCGGGTCGTCGGTCTCGTCGCAGTGCACATCCACCAGGCAGCCGGTGCGCTCGGCCAGGTCCATCAGGAACTTCACCGACGATACCCCCTGGTCGCGGGTATTTTCGAAATGCGGAATGCCGCCGACGACATCGGCGCCAATTGTCACGGCTTCAGTCATCAGCGCCCGGCCGTTGGCGTACGACTCGATGCCCTCCTGCGGAAAGGCGACAATCTGCAGGTCGATCAGCTCACGCACTTCGTCACGTACCTCGACCATGGCCTTGAGCGCGGTGAGTTTCGGGTCGGTCACATCGACATGGGTGCGCACATGCTGGATACCGTGGTCCACCAGCATGTCGATGGTTTTTTTCGCACGGGTCTTGATGTCGTCGTGAGTGGTGATTTCCTTGCGCTCCGACCAGCGCTCAATGCCTTCGAACAACGTGCCGCTCATGTTCCACTTCGGCTCACCCGCGGTCAGCGTGGCATCAAGATGAATGTGCGGCTCGACAAAGGGCGCGACCACCAGGTTTTGCCCGGCGTCCAGGTCATTGGCCGTAGCAGGCGCCACGACGTCGGTCTGGGGCACGATGGCGGCAATGCGCTCGCCGTTCAGTTCGACGCGGAACAGGCCAGGCTTGCCGCGCAGGCGTGCGTTGATGATGTTCATGCAGTTACTCCTTGCCGTGGGCTTCGCTCATGCGCCATACCAGCATGGCGACCGAAGCATTCATGCGAAAAAGCGGGTCGTCCAGCGACTGCCCGCTCAGTTGTTCGATGCGCTGGATGCGCTGATTGATCGTGTTGCGGTGCAGCCCCAGACGCTGTGCGGCCTTGAGCCCGTTGCCATTTTCCATGAGCAACGCGTCGAGGGTATGCACCAAAGCATGGGCGTGTTTGCGCCCAGGGGCGATCAGCGGGCCGAGGGTGCGGCTGACGAAATCATCGACCAGCGAGCGGTCGACAATACCTTGCAGCAGGCGCAATACGCCGAGCTCGCTGAAGTTGCAATAGCCGTTGGCCGGGCGCAGATGCTGCGCCACATCCAGCGCCTGGCGTGCTTCGTTGAGGGCCTGGCGATAGTGCGCGCAATCGTCAGCGAGGCTCGACAGGCCCATGTAAAGGCCCAGGTCACCTGTCGCGGCTTGCAACTGCCGGTACAGCGCACCCAACGTCTCGGGTAAGTCGTGTGTATCGGCCAGCAGCACCACGAACAGGTCGCCCGGTAACTGCGCCGTCACACTGCCTGGCCGCTGGCGGCACCAGGCTTCGAGCTGGTCTTCCAGGGCCTGGCGGGTGGCTTGCCAGGTACGCTCGCCGTGCGCCAGGCCGTGGCGCTCGAACAAGCCGTCCACGCCCGTCAGGCGCAAAGCCAGCAGGCGCCGCGGTTTATCCAGCGCCAGTTGCAGGTGTGCTGCCCGCTGCCGGGCAATTGCCAGGCTCGGGTAGTCGCCTGTGAGCAGTTGGCCAAGGATGTCGTTGCGCGAGCGGCGTACCTGGCTCATCTGCACCAGTGCAGTGCCGATCAGGTGGGTGACCACCACCATCTTCAGCGCGTAGGGCTGTTCGATCAATGGCAAGCCCAGTTGCTCGGCGCGCGCGACAACGGGCGCCGGGATGCTCTGGATGAAACTGCCGCCGGTGAGAATCACCATGCCGGCAATGCCCACGGCGTCGCCATCCTCCACCAGGCTCAGCAGGTTGGCTTCGCCGCGCGGGTGGTTGATGCCGGTGACGAATACCAGTTCACCGCCCATCACCCATTCGGCGATACCCTCGTTCTCCGCCACGTAAGGCCAGCGTACCCGCCGCTGCAGGTTGCGCGCTCCGGCCCGCACCTGCATTTCGTGCAGACCGGGCAAATGCAGGATCTCGTCCAGCGCCAGGCTCACGGCTCGACGCCCGCCTGGCCCGGCGCGCGGCGGCGTGCGCCCAGCTCCAGAATGACGATGTAGCACACTGCCGAGGCGGCGATGCCCACCAGCGGCGCGACCCACGGTGAGGCATAGGCCAGTACAGCGCCCACGGCATAGGCAAACAGCCCGGTGAGGTTGTAGCGAGGCAGGTTTGCCGTACCCAGTGCCGGGTATTTGCCGCGGTGGCGGTACCAGAAATCAGCCATGATCACCCCACCCACCGGCGGAATGATCGACCCCAGCAGCACCAGGAACGGGATCAGCATTTCGTACATGCCACCCATCGCCAGCACAATGCCAACCCCGGCCGCCACCAGCGTTGCCGTGCGCCGGCGCTCGCTGCGCAACAAGTGGCAGGCGGCGGCCGACACGTTGTAGATGGTCGGACCCTGAATGGTCCACAGGTTCAGGCACAGCATCACCACGGCCGCGAACGACAGGCCCTGCAGCATCATCACGTCGACGATATCGGCCTGCTGATAAACCATCGCGCACCACGCCCCGGCCACCACCATCAGGCCGTTGCCAAGGAGGAATGCCACCACGCTGGCGATCACCGCTACCCGGCCACTGCGTGCCAGCCGTGTCCAGTTGGTGGCTTGGGTGGCGCCACTGGCGAAGGTGCCGAAGACCATGGTCACTGCCGCCGAAAAGGTCATGGTTTCATGCGGTACTACTGCAGCCAGGCCGGCAAAGCCACCGGCATCGCGGGTGGCGATGTACATGGACACCAACAGCAGCACGAACATCAATGGCACCGACACCCGCGACAACACGTCCAGCCCTTTGAAACCGATAATGGCCGTAATGCTGAAACCCAGCCCGAACAGCACCATCAACGGCATGCCGAAGCCATCCGCCAGCCCCAGCAGCTTGACCAGCACGATGGCCACCGTGGCCGTACCCCAGGCATACCAGCCCAGTTCGGCAAAACCCAGCAGAAAGTCCGAGAGCCGGCTCCCCGCTTCACCGAAACAGAAGCGTCCCATCAACACGGTATTCAGCCCGCTGCGCGAGGCAATGAAGGCCAACACTGCGGCATACAAGGCAAGCAAACTGTTGCCGAGGGTAGCCACCCACAGCATGTCGACAAAACTGAATGCCATGCCCAGCTTGCCGCCGGCGAACATCGTGCCGGTAAAGAAGGTGAAGCTGAACAAGACCATCGCGATCGGCAGCAGGCCCTTGCGGGCGGACTGGGGGGCTTCGCTGAGGGGAAATTCGCTGGGTGAGCTCATTGCACGGGGGCTCCGGGTGTGTAGTTGGGAGCAGAAAGAGCAATATGCGGGCCGCTTTTCCCTGCGCCGCCACCCGGAAGAAATCGGGCTGTTCGCCCAGAAATCCATATGCACTGTGCACATTAAAGCTACGATCTGACGATCTGGAGTGTGCGCGACGACTTATTTTGAGGCGCCCATGCACCAAAGCGGGCCTGGGCTGGGTAGTAATCACCCAGCCCACGGCGGTTTACACGGTCCCGTCCAACCCCATTTGCCAGAAATCAGCCTCCAGGCTAGAGGCCTGTCCAAAAATCCCTGCCAGTTCGGCGAACCGCTGCTCGGTCATGCTGCGCGCTGCCAGTTCGTCCAGGTGCTTGCGCGCTGCTGCGGCCACCCCTTGGTAGCCCTCCCCGGCATACTCGCCAATCCACTCGCGGTAGGGGTGATTGCTCAAGTCGCCAATGCGCCCGGCCAGGGTCCGGCCGATTTCGGCATAGCCGATCACGCAAGGTGCCAGTGCCACATGCAGCTCCAGCAGGTCGCCGGCTGCGCCGCAGTCCAGCACATAACGGGTGTATGCCACCGTGGCCTGATGCTCTGGCGCGGCCTCGATGTCTGCCTGGGTCAAGCCCCAGCGCGCGCACAGGCGCAAGTGCAGCTCGGTTTCATCCAGGATCGCCGACAGCCCGGCCTGCGCTGCACGAATGTCGGCCGGGCGGCGGCTTTTGTAGGCGGCCAGCGCCCAGGCGCGGGCGAACTGGATCAGGAACAGGTAATCCTGCACAAGGTAGGTCCGGAACGCTTCCTCGCTCAGCGTGCCCTCGCCCATCTGCCGCACGAAATCATGGTCTACGTAGCGGTTCCATTGTGGTGTGGCAGCAGCCTTGAGGCGCTCGAAGATATCCATGCTCATTTGCCCTCCGGATAAACTGCATCGAAGAAAGCCAGCTCCAGCGCCACCGTGCGCTGGTAGAAGTCACTTGCCAATGCGGCCTCCTGCGGGCCGACGCGGTCCAGCTCGGCCTGCAGGAAAGCGACGAATGCCTGGAATGCCGGGTTGTCATGCAGGGTAATCCACTCGGCATGGACGAAGTTGTCCGGCATCGGTTTCGGCGCCTTGAGCGCCCAGTCCAGGTACAGGCCTTCGGCAACGTTCAGCACCGCCAGTGCCGCTGCATAGGAACGGGTGGCTGCCGCTTCGCGCATGATCGCCTTGAAACCTGCGGTAGGCGCGGTATCGGCCGGTTCACTGCGTTGCGCCGGGCTGACACCCAAGGCCTCGAAGGCACGCAGGAAGTATGTGTTCTCGTCACTGCAGATCATCCCGGCAAAGCGGCCGAAACGCAGGCGGGCTTCAAACGTGTCAGCGGTGGCGATGGCCGCGCCTAGCAGGGTCACGAAGCTGTCGAGGAAACGGTGGTCCTGAACCAGGTAGTCGACCATGATCGGGTCAGGCAGGCTGCCGTCGCACAATCGGGTCACGAAACGGTGGCCAACGGCCGCCGACCAGGTCGGCTCGCTCTGGCGGCGCAGGGACTGGCTGAAACGTTCGGTCATGTTGCTGTCCTTGATGAGGGTGACAGCGAGACCTTGGCAATTGACATGGACTGGCCTCGCAGTGGGGCCGGCAAAAAGGCAGGTTACAAGCCCCATCCCTTCGCCGGCATGATCCGGATCAGGTTCGAAGGGTCACCGCGCTGTGGCGTTCAGCGGTTTCTCAGCCCATTGCCGGGCTCCCCTTGGTAGCGCTCAGGTATACCCGAGGGCGCCGCGCATGTCACTCCCCAAACTGTGGGCAATGCTGACCCGCTAATGGGTATCTGTCCCCATTCTTGACGCTCCATTTTTTAGTGCACGCCAGACACTGCAAGGTTTTGTATGTCAAAGCATTACTGAAATATCTGTTGGCATAGCTGTTGCTGATGGCCATTTAACGGGCAAAACGCCATTGATGGCTTAAGGCCCTACGGCCGCAAAAGAGGCTTAAGCCAATGAAAACACCTGCTGCGAGTCACGCGTCCAGACGCGCGTTCCATCTATCCTCCGTCACTGCGCTGATGATCAGCCTCGGGTTGATCACGGCCATGGCAGCCCCCCTCGACGACAACAGCATGCCACCGCCGACCGACCCGTCGGCCTACACCGACCAGCCGGACGACCCGACCGCTGCCTTGCTTGAGCTGAACACCATGCCGGAGGCCAACGAAGGCTCGCTGGAGCTGACCGATGGCGTGTATGGCGACCGCAACACGGTACGCACCGACAACGTGCTGCCGCCTGCCCTGCAAACGTCGGACAAGTACCCTACCAACGGCAAACCCAGCCCGTTGTTCGGTGCGCAACCTTTCACCCAGCAACTGTTGCTGTTCGAAGAATTCGGACCAGAGAAGCTCGACCCGACCACGCCGGTGCCCGATCTGAGCTTCCCGGTACCGACCCTCGGCGCGGCCCCCGCCCAAGACCCCAACGTGGTGGCACGCAGCGGCCCCAGTGGCAACGCACTGGAAGCGTTTCTCAAGCAACCCGGGCTGTACCCGTTCCCGACCCAGTACGCCAACGTGCTGGACCGCAACCCATGGAAGGCGCAGATCGAGATGTTCCTCAACCGCCAGCCGGTCGGCTCGCCCGCTGAAGGCCGGCCACCAGGAAAAGGCTGGTCGCACCAGCGCTGGAACGAGTTCTACCCGCAGGCAGCGTTCAAGACCGCCCAGGCCGGTGCGCGCATCAACCTCGGCCTGCGCGACCGCAAGCAACTGCACAACTATGCCGTCGGTGAATTCGCCCCGGGAGGCCTGTACTACCAGACCTCCGACATTCCGACCACGCTGGGCACCACCAAGGGCATCGACACACGCTTCCATCCGAACATGCCGCTGCAAAACCACAAATCGCTGTGGACCTTCGACGGCACTTTCCCGCCCAAGCTGCTGATGGTGCGCTACGGCCAGCCGATCCTGATGCGCCATTACAACGCCCTGCCAATTGACCCCTCGGCCAACGGTGGCTTTGGCCTGCATACCATCTCGACCCACGAGCACAACGGCCACTCCCCGGCCGAAAGCGACGGCTTTGCCAACGCGTACTTCTTCCCTGGCCAGTATTACGACTACCGGTGGCCGGTGCAGCTGGCCGGCTACGACACCATCAACACCCGTGCCCAGGACCCGCGTGCCGCTTTCCCCTGCTCGCCGGGTGAAACCTTGTTCGTCAACGATGGTTCACCGGGCCTGAAAACCTGCGAGAACGGCAGCATCAAGATTCGTGGCGACTGGCGCGAAACCATGAGTACCCACTGGTTCCACGACCACATGATGGATTTCACGGCGCAGAACGTCTACAAGGGCAACGCCGTGATGATGAACTACTACAGCGCCCTGGACCGCGGCAACGAGGCCCTGCAGGACGGCGTCAACCTGCGCTTCCCAAGCGGTTCAGCCATGCCTTGGGGGAACCGTGACTATGACGTCAACCTGGTGATTGCCGACAAAGCCTGGGATGCCAATGGCCAGCTGTGGTTCAACCCGTTCAACACGGACGGCTTCCTCGCTGACCAGATTCTGGTCAACTGGCAGTACAAGCCCAGGCTCAAGGTGCGTGCGCGCAGTTACCGTTTCCGTCTCCTCAACGGCTCGGTGTCACGCTACTTCAAGTTCGCCGTGGTGCGGGAGATTGCCGGTACCAGTGGTGAGTTCAAAGGCCCGTCCGGCTCCAACCTGTCGTATGCGCGGGTGCCGTTCCACATGATCGCCAACGACGGCAACATCATGGAACACGCGGTGCCATTCGACGGCACGATGGACCTCAATGGTGACGGCAACCTGCAGGACAACAACGGCGTCTTGCCGGTGCAGGCCATTGCCGAGCGCTACGACATCATCATCAACTTCGCCAAGAACGGCATCAAGGCAGGCGACAAGCTGTACTTCGTCAACCTGATGGAGCACGACTCCGGCAAAGGTCCGAAGCAAGCTATCCCGTTGGCCGACGTGCTGTCGGAAAAATACAAGGCGGTGATCAAGCAGACCAGCAAAGGCCCGCAGTGGGACAACGGCGATCCGGCAGTCGGCAAGTTTCTGCAACTGTGGGTGCAGCCGTACACCGGCCAGGACCTGAGCATGGACCCGGTAGCCTATGAGCCGGCCAAGCCAGGCAAGGCTGCAGGCCTGAAAATGCTGCCCCTGCCAATTGACCGCGACGCCGCAGCCGACCAGGCCAAACTCAAGGATGCCCGCCACCGCGAGTTCATCTTTGGCCGCTCTGACGGCACGGACACCACCCCGTGGACCATCAAGACCGACGGCGGCTTTGGCTACAGCATGGACCCACGCCGTATCAGTGCCGCACCGCAACTGGCCAACCAGTCCACCGACGGTGGTTTCAGCGGCGACGGCACCCTGGAAGTGTGGAAGATCGTCAACGGCGGCAATGGCTGGAGCCACCCGGTACACGTGCACTTCGAGGAAGGCGTGATTCTTAGCCGCGACGGCAAGGCCCCGCCAGAATGGGAAAAATGGGCGCGCAAGGATGTGTACCGTATCGGGTCGGAACCTGATTCGTCCGAAGAGGTGGAAATGGCCATCCGCTTCCGCGAGTTCGCCGGCACCTACATGGAGCACTGCCACAACACCCAGCACGAGGACTCTTCGATGCTGCTGCGCTGGGACCTTGAGCACCCGGGGCAGTTCCAGGTAATGCCCACCCCGCTGCCAGGATGGGATGGCGTGCGTTACATGGCCTCGGTAGGCCTGCCAACGTTCCGCACCAAAACCCATGACGACGATGACGACCCGGCCAACAAACCACCTGTCGTGGCCAACGACAGTGCCGCAACGACTGCAGGCAAGCCGATCACCCTGAACGTGCTGGCCAACGACAGCGACCCGGACGGCAACGTACCGCTCACGGTCACCGGCCTCAGCCAGCCCGACTCCGGCCAGGGAACCGTGAGCACGGACGGCAGCACAGTGACGTACACCCCACCCGCTACGGTCGCCACGCCGTTCACGGCCAGCTTCAATTACACGGCGCGTGATACCAAGGGGGCCGAGTCGGTGACCCCGGCCACGGTCAGCATCGCCGTCACCCCAGCAGTGGCGGCCGACGAGCTCAAGGTCACCAGTGCCACAGTGCAACTGCGTAGCGGCAACCGGTTCACCTGGGATGTGCAGGGGACAACCACGGTGGCCACGGGCAACAGCATCAGCGTGACTGCAGCAACCACCGGTGGTCCTGTAAGCTTGGGGAACGCGACGCTGACTGCCACGACTACGGGGGCCCGTTGGCGAGTATCGGTGACCACCACCGGCTTTGGCCCGGCCACGCCAGCGACGGTCACGGTGAAATCGACGCTGGGCCAGACGGTGACAGCGCCAGTCACATACAAGTGAGTGCAAAGCGGGGCCGCCATGCGGCCCCCATCAGCCAACCCACGAGGACCGCATCATGCCTGGCTCATGGCGATTCCTGCTGGTACTCGCGTTGTTCGCCGCCAGCATGCCGTTCTGGCCGCTGCAACCCCAACGAACGGTGGCCGAAGCAGCGGCCTCTCCCTGGGGGGCCAGCTATTTCCCCAACATCCCCCTGCTCACCCAGGATGGCGAAAAAGTGCATTTCTTCGACGACCTGATCAAGGACAAGGTGGTCGCCATCAACTTCATCTTTACCGGCTGCTCCGATTCCTGCCCAGTGGAAACCGCGCGCCTGCGCCAGGTACAGAAAATCCTCGGTGACCGGGTCGGCAAAGACATCTTCCTCTACTCCATCAGCATCGACCCTTATAACGACACCCCCGCCACCCTCAAGCGCTATGCCGAAAAGTTCGGCATCGGCCCAGGCTGGACCTTGCTGACCGGCGAACCCGACGACATCGAGCAACTACGCCGCAGCCTGGGGCTGTGGATCGATGGCCTGGAAAACGGCCGCTCCAAAGACCACAACCTGAGCCTCATCATCGGCAACCAGGCCACCGGCCGCTGGATGAAAGCCTCGCCTTTCGAAAGCCCGTACATCCTCGCCGACCGCCTGGGCAACAGCCTGCACAACTGGAAGCAGGCCAGCGCCATGAGCAATGACTACGCTGAGGCTCCGCAAATCCGCTCACCCAGCAGCGGCGAGCAGATATTCCGTACCCGTTGCTCGTCCTGCCATACCGTGGGCAACACCGAGCCAGGCCAGCCAGGCATCGGCCCCGACCTGCTGGGCGTGACCCGTCAGCGTGACGCCAACTGGCTGGTCCGCTGGCTGAAGGTGCCCGACCAGATGCTGGCCGAAAAAGACCCCTTGGCCATGCTGCTGTTCGAACAATACAACCGCCTGGCCATGCCCAACATGCGCTTGGGCGATGCCGAAGTCAGCGCATTGCTAAGTTACCTCGAGGAGGAAACGGCTCGCCTGCAGACGCCCGTGAAAAATAGGGGAATCCCTTAAAGGCTATTGGCCACCAGTCATCAGGCTGTCATCTTATTGTCGTATTTTCCGAGCATCACCCAGGGTCGGGAACTATCAGCAGTGATTCGCCGTTCGCTTTCCTCCACCAGCCTTCTGCGACTGCTGATCCTGATGCTCTGTGCAGCGACCCTGGCGTTTCTCTGGGGGCTGCACGTCACCCAGAAAGCCACCGCCCGACAGAATGCACTGTCGGCCAAGGCCATCGAGCACCTGAACCTGGCCAGCATCGTGGGCGAAAACCTGCGACAGCTTGTCGGCCGCGCCCAGGCGGTGGGTCGTGTGACCCAGGACGACATGAAAACGCGGCGCCAAGGCAACTTCAGCCTGGCAGCAGACCCAGTGTTCAAGCGGTTGAGCCTGTACGACCGACAAGGCCGGCTGCTAGCGGCCAGCCATACCGATGAGGCCGCCGAGTTGCCGGCAGACTGGTTGCGCCAACTGCAGCGGCACATTGACCACTACGGTTTCAAGCCTTTCCTGCCAAGCATTAAACCTGTCAGCCAAACCGCTGCCCTGCCCACTTGGCGCCTGCCCTTCCTGCTGCCGTTGACCAATTCGACCGGCCGGGAAATCGACAACATTTTGGTGGTGCATCTGGACGTCGGCTACCTGGCGGTGCTGTTCCAGCCTATCGACCTGGGCAACAGTGGCCTGGTGCGTCTGCTGCAGGATGACGGCCTGGAGCGGCTGCGCATCGACAACAGCGGCGTGGTGACTGCCGGCGACCTATTGCAGCCCCCGCTGCCGGCGCTAGACACCGAAGCGGGCATGCTGACCCAGTACGTAGCGGGTGATGCCTACCAAAGCGTGTACCGCCGTGTACCTGAGCAAGGCTTCAGCGTGGTGGTCAGCCAGCGCCAGGCAGAAATCCTCGCACCCTCGACGCTGGCCTATTCCCGGCAGTTCTGGTTGAACCTGAGCATGACCCTGATGATCCTGGCCAGCCTGCTATGGACCTTGCGCCTGCTGCGCAAACGCCAGGAGGCGTTCGACGCGCTGGAACATGCCCAGCAAGTCAATCAGCAGCTGATCGTGCGCCTGGAGGACGAACACCGGCGCAGCAGCCACGCCGCCGCCACCGACCACCTCAGTGGCCTGCACAACCGCCGCCAGTTCGTCGAAGTGGCCAGTCAGGTGCTGACTCGGCAACGTGGCAAGCGCAGACTGATGGCGATCCTGTTCATCGACATGGACCGTTTCAAGTCGATCAACGACTCGCTCGGCCACAAGATTGGTGACCTGCTGCTACAGGCTGTGGCCGGGCGTATCCAGCGCCTGCTGGAGCCCGGCGACGAAGCTTCGCGGTTTGGCGGCGACGAATTCGTGGTGTTGCTGGCCGGTGAGCGCAGCGAGGAGCAGATCAACGCCTGGGTCCACGAACTGGTGCAGAAACTGTCGGCCACCTACGCCCTGGATGGCCAAGAGGTCAACACCAGCCCCAGTGTAGGGGTGAGCATCTGTCCGCGTGATGGCCAGGACATCGACAGCCTGATACGCAGTGCCGATGCGGCCATGTACTCGGCCAAGCAGGCAGGGCGCGCGCAGTATCGCTTTTTCGACCCCTCGCTGAACCTGGCCGATATCCAGGCGTTCACCCTTGAACAGGCCTTCGGCAGTGCCTTGGCCGAGCGCCAGTTCGTGCTGCACTACCAGCCGCAGATGCGCCTCGACACCCACCAGGTGCAGGGCTACGAGGCGCTGGTGCGTTGGGATCACCCCGAGTTCGGCCTGCTGTACCCGGACCGCTTCATCGACCTGGCCGAGCGCAGTGGCTTTATAGTCGAGCTGGGTTGGGAAGTACTGCAGCTGGCCTGTGAAGCCTTGTCGAGCTGGGATGCCCAAGGCCGCAAGACACGGCTGGCCGTCAATGTCTCCGCCCTGCAACTGCGTCAAGCCGACTTTGCTGACCGGCTGCTGAGCAAGTTGCAGCATCATGGCATCGCGCCTCAGCAGCTGGAGCTGGAAATTACCGAAACCACCATCCTCGACCCCGAAGGCACGGCGGTGGCGCACCTGCATACGTTGCGCGGCGCAGGTCTGGGTATCAGTCTGGACGATTTTGGCCGTGGTTACGCCGGCTTTGCCCACCTGCATTCACTGCCCCTGAGCAAGCTGAAGATCGATCGTTCGCTGATCGCGGCGCTGTCCAACAGCCATGACGACAGCCCAATCGTGTCCTCCACCATCATCCTGGCCAAGCGCCTGGGCCTGGAAGTGGTGGCCGAGGGGGTGGAAACCCGTGAACAGGTGGTGTACCTGAAGCTTGCCGGCTGCGATATCGCCCAGGGCTACCACTTCAGCCGGCCACTGTCGCTGCCGCAGCTGTGGGCTTACCCGCCCTTCAACGGTATCGAGGACAAGGCATGCGTGTACTGAGCGCAACGGCAGGCTTGCCGAGGGCGTTGGGCAAGGACAGGCAACGCATTTCGGTTTATCGTGTACCGATCACACACCGACACCCGCACCATGACCGATATCGAGCGCTACCTTCGCGCCGCCACCCGTGACAACACCCGGCGCAGCTACCAGGCCGCCATCGAGCACTTCGAGAGCCATTGGGGCGGCTTTCTCCCGGCCACCGCCGAGAGTATCGCCCGCTACCTGGCCGATCACGCCGACCTGCATGCAGTCAGTACCCTGCGCCAACGCCTGGCCGCGCTCAGCCAATGGCACGTCGCCCAAGGCTTCCCCGATCCGACCAAGGCGCCATTGGTGCGTCAGGTGCTACGCGGCATCCGCACCCTGCACCCGACGCCACCCAAACAGGCCGCCCCGCTGTTGCTGCAACACCTGCAAACCGCTGTGACGTGTTTCGAAGAAGAAGCCCGACAAGCCCGCGAGCATCATGATTTGGCAGCCCTGCGCCGGGCTCGCCGTGACAGCGCCTTGCTGTTGCTGGGTTTCTGGCGTGGTTTTCGCGGCGATGAGCTGGCACGCCTGCGCATCGAACACATCCAGGCACAAGCCGGTGTCGGCATCACGCTTTTCCTGCCGCGCAGCAAGGGCGACCGCGAAGCCTTGGGCGTACAGCACCGCACCCCTGCCCTCAAGGCCTTGTGCCCTGTCACTGCCTACCTGCAATGGCTTGAAGTCGCCGGTATTGCCCATGGGCCGGTGTTCCGCAAACTCGACCGCTGGGGCAACCTTGGCGACAGCGCGCTCAACAGCAACAGCCTGGTCGGCCTGCTGCGGCGCATGCTGGAACGCGCCGGGGTGCCGGCGGCGCTGTATACCGGCCACTCGCTACGGCGTGGCTTCGCCACCTGGGCCACGGCCAATGGTTGGGAACTGAAGTCGCTGATGAGCTATGTGGGCTGGAAAGACGCCAAGTCGGCGCTGCGCTACATCGACTCGGCGCAGCGTTTTGGCGAACTGGCCGTGCTACCGGCCAGTCAGGTGCAACCGCTTATTCCTTGAAGCTGTGCCTGGCGACGCCGCCCGTTTCCGGGCGGATGGCATACAGGTCGCCAGCGTCCGGATAATGGTGCAGGTCTTCTGGCGTCATGTCGTAACGCGCGGTGCTGATGTACAAGGTGTTCATCCCGGGCCCGCCAAAGCAGCAACTGGTGGGGCAAGGTACTGGCATCAACACCTGGTCGGTCAGGTACCCGTGGCGGTCGTAGCGCAGCAGGCAGCTGCCATGGTACTGGCACACCCACAGCCCGCCTTCGCGGTCCAGCGCCAGGCCATCCGGCCGCCCCAGTTCGGCGGGGGTTTCGGCAAACAGCGTGACAGCGCCCAGCCGGCCTTCGATGAGGTACTCGGCGCGGTAGATCGCACGCGCCGCCGAATCGACGAAGTACACCGTATGGCCGTCTTGCGACCAGGCAAGGCCGGTGGGCAAGCCCATGTCATCGTGGATCACCTGGTCGCTCAATTGCCAGTCAAAGCGAAAAAGCGCCCCGGTATTGCCACTGAGGGCCTCGTCCATCAGGCCAGTGACGAAGCGTCCCTGTGGGTCGCAGGCGCCATCGTTGAAGCGGTAAGTCGAGCGCGGATGGACCGATGCCGAATGCTGGCTCACCTTGCGCGTTGGCACATCGAAGAGGGCCACGCTGGCATCCTCGGTGAAAATCAGGTTGCCCCGGTCGGTCAGCGCCAGGGCGCCAATGCGCGCGGCCGACTCGTAAAGGCACTCGACTTCGCCATCGGGTGTCAGGCCGTTGATGCGCCCGCCAGAGATATCGACAAAGTACAGCACGCCGCTGCGTTCATCCCAGACCAGGCTTTCACCAAGGTCCGCGCGCGTGTTAGCCACTTTGACCGGCACGTAACTGCATTCCTTGATGCGGCTCCAGCGCTCGGCCACCTGCACACGGCCAAGGTCCCGAGGGTGGCTGACACTGCTGTGTTCGTTGAAGCGCGTGGCGATGTGCTGGCTATTGCTGGCGCGCAAGGTGCAATCAGTGGGATGGCACAGCGCACCGGCCAGGTGAGTAACGGGCATTTCTGGCTACCTTCAATTCTCCATTCTTACGATATCAACAAAAAAATCAATGACTTAATATTAAAAGCATGCAACTTTGATATCCCATGGATATCACCGCCGAGTCGCCACGCTGCAGGAATGCTGGATGATCGAAACACGCTTGCTCAGGCAGTTCATCGCCGTGGCCGAAGAGCTGCACTTTCACAAGGCCGCCCAGCGCCTGCACATGGCACAACCACCGCTGAGCCAGGCGATCAACCGGCTCGAGGAAAAGCTCGGTTTCGGCCTGCTTCTGCGCAACAAGCGCGGGGTGCGCCTGACCGCAGCGGGTGCAGCGTTTCTCGATACCGCCTACCGCACGCTTGCTGAACTGGAACAAGGGATCGAGTACGCGCGCAACGTTTCTGCGGGGGTCAGCGGCAAACTGACCATCACGGCCATTTCCATCGCTTATTACGATTCGCTGCTCAACCGCTTGCGCCGCTTTCGGGAGACTTATCCAAACGTACAGCTGACCATCCGCGAGATGCCATCTGCCTCTCAGGCCAAGGCCTTGCTGGCCGGTGAGGCGGACATCGGCTTCATGCGCAGGCTACCGCTGCCGGTCGGCACCCTGGAGGCTCGCTTGCTGCTTGACGAGCAGATCGTCATGGCGCTGCCCGCCAACCATCCCAAGGCGCGGCACGAGGCCGTCGACTTGCGCGAGTTTGCCGATGAGGACTTCGTGTTCACCCCGCAAGCGCTGGGCGGGGGCTACCACGCACAGTTGGTTGCGCTGTGCGAGTCGGCCGGGTTCTACCCCAAGGTCGTGCAGGAGGCGGCGCAGATCCACACCCTGCTGGGTCTGGTGGCCTGCGGCTTTGGCGTGGCCCTGGTGCCGGAGTCGTTCGTCCGCTCGACCCCACGCGAACGCGTGCGGTTTTGCCCGATCCGCCCTATCGATGACCAGCCCGCCCCAGGGCTTGGGCTGTACATGAAATGGAGCGCCCAGAATGCTTCGCCAGCGCTGGCCAACTTCATTGCCATGTTCGAGACGCAGCAATAAGGCCATTTCTACAGGGTGTTCAGCCTCGCTTCGCGCAGCGCCACAGCCGACCGATATCACAGGCCCTGGCCTGCAACAGCTCGGCAGCATTTGCACACGCCTGCTCCAGGCTCATCGGTCCGCTGGCCAGGGCAAATGCAGCGTCGACCCCATGGGCATACAACTGCTGATACCCCTCCCCCAAGGTCCCGGCCAGTACCACCACCGGCACGCCATGGCGCTTGGCAACCCGTGCCACCCCCATCGGCGTCTTGCCGCGCAGTGTCTGGGCATCGAAACGCCCCTCGCCCGTCACCACCAGATCTGCCCCCTGCGCCAGGGCGTCAAGGCCAGCCAGCTCAGCCACGACTTCCACCCCGGGGCGGAACTGCGCGTCCATGAATGCCCGGGCAGCGAAGCCCATGCCACCGGCCGCGCCACAACCAGGGTAATCGCGCACATCCTCGCCCAACAGCAGCGCACAATGGTCGGCAAAATGATTCAGCGCGTGGTCCAGCGCCTCCACTTGCTGCGGGTTGGCACCTTTTTGCGGGCCGAAGATGGCCGATGCGCCGTTGGCGCCACACAAGGGGTTGTCGACATCCGCCGCGACTTCAAACTGCACCCCGGCCAGGCGCGGGTCGAGGCCGCTGGCGTCGATACGGGCCAGCTTGGCCAAGGCCAGGCCGCCCTCTTCCAGCGCTTGCCCGTCAGCATCCAGCAGGCGCAGGCCAAGTGCTCGCAACATGCCACTGCCGGCATCGTTGGTGGCGCTGCCGCCGATGGCCAGCACCACACGCCGGGCGCCGGCGTCGAGGGCTGCGGCAATCAGTTCACCGGTACCCCAGGTGCTGCTGCGGCAAGCATCGCGCTGGCCGGTTGGCACCCGTTGCAGGCCACTGGCCTGGGCCATTTCGATGATTGCGGTGCGACTTTGCGGCAACCAGCCCCAGCCAGCCTCGACATGCTGCCCCAATGGCCCGCGCACGGTCTGGCGGCGCAATTCACCGCGGCTGGCGGCCAGGATCACCTCCATGGTGCCTTCGCCACCGTCGGCCATTGGGCACTCGACCAGTTCAGCCTCCGGCCACGCTTCGCTCAGGCCCGCAGCGATGGCGCGGGCGACACCGGCAGCGTCGAGGCTGTCCTTGAACGAGTCGGGGGCAATTACGATCTTCATGGGGTTTCTCCTGTCCTGATGAGCGGCATGCTGACAGGTGGCTGCGCAGGTGGCCTCGGTCAAATGCACAAAACGCCGGCCGGGTTGTTTGGGCAGATGCCTTTTTGCCTGTTCTGGCCCAACCGCCGGCAAGTGAATAATTCAGTCAGCGGGCAACAGCTGCAACCCCAGATACAAGCTAAGCATCCCTTCCAGGCGCAGCGGGTCGACCTCACCCAGCTCGGCTATGCGCTCCAGTCGATAGCGCAGGCTGTTGCGGTGGATGCCCAGGGCATCGGCACAGGACTGGCTCTGGCCGTCATGGGCACACCAGGCGCGCAGGGTGGCGAGTAACTGGCCACTGCTGTCCTTGGCGCGGATGCGCTGCAACGGCTCCAGCAGCTCGTCCAGCGCGTCGTCGTTACGGTGGCGCCACAGCAGCGCCGGCAGCCGGTAGCGCTGCAGGCTGAGCAATCGTTCGCTGGGCAACACTTCGCGGCCATAGGCCAGCAAGTCACGCACCCGGCGGTAACCACGGCGTAACTGCTCCAGGCTCTGCGCTGCACTGCCCAGGGCCAGTCGCTCAATGTCCCAACCGTGGCGTTGCAGGCGTTCCAGCAGGCGCAGTTCATCCAGGGCCACGCCTGCCGGGCGGCACCACAGCAACGACTGGCGGGCCGGGCTGACGCACCAGCTATCCGGATAACGGCTCATCAACCATGCGGCCAGCGCCTCGGCAGGTGGCCCCGAGGCAATCTCGAACAGGCACGGTATCCGCGGTAGCTGAGGTTTCAAGCCCAACTGACGGGCTTCGTCCAGCAAGCGCGGCGAGTTACCGCTGCCGCCGAGCAATAGCGCCAGCAGGTCGTCACAGCGCTGCCTTCGCCATTGCTGGTCAGCCTGTAAATTGCGTTGGGCCAGCAGCATTTCGGCGGTCATGCGCACCAGCTCGCCATAGGTGCGCACCTGCTGCGGGTCGCCGGTCAGGCCCAACACGCCCATCAGCCGCCCATCGAGCATCAATGGCAGGTTCACGCCGGGCTGCACGCCCTTCAGGCACTTGGCCGCGTCGGTATCCAGTTCGACGATCCGGCCATTGGCCAAGACCAGCTGCGCGCCCTCGTGACGGGTGTTGATACGCTCCGGCTCACCGCTGCCCAGGATCAACCCCTGGCTGTCCATGACATTGACGTTGCAAGGCAAGATGGCCATTGCCCGGTCAACGATATCCTGCGCCAGGTCATGGTCGAGTTCGAACATTGCGTGTTCCTTTAGGTGTTTGGCTTTTGGGCTCGGGCACAGCAGCCTGGGCCAAGCGCTGTGCAAAAGCACAAAGACAGGCTGGCCGCAGTCCCCGAGACTCGTCAGGGCGAGCGCCGGAACAGGCGACGCGGCGAAAACCATAACAACAGAGAACCCGATCATGGCACACAGCCCCGCCCCTGACCAAGGCACGGACACCACCCGCAACGCGCTGTACCGGCGTATCACCTTGCGGCTGATTCCGTTCATTTTCATCTGCTACCTGTTCAACTACCTGGACCGCGTCAACGTCGGCTTTGCCAAGCTGCAGATGCTCGACGCCCTGAAATTCAGCGAAACGGTGTACGGCCTTGGCGCCGGCATCTTCTTCATCGGCTACGTACTGTGTGGCCTGCCAAGCAACCTGGCCCTCAACCGCTTCGGCCCACGGCGCTGGATCGCGCTGATGATGATCGCCTGGGGCAGCCTGTCCACCTGCCTGCTGTTCGTCACTACCCCTGCCGAGTTCTACACCCTGCGCCTGCTCACCGGCGCTGCCGAAGCCGGCTTCTTCCCGGGTGTGGTGCTGTACCTCTCGCGCTGGTTCCCGGCGGCCCGGCGCGGCCGCATCATGGCCCTTTTCATGTCGGCGATCCCGGTATCGGGCCTGCTTGGCGGGCCGTTCTCCGGCTGGATCCTCGAACATTTCGCCGCCGGCCAGCACGGCCTGGCCGGCTGGCAGTGGATGTTCCTGATCCAGGGCCTGCCGACCGTGGCCTTGGGCGTACTAGCGGTGTTCCTGCTCAGTGACGGCTACCAGAAAGCCGCCTGGCTGAGCCCGGCTGAACGTCAGCTGATCGCTGCCGACCTGCAGGCCGATGCTGCAAGCAAACCGAGCACCACCAGCGACAGCGTGCTGGCCGTGTTGACCAACCCGCTGATCTGGACCTTCGGCTTCGTCTACTTCTGCATCCAGAGCGGCGTATACGCGATCAACTTCTGGCTACCCTCGATCATCAAGAGCATGGGCTTCGACAACCCGCTGCTGATCGGCTGGCTCAGCGCCATCCCGTACCTGCTGGCGGGTGTGTTCATGATTCTTTGCGGGCGCTCGGCCGACCTGCGCAACGAGCGCCGCTGGCACCTGGTGGTGCCAATGCTGATGGGCGCCGTCGGCCTGCTGATTGCGGTGAACTTCGCCGGCAACCCGAGCATTGCCATTCTTGGCTTGTCGATCGCCACCATGGGCGCGCTTACCGGTTTGCCGATGTTCTGGCCAATGCCGACTGCGCTGCTCAGTGCCGGAGCCGCCGTGGCAGGTCTGGCGATCATCAACTCGGTAGGCCAGATGGCGGGTTTTCTCAGCCCGTACCTGGTCGGGTTCATCAAGGACCAGACCGGCTCAACCGATGCCGCACTGTATTCGCTCGCGGCGTTGATCGTATTGGGTAGCCTGGTGGCCTTGCGTGTAACGCGAGCGGGTTCGCTGAGTACTGCACGGGCGAGTTGAGGCATTGGCGGGCTTGCCCACACCCACAGGTTTTCACGCCTGTGGGCGCGGGCAAGCCTGCAAAGAGGCCCACCCAATCCACACCCTCCACCGATCGTCAGCTCAACGCATCCCCTTCTCGCCCCAGGCGTCAAATGGTTCCAAAGGCCCCTTTGGAGAAGCCCCATGACCCAGTACGCCGTGGCCCGCTTGGCCCAGCTCGACGAACACCGCCCCCTGCGCGTGCAGGCCGGTAGCGAAGAACTCATCCTCGTCCGCCAAGGGGAGCAGGTACACGCTTATCAAGGCAACTGCCCCCATGCCGGGGCCCCACTCGACGAAGGTGTAGTCTGCGGTGGCCTGCTGGTCTGCCCTTGGCACAAAGCTGCGTTCGCCGTTGGCGACGGCGTGGTTTGTGAGCCGCCTGCACTCGCCGACCTGCGCCGCTACAAGGCGTGGATCAAGGGCGATGAAGTCTGGGTCGATGACCAGCCCCTGCCGGCAACCGAACCGCCCAGACACAGCGATGCCCGCTGTTTTGTGGTGGTCGGCGCCGGGGCCGCCGGCAGCGCCGCCGTCGCCACGCTGCTGGCTCATGGCTTCGCGGGCAGGCTGGTATGGATCGACCAGGAGCGCCAGCCGGCCTACGATCGCACAGCACTGAGCAAATTCGTGATTGCCGGGCAGATGCCGCCCGATGAGGTCCCCGCGCTGCTCGAAGCCGACGCCCTGCGCAAGGGCCAACTGCAGCGCAAGCACGGCAAGGTGCGCACCCTGAACAGCCAGAAGCGCCAGGTCACCCTCGCCGATGGTCAGCAGATCGATTACGACGCCTGCCTGCTGGCAACCGGCGGTAAAGCACTGCGCCCAGACATTACCGGTGCCGACTTGCCCGGGGTGTTCACCCTCCGCTCGCTGGAAGATGCTGCACAGTTGCTCGACGCAGCCGAGCCTGGCCAACCGGTGGTCATCGTCGGTGATGGCTTCATCGGCCTGGAGGCAGCCTCGGCATTGCGCAAGTATGGCTTGCAGGTGCACGTGGTCTCGCGCCACGAAGTCCCTCTGGCCCGACAGTTGGGCGAGCGGATCGGGCGCTGCATTCGCGCGCTGCATGAACGAAAAGGCATCACCTTCCACGGCCCCACCGAGGTCGAGCGGATCGAAGGCCTGGACAAGGTCGAAGCGGTGCAACTGGCCAATGGTGAACGGCTGCAGACCCCCTTGGTGCTGCTCGGCACCGGGGTAAAGCCCGCCACCGCGTTCCTTCAAGGCGTGCCGCTTGGCGAAGACAAATCGGTGAGGGTCGACGCAGAAATGCGCGCAGCCGACGGTTTGTGGGCCGCCGGTGACATCGCCACGTTCCCGCTCACGGGGCGCCCGGTGCGCATCGAGCACTGGCGCCTGGCCCAGCAACACGGGGTTATCGCCGCCGCCAACATGCTTGGCGAACAACGCCGTTATGCCGATGTACCGTTCTTTTGGACCTACCAGCATGGCCGTACCTATGAAGTGTTAGGCCATGCCAGGGACTGGAACCGCATCGAATTCGTCGGTGAGCCGGAAAAAGGCGATTTCGTTGCCCTGCAGTGTGTGGATGAGCGCGTCGAGGCCGTTATCGCCAAGGGTTACTCCGATGCCATGGCAACGCTGTCGCAACGCCTGAAGCGCCCCTTGAGCCTGCAGGAGGCTTTGGCGCTCATTGGCTGAGGGGCGCCTTTCAATGCTTCCCGGTTGTGTGTAAAACAGGTAGGTCAGCCGACTGCATAAGGACCCACGCGCATGATCTACCGCCCCCTCGGCCACAGTGGCCTGCAGGTTTCCGCCCTTACCCTGGGCAGCATGATGTTCGGCGAGCAGACCAGTACCGAGGATGCCCTGCGCATCATCGACAAGGCCTGGGACCAAGGCATCAACTTCATCGACACCGCCGACGTGTACAACGCCGGGCGCTCGGAAGAAATCGTCGGTGAAGCCGTGGCGCGCCATCGCCATGACTGGATCGTCGCCAGCAAGGTCGGCTTCGGCCCGGCCGACGGCCTGCCTAACCGCAGCGGGTTGTCGCGCAAGCACATCTTCAATGCCGTGGATGCCACGCTGACCCGCATGGGCATGGACTACCTGGACATCTACTACCTGCACCGCGAAGACCACAAGGTACCGCTGGAAGAGACCGTGCAGGCCATTGGCGACTTGTTGCGCCAGGGCAAGATCCGCTACTGGGGGGTGTCCAATTTCCGTGGCTGGCGCATTGCCGAGGTCTGCCATGTTGCCGAGCGCCTCGGTGTGCCCAGGCCGGTAGTCAGCCAGCCGCTGTACAACATCGTCAACCGCCAGGCCGAGCCCGAACAGCTCACGGCCGCCGCCGCCCATGGTCTGGGCGTCGTACCCTTCAGCCCGCTGGCCCGGGGCGTGCTCAGTGGCAAGTATGCGCCGGGCGCGGTGCCGGAAGCCGGTAGCCGAGCAGGGCGGCAGGACAAACGCATCATGGAAGTGGAGTGGCGCCAGGAGTCGCTGACCATTGCCCGGCAGATTCAGACGTATGCAGAGGCCAAGGGGGTGGGCATTGTCGAATTCGCCATTGCCTGGGTGTTGAATAACCAATGGGTCAGTTCCGCGATTGTCGGGCCGCGGACCGAGGAGCAGTGGGATACCTATGGCGGCGCATTGGCGGTGAAGATTACCGCGGAGGATGAGGCATTCATCGATTCGTTGGTAACGCCAGGGCATGCGTCCACGCCGGGCTTCAATGACGTGGCGCATTATGTGAGTGGGCGGCTGGCACGCAGCTGACGCATTGGGGAGCCCTGAGCCGGGCTCCCGGTCCCCCCTTTCCCCAATCACCCCGGTATCGTGCGCACCATTGGTTTTCCACCTCTGGAGCTGCAATGAAACTCTTGCAACCGCTGCAAATCGGCCCACTCACCCTGCCCAACCGCGTATTCATGGCCCCCCTCACCCGCCTGCGCAGCCTGGAGCCGGGTGATGTACCCACCGCGCTGATGGCCGAGTACTACCGTCAGCGTGCCAGTGCTGGGCTGATCATCACTGAAGCCACGCAAATCTCCTTCCAGGCCAAGGGCTATTCGGGCTCGCCCGGCATTCACAGCGCCGAACAGATCGCTGCCTGGAAGCACATCAACGAAGGCATCCATGCCGATGGCGGCCACAGCGCCGTGCAGGTGTGGCACACCGGGCGGGTGTCGCATACCTCCCTGCAACCTGGCGGCGAGGCACCCGTGGCCCCTTCGGCACTGCCGGCGGATGCACGCACCACCCTGCGTGACGCGCAAGGCAACCTGACGCGCGTGGAAACCTCCGCCCCCCGGGCGCTCAGCGAAGCGGAGATCGCTGGCATCGTCGCCGACTTTGGCCAGGCCGCGATCAATGCCTGTGAAGCCGGCTTCGACTTCATCGAGTTGCACGCCGCCCACGGTTACCTGCTGCACCAGTTCCTCACCCCCAGTGCCAACCAGCGCGAAGACCGCTACGGCGGCAGCGTTGAAAACCGTGCGCGCATTGTGCTGGAGGCGGTGGACGCGGCCATTGCCAACTGGAGCGCCGACCGAGTCGGTATTCGCGTGTTCCCGTTGGGTGGTTTCAATGGTGTGGACAATGGCGAAGACCAGGAAGCCGCCGGCCTGTACCTGATCCGCGAACTGGCCAAGCGCAACCTCGCCTACCTGCACCTGTCCGAGCCGGACTGGGCCGGTGGCAAGCCACTGCGTGACGAGTTCCGCCAGGCCATTCGCGCCGCCTACCCCGGGGTGATCATCGCGGCCGGTGCCTACACCGCCGAGAAAGGCGAAGACCTCATCGGGCGGGGTTTGATCGATGCCGTGGCGTTCGGGCGCGCCTACATTGCCAACCCCGACCTGGTGGAGCGTCTGCGGCTGCAAGCGCCGCTGAATGAGCACCGGGCGAAGTTCGATTATGCCAATGGGCCTGAAGGGTATACGGATTATCCGTTCCTGAAGCAGGCTTGATGCAAAAACGGGCGCTCTTGCGGGCGCCCGTTTTTTGTCGTGTCAGCCCAGTTCAGCCAGCGCCTGCGCGGCATAGGCGTGTGACCGCTGCCGCGCCAGGGGGTCATGGATGCGGCAGTCGATCATCAGCTCGTCCGCCCCGGTCTGCTCGATCAGCGAGCGCAGCCCTTCCCTCACCCGTTCGGGCCCTCCGGCTACGGTGCAGGCCATCACCTGATCGAGCACGGCGCGCTCGTGGTCCGGCAAGCGTTCGATGTAACCCTCTTGCGGCTTGGGCAGCAAGCCAAAGCGCCCGACATGCAGGTCCAGCATCCACTTGCGGTGGGAGCTGGCCAGGTAGTGCGCCTCAGCATCGCTGGCAGCGGCGAACAGGTTCATGCCAACCATCACATAGGGTTTGGCCAGTTGCGCGGAAGGCTGGAAGTTGGCGCGGTAATGGGCAATGGCTTGCAGCAGGTAACGCGGGGCAAAGTGCGAGGCGAAGGCATAAGGCAGGCCCAGCTTCGCCGCCAGGTCAGCACCGAACAGGCTGGAACCGAGGATCCACACTGGCACATCGTGCGCACCCGGTACGCCGCGCACCCGGCGTTTGCCGTTATCCGCCAGGTAATCACGCAGCTCGGCGATGTCCTGGCTGAAATCACGCTCTGGCGCGGCGCCGCGCAATGCCCGCACGGTCGGCCCGGACGTGCCTGGCGCACGGCCCAGGCCCAGGTCGATACGGCCTGGGTGCAATGTATCGAGGGTGCCAAACTGTTCGGCCACCACCAACGGCGCATGGTTGGGCAGCATGATGCCGCCAGCACCCACACGAATGTGTCGGGTGGCGTTGGCGATTTCGTTGATCACCAGCGACGTGGCAGCCGAGCCAATGCCCGGCATGTCATGGTGCTCGGCGATCCAGTAGCGGCTGTAGTGCTGTTGCTCGACATGCCGCGCCAGCTGGCGGGATTCTTCGATCGCGTCGGCGAAGGTCTTGCCTTCGCCGATCATGACCAGATCCAGTACGGACAGTGCAGTCATGGGGTCTCCAGAGGGATTATCAGTGGCTGCCAGTTTCCATGCTGCGCCGCCAGCGATAAACCCAATTTCAGGCCCGGCATAGGGGCCTGGCATTCCCCAATCAGTATTCCCAAGGCACGCCTGGCTCCCAGCTGGCCACCAACAAGTCGATGAAGCCGCGTACCCGAGGGGACAGGTGGCGCTTGCTTGGGTAGACGATGCGAATGGGGTCTGCCGGGGGGCGGTAGGCGTGCAGTACTTCCACCAGATTGCCAGCGCGCAGGTCGTCACCGGTGATATAGGTAGGCAGGTGAATCAGGCCGAAACCGGCCCGGGCGCCGTCAAGCATGGCTTCGGAACTGTCGATGTTCAGCCGCCCGGGATCTTCGCACAGGTGCAGCCCCGCTTCTGTGTGAAAGCGCCAGGGCATGGCCTTCTCGCCCGCCAGGAAGGCGATCTTGTCATGGCCATAGAGGTCGCCGGGCATCTGCGGTACACCGCGCTTCTCCAGATACGCAGGCGAAGCACAGGTCACGAACTGCTGCCAGGCGACGGTGCGCGTCAGCAATTGCGAATCTTCCTTGGGTGCACCGATGCGCACGGCGACGTCCACACCCTCTTCGACCAGATCAACGAAACGGTCGGTGAAGCGGATATCCGCCCGCAGTTCGGGCCATTGCTTGAGGTACTGGTCGAGGACCGGCAGGACATGGCGCTGCCCGAGCGACAACGGCGCGGTCAGACGCAGGGTGCCAGTGGGCTTGCCCCGGCGCAGGGCCATGGTGCTTTCGACCTCGTCCAGGTCATCCAGAATCTGCCGCCAGCGCTCGAACGCCACCAGGCCTTCATCGGTCAGGCTCAGCTTGCGCGTAGTGCGGTTGAGCAGACGCACCGCCATGCGGGCCTCCAGGCGGGCGATACTCTTGCCCACCGCCGAACGGGTCAGGCCCAGGCTGGCAGCAGCGGCGGTGAAGCTGCCGGCCTTCGCGGCGCTGACGAAGGCGGCGATGTCGCCGAAGCGATTGGGTTCCATGGTGTTTTCCTGACGCTGATCGAACCGCCATAGATGGGTGCAATTTCAGGCAATGCAAGGTTCCTGATCTATTGGGGCTGCCTTGCAGCTTCGGTTTGCCAGAGGTAGCGATCTGTCCAGTTAGCCAGCGGCAGCGGCGGCTGCTGGTCGACAATGCGTCGCCAGATAAGCATCAGCTCTTGAGCGTTGAACAGCGAGCCAGGCCCGCTGCCTCGCCACGCCGAAGGCACACCGACCATCCACTGCCCTTGATGATCGCGCTGAGCCATGTTGAAGCGAAAGGTGTAATTCCCCGGGATTCCCATGCGCAGGTCGGTGACCACCAGTGCGTCGCCAATCTGGTCATAACGCAGCCAGTCATTGGTGAACCAGCGCAAGCGCTGGTGCAACGGGTCATCGTTCAGTGCTTGCGCCAGTTCCAGGTTGCGCGACAAGCGTTGCATTTCGGGTGGTTGCTGGTCGAGCACGCTGCTGATGCCTTCGTAGTAATCGCCATCCGGGGTCTTGGCCAGCACCCGCCAGACCAGGCTGTTGAATGCCATCGGCACGGCACGCACCTCGCTCACGACGATACCTTGCTGGTCCAGTGCCGACTGGAAGCGCTGTTCGGCAGCCATGCGCCCCGCCAGGCCGAAACCCAGGTAGCAGGTACTGAACACCAGGGCCATGGTCAGCAGGCGGGTAGCCCTGCGGGTCACGCCCTTCATGAGGGTGAAGACCACCGCAGCCAGCAGCGGCACGGTGTAGACCGGGTCGATAATGAACACCGCCGCCCAGCTTTCCGGGGTGGTGTGCAAAGGCCAGAACAACTGCGTGCCGTAAACCGTGAAGGCGTCGAGCACCGGATGGGTTACCAATACCAGCCAGAACGCCAAAAAAAGCCTGGGCAAGGTATACCCCTTGCCGGGCCAGCGCCTGTTGACCAGCCAGGCCAACAGCAAGGCCAGGCCGGTGAGCACGAACAACGAGTGGGAGAAGCCGCGATGATAAGTCATCTGCGACACCGGGTCGGCATAGCGAATGATCACATCCAGGTCCGGCAGCGTGCCCAGTGCTGCACCATACAGCAGCGAGCGTCGGCCCTGGATGCGCCCGAGCACGGTCCCTTGCAGCGCCGCGCCAAGTACGGCTTGGGTGATGGAGTCCAAGGTGGGGATTCCTGAAAGAGTCGTTTCCGCACGCTACCCCCATACACCCCTGATGCGCAATTCTTCTGGATGGCTCAGAACAGCTGCCAGGTGTACACCAGCGTCAGGCGGTTCTCGTCGATATCACTGCGGTAGTTGGAGCGCGCCATGGCGTTCCTCACCCGTATCCCCAACCCTTTCAGTGCCCCGCTCTGCACCGCATAGCCGATATCCAGATCACGCTCGCGATCACGCCCTTCGTAACCCAGCCCGGTATCGACATTGTTACCGGTTATGTAGCGCACGGTCGCTGTCAGGCCCGGCACGCCCATGGCGGCGAAGTTGTAGTCGTAACGCACCTGGTACGAGCGTTCGTCGGTGTAGGCAAACTCATAGGTCGGCACCTCGTTGCCCAACGGCGAGATGTTGGCGAATACCCGTGGGAACGGGCTATCGCCATAAATGCCCTGGTAGCCGGCATGGAAGCTGTGCCCGCCATGCCGGGCAGTGAACAGCGAGAAGAACGCCTGGTTGTCGATGTTGCCCAGCAGCGCATCGCCTTGCTCACGCGCGGTGAAATAACCCAGGTTGGCGCTGAGTACCCAGTCGCCGACGGGTTTGCTGTGCTTCAGGCCAACAAAGCCTTGTTGGTAGATGTCCTCCAGCTGACCGTACCAAAGGCTGACGCTGCTCTGGTTGGCATTGAACGCATAATCCCCACCCACGTAGTTGAACGCGTCGCTTTCGGCCTGTCGCATCGGCACATGGCCGAGCATCGCGTTCATCTTGCCGTCGCCACCTTCGTTGCGCAGGTGGGTGCTTTTCAAGTGCCCGGCCTGCATAGTCAGCCCGTCGATTTCCGACGAACTCAAACTCACGCCCTGATAGGTGGGTGGCAACAGGCGAATATCACTGAAGGTCAGCACCGGCAGGTTCGGTTGCAGTTCACCTGCACGCAGTTCGGTTTTTGATATCCGGGCCTTGAAGGTCGGCGCCAGGCGGCTGTACTCGTCGGCAGCGCGGCCGTCGCCATGCACCGGCAACAGGCCGGTGTTGGTGCGGTCTGGACTGCTGTCCAGCTTGATGCCCAGCAAGCCCAGGGCGTCCACGCCAAAACCGACGGGGCCCGGGGTGTAGCCACTTTTGAAGTCGAGGATGAAACCCTGGGCCCACTCCTCGGCCTTGGACTGTTTGTTGGCCCCGACAATGTCGGAAAAATCGCGGCTGAAGTAGTAGTTACGGGCACTCAGGGTGGCCTTCGAGTCCTCGAAGAAGCCGCCTTCGGCAGCCAGCAGTGGCTGGCTGAGCAATGTCAGGCCCAGGGCAACGCAAGGGGTGTGGTTCATTCCGAAGCTCTCTTGATCTTGTTTTTATGGGTAAAGCGTTGGAAACACGGCAGTTCATGGGGTACGGCGCAGCACCTCCCGGGCACGTGGCTGGCGCAGCCTCAGCAGCGCGTGCGCCAGCAGGCCGAACAGCAGCCCCCAGAACGCTGCCGACAGGCCCAGAAAAGCCACCCCCGAAGCGGTGACCAGGAAGGTGAACAGCCCGGCGTCGCGCTCGGCCGGTTCTGCCAGGCTGCGGACCAAGGCTTCGCTGATGGCGCCATACAGGGCCAAACCGGCCAGGGCAGCGATCAGTACGGCGGGAAAGGCGGCGAACAGCGACATCAAGGTGGCCCCGGCAATGCCCAGTAGCAGGTACAACGCACTGCCAGCCACCGCCGCCACATAACGCCGTTGCGGGTTTTCATGGGCCTCATGGCCGGTGCACAGGCTGGCGGTAACCGCCGCCAGGTTCAGCCCGTGGCAACCGAACGGCGCCAGTAGCGCTCCGATCAGGGCACTGGCGCTGATCAGCGGGCTGGCCGGCGTGGGGTAGCCAGCGTTGCGCAGTACCGCCATACCCGGCATGAATTGCCCGGTCAGCGCCACCAGCACCATCGGCAGCGCCAGGCTGAATACCGCCGCCAGGCTGAACTGGGGGGTGATCCACTGAGGTGAGGCCAGTTCCAGCACAAGTGCCTCGCTGCGCAACGTACCGCTGGCCACGGTCACCAGCATGCCCACGCCCAGCACCGCAGCCACTGCATAGCGCGGCTGCATCCGACGCATCAGCACGTAGGTGACGAACATCGCCAGTACCAGCAGCGGTTGCACCGGCAAGGCGCGGAACACCTCGATGCCAAAGCTGAACAGGATCCCGGCCTGCATACCGGCAGCGATAGACCCCGGCAGTCGCGCGATGATGCGGTCGAAGGCCCCGCTGATGCCGATCAGCAGCAGGACCAGGTTGGCCACCAGGTAGGCACCCACGGCCTGCTCCAGGCCCAGTTGCGGCAAGGCGGTGACCAACAGGGCCGACCCCGGGATCGACCAGGCGATCACTACCGGCACGCGGTAGCGCAGGCTGAGCAGCACACCGAGTACGGCACTGCCCATGGACACGGCCCAGACCCAGGATGACAACTGCTGGTGCGACAGGCCGGCCGCTTCGGCGGCGTGGAAAATGATCACCAACGGGCCGGCGTAGGAGATCGTAGTGGCAATGCTGCCGGCGACGATGGCCGACACAGAGCAATCCTTGATCAGCGTTTTCATGTAGCTTCTCGCAAGGCAGCGGCCGGCCTTTGTGGCGGGCTCTTGTTTGGGTGTTGGCTGTTTCGCGGGCATGCCCGCTCCAACAACGACTGCACAGGCTTCACCTGTGCGGGCATGCCCGCGAAACAGCCCACGCGGTGGATCAGGCCTCCTGCAAAGCCCGCGGCCGCCCGCTGCGCTGCTCATCGGCACCGCCCTGGGCCTGCTGCAACTGGAAGTCGAACTTCAGCTCGGCATGCCGACCCTCCGACCCTTCGACGAACACCACCTCCCCGACCAACCCATCCCGTGTGGCATAGGCAAAGTCATCCCACAGGTACTTGTCCCCCGACAGGTTTATCTGCGTGGTCAGGTGCCGGTAACCTGGCGCCGAGATAAAGAAGTGCACATGCGCCGGGCGCTGGCCATGACGGCCCAGCAGGTCCAGGCATTCCTGGGTTGGCCCCTGCGGGTCGCAGCCATAGCCCGATGGCACGATGGAGCGCGCACGGTAGCGCCCCTGGGCATCTGTAACGATGCGCCGACGCAGGTTGTACGCCGACTGGCTTTGGTCGAAGAACGAGTAGGTACCACGGGTATTGGCATGCCACAGGTCGACCGTGGCACCCGGCAGCGGATGTCCGTGCGGGTCCAGCACCTGGCCTTCCAGGAACATCACCGTGGCCACGCCCTCCTCGCTGCCATCGTCCATGCGCACTTCACCTTGGGCAATCGGTGCGCCAGCCACGTACAACGGGCCTTCGATGGTGCGTGGAGTACCGCCAACGCGCCCTGCCTCCTGGTCCTTGGCATCCTGCAGCAGGTCGAGGAAGTGTTCGATGCCCAGCCCCGCCACCAGCAGCCCGGCTTCGCCGCGACCGCCCAGGCGGTTGAGGAAGTCGACGGCGTGCCAGAACTCGTCTTCGCTGATGTCCAGGTCTTCGATCAGCCGCGCGGTATCCTGCAGCAGGCGCTGCACGATGCGTTTGAGGCGTGGGTTGCCGGCCGCATTACCAAAGCCTGCGGCCTGCTCGAAGAACTGCTGTACCTCGGCAGTATGGGAAATGTTCACGGTCATGGGGGTTACCTCGTCTTGTTCTGTTCGGTTCAGGCCTGCGCCGCCAGGGTCTGGGCGTGGCGCCGACCACTGGCCAGGTGCACGGCCATGGCCAGCGCGGCGATGGCGCCAGGGATGGCGAAGGCGATGAAATTGAGTTGCAGTGGCAGGTTGATGCCCATCAGCGCACCGCCCAGCAGCGGGCCGACGATGGCGCCATTACGGCCAATGCCCGAGGCCCAGCCCAGGCCGGTAGAGCGCACCGACAGGCCGTACATCTGCGCAGCGCCGGCGTACAGCAGAATCTGCGTACCAATGGTGGTGGCGCCGGCAATGAAGATCAGCAGGTACAGCACCGGCATCGGGCTGTTCACCCCCAGCAGGCTGATCGACAGTGCGGCGGCAATGAAGAACGCCACCTTCACCTTGACCAGGTTGTAGCGGTCACCCAGCCAGCCGCCGAGGATCGCCCCGGCCATGCCGCCAAAGTTCAGTGCCAGCAGGAATGACAGGCTTGAGCCCAGGCTGTAGCCGGCGTTGGCCATCAGCTTTGGCAGCCAGGAACTCAGTGCATAGACCATCAGCAGGCAGCAGAAGAACGCAACCCACAGCGCCAGGGTGCGAATCGCCAGGCCATTGCGGAACAGTTCCAGCACCGAAGCGCCGCTGCCTTTGCGGTCGGCCGCCTGAAGCACATCATCGGCCTGGACATCGCAGTCCGGGTCCAGGCGTTTGAGCAGTGTGCGTGCTTCCTCGATACGGCCTTGGCGCACCAGGAAGCCGATGGATTCAGGCAGGTAGTAAAGAATCACCGGTAACAGCAGCAGTGGCACCGCTGCGGCGAAGAACATCGACTCCCAGCCAAAACGCGGCAGCATGAAGATGCCGACACCTGCCGACAGCATGCCGCCCAGCGAATAACCACTGAACATGATCGCCACCAGCGTGCTGCGCAGGCGCTTGGGCGCGTATTCGTTCATCAGCGCCACGGCGTTGGGCATCAGGCCGCCACAGCCCAGGCCGGCGATGAAGCGGTAGATGCCAAACTCGCTCGGGCTGCTGGCAAAGCCGTTGAGGATGGTCGCCCCCGAGAACAAGGCGAAACAGATGGCAATGCCCTTCTTGCGCCCGATGCGGTCGGCCAGGCTGCCGAAGGCCAGGGCGCCGAACATCATGCCGAACAGCGCATAGCTGCCCAATGCACCAGCCTGCAACGGGGTCAGGCCCCACTCTTTCATGATGACCGGCAGTACCACACCGTAGATGAACAGGTCATAGCCGTCGAAAATCAGCAGCAGGCCGCACCAGGCCATGACCATCCAGTGAAACGGGGTAAAGCGCGCATTGTCGATGATCGGGTGTACATCAAGGGTTCGCATGGCATCTGTCGCTCTTGTTTTTGTTGTGGAAGAAAGCTTTTGCCTTGAGGTTGCGGTTCAGCCCAGGTCGCCGCCTCCTACCGGCAGGGTCACGCCGGTGATGTACGAGGCTTCGTCGGACGCGAGGAACAGAATGGCCCCCACCTGCTCGTCGATGCTGCCGTAGCGGTGCATCAGGCTGCTGTCGAGGGTCTGGTCGACGATCTGCTGGTACCAGCGCTTTTCCTGCTCGGTCTGCTCTGCACTGTTGCGCGGTACCCGCCGGGGCGGTGCTTCGGTGCCGCCGGGCGCAGTGGCGTTGACGCGGATGCCCCGGCCGGCGGTTTCGAAGGCCAGGCAGGCAGTGAGCGCGTTGACGCCACCCTTGGCTGCGCCGTAAGGCACACGGTTGACGCCGCGGGTAGCGATGGACGAGACATTGACGATGGCGCCACTGCCACGTTCGAGCATGTACGGCAGCGCGGCGTGGCAGCACCATAGGGTGGGGAACAGCGAGCGGCGCACCTCGGCCTCGATCTGCTCGACTTCATAGTGTTCGAAGGGCTTGGCCCAGATGGTGCCGCCTACGTTGTTGACCAGGATGTCCAGGCGGCCATGGGTTTCCACCGCACTGGCCATGACCCGGGCGCAATCGGCGTGTTGTTCCAGGTCGGCGGTGAGGGTGAGCATGCCCTCGCCAGCCAGTTCGTGGACCAGCTCGGAACGGTCTACCGCGACCACTTGCGCGCCTTCAGCCTTCAGCCGCCAGCACACGCCCCGGCCGATGCCTTGGGCGGCACCGGTGACCAGGGCAACCTTGCCTTGGAATCTGTTGTTCATATGTAAATCTCCAGTTCGCGAGAGACCCTGTGGCAGCAATTGTCTTGCTCAAAGCCGGAAGGGCTGCGCGATCACTGTGGGAGCGGGCTTGCCCGCGAACACGGGCGAAGCCCGTGCCATCCACCGTGCAGCCTGCTTCGCGGGCTCGCCCGCTCCCACAGGGTCGGCGTATTGCTTTGAATCAGGGAGCGTCAGGCCGCAGCCGCAAACTTCTCGTAGTAGAAGTTGGCCGGGGTAATGCCCTGCTCACGCACGTACTGGCTGACCGCTTCCACCATGGGTGGCGGGCCGCACAGGTACACATCCACATCGCCGTCATTGAGGTGGCGTGGCTCGATGTGCTGGGTGACATAGCCCTTCTGCGGGTACTGGCTGTCCGGGTTGGCGACGCAGGCGCTGTAGGTGAAGTTGGGGATACGTGCCGCCAGCGCTTGCAGGCGGTCGAGTTCGACCAGGTCAAAGTCGTTGGTCACGCCGTAGATCAGGTGCAGCGGGTGCTCGCTGCCCTGCTCGGCGATCTTCTCCAGCATCGCGGTGAACGGTGCCAGCCCGGTACCACCGGCCAGCAGCAACAGCGGGCGCTGGATCGGCCGCAGGTAGAAGCTGCCCAACGGCCCGGCCAGGCTCAGGCTGTCGCCGGCTTTGGCAAGGTTGGTCAGGAAGCTGCTCATCAGCCCACCCGGTACGTTGCGGATCAGGAAGCTGACTTCGCCGTCCTTCTGCAGCGAGCTGAACGAGTAGGCCCGGCTCTGCTCGCTGCCCGGCACCTTCAGGTTGACGTACTGCCCCGGGAGGAAGGCCAGACGGCTCAGGGCCTCACCCTTGATCGACAGGGCAATGGTGCTGACCGACAGTTGGCGCACATCGCTGATGGCGGCCTCGAAAGTGGCCTGCTCGGTCTTGCACAGCTGCGACGAAGCCGGGATGCGGATGACGCAGTCGCTTTCGGCACGCATCTGGCACGTCAGCACGTAGCCTTCGGCGATTTCGTCTTCGCTCAAGGCGTCTTCGATGAAGTTGTCGCCAAGGTCATAACGACCGGACTCAGCCTTGCACTTGCAGGTCCCGCAAGCGCCGTCGCGGCAGTCCAGCGGAATGTTCATGCCTTGGCGGTAAGCGGCGTCGGCCACGGTTTCCTGACCGGTGGCCTCAATGAAACGGGTAACCCCGTCTTCGAAATTCAGTGCGATCTGGTAGCTCATGTTGCACCTCGCGGGCGAGCCGGGCCACGGCGCGTCACAAGACGCACCGGGCAATGCTCGAAAAACCCAGTATCAGATGTGGTAGATGTCGATGACCTGGCGGACGTAATCGTTCTTCAGCACCACCTTCTTGGCTTTGATCAGCGGCTGCTCGCCGCGCAGGTCGAGGGTGTAGAAGCTGGTGCCGAAGTAACTGTCGGTGGTCTTGTAGCGGAAGCTCAGGGTGTGCCAGTTGAAGCGCACCTGGCAGCTGCCCTCGCCCTGCTCGACGATCTCGATGTTGCTGATGTTGTGCGAGGTGCGGGTGTCGGGCACGGTGGCACTGGAGCGCTCGGTCTTGATGCGGAACACACGGTCTTCCAGGCCGCCACGGTTGCCGTACCAGATCAGCGAGATTTCGCTTTGTGGGTCTTCGGTGAGGGTGTCGTCATCGTCCCAGCTCGGCATCCAGAAGCTGGCATCGCTGGCGTACAGTTCCAGCCACTGGTCCCACTGGGCATCGTCCAGGTAGCGCGCTTCGCGGTACAGGAAGTCGCGCACGGTTTCATACAGGCTCATTGCACGGCCTCCACGGGGATCAGCTGCTGTTCGTCCTTGAGGGCCTGGATCATGGTGTCCTGCCAGTACTTGTGCTGCAGCACGAACAGGCCTTCGTCCTCGGTGCGCACGCCCGACAGCAGGGGTTCGAGTTCAATCTCCCTGGCCGCCTCATCGGCGCCTTCTACCCAGTGTTTGGCGCCACGGGACATGTCGTTCCAGCCAGTGCCGCCACCATAGCCGGTCTGGCACGAGCGGAATTCTTCCAGGTCGTCCGGGGTGGCCATGCCGCTGACGTTGAAGAAGTCTTCGTACTGGCGGATACGCTTGGCGCGGGCATCGGCGCTCTCGCCTTTCGGCGCGATGCAGTAGATGGTGATTTCGGTCTTGTTCACCGAAATCGGCCGGGCAACGCGGATCTGCGAGCTGAACTGGTCCATCAGGTACACGTTGGGGTACAGGCACAGGTTGCGCGAGTTTTCGATCATCCAGTCGGCGCGCGCCTGGCCGAAATCAGCGGCCAGCTGGTCGCGGCGCTCATAGGCCGGGCGGTCTTCCGGGTTGGCCCAACGGGTCCACAGCAGCAGGTGGCCGTGGTCGAAGGAATAGAAACCGCCGCCCTGCTTGGCCCAGGCGCCAGCACTCATGGTCTTGATCTCGTCACCCGCCTCGCGCTGCTTGCGCTGGTTCTGGGTGGCGGCGTAGTTCCAGTGCACGGAGCTCACGTGGTAGCCGTCAGCGCCGTTTTCGGCGGTGAGCTTCCAGTTGCCTTCGTAGATGTACGAGCTGGCACCGCGCAGCACTTCCAGGCCTTCAGGCGACTGATCGACGATCATGTCGATGATCTTCGCTGACTCGCCCAGGTGCTCGACCAGCGGTTTCACGTCGGCGTTCAGGCTGCCGAACAAAAAGCCCCGGTACGACTCGAAGCGTGCCACCTTGGTCAGGTCGTGGGAGCCGTCGCAGTTGAAGCTGTCAGGGTAGCCGGCGTTGCTGGGGTCTTTCACCTTCAGCAGTTTGCCGCTGTTGTTGAACGTCCAGCCGTGGAACGGGCAGGTATAGCTGGAACGGTTGCCGCGCTTGTGCCGGCACAGCATGGCGCCGCGGTGGCTGCAGGCGTTGAGGAAGGCATTGAGCTCACCGTCCTTGTTGCGCGCGATGAAAATCGGCTGGCGCCCCATGGTCAGGGTGAGGAAGTCATTCTTCTCGGGGATCTGGCTTTCGTGGGCCAGGTAGATCCAGTTGCCCTCGAAGATGTGTTTCATCTCCAGGTCGAACAGCCGTGGGTCGGTGAACATCTCCCGCTTGCAGCGGTAGATGCCCTTTTCACGGTCGTCCTCGAGCATGGCATTGAGGTAGTCGAATCCCAGGGACATGGCCAGGGTCTCCCTTGTTATTGTTTAGACCTGGTCAGGTTAGGGAGACGGCTGGCGGGGGACTATCCGGATTGTGCAGAACGTTATCCAGATTTACGGATGTTCGGTACTTTTTCGGTCGCTTGAGAAAATGGCAATGCTTCAAACAACTCGCGCTTTTCTAAAAATCCTTTTGCAGCTATCAGGTGTCGATCAACCCATTGTTTGATACTTAACACCTCCTGCAATGTCTCCCGGGCTGCTTGGGTATCCACCGGGAGACGCTCCTTTTCAAAGTGCTTTACTGCCAGATCAAAACGATTTGCTCTGCTTTGGAGCCAGCCAGCAGCTCGCTTTAGTCGCTGTACGTCATTTGGGTGCCACGATTGGTTTCTTTTGGCGTGTTTTATCCTGGCTGGGAGGGTACTGTCGAATTCATCCACTGCCTTCTGCACACCGAGGGTTTTCAAGGCCGGAGCTTTTTGACCCCACTGATATGATGCAGCCGAGCGAAGTCCCCATCGCTTGGTAAATAAACCGCCCGCAATGAAGCTACTGGGCGGATAGACAACGGGACCACTTGGAACGTGACCACTTGGATCCACTATGTTCACTGGATCACCCTTGCAATAACAATACGCATTGCCCCCCCCATCACCGAACGGGCTCAAGCTGTCTGGCGCATTGAACCGCATCAGCACCGGGCTGAATGCGCGATATCCATCGCCCAGCAAATAGTGCCCCGTGAGAGTGTCTTTCCGCTGGCCGGTGAATCGCAACAACGCTGATGCATCAGTATTTTGGCTGTCCCAGCCATACGCCGTGTAGTGCATCCGGTTCGTTGCATTTCGCCCAATGCATCCCTGAACCGAGCCTTGTAGATCCGCTGCGTAAAGCGCTGCCTGGACATCATCACGCTGCGCCAGCGTCCGGCCTGCTGCTCGCACCAAAGCCGAAGCTTCTGCGCCAACATATTTGACCAGCGAAAGTCCTTCGGGAGCGTAGAAATAAATTTGTTTCTGCGACTGCTGCATGGCTGTCACCATTCGTCCGGCATAGAACTAATGGTGGTTTAAGAGCAAAGCGCTCGCAACTGGCAGAAATGCCAGGTCTACAAGCCAAACGCCGTCACGCGCGCCGCTTGAATGTCTGTGAAGGCAACTCGCCAAACTGCTGCCGATAAACCTCGGAAAACCGCCCCAGATGAAGGAAACCGTAATCCAGGGCCAGTTCCGTCACACTGCGCACGCCACAAGTAGGGTCGCTCAGGCAGGCATGCACCCGGTCCAGTTTCCGCTGGCGCACGTAATGCTTGGGCGTGGTGCCCAACTGCTGATCAAATAAGGCATATAACGAGCGCAAACTCATGCAAGCCTGCTCCGCCAGCACTTCAGCCGACAATTCCAGTTTCAGGTTGCGTTCGATGTAATCAAGAATGCGCTCTAGCCCGGCCTGCGGGGCACTCAGGCTCTCGCGGCGGATATTGGTGCTCATCAGAGTCAGCAGCTTGCTGGCGACAATCTGGCTGTAATGGCCCTGCACTCTTGGCAGCGAATCGCTCACTTCCGCCTCGTGGCAAACCATGGCCAGCAGGTTCACGAAGCCATCCAGCTCATCCAGCCGGTAATGATTGCGCAAGAACCGCACACCCCCATCAGGCCGCTGCCAGCGCTGCTCATCGCAGATCGAGTCCAGCAGCCGGGTCGGCACCTTGAGGATGAACTTCTCGCAGTCTTCCGAGTAAGTCAGGTCAACCGGGTCGTCCGGGTTGATCAGCAGCAATTCGCCCGGCACCAGGTGCTGCTCGCGCTTGTGCCCGCGCCACAGGCAGTTGCCATTGAGCAAGACTTGCAGGTGGTAGATGGTTTCCAGCGCAGGCGACGTCACGCGAACACTGCCGCCATAGCTGATACGGCACAGGTCGAGCTCGGCAAACTTGCGATGGCTGAGGCTGGCCTGGGGGTGGGTAGTACGGGACAGACCGATGCAATGCTGGCCTACATGCTGGTTCACATAATCGGACACAGCGTAAGGATCGGCGTGGTGAAACACGCTACTGCGCTCGCTCAGCAGGCGGCTTTCCATAGGCAAGGCACTCGGTATCGTTATTGTTCTGGTCGCCGCGCCCTACCGCCTTGTGGGCTGTGGTTGCGGTCATCACGGTCATTCTATCGGGCTGGCAGCGCGTCGCAGGGGCAGGCGACAGCCGGCGGACAGGGACACTACAGCAAAAAGGCGGGGGTTGGGCAATGCAACGATGGGATTGGCTGGGCGGATAGCGGACAGGTCCGGCGTCATGCGTGTTCGTTTATCGAACAGTATCTTCCGGTACTCGCGTGGCCTGCACGTGACGGCGGACCAGGCGCTCCTGCAACGACCGTCATTCACTGCACCGGCAGGAAGTTCATCAGCAACAGGCTTTGCGCGTAATTCAAGCCTATGCGCCGATAACGCTCATCCAGCAACTCGGCCAGCAAGTCCAGCCGCGCGACGATCTTGCCGAACTCAACGGCAAAACTCAGGTTGCTGCCCTCCTCCGAGATTTCGTTCGAGAACAGCAGCAACACCCCATTGGCATCTTGCCGCTGGCTGAGCATCCATGTTGCCTTCTCGATATTGCGCGCGGCATTGTTTACGAACAGGGGATCGATGGTATCGGTCATGTAGAACTCGGTACGCCCACCATGCGCGGTGATCAGCATGCTACCGATGGCGTAGATGAAGGCGCCGACCCGGTCCCCGCGAAACTCCGGGCTCAGGGCGTAGCTCAATGCCGCCAGGTCACGGCGGTTGCCCAGTTGCGGCAGCGGCCGGCGCTGTTCGATGGCGATGCGGATCTGTCGCTCGGCGGTGGCGGCGTCAAGGTAGCCAGACATCTTCCACTGGCTGGGGTTGCGCAGGTACAGCTTGTTCATCAGCAGGTACAGGCTTTGCAGGTTGTCGCGCATCGACAGCGTGGCCAGGCGGTCGACGCTTGTCTGGAACAGCTCGCTGGGTTTGCCGTTGCCGAGCTGGTTGACCATGTCACGGCCCTGCTGCTGCGTACAGGCGCACAGGCATGCCAGGGCACCTGTCAGTAGCAGGCGGGGGAGGAAATTCGCGTAGCTTGCAACCATCGGCACCGGGTCGATATTCGGCGGCTGCGCCGGGAGTCAGCGCGGCCTGGCCAAGCATAGAGCCCGAAAATGGGAAAAAGTGCGGTGGCTGGAGAGAATGGAAACCTGTGGCGGCCTCTTCGCGGGTGAACCCGCTCCCACAAGAAGGGACTCGCCCGCGAAGAGGCCAAGTGCGATGAACCCGGATCACATGGCGTGGCGCAACATCTCCAGCACCTGCGCATGCAGCGCAGGGTCACCACAGGCCACCACGCACCCGCCATCCTGCGCCGAACTGCCATCCCACGCCGTGATCACGCCACCCGCCCCTTCGATGATCGGCATCAGCGCCTGTACGTCATACGGCTGAAGGCTCGCTTCGACAATCACGTCGACAAAGCCCGACGCCAGCATGCAGTAGGCATAGCAATCACCGCCATAACGCATCAACCGCGCCTTGCCGGCGACCGCTTCGAATGCCGCCTTGCGCTCGGCGGTGTCGAACATGTCCGGTGTGGTGCACATCAGCGTGGCGGCAGACAGGTCGGCGCAGGCACGCGTCTTCAGGGGCGTGCCACTGCGCCAGGCGCCTGCCGGGGTACCCACGAAACGTTCGCCGGTGAACGGCTGGTTCATCACCCCCAGCACGGGGCGGGTGCCGTCATTCAGGGCAATCAAGGTGCCCCACAGCGGCAAGCCGGTAATGAAGGCGCGGGTGCCATCGATCGGGTCCAGCACCCAGGTCAACGGGCTGCTGCCCACCGCAACGCCGGCCTCTTCGCCAAGAATGCCGTGTTCGGGGTAACGCGCCTGGATCAACTCACGCATGGCGTCTTCAGCGGCCTTGTCGGCCACGGTCACCGGGTCGTACAGACGCCCGCCCTTGTCCTCGACATCCAGGCTGGCGCGGAAGTACGGCGCGATCGCTGCAGCGGCAGCATCGGCCAATTGCTCGGCAAAGGCGCGATACTCAACGATCTGTTCAGCACTCAGGGACATGGGACAGGCCTCGTGACAATGATGGGGCACGCATCATACCCGACACATCGCCCCGGTGTACGCTGCGGCAGTCTAGACTGAACATGATCAGGTCACCGGGGGGCTGCCACACGTGGAGGTGTGCGATGAGCCAGTTCAAACGTCTGTTCGTCATGCTCGGCCCGCAAATGCGTCATACGCCTGCGCTGCAACGGGCGGCGGCGTTGGCAGAGTCCAGCGGTGCCCTGCTGGATATCAATGTGTTCGTCGACGACGTCGACACCTTTGGCTTGATGAGCGATGGTCGTGAGCGTGAGCGGCTGCTCAGCGACAACCGCCAATGGCTGGCGGATGAGGCCGAACAGCTGAGCGATGCCGGAGTGGACGTGTCCACCGAGCTGTTGTTGACCCGCGACCCGCTGGGCAGCGTACTGGAACGGGTCGAACGGCTGGGCTGCGATCTGTTGGTCAAGGACGTACAGCACGAGCCCGTACTCAAACGCCTGCTGGTCACGCCGCTGGACTGGCAGTTGCTCAAGGACAGCCCGGTCGCCGTGCATCTGGTCAGCGACATTCGCCTGCCCCTGCCACGGCAGATCGCCGCCGCGGTGGACCTGAACAGCCATGGCGCTGGCGAGCACCTGGACGAGCAGGTCATCCACTGCGCCCATGACCTGGCCCTGCAGTGCAACGCCGAACTGCACCTGCTGCATGTGTGCGACGCGTCCAAGACCCACATCGCCGACTTCGGCGCCGGTACGGTCACCATGCCCGGCTTCGACAGCAGTGTGCGAACCGCGCAGCGGGCGGCGTTCAACCGCCTGGGCGACCATCACCAGATCCCGCTGGAGCGCCGGCACTTCCTCGAAGGGGCCGCTATCAGGGCCATTGCCCAGTTCGTCGGCCACAACCGGGTGGACGTGATCGTCATGGGCAGCCATAGGCATGACGCCATGCAGACATTCCTGGGCAGGACAACGGCGCATGTGCTGGAACACCCGCTGTGCAATGTGCTGGCGATCAAGGCTGTTCGCTGAGCTTCAGCAGCCTGCCCAGGGGCCAGGCAGGAATAACCTTGTACTGCGAAGAGGCACTTGCACCCACAGAGCAGCTTCTAACCTGTGGGCCCCTTCGCAGTGCCCAGCAGGCACTGTTGTCACTGACGCTTTATCTTCGCTGGTATCTGGTACACCAGTGCCACTCAAAATTAATGCATTTGATAATGATTCGTAGTATGTTCGCGGCGTTTCCCGACCCAGCCCCTCAGCGCCCTATTCAAGGACCGTACTGTCGATGCGCCGCACGTTCGTCTCGCTTTGTGTGCTTCATGCTGTCTCCCCGCTGGCCTTTGCCGAGCCTGAACCGCTCAGCGACCCTAACCAGATCGAACTCCAGGCCCTGAGCATCACCAGTACTGCCGACGGTGAACGCGCCGACGGCCCGGTCGATGGCTACAAGGCCACCCGCTCGGCCAGTGCCACCCGCACCGACACGGCGCTGCACGAAACCCCGCAATCGGTCAGCGTGGTGCCCAAGGATGTGCTGGTAGACACGGGCGCCACGCGCCTGCAGGACGGCCTGGACTACGCCGGTGGTGTCGGCCGCGCCAACAACTTCGGCGGCCAGGGCCTCACAACCTTCACCGTGCGTGGCTTCACGACCGGCGAGTTCTATCGCAACGGCTTTCCGATCAACCGCGGCTACCCCAATGCTCCGGATGCCAACACCGTCGAGCGCCTGGAGGTCATCCGTGGCCCAGCCAGCAGCCTGTACGGCCGTGGCGACCCCGGCGGTACGTTCAACGTGGTCAGCAAGCAGCCGTTGCCCGAGTCCAAGGTCACCCTTGGCAGCCAGTTCGACGACCAGGGCATGCACCGTGCCACCCTTGATGCCACCGGGCCGCTGAGCCAGGACGGCTCGCTGGCCTACCGCCTGAACGTACTGGGTGAAGGCGGCGACAGCTTCCGCGACGATGTCGAAAGCGAACGCTACGATGTCGCTCCGGTCATCAGCTGGCAGGTCAATGACGCCACGAAGATCACCTTCGAAGGCGATTTCATGCGCAACAACCACCCCCTCGATCGCGGCCTGACCCGCTACCCCACCCAGACCGGCAGCGCCTCGCGCGATACCTATATCTGGGAAAAAGGCAGCGACAACCTGCTGCACAATGACAACAACATGGCCCAAGTGCGTTTCGAGCACCTGCTCAATGACAACTGGTCGCTGGCTGGCGGGTTCCAGTTCCTCGATGGCTCGCTCAAGGGCAACGCTGTCGAAGCCGACGGCGCACCGGCAGACGGACGCACGCTGCAGCGCAACTTCAACTACCGCAAGCTGGAGTGGACCGACCGCGACTGGCAGCTGAACCTGACCGGGCATTTTGACACCGGCAATTTCAGCCATACCTTGTTGACCGGGGTCGAATACGAGAACTACGACTACAACTCGATCATCCAGCGTTCCTCGGCAGCCTACCCAATCGACATCTACAACCCGGTACTGGGCCAGCCGCGTCCGGCCCTGAACCGCACCACCACCTGGGACAAGGAAAACCTGCAGACGTGGGCGTTCTTCATTCAGGACCAAGTGGCCCTGACCGAGCGTTTGAAGGCATTGGCAGGCGTGCGCTTCGAGCGTTTCGAGCATGACTATGACAACAAGCTGAACAATGCCGGCGATTTCAGCAAGGGCGAAAACGGCGTCACACCCCGCCTTGGCTTGATCTATGACCTGACCGATACCCTGGCGGTCTACGCCAACACCGCACGTTCGTTCAAACCCAATACGGGCACGCCGGCCAGTGGCGGTGGTTTCGACCCGGAGAAGGGCAAATCCTACGAGCTGGGTGTGAAATGGGAGTCACTCGACCGCCAGTTGAGTGTCGACGCGGCGATCTACCATATCGTCAAGGAAAACGTACTGACGCGCGACCCTGTGAATACCAACTACAGCTTGGCCGCCGGGGAAGTGCGCAGCCGCGGGCTGGATATCAACATCGCCGGCAATATCACGCCTGAGTGGCGGGTAATCGGTGGCTACGCCTATGTCGATGCCGAAGTTACCAAGGACAACCGCCTGCCGACGGGTACGCGACTGGCCAACATCCCGCGCAACAGCTTCAGCCTGCTCAACACTTATGAGTTCCAGGACGGTTTTGCCAAAGGTGTTGGGTTAGGACTTGGGGTGAAGTATGTGGATGACCGGAATGGTCAGACCGAGGCGGTCACCTACAACATGGACCAGTACACCGTGGTTGACCTGCTGACGTTCTACAAGGTAAACGAACACGTGCGGTTGAACCTGGACGTGAAGAACGTGTTCAACAAGGGGTATGACGAGGGCGCGTTCAACAGCTACGTATACCCCGGCGCACCGCGCACGGTGCAGGCCGGCGTTTCCTATACCTTCTGAATTGCCGGGGCCGCGCAGTGGCCCCGTAATTTCAGAACGCTGTGCTGTAGAACAGCGAGTACGACTCTATGCCGTCGTTTGGCTGCTTTATCCCGGCGTTGGAGTAGTGCATGGCACGGATGCCTACCTTCTGTTCTCCCGGCAACTTCAGGCCAAAGCCGATACGGTCTTCAAAGTTGACCGCCGACCCCAGTCGCTGGTCACCCACGTCGGTCTTTGAAAACGCTGCCAGGCCAATGCCTGCCTCGATGTAAGGCGTGTAGGTAAAGCCGCTGAACTCATAAGTGAACACCGGGCTGAACGACAGCGAATGCGCACCACTGGCATCGCCACCTTCCCAATAGGTGTAGGCCGCATCCCAGTAACCGCTCACATGGCCGGTGCTGCTTTCCAGCCATGTCTTGTCCCAGTCGAACGACATGCCAATACGGTACGTCATGTCACCTTGGCCAGTGGCGCCCACGGCGCCTGATATCTGCGCTGCCTGGACCAGATCGGCCCCGGCAAAGGCCAGCACTGCTACGGCCAGCGAAGCTGCTAGACGGTTTTTCATCAACGACTCTCCTGATGGTCTACACGGCAAGCGGGGGCTTGGGCCCCTCGATGTTTTGCGCTGACCGGTGCATCCAGACCGGTCATACGAAGTAATACTTTTCTGATTATTGTCCAGATAATCAGAAAGTTGGAAGTGTATTGCCACTATTGGCTAAATCACGTGGTAAAGATGTGCCTGCCGGGCACAGGAATTCGCGAGGCGTGACCTGACCCCAGGCAGGAGTACAGGTGTACTCCTGCCCGACTTTTCATCAACGCCAGTTAAGGTTAACGGTCGTGGGCGCCTTGCCCGTGACGGCCGCCCACTGCTGCACCGCCTGGCCTTGGGCATTGCCAATGACCTTGTATTTGCCGGGAGGCAATTGCACATACAGCAGCGGCCCGGCATCGCTGACACTGAGTACGGGCTGGCCCTGGGCATTCTGGATATCGACGGTGGCCCCGCTCTGGAACTTGCCTTCCGGGCCGGTCGAAAGCTCTACGTGCAGGTCATAACCCGTGGTCTTGCGCAGGGCATTGGCCTCGTCCTGGCCGATACCGCCCTGCAGGTAGCGCACGCCATTCTGCTCCTGCGGTTGCAACTGCACGGCCTGCATGTCGATGGGGGCATTGAGGTCGGCAGCGGCGGCCAGGGTCCATGGCAGGGCCAGGGTGATCAGCAAGGCAGCGCCGAGCGCATAGTGATGGTTACGCATGGTACGACCCTCCTTTCGAGGATGGCTTACCTATTATCTGATCCTCCCAGCGAAAGGGTGTTCGTGCTGATGCCTGGTCATGTCGGTGAAATGCACTTCAGATAATCAGGTTATCGAGTGAAAACATCAGCTTGCGCGGCCTTCTTCAAGCAACTTCACGAACATGCTCAAACTGCGCGAGACCGTACCCCGTCGCCATACCAGCCAGGTTTTCAGATAGCGGAAGTCCTCCGACATTGGCCAGGCGCTGACGGTGCTGCACCCGGGCATATTGTCGAGCATGCTGCGCGGCAGCATGGCCAGGCCGGCACCTGCACTGACGCAGGCCAACATGCCGTGGTACGACTCCATTTCGTGAATCTTGCCCGGTACCGCCTGGTCCTGCACGAACCAGTTTTCGAAGTGATGGCGGTATGAACAGTTGGCGCGGAAGGCGTAGATGCTTTCACCGTTCACGTCCTGCGCGCGGGTCACCGGTGTATGGTTGAGCGGCGCAATGACCATCATCTCTTCCTCGAACACCGGTATGCCCTCCAGCGTCGGGTGCAGCACCGGGCCGTCGACGAACGCGGCCACCAGGCGGCCAGACAACACGCCTTCGAGCATGGTCCCGGAGGGCCCGGTGGACAGGTCAAGGTCAACCTTGGGGTAGCGTTGGTTGTAGGCGGCCAGCAACGCCGGAATGCGCACCGCCGCCGTGCTTTCCAGCGATCCGAGGGCAAAGGTGCCCTGCGGGTCTTCACCCGCCACGGTCAGCCGCGCCTCATGGACCAGGTCTAGAATGCGCCGGGTGTATTCGAGGAAGTTCCAACCCGCAGGCGACAGGCGCAGGCGGCTCTTCTCCCGAATGAACAGCTCTACACCCAGGTCCTCCTCCAGTTGCTTGATGCGCGTGGTCAGGTTCGACGGCACCCGATGGATGTGCTGCGCGGCGGCGCTGATGCTGCCCTGCTCTGCCACAGCCTTGAAGATCTCCAGTTGCACCAGGTCCACAGCCATTCTCCAAACGTGAATGTTTCGCTCATTATTATTCAGTTTTCATTAAAGCCATAGCCCACTAGTCTGGCCTCACTGATTAACAACATCGAGAGTGTCCCGCCATGAGCGCGATCAGCAGCCTGACCCACGCCATCTCCCTCGACCCGTACAGCGGCGAGCAGATCGGCGCCTACCCGTTCGACACCGACGCCGCACTGGAAGCGGCGCTGCAACGCGCCAAGGTTGGCTACCGCCAGTGGCGCCAGGTGTCGCTGGGTCAGCGCAGCGAGTACCTGCTGGCCCTGGCCGGCACCCTCGAAGCCAAGGCTGAAGCTTTCGCGCACATGATCAGCCGCGAAATTGGCAAGCCGATCGCCCAGGCTCGCGGTGAAGTCAGCAAGTGTGTGGGCCTTTGCCGCTGGTACGCCGAGCACGGCCCGGCGATGCTCGCCGCCGAGCCGACGCAGGTCGAAAAAGCCCGTATCGAATATCGCCCGCTTGGCCCGATCCTGGCCGTGATGCCGTGGAACTTCCCGGTCTGGCAGGTGCTGCGCGGTGCCGTGCCGGCGATTCTGGCGGGTAACACCTACGTGCTCAAGCATGCACCGAACGTGATGGGCAGCGCCTACCTGATGGCTGAGCTGTTCAAGGATGCCGGCCTGCCGGAAGGCGTGTTCGAAGTGCTGAACGTGACCCCGGATGGCGTCACCCGCGCCATCAACGATCCGCGCATCGCCGCCGTGACCCTGACCGGCAGCGTGCGTGCCGGCATGGCGATTGGTGCACAGGCCGGCGCCGCGCTGAAGAAGTGCGTGTTGGAGCTGGGAGGCTCCGATCCCTTCATCGTGCTGGCCGATGCCGACCTGGATGCCGCCGTCCAGGCCGCGGTGATAGGCCGCTACCAGAACACCGGCCAGGTGTGCGCCGCCGCCAAGCGCCTGATCGTGGAAGCAAGCATCGTCGACGCGTTCACCCACAAGTTCGTTGAAGCCACTCGCCAGTTGAAAGTCGGCAACCCGCTGGAGGACGACACCTATATCGGCCCGATGGCCCGCTATGACCTGCGCGACGAGTTGGATGGCCAGGTTCAGGCGACGCTGGCCGAAGGCGCCACGTTGCTGCTGGGCGGCAACAAGGTCGAAGGCGTGGCCAACTTCTACGCGCCGACCGTGTTCGCCAATGTCACCCCGGACATGACCGCGTTCAAGCAGGAGCTGTTCGGCCCGGTAGCGGCGATCATCACTGCACGCGATGCCGACCATGCCGTGGAACTGGCCAACGACAGCGAGTTTGGCCTGGCCTCGACCATCTACACAGCCGACTATGCGCTGGCCGAACGCATGACCGCCGCACTGGATACCGGTGGCGTGTTCATCAACGGCTACTGCGCTTCGGACCCCCGCGTGGCGTTTGGTGGCGTGAAGAAGAGCGGTTTCGGCCGTGAGCTGTCGCACTTTGGTGTGCGCGAGTTCACCAATGCCCAGACCGTGTGGCTGGACCGTAACTGATTCATGACCCTGGGGCTGCTTTGCAGCCCCAGCTGCGTCAATCCCGCACCTGGTCCTTGACCCAGTCCAGCATCCCCCCCGGCACGATCAGTTCATGCCGCGCCCGCGAACAGGCGGTATACAACCCCGCCAGCATACGCGCCCGTTCATTGCGGTTACCCGCCACCTGTGGCGCCACCATCAGCTCCGGCGACACCATTACCCGGGCAAACTCCATGTTCTTCACATCCCGTACTCGCCCTAGGAACAGCTTCGGCGCCTTGTCCCAGCGGTAACGGCTCTTGGCCTTGGCAAAGTGCTCCGGCGTGTAGCCTTTGCGCAGCATGTTGGCCACGGCGACGAACGCTTTGTCATCGCCCTTGTCCTGTTCCAGCGCCTGCCAGCTGGCATAGCGGAACAGCATCGGGTGGCGCGGCCGGGTGCCGTAGCGGTACAGCTCGATGCAGTCCTCGACGAACAGCTCAAAGTCCTTGCGGGCGCTTTTCAGCAACAAGAACGGCACCCCCTGATGCGTGAGGCGCTGGAACCAGCCAAACAGGCCCCATTCATCATCGACGATAAGCGCCGTGGGCTGTTCCGGTACCATCACCGTATCGAAGAAGCTGACCCGGGTGTAGTGCTCGGCGCTGCCACTGAAGGCCGCCTGGATCGTGGCCGGGTGCGCCTGGATCAACGGGTTGAGCACATTGTCCATTGCCGGCCCGGCGCGCAGTGAATGGTCGATGCAGCGTTGCCGGATGAAGCTGCCATGGTGCGGGCTGAGGCCGTTGAGGTTTTGCAGTTCGTCACCCAGGGTAATGATCGACTGCGGACTGCGATCGAGTACCGCCAGCATCGGTGCCGACAGCTCGTGGGCTTCGTCGACGATGACATGGGTGTAACGGCTGTCGATGACATGCTCGGTCAGCGACAGCAGCTTGACCCGGTGGTAGTCACGCACCGGCAGCTGAATGTCCCGCGCCGACGGGCGAATCAGCTCTTGCCAGTACAGGCGTGCCTTTTCCAGCAGCACCTCCTGATCCAGCGGCGAGGTGCCAGGCCCGGCCCAGGGCAAGTGGTGCAGCTGAAGCTGGGTATCGGCACTGTGGCAGAACGTGCGCACGGCGCGGATGCACAAGGCAACCACATCACGCGCTGCGAGCGGGCCGATATCTGGGATGGACAGCCAGCGCACCACTTGCGCTTCCTGGGGGCGCCAGGACAGCTTGGTGCGGTACGGATCGCGCAATCGCCAGCCGTTGCTGGTGAGGTCACGGTTGAGCAGCTCGTCAGCCAGTTGGCCGAAGGTCAGCGCGGTATAGGCGGCAGCGTCCTTGACCCGCGCCTGCAGCGCGCGCAACTGGCCTTCAGTCAAGGCCAGCAGCAAGGTGCGCTGTGGCTCCAGCAGCCGGGCGAACTGGTGAATCAGGAAGGTCTTGCCGGTGCCGGCGAAACCTTGCACAGCCACAGACTCGTCGATGCCACTGAGGAATTCGCGCAGCAGGCGGTTCTGCTGGTCGCTGAGCATCAAGTCACTGGCCAGCGACGGCAGGTACACCGGGTGCAGCGGCGTGGCCCGTTGGCGGTAGCGGTCGGCGAACTGGAAGTTCCACTGGCCTTCGTCATCCAGCCATTCGTCCGCCTGGTACTGCACTTCGGCCGACAGCAGTGCAATGCCGTTTTCGCCCAGCATGCCCAGGCCCATGGCGAACGCTTCGCGATCGAATTGCTGCGCTACCTGGGCCTGGAAGCGCCCGGGGGCGACACCTTCTACTTCGTTGGCGATGCGCACGATTTCGGCGAAACGACGCTCCTGCGCGTCGGCCGAGGCGGTGGCAGGCTGGCGTGGCAGGTTTTGCACGAACAGCACGGTAGCGGCATCGACAACACTGGCGGTGGTGAAGAACTCGGTAACGGCCGCGCTGGCGAGGCGGTCGGCCTGGTCGCTGGGCAAAGGCAGGTAGAACATCGGCACCTCGGGTGAAATCAGGGCGGCACGATAGCAACTTTTGGCGTGGAATGCTGGGTTCAGTGTTGCCTGGGCTGGCCGCTTCGCGGACTTGCCCGCGCCCCAGGCAACGTGCGATTCACGAAACCATGCTGGTGCTGTGGGAGCGGGCGAGCCCGCGAAGAGGCCGGCAGCCCCGCCTCCACCTCAAACCCGGCAGCGCTTCAATGTTTCACTGGGAAACTCCTTGAACAACTGCCGGTAACTCTCTGAAAACCTTCCTAAATGCCAGAACGACCAGCGCATCGCCACCTCGGCCACGGTCACGCCGCCACCGCGCAACAGATCACGCCGCGCACCGTTGAGCCGACGCAGGCGCAGCCAGTGCGCCGGCGGCATGCCGGTAAAGGCCTTGAACGCCTGTTGCAACTGGCGCAGGGAAACCCCAGCCACGTCTGCCAGCTCAAGCAGGTTCAGCGTCTCTTCCGGGCAATCGGCCGCCCATTCGCTGACCCGGTGCATGATCGCCCTCTCCTCGTCCCGCCGCCCCAGGGCCACGCCCTGTAACCGCTGGCTGGCATTGTCGAGAATGAACAGGCAGTCCTCCAGCAGCTGCTCAGCCAGGGCCTGCCCTTGCAACGGGCAACCCTCCTCGCCCAACCGGGTCAAGGTGGCGCTGAGCCAGCTGCCGAACAGCGCATTCTGGCCGCTGCCCAGTGGCACCATGAACAACCCTTCCAGGCGCTGCGGGTCCAGGCCATGGCGGGCCAGGAAGGCCTGGTCGAACACGACCGCCACCTCCTGGTAGTTCTCCGGCGTGATCCAGATATTGCGGCTTTGCTCGTTCAGCAGGTACAGGCTGTTCTCGCTGCGGTCGAAGCAAAACGCCAGCGAGCCGCTTGGCGCGCGGAAAAACTGCTCCACCCGGGTGTTCAGGCGCTCTTCGTACACCTCCACACCATCCAGCCCCAGACACCGCAGCTCACCGCTGAAGTACCCGGGCGACATCTGCCGGTACTGCTGCTGCCAGCCAGGGGTGGCGCGCACTTGCTCGGTGACGTCAGTGGTGTGGAAAGCCTGGACCTTCAACGCATTGGCGGTTGTCACACATCGTCCTGTATGCACTCTTTTGGTGCATTCGATACTGAAGAAAGTGGATAGATCGCCCCGGGGGGCTGCGCCCAAGATAGTCTCCAGCGCGTCACCTGGGAAGCGTAACGCCTTCGCAACTGTTCAACGATTTTCGCAAGCGCCCACGCTCCCCCACTAAAACCCAACCAAGAGGTCTGTATGAACGCCCCCTTCGATCAGCTGTCCACCTGGCTGAAAGAACACCGGATCACCGAAGTCGAATGCGTGATCAGCGACTTGACCGGCATCGCCCGCGGCAAGATTGCGCCTACCGCCAAGTTCCTCCATGAGCGAGGCATGCGCCTGCCAGAAAGCGTGCTGCTGCAGACGGTCACCGGCGACTACGTCGACGATGACATCTATTACAACCTGCTCGACGCCGCCGACATCGACATGGTCTGCCGCCCCGATCCCACCGCCGTTTACCAGATCCCGTGGGCGATCGAGCCAACCGCGATCGTGATCCACGACACCTTCGACAAGCAAGGCAACCCTATCGAGCTTTCGCCACGCAACGTCCTGAAGAAGGTGCTCAAGCTGTACGCCGACAAGGGCTGGCAGCCGATCGTCGCACCCGAGATGGAGTTCTACCTGACCAAGCGCTGCGAAGACCCGGATTTGCCACTGCAGGTACCACTGGGGCGTTCCGGCCGTGCTGAAAGTGGCCGTCAGTCGTTCTCGATCGACGCCGCCAACGAATTCGACCCGCTGTTCGAAGACGTCTACGACTGGTGCGAGATCCAGGGCCTGGACCTGGATACGCTGATCCACGAAGACGGCCCGGCGCAGATGGAGATCAACTTCCGCCACGGCGACGCGCTGGACCTGGCCGACCAGATCACCGTGTTCAAGCGCACCATGCGCGAGGCCGCGCTCAAGCACAACGTGGCCGCCACGTTCATGGCCAAGCCGATCACCGATGAACCCGGCAGTGCCATGCACCTGCACCAGAGCGTGGTCGACATCGCCACTGGCAAACCGATCTTCGCCAACGAAGACGGCAGCATGAGCCAGCTGTTTTTGCATCACATCGGCGGCTTGCAGAAGTACATCCCCAAGCTGCTGCCGATGTTCGCGCCCAACGTCAACTCGTTCCGCCGCTTCCTGCCGGATACCTCGGCACCGGTCAACGTCGAGTGGGGCGAAGAAAACCGCACGGCCGGCCTGCGCGTGCCCACCTCCAGCCCTGAGGCGATGCGGGTGGAAAACCGCCTGCCGGGCGCCGATGCCAACCCGTACCTGGCCATCGCTGCCAGCCTGCTGTGCGGCTACCTGGGCATGGTCGAGCAGATCGACCCTAGCGCACCGGTGCAGGGCCGCGCCTATGAACGCCGCAACCTGCGCCTGCCGATCACCATCGAGGATGCGCTGCAGCACATGGAAGACTGCGAAACCGTGCAGCAGTACCTGGGCAAGCAGTTCGTCCAGGGCTACGTGGCGGTCAAGCGCGCCGAGCACGAGAACTACAAGCGCGTCATCAGCTCGTGGGAGCGTGAATTCCTGATGCTGAGTGTCTGATCCACCGCGGGGGTGCTCTGCACCCCATGCACAGGCAAGCCTGCTCCGAACTCGAAGAACAAGACCAACGAGGTGTTCCCATGCGTCATCTGCAAGCCCTGATCCCCGCTGCATTCACCCTGCTGTTCGCCACCACCACCCAGGCCGCGCCCACGGTCAGTGTGTACAACTGGACCGACTACATCGGTGACACCACCCTGGCCGACTTCCAGGCCAGCAGCGGAATCAAGGTGGTCTATGACGTGTTCGACTCCAACGAAACCCTTGAAGGCAAGCTGTTGGCCGGGCGTACGGGTTATGACGTGGTGGTACCGTCCAACCACTTCCTCGCACGCCAGGCCCAGGCCGGCGCCTTCCTGCCGCTGGACCGCAGCAAGCTGCCGAACTGGCAGCACCTGGACCCCAAACTGCTCAAGCAACTTGAACAGAACGACCCCGGCAACCAGTACGCCGTGCCTTACCTGTGGGGCACCAATGGCATCGGCTACAACGTCGACAAGGTCAAAGCGGCACTGGGTGTGGACCATATCGACTCGTGGGCGGTGCTGTTCGAGCCCGAAAACCTGAAAAAGCTCAAGCAGTGCGGCGTGGCATTCATGGACTCGCCCGACGAGCTGTTCCCGGCCGTGCTCAACTACCTGGGCATGGACCCGCGCAGCGAAAAACCGGGCGACTACGCCAAGGCCGAGGCCCGCCTGCTCGAACTGCGCCCCTACATCACCTACTTCCACTCCTCCAAGTACGTCTCTGACCTGGCGAACGGTGATGTCTGCATCGCGTTCGGCTACTCCGGCGACGTGTTCCAGGCTGCCAACCGCGCCGTAGAAGCGAAAAACGGCGTGAAGGTCGCCTACAGCATTCCCAAGGAAGGCAGCAACCTGTGGTTCGACCTGCTGGCCATCCCCAAGGACGCCAACAACCCCGAGCAGGCCCTGGCGTTCATCAACTACCTGCTCGACCCCAAAGTGATCGCCAAGGTCAGCGCCACGGTCGGCTATGCCAACGCCAACCCGGACGCCAAGGCCTATATGGATGCATCGCTGGTGAACAACCCGGAGATCTACCCACCCCAGGAGGTGCTGGACAAGCTGTACATCTCCAGCACCCCGAGCCCGAAAATCATGCGCGTCATGACCCGCTCCTGGAGCAAGATCAAGTCCAACCGCTGAGTCGAGAACGCTCATGTCTTTCAATACCCAACACACTGCCTCGTACTACGCCGCCACAGCGCGCGACGCGGCCCCCTACCCCAGCCTGGACAGTGAACTGACGGCCGACGTATGCGTGATCGGCGGCGGCCTGACTGGGGTCAATACAGCCCTGGAGCTGGCCGAGCGTGGCCTCTCGGTGGTACTGCTGGAAGCCCGACGCATCGGCTGGGGCGCCAGTGGGCGCAATGGCGGCCAGCTGATTCGCGGTATCGGCCATGATGTCAGCGGCTTTGCCCGGCATGTCGGCCAGGACGGTGTGCGCTACCTGAAGCAGGCCGGCATCGACTCAGTGGAACTGGTGGCCGAGCGCATCGCCCGCTACGGCATTGCCTGCGATCTGCGCTGGGGCTTCTGCGAACTGGCCAACACCGCGGCGCAGTTCGCCGCCTTCAAGGAGGAACAGGACGACCTGGTCGCTCTGGGCTATCGCCATGAAACACGCCTGGTCAGCGCCGGGCAGCTGAACGAGATCGTCGCCAGCGACCAGTACGCTGGCGGCCTGGTCGACATGGGCTCGGGACACCTGCACCCACTTGATCTGGTCCAGGGCGAAGCCCGCGCGGCCCACGGCCTGGGCGTGCGCATTTTCGAGCAAAGCCCGGTGCTGCGCATTGAGCACGGGCCCAGGTTGACGCTGCACACGGCGCGCGGCAAGGTGCGCGCAAGCAGCCTGGTGCTGGGCTGCAACGCTCACCTGGATGAACTGGAACCGCGCCTGAGTGGCAAGGTGCTCCCGGCCGGCAGCTATGTAGTGGCCACCGAACCCTTGCCCGAAGCACTGGCCAGCAGCCTGATCCCGCAAAACATGGCGCTGTGCGACCAGAAGGTCGGCCTGGACTACTACCGCCTCACCGCAGACCGCCGCCTGCTGTTCGGCGGCGCCTGCCACTATTCTGGTCGAGACCCCAAGGACATCGCTGCCTATATGCGGCCCAAGGTGCTGAAAGTATTCCCGCAACTGGCCAACGTGCGCATCGACTACCAGTGGGGTGGCATGATCGGCATCACCGCCAACCGTTTCCCCCAGGTCGGGCGCCTGAACCAGCACCCTAACGTGTATTACGCCCAGGGCTATTCCGGCCACGGGCTGAACGTGACGCACTGGACGGCGAAATTGCTGGCCGAAAGCATCGCCCTCGGCCACAGCCACGGCCTGGATGTGTTCAGCGCCGTGCCGCACCTGACCTTCCCCGGCGGCAAGGCCCTGCGCTCCCCCCTGCTGGCACTGGGCATGTTGTGGTACCGCTTGCGTGAGGCCCTGGGTTGAGTGGGCCGCAACGTTTGCAGCGTCGCTCCAGGCGAGCCCGTCCCGGCCACGCACTGTGTTCTTTTCAAAGAGGATTGCCCCGTCCACTGGCCAACTGCCTCGCACCTGCTAGCGTTGTTGTGGCCGACCTCTCATGGATGCCTTTTCATCATGAAATCATTGCCTCGCATTACCCTTTTGTGCGCCGCGCTGCTTGCCGTGGCCGCCTGCTCCAGCAACCGCGTGGACCCCAAGGATTACTCCGGCTTCCTCAAAGACTACAGCCGGCTGCAAGAAGCCAAGAGCCCGTCGGGTGACCCGGTGATGCGCTGGATCGACCCCAAGGTCAATATCAACCAGTACAGCCAGGTGTTCGTCGAGCCAAGCCAGTTCTACCCCAAGCCGCAGCCCACAGCCGTTATCTCGCAGCAGACGCTGCAGGAAATCACCCGCTACTTCAACGAGGCCCTGCGCCGCGAAATGGCCAGCGTGATGCCGTTGGCCAAGGGGCCTGGCCCGGGCGTGATCGTGGTACGCCCGGCGATCACGGCAGTGTCCACTAGTAACGAGGGCCTCAGGCCTTACGAGGTGATCCCTATCGCGCTTATCGCGGCGGGAGTGAATACCGCCATGGGTGGCCGTGACCAGGACGTGGATGTCGGTGTGGAGGCAGCGTTCCTGGACGGCGCCAGCCAGAAGGTACTGGCCCAGGTGGTCCGCAAGGGCGCGGGCCAGGAACTGGAGAACGATACCCAGAAGCTGACCTTGAATGACGTCAAGCCGGTGCTCGATGGCTGGGCCAAGGACATGCGTGCGAGCTTCCTGGCAGCGAAGCAGAAAGGCCGCTGAGTCAGCGCTGACCCAACAGATCAACGCAACCTGGTGAAGGAGCGGCCCATCGAGACCCAAGGCCGCTCCAGTTGACCGCGTTAAACATCAGCACTCGACAAAAGCGACCGCCAAACCGCCGCGCGAGGTTTCCTTGTAATTGGCATGCATGTCCGCGCCAGTATCACGCATGGTGCGGATCACCCGATCGAGCGAGATGAAGTGCTCGCCATCCCCCCGCAGCGCCATCTGCACGGCGTTGATCGCCTTGACCGCAGCAATCGCATTGCGCTCGATGCACGGCACCTGCACCAGGCCGCCCACCGGGTCGCAGGTCAGCCCAAGGTTGTGCTCCAGGGCAATTTCGGCGGCGTTTTCAAGCTGGGGCGGCGTAGCACCCAGTACCTGCGCCAGGCCGGCAGCAGCCATCGAACAGGCCGAGCCCACCTCCCCCTGACAACCCACCTCGGCACCGGAAATCGAGGCGTTCTTTTTGCACAGGATGCCAACCGCCGCTGCGCCAAGCAGGAAGTCCACCACATCAGCATCGCAGGCATTGGGGTTGAACTTCATGTAGTAGTGCAACACCGCCGGGATAATGCCGGCTGCCCCGTTGGTGGGCGCGGTAACCATACGCCCACCGGCAGCATTTTCTTCATTGACCGCCAAGGCGAACAGGTTGACCCACTCCATGGCACCAAGGGTCGAGCCGATCACGTTGGGCTTGCCCAGCTCCTGCAGGCTGCGATGCAACCGCGCGGCGCGGCGCTTGACGTGCAAGCCGCCCGGCAGGATGCCCTCGTTGCGCAGGCCGTTCGCCACGCACTCACGCATGGCCGCCCAGATGCGCAACAAGCCTTCGCGCACCTCGGCCTCCGGGCGCCAGGCGCATTCGTTGGCCATCATCAGTTGCGCCACGCTCAGGTTGTGGGCCTTGCACAACGCCAGCAGTTGGGCACCACTGTCGAACTCATAAGGCAGCATCACGGCATTCGTTTCGCTTGCCGGCGCATCGATCTCGGCTTGCTCGACGATGAAGCCGCCGCCCACCGAAAAATAGGTCTGGCTCAACAGGCTGCGCTGCCCGTCCATGGCTTCCACGCTCATGGCATTGGGGTGATAAGGCAGGCTCTCGTCGAGCAGCAGCATGTCACGGCCGTAGTCGAAGGCCAGCGGATGGCTACCGTCGAGCATCAGGCAGTGCTCTTGCAGGACCTGGCCGATGCGCGACTCGATCGTGGACGGGTCGATACGGTCCGGCCACTGGCCCATCAAGCCTAGCAGGCACGCGCGGTCGGTGGCATGGCCAACCCCGGTGGCCGACAGCGAGCCATACAGCCGCACTTGCACGCGCGTTACCTGGGCCAGCAGCCCCTGCTCACGCAAGGCCTGGGCAAAGGTGGCCGCCGCGCGCATCGGGCCGACGGTATGGGAACTGGACGGCCCGATGCCAATTTTGAAAAGGTCGAAAACACTGATAGCCATGCTAATGCCTGACCCTGCCCTGATATGCATCCAGGGTAGGGTTGTCTGAAGAAATTGAGCGTTATTGCGATTTTGCGCGATACTGCCGCGCTGGCTCACGGATGACCAACGAAACTTCCTAAGCAAGCCTTTAGTGGTACTAAACGATGCGACGACAACTCAATGGTCAGATGTTCGTCTGGCTGCATGTATTTGCCTGCGCAGCCCGGCACTTGTCCTTCACCCGCTGTGCCGAAGAGCTGCACATCACCCCGGGCGCGGTCAGCCAGCAGATGCGCCAACTGGAAGAGCGCCTGGGCTACCGGCTGTTCCTGCGCCGGGCGCGCGGCGTGGAGCTGAGCGCCGAGGGGCAACGCCTGGCCCAGACGGTGGCCGAGGCCTACGGCAGTATCGAAGCCGAGCTGCTGCGGCTGGACGCGGGGGAAATCCGCGGCACCTTGCGTGTGCGTTCGATCCCCTCGTTCCTGGCCAAATGGCTCACGCCGCGCTTGCCGCGTTTTCAACAGCGCTACCCGGATATCGAACTGCGCCTGGTCGCCGAAGACAGTGCCCAGGCGCTGACCCCGGGTGATTTCGATTTGGCCATCGACCTGAACGATGGTAGCTACCCAGGCATGCTTTCGACGCCACTGCTGGACGAGCAGATCTTCCCGGTGTGCTCACCTGCCCTGCTGCGCGGGCGCCCGCCGCTGCATGGCCCCGCTGACCTGGCGCACTACCCGCTGCTGCATGACATCACCGCCTGGCGTGGCAGTTCGGAATATGCCGAGTGGGAGTTCTACCTGGAAGGCATCGGCGCCGCCGGCCTGGATGTGCGGCGCGGGCACACCTTCAACCGCAACCACCTGACCATCGAGGCGGCTATTGCCGGTATCGGCGTGGCGATTGCCCGCCGCACGCTGCTCAATGATGAACTGGAACGCGGGGCACTGATCGTGCCGTTTGGTGTACCGATCGCCAACCACAAGCGTTACGTAGTGCATTACCCGCCAGGCGGCTTGAACCAGCCAGGTGCGCGGGCGGTGCATGACTGGCTGGTGGAAGAAGCGCGGGGGTTCAGGGCGTTGCATCCGTTGAACAAGGAATAGCCACCTGGGCGCGCTTGGAGCAGGAGCGCCTCGCTCAATAAGCCTGCTTACCGGTGAAGGCATTAAGCGTGCGCACCAGGATCACGAAGTCCAGCCACAACGACCAGTTGTTGATGTACTCGATGTCCGAGTCGACCCGCTGGATCATTTGCTCGATATCCTTGGTCTCCCCCCTGAAGCCGCGCACCTGCGCCAAACCTGTCATGCCTGGCTTGATATTGTGGCGGGCAAAGTAGTCAACGATATCCTGCGAATACAAGGTGTCATGTTGCAGGGCATGCGGCCGCGGCCCGACCAGGGACATTTCCCCGGTCAGCACATTGAACAGTTGTGGCAGTTCATCAAGGCTTGTCCGCCGGATAAAGGCGCCGACCCGGGTCAACCGTGGGTCGTTCTTCTGCGCCTGCTTGACCACACCTGCTTCCGGTTGGTGAACATGCATGCTGCGAAACTTCCAGATACGGAACGATTCTCCTGTCCAGCCGGTACGTTCCTGGCGGAAGAACACCGGGCCGCGGCTATCGATCTTGATGGCCAGCGCAACAGCCAGCAACACAGGTGATGCAAACAGCAAAATCAACGCGGCCAGCACCCGGTCTTCAAGGTTCTTCAAGAACAGGCTCATGCCCGTCAAGGGTGTCTCCGACAAGGTCAGCACCGGAATGCCGGCAATTTCCCGCACGCTGTGGTTGATCAGGCGCAACGAGAAGATATCCGGCACCCAGTTCACCGCAATGCACTTGTCGAGCAACTTGAAATACACGTCGTTGATGACCTCGGAGCCACCCAGTGGTGTCACCAGATACACCGTACGAATGCCGTGTTGGGCCACCAGCTCGTCGAGGTCGCCAATATGCCCCAGCACCGGCAGGCGCTGCTTGCCCTCGGCACTCTCCAGCCCCTGCCCATCGCCTTTGTCGAGCAGCACGCACCCCAGCACTCGCTCGCCAAACCACGGGTTGTTGCTGATTTTCTGATACAGGAAGTTGGCCAGGTCACCGTTGCCGATGATCAGGGCATTGTCCAGGCGCGCATGCGCGCTAAAGCGCTTTTGCAGTTCGCGCACGGCAAAATGCAAGAATAACTGGGCGACATAACCAATGACGAACAGTTGCACCACCAATAGCCGTGAATAGGTTTCGCTCTGTTTGGTCAGGAACGCCATGACGACCAGGAAGCAAAACGTTGCCGACCAGGCCTTGAACAGGCGGAACGCCTTGATCGAAAGCCCGACGTTGGTGCGGTAGATCGCGTAATGATCATAAATGACTGCCAGTGCGCCAATCAGCAGCAGCAGCATGATCACGTAATCGGATGTGATATAGCCGAACTGGTCGTAGATCAGGTACCAGGCAATACCGGTGACGGCAATACCATCGAGGCCGGCCTGGATGGCGTTACTGACACTGCTTCTTCTCTGGAGTAAGGAACGACTGCTTCTGGGTTCGAAAACCATTTCAGACCTCATCAAGATGAGCGTAGCAAGTGCCTTCCATCAAACAGCAAGCCTTGAAAACAGACTTAAGCAAAAACCGTGCAGCAGGCGCGTGGCGCCCTCAAGCGATTGATATCACTGTAGCAGCCACCCGGCGCTGGCGTACCCGGGATCACCGCTTTTGCGATTTTTGGCCGATTCATAGGGCCCGCCTGGCCGAAACCGCCGCCCGCCGGTACAACAGGGTGCGCAACAGGAATAGCGGATTGCCCACCACATAACGCATGAACAGGCGCTTGGGCTCGCGCAGCAGGCGGTACAGCCACTCGCCCCCCAAACGCCGCAGCCATTCGGGGGCACGGCTGACCTTGCCGCCGAGAAAGTCCAGGATCGCCCCACCGCACACGATCAGGCATGGCCCGCCAGTGGCTGCCAACGCCGCTGCCACCGCTTCCTGCTTGGGCATGCCCATGCCCAGCACGATCAGCTCGGGTTGCTGGACGCGGGCCAACTGCAGATAGGTTTGCAGGCTGGCGAAGCCATCGTGAACCGACACTGGCACGATGCCGAATTCGGCTTTACAGCGCTGCACAGCCTGGTCCAGGTAGGGTTGCCGGGTGCCCCAGAAGGCGACCTTGCGCCCTCGGTAAGCAGCCATGAGCCTGGGAATGAAGTCTGTGCCGTTCATGTTGAGCCCGGGTTCCAGGCCCAGGCAGCGATACAGGATCGCCATGCCGGCACCATCGCGCAGCAGCACATCTGCGGCCGACAGCGCCTGGCTGTAGCCACCATCGCGCACCACCAGGTTCATCGCATGGGCGTTGACGAAGCCCAGCACGGTGGCCGTATCCGGTGTGGCCAGGCGATCGAGCAGGTGCTGCACGGCGGCGTCATCAGCGATCACTGCCAGCTGGTCGATCACACGCTTCCAGCGATTCTGCCACTGAGCCATCAGTCGTCATCCCGTTTTGAACGCACCCATTCAACTTGGCGCTTGATCAGGAAACTCAGGTACAAGGGAATTTTCCTGGCCGCGTAAAACGGCGCGTACAGCAGCACCGAGAACGGTATCACTTCACGGCAGAAGCGCGCCCAGGCCAACACAACGGCAAAGGCCAGCAAGGCCAAACCGGCAAAGGCGAGCCACGCGGGCGCCGCCAGGCCGAACAGCAGGTACGCCAGCCAGGTCACCAGGTTAAGCCCGAGCAAGGTCAGTACCAGCAACGCCAGGGGCGGCACCAGCAAGTCCAGGGTCAAGGCCGCCAGGCTAGCGTTACGCTGGGTGATGGCAGCCATCGCCCGCTTGGGGGCGTCGGCAAGCATCAAGCCCAGATGGCCATGCTCCCAGCGGGTGCGTTGGCTGTTGAGACCCTGCTGGCTGAGCGGGAACTGGCTAGTGACCAGTGCCTCGGGGCAGAAAGCAGGCGGTTTGCCCTGCTGGCAAAGGTCCAGGCCCAGCTTCACATCCTCGACCAGATGACCATTGGCCAGGTTGATCAGGCTCAGATCGTGCCAGCCGAACGCCATGCCCGCGCCCATCAGTTGGCATGGCAGGCCCAGACGCGCCCAGCCGCGTGGCCGCACCAGGTTCTTGACCCGCCAGGCAAACTCGGCAACCTGCACTCTCAACCCGGCACCTGCCGGTGCACGCATCAGGTACAGCGACTGTACCGGGCGGGCAAGTGCGTGACAGCGGCGCGCCAGGCAATCGATCGCCCCCTCGCCCACCTGGCAGTCGGCATCCACCACGATGACCACCTCGGGCGGCCGCTGAGCCAGGTGGCGCACGCCGAAATCCAATGCGTAACCTTTGCCGCGCAAGCGCGTATCGTGGCGCTCTACCACTTCGGCACCGGACGCGCGTGCCAACCGGGCCGTGTCATCCGAACAGTTGTCTGCCACGACCAGCAAGCGGTCGCCGTCCAGCAGTTGCGGCGTAACGCTGGCCAGCATCGCACGAATGACCAGCGCCTCATCGTGGGCGGGCACCAACACCGCCACTCGCGGGCGCTCGCCAATGCCCTTGGGCCTGGACCGCGCCGGCAGGCAAGCCAGCAACACTTGCAGCAACAGCACCGACACCGGTACCAGGACGATGATCGCCAACAGGCCCAGTAACCAACCCAATACACTTATCATGCGTATGCCTTGAAATAGTCGGCCAGCCTGGCCGCCTCGGTATCGATGTCATGCCGTTGCACGACACGCTGGTAGGCCACCTCGCCCATGCGCTGCAGTACCTCGGCCGGTTGCGCCAGGCAGTCGGCCATGGCTGTTGCCAGCTCGTCCACGGCACCGGCTGGGAACAGCCAGCCGTTTTCGCCAGGCCGCACCAGCTCGGGGATACCCGCTACATAGGTGGTGAGCACGGGCCGGCGCAAGGCCATGGCCTCCATGATGACCACGGGCAAGCCCTCGGCGAAGCTGGGTAGCACCAGCGCACGGGCGGCCAGGATTTCCTCGCGTACCTGCGCACTGCTGATCCAACCGGTGATACGCACTTGCTGCTGCAAGCCGTGCCGGGCAATCAAGGCCTCGATCTGCTCGCGCATTTCACCGTCACCCGCCAGCACCAGCTCGAAGGCGATCGACTGGGCAGCGAGACAGCGCGCCGCTTCCAGCAACAGCAGCTGGCCCTTCTGTTCGCACAGTCGCCCGACACACACCAGCCTTGGTGCCGGCGGCACATTGACCGGCGCCACCTCATGAAACCCACGCTCCAGGCCGCAATGCACCACCTTCACCTTGCCCCAGTGCTCGTGCGCCACCCAACGGTACAGCTGGCTGCGCCCATACGAGCTCACCGCCGCGACAAAGGCGGCGCGGCGCACCTTTTCCCCCATGTGCAAGAACTGTGGCTTGTCGAATTCTTCCGGCCCGTGCACGGTAAAGCTGTATGCCGGCCCGCCCAGGACGTTGGCCAGCATGACCACTTCCGTAGAGTTGGTGCCGAAATGCGCGTGCACATGTGTCGCCTCCCCTGCCTGCAACCACTGCAGCACCTGGCAGGCCTCGGCCAGGTAGACCAGGTGGTAGGGCCAGGCACGGTCGGCCCGCAAGCCGAGGCGCATGGCCAGCCACAGCGCCTGGAAAAACCGCCGCGGCTGCGTACGCAGTACCTGCCACGTCGGTGCCAACAACCCCTTGAGCCCACCTTGCAATACGTAGCGGGTCTTGCCCCGTTCGCTTGCGTCCTCGGCATCCTGCACTTCGGCGTCCCACCCACGCAGGGCTATACGTTGCACCTCAACCCCCTGGCGCTCCAGCGCCAGAATTTCGCGACGGATGAAACTGTGGCTGACTTTCGGGTACTGATTGATGAAGTAAGCAATGCGCATACGAATCCAGATCCAAACCCGCTTGATGACCAACCTTCCCTGGCAACCTTCACTTCAGGCTGTCGACTACAGGCGGTCCGTCTACTGCCGATGCACTCACAGCAAATGCATCCCCCTGTTTTCCTTGTAGTCCAAGGTTGTGATTGCTGCTTGGCAATGCTGCCTGCAAACGGGTGAAAACATCGTCGAGCAATGCCTGGCGGCGGCGGTACATCGCCCGTTTCTTGGCCGGGATGTCAGTTTCCGCCCGTTGCGCCGGCGCTAATGGCAGGCTGAAAAAATCCTCACGGTCAGACGCTGTGGCACCGTGTTCTTGCCAGATCACGTCGTAGTTGGCCGCCAGGTCCTGGTCCTTGTCGCTGCCAAAATAGGGATGGCGATGGTGCCGGCAGGCGTCGCTGACGGCATACAGCTGTGTCACACCCAAGGTTCTGCCCAGGCATTTCAACGCTTCGAGCAAAAGGCTGCGTGGCCGCAGCCCTTCGAAGTCCTTGGTCAGGTCACGGTAGATGGCCAGCGAGGTTTCGCTGTCGATACCTTTGTGGATGCCCTGCACCGCACCGATGAACAGGCAGGTTTCACCCTGGCTGCGGCCCAGGGTGAAGGCCAGGGATGCCACACGCAGGTCGGCCTGGAACAGGTTCAGCACCAACTCGCCTTCGCGCTTGAACCAGATTGGCCGGTCCAGTACCAGGCAACAGCCCGGCGAGTGGCTGGACAGGTCACACAGCCTCAGGTTTTCGTCGCGCCCCAGCAACAGCAACGCCGGGAACTGCCCAGCCACCCGTTCAAAGTGCGTAGCCACCACCTCCAGACGCTGTGGCGCCTCCCAGCATCGGCTGATGTAAGGCCATTGCACGACACCGATACAATCCACACCCAGCCGCTGCAGACCATGCGGCCCCAGCGCCGCCGTCATGCGCTGCATGAACCCGTTCAGCTCAGGCCACTGCCTGGCGATCTGCCGTGCCAACTTGTACTTGTTGTGCATCGCCCGCAACGAGTAACCCGGTTGCAAGGTAAACACGCTTTTCACGAGGGTGCCGAGCATCATGGGTTTCTCTCACTTGTACTCGATCAAAGCCGATTTGCCAGCCGCAAGGCGGTGGCGCAGGAACTTCAGTTGGCCGAGCATTTCCGGGAACTTGCCCAACACCAGGAACACGGCCTGCAGCCAGTTCTCGCGCGTCCACTTGCCGCCGCGGCGCGCCAGGCGCACCGCCTGCAGTGGGTAGATCAACAGCAAGAGCAGGCCCCAGCCGCCCAGCAGCAGGCAGGCCAGCGCGATCACCAAAGGTATGCCCAGGCCCCACAACCAGGCCCGACGTGACTCACGCAGCCAATGCCGCTCGGGTGGCTGGCCATGCAGGTAGGCGCCCTCGGCATAGGCATGCCCAGCGCGCAGGCTACGCCGCCACCATTGGCTGAAACGCGTCATGCCGGCATCGTGCAGGGTCATCTCGGCAGCCAGTCGCCAGATTTTCCAGCCGTTGGCCCGCAAACGCACACACAGTTCAGGCTCTTCTCCGGCAATCAGGTCAGGACGGAAGCCCCCCACGGCAGCAAAGGCGTCTGCCCGCATCAGCGCATCGCCGCCACAAGCCTTGGCCTCACCGACCGGGGTATCCCACTCCAGGTCGCACAGCAAGTTGTACACCGAGCGCTGCGGGAAGCGCTCACGCCGGCGACCACACACCACTGCCACGGCGGGGTGCTGCTCAAGAAAAGCCTGCGCCGTGGCCAGCCAGGTGGCATTCACCTCGCAGTCACCATCGACGAACTGTACCAGTTGCATCGATGGCAACAGGCGCTGCAAGGCGGCAAAGCCTTCATTGCGGGCGCGTGCAGCGGTAAACGGGATACTCATGTCCAGCGCCAGCACGTCCACGCCAAGGTTGGCGGCCAGCTGCAGCGAGCCATCGGTGGATCCCGAGTCGACGTACATGACCTTGTCCGCCCCCTGCGCCAGCGAAACAAGGCAGCGCTCGAGACGCAGGCCTTCATTGCGGCCGATCACCACCACGCCGATCACCGTTGCCATAGGCCTCACTCGACCGATGCCGTGGCGGCCGGTTGCCGGGCCTTGATGATGGCCGGCACCCCCACTGCCAGTGAATTGTCAGGCACATCTACCAGCACGACGGCATTGGCGCCGATGATCACGTTGTTGCCGATGCGAATACTGCCCAGCACCTTGGCCCCGGTGCCGATGTCGACGTTGTTACCGAACACCGGGGCAATCGGCTCGTCGACATTCTTCAGGCCCACCACCACGCCGTTGCGGATACGGCAGTCATCGCCGAAGCGGGCATAGCCGCTGACAACGATGCCGCCAAAATGATCGATGACGAAGTTGCGCCCGATCACCACCTCGCACGGCAGTTCGATACCGGTGATGATCTGGACGAATTTGAACAGCACCTTGTAGATGAGCGAGCACAGTTTGCGCAGCAGTGCCGGGCGCAGCGTATAACGCCAGCGGCCAAAGCGGTACACCAGCAATACCCAGAAGCCCTGGGCGCCCCAGTCCCCGCCATGGGCCCGCAGGTCGGCGCGAATATTATCGAACATGGCTCCACCTACCTTGTCGGTTGGCTGGCGTACCGGGTCTTGAACAGCAAAGACCAGGTTGCCCGGCAATGACGCCAGCAGGCCTGAATGGCGCCCCAGCCGCGTCGTTTCAACAGCGCCTTGAGTGCCAGCACCAGGTCGCCCAGCGTGACCAGCAGCATGTGCAGGGCAAGCCCCGCCACCCCATGATGCTTGCGGAAGTACAGCAACTCGCTTTCGATCTGATAGGACGAGATCTGCCGGCTGGCGGCCTCCAGCTCCGCCACCGACTTGGAGCTTTCGCCACCGATGTGCACCACCGTGGTATGCGGGTAGAACACCACTTTCCAGCCCGCTTCCTTCACCCGCTTGCAGTGGTCCACCTCTTCGTAATAAAGGAAGTAGCGCGGGTCGAACAAACCCACCTTGTCGAGTACTTCGCGGCGCACCAGGTAGAAGCAGCCGGGCAACCAGTCACACTCGCGCACCGAAGCGTGGTCCCAGTTCATGTCGTCGACCATCTTCAGCCCTGGGAAGAACCGCCCCAACCCGGTACGCCCGACGAACACATTGAGCGGCGTGGGGAAGTAGCGACAACTGGGCTGCAGGTCGCCATCGCGACCCTCCAGGCGCACCCCCAGTACGCCGCACTCCGGGTGGGCGTCCATGTAGTCGAGCGTTTTTTGCAGCGAGTCGGCGGCAACGAAGGCATCGGTATTGAGCAGCAAGGCGTACTTGCCCTTGAGGTGCGCCAACAACTGGTTGTTGGCCCGGCCGAAACCCACGTTCTGCTTGTTGCTCAGCAGCAGTGCCTCGGGGCACACCTGGGCCATGCGCTGCACCGAGTCATCGCGCGAGGCATTGTCGACCACCAGGTAACTGGCCAGGCGCTCGCTGTCGGCCCGGCGCAGCGCATCGAACATCGGCTGCAACAGTCCAGCGGTATTGAAGTTGACCACCATGACATCCACAGGTTTGCTAGCCATTTCAGCTGTCCCCGAAGAAATACTGACGTCTTTGCGCCATCAGTAACGGTTCCACTTCCGGGTCGTAGGCACCGTTGCGCTGCTTCACCAGATCGATCCATGGGTAGGCTTCGCAACGTGCCTCGACCCGCTTGATCAACTGTTCGGTGGTACAAATGAACTCGGCAGGGTTGCCACCATAGACGGTGCCTGGCGGCACGTCCTTGGTCACCACCGCCCCTGCCGCCACGATGGATTCGGGCCCGATGGTCACGCGCGGCATCACGATCGCACCATGGCCGATGAAGCAGTTGTCCTTGATGTCGATGAAACCGACCGAATCCAGGTGCTTGCCAAAGCGATGCTCGATCAGCAATACCACCCCGTCATGACCGATCAACGTGCAGTCGGACAAGCCCACGCTGTTACCGATACGTACCAGCGACGGGTCGAGAAACTTGCAGCCTGTATTGACGTAGAAATTGCTGCCGACCGAATGAAAGTTGCCCCATCGGGCCAGATAGGCCCCCCATTCAAGACCAGATGGGTTGCAGAACCTCCTGTAGAATTTGCCACCTCGCCCGGTTGCATGGGCGTAGCGCGCCACTGCCTTGCGTATCCATCCTTTCATACTGCCTGGCCTCGCGATCTGAACAATCTGGAGTCTCCTGAGGCGTTCCGGTCTCGTTCTTCTAGGTGCTGACCGCATCGCACTCACCCGTGTACAACCTTCATCACGCCGCGGCGCCGCTGGCCGCTTTCATCTTGTTATCGAGGTGGTCGGCCAGCCGCAAGGCAAATTGCAACAGCGGCATGGTCGGGTTGGAGGCGCCGCCCTTGGCAAAAATGCTGCTGCCGGCGACATACAGGTTTTCGGTACCGAACACCTTGCAATTGGCATCGACCACACCGAACTGCGGCGAGGCGGCCATGCGCGTGGTGCCCATGTGATGGGCATGGGGTGCCATTCTCAGCGGTATCGAGGTGTCGTAAACGAAATCGTTGAGCTTGACGAACCCCAGGTCCATGTCGGCGAACTGCTTGGCCAGTTCGCTGCCAATGCACTTGATGGTGTGCCGGTCTTCGGCGCTAAGCACCCAATTGACATTGACCTTGGCCACGCCCAGCGCATCCTTCTTGTCCAGCAGCGAAATGCGGCTGTGCAGGTTGGGAAACTGCTCGATCATGGTGCCGATCACGCCGTCACCAGGGCAGCTGAACTTGGCGACGAAGGCGACCTTGCTGGCAAACCCCATGTCGCAGGCCAGGCTCTCGAGAAAATACTTCACCTCGGCAGTGCGGCCATAGGTTTGCACATCGGCCAGCAAGGAGGCGGTGACATTACCTTTACCGGCCTTGTACTCGTCGACGAAAGCATCGGTGGTGTAGTACTGGCGCGGCTCTGGGTCCTGCCCGGACTTGAGGATGAAAGTGCCCATTTCGATATTCAGGTGTTCCATGAAACACCCGCCGACCAGCCCTTCCTTGCTCACCACGCCTGCGGCCACCAGGGTCTCGCTGTTCAGCAACTGCCGGGCATTCTCGATGGCCCCTGTGGCCAGAATGAAATTTCCAGCCACCAGGCGTTGACGATTGCACTCATAGTCAGACAAAACCACCGCAGCCAGGTGGCCGGAAGCCTTGTCGAACTCCAGGTCAACGCAATTACAGTTGATGAACACATCCAGGCCTGGGGTCTGCTCCAGTGCTGTAGCGTACTTCTGCGCAAAACGTGTCGGCGTGCTGAGCAGAAAACGGTCCGCCTCGAAGTCACCGCCATTGAGACCGGCATTCATCGCACGAAAATCCGAGCCAGGCGCCAGATCGACGATCTCCATGGCTGCCGGCAGAAAGCCTTCGATCTCCGAGTAGGGAATTGGCCAGCCCGGCAAGACGCCTGGCGGGGCGACGGCAAAATCCGAAGGGGTGAATGGTCGGCACCGGCCAGCCCAGTGATTGGAAGTGCCACCCAGGTAGCGCAGGCGGGTTTCCTCGGCATACAGTTCCAGGCCGGTGGATGAGCACGCGTACAAGTCTTGCGAGTGCGGCGCATATTCGCGCCCCCCGCCTTCGGCGATCATTACGCTCCAGCCGGCGGCTGCCAGGCGCAAGCCCAGGGTTATACCCGCCGGGCCGGCCCCGATGATGCAGAAATCATAGTGATCGCGCAGCACCTTCTGCTGCTCAAAGTCCTTGATCATGCTGACGCGTTCCGGAAGTAGCGGGACGGCAATACCCAACCGTTGATTACCACGAACCCGGGCTTTTCGACCGTCTTGCCCGCAACGGCCGCCGAGGCGCCGAACACCGCGCCCCCCGCGCCGAGCAAGACACAGCTCTGGAGAAAGCCTCTACGACCCAATTGCGCAGTACAAAAAGTGAGCTTCCCCATGTTCCCGTGACCTGTAGCCATGAAAGTTACACCCGGCAAACTGCGCTACAGCCAGTTGAAAAAGGCCGTCAACAGTGCCCCGCACAGCGCCCCGACCAGCAACATCGGCAGTACCACCAGTTCACGTTTGAGGCTGAAGATATCCAGTTTGCAGTTCACATACACAACCAGCACCAGCGTTGGCACAGCATGCAGGGCAACCCCCCAGATAGCCCACTCCACCCCGCCAATCGCCAGTAACAGCGGCAACAGCCCCCATAACGAGACCAGGCGGATGATGTTGTCCATGGCCTGGTACTTGGTCAGGCCCAAGGCAATCCACACCTGATGAGCCAAGGTATAGCGCAATACGATGAACGATAGCGAGAGAATCGCCAGCATCGGCCCTGCCTCGCGGTAGCGATCGTCATACATCCAGCCGATCAGCAGCGGGCTGGCGGTCAGGAAACCGCCACAAATGAACAGCACCAGCAGGTCGACCAGCAGCCGAAAGCGGAAATACAGCGCTTTCAGGCGCGGCTTGTCGTCGGCCCGGGCCGCTTCGCTGAAAGCAGGCAGCGCCACCGCGCCGACAATTTTCATGAGCGCGGTCTGCACCGCACCCAGGATCAGCACGGCGATCGAATACACACCCAGTTGCGCCGCCGACATGCTGGCACCAAACCACATGCGGTCGCCGTACATGGCCAGCACGCCGACCATCGACGACAACAGGATCCAGCGGCCAAACACGATCAACTCGGTCAGCGCCGAACGGTCCCAGCGCAGGTAGTTGTTGGGCCCCTCCAGGGCGGTATGCCCCAGCACGGTCCAGACGACCGCAGAAACCAGGCCTGATAACACCAGCGCCCAGATCGAATGGGTCAGCAAGCCCAGCACCAGCATCACCACCAGGCCGGCCACCTGCGAGGCAAGGTCGACCAGCACCACGCGCTTTTGTTGGAAAGTGCGTACCGCCACATCTATCTTGGTGGACTGGAAACCCCAGATGGCCGCCGACAGGCCGGTGACCGCCAGCACCATCGGCAGGACGGGTGCGGCATAGGTCGAGTCGGCCGGCCACAGCTCAGCCAGTTGGGCCAACCAAGCCCCCAGGGCCAGCAGCAGGGTAAGGGCAAACAGCAGGAAACCGCGGATGATCTGCACGGTCCAGGCGGTATTGAGAAAGTCCGGGTCGTCTCCGCGGTGGCTCTGAATGATGTTCTGGCGCAGGCCGACATCGGAAAGCAAATGCAGCAGTATCGAAACAGTGGTGGCAATGACCATCACCCCGAACATTTCCGGCAGCAGCAAGCGGGCCATGATCAGATTGCCGCCCAGGCGCATCACCTGTGAAGCCACCTGCGAGACCAGGTTCCAAGACCCGGCCCTCAGGGCCCGCTTGCGCAGGCTCGCGGCGGCTGACACATCAATCGACGGCATGACTTCAATCTCTGACTGATTGGCTAAAAGTCACTATAGTTTCAATTAGCCACGATGCTAGCCGTTGCCCACCAAGGGAAAGGTGTACATAGCCGATGCCTGAACATTTTCGTGCGTTGATCGTCATCCTGTTTCTGGCGAGCGTGGTCTTCCTGATGGCCCGGCGGCCTGCCACCGACCTGATTCCGCTCAGCGACTACAAGCGCCGGCGCAATCTGTGGTTCCTGCTGACCCTGCTGGCTTTTTTCTCCCACAGCTTCTGGCTGTACCTGGGGGTGGGCGCGGTCGTCCTGTTGCTGGCCGGGCGCCGGGAGCACAACCCCATGGCGCTGTTCTACATGCTGCTGTTCCTGATCCCGCCAGCGTCGGTGCAGGTGCCCGGGTTTGGCGTGGTCAATTACCTGGTCGACCTGAACCATATTCGCCTGCTGACCCTGTGCGTGCTGCTGCCGGCCGCGCTGCACCTGCGCCGCCAAAGTGACACTTTGCGCTTTGGCCGCACCTGGGCCGATAAACTGCTGGCGGCCGGCCTGCTGCTGATGAGCGTGCTCTATTTGCGCGAAACCACCCTTACCGACACGCTGCGCCAGGCGCTGTACCTGTATGTCGACGTTCTCCTGCCGTATTACGTGGCCAGCCGTGGCCTGCGCCAGATCAGCGACTTCAAGGACACCCTGCTGGCCTTCGTGCTCGCCTCTTTTGTCATGGCGCTGATCGCTGTGGCCGAGTATGTGCGCCACTGGCTGTTGTACAGCGCCCTGGTCGACGCCATGGGCGTGCCATGGAGCATGTCCGGCTACCTGAGCCGGGGTGGTGCACTGCGGGCAAGCGTCACCACCGGCCAGGCGATTGCACTGGGTTACGTGATGAGCGTGGCCATCGGCCTGTTCCTGTTCGTGCAGGGCTATGTGCAACGCCCGCTGCACAGGGCCATGGGCGCCCTGCTGCTGGCCGCCGGGCTGTTCGCGCCATTGTCGCGTGGCCCATGGATCGGCGCGGTGGTCATCGTGGTGGTATTCATCGCCCTGGGCAAAGGCGCCGTCAAGCGCCTGGCGCTGCTGGGTGCGGCTGGCATGCTGGCGTTGCCCTTGCTGACCGTCGTGCCTGGGGGCGAAAAGGTGCTGGACCTGCTGCCGTTCATCGGTAACCTCGAGAAAGAGAACATCACCTACCGCGAGCGGCTGATGGACAACTCGTGGATCGTCATCCAGCGCAACCCGTTGTTCGGCTCCTTCGACTTCCGCAACACACCCGAAATGCAGGCGATGATCCAGGGCGACGGCATCATCGACATCGTCAACACCTACATCAACCTGGCGTTGCGGGTCGGCCTGGTCGGGCTAGGCCTGTTCCTGGCGTTCTTTGCCGTCGTGCTGCGGGGTATCCGCAAGGCCATGCTCAGCTTTGCCGACAAGGACGACGAGCGACGACAGCTCGGCCGGGTGTTGCTGGCAACGCTGATCGGCATTCTGGTCATCATCTTCACGGTCAGCAGCATCACCTTCATCCCGGTGGTGTACTGGTCTATCGCTGGCCTGGGCGTGGCCTACATCCAGATGGTTCGCCGGCTGCACAACAGCCCGGCCGTGGAACTGGCAGAACCCGACCTACAACCCAGGTAATGTTCATGAATAGGCTGTCCCTGCGTCATTACGTGCGCCTTTCGGCCATTGCCGGCCTGGCCCTGCTGCCGCTGGCCAGCTGGGCTTCAGACTGGCAGGTCAGTGTCGATGAGCAAAATGGCTTGCCTACCGTGACACACGGCGGTGGACCGGTCATGAAGGCCAAATTCGATTTCTGGGCTGCCAACTGGAGCTGGACCGGTTTCTATACCGACTTCAAGGTCAATGGCCCTTATCACTACACGCTGCGGGGGAAGAACAAGGAACTGGACTTCGACCTGCAGGCTGACATCCGTAAGGAACAGGCGCAAACCCTGAGCTGGGCCTTCGACCTCGACGCCCACAGCCGCCAGAGCGGTGTCATGGGTGGCGGCCTGGTGTTCCAGTTCGACCCGGCGCAAATCGCCGGCGACATGGGTGCCCCGCAATTGTTGCCCGACAACCGCGGCTGGACGTGGGGCAAGGCTGACCAAGGGCGACGCATCGAAATGCGCTTCGACCCGCCACTGGCCAAGGTCTATTTCGAGCGTGGCAACCCGTCCGAGCTGCGCGCATTCCTCTACAAGGACCCGATCAGCGCCGGCCGCCAGCAGCTCAAGGCCGTGCTCAACGTGACCGGCGACATCGAACTCGGCCCGACACCCAGCGAGCGCTTCGGCCTGGCAGACCCCGCCACCTGGCCTGATGACCAGCTGGACTGGCGCACCTCGCCGGTGGACCTGTCGTTCCTCAACGCAGCGGAAAAACCCGCCGGCAAGCGTGGCTTCGTCAAGGCGGTCGGCGACCAGTTGATGTTCGCCGACAACACCCCGGTACGCTTCTGGGGCACCAACCTGTCGGCCTACTCGCTGTTCAAAAGCCCCGACGACGAAATCCGCCAACAAGCCAAACGCCTTTCGGCACTGGGTTTCAACCTGGTGCGCCTGCATCACCACGACTCGCCCTGGGTCAGCCCCAACGTCTTTGGCGACGGCACCTTGGTGCGCGATACCCAGCAGCTCAGCGCCGAATCGCTGCGCAAGCTCGACCTGTGGATCAAGTCACTCAAGGACGAAGGCATCTACATCTGGCTGGACATGCATGTGCAGCGTGCGTTTACCGCCAACGACCACATCGAAGACTTCAAGGAGCTGCCCGAGCAGGACGGTCGCGTCGACCTGAAAGGTTACGCCTACGTGAATGACAGTATCCGGCAAGCGATGAAACGCTTCGCCGAGCAGTACCTGACCCATGTGAACGAGTACACGGGCCTGGCCTACAAGGACGACCCGGCCATCGCCGCCGTGCTGATCACCAACGAGAATGACCTGACCCAGCATTACGGCAACGCCCTGATGCCGAACAAGGATGTACCCCGCCACAGCGCGCGCTACATGACGGCGGCCAAGGCCTTTGCCAAACAGTTTGACCTGCCCGCCGACCTGACCTGGCGTGCCTGGGAGCATGGGCCGTCGAAGCTGTTGCTCAACGAGCTGGAACAACGCTTCAATGCCGACATGATCGCCCACTTGCGCAGCGTGGGCGTGAAAGTCCCCATTGCTACCACCAGCACCTGGGGCGGCAATGGGCTTAGCGCACTGCCGGCACTGAGCGTTGGTGATGTCATCGACGCCCACAGCTACGGCGACACAGGCCAACTGGAGAAGAACCCGCTGACCAGCGACGGCATGATCGACTGGATTGCTGCCGCCCAGGTCGTCGGCAAACCGCTGACCGTCACCGAGTGGAACGCCGAGCCCTTCCCGCTGCCTGACCGCCACTCGCTGCCGATTTACATCGCTGGCACCGCCAGCCACCAAGGCTGGGACGCCATGCTGCAATACGCCTACAGCCAACAGGCGTTCAACCCCGGTTGGCGCACGGCGGACAACTGGCACGCGTACAACGACCCGGCGATGATCGCCACCCTGCCCGCCGCTGCCCTGCTCTATCGCCGTGCGGACGTGAAACCCGCCACCACTCGCTACGTGTTCGCACCGACACCTGCCACCCTGTACAACCAGGAAATCACCCCGCGTAACTCACCGCTGCTGCGCACAGCCATGGAAAAGGGCCAGTTGCAGATCGCCCTGCCACACACGCCGGAATTGCCTTGGCTCAAACCCGCGCCCATCCCGGCAGACGCGCAGGTGCTGCACGACCCGGGGCAAGCGCTGCTGGCCGCCGATGCCACCGAGTCGGTGACCGACACAGGCGAACTCAGGCGCAACTGGCAACAAGGCATCTACACCATCGACACGCCACTGACCCAGGCCGCCAGCGGCTGGCTGGGCGGCCGCCCGGTCAACCTGGGTGCCATTCAGGTACAAGCGAAAACGCCTTACGCCAGCGTCGTGGTCCAGAGCCTGGACGGCAAGCCACTGGGCCAGTCGCGCGAGCTTCTGCTGTCTCTGGGCACCCGTGCCATGCCCAAGGCCGATGACAAGACGCCGTTCAATGTCGAGCCCCTTGAAGGCCGCCTGGACATCAAGGCACCCGCCGGCCTGAAACTGTTCGCCCGCGATGCACGGGAGCAGCTGAAACCGCTGCCGGTGGCCTACAAGGATGGGCAATACACCATTACCTTCGACGGTACCTACATGTCCAACTGGCTATTCTTGAAATAGAGCATATGGCCATCTACGCTCAGGTCACCTGTAGCTGATCATCCCACCTGCACGTGTCAGGGAGTGTTCACTGCGTCTGTAAACAGCAGATTCCAGGAGGTAGGGATGAAATATCTGGTTGTGGGTGGTGCGGGCTACATTGGTTCGCACATGGTCAAGCACCTGCTCGACGCCGGCCATGAAGTGCTGGTGGCGGACCTGGTCTCACCTGGCCCCGGTATCCAGTGGGCCAAGCTCGACATCGCCGACGAAGCCGCACTGGATGTGCTGTTTGGCGTGTGCCGCTTCGATGCGGTGTTCCACTTCGCCTCGTTCATTCAAGTGGGCGAGTCGGTCAGTGCCCCAGGCAAGTACTACCAGAACAATGTTGCAGCCACCCTTTCCCTGCTGCAGGCCATGGTCAATGCCGGCATCCGGCACCTGGTGTTTTCTTCGAGTGCCGCCGTATACGGCAACCCGCAGTACGTGCCGATCGATGAAGCGCACACCAAGGGGCCGATCAACCCGTATGGGTTGAGCAAATGGATGGTCGAGCAGATTCTTGAGGACTTCGACCGGGCCTATGGTTTGAAGTCGGTAAGCCTGCGCTATTTCAATGCAGCGGGCGCTGACCCGGAAGGCCAGCTAGGCGAGCGTCACGAGCCGGAAACCCATCTGATCCCGTTGATCCTGCAGGCTGCATCTGGCCGGCGCGAGGCGGTGACAGTGTTTGGTCGCGACTACGACACGCCGGATGGCACCTGCATACGCGACTACGTGCATGTGGCAGACCTGGCGGCGGCCCATGCACTGGCTGTGGATTATCTACTGGACGGTGGCGAGCGTGCCGCGTTCAACCTGGGCAATGGCCTGGGCTTTTCGGTGCAGCAGGTGATCGATACGGCCCGGGCCGTGACCGGGCGACAGATCACTGCCCTTGACGCACCGCGCCGCGCCGGCGACCCGCCACGGCTGGTGGCGGATGCGAGCAAAGCCATGCAGGTGCTGGGCTGGCGCCCGGCATTCGCCTCGCTGGAGCAGATTGTGCGGCATGCGTGGCAGTGGGAGTTGCAGTATCCCTGGAAGCGCTAAGTTGCCCGCGTTGCCTTCAGGCGCAGCACAAGGCTGCGCCTGAAAGCGTATTGCCAGAAGGCTCAGTAATAGGTGCGTGGCTGTTCGTCAGCCTTGTTCAACACTGTCCCGATCAGGTTCACCGTGCCCAGGTGATGCAGGCAATCCTCGATTTCCTTCTTGTTGTTCATTCCGTTGGCCACCACCAGCAACACGCAGTCGAACTTGGGCAACACGGTGATCGCATCGTCCGAGCTGAGCAGCGGTGGCAAATCGAAAATGCAGATGCGCGATTCGTAGCGGTTGCGCAAATCGCCAATCAGGTTGTTCACCTTGGGCGAGGACAGCATCTCGGTCGACAGGGGCACGGGTACCCGCGTTGGCAGCACCACGAAGCGCGGCAAGGTGGGGTTGACCAGGCAGTCCTGCAACTCGGCCTTGTCCGTCAGAAACTCGTTCAGTGCCTGCTCCATGGGCAGGCCCAGGTAACTGCCGACCTTGGGCCGGCGCAGGTCGAAGTCCACCAGTAACGCAGTCTTGGTGGTGTGGTGGGCAATACTCATGGCCAGGTTGATCGCCAGCATGGTCTTGCCCGCTTCCGGCGTTGGCGAGGTGATGGCCAAGGTACGCCAGCCGTTCTCGTCCATGGCCCTGAGCACCTGCGTACGCAACAGGTCGATCGGCCCGTTCATGTTGGAGTTCTTGTTGTACGCCACGATGCGGTTACGCTCCAGGTGGTCTGCACGCAGCGGTACCACCTTGGTGTTCACGTAATCGAACTGACCCGGCACTTCGGCCAGCGCCGTACCGGGGGCGGGAGACAGTGCCTGGGGAGTACCTGGGGTAACCTGATGAATATTGTTGCCAACAGCCGGCTTGATCCTGTCCATCACTGCTTTCCCTATACAAACCGAGACATGACTTTGTACAACAGCACATCCAGTGGCATGTAGAACACGTGCACCAGCCCTATCATGATAGCTGCCAGCGCCAGTGCCGCCAGGATCAGTCGATTGCGCCAGCGCTTGCGTCGGGCCACGTCGGCCCGGGTATCGATATAGGGCAGTGCCACCAGCACCCGTTTGCCCAGCAGGCTTTCCAGGGCGCCAACGCCACGCACGCGCTGATTGAGCATTTCCAGCAGCATCACCAGCGCACCGCCACCGGCCGGTGCCAGCACCAGGCCCAGCGCAGCGATTTTCTTGCGGTTAGGCTTGATCGGCTTCTCAGGCATCAGGGGAGGCTCCAGCAGCACAAAGCGTTCAGCCTTGTTCTCCTGCTCCAGGCTTTCGGTAATCTTTGCGCCCATTTCCTTGGCACGAATCTCTTCGTATTTCTTGCGCGCGTTGTCGTGGTCACGCATCAAGGTCACCAGGCCACGCTCGACCTGCGGCGCCTCGAGGATCTCGGCTTCGTAGCCTTCCATTTTCCGGGTCAGCTCACGCTTTTGTTCAGCCAGCGAGGCAATACGCACCTGGGCGGCGCTCATCTTGGCGCGGACACGGGCCGCGTCGAGGCTGACCGTGGACACTGCCGCAGTGCGACCACCACTGGCTTCGAGCGCCTGGATCTTGCGCTTGACCGCCACGACATCCGGGTGGGCGTCCTTGTAGCGGGTCAGCAGTTGCGCGTATTCGGCTTTCAGGCTTGGCAGGTCTTCGGGCAGGTCGGCACGGGTTGGCCGGGTGCCCTCGGCAACCTTGGTGGCAAGGCCGGCATTGGCCGCAGACAGCTCCAGTTCCAGGTAGCGCAGCTCTTCCTGGGCAGCCTTGTAGTCACGGTCGACCTCACGGAATTCCAGCTCCGCCCGCGACAGCATGTTCATGCGCAGGGTCTGGTGCTCGGGCAAGGCATTGGCATGGGCCTGCTTGAAATCGGCCAGCTGGTTTTCCAGGCTGGCCAGCTCGGCACCCAGCTTGTTGGCTTCCTGGGTGAGGAATTCGGTGGTTTCGTTGGCCCGCTCGGTGCGCTGCTTGAGGTTTTCGTTGAGGAACAGCGTCACCAGTTCATCGGCGACTTCCTTGGCCACTTGTGCCTGCTTGTGCTCGAACGAGACATTGAACGCCACGGTCGCTTCACCACGACCGCGCACGTAGGTGGTCAGGGTTTCGACCACGATCGCGTTGCGCATCTGGTCGATCTTGTCGCTTTCGCTGAAGCGCTTGTCGGCGAAGAGGTCGTACTTGCCGATGATGCGCAGCAGGTTGTCACGGGTCATCACCCGTTGGCGGATCACTTCGATGCGCTCATCGGCAAAGCTGGTGTTGTTGGTCGACACCAGCTCAGGCGAAATCTGCTGCGACTCTACCAGAATGGTGCCGGTCGACTGGTAGATCGGCGGCACCATCAACGCGACGGCCACGGTCGCGGCGAGAATGACTGCGGCACTCACCCCTAACACCAGGGCCCTGTCCTTGATAATGGCGATGTAATCTCTGAGGGAGAGCTCGTAGTCAGACTTCATAGGGCCACCTGCCTGAAGTTCAGATGTCGGGGTACCTGTACGTCAACGTCAAACCAACGATCGTAGCGGTCGCATCCGGTACATGGTCCTGCTGCCGTTCCTTGTACATCAGCGACAGGCGCAGGTCCCAGTAAGGCGAAAACTGGCGGCTGGCCCATACGCTGTAAGTCTGCAGCGTGTTGGGCGACTGCCCTTTGCTGTCTTGCCACGCGGCGTCGGCGCCCACCCGGGACAACTCGGTCAGCGCATAGCTCCACACACCACGCACCTGGTCCAGTTCGGCGAAGCCGCCTTCGGCGCTCGCCACCGTGCTGCGCTCGGCGGTAAGGCTGGCATCGGCACGCGTGCCGGTGTACAGCAACGCAACCCCACCCTCCCCGCGCCGGCCGCCGTCGTCGCCTGACACTTGGTTGACGCCAACATGGGCATCGGCGCTCAAGCCTTCGGCAAGCTGGTATTTGATGCCGACTGCCGGGCTGTAGCTGTTGGAAGCGGTCGCGGTAAGGTCCTCTTCGGGCTCATAGCGCCGGGCACCAAAACGGGTATACAGGTCAGCCCGCTCACTCCAGGCGTAAGTCCAGGTAAAGACGTTCGCCAGTTCGTCGTAGCCCGTCAGCGTGCTGATGTCGTAACGGGCACGGCTGTAGGTGGTTTCGTTGCTCAAGGTACTGCGCTCGGTCACCGCCTGGCTCCAGTTGCCAGTCAAGGTGTAAAGCTTCTGCGTACCGTCGGTGGTAATCACCCCGGTATCCAGTACTGTGCCCGACAGCGTCGAGCTTTCGTTGTAGCGCCCCACCAGGCCGAACCGCCCCCGCTCGGTGGTGCGCTGCCAACCCAGGCTGATATCAGGGTCTTCACGGTCATCGACGATATCCGTATCGGACGAGCGCAGCACATGCATGCCAAGCCCCAACCTCAATTCGTCACGGTCAAAAGTGCCGATCAGGGTGTAATCCGGCGCGATGATCGTGCGCGTTATGCCCTTTTCCCCCGAGGTCAGCAGCAATGGGTTGCTGTCGTATTCGACGGATGTCGGTACCACCACCGTAGACTGCCAATTTGCCGCCAGTACCGCGTCCGTGAACGGCAAGACCAAGATTGCCGTTGCAATGCGAGTTGTTCTAAGAAGAGGCATTAAATGTTCTTATTAAAGGCAAGATCAAGGAACGACCAGCGTATCGCCAGCCTGAAGTTGGATGTTGGTGGACATGTCCCGCCCAGACACCAGGTCCTTATATCGCACGGGCAGGATCTTTTGGGAAGCACCGGTGCCGCGGACCACCTTGATTTCGCTTTCATCTGCAAACTTGTCCAGGCCGCCCGACATGCTCAGCGCCTGCAATACCGCCGTGGGGCCTGCCATTTGCACGGGCCCGGGTTTGATCACTTTGCCTTGGACATAGACCATGTTGCCGGCAATGCTTTTGACGACAACGCTGACGTTAGGGTCGGGGAGGTATTTTTCGAGTTTGGCAGCGACCTGCTTTTCGACTGCCGTCACGTCCAGCCCGGCGACATCAATGCGCCCGGCCAGGGGGAAGGTGATACTGCCATCGGGAAGTACGGTGGCTTCTTGACGCAGGCTGTCTTCCTGCCACACCGATACCATCACCACATCGCCGGGGCTGAGCAGGTAGGCAGCACTGCTCTGGTCGGCGTTACCGGCGCCAGACCACACCGTCAGCATGCAGAAAGCGGCAAACATTGAACGCACCATGAGGGTCCCTCCGGCCAAATGGCCCGACAAAGAGCACTGAATGAGAACAACACACCAACTCTCGCTCCGCTTCACGGCGCACTGCTGCCGCGATGGCCTCGACCTTCCTGGAGGCCCTTGCCTTGACGCTGCAGACGTGGCTGCAACGCCTTGTAAATGTTGGTCCTACGGGCTACTGGGAATATAGCAACGGTTGGAGAATTCACAAGCCATGCCTGTGGCTTCGCGGCAAGGAGCAGTCACTTCAGGTACAAGGCAGCCGGTTCAGATCTTTCTGCGGTTGGCAACGGCAACAAAACCGACTACAGCAAAGGCAAAGAACCAGCCAGCAGTTGAAACAGGAATGATACTGTTCTGATTTATATACGAATCTGCCGCACGGGCGGCACCACTTAGCATCACCAGCAAGAACATCGATTTGATTATCAGAGTCGTGCGCATACTCCCCTCCTAAAAACAGGAAAATCAATGAGTTATTAATGCGGTGCTGCGGGGGTTGTTTCGTATTTGATTTGAGCTTATGGGCACAATGACACTACGTCAATGATCCGACACCATAATAAAATTCAATGGGCAATGGGCGTATTCGTCAAAAAAACGACATGCAGATTATGCAAGGGAGGGCGGTTGCGATGAACCTGGCGTTTCACGCCTGAGAACGTGTGGGGGGCATAGTTGCCCCCCTTGCGCTTTCATTCGTCTGCGTGGTGAACAACAACCAGTAACTGCGCCGGTGTCACACCTACCGAGCGCAGCCGGTGCGGCGTCTGGGCGTTGAAATGCAGGGCGTCGCCCTGCTCCAGCAACACCCGCTCACTCATGAAATCCACTTCCACCTGGCCTGTGTGAACAAACAGGAACTCTTCGCCCTGGTGTTCCTTGAACGTAGGGTCGCTGAACTCGGACGGCGGCTGAATCAGAAACGGCAGCAGGCTGCGCTGGCCAACCTGACTGGTGAGGGCCGCGTACCCCGGCCCTTGCCCATCGCCAACCAGGGCCTGGCGCTCGGTACGGCGCACCAGGCTGTAGCGGCTCTGCCCGGCCTGCTCTTCGGCGAACAGCTCTTCGACATTGACGTTCAGCGCCCTCGCCAGTTTCAGTGCCGCAGCGATCGAGGGCGTGTTGAGGCCGCGCTCGACCTTGGACAGGTAGCTTTTGGTCATGCCAGTCTTGTCGGCCAGCATTTCCAGGGTCATCCCCAGTTTCTTACGCAGCAGTTTCAATCGGATAGACATGTGACGCGGGTTTCCCAGGCTGAGGCAGCCATGATACGCGTCTGAAAGCTGACGCCAAGCCTCCAGGGGCCTTGAATCAAGGCATCACGGGCGGCACGTACTGCAGCGTTGTACCCAGCGCCCACAGCAACACCAGCACCAACGGCACATGCACCAGCAATTGCACGAACGAGAAACCGATCAGGTCGCGCGCCTTGAGCCCCAGCACGCCCAGCAACGGCAGCATGTAGAACGGGTTGATCAGGTTCGGCAAGGCTTCGGCCGCGTTGTAGATCTGCACGGCCCACCCCAGGTGGTACTGCAGGTCGTTGGCCACCAGCATCACGTAAGGGGCCTCAATGATCCACTTGCCGCCGCCCGAAGGGATGAAGAAGCCCAGCACCGCCGAATACACGCCCATCAGCACGGCATACGTGTCGTGGGTCGCAATCTGGGTGAAGAACAGTGAAATATGGTGGGCCAGCGTCTGTTCATCGACGCCCTTCACCTGGGTGAGGATGGCGGCGATCGAACCATACAGCGGGAACTGGATGAGCACACCGGTGGTGGTCGGTACCGCGCGTGCCACCGCGTCAAGGAAGCTGCGTGGGCGCCAGTGCAGCAAAGCACCGAGCATGATGAACAACAGGTTGTAGGTGTTGAGCCCCGAGATGGCGGTAATCGCAGGTTTTGTCGCAAACTCCTGATACAGCCAGCCAGCAGCCAAGGCCACCAACAGCAGGATCAGGATCGGGCTGTGTTCCAGCCACTCCCCCGGGCGCGTGCGTTGCGGCGCGGGTGGCGCTGTGAAGCTGGGGTCGACACCGCAGTCTTCTGCGCTACGGGCGCTGTTAGGGCCCGGAGCGGTGGCGTAGGCGATCACCAGCGAGACCACCACCAGCGCCGCCAGCATCACACCGGACTGCCAGAGAAAGATGGTTTCGGTAAACGGGATCACCCCGGTTATCGACAGGATTGAAGGTGGCAGGCTGGCTGGGTTGGCCTGCAGCTGCGCCGCCGAGGATGACAGGCCCAACGCCCACACCGCACCCAGGCCCAGGTAAGCCGCCGCACCCGCAGCGCGGTAATCCATCTTCAGGTCGGTGCGCCTTGCCAGGGCGCGCACCAACAAACCTCCAAACACCAGCGACAGCCCCCAGTTGAGCAAGGAGGCCAGCATCGAGATCAGTGCTACCCAGCACACTGCCGAGCGCCCATTGCCGGGAATGAGCGCCAGGCGATCGATCAGCCTCGCGGCGGGCGGCGAACTGGCCACCACATAACCGCCGATGACCACGAAGGCCATCTGCATGGTGAACGGTATCAGGCTCCAGAAACCGTCGCCAAAAGCCTTGGCGGTGTCGGTCGGTTTGGCGCCCATGGCCAGTGCGCCGATACACACCAGCAGCACCGCCAGCGCGGCGAACACCCAGGAGTCGGGGAACCAGCGTTCAGCCCAGTTGGAGCAGCGCAAGGCAAAGCGCGCGGAGCGGCTGTCTTGGATTTCAGCGGCCACGGTTGAATTCCTTTTATTGGTTTTATGGGATGAAGCGGTATTGCCAGGCAACGCAAAAAACCTGTAGGAACAGGCTTACCCGCGAATGCGGCGGTCAATGTACCGACGCATTCGCGGGTAAACCCGCGCCTACAGGTGAGATCACGTCATGCCTTAGAAGGTCATTTCCTTCACATCATCCGGCACGATCAGTTTGCCGGCGGTTTTCTCGATGATTTCCTCGACACTGACCCCTGGTGCGGTCTCGCGCAGAATGAAGGCGCCGTCTTCGATTTCCAGGTAGGCCAGGTCGGTCAGCACCTTGCGGATGCAGCCCGCACCGGTCAGCGGCAGGCTGCACTGTGGCAGCAACTTGGACTCGCCGTCCTTGGAGGCGTGGGTCATGGTGACGATGATGTTGTCGGCGCCGGCCACCAGGTCCATGGCCCCGCCCATGCCCTTGACCAGCTTGCCCGGAATCATCCACGAGGCGATGTTGCCCTGCACGTCCACCTCGAAAGCACCCAGTACGGTCAGGTCGACGTGGCCGCCACGGATCATGGCGAACGATTGTGCCGAATCGAAAATCGAGGCGCCGCGGCGGGCGGTGACAGTTTGCTTGCCGGCGTTGATCATGTCGGCATCGAGGGTGCTTTCGGTGGGGAATTCGCCCATGCCGAGCAAGCCGTTTTCCGATTGCAGCATCACATCCATGTCGGCGGGTACATAGTTGGCCACCAAGGTGGGGATGCCGATGCCCAGATTGACGTAGTAGCCGTCCTTCAGTTCACGGGCAACGCGTTGCGCCATCTGTTCGCGGGTCAGTGCCATGGTCAGGATCTCTTTATTGTTCGGGTGGATGGCGCTCAGGCCTTGACGGTGCGCTTTTCGATACGCTTTTCGAAGGTGCCGACGATGACACGGTCCACGTAGATGCCCGGGGTGTGGATTTCGCTTGGCAGCAGCACGCCGGGTTCGACGATTTCTTCCACTTCGACCACGGTTATCTTGCCGGCGGTGGCCGCCAGCGGGTTGAAGTTTTGCGCAGTGTTGCGGTACACCACGTTGCCGTAGTGGTCGGCCTTCCAGCCCTTGACGATGGCGAAGTCACCGGTGATGGATTCTTCCAGGATGTACTTGCGGCCCTTGAACTCGCGGACTTCCTTGCCATCGGCAACCGGGGTGCCATAGCCGGTGGCGGTGTAGAACGCCGGAATGCCGGCACCACCTGCGCGCATTTTCTCGGCGAGGGTGCCCTGTGGGGTCAGCTCCACTTCCAGCTCGCCACTGAGCAACTGGCGTTCGAACTCGGCGTTTTCGCCCACGTAGGAGGCGATCATCTTGCGAATCTGCCGGTCTTCCAGCAGCACGCCCAGACCAAAACCGTCCACGCCGCAGTTGTTGGAGACCACGGTCAGGCCCTTGACGCCGCGCCGCTTGATTTCGCTTATAAGGTTTTCCGGGATGCCGCACAGGCCGAAACCACCGGCCAGTACCGTCATGTTGTCGCTCAGGCCTTCGAGGGCCTGTTCATAGGTTGCAACGCGCTTGTCCAGTCCGGCCATGCTGATCCGCCTTTTGTAGTTGTTTAACCGACGAGGCTGTCGGTGAGCGTGTGCAGACATCTTCACCGCAAGCGACTGATTTGTTAATTTTGTTTTCGTCATCGATTGATAATTTTTACAAAACAAACGATAGGCCCGACATGAACGTCAAACAACTGCGCGCCTTTGTCGCCGTGGCCAAGTACCAGAGCTTCGCCCAGGCCGGTGAACACCTGCACGTTTCACAACCGGCACTGAGCCTGACCATCAAGGCGCTGGAAGAAAACCTCGGCGGCGCCCTGCTCAGCCGCACCACGCGCAGCGTCAGCCTGACTGCCGAAGGCGAAGTGCTGCTGCCACTGGCACGCCGCCTGCTGGCCGACTGGGACGACACCGAAGAGATGCTGCGCCAGCGCTTTACCCTGCAATTGGGCCGTGTGTCGGTGGCGGCCATGCCGGCTTTTGCCGGCAACCTGTTGCCCCACTCGCTCAAGGTGTTTCGCCAGCGCTACCCCAAGGTCAACGTCACGGTGCACGACGTGATCAACGAACAGGTACAGGAACTGGTACGCCATCGCCGCGTCGAACTGGGCATCGGCTTCGAGCCGGATAACATCGATGGGCTGGACTTCCACCCGTTGTACATGGACCGCTTCGTTGCCGTAGTGGCCGCCGACTCGCCCTTGGCGCTGCTGCCCCAGGTCAGCTGGGCACAGCTGATGGCCGAAGATTTCGTGGCCCTGCAACGCCCTTCGGCGGTGCGCCTGTTGATGGAGCAGAATGTGGCGGCCCGCCACGGCAAGCTGGCAGTCGCGTTCGAAAGCCACCAGCTGACGACCATCGGCCGCATGGTGGCCAGCGGCCTGGGGGTCAGTGCCGTGCCGGCGCTGTGCATCAACCAGATGCAGGAGCTGGGTGCCCGCTGCGTAACCTTGGTCGAACCCACTGTCGAGCGGCGCATCGGCGTGATTGCCCTCAGCGAGCACAAGCTTTCCACTGCAGCGCAAGCACTGCTTGAGGTGCTTCTTTCCAATACCCGGATCCCGGAGGTGACATGCGTTACGTAAATCTGGCAGGCACTAGCGTTCCAGCCATCGGCCAAGGCACCTGGTACATGGGCGAAGACCCAGGTCGCAAGGCTGCCGAAGTCGCGGCGCTGCAACAGGGCATCGAGATGGGCCTGAACCTGATCGACACCGCCGAGATGTATGCCGAAGGGGGGGCAGAAGAGGTCGTTGGCCAAGCCATTGCCGGGCGCCGCGACCGGGTATTTCTGGTCAGCAAGGTCTACCCGCACAATGCCAGCCTGCGCGGCATGGCGGCTGCCTGCGAGCGCAGCCTCACCCGGCTGGGCACCGATTGCATCGACCTGTACCTGCTGCACTGGCGTGGTCAGCACCCGCTGGAGGAAACCGTCGAAGGCTTCGAGCGCTTGCGCGAGCAAGGCAAGATCAAGCGTTGGGGCGTGTCCAACTTCGACGTCGACGACCTGCGCGAACTGCACAACCCTGATTGTGCCACCAACCAGGTGTTGTATAACCCGGCCCAGCGTGGCATCGAATTCGACTTGCTACCGTGGTGCGAAAAACGTGGCTTGCCGACCATGGCCTACTGCCCGCTGGCTCAGGCCGGGCGCTTGTTGCAGCACCCGGTACTGGCGGAAATCGCCGAGCGCCATGGCGCCACACCGGCCCAGGTCTGCCTGGCCTGGGTGACCCGCGATGACGGCGTGATCGCCATCCCCAAGGCGGTGGCGCCCGAGCACGTGCGGCTCAATGCGGCGGCGGGAGCGCTGACCTTGACCGGTGAAGATCTGCGGGCGATCGACCGGGCGTTCCCTGCACCGACGCGCAAGCAGCGGTTGGCGATGGTGTAGGCGAGCACAAGCTGGACCAGTAGACGACCTCTGTGGGAGCCTGCATGCCCGCGAACACCGGCAAGGCCGGTGCCCTGCAACGCGGTGGCTGCTTCGCGGGCTCGCCCGCTCCCACAGGAGACCGCGCAAGTACCGAGCGTTGAGCAAGCCTTGAGCAACTGCGCCACCACCACCGCCCGCCGCTGCCGTTCGCCAAGCGCAATCTGGCCCAGGACGCGACCTTTGGACTGCCCCCAAGAAGTTGGACACCAATCCAACCTTTGTGGGAGCAACTGTCTTGCTCAATTTCTAAAAGCTGGCGCGATCCCTGTGGGAGCGGGCTTGCCCGCGAACACGGGCGAAGCCCGTGCCATCCACCACGGTGTTGGCTTCGCGGGCATGCCCGTGAACACCGGCAAGGCCGGTGCCTTGCAACGCGGTGGCTGCTTCGCGGGCTCGCCCGCACAGGGAACCGTGCAAGTACCGAGCGTTGGGGTTTCAGTGGAAATCCCGACTGCGCACATCCAGCCCTTGCAACAGCGGACTCACATCCTCCAACCGCCGCGCAATCAGGTGCCGCACCCCATTCTCCTGCTCCAACCGCCCACTGACCTTGAGCAACTGCGAACCCACCAGCGCCTGCCGCTGCCGTTCGGCCAGCGCACGCCACACCACCACGTTTACCATGCCATGTTCGTCTTCCAGAGTAACGAAGGTCACACCGCTGGCGGTTTGAGGCCGTTGCCGGCCCACCACCAGCCCGGCCATGGCAATGTTGTCGCCATGCTCCACACCCTGCAATTCACTGGAGCTGCGACACCCCAGCGCCCTCAGGCGAGCGCGCAACAGGGCCAGCGGATGTGGGCCAAGCGTAGTGCCGAGGGTTTGATAATCGGCCATCAGGTCCTCGCCCACGGTTGGCACGGGCAATTGCACCGGTTCTTCAGGCAAGGCCTGCACATCGGCGAACAACGGCAGCTGCGGCTGCACCGCCGCCACCTGCCAGCGCGCCTGATGCCGATCACTGGCCAAGGCGCGCAGCGCCCCGCCATCAGCCAGGCGGGCACGGGCCCGTGCGTCCAGGCCGGCGCGCAGGCACAGGTCTTCGACGTTGCGCCACGGCCGCTGCGCCCTCGCCTGCTGCACGCGCCTGGCGTCGGCTTCGGCCAGGCCACGCACCAGTCGCAGGCCCATGCGAATGGCCAGGGTGCCCTCAGCATCAGGCTCCAGGGTGCAGTCCCAGTCGCTGTGGCAGACATCCACCGGCCGTACCTCGATACCTTGGCGGCGAGCCTCTTGCAGCAGCTGATCAGGGCTGTAGAAGCCCATCGGCCAACTGTTGACCAACGCACAGGTGAAAATCGCCGGCTCATGGCACTTCAGCCAACTGCTGGCATAGCACAGCAAGGCAAAGCTGGCCGCATGCGACTCAGGGAAGCCATAGCTGCCAAACCCCTTGATCTGCTCGAAGATGCGCTCGGCAAACGCCAGCGTGTAACCATTGCGCAACATGCCCTGCACCAGCCGTTCGCGGTGCGGTTCCAGGCCGCCGTGGCGCTTCCAGGCTGCCATGCTGCGACGCAACTGGTCGGCCTCGCCCGGGGTATAGTCGGCCGCGACCATCGCCAGCTCCATCACCTGCTCCTGGAACAGCGGCACGCCCAAGGTACGTTCGAACACTTCCTTCAGTTGCGGCGACGGATACGTCACCGGCTCCTGCTTCAGGCGCCGGCGCAGGTATGGGTGGACCATGTCGCCCTGGATCGGCCCGGGGCGGACAATGGCTACCTCGATGACCAGGTCGTAGAACTTTTGGGGCCGCAGCCGCGGCAACATGGCCATCTGCGCGCGCGACTCGATCTGGAACACACCCATGGTCTCGGCGCGGCTGATCATGGCGTAGGTGGCCGGGTCTTCGCTGGGGATGGTCGCCAGGGTCAGGTGCCGGCCACGGTGGTGCTGCAGCAGGTCGAAGCAGCGACGCAAGGCGCTGAGCATGCCCAACGCCAGTACGTCGACCTTGAGCAGGCCGACCATGTCCAGGTCGTCCTTGTCCCACTGGATCACCGTGCGCTCCGGCATCGCGGCATTCTCCACCGGCACCAGCTGGTCGAGCGGTTGCTGGGAGATGACAAAACCGCCCGGGTGCTGTGACAGGTGCCGGGGGAAGCCGATCAGTTCGCCGGCCAGCACCAGCACCCGCCGCAGCGAAGGGCTGCCCGCTTCGAAACCGGCCTCGGCCAGGCGCTGGTCATCGGGTATGCGATCGCTCCAGCGACCACAGCATTTGGCCAGGGCATCCACCTGGTCGGCAGGTAGCCCCAGCACCCGCGCCACATCCCGCACCGCACCGGCGGCATGGTAGGTGTTGACTACCGCAGTGAGCGCCGCCCGGTGCCGGCCATAGCGACGGAACACATACTGGATCACCTCCTCGCGCCGGTCGTGTTCGAAGTCCACGTCGATGTCCGGCGGCTCGTTGCGCTCGCGCGACAGGAAGCGCTCGAACAGCAGGTGGTGTTTCATGGGGTCAAGCTCGGTGATGCCCAGTACGAAGCACACCACCGAGTTGGCTGCCGACCCCCGGCCCTGGCATAGGATGCGCTGGCTGCGGGCGAAGGCGACAATGTCGTGCACTGTCAGGAAGTAGCTTTCGTAGCCCAGCTCTTCGATCAGCCCCAGTTCCTTGGCAAGCACATCACGCACCTTGCCACTGGGCCCGTCTGGCCAGCGCAGCGGCATGCCTTGCTCGCACAATTCGCGCAGCCAGCTTGCCGGGGTATGCCCCTCGGGCACCAGTTCGCGTGGGTACTGGTAGTTCAGTTCGCTCAGGTCAAACTGGCAGCGCCGGGCAATGACCAGGGTCTCGGCCAGCAGGTCGAGCGGATACAACTCGGCCAGTTGCGCCTGGCTGCGCAGGTGCCGTTCGCCATTGGCAAACAGAAAGCGCCCGGCCTCGCTCACCTGGCAATGCTGGCGGATGGCAGTCATGCAGTCCTGCAAGGCACGGCGACCACGCACGTGCATGTGCACGTCACCACAGGCCACGGCGAGGATACCCACATCAGCCGCCAGTGCCCGCAGCCGTTGCAGGCGCACGGCATCGTCACTGCCCCGATGCAGGTGCACGGCCAGCCACAGGCGCTCTGCGAACACACTGCGCAGCCACGCGCCGGTAGCGGTATCGCCACTGTCAGCGGCCACCCACAAGGCCAGCAGGCCTTGGTGGTGCAGCAGCAAGTCATCACGAAACAGCTGGTACGCACCCTTCTCTGCCCGCCGCCGGGCACGGGTGATCAGGGCGCACAGGTTCTGGTAGCCGGTCAGGTCCTCGACCAGCAGCACCAGCTTGGGCCCGTCGCACAATTGCACCTCGCTGCCAACGATCAGCCGCAACTGGTGCACCTTGGCTGCCTGCCAGGCGCGCACGATACCGGCCAACGTACATTCGTCAGTGATTGCCAAGGCCTGGTAGCCCTGCTCGCGCGCACGCCGGAACAGCTCGTCGGCGCTCGATGCACCGCGCTGGAAGCTGAAGTTGGAAAGGCAATGCAGCTCGGCATAACCCGGGGTGTTCATGCGAACCAACCCTGCAGCCAAAGCGGGCCGGCCTGGCTCAGGTCGCGGTAGGCCCAGCCGCGCAGGCCGTCACGGGTTTCGATGCGGTAGTAGTCGCGACGCACATCGCCGCCATCCCACCAACCTGATTCGATGCGTTCGGCGTAGCCCTGCACCTGGTAGGCGGCGTCATCCAGCGCGATCGGTGCCGACAACAGCCACCCCGGGCGGCTGCCCGGTGCAACCGGCATGTTGCCTTGGGCCCCCTGCTCCGCCAACTGCCAGGCGCATTCGGGGCGGTGATCGGCGGCTGCACCAAGCCCCTTGACGGCCTCATCCCCCAGGCGGGCGCGCAACCGCTCGCGCAATTGCGCCCAGGGTTGCGCCTGTTGCGCCCGCGGGTCGAACAACGCCTGATGCTGTGGCACGAAGGGTGGCAAGTCTTCGGCAACCAGCCGCAGGTTGCGCACCGGTGCGGGTATGCGCAGCGGCTCAAGGCGCCCACGGGCCAGCTCGAACAGCATCGCAGCATCGCGTTCGGCCGCCAGCAGGCCCACCTTGAGCAGGGTATCCGGCCCCTCGGCGTGCTCCAGATGCAGACAGAAGCGCTGCACGCCACAGTCTCGCCCGGCCAGAAATGCAGCAAGGTCGTTGAGCATGCGCCGCAGCGGGAACAACAGCGCCTGGTGCGACTCGACGTCGAAATTGAGTTCCAGCCGGGTTTCGAAACGGTCCGGTGGCTGGTAGAAATCCAGCCCCAGGTTGCGCTGGCCGAGCAACTGGTCGAGGTGCAGCTGCACCTGGGCCGCAAAGCGCCTGGCCAAGGTATCGCGCGGCAAGGCCAATACCTGGCCCAGCTGGTGCAAGCCCATGCGGGCAAACGCTTCGGCCGCCTCTGCCGGCAGGCCGACGCGCGTGATGGGCATGCCAAGCAGCGCAGCTCGGGTGGCGTCGACATCGCCCACGGCCAGGCCATCGTGGCCATTGGCGAGCATGCGAGCTGCCACCGGGTTGCTGGCCAGGACAATGCGTTGGCGCAGGCCCAGTTCTGCCAATTCCTGACGCAGACGCGCCTCGAACAAAGGCCAGGGCCCGAACAGTTGCAGGCTGGAGCCCACTTCCAGCAGCAGCGCCCGTGGGTAATGCAGGCTGACCTGGGCACTGAAGCGGTAGGCCCAGGCCGCCAGCAGCTGTTGCACCTGATCGATGCGTTTGGGGTCGGCTTCGACACAGGTGAAGCCATCGGCCAGGGCACGCGCTGCGGTCAGGGTTTGCCCGGCCCGCAGGCCCAGTGCAGCGGCCGCCGGGTTGACTGCCTGCAACACGCGACGCTGGGTCGGCCCGCCAATCAGCACCAAAGGCGTGTCAGGGTCGTCACGCTCACGCAGGACGGTGTCCAGCGCAAGCTGCGGTAGCAGGATGCAGGCCCAGAGCATGGTGCATCAGCCCCGCCCCGGGCAGGGAATAGGCATCGCTGGAGGCATGCCACCCCGGCTTTTCAGCACGCGCCATTGCGCCGGGCGCGTGTCGACTGCAATGCGCAGCGCTGCGGGTGAAGGGTTGTGCGACGCCTGCTGCGGCCTGCAGGCGAACGCCAGTGCCTGCCCGGTTTCGGCCGCTACCTGCAAGCGCCGCAGGGCGCGGTCATCGGCACGTTCCGGCCAGCACAGCACCGCCGCGCAACTGCCCGAGCGCAGGCACTGTTCGGCAGCCCACAGGGCATCGGCAGGCTCGGCATCCACCTGTACCAGCCAGCGCAGGTCCACCCCCGCTGCCTGCCAGGCCGGTGCAAAAGGGATGAAGGGTGGAGCCACCAGCACCACTCTGCTGGCTTCTGCACTCAGCCGAGCCAGGGTTGGCCACAGCAACTGCAGTTCGCCACAACCGGGGTTGGCCAGCAACAGCTCGCTCAGTGCTGCCGCCGGCCAGCCACCTTCCGGCAAACGTTCGTCGAGGGCCGCATGGCCGGTGGGCTGCAACCCGAGTGGCCGCGCCTGGGCCTGCCGGCCGCGCCATACCCGGCGCTGCTCCAGCAGCCTGTCGAGGTCGACCACGGCGCCCATCAGTCGCGCCTCAGCAAGCCGCAGAACACGCCTTCGATGAAAAAGTCCTGTTCGGGCTGCACATCGATCGGCGCGTAGGCCGGGTTGCGTGGCAACAGCCGGTAAGTGCCGCCTTGGCGTTGCAGGCGCTTGATGGTCACTTCGCCGTCCAGGCGCGCAACCACGATTTGCCCGTCGCGGGCGTCGGCCTGTTGCAGGATGCCGACCAGGTCACCGTCAAAGATGCCGTCGTCGATCATCGAGTCGCCCCGCACCTTCAGCAGGTAGTCGGGGGTACGGCGGAACAGGCTGGGGTCGAGCAGCAACTGCTCGTGGATGTCCAGGTCCGGGCCGATGGGGGCACCCGCCGCCACCTGGCCCAGCACGGGTATTTCGAGGATTTCCGGCCGGCGCAGCGGTTCGGCCAGGCGTATGCCCCGGGCCTGGTTTGGCGTGACATCGATGTAACCGGCCTGGCACAGGGCGGTGATGTGCTTGCGTGCAACGCTGCGCGAGGCAAAACCGAAGCGCGTGGCGATATCGGCCAGGCTCGGCGGCTGACCATGCTCGGCAATGCGCTCACGGATGAATTCGAAAATGGCGCGGCGTTTGGGGGTAAGAGTGTCCATGGAGCACATTTGTACTCTTTTCGGAGCACGCTGAACAGCCCCCTTCGTCGTCAGCTTTGGTTATGATCCCCCTGGCTTGTGTTTTTTCATCTGGATATCCCATGCTGACCGCCCTGCTGTTCGACCTTGACGGTACCCTCACCGACACTGACACCCTGCACCTGCAGGCCTTTCGCCAACTGCTGCGTGAACACGACGGCCGCGAGCTGAGCCAGGCGCAGTTCGACGCCCAGGTCAGCGGCCGCGCCAACGGCGAGCTGTTCGCCGAGCTGTTCAGCGGCGCCAGCGTCGAACAGTGCCAGGCGTTGGCCGACCGCAAGGAAGCGCTGTTTCGCGCGATGTCGCCGTCGCTTGAACCGATGCCAGGCCTGTTGCGCCTGCTGGAGCATGCCCAGGCCCATGGCATCGGCATGTGCGTGGTGACCAACGCACCGCGGCTGAACGCCGAGCACATGCTGAACGCCATGGGCCTTGGCCAGCACTTTGAACATGTGCTGGTGGCCGAAGAACTGGCACGGCCCAAACCGGACCCGCTGCCCTACCTCACCGGCCTGCAGCGCCTGGGTGCCGAGGCCGGGCAAGCGCTGGCCTTCGAGGACTCATTGCCGGGGACGGCCGCGGCCAGTGGCGCGGGGATCTTTACCGTGGGCGTGGCCACGACGCAGACCCCGGAGCGGTTGCTGGCGGCGGGCGCCAGGCTGGTTGTCGACGATTTCAATGATGCGGCGTTGTGGGCGTTGATCGAGCGTATGGCTTCAGATACGGGGTGTGTTCCCGAAGGCTAGGGAGCGGGAGCCGAACTTGCTGGCGCTGCAGCCGGGGTGCCGGATGTACAGCCTGGAACGCTAAGCCGTGACGCCGCATTTCGCCCCTGCAGCCATACCGCCAAAGCCGCCAACCCTGCGGGTAGCAACAACGAAGCGAACACCTGGGCAAAACTCCAGCCCAGCGCCAGCATCTGTGCCCCGGCAAAGGCACTGAGAATCGCACCCAGGCGCCCGATGCCGCTCATCCAGCTGGCCCCGGTCGCCCGTGCTTCAGTCGGGTAAAAAGCCGCCGCCAGTGCATTCATCCCAACACTTGCCCCATTAAGGCCAAAGCCTACAGCGCTCGCAACCGCGCACAACCAGGCGAAGTCCGCAGCGACCTGACCAATTGCAAAAATCACCGCACCACTGAACAGGAAGGTCAGTACCAGCACGCGCTGCGCCGGGTAACGATCCATGGCCCAACCCACCGAAATTGCGCCCAACGGGCCGCCAATCTGGAAACAGGCCGTGACGATGGCCGCTTCGGCCACCGAGAACCCGCCCCCCTCCTTCACCAGCGTCGGCAGCCAGCCGCTGAACAGATAGACCAGGAACAGCGCCAGCACGTACCCGCCCCAGAGCATGCAGGTACCAAAGCGATACCGCGCGGAGAGGATAGTGCCGATTGCACCGCCTGCAGCCTGGGCTTTACCGGGCAAGACAAAGGTCGTGTCGGCGTTGACATGCTCAGGTGCCAGGCGACGGACAATGGCCAGAATGCGCTTGCGGTCCGCCCCCTTGCTGACCAGGAACGTCACCGATTCCGGCAGGCGCCAATACAGCAACGGCAGGACCATTAGCGGCAACACCCCACCCAATGCCAAGACACTGCGCCAGCCCAGGTTCGGAATCATCCAGGCGCTGACGAAACCACCTGCCGCCGCGCCCAGGGAGAAGCCGCAGAATGCCAGGGTAATGAGCAGCGAGCGGCTGCGTGCCGGGGCATACTCGCTGACCAGGGTGCTGGCATTGGGCATGGCTGCGCCCAGGCCCAGGCCGGTCAGAAAGCGCAACGCGACCAGGGCTTCCAGGTTGGGTGAAAAGGCCGAGGCCAGTGTCCAGAGGCCGAACAGCAGCACGCTGCACAGCAACACCGCCTTGCGCCCGTAACGGTCCGCCAAGGGGCCGGCAATCAAGGCGCCAAGTGCCAGGCCGATCAACGCGGCGCTCAATACCGGGCCCAGACTTTGCGCATCCAGGCCCCAGTCGCTTTTCAATTGCGGGGCAATGAAGCCGATGATGGCGACGTCCAGGCCGTCCAGGGCGATGATGAGAAAGCCAAGGAACACCACCCATTTCTGGTAGCGGCCGATGGGTTGCTGGTCGATCAGTTGGCGCACGTCGAGCGTGTTGTTCATAGGTATCACCTGTTGTTGTTTTTATGACGGTGTTTGTCGCAGCCCTAGTGGAAAAGGCTGGGTAAGCGCACAGGCCTTATGATGCGTGTTTCCTGAGCCACCACCAGGTCACGGGTGGCATGCAGGTACGCGGCAAAGTCCGGGTCGGCATCCCGCGCTGCGCTGCGCTTCTCGAAGTCATCGAGGCTGTCATAGCCCCACAAGTGCACCACCTGGTTCAACGGCCCGATGCTGCTGGTGTAAAACGCCAGGGGTGCACCGAGGTGGCGCAGCAGGATCGGCATCGCCAGCTGGTCGAACGCCTCGAGAAAGGCTGCCATGCCGCGCGGGCGAATGGTGTAGATGCGGTGGTCGACCACAGGCTTGTCCATCACGCCACCTCCCGTGCGTTGCCCGCCGCCAGCCCCTGCTCGACACCCGCCAGATGGCGCCCGGTGATGTAGGCAAAGGTCATGATCGGCCCCAGGGTGATGCCCGCCCCGGGGTAGTTGCCGCCCATGATGCTGGCGCGGTCGTTACCCACCGCATACAGGCCGTCGATGACTTGCCCGTCGGCCGCCAACACTTCACCGGTCACACGAGTGCGCAGCCCGTCGAAAGTGCCCAGATCGCCCATGATGACTTTCACGGCAAAGTACGGTCCCTCGCCAACCGGCGCTACGCACGGGTTGGGTTGTTGCTGCGGGTCGGCCAGGTAGCGATTGAAGCTGGTGCTGCCGCGGCCGAACTGACGGTCTTCGCCGTGGACGGCCCCAAGGTTGTACTCGCGCACAGTCTGCTCCAGCCCTTGCGCATCGATACCGGCCTTGCCGGCCAACTCCGCCAGGGTCTGGCCCTTGAGCAGGTAACCGTTGCGCAGCAATGGCCCCAGCGGCATCGGCGCAGGCTTGGCAAAGCCCAGCCCGTACTTGGCCAGGGTGCGGCGGTCGCACACCAGCCACATGGCGGTTTCTGCCTGGTCGGAACACGCCTCGATCAGCGCTGCGCCTACGTCGTGGTAGGCATTCGACTCGTTGGTGAATCGCTGCCCCGAACGCAGCACGCCGATCACACCGGGCTTGTAGCGGTCGAGCAAATGCGGAAAGGCAATATGCCGCCCACCACCCACCGGCACCTTCGACACCGGCATCCAGGCTGCAGGTGCCTGCAGGCAGATATCGACCTTTGCTCCCAGCGCTTCGGCCATGCGCGCACCATCGCCGGTGTTGCCCGCTGGCACCGGTGAAAAATGCTCGCCGCCACGCCGTACATGCGGGTAGGCCTGGCGCAGCCGTTGCAGGTCATGGGAGAAACCGCCACAGGCCAGCACCACCCCACGCCGGGCCTCGATGCGCTGCTCGCTGCCGGCCTGCCCGGTCACCGCCCCCACTACCCGCGCCCCTTCGCGCAGCAACTGCCGCGCCGGGGTGCCAGTGAGAATCGGAATGCCCAGGTCCAGTGCCGAGCGTACCAGCCGTGCCGCCAGGGCATTGCCACTGGTGACCTGGGTGCCGCGTCGGTACAAGGCCAGCTCCTTCAAATGGGTCAGCAGGCGTTTGGCCACGTAGGCGAACGAGGTCAACGAACGGGTGACATTGAAGAAGTGCTTGAGGTCGGCATTCGACGAATTGAACATCATGCCGATGAAGGTGATGGTCTTCAGCGGCGGGCGCAGCCGCGCCATGTCGGGCCCCAGACCACGGATGTCGTAAGGTGCGGCCAGTATTGAGCGGCCCACATCGACGCCGCCTTCCACCTGCGGGTGATAATCGGGGTACAGCGTGGGCACGAACTTGACTGCCGTCTCGCGCTCGAAAAACTCAACCATCTGCGGCGCGTAGCGCAAGAATGCCTCCACCCCGGCCGCATCGAAGCAGGTACCGGTTTCATTGCGCAGGTAGGTCATGGCCGCTGCTTGGCTGTCATTGCCCCCGTGCCGGGTGCCCGGCACCCACAATACGCCGCCGGAAAACGCCGTGGTGCCGCCGAAGCACTCCTCCTTTTCGATGACGATCACATCCAGGCCAAGCTTTTTCGCCGTGATGGCTGTCGCCAGGCCGCCAGCACCCGCACCGATGACCAGTACATCGCAGCTACGCGTATTCATTGGCCTGCCCCCTCGAAGCCAGGGCGCGGGATCAATGCCATGGGCATGCTTTCCAGTCCGCCATCCACGGTCAGCTCGGCGCCGTTGATATAGTCGGCGCGGCGGCTGGCCAGAAACAGCACGGCTTCGGCGATGTCTTGCGGTTCACCGATGCGCTGGTTGGCGGTCATGGCGCTACGCCGGCGCTCCACCTGTGGGTCGGCATAGAACGCTGCCGACAATGGCGTGCGGATCAAACCCGGGCATACGGCGTTGCTGCGCACACCGCGTGGCCCCCATTCCACGGCAATCTGCCGCGACAACATGCTGACGCCTGCCTTCGCCGCGCTGTAGGCGCCACTGTTGGGTTGCGGGTAATGTGCTGCAATCGAGGCCACATGCACGATACGGCCCTGGCCGCAGTCCAGCATGGAACGGCCAAAGGCCTGGGCACACAAAAGGTAGCCACTGAGGTTGACCGCCAGCACCTGGTTCCATTGTTCCAGGCTTAGCGTGTCCAGCGCACCGGGGCGCAGCACGCTGGCATTGTTGATCAGTACATCGCAGCGTCCATGCAGCGCCTGTACCTGGGCCGCAGCCTGCTCCACGCTGGCCGGGTCGGCAATGTCGCAGGCCAGGGCACTGACTTCGCCTGCACTGTGTTCCCCCAGGGTGGCCGCCAGTTCGCGGCATTTGTCCAGGTCGCGGTCAAGCAGCACCACGTGGGCCTGCTGCTCCACCAAGGCTGCGGCCAACGCTGCGCCAATGCCGCCGGCCGCGCCGGTCACCACGCATACGGCCGACTCCAGGCCTAGCCACTGAGAAAGGATCTTGTTGTTGTGCATGCTGTTCTCCAGAGCGTTGCTTGTTCTGGGCAACAGGCTATGGCCGGCAGGCCCACCGGCAGAATGGACAAAACCTGCAACCAGCCCCACATTCCCGTCAATTTGCCCACTGCGCCCTGAAGCCTGCGTGCAGCTATGGCACAGTAGCGGGTACTGAACAGAACAATTACAACACCATGAACAAGATCCCCAATTACGCCCTGTACGGTGAAACCGCGCAGCCGGTGTGGCACGAAGCCTTGCATGTGGAGCAGATATCCCAGCGCTCTGGCGCGCACAACTGGGAGATTGCCGCACACCGTCACGAAGGCTTGCTGCAGCTGTTGTACCTGCAAAGCGGTGGCGGCGAGGTGCTGTTCGACAGTGACCGGATTCAGGTTCATGCGCCCTGCGTGGTGTACGTCCCGGCGCAGGTGGTGCATGGTTTTCATTGGGCCAGCCAGGTAGAAGGCCAGGTAATCACGGCTGCGCAGCACCCGCTGGATAGCATCGCCCAGGTGCTGGCACCCAGCGTGCTGGTGCAACTGCGCAAACCACAGGTGATTGCCCTGCCCCACCGGGCCGCCGATGAAGACCCGTTGTTGCCCCTGTTTCGGGCCCTGCGCGAGGAATACCACAACCGCGCCCGCGAGCATGTGGCCAGCAGCATGGCGCTATTGCTGGCACTGATGATCCATGTCCTGCGCCATGAGCCGTACATACCCGCAGGTGAGCAGCGCCCAGTATCAAGACGCAGCCAGCAACTGACTGCTTTTCGCGAGCTGGTAGACATGCACTACCGCGCGCACTGGCCACTGGCGGAATACGCCGCCGAGTTGGGCATGACCCTGGTGACGTTGGGGCGGTTGTGCCAGGAACACCTGGGCATGACGCCGATGAATGTGATCAATGCCCGACTGGTGCTGGAGGCCAAGCGCATGCTCGGGCATTCGAGTCTGAGCGTGAAAGAAATCGCTCATGAGCTGGGGTTTGCCGATGTGGGGTATTTCAGCCGGTTCTTTCGCAAGCAGGCGGGGGTGAGCCCTAGCGGATTTCGGGAGGGCCAGTAACGCCCCGCAGGCTCTGTGGGTGTTACTGGCAATGCTTGCGTCTGTGGCTTACCCGCGAAGAAACCCGTGCAGGAAACATCAAACAGCCAAGGCCCGCTGCACTTCCCCCACCGTGGTCGCCAAACTGCTCAGGTGCAGGCTCGACACCCGCTCCACCGGCGCCTGATCCAGCGGCCATTGCAAGGCAATGCTGCCGACCAGGCGCCCTTCGGCATGTACCGGCAAGGCAATGGCGCGGATCAGGAACGGCAGGCGTACCGGGTATTCCCAGTAGCCTTCGGTGCGCTGACCAAAGCCCTTGTGCGCTTGTTCTTCGATATCGCGCAACAACCCATCGTCATCCAGCCGCTCATGGGCCGCCAGGCGCTGCAGCGCGCTGCTATTGCTGTTAACTTGAGCGCACTGCTCAGCTTCAGACAAGGACTGCTTCATGCCTCCAAGCCCGACCACCCCAAGCGGTTTCATCCGCGTCCGTGGCGCCCGCGAGCACAACCTGAAGAACATCGATGTCGATATCCCCCGCGACGCCTTGGTGGTGTTCACCGGCGTGTCTGGCTCGGGCAAGTCTTCGCTGGCGTTCTCCACGCTGTATGCCGAAGCCCAGCGCCGCTATTTCGAATCGGTCGCGCCCTATGCCCGGCGCCTGATCGACCAGGTTGGCGTCCCGGATGTGGATGCCATCGACGGGCTGCCGCCGGCGGTGGCCCTGCAGCAGCAACGCGGCACGCCGAGTGCACGCTCCTCGGTGGGTAGCGTGACCACTTTGTCCAGCTCGATCCGCATGCTCTATTCCCGCGCTGGCCATTACCCGCCCGGGCAAGCGATGCTGTACGCCGAAGACTTTTCTCCGAACACGCCCCAAGGCGCTTGCCCGCAGTGCCATGGCCTGGGCCGTGTCTACGAGGTGACCGAAGCGACCATGGTCCCCGACCCGTCGCTGACCATCCGTGAGCGTGCGGTGGCGGCGTGGCCAATGGCCTGGCAAGGGCAAAACCTGCGCGACATTCTGGTCACGCTGGGCTATGACGTCGATATCCCTTGGCGCGACCTGCCTCAGGCGCAGCGCGACTGGATCCTGTTCACCGAAGAGACGCCCACCGCCCCCGTGTACGCCGGCCTGACGCCGGCGCAGACCCGCGAAGCGCTCAAGCGCAAACTCGAGCCCAGCTATCAAGGCACGTTCATGGGTGCCCGGCGTTACGTGCTGCATACCTTCATGCACTCGCAGAGCGCGCAGATGCGCAAGCGTGTGGCCCAGTACATGCGCCCCAGCCCCTGCCCGCTGTGCCAGGGCAAACGCCTGAAGCGCGAAGCGCTGGGCGTGACCTTCGCCGGGCTGGACATCGCCGAACTGTCGCACCTGTCGTTGCAGGCGTTGGCCGAGGTGTTCCGCAAGGTGGCAGCAGCCGACTACCTGACCCAGCAGCAGGACGAGCTGACACTGGAAAAACGCCTGGCGGCCCAACGCATCGCCAACGAGCTGCTCGAACGCATTGATACGCTGCTTGACCTCGGCCTCGGCTACCTGGCCCTGGAGCGCAGCACCCCGACCTTGTCTTCTGGTGAACTGCAACGCCTGCGCCTGGCCACCCAGCTGAATTCGCAGCTGTTTGGGGTGGTCTACGTACTCGACGAGCCGTCGGCCGGCCTGCACCCGGCCGACAGTGAAGCGCTGTTCGAAGCCCTGCAGCGCCTGAAACAGGCTGGCAACTCGGTGTATGTGGTGGAGCACGACCTGGACACCATGCGCCGCGCCGACTGGCTGGTGGATGTAGGGCCAGCTGCCGGCGAGCATGGTGGCACCATCCTCTACAGCGGGCCGCCTGCCGGCCTGGTCGAGGTGCAACAGTCATGCACCCGCACCTACCTGTTCAATGCCCCGGTACAGGCCGCACGCGCCCCCCGCCAGGCCCGCGACTGGCTGAAGCTCGAAGGCATCACGCGCAATAACCTCGATAACCTGAGCGCTGCATTTCCGCTGGGCTGCTTTACCGCCGTTACCGGTATTTCCGGCTCGGGCAAATCCAGCCTGGTCAGCCAGGCCCTGCTGGAACTGGTGGGGGCACACCTGGGCCATGCCGAGCAACGTAGCGAGCCCGAAGCGCAAAGCCTGGAAGACGAACCCGAACAGACCAGCAGCGGCCACGTAAGCGCCGGGCTTGGCAGCATCAAGCGGCTGGTGCAAGTTGACCAGAAGCCGATCGGCCGCACGCCGCGCTCCAACCTGGCCACCTACACAGGCCTGTTCGACCACGTGCGCAAACTCTTCGCGGCTACCGAGCAGGCCAAGGCAAAGGGCTTCGATGCCGGGCGCTTTTCCTTCAACGTTGCCAAGGGCCGGTGCGCCAACTGCGAGGGAGAGGGTTTCGTCAGCGTAGAGTTGCTGTTCATGCCCAGCGTATATGCGCCCTGCCCGACCTGTCAGGGTGCCCGCTACAACCCCGAAACCCTGGCGGTGAGCTGGCAAGGCATGAACATCGCGCAAGTGCTGCAGTTGACCGTCGACCAGGCCCTGCAGGTTTTTGCCGAGCAACCGCCTGCCCGCCGTTGTCTGCAAGTGCTGCAGGATATCGGCCTGGGCTACTTGCGTCTGGGCCAGCCGGCCACCGAGCTGTCCGGTGGTGAAGCGCAGCGGATCAAGCTGGCGACCGAACTGCAGCGCATGGCCCGCGGGGCGACCCTGTATGTGCTGGATGAGCCCACCAACGGCTTGCACCCGCAGGACATCGACCGGCTGCTGGTACAGCTGAACCGCCTGGTAGAAAGCGGGCATAGCGTGGTGGTGGTCGAACACGACATGCGAGTGGTGGCGCAGAGCGACTGGGTGATCGATATCGGGCCGGGGGCTGGTGATGCCGGGGGCAAGGTGGTGGTCAGTGGCACGCCGCAGGTGGTGGCGGCATGTACCGACAGCCGCACGGCGGCGTTTTTGGCCAAGGCCTTGTGATGCCTGCGCATTGCCAGTTTCCTGGGCCGCCGATTAGAATGCGATCAATTCTTGATTGCACTCACGCTTCCGGAGCCACGCGCCCGCCATGCCACCCGCCGAACCTAGCCTCAACCTGCAGGTCCAGACGCTGTACACCGAGCACCATGGCTGGCTGCAGGGTTGGCTGGGCCGTAAAGTGGGCAATGCCTGCGATGCCGCCGACCTGGCTCACGACACGTTCGTGCGCCTGCTCAGCCGCCAAGGCAACCCCTACTTTGGCAACGAACCCCGGGCCTTGCTTACTCATATAGCCAAGGGCCTGGTGGTCGACCGCTGGCGCCGCCAGGATGTCGAGCGGGCCTACCTGGAGGCCATCGCCCATTTGCCGCAACCCGAGGTGCCTTCGCCGGAAACGCGCTGGCTGATCCTTGAAACCCTGTACCGCATCGACGCCATGCTGCGCGACATGCCGGCGCGGGTACGTCAGGTGTTCCTGCTGTCACAGCTGGACGGCCTGACCTACGCCCAAATCGCCGAACAGCTGCAGGTTTCGCTGATCACGATCAAGCGCGACATGCGTACGGCATTCCTTGCCTGCCTGAGCATCGAGTGATGGTGCAGCGCATTGACCCGCTGATCCTGGGCGAAGCGGCTGACTGGCTGGTGCAGCTGCAATCGGGCACCGCCACTGAAGCCGACCACCGCGCCGTGCAGGCCTGGTGCAAGCGCAGTGCCCAGCACGCCCAGGCGTGGCAGCGTGCAGAGGCCATCCTCGGTGATTTCCGCCGCCTGCCCACACCGGTTACCGGTGAAACCCTGCGCCGTCTGAGCCGTAACGGCGCGGTAAGTCGTCGCCAAGCGCTGCATCGCCTGGGGCTGTGGCTGCTGGCAGCACCGGCAGCCTGGCTGGCCTGGCGCGAAACGCCGTGGCAGCAATGGACCGCCGATGCGCATACAGCGGTCGGCGAACAACGCACGTTGACGCTCGCCGACGGCAGCCAGGTGCTGCTTAACACTGACACCGCCATCGATATCACCTTTGACGCGCGACAGCGCCGCATTGACCTGCTGGCGGGCGAAATTCTACTGACCAGCGCCAAAGACCCAGCGACCCCGGCCCGGCCACTGTCAGTGCGCACCCCGCATGGGCAGGCAACTGCCAGGGGCACTCGCTTCAGCGTGCGCATCCATGGCCCGCTGACCCAGGTCGCCGTCCTGGAAGGCGCAGTCGACACTCGACCGCTGCATGCCGACAGCCTGTTGCTCAAGGCAGGCGAGCGCAGCGCTTTCGATGGGGACCGGGTGCTACCGGCCTCACCGCTGGAAACCGGTGACCTGGCCTGGGAGCACGGCATGCTGCTGGCTCGCGACATGCGCTTGGCCGACCTGCTGCAAGAGTTGGCCCGCTATCGCCCCGGCGTGCTGCGCTGCCACCCGGCAGTGCGCGAGCTGAAGGTGTCTGGCGCATTCCCGCTGGCCGACACCGATGCCAGCCTGCGGCTGCTGAGCGACACCCTGCCGGTGAACATTCAGGGCATGACCCGCTACTGGGTAACTGTGGAGCCACACGTGTGAAAGCCTGGCAACGCTCACGGTGATCGCGCCAACCTTCAACGTGTGAGCAGGACAGTTGTTCCCACAGGGACGATGGGCAGCACGATTGATACCTTTTCCTGCGTCGTCCGGTGATGAGTGCAGAACCTTCATTTCTGCACCCACAGGACCCACGCATGACGCCTCGCCAGCCGTACCGCTTGCCTTTGAAGGCCCTGAGCCTAGCCATCGCCATGGCCGCCCTGGCCCCCACCGCGATGGCAGCCGACACCTCCGCGCGCACTTACCACCTGGCGGCAGGCCCGTTGGCCGATGTGCTGGCGCGCTTTGCCGCCAACGCCGGGGTGGCGTTGTCATTCGACCCGGCCCTGCTCAGGGGCGTACAAAGCCAAGGCCTGGAGGGCAGCTACAGTATCGCGCAAGGCTTTGCCCGTCTGTTGGCCGGCAGTGGCTACAGCCTGATCACTACCGACAGTGGCGGTTATACCTTGGCGCCGACGGTCGACCTGGGCAATGCCGTGGAACTGGGCGCGACTACCATCAACAGCGACCTGGCCGCCAGCACCGATACCTGGCAAGGTGGCCAGGTAGCCCGTAGTGCCCGCCTGGGCGTGCTGGGCGACCAGGCAATCAGCGACGTGCCGTTCAGCGTTACCAGCTATACCGCCAAGACCATCGCCGACCAGCAGGCCCGTACCCTGGGTGACGTGCTGCTCAATGACGCGTCAGTGCGCCAGTCGGCGGGCTTTGGCAACTTTTCGCAGGTATTCACCATTCGCGGTTTGCCGCTGAACACCGACGACATCAGCTATAACGGCCTGTACGGGGTGCTACCGAGGCAGATCGTGACGACCGAGGCACTCGAGCGGGTCGAAGTATTCAAGGGTTCCAGTGCTTTTCTCAATGGGGTCGCACCACAGGGTAGCGGCATCGGTGGGGCGATCAACCTGGTGCCCAAGCGTGCCGAAGATAGCGCCACGCGGCATGTCACCCTCGACTACGCCACGGGCGACAACGTGGGTGGCCACCTCGACCTGGGCCAACGTTTTGGTGAAGACAACCGTTTTGGCGCCCGCATCAACCTGGCTCAGCATGACGGTGGCAGCGGCATCGATGACGAGGCCCAGCATTCCACCCTGCTTGCCGTGGCCCTTGACTACCGTGGTGAACGGCTGCGCCTGTCCACCGACCTGGGTTACCAGAAAGAGCGTATCAACCAGGGCCGTGCGGTGATCTACCCCACCGGCGACAAGGTTCCCCGGGCGCCATCGGCGCGAGACAACTACTCGCAGGCCTGGAGCTGGTCGCAGCTGGAAGACACCTACGGCATGCTCAACGCCGAGTACGACCTGAACGACGCCTGGATGCTGTATGCCGGCGCCGGGGCCAAGCATACCCGTGAGAACGGCGAGTATTCCTCGCTCTATGTCAGTGACGGGAATGGCACCGCACGCGGCGGGTTCCTCTATGCGCCCCACGACGAAGACAACAAGAGCGCCGTCGCCGGCGTCAATGGCCGCTTTGCCACCGGCCCGGTCAGCCACCGGGTCAATTTTGGCCTGTCGGGCCTGTGGGGTGAGCAGCGCTCGGCCTACGAGGCGCTGGCGGCCAGCAAGCGTTATGACAGCAACCTTTACAACCCGGTCAAGGTGCCGCGCCCGACCGATACCTATTTCGGCAGCGATTTGCACGACCCGCGCATCGTCGGCAAAAACCGCAACAAGAGCGTCGCGTTGTCCGACACCCTGGGGCTGCTGGATGACCGCGTGCTGTTGACCGTGGGCGTGCGCCGGCAGTCGATCAGCGTCGACAGCTGGGCGACTGCCACAGGTGTGCGCAACACGCCTTACGATGAGTCGATTACAACCCCGGTGTATGGCCTGGTGATCAAACCCTGGGAGCATGTGTCGTTCTATGCCAACCGCATCGAGGGCCTGGCCCAGGGGCCAACGGCCCCCTCGAGTGTCAGCAATGCCAACGAAGTATTCCCGCCCAAGCGCAGCAAACAGGTAGAGGCCGGGGTGAAGCTGGACTGGAACAGCTTTGGTGCGAGCCTGGGCGTGTACCGTATCGAGCAGCCCAACAGCGTGACCTATCGCGCTCCCGGGGCAGCGCTGGACACGTTCAGCATGGACGGCGAGCAGGTCAACAAGGGGGTGGAGCTGAACCTGTTCGGTGAACCGCTAGACGGCTTGCGTCTGCTGACAGGCGCGGTGTTCATGCACACCGAACAGAAAAACACGGCCTATGGCAGCAACGACGGCAACCGTGCTGCTGGCGTGCCGCGCTTTCAGTACAACCTGGGCGCCGACTGGGACGTGCCCGGTATCGAAGGCGCCGCGCTCAGTGCCCGGCTGCTGCGCACGGGTGGCCAGTATGTGAATGCGGCCAACAGCCTGAGCATCCCCGCCTGGACCCGGGTGGACCTGGGCGGGCGCTACCGCTTCAAGCTCGACGACAAGCAGGTGACATTGCGCGCCAATGTGGAGAACGTGGCGAACAAGGCGTACTGGGCTTCGGCGTCGACCTCGAACAACTACCTGACGCAAGGTACGCCGCGGGTTTTGCGCTTGTCGGCCAGTGTAGACTTCTAAGACGCTTTGATGAGCAAGGCTGAACGCTGCAGCGTCTAAAGTTCCTGCAGGGTGCCCCGGGTGCGTCCACGGCAGAACATGATGTGATTGCCACTGGCCTTTTCACGGACAAGCCCGCGAAAAGGCCAGAACAGGCTTACATCCACCAAGCCAGCACCACCGGCAACCAGGCAAACGACAGCACCGTAGAACACATCACCAGGTTCGCCACCTGCTCTGGCTCACGGTTGGCCCGCACCGCCATCAGGTAGTTGAACACGGCTACCGGCATCGCCGACTGCACCATCAGCACCGCACGCTCCAGGCTGTCCATACCCAGTACCGCGCCCACTGCCCAGCCCACCGCAGCCCCCAGGCCAATGCGCAAGCCGCCCAGCAGCATGCCGCTGCCCACATGACGCAGGCGAATGCTGGCCAGTGACACCCCCAAGGTCAGCAGCATGAGCGGAATGGTCATGCCGCCCAGCAGGTCTGCGGTGTTGGCCAGCCAACGCGGCAGTTCGAAATCGAGAAAAATGATGGGCATGGCGCCGGCCAGGCTGATGACGATAGGGTTGCGCAACAGCGCCTTGAGCGAAGCCGCCGTGCCGGAGATGGCCATGCCGATGGTGAACTGCACGATCGACAGGGTCAGGAAAAATGCCACGGCCAGGGCCAGGCCATGCTCCCCGAAGGCATACAGACTGATCGGCAGGCCCATGTTGCCGGTGTTGGGGAACATGAACGCCGGCAGCAGTACCCGCCAGTGCATGCCCGACGCGCGACACACCAGCAAAGCGGCCAGGGCCATACCCAGGGTGCACAGCAAGCAGGCCACGGCCATGCTGGTAAAGGCATTCGGGTCCAGCTCGGTACGGCTGAGGGTGGACAGTACCAGCGAAGGTGTGCCGACGGTCATCACCACCCGGGCGATGAAGTCAGTGGGATAATCCAGGCCCTTGCGGGCCCAGGCAAAACCAATTCCGGCGACGATGAAAACCGGGGCCAGGACTGCGAACAGCGACGCGAACATGGGGGCCTTCCTTGGTGGGGTTCGGCATTATGCAGCACTCAGTGAGATTACCGGGCCGATTTCAATGCACGCAGGAGCCGCCATCGAAAATGTCTGTGGAAGACATGTTCATGTCGCGCTGAGACTGCGGCGTCTCGTCGCACACCCGAGCCCCTTGGGCAAAAGCGTCCAAGCCCGTAGAATCCCGCTTCCTTTTCGCCCGTCGCCTTGAACGGTGGCAACCAGCAGCAATGACAGAGTCAGCGCCTGAACACATGAACGCACATGTGAAGTAGGCTCAACCCTCCCCGCCCGGCCCATCTCCCATAGCGCCCAGCGGTTGAGTCTTGCCCAGGTCGCATCCGTGTCGCCACTCGCCCCTTGCCGGGTCGAGCCGGTGTGCGCGCCGAGAAGGTGCTCATTCCGCTCATCCAACTAGAGGTACGTATGTCTCCGCGTTTGCTGGCCATGGCGCTGGCGCCCCTGCTCGGGCTGTTCATCATTGCCCTGGGCAACGGCTTCATGTCTTCCCTGACCACCCTGCGCCTGGGCGCCGCCGGTGAGTCTGCCACTACCATTGGTATCGTCTCGTCGACTTACTTCATCGGCCTGACCCTCGGCGCCATCTTCAACGACCGGCTGATCCTGCGCATCGGCCACATCCGCGCCTATACCAGCTTCGCCTCGCTGATCGCCGTGACCATCCTGCTGCAAGGGTTGTTCTACGAGGTCACCTGGTGGTCGGTGCTACGCCTGATCAACGGCTGGGCCGCAGTGGGCGTGTTCCTGGTGATCGAAAGCTGGCTGTTGCTGGCTGGCGACGCGAAAATCCGCGGCCGCCTGCTGGCGCTGTACATGATCGCCTTCTACGGCGCCGGGGTGATCGCCCAGGCCGGTCTTGGCGAAATCACCCAGCTAGGCGATACCGCCCCGTTCATGCTGGCCGGCGTGCTGGCCGCCCTGTCGGTGTTGCCGATCGTGATCCTGCCGCGGGTGTCGCCGCTGCTGGACCAGGTCGAACCCCTCAAACCTCGCCAGTTGCTGGGCGTGGCACCGTCGGGCCTGGTCGGCTGCTTCGGCTCGGGTGTAGCGATTGCCGGCATCTATGCGCTGCTGCCACTGTACCTGCAGCGCATCGGCCTGGAGGTGGGTGAGGTCGGCAACATGATGGCCTGGGTGATCCTTGGCGCGATGCTGCTGCAATACCCGGTCGGGCGCTGGTCCGACCGCAAGGACCGCCTCGATGTGCTGCTCGCGCTCGCCGCGTTGTGCGTTGTCCTGTCCCTTGTAACGGTGTTCCTGCCATCGGACTCGTTCCTGCTGCCGGCCATGCTGTTCCTGCTGGGTGGTGGCGTGTTCACCCTGTACCCGGTGGCGGTCAGCCATGCGGCCGACCGCGCGCCGTCCGATGCGCTGGTGCCGATGATCCAGGGCCTGCTGCTGATCAACTCGCTGGGCTCGGCCATGGCACCGGTGGCCATTTCGCCGATGATGACCGAGTTTGGCGAGGCTGGGCTGTTCTGGGCGTTTGCCGTGGTCAACCTGGCCATGGTGTGCTTCTTCATGTGGCGCCGCGGCAAACGCCCGGCGGCAGAGCACCCGGCGCCGTTCACCGCTTCGACCACCTTCTCGCCAACCGGTGCCGAGTTGCGGGTGACCGAAGACCTGATGCATGCGGCGCAGGAGCATCCGCCGCTGGAGCCGGTCGAAACCCCGGCAACCGCACAGCGCTCGGAATCCTGTTGATTGCCACTCGTCGCCCAGAAGGCACCCCGCCAGCAGCTGCCAGCCAAACGAATGTCAGATCTTGCACAAAGGAGAAGTCCCATGATCCGTATTCGCCCGCTGTCCCTGAGCCTGGCGCTGGCCCTGACCAGCCTCACCGGCGCTGCCTTCGCCGCCACCGACACCCATACCGACAGCCATCCGCAAACTGACCAATCCGGCGGCAAGACCGCCGGTGAAGGCAGCAGCGTCAACAGCCCCGGTAGCAGCAAAGGTAACGACAGCAGTGACACCGGCAGCAATGCCGATGCCGCCGACGGTGCGTCTGGCGGCTCCAACAGCACCGGCGAAGCCACCGGCTCTGGTGCCGGAGCCAGCGGAGGCACTGCCGAGGACCAGGACAGCCGCTGAAGCAGACCTGGTCTAGACTGAGCCCTGACGCCCTGCCAAGGATTGACCATGCACTTCAGACACTGGCTGTTCGCTGCTTTGCTGCCCTGCACAGCGTTAGCCGCCGCAGGCGGCCAAGGCGCGATGTCGGTCAGTTCCTCGTCTTTCACCGATGGCGGCGTCATTGCCCTGCAACAGGTCGGCCAGGACCCGGCATGCGGTGCCGGTGAAGAGCGGACCCCGCAACTGAGCTGGGACAACCTGCCCGCAGGTACGCGGTCGCTGGCCCTGATCATGTTCGACCCGGACGGTGGCAAGGGTGTGGGTGTGGTGCACTGGGTGGCCTACAACATCGATCCCGAACACGATGGGCTCAAGGAAGGCATGGCGGGGTTGAGCGGGCCCTACGTGACAGTGGGCCGCAACTCCCGTGGCACCCAGAGCTACCGCGGCCCCTGTCCACCCGCCGGCGACAACCCCCATCATTACGCCCTGACCCTGATTGCCACCGACCTGCCCTTGGGTACCTTGCCCGAGGGGCTGGACCGCAGCGGCCTGCTGCAACTGCTGCAAGGCCACGCCCTGGGGGCGCAGAGCCTGGTCGGACGCTACGGCCATTGAACCAGTCAGTACAAAAATAAATGATCGGCCCCATAGCATTTATCCATTGAATGGCCCGCACGAACTGAAGTAAGCTCGGGCTCATTCACTGGAGAGCAACATGCCGAAACACACCCGCAACCACGCCAACCACACCGGTCGCAGCCTGCGCCCTGTGCTGGCCGTTGCCGGCTGCGTGGCACCTGCCAGCTATTACTTTGGGTATTGGTTTAGCCACTAGGCGCCGATACCCACCCGGCGTCCACCTTCGAGGGGCCGCCGAACATGAGAATACTCAAACCCCCGGTCGGCTTCCCGACCGGGGGTTTTGTTTTTCAGGCCTTTGACCAACACCGATTCACTTTGAGGACAGATTCATGAACTACGCCACTTATTACTACGCAAACACCTGCGCCTGGCGATTTAGCCAATCCCGTTCGGGCCAGCCTGCCGCCTCCGACCGGTCTTCTACAGGTGGCAATGCAGCAGCCAATACGAATTCAACGATCTGTCGAACACCTCGATAGGGCCGACCATGCGGGCTTGAACCCGCTGTCCGCCCAGGGAAAAACGCCATGCACGCTTCCAGCCTCGCCCTGCCCCTGACCCAGCCGCAAGCGGCCAACACCACTGTCAGCAAACGCCTGCCCAGCCCGCACCTGCTCAAGCAGCAGATGCCACTGCCCAGCGAACTGGCCCAGCAAGTCCAGGCCCATCGCCAGGCCATCCGCAACATCCTCGAAGGCCGCGACCCGCGCCTGCTGGTCATCGTCGGCCCGTGCTCGATTCATGACCCACGCTCGGCCCTTGAATACGCCGACCGCCTGGCCGCCCTTGGCCGCGAAGTCAACGACAAGCTGCTGCTGGTGATGCGCGCCTACGTCGAAAAACCACGTACTACAGTGGGCTGGAAAGGCCTTGCCTACGACCCGCACCTCGATGGCAGTGACGACATGCACTCGGGTATCGCCTTGTCTCGCGGGCTGATGCTGAGCATGATCGAACGCGGCCTGCCGATCGCCACCGAGTTGCTGCAACCGATGGCCGCCGGCTACTTCGACGACCTGTTGGCCTGGGCGGCGATCGGCGCACGCACCACCGAATCGCAAATCCACCGCGAAATGGTCAGTGGCCTGGAGCTGCCGGTCGGCTTCAAGAACGGTACGGACGGCGGCATCGCCATCGCCAGCGACGCCATGCGCAGCGCTGCCCACCCGCACCGCCACTTCGGTATGGATGCACAGGGCCACCCGGCGATCATCGAGACCTTGGGCAACCCGGACACACACCTTGTGCTGCGCGGCGGCCACAAAGGCCCGAACCACGATGCCAACAGCATTGCCATGGCCCGTCAGGCGTTGGCCAAGGCCGGCCTGCAGGCACGGATCATGGTCGATTGCAGCCACGCCAACAGCGGCAAGGACCCGGCGCGCCAGCCAGCGGTCTTCAATGATGTGCTGGAACAGCGCCTGGCCGGCGACCGTTCGCTGGTCGGCGTCATGATCGAAGGGCACTTGTTCGATGGCTGCCAGGCGCTGGGCAAGGGCACGCTGAAATACGGTGTGTCGATTACCGACGGCTGCCTGGGCTGGGCCTCGACCGAAACCCTGTTGCGTGAGGCGGCACAAAAACTGTAGGCCGAAGGTTGTAAGCCTGGCGAGACATACCCCGGACAAGTGCGCTAGGCTTGCCTTTTTACCCCCAAGGAGCAGTACCCATGGCCCGTGCAACCGCCCGCCACATTCTGGTCAGCAGCGAAGACAAGTGCAACGAACTCAAAGCCCAGATCGAAGCAGGCGCCGACTTCGCTGAAATCGCCAAAGCCAACTCCACCTGCCCGTCCAGCCGTCAGGGCGGTGACCTGGGCTCGTTCGGCCCAGGCCAGATGGTCAAGGAATTCGACACCGTGGTCTTCAGCGCACCGGTCAACACCGTGCAAGGCCCGGTGAAGACCCAGTTCGGCTACCACCTGCTGGAAGTGACCAGCCGCCAGGACTGATTCACCCCTCCCGGTGATCAGCCCCCCTGTGGGAGCGGGTTTACCCGCGAAGAGGCCAGACCAGACAACCTCGTTGCCTGCTCCGACGCATTCGCGGGTAAACCCGCTCCCACAAGTATTGTGGGGGCTTGTATTTTCGTGCATGGGCTTTACGGTCCAGGCCGCTCCCACCCACGCCCTCACGGTCTACGGTGAAGCCCCCCGCTACGCCGCCAGCTTCCGGCATTTCGACTATGTAAACCCCTCCGCCCCCAAGGGCGGCATCTTGCGCCGCTCGGCCATCGAGATCGGCCAGTTCGACCACATCCTCCCCTATATCGACAAAGGCATCGGTGTCAGCGAAGTCGATGGCCTGCTGTACGCGCCACTGGCGGTACGCTCGTACGATGAACCCTATACCGTTTACGGCCTGATCGCCCGGCGCATGGAGCGCGGCCCCAATGATGAGTGGCTACGTTTCGACCTCGACCCACGCGCCACCTTCGCCGATGGCAAGCCGGTGCGCGCCGAAGACGTTCGTTTCACCTTCGAACTGCTGATGAGCAAGGGCAGCCTCAAGTACCGTACCCAGTTTGCCGACGTGGCCGGCGTGACCGTGGAAAACCTGCACAGCGTGCGATTCGACTTGAAGCCCGAGCACGGCCGCACCCTGGCGCTGGACCTCGCCAGCCTGCCGGTAATGCCCGAGCACGACCTGCAGCAGCGCGACTTTGCCAACGGTGCCGGCTTCGACAAGCCAGTCGGCAGCGGGCCATACCGAATCGGGCGCATCGACAACGGCCGCAGCATCACCTTCGAACGCGACCCGGCATGGTGGGCACGTGACCTGCCCGCCAGCCGTGGCCGCTACAATTTCGACAAGCTGCGCATCGAGTACTTCGGCGACACCGAAGTGGCGCGCCAGGTACTCAAAGGCGGTGGCTACGACTACAACCGCGAGTTCTCCGCCACGGCCTACACCTTGGGCTACAACGGTGCGCAACTGGACGACGGCCGCCTGCAGCGCGCCCACCTGGGCCCGGCCAAACCGCAGGTGGCTCAGGGTTTTGTGTTCAACCTCGACCAGCCGCAGTTCAAGGACCGCCGTGTGCGGCAGGCGCTGGGTATGTTATGGGACTTCGAGTGGAGCAACCGGCAGATGATGCGCAACCTGTACATCCGCCAGCAAAGCGTGTTCTCCAATACGCCGTTGGCCGCTCGCCAGTTGCCGGATGCGGGCGAGTTGAAGCTGCTCGCCCCCTTGCGCGGCCAAGTGCCAGATGAAGTGTTCACCACGGTGTTCACTGCCCCGGTCACCGACGGCTCGGGGATCATCCGTAAACAGCAGTTGCAGGCCCTGGCCCTGCTCGTACAAGCCGGCTGGCACCCCGAAGGCGACCGCCTGGTCAATAGCCAGGGCACGCCGCTGGCGTTCACGTTCCTCAATGGCCAGGCGGGCCTTGAACGCCTGCTGCTGCCGTGGAAGCGCAACCTGGCCCAGATCGGCGTTACCCTGAACATCCGCAACGTCGACTCGGCCCAGTACGTCAACCGGCTGATGGCGCGCGATTACGACATGATCGTCACCGGCTACCCGGTCACCCTGTCGCCGGGTGCCGAGTTGTACAACTACTTTGGCTCGGCGGCCGCTCACGACCCCGGCTCGAACAACCTGATGGTCCTGCAGGACCCGGCCGTGGACCACCTGATCGACGGCCTGGTCCGCGCCGACACCCAAGCCGACATGCTGCGCCACGCCCATGCCCTGGACCGCGTGCTGCAATGGAATTACTACTGGATCCCCAACTATTACCCGCCGGGCAGCTCCACCGTCTGGTGGAACCGCTTCGGCCTGCCCAAGGTCCAGGCCACCTATGACGAAGGCCTGGACACCTGGTGGGAGGTAAGCCCTACCCCGCTGACCAACGCGCAGATGGCCGAACACCGGAAGGCCTCGCCATGACCGCTTATATCCTGCGCCGTCTGTTGCTGATCATCCCGACGCTGCTGGCGATCCTGCTGGTCAATTTCGCCATCGTCCAGGCCGCGCCGGGTGGCCCGGTGGAACAAGCCGTGGCGCGCCTGCAGGGCATCGGTGGCGGCGCACCCGGCTCTCGAGCTGAAGTGGTCCATGGCGAATCCCGGGCCACACGCGGCCTGGACCCGAAACTGATCGAGGAGATCAAGCGCCAGTATGGCTTCGACAAATCCGCCCCCGAGCGGCTTTGGTTGATGCTCGGCCAATATGCCCGGCTGGACTTTGGCAACAGCTTCTTCCGCGGCGCCAAAGTCACCGACCTGATTCTCGACAAGTTGCCGGTCACCCTGTCGCTGGGCTTCTGGGCCACGCTGATCACCTACCTGGTGTCGATTCCGCTGGGCATCCGCAAGGCGATGCGCCACGGCAGCCGCTTCGATGCCTGGAGCAGCGCGTTGATCGTGATCGGTTACGCCCTGCCTTCGTTCCTGTTCGCCCTGCTGCTGATCGTCCTGTTTGCCGGCGGCACTTCGCTCAACTGGTTCCCGGTGCGCGGCCTGGTCTCGGACAATTTCGACGAGCTCAGCCTGCTGGGCAAGGTCGCCGACTACTTCTGGCACCTGGTGCTGCCGGTCGCGGCCCTGGTGATCGGTGGGTTCGCCACCCTCACGCTGTTGACCAAGAATGCCTTCCTCGACGAGGTTTCCCGCCAATACGTGGTCACTGCCCGGGCCAAGGGCCTCAGCGAACGCCGCGTGCTGTATGGCCATGTGTTGCGCAACGCCATGCTGCTGGTGGTGGCCGGGCTGCCACAGGCGCTGATCACCGTGTTCTTTGCCGGCTCGTTGCTGATCGAGGTGATCTTCTCGCTCGACGGCCTGGGCCGCATGAGCTATGAGGCCGCCGTGTCGCGGGATTACCCGGTGGTGTTCGGCACGCTGTTCATCTTCACCCTGGCGGGCCTGCTGATTCGCCTGATCGGGGACCTGTCTTACACCCTGCTCGACCCGCGCATCGACTTCGATACGAGGGCGCACTGATGCTATCGCCCCTGTCGCGCCGTCGCCTGCAACGTTTTCGCCGCCACCGCCTGGGCTGGGTGTCGCTGTGGTTGTTTGCCGGCCTTCTGCTGCTGAGCCTTTGCGCCGAACTGGTGGCCAACGACAAACCACTGCTGCTGGGCTACAAGGGCAATTTGTACGTTCCGGCGCTCAAACGCTATACCGAGCAGCAGTTCGGCGGGCAACTGCCGTTTCAGCCCGACTACCGCAGCGCCTATGTGCGCCAACTGATCGCTGAACAGGGTGGCTGGATGCTGTTCGCACCTATCCCGTTCAGTGCCGACACACCAAATTACGACCTGCAGGTGCCCACCCCCAGTCCGCCCAGTGCCAGCAACTGGCTAGGCACCGACGACCAAGGCCGTGACGTGCTGGCGCGGGTGCTTTATGGCACGCGGGTATCGCTGCTGTTCGCCTTTGCCCTGACCGTGGTCAGTGTGCTCATTGGCGTGGCGGCGGGCGCCCTGCAAGGCTACCACGGGGGCTGGGTCGACCTGCTCGGCCAGCGGTTGCTGGAGGTATGGTCGGGGTTGCCAGTGTTGTATCTGTTGATCATCCTCAGCGGTTTCGTCGAGCCGGATTTCTGGTGGCTGCTGGGGATCATGGCGCTGTTCTCCTGGCTGACCCTGGTCGACGTCGTGCGCGCCGAGTTCCTGCGTGGGCGCAACCTGGAGTATGTAAAGGCTGCGCGGGCGTTGGGGTTACCGGACAGTCAGGTGATGTTGCGGCATATCTTGCCCAATGCAATGAATGCCACGCTGACCTATGTGCCGTTCATGCTGACCGGGGCGATCACCACACTGACCGCGCTGGACTTTCTGGGCTTTGGCATGCCAGCGGGCAGCGCCTCGCTGGGCGAGCTGGTGACCCAGGGCAAGCAGCACCTGGAGGCACCGTGGTTGGGCTTTACCGCGTTCTTTGCGCTGGCGGTGATCCTGTCACTGCTGGTGTTTATCGGGGATGCCTTGCGTGAGGCGTTTGACCCTCGACGATGAGTTTTCAGGCCTGGCCTTTTCGCGGGCTTGTGCCAATACATGATTCAGGATGTTCACCCATGCACGACAGCGACAGCCTCAAGGACTACCCCCAGGTACGGCAACTGGCGATCCGCTCACTGTTCGAGATCATTGAGCAGTCCAGCGAGGGCACGGTGATCGTCGACCGCCAGGCACGCATCGTCTGGATGAACGAACGCTACGCCCGACGCTTTGGCCTGGCCGACGCTGCCAGTGCCATCGGCCAGCCCTGCGAAACGGTAATCCCCGGCAGCCTGATGCGCGACGTGGTGAGCAATGGCCGGCCCATCCTGCTGGACATGCTCGACACGCCGAACGAGCCGTTGGTGGTCATGCGCCTGCCCATCCACGATGACCAGGGCGCGCTGATCGGCGCCATTGGCTTTGCCCTGTTCGACGAACTGCGCAGCCTGTCGCCGCTGCTCAAGCGCTACGCCAGCATGCAGCAGGAACTGGCCTCGACCCGCTCGCAACTGCGCGCCCGCCAGGCCAAATACAGCTTCGCCCAGTTCGTAGGCAGCAGCGCGCCCAGCCTGGAAGCCAAACGACGCGCCCGGCGTGGCGCCAGCAGTGATTCGCCCGTGTTGCTGCTGGGCGAAACCGGCACCGGCAAGGAGCTGCTGGCCCATGCCATTCACGCAGCGTCGGCACGGGCACACAAAGCTTTTGTCAGCATCAACAGCGCAGCCATCCCGGAGACGCTGCTGGAAGCCGAATTCTTCGGTACTGCGCCGGGTGCCTTTACCGGTGCCGACCGCAAGGGCCGCAGCGGCAACCTGCAACTGGCCGAAGGCGGCACGCTGTTCCTCGACGAGATCGGCGACATGCCGCTGGCCCTGCAGAGCAAACTGCTGCGGGTGCTGCAGGAAAAGGAATACGAACCGGTCGGGTCGAACCAGATGCTGCGCAGCGATGTGCGCATCATTGCCGCCACCTCCATCGACCTGCAGGCTGCCATGGCCCGCGGGGCCTTCCGCGCCGACCTGTATTACCGGCTGAATGTGCTGCCGATCGATGTTCCGCCGTTGCGGCAACGGCTGGAGGACCTGCCCGCGCTGTGCGAGGCCATATTGGCTGAGCTGGGCAGCCAGTACGAGCTGGAAGCTGAAGCGCAGCAACTGCTGGCCAGGCATGCGTGGCCGGGGAACATTCGCGAGCTGCGCAATGTGCTGGAGCGCGCGACCCTGCTGGCGGATCAGCCCCGGTTGGGGGTTGCGGACCTGCGTGCGGCATTGGGGCCATTGAGCCCGCTGGCTGAAGCGCCCGTGCGGCAGAGCTACCGTGAGGCCTGCGAGGCCTTTGAACGCGGCCTGATTGCCGGGGCGCTGGCCGAACAGGGGGGAAACGTGCCAGAGGCAGCAGCAGCCTTAGGGCTGGGGCGGTCGACGCTGTACAAGAAGATGGCGGCACTTGGTCTCTGATTGGAGACTTTTGTTTCTGATTTGAGATTACCGCCAGAGCTCCGCCCTTTAGCACAGGCAAGCCAGCGATGGGCTGTAAGGCAGCCCATGGCGTCTCTGAATGTAGACACAGACTTCTAACAAAACCCTTTAACCCTTACAAATCAGCCAGTTACATAGTTGGCACGATTCCCGCTATCTCCTGCTCAACGATAAAAACAAGACTCACCCAGGAGACCCACCCCGATGACCGTGCTCATCGCACTCGCTGCTTTGGCCTTGCTGATGCTGGCCGCCTACCGCGGTTACAGCGTAATCCTCTTCGCCCCCATCGCCGCCCTCGGCGCTGTCCTGCTCACCGACCCTGCCGCCGTCGCCCCTGCGTTCACGGGGGTGTTCATGGAAAAAATGGTCGGTTTCATCAAACTGTACTTCCCGGTATTCCTGCTGGGGGCGGTGTTCGGCAAGCTGATCGAGCTGTCCGGCTTCTCCCGCTCGATCGTCGCCGCGGCCATCCGCCTGCTCGGCACCCGCCAGGCGATGCTGGTCATCGTACTGGTCTGTGCCCTGCTCACTTACGGCGGTGTTTCGCTGTTCGTGGTGGTGTTCGCGGTGTACCCGTTCGCCGCCGAAATGTTCCGCCAGAGCAACATCCCCAAACGCCTGATCCCGGCCACCATCGCCCTGGGCGCATTCTCGTTCACCATGGACGCCTTGCCCGGCACCCCACAGATCCAGAACATCATCCCCAGCACCTTCTTCAACACCACCGCCTGGGCCGCACCGTGGCTAGGCCTGATCGGCACGCTGTTCGTGTTCTTTACCGGCATGGCCTACCTGCAGCGCCAGCGCAACAAGGCCCAGCGCGCCGGTGAAGGTTATGGCACCGACTTGCGCAACGAACCGGAAACCGCTGCCGACCTGAGCCTGCCCAACCCTTGGCTGGCGCTGTCGCCGCTGATACTGGTGGGGGTGATGAACCTGGTGTTCACCCACTGGATACCGCATTGGTACGGCCCCAGTCACAGCCTGCAATTGCCAGGCATGAGTGCACCGGTACAAAGCGACGTGACCAAGCTGACGGCCATCTGGGCTGTGCAGGCCGCGTTGCTGGTGGGCATCCTGATGGTCCTGGTGTGCGCCTTTGGCGCCATTCGTACACGCCTGGCCGAAGGCACCAAAAGCGCGGTGGGTGGTGCCTTGCTGGCAGCCATGAACACCGCTTCGGAATACGGCTTTGGCGCGGTAATCGCCTCGCTGCCGGGTTTTCTGGTGCTGGCCGATGCCCTGCGCAGCATCCCCAACCCCTTGGTGAACGAAGCCATCACCGTGACCTTGCTGGCCGGCATCACTGGCTCCGCTTCGGGCGGCATGAGCATCGCCTTGGCAGCCATGGGCGACACGTTCATCGCCGCCGCCCACGCGGCCGATATCCCGCTGGAAGTGCTACACCGGGTAGCGGCCATGGCCAGCGGTGGCATGGACACCCTGCCGCACAACGGCGCGGTGATCACCTTGCTGGCGGTGACCGGCCTCACCCACCGCGAGGCCTACAAGGACATTTTTGGTATTACCCTGATCAAGACCCTGGCGGTGTTCGTGGTCATCGCCACGTTCTACGCCACTGGCATCGTCTAAGGAGCATTGCATGACCCTTGAAGGCAAAACTGCACTCGTCACCGGTTCCACCAGCGGCATTGGCCTGGGCATCGCCCAGGTATTGGCCCGGGCTGGCGCCAACATCGTGCTCAACGGCTTTGGTGACCCGGGCCCCGCCATGGCGGAAATTGCCCGGCACGGGGTGAAGGTTGTGCACCACCCGGCCGACCTGTCGGATGTGGTCCAGATCGAGGCCTTGTTCAACCTGGCCGAACGCGAGTTCGGCGGCGTCGACATCCTGGTCAACAACGCCGGTATCCAGCATGTGGCACCGGTTGAGCAGTTCCCGCCAGAAAGCTGGGACAAGATCATCGCCCTGAACCTGTCGGCCGTATTCCATGGCACGCGCCTGGCGCTGCCGGGCATGCGCACGCGCAACTGGGGGCGCATCATCAATATCGCTTCGGTGCATGGCCTGGTCGGCTCGATTGGCAAGGCAGCCTACGTGGCAGCCAAGCATGGTGTGATCGGCCTGACCAAGGTGGTCGGCCTGGAAACCGCCACCAGTCATGTCACCTGCAATGCCATATGCCCGGGCTGGGTGCTGACACCGCTGGTGCAAAAGCAGATCGACGATCGTGCGGCCAAGGGTGGCGATCGGCTGCAAGCGCAGCACGATCTGCTGGCAGAAAAGCAACCATCGCTGGCCTTCGTCACCCCCGAACACCTCGGCGAGCTGGTACTCTTCCTGTGCAGCGAGGCCGGTAGCCAGGTTCGCGGCGCCGCCTGGAACGTCGATGGTGGCTGGTTGGCCCAGTGACGGGCGACCTGGGCCTGGCGACGGCCCCGCATTCGTTTATCAGCAAGGAGGCCTTATGCGCCCTACCCCAATGACCGCGATTCTGGCCCTGAGCCTGGCCGCCGCCGCACCTGCGATGGCCGCCAGCCTGAAGGACATCGCGCCCTACCCCGAGGCGGAAAAAGGCTTCACCCGGCAGGTTATCCACCTGCCGGCCCAGGCCGACGAGTCGGCCTATAAACTGGAAATCCTCGCTGGCAAGACGCTGCAGGTCGACTGCAATCGTCAGCGCCTGGGCGGCAACCTGGAAGCACGCACCCTGGAAGGCTGGGGCTACAATTACTACCGCCTGGACAACGTCAGCGGCCCGGCCAGCACGCTGATGGCCTGCCCGGACGGCAAGAAGACCGAGGCCTTCGTGCCGGTGGTCGGCGATGGCTTCCTGCTGCGCTACAACAGCAAGCTGCCGGTGGTGGTGTATGTGCCCAAGGATGTCGAAGTGCGCTACCGCGTGTGGTCGGCATCGCAGGATGTGCAGAAGGCTAAAGTAGAGTAGGCAGGACCGCTTTCTCTGCAGGGTCAGCCTATACGCCACACAAGGCTGATCCTGCCCTGAGCCTGCTTTTGTTCCGGTAAAGGAGATTCGGCATGAACGATGTGCTCTGGCGCCCGTCCACAACGCAGATCGAGGCCAGCCGGATGGATGCCTTCCGCCGCCGGGTCAACCTGCGCTACAACCTGCAACTCAACGACTACCAGGCCCTGCACGGCTGGAGCATCGAACAGCGCAGCGCCTTCTGGCAAACCCTTGCCGAGTACTTCCACGTGCATTGGCATACCCCACCCAGCCAGGTGCTCAGCGAAGGGCCGCAAATGCCCGATGCGCAATGGTTCGCCAATGCCACCCTGAACTTTGCCGAACACCTGCTGCGCCGCCGCGACGACCGCCCGGCCGTGGTCGCCGTACGCGAAGATGGCCAGCGCGAAGTATTCACCCATGCCGAACTGGCCGCACAGGTGGCCGGGCTGCAAACGGCGTTCAAGGCTGCAGGTATCGTCCCGGGCGACCGGGTAGCCGCCATCATGCCCAATACCTGGCAAACACTGGTGGCCATGCTCGCCTGCACCAGCCTTGGCGCGGTCTGGTCTACCTCCTCGCCCGAGTTCGGCGTGCACGGCATCATCGACCGCTTCGGCCAGATCGAACCCAAGCTGCTGATCGTCTGCGCCGGTTACCAGTATGCGGGCAAGGCCATCGACCAGGTGACCAAGGTCAACCAGGTGTGCGCGCAGTTGCCTGGCCTGGAGCAACTGATCGTGGTGCCCCATACCCGCAAAGGCACGCGTGCCGATGAATTCCAGGCAGCCAACGTCAGCCTGTGGGATGACTTCTTCCAGCCTGGCGGCGAGCCCCGTTTCACCCCGCTACCGTTCGACCACCCGCTGTACATCCTCTATTCCAGTGGCACCACCGGCGTGCCCAAGTGCATTGTCCATCGCGCCGGAGGCGTGCTGTTGCAACACCTCAAGGAACACGGCCTGCACAACGACCTGAAGGCCGATGACGTGCTGTTCTACTACACCACCTGCGGCTGGATGATGTGGAACTGGCTGGCCAGCGGCCTGGCGGTGGGTGCCACGCTGGTGCTGTACGACGGCTCGCCGTTCCACCCGGGCCCCGAGCGCCTTCTGGACCTGATAGAGGCCGAAGGCATCCACGCCTTCGGCACCAGCGCCAAGTACCTGGCGGCACTGGAGCAGGCAGGCCTGGAACCTGCCAACAGCCACTGCCTGACCAGCCTGCGGCTGCTGCTGTCCACCGGTTCGCCGCTGTCACCGCACAGCTATGACTATGTGTACGACAAGATCAAGGCCGACCTGTGGCTCGTGTCCATGTCGGGCGGCACGGACATTGTCTCCTGCTTCGTGCTGGGCAACCCGACCCTGCCTGTGCGTCGCGGCGAAATCCAGTGCAAGGGCCTGGGTATGGCGGTGGAGGTGTGGAACGAGCAGGGTCAGCCCGTGGTGGACGAAAAAGGCGAGCTGGTGTGCACGCGCAACTTCCCCTCGATGCCACTCGGTTTCTGGAACGACCCGGACGGTCGCCGTTACCACGATGCCTACTTCAGCCAGTTTCCGGGGGTGTGGGCCCAGGGCGACTACGCGGAGCAGCGTGCCAGCGGGGGCATGGTGATCCACGGTCGCTCCGACGCCGTGCTCAACCCGGGCGGTGTGCGCATTGGCACGGCAGAGATCTACCGCCAGGTGGAAAAGGTCGAACAGGTTGTGGAAAGCGTGGCCATCGGCCAGGACTGGAACGGGGATGTGCGGGTGGTGCTGTTCGTGCGCCTGCAAGATGGCCTGCAGCTGGATGAAGCCTTGCGCCAGCACATCCGCCAGGTGATACGCCAGTACACCACGCCCCGCCATGTGCCGGCGGTGATCGCCCAGGTCAGCGACATACCGCGCACCATCAGTGGCAAGCTGGTGGAACTGGCGATTCGCGATGTGGTGCATGGGCGGCCGGTGAAGAACACCGATGCCCTGGCCAACCCGGAGGCGCTGGAGCAGTTTCGCGATCGCGCTGAGCTGAAGAGCTGACATTCATCGCGGCCATTTGGGCGCGATCGCTTCAACGGGATTCAATCAGGCATAATGCCGCCTTTTTCCCCGATGCACAGGTAGCCCATGAAAGCCCAAGCCCGCCACATTCTGGTCAAGACCGCTGACGAAGCCGAAAAGCTCAAGCAGCGCATCGCCAACGGCGAGGCTTTCGACGTGCTCGCGAAAAAGTTCTCTCTTTGCCCATCCGGCAAGCGTGGTGGTGACTTGGGCGAAATTCGCCCGGGGCAGATGGTCGGCGCCATCGACCAGGTGATCTTCAAGAAGCCTCTGCGAGTGGTACACGGGCCGATCAAGAGCAAATTCGGCTACCACCTGGTGCAAACGTTCTACCGCGACTAATGCGCTAGCCCTTTGCCACCTGACATTTTTGCCAGTTGTGGTCGTGACGCACTCCTCTATACAACCCCGGTAACCCTGTGCACCACACGTGGTGCGCAGGTCTCCCTGGAGAATGGAGGATTTCCTGATGCGTCTACGCCTGATGCTGACCCTGGGTTCGCTCCCGCTGCTGGGGATGGCCTCGCCCGCTGCACACGCGGCTTGTACCTTCTCACCCGGCCCGGGTAACGACACCTACACCTGTGACAGCGGCACTGCGCCCTCGCTGGTGGACACCAGCGGTGATAACCGCCTGGTATTCCCGGCATCCGGTAGCGGCGCCATCACCGGCGACGTAACCTTCGGCGCCGGCAGAGACAGCATCGACATGGCCTCTGGCAGCGTCGGCGGAAACGTCAACCAAGGCGCTGGCATTGATGACTTCGCCATGAGCGGCGGCGTCATCGAAGGCAACCTCAACCAGGGTGATGGCCTGGACACCTTTCACATGACCGGTGGCTGGATCAAGGGCACGTTCGACAGCGGCGACTATGCCGAAATGGACGACGGGCGTATCGGCAACGTCAACATGCGGCTGGACGAGAACACCTTCATCATGCGTGGCGGCAGCGTCGACCGGAACGTCATCGCGGCCTTCGACAAGGACTACATCGAAGTCTTCGAGGGCAACATCGGCGGCAACATCAGCGTCAGCGGTGGCGATGACCAGGTGCTGGTGCACGGTGGCCAGGTTGGCGGCGATGTGTTGCTGAGCACTGGCAACGACCGCTTCACCTGGGACGGTGGCCGTATTGGCGGGCGCGTGGATGCCGGGCCAGGTGATGACACGGCACTGCTCAAAGGCCTTACGCCCGAGGTGCTGAGTATCACGTTGGACGGCGGCGGAGGTAACGACAGCCTGACGTTCGATGCCAGCCAGCCGGCAGGCGGTGCCCACTATGTGAACTGGGAGCGCGTGGCGCTGAACAACGGCAGCCGGCTGGCACTGGATGACACGCTGGTACTGGGCGACAGTGACAGCAGCACGGGCAGCCTCACCCTCGACGCCAGCAGCAGCATCACTTCACGCCAAGGGGTGATCACTGCGTTTGCCCCAGGCCAGCGCGCCGCAATCAGCAACGCAGGCACACTTGACCTCACCGCCGGCAATGATGCCATGGGCCGCTTGCGCATCGAGGGCGATTACACCGGCAACAACGGCACCCTGCGCCTGAACAGCGTGCTGGCCGGCGATGGCGCTGCTTCCGATCGCCTGGTGATCAGCCGCGGCGCCATCGCCGGCTCTACCCAGGTGCTCATCAACAACCTCAACGGCGCAGGTGCGGCGACTGCCCAGAACGGCATCCAGGTGGTCGAAGCCCGTGACGGCGCCACCAGTACGGCCACCGCCTTTGTTCAGACCCAAAGGCTATCGGCCGGTGCCTACGACTATCGGTTGTTCAAAGGGGGCGTCACTGCCGGCAGTGAAAACAGCTGGTACCTGCGCTCGACGCTGGTTGCGCCACCCGCGCCAGCCCCTGTGCCGGCACCGGGCGAGCCGCCAGTGATCGCCCCGGCCGTCACCCTGCCCGTCGCTGCGCCAGCGCCCGGCCAGGCCGAGCTGCCGGCGCCGGTGCAGGGCCAAAGCCTGCCGCTGTACCGCCCCGAGGTCCCGGTGTATGCCGCAGCGCCGCGGGGGGCCGCGATCATCGCCCGCCAGGCACTGGGCACCTTCCACCAACGCCAGGGCGACCAGCTGTTACTGCAGGGTGAGAGCGCCCTCCCCGCCAGCTGGGGGCAAGCCTACGGCGGCACGCTGCGCCAGCAATGGAGCGGCACGGTCAGCCCGAGCCTGGATGGCGACCTGTACGGTTTCAAGGTGGGCCAGGACCTGTATGCCAAGGTTGGCGAGAACGGTTACCGCCAGCATGTCGGTATCTACGTAAGCCATAGCCGCCTGGACGCCGACGTCAAAGGGTTTGCTCTGGCCGTTCACGACCGCAGGGTGGGCGACCTGAAGCTCGATGGCGATAGCGTGGGCACCTACTGGACGCTGGTCGGGCCACAGGGCGCGTACCTGGACGCGGTGTTGCAGTACACCCGCCTGGATGGCCGCGCCCGCTCCGATCGTGGCGACACGCTGAACCTCGACGGCCACGCCTGGACAGCTTCACTGGAATCGGGCTACCCCATCACCCTGTCCGAGCACTGGCGCGTGGAACCGCAAGCTCAGCTGATTGCGCAAAAGGTCGCGCTGGACAGCGCCAGCGACAGCGTCTCGCGCATCAGTCATGACGCCCAGGGCGAGCTGACCGGCCGTTTGGGCCTGCGCCTGGAGGGTGCGTTCACGGGGAGCAGCGGGCGCCTGTTGCAGCCTTTTGCGCAGGTCAACCTGTGGCACGGCGACGGTGGGCGCGACACCTTGACCTTCGATGACGCTGACAAGATCAAGACCGATTACCGCTATACCTCAGTGCAACTGGAAAGCGGTGTGGTAGCGCAGGTCAACGAAGCGCTGAGCCTGCATGGCGGCGTGCAGTACACCGCCAACCTGGACAGCCGCCAGCAGGAAGCCAGCGGCGTGAACCTGGGCGTGCGCTGGCAGTTCTAGCGGCGCGCAGCCAGCAGACCGAGACCCGCGCAGCCCAGCAAGGACGCGCTGACCCGGTTGAACATCCGGCGTGGGCCGGGCTGGCTGAACCAACGCTGCATGTAGGCGCCCAGGCCTGAGTAGATGGCGATGGCCGCCCATTCCAGCAGCAGGAACAACACACCCAGCCAAAGGAACTGCTCACTTACCGGGGTGCTGCTACCGACCGAGACGAACTGCGGCAGGAAGGCGGTGAAGATCAGGATGGCCTTGGGGTTACCTAACGAATCGCAATATATATTACATATAACCACACCGCCCTCTCGAAAACCGGACTTTAACTGGGGCCATTGCCCTAGATGGCTTCTCCGTTATACTGTATGCACATACAGCATAACGAGTAGTGACCATGACGGCCGACATCATTAGCTTCCCGATACAGACCAAGGAAGAAGGGATCCCGAAAGAAATGGAAGAATTTTTCGCCGACCTTCCCTTAGGGTTCCGTTCAGAGCACTGCGAACCTTCACGCCTAGCCCTTGAATGGAGTGTAGAAGCACTGGCATTTCGTTCGGGCGTTTCGCCAGAAGCGATCCGTAGAGTCGAGCTCGGGAATGAGCTGCGGCGCGTCACAATGCAGGCGCTCGCTTTTGCTCTTGAAGCGGAAGGGCTCATTTTCTTCCCTGGGCACCCTCCCCTGCGTTCTGATGACTGCCGAGGCGCTACAGCTGATCCCAGAACCAGAGGCGACTACCACTTGATCGAATAATAGAGCGATCAAAGGTTAGGCGGGCCAACCGGACTTTAGCTGAGCTACCCGGCTCGCCTTTTTTCAGCGTTACAACCTTCCACGATAGCCGAACCGCAGCTGCACGGAGCCTAACAAACGGGATAGGGATTTGAACCCGCCCGCGAACCACAACAGGCCGCCATTGGCCAGCATAATCGGCTACTCTGGCAATTGCGGACGGCCAATTTAGGCCTGACGCGTCCTAGAATTTGCCCTAAATTTGCCCTAAAAATTCTCACCTGGAGCATGCTAATGGGTGAACAAGCCTCGACCACAGCAGACACGCTTGAGCTGTTACTTCTTAACCAGATCGCCATCAGAGCTGCGCTGGAAGAGCTTTCGCTGTGGGTGAGCCGCCGCGGCTCAGTCAACGTTCATGATAGTGTCATGGCCGCTCTCACGACCCTCGATATTCATGCTGAGGCGATCTCTTCGGGGATATCACGCCTGAGGAGTTGAGTGGTCACATAGCCTAGGGCCCCTGCAAGCGCTTCGCCGTTTTAAGTCAAACTTAAGTCCCCGAGATCACGTCGGTAACTCGATTCCGGCTCGCTTCAACCCCTTGCCATGTCGACGCGACCTAGCCTCAGAAAAACCATTGCCTACCGCAGTGGCATTCTGCTATACCTTCACCTAATTTTCCGTCAGTTTGCGAACAACACCACTCATTAAGGGAATAAAATGGCTAAAAGACTTGTACTTTTTAACCATAAAGGCGGAGTCAGCAAGACTACAACTGTTTACAACATCGGATGGATGCTAGCAGAGCAAGGCAACAATGTTTTACTGGTGGATGCAGACCCTCAATGCAATCTTTCCAGCCTAATATTGGGCGATGAATTTGATGAATATTACATCGATCCGAACACGCGCCACCAAAACATTAAAGATGGTGTAGCTCCTGCTTTTAAAGGCAAGCCAACCCCCATTCAAGCTATAACATGTAAAAGCCCAGACAGGCGACCCAACCTAAAATTGCTTGCTGGACACGCTACGTTATCAGAATACGATGCATCACTAACGTTCGCACAAAACTCTAATGCCCTAGCAACTCTTCAAAACCTGCCTGGCGCATTCAATGAACTAATTGAAAAAGTTGAGGACGCCAATGCTATTGATTATACAATCATCGACCTGAACCCAGGCCTGAGCGCTATCAACCAGAACCTCTTCCTAAATGCCGATTTTTTCTTAATCCCAACGAATCCCGACCCTTTCTCAATCATGGCTCTTGAGACCCTCCAAGCAATTTTCCCTCGATGGGCATCGTGGAAAGTTCAAAACGAGCAAGCGTTCCAAGACTCTGCCTACCCCCTCCGGCCAGGTTTACCCAAGTTTTTGGGCACATCCATACAGCGCTTCAACGTCAGGAAGGGACGTCCGGCTGCCCCATATAGGGACAACATTGCAGAAATCAACTCAGTCACTCGCGATCAGCTGTTCCCTACATTGGAGAGCTCCGGTCTAACTCTTGCTCGCACCGATTATCCTCAGCATCTTTTCAACGATGGTTTCTGCTTAGGTCAAATTCAAGACTTCGGCTCACTCCTGCAACGCTCGCATATAGCAGGAGTTCCTGTATTTATTCTGAATCGTGATGAGCTTACCGACACCGGAGTCGTGCTCGATAACGCTATAGCCAAACGGGACCAACTCCACCAGCAGTTTGTTCAAATCGCGGACTTGCTCGTCAAATTGATGAATTGACTAATCATGCATAATGCTCAATTAGTATTTCAAAAAAACATCAAGCAAGCAAATGAATTAGGCGCCATTTACGATCACCTATCGGAAATAGTCCCTATAAGCGAACAATTCGACGATCTATTACGATATCAGTTGGTATATTCTGTTAGCGCTTTTGACAAGCTCATTCACGATCTGATTCGAATTGGGATGGTGCAAATCTTCGAAGGCACCAGACATACCACACCCAAATATGCCAATGAAGGCATTGCTCTTCAACACCTCACAGACTTAGCACCCGGCGCTACGCCTCCACCAGGGGTTAAATTTGAAGAGATAGTCCGTGCAAAATTGAGCACTCTTTCCTTTCAAGATCCAATTAAAGTCTCAGAAGGCTTGAGCTTCATATGGAACGAATCACAGAAATGGCAAAACTTAGGCATAAAGATTGGACTTACTGACAAAGATGCCAAACTCAACTTGAAACTCATAGTTAGCAGGAGAAACGCCATAGTACACGAGGCCGATCTAGATCCTATAACCAGTTTGAAGCAGCCAATTTCGCGAACTGAGGCTGCAGACGCGGCAAAATATCTATTAAACCTCGGAAATGCAGTTTGCGATCTGGTCATATAGACACAGATCTTCAACACTCAGCTTTGATTTCCAATATCACAAAGACGCCACAGCATCCTTCGCAGGCGTCTTTGACTCCAGTACGAACACCAAAAGCTGCTTAAGGACTAAAATTGAAAGAACTCCGACTGGCCCTCATAGGTTTTACCACTGCACTAGCCATAGCGGGAATACCATATTTTTTTACAATGTTTGCAGGGGGGAACACAAGCGTCAGCACTAACAATCAAGACTGGGCTAGCTTTGGCTCATACATTGGAGGAATTATTTCGCCCGCCGCATCAATTTTAGCGGGATATCTAGTATACAAAAGCTTCGCCTTAAATGCTTATCAACAAAAATTAATTCTAGCCCGCGAATCCATATCAAGACTAGATATAGCTTTAGAAGAAAAACTATCCACACCATTCAACAACTCTTGCTTTGGCGAACATTATTATGGACAACCATTTCGATCTATCGTTAACGCCCTTTCAAACAATGACCTAGCGCCAAATGAGACGACTCGAGGTGCATTACTAGGAATACTGCACAACATAGCAATACTATCAGACTCCGTAAGGCACTATATTGGCCTTCTAGACAATCACCCATCCAACCAAAATGACAACGAATGGCTAGGAGAGCTTGAGAGAGCCTACTGGATCGAAAAATACTCCGCAATTTGCAGACGCATGGTCCGAATCGTTGGGCAAAGTGACTTTGACTCCAAGCTAAGCACCCAACAATCCAAGAGTTTCAATTATCTTTTCTTCGGCGACAATTACTCCCAACAAAATTGAATGGAACATCAAACCATTCGAATACTTGATATAACTAATGACTGCCGACGTTCTCAACACTTGATTATCCATAGCTGATCAATTGACATTCTGTATGACTGGCTCATCATTACTCTTCGCATGCCCAGTCTAGGAGAAGGGGCGTATCGCACGGCAAGACAAATCCATTAATGCGCCTTAAGCGAGGTACGCTTCATCAGGATTAAACATTCCAGTACGGATGCTCAATCTCATGCGTTTGCAGATTGAATCTTGGCCGCGGAGTTTCTCAGCCGCCCGACCAATGTAGTTAGTCACTTTTTGATCGGAGCGAGCTCGCTCAAACGTTTGCCGAGCATGCGGCTGCAGCAGACTTCCTGTTTGGGTATTCTGCCTCATCCAGTCCCAGGCATGGCGTACCGGCCACGCGCGCGCTGTCTTCTCCGCCGCCAGGCTGAATTTCTGACGAGGCATTCGTGATTAGCCTAGCCAAATCCATCGCCGTACAAATCCATTGTCTCAGAATGTGTCGTCATTCAACGACCGATCCCCCGGACGCCTTTACCCCGGTCTTTCGCCGCACCCAGACCCACTTGAACGGATCACAAATTGAACTACCCGGCCTTTTGCTTTCAATCGCTTGGTAGTGTGATTGGCCAGCTAGAGGCGCCAAGAAGGTTCGTGGGTTCGAAGGGTACGATCGCCTTGGCTGCTGAGGGTTCATGACAGCAGTCCACGCCGGAAGTAGACCATGAGCTAAGCGTCGCGAGTAGCGTCTATTCATCTCCGACGCTATGATCTTGGGCATTTTGCAATGAATCGAACCAGGGGATACGATGTCGGGATTGTGGGAACCAGTGAACGGCGTATTTACAGCATCGACATCATGGCTGCCGAACCTAGACTTGTCTGTTGATTACTGGTCGCTGTTCAATACTGTGATAGGTGCATTGGCGGGTGCCTGGCTGGGTGCGTGGGCAGCCCAACGTATTGCAGCCCGCCATAAACTTCGTGATGAGCTACAAAAAGAGTTACGCAGCACTAATGCAGGAATCATGTTATCTCATACAATAACAAACCTTGCATACGCCCTAAAAAAACAGCATTTAAAGGAAATGAAAGAACGCTATGACAAAGACCATCAAGCGTTTGAACTTTATAAACAAAACAAAGCGAGAGGTACTGAAAAAGAGCCTTTTGAGATGTCCCCGAACCTAGACCGCTTAGAGGAGGTTGCACCGCCGATTTCCGCCCTTCAAGATATTGTCATGGGTCAGATTTCCACTACGGGCCGAGCCATAGCATCCGTAACAGCACTAGCTGACGCGATAGGAAACATGAATGACACTCTTCGGGGACGAAATAATCTTCTTGAGAAAATAAAAGAAGACAGGCTTCCCCAGGGAGCGCGCATAGAGCATTTCTATTTCGGCATCCCTTATGCCGCGGGAAAAGCCAACATAGAATATGGATGCTACGTACAAGCTTTGTGGCTCTATACTAACGACGCGATATTCTTCAGCATGAAGCTAAGCGAGGACTTGCGGGAGCATGGCTTGCATGTTGCGAAGAAATATACGAAGAAATTTAGTGACGAAACTGTAGGGGTTAGCAACTTTGACTGGAGCAAGGCAGAACAGGAAGGACTATTGCCAGATGAGGAGGATTACGAAAACTGGCTATCCGGCTTTCCATCCTCGCAAAAAAAGGAAGACTCTAGCAAGTTGCAGCGGCTCCGAAAGAGATTCGTGAGCCTTATCCGGGCCGTTAAGACATAAAGAATTCTTGCCCCAAATGCTCATCAGCCAGCAATCTTCCTATGCGGTTCCAAGCTGGATGTTGACACATCACCCGGCTCGCCTCTTTTTCACTTCGTGACCTCACGAATGTAGGCTTGGCAAGCTTGCAGTGCGATCAGTCCTCGGTCACCGTCATCGGTGATTCCAATAACTCGCTGAGCATGCGCTGGGTCAAGTCGGGCACGAACGGCTCCATGAACCACGCCTCCGGTGCCGGCGGCTTCTCGCATCCAACCGTCACCACCCGGGGCGGCAAAGGCTCCGGCGTCGACAAGGACTGACAGCCGCAAATCAGCAGTAGCCAGCCTGTCACGTAGGCGATCTTGAGTCTTTTGTGCATCGTTCATTTCCTTCCAATGAGTTTTGCCCTGTTCCTGCAGGCGATCCTCCAGGGCTTGTCGCTGACTCTTCTGCGCTGCCAACTGCTCCAGGGCCGCAGCAGCAGCAGTCTCACGCTCACGACCGTGAGCCCGATCCTTATCCGCCAGCTGCTGGACATAACCTGCAGCCTGTTCAGCCAGCTGCTTTCCGTACTCGCTGGCCTGCCACACCCAATCATGGTGTGCCTCGCCGGATAGCGCGGTTTTGATGCGCTCGCGCAACGGCTTCGAGTAACCACCTTTCAGCATGGCGGTGAAGCAATTGCGTAGTAGCCCATCACGCTGAGCCAGCTGGGCGCGGAGGGACTTGATCAGATCGTCGGCCTCGATCTGAAGGTTTCGGTGCTGCAGGTTTTCCTCCGCCAGCCGAGCAACCTCGACGCTGTCGACGGCAAGTCCCGCGAGATCCGGTTCGTCGATCAGAATGGCAGATTCGATCCGTTGCTCGCCGTTTCCAACAGCCTCCATCTTGGATTGGTACAAACCGCCTTGGCCGCACCAAACTGTCACTGGGGTCAGTTGATAGGTAGCCAGTTCCGACATTTGCCGGAATACATCTCCAGCGATCAGATCGGTGCTCATGTCGTGAAGTCCGCAAACGGCGGAAAGTGCATGCTCCAGCGACGTCTCGTTGAAAATGATGCGTTGAATGCGGCTCATGCTGCCTCCACACTGTCGACGCTGGCCGAAGTTTTGCGCAGTTGAGCGCATCCGCCCACCTATGGCCTCACACAGCCTCGACCTACCCGCCATCTGCGATGTCTGCGGTAAAGGCAGATCGACGCGACGACACACGAAGTGCAGCCAGATCCGCCAACAGCGGGAAGGCGACAAGTGGGCAGCCTACATGGCCAACGTGGCCGCTAAACGAGCATTGGGTAAACGGGCCATCGCCCGCGGGGGAGATATTGAATGAAGACAGTAGTACCTAACCCAAAACTGGCGGGTGCAAAACTATCAGCGACAGTCAGCACTGGCTTCACCGCCAAGAGCGAGTCAGGCGCCCCCGCCCAGATGGCGATCATTGATGAGTACGGCAACATCCTTGCAGCGGGAAAAGACGTGGCATGGGCGGCTTGGCGCGTATGCGTGGAGGTACAGGAAAACTTCTGGGAGGGACAAGGGCACCTAGTGGTCCACACTAGCCCACCTGGCCTCCCATTGGACAGTAAAAAGTCAGCTTAAAGATTCAACCTGGGCGGTCGATACCGGCCGCCCACTTTCCAGTCTTCCTCTCGACCCTAAGCCATCGGCGCTGCCCTGCCCTGGAAATCAGCAGGACATCGATGTACCAAGCCCTGCGCCCCTCTGGCAATACACCGCGCATGTAAACCACGATGCGCTCGAAAGTATCAATCATCAATTGCCGAACCTTATCCCGAGCCTCGACCTCCTGCGCCTCAACGCCGGCGGTTAGATCCGACCATAGCCTCGCGTCTGCTGGCCTCTGCCTGGAGGCGATGCCGGCCAGCTCTCGTTCAGCCTGGAGCAGCTTTGCTCTAGCCTTAGTCAACTGCTCTTCGAGATCACGGGCTTTACGCAGGAACGTAATCGGCAAAACGCCATCACCCTCCCCCAATGCCAACGCTTCTGTAAGCCGGCCGAGCTGGGCTTCGAGATCAGCCACTTGCTTTCGCGAGCTCATAACCCCTTGCTGTAGGTCGCCACTCGGCCCTGCTGGCTGCTGTAAACGGAGCAGGTTCATCTGGTCTGAGCAAAACGACATAACAGCCCGTTCGACAGGTGCAACGCTACAACTTCCGCCAACATCGCACCCACCTTTGTTCATGTAGGACATGCACATGATACGCCTATGCCCATCCGTCAAAGTCCCATCAGGTCGAACCTTATGCATCACGTTCTGCGCGGTCATTGCCGTGCCGCAGTAGCCACAGTAGGTTATACCGATACCAGTCACTATCCCAGGAATGGCCCCCTTCCCTCGCCGACGACTACGCTGACCACGCAATAGCTGTAATTCCTCGAACTCAACATCCGAGAGTAACCGTGGATAATAGTCCTCCAGCAGGTAGTCTTCACCGTCGACACAAATATGCTTCGCACCTTTCAAAGCCACTAACTTGATCAGACGATAAATCTGCTGTGGAGAGATCCCTAGATAAGAAGTATCGAAGCCCCGCTCCTGGATCATACTGAAGGCTCGATCAGCGCCATACCCTTCGCGATACTTCTCGATGGCAAATCGCACAACTTCCGTACGCTCAGCAATCAACTCCCAGCGACCGTCGACGAAGCGGACCCAGCGAGGGTCGCTGCCATTACGGACCAAACCACGGTAGTGGCCAGCGATCCAGCCTTCACACAAGCGCTTGATTGAGGCCTTCACGCGCTTACTTTTGGTGTCGCTCTCTTCATGAGCCCGGATCATGACCAGAAGGCTATAGACAAGGTCCATTGGCTGCGCCTTCAACCTTTCCCTGTTGTACTCACGGCCGTCACTCGCGGTGACCACGGTAATGCCCGCATTGATGATTTGGGCCAACTGGGCTTGGGCTTGTATCGGTTCTGCCCGGCTGAGACGATCCAGGCCCTCAACAACCAATACAGAGCCGGCCGGGATACGCCCCTCATCAACGGCCTGCAGGAAGACACCCAAGGCGCCCTGTTTTATGTGCCGCTGGTGAAAGGCAGAAAGGCCCTCATCCCTCAAGGAAAGCGACTCGTCTAGTGTGAGCCCCCTTGCCGCAGCCCATGACTTCGCATACTCAGCCTGCCTGTCCGCACTGTTCCCTGCTGCTTGGCGCGGGTCAGAGAACCGCAGATAGCTGTAGACCACTCCCTGAGACGCTTGCATGCCTTTGATTCCACTCTAAACGTGAAAAACCAAAGTATATATTATCACTCAAAGGGCGAACCAGTGGACACATGATCATGCCGAGATGATGCTGCTAGCCAGCGCTCAGCACGCAGGGGATTGAAAAAAAGCACGCCTTCATCAATGATGTCCACACCAACATTCACAAAAAATAACGAGAAATCATGAACATCTCCACACTACTCATATTCATACCTGCTTGCTTTGCCCTGAACATGGCTCCCGGCCCAAATAACCTGCTTTCGGTTAATAACGCCACACATTATGGCTTCTTGGCTTCATGTCTTGCAGGCGCCGGAAGGCTAATTGCTTTCGCAGCAATGATAGCGCTCGCAGCAGCGGGGTTAACGGCTGTACTTGAAACGTCCGAGCTGGTGTTTTTAGGCATCAAATTTCTTGGCGCTGCTTATCTATTCTACTTAGCTTTTAAACTTTGGACAGCAAAGATTCAAAATCAGGAGACGAGCGATGCTAAACCAAGAAGTCTTGTGGGCCTAGCGAAACAAGAGTTTCTCATTGCAGCTGGAAATCCAAAAGCAATATTGATATTCACAGCATTCCTACCACAATTCATAGACCCAGCGCATGATGTCGCGCCGCAGTTTGCAATGCTGGGTGCTCTGTTCCTGGTACTCGAGATGATCGCACTGGCAGGCTATGCCTTAATCGGGTTGCACCTGCGACGCTGGTTCAATGATCCCAAAGGGAAGCGTCTCTTCAACCGCATCTGCGCGGTACTGCTGTCGGGCGCAGCCTCGATATTGCTCGCCGCGCGACGCGCCTAAAAACTCTCAACAACAAGATATTACTATTTAGGGGGGCGAGACGCCTCCCCCTTTACAATTGGAGGAAAACGGAAGGCCAATCTTTTTTTGGGAAAAATAGAAACGTCTCCGTCGCCACCATTAAAACCTACGCCAACATGCTCCCAGTTAGAAATTTTCACCAGAGGATCCTTCACCATTTTTCCATCCTTAAATTTGTCCGGCGGCCAAGGCATATCAGACATTTTCACGATGACACTACCCATTTGCTTTGCTCTAACAAGCTCACGAACGGGGGCATGCACCTCAAGCTCGTACGTCGAGCCACAAGCGCCCCCAATTGCTGCTTGGGCAGCAAACTTCTCACCATCAATCTCACTCCAAGCTTTTGTATCACTAGAGATCACTGAAAGCTTTTCGAATGACAAGCGCGCATAACTTCGAGGGATAGGCATATTACACATCACTGTATGTTCTTTTTTTTGCGTTGCCTCGATATATAAGTCATTTATAAAAACATCACTGCTCGACCTATTATCTATGACTGCCTCAAGAACATCAGGCTTACCTACTGGCGCAACCAACAATCTAACTTTTCTGATTATAGGCCATGTAGGTTCCGCCAAGGTGAACTCACCCAAACCAAATGCAGAAAACCAGTCAAGATTTTTAACTTCCTCCCCCTCACCCTTAAGGGTCTGCTTCACCCAAGCTAGGTCGCCCAATGTAAATTCTTGGCGTACAGGACCAAAATCGACAAGCAACACATCACCTCTGACCGGTTTGGAGTTGAATCTGACAGCAACATAAATTTTTGAAGCAGGTATACCTCCACTACCCACTAAAAGGACTGGAAAAAGCTGAACAACCTTTGACTCCTTGCCGTTATGGAATAGTCTTTCCACTTTAGAGAGCGTATTCAGGAAAGGCTTCAAATCTTCCGCCGACTCCTTAAAAGCGGGGCTTATCCCCAAAATCAAAACATACCTATCTAAATCGTCTCCATCACCAAAAAAACATAACTACTGACCTTGCCAACATCAAAAAACTCCTTACCTTGGTCCACAACAGGACCAAGAGGTATAGTATTTTTCCTGTACCATTCCAAAACCTTATCAAAATCCTGAATACCTGCTGCCACCACGGCCAATACCGCCCCTATAGCGGCAACACCTCGCCAACTACGAGCCACAAAATCGGTAGTAATTGAAAAAAACCGCTTAAATATAATCCATCTAGTTCGCCGTGGTGTAATCATTGGACACCAGCCTAGACCCTGAAAGCTAAACAAAGCTTAGCAGAGCATTGAACTAGGGCTCATATTGGGAGTCGAGGGGAAGCTGCAGGTAGCAAAGAATTTATATTAGCAATCACTAGGATTACGGTAGCCCAGCTTAATCTTCCAGCAGCCTTGTGAGCAGAGCCTACTGAGAAGGCCGCTATCGACCCAAAGCAGATCTTCGCTAGGGGGTGCTGAAGGCTAGAAGCGAAGCTTGCCTGACCGACGAGGTTTTACGCTGGCCAGCAAGCCGTCCATAGCGTTCTCGAAAATTCAAGGCTAATCTGGTTCTAATCGCTCTCCGCCTGATGTAACAATCCAATTTCTTTAATAGAGAAATTTCAGCCATGCCACCAAAAGCTCAACACACTATAAAGTCTCTCACCGCCGTAGTGTTTCTAATCACCGTCATACCTTGGGCAGCCCAACAAGCCCATGCAAAGGATCTTTACACCTCCAATAGATGCCTTGTCAAAAAAGCAAACAACCTTGAAAAAAACCCACCCATCGGTCTGGTGTTGGTCTGGTCTGGAGAATGCCTGAACGGATTTACTAATGGGCAGGGACGTCTGACTGCAAAAAAAGGCGACCATACGATATTTTCATACGAAGGCAATATGGTAGATGGCATTTTCAGTGGCCAAGGCTCAATTCAATGGCCCGCCATCAAGTCTTCGTATAAAGGTTCATGGCAGTCTGGTGAAATTACAGGTAGCGGAGTTTTTCACTATGATGATGGAGCGGTTTACGAAGGGGCTATGAAAAATGGAGAGCCAGAAGGTCAAGGACGGATGATTTGGCCAAAGGAGTCTTATCAAGGAGAATGGAAAGGGGGTTTTATCAACGGCAAAGGAATCTATCATTTTGCGGATGGGCGAATATACGAAGGGTATATGAAAAATGGCCTACCCGACGGCGAGGGATCCATGACGTGGCCGAAGACCAGAGACTCATACAAAGGAGAGTGGAAAAACGACAAGATGCATGGGAAAGGCACCTACCGATACGGAGACGGCACAGTTTACGAGGGAAGTTTCAATAACGACTTGTTCTCAGGACAAGGAAAACTGACCTGGGCCAACGGAGACTATTTCATAGGGCCTTTTAAAAATGATCTGGCCAATGGCAAAGGCACACTGCATAAAGCCGATGGAACTTTCAAGGAAACCACCTACGTCAACGGAAAGATAGCGCAGCCCACCATCATGAAAAACAAGGAAAGCTCGATCAGCGAAAAAGCTGGTAGAGAGGACTATCCTTGCGAGCCATTCATTCAGGTTTCTCGTGGTGGTCGACTTGAAGAGATATACTATACGCCGTTTGGACCACGCGCCCAAAGTACACTGGAAGTATTTGGAGTTTCTTCCGACACAGAAGCGAGAAAGCAAATAGAAAGATGGCGCACTGTAGAGCCCAGGCCGGACGCCAATAGAAACGAGATAATTAAAGGGCGGATCCAGCTTCTTTCTGGCCTGAAAGACACATTGGATACCATCATGCGGGGAGGACCGGACGAGAACTGGTATCAGCAATATATATACATGCTAACTTGCTATCAGGAGGCGGGCTGGCCAGAAGATGTGAAATATCGTCGGTGCTCACTGAATCCTCCAGGAAAACTGGGAGGTATGAATGGTGCCTGTGTACCGATGTAGATGGGCTCCCTCTCCAATAGCTGCCTGTCACCAGTGTTTATATTGAACATTATTAGGGTTGCCATCAGCCATCCGCAACCCTAAAACTTACCTCTCTGCATATCATTATGCACAACCAGCTACCATTTCAGATGGCATGGGCGGGTGCGTCGATCCCATTGAGCCCCGCCTCTTACCTTTGAGCGGGTCTCATTACCGCAGGTATAGTACCACATCACCACCCACATTTAACCATCACATCATACGGGGTTTAGCCTCGCATACTCTTCTACTGTATGATCAATCAACTCTTTGACGTGTCTTTGCTTGATGACAAGACCAAGACCCAATATTTGCTGCACTCCAATCTGCGGCAGATTCACAGGCAACGTTTGAAGTTTCTCATGACGTATCATTGTTTCTGAAATCACCCCCAAGAGAATATAATTACCATCCACCGAAGTAAATACAGGGCTACCGCTTGAGCCTTGGAACACCTGAGCATCCAATACTATCTGGCCTTTTCCATTGAAATCAACGGAGGGCATTGAGGAAATCCACCCCTTCCTAATCAGCGGCAAGTTATTCACTTGATCATAACGATTCGCAGGATAACCAACAAAAAGCGTCTCGTTCCCCGGTAGTATTTTTTCGCAATCTGGCTCTTTGAGGAAGTCGACATGGAGATGCCTAAAGAAAGCATCTGTATGAGTTACTTGAGATGCATTAATGCAGGCAAGATCTATACTTGGGTCTGGGTGAGGGTGATAAACATGCGCGAATCCGTCCTGAGTAAAATTTTTAACATCACCATATACCGGCTTACCTTCTCCATCCTTTCGGTTAAGCTTGATACTTAGAACTAAAGAGGGATCTATAAATACATGCCTATTCGAAATCAAAAGTGTCAAACTCCGACTACTTCCATCCTTCAATGCAGCCTGATAAAAAAATCCGGTACCTACGGAAAAAGATGCAGCTCCTCGGGCAGCAACCTCAATCCTTGCAGTTAAATATGCAACTTCCTGTTCAAACACCATCATCGCACCCTTCAGAAATTAGTTTTTGACGAACCAACTTTGCACACTACAACCACAAGACAGGCATGTATAGTCTCATTGAAAACATATACTGCCCTACAGCATATGATCTAACACACTTCCTACTAGATCGGCTAGATGACCCAGATCTTATATTGGCAATCATCAGGGTTGCCAGCCGCCACCCAGAACTCCTGGCGCGCCAGGCGCCAAGTGCCGCCTGGGTGATCGCTTGCCACCACGGTCTCGCTCACGGGGGCGCGCCACAGTTGCCAGGCGATGTAGAACAGGTAGGCCGCGCCCACCACCTTGATGGCCAGGAACAGGTATTCGCTGGTATGCAACACCACTGCCAGGCCCATCGCTGCCAGGGCGATCATGCCGCAGAAGGCAAGGATACGGCCGGCGCCGGCTACGCAGGCGGTGCGCAGGCCGTAACGGCTGGCGTTGTGCAGTGACAACAGGTTGTTAGGCCCTGGCGCCATGTTCAAGGCGAAGCAGGCAGGGATGAAAAGCAGCAGGCTTGAAAGGTCCATTCTCGTTTTCCTCTGACAACAGCCCTCTATTTCGGCGCGTTCCGGGCCCTGCGGTCAAGTAACAGCCAGCGATAAAAACTGTACGGGTTCACGGTACCTGTTACCCTGCCGGCAATACCGAGGAGCCTGTAATGCCCCGTTCCCACGCCGACCTGTGGCGCGATCCGGCCCTGGCACATGTCGAAAGCCGGCGCGCCTGCCACAGCCGGGCCTGCTACAAGGCCCACAGCCACCCGACGTTTTCCATCGGTGCGGTGGATGCTGGCCGCAGCCATTTCACCGGGGCTGCCGACGGGCAGCAACACTTGGCGCCCGGCACGCTGGTACTGGTTCCGGCCCACCGCGTGCATGCCTGCAACCCGGCCCCCGGCCTGGCGTGGAGCTATCAGATGCTGCATGTGGATGCCGACTGGCTGACGCAGTTACGCCTGGAGTCGGGTCTTGGCGGTATCGAAGCTGGCGAACCGGTGCGTATCTGCAGGGAGGCCGAGGTATATCGGCAGTTCTGCGCGCTGAACAGGTTACTGTTTTCCAGTGCCTGCAACGGCGAGAAAGATGCGGCGCTGATTGCCTTTCTGGGGGACCTGGATTTTTCTGCGCACCCACCGCTGGCAGCGGCCCCCGCCCTGCAAGCCGCCACCTTGAGCGGGTTGCTTGCACGCATCGAACACCAGGACCCTGCGCAATTGAGCCTGGAGGTGTTGGCGCGGGAGGCCGGGCTGGGGCGCTATCAGCTGATCCGCGCGTTTCGTGCGGCTACCGGGTTCACGCCGCATGCCTACCTGCTCAATGCCCGGGTCAACCGTGGGCGGCAACTGTTGAGTGAAGGGCTGGCCCTGGCGGAAGTGGCCTACCAGCTTGGCTTTGCTGACCAGAGCCATTTCCAGCGGGTGTTCAAGGCCCATGTGGGGGTTACGCCGGGGCAGTACCGCGGAAACTGAAACCTGCTGCATATGCAATATTGTTCAATACGCCAGAACGGGCCCGGCAGCAGACTGCGGTTTTTTCCGTAGAGCAGCCCCTAATGCAACAATTCATGATCATCGCCCTGGCCCACTTCCTTGCCCTGCTCTCACCTGGCCCGGACTTTTTCCTGGTCGCACGCAACGCGATCAGCAGCGGCTGGCGCATCGCCAGCGGCGCCTGTCTGGGCATAGCGCTGGCCAATGGCGCGTTCATCGTCATCGCCTTCACCGGGCTTTCGGTACTGCAGCAGGGCAGCCTGCTGTTCAGCGCCCTGCAGCTGGCCGGCGCCAGCTACCTGCTGTACATCGGCGTGCTGTTCCTGCGCCATGCCGGGCAAACCAGCCTGGGCACAGTCGCCGGCAGCCAGCGGGTTCATGGCTGGTGGCGCAGTTTGGGCATGGGCTTCCTATCTGGCATCCTCAACCCCAAGAACGCGCTGTTCTATGCCAGCCTGGCCAGCATGGTCGCCAGCGTCAGCCCCGGCTGGAAAACGGCCTACGCGCTATGGATGTTCAGCATCGTCCTGCTCTGGGACTTGCTGGTCGCCGTGGCCATCGGCAACCAGCGGGTATTGCGGCGCTTCGCCAGCAGCCTGGCGTGGCTGGAGCGGGCCTCGGGGGTCATGCTGGTGATGTTGGCGGGGGCGTTGTTGCTGCATCTGGCCCGGGGCTGACTTGTTGCAAGGTGCGCATGTCGACCAAGGTGAAATGGCCGCTGGCCCAGCCCCCCGTGTCCAGGTGCCACACATTGCCCAGCAGCTTGGCCTCCAGCACCGGGGTGTGGCCGACCAGCAGGGCTCGCAGGCCCTGCACCGGTTGGGTGTCTCCCTCTTTCAGGCGCCGACGTGACCACTGGCACACTTGGCGCACTTCAGGGTCGTCATCCAGTTCCAGCCAGGAGCGTAAGTCTGTCCAGTCGGCGAACGGGCTGTCTGCATGCAGCAGGCCTACCAGACCGTCCGCACTCTCCACTTCCATGGCAATCGGCAACTGCTCGAAACGCTCCACGAAACGCAGTTGCTCGCGCCGCGGCAAGTCGAGGAACCAACCACCCCCGGCGGCGCGGTACATGCCCAGGTCGAGCCGCCCACCGCGCACGCGGGTGATTGCCAAGGCCTCATGATTGCCCTGGACGGCATGGAACCACGGCTGGGCCAGCCATTCCAGCGCTGCCTCGCTGTGCGGCCCACGGTCGACCAGGTCACCTACGCTGAACAGGCGGTCCACCGCCGGATCGAACCCTACCGCATCCAGGCATTGTTGCAGGCGCTGGAAGTGGCCATGGATATCGCCCACGGCCAGATCCCGTCCCCGGATATTGGCGATCATCCGCCGAAACCGTGCCATTACAGTGTTCCTCCGCTGGTAGCACCCTGCCCGCCTTCGCGCGGGCCGTGCGCATGGCGCTGTCACTGGACAGCATGGCACAAGGTACCGTGGCTGCGCAGGTTGGGAGGCGTTTTGCTGCGCACCCCAGGCTTCCTGAAAAACCCTTCACTGGAACAGGCGTTGGTGCCGGTAGTATGCTCGGCACGTCAATCTTCACCAGGGAATGGTTCTGATGAAACTGTGCGCCGTACAACTGGCGTCGCTCAAGGGCGATCTGCCAGGCAACCTCCAGCGCCATCTGGCTTGCATCGAGCAGGCTGCGGCCCTGGGTGCCGAACTGGTGGTGTTCCCCGAGCTGTCGCTGACCGGCTATGAGCCGAGTGTGGCGCGCCAGGCCGCCCTGCCCGTCACCTCCGCGCGCCTGAACCCGCTGCAGGCAGCCTGCGACCGCTTGGGCATTACCGTTGCCGTGGGCCTGCCATTGCCGACGCCCGACGGCATACGCATCGGCATGCCCATCTTCTGCCCTGAGGCGCCGCGCCAGGCCTATGCCAAGCAGCGCTTGCATGATGATGAGCTGCCTTACTTCACCCCAGGTGATCAGGCATTGCTGCTGGAGGTGGGTGAACACCGGGTGGCGCCGGCGATCTGCTACGAATCGATGTTCCTGGCGCATGCCGCCGTGGCCCGCGAGCGCGGTGCCGACCTGTACCTGGTCAGCGTTGCGAAAACCGCCAAGGGTATCCGCGAGGGATATGCGCACTACCCAGAGGTGGCACGCGAGCTGGGCATGCCGGTATTGATGGCCAACTGCGTGGGGCCGGCCGACACCTTCATCGGTGCCGGCGGTTCTGCAGCATGGGACAGCCAGGGGCACTTGCTGGCCAGCCTGGATGACCACAGTGAAGGGCTGATCGTACTCGACACCCGCAGTGCCAGCGCGGTCACCCTGCCCTTGAACCTGCACCCTGCATGATCTATCTGTTTCTAGCGTTACTGAGTTACGCCTGCACCTACTGTCTGGTCGGTTTGCTGATTCAGGGTCAACTTGCCGATGTGGCCGAGGGTTTGCGCCATCGGCCCGATGCGCCTACGCCCGGCGAGTACCTGCGTGAGGTCGGGCCCCGCGCACGTCAGGCCCGGCGGCAATACACCCTGATCGCCGGTTCGGTGCTGGCTGTGCTGGCCTGCCTGATCGCCAGCTGGTTCGGTTGACGCCTTACAGGTCCAGTGCCAGGCTTTGCCGCCCTTCCAGCGCCAACAGATACTGTTTGGCCGCCAGGCCACCGGCAAAGCCGGTCAGGCTGCCCGACGCGCCGATTACCCGGTGACAGGGAGCGATGATCGAAATCGGGTTGCGGCCATTGGCAGCGCCAACCGCGCGTACCGCCCTGGGGTTGCCGAGCTGCCGGGCAATGTCGCTGTAGCTGCGGGTTTCGCCGAACGGTATCGCCAGCAATGCGGCCCACACCTGGCGCTGGAACTCAGTACCGGCAAAGTCCAGCGCCAGCTCGAAACGCTGGCGCTTGCCGTCAAAGTACTCACCCAGCTGGCGAGCGGTTTCCCGCAATACCGGGCACTGGTCGTCCCGGTGCAGTGCGCCCAGGCGTACGCGGTTTTCCCGCTCCTCTTCCCACAATACGGCTGCCAGGCAATTGCCACGGGCCACTAGGGTCAGCATGCCGACGGGCGATGGCATGATCGTGAATGCGCTGGACATAGCGGGCTCCTGCAAGTTGCGATCGGCCCACTGTACGCATCCACAGTCTTTCATGCACCCGCTTTCTTGCTCAGTTCATTGCGCAGCCGGCAATGTGCCGCGCCTGGCTGAGCGTGACCTTGGGTATCAGCTCAGCGGGAATGCGTGATGTTGCCGACAGGTTGTAGACGTGGAAATGCTCGCTGACCACTTCCCTGGCCATCAGCTTCAACGACGGCAGGATGCGGCTGTCCCAATGCTGGTCGAGTCCGCACGGCGAAGACGGGCCCTGGCCGTCCTCGTAAAAGCGCCCGACGCTCTGGTCGAGGTCTACCCCCACCAGCAACACTTGCTCGAAGCCCAGGTGATAGGACAACTGCAAGGCCACATAAGCCACCGTGCGGGCATCGAAAAAGCCATGGGCCATGTCTTTACTGAAGGCAATCGAGCGGCTGCGTTTGCTCCACAGTGCCCGGTTGCACACGCAACTGTCACCATGGCCGCGCAAACCGTCCAGCAGGCTCGGCATGTCGGCTTTGTGCAAGGCATAACACTGGGTGTGGGCTGGCACATCGGCACGCGCATACTGCTCAGGCCACAGGGCCAGGCGTTCGCTGTCGCGCACGGCAGTGGCGAACAAGGCCGGCTGTTGCTGGCAAAAGCTTTTGTCGGTGCACACGTAGAAGAAGGGTTTGATGCCGTGTTCGGCGGTCATGGCGACCGACCCGTTCATGGCGATGATGGGCAAGTGCGCAAACTCGCCCAGCGGAAAATGTTTGGCAGAAGCGCCAGAGGCAAGGATCACCACGGGGCCCTGCTGGGAATTGCGACACGCCTCGAAACCGGAGAACGCCCCGCGTTCAGCGCTTGGCTGCGACGGAAGTGTGTTCATCAATGGCATCTTTAACTGGACAGTACAAACCACAATACTGATCCGTGTATATGCCGTGGCCGCTTTTACCTAACTTTACCTGGGTGAACTCAAGTCAACCGCCATTCCCTTGTTTGGCGGGGTTTTGGGGCTGCTGAGCGCGCGAGCAAAGCCCCCGCCAGCAACAAGATGGGGCGCAAGGCACCCCCAGGCATCGCAAGCCACATCTATATTGCAGTCTGGCGAATGCGTTTCTTGTCGATCTTGCCGACACTGGTCTTGGGGATCTCGTCCACACACCGCACCTGCCGCGGTATCGCCCATTTGGCCAGGTGCCCGCTGTCAACATACGGCTGCAGGTGCCTGGCCAATGCCGGCTGGTCCAACTGCACACCGTCATGACAGACCACCAAGGCCAAAGGTTGTTCCCCCCACTGTGGATCAGGAATACCGATTACCGCGACCGAGGCGACGGACGGGTGCTGGCTGATCAGGTTCTCCAGCGCCACCGAACTGACCCACTCGCCACCGGTCTTGATCACGTCCTTGATGCGATCGCGGATGCGCACCACGCCCAGCGAGTCGATACAGGCCAGGTCACCGGTGTGCATCCAGCCCCCCAGCCACAGCGCCGCGCCTTGCTCCGGTTCGTGCAGGTAACCCTGAGTCAGCCAAGGCGCGCGCACCACGATTTCGCCCAGGCTTGCGCCATCGTGCGGTACTTCCCTGCCCTCGCTATCGACGATACGCAGGTCCACCAAGGCAATCGGCACACCGGCATCGATGCGCAGCGGCAGTTGCTGCGCCATGGGCTGTGCCAGCAAGTCGGTGCTCAGGTGGGTGATGCTGAGCAGCGGGCAGCTTTCCGACATGCCGTAGCCACAATGCACACTGATGCCGCGCCCGCTGGCACGCTGGGCCAGGCTCAGCGTCAGGGCGCTGCCGCCCAGCAGCATCTTCCAGCCGGTCAGGTCGGTGCAGCGTCCTTGCTCGCTGTCGAGCATCATCTGCAGCACCGTCGGCACGCAATGGGAGAACGTCACCCCCTCGTCATGGAACAGGCGCACCAGGCGGTTGGGCTCGTAGCGCCCGGGGTAGACCTGCTTGATGCCCAGCGCCGTGGCCACATAGGGCACGCCCCAGGCATGCACGTGGAACATGGGCGTGATCGGCATGTACACATCGCCGGTGCGCAGCAGCGGTACCTCGCCACACGCGGCCAAGGTGCCCTGCTCGACCAGGGTATGCAGCACCAGTTGCCGGTGGCTGAAGTACACCCCCTTGGGGTTGCCGGTGGTACCGCTGGTGTAGAACAGTGTGGCCAGCGAGTTTTCGTCGAAGTCGGCAAATTCGAACTGCGGCGCTGCAGCTGCCAGCATGGCTTCGTATTCGCCCAGCAAAGGCACTGTCTGCGCGTCGGCAGCGCCGTCGCTGAGGCGGATGATGCCCTCGACTGCCGGCAGGTCGGCGCATAGCTGCTGCATCAATGGCAGGAAGTCGTCATGCACCAGTACCCACCGATCCTCGGCATGGTTCATGGTGTAGCGCACCTGCTCGCTGGACAGCCGCACGTTTACCGTATGCAACACCGCGCCCAGCATTGGTACGGCAAAGAAACATTCCAGTGCCCGGTGGCTGTCCCAGTCGAGCAATGCCACCGTGTCGCCAGGCTTGACCCCGGCCGTGGTCAGCACGTTGGCCAGCCGTTGGATGCGTTCCAGCAAAGTGGTGTAGGTGTAGCGCAGCTTGTCGGCGTAGACGATTTCCTGGTTGGGCTGGTAGCGCACACCCGACAGCAGCAGGCGTTTGATCAGCAGCGGATAGGCATAGGCCTGCTCGGCCCGGGGCATGACGCGAGTGGTGAGCATGTTGGCGGCCATCACAGTTGCTCGGCCTCGAGCAGGTACAGGCTATCGCTGCCGGCCCTGACACTGGCGCTGAGCGAGTGGATGCGTGGTAGCAGGCGTGCAAAGTAGAAGCGCGCGGTACCGAGCTTGCTGAGGTGGAACGGCTCCGGTGCCGCCTGGCCCTGGCACACCACGGCCATGCGCGCCCACAGGTAGGCGTAGAAGGTGTAGCCAAACACGTGCAGGTACTCCACCGCCGCCGCGCCAAGCTCGCGTGGGTTGCCTTGGCTGCGGTCGAGCAGCCAGGCACTCAGTTCGTCAAGGTTGTGCACGGCAGCCAGCAGTGGCGCACTGAACTCGGCGTGCGCCACTGGCAGCGCCTGGGCAAAGCTGACGATTTCGTCAGACAGGCCACGGTAGGCCTTGCCGCCATCACCCAGCAGCTTGCGCCCTACCAGGTCGAGCGCCTGGATGCCATTGGTGCCTTCGTAGATCTGGGTAATGCGGCAGTCACGAATCAATTGCTCCTGGCCCCACTCGCGGATATAGCCGTGGCCACCCAGCACCTGCTGGCCGTGCAGGGTAGTCTCCAGTCCCATGTCGGTGAGGAAGGCTTTGGCGACCGGCGTAAGCAACGCCACCTTGGCCTCGGCATTGGCGCGTGTAGCCGGGTCGTCGCTGTATTTGGCCATGTCCAACTGCAACGCCACGTAGGTGGAAAATGCCCGCCCGCCTTCGTTCAGCGCTTTCATGGTCAGCAGCATGCGGCGTACGTCCGGGTGAACGATAATCGGGTCGGCATACTGCGACGGCGCTTCAACACCCGACGGCGCGCGGCCTTGCAGACGATCACGGGCATAAGCGATGGCTCCCTGATAAGACCGCTCGCCCAGCGCCAACCCCTGGATACCCACGCCCAGGCGCTCGTAGTTCATCATGGTGAACATGGCATTGAGGCCCTTGTTCGGCTCGCCGACCAGGTAGCCGATGGCGTCGTCGAAGTTCATCACGCAGGTGGCCGAGGCCTTGATGCCCATCTTGTGCTCGATCGAGCCGCAGCTCACTGCGTTGGCCTCGCCAAGCACGCCGTCGGCGCCGACCAGCACCTTGGGCACCAGGAACAGCGAGATGCCTTTGGGGCCGGCCGGTGCATCCGGTAGCCGCGCCAGCACCAGGTGGATGATGTTCTCGGTCAGGTCCTGCTCGCCGCCGGTGATGAAGACCTTGGTGCCGCTGATGCGGTAGCCGCCGTCGGCGAGGGGTTGTGCCCGGGTGCGGATCAGGCCCAGGTCGGTGCCGGCGTGGGGCTCGGTCAGGCACATCGAACCGGCCCAACGCCCTTGGTACATGGGTGGCAGGTACAGCGCCTGCAAAGCCTCACTGGCATGGTTGAGCAGTGCCAGGCAGGCCCCGGCGGTCAGCATCGGGTACAGGCCAAACGACAGGTTGGCGGCATTGAGCATCTCTTCGAGTTGGGCGCCGATCACCTTCGGCATGCCCATGCCGCCGTAGGCCGGGTCACCGGCCACACCGACCCAGCCGTCAGCGGCAAATGCCCGGTAGGCATCGGCGAAACCGTCGGGCGTGCTTACCTGGCCAGCCTCCCAGCGGCAGCCCTGCTCGTCGCCACTGCGGTTGAGCGGCGCCACTCGCTCGGCAATCAGCTTGCCGGCCTGCTCGAGTATGGCCCGGGCAGTGTCACCATCGACCACCTCGGCCAGTATGGGCGTTTGCGCCCACCAGGTCGGGATGTCGAACACTTCGTTGAACAGAAAATCCATGTCGCGCAGTGGCGCAAGGTAATCAGACATGAGGCGAGCACTCGGTTTCTTGGGTTTGCGAAAGCGCCGGCGCCTGGGCCTCGGCAGCTGCCGGGGCGCCCTGGCCGCGCAGGAGGAAGTGCGACAACGCGGGTATCAGCACCAGCGCGCCGAGCATGTTCCACAGGAACATGAAGGTCAGCAGCAGGCCCATATCGGCCTGGAACTTGATTGGCGACCAGGCCCAGCCGGCTACGCCAGCGGCCAAGGTGATACCGACCAGCCCCACCACCCGACCGGTGAAGGCCAGGGCTTTCTGGTAGGCGTGGGCCAGGCTCAGGCCGGCGCGCTGGTAGTGCAACTGCACGCTGAGCAGGTACAGCGCGTAGTCCACGCCAATGCCCACCCCCAGGGCGATCACCGGCAAGGTGGCGACCTTGACGCCGATGCCCATGGCCACCATCAACGCCTCGCACAGCACCGAGGTAAGCATCAGCGGCAGGATTGCCACCAGCGTCGCTCGCCAGCTGCGGAAGGTGACCAGGCAGAACAGGGTCACCGCCAGGTACACCAGCAACAGCATGCGGTGGTTGGCCTCGCGCACCACCTCGTTGGTGGCGGCCTCGATGCCCGCGCTGCCGGCGGCCAGCAGGAACTGGTGGTCAGCACTGCTGTTGGCCTGGGCGAAACGCTCAGCCGCTACAGCCACCTGAGCCAGCGTGTCGGCGCGGTGGTCCTTGAGGTAGGCGATCACCGGCATCAGCGAACAGTCGTTGTTGAACAGCTCCGGGGCGTTGACCGAGGCTTGCTGGGCGGCGTAGTTGAGCACGTCCTGGTTGCGCTGAAGGCTGTTCAGGCGCGCGTTGCCTTCGTAGGTACCCGCAGTGATCTGGCGCACCGCGTTTGCCAGCGACACGGTGGTCTGCACACCCGGCAGTTGCTGCAGCTCCCAGGCCAGGCGGTCGGCGAGGATCAGTGTCTGATATTGCAGGCAGCCTTCGGGGGCCGTCTTGACCATGACCGCGAAGGTATCGCTGGACAGTGCGTAGTGCTGGGTGATGTAAGCGTTGTCGAGGTTGTAGCGCGAGTCCGCACGCAGCTCGGGGGCGCCACTGTCGAGGTCGCCAATCTTCAGCTGGAGGCTACCCCAGGTGCCTAGGGCGGCCAACGCCAGGGCAGCCAGCAGTGCAGCACTGGCCCACTTGCGTTCGGTGAATCGGTCAAGCAGCGCCCACAGCCGGCCGAAGCCACGGTGCTGATCCGCGCGAGCATCGATACGTAGCGCTCGCTCGGCAGCCTTGCGGCCCACACCGACATAGGACAGCGCCACCGGCATCAACAGCAAAGAGGTAAAAATCAGCACTGCCACACCAATGCTGGCGGTGATTGCCAGGTCCTGAATCACCGGAATATCGATCAGCATCAGCACCGCAAAGCCCACGGCATCGGCCAGCAGTGCGGTGACCCCGGCCACGAACAGGCGGCGGAAGGTATAGCGGGCGGCAATCTGCCGGTGCGTACCGCGGCCTATGTCCTGAAGGATGCCGTTCATCTTCTGCGCCGCGTGCGACACGCCGATGGCAAAGATCAGGAACGGCACCAGGATCGAATACGGGTCGATGGCATAGCCCAGCCAGGCGACGATACCCAGCTGCCATACCACCGCAGTCAGCGAACACACCACCACCAGCAAGGTGCTGCGCACACAGCGGGTATAGCAGTAGATGATCACCAGGCTGGTCAGCACAGCCAGCGCAAAGAACGCCATCACCTGGATCAGGCCGTCGATCAGGTCACCCATCAGCTTGGCGAAGCCGATCACATGAATGCGGTACTGGCCGCTGGCCTGGTACTGACTGCGCAACTGTTCGAGCTTTTGCGAAAAGGCATGGTAGTCCAGGCCTTTGCCGGTGGCTGAGTCCTGGTCCAGCAGCGGCACCACCAGCATGCTCGACTTGAAGTCGCGCGCTACCAGGCTGCCGACGATGTTGGCACGCTCGATGTTCTGCCTTAGCTGTTCGATATCACCGGCTGCGCCTTGATACCCGTCAGGCATGACCGGGCCGCCCTGGAAACCCTCCTCGGTTACCTCGGTCCATCGCACCGCCGGGCTCCACAAGGACTTCACCCATGCCCGGTCCACGCCTTGGCTGAGGAACAGTTCGTCGTTGATATGGCGCAGGGTCTGCAGGTAACCCGGGTCGAAGATATCGCCGTGGGTGTTCTCTACCACCACCCGGACCGCATTGCCCAATCCGCGCAGCGAAGCGCGGTTTTCCAGGTAGTTCTGTATGTAGGGGTGGCTCTGCGGCAGCATCTTGTCAAAGCTGGGGCGCAGCTCCAGGCGCGTCGCCGCCATGAAGCCCAGCACCGAGGTTGCCAGCAGCATGCACAGCAGAAATGGCCAGCGATGGTTGAACACCAGGCGCTCCAGGCAATTGCCCGAGCGTGGGTCGAAATCGGCGAGGTTGCGGATTACCGGAAGCGTATCTTGGCGGGTAGCGGCCATCAGGGTCTTCTCTTGTCAGGGGTGCTGCGTGGGGTTACCGGCCTGGTTGCGCACGCCACGCTCGCCCACCAGCACCAGGCCGTTACCGGCATCGCTGACGAGTGCGGTGACTGGGCTGCGGGGGCTGTGGGCTACCGGGCTGAAGCTGGCGCCGTCATCACGGCTGGGCAGCAGGTCACCGGCCTGGCTGGCAAGCCACAGCTGCCCATCAGGGTCGATACCGGCGGCGGTGAGGCTGGTGTTGATCCCTGTGTCGATCAGTTGCCACTGCTGGCCGCCATCGGTACTGCGATAGACGTGGCCGCGCAGGCCGTATATCAGCAGCACGCCGGGCTTGCCGACGGCACCGAACAGGGTGCCGGCGTAGGGTGTGCCAACGCGAGCGAAGCGCTTGCCGTCCCACTTCAGCAACAGGCCCTGCTCGCCCGTGATGAACAGCTCGTCGCCCACCGCGGCCAGGCTGGTCAGGTGCAGGCCTTGCGGGTTGTCGCTGTGGTCGAGCCACGGCTGCCAGTGCTTGCCGCCATCCGTGGTGCGAAGCAGCAGGTTGAACACCCCCACCGCGTAACCCGTGCGGGTATCGCTGAACCACACGTCGAGCAAGGCATTGTCGGTGCCCGCGCCTGGCAGCTGTTCGGCCAGTACCCGGCCGTCCAGCTGTTTTTGCCAGTGCATGCCACCGTCACGGCTGTGCAGGACCACACCGTCATGGCCCACCGCCCAGCCCAGCTCGGGCGTGGCGAAGCTCACTGCATTCAGGTCGGCGCTGACCGGCACCTGGGCTTGCTGCCAGTGCGCGCCGTGGTCATCGGAATACAGGATGTGCCCGCGCGGACCGACCACGACCAGGCGTTGCCCGGCCAAGGTCACATCACGCAGGGCGCTGCTGCTGGCAAGGGCGCTGGGCATGGCGGGCACATCCAGCACATCGGTGAATGGCGCTGCCTGGGCCGCGCCATGCAGCGCAACCAGGGCCAGCATCACCACGCTGCATCGTTTGAAGACAGGCATTGGAACCTCTGCTCCGTGCGTTTAGCGAATGCCGTTGCCGGCCAGCGAATCGGGCGACCATTGGGTTTTCGACAACGGGTCGATGTAACGGATGCCGCCGTAGGCACCGACCACGCCATTGAGGTTGTAGGTGCCGCCGATGAGGTCGTAGATCATGAACGGCGTGGCGTCCGGGGTCTGCTTGTCATAGCTCTGGGTGAGGAAGGCGAACGAACCCCGGTACAGCTGGCCACGGGCGTCGTACTGGTCCGAGGCCAGCGCGATCCAGCTGTCCTCATCAAGGTAGAAGCGGCGCTTGTGGTAGATGTGACGCGCGCCGTCCTTGAGCTTGCCTTCCACCACCCACACGCGGTGTTTTTCCCAGCGTACAAACTGCGGCGCCAGGTGATTGGGGGTGATCAACTGCTTGACGTCGGTGTTGTAGGTCAGCCGGTAGGTGTTGTAAGGCACATACATTTCCTGCTTGCCGACCAGGGTCCAGTCGTAGCGGTCCAGCGCGCCGTTGAAGACGAACACGTCATCGTAAGTGCCAGAGCCGGAGGTGCCCGGGTTGGGCGTGTCGTAGGCCAGGTTAGGCGCCAGCTTGACCCGGCGCTGGCCCGGCAGGTACTGCCAGGCGCTGCGCGGTTGCACCAACGGGTTGGCAGCGTCGCGCAGCATCATTGCTTCACCGGCACGGCGTGCGGGCCCGGTGTACACCAGTTTCATCTGGTAGTAGGTGTCCTTGGCGCCGATCGGCTTGGTCATGTCCTCATAAATCGGGTAACTGATGTGCGCCTGGCCGGTGGTCGACAATGACGGTTTGCCGGCAGCATCGACGTTCCAGGAGTCGTACTTGGCGGTCATGCTCACGCCCTGGTAGCGCAGCAGGAAGTTCCACATGGCCTCGGCGCCGTTCTGCGGAATGGGGAACGGAATGCCCGGCAGCACGTTGTCCACTGCGCTGCCGCCCTCCTGGCTTCTGGCGCCGGTGGCGTTCTTGCGGGTGTTGTCCAGCACCGCCTGCGGCAGCGCGACGCTGCGGTGAGTCGGGTACACGTCAACGTGGTAGCTGGGGTAGCGCTTGAGCAGTTCGAGGGTAGTGGCGGTCAGTTGCCCCTTGTACTGATCGGCATTCTTGCCATCGATGACCAGCAATGGCTTCTCGTTGGCAAACGGGTCGGGGCGCATGCTGGCGCCGCTCTGATAGCTGGCCGGCGGGGTAAGCAGGCCGCCTTGGTAGGCCGGGATGGAGCCGTCGGCATTGCCGGCCTTTTCGGCGCCGAGGGTGGTCAGGTTGTTGCCCAGGTGTGCAGCCTGGTCAGGAGAAACGGCAGCCTGGGCGGCGTTGAGCGCGGCCAGCGACAGGCACGAGGCCAGCAGGGTACGTACGAAGATCATGATGATTGTCTTCCTGTGTAGGCGGTAGGAAACAGGACTCAGAAGGTCGTCTTGACGGTCAGGTACAGCGCGCCACGGTCTTCGGTGGTGGCGCCACCACCGGAGAAGGAGGCGTAGCCGCCGCCGTAGCAGGTGTAATCCTGTTCGCCGTCCAGGGCATTGGGGGTGCTGCCGTCGGTCTGGCCGTCCTTGCAGGCCTTGGTCTCACCGAAGCTGTCGACGTACTTGAGGTCGACGAAGTACTGGTTGTAGATCGCAGCGCTCAAGCCCACCGCGTAATTGCCGGTGTTTTCGGCGCCGCCGCCTTGCACCGGGGAGACACCGTCCAGGCCGACGTTGACCGACAACGGCATGCTCAGGTCCATGCCCGGCAACACCTGGTACCAGGTGGGGGTGAAGTTGACGGCGATACCCCAGTTGTCGCGGGTCGCCTTGTCGATGCCGCGGTAGCTGCCCTTGCCTTTGTACAAAGCCTCGTTGTGGCCATCGAGCTTGAGCAGGTTGCTGTAGAACAGCTCACCCAGCAGGGTTGCCGAGTCGAACAGCGGCGTGTCACCCATCGTCATCAGGCCGTTGACGGTGAAATGCAGGGTGTCGCCAGTGGCGCTCAGGCTGTCACCATCCTTGGGTACGTCGTAGACCACCCCGCTGCTGGGCAGGCGCGACGGCAGTAAACCGAAGCCACCACCCAGGCCACCTTGGCCGGGGGCACTGACGATTGCCGGGATACTCGCCAACGGCATGTTGTGGCGGATGTTGAGGTCGCTGCCGACGCTGATGCCGGCCACATCCTTGGACAGGCTCAGGCCATAGATGTCGATGTTGTCGGCGTAGGCGAACTGGTAAGTGGTGCTTTGCAGCGAGTTGTACAGGTTACCAACCGCCCCTTGGCGGCTGCCCGGCGGGTTGCCGAAAGGGCCAGTGGCCACGGTCATGCCGCGCGCATCAAGCCAGGCCTGGGGCAGAATCTCGGACGTCTTGCGGTAGTAGAAACCGAGGGTGCCGCCCAGCCATTGCGGCGACCACCTGGCCATGATGCCCCAGTCGCCGCTCTTGCCGGGCGTCAGGTCATGACCGCGGCGGATGGTGGTCAGCGCTCCGCGCACCGGGATCAAGCCCGGGGTGCCGGTGTGGCCGAGCAGGAAGCTCTGCGCGCCCTCGCCTACCACATCGGCGCCGCCATAGTAGGTACCCGCTTCGGGCAAGCGGGCAGCATCCCAGTCGAAGAAGTACTGCGCCCCCAGGGTGAGTTCGGAGTTGACCAGGAACGAGGTCGACAACTGGTTGCGGGGGACGAACAGCTCCTTGGCCTCGGTGCCTGGCGAGGCCGCCAGCTTGGCCAGGTCCAGGCCGGACTGGCCATAGCTCAGCGAATGCACGGGGTTGAGCAGGGTTTCCCCCCAGAACAGGTTGTGCTGGCCCAGCTTGGCACTGACCTGCGACGCTTCGCCGACGTCACGGCTCATGAATACGAACGCATCCAGCACTTCGCCCGATGGGCCGTTGTAGTATCGCTGGGCGTAGTTGCTCAGGTGCGGGCTGCCCAGGGGTGTGCCAGTACCCGGCAGGCCATTGAGGCTGGGGCTGATGCCCGACTGATCACCGTTGCCATTGACGAACGGGTTGCTGTTGGAGCCGGTGTTGTCGTAGGCCTTGTCGTACCAGCTGGCAGTGCTGACGCGAAAACCGGTGTTGCCCTGATACACCACATCCAGCTCGGTCAGCAGGTCGACCCGGTTTGTGATGTTGGTGCCGGCCTTGCGGAAGTTGTAGTCACCGTCGTTGCTGTTGGGCGTGCCCAGCATGCGCTTGTCGGCGCTTTCTGTGCGCACGCCATAATTGTATTTGACGGTATTGTCGAAGCGCACGGCCCAGTCTTCATTGCCGGTCTCGACTTCGACGGCCTGGGCGGCGGGCAGCGTGAGCAGGGCGACGGCGCAGGCGAGCAGGCAGCGCTGTGGCTTCACGGCATGGTGAATGCGGTGTTCTGGCATTACGATGGCTCCACGTATTGTTATTGTTTTTTACGCCGCCCGTCTGTTGCGGGCGTGGCTGGGGCGTCCATGCGTTACTACAGGGTTTCGGCGTCCAGACGGCGGATCAGGGCCTCGGCCAACGGCCAGGGGCCGAAACCGGAAGCCGGGTTGAGATGGCCGACGGCGCCCAGGTTGACCAGCTCACTGCCCCAATGGCGGGCAAGTTCGCTAACGGCGGCGTAGCTGGCCAGGTGGTCATTGCTACTGGCCGCGACAATGCTCGGGAACGGCAGCGCCGTGGTTGGCAACGGCGACCAGCCCTGGGCGGCCAGGCTGGCCGGGGTTGGGTAGTGCGCCGGCCACTGGGCGTCGAGGTCTGGCGGGGCAGCCAGCAACGCCCCCTTGATCGGCCACCGGTAACGCGCGGCCCAGTGGGCGACCATCAGAACGCCGGCACTGTGTGCCACCAGCAGCACCTGGCCGTCGATCTGCTCCAGTTCGCGCTGGATCGCCTCGACCCGGGCGTTGCAGCAAAGGCCGTCAACCTTCAGCGGCGGTACGCTGCGCACCTTCGCCAGGCGGCTGGCAAGCAGCGTCTGCCAATGATCGGCGACGTGGTCGCGCAGGCCAGGGACGATCAACACGGTGGCAGTGGTTTGCAGTTTTTCCACGGTGAACCTCGTGTGCGGTGTAGCTGTTGAGGTTCACAGTAAACAGCCCTCCCCCCGGGTGCTTCACATTGGGCGTCAGGTACTTTTCATTTGATGACAATGGCCCGAACAGGGCTTTGCTTTTCAATTGATGACACGCAGGCTATAAAACCCGTGCACCTGCAAGCCAAGTGCTTTTTGTCGCAACAGCCTTGTGCTGCTGCCTGAAAGCGCCAGGTTGCCTGAACAATAGGGATAACAATAAAAATGCCTGCCCTCGTCCGCGCCGCCAGCTTGACCAACTACCTGGAAGTGTCCCGCCACCTGGGCCTCAACCCCCACACTCTGCTGGCGCAGGTGGGCCTCAGCGCGGCGTTGCTCGACGACCCCAACCGGCGTATCCCGGTGGCCAGCGTGATCAACCTGCTGGAAGCTTCCGCCAGCGCCAGCCACTGCGAGAGCTTCGGCTTGCGCATGGCCGAACTGCGCCAGTTGTCGGACTTCGGCGAAATCAGCCTGCTGCTCAGCCACCAACGCAACCTGCGCGATGCGCTGCAGGTGATCGTGCAGTACCGCCACCTGCTCAATGACGCGCTGGCCATTCATATCGAAGAAGCTGGCAAGACCGTGGTCATTCGCGAAGAGGTGATCAGCGAGCGCGCGCCCTGTAGCCGCCAGGCCACCGAGCTGGCTATCGGCGTGATGATGCGCTTGTGCGCGGCACTGCTAGGCACGCACTGGCACCCGATCAGCGCCAATTTCACCCATGCGGCACCCGCCGACCCCGCCATTCACCGGCGCATTTTCGGCTGCACGCTGGTGTTTGGCAGCGAGTTCAACGGCATCGTCTGCCCTGCCGCCGACCTCGACAGTGCCAGCCCGCTGGCCAACGAAGCCATGGCCCGCCTGGCTCGGCGCTACCTGGACACGCTGCCGGCAGGCAGCGAGCCATCGCTGGAGCTGGAGCTGCGCAAGACCATCTACCTGCTGCTACCCATGGGTCGGGCCACCCTCGAGCAAGTGGCGCAAACCCAGGGCATGAACGTACGCACCCTGCAGCGGCGGCTGGAAGACAGCGGCTTGACCTTCAAGGACCTGATCAACAGCGTGCGACGTGACCTGGTGATGCGCTACCTGGAGAACCCCAGCTATTCGCTGGGTCGCATTGCCGATATGCTCGGCTACTCGATGCCCAGTTCGTTCACCCGCTGGTTCATCGCCCAGTACGGCATGCCGCCGGCCAGCTGGCGGGCACGCAGTGTCAGCCCTGCTCCCCAGGCCCGTCACCATCGAGGGTGATGAACACCGCATCACCCTCCTGCTGCACCGGGTAGCTGGCAACTTTCAACGCCTTGGAATTGACCAGGTAGCCGCTGGCCAGGTCGAAGCGCAGGCCGTGGGCACAGCACTGGATCACCCGCCCTTCCAGGCGCCCGCCACACAGCGACGCCCCTTGGTGCGGGCAGCTATCGTCGATGGCATAGAGCGCACCGGCGACATTGAACAACGCTACGCTGCGGCCCTCGCAGGCCAGCAGCACCCGGCCATTGCGCTCCGGCAGCTGGCTGGGGTTCAGGGCGATACGCAGGCTCATGCCTGCACCCTCTCTGACAAGGCGTCGGTCATCGCGGCAAACAGCGCCTCGGCTGGCCGCACCCCGGCAATCAGAGGGCCCAGGTTGAAGCGATAACGTGGCACGGCACTGCCTGCACGCCCTGCACCGTCGAGGAACGGGCTGCCATCATCACGCAGACAATCGATTACCTGCGCGGCCTTTAGCCCGCAACTCTCGGCGATGCCGAGCAACGTGCGGCTATCGCCAAGGTCGCGGCCTTGGTGGAAATAGGCAATGAACAGCCGCTCCAGCAACGCTTGCTGTTGCGACGCGCCAAGCAGACTGCCGGCCCGCTGCATCAACCGGTGGGCGTTGCCGGTGTTTGGCATGCGGCAGATGCGCGAGAAGTCGATATCCTCCCCCACTACGCGGGCAGCGGCGCGCACCTGAGCCTGGCGCTCGCGCACTGCCTGCTCGCTCCCCAGGCGTTGAAGGTAGAACTGTTTGAAGGGTACCCCATTGGCTGGCAGCCCCGGCAGCAACTGCACGCCCTGCCTGTGAACCTGCACTTGCACGTGTGGCTGCTCACGCTGCAACAGCAACAACGCAGCCTGCAAGTGCCGCTGGCCAATCAGGCACCAGGGGCAGACGAAATCGAAGAGCATTTCGATGGACAATTGCTGTTTCACAGTTTCAACTCCTGGCGCGCAGACGATCCATGTCGCGGTGGTAGTGACGTTTGGCAACCAAGAACACAGCCGCCGCTGCAATGCTTGTCAGTGGCACCAACTGCAGCGCCGCCTGAAGCCCGATCAGGTCAGACACCCGACCGGTGATTAGCGGCCCGGTGGCCAGGCCCAGCAGGTTGTTGGCCAAGGTCAGGGTGGCGAATGCCGTGCCATGCACAGCAGCGTGGGTAAGGTTGGCGACCATGGCACTGGACGGGCCATTGGTGCCGGCGGCTATCATCATGCCCAGGCAGATCAGCACCAGTTGCGCAGTACCGGCAGGCAACGCAAAGGCTATGCTCAGCAGCGCGCAACTGCCCAGGCAATAGCCGATGGCCAGGCTGATCTTGCGGTCCGGGCGCTGCCGCCCAAGGCGATCGCAGAGCATGGCGCAGAGAATCATGCCGATACCACTGCACAGCACGATGACGGCGGCGATCGCCCCCGCGCGGTCGGTGCCCATGGCGTAATAGCGGTTCAGGTAGCTGGGCATCCACACGATCAGGGTGCCGCCGACAAACAACTGCAGGCCACTGCCGACATAGGCGGCGATGACCGAACGGCTACTGTACAGGGTGCGCAGCGGGTGGCTGGCCTTGTCCAGCGCCTGCTGCGCGCACTTGGGGGCAATGCGCCCCTCTTTGACGATGACTGGGTAGAGCATCGCCAGCACCAGGCCGAACAATGCCATGCCGGCGAATGCCCAGCGCCAGCCCAGGTGCTGGGCCAACACCCCGCCCAAGGCCATGCCCAGCACCGAGCCGAACATGCCGCCCGCCATGAACGCCCCGGCCAGCGTCGAGCGCATGTCGCGGGGGAATACCGCGACCACCACGGCAATGCCGACACTGCCATAGGCGGCCTCGCCGACCCCGACCAGGAAGCGTGCAATGAACATTTGCGAATAGTTTTCCGCCAGGCCACAGCCGAGCGTGGCCAGGCTCCACAGCACGGCCATCAGCACCAGGCTGCGTACCCTGCCGAAGCGGTCGGCCAGCAGCGACAACGGGAAGGTCAGCAGGCCGACCATCAGCGCGACGATGCCGCTGAGCAAGCCCAACTGGCTGTCGCTCAATGCCCATTCGCCCTTGAGCAGCGGAAACACCGCATTGAGCACCTGGCGCGACATGTAGTCGGAGATCAACAGGCCGAAGGTCAAGGCGAAGACGACCCAGGCATAGCGCCGGGGGATGCTGTTGGCAGTGTCGGTGCCGGAGTCTTCGGCGCTGACGAGATAGGTGGCCATGTTGCCTCCTTGGGTGTGAAGCGTGGGTGTCGTTTTTGTTGTTATGGGTAACCGCCAGAACTCACGTTGCGTTTTGTGGCCTCTTCGCGGGTACGCACGCGAAGAGGCCGGGCCTGCCATAACCGCATCAAACGCGCTGCGGCACGCCCTTCTCACCCGCCTGGCGGTTCGGCGCCATGCCATTGGCTTTCAGCGTCTGCTCGACACTGTCGTACTGCTGCCCGATGCGGTAAATGGCGCGGGCCTCCTTGCCGCTGGCAATCTCGCGCCCCAGCTCATGGGCCACGCGCACGGTCTGCTGGACCTGCTGCACCGAGGTGAAGCGTTTGCCGTGCTGGTCGATGATGGTGTCTTCATTGCCGCAGCGCGGGTGCAGGCCCATGGCCAGCGCCATGGTGTTGAACGGCAGCACGTTCTTGAGCAACGATTCGGCAGTCAGGGTGCAGCCGTCCGGCGCGCGGTGGATGAAGTTGAAGAAGTTGAACGGGTTGGGGCCGTCGAAACCGCCGCCAATACCGATCCAGGTCAGGTTCAGCGGCCCCATGTAGTCACCCCGGCGCACGATGCGTTCGAGGGTTTCCAGGGCATGCATGCCGGTCAGCTGGAAATGCGGCTGGATATGGCTGGCCTGCAGGCGGCGCAAGTGCTCGCGGACCCAGGCCGGGCCGGCCGGCACGGTCATTTCGCTGTAGGCGGCATGGATTGCGGGGCTGGCCAGCGAGGTGCCTTCAAGGTACTCGGGGTACAGCAACTCCATGATATTCATCTGCGTGGTGTTGATGGCCACGGTCACCTGGTCGGGGCGTGGCGTCAGCTCGGCAAGCATGTGCCGGGTGTCATCCGACAGCCATTTGGCCGCCTCGCCTTCACCTTCCGGGGCGAAGGAAATCGAACCACCAACTTGAATGATCATGTCCGGCACAGCTTCACGTACCCCGGCGATCAGCTCGTTGAACTTGGACAGGCGCTTGGAGCCTTTGCCGTCCAGCTCACGCACATGCAAGTGCAGCACGGTGGCGCCTGCCTCGTAGCAGTCGACGGCCTTCTGCACCTGCTCGTCCATGGTCAGCGGAATGTCTTCAGGGAAGTCTTCGGGCATCCACTCCGGGCCATAAGGGGCGACGGTGATGACCACCTTTTCCATGTTTTCCGGGTGCAACGAATCGTCGAAGAATTGCATGCTGTAGTCCTCGCTATTGTTATTGTGCGGTTACCGCCAGTGACGGCGGCAGGCTTAGAACGTGCGGCTGCCCTTGATCCCGGCACGCTCCATCTTGCGATGGCATGGCGGGTAGTCCATGACCGCGTAATGCTGGGTGCTGCGGTTGTCCCAGATCGCCACGCTGTTGGGCTTCCAGCGCCAGCGCACCTGGTATTCGGGCAGGTAGGCCTGGCTGATCAGGTAACGCAGCAGGTCGCCGGCACCGGGGTTCGCATCCTGGCCGAAACGCACCCGCTGCGGGGTGTGGTAGTTGCTGAAGTGGGTGGTGAAGGCGTTGACGAACAGCACCTGCTCGCCCGTTTCCGGGTGGGTGCGTACGACCGGGTGCTCGGCGTCGGGGAACTGCGCCTTGAGTGCCAGCCGTTTGTCCAGCGGCATTGCAGCGCCGAAGCTGGCCTCGATGCTGTGGCGAGCGCGTAGGTCTTCGATTCTGGCCTTTACATCGTTTGGCAGGTTTTCATAGGCCAGTACCATGTTTGCCCACAGGGTATCGCCGCCTACCGGAGGGCATTCCACACAGCGCAGCACACACCCCATGGGCGGCGCCTCACGCCAGGTGGCATCGGTGTGCCAGGCATTTTCATAGCGGTCGTTGGGCTGGTCCGGGCGCTTGTAGATCTGCACCAGCCCCGGGTGCTCCGGGTCGCTCCCGGCCACCGGGTGGTCCTCCAGCTCGCCGAAGCGGCGGGCGAAGGCCACATGCTCGGCACGGCTGAAGTGCTGGTCGCGCAGGAACAGCACACGGTGCTGGAGCAACTGCTGACGCAACTGGGCGAACAGTTCGTCGTCGTGAATCGCATCGGCCAGGTTGACGCCACTCACCTCGGCACCGATCGCGCAGGTCAGTTGTTCGATGTGCATGCTGTTGCCCTCTTCAGATGACGAAGATCGACGAGCCCGTGGTTTTGCGGGCTTCCAGGTCACGGTGGGCCTGTACCGCGTCCTGCAGGGCGTAGTGCTGATTGATTTCGATACGAATGCGCCCGCTGCTGACGTGGTCGAACAATTCGCCGGCCAGGTCAGCCTTTTCTGCCGGATCGGCGATGAAGTCGGCCAGTGCCGGGCGGGTAAGCTGCAACGAGCCCTTGATGGCCAGCAACTGCGGGTCGAACGGCGGGATGCTGCCCGACGCCGTGCCGACGCAAACCATCAGCCCACGACGCTTGAGCGAATCGAGCGAGCCGGTGAAGGTGGTCTTGCCGACACTGTCGAACACGACGTTCACCCCTACTCCGTCGGTCAGTTCGCGTACGCGGCTGGCGACGTCTTCGACGCTGTAGTTGATGATGTGGTTGCAGCCATGGGCGCGGGCCACCTCGGCCTTGGCCTCGGTGGAGACCGTGCCGATCACGTTCAGCCCAAGCAGCCGCGCCCACTGCGCGACAATCAGGCCCACCCCGCCAGCAGCCGCATGCAGCAGCACGCTGTCACCGGGTTTGAAGTCATACAGCCGGCGTAACAGGTAGGCCGAGGTCAGGCCACGCATGGTCATGGCGGCAGCAGTCTCGAAGGCAATGGTTTCCGGCAGCTTGATCAGCGCCGCTGCGGGGATCAGGCGCTCGGTGCAATAGGCACCCAGGGTATTGAGGAAACCGGTATAGGTGACCCGGTCACCGACCACCACCTGGGTCACGCCTTCGCCCACCGCCTCCACCACCCCGGCAGCTTCCACGCCGATGCCATTGGGCAGCGTGATCGGGTAAGTGCCGTTGCGAAAGTAGGTGTCAGCATAGTTCAGGCCCACCGCCACCTGGCGCAAACGTACCTGCCCAGGGCCGGGCTCGCCAACCTCGGCGTCCTCGTAGCGCAAAACCTCGGGGCCACCGGTCTGATGGAAACGTACCACTTTGGACATGCTTGTCTCTCCAATCATCGATCTGGACGTCAGGCGTCAGTGCTGGTGATTGGACTGTATGCCCTTGGCTTGCGGGGTGCTTCGCATCGGACGACAGCGGGTTTTCATTTGATGACAGTACTGTCGACCCACCGGCGTTCGGACCAGCGCCTTTATTCATGAGGCTGCTTGATGGTTACCTCTTGCGAGACTAATACTTAAATCTCTGCCTGGGGAGGCACGAAAAATGCAACCAAGATTCGTTATCGTTCCCGCTGTGCCGATCGAAAAGGAATCGTTCCGCGTTGGCAGCCGCTACTACGCCGCGACCGTGTGTGGAGGGTTCGACATTTATGACAATCAGGCAAAGGAGCGGCTCAAGCCGAGCTATCCGAGCCGGATGGAGGCGCAGGTGAAGTGCGAGCATTTGAACAAGCGGGATGAGTTGGGGTAACTGCAGGCGATCGGGGCGGCACAACCCGCTCGGGTCACTGATTCAATCCAGGCATTGCCTGGCAGCCTGGCGTAACTTGTCGCCAGACAGAAAGCTGCCCTTGTAGAAGGTCGCACGGCTGCCCTCGCGAGCGTCGACCACGTCAAGCACATCGTCGCTTGCCACGGCGCTTGGCGCCGTCAGCCGGTAGCCGTGGGCTATCGACTTCTGCGTGGCCTGTGGCGCCAGCGCCTGCCATTTTGGCAGGACACAGGCGACGTACTGCTGCGGCGATTTTTTGGTCAGTTGGCTGGCAGTGGGTTTGCCGGGGGTTGCGCAACCGGCGAGGCTGGCAACCAACACAGTAGCGATAAAAATACGAAAGTCAGGCATTTGCAATCGGCCGTTATGGATAGGCTGCATTTTAACGGGGGTGACGCCGCGTTACTAATCAACCAAAGTCTTGCTGCAGGACGGCGCCCAAGCGGGATTCGTGCAGCGCACCTGATATTTCTGCCAGTAGCAAGGTCCCGCTGCAACAGTGAAACTGCCCACGGCACATCACACCACGACTCGGCAGGGGCTTCAGACCATGCAAACCAACGCCAACCACACTCAGTTCTTCTATCAGAATGGCAAACTCGTCACCCTTAAAACCGGTGAACAAGGCCGTAGCATCTTTCGCTCGCCGGACGTACCACTTGCCGAGCGACAATCAGACGACACCGACGCCGGCGGATTGCTGGCAACTGACGACAAGGGTTCGGTGCTGCAGGTACAGCAGAAAAGCTGAAGTCCTCATGATGCTCCGGCCCCATTGCGAACCAAACGCGGGCTCAAGGCTTGGCTCCTCTGTACAACACGATGGCTGCTATATCCAGGGCCAACACACCGCCGACAATCACGAACATGATGTACAGATCTTCAGAGAGCATTGCCGTATCCCCCAGATGCACCGGTTTAAAAAGGGGTAAGCAAATACTGATCCAGTCAGTGCATCAGGAATGCGAGCTGAGACTCAGCTGAACTTCAACTTGACCACTTTGCTCAGCGCCCAGCCACTGAAGACATAGAACGCATCCAGGTAGAAACGCCCTGCATAGTTGGGCAACGGTGATTGATTCAACAGCACATCCGGCTCGGGCGCGGGAGGAAACAGTGCATAAAAGCCGTTGGGCAGAACGGCCAGTACCAGCAATAACAGGTAAGTCGAGGCTTGTAGCAGGGTGGCACGTTTACTGGATCTGGCGGACCACTTCAGCCCGTAGTAGGCAACCAGGCCGGCAACAGGCAAAACCCAGAAATGCGTCGGAATCCCAATGAACATTTCGGCAACTACGCTTCTTGCTTCCACCTGCGACTCTCCATCCAAATACAACGATTATTACGGGCGGGGCCGGCAAATGCAAAGCAACGCTGCTCAGGCCATACCGGCTCCACCCGCCATTCTTGAACGTTGCCGGGCAGGCGATGGGCAGACAAAAAGCCCGCTCTCGACGGCGGGCTATTGGTGTGGGGGTTGGATGATTACGCTTTTGAACACATCAGTGCAGCATCCAGCAACCTGCCATGGTCGTACCAGGCATCACGTTGATAGGCCGTGAAGTGGCGCTCGCTTCCCGTGCCCCGCAACTCTACAAGACCCTCTGCCTTGTCGGGGTCAGTGCTTTCGACGAAAAGCCTGACCGCGTTATCACCCTCGACTTCATAGGTTTTCACATTACCTTGTAGCTCGCCTTTGACGCAGCCCAGATAAGCGGGTGGGCTTTTCACGGTAGTGCCAGCGGTATAATCGTGGCTGTCACGCACATCAGGGTTTTGTGCGCAGCCTGCGACGAACAGCGAGGCTGCCCCGATTACCAGTATTGCACCTGCCAGCGATCTTGAGTTTTTCACGCGACACGCTCCTGCAGCCCCATCGAAAACTGGGAAATGTTGCCAAGCAGCCTGCCCTTTTTTGGTTTTTGTCCTGCCCATGTTACTGCTCAACGACAACAGGGCATCAGGTTTGTTTGCTATATAGGGTTCGGGGCGTTTCCCTCACGCCCTGCCTTGCCCCCGATTACGAGTAAGGCCTGCCCCATAACCGGGGTCAGGGAATGGCATTGAGAAACACATATGTCGCCGCCAGATCCAGTACCAGCACAGCAACCACGCTGAAAATCATGTAATAGCGGTCATCCTGAGTCATTTCTGCGTACTCCGCATGATCAATGTCTCAGGGGTCACAGCAATTCCCGTTCCAGCGCCCTGATGCAGCCCGCTGACACTGCGCCAGCCCAACCGCGCAATCGCGCAGTCAGTCCTTGATCTGGCATACGCCATTGGCTTTGTTCTTACCGGTATACGAGACGTCAGGCGAGCCGTCCGGGTTGATCGACAACGATACCGTTACCCCGCCACCTTTGGCCTCGAAATAGTTGTCATTGAATTTCTTCAGCGTGGCTTCCTTGCCGTTGATGTAAACAGGCCCACCTTTATCGGCATGGACCTCGATATTGCCGGGGCATGTTGCGTTCAACAGCGGAATACCGGCGTGGGCAGCGCCCGATGCGGCAAGCAACAGGCCTAGTAACAAACGCTTCATTTGCAGTGTCCTCGTGGGGTTGTCGGGGTGCGCGCGTTAAAGCAGTCCTGCGATGACGAAGAGGCTCATCGCTCGTTCGAGATGGTAGGCAAGCACATGCAGGGTCATCTCGCTACGCATTTTTTTTCATCCCGTGCATCCAGTACACCCGTTGGCGGGTATTGCTAGTGGGCGGCCTTTGACTGCCCGGCCCAATGACTTTCAGGAGCACTGCAAATGAACTTCAAATACTCCGCCTGCCTGCTTGCCTGCAGCCTCGCCCTTGCGCTGCCGCCCGCCCTCGCCCAGACCGCGCTGCCAGACGCAGTCAAAGTCCCTGATGGCCATCGCGTCCTGCTCGAAACCGTCGGCGTCGGCGAGATCACCTACGAGTGCCGCGACAAGGCCAACACCCCCGGTCAGACCGAATGGACTTTCGTCGGCCCCAAGGCAGTGCTCAATGACCGTACCGGTAAACAGGTGGGCGACTACTTTGGCCCACCCGCTACCTGGCAGGCCAAGGATGGCTCGAAGGTCACCGGCACCCAGCTGGCAGTGGCACCGGCGGACAAAGGCGCCATCCCCTATCAACTGGTCAAGGCCAACCCGGCCGAAGGCAAAGGCGCCATGCAGGGGGTCAGCTATATCCAGCGCCTGGCTACCCGCGGCGGTGTGGCGCCGTCAGTCGACTGCACGGCGCAGAACAAAGGTGCCAGACAGGTCGTCCAGTACCAGGCTGACTATGTGTTCTGGACAGCCAAGTGACACGCACCTGACCCTACGCCCTGCGAGTGATGATCTACGCTCGATGGCAAGCCCCCCGGCTGGATGGCCGGGGTACTTGCCTTTCACAAGGAAGCCACACACGTTGAACTCGCCGGCCGCCCCCTTCGACTTCCACCGCTGCCTGTTAGCCTGTGCACAGGGTGACCGGCGGGCCCTGCAGGCGCTCTACGATCACGAAGGCGCGCGCCTGCTGGGCGTTGCCCGGCGTATCGCACGTGATGACGCCACCGCAGAAGACATCGTCCACGATGCGATCATCCGCATCTGGACCCGCGCAGCCAGCTACGACCCGGCGCGCGGCTCGGCTCGAGGCTGGATCTACAGCATTACCCGCCACCTGGCGCTGAACTCGATACGCGATACCCGCCGTGAAACTGTACTGACCGATGCCGACACCGAAACTGCGTCAACATTGCGCGGGAGGGTTGATGACCTTGACCTCTGGTCCGGCTCAGCAAAGATTTACCGCTGCCTTGAACAACTGCAGCCCGCACCGCAACGCTGCATCCTGCACGCCTACGTGGACGGCTGCAGCCACGCCGAGATAGCCGGTTTATTGGGTGCGCCACTGGGCACTGTCAAGGCCTGGATCAAACGCAGCCTCAAAGCGCTACGGGAGTGTCTGGAATGAAGCCCGATTCTGCCGAAGAACTGGACAGCCTCGCCGGGGAATACGTGCTGGGGACCTTGTCGCCGGAGCAATATGCCGCAACGGCCGAACGCCTGCGTACCGACCCCGAGCTTCGCGCCGCCGTGGATGCCTGGGAGGCCCGGCTGCTGGAGCTGACCGCGCTGTCTACCCCGCAGCCCCCTAGCCCCCGCCTGTGGCGCCGCATCCAGCGCAGCCTCGATGAGCTACCCGCACCGCGCACGCAGGCTCGCTGGTGGCAACGCCTCGGCCTGTGGCAAGGGCTCAGCGCCGCAGGGCTGGCGGCAAGCCTGCTGCTGGCGTTTACCTTGCTGACCACGCCCCCCTCAACCACGGAATACCTGGTGGTGCTGGTGGCGCCGAACAGCCAGGCCCCCGGCTGGGTGGTGCAGGCCAGCGACAGCCACATGATCGAACTGCTGCCGCTGGGTAAGGACAAGGTCCCCGACGGCATGGCCCTGCAGTTCTGGACCAAGGGCGAGCAATGGCGTGCCCCGGTTTCGCTTGGCCTGGTCAAACCGGGCGAACCCTATCGAGTTCCGCTGGAAAGTTTGCCACCCCTGGAGGCCAATCAACTGTTCGAGCTGACGCTGGAGAAAGCCGGTGGCTCGCCGACCGGTCTGCCGACAGGGCCGGTGAAGTTCATTGGTCGCGCGGTGAAAGTGATATGACACGACAGGGCCGCAGAACGCGACTGCGGCCTTCGCAAGCTGGACCTATGGTCAGGCGCGGATCACCTCAAGGCGATCCCGCCCAGCCTCTGTGATGGCGTTCTCTCCTTCATCGCTGATGCGATAACGTCCTGACACCATTTTGGTAATTGAGAACCGGACCAGCCCGCTTTGGGACAAGGCTTGGCCTGCTTCGAAGCTCATTGCCTGCTCCAGGTCGAAGATCTTGATTTCTCCGATTTTGTAGCGTGCAAACGCGACCAAGGCGTTATCCAGTTCTTGTTGACTGATCGTTGTAGCGACGTCCATTCGACCTCCCAGGTCATGAGAGCCCCGGTCCGTGGGGTTGGAGGCAACGAACCGGGTGGCTTGTTGAAGGCGGACCGTACTATGCAGTCACGGAAGTCGCTACTGGCTTTCCATCCATGCTGGATGGGTAGGCAGCACGACACCCGCCACACCTACGGTCACTTCAGGCGCCGTCGCCGCATGCCCCGCGCCACCTGCTTCGCGGGTAGACGCGCTCGGAGATCCGCCCCCTGCGCCCTGCTCAGACCATGCTCATCGCCGCGCGCAGCGCCAGCAGGTAGGTTTCGACACCAAACCCGCAGATCTGCCCGCGCACCACCTCGGCAAATACCGAGTGATGGCGGAATGGCTCCCTGGCATGAATGTTGGACATGTGCACTTCAACCACCGGCACTTCGATAATGGCCAACGCATCACGAATGCCGTAGCTGTAATGGGTCCAGGCACCGGCATTGATCAGCACGGCATCCACCCGGTCCTCATAGGCCTGATGGATGCGCTCGCACATGGCGCCCTCGAAGTTGCTCTGGAAGCTCTCGACCTGCGCCCCCAGCTCCTCGCCCAGGGCCTGCAACGCCTGGTCGATGTCGGCCAGGGTCGCTGTGCCGTACTGGCGCGGGTCGCGCTTGCCGAACATGTTGTGGTTGATGCCATGCAGCATCAGTACATTGGCGACCATCGACCTACTCCAGGGGAATCGTCAGCTGATCGATCACCGCACGTGTGTCGGGCCGCACCCCGCGCCACCAGGCGAACGCCTCGGCGGCCTGCTCCACCAGCATGCCGACGCCATCGGCCAGGCGCGCCTGGCCCTGCTCGCGAGCCAGGCGCAGGAAAGGCGTGAGGCCTTTGCCATAGGCCAGCTCGTAGGCCAGGGCCGCCTCACCCAGCACATCAGCCGGCAGTGGCGGCAAGTCCGCGGTCAGGCTCGCCGAGGTGGCGTTGACCACGATGTCGAACGATTGCCCTTCCAGCGCTTCGTAGCGGCTGATGCGCAGACGCGGGTGATCGAGCTCGTTACGCAGCGCCAGCGCCTTGGCCATGTCCCGGTTGGCGATCACCAGCTCGCGAGGCCCCGCCTGCAGGAACGGCAGCAATGCCCCGCGCACCGCGCCGCCAGCGCCCAGCAGCAGCACACGGCGGTTGCGCAGCGGCTCGCCAAGGTTCTCCTCGATGTCCCGCAGCAAACCGATGCCATCGAAGTTCTCGGCGACGATGCGGCCATCCTCGAACTTCAGCGCATTGGCCGCCCGTGCCAATTGCGCCCGCTCACTGCGCCGGTCGGCCAGCTCGAAGGCACGCAGCTTGAACGGGGCGGTGATGTTCATGCCCTTCCCGCCTTCGCTACGAAACTGCAGTACCTGGGCTTCGAAGTCGTCCAGCGAGCCTTCGATAGCTCCGTATTCCAGCTGCTGGTTGCTGGCCTGGGCGAACAGGCCATGAATCAGCGGGGACTTGGTGTGGTTGATCGGTCGGCCGATCACTGCGTAGCGGTCGCTCATCGTGCATCTCCGTGGGTAAACAACACGCCATCCGCCTGCAAGGCAGTGATTTCTTCAGGGCTGAAGCCAAGCCCGGCGGCCACTTCGGCGTTATGCTGGCCAAGGTCCGGGGCTACTTGGTGAATCGTGGTATCGCAGTCGGAAAAGCGGAACGGCAGGTTGGCCAGGCGCAGCGTGCCGTAGCGTGGGTGCTGCTGCTCGATGACCATGTTGCGTGCCTGGATCTGCGGGTCGGCCAGCACTTCGTCGATGCGTTGGACCTTGGCACTGGGGATGTCGATGGCATCGAGCAACGCGAGGATCTCGGCCACCCGACGCGCGCCGACCCAGTCGCGGACCACCGCCAGGATCGCCTCGCGGTGGGCGTTGCGGCCGTTGAGGCTGTGGTAGCGGCGGTCGCTGCCGAACCCGGGCGGGCCGCCGTTGGCTTCGAGCATGACCGCGAAGCGCTGCCAGGCATCATCGACCTGGGCGGCGATCACCAGGTCGCCGTCGGTGGCGCGGAACACGCCGTACAGGGTCGAGGTGGGCATGTCGTGGCCGGTCTGCTGGGGCAACACAGTGCCACCGGACAGCGTGTAACACTGCACCGCGTATTCGTGCATCGACACCAGAGTGTCGTACAGCGCCATGTCGATGTGCTGGCCACGGCCACTGCTCACCCGACCGAGCAGCGCGGCATTGATCGCCGCCACCGCGTGGATGCCGGTGTACATGTCGCCCAGGGAAATACGCAGCAGCGGCGGTGCCTCGCCCGGCACGCCAACCATCTGCATGATCCCGCTCTTGGCCTCGGCGATCAGGCCGAAGCCGGCGCGGTGGGCGTCCGGCCCGGTATGGCCGTAGGCGGAAATCGAGCAGTACACCAGGCGCGGGTTGCGCGCCGACAGCTCGGCGTAGCCCAGGCCCAGCTTGTCCAGGGCGCCGGGGCGGTAGTTCTCGATGAACACGTCGGCCGAATCGGTCAGGCGCTGCATGAACGCCTTGCCGCGCGGGTCCTTCATGTTGACGCTGACGCCCTGCTTGCCCATGTTCAGCTGCAGGAAATAGCCGCTCTGCTGGTCGTCCAGGGTGAACGCATGCTGGCGGCCAGCGTCGCCGCTACCCGGCCGCTCGACCTTGATCACCTCTGCGCCGAGCGCCGCCAGGCAACGGCCGACATAGGGGCCGGCGAGGAAGTGGCTGTAGTCAATGACGCGGATACCCGCCAATGGCAATGCCTGGTTCATGCTGCTGCCCTCCGCGGCACCATCAACCGGTGCTCGCCACGTTGCACGACTTCACCGTGCTGGTTGATCAGCTCCGAAGGCAGCACCACGATGCCCCAGCCAGGTCGGCTGTTGCTCGGACGCATCGCCCCCACCCGCATACGTACGTGGAGCACGTCGTTGACCTTGATCGGCAGCACGAAGTCCCAGGTCCAGCCCAGCGACATACCCGGCACGAAGCGGTACTCGCACTGGGTCTTCAGGCCATCGGCGATCGACAGCCCGAACAGGCCGTGGGCGACCAGGCAGCCAAAGTGGCTGGCGTTGGCGTAGGCCTCATCGACATGCACCGGGGTGTGGTCGCCGGTGAGGTCGGCGTAGGCCAGGATGCGTTCGCGGGTCACGGTGTAGGTCGGGCTGATGCACTCATCGCCTTCGCGGGCATCGTCCCAGTACTTTTCAATCACGCTCATGCCTGCACCTCCGCGCGCGGGTCGATGGCCAGTGCCTGGGCTACGCATTTGGCCGGCAGCGCCTGGATGAACTCCACCGCCAGGCCATCAGGCAGGCGCAGCCAGTTGCGGCCCTGGGGCATCTCACTGACGCCAAAGCGTTGGGCGGCGGCCAGCGCCGCTTCCAGGTCTTCGCACATGATGCCCAGGTGCGCCAGGCGCCCTTCCGGGCCAGCGAAGTCCGGCTGGTGAATGAACTGCAGGCCGCCGAGTGTCCAGTACTGCGCCGGTTGCTCGACGTCACCCTGCACTTCACGCATGGTCATGCCGCACACCTCGCTGAAAAAGCGGATATGCCACTGAATGTCCTGCACCCAGAACGCCACGTGTTCGAGGTAGGCTTTTGGCTGGCTCATGGGGTTTCTCCCTTCTGGTGATCGGCCATGGCGCGCTCGATACCCTTGATGCAGGCCACCAGGGTCGCGTTGACCGGCGTGGCCACGCCATGGCGCTGGCCCCAGCGCACGACGGAGCCGTTGATGAAGTCGATTTCGGTGATCGAGTTTTTTTCCAGGCTCTGCAGCATCGAGGTGCGGAAGCTCGCCGGCAGGCCTTCGGCGGCCAGTGACCAGGCAGCCTCGGGGCTGGTCAGGCTCAAGCGGATGCCGGCGCGCTCGGCCACGGCGATGGCCTCGGCCACGGCGGCCTTGGCGGTGCTTTCCAACAGCGGCTCGCTGTACAGCTGGCCGTAGCTGAGCCTGGTGATGCCGCTCAACGCACCGGTGGCGACGTTGACCAGCAGCTTGTCCCACATGGTGCCGAGGATGTTGTCGCTGACCGTGGTGGCCAGCCCGGCATTGTTGAACGCTTCGGCGATGGCCTGCACGCGGGGCGTCAGCTGGCCGTCGAGCTCGCCGATGAAAGTCTGTTTGCCGGCCACACCGGCGCGGATCGAGCCCGGTGCGAGGAGCACGCCGCCGACATAGGTCTTGCCAGCCAGCACCCGCTCGCGACCCACCACTTCGGCCAGGATGTCCTCGTGGCCGAGCCCGTTCTGCAGCGACAGCACCAGCGTCTGTGGGCCTATCAGCGCGAGGGCACCGGCGATGGCCTCGGCAGTGTGAAACGACTTCACCAGCACCACCACCAAATCGGTCACGCCAACGTCTTCGGCTTCGATGGCCGCGTTGACCGGTATATAGCGCTCGCCCCGTTCGTCCTGCACCCGCAGCCCATGCTGGTTCATCGCCTCGACATGCGCGCGGCCACGGTTCAGCAGCCAGGTTTCATGCCCTGCCTCGCTCAGGGCCGCGCCGATGGCGCAACCCAGTGCACCGGCGCCCAGAATGCAGATTTTCACGTCGCAGACCTCCTGTGATTTGCGATCACCTTATGCAGCGGGGTTTATTTGCGCTATACAATGGCCTCAATACGGCTATTGAGAATTTCAATAATGACTGCCCTGGAGGCCCTGCCCGAACCCAAGCTGCTGCAGCTGTTCGACGTGCTGTACCAATGCCGCAACGTGACCCGTGCCGCCGAACAGCTGGGGCAGAGCCAGCCGACCATCAGCATCTGGCTGGCGCGCCTGCGCGAGCAATTGAACGACCCGCTGTTCGTGCGCACGCCGGGCGGCATGGCCCCTACCCCGCGCGCCGATCAACTGATAGGGCCGTGCCGCGAGGTGCTGGAATCGCTGCGCCGGCTGACCGCCTGGGAGCCGCAGTTCATCGCCGCCACAGCGCAGCGGCGTTTTCGCCTGTGTGTCAGCGATGCCAGCCACATCACCTTGCTGCCCAGCATCCTCAACCATCTGCGCAGCCATGCGCCGGGCATCCGCCTGGAGGCGGCGCGGATCGACGGCAATACCGAGAGCGCGCTGGAATCGGGCGAAGCGGACCTGGCCATCGGCTTCGTGCCCTGGCTGGGCGGGGGGATGTATCAGCAGGTGCTGTTCGAGCAGGACTGGGTGTGCCTGAGCAACCCGCAGCATCCGCGCCTGGGCGATGGCATGAGCCTGGAGCGGTATCGGGCCGAGGGGCATGTGCAGATCAGTTTCGGCACCGGGCAGAAGCTGCTGGAAGCAGGATTGGCGCGGGCCGGGATCGAACGGCGGATCATGCTCGAGCTGCCAGCGTTTCTCGGGTTGGGGAAGATAATCGGGACTACCGACCTACTGGGCACCTTGCCGCGGCATATCGGGCAGACACTGGCCGATATGCATGGGCTACAGGTGCATGACTGCCCGTTCGAAGTGGAGGGATTCACGGTCAAACAGCATTGGCATGCCCGCTATCATCAGGACAATGGAAATCGATGGTTGAGGGAGGTCGTTCGCGGATTGTTTCAGTGAGCCAGCCAAGCATGACCCCGTTTCGACTTGGATAGCTGATGTGATTCAGGCCATCCGCCATGGCCGCAAGCCCATCTTCGGGAGGGACAGAGATCAGTCACGGATCCCGGATAAATCCGCTTCTGCAACCGCGCGCGCAACTGCCGATCGGGCAGAGCAGTTGTCTTGCGACTAGCTTTACCTCGGACACTGAAATCTCCGTTCAAAGCTCAACCAGGTAAAGGTTCGTTATGACTAGAATAATCGAGCTGACGATCACCGACGGTTACCTCAATCCGTTTGCCTCGCCAGACAACCCCAAGTTAAGCCCCGAACTGGCGGACTATCTGTCAGATAGCGCCTGGTACCACCCCGAACTGTGCCTGCACATCCGTTGCCCGGAAGACGAGCGAGAACGCCTGCAGCAAGCGATCAAAAATACCTTTGCGCAAAAGAGGGAACAGCTCGGAGGGGATATTCGCACCCAACGGCTGGTGGCGCTGACACTCTTGGGCTTGGCGCTAGCCTTGGTGCTGGCAGGCACAGCGCTGGGCATTGAAGGCACCATCCCGGTGGGCGTTGTTACTGTCACCGCGTGGATGCTGCTCTGGCGTAGCGCAGAGATATTTTTTCTGGATATCCGCAGCATTAAACGGCAGCAGCGTAAGTACCAACGCATTGCCAGCGCATCAAAGCAGTTTGTGCCTTAGTTCTGGCGGGCTGAAAATCCGACTTTTCAACTCCTATGTCTTCGCAACCACCGGCGATTCAGTCAATGACCTTGCACGACCTGATCCGGTTGCGTGCCCATACTCGCGAGAAAAACATCGGTATCCCGATTGGTCCGCAGGCAGACCACGCGACAGCCCGACGGGGCCGTCGCCACGAATCGCTTCATCGCCTCCCGAGACGAGGTTTTCGTCCGCCACATGAACCTGAAAAACTCCGGCAGGTTGGCCAGCAGTTCCGGGCAGTTTTCCGGCAAGTCAGGCCGGGATCGACCGCGGTTCAACATTGTTCTGCGGAGCACGCGCCAGAATCGGAGCGGCGCCGAGCGATCAATCCATATCAACATGTCAGCGCGGGCCAGCCGGTTGTTCCATGTGGTCGAATGCCCGCCTTCGAAGATCCAGCGCTCACGGGCCTCGATCTCATGACAAAGACGCGTCTTCTCGTCGCGGCTCCGCTCGACCCACCCTGGCTGCCAATGAATCGTGTCGATATGCACGACCGGCAAGCCTGTGCGCTCGCCAAGCTTGCGCGCCAGGGTACTTTTCCCAGACCCTGGCTGACCAATGATCATCACCCGTTGCATTGAAGCTCCCTCTCGCCATGCCTACTGAATTTCGGGCGCGCGATTTTACGGCAATGGGCGACGCGGTCAAGGCACGGGCAACAGCGTCGCGGCATTGGGTGATGAACTCGCCGAGGACATCTTCATGAACCAGGGCGTAGTCTGGTGCAACGCAGGTCTGGCCAGCGTCATCTTGCGTCTTCCAGGCCGTTGTAATGCGCAGACGTTTCAACCCATCTTCGATACTGGCGAGCGCGACAGGCCATGAAGAGCTGTTGCTGGATCAGCGCGCGCAACGGCGAAACGCTCGGATCGGGCTTTTTAGCCCGGCTGAGTTTGCGCAGTTGAAACTTCACTACTGCCATGTTCGCCAAGGATGCGATGGCCTTGTTTTTCCAGGTGATCGGCGGCAATTGAGGGGCGTTGTCCTTGCCCTGCAACCAGTCACGAGGCAAGTGCGGATCGATGGCTAACGCCGTTCCGATACCCACCATGTCCACACCGCTCTGCACGACGCTTTCGGCCACCGGGCGCCGACGTATACCGCCAGTGACCATCACCGGCATTTTGGCAACGGTTTGGAGATCACGGGCGAACTCGACGAAATACGCTTCGCGAGCCAGGGTGCGACCATCGCGCGCGTCACCCTGCATGGCGGGTACTTCGTAGCTGCCTCCCGATAACTCCACCATGTCTACGCCCAGGTCGTTGAGCCACTCAACGACCTTTTTCGCGTCTTCGGTGGTGAACCCTCCGCGCTGGAAATCGGCGGAGTTGAGTTTGACCGCCACTGCAAAATCCACAGAAACCACGGCCCTGACCGCCTTGACGATTTCGAGCAACAGGCGCGCCCGGTTTTCCAGAGAGCCACCCCACTCGTCCGTCCTTTGGTTGGTCAGCGGCGAAAGGAACTGGCTCAACAAATAGCCGTGGGCAGCGTGGATCTCCACACCTGTGAATCCGGCTTGTTCGCCCAGGCGTGCGGTGTTCGCAAAGCGCTGAATAACCTCTTCGATCACGCCGAGTGGCATCGCGTGAGGCGTGGCAAAACGCTTGGACAATTTGCCCAGTTCCAGCGGCACGGCTGACGGTGCCCAGGTTTTTTGCCCAAGATTGGACTGCATCTGCCGCCCTGGGTGGTTAATCTGCAACCAGAACTGCGCACCACCGGATCGACCAATACGCGCCCAGCGCTTGAACTTGTCCAGTTGCTGATCGTCCTGTAATACCACGCCACCCGGCCCGGTCATGGCGCGGCCGTCGACCATCACATTGCCAGTGATAATCAGGCCGGCACCACCGTCGGCCCACGCTTGATAGAGACGCATGAGTGCTTCGGAAGGCGCCTGGTCGGCATCCGCCATGTTCTCTTCCATGGCGGCTTTGGCGATACGGTTCTTGACGGTCGAACCGTTGGGAAGCATCAGGGTGTCGAACACATTCATGGAGCAGTCCTCAACTGGATATGAGGCCACCTTAAGTTTGAAGTCAACTTTAAGGTCAATACCTTTTTCAAGATCAGTCGATTTCCAATACGCCGGCACCTGGCAAGTGCGTCACCCGATGGGCGTCCAACAACCGAGTGGGGAGTGTTCAGTCGAAGTCTTGGCCGTACCGGGTGAAAAGCTCGAGCGCGAATCAAACCCAGCGCCAAATGCATCGGACATTATTTGCAGCAAGGGGATTGACCTTAAAGCGAGGTTTAAGGTGAGCATGCACTGGCCTGCTTGAGTGATGGAGCTCGGATGATGCTCAAGACCTTTGTTTCTTATGCGTTGGTACTGATAGGTAGCGCTTTCATGACATTTGCAAATGCTGGCACCGCCGCTTCCACAACGACTGCCAAGAATCGCCAGATTCTGGTGATCATGACCAATCACGCCAGATATCCCTCACGCACCGATTCCACGGGGTTGTGGCTTACTGAGCTGACGCATTTCACCGATGTGGTGGAGGCGGCTGGCTACAGCACAGTTTTTGCCAGTCCCAAAGGCGGTGCGGTGCCACTGGACGAGCGCAGTCTCGGTTGGCTGTACATGGACAAAGCCGCGCGTGAGCATTTGCAGTCCCCGGCCTTTCGCGCCCGCTTGCAGAACACGCTGCCGATCGCCGATATCGATCCGTCCCAGTTCGGCGTCATCTACTTCACCGGGGGCCATGGCGTGATGTGGGACTTCCCCAATAATCCCGACCTGCGACGTGTCGCCGAAACCATCTACAACCAGGGTGGCATCGTCTCGGCCGTCTGCCATGGCGTAGCGGGCCTGCTGGATCTGAAGGATGAAAAGGGCCAGTTGATCATCAAGGGCAAGAACATCACCGGCTTCTCTGATCGCGAAGAACTGTTCTCCGGCATGAAAAGCCAGGTGCCCTTCTTCCTTGAGGACAAGTTGGTGAGTCAGGGGGCTCGGTACCGCAAAGGCTGGCTGCCCTTCACGTCATTTGCCATCACGGATGGAAGGCTTGTCACCGGCCAAAACCCTCAATCACCCAAAGCCGTAGCTGAAGCGGTGATGGCGGTGCTCTCTGGCGACAACGTAGCTCGCTGAACCCTCAAGTTGTTCCCACCCGCGGAGAAAGACCGATTGAAACTTGCAAGCACCGCATTAACAGGATTGCTGTTCAGCTCAATTGCCAACCAAGGGTTGGCGGGGACGCCTGAAATGCTCACGTCGACTGAAACCAACACAATCGAAATCGCAGGCCACCCGGTGCCGGTCGTCAAAGGCGGCCTGTACGACCGTTATCGCTCGAACCCGCCCTTGTCGGTGATTGCAGCAGAGCTGCCGGGTGTTGATTTGAGCTGGTTCAAAGGACTGGAAAAGCACAAGGTCGACATCGGCTTCGAGTCATACTCCCCGAACTTTTACTACCAGAACAGTCGGGTAACGGCTGTCTACACGGCCGACTTGGACGCACTTCGGGCATTGATGCCGCCGGAAGTACTAGCAACCGCATCTCCCCTGCAAGTCTGGCCAGGCCGTGGCTTGGTTGCGTTTACTGCATACACCTATGAGCATTGTGATAACGACGCCTATAACGAAGTGGCGGTGTCGATCATTACCAACACGCCAGGCAAAGCCAATCTGGGTCCGTTCACACTGATTGGCCAGTCGATGTCCGGCGACTTCTGGGGCTATGTGCTCAAGCTGCCGGTCAATACCGAGCTTGCACGGGTGCGTGGTGTCGTCGGTTACAACCTGCCTAAATGGCTGACTGGTATCGACCGCAAAGAAGATGCCCAGTCTGTGGTCTATGACATCACCGACAGCCAGACCGGAAAAGTCGATGTGTCCTTCAAAGCGAAGAAACTCGACAAGCTCTCACGCGAAGTCGATATCGTCACCAGCAGCTTCACCAATCTCGATCATCAGGGCCACTTGGCATACGGTTATGCGGTTTCCCGCCAACTCCGTCACGGCTCGAGCCGCGACGCAGATTCAGCCACCCTCACACTAGGCGACGGCAGTCTGTCGAATTACCTCCGCACCCTGAAGCTTGGGAAAATGATGAAGTACGAATACGTGCCAGAGTTCCAGAGTGCGCTCTATGCACCCAAACCGCTCGCCGGCCTGATTGGCGAGCGTTGAGACCTTTTGCGCCTGTCAGGCCCCGGAAGCCTGGCGGGTGTTTTTTCTTGTGGAAGACGTTACCGCACGCTTGCCGGACGCTTGGCCAACCCCTTCTTCACGCAAACGATTTATCAGCATTTGCGCATTGTCCGCGCACGCCATGCCTTCGGGCTTACCCTCGATGCCTTCGATGACGAGCAGAAGTTGCGCTTTGTTTTGTGCTAGCCGTTCCTCCAGCGCACTGATTTCCTCAACCTTTTGCTTGAGCCCAGTGAGCAACTCGTCGTGCCGCCAGCCACTGGCGTTCATCGGCATCAGTTGCCGGATCTCCTCAAGAGAAAAACCCGCCGCCTGTGCGCTGGTTATCAGTTGCAGAACCCATTCGGTATCAGCCGCATAGTCCCGGTATCCATTGGCCTTGCGCTCGACGGAGCTGATCAGGCCACTGGCCTCATAGAATCGAATGCGTGACGGAGCCAGTCCACTGATTTTTGCAAGTTCACCTATTCTCATACCTCACCCTGAAAAACCTATTGACCTTAAAGTTGACTTTAAACCTGAAGTCATCGGGCGGCCAAGCACAACGTGTGACTTGGTCGCCACGGAAATTCATGGGGTAAGCGGAGGCCGCTCAGCGCGGACGATTGGGGTCTGGGATGGACACTGCATGGGTAACCGCCCGCCTGGGTCGGGTCTGACAGGACGACAGACCTCAATAATCGGTATATCCCTTTTCTCCGGGTGTATAAAAGGTCGAACTGTCAGGTTCTACCAAGTGCTGTCCCGACGCTAGCTTGGCGACCAGGTCCGGGTTCGAAATGAACGGACGACCGAAAGCCACCAGGTCGCCACGCTGCGCGTCGAGGTCCGCATTGGCGCGGGCGACATCATAGCCACCGGAGAGTATGTACTGGCCGGTGAAAGCGGCGCGGATCGCGGATTTCAATTCGGGGCTGACTTCGGGCGCCCCCATGGCGCTGTGATCGACGATGTGGATATAGAGCAGGCCAAGCGCATTCAATGCCTCAATCAGGCCCAGGTACATTGCGTCCATATCGGCATCCGGTAGTTGGCCGTTGAAAACCCCATACGGCGAGATACGCATGCCAACCCGTTCCGCGCCAATGGCGTCGACCGTTGCCTTGGCAACTTCGACCGCGAAGCGGATGCGGTTTTCTACCGGGCCTCCCCAGCGATCATTGCGCTGGTTGGATGCGGTATTGAGGAATTGGTCAATCAGATAGCCATTGGCTGCATGCAATTCGACGCCATCGAAACCCGCTTGTATCGCCAGTTTGGCCGAAGCTGCGTATTCGCTGATGCTCTGGGCGATGTCCGCCTCGCTCATGGCGTGTGGGACAGGATGCGGCTGCATGCCCTCGCTGTCGGTCCACATCTCGCCGGGAGCGGCAATCGCCGAAGGTGCCAGGACGCGGGCGCCTGCCGGCAGGTTCGCGGGGTGGCTGACCCGCCCGGTGTGCATCAACTGCACAAAAATCCTGCCGCCGGCTTGGTGAACGCCATCGGTCACGCGTCGCCAGTTTTGCACGTGCTCTTCGTTGAACAGGCCAGGGATACGTGGGTAACCCAGGCCATTGGGTGATGGAGAGGTGCCTTCGGTGATGATCAGTCCGGCATCCGCCCGAAGGCGGTAGTACTCTGCCATCAGTTCATTGGGCTGGTTGCCGATCGCGCGGCTGCGGGTCAGCGGCGCCATAACAATGCGGTTCTTCAGTGTGAGGTTGCCGAGCTGCGCAGGGGTGAACAAGCGGTCGTTCATGGAAGTCTCCTGGGTGGCGGATTCGATCATTCGTACACAATCACGCGTTCAGTGGGCGCTGATATCGTTCAGCCGCGTGGGTTTGTCGAATGTCAGACATCAGCCCTTGACGCGCACCTTCCAGTGCATCCCAGCGCTCGGCAACATGAAGTGGCGGGATGGTTACCAACTCGCGACGGTCGAAACCGACAAGTGCAGCATCGACCAGCTCACCGACCTCCATCACCTCCGGGAGTGTGTTGACGTCAATGCCGGCACGCGCCCAGATCTCGGTGCGGGTCGCTGCCGGCAGCACCGCTTGCACGTACACGCCCTTGGGTGACAGCTCCTGACTCAGCCCCTGTGACAGAAACAGCACGAAGGCTTTGGTAGCGCCGTAGATGGACATGCCGAACTCGGGCGCAAAACCCACCACTGAACCCACGTTGACGATCGCACCAGTGCCCGACTGCGCGAGGCGCGGCGCGATTGCAGCAGCGAGCCGCGTCAGCGCGGTAGTGTTGAGCGTGACAAGGCGCTCAATAGCTTCAGCGGACTGGTCGAGGAAACCACCCGATTGGGCCATACCCGCGTTGTTGATCAACACGCCGATATTGGCGTCGTCGCGCAGTCTACTTTCAAGCACGGACAGGTCTGCCGAGCTGGTCAGGTCGGCTGGCAGCACCTCAACGGCCACATGGCTTTCCTCGCGCAGGCGTAATGCAAGCGCCTCCATGCGCGATGTGTCGCGCGCCACAAGGATGAGATCGTGGCCACGACGGGCGAAACGCTCGGCGTAGGTGGCGCCAATGCCGCTGGAGGCGCCAGTAATGAGTACGGTCGGACGGGTGGTCATGGAAGTTACCTTTATGTCGATGGTTGTGTGAGAAATACGGCGGCAGTCACATCTTGATTACGACCTTGCCCTTGGAGCGCCCTTGAGCAAGGTACTCAAGCGCACCCTTTGCGTCCTCGAACGGAAATACCCGGTCGATCACCGGCTGAATTTGCTGGGCGTCCAGCAGTTTGCCGATTTCGGCGAGTTGGGCACCCTCGGGCTGCACGAAAAGAAACGAGTACTGGACATTCCGCCTCTTTGCCAGGCGCATGATCTTGCGGCTCATCAGGCCGAACACGAAGGTCAGGAGGAGGTTCAGGCGTTTGGCCCGGGCGAACGCAGCATCCAGTGGGCCAATGAGCGAGACAATCTGGCTTCCGGGTCTGAGGATGGACAAGGATTTTTCAATCGCATCCCCCCTTACGGTTCCGAGCACCGCGTCGTAGTCGCGCAGCACGGTCTCGAAATCCTGCGTCTTGTAGTCCACAACCTCGTCCGCCCCCAGAGCGCGCACCAGGTCAACGTTGCCTGTACTGGTGGTGGTGCCCACCTTTGCACCGAGGTGTTTGGCCAACTGGATTGCGAACGTACCGATACCGCCCGACCCGGCAGGAATGAACACCTTCTGCCCGGCCTGAAGCTTGAGGCGCTCTTTCAGCGCTTGCCATGAGGTGAGGCCGACCATCGGGATCGACGCCGCCTGCTCGAAGCTCAGATTGGCCGGTTTCAGCGCGGCGGCGCTTTCCGGCACAACCGCGAATTGCGCAATCGCCCCTGTGCCAAGATCGAAGATGCTGGCGAAGACAGCATCGCCTGGCTTGAAGCGGGTCACATTGCTACCTACCTCGGTCACGATGCCGGCCAGATCGCTGCCCAGGGTGGCTGGCAGCTGGAAATGCAATACAGGCTTGAACATCCCCGTTGGAATCATGTTGTCGATCGGGTTCAGGCCGGCAGCGTGGACTTGCACCAGTAATTCGTCAGCCTTTGGCGTGGGGCGGGGAACGTCGGCCAACCCGATGTCGGGTGACTTGCCGTAGCGCTTGAAGGTCAGTGCTTGCATGGTTCGGCTATTCATCATTGGTTTTTGCGGGTGGATGGCTCGTCATCGAGGTGTTACTATCGATTTGATATAGACAATACTACCCTTTCGCAGGCAGGTCACTATCAAAATAGTATGGACGTGAAAAATAGTTGCGATAACCCGTGCCCAATCGCCCGCAGCCTGGCAGTTGCCGGTGATGCCTGGAGCATATTGATCCTGCGTGATGCCCATGCCGGCCTTTCTCGCTTTGACCAATTCAGGAAAAGCCTGGGTATTGCACCGACAATGCTGACCCGCCGGCTGGCGACACTGACGGAGGAAGGATTACTGGAGAAGCGGCGCTACTCCGAGCACCCGCCTAGGGAGGAGTACCTGCTGACCGCTGCGGGTCGCGATTTTCTGCCTGTGCTGTTCATGATTGGTGCATGGGGCCGGCAATACCGAGGCGGTGGTAAGCTGACGCGCTTCTTCGATGCGCAAACAGGCACAGAAATCAAAGCTGTCGCCGTGGACGAGATTACGGGGGCAAAGATCGGCACGCGCCCCCTGCGCATTGTCACACCTGAGGAAAGTTGACACGACCTCTGCAGCCTTGGTCAGCGGCCGGTGAGGTGCTGCGCAGTGATCAGGGTGCTGCTGGATCAAGCGTCAACATGTGCCGAGGACAGGGCTTCGAGCAGAACCCGCTCCAAGGTGTCAAAAAAGCATTTGATGTGAGCTTGCTTCAAGGCCTGAGGCCGGGTCACCAAATAGATCTCCATATCTGGAAGCTGGAGATGCGGGAACAGCTGGACCAAATCGGTAGCCGCGATACGGGGCAGCACAGCCACCCCCATCCCTCGCCTCACCGACTGGAGCTGCACGGCGAACGAGTTCACGCTGATCTGCGCGCGGTCCAGACCCGCGGCCTTTGCCGCTCGCATTTGCGGCAAGATATCCAGCGGGGGAAGCAAGGAAATACTGACCGCCGTGGAAAGCGTCACGCCTGGAAACTGCTTCAGATAACCCAGGGCAGCAAAGATGCCGTAGGCGAGCCGGCCAATGGGTCGATAAATCAGTGACGGTTCCCCCAGATGGGCGGTGCGCACAGCAACATCTGCCACGCCGCGGGCGATCTTGTGAAACTCGGCTGCCACCGTTAGCTCCACGGAGCAACGCGGGGGCAGGGATGTAAAGCGCCTTATCGCCTCCAGAACGTAATCCGAGAACCCCTCCCCTGCACTGACCAACACACTGCCGGACAGCTCGGTAGGCTGCTGCGATGTGCCAGAAAGGGTTTGCCGCCTCAGGCCTGATTCTGCAGCGATAGCAACTTCCACCAGGGATTGCCCCCGGGACGTCAGCCGGCACCCTTCAACGCCGCGCTCGACAAGTGGCTCGCCCACCGCAATCTCAAGTTGGGTCAGGCGGCGTGACAAGGTAGAAGCTGCGATACCGAGCAATTGTCCCGCCTGAAGAAAGCTGCCACGTCGCGAAACGGCCAGCAGAAGGCGAAGATCATCCCAATTTGCGTGCGATGTCATACTGTCAGTCATTCCTGGCTTTGCGAATATGCAAAGCCATTATGCAGTGATTGCTGTTTTTCGAAAGCATCCTCAAAGGTATATCTATAGCCCTTCGATACGAATGGACCGGACTTTATGACTATCACCCCCAACGCCTGTGCGCAGCACGCCTCTGGCGCTTTCAATCGACCAGATCCAGAGGCGTTGCTTGCAGTGGTTGGCAACGATTGCATCCACCTCGATACCATGGGTCTTGTCGTCATGGACAAGGCCTTTTTCGACAGCGCCGTGTTGCTGCCGTTAACCGAACAGCGAGCGTGTTGAGCCATGCGCAGCGTATTTGTGACCGGAGCAACCGGCTTGCTGGGCAACAACCTGGTGCGTGAATTGGTCGCTTGCGGCTACACGGTCAAAGGCCTGGTCCGCTCAAAAGCCAAAGGTGAACAGCAGTTCAACAATCTGCCGGGGGTGGAACTGGTCGTTGGGGACATGGCCAAGGTCGACGCATTCGCAGCGTCGCTGCAAGGCTGCGATACGGTATTTCACACAGCCGCGTTCTTCCGCGATAACTACAAGGGCGGCAGCCACTGGAACGAACTCGAACAGATAAACGTGTCGGGTACGCGGCGCCTGCTTGAGCAGGCCTACGGGGCCGGCATACGACGGTTCATCCATACGTCTTCCATTGCTGTGCTCAACGGCGCACCTGGCACGTCCATCGAGGAGAACTGCCTGAGGGCCGACGCCGACGCCGATGACTACTACCGCAGCAAGATCCTCGCTGACCGTGTCGTATTGTCGTTCCTGGAGAGCCACCCCCAGATGCATGCCTGTATGGTCCTGCCTGGCTGGATGTGGGGGCCTGGCGACGTTGGCCCAACCTCGTCGGGGCAATTGGTCAACGATGTGGTACAGGGCAAGTTGCCCGGGTTGATCCCTGGCAGTTTTTCCATTGTCGATGCCCGCGATGTGGCATTGGCACAAATTGCCGCAGCCAGACATGGGCGCCGAGGTGAGCGCTATCTCGCGGCGGGTCGACATATGACAATGCGCGAACTGATGCCTGTTTTAGGACGTATGGCGGGCGTCAAGACACCAGCCCGACAAATACCGCTGCCCTTTCTATACACCTTGGCGGCTGTGCAGGAGATCTACGCGCGCCTGACCGGCAGACCCATTCTGCTGAGCATGGCCACGTTGCGTCTACTGGTTCGAGAGCAGGACCGCACCCGTTTCGACCACCGCAAGAGTGAACAGGAGCTTGGGCTGAGTTTCCGGGCACTAGAGCTGACAATCGCCGATACCGTGGCGTGGTACCGTGATCACGGCTGGTTTGAAAAAGGCAGCCTACTGTGAGCGGGGAAATAATCCTGATGCGCCACGGTCAGCCAAAACTGGTCGCAGCCGAGAAAATGTCAGCGCTCCAAATGAAAGACTGGATCGAACAATACAATCAGTCCGAAATTACCCACCAGCCGGTTCCGGAAGCCAGCAGGCAGCTCGCCGCAACCGCCACGGTAATTGTCTCAAGTAGTGCGCCACGTGCGCTGACCTCCCTGCAGGCGCTCGGTCTCAAGCCCACCCTGGTCGACGCGCTCTTCTGTGAAGCGCAACTGCCTTATGCTCACTGGAGGCTGCCACGGTTATCGCCGTTTACCTGGGCATTTATCCTTCGCGTCTTATGGCTGTGCGGTTACTCACGCCGCGTCGAATCTGCAAGCACTGCGAGGATCCGCGCCAACGTGGCAGCGCAACGGCTGCAATCGCTTGCCAGCGAAGGTCCCGTTCTATTGCTCGGTCACGGTTTCATGAACCGGATGATCTCCAAACAACTGATGGCAGACGGATGGAAACGCCAAACGCGTAGCGGCAGCCAGTATTGGAGTGCGACGGTCTATCGATATGCGGGTGTTGAAGCGTGAATCGCCCGGATTCCGAAGACACATCTCGGCGACAGTGATTGCCCTGTAAGTCGGTGGCAAATGCACACGCCTTGATGGACAATCCGGCGCCTCATGTAGTTATCGCCAAGGAACGGACATGGCACTGACCAGCAAGATTACCCCCTACGATCCCACATGGCCCGCCCGTTTCCTGACAGACAAGCCACTCATTGCCTCGGCATTCGACGCTGAACTGATTGCTATCCACCACGTTGGAAGCACGTCTGTCCCAGGGCTGGCGGCGAAGCCCGAACTGGATGTGCTCATTGAGGTTCACGCGCATCGCAATACCTCGACGCGGGACGAGGTGTTGATGGCTTTGGGGTATGTACGGGGAAGTGATCTGTCAGAGGGCCATCATTTCTACCGGCGCAATGTGGATGGGATTCGCACGCACAAGCTCCATGTTTGTACCCGCGACCACCTGACGATCACTCAGATGCTGGGGTTCAGAGATTTGCTTAGGCGCGATGCCTCGATCCGCCAACAGTATGAAACGCTGAAGCTTCAGTTGGAGTCGAGCAATACGGGTGGGATGGCTGAGTATCTAGAGAAAAAGGCTCCTTTCATTATCGCGGCGCTGCTTCATGCCGGTATAACCACGCGTGAATGATCGGTTTTTCTGGCACACCCTTTCGTCCCGACAGTAGCGACGAAGTCACCACTTCGATTGCGGCCAGCTTGGCCGGCCGCCGGCACCGCCTGGAACAAAGCCCTCACATCAAGGAAGGACTTTCATGATCACTTGCCATCAAGGCTTGAAGCGGGCGTTTCCGGCGGGTAATTACTGATACATAAAGCTCAGGAGACTATTCACTTATCAACTGGATAACCGTCTTGCCCCTGCCGCGACCTTCGGCGACCTGTCGGAATGCGTCGTTGACCTCATCCAATGCAAACTGTTGCGGGTCCACCCGGATCGCCAGTTGCCCGGCATTGGCCAGAACGGCAGCCTCGCGCAGGATGCTTCCATGGTGTTCGCGTCCCTTGCCGGTTAGCAGCGGTGCCAGGGTAAATACGCCCGAGTAGGTGGCACTTTTGAAGGATAAAGGCGCGAGACTGTGCTGGCCCCAACCGAGGCAGCTGAGTACGTGCCCGGTATAAGGCTTTACTGCCTTGAATGACGCGTCCAACGTGCTGCCGCCGACGGTGTCATAAACGATGTCGAAACCTTCCCCGGCCGTAAATTGTTCGACATAGGCCTCTACACCCTGCGCCTGATAGTCAATTGCCGTGGCCCCCAGCGAGCGAATGAAGTCTAGACTGCCCGCGGAACCGGTGGCGTAGACTTCGGCACCGCGAGCCTTGGCCAATTGCACCGCAACTTGGCCGACGCCACCTGCGCCGCCATGAATCAGCACACGCTGACCACTACGAACATTGGCGTGATCTACCAAACCTTCCCAGGCGGTGATGAATACCAACGGCAGCGCGGCAGCCTCACGCATGCCGAGTGCATGCGGCTTAGATGCAATCAGCCTGGCATCCACAGCGATGTATTCGGCCAGGGTGCCTTGGGCGCCGCCGATTCCGCCGGCCATGCCGAAGACCTCCTGGCCAGGCGTGAAGCCATCAACTGCCTCGCCCAGTTCGACGACCGTACCGGCGAGATCCAGGCCGAGCACGGCCGGCAACTCCTGGCGGGCGTGAGCACCCGCACCGATTGCAATCTTGGTGTCGAGCGGGTTGACCCCGGCGGCGTGAATCCGCACCAAAACCTGTCCCTTACCGGGCACAGGGCGGGCGATGTGGCGCACGACCAGCGGGGTCTGGGCGGATTCGGCGATAGCGGCAAGCATGGTCTGATTCATGACGGGAACCTCTGAATGAGTGGACGCTTACAGGTTGCACCGTCTTCCTCATTCCGATAAGAAACTAAATTTGGATATTACTTATTCCCCAAAGAGGCCCAATAGCGATGGACCTGTTCGACAGCATGCGCATCTTCGTGCGCGTCGTGGAGCGCGGCTCGTTTTCCGCAGTGGCTCGGGAGCTGAACATGGGGCAGCCGGCAGTCAGCAAGCAGGTCCGTGCGTTGGAGCAGTACCTGGGCGGAGCCGTGTTCGCCCGCAGCACCCGGCACCTCGCCCTCACCGATCAAGGGCAACGCTTCTACAGCCACTGCCAGGAGATTCTCAGCCAGCTGGAGCATGCCACGCGCAGCTTCGCCAGCGGCCAGGAGCAGATCGCCGGCCCCCTGCGAATAGCCGCACCGGTCAGCTATGGGAGGCTGTGCATAGCGCCCCTGATCGGGGCTTTTCTACAGCGCCACCCCGATGTGCAGATTGACCTGCGCCTGAACGATTACAACGAAGACCTGCTCATGGAAAACATCGACCTGGCCATCCGCATTGGTGTGGTGAAGAGCGAGGGGCTGGTGGCCGTGCCCCTGGGCACCAGCACACGGCGAGTCTATGCTGCACCGGCCTATCTCGATCGCCATGGCCAGCCACGCGAGCCCGCCGAACTGGCAGGCCACAACTGCATCGCCTTCACCTTGCTTGAGCATTACGACCGCTGGCACTTCACCCATCGTGGCGAAGCACTTGAGGTTGCAATCAAAGGCAACGTCACCAGCAACAACAGCGAGGCCATTCGTGAGATGGTCCTCGGAGGCCTGGGCATCTCCCTGTCTCCGCAGTGGCTGTTTGCTGCGGACTTCGAGCAGGGTGGCGTGTGTAGCCTGCTCGACGAATACCAGACGACCGCGCTGCCGGTCAGCGCCGTGTTCAGCCGTGAGCGGCGCCGCTCGGCAAGGACGATGGCGTTCATCGATTTTCTTCGGGAGAACGTGTAGGCCACCCCGATGAGGCGCAGGACCTTGCTCATTCCCTGGCGTGCAAGTCGGTCGACCAGGCGTCACACCGTTCCCTGCTGCAGCCATTGTTTCGGGCTCGCACCCACCTTGCGGCGAAAGGTTCGGGCTAGCGCAGAAGGACTTTCGTAGCCGACCTCATCGGCGATCAGGGCAATGGGGCGCCCTTCGCGAAGGCGTTTTTGCGTCAAACTGATGCGCCAGTTCGCCAGGTAGTCCGCAGGCGTAATACCCACGATCTCGCGAAAGTGCGAAGCGAAGCTTGCCCGCGACATGCCCGAAAGATTCGCCAGTTCCGCCACGGACCAATTGCGCTGCGGCTCATCGTGGATCCCCACAAGCGCGCGAGACAGCTGAGCGTTGGCCAGACCCGCCATCATTCCCGAGGCGATGCTGCGGCTGGCGATGAGGTGGCGAAGCAGCTGAATGATCATCAGCTCGAACAAGCGATTGAGAATGACATCACGACCACACTCATCTCCAAAGGCTTCTTCGAACAGCCAGTCAAGGGTGCCATCAAGGCCTTGCAATTCGCCGAGGGGCTTGATGATGAAGTCCGGCAAAGCCAGGGTCAGCGGATTGTTGGCGCCGCCATCGAATTGCAGGGTGGCGCACACTAACTCCGCTTCATCGGCGTCGGTGGCAAGCAAGTGATGCTCCTGCGGGCGCACCGCCAGAATCAGGGTGGGTTCGGTCGCTTCACGCTTGAAGCGCAAAGTGCTCCGGCATGCGATCCCATCCGGAGCACTATTCATGTTCACTCCATGCCCATGCCATACATACCCACCTGCACAGCCGTTCTATCGCCCGCGCAACAGCACAGCGGCCCTTACCCGCTGCCTGCCGAAACTGCTCATGCGCTGAAATTCGGCATGGCTTACTGGCAGATGCTGGCAGTCCAGGATGCGTTTTTGGCGGCTGTGATCCACATCAGGATCATGCAGGTACACGAATTCGTCATCGCAACCCGTGACCAAGATCCAGTGCGGGGCTTTCAGACGAGTGAAACGGTAGCTGCTAATCAGCACCACCGGCCTGAACCCGTCTTGCAACGCTGACCGCACATCAAGGCCGGGCGCCAGCACCTGATGCACGTCGGTTTCGGCCAACGCTCCGGCAAAGCCGTCCTCGACCAATTGCATTACGTCTTTTTTCTGAGCACTGCGTACTCCATCGAGGAACAGCGATCCAGGCTGGCTGACCACCATGCACACCTCGAACCCGCGGCGCCAGGCCGCCAGTGCAAGCCCCTGCGGACTGCAACCGCCGTGCCCTGCCGTCATGAAGATGGTGGTCGCTTCTCGCCACAGTTGAATTTCCTCGCTGCGGTGCATGGCCCGCCCCCGTTCGACCGCAGCCATGGCCATCAGCAGGCAGGCCGCTCCGCAGGTGAACTCGGTCGTTTGCGCGTAGTACGGCACTTGCCGTGCAGGGGGCGGAGCACTGCGCAGGATACGCTTCTCGAAACGCAGCGCCTGGCTGTGGTCTTCGTAGTAGTTCTCAACCACAGCGAAGCGTTGATAGCCATTGCTTTCGTACAAGCTGATGGCCGCAGGGTTGTCCGCACGCACCTCCAGGCGCAGCCAGGCGCAATTACGCTCAAGCGCACTTGCCTGGGCCTGCTCCAGCAACTGCTGGCCCAACCCATGGCCGCGCCAGGCCGGGCTTACGGCAATTGAATACAGACGGGCAAGTGACGTGCCGCGATGGAACAGCAGCAGCGCGTAGCCCGCCAGATGCCCCTGTTGTTCAGCGACAATAAGGCTGGCATTGGCGCGTCGCACCATCCAGTTGAAATTACGCGGGCTCAGGCGGTCGAGGGTGAAACAGTCCTGCTCCAGGGCAACCAGCGCATCGATATCGGCCACCGATGCAAAGCGAAAATCAAAAGCCATGGCAACACCGTAATGTTTGAGTAACGAACCGGGACAGGTCGGGAAACCCGTGATTTATTGAAGGGGCGTCTTCTTCAACAGGGATCGAATACTCATGTCAGCGGTGCAAGCCAACGTGGCCGAAGTATTGGCCAAAACCGAAGTTTCCACAATAACCCTCTCCGAGGAGCCACCCAGTAAGCGGAGCGCCGGTAACCGCTTGTTGATCGTGGTGGAGCGCAAGGAAGACTGGGCCAGCTACTTTCCCAGCGAGAGCCTGATGCTGGCCCAGGATTACTTTGAACACAGCGACGACGTTGCGAGGCGTACGCAGGTAATCAACCTGTGCCGCAGCTACAAGTATCTGGGGCAAGGCTACTACTGCTCGCTGCTCGCCGAGGCACGGGGCCACAAGGTGTTCCCGTCGGTGCGAACCATCAGCGAGCTCACCCGCAAGGCGCTCTATGGCGTGGGGCTGGATGACCTGGAACGCACACTGGAGCGAGCCCTGGCCGATCACCCCTATGGCAGCACCGAGGCTTTCACCCTCACCTTGTATTTCGGGCGGACCGCCATTGAACCCCTTCAGGATATCGGTCGACAGCTGTTCGAGTCGTTCCCCTGCCCTGTCTTGCTGGTGGAGTTTCGCAGGCGTGATACCTGGCAGATTGATGGGATCAAGGCCGGCGCGCTGCACAAACTGCGGGATGAGCAGCAGTACTTGTTTGCCAACGCGCTGGATGCCTTCAACCGCCGGACGTGGCGTCAGCCCGCCTCCAAACGCCTGGCCCGGTTCGACCTGGCGATTCTGCATGACCCGGCCGAGGCGCTGCCACCGTCCAATCCTAAGGCGCTGGAGCAATTCATCGAAAACGGTAAACAGCTGGGCATCGATGTAGAGCTGATCGAAAAGAAGGACTATGCACGCCTGGCCGAATTTGACGCCTTGTTCATTCGGGAGACCACGCGGGTGGACGACCATACCTATCGCTTTGCCAAAAAGGCCGAAAGCGAAGGCCTGGTGGTGATCGACGACCCCTCCTCCATCCTGCGCTGCACCAACAAGGTGTACCTCGCCGATCTGCTCAAACGCCACAACCTCGGCGCACCGGCCACGGAGATCCTGTACAAGGACCGCCCGCAGGAACTCGAACTTGTGGGCCGGCGCCTCGGTTTTCCGCTGGTGTTGAAGATTCCCGACGGCTGCTTCTCGAAAGGCGTGATCAAGGTCGCCGACGCCCAGGCACTGGCCTCGGCGGCACAGGAGCTGTTCGAACACTCGGTACTGCTGCTGGCCCAGGAGTACTGCTACACCGAATACGACTGGCGTATCGGCGTACTCAACGGTGAAGCGCTTTATGCCTGCCAGTACTTCATGTCCAAGGGCCACTGGCAAATCTACAACCACAAGGCCCAGGCCGGCGAAGTCAACGGCCTGTGCCGCGCGGTCCCGGTGGAACAGGCACCGCCCGAAGTCGTAAAGCTGGCCGTCGACACTGCCAGGCTGATCGGGCAAGGGTTGTACGGTGTGGACCTGAAGCAGACCGGCGACCGTGTACTGGTGATCGAAGTCAACGACAACCCCAACCTCGATGCCGGCACCGAAGATGCCGTGCTGGGTAACGCGCTTTACCAGCGAGTGCTGCAGGCTTTCGTGCAGCGGCTTGAACGTAAACACCTCGGCCAGGCCTGGTAAACGATGATCGAATACTACCTCGCCGTAGACGGTGCCCTCCTTGAAGCCCCCGAGGAACGAGCCAGCGTCTGGTTGTGTGTCGCGCCGGACGCAACGGAGCAATCCCGGTTGTGCGATTGCCTGGGGGTCAGTGCCCAGTCGCTGGAGTCCTCCCTGGACCCGGATGAAGTGGCGCGTATCGAGATCAAGCCCGATCACCTGTTCCTGATCTGGAAGCGCCCGGAAAGCTTTGATGGCCGGGTATTCAATGTCTCGTCATTCGGCGTTGTACTCAGCGAAAAGCGCCTGGTGGTGATCTGCGCCGCCAACTCGCTACTCGCCGGAGTAGACCGGCAGGCCGGCATGAGTACCCCACTGGATGTGCTGATGGCGATGCTGGCTGAGAGCGTGCATCACTACCTGGGCCACCTGCGGGTGGTAAAGCAGGTGGCCCGCGAAATCCAGCTGCAGTTCGATCGGTCCATGGACAACCAGCACCTGGTGCAGATGTACAGCCTGAGCGAAAGCCTGGTGTATTACGTCAACGCCATTCAAAGCAATGGCGCCGTGCTAGCCCTGCTGCGCAGCCATGGCCAGAAACACGGCTTCGGGCCCGAGCAACTGGAAGTGCTGAATGACCTGATCATCGAAAACGAGCAAAGCTACCAGCAGGCGAAGATCCATGCCCAGGTCTTTACCAACCTGATCGAGGCCCGCGGCAACCTGGCCAACAACGGCATGAACCATGCGCTGCGCAACCTGACCATGATCAATGTGGTGTTCCTGCCCTTGAACCTGCTCGCCAGCATCGGCGGCATGTCGGAGTTCAGCATGATGACCGCCGGCATGCCCTGGTGGTTGACGTTCCCTACGCTGCTGCTGGCCATGGCGGTACTTGGCGGGGCCATGGCCGTGGCTTTACGGCGTATGGCATGACCCGCCGTGCCAAGAAATAGTGTCAACCTGTACCCATCAACCCGCAGGACGAGACCATGGAAAATTCGGACATCGGATTATTTATGCTGGCGCTGATTGCAATTACGGGCACCCTGATAAGTCTGTTTGAACACCGCGCCGTACGTTCAAAAGAACCCAGCATCAAGCAGCTGGCAACCAAAGTTCAGCGGCGTCCTTGAAAGTGAAATGGCGACCCACTCGCAAACTGGCGCCAACGTCCTCGAGAACAGCCATCCACATCGGTCGAGGTAACAGTGCCCCAGGGCGGGTCGCATTGCCTGGCCTGCCTCAGGGACAGGGCGCAACGGCAGATGACACCGGGTCAAGGAAGATCAGTTGCAAGGGCTCCGCCAACAGCTGTTCGGCCTGCTCGGCAAACCGCTGGAAGTGAGCGGTGGTCAGGTGCGCGTCCAGGGCCTGCTGATGGTCGAACGCCTCGCGCATGTAGAACGTCCCAGGCTCGTCGCTGCGTTCGAACAACATGTAGTCGCGGTTGCCGGGCTCCGCCCGAGTCGGTTCGATCAATGCCAGCAAGGCCGCTTTCAGCTTTGGGGCCTGGCCTGGCTTGGCCTTGAGGATGGCGAGGGAAACGAGGGGGTAATCTTGTCGGTTCACATCAAGCTCCTGGTCAGTGGCAAAGAGCAGGCGCGGTACTGCCTGCTTCAATGTGTGCATGAGTTTCACCGGGCGTAGCGCCGGGAATGTGCGCGGCGCGGAGAAACACGGTTCGTTCAAGCATGCTCATGGCAGACCGGATCGACCGGTCCGCCGTTGTCTGTCAAACAGGTTTCAGAAGCCTTCCAGGACGATCTTGCCGCGCGCCTTGCCACTCTCGACCAGCGCATGGGCACGGCGCATGTTGGCGGCATTGATGGCGCCGAAATGCTCGCCCAAGGTGGTACGCAGGATGCCTTGATCGATCAGCCCGGCCACGCGCTCGAGCAGCTCGTGCTGGCGCACCATGTCGTCGGTTTCATAAAGCGAGCGGGTGAACATCAGCTCCCAGTGCAGCGACAGCGACTTGCGCTTGAGCGGCATGACGTCCAGGATCTGCGGGTCGTCAATCACGCCCAGGCGACCTTGGGGGCGCAGCACTTCAACCAGTTGCGCGAAGTGCTGATCAGTATGGGTGAGGCTGGCGACATGGCTGACCGACTCGATCCCCAGGGCCCGCAGCTGCCCTTGCAGCGGTGCACTGTGATCGAGGACGTGATGGGCGCCCAGTTCGCGTACCCAGTTGCTGGTCTCGGCGCGGGAGGCCGTGCCGATAACCGTCAGGCGGGTCAGTTGCCGGGCCAACTGCACCAGCATCGAACCGACGCCGCCGGCAGCGCCAACGATCAGCAGGGCATCGCCCTCCCCGCCGCCCTCCGCGATCCCCAGGCGATCGAACAGCAGTTCCCAGGCGGTGATGGCCGTCAGCGGCAGCGCGGCTGCCTGCGCCGCACCCAGGCTGCGCGGTTGATGCCCGACGATGCGTTCGTCAACCAGGTGATATTCACTGTAGCTGCCGGGCCTGGCGATGGAACCGGCGTAGTACACCTGGTCTCCGGGCTTGAACAGGGTCACCTGACGCCCGACTTCGCGGACGATACCGGCCGCGTCCCAGCCGAGTATTTTCGGCTCTCCCGTGAAAGTTCCCGCGCGTACCTTAGTGTCTACGGGGTTGACCGACACGGCTTTGACCTCGACCAGAATGTCCCTGGGCCCAGGGCTGGGCTTGGGCATGAAGATGTCCTGGAGAGACGCAGGGTCTTCGATAGGCAAGCCTTTGTGGATGAAACTGATCGCTTTCATAGGCACTCACTGCTGAATGTGGTTTGATTTGGCATCGAGTCTGGCGTGCCAGGCGTCCGGGAAAAACGGGCCCTGCCCGTCAACACTTTCATTGCAGGAGTGATAATGATCCGTCTCGACGACCTGGGTATCTTCGTTCGCAGCGCTGCGCTGGGCAGCTTTACCGCGGCGGCCCACGAGGCCGACCTGCTACCTGGCCAGGCAGCCGAGGCAGTCAAGCGCCTGGAGCGTGAACTGGATGTGCGATTGTTTGCCCGCACCACGCGCAGCTTGCGCCTCACAGCCGAAGGCGAGCAGTACCTGCCCTCGGCCCTTGTCGCCCTGGAAGCCCTCAGGCACGGGCGCGACAACCTGCGTCAGGAAAGCGCCCAGCTCAGCGGAACCTTGCAGGTGGCTGCACCCTCCGATCTGGGCCGCAACGTGCTGTTGCCCTGGCTCACGGCGTTTCGCCGAGAGCATCCACAGTTGAACCTGCGCTTGTTTCTCTCCGACCAGATCGCCGATCTTTTTCGCGATCCGGTAGATATCGCCATCCGCTATGGCCTGAACGCCGACGCCAACTATATAGCCCTGCCACTGGCACCTTGGAACCGCAAGGTGCTGGTGGCCTCGCCCGAGTACCTGGCGCGGCAAGGCACCGTGCAAGCCCCCGAAGATCTGCTCGAACACCAGTGCCTGCTGTACATGCAGCAGGGGCGGGTCTACGACAAGTGGCAACTGGGAACGCAGACCGTCCAAGTGCGTGGCGCCCTGCTCTGCGACGACGCCGATATTGCCCGGCGCTGGGCCGTGGCCGGCGAAGGGATAACCTACAAGTCCTGGCTGGATGTGAGCGACGATGTGCTGGCGGGAAGACTTGTCGTGCTCATGCAGGATCACCCCGGGCCCGCCATGCCACTGAGCCTGGTGTGCCCGCACCGCAAGCAGTTGTCGCCTGCGGTAAGGCACCTGCACGCCTGGTTGTCCAGCCGCTTCGCCGAACTGGAGCGCGACTGATCAGCGCGAAGCCAACCACTCTGATCGAACGCACGCCGGCGCCCCGCTTGCACGCAATCGAATAATTTCAAGAGCTGCTTGACCAGGGAGAACGATCGTTCTACTCTGACTACATGGATAAGCCAATGATCGATACACGCGAAAAAATCCTGGCGACTGCCGAGAAGCTTATTTACGAGAACGGGATTCACGCCACGGGCATGGACCTCTTGGTAAAGACCTCGGGCGTCGCCCGTAAAAGTATTTATCGCTATTTTGCGAATAAAGACGACGTAGCAGCGGCGGCACTCAATGCACGCGATATACGCTGGATGACGTGGTTCAGAAGTGAATGCGAAAAAGCGCAAACGCCAGAGGCACGCATCCTTGGCATTTTTGATGCCCTCAAAAGTTGGTTCGAGTCAGAGGGTTTTCGCGGATGTGCTTTTATCAACACCGCCGGAGAGGTGGGTGACGCAGACGATCCTGTTCGACAGATCGCAAAACTGCATAAACAAAAGCTGCTGGACTACACGCTAGAACTGACCAGCGAATTAGGTGTTAACGATCCGACTGGCTTGGCCAAGCAACTTCTTTTGATTATAGAGGGCACGATAACCGTGGCCCACGTCATGGGTGATCACACCGCGCTCGACAGTGCACGAGAAATCGCAAAGGTTTTGCTCAAGGACGTGCAGCGCGCAAGCGCTTGAAGTTAAAGAAATACCCACTCAACTGAACCATTCAAAAGATTGGAGGCACCACCATGTCCAACGAACACACTCGTCCGCCACTTCCTCCTTTCACTCGCGAATCGGCGATTGAAAAGGTCCGACTCGCTGAGGATGGTTGGAATACCCGCGAACCCGAAAAGATTGCCCTGGCCTATACGGTGGACACCCAATGGCGTAACCGTGCCGAGTTTGCAAACAACCGTGAAGAAGCACGGGACTTCCTAACTCGCAAGTGGAAGAAAGAACTGGACTACCGCTTGATCAAAGAGCTCTGGGCCTTCACCGACAACCGCATCGCCGTCCGTTACGCCTACGAGTGGCACGACGATTCGGGCAACTGGTTCCGCTCCTATGGCAACGAAAACTGGGAGTTTGAAGCCGATGGCTTGATGCACCGCCGTTTCGCCTGCATCAACGACATGCCCATCAAGGAAAGCGAGCGCAAGTTCCACTGGCCACTGGGTCGCCGTCCGGATGATCACCCAGGGCTGACTGAACTGGGCCTGTAAGTCAGGTTAAACCTGATCCTTTACATAGGGGGTCAGGTTTTTTGTTTGAGGGGCACAGAGCATGGCCAAGCGCAGGTTTCAATTCTCACCCCCTACTGCGCGGTAACAACGAATGCGGCGCCACGCCAAACGCCTTGCGAAACGCATGGCTAAAATGCGAAAAGTCTGAAAAACCAAACTCCAAGGCCGCCTGCGAAACACTCTTTACCTGCCCACACTCAATCGCCGCGCGGCTAGCATTCAGCCGCTCCTTCCAGATCTCGGCAACCGGTGACTTCTGATACCGGGCAAACGCCCGTGTCACCGTCCGTGTCGACACGTGATGTGCCAGGGCAATCGACTCGATCGACAGCTCCGGCTCAGTCAAATGGCGTTGAATGTAATTCATGATTCGCCCATAAAGATCCAGCTCCCGATGGGTAGTCTTCAGGTCCTGCAACTCAAGGCTGAGCACCAGCAGGTCGATGATGGTGTTGGAGTACCGTCGGGAGACGCCTTCGTCCTGCAACAACGGCGCAGAACTGGCCGCCTGGCCAATCATCTGCCGCAACGGGATCACTCCGGGGCGCCCCTCTTCCAGCACCAGCGCGGTGATGTCAGCGATGTGCGGGACACGCTGTGCGAGCAACGGCCGGGGGATGCGGATAAGGTGGTTTTCGGTACCACCCAGGCTGAATCGAAACGGTTGGGTTGCGTCGTAAAGAAACACATTGCCAGCCGTGAGCCTGGCCTTGCGGTTGTGTTGTTCAATTTCGCCGTAACCGTCGAGGGTGACTCCCAACCATATGTCTTCGGCGGGGTCGCTGCGCAGGTGTTGCTCGGAGCGCACCCAGTGGTGCAGCGGCGACGACAGCGTCGTGACATCCAACGGGCCGATGCCGTTGACCTGCAGCGCACCCTCGAAGTTGCTCTGCGAGGAGGGTTTGCTGTCTGCCGACAAACAATGGCGGCAGACCACCTCCCGCCAGTAATCAAAGCGACGGGATGGCGAAACGGCAAGGGTCGAATAGTGGTTGGTCTCAGCCATGATGGCGCTCACCTTCATGTGGCAACTTGAAAAAGGGGCACTGTTACAAAGGTTCGCATAGGCAATATTCACGCCAGCGGTATCCGCTGGCACAGGCTGCAGCCCTCACAGCCTTCGTCCTCATAGTGCCAACTGGCGCTTTCCAAAAGCACCAATATTGCTCCCCATTTCAGGGCAAAAACGCAGCTTTTCTCTGGCCGCTGCACCATCGCGGTTCGTGCTCAAGCGGGTGTTACGGCGCTGTCGTTTCCAACCAAACGATTGTCCTTGCGAACAAAGCGACGTTGCCCAGTCCTCCCTAACTTTGACCTCACGTTGTTTCCAGCAACTGCGCTGATGAGGTAGCCCATGCAATTACAACAACAGCGAATCGCCGACGAGTTCAGGTGGCTGTATAGGCACGACCTGGCGCCCGAAGAGTTTTTATCGTGGGTGCTCGAGTGGGCCGCGTGTGCACTGCGCGCCCGGCTGGCGAACGCACCAGGCAATGCTGAGCGTGTTCTGAACATAAAATAACAAGGAGCCTGTGATGGAATCTGCAATCGACAAACACCTCATGTGCCCGCGCACGTTATCGCGCCGGGTGCCTGATGATTACCAGCCGCCCTTCCCGATGTGGGTCGGCCGCGCTGATGAGCAGCTGACGCAAGTCGTGATGGCCTATCTGGGGGTGCAGTACCAGGGTGATGGTCAGCGTGAGCGGGCCTTGCAGGCGATGCGCGAGATTCTCGACAGCTTTGGCTTGAACGACGGCCCGCTGACTCACGACCTGACGCACCACACCGACAGCAGCGGCTACGACAACCTGATGATCGTCGGCTACTGGAAAGATACCGGCGCTTACTGCCGCTGGTTACGCTCGCCTGAGGTGGATGGCTGGTGGAGGTCGCCGCAACGCCTGAATGATGGCCTTGGTTACTACCGCGAAATCACCGCGCCGCGGGCCGAGCAGTTCGAGACGCTGTATGCGTTCCAGAGCGATTTGCCCGGGGTCGGGGCGATCATGGACAACACCAGTGGCGAGATTGAGGAACACGGTTACTGGGGCTCGATGCGCGACCGTTTCCCGGTGTCGCAAACGGACTGGATGAAGCCGAACGGCGAACTGCGAGTCGTGGCTGGCGACCCGGCCAAAGGCGGTCGGGTGGTGGTGATCGGCCATGACAATATTGCCTTGATTCGCTCGGGCCAGGACTGGGCAGCGGCAGAAGCGGCTGAGCGCTCGCTGTACCTGGATGAAATCTTGCCGACCTTGCAGGATGGTATGGATTTTCTGCGCGATAACGGCCAGCCGCTGGGCTGTTACAGCAATCGCTTTGTACGCAATATCGACGCGAACGGCAATTTGCTCGACATGAGTTACAACATCGGCCACTGGCGTTCATTGGAGAAACTCGAACGCTGGGCGGAATCGCACCCCACTCATCTGCGTATTTTCGTCACCTTCTTTCGGGTAGCGGCAGGGCTCGAGAAGTTGCGGCTCTATCACGAAGTCTCCGTGTCGGATGCAAGCAGCCAGGTGTTCGAATACATCAACTGCCACCCACACACCGGCATGTTGCGCGACGCAAAAGTCAGTTCCAACTAGCCCCCAACTCCACGTTTAGCCCCGCACCTGCCGTCCCTGCGGCAGTGGGGCTCTTTTTGCCCAGAATAAAGGACCTCTGTCCATGAAACAGCTCCGTTACCTGATGCTCGCGGCAGCCGTGCCAAGCGTGTGTGCGCAAGCGTTCGAAGTTGATCCGGGTGATTATGAAGCGCTGCCGGTGGGTGCAACGATCGGTGTGGTCTATTACCAGCATTCCACCACCGACAGCGCTTACGCCAACGGCCACAAAGTCAGCTCCGATTTCAACCTGACCTCCAACGTCGGCATCCTGCGGCTGCTGCACGTCTATCAATTGACTGATCGACTGACCCTGGAGCCGCAATTTCTGCTGCCGTTCGGCCGCGTATCGAGCAGCGGCGATGCCTCGGCCCTGGGCGACACCAGCGGCGTTGGCGACCTCACCCTGACGGCACCGCTCAAGTACCGCTTGAACGAGGCCAACGACATCCTTGGCGCCACCGTTTACCTCACCGCCCCCACTGGCACTTACGACCGCGACGACGCGCTCAACCTTGGCGAGAACCGCTGGAAGGTCGATCTGCAGGCCGCCTACGTCAAACATTTGGGCGAAAAATGGGCTGTCGACCTGGTCGGTGATGCCATCTGGTACAGCGACAACGACGACTTCGGCTCCAGCTCTGCGCGCCGTGAACAGGAGGTTTCCTACGGGGCGCAACTGATGGGGCGCTACATCGTAGACCCAGGCACTTCACTGGCAATTGGCCTCGGTCACGCCTGGGGCGGGGAAAACCAGATTGACGGAATAGCGCAGGACGACCGCGCCGAAACCACCAACTTGCGCGTCACCGCGAACAAGTTCTTCACCGCCAAGGACCAGCTGCAGGTGCAACTGGGCCGTGACCTCGCGGTAGAAAACGGCCCCAAGGAAAACTTCCGCCTGAACCTCAGGTACGTGCGGGTCTTTTAACCCAAGGCCCGTTGGCACCAGCAAGCCTCCCCAGCAGATACGGAGCACCAGTACATGACTGATCAACAGGCAACCCCTGAACCGCAACCTTCGTTGTATACCCGCCTCGGCGGCTATGACGCTATCTACCAGTTCGCCGGCGCGGTACTGCGCAAGACCATGGCCCACCCGGCGATCGGTCATATCTGGGCACACATGTCCGAATCGACCTTCCAGAAGGAACACATCAACTTCGTCGACTTCCTCTCGCAACACTGGGGTGGCAGCGCCAAGTACCGCGGCCGGGACATGGTTACCGCACACCGCGGCATGGGGCTTACCGAGGTTCATTGGCAAGCCACGCTGGATTGCTTGGAGGAGTGCTACAACGACTACAACCTGTCACCGGAACTGCGCAAGGAGGTCAACGACTTCCTGGTCAAGTTCAAACCCGCCGTGATCGGCAGCCCCTCCTACCGCGATGTGGTGTTGGCCAACCCCACGATGGACCCGGCCAAAGGCATGAAAAGCGTCGGCGTAGTGTGGCCCGCACGCACCGATTCGGCTGAGCAGGCAGCCGTGCCCAAGCTGGAGCCGTAAGCCCACCCGGCCACATTCAGGACGCACTCCACTTGGCGCAACGCAGTCCTGCTCAACAAAGCGACTGTCCTGCTCAACCAAGTACCGCTCGCGCGCTGGCGCTAGCTTGTTACCAGGCCCAGCCGCGGCGAGCCTCTCGAACAGTCATTTACCGGCCCCTGCGGCCTGCCACCGGAAACAGGACACCCCATGGCCATCATCCGCCCGACGCTCGAACAGTTGCAGGCCCTCGCCAACCGCCTGCACATGCAGCTGACCCCCGAACAAGCCAGCGAATACCTGGCGCTCATGCAGGCAAGCCTCGACGCCTATGACCTGGTCGACGAACTGCCGGACTTCATCCCCTTGGTGCGCTACGAGCGCACTGCGGGTTACCGCCCCTCCAGCCGGGAGAACCCGTTGAACGCCTGGTACTACCGTACCGAGGTGATGGGCGCCAGCACCGGCAAACTGCTCGGCAAAACAGTCGCACTCAAGGACAACATCTCGCTGGCGGGCGTGCCGATGATGAACGGTGCCGCGCCACTGGCCGGTTTTGTGCCGTCATTCGATGCCACTGTAGTTACGCGTTTGCTCGACGCCGGGGTGACCATCCTCGGCAAGGCCACTTGCGAGCACTACTGCCTGTCCGGCGCCAGCCACACCTCGGACCCGGCACCCGTGCACAACCCATTGCGCCCTGGTTTCAGCACCGGCGGTTCGTCGTCGGGCAGCGCCGCGCTGGTTGCGGCGGGCGAAGTTGACCTGGCGGTGGGCGGCGATCAGGGCGGTTCGGCGCGTATTCCCGCAGCGTGGTGCGGCATCTATGGCATGAAGCCGACTTTCGGGCTGGTGCCGTACACCGGGGTGATGGCGATCGAGGCCACCTTCGACCATGTCGGCCCGATGACCAGCAACGTGCGCGACAACGCGCTCATGCTCGAAGTCATGGCCGGTGCCGACGGGCTTGACCCACGCCAAGGCGTGCCCGAAGTCGATACCTATGGCAACTACCTCGAGCGCGGTGTACGCGGGCTGCGTATCGGCATCCTCCAGCAAGGTTTCCAGCTCGCTAACCTTGATCAGCGCGTTGGCGACAAGGTGCGCAGCGCCATCGCCCGCTTCGAGGCGTTGGGCGCAGTGGTCGAGGAAGTATCGGTTCCCGAGCATACGCTGGCCGGCTCGCTATGGAGCCCGATCGGCTGCGAAGGCCTGACCATGCAGATGATGCACGGCAACGGCGCGGGCTTTAACTGGAAGGGCCTGTACGACGTCGCCTTGCTCGACAAGCAGGCCGGCTGGCGGACCCAGGCCGACGCCCTGTCGCCCTCGCTCAAGCTGTGCATGCTGGTTGGCCAGTTTGGCCTGGAACACTACCACGGCCGTTACTACGCGAAGGCGCAGAACATCGCCCGTTTCGCGCGCGCCGGCTACGACAAGGCGCTGGAGCGCTACGACCTGCTGGTAATGCCAACCGTGCCCATCATCGCCCAGCCGCTGCCAGCGCCAGGTTGCTCGATCACCGAGAGTGTCTCGCGCGCGCTGGAGATGCTCGGCAATACCGCCGCACAAGACATCACCGGTCACCCGGCCATGTCCATCCCTTGCGGCCTGGTCGACGGCCTGCCGGTGGGGCTGATGCTGGTCGGCAAGCACTATGCCGAAGGCACGATCTATCAGGCCGCGGCAGCGTTCGAGGCCGCGGTGGACTGGCGCACGCTGTGACCCAGGCAGCAGGCGCTGCGCCCCTGAAAAAATACCGCTGGCACAACAACAGATTTCAACAACCGTGTTGGACGAGAGGAGTAATCCCATGACGGCAACTTCAACCCCTGGTGAGCGCGCGCGCGCATTGTTTGCAGTGCTCAAGCGCAAAGACCTCATCCCCGAGGGCTACATTGAACAGCTCACCCAGCTGATGGAACACGGCTGGAGCCCGGAAAACGGCGCGCGCATCGTCGCCAAGGCCTGGGTCGATCCGCAGTTTCGCGAGCTGCTGCTCAAGGACGGTACGGCCGCCTGCGCCCAGTTCGGCTTCACCGGCCCACAGGGCGAATACATCGTCGCCCTGGAAGACACCCCGCAGTTGAAAAACGTGATCGTCTGCAGCCTGTGCTCCTGCACGAACTGGCCGGTGCTGGGCCTGCCACCTGAGTGGTACAAGGGCTTCGAGTTCCGTGCGCGGTTGGTCCGGGAGGGGCGCACGGTATTGCGCGAGCTGGGCACTGAGTTGCCCGGCGACATGGTGGTCAAGGTCTGGGACACCAGCGCTGAAAGCCGCTACCTGGTGCTGCCGCAACGACCAGCGGGCTCAGAGCATATGAACGAAGAGCAGTTGCGGCAACTGGTGACCAAGGATGTGCTGATCGGCGTCGCCCTGCCCCGCGTTGGCTGAGCAAGGCCGCCCAACCCCATTCAACTTCCGGAGTGTTCAATATGGATGGCTTTCACGATCTCGGCGGTTTCCAGGGCTTTGGCAAAGTGCCCCACCGCATCAACAGCCTGAGCTACAAGCAGGTGTTCAAGCAGGACTGGGAACACCTTGCCTACAGCCTGATGTTCATTGGCGTCGACCACCTGAACAAGTTCAGCGTCGACGAGATACGTCATGCCGTCGAACGCATTGACGTGCGCCAGCACGTCGGCACCGAATACTACGAGCGTTATGTGATCGCCACTGCCACGCTGCTGGTCGAAACAGGCGTCATCACACAGGCCGAACTGGATGAAGCACTCGGCTCGCACTTCAAGCTGGCCAACCCCGCCCATGCGCAAGGGCGTGCTGCAATTACCGGGCGAGCGCCTTTTGAAGTGGGCGACCGGGTCATCGTACGCGATGAATACGTGGCCGGGCATGTGCGCATGCCTGCATATGTGCGCGGCAAGCAAGGCGTAGTGCTGCACCGGACCACTGAACAGTGGCCGTTTCCGGACGCGATTGGCCATGGCGACCAGAGCGCTGCGCATCAACCGACCTACCATGTCGAGTTCCGCGTGCGGGACCTGTGGGGCGATGCCGCGGACGACGGCCTGGTGGTGGTAGACCTGTTCGAAAGCTATCTGGACAAGGTCGAAAGCCCGCGAGTGGTGCGCGCATGATTGCCGGCGCCCAGGCAGGCCGGCTGCCGGTGACGGTCCTTTCAGGCTTCCTCGGCGCAGGCAAGACCACCCTGCTCAACCACATCCTGCGCAACCGCCAGGGCCTGAAGGTGGCGGTTATCGTCAATGACATGAGCGAGGTCAACATCGATGCCGCCCAGGTCCAGCGCGACGTTGCGCTGTATCGTGGCCAGGATGAACTGATAGAGATGAGCAACGGCTGTATCTGCTGCACCCTGCGCGCCGACCTGCTTGAGCAGATCAGCGCGCTGGCGCGCCAGCAGCGTTTCGATTACCTGTTGATCGAGTCCACCGGGATTTCCGAGCCGATGCCAGTCGCCGAGACCTTTGCCTTTCTCGACGCCAACGGTTTCAGCCTCAGCGAACTGGCGCGGCTGGATACGCTGGTGACGGTGGTCGATGCCAGCCAGTTCATGGCCATGCTCGACTCACCCGAAACCGTCGCGCGGGCCGACGTCGCCACGGATGACAGCAGGCGCCCGCTGGCCGATCTGCTGATCGAGCAGGTCGAGTATGCCAACGTGATTCTGGTCAACAAACGCGACCTGGTCGATGAGGCGCAGTACCAGGCCCTGCTGGCAGTTCTCGCCGGGCTCAATCCAGGCGCACAGATCCTGCCGATGGTGGCCGGCAACGTCGCGCTGTCGAGCATCCTCGGCACCCAGCTGTTCGATTTGCCCAGCCTTGCCGCAGCGCCCGGCTGGATGAAACAGATGGACGCGCACGACGCCCCGGCCGGCGAGTCGCAGACCTATGGCGTGACGTCATGGGTGTACCGAGCGCGCGCCCCGTTCCATCCGCAACGCTTGCTTGATTTTCTCGCCCGGCCCTGGCGCAACGGCCGTCTTCTGCGCAGCAAAGGTTATTTCTGGCTTGCCAGCCGCCACCGCGAAATCGGCTTGCTGGTACACAGCGGCCAGCAGTTTCAATGGGACTACGTTGGCCATTGGTGGAACTTCATCGACCCGTCACAGTGGCCGCAGGACAAGTATCGCTTGCAGGGCATCATGGCCAAGTGGGACAGCATCGTCGGCGATTGCCGTCAGGAGCTGGTGTTCATTGGCCAGGACCTGGATACCCAGACACTGCAACGCGAACTCGACCATTGCCTGTTGAGTGCAGAAGAAATCGCCATCGGTCCGTTGGCCTGGGCAAGGTTGCCGGGGGCCAGCGCGTTCGACAACCGGGCCTTGTCGGCCAGCAAGACGCAGTCATTACCGGCTGATGCCATTTTCTAGTTGGAGGTGCGGAGTACGTCTCGCCGAAAGTCGGCAACCGTTTTGCAGTGGCGAGACAACCGGCCCCGTTAACCCCATCAGCTCGACATTGCGCTCTGCCTGGCTGTTCATCTATTGGGCATACTTCCTGGCCCCATAAACACAGATGACAGCCCCCAGCGTCACGAGCAGCATCGTCAAGCTGACATGCTCGTGCAGAAGCAACGCTGCCAGCCCAAGCCCCATGAACGGCTGAAAGAGTTGCAATTGGCCCACTGCCGCAATCCCCCCCTGGACGAGCCCTCGGTACCAGAACACAAACCCGATCAGCATGCTGAACAGTGAAACGTAGCCAAAGCTGAACCACGCAGGGGCACTTACCCTGGCAAAGTCATCAGGGGCTGGAAGATTGACTACCGTCAGCAGCAGCATGAACGGCAACGCTACCAGCAACGCCCAGCTGATCACCTGCCAACCACCCAATGTCCGCGAGAGGCGCGCTCCTTCGGCATAGCCCAACCCACAGACCACAACCGCAGCCAACATCAGCAGATCGCCCACCGCCGACGCCTCGCCTCCGTTCATCAACGCATAGCCAGCGACCAACCCGGCACCTGTCAACGAGAACAGCCAGAACAATGGCCGAGGTCGTTCACCGCCCCGCAAAACCGCAAATCCTGCGGTACACAATGGCAGGAGCCCGACAAAGACAATGGAGTGAGCAGAGCTTATGTGCTGAAGGGCAAATGCTGTCAGTAGCGGGAAACCGATAACAACGCCGAGCGCTGTTACGGCCAAAGGCGACAGATCCCGCCGTTTGGGTCGAGGCTGGCGTAGCACGATCAGAAAAAGCGCGCCCAGCATGGCGGCAATTGTTGCCCGGGCACAGGTGAGAAACGTCGGTTCGAAGTCGGCCACTGCCACTCGGGTTGCCGGCAACGAACCCGCAAAAATGGCGACGCCTATGAAACCGTTGATCCACCCGGTTGCTGATTTTTCCATCGGTAAGTCCTCGATAAGCCAAGGCTCAGTACATCACCGACAGGCTCACCCAGACCATGTACAATCCAATACACTTAAACCAAACTGTTATGCATATGAATCCAGCACAGTTGAGGGTGCGATGAAACGGGACGGAACGCGAATTCGAACTGTCATGGGTGAAATCCAGTCGCGGATAGCCTCTCGAACCTACACACCAGGTGCGAGAATTCCCTCGGTGCGTGCGATGGCTCAGACCATGCAGGTGTCGGTTTCTACGGTGCTTGAGGCCTATGAAAGGTTGATGGCTGAGGGTGTACTCAATTCTCGTCCTGGCTCCGGCTTTTACGTAGCCGGGCCAGTGGCGCCCTTGGTACTCACCGAACTCGGCCCAAGGCTTGATCGTGAAGTGGACCCGCTGTGGATCTCGCGCCAGTCTCTTGACACCGCTAGCGATGCATTGAAACCAGGGTGCGGGTGGCTACCTGCCTCGTGGATGTTCGATGCCGGCTTGCGCAAAGCGCTTCGCACCGTTGCCCGTTCCGACACGTCGAAACTGACGGAGTATGCCTCGCCACTTGGGCATCTGCCGCTCAGGCAATTCTTGTCACGGAAGCTGACAGGCATCGGGATCGAAGCCCCACTTGAACAGATCATGCTCACTGAGTCCGGCACCCACGCCATCGACCTGATCTGCCGTTTTCTGCTGGAGCCGGGGGACACTGTGCTGGTCGACGACCCCTGCTATTTCAATTTTCACGCATTGCTGAAAGCGCACAGGGTGAACATCGTAGGCGTTCCCTACACCGCGACGGGCCCGGACATCGATGCTTTTGGCGCTGCCCTGCTCGCGCATTCTCCCCGGTTGTACATAACCAATTCAGGCATCCACAACCCGACCGGCGCCACACTGTCTCCGGTCACGGCACACAGGTTGCTGAAGCTGGCCGACACCTCCAGCCTGGTGATCGTAGAGGACGATATCTTCGGGGATTTCGAGAATGCACCAGCGCCACGGCTGTCTGCCTTCGATGGCCTCTCTCGTGTCATCCAGATAGGTAGCTTTTCAAAGACCATCTCTGCTTCGATTAGATGCGGCTACATCGCGGCTCGCAGTGACTGGATCGAGAGCCTGGTCGATCTCAAGATTGCGACCACATTCGGGGGTGGCCGCCTGGCCGCGGACATCATCCATCTGGCGATTACCGATAGCGGGTACCGGAAACACATGGAAAGTGTTCGCCTCAGGCTGGCCGAGGCTATGGACAGAACGGTAGCGAGGCTTCAAGCCATTGGTATCAAGCCCTGGATAACGCCCCAGTCAGGCATGTACGTCTGGTGCCAACTTCCTCAAGGCAAGGATGCAGCAACGCTGGCTCGGGCTTGCTTGAATGAAGGTGTAGTACTGGCGCCCGGAAATGCGTTCAGCCAGTCGATGGCTGCGGGTGACTTCCTCCGTTTCAATGTCGCCCAATCGGCTGATGCCAAAATTTACGAAGTATTGAAACGGACACTGAGCGCTTAGTGGCGAAACTTCCTGTTTAACCACGTCAGCTCATTCCGCCCACCCACGATGAACGCCCTGTTTCGAGGAGGCGACGCTGTCGCTTCCTCGAAAAGGGACAAAGTGTTTCAGCTAGTGCAATGAGGGCGACATCAGCACAAATCAGGACACCCAGGATTCCACTTCTTCTGCCCCGTACTGGGCTTTCCATTCCTTGAGCAGCTTGTGGTTGCCACCCTTGGTCTCGATGACCTCTCCATTATGCGGGTTCTTGTACTGCTTCACTTGCCGAGCACGGCGTGGGGCTTTCTCTGTAGCCGCAGGAGCTGCGGACCGGCGACTGGCCTGAGGATCCAGGATGTTGATGATATCGCGCAGGCTGTAACCGTATTTGCTTAGCAGGTCACGCAGCTTGGTCTCGAACTCGATCTCTTTCTGAAGCTCACCGCTGCTTTTCATGGCTTCCAGTTCGGCCAACTGGGCCGCCAACTTCTGTTCAAGCTGTCTAAACTCTGCCAAACGCGACATGTGCATACTCCTGAATACGTGGATGCTGTTTAGAGAATCCTAACGCAGTTCAAGTTCAAACCAAAATTAAAAATCAGCGGCAAAGATCTACCGTCAGCTCGACGACATTGGGTATATCTCCTTCTTGGCGCTGTATGAAATACCTTGATACTCGGTAAGGCCGCGTTGAAAACAGCCTCGGAATGCTCAATTACAACCCGTAAACTCCGCTTCCTCGGCTGTTTTCGCCTTGCCTGAACTTCGTCTCAACGCTGTTCATACAGACACTAGAACTCCACCTTACCCCGCCCCGCCTTGACAGTGCTCCGCCTGGCTTTTCCTTCGAGGCGGCGGGTCTTCGAGCCGAGGGTCGGCTTGGTGGGGCGGCGTTTCTTTTCGGTCTTGCCTGCGGTGATGATCAACTCGGCAAGACGCGCCAATGCGTCAACACGGTTCTGCTCCTGAGTGCGGTACTGCTGGCCCTTGATGATCAACACGCCGTCGCCGGTGATGCGACTGTCACGCAGCGCCAGCAGCCGCGCCTTGTAAAACTCGGGCAACGATGAGGCCGGGATGTCGAAGCGCAGGTGTACCGCGCTGGACACTTTGTTGACATTCTGCCCACCCGCGCCTTGCGCGCGGATGTATGTGAGTTCGATTTCGGCATCTGGCAGATGCACGTTATTGGAGATAGTCAGCATGATAGGGCCCTTGTCATTGCCCATTATCACAGACTGCGCCGCTCCCCCATAGCACAATGCAGGGTTCTTTGAATCAGTGCGCAAGCCGACCCAAGCGAGCACTCCCCTCGTCGGGGCCGTGCACTTCATGCCAGCCAGAGCTAGAACGCGTGCGCCATCACAGCGTTGCGCTCTGCTTTACCGGCAGTTGTACACGAAACGTTGTTCCCACTCCGACCTGGCTTGATACGGTTATCTCCCCACCGTGTTTCTTTACAATGCCATAGGAAAGGGACAGGCCTAGCCCTGTACCTTGGCCGACGGGCTTGGTGGTGAAAAAAGGATCGAAGATTTTCTTGATGTTCTCCGGTGCTATCCCCGCGCCTGTGTCTGCAACTTCGATGCACACCCAGGCGCCTTGATGAGCAGTGCCCAATGTGATGGTGCCCCGCTCGGGGCCCATGGCTTGGGCGGCGTTGAGCACCAGGTTCATTATCACTTGGTTGATCTGCGACGGCAGGCATTCGACAGGGGGTAACGGTTGGTACCGTTTTACCAGGTCGGCTTTATGTTTCAGCTCGCTCGCGACGATGTTAAGCGTGGAGTCAATGCCCTGCTGCAAATCGGCTAATTGCCACTGCTGAGCGCTATCAACGCGCGAGAAGTCTTTGAGGTCCTTGACGATATGCGCCACTCGACCGATTCCGTCCTTGGACTCCTTGATGAGGATCGGGATGTCTTCCATGAGGAACTCCAGTTCCGTCTGCTCACGAAGCCTTTGCAAGCGCCCAGTGGTTTCGTTTGCGCCGAGCATCAGTTCGGCCTCGCGATAGGCGTCGAGCATCGCTGCCAGTTGCTGGAAGTACCCTCCCAGAGTGCCCAGGTTGGAGGACACGAAACCGATCGGATTGTTGATCTCGTGCGCTACGCCGGCGGCCATCTGCCCCAACGAGGCGAGCTTCTCCGATTGCACCAGTTGGCTTTCCAGCTGCTTGCGCTCCTCGATCTCCAGCTGCAGCGCCTCGCTGGCCTGGGTCAGTTGCTGGGTACGCCGCTCTACCCGCTGTTCGAGCTGGTGCATTTTCAGCGAGGCTCGTTGGGTCATTTCCCACTTGGTCAGCAAGGTGCTGGCCATTTGCTGGACCTCGATGTTGTCGAACGGTTTTTTCAGGATCAGCAAGCGATCGTGGGCCTGCAGCCGGTCGAGCAACTCATCCCAGGAATAGTCCGAGTAGGCAGTGCAGACAACTACCTGCAACAGCGGGTCCTCTTCCCACAGGTGCTCAATGGTCTGAGCGCCATCCCATCCACCTGGCATTCGCATGTCGACGAAGGCTAACGCGTAGGGCTTGCTGGCCTGCAGCGCACGCTTCAGCAGGCCGAGACCTTCCTCACCGCCATAGGCTGAATCGAGTTCGAATACCGGTCGTTCGTTCTTGACCTGCTCGCCGAACAACAACCCTTCCATCTCGTCCAGCTCAGAGTTCTGCGATCTGGCCGGGGCAAGGATCTTGCGAAAGTCCTCGTGGATAGTCGGCATGTCATCGATCAGCAGGATCCGGCGATTGATCATGTCACTCATGCAGGCTCCGTCACCGCGATCAGCGGGATCCTCAGGGTAAAGACAGCACCCAAGCCAGGGCCGTCGCTGTGTGCGGTCAGGTGACCATTCATCTCGATGGCGGCCAGGGCACAACTGTGCAAGCCGAAGCCATGCCCGTCCTTGCGCGTGGTGAAGCCATGGGCAAAGATCTTCTGCAGGTTTTCAGGGGCAATGCCTTCGCCTTCGTCCAGCACGCTCATTTCCAGGAAGCCCCCCTCAACGATGCGCGTCCTGAGGATCATCGTCCGCGGGTCGCTGCCGGGGCCGGACATGGCGTACTTGGCGTTGCTGATCAGGTTGATCAGAATCAGCAACAGCCGATGCCGGTCGCCCATCACCATAGGCAGATCTGCGAAGTCGCGCACTACCCTCACTTGATGCCGGGTCAACGCGCCTGCGTTCATGCGCAGCGCGTCCTCGACCAGGTCGTTGACCGACAGCGGCTCTGGCACATTTTTAGCGCCGGCATAGGATTGCTGGGTGGCCACCACTTCCTTGATGTGGTCGATGCTCTTGTTCATTCGTTCCAGCTCGATCGCCATCTCCTTCTGTTCATCGGCGATCGCCTCGGTCAGCTGGTTGAGGTAGCCAGGAAGCAACCGGCCTCTGGGATCCTCGTCGAGAAACCGACCGATGTCAGTGGCATGCTCGCGAAACAGTTGCATGGCCTTGCCCAAACCCTGGGTTTTGCTGCTGCGCAACGTTCGAGCGATGAGATCAGAGGATGTGTTCACGCTGTTGAGCACGTTGCCCACGTTATGCAACACATTGGTGGCGATCTCCGCCATACCTGCCTGGCGCGCGGCGTTGAACAGCTCGCTCTGAGCGTTCCGGAGCGCCAGGGTGCGTTCCTCGACCCGCTGTTCCAGGACGTCATTGGCGCTTTGCAATGCGTTGTTGACCCGTCTCACCTCGGCGAAACTGCGCACCAGCAGCCCTGCCAGGCAAATGACCGAGAACATCAGCAAGCCTGATAGCCATAACGTGTAGAGATGGTTTTTACGGTTGATCTTTTCAACCTGCTGTTGATCCCTGTCCAAAAGGCTGGTGATCGTATCCAGGCGCTCGGCAACCGGGATCGCCTCGATCTGCTCGAGCAGGCGGTTGACGACAGGTTGCTCGCGCAGGATCAACGCCACGTGATTGCTCAACAGATTGAGGGGCGTCTGGAATTCTTTGGGCAGGTTCTCCGTGTTAACAGCCAAGTTGCCTAACCCCACCTCTATCTCGGCAGCCCTTTCCACAGAGGTAACCTGCGCGAACTCCAGGGCACTCAGCAAGAGGTCATAGGTGTCAGTGACGAATCCGTGTACCTCCTGCCGATTCGGGGCCAGCATGGTGTTGATCTGGGCCTGAATACTGTCCTCGGCGGTGGGTAGAAATGCCAACGAATTTCGCAGCAAGGCATTATGCGACTTGAATTGCTCCACGAGCCGAGCCTTTTCCCCGAACGCAGAAAGAAAACCGTCATGGGCATCGCGCCACTGGTCTGAGTCATCGCGCCCTTGCTCGGCTTCCCGGCGGTCGAATCGTGCCCACAGCCGCTTCATCTCCTTGAGAGGAATCACAAGTGGATCGTAGTTATGGGAGACGGCTACCCGGGCCTTGAGCACCTCGTTTTCCCATACAGCATCCTGTTGCTTGAGCTGACGAATGAGATCTCGGGATTCGTTGTAGGTCTGGGTCTGCTCTGACCCGGAATTCAGGTACAAGTACAGCAGCATCGACGCCAGTACAAAGACCAACCCACTGAATAGAATCAGGCTTGTACGCCGGGAAATCACCCTCATGGCTGACCCGCCTTTTCAGCAGTAAGGGTTTTGAGGAACAGCGTGATGAGCCTGCGGTCCTCATCGCTTGGGATTCGTCCAAGCTGATACTGGAACATCACGTCGATCGCACGCTCCAGCGTAGGCGCCGAGCCATCGTGAAAATAGGGCGCGGTCATCGCCACATTGCGCAGGCTCGGCACTTTGAACACCCCCCGGTCGGCCTCCTCTGCGGTCACGTTGAAGCGGCCCTGATCCGCCTCGGTGGGGTTGCCGCGGTCAGCGATGTAGTCGCCGAACACGCCAAATTTCTGGAACATGTTGCCCCCAATATTCACCCCTTGGTGGCAGGCGATGCAGCCATAGTCCTTGAAGCGCTGGTAGCCGTATTTTTCGTCCAGGGTGAGCGCCTCGGTATCGCCCTGCAGGTAACGATCGAAGCGTGCGCCGGGGGTAAGTAGCGTCCTTTGGTAATCGGCCAACGCGCTGAGGATGTTGTCCTTTGTCACCGCGTCCAGGTAGGCATCCTTGAACGCCTGGCGGTAACGCACGTCTGCGGCGATGCGCTGCTCGATCACGCGCCAGTCTCCGCCCATCTCGTGAGCGCTGGTGATCACGGCATCCCCCTGCTCCTCGAGTGACTCGACCCGGCCATCCCAGAACTGCCGGAAATTAAGGCTGGCATTGAGTACCGTTGGCGTATTGAGCGTAAGCGGCAGGCCATCTGCACCCATGGAGAACGCCCGGCCATCGACCCCGTACGTGTCCAGACGGTGACAACTGGCGCAGGACAGTGTGCCGTTGCGCGACAACCGCGGATCGTTGAACAACTGGCGGCCCAGCTCGACACGCCCAGGTGCCAGAGCGGGAATCGGAGGCAGTGGCTTGAGCGGCTCGTCCAGCAGCTCGGCCCCGCTGTCCACACTCAGAACGAGTAGCACCCACAGGCTCAGGCAACGTCGCAAGCGCTGCGGGTGAAGAACGGAACGAAAACGACAGGTTGTCTGCGCGAACATCCGGGAGAATCCTTTTCCCTGGGCTTACGGATATACAGAAGGGTGGTGCCATGCCGTCAGGTTAGATGCCTTCCAGACAATTTGCCTGCCACCCGCCACGCCTTGCTCCGACACCTGTCGCGGAAAAATGATCTAGCCTTTGACCTAAGCACTCGTTGAGCTCGAGTGCCTCCATAGATCGACCGCGTGAGGCCTGCCATGGAAGTGCAACCGAACCCGAACCCACCCTATCGGCCGACCGTGTTGCTAGTGGACGACGAGGAGTCGATCCTTAGCAGTCTGCGTCGGCTATTGCGTGGCCAACCCTATGACGTGAAGCTGGCGACCAGCGGCGAACAGGCACTGGCGCAGATGGCCGAGGGCCCGGTAGACCTGGTGATGAGCGATGCGCGCATGCCTGGTATGGACGGCGCCACCTTGTTGGCACAGATCAATCAGCATCACCCATCGACCGTCAGGATCTTGCTGACCGGCTACGCCGACCCGAGCGCAATCATCAAGGCCGTCAATGACGGTCAGATCCACCGTTACATCAGCAAGCCCTGGAACGACGACGAATTGCTACTGACCTTGCGCCAGGCCCTGGAGCACCAGCATTCCGAACGCGAGCGCCAACGCCTGGAGCTGCTGGCACGTCGGCAGAACGCCCAGTTGAGACTGCTCAATAACGACCTGGAGAAACGCGTTGCAGCCCGTACCGCGGAGCTGCAGCAGACCGCTGACATGCTCGACCTGGCCTACGAAGAACTGAAACACAGCTATGTGACCGGGACTGAAGTGTTCTCGATGTTGGCTAATCTGCGGCTGCCTCCAGCCAAGCAGACCAATCGACAGATCATCGAACTGGTGCGTTGCTACTGTCGGGCCCACGCCTTGGACGAGGCGATCAGCCGCGATCTGGCCATGGCTGCGGCGCTGTACAACATAGGCAAATTGAGTTGGCCGGATAGCATGATCGTTGCCCCTTCGGACCAGTTGATGCACAGCGACCGCGACCGCTATCGCGACTACCCACGCCAAAGTGAAGCGCTGCTGATGACCCTTGAGCCCATGAAAGATGCCGCGCGCCTGATCCTGCATCACCAGGAACACTGGGACGGCAGCGGTTTCCCCGACCGGCTCAAGGGTGAAGCTATCCCGTTCGGCGCTCGCTTGCTCAAGCTGGCCGTGGACTTCGTTGAGCTGCAACGGGGTTTGATTCTTGAACGGCAGATGAACAGTGACGAGGCCTTGCTCTACCTGCGCAAGTACGCCGGCCGGTTGTATGACCCAGCACTCCTTGAGGATTTCGTCCAGGTTTGCGCCTCGTTCCACAGCGATCTCACCCTGGTGGACCCTGAAGTCCAGGTGTGTACCACCCGTGACCTGGCGCCGGGAATGGTGCTTGCGCGCAACCTGAACGCCGACAACGGCATGTTGCTGCTTAACGCCGGCAAGGTTTTGAGCGCCGCGCTGGTGGAGAAGCTGGTGGCCTTTGAATCGATGGAGGGTGGTAAGTACTGCATTTTCGTTCGGGTCCCCTCGAACGAGCCTATAACGCCTGGAAGATCAGACTTGGCGCCGTGCTGAATGGCATTGGGGCGTTCATTCAGCCCTGCACCGCCAGGACTGCGCGTACGGCACGCCGTCGCCCCTCCACACCGGCGATACGCCCAAGCGCTATGCTTGCTCTGGCAGGAGGGCCGCGCATGTGTGGAAGGTTGAGTCAGTACCGAGGCATACACGACTTTGTCGAAACCCTGAGCCTGCCAGAGGCCTGGCGGAACAACGTCGGCGACCAGCCACTTGGCCGGTACAACGTCGCTCCGACCACGCTGGTGGCAGTGCTGCGAATGGATGAAGCAGGCCCGCGGGCGGACCTGGTGAGATGGGGCTGGCGGCCGCATTGGGCGACCGACCGTGCTGCGCCGATTAACGCCAGGGTCGAAAAGGTCGCACACGGCCCCTTCTTCCGGGCGATCTGGCCCCACCGAGGCATAACGCCGATCGACGGCTGGTATGAATGGGTCGATGAAGGCGGACCGAAGAAACAGCCGTACTACATCCGACGCCGGGACGGGCGCCCTTCCCTTTGCGCCAGCATCGGCCAGTTCGCTGGCAGCGAGAATGACGGGTTCGTCATCATTACGGCCGATGCCCGGGGCGGAATGGTAGATGTGCACGACCGCAGGCCAGTGGTTTTGGCCCCAGACCTTGCGCGTGAGTGGATGCAACCCGCGACGCCGGGCGAACAAGCCGAGCAAATGGCGCTCAACCTGGGCGAGCCAGCCGAGGCCTTCGAGTGGTATCGAGTGAGCACAGCCATTGGCAATGTGCGCAACCAAGGCGCCGCGCTGATAGAGCCGCTTCAGTGAAGCGGTAGTAGACCATGCCGGCCCAAGTACCGGCAGCGCAACATCATCGACCACTGATGTGCAGGGTTTCGACTCGGGGACCGGGTCGACTTTGGAACCCGCGCAGCACGACGACTGGTAACACCACCGTCCACAACGGCACTTACGCAAGCGGTTACTGTTGAAATGGCTCGACTCGATGAACAGGGAATACCGTTATCAACAGCTGCACAGATTCGCAGGCGGTCGACCTGCCCGTGGTTGCGGTGGGTCCGATCAGACCTCGGCGAACTCACCTGGCAGCACAAGCTCCGCTTTTCTGACTTTCCACGTACTGTTCAGCCATAACCTTCCCTTCGAGAATGGCTTCTGTCGAAGAGGAGAATGGTCGACTCACACGCAGGGTTCGCGCCGTTGCGCCCGGCTTCCCTACCTCGACCAACATCCCCGTGGGAAATTCGACGCTCGACTCCCACAGCACGTAAATCGATGCCTGGTAACCAAGGTAGGAATGCACGTAAAGGTCATGACTGGTGGACTGAAGGCTCATCACTTTCTCCAACTGGGCGCCTCAATGCGCTTTTGATGGAGATACGACTCAAGCGATCTGACGAGCGTTCCGTTTTCCCTGCATCGTTATCCGTGAAGACGCGAGCCTCTGCGCGGGAGTGGTTCAGGCCCTGGTGCCTTGGGCGCAGGAAACGCCTTGGCGACCCAGTCGTGAGCACGCTCGAGCGCCCAGGCCATCGCCGCGGACAGTTTCTGTCCACGGCAGTCAGGGTGTACCTCTTCGAGCAAGAGCACGCCTTTTTTCCCGTAGATACCCAAGAAAAGTTGAGTGGCGTTTTCAAGTGAGAGTCGGGCTTGGATGTTGATTAAAGTGCCGCAGGGAAGGCGCTCATCGTAGTTGCGGGAATGCAACGCAGAATTGGCCCATTCCCAATAGATTTTGCCGCGATTACGCATGGAACGGACCTAGAACTCATATTCTTGACTGGAGAGACAGAATACACAGCTGTTCCAATGAATCCACTGCTTAAGGTGTGTATTACATTTTTTTATCCAGATGAGAGAACACGGTGAGTCAATACGGAGCCGCCGTGCGGGTCGACAGGCTTCACTTTCTTACACACAGATCCAGGTGGGCGCACGTCCGGGCAAAAGCTGAGGGACGACCGCACCGCAGCGCAGGTCCTTCTGATCTGAGGGCAAATCCGTACTCTTTCTGTGTAACCCCTGTCCCCTTCCCCCTCTATTCACTGCCGCGATATGGGGGCCAAGGGGTCAGCTGCGTGCTCGTTTCACGACGCAGGCAGCCATGAGCGCGGCGCCCGGTATCCAGAGCCCAGGATTTGAAGTGCCTAATCCAACGGCAAGAAGCGCAATTCCGACAGCAAACATAAGCGTTATCCCTCGCTAGAAAAATCCATTTCAACAATCGCCCATTAAAGCACAGGCCGGTCGCAAGAGCGGCCAAGGAATCGTCATGCCCGAAACAATTGAGTTGGACCTCGACGCGATCGAGGCGGCGGCGAAGGCTCCGTTGAGCTGAAGCACCATTTTGCGTGTTGAGGCCCCAAGCTTGAGATAGGGTTTCGATACCCTCAAGCCCAGGACACGACAGAGAGCACGAGAAAATCAGCAATCAGGACTATTCGCAGTTCGGATCATTGCATGTGCTCGGATTGCTCATGCGTCGCTGCAAACACTGGATGCTGGTGGAGAGCCCTCAATCGAGAGCAAGATAACAGCACCCAAGCGATGGGCAAGATTTTCCGGCCATCTTTCGACACAGGAGTGACCATGAAAGAACACCATTACGCTGTCACGGTAAATTGGATAGGTAACACGGGTGAAGGCACTGCCAGTTACACGGCATACCAGAGAGACTTCAACGTGGAGGCTCCAGGCAAGGCACCGATCCTTGGCTCTGCCGACCCCGCCTTTCGCGGGAACCCTGAACGCTGGAACCCTGAAGACATGTTGCTGGCCTCGATCTCGGCCTGCCACAAGCTTTGGTATCTTCATCTGTGCGCAGTCAACAACGTGAACGTCTTGGAATATGTCGACTACCCGGTGGGCCGGATGCTTGAAGGGGATGGCCAGCGCAAGGGCCATTTCAAAGACGCTGAGTTAAGGCCTCAGGTCATTATCAGCAGCCAGTCAAATCTGGATCTTGCAAGACGCCTGCATGACGATGCTCACCACGAATGTTTTATTGCCAACTCAGTCAACTTCCCTATCAGATGCAGTGCTGTTATCAAGCATCAAGACTAGATGTTTTGAATACGACTGCTTCCGTTGTTTAGCAATGGCTTCCAATCGACGCTATCAATAGAGGGGGGAGACACTCTTTCACGAGAGGCCGATAAAGGTCGAAAGCTGATAATCACAACCGACCGCGATCAATCCAAAGCGAAAACCTGACCAGACGAAAACCAAGCATCATCGGGTGGTCCTGTTAAACGAGCGCGCATTGAGCGCCATCAACCAGGCCCAGCGAATGGCTACCCTTCGTCGCATGGCGTCCAAGTCGGCCCACCTGACTAGCCCCTTCGTGTTCCAACCTAGCAAAGGTGGGCTGTGGATCAACGAGCCAAGTGTTACAATCCGCCCCTTCAAATCGGCGCTGAAGGCGCTGAACATCCGTGAACGCCGTCAGTACGACACCCGCCACACCTACGCCACCCTATGCCTGATGCCTGGGATGAACCCCGCGTTCATCGCGAGCCAGCTTGGCCACAGCGTCGAGATGTTGCTCTCTACCTACGCGAAATGGATCAGCTCCTCCTCGGACTGGAGGGAGCTGGAGAAGCTGCCGCCCCGAGTCGAATTGGCCCAAAATTGGCCCAAGACTGACGACAGGGCCTAAATACACCTCTGGAACCCCCGCAGGACAAGCACTTGATTTCTACCGCTAACATCACCATGCAGTTCGGCTCCAAGCCGCTGTTCGAAAACGTTTCCGTCAAATTCAACAACGGCAACCGCTACGGCCTGATCGGCGCCAACGGTTGCGGCAAGTCGACCTTCATGAAAATCCTCGGCGGTGACCTGGAGCCGTCCGCAGGCCAGGTCATGCTCGAGCCGAATACCCGCCTGGGCAAGCTGCGCCAGGACCAGTTCGCCTACGAGGAATTCACCGTGATCGACACGGTGATCATGGGCCACGGCCAGCTGTGGAAAGTCAAGGCCGAGCGTGACCGTATCTACTCGCTGCCGGAAATGACCGAAGAAGACGGCATGGCCGTCGCCGAGCTGGAAACCGAATTCGCCGAAATGGACGGCTACACCGCCGAGTCCCGCGCCGGTGAACTGCTGCTGGGCCTGGGTATTCCGCTGGAGCAGCACTTCGGCCCGATGAGCGAAGTGGCACCGGGCTGGAAGCTGCGTGTCCTGCTGGCCCAGGCGCTGTTCTCGGACCCGGACGTGCTGCTGCTCGACGAACCGACCAACCACCTGGACATCAACACCATCCGCTGGCTGGAAACGATCCTCACGGCGCGTAACAGCACCATGATCATCATTTCCCACGACCGGCACTTCCTCAACAGCGTCTGCACCCACATGGCTGACCTGGATTACGGCGAGCTGCGCCTGTTCCCGGGCAACTATGACGAGTACATGACCGCAGCCACCCAGTCGCGTGAGCAGCTGCTGTCGGACAACGCCAAGAAGAAAGCCCAGATCGCCGAGCTGCAGACCTTCGTCAGCCGCTTCTCGGCCAACGCCTCCAAAGCCAAGCAGGCCACTTCACGTGCCAAGCAGATCGACAAGATCCAGCTGGCCGAGGTCAAGCCGTCCAGCCGCGTCAGCCCGTTCATTCGTTTCGAACAGGCGAAGAAACTGCACCGCCAGGCCGTGGTCGTCGAGAAAATGGCCAAAGCCTTCGACGACAAGGTGCTGTTCAAGAACTTCGACATCACCGTCGAAGCGGGCGAGCGCGTTGCGATCATCGGCCCCAACGGTATTGGCAAGACCACCCTGCTGCGCACCCTGGTCGGCGAGATGACCCCGGATGCGGGCTCGGTGAAGTGGACCGACAGCGCCGAAGTGGGCTACTACGCCCAGGACCACGCCCACGACTTCGAAGACGACATGACCCTGTTCGACTGGATGGGCCAGTGGACCTCTGGTGAGCAGGTGATCCGCGGCACCCTGGGGCGCATGCTGTTCTCCAACGACGAGATCCTCAAGTCGGTGAAGGTGATTTCCGGTGGTGAACAAGGTCGCATGCTGTTCGGCAAGCTGATCCTGCAGAAACCGAACGTGCTGGTGATGGACGAGCCGACCAACCACCTGGACATGGAATCGATCGAAGCGCTGAACCTGGCGCTGGAAAACTACCCGGGCACCCTGCTGTTCGTCAGCCACGACCGCGAGTTCGTGTCGTCGCTGGCCACGCGCATCATCGAGCTGTCGGCCGATGGTGTGGTGGACTTCAGCGGTACCTACGACGACTACCTGCGTAGCCAGGGTGTGCTGGTCTGATTGATGGGACGGCCTGGCCATCTCGGATGGCCGGGCCTCTTCGCGGGCTTGCCCGCTCTCCCAAGGCCCCACAAGCGTCCAATACCTGTGCGGTCCCTGTGGGAGCGGGCAAGCCCGCGAAGAGTCCATCCCCATCCCACCGACCGGCACGGCCCGACGAATAATTCGTTAGCCTGCTGTCTTTTCCTTCGCGCAACGGCCATGATGGGAGCACGCCCAACCGCCCGCCCGCGAAAGAGCCCATGACCGCGCAACAACCTGCCCCCGCCAGTAACACGCTGCACATCACCCTGCAGATCCTGTCGATCGTTTTCTATACCTTCATTGCGTTCCTCTGCATCGGCCTGCCGATCGCGGTGCTGCCCAGCTATGTGCACGACCAGCTCGGCTTTGGCGCTGTGATCGCCGGTGTAACCATTGGCCTGCAGTACCTGGCCACGCTGCTGAGCCGCCCTTTTGCAGGCAGGGTGGCGGACACCTTGGGAGGGAAACAGGCCATCCGCTTTGGCCTGCTGGGGATTGCCGGTTGCGGGGTGTTGACGTTGCTGTCAGCCTGGACCCTCACCTTACCGCTGCTGAGCCTGACACTGCTACTCGGTGGCCGTTTGCTGCTGGGCATCGCCCAAGGGCTGATCGGCGTGGCCACCTTGAGCTGGGGTATCAGCCAGGTCGGCCCCGAACACACTGCCAGGGTCATCTCGTGGAACGGCATCGCCTCCTATGGCGCGATCGCCATCGGTGCGCCAGTTGGCGTGCTGGCCGTGGACGGGCTGGACTTCAGCGTGCTGGGGCCGGCTTTGCTGGTGCTGGCAACCCTTGCCCTGCTGGTGCTTCGCAAGCGCCCCGACATGGTCGTGGTGCGCGGCGAGCGCCTGCCCTTCTGGTCGGCGTTCGGCCGGGTTGCCCCGTGTGGCCTGGGTTTGACCCTGGCCTCGATCGGCTACGGCACCTTGACCACCTTCGTCACCTTGTATTACCTCGAGCGCGGTTGGGCCGGCGCGGCCTGGTGCCTGAGTGCGTTTGGCGTGTGCTTCATCATTTCGCGCCTGCTGTTCGTCAACGCGGTCAACCGCTTTGGTGGCTACAACGTGGCGGTCGCCTGCATGGCCACCGAAGTGCTTGGCCTGAGCCTTCTGTGGCTGGCGCCCTCGCCGCCCTGGGCGCTGGTTGGCGCCGGGCTGACCGGTTTCGGGCTGTCGCTGGTTTACCCGGCATTGGGCGTGGAAGCGATCAAGCAAGTCCCCAGCAGCAGCCGCGGCGCAGGGCTGGGCGCCTATGCTGTGTTCTTCGACATGGCCTTGGCCATTGCCGGCCCGGTGATGGGCGCCGTGGCGGTACACCTGGGGTATGCCTCGATCTTCTGCGTGGCTGCCCTGCTCGCCCTAGCCGGGGTCGGCCTAACGTTGTGGCTGGCGCGGCGCGCCCGTCGCAGCTGAACGCTGAGCCGGCGCTGGCGCCCCCAGCGCCTGGCTGAAGAACGCTGCCGTTTCTCGCTGCAGCGAATGATGGATATGCCGGCGGTCGACGCCGTCGGCGTCCTTGCACAGCGCCGGCATTCGCGCGTACTGCTCGGCATCGCAGTGGGCCATGAACACGAAATGCCCGGCACCGGCCAACAGGCGGTAGTCCGGTGTGACCGGCAGTTTGCGGGCCAGGGCCTCGGCATTACGGTCCACTGCCACAAGCTGATCGCTGTCGCCACTGTAGATCAGTGCGGGTACCTGCACCCCGGCCAGCGCATGGCGCCCGAACAACAGGCTCAGCGGCGCCATCAACATGACCGCCCCCACTCGCGGGTCGGTCTCGGGCGCCAGTTCGCTGCGGTCGGCAATCAGGATGCCGTGGGTCTTGCAGGCGTCTGCGTCATGCGGGCGCTCCAGGCAGTACTGACGCAGACGCTCCAGGTCGGGGCGTGCGCCAGACAGGATCAACGCGGTTTCTCCGCCGGCCGAGTAGCCAATCACACCCACCTTGCCGTCATTCAGATAAGGCCCGACCACTGCATCATCGCGCGCTGCGGTGATCGCCGCGCTGACTTGCAGCGGCCGCCCATAAAGATTGCTCAGGGTGCCAAGGCGGCTGTGGTCGCGCACGTTGTCCCCCGGGTGCACCACCGCCACCACCACGAACCCTTGGCGCGCCAACGACGTTGCCAGGTAATGCAAGGCCAGTGGGCTGCCCGTATTGCCGTGAGACAGCACCAGCAACGGGAATCGGCCCATGGCCACGGGCGCCTCTTCGGCCACGTCGACGGGATACCCGTCTATACGGCTGATACGGGTTTTGCCAACGGCCGGGTAGAACGCCAGGGCTTGCATCGGGCGGCTATCGACCGGGTCGGTCAAGGTCATAAGGTGCAGGCCGGCAACCCACGGCGTGGCCTCGGCGCGGGCCAAAAGGCCGCCGAGCAGGACCAGCGCCAACACGCAGCGTGCAATGGTCATCGGCCAGCGGTTCCTTGCAGGACGAAGTGGTAAGCCAGCATAAAACCGGCCAGGCTTGTGCCGGATGAAAACTGGATGAAACCGCCGTCATGCAAGCTGCGCCTGCACCCTGTGCATTTGCGCATTGCATCGAACCCGTGGCATAGATGCAGGTCAAGGTTTTCACGTGACCGTTTTCGCGCCATTGAAGGAGATTCATGCATGAGCAAGCCTGCCTACGTGCCACCCAAAGTCTGGCGCAACGACGCAGCCTCCGGCGGCCAGTTCGCCAGCATCAACCGCCCGGTCGCCGGCCCGACTCACGACAAGGACCTGCCGCTGGGCAAACACCCGCTGCAGCTGTATTCCCTGGCCACGCCCAATGGCGTCAAGGTCACCATTGCCCTTGAAGAGCTGCTTGCCCTGGGCCACGCCGGTGCCGAATACGATGCCTGGCTGATCCGCATCGGCGAGGGTGATCAGTTTTCCAGTGGCTTCGTCCAGGTCAACCCCAACTCGAAGATCCCTGCCCTGCTCGACCGCAGCGTGGAGCCGCCGGTGCGGGTGTTCGAATCAGGCTCGATACTGCTGTACCTGGCAGAGAAATTCGGTGCTTTGCTGCCAAAATCGCCGGCTGCGCGCACCGAATGCCTGAACTGGTTGTTCTGGCAGATGGGTGCGGCGCCTTACCTGGGCGGTGGTTTTGGCCACTTCTACGTGTATGCACCGGAAAAGTTCGAGTACGCCATCAACCGCTTCACCATGGAGGCCAAGCGTCAACTGGACGTACTTGATCGCCGCTTGGCCGAAAGCCGTTATCTGGGCGGCGATGAATACAGTATCGCTGATATTGCCGTGTGGCCGTGGTATGGCCAGCTGGTGCGCGGCAACCTGTATGACGCCGCGCAGTTCCTGGCGGTTGACGAGTACCCGAACGTACAGCGCTGGGCCGAGGACATCGCCCAGCGCCCTGCTGTGCAGCGCGGTACACGCGTGAACCGTACCTGGGGAGATGAACACAGCCAGGTGCCGGAGCGCCATAGCGCCGCAGACTTGGAAGGTTGACGCAAACCGTGTGGGAGCGGCCCTTTGGTGACTGAAAGGCCGCCCCCCACAATGGGCCGGGCAAAACCTGTGAATGCCCCCGACAATGCCCCCCTGCATAAAACCATTTGCCCCTGCGCAAACCTGCGTCGGCCAAGCCCTTCTTGTACACTCCTCGCATTAGCCCCCACCTGCACATTTTTTGGTGAACGCATGATCGAGGTAACCGAGGTTTCCATTGCCGAGCTGCGCGACGCGCTCGAGTCGGGCCGCACGACAGCGGTCGAGCTGGTCAAGGCCTACCTGGCGCGCATCGACGCCTACGATGGCGCCGACACAGCCACAGCCCTTAACGCCGTAGTGGTGCGCAACCCGGAGGCGCTGAAAGAAGCCGAGGCCTCCGACGCCCGCCGCGCCAAGGGCCAGGTGCTTAGCCCGCTGGACGGCATCCCCTACACCGCCAAGGACAGCTACCTGGTCAAAGGCTTGACTGCCGCCTCCGGCAGCCCTGCCTTCAAGGACCTGGTCGCCCAGCGCGACGCCTTCACCATCGAGCGCCTGCGCGCCGCCGGTGCCGTGTGCCTGGGCAAGACCAACATGCCGCCCATGGCTAACGGTGGCATGCAGCGCGGCGTCTATGGCCGCGCCGAAAGCCCGTACAACGCCAACTACCTGACCGCGCCCTTCGCCTCAGGCTCGTCCAACGGTGCCGGTACCGCCACCGCCGCCAGCTTCAGCGCCTTTGGCCTGGCCGAAGAAACCTGGTCCAGCGGCCGTGGCCCGGCGTCCAACAACGGCCTGTGCGCCTACACCCCGTCGCGCGGGGTGATTTCGGTGCGTGGCAACTGGCCGCTGACGCCGACCATGGACGTGGTGGTGCCCTATGCCCGCACCATGGCCGACCTCCTTGAAATCCTCGACGTGGTGGTAGCCGATGACGCCGACAAGCGCGGCGACCTGTGGCGCCTGCAGCCATGGGTGCCGATCCCCGCTGCCTCGACGGTACGTCCGGCGTCGTACCTTGAACTGGCGGTAGATGCCAGCGCGCTCAAGGGCAAGCGCTTTGGCGTACCACGCATGTATATAAATGCCGATCCCGAAGCAGGCACCTCCGAGAAGCCAGGCATCGGCGGGCCGACCGGCCAACGCATCAACACCCGCGCCACGGTGATCGACCTGTGGCAACAAGCGCGCCAGGCCCTGGAAGCAGCGGGTGCCGAAGTACTGGAAGTGGACTTCCCGCTGGTGTCCAACTGCGAAGGCGACCGCCCAGGTGCGCCGACCGTGTACAACCGCGGCATCGTCAGCAAGGCATTCCTGCATGACGAACTGTGGGAACTGTCGGGCTGGGCCTTTGACGACTTCCTGCGCGCCAACGATGACCCCAAGCTTAACCGCCTGGCCGATGTCGACGGGCTGAAGATCTTCCCCCACGACCCGGGCACCTTGCCTAACCGTGAAGATGACCTGGCTGCCGGCATGGACGAGTACGTCAACATGGCCAAGCGTGGCCTGAAGACCTGGGACCAGATCGAGACCCTGCCCGACGGCCTGCGCGGCCTGGAGCAGACCCGCAAGCTGGACCTGGAAGACTGGATGGACAAGCTGGGCCTGGACGCGGTGCTGTTCCCCACCGTAGCCGACGTTGGCCCGGCCGATGCCGATATCAACCCGGTATCGGCGGACATCGCCTGGAGCAACGGTATCTGGGTAGCCAACGGCAACCTGGCAATCCGTCACCTGGGCGTGCCGACCGTGACCGTGCCGATGGGCGTGATGGCCGATATCGGTATGCCGGTGGGGCTGACCTTTGCCGGGAAGGCCTATAGCGACAACGCGCTGCTGAGTTTTGCTGCCGCCTTTGAGTCGACTGGCTCGCGCCGGATGATTCCGCCGCGCACGCCGGCGCTCGGCTGAGTCTTACAGGGCCCCTAAAAGCAGATCGCGAATTTCAACCATATGTGTAAAAATACACAAACAGTTGATTTTGCGATCTGCCATGCCTATCACCCCCAGCGAAGAACGCCAACTCACCCTCACCGTGCTCAAGGCCGCCATCCAGGCCCTGGGCAGCGTTGCCGCGCGCAACATGGAAATACTCCTGCACGACCTTGACCACCCCGAACACTCGGTGGTGGCGATCGTCAACGGTCATCTGTCCGGCCGCAGCGTAGGCAGCCCGATCCTCGCCGCACCGGAGCAGGACCAGGGCTTCAAGGCACTGATGCAGGCCTCGGCCGACCAGCACGGCCGTGAGCCGGTGGTGCTGCCCGATTACCCCACTACGCTCAAAGGCCGCACGCTACGAAGTGCCACGGCTATCTTCCGTGACAGCAGCGGCCACCCGTTCGCCAGCCTGTGCGTCAACACCGACGTCACCGGCCTGGATGCTGCCATGAACTTTCTCCAGCAGTTGCAGCCACTGGGGGCCATACCTGCGGTCAACGAACCTGCCGACATGGAGCTGCTGATGAGCGAGATCATCCAGGCCGCCCTGCAGCGCAGCGGCCAGGGGCGGATGAACAAACAGGCCAAGGTCGAGGCCGTGCGCGTCATGCAGGAGCGCGGCCTGTTCATCGTCAAGGGCGGCGTCGAGAAGGCTGCCAGCGCCCTCGGCGTGACGCGCTACACCATTTACAACTACCTCGAGCAACTACGCGGAGCCAGCCAATGACCTTGCACATTCATACCCCCCTGATCGAGTCGCGCCCGCTGTCGTTGGCGGCCGGTCGTAATATCTGGCTCAAGCTCGACGCCCTGCAACCCTGCGGTTCGTTCAAACTGCGCGGTGTAGGCCACGCCTGCGAGGTACACCACGCGCGTGGCGCCCGGCACTTTGTGTCCTCGTCAGGTGGCAATGCCGGTTTGGCAGTCGCCTACGCCGGACGCAAGCTGGGGGTGCCGGTGACCGTGGTGGTACCCGAAACCACCACCGAACGGGCCAAGCAGCTGCTGCACCTGGAAGACGCCAAGGTGGTGGTGCACGGCAGTTCCTGGCAAGAGGCCAACGCCCTGGCACAGACACTGGTAGGCCCGAACGATGCCTTCATCCACCCGTTCGACGACCCACTGCTGTGGGCCGGGCATGCCAGCCTGGTGGATGAAGTGGCCGAAGCCGGCCTTAAGCCGGACGCGGTGGTGTTGTCAGTCGGCGGTGGCGGCTTGCTCAGTGGCGTGGTGGAGGGGCTCAAGCGCAATGGCTGGGGCGATGTGCCGGTGCTGGCAGTAGAAACCGAGGGCGCGGCGTCGCTGCATGCGGCCATGCAGGCCGGGCATTCGGTGGAGCTGGAGCGCATCGCCTCGGTGGCGACGTCGCTGGGGGCCAAGCGTGTGGCTGATCAGGCGCTGATATGCGTGCAGCAGCATCCGGTGCACAGCCATCTGGTCAGCGATCGCGCAGCGCTGGAGGCCTGTGAGCGGTTCTTGCTGGACCACCGTGTGCTGGTCGAGCCCGCGTGCGGGGCGGCGTTGGCAGTGGCCTATGATGCCAAGGCACTGGGCGCCTTGCGCAATGTCCTGGTGGTGGTCTGTGGCGGCGCTACCGCAACACTGGAGCAGATCAAGGCCTGGCTGCAGCAGGCAGACTGAAGCTGCCATCTGTCGGGGGTGATTACGACAGTCACATCCACCTGATCTACTAGGCTCGCCGCAACCGAAAAGCCCACGCAATGGCGTCAACCCTGACGAAATGCGTATCCCGCCCTTTCGGTCTGCGGCAAGTGAAGGCACAATGCGTGTCCTTTTTTTGGCCGGCCTGGCCGGGGGCCTTTAAATGATCAAGACGCCGTATTACCTCATCGATAAAACCAAGCTGCTCAGCAACATGGAGAAGATCGCCTACGTGCGCGAACACTCCGGTGCCAAGGCGCTGCTCGCCCTCAAGTGCTTCGCCACTTGGTCGGTGTTCGACCTGATGCAGCAGTACATGGACGGAACCACCTCGTCCTCCCTGTTCGAGCTCAAGCTCGGCCGCCAGAAGTTCGCCGGCGAAACCCATGCCTATAGCGTGGCCTGGGCCGACGACGAGGTCGAGGAGATGCTTGAGAACTGCGACAAGATCATCTTCAACTCGATCGGCCAGCTGCAACGCTTTGCCGAACAGTCCGAAGGCAAGGTGCGTGGTCTGCGCGTCAACCCGCAGGTCAGCAGCTCCGACTACCTGCTGGCCGACCCGGCCCGCCCGTTCAGCCGCCTGGGCGAATGGGACCCGGCGAAGATCGAACAGGTGATCGAACAGATCTCCGGCTTCATGTTCCACAACAACTGCGAGAACGGTGACTTCGGCCTGTTCGACAAGATGCTCACGCACATCGAAGAGCGATTCGGCCACCTGCTGCACAAGGTCGAGTGGGTCAGCCTGGGTGGTGGCATTCACTTCACCGGTGAAGACTATGCAGTAGACGCCTTCTGCGCGCGCCTGAAGGCGTTCTCGGAAAAATACGGCGTGCAGGTTTACCTGGAGCCGGGCGAAGCCGCCATCACCAACAGCGCCTCGCTGGAAGTGACCGTGCTCGATACCCTGTACAACGGCAAGCACCTGGCCGTGGTCGACAGCTCGATCGAAGCGCACCTGCTCGACCTGCTGATCTACCGCCTCAACGCCAAGATGGCCCCCAATGACGGCGAGCATACCTACATGGTCTGCGGCAAGTCATGCCTGGCCGGTGACATCTTCGGCGAGTACCAATTCGACCGTCCGCTGGCCATTGGCGATCGCCTGTCGTTCATCGACACGGCGGGCTACACCATGGTCAAGAAAAACTGGTTCAACGGGCTGAAGATGCCTTCCATCGTGGTCAAGCAGCTCGACGGCAGCGTCGAAGTCGTCCGCGAGTTCGGTTTCGAAGACTACGTTTCCAGCCTGTCGTAAGACCGGCTTTCAAGTAAGGAGCAAAGGGTAAATTGAAGAAGAACGTTCTTATCATTGGTGCAGGAGGTGTCGCCAAGGTGGTGGCCCACAAGTGCGCGCAGCATAACGACGAACTGGGTCGTATCGCCATCGCGTCACGGAACATCTCCAAATGCCAGGCCATCATCGACAGCGTCAAGGCCAAGGGTAGCCTCAAGGTACCCGCCGACATCCAGGCCTTCTCGCTCAATGCCCTCGATGTCGAGGCAACCAAGGCGCTGATCCGCGAAACCGAATCGCAGATCGTGATCAATGTGGGTTCCGCCTTCCTCAACATGTCGGTGCTGCGTGCTTGCATCGATACGGGTGTCGCCTATCTGGACACCGCCATCCACGAAGAGCCGGGCAAGATCTGCGAGACCCCACCGTGGTACGGCAACTACGAGTGGAAACACCTCGAAGAGTGCCAGGCAAAGAACATTACCGCCATTCTCGGCGTCGGTTTCGACCCGGGTGTGGTGAACAGCTACGCCAAGCTGGCGCAGCAGCAGTATTTCGACAGCATTGATTCGATCGATATTCTCGACGTCAATGCCGGTTCGCATGGCAAGTACTTTGCCACCAACTTCGACCCGGAAATCAACTTCCGCGAGTTCACCGGACAAGTGTGGAGCTGGCAGAACAGCCAGTGGACCAGCAACACCATGTTCGAGGTCAAGCGTACCGACGACCTGCCAGTGGTAGGCTCGCAAAACCTGTACCTGACCGGCCACGATGAAGTTCACTCGATTTCGAAGAACCTCAACGTCCCGAACGTGCGCTTCTGGATGAGCTTCGGCGAGCACTACATCAACGTGTTCACTGTTCTGAAAAACCTGGGCCTGCTCAGCGAGCAACCGGTGAAAACCGCCGAAGGCCTGGAAGTGGTACCGCTGAAAGTGGTCAAGGCCGTACTGCCAGACCCGGCCTCGCTGGCCCCTGGCTACACCGGCAAGACCTGCATCGGCGACCTGGTCAAAGGCACCAAGGATGGCCAGCCGCGCGAAGTGTTCATCTACAACGTGGCCGACCACGAAGAAGCCTATGCCGAGACCGACAGCCAGGGCATTTCCTACACCGCCGGTGTACCGCCAGTGGCCGCTGCCCTGCTGGTCGCTCGTGGCGAGTGGGATGCCAAGCGCATGGTCAACGTCGAGGAGCTGCCAGCCGAGCCGTTCCTCAAGGCGCTGGACGTGATGGGCCTGCCGACCCGCGTCAAAGATGAAAAAGGCGATCGTCCTTGGGACGCTGAAGCCTAAGCGACAAACAGAAGGGGTGCCATGCAGCACCCCTTCTGCTTTCCAGGTCCAGGATCGCCACAGCCCTGAAACAAGCACGTAACCTGTGGGAGCGGGCAAGCCCGCGAAGAGGCCGGCGCAAGATCACGCTCTACTTGCGGGCCTCCAGAATCAGGTTGAACGGCGTCTGCGTCGCCCGCCGGAAGCGGCTGAACCCCGCCTCCTCGAAGACGGCCCGCAATCGCGCCTCCCCGGCCTGCGCGCCCAACCCCAGCCCCACTTCCTGCGACAACGAATTGGGCGTGCAGATAAACGTCGACGCCGCATAGAACAAGCGCCCGACCGGTGTCAGGTTACCCTCCAGCGAGTCCTCGGCATACGGCTCAACCAGCATGACCGTGCCGTCAGCCTTCAAAGCACGGTAGGCATGCCGGGCTGCCCCGACCGGGTCACCCATGTCGTGCAGGCAATCGAAGAAGCACACCAGGTCATGGTCATGCCCCGGGTACTCCTTGGCGCTGGCCTGCTGGAAGCTCACCCGCCCCTCCAACCCCGCTTCCCGCGCACGCGCGTTGGCGGTGACGATCGAAGGCTGATGATAGTCGTACCCCACGAAGGTCGACGCCGGAAACGCCTGCGCCATCACCAGCGTCGAGGCACCATGACCGCAGCCCACGTCCGCCACCTTGGCGCCCGCCTGCAGCTTGGCCACCACACCCTCCAGTGCCGGCAGCCAATCCGCAACCAGGAAGGTGCGATACCCCGGCCGGAAAAACCGCTCGGTACCGCTGAACATGCACGGGTGGTGATCGCCCCAGGCCAACCCGCCATCGCCGCGCATGGCAGCTACCAGCTTGTCCTTGTCATGGAACAGCGCCGCCACCACTGCCGCGCCGCCGGCCATGTAGGCCGGGGAGTCCTCCAGCGCCAGGGCCATGGCCTGTTCTTCAGGCAGCACAAAACGACCCTTGTCATGGACCATGTAGCCCGATGCCGCCTGGGCATTCAACCATTCGCGCACCAGCCGCGGGTGGCAGCCGGTCTTTTCCGCCAGTTGCTCAGGGGTAACCGCCTGGCTGTCGGCCATGGCCCGGTACAGCCCCAGTTCATCGCCGAGAATGACATTGGCCAGTGTCGCCGCCGCGCCCATGTCGCCCACCAGCTTGCCCATGAAATCGTGAAGCCTTGCCTCGTCCATGACCTGCCCTCCTCTGCAAGAAGGCCATCGCCAACGAGGGACGTCCGCTCCGGGAAGGCGGTGGTCGGTTCAAGGGTTTTCGTTCGCGGTACAACACGCAACTGCGAGCTGTCAGTAAGTTTAGATGCTCTGCCTGGGCGACGTGGAATAACGGCCATATGGTCCACGAGCATTTCCCTCAGGTCACAATTCCTAAACAACGATGTGACATTTTTTTTCAGCTTTCCTATCAAGGAGCTGTCAAATGAAGGTCACGGTTTTCGGAACCGGCTATGTCGGCCTGACCCAGGCGGTGTGCCTGGCCCAGGTAGGCCATTCGGTGTTGTGCATGGATGTCGATGCCGATCGGGTGGCCAGCCTGAGTGAAGGCCATTGCCCGATCTTCGAGCCCGGCCTTGCGCCGCTGCTGGAGAAGAACCTCGCCTGCGGTCGGCTACGCTTCACCACGGATGCCGCAGCCGCTGCCAACTATGCCCGGTTGCAGTTCATTGCCGTCGGTACCCCACCGCAAGCCGACGGCAGCGCCGACCTGAAGCACGTTTTCGCCGTGGTCGACAGCATCCTCGAACACGCTGACGGGCCCAAAGTAATCGTCAACAAGTCCACCGTGCCGGTGGGTACGGTACACCGCATCAAGGCACGCATCGCCCAGGCCGTGGCCGATACCAGCCGCTTCCAGGTGATCAGCAACCCGGAGTTTCTCAAGGAGGGGTCTGCGGTGGATGACTGCATGCGCCCCCAGCGCATCATCATCGGCGGCGCAGAAGCGGCCGAAGTGGAGTTGCTACGCGAGCTTTACCTGCCGTTCAACCGCAACCGCGAAAAGTTCATGGTCATGGACGCGCGCAGTGCCGAGCTGACCAAGTACGCAGCCAATTGCATGCTGGCCACCAAGATTTCCTTCATCAACGAGATCGCCAACCTGGCCGAGCACCTGGGGGCCGACATCGAAATGGTGCGCCGTGGCATCGGCTCGGACCCGCGCATCGGTTACGACTTCATCTACGCCGGCTGCGGTTTTGGCGGCTCGTGCTTCCCCAAAGACCTGCAAGCCCTGCGCCACAGTGCCGAGGCGGAAGGCTTCGAGACACAGTTGCTGCGCGCAGTAGAGTCGGTCAACGAGCAGCAGAAGGGCCGGCTGTTCAGCAAGATCCAGCGCCATTACCCCGGCGGCCTGCGGGGCAAGGTGTTTGCCCTGTGGGGCTTGTCGTTCAAGCCCAATACCAATGATATCCGCGAAGCCTCCAGCCGGGTCCTGCTGGAAGCATTGTGGGCCGCGGGCGCGCGGGTGCAGGCTCACGACCCTCAGGCCATGGAAGAAATCCGGCGCCACTACGGCCCGCGTGCCGACCTGCAACTGGTGCCCTGCAAGGACGATGCGTTGCGGGGCGCCGATGCCCTGGTGATCGTCACCGAATGGCAGGACTACCGTGTGCTCAACCTGGACGAGGTGCCGCAGCAGCTGGCCGACCGGGTGGTGTTCGATGGCCGCAACCTGTACGAACCCGAGCACATGGCCTCGGCAGGGCTGACTTACTACGGCATCGGACGTGGCAAGATTGCGCCAGCTTGACTGCAATGATTACCGGCTGGCCACTCCCTGGCTGTCAGCCGGCCTTATCGACTCAGGGCGCTGCGGACTGACAGGCGGCTCAAGCTGCAGCACCTCGTTGGTGTATGCCCACTCCTTCTCTAGCTGATCCGGGTGGTCGTTCAGGCGGATGCCATAGGACGGGATGATCTGTTTGATCTTGACCTGCCACTCGGGCGACGCCACCTTGTTCTTGAACACCTTGTTCAACACATCGAGCATGATAGGCGCAGCGGTCGACGCACCGGGAGAAGCCCCCAGCAAGCCGGCGATACTGCCGTCCCTGGACGTCACCACCTCGGTACCGAGCTTGAGCACGCCGCCCAACGCTTCGTCTTTCTTGATGATTTGCACCCGCTGGCCCGCCTGCCACAGCCGCCAGTCTTCTTTCTTCGCCTCGGGGAAGTAGGTGCGCAGCGCTTCGAAGCGGTCATCGTCCGATTGCAGCACCTGCCCGATCAGGTACTGCACCAGGTCGAACTCGCGTACCCCTACCCGCACCATCGGCCAGGCATTGTGCACGCTGGTACTGGCGAGCAGGTCAAGCAATGAGCCCTGCTTGAGGAACTTGGTCGAGAAGGTGGCGAACGGCCCAAACAGGATCAGGCGCTTGCCATCAAGTACCCGGGTGTCCAGGTGCGGCACCGACATGGGCGGCGCACCGGTTGCGGCAATGCCATAGGCCTTGGCCATGTGGCGCTGGGCGATAGCCGGGTTGTCAGTGACCAGGAACGAGCCACCGACCGGGAAGCCGCCATAGTCCTTGGCCTCGTCGATACCCGACTTCTGCAGCAGCGGCAGTGCCGCCCCGCCAGCGCCGATGAACAGGAACCGGGCATCGGTGGCTGCCTTGCTGCCATTCTTCAGATTCTTGTACTCGACGTGCCAGGAACCGTCGTCGTTACGGGTGATGTCCTGCACTTCGCTCGACAGCTTGAGATCGAAGTTCGGCCGCGTCTGCAGGTAACCCACATACTGCCGGGTGATCTCGCCAAAGTTGACGTCGGTGCCGATCGGCGTCCAGGTCACGGCCAGCTTCTGGTTGGGATCGCGGCCTTCCATCATCAGCGGGACCCATTTGCGGATCTGCTCGTGGTCTTCGGAGTACTGCATGGGCTTGAACAGGGGGCTGGTCTGCAGCGCCTCGTAGCGCTTCTTCAGGAAGCGGATATTGTCATCGCCCCAGACAAAGCTCATGTGCGGGGTGGTGTTGATGAACGAATGCGGGTTTTTCAGCACGCCCTGTTTCACTTGCCAGGCAAGAAACTGCCGGGTCACCTGAAAGGATTCGTTGATTTCCACCGCTTTGCTGATGTCGATCTTGCCGTCTTTTTCCGGCGTGTAGTTCAGCTCAGCCAGGGCCGAGTGGCCGGTACCCGCATTGTTCCAGCCGTTGGAGCTTTCTTCGGCCACCTTGTCCAGGCGCTCGACCATTTCCATCGACCAGCCGGGTTCCAGTTCGTTGAGCCACACAGCCAAGGTGGAACTCATGATGCCGCCGCCTACCAGCAGCACATCGACCTTTCGGGTTTCTGCAGCCTGGGCATTGAGCATAGCGATTGCCCACGCCAGGCCGGCCAGCGCCAATGTTGGCTTGATGGTGATCTTCATAACCTCTCCCATGCCTCGTTGCCCTGCAAGACTCAGCCAAAGCTTAGCTGACGGTTAGGGTCGGGCATGGCTGGCGCAAACTGCTTGCAATCCATCAAATCTCAAAATACTGTATGAATATTCAGTATTGCGAGACAGCGCCATGCAACTCATCGCCAAACTCGGCATCCTTGCCGACGCAGCCAAGTACGACGCCTCCTGCGCCAGCAGCGGCGCGCCCAAGCGTAACTCGCGGGGCGCTGACGGCCTGGGTGCCACCAACGGCATGGGTATCTGTCACAGCTACACCCCCGACGGCCGCTGCGTATCACTGCTCAAGGTACTGCTGACCAACTTCTGCCTGTACGACTGCCAGTACTGCGTCAACCGCCGCTCCAGCAACGTGCCGCGCGCACGCTTCAGCCCCGAGGAAGTGGTGCGCCTGACCCTGGACTTCTACCGGCGCAATTGCATCAGCGGCCTGTTCCTCAGCTCTGGCATCATCCGCTCGGCGGACTACACCATGGAGCAGCTGATCCGTGTGGCCCGGCTGTTGCGCGAAGAACACAGCTTCCGCGGCTACATCCACCTCAAGGCCATCCCCGATGCCGACCCGCTGCTGATCGAAGAGGCCGGGCGCCTGGCCGACCGCCTCAGTGTCAACATCGAACTGCCCACCGACGCCAGCCTCAAGCGCCTGGCGCCGGAAAAGCAAGGGCACACCATTCGCCAGGCCATGGGCGTGATTCATCAGGGCCAGCAGGCCGTGGCCAACGAGCCCAGGGCGCCGCGCTTTACCCCGGCCGGGCAGAGCACCCAAGTCATCGTCGGCGCCGACAGCACCGACGACAGTACCTTGCTGCGCAATGCCGAGTCGCTGTACCAGGGCTACGGCCTCAAGCGCGTGTACTACTCTGCCTTCAGCCCGATCCCCGACAGCCCCGGCAGCGTGCCCCTCGCCGCACCACCGCTGCTGCGCGAACACCGCCTGTATCAAGCCGACTTCCTGCTGCGTGGCTATGGCTACAAGGCTGGCGAGCTGCTGGGCCACAGCGGTAACCTGGCACTGGACATCGACCCCAAGCTAGCCTGGGCGCTGGCCAACCGCGAAGTCTTCCCGCTGGACGTGAACCGCGCGGAACCTGCGCTACTGGCGCGTATCCCCGGCATCGGCCTGCGCAGCGTACAGCGCCTGGTCGCCCTGCGGCGGGAGCGGCGCATCCGTTATGACGACCTGATCCAGCTGCGCTGCGTGCTGGACAAGGCACGGCCGTTCATCGTCACCAGCGACTACCGCCCCGCCCAGGCCGAGCTGCGCAGCGGCTTGCTGCGAGCGCGCTTGAGTGAGCCGCCAGCGCCCGTGCAGATGGGGTTATGGGGGTGATCGCACTCGACTGCGACGACCTGTTCGCCACCTGGCGCGAGCAGGCCCGGGGGTTGTTGAGCCATGGCATCGACCCGTCGGAAGTCACCTGGTCGCAAGGCCCGATGGCTGACCTGCTGGCCGTGCCGGCTGCGCCGCCTGAAGGGCCTGGCCCTTTCCGGGCCAAAGTCCCGGCCGCACTGCTGAGCCAGTTGGAGCAGGCCTCTCGCTACCGTGGCGAGCAGCGCTGGAACCTGCTGTATGAAGTGCTGTGGCGCGTCGCCCATGGCGACCGCACGGCAATGCTGGCCGGTGACCGGCTGGGCAGTGAGCTGCAACGGCGCATCAAGCAGGTAACCCGCGAGGCGCATCACTTGCACGCGTTTGTACGCTTCGTGCCGTTGCCTGAGGAACTGGCTGAGCACTTGCAGCTGGATCTGGTGGCCTATCACGAGCCGGCACACGACATTCTGCACAGTGCCAGCGCGCATTTTGCCGATCGCCTGGGGCGTTTGCGCTGGTTGATTGCCACGCCACAGGATGGCATTCGCTTCGACGGCCAGTCGTTCGACTACCAGCGACAGTGCCCCGAGCCCTGGCGCCAGTGGGCCCGCAACGCCGAAGACCCCGGCGCCGAACTTTGGCGCACCTACTACCGCCACACCTTCAACCCGGCCCGCCTCAACCCGGATGCCTTGCGCCTGCACATGCCAGGGCGGTTCTGGCGGCATTTGCCGGAAGGCATGCTGATACCGCAGCTTGAAGGCCTGGCGCGCCAAGGCAAACAGCGAGACGGCCAAGCCCTTGAGGTGGCCTCGCAAACCGGCAAGACCATCAGCAAGCCTGCGCGCTCGGTGTAGCCGCGGAGCCTGTTGCGGCCCCGTCGAGACACAAGGCCGCAGCTACAGCGAAAACATCATGCTCAGCTGAAGAGCCTGGCCAGGCAGGCCAGCTTCTTCTTGTACGAACGCCGTGCCTCCAGTGCCTGCTCCAGGCTCACCGGCAGGAACCGCGCCTGCTGGTTGGGCTGCATCTGCCCGATCAGGTCGAGGTCGGCGCTGATCACCGTGCCGATCATGGCGTAGCCGCCCCCCGACACTGCATCGCGATGCAGGATGATCGGTTCCAACCCTGCCGGCACCTGGATCGATCCAATCGGGTAGCAGCTGTCGACGATATTGGACGGGTCCGACCCGGCACCGAACGGCTGCTCGCGAGGCTGGAAACTCAAGGCGCTGCCGCCTTTGTAGCGATATCCGATACGGTCCGCTTCGGAGCCAACCGTCCAGGCGTCGGTGAAGAAACGTTGCGCTGCAGCTTCGGTCAGGCGGTGGAAGTACAGCCCAGGCACCACCCGCAACACCACCTCGCCCCCCAGGGCCTGACGCAGGGCCATGGGCAAGCTTGCACCGGCACGGGTCTTGCCGCTGGGCACGCCGACCGGCAGCAGGTCGCCCGCCATCAGTTTGCGCCCATGAAAGCCACCCAACGCGCCCAGCGCGTAGGTGGACCGGCTACCCAGTACCTCGGGCACATCGATGCCTCCGGCCACTGCCAGGTAGGCCCGGGCGCCCGCTGTTGGAAAGCCGAAACGCAACACTTGCCCGGCCCGCACGGCAAACGCAGTGTCCGGGCGCTGCTCGCGGCCATCGAGCAACGCTGGCATCTGCGCACCGCACACAGCGACCAGTGCGTCCTGCTGGAACTCCAGCTCCGGCCCCACCAGCGCACACTCCAGGCCCGCAGCGCCGGCCGGGTTGCCCACCAGGTGATTGGCTGCGCTCAAGGCGTACTGGTCGAGTGCGCCGGACGGTGGGATACCCAGGTGGTAGTAACCTTCGCGGCCCAGGTCCTGTACAGAAGTGGCCAGCCCCGGTTTGAGTACCTTGATCATGCCAGCACCTCCTGCAACGATTTGGGGTAGCCGACCGGGTCGGCGAGGAAGGCGTCCAGGGAAAACGCCACCGGGCGAATGCGCAGGTCGAAGCAGCCATCCTCCACTTCCGCCACCGCCTGGTCGTAGGTGCGGCGGTCGATAGGCTTGAACTGCACGATGTCACCCGGGCGGAAGAACACCATGTGCTCTTTCAGGTAATTCAAGGTCTGCTGCGGATCGTAGATCGGTGCCGGGGTGACGCCGAACATCTGGTAGCCCCCCGCCCCGCGCACCGAGTAGATGCAACCAAAGCAGCCGCCATGGCCCAGGGTGAGCTTGGGCGTGTCGGTACGGGGTCGCAGGTACTTGGGCACCTGCAGCTGCCGCTCGCGCTCGACCATCTGGAACATGAACGGCAGGCCGGCGACAAAGCCCACCATCGACACGAACCATGGCGCGCCACTGTGGGCGGCGATGAAGGCCTCGACATCGGCCAGGCCGTTGATGCGCGCGGCGTACTCCAGGTCAGTGCTGGTCGGGTCCTGGTGGCGATCCCGAAAGCGCATCAGGGTTTCATGGGTCCAGGGGTCGTTGTACAGCACCGGGATCTCGATGATCCGCGTCTGCAACGAACGCTCGGCCACCGCCTGCGCCTCGGCGCCGCGCACGGCTTCGAGCAGTGCCTCGGGGGCGATACGGTCCGGGTCGAAGCGGACCTGGAACGACGCATTGGCCAGGCACACATCAAGTACGCCATCCAGGGCCATGCGCTCCACCGCACGGGTGACGGCCATACCCTTGAAAAAGGCCTCCAGCGACATGCTTTCGCTGACTTCGGCAAACAGGTGCTCGTCGGCGCCGAAGCTGTAACGGATCGGGGTTGTAGCAAGCGGTTCGGCCATGACAGTTCCTTTTCTTGAAATCTTTATAGAAAGGCAGGCGAAAACAAGATGCACGGGCTCCGGCGTGTCGGTTTGCCGGATGCCTGACGGGTTCAGCGCGGTGCCCGCACCACGATGCCGGCCGCATCCAGTGCCCTGCGCGTGGCCTCGACCAGGTCCAGCGCGCCCGGGGTGTCACTGTGCAGGCAAATGGAATCGAATTCGATCGCCAGGTCCTGGCCTTCGACCGTGCGCACCACGCCTTGCCGGCAAGCACGCAGCACCCGCTCGGCAACGGCCTGGGGCTCGTAGCCACGCACATTGCGGGTAAACACGATCGACCCGCTCAGGTCGTACTCGCGGTCGGCATAGAACTCGCGAATCACCGGCTGCCCCAGTTCCTGGGCAATGCGACAGATCACCGAACCTGGCATGCAGAACAGCAGCAGTTCCGGCTCGATCACCCGCAGGTTTTCCACCAGCAAGCGCGCGGCTTCTTCGTCACGCGCCAGGTGCATGTACAACGCCCCGTGCGGTTTGATGTGCTGCAGACGCACGCCCTGGGCACGGGCGATTTCACGCAACGCGCCCAATTGATAGAGCATGTCGTCCACCAGTTCCTGCGCCGAGGCATTGATATGCCGGCGGCCAAAGCCGACCAGGTCACGGAACCCCGGGTGTGCCCCCACAGCAACGCCCAGTGCCTTGGCGCGCTCGACGGTGCGGCGCATGGTGCCGGGGTCGCCGGCGTGGAAACCGGTGGCGATGTTGGCGCTGCTGATGTAGCCCATCAGTTCGTGATCGACGCCATCGCCAATGGTCCACGGGCCAAAGCCCTCCCCCATGTCCGAGTTGAAATCCACTGCTTGCATGACCGCGTCTCCTGGCACTTGTGACTGCATGCAAGCCACGTTAGATTCTCTGCACCCCCTTGGGAAGATCTATAAACAGATGGGGTACCTTCTGAAAAACAGATACCCCGGGAGCCTACCGTGTCACTCACCCTGCGCCAGGTCCGCTACTTCGTTGCCACCGCTGAAATCGGCCAGATCTCCCAAGCGGCGATCCACCTGAACATCTCCCAGTCGGCAGTGACCACAGCCATCAAGGAGCTGGAAGCGATGCTCGGCGTGCTGTTGTTCCAGCGCTCGGCCCAAGGCATGAGCCTGACCGAAGCCGGCCGCCACTTCTTGAACCGTGCCTACGTCATCCTGCGCAGTGTCGACGATGCGTTGAACAGCCCGCTACCGGACGTGCGTGCCAGTGGCCTGTTGCGCCTGGCGGCGAGTTACACGGTGATCGGCTACTTCCTGCCACACCACTTGCAGCGCCTGGAGCACTGGCATCCAGGCGTGACCCTGGAGCTGTACGAGCAGGAGCGCAGCGCCATCGAGCAAGGCCTGCTGGAGGGGCGTTTTGACATGGCGGTGGTGCTCACCGCCAACCTCACCCACCCCGACATCGTCTCGGAAACCCTGTTCAACTCCGAGCGCCGGCTGTGGCTGCCCGGGCATCACCCGCTGTGCGAGCGCTCGGCCGTGAGCCTGGCCGAGGTGGCCTGTGAGCCGTTCATCCTGTTGACCGTGGATGAGGCCGAGCAAAGTGCCATGCGCTACTGGGAGCAGGCCGGGCAACGACCAAGCGTAAGGGTGCGGACCAGTTCGGTGGAGGCCGTGCGCAGCATGGTCGCCAATGGCAGCGGAGTGGCGATCCTGTCGGACCTGGTGCACCGGCCGTGGTCGCTGGAGGGCAAGCGCATCGAGACGGTGACCATCAGCGACCCGGTCACACCGATGAGCGTGGGGTTGGCCTGGCACCGGGAACGGGCATTCAGCCCGGCGATGCAGGCGGTGCGCAATTACTTCCATGATGCGTTTCTGGCACCGCAGCAGTTGTCGGCCCGGCGCTGATCCTGCCTTTGCAGGCCCGGCCTCTTCGCGGGCGCGCCCGCTCCCACAGGTGCAGCGCAAATCTTCAGCGGTATGACAGCCTGTGGGAGCGGGCAAGCCCGCGAAGAAACCAACACCCATCTCGAGCCGAACGTTCAGGCCGCAGCGCCGTCATAACCTGAGCCGGTGCCGACACGCAAAGAGGACGCGAAATGACCCAGCCCGACCCGTCGTACGTCAAATGGCTCGAAGACCGCGCCATGCTCAAGGCCTCCCAGGCGCGCGCCAGCCTGTACTCAGGCCAGTCGCGCCTGTGGCAGCAACCCTATGCCGAGGCCCAGCCCCGCCGCGCCACCGAAATCGCCTCGGTGTGGCTGACGGTCTACCCCGACGCCATCATCGCGCCCGAGGGTTGCTCGGTGCTCGGTGCCCTGGCCCACGAAGCGTTGTGGAAGCGACTGTCGGAGATCGGCGTACAGGGCCTGCACACCGGCCCGATCAAACTGTCCGGTGGCATCCGCGGCCGCGAACTCACCCCCAGCGTGGACGGCAACTTCGACCGCATCAGCTTCGACATCGACCCACTGTACGGCAGCGAGCAGGAACTGATCCAGATGAGCCGCATGGCCGCTGCGCACAATGCCGTGACCATCGACGACCTGATCCCCTCGCACACCGGCAAGGGCGCCGACTTCCGCCTGGCCGAGCTCGCCCATGGCCCCTACCCGGGGCTGTACCACATGGTCGAGATCCGTGAAGAAGACTGGACGCTGCTGCCCGAGGTGCCCGCCGGGCGCGATGCGGTCAATCTCCTGCCAGCGCAGTGTGACGAGCTGAAGGCGCGCCATTACATCGTTGGCCAGTTGCAACGGGTAATCTTCTTCGAGCCGGGCGTGAAGGAAACCGACTGGAGCGCCACGCCGCCGATCACAGGCGTCGACGGCAAGACCCGCCGCTGGGTGTACCTGCACTACTTCAAAGAAGGCCAGCCCTCATTGAACTGGCTGGACCCTACCTTCGCCGCCCAACAGATGATCATTGGTGACGCGCTGCACGCCCTGGACTGCTTGGGTGCACGCGGCCTGCGCCTGGACGCCAACGGCTTTCTCGGCGTGGAAACCCGCGCCAGCGGCACCGCCTGGTCAGAAAGCCACCCGCTGTCGCTCGTCGGCAACCAGCTGATCGGTGGCATGATCCGCAAGGCCGGCGGTTTCAGCTTCCAGGAGCTGAACCTGACCCTCGATGACATTGCGCAGATGTCCAAGGGTGGTGCCGACCTGTCCTACGATTTCATTACCCGGCCGGCCTACCAGCATGCGCTGCTGACGGGCGACACCGAGTTCCTGCGCCTGATGCTCAAGGAGATGCACGCCTTCGGCATCGACCCGGCCTCGCTGATCCATGCCCTGCAAAACCATGACGAGCTGACCGTGGAGCTGGTGCACTTCTGGACACTGCACGCGCACGACATGTACCTGTACAAGGGCCAGACCCTGCCTGGCAGCATCCTGCGTGAACATATCCGCGAAGAAATCTACGAACGGCTGTCGGGGGAACATGCGCCGTACAACCTGCGCTTCGTGACCAACGGCATTGCCTGCACCACCGCCAGCCTGATCGCTGCTGCACTGGGTATTCGCGACCTCGAACAGATTGGCGTAGCGGATATCGAACTGATCAAGAAGGTGCACCTGCTGCTGGTCATGTACAACGCCATGCAGCCGGGGGTGGTCGCCTTGTCCGGCTGGGACCTGGTCGGTGCCCTGCCCTTGCCCGCCGAAGCGGTTGCCGAACGCATGCTCGATGGCGATACCCGCTGGATTCACCGGGGCGGCTATGACCTGGCCGGGCTTGACCCACAGGCAGAGGCTTCTGTGCGGGGCATGCCGCGTGCCCGGGCGCTGTACGGCAGCCTGGACAGGCAGCTGGACGAGAGTGATTCATTTGCCTGCAAGGTGAAGAAACTGCTGGCTGTGCGCCAGGCCTACGGCATCGCCACCAGCCGTCAGGTGCTGGTACCTGAGGTGAGCAGCCCGGGGCTGCTGGTGATGGTGCACGAGCTGCCAGCCGGGCGCGGTATCCAGATCACTGCGCTGAACTTCGGCCAGGACGCGATTGCCGAGGAACTGCTGTTGACCGGGTTCACACCTGGGCCGGTGGTCGACATGATCAACGAGACGGTCGAAGGCGATTTGACCGAGGACGGGCGCCTGATGGTGAACCTGGATCCGTACGAGGCGCTGTGCCTGCGGATCGTCAACAGCAGCGGGCATGTTTGAATCTGCAGTGGCCCTGCCGTCGGCAAACCGGTTTCGCCCACAAGCACGCCGCCTGCCCCGCGCAGGCGCCAGACTCGCAAGCCGGCTTGCCAGCCAGGAAGCCGGTCTTGCATTTACTGCGCTACGGGCATAGCGTTCGGAAGTTTTCTTTTCCGTGCCCAGGAGCAACTCCATGTACACCGGCATCGTCCAGGCCGTCCGCCCTCTGCTTGATGTGACCACCTACCCGGGCCACAACCAGTTCACCATCGACCTCACCCCGGAACTGCTCGACGAGCTGAAAATCGGTGCCAGCGTCAGTGTCGAAGGTACCTGCCTGTCCGTGACCGAAATCAACGGCAGCCAAGTCAGGTTCGACGCCATGACCGCTACCCTCGAACGCACCAATCTGAGCAGCTTCAAGCCTGGCCGGAGCGTGAACATCGAACGTTCGGCGAAGATGAACGCCGAAGTCGGCGGCCACCTGATGGCTGGCCACATCGCCACCACCGCCGAGATCGTCGAGCTGTCGATCAAGGAAACCGGCGCCTTCATCAAGTTCCGCATGCCGCCGCAATGGGGCAAGTACGTGTTCCCGCGTGGTTTCATCGGGGTCAATGGCTGCAGCCTGACGGTCGCTGACGTGGAGGACAACGTGATCACCATCAACCTGATCCCGGAAACCCTGCGGCAGACCACCTTCGCCAGCTACCACCCAGGTGAGCTGCTCAACATCGAGGTCGACCATCAGACCATGGTGCTGGTCGATGTGGTAGAGCGCACCATCAAAGGTACCCTGGCCCGCGAAAAACTGCTGCCCTGAGGCCTGCACATGCTCCCTAACGCCCTCCCCGCGCGCTCAGCCAGGCGTTTGCGCCTGCAGGTAATGCGTGGTCGCGTCGGCCTCGGCCTGGTCGCCGCCCTGTCGGTGCTGGCCGGCATGACCGATGCCATCGGCTTGCTGGCACTGGGCGATTTCGTGTCGTTCATGAGTGGCAACACCACACGCCTGGCGGTGGCCATCAGTGAAGCAGACCTGGCCCTGGTGCTACGCCTCAGTGGCGCGGTACTGGGCTTTGTCGCGGGCAATGCGCTGGGTGTGCTCCTGGCTCACGGATTGCGCCGTCGAGCCTGGCCGGTGTTGTTGGTGGTTGCCGCACTGCTGGCTTTCGCGGCAGCGTGGCCGCTGCCGGCCACCTTCCCTGCGCTGTTGGCGGCCACGCTGGCCATGGGCATGATCAATGCAGTAGTCGAGCAGGTGAATGGCCTGCCCATCGGCCTGACTTACGTAACGGGCGCCCTGTCGCGTTTCGGCCGCGGCCTGGGGCGTTGGCTGCTGGGCGAGCGGCGCAATGGCTGGCGGGTGCAGTTGGTACCTTGGGCCGGGATGTTGCTGGGCGCCGCGCTCGGCGCCTGGTTGCAACAACACCTGGGCCTGCAGGCGCTGGCCGGCAGCTGTGCGCTGGCCTGCGTGCTGGCACTGGTATCGCGGTTCATACCGCGTTCCTGGCAGCGTGGCTACATGCCGCGCTGATCATTCGATACGCGGGTGCTGCTGTGCCAGTTTTTCGCGCTTGGCTTCCAACTCGGCGATCTGCGCATCGATGTCCTCGATCTTCTGCTCGATGTTGTCGTGGTGCTCCTGCAGCAGTTCACGCGCCTCTTCGATGTCTGACGCCGCGGGTGCGGCGCCGCGCAGGGGCTTGTTGGCGGTTTCCTTCATGGTCAGGCCGGTGACCAGGCCGACAGCAGCGATCACCATCAAGTAATAGGCAGGCATGTACAGGTCGTTTGTGGTCTCCACCAGCCACGCAGCGAGGGTTGGGGTAAGGCCGGCGATCAGCACCGAGATGTTGAAGGCGCTGGCCAGGGCGCTGTAACGGATGTGCGTGGGGAACATGGCCGGCAGCGTCGAGGCCATCACGCCGATGAAGAAGTTCAGAAGCACGGCAATGATCAGCAGGCCGGCGAAAATAAGCCCAAGCACCCCACTGTTGATCAGCATGAATGCCGGAATGGCCAAGGCCAGCAGGCCGACACTGCCGACGATGATGAACGGCCGTCGGCCAAACTTGTCGCTGAGCAGGCCGATGATCGGCTGCACGAACAGCATGCCGACCATGATCGCGATGATGATCAGCACGCCATGGTCTTCGCTATAGTGCAGGTTGTGCGACAGGTAGCTGGGCATGTAGGTAAGCAGCATGTAGTAGGTGACGTTGGTGGCAATCACCACGCCGATGCAGGTCACCAGGCTGCGCCAGTGCTGGGTGGCCACCTCCTTGAACGACACCTTGGGCCCGGACGCCAGGCCTTCACGATCGCCCTGCTCCAGCTTGTCGACGTGCTGCTGGAACGCAGGTGTTTCTTCCAGCGCATTGCGCAGGTAAAGGCCGATGATGCCCAGCGGCAGGGCCAGGAAGAACGGCAGGCGCCAGCCCCATTCGAGGAACTTTTCTTCACCCAGCACCGTGGAAATGAGCACCACCACCCCTGCGCCCAGGACAAAGCCGGCAATCGAACCGAAATCCAGCCAGCTGCCGAGAAAGCCGCGCTTGCGGTCAGGCGCGTACTCGGCAACGAAGATCGAGGCACCGGTGTATTCGCCACCCACCGAAAAGCCCTGGGCCATCTTGGCCAGCAGCAACAGGATCGGCGCCCAGATACCAATGCTTGCATAGGACGGTATCAGGCCGATGGCGAAGGTGCTCAGGGACATGATCACGATGGTCGCGGCGAGGATTTTCTGCCGCCCGAACCTGTCGCCCAAGGCGCCGAAGAACAACCCGCCAAGAGGCCGGATCAGGAACGGCACCGAGAAGGTGGCCAAGGCCGCGATCATTTGCACGCTGGGGTCGGCGTTGGGGAAAAACACCTTGCCCAAGGCATAAGCGACGAAGCCATATACCCCAAAGTCGAACCACTCCATGGCGTTGCCCAGCGCGGCGGCTGTGATCGCCTTCTTCATCTTGGCGTCGTCGACGATGGTAATGTCCTTCAGGCCGATTGGCTGGACGCTTTTCTTGCGAGGTTTCATACCCGTATCCCTGTCGATGAATGCTCTAAGGGATCAGATACAACAGGACACTAAATAATTCAGCGCTTACTGTTTTTTTGTGCGTTTGCGGCACTATTCAACGGCGCCCAAAGAAAAGCCGCTGCAATGGCAGCGGCTTTCATGACCAAGGCCTGGCTTCAGATACCTTCGCGCGCCAGGTCCATGGCGAAGTAGGTCAGGATCAGGTCGGCACCGGCACGCTTGATTGCGCCAATGCTTTCGCGCACCACCCGGCCTTCGTCGATGGCACCGGCCAGCCCACCGAACTTGATCATCGCATACTCGCCACTCACCTGGTACGCCGCCAGTGGCAGGCGCGAAGCGGCGCGGATGTCGGCGATCACATCAAGATAGGCACCGGCCGGCTTGACCATCAGCACGTCCGCCCCTTCCTGCTCGTCGAGCAGCGACTCGCGCACCGCTTCGCGGCGGTTCATCGGGTTCATCTGGTAGCTTTTGCGGTCGCCCTTCAGTGCGGTGCCGCCGGCCTCACGGAAGGGGCCATACAACGACGAGGCGAACTTGGTCGAGTAGGCCATGATCGCGGTGTCGTGGAAGCCAGCACCGTCCAGGGCACTGCGGATAGCCTGCACCTGGCCGTCCATCGCCGCCGAGGGGGCAATGAAGTCGGCACCGGCAGCAGCGGCGATGACTGCCTGCCTGCCCAGGTTGGCCAGGGTGGCGTCGTTGTCCACGCCATGGTCATGCAGCACGCCGCAGTGGCCGTGGCTGGTGTATTCGCAGAAGCAGGTGTCGGACATCACCACCATTTCCGGCACGGTGTCCTTGCAGATACGCGACATGCGCGCAACCAGGCCGTTTTCGTTCCAGGTGTCGCTGCCATCGGCATCCAGGTGGTGCGATACGCCAAAGGTCATCACCGACTTGATACCGGCGCGGGCATAGCGCTCGATTTCCTGGGCCAACAGCTTCTCGGGGATACGGTTGACACCAGGCATGCTGGTGATCGGCACGAAATCATCGATGCCCTCTTCGACGAAGATCGGCAGGATCAGGTCTTCAAGGCGGAACTCGGTTTCCTGGAAGATCGTGCGCAGGGACTCGTTCTGCCGCAGGCGGCGGGGACGAACGGACGGGAATTGGTTGGACATGACAGCTCCAGGGAATTTGAACGGCGTATACCTTATGCCTGTCGCGCGCCAGTGAAAAGGCTAAATGACGAGATTGTGTCTTGCGTCAATGGCAACGGCCGGGGTTTGCCTGTGTTGGCCTCTTCGCGGGTAAACCCGCGAAGAGGCGGTACAGGAATAAACTACTGCAGCCAGGGCGGCGTTACCTCCTCTGCCTTGGCCGCCCCATGCTCGGCCTCGGCGCGTGCTGCACGGCGGCGAGCGTCGTCCATCCGGGCGGCGTCGATCTCGCGCATCACCCCGGTTACGTCAGCTTCATGTTCGTCATCCTCGAACACCCCGGTCAACGGGCTGTCGGGCAGCAACTCGCCGGCCTCGTACAACGCCCACATCTCCTGCGCATAGCGGGTGCTTTTCAGCTCCGGGGCAAAGCGCCCGAAATAATGGGCCATGTTGTCCACATCGCGCTGCAGCATGCTGAAGGCGTGGTTGTTGGCGGCTGCATCCACTGCCTGCGGCAGGTCGATGATCACCGGCCCGTCCGGGCCGAGCAGCACGTTGAACTCGGACAGGTCGCCATGCACCATTCCGGCACACAGCATCAGCACGACCTGGCGAATGACGAAGGCGTGGAACGCGCGGGCATCCTCCGCTTCGAGGTGTACGTCGTTCAGCCGTGGGGCCGCATCGCCATCGGCATCGGTGACCAGCTCCATCAGGAGCACGCCGTCCTGGAAGTCGTAAGGCTTGGGCACCCTCACCCCGGCGGCGGCCAAACGGAACAGCGCTGCCACTTCGGCGTTCTGCCATGCATCTTCGGCTTCTTTGCGGCCGTACTTGCTGCCCTTGGCCATGGCCCGGGCCTGACGGCTGTTGCGTACCTTGCGGCCCTCCTGGTATTCGGCGGCCTGGCGGAAACTGCGCTTGTTGGCTTCTTTATAGACCTTGGCGCAGCGTACCTCGCTGCCACAGCGCACCACGTACACAGCGGCTTCCTTGCCACTCATCAACGGCCGTAGTACTTCGTCGACAAGGCCGTCTTCGATCAACGGTTCGATTCTTTTAGGTGTCTTCATCAGGCTGCGTTCAGGGTCCTGGCTTTGTTGGCGGACATCCTCTCACAGCCTGATGCGTCTTGCTCGTCTGTCTTCAGGCCGGACGAATCAGGCGCCCTGCCCCACGCCAGCCACGGCCCCGCCACGCGCCCGGCGCCGGGTCACCAGCACCCCCGAGCACACCACCAACACCGCCAGCACCATCGTCGAGACCACTTCCAGGCGATGATCCGGGCGGAACAGCATCAATACCAGTACACCGCTGATGAACAGGATCACCCCCCAGGTCAGCCACGGGAACAGCCACATGCGATAACCCAGTGTCTTGCCCTGTGCCGTCAGGCGCTGGCGCAGGCGCAGCTGGGAAATGGCGATGACCAGATACACCAGCAAGGCAATGGCACCGGAGCTTGCCATGAGGAAGCCAAATACCTGGGCCGGCACCAGGTAGTTGGCGATCACCGCCAGGAATGCAGCCCCCGTCGACAACAAGACTGCCACCACGGGTGTACCACTGCGGCTGGTTATCTGGGCACAGGCCGGGGCATCACCACGGCGGCTAAGCGAATAGACCATGCGCGAGGCGGTGTACAGCGACGAGTTGAGGCAGCTGGTCACCGACGTCAGCACCACGAAGTCGATGATGGCCTTGGCATTTGGCACGCCGAGGGTGTCCAGCACCGTGACATAAGAGCCTTCGGTCGCCAGGCGTGGGTCGGTCCACGGTACCAGTGCGATGACGATGAAGATCGACAGGATGTAGAACAGCGTTATCCGCCAGATCACCGAATTGGTGGCCTTGGAAATATGCTTGCCCGCCTCGTCGGATTCAGCCGCAGCAATGGTCACCACCTCGGCCCCGAGGAACGAGAACATGGTGATCAGCATCGCGCTCAGCACCGCACCAAAGCCGTTGGGCATGAAGCCCCCCGTATCCCACAAACGCGAGACGCCGCTGACGCCGGACCCCGGCAACAGGCCGAAAATGGCGCAAACACCCAGGGCGATGAAGCTGACGATGGCCACCACCTTGACCAGTGCCAACCAGAACTCGAACTCACCGTAATTCTTCACGCTGAACAGGTTGGTGGCCGTCAGCAGCAACGTGATCACCAACGACAACACCCAGATCTCCAGCTGCGGGACCCAGGAGTTGATGATGGTAGCGGCGATATTGGCCTCGATCGGAATGATCAGCACCCAGAACCACCAGTACAGCCAACCGATGGTGTAACCGGCCCATTTGCCGATGGCGAGGTCAGCGTAGGTTGAAAACGAGCCGGTGTCCGGGGAGGCAACAGCCATTTCAGCCAGCATTCGCATGACCAGCACCACCAGGCCGCCCGCCAGGATATAGGCCAGGATGGTGGCAGGCCCCGCTTCGGCGATGGCGCGGCCAGAGCCGACAAACAGCCCGGCGCCGATCACGCCGGCAATGGACAGCATGGTGACATGCCGGGATTTCAATCCATGACTCAAATTGTTCTTGTGGGTTTGCATGGCGCTACCTTGTTGTTTTTGTCATGCCCACGCAGGGGCCGCCGGCTGCACGTCACCGACGCAGGCGCGAAAAAAGCCCGCCCTGCCCTGAATGGTGAGCAGGGCAGTACGGGTTGAGTAAAACGAAACCGCAGAAGGTGTTACCGGGGGGTCAGCTGGCGGCCCTATGGTTGGCCGACCGGTCGGCCTTGGGGAAGCTGCCGCCCTGCAGGCCAACCTGCTCGCACACTTTCTCGACGATGTAGGCGCCGATCGGTATGGCCGAGGTCGCGGCTGGCGACGGTGCGTTGCACACGTTGACACTGCGCGCGGTGTTGACGAACAGGAAATCGTCGATCAGCTTGCCGTCGCGCGACACCGCCTGGGCACGCACGCCGGCCGGGTAAGGCGTGAGGTCGGCTTTGGTTATGCTCGGGCAGTACTTCTGCACCTGCTTGAGGTACCCACCCTTGAACAGCGAGTTCTTCATCTCGATCAGGCCCGGGCGGAAGTTCTTCGCCAGCACCTTGAGGATGCCGGGCGTGGTCAGGGTCTGGAACAGGTCGCTGGGGCTGACATCGGTCTTGCGGTAGCCCTCGCGCTTCATCGCCAGCACAGCGTTGGGGCCTACGGTGACGGTGCCATCGATCATGCGGGTCAGGTGCACCCCCAGGAAGGGCATCGACGGGTCGGGAATCGGGTAGATCAGGTGGTTGACGATCTGATTGTGCTGCTTGGGCAGCAAGTAGTATTCGCCACGGAACGGGCAGATCACGAACTCGGTACGCAGCCCGAGCATGCCCACCACGCGGTCAGCCATCAGCCCCGAGCAGGTCACCAGGAAACGGCTGCGCAATTCATCACGCTGGGTGCGCACGATCACTTCATTTGCCTGTTCCTGCAGGCCGACCACTTCGGCGCCATAGCGGATTTCGCCACCGGCACGCTGGAACTCTGCGGCCATCGCAGCAGTCACCTGGGCGTAATTGACGATGCCGCTGGACGGCACGAAGATGCCCCCCATACCGACGATGTTGGGCTCACGCTCGCGCAACTCGTCAGCCGACAGCCAGTAGCGTTCCAGGCCATTGGCCGCCGTACGCTCCCACAGCGCCTTCATGCGCTGCATTTCCAGATCGTTGGTGGCTACCAGCAGCTTGCCGCACTCATCGAAGCGAATGCCGTGCTGGGTGCAGAAGGCTTTGGTCGCCTTGTTGCCTTCCAGGCAGAAGCGCGCCTTGAGGCTGCCGGGGGTGTAATACACGCCGGCGTGGATCACGCCGCTGTTATGGCCGGTCTGATGGCGGGCCGGGCCAGACTCTTTCTCCAGCAGGAGCATCTTCGCGTCCGGGTAGACCTTGATCAGGTGCATGGCCGTGGACATGCCCACAATCCCGCCGCCAATAATGATGAAATCGTACACAGCCTTACCTCACACGCAGGCATTGCCTGGCAGGCTCACCAAAGCCCGCACGGGGCCTGGTGGCATAGTTTTGTGCAAAAACGCGTGGGCGGGCGCCCGCCCCGCGCCCTGTCATTATTGCCCGCGCTGGTACAGCGGCTTGGGGAAGGCGACGTAACCACGCTGGCGCATCAGTTCGCGGCGCAGGCCCTCGTGCGGGGTGAAGCGATCGCGGCCATGCAGCCAGAACAGGTTGTTGATCAGCAGGAAACTGCCTACGCCTACCGGTACCGAGACCTTCTTGCCGCTGCCTTCCAGCGACTCGGACAAGGCGTTCAGCCAGATACCTTCCTCGTAGTTTTCCGGCTGCACGAACTGGTCAATGTAGCGCATGGTCGGCCGGCCTTCGGCATCAGTGTCGAATACCGAATGGAACACATCTTCGGCAACCTTTTTGCTCGGCGGTGCGGTCCAGCGCATTTCGCGGCGGGCCAGAGGGTGACGGAAGAACGCCTCGCACTGCTCCCAGTCGTCCAGGTGCAGCAGCAGCGAGTTGCCGCCTTCCATGTTCTTTTCGTCGATCTTCAGCATCAGCACGTAGTCGGTGATCTGGTTCACGAACGTGCCGTCGTTGTGCAGCTCCATGACCCGGTGGGGCTGGCGCAGGTAGCTGTCGGAGTTGTCGCTGTTGACCACCACGAAGCGCGCATAGAACTGGCCACTCATGGCGTCATAGTTGGAACGGCCGATCAGGTGAGCGCAGGCGGTGGTGAACTTGACCATGTCCTCGGCCTGGCTCACGTCATCCAGGCCGATCGGGGTGATCAGCATACCGCCTGTGGCACGGTCGAGGATGGTGTTGAGCAGCACCGGACGCAGCGTGCCCTGGCACAGCTCGTCAAGGATTTCGCCTACACGAAAACGCAGGAACGACTTGTACTCCAATGCCTGCACCGGCCATTGGGCAACGGCCTGCACGAACGCTTCGACGGTTTCCCGGGCAAAGGTCAGTTCCAGCAGGCGCGGCGACTGTTTCGAGGGGGCGATGGTGTAGCCCTGCGGTTCGAGAGGCAGTGGCATGACAAGTTCGTCGATCTGCGTAAAGGCGTTCATGGCAGTGTCCTGGCTAAAAAGTAGGTGGCGCCGTCCGGTCATGACCTGGATCAGTGCGGGCGAGGTAAAAATATCGCCACTAACTTAAAATGTCTACATTTTTATGTTTCAGCGACAATTATCGTGTTTGTCCATTGTTTTTCGTCGGCAGAGGGTTTCGGTATGATCGGCAAAACGTTTTGAGGAACAGGATCTTGGAAGCGCTCGCCCCCCGACAAAACTCAGCATTCAGCGGGTATGAGAGGCTCAAGAAGGACATCATCCGCGGGGTGTTCAAGCCCGGTGAAAAGCTGTTGATGAGCACCCTCAAGGAACGCTACGACCTGGGTGTGGGCCCGCTGCGCGAAGCACTGTCGCAACTGGTGGCCGAGCATCTGGTCAACGCGATCAGCCAGAAAGGCTACCGGGTAGCGCCCATGTCGCTGGATGAGATGAACGACATCTACGACGCCCGCGCCAACCTGGAAGCGATGATCATTGCCTTGGCCATCGAGCGCGGCGATGACGCCTGGGAGGCATCGGTGCTGGCCCACTCGCATACCTTGGCCAAGGTGGTGGAAGTAAAAACCCGCGAGCAGCGGCTGGATGTGTGGGACGAGCGGCACAAGGCGTTTCATACTGCCATTGCCTCGGGCTGCGGCTCCAAGCACCTGCTGCAGGCACGCACCTACCTGTTCGACCAGGCCGAGCGCTACCGCCACCTGTGGCTGACGCAGACGGTGTTTTCCGAAGAGGCGCTGGCGCTCAAGCGCCAGGAGCATGCGGCACTGGTCGAGGTGATCCTCGCCCGGGATGCCAAAACCGCCAGCGCCATGATGCGCTCGCACCTGATGACACCGGTACCGATCATTGCGCAGATCATGCACGCCGAAGGCATCGGTGCCCGCTAGATGAATTTTTCTTAAATCGCCGGTTGTCTATTCTTTGGCACAATCAGATCTCCATTAGATGCCCAGGAACCAGCATGCCTCGCGTACTGACCATCGAAGACGACGCCGTCACCGGCCAGGAAATCGTCGCCGAACTGACCAGCCACGGTCTGGAAGTGGATTGGGCCGACAATGGCCGTGAAGGCCTGGCCAAAGCCATTGCGGGCGGCTACGACCTGATCACCCTGGACCGCATGCTGCCCGAGGTCGACGGCCTGACCATCGTCACCACCCTGCGCAACCTCAAGATCGCTACGCCGATCCTGATGATCAGCGCCCTCTCCGACGTCGATGAGCGGGTGCGCGGCCTGCGTGCCGGCGGAGACGACTACCTGACCAAGCCGTTCGCCTCCGACGAAATGGCCGCGCGAGTCGAGGTATTGCTGCGCCGTAACAGCGTACCCACGACCCAGACCCGCTTGCAGGTTGCCGATCTGCAGCTGGACCTGATCAGCCACGAAGCGCGCCGCGGTGACAACACCCTCAACCTGTTGCCCACCGAGTACAAGCTGCTGGAGTACCTGATGCGCCACAGCGGCCAGGTGATCACGCGGATGATGATTTTCGAGGAAGTCTGGGGCTATCACTTCGACCCGGGCACCAACCTGATCGACGTGCACATCGGCCGCCTGCGCAAGAAGATCGACTCACCCGGCCAGTCGCCGCTGATCCGTACGGTACGGGGCTCCGGCTATGCCATTGCTGAACCCGTCTAAAGGCTGGAGTTCTTCTACCAGCCGCCTGCTGGCGCTGTACAGCTTTCTGTTCGTGGCCTGGAGCAGCATCCTCATGGGGGTGCTGTACTTCGAGGTCTCCAGCTACCTGAACAAACTCACCCGTCATTCCATGCTGCAGCGCCAGCACCTGTTCGCCCACATGAGCGGCAAGCAACTGGACGACGCCCTGATTGCCAGCCAGGCCTTCGAGGAGCGCAGCTTTGACGCCTACGGCCTGTTCGATAGCCAGCTCAACCCGATTGGCGGCACCGTGCGAGCCCTGCCCCCAGAGCTCAGACTGGATGGCAAGATCCATGAGCTGGAACGCTGCCTGGATGCCGACGACCCACGCATGCCCCGCGACAGCTGCGACGCGGTGGCAATCAAGGTACAGGATGGCCGGTGGCTGGTGCTGGTGCGTGACAATGGCTCGCTGTTCGTGGTTACCCGAATCATCCTGCACGCCCTGCTCTGGGGCATCTCGCTGACCCTGATCCCGGGTTTTGCCGGTTGGTACCTGCTACGGCGCAGGCCGCTCAAGCGTATACGGGCGATCCAGGCCCAGGCCGAACTGATCGTCGCCGGCGACCTGACCCACCGCCTGCCACTGTCGGCCCGCCGCGACGAGCTGGACATGCTTGCGGCGATCGTCAATGCCATGCTCGACCGTATCGAACGGCTGATGCATGAGGTCAAGGGTGTGTGCGACAACATTGCCCATGACCTGCGCACACCGCTGACCCGCCTGCGCGCCCAGCTGTACCGTATTCGCCAGCAAAGCGACGTGGATTCTGCGCAAGCCGAAGCGCTGGACCAGGCCATTGGCGAAACCGACACCTTGATGGCGCGCTTTCGCGGGTTGTTGCGCATCAGCGAGCTGGAAGACCGCCAGCGCCGCGCCGGCTTCATCCAGCTTGACCCGCATGAGCTGCTGGTAGAACTGCATGATTTTTACCTGCCATTGGCCGAGGATGGCGGCATTCAACTGCAATTGCACCAACCTGCGCAGCTACCGGCGTTGCACGGCGACCGCGAACTGCTGTTCGAGGCCTTGGCGAATCTGGTGGGCAACGCGATCAAGTTCACGCCCGAGGGTGGTCGGGTGCGCATCACCGCCACGCAGGATGACAGCGGCGTGCACATGGCGATCGAGGATAGCGGGCCTGGTATTCCCGAAGCCGAGCGCACGGCTGTACTGAAACGGTTCTATCGCAGCGATGAGGGCCACCGCCATGCCGGCTTCGGGCTGGGGTTGTCGATCGTGGCAGCGATCGTCGACCTGCATGGGTTCGGGCTGGAGATCGGCGAAAGCGAACTGGGTGGGGCCAGGCTGGTATTGCACTGCCCGCTTGCGGGTTTAGGCAAATAAAAGCTGGGGCTGCTTTGCGGCCCTTCGCGGGCATGCCCGCTCCCACAGGATTGGCGCGACATTTCAAGTGTGCGCTATCCCTGTGGGAGGCCACCGCCATGCGGCTTCGGGCTGGAGATCGGCGAAAGCGAATTGGGTGGGGCCAGGCTGGTATTGCACTGCCCGCTTGCGGGCCTAGGCAAATAAAAGCTGGGGCCGCTTTGCGGCCCTTCGCGGGCATGCCCGCTCCCACAGAGATAGCGCACACTTGAAATGTCGCGCCAACCTGTGGGAGCGGGCATGCCCGCGAAGGGCTGCAACGCAGCCCCAGTTGCTTTAGTCAGCCAGGCGCCAGGTAGTCGTGCCCTTGCTGTCTTCCAGCACTACACCCATGGCGGTCAGCTGATCGCGAATGCGGTCGGACTCGGCCCAGTTCTTGTCCGCACGCGCCTTCAGGCGCGCCTGGATCAAGCCCTCGACTTCAGCCGCATCGACCTTGCCTTCGGCACCAGCACGCAGGAAGTCATCGGCCTCCAGTTGCAGCACACCCAGCACATCACCCAGCTCGCGCAGTCGACCGGCCAGGCCAGCAGCAGCCTCCACGTCGCTGTCGCGCAGGCGGTTGATCTCGCGCACCAGGTCGAACAGGACGGCACAGGCTTCGGGGGTGCCGAAGTCGTCGTTCATCGCCACGCTGAAGCGCTCGACAAACGCTTCGCCACCCTTGGCCGCCACCCGTGGCAGGCCGCGCAGGGCGTGGTAGAAGCGCTCCAGCGCGCCCTTGGCGTCACGCAGGCTGTCTTCCGAGTAGTTGATCGCGCTGCGGTAGTGGCTGGCCACCAGCAGGTAGCGCACCACCTCCGGGTGGTACTTCTCGAGCACGTCGCGGATAGTGAAGAAGTTGTTCAACGACTTGGACATCTTCTCGCCGTTGATACGGATCATGCCGCAATGCATCCAGGCGTTGGCGTACTGCTTGCCAGTGGCCGCCTCGCTCTGGGCAATCTCGTTCTCGTGGTGCGGGAACTCCAGGTCGCTGCCGCCACCGTGAATGTCGAAGCTCTCGCCCAGGCAGCAGGTGGACATGACCGAGCACTCGATGTGCCAGCCCGGGCGACCCGGGCCCCATGGCGATTCCCAGCTTGGCTCGCCCGGCTTGACGCCCTTCCACAGGACGAAGTCGAGCGGGTCCTGCTTGGCTTCGTCGACCTCGATGCGTGCACCGATACGCAGGTCTTCGATCTTCTTGCGCGACAGCTTGCCGTAGCCGACGAACTTGCCGACCCGGTAGTACACGTCACCATTGCCTGGCGCGTAGGCGTACCCTTTGTCGATCAGGGTCTGGATCATCGCGTGCATGCCAGCGATATGGTCGGTGGCACGCGGCTCCTGGTCCGGCGGCAGAATGTTCAGGCGGCGCTCGTCTTCGTGCATCGCGTCGATCATGCGGGCAGTCAGGGCGTCGAAACTTTCGCCGTTCTCGTTGGCCCGGTTGATGATCTTGTCATCGATGTCGGTAATGTTGCGCACGTAGGTCAGCTCATAGCCACTCTTGCGCAGCCAGCGGGTGACCAGGTCGAAGGCCACCATGCTGCGGCCATGGCCCAGGTGGCAGTAGTCGTACACGGTCATGCCGCACACGTACATGCGCACCTTGTTGCCATCCAGCGGCTTGAAGGTTTCCTTCGCTTTGCTCAGGGTGTTGTAGATGGTAAGCACGGCGGTTCCTCAGCTGCCCCAGGAGTCACGCAGGGTGACAGTGCGGTTGAACACCGGGCGGCCCGGCTGGCTGTCTTTCAGGTCGGCGCAGAAGTAGCCTTCGCGCTCGAACTGGAAGCGGTCCTCGGGCTGCGCCTGGGCCAGCGACGGCTCGGCACGGCAACCGCTGAGCACTTGCAGCGAAGCAGGGTTGATGTTGTCCAGGAAGCTGCCGCCCTCCTCGGTCTTTTCCGGGTTCGGCGAGCGGAACAGGCGGTCGTACAGGCGCACTTCGCACTCGACGCTGCCTTCGGCCGGCACCCAGTGGATCACGCCCTTGACCTTGCGGCCTTCAGGGTTCTTGCCCAGGGTGTCGGGGTCGTACGAGCAACGCAGTTCGACGATGTTGCCGTCGGCGTCCTTGATCGCTTCGTCAGCACGAATCACGTAGCTGCCGCGCAGGCGCACTTCACCGGCCGGTTCCAGGCGTTTGTAGCCCTTCGGCGGTTCTTCCATGAAGTCGTCGCGGTCGATGTACAGCTCGCGGGAGAACGGCAGCACACGCACGCCCATGTCTTCCTTCGGGTGACGTGGCAGCTCAAGCTGCTCGACCTGGCCTTCCGGGTAGTTGGTGATGACCACCTTCAGCGGGCGCAGCACGCACATCGCGCGTGGCGCGGTGCGGTCCAGGTCGTCACGGATGCTGAACTCGAGCATCGACATGTCGACCACACCGTCGGAACGGTTGGTGCCGATCATTTCGCAGAAGTTGCGGATCGAAGCCGGCGTGTAGCCACGGCGACGGAAGCCGGACAGGGTCGACATGCGTGGGTCGTCCCAGGCGTCGACGTGCTTCTCGTCCACAAGCTGCTTGAGCTTGCGCTTGGAGGTAATGGTGTAGTTCAGGTTCAGGCGGCTGAACTCGTACTGACGCGGGTGTGCCGGCACCGGCAGGTTGTCGAGGAACCAGTCGTACAGCGGACGATGCCCTTCGAACTCCAGGGTGCAGATCGAGTGGGTAATGCCCTCGATGGCATCCGACTGGCCGTGGGTGAAGTCGTAGTTGGGGTAGATGCACCACTTGTCGCCGGTCTGGTGGTGGTGGGCATGACGAATGCGGTACAGGATAGGGTCGCGCAGGTTCATGTTTGGCGAGGCCATGTCGATCTTGGCCCGCAGCACACGCTCGCCGTCCTGGAATTCGCCAGCCTTCATGCGGGCGAACAGGTCGAGGTTTTCTTCCACGCTGCGCTCGCGGAACGGGCTGTTCTTGCCCGGCTCCTTGAGGTTGCCGCGGTATTCCTTGGCTTGCTCAGGGGTGAGGTCGCAGACGTAGGCCTTGCCGCGCTTGATCAGCTCGACCGCCCAGTCGTGCAACTGATCGAAATAGTCGGAGGCATAGCGCACGTCGCCGGCCCAGTCGAAGCCCAGCCACTTCACATCGCTCTGGATGGCGTCGATGTACTCCTGGTCTTCCTTGGCCGGGTTGGTATCGTCGAAACGCAGGTGGCAGACGCCGCCGAATTCCTTGGCCAGGCCGAAGTTGACGCAGATCGACTTGGCGTGGCCGATGTGCAGGTAACCATTGGGCTCTGGCGGGAAACGGGTGACGATGCTGCTGTGCTTGCCCGAGTCCAGGTCGGCCTGGATGATCGGCCGCAGGAAGTTCGCAGGGACAGCGGGGGCGCCTTTGGCAGCGGCGTTGGGCGCGTTGTCGGCAGTGGGCTTGCTCATAGGATCCTTGAATGCGTGTGTCCAGCCTGGGTAGGCCGATTGAATCAAAGGGCCTATCATAGCCGAAGCAGTCAAGCTGCTGACAGCCGCGCCCGGACAAACTGATGTGATTTATCACGGCTTTTTGCCGCAGCCTGGCAAAATGGCCAGTGCGCGCCATGTGTCGCGATCGCCTGATCCTGCGTCTGGTGATAACCCGCGCCCTGCGCACCCTAATTTCTGATTGCCTTGAAAGAGCGAGTTTCAGCATGTCCAAAGTCAAACTGAGCACCAACCACGGCGACATCGTCCTGCAACTGGACGCCGAGAAAGCGCCGCTGACTACCGAAAACTTCGTTCAGTACGTCAAGGACGGCCACTACAATGGCACCGTATTCCACCGTGTGATCAAAGGCTTCATGATCCAGGGCGGCGGCTTCGAGGCTGGCATGAGCCAGAAGAAAACCCGCGCCAGCATCCAGAACGAAGCCGACAACGGCCTGAAGAACAAGAAGTACAGCATTGCCATGGCCCGTACCATGGAGCCGCACTCCGCCTCGGCGCAGTTCTTCATCAACGCCTCCGACAACGACTTCCTCAACCACAGCGGCAAGAACGTGCAAGGCTGGGGTTATGCCGTATTCGGTGAAGTGATCGAAGGCCGTGAAGTGGTCGACGCCATCGAAAAAGTGGCCACCGGTTCCAAAGCTGGCCACCAGGACGTACCGAAGGACGACGTGATCATCGAGAAAGCCGAGATCATTGAGTGATTCTGCTGATCTCTGATCTGCACCTGCAAGAAGAACGCCCGGATATTTCCCGGGCGTTTCTTGATCTGCTAGACGGCCGCGCCCGCCACGCCAAGGCCCTGTACATCCTTGGTGACTTCTTCGAAGCGTGGATTGGCGACGATGCCATGACGCCCTTCCAGCAGTCGATCTGCCAGGCCATGCGCCGGCTGAGCGACAGTGGCACGGCCATCTACCTGATGCATGGCAACCGTGACTTCCTGATTGGCCAGGCCTTCTGCGATGCCGCTGGCTGCACCTTGTTGAGCGACCCCAGCGTGATCGAGCTGGGCGGTGAACAGGTGCTGCTGATGCACGGCGACACCCTGTGCACCCGCGACCTGGGCTACATGAAGATGCGCCGCCTGCTGCGCAATCCGCTGAGCTTGTGGATCCTGCGCCACCTGCCGCTGTCGGCCCGCTACAAGCTGGCCCGCAAGCTGCGCAGCGAAAGCCGCACGCAAGTGCGGATGAAGTCCACCGAAATCGTCGACGTCACGCCGGAAGAAGTCCCCAAGGTGATGGCGGCGCATGGCGTACGCACCTTGGTGCATGGCCATACCCATCGGCCAGCGATTCACAAGCTGATGGTCGATGGCCAGCCGGCACGGCGTATCGTGCTGGGCGACTGGGACCGCCGCGGTTGGGCCTTGCAGGTTGACGAGCAGGGCTTTCAGCTGGCGCCGTTCGAGTTTTCCTGACCCGGCGGGTCGCCTTCTTCGCGGGTAAACCCGCTCCCACAGGCTCCGCATCAACGCTGCAAGCGGAGCGTTTCCTGTGAGAGCGGGTTTACCCGTGAATGGGCCGGCGCAGGCTGACGCTTCAGGGCTGGCTGACTACCACCCCCTTGTCCCGCTCACTGATCACCACTTCCCGATACGCCGGGTCTGCCTTGATCTGAGCTTCGGTAAACGGAATCACCGCCAGTTGCTTGACCGCAAATGCCTTGGTCTGGTCACTGGCATGCGCCGAAGCCTTCTCACTCGACTGGGAAAACGCAAGCAGGCCACGGGCTTCTGGCCCCTTGTCGGTAAAGCTGACCAGTTGCAGGTAGCTGGTGCCACTCACCACCAGCCGCTTGCCCTGCCCGTGCGGCACGCTGTAGATCGCGTTGTACACCCCTAGCGCCTGCGGGCCGCCCGGTACCGGCGTGCCATCAAGGGCCTGTTGCACCTGCCCCCAGCGTGCCGCCTCGGCAACGCCGCTTTCACTGACCTGCTTGAGCGACGCCAGTGCTGCCTGATGAACCAGCCTGCTTACCGCCGCCTGCTCGACAGCCAGGCCGCGCGGGGTATGCTGCGGGTCGGCCGGATTGAATGCCACTCGCCAGCTTTCCGGGTGCTCGGCCAGCGCATTGAACAGGTTCTGGAAGTGCACCAGGCCCATACCACTGTCGAGGTCGGCCTTGCCGTTCCAGGCGGCCAGGCTGCTGCACACGGCCTGCACATCTGCGCTGGCGCCCTTGCACCATTGCAGCAGGTCTGGCAACACCAGGCTGGCCAGGTACACCTCGTCATCGGTGACCATGCGCTGCAATTCATCTACACCTAACCGGGCTTTGCCCTGTAGGCGTTGCAAGGCAAAGCGGCCACGCATGCCCAGTGGTTGGTCATTGCGGCTGACCAGTGGCGAGTAGCCGGTCAGCGGCTGCGCCGGGTTGGCCATCCAGGCCGGGTCGTTGGAGTTCTGTACGAAGTCTTCGCGCTCCAGGCTTGGCAGCAGCCGCGCCGGGAAGATGCCCGGTTGCGCCGCCTGCGCGTCAACCTTCCACTGGCAGGCGCTACGCGAGCCATCCAGCACCACCAGGCGCCCTTGCGCCCGCGGGTTGCTGCAGGTATCCAACAGTTGCTGGTCAACATAGGGCACTACCGACTGGTTCAGGTACAAGGCCCGACCTCCCTGATCCACGGCCAGCGTGTTGACCCAAGGGATACCTTGCAACTGCTCGACCGATCCCTTCAATGCCGCCAGGCTGTCGGCTCGGTTGATCTGGTACCACTGCTGCAACACCCGCGAGTTCTCAAGGTTGGCGTCTCGCACGCTGTAGGCCGCCTGCGCGTCCCAGTCCAGGCGGCCTGGCCATTGCACCACCGGGCCGAACTGCGAACTGTAGACCTGCCGCTCAATCTGGCTCAGGCTGCCATCCGTGCCTTTGACCGCGACACGGATGGTTTGCCGGGCCATCGGCAGCGACTTGCCATCGAGCACATAGCGGGTCGGGTCTTTGGGGTCGAGTTGCAGGCGGTAGAGCGTGAAGTGCTTGGAGGTGTCGACGGTGTGCGTCCACGCCAGGTGCTTGTTGAAACCAATGTTGACCACCGGCAGGCCTGGTAACGCCGCGCCCATCACATCGAGCTGACCGGGAATGGTCAGTTGCATCTGGTAGAAGCGCATGCCGCCCATCCACGGGAAGTGCGGGTTGGCCAGCAACAGGCCGCGGCCATTGGCTGAGCGCTGCGCGCCTACTGCCACTGCATTGCTGCCACGCTCCGCGGCGAACCGCTCCTGCCGGACCAGCGCGGTGGCAAAGCCCGCTGACGATTGCTGACCGGCCAGCGTTGGCGGTTGCGCCCCTGCCAACGCCTCGACGAACTGCCCGACACCGCCTTCGGCCAGTAACCGGCGGGTCAGTTTGACCAGATCCTGGCTGCTGATGGGGCGCACCCACTCACCATCGCCACACTCGGCGGGCAGCCCTTGACGACGGCGTTCGACCAACGCCCGGTTGTAGCCGCTGGCGTAACCCGCCAGCAATGCCTGCACCGGCGCGGGTTGCGCCTGCAGGAAGGCATCGACCGCCGCTGGGCTATTGAGCCAGGTGAAGAACAGGTCGCTGGCCAGGTTGTCACGCTGCTCCAGGGTCTGGCCCTTGGCGCCGAAATAACGTGAGCGCTCACCGCTCACGGTCAGCACTTCATTGGCGAGCAGGCATAGGTTGTCCTGGGCGTAGGCATAGCCGACGCCATAGCCCAGGCCACGCTCATCCTTGGCCACGATATGCGGTACGCCGTAACGGGTGTAACGGATCTGGGCACTGGCATCGGCTGGCGCGGGCTGCGCCTGCACACCGACGCTGAAGGCCACCAGGGCAGCGGCCAGGCCGGCGCAGGTCATGGGACGGCAAAGTGAAAACACGGGCACTCCTCGGGTTCGGGGGTCATCCCGATCAGACGAATGGCCAGATGAATATTTTACGTATTACAAGGCGATGGAACGTCTTGATGAGAAACAGGCATTTTTTTCACGAATGGGTTGCAGTTTTTGCGTGCTCATTCGTCCTAGTAAGTGAGCCACCCACATTTCGGGTTCGTCCACGAAAAGGAGCATTCGCATGTACAACCCGCAAACCTCGGTCCAGGCCGGGCGCGTCCCAGGCAAAACGTCCAAGGGACAGGACGTGTTTGCCGAAGAACGAATCGGCAATGAACAGATCCGCGAGCTGTTGCGCACCTTCGGCCTGCGCACCAGCCTGATCCGCCTCAAGGTTATCGACGCCTTGCACGCCGCCGACCGCAATGGCCGCAGTATTGGCGTGCGCGGGGTGCACGCACAACTGGAACAACTGGATATCCCGCTGTCGTTCCTCAGTGTGCGTGAAGTGCTCAAGCGCCTGTGCACCGAAGGCGTCATACAACTGGGTAGCGACAAGTGCTACAGGCTTAACCCCCAGGCGCGCGCCGTACTGGAGCAAACACCCTCGCGTTGAGCGCATGGCCGGCCATACCTGGCCGGCCCGCGCAGATCAGGGCTTGACCTTGCGCCGCAGAATGCCGTTGATCACCACGACCACCACGGCAATGGCGATGGCCAGCATCTGGAAGGTCTGCTCACTGATCGTGCCCTGCTTCTGCAGGTGGGACAGGCCCAGCATCAGGCCCAGTACCACCAGGATGATCAGAAGTGAATATTTGAGGCGCTGCACGTGTGTCATCGAATGTTCCTTGCAACATCAGGGGCAAATGGCTCGCAACGAGCCGCGGCAATGATACAACGGTCACCGCCCCCGGCGCTGGATTTCCTGCTGGGTGGGGTGACGTCAGCCTGAAAGCATGGGGCTTCCTAGCACCCACGCCGGAGGCACCATGTACAAACCCCTGCTGTTCGCATCGCTGTTACTGACCCCGCTCTCCCTTCATGCACTGGACACCCAGCAGACGCCGACCGAACACCTGCTCGAACTGGGCCGCGAGTTGGCCACCCATGCCGGTGCCAGCCAATGGCAACAACTGTGGCAACGCGTACGCCAGGCCGGCTACCTGCAGACCGACGCCGCACCGGTACATTTCAGCGTGCCCACAGCCCGCTTGCCCGGCCTGGCCCGACAAACGCTGGCGCAGGCCGACCAGGCACAGCCACTGAATCAGACCCAGGTACTGTACCGCCGCCATTTTGCCGACCAGGTCATCGGCCAGCGCAACGGCCAGCCGTTGCACGCGCTGTGCCTGCTGGTCGATTGGCGCACGTTGCCGCCGGGCATGCGCGCCACCCCTCAAGCCTATCTGGGTAGCGCCAGTTTGCTGAGCAGCTACCCGTGCGATTGAGGGGTGCTGTACCCACTGCGCATCATCGCGAGCGCCCCGACAGGAAACCAGGAGGCGCAGCCAGATGTCCACGCCATTTCCTACAGCGCCAGATATCGCTGCCTGCAAATCCTGTTCACCGAAGCTACAACCCCCAACCCATATGCCGCCTAGCGACGCGCCTCGGCTGTCGCACAGAATTTGCTCACACCTTCGACACAACGCCGCGGGTGATCGGGTCGCACATCCCATCCACCCCGAAGGAGCGCCATATGCAAATGCCAGATTTGAGCCAGATCGATATCAGCCAACTGCCCCACTCGCTGCAGGCCCTGATCGACTGTATCGGCATCGAAAACGCCTACCAACTGACCTGCGCCTACGGCGGCAGGCCCAAGTACATCCCCAAGCACCGCGAGCGCACCAAGCTCGCTGACGTGCTGCCGGCCGAAGCGCTTGACGCACTGATCAAGCGCTTTGCCGGGGTCGCCCTGGAGATCCCCAAGGCTGACCACTTTCTGCGTCAGCTGCGCAACCAGCAGATCCAGAAGGAAAGCGCCAACGGTTTGTCCCGCAGCCTGCTGGCCAACAAGTACGGCCTGAGCCTGCGGCAGATCGGCAACATCCGGCGCCAGGAGCTTTGCGAGCGCTGACGCCCGAACACCTTGGCAGCTATTCGCGGCTGCCTTAACCCACTACACAGAGCGAGCTTCCCGATATGTCGATAGATAACAGCCTTATAGGCTCCGTGATCAATGCCCTGCCGATGGACCGCATGATCGCCGGTCCCTTGCAGGCCATGGTCCAGGCGCAGGTCACCGCCAGCAAATCGTACGCCGACTTCCTGATGCAGGTATGCGTCCAGGATGGCAAGGCAGTGGCCATCCAGTTCGACTACGACGAAACCATCGTCGACGAACAGGGCGAATACAAAGGCGTGGTCAGCAAGACCATGAAAGTGCCGCTGATGGCGGCCATTACCCACCCGAACATTTCCATCGAAGAGGGCACTGTAGAGTTCGAGCTGGTTATCAACCAGATGTCGGAAGATGTTTCCAGCAAGGACATGAATGCAGAAGTTACCGGCTCACTCGGATGGGGGCCGTTCAGGCTGAACGTGAAAGGCAGCGTGAGCCACAAATCCACGCAAACCCGCAAAACAGATACCCGCGCCCGCTATGCCTTCAACACGACCCTGAAGCGTCAGGAACCGCCCGAAGCGATGATGAGGGTAATCGAGTTCCTCACTGATGCCGCGACCAAGCCAACCGTTGTCCGAACCGCCGAACTGGAAAGCCCGGACGAAATATCCCAGGCGGATACCTTGAAACGGCCCGCGCCTGCGAACCTGGCGACCCCGTAAGACACTGGCACTTGACCCGACAGCCCCTCCTGCCGGTAGTGGGAGGGGCACACCCTGGCCTGAGGAGTCGAATCATTGCAAAAGCCCCCCGCCCCCATGACCTCCATTGACCTGCGTGAAATTACCCGTGGCCTGCAAGAAGCCGCCAGTGCCACCAACAGCCTGATTGCCCAGCAGTACATCAACCTGTTCGACCAGTTTTTCGAGTGCGACACCGAGGCGCTGGGCGCCCCCATGAAAGCCAAGATGGTCGAGGTGGCCATGGATGGGCAGCACATCATGCGCGTCCCCCTGTTTGCGCTGGTGTCACCGAAAGGCCTGGCCCTTGAGCGCATGCAGGTCGACCTGTCGGTAAGGGTCAAAGGCACCGAGGCGCAGCAGGCACTGCTGACCGCAAGCGAGAGCAAGGCCGCGAGCTTCAAGGTCACCATTGGCGGCCAAGGCCGTCAGGGCGAAAACCGCGACCCGGACGAAGTGCAGATCCGCATGCAGTTCCAGGCAAGCGAACCGCCAGAGGCCCTGAACCGGTTGATCGAGGAATACACCAACCTGATCGTCCCGGTACGCGCCACCACCCCACCACCCTCACCCGACACCAACGAGTTCATCGAGGCGGCCACCGTCCGTTGATGGCCGCCACGCTGCGGGCCTAGAAGTCGCGCTTGTAGAAGATGTCCAGTGAGCTTGCCAGCCCACTGGCGGCCTCGAGGTAGACCTTCTTGCTCAGCTTGTAACGCAATGCGATCGTGTTGGCCGGTTCGAACACGCCCACCCCGTAACGAAGGCTGAGCTTCTCGGTGATGTTACCGCTGGCGACCACGCTGGTGCTGTTGCCAGAACCTTCGGTATCCAGTTGAAAGTCGTCGATCCCCAGGCTCGACGCCAGGCTGCCGGTAATGCCGGCGCTCCCGGCAAGGCCCAGGCCCAGCGCTGCCTCGGCGAGCATGTTGTTATCTTCGCCGGTATTGCCCAATGGTCGGCCCAAGACCAGGTACGAAAGCGCCTGCTCCTGGCTCATGGCCGGCTCCGAGAACACTTTGGTCGTCGGCTGCTCGGCGCTGCCGCTCAGGCGGATGCCGGCTATCACATCGTCAACCTTGCGGATCGCTTCGATGTCCAGATACGGCTGGTCGATCGGGCCGGCGAACAGCAGACGCGCCCGGCGGATGGTGAGGCGCTGGCCGTAGGCACGGTAGCGGCCGTCTGCCAGGCTCAGTTCGCCACGGGTATCGAGGTTATCGCCGATGTGCACATGACCCAGCAGGTTGGCAGTCAGCCCGAAGCCGCTGAACGACAGCTTGTCGCGGCCGACTTCGACATCGATGTCCATGGCCATGGCCATGGGTGGTTTGCCTTCCTCGGTCTGGTGACCGACGATTACCGTGTCATCCGACACCTTGACCGTGGACGGCGGCAGCTCACGTACAGTGATCTTGCCCTTGGGCACCTGCACCTTGCCGGTCACCGCCAGCTTGTCATCGATCAGGCGCAAGGTCAGGTCCGGGGCAACTTCCAGTGTGGCGTAGGGCTCGACCGCGACCGGCAGTTGCTGGCCTTGCAGACGCACGTCCATGCCCAGTGCCTGCCCCCAGGTGAGGTTGCCGCTCAACTGGCCACGTCCCGCCTCGCCACTGCGCCAGTTACCGTTGAGCTGCACTTGCTCGCCGGCAATCAGCGCCTGCAATGACAGGTCCTGAAGGCTGGCCGGCAGCTCGGCGCCACTGACTTCGCCACCGCTGAGCATCAGGTTGCCGTTGACCTGAGGTGCCAGCAAGGTGCCTGAAAGCCGACCACTGCCATTGAGCTGCCCCGCCAGGCGTTCGACCATGGGCACGAATGGGCGGGCCACCGACAGGTCCAACCCGGCCAGGCGGAAATCACCCGACAACGGTTTGTTCTTGCCCAGCGGATCGAGCCGGGCGTTGACGTTCAGCTCACCCAGGCGCTCACCGCGAAACGCCAGGCGCGTATCGATGCGCCGCGGTGCCAGCGTGCTGTCCAGGCGCAGGGTCTGATAAGGGAAATCGATCCAGCGGCCTTTGTCGCGCACGCGCAGGGTGCCGCCACTGGCATCGACTACGACAGTGCCCTTGGGGCCGCTGGCCGGGATGTCCAGGTTGATGTCGGCATTGAGCAGGCCTTGCCAGGCAAAGTCCTTCGGCAGCCACTGGGCCAGGCTGCCCAGCGGGAACTGCTTGAGGTGGTAGCGCAGGCGCGGTTCGGGGGCCAGTCGCTGGTCGTCGCCACACAGGCTTGCCTGGCCGGAGCGCCAGCAGTGGGCCCCGAAGTCGAGCTGGCCGCTGGCCAGCCGCTGCAGGCGTGCAGGCGCCTGCAACTGCCAGTCCTGGCCACCGGCCTGGATTCGGCCAGTGGCCAATCGGCCGCGCCAGTCACCTTTGTTCAACTGACCATCCAGGCCAAGGTCGAGCTTGAGCTGCGGGCCGTCCAGCGCCAGGGTCAAGGCCTGTTGGCGAATGTCGCCCTTGCCGTTGGCTTGCAACGTGCCCAAGGCTGTGTCACCCAGATGGATACCGGTTGCCTTGAGCTCGACTACACCGCGTTGGGCGTTGTCCAGGCGGGCATCCAGGTCCAGCTGCTGCAGGCGGTTTTCGGCCTGGGCCAAGCGCTGGCCCTGGAGGGTGAGCGTACCTTGCGGGGCCTGCAAGGTGCCGGCGACATCCAGCCGGCCCTTGACCCGGCCTTGTAGCCTTGGCCACAGCTGGCCCAGGCGCGGCAAGTCAAGGTCGATTCGCCCAGCCAGGCGCTGTTGCAAGCTGCCACTGCCGTTGATGCGGTTTTCACCCAGCTGGATGGCCAGTGTGCCCAGGGTCCAGCTTTGCCCTGCCCCCTGGGCCTCGGCCTTGAGCATGGCTGGCTGGCCACGCAGGCGGCCTTTGAGGTCAAGCTGGGCATCCAGGGTAAGCGTATCGCCTTTCAGTTCGCCTTTGCTGCGCAGTGGCCCCGCCAGGGTACCCGGCAGTTCGGCCAGCCAATAGGCCGGGTCGAGCGCGGAGAGCTGCAGGTCGACATCCCAGGCCAGGGTGTCGGCAAAACGTACGGCGACACTGCCGGCTGCCTTGCCCTGGCCGGCGGTCAGCGCCAACTGCGGCAGTTTCACCTGGGTGAGGTCACCTTCGAACGGGCTGGCGATGCTGAACGCTCCCGCCGGGCCGTCCAGGTCCCCGGTGAAAGTCCCCTGGTAATTGCCATCGCGATAATGCACCTGGGTATTGAAGCGCTTGAGGGTGACTTCGGGCGGGGTCTCCATCGGGTACAGGCGCAACCACGGGAAGTCCTGCCAGTCCAGCTGCGCATCGGCGCTCAGGCCTTGCTGCCAGTCAGCCGTGGCTTGCAGCTTGACCCCTTGGCTGTCGCTGGCGGTAAGGTCCAGGGCATCGAGCCTGGCGCCTTTGCTGTCGACCAGACCGGACAGGACCAAGGCGATCGGTGACTGCTCGGCCGGCAGGCTGGCCTTGCCGGACAGTTTATAGCCATCGAGCAGATCGCCCTTGGCATCGAGCTCGAGCGCGTTCAATTGCAGGGTGTCAGGCAACGCACCAGCCGGCTTGAACGCCTCGGAGCGGATGTGCAAGGTCGCCGGCAGGTGCTCGGCCAGTGCCTGCAACTGCCCGCTCAATGTGGCATCGAGGTAACCACTGCTGGTGCCGGCGAGTTCCAACGTCTTCTGCAATTGGCCATTGGCCGTCAGTGCCAGTTGCCAGGGTTTTTCGTCTACCGCAGGCAACTGCAATTGCGCCTGTAGTGTTACCGGCCAGTCGCCTTCGGGTTGCAGGTCGCCCTGTAGGCTCAATTGCAGGTCGTCGCGCAGCAGTCGCAGGCTGTCGATGCGTATCCCGCTGTTGGTCCAGTGCGCAGCCAGTTGCAAATCGCCAAGCAGATCGCTTCCATCCAGGCGCAGCTGCCCGACCTTGACCTCGCCCAGTTCGATGGCCAGCGGCAAGCGCAGGGTCGGCAATTGCAGCGGGGCGCTCTCGGTGGGTTCGGTGCTTGGCGCAAAGGCCATGTCAATGCGGTCTGCCTGCAACCGGTCAATGCACAAGGTCGCGCGCAGCAAGCAGGCAGGCGACCAGGCCAGCAACGGCGCCTGCATCTCTACCGTGCTGCCGCCGTCGGCCCAGGTTAGCCGGCTGGCCTGCCAACTGCCCGCCAGGCGACCCTGGAAGTCGGCCACTTCAAGCCCGGGCACCTTGCCCAGTACCCAGCGGCTGCCGGCCTGGGTACCCAGCAGCAAGCCGAGCACCAGGCCCACGCTCGCGACGCCCCCCAGCAGGCCCAGTGAAGTAAATTTGATTACGCGTTTCACAGCTCGGGCCCCATGGAAAAGTGCAGGCGAATGCCCCCTTCGTCATCCAGCGCCTTGGCCAGGTCCAGGCGCAGCGGCCCGACTGGCGATACCCAGCGCACACCAAAGCCGACACCGGTCTTGAGGCTGGGCAGCTCCAGGTCGTTGAACGAGTTGCCTTGGTCGACGAACGTCGCGACCCGCCATTTTTCGGTCAACGAATACTGGTACTCGACACTGCCTGCCACCAGGTAGCGCCCGCCGATACGGTCACCGTCGCTGTTCTTTGGCGACAGGGTCTGGTAGTCGTAACCGCGCACACTCTGGTCGCCACCCGCGAAGAAACGCAGCGACGGCGGAATGTTGTTCTTGAAGCCATTGGTCGCACTGCCACCAAACTGTACGCGTCCGAGAAAGCGGTGGTTGTGGCCGAGTGTGGTCAGGCCTTTGAGCAATACGTTGCCGTGCAGCAGGTTGGTGTCGGACACCAGCCCTTCCTTGGCGCCTTGAACATCGAACTGCAGGCGATAGCCGTTGTGCGGATCGATACGGTTGTCACTGCGCAGGAAGGAAAAGCTGACGCCCGGCATCAGCAGGTTGCTCAAACCGGAGTCGTCACCCAGGCGATATTCTTCGCGTTGGTACTTGAGCGAAATCACCCGCTGCCAGCCACTGGGCAGCTTGCTGTGCCACTCGGGGCCGACCGTCAACAGCTTGCTGAGCGTGTCGGTGCCGGCAAGCTCCTCGTTCTGGTAGCCGCCGGCAAAGCGCAGCTTGTCGGTCAGCGGCGGGTCGCGGGGAATGTCATACCACAGGCCGACGTTCTGGCGCGGGGCCGACAGTTCGGTTTCCCAGCCATAGCTGTGGCCTTGTGGGTTGACCCAGTGGCGGGTCCAGTTGGCCTTGCCGCGCGGCCCGACGTCGGTCGAGAAGCCCAGGCCAAGGCCCATGGTGCGTGGTTTACGGGTTTCCAGATGAACATCCACCGGGACTTCTTCGCCCACAGCAGCAGTGGGCGCCGCATCCACGCGCACGCCTTCGAAATAGCCGCTCGATTGCAGGTCGTTGTTCAGCTCTGCGACCAGTTCCGAGTCGTAAGGGGTACCCGGCTTGAACGACACCATGCGCTGCAGCAGGTCCTCGTCCAGCGGTGTGTCGCCACCGAAGGTGACGGCGCCCAGGCGATAACGCGGGCCACTCTGGTAGACCAGTTCGATATCCGCCACACCGGCTTGCGGGTCGACGGCCAGGCGCTGGCTACTGAAGCGCCCACTGAAGAAGCCATAGCGCGACGCCTGGTTCTGGATCAACCGCTTGGCATCCTCGTAATGGCCGTGATTGAGTTGCTCACCCGGCCGCAGCGCCTTGCTGTCAGGCACGCGGAAGGCCTTCATCTCGCTTGCTGGGCCCTCGATGCGCACGGTCACGTTGCGCAGGCGAATCGGTTCGCCCGGGTTGATGCTGATGATCAGTTGTGGGGGATGGTCTGCGTCGCTGGCGGGCTTGACCTCGGTATCGATCTGCGCCTGATAGTAGCCAAGTGCCTGCGCCGCTTTGCGCGCCTGCTCCTCTGCCCCGCGACTGAAGCGCAAAAGTGCTTCTTCGTCGCGGTCACCCAATGTGCCTATATAGCCTTCGACATTGGCTTTGAGCGCCTTGTTGGCCGGCTTCACCTTCACCAACAACTCGCTCTGGCCCCATGCTGCGAAACTGGCGACCCAGAAAACCAGGCCCCAGGTCAATCTTCCTGAATACGTCATGCGGCGCATGCTACCAGAGCCGGGCGCTCAAGGGAGCCGCCTGGCGGCCTGTTCAGGCAAAAGCGGGTTTTGAAGAGACTGGATTAGGATGAAAGAACACCCTCTCTCGGATCGGTCCTACAGCTACTTCGCCAATTTCCTCATAACCCTGACGCTGGTAAAAAGCCAGGTAGTGCTCGTTACCGGTGTCCAGCACCACCCCTTGGGTGCCTGGGTCTTCCGCGCACCAGCCGTGCACGGCTTGTAACAATTGCTCGCCGTAATGCTTGCCCTGAAATTGCGGATGCACCCCCAGCAAAGGCAGCACATGCACCTGGTCAGTGGGCAGACAGCTGGCCAACGCAGCCTGGTAGTCCATGTAGCGCCGCGTACAGCGCAGGCCGGTACCCAGCATCATGCGCAGGCGCCAGGCCCAGCTGTCGGCCACGCCCAGCCTGCGCAGCGGCGGCACGATCAGGGCCAGGGCAATCAGGCGGTCCTCGACCAGCAGGCCAATGGCGGGCAGTTGCAGGTAGAAGTGCTGGCGCACCCATTCGCGCACCATCACCCGCAGACGCCGCTCATACCCCGGGCGCTGGGCTTCGAAGATATAGGCGAAGGTGGGCTCGTGGCGGTAGGCGTTGTACAGCAGCGAACGTGCCTCGCGGCTGTAACCATCGTCGAGCAGGCAGACACGGGCCGGGGCGGCTGTGGTTTCGGGCATTGCGGGCAGACCTCCTGGAATGGGCGTTCAGTGCCTTGGAGGTGCCCCAGCGCGCTTCGTTCACCCCCAACAGCACGTTAGCAGCAGGCTCGCCTGGCCGCCATGCTGGTGATGCAGGTCGATGTCGGCTAGCATCGCGCCTTTTACCGGGATTGTCTTTCCATGAAGATCGTCTGTTTCAACATCAACGGCCTGCGGGCCCGCCCGCATCAGCTGGCGGCGCTGATCGAAAAGCACCAGCCGGACGTGATCGGCCTGCAGGAAACCAAGGTCAGCGACGATCAGTTCCCGCTGGCCGACGTGCAGGCACTGGGTTACCACGTGCACTACCATGGCCAGAAAGGCCACTACGGCGTGGCCCTGCTGTCGCGCCAGGCGCCGCTGAGCCTGCACAAGGGCTTTGCCACCGACGAAGAAGATGCCCAGCGCCGCTTCATCTGGGGTACCTTCGCCGATGCCGACGGCAGCCCGATCACCATCATGAACGGCTATTTCCCCCAAGGTGAAAGCCGCGACCACCCCACCAAGTTCCCGGCCAAGCAGCGCTTCTACAGTGACCTGCAGGCACTGCTGGAAAGCCAGTTCCGCAACGACCATCCAGTGCTGGTGATGGGCGACATGAACATCTCGCCGCAAGACTGTGATATCGGCATCGGTCCGGACAACGCCAAACGCTGGCTGAAGACCGGCAAGTGCAGCTTCCTGCCGGAAGAGCGTGAGTGGATGGAACGTTTGAAAGGCTGGGGGTTGGTAGACAGCTTCCGCCACCTGTACCCGGACGTGACCGACCGTTTCAGCTGGTTCGACTACCGAAGCCGCGGCTTCGAGGACGAGCCCAAGCGCGGCCTGCGCATCGACCTGATCATGGCCTCGCAGCCGCTGGTGCCGCGCATCAAGGCAGCGGGCGTGGACTATGAGCTGCGCGGGATGGAAAAGCCGTCGGACCATGCGCCGATCTGGCTGGAGTTGAGCTGATTTTGGTGACGGGCCCAAGGTGCACGCCTTGGGCCCACACTCACAACCCCAACCTCAACGCTTCCCCCACCCCCGCCCCACGCACATCGTCCGCCGCGCTGACCAGGGCAAAGTTATAAGCCCCATGCGACCAGTACCGCGCCTCCAGCTGGCCATCGACCCGCTGCCCGTCCGGCATGCGCCGATAAAGGTTGCCCGGCGAGCGCAGGAACAGGCTGATGCGCTGGCCCTTGCCATCTTCGAACACCAGTAATGCAGCCGGCCCCTGCTCGTTGCTGAGCAAGCGCGCGCCCACCGGTTTGAAGCCATACCCCGCCAGGTCCGGTAACTGGCCCACCCGGCTGAAATGGCGGCCCAGCCAGTCGCGCAACTGCCCAGGATCACTGGCCTGGATATCCAGTGCTTCACTGCTGGCGAACAAACGGTGCGCCTGAACAGCATCAGCCATGGGCAGGTCGACCCGCGCCAGGGTTGCATCGCGCACTTGCCAGCCGCCCAAGCCCCCCACACCCAACGCCAGCATCACTACCGCCGCCGCAGCCCAGCGCCGCTGCCGACGCTGGCGCAATTGCCGACGCAACTGGCCAAGGTCCAGCTGCGCCGCACCGGGCAGCTCGCCCAACCCGGCCAGCGCTGTGCGCAGCCTTCGGGCATCGGCGCGCCAGCCTTCCACCCGTGCCGCAGCTTGCGGGTTGGCCGCCAGCCAGGCCTGCACCTCGGCCCGGCGCACAGGTTCCAGGCGCTCATCGACGTAAGCGTGCAATTCATCATCGCTGGGGATCAGGCGCGTCATTTCAGTCTCCGCAAGGCCGGGGGTTGGGGGTTGCCCTCGGTCAGTTCGCGCAAGGCATTGCGCGCGCGCGACAGGCGCGACATCACAGTGCCGATGGGGATGCCCAAGGCCTGGGCGGCCTCCTTGTAACTCAAGCCTTCGATGCTGACCAGCAACAACAAGGCACGCTGCTCCGCCGTCAGCCGGGCAAACGCCTGCAGGTCGGCCTGTGCCAGGACGATGGTTTCGAGGTTGTCACCGGCCGGCTCATCGTCGTGCTCGTTACGGCCGAACCAGGACAACCAGCGCGCATGCAATCGCTCACGGCGCTTACCGTCGAGGAACTGTCGATACAGGATGGTGAACAGCCAGACACGCAGGGCATCGGCGTCCCGTTGCTGGTCGCGACGGCTCAGGGCCCGCTCGACCGTAGCCTGCACCAGGTCGTCGGCGCTGCCCGGCTCGCGGGTCAACCACACGGCAAAGCGGCGCAGGCGGGCCAGCAGCTCGCGCCACTGGTGGTCGTCCAAATCATGCATGGCTAGGTCCCGGCCTCTGGGGTTGTCAGTGTAAAGGGCAGACGCCTGTGAACAAATTCTATTCCCGATGAGGGAATAACTTTTTCTCTGACACGTCGTACTGGCACCTTCACTGAACCGGACGATGACCATGAACACACCCTTGCACGGCCCGGCCAAAGCCTTGCGCCTGGCCGCCATTGGCGGCGTGCTGCTGGCCGCAGGTGCCGGCTTTGCCTATGCCGCTGGCTGGCTCGGCGCCCCCCGACTGACGCCACAACGCATCATCGACACCTTCGAAGCCCAGGCCGGGCATTACCCAGGCTACCGCAAGAACCACGCCAAGGGCTTGTGCGTGAGCGGCTACTTCCAGGCCAGCGGGCAGGCCGCCAACCTGTCCACGGCGCGCGCCTTCAGCCAGCAACGGGTGCCGGTGGTTGGCCGCTTTGCCATTGGCGGTGCCAACCCGTTCGCCCCGGATACGGGTATACCGGTACGCAGCCTGGCGATTGAGCTGAGCACCGACGACGGCCAGGTCTGGCGGACGGGCATGAACAACCCTCCGGTGCTGGCAGTCAGCACGCCGCAAGCGTTCTACCAGCAAGTACTGGCGAGTGCACCAGACCCGGCGACCGGCAAACCGGACCCTGGCAAGCTGCAGGCGTTCTTCGCCGCCCACCCGGAAAGCGCGGCGTTTCGCCAATGGGCGGCGGGTTACAAACCCAGCGACAGCTTCGCCAACACGCAATACCACAGTATCAATGCCTTCCGCCTGATCGACGCAGCTGGCGCGGCGCATCCGGTGCGTTGGCAGCTCGAGCCACAAACTGCATTTGCAGCATTACCCGCGCAAGTTGATGACAAGCAATTCCTGCAACACGACTTGCAGCAGCGCCTTGCCCAAGGCCCGTTGCGCTGGACGCTGCGCCTGGTACTGGCCGAACCAGGCGATGCCGTGGACGACCCTGCACGGCCGTGGCCCGCCGAGCGGCGCAGCGTGGACGCCGGCACTCTGGTGCTGGAACAGGTCGACGCCCCCGAGCAAGGGGCCTGCCGCGACCTCAACTTCGACCCGCTGATCCTGCCGCGCGGTATAGAGGCGTCGGCCGACCCGATCCTCGCCGCCCGCTCGGCCGCCTATTCGGAATCGTTCAACCGCCGTAGCCGCGAATCGCTCAGCACCGGAGCCAAGCCATGAAACCTCAAGCCTTCCACCCTTTCGCCCGCTTGTTGCACTGGCTGATGGCCGTGCTGATTCTTGCCATGCTGTTCATCGGCGTGAGCATGGTCGCCGACCTGTCGCTACGCCACCCGGTGCTGATCAGCCTGCACAAGGCCACCGGGCTGGCCCTGCTGGTGCTGGTGGTACTGCGCATCGCTGTGCGCCTGACCCTACCTCACCCGCCCCTGCCGAACGACCTGCCAAAACTGCAGCGCTGGGCCGCCGGAGCCTCGCATCTGCTGCTCTATGGCCTGATGCTGGCCATGCCGCTGCTGGGCTGGGCCATGCTGTCGGCAGGCGATTACCCGCGCCCGCTCGGCTTGCCCGCCATCGCCCCCCACAACCTGCAGCTATATGCCGTGTTGCGCCAGGCCCATGGCTGGGCCGGCTACCTGCTGTTTGCCACGGTGCTGGTGCATGTGGGGGCCGCCTTGATGCATGCGTGGGTGCGCCGTGACGGTGTGTTGCGTAGCATGTGGCCTGGCCCCTTGCACCGCAGCGAATGAACGGTAGCAGCACGGGGTTCGACAGTCGATAATGATTCCTAATAATATCGGTTTTGTTTGCCACTCTGCCCTGGACTGCCCATGAACGTCGCAAAGGATCCTGCAACCCTTCTGCCTGCCAGCACCCTGAACCTGCGCCCGCTGCTGCTGGCCAACATGGCCTGCACCATGTCGATGATGGCGTTCGTCGCCCTGATCGGCCCGATAGCCCGCCAGCTTGGCATGGCCACCTGGCAAGCCGGCGCCGCCGTGACCGTGGCCGGCGTGGTCTGGGTGCTGCTGGCCCGGCCCTGGGGCCGCGCGGCAGACCGCCTGGGCCGCCGGCGCATCCTGCTGCTGGGCAGCGCCGGCTTCACCCTGGCCTACTGGCTGCTGTGCCTGTTCGTCGAAGGCGCACTGCGTTGGATGCCGGGGGCGACCTTGGCGTTCATCGGCCTGATGATCGCGCGTGGTTGCATCGGCGCCTTTTATGCCGCCATCCCGGTAGGCTGCAACGCGCTGATCGCCGACCATGTGGAGCCGCAACGCCGGGCGCGGGCCATGGCCTCACTGGGGGCGGCCAACGCCGTCGGTCTGGTGGTCGGGCCGGCGCTGGCCGCACTGCTGGCGCGGCACAGCCTGAGCCTGCCGTTCCATATCATGTCGCTGCTGCCGGCCACTGCCTTCCTCGTGCTGTTTTTCACCCTCAAACCACAGGCGCTGCCGCACAGCCACGTCCCCAGCCCGGTGCGGCTGAACGACCCGCGCCTGCGCCGGCCGCTGCTGGTGGCATTCAGCGCCATGCTCAGCGTGACCGTGTCGCAGATCATCGTCGGTTTCTTTGCCCTTGACCGCTTGCATCTGGGCCCTGCCGAAGCGGCCCAGGCGGCTGGCATCGCCCTGACCACCGTGGGTGTGGCACTGATGCTGGCCCAGGTGATACTGCGCCAACTGGAGTGGCCACCGCTGAAGATGATCCGGGTGGGTGCCACGGTATCGGCACTGGGCTTTGCCTGTGGCTCGCTGGCCACCACGGCGCCGTGGCTGTGGGCTTGCTATTTTGTTGCGGCGGCCGGCATGGGCTTCGTCTTCCCGGCGTTTTCGGCACTGGCGGCCAATGCCATGCAGGCCACCGAACAAGGTGCCACGGCCGGTTCCATTGGCGCCGCCCAAGGCATGGGCGCGGTGATCGGGCCGCTCGCCGGTACCTTGGTGTATGCCCTTGATCCGCGCTTGCCATTCCTGGCCGTGGCCGTGCTGTTGCTGCTGGTCGGGCTGTGGCCGATGCCGCGTGAGCAGCGGGTTTGAGAAGCACAGCGCGCAAGGGCGCAGAGTGTGTTTTAATGCGCATCGCTCATTATTATTGACACCTCTGATTACAAGGCGGCTATGGACACGGGGACGCGACTCAAACTGGTGCGTGAACGCAACAACCTCTCCCAACGGGAACTGGCCCGTCGCAGCGGGCTGACCAATTCGACGATCTCGCAGATCGAGCAGAATCGCGTCAGCCCTTCGGTCAGCTCCCTGAAAAAACTGCTCGAAGGCATTCCCATGAGCCTGGCGGAGTTTTTCAGCTTCGACGAGCCGGTGCGTGAGGAACGCTACGTATTCCGTGGTGGCGAACAACCCGACCTGGGCCGCAATGGCCTGCGCATGCTGCTGGTCGGCGCCAGCGTCGAAGGCCGCCAAATGCGCATGCTGCGTGAGCTGTATGCACCCGGCGCCGACTCTGGCGAGCCGATCGTGCACGCTGAAGGCGAAGAATGCGGGTTGGTCACCCGTGGCACAGTCGAGCTGTGGGTCGACGGCCAGGTCAGCGTGCTCAATTCGGGCGACGGCTACTACATCCCTACGACCCTGCCGCACAGTTTCAAGAACATCGGCCCGGATGAGGCCGAGATCATCAGCGCCAACACGCCGGCGAATTTCTGATCTTGACCCACAGACCTTCACTGAGCGCCCGGGATGTCTATCAGTGCCTGCGTAATGTGGCCCTTGGCGTGCATCACCTTGAGGTGGCTGCACGCCGCGATGGCGGCCTGGTCGATGTCGGCATCCAGGGCTGGCAACTGACGTTGGCCCTGGATACCGAAGGCCTGTCGCATTGCGTTCATTGCCAAGCCCCCGACGGCGAACAGGCCGGCCTCGAACACTGGCAGCGCTATGGCACCAACCCCACCGACCTGCTCAGCCTGTGGGAGCGCACTCAGCTGGAGAGGCTGCTGGCCCCCTGACGTAGCGCCTCCTCGACAAAGTCCAGGCGGTCCTGGCCGAAGAACATCCCATCACCGACAAAACAGGTGGGCGCGCCAAACACCCCGCGCGCCACAGCGGCCTCGGTCGCCTGCTTTAGCGCTGCTTTTACTTCGCTGTCAGCGGCCAGGGCATGAAAAACCTGCGGGTCGAAGCCTGCCTGCGCGAGTGTTTCATTCAGCACAGCGCTGTCGCTCAGGTTGCGGCGCTGTACCCACAGCCCAGTGAACAGCACCGATAGCAATGCCTCGAACCGATCAGGTGAACGCAACTGGGTCCCTGTCACGCCGCGCATCAACGTCAGGGTATTGACCGGGAAGCCCGGCGGCATCCCGAACGGCACACCGTAGCGTTCGGCAAAGCGGGCCAGGTCGGTGAACATGTAGCGCCCTTTGGCCGGGATCATGGCCGGCGAAGCATTGCCGGTAGCCTGGAAAACCCCGCCAAGCAGCATTGGCCGGTAGCGCAGCGTAGCGCCGTGGCGGGCACACAGGTTCGGCAGTTGGGTCCAGGCCAGGTAGCTGGCCGGGCTACCCAGGTCAAAAAAGAAATCGACAGACGTTTGCATGGTGACGGTCCTTGCATGTTAACGGGGGTTACCAGCGTTCCATCCAGGGGCGCAGGTCCAGCTCGAAGGTCCAGGCATCGCGGGGCTGGGCGTGCAGGAACCAGTAACTGTCGGCAATGTGCGCCGGGTCAAGGATGCCATCCTGGTCCTTGAGGGCATAGCGCTCGGGGAAGCTGTCGCGGATGAAGGCCGTGTCGATGGCACCGTCCACCACCACATGGGCGACATGGATGTTGCGTGGCCCCAACTCGCGCGCCATGCTCTGCGCCAGGGCACGCAAGCCATGCTTGGCCCCGGCGAAGGCTGCAAAACCGGCTGCGCCGCGGGTACCGGCTGTAGCGCCGGTGAACAGGAGGGTGCCGCGCTCACGCTGAACCATGCGCCGGGCCACCGCCTGCGCGGTGAGGAAACCGGCAAAGCAGGCCATTTCCCAGATCTTGAAGTACTTGCGTGGGGTTTCCTCGAGGATGCTGCACGGCACATTCGCACCGATATTGAAGACAAATGCCTCAATCGGACCTATATCACGCTCGATAGTCTCTACCAGCTCGGCCACCTCCTCTTCCTTGCGCGCATCAGAGCCGAAACCGTAGGCCTGGCCGCCAGCGGCGTGTATTTCCTCCAGCAGCGGCTGCAGTTTGTCGGCCTGGCGACGGGTTACGCAGGCAATATAGCCCTCACGCGCAAAACGCTTGGCGATCTCGCCGCCAGTGGCGTCGCCCGCCCCGATCACCAGCACGACTTTTTGTTGTTCTGACATGCCTGCCTCCATTGGTAAATGATCGTTTAGTAAACGAACGCTATGTTATGATCGCGGTCATCGTCAAGCCTGTTTGCCGAGGCATGTGAATGCGCTATTCCAACGAACACAAACAGCAAACCCGCGAACGGTTGCTGGCCAGCAGCGGCGCGCTGGCCAAGCGCGGGGGTTTTGCCAGTACCGGCGTGGCCGGGTTGATGAAAGCGATCGGCCTGACCGGCGGTGCCTTCTACAACCACTTCCCGTCCAAGGACGACCTGTTTACCGAGGTGGTACGCCAGGAGCTGAGCAACAGCCCCCTGGCACGCCTGGCCAACCAGGGAGCCAACCGTGAACGCCTGGGCCGCTGCCTGCAGCAGTACCTGAGCCTGGCCCACCTGCGCAATGCCGAAGGTGGATGCCCGTTGCCGCCGCTGGGTGTGGAAATCGCCCGGGCCGACACGCCGGTGCGTGAAGTGGCTGAGCACTGGCTGGTAGAACTGCACCGGGCCTGGAGCACAACCCTGGAGGATGAGCAGCTGGCCTGGGTGCTGATCAGCCAGTGCGTAGGGGCATTGCTGGTCGGGCGCATGCTGGCCAGTGAAAGCGTGCAAGCGCAGGTACTGGGCGCCAGCCGCCAGTTTGTCGAACAGGCCCTGCATGAGGCGGATTAGTGCCCTGCTGGGTTTTCTATTGGCCCTCCCTGCGCTTGCCGAACAGGCCTGCCCGCCTGGGCAGTATCAAGTGTGTCTGATGGGCTGCTTTTGCGCCCCGATCGATCCAGGCCAGGCCGGACAGATCCTCAAGGATGTGGAGGTCATGGCCTCGTCCAGCCTGGCATACGCCTTGCGCCAGGCCCGCGACGAAGCCACGGCCAGCGGTGTGCAGCCGATTCCGTTGCATATTCGGGCGCAGCTGGAACCCTGGTATGACTTTGCCGTGCTCGACGCGGCGCGCTTCCGGGTGGGGGATGAGCAACAGATCAGCGCAGCCAATGCGCTATTGCAGAACCCCGATGTGAACGCCGTTACACTGATCGACACGATCATCTTCCGCCGGGCCGCCGATGCCGAGGACAACGTGGCCTTGTGGGCGCACGAGCTCAAGCATGTGCAGCAGTATCAGGAGCTGGGCGTGGAGGAGTTTGCCCGACGCTATACGCGCAACTTCGACGACCTGGAGGGGCCGGCCTACAAGATCGAGGCCGAAGTCGACAAGGCGCTGCGCGAGCGTCGTTCAGGCCTGGCCCGCTGATCGCTGCCATTACGCTCCACATCTACAGCGCCTGTCTTGCCCGGCGCAAAATTCAGCCGGTAGGAGCGGGTTTACCCGCGAATACGGTAGCGGCGGCAACGGAGAACGACTGGTGGAGATTGGCCAGCAGGCCCGGCCCTTTCGCGGGTAAACCCGCTCCTACGACGGCCTGCGCCCAACCCCCGATGTGTGTCCACCCCGCTCCTACGACGGCATGCACCCAATCACCAATGTGTGTCACCCCGCTCCTACACGACGGCATGCGCCCACCCCCCGATGTGTGTCCACCCCGATCTGTGTAGGAGCGGGTTTACCCGCGAATACGGTAGCGGCCACAACGCTGAACGGCGGGTGGAGATTGGCCAGAAGGCCCGGCCTCTTCGCGGCTATCACCCCTTTGATACGACCAAGCTTTTCAGCTCTCAGCACCGCAGAAAAGCTTGACCGCCAACACAGCATCTACATGGGAACGTAAAGGCGCTCAAGACACCGCCGAAGCCTCCACCGCCTGCTCACGGCTGGCATAACGCTGCGCCAGCACAGCACACACCATCAGCTGTATCTGGTGGAACAGCATCAGCGGCAGGATCATCGCGCCAATGCCACTGCCCACGAACAACACCTGGGCCATGGGCACACCCGTAGCCAGGCTTTTCTTGGAGCCGGCAAACAGGATGGTGATGCGATCCTCAAGGTCAAAGCCCAGCGCCTTGCCAAGCAAGCGGGTGCCAAACAGCACCACTGCCAGCAGAATTGCGCACACCACGAACAACCCCGCCAAGTGCTGCGGCGATACGGTGTGCCACAAACCGGTAACCACGGCCTCACTGAAGGCGGTGTACACCACCAGCAGGATCGACCCCTGGTCCACCACCTTGAGCCAGCGCGCATTGCGCTTGACCCAGGCACCGATCCAGCGCCGCGCGACCTGCCCGGCAACGAACGGCACCAGCAGCTGCAAAGTGATCTTCAACACCGCATCCAGGCCGGAACCTGTATCACCACTGGCACCCAGCAACAACATCACCAGCAACGGTGTGAGGAAGATACCCAGCAGGCTGGAGGCCGCCGCGCTGCAGATAGCCGCTGGCACGTTACCGCGGGCCAGCGAGGTAAAGGCAATGGCCGACTGCACGGTTGCAGGCAAGGCACACAGGTACAGGATGCCCAGATAAAGCTCGTTACCTACCAGCGGTACGAACAGAGGTTTGAACGCCAGGCCCAGCAGCGGGAACAATACGAAAGTACAGGAGAACACCAGTAGGTGCAGGCGCCAGTGCCCGGCACCGGCAATGATGGCTTCACGGGACAGTTTGGCGCCATGCAAGAAGAACAACAGGCCAATGGCCAGGTTGGTCAGCCAGCCGAAATACACCGCGCCATCGCCCGAGCAAGGCAGTACGGTGGCGATGGGTACCACACCGAGCAAGGCCAGGGTGAAATTGTCAAATAACATGCGCAAATACTTCATCACTGTATCCATCTTGTCATGGTGGGTGGGCAGACGATAAGGTCTTTGGCTCCCCGTCGCTAACGCCGGAACCCCGAGTGGTATCGCTCAACGGACACGCTCCACAAAAGGACTCACCATGCTCCGCCCACGTCTGGCTGCACTTGCAGCCGCCATTACCCTTGCCTTAGGCCATGCCAGCGCCCAGGCCGACGACCAGTTACAGGCCAAGGTCGACCAGATCATCCGCCCGCTCATGCAGGAACAAGGCATCACCGGCATGGCTGTGGCCATCTATGCACGCGACCACGCGCATTACTTCAGCTACGGTGTGGCCAGCAAGGCCGACAACGTACCGGTCAGCCGCGATACGCTGTTCGAGATCGGTTCGCTGAGCAAGACCTACACGGCCACCCTGGCCGCGCTTGCCAGCGCCGAGGGCAAGCTTGACCTCGAGGCCCCGGCCAAGCGCTATCACCCGGCATTGGCCGGCGTCCCCATCGGCGACGCGACGGTGCTGGAACTGGGCGCCTATAGCGCCGACTGCCTGCCACTGCAGTTCCCCGACACCGTACAAACACCGCAACAGGTAGTCGATTTCTTCCGCCACTGGCAACCTCGCGCCAAACCTGGCACCCAGCGCTGCTACTCCAACCCCAGCCTGGGTTTGTTCGGTGACCTGGCCGCCCGTGCGCAGCATCAACCGTTTTCCACGCTGATGAGTGAGGGCCTGCTGACGAAGATGGGCCTGAAAAATACCTACCTTCAGGTTCCGGCCAGCGCTCAGGGGCTTTATGCCCAAGGGTATGACGCCGACGACAAGCCGGTGCGTGTAGGGCCCGGCCCTTACGCCGATGAGGCCTACGGCATCAAAACCAGCGCCAGCGACCTGCTGCGCTATGTGCGGTTGCACATGCAGCCGCAGGGCCTGCCACCGGCCCTGGCGAAAGCCACCGCTATTACCCAGCAGGGCTACTTCCAGGTTGGCGCCATGACGCAAGGCCTGGGCTGGGAACGCTACCCCTACCCGGTCACGCTGAGCACACTGATCGATGGCAACAGCCCACAGCTGATCCGCGAACCGCAGGCCACCACTCGCTTGCAGCCGGCCCTGCCCGCGCTGCCGGCAGCTTGGTACAACAAGACCGGCGCCACCAACGGCTTCGGCGCGTACGCCGCGTTCGTGCCGGCAGAACAGCTGGCAGTCGTGCTGCTGGCCAATCGGAATTACCCCAACCAGGCGCGGGTTTAAGCCGCCTTCGACATCCTTTCCGGCTTATAACGCGAGCTTTGATTGTCGGACAAAACGACAGAATGTAGTGAGCAAAAATATTCACTACAAAATGGTTGACGCCGTTCATCGCGCTTGGGCATGATGAAGCCGTCTCCCCGATCGGGAGCGGTGGCAAGGGTGTTCCAGACGGCCTGCGCGGTAACGCAGGCCGTCCGTGGAGAGGGAAACTGTCCAAAAGGCAGCGTGAGAAAGCCCCTGTTGCGATGCTGCTGTAGCAGCCTTGGTAGTGCGCTACACCGTGATAGCGCCAACTGTGAAAATCACCTACGAATGGGTAATGGGGGCTTTATGATGAACTTGAACAACAATCCGACTATCGACCAATTGGCCCAGCTGTTCGCCGTGCGCAAGGACAGCCTTGACGACCATTTGCTGTGGGTTAGCCAAACCGGTGAAGTGCGCCTCGACCGCCTGCCACCGAACACCGTCGAAGATGAATTTGAAGAGCACCTGCCCAGCATGCGTGCCCGCTTCAAGGTCTACCGCCGTGGCCAAGGCTACGTCGGCAAGAAAGCCGCCGCCGACACTGAATTCGTTGGCCGCGTGCTGCAGACCCTGCAACAAGAATGGCCCGCTGCCCGTGAGCAGCAGGCAGTCAAGGTGATCGAACCGCTGAATTGAGGGTTCGCACCCTTACCAGAGCCCGGCCTGCATAGGCCGGGCTTTTTCATGCCTGGCGCCGCTGCAGACGGGTTTCCGGCAGAGGCAAGGCGCCTGTTGCCATCGCCCGGGCGCGGTCGACACCCCACACCAGCGCACGGGTCATGGTCTCGCCCGGCAGCGCGGGGTAATACTCTTCCAGCAACGCCCGCCCATCCCCGGCGTACAACCCCAGAAACAGCTGCGTCGCCCCCAGGCGCGACAAGCGCACCTGCACGTCCAGTGTGGTGCCGTCGCTGAGTGCTTCGTCGTGGCAGCGGCTGTGCAGCTGTGCGTCGGCCCACTGCCAATAGGTTTCTTCCCTGACTCGCATGAGCATTCAATCCTCCGTTGCTGGAATGCCGCGTCAGAAAACCACAGGCCGGGCCATCCGGCGAGCGCTACCGGGCAATACCATGAGGCGGATCAACGAATGGCAATAAAAACCCCGCCGTTGGGCGGGGGGCGTGTGCAGGCGCGGGATCACTTCTTGAGCGGTACCCGCGGCATGAAGCGGCCTTTTTTGCTGCGCTGCAAATGTGCAGGCTGGAGCTGTTCGGAATCATCCAGCGTCATGTGGGCGAAACCCAGGCGAAATGCCGCCTGGCCGCAACGCACCTGGCTGTTGATCGGGAACGCATCGTTCAGGTCTTCGAAAAAGGATTCGCTCATGCCCAGTCTCCCTCCAGTGGCGGTCGCGTCGGCAACCAGACAAGTTGCCCAGGAAACGCGGCCTGTGAAAGTGAGACTAGCTGGTCATTTGCGGACCGACCGGACAAGAACCTTGCAGCCGACCAATGGCAAAAGGCTTTACTTCAGGCGTACTGCCGTACCGGTGGCAAATACCACGACCATGCCGCCCTGTACCGACGGCATGCTGATCTCAAAATCCACCCCCACTACCGCATCGGCTTGCAACTGTCGTGCCCGGGCCTTGAGTTCTTCAGTGGCCTGCTCCCGGGCCTCGCGCAGCGCGCTTTCCAAGGTTTGCGAACGGCCACCGAAGAAGTCGCGAAACCGTGCAAAGAAATCGCGCACGAAGTTGATACCTTGCACCGATTCGGAACTGACCACGCCCAGGTATTCGGCAATCGGGCGGCCTTCGAGCTGGCTGGTGGTGGAAATGATCATGGATGCGCTCCGTTGGCCTGGCAGAAAGAGGCCGATTCTAACAGAGCGCAGGTCAGCAGATTTAAGCGCTTTACGCGTTGGCAGCCCGCAAACGCTGACCGATGCGTGCACCGAATACATTCACCAGCAGGCCGGCCATCACCAGCAATGCGCCCCAGCCCTGCGTAGCGGTCAGGCGCTCTCCCAGCAGCAATGCCGACGAACTCAGCCCAATCACCGGTACCAGCAGCGAGAATGGCGCCACTTTGCCTGCCGGGTGACGCGACAGCAACTTGCTCCACAGGCTGTAGCCGAGCATGGTGGCCACAAAGGCCAGATACGCCAGGGCCAGCACCGAACTCCAACTGATATTGGCCAAGGCATGGCCAATGCGCTCGGGGCCTTCCAGCCACCAGGACAGTGCCAGGAATGGAAGTGGCGGTATCAGCCCACCCCAGATCACCAACGCGACCAGGTCGACCGAGCCGAACCGCCGGGTAATGATGTTGCCAAGGCCCCACATCGCACCACCACACAGGGTCAGCACCAACGCCAGCATGGGCACATGGCCGCCGTCTTCGCTGCCGATCAGTGCCAGGCCGCCGGCCGCCACCAGCAGCCCCAGCACGCTGGCCAGGCGCAGCCGCTCACCGAGAAACAACGCAGCAAAACCGAGGGTGAAGAAGGCTTGCGACTGCAGGATCAACGAAGCCAACCCTGGCGGCATGCCGCTGTACATGGCCTGAAACAGGAACGCGAACTGGCCCAGTGAAATGGTCGCACCGTAAGCGATCAGCCAGCGCCACGGCAGTTTGGGCCGCCTGACCAGCAAGATCGCCGGGAACGCCACCAGCAAGAAACGCAATGCCCCCAGCAACATCGGTGGCAACCCGTCGAGGCCAACCTTGATGACCACAAAGTTGACGCCCCAGGCGACAATCACCACCAGGGCGATAAGCAGGTCCTTGAGTGGCATTGCGACTTCCTTCTGCAGGCTTTTTAGACATATTTCGTTACAGCATAACGGTATTCCTTGAAAAGGGACCAGCACAGTTGAAACCAATGGTTGCACTACAGTGACTGTTCCGTCTGCCCGCTGTCGGCTGGACGACCAACTGCCAAATCAGCAAGCACAGGTTCAATCCTGATAACCAGGCGCCACCTTTTCCAACATTCGCAACAACGCCGCCCACGCCAATTGCAGCGCATCTGGGTCGGTCAGTTCCCCCTGCTTCAACCCTCTCCCCGGCGCGTTGAACTGCCGTTCGGTACGCACGCACACTTCGGTCGTCGGCAATATCAGTTGCCCAGCACTTTGCGCCACCAACTGGATCTCGCAAGCCTTCTCCAGGTAGTACATGCGCAAGAAGGCTTCAGCCACACTGCGCCCCGTGGTCAACAGGCCATGGTTGCGCAGCATCATCACTGGCTTGTTGCCCAGGTCGGCCACCAGCCGTTGCTGTTCATGCATGTCCAGCGCGACGCCCTCGTAGGCGTGGTAAGCCACATTGCCGTAAAACTCCATGGACATCTGGTTGACCGGCAGCAGGCCACATTCCAGTGCGGCCACCGCGCAACCTGCGCGGGTGTGGGTGTGCAGCACGCACTGGGCATCCTCGCGGGCAGCGTGAATGGCACTGTGAATGACGAACCCGGCCGGGTTGACCGGGTGACGGGCAGCCCCCACCGGCCGCCCCTGCAGGTCGATCTTCACCAGGCTGGACGCTGTGATCTCCTCGAAGAGCAGGCCATACGGGTTGATCAGGAAATGGTGCTCCGGCCCAGGCAGGCGCAGGGAGATATGCGTGAAGATGAGATCGCTCATGCGAAAGTGCGCGATCAGCCGGTAGCAGGCAGCCAGCTCCCGACGCAGGCTTAGTTCCGTTTCAGTCATCTTGTTGCCCCTTTACTGAACGCTATTTGCTGGCCCAGGCGTTGAAGCGTTGCTCCAGTTCTTCACCATGATCGACCCAGAATTCCACGTTCATGGCCAGCGCCCCTTGCAGGTTCTGTGGCGAAGTGGGTACCCAGTTGGCCAGCGCCGGGTCAAGCCTGGCCGCGGCTTGGGTATTGGTGGGCCCATAGGGGATCTGTTGTACATACCGCACCTGGGTATCCGGCTGATTGGCATAGGCAATCAGCCGCTTGGCCTGGTCGACATGCCGCGAGCCTTTGATGATCGCCCAATAGTCCATACCGTACAGGCTGCCAGGCCATACCACGGCCAACGGGCTGCCCTGCTGCGCCGCCACCGCAATTCGTCCGCTGTAGGTGGAGGTCATGACCACGTCACCGGCTGCCAGCCATTGCGCGGGTTGAGCGCCGGCGTCCCACCACTGGATATGGGGTTTGAGTTCGCTGAGTTTGGCGAAGGCCCGTTCGACACCTGCCGGCGTGGACAATACCCGGTAAACGTCCTCGACCTTGACTCCGTCAGCCAACAGTGCGAATTCCAGGTTGTACACCGCACGCTTGCGCAGGCCGCGCTTGCCAGGGTACTTGTCGACGTCCCAGAAGTCGGCCCACGACGCCGGCGCCTGGGCCAGTTTGCTGCGGTCGTAGGCAATAGCCACGCTCCAGACCAGCGCGGCCGACCCACAATCCTGTGCGGCTGCCGGGATCAGTTCGGCTGCATGGCCCAGGCGCTGCCAGTCCAGGTGCTCGTAGATCCCCTCGTCGCAGCCGCGCATCAAGTCAGGGCCTTCGATCTGCACCACATCCCAATCGACGTTGCCGGTGTCGGCCATGACCTGGATCCGTGCCATTTCGCCGTTGTATTCACTCTGAATCAGCTGGCTGCCGTCCTGGGCAATGAAGGGCTTGAAGATCGCCTCATCCTGGGCCTTCTGGCCTGCACCGCCATAACCGACCACGACCATCTGCTGCGCAGCTTGCGCATTGCTTAGGCCAAGGGCCAACAAGGCCGCACAAAGGCCGGTCACACGTGGATATAGCTGCATCGTAGTTTCCTCCTGGCGGTGCCCGACGGGCCCGTTTTCTTGTTGTTCTGAGGTCACACCCTCGCCATGCGAGTGAGGAAAACCTAGACAGACGCAAGTAAAAAAACAAGTTGATTTTTTACTATCGCTACACTTTTATAAGTAAAAATAACAACACCGCACCGGAGCCGCCTGATGCAGACCGCCTTCCCACACCTGTTCGAGCCCTTGCAGATCCGCGGCAAACGCTTGAAAAACCGCATCATGTCCACCGGTCACGACACCTGCCTGCCCACCGACAACCTGGTCAACGACAAGCTGATCGCCTACCAGCGCGACCGCGCTGCCGGCGGCGTCGGCCTGATCGTGCTGCAGGTCGCCGGGGTGCACGACAGTGCCCGCTACACCTCGCATGTGCTAATGGCCACTGACGATGCCTGCATCGATGGCTACCGGCAGCTTGCCGAGGCCTGCCACGCGCACGGCACCGTGGTGCTGTCGCAACTGTTTCACCCCGGGCGGGAGATCATGGAATCGGCAGACGGCCTGTTGGCGGTAGCCTACTCGGCCTCTGCGGTGCCCAATGAGCGCTTCCGGGTGATGCCACGGGCGCTGGACCAGGCAATGATCGACGAAATCGTCCAGGGCTACGCCAGCGCCGCCCGCCGCCTGCACCAGGCCGGGCTGGATGGCGTCGAGGTGGTGGCCAGCCATGGCTACCTGCCCGCGCAGTTTCTCAACCCGCGTGTGAACGTACGCAGCGATGGCTACAACGGTGACCTGGATCAGCGCCTGAGGTTCTTGCGCGAAGTGCTGGCCGCAGTGCGCGCCGCCACCGATGAGCAATTCATCATTGGCCTGCGCATCAGCGCTGACGAGCGCGACAGCCAGGGCCTGAGTGAAGACGAGTCACTGGCTGCTGCCGTGGCCTTGCAGGGCCAGCTCGACTACCTGCATATCGTCGCCGGTACCTCGGCCTCGCTGGGGGGCGCGGTCCATATCGTGCCGCCGATGGCCATCGAACCGGCGTACCTGGCCCGCGAGGCTGGCACCTTCAAGCAACAGCTGGCTATCCCCCTGTTCGTCACCGGGCGCATCAACCAGCCCCAGGAAGCCGAGCTGATCCTGGCCCGCGGCCAGGCTGATGTGTGCGGCATGACCCGGGCGCTGATCTGCGATCCGTCGATGCCAGGCAAGACCGAACGCGGCCAGGTCGAAGACGTGCGCGCCTGCATCGCCTGCAACCAGGCATGCATTGGCCATTTCCATCGTGGCTTGCCCATTTCCTGCATCCAGCGCCCGGAAACCGGGCGTGAGTTGCAGTACGGGCACCTCACGCCCACTTCCTCGCCCAAGCGCATAATGGTCGCCGGCGGCGGGCCTGCCGGCATGAAGGCCGCCGCCGTGGCCGCCGCGCGCGGGCACCAGGTCACGCTGTACGAGGCGGGCCCGCAGCTCGGTGGGCAGGTGCTGCTGGCCCAGCTACTGCCACGGCGTAGCGAGTTCGGGGGTGCCAGCACCAACCTTCAACGGGAAATGGCCCTGGCAGGTGTAGAAGTGGTGCGCAACACCCGGGTCGACCGCGCACTGGTCGAACGTGAGCGCCCTGATCTGGTCATTGCCGCTACCGGCGCCATCCCCTACTGGCCGGCGTTCGAGCGTACCGGCGAGCTTCAGGTAGTGGACGCCTGGCAAGTGCTGCGCAATGAGGTGAAACCGGGGCGTTCGGTGCTGGTGATCGACTGGCGCTGTGACTGGATCGGCCCCGGTATCGCCGAACGCCTGGTGCGCGAAGGCCATCAGGTCCAGTTGGCGGTCAACGGTACTCATTGCGGCGAGAGCCTGCCGCTTTACGTACGTGACCAACTGGCCGGCGAGCTGCATCGCCTGGGTATCCCTGTCACCCCATACGCACGCCTGTATGGCAGCGACGACAACACGGTGTACCTGCAGCACACCGCCAGCGGCGATCCGATGATCTTCGAAGGCATCGACACCTTGGTGCTGTGCATGGGGCATCAACCGCAAGACCGCCTGGCCACTGAACTGGCAGGTGTGGTGGACGTACGGCGGATTGGCGACTGCCTGGCACCGCGCACGGCCGAAGAAGCGATTCACGATGGCCTGACGGTTGCCTGGGCGCTCTGAGGCTGTACATACTGCGGCTTTTGCGATGGACCGACGCGCATGAGCCAACCCCCCCAGCCCCCCGCCAGCGAACCCGGGGGCGCCGCGCCGCAGTTCCTCGGCACCCGCATCCGCGGCCTGCGCAAGCGCCGCGGCATGACCCTGGCGGAGCTGGCCGCACACAGTGAACTGACCGCAGGCTACATCAGCCAGCTGGAGCGCAACCTCTCCTACCCGTCGATCCCGGCGCTGTTCAACATCGCCCGCAGCCTGGGCGTGACCATCCAGTGGTTCTTCGCCAGCGAGGCCACCACCGCGCCCGAAGACCAAGGCTATGTGGTGCGGCGCAACAGCCGCCTGAGCGTGCATTACGAAGATGGCATCGTCGATCAACTGCTCACCCCCCAGCCCAACCGCCAGCTGGAGATGCTGCACTCACGTTTCCCGCCAGGTACCTACAGCCAGCAAAGCTACAGCCACGACGGCGAAGAAGCCGGTTACCTGCTCAGCGGCACGTTTGAGCTGTGGGTAGGCGAGCGGCATTTCCAGCTGAGTGAAGGCGACAGCTTCAGCTTCTCGAGCCAGGAACCTCACCGCTACGGCAACCCCGGTGAAGTGGATGCCGTGGTGATCTGGGTGATCACGCCGCCAACATTCTGAAGCACTCCAGCAAGCACTGGTAACACCGTTGACCGGCAATACGGTCTACCTTGTCCACCGAACTTCAAAGGAGCACAACCATGAAGCAGATCCTGATCATTGGTGCGGGCTTTGCCGGCCTGTGGAGCGCACTCAGCGCCATCCGCCAGCTTGACCTCAACGGCAACAAAGGCGTCGAGGTCACCTTGCTCGCGCCCCAGGCTGAACTGCATGTGCGTCCGCGCTTCTACGAGCCAGACGTGCATACCATGGCCGCACCACTGCAGGCGCTGTTCGACGCTGTCAATGTCCGTTTCGTGCAGGGCACGGCCTACCACATCGATGAAGCGGCCCGCCGCGTGGGCTATCGCACTCGCAGCGGCACTCGCTGCACCCTGCCCTACGACCGTCTGATCATGGCCTGCGGCAGTGAGCTCGAGCGCCCTGACATGGTCGGCATCGAGCATGCCTTCGACGTCGACAAGCTCGACAGCGCCGCACGCCTGGAAACCCACCTGAAGTCACTGGCCAGCCTGCCGAACACGCCGGCACGCAATACCGTGGTGGTAGCCGGGGGCGGCTTTACCGGCATCGAGACGGCCACCGAATTGCCGGCCCGCTTGCGCGCGACACTGGGTGAAGACGCCGCGTTGCGCGTAGTGGTAATCGACCGCGGTGCCAGGATTGGCGCAGCGCTGGGTGACGGCATCCGCCCAGCCATCGAGCAGGCATGCGAGGCCCTGGGCGTGGAGTGGGTTTGCGGTGCCACAGTAGTTTCGGTAGACCCTGCCGGTGTGCAGCTGGACAACGGCCAGCGGATCGACGCCAGCACGGTGGTCTGGACGGTTGGCTTCAAGGCCAACCCGCTCACCGAACAGATCAGCGGCGAGCGCGACAACCGCGGCCGCTTGCATGTCGATGGCAACCTGAAGGTCAAGGGCAATGATGCCGTGTATGCAGCTGGAGACGTGGCCTACGCCACCTGTGACGAGCTTGGCAATCATGCCGTGATGTCGTGCCAGCATGCGATTGCGCTGGGGCGCCATGCGGGCAACAATGCCGCTGCCGAGTTGCTTGGCGTAGCACCAATGGCTTACAGCCAGCCCAAATACGTGACGTGCCTGGACCTGGGGGCCTGGGGCGCGGTGTACACCGAAGGATGGGACCGTGAGGTTTCGCCACCGGAGGACAAGGCCGAAGCCAAGGCGCTGAAGCGCCAGATCAATTCAGTGTGGATTTATCCGCCAGCGGCTGACCGGGCATCGGCCCTGGCGGCAGCTGATCCGCTTATCCCGGTGGCCTGAACGCTTCTACAGGTTGGAGTGGCCTTGTGCTTCGACAGGGCCACGCTTGCAACCAACCGCTCCCTTGATCAGGCAGCAGCAAACAGCTCGTTGGCAATCTGCGCCTGTGCAGCATCGATCGCCTGGCTGCGCTGCTCCGGGCCATAGGCCAGGCCGTGGGCCCGGACGATTTCCAGGTCGGTAATACCGATGAAGCCCAGGAACACTTTCAGGAAGTCTTCATGCCCGGCGCCAGTCGGCTGGCCAGCGTGCAGGCCACCCGCAGTGGAAACCAGCACCACTTTCTTGTTGCCGCACAGGCCTTGCGGGCCGGCTTCAGTGTAGCGGAAGGTCTTGCCGGCGACGGCCACGCGGTCAATCCAGGCTTTGAGCTGGGTCGGCACAGTGAAGTTGTACATGGGCGCACCAATCACCACGGCATCGGCAGCCAGGAACTCTTCGAGCGTCTCGGCGCTCAGCTTGGCTTCGAAAGCCTGGGCTGCGTCGCGTACGTCTTCAGGGGTGCCTGCAGCGACCAGGGTGGCAGCGGAGAAGTGGGCGATGGCATCGGCAGCCAGGTCACGATAAACCACTTCAACGCTTGGGTCTGCAGCCTTCCAGGCTTCGACCACTTCACGGCTCAGCTGACGCGAGGCGGAATTGTCGCCCAGGATGCTCGAATCGATGTGCAACAGTTTCATGGGACTCTCCTGTGAGTGAAGACCGCAGCTGTGGGCGATCACGATGGGGAGAATCCTATCGAAGTGACCAATAGCTGATAAGTAAGCAAAAATGCGTTAGTTTGTCCCACATATGGAACAGTGAGACATTCCCATGCAAGACCTCAACGACCTCTTCTACTTCGCGCGCGTCGTCGAAGCCGGCGGATTCGCCGCCGCCGGGCGCCAGCTGGGCATTCCCAAGTCGCGCCTGTCGCGGCGTATCGCCGAGCTTGAAGAGCGCCTGGGCACACGCCTGTTGCAGCGCACCACCCGGCAACTCAAGCTCACCGCAGTAGGTGAACGTTACTTGCATCATTGCCAGGCCATGTTGCTGGAGGCCGAAGCCGCCGACGAGACCGTGGCCAGCATGAGCAGTGAGCCGCGCGGGCGTTTACGGGTATCGTGCCCGGTGGCACTGGCACACGCCTTCCTGCCGGATGTGATCAGCCGCTTTCTCGAGCAGTACCCGCTGGTGCAACTGGACATGGTATTGCTCAACCGCCGGGTCGACCTGATTTCCGAAGGCATTGATGTGGCGTTGCGCGTACGCGACCTGGGCGACGAAGATCCGGCCCTGGTCACCCGCCGCCTGCGCCAGGCGCAAATGCAACTGGTGGCCGCACCCGGTTTTGCCGACCACATTCGCGAACCGGGCGAGTTGGCATCATTGCCCGTACTGGGCGCAGCCGAAGCAGACCGGCTGGTACACTTCCGCCTGTTCGGCCCCCATGGCAAACAGCAGGAAATAGCGCTGGAGCCACGCTTGGCGATCGACGATTTCGTAGTACGTAACGCTGCTGTACGTGCCGGCCTGGGGTTCACTGCGCTGCCCAGCATGTTCTGTGAAGAGGAACTGGAACGCGGCGAACTGGTGCGCCTGCTGCCAGACTGGTCGCTGCCGGGTGGCTACCTGCAGGCGGTTTACCCACACCGGCGTGGCCTGCTGCCTGCAGTCCGGGTGTGGATCGATCACCTGGCGGCGTCATTCGAGGCTTGTGGAGAGCGGTATGTCTGAACGGAAGATGAGCGAAGCCCAGGTAGCGGCATTTTGCCTAAGCCTGCCGGGTGCGCGGGAAGACTACAAATGGGGCGGCATCCGAGTGTTTTCGGTTGCAGAAAACAAGATGTTCGCGGTTCTCGACCTGGCGGGTGCCGGGTTGTCGTTCAAGGTAGCCGACGAGCTGTTTCTGGGTTATTGCGATCGCCCCGGGATACGGCCGGCGCCGTACCTGGCGCGGGCACGGTGGGTCAGCATGGCGCCGCCCTACCCCATGGGGCGTGATGAACTGTGTGATGTGTTGCAGCGGTCGCACCAGCTGGTAGTGCGTCGGTTGCCCAAGCGGTTGCAGGTGGGGTTGGTCATGTGATCGACCTGTACCGGCCCTTTCGCGGCTTTACCCGCGAAGAGGCCGGTACAACTGCACATCAGCCAAGGGGCAGATAACGCCCGTCAAGAAACAGCCAGTCTGCCCAGAACACCTGGTGCAGCAGCACAATCCCCCAGCACACCACCTGGAACGACACCTTGCGGGTCTTGTGCCGAAACAGCTGCTGCGCCAATAGCGCCCCCGGCCAACCACCGAGCAGTTCACTGGCATGCAGCACTTTCTCGGGTGTACGCCAGGCCTGGTTACGTGCCTGCTGCTTGTCCTGCCAATACAGCAACAGGCTGATCAGGCTCATGGCCGGGTACAACGCCAACGGCCACCAGGCCTGATCGTTCCAGGCCATGCGCGCCGCCCCCAGGCCGGGCAACAGGCAAAGCACGCCCAACAGCAGCAGCTTCAGGCGCACGTTGCGCACGCCTTCAGCCCGTTGCCCACGCAGCGCCTCAGCCATGTGCCGTGGACCAGTCGACCCAACCGAACTGCCAGGTCGCCAGAATGAACAGGCCGAACACAATGCGATACCAGGCAAATGCCGCGTAGCTATGGTTGGCAATGAACTTGAGCAACGCCCGTACGGCAATCATGGCGAAGATGAACGAAGTCACGAAGCCGAGCGCGAACACCGGCAGATCGCCGGGCTGGAACAAGTCACGGTATTTGTAGCCCGAATACACCGCCGCACCGACCATGGTCGGCATTGCCAGGAAGAACGAGAACTCGGTCGCTGCCTTGCGCGACAGGCCGAACAGCAGGCCACCGATAATGGTAGAACCGGAGCGCGACGTGCCCGGGATCATCGCCAGGCACTGGATGAAGCCTATTTTCAGCGCATGGCTCCAGCGCATGTCGTCCACATGGTCCACCTCCACGCGGTGCTCACGGCGCTCGGCCCAGAGCATGATCACGCCCCCCACCACCAAAGCCGCCGCCACGGTGACGGGGTTGAACAGGTATTCGTGAATAAGGTCGGCGAACAGCACACCCAGGACCACCGCCGGCATGAACGCCAGCAGCAGGTTGCCCGTGAAGCGGCGCGCCTTGGGCTGGTGGGTCAGGCCGAAGACCACTTCGAAAATCTTGCTGCGAAACTCCCACACCACCGCCAGGATCGCCGCCAGCTGAATGATGATGTTGAAAGCCATGGCCCGTTCGCCGCCAAAACCGATCAAGTCGGCGACGATAATCTGGTGACCGGTACTGGAGATCGGCAAAAACTCCGTCAGCCCTTCGACCACGCCTAAGATGATTGCCTGGAAGGCAGTCCAAAAATCCATCATTCCCCCGGATGGAGCGCTGCTTGTCGCAGGCCCCTTGTTCTTGATTTGCTTGAAATTGCCTTACACGGCCCGGCTTTTTTACAGCGACTGTTGGGCGCAACGCCAGTAGAAAAGTTCACGCCTGTTAAAGGTTTCATCTTGCGCGGCCGAAATCCTGACAGAGCCCCTTGGCAATCGCTTTACCTGACCCGTTGCAGACTATCACCAACATAGCACTTAGCCATTAGTCGGGTGTGGGCTCGCTGCAAAGCATGCTTCGATGCACCTCAATAAAAAGAACAATGCGGGAGCTGATGGATGAACACTCTGAGATCGATGTCAATCAGTCGGCGCCTGTGGCTGATCCTTGTGGTGGCGGTGGCCATGCTGGTGGTACTGGGCCTGCTGATGCTGCGGCAGATCCATGGTGACCTGTACCAGGCCAAGGCGGAGAAAACCCGCCACGTGGTGCAGACCGCCGCGGGTGTGCTGGCCTATTACCAAGGCCTGGAAGCTGCCGGCACGCTCAGCCGCGAAGCCGCCCAGCAACAGGCGCTGCAGGTAGTGCGCGCGCTGCGCTACGACCATGACGACTATTTCTGGATCAACGATCTGGGGCCGAAGATGATCATGCATCCGGCCAACCCCAAGCTCGACGGCCAGGACCTTTCCGCCATCCGCGACCCCGATGGTTTCGCCGTGTTCAACGAAATGGTCGCCCTTGCCCGCCAGCAGGACGCCGGCCCGGTCAACTATCGCTGGCCCAAGCCCGGCGCCAGTGAGCCGGTAGCCAAGACCTCGTATATTCAGCTGTTCAAGCCGTGGGGCTGGATCATCGGTTCGGGCGTGTACGTCGATGACGTGCAGGCCGAATTCGCTCGCCAGTTACGCGACGCTTCGCTGGTTGGCGTGGGCATTGCCCTGCTGATGGCGCTGGTGGTCATGCTGATTGCCCGCAGCATCGCCCGCCCGCTGCAGGAAGCGGTGCAGGCAATGGGTAACATCGCCAGCGGCGAAAGCGACCTGACCCGGCGCCTGGACACCCATGGCCGCGACGAGATCACCCACCTTGGCGAGCACTTCAACCGTTTCAACGGCAAACTGCAAGGTGTCGTCGGCCAACTGCAAGGCGCGGCCCACGCATTGGCCCAGTCCGCCGGGCACGTCGGTGACAATGCAGGTGCCGCACAACAGCGCAGTGCCCAGCAATCGTTACAGATGGACCAGGTGGCCACTGCAGTCAATGAGGTGACCTACGCCGTGCAGGACGTGGCCAAGACCGCTGAACAGGCCGCCGGAGAAATGCGTACGGCACAACAACAGGTGACGCACGGCCAGCAGGCCATCCACGGCAGCCTGGCGCAGATCGACCGCCTGTCGCTGACCATCGATGAGGCCGTACAGGTAATCCGCGACCTGGCCGGCCACAGCACGCGCATCGGCGGCGTGCTGGACGTGATTCGTTCCATTGCCGAACAGACCAACCTGCTGGCGCTGAATGCCGCCATCGAGGCGGCACGGGCTGGCGAGCAAGGCCGAGGCTTTGCCGTGGTCGCCGACGAGGTGCGACTGTTGGCCCAGCGTACAGCACAATCGACGGCCGAGATTCATACCATGATCGAGCACCTGCAGAGTCAGTCGGACGCTGCGGTCAAGGCCATAGACACCAGCAGCGAGGCATCGCGCCAGACTGTCGAACAAGCACGCGAGGCCGGCGCCAGCCTGGACGCCATCAACCAGGTGCTGAACAACCTCACCGCATTGAACGCCTCCATTGCCAGCGCCACCTTGCAGCAGTCGCATGTGGTCGAAGAGATCAACCGCAATGTGCTGGATACTGCCGGGTTGTCGCAGCAGACCGCCGATGCGGCGCGTCAGTCCAGCGATGCCGGGGTGGCATTGGGGCGCTTGAGCGAAGAGCTGGAGCAGTTGTTGCGGCAGTTCCGGGTCTGAGAACAAGCCCTTTGGGGGAGCGGGCAGGCCTGCTCCAGCAGGTATCGAGTGACCTTGAAGCCTGTGCTGCAACCTGTGGGAGCAACTGTCTTGCTCAATTTCTGAAAGCTGGCGCGATCCGAGTGGGAGCTCAATTTCTAAAAGCTGGCGCGATCCCTGTGGGAGCGGGCATGCCCGCGAAGGAAGCAACGCGGTGGATGGCACCGGCGCTGCCGGTGTTCGCGGGTAAACCCGCTCCTACAAAGGGGTATCCCACCGCTGCGCCCTACACCTTCACCGGCCGACCCGCTACAATCTCGCCCCTTCCCCGTAGTCTCCAAGGATCGCCGATGTCCGGCCTTGAACTCATTGCCGCCCTCCTCGGCGTAACCGCTGTCTGGCTCACGGTCAAGCAGAACGCCTGGTGCTGGCCGATCGGCCTGGTCATGGTGCTGATCTATGGCTGGCTGTTCTACGAAGTAAAGCTGTACTCGGGCATGTTGCTGCAAGTGGCCTACGCCATCCTGCAACTGTACGGCTGGTGGCAATGGAAGCGCCCCGACCACGCTGAAGACGCCCGTCAGGTCTCCCGTCTGCTACGCCCGGCACTGCTCACCGGCCTGGCCGCCGGGGTGCTGCTGAGCGCTGCCCTCGGCGCGGCCATGGCCAACTGGACCGATGCCGCCCTGCCCTGGCTGGATGCCACCCTGACCGGATTCAGCCTGGTAGCGCAACTGTGGATGGCGCAGAAACGCCTGCAGTGCTGGCCACTGTGGGTCGTGGTCGACATCGTCTATGTGGGCCAATACCTGCATCAGCAGCTGTATTTCACCGCAGGCTTCTTCGCCGTGCTCACCCTGATTGCTGTACGCGGCTGGCTGGAATGGCGGCGCGACCCGGCGTTGGTACAGCCATGAGTGCGCCGCAAGCAATGAAAGTGCTGGTACTGTGCGGCCCAGAATCCAGTGGCAAAAGCTGGCTCAGCGGGGTGATCCAGGCACATTTTGGTGGCGTGGTGGTGGGCGAATACGTGCGTCATTTCATCGACCAGCAATGCCGTGACACCTGCTACGCCGATATTCCCGCCATCGCCCGCGGACAACTGGCATGGGAGGACCGTGCACGTGAGCAGGCGCCCCCGCTGCTAATTCTGGACACCCACCTGCTAAGCAACATGCTCTGGAGCCACGCACTGTTCGACGACTGCCCAACCTGGCTGGAAGAGGCACTGCTGGCACGGCGTTACGACCTGCACCTGTTGCTCAGCCCGCAAGGGGTGGACTGGATTGCCGATGGGCAGCGTTGCCAACCCGACCTCAGTGATCGTCAGCGCTTTTTCGACGACAGCCAGGCGTGGCTGAGGCGACACAACCAACCGCACCAAATACTTGATGGCAATTGGCCGCAACGCCAATTGCTGGCCCTGCAATCGGTTGCTATGCTGCTTGGTAGCGATGCGCCATCATGCCCAACCGAGTGTTAAACCACTGACACACCCCGGTGGGGCAAAGCCCCCGAAATTGCGGGGCTTCCCCCTGTCCTGGGGGCAGTGTCAAGCCCGTGAAACACACTTGCAAAAACCCTTCCCATCAAGGCCACAGCTGACTTTGCCGGCAACGCGCAGGGCAAGCTGTTTCAAGCCTGAGACAGCATGCGCCGCATTTTGTCAGCCTCTTGCCCTAACTATCTGATCTGAAACGTATTCTAAAAAGCGGCACACCTTCTGCTCTGTCGTTCGCATCGCTGAACAGGCCCAGCGCTCAAAGAAGGAGTTGCCGTCGTGAGGAAACGTGACAAACGCCTCTATCACCTATTACTGGTGGGTTGTGTACTGGGGTCACTCAGCCTGACGGCTCAGGCGGACAAGGGGATCATCATCATCAAGCGCGATGTGCAGGTGCGCAACGCGACCATCCCGCCGCTGATTCCAGACCCGAGCCCTACCACCGTCAATGCCAACCCTTCTGCCCACGTGCTCAAGCAAACCAACGAGCTGAGCGATGGCGATTTCGCCAGCATCAGCAGTGGTGCAGGCATCAGCAACCTGGTCACCCAGCAGACCAACAACCTGGGTGGCAACCTCGGCAACCAGAACCAGCTTCCCAACTTGGCGGGCGGACGCGGTACGGGGTCGGGTAACGGTATCTCGAACATGGTCAACTCGAGCGTGCAGCGTGGCCTCGCGCCGCTGCAGATTCTGACCGGCGGGGGCAAGTGAGATGAAGCGCACACTGCTGATGCTGGCCGCCCTTTGCACTGCACCGGCCTTTGCGCAATCCCTGGTTCCGGTCATCAACAACGCTGATATCGACAGCTCCGGCAGCCGCTATCAGGGCAACCTCTCTGTCAACCAGGCCGCTGGTGACAAACAGCAGCAGGTCAATGCGCGCGCCATCGCCGTCGGCCCCGAAGCCAATGCAAGCACTCAGATCCGGCAACGGCTCAACACGCCCGCCGACCCCGCGATGGACGCGCGCTCAACCATCCAGGGCAACGCTTTCAGCAACGGCAGCGGCGCCCTGGGGGTCAACCAGAGCGCAGGTGCCAACACCCAGCAAGCCAACGCACTGAGCATCAGCATTGGTGCACAACCGCAAAGCATCGACGACAGCGTCCTCATGCAACAGAACGTGGCGCTGATCAACAACTCAGGAGCAACTGACATTCCAGCAGGCTATCGCCAGGTCACTACCAGTGACCAGGCCTTCACCGGTAGCCGAGGGGTGATCCAGTTGAACCAGAGTGCCGGGGTGGGAAACCGAATGGCCAACACCTTGAGCATCCGGGTCGCGGATTGACCCTGCAGTTAAGAACGACACTTAACCTAATAGCGTACGGAGAATCACCATGAAACCCTCGATGGCAATCAAGCCTCTGGTTTTCGCAATTGCTGCGGTCATGGCTGTTGCTGTACAAGCTGGGCAAAATGATCGGCGTAATGACCACCATAACGGCCACCATAACAATGGTCATCACAATCCTCCACCCACCAAGATCCCTGTGTATGCAACGGCCAATGCCTGGGATACCCAAACCAGCACTCGCAACCGCATCTCCAATGAAGGCACCATCAACGAAGCCGAGATGAGTGACTCTGGCACCGGCTCCAGCGGCAACGTTGGCATAAACGTGGCGGCCGGTAACGGCAACCAGCAAGACAACGCCGCTGCCATTGCCAACGCAGGCTCCGACTCGAGCCTGGACAACAGCTTCGTGTTCGGCATGGCCAGTGCCACGGCTGACGTTGTGCAAACCAGCAGAAACAACCGGGTCGACAACTACTCGACCCAGTCTTCGGCTGTGATGAGCGGCTCAGCCAGCGGGGCTGAGGGCAACATCGGCATCAACGTTGCCGGTGGCGACCTCAACCAGCAGAAAAACACCATGGCCATCGCCAACACCGGTGCTCCGCTGGGCAACGCCACTGCCACGGCTTCGGCCAATCAGGACGGCCCAGGCCTGGTTGTAAACAACAGCGCCGACCGCACCTACCGGGTGGATACGATTACCATCACCAAGTCGGCCAGCGGCTCAAGCTCGAAGGAAGGCAGCTTCAACTCGACCGACGACCGCAGCTCGTCTTCGAGCTTCAGCCTCGCCGGTGCGCATAGCGCCAGCTCCAGCGGCTCCAGTGGCTGGGACTCCAGCGGCTCGCAATCCAGCAGTGCCAGCGGCTCCCACAACTCGAGCGCAAGTGGCTCGTTCGGCTGGGATGCCAGTGGCTCTGCCAGCGGCAGCCACAGCGCGTCGAGCAGCGCCAGCCTGACAGCCTCGCTGGACGCTGACGTTAGCGCCTCGCGTACCCGGACCACCGACTTTGGTCGTTTCGAGCGTACCGATTCCAGCTCCTTCGAAGGCTCGCTGAATGCGTCGCTGGATGCGTCGATCGACAAGTCGCACGAAAGTGCATACGACTCGTCGTTCGAGAAAGCATTCGACTCCAACTACGACAAGTCGCATCAGTCGTCCTACGACAAGTCCAAGGAGTCTTCGTACACCAAGTCTCACGACTCTTCGTACGAGAATGCTTCTGCGTCTGAGTTCTCGAAGTCTGGCGAGCATTCGAAAGAATCCTCGAACGACGTTTCGAAGAGCTACAGCGAAAGCAGCGCTTACGACTTGAGCAATACTGTGTCCTTCCAAGTGCTGACCCCGACCGGCTGGGCCAACCCCGTCACCAACACTGCAACCCTTAGCGGTTCGGTGAACGGTGGCAGCGGTAACCTGGGCGTGAACGTAGCAGCCGGTGTGGGCAACCAGCAAAGCAACTCGCTGGCCATCTCCAACACCTCGTTCTGACCGCTGTGCTTGAGGCCCCCTTCGGGGGGCCTTTCTTCAACACACCGTAAGGCACCCGATCATGCGTATTTTCGCCTTGGCGTTTTTGCTGTGCCTGGCCAGCGTGAGCGAAGCTGCACAAATGCCGCTGTCCGTCCTGCCGGGCGGCGCCGTGGTGTTCAAACCGATCCAGAGCTTGCGCGAACGCAAGTTCGCCGACCTGGTGCAACAAAAGACCGACTTCAGCTGCGGCGCGGCCGCGCTGGCGACCATCCTGCGCCAGGCCTACTGGCTGGATGTGGACGAACATCAGATCATCGAAGGCATGCTGGCCCACGCCGACCAGGACCTTGTGCGCACGCAAGGCTTCTCGATGCTCGACATGAAGCGCTACGTCGAAAGCCTCGGGATGCGTGCCCGCGGTTACCGGGTGGCGCCCGAAACCCTGCACAGCGTGCGCATTCCTGTCGTGGTGCTGATGGATGTGCGCGGCTACAAGCACTTCGTGGTCATGCAGAAAGTCGACAAAGGTTGGGTGTACGTCGGTGATCCGGTGCTGGGCCACAAACGATACAAGGTCGACGATTTCCTCAAGGGCTGGAACGGCATCATCTTCGCGGTGATCGGCCAGGGTTACGACAAGAACAACATCCTGCTCGACCCGCCCCTGCCACTGACCGCCAAGGGCCGGGTGAACAACTTCACCCCCGTGCAGGACTCAGAGCTGCTGGACTTCGGCTTCATCAGAAGCGACTTCTTCTAACGACTGTTCTAATGACAAGGAGCATGAGGCTCCAGGGAGCATTTCATGAAGACTTCATTGTGGTTGGCCATCGCCTGCCTGGCAGCCAGCTTGCCCAGTCACGCAGAGGCGTTGAAACCCATTGAACTGAAGGACCAGGAGCTGGCGAACCTGCGGGGCCGCTATGTGATGCCCGGAAGAATCGTGAGCTTCGGCATCGTCATGTCCAGTACTTGGCAAAATACAAAAGGGGATGTGATCGGGGCAACGTCCACGCTGCAGGTTCAGCAATCGACCATCAAACCCCAGTTCTATGTGTCGATGATTGACAAAAAAGGCGCAGGTCCGGCGCCGAGCAACGCTTCTGCTGCCGGGACTGGCGTGGTAACGGGCGGCAACGGCCTGACCACCACCGAAGGTGTGACCCAGGTGGTCCGTGCAGCCGGTGACAACAACGCCGCTTACAACAACGTCGATATCAACGTGACCAAAGCCAACCAGGCACCCGCCGTACAACAGCAAGGCCAGGTACTGGCCGCCGGCCAGACCCTGGTCGGGGAAAATGGCGCCGGCGCGCTCAGTGTGTCTTCCAGCGGTGTAGGCGTGCAGCTCAACATCAATGCCAGCAACAACCAGGGCAGCAGCGTTCAACGCCTGGCCCAAGGTGGCCTGCTGCAGAACTCGACGCTGCTTGGCAATGGCAACCTGGTCAACAACGTCACCACCCTGAACGTTGTCATGCGCGAGAGCGTGCCGACAGCGGCTTCCCTCAACGGTAGCCTCGACCAGCTCAAAGGTCTTCGCACCTTCGGATACTGATCTACGCTCAGTCTCATCGAAAGTAGTTGGAAGGGACGGCAACTCCATGTACCGATCTTTTACGCTCCGAGCTTTTGTGTGCTTGACGACCTTGGCCCCCGCCACCGCACTTTACGCAGCCGCCGACCCACAAGTCGAAGCGCTGAAGCAGGAACTGATTGAACTCAAACGCCGCTATGAGGCACAGCAACAGGCACTGATGGTGCTGGAGCAACGTGTGCGCCAAGTCGAGGAGGCCCCTGCTGCCGCGCAACCCAAACGCTTGGTCAAGTCTCCGGCCGAGGGGGTGAAAGGTGCGCAGACCGTCGCTTCTGGCGCACCGGGCACTACAGGGAGCTCCTACGGCCAGGCGCTGACAGCCGATTCCGAGCCGGCGCAAAGCGTTTCCAACCTGTATGACGAAGCCAGCGGATTCTTTGGCGGGGGCAAGTTCAGCTTCGAAACCGGCGTCACCTATACCCATTACGATACCCGTGCGCTGACCCTAAATGGCTTTCTGGCACTGGACTCGATCTTCCTCGGCAGCATCAACCTCGACCGGATCAAGGCTGACAACTGGACCCTGGACATGACTGCCCGCTATAACCTGGCGCAGCGCTGGCAGTTCGATATCAACGTCCCCGTGGTTTACCGCGAGTCCACCTACTCGTCCGGTGGTGCGGGGGGGGCCGGGGCAACCACTTCCGATGCCAGCGTGACCCGCGACCCGGAAATCGGCGATATCAACGTCGGGGTTGCCTACAAATTCCTCGACGAGGACGAAACCTGGCCTGACGCAGTGGCCACCCTGCGCATCAAGGCACCGACCGGCAAAGACCCCTACGGCATCAAACTGCGCGAGGTGGACGGCAACAACAACCTCGCGGTACCGGAAAGCCTACCGACCGGCAACGGTGTATGGTCGATCACACCGGGCATCTCGCTGGTCAAGACCTTCGACCCGGCCGTGCTGTTCGGCAGCCTGTCCTACACCTACAACATGCAAGACTCGTTCAGCGACATCAGTCCGCAGGTGAACAGCAAGGTGCCGGGTGACGTCAAGCTTGGCGACTCGTGGCAGATCGGCGGGGGCATCGCCTTTGCCCTTAACGAAAAGATGAGCATGTCGTTCTCGGTATCTGACCAGTTCGCCCGCAAGAGCAAGATCAAACCTGATGGCGGCGACTGGCAATCGATCTCCAACAGTGACTACAACGCCGCCAACTTCAATATTGGCCTGACCTTCGCCGCCACCGACAACCTGACCATCGTGCCCAACCTGTCCATTGGTCTGACCGATGACGCACCTGACTTTTCTTTCAGCCTGAAATTCCCTTATTACTTCTGATAGTTGCCATCGGCCGGGCCTGTGCGAACGGGCCCGGCTTTGGTTACAAGCCTTGTAACCGGCCGCCTTCCCTGCCCTGGCCTGATATCATCAAGCACAGATGCATGACGATTTAATGGCAAAAGGGAAGTTTTTGTGAAGAACCTGTCCGACCACCCAAGCACCCGGCTTGCCACTTTGGCGGCTCTGGTGCTGGTGATCCCACTGGGTACGCGCGCCATGCTGGGTTGGTCCAACCCGTTCGGTTACCTGTCCGATCTCGCCCTCGGCAGCCTGTTGATAGTGCTGCTACACCGCAGGCCGTGGTGGCTGGCGCTGCCGGTGCTGCTGGCCTGGGCGGCGCTGTGGGTGGCCTCGGCCGAACTGGTGAGCGCAGTGGGCCGACTGCCCACCAGCGCCGACCTGAACTACCTGACCGACCCGCAATTCATGGAGAATTCGACCGGTGGCGGCCTGGCCCATGCCTGGCTCCCCTGGGCCCTGGGTGGCGGCCTGCTGGCCTGGCTGGCCTTTGCGTGGCGCAGCCGTGCTCGGCGTAGCCAGCCACTGCCGCGCAAAGCCTGGGCCATACCCGTACTGCTGTTCGGCGCGCATTGGGGCAGCCAGCAGTTGCTACCTTCCGATGCCGACCAGTGGCGGCAATACAACCTCCCCCACCAGTTGATGTCTGCCGGCGTCGGTAACCTGCAACGCCAGGTCGAAGGCTGGATGGGCCACACGCAAACCTTCACCCCGCTGGCCAGCAGCGGCCTGACTCAATCCGACCTGCATGGGCAAAGGCTGCTTGCCGGCCCGGGAAGCGCCCGCAACTTGCTGGTGATTACCCTGGAAGGCATCCCGGGCGCCTACCTGCGACCTAACCGCCAGGCGCTGAACAGCCATTTCAACGAAGACTTGATGCCCAAGCTCAGCAAATGGGCCGAGCGCGGCATGAACACCCCAGACTACGTGCTGCACACCCACCAGACCATCCGTGGCCTGTATGCGATGCTGTGCGGCGATTACGACAAGCTGGCCAACGGCACGCCCAAGGGCGTGGAACTGCTGACCCAGAACCAACGCAACCAGGCCTGTCTGCCGGCACAATTGCGCCAGGCCGGTTTCACCACCCACTACCTGCAAGGCGCGGGCCTGCGCTTCATGGCCAAGGACCGCATCATGCCGCACATCGGTTTCGAAGCGGTGCATGGCCAGGAGTGGTTCAGCAACAAGAACTACCTGCACTTCCCATGGGGCAAGGATGACCGCGCTTTCTTCGAAGGCGCCCTGGGCTATGTGGGCCAGTTGCAGAAGCAGGACAAGCCATGGATGCTGACGCTGCTCACCGTGGGCACCCACCAGCCCTATTCGGCGCCGGCCGAGTACCTCGAGCGCTACGCCACACCGAAACAGGCAGCGGTCGCCTACCTGGATGACGCAGTCGGGGCATTTCTTGACAATCTTGAGCGCCAGGGCGTCCTCAAGGACACACTGGTGGTGGTGACTTCCGACGAGTCCCACGGCATCGATGGCGTGCGCCTGGCCTCGTCCTGGGGCTTCAATCTTACCCTGGCGCCGGAGCAGGCCCAGCTGCCAACCATCAAGCGCGGCACCTACGGCCATATCGACCTGGCCACCTCGCTGCTCGACTACTTCGCACTGCCCATTCCCGTCGCGCTTGGCGGTCGCTCGCTGTACCGCGACTACGACAGCGGCCGCGAGATGATCTCCTACACCAACGGCATGCTGCGCTACCACAACGGCCAGGGCCTGTTCACCGAATGTGACTTCCAGCAGCGCTGCCGGCGTTATGCCAGTGAAGGCTTCATCGCCGACCAGGCCCGCTACCTCGGTCCGGCCGACAGCCTGCTGGGCCAACAGATCGGCGCCTTGGCCGTGGTGCTCGACCAGTCCTTGCTGCAAACCCCGCTCAACCTGCGTTACCAGTTCGGCGGCCCTTCGCCGATCAAGTTGCGCAAGCGCATTGACGATGACTGGGCCGACAACCTCATTGGCGCCCAGTATCTGGAAATGCCCGGAGGCTCGCACACCCGCGTGCGGGTCAAGGTCCGCTCGCTGGACCCCAAACGTGCGGCCTACATCCGGCTCAAGGCCAAGCAGTTGGAACAGGACGTGCCGCTGGGCCTGCCAGAAGAGGTAAAGGTCACCACCGACGCGCCACTGGAGATGGAGTTCAGCTTCGACAACCCGACCGAGCGCAAGGCGTTTTCCTTCCACTTGCTGGGCTATGGCGGCGGCAAGGTAGAAGTCAGCGACTTCAGCGTGATCACCGCCCTGCCTGGTGAGGATGACGGCGCCGATGAACGGGCCGAGGGGCATATCGCCCATTCGGGCTAAGCAGATACCGCTCATCGCCCGGCCACCGGTGCTTGTCGAATCGACCTGGTCGTACTCGACCAAGGTGTGAATCCCCCAGCGAGGAGACAGCACCATGAGCACCCGCGAAAGCAGGCACCCGGTGGTTTCCCGCAGCCAGTGGCTGGCGGCTCGCCAGCAACTGTGGCTGCACGAAAAAGCATTTACCCACCACCGCGACGCGCTAGCTGCAGCCCGTCGCGCCCTGCCTTGGGTAAAGGTCGAGCAGGATTACCGCTTCTTCGGGCCAAACGGCGCGTTGAGTCTGGCCGACCTGTTCGCAGGCCGCAGCCAGTTGCTGCTTTACCACTTCATGTTCGCCGAAGGCTGGAGCGAGGGCTGCCCCGGCTGCTCTTTTCTGGCCGACCACTTTGACGGCGCCAATCTGCACCTGGCCCACCACGATGTGTCGCTGGTGGCGGTGTCTCGGGCGCCGTATGCCGAATTCCAGGCATTTCGCCAGCGCATGGGCTGGCAGTTCCCGTGGTATTCGTCGCATGGCAGCGACTTCAACGAGGACTTTGGCGTCAGTGTCGGCAGCGAAGGCCAGCGGCAGTACAACTATGAGCCGTACGAGGGCAATGAAAGCGAGCTGCCCGGCTTGAGTGCGTTTTTCCGCGAAGGCGACGGCAGCGTGTATCACACCTACTCAACCTACGCCCGCGGGCTGGACATTCTGGTCAACACCTACAACTTCCTCGACATTGCGCCACTGGGGCGCAACGAAGGTGGGACCATGGACTGGGTGCGGCACCATGACCGCTATGAAGGTCAACCGGACAAGCCTCACTGTTGTCACAAATGATGCAGGCAACACACACCTGTGGGGCAACTGTCTTGATCAACATTCGAAGGCTTGCGCGGTCGCCCCGTAGGAGCGGGTTCACCCGCGAAAGGGCCGGGCCTGCTGGCCAATCTCGACCCGCCGTTCACCGTTGCCGCCGCTACCGTATTCGCGGGTAAACCCGCTCCTACACCTGATCGGGGTGGACACACATCGGTGATTGGACACAGCCCGTCGTGTAGGAGCGGGTTCACCCGCGAAAGGGCCGGCCCTGCTGGCCAATTTCCACCCGCCGTTCACTGTTGCTGCCGCTACCGTATTCGCGGGTAAACCCGCTCCTACACAGATTGATGATGGACACACATCGGAGGTTGGACACAGCCCGTCGTGTAGGAGCGGGTTCACCCGCGAAAGGGCCGGCCCTGCTGGCTAATCTCCACCAATCGTTCACCGTTGCCGCCGCTACCGTATTCGCGGGTAAACCCGCTCCTACACACAGATCGTTGGTGGACACACATCGGAGGTTGGACACAGCCCGTCGTGTAGGAGCGGGTTTACCCGCGAAAGGGCCGGGCCTGCGGACCAATTTCACCCGGCGTTCACCGTCGCCGCCGCTACCGTATTCGCGGGTAAACCCGCTCCTACACACAGATCGTTGGTGGACACACATCGGTGATTGGACACAGCCCGTCGTGTAGGAGCGGGTTCACCCGCGAAAGGGCCGGGCCTGCTGGTCAATTTTCACCCGCCGTTCACCGTCGCCGCCGCTACCGTATTCGCGGGTAAACCCGCTCCTACACACAGATCGTTGGTGGACACACATCGGTGATTGGACACAGCCCGTCGTAGGAGCAGGTTTACCCGCGAACACCGGCAGAGCCGGTGCCAGCCACCGCGTTGGTCTCTCTGCGGACATGCCCGCACAGAGACCTCGATCTGTCAGGCTCGCACCCCCAGCATCCCACGCTCAACGATAAAATCGATCACCGCCTGCAACCCCTCGCCCTTCTTCAGGTTGCTGAAGGTCCAGGGCCGCTGCGGCCGCATGCGCTGGGTGTCGCGCTCCATCACCTCCAGTGAAGCCCCTACATAAGGCGCCAGGTCGGTTTTGTTGATCACCAGGAAGTCGGACTTGGTAATGCCTGGGCCGCCCTTGCGCGGGATCTTCTCGCCCTCGGCCACGTCGATCACGTAGATGGTCAAGTCAGCCAGCTCCGGGCTGAAGGTGGCGCTGAGGTTGTCACCGCCGCTTTCCACGAAAATGACTTCAAGATTACCGAACTTGCGCGCCAGCGCTTCGACCGCCGCCAGGTTCATCGAGGCGTCTTCACGAATGGCCGTGTGCGGGCAGCCACCGGTTTCAACGCCAACGATGCGCTCCGGCTCGAGGGCGCCGGCCTCAGTGAGGATGCGCTGGTCTTCCTTGGTGTAGATGTCGTTGGTAACCACGGCGATCTGGTAGTGATCGCGCATGGCCTTGCACAGCGCTTCCAGCAGTGCGGTCTTGCCAGAGCCGACCGGGCCGCCGACACCGACGCGCAGGGGTTGTTGATAGCTTTGCATGCAGGCAGTCCTCAGGAACGGAACAAACGGGTGTATTGGGTTTCGTGACGCGATGAAGCGATGGCCAGCAGCGGCAGGCCGCCGCCGAGCTGGTCATCGCCCAGGGCTAGCGCCTGGTCCAGTGCAGCGGGCAAGTCGGCGCCAAGGTCGCGTAGCAAGGTCTGGGCAGCCTGCTGGCCGAACGGCACCAGCTTGACCCCGGCCATGACCGCGCCCTCCAGCCAGGCAAAGCCATGGCCCAATGCCAGCTGGCGCAGCGGGATGGCCCAGTGTGCAGCCAGCCAGGCCATACCGCCCAACTGGGTCAGCTCAAGGCTGGCGCGCCAGGCCGGTGCCTGGCCCAGTTGCCAGCCGTCGAGCAACCGCGCCAGCGCTGCGCCGCGCTGCTGTTCTTCCAGGCGCAGCTCGGCGGTTTCGCGGTTGGCCAGCAAGAACCGGCTCCAGTGGCCGAACACTTCGGCGTCTTCAGCCTGGCAAGCATGGTACAGACGCGCCAGCACCGGCCAGTCGAGGCAGGCTAGGGTGTCGTGCACCTGCTCACGCTGCCAACCGACAAAACTGTCCACGCCCCGAACCCAGCCGGCCTCGACCGCCCACTCCAGGCCTTGCGAATAGGTAAAACCACCCACCGGCAAGCCGGGGCTGGCCAACTGCAGCAGGCGCAGCAGCGCCAGGTCGCTGTTCATCAACCGGCCAGTACCAGCGCGGCGCCGGCCAACAGGCCACCGCCAAAGGCCTTCTGCAGGCCGCTGTGACGGCGCAGCAGGCAACCGACTGCAAAGCCCGCGGCCAGCAGCAAGCCGCTGACCGCGACAAACCCTGCGCTGAATTGCCAGAAAGCGCTCGGGGTGGCTTCTACGCCATGGGCCCAGCCATGGAACAGGGCGAACACCGGCATGGCCATGGCCAGCAGCAACTGGCGGCTCGGCAGCAGCACCGCCCCGGCAGCCACCAGCAGCGACACGGCAATCAGGGTTTCCATGCCCAGCACATCGCCGAACAGGTGACCGCACACAGCGCCACCGAACATGGCCGCCAGAGTCGCCAGAGGCAACGTCAGGTTGCGCCGGGTCAACGCGGCGAGCACGCCGGTGCCCAGCAGCATCAGCAGGTGATCGAGCCCGGTCAGCGGGTGCAGCAGGCCGTCCTGCAGCGGGTTGCTGTCATGGCCTGGATGGGCGAAGGCTGGCAGTGCCAGCATCAACAGAAACAGGGCGAAAGTCTTTTTCATCGGTTGCTCCAGGGCAGTTCAGGAATGGGCAGGCAGGCGTACGAACGGGTGATCGTGGCCATGGCCATGGGCATGACTGTGGCTGTGGCCATGCGGTGCACTTTGGTAAGCGCCCGCTTCAGGCTCGAACGGGGCCTGTTCGGCCTCTACCGTCAGGCCCAGCCCCCGCAGCATGTCGTCCAGCACATGGTCGTGCTGGAAGCGCAACAGCCCGGGCTCGATCTGCAGCGGTACATGGCGGTTACCCAGGTGGTAGGCGGCGCGGGCCAATAGATGTGGATCGGCACAGCGCACCGTCGACACCGCCTCGGGCGCCGCCAGCACGCGGATCAGCTGGGTGCCCTCGGCATCGGCCAGCAGTTCACCTCCGCGCAGCAGGTGGCCGCGCTCCAGCATCAGCCCGGCTTCGCGGCCATCGTCCAGGGTTACTCGCAGGCGGCTCTTGATACGGCTGTCCACGTCGAGGGTGACAGTGCCACTGACAACCCGCGTGCCGGGTTCGGAGATACGGCGGCTCAAGACAATCATTTGTGCTCCTCAGAACAGGAAATAGCGCTGGGCCAGCGGCAGTTCGCTGGCCGGTTCGCAGACCAGCAGTTCGCCATCGGCACGCACCTGATAGGTCTGCGCATCGACTTCGATCAGCGGCTGCAGGGTGTTGTGGACCATGTCCGGCTTGCGTACCCGCCGACAGCCGTTGACCACGCCAATCAGGCTGCGCAGGTTCAGCTCCTCGGCCAGCCCGCGGTCCATTGCCGCCTGGGGCAGGAATGTCATGCGTGTGGCATGCCGCGCCGCACCCAGCGCGCCGAACATCGGCCGATAGTGCACAGGCTGGGGGGTGGGTATGGAGCCGTTGATGTCGCCCATGGGCGCGGTGACGATCATCCCGCCCTTGAGCACCAGGGCCGGCTTGACCGCAAAGAACGCTGGCGACCACAGCACCAGGTCGGCCAGCTTGCCGACCTCCACCGAGCCCACTTCGTGACCGATGCCATGGGTGAGTGCCGGGTTGATGGTGTACTTGGCGATGTAGCGCTTGACCCGGAAGTTGTCGCTGTATGGGGTGTCCGGTGCCAGCGGCCCGCGACGCAGCTTCATCTGGTGCGCCACCTGCCAGGTGCGCAGCACCACCTCGCCAACCCGGCCCATGGCCTGGGAGTCGGACGAGGTCATGGCAAAGGCGCCCATGTCGTGGAGGATATCCTCGGCAGCGATGGTTTCGCGGCGAATGCGTGACTCGGCGAAGGCCACGTCCTCGGCGATGCTCGGGTCCAGGTGGTGACAGACCATGAGCATGTCCAGGTGCTCGTCCACGGTGTTGATCGTGTAAGGCAGGGTCGGGTTGGTCGAGGATGGCAGCACGTTGGCCTGGCCCGCCGCACGGATGATGTCCGGGGCATGGCCGCCACCGGCACCTTCGGTATGGAAGGTGTGAATGGTGCGGTCGCCGATGGCCGCCAACGTGTCTTCGATACAGCCCGACTCGTTGAGGGTGTCGGTGTGAATTGCCACCTGGATATCCATTTCCTCGGCCACGCCCAGGCAACAGTCGATGGCTGCTGGCGTAGAGCCCCAGTCTTCATGCAGCTTGAGCCCGACAGCGCCTGCGGCAATCTGCTCGCGCAGCGCGTCCGGCCGCGAGGCATTGCCCTTGCCCAGCAGCCCGATGTTGATCGGCAAGCTGTCGGCAGCCTGCAACATGCGCGCAAGGTACCAGGGGCCGGGCGTGCAGGTGGTGGCATTGGTGCCAGTGGCCGGCCCGGTTCCACCGCCGATGAACGTGGTGACACCGCTGTTCAATGCCTCGTCCACCTGCTGTGGGCAAATGAAGTGGATATGCGAATCGACACCACCGGCGGTGACGATCTTGCCCTCGGCCGCGATCACCTCGGTCCCTGGCCCGACTGGCACGTTCACGCCCGGCTGCACATCGGGGTTGCCGGCCTTGCCGATCACCGCGATGCGTCCATGCTTGATGCCGATGTCGGCCTTGACGATGCCCCAGTGGTCGATGATCAGCGCATTGGTCAACACCAGGTCCATGGCCTCGGCCGCCAGCATCTGGCCCTGCCCCATGCCATCGCGAATGACCTTGCCGCCGCCGAACTTCACCTCTTCGCCGTAGATCGTGAAGTCTTTCTCGACCTCCACCCATAGCGCAGTGTCGGCCAGGCGCACGCGGTCGCCAACTGTGGGCCCGAACATGTCGGCATAGGCCTGACGGGAAATACGGCTCATGCCCTGCCCTCCAGCGCGCCCATCACCTTGCCCTGAAAACCATAGACCTCACGCTTGCCGGCGTAAGCCACCAGTTGCACGGTACGCGCCTGACCCGGCTCGAAGCGCACGGCAGTGCCGGCCGGGATGTCCAGGCGAAAGCCCAGGGTGGGCGCCCGGTCGAACACCAGCGCGTCGTTGACTTCATAGAAGTGGTAGTGCGAGCCGACCTGCACCGGCCGGTCGCCATGGTTGGCCACACTGACGCTGACCGTTTCTCGGCCACTGTTCAACTCGATGTCGCCCGCGGCGACCTGGATTTCACCTGGGATCATGCGACGCTCCTTGGCGGTTTCAGACGATGGGGTCATGCACGGTCACCAACTTGGTGCCATCCGGGAAGGTCGCTTCGACCTGCACGTCGTGAAGCATTTCAGCGATACCGGGCATCACCTGCTCACGGGTCAGCACTTCACGCCCCAGGCTCATCAGTTCGGCGACTGTGCGGCCATCGCGGGCGCCTTCGAGCACCGCGGCACTGATCAGCGCCACGGCCTCCGGGTAGTTGAGCTTCAGGCCACGGGCCAGCCGCCGCTCCGCCAGCAGCGCGGCAGTGAACAGCAGCAGTTTGTCTTTCTCTCTCGGGGTAAGCTCCATGGTGCTCTCTCAGGTAGCCCAGATACGCGGTGGGCAGGCTGGCAGGCCGAGGATGGCCGGGCGCAGCACATGCCACAGGCGTTGCAGGGTGCGTTGCAGGTGTTGGTTGTCATGGTCGAGCACCCGGATCACCAGCAACGACCCGAGCAGGGTCGCACCGGCCGGGTTGCCCAATTCATCGAGTAGCGGGCGAACCTGCTCCAACACGGCCTGATTGGCAGGTGCGGCGCAGAAGGTGGCGAGTAGCGGGTGCCCACCCAGCTTGCCCAGGTGCCCGCCTGCGAGACGCAGGCGCTCATGCAGGCCAACCTCGTCAGGCAGTTCGATGTGCAAGAGGCTGTCGAGGGCGCCGTGGTCGAAACGCTCGTGCATGACCGGCCGGCCCAGGCACAGGGTTTCCCAGGCCAGCAGGCGGGCGCCCGGTTCAAGGGTAAAACGGCTGGCGAGGCTGGCCCGGGCGCCGGAGAAGAAGATGCTGTCCTGCGGCAGCCACTCCAGGGTGCTGCCCGCGGCCAGATGGAAGCGTTGGGCCAACCGCGCGGTCGGGCCGATGCTGCGGTAGAACTTGCTGGCGCCGGGCATGGTCAGCAGCGCGTGGCTACCCGGTTCCAGGTGAATGTCCAGTTCCAGGCGGTCGCCGGCGACGATGCCGCCTGGCGGGTGCAGGACATAGACATGGCACGGCGCACCTTCAGGATAGAAAGGCCGCTGCACCAAAAGAGGTCCGAAATGCTTCCACGCACCAAGGCGGGTCACGCCGTCACGCTGGACAAAGCGCAACTGCAGGTGAGCACTCCAGCCCGCATCGTCTTGCTGTTGTTCGATCTGCTCCGCGAGCGACATCCTGCGGCCCCTGAAATCCGTGGCCTGCTGGCCGTTTAGAGGGTCCGGCGCGGGCGCCTGCTAGCGCGCACGGCCTGACCACTCGATCAAATTCGCAGGCTGGATATAGCAGGTTGCGGGCCAACTTCGCAGGTGAACGATGATGAAACCTGTGCAGTGCCCGCTCTGGCATCGGGCATGCGGGGGAATGGCGCACAAAGCAGGGGCGTGTGTCGGCCCTGTTTCGGTGCCGGCATACGTGAAAATGGGGCTGCGTTGAGCCCCACAATATCAAGCCTCAGTAATCGAAGCGGTCCACGGCACGCCGACGCTCGTTGTCATCACGCCGGTCATAGATGGCCGTGGTCTGGATATTGGCATGGTGCGCCAGCTTCTGCGCAATCGACAGGTCGTGCTCTTCGATCACCCGGGTAATGAATGCCCGGCGAAAATCGTGCGGCATGATCTTCACCCCCACCTGCGCGCCGCGCTGGCGGGCTATGTAGTAGATCGCATGCTTGGTAATGCGTGCCCGGGTAATGTGATTGCCGCGACGGATGCGGTTGAACAGGAACGGGTCATCTTCCGCCCCGGCAGGCAGGTCCTGGCGGCGCAGTTCAAGCCAGGCCTGCAGCTTCTCGAACGCCCACGGCGGTGCGTACTTGACCAGCTGGTGATTGCCCTTGCCCACCACCTGCAGGCTGCGTGCCTCGAAGTCGACCTGGTCAAGGTCGATGTCGACCGACTCCGACTTGCGCATGCCGGTACCGTACAGCAAGGCAATGATCGCCGCATCACGCACCCCCTGTGGCCGCGGGTCGGCAGCGCACACATCCATCAGTTCGCGGATCAGGCTGCGGCGCAGGTTGCGCCCTGGCGGCAGGCGCGAGCCTGTGGCTGGCTTGACCTCGCGAATACGCAACAGCTGCTCGTGGTCGATCAGGCCCTGACGCCAGGCCTCGTTCATCACCCCGCGAATCGCGTTGACGTACAGCGACGAGCTGTTGGGCGCGTAACCATCGGCACGCAGGGCAGCCACCAGTGCAATCACATGGCCCGGCTCGAGCCGATGCCAAGGCACATCGACAATGTTGCAGTCGACAAAACCTAGCCGGTCGGCGGCGTCCTGAAGAATGTAGCGCATGGTTTGCTGGCTGGATGGGGCCAGACGGGCCATGTACTGCAGCAGCGGATTTTTCGAGAGGTCGGACAAAACGTGAATCCTGTAGCGAAGCGTCAGCCGGCACTGAACCAGGCAAACCCTGAAGCAAGTCAAAACGACAGCCAAGCCAGTCCGAATGACCGCAACACGCGCGTGTCATTCGGACCCTGAGAAGTGCCATCACCTTGGTATTCAAGGGCTTTGCAACTGGCACGGATCGTGATCTTACCCCAATTGATGCCTACTGAACGAACCTGCCGGTCCTGCCGCAGCCCCGGGCAGACGAAATGCCCGGTCAACACAGCCAGGCGCGGCCTTGTGTCGCGACAGGGCCCCAAAGCGCCCCCCACAAATGCTGATGAGACCTGCATAAATACTTTTTGCCTGATTACGGCTGATCACCAGCGGCCAAAGTACCGCTAGACAATAGCCGCCGCCCACCACCCTGGAAACATCTGCTGCACCCGGGGCTCGGCGAAGCGTTCGTCAATCAGCACCAGTACACCACGGTCCTGGTCACCCCGAATAACCCGGCCCGCCGCCTGGATCACCTTGCACACGCCCGGGTAGAGATATGCGTAATCGAAACCCGCTCCAAATTGCCGCCCCAGGCGCTGTTTGAACTGCTCGTTGACCGGGTTGACCTGAGGCAGCCCCAGGGTAGCGACAAACGCACCAATCAGCCGCGTGCCGGGCAAATCCACCCCTTCGCCGAAAGCGCCGCCCAATACGGCAAAGCCCACACCTCGGCCATCGGCGACAAAGCGATCGAGAAATGCCTGGCGGGCCGCCTCGTCCATGCCCGGCTCCTGTGACCACAGCGGAATCTGCCCATGCTGCTCGGCCAACAGCCCTGCCACCTGTTGCAGGTATTCAAAGCTGCTGAAGAACGCCAGGTAGTTACCCGGCATGCGCTCATACTGCCGGGCAATCAGGTCAACGATCGGCGCCAGGGAGGCTTGGCGCTGCTGGTAACGGGTGGATACCTGGCTGGCAATGCGCACTTCCAGCTGTTCGGCACTGAACGGCGCGGCCACGTCCAGCCAGGCAGTATCGGCTGGCATGCCCAGCAGGTCGCTGTAGAAATGCCGTGGGCTCAACGTGGCGGAAAACAGCGTCACACTGCGCGCCGCCTGCATGCGCGGTGCCAGCAGCCGTGCCGGGGTGACATTGCGCAGGCACAGCGTGGCCAGCCGCCGCTTGCGCGGGCCCTGGCGCTGGCTGATGTCGAACAGAAAGTGCTCGTCGAACAGCTCGGCAACCCGGCTGAACTGCAAGGCCTGATAGTAGAACTGCAACACCTGGGGATCGATGTGCGTGGGCGTCTGGTTCATCTGCTCCTGAATCAGCCCGACGCACTGCTGCAGGGCGCGCAGCAGGCCTTCAGGCAGCGACTCACTGGCTTGGTACGGCGCACGCTGCTCTTTATACAGGGCGTTCCACTGCCTGTTCAGGCGGTCCAGCGCACTGACCAGCCCAGGCGGTTTGCTCTGGCGCAACGCCAGCAGCTGGCCCTGGTCAAGGCTGGCGCTGTACATGCCGCGCCCACGCTCGACCAGGTTATGCGCTTCATCCACCAGTACTGCCACTCGCCACTGATTGAGCTGGGTCAGGCCGAACAGCAAAGCATGCGCATCGAAGTAGTAGTTGTAGTCGGCGACCAGCACGTCGGCCCAGCGCGCCATCTCCTGGCCCAGGTAGTACGGGCACACCTGGTGCGCCAAGGCCACTTCACGCAGGTTGGCGCGGTCGAGCAACGGCAGTGCTGCCGCAGCCTCGCGCGCAGCCGGCAAACGGTCGTAGAAGCCTGCGGCCAATGGGCAGGACTCACCATGACAGGCCTTGTCCGGGTATTCACAGGCTTTGTCGCGAGCGATCAGCTCCAGTGTGCGCAGGGCAGGTTGCGGCGTGGCATCGGTGATCTGGCGCATGGCATCCAGGGCGAGTGCCCGGCCTGGTGTCTTGGCGGTGAGAAAAAACAGCTTGTCCAGCTGCTGCGGCACCATGGCCTTGAGCAGCGGGAACAAGGTACCAAGGGTTTTGCCAATGCCGGTGCTGGCCTGGGCCATCAGGCAACGACCGGTGCTCACCGCCTTGTACAAGGTTTCAGCCAACTGCCGCTGGCCCTTTCGGAACTGTGGGTAGGGGAAACTCAGCGCCAGCAGGCCTTGGTCACGTTCGGCCAAGCGTCGTTGCTGCCATCGAGCCCAGCCCAGAAAGCGCTGGCACTGGGTTTCGAAGAAGGCCTGCAACTCGGCAGCCGAACAGTGCTCAGTGAACAGCGTCTGGCCGTCGCTGTCCACGTCGAGGTACACCAGCGCCACCTCGATGGCCGGCAGTTGTCGTGCCTGGCACATCAACCAGCCATAGACCTTGGCCTGTGCCCAGTGCAACTGACGGTGATTGGCCGGTTGACGCGCCAGATCGCCACGGTGCGTCTTGATCTCTTCCAGACGATTGCTGGCAGGGTCATAGCCGTCGGCACGGCCCCGCACCCTGAGGGTTTCGAACTGGCCTTCAAGGGCGATTTCCGACTCGTAGCCAGCAGCCCGCCGTGCGACCACCCGCTGATGCCCTTCGATACCCTCCTGGGCGGTGGGCGATGGCGTGAAGCGCAGGTCCAGGTCGCCGACCTTGGCGCTGAACTCACACAAGGCGCGCACCGCTACGCTGTAGCTCAAGGTGTTTCGCTCCAGCGCACGTGGCACACCGCGACCGGCAGGCCGTGTTGCCTGCAGAACTCCAGCCAGCGCAGCTGATTGTCCTGCAGGCGGTCACCGGGCCCCTTGACCTCGACCATGCGATAACGGCCCTGCTCGGGCCAGAACTGAATCAGGTCGGGCATGCCGGCACGGTTGCTGCGAATGTCCTGCAACAGGCGCAGGAAACATTGCTTGAGCGCCGCGGCCGGCAGGCACGCCAAGGCCTGTTCCAGCAGTTCCTCGCTGAGCATGGACCAGGACACGAACGGCGACTGCAGCCCCTGTTTGGCCACGTAGCAGTCGAGAATCGCCTGGCGATGGCTACCCTCGTCGAGCCGCCCGAGGCAGCGTTCGAACAGTGCACTGCGCCGTTGCTGGAAGTCGCTGTCGTGCAGGTCCTGTGGCGCGGCCTGGAACGGGTTGAAGAATGCGCCGGGCACTGGAGCGAAGATGGCCTCCCAGCACAACAGGCCAAACAGGCTGTTGAACAGCGTGTTCTCCACGTAATGCGCCTGCCCCCCCTCTTGCATCAGGTGCTGACGCACGGCTTCTTCAACACCCAGCGCAGCGTGCCCACGGGGCAGTTCGAGCTCGATCAGTTCCAGCGGCGTGGTGCGCTGGCGCCGCTGTGGCGGGCCGCCGAGTTTGCGCGCCAGGCGTGGCAGCATGCGCTGCAGCGCCTGCTCCTCCAGCGCGTTGGCAGGTGCCGCTGCCAGTTGCAACGCCCGTGCATGGGCCTGGTGCCACTGTTCGCTGCGCTCCAGCACCCTCACCTGGCGAATGCGCGCCTGGGGATGGTTGCACTGCGCATACACAGCCGTGGCCAGGTCCCATTCACCCAGGCGTTCGCATTGTTGGCCCACGGCGAACTGCAGCCGCGCATGGCGCCGGGCCAGCCAGGGGTTGCTGCTGTGCAGGCCCTGCAGGGTGGCAAGGATCGGCAGGGGGTCGCCGCCCTGCTCCAGGCGCTCGGCGCACTGGTGCAGGGCCATGGCCAGGTCGACATCGACACGTTGCTGCAAGGCACGCGAATCAGGGCTGAACGGCACCTGCTCGTAACGCAGCACGCCCAGGTCGGCGAGGACGAAGTCTGACCAGTCCTGGTACAGGTTGCCGAAGAACAGCAGGCGCATGCGGTCGCACAGAGGTTGCAGGCACCACTGCAGGATGCGCACCTCGCTGTCAGGAAACCACTCGACCAGTGACCGGGCTGCCAGCGCCAGGGGTTGCAGCTGTGCCAACAACTCATGCTTGGCCGCGCGCGGGCGGCTCAGTTGCCGGGCGAAGCAGCGGGCCAGTTCTTCCTTGCGCAGCAACGCGAACAGCTGTTCAAGGTCCAGTTGCTCGGGCTCCCGTACCCAGCCGAGGGCGAGCAACGGCTGCAGCGCCAGCGCAGTATCGCCGATTTCGGCGTAGTCGAGCCGATCGCTGCGAAACAACTCGCCTTTGCGCATCACCATGCGCACCATCAAGGCCTGGGCTGGCGCTTGCAGTTGACTGAAGGTACGGATGAAGGCCAGTTCCTGGTCATCGAGCAGGTCCTGGTAGCGCTGTTCGACCCACAGCACGACCTGCCGGAAGTTATGCAGGTAGTAGAACGGGTCGTCGACGGAATGGGCGATCACGGGCGGAGGTCAGGTTGCGGCAACAGGCACTGTTTATACATACAGATACCCATCCCTGACAAGCGCCGCGGGTCGCCTGACGATCCACCAATACTTCAGGGGCTGCATTGCAGCCCCCGTAGCGTTCACGCCTGTTCAGTTGCGCCAGCCATCCCGCCCGCCTCGACCTTGGCACTGCCAATGGGTGCCTGTAGCAGCAGGAAGTACGCCACCGCCGAGCACAGCGCCACCACCGCGCTGATCATGAACGCTGTGGTGAACGAGCCCGAGTACTGGATGCTGAAGCCCGTCGCGATCGGTGCCACCGAGCCTGCGATGTAACCGCCGAAGTTCTGGATCGAGCCAAACGAAGCCACGCGCTGGCTGTCGACAATGGTGTTGACGATCATCCAGGCGGTGGCACTGGCCATATTGATGCTGAACAGCGCCAGGCAAAGCAGCATGATGCACCCCGTCAGGCCGGTGACGAACGACAGTGGCAAGGTGAACAGCGCTGCCAGCACCAGGCCAGTGATGACACTGAACTTGCGGCTGCCCAGCACGCTCATGCCACGCCTTACCAGCCAGTCACAGAAGCGCCCGGCAACGATGGTCCCCGCCGCACCGAAGCCATACGCCAGCGACACCACCCAGGCGGTCTTGTACAGGTCCAGGCCATGCTCGCGCTCGAAGTAGCCCGGCAGCCAGGTCAGGTGCAGCCAGAGCATGTAGATCACCCCCATGAAACCCAACACCGCGCCCCAGGTACTGCGGTGCTTGAACAGATCAAGCCAGCCGGCAAAGTACGAAGCCTTCGGCGCGGTTGCCGTGGCGGCCGCAGCCTGGCGCTCACTCGGCAGCGGTTTGCCTTCGGCGGCAAGCTCTGCCAGAAAACGGGCCTTGCTCTTGTAGAAGGTCAGCCAGCACAGCGCCAGCACCACGCCGATCACGCCGGTAATGATGAACATACCGCGCCAGCCAAAGTTGACCATGAACAGCGTCAGCAACGGCGGCGCCAGGCAGGGGCCAAGACAGGTCGACGACCAGACCACGCCGGTCGGGGTGCCGCGCTCGTTGGCGTCGAACCACTCCGACAATGCTTTGGCCGCCGATGGGAACATCGGCGCCTCGCCAATCCCCAGCAACACCCGCAGGCCCATGAAACCGGCAAAACTGTTGACCATGCCAAACGCCGCCTGGGCAACCGACCAACCCAGCAACGAGGCGCCGAGGGCGATCTTGCTGCCCAGGCGGTCAATGATCATGCCCATTGGCAACTGGGCAAAGGCATAGGCAATGGAAAACGCCGACAACAGGATGCCCATCTGCGACGGGCTGATCATCATGTCTTTCTGGATGGAGGTGTTGGCGATCGACAGCGCACTACGGTCCAGGTAGTTGACGATGCCGATCAGCAGCAGGAACACGACGGTAATGCGCTGGTACTTCTTCATTGGGTTCATGTGATGACCTTTATTATTATTGTTGCCGCGCTGTCAGCGCCTTGACGATCCCTCGATGATGCTGCGCCCCTCCCTGACGCAGCGAGCCGTTCAAAGCGGGCGGGCGGTGGCCGCGACCTCCAGCAGGCCACGTCGGCCGAGGTTGTCGATCAACGCGCGCAGGCCGAAGTCCCACTGCGGTGCCAGATCGCTGGTGGTCACGCGGTTGCACAGGGTACCCAGTTGCGGGTTGCTGATGCTCACCACGTCACCCGGTTTGTGGGTAAAGCCGTTACCCGGCTGATCGCGGTCCTGCTTGGGGGCGAACAGGGTACCGAGGAACAGCACCAGGCCGTCAGGGTACTGGTGGTTTTCGTTGAGGGTTTGCTGCACCAGGTCTTGCGGGTCACGGCTGATCTGGCGCATGGAGCTGCGCCCGGACAGGACAAAGCCGTCCTCGCCTTCCACCCGCAGGTCCACCTCGGCAGCACGCACATCGTCCAGGCCGAAGCTTTCGTCAAATAGCCGCAGCAGCGGGCCCAGTGCAGTGGAAGCGTTGTTGTCCTTGGCCTTGGACAGCAGCAACGCACTACGCCCTTCGAAGTCGCGCAGGTTGACGTCGTTGCCGAGCATGGCGCCCTTGATGCTGCCATTGCTCGACACGGCCAGCACCACTTCCGGCTCTGGGTTGTTCCAGCTGGACTTGGGGTGGATGCCGATGTCTGCGCCGTGGCCAACCGCGGACAGCGGTTGGGCCTTGGTGAACACTTCGGCATCCGGGCCGATACCCACCTCCAGGTACTGCGACCACAGGCCCTGCTCTACCAGCACCTTGCGCAGCGCTTCGGCCTGGGCCGAACCGGGCACGATCTGCGACAGGTCGGCGCCGATGCGGCTGGCCAGGGTGTCACGGATGGCGTCGGCCTTGGCCGGGTCGCCCTTAGCCTGTTCTTCCACCACACGCTCCAGCAGGCTGGTGGCGAAGGTCACACCAGCGGCCTTCACCGCTTGCAGGTCGATCGGCGCCAGCAGCCACGGCTGGTGCGGGGTGCGCCGTGCGGGATCGCTGTTGCCCAGCAATGCCGGCAGTGCAATCAAGGGTTCGGCCAGCGGCAAGGCACGCAGGTAGGCCACCGGATCGGCCACTTCCAGCAGTGCCGAGACGGTCGCCACGTGGGTGCTGATATCGTAGACGGCGCCGGCTTTCACCAGCACCACCGCCGGCCCCTGCTCCGGCAACCAGACGCGCCCTACCCAGCTGCCGCGGTCGAAAACGCTGGCATCATGGCTCAGTGGCAGCGGTTGATTGGCGTTCGTTCGATCAGTCATCTGTGTTCCCTTGCTTTGCATCATTGGAAAAGTCCCGGCAGTTGCAACTGCCCAGCCACGCGCTCAAGGTCGGCTATCAGCTGCGGCGAAAGGCTCACGCCCTGCTCCAAGGCCTGTCGACGCAGGGCAAGGCCTGCTTGCCCCGGCAGGCGTACCGGGCGTTCGGGGTCGAGCGGGCGGCTTGCCAGAACCAATCCCCCCAGGAAGCTGGTTTCGTCGAGGAACGCCTCCAGGCCGCCGAACATGCGCGGGTCAATCACCAGCGCAGTGGCCGAGGCGCCCCACTGGTCCGGTGCATCCTTGCGCCCATGGCCGGCCAGCCCCGAGGTGAGGGCTTCGACCAACAGCGCAAGGGCAAACCCTTTATGGCCAAAGGCCTGGCCGCCGAGCGGCAGGATGCTGCCTTGCGGGCGGGTAAAGAAATCGCCCGGGTCATCGCTGAGCTGCCCGTCATTGCTCACCAGCACCGGGTGCGGCAGACGTCGGCCGGCATCGCGGCATTGGCCGACCAGGCCAAGGGTGACGGTGGACATACTGACATCCAGCAGGATCGGCTCACCCTGGGTCGGGATACCGGCAGCAATCGGGTTGGGGGTGTACACCGGGTCGATGCCGCCATGAGCACAGACCAGCCCCACCGACGGATCCGACGAGTAGACCATGGCCAGCAACCCTTGGTCTGTGTATGGCTTGAGGTAGGCGGCCAGGCAGCCGATATGGGCAGCGCGGCGTACTACCGCAATACCGATGCCCTGCTTGGTCGCGCCCGCGGCCGCGCAATCCAGTGCCCGGCTGACGCAATAGGGCCCCAACACGTAGTGGCCGTCGAACAGGCTGGAAATACCACTGTCGGCGACCTGTTCCAGCGCCTGCGCGCTGGCCTTGACCTGGCCGCTGAGCATGCCGTCGATGTAGCGGCTGACCAGGTTGAGGCCATGGGTACGGTGGCCGAGCAGTTCGCCTTCGAGCAGCACACGGGTCACCACCTGGGCGACGTCCACGTCGGCTCCGGCTTTCATGAACAGTTGCTCGACAAACGTGGTAAGCGCTTGCACGTTGTACAGCGTGGTTTGAATCATTGCAGTTGCCTCGCAAATGGGACGGGAGCGGTCGATCAGGTCACGGCGCCGATCTGCCACGGGACGAACTCGTTTTGCCCGTAGCCGTGCTGTTCGCTCTTGCTGCGTTCCCCGGAGGCAATGCGCAGCATCTGCTCGAAGATGAATGCGCCGCGCTCCTCGATGCTGGTGGAGCCATCGGCGATGCCGCCGCAATTGACGTCCATGTCCTCTTGCTGGTGCTCGAACACCCGGTTGTTGGTTGCCAGCTTGATCGATGGCGCCGGGGCACAGCCGTAGGCCGAGCCGCGGCCGGTGGTGAAGGCGATCAGGTTGGCCCCGCCGGCCACCTGACCGGTGGCCGAGACCGGGTCGTAGCCGGGGGTGTCCATGAACACCAGGCCCTGGGCTCGCACGGCTTGCGCGTACTGATACACATCGACCAGGTTGCTGGAGCCTGCCTTGGCCACTGCGCCCAGGGATTTCTCGAGGATAGTGGTCAGCCCCCCTGCCTTGTTGCCGGCCGAGGGGTTGTTGTTCAATTCGGCGTTCATACGCTGGCAGTAGTCTTCCCACCAGCGAATGCGCGCCACCAGCTTCTCCCCCACCTCACGGCTTACCGCGCGGCGCGTGAGCAAGTGCTCGGCACCATAGATTTCCGGGGTTTCGGAGAGAATGGCGGTACCACCGGCGGCCACCAGGCGGTCAACGGCATTGCCCAGTGCCGGGTTGGCGGTGATCCCCGAATAGCCATCTGAGCCGCCGCACTGCAGGCCGACCACCAGGTGGCGGGCACTGACCGGCTGGCGCCGTACCTGATTGGCCTCGGCCAACAGCGCCTTGACCTGAGCGATACCGGCAGCGATGGTTTTCGAGGTGCCCCCGATCCCTTGGATGGTGAAGGCGCGTAGTTGCGCACTCGCCTGCAGGCCCTGGGTTTCCAGCAGGGTTTCGATCTGGTTGGTTTCGCAGCCAAGACCGATGATCAGCACGGCAGCGAAGTTGGGGTGGACGGCGTAACCGGCCAGGGTGCGGCGCAACAGGCCCAGGGCTTCACCGCTCGGGTCGACTGCGCAGCCGGCACCGTGGGTCAGGGCGACCACACCGTCGATATTCGGGTAGTCGGCCAGCACCTCGGGGTGAATGTCACGGCGGAAATGGTCGGCCACGGCCCGGGCCACGGTCGCCGAACAGTTCACCGAGGTGAGAATGCCGATGTAGTTGCGGGTGGCGACACGGCCATCGGCGCGCACGATGCCCTGGAATTGCGCGGCGCTGCCTGGCAGGCTGCGGGTATCGACACCAAACGCATAGTCGCGGGCAAAATCGCCCATCTGCACGTTGTGCACATGCACATGGTCGCCAGCGTCAATCGCCTGGGAAGCAAACCCGATGATCTGCCCGTAACGGCGCAACGGCTGGCCCTGCGCCACAGGCTCGGTGGCGAGCTTGTGGCCTGAAGGGATGGGCTGGCGCACGGTAATCGCCTCGGCATCCAGGCGCACGCCTGGCAGCAGGGCCTGGCGGGCAATGACGACGTTGTCCAAAGGGTTGAGACGGATGACGGCGGGGTCACCGGATTTGGCAATCAGTTGCATGGGACCTCTCAGGGCGGAGCGGCTGACTTCTTGTTATGGCTGTAGCCACTGTAAGAAGCCTGGTGCCGCATTCCCAATGAGATGATCCGATCGAGCGATAACCTGAAGTTATCGCAAGGGTATTTCGGTGCGTTATCTTCAATCGGCTAGTGTGGTGTTTTGCAAATACGGCCAATAACTCGCGAGCGATTTTTGCGTTCAGGCAAGGCGTCGCGACGAGTCGTAGCCCAGCTACGGCGAGGAGCGACAACGCCGCATGAGCGCAAAAAGCGCCGCGAGTTATGGTCGTTATTTGTGAAACACCCCACTAGGGGCAGAACGCAGCATCTGCCGGGGATTGCCGCCGGCGCTGCGCGCCCTCCAGCAGAATCTCGACAAACGCCCTGGCGGAGGCGCTCAGCGGTTCATCCTTGCGGGTGACCACACCATACTCCAGCGCGGGCACCTGCAAAGGGCTGCGCAGCTCCTTGAACTGCCCGCTGGCCAACTGCGCGGCCACCATTGAGCGCGGCAGCATGGCAATCATCGGTGCCGATTGCAGCAACTGCAGGAACATCGGCATGGAGATGGTCTCCACGCAGTCGGCAGGCGTGGCGATTCCGGCCACCCGGAACGCCTGCTCCAGGCGGTTGCGGATGGGCGTACCTACCGGATAAAGCACCCACGGCCAATCGCCTAGCGCTTCAAGCGGTGTGTTGTCGAGCTGGTTGAGCGGGTGCTCGCTGTTCACCACCAGGCTGAAGGGTTCAGGCTCCAGCGGCTGGAAGTCGAACAGCTGACCGAAGCGTTCCTCGGTGAAGCGGCCAATCATGATGTCCAGCTTGTTCTGCTCGAGCATGGTCAGCAGGTGATCGCTGGAATGCTCCACCACTTCAATCGACAGTAACGGGCTTCGCGCCTTGATGGCGGCGATGGCCTGCGGCAATACCAATGCGGTCGCGGCAAAGATACCGCCAACGCGGATGAAACCGTGCCCGCCGTTGCGCAGGCGGTTGACCTGATCGACGAACTGTTGCGACTCGGCCAGGGCACCCTGGGCGTACCGCACCACGTATTCACCCAGTTCGGTGGGCGGCATGCTGCGAGGCAGGCGCTCGAACAGGGCAAAGCCGAACTGCTCCTCAAGGTCACGCAGCATTTTGCTGAGCGCCGGCTGGCTGAGGTTCATGCGCGTGGCGGTGGCGTGCATGTTGCGCGTGCGCGCCAGGGTGTCGATCAACACCAGGTGCTTGTAGCGGATCCAGTTGCAAAAACTGGAATGGGTCATGTCCGGCGGCATAGACGCAGGGCCTCATGCAGGTGAAAGTTATTGTGCCCGCAGGTAGCGCAGCAAGGTATCAAGGGCAACCGAGTTGGGCCGCGAACGCAGGGTGAGCACACCAAGGTTGGCCATCGCCAGTGGCAACTCCACCGGCAGGACGGCGACCATGCCATAGCGGGCATAATGCTGGGCCACGTCATTGGGCACCACCGCAATCATTTCGGACGCTTCGAGCATGGCAGTGGTCGCCAGGATCGACGCGGTTTCGACGATATCCAGCGACTGCACCATGCCGCCGGCCTGCAATGCGCTTTCGACGCGACGGCGCATCGGGCTGCCGATGGGGTGCAAGATCCACGTCAAGCTCACCAGGTCGGCCAGTTGCAGCCCTGTGGCTGTCGCCAAGGGATGACCTGCGCGAGCAATCACACGCATCTGCTCACCGCCGTCGAACAGCTCGATATTCAGTTCCTGGCTGTCACTCTGGTCCGGCAGGCGCCCCACCACCATATCGAAATCACCGCGTAGCAAGGCCGGCAGCAAGGTATCGCTGGTGCCCACTTCCAGCGAGATACGTACCTTGGGCTGGTCGCGCTTGTAGGCCAGCACCGCCCTGGTCAGCACGCCCGGTACCGGGCCCATGACGCTGCCCACCCGCACCAGGCCCAACGCTCCGCGCGCCAGTTCGGCGATTTGCGCCTGGGCATGATCGAACTCATGCAATGCGTTTTGCGCATAGCGAATCATCACCTCGCCATACAGCGTCGCTTGCATCCCCCGGGGCAGGCGCTCGAACAGACGTACCCCCAGGCGCTCCTCGAGCTGCTGTAGCAACAGGCTGGCGGCCGGTTGCGTGGTGTGCATCGCGGCGGCGGCGCGGCGCAGGTTGCCGAATTCGCCCAGCGCATTGAGCAACGTGATCTGACGGCTGGAAATCTTCAAGGCACCGAGGCTGGCAGGCGCCTGGGCCTTGTCAGGTGGCAAGCGAGACATATCGAATCCGGTATCACTGATTAAGATTTGGCGATTATGCCTGTATCGCTCGACAACCTACAGTCAGCTCTCCCTGTGCCTGAACAGAACAAGAGTCGACCATGAGCATACGCATTACCCACCTGAGCGTTCGCGATATCCGTTTCCCCACTTCGCTGTCGCTGGATGGCTCCGACGCCATGAACAGTGCCCCCGACTATTCGGCGGCTTACGTGGTGCTGCACACCGACGCTGCCGCCCTCGAGGGCCACGGCCTGACCTTCACCATCGGCCGTGGCAACGAGATATGCGCGGCAGCGGTGCAGTCGCTGGCCCCCTTGATCGTCGGCCTTACGCTCGAAGAAATCAGCGCCGACATGGGCGCTTTCTGGCATCGCTTTACCGTCAGCGACAGCCAGTTGCGCTGGCTGGGCCCGGAAAAGGGCGTGATCCACCTGGCCACCGCCGCCATCATCAACGCAGTGTGGGACCTCTGGGCCAAGCACGAAGGCAAGCCCGTGTGGAAACTGCTGGCCGACATGACGCCGGAGCAGCTGGTGCGCTGCCTGGACTTCAGCTACGTCACCGACGTGCTCACCCCCGAAGAGGCCATCGCCCTGCTGCGCCGCCAGGCGCCGGGCAAAGCCGAGCGCGAGGCACACATGCTGCGTGAAGGCTACCCCGGGTACACCACTGCCCCGGGCTGGCTGGGCTACAGCGAAGAGAAGATGCGCAAACTGGCCCGCGAGGCCGTGGCAGACGGCTGGACCCACATCAAACAGAAGATCGGGGCCGACCTGGAAGAAGACATCCGCCGCGCCAGCATCCTGCGCGACGAAATCGGCTGGGAACGCACCCTGATGATGGATGCCAACCAAGTGTGGGGCGTCGAAGAGTCGGTGGCCAACATGCGCCGCCTGGCCGCATTCGAACCGCTTTGGATCGAAGAACCGACCAGCCCCGATGACATTCTTGGCCACGCCACCATTCGCCAGCGCATTGCGCCAATCGGTGTCGCCACCGGTGAGCATTGCCACAACCGGGTGATGTTCAAGCAGATGTTCCAGGCCGGTGCACTGGACTTCTGCCAGCTGGACGCAGCCCGCCTGGGTGGCCTTAACGAGGTCCTGATCGTGCTGCTGATGGCCGCCAAGTACGACGTGCCGGTCTGCCCGCACGGCGGTGGCGTCGGGCTGTGCGAATATGTGCAGAACATCGCGCTTTTCGACTACATCGCGGTTTCTGCCTCGCTGCACAACCGGGTGCTGGAGTACGTCGACCACCTGCACGAGCACTTCATCGACCCGGTGGTGATCCATCGCGGGCGCTACATGCCGCCACAACGCCCTGGCTACAGCATTGAGATGCACGCTGAGACCCTGGAACGTTACCAGTACCCCAACGGCGCCGTGTGGCTCGACATCAACCGTTCCTGACCCACAGACCTGGGTGTGCCGCTGCTGCGCGGCACACCACCAGCACTTTTCACGGGGAAAAAAACAATGACAACCCTCACCCGCGCAGCGGCTTGCGCCCCTGCCACCACCCATGAGCAGCGCTTGAACGGCCTGCTGCTACGCAAATTGATGCCACTGCTCATCGTCGTCTACGTGATGAGCTTTCTTGACCGCACCAACATCGCCCTGGCGAAAGCCAGCATGGGCATCGACCTGGGCCTTTCGGCAGCCGCCTATGGCCTGGGCGCGGGCTTGTTCTTCCTCACCTATGCCTTGGCCGAAGTGCCCAGCAACCTGATCATGCACCGGGTGGGCGCGCGCTTCTGGATCACCCGTATCATGATTACCTGGGGTTTGCTCTCGGCGGGCATGGCCTTCGTTCAGGGTGAAACCTCGTTCTACATCATGCGCCTGTTGCTGGGGGTAGCCGAAGCTGGCCTGTTCCCCGGGGTAATGCTGTACCTGACCTACTGGTTCGACCGCGAACAACGCGCCCGTGCCACGGGGTACTTCCTGCTGGGTGTGTGCCTGGCCAACATCCTTAGCGGCCCGCTGGGCGGTGCCCTGCTGGAGCTGGACGGTGTACTGGGCTGGCATGGCTGGCAATGGTTGTTCGTGCTCGAAGGCCTGCCCGCCGTAGCCTTGGCCTATGTGGTGTGGAAGAAGCTGCCGGACGGTCCGGCCTCGGCGCCTTGGCTGACGGCTGCCGACGCCCAGGACATCGAGCGCCGCCTGGCCGCAGAGCAGGCCGCCGCACCGCAGCAGAGCAAGCTGGGGCAGATGTTCCGCGACCGGCAGATCTGGCTGGCGATCGTGGTCTACTTCGTGCACCAGATCACCATCTACACGGTGATTTTCTTCCTGCCGGGCATTATCGGCACCTACGCTGCGCTTTCGCCCTTCCAGGTCGGCCTGCTGACAGCGGTGCCGTGGATTGCAGCAGCCATTGGCGCAGCTACCTTCCCACGCCTGGCCACCTCGCCGCGCCGCTGCCGCACCCTGTTGTTCCTTGGCCTGCTGACCATGGCGGCCGGATTGCTGCTGGCATCGCTGGCCAACTCGTTCATCGGCCTGCTCGGGTTTTCCCTGACCGCGCTGATGCTGTTCGTGGTGCAGTCGATCATCTTCGTCTTTCCCTCCAGCCGACTGAGCGGCAGTGCGTTGGCGGCGGGCCTGGCCTTTGTCACCACTTGCGGTCTGTTTGGCGGTTTCGTCGGGCCGTCGGTGATGGGCTTGATCGAGCAGACCACCGGCAGCACCCGCAACGGGTTGTGGATCATTGCCGCGTTGCTGGTATGTGCGGCGCTGGTCAGTACCCGTTTGCGTCAGGGGCAAGAGCAACCCTGAGGAGAACTCAATTTACGCCGCCTGCAGGTGGCTCTTTGTGCTGCGGAGCCTTGAGGTTTTCAGGCCGTCATTTCACTTGTCGGCCCTCTCGCAGCACTTGGCAGCACCTGCAAGCGTCTTGATTTCAACTTGTGATGCGGGTGTTTCGCCCGCAGCGCACCTCAAGCGCCTGCGCCAGTCGCCTTACCACCAGTTGCAGTTCATCCGGGCGTCCACCCAGCCAGATCAGAGCAAGGTGTTGAGGGTAATGCCCCGGCAGGCCGAACTGCTCACCCGGTAGTGCGTGCAGTGCAGAACCTGCCAACGCTGCGGTAATACCGTCCCACGCCAGCGGCTGGCAAAAGCTCACCCACAGCATCTGCCCACCTTGCGGCATGTCGAAGACCACCCGTTGGCCGAATTGCGATTGCAGTGCATGCGCCAGGTATTGCGTACGCCTTTGCAAGTCTGTGCGTTGCTGTACCAGCTGCGTTTCGATTTCCCCCTTGCCGAGCATGTGAGCAAGCGCCTGCAAACGTAGCGGCGCAAGCCGATACGCCCGTTCAGCGAATGCCTTGGCCAACACGGTGTCACGGCTCAGTAAATAGGCATACGGCGCCTCTGCCCCCACTGCGGCCTCGAACGTGCCCATCACCAGAAGCCAGCGCGGGTCGATCCAGTCACGCAGGCGTGTGCTCGGCGGCCCGTCGTAACAGAGCTCGCTGTCCAGGTCGTTTTCCAGCAGCCATACAGGGTGCTGGCCAAGCAAAAGACCAAGCTGCTGCTGGTAATACGGGGAAACCAGCCGCCCTTGTGGCATGCCCAGGCAAGACGGCATGACCAGCAGGCTTACCGGCTCGCTACCCAGCAGCTTGGCCAACGCGTGCAGCTCGGGGTTGCCACGGGCATCCAGTGGTGCCTCCAGCACGCGCATGCCGGCACGCGCCAGGGCGCGCAACACTTGCCAGCAACAGGGCGAATGCACCAATGCGGTACCACCTTGCAGGGCCAGCGCCGCAAGCAGCGTCTCCAGCAACGCGAGCACATCGGGGGCCAGATGGACGTCATCGGCATGCCAGTACTGGTTGGAGCAGCGGGTGTATCGCTCAGCCACGGCACTGCGCAAACGGGCGCTACCCAGCGCTTCCCAGGACGCAACGCTGCGATCACGCTGACGGGCCAAACGCCGTTCGTGACCAAGCAGCATGCGCTCCAACAGTGGCTGCGTCGGCAAGGGAGGCTGCCGGGCCACGGCCACAGCCTGATCTTTGCCATCGTTCTGTACGTAATAGCCCGACCTCGGCAGGCAGTGTACACGGCCCTCCTCTTCCAGCAGGCTGTAGGCACTTTGTACCGTCGCCAACGACACCCGCAGCCGCCGGGACAACTCACGCAATGACGGCAACCGGCATGTGCCAACGCCTGCAGCTTGTTCGATCAACGCTTCCAGGTAGCGATACACCTTGCGATACGCGAACTCGCCTGGGGCCGCTCGCCCCATCAAGGCAGCCCCGCAACACCACGCCGCCGCCCCAACGCCAGCTGCGGCAGCAGCCTCAGGTGTACATCGCGGCGGGCCAGGTTGTTAAGCAGGCGCCATCCCGCCAGCGGCAACTGCCCATCATAAATTTGCCGCAGTTGCCCCAACGGCAAGCCACTGGTATTCACCAGCCAGGCTTTGACTGCATCGGGGCAGGGTTTGCCTTGCAAGGCCCTGTGCAGGTACGGCAACGCCACCACCATGTCGGCGTGCCGACACTGCAAGAACCGCTCGAGGTTTTTCCCCTGCCTGGCAAACGGGCTGAACAGCAGGCACACCAGTTGGGCCTGGTTGATGCCGTAGGCTTTGCCAAATAGCAACGGCACGGCGTCACGCTGCTTGCTGCCACCCGCCTGCCCTGCCAGCCTCAGCGCTGGGCGCCCGACCAGCGGCTCCAGACTGCGGGCGCGCAGTTCATGCAGCTGTGCCGTGGCTAGCGAGTCGACGAACTCGGACAGCGGCAAAGCATCCGCAGCCGTCTCGAAGTGACAACCCAGCATCGCGTCAAGCTGCTGCTCTTCAAGCAAGTGCGGCAACAGGTCATCAATAGCAATCAGCCGCACCGGCGCGCGCTCCGGTACGGCGCCTGGAACCGGCTCGTGCTGACCACCCGGTGCGCCCCCAACAGCACCGTGCAATCGGCTCAGCCCTTGGGCCAGCGCCGCCAGGCACTGGTGCACTGCATGCGAGCCACGCACGCCGGCCAGGCGCAGGCTACGCCGGGCCCACGCCAGGTATCGGCGCCGCTGCAGCCCGGGCATGGCGGTGACCAACGCATCGGGAGGCACCGCTGCCTGCAGCGCCTGACCCACGGCCCCGGCCAGCTCCAGGTGCAGGCGGCAGCCCAGCAGGGCTTCAGGCCTGGCATCGATCATGTGGCCGAACATCAACATCGCGTCCCTCGCCAGCAGCCAGCGCTCAGGCATTACCGAGAGCCGACGACTGAACGGCACCACTGCGCGCCCCTCGATCATCTGCAATTGCACCCGCGGGTCATCCTGCATGAACAACGCGCTAAAACTGCGCTCGTGAGCTTCCAGCGTGGCGCTATCGGCAACCGGCAGGCTGACCACCAATACCCGCAGCTGGAAGGTTACCGGCGAACGCAGGGCAATGCTCAGTTGCGCGGCACGCAACATGGCCAGCAGCCGGCTGCTATGGCGGTCGCTCCCTTGCAATACCTGCAAGCTGAAAGTACCGATGTACTCCGGCCCGCCTGCAGCGACCAACAGGCGTTGTATCAGCAACTGCAAGGAAGCGCGCTGGGCCTGGGACATGTGGTTCAACAAGCGCTCGAGTACTTGCTGGTAGATATAATGCATCGCCTGGTCGTGAATAGCAGTCACGCAATCACCTCATCAACTTCATGCAGCCAGCGCATGCGGTATCCAACATTTGAACGTGAACATGCGCCAAACTTACCTAGAAGAAATTTCTTACAACAAAATGAAAGTAATGACGTAACCCTTCACTGTCGCCAAGCCATCGAGAAGAAACCACCCCTGCGATGGCCTGTCGCTGTCACATGCTGCTCTATATCAGGCATAGCCATGCTCATCCCACGTTCCTTGCACAAACTATCATTGGGCCATTATCGAGAGGGAGGCAGCATGAATTGAAGATACAGTTCAGGGTAAAAAAACCATTCAGCATCCGTGTCAGTTCACAGTGACTCGCAAGGCAAAAGCGTTCAAGGCTGATTATTTGCCGGAATATTTCTGACAGCCCGAAAGCCACGGACTTATATGTAGTCCACATCTGGGTTTATTGTAGGAACAGTCCTACTTTAAGTGTTGAAACACTTTACTCCGCGCATAAAAAACCCGGGACATTGCCCGGGTTTTCTGCTTGCGCCATCCACCGTCAGTGTTGCGACATGTCCAGCACGACGCGCCCGCCGCACGGGCATTGGTCCATGTAGCGATGCGCCTCGACCACCTGCGCGAACGGGTACACCTTGATGATCTGCGGTGTCAGCAGCTGATCGGCGGTGAACTGGTTGATATCGCGCAAGGCACGCTGCAGTGCCACCTGGTCCTGGCTGATGCCAAGCTCTGGCTTGCCGGTGAAATTACCGATGCAGTGCACATAGAACTGAATGTTCTTCTGGAATGCCGCGCAGGCCGGGAACGGCGTCTGGTTGCCGCCTTGCAGACCGTACAGCACCAGGCTGCCACGCGGCGCCAGCACATCACCCAACAGCGACATCTGCGGGCCGCCCAGGCCGTCGAGCACCATGTCCACACCACGGCCATCGGTGTACTTGCCAATCTGCAGCAGCAGGTCCTGCTCTTCGGTGACGATCACTTTGTCCGCGCCCAAACCCAGCAGGTAGTCACGCTGCGCCGCTTCCTTGGTGGCGGCGAACACTTTCAGCCCCAGGGCCCTGCCCAGCTGCACGAAGGCAGGCCCGGCGCAATGGCTGGCATCGGTGACCAGTGCTGTCTGCCCGGCCTTGGCCCGTGCCAGGTCGACGTAGGCGAAGTAGGCGATCAGCAGCGGGGTGTAGTGCACGCTGGCCTCGATCGGGGTGAGCACATTCGGGTAGCGCGTGATGGCTGTACGGGGCAGTACGATGACATCGCCGTACACCGGGTGGTCGTTGGCACTGGTGGCCGGGAAGCTGGCGACCCGATCACCGACGGCAATGTCATCGACCCCTTCCCCGACCGCAGTCACCACCCCGGCCATTTCGTGACCGATCCCCGCTGGCAGGCGCGCCTGGGACGGTGCCAGATTCTGGCGCCAAAGCACGTCATACCAGCTGACGCCAACCGCTTCGACGCGGATCTGCACCTCGTCGGCAGCGGGTGACGGTTCGGCCTGCTCTTCGCAACGGAGCACGTCGGCAGCACCGAACTTGTGGAAACGGATCATGCGGGACATCGCATACCTCGCCTTTGTGAACCTCTAATTACCACTGACTCTATCCGGGCTTTGCCCGTTAGACCATCAGTGGCCATTAATAGTCGACATGCTTGTCATCGATTGGGCACCTGACTTTCCCTGCGATTGGTCCCCCTAAACCCGTGCAGGGTAACAGCCTTTGGCCTTAAGATTCACCTCTGCCCCACATTAGGCGAAGCGCACCGATGAATCGAAACGACCTGCGTCGTGTAGACCTCAACCTGCTGATCGTGTTCGAAACGCTGATGCACGAGCGCAGCGTGACCCGTGCCGCAGAAAAACTGTTTCTCGGCCAACCGGCCATCAGCGCGGCGCTGTCGCGCCTGCGCAACCTGTTCGATGACCCGTTGTTCGTGCGCACAGGGCGCAGCATGGAGCCGTCGGCACGGGCCCACGAGATCTTCGCCCTGCTGTCACCGGCACTGGATTCGATTTCCACTGCAGTCAGCCGCGCCGCCGAATTCGACCCGGCCACCAGCAATGCGGTGTTCCGCATCGGCCTGTCGGACGACGCCGAGTTCGCCTTGCTGCCGCAACTGCTCAAGCGCATTCGCGCCGAGGCGCCCGGTATCGTGCTGGTGGTGCGACGGGTCAACTACTTGCTGATGCCAACCCTGCTGGCCTCGGGCGAGATTTCGGTGGGGGTCAGCTACACCAGCGAACTGCCGGCCAACGCCAAGCGCAAGGTGCTGCGCCGCAGCATGCCGAAACTGCTGCGCGCCGACAGCGTACCCGGCAGCATCACCCTGGATGACTTCTGCGCCCGCCCCCATGCGCTGGTGTCGTTTGCCGGGGACTTGTCCGGGTTCATCGACGAAGCCCTGGAAGAAATCGGCCGCAAGCGCCACGTGGTGCTGGCAGTACCGCAGTTCAACGGGCTGGGGAGCTTGCTGGCAGGCACCGATATCGTGGCTACGGTACCGGACTACACGGCGGATGCACTGACGGCCGCCGGCGGCTTGCGGGCCGAGGATCTGCCGATACCCGTGCGCAGTTTCGAACTGCACATGGCCTGGCGCGGGGCACAGGACAACGACCCGGCGGAGCGGTGGCTGCGGTCGCGGATACAGATGTTCTTCGGGGATCCTGACAGTCTTTAGAGGATCGTGTCCCGAGGGGTGGTGTAACTCATCCTGCGGCGCTACTGAGCGTCCTCCCCGCCTATGCTTGATCAGCAGAAAACCAAGCCTGACCACGTAAGGATTATTCCTTACCATTCAATCAATACATCCGGGGGAACGCTCATGCCTGCCATCCACGAAATCGCCACGTTGACCTCGAAGGGGCAGGTCACAGTGCCCAAGTCCGTTCGCCAGCTTTTAGGCCTCGACACGGGTGGCAAGATCGCATTCGACGTACGTGCCGGGGAAGTCGTGGTCAGCCGCGTAGAAGCCATCCATGAGGACCCTGCCATCGGTGCGTTCCTGGGTTTGCTGGAGGCTGATATCCGAAGCGGGCGCAACCTCACCACCCTGCCGGAAGACCTGGCGCAAACCATGCTCGCCAATGCGGGCCACGCTGTAAATCTGGACGAAGATATCGACAGTGAGGTCGCGATCTGATGCTGCGACATGGCTGGACACTGTTGTTCCATGAAGGTGTGACTTTACAGCTACGCAAATTGCAAGAAGCCGCCGCCCGGGCCGAGCAGAACGACCTGCAAGGTTTTGAAAGCAACGCCAACGTCAAGCTGTTTTGGGCATTGAGCCATCTGATCATGGAGGCTGTGCCTACCGACCCGGGCAGTGATGAGTTCCGCCAAGGCAACACGCTGGGCACCGCCTACCGACATTGACGGCGGGCAACAATCGGCAGGTGCTTTCGGCTGTTCTTTCGCACGGCCGGTCTAGAACGCCAGATACTAGGCTCGCCGCATATGGCCGGGGGGCACATCATGGCGCTGGCCTGCAACCTGCCCTGGACAGCCATGGAAACCATAGATGCCTTCCTCGCAGAGCAAGCCCAGTACGCCGCACGCCACCCTGTACAGCTGGCACCGGGAGCCGTTGCCTTGCTCGCCCGACTCAAAGAAACAGGCGCTCGTATCACCGCATATGGGGGAAGCCCCAAGGCAGCGATCTTCGACCGCTACCTGGCGCCGGTAAGTGAGTACTTCGATGCCGACCTGCCTTACATCGACATGGGCCACGCACGTCCGGGCATGGCTGAAATCCACCGTCAAACAGCTACCGGTGCCGGCGAGCTGGTGTTCATCGATGACCTGAGCCGGGTCGCCCAAGTGAGCAAAACGCTCGGTTGTGGCTTTATCGGCAAACCCGCAACCCTGTACCAGAAACAGCAGATGCAGGCATCGGGTGTGCGGTTCATCTGCAAGGATCTGGACGAGATCGACCAGACACTCTTGCAAGCGCTGGACCAATCCATGCGACTAGAGCACCACTAGCCCGCATCGCACTCACGCTCAATTCACTGCCAAGCCAAGCACCGCCTGCATGGAATATACCCCGGCAGGCTGATGCCAAGCCCAGCGTGCCGCCCGCAGCGCCCCTCGGGTGAAAACCTGCCGATCTAGTGCCTGGTGGCTAAGGGTAAATACTTCTCTTTCGCCCGCAAAGATGAGTGAGTGATCCCCCACCACTGAGCCCCCCCGAAGGGTGGCGAAACCAATGGTGCCCACTTCACGCGGGCCGGTCAGCCCATCCCGCACGCGCACCGCCTGGCTGCCTAGGTCCACCTGCCGGCCCTTGGCGACCGCTTCCCCCATCATCAACGCCGTGCCGGACGGTGCATCTACCTTATGACGGTGATGCATTTCCAGCACCTCAGCATCCCAATCCTCCGCAGGTAGCACTCGACCGGCAATTTCAGCGAGGGCACTGAGCAACTGCACCCCTACGCTCATGTTGCCAGACTTGACAATGCGCGCCCCTTGGCTGCCAGCAATCGCCGCTTCCTGCTCGGGGTTGAAACCAGTCGTACCAATAATGTGAACCAACCCTCGGGCCGAGGTGTACTCCAAGCATTGCAACGTGACTTCGGGCTGGGTGAAATCAAGCACGCCATCAGCCCCGTCGAGCGATCGCAACATATCGTCAGTGAAATGCACCCCAGTCGGGCCACTCCCCACCACTTCAGCGCAGTCCTTGCCAACCAAGCTGGAACCAGGCCGTACCACCGCAGCATGCAGGCACGCACCCTGGGCATGAAGCAAGCTTCGCACCAGTCTCTGACCCATGCGCCCCGACGCGCCCAATACCACCAGTCTTATTGGTCTATCCATAGGTATCAAAACGTCTCCTTTAAAAAACGGTCTGCACGACCGGTATGAGGTACGAGACCTCTAAAAACACACCCTCAACGAAATTTGTGCGGCCGGCTCATCTCGCGCCGGTAAGGCTTCATAGACGCTTTGAGTACTGGCTCAACGCACATTGCGTTTCTGCACCCGCTCATTCAACGTTTGCCGGGCTACACCCGAGCGCTGCTGGACTGTTTGTCTCTACCGCTAACCGGCAAGGCTTGACTCTACCGTAAGGGGCAGACTTTACCCTTGGCACTTCATTACCTGGAGTTTGTCATGAAGCGCAAACGCATGCTCGTAATCCTCGGCCACCCTTCGAACGACAGCTTTTGCGGCGCTGTGTCCGAACGTTATGTCGAGGCTGCCACGCAAGCAGGCCATGAGGTGCGCCTGCTGCGCCTGGATACCCTGGATTTCGATCCGGTCTTGCACGATGGCTATAACCAGATCCAGTTGCTTGAGCCCGATCTGATCAACGCACAGAACGACATTACCTGGGCCGAACACCTGACATTGGTGTACCCGATCTGGTGGGGCGGCATTCCGGCGTTGCTCAAGGGGTTCTTCGACCGCGTGTTTCTGCCCGGTTTTGCCTTCAAGTACCGCAAGGGCTCGCCCTTCCCGGATAAGCTGCTCAAGGGCCGCACGGCTCACCTACTGGTGACCATGGACACGCCGCCGTGGTACTACCGGTGGGTATATCGCATGCCGGGCCTGCACCAAATGCGCAAGACCACCCTGGAGTTCTGCGGCATAAAACCCCTGAAAACCCTGACTTTCGGTCCGGTATTGGGCTCCAAGCCGGAACAGCGTGAAGCCTGGCTCAAACAAGTCCAGGCCGTCGCCAGCCGCTGATCGGCCCCGGTCGGGCCGTGCCCCTGCGCTGCCCCGCCGAGCCTCCTTGCTGTGACGCCTTGTTCAGCTTGGCTTCCCACCCCCTGACGCTTGTGCAAAAATGTCGCGCGCCTGTACGAGCACGCGACATCTTTTCGCTTCTGATGCGTCAAAAAAGGGATTTTCATGTACATCGGCAAAGCCGCCCAGCTGTCGGGCACAACCGTCAAAAGCATCCGCCATTACGAAGAAATCGGCCTGTTGCCCCCACCGCAACGCGAAGGCAAGTACCGCATCTACAGCCAGCAAAGCGTAGAGCTGCTGACCTTCATCAAATGCGCTCAGCAACTCGGTTTCAAGCTCAAGGAAATGCAGGCCATTCTGCAGGATCATCGCGGCCAGGAGCTGCCCTGGGATCTGGCCATGCAGGCCATCGATAACAAAAAGCAGGAATTGATGGGGCAGATCCAGGCCTTGCAGCAAGTGCATGACGGCTTGGTTGAGTTTGAGCTGAGCCTCAAGGATGCTCAGATGCAATGCCAATTCGAACACCTGGAAAAAGCCCGCTGAATCCGCTCCGCCGCCCCTGAACGGCTATGGCGCCCCGCGCCGTTTTCAGCACGCAGGCGCCCCGGCGATTTAGCCTGGCACACCCCCACCCCCCGGCTGCTCGCCCTCTTGCACTGCTGGCTGCGGCACAATCGAGGCAAAGAACCACGGCGAAATCAGCGTGACCAACAAAATGGTCATGAAGCCGCTGGATGACAGCGCCAGTATCACCAATACACCCAGGTCAATGACGGGTTTGTAGGCGGAGAACAGCAGCGCGACAAAGCCCATCGAGAAGATCACGACGTTGACCACCGTCGAGCGCCCGACGCCCTGCATGGCCGCCAGGATGGCCTCGTCGATCTCGATGCCCTTCTGCACCAGCATCTTGATCCGTGACAGCAGGTGAACGGCGTAATCCACGACGCCCACCACCAGGAACGTCACCAGTGTGGTACCGATGTTCAACTCGATATCCAACAGGTACATGCTGCCGTACACCGTCACCGACGTGGTCAGCAACGTCAGCATGCCGAGAATGCCCAGGCGTACTGACTTGAGCCAGAACATCATCATCAAGGTCACGGCCAGCAACGCCAGCGAGAAGCTCAGCACCTGACCCTGGGTGATTTCCTGCAACACCCCGGTCCATATGTACGGCGTACCGGCATGGGTGACCTGCAGGTTGGCCGGTTTGTTGATGGCCAGCCAGGCGTCCAGTTTATCGAGCATCGCCTGGTAATCGCCCGCCACAGAGGAGGTCATGGTGAACAGCGTCACCGCCTTCGAGTAATCGGCATTGAGCACGTTCTGCAAGTCAGTGCCGCCACCGTTCTCGAACATCATGATGTGTTGTTCGATGAGCGAGTTGCCATCGACATCGAAGGTCTCCGGTTTGCCGTCATCATCGACCACCGTCACCTGCTCCACCGCCTGCGGCACCCGCAGGAAAGCAGGGTTCATGTCGTTGAGCACGAGGTTCATGCGCTTGATGTAGGTCGCCACCGAATAGGTGTAACTCACGTTCGGCTGGGCCTTGATGAACTGGTCCAGACGGTCGAGGAACTGCACGGTTTCAGTGGTCAGCGCGCCACGCGGAGTCTTGGTGTCGGAAGCGATCCAGCCCGGCGATGTACCGGCGACTCCGGCCCGGTTGATGAATTCGTCGGACATCCGCACCGGGCTGTCCTTCTTGAAGTAGGCAATGCCCGAGTCTTCGATATCCACCTTGAACGTGAACACCGTCATCATCGCCAACAACGGCAGGGTCACCAGCAATACCGGCTTGCGCCAGCGAATCAGCCAGGCACAGAACACCACCAGATAGTGGGAGATCAGCGACTCTTTCAGTTGCACTTTGCGCGGGACGGCATCTTTGCCCCAGATCGAAATCCACGCCGGAATCAGTAGCAACGAGATGATCAGCGCCGCCGTCAGGCCGATGGACATGAACATGCCAAAGTTGCGGATGCTGACAATGTTGTTGGTGGTGGAAATCAGGAACGTCGCAATCGTCGTGACCGTTGTCAACACTACCGGCGTGACCATCAGGCGCTGGGTTTCACGGTTGGCTTCGCGGAAAGACTTACCCGAATTGAGCTGTTCGTAATATTCGGCCATGACGTGGATCGCGTCGGCACAACAGATGGTGAACAGGAACACCGGCAAGACACTGGTGAGCAAGTCCATCGGCACACGCAGCAGCGCCATCAGGCCAAGGGTCCAGATGGTGCAGAACAGGATATTGAACAGCGGCAGCACCACGCCAAGTGGTTTGCGAAAGAAGAAAACCAGCAGAGAGGTGACCAACAGGAACACGATCGGGAACAGCATCGCCAGGTCGTGATCGATGATTTCCTGCTGGGCCGCAATGAAGATCGGCATGCCGGCGATGAACACCTCATCGGTGAACTCCGGGTGGGCGGCCTGGTACTTCGCGATGATCTCGCGGACCTGGTGATAGGCACGCAACTGGGCCTGAGCGTCGTCCTGTTTGGTGCCCAGTTCGGCGACGACCATGGCGACTTTCTTGTCCGCCGAGACGACGCCACCGACCATCTGCTCGTTGCCCATGATCTGCGCTTCGACCTTGATCGGGTCCATATCCAGGGCGTGCAGGGTCTTGTGGATCCACAACTCGCCATCGGCACTCAGGCTAATGTTTTCCAGGTCAGCCATCGAGGCCATTTCCTGGATCGGGTTGAGCCGCTCGGCAAGAAAGCTCAAAAACTGCAGGTCATGGCTGTCCCAGTTCCGGGCAATCCCATGGTCACGCAGCGCTTTGGCGGCAGCGTAGTCGTTCTGCGAAAAACCCTCGGCGAGGATCTGCACCAGCAAAGCCTGAGCATCAGGGTCGCCACTGTGGAGGCCGACGATGCGCTGCAGTTCGACACGGTCCTCATCGTTCGCCAGCATCAACCGGCGTATGGCCTGGGACAGCTCGAACTGGGCGTTCAACGACGTGGTGTTGAAGACACTCTCGGGGTTGTTCAGCGCCACCATGACCGAGTCATACGTGCCGGTGAACTCGCGCTGCAAATCAATGATCGTCTTGCGCGCCGGGTGAGTGTCCTTGAGCAGATACGGATTGGTGTCCGACATCAGCGCGCCGAGGGTGTAGGTGAAGTAGGCGGTGATCGCCACCAGCACGAACACAATTGCCCGCGCATAGCGCTCGACGAAGTTCAGGTATCTTTCCATGAATGAGGGTTCCAGATGAATCGGGAGCGGCGCTTAGCGGGCAGACACGGCGTATTCCGGCAAGTCGCCGGCTTTCAGCCCGCGCTTGATCGCGGTCTGCGTGAACAGGCGGTCGTCCAGCGCGACGTTGTACTGCAACTGGTTGAAGCGCAGCTGAGAGCGCGTACCGGCGATGAAGTCCTCGGTTTCGCTGAGGGTAATGCTGTCGATCTGGTCGATGGTTTCAGTCTTCAGGGTGCGCATCTGCTTGAACATCACACCTTTTACATCGAAGAAGTCCTGGCGCAGCACCAGTGAGTTCTTCTTGTCAACCCAGACCTTGAGCTTGTTGTAGCCGGTCTTGGCCAGCACGGCAGGCGTCGCCGGCTCACGCTCGATCACGTAGCAATCGCGGCCCTGCAACTGCTCTTCGCCAACCAGCGTTTGGCGATAGTCTTCGGCGCGAATCTTGTCGAGGTCGGCATAGGAGTAGTCGCTCCCCATGAACGCCCCGCGTTTGTCGGTGGTGGAAATCCTTCGGGTCTGTCGGCTGACCGGCAAATACATCCATTGGCTGTCTTCGAGGCCCAGGACCTCGCGCGGGTTTTCGATGTGGAAGGCGACGTCACGCACATCACTCGGCGCGGAGAAATACATGGTGAACTTGTCGCTGTCCGGGTAATCCTTTTGCAGGTAGCTGAACTCGCGGATGCGGCTGTTACCTTGCTTGTCGATCAGGATCAGGGACACCTGGGACATGAAGCTCTTGCCGTCATCGCGGTCCCGGGCCTGGCGAATGATTTCGTCGGCCGTGCGTGTTTCAGCTGCCATGGCGGCAGCGGCGCTCAGCAGCAGTGCGCTTACAGTCAGGGTCTTGAAGATGGGCAACATGGCGATTTCCTTTTCATTGTTTGAGTGGTTCGCACACCGCACCGGTGTGGTCAGAACAGATAACCGGCGGACAAGCGCACCTGGTCGCGGTTGTCGTACGCACCGAACTGGCGGTCGGGCTTGCCGAAGAACACATCGACTTCGAGCCCCAACTTGAGCCAGTCCACCGGTTTGTAGGTGAAGATCCCCTGAACGAAACTGTCGTCCTGCGCTGGCGGCGACATGCCGAATACCAGACGGGTCTTGAGGCGATCCTGGAACTGCGAGCCTTCGGCAGACACGGTGAACAGGTCGTCGCGCTTGTCCTGGACCATGCCGGGCTGCCAGTCGAGCAGCCGCTGATGTTGCCACTGCGTCGAGATCAGCCAGTCCCGCAATAGGTAATCGACGCCCAGCAGCGACTTGGTCATCGCCGTCTGGTCGCTGCCGTAAGCGCGGTAAGGATTGGTGACGCGCCAATTGTCGAAGTAGGCGACTTCACTGCGTACCACGATGCTGTGGCCGGCATCGATGGCCACACCGGCGCCGCCCATGGAATAGCGCGGGAATTGCCGCTCGAGGCGAATCAGGCCCTCTTCGGTCTGGCCTTCGACGGCGTAGACCGGGTCCTGTTGGCGGGCGTTGAGGGCAACGAAGCTGACATCCACCGTGCCGACCCGGCCGTTGGCACTGGCGCCGTAACCGAAGCCACTGTGACCGTCATAACCGGGCCGCGAATCGACCACGAACATCTGCGGATCGGGTGTGGCAAAGATCGGTGCATCGAACTCGCTGCCGACGGCCGGCGCCTGGTTTTTCACAAAATCAGTGATCACCAGCGCTTCCAGCTCCCACTCGGCGACCGGCTGCACCAGGCGAATCATCGGCACGGCGATGCGGCTGTCTTCCAACAGACCGATCACACCCTCGCGATAATCCAGCGGGTTGATCTGATCGAGCACCCGTAATTCATCTGCACGCCCCCACACCACCTGCTGCCAGCCCACCGTCAGCTCGCCGTCACCGACGTAGAGCCCCCAGTAAAGGTGCCGCCAATCGGCAGTGGCCCGGTAATCATCCCGGGCTTGCGCGCTGTATGGGTTGTTGCCGTCATAACGGAAGTCGTAACGGGCTCGGCCCTTGGCCTTGTAGTAGCCGCTGTCCCAGGCATCCTCCAGGCTGAACTTGAGGTACACGGCCTTTTGCGTGACCCGGTCGTCACCGTGCAGACGCACGGCCGTGGCAACGCCGATCTCCGCTTCATGATGCTCCGGCAACCACTCGGCGATCGCCACTGGCGGGCCGAGGCTGACCAGCGCGGCCAAAAGGCCGCGGTTCAATCCCAGTCGAGCCATGGCTACATTCCCAACCCGGCACCGCCGTCGATCATCAGGCTTTGCGCCGTGACACCACCAGCCTGCGGGCTCGCCAGATAACGAACCATGGCCGCCACTTCGTCGCCCTGAATGAAGCGCCGCAGGGGCAACTTCTTCTTGGCATTGCGCAGGATCTGCTCGTGTGTGATCCCGGCGATGCGCGCTTGAGCCGCCAATTCGCCTTGCAGCATCGGTGTGTCGATCCAGGCGGGCAGGATGGCATTGACGGTGATTCGCCGTGGCGCCAGGTCCAGCGCCAAGGCTTTGGTCATGCCGATGATGCCGTGCTTGGAGGCGCAGTAAGCGGTGTTGCGGACCTTGCCCGCTCGGCCGAGGATCGACGACATGTTGACGATCCGCCCACCATCGGCCATCAGTGGCAGGCACAACGAGGTGACGTAAAAGGTGCCGTTGAGGTTGATCGAAATGACCTTGTGCCAGTTGTCGAGGTCTTCGGGTTCGTTCTCGTCGCAGACCCCGGCGCTGTTGACCAGCACATCGACAAAGCCGACCCGGTTGGCCAGGCCCTTGAACAGAAGTTGCAGGCTGGCGAGATCGGCGATGTCCGCTTGATGGGTTTCGATGCGAGCGGCAAATTCGCCCTCGGTGACCCAGCTCTGCAAGGTTGCCAGATCCCGATCAAGCAAGATCAAAAGGTGCTCGGCCTGGGCTGCAAAATTTTCCGCGACGGCGCGGCCAATACCATTGGCCGCGCCGGTAATCACAATCGTGCGTACCTGGCTCATGGCATTTTCAATCCGCCGTTGACGGACAAGACTTCGCCCGTGACGTACAGGCCGCGCTCGGCCAGATACAGCACCGCGTCGGCAATTTCTTCAGGCCGGGCGAAGCGTTTGATCAACAGCCGCGACTGGATTTCCTGCTCATGGGCGCCGACCAGGGCTTGGCTCATGTCGGTGCTGACGATGCCGGGCGCCACCGCGTTGACCCGGATGTTGCGGGGCGCCAACTCCACCGCCAGTGCGCGTGTCAATGCTTCTACACCGCCTTTGGCGGCGGCGTAGTTGCTCTGGCCCTTGCCGGGCTTTTGCGCGGCCACCGAACTGAGGTTGACGATGCACCCGCTGCGTTGGCGCATCATGCAGGGCAGCACCTGCTGACAGCACAACAACGTGCCGACCAGGTTGGTCTGGATGACCTCGGTGATGTCGCTCAACGATTGCGTGGCGAGCAATCCGTCACGGGTAATACCGGCGTTGTTGACCAACAAGTCGATACGCTCGAAACGTTGCTCGACCCGTTCAAAAAACGCCTGAATGCTCGGCGCTTCCTTGACATCACACTGCACGGCCAGGCACTCCCGGCCAAGCCCTTCGACCTGCGCCTGCAAGGCAGCGGCCGACGCCTCGTCACGGACATAACTGAAGGCAACCTGATAACCCGCGCCGGCCAGGGCCAGCACGATGGACTTGCCAATGCCACGGCTGCCGCCGGTCACAACAGCTATTTTCTGAGTCATGACCGCTCCTTAAAGTGAGTTTTGAGTTTTGAATTGCGCGAGGGTGAAACCGTGGGTCGCGGCCAGTGCGCGGACCTGCTGAACTTGCTCACGGCTGATATCCCCGTAGGAGCCGTGCTGGCTCATGCCAGACAAGCCCATCAACACCGACTCGGCCATGCACGCATACAGCTGACCTTTTTTCAGATAGGCCCGCACGTTGGGCGCCAGGCCGTCGTCGAACGGCGTCTGGACGATGCCGCCGTGCATGTAGAGCACGTCTTCGCGTTGGCTCGGCAGGTCTTGATGGACGTTCAGCGGCACGGCGATATCGCAAATCACGCTGCGCTCGGCAAAATGTTCGGCACCGAGGAACGGCTGAGGCGCATTGGCAGCGCACAGGACAATCCGTGCGCCCTTGATGGCGTCGAGATCGTTGGTGACCGTGATGAAGGCGTTCGCGCCAAGGCGCTCATCCACTAGACGGGCGATGTGCAAACCGAGGTCGGCTTTTTGGCCATGTGAGTGCAACAAGCCACGAAAACCATTAAGGGTCAGCAGTCGCTGGGCCAAGCGGTCGTTTTCGGCCGTGCCTTTGAGGATCGAACGGGCCGCGTCGGCGTAAATCTGTTGCGCAGTTTTCTCCAGGCGCCGAACCGAGCCGTCACGACCGCTGCCAATCAGAATCAGGTGATCGACGGTGGCGGACAGCACCGAGGCATAGGTCGACGCAACGTTACCGGCGGCACCGACAACGGCAGCGGTTTGCTCGCAAAGTGCCAAACCTTGCTGTACACAGCCTTGCTCGATGGCTTCGAGCCCCATGCCGATGGTCAGGGCGTTGCCGGACGTCAGCGCCATGTCGGCAATCTTCAGCGCCTGACAATTGTTGGTGACGATCGAGGTGTACATCCCGAGGCCGGCGATGCTGCAGCCATCGGCGCGGGCATCGGTGACACGCCTGCCGACTTCTTCGCGAATGCTGTCCAGGTCACCGCTGCGGATGTACTCGGCCATGGCATCCGAGTCCATGCACAGCGGGTATAACGTGAACTCCACCGCCATGCCGAGGCGCGACCGAATGATCACCGGGCCGACTGGCACAGCGCGGCGTTCAGGCTTGGTGCGATTGATGAACGTGCGTTTTTGTTCCGGGCTCAGGGCTGCCAGCGAGGGATCGACGTCACCGAGGATATCGGCATCGATCAGGTGGTTGATGAACGCTACCCGAGCGACGACTTCGACCTTGGCATCCCTGTTTTCAACGGGCTCGGCCACCCGAAAATCGTCCTGACGGGCTGGCACGGCGGGCATCGAGTCCGCGCAGATACCCGCCGCCAACGGCAAGGCATCGCCACGGCGCAGCATGTCGCAGACCCGTTGCAGGGCAGCGATCAGCTTGTCGATTTCGCCCAGGGTGATACAGGCTGGCGGCTCCAGGCGAATCACGTTGGAGTTGCTGCCCGACGGTGCCACCCGCAACGCTTCGAATTGCAACAGGTAACCGGCGATCAAGTAACCCAAGGCATCATTGTACTGGGCCGACGCCTGTACCAGCGAGCTGCTGACACTCAAATCGTGCAATTCCAGCCCCACCAGCAAGCCACGCCCGCGCACATCGGCGATCACATCCGGATAGGCCATCTTCAGTTCATTGAGCGAGGCTTTGAGGTAGGCGCCCTTGGTGCATATGTCTTTGAGCATCGCGTCGTCATCGGCGAACAACCGGCGCAATGCCGACAGCGCGATATGGCAGGACGGGTCGTCCTCGGCGAAGGTCGAGCTGTGGATGTAGCTGAACTCGCCTTCGTAGTGGCTGCTGCGGATCACCGTCGCGGCGATTTTCATCAAGCCGCCGCCGAGGGCCTTGGACAGGCAATAATAGTCGCCTTGCAGGTTGAACTGGCTGCTGGCAAGAAACGTCCCGGCGCGACCAAAACCCGACTGCACTTCATCGACCACCAGCGGGCATTGTTGCTCGTTACACAGCTTGCGCAGCCCCAGATAGAACTCGGCCGCGAACTCGTTGATACCGCCTTCGCCCTGAATCGGTTCCATCAACACAGCGGTAATCGCACTGAACGGCAGTTGCAGCACGTGCAGGTGTTCGCCGTCCCATTGCAGGCTCAACCAATGGTGCGTGTGCCGTGCCGGCAATTCCTGCAACTGATGGGGCTGCTGTGGGTCGATGAACTCGACGTTCAGACCAAAACGGGAAAACGGCGCGCGGTACTGACGGCCATAGGTCAGTTGCACGGTATTGACCAATTTGCCGTGGAAGCTGCCGCGCAGGGCGACGAATACCGGTTCGATGTGCAACTGCGCCAGGTTGTGTTGGCGAACGGCTTCAACCACCTGACGCAAGGTCACGCTGTTAAGGGTGGCCGGCAGGACACCTGCAGGCAGGTCGAGGTCGGCCACATCCAGTTCGCGGTAAGCGTGTTCGCTGGCGGTCAGGCTGGCCAGGGTGAAATCGATGTCGTCGAACTGCTTTTGCAGGCTCTTCTGGCGACGGAACTCCGCGTGCTTGACGGCGATCTCCACCGCCTCCGCGCCGCTGTTGGAGAAAGTCGAAATATAACGTTCGGTGTTCTTCAGTTCTCGATTGAAGGCGTCGCTGAGCGCTCGCCCCAATTGCCCGGCCGCACCGCGGATCGACATTTGTGCGTTGAACGGCACGTCGCTGCGCAGCAGCGCACATAGCTGATCGACAAACTGTGGGTCGTTGTGGCCGAACAGTGCCGCACCGTAACCGCCGAGAAAGTCGGTGACCGTGACCATATCGCCCTTGGGGTTGCGGTAGAACAACTGGCTACCGAGGGCGCGCTCAAATTCACACTCCAGGCCCAGTGCCTGGAGCAGGCCGACGAATTTGGGCCGAACGAAATCGCGATAATCCATGACAGTCATATCCCTTGAAAGTAAAAAAGAGGCGGTAGTCAGCGGCAGTCCTGAGTGACCTTTGCGCTGTAGAGCACTTGATAGGCGGCGCTGAATCCGTTGTCGTCGCGGTTCAGCACCAGGCAATGCGCAAGGCTCGCGGCGTGGGGCGCGCCCTGAATGAACGGCAGGTTCGCCACTGGCTGCTGCAAACCGGCAATCGGCGGCACGCTTTGGGCCTGCAATGCGCAACGGGCAAGTATCAGATCCACCAGGCTCGGCGCCGCGCTGAGAATGCCGTTGATCGCCAACCCGCTGGTGATGTGCGAGGCGCGCGCAAGGGCCAGTGTCTGGCACAACACGCGGTCTTTGTGCGCATCGCCGGTGCCGCTGCACACCAACACATCGGTTGGGCTGTCGGGCAGGCTCAAGCGACCGAGGGAGGCATGGGCCGTCATGTCGGCGAGGCACGCCTGAGGACCGGCCGGCAGGTCTTCGCGCCGGCGCAGCACCAGCGCTGCCGCGCCCTCCCCGGCAATGCCGCCAGTGCCCCGAAGGTCAAACGGCAGCAGCGTGTTCGAGCCGTTGGCGCTGATGACACCCGCCTGGACCAACCCGGACAGCGCCAGGGCATCCAGCTCGCTGCCCGCGCCGACAACGATTGCCGCGTCAATTCGGCCATCCTGCAAAGCGGCCGTAGCCTCACGCAAGGCTGCCAGGTTGCCGGCGACACCTTGCATATAGGCGTTGCACTCGCCCACCAGTTTCAGCGCCAGGCTGGTGACACCCAGCAAGCAGTTGCTCAAGCCTTTGAGCACCAGAAAAGGGTCCTGGGCACGGTCTTGCAGGATCCGTTTGGCGAACGCCGCCATGTCGGCGACGCGGTCCTGCCGACAGCCGTGCAACAACTCGGCATAGGATTCCAGAGACGGATGGGTGTAGCCGCCCTGACAGCAATACAAACCGAAACGGACATCCGGCTGCTCATCGGCCAGGCCGGCTTCTTCCAACGCCTGACGTACCGCGCTGACACCCCAGATCACTGCCGGCGTGCAGTAACGCTGAAGGTTTTGCGCAAGGTCTTGTCGGCTGCGTTGGTGGTCCTGATCCTGAATTTGCCCGAACGCCACCACGCGTTCGCTGCTGAACCGTCGGGCGTTCAGCGCCGTAATTGCACTGCGCCCTTCGGTTGCGGCCGCCCAGAAAGACTCGACACCCCAGCCGCTGGGCAACACGCAACCCGCACCGGCAATCGCGACCGCCTGTTTCATCGCGGCGCCTCCCGGTACTTGCCCAGCGCCAGCGAAGTGTTGAGGCCGCCGAAACCGAAGGAGTTGCTCAGGGCAACGTCGACCTTGCGCTTGACCGCTTGGTGGGCGCAGTAGTCGAGGTCGCATTGTTCGTCGGCATCCTGCAGGTTCAGGGTCGGCGTGACTCGATCATCCCGGCAGGCCAGGGCCGTGAGCATGAACTCCGGTGCTCCGGCGGCCGCAATCAGGTGGCCGAACTGGGATTTGTTGGCCGTCACCAGCAACCGCCGATAATGTTCGCGCTCGGCGAACAGGGTCTTGATCGCCAGGGTTTCGGCGGCATCGTTGAGGGGTGTCGAGGTACCGTGGGCATTGATCAGATCGACCTGTTGCGGCGCCAGCCCGGCATCCGTCAGGGCCGCCTGCATCGCCAGCACCGCGCCCCGGCCCTGCGGGTCGGGTGCGGTGATTTTGTAGGCATCCAGGCTGCTGCCGAAACCCAGCACTTCGGCGTACGGCGTTGCCCCTCGGGCAAGCGCCCGTTCGAGGGTTTCGAGCACTACGAAACCACCACCTTCACCCGCAATCAAGCCACTGCGATGGCGGTCGAACGGCCGACACAGTTCGGTGCCCCAACGCTGTTCGCTGCTGGCGGCGCCGAGCAGATACAGCGCGGTCATGGTGTCCAGGCTCAGCACCGAATCGGCGCCCCCGGCAATGGCCAGCTCGATCTCGCCGCGACGGATCATCTGGAATGCGTTGCCGATGGCCTGGGACGCTCCCGCGCAGGCGCTGCTGACATTGATCACCGGGCCTTCACTGCCGATGCCATCGGCAATCACCCGCGCAAGGCGGTCGTTGCTCTGACACAGTGAACTGTCAGGATCGACCTGCGCCTGTCGCGCCATCAATTGAGCCCAGGACGGCGCCTGCGCCGGGTTATCCGCCAGGCTGAGCAGCATGTCCTGCAAACGATGAGCAGGTGCGCCGGACGCTGACAATACCGCCGCGCCACGCAACTGTTCGGGGCTCAGACCACTATCGGCAATGGCTTGGGTGGCCGCGACCCAGCCAAAGCGGGTGCGTTTTTCCAGCGACAATCCCCAGGCCGGATGGTCTTTCAAGTGCGCCGGCATCAAGCCCATATCCACGGGCGCTGCGTAACGCACGGGGAACGCACCCGCCTCGACGCCTTCCGGTTGCCATGGCCGAATGCAATGCTCGCCGGCCAACATTCTTTGCCACATGGACTGCCACTCGAAACCGAAGCCGGTGACGGCGCCCATGCCCGTGATCACGATCCGTGTGGGGCTCATGGGTAACTCTCCATTGTCTCTGTGTCCGACGACGTTCTGGCCAGCAGTACCGCGCCCCAATGCCCGCCTCGGCTATGTTCGAGCAACAGCGTGTAACGGCTGCAATCCAGTGCCCAGGTCACAGCGATTTCGCTGAGCAAGGCGCTGGCGCCCAAGTCACCTAGCAACGCCTTGGAGTGTTCGAGGGTGTGCCCCGATAGGCTAAACAACGCGGCAATCTGCGGATCCTGTGCATCGGCGACGACTTGCCCGACATCGCTGAGGCACAGTTTTTCGTTGCTCAAAGCACGCTCAATGACGTCGCGACCAACCGCCAGTCCACGCTCGGGTTGCGCGCTGTAACCACGGGCAAACCCGGCAATACGCAACGCAGATTGAGCACCGCTGCCTGGGTTGGTCGTCAGCAACAGTGCCGCAGCACCTTCGCCGAAAACCCACGGGCCGGGGTTTACAGGTGGGTGAGTAGCGTCACGCAGGTACAACGCCGGGGTGATGTTCGGACTGCTGCTGACGACCACGGCAGCATCGGCACGGCCTTCGCTCAGATGGGCAGCGGCCTCCATCAAAGCATCCAGCCCCGCATTGCCCTGGGAGCAAAAACCGCCCATGGGCCCCTTGCAACGCAAGGCCTCAGCCGCGTGGGCCATGACGCTGCTGTTGAGCATCATCAGCGCATGCAGCGGCGGTGTGTGGGCAAAGAATTGCGCCAACAGATCTGCCGGTTGTGCGCCAATGGCCTGCACTGCATCCCAGCACGAACTGGGGCCATCCACTTCCGGAATGGCAGCGATCAATGCGATCCGCTCGTCGGGCAGTTCCAGCCCACGCAAGGTCTCGGCGAGACGGCCGGCGCAATACAGCAGGCGCGCGCCCTGAGGCTCGAGGCTGCGGGACAGTCTGCGGTCGTACACACCCGCCGGCAAGGCGGGTGCTGCGACACAATGGGCCAGACGTGCCGGGTCGAAATCCAGGGGTTGCGCGGCCTGAGGTTGACTGTCACGAGGCGCACATTCAGTACCGGCGGCGTTGAGTACCGACGCCGCAGTGATATAAACAGCGGTTGAATTGGATCTGGTCATGTCATGCCCTGCCCAGCACTAACGAACTGTTCACGCCACCAAACCCAAAGGAGTTGGAGAGCACGACATTGATCGGTTGCTGCAACGGTTCGCAAAGGAATTTCAACGCCGGAAACTCGGATTTTTCCGGCTGAAAATTGAGGGTCGGCAAGGCCACGCCCAACTGAATGCTCATCAACGACAGCACCGCCTCAATGGCACCACTGCCGGCCAACGAATGCCCTATGGCAGATTTGTTGGCGGTGAACGTCATCTGCTCCAGGGTTTCGCCGAAGACCTGCACCAGGCCCAGGGCCTCGCAACGGTCATTGGCCTGTGTCGACGTACCGTGAACATTCACATGGTCCACTGCCGCACTGGTCAGTTCGGCATCGGCCAGGGCCGCCGTCATGCAGGCGGCATACTTGCTGCCGTCGCGGCTGCTGGAGGTGATTTTCTCTGCCTCGCACAGATTCGCGTACCCCAGCACCCGGCCCAGCGAACAGGCCTGACGACGCTCGGCATGCTCGCGGGATTCCAGCACCAACAGCGCCGCCCCTTCACTCAGCACAAAACCGCAGCGGTCCGGCATGAACGGCCGGCTCTGTTCCTGTGGGGAAAAGTCCACGCGCTGGCAGAGTGCGCCCAGCCCATCAAAGCTGTAGTAGGACAATTCATGGGCCATCAACTCCACAGCGCCACACAACGCCAGGTCGATCTCGCCACGGGCGATCGCCCGATAGGCACTGCCGATGGCCATGGTGCCGGCGGCACAGGCATCGGAATGCGTGGAGATATGGTCACGGACACCCAGCCATTCGGCGAGATGGCGGGTTTGCTGATCAACCCGCCGGGCGAACGCCCCACCGCTGAGGGTGTGGTTATCCAGGAACTGGTCGAGATCGACCCGCCCCTGATCGTCCATGTAACGACTGGCGTCCCGCAAATCACTGCTCACGCAATATTTGTTGGCCCCGACGAAAATACCGCTGGCGACTCGGGCAAATGCGCCGTCGGCCAACCCGGCATGGGCCAGCGCCTGACGGGCCACGTAATGCGCCAGCCATTCCTGGCGGGAGGTGGTCTGCAGGTCGCCCGGAAAGGCCGCCGCGATGACCTGCCATTGTTGATCATCGATAAATCCGGCCGCCGGGTTCGCAAACCCCAGTTCGACAAACGCCGGGTGCTGGCCAATGCAGGAACGGTTTTCGCTGATCGTCGTGAACAGCGAGGCCGCATCCAGTGCCGTGGGAGCCACCAGTCCATAGCCGGTGACCAGAACCTCTCGGGCCTGCATCAAGGCACCCCCTACGCCGAAGCCTTCAACTGGGCGGCCGCGTACTGCTCAACCAACAGACGCGAGATCGAGTCACCGTCCAGAGGGGTCAGGCGAGCACTGCAACCGCCACACACCACTTGTTGGCGTTCATTGAGTTGGGCATGAGCCGCGCCACACTCAGGGCAGGTTTCGGGGAGGTGGTTGAACACGTTATGGCATTGCTGCGCCCAGTTCCGCACGGTGGTGGCCGAGAAGACATCGCCCGGCTGCATGCCCACGTGAAGCTGGCCCGGCGCATAAGCGCTGAGGCTCTGCTCCAGCAAGGCCACGCCGTCCTGCGTGATTCGGCCATTTTCGACAAACCGGGTGGCGTCGCCGAACACCGCTACCGCGTGATCCAGCACGCTGGTTTTCGGCAAGGTGCAACCGTACTGACGGCCCAGCTGGAAGCTCAGGTCGACGATGTCCAGCGAGTCGGCGCTGAGGTCGTCAACGATACTGCTGTGCTCTGTCACGTCGCCCCTATCCAGCACCAGCAACTGCGCAAGAATATCCTGTGTACTGCTGATAACGCTGTCCAATTCCAACGGATTATTCATTGAGTGTTTCCCTACAAAAGCCGCATTGAATGAATAAAGTCATCGGGCCAAAAAAAGCTGTTTTAAGGCCAGATCTATCGGGGGCCGGGAGTCTAAAGTCTCCCCCTAAGGGGAGAGTCAACGTGCCATCAGTGCTTTTTGCGAGAAATCCCGACGCGCCCTGAAACCTTTGATTTATGCAGCTCAATGGGGCTTGGAGAGGGGTCGTAAAATGACAAAATCGATTGCTTGAAACAGCACGATAGTTCCAGAAGCGGGATATCACCGTACCCGCAAGCGGCGCCCTGAGTGCTTCAAACAATGAAGGACAAGGCGCCCGTCAGCAGTGCCAGCGCAGTGATCACCAGAGAAGTGAGCACGGCCCACTTGAAGGTGGCTTTCTGGAAATCACCGATATCGCGGTCGACCATGCCCACCAGCAGCAGGGTCGAGGCCACCAGCGGGCTCATCAGGTGAACCGGCTGGCCAAGCACCGAGGCGCGGGCGATTTCCACCGGGTCGATGCCGTACGCGGCCGCGGCATTGGCCAGGATCGGCACAACGCCGAAGTAGTACGCGTCGTTGGACAGCACGAAGGTCAGCGGCATGCTGGTCAGCGCCACCACCAGCGGGAACCAGTGGCTCCACGCTTCCGGAATCCAGTCCACCAGCGTCTGGGCCAATGCATCGACCATCTTGGTACCCGAGAAAATACCGGCAAAGATGCCCGCGGCGAACACCAGCAGCACCACGGTCATGGCGTTGCCCGAATGGGCGAGGATGCGCTCTTTCTGCAGGTCCAGCTGCGGGTAGTTGATCATCAGTGCGGCGACGAAACCGATCATGAACAGGATGGCCGCGTGCATCAGCCCCAGCACCAGCGCGGTCATCACGGCGATCACCAGCACCAGGTTCACATAGGCAAGGCGCGGGCGCTTGTGCGGGCTGTCGCCGAGGATTTCCTTGATGTAGCAGTTGCCGCCACCGGACTCCAGGGCAATATTGCCGATACGCCGGCGCTCGGCACGGCCCAGCAGGTAGGCGGTGAACACGACCCATGCCGCCCCACCGATGACGGTGGGCAACATCGGAATGAAGTATTCGGTCGCATCCAGGCCGAGCGCTGCAATGGCACGGGTGGCGGGACCACCCCACGGGCTCATGCCGCTCATGATGCTCAATGACAGCATCGATACGGTCGCCAGGATCATCGGGTTCATGCCGATGCGCTTGTACAGCGGCAGCATGGCGGCGCAGGTAATCATGTAGGTCGTGGTGCCGTCACCGTCCAGCGCCACCAGCAGCGATAGCAAGGCGGTGCCGATGGCGATCTTTATCGGGTCGCCATTCACCCGCTTGAGAATCTTGCGGATCAGCGGGTCGAACAGGCCGGCGTCGATCATCAGGCCGAAAAACAGGATGGCGAACAGCAGCAGCGCGGCAGACGATGCGACCATTTTCAGCCCATCGAGCATCATCTTGCCCAGGTCTGGCGCGAAACCGCCAACAAGGGCGAAAACAATCGGCACGATGGTCAGCGCGACGATCGGGGACAGGCGTTTACTCATGATCAGGTAGGTGAAGGTCACCACCATGATCAGGCCCAGAAGTGCGAGCATGGTTTGTTCTCTTGTTCTTATTGTCTATGTGGCCGCCCGACGGGTAGACGGCCCCCTTCCCCACCCGGCATCGCTTGATGCCAGGTAGGCGTTTGTGTCAATGCGGGGTGTACGGTTCGGTCGGCCGTGGCGATGAGGTTCGGCGGACCCTTCAGGCGACGCAGCAGGGTTTCGCGTTCTCAGGCACCCTCGGACAGCGAGATCAGCACGGTGGCCACTGCGTTGCTCGCCAGGCCGAACACACGGTGTCGCATCGCATCCCCGGCAGGGTTCAGTCCCCGCCCAAGCTGTGAGGGTCGGGCCGGCGCTTTTCGATCGCAAACTTCAGCAGCGCGGCACTGCGGAACAGGCCATGGGCGAACTTGCCATAGGGCAAGGTCACGAACAGTGCCATGACGGTGCCCAGGTGCACGGCCAGCAGGATCGCCATCACCTCGGTGTCACGCAGGGCCAGCAACGCCATACCGGTCGTGCTGACCAACAGCAGAAGCAGGATGAACGCACGGTCCATGGGGCGCTGCGCGGCGTCGCCATGCTCTGGCGCGCGGCGCAGGTTCAACGCCAGCAGGCCCGCTGGCCCGACGATCAGGCCGATACCGCCGAGGGTGCCGAGGACTACCGGCAGGCTCAGCAGCGGGTATGGCGCATGCAGGCCCAGCAGGTAGTGATATCCGGTGGCGACCACGGTGGCGGCAAAGCACAGCATGAAGCCGTAGAAGGTCAAGTGATGGTAGCGTCGACGCCACAGCGTGTAGCGATCGTCGGCGTTGTTGCAGCCTTGGCCATGGCCGCCATCCAGATACTTGAGCGTCAGCACTGCGCTCGCCGCCTCCGGCAGCGCACCGTTGGCCGGTTGCCGCGCTTGGGTGGGCGACACCGTGCGCCAGAAGCGCCTCAACGCCACGCCCAGCGCCACCCCGGCAGCGCTGAACACGCCACCGAACAAGAGCGCCAAGGTGTTGTGCGGGAACACAGCGTAGAAATCTCCGGCCAGCCGCCCAGGCAGCAAAGTGCCGTTGACCTGCAAGGCCAGCAGCAAGAACAGCGACAGCGCCAGTGCCAACGCCACGGCGACGAAGGTGCCATTGCGCCGGTAGAGCTGCCCGAAACGGGCCGGCCAGGCGTACTCAGCGTAGGTCTGCCCGCGCACCTTGGCCATGGCCTGCGGCACGTTCACCGCGAACGCATGCGGTGCAGCGTACTGACAAGCGTGCAAGCAGGCGCCACAGTTGTGGCAGAGGTTGGCCAGGTAGTGGATGTCGGCCTTGCCGAAGTCGAGTCGACGGGTCATCGCCGGGAACACGGCACAGAACCCCTCGCAATAACGGCAGGCGTTGCAGATGCGCATCTGCCGGTCCACCTCCTGCTCGTCCAGGTTCAGCAGCGGGATCAGCTCGGCCTGTGGCGGGGCGGGTTCGAACACGTGGGGATCAGGCATTTGCACAGTCATGCTGGGCCTCCAGGGGGGAAATACAATGGCCGGCGGCAGCCGCCGCCTGCGTGCCGGCGATGCGGCCAAACGCGGTACCGATGGACATGCCGACACCGGCGGTGTAGCCCTTGCCCAGCACGTTGCCGGCCATCATCTCGCCGGCGACGAACAGGTTGGGACTGGGCCGCCCAGCGAAATGCACGGCGGCCGTGGCATCGGTGCGCAGGCCGAGGTAGGTGAAGGTCACCCCCGGACGTAGCGGGTAACCGAAGAACGGCGGCTTATCGATCGGCAAGGCCCAATGGCTCTTGACCGGTTGCACGCCGTCGGTACGGCAATCGTCCAGCTGGGTGTGGTCGAACGTGCCGGGGCGGCATGCCTGGTTGTAGGCGCGCAGGGTCTCGAGAAACGCAGGCACCGGCAGTCCGAGGGCTACAGCCAAGGCCTCGAGGCTGTCGGCGCGGCTGCCAGGGAAGACCGGTGGCATGAAGCGGCCCAGGGCCTTCTGGTCGATGATCGAGAACCCCACCTGGCCAGGCTGCTGGGCCACCAGGCGCCCCCAGATGGCATAGCGCTTGGGCCAGAAATCCTCGCCTTCGTCGTAGAATCGCTGGCCGTCGCGGTTCACCACCACGCCAAGCGACACGCAGTCGATGCGCGTGCAGATACCGCCGTCGTACAGCGGTGCGCGGGCATCGATGGCGACCATGTGGGCCTGGGTCGGGTCGCCAATGGTGTCGGCACCTAGGTCGATCATGCGCCGCAGCAGCGCGCCGTCGTTGAAGCGCGTGCCCCGCACAAGGAAGTTGTCCGCCGGCCACTCGCCGCGATTATTCTGCCCCCAGGCCTCGCGCAGCCATTGGCGATTGGACTCGAAGCCGCCGGCCGCCAGCACGCAACTGCGCGCCTCGATGCGCTCGGCGGGCAGGCGCCGCCCGTCGACGTCGCGGGCCGCCAGGTGGGCAGCGATGAAGCGTCCATCGCGCAACTCCAGATCGCACACCGGGCTGTCGTAGCGCACCTGCACACCAAGCCGCTGGGCGCTGCGGTAATAAGCATTGACCAGGGCCTTGCCCCCGCCCATGAAGAACGCGTTGGTCCGCGCAGTGTGCAGCGCACCCGACAACGAGGGCTGGAAGTGCACGCCGTGGCGGCGCATCCAGCCGCGGCAGTCGGACGAGGCACGAATCACCAGACGCGCCAGGGCCTCGTTGGTCTGGCCATCAGTAACCTTCAGCAGATCCTGCCAGAACTCTTCTTCGGGGTAAGCCTCCACCAGCACGTCCTGCGGGGCATCGTGCATGCATCGAAGGTTACGGGTGTGTTGGGAATTGCCGCCTCGCCAGGCGCGGGGCGCGGCTTCCACCAGCATCACGCTGGCGCCGGCCTCGCGCGCCATCAGCGCGGCGCAGAGGGCAGCATTGCCGCCGCCAATGACAAGTACATCGATCATGTCGCCTCCAGGGAGCGAGAAGCCAGGGTTGGGCAGCTCCTCGCGGACCCCGGACTCTAGAGGGTCGCGTACCTTGGGCGAAACACGATTGCAGGGGGGAGGTCTTCAGTTTTTCTAAAGGGACGGTCGTTCGCAGGCGCTCACAGCAAACGCGCCCCTGGCCAGCGATCCTGCTGCACCAATTCGCGGGACACTTCATGCAGCACGATTCGCGTGGCAAGTGCAGCAGGCGAGAGTTCATCATCGACCAGGCTCACCACCAAGTTGCGACGCTGAGCTTGCGGATCGTCGATTGAAAACACCCGCAGGCCTGCCTGCATGGCCCGGGCCACAGTGGCGCCGGGTTGAATCGTCGCGGCGTGACCTGCGCTGACGCAATCCATGAGAAGCGACAGGCCATCAACCTCCATGACGATATTCGCGTCCAATCCGACGCGCTCAAGGATGACGCGTAACGTGGCGCGAAGACCATGCTGGGCGCTGGGCATCACCAAGGGCAGCGAGGCGATCTGCTGCAACGTCAGCGACGTCCCCCAGTCAGCCTTGACCAAGGCTACCGGAACCAATGCGAACAGCCGCTCCTCCAGCAGCGGCCGCGCATCCAGCCGCATGCCAGCCTCCAGCTGGAACAACACCGCCAAGTCCAGGTGCCGAGTATTGAGCTGGTTCACCAGGTAGCCCGACAGCATTTCCACCAAATGAAGACGTATATCAGGGTAGCGCTCGCGCATCCTGGCGATCAGCGCCAGCCCCAACACCGAAGCCGTGGTGGGTGCCATACCGACGCTGGCGTACCCACTCATACGCCCACTGCGTGCAGCCAGCATGGCGTAATCGGCCTGGCGCAGCGTCAGGCGCGCATGGTATTCAAATGCCAAACCTGCCGCGGTAGGCGTGACGCCAACGCTAGAGCGTGTCAGCAGGCGGGTACTCAACTCACTTTCGAGCTTCGTGAGTTGCTGGCTCAACGCAGATACCCCAACGCCCGTTTCGAGCGCGGCTCTGCCGAGGCTGCCACACTCCAGCACACTCAGAAAGTAACGAAGCTGGCGTAACTCCATCAAAGGCATCTCCCATTCAGCAAGGTCGGCGGCTCATTGAGTATCAAGCTTTGGCACAGATAAAGGTAAAGTGCAGGAATGCCTCCAGCCTGGCGCTACGGTTTGGAGCGTCGCCATCAGCCACGACGTCAACGCCAACGTCATCCACTTCAGCCCGAGCCGTCCTGACGAACATGGGCGCAACTTCCAGGGCACCTGGAACGGCAACCTGGTCTGCGATCACTTCGCAGGCTACATGGCCGGCTTGGGAGGGCGCATCATCAAAATCGGCTGCATGGCCCATGCTCATCGCAAGGTCTTCGACCTGTGATTCAATTGGCATGCATGAACGGGCACAGGGCTTCTCACCCCCTGTGAGCTACATTCAGTCATCCGCGTCTGAATGGAATGGTGTTGATGCAGGTATTTGCCACGCTGGCTTCTTGTCATCCTGACTGTCGAAAATACGCCGCGCCTTGCGGAAGTCCTCAACGTTCTCGACAACCCAAGTCCAGACAGGTGACATGCGGATCAACAGCCCCATACCCAGTGGCGTGAGCTCATACTCGACACGTGGCGGAATCTCTCCGAACTCCCGCCGAAGCACCAGGCCATCCCGCTCCATGGAGCGCAGCGTCTTGGTTAACATCCGCTGAGTCACCCCCGTCATCTGCCTTTTTATTTCGGCATGGCGCATCGTGCCGTATACCCCCAGGGCATGCAGAATACCTAACGACCAGCGACTGCCTGCGTGAGCGAGCACTTCTCGCCTGACGCCATCATCGTCTTCTCTAAGCGTTCGGCAAATCGTCTCTGCCTGGCTTAGCGCCTCCTGATCAGTCATTGCTTTCTCAAGTATCACAGGTGTGCCTTCTTACGAACGTTGCCTAATCGTGCAAGCATTTGTTCATCTTACAGGCAACAGTTCTCAGGAGAAATCATGACCGAAGTGACCCAGCTTCCCCCCCAATCCATCCTCGTTCTAGGCGCCGGTGAGCTTGGGCTGCCGGTGCTGCGCAATCTTGCGCGACTAGCAAAACGCGCGCCCGGTTCCACAATCAGCGTCCTGCTCAGAGATTCGACCATCAACACGCAAGTGCCCGAGAAAAAGGTCAAAATCGATGAGCTTCGGGGCCTCGGGATCCAGATGGTGGCTGCCGATCTCGTGAATGACTCAATCGATCAGCTGGCTGAAGTATTCGCACGTTTCGATACCGTAATAGGCTGTGCAGGCATGGTTGCAGGCCGGGAAACCCCAATGAAGCTGGCCACCGCCGCCCTGAAGGCTGGTGTGAAGCGCTACTTCCCGTGGCAGTTTGGTGTCGACTTCGAGGTAATCGGTCGGGGCAGCCCTCAGGATTTGTTCGATGCTCAGCTTGATGTCCGCGAATTGCTTCGAGCCCAGGATAAAACTGAATGGGTAATCATCTCGACGGGCATGTTCACCAGCTTTCTGTTCGAGCCAGTATTCGAGGTGGTTGACTTCGAAAACGATACGGTGAACGCGCTAGGCAGTCTTGAGACCAGCGTGACGCTCACGACGCCAGATGACATTGGCGCGTTGACAGCGGAGATCGTTTTCTTCGAACCTCGCTTCCGCAATCAGATTGTCTACCTCTCGGGCGACACCGTGACGTACGGAGAGGTTGCGAGCCTCCTCGAACGTGTACTGGGCCGCCCGTTCAAACGCAACGTGTGGACTGTGCCGTACTTGCTCCAAGAGTTGGAGGAAGACCCAACGCATCACATCAAGAAGTACCGCGCTGTCTTCGCCCAAGGCAGAGGCGTGGCATGGCCTAAAGCCGGCACTTTCAATGCGCAGCAGTCGATTCAGGTCACGACCGCTGAGGCATGGGCCCGTGCAAATCTGGCAACCACATCAGCATACGGGCAGTAGGCTGAACGAACGTTCTCGGGCTGGGAGTTGCTAAAACCAGGCGTTCTCTCGCAGCCCGCTTATCGAAATAAGTGAAAAGCTCGTTGCCTACAACGTAGATAACGGTTTGCGAAAACATAAGACACATCACAAAAGACCAGTTGATCGCCAGCGACATTACAAAGCATTTTGCGACACAAACAACGCTCTACACCACAGAAAAAACCCATCAATATACTCACTCGCCCCACCATCTAAAAATCAGAATAAACACCCCAAAGGGTTTGTTTTGCTTATGGCTCCGCCGCATGACATTGCCCTCCACACAGGCTTGCATCGCCCTGAGTGGGAACACTCGATCGCTCTTCACCCGCGCGACGGCGAGAAAACCAAAGACCTAGGAAACCCTAGGCCTTTGCGAATAGAGCACGAGGTCAATCTTTAATATTTAGGTTCAGGATGAGTCGAAACCAAAACAGCTTCAACCGCCCGCGAAACATCAACCTCCGGCAGATCGGCAAGTGTCACCGCGTCTTCCAGGACAATTTCTCTGGACGCCAGTTCATGCGTGAGGTCGGCACGAATCATGCGCAGTAGCGACCAGGTCAATACGCCAAGCACAGGTATCAAAGGCAGCGCAACGACAATGGTAGACGTTTGAACAGCTTTCAGCCCGCCTACTTTGAGAAGACCGATGCCAATCACCGCCAGTAACAGCGCCCATACAATCCGTAGCCAGCGTTGAGGTTCTTCATAGCCGCTGAGCTCACGCGATGTCACTGACGCCAGCACATAAGCTGCCGAATCAAGCGTTGTCGCCAGGAACACAAAGCAAAGCAGAACGAAAGCGCCAATAACAAGACTTGAAAATGGCATTGTTTTTAAAATGGCGAGTACAGCCGCCGGTATACCCTGCTGTGACAAAATCGCACTGACGTCCAGCTCGCCTGTGAGCTGAAGATTCAGCGAGTAGCCTCCCCAGACCGCAAAGAAAACCCAGCACCCCAGGCTTCCCCACACAAGCTCAGCCAAAATAAGCTCTTTGATTGTGCGCCCTCGAGAAATACGCGCAACAAACAACCCCATCATGGGCGCATAAGCAATCCACCAGGCCCAATAAAAAATGGTCCAATCCTGAGGGAACGTACCTTTCGCAACAGGGTCAGTCCACAGGCTCATGTGGATGAAGTTGTTGAGCATCAGGCCCAGGCTGTTTGCCCAACCGTTGATGAGCAACAAGGTTGGGCCGACAACGGCAGCGAACAAAAGCAACAGAAAAGCCAAATAGACGTTTATATCGCTAAGTATCTTTATCCCTTTGCTCAGCCCAAACCAGACACTCATGCCGAACATCAATGTCCATAGCGCCAAAACGCACATGTCAAATGCGAAGGACTGCTGTATTCCAAAAATGTCGCTGGCCAGGGTTGAGACCAGCGGGACGGCCAACCCTAGGGATGTTCCCACACCGCCAACAATCCCGAACACCACCACCGTATCAAGTGTGATTCCCAACCACCCATTCGACTTCTCGCCCAAGACGCCACGTGCAGCAACCGACAATCTTACGCCAGGCTGTCGGCGTACATACATCGAATAGGCGATGGGCAATGCCGGCAAGCAGTAAAATGCCCACGGGGTCAACCCCCAGTGGAACTGCCCATACGTCAACGCCCACTCTGCCGCTTCACGACTGTGTGCAGCCACATTCAAAGGAGGCCCATTAAAGTAATAAATCGGCTCAACCCAGGCCCAGTTGACAATGGCTATGCCGATACCGCCACAAAAAATCATCGCGACCCAGCTAAAGTAGGAAAACTCTGGCGCATCACTCTTTCGCCCAAGCCGTATATTTCCGTAGCGCCCGAACGCCATCCACAACAGGAAGACGACAGTCATCAAACCGGAAACCAGGTAGAGCCAGCCAAACTTCCCGGTCGCAAACGCAAACATCTGATTTATCACCGCATTCCCAGCCTCAGGAAATGCGATAAGTGGAATCGTGACGCCGAGTATCACTGCAATCGATGGCCAAAATACACGACCATCCAATGAGGCACCCTCTTTTAACTTACTCATTTGGCATATCTCCTCAGAACGTTCGACTCAACAACAAGCATCTGTTGAATACCAATACGTCAAGCACGAATTGCAACCCCTGCCCGAACGGATCGAGTCCCTTGGAGAAATGAAAGGCCGCCAGCCTTCCCCGAACATATATTGTGCTTATTATTCATATTCGCCTCTAATTTTATTTAATTATTATTTCAGCGGCACAGCCAAACAAACCTAAAACCGCACATGACAACCCTGGCAGCACGACTACGCGTGAGCCTTAACACCACACAAAGATGTGTGCCCGACGGCAGTCAGGCACACATCTTGTCCCGCCTTTACTTCATCGTCGGCATGGAGAACTCAACGCCCTCCCGAACACCTGACGACGGCCAGCGCTGGGTGACGGTCTTGCGTCGGGTGTAGAACCGGACGCCATCCGGCCCGTAGGCATGCAAGTCACCGAACAACGAGCGCTTCCAACCGCCGAAGCTGTGGTAAGCGACGGGCACAGGCAGAGGAACGTTGATGCCGACCATGCCCACCTTGATGTTGTCGGAGAAGTAGCGAGCTGCTTCGCCGTCTCGGGTGAAGATGCACGTTCCATTGCCGTACTCGTGTGTGTCGATCAGCGCCATGGCTTCCTTCATGCTGTTGACACGCATGACCTGCAGAACCGGGCCGAAGATCTCCTCCTTGTAGCTTTGCATGTCTGGGGTAACGTGATCGATTAACGTGCCACCGACGAAGAAGCCTTCCTCGTAGCCTGCGACCCTTGGCTCACGTCCATCGACAACCACCGTGGCACCCTGCTCTTCAGCACTGTTGATGTAGCCGACCACTTTTTGCTGGTGCTGCCGGGTGATCACCGGGCCGAAATCATTCTTGCTGTCGGTGTAAGCGCCCACCTTCAGGTTTTTCATGGCTTCTTTCATTTTGGCGATCAACGCATCAGCTGCCGCGTCACCCACGGCAACGGCGACTGACAGCGCCATGCAGCGCTCACCGGACGAGCCAAATGCAGCGCCCAGGAGCTGGTTAACCGCATTGTCGATATCGGCATCTGGCATGATGATCGCGTGGTTCTTGGCCCCACCCAGTGCCTGGCAACGCTTGCCGTGGGCCGTGGCGGTGGCGTAGATATACTCGGCAACCGGCGTCGACCCCACGAAGCTGACTGCCTGAATGCGCGCGTCGCGCAGCAGGATGTCGACCGCTTCCTTGTCGCCGTTCACCACATTCAGCACACCCTTGGGCAAACCTGCTTCCTGCAGCAATTGGGCAATGAACAACGTAGAGCTTGGGTCGCGCTCAGAAGGCTTGAGAATGAAGCAGTTCCCCGCCGCAATAGCCACTGGAATCATCCACAGGGGTACCATCACGGGGAAGTTGAACGGCGTGATGCCTGCTACCACGCCCAGCGGCTGGAACTCGCTCCAGGCATCGATGTTCGGGCCGACATTCTTGCTGTGTTCGCCTTTCAGAAGTTCGGCGATCCCGCAGGCGTACTCGACGTTCTCAATCCCTCGCTGCAGTTCGCCCGCCGCATCATGAGAAATTTTTCCGTGCTCTTCACCAATCAGCTTGCAGATCTCATCAGCGTTCTGTTCCAGGAGCTCTTTGAAGCGGAACATGATGCGGGCCCGCTTGATAGGGGGCGTGTCGCGCCAGGCTGGAAAAGCGGCTTCGGCAGTAGCGATGGCGTGCTCTACCGTGTGGCTTGATGCCAACGCAACCTGGCGAGCCACTTGGCCGGTGGCGGGGTTGAAAACATCCTGGGTGCGCTTGGATTCGAGAACGGCTTCGCCGTTGATCAGATGACCGACAGTATTCATGTGAAACTCCACTTTTTGTTATTCAAGTATTGCGTTGCTGTTCGACTACCAAAGGCTGCGGTAAAGCTCGACCATCTCAGCCTCGGTAGGCACACGCGGGTTATTGCCAGGTGAACCGGAAGCCAGCGCCTGAGCGGCCATGGTTGGCATCAGTTCAAAGAACTTTTCGCGATCAATTCCGAATTGTGCCGGGGTGGGAACATTCAGCTCGTCGTTGATAGCCACCAACTCTTCCAGCAGTTTTTCAACTGCGGATTGATCCGTATCGCTTTCAGTAGCGACGCCCATTGCACGCGCGCAATCCGCGTACCGGTCACGTGCAGCGGGGATTGAAAAGGCCGTCACCTCGGGGAGCAGCATGGCGTTCGACAAGCCATGAGGCACATGGAATGCGGCACCGATGGGACGACTCATGCCATGCACCAAAGCAACCGACGCAGACGAGAAAGCAAGACCTGCAAGGGTCGACCCCAGCATGACCGCCTCTCGCGCAACACGGTCGGCCCCGTCGTGGTAGACCTTGCGAAGGTTTGGCCCGATCAGGCGCATGGCGGCCAGTGCCTGGGCATCGCTGAACAGATTCGCTTTTTTGCTGACGTAAGCCTCGATGGCATGCGTCAGCGCATCGATACCGGTGTCCGCCGTCACGCGAGGCGGCAACGAGAGCGTGAGCTCATAGTCGACCAGTGCTGCGACAGGCATGAAGCCGGCGCCGACGCACAGCATTTTTTCGTCAGTCGACTCATCGGTGATGATGGTGAAACGGGTGACTTCGGAGCCAGTGCCGGCAGTCGTTGGAATGGCAATGATCGGCAAACCCATTTCGGTGACATTGCGCGGGAACTTGTAATCGCGCATGACCCCGCCGAACTTGGCCAGGATGCCAATCGCTTTGGCGCTGTCGATCGGGCTTCCGCCGCCCAGTGCGATGATGCTGTCATAGCCTCCCTCCCTGGCGGTTGCTACGCCGGCTTGAATCGAAGCGACAGTAGGCTCGGGGACCGTGTCGGAGAACACGTCGACGTCTATTGCGTGCTCTGCCAGAACGGCGCTGATACGACCGGCATAACCTAACTCAACCATCATTCGGTCAGTGATGATGAGTGGCTTATGGCAGCCGAGGCTGGCCAGGACCTGGTGGATTTGCTGGCTGGCACCGGCACCGGTTTGCAGGATACGTGGGAGGATGCTGTTGTAAGTCATGGCTCTATCTCATTTCTTGGGCATGAACGCGCCCGCGAGCAGCCTTTGGCTCGTGTTCGCTTGCACGGTAAGTCGACAAGCCAGGGGGACCTCTCGAAGGCGCGCCCCTTGACCAGCCTTCAGGAGTCAGCTGGGCAGATATTCCTCACTCCAGGAATCACCGATTGCGCCGGCGTCCAGGAGCGACTGAATCTGCGCCTCGGTATAGCCGTAGCGGCCCAATACCTTGCGAGTCGAAGCGCCAAACTTTTCAGCGGGTGGCAGCGCTCGAATTCGCGCTACCCGCGGGCGAATGGCATAAGGATCCAGCTGCGTAACCCGATGACCGCTCGGATGGTCGCTGTAGATGCTGAAGGAGTAGCTGCCATTCTCAGTACCCGGCAGGCCATCAGCGGTACGGCTGTACTGGCTGCGCAGGTGATCGATGTTGTCCGGTACCGCAGCAGCTATGTTGGCAGCCTGCAAACGCGCTTGAAGACCCGAACTGCTCATGCGGCCGATGACGGATTTCAGGTAGGCAACACGATCAGTGGCCGCCGCCAGCCCGCTGAGCTCATCGATTGCCGCGAACTTGTGCAACTCCTGTTCGCAGGCATCCAGGTAGATCCAGCCATCCGCCGTCTTGTAGAACCGGGAAAGGTCGCTGTAGCCAACCACGTCCCGCCCGGACGGCTCATTGAAGGGCGCCCGGCCTGAATAGTCGTAGCAGAACGGGATCTGTACCAGATTGCCCAGTGATGCCAGTGAAGTGCGAGCACGGTAAGCTTGCCCGGAGTGATGCTTGCGATAAAGCGCTGTTGCCACGCCCAGCGCAGCAGCAAACCCGCACATCACATCGATCGTGCCAACGTGAGCATGTTCTTCCGGCGTTTCCATGCCGCCACCAAAGCGCAGCATGATGCCGGTGGTGGCCTGGATCAGGTCGTCATACCCCAGATAATCTGTACGAGGGCCGCGACGTGGGCCGCCGAAACAGTCAAGCTGACAGAAGATCACACCAGGGTTCACCGCCTGCAGGCTCGCCTCATCCAGGCCCAGCGGTGCCAGTTGGCGATCAGGCGCGTTCATGACGATCACGTCGACCTCCCGCACCAGACGATTGAAAACGTCCCGCCCTTCGGGCTTGTTCAGATCAACCAGAACACTTTCCTTGCCACGTGCCGACGACATGCCGAAGACCACGGTATTCCACGGATCATAATTGGGCACGACAGGGTCGAGCTTGATGACGTCTGCCCCGAAGCGGCCCAGGAACGATGTCGAGTGCGGCCCTGCGATCACGTTCGTTAGGTCGAGGATCTTGACACCTTCCAGCCAACCGGCAGGCTTGTCGAGCTTGGCAGGCGGCAATGCACGTACAGGGCGTTCAGACAGCGTTGCCATCGCTTCCTCGAAGCGCACATCGCGACGCGAAACAGGCTTCAGCATGGGTTCTGAACAACCTTCCAACCAGGCAATTGGGCCAGGCTGCTTCATGACGCCGAACTCGCGATCATTGACCTCGACAATCAAACCAGCAGTATTCGAGTGCTCGTCATGGAGCCACTCCTGGGTAGACCTGTGCGGCGCGCCGGGGAAACGCCCTTCACCGAAGATGACTTCCCACTCGGCCGCGGTTTTAGTCAAGAACACGTCCTTCATCCGAGCCGAGATACGTGCAGCCCAATCGGCAGGCAAAGGATAAACGCCCAGGGATGCATTCCCTTCCCATTGATCAATCGGCAGGTAGGGGTCATCAACCTTCGGCAAGCCGGCGGCAACCATTTCTTCGTAGATGCCCATAGCCTGCAAACAGCGCTTGGCATGCTCCCGATGCGATGGGCAAACGGCGTAGAATTTACGGCCATCGGCACATTCATAGGTCCGGTAGAACGGGTCGAGGTACTCCTGCAAATCCTGGTAGCTCAGGTTCATCGGCAGGTTCTCTGCCCGACGACGCTCGCTCTCCTTCTCACGCAGGGTCTTGTAGCGCAGCGGGTAACCATCGATCTTGATCGAGTTGTACGACAGGCCTTCCATCACCGCAGATGCCAAGGGCACTTCGATCTGATCGCCAACACCGTTCTTTTCACGCGCCTGCAAAGCAAGTACCACAGACGACACAGCCAGCATGGTGCCGTACGCTGACGCCAGGGGAAGTGGCGAGAAACTAGGGTTGATGCCCATCAGCACGCGGTTTTGGCCCATATCGGTGAATACACCAGAGGCCGAAGCGATCACCGACTCGGTAGCACGCCATTGCGCGCGCAACTCGTCATCGCTGGCAAACCCTGGAATCGACAAGGTGATCAACTCAGGGCGAGTACGTCGCAGCTCTGCGAAATCGAGGCCCAATCTGGACATGACCCCCGGCCGGAAATTTTCGATCACGATATCGGCACGGGAGATGAGTTCGCGAGCTTGCTGCAGCCCCTCTGGCGCCTTCAGATCCAGGCGCATGCACAGCTTGTTGCGGTTGAGCGTGGCATTTGCCGGGCTGTCCCATAGGGGCCCATCCGGGGGGTCGATATGGACGACTGTGGCCCCAAGATCAGCGAGGATCATCGCGACCGCAGGGCCTGCGATGTACTGCCCGAAATCGATGACATTGACGCCTTGCAAAGGCAATTGGTTGGTTTGCTGCATGAGGATAACCCTAGGTAGCCCGGGCCGCCGATATTCGCCGGCGCGGTTATTGTTGTTATTGAGACCTCGTACTGACCGGACCCTGGACGACTGCACCCTCCAAGGGCTTGCGATGTGCTTGCTACTTTCAGAAATTCGCAGGCAACGCGAAAGCAATAAAAAATGGCCCTAAGGGGCCATTTTTTTTATTGCACGGGTGCTTTGCTTATTGCTGGGGATGTCCGTCCTCTTCAGCACTGGACGCCTCCTTGAAAGACTGGGCCTCTTCGCACAGCCACTGGGCAAAAGCCGCCGCATCGGGATTGACCATGCTGTGAGCTGAATAAACCAGGTAGAACGCTTCTTTGGTCGGTACATGCCGTCCAAGGGGGGCGACAAGGCGGCCCTCGTCCAGGAGATGCTTGACCAGGGAAGACCGCGCCAAAGCGACGCCTTGGCCAAGCTCAGCGATCGTCAATGCCGAAATAAGGGTATCGAACTGCATCCCCTGAGACGAATCAACGCTCTCTGCATTATTCTTCTTGAGCCAATAACCCCAGCCTTCCTCGTAGCCCAGCACATGCAGCAAGGGGTGCAGCGCAAGATCCTGAGGGCGTTGCAACGGGCGCTCCTCGGTGATCAATGCAGGTGAACACACGGGCACAAGCGTGTCCCACGTCAGGCGCTCAGCCTTCATGCCAGGCCAGCGCCCTTGCCCGTACCGGATTTCCAGATCGGCATCGAACTCTGTTTCATCTACCCAGATGTTACTTGCAACTCGAATGCTCACATCCGGATGTCTTGCTCCAAATCGGGGTAATCGGGGGGCTATCCAATGTGTGAAGAACACCAGACTGCTGCGGATGCTGAGCACGCTTCGATGCCCCAGCCCAAAGATCTCATCCGTCGAGGCAGCGAGGCGCTCAACCGACTCTCTGACCACCGGGAAGTAGGACTTGCCTGCCTCCGTCAGCTCAAGTCCCCGCGGAAGACGCTTGAAAAGCGCTTGGCCTAACTGCGACTCCAAAGCTTTGACCTGCTGACTGATCGCTGCTTGCGTGAGATTGAGTTCCTCAGCAGCATGGGTGAAATTCAATAGCCGGGCAGAAACCTCAAAAGCTCGAAGCCAGTTCAGGGGCGGCAAACGCTTTTTCATAACGCATCCAACACTAGGCTCATCGGGAATCGAATCGCTCTGCGGTTGACATTAGAGACGAACAGTCTAAATTACAACGCATGAATAGCGCCAAACCTGTCCCTCGAAGGGGCCGACCGCCCAAGATCGCGCGTGAGCATGGCGAAACGCTCGAGCTCTTGTTGCGCTGCGGCATGGAAATCCTCACCGAGCAAGGCTTCGCTGCCACCGGCATCGATACCGTGCTCAAACGTATCCAGGTGCCCAAGGGCTCGTTCTATCACTACTTCGACAGCAAAGAAGCATTCGGCCAAGCGGTACTGCAGCGCTATGCCGATTACTTCGCTCGAAAACTCGATCGCTGCTTCAGCGACCTGAGCGTGTCACCGCTGCGAAGGCTTTCCAACTTCGTTGAAGAAGCGAAGGTCGGGATGGCCAAGTACCAGTTCCGCAGAGGCTGCCTGGTCGGCAACCTTGGCCAGGAGGTGTTGGTGCTGCCCGCCAGCTTCCGTGAACAACTGGAACTGACGCTTCAGGACTGGGAGGCGCGCTTGTCAACCTGCCTGGAGGAGGCGGTCAAGCAGGGCGAGGTGTCTTGCGAACATGACTGCAAAGCCCTCGCGGCCTATTTCTGGGTTGGCTGGGAGGGTGCCGTGCTTCGGGCACGACTGACGCAGCATGTCCGCCCCCTGGACATTTTTTTCCAAGGTTTTCTGACGGGAATCACTCGTTGATTCCTTTCGGGCAATTTAAAGACAGCCGGTCTAAATAAGGACAAAGCATGTTCAAAGCCATTCTGATTGAGAAGCTGGAAGACAAGTACTCGGCCCGACTCACCGAGCTGCAGGATGATCAGCTACCCAGCGGAAACGTGACGGTGAAGGTGGCCTACAGCACCTTGAACTACAAGGATGCGCTCGCAATCACCGGCAAGGGGCCGGTCGTTCGGCAGTTTCCGATGGTGCCGGGTATCGACCTCGCGGGCACTGTCGAAGCGAGTGACGATCCTCGATACAAACCTGGCGATCGCGTATTGCTCAATGGCTGGGGGGTGGGTGAAAGCCATTGGGGCGGACTTGCTCAAAAGGCGAGGTTGAACGGCGACTGGCTGATCCCCCACCCTGAGCGCTTGAACGAACGCCAAGCCATGGCCATCGGTACCGCTGGATACACCGCCATGCTGTGCTTGATGGCTTTGGAACGCCATGGGCTGAAACCCTCCGATGGGCCGGTGCTGGTAACAGGCGCCACCGGCGGCGTCGGTAGCTTTGCCATTAGCCTTCTCGCCGGTGCCGGGTATACCGTCACTGCAGCCACAGGTAAAGCCAGCGAAGAGGCTTATCTGAAAAGCCTGGGAGCAACGACCATCATCGATCGGGCCGAGCTTTCAGCCCCAGGGCGTCCATTGGCGAAAGAAAAATGGGCAGCCGTTATCGACTCGGTCGGCAGCCATACCCTGGCCAATGCGTGCGCAAGCACAATGTCTGAAGGCTTGGTAGCTGCATGTGGATTGGCCCAGGGAATGGATTTCCCGGCAACCGTTGCACCTTTCATCCTTCGAGGGGTAAGCCTGCTCGGCATCAACAGCGTCACTCAGCCCTTCGAGCGGCGCGTCGAGGCTTGGGAAAAGCTGTCCGATCAGCTGAATCTCGACACACTGTCGTTGATGACCAGAGAAATTAGCCTTGAGAGCGCAATTGCCGCTGCTACTGATCTGATGGATGGTAAAAACCGGGGTCGGATGATTGTAGACGTAAACAGCTGATAGGGTTGTTTGCTACTTGGGTAGCAGCCCTGGTCAATGTTTATCGAGGGCTGCCAGAACAATCGCCCTGACAGGCAGCTCAACCGCCTCGAAGAACGCCGCTGCGAGTTTACGACGGCGAGCTTGTTCCAGGTGCTTACGCATAAGGTCAGCGGGCGCAAGACGATCGCTTGGCTCGAGACAGGCGAGCATCGCGAGGTGCTTGCCTGCCTGCTCACGGCGAGGCGCACTTCGCTGACCGTCTGCCTCACCCGACGCGGCTGTCGATCACACCGCCAAGCTCGCGCAACGCCCGCTCCAGCCGCCAGAAACAGCCTTCGCCAAGTGCGGCCTCCTCTGTTTCGCTCATTCCATCCCCTGCTTGCAGGCTTGCAGATGCTCGTCAAGTCGGGCGATGTGCTCCGGACCGATGCCGCAGCAGCCGCCCACAATACCCGCCCCCTCCTCGACCCACTGCTGCGCCCACTGCAGGTACGCCTCAGGCCCTAGGTCGCCACGAATATCGAGCAGCGTCTCGTTGGCCTGGGCATCTTCACGTACTGGCGCAAAGGCATTGGCATAGACACCCAGCGCTAACTCGCGAGCTTCCTGCTTCAGCACCTGTCTGGCACTGCGCAACGCTGCGCCCATGCTCTCCGGTTGGCTGCAATTGAATAGCAAGGCGCTGGCCCCCAGTTCAAGGGCCAGCAGAACTGCCTGCTGCACGCTTTCACCCGAGCGCAGCAAAGGCTCCGTGTGCTCTGTGTCAGGATCGAGTAACGTGAAGGACAGCCAGAGCGGCTTGCCATCGCCGTCCAGGGCCGCGTGCACGGCGCGCGCTTCGGCCAAGGAGCTCTGGGTTTCCGCCAACCAGAAATCCACATGGGGCGCCAGGCCACGGATCAATTCACGGTGGATGGCCTGGGAACGGGCTGGATCAAACAGGTCCGGGCGATACGACCCCAACGCCGGCGGCAGCGAACCGGCGACCTGCACCAAAGCCCCCGCCTCCTCGGCAGCGCCACGGGCAAGCCGCCCGGACAGTTCAGCCAGCGCCCGCCCGGAGCGGGCAAAGCGTTCCTCGCCAATGTGAAACGGCACCACTGCATAGCTGTTGGTGGTGATCACCCTGGCCCCGGCGGCAATGAACGCTCGGTGGACCTGCGTCACGTATTCGGGCGCTTCGAACAGCGCCAGTGCTGACCATTCCGGCTGCCGGAAGGGTGCGCCGATCCGCTTGAGTTCTCGTCCCATCCCACCATCGAGCAGCGTCCAGGCACGTCGAGTCATTGGGCAGCCACCTGGGTGCCAGTGGCACTCAACCAACGATCGACGGTCGCCTGATTGGCGGCGACCCAGGCTTTGGCCGCCGCATCCGCCGGCTGCTTCTCACGCTCGATCTTGAGGATCAGGTCGTTGAGGGATGCCGGATCGATACTTACGTTCTCCAGAAACGCGGAAATCCGCGGTGCACGCTGGCGTAGCGCAGAAGACGCGAGGATGTGCACCTTCGCGTCGGGATACGCGCAGGTGATGCTGCTCTTGTTGAGCCAGTCGGCATCCACGGTCGGGCTGATGAATGTCCAGCAGCCGTCAGCCTTGTACAGCGGGTCGCCCTTCTTGTTGTCCTGGGCATAGCCATCGAATGGCGGTTCATCAAGACGGCGCAGGTCATAGGCGGAGAAGATCCAGTCTGGTGTGTAGGCGTAGAAAATCACCCCACGCTCGGCTTTGTAGGCAGCATCAAGCTTGGCGTAAGTCACCGAGGCCTCCGTGGAGACCGACTCGAAGTTGCCGTCGAAACCGTAATCCTTGGCTTTGATCTGACCGATATAGGTCGACTCCCAGCCTGCCGGCCCGACCAATAGCTGGGACTTGCCACCCCCCAGCGGAGCGAACAACCTGGCGACCTCTGGCTTCTTCAGGTCATACACCGACTTCACGTTGTACCGGTCCTGGATGTAGCCCGGGATGTAGAAACCCTGCACACCGACATAGGGTTGCTTGTTGGGGATCAGCGAACGGGTACCGCCGTTCACGTACTTGGCGAAGGCTGCTGATTGGTTCGGCAGCCAGATGTCGGTCAGCACGTCCACCGAGCCGTCACCCTTGGCAGCGGCGGCGAACAGTACCGGCAGATCACCGGCCAGGTAGGAAACATCGCCGTCAAGGCGATTGGAAATGATGTCGCCGAGGATGTACTGGATGGCGATGGCGCCGGTCCAGTTCTGCTCGCCAATAACGATCTTGTCCTTGGCAAAGCTTGCTGTCGCTGGTACCAGTGCGGCCAGCAGAGCGAACCCGGCAAGCCCGCGGGAAAGGAATCGGGTCATGGAACCTGTTACTCCTGAGTAGAATGATGACGTTTGCGAAGGGATGCCTGAATGATCCGGTCGGGCACCAGGGCACAAAAAACAATGGCAATACCGGCCAGGACGCCCTCACCACCCTTGATGTTGCGCAAGGCGGTCATGACGTCGTAGCCAAGGCCTCCGGCACCAATCAGTGCTGCCACGACCACCATGGACAGACTCATCACGATGGTCTGGTTCACCCCCAGCAACAGAGAGCCGGAGGCCAATGGCAACTCGACCCGGGTGAGCGTCTGCCAGGGCGTTGCGCCATGGGCGACCGCAGCCTCCACCGCGGCCTTGGGCACCTCCTGAATACCCAGGGCGGTGAGACGGATCATCGGCGCCAGGGCGAAAATCACCGTGGCGATCACCGCCGGCGTCTTACCGACCGAGAAGAAGGCCACTGCCGGAATCAGGTAGACGAAGGTCGGCAAGGTCTGCATGACATCCAACAGCGGCGTGACCAAGCGCCGAGCCAGCGCCCGCTTGGCCAGGAGAATGCCGGTGGGAATGCCGATCAGCAGCGACAGCAGCACCGAAGCGCCGACCAGGGCGATGGTGGAAATCGTACGCTCCCAGAAACCGAACAGGCCGATATAACCCAGGGCTAACGCAGTCGTCAGGGCCAGGATCGCGCCGGCAGAGCGCCAGGCCAGGTAGACCAATGCAAGCGCCGGTACCGGCCACGGAATCCAGCCCAGCGCACCTTCAACGCCATCAATGACGGTGCGCACCGCCACGATCACCCCGACGAATACGCTCTCGAACGTGACCTGAGACCAGCCAATCAACGTGTCGATGGCACCAGCAACTGCCAGCATACTGTCGCGATCGGCGGGAAACTGCACCAGTGCCCCGGCAGCATCCGGCGTCAGGGCGCGCCATACGGTCAGTACCTGACTCACCAGCAGCAGCGCCAAGGGTAAAGCGACGCCCAGGGAGTCACGGCCGTGGCCGTGCAGGCTCACCCAAGCACAACCCAAGCGATTGACCAGCAGCACTGCCAGTGCTGCGGCCGATAGCCACCCCGCCCCCTCGCGCCACGCGCCAGCAAGCACGGCCAGGGCCGTCAACTCCAGCAGCAGCGCCAGCCAGAACAGGCCACCTCGTCCGGCGTCAGCGAGCGCTGCCGGGCCCAACACGCTTTGGCGAATCCAATGGTTTGTCGAGCGCGCTTGCACTTCGACCGACGGTGGCTCGCTGAGCACCTCGTCACTAGGCGAGGGAATGCTCGGGCCGATATGCGGCCGATCGTCGAAGAAATCCGCCACCCCCTCGTCCGCCGGCTGTTCAAGCAATTCACCAGGGGTGCCGACCTGAATCAGCCGACCACCGCGCAAGACGGCGATACGATCTGCCAGACGTAACGCCTCACCCGGATCGTGGGTCACCAGCAGCGTCGTGATTCCCCGTTCGCGCACCAGTTGCAGGAAGCGCCCCTGCAAATCACGGCGGATGGTGGGGTCCAGTGCACTGAAGGGTTCGTCCATCAGCAGAATGTCAGGCTCGGTGACCAGTGCTCGCGCAAGCCCGACACGTTGCTGCATGCCACCAGACAACTCGTGGGGCAAACGCTCGCCCCACTCTTTCAGCCCCACCGCCTGCAACTGCCGTTGTGCCGCTGCGCGCCGCGTACTCTCCGGCTCACCGCGCAATTCCAGGGGCAAGGCCACGTTGTCGAGCACGCTTCGATGCGGCAGCAAGCCGAAATGCTGGAACACCATGCCGATGCGCTGCGACCGCAGTTGGCGCAGCGCAGGCTGCGTCAAGTCGCTCAGAACCTCACCGTCGATGAGCACCTCGCCGCTGCTCGGTTCTATCAACCGATTGACGTGGCGCAGCAAAGTCGACTTGCCGCTGCCGGATGTACCCATCAAACAAAGCACTTCGCCACGCCGCACCGCGAGGTTCACTTGCTCAACCGCGTTGCTGGAGCCTGACCGGCTCCCCTCGTAACGTTTGGTGACCGCGCGAAATTCCAGCGCGATAGCATGAATCGATGCAGAGCCAAGGGAGTCTGCGCTGACCCGCGCAGGGGTTTCCAAAGGGTCATTGGCAATCAGTGGATATTTATCAGCGATCACGTCGCCCCCTGGGATTCAATGGATTCCAGGGCGACGAAGCAGATTCCATGCCAATCGGCCAAACCCCGCGTACTCAAGCGCGAGATGGGTTTTTGTCATGACGGCACGGTGTTGAAGAGGCAGCAACATTGCATGGCTGCTGTTGTGTGGGAAACAGCGAGGAACACGCCTGCGGTCTTAGTTGAACGAAAGCATTGGCAGCCTTGTGAGGCCATTGCATTTGCAATAAATAAATATTCCATACGGGAATATAAATATTATTTATTATTATTTTTAGAGATATGAATCGACTTTTATACTTTCATCAGACCCGCGATGGATCGGGGTAACCGTGTTGGAGAGTTGAAGTTTCTGATGCCAACGTCATTGCCTACCTCCGGCCAATCCCAGGTGCTGTTGCAGCTGCACCCGCTGTTCAGTTTCTTCCAGCCTCTGCAGGCCCGCATCCCGCTAGCCGCAGAACGCACCGCAGCCCTCTTCCATCGCCAAGCGCATGTGCTGAGCAAATTGTCTGAGGCGCCGCTATGAAATGCCCCCCTATCCGCCATCCCACCAGCCAGCGAGGAATGCCGAGTGACAACCCCTCTACGACCTGCCGTGCTTAGCCCCTTGCAGACTGCACGTCGCCTAGCGACGGCGTTCGCCGAAACCGCCGTCGAGCGCGACGAGGCCGGCGGCACACCCAAGGCCCAGCGCGACGCTATCCGCCAGAGCGGCTTGTTGGCGCTGAGCATACCCACCCAGTTCGGCGGCCTCGGCGCTAGCTGGAGCGAAACCCTGGAGGTGGTGCGCGAATTCGCCCGGGTCGACAGTTCCATCGCCCACGTCTTCGGCTTTCAGCACTTGATGCTGGCTACCGTGCGCCTGTTCTCCCGTCGCGATCAGTGGCAACCCTGGTTCGAGCAGACCGCGCGCAAGAACTGGTTCTGGGGCAATGCGCTCAACCCTCTGGACAGCCGCACCGTGCTCACACGCTTCGACGGTTGGTACGAGTTTTCCGGCAAGAAGAGTTTCTGCTCAGGCGCCAGCGACTCGGAAATGCTGATTGCCTCGGCAGTCGATGAAAGTGCTGGCGGCAAGCTGCTGATCGCTGCCATCCCCAGCGGCCGGACCGGTATCACACTGCATGATGACTGGAACAACATGGGCCAGCGCCAGACCGACAGCGGCAGCGCAACTTTCGAGCGCGTGCGCGTCGAAGAGAACGAGATGCTTCTCGACCCTGGCCCGCTGAGCACACCCTTCGCCAGCCTGCGCCCGCTGATCGCCCAGTTGCATTTCGCCAACGTATTCCTTGGTATCACCGAAGGCGCTCTGGAAGAGGCCCGCCATTACACGTTGAAGGAAGGCCGCCCGTGGTTCCGCTCCAAAGCCCGACATGTCAGCGAAGACCCTTACATCCTGCGCCACTACGGCGAGTTCTGGGTCGGTCTGGAAGGCGTGCGCCTGCTGGTGGAGCGCGCCGCGACGCAACTCGACGCGGCCTGGCACAAGGAGCACGCGCTCGGCGCCGAAGAGCGTGCGCAACTGGCGCTGGCCATCGCCACGGCCAAAGTGGCGGCGGCACGCACTGGCCTGGACATCTGCAACCGCCTGTTCGAGGTCACTGGCGCACGCGCGACCCACGCCTCGCTACGCCTCGATCGCTACTGGCGCAACCTGCGTACCCAGAGCCTGCACGACCCGCTGGACTACAAACTCCACGAGCTGGGTGAGTGGGCACTGAGTCAGACGCGACCCACCCCATCTTTCTACTCATAGGAATCGCCATGCAGTTGCTGACCCTCCCCCCTTCGCCGTCATTGGCCACCTCGATCCGGGCAACCGCACAGGTCTTCGAAGACGCTAGATCGCAGGCGCTGCTCGCCCACCTGCAACAGGTCGCTCCCAGCGAGGCCAGCGTCCTGATCATCGGCGAGACCGGCACGGGCAAGGAGCTGGTCGCACGCCACATACACAACCTCAGCGGACGGCGCAACGGCCCCTTCGTCGCGGTGAACTGTGGCGCCTTTTCGGAGTCGCTGGTGGAGGCCGAGCTGTTCGGCCACGAGAAAGGCGCCTTCACCGGCGCCCTGGCGGCCAAGGCCGGCTGGTTCGAGGAGGGCAACGGTGGCACGCTGTTCCTCGACGAAATCGGCGACCTGCCCATGGCCATCCAGGTCAAGCTGTTGCGCGTGCTGCAGGAGCGTGAAGTGGTGCGCCTGGGCTCGCGCAAGAGCATTCCCATCGACGTGCGCGTGGTCGCCGCCACCAACGTACAACTGGACAAGGCCATCGCTGCCGGCAACTTCCGCGAAGACCTGTACTACCGCCTCAACGTGGTCAGCCTGCAACTCTACCCGCTGCGAGAACGCCCGGGCGACATCCTGCCGCTGACCCGACACTTCATCAAGACCTACTGCAACCGCCTGGGTTACGGCGAAGTGCGCCTGTCCCCCGAGGCCGAACGCAAGCTGGTGAGCTACGACTGGCCCGGCAACATCCGCGAGCTGGAAAACGTCATCCACCACACCCTGCTGGTGTGCCGCAATGGCCTGGTGCAGGACGACGACCTGCGCCTGTCGCACCTGCGTATCGAGCGCCAGGACAAGTCGCCGGTGAGCACCGCCGAAAGCGCCGAAGAGCAGTTGCTGCGTGCCTTTCAGCGCCTGTTCGAGGAGCAGGCCGGCAGCCTGCACGAGAAGGTCGAGGACTCCCTGCTACGCAGTGCCTATCGTTTCTGCCACTGCAACCAGGTGCACACGGCCAGCCTGCTGGGTCTGAGCCGCAACATCACCCGCGCCCGACTGATTGCCATCGGCGAACTGGTGGTCAATCGGCGCCGGCCAGAGCCCCAGATGCGCCCTGAGCGGGCGATACAACTATCAATCTGAGAGGCCGCCACGAACGATTGCCCCCTTGCCAACTGCGCCAAGAGGGTTGCGAAGGACAGAAGCGCATGGCCGCGCCAAATGGCGGCAATCGCAACAGACTGGAAGCGCCCCCCAACCTTTGAGCCGGTGTGGGCCTGGTGCGCGGCGGCGCCCGAACTGCGCAGGGCTGAAGACAGGCCGGGGGGACGCCACCGGCCCTGCCCGCGCGATCAGCCTTCCTGGCTGCAATCACGCGGGGTGATACCCTTCTCTTTGGCATATTGATGCGACGAGGCCTCGATGATCGGCCGCAAAAACGCGCGGTCGGCCTGTACCCAGTCGCTGATCAGTTTCCACTTCTGCCCGTCCCACTGCTGGAAGCGCACCGCGCCACCGCCTTCATGGTCGGAGCAGGACAGTTTAAGCGGCTGCACCAGCCCCTTGGCACCGAGTGCCTGCAGGCGGGTATCGTCCAGGTTCAGGTGTTCGAAGCCCCAACGCACCTGCTCGCCACTCAGCGGTTGCCTGCCGAACTTCTCCTGAGCCAGACGCAATGCCTCGACGTTGAGGATGCCGTTGACCACGCCGAGGTTGTAGTAAACGGTGCCGAAGCGCTTCGGATCGGCCAGGTCGCCTTGGCCCTTGTCCACCACCGCCTGTTCGATGCCCTGCAGCACCGGGAACTCGGTACCGGACGGATGCGTGGTGATGGCGATGAAGCCCTTGGCCGCGGCACCGGCAGGCGCCGCGTCTTCCTCGGAGTTGCTCCAGATATTGCCGATGATACGGTCGGCAGGGAAACCGACCTTCTGCGCAGTCTTCAGCGCCACCGGGTTCATCACGCCCCAGCCGCGCAGGATGACCCAGTCCGGCTTCAGACGGCGGATGTTCAGCCACTGCGATTGTTGCTCGTTGCCGGGGTGCGGCACCTCCAGCAGGGTCAACTCGAACCCGTACTTGTCCGCCAGGGCCTGCAGCACCTCGTTGGTTTCCTTGCCATAGGGCGAACCGTGAAAGAGCGTGACGATCTTCTTGCCCTTGAGGCCCTGCTCGCCGCCTGCCTGCTGTGCGATCCAGTTGACGATGGCCGATACCTCGGAATAGGGATTGAGCTGCAGCGGGAAGACGTAAGGGAACACGCTGCCATCGGTGGAGTCGGTACGCCCATGGTTGATGGTGATCAGCGGCAGCTTGTCGGCCGTGGAGCGCTCCAGGGTGGCATACGCGATACCCACCGACAGCGGATTGGTGGCGGCAGCCGGTGCGCCGTTGAGCCCACCCTTGAGGCGCTCGTAGCACTCCACACCCTTCTCCACGACGTACTCAGTCTCGCACTCGCTCCAGGTCAGCTTGACACCATTCACGCCGCCTTGGGCGTTGACGTACTTGAGGTAATCGATAAAACCCCCGAAGAAACCGGTACCACCTGCGGCATAGGGGCCAACGCGGTAGCTCTGCAGGGGGAAATACTGTTCGTTGGCCGCGTGCACGTTGAGTGCACCAGCCGCTAGGCTCACGGCCAGCGCCAGGCGGCCGAGGACGGATCGGGTCGACATCGTGGTTATCCTTTACAAATCAGTGGGCAGTGGCGTAAGGCGGGCGAAGCCCGGTGCGAAGGTTCGCTCAGTAGCGCAACGGCCAACGCCGAGTGCGCTCGCGAAAGCGTTGCCAGAGGCGCGCCAGGCCCTCCGGTTCCTTGATCAGGAAGATGATGATCAGCGTGCCGAAGGCCATCTTCTGCAGGTTCTCTATCTGTCCGGCATCGATCAGCCCGGTCGGCAGCAACCCGGCCAGGTTCGACAGCAGCACCGGGAACAGCACGATGAAGGCGGCACCGAGAAAGTTCCCGAGGATGCTGCCCAGGCCGCCGATAATGATGATGAACAGGATCTGGAACGAGCGGTTCAGGTCGAAGCCGTGTGGCTCCACCGTGCCCAGGTAGGTGAAGGCCCAGAGCGAACCGGCCACGCCGAGGTAGAAGCCGCTGATGGCAAAAGCCAGCAGTTTGGTCTTCAACAGGGGGATGCCGATCACTGCGGCGGCGGTGTCCATGTCGCGCACCGCCATCCAGTTGCGCCCCAGTTCGCTGCGCACCAGGTTGGCGCCCAGCCAGAACAGCGCGCTGACCACCGCCAGGGTCAGCAGGTAGCGCCCGGCCGGCGACGAAAAGTCATACCCGGCCATCAGCAGCGGCGGCGCGCTGATCACCCCCGAGGCACTGTCGTTGCTGAACCAACTGAAGCGGGTCAGCGCCCATGGCACGAAGAACTGCGCCGCCAGTGTCGACACCAGCAGATAGAAGCCCTTGATGCGCAGGCTTGGCAGGCCGAACACCACGGCCACCAGCGCCGCCACCAGGCCGCCGAGCAGCAGGCTGGCCAGCAGCGGCAGCCACGCCACGCGCAGCTCGAAATTATAGGCCGCGAAGGCACCTGCTGCCATGAACGCCGCCGAACCCAGGGACAGTTGCCCGGCATAACCGGTCAGCAGGTTCAGCCCTAGGCCGGCCAGCGACAGCAGTAGAAATGGGATCAGGATGGCACTGAACCAGTAATCGTTGCCCAGCAGTGGCACGCCGATGAAGGCGAACAGGACCAAGGCCGCCAGACCCAGCCGATCCTGGCGCAGGCGGAAGAATCGTCGGTCGTCGGCGTAACGCACGCTGAACTGACCCGCTTCTCGATACAGCATGATCGACGCTCCTCAGACTCGCTCGATGGCGCGCTCGCCGAACAGCCCAGCCGGACGCACCAGCAGGAACAGCAGGGCCAGCACATAGGGAAACCAGTTTTCGATGCCGCCGCCGATGAGCGGCCCGAGATACACCTCGGCGAGCTTCTCCGAAGCGCCGATGATCAGGCCGCCGACGATCGCCCCGCTGATCGAGGTGAAGCCGCCGATGATCAGCACCGGCAGGGCCTTGAGCACCACCAGCGAGAGCGAGAACTGCACCCCCAGGCGCGCGCCCCACAGCAGCCCGGCGACCAGCCCGACGAACCCGGCCACCGCCCAGACCACCGCCCACACCCTCGGCAGGCGGATACCGACGCTCATCGCCGCGCGGGGATCGTCGGCCACCGCACGCAGCGCCAGGCCGATGCGCGTGCGGTTGAACAGCAAGGACAGTAGCACCACCAGGGCCGCCGCCGTTGCGGCGGCGAACAGGTCGAACTGCGACAGCAGCAGGCCACCCAGCTCCAGCGGCGCGTCGCTGATGGCCAGCTCCAGGCCGTGAACCTGAGCGCCCCACAGGGCCTGGGCGGCGCCCTCGATGATGTAGGCCAGGCCGAGCGTGGCCATGAACAGGGTAATCGGCGAACGCCCGACCAATGGCCGCAGTACCGCCCGTTCGATCAGCAGCGCCAGGGCGATCATCGTCGCCAGGGTGACGAGAAAGGACAGCCAGAACGGCACGCCGCGCTCCAGCAGGCTGACGAAGGTCAGCGCGGCGAACAGTACCATCGCCCCCTGGGCGAAGTTGAACACACCGCTGGCTTTGTAGATCAGCACGAAACCGATGGCCACCAGGGAGTACATCACCCCGGCCAGCAGGCCACCGATCAGCACTTCGAAAAAGAATGCCATGTCGCGCTCCTGTGTGGGGACAGCCCCGAAGCTGCCGCCGGGCGGACACCCAGATAGGCCGCGATCACGTCGGGGTTGCGGCGAACCTGCTCGGGGGAGCCGTCGCCGATCTTGCGGCCGTAATCGAGCACCACCACATGGTGGGAAATGCCCATGACCACGCCGATGTCGTGCTCGATCAGCACCACCGTCATGCCGAACTCGCGGTTGATCTCAACGATGAAGCGGCTCATCTCGCGCTTCTCCTCGGCATTCATCCCGGCCATCGGCTCGTCGAGCAGCAGCAGGCGGGGCTCGGCGGCCAGCGCACGGGCCAGCTCGACCCGCTTCTGCAGGCCATAGGGCAAGGTGCCAACGATTTCGTCACGCCACGGCTGGATGCGCAGAAACTCGATTACCCGCTCGGCGGCGGCGCGTTGGCGATCGTCCTCGCCCGGCGCGCGGCCGATGCGCAACGCCTGCTCCAGCCAGGAACTGCGGCGCTTGAGGTTGCGCCCGGTGAGCACGTTGTCGAGCACGCTCATGCCCTTGAACAGCGCGATGTTCTGGAAGGTGCGAGCGATGCCGCCGCGTGCCGCTGCATGTGGGTGCATCACCCGACGCTGCTGCCCGGCGAAACGAATGCGCCCCTGCTGCGCCCGGTAGACGCCATTGATGATGTTCAGCAGTGAGCTCTTGCCCGCGCCATTGGGCCCGATCAGCGCACAGATCTCGCCTTCGGCGACACTGAAGCCAATGTCGCTAATGGCCTTCACACCCTTGAACGACAGGCTGATGCCCTCCAGTTCCAGCAACGGGGAATTCGACATGAACGCTCCTCAGACGGGCTGAACCCGGCCTTGCGACCGAGCAGCGAGGGATGAACGAGGACTGCGCACGGCCTGCCAGCGGGGCGTCTCCAGCCAGATACGCGGCGCCACCCCAAGGGCGGCGAAGAACGCCTGCACCTCGCCCGGCAGGACCTCACCGACCAGCAGCGGTACCCGGGTGCGGCTCAGGCCCAGCACATCGCGCAACGGCCGACGCAGCAACACGTGGCCAAGGCTGTTGCGCAGCAACCCACCGCGCGCGTCAAGCGCCCAGTCCAGCCAGCACCGCAGCAGGCTGCCCGGCAGCGGTAGACGCTGCTGCGCCAGTGCATACAGGCGGCCGTAGCTGTCGTGGGTGCCGAGAACCAGAGTCGGGCCGAGTTCACGGCGGTCTGTGTCACGGGTCGCCAGGCTCTCCGGAAAATTCATCCGAAAGCCTGCCAGCAGCCAAGGCGCCAGCAGGTAGCGGGCCTGGCCGCTGGTGGCGAAGTTGCGGGAGGCCAAGGCTTCCTCGGCCGCCGTCAGGCGCTCCTGTTCGACCAGCCGACGCCCCTCGCCCAGCACCTCGGCATGGCTGAGCCCGTGCTGCTGAACCTGGCCATCGGCATCCAGCCGGTGAAAGCTGAGCGCTGGGCGCTCGCTCTGCGCCTGGACCGCCAAGGCAGGATCGGGCAACTGCGCGGCCAGGCTAGCGTAATTCGGCACCCCGGAATCCGCCAGGCCACGGCCATCGGCGTAGAACAGCAATGCCGGTACATGACCGCTCGCCAGCACCCGCTCGACCTCCTCCTGACCTTCGGCAAAGACGAAATCGGCCTGCAGTTCACGCAACAGCGTCAGTTGCTCCGCGTCAGGCATCAGCGGATCGATCAGTGCCGCGACGCCGCCCAGCCACTGCGCCGCCAGGCTTGCGAGCAGCGCCTCAGGTCGCGGACGGCTGACGATCAGCAGACTGTCACCGGCCGCGAAGCCGGCCTCGCGCAGCCCGGTGGCCAGCCCCTGCACCTCGGCCAGCAGTTGCGCCCAGCTGCGCGCCTGCCACAGGCCTAGACGCTTGTGGCGCAACGCAACGTCCGCCCCACGTTGATGTGCGCGGGCCAGCAAGCTGGCCGGCAGGTTGTCCGCGAACGCCTCATGCATGGCCGCGCACCTCAGGCCACAGCGAGGGAGGCACGCTTCTCCTGCTCCAGTTCGCGCACCAGCGGCAAGACATGCTTGCCGAAGTATTCGACCTCTTCCTGGAAGTGCAGGAAGCCGGAGAGGATCAGGTCGACGCCGACCGCCTTGAGCGCGACGATGCGCTCGGCGATCTGCCGTGGTGTACCGATCAGGTTGGTCTTGAAGCCGTCGTTGTACTGCACCAGGTCTTCGAAGGTCGACTTGGCCCAGTTGCCCTCGCCTTCCGGGCTGGCCGCACCGGCGTTCTTCACTTCACTGCCGAAGCCGTTGACCGCCTCCGGGTCGGCCTTGGCGATGATCTCCGCCAGCACCGCGCGGGCCTCTTCCTCGGTGTCGCGGGCGATGATGAAGGCGTTCACGCCGACCTTCACCGAATGCCCGTTGGCCGCTGCCTTGGTGCGGATATCGTCGACCTGGGTCTTGATACCCTCGACACTGTTGCCATTGGTGAAGTACCAGTCGGAGACCCTCGAGGCCATGTCGCGCGCGGCCCGTGAGCTCCCGCCCTGGAAGATTTCCGGGTGCGGTTGCTGCAGCGGCTTGGGCTTGAGGGTGTAGTCGTTGAAACGGTAGAAATCGCCGTGGAAGCTGAAATTGTCCTGGGTCCAGATGCCCTTCAGGGCACGAATGAACTCCTCGGATCGGCGATAGCGCTCATCATGGTCCAGCCATGGCTCGCCGATGGCGCGAAACTCGCCCTTGAACCAGCCGGACACCACGTTGATGGCGATGCGGCCCGCGGTGAACTGGTCGATGCTTGCCAATTGCTTGGCTGCCAATACCGGCGTCCAGGGTCCGGGCAGGATCGCGGCGATCACCTTGAGTTTTTCGGTGGCGGCCAGCAGCGCGTGGCTGATGGTTACCGACTCGTGCTGGTTGTCAGCGCCATAGCCGGCGGTGAAGCGGATCTGCGAAAGCGCGTACTCGAACCCGGAACGCTCGGCAATCTGCGCCAGCTTGCGGTTGTAATCGATGTCCCAACTGGTGCGTTGTTCGATCTTGCTGACTACGAGGCCACCGCTGACGTTAGGAACCCAGTAGGCGAATTTGATCGGTTGGCTCATGGCGATGTCTCCTGTAACTCGGAAAGTCAGGCCGCGCGGGCGACCGGGATATGAAAGAAGGCGCCGACGGTATCGAGTACCCGCTCGATCCGTTCGAACTGCGCAGGGTCAGCCAGGCGCTGATCGTCGAAAGACTCGACACTGGCGTACAGGCCGTACGGCAGGGTGTGGGCCTGGAAGAAAGCGAATAGCGGGCGCAACTGGTGATCGATCATCAAGGCATGTCGCTCGCTACCACCGGTGGCGGCAAGCACCACGGGCACGCCCTTGAGCGACTGGTAATCGACCAGGTCGAACAGGTGCTTGAACAAACCGGTGTAGGACGCGCGATACACCGGGCTGCCGACCAGTAGCAGGTCGGCCTGCTCGATGGCCTGCAAATGCGGCTGCAGGTCAGCCGAGGCGCTATCGCGCTCCAGCGAACCGGCCAGGCTGGCGGACAGCTCGGCGATGCGCACCCAGTGCACCTCCAGCTTCGGCAATACGGCCGGCAGCCGCTCCACCAGGGCCTGCAGCAGACCATGGGTGCGTGATGGAGCCCGCAGGCTGCCGGACACCACCACGACCCTGATAACACGTGCGTTCATGCTGATCCCTCCTTGCCCAGCGGGCATTACCTGAGGGAGCTTCAGCAGCAACCGTGCCAACCAATAAAAACCATTAAATTCAAATACTTGAACGCTAGCTCTAACAGCCTGAACTGTCTTTTGGCCAACAAGCTGTTGAACCACTGACCCTCGGCCAACAGTTGCCCCGGAAAACGCAATTGACCGCCCACCAACAGTCATTCAGCAAGTTGTCGGCGAGCGAACAGCCCGTCCTGCCAGAAAGATCACAACCCATTGATTTAAAAGGCATTCACTGCAAGGCACGAAGTTTGCGAAAGCATCGCCGTCAGCAATCGCATCAATCGAGGAGAACTGCGATGACCGCCCAAGCCCATCTGCCCCACCTGTCTACCGGAACCCAGTACGAATCCCTTGCCGCCCGCTTCCGCCCCATCTTTGCCCGCATCGCCGAATCCAGCGTGGAACGCGAGCGCAACCGCACCCTGCCCCATGAGCCCATCCAGTGGCTCAAGGACGCCGGCTTCGGCGCCGTGCGTGTACCGGTCGAACAGGGCGGTGCCGGCGCTTCCCTGCCACAGTTGTTCCAGCTGCTGATCGAACTGGCCGAAGCCGACTCCAATGTGCCGCAGGCACTGCGCGGGCATTTTGCTTTCGTCGAGGACCGCCTCAACGCCCATGCCAGCACACCACAGGACGTCTGGTTCAAACGCTTCGTCGACGGCGATCTGGTGGGCTGCGCCTGGACGGAGGTGGGCGCAGTGAAGATCGGCGACGTCAGCACCCGGGTGTCGCGCCAGGGTGATCAGTGGGTGGTCAATGGCACCAAGTACTACAGCACCGGCAGCCTCTTCTCCGACTGGATCGACCTGTTCGCCCGCCGAGACGACACCGGTGGCGACGTGATCGCAGCGATCCGTACCCGCCAACCCGGCATCACCCAGAGCGACGACTGGGATGGTTTTGGCCAGCGCACCACCGGCAGCGGCACCTCGGTGTTCGAGAACGCGGTGGTCGAGGAAGAGAACATCATCGACTTCGCCACCCGCTTCAAATACCAGACGGCCTTCTACCAACTGGTGCTGCTCGCCGTCATCGTCGGTTCCGGCCGCGCCGCCGTGCGTGACTTCAGCCAGGAAACCAGCAAGCGCACGCGCGTGTTCAGCCATGGCAATGGTGCAGCGGTAAGCGAGGATCCACAGGTATTGCAGGTTATCGGCAAGGCCTCCGGGCTGATCTACGCCGCCGAGGCAGGCACCCTGCGCGCCAGCGAGGCCGCGCAGCAAGCCTACCTGGCGCGTTTCGGCAATGACGAGAACGCCGAGCGCAAGGCCAACATCGCCGCCGAACTGGAATCGGCCCAGGCCCAGGTGGCGGCCATCGAATGGGTGCTGCGTGCCACCAGCGACCTGTTCAACACCCTCGGCGCCTCCGGTACCAGCACCACCAAACAGCTCGATCGCCACTGGCGCAACGCCCGTACTGCCGCCTCGCACAACCCGGTGATCTACAAGGAACGCATCATCGGCGACTGGCACGTCAATGGCAGTGAACCGCCCTATGTCTGGCAGATCGGTGGCGGTGCCAAGCAGTCCTGAAAGCATGGCCTGGGGCACACCCCCAGGCCTCGTCACGGCACTGGCGTTTCGCCCGGAACGCCAGAACTATCCAGCGCCGAGTCGCCGACTGGCAAAACTGAACAGCAGAACCGAGAGAATCAGAACGCCGGTGGCCACCTGCTGCCAGAAGAAATTCCAGCCGATCAGCAGCAGACCGTTGGCCGTGACGTTGAGAAATAGCACACCGAGCAGTGTACCGGGTACGTTGACCCGGTTGTGCAGGCTCAGCGTGGCACCGATGAAGACCGCACCGATGGCATTCATCAGGAAGGCATTGCCGGACATCGGCGCGTAGGCGTTCACCGTGGCCGGCAGCAGGATGCCCGCCAGCGCGCTGGCAAAGGCACTGGCGATGAACACCAGGGCAGCGATACGTCGCTGCGCCAGGCCCGAATAACGCGCCACCAGTGGCTGGCTGCCAAGGACGATGATCTCCCGGCCTAAGCGGCCACGCGCCAATACCACGCCATACACCAGAGCCAACAGTGCCACCAGCAGCAAGGGTAGCGGCACGCCAAGCAAGCGCTCACTGGCCAAGCCGCTGCGCACCTGCGCCTCCAGGTAGATCGGTTGTCCGCCATCGGAAAGCAGCTTTTGCACGCTGCTGCCAATGAACAGTGTGCCAAGGGTGGCCAGAAAAGGGGAAATACGCAGCCCGGCGATCAGCCCGGCATTGAACAACCCGGCCAGGCTGCCAGCCAGCAACCCACCGGGAATCGCGACATAGAGCCCGAAGCCGGCATTGAGCAGCAGGACGAAGGTCAGCGCCGAGAAGTCCAGCGCAGTGCCGACTGACAGGTCAATGCCACCCGCGGCAATGGCGTAGGTCATGCCGATGGCGACGATGGCCAGCAGCACGAAATTGTTCAATAACAGGCTGGACAGGTTACCGACGGTGAGAAAGCCGGGTGCCTTCAACGCGAAGAACAGTAGCACGGCGGCGAACAGCGTCGGCATGACCAGGCGCAGCAACGCCCGGCCAGAGAGCCCGGTCAGACCGGCAGGCTGCGGGGCGGATAACGAATCGGACATCTCAGGCCTCCTTGTTGCGCAAACCGGACAGGGCCACCACCAGCAGGATCAGGACACCCTGCACGCCGTCGACCCAGAAGCTGGAAATATTCAGAAGCTGGAAGCCGTTGATCAGCACCCCGACCAGCATCGTTGCCAGCAGCGTGCCGCCGATGCTCGGCTGCAGACGCTGGGAGAAGATCACCCCAAGAAAAGCGATGGCCACCACCGACAGCAGCATCTCGCCGGAGCCGGTGGTGCTGCCGCTGAACCAGGCCGCTGAACAAAACGCGGCCAGGCTGCCGCACAGACCGCTGATCAGGTAGCTGGCGAACACGTAGCCACGCACCGACAGGCCAGCGGCATTAGCCGCCTCCGGGTATTCGCCGATGGCGTACAGACGCAGGCCGAATGGCGTGTACTGCATCAACACGATCAGCACGCCACCGACCGCCAGCAGCACCCAGGCCAGGGCTGGCACGCCGAGCCAACTACCGAAGGCCAGCCCTTCCAGCAACGGCGAAGAGCTAGGCAGCACGGTGTTTTCGATCAGCACCAGTTCCAGCCCGGCCACCAGGTTCATCGTGGCCAGGGTTGCCAGCAGCGGCGGCAAACGGAAACCGACCACCACCAGCGCATTCAGCGTGCCGATGGCCAGGCCAGTGCCAAGCGTCGCGGCGATGCTGACAACATCGCCGAAACCGGCGTTGTTCAGGCTGGCATAGACCGCAGCGGACAACCCGAGGTTGGCCGCCAGCGACAGATCAAGCCCACCGGACACCACGTTCGAGCCGCCGCCGATGATCACCGTGGTCAGGCCGAAGGCAAGGCTGCCGAGGATCGCCGACTGGGCCAGCACATTGACCAGGTTGCTCGGGGTGAGGAAGTTCGGCGCACTGAGGGCGAAGGCCAACAGGATCGCGGCGAAGGCCAGCAGGGCGCCACGGCGCAGCAGCCAATGCGCGAATCGCGGGTGGAAGGCATCAAATAGCAATGGCATAGGCATAGAAAGGTCGTTCCTCGTTCTGCGCGCGTTGCGCGCCGGTAGCCACCGCCAGCAGGCGGTCACTGTTCGCCTCGCCAGCGGCGAAACGTGCGGCGATGGCGCCGCGGTGCATGACATGAATGCGGTCGCAGAGGCCGATCAACTCCGGCAGGTCGGACGAGAGGATCAACACCCCGGCGCCCTCCTTCACCAGTTCACCGATCAGCCGATAGATCTCCACCTTGGCGCCAACATCGATGCCAACGCTGGGCTCGTCCAGCAGGTACAGGCTGGAACACCGCGCGAACCACTTGGCCAGCGCCACCTTCTGCTGATTGCCGCCGCTGAGCTGACGCACCTTGGCATGCGCGCCATGGGCCTTGATCCTTAGGCGCTCGATCAGCTCCAGGGTGGTATGCCGCTCGCGCGCCGGCGACAGCAGCCCCAGGCGGACGAAACGCGACAGTGCCGCCAGGGTGGTGTTCTCCTGCACGCTCAGATCGAGCGCCACGCCTTGCCGACGGCGCTCCTCGGGCATCAGCGCGACGCCCTGGGCGACAGCCTCGCGCGGGCTGCGCAAGGACAACGGTTGCCCGTCCAGGCGCACCTCGCCGCTGTCCGGTGGCGCCAGGCCGAACAGGCTGCGTAGCAACTCCTTGGCGCCCGAGCCCACCAGCCCGGTGAGGCCGACGATCTCGCCACGGCGCACCTGCAGGTCGATGCCTTGGTAGGCCCGTGCCCGACCCAGCCCGCGTACGTCGAGCAACAGCGCACCGGCAGGCACCGCTACCTTGGGGTACAGCTCGCCGACTTCGCGGTTGACCATCAGCCGGGTGATCTGCTCCAGCGACGTGTTGCGCGGGGAGACTTCAGCGACATCGCGACCGTTGCGCAGTACCGTCACGCGGTCGCACAGGGCCTCGATTTCCTGCAGGTAATGGGAGATGTAGACGATCGCCAGGCCATCGTCACGCAGGCGCTGGACGATCCGCAGCAAACGCTCCACCTCACGCTGCACCAGCGCCACGCTGGGTTCGTCGAACACCAGCACACGCGGTTTGATCAACAGCGCGCGGACGATCTGCACCATCTGTTGCTCGGCACTGCTCAGTTCACCGATCAGCGCATTCGCCGGCAGTCGCAGGCCGAAGTAGTCGTCCAGCAGACGCGCGGCCTCGCGCTGCTGAGAGCGGCGATCGAGCAAGGGCCCGAATCGCCGTTCGTGGCCGAAGAACAAGGCTTCACCCACGGTGAAACGGGCCGGCAACAAGCGTTCCTGGTGGATGAAGCCAATGCCCAGGCGCTCCACCTGGCGCGGGCTGAAATGCCCGTGCGGCTGGCCGTCGAGCAGCAGGCTGCCGGCGTCCGGGCGGTGGATGCCGGCCAGCACCTTGATCAGCGTAGACTTGCCGGCGCCGTTCTCGCCCACCAGACCGTGCACGCTGCCCGCCGCCACCCGCAGGCTGGCGCCGTCGAGCGCCCGGGTGGCACCGAAGGTCTTGACGATGCCACGCAGCTCCAGCACCGGCGTAGTCATGCGTCGCCTCGGATGCGTTTGACGTCATCGACGTTGCCCGCCGTGGTCAGCAGGGTCTCGACGAAGGTTTCGGGCGGCAGATCGTGCTCGCCGGCCAGGTAGCGGGCGACGTTATGCACCGCCGTCCGGCCAATCAACGCAGGCTGCTGCGCCACCACTGCAGCCACCGGGCTGCCGGGCTGGCGCAGCAGTTCCAGCACCTCGGGCGTACCGTCGACGCCATAGGTGCGCACTTCATTGCGCCCGGCTTCGATCAGCGCCTGGCTGGCACCGAGCTGCGGCAGATCCCAGGCCGCCCAGATCGCGTCGAGCTCACCCTTGGGGTACTTGTTGAGCAAGGCGGCAACCTGACTGCGGGCATCCTGCACGGTGTTGGGAATCACGTCGCGCAACTCCGGCTGGATGAACTCGATCTGCGGGTAGAACTTGCTCACCAGCTTCAACTGGTCATAGCGAATGCCGCAGCTCGGCACGCCATAGAAGCCATTGAACAGCAGCACCCTGCCCTTGCCGCGCAGATCGGCCACCAACTGCTTGGCCAGCAGCAAACCCGTGCTCCAGTTGTCTGCGGAAATCGTATTGACCGCGTACTGCGACGGCACCTCGATGGTGAACAGCGGGATGCCGGCGGCGCTGATGCGCTTGAACCAGGGCTCGATGATGCTCAGCGTGCCGAGGGTGTGAATCACTGCATCGGGCTTCTGCGTCACCAGATTCTGCAACTGGGTCACCATGGCCTTGTCGTTGCGCCCGGCATCCAGGGTGATCGGCGTGCCGCCCAGGCGCTGTACCTCCTCGACCTGCGCCTTGAAGGCCCGGCTGTCGAAGTAGATGCTGGTGCCCACGGTGCTGATGGCGATGCGCTTGCCCTTGAGCGAAGGCACTGTGGCACTGGCCCCGGCACCGCTGTCGGCTTCAGCCGCCATGGCGCGGGTCAATGGTGCGGCAAGCCCGAGAGCGAGCATCGCCGAAGACGCGCCGAGCAGGCCGCGCCGGGAAATGCCGGAGCAGTCGTTGTCACTCATTGGTCACCTCGCAGGTGCTTGACCTGAGCCAGGTTGTCGCGGGTCGTCAATAGCGCGGCGACATGGGTTTCCTTCGGCAGATCACGCTGGCCGGCCAGATAGCGGGCAACGTTGCGCACGGCGGTGCGGCCGATCAGGTCGGGCTGCTGCGCAACCACCGCGCCGATGGGCGAGTTGTCAGGGGCGAGCAGCTCCAGTACCTCCGGCGTGCCGTCCACACCATAGGTGCGGATCTCACTGCGCCCGGCGTCGATCAGCGCCTGGCTGGCGCCGAGCTGAGGGATGTCCCAGGCCGACCAGATGGCGGCGATATCGCCCTTGGGGTACTTGTTCAGGAGCGCGGCGATCTGGCTGCGGGCGTCCTGCACGGTGTTGGGAATCACGTCACGCAGCTCCGGCTGGACGATCTGCAATTGCGGATGATCGGCCAGTACCTTCTTCAACTCGTCGTAGCGGATCGCACAGACCGGCACCCCGTAGAAGCCGTTGAACACCAGGATGCGGCCCTTGCCGCCGGTGTCGCGCACCAGCTGTTCGGCCAACGCGCGGCCGGCCGCGACGTTGTCCGAGGTGGTGTTGTTGAGGCTGTACTGCGATGGCACATCAATGGTGAACAGCGGGATACCTGCTGCCTGGATGCGCTTGAGCCAGGGGTCGATCACGCTCAGGGTGCCGAGGGTCTGAATCACCGCATCGGGCTTTTGCGTGACCACCGTGTGCAGTTGTGTGACCAGATTGCGGTCGTTGCGCCCGGCGTCGAGGGTGATCGGCGTGCCGCCCAGGCGCTTGATCTCATTGACCTGCGCCTGGAACGCCTTGATGTCGAAGTAATGACTGGTGCCAGTCATGCTCACGGCAATGCGCTTGCCGGCCAGCGACGGCACGGCCTCGCCCTCCTCCTCGGCTTGTGTCAGGCCGCCCGCCAATGCCAGCACCAGGGCGGTGAGCAACGTCAGGATTCGACTCATGCTTGCACCCTTTGCTGATCTGCCAAGGCGGCGCCGTTGAGGTAGTGGTCGCCGAGCAGTCGCCGTTGAGTGGGCAGTGCCGGTTCGGCGCTGCCCGGCTGCGGACGCGGCAGACTACTGCCCACCAGTTCGAAATGCGTCTGCGCGGCCAGGCGCGCGGCCTCGGCGGCGCCCAAACGAAAAGCGATGGCGGCCGACTGCGAGGCGTCGGCGCGTGCCAGCAACGCGTCGGCGGCGTCGATACGGATGCGCAACTCGCCGACTGCAGCGATGACCAGCGCTTCATGGCGAGCACTCTGCCCGCGCAGGTAGTCAAGCAGAGCTGCCTCGACATGACGGGCGTGGGCCAGGTCACCCCGGCCTTGGGAATGGGTGTTGGACATGGCGTGACCTCAGTTCCAGGAATGACGTTGCGGCTTGATGCCGTTGAGCAGTTGATTGCCGACCAGGTGGTACTTCCAGCGCACCGGGTCATGCAGCGTGTGGGTGCGCGCATTGCGCCAGAAGCGGTCCAGCCCCTGGCTGGCCGAGACGCTGCGCGTGCCGCCCAGCTCCAGCAGGCGACTGGACGCCTCAAGGGAAATCTCGGTAGACAGCACCTTGGCCTGGCCGACCACCACTGAGGCTTCAGCAACGTGCTCTTCGCCAGGCTCGGCGACGGCGCGATCGACCGCCTCGGCAGCGCGCTGCAAGATCGCCTCGGCCGCCTGCAGGCGCCAGGCCAGCTCGCCGATTAGCGCCTGGCCAAGTGGATCCTGCCAGCCGTGCTGCAAGCCGCTGTCGACCCAGGGGCGTGCCTGACGCGCCACGCGCAGGGTTTCGGCAAAGGCGCCACGGGCGATGCCGGTGTCCACGGCGGCCTGGATGATCTGCGAGATCGGGCCATCAGCGGTTGGCTGGTCGTAGGCCTTCCAGGCCGGTATCACCTCGCTCGCTGGCACCCGCACGCCTTCGATACGCACCTGGCCGCTGGCTGTGATGCGCTGGCCGAAGCCATCCCAACTGTCGATCACCGTCAGGCCAGCTGCATCGCGTGGCACGAAGGCGATGTGCGGGCGGCCCTCCTCGTCGACACCCGCGACCGGGACGATGTGGGCGAACAGTGCCCCCGTGCAGTAGGCCTTCTCGCCATCGAGCACGGCGCTGTCGCCGTCGAAGCGGATCTGCGTCTGGAAGGTGGTGACGTACTGGCTGCGCGCTTCGGAAAAGGCGTTACCGAAACGGTAGCCTTGCAGCACCTTGGCGTAGTAGCGGCGCTTCTGCGCCTCGCTGCCGGTCAGGCCGAGGTTGCTGAGCACACCAAAGTGGTTCTGCGGCAACTGGCCGAGCGATGAATCGGCGGCGGAGATGGTCGCGATCACCTCGCTGAGGGTGACATAAGATACCCCGGCGCCGCCGTGCGCCTTGGGCACGCTGATTGCCCACAGACCGCTTTCGGAGAAGCGATCCAGTTCCTCCCAGGGCAGGCGCCGCTCGCGATCACGCCAGGCTGCCTCACGGGCAAAATCCTCGGCCAAGCGCTGCGCCACCTCGATGGCTTCGGCGTCGCTACGGATGATCTGTGCCGGGCGCCGAGGCGCCGAGCTGAACTGCTCGCGCAGATCGGCGGGTTGTGACTGAGTCATGTGTTGCTCCAAGCGTGATGGATTCTCCAGGGCTACTGCACAGCCCGTACCAACCTGGAAAACCCTTAATATTCAATGACTTGATGCGCAATCCAGATAATTGGAAAAGCACCTGTGGCGGCAAACTGTGGATTGGCTGTTGCCGGGCGGACACTTGCCTCAGAACCTGTTCACGACCTGCTGCGCGTCGGCCCTCCTGCGTTAAAAAAAGGCTGGAGCGCAAGCGTGGTCGGACTGCTCATTTACAGCGGGTGAAGTCGAGCGCGACTCCGACCGCGCCTCGCCTGTTTTTGCGGGGCCGCCATCGGTGTTGCATGGCGTTACCTCGCGAGATCGTGAGCAGGTTCTCAGAGGCTGATATCCAGCGGGTACTGGACGATCAGGCGCAGTTCGTCGACGTTGGACTCGGCGACGTGATCGCCACCGACGCGGTGGGTGGCCTGCATCAGGTTGAACGAGAGGTCCTTGGCCGGCCCACTCTGCAGCACGTACTTCAGCCACAGGTTGCGCTCCCAGTGGCGGCCGTCCTCGGTACCATTGAAGTAGCTGTAAGCGCCACCCGCGCGCGTACCGTCGATGTCGGTACCGCGCACGTAGCGGGCTGTCAGGCTCAGCCCTGGCACGCCAAGCGTGGCGAAGTCATAGTCGTAACGGGCTTCCCAGGCTCGCTCATTGGGGTTGTTGAAGTCGGAAACCTGCGAGGCGGCATCCAGTTGCAGGTCATAGGTGTTCCACACGTAGTCGAACGGCGTGTCGCCATCGATGCGTGTGTAGGACAGCTTGAAGCCATGAGCGCCGGCAGCCAGACCGGCATGCACGCTCCATGAGTCGTTGTCGATCTGGCCGGCCAGCGCCTGGCCGCTGTCACGGGTGCGGTAATAATTGAGGCCGGTCTTCAGGCTCAACTCGCTACCCAGCGGCTGCACATGGTCGACGCTGAAGAACGACTGGTTCCATACGTCGTCGAGGCGGCTGCTGTGCAGGCGCAAGGTGAGCTGATCGTTGAACGAGTAATCGCCACCCAGGTACACCACATCGTTGGCGCCCTTGATACGCCCGGCATAGACGGTGCCGAGATCACCACGGTGGTTGCTGGCGTTGCGGTCACTGCTCGACTCCAGCTTGCCGCCCTGCAGGCTCAGGCCATCCAGCGAGTTGTTGTTGAAGATGAAGCCGCGCAGTGTCTGCGGCAGCAGGCGAATGTCGCTGGCGTGCAGCACCGGGCTGGTCGGGCTTACGTCGCCATAGCGCAGTTCGGTGTCGAAGGCGCGCACCTTGAGCGCGGCGCCAACCTTGCCGTAGCTGTCCTTGGGCTCGCCATCGAAGTTGCTCCCCGAGCGCGACACGATGCCAGGCACGCCGACACCATTGCCGACTGCCCCATTGCCGCCATCGAGCTTGAGCCCGACCAGCCCCTGCACATCCACGCCGAAGCCGACAGTGCCACGGGTGAAACCGGATTGCAGATCGGCGATGATGCCGTGGCCCCATTCACGATGCAGGCTCTGCCGCTGACCATTGTTGGGGTTGAGGGTGAAGTCGCCGTTGCGATAGTCCTGGCTGAAGAAGAAGTTGCGGTTGAGCACATGGATCTGCGTGCCGTCGATGAAGCCTTCATCATCGCTGTCGGCAAACGCGGGGCCGGCCAGCAGGATGGCCAGAGAAAGAGCTGTTCTGTAGCAAGCGGTAGAGCGCATGGCAGTGATCCTTGGAATGACGAGGTAGGCGCCTTTCCAGGCGCTGCAAATCCAGTTGTTCCAACAACCATGCCAACAGAAAAAATCATTGTTATTCAATCAGTTGAACAATCTACTCAACAATATGATGCACCGTCTGCGGAGCAATCTGCACAACTGCTGTTGCCGGCGCCACAGCGCTTTCGTCAGGAAAAAAAACGCGGCCTGGGCCGCGTTGAATGGAACATCACCTACTCAGTAAAAGGCGGTATGACCACAGCGTTCCACAGCCGTCGCCACCGCTCAGTCAGCCTTGCCGCCCAGGTAGAAATGCTGAATATCTTCCCGCGCGGCCAGCTCGGCAGCACTGCCCTCACCCACCACCCGGCCGTTCTCCAGGATGTAGGCATGGCTAGCATGGCGCAGGGCAACGTTGATGTTCTGCTCGGCCACCAGAAAGCTCACGCCCTCCTGCGCATTGAGCTGGGCGACGATGGCGAAGATCTCCTCGACGAGGATCGGCGCCAAGCCCATCGAGGGTTCGTCGAGCAGCACCAGGCGCGGTTTGGTCATCAGCGCGCGGCCGATGGCGAGCATCTGCTGCTCACCGCCGGAAGTCAGCCCAGCCTGAGTCTTGCGCTTGGTCTTCAAGCGCGGGAACCAGGCATAGATGCGCTCCAGATCCTGCTCCAGTTGGCGCCGCGTCGGGTTACGCAGGAAGCCGCCACTGCGCAGGTTTTCCTCGATGGTCAGGTGGGCGAACACATGCCGTCCTTCCAGCACATGGACGATACCCTGGCGTGCCAGCAGGTTGGCCGCGACACCGGCGGTGTCCTGCCCCTGGAAGCGGATATGGCCACGGCTGACCTGCGCCCGGTCGGCCTGCACCAGGCCGGAAATAGCCTTGAGTGTGGTGCTCTTGCCAGCACCGTTGGCGCCTAGCAAGGCGACGATATCGCCCTGCCCGACCTGCAGGGATACACCGGCCACGGCGAGGATCGCGCCGTCGTAGATCACTTCGATGTCCTCCACTGCCAGCAGCTCGCTGCTGACGGCGGCTGGAAGAGTCGCACTGGTCATGGATTGTTGCCCTCTGGTCGTCGTTCAGCGGGCGGCGCCTGCCGCCCCAAAGCCTTGAAATGCGTTGCCCGTGCCGGTCGCGGCTAAAGCCCCTGCCACAGGTGAAAAGCGAGCGCTCACGGCGCGTCACACGCACGGGGGGGCACGCCTTTCTCTTTCGCGTACTCGGCAGCCTTGGCGTCGATCAGGGGGCGCAGGGTGACATGATCGGCCTGCACCCAATCGGTGATCAGCTTCCACTGCTGGCCATCCCACTGCTGCACCTTGACGGCACCGCCACCCTCGTGGTCGCTGCACGACAGCTTCAGCGGCTGCATCAGCCCCAGGAAACCGATCGCCTTGAGCCGCGCATCGTCAAGATCGAGGTGTTCCAAGCCCCAGCGACCTTCTTCGCCATTGAGCGGCCGCGGTCCGAAGTGCTTCTGCGCGGCGCGGATCGCCTCGACGGCGATGGCGGCATTCACCAGGCCGGAGTTGTAGTAGACGCTGCCGAAGCTCTTCGGATCCTTGAGGTCGCTCTTGCCCTTGTCGAGGATGTGTGCCTTGATGCGCTGGTGGATGTCGAAGTCGGCACCGCCCGGATAGGGCGTCAGGGCCAGATAACCCTTGCCCGCCTCGCCGGCCGGCAGCACGTCTTCATTGGAGCTGGCCCAGATGTCGCCAATGATGCGATCGACCGGAAAGTCGAAGCGCGCCGCGGTCTTGATCGCCACCGGGGTGGACACGCCCCAGGTGCGCAGGAATACCCAGTCCGGCTTGAGCTGGCGCACCTGGCGCCACTGCGAGGCCTGCTCGTTACCCGGGTCGGCGACGGGAATCTGGATGTTCTCGAAGCCGTACTTCTCCGCCAGCAGCTTCAGCGGCCCCTGGGTTTCCCGGCCATAGGCGGAGTCGTGGTAGACGGTGGCAATCTTCTTGCCCTTGAGCTTGTCCAGCCCACCCTCGCGCTCGGCCACGTAGTTGATGAATGCCGAAGCCTCGCTGTAGAAGGTCAGCATCACCGGGAAGTTGTAGGGAAAGACGCGGCCATCGGTGGCCTCGGTACGACCATAGCCGAGGGTGATCAGCGGGATCCGGTCGGCCTCGGCCTTGTCCGCCAGGGCATAGGCAGCCGGCGCACCATTGGGCTGGTAGACCGCTACCGGAGCGCCATTGAGGCCGTTCTTGAAGCGCTCGTAGCACTCGATGCCCTTCTCCGCCGTCCACTCGGTCTCACACTCCTGCCAGACCAGCTTGACGCCATTGATGCCGCCTTCGACGTCGTTGATGTAGCGCAGGTAGTCGATCATCCCGGCCCACACCGGAATGCCGCTGGAGGCATAGGCACCGACTCGGTAGGTGGCTAGCGGGAAGAATTGTTCATTGGCCGCCTGGGCCGCCGACGGCATCGCGGCGTAGCTCGCGAGCGCCAGGCCAAAGGCGGCGACACCGCGTTTAAGCGTTGCATACATGGTCTTTCTCCTCAGGCGCCCAGCCCACGCGACGGTGGCCGGGCGCAGGTCATGGGGGGTTATTGCTCGTTGGCGCAATTACGCGGGGTGATGCCCTTCTCCTGGGCATAGGCGGCGGACTTGGCCTCGATCAGCGGACGCAAGGTGGTGCGGTCGGCCTGGATCCAGTCGGTCACCAGCACCCATTTCTCGCCGTCCCACTGCTGAACGCGGGCCGCACCACCGCCCTCGTGATCAGAGCAGGACAGCTGCAGCGGTGGCAGCAGCCCTTCGAAGCCACTGGCCTTGAGGCGCGCGGCGTCGATATTCAGGTGCTCGAAGCCCCAGCGCGCTTCCTCACCATTGAGCGGGCGGTTGCCAAACTTGCCCTGGGCGGTGCGCAGCGCCTCGACGGCAATCGCGGCATTGATCAGGCCGATGTTGTAGTACACCTTGCCGAAGTAGCGCTTATCCTTCAGGTCGCTCTTGCCAACATCGAGGATGTGCTGGCGCAGGCGCTGGTGAATCTCGAAACCGTCGCCACCGGGGAACGGCGCCAGGGCCTGGTAGCCCTTGGCCGCCGTGCCGGCTGGGAGCACGTCGGCCTCGGAGCCGGCCCAGACGTCGCCGATGATGCGCTCCACCGGGATGCCGAAGCGTGCGGCCGTCTTTATGCCAACCGGAGTGGACACGCCCCAGGTACGCAGGAACACCCAATCTGGCTTGATCTGCCGCACCTGGCGCCACTGCGCCGACTGCTCATTGCCCGGATCGGCCACCGGGATCTGGATGTTCTCGAAGCCGTATGTTTCCGCCAGCAGCTTCATCGGCGCTTGGGTTTCCCGGCCATACGCCGAGTCGTGGTAGACGGTGACGATCTTTTTGCCCTTGAGCTTGTCGAAGCCGCCCTCGCGCTCGGCGATGTAGTTGATGCCCACCGAGGCCTGCCCGTAGTAGTTCAGCAGCAGTGGGAAGGCATAGGGGAACACGCTGCCGTCGGTAGACTCGGTGCGCCCGCCGGCACCATCGATCAGCGGGATGCGGTCGGCCGCGCCCTTCTCCATCAGCGCATAGGAGCCCGGAGTGCTGTGGGTGAAGAAGAACGCCGTCGGCGCGCCATCCTTGCCATCTTTGTAGCGCTCGTAGCACTCGACGATACGGTCGACGTTCCACTCGGTCTCGCACTCCTGCCAGACCAGCTTGACGCCGTTGATGCCGCCTTCCACCTCGTTGATGTAACGGAAGTAGTCGATCTCTCCGGCCCACCAGGGAATCCCGCTGGAGGCATAGGCGCCGACCCGGTAGGTGGCCATGGGAATGAACTGCTGGTTGTCGGCGGCCTGGGTGACGACCGGAGACAGGGCCTGGGCGCCAAGCACGAAGAGGCTGACGAGCAGGTGACGATGCAAGGGTTTGCGCATGGTGTGAACTTCTTGTGCTGGGGTGAAAACCTCCTTTCCCGCGGTCGGGTCAAGGTTCATGGAAAAAGGCGGTCGTGCTCAGAAGCGCAGCGGCCAGACCCTGATGCGTTCGCGCAGGTCGCCGAGCAGGCGTACCAGGCCTTCCGGCTCCTTGATCAGGAACCAGATGATCAGGCTGCCAAAGAGGATCTTCTGCAGGTTCTGCAATTGCCCGGCATCGACGTTGCCGCCGAACAGCCACTGCCCGGCATGGCTGAGCAGAATCGGTGTGAGGCTGATGAAAGCCGCGCCGATGAAATTGCCGGCGATGCTGCCCATGCCACCGATGATGATGATGAAGAGGATCTGGAACGAGCGGTTGATATCAAAGCTGCCGGCACTGGACGTGCCCAGGTAGGCGAAGGCCCAGAGCGCCCCGGCGATGCCCAGGTAGAATGAGCTGACGGCAAAGGCCAGGCGTTTGTAGCGCTCCACCGGAATGCCGATCACAGAGGCGGCGGTGTCCATGTCGCGGATCGCCATCCAGTTGCGCCCGACCTGGCTGCGCACCAGGTTGACCGCGACCCAGGTCAGCAGCACCACGCAGCTCAGGGTCAGCAGGTAGCGACCTACCGGCGAGGCCAGGCTGTGGCCGAACAACTCCAGGCGCGGTGCGCTGATGGTGCCGGACGAGGCATGGTTGTAGAACCAGGGAAACTTGGCGAACACCCATTCGAGGAAGAACTGCGCAGCCAGCGTGGTGACCATCAGGTAGAAACCCTTGATCCGCGAACTGGGTATGCCGAACAGCAAGCCGACCAGGCCGGCAATCAGCCCGCCGCCGATCAGCGCCAGCGGCAAAGGGAGCCCAGGCACACGCAGCAGCAGGCCGTAGGTGGCGAAGGCGCCCACCGCCATAAAGCCGGCGGCACCGACCGAGGTCTGCCCGGTGTAGCCGGTCAGCAAGTTCAGCCCCAGCCCGGCCAGCGACAGCACCAGGAAGGGAATCAGGATCGCGTTGAGCCAGTAGTCGTTGCCCAGCCAGGGCAAGCCGACGAAGGCCACCAGCAGCAACAACGGCAGGCCCACTGGCCAGCGACGGCGCACCAGGGTCAGCGGCGCCTCGTCGAAGCCGGCGCCCAGGCGTGAAACGGTAGCGGTCATCGCGTCATACCCGTTCGGTGGCCCGGTCGCCGAACAGGCCGGCCGGACGGATGTAGAGGAAGATCAGGGCGAGGAAATAAGCGAACCAGGGCGTGATGCCGCCGCCGATCAGCGGGCCTATGTAGGCTTCGGCGAGGTTCTCGGCGGCACCGACGATCAGCCCGCCGACGATGGCTCCGCCAATCGAGGTGAAGCCGCCGATGATCAGCACCGGCAGCGCCTTGAGCACGACCAGCGAGAGCGAGAACTGCACGCCCTGGCGCGCCCCCCAGAGCAGCCCGGCCACCAGCCCGACCATTCCGGCCACGGCCCAGACGATCTGCCAGATGCGGTTGAGGTTGATGCCCAGCGACAGCGCCGCGCGGGTATCGTCGGCCACCGCACGCAAGGCCACACCGATGCGGGTCTTGTTGAACAGCAGCGCCAGCACCGCCACCAACAAGGCGGAAACGCCGGAGGCGACCAGGTCGAACTGGCTGATCATCAGTTCGCCGACGAACAGCGGGACGTCCTCGATGCCCAGATCCAGCGCGCGCACCTGGGCGCCCATCAAGCCCTGGGCCAGGCCCTCGATGATGAACGACAGGCCGAGGGTGGCCATGAACAGGGTGATCTGCGAACGATTGACCAGGGGCCGCAGCACCAGGCGCTCGATCAGCAGCGCGCCGACGATCATCACCAGTACGGTCAGGGCCAACGCCAGGGCGAACGGCAGGCCCTGCTCGTGCAGGCTAACGAAGGTCAGCGCAGCAAACAGCAGCATCGCGCCCTGGGCGAAGTTGAACACGCCGCTGGCCTTGTAGATCAGCACGAAGCCGATGGCCACCAGCGAATACAGGGTGCCGGCGAGCAAGCCGCCGATTAAGGTTTCCAGGAAGAAGTTCATCCGTGCGGCGCTCCCAGGTAGGCGGCGATCACATCGGGATTGGCCTGCACTTCGGCCGGTGTGCCATCGCCGACCTTGCGCCCGTAGTCCAGCACCACCACGTGGCTGGACAGCCCCATGACCACCTGAATGTCGTGTTCGATGAGAATCACCGTGGTGCCGAGATCACGGTTGATATCGGCGATGAAGCGGCTCATGTCCTGTTTCTCTTCAGCGTTCATCCCCGCCATCGGCTCGTCGAGTAGCAGCAGGGTCGGCTGCGCGATCAGGGCACGCCCCAGCTCCACGCGTTTCTGCAGGCCATAGGCCAGGCTGCCCACGGCAACGTCGCGCCAGGGCTGCAGCTCGAGGAACTCCAGCACCTGCTCGGCGCGCTCGGCGAAAGCCCGGGCCTCGCGCCGGGCACGTGGCAGGCCCAGCGCCTGTTCGAGAAAGAAACTGCGCTGGAAACGCGACAGACCGGTAAGCAGGTTGTCCAGCACACTCATCTTCTTGAACAGCGCATTGTTCTGGAAGGTACGGCCGATCCCCAGCCGCGCCGCCTGCAGCGGGTGCGGCCGGCGCAACGGCTCGGTGGCGAAGAACAGCTGGCCGGCATCGGCCCGGTAGACGCCATTGAGGATGTTCAGCAGCGAGCTCTTGCCGGCGCCATTCGGCCCGATCAGGGCGCAGATCTCGCCGCGCCTGACGCTGAAGGACAAGTCGGAAATCGCCTTCACGCCCTTGAACGACAGCGACACGTTGCGCACCTCCAGCAAAGCACTCATGCCGCGCGCTCCAGATATTCGTGCAGCCATGACAAGCGTGCCGGGCCTTGTAGCGCCACGCTGGCAGACGCACTTGGCACCTCGATCCGGCGCAAGCGATGGAAGCCGAGCAGACGCCGCACCCGCTGCTTCAGCCAGCGACGCAAGCCCTGGTGTGGATTCTCCAGCGTCCAGTCACACAAACGCCGTCGCCAACTGCCTGGTGGCGCCAGGCGGGCATCGATTTCGCCCGCCAGCGCCTCGACCCCCGCAGCGGACAACAACAACCCGGTCGGGGCGATTTCGCGACGGTCGCGACCAGCAGACTCGCTAGTTTCCGGGAAGGCTAGACTTTCGCCATGTTGCAACCAACGGCTCAGCAAATGCCCCAATCCCTCATGCCATTCGGTGCCCTCATCGACCCACAGCACGTCATCTTCGGCGACCTGCGCCCAACCCTGGCGCTGCGCCACCGGCGCCTCGCCGACAAACAGCGTCGACAGCGGCTGCACCTGCCACAAGCCGTTGCTCACGACATTGGCCTGGGCGGAAAACAAACGCAGTGGCCACAGCTCGGCAAGGCCGCTACCCAACCAGTGCGACACGTCTTCACGGCGTTGGACGAAGGCGAACGTCGGACGCCCCTGGCGCAGTTGCCGTTGCAGCTCATCGCCACGGCTGTCGCGGCCAATCACCAGACTCTGGCCGCCAAGCGGGTGGGCAGCCAACGCCAGAATCAGCAGGCTCGGCTCGAAGGCACCACTCAATGCCAGGCGCTGCCCGGGGCCGAACCCCTGCTGGCGCAAGCCGTTGGCAACCCGCTCGACCTCGTGCTGCACATCGATCCAGCGCCAGGCCTTCCACGCACCAAGACGGCGATGACGCAGGGCGATTTGTGTCGGCCGTTCTCTGGCCCAACGCTGCAGCGCCGTCAGCGCGCTGTCGGCCACTACGTCGGGCAACGGCGGATAGCGTTCATGAATGCTCATGCGATGACTCCTCTGCCGATTCAGGCCGGCTCGGCCAGGTTGACATCGACGTTTTCGCGCTGCTGGCTGAGGTCGCGATAGCCGGCGCCAGGATGGTTGGCGGGCAGTCGCGGGCCATCGCCGAACAGCTTCTCGCGCAGGGTTCCGGAACGATATTCGGTCTTGTACACACCGCGTTTCTGCAACTCGGGCACCAGCAGCTCGACCACATCGCGGAAGGTTTCGTGGGCCAGGACGTAAGCCAGGTTGAAGCCGTCCACGTCGGTTTCCTCGACCCAGGCCTGCAGCTCGTCGGCGACGGTCTGCGCACTGCCGACGATCAGCGGGCCGAAGCCGCCAATACCAACCCAATCGGCCAGTTCCTGCACCGTCCATTGCTTATTGGGGTCGGCGGTGGAAAAGGTTTCCACTGCCGACTGAATGGCATTGGTATGGATATGCTTGAGCACCTGGTCGGGCCGGTACTGGCCGAAGTCGATCCCCGTCCATCCCGAGATCAGCGCCAGCGCACCTTCGTAGCTGGTATATGACGTGAGCTCCTGCCACTTGGCCTGAGCCTTGGCGTCGGTCTCGTCGACGATCACCGTCTGCAGGTTGAAGATCAGCACCTTGCGTGGATCACGCCCGGCCTCGGCAGCGCGACGGCGGATGTCGGCCACGGTTTTCTTCAGGATCACCTTGGACGGTGCGGCGACGAACACGCACTCGGCGTGTCCGGCGGCGAAGTCCTTGCCACGGCTCGACGCCCCCGCCTGATAGAGCACCGGCGTGCGCTGCGGCGAAGGCTCGCAGAGGTGGATGCCGGGCACCTGGAAGTGCTTGCCCTGATGGCGGATCGCATGAACCTTGCTCGGATCGCTGAAAATACCGCGCTCGCGATCACGCAGCACAGCGCCCTCTTCCCAGCTCCCCTCGAACAGCTTGTAGAGCACTTCAAGATATTCGTCGGCGTAGTCGTAGCGCGCATCGTGGTCGCTCAGCGCCTTCTGCCCGAGGTTGCGCGCGCCGCTGTCGAGGTACGAGGTAACGATGTTCCAGCCGATGCGCCCCTTGGTCAGGTGATCCAGGGTCGACAGGCGCCGGGCGAAAGGGTACGGGTGCTCGAACGTCAGCGAGGCGGTGAGGCCAAAACCGAGGTGTTCGGTAACCAGCGCCATCGGGGTGATCAGTGCCAGCGGATCATTGACCGGAACCTGGGTCGCCTGGCGGATCGCCGCATCGCCATTGCCGCCCAGCACGTCGTAGATGCCGATCACGTCGGCGATGAAGATGCCGTCAAACTTACCGCGCTCAAGCAACTTGGCCAGATCCGTCCAGTATTCCAGATCCTTGTATTGCCAGGCGCGATCCTTGGGGTGCCTCCAGAGTCCGGGCGACTGATGGCCGACACAGTTCATCTCGAAGGCGTTCAAACGAATTTCACGTGGCATGGGGGCTCCTGATCGATAGGCTCGGCACCCTGTTTCGGCGCCTCTCAATGCTCCATCAACACAATCCATGCCAATAAATATTTTTTTTATTTACAATGACATAGAGATTACTCGAAGCAGCTTTAATGCCTGCAGGACGACATCACTGCTGATCAGCTGTACAACAGCGAACAGTGTTGATGCGCAGCGAGAAACATGCCGAGCTCTGCGACCCGGTCATGAGTACACCGCATTCAGCCAATCTTGATAAATATCAAGGTCATCGAGCCCCACTGCGTCACGCTTGGCCTGAACCGGTGGGCCTTCATCGAGGCTGCCACCGCGGTGGAGGCCATCATGAATACTTACTCAAGACTCCTGCTGATCTGCCATCCAGACCTGCACCCTTCGCCTGCCCTGACGCGTGCTCAAGCGCTGAGCAGTGCGACAGGTGCCACCTTGCACCTGGTGGCGCTCAGTCAATTGCCCTCGCGCCTGGCAACCCTGGACCAGGTGCTACGCAAAAACGCCCGCAAGCAGGACGCCGAGCATCGAAAGGCTTGGCTCGCTGACCAGGTGAAGGCGATGGGCGAACTGGGCATTACCGCCTACGCCGAGACACTGGACGATCAAGACCCGCTCAAGGACTTGATCCGGCTGGCCCAACTGCACCGGATAGGGATGGTGATCAAGGACATCCAGCACGAAACCGCCTTGAGCCGTGCCCTGCTCACGCCATTGGACTGGCAATTGCTACGCCGCTGCCCGATCCCGCTGCACCTGGTAGCCCAGGCTGAAACGACGCTGCCAGCGCGCGTACTCGTCGCCGTGGACCTGGTCGAGCACGACCCGCTGATCGAGAAGCTCAACGACCACATCCTGCAATCGGCACAGGCACTGGCACAACGCTGCAAGGCGCAACTGCATCTGCTGCAGGCCTACGAACCCAGCGCCAGCTTCGTTGCCTATGCCGCCGCACCCGTTGCCTGGACAGACAAACTGGCCGAGGAAATGTCCGGTCGTGCGCGCGAGCGCATGGCGACGTTCGGCGGCCGTTATGGCATCAAGCCAGATCACCTGCACCTGGTGCGGGGTGCTGCCCGTAACGTGGTCAGCGAATACGCGAACCAGCAAGGCTTCGATGTGGTGGTGATGGGCACGCTCTACCACGAGGGGGTGAGCAAGGTCGTCGGCAGTACTACCGAGCAAACCCTGTACAAGATTCACTCCAGTATTCTGGCGATTCACGGTTGAACGATCGCCCGCTGGCTATGCTCGACTGGATACTCATCAAACCGCACAGTGCCATGCAGCTCATGTCGCTGTGAACGACCTCTGGAGCGCAGGGCATGAATGACACACCGCCGTTGCTGTTCGCCTTGCAAGGCAGCCAGGCCTATGGGAATGCCGTGGCGCAACGCTTGGGCAGGAAACTGTCTGCACATGAAGAGCGCGACTACGAGGACGGAGAGCACAAGTGCTGGCCTGGCGAATCGGTGGACGGTCGATCGGTCATCGTCTTTCACTCGCTGTATGGTGACGCGCACCACAGCGCGCATGACAAGCTATGCCGGTTGTTGTTCTTCTGTGGCGCGCTCAAGGACGCTGCTGCCCGCCAGGTGACGGCAGTCACGCCTTACCTCTGTTATGGTCGCAAGGACCGCAAGGTGGAGTTTCAGGACGCTATCATCACCCGCCATGTGGCTCGGCTGATGGAAAGCTGCGGCGTGGACCGCATTGTGGCGCTGGACGTGCACAACCCCAGCGCCTTCGACAACGCCTACCGAATCCCGAGCTGGAACCTGCAATGCACCCAGCTATTCGCCCAACGCCTGGCCCCGCTACTCGGTGAGCAGGCGGTCACGGTCGTGTCACCGGATATCGGTGGCGTCAAACGCGCGGAGCAGTTTCGCCAGGTCCTGGCGCACCTGCTGGCGCGCCCGGTCTCGGTGGCCATGATGGAAAAACACCGCCAGCAGGCAGGCCTGAGCGGCGAACACCTGGTCGGTAACGTGGCAGGCAGCACCGTCATCGTGTTCGACGACCTGATCAGCACGGGGCAGACGCTACTACGCGCTGCCCAGGCCTGCCGGCAGGCCAGAGCCAGCCGCCTACTGGCTGCGGCCACCCACGGCCTGTTCACCACCGGTGGCGAGCTGTTCGACAGTGGCGCGTTCGAACGGGTACTGGTGGCCGACAGCATCGCCCCCTTTCGCCTGCCCGTGCGATGCCTGGAGCAACTGGATATCGTCGATACCAGCGCCCTGGTCGCCGAGCTGCTTGCCAACCGCCCGGGTACTGGCGCATGACCCCGGCGCAGGTGGCGCCGGCGGAGTGTCCCTGCTCCTGAAATCGTCGGGCCATTTGGCCATGAGGGCAGTGTCGCAGGCCATGCCGATGGTGTTCGCGCAGAGCATCATGGGAACCGCTATAACCGTCTACCCTGCCCCCAGCCAAAGGCGTAGCCCTTGAAAACTGACCCCCGGCACCATGGGAGCACTGTACATGCCTATCGACTTCAGACCCGCTCGAGTCTCGGACGCGCATGATATTGCGCGCTTCTTTCAACTGACATCGGAGGGCATGGCCGATTACATATGGAGCAAGCTCGCCGCACCTGGAGAAGCATTGCTGAGTGTCGGTGCGTCTCGCTATGCCAGAGAACAGGGCGACTTTTCATACAAGAACTGCCTGATGGCCACTTTCGAAGAGCGCGTCATCGGCATGATGCATAGCTATGCCTTGCGCGCGACCCCTGACAGGCCAGTCGAGACCGACCCCGTCCTCGCGCCTTATTCCGACATGGAAATACCCGATACCTTGTACATATCCAGCCTGGCACTGGATGAGGCCTGGCGGAGCCAGGGGCTGGGTGCCGAGTTTCTTCGCCACGCCCAGCAGCGCGCTGACGACGCAGGCCTCGATGGACTGTGCCTGATCGATTACGCAGAAAACCACGGTGCACGCCGCTTCTACGAACGTCATGGTTTTCAAATTGTTAAAACCTGCCAGATCGTTCCGCACCCGATGCTGGGCGTCACCGGTGAAGCCTATTTAATGTATCGCCCTACTCACAACGTGCTCGAGAAACAGCCATGAACCAGAAACTGACCGTGTTCCGCGAACTGGATATCCAACCGCTGCGCGACCTGCCCTTCTTTGAAGAAGTATTGGAAGGCACCCCTCACACGCTGACGTCCAAGTACTATCACGATGAACAGCAAGGTCGCATTTCCGGAGAATGGGAAGCCAGCACCGGGGCGTGGCGCATTGACTACAAAGTCTGGGAGTTCTGCCATGTCCTGAGTGGGTGCTGCGTCATCGAGCTTGAGGGTTGCGCCCCGGTCACACTGGCCGCTGGCGACACGTTCATTATCGAACCGGGCGCCAAGGGCAAATGGACCGTAGTGGAAGACATGAAGAAGAATTTCGTGATCCTCGTGCCCGCGAACTAAGCCACTGAATGCTTGCTGAAGCCGACTATGCTGGTAGCAATCCACTCGTCGGCACAGGGGCTGTTAAATGGGCATGAAGCGCAGGTTGGGACGGGCTGCTTGGCTGATGCTACTGATCCACGTGCTGTTCTCGCCCCTGCTCCACGCAGACACCCCTCAGGTCGGGCCAGAGATAGAGGGTGTGATTGCCGAACCCGCCCCGCTGACCGTCATCAACCGCACGGTGCTGGTCTTTCGTGCGACGCTGCTGGGCGAAACACCCAAGGTGCGCGCCCAGCGCGCCAAGAAGGTCATCGAGGAAACGCTCCAGGAAACGAACGACCTGGAGGTTCGCGTCGACCCTATCCTGCGCAGCTACCTGGTGCTGCTGGGCGGGCGCCGTGCATTCATCGTGACGCCACTGGATGCTGCGGCCGACAACATTACAACAGGCGAAGCCGCCGAGCAGGCCGCCGAGAACCTGCGCCTTGTCGTCGAGGAAACCCGTCAGGCGCGTAGCCTGCGGTTCTTGCTCACCGCGATAGGCTACAGCGCTGCGGCAACCGTGGTCTTTTTCATGCTGGTAAAGGCCGCAGGCTACTGTCGACGCAAGCTCCTGGGGCTGCTGCCCAAACTGATGGGCAAACACTCCGAGCGCCTCAAGGTCGGCCACACGCAACTGTTCGACCTGCAGAACCTGTACTACCTGATCGACCGCTCACTCTGGCTGCTGTACTGGTTGGTCGTGCTGTTGTTCTGCTACCAGTGGCTGGGCTTCGTGCTGTCTCAGTTCCCCTACACAAGGTCTTGGGGGGAAAGCCTCAATATTCACCTGATGGAGCTGCTCAACTACCTGATCAGCGGTATTTTGCGTGCCATGCCCGGCCTGGCCGTTGCACTGTCGATCTTCTTCATCGCCCGTGGCATAAGCGCCTTCTCCAAGCGTGTGCTAAGGCGCATGGCACGCCCAGGCACGTTGAAATGGCTGACCGCCGAAACCTTGCAACCGACCATGCGCCTGACGTCGCTGGCGATCTGGCTCTTCGCCCTGGTGATGGCCTACCCCTATCTACCCGGCTCGGGTACCGATGCCTTCAAGGGGTTGTCAGTGTTGCTCGGTCTGATGATTTCACTGGGGGCGACCAGTGTCATCGGCCAAGGCGCCGCCGGACTGATCCTCACCTACACGCGCACGCTGCGCGCCGGTGAATTTGTACGTGTGGGGGATTACGAGGGCACGGTGACCGAGGTGGGCATGTTCACCACGACCATTCGCACCGGGCTTGGCGAAGTGCTGACACTCCCCAACTCAATGATTACCGGCTCGGTGACCAAGAACTACTCACGTATCGTGCAAGGGCCAGGCTATGTGGTCGATACCGTGGTGACCATCGGCTATGACACCCCGTGGCGTCAGGTCGAGGCGATGTTGCTGGAAGCGGCTCGGCGCACCGACGGCGTGCTGCAAACGCCCACGCCCCAGGTATTCCAGACGGCGCTGTCGGACTTCTACCCCGAGTACCGATTAGTGGCCCAGGCCATTCCGTCAGAGCCCAGGCCCCGCGCGCAACTACTGAGCCTGTTGCACGCCAATATCCAGGACGTGTTCAACGAGTATGGGGTGCAAATCATGTCGCCTCACTACCTGGGCGACCCCGAGCAACCCAAATGGGTGCCCAAGGAGCAGTGGCACGCGGCCCCGTCCAAACCTGAAAATACCGCGTGAGCGATGAGGCCTCACGTGCCGGTCAGCGCAATGATCAGCGGCCCACAGACCGCCAGCAGGACATTGGAGACGGTGAGGCCGATTGGGTCCAAAGCATGCCGAGCAGCGCCCCCATCCCCAACCCGCTATGCACCCAACCACTTTGAGTACGGCGCAGAACCAAGCTCAAACGTCCAGCGCCCCCCTGAGCAAGGCATCAAGCACACGCGCGACGTCAGCACCCTGCTCGTCCAGCAGGCATACCGGCAGCCCGTGCAAGGCCGCTTGCACACCGGCCAGCCCCTCGCCCGTCAAGGCCAACGGACAATCAATTTCCATCTGCAGCGAGCGCAGGCGCTTGGCCAAGGCAGGGCTCACCGGTGGCTGCAGCGCGATCACCAGTGCCGCAGGCTGCACCGCTGCACACAGCAGCGGGAGCTCTTCCAGCGGCTGCCCGCAGCCGAGCACTTCGATGCGTTGTCGCTCGCTGCTCAACAGCAGCCCGGCGCACAACACCTGGCATTCGGCTTGGCCCTCGGTACCCGCCAGCAGCACCCGCGGCGCATCGACCTGGTTCATCTGCAGGCGCAGCAGCAGCCGGGCGCGCAAGAACGTATCGAGAAACAGCCATTGGCTACGCTGGCCTGGCGCAGTGCCTGAAGCCAGCTCATGCCAAACCGGCATCAGCACGTCCCGCAGCACCGTGGCCTTTGGCAAAAGTGTGAACAGCTGTCCATGGATCGCTTCCAGCGCCTGCGCATCGAATGCCCTGGAAGCGCGCGCAACGGCGGCGCGCCAGTCGTCAAAGGCCGAGGGCTGCTGCACAGGCGCCTCAGGCTGGCCGGCGAGCCTGTCACCCACCTTGCTGATGGGCAGGCCGTTGGCGGTCCAGCGCAAGATGTCGCGTATTCGCTGCACATCCTGAGCCGTGTACAAGCGATGGCCGCCCTCGGTGCGCTGCGGGCGAATCAACCCATGACGCCGCTCCCAGGCACGCAAGGTCACCGGATTGATGCCGGTCAGGCTGACCACATCGCGCATGGGTAGCAATTCGGGTGGGGTGGCGTCGGTCATAACGAGGTGTCATCCAGAGGGTGATACATTCTAAACCCAGATGCACCTTCTGCGGCGAGCCTCCTTGGTTCATCATGCAACAAACGGCGCCAAAAGCTTCTGCACGGAAGCCTTTGGCGCACATCGCATACGAAATGCCTGTAGGTGAGCCCCATGATCAACGCAAAACTCCTGCAACTGATGGTCGAACATTCCAACGATGGCATCGTCGTCGCCGAGCAGGAAGGCAATGAGAGCATCCTTATCTACGTCAACCCGGCCTTCGAGCGCCTGACCGGCTATTGCGCCGACGATATTCTCTATCAGGACTGCCGTTTTCTTCAGGGCGAGGATCACGACCAGCCGGGCATCGCAATTATCCGCGAGGCGATCCGCGAAGGCCGCCCCTGCTGCCAGGTGCTGCGCAACTACCGCAAAGACGGCAGCCTGTTCTGGAATGAGTTGTCCATCACACCGGTGCACAACGAGGCGGACCAGCTGACCTACTACATCGGCATCCAGCGCGATGTCACAGCGCAAGTATTCGCCGAGGAAAGGGTTCGCGAGCTGGAGGCTGAAGTGGCGGAACTGCGCCGGCAGCAGGGCCAGGCCAAGCACTGACAAAAAACCTATACAAGACCGTTGACTTGTATAGATAAAGGCTTAGGCTTCAGTTATACCTGTACAACAATTAAATTTTGTACAGGATTGCCTGGAGCCCAGTATGTCAGCGTACCTACAGCAATTCGCCGAGCGCTTCGCCCGCCTTGATGGGGCGAGCCTCGACACGCTGGATAAACTGTACAGCGACGATGTCACCTTCCGTGATCCCCTGCACCAGATACAGGGGCTGCAGGCCCTGCGCGCCTACTTCGAGCAGTTGTACGCCAACGCCACCGATATCCGCTACGCCTTCACCAGCGCCGACGAGGTGAAGCCCGGCCAGGGCTACCTGCGTTGGACACTGCAGTTTTGCCACCCGCGCCTGGCCGGCGGCCAGCCGATCACGTTGCAAGGCTGCAGCTGCCTGCATTGGCGCGACCGTGTGCATTTTCACCAGGACTATTTCGACGCCGGCGCCCTGCTTTATGAGCACCTTCCCGTCATGGGCACAGCGATCCGCTGGCTCAAAGGCAGGCTGGCATGAGCCGCTGTTGGCTGACCGGCGCCAGCAGCGGTATCGGTGCCGCGCTCGCGCAAGCCCTCCTGGAGCAAGGCCACCAGGTTGCCTTGGGCGGACGCAACGCCGACCGCCTTGCCCCGCTGGCCGAACGGTTTCCTGGGCAGGCATTGCTGGCCATTGGCGATCTTGACAACCCGGAGCAGGTCGCCGGCATCGCTGCGCAAATCGAGCAGGCCTGGGGAGGCCTGGACATGGCCATTCTCAACGCCGGCACCTGCGAATACCTGGAGCCTGGGCATTTCGATCCGGCGTTGGTCGAGCGCGTAATGCGCACCAACCTGCTGGGCGTCAGCTACTGCCTGGCGGCAGCATTACCCTTGCTGCGCGCCGGCCAGCGCCCCCACCTGGTGGTGATGGGCAGTTCGGTAACCTGGCTGGCCTTGCCCCGCGCCGGCGCCTATGGCGCGTCCAAGGCCGCAGTGCGCTATCTGGTGGAGTCACAGCGAATCGACCTGGCCCGCGAAGGCATCGCGGTCACCTTGGTAAGCCCAGGCTTCGTGGACACGCCACTGACCCGGCGCAACGATTTCCCCATGCCACAGTTGTGGTCCGCGCAGCGTGCCGCCCGGCATATCGCCAGGCGTCTGCCCGGCCGCCCCTTGGAAATCAACTTCCCCGGTCTTTTCACCTTGGTGTTGCGCCTGCTCGGGGCGCTGCCCGCGCGTCTGCGCCTGGCGCTGGGCCAACGCCTCGCCCGTCATGAACAGGAATGATGATCCATGCGTATAGCAATCATCGGCAGTGGCATCGCGGGGCTGACCTGCGCCCATTTGCTGTCACGCAAACACGAAGTCACGGTTTTCGAGGCCGAGCAATGGGTCGGGGGCCACACGCACACCCTTGATGTGGTCTGGAAAGGCCAGCGCCATGCAATAGATACCGGTTTCATCGTCTTCAACGACTGGACATACCCGAACTTCATCCGCTTGCTCGACCAGCTTCAGGTGCCATCACAGCCGACCGAGATGAGCTTTTCCGTGCATGACCCGATCACGGGCCTGGAATATAACGGCCACGACCTGAACACCCTGTTCGCCCAACGCAGCAACCTGGTGTCCCCAGGGTTCTGGGGGATGATCCGGGACATTCTGCGTTTCAACCGTCAGGCACTGGCCGACCTGGACAACCGGCGTATCGATGCCAGCACCACGCTGGGCGACTACCTTCAAGCGAACCGCTATGGGCAACGCTTCATCGATCATTACATCGTGCCGATGGGGTCGGCGATCTGGTCGATGTCTCGCGCAGACATGCTCCACTTCCCGCTTGAGTTCTTTGTGCGCTTCTGCCGCAACCACGGCTTGCTGTCGGTCAACCAACGTCCACAGTGGCGGGTGATCAAAGGCGGCTCGCGCAGCTATGTCGCACCGCTGTGCCGACCGTTCGCTGAGCGCATCCGCCTCAACTGCAAGGTTTACCGGGTCAGCCGCGACGAAGGTGGCGTGACCCTCGTGAACGCGGCCGGCACCGAACGCTTCGACAATGTGGTGTTCGCTTGCCACAGCGATCAGGCCCTGGCGCTGCTGGAAAGCCCCAGCAACCAGGAGCGCGCCGTACTCGGCGCCATCGATTACGCCAGCAACGACGTGGTGCTGCACACCGATACCCGTCTGCTGCCACGCCGCCAGCGCGCCTGGGCCAGCTGGAACTACCGCCTGGGCGGCACCGAGCAGGCTCCCGCCGCGCTGACCTACAACATGAACATTCTGCAAGGTATCCAGGCACCGACAACCTTCTGCGTGAGCCTCAACCAGACCGCACTGATAGACCCGGCGCAGGTGATCGCCCGCTTCCAGTACGCCCATCCCCAGTACAGCGTTGCAGCGTCCGCCGCGCAAGCGTGCCAGGAGCAACTGCAAGGGCAACAGCACAGTTACTTCTGCGGCGCCTACTGGGGCAATGGCTTTCATGAAGACGGGGTGGTCAGCGCACTTAAGGTGGCCGCGCACTTCGGAGAGCAACTGTGAACAGCAGCCTCTGCGTGGGCTGGATCAGCCACCGTCGGCTGACGCCGCGGGTCCACGCGTTCCGCTACCGGATCGGCATGTTCTACCTGGACCTGGACGAACAATCCTGGCTGATGGGCCTGTCACGCTGGCTGGGACGCTGGCGCCTGGCGCCGTTGTGCTGGCGCGAGACCGACTACCTGCCCGCCCTGACCCGCCAAGGCGAATCGCTGGCCCAGGCTGCACGCTTGCTGGTCGGGCAGGCGACGGGGCACCTGCCCGAAGGCCGGGTACAGCTGCTCACGCAACTGCGGTGCTGGGGGCTGTCGTTCAACCCGGTGAGTTTCTATTTCTGCCATGACCGCGACGGGTGCCTGACCGCGATCCTGATGGAAGTGCGCAACACGCCCTGGCGTGAACGCTTTCATTACGTGCTCCCGGTGCAAGGCAACCTTGCCAGGCCCTTCAGCGTCGGCAAGGCCTTCCATGTGTCGCCGTTCATGCCGTTGGACATGGACTATCGCCTGCGCTTTTTCCTGGACACGGACCATGTACGCATTCAGATGCAGAACTGGCAAGGCGGCACAAAGGTGTTCGAGGCCGACCTCGCCCTGCGCCGCAAGCCACTGGATGGAGCAGCGTTACGTCGGTATGTCCTGAACTTCCCATGGATGAGCCTGCGCACTGTCTCGGCCATCTACTGGCAAGCGCTGCGCCTGTTACTCAAACGCACCCCCGTGCATGACCACACCACCTGCCAGGGTGACCTGGCACTCGGCCAACCTTGCGAGGACCTTGATGATGTCAAATCCCACCCTGAGCGTTAGCAAGTTCGCAGGCCTTGCGCCCCTGCTCGGCGGGCTGGCACGAAGCACCGTGCTCGCCCAGTTGGGCAAGCTGCGTCACGGCCACCTGCGCCTGCTCAGCCACGGGCAGCAGTGGAGTTTCGGTGATGCCGACAGCCCGTTGCAGGCCGAGGTGGAGATCCTCGATGACGCCACCTGGAGCCTGATCGCCGGCAATGGCTCGATCGGTGCTGGCGAAGCCTACATTCACGGCTATTGGCGCAGCCCCGACCTGGCGCTGGTGACCCGCCTGTTCGTCGCCAACCTTGAAGTGCTCGACGCGCTCGAGGGTGGCCTGGCCCGCTTGGGCCGCCCTGCCCTGCGCCTGCTGCACCGGCTCAACCGCAACGACAAGCGCGGTGCCCGGCGCAACATTCTGGCCCACTACGACCTGGGCAATGCCCTGTTCGAGCGGCTGCTGGACCCCACCATGATGTATTCGGCTGCGCAATTCGAATACCCTGGGCAAACATTGGAGCAGGCCCAGCTGCACAAGCTGGAGCGCATCTGCCAGAAGCTCGAGCTGAGCCCTGACGATCACCTGCTGGAAATTGGCAGCGGCTGGGGCAGCCTCGCTATCCACGCAGCCACCCGCTATGGCTGCAGGGTCACCACCACAACGCTCTCCGAGGCCCAGTACAGCCATACCCTGCAGCGCGTCAAGGCCTTGGGGCTGGGGCAGCGCGTGCAAGTGCTCCGCGAAGACTACCGCGACCTTCAAGGCACGTTCGATAAACTGGTTTCGATCGAGATGATCGAAGCGGTCGGCCATCGCTACCTGCCGGTGTATTTCCGCCAATGTGCTTCGCTGCTCAAGCCTGAAGGCCTGATGCTATTGCAGGCGATCACCATCCGCGACCAGCGCTATGCCCAGGCGCAGCGCTCGGTCGACTTTATCCAGCGCTACATCTTCCCCGGTGGCGCCCTGCCTTCGCTGAGCGTGTTGCTCGACACCGCCAGCCGGCACACTGGCCTGAACCTTGTGCACATGGAAGATTTTGGCCTGGACTACGCCCACACCCTGCGACACTGGCGCGAAAACCTGCGTCAGGCACGCACTGCGCTGACGGACCTTGGCTACGACGACATGTTCCAGCGCCTGTGGGAGTTTTACCTCTGCTATTGCCAGGGCGGTTTCGAGGAACGCGCGATCGGTGTTGCGCACCTGCTCTGGGCAGCACCCCAGGCACGCCGCGCGCCCTTGCCTGGCGGTGCCTGATGCACAGCCGCTGGCTGATCGGCAATGCCCTCTGGCTGCAAGCCGGCTGGTGGGTCTGCGTGCTGGGCGCCGAGCGGCCTTTGCTGTTGCTGCTGGTGATTCCGGGCGTGGCAGTGCACCTGCGCCTGTGCCCGGACATCAATGCCGAGCTCAAGGCGCTGTTGCGTGTCACCTTTGTCGGCTGCGTGCTCGACAGCGTGCTGGGAGCACTGGGGGTGTTCGGTTTCGACGCCGGGCCCCTGCCGCTGTGGCTAGCGCTGCTGTGGTTGGTGCTGGCCAGCGGGATGCGTCACAGCCTGGCATGGGCCGGCAGGCACTGGCGAATCGGCGCACTGCTGGGGGCGATTGGCGGCCCTCTGGCCTACGTAGGCGGCGCCAGGCTGGCAGGTGTCGCCTTGCCATTGGGCGCGCTGGAAACCGGCCTGCTACTGATGCCGATATGGGCTTTGGCCCTGCCCCTGCTGGCGCGCATCGCGGCGCGGCGCTGACCGCCGACATCGCTCGGAACAGTAGCGCACCTGCTCCCAACAGCGTGCCCAGCGCTTGCGCCAGGTGAACGGCCGGCCACACACCACGCAAACCTTGCTGGGCAGAAGGCTCTTTTTCACAACGCCTGCCCCGCATCGAGCCGCGCCAGCAATGACTGGCCACGTTGCCACACCGCATCGCGACGGCCAGCGGGCATGCCATCAAGGCTGCGATAGACCAGGGCCAGGCGCGGGTTAGCCGAGAGCTGGGGGCGATGGCGAATAAGAAAATGCCAATACAAGGCATTGAACGGGCAGGCATCGTCTTCGGTCACCTGGTCGACCCTGTAACTGCAAGCCTTGCAATGGTCGGACATGCGCTGGATATAACGACCACTGGCGCAGTACGGCTTGGACCCCAGGTAGCCGCCGTCGGCGTGCATCACCATGCCAAGCGTGTTGGGCAGTTCGACCCACTCGAAGGCATCCATGTAGACCGCCAGGTACCACTCACAAATCTCGGTTGGCACGATACCGGCCAGCAAGGCGAAGTTGCCGGTAACCATCAACCGCTGAATATGGTGAGCGTAGCCCAACCGCAGGGTCTGCCCGATGGCCTGCGCCATGCAGCGCATGCGGGTGCGCCCGGTCCAGTAGAATTCTGGCAGCGCCCGGTGGTTGTTCAGGTGATTGAGCCCGGCATACGCCGGCATGCGCTGCCAATAGATGCCACGCACATACTCACGCCAGCCGATCAGCTGGCGAATGAAGCCTTCGGCTGCATTGAGCGGCACCCGCCCCTCACGCCAGGCTTTGTCGACGTCGTCGCACAGACGACGTACATCCAGAAGGCCGATGTTGAGCGCCGCACTGATGCGCGCATGAAACAGGTACGGCTCGCCTTCGGCCATCGCATCCTGGTAGTCACCGAAAGCCGCCAGGCCGAAATCCAGAAAATGCTGCCACAGCTGTTGTGCCTCGGCATGGGTCACGGGGTAATCGAAACCGTCGACGCCCCCGTAGTGGTCGCTGAAGCGCTGACGCACCAAGGCCACCACCGCTGCCGTGATGTCGTCTTGCGCAAAATGCGCAGCGAATGGGCCACGCAGCTGCCGTGGCAATGGCTTGCGATTGTCGCCATCGAAATTCCAGGCTCCCCCTGCCGGGCTGCCGTCAGGCTCCATGAGCAGGCCGGTTCGCTTGCGCATGCCACGGTAGAAGTGCTCCATACGCAGCTGGCGACGTTCTGTGGCCCAGCGCCCGAAGGCTTCACGGGAGCACAGAAAACGCGTGTCGCGAAACCACACAAGCGGCAGTGCGGCATCACGCAAGGCCTGCTCCAGGCGCCACTCACCGCACTCGGTCAAGTGAATGTGGGTGGCGCCCAAGGCTTGTTGCCATCGACGCAACTCACCCACGATGCTGCCGCTGTTACCCTCGGCGTCCAGCTCGACATAGTGCACCTGCCAACCCCGTTCACGCAGGGCCTGGGCAAAATGCCGCATGGCGCTGAAGATGAGAACGATCTTCAGCGGATGATGAGGTACGTATCGGGCCTCCCCCTCCACTTCCGCCATCAGGACCGCATCGCGAGCAGGGTCAAGGGACGTCAGACTTGCCAGGTCGAACGACAGTTGGTCACCCAGCACCAGGCCCAGGCGCATCGTCCGGGCTACCACTGGCTGGTGAGCGTTACCGGTACACGCAGCGGCGCGATGGGGCCGTCACGTTGCCCGCACATCTCATCATGCACCACCTGCTGCACCAGCATGCACGGCACCGGCGGCAGGTCGGCCAGCAACTGCCGCAGTTCGGTCGTGGAGCGCACGCGCACGGGCTGCCCCTGGGCATCGCTCAATGTCACAGGGCCGGCGTCGGTCAGGGCGCGCAGGAGGTAGAAGCCACCCTCCAGCGACAGCAGTTCAAGTTCCTTGGCTTCGCCGGTCGAAACCAGCTGGGTCAGCGCGATCAGGTTCATGGTGTGCCCTCTGGCAGGCGGCGGAAGAACAAGGTGATCTGGCCAATCTCCACGCCCAGCTTGCTCATGCTCGAGCGGTTGATCAGGGTGTCGTCATCCATGAGGTACATCCAGTCGTCCAGGTCTACCTGCCAGTGCCGCCCGTCGACCGGCAGATCCAGTTGGTAACGCCATCGCAGCGCGTTGCCCGCCACTTCGCCACGCGCCTCGCCGATCACGTCCCCCGCTGTTCCCCGCCAGCGCCCGGGGCCGTCCGGCACCAGCGTCCAGGTACGCTGCTGGCGTGTGCCATCGCTATAGAGAAAATGCTCGTCGAGGATCAGCCGTTCACCTTCGCGGCGGCTGTCGATGCGCACATGGAAGCGCTTGACCACCTCCCCGGAACGCTTCTGGAACATCCCCCACGCCTGAACCGGGCGCGAGAAGAACGCCGCCAGGTCCAGCTTCGGCTGCTCCTGGGCATAGTGCTCGATACCGACATTGCCACAACTGCCCAGAAGCAGGCAGGCAGCCAGAAACAGCGCTTTGTACATGTTCAGGCTCCTCGGTCATCGCCAGCCAGCCCAAGCAGCCGCTGACGCAATTGGGGGTCTCTGGCCCGCGGGTCAAGCCAGATGGCGAAGAAGGCCCGGGCGAACACCGGATCGTCGATCGCGTGGCTCAATTTGCCGTCGACGTAAAAGCGGCAACCCTGCCCCGGCAGGTACAAGCCCGTGATGCGCATGCCAGGGCTCACGTCCACGAATGCCTGCTCAATCGCCCTGGTCCATGCCGCGCGTTGCTGTGCCGTCATGCTGCCGCCACCCAGGCGTTGCATTTCCTCGAGGCTGGCCTTGACCAGCGTGTCCCGGGACAATGAACGGTGATACAGCAGCTCAAGGGCGAACGGCTGGTTCCAGTCCTGAACCGGGCCAACTGCCCATAACCGGGCGGTATACAGCCGCAGGCCAAACCAGGTGAAATCACCGGCGCCCAGCCGTTGCGCCGCAGGCAGCTCCGCTCGCCAGTCTGCCGCCGACGACATGGCGGCTAGCAGCAGGCACAGACAGGTCCAACGTGCAGGGTGCGCCATTCTGACCTCGAGCACTTTGGGAAATATTATACAATAGTAGACTCTTGTACACATATTCGCTGGAGCATGTACAGATTTCAATGCCAAGCATGCACATTTCTGCAAGCCTCGCGCCCCCGTTATCGAACACCCATGAAAGTCGAGATAGAAGGAATTGCTCATGCTGTACGTCGTCATGCTCGGTGGACGCCACCCACGGGCCAATATCGAGGTCCACGACGTGTTGTTCGCGCAGGCGGACTCACTTGAACAGGCCTACCCCCATCTGCGCCAAGCCTGGTTCGGGAGCCGAACGGGCCTGCACATCGACTCATGGATGGAAGTCGACGGTATTGGCCGCTACCGCGTCGCGTTCAGTCAGGTAGCGCCTGGCCCACACGAACCCAGGTTGTTCTTCATCAACCTTGGCGGTTACGAGCCCGGAGTGTTTGGCGAGGCACACCGCTACCTGCTGGTGGTGGCGAAGGACAAGGCCGAGGCCAGGCAACTGGGCAAACAGCGCCTGCAGGCAGACTGGCTCAAGCCGCATACCGACGCGGTACTGGACGTCGACGATTGCCTGCCGATCGACTGGGTGAACGACCGTTACGTGCACTTGATCGAAGGGCCACATGACGGCTTACGGCAGTACAGCGACTATATCCTGCTGTGAGCTCACCCCTGCCAGGTGCAAGAACGTTGGCAGGCATCACAGGACGAGGCGCCAGCGCCCAGCCAAGAGGACACTCCGATGAGCCTGATCAACGACCTTCAGACACCCGCCAACGTGCTGGTCTGCGGGGCCAGCCAAGGGATTGGCCTGGCATTGTGCACGCAGTTGCTGGCGCGCGATGACATCGGGCTGGTGTTCGCCGTTTCGCGACGAGCCACCACCAGCCCTGCGCTGGATACCTTGTTCACAGAGCACGGGCGACGGTTGGTTCGCCTCGACTGCGACGCCCGGTCCGAGCAGGCACTGCACACTCTGGCAGCACAGGTGGGCGCCTGCTGCGACCAGCTGAACCTGGTCTTCAGCACGCTTGGCGTGCTGCAAGAAGGCCCGGCACGGGCTGAAAAAGCGCTCAACCAGCTTGATATGGCGGGGTTGCTGAGCAGTTTCACAACCAACTGTTTCGCCCCTGTCCTGCTGCTCAAGCATTTGCTGCCGCTGCTGCGTCGGCACCCAATGGCCTTCGTCGCCTTGTCGGCGCGGGTCGGGTCGATCGGCGACAATCACCTGGGGGGCTGGTACAGCTACCGTGCCAGCAAAGCCGCGCTCAACCAGCTTCTGCGCACTGCAAGCATCGAGCTGAAGCGACTGAACCCCGCGTCAACGGTACTTGCATTGCATCCCGGCACCACCGACACCCAGCTTTCCCGACCCTTTCAGGGCAATGTGCCGCCGGGCAAACTGTTCTCGCCCGCGTTTGCCGCCACCTGCATCCTGGCACTTGTGAGCCGTCACGGCCCGGCGCAGAGCGGAACGTTCTGGGCGTGGGATGGCACGCCGATTCCCTGGTGACGCGCGCGGAGAGTTGCAGGCCAAGTCGATGAACCAGCCCTGAGCGAGAACGGTCAACCCTTTATCTGACAACGGCAGAAGGAAGGGTGGAACGAATGGTTTCGTTTGATCTGCAACGGATGCTGATAGGCGACTTCCCTTTTACCTTTCTGCTGGAAGTTGCTGTGCGTGTTTCAGCGGCCTTCCTGGCCGTGTTCTTCTTTCTGAAATTCAGTGGCCGGCGCGGGATCAGACAGCTGTCCCGGTTCGAACTCGTGGTCATTCTCACCCTGGGCTCAGCTGCCGGCGATGTGACCTTTTACGAGGACGTACCGCTGCTTCCGGTGGCCTTGGTTTTCCTCACGCTGTTCATGCTTTACCGAGGAACGGTCTACCTCATGAGGCGAAACAGAACCTGCGAGGCCTGGATCGACGGGCTGCCGGTCACGGTAGTGAAAGATGGCATGTACGAAATCCATTCGCTGCGGCACATGAACATTTCACCGAATGAGCTGTTCATGGAGCTACGCCAGCAAGGTGTCGAGCACCTGGGTCAGGTTCGACTGGGCCTTCTGGAAACCGATGGCGATCTCAGTTTGTACTTCTACGATCAGCAAGACACACGCCCAGGCCTGTCAGTGCTGCCGGTCGAGCATCGCCCGGAGTACACATCGCCGCCCGGCGCCGGGTTGCATTGCTGCGTGAGCTGTGGTTTCCCGGCCTACCATGAGCCTCATGACACCCTGGCGTGTTCACGTTGCGGTCATACGGTCTGGTCGCCTGCATTGGATACCGTGCGCAACCGTTAGCAGGTTCTCCCCATATCGCCAGGCATCGAGCAGGAACTTTGCTTGCTGTTTGCAGGCCCTTATGAAAGGCCTATCAGCACGAGGAGAAAATGATGAGTGCCCAATTGAACGGTAAGCGCGTGGCCTTTCTGGTCACCGATGGCTTTGAACAGGTGGAACTGACCGGCCCGCGTGAAGCCTTGGAAAACAGCGGCGCGGTGGTCGATATCCTGAGCGAGAAAGAAGGCACGGTACGTGGCTGGAACCATGACGAACCCGCCGACGCGTTCAGCGTGGATGCGACTTTCGACAGTGCGCAGCTTGACCTCTACGACGCTTTGGTGCTGCCTGGCGGTGTGCAGAACTCCGACACCATTCGCTTGATCCCCGGCGCGCAGAAACTGCTAAAAAGCCATGATGCGGCCGGCAGGCCGGTGGCGGTTATCTGCCACGGCGCGTGGCTGCTGATATCGAGCGGGTTGGCCAAAGGCAAACGAATGACCAGCTACAAGACCTTGCAAGATGACATTCGCAATGCGGGCGGTACGTGGGTGGATGAACAAGTGGTGGTCGATGGCAACCTCATCACCAGCCGCCAGCCGGACGATATCCCCGCCTTCAATGAGCAGTTGATCAAGGCACTGGCAGACTGACCCTGGTTCTGTTCAGTGCGTGCTGGTTGCCCATGGTGGCGACCAGCGCGCGCTGATCACGCCAGCTGGATGAAAACCGAATAGCTGCCCAGCAACACCCAGAAGCACAGGAAAATCCAGGGCGTGCGCAAGGAAAACAGCAGCGATTTGCGGTGCCCCGCCTGAGAGGTTTCGGCCTCGCAGAACAGCGGCGACTCGTCATAGGCCAGCCCCATCAGCGGCTCGCTGCGCAGCAAGTGGCTCTGCTTCATCTGCCAGTGCTCGATAATCCGGAAGGCCGCGCGGATGCCAGGCCAGGCATTCAGTGTACTGAGCACGCCGAGCAGTGCGAGAAAAGCCGGGACCATCAGGGTGAACATTTCGCCCCAGCTTTGGTTCAGGTTACCCATCGATGACACGTAGGCGATCACCAGGAACGACTGGGCCGCAAGATAAGCGTCGGTACGGTTGGCCAGGATGGTGGTCTCATACTGAATTTCGCGTCGATAGAAATCCAGCCGCTCCTTGGGCGTACCGAACATCCTCTCGTTCGTCTGATCGATCTCATGTTCCGGCGTGGAAGGCGTGATGATTCGAGGCACTGCAGACTCCTTGATGACGTGGGCCTCACCCATGCCAGCAAGCCCCGTCAGCGGTAGAGCTAGGCGGAGGGTAAAAATTCACTGGGAATGGGTGCCTCAACCGCTCGTCGCTCAGCACGAAGATCCACTTCAACACTGGCCTGGCGCGCCTTTCGAACGGGAATGAGCGTTCCAACCCTGCAGGAGCTTCCAGCATGAGCGACTACCCTACCCCTCCATTCCCATCCCAACCGCAAAGCGTTCCCGGTTCCCAGCGCAAGATGGATCCGTATCCGGACTGCGGTGAGCAGAGCTACACCGGCAACAATCGCCTCGCAGGCAAGATCGCCTTGATAACCGGTGCTGACAGCGGCATCGGGCGTGCGGTGGCGATTGCCTATGCCCGAGAAGGCGCTGACGTTGCCATTGCGTATCTGAATGAACACGACGATGCGCAGGAAACCGCGCGCTGGGTAAAAGCGGCTGGCCGTCAGTGCCTGCTGCTGCCCGGCGACCTGGCACAGAAACAGCACTGCCATGACATCGTCGACAAGACCGTGGCGCAGTTTGGTCGCATCGATATCCTGGTCAACAACGCCGCGTTCCAGATGGCCCATGAAAGCCTGGACGACATTGACGACGATGAATGGGTAAAGACCTTCGATACCAACATCACCGCCATTTTCCGCATTTGCCAGCGCGCTTTGCCCTCGATGCCAAAGGGCGGTTCGATCATCAACACCAGTTCGGTCAACTCTGACGACCCGTCACCCAGCCTGTTGGCCTATGCCGCGACCAAAGGGGCCATCGCCAATTTTACTGCAGGCCTTGCGCAACTGCTGGGCAAGCAGGGCATTCGCGTCAACAGCGTCGCACCCGGCCCGATCTGGACCCCGCTGATCCCGGCCACCATGCCTGATGAGGCGGTGAGAAACTTCGGTTCCGGTTACCCGATGGGACGGCCGGGTCAACCTGTGGAGGTGGCGCCAATCTATGTCTTGCTGGGGTCCGATGAAGCCAGCTACATCTCGGGTTCGCGTTACGCCGTGACGGGGGGCAAACCTATTCTGTGATCGTGCTGCCGGCGCCTGCTGACGCGGGCCTCGGCGCCTCTGGCAGAGCGGTATCGAGCCTGAGCTTGACGCGTGCCCTACCAGACGTCATCAGCGTTGAACCCTGCCGCCCACTGCTACTCAACCTCATGCAAGCCATTTTTCATTCGCCCGCGACGAGGTGACACCATGAATGCTATCGACTTGCTGGTTCAAGACCATAAATTAGTCAAGAAGCTGCTGGAAGAGCTCTGTGCGACCACAGAGCGTGCCGTGAAGAAACGCGCCGAACTGCTGCAACGCATTGAGCAGGAACTGCAAATCCACACCGCTCTGGAGGAGGACATTCTCTACCCGGCGATCAAGCAAGCCGGTGGTAAAGAGGAAGCCAAGATGTATTACGAAGCCAAGGAAGAACACCGGACGGTCGACGCCCTGGTGCTGCCTGATCTGCTTCATACGCAGCCAGGCACGCTTGAGTTCGCCGGTCGGGTCAAGGTGATGAAGGAGCTGCTTGAGCATCACATCGAGGAAGAGGAGGAAGAACTCTTCCCCACCGCGAAAAAGCTCCTCGGCAAAGACCAACTGGACGAGCTGGGGCTCGCCATGCAAGCCCAGAAAAAACTGCTCAAGGGTGAGCAACGGGCCGCTTGAATCAAAGGCGCCAGGCCGGGTCGGGCACGACCGGCCCGGCCTGACGCCAGGGATTAATGTTTGGGACTCGCTTCGATGGAGAGCTGGATCGAATTGCTGGAGTGGCCGGCCATGGTGGTCACAGTGGTGGCAGCCTGGTGCATCGGGTCGCACCGCCCAGGACGGCGCATGGTCGGCTTCTGCTGTTTCATCGCCAGCAACATACTGTGGTCAGTCTGGGGGTGGCATACCCAGGCCTGGGCTTTGATTGTGCTGCAGCTTGTGTTGTGCCTCATGAACCTGAGGGGGTGGCGCAAGAACAAAAGCGCTTCAAGTAAATCGCAGGTCACACTTGCCGGGCATCCCTTCGCACCGCCTGAGGAGGTACGCCCAACACACGGACGAATACCTCGCGCAGGTGCCGGCGGTCCCTGAACCCGGTTTCCTTGGCCACCACCTCCAGGCTGTGCCGGCTCTGCTCGATCATCAGCCGGGCAGCCTCCAGCCGCAGGCCCTCGATGGCCTTGGCGGGTGACTGCCCGGTTTCGGCGGTGAATACACGGGTGAACTGCCGCGGGCTCAGGTGCGCCACCTGGGCCAGCTCTTCCACGCACAATGGGCGGCTGAGGTGCCTGCGCGCGTAATCCAGGGCGCTCTGGATACGGTCCGTCCTGGGCGACAGCGACAACAGTTCGGAGTGCTGGCACTGCCCGCCAGAACGGCGTTGGTGCATGACCATCTTGTGCGCTACCGACCTGGCCATCTCGTTACCCAGATCCTTTTCCACCATGCCCAGGGCCATGTCCAGGGCGGCGGTCATGCCGGCGGACGTCCAAATCGGCCCATCGACGATGAAGATCCGGTCTTCCTCGACGTCGATCTTCGGGTGCAACTCACGCAACTTGTTCGCGTAGGCCCAGTGGGTTGTAGCACGCCGCCCATCCAGCACCCCGGCCTGCGCCAGAACGAAACTCCCGGTGCATAGGCCCGCAGTGCGCCGCGCAGCGTCGACAAAGCCCCGTACGCTGGCCAGCACCTCGTCACCGGGTGGCGTCAACGGCGTCAGCGTACCCGTCACCATCCAGGTGTCGGCCAGGCCAGGGGCAGCCAACGGCAGCGTCTCGACAGACATCCCCAGCGAGGAGCGTAGCGTGCCGCCCCCGACAGAAAAGTTCTCGAGCCTGTAAACCGCTTTGCCGGCGACGATATTGGCAAACTCGAACACGGTTTGCGTTGCCAGGCACATGATCTGAAAGCCTTCGGTTAACAAATAGCCGACCCGGTGCATGCTTGAGCCCCTCTGAGCAATGTCCTGAAAAACTACCATATACGTCCTTTAAGACAAAAACTGTCTTCTGCATGATGGCTCCACCCACACAAAGCAACGGAGTATCACCATGACACAGGCATTCAAAGGCACCGCGCTTGTCACCGGCGCGTCCACCGGCATCGGTTCGCTCTACGCAGAACAGTTGGCACGCCGCGGCTATGACCTGGTACTGGTGGCCCGCAACCGGGAACGCCTCAACGCATTGGCGGCCCGGCTCACCACCGAAACGCGGCAGAACGTGGAAGTGTTCCCGGCCGACCTGGCCAATACAGATGACCTTGCCAAGGTAGAACGCAAGCTGCGCGAAGACGCCAGCATCAGCATGCTGGTGAACAACGCGGGCATCGGCACCCACACCAGCCTGCTGGAAAGCGATGTCGAACGCATGGCCGAAATGATCAGCCTGAACGTCACCGCCCTCACCCGCCTGACCTATGCGGCTGTACCCGGTTTTGTAGCGCGCAAGCAGGGGGCGATCATCAATATCTCGTCCATCGTCAGCCTGGCGCCAGAACTGCTCAACGGCGTATACGGCGGCAGCAAGGCGTACGTCACTGCGTTCACCCAGTCCCTGAACAAGGAGCTGGCGGGCAAGGGGGTTCAGGTGCAGGCGGTACTGCCCGGGGCTACCGCCACTGACTTCTGGCAAATCGGTGGCTTACCGGTCGAAAACCTCGACCCCGGCATCGTGATGTCGGCCCAGGACCTGGTGGACGGTGCGCTGCAGGACTTCGACAACGGAGTGCTGATCTCCTTGCCGTCGATGCAAGATCTGCAAGCCTTCGACCAATACGAAGCTGCCCGGCAGGCCTTGTTCAGCCAGCTGTCCAGCAACCAGCTTGCACCGCGTTACAGCGCCAGCTGACGGATGCGCGTGAGGCGCTTACGCTTGGTAACGAGTGCCTCACACCATTTTCACTGAGGGAAAGAAAGTCTTGCGCTATTTGGCCAGTTTATCGACTTAATCCAAACCACTAGCCTGAGCTCACTTTTCCAATACCCAAGAGGTTGCGCCCATGAAGGCTGTCGTTTACACCCAACCCGGTTTGCCGATCCAGGACCCACAGTCGCTGTATGACGCGCAGTTGCCCGAACCCAAACCGGGTGCCCGGGATCTGCTGGTCGAGGTAAAGGCCATTGCTGTCAACCCGGTCGACACGAAAATCCGCGCGAGCCGCGGCGGTGAGCAACCACAGGTTCTTGGCTGGGATGCGGTTGGCGTTGTTCGCGAGGTTGGGCCAGAGGTCACGTTGTTCCAACCTGGCGATGAGGTTTACTACGCCGGTGCCATCGACCGTGCTGGCAGCTACAGCGAGCGCCATGTGGTGGACGAGCGTATCGTCGGACACAAGCCCCGCAGCCTGGACAACGCCAGTGCCGCAGCCCTGCCCCTAACTTCCATCACCGCATGGGAGCTGCTGTTCGACCGCCTGGGTGTCGAAGAAAACGGGGGCCAGGGCCAAAGCCTACTGGTGATCGGAGCCGCCGGCGGAGTGGGCTCGATCCTGGTCCAGCTCGCCAGCAAGCTCACACAGCTGGTGGTCATCGGCACAGCGTCGAGGCCTGAAACCAAAGCCTGGGTCAAGGAACTGGGGGCGCATCATGTCATCGATCACACCAAACCCATCCCGCATCAACTGGAAGCGCTCAATCTGAGCCAGGTCGACCATGTGATCAGCCCGACCCATACCGACACCTACCTCCCCCAACTGGTCGAAGTGCTTCGTCCACAAGGCAAGCTCGCGCTGATCGACGACCCGGCGCAACTGGATGTCATGCCGCTCAAGCGCAAATCCCTCTCCCTGCACTGGGAGCTCATGTTCACGCGTTCGCTGTACCAGACCGAGGACATGATCAAGCAGCATCAACTACTCGATCGCATTTCACAGCTGGTCGATGATGGGGTGCTCAAGACCACCCTCGGCGAGCACTACGGCACCATCAACGCCGAGCACCTCAAACGCGCTCACGCCCTGATCGAGAGCGGGAAAGCACGCGGCAAGATTGTTCTGGAAGGTTTCTGATCGGGTTCCGGTTCTGATCCAGGGCTCAGCTTTCAAGACCACCCCGGCCTCCGCTTCGCGAATGCACAAGCCATGAATCACCACCTGAAAGGAACGTTTCCCGGCGGCGGCTGGCCTCCTCAAGGTTTTGCAGTGCGCCCTTTTTTCCACTGCGCCCTGGAGACACCTTCAGCGTAGCCGGTGACACCGATCGCTACCTGCTGAATGCGGCCGCCATGCTGAAGGAAGGCCTCGACCTGCTCGCAGATGCGAACATGGGCTTTTTGGGCCGCGCTGGGGTACGTCTGGGACATGTTGGCATCTCGGTTATGAGCCACTGAACGACAGTCACCCGAGCAAGCACTATACACCCTGCATTGCCATCAGCGTCTGAAGCCTACCAAAACCCTGCTTTTGTCGACCGAAGGGCATGGCGATGGTGAGCTGCAAGCGCACAAGCCCAGGAAGGCTTGCCAGTACATATGGAAATACGTATATTCGACTTTCCGCATGTACAGGCACCCCCCATGATCACACCGCCCGATGTCTTCAAGAGCCTCTCTGACGAAACCCGCGCTCGCGCCACTCTGCTTATCGCCAGCCTGGGCGAACTGTGCGTCTGCGAGCTGATGTGCGCGCTCAACGACAGCCAGCCCAAGATCAGTCGCCATCTGGCACAACTGCGCAGCAATGGCATGCTGCTGGACCGCCGTCAGGGCCAGTGGGTGTATTACCGCCTGAATCCGGAGCTGCCTTCCTGGGTTCACGAAATGCTTCAGGTCACCTTGCAAGCCAATTCGCAATGGCTGGCTGACAATGCCCTTCGGCTGAAGAACATGGACGGTCGCCCCGTGCGTGATTCCGTCTGCTGCTGATCATCACCAAGCGAGATTTTCATGCTGCCCGCCATTGCTGTCTTCGTGTTCACCCTCATACTGGTCATCTGGCAGCCCAAGGGGCTCGGTGTTGGCTGGAGCGCCGCGCTAGGCGCCATCATCGCCCTGGCTACAGGCGTAGTTTCCCTGCATGACATCCCTGCCGTATGGGCCATTGTCTGGAACGCCACCGCCACGTTCATCGCGGTCATCATCATCAGCTTGCTGTTGGATGAGGCGGGTTTCTTCGAATGGGCCGCTTTGCATGTGGCGCGCTGGGCTAACGGCGGCGGCTACCGCCTGTTCGCCTTCTGCGTACTGCTCGGCGCCGCTGTATCGGCGCTGTTCGCCAACGACGGTGCGGCGCTGATCCTCACCCCCATCGTCATGTCGATGCTGCTCGCGCTGCGCTTTTCGCCCGCCGCGACACTGGCCTTTGTCATGGCCGCGGGCTTCATTGCCGACACGGCAAGCCTGCCGCTGGTGGTCTCCAACCTGGTCAACATCGTCTCGACCGACTACTTCGGCCTGGGCTTCGCCGAATACGCATCGGTGATGGTGCCGGTGAACATCGCCAGCGTGGCGGCCACCCTGCTGGTGCTATTCCTGTACTTCCGTCGTGATATCCCCAAGCAGTACGCGCTCGATGCGCTGAAGGCGCCGAGCGAGGCAATTCATGACCACGCCACCTTCAAAGTCGGTGGGTGGGTGCTGCTGGTGCTGCTTGCAGGCCTGTTCGCACTGGAGCCTCTGGGCATACCGATCAGTGCGGTGGCCGCCGTCTGTGCCACAATCCTCTTTGCCGTGGCCGCTCGCGGTCACCGCATCTCAACCCGTCGCGTGCTGCGGGAAGCGCCGTGGCAGGTGGTGATTTTTTCTCTGGGCATGTATCTGGTGGTGTACGGCCTGAAGAACGCCGGCCTTACCGACATGCTCACCCACCTGCTGGACACGCTTGCCGAGCAGGGCCTGTGGAGCGCGGCCATTGGCACCGGGTTGATTTCCGCCCTGCTGTCCTCAGTCATGAACAACATGCCCAGCGTGCTGATCGGCGCCTTGTCGATCCAGGCCAGCGGCGCAGAGGGCGTGGTACGTGAGGCGATGATCTACGCCAACGTCATCGGCTGCGACCTCGGCCCGAAGATCACCCCGATTGGCAGCCTCGCCACACTGCTTTGGCTGCATGTGCTGGCGCGTAAAGGCGTGCGCATCACCTGGGGTTACTACTTCAAGGTCGGCCTGCTGCTCACGGTACCGGTTTTGCTGATCACCCTTTCTGCTCTGGCACTGCGCCTGAGCCTCTGACGTTCGCCCCCAGCGGAGGAGCCCTCCATGCGAGTCCTGTTCATGTGCACGGCCAACAGCTGCCGCAGCATCCTTTCCGAAGCAATGTTCAACCACCTGGCACCGCCCGGTTTCGAGGCAGTCAGCGCTGGCAGTTTCCCCAAGGGCCAGGTGTTGCCACGCAGCCTGAGCACGTTGCAGCAGGCCAATATCTCGACCGAGGGCTTGAGCAGCAAAGGCAACGATGCGTTCGAGGGCAACCCACCCGACATCGTCATCACCGTCTGCGACAAGGCAGCGGGCGAAGCCTGCCCGGTGTATTTCGGCCCTGCGCTGAAGTCGCATTGGGGGCTGGAAGACCCCTCCGATGTCGTGGGTGACGAAGCATCGGTCGATGCGGCTTTCCGGGCCACACTGGCCCGCATCGAATCTCGCTGCCAGGCCTTCTTCGCGCTGCCGTTCGATCACCTCGACCGCGAGCAGCTCAAGCACGCGCTGGATCGCATCGGCTCGCTTTGAACAGGAAGAAAACATGTCCGAGCAACTGCCTAACCTCGACCTCACGCTGTTCGACCTGCCGCCTTCGGCAACCCCGACCTGCGAACACAAACCTCGCATCCTGCTGCTGTACGGGTCTACCCGAGAACGCTCCTTCAGTCGCTTGCTGGTAGAAGAAGCCGCGCGTCTGCTGGAGCACTTCGGTGCCGAAACCCGCACCTTCGACCCGTCGGGCCTGCCGCTGCCTGACGATGTACCCGTAGAGCATCCCAAGGTGCAGGAGCTGCGTGAACTGGTGCAGTGGTCAGAAGGCCAGGTGTGGTGCTCGCCAGAGCGCCATGGAGCGATGTCGGCGGTGTTCAAGGCACAGATCGACTGGATTCCCTTGGCGCTGGGGGCATTGCGCCCCACCCAAGGCAAGACCCTGGCCGTGATGCAGGTGTGCGGCGGCTCGCAGTCGTTCAACGTGGTCAACCAGTTGCGCGTGCTGGGCCGCTGGATGCGGATGTTCACCATCCCGAACCAGTCTTCGGTACCCAAGGCTTATCTGGAGTTCGACGACGCCGGGCGGATGAAGCCATCGCCGTACTACGATCGCGTGGTTGATGTCATGGAGGAGCTGGTGAAGTTCACCGTCCTGCTGCGCGACCGCCAGGCATTCCTGGTGGATCGCTATTCGGAGCGCAAGGAAAGCGCCGAGCAGCTATCTGAGCGGGTCAATCAGCGATCCATCTGAAGCAAAGGTGATTCAAGACAGTGGAAACGACAAGGTAGCGGCCAGCCCGCTACCCGCTCTGTTTTCAAGGCGTACCTGCCCCCCCATACGGTCGATGATGGTCGCGACGATGGACAGCCCGAGGCCAGCACCATTTGGGCTATTTCGGCTGTAAAAGCGCTCGAATACACGGGACAGGCTCTCCTCATCGATACCCGTCCCTTCATCCTCGACGACCAGTTCGACGCTGCTGTCCAGGCGCCGCAGTAACACGGCGATGCGCCCACCAGGCGGTGAGTGTTCTACCGCGTTGGACACCAGGTTCTGTAGCGCAATGCCCAGCGCGCCGGCGTCGATCTGCAGGTGGTGGTCCCCTTCGTCGATGTCCAGCGAGGGTTCCAGGCCTCGGTCCAGTATCCATGGGGTCAGTTCAGCCAGGGTTTCGGTGACGACCTCGGCCAGGTCGATCCGGGTGCTGGCTCGCTGCCCCAGTCTTGGCTCGACGCGGGCCAAGGTCAGCAACTGGTTGACCACCCGTGTCAGCCGATCGACCCCGCCCACAAGAAAGCCCAGGGCTTTCTGGCGCTCGGCATCATTGCTGGCGGCCAGCGCGTTCTGCGCGTGCAGGCGCAATACGGCCAGAGGCGTACGCATTTCGTGGGCAGCATCGGCAATGAAGCGATGTTCACGCCGCAGCAGATCGTCGATCTGCGCCAGCAAGCGATTGATCGCGGCCTGCATGGGCTCCAGTTCAGTGGGAAGCGGTACCAGTTGCAGCGGCTCCAGCGAATCGGCATGGCGTCTTCGGATGACATTGGCCATGTTCTGCAGTGGCCGCAGCCCCCAGCCGATCGCAGCCCACACCAGCAGTGCCAACGCCAGGCTGCCAAGCAGGAACGGGAACAGCGTGTGGCGAACGATGCGGTCGATCAGGTCGTAGCGCACATCATCACGCTCACCCACCCAGATAAGCCAGTGTTTTTCCGGGACCGGCAAAACGAAACCGCGCCATTGTTCACCGCCACTGGAAAAGTCATAGAACCCCGGAGCAGTGGGTGGTGGGTCGATGGGTGGCGCACTGGGTGTATGCACCAGCAACGCCATGCCTTCACCCCAGACCTGGAATGCCAGCTTGCTTTCGTAAGGGTGCCCCACCTGGTGCCGCCCCGCTTTGCCCAAGGCATCGTTGAAGGCCTGATACAGCGCCTCACGCGAGCCCTCTTGTACCGGCATGCTCATGACGCCTTGCAGCAAACGCGCGTTCTGGGCCAGGTGCGCGTCATACACCTCGTTAATTTCGTGGCTGCTGTCGTGGTAGTTATAGAGCGCGAGCAAGCCGGTACCGAGTAGCAGCAAGAGCATCACGCGCCACAGCGTGCGCTGGCGAAGCGAGGTCATGCCTTGACCTCGACCAGATAGCCGATGCCGCGCACCGTGCGAATCAGGCCGTTGAACAGCTTCTTGCGCAAATGGTAGATGTTCACCTCCAGCGTGTTGCTCTCCGGCTCTTCATCCCAGCCATACAGCAGTTGAGTCAGGCGCTCACGTGTGAATACCTTGCCGGGCTGTGCCAGCAACTCATGCAACAGCACATACTCTTTGGGGGTGAGCACAACCTCGACGCCGTTGTATTGCACTTGCTGGGTGGTCGGGTCCAGGCTGACCCCGGCATGCTCGATCAGCACCTTGGCGCGCCCGACGCTGCGCCGCAGCAAGGCGCGCAGGCGTGCCTTGAGCTCATTGAGGTCGAAAGGCTTGACCAGGTAATCATCGGCGCCGGCATCCAGGCCGGCAATGCGATCATCGAGGGCATCCCGCGCGGTGAGGATCAGCACCGGCAAGCTGTCGCCGCCGGCGCGCAATCGCCTGAGTAGCTCGAGGCCATCCATGCGGGGCAATCCAAGATCCAGGATCAGCAGGTCGAAGGTCTCGTGCTGCAACGCATGCAAGCCACTGACACCGTCGCGCAACCAGTCGAGGGTGTAACCCTCCTGGCGCAAGCCGTCGCAGATCCCTTCCCCCAGTGCGATGTCATCCTCAACCAGCAACAGCCGCATGTTCAGTCCTGTTTGTCCTTGATGGCCTTGAGTAAAGCATCGATATCGGCACGCCGGCCCTGGTCAGCCAACTCACGCCCCGGCCGGGGCGGTGCCTGCAAGGCTTTCTGCAGGGCGGCGGTAGCTTCAGGGTAGCGCTTCTGCCGATACAGATGATCGGCCCAGAAATAGTTGCTGTCGATACCGTTGGGGTTGATCTGCAACGCTTTGCGCAGCATCTTGTCGGCCATCTCGGCATCACCGAAACCGATAGGCCAGCCGGGCACCTGGTCATACAGCGTGCCCAGGCTGGTGTAGGCCGAACCTTGCAGGGCGTTTGGGTCCAGCGTCATGGCCTGCTCCAGGCTGGCTTTCGCCGCCTTGACCTTGCCCAGTGCACCGAGGCCGCCCGTCGCCCCCGCCCAACTGCTGTTGATGATGCCCTCCCAGATCAACGGTTCAGGTGTGCCCGGATACTGATGAACAAACGTTGCTGCATCGCCTGCCAGCTTCTCGAAGGCGTCGGCACGCTTATCCTTGGGCATTTGGTACTGAATCTGCGCCCAGCGCTGCTGCAGATCACTCAGGCGCTGGCTGCCTGCCTGGTCCAATGCCCAGGTGAAGGGTGCAAATGCCAGCAAGCTGGCAATGAACAGACGCTTCATTTGTTCGACTCCTTGGAGTGGCTGCCGATATAGCGGCGAATGACTGGCAGTTGCTTGCGCAGTGCGCGATCGACTATGCCCGGCAACATGCCGTTGATACGCACGAAGAGCTTTTCCGGCCACCCCAGGTAAAGCTCGGTGCGCTCGGATTGCACCGCCTGGAGCACAGCACGGGCGACGTCCGCCGGGTCGTCCATACCAACTTTCAGCGCTTGATTGAGCGCAGTCGCAGCGCTGCTGTTCATCGTTGTGCGGGTCGCCCGGGGGGCGGCATACAGCACGTTCACCGTGGTATCGGCCAACTCGCGGCGCAGCGCTTCCGAAAAACCACGCAGCGCAAACTTGCTGGCGCAGTAGGTGGCGTAGCCGGGGTAGCCGATCGAGCCATAGGTCGACCCGACATTGACCACCAACGCCTTGGGTTGAGCGCGCAGCAACGGCAGGCAGGCGCGTGTCAGTTGCAGGGGAGCCTTCAGGTTGATGTCCAATAGCTCGTCCAGCGCATACTCATCCAGCTGGTCGAGCAGAGCGAAGCGATTCACGCCAGCAGCGTTGATCAGCACATTCACAGCCCCCATCTCGCGTGCCCGCTCGATGACCTGTTCGCGCCCTGACGGGCTGCGCAGGTCGGCTTCCTGCCAGCGCAGACGATCAGGGTACCGGTTCATCAGGCCAGCCAGCTTGCCCATATGCCGACTGACGGCCAACACCTGGGCACCGGCAGCGCAGAGCTGTTCAGCCAGCGCCAGGCCTATGCCCCCACTGGCGCCGGTGAGGATTACCACGGACTCAGCCAAACGCATGGTGCACCTCTTGCTGCCCGGCACGCGGCAAGCCCTGGAACATCTCGGTGTACAAGCGGTAGACGACCTTGGCCGCGTGGAGGACGGCCTGCTGGTCACCGGCATCGTCGAGGCGGTCCATCAACCGTTTGTAGGTCACCATGTGCTCCTGGTCGAGCGCACCGTGCGAGCTGAGGTAGCTGAACGCCTGGTCAGGCAGGGCCAATGTGCTCTGGATAACGCCCGCCGCCTGGGTGGCAAGGGCGATGCTGGTGCCTTCGAGCACGTTGACCATGCCGAACAACCCGACCGGGTTGCCACGGGCGATCAGGTCGTACAGGTAGGCGACCATCAGCTCGATGGATTGCACCGGCTGGCCATCGCGCACGGCCTCCCAGTCACCACCGCACGCTCTGATGTCGTTGAGGATCCACTGCTCGTGGCCGTATTCCTCTTCAATGTATTCGCAGACCGCACCGCGCAGCCACTCCAGCCGCAGCGGCAATCGAGCCCCACAGGCCATCATCAGTGGCACGGTATGACGCACGTGGTAATAGGCCTGGGTCAGGAACGCGACGTAGCTGTCCAGGCTGACCTGGCCGGCCAGCGCTTCGCGGATCACCGGTACGGCGAACAGCGCCTGACGCTCTTGGGCGGTTTGTACTTGCAGGGTGTCGAAAAAGGACATTGTGAACCTCACAACGAGATGTCGGACAACAGGGTGTGGTAACGCTGCAAGATCGCCTCACGTCGCGGGCGGCCATTGGCAGTCAGGGTTTCGTCAAGCGTGCTCAGAGGCATTGGCAAGCGGCGCCAGGCTTGCACCCTGGCGTAATCGGGCAATCGCGCGTTGCATTGCTGTACGGCCTGTTCGATGGCCTCGTCGCTGATGCCGGGATCCAGCGGCCAGAGCAAGGCAAGGTTGCGTGGCAAGGCCTCGCCATGCACGAAAGCCTGGGCGATCACGCCACTTTGGCTCAGCTCGGCTTCCACCCACTCCGGGTTGACGTTGCGCCCGAAACTGGTGATGAACTGATGCTTCTTGCGGCCATTCAGGTAGAGGTAGCCCTCCTCATCGAGGTGGCCTACATCGCCTGTTGCCCACCACTGCCCTGTTACAGGCGGCTCTCCCAGGTAGCCCAGCAGTGTCGAGCCGGCCACCAGGACTTCGCCATCCTCGGCGATGCGCACCTGCACATGCGGCAATGGCTTGCCGACGCTCCCAGGGCGCACAGCCCCTGTGCGGTTGAGCGCCACTACCGAGGCGCACTCGGACAAGCCGTAACCTTCGAACACCGGCAAACCGACCGCCTCGGCCCGCGCGAGCAGGCTTGGCGATACCCGAGCACCGCCTACCGCCACCAAACGCAGTGGGCCGACCCGCATCAGCCCACGCTCGATCGCTGTCACCAACCCCATCAGCAGCTGCGGCACAAGGATCAGGCTCTGCGCCCCACTGAGGGCGATTGCGCCCAGCAGGCGCTTGAAATCGACCTGGCTTGCCCCTCCCATCCCCAACTGCTGCTGCGGATAGAGCTGCACACAAGCGCCAGCCATGAGCGCGGCGTAGACGCCCAGGTTTTCCAGCAAAACGCCCAGTGGCAGTACCGCCAGGTATCGCTGCGGCGCGGTTGGGCGGCTGGCGGCCTCCAGCTCATGCGCCACACGCAACAGGGTTTCAGCGCTCAGGCACACGCCTTTGGGCGTGCCGGTGCTACCGGAGGTATAAGTGATCTTGGCAGTGCCCTCAGGCAGCGCCGGGGCGACAAAACTGTCACGCTGCCACACGCCAGCTGGCGCCTGCCGGGCAAAGCCAAGCGCAATGAGCTGTTCGGCCCACTGCGCCTCACACACGACCGCCGTCACTCCGCTTTGCTGCAAGCAGTGCTGGAACTGGGTCGCGCTGAAAAACGGCGGCACTGTCACACTGGCGCGTTCGGCGAACAGCGCCGCCAAATCCCAGAATAGCGCTTCGGGCCCGTTATCCAGCACCACAGCGAAGGTTCCCGGTGATTGGCTGCGCAGGCAGCCCGCACGAGATTCGACTTCGTCGAGCAGTTGCCGGTAGGTGTAACGCTGCGCATCGCCCTGAACGGCCACGGCGTCAGGATGCTCCACGGCGTGCTGGCGCAACAGTGCCTGAAAGGCTGTCAGTTCATGCCGCATGGCCGGTCTCCAGGGCTAACATGGGAAACCCAAGCCGCTCGAACATGCCCGCCTGCTTCAGGGCATCGAAGCCAACGCCTATGTTGCCGGCAAATACCTGGGGTCGCTGGTCGTAATAGGTCCCCCACTGGTCCACTTGGCCCTGCAAGCGCGCAGGATCCGCTGAGGCCAGAACAGTAGGCACCAGCCCCAGTCGCCGGAAACTGTTGAACAGTGTCGCGGCGCCCGTGAATGCGACCCACTCCAGACCGCGCATGGCCAGCAACCACGTCACGGCGATGATCATTATTCGAGCGCTACCGGCGCTGAGCGAGGCCAGGTTGCCTACTTCTACCATGCAGTTGCGATCCGGTGAGGCACCGGTTACCCGTGAAACAGCGGATTCCAGAGGCTCGTCCAGGTACCGCTCAAGAAAGAGCGGCCCTTCGCTGGCCGGTCGCATGCCCGCCGCCGCAATCAGCCGACCGTGGCTACCCTGCAAGGCAAGCAGCTCCGGCAGGTAATGCTGCACATCCGCCTGGTGCACACTGGCAAAGCGCTCGTGTATGAAGTGCTCCAGCTCGCCTCGCCCATGATCGCCGCTAAGGTGAAGAGAAAGGTGCGCCTGATGATCGGCATGGCTACCGATGGGTAACGGAAGCAAACTGTGCCATTGATGAGACTGAGTCATGAAGTTTCCCCCGCCTAGGTGCGACGGAGGAAATTATCGGGGCCGAATCTGAATGCAATCTGAAGTCGGCTACTGTCGGAGCGCCTCAGCCCGGCGCTCGTTCATGTGCTGAACCGACTATGACCGAGCACGACGCGTACCCAGCTCGATCCAGACGGGCGCATGGTCGCTGGCCTTGGCCTCGTTGCGCACCCATGCATCGACACCCGCCCGTTTCAGATAAGGCGCAAGCTCGCGATTGAGCAACAGGTGATCGATTCGCAACCCGGCATTGCGGGCCCAGTGGTTACGGAAATAGTCCCAGAAGGTGTAGACACGCTCGTCCGGGTACAGATGGCGTATGGCATCGAGCCAGCCCTGGTCAAGCAGTCGTTGGTAACACGCTCGCGACTCAGGCTGCAGCAGTGCGTCCTTCAGCCAGGAACGCGGGTTATAGATGTCCATGTCGGTGGGCACGACATTGAAATCCCCTGCCAGCAGCGTGGGGTGGCCACTTTCCTGGAGGCTGCGCGCATGCTGGATCAGGCATTCGAACCAGTGCAGCTTGTAATCGAACTTGGGCCCGGGCTGCGGGTTGCCGTTCGGCAGGTAGAGACAAGCGACCAACACCCCGTGTGCCGCAGCTTCCAGATAGCGGCTCTGGCTGTCCTCTTCCAGGCCGGGCAAGCCGCGGCGAACCTCGAGCGGATCCCTGCCCCGCACCAGAATGGCCACGCCGTTCCATGACGGTTGCCCATGATGAAGGCTGCCATAGCCTGCTGCCTCAAGCTCCGCGCGAGGGAACTGCTGATCGGCCGCCTTCAGCTCCTGCAGGCAGGCAATGTCGGGCTGCTCCCGCTCCAGCCAGGCCAGCAGCGCCGGCAAACGGCTGCGGATGCCATTGATGTTGAAGGTGGCAATCTTCAGCGCTTTCATGCGTCCGGGTCGCTCACATGGGCCTGCACGGCATCTTCCAGCGCGCGGATATGCGCCTCATCGGCCAGCGCCTTGAGCGCCAACCAGTCGTCCCAGTCGATGGCACCGTCGTCGCGCAGGGCCTCGGCTGTGCGAAGCAGTTCATGGTGGTAGGCATCCGGTGACGCGCGCCGGTAACTGATGTCGTCGTACTGGGCGTACCAGGCTTCAAGCTCGGGAATGTTGCGTTCGATGCTCATGAAAGCGTCCTCGCTGTACCCTTTGCTTGTCAGAACCCGGGCACAGCGCGACGTTCAATCAGGACGTCACTGAAAGTAATGGGGGTACCGTGCCATGTCGCTCTCCAGCTTGTTCGCATCCGCTGCCCTCTTGCGCACTTCGGCATAAAACAGCTGGCACTGGTTCTGAAACCTGGTGAAATCGCGGTTGGCGGTTTCAATGGCACTGCTCAGGTCGCTGCCCTTGAGGCCTTCGACAAGCCGCTGTGACGAGGTATACGCCTGCCAGCAGGCTTCAACCTGCTGCAGCCCCTTTGCAAGGTTCTCGGTGTCGATAGTCGCCATTGCAGCACCCTCTTTGGACCGAGCCTGGTCCGTCGGTGTGAATCGCCAGAGCGACGATAACGGGATGAAGCCTGTCACGACGCGCTTCGGCTAAGAGCGTAGACTATTTCGGCGCAGACGCATGGATACCAGGTTTCACAAGTCTCAGACGCATTATCCGCAAGCTCAGGAGCGAGTGCCATGGATTGCCTTCCAACGCTGTTCACAGACCGTCTTGTTCTCACACCCCTTCAGTTGGGAGATGCAGCAACCATTCAGAAACTGTTCCCCCAGTGGGAGATCGTCCGTTATCTGAACCGTCGTGTGCCGTGGCCTTACCCGGAAGACGGCGCATTGATCTATGTGCGCGATATCGCCCTGCCGGCCATGGTGGCGGGCCGCGAATGGCACTGGATGATCCGGCTGCGCGATGCAACCGAGAACGCCATTGGCAGCATCAGCCTGTATGAACAGCCTGGAAACAACCGAGGCTTCTGGCTTGCACCGCAGTGGTGGGGGCAAGGCTATATGCGCGAAGCATGTCAGGTCATCAACACATACTGGTTCGAGACATTGTCGCGTCCGGTCATGCAGGTTCCCAAAGCGGTTGCCAACCATGCTTCACGCAGGGTTTCGGAGTATGAGGGCATGCGCAGGGTGGCAACGCGAGACGGGCATTTTGTCGCTGGGCAGATGCGGGTAGAGGTATGGGAGATGACACGCAGTGCCTGGCTCGACAGGAGGCAAACCTGACCCTGCCTCGGCCTGCGCAGATGATGCAGGGTCAAAAGGCAGTCCAGCCTGCAGGCGCGGGCTTGCCCGCGAACACCGGCGAAGTCGGTGCCATGCACCGCCGGGCATTCTCCGCGGCAAAGGCGGCACCTGCCGGAGCTGTGGAAGCCCCGGCAAGCCCCGACAAAGGGGTCAACGCAGATAGTCCTGAACCCACTTCACCCAACAATCAGCGCCAATCTTCACCAACGCATCATTGAAATCGTAGTGGGGGTTATGCACCGAGCACCCATGGAACTCGCCCGTGCCATTGCCCAGCATGAAGTAACAGCCAGGCCGCGCCTGCAACATGTAGGCAAAGTCTTCGGTGCCCATGACCTTCTTCGGCATCTTGTCCAGCAGCGCGCCGTCGGCGAACAACGGCCTCAGGCTGTCACGCAGCAACGTGCTTTCGTGATCGCTGTTGCACAAGGCGGGCGCCAGTTGGGTGAATTGCACCTCGATCTCCACGCCATAGCTTTCTGCGTGCCCCTTGGCCAAGGCGTCAATGCGGCTGTTGATCTTCTGCTGGGTCTGGGCCGTGTCAGTGCGCACGCTCAGCAACATGCAGGCCTCGTCAGGGATGATGTTGTAGACGGTGCCGGCCTGGATCATGCCGATGCTGATCACGGCGTAGTCCTCGACGCTCAGGTTGCGCGACTTGATGGTCTGGATGCCACTGATCAGGCTGTTCAACGCCATCACCGGGTCTACCGACAGTTCCGGCATCGCACCATGCCCGCCTTTACCGGTAATCCGAATGCTGACACGTTCGGAAGACGCCATGGTAGGCCCCGCCTGCACCACGCACGTGCCCACCGGCAAGCCGGGCATGTTATGCAGCGCATACACCGAGTCGCACGGAAAGCGCTCGAACAGGCCGTCGTCGATCATCGCCTTGGCCCCTGCCAGGCCCTCCTCGTCGGGCTGGAATATCACATTCAACGTCCCGTTGAACTGGCGTGTAGTCGCCAGTTGCGCAGCGGCTGCCAGCAGGATCGCGGTATGCCCGTCATGGCCACAGGCATGCATGCGGCCGGGGATCTTGCTGGCATGCGCAAACGCATTCTTTTCGCCCATGGGCAGTGCGTCCATGTCTGCACGCAAACCGATGCTGCGCGGGCTGTCCCCCACTTTCAGCACGCCGACCACACCATGCCCGCCCACATTGCGATGCACTTCATAGCCCAAAGCTTGCAGCTTGTCGGCTACCAGGGCCGCCGTATCGGGGGTGTCGCCGCCAATTTCCGGCGCAGCGTGGATCTGCCGGCGCAGCATGACGAACTCATCCAGCTCGGCGGCTGAGCCCGGTGTTTGATTGCTCTGCAAAATACCCATATCACTCGCATCCTTTGTTTTCAGGGAAGTATCTGAGGCAGGCCAGGCTGACGACGCCGCCGGCCAGCAGGAAGTAGGCTGGCGCCAACGGCGTGCCCAGCGCTGCAATCAGCCAGGTGGCCACCAACGGCGAAAAACCACCGAACAGGGTCACCCCCAGGCTGTAGCTGACCGAGGTGCCGAACGAGCGCCTGGCCTTCGGGAAGCCCTCCATGATCAGCGCGAAGAACGCACCGGCACCGATACAGGTCGGCAAGATCAGGATCGCCACGCCCATCATGGCCAGGCCCATGTGCTGCACTTGCCCAAGCAGATAGAACACGGGCAGGGTCAACACCACCGGCGCGGCGACCGTCCACACCAGCAGGCGTTTTCTGAGCTGATACTTGTCGGCGAATTTGCCGGCCAACGGGCAGATGACGGCCATGCAACCGCTACTGATGCAGGCAATCGCCATCGCGCTGCCGGGTGGATAATGCAAGGCGGTGGTCAGGTAGGTCGGCATGTAGAACACGAACAGGTACATGCCAATGGTCGAGCTGGCCATCAGGCCGATGCCTTGGGCGATGCGTTTGAGCAGTTCGGCATCCAGCCCCTGCGCTGCCTTCTGCGCCGGTGCGGCCTCATGGGTTTCCGGCAACCGCGTGCGTATGTACCAACCGACTGGCCCGATCAGCAGGCCGAAGATGAACGGTATGCGCCATCCCCAGCTTTCCAGCGCGGCAGGGTCGAGCAACTGGCTGAGGGCCAGGCCAAAGCCGGCCCCCACCAAGGCGGCATAGCCTTGGCTGGCGGCCTGCCAGCTGACGCTCTGGCAGCGATTGCCGACCGCACTGGATTCCATCAGGAACACCGACGCGGTACCGACCTCTCCGCCTGCCGACATGCCCTGGATGAGCCGGCCGGTCACCAGTAGCAAGGTGGCGAAAATCCCGATCTGTGAATACGTGGGCGCGAAGGCAATCATTGCGGTGCCCAGGGTCATCAGCCCGATGGTCAGGCTCAAAGCGGCCTTGCGTCCATGCCGGTCAGCATAGCGACCGATGACCATCGCCCCGACCGGGCGCATCAGGAAACCGACGCCAAAGGTGGCCAGCGACATCAACAACGACGCCATGGCCGAGTCAGAGGGGAAGAAGTGCTTGCCGATCAGTACAGCGAAGAAGCTGTAGATCGTGAAGTCGTACATTTCCAGCGCATTGCCCAACGAGCAGGCGACCAAGGTTTTACGGGAGGACGATACCTGCGCGGCTGAATGCGCACCTTTTTGCAGGCTTGGCGATGTGGGTAGCGGTCTGATCATTGTTGTCTCCGTTGGCAAATCGCGGCGTGCAGCGAATATCAGCCAATCGGGCACCCAATACACTTGCAGTTTCGGCATAGGGATAACCAATTAGCAATTTGCCGGCGCGATCGTTGGCCAAATTGCCCTGAGCTGGCGCACAGTCCGCCCTCGCTCCGCGCGCGGCCCCAATAACGCCCACAGATCAGCATCCGTAGCGCAGCGTTGGCGCGGGTACGAAGCCTGTCTAACGCGGATGCGCTCGCCAATCCACACGCCGCGCCAGCCCCTGATTAACCAAACGGCATGACCTGACCGAATAAGCAATCACGCTGCAACGTTCTGTTCACCGACGCTAAAGCCACCACATCACCGTGCTGGCCTGGAGTCGTGAATGAACACTCGCATTACGTCGTTGCTGTTGATGATCCAAGGGGCTTGCCTTGCTGCGCAGGCACAGGCAGAGGGTTTTCCGACGCTCGCGCGGATTGCGCCGGGTTTTGGTTATTACGGGCTGGATTACGGCTTCGATGACACGCTCAAGGTGTACGGCACCGTGGATGCATTCGCCAGCTATCACGACTCACAGCACCACTCGGGTTTCAGGCTGGCCGGTGGCGGCGCCTGGACCAACAAGCTCGGGCTGTACGCACGCAAGGCGCTTGACCCCGATACCGTGGTGGAGCTTGACGTCGAGGAGGGTTTCAACCTCAATGGCGAGGCCCTGGAGGGCACCTGGGATACCGTCGGCACCCTGCGCCTGGCGACAGTCGCCCTGCGCTCGCGCACCCTGGGCAGGCTCGAGTTCGGCAAGACCTACGGCATGGCCACGCCCACCTACGCCGACCCGTTCCTGGCCACCTATGGCTCGCCCTACACCTACCTGGCCCTGCCTGCCGCCGGCAAGGGCGCCTTTTACCTTGACCTGCGCCCCAAGCACACCCTGGCCTACACCAGCCCGACCTTCAGCGGCTTCAGCCTCGGTACCGCGCTGAGCTTCGGCTTCGACGATGCCGCCAGCGCTGGGCGCACCGTGCGTGGCGGTGGCGCCCGGCTGCAATACCGCAACAGCCGGGTGATGTTGCTGGCCTCATACAACCGGTACTACAGCGACCCATGGGACGACGGTGGTGTCTCACGCCAGACCGCCAACGACTTCAAGAGCCTGTCGGCGTTCTACGATTTCGGCCCGCTGGCCACCAGCCTCACCTGGCAACGTCAGGACGTGGACCAGGCCGGCACGCCCAGCACCACGCTCTACACCTTCGGCATGATGGCGCCGGTGGGCGAGCTGGACGTGCTGCGCCTGGCGGTGATGCAACGCCAGGTCAGCGCCCGCGACAAGGACGCGTGGGGTGTGATGATCGGCTACGACCATTTCATCAACCCCCGCTGGGCCCTTTATGGACGCCTCGGCATGATCGCCAACCAGCGCGCCTCGTCGGTCACCTACGCCGGCACCCCGGTGGATCAGGCGGGCGATAACCCAAGCAACGTCTCGCTAGGCATGTACTACCACTTCTGACCCCACGGGGCGGGTCTGCTTGAGCACCTGCCCGCGCAAGCTGTGGAACAGCTCCTGGGCAGGCGCCGTGAGGCTGTGGCGGTCAATGCAGACCAGGTTGATGGGGTAATCCGGAATCAACTCCTGCACCTCCATGGCGACGAACTCGCAATCGATACCGTAGGTAAACCCTTGGTCCACCGCCAGTTCGCTGATGGTCATCAACGATTCCGTGTTCTTCAACAGCTTCAGCGCCATCATCACTGAAGTGCATTCAACGGTGTTCTGTGGCACCCGAAGGCCGTTGGCCTCGAACAGTTGGTGAAACTGCGAAGCCTGGTCGGACAACTCGTCCAGGCTGATCCAGGGGGCGTATTGCAAGGTGCGCAGTGACTGGCTGAACTTCTGCCGATTCGAGGCGTGGCAAATCACCCTGCCCTTGATACTGCCCAGCGCCTCCCAGTCCAGGCTCAGCCGACTCAGCGGTTGCTGCGAAGTAATGGCAAAGTCCAGGCTGCCATCGCGCAAGCGCTGCAGGATCTGGCTGGGGCGCAAGTCGGTGATGGTGATCTTCACCCGCGGGTACTTGCGCCGAAAGGCCAGGATACTTTCATCGACGCCATCGAGCATCGCCGTCAACGACGTCACCCCGATCGACACGGCGCCCAGCGCCGCATCCTGAATGCTCGCCGCTTCGATCTGCAGGCGGCGTATGCTCTCTACCACGAGGTTGGCGTGGCGGATGACACGCTTGCCTTCCTCGGTAAGGGCCATGCCTTTGTGCGACCGCTGCAACAGGGTAAACCCCACCTCCCGCTCCAGCTCCTTGATCGAACGGCTCAGCGCGGGCTGAGTAATGTGCATGAGCTTGGAGGCTTCGAGGATGCTGCCTGCGTTATGAATGGCGACCAGCGCCCTGAGTTGGTGAAGTTTCAACCGTCTGTACCTTGTTGTTAGCGGCCGATTCGAAAGGTGTTCTGGCAGCCCTGACAGCCGTTGTCGGCAAGGCCTGAAAGGTATGGCTAGCGCAACACAGCCAGCAGGCTGGCCGCATCGCTGACCTCGAACTTGCCGGGGCTTTCAACCGCAATGTACTGGACTACCTGGTCGTCGACCAACATCGCATACCGCTGCGAGCGCCGCCCCAAACCGCGTGCCGAAAGGTCCTGGGTCAGGCCCAGCGCCTCGCTGAATTCGCCATTGCCATCGCCGATCATCTTGACCGCATCCCCGACCTGCAAGCTGTTGCCCCAGGCGTTCATGACAAAGGCATCGTTCACCGAGACGCACAGGATCTCGTCAATGCCAGCTGCGAACAACGCAGGGGCCGCCGCGACATAACCGGGAACATGACGTTCAGAGCACGTCGGCGTGAACGCGCCCGGCAATGCGAAGATCAGCACCTTCTTGTGCTTGCAACGCTCGCGAATGGAAAAGGCCTTGGGGCCGATCGCGCAGGCGCCTGCGTCGTTGTTGTATTGATAAAGGGTAACGTCGGGCAATTGATCGCCGGTTTTGATCATCGCTGTCTCCTGGGTGAGGTGAAGGCCAGGCAGCCATGATGCCGCAGTCAACCAGGCAACGCATCATGAGCAGAGCTAAAAAACCTGTGAAATAACTTCAATATCATTCATGCAGCGCCCCACCTAGGATACGCCTCAATCAAACACATCAAGATTACGCTGTGAACGACTCAGCTACGCAACTGACCAGCACTGGATCGCTCACACTCAGGCACCTGGAAGCCGTTACCATGGATAAAGCGCCAACATTCACCGTCAAGCGCATTGCGTTCGACGAACATTATCACCCTGCCGAAAACACCCGCATTACGACCAACTTCGCCAATTTGGCACGGGGTGCAAACCGTCAGCAAAACCTGCGCAATACCTTGGCGATGATCAACAACCGTTTCAATGCGCTGGCGCACTGGGACAACCCCGAACATGATCGCTACCGCGTAGAGCTGGACATCATATCGGTGGAAATGAACATTGAAAACGCGCAGCACGGCAATGCCCTGCCGCTGATCGAAATATTGAAAACCTATATTATCGACCGCAAGAACAATACTCGCCTCGAAGGCATGGTAGGCAACAACTTCTCCTCGTACGTGCGCGATTACGACTTCAGCGTACTGTTACTGGAGCATAACAAGCATCGGTCGACCTTCAGCACACCCGATCATTTCGGTGAGCTGCACGGCAACCTGTTCAAGTGTTTCGTCAACTCGCCAACCTACCAGGAGCACTTCAGCAAACCACCGGTTATCTGCCTGAGCGTATCGAGCAGCAGGACTTACCTGCGCACCGAAAATCAGCACCCTGTGCTAGGTGTTGAGTACCAGCAGGATGAGTACTCGCTGACGGATGACTACTTCAAAAAAATGGGCTTGAAGGTGCGCTATTTCATGCCGCCGAACAGCGTCGCCCCGTTGGCATTTTATTTTGCCGGCGACTTGCTGGCTGACTACACCAACCTTGAACTGATCAGCACCATCAGCACCATGGACACCTTCCAGAAAATCTACCGACCCGAGATCTACAACGCCAATTCTCCTGCGGGCAAGGCCTACCAGCCCAGCCTGAAGAACCAGGACTACTCGCTCACGCGCATTGTCTATGACCGGGAAGAGCGCAGCCGCCTGGCGATCGAGCAGGGCAAATTTGCCGAGGAGCAATTTGTCAAACCCTACCAGGCCACGCTGGCGCAATGGTCCGCTCAATACGCACGTTGAACATTCAAAGCACAAGGTCACTGTTCATGAACAAATTGCTACCCACCTCCACGGCCGGCAGCCTGCCTAAACCCGCCTGGCTTGCTCAACCCGAAACACTCTGGTCACCGTGGAAGTTGCAAGACGAGCAACTGGTCGAAGGCAAACAGGATGCCTTGCGCCTGGCCTTGCAAGAACAACAACACGCCGGTATCGACATCGTCAGTGACGGCGAACAAACCCGCCAGCACTTTGTCACCACGTTTATCGAGCACCTCAGCGGCGTTGATTTCGAACAACGGAAAACCGTCAGAATCCGTGATCGCTACGATGCGAGCGTACCGACGGTTGTGGGTGCTGTCGCTCGACAAAAACCGGTGTTTGTCGAAGATGCCAAATTCTTGCGCCAGCACACCACACAGCCGATAAAGTGGGCGCTGCCCGGCCCCATGACCATGATCGACACACTGTATGACAACCACTACAAAAGCCGCGAGAAACTGGCCTGGGAATTCGCCAAGATTCTCAACCAGGAAGCCAGAGAACTGGAAGCCGCGGGCGTGGACATCATTCAGTTCGACGAACCGGCATTCAATGTTTTCTTTGACGACGTGAATGACTGGGGCGTGGCTACCCTGGAAAGGGCCATCGAGGGCCTCAAGTGCGAAACGGCCGTCCATATTTGCTATGGCTATGGCATCAAGGCCAACACCGACTGGAAAAAAACCCTCGGTTCAGAATGGCGGCAATATGAACAGGCCTTCCCCAAACTGCAGCAGTCCAGCATCGATATCATTTCGCTGGAATGCCATAACTCGCATGTTCCGATGGACCTGCTCGAGCTGATTCGCGGCAAGAAAGTCATGGTCGGCGCCATCGATGTGGCCACCCATGTCATTGAAACACCCGAACAGGTCGCCGCCACCCTGCGCAAGGCACTGCAATTCGTCGATGCCGACAAGCTCTACCCTTGCACCAACTGCGGCATGGCGCCCCTGCCCCGCCAGGTAGCCAGCGGCAAGCTCAAGGCCTTGAGTGCAGGCGCAGCCATCGTCCGTCAGGAACTCGCTAACGCACGCTGAAATGAATGCAGCCACAGGACCTACCATGTTGCTTTCCGGTACGGCGATCGAGCCGTCGACTTTTCGCCAGGCACTCGGGCACTACGCATCCGGCATCACGGTGATTACATCGCACCACGAAGGTGAGCCGATCGGCTTCACCTGCCAGTCGTTCTACAGCGTATCGATGAGCCCGCCGCTGGTGTCATTCAGTGTGATGTCCAGTTCGGCCAGCTACCCGAAAATTCGCCAGGCTGGCCGCTTCACGGTCAACATCCTGTCAGGTGAGCAGGTCGGCATTTCCAACCAGTTTGCCCGGCGCGGCGCCAACAAGTGGCACGGCGTCGAATGGCAAGCGTCGCCGTTGGGCAACCCGATCATTGCCGGCAGCCTGCACTGGCTTGATTGCGAAATTCACGCCGAACATGCCGCCGGGGACCACCTGATCGTGATTGGCGAAGTCAAAGCGTTGAACCTGCAGGCAACTGCTGCCACGCAGCCGCTGCTGTATTTCAAGGGGCAGTACTGCAACCTCGCCGCGCATCACGCGGCTTGAGCCTCACCCCACTCACGGAAAACCCATCAAAGGAATTGTCAGGATCACGCAGCAGTGAAGAAAACCCGCCATTACTGCGTTGATCCGCCATTTTACTCATGATCGATTTACGCCACCTGCGAACCCTCCACGCGCTGCGTGAAACCGACAGCCTGCACGAGGCCGCCGAGCGCCTGCACCTGACCCAATCAGCCCTGTCGCACCAGTTCCGCGATATGGAAGAGCGCATCGGCATGCCACTGTTCGTGCGCAAATCCAGGCCGGTGCGCTTCACCAGCGCCGGGCTGAAGCTGCTGCAGCTGGCCGATCAGGTGCTGCCTCAGATCCGCAATACCGAACGGGACCTGGGCAAACTGGCCGGGGGCTGCGCCGGACGGCTGCACATCGCCATCGAGTGCCACAGCTGCTACCAGTGGCTGATGCCTTCAGTGGATGAGTTCCGCGGCGCCTGGCCTGAGGTGGAACTGGACCTCGCCTCGGGTTTTTCCTTCGCGCCACTGCCAGCCCTGGAGCGCGGCGACCTGGACCTGGTGGTGACCTCAGACCCGGTGACACTGCCGGGTATCAGCTACGTGCCGTTGTTCAGCTACGAGGCACTGCTGGCCATCGACAACCACCACGCCATGCGCCACAAGCCGTACCTGGAGCCCGCCGATATCGCCAGCCAGACACTGATCACCTACCCGATCGAACGCACCCGCCTGGACATCTTCACCCGCTTCCTCGACCCCGCCGACGTCGAGCCCGCACAGGTACGTACTTCGGAACTTACCGTGATGATGATGCAACTGGTTGCGTCCGGGCGCGGCGTCTGCTGCCTGCCCAACTGGGCCGTGCACGAATACAGTTCGCGCGGCTATGTAACCGCCAAGCGCCTTGGCGAACACGGCCTGCAGGCAAACCTTTATGCTGCGCTGCGCAGTGACATGCTGGAGGTGCCGTACGTGCGTGATTTTCTGCTCACGGCCAAGGACATCTCGTTCACCACGCTGGCCGGTGTCAGCGTGGCGTCAGGCCCGGTTCTCTGAAAGCCGGGCGTGCGTTTGCGAACCTCAGTGCCGGCCATGGCGCGCCATGCCCGTACCGCCAACGAATCAGCCAGCCTTCGCCAACTGCACTTGCAGAAACGCCATCAGTGCCCCCGCCACAGGTGACAAGCTGCGCCCTTTGCGGGTAAGCATGCCGATATGCCGTTCTACCCTGGGCTCCTCAAGGGGGACGAACGCCAGTTTGTCGTTCTCCTGCGGAAAAGCGAGGTACGGCAAGGTACTGATCCCTACCCCCTCCTCCAGCATGGCGATCAACGAAATCATGTTGGAAATGAACAGCCGGCTATCGGCCAGCAAACCCTCGGCCTCGGTACCCGCCAGCAATTGCGAGGTACCGTTGCGGATCATCGGCACGCCCAGCAACTGCGCCCAATGCAGCCGCCCCCCCGCCTGCGCCAGCGGGTGGTCGCTGCGGCACACCACGCCAACCTGATCATTCACGATGGGGGCGAATTCGAGCTGGTCATCGTCCACCCACAGGCTGCTGATGCCGAAATCCACCTGCCCTTGAGCGAGCAACTGCTGCACACGTTCGGCCGTGCCGTCCTGAATGCTGACCTGCACATTGGGGTGCGCGGCCACAAAGCGGGCCAGTGGCCCTGGCAGCATTCGGCTGGCCACAGAAGGCACGGTGGCGATGCTGACCTGGCCGATTTCATGCCGGGCAAACAGCATGGCTTCACGCGCAATACGGTCATGGTGCTCGATCAAGCCACGAAACAACGGGAGGCAATGCTCGCCATATGGCGTCAGCTCTACCCGGCCACCGCCCTTTTCGACCAGTGCCTGCCCCAGCTTCTGCTCCAGTTCACGCAGGGCCAGGGATATCGCAGGCTGGGTGCGAAAGGCCTGGCGGGCGGCCGCGTGGAAACTCTTGAGTTCGGCGACCAGTACGAAGTAACGCAACTGGGCGATTTTCAGCTCGGGCAACATGGTTAGCATTCCTTATCAAAGCATTTTTTTTATTAATTTTTATTTGCTGCATATTGCTCGCATGATGAATGCCATGCAAACGGAGGCGTTCATCCATGTCACACAAGACCTACAACAACTACATCGATGGCCAGTGGTGTGAAGGCCACGCCACTTTGGGCAACTACAGCCCCTCGGACACTGGCGACCTGATCGGCCAGTACCATCAGGCCAGCGCCGAACAGGCCCGCCAGGCCATCCAGGCCGCCCGCGCCGCTCAACCCCTGTGGGCCGCCAGTGGTCTGGAAAGCCGCCAGCAAGTGCTGATGGCCATCGGCGACGAGCTGATCGCCCGCAAGGAAGAGCTCGGCGAACTGCTGTCGCGAGAAGAAGGCAAACCCTTGGCCGAAGGCATCGGCGAGGTCAATCGCAGCGGCCAGTTCTTCCATTACTACGCCGCCGAAGTGCTGCGCCAGATGGGCGAGACTGCCGCCTCGGTGCGCCCTGGGGTCGACATCGAAGTGCATCGTGAACCGGTGGGTGTGGTGGGCATCATTACCCCATGGAACTTCCCCATGGCCACCGCCGCCTGGAAAATCGCCCCGGCCCTGGCCTTCGGCAACGCCGTGGTGTTCAAGCCGGCCAACCTGGTGCCGGCCAGTGCCTGGGCGCTCACCGAGATCATCAGCCGTCAGGGCCTGCCCAGCGGCACTTTCAACCTGGTGATGGGCAGCGGTGCCGACGTCGGCGAGGCCCTGATCCAGTCCGCCGAGATCGATGCCCTGACGTTCACCGGTTCTCTGCAGACGGGCCGACGCGTAGCGGTGGCCACCGCCGGTAACCTGGTGCGCTGCCAGCTGGAAATGGGTAGCAAGAATGCCCTGGTGGTCATGGACGACGCCGACCTCGAACTGGCCGTGGAATGCGCGCTCAACGGGGCCTTCTTCGGCACCGGGCAGAAATGCACCGCGTCGTCACGGCTGATCGTCTGCGACGGCATCCACGACCGCTTCGTCGAGGCGCTGCGCCTGCGCATGCGCCAGCTCAAGGTCGGCCATGCACTGGAGGCTGGCGTCCAGATCGGCCCGGTAGCTGACGCGCGCCAGCTGGAACAGAACCTGGCCTACCTGCAACTGGCCCAGGCCGAAGGCGCCACCCTGATCGAAGGTGGCGAGCGCCTGCAACTGGCCTGCGATGGCTACTACATGCGCCCTGCCTTGTTCATCAACAGCCGCAACGACATGCGCATCAACCGCGAGGAAGTGTTCGGCCCCATCGCCTGCGTGATCCGCGTGCGCGATTTTGAAGAGGCGCTGGCCACGCTCAATGATACCGAGTACGGCCTCACCGCCGGGATCATCACCCAGTCGCTACGCCACGCCAGCCACTTCAAACGCCGCGCCCAGACCGGCTGCGTGATGGTCAACCTGCCCACCGCCGGCACCGACTACCACGTGCCATTCGGGGGCCGTAAAGCCTCGAGTTTCGGCCCTCGGGAACAGGGGCAATACGCTCGCGAGTTCTACACCGTGGTCAAGACCACCTACCTGCGGCCCTGAAGGAATACATGCCATGCACGACCTCTTGATGATCGACGGCCTGCAGTACTCCAACTGGAGCCAGGAAATATTCCAGCAGATGCAGGCCGGTGGCCTGAGCGCGGTGCACGCCACCATCGCCTACCACGAAAACGCCCGCGAAACCCTGTCGCGCCTGGGCGAGTGGAACCGCCGCTTCGAGACATGGCCCGAGCTGATCCGCCCGGTACGCACGGCCAGCGACATCCGCCTGGCCCACGAGGAGGGCCGGGTGGGCATCTTCTTCGGCTTCCAGAACTGCTCGCCGATCGAGGACGACATTGCCCTGGTGGAGGTTTTCCGCCAGCTCGGGGTGTTCGTCATGCAGCTGACCTACAACAACCAAAGCCTGCTGGCCAGCGGCTGCTATGAGCGCGAGGACAACGGCATCAGCCGCTTCGGCCGCCAGGTGATCGCCGAAATGAACCGCGTCGGCATGCTCATCGACATGTCTCACAGCGCCGAGCGAAGCACGCTTGAGGCCATCGAACTGTCGAGCCGACCGGTGATCATCTCCCACGCCAACCCTGCCAGCTTCCACGCCGCCAAGCGCAACAAGTCCGATGCGGTGCTACGCGGGATCGCAGAGTCCGGCGGGCTGCTGGGGTTCAGCACCTACCCGTTCCATCTCAAGGGTGCCTCGGACTGTAGCCTGGAAAGTTTCTGCGACATGGTCGCGCGCACCGCCGACCTGATGGGTGTGGAGCACATCGGCATCGGCACCGACCTGTGCCAGGCGCAACCCTTGTCTGTGCTGGAATGGATGCGCAACGGCCGCTGGAGCAAGGACAAGGACTACGGCGAAGGCTCCAGGGACAACGCCAACTGGCCGGCGCCCTTGCAGTGGTTCCGCGACAGCCGCGACTTCCGCAACATTGCCCAGGGCCTGCGCGCCCGCGGCTTTGCCGAGCACGACGTGGGCAACATCATGGGGCTGAACTGGTTGCGCTTGCTGGAGACCGCCACCACGGCACAGGCCTGAACCCCTTGCACGGACAGCATCAACAATAAAAAAAATCGCAGGTTCCGGAGGTTTCATGAAAAACCCAACCACCTTGCAGGCCGACGGCCAGGCCATGGGCCTGCCTATGGCACGCGATATCGACTGGCCGTTGTTCCTGATCAGCGGCGGATTCCTCGGCGCCTTCCTGCTGGCGGCGCTGATCGACATCGACACCGTGTCGGCGCTGGTCAATACCCTGTTCGCCTGGTCGACAAAGGCCTTTGGCCTCTATTGGCAAGTGCTGATGCTGGCAACCTTCGCCGTCAGCCTGTTCATCGGGTTTTCCAGATGCGGGCGTGTACGCCTGGGCGGGGTCACCCAGCGCCCGGACGTCAGCACCTTCAACTGGATCGCAGTGATCATGTGCGCCTTGCTGGCAGGTGGTGGCGCCTTCTGGGCCGCTGCCGAACCCTTGATGCACTTTGCCAGCCCACCGCCCTTCTTCGCCGGCCTGCAACCGCACAGTGAAGCAGCGGCCACCGCGGCACTGGCGCAATCGTTCGTGCACTGGGGCTTCCTGGCCTGGGCCGTTCTGGGTAGCCTGCTGGCGATCGTGCTGATGCACCTGCATTACGATAAAGGCCTTCCGCTGGCGCCGCGTACCCTGCTCTACCCCCTGTTCGGCAAGCGAGCGCTCAAGGGCCCGATCGGCACCTTGGCCGACGCTGCCTCGATCATCGCGGTAGTGGCCGGCACCATCGGTCCGATCGGTTTCCTTGGCCTGCAGATCAGCAGCGCCATGCACGCCGTGTGGGGGTTGCCCAACACTATCGTCACCCAGTCGCTGACCATTGTCCTGGTCACCGCGATGTACACTGTCTCGTGCCTGGTGGGCCTCAAAGGCATCCGCTTTGTCAGCGAGATCAACGTCTGGTTGATGATCGGCCTGGCACTGTTCATGGTGGTATTCGGACCGACGCTGTTCATCCTCGGCGGTTTCCCGGCGGCCTTTGCCCTGCACGTGGAGCACTTCATCCCCCTGACGATGTTCCGCGCCGACCCCAAATGGCTGGACTGGTGGACGGTGTTCTACTGGGGTTGGTTCATCGGCTACGCGCCCATGGTGGCACTGTACGTCGCGCGGATCTCGCGGGGCCGCACCATCCGCGAGATCATCATGACGCTGTCGATCATCGCACCGCTGGTGACCATGTTCTGGTTCACCGTGGTAGGCGGTACCGGGATCGGCCTGGAGCTGCAAACGCCAGGCAGCGTCACCGCCCATGGCGCCAAGCCTGAAGACCTGTTGCTGGGAGTGACGCAGAACCTGCCACTGGGTGGCCTTGTCAGCGCGCTGTTCCTGTTCCTGAGTTTCATCTCGGTGGCCACCAATGGCGACGCCATGGCCTTCACCGTGGCGCTGGCGATGTCCAGCGACGATAAACCGAAGAAGTGGTTGCGCGGTTTCTGGGCAATCGGCATGGGCCTGGCGGCGGTGGTGCTGATCACCATTGGCGCAGGCGGTGTGACGGCCCTGCAATCCTTCATTGTCATCACCGCGGTGCCGGTGTCGCTGGTGATCCTGCCAGCCCTGTGGGATGCCGTGCGCATCGCTCGACACATGGCCCGTGAACAAGGCGTCTGAACATGATCCATCCAGGTACAACAACAATGCCCAACAGCGTGCTTGCAATACCCGCGTTGCGCCCTGCCAGCCAAGTCATGGACCTGGCCCGGCTGGGTAGCCACTTCCAGAGCCCGCTAAGCTTCGTGCGCAGCAGCATGCGGCGGATGATGCAACAGCGCTGGCAAATCCGGCGCAGCTGTTTCGACCTCGATGGCCAAGGCTTCGGCACTGCGATCTACCGCATCGAAACGCCGAACGGCCATTACCACTGCGTGATCTTCTCGGCCTACCTGCCGCCGGAAAAGCGCAGCGATCGGGTCATCGCCGACCAGTGGGACGTCAGCTTCGTGCTGGTGGCCGGCGATGTCGACTCGGCACAGCTGGCCGACCTGCAACGCAACGTGCCGCTGCAGGAAGCAGGCCGCTTCGATGCACGCGTGCTGGTGTTGTCGCGGGCCAACCGTAGCTTGCGCAATTTCGACCGGTTTCTGGCGGCGCTGGCAGAAGGTCGCCAGCCCGATCCACAGCAACTGGCTGAAGTCGGCTACCTGTATCGCACTACAGCTGTTTACGGTAACGGCAAGTTCGGCATCGCCGATTTTGGTTGCCTGCAAGATAACCCGGACTTCAACCAGCCGTTCAGCGCGCAGATGTTCACCGTCTACCTGCTGCGTCACTTCAGCATCGAGCAGATCAACCACATGGCCCAGGCACTCGCCCCGCAACGGGCAGTGCAACTGGCCCCGGCGCTCCAGCGCTACCTGGGGGTAGGCAACGCGACCGGGCTGGGAATGGCCCCTTTTCTGATCAACCACCCTCAACTGGTGGAGCACTGGATCAGTACGCGGGAAACGGCCCTGGCACTGGTACTGGCGCAGTCGGCGGAGCCCGACCAATTGGCACGCCTGCAGCAATTGCTGGCGCGCGCCCAGTTGCACCTGAGCCAGTCCCGGACCGAAGACCAGCGCCAGCATGAGCAGAACCTGCAAACCTTGGCCGAGCTTGCTTTACTGGCCACCTGGCTTGGCACGCAAGCCGACGGCGCGGGCCTTTGGCCGCGTCTGCTGGCCTGGGCGCAATTACATACGGGGGTGGGCTGTCAGGAGCTTCTGGTCAGCCTGCTGCTGGAGCTGTACCCCGAGCAGGTCACGCCCCTGGCCGAGCACATGGGGGTCAACGAAAGCTGGCAGCTGGACGCCCAGATGCCCCTTGGGCAACTGCGCCAGCTCATCGAGCAGCAGTATGGCTGGGCGTTGCGCTACGACTTCAGTGCTGCCGATGCGGAGCACTTCTTCTGGTACCGCTCAGCTGAAAAAGAAGAGCCGCGCCTGGGCATTCGCGCAGAGGAGCCAGGGGCCGAAAAAGAAATGCAGCTGGGTATCGCCCGCAATATCCAACAGTGCCATAGCGCGCTGCTGGAGCACCTGCAACTGCAGCCTCAGGCGCTGACCGCTCACTTCCTGATCGCCCAACCGATGTTCAAGGGCGCGGTACGCCGCCTGCAAGGCATGGCAAAAACGAACTACGGTGAAATCCGTGCCAACCTGCTGGCCCGGGACATGCTGCCGATTCACCTGCTGCGCTGCAAACTGGCATTTTTCGGCGCGGGGAAATTCGACCCCAAGTCAAGCCGCTGGGTGCGTATCACGCTGTTCCAGGGCGCGCCGCTGGTCAGCGACATCGGTCAGCCGTTCGCAGACGACTGGAATTTCGCAGTCATGCCGCAAAGGGAGCTTTGACCATGCGCGTATCGCTTAACGAAATACAGGTGATGTGCCGCAAGGCATTCGAAGGCATGGGCTTCGCCCCGGGCGACTGCGAGGATGCCGCCGAACTCGTGGGCTGGTTGCAACTGCAGGGGCTCGATGGCGTCGGTGCACTGGAAAAGGCGTTGCGTTATCTGCAAGGCGAAGCTGCACGGCCATACGCCTTGTGCCATGAGGATAACGCCCTGCTGGTGATCGACGCCAAGGGCCAGAGCGTGTTGCGCTGCGCCGCCACGGTGGTGGAACTGGCGGCAGCCAAGGCCATGCGCTGTGGTCAGGCCGAACTGCGCATACGCCACTGCCACAACCGTTTGCTGTTGCTGGGCTACCTGAGCCGGGCAGCGGTGCAGGGACTGCACGTGCAAGCCCGCTGGGAGGACGCCCGCCAATGCCACTGGGCCGATTTTACCGCCGGCATGCCGCGCCCGGAACTGAGCAGTGAAACCCGGCCCCAGGCCATTGAAGCGGCCGCGCAGGACGTAACGGTGCTGTTCACTCGAGCAGGCCAGACCGCCCAGGCAATAACCGACCCGCAGCGCACACTGCAGCAAGGTTTTACAGTCGACGAACATACCTGGCAAAGGCTCAGGCAGCTGGCCGAACACATCCTTGTCGAGAGCACCGATGCCTCACGCCGCCACGGTGCAGGCGGCGGCAGCGACGCCGACTGAACACCCTTGCCACTGAGGAAACAACCCATGAAGCATGCGATAAAGACCGAGCTGTTCGCCTCCAGGGCGCCACTGGAATGGGCGGTCGTCGGCAACGGTACGTTGTACACGGCTCAGATCCCAATCGATACGCAGGGCCAGGTGGTTGCCGGCGGCATCGAGGCCCAGGCCCGCCAGACACTGGACAACCTGCGCCACACCCTGGAAGCCGCTGGCAGCTCGCTGGATGCCGTGACCCAGGTGCTGATCTACGTGACCGACCGCCGTTATCTGGCAACTGTAAATGCCGTGTACGCCGAGTATTTCCAGGCACCCTACCCCAACCGCGCGGCCGTAGTGGTGGCTGGCCTCGCCCGGGAAGAAATGTTGGTGGAACTGGTGGTCTACGCCTGCCTCTGACGCCCTGAAGGCGCCCGTCTCACGATATTCAGCGTTCGCGCAATCGAGTGCCGCCCGCGCGGCGCTCGATGCATGCCCCCTCCGCCCCACGTCATGCACCCGGAATATTCCCTTTTTCGCCCGCCAGGTACCGGCCTGCGCCCCATTTCGGTTCAAAAGCCGCGCCCGGATCAATAGCGCCCTTTTTTGATGCGCCGGCCCTTGCGGCCAGGCAGCTCACATCGGTTGTGCCCCTCACATTTCCCGCCCCCCAGAGCCGCCAGGCGTGTTCGGCACTTTTATTGCACAGACTGATTGTGCTCAACGCACAGGCAATCTACCAAGACCGAGGTTAACGCGAGACACAGCTCCCACTTACCCCAGCAAGGCAGCACCCTGAAAGACGCAGATGAACCGCAATGAAGCTGCCGGCAACGGCGGCAAGGAGTGGGTATGTCCCGGGCTTTTTTCAATGAAATGTACGAAGCGAACGGCAACTGCCGTCCGCATTACCAGGAGTTCGCCCGCTGGCTGGCCAACACCCCGCTGGAGTTGCTGGAACAGCGCCGGCGCGAGGCCGACCTGCTGTTTCACCGCGCAGGCATCACCTTCACCTTGTATGGCGACAAGCAGGATACCGAGCGCCTGATCCCCTTCGATATCATCCCGCGCAGCATCCGCGCCAGCGAATGGCGCACGGTCGAGCGTGGCTGCATTCAACGGGTACAGGCGCTGAACCTGTTCCTGCAGGACATCTACCACGACCAGCGCATTCTCAAGGCCGGCATCATCCCACCAGAGCAAGTGCTGGCCAACGAGGGCTACCAGATCGCCATGCAGGGCCTGGACCTTCACCGTGGGCTGTATGCGCATATTGCCGGTGTCGACCTGGTACGTGACGGCGATGGCAGCTACTTCGTGCTGGAAGACAACCTGCGCACCCCCAGCGGCGTCAGCTACATGCTCGAAGACCGCAAGATGATGATGCGCCTGTTCCCCGAACTGTTTGCCGCCCAGCGCATCGCGCCCATCGATCACTACCCCAACCTGCTGCTGGACACGCTCAAGAGCGCCAGCCCAATGGACAACCCCACCGCGGTGCTGCTCACGCCCGGCCGTTTCAACAGCGCCTATTTCGAGCATGCTTTCCTGGCCCGGGAAATGGGCATCGAGCTGGTCGAAGGCGCCGACCTGTTCGTGCGTGATGAGCATGTCTACATGCGCACCACTGCCGGCCCCCAACAGGTGGACGTGATCTATCGTCGCCTGGACGACGACTACCTCGACCCGCTGTCCTTCAACCCTGACTCCATGCTGGGCGTGCCGGGGCTGATCTCCGTTTACCGCGCCGGCAATGTGGTATTGGCCAACGCCGTCGGCACTGGCGTGGCCGATGACAAATCCATCTACCCCTTCGTCGACGACATGATCCGCTTTTACCTGAGCGAAGAACCGATCCTGAACAACGTGCCGACCTGGCAGTGCCGCAAGCCGGCGGACCTGTCCCATGTACTGGCCCACCTGCCCGAACTGGTGGTCAAGGAAACCCAGGGCTCCGGCGGCTATGGCATGTTGGTCGGGCCCGCTTCGACCAAAGCCCAGATCGAGGACTTCCGCGCGCGCATCAAAGCCCGCCCGCACGCCTATATCGCTCAACCGACGCTGTGCCTGTCAACCTGCCCGACCTTCGTCGACAGCGGCATCGCACCGCGTCACATCGACCTGCGCCCGTTCGTGTTGTCGGGCAGTGAAACCCGCCTGGTGCCCGGTGGCCTGACGCGCGTGGCGCTCAAGGAAGGCTCGCTGGTGGTCAACTCGTCGCAAGGCGGCGGTACCAAGGACACCTGGGTGGTGGAGGACTGAGCCATGCTTTCGCGAACCGCTTCCGACCTGTACTGGATGTCCCGCTACCTGGAGCGTGCAGAAAACCTCGCACGCATGCTCGAGGTCAGCTACTCGCTATCGCTGATGCCCCAGGCCGGGCGCAGCGACGGCCATGCCGAACTGGCAATGTCGCTGATGGCCTCGGGCATGCTGGACGACTACCTGCGTCGGCACAAGGAACTCGACACCGAGCGCATGCTGCACTTCTTCGCCCTCGACGCCACCAACCCCAGCAGTATCTATTGCTGCCTGCAGGCCGCCAGGACCAATGCCCATGCAGTGCGCGGCCGTATCACCGCCGACATGTGGGAGAACATCAACGCCACCTGGATCGAAATGCGCAACATCGCCAGCAATGGCCTGGGTCGCTATGGCATCAGCCAGTTCTGCGACTGGGTCAAGGAACGATCGCACCTGTTCCGCGGTGCGACCTCCGGCACCATCATGCGCAACGATGCCTACAGCTTCATTCGCCTGGGGACCTTCCTGGAGCGGGCGGACAATACCCTGCGCCTGCTCGATTCGCGCTATGAAATGTTCGGCGAGGCCTCCGAAGAGGTCAGCGACGACTCTGCCCGCGGCTATTACCAATGGAGCGCCCTGCTGCGCGCGCTGACCTCGTACGAGGCCTTCAACGAGCTCTATCGCGCCGCGCCCAGCGCCCGGCCGGTGTCCGAGCTGTTGCTGTTGCGGGTGGACGTGCCGCGCTCGCTGCATGCCTGCATCGAGGAACTGGACCTGATCCTGGCGGGCCTGCCGGGCAGTACCGGGCGTGCCGCCCAGCGCATGGCCGCCGAACTAAACGCGCGCCTGCGCTACACCGCCATCGACGAAATCCTTGATGCCGGGTTGCACCCCTGGCTGAGCGACTTCATCGGCCGCATCAACCAACTGGGCCAGGCCGTCCATCACTCCTACCTGGAGGTTGTATGAAACTGTCCATTCGCCATGACACGACCTATAGCTACGCCAGCGACGTGTGCAACAGTATCCAGTTCCTGCGCCTGACGCCGCGCAGCAGCGAACGCCAGCGTATCAATCAATGGCAACTGGACCTGCCCTGCAAGGTCAAGGGCCAGATCGACCCTTACGGCAACATCCTGCATGTGCTGACACTGGACAAACCCCATGGCCACCTGGCGCTTACCGCACACGGCCAGGTCGAGATCGACCCGGATTGCGAACACGAAACCGAGAGCCAGTCGCCCCTGCCGTTCCTGCGCGGCAGCCACCTGACGCTGGCCGACAACACCCTGACTGCTTTCGCCGTCCGGCAATGTGGCAGTCACCGCGACCGGGCAGCACTGATCGGGCTGATGCAAGGCCTGGCCGAGCACATGCCCTACAGCCCGGGGGCCACGTCAGTGGGCACCACGGCCATCGAAGCCTTCAACGGTGGCGCAGGTGTGTGTCAGGACCACACGCACGCCTTCCTGGCCTGCGCACGCAGCCTGGGGGTACCGGCACGCTATGTGTCCGGCTACCTGTGCACCGAGGACGAACAACACCTGGCCAGCCACGCCTGGGCCGAAGCCTGGGTCGACGATGCCTGGTACAGCTTCGACATTACCAATCGCCTGACCCGGCCAGAGCGTCACCTGAAGCTGGCGGTGGGCCTGGACTACCTCGATGCCTGTCCGGTCAGGGGCGTACGCCGCGGCGGCGGCGCCGAATCGATGCAGGCCAGCGTCCACGTGCATCGCCAGTGACAGGCTGGCGTCAGACCGGTCTTGCCGCGCGAGTGCGGCAAGACCCTTCCACACGCAACACAAGGGAAACCGCATGACTTACTGTGTCGCCATGCACCTGGAGGACGGGCTTGTCTTCATCAGCGACTCACGCACCAATGCCGGCATCGACCAGATCTCCACGTTCACCAAGTTGTTCGTCTTCAGCGTCCCGGGCGAGCGGCTGATCGTGCTGCAGACCGCCGGCAATCTGGCGACCTCGCAGTCGGTGGTAAACCTGCTGCAGCAACGCACCCAGGGCAACGGCCCCCACCTGCTGAACGTTGCCACGCTCTACGATGCAACGGTGCTGGTCGCCGACACCCTGCGCGAGGTGGTCAAAAGAGACCGCAGCAAGCTCACGGCCGATATCGACCTTAGCAGTTCATTCATTGTCGGCGGCCAGATAGCCGGCGGCCCCATGGCCATCTACAACGTGTATGCACAAGGAAATTTCTTCCAGGCCACACCGGACACCCCGTTTCTGCAACTGGGTGAAAGCAAGTACGGCAGGCCAATACTCGACCGCAACCTGGATTACCGCACGCCGCTCGATGAAGCGCTGCGCTGCGGCCTGATTTCGTTCGACTCCACCATCCGCAGCAACCTGTCGGTGGGCATGCCGCTGGACTTGCTGGTGTACCGCAATAACAGCCTGGAAAGCATGACGCGCAAGCGCATTACCAGCGACGATGCCTATTACCAACAGATTCGCAGGCAGTGGAGCGACGGCTTGAAAACCCTGCTGGCCGAACTGCCAGCGCCGCCTTATGGCTGAGTAAGCAAACGGATCAGATCCTTTGCCTGTAGCGGCCCCTTCGCGGGCTTGCCCGCTCCCACAGGTACTGTGCAAGCCTTGAAGGCTGTGATGTCCTGTGGGAACGGGCGAGCTCGCGAAGGGGCCGGTACAGGCAACACCTCAGTAAAGCCAATGTGTAATGTTCGAGACTCCGTGGGTTATCCTGCCCCTTCCCCCTGTCACGAGACTGCTGCTGGCGGCCCACAGACTGCACTGCAGGTGAAATCATGATTCACGGAAAAACCCTGGAAGCCTGGCAACAAAGCCACCCGATCATCGCCGAGCTGGTTGCCCTGAAGCAGACCAGCTGGTTCAACCCTGGTATCGCCAAGGCTGCAGAAGCCCTGCACGATGTGGGCCTGTCGGCTGCCGACGTGCAAGCGGCCAGCGCGCGGCTGCAGCGGTTCGCGCCTTACCTGGCCACCGTGTTCCCCGAAACAGCCGCTGCCGGCGGGGTCATCGAGTCGCCTGTCATCCCGCTGCCACAGCTGCGCCGGGTGCTTGTCGAAGAAGGATCACTGCAGAACGCAGGCAGCCTGTGGCTCAAGGCGGACAGTGACCTGCCCATCTCCGGTTCGATCAAGGCCCGGGGCGGTATCCATGAAGTGCTCAAGCACGCCGAAGACCTGGCCCTGGCGGCCGGATTGATCACGCCAACGGATGACTACACCAAACTGGCGAGCGACCAGGCCCGCGCATTCTTCAGCCAGTACACGATCGCCGTGGGTTCGACCGGCAACCTGGGGCTGTCGATTGGCATCATGAGCGCCAAGCTGGGTTTTAAGGTGAGCGTGCACATGTCGTCAGACGCCCGGCAATGGAAGAAGGACAAGTTGCGGGCCAACGGCGTGACCGTGGTAGAACACGCGTGCGACTACAGCGTAGCGGTCGAGCAGGGTCGCCAGCAGGCAGCCTCAGACCCCAATTGTTATTTTGTCGACGACGAAAACTCCCCACAGCTGTTTCTCGGCTATGCCGTCGCCGCCGAACGGTTGGCGCGGCAATTCGACCAGGCTGGCATCCAGGTGAACGCAGATCACCCGTTGTTCGTGTACCTGCCGTGCGGCGTAGGGGGCGGCCCGGGCGGTGTCGCATTCGGGCTGAAGCTGGTGTTCGGCGATGCGGTGCACTGCATCTTTGCCGAGCCCACCCACTCCCCCTGCATGCTGCTGGGTGTCTACACCGGCCTGCATGATGAAACCTGCGTGCAGGACTTCGGCATCGACAACGTCACCGCCGCAGACGGCCTGGCGGTCGGGCGCCCATCAGGGTTTGTCGGCAAAGCCATGCAGCGGCTGATCGATGGTTACTACACCGTGACCGACGAAGAACTGTACCGTTTGATGGTCATCGCCCATGAGCAGGACAAGGTCAAACTGGAACCTTCTGCCCTGGCCGGCGTACCCGGTATGCTACGGCTGCTGCAAGCCGGCGAGTACCTGGCTCGCCAAGGCTTCACCCCAGCCCGGCTGCAGCAGGCCACCCATCTTGTCTGGGGAACGGGGGGCAGCATGGTGCCGGAAGATGAGTTCAATGCCTATCTGGCAAAAGGGCGCAGCGTGCAGGCAAACGCGTAACCGCGAGCGCCGCTTCGCGGCGCCGTTGCAGTGCCTCAGGCCATCAGCAAGGAATGCCCACCCGCGGCCACACAGGTGCTGGCGTCGCTTTGGCCATATTGCGTTTTCGCGCCCACTGGGTCAGTGCGGCCATCAGGGCAAAGCCAAGCAGGATCATCACCGGATAGGCCAACAGCAACTCGGTCAGCGAATACTTCCAGGCCAGTGGCCGACCGACGCCCAGCATCGCTGCATATAACCAGGAAACACCTGACAGTGCACCAGAAAACAACGCAAACATCCGCACGCCTATATTCAGGTCAAGCAAAGAACCGGCCTTGAGCAAGGCAGGTAATACATAACGATGCAACAACATGCCATTGAAGGTCAGGAGCAAGACAATAATGACCTTGGCGTGAAGTTTGGGATTGGCAAAATAACTCATGCCTTTTTCAAGGTAATCGATACCAATGACCGCGGCACCGGTAAGCCACAGGAATATCAAGGCATTGGCAACGGACGCCTGCAATCGCGCCATGTGCTTACCGTCATGGCTGGCCTGTTGATGCCCCTTCAACAAGTCCCTGACCATCTCGGCATCACTGGTAAATACCAGGCCGATGGCGATACAACAGGCCAGTAAATGAACATAAATGACCGACAACCGCACCAGCTCCATGGATTCTTTCTGCCCGAACAGGCTAATAATTGTATTAAACTCCACGTCGAATTCTCCACGTAATGCATCAGCGCTAGATGGCCTTGCAACAAGCATGCGTACGACTTGATCGCACCGGGAAGACCAAATTCATATCGTTAATTGAAACAGCGAATGGTTACTCAATTGCACACAGTGGCTCAACCGTTGAGCCTCGGTTGGGCATGGCGTTACTCCATCGTCAGAGGTAAAAAAGCCCCGTGTGCATCCCTGCGATTCAGATCAAGTTGAACGTCCATTACGTTCTGGGGAGAGGTGCGAAGTGCGCTGCTTTAAGAACACACTTGCTGGCAAATATGAGCGACCCACTGGCAAATCGTTCATTTCTTGAGCAAAAGCACCGACCAGCGGTATTTAAAGCCGTATTAGTTAGTTTACTAACTTCTTGCAAGCTGACCGAATGGTAAGTTTCAAAGGCCAGTGGATCCAAACTTCGCGACAGGCCATTTAAGTGCTCTATTTCGCCGAGTGGGAACGAGTACCCTATCAATGCACCAGGAGCAACTGGCTCAACACCGCCCGCAGTTTTCCGGGTTTCACAGGTTTGTTCAGTAGCGGCGCCCCTAGCTTCTGCAATCCACGCCGGCACTGATCGCTGCGGTCTGCGGTAATGATCACTGCCGGTATGGCAGCCGCAAAATGCTCACGCAGGTACCTCACCACCTCGCAACCCACTACGCCATGGTCCAGGTGGTAGTCGGCCAGGATCAGTTCCGGGGCTCGCCCCTGCAACGCCAGCAAGGCGCCCTCCTGGTCAGTAGCCGTGACCACTTCGCACCCCCACTGCCCCAACAGCGCGCCCATGCTCTCGAGTATGCTCACTTCGTTGTCCAGTACCAGCAGGCGGCGGCCCGGCAGCGGATCACCGACGCTGGGCAGCGGCACAGCCTGGTGAACAGCCAGCGGCACTTCTTTGCCAAGAGGTACCTCGATGCTGAACACCGAGCCACGCCCTGGCCACGACCGCACCTGGATCCGATAACCGAGTATCTTGGCGATCCGCTCGACGATGGCCAGCCCGAGGCCAACGCCCTTGCGATCCGCTGCACGCCCCACATCCAGCTGATTGAACTCGAGGAATATGTCCTGCAGCCGGTCCTGCGCAATGCCCCGTCCGGTATCCCACACCTCCAGCCGCAAATGACCACCGCGGCGCCTTGCCCCGAGCAGGATCCGCCCCTCCTCGGTATACCGGCAAGCGTTGCTGAGGAAGTTGCGCAGGATGCGTGTGAGCAACCGCAGGTCAGTGCTGATGGCATAGTCGGCTATGCGTGCGTGCAGCTTCAGGCCCGCCGCCTCGGCCACCGGGCTGAACTCCGAGACCAGCGGCGCGAACAGCTCGTCCAGGCGGTACACGGCCACATCCGGCTTTACCGCCGCCTGGTCGAGCCGGGAAATGTCCAGCAGGTCGGTCAGCAGGTCTTCCGCGCCCTCCAGGGCCTGGTGGGTACGCTCCACCAGCACATGCTCGGGCTCTGGCAACGGCCGCTCGCGCAAGGTCGAAATCAGCAAGCGGGCAGCGTTCAACGGTTGCAGCAGGTCATGGCTGGCGGCGGCGAGGTATTTGTCCTTGCTGCGGTTGGCGGCTTCGGCGGCATCGCGCGCCTCCAGCAATTCATCGGTACGCGCAGCGACCCGTTGCTCCAGTTCGTCATTGAGTTGTTGCAGGCGCTGCTGGGCCAGCTTGCGTTCGGTAATGTCGGCGACGAACCCCTCCACCAGCCCTTCATGGCCGGGTTTGAGCAGCAGGTTCATCAGCACATCGAGATGGGTGCCGTCCTTGCGCCGCAGACGGGTTTCGTAGCCGTGCAGGCTGTGCTCACGGGCGAGCACCGCGGTAATGGCCTGCAACTCCTCGGCACCGCCATCAAACAGGTTGGCGGCCAGGTCAGTCAGGGAAAAAAGCACCGCCTGCGGGTCGTCATAGCCGAGCATGCGGGCCAGCGCCGGGTTGGCGGCACGCATGCCGTCCTGAAGGCTGGCCTGGAAAATACCGTGCACGGCGTTTTCGAACAGCCATTTGTAACGGTTGCGTTCGGCTTCCAGTTCGTCCAGGCGGGCGGACAGCTCCGGGTAATGGCTTTTGCGCGCCGAGTGGTCACCCAGCCCCAGCAGCCCGGCCAACGCCCGCTGCTGCTCGTCAGAGGGCCTCGCCATAGACCACCTCGACATCACGCTGGCTGGACGCACGGGGGTTGGTGAGGATGCACGGGTCGTCCATCGCGTGTTGCGACAGGAACGGGATATCGGACGTGCGCACCCCGTGCAGGCCCAGGGTTTCATGGAAGCCGATGGCACGCTTCAGGGCAATCAGGTGCTCCACCAGCCGCCCGCAGATCTGCCGGTGATTGAGACCGCGGCAGTCGATACCGAACACCTCGGCGATCACCTTGAAACGCTCCGGCGCCGAGCTGTAGTTGAACGCCACCACGTGCTCCACCAGCACCGCATTGCACAAGCCATGGGGCAAGTCGAGGAAGCCGCCCAGGCTGTGCGACATGGCGTGCACTGCGCCCAGGATCGCATTGGAGAACGCCAGACCCGCCTGCATGCTGCCGAGCATGATCTTCTCGCGCAGCGCAATATCAGTAGGGTTGGCGATCATCTCCACCAGGTTGCCATTGATCAGGCGCATGGCTTCCAGCGCATGGGGATCGGTCAGCGGTCCGTGGCCGGTAGACACGAAGGCCTCGATGGCATGCACCAACGCATCGATGCCGGTGCAGGCCGACAGGAACGGGTCCATGCTCAGGGTGGTCTGCGGGTCGATCAGCGACACGTCCGGCACCACCGCCTTGCTGACGATGGAGAACTTCATGCGTTCCTGCTGGTTGGAAATGATCACGAACTGCGACACGTCCGCCGAGGTGCCGGCGGTGGTCGGGATCAGGATCAGCGGCGGGCTGGGCACGCGGATCATGTCCACGCCTTCGAATTCGAGGATGCTGCGCCCATGGGCCACCACGATACCGATGGCCTTGCCGCAATCCATCGGGCTGCCGCCACCGACGGCGACGATCACGTCACAGTGGTTCTGCCGATAGATCTCGGCGCCGAGCATCACCTCCTCGACCCGCGGGTTGGGTGACACCGCTGTGTACAGGCAGTAGTCGATACCCTGGGCCTGCAGGCTGGCCTCCACATCCGCCACCCAGCCGGCGGCGATCACGCCAGGGTCGCTGACCACCAGTACCTTGCGCGCACCGAAGGTTTTGGCGTAATTGGCCACATTGTGCCGGCAGCCGGCACCAAAGATGATTTCAGGCGATACGAACTTGCGAAGGGGGCTGAAACTCTGGCTCATCGGTAAGCCTGTTCTTATTGTTCTGGAAGATAACCGCCAGCGTAAAGCATCCCACCACGAAAGCAACCAGACCAAAGCGGGGCTACCGGTCATTCTATCCAGGATTTGGCGCGGGCCACCTCCAGAAACGCCAGTACGTCCTCTTCGAGCCCCGGTACATCGGGGAAGCGTTGTGCCAGGCGGTCGATGACCGTTGCCACGGTACTGTGGCCGTCCAGCAGCTCCAGGACCCAGCCGGCACTGGCGTTGAGCTCGATGATGCCCCCGGCGTACAACAGCACGTGGCAAGCCTTCTGTGGCTCCCAGCCCAGGCGCAAGCCTCGCCCCAAGGCAAGGGCCTGCTGGCGATCGATGAGGTTCACAGGCGCATGCTCCAGGAGGATCCGGCCACCGTGGCGATGGCCGGGCCGTCATCAACGGTTGGCGAAATACATCGTCACTTCGAAGCCAATGCGCAGGTCGGTATAGGCGGGTTTAGTCCACATAGGGCAAGTCCTCTTCTTGTGCCGGAGGATTCCGGTAGAAGCATTAATGCACGGGTGCGGACCGGACCGAATGCTACTTTGGAACGAACTTGCGGGGTGCGTTGGTACGGGTAGCCCATGCATGTGCCGGCCCTTTTGCGGGCTCGCCCGCACCCACAGGTTCTTCACCGGTTCTGGAACCAGCGGTGAACCTGTGGGAGCGGGCGAGCCCGCGAAGGCCGCGACGCGGTCTAGAAGAAGCCCAGCGGATTGATGTCGTAGCTCACCAGCAGGTTCTTGGTCTGCTGATAATGGTCAAGCATCATCTTGTGGGTCTCACGGCCAACACCGGACTTCTTGTACCCCCCGAACGCCGCATGCGCCGGGTACAAGTGGTAGCAGTTGGTCCACACTCGCCCGGCCTTGATCCCGCGGCCCATGCGGTAGGCACGGTTGATGTCGCGGGTCCACAGGCCGGCGCCCAGGCCGAATTCACTGTCGTTGGCGATCGCCAGCGCTTCGGCTTCGTCCTTGAAGGTGGTCACGCCCACCACCGGCCCGAAGATTTCTTCCTGGAACACGCGCATCTTGTTGTTGCCCTTGAGCAGCGTTGGCTGAATGTAGTAACCGCTGGCCAGGTCACCCTGCAGCCGCTCGGCACCACCGCCGGTGAGCAGCTGCGCGCCCTCTTCCCGGGCAATCTCCAGGTACGAAAGGATCTTGTCGTACTGTTGCTCGGACGCCTGGGCACCCACCATGGTTTCGGTATCCAGCGGGTTGCCGCGGGTGATCTTGGCGATCTTCTTCATCACCTCGGCCATGAACGGTTCGTAGATCGACTCCTGGATCAGCGCCCGTGACGGGCAGGTGCATACCTCGCCCTGGTTGAAGAACGCCAGCACCAGGCCTTCGGCAGCCTTCTCGATGAACGCCGGCTCGGCCTGCATGATGTCTTCGAAGAAAATGTTCGGCGACTTGCCGCCCAGTTCGACGGTGGACGGGATGATGTTCTCGGCCGCGCACTTCATGATGTGCGAGCCCACCGGGGTGGACCCAGTGAAAGCGATCTTGGCAATGCGCTTGCTGGTGGCCAGCGCCTCGCCGGCCTCACGGCCAAAGCCCTGGACGATGTTCAGTACGCCTGCCGGCAACAGGTCGGCGATCAGTTCGGCAAAGACGGTAATCGACAGCGGCGTCTGCTCCGCGGGCTTGAGCACCACGCAGTTGCCAGCGGCCAAGGCCGGGGCAAGCTTCCAGGCGGCCATCAGCAGCGGGAAGTTCCACGGGATGATCTGCCCCACCACACCCAGCGGCTCGTGGATGTGATAAGCCACGGTGCCTTCGTTGATCTCGCCTACGCCACCCTCCTGGGCGCGGATGCAACCGGCAAAATAGCGAAAGTGGTCCGCTGCCAGCGGCACGTCGGCATTCAAGGTTTCGCGTATGGCCTTGCCGTTGTCCCAGCTTTCGGTAACCGCCAGCACTTCCAGGTTCTGTTCGATGCGGTCGGCAATTTTCAGCAGTACCCGCGCACGGTCTTGCACCGAGGTCTTGCCCCAGGCTTCGGCGGCGGCATGCGCGGCGTCCAGGGCGCGCTCGACGTCCTGGGCCGTGGAGCGCGGGAATTCGGCAATCGGCTGGCCATTGACCGGCGAGCTGTTGGTGAAGTACTGGCCAGCCAACGGCTGCACGAACTCGCCACCGATGAAGTTGCCATAACGGGGTTTGAAGGATACGACGGCGCCTGGAGTTCCGGGTTGTGCGTAGATCATGCTGAGCCTCTGCGGGTCGGTGCCTGTCCCACGACAGGCGATGCACCGATGGTAAGAAGCCCCGCGTGCCGGGCGAATGCATCGTTGGCAGCGGGGCTCTCGTCATTTGGTAGTAGGGCCGCTTGCCAGCAGATCAGCGGCAGCAAGCGGCAGTAGGCAGGCGTTATGGCTTGGCGCTTGCCGTTTGCTGCAACTGCTTGGGCAACTTGAAGGTCCAGAGCATGCCGCCCTGGTTGAAGTCCTTGACCCGTTTGGCCACTTCGCCGCCCCACAGCGGCACCGCGCCGCCCCAGCCGGAGACCACCGAAACGTATTGCTCGCCGTCCATTTCCCAGGTGACGGGCGAGCCAAGCACGCCTGAGCCGGTCTGGAATTCCCAGACCTTGTCGCCGGTCTTGGCGTTGAATGCCTGCAGGAAGCCCTCTGGCGTGCCCGTGAACACCAGGTTGCCCTTGGTGGTCAGCACACCGCCCCACAGCGGCGCGTAATTCTTGTGGCGCCACACTTCCTTGCCGCTGACCGGGTCAATGGCGCGCAGCACGCCGATGTAGTCTTCGTTGAGCGGCTTGATGGTGAAACCGGCGCCGAGGAACGCCGCACCTTTCTTGTAGGCGATACCCTCGTTCCAGATGTCCATGCCCCACTCGTTGGACGGCACGTAGAACAGCCCTGTGTCCTTGTTGTAGGCCATCGGCATCCAGTTCTTGGCGCCGAGGAAGGCCGGCGCGACGAACACCGAGCTGCCCTTGGCCTCGCTGCCGGGTGCGCCCGGGCGGCTGGCGTCGTTGTAGATCGGCCGGCCGTCCTTGTCCAGGCCAGTGGCCCAGGTGATCTTGTCAACGAAGGGGAAGCCGCGGATGAACTTGCCGTTGGTGCGATCGAGCACGTAGAAGAAACCGTTGCGGTCGGCCGTGGCGGCAGCCTTGATCTCCTTGCCGCCGTCCTTGTAGTTGAACGAGATCAGCTCGTTGACGCCGTCGAAGTCCCAGCCGTCATGCGGCGTGCTCTGGAAGTGCCATTTGATGGTGCCGTCGTCCGGGTTCAGCGCCAGGCGTGAGGAGGAGTACAGGTTGTCACCGGGGCGCAGGTGCGAGTTCCACGGTGCCGGGTTGCCGGTACCGAACAGGATCAGGTTGGTTTCCGGGTCGTAGTAACCGCCCAACCAAGGCGCAGCGCCGCCGGTCTTCCACAGGTCGCCAGGCCAGGTCTTGCCCGCCTCACCGCCGGAAATACCGTTCTCGATCGCCTTGCCGTCCTTGTACACATAGCCCATGTGCCCTTCCACGGTGGGGCGCATCCACAGCAGCTCGCCGTTTTCCGGGTTGTAGGCCTGGATCTTGCCCACCACGCCGAACTCGCCGCCGGCAACGCCTGTGATCAGCTTGCCATTGACGATCATCGGCGCGGCGCTGATGGAGTAGCCTTCTTTGTGGTCGGCGACCTTCTTGCTCCAGACCACCTTGCCGGTGTCCTTGTTCAGGGCCACCAGCTTGGCGTCCAGCGTGCCGAAGAACACCAGGTTGCCGTACAGCGCGACGCCGCGGTTGATCACGTCGCAGCAAGGGCGGATGTCATCCGGCAGACGTGCATCGTATTGCCACAGTTTCTTGCCGGTGCGGGCATCCACGGCGAACACCCGCGAGTAGGAGCCGGTCAGGTACATCACCCCGTCCTTGATCAGCGGTTGGGCCTGCTGGCCGCGCTGCTTCTCCCCACCGAAGGAGAACGCCCAGACCGGGCGCAGCTCCTTGACATTATTGACGTTGAGCAGGTCCAGCGGGCTGTAGCGCTGGCCCTGCACGCCCAGGCCATTGGTCACGATCTGCTGCGGGTTCTTCGGGTCCTGGAGGATTTCTTCATTGCTGACAGCGGCGTGAGCCGCGCCGGCAAGCAGCATGGCGCTGAGCACCAGGCTCACGGCGAACAAGGGGCGACGTGGGGATCGGGTCATGACGGCTACCTTTGGTTTTTTTGTTGTGCCCGGGAAAATTTCCCGGTGTGTCGGGAATTCTTGGTCCCGACCCGATTGCCAACAATTGCTCGCAGTGCGGAGTTTTCTAGTTCCTTGGTAGCGGCCTGAGCGATGGGTGGGCGGCACGGGGGCTGACAGGCACAAAAAATGTCATGGCAAGCGCTGCAACTGCTGGCGCTCGTAACGCGGGTACAGGTGGCTGACACTGCGGATCAGCTCATAACGCGTCAGGCTTATCCCGGCAAACCGTTCGGGAATGGGGCTGCGGATCATCTCGGCCATGTCGTCACCGCGCGCCGCGCCATCGCGCATCAGGCCATCGAGCCAGCCCAGGTAGTCACGCATCTGCACGAACGGCTGCGCATCACTGGCCAACGGGCCATGCCCGGGTACAAGCTGTTTCCAGGGCAGTGCCTGCAGGGTATCCAGGTCCTTGAGCCACACGTCCAGCCCCGGGCTGTTGGGCGTGGTCAGGGCGCGTTGGTAGAACACCAGGTCGCCAGCAAACAGCACGCCGGTCTTTTCATCGAAAATCGCCAGGTCGGCACCCGTATGCCCGCCCAGCCCCAGCAACCTCAGGCGGTGCCCGCCCACCTCATGCACCCCCGGCTGCAGCACCCGGGTCGGCAGCACCACCTCGGTACCACGCATCCAGTCGCCGACCAGGCGATACATGTTCTCGGCCATGGCATCGCCTTGCTGGCGCAGCAGGTCGCGGGTGCCGGCCAGGGCACCGATCGGCACATCGGCAAAGGCCTGGTTGCCCAGCACATGGTCCGGATGATGATGGGTCAGCAGCACCTCCACTACCGGCTTGTCGGTGAGGGTGGCAATTACCTTGCGCAATGCCTCGCCATAGCCCTTCGACGGCCCGCTGTCGATCACCACCACACCGCTGTCGGTGACGATGAACGCGGTGTTGACCACATTGCCGCCATTGGCCTTGGCGAAATTGTCGGTGCTGCCTTCGAGCAACCAGGTGCCCTCGGCGATCTGCCGGGGGGTGAGCCGGTACGCCAGATCAGCCTGGGCCGGCAGCCCCAGGCACAGCAGCAACAGCAGGATCCAACGCATGACGGTGCCTCGGGTCAGGGTGAAATCAGACAACGCGCTCAGGGCAGCGCCGCCTCGAACTGGTTGCCGCTGTTGTCCTGCAACAGCAGCCGTGTTGGCCCAGGGCCCTGAATGTCAAAGCCCAGGTTGGGGTTTTCGCTGACCGCCGGGTACAGTTCCAGGCTGGCCAGGCGCTGGCCATCTGCACCTTGCAACTCGGCATGATTGAGAAAGAATTCAGGAATGCCGCTGACCAGGCCGTTATCCATCGGGTGGGCCACCTGCAGGCGCAGGCGGCTGCTGTCGCCACGCGGGTAGCGCCCGCCCAGCACCTCACCGAGATGCTCCTCCCAGCCGGGCTGGGTGCGCACCACGCTGGGTGCGGTACAACCGCCGCCGGCAGCATCGATCAGGGTCGAACCGACGTGCCACAGGCCATCGCGTGTCAGTACGGCGGCGCGCAACGGTGTGGCCTGTTCGATGCGGATGCGGATCGACAACCAGGGCAACACGCGCTCGCCGGGCTGAAAGTCGACGATGCGCGGCAGAGGGTTCAGCTCTGCCCAGGCGATAATCCGCACCACCTCGCCCGTGAACGCCCGGGCGTCGATTTCCAGCGGTACCTGCCGTGCATCCTCGGCAAAGGGCGGCGCCAGAAGCTTCACACGGTCATCGAACACGAACGCCGCCTGCCCCAGCAACTGCTTGTGGTAGAAGTCCCACATCACGGAAGGCACCGGGTCTGTGTGGGTGCCTTGTGTCGCAGCCTGGGCGGCCCAGGGCATCCAGCAGGCCAGCAGGAAAGTTGCTCGCCAGTTCATGGCCACTCCTATTGATACATCTCCGGGACCTCGTAACGCAGGCCGTATGCGGCATACATCGCCTTGAGCCGGCCATCGCGAATCATCGCTTCCATGGCCTCCTCCACGGCATAGGCCAGCTGCCGGTTGCTTTCATGCACGGCCATGCCGATTTCCCAGGCCTGTTTGCCAAGGTTCGGGTAGGCGTTTTCTGCCAAGGCCAGTTGCGGGTCGGCGGCCTGGTGCAGCTGCCAGTCAACCTCGCCGCGCATCGCCATCACTGCGTCCACCTGGCCGGCCTGCATGGCAGCGAAAGCTTGCTGCACGCTGGGGTAATGGTGGGTCCTGGCGCTGAGCATGCCGTTGAACACCGATGTCAGGTAGAACGACGGCACGCTGTCCACCTCGACCCCGATAGGATGCTGCTGGAATACCGCGACACTGGCCACCGAGGCCAGGCGACGGCGATCGTAGGCCACCTGCCAACGCTCCTGCTGATAGGGGCCGAACATGACCACCTGGGCGTTTTCCAGCTCCCCCAGCTCGTTGCGCCGCTGCGCGTAGGCGCGATCGTAAGGCACCCGCATCATCAGGTCGGCCAATTGCTGATGACGCAGCGGGCTGCCACGCCAGATGTAGTCGCGCAGGTCATCGTCGAGCTTTTCTCCGGGTGGCGCCCAGATCAGTTGCAGGCGTACCCCCAAGGCCGTGGCCAGGGCCTGCGCCAGCTCCACATCGACACCACGCGGCTGGCCGTGGTCCTGAAAACTGTAGGGGGCGAAATCCTTGTACACCGCCACCTTGAGCTCGCCGGCGGCGATGATCGCGTCATAGTTGCGCACCTGCGCCTGGGCCGCCGCGCACCACAGCAGCAGGCCACTCAACAGCACCGCCCACAGACGCATGGCCGTCACTCCTCGACGTGCACGCTGTCCAGGTAGGTGCGCACCGCCCACAGGGCTTCCTGGCTGAGGTAATCGGCCATCTTCGGCATGTACACGCGGCCGTCGCGAACCGCGCCGTGGCGGACCCGCTCGACGAACCATTCATCGCCGGCATCACCCGCGTCGAGCATGCGCAAGTCAGGCGCGATACCACCGGACTTGGCCTCCAGGCCATGACAGGCAGCGCAGTTCTGGTTGTAAGCCGAGGCGCCGATTTCCACGGCCTTGTCGTGCTCGGGCGAGCTGCGGTACGGGTTGACCGCGGCCCAGCCGTCGCCGTCCAGGCTCACGCCAGTGTCCTTGATCGGGGTCAGGCCCTTGGTCTCCACTGCCTGGGGCACCACGTTGCCATGGGCCCAGGCTGTACCGGTCAGCACGGCTGCGGCCAGCAACCCAGCAGCAAGCAACACATTGCATTTTGTTGTCATTGTTATGCCCTCACCATTGCACACAAAGCCTCAACCACAGAGGCCGTGCCGCCATCTTAGAAACAGCCCGCGGGCGGCCGAATGCTGCTTTGGTGGCCGGGCCTTAATCCCTTGGTAGTAGGGCTTGTGGCGAAGGGCCAATTGAGGTGCCGCGCGGGAACTATTCCCGGCAAGGGCGGGACTTTTTCCGTATCCCGTGACAGCCGCTGCGCCCCACCCTGTGCAGGCCAAAACCTCCACTGGGAACTGCAACCATGACAATAAGATCGCTACCCGCCCTTTCCCCGCTGGCCCTGAGCATGCGCGTCCTGCTGATGGCCGGTAGCCTGGCCCTGGGCAATGTGGCAACAGCGGCGAGCACACCCGCTGCACCTGCCGGCAAGAACGTCACCTGGGAAGACATCGCCAATGACCACCTGACCACCCAGGACGTGCTGCAGTACGGCATGGGCACCAATGCCCAGCGCTGGAGCCCGCTGGCCCAAGTCAATGACAAGAACGTGTTCAAGCTGACCCCGGCCTGGTCCTACTCCTTCGGCGACGAGAAGCAGCGCGGCCAGGAATCCCAGGCCATCGTCAGCGATGGCGTGGTCTACGTCACCGGCTCGTACTCGCGGGTATTCGCCCTCGATGCCAAGACCGGCAAACGCCTGTGGACCTACAACCACCGCCTGCCCGACAACATTCGTCCCTGCTGCGACGTGGTCAACCGCGGCGCGGCGATCTACGGTGACAAGATCTACTTCGGCACCCTCGATGCGCGAGTCATCGCCCTCGACAAGCGCACCGGCAAAGTGGTGTGGAACAAGAAGTTCGGCGACCACGGCGCCGGCTACACCATGACCGGTGCGCCAGTGCTGATCAAGGACAAGACCAGCGGCAAGGTGCTGCTGATCCACGGTAGCTCCGGCGATGAATTCGGCGTGGTCGGCCAGCTGTTCGCGCGCGACCCGGACACCGGCGAAGAAGTGTGGATGCGGCCCTTCGTCGAGGGCCACATGGGCCGCCTGAACGGCAAGGACAGCACCCCGACCGGTGACGTCAAGGCGCCGTCCTGGCCAGACGACCCTACCACCGAAACCGGCAAGGTCGAAGCCTGGAGCCACGGCGGCGGTGCCCCTTGGCAAAGCGCGAGCTTCGACCCCGAAACCAACACCATCATTGTCGGCGCTGGCAACCCCGGCCCTTGGAATACCTGGGCGCGCACGTCGAAGGACGGCAACCCGCATGACTTCGACAGCCTGTACACCTCCGGCCAGGTCGGTGTCGACCCGAGCACCGGCGAGGTCAAGTGGTTCTACCAGCACACCCCCAACGATGCCTGGGACTTCTCCGGCAACAACGAACTGGTGCTGTTCGACTACAAGGACAAGAACGGCAACGTGGTCAAGGCCACCGCCCACGCCGACCGCAACGGTTTCTTCTATGTGGTTGACCGGAACAACGGCAAGCTGCAGAACGCTTTCCCCTTCGTCGACAACATCACCTGGGCCAGCCATATCGACCTGAAGACCGGGCGCCCGGTGGAAAACCCCGGCCAACGCCCGGCCAAGCCGCTGCCGGGTGAAACCAAGGGCAAGCCGGTGGAAGTCTCGCCACCGTTCCTGGGCGGCAAGAACTGGAACCCCATGGCCTACAGCCAGGACACCGGGCTGTTCTACATCCCCGGCAACCAGTGGAAAGAGGAATACTGGACCGAGGAAGTGAACTACAAGAAGGGCTCGGCTTATCTGGGCATGGGCTTCCGTATCAAGCGCATGTACGACGACCACGTCGGCACGTTGCGCGCCATGGACCCGACCACCGGCAAGCTGGTCTGGGAACACAAGGAGCACCTGCCGTTATGGGCCGGGGTGTTGGCGACCAAGGGCAACCTGGTGTTCACCGGCACGGGCGACGGCTTCTTCAAGGCCTTCGACGCCAAGACGGGCAAAGAGCTGTGGAAGTTCCAGACCGGCAGCGGCATCGTCTCGCCGCCCATCACCTGGGAGCAGGACGGCGAGCAGTACATCGGCGTGACCGTGGGCTACGGCGGTGCAGTACCGCTGTGGGGCGGCGACATGGCCGAGCTGACCAAACCGGTGGCTCAGGGTGGTTCGTTCTGGGTGTTCAAGATCCCGAGCTGGGACAACAAGACTGCACAGCGTTGACCTGCAGCGGGGAGCGGCCTGCGCCCCTCCCCGTTTCTGCCCTTCTCCTGCCCAGAGGCTTTTGCCATGAATTACCTGCCCTTTACCTTGCTGCTGGCGCTATCCCCTGCCTTGGCAGTGAGCGCCGACGACGCCGGCAACGATACCCCCTTGACCATCAACGGCTGTGTGATTGCCGAAGCCAGCCAGTGCCCGGGGGCCAACCTGCGCGGCGCCAACCTGGCCAACCAGGACCTGCGCAAGATGAACCTGGCCGGTGCCGACCTGCGCGATGCCGACCTGCGTCATGCCCAGCTGGACCTGGCAAATCTGGAAAAAGCCCGCCTGCAAGGTGCCAACCTGACCCGCGCCAGCCTGCAACAGAGCAATCTGCGCCTGGCTGACCTGAGCAACAGCAGGCTGGTGGCCATTCAAGGCTGGGGCTTGTTCGCCCAGGGTGCACAGTTTGAAAAGGCGGACCTGCGCGCAGCCTACCTGCAGTTCGCCAGGCTGTCCGGGGCAAAGCTGCAGCAGGCCAACTTGCAGGCGGCGGACCTGGAGATGGCCTGGTTGAGCAAGGCCGACCTGCAAGCGGCCAACCTGGGCGATGCCAACCTGCAGGAGGCCAAGTTTGGCCAGAGCAACCTGGCACACGCCGATTTGCGCGGGGCGCGGCAGCATTACGGGAATTTTCAGGAGGCCAACATGGAGGGGTGCAAGGGGTGCCCTGAGACCTGGGACAAATGAGGCCTGTAGGAGCGGGTTTACCCGCGAAAGGGCCGGGCCTGCTGGCCAATCTCCACCCGCCGTTCACCGTTGCCGCCGCCACCGTATTCGCGGGTAAACCCGCTCCTACACACACAGATCGGTGGTGGACACACATCGACGGTTGGACACAGCCCGTCGTGTAGGAGCGGGTTCACCCGCGAAAGGGCCGGGCCTGCTGGCCAATCTCCACCCGCCGTTCACCGTTGCCGCCGCTACCGTATTCGCGGGTAAACCCGCTCCTACACACACAGATCGGTGGTGGACACATGTCGGGGGGGACACATTCCGTGGTGCGCGGTGGGCTGCGACGCTGCCCCAACAGGTGCAATGAAATACCTCACCCCGCCACCCGCACCACCCCCAGGTCAATCCCCAGATGCACCAGTTCGGCATGCGAGCTCACCTGCAACTTGCTCTTGAGCAAGGTCAGGTGGTTGGACACGGTCTTGGCACTGATACACAACTGCTCGGCAATCACCCGCGCCGGGGTTCCCTTGGCCAGCATCGTGAATATCTCCAGTTCGCGCTGGGTCATGCGCTGCAACCGCGGGTCACTGGTGCTTTGCTGTGACAGGCAAGCCAGCTGGGTGGCCAGGGGCTGCTCGATGTAGGCATGCCCGGCCAACACCCGCTGCACCGCCTCGATCAGCACCTCGGGCGCCGAGTTCTTGGTCAGGTAGCCCGAAGCCCCCGCATCCAACGCCTGGCGCACCAGCGGCAGCTCGTCGTGCATGCTGAAAAACAGCACCCGCAACTGCGGCAGGCGCTGGCGCAGGCGGCGGGTGGTTTCCAGGCCACTGATACCGGGCAGGCCAAAATCCATGATCACCAGGTTGGGCACCTGCTCCTGTACCCTGGCCAGCGCCTCTTCACCACTGGCGGCCTCACGCACCTGCACCAATGGCAGCACCGCCCGCAGCAAGCTGGCGTAGCCCTGGCGGACCACGGCGTGGTCATCGACCAACACGATATTCATCACACCTCCTGGGGAATGTTAAGGGCCAGCGCCCAGCCACCGCCCGGGCGGCTGAAAATGCGTAACTCCCCCCCAAGGCTGCGGGCGCGCTCGGCCATCGAGTGCAGGCCTACCCCTGGGCGCTGGGGCTGGTGGGCGCCGCAGCCGTTGTCGCGAATGAACAGGCGCAAGCCCTTGCGACTGCGCTGCAGGCGTACCCGCACCTGGCTGGCACCGGCATGCCGGGCGACGTTGGTCAACGCCTCCTGCAGCAAGCGGTACAAATGCGTTCTGCTCGGCCCAGTCAGCGCCGGCAAGTGCTCGCCAACCCGCAGCCGGCATTCGATGCCCTGGCTGGCCTGCCACTGGCTCACCAACAGCCCGAAGGCCTCGGCCAGCGGCATGTAGTGCAGCGCCACCGGATACAAGTTGTGCACCAGCGCGCGAAAACCTTGCTGCAGGCGCTCGCAATTGAATTCAAGGGCCTGCGCCGTCTGCGTCACCACTTCAGGCTGTTCGGCCACCATACGCAGCAGGCATAGCTGGGCACGCATGCCTGCCAGGTATTGCCCCAGATCATCGTGCAGGGTCTGCGCCAGCTGTGTACGCTCCTGCTCCTGCACTGCCAGCAGGGCCTGGGTCAGTTGGGTATTGTCGGCCTGGGCCTGCTCCAGGGCTGCGGCCATGCGGTTGAAATGTTTGGCCAGCTGGCGCGCTTCCGGCAGGCCGGCTTCGCGCAGGCGTGCCGTCAATTGCCCGCCTGAGACCTGGTGCAAGGCGCCCAGCAGCTCATCCAGAAGGCCCATGGCCCGCCGTACCGCCCAGCGGATGGTCAACAGGCTAAGCAACAATGCCAGGCCACAAACGCCGAGCAGTTGTTGCAGGGAGTCCCAGACTTCATCGATTTCATCCCGCGCATCCACGGCAATCAACACGCGACGGCCATCACTCAAGTCCAGCAGCCGGCTGCTTTGGTAGCGCTCGCCGAACAACTGGCGGCCGAGCCAGGCATCGATACCGGCCTCTTGCGGCAGCCTTGGCACCTCACCCGCTGCCAGCCAATGCACCCGCACATGGCGCAGGCTCTTGGTCAAGCCGGGTTGCAGGTTTGCCGGGTCGCGTTCGGCGGTGTCGCCCAGGTATGCCACCACGGCTTCGGCTGACTGCAACTCACGCTCGACGTCGGCCACCGCCTGGTGCAACAGCACCCCGGCACAAGCCAGCGTCACCAAGGCGAAGCACAACGTGACCCAGAGGTTGACTCGCCACAGGGCCGACAAGTTGACAAGGCGCACAAGCGGTTCTCCTCAGGCCGTTGTGGACCATCGTAAAACTGCGGCCCCCGCACTGAATTACTACCTTGGTACCGGCCGAGCGCTACTTTCTGCATATTTCCCCCTCCCGGCGGGCTTCCTATGCTGGCGCCATCTGCCGTGGAGTGTGTTATGCGCCAGCCTGCCCACCTTGCCTTGACCTGCCTGCTGGCCTTGGCCGCAACGCTGGCTACGCCCCAGGCGCCCGCCGCTCAGGGACAGGCCGCAGCCCCGTTGCAGATACGCATCGGCTACCTGGGCTATCGCCCCGCCGCTGGCCCGCTGCTGTCCAACGTCATCCCCGAACCCGGCGATGCCGGGCTACAAGGTGCCGAACTGGCCATTGTCGACAGCAACAGCACCGGGCGCTTCCTGAAGCAGCAATTTCAGCTGACCAGCGCCAATGTCGACAGCCCCGAGGCCCTGCTGCAAGCCGCCAGGGCCCAACATGAACAAGGCCTGCGCCTGTTCGTGGTAAATGCCCCGGCCGCCAGCCTGCGCGCGCTGTCTACCGCCCTGCCCGACAGCCTGTTGTTCAACGCCGGCAGCCCCGACGACAGCCTGCGCAGCAGCCAGTGCCTGAGCAATGTCCTGCACAGCCTGCCGAGCCGGGCCATGCTGGCCGATGCCTTGGCGCAGTTCCTGGTACTGCGCAAATGGCAACGGGCATTGCTGGTGGTCGGCCAGACCCCGGACGACCAGGCTTACGCCGCTGCCCTGCGGCGGTCGGTGAAGCGCTTTGGCGTGCAACTGGTCGCGGAAAAAACCTGGACCTTCGACAACGACCAGCGCCGCAGCGCCCAGGCCGACATGCCGCTGTTCACCCAGACTGCCGAATACGACGTGGTACTGGTGGCCGACGAGCGCGGTGACTTCGGCGAGTACCTGCCCTACCAGACGTGGTATCCACGCCCGGTGGCCGGTACCCAGGGCCTGACCCCCACGGGCTGGCACAAGACCGTGGAAACCTTCGGGGCGGCGCAGTTGCAAAAACGCTTCGAGGCCCAGGCCGGGCGCTGGATGAATGACCGTGACTTCGCCGCCTGGATGGCTGTGCGCAGTGTCGCCAGTGCGGCCAGCAAGCTGCGCCTGGCCGAACCTCGCGCGCTGCAGCAACTGCTGCTCAGCGAGCAGTTGCCGCTGGACGGCTTCAAGGGGCGCAAGCTCAGTTACCGCCCGTGGAACGGCGAACTGCGCCAGCCGATCCCGTTGGTTCAGCCCCGCGCCCTGGTCAGCACCTCGCCGCAGGAGGGCTTCCTGCATCCCTTCAACGAAATGGACAGCCTGGGCTATGACAAGCCCGAAGTGACGTGTAGCTACCCCTGACCCGACAACCACAACAATAAGGAATCCGCCATGCGCCTCCCCCTCTTCCACCGGGCCCTGCTTTACCCCAGCCTGCTGTCGGGCGCCCTGGCGCTGGCCAGCAGTCACGCCATGGCTGCCACCGCCTGGGTCTCCAACGAGAAGGACAACAGCCTCAGCCTGATCGACCTGCAAACGCTGGAAGTCACCGAAACCCTGCCGGTGGGCCAGCGCCCGCGTGGCTTGCTGCTGTCACACGACAGCAAGCTGCTGTACATCTGCGCCAGCGATTCGGACCGGGTGCAGGTGATGGACGTGGCCACCCGCAAGATCATCAAGGAGCTGCCTTCCGGCAAGGACCCCGAGCAGTTCGCCCTGCACCCCAACGACCGCTGGCTGTATGTATCAAACGAGGACGATGCGCTGGTGACGGTGATCGACACCGTCACCGACAAGGTGCTCGGCCAGATCGAAGTCGGCATCGAACCCGAAGGCATGGCGGTCAGCCCCGACGGCAAGTGGGCGGTCAACACCAGCGAAACCACCAACATGCTGCACTGGATCGACACCAGCACCCAGACCCTGGCCGACAGCACGCTGGTCGACCAGCGCCCGCGCTTCGTCGAGTTCAGCAAAGACGGTTCGCGCCTGTGGGCCTCGGCAGAAATCGGCGGCACGGTGACCATACTCGACGTGGCCACGCGCCAGGTGCTGAAAACCCTGAACTTCCAGATCAAGGGCGTGCACCCGGACAAAGTCCAGCCAGTGGGCATCAAGCTCAGCGCCGATGGCAAGTACGCCTTCGTCGCCTTGGGCCCGGCCAACCACGTGGCGGTGATCGATGCCAAGACCTTTGATGTGCTCGACTACCTGCTGGTCGGGCGGCGGGTCTGGCAGCTGGCATTCACCCCGGACCAGAGCCAGTTGCTGGCCACCAACGGTGTCAGCGGTGACGTTTCGGTCATCGATGCGCAGCAGCTCAAAGTGCTCAAGTCGGTGAAGGTCGGGCGCTACCCCTGGGGCGTGGTGGTGACACCATGAACGCCCTCGACGTCAGTGACGTGAGCTTTGCCTATGGCCAGCGCGAGGCACTCCGGCAGGTCGGTTTCAGCCTGGCACCCGGGCGCTTCGCCGCGTTGCTGGGCCCCAATGGTGCCGGCAAGTCGACCTTGATCGCCCTGCTCACGCGCCTGTACGACCTGCAGCATGGCGACATCCGCGTGTGCGGCTGCTCGCTACGCAACGCTGCACGCCCGGCCTTGCGCCAGCTGGGTGTGGTGTTTCAGCAAAGCACCCTGGACCTGGACCTGAGCGTTGAGCAGAACCTGCGCTACCACGCCGCCTTGCATGGCCTGTCGCGGCGTCAGAGCCACCTGCGGGTCGAGGCCGAACTCGCACGCCAAGGCCTTGGCGAACGCCGGCGCGATCGTGTGCGTGAGCTGAACATCGGCCATCGGCGGCGGGTGGAAATTGCCCGCGCGCTGCTGCATGAACCGCGCCTGCTGCTGCTGGACGAAGCCAGCGTCGGCCTCGATCCGGCCAGCCGCCTGGCGCTTAACCAGCACCTGCGCCGGCTGTGCCGCGAGCAGCAGCTCAGTGTGCTGTGGGCCACTCACCTGCTGGACGAAGTGCAGCCCAGCGATGACCTGTTGATTCTGCATCAGGGGCGCCTGGTGGCCAGTGGCACCGCCGATGCGCTGAGCCTTGAGCACGGCGGTGACCTCGATCACGCCTTTGCCCGCCTGACCAACGCCCCCTCAGGAGCCAACGCCCGATGAACGCTTACTGGCAATGTTTCAACGGCATCATGCTGCGCGAATGGCTGCGCTTCGTGCTGCAGCGTACACGCCTGCTCAGCGCGCTGGTGCGCCCGCTGCTGTGGTTGCTGGTATTCGCTGCCGGGTTTCGCGCAGCGCTGGGCATTGCCATCATCGAACCCTACGACACCTACATCCCCTACGAGGTGTACATCATCCCCGGCCTGGCCTGCATGATTCTGCTGTTCAACGGCATGCAGGGCTCGCTGTCGATGGTCTACGACCGCGAGATGGGCAGCATGCGCGTGTTGCTGACCAGCCCGCTGCCACGCCCGTTCCTGCTGGGCAGCAAACTGCTGGCAACTTCATTGATTTCCCTGCTGCAAGTCTATGCATTCCTCGCCATCGCCTGGTTATACGGGGTACAACCACCGGCAGCGGGCTTGCTGATGGCGCTGCCAGCGTTGCTGCTGGTGGCCTTCATGCTCAGTGCCCTGGGGCTATTGCTGTCGAACGCCATCCGCCAGCTGGAGAACTTTGCCGGGGTGATGAACTTCGTGATCTTCCCGCTGTTCTTCCTGTCGTCGGCGCTGTACCCGCTGTGGAAAATGCGCGAGGCCAGCCAGTGGTTGTACTGGCTGTGTGCTGTGAACCCGTTCACCCATGCCGTAGAGCTGGTGCGGTTTGCACTGTATGAGCGGCTGAATTTGCTGGCGCTGGCGGTGTGCCTGGGCTTGACCGCATTGTTCACCCTGCTGGCGATCCTCACCTTCAACCCCCAGCATGCAGCGCTGCGCAAGCCGCGCTGAACACCTGGCGTGCAACGCGTGTGGGAGCGGCCTTGTGTCGCGATTGGGCTGCGCAGCAGCCCCGGCCATGTGTGCGGTGCAGCTGAAATCGGGGGCCGCTTTGCGGCCCTTTCGCGACGCAAGGCCGCTCCCACACGGATCGCGCCAGCTTTCAGAAATTGAGCAAGACAGTTGCTCCCACCTAGGGCGTCTCCATGCCTTCAGGCGCCCGGCCATCTACTACTTTAGTACTGCATTTACTGTCTATCGTCGCATTCACAAAGCACCGCCACTGGCATGTAATGAGTCCATAACAAAAAGGAAAAACCTCCATGCCACGTGCCCTGCCCCGGCTGCCACGCCCCTTGCTGGCGGTACTTTCGCTGAGCCTGACGCTAGGTATCGCCCAGGCTGACACGGCGCCGCTGTTCTCCGCCGACGGCTATCGCACCACGCACTATCGCAGCCCGACCCCGCAACAGGTCGAAGGCGGCCAGGTCGTCGACACCGCCACACTGCAAGGCCTGCTGGGTCAGACGCCCCGGCCGGTGCTGATCGACGTCTATCGCCGTCAATGGCTGCAAGGTCGCTTCATCGAAGACGAACCGCACAGCAACCTCCCCGGCAGCCTGTGGCTGGCCAACACCGGCGACGGCGAACTGAACCCGGCCTGGCAGGACTACTTCGTGCGCAACCTGCAAAAAGCCACGGCCGGGCACCCGGACCAACCACTGGTCTTTTACTGCCGCTCCGATTGCTGGTTAAGCTGGAACGCGGTAAAACGCGCGAAAGCCTTGGGCTATAACAACCTGTATTGGTACCGCGACGGCCTGGATGCCTGGCAGCAAGCCAACCTGCCATTGCAGCCGGCACAACCGGTGCCGTTCCCCTGAAATGCCTGCGTATGCGTGCCCCGCTCCATCCAATAAAAACAAGGTGAAAAGGCCATGTACAAAATTCTGATTGCCGACGATCACCCCCTGTTTCGCGAAGCCATCCACAATGTCATCAGCGATGGTTTCCAGGGCAGCGAGGTCATGGAGACCGCCGACCTTGAAAGCGCCCTGGCCCTGACCCAGGCGCATGACGACCTCGACCTGATCCTGCTCGACCTGAACATGCCCGGCATGCACGGCCTCAACGGCCTGATCACCCTGCGCAACGAGGCGCCGACCACTCCGGTGGTCATCGTTTCGGCCGAGCAGGAAAAGCAGATCGTGCTGCAGGCCATTACCTACGGTGCCGTGGGCTTCATCACCAAGTCGTCGCCACGCTCACAGATGATCGAAGCGATCGAGCAGATCCTCAATGGCAACGTCTACCTGCCGCCAGACATCATCCGCGCGCAAAAAAGCAGTACCAGCCGGCGCCATAACGATGCCCCGAGCTTCCCGCCGGAAATGCTCCAGGCCCTGACCCGCAAGCAACTGCTGGTGCTCGAGCGCATGACCAAAGGCGAATCGAACAAGCAGATCGCCTACACGCTGGACATCGCCGAAACCACAGTCAAGGCCCACGTTTCGGCGATCTTGCGCAAACTCAATGTGCACAACCGGGTACAAGCCATCCTCAGTGCTGGCGATATCGATTTTGCTGATTATCTGCGCCGTTGACCTGTTCCGGCCGCTTCGCGGGTAAACCCGCGAAGCGGCCAACCGCTATGCCACGCCACTGGCCAGCAGATGGCTCATCGCCGTCTTGAGCTTCATTGGCCGTACGGGCTTGTGCATCAGCGTGTGACCCAACTCGCGGATCTGCTGCTTGAGATCGTTGCTGTAGTTGGCAGTGATCATCAGCGCCGGTAGCGGCTGGGCACGGCGGGCATTGATCCGCGCTACGGCGTCGACACCATTGCAGTCATTGTCCAGGTGGTAGTCGGCAATCAGCAGGTCGGCCTCGGCGTGGTAGTTGTCCACCTGGCGCGCCAGGTCTTCTTCCGACAGCGCAGTGACCACCCGGCAGCCCCAACCTTCCAGCAAGGTGCGCATGCCCGCGCAAATCGCCGCATCGTTATCCAGTACCCACACCCGCGCCCCGCGCAGGCGTTCGAGCATTGGCTCGCAGATCGCCTGGCTCGGCTGGGCCTTGGGTGCAGTGGCGCTCAGCGGCACCTCGACAGCGAACACCGAGCCTTTGCCCAGCCATGACCGCACGCGGATCCGGTGGCCGAGGATGCCGGCGATCTTCTCCACGATTGCCAGGCCCAGGCCCAGCCCACGGTCCTGGTCCGGGCGCTGCACATCACCCCGTTTGAACTCCAGGAACATGTCTTCCAGGTGTTCTTCGGCAATGCCGATGCCGCTGTCCCACACTTCAATCCGCACGCCACCGCGCTGGCGCCGACACCCCAGCACCACGCGCCCGCTGCGGGTGTAGCGGATGGCATTGCTGAGCAGGTTGCGCAGGATGCGCGCCAGCAGCTGGATGTCACTGCGCACGACGGCAGAACACCCCACAAAATGCAGCTCTAACCCTTCGCTACGCGCCACCTGGGCGTATTCGGCAGCCAGGTTGTCCATCAGTTCGTGGAGGGCAAACGGGGCGACATCGGCCTTGATCACCCCGGCATCGAGCTTGGAAATATCCACCAGGGTACCCAACAGGTTTTCCACATCCTCCAGTGAATTGCTGACATTTCGCACCAGGTGGGCAGCGTTTTGCGGCTCGTCGCGCTCGAGCAATGCACTGGTGAACAGCCGCGCCGCGTTCAGCGGTTGCAGCAAGTCATGGCTGACCGCAGCAAGGAACTTGGTTTTCGACAGGTTGGCCTGCTCGGCCTCGCGCTTGGCCTCGCGCAGACGCGACTCGGCCTGGCTGCGCTCTTCGATTTCGCGCAGCAACTGGTCGTTGAGGCTGGTCAGTTCGGCAGTGCGCTCGCGCACCCGTTGCTCCAGGTGCTGATACGCCTGGTGCAACGCCTGTGCGGTGTTGCGGCGCTCGGTGATGTCGCGGATCAGCACGAAGATACCCACCACTTCGCCACTGGCCAGGCGGTTCGGCACGTAGGAACGCAGCATGTAGCGTTCCTGGCCGTTGATATTGGTCTCGGCGAACTCGAACGTCACGCTCTCCCCCGCCAGCGCCCGCGCCACATAGCCTTCCAGGCGCTGGTAGTGCTGCTCGCTGTGGGCCTCGCGCAGGCTCTGGCCCAGCATCACGCCATGCGGCCAGCAATACCATTCTTCGTAAACCTTGTTGGTGAATTCGTAGACCAGATCGGCGTTCAGGTAGGCGATCAGTGCCGGTACGTTGTCGGTAATCAGGCGAATCTGGTGCTGGTGGGCCGTCTCGGCCCGCTGCCGGGCCTCGCTGAGCAGGCGGTTGACGGCCTTGAGCTCGGCCATGGCCTGGTTCAACGCATCGGTGCGTTCGCGCACCTGTTCGGCCAGCACCACCGAATGCTGGAACGCGGCGTATGGGTCGTTGCCCCGGGTCACGCCCGACTCGATGCGCTCGATCAGTGCGTCATTGATGCGCTGCAGCTTGTGGTTCTGATGCTGCAGCCGGGTCAGCTCGGCCTGCAGTTCAGCGACCGACAGGAGGCCGGTTGCGGGCAATGGCGACCCCGGTGAAGGTCTGGTTGATGTGCATGCCATTGAACTGTTCTCCGTAGGTGTTGAAGCCAATCACCCGTTGCTCGCGCAGGAACGCGCCGACCGGCTCCAGGCCGTGATGGGCCTCCAGTTCCAGCCGCCGCAGGAAACAATCACAACCGATGGTCAGCAGCAATGGTCCGAGACGCTGGTGCAGGCCATCGAACAGCTGGTGCAGGTTCGGCAACAGCGGGCCCGGGGTCATGGCCGTGAGCACGATGCCGTTCTCCACCGCGCAGTAGAAGCTCAAACTGAGGTCAGGATGCATTTGCTGGATCGCCCGCACGTAGTACTGATCATGAATGCGCACGGCCAGCGGGTGGGCGGCGAACACCCGGTGATCGAGCGCAGCCACGGGCACACCGATGTGGCGGGCATATTCCTCGGCCGCCGGCTCGGCATTCAGTTCGAAAACCCGGCGCTGGGCGCTGTCGGCACCGGTGACCACCAGCTTTTCCTGGCGCGGCAGGATGTGATGCGTGGTGAACACTTCGAAGTCGAGCCAGGTGTTGACCAGCACCACCACGGCTGCACCGTTGTGGAATGTACCGCCGTAATACACATGGGTGCGGTTCAGGTAGTTGTCGTCACCGGCCGAGCCGCCGAAGTGCGGGATATCCCCCAGTGCTGCGCTGAGTGCGGCAAGCACCATCTCCTCGCGGCTGGACAAGCCATCGAGCAGCGTGAGTGCAAAGCTGTGGCCCTTGATTGGCGCCAGGGTATTGCTGCGGCAGGTGCCGACCAGCCGCTCGACCATCTGCTGCGCGTCGATCAGGCTGAAGCGCTCCATCTCATCGATCAACGCGGTGGCGATCGAAAAGTGCCGGTGATCGAAGCCCACCGCCGTCACGCAATTGCGGCCGTAGCCCAGCGGGGTGATTTCACCGGCGCTGGTGCAGCCGACCAGGCGTATGCCACCAAAGTCCTGTTCCAATGCTTCGCCCAAAGCCTGCAAGTCGTATTCGGCGGAGCAGAAGAACAGCACGAACCCCAGGTGCGGGTGCAACAACTGCCGCGCCAGGTCCTGAGCGGCCAGCCGTGCGTCGGTAGCCTGAGACATGGCACTGACCACACCGTCGTTATGAGCCTGCTGCATCGTGGTCTCCGGCACGGGGTGGCTGAGTGATCAGTTTAAGGAGCGGGTGGTGGGTGACGAATGCTACTTGGGTAGCGGGTGGGCGGTTCCATGGGCGTAAAAGACCGGGTCATTCGGGGCCGCCTTGCGGCCCCGGCCGCTTACCAGGTCAACACCGCGCCCACCGCAAAGGTATCGGTGTCTTCGTTCTGCGCACTGGTGTCATGCCCGTCGATGGAAAACTGGTTGTACTCGGCAACCAGTTTCAGGTTGTCGTTGATGTCATGGAACAGCGCCACACCCCGGGTCTCGTAGTCCGCGCCGCTGCCAACCGCACCGTTGCCATCGTCCTTGGTCTTGCCATAGGACAGCGCCACGCGGTTCTTGCCGAACTTGTACGAGCCCTGCAGCAGGTAGCCATCACTGTCGACGTTGCGCAAAACCGGTTCGCCGGCATTGTTGGTGAAGAACGGGTTGATGCCCTTGGCCTGGAACCCCGAGCCGGTCAGCGACCAGCCGCCCATCTTTGCCTGCACCCCGTAACCCACCCCCTTGGAAGTGATCGTTTCTACCGTGGAGTCAGTATTGTCCGAGGTCTGGTAACTGCCGTTGACCCAGCTGTAGATCTGCGCCCCACCCAGGTCGAACTGGTAGGTGATCTCGCTCTCGGTGCGTGGGTTTTCCTGGTAGGCCTTTCCGGTCGGGCTGCTGTCGTTGGTGTCGACCGGGTCCATGATGCCCACCGCCACCCGCAGGCCCTCCATCACGGGCGTACGGTAGGTGATCTGCGAGGTAGGGAACGGGTATGGGTAACCGCTGCCAATGTTGCCGAACGACACCCCGCCGCCGTCCACCAGCCCCAGGGTGTCGCTGACCTGGCCATAGCCGGCCAGCAGTTCGTCGAGCAGAATGTTGGAACGGGCGAACAGCCCGAAGTCCTTGCCGATCAGCACCTCGCCCCACTCGGGGTTGGCCACCGTGCCATAGAACTGGCGCACGTCGATGGCGGTGTCGGTGCCGTTGGTTTCACTGTCGTTGATGGTTACCCAGAACGAGGCACGGGCGCCGAGCTTCAGGTCATCCACCTGCTTGCCCATGTTGAAGCCGAGGTAGTTGGGCAAGAAGCCCATCTTCACCCGCGACTGGCGGCGGTCAAACTGCTCGCCCTCACGGTCGACCTCGCTGTTGACGTAGAAGGCGTTGATATAGCCATCGGTGGAAAACGTCGTCTGGTCCTTGTCGTACAGCATGATCTCGGCTTCGGCGACGCTGCTCAGGCCAAGCGCAGAAAAACTGGCGATGGCGGCTGCGAGAAAACGAGGCGGCAGGTGCTTATTGTTGTTGTGCATGGCGCGCTCCAAACGGGGACGGGATGTCGGAGGCGATTATCAGAAGGGGGCAAATTGCCAGGAACGCTGCTTTGGCGTGGGGTGGCGAGTGCTTTGGGGCGGGAGGGTGCGGCCCGGTGATTTGGTCCCGGTACCAGCTTGGGTCCTGGTTCGAGACTTATGGCTCAGGTAGGAGTGGCAGGCGGGTATCAATACGATTGAATGAACCGGGGCCGCCTTGCGGCCCTTCGCGGGCTCGCCCGCTCCCACAATTTCAGGATATCCACGCCCCCTGTGGGAGCGGGCGAGCCCGCGAAGGGCTGCGAAGCAGCCCCCATTACATTGTCTGAGCGGAATCTCCTGGCTTCAGGAAGCCAGTGCCTGCGGACGCTGGCAAGCGGGCATCTCATAGCGGTGCGGTTGCTGCCAGGCCAGCCGTGCCTGCACATCCACCACCGCGTCCTTCACCTTCTGCGCCCAGTGCTCATCCTTCGGGCACACCACCACCACGCGGAAACCGTGGTCGACACCTTCCAGGCGCACACCTTCGGAATCATCCACGTGCAGGTCGATATCAAAAGCCGAAGGCAGCTTGGAGGGTGAGTTTTCCAGCCCGCGCTGGGCCAGGATGTGCTGGTGCCGACCGCTGTTGACCACGCCATCGACATGAATGCCGTAAAGCATCAGCCAGCGGCGGATGTAAGCCGGGGTACGCCCCGAGGAGGTGTAGATCCAGATGCTGCAGCCCTGGCGGCGCAGGTCGCGGATCAGTTCGCGGGTACCGCTGCGCAGGGGCTCACCCAGCCAGCGATGGACGAAACCTGGCAGCTTGCTGTCCTCGGCGGCGGCGTGTTCGGGCAGGCAGGCCAGCGTGTCGTCGATATCGAACGAAATGCGTACCTGGCCACGCTTGAGCTTGCGTTCGATGGCTTGCCGCCCTCGTGCGAACAGGGATGAACCTTGCATCAGCGGCTCCCCTCGCAGGCAGGCACGGGCGCGCCGTTCAGGAAGAACTTGCCGGGCTCAGGTGCTTTCGCTTCCAGGAAAGCAGCGTACTTTTTCTTGATCTTGGGGAGTTCGTACAAAGCCTTGACACCGTGTTTGGCGGAGTTGCGTATGACCGAGGACGGGTTGAAGTAACCCTCGGCGTTGTCCAGCGACAGCACGAATGGCGGCAGCCCGGCACGCATCAGCAAATAGCTGACAATAAGCGAACCCGTGCGGTTGTTGCCTTCGATGAACAGCTGCGGCTTGCTGAGGATCCGTACATACACACCCGCTGCCCGCTTCCAGATGGAATCGCTGCGGTACGAGCAGTACCAGTTGTACAAATCCTTGATGCCACCTTCCACGTTGTTGAAAAAGTGCGCTTCGGTTGCCGCAAGGTGCGGGGCGAATTCCAGGCGACGGGCCGGATCGCTGCCGCATAGCACGGTGGCATTGATTTCCAGCATCAGGTTCAGCTGTTGCAGGTCGAACAGGTCGATACCGCGAGCGACATAGTCGTCAATCAGCGCATAGCCTTCAACCACATTCAGCAGCACCTCGTCGGTAAACGGGTCCCGCGGTTCGGTGAAATGCTGGCTGAGTTCGGCAAAACGGCCCTGCACCTCGCGCAGTGCGCACTCTACCGCTGACAGATCAAGACGACGCGTCGCTCGCATTGGTAATCCCGGGTAACACTTTAACGGAAGGTAACGCGGCCGGGTGTTGCAACCTTCCTGGCTGCAACACCCGCCCACCTTGAGCTTGCAGGGTTTAGCTGAACTTGCCGCTGATGTAGTCGCTGGTCAGCTGCTCGCGCGGGTTCTGGAAAATCTGCGCGGTCGGGCCCATCTCGACCAGGTAGCCGGTGCGGGTGCCCTGGGAAATATCCACCGAGAAGAAAGCGGTGGTGTCGGCCACACGAATCGCCTGCTGCATGTTATGGGTCACCAGGGCGATGGTGTAGTCCTTTTTCAGCTCGACCATCAGCTCCTCCACGCGGCGGGTGGCAATCGGGTCGAGTGCCGAGCAGGGCTCGTCCAGCAACAGCACTTCCGGCTCGGTGGCGATGGCACGGGCGATGCACAGGCGCTGCTGCTGGCCACCGGACAGTGACAGCCCGCTGACCTTGAGCTTGTCCTTCACTTCGTCCCACAGCGCGGCGCCTTGCAAGGCGTGCTTCACGCGATCGCCCAAGTCGCCTTTGTAGCGGTTCAGGCGCAGGCCGAAGGCCACATTGTCGAAGATGCTCATCGAGAACGGGTTGGGCTGCTGGAACACCATGCCGATATAGCGGCGTACTACAACAGGGTCGACGCCCTTGCCGTAGACATCCTGCCCAAGAAAGTGCACATGGCCTTCGAAACGGAAGCCCTTCACCAGGTCATTCATACGGTTCAAGCTACGCAGCACGGTACTCTTGCCGCAGCCCGAAGGGCCGATGAAACCGGTGATCTCGTTTTTCCTGATCGGCACATGGCTGTCACGCACGGCCATGAAGTTACCGTAGAAAATCTTGTCGAGCTTGCAGTCCATGACGATGGGGGCTTCGCTGACCATGGGAGCGGCTCTTTGCGCAGTGGATACGTTCAAGTTGGATGCTCCCTTTCTCAATACTTGGGCTTGCCGAAGACTCGGCTCAAAATGTTGATGACCAGCACGATCATTACCAGCACCAGCGAGGCCGCCCAGGCGAGCTCCAGCTGGTTGTCGAACGGCATGCCGGAGAAGTTGTAGATCAGTACCGCAAGCGAGGCTGTGGGGTTCATCACCGCCAGGTCGCCGTCGTGGTAGATCCAGTAGTTGCTGAACAATGCGGTGAACAGCAGTGGCGCGGTTTCGCCAGCCGCGCGGGCCACGGCCAGCATCACCCCGGTAAGGATGGCCGGCAGGCCGGTGGGCAGGACGATCTTCCAGATCACCTGGGCACGGGTGCAGCCCATGCCGTAGGCAGCATCCTTCATGATCTTGGGCACCATCTTCATCGACTCTTCAGCGGTGAGCACCACGATCGGCAGCATCAGCACCGCCAGGGCCACGCCGCCTGCCGGTGCCGAGTAGGTACCGGTGGTCATCACTACCAGGGCGTAGGCAAACACCCCGGCCAGGATCGATGGCAGGCCAGTGAGCATCTTGGCGGCAAAGCGCGCGGTGTTGGCCAGCTTGCTGTCGGGGCCGAGCTCGGCCAGGAACACCGCTGCCAGGATACCGACCGGCACAGCGATGGCGGCGGCAATGCCGACCATGACGAAGGTACCGGCCATGGCGTTGCCGAAGCCGCCGCCCATTTCGAAACCGGTAGGTGGCAGTTCGGTGAACACTTCCAGGTTGAGCCGTGCGCCACCGCGGGTGATCAGCATGTACAGCACGGAAATCAGCGGCACGCTGGCCACCAGTGCCGCGAACCATGCCAGGGTGGTCAATACCAGGCTGCGCAGGGCGCGGCCTTCCAGCTTGCGCTGCAGGCTGGGCAACGCGGCTACAGGAGTCGTCAGGTCAGTCATTGTTTGTTACCACGCTGGGCGTAGAGCATGATCATCGAGCCGAGCACGTTCACCAGCAGGGTGATGAACATCAGTACCAGTGCCGCGTACATCAGCACTTCGACCTCGTTCGGCCCGGCTTCCGGGAAGTTCAGCGCCAGCAGCGCCGCCAGGGTGTTGGCCGGTGCGAACAAGGACAGGGAAATGGTGTTGGCGTTGCCGACCAGCATGGCCAGCGCCATGGTTTCACCGAGTGCACGGCCCAGGCCCAGCACCAGCGAACCGAAGATGCCGGTAGCCGCCGAGGGCACCATCACCTTGAGGATGGCTTCCCAGTGGGTGGTACCCATGCCGTAGGCAGCCTGCTTGGTTTTCATCGGTACGCTGGTCAGCGCATCCTGGGAAACTGCAGCGATGGTCGGCAGGATCATGATCGCCAGTACCAGCGCCGCAGGCAGCAGGCCTGGGCCACTGAGGGAGGTGCCGAAAAACGGGATCCAGCCCAGCTCGCTGTTCAGCCAGGCGGTCAGCGGGCGAATCGCCGGGATGACCACATAGATGCCCCACAGGCCGTACACCACGCTGGGGATGGCGGCGAGCAACTCGACGATGGTGCGAAACACCGCGGCAAGCTTGGCCGGAAGGAAATCCTGGGTCAGGAAAATGGCCATGCTGACGCCGAAGAAACCGGCGATCAACAAGGCGATCAAGGCGCTGTACAGCGTACCCCAGATCGCTGGCAGAATACCGTACTTGCCTTGGTTAACGTCCCAGACGCTGCCGAACAACACGTCAAAACCGTGCTTTTCAATCCCAGGTAGTGCCTTGCGGCCGACTTCGTAGACCAGCGCGAAGACCAGCGCCAGCACCAGCACCACGCCAATGCGCGCAAGCGCACGGAAGGTGCGATCGACCAGAAAGTCTTTCGCTGACGGTGGCTGGCACGCGGAGTCGGGGTTATCCGGTATGGCAAAAGGAGTGTTCATTGGCGAGTTCCGGGACAAGGGACAAACACCCCCGGCATGGCTTCATGCCAATACCGGGAGCGCCTGGGTATTACTGGATGTTGGCGGACGCTTTACGCACCTGGTCGACTACCGACGGCGGCAGCGGGATGTAACCCATCGAGTCGGCGATGGTCTGGCCTTTGGTCAGGCTGTACTCGACCATTTCACGCATGGCCTTGGCTTTTTCCGGGTTGCCGTTGTCCTTGCGGAAAATCATCCAGGTATAGGAAGTGATCGGGTAGGACTTGGCACCGTCCGGGTCAGGCAGCCAGGCCACCAGGTTTTCCGGCATTTTCACCGCAGCCAGTGCTTCGGCACCGCTCTCGGCATTCGGCACGACGTATTGGCCAGCCTTGTTCTGCAACATGGCGAAGTCGACCTTGGCCAGCTTGGCGAAGCCGTACTCGATGTAGCCGATGGCGCCCGGGGTCTGGCGGACGGTGGCGGTTACGCCGTCGTTCTTCGGCGACTTGATGAACTTGTCGGTGGCCGGCCAGTTGACGGTGTTGCCTTCGCCCAGCCCTTGCTTGAAGTCAGCGTTGATGGCCGACAGGTGCTTGGTGAAGACGGCAGTGGTGCCGCTGGAGTCGGCACGCACGACCACGGTGATCGGGGTGGCAGGCAGCTTCAGGTCAGGGTTGGCCGCCGCGATTTGCGGGTCGTTCCACTGGGTGATCTTGCCGAGGAAGATATTGGAGTAGACGTCGCGCGGCAGCTTCAGACCTTTAGGGTTGCCCGGCAGGTTGTAAGCCAGGACGATTTCACCGGCGGTCATTGGCAGCAACTGCACGCCTTCGCCAACCTTGGCAATGTCTGCTTCGCTCATGGCCGAGTCGCTGGCGGCGAAGTCGACGGTCTTGTTCAGGAAGTCCTGAACGCCCGCGCCGCTGCCCTTGGACTGGTAATCGACGGTGACGCCAGCCGTGTTCTTGCTGAAGTCCTTGAACCAGGTCAGGTAGATCGGTGCAGGGAAGCTGGCGCCCGAACCGGTCAACCGAACGTTTTCTGCAGCAAAGGCTGCCGAGGTGGCGCAAAGGGAAACGGCAACGGCGAGTGCAGCAGACTTCATCAGGCGTTTCATCAAAATGTGCTCCATGTGATGGCCGGCACACTTTGCATCAGCTGTGTTACAACTTTGTGACTATTGAATGGCAGGCCGCGCGGTAGAGCTTATCGACTGTGCCATCAGGCGCCGAGCCGGAATCCTGAAACGGCTCCGGCTTCGACGCAAACGCTTGAAGGTGTCGATAGACCCTGCAACGCAGCACCAGGAACAGGAACCTGGCCACTGCAGGCGATCAGCCGATGCCGGCGAGACCTGTATCACCGCCATCCCCACAGCGGTTGCGGCATGCACATTCGAACTCAGCCTGGGCACGGGTGGAAAAGTTCAGGCTCAGACGCATCTTGTCCTGGGTGTCGTAGAGGTCGTAACCCTCCCCCAGTGCGGCAGGAAAGCCAAGCCGCCGAGGATAAGCCTCTTTCTTGAGTGGCACTGCGGGAACCACAACGAAGCGTGTCTGCATGATCATCCCCTTCGGCAGTGCTTAAGTATTAGTACTGCTATGTGAAAGCATCAAGATGACTCATGCAATATTTTGGTTCAGCTGCCTATTCTCGCGGTGATGACTAAGCAGAATCCCAGCAGGCAAATGACCCCGATGCCATAGAACAACGTTCTCCAGGGCTGCAAACCCCGCAGGTAGGCCAGCGTGTGCAAGACCCTGGCAACCGTGAACACCACACTCAGCCACAACACCGGTAGCGTGGCGGCTTCCAGCGCAACAGCCAGCCCGCCGAGGGCAAAGAACAGGGGAATATTCTCCAGGTCGTTGGCCCATACCTTGGCAGCCCGTATCACCTGCGGGCGTTCTGCGGCCTGGGCGACGCGCCCGAACACGGCAGCGTCCTCCGGGTTGGTGAACGCGACGAAGCGCAAGCGGTGATAGCCCTGATAGCAGGAAACCAGGAACATCTTGAGGAACAGCACCACCACACACAGCGCATAGGCCTGCAAGGCACTGCTCATGGCTGGCGCCCCTCGGCAACGCCTCTGATCACCAGGTACAGCAACGGCCCCAGCGAAACGAACACGACGGTCAGCAGCAGGTAAGGCAGCACCGCGATCCCGGCGCTGCCGCGCATGCGGTTGTCTCTCACCATCCAGCAACCGGCCAGCCCGGCCATCAGGTACAGGTCGATGACCACCTGGGCCGTGTCCGGCCGCGCCAGCAGTGCCAGCCCGAACGCCAGCAGCGATTGCTCGGCAATCAGCATGGTCCAGCCGGTATACAGCGAAAACGGCACCAGTATTGCCAGCGCGCAGATACGCAAGCCCATATAGCTCTCCTTGATAGGGTTTGCCGGCACAGTAGTGATAGGGTTGCTTGCACTCAATGACCCGTGAGGTCATGGACATTGCACTCAAGGACGATCAGGGCAACGCATGAATCAGCATCTGTTCCATCGCAGCACCCCTGCCCCGCACATCTCAGCGGGCCAGCATCTTCGCGAACTGCGCCTTCAGGCCAACCTCAGCCAGCTGGAACTGGCGCTGCTGACGGGGCTGTCGCAGCGTCACCTGAGCTGTGTGGAAACAGGACGCGCCAAAGCCAGCCCAGGCACCTTGCATGCCCTCCTCTCGGCCCTGGATGCGCCGCTGGAGCGGTGCAACGAAGTGTTCGTTGCTGCAGGATACGCGCCCCGCTACGCCGCCACGCCACTCGATGCGCCTGAACTGGCCTTGGTGAATACTGCCATCGAGCATATTCTGCAGGTGAACAACCCCGCTCCGGCGATCGTCATCGACAGCCACTGGGACGTCATCGCCGCCAACGCCAGTACCGGGCTGCTGTTGGCGATGGCCGGTGTCAGCGCACAGCCGGCAACCGGCCTCAACCTGCTGCAGACACTGCTGAGCCCGGGTGGTCTGGGTGATCACCTGGCCAACGCGCCGGAAATACGCGCTGCAGCCTGGCAACGTGCATCCAGGGAGGCCGCAGGCAATCCGGCACTGGCAGCGCGCTTGCGCGACTTGCCGGCCCCGGCAAGCCCGCGGCAGATGACGACAACCACCCCTCTGCTGCTGACCCGCGTGAACACCCCATATGGTGAGCTGCGGTTCCTGTCCACGTTCACCACCTTTGGCATGCCGCAGGATGTCACCGTGCAGTCACTGCGCATCGAACACCTGATCCCCGCCGACCCTCAGACTCGACAAAGAATGCAGGCAGCGTTCGAGCAGTGGTCGGCCGTTACAGCGTAAACGTCAGGGCCTGGCCAAGGAACCTGGCGCTGACCTGGTGGCCTGTTTCATGCAGGTCGAACGGCTGGCACATGGCCCCGGTGGTCACGACATCCCCGGCCTTCAGGGTCTGGCCACGCTCGGCAGCGTGCGCGTACAGGTGAGCCAGCGACACCAGCGGGTCGGTGGCCGCATCGCCAGACAAGCCACCGACGCGCCGTTGGCCATCCACATGCACCTCGGTGGTTTCGGCCAGGTCGGCGAGCAACGGCACATTGATACCGGCGCCCAGGCTATTGCCGACCACCAATGCTTCAAACCCCACGTTGTCAGCCACAAAACTTGGCCAGCCGACAGCCTTGCGGTCGACAAAGCGCGAACGCACCACTTCAAAGGTGACGCACGTGGCGCGAATATCCTCACTCACCGGTACGCGCCCGGCTTGCGGAGGAATATCCCGGTCCAGCACGAAGGCAATTTCGCATTCGATGGTCACCGGCGTAACCGCTGGCAGCTGGATATGTGCGCCATCGGCATGGCAACGCCCCGCTTCCAGTTGGCCAATCAAGGGCCGCGACAACTTGCCGGCACGCATGCCTGCCGGGCTGCCGACGCCAAGCTTCCACCCGGCGCGCTGGCCTGCGGCAGCAGCAAACAACTGGTCCTGGCTGTCATAGCCTTGTTTCAATGTCTCGGGCTTGAGGCTGGCGGGCAGTTCCGTCAGCAGGTCACCGCTGCGCCAGTGTTGCAGTAGCAAGGCTGCAGTACGTTGGTGTACGAAGAGCGAACGGTTCATCAAGACCTCATTGAGATAGGCGATGGCGGGCAACAGATGCTATGGCCTGAAATTGATAATGATAAATATATTGTCATGATGCCAATCATCACAAATTGTTATTGAGCTACCTGATGAAATCCGCCTGCAGGGGCATGCTCAGCGATCAGTGGAAACCGGCTGCTTCAACAACAACACATAAGCCATCGCAGCAACCGCGGCCACGGCGGCACTGATCAGGAATGCCGAAGCGAAGGACCCGGTCTGCTGAATGCTGAACCCGGTCACGATGGGCGCCACAGAGCCTGCCAGGTAGCCACCGAAGTTCTGGATCGAGCCAAACGAGGCCACGCGCTGGCTATCGACCACGGTGTTGGCGATCATCCATGCGGTAGAGCTGGCCATGTTCACGCTGAACAGCGCGCAACACAGCAGCGCCACGCTGAGCAGGAAGCCGCTACCGAACGACAGGGGAACGGTGAATGCGGCCGCCGCGAGCAACGCAGTCACTACAACCCGCTTGCGGCTACCCAGCACACTGGCACCGTGCTTCACCAGGCGGTCGCAGATGCGGCCCGCAACAATGGTGCCCAACGCGCCGAACACATAGGCCAGTGAAACCACCCAGGCTGTCTGGTACAGGCTCAAGCCATGCTCGCGCTCGAAGTAGCCTGGCAGCCAGGTCAGGTGCAGCCACAGCATGTAGATCACCCCCATGAAGCCCAATACTGCGCCCCAGGTGCTCTTGTGGCGGAACAGTTCGGCCCACGCCGCCAGTTGTGCCTGCACACTGGGCCTGGCGCTTGGCACCGCCTGTTTATGCGCCTGGGCCGCCAGCAGTTGCTCACGCGCCTCGGCAGGCAGTTCAGCCAGGTACCGCGCCTTGCTTTTGTAGAAGGCGAACCAGCAGGCGGCAACCAGAATGCCGAACACTCCGGTGACGATGAACATGCCGCGCCAGCCCCAGGTGACCATCAGCAGCGTCAGCAACGGCGGCGCCAGACACGGCCCGATGCAGGTCGATGACAGCACGATGCCGGTCGGCGTCCCCCGCTTCTCGGCCTCGAACCACTCCGCCAGCGCCTTGGCCGCCGACGGGAACATCGGCGCCTCGCCAATTCCCAGCACCACCCTGAGCCCGATGAATGCAGAAAAACTGTTGATCAGGCCCGAAGCCGTCTGTGCCACCGACCAGCCCAGCAGGGCCGCCCCCAAAGAAATCTTGCTGCCCAGGCGGTCAATGATCATGCCCAAGGGCAGTTGCGAAAAGGCATACGCCAGGGAAAATGCCGACAGCAGAATGCCCATCTGTGACGGCGTGATGCCCATGTCGCGCTGGATGGACGTATTGGCAATCGACAGCGCACTGCGGTCGACGTAGTTGATGATGCCGATCACCAGCAACAGGCTGACGGTGATGACCTGGTACTTTCTGAACGGGTTCGAGCTGGCGACCGCTTCAGGTTCGCGGGCAAGCCCGGGTTGCGCATATTTGGTATTCATGGGCGTTCACTTTTGTTGTTATTGGTTGAACAGCAGGTAACGGCTTACATCGACGCTTCAAGCAGCCACTGGTAGTCCTCGGCAGATGCCTCACGTGGGTTGGTGCGGTGGCTGTGATCGGCCAACGCGCCCTGGACGATGCGCGGGAACAGGTCCGGGTTGACATCCAGTTCGCCAAGACCGGTCGGCAGGCCCAGCGTACGGGTCATGTCGCGAATGGCATCTTCGATCTGGCTGTCATCGGCCAGCCCCATCGCCTGGGCGATGCGTTGCATCTTGTGTTCACTCACCACCGTTTCGGCCGTGCGGTTGAAGCTGATGACGGCAGGCAGGAAGATCGCATTGAGGGTGCCGTGGTGCAGGCGCGGGTTGATCCCGCCCAACGCATGGCTAAGGCTGTGCACGCAGCCCAGGCCTTTCTGGAAGGCCAGCGCACCTTGCAGCGATGCGCTCATCATGTTGATGCGCCCGTCCAGGTTGCCCGGCTCGCGGGTGGCTCGTTCGATGAAGCGCCAGGCCCGCCACAGGCCGTCCAGGGCAATGCCGTCGGCAGGCGGGTTGAACGCAGGTGCCATGAAAGTTTCCAGGCAGTGGGCAATCGCGTCCATGCCGGTGGCAGCCGTGAGTTGTGCTGGCAGCCCGAGCGTCAGTGCCGGGTCACAGATGGCCACCTTGGGCACCACATGGGGCGAGATCACCCCCACCTTGCGCCCGTCCTCGAGTATCAGGATGGCGCCGCGCCCGACCTCGCTCCCCGTGCCGGCCGTGGTCGGCACCGCAATCACCGGCGCGGTTGCCGGGGTGATCCGGGCCAGGCCGCCCTCGATCACCGCAAAGCTCTTCAACGGGCCGTCGTGCCGGGCACACACGGCCACCCCCTTGGCCAGGTCGATCGCCGAGCCACCGCCAATGGCGATAATGCCATCACAGCCATTTGCCTTGAACATGGCCACGGCCTCACGCACGGCATGCTCGTTGGGGTTGGGTGGCGTACCGTCGTAGATAGGCAGTTGTGCGGTGTCGCTGCCGAAGGTGTTCAACGCCGTATCGACGATACCGGCGGCACGCACGCCACGGTCGGTCACGATCAAAGGCCTGGTTATACCAATGCGCTCACATTCGGCAGGCAGGCATGCAATGGCACCGATATCGAATTGGATCTGGGTGATGTAGTTGATCAGGGACATAAGGCTTGGCAGGCTCCTGGCTTTATTGTTCTGGGCGTTTCAGCCGCACTGGATGCGACACTGTGCAGCGCCAGTATAGGAATGCGCGGCTGGCCATGGTATTGAGAACAATCCATATCGGTATAACCAGGACGAATACCAGATGACCCCATCGCTCAATTCGATCATGTCCCGCCTGCACGCCCGCCACCTGCGCTTGTTGATCGAGTTGGACGAGCACCGCTCGCTGCTCGGTGCAGCAAGCAGCGTCGGGCTTACCCAGCCTGGTGCCAGCAAGGCCTTGCAGGAAATCGAAACCACCTTCGGCACCGTGCTGTTCAACCGCACCAACCGAGGCCTGGAGCCCACGGCCGCCGGGCACTGCGCCATCCGCTACGCACGCCTGTTGCAGACCGATATCGCCAACCTGCGGCACGATCTGGATGCAATCCTGCGTGGGGTCGGCGGCCGGCTGGCAGTGGGGGCGATCATGGGGGCGGTGCCGTTGCTGATGAAGGCGGTGTCACAGCTGGCCAGCATCCAGCCACAGATGTCGTTCGAAATCATCGAAGACACCAGCCAGTCGCTGCTGACGCAGATCGAGAGCGGCCGCCTGGACATCGCCCTGTGCCGCACCAGTGTCAGCAATACGCCGCAGCTGTTCGCCAGCACCTTTGTCCAGGATGAGACACTGGCGGTCATCGCCAACATCGACCACCCGCTGAAGCATGCGCCAAGCCTGAGCCTTGCCGACCTGGCCGAGAGCCGCTGGATCGTCTACCGGGCCAACATGCCCATGCGCGTGCAACTGGAGCGCGAATTTCACGATGCCGGGCTGCGCTTCCCGCTGCACCTGGTTGAAACCACTTCGATCCTGGCGACCTTGTCGCTGTTGCAAAACCGTCCTGACTTCGTTGCGCTGGTGTCGATCGACGTGGCCCGGCAATGTGCGATGAATCAGCAGGTCAGCATACTGCCCTTGAGCATGGGCTCGGTCAGCGACCCCTACGAGCTGGTGACCCGTAAAGGCAGCCAGGCAACACCGGCCATGGACACGCTCACCGAACTGCTGCTGTTGCAGGGCCGACAGCGCTGCGACAGTTGATGCGGTTTCATGGCAGGTCGCTGGGAAATCCGGGCGGAAAGGCTGAGGGTCAAGACAGTAATGAGGCAGCCCGCCAGCCCAGGGTAATCAGCCTTGCAGCTACACCGGCAGTGCTGTTGGCAGGCATGACCTGCCGCTACACCTGCACGCCATTGACCCAAATCAAGCCCTCGCGCCGGGTTCGCGCGACGATGGCTGCACGCAAGGAATGACTCAAGTACCGACAGGTGCACAGTGCGCAAGGTTTACCGCTTGATCGCTGTGCGCGCCTTGACCAAGGAGCCCCACATGAACCCGCTGAAACACATACTGGTTGCCACCGACCTTTCCCCACATGCCCGCAACGCCGCTGAGCGCGCTGCCTACCTGAGCGATGCGCAACAGGCCTCGCTGGACCTGGTCTACGTTGCCAACCCGGCACCCTTCGAGCGCCTCAAACAGTTGGTGACGCCTGATGACGATCTGTTGAAACGCGTACTGGATAGCGCAGGCGAGAAAACCCACGCACTGGCAGCGCTGCTGTTCCAGCGTTACGGTATCTCCGCTGGCGTGCAGGTCGCCAGCGGCTCGGTGATCACGGAGATCAACCGGGTGGTGCAGGACAAGCACAGCGACCTGCTGGTGTGTGGGGCCAGGGGCCAGAACGTAGCGCGGCGCCTGCTGCTGGGTTCAACTGTGCAGAAACTGCTCAACCGCATGCCCTGCCCTTTGCTGGTGGTCAAGCCGGCCCCTCGTGATGCCTACCGCACCGTGCTGGTGCCAGTCGATTTTTCGTCCGTTTCACTGCGCACGATCGAATTGGCCAAGGCCATTGCCCCGCAAGCAGAGATCATTCTGCTGCATGCGTACGAAGCCCCGTTCGAAGCCAGCGTGCGCTTCGCCCATCTCGACCACGACACCCTCACCCACTACCGCAATGTCATCCGCAAGGATGCACAAGTACAGCTCGCGGCGCTGAGTGAGGCTGCCGGCCTGGCCGATGCACGGCAGATCCTGGTGCACGGTGACCCTGGCTGGCGCATTGCCGAGCAGGAACAGGAACTGGAGTGCGACCTGATCGTTGTCGGCAAGCAGGGGGCAAGCGCGCTGGAGGAACTGCTGGTGGGCAGCGTCACCAAGCATGTACTGAACGAATCGCAGTGTGATGTGCTGGTCTCGCCATAGCGTAACGTGCCTGCCGAGCACGCTGATAAGCGCCCTCGGCAGGCGCCGCTGTGCAAGCGTCAGCCCTGCCCTTGCACGTTCTGCGCTTGCCTGCGGTAGCTGGAAAGCGAAAAACCGGTCTGACGCTTGAAATAGCGGCACAGGTAAGACGCGTCGGCAAAATTGAGCGCATCGGCAATTTGCCCGACAGTGTGATTACTGTAGGAAAGCAGTGCCTTGATTTCCAGGGTCACCTGCCGATCGATCAAACCTTTCGGGCTGGAATTGAAATACACCTTTGTCAGTTGCGACAGATAGAACGGGGTGATGTTAAGCGCGTCGGCATAGAACTTAACCTCGCGCTGCCGGGTGCTGTGTTTGCCTACCAGCTCCCAGAATCGCCAACTCAGCGCTTCCTTGCGGCTGAACGCCCTGCCTGCTGTCGGTAACACGGGAAGCTGCTCGGCAATCTTCAGGAAAAGGTTCTGTAACTGGTTGCGCAGCATGATGTGCTGATAAGTGGCACAGCACCGCACAATATCGCGCATCTGCATCAGCCACCCTTCCAGCAGCGGCCTCTCGCTTTCGGCAAGTACACAGTGCGGATGGTCGTGCAGAAAGACGAACAATGAATTGGGCAGTGGGTAGGCGACCTCGGCAGCAAGTGCTTGTGGTATCAGGCAGAAAAACACCTTGAAGCATCGTGAGCGACATTTGAGCAAGGCTATGGTGTCTTCGGCCAGCACCAGCACATCTGCGCGCCTGACAGCATGTTCTTTGAAGTTCAGCGTGAAACGGGCAGCCCCGGACAGGCACACAAGCAGTGTCAGATAGGCATGACCGAACGACAGTGGCGCCCCCTGCCCATCGGCAAGCGTGCTTTCACCTGTCTGGATCGGATCACCAGCCGCGTAAAGTTTCGGAATGTGATGCATCGCACTCGGTACCACCGCCAGATAGAGACAACAGCCTAGCATCAAGCACCCGTCCAGTTTCGAAAAGTACCGATAATGCCAAGGTAGTGACGTTTACCGCGTGGCCAGTCGGCCATACGCTGGCCCAACGGACCAGACACGAGTACAGGACATGAAATTGGAAACCGAACGTTTGCTGCTTCGCCCTTGGCTGGAGAGCGACGCTGCTGATTTGTACGAATATGCCAAGGACGAGCGCGTCGGCCCCGTTGCGGGCTGGCCTGTGCACACCAGTGTGGAGCACAGCCGCGAGGTCATTCGCGAAGTGTTCAACCACCCCGAAGTGTACGCCCTTGAGCTCAAGCAGAATCAACGTGCCGTAGGCTGTGTCGGCCTGCTGACTGGCAGTAACAGCAACTTCGAGATCAGTGAACAGGAAGGTGAAATTTCCTACTGGATCGGGGTTCCCTACTGGGGCAAAGGCCTGGTTCCGGAGGCTGTGCGGGAAGTCATGCGCCACGCCTTCGAAACCCTGAAACTGCAGGCACTGTGGTGTGGCTACTACACTGACAACAGCCAGTCACAGGCTGCCCAGGCGAAGTGTGGCTTCCGTCATCATCACACCGAAGAAAACAAGCACAACCGCTTCCTCGACGACTATCGTACTGAGCACATCAGCCGCATCACCTACCAGCAGTGGGTGGAGGGTGAGCAACAGCATACCTAGCCGACGGCGAAGCCCGTACGGTGCGTTCGATCACTCGCTGGCCCCCCGGTATACGACGCAGGAAAGAGAAGCTGACGCTGCAGGCTGCAAATCGCCATGGCCTGCACCGGTGCGGCACCGGTAGGGCGTAATCGCTGCCAGGGCGCTCTACACAAGGCGTTTCATCGATTGCACTGATGATTACTATCGAGCGGCCTGCCTGTCGGTCGGGCACGGCCGCCTCTACAATCCCCTGCAAATCCCCCCGCTCCTGCGCCTGCTACAGGCGAGATCCCTCATGGAACCTAACCCATGCCAAGCAACAGCCAGGCCCCTCGCGGCCTTCCCGAACACAGCCAACAAAGCGTGACCCAGCAATGGCTGGCAATCCTCTCGGTAGCCGTGGGCGCTTTCGCCCTGGTCACCAGTGAATTCCTCCCGGTGGGGGTGCTCAACGATGTGGCCAGCGACCTGGGCATCAGTGCAGGCCTTGCCGGCCTGATGGTGACCCTGCCCGGCATCATGGCTGCGTTAGCCGCCCCGTTGATTTCCGTAGGCGTCGGCGCACTGGACCGGCGCTACCTGCTGATCGGCCTGACGCTGATCATGATCATCGCCAACGCCATCGTGGCCTATGCCGGTGACTTCAACCTGCTGTTGGTCGGCCGTGTGCTACTGGGTATCAGTATTGGCGGCTTCTGGGCGACAGCCATCGCCCTCAGCGGCCGCCTGGCACCTGACGGAATGGGCGTAGCCAAAGCCAACTCCATCATCATGGCTGGCGTAACCCTGGCGACGGTAGTGGGCGTGCCTGTCGGCACCTGGCTGAGTGGCCTGATGGGCTGGCGCATGACGTTCCTGGTCACTGCACTGGTAGGCGTACCGGTGCTGCTGGCACAGGTCTTCCTGCTGCCGCGGCTGATGCCGGAAAAGGCCATTCGCATCCGCGACCTGCCGGCGTTGTTCATCAACCCGCAAGCACGGGTCGGTTTGATCGCCGTGTTGCTGATCGGCCTGGCGCACTTTGCGGCGTACACCTACGTCGCACCGTTCTTCAAACAGAATGCCGGCTTTGACGGGCCTACGATCGGTTCATTGTTGCTGCTGTATGGCGTGGCCGGCTTCATGGGCAACATCTTCGCCGGCTTTGCGGCCAACCGCAGCGTGCGGCATACCCTGATGCTGGTCGCGCTCATGATCGCAGTCAGCACCGCCCTGTTCCCGCACTTCGCCACCGGCATGACGGGCGCCGCCATGCTGATCGCGCTGTGGGGCTTTGCCTTCGGTGCGTTCCCGGCCTGTGCCAATATCTGGATGTTTGTCGTGGCGCCCAAGGATGTCGAACGTGGCATGCCGCTGTTCGTGGCCCTGTTCCAGGTGATCATTGCCGTGGGCTCGTTCTTCGGCGGGCAAGTCGTAGACCATATGGGCACGGCGGTACTGCTGAGCCTGGCCACGGCGCTGGTGGGCTGTGGCTTTGTCACCGTGCTGGTGCTGGGGCGCAACGTCAGCAACGATCTGGCGGCGCAGCCAGGCTGAGCAGCCGCACAGGGCGGCTGCTCAAAGCGTGGGGCCGTGAAACCGAGGCGCCTGCTTCGCGGGCAAGCCCGCTCCTACAGGTACCGTACGGCTCCAGGCGCTTGCATTAGCTGCAATCGTCCCGCTCAGGCTGGCGTGGTTGCCTGGCGCACACCACCTGAAGCTCGGCGCCACGGGCCCTGGCCAGCAGCTCCTCGGTGTCATCGCCACCGGGCAAGGCAAGCAACAGGTCAGGGCGGCTGTCATTGAGCATGAACAGGTTGCGCAAGCGTTCGGCCTGCTTGCCGTGCAGCTGCCAGTTTGGCGGGTAACGCACCAGATCGGCGCCATGCTCGCGCGCCCAGCTTTCGATTTCCCCACCAAGAAACTGGCTGCCACCGTGGATCAATACCCGGATCGGCCGCTGGCGCTGGACGTCGTCCAGGGCCTGGCGGCAGCGTCGGGTGTCGGCGTAGTTGCGCCCTGCACAAATCAGTACTCGCATGGTCTGCTCTCCTTGCATCGCTCAGAACCACTGGCCGAAACGGCGGATATAGAGGGTCTTCATGGCCTGGGCGACCACGCAGTAGCCCAGCAGGGTGGCGGCCAGCCAAGGGAAGTACTCCCACGGCAGCGGCACCAGGCCGACCATCGCGCCCACCGGGGAGAACGGGATGTAGATACCCAATGCCATGACCAGCCCCGTTGCCAATACCACCGGCAATGCAGCGGTGCTCTGGAAGAACGGTACCTTGCGAGTGCGCAGCATGTGCACTACCAGCGTCTGTGACAGCAAGCCCTCGATGAACCAGCCAGACTGGAACAGCGCCTGCATTTCGACGCTGTTGGCGGCGAACACGTACCACATCAGGGCGAACGTGGTGATGTCGAAGATCGACGACGTAGGACCTATCCACAACATGAAGCGGCCGATGTTGCGGGCATCCCATTTGCGTGGCTTGCTGAGGAACGCCTTGTCCATGCGGTCCCAGGGCAGCGACAGCTGGGAAAAGTCATACATCAGGTTTTGCAGCAACAAGTGGATCGCCAGCATCGGCAGGAACGGGATAAACGCACTGGCCACCAGGACCGAGAACACGTTGCCGAAATTGGAACTGGCAGTCATGCACAGGTACTTCATGATGTTGCCGAAGGTTTCGCGGCCTTTGAGCACGCCCTCCTCGAGCACCATCAGGCTCTTTTCCAGCAAAATGATGTCGGCCGATTCCTTGGCGATGTCGGTGCCGCTGTCCACCGAGATACCGACGTCAGCATCGCGCAGGGCGGCGGCATCGTTGATGCCGTCGCCAAGAAAGCCCACGGTGTGACCATTGGCTTGCAGGGCCTTGAGCACGCGCGATTTCTGCAACGGGGTGAGCTTGGCGAAGACGGTGCGCTCCTCCACCTGAAGCTTCAGGGTGGTGTCGTCCATGCCCTCGATGTCCTGGCCGAGCAACGGCTGGCCTGGCGCCAGGCCTACTTCCCGGCACACCTTGGACGTGACCACCGGGTTGTCGCCGGTCAGTACCTTTACCTGCACGCCCATGTCGCGCAAGGCGGCGATGGCCGGGCCGGCCGTTTCCTTGGGCGGGTCGAGGAAGGTCAGCAAGCCCTGGATGACCAGATCGCGCTCATCTTCGGTGTGATACTGCGCCTTGCCTTCGGCCGCCGGGATCTGCCGGGTGGCAACCACCAGCACGCGGAAGCCGTCCTGGTTGAAGGCATCGACCCTGGCCATCAGCTGCTGGCGACGGCACGGATCAAGGGCAACGACCTTGTCGCCTTCCTGCACATGGGTGGCGATGGCGAGCATCTCCTCGACCGCCCCTTTGCTTACCAGCAGGTGATCGCCCAAGGCATTCTTCACCACCACTGACAGGCGGCGGCGGATGAAGTCGAACGGCAATTCGTCGACCTTTACGTAGGCGTAAGGCGCCTGGAACTGTTGGTCCTGGCCGGCGAAATGCAGCACGGCCTGGTCCATCAGGTTGCGGATGCCGCTTTGGTGATGGCTGTTGAGCCAGGCCAGCTCTAGGATGTGCTTGTCGGTTTGGCCGTCGAAGCGCACATGGTGCTCAAGGATGATCCGATCCTGGGTGAGCGTGCCGGTCTTGTCGGTGCACAGTACATCCATGGAGCCCAGGTTCTGGATGGCGTTCAGGCGTTTGACCACCACCTTGCGCCGGGCCATGGCCACGGCGCCCTTGGCCAGGTTGGCGCTGACGATCATCGGCAGCATTTCCGGGGTCAGGCCCACTGCCACGGCAAGCGCGAAGAGGAAGGCATCACCCCAGTCGCCTTTCACCACACCGTTGATCATGAACACCACCGGCACCATCACCAGCATGAAGCGGATCAGCAGGCTGCTGACGCTGTTCACGCCGCGGTCAAAAGCGGTCTGGCTGCGCGAACCGGCAATGGCCTTGGCCAGCGAGCCAAAATAGGTGCGTCGGCCGGTGGCGACCACCACGGCGCGGGCGCGGCCACTGACCACATTGGTCCCCATGAAGCAGATGTTCGGCAACTCGAGCAGGTTGTCCTGATATGCGCCATGCTCGGCGGCGGACTTCTGCGCGACATTACCCAAGGTGTCGTACTTTTCGACCGGCAACGCTTCGCCGGTGAGCACGGCCTGGCTGATGAACAGGTCTCGCGCTTCGAGCAGGCGGATATCGGCGGGAATCATGTCACCTGCAGAAAGCTGCACGATGTCGCCGGCCACCAGTTCGTCCATGGGCACTTCGCGCAGGCGCGGGGCTTGCCCGGTCTGCTCGCGGCGCAACACGGTGGCCGTAGTGCGCACCATTGCCTTGAGCGCGTCGGCAGCCTTGTTCGAGCGGTACTCCTGCCAGAAGCGCAGCAGGCTGCTGAGGCTGACCATGGTCATGATGATGATGACCTTGGTCAGGTCGGCGTCGTCTGCTTCGCCTGCACTGACCGGCAGCCAGTAGTCGGTGACGAAGCTGATCCCGGCCAGGGTCAGCAGTACATAGATGAACGGGTTGTTCAGGGCCTTGAGCAACTGCACCAGGGCGTGGGGTTGCGGGTCGTGGGCAACCTGGTTGGCCCCATCGCGCACCAGGCGCTTGGCGGCTTCGTGCTCGGTCAAGCCCTGTTCGCTGGCATCGAGGTTGGCGAGGGTGACCGCCAGGCCATTGCGCGCTTCACGGGCGGCGCGGGTGGACAGGCGGGTTTCGCGTTCGGCTTTGGCCGATGAGGTGTTACGGTGTTTGACAGTCATGTTGCTGTGCTCCTGCCGCTGCGGCGGCACGACACACAGACGTTTCACTCAGGCGGTGAACGAAGGCATGTCGGGTCGCTGAATAATGCTGGTTCTTTCCGACAGTTGTCTGTCCGCTGCCGAGAGTCGGAAGTTGTTTCGGCAGCGAACTTTCTACTCGCGCAATCCATGGTTTGATTCCTTTTAATAAACACAGGGCAATAGTCATCCCGCGAACTTTTAAGGTAAAAAGTTCGAGCACAAAGATACCGTTCAATATCTTTTATTCAGTGAGCAGTGCGGGGGCTCAAGCGTGCATGAACACGCACCAGCACCCCGCAACTACTTGGGGGGTGCTGGTGGTGGTCAAGGTAGCCGTGCAGACGCCGCGGCCAGGCGCCGGCCTGCTGCGGCGCAAGGCACGCAGGCTGGCGATGTGAAACGAATGAAGTGAGGTTCATGAGCTTGCCTCCAACCGGCCAACACCGGCGGCGGCAAGTCACGGCGGAGCATCAGGCTCTGGCGCGGCTTGCCCGACCAGGGTGTCGGGACCGGTGTTCCGGTTCAAGTGCCTGACCAGGCCATTCGGCAGAGATCAGGCAGCGACGAGATACTGTGTCCATTGAATTCTTCAGTGAAGGGAAAAAAGGCCCCGCGCTCGGGGCGGTCGAACTTTATTCAAGCGTAGTATCGAAGTCAACCCGCAAGGGAAACTTTAAATAAGTTTAACCTTATCTTAATGTTCCACGCAGGCGCAGCGCCTCAAACCTTGAACCGCCCCACCAACGCCGTCATCTCCCCCACCAGCCCCGACAACGCCTTGCTCGCCTCGCTGGTCTGCTGCGCACCCGCAGCGGAATGGTTGGACAGTTCGCGGATGTTCAGCAAGTTGCGGTCTACTTCCCGCGCCACCTGAGCCTGCTCTTCGGCCGCACTGGCAATGACCAGATTGCGCTCGTTGATTTCGCCGATCGCACTGTAGATGCCCTCCAGCACTTGCCCCGAGGCCAGGGTCACGTCCAGTGTCGACTGGGCGCGGTTGGTGCTGGCCTGCATGGAAGCCACCGCAGCTTCGGTCCCCGCCTGCACGCTGCCGATCATCTGCTCGATTTCCTGGGTCGACTGTTGCGTGCGGTAGGCCAGTGTGCGCACCTCATCCGCCACCACCGCAAAGCCGCGCCCGGCCTCACCGGCACGGGCCGCCTCGATGGCAGCATTGAGCGCCAGCAGGTTGGTCTGCTCGGACACCGAGCGGATCACTTCCAGCACCTTGCCGATGTCCCGCACCTGCCCCACCAACTGCTGCAGGTGCGCACTGCTGGTCTGGATTTCGCGGGTCATGGCTTCGGTGCCGTCGATATTTTCGCTGACTTGCCGGCGGCTTTGCGCGGCCAGCTGGTTGGATTCACTGGTGGTTTGCGAGGTGGTGATCGCGTTGCGCGCAACCTCCTCCACTGCCGTGGTCATTTCGGTCACGGCAGTCGCGGCCTGCTCCAGCTCCTGCCCCTGCTGACGCAGGTTGTTGGCGCTTTCCTCGGTGACCGCGTTCAACGCCGTGGCGGCGGCGTCCAGCTGCCGGGCACAGTTGTTGATCTGCCCAAGGGTGTCGCGCTGGCTCTGCTGCATGCGCTGCAGCTCATGGAACAGTTGGCCGATCTCGTTGTTGCCCTGCCCTTGCACCGGCACACTCAGGTCGCCACTGGCAATGCGCCGGAAATGCCCACCGGCTTCACGCAGGGGGTGCAACACACGCTGGGCAATGAACGCCCAGCACAGCACCGCCAGCACCACGGTCACGCCCAGCAGGCACAGGCTCAGCAATTGTGCCCGGGCCAGACGCCGGTCGGACTCGAGCATGATTTGCTGGCCACGTTCGCTCAGTGTGGTCACCAGCTGCTGGCGCAGGGTTTGCAACCGCCCCATGGCATTACCGGCATCGCTGTTGACCTTGAAATACTGCTCCAGCGAACGCTGGCGGGTCGCTTCACGCTGCCCAGCCACCGCCTTGGCGTATTCGGCAAAGGTAGCCTGCAGCTCGGTTGCCAACCCGCGAAGGGCGGGTTCGCGGGCGTTTTCGACAAATTCGTCGACCAGCGCCTGGCTCTTGTTGTTCAGCTCCACCGACAGCGCCATGCGTTTGCCTGCACTCTCGTCATGGCCACCCAACTGCTCGATAAAACCCGAAGACACGTTGGCGCTGGAACGAATCGCCATCAGCAACGCATTGTTCAACCGGTCCGACTGGTGCGCAGTCTGGTCCAGTTCAGTGATCTGCTGGTCGCTACCCAAGGCGGCCCACCAGGCACTGGCGGTCGAAAACAGCAAGGTCAGGCTGAACAGCGACAACACCCAGAACATTCCGGTGCGAATTTTCAGGTTGGCAAGCATGCGGGCAGTACTCCTTGTTGGCACCACTTCTGATCGATGATTCGAGGGTGGGTGTGCTGCTATCGGAGGTACTGGCGCAGGCTTGAGGCGCCGCGATGCGGTTATGTGCGGTAACCGAACGGAATGCGTTGAGACCCAGAGGCCTTGAAACCCTTGAGGGCATAACCCTTTTGCATAAATCCTGAGGCCAGCGCGATCACTGTGGGAGCGGGCTTGCCCGCGAACACGGGCGAAGCCCGTGCCATCCGCTACCGCGCCTTGCCAATCGCTTTCGCTGCGTCTGCCAGGCGTTGGGTCGCCTGCCGGATCTCATCCGCATCCAGCGAAGCAAACCCCAGGCGCAAGGCATTCTCGGCATGGCCAAACGGTGAAAACTGCCGCCCACTGCGCACCACCAGGTCCCGTTCCAGCGCTTGGTCGACCAACTGATCCACGTTGATCCCATCGGCAAACCTCACCCACAGCGCCAGACCACCTTCTGGCGCCTGCACGCTGATCTGCTCACCGAACGCATCGCGCAAACACCCCAACAAGGTCTCACGCCGGCGCCGGTACTCGCGGTTGACCCGGCGCAAGTGCTTCTTCAGCTCCCCATCATTGATCAGGTCCGCCAACATCTGCTGCATGACTGCATCGCCCTGCCCCAGGGTCAGCATCGCCCTGCGTTCCAGCACGGTTGTCACTTCCACCGGTGCCACGATATAGCTGCAACGGAACGTGCTGCCCAAAGGCTTGGACAGTGAGCCAATGTAAATCACGTGCCGCTGCTGGCGGTCGCTGGCCAAAGGCAGATAGGGCCGCCCGGCAAAGTGGTATTCGTAGTCGTAATCTTCTTCGACCACGCAAAAGGCATGCTGGCGCGCCAGCTCCAGCAGCTGTTGCCTGCGCCCGGCTGGCAGGCTGACCGTGGTCGGGAACTGGTGATGGGGCGTTATGTACATCATCCGCACCTTGTGCTGCCGGCACAGGGCATCGAGCTGGTCGACCCGGCAACCCTCATGGTCCAGCTCCACGGTCACCAGGCGGGCACCCAGCTGACGGAAGATCTCCCAGGCAGGGGGGTAACTCAGGCGCTCGACCAGCACAACGTCACCCGGCTTGAGCAACACACTGGCCACCAGGGATAGTGACATCTGCACCCCCTGGGTCAGGCAGATATGCTCGGCGCCAACGTTCAGGCTGCGGTTGTGCCGCAGCATGTCGGCCAGGGCGCTGCGCAGATTGCGGCTGCTGCACTCGCTGCCGTGGCGCACGCTGTTGCTGGTGAAGCTGCTGCGCAAGGCATTGCGGTAATAGCGATGCAGTACAGCCTGTGGCAGCAGGCGATGGTCACAGGCGCCGTTGTCGAAGAACAAGGCCCCCGGCCGCCCTTGCTGCGCTACAGCCTGTTCGTTCGCCTTGAAGTAGGCAACGGCAGGTTCCTCTGGCAGCGCCAGGGCAAAAGGCCGCACGGCACCGGAAACGGCCGCTGTGCCAGGCGCCAGCTGCTGGCTGACGAAGGTGCCCCGGCGTTGCACGCTTTGCAGCCAGCCTTTGGTTTCGGCTTCCTCATAAGCAAGGATCACGGTCTTGCGATTGACGTTCAGCAATTGCGCCATCTCCCGCGTGCCCGGCAACGGCGTGCCAGGGCGCAGGCGACCCTCGCTGATTGCGGCCACCAGCCCTTCGACGATCTGTCGGTACGAAGCCTGTGCCCCATCGAGCCTGAGCAGTGGCTGCCATTTACGAAGCTGGACCATATGAAATATCCAAAACTGGGGGTTCTGCTGGTCCTGGACTATAGCAACAATCGAACCTCCATTTGCCCCGAGGTGCTCATGCAAAGCCGCCACGTCATTGAATTGTCGCCCTCGGGCAAAACCTTCGAAGCCAGCCAGGAGCTGCTGCTCGATGCCATGCTCGCCAGCGGCCTGCCGGTACCCTTTTCATGCCGCCGCGGCGCCTGCGGCTCCTGCAAGGTCAAGGTGGTCTCAGGGCAGCATCAGGACAAGCAGCGGGATGCGGACACACCGCCGCCTTCCTACCCCTTGGCCGCCGACGAGATGTTGCTGTGCCAGAGCCACGCCTGCAGCGACATGCGCCTGGAAATACCCGGCTGGTCACTGGACGCCCCGGCACTGGAAACCCAGGCACAGGTTGTTGGCAAGCGCGCGCTGAGCGCAGATATCGTCGAGCTGGTGTTGCAGCCTGCTCAGCCGCTGGAGGTGCGGGCGGGCCAGTACATGCGGTTCCAGCTGGACAACGGCGACAGCCGCTGTTTCTCCATTGCCAACCTGCCTGCCCGGGAACAAGGGCAACTGGTGTTTCACATTCGCAAGGTCAGCGGTGGGCTGTTCACCGAAGGTTTGCTGCCCACCCTGCAAGCAGGTGCAACGGTAAAGCTCGAAGGCCCGCTGGGCGCCTGTACCTGGCAGCACGATGACCAACGCCCGCTGATCCTTTTCGCCACCGGCACAGGTTACGCCGGCATCAAGCCGCTGCTGCTGACGGCCTTGGCCGGCGATGCCGAAGTCACGTTGTACTGGGGTGGCTCATCGCCGGCGGATTTCTATGACCGCGAATTTCTCGACGTGTCCAGCAGTGTGCACCCACACTTCCACTGGCAACCGGTACTCTCGGCCCAGGCCCGTATACAGCAGGTGGCGCTCAGCCAGACGCATCGCTGGGGCGAAGCCCAGGTCTACGCCTGTGGCAATGCCAAGATGATCAGTCAGACTCGCGAGCAATGCCTTGCGGCAGGGGTACAGCCCCATCGTTTTGTGGCCGAGGCCTTTGTCGCCAGTGGTGCACTGAAAACGCAGGCTTCAGCAGCCAGCACACTGCACCCTGAGCTGGAAAAGGTCGGCCCACGTTATTCGCTGGACGGCATGCTCGCGGCCCGCGAACAGTCGGTGCGGGCCGTGGCTGCCATTGCCAGCCAACTGCAGGTCGGCATGACCACTGCCCAGGCCCTGGAGATGGCCGCGCATACCCTGCAGGCGATGGGCGCCTCACACACCTGGCACCCCACCTACATCCGTTTTGGTGACGATACCGTGCGTACGCCACGGCAAGGCATTGACCTTCAACGTGCGCTACGCGCCACGGACATCGTCGTGGTCGACGTTGGCCCGGTATGGGATGGCTATGAAGGTGACTATGGCGATACGTTCGTGTTTGGCCAGCACGCCCTGCACCACGCCTGCGTGAAGGCACTGCATGAAGTGTTCGACGAGACCCGCCAGGCCTGGGGCCGCGGGTTGACCGGGCGTGAACTGTATGACTTCGCCGAGCGCAGTGCCCAGGCCAAAGGTTGGCAGCTGGAGCGCAACCTGGCCGGGCATCGCATCGCCGACTTCCCGCATGTGTTGTATAGCCAGGACAAGCTGGCCGAGGTGGAGATTGTCCCGAGCGAGGTGGTGTGGGTGCTGGAGATACAGCTGTGCCACCCTACCGAACCTGTCGGGGCATTCTTCGAAGACATCCTGATTGGCGAGCGCAAGCCGGGCGCTGCCACGGCAGCTTGATGCCGCCAATCAAAGCACGCGCTGTGTGCTTTGGGTTAACGCCTCAAGGCTCGGCCCTTGAACCCGTAACAGGTTAAAGTTGGCAGCAGAAGGAAACCATACAAGGACGATTACCATGCAAGTACGCACGCTCACCCCTGACGACCTCCCCCAGGCCTGCGCCTTGTGCATGGATGCCTTCATGCAGGCAGTCGCGCCCACGCTGTCGGCGCAAGGTATCGAGACCTTTACCCAGGTGTCGGCACCCCAGGCGTTTGCCGAGCGCATGCAGGGTGACAACCTCATGCTGGCCTGTTTTGTCGAAGGCGCTATCGCGGGGCTGATCGAGCTCAAGGAAGGCCGTCACGTTGCGATGCTGTTCATTGCACCAGGCCTGCAACGCCAGGGTATAGGCAAGCGCCTGATGAACGCAGCACTGGAGCATGCCAGCGCTGAGGTGGTGACGGTAAAGGCATCACTGTCTTCTGTACCCGCCTACCAACGCTACGGATTCACCCTGGCAGGCGACGTGGGTGAGTTTGCCGGGCTGGTGTATCAGCCGATGGAAAAGCGCCTGCCGACCCAGCCAGCGTAGGAGCAACCTGGGGTCGCGACAGGGCCGCAAAGCGGCCCTGGCAATACTCTGTCTCAGCGCGTAGCTGGCAGAGATCCGCTCGCGAGGCACCCGCCGACCCCGAACCGACCAAGGGTGTGGCGGCTTGTCAACCCGCCATCAACCGTTGCCGCTTCAGGCGCCGAGCGAACACAGCACGCTTTGCAGCTTGTCTCGGGTGGTATTCGTGCACGCCTGCATGGGCTCGCGCAGCTCGTCTGCAATCAGGCTTTGCAGCTGCAACGCCGCCTTGACCACGGCCGGGTTGGGCTCGGCAAAGGCCACCTTGATCCAGGGCAGCAACTGGTAGAACGTACCACGCGCGGCGGCCCAGTCGCCGCTGTCGACCTGCTGCACCATGCGTACGTACAGGTCGGCGCGCACATGCGCGGAGGCCGAAATGGCGCCAGCCCCACCCAGGCACAGGTTATTGAAGATCTGCAGGTCTTCACCGGCCAGCACCTGAGCGTGGCCGTCCTCGATCAGGGCCATGGTCGTCTCGTTGTCACCGCCACAGTCTTTCACCGCCGCAATGCGTGGATGGCGCACGATACGGCGCAGGGTTTCACGCTCGATGCGTACGCCAGTGCGGTAGGGAATGTCGTAGACGATCACTGGCACGCTGGCGGCATCGGCCACGGTGGCGAAGAAGGCTTCGATGCCGGCCTGCGAAGGGCGGATATAGCAAGGTGCGGGCACCAGCAGCCCGCCAATGTCACGCTGCTGGATTTCAGCCTGGAAGGCCAGCAACTCACGCAGGTTGTAACCTGACAGGCCCATCACCACCCTGCCCGGCTCCACCCAGGCCAGCACGGCATCCAGCAGCGCCAGTTGCTCGGCCTTGGACAACGCCGCCGCCTCACCCGTGGTACCGCACACCACAAAACCGGCCACACCGTCTTCGAGCAGCTTCTTCACCAGCTTTTCCAGGCCTGGGAAGTCGATTTCATTGGCGCGCATTGGCGTGACGAGGGCGATCCAGATACCACGGAAATTCGACATGCAAAAACTCCTGATGTTGACCGAAAGTCAGCGTCAGCAGGGCGAAGAGTGGAAGTGGTGGCAGGGATACCTGGCGCCTTCTGTCTCGTCAGCCCACCTGACGAGACAGCGCGCCTCGGTCAGATGAGCGGCTGTTTCTTGGATTTCTTGGCAACGGCAACGCACGCGCCTGCCTGGGCGATGAAGCCCGAAGCGAGAATGGCGTGGTTGGATGTGGACATGCTGGCAAGCCCGTTGCGTAGGTATGGCTGGATAATGGTGGGGCGCCGTGCCTGGTGTCAACCCTTGGTCCGCATCGCCCCGTGCAGGCGCGCCCCTTGCAACGCAGCAATTGCCGTCACCGCCACTCGCCGTAAGGCTCCAGTGGTGTCACCGGCAGGGCCAGGTTGCCTCGCCACGGTTCGAACAGGTAGCGCAGGTAGAGCATGCCATGGCTAGGCGCATAGTCATCGCTGTGCTGCCAGTCGAAGCCGCCGCCCAGTACCCACTGGTCACTCAGGCGCCGTTCGAACAGACCGCGCAGGCGGTAGCCCAACCCACTGCTGTCGCTGGCTTCAGTCATCGCATCGATGTTGGAATCGACGCCATAGTGCGCCAGTACCTTGCGGTTGATGTGTGCGTCCGGGTACAAGCGGCTACTGCCACTATGGGCCTGAGACCAGCTGACGGAACCTTCCAGCAGCAGCGACCAGTCGTAGTTGCGCCAGGCATAACTGACCGGCACGCCCACCGAACTGTAGCGCTGCGGGCTGTAGTAACCGCCCTGCCCCAGGCTGTAGCCGCCCAGGTCCTTGTCATGGCGCCAGTGCATCAGCGTCACGCCAACACGTACACGCTCGTCGGCCTTTTCCACCACGCGGTGGTAAAAGCCGGCCATGGCCCGGGTCCGCTGGTTGTCGGCCACGTTTTCGCCGTACAGCCAATGGTGCCCCAGGCTGGCCCACACCCCGTTGTCGCCACCTTGGTCCCAGCTCAGGCCGAGCGTGGCGCCATTGGCAGTGACCCCGCCCCAGCGCACGCCCGTCGGGCGGTCGCGTGCGCCGGCGAACGACAGCAATGAATTGCTCATCGGCCGGCGCGAGGCGGTCAGCGACCAGCCAACCTGCCCGAGGTCACCGTTGACCGTTGCGCCGCCCAGCCAGTTGTTGATTGCATAGCCCTGGGTGGTGCCCAGGTCGAACGCCCAGCGGCTGCCCTGCCAACCCAACGCCAACAGGCTGCCGTTTGCAGTCTGCGATCCCCCCGTGCACGCGGGCAGTGTTTTGCCGTCAGCGGTCTGACCAACAAACTGGCAGCTGCCGAAGTCGGGGGTGTAGCGCCCCTGATCGTTCGGCTCGAACGACCCCGCATCCATGCCAATGCGCTCTACCCGCGCAAACGCGGTGCCCTCCTGCCAAGGGGTGTCGACATGCAACAAGGTCGACTGGGTACTCAGTTCCGACGTGCCGGGCGTACCGTCATCCTCGCGCCAGCCGTAGTCATGCATCAGCGTCACATGGGTATTGCGCTGGCGATACAGGGCGTCCACATCACTGCGCAGGCTGCGGGCCAGCCAGTCGTCGCCCTCTTGCTCGCGGCTGGCCAGGGTCAATGCACGGTCATCCCGTGGCGCTACGGCAGCACGGTCCAGCAACTGCGCATCGGCCATCGCTGCCGCGTAAAGGTCCAGTGCTCGTTGAGGGTCATCCTGCGCTACCAGGCGGGCTGCGTCGCGCCGCAACAACGGATCGGGTCGCGTCTGCTGCGCGGCAATCCGGTCAAGCAGCCTGGCCGCCTGATCGTGTTCGCCCAACGCGGTCCACACCGCCGCCAGGCGCCGCTGGGCGTTGCTGTCATCAGCGGCAAATTGTGGCACCTTCACGCCCAGCATGTGCCGGGCCTGCTGCAGGTTGCCTTCGGCCACGGCGCTTTCCATCACCCCAAGGCGTGCATCAGGACGCCCAGGCTGCACGACCAGCACACGCTGGTAATAGCTGCGCGCCTTGCCATGTTCACCACGCGCGGCTGCCCAGTCAGCCAACAGCATCAAGTCGTCCGGGCTACCTTCACCACGCGCCAGGCCGGCTTCAAGCAAGGCTGTCGCCTCGGCACTGCGGCCTTGTGCCTGCAACTGCTGCGCAGAGGCCAGGGTCATACGCCGTTGAACACGTTGCTCCAGCGCGTGCATGTCCGCGCTCCAGATCGCCTGAGGTACCGCCCTCAGACTGTCCAGAGCCAAGGCATCACGGTCGCTGGACTCCAGGAACAGGCCGTGGGCATAGCGCGTTGCCGGATCACGTGGCTGGTGCTGCACCAGCCTGGCAAACGCCGCGTCGGCCTCGCCATTGCGCCCTTGGTGACGCAGACTGTTGGCCAGCTGATACACCAGCCAAGGCTCATCGGGGGCCAGGGCCGAAGCCTGGCCCAGCACGTGGCTGGCCGTCGACCAGTCCTCGCGCTGCAGGGCTTCGTCCCCTTGCTGGCGCAGCCGCGCAAGTTCCAGGCTGCGTCGCAGGCTGGCGAACTGCGCCTGCTGCCGTGGTGGCAGGCTGTCCAGGTATGCCTGCGCCTTGTCTGGCGATTGCGCCTGGTAAACGCGCATCAAGCCACGCACGGCACTTTCGTTATCCGGCGCCATACGCCGTACCTGCAGGTACTGCCGCTCGGCAGCCGCCACATCGCCCTCGGCCAGCGAGACATCTGCCAGGCCCAACAACGCGTATTCATCCTTTGGCCGTTGCTGGCGAGCCTGCTGGTAAAGTGCGCGCGCACCGCGCACGTCTTTCACCTCCAGGGCCCGCTCGGCTTTTTTCAGCAGGGCCCAATACTGGCTGGACGACTCCAGGTCCTTCCATTGGCTGATCCAGTAGGTGTCCTGCTCCTTGGCGCTCGCCGCGCGAAACGCCGCATGGGCGTCTCCATGGCGGCCCTGGCGCATCAACGCATAACCGAGGGCCCCATGCAGGCTGGCATCGCCCGGGTACTGGCGCAGGGCGCGGCGCAGCTGCGTTTCGGCTTCGACATTACGGCCCTTGTCGAGCAATGCCTTACCCCGTTGCGCGGCGTGCCATGCGGTCGTCGAGGCTGGCATAGCCCCAGATGTGCACCACTTGGTTGACGTCGCCGAACTCGCTGGTGAAAAAGCCCACCAGGTTGCCCAGATGTTCGCTCTGCACCTCGAGTGCGTGGCTTTGGTACAGGGCCAGCCAGTCGGCCATTTTCAATGGGTCGAGGGTGTAGGTTCTCAGTTCGTAGTACATGCCGGGTTCTCCGTAGGGGTAGCCGGCGCCTGCAGGCGCGCGGTGACGTGGTTGGCAGCAAGCCAGCCGAAGGTGAGGGCAGGGCCCAGGGTGATGCCGGGGCCGGGGTAGGTGCCCTTCATCAGTGAGTTCATGTCGTTGCCCACCGCATACAGCCCGGGAATCGGCAAGCCGCTGCGGTTCAGCACGTTGGCATCGGCGTTGGTCACCAGGCCACGGGCTGAACCGAGGTCGCCGGTGTGAATGCGGATGGCGTAGAACGGCCCCTTGGTAAGGGGTGCCAAGCATGGGTTGGGCGTATGTTGTGGGTCGCCCATGTAGCGGTTGTAACTGTTGCCGCCTTTGCCAAAGGCGCGGTCGATGCCATTGCCGGCATCGCTGTTGAACTGTGCAAGTGTTTGCGCAAACACCTGTGGATCGACACCGATGGCCAGGGCCAGTGCCTGCGATGTGGTGGCGCGATACAGGTAGCCTGCGTCGATCAACGCCTGGTTGTTGACGGGCTTGGGCCGCGCCAGGCCAAGCCCGTAGCGGTTCATTGCCTCGGCATCGCAGACCAGCCAGCAGCTGGCAATGCCTTTGGCGAACATGGTGTGCACGAAGTGGTGGTAGGAGTCGGACTCGTTGACGAAGCGCCGCCCGGTTTGGTCTACCGCAATCACGCCCGGCTTGGCGCGGTCGGTGACCAGGTGCGGGAAGCGCTCACGTTCACCATCGGCATGACGCAGTTCGGAAACCGGTGCCCAGAAGAAGTTGGCCGCCAGGCCCTCGCCCTCGGCTGCTGCCACGGCCTGGGCAAGGCGCAGGGCGGCTCCGTCGTTGGCCGGTGGTGACAGGGTCAGGTGCGGCGCCTTTTGAGCCGGGCGGTAGTCGGCGGCCATTGCGCCTGCTGCGAATCCGCCCATGGCGCACACCACGCCACCACGGGCCATTACCCGCTCACGTCGGCCTTCGCGCTGTACGACCACGCCCGTGATCACGCCGTGCTCGGCGATCAGCTCCACGGCTTCGCTGCGCAACCACAACTGCGTGCCGTGGGCGAAGGCGCTGGTGGCCAGGCGGGCGATCAATGCGTTGCCGGTGGTAAGCCGGGTGCCGCGTGGGTGCTGCAGGCGGTCGCGCGCGTAACGCGCCATCAACTTCAGGCAATGCCACAGCGACCTGGGTGAGCGACGAATGCTGAGGAAATGCTGGATATCCACCCGGTTGACCATCATGCCGCCGAACAGCAGCATGCCGGGTGGTGGCATCTGCAGGTCCTTGAAGCGTGTGCCCAGGCGCTTGCCGTCGTACTCGACCATTTCCAGCGCCCGGCCGAACTGAGTGGCGCCGGGTGCATCCGGGTAATAGTCGGGCGAGAGTGGGCGCAGGGCATAACGCAGTTCGGTGTTCTGCTCCAGCCAGCGCAGCGCCTGGTGGCCATGCTCGATGAAGGCGTCGCCCAAGGCGGGGTCGTAGCCGTCGCCGATGACCTGCTTGAGGTAGGTGCGCATTGCCTCGGGGGAATCCTTGGCGCCGGCATCACGGGCTTGGTCGGTGCCGTACAGCCACACCGCGCCGCCAGAAATCGCCGAGGTGCCGCCAAAGCGTTCGGCCTTTTCCACCATCAGCACCTTCAGCCCACGGCGGGCCGCGGTGGCGGCAGCGGCAAAACCACCGGCACCGCTGCCCAGCACAACCAGGTCGAAGCTGTTGTGTGTGTGCTCCAGAGTCGTCATGGCCTCAGATCTCCAACGGCGTGACGCCCATGAAGGCGCCAAGGTGGCCCAGTTGGGCGAAGGCCATTTCCGGGCCAGTCTGGATCCTGCAACCTACTTGCCGCGCGCGGTTCAGCAGCGGGGTGATCTCGGGTGAGGTGACCACGTCGGCAACCAGAGTGTCTGGCAGCAGGGTAGCCAGCAGGGCGGCGGACAACGGCAGCTCTGCGCGGGTGCCCATGCCGACTGGGGACGCGTTGGCCACCAGGTCGAAGTCTTCCAGCCCACTGAACTGTGTGCTGACCGTAAGCCCGGGGAAGCCGTTGCCGAGCAGTTCGCATACAGCACCCATGCGTGCTGTGCTGGGGTCGCTGAGGGTAATACTGGCGGTCCCTGCCTCAGCCAGTGCATAGGCAATGGCACTGCCAACACCGCCGCAACCGATCACCAGTGCCCGTTTGCCCGCCGGCTTGAAGCCATGCTTGTGCGCAGCGCCGAGGAAGCCGGCGCCGTCCACGTTGTCGCCCAGCAGGCGTCCGTCGCGCTCGCGGCGTATCACATTGACCGAACCCAGGGCAGCTGCGCGCACGCTCAGGCCGTCCACGCGGTTGGCCAGCGCCTGCTTGTAAGGCACGGTGACCACGCAACCGCGCAGGTTTTGCCAGCCACGCAGGGTTCCCGCAAAGCTGTCCAGCGCCGCCTCGTGCAGGTCGATGGGCAGCATGGCGAGGTTGCAGTTGTTGTGGTTGAACCAGGTGTTGAAGTTTTGCGGGGACTTCACCTGGGCGATGGGCGAACCGACGATGGCGACCAGTTCAGTGGAACCTCGAATCATGCTTACCTCCTTATTGGCGTTGTTATGGCGCCAAGGGTGCACGGGATGCCGCTGCCCAGCGCGAGTTCGACTACCTGTCCGGGCAAGCAGTGAGTGCCACCAGCGCGGCAGCCTGGCAAGCCTTTCTTCAGCGTTACCCGGCTTCGCCGTTGTTGGCACAGGCCAGCGAGACCTTGCAACAGCAGCGCAAGCTGCTGGCCGACCCGGCATGGCAGGCCGGTCAGCCATGGCGGCAGACTCGCGCTGGGCGGAATTCTCGCGACGCAACCGCGAGCTGGGCGCGGTACTGCGCCTGCAATCGCGGCTGCTGCGCCCGACCGGTTTCTCGCCGCTGCAGTAAGCCACACGCCACTTCTTCCAACATCCGAGCGGACCCCTTCCATGCCCCCCCTTGAATGTGACGTACTCGTCATCGGCTCCGGCGCCTCTGGCCTGGCTGCCGCCGTAACCGCCGCGCATCATGGCCTGACAGTGGTCGTCGCGGAAAAAGCCAGCCAGCTGGGCGGCACCAGCGCCTGGTCGGGGGGCTGGTTGTGGATACCGCGCAACCCGCTGGCCATCGCCGAAGGCATCATCGAAGCCGACGATGCCCCGGAGCGCTATCTGCGTGCGCAAACCCACACCCGCGAGCTGGACCCGCGTCAACGCGCCTTCCTGCGCCATGGTCCGGAAATGGTGGCGTTCTTCGAGCAACACACAGCCGTGCAGTTCCAGTGCGGTAGCCGTATGCCCGACATGCGTGAAGGCGATGGCAGTGCACGCGGCGGTCGCTCGCTGTGTGCATTACCTTACGACGGGCGACGGCTAGGGCCTTGGCTGCACAAGTTACGCCCACCGCTGGACATCGTCAGCCTGGCCGGCATGGGCATTGCCGGGGGCGCCGACATGGCTGCCTTCTTCAACGCCACACGCTCGCCCAAGGCAGCGCTGCATGTTGGCAAGCGCCTGTTGCGCCATGGCCGAGACTTGCTGCTGCACCGTCGCGGCTTGCATCTGGTCAATGGCAACGCGCTGGTGGCGCGCCTGCTGCGCAGCGCCCTTGATCGTGGCGTGACATTGCTGACCGAGAAAGCGGCCAGCCGTCTGTTGTTGTGCGAAGAACGGGTCAACGGCGCGCTGTTTGCCGATGGCCAAGCGATCTACGCACGGCGTGGTGTGGTGCTGGCCTGCGGTGGCTTCCCACATGATCGCCAGCGTATCTCGCAACTGATGCCGCACGCGCCGGACGGTGACCAGCATTACTCCGCTGCGCCCAGGGAGAATAGCGGTGATGGTTTGCGCCTGGGCGAACAGGCGGGTGGGCGGGTGTCTGCGGCAGGCGCCCACGGGGGCGCCTGGGCGCCGGTATCGCAGGTACCGCGCCGCAATGGCCATTTCGGCCATTTCCCACACCTGATCGACCGTGCCAAGCCCGGTTTCATCGCCGTGCGCCGCGATGGTCGGCGCTTCGTCAACGAAGCCGATTGCTACCACGACTTCATGAACGCGCTGTTCGCCGCCACGCCGCAGGCTGAGCAGCCGGAGGCCTGGCTGATCTGCGACCATGCTGCGCAACGGCGCTATGGCATCGGTTGGGCCAAGCCCTTTCCCTTCCCTACCCGCTTCTATCAGCGCAGTGGCTATTTGCACAGCGGCGCTACCCTGGCGCAACTGGCGCAGCGCTGCGGGATCGACGCCGAGCAGTTGCAGCGCACGGTGGAGGGCTTCAACCATCACGCAGCACAAGGTGAAGACCCTACCTTTCTGCGTGGCGCGTCGGCCTACAACCGGGCCCAAGGCGACCCGCAGCAGGCACCTAACCCGTCGCTTCGGCCGTTGCTGAAGGGGCCGTTCCATGCGGTGAAACTGCTGCCAGGCAGCCTTGGCACCTTCGCCGGCCTGGACACAGACGCCTCGGCCCGCGTACTGGGCCACGCAGGGCAGCCGATACCCGGGTTGTTTGCAGTGGGTAACGACATGCACAGCGTGATGGGTGGGTACTACCCGAGCGGCGGCATTACCCTTGGCCCAGGGATGACCTTCGGGTATCTGGCCGGTAGAGCGTTGAGCGGGGGCTGTGCGCATCATTGATGTCGGTTTTGCGCGCATCAGGCAACCAGGGCCAAAGCCTTCTACCCTTCAGTGAGGTGAATACCTGCCGCGCCCGCCGGCCAACGCAACCGTTCGATAACCGAACAGTAGCCCGTCTCTTGAATTGACGCTGCCGTCTTCACTGCTCACCATGCACCGGCCTTGCGTGCCCCCCCTGCCTGGGAAACGGTCACGTACCCGTAGCACCGCAGCTGAATACAATTTCAAGAAACGAGCAGTCTATGAACCACTCCAAGATCCCCCCCGCCGCGCCCCGGATGTCCCAGGGCTCGATCGGCGACAAGCTCCGCGGCGCCTTCGGCGTCGGCAAGACCCGTTGGGGCATGCTCGCCCTGGTGTTCTTCGCCACCACCCTGAACTACATCGACCGCGCCGCCCTCGGCATCATGCAGCCCGTGCTGGCCAAGGAAATGAGCTGGACGGCGATGGACTACGCCAACATCAATTTCTGGTTCCAGGTCGGCTACGCCATCGGTTTTCTGCTGCAAGGCCGGCTGATCGACAAGGTCGGGGTCAAACGGGCGTTCTTCTTCGCTGTACTGCTGTGGAGCCTGGCCACGGGTGCCCACGGCCTGGCCACCTCGGCGGCAGGTTTCATGGTCTGCCGCTTCATCCTCGGCCTGACCGAGGCCGCCAACTACCCGGCCTGCGTCAAGACCGTGCGCCTGTGGTTCCCGGCGGGTGAGCGGGCCATTGCAACGGGGCTGTTCAACGCCGGTACCAATGTTGGCGCCATGGTCACCCCCGCGCTGTTGCCGCTGATCCTGGCTGTGTGGGGCTGGCAGGCTGCGTTCATCGCCATGGGCAGCCTGGGCCTGGTGTGGGTCGTGTTTTGGGTGCTGAAGTACTACAACCCTGAAGACCACCCCCGCGTGCGTCAGAGCGAGGTGCAGTACATCCAGCAGGATGACGAGCCCGAGCCGACCCGCGTGCCGTTCAGCCGTATCCTGCGCCTGCGTGGCACCTGGGCTTTTGCAGTGGCCTATGCGATTACCGCGCCGGTGTTCTGGTTCTACCTGTACTGGCTGCCGCCGTTCCTGAACCAGCAATACAGCCTGGGCATCAACGTGACCCAGATGGGCATCCCGCTCATCATCATCTGGCTGACGGCAGACTTCGGCAGTATCGGGGGAGGCATCCTGTCGTCGTGGCTGATCGGCCGGGGCGTGCGTGCCACGACAGCGCGCTTGGTGTCCATGCTGATCTTTGCCTGCACCATGCTCAGCGTCATCTTTGCCGCCAACGCCAGTGGACTGTGGGTCGCGGTGGCGGCCATCTCGATCGCGGTAGGCGCGCACCAGGCGTGGACGGCGAATATCTGGAGCCTGGTGATGGACTACACACCCAAGCATCTGGTGAGCACCGTATTCGGCTTCGGCAGCATGTGTGCGGCAATTGGCGGAATGTTCATGACGCAGATTGTCGGCAGCGTGCTGACCGCTACCAACAACAACTATGCCGTGCTGTTTACCATGATCCCCGCCATGTACTTCCTGGCGCTGGTGTGGATGTATTTCATGGCACCGCGCAAGGTCGAGAGCGCCTGAGAGCGCTAGCCACTTACCTCTACGGGGCCCTTGCGGGCCCTTTTTTTGGCTTGGCGTTTCTTGAGAAGCGGACAACGACAATGCAGCGTTCGGTGTGGGTTCACTCACGAACGTGACGCAGTCGGTGACAGGCGCCACGTTCGCTCGATCAGACGGTGGCCAACACCGCCTTGGCTTTCTCCAGCGCCATGCGCGCGCGCTGTTCGCCGCTGATGCCCTGCTCCAGCAATTGCCGCGTGGGGATTTCCAGGCTCAGCGGCACGCTCGGCGGCAAGGCGCGCAACAGGCCAACCAGGTCGGCATCTCCATCACCCGGGAAGCGACGCTCGTTACGCGCCTGGCGCAGGATCTCGTCCATGTCGGCCGGTACCGGGCCAGCAACGTCACACAGTTGGGCATAGCGCATGCGCTGCGGCTTCAGCTGCGCCAGGTCGTCCAACGAAGAGCCAGAGCGGTTGAAGTGGAAGGCATCCACCAGCACGCAGCCATTGGCGCGGTCGGCGTTGGCCACCACCCGCATGGCCTGGCGCAGGTCACGTACGTCGGTCCAGGGCATGAACTCCAGGTGAGGGTGAATGCCGTAGCGCGACGCCAGCTCGCACAATGCGGCAAAGCGTTCGGTCAGGCGCGCTTCGTCGGGGTCGTTGCCCGCTACCAGCAATTCAGTGCCACCCAGCTCGGCGCCCACCGCCAGGATCGCTTCGAAATCGGCCACACAGGTTGCCGGCTCAAGACGCAGGATCTCCAGGTCGAGCACCTTGATGCCCGTGTCGCGCAGGCGCGCCTGGGTTTGCCGACGCAGTTCGGCATCGGCGATCAACGGGAAATGCCGCTCCTGTTCGGTGGCTGGCACCAGCCGTAGGCCGACATGGCTGTAACCCGCTCGGGCGGCGGCCTCGACCATGTCCGGTGGAGACAGCTCGAGCACCGTCAGGGCCGCGAGGGAAAAAATTCGATCAGTCATTAATCATCACCAGCAATAGTAAGGTTGCATCAGCCAATGTGCGCGGGCGCGCAAGCCCGACCGCTCTGGGCTGCCTGCCTTATCGCTTCGATCAGCGCCAGTGTGCGCCCTCCGTCGGCAGCGTCGATCAGCGGCGCCTGTTCACCCCGGGCAACCCGCACAAAATGCTGCAGTTGCAGGGTCAATGCCTCGCCGGCAGGGATGCTTTCCGAACTTTGCAACAGGGGCGTATGCCAGCCCGAGCCTGCCTCGGCGTAATGCCAGCGCTTGAGCTGGGGAATGCTCAGTGCACCTTGGGTACCGGCCAGCAGATAGCACGGCTGGCCATCCTGGCGCGGGTACACGGGGCTTTCGCCAGCGTCCAGCTCCCAGCTCCACGGTGCAGCCACCGCGTCGGACCCGGTCAGGCTGCCCAGGGCACCGTTGGCAAACTGCAGCAGCACCGCGGCGCTGTCTTCGTTGGCAAAACCGCGTACATCGTTGCGGGTGAAGGCCTGCACCTGCACCACTTCGCCGCACAGGTAACGCAACAGGTCAAGGTCGTGGATCAGGTTGGTCAGCAAGAAACCGGCCCCTGGCTCGCGGCGCCAGGGCGTTTCGAAATAGCTGTCGGGCTTTTGCAGCTGCCACAGCGCGGTGACATTGATCAGACGGCCAAGCTTGCCTTCGTTGATCACCTGGTGCGCCTTGGCGATCAGCGGATTGTGTCGGCGATGGTGCCCTACAAGCACCGGTACACCTCGGCGGCGTGAGGCTTCCACCAGTGCACGCACTTCATCCAGGTTCACGCCCACCGGTTTTTCCACCAGCACCGGCACCCCGGCCTCGACACAATCCAGGGCGGTGGCGACATGCAGGTTGTTGGGGTTGGCGACGATCACTGCCTCAGGGCGCACCTGCTCCAGCATTTGCCGGTGGTCGGCAAAGCAGGGCACGCCGCACTCGGCAGCGAAGGCCTCGGCCTGCTGGCCGGGGTCGGCCACGGCACACAGTTGGGCTTGCGGCACATTGCGCAAATGCTGGTAATGCTGCCGGCCCATGATGCCGGCGCCAATCAAGGCAATACGAAGGGGTGCGTTCAACAGCCTGTCCTCTTGTCATTGTTGTCATGAAATTCTGAAACCTGGTTCCACAATTCACACTCGACAATTTAGAACCAAGTTCAGCTTTTCAGAAGAACAGGCGGAACAGACTGTGCGGTAATCGACCGGAATATCCCCTCAGGCAAAAAGCTCGCTGGCGGGACTGGCCGCCGACAGCTCTTCTGCCGCCGCCAGCAATAGCGGTGCCAGCGCTGTAAGGCGGCTCTGTGCCAGCCGCGCGCTGGGCCCGGCGATGCTCAGCACGCCGATCACCTCGTCACTTTGCGGGCGGCGCACCACTGCGGCCAGGGCTGATGTGCCGATGGCGGACGTTTCCTCGACCCAGGCATAACCGCGCTCGCGCGCGCGGTGCAGGTAGGCGAGCAGCTCGTCGGTGGAGCGTGGCGCGTTCGGGCCGAACTGGTCGGGGTCGGCTATACCTTGGCGCAACACCATCTGCAGCGCCTGCTCATCGTCCAGGCTGGCCAGCCAGGCATGCCCGGAGGCGGTATAGAACAGCGGCGCGTCGCGCCCCATATCCGGGTCGTAGCGCAGTCCGGAGCGGGCCCCTTGGGACTTGGCGATCCAGATTTGCCGGGCACCGTCGATCACCCCAAGGCGCACCAGTTCGCCGCTGTCCTGGGCCAGGCGGTCAAGAATCGGCTGAATGATGTCGGCACCGCTGCTGGCCAGGTAACGAAAGCCCAGCGCTACCAGCTTGGCCGACAGCTGATAGCGGCTGCTTTCCCGGTTCTGGCGCACGTAGCCCAGCCGCACCAGCTCAGTGAGCATGCGGTGGGCGGCGCTTTTGGGAATGTCCAGGCGCTCGGCCAGGGTTTGTAACGGCAGCCCTTGGGGTTCACCGGTAAGGCTTTCTACAAGACTGAAGGCGCGTTCGATCTGACTACCAGCCATGTCACAGGTCCCTGATTTTTTTGCGAATTCTAGAAGATGATTCCACATCGTCGCTAGCCAGCGCAGCTCGGGCCACCTCGAATGTCCGATGATCGCCCAGTTCTTGCCTGACATGACCAACCTGACCTTGCAGGACCACCCGCTGCTGATAAGAATGTGGAACATTGTTCTAATAAAAGCACAGGAAACCCGCAATGCCTTCCGCTCCTCTCGAAACCGAATGCGATGTACTGGTCATAGGTTCTGGCGCCGCCGGGCTGGCGGCGGCCGTCACGGCTGCCTGGCATGGGCAGAAGGTGATCGTGGCGGAGAAAGAACCGGTGTTTGGCGGTGCCACCGCCTGGTCCGGCGGCTGGGCCTGGGTGCCACGCAACCCGCTGGCGCGCAGGGCCGGCATCGAGGAAGACATCGAACAGCCGCGGACTTATCTGCGCCATGAGCTGGGGGCAAACTACAATGCCGAGCGCGTCGATGCCTTCCTTGAGGCGTGCCCGCACATGGTGGCGTTTTTCGAGAAGTACACGGCGTTGCAGTTTGCCGACGGCAACGGCATCCCGGACATGCATGGCGATACGCCAGGGGCAGCCCTTGGCGGCCACCAGGTGATCGCCGCGCCCTACGATGCCCGCGAGGTTGGCGCCCTGCTGCCACGCTTGCGCAAGACCATGCGCGAAACCTCGTTCATGGGCATGCCGATCATGGCCGGTGCCGACCTTGCCGCCTTCCTCAACATGACCCGCTCGCCCAAAGCCCTGCTGCACGTGTGCAAGCGCTTTGGCCGCCACCTGTACCACCTGGCCCGCCATGGTCGGGCCATGCACCTGGTCAACGGTGTGGCGCTGGTGGCGCGCCTGGCTAAATCGGCACAGGACCTGGGTGTACACCTGCAAGCGTCGGCGCCGGCCAAACGCCTGCTGATCGAGGATGGCCAGGTGCGCGGGGCGTGGGTCGCGACGCCACAGGGCGAGCAGCTGATACGCGCCAAGGCCGTGGTGCTGGCGGCAGGTGGTTTCCCCAATGACAACGCCCGGCGCCAGCAACTGTTCCCGCGCGATGCCAGCGGCCACGACAATCTGGCGCTGCCACCCAAGGGGTGTTCTGGCGATGGCCTGCGGCTGGGCGAGTCCGCCGGCGGTGTGGTTGATACCGACCTGAGGTCGCCAGTGGCTTGGGCACCGGTTTCACAGGTGCCGCATCGCGACGGCAGCATCGGCCACTTCCCGCACATTATCGAGCGCGGCAAACCGGGCGTTATCGGCGTGCTGGCCAACGGCAAGCGTTTCGTCAACGAAGCGCATGGCTATTACGACTATGTGTCGGCCATGGTCGCTGCAGTGCCGCAGGGTCAGGAGGTGTGCTCGTGGCTGGTTTGCGATCATCGCTTCTTGCGCCGCTATGGCCTGGGGCATGCCCGCCCGGCACCGCTGCCGGTAGGGCCGCATGTGCGCAACGGCTACCTGAAACGCGGCGCCACGCTCGAGCAGCTCGCCCAGGCCTGCGGCATTGACCCGTCCGGGCTGCGCGCCACGGTCACTGACTTCAATAGCCATGCCCGTAACGGCCAGGACCCGGCGTTTGGCCGTGGTTCCACGCCGTTCAACCGCAAGCAGGGTGACCCACAGCACAAGGGCCCTAACCCTTGCGTGGCGCCCATCGAGCACGGGCCGTTCTATGCGGTGAAAGTAAAGCCCGGCTGTTTTGGCACCTTTGCCGGATTGCGCACCGACGGCAATGCCCGTGTACTGGATGAGGCCGGGCAACCGATTGCAGGCCTGTACGCAGCAGGTACCGACATGGCCAGCGTGTTTGGTGGCTGGTACCCGTCGGGCGGTATCAACCTGGGGCCGGCGCTGACCTTTGGCTATGTCGCCGGACGGCACATTGCCGGGGTGCAGGGGTATGAGTGAGCTGACCCACAATACCCGGGTGGTCGGCGCTCTGCTGGAGGACGCAGGGAAAGGCCGTGACGCTTGAATCGAGCGCCACGCGGTCTGATTGTTCAGTGCTGTCGCCCCTCAGCTCACAGGTCTCGCCGCGCTGCGCTCCTGAATTTGCGCCAGCCAGTAGGCCACATCCACCTCGTCGATCTGCTCGGTGCGCAGGAAGCGCTCGGCATATTGGCGGTATACCCCGCTGCTGAGGAACAGCTGTAGCAGTTGCCCGTCTACGTGCCCCTCGCGGGCCATGGACACCAGGATCTTCACCGATTCGGACAGCGTTTTCGGGGGTTTGTATGGCCGGTCTGCTGCCGTCAGTGCTTCGAAGATGTCGGCAATCGCCATCACTCGCTCGGCGATGCCCAGGTCCTGCCCGTCCAACCGGCGCGGATAGCCGCTGCCGTTCATCTTTTCGTGGTGGTTGCCGGCGATGTCGGGCACCCGCTTGAGGTGGCGCGGGAGCGGCAGTGAACTGAGCATGATGATGGTCTGCACGATGTGTTCGTTGATCTTGAAGCGTTCTTCGTCAGTCAGCGTGCCACGGCGGATCGACAGGTTGTACAGCTCGCCGTAGTTGCTGGCGTGGCCTGGCAGGTGCATGTCGAACCCCCAGATATTACGCGGGTCGCCCTTCACCACCGGCGGCGTGCGGGTACCCCAGGGCACGCAGTGCTCGGGGCGGTCGGCCAGCAATGGCTCCTCTGTCGGTAGTTCAGGCTGCGGCACGCCAACAAGGCGTTCCGCCTCGTCACGGGAGATGCCCAGGCGGTTATCGAAATGGCGCAGCCAGCGGCGCTTGCCGATCACCTGCAAGCGCTGGATATCGGTGTCCTGCATCAACTCGCCGCCGATGTTGGCCTGGGCGACGAAAGCGAAGTCGTCCTGCAGCTCGGCCTGGCTTCGCTGCAGTGCGGCTTTCAGCACCTGCTGGTCGGCGCCACTGGCCAGGCCTTGCCAGTAGGCCAGCTCCGCATCGCGCCACAGCACTTCGAAACGCATGCGTACTTCGTGGATGCGGTTGTAAAGGGTCTCCAGCTTGGTCGCCTTGTCCACCACGTACTCGGGACTGGTGACCTTGCCACAATCGTGCAGCCACGCTGCCACACGGAACTCGTACCGCTCTGCCTCGGTCATGCTGAAGCTGGCGAACGGACCGCTGTCGGCTGCTACTGCCTGATCCAGCAGCATCTGCGCCAGCTGAGGCACTCGCTCGCAGTGGCCACCGGTATAGGGGCTCTTGGCATCGATGGCGTCTGCCAGCAGCTTGATCATGGCGTCCAGCAGGCGTTGCTGGGCTTCGACCAACTGGCGGGTTTCGATAGCCACCGCAGCCACTCCGGACAATTCCTCGACAAAGCGCCGAAATGCCTCGCCCACCCGCTCCTGCGCCTGCTCTTCGTCCATTTGCAGGACCAGGATGCCCAACAGTGCCCGGCTACGGTCATTAAGCACCACGGCCAGGCTGCGCTCGTGCAGGCCGAGGGCCTGGGTCACTGTTGCAGCCAAGTGCTGCCGGGCGCCTTCATCCACTGCCAGCTCGCTTGGGTAGTGTTCACCGCGGCACGAGGCGGCCAGGCGCAGCAAAGTCTGTTCAGCGTCGTACAGGTAAACCCCGCCGGCGTCGCCCCCGGCAGCTTCTACCAGATGGCTCAGCACGCCATCGAGCATGCGCTCGAGGTCTCGCTCGCGGCTGAGCGCAAGGGTAATCGCCTGAAAGTGGCGAATAGTACCGGACATGCGGCTCAGCACACGGCTCAGCTCACGCACCTCGGAAACCCGCGAGTGCACGCCCACTTCACGGCTGAAATCAAAACTGGCCAAACCTTGAACCTGCTCGCGCAACAGCCGCAGCGGGCGGCCAATGCGCCGGCCAAGCACACCGCCGAGCACCAGCAACACGGCCATCAGCGCCACGGTCCAGAGCAACTGCTCGAACAAGACTTTGCGTGCCCCCACCAGCAGCTCCTGGCCTGGTACGGCAATCAGCACGTGCAAGTCGTGCCCGGCCAGGGTGGTCAGCTGCACACGAATGCCATACCAGGTCTGGCCGTCCACCTGATAAGGCTGAGGCTGGTTGCCCTTCGGCAGGTCAGCGTATAGCTGCGCCAGGCTGGGAGCGCCCAGCTCGGCGACCCGCGACAGGCGCACGCCTTGCCCTTCGTGCACGATTGCCCGCTGCGGGTCCGGATAGGCCACAACGTTGCCCTGGTCATCGACCACCACGATCTCGGTACCCGGGGTCATGCGCAGGTCCTGAGTCTCGCTGGCCAGGTCGTTGACCGAAACGTCCAGGCCGATCACGGCCCCACCGTCGACGCTACGTTGGGCCATGGTCAAGCCGACCTCGCGGGTGGTGAAGAACACATAGGGGCGCGTCAGCACAGTAGAGGGTTGTACCGTGGCTTCAGCGAACCAGGGGCGCAGGCGTGGATCGTAGCGATAGTCAGGTTTGGCCTGGGCCTGCAACAAGTTCAGCGCCCGATCATAAAAGCGCCACTCGCCCTGCACCTTGGCGCCGTCGCCATGGCTGACGCTCTGCACCAGAAAAGCCGTGCCCGGTGGAGCGGCGAAACGCTGCATCAGCTGTGGGTCACGCAGGCGACGCACCAACAGGAACTCGCCGCTGGGGTAACCCAGATACGCGGCGCTGAGCATGCGGTTGGCGTCCAGCATTTCCACCAGCTGTGGCAGCCGATCCAGGCGCTGTGCCTGGGTGTGCACCGTCGTGTTGTGGGCCAGCAGGCGAATGCTGCTTTGCGCCGGCTCGATCAGGCGCCTGGCGCGCTCGTCGATCGTCTTGGCAACCTGCTGGGCGGCATCACCAGCGGCGGCCACGAGGGTTTGGCGAATTCCGCGGTAACCCTGCCAGGCCAGGGCGGCGCCGAGCAGCAGCATGCCCAGCACGATGGCCAGCGCCACCAGCCATTGCAGCGAGATGCCACGCCCGGCTTTACCGGCAACACGGCCATTCGACACGCAGCCCATTCCAGGTACTCCATGTGTGGCAGTTTGAAGGAGCAGCCAGAACGATCATGCAGGCCAGGGCCATTCGCAGGCAGCGTGACGGGCCAAATGTTGGCAAGCTGCCCTGGTCCATCTTGGCAGCAGTGTAGAGCGTACGTGGGCTTTCTGCCGGGATGGCAAAAAAGTTAACCTGGGCAGTAAAAGGCGCACAGCCGTTACATGAGGCTCAACCCCGCTGCTCCAGCATGACCAACGCCCCGACAATCAGCGCCTGCATGCCCTCAAGCAACTCCACTTCCATCTCCGATTCTTCGCCAGCCCGGTCGGCCTCCAGCAGCGGCTCGCGCCCCGACACCGTGTACACCGTATCGGCCACGGCAAAGCCATGGAACGCCACCGTCGACAACAACCAGCGCGCCTGTTCCAGGCTCAGGCCGTAGGCCTGGGCGATGTGCGCCTGGTGGTCATTGATCTTGTCGATCATCGCTTCTGTCGCTGCCAGCCTGCGGATCACATAGGGCGTCAGACCCGGGTGGGCCTTGACGAATGCCTGTACCGACGTGGCAAAGCGCGTCAGGTAGGACTGCAACCCTTCTACACAATTCCCGTCTGCCCTAGGGATCTGCCAGCGCTGAAAGATCTCCTCGGCCACCAGGCACTTGAGTGCTTCGATGTTCGGCACATGCTTGTACAGCGCCATGTGGCTTACGCCCAACGCAGCGGCCACGCCAACGAACGTGAGGTTGGGCAAGCCGATGGCGATGCTCACGTCGGCAATCCGTTCACGGGTGATGGTGCGAGGGCGACCGCGTCCGGGGGTGCGTTGTGGTGGTTGCATCGGTTCCTCCAGGCTTTGTGAAGACAGTCTTGTAGCTGCCTTGTCGGGTTTTCGCAAATTAGTTTATAGTCATGCAACTAATTAATTTGCAGCTTTCCAGGCCCGCTTCATGTCCGATTCATCAACGCCCCTTGACGATGCCGCCCCTTCAACAAACAAAGCCCGCAGCCCGCTCAGCCGTGTGCTTTCCCCCATTCGCGGGCGGCTGGCGCTGTCGGCGGTGCTGGCTGCGGCGGGTTCGATGCTGGCTTTGGTACCGCTGGCAGGCATTGCGCACATCGCACACCTGGCGTTGAGCGAAACCGCCACATCGGGCGCCATTGGCCGGGCCATCGCAGCCAGCATCGCCAGCCTGTTCACTGGCATGACCCTGATCACCGCAGCCGAAATGCTGGCGCACCAGGCCGACAACCACATCACCCATCACCTGCGCGTGGCGATCGGCCAGCGCCTGATGCAAGTGCCGCTCGGCTGGTTCAGCGAGCGGGCATCAAGCGAAGTGAAACGGGCCATGCAGGACGACATCGGCACACTGCACAGCCTGACCGCGCACTTTTTCACCACACTGGGCCGCACCGTGGGCGCCGTGCTGATTTCCGTGGCCTACCTGTTCGCCATGGACTGGCGCCTTGCCGTGGTCGTGCTGCTGCCCTTCCCGGCGTTCTTCCTGTTTCTGCACCGTGCCATCAAGGCCAGCGCAGCGCATATGGGTGATGTGGTTGCGGGCATGGCGCGCATCGACAACGCGGTGGTCGAGTTCGTCAATGGCATGCCGCTGGTCAAAGCATTCGGCGGGCGCGGCAACGCGCAGGACCGCTACCGTGCCGCGGTCGATGCCTTTGCCAACACCTTCACCGGTTTCACCCGCCCACTGGTTGCGGCGATGGCACGGGCCAATGCCTTGATCGCGCCGGTGACGGTAGTGGGTGTGGTGCTGCTGGCAGGCATGGCGTTCGTGGCCCTGGGCTGGATAGAGCCGCTACAGATACTGCCCTTTGCCTTGGTCGCACCTGGGTTGTGCGCGCCGCTACAGTTGTTGCACTACATCACCCACGACCTCAACAACGCGGTAGGGGCGGCCCAGCGGGTGCAGGCCCTGCTGGACACCCCGGTGCTGCCGGCCCCTGCGGTTGGCAGCCTGCCCAACGGCAGCGAACTGCGCGTGGAGCAACTGAGCCATGCCTACGCCCCCGGCAACAACGTGCTCGATGACGTCAGCTTCACCTTGGCCCCCGGCACCACGACCGCCATCGTCGGCCCCTCTGGCGCCGGCAAGTCGACCCTGGCGCGCCTGCTGCTACGGTTTTTCGACCCAGACGCCGGGCGCATCACCCTGGGTGGCGTCGACCTGCGGCAGATCGAGAGCCGCGAACTGTACCGACGCATAGGTTTCGTGCTGCAGGAGGTGCGGCTGATCCATGCAAGCGTGGCCGACAACATCGCCCTGGGCAAACCGGCTGCAACCCGCGAACAAGTCGAAGCGGCTGCGCGCCTGGCCAACATTCACACACGCATCCTGCAACTGCCGCGTGGCTATGACTCAGTGGTGGGCGAAGACGCGCAATTGTCCGGGGGCGAACAGCAGCGCCTGAGCATTGCTCGCGCCGTGCTGCTCGACCCGCCCGTGCTGGTACTGGACGAGGCCACCGCAGCCGCCGACGCCGAGAGCGAGGCGGCGATCCAGGATGCCTTGTCGCGTTTCGCCCGGGGTCGCACCCTACTGGTCATCGCCCACCGGCTGGACACGGTGATGCATGCCGACCAGATCCTGGTGCTGGACCAAGGCGCCCTGTGTGAACAAGGGCGCCACAGCGAATTGCTCACCCGCCAAGGCCTTTATGCACGGCTGTGGGCGCAGGGTGGTTATCAGGACACCGTGAAAAAGGCGCTGCCAGCATGCTGAAAACCTTCGTTCGACTGCTGGGCGAATGCGCCCCGGCCTGGCGCCGTTACCTGCTGATGACCGTGCTGTACGGGGTATTCAGTGGCCTGACCATCAGTACCCTGGCGCCGCTCATGCTGCATCTGCTGAACAGCGAAATACACGCTGCCAGTGCCTGGTTGGTCGTGCTGGCCGCCGGCATGACGCTGTGCTGGGCCTGGCGACGCCAGGTGGAAAAGGCCGGCATAAGCTTGGCGGTAGCGGTGCTGCAAGGCGGCCGCCAGCACATTGGCGCCCAAGTAGCACAGCTGCCACTGGGTTGGTTCACCCCTGACAACACCGCGCGGCTCGGGCATGTGATCACCCAGGGCACGATGGCTGTGGCTCAACTGCCGGCCCATGTGCTCACGCCCTTGATCAGTGGCAGCGTCACGCCGCTGGTGCTGTTGGTAGCACTGTTCATCCTGCACCCGCCGCTGGGGCTTGTCGCCCTGCTAGCGCTGCCGGCGCTGGCTGCAGTGCTGCTGTTTAGCGCACGCCTGGGGCGCAGGGCCGATCACGCCTTTCACCAGCACTTCGCCGCCGCCAGCCAGCGTATGGTGGAGTTCGCCCAGGCACAGTCGGTGCTGCGGGCCTTCAATGGGGAGGGTGGGGGCACACGGTTGCTGGCGCAAAGCCTGGAGCGCCAGCGCAGCAGCGGCATGGGCCTGATCATTCGTGCTTCGCTGTCAGCACTGCTCAACAGTTGGGCCGTGCAGGCAACATTTGCCGCGCTGTTGGTGGCCGCCGGCCTGTGGTTCGGCGATCAGGCGGGTGGCCAAGCGCAGGACGCAGTTGCGGTGATCGTGGCACTGGTGCTGGTGTGCCGCTTCATCGACCCGCTGCAGGACGTGGCCAGCCATGTCGAGATCCTGCGCGGGGCCCATGGCCAGCTGCAGGAAATCGAACGGATCCTGGCAGCCAAGCCGTTGCCAGAACCCGTCTCGCCCCACCGGCCGGCGGGCGGCGCAATCAACCTGCAAGGGGTGAGCTTGCGCTACAACCCCACCGGGCCCGACGTGCTGCAAAACGTGAACCTGCACATCCCGGCAGGCAGCATGACCGCCGTCATCGGCGCCTCGGGCTCAGGCAAGACATCACTGATGCGCCTGATTGCACGGTTCTTCGATACCACCGAAGGCAGTGTGCGCATTGGCGGCGTCGACGTGCGGCAAATGGCCCGCGCCAGCCTGACCGACACAGTCAGCCAAGTACTGCAGGACACCTGGCTGTTCCAGGGCAGCATCGCCGACAACATCCGTATCGGCAAACCCGATGCCAGCGACGCCGAGGTACTGCAAGCGGCACACATGGCCGGCTTGGGACACACCCTCGAACGGCTGCGCGGGGGCCTCGATACGTCCGTGGGCGAAGGTGGTGCGCAGCTTTCCGGTGGCGAACGCCAGCGTGTGACCATTGCCCGTGCGCTGATCAGGCAAGCACCAGTACTGCTGGTGGACGAAGCCACCGCCGCCCTTGATGCCGAGAACCAGGCCGTGATTGCCCAGACGCTGCACAGCCTGCATGGGCGTTGCACCTTGGTGGTCATCGCACACCAGCTCAGCACCGTGGCCATGGCCGACCATATCGTGGTGCTGGACGCCGGGCAGGTTGTCGAGCAAGGCACACCGGCCACACTGCGCGCCAATGGCGGGCACTATGCACGCATGCTCGAACAGCGCCACGCCGCCAACGGCTGGCGCATCGGGGCACCGAGGGTGGAACACGACTGATGCGTGTTGCATGCCTCATCCTGTTCCTGGTGTTGTGCGCGGCCTCATTGGCTGTCGGCGTTCGTGAGCTGGCCTGGTCTCAGCTGCTTACCCTGCAAGGCGACGCCTGGCTGACCCTGACCGCAAGCCGCCTGCCACGGCTGGCCGCATTGATACTGGTGGGTGTCGGGCTGGCGGTATGCGGTGTGATCCTGCAGCAGATCGTGCGCAACCGTTTCGTTGAACCCGGCACCACCGGCGGGCTCGATGCCGCGCGCCTGGGCATCCTGCTGTCGCTGGGCCTGGCGCCCGCGGCCGGGGCACTGCTGCGCATGCTGTTGGCACTGGCCGTGTGCTTTGCCGCCAGCCTGCTGTTTGTCGCCCTCATCCGCCGCATACGCGCCCGCAACGCGGTGCTGGTGCCGGTCATCGGCCTGATGTACGGCGGCGTGCTGAGTGCGCTGGCCGAGTTCTACGCCTACCGCTTCAACCTGCTGCAAAGCATGCAGGGCTGGTTACTGGGTGATTTTTCCAAGGTGGTGCAGGGCCGCTACGAAATTCTCTACCTGATTGTACCGATCGTGTTGCTCACCTACCTGTACGCACAGCGCTTCACCGTGCTGGGCATGGGCGAAGGCATGGCCACCAGCCTGGGCCTGAACTACACCACCAACGTGACGGTGGGCCTGCTGCTGGTAGCAGTGACGGTGTCGGCCAGCGTGATCATCGTCGGCGCCATCCCCTTCGTCGGCCTGGTGGTGCCCAACCTGGTCGCCCTGCGCCATGGCGACAACCTGCGCCGCACCCTGCCACTGGTGGCGCTGGGCGGTGCGGCCTTGCTGCTGGTCTGCGACCTGCTCGGGCGGTTGCTGATCTACCCGTTCGAAGTGCCCATCGGCCTGACTGCAGGCGGCCTGGGCGGGCTGATCTTCCTCGGGCTGATCATCTGGAGGCAGCGATGAAAGGCCGACACTGCTTGTGGCTGGCCGTGGTCGCTCTGGCCACGCTGTTCGTGTTCGTCAACGCCGGGGCGGATTTCGCATACCTCATCCCCAAGCGCCTTGTGCGCCTGGCGGCCATGGTGATCGGTGGCGTGTGCGTGGCCTGCTCCGCCATCGCCTTCCAGACCCTTTCCGGCAATCGCATCCTCACCCCGGCGATCATGGGCTACGAAGCCGTTTACCTGCTGCTGCAGGCGCTGCTGGTGCTGGGCATGGGCGTGCAGGGGCTGATCGTGCTCGGCAGTGACGGCAATTTCCTGCTCTCGATGCTACTGATGCTCGGCTACTCCTGGGCCCTGCACCGCTGGCTGTTTCGTGACGGCAAAAACAACGTGTACTTCCTGCTGCTGGTCGGCCTGGTGCTGACCATGGTCATGGCCACGTTCACCCAGTTCGTCCAGCTGAAAGTCAGCCCCGGCGAGTTCTCGATGCTGCTGGGCTACACCCAGGCTTCGTTCAACCGGGCATCGCCGCAGTTGCTGCTGTATTCGGCCGTGCTGGTGGCGGGCGTGTGTGTGCTGCTGGCCCGGGCCGTACCGGTGCTGGACGTGCTGGCACTCGGGCGCGACCAGGCCATTTCACTGGGCGTGGACTACCGGCGCAACGTGCGCCTGCTGCTGGCGCTGATCGCAGCGTTGGTCGCGGTGTCGACCAGCCTGTTGGGGCCCACGGCATTCATGGGCGTGTTCGTCGCCAACATCACCTATGCGATGGCCGGTACCTTCCGCCACCGGGTCACCCTGGCCCTCGGCAGCGCCGTGGCCATTGCCGTGTTCATTGCCGCCCAGTTGCTGGTCGAGCATGTCTTCAACTACAGGACCACCGTCGGCATCCTCGTGAACCTGGTGTGTGGCACCTACTTCCTCGCCCTGATGGTGCGCAACCGGGGAGCCGCATGATTACTGTCCACGACCTGCACAAAACCTATGGCAGCAAAGAGGTGTTGAGCGGGGTAAGCGCCAGCTTCCCGCGCGGGCAGCTGACCTCGCTGATCGGCCCCAATGGCGCCGGCAAGTCCACCTTGCTGATGATGCTGGCCCGGCTGCTGGCGCCTGCCAGCGGTGACATACGCCTGGACGGGCAAAGCATCGACAGCATCGCCATCGGCGACTATGCCCGGCGCGTGGCCACCCTGCGCCAGTCGGTCGACTTCAACCTGCGCCTGACCGTCGACGAACTGGTCGCGTTCGGCCGCTTCCCCTACAGCCGTGGTGCGCTCACCGCTGCAGACCGTCGGGCCATCGACCAGGCCATTGCCTTTCTGTCCCTGGAGCCGCTGCGCCAGGCCTACCTCGATGAACTCAGCGGCGGCCAGCGGCAAATGGCCTTTCTGGCCATGACCATCGCCCAACAGACCGACTATCTGCTGCTGGACGAGCCGTTGAACAACCTCGACATGCGCCACGCCGTGCAGATCATGCGCGCCCTGCGTCGGCTGTGCGACGAGTTCGGCCGCACGGTGATTTTGGTGGTGCACGACATCAACTTTGCCGCCGCCTACTCCGACTGCATCGTCGCCATGCAGGGTGGCCGTGTGCATTGCAGCGGCAGCGTCGAGCAGGTTGTGACCGAGCGACAGCTGCACGCGCTGTACGGGCTGGATTTCGACATCACCCACAGCGCGCGCGGCCGCCTGTGCAACTACTTCAACCCACCCGGAGAACAGCAATGAACCGCAACCACCCCGCCAACGGCTGGCCATTGGCGCTACTGCTAGCCGCCACCTTCGCCCTGCACGGCTGCAACGAGCCCACGGCAGCCACAGCGGCACCGGCGAACACCACGCACCATGGCGACTACACGCCGTTAACCGTACAGCACAAACTGGGCACCACAGTGATCAGTCAACTGCCACAGCGCACGGTGGCTCTGGACATGAACGAAGTGGACTTCCTCGACCAGTTGGGCGTACCCGTGGCGGGCATGCCCAAGGACTTCGTGCCGAACTTTCTTGCACGCTATAAGGATGCCGGGCAAACGGCAGATGTCGGCTCGATCGTGCAGCCCAACCTGGAGCGGGTGCATGCGGCGCGGCCTGACCTGATCCTGATCACCTCGCTGCAGGCCAACCACTATGACGAACTGAGCGAAATGGCGCCGACCCTGCACTTCGATGTGGACTATCGCGACAGCGAAACCGGGCATGTCGCCATGGTCAGGCAGCACCTGCTCAGCCTTGGGCAGGTGTTCGGCAAGCAAGGCTTGGCCCAGCGCAAGGCTGACGCACTGGAGGCCAAGCTGGCCCAGGTGCGCAGCGTCACCCGCGACCGCCCGGAGCGGGCCCTGGTGGTGCTGCACAACAACGGCGCCTTCAGCGCCTTCGGCGTGCAGTCGCGCTACGGCTTCATCTTCAATGACCTGGGCGTCAAGCCGGCCACCACTACCCTGGATACCGGCCTGCATGGCCAGCCGATTTCCAGTGAGTTCATCCAGCAGGCCAACCCCGACATCCTCTATGTGGTGGATCGCACCGCCGTCATGGAGCACCGCCCAATGATGACGGCAGACACCTTGGACAACCCCCTGCTGCGCCAGACCAACGCCTGGAAGCACGGCCGCGTGGTGTTCGTCGACCCGCAGGCCTGGTACGTCACGGCCGCCAGCCCGACCTCACTGGCTTTGATCGCGGATGACGTGATCAGGGGCTATCAGGACTAGGCACTGCCTTTTTGCAAATGCCTGCTACTGCGTTAGCACGTGATTCTCATTTGCCTTACGTCTTCGCTTTTTAAATGCAAAAACACAACCCGCCATCTGTCCCTCTGGAGCCATCGCGTGTCCATCCGTACCTTGCACACACTCTCGTCCCCTGCCCTGGCATTGCCTGCGCTGCCGCGCACCCCGCTGGCACATGCCGTATTCATTGGCCTGGCCCTTGGTAGCTGCACACTGGCGCCAATCGCCGCACACGCCGACGCAGCCAACCCCCACGAGGCCGCTGAAGAAAAAACCGCCGCCCCGGAATTGCCCGCCACCCTGATCGACGCCCAAGCCAGCGCTGCCGATCCACTGCCACCGGTGTATGCCGGCGGCCAGGTGGCCACCGGCGGGCGGGTGGGCCTGCTGGGCAACAAAGACTTCATGGAAACGCCGTTCAGCACCGTCAGCTACACCGACACCTACATTCAGGATCTGCAGGCCCGGGACATCACCGACGTTATCGCCGCCACCGACCCGTCAGTGTTCAGCAACGGCCTGACCGGCACCTACAGCGAGAACTACTCGATCCGCGGCTTCCAGACCAGCGTCAGTGACATGACTATCGATGGCCTGTTCGGCATGGCCCCCTACTACCGCGCCTCACCCGAAATGTACGAACGCATCGAAGTACTCAAAGGCCCGTCGGCGCTGCTTAACGGCATGCCGCCCGGCGGTTCGGTGGGCGGTATTGTCAACCTGATTCCCAAGCGCGCTGGCGACACGCCGCTGACCCGGCTGACCGCCACCTACGCTTCCGATGCCCAGCTTGGCGGCCATGTCGACGTTGGCCGGCGCTTCGGTGAGGGCAACCAGTTTGGCGTGCGCTTCAACGGCATGTACCGCGACGGCGACACTGCCATCGACGATCAACGCCAGCGCAATGTGCTGTCTTCTCTGGCCCTGGACTGGCGTGGCGAACGTGGCAAGCTGTCGCTCGACCTGTTCGATACCGACGACCACATCAGCGGCCAGAACCGCGGCATGGGCCTGGCCGCTGGGGTACCAGTCCCCAAACCGCCAAAAAACGACACACTGCTCAACCCCGACTGGGCTTATGTGGAAACCAAGGACAAGGGCGTCATCCTGCGTGGTGAGTACGAGCTGAACGACCAGTTGCTGGCCTATGGCGCGGTCGGCACCAGCAAGACGGACTATCGCTACAGCGGCGCACTCACAGCAACGGTGAACAACAGCGCCGGTGATTTCACCACCGCGATGGGCCAGTTGCAGATGGAGATCCACAAGACTTCTGCCGAGGTGGGGCTGCGTGGCCATTTCGACACCTTCGGCATCAACCACCAATGGTCGGTCAACGCCACCCAGTACAGCGACACGCAAAAGGACTTCGGCCGCCGCGCCGCCGGCTCGAACTGGACGACCAATATCTACAACCCTGTCTGGGGCCCGAAGGTATCGGAGGCCTGGCCACTGATTGCCCACACGGAAAACGACCTGAAAAGTTATGGCATCGCCGACACCCTGTCGGTGCTGGATGACCGGGTGCAACTAACCCTCGGCGTACGTCGCCAGGAAGTGGTCACCGACACTTACAACACCAATACCGGTGCCCGCAACAAACCAGGCTATGACACCCACGCCACCACCCCTGCCGGGGCCATCCTGTTCAAGCTGACCGATGAGCTGTCGCTGTACGCCAACTACATCGAAGGCCTGAGCAAAGGCGCGGCCGCACCGATCACCGCTGCCAACTATGGCGACGTGTTCGCGCCGTACAAATCAAAACAGAAGGAAATCGGCCTCAAGCTCGACCTGGGCACCTTCAGCCACACCTTGGCGCTGTATGAAATCAAGCGCCCGGGCAGCTATACCGACCCGGTCACCAACATCTTTTCGTTCGGTGGCGAGCAGCGTAATCGGGGCGTGGAATGGAGCTTCTTCGGTGCCCCTCTGCCCGACGTGCGCCTGATGGGGGGCGTGGCTTATGTCGACCCCAAGCTGACCAAGACCGCAGGCGGTGCCAACGATGGCAAGACCGCCACGGCCTACCCCAAGGTGCAGGGCAAGCTGGGCATGGAGTGGGACATCCCCGGCCTGGATGGGCTGACCCTGACCGGCAACGTGACCTCACAGTCCAAGCAATACATCAATGCCGAGAACAGCCTGTCGATTCCGGGTTACACGATCTTCGACGTTGGCGCCCGCTTTGTGACCCAGGTCGCCAACAAGCCGGTCACCTTGCGAGCGAACATCGCCAACCTGGGGGACAAGGACTACTGGGGTGTGCCACTGACCCAGACCCTGGGGTTGGGGGCGCCGCGGACCTATCAGCTTTCGGCTAGCGTGGACTTCTAACCGGGTCCCGCTGCGGCGCCAGATACGGCCTCTTCGCGGGCGCGCCCGCTCCCACAGGTCCAGCACAACCCTCAGACTTGTGCTGAAACCTGGGAGCGGGCATGCCCGCGAAGCAGACGACGCGGTCAATGATCAATACATCAGCCGCGCAACTGGTACCAGGTGGTCTTGAGCTGCGAATACTTGTCGAACGAATGCAGTGACAGATCGCGGCCAAACCCCGACTGCTTGCCCCCACCGAACGGCACCGTCACATCCAGCGCATCGACTGTGTTCACCGATACGGTACCGGCTTTCAACGCCCGGGCTACCCGGTGCACCTGGTTGAAGTCGTCGCTCCACACCGAGGCTGCCAGGCCATAGATGCTGTCGTTGGCCAGGCGCACGGCTTCTTCTTCCGTGTCGAAAGCGCTGACCGCCAGTACCGGGCCGAACACCTCCTCGCGCGCCAGGCTCATGCGGCCCTCGACACCGGCAAAAATGGTCGGCTCGATGTAGTTGTCCGAACCTTCGATGGTCAGGCGTCGGCCGCCACACACCAATCGCGCGCCCTCTTGCCCGGCACGCACGATGGCGGCCTCGATGCGGCCGGTCTGCCCGGCATCGACAATGGCCCCGGCGCGGCTCGCCGGATCCAGCGGGTTACCGGGCAGCCACTGGCGAGCCTTGGCCTGCAGGCGCTCGATGAACTCATCGTGGATGGCACGCTGCACGTACAGCCGCGAGTTGGCCGAACACACCTCGCCCTGGTTGAAGAAAATGCCGAAGGCGGCCTTTTCCGCCGCCAGGTCCAGGTCCTGGCAGTTGTCGAACACCAGGTTTGGGCTCTTGCCGCCGCACTCCAGCCACACCTGCTTGAGGTTGGACTGCGCCGAGTACTGCATGAAGTACTTGCCCACCTGGGTGGAGCCGGTGAATACCAGGCAGTCCACATCCGGGTGCAGGCCCAGCGCCTGCCCGGCCTGCTCGCCCAGGCCCGGCACCACGTTCAGTACGCCTTCCGGCAACCCCGCTTCCAGCGCCAGTTGGGCCAGGCGCAGGGCCGAGAACGGTGATTGCTCGGCGGGCTTGAGTACCACGCTGTTGCCGGCAGCCAGCGCCGGGGCCAGCTTCCAGGCGGCCATGTCGAGCGGGAAGTTCCATGGCACCACGGCAGCGACCACGCCGAGGGCTTCGCGGGTGATGGTGGCCAGCGCATTGGCAGCAGTGGGCGCCACCTGGTCATACAGCTTGTCCAGCGCTTCGCCGTACCAGCCGAACACATGTGCCGAGCCCGGCACGTCGATGTTGTAGGCATCCATCACCGGCTTGCCCATGTTCAGCGAGTCCAGCAATGCCAGTTCTTCACGATGGGCCATGATCAGCTCGGCCAGGCGCAGCAGCACTTTCTTGCGCTCGCCCGGCGCCATGCGCGGCCAGGGGCCTTGCTCGAAGGCTCGACGGGCGCTGGCGACAGCCAGGTCGACCTCGGCATGGCCGCAGGCGGCAACCTGTGCCATTACGTTGTTGGTGGCGGGGTTGATGGCTGCGAACGTGGCGCCATCCTGTGCGTTGACGGGTTTGCCGTCGATCAGTGCATGGGCCGGAAGGTAGAGGTCCGAGGCGCGTTGTTGCCAGAATTCGAGAGTGTACATTTGTACTCCAGACGACCGTCGTGGCGGTCCTTCTTGCGCAAGTAACAGGTACCACACAGTCCGCAAGCACGCCGCACTCCCTCTGTGGGAGCGGGCATGCCCGCGAATCAGGCGACACGGTGGATGGCACCGGCTTCGCCGGTGTTCGCGGGCGTGCCCGCTCCCACAGGGAAGTGCGTTGCCCTTGTCAGCGGCTTAGAGCTTGCCGACCAGCCGCGCCGTGCGGTCTACGGCTATCCGGGTCTTCTCCACCAGCTCATCCAGCTCGCTGTGGTTGGCGATCAAGGCCGGGGCCATGATCATCCGGCCCAGGGTCGAGCGAATGATCACCCCTTCCTCGAAACCAAAGGTGCGGCACTGCCAGGCCAGGTCGTTCTCGTTGGCAAAGCGCTTGCGCGTCGGCTTGTGCTCGGCGAACTGCAGCGCCGCCACCAGCCCGGCCCCTTGCACCTGGCCGATCAATGGGTGGTCGGCAAACACTTCCCGCAGGATGCGCTGCAGGTACGGCCCCGTGTCGTCCTTCACCTGGCGCACGATGCCTTCGTCACGCAGCGCCTTCAGGTTGGCGATGGCCACTGCCGCCGCCACCGGGTGGCCGGAATAGGTCAGGCCGTGGGCAAATACCCCGCCGCGCTCCACCAACGCCTCGGCAATGCGCTTGCTCAGCACCAGGCCACCCATGGGCACATAGCCGCTGGTCAGGCCCTTGGCGATCGACAGGGTGTCGGGCTCGAAGCCGAAGTATTCATGGGCGAACCATTCGCCGGTGCGGCCAAAGCCACCGATCACCTCATCGGCGCACAGCAGTACGTCGTACTGGCGGCAGATACGCTGGATTTCCGGCCAGTAGCTTTCCGGCGGGAAGATCATGCCGCCTGCCCCCTGGAAGGGTTCGGCAATGAAGCCGGCAACGTTCTCGGCACCCAGTTCGAGGATCTTTTCCTCCAGCTGCAGGGCGCAGCGGCGGCCGAACTCTGCCGGGGTCAGTTCACCGCCCTCGGCGTACCAGTAGGGTTCGTCGATGTGTGCCACATCCGGAATCAACCCACCCATGTCGTGCATGAACTTCATCCCGCCCAGCGCCGTGGCCGCCAGGGTCGAGCCGTGGTAGCCGTTCCAGCGGCCGATCATGATTTTCTTGCCTGGCTGGCCAACCACCTGCCAGTATCGGCGCACGGTGCGGATCAGTACCTCGTTGGCCTCGGAGCCGGAGTTGGTGTAGATCGCGTGGCTGTAGTGCCCCGGCAGCAGGCTGAACAGCAGTTCGGACAGTTCGATCACCGCCGGGTGGGTGGTGTGGAAGAACATGTTGTAGTAGGCCAGCTGATCCATTTGCGTGGCCGCGGCGGCCGTCAGGTCACGACGGCCATAACCGAGCTGGGTGCACCACAGGCCGGACATGCCATCCAGGTAACGCTTGCCCTCGCTGTCCCACAGGTGCAGGCGTTCGCCCCCGACGATCACCCGCGGCCCTTCGGCGTTCAGCGCCTTCTGGTCGAGGAAGGCATGAATGTGGTGGGCGGCATCGGCTGCCTGGTAGTCACGGGTCTGGCGTTGCGGGGCGAAAGGCGCGTTCATTGTTGGTTTTCCTTTGCGGTGGGGTTGCAGGGCAGCTGGCGTTCAGCGCAGCTTGCCCATGTAGCTTTCCAGCGGGTCCTTGCCCAGCACGCCCTGGGCATTGGCCAGTGCATCGATGAACAGGGAGAACAGTTCGGACTGGGTGCCGATGTCGAGCTTGGCGTAGACGTTCTTGCGGTGCGACTTGATGGTGTCCTCCGACACTCCCAACCGCTCGGCCAGCGACTTGGTCGAGTGGCCACGCAGGATCAGCTGGGCGATACGGCATTCACGCTCGGTCAGCAGCGAGCTGCCGAAATTGTTCAGCGCGGCATGAATACGTTGCTCAAGGATGTTCTCGAAGCGCCCTGCGCGGCTGTCCAGCCCGGCAAAATGCTTGCCGAGTACCGCCAGCACCCAAGGCGTGATGAGCCCGAACCGGGTACGGCTTTGTCCATCCAGCTTGTCGGTGAAGGCCAGCGACACCGCCAGGCTTTGCCCGGGCGCCACCTGCAGGATGTAGTTGAGTTCATCCTCCAGGTGCGAGTGGCGGTAGAACGATTGGTAGTACTCGCTGACCTCGAAGTGGTCGGGTGCCACTTCGAACAGGCCGTAACAACCGGATTCGACCTGTTCCACACAAGCACCGTAGAACGGGTCGAGCAGGTAGAAGCCCGACAGGTAGCGGCTGACATTGCCCTCGGGCTGCCAGGGCGCCTTGTCATCCTGCTCGAACAGCGCACAGGGCATGCCATCGTGCGGGTACAGGTACACCGTGGTCGCCTGGATCGGCCGGATCACACCCAGTGCAGCAAACAGGCTGGCGGCAAAGCCCGGCCGGCCGATCGCCTCGGTGACCTTGGCCTGGTGCTCGAACCATTGTTCTGAAAGCAATTGATTGGTCACTGTAAGCCTGCCGTTTCTTTTCAGTGGCACCGCCGCCAGTGCGGTGCGTCGTTGAGCAGATACTCCCACGGCGCTGCAGGCACCGGAATCACCCTTTGGGGTGAGCCGGGCAAGGGCTGTGTCCGCTCACCCCAAAGGGTGATTCCGGGTGCCTGCAGGGTGTGGGAGCATCAACCCGCCCCAGCGCTGCGAGCTTTCCGCTCGACCTCCTTGCACAACACCTGACGGTCGCGAGCCTGCTCGCCTGCCGCGGTGTCCTGCATCCCTTTTCAGGAGTTAGCAATGCATACAACAACAAGTACAGCCCATAGCCCCGCCCCGCATGCACCCTCGCAACCCGGCACCAGCACCGGCCGCTTCCGCAAGTCCATGAGCATGACCGCCCTGGTGCTGTTTGGCCTGGCCTACATGGTGCCCCTGGCCGTATTCACCACCTACGGACTGGTCACCCAGATGACCAAAGGGCACCTGCCCACCGCATACCTGCTCACGCTCGCCGCCATGCTGCTGACCGCCTACAGTTACGGCCGCATGGTCCAGGCCCACCCCTACTCCGGCTCGGTCTACACCTACACGCGCAAGGCCTTCGGCAGCCATATCGGCTTCATCACCGGTTGGACACTGCTGCTCGACTACATCTTTCTGCCGCTGCTCAGCTACCTGCTGATCGGCATCTACATGTCGGAATACTTCCCGACCATCCATGCCTGGGTGTGGGTAGCGGGTTCCATTGCCCTGGTCACCTTCCTCAACCTGATTGGCATCGAGTCGATCACCCGGGTTAACTGGATCCTGGTGGTGGTGCAACTGGTGTTCATCATCGTCTTCGTCGCCCTGTCCATTCTCAAGCTCAGCGGACAGGCGGAGCCGGTGTCGCTGCTGGCCCCCTTGCACCACGATGGCTTCAGCGTGCCGTTGATCATGACCGGCGCCGCCGTGCTGTGCCTGTCGTTCCTCGGCTTCGATGCGGTGTCGACCATGGCTGAGGAAACCAGTAACCCGACCTACCGCATTCCCGTGGCGATTCTGGCGGTGTCGTTGATCGGCGGTCTGCTGTTTCTGGTGGTGTCTTATTGCGCGCAGATGGTGTTTCCCGACTGGGGCAGCTTCGCCGACCCGGATTCGGCGTCGGTGGACGTGATGCGCCGGGTGGGCGGCGAGCTGCTGGTAACCGCCTTCACCGCTACCTACGTGGCGGGCTGCTTCGCCTCGGCCATGGTGTCCCAGGCCAGCGTGTCGCGCGTACTGTTCGCCATGGGCCGCGACGGCGCATTGCCGCGGGCATTCGGCCAGCTGGTGACGAAAAAGCGCGTGCCGGCCACTGCCATCCTGGTGGTCAGCCTGCTGTCGCTGATCGCTCTGGTGATCACCCTGGATACCGTGGCGAACATGATCAGCTTTGGCGCACTGTTCGCCTTTTCGGCGGTGAACCTGGCGGTGGTCAAGCACTACCTGGTTGATCAGAAACTGCGCGGTTGCCGCAACTACCTGCTGTACGGCGCCATTCCCGGCCTGGGCTTTCTCAGCACGTTGTGGCTATGGAGCAGCCTGACCAGCCTGTCGTTCACCATCGGCCTGTGCTGGATGGGCCTGGGCCTGTTGGTGCTACTGGGGCTGACCCGGGCGTTGCGCGTGAAGCTGCCAGAGTTGCAGATGGCCGAGTGAGCCCTGACGCCTTGCATGACCGCTCCTGCAAGGCATCGCGAGAACCCGGGTGATAACTGCTCGTTATCACCCGATCCGTATTAATCATTATTCACCCCGCCGTTCGCCCCCTACAGTCCTGACCAACGATTGTCATTGCCAACGGGAAACGAAATGTCCATCGAACACCGCCTGAACCACATCGCCGGCCAGCTCAGTGGCCAGGGTGACGTGCTGCTGCACAGCCTCGACGCCCACACCGGTGAAACACTGCCCTACGCCTTCCACCAGGCGACTGGCGATGAAGTCGAGGCCACCGCCCAGGCCGCCGAGGTGGCCTACCCGAGCTACCGCAGCACCCGCCCGGACCAGCGCGCCGCTTTTCTCGACGCTATCGCCAACGAACTGGACGCGTTGGGTGATGACTTCATCCAGGACGTGATGCGCGAAACCGCACTGCCTGAAGCACGCATCCGCGGCGAACGCAGCCGCACCAGCAACCAGCTGCGCCTGTTTGCCGAAGTGGTACGGCGTGGCGACTTCTACGCTGCACGCATCGACCGCGCCCTGCCCCAGCGCACCCCGCTGCCGCGCCCGGACCTGCGCCAGTACCGCATCGGCGTGGGCCCGGTGGCCGTGTTCGGCGCCAGCAACTTCCCACTGGCCTTCTCCACCGCTGGCGGTGACACCGCTTCGGCGCTGGCCGCCGGCTGCCCGGTGGTGTTCAAGGCACACAGCGGGCACATGCTCACTGCGGCCCATGTGGCCGCGGCCATCGACCGTGCAGTGACCAGCAGCGGTATGCCGGCAGGCGTTTTCAACATGATCTACGGTGCCGGTGTGGGCGAAGCACTGGTCAAGCACCCAGCCATTCAGGCAGTCGGCTTTACCGGCTCGCTGCGCGGTGGCCGCGCCCTGTGCGACATGGCCGCAGCGCGCCCGCAGCCGATCCCTGTGTTCGCCGAAATGAGCAGTATCAACCCGGTGATCGTGCTGCCGCAGGCTCTGCAGGCTCGCGGTGAACAGGTGGCGACCGAGCTGGCCGCCTCGGTGGTGCTGGGCTGCGGGCAGTTCTGCACCAACCCGGGCCTGGTGGTGGGTATCCGCTCGCCGCACTTCGAGCATTTCCTGCAAACGCTGGTGGCACGCATGGCCGACCAGGGCCCGCAGACCATGCTCAACGCTGGCACCCTGCGCAGCTACCAGAACGCTGTGCAGCACCTGCTGGCGCACCCGGGTATCCAGCATCTGGCCGGCCAACCGCAAACCGGTAACCAGGCTAAGCCGCAGTTGTTCAAGGCCGACGTAAGCCTGCTGCTCAATGGCGACCCGCTGTTGCAGGAAGAAGTGTTCGGCCCTAGCACCGTGGTGGTTGAAGTGGCCGATGCCCAGCAATTGGCCGAAGCATTGCGTCACCTGCAAGGTCAGCTGACTGCCACCCTGATTGCCGAACCTGACGACTTGCGCGCCTTTGCCTCACTGGTGCCGTTGCTCGAACGCAAGGCCGGGCGCTTGCTGCTCAATGGCTACCCGACCGGCGTGGAGGTTTCCGATGCCATGGTGCATGGCGGCCCCTACCCGGCCACCTCCGACGCCCGCGGCACTTCGGTGGGCACCTTGGCCATCGACCGCTTCCTGCGCCCGGTGTGCTTCCAGAACTACCCGGACGCACTGCTGCCGGATGCGTTGAAAAACGCTAACCCGCTGGGGATTGCCCGGTTGCTGGAGGGTGTAAGCAGCCGCGAGGCGGTGTGATCTTTCATGGCTGCAACCTGTGCCGGCCCCTTCGCGGCTCTAGCCGCCGAGAGGCCGGCACTGGCGCTGTGAGCTGTATACAATCAGTAAAAAGCTTGCTTACAATACCGAGCGCCTATGACATCGGTAATCGCCGATGCGTATTGCGCAGGCTTGCACCATGTCATCTACAAACCCTGCAAAAACGCTCCTCGTCAAAAACGCCGCACTGCTGGTCACCATGGACGGCGAACGCCGCGAAATCAAGAACGGCGGCCTGTTCATCGAAGACAACCTGATCAAGCAAGTCGGCCCCAGCGAAACCCTCCCGCAGCACGCCGACGTGATTCTGGACATGGCCGGCAAGGTGGTCATACCAGGCCTGGTCAACACCCACCATCACATGTACCAGAGCCTCACCCGCGTGGTACCGGCCGCTCAGGACGGCGAGCTGTTCAACTGGTTGACCAACCTGTACCCGATCTGGGCGCGCCTGACCCCCGAGATGATCGCGGTGTCGACCCAGACCGCCATGGCCGAGCTGATCCTGTCCGGCTGCACCACCTCCAGCGACCACCTGTATATCTACCCCAACGGCTGCAAGCTCGACGACAGCATCCACGCGGCGGCCGAGATCGGCATGCGCTTCCATGCCGCGCGCGGCAGCATGAGCGTGGGCCAGAGCCAAGGCGGCCTGCCACCTGACTCGGTGGTGGAAAAGGAAGCCGACATCCTCAAGGAATCGCAACGCCTGATCGAGGACTACCACGATGCCAGCCACGGGTCGATGCGCCGCATCGTGGTCGCGCCATGCTCGCCGTTCTCGGTCAGCCGCGACCTGATGCGCGAAGCTGCCGTGCTGGCGCGCCAGTATGGGGTGTCGCTGCACACCCACCTGGCCGAGAACGTCAACGACATCGCCTACAGCCGCGAGAAGTTCGGCATGACCCCTGCCGAGTACGCCGAAGACCTTGGCTGGGTCGGCCATGATGTATGGCATGCCCACTGCGTGCAGCTCGACCAGCACGGCATCGAGCTGTTCGCCCGCACCGGCACCGGCGTCGCCCACTGCCCATGCTCGAACATGCGGCTGGCCTCGGGCATCGCCCCGGTACGCAAGATGCGCGACCACGGCGTACCGGTGGGCCTGGGGGTCGATGGCTCTGCCTCCAACGACGGCGCCAGCATGATCGGTGAAGTGCGTCAGGCCCTGCTGCTGCAACGGGTGGGCTTTGGCCCTGACGCGATGACCGCACGCGAAGCACTGGAGATTGCCACCCTGGGTGGCGCGAAAGTGCTCAACCGCAATGATATTGGCGCCCTGGCCCCGGGCATGGTCGCCGATTTCGTCGCCTTCGACCTGGGCCATGTGGCGTATGCCGGCGGCCACCATGACCCATTGGCGGCACTGGTGTTCTGCACCCCGACCCAGGTGCATACCAGCGTGATCAACGGCCGCGTCGTAGTGAAAGACGGCCAGCTGGCCACCGTCGACCTGCCGCGCGTACTGGAACGCCACAACCAGCTGGCCCATCAGCTGGTCAGTGGCACTTGAGGCCTGGCATCAGCTCGGCATCGCCGGGTTGAATGAAGGGCATGCGCAGCCCTTTGGGCTGCGCTGTCACCTAGACAAGCTGCGGGTAGCGCACACTACGATGTCATGTGCACTCAAAGGTCCATGACCATCTCATGCCAGGCCATGCCGCCGTGGTCCGACGGCGACGGTTTCACGTATTGGTAGCCCAGCTTCTGGTACAGGGCCACATGCTGCTCCTTGCACATCAGGTGAATGGTCTGCTTGCCCGCCGCGTGCATGCGCCCGATGAATTCGTTCATCAACAGTTTGGCGTAGCCTTTGCCCTGGTGGGCCGGGTCTACAACCACCGACATGATCACCACGTTCGCGGCCGCCGGGTCATGGCCAACCAGCTCTTTGAAGGCCTCGTCGGACATCACGACCTCGTGGGCGCAGCCACTGTTGATGAAACCCACGATCTCGCCGTCACTTTCCAGCACCAGGAAGCCTTGGGGGTACTGCGTGATACGCGTGCGGATTTTCTCCAGCGTGGCCGCCTCATCCCCTTCATAGGCGCCAATTTCGATGGCGTAGCAACGCTCGGCATCGGCGGGAACGGGGGTGCGGAACTGAAGGGCGCTCATGGCAGGTATCCTTGGCAATGGTAAAAGCAGCCGCCATGATAAATGAGCATCGACCTTGCACTCCATCGTTGCGAACTCGGTCGGGTCGAGTGTGTGACGCTTGCTGCCTGCCAAGGAGGGCAAGCATCATGGGGACCTTGCTCTATTGCCACGGATACGCCGATGACCGCTGTAACTTTCCCCTTCACCGAACCCAGCCGCTGCAAACGCCTGAAAGCGGCCAGCAGCAGGGATCATGACAGCGTCGATCAACTGGTAATGGCAGCGCGGCCTTTCGAGAACCGCGAGCGTTATGGGCGCTTCCTGCAGGTGCAGCACCGCTTTCATGGCAGCCTGTTGGCGTTGTATCAGGATGAACAGCTCAACCAGCAACTGCCGGGGCTGGAGGCGCTGTCACGGTTCGCGGCAGTCGAGGCCGACCTGCGCGACCTCAGCCTGCCACTGCCAACACCCGCCCAACCGGTCCGTGTCAGCTCGGCCCAGGCCTTGGGATGGCTGTATTGCAGTGAAGGTTCGAACCTGGGGGCGGCGTTTCTCTACAAGCACACGCAACGTCTTGGGCTGGAGGGTGACAAGGGGGCCCGCCACCTGGCCCCTCACCCGGATGGCCGAGCGCTGCATTGGCGCGAATTTGTTGCCAGGCTGGACAGCCTGGTGCTGGGGGAGCAGGAGGAAGCAGAGGTGGTAGCGGGGGCGATTGCAGCGTTCGACAGTTATCGGCGGCATCTGCGTGAGGTATTTGCAGGCAGTTGACCGAGTGCAACGGCACCTTTAGCGGGCGCTGCACAGCACCAACCGCCACGGCGATTTTCTACAAGTTGTTGCTGTAGCGAACTTTTTCTTGATTCCCTGTCTATGTGTGAGGCACAGAAAGGTAGCGGAACGCGAGACAAGGTTCGCCCCCCACACCTGCTGGCCAGATGGCTCATTCGTTATCAGAGGTTGGCTACGCTCATGAAAATACATGTCGCAAGGTTGGTGCTGCTCGGCCTGTTCTCGCTCGCGGCGATGGGCACGGCATCGGCAACGCAGATGAAAGCCGCCGAACCCGTTTTACCGGCCGTCCAGTCACCGTTGAAGCCAGCCGGCAACCCTTGGTCGAGCGTGGCCAGCGTGGCCGTTGAACAGCCGGCCACGCTCCTGGCGCATGATGACGATCGCTGGCACGACCACCGAAGCGACTGGCGCCGCGAACAGTGGCGGCGTGAACAAGCCCGCCGGGACTGGGAGCGGCGGCGCGACTGGGAACGGCGCCGTGATTGGGAGCGCCGCCATGAGCGCGCCATGCGCCAGCGTCATCATGACGCGCATTATTACTACCGCCGTTGAAGCCCATGCGATCGGTGCAGGGGCGGTGTCAGTCAGCCAGCTGGGAACTCTCGCTCACCGCCTCTGCCTCCATCTTCAAGCGGTCCGCCTTGCAAATGTACTTGGGCTTGCGTGGCGCCAGTTTGGCACTGGCCTTTTTGGCATGCGCCTGCAATAGCTGCTTGATCTTCTTACGACGGTTCATGGTCTAGGGGCCTGTCAGTACGTTTTCGCTGCCGCCATCATACCCCGGCGGCGCGGGGAAAACGCGGTGAACGGCCCAGCGAATGCCTGCTACGGCCATGCAGGTCGCAGGATTCAACGCGTTGACGTTATTTTCACAGTCCGCAGATTAGCGTCACGCCCTTTCCGGCCACGCGCACAACCGCTGGCCGCCAAGGTACAACGAGGCATACGTGTCACACACTACATCCCCCGCCGCGCACAAGCGCGTGGACTGGGCCGGCCTCGGCTGGCTCTTGCTGTTCTTCTGGTATTTCTCCGGTGTAACCCAGGCGCTGCTGCTGTTCAGCGGGACGACCGGCTTCGCCGGTTTTCGCGATGCGTTGTTCCTCAGCAGCCTGTGGCTGGCGCCCGTCCTGTTGCTGCCGCGTTTCACACGCGCCACCGCGGCAATCATCGGTCTGGTGCTGTGGGCGGCTTCGCTGGTGGGCCTGAGCTACTTCGGCATCTATCGCCAGGAGTTTTCACAAAGCGTCATCTTTGTGATGTTCGAGTCCAACACCGCCGAGGCTGGTGAGTACTTCAGCCAATACTTCAGCGTGGGGCTGGGCCTGGCACTGGTGCTGTACACGCTGGTTGCGGTAATGCTGTGGCGGCGCGTGCGCCCGGTCAGCCTGCCACTGCGCAGTCGCCTGCCGGTGGTCGTGCTATTGCTGGTGGCCAACCTGGTCGTGCCGTTCTACAAGCAGATGGTGACCCAGGAGCGCAACTTCGCCGATGCGCTCGAAAAAGTGCAGCAGCGAATGGAACCGGCCGTACCTTGGCAGTTGCTGGTCGGTTACCGACAGTACCGCCAGCAACTGGACAACATGCAGAAACTGCTGGCTCAGAATGCCGCACTGCCACCGCTGCAAAACCTGCGCGACAGCAGTGGCACTGCGCCACGCACCTTGGTATTGGTGCTCGGCGAGTCGACCACCCGCGAGCACATGCACCTGTATGGCTATGACCGCGACACCACGCCCAACCTCGACGCGCTGGCCGCCAGCGACTCGGGCCTGACCGTGTTCCGCGACGTGGTATCGCCGCGCCCGTACACCATCGAAGTGATGCAGCAGATCCTCACGTTCGGCGACGAACAGAACCCGGATCGCTTTCTCACCGACCCGTCGCTGATCAACCTGCTCAAACAGGCAGGCTACAAGACCTTCTGGATCACCAACCAGCAGACCTTGACCAAGCGCAACACCATGCTCACCACCTTCTCGCAGCAAACAGACGCGCCGGTGTACCTGAACAACCAGCGCAACCAGAATGCCCGCCAGTACGATGACGTGGTGCTGGCGCCGTTCGAGAAAGCCCTGCAAGACCCTGCGCCCAACAAGTTCATCATCGTGCACCTGCTGGGCACGCACATGGACTACCGCTACCGCTACCCGGACGACTATGCGCACTTCAACGACAGGCAGGGTGTGCCAGCCAAGCTGACAGCGGACCAGGCAAAAACCTACAACTTCTATGACAACGCGGTGCGCTACAACGACTATGTGGTATCGAGCCTGATCAAGCGTTATGCGGCAGGCAACCCCAATGGGTTCCTGATGTACCTGTCCGATCATGGTGAAGACGTGTACAGCTCCGGTGACCACGACCGCTTGGGGCGCAACGAAGGCGCACCGACCCGGCCGATGTACACCATCCCGTTCCTGCTGTGGACCTCACCAAGGTGGCAGGCCGAGCACCCGCGTGACTTGCAGGCAATGGCCGATCGCCCCTACAGCAGTTCGCACCTGATCCATACCCTGTCAGACCTGGCCGGGTTGAGCTATGACCGCTATGAACCGGCCAAGAGCCTGGTGAGCCCACAGTTCGTGGTAGCACCACGCTGGATCGGCGACCCATACCGCAAGAATGGCTTGCGCGAGTTCGACCACCTGCCGCTGGACAAGGCCGACGGGGTACAGGAAACAGCCAGCACCAGGCAGTAATGAGACCACGGTTCATGCAGGGCAACTACCCTGCCGGGCACTCCCCCGCACCGCCTCGGCCAACTTGCGCAGGTTGGCCTGGTGCGCATTCACCAGGCTGGTGATGCTGTTGTCCGCAGCAGTCTGCACTGACGTACGGCAGGTCAGCTCGACCTGCCCTTGCTGCTTCAGGCGCCACACGGCCTCCAGCGAGGCGTAGCGCCCTGGTACCGTGTCGAAGCGTTGCACATCCACCCGCAGCGACGCCTTGCCGCCACCCGCCGGGCCGCCCAACTGGTCCTGCAGGGCGCTGCGGAATTCATCCACCAGGTTGGCTCCCCACCACTCCGTCTCCAGAATGGCCAGGCCACTCTGCCCTTGCCGCACCACCAACTGTGGGCGGTCGACCTGGGGCGGCACAGCCACCCTGACCACCTGGATGCGCTGGCCGCTGTCACGTACCGGGTCGCTCGGTACCAACGTGTGGTAGTTGTTCGGCGTACTGCTGCAGCCCCCGAGCCACACCAGCAGGCTGGCCACACATGCATTGCGCAGTCGTTGCATCGGCTGTCTCCTCAGGGTTCAAGGTCTGCGGACCCGGCCGCTTTCGGCCGGCCACGAATCAGCGACTCGGGGTGGCGGCCCAGGTAATCGGCAAGGTCACGTAGCGAACGCGACATGCGTTCCAGCTCGTCCAGTGTTTCGCCCATTCGCTCGCGCTGCGGCGAATCTTCGGAAATGGCCGAGTTGGCCGTGCGCAGGGTCTTGTGCACCTCGTCCAGCGCCACTTTCACCTCCGGCAACGTCTGGCCATTGAACTGCTTTAGGCTGGCGCGCAGTTCACGCAGGCTGCCGTCCAGGTTACCGGCGATGCTTTCCAGCGGCAGCTTGGCAATGCGCTCCACCACCCGCTGCAGCTGTTCCTGCAACTGCTCAAGGCTGCCGGGCAGCGTCGGGATCATGATGGGGTCGGCAGCCATGTCGAAGGCCACCTTGGGGGCATCGGGGTAAAAGTCCAGCGAAATGAACATCTGCCCGGTGATCAGGTTGCCGCTACGCGCCTGGGCCCGAAGCCCATGTTCGACAAAGGTGCCAATCAGTTTCCGCGCCCCTTGCATGTCGCCCTCGGTGTGCTTGAACACCGCCAGCATCTTGCGGTGCACCGGCCCTAGCCGCTGCGGGTAGATCACCGCATCGACCACTACCGGGAAGCTCTGCCGCGTAGCATCGTAATCGAGCTGGATCGAGGTGACCCGGCCAAACTCCACACCCTTGAACTCCACTGGCGCGCCCACCGACAGGCCGCGCATGGCCTGGTCGAAGCGCAACTGCAGGTACTGCGCCTGGCCATGCGGAGGCGACAGCGCCATGTCGCGGTCGGCGAATAGCTGGAAGCGGGCCTGGTCGGCAGCAGGCTCGGCTTGCGCGGCGAAATCGGGCGAGCCGAAGGCCAGCCCGCCCACCAGAATCGACGACAGCGATTCGGTATCGACCTTCAGGCCATTGGCACCGATCTGCATGTCGATGCCACTGGCATTCCAGAAGCGCGTGTCAGCAGTGACGAACGTGTCGTAGGGCGCCTGCACGAACACGCCAATCTCTACCCCCTTGCCATCGTCCTGGAGGGCAAAGGACACCACTTCGCCCACCGGGATCTTGCGGTAGTAGATCGAAGAGCCGATATCCAGCGAGCCCAGGTCGCTGGCGACAAGAACAAAGCGCTTGCCCTTTTCGTCATAGGTGATCGGCGGCGGCAGCTCCAGGCCGACAAAGGACTTTTCCGGCACCTTCGACTCGCCGGAATCAGCCCCGATGAAACTGCCCGAAAGCAGCGTGTCCACCCCGGAAACCCCGCCCACGCCGATGCGCGGTCGCACCACCCAGAAGCGCGCTCCCCGGGTAGCGAATGAGCGGGCATCGTTGGAGAGCTGAACCTTGGCCACCACGCTCTTCTTGTCGTCGGCCAAGTCCACCGTGGTCACTTCGCCAATCACCACACTGCGGTACTTTACCTGGGTCTTGTGCGCCACCAATCCCTCCCCGCTGTGGAAAGAAATGGTAATCACCGGCCCTTGCTGCATCCAGTTGCGCACCACCAGCGAAGCGCCGATCAGGATCGCCAGGATCGGCACGATCCATACCAGCGACACACTCCAACGTCGGGTGCGCACTTCAACCTGCCCAGGGCCCTCGCGCTTGTCAGTCTGTTGCCCCATCAATGCGGCCTCCCCTCGTTGGCATGGCTATCCCAGATCAGGCGTGGATCAAAGCTCATCGCAGAGAACATGGTCAGCACTACCACCATGCCAAAGAACAGAATGCCCACACGCGGCTCGATGGTGCCCAGCCCGCGTAGTTGCACCAGCGCAGCCACCAGCGCCACTACCATCACATCGAGCATGGACCAATAGCCGATCAGCTCGACGAAGCGGTACAACTGCGAACGCTGCCGGCAGGCCCAGGAAGAACCACGCTGGGCAGTGAACAGCAGCAGGCCAAGGGAGAAGAACTTGATGGCGGGCACACCCACGCTGGCAATGAAGATGATCAGCGCGATGTCCCAGGCCCCGGCTTCCCAGAACTCCAGCACGCCACCGCCAATGGTGCTTTCTGTACCACTGCCGAGCATTTCGGTGTGCATCACCGGCAGCAGGTTGGCGGGGATGTAGAAAATCAGTGCGGCCAGCAGAAACGCCCAGCCACGGCTGATGGCATTGGCCTTGCGCCGGTGAATGACGGCGCCGCAACGGTTGCAGGTGTGCGCGCCACTGCGCGTGTCGCATGCCTGGCCACAGCCATGGCACAGACACAAGCCAAGGTCGTGCGCCTTGACCGGGGCAGTCATACCTGTTCCCACAAGTCGCGGATGTCCTTGCCGGCAATGTGGATGATCAACATGCTCAATGCGGCCAGGGCCAGCAGGCCGATACCGGGGATCACATCGAGCAGCCCCGCCAGTTTGATCACTGCCACCATTGCCCCCAGCAGACACACCTCCAGCATGCTCCAGGGCCGCAGGCTTTCCAGGCCACGCATGCACAGGGCAAAGCCGGGGGCACGCTGGCCGGCAAGGGCAAAACTCAACACCCAGCACAACAGGGCAATTTGCAGCAGCGGCGCAAAAATGATCGACAGCGCCATGACCAGGGCGATGAAGGTGATACTGCCGTGACTGAGAATCTGCACGGCGTCCCACAATGTGGCCGAGTGGGTCAGCCCCTGCATGCCGATGGTCATCACCGGGTAATAGTTGGCGAACACCAGCAGGACGCCGCCAGTCACACTCAGTGCCAGCCGCTGCTCGATGGTCAGTGACCTGTGCCGGTACAGCACGCCGCCACAGCACGGGCAAAGGGCACGTTGATGTTTGAGCAGCGGTGCACGGTGGTACACCGTGTCGCAATACTCGCAGATGATCAGATCTTGCGTCTGGCTCATGGTTTGCCCACGGGTAGCCTTGGATCAGGCCAGGAGGCTAATCGGAACGGCGTCTGATATCCGGTGTAGACCATCTGGGCAAAACTTCCATCACGACATCAGAGGCGAACTATTCTGTGAGACGGGCTTTCCGCCCGGTGGAGGTGTGCCATGCGTACGTTCACGTGGAGTTACCTGTTGATGCTGCTGTGCGCAGCATCGGCGGCCCAGGCGCAGTCGGTGGTGCCGCTCAAGGGCCAGAGCAGCCAGCAGATGCAACTGGATATCAACGATTGCAATACCGTCGCCACCAATGCCGCAAACGGCACAGCGACGTCCAGCGACCCACATGTCGGTGGCCGGGTTCGCGGTGCAGCTGCGGGTGCCGCCGCCGGTGCTGTAGGCGCGCAGGTGCGCGGCAACCAGCATGACGAGTTGTATGACCGGGCGGGTGACGATGCCAAGCAGCAATACCGGCAGAACCGTGCCGGCGAAGTGGCCGCCGCCGGGGCCGCGGTCGGTGGCATGCGCCAGCGTCAGGACCGGCGCCAGGACCGGCGCGGCCAGGACGAGGCCAAAACCCAGGCCCATGCCAGTGCCTACAGCGGTTGCCTGCAAGGGCGCGGCTACCAGGTCAACCCCTGAGCAATCGCCACGCCATGCTCCTCCTGCCGGGGTGGCATGGCGTGCTCAGTTCAGGAACTTCGCCAGCTCTTCCCGACAAAACTCCACGAACAACTGCGCCGGCTTGGTCAGCTGGACTCGCTTCAACCACGCCGCAGCCAGCCCCGACAGCGCCACCGGCTCGGCAATGTCGAGCATCACCAGGCGCTGGCCGTCATAGGTGTATTCCGAGTGCGGACGGGTTACCAGCAACGAAAAACCGAAACCCTGACCGACCATGCCGCGCACCATCTCTATCGACGGCGAACTGAAGACGATGTTCGGTGCCAGGCCCATCTCATTGAACAAGCTGACGAAGTAGGTGCGGCTAGGGGCCACGTCCAGCAGGATCATCGGCTCGGGGCACAGGTCGCGCAGCGAGACCTGGGCCTGGCCGGCAAAGCGGTGGTTCTCGGGTAGCAGCACATAGGGCTTCTGCGGCGGCATCAGCGGCTCGGCCTCGATGGTGCCATCCAGGTCGTGGTCATAGAGAAATGCCAGGTCGAATGTTCCGGCGGTCAGGCCCTGGATCAGGTCCTGCTGCTCACCGTCGCGCAGGCGAATGTCCACACCCGGGTAGCGCTGGCGAAAGCCGGCGATCAGGCGCGGCAGGTACAGTGGCGCCACGGTTTCGAAACAGCCAATGTCGATTTGCCCGGCGACGGTATCGTTGTCGGCCAGGGCGTTCTGTTCGAACTCATGGGCCATCTGCAGCAGCGACTTGGTCTTGGCGTAGAAGCGTTTGCCGCTGGGCGTCAATGACACACCCTGGGCGTGGTGGCGGATGAACAGCTGCACACCGAAACTTTCCTCCAGGCTCTTGATGGCCGTGGAGATGGACGGCTGGGCGATGTACAGCTGGCGTGACGCTTCGGCCACACTGCCCGCTTCCACGGTGGTGACGAAGTACTTCAGTTGTCGCAAGGTATAGGCAGCCACAGGGTACCTCTCTGACGCGAGTCTGGGCAGGCTGGGATCATGCCTCACACTTTACCCTTGGCTGCCGCTCTGCGGGCGCTGAGCGCTGAAGGATTTACCTATGCCTTGAGCAGGTTTTTTGTAGGGTCTGCCAGTACATCGGCTCACAGGCCTGCGCAAACCGGCGCCGCACCACGCTTGCGCCTGTAACGGGCCCCCGTGGCACTGCAGCCACTGGTCAAAAACGCCCGAACGTCTTTACTGATAGTCATCGGCCCCAGGTAAACGGTGTGTGCTTATGAAGATCGTGGTCACCAGCATCCTCGTCGACGACCAGGCCAAGGCCCTGGCTTTCTACCACTACGTACTCGGTTTCGAGCCCAGGCACGACATCCCCATGGGCAGGCACCGCTGGTTGACCCTGACTTCGCCCAACGACCCCAATGGCGTCGAACTGCTGCTGGAACCCGACGCGCACCCGGCGGCCAAGGTGTACAAGGCCGCGCTCAAGCAGGATGGCATCCCCGCCACCTCGTTCGGCGTGCGTGACATCCAGGCCGAATACACCCGGCTATGTGCGGCCGGTGTGCAGTTCATCCGGCCACCAACCACAATGGGGCCGGTTACCGTGGCGGTGTTCGATGACACGTGCGGCAACCTGATCCAGATTGCCCAGAAGCACTAGCCGCTTGCCCTTAACCCAATGCGCACCCACAAGGAAAACAGATGCGCCACGAATTCAGCGAAGTGCTCAACGACCTGGTCGACTACTTTCTGCTTGGCGATATCCAGTTGCTCGAACGCTTCAAGCAAGACCAGCAACTGCCCGACGACCTGGCCCATGCGTTCACCCACGGTGACAGCGGCGACCAGGCTGTGCGCGAAGGCATCGTGCTGCCGCTGGCCGGTGTCGACAACCTGCCCTACCGCATCCTCTTCACCCTCGATAACCACACACCGGCCCTGCGCGAGGCCGGCAGCCGCCTGAAGCACCGGCGCAATGGCTATGTACTGCGGATCGAGCACGGTGCGCTGATGCTGTACACCTGGCGCATCCTGCAGCACTTCACGCCCAAGACCCTGGGTGACCTGATGGCGCGTTACCGGCTGCCTGGGCGGCCGATCATCGAGCTGGACAATGGCTGGTACGACGTGGAGGTGCTGGCGGGGGCACTGGTGCGCGACGGGTTGTACGAGCCAGCGTTCGAGTTCGTGCTGAAGAAGCGCTGGAGCCGGGGTGAGGCGACCGCTGTGGATACCGGGTATGCATTCGGGCTTCGTGGCTACTTCGACTGATTGATCGCCTGTGCCGGCCTCTTCGCGGGTGAACCCGCTCCTACGGGGGGGGGGCGCAGGGGGGCAGAGATTGTTGGGGCTGCTTTGCAGCCCTTCGCGGGTGAACCCGCTCCTACGGGGGCCGCAGGGGGGCAGAGATTGTTGGGGCTGCTTTGCAGCCCTTCGCGGGTGAACCCGCTCCTACGGGGGCCGCAGGGGGGCAGAGATTGTTGGGGCTGCTTTGCAGCCCTTCGCGGGTGAACCCGCTCCTACACGGTACCTGTAGGAGCGGGTTCACCCGCGAAGAGGCCGGCACAGGCAAACTCGACCTTCAGGTGTGAGTGATATCCCGATCCTTGGTCTCCGGCAGGAAGAAGATCCCCAGCACCGCCGTCATCACGGCAATCACGATCGGGTACCACAAGCCGTAATAGATATCCCCGGTCGCTGCCACCATGGCAAACGCCACGGTCGGCAGGAAGCCGCCGAACCAGCCATTCCCGATGTGGTAAGGCAGCGACATCGAGGTGTAGCGGATGCGCGCCGGGAACAGCTCCACCAGCCAGGCGGCAATCGGCCCGTAGACCATGGTCACGTAGATCACCAGAATGGTCAGCAGCAACAGCACCATCGGGTAGTGGATTTTCGCCGGGTCGGCCTTTTCCGGGTAGCCCGCCTCTTTCAATGCACCACTCAGGGTTGCGGTAAACGCTTCGCTTTGCACCTTGAAGTCCGCCGCCGCCAGGCTGCTGCCATCAAAGCTCGGCAATACCCGTTCGCCAATGCGGATCTGTGCCACGCTGCCGGGTTCCGCCGCTTCATTGGTATACGGGATGGCGCGCTTGGCCAGCAGGCTCTTGGCAATGTCGCAGGAGCTGGTGAATTTGGCCTTGCCCACCGGGTCGAACTGGAATGCACATTGGCCCGGGTCGGCCACCACCACCACCGGGTTCTGCTCCTGGGCAACGAATACATCCGGGTTGCCATACTCGGTCAGTGCCTTGAAGATCGGGAAGTAGGTCAGCGCGGCGATGATGCAGCCGGCCATGATGATTTTCTTGCGGCCAATCCGGTCGGACAGGCTGCCGAAGAAAATGAAGAACGGTGTGCCGATCAACAGCGAACCGGCAATCAGCAGGTTGGCGGTCTGCGGCTCGATCTTGAGCGTCTGCAACAGGAAGAACAACGCGTAGAACTGCCCGGTGTACCACACCACTGCCTGGCCGGCGGTGCCGCCGAGCAGCGACATGATCACCACCTTGAGGTTGTCCCAGCGGGCGAACGATTCGGTCAGGGGCGCCTTGGATGCCTTGCCCTCGGCCTTCATCTTCATGAACACTGGCGACTCGTTCAGTTGCAGGCGGATGTACACCGAAATCGCCAGCAGCAGAATCGACAGCAGGAACGGTATCCGCCAGCCCCAGGCCTCGAACGCTTCCGTCCCCATGGCGGTGCGACAGGCCATGATCACCAGCAGCGACAGGAACAGCCCCAGGGTGGCAGTCGTCTGGATCCAGGCAGTGAAAAAGCCGCGGCGGCCCTTGGGCGCATGCTCGGCCACGTAGGTGGCCGCGCCGCCGTACTCACCGCCCAGCGCCAACCCCTGCAGCAAGCGCAAGGTGATCAGGATGATCGGCGCGGCCACGCCGATCGTGGCGTAGCCCGGTAGCAGGCCCACCACTGCGGTGGACAGGCCCATGATGACAATGGTGATGAGGAAGGTGTACTTGCGCCCGATCATGTCGCCCAGGCGGCCGAACACGATGGCGCCGAACGGTCGGACGGCAAAGCCGGCGGCAAAGGCCAGCAAGGCAAAGATGAACGAGGTGGTTTCATTGACGCCAGCGAAGAAGTGCCTGGCGATAATCGCGGCGAGTGAGCCGTACAGGTAGAAGTCGTACCACTCGAATACCGTGCCCAGGGACGAGGCGAAGATGACCTTGCGCTCCTCCTTGGTGATACCGCGTTGGGGCGCGCTGCCCGTGGATGTGCTGTCGAGAACCGCCATGGGTTGCCTCCGTCATGTTGTCATATAGGCCGGAGCACCTCACAACCACTTCACCGTCGCACCCAGGCCCTGGCGCTTGCTTTGGTTGCGCGAAGCACGACGAGGCGGGCCGCCTCGGATCGCAGCAAGGTTCATGAAGCATAATCGGGATTGGCTGGATATCCACCCGCCGGGCCCTGCACGAGAGGGCGGCCTGGACGACACGCAGCACCGGGGTGCCGGGCGATAGCGGGTTGGCTGACGATTTTGGCGGGGGCGGTTTCACCCGCCAGGCACTACCGGCCCCTTCAACTCGACCTGATTACCATCCGGGTCGTAGCAGTACAGCGAAAGCCCTTCGCCTTCGGCCCCATACCGCTTCTCGGCAGGCTCCACCTTTACCCCGGCGGCTTCCAGATAGGCCGTCAACGCGGCCTCGTCGAACGGCTCGATGCGCAGGCAGAAATGGTGCAGGTTGCGCCCTTCCACGCCCGGTGCCGCTCCGCCTGGCTGCCCCAGCGGGCCATCCAGGGTCACCAGGTCGATCATCGCCGTGCCCGTGGCCAGGTGCACCATACCCAGGTCTTCGCGCACGCGGCTGACGGTGCAGCCAAGCAGTTCGGTGTAAAAGGCAACACTGCGCGGCAGGTCGCTGACCCGCAACACCAGGTGGTCGATGTGCTTGATGGTGAAAGGCCGCATGCCGGGCTCCCTGTGGCGTGTTTGCGAATACGTTCGCCACCATAGCCCAGGTTCACCCGGCGTGACCAGAATCAGCTACTCGTTCACCAAGCGTTGCAGTACGCCCCCTTCATGGCGCGTCAGGATACGCAGCAGTTGGTCGACCAGCGCCCGGTCCGGCGCATCCAGGTGGAAGTGGTGCCCGCCTGGGTGCCAGGAGACTTTCGCCTGGCTGGGCAAGGCGGCCTGACGCCGGGTAAAGGCCTCGCCGGTGAAGGCCCCCTGGCGGCCGAACAGCAGGTACAACGGGCAGCGGATCTGGCTGAGCAGGTCGCAGGCTTCGCGCTCGGTCAGTGGCATGGGTTCGGGCAATACCAGCCGCGGGTCGTGGCGCCAGCAATAGCCATCGTCCAGCTGTAGCAGGTCGCGCAGCGCCAGCAGCCGAGCGGCACCTTCCGACAGTTCGGTGTCCAGCCGCTCGCGGCGTTGCGCCAGGGCGTTGTCCAGGTCGTCGAAGCGACCAACATCCGGCTCGGCAAAACCCGGCAACTGGCTGCGCTGTACCATGCGCTTGAGCCGGTAGGCCCGCGCCAGGTGCTGCACGCGGTCATCCTCGGCCACCGTGAACGGTGCCCCCATGCCGTCGAGGAAGGTCATGCTGGCAATGCCACTGGTCATGGCCGCCAGCAGCGACGCTATACCGGTGCCCATCCCATGGGCCAGCACGTGAAATTGCGCCAGGCCCAGACTGTCGGTTACCGCCAGCATGTCTTCGGCATGCTCCCACAGGTAATAGCCGCTGTCGTGGCGACGATGGCCAGAACGGCCATGGCCGATCAGGTCGGGGGCCACCACGAAGCAGCCGTCCAGCATCGGTGCCAGGCGCTCGAACGAGGCAGCGTTATCCAGCCAGCCATGCAAGGCCAATATGGGGATACCGTCTTCTGCCCCCCAGGTGCGAACCGCTATTTCAACGCCATCGAGGTCTAGCAGGTGGTCTTTCGGACTGCACAGCGAACGCATTGCAATTCTCCTTGGCTGAAGCCTGCACCATGACCTGCCTCACCCTCTCGCAGATCCTCCCTCGCTGCCAGCCCCCCACCGACCCGCGCATGCGCAGGACCGACCGCGGCCAACAACTATCTACCGCACTCCGGCGCCTTGATCAGCGTGGACTATCTCCCCCCACAAAAGAGATGGTGACCATGACAACCCCGACACCGTTGCACCAAAGCCAGATAACCCGATCGTTACCGAAATGGAGCAAGGCGCTCCAACCCACGCATACACGCAAAGTGGTGCAGAGCCTGTACAAGGAATATCTCGATGAAGATGGCAGCCCTTACGCGTGGTATGCCACTGCCGATGAGCCAACGCGTGAGCAGTTGCACAACGCATTGCAAACCCGGAACAAACGGCTGGCGCAAGTCAAACAGGCGCTGGGCGAGTTCAAGGACATCATCGCGTTCTGCGGCCCGCTGTTGACCGAGCGGTTGAAGCTGAATGTGCCTGTAGACAGGGCGCAGTATGTGTTCCAGCCCTTTGAGTCAGAGGCCAACATCTGGGTGGGCGTTCCCGATGTGGAAACGCCTTTGGTCCCGGACGAGGAAGCGGATGTGCTGGCTACTCGCCCGGTCGGCCAACCGCAAACACGCAGCTTGCTGGAGGCTGCCCTGCACAACTTCGAGGGGCTGGACGAAGTCGGCCCCTACAGCAGGCTCACCAACGCCCCAGGCAGCGACACGCCCCCGGCAGGCCTGACGATGGCGGACTTCGTCAGGCATTGTCGGGCGCTGGACCTTGGCAAACGTTATCAAGACCATCTGCTTGCAACCCATGAAGGCGCCAATCGCGCTGAAATCCAGCGCCTGTCGATTGCAGCGAACCGTGAGGCCTTGAGGGTCCAGGCATTGATCGCCAGGCTCAAAGGCCTGCTGAGCGAGGCCGGGCTCGATGCGCTTGGGCAACTGTGCGACGGCAAGTCTCACCCCACCTATGAAAACGAGGCGTTGCATTGCTGGCACTTCAACCTTTTCGATATCCCCGTCCACGAAATACTGTTCATCGGGCCAGACAACCCTTACCGCAAGAACCCCTGCATTGTGTATGTCCCTGGCGACAGCGAGCACCCGGTAAGGGAGTTCGCTTCTCGTCAGGAAGCGGGCAAGCACCTGCGCAGCCGGCTATTGCAAAGCGAGTTTCGCCGCACCTTGGTGCATTTCGCCTACAAGGACAGGCAAAAAGAACTTGCCGTAAAGCTGGAAATTGCGCTGTTCGAAGAGGATGAAGCGGGCATACGCAAACCCCGAATCATGCCAGTGATCCCTTTCACGCTCTCGCCAATCCGAACCGACCCTTGGACGAACCTATACAACGCACACCTTGCGCGCATGAAGGCCGACGCAAAAACCATTGCAGTCCCTACCGCCGAAGTCGACGCCAACGCCCGCAATGAGCGTCTGAAGTACTGGTTCGACCTGGGGATGAACGTGCTGAATGTCGCCGCGTTCTTCGTGCCGGGGTTGAACACGGTCATGCTAGGCGTTTTTGCTTACGACCTGATGAGCTCTGTTTTCACCGGGTTCGAGGCCTGGGAAGAAGGTGATACCCGGCAGGCACTGGCGCAGCTGGAATCATTGGCCATCAACGCGGGCGTGATTGCCGGCTTTGCAGTGGGCACCAGGATCGTCCAGGCGTCTGGCTTTGTCGATGCACTGAAAAGTGTATGGCATGAAGACAAGGAAGTGCTTTGGCACCCCGACATGAAACCCTATGCGAGCACGGCGGCTATTCCTGAGGGGGCTCAACCCGATTTGCTCGGCCATGTGCACGTCGACGGAAAGACCTACCTGAAGCTGGATGGGACCCTGTACGAAGTGTTTCAGGGCGCTGATCAGCAATGGCGCGTGCGCCACCCCGAGGATGCGCAGGCCTATGCCCCACGCTTGCTGCATCATGGTAACGCCCGCTGGCAACTGGCCCATGAACAGCCTCTGGAATGGGAACGTGAACAGCTCGCGCGCCGCCTCGGCAGCCATAGTGCAGGCCTGGACGACAGCGAACTGGACCATGCCATGCGCACTACCGGTACCGATCCAGACGTGCTGCGCCGTGCCCAGGCAGCGGGCCTGCGTCCACCCGCTTTGTTGCTCGACGCGCTGCAGCGGTTGCAACTGGACAATCAGACCCAACAGATCATCAACTGCGTACGCCATGGGTTGCCGCTGGCTGCGTACAAGAACTTTGCCTTGCCTGAGTTGCTGCGCCTGCCGGGGTGGCCCGAGGGGAACGTGCTGAAGGTTTACCAAGGGCCAGAACCCTGGGGCGAATCGGTGCGCTACGGCCCCCCTCACACGCTGGGCCAGACAGAAATCGAAATTACCCGTACCGACCTGGACAATGGCCAGTTGAGCCAGACCGTGCTGGATCAGATGGATGAAGAAGCCATTGAGCAGTTGCTCGGTGACACACCAACCGAGCACCGATCGTCCGCACTGAACAACAAGCTCGCGCAACACCTGGAACAGCATCGCGAGGCGCTGTTCGAGAGCCTGCAACAACGACGCCGTCCCACACACCCACCCACTGCACAAACCCTCGCCCGGCAGTTTCCCGGGCTACCGGACAGCGCGCTTGAAGAATTGCTGGCCAACATCAGCAACGCCGAACGGGAACGCCTGACCAACGGCCGGGTGCCGCTTCGCGTTGCCGAGGAAGCACGCCTTCTGCAAGCTCGAGCGCGGCTTGACCGCGCCCTCCTCGGCCTGTTCAGGCCCAGCCTGGCCAACGACGACAGTCTACGCATCAAGCACGCGCTGCAAGCCGCGCACCCGCAGGCTGAACCGGCCCGGTTGCTGCAACTTGCCCTTGGTGATCGCCAGCACTGCGCCTCACTGCTTGGCCAACAGCCCATCAACCCCAGGTTCCGCTCCCCTTTGCGATTGGCCAACGGCCAGCTGGGCTATCCCCTGAGCGGCCGAGGCCTGCAGGGACGAGCCTTGCCGGCTGCACGTCGACTCCGGGCGCTCTACCCCGAACTCAGCAGCGAGCAAATCACCGGGCTACAAGCCGAACTGGCTCGAGGAGGCGACCTGGGTAGCGCGATCAACCAGCTGGAGGTCGAGCAGCGTACTCTCAACCGAGATCTCAACCGTTGGGTAAGCACCGCCCGCACTCTTGAAGAGCGCTTTGATCGCCAGCAATGCACCGAGCGACTGATGAGCGCTTCCCGCCGTGAAGGTGGCGCGCAAGCCGAAACACTGGTACTGGACCGTATGCAGCTCGAAGCGCTACCCGCTTTCACTGCACGCATGCTGCATATCCGCAATCTCAGGCTCGAGGGGCTGCAGATGCGGCACCTGGAGGGCAGCTTCCTGGCAAACTTCCCTAACCTGGAAACCCTGGAAATCGTCGGCAACCCGGACATCGATGCCGAGACATTGTTCGAGGCGCTCAGGTCGGCACCGCGGCTACGCGAGCTGGGCCTGACCGACAATGGCCTGACCACCCTTTCACCCACCGCCCAACAGGCCATCGGGGCAATGCCCGGCTTGCGACTCCTGTGGCTCAGCCGCAACCGGCTGCAACTCGACACCACCAGTTTGGGCTTCCTGACGCGCTTACCCCTGGATGCCCTCGGCCTGGCCCATAATCAAATCACCCTCGACGAAAGCCTTGCTGCCCAGTTTCAGGACATGATCCACCCCGTACTACTGCACTTGTCAGGCAACCCACTGCGACTGGCACCCGACCTGCGCTTCATGGCCCGTCTTGTCCACCTGGAGCTTGAGCGTTGCGAACTGCAGCAGTGGCCCGACAGCCTGACCGTCCTGATGAGCCAGCCCCAGTACCAACTGCGCTATCTGAACCTGTCGTCCAACCGCATTCGTACCCTGCCAGACTTGCCTGGTGTGCTGCGTACCCCTTTTGCCCGCGATGTCGCCGCGCACTTGCCGGAGCGCCGTTGGCTGTTCAACTACAACACCCTGGAAGCCCAGACACGTGCACGCCTGGGCAGCAGCGGCGTCAACGTCTTCGAACACGCAGAAGACGTGCCACTGTGGCAAGGCGTTTTCCGTGGCGAGGCGAGCAATGCCGAGGAGCAGCTGTGGAGCGAGCTGTTCGACCAAGGTGAAAACGCAGCGCTGCTGGGCGTACTCGAACGTCTTGCCCAGTCGGCAGAAGCGCAGCGTGATGGCGAGGCCCTGAGGGCGCGCGTCTGGAAGCTGCTGGATGACGCTGCCCACGACACCGTGCTGCGTGAGCGCCTCGCCACCGTGGCCGGCGACTTCCCGCCAACCTGTGGCGACGCGGGTGCCGACGCGTTCAGTGCCTTGGAGATAGAAGTGCTGGCCCACGAAGCCGCAGCCGTCGCCGGCAGTCGGCCGGCTGATCTACTGAGCCTGTATGGCAAGTTGTATCGACGCAGTCAGGTCAATCAACTGGCCGATCGCATCAGCTGGAGAAGGTCCTTGCGCAAACAGGCGCTGCTCGACGGGGCCTTCGATGAAAACCTCCCCCCCTACGATGAGCTCGACGACCCCTCAGCCTTTCCGGACAGCGAACTTCAAACGGGGCTGGTGGACGATGTGGAGGTACGTTTGGCTTTGCGCCAGTCGTTGGCCAGCGCGCTGGACTACCCTGAGCCGAGCCGAGGCATGCTGTACCGCAATACGGCCAGAATCAACGACACAATCATCGAAATGGTGAAAGCTGAGGTCCTTTCCCTGGACAGGGATGCCACCGCTCGGGAGCAATGGTTGACCCAGCAGCCGGGCTGGGTCGAGTACTTGAAACGAGAGCATGCAGCCCAGTTCAGCCTGATCACCGACTTCTGGCGGCCAGGCCTTGATTACCTCTATTACTGCCTGGATGAAACCGCCGAGCCGGTGACATCCCTGGACAGCTCGGTGCGACGAGCCTTGGCCAGGGTCATGCCTGAAAGCCCGGTGGATGCTGACGGCAGGCTGCGTCGCGTGGTGCTCAACGAGCAGCAGTATCGCCAGGGCGTTGACGCGCTGACTGCCGAGCAGCAGCAGGTTGAAACCGGTCTGCTGACCAGCCTCACCCGCCAGACGCAAACAATCGGCCGCTGACCCCACTCACTGCCCGCGCAGGTCTTCGAAGAAGGCCTGCTTGCCGTCCACCTGGCTGGACGCCCGTGGGGCCGCTGCGGCGTCACCATTGGCGGCCTCTACGTGCCAATAGCAGTGTTGTACTGCACGGGTCACCGCCACGTAGGCCAAGCGCTGCACTTCTTCCTTCTGTGCCGTATCGAACGGTTGGGCATCACCTGCCTTGCCCAGCCCAGCCTGGCGGTATACCTGGTTCTTGTAGGGTGAGCTGGTCAGGTACTGGCAGTCACCCAGCATGAACACCGCATCGGCCTGCAAACCCTTGGCACTGTGATAGGTCAGCTGACGCAGCCGGCGCTGTTCGGCCGGTAGCGCCGCCTCGGCGTGCAGCACGCTTTGCAGGTGCTCGTTCATCAACGCTCGGTCACTGCCCTTGCGGTACAGCATCATGACCGTCTCACCCCGCTTGTAGTGCTCGACAAGCGTTTCGCCCAACGCAGCCTCGTCACGGTCGAACACCTTGACCGGCGAGCCGGGCAACTCGGCCGCCGGGCCACTGGCGCGGGCTTTCTTGCCGGCAATCGCCGGGGTGCCCTTGACCAGGTGCTCGGCCGCATCGATCACCTGTTGCTGGCAGCGGTAGTTGTCGACCAGCATCACCCGCGTGTTGGCCGGCGACGGGAACGCCTTGGTGAACTCCATGAAATACTTGGGCGAACTGCCACGCCAGCCGTAGATCGATTGCCAGTCGTCACCCACGCACAGCAACGACGAATGCTGGGCATGGCGCCCGGTGTGCATGGCCGGGCCGCGGCGCCGTATTTCAGCGAGGCAGGCACGCAACCAGCTGACGATCTGCGGCGACACGTCCTGGAACTCGTCGATCATCAGGTGCGCCAGCGGCCGCAGCAACGGATCGGGCAGCAGGTGCAGGTTTTCCGGGTTGTTCTCGCCAAACAGGGCGAACATGCGGTTGTAGCTCATCACCGGCGGCGACTGGTCCAGCAGGTGCGCTTCCAGGGCCTTCCAGTACAGCGCCAGGGCCTCGAAGAACAGTGCATCGCTATCGCCGGACGGGAAGCTCATCGCCGCCACTGCTTTGTTCACCTCCAACCCCAGGTTTTCGATGAAATTGGCCGCACTGACGAACGCATCCAGCAGCGGCGCCGGGGCCAGTTCGCCTTTAACCTTGTACTCGAAGCCAGGACCGGCCACGGCATCGCCCGCCAACGATGCCGCCAGGCGCCTGGCCATGGCGTAGTTGTCGAGCCAGATCAGCGGCCTGTCGCAGAACGCCTGCAACAGTGTGCGCTTGACCGCCCACTCGGCACGCACGGTCAGCTTGGCGCCGGGGCGCTGGTATTGCGCGCTTTGTGCGGGGTCGAAGCCCAGCACCACCAAAGGCCCCTGGCCTTCCAGGCGGCCATGCACATGGAAGCGGCTGCCACGGATATCGACCGTTTCACGGCAGGGCTCGATGCCCTTGATCGGCCAGACGCCGGCGGCAAACCACAGGTCCTCGATCACGTCGCACAGTTCTTCGTCGCGCTGGGCGGCCAATTGGGTCACCTGTGCGCGCTTTTGCACATCGGGGTTGTTCGGGTCCAGCGGTTTCAGTTGCAAGGCTTCGCTGCGCAACTGGCCGACCAGCTCGGCAAAACGCGGGCTCTCGCCCAGCAAGCTGCTGTAGCACTGGTTCAGCTGCTGGCGCTGGGCATCGTTCAGGCGCAGGTCGAACGGGTTGCTGTCGGCCTCGGCCTCACGCCCCGCAGGCATCTCGTGGCCCAGTGTTTCAAATGCACGCACCTGGCCGAAGCCCGGCAGGCTGCGCACCAGCGGCAGGATGCGCGAATGGAACGTGCGCACCAGCTCGCGGGCCTGCGCAGGCTGCAGGTTGATCTGCCACAGGGCGAACACCTGCAGCAGGCGCTTGATGAAGTCCTTGCGCGATTCGCGGGTGAAGGTGACCACGGTCATCGCATCCAGCTCGTAACCCAGGTAATGACGCAGCAGCAGGATGCGCAGCACCAGCGACGTGGACTTGCCTGCCCCGGCGCCTGCCACCACGCAGGTAGACGGGGTGTCACTGAAGATCAGCTTCCATTGCGCGGCGCTGGGCTGGGCTTCGGCGGGCAGGCGCTGGGCGACATCGGCCTTGAAGCGCTTCTTCAACTCGGCCGTCAACGGCAGGCGCCAGTCGTCGAACAAATTGTCATCCTGGCCTGGCACGGCGGCGCTGTCGGGGCGCGTATCGCGGATCACCAGCACCTGGCGCCCCGCTTCATAGCCCTCCACCCGACCACGCTCGAACCCTTCACGTACACCATCGGCATGGCCAGTGCGCTGGCCTGTGGCGTGGCCGAGGAACCATGAGTCGCGGTGCTGGGCTTGCAGGCGAGTCAGGCCACGCCCCAGCAGGCGGGCGGCCAGGCGGCGAAACCAGGGCAACTGGGCAGGAGGGGTAAGGTCGGCGGGGGCCAGGGGTTGCTCGTGGGCCACGGTCACTCCGTTGAAAATCAAAACAGCAGGCATGTTCGCCGCATCGACGAAAAATCGCCAGCGAATGCTTGCAGATCAGTGGATTAGGCGATGAAGCGAATAAAACGCCACAGAAAAAAACATCTATAAAACAGATTGTTTTAAGCCGATATTTACGCTTATTTTCGATGTTTCTATAGCGCATCATGGCGTCATTCCACTGATTACAAGGAGCACGACCATGCTGCAACTGCGACCCTTCGAAAACCTCGGCCACGCCAACCATGGCTGGCTCGATGCCCACCACCATTTCTCGTTTGCCGAGTACTACGACCCGGCACGCATGCACTGGGGTAACCTGCGGGTTTGGAACGACGACCTGATCGCAGCCGGCAGCGGCTTCCCGCCGCACCCGCACCGCGACATGGAAATCATCACGTATGTGCGTGAAGGCGCGATCAGCCACCAGGACAGCCTGGGCAACAAGGGCCGTACCGAAGCCGGTGATGTTCAGGTCATGAGCGCCGGTACCGGCATCGTGCACAGCGAGTACAACCTGGAAGATATAGATACACGTATTTTCCAGATCTGGATCGTGCCGGAGCGCACCGGTGAAGCACCGCAGTGGGGTAGCCGGCCGTTCCCCAAAGGCGAGCGCGGTGAGGGCTTCGTGACCTTGGCCAGCGGCCGCGCGGGTGACGAGGACAGCCTGCAGATCCGTACCGATGCCCGCCTGGTGGCTGCTACCCTGCGAGCCGGAGAAACCGCCGAGTACCGCTTCGATGCCGAACGCCGGGGTTACCTGGTGCCGGCCAAGGGGCTGGTGGAGATCAACGGATTGCGGGCCAAGGCGCGCGATGGCGTGGCGATCGAGCAGGAAGCGGTGCTGCGGGTGACCGCCATCGAGGACAGCGAGATCGTGCTCGTGGATGTGGCCTGAAAACCAGGCCTCTGACAATCCATGTCGCAGCGCAAGGCGGCTCCCCTGGAACAACCGCTAACCCGTCGGGTTAGCAGGGTTTTGCGGGGGCTGGCTTGCTGCGCTGGAGCTCCCGGCTATCGCAAGCAGCGATCATGCATTGGCGCCATCAGCCAGCCTGCACTAGCGTTGTGCTACCAGCCAGCCCAACGTTCCTGCGGAGCACTCGATCATCATGCCGGACCTGCGCCCGAACCCGACGCTGTGCCTGGCGTACCGTGCCGAACAGCCCATCCACCACGCGTTCATCAAACAGGCCAGCCGCTGCCCGGCGGCCATTGCCATCATTGGCCAGCACACAACCTGCAGCTACTCCCAACTGGAGCAGATCAGCGCGGGCATTGCCGCGTTTCTGGTTAAAAACGCCGAGAGCGGCACCGATCGTGTGGTCATCGTCACCCATCGCAGCGCCGCCCTGGTGTACGCCATGCTCGGCTGCCTGCGTGCCGGCCTGGCCTTCACCGTGGCTGACGCCGCTTACCCGGCCGCGCGTATCGAGCAAATCGTCAGCACCCTGAAGCCTGCGGTGATACTGCGCTGCGCCGAGGCCACCGTCGACGTCGGCCAGCCCATGGTCGTCACGGTGCCTGAAGCCCCCGCTGAGGCGCTGCAGGCCTTCCCTGGCCAACCTGTCGCGCTGCCCGCTGTCAGCCCTGAGCAGCCGGCCTACATCACCTTCACCTCGGGCAGCACCGGTGAGCCCAAGGGCATCGTTACCCACCACGCACCGCTGGTGCACTTCATCGACTGGCATGTGCGCCAGCACGGTTTTACCCAGGCCGACACCTTCTCGCTGCTTTCTGGCCTGGGCCACGACCCGGTATACCGCGACGTGTTCACACCACTGTCGCTGGGCGCGACCATTGCCTGCCCGGCCCAGTCGACCCTGACCGATCCCTCACGGCTGGCCGGCTGGCTTCACCAGCACGGTGTGAGCGTGATCCACCTCACCCCGCCGCTGGGCAAGCTGATCGAAACTGGCGTACACCTGAACGGCCAGGTTCTCGACCACCTGCGCTACCTGTTCTGGGGTGGCGATGCACTCAGCCCGACGCAGTACCAGCAGGTCCGCGCCATCGCACCGAATGCCGTCAATGTGAATTTCTACGGCACCACCGAAACCCCTCAGGCCATGGCTTTCCACACCCTCGACCCGGAAATGGACAATGCCCGGGTGCCCTTGGGAAAAGGCATTGCCGATGCACAGTTGCTGGTGGTCAACCCGGCCAACCAGCTGGTCAACGAGGGCGAGACAGGCGAAATCCTGATCCGCAGCCCCTACCTGTCGCGGGGATACTGGGACGACCCGGGGCTGACCGAAGCCAAATTCATCGCCAACCCGTTCACCGCTGACGCGGCCGACCGCTGTTACCGCACGGGTGACCTGGGCACCTATCTGGCCGATGGCAGCGCCCGTTTTCTGGGGCGCGCTGACAGCCAGGTGAAAATCCGGGGGCATCGCATCGAGCTGGCGGAAATCGAGAACGCCATCTGCCGTCACCCGCACATAGGGCAATGCGTGGTCCTGGCCAACCACGACAGTGCATCGACCCGTCTGGTGGCCTATTGCGTCGCGCAGCAGGCCATCCGTGCTGACGAACTGCGCCAGGCCCTCAGCGGCCAGCTGCCTGACTACATGGTTCCGGCGCTGTTCGTGTTCCTTGATGCCCTGCCGCTCACCCCCAACGGCAAGGTCGACAAACGCGCGCTGCCTGCGGCATTTGACGACAGTATCAACCCACCGTTGTCACCCTTGGCCGAAAAGCTGAGTACAGCCTGGGCCCGCATCCTCCAGGTACCGCGCCTGGACGCCAGGTTGAGCTTTGTCGAACTGGGCGGCGACTCGCTGTCGTTCGTACAGGCCTCGCGTGTGCTGGAGGCGCTTATCGGTCACCTGCCTGAACGTTGGGAAACCCTGCCGGTGTGCCAGCTGGCCGAGCTGAGTGCGCCGCCCAAAGGCGCGTGGCGGGTAATGGAAATGCCGGTGTTCATCCGCATGCTCGCCATCATCCTGATTGTGGTCGGCCACCTGGGTGATTTCGACCACTGGCCGATACTCGGCGAAACCTCGGTGCTGTTCCTGGTCTCCGGCATCGCCCTGGCGCGCTTTCAGCTCAAGGCCATCGAAGCGCGTGGCGATGCACGCACGCTGCTCAGGCCACTGGCAGCCATCGTGGTGCCAACACTGTTGTACAGCGCATTGATCCAGCTGGTATTCGCCCGGCTGCACTGGCAATCGCTGCTGCTGGTTTCCAACTGGTTCCCCGCCAGCGAGGTCAGCCTGTTCAACTATTGGTACATCGAAGTGTTGGTGCAGATGATCGTGATCATTGGCCTGGTGCTGTCGATCAGGCGCGTGCGCCAGGTGCTGATTGCCGACCCGTTTCGCTGGCTGATCATCGCTGCCTGTGCACTGGTGGCGCTGGATGTGCTCCTCAACCAGTTCGTATTCGACGCCAGCGCCCTGCTCAACCGGGTGCCCCAGCACTTCCTGGCGGTGATGGTACTGGGCATGGCCGTGCACCATGCCGACACGACCTCACGCAAATGGGTGGCCAGTGCAGTGGCCGTGCTGGTGGTTGGCGAGTTGGACCTGATGGCGCTTGCCGGTGTTGGCTGGCAAGCGTTTACACACTATGTAGACATCGCCCTGCCAGCGATGCTGGCACTTGTCTGGTTCCGCTCGGTGCCGGTACCCGCCCTGGTTGCACGGGCAGGTGCGGTGATCGCTTCGTCAACCTTGTATATCTACCTGACGCATTTCCAGTTCGAGTCGGTAGCGGAGCATGTTTTCAGGCACCCGCTGTTCGAGATAGCCCTGGCACTCGCTGGAGGGGTACTGGTGAGCTATTGCTGGAACACCCTGTTGCGTCTGCTGTTTACCCGCAGGCGCAAGCAGCATCAGGCGCGTGGAGCCGATACAGCTGAACGCGCCACCTCTGCCTGAACGAAGATGACCCGCCAGCGCATGCACTACTCGCGTCCGGCCAGTTCAGCCAGCACCTCGGCCGAGGTGGTGACCTGGCGGAAGTGGTGCTTCCACAGGTCAGTCCCCAGCTTGCCCGAGCGGTCCAGCGACGACCCTATTGTCATGTCTGTCACCAGCGTGGGCATCAGCCCTGCATCGAACAGGGCAAAGCCGGCGGCCAGCACGCAGGTTTCGGTCTGCAACCCACACACCAGCACCCGCTCTACACCCAGTTGCCGGATGTAGTCGATAGCTTCGGCACTTTGCCCATAGCCATGCTTGACGAACACCTGGTCGGCCTCGACCAGGCTCTCGTCCTCGGCCGCCGGGTGCCAGCCGAGTTGGCGCTCGAACGGCGTGACCTGTTCATCGTGCAACTCGACCGAGGCTATGGTGGGAATGTTCGCTGACAACCGCCGCAAACCATCGACCAGCCACTCGGGCGGGCTGAAGGTGGACTGAACATCGACGATGAGCAAAACCTGGCGCATGAGCGGATTCCGGCACGGGCAAAAGGCGCGGAGTATAACGCGAAGCAACTGCCGTGGTCGCGGGACAAGCCCGGGGCAACATTCGGCGACCCCTTGCGCGGGAAAAGGGGGCTGTTGCGCAGCCCCCTGCTGTACCCGTAACAGCTAACCCCAGCGCCCCCTCAACCGGCCAGGATGAAGTCTGCGGCGGTCACCGTGGTTGCATCTGCCACCCCCACCAAACGTATGGAGTCGGCAGCACCGATGCTTACCAAGGTGTCCGCACCAACATCGGCGATGGTCACACTGGCACCAAAGGTGGCTGCGGTGATGTTGAGGGCGGTGATATCCAGCCGGTCCTGGCCACCCGCCGCAATGGCATCGAAATTGATGATCAGGTCGTTGCCAAAGCCTGCAGCGAACTGGAACACATCGTTGCCATCGGTGGCTATCAGGGTGTCGTTACCGGCCCCACCCACCACCGTATCGTTACCTGCCGCACCGTTGAGGAAGTCGTTGCCGGCCCCCCCGATCAGGGTGTCGGTACCCACGTCGCCGAACAATGTGTCGTTACCATCGCCGCCCTGCAGGGTGTCATTGCCGTTGCCGCCATCCAGGCTGTCATCGCCAGCGCCCCCGTTCAGGTTGTCGTTACCGGCCTCCCCCAGCAACGTGTCGTTGCCGCCACCGGCATCGAGGCTGTCGTCCCCCCCTCCACCGCGCAGTTGGTCGTCACCCAGGCCGCCGAACAGCTGGTCGTTCCCGACGTCGCCGTTGAGGATGTCGTTGCCGGCATTGCCGTTGAGCACATCGTTACCGCCGTCGCCGCTGAGCGTGTCATTACCTGCCCCACCGTCGATGATGTTGGCCAGCCCGTTACCAGTGCCGGTGAAGTTGCCCAACCCGGTATACGCCAGGTTCTCGACGTTGGCGGCCATGGTGTGGCTGGCCAGCGTGGTACGTACAAGGTCCGTACCGGCCCCCGTCGCCTCGACCACTACATCCCCGGCGTCATCCACCACATAGGTGTCGTTGCCCACGCCACCCACCAAACGGTCGGCACCCGCACCGCCGTTGAGCAGGTCGTTGCCGCCCCCCCCCGTGAGGGTGTTGGCCAGCGCGTTACCGGTACCGGTAAAGGCGCTGCTGCCGGTATAGGTCAGGTTCTCGACGTTGGCGCCCAGGGTGTAGCTGGCCAGGCTGGTCTGCACCTGGTCCGTGCCACCATTGAGTGCCTCGGTGACGGTATCCCCGGCATTGTCGACCAGGAAGGTATCGTTGCCGGCGCCGCCGTTCATGGCATCTGCGCCAAGCCCGCCGTTGAGGGTGTCGTTGCCATCCTCGCCATTGAGGAAGTCGGGGTCGTCACCGCCATTGAGGATGTCGTTGCCAATGCCACCGAACAGCTGGTCGCTGCCGCCCAGGCCGTTGAGCGTGTCGTTGCCGCCCAGGCCCGAAATCACGTCGTTGCCTGTTGTACCGGTCAAAGTGTTGGCCGCATTGGTGCCAACCAGTACTACACCCGGTGGCACGGTAACTGCGGCGGTCGCCGCCGAGGTCAGCGACTCCAGGGTGCCGAAGCCGTCGGTGTAGCGCACGATCACCCGCAGCTGCTGGTTACCCTGGGCGAAGCCAGGGGTGAAGGTGGCCGCCGTAGCCCCGGCGATATCGGCGAAGGTGCCGCCGGTACCTTGCTGCCACTGGAAGCTGAAGGCCCCCAGGCCGTCGATGTCGGCAATTGCGCCGGTGAGTGCGGTCAGCGTCTGGCCCTGGTCGGGTGTGGTGTCACTGATCAGCAACGCACCGGTCGGCGCATCGTTGACGTTGGCCACCGGGTCGAGGATGTCGGAGGCGACGCTTTCCTGCACGCCAAAGTCATCCACGTAGCTGACCACCACGCGCATGTTCTGCCCCACTTGCGCCTGGGTCAGGACGAACGTGCTGCTGATGGCGCCAGCGATGTTGACCCAACCGACACCCCGGTTGGACTGCCACTGGAAGCTGAACTGAGGGTTGCTCAGGCCGTCGGCATCGACGATGGTGGCCGGGTTGGCGGTGAGCGTCTGGTTCTGCACCAGCAGCCCGGTCACGGTCGGCCCGGCGCTCGGCGCGCTGTTCGGCGTCGAATCGACGATTTCCAGCGTGCCCTTGGCATCCTGGTACACCGCACGCACGCGGATGTTCAGGCCGGCGACATCGTCCGTGACGCGGTAGGTCGTACCGGTGGCCCGTGTCGCTTCACCAGCGGCCACTACCGTGATGTCTTCATAAACCCCGGAACCCGGCAGCGCCTCGACTTGCCAGTAGTAGGCCACGGGGCCGTTCACCGCACCGGTCGCATTGCTTGCACTGACATTGTCCGCGTCATGCACGGCGAGGTTGCTGACCCTCAGTAGCTGGCCACTGACTGGCGTATCGTCGCGCAGGCCGGTGGTAGCATCGAGAATCGCCAGGTTGCCGGTGGGGCCGGCGTTGACTGCCGTACCGACGCCAGAGGCCTGCGATCTGTCAGAGAACTGCAGGCGCTCGATGCCGGTCAGGTGGTCGACGCCGTCACGACCGGCCACCAGGTCGGTAACGGTCACCGAGTTGCCATCGACCACCACGCTGTAGTCGGTGGACACCCCTGAGAACACCGCCGTGTCGTAGTGGTCGGTACCGCTGAGGATCTCCCGCACGATCACCAACTGGCCAGGGTTGTAGGTGCCATTGAGCATGAACGGCAGCATCGGCTCCATGCTGTTGAAGCTGGCGATTTCCGGGCCGGTGCCATCGGGGTTGGCGCGTACGCTGATGCGCACGTTCAGCCACTTGTCGCCGTCGAGGATATCGTCGCCACCCCGGCCTTCGAGCAAGTCGCTGCCGCTGCCGCCGAGGATGATGTTGCCGCCGTCATAGAAGGTCGCCCCGGACGCCAGCAGGCCGGCCAGGCCGTCGATCAGGCTGATGTTGGTCAGCACGCTGCCGGTAGCACCTGCAGTAGGCAGCGAGGTGGCGTCTTCGCTGTCGCCGCGCAGGAAGTCGCCATGCGTCGACCCCGACAGGCCTTCCATGATGTCGAAACGCACCAGCGTCGAAGCGCCCGAACCCGGTACCGTTGGCACATCGAAGAAGCGGTCGCTCATGTCGATGGACACGCCCTGGGCCAAGTCCTTGAAGGTTGCCCAGTCGTAGCCCGAGCCACCAATGTAACGGTCGCCAAACCCCAGGCTGCCGACCATGATGTCGTCGCCGCCTTCACCGTTGAACTTGTCGTTCTCGTTGCCGCCGACAAATACGTCGTTGCCGATGACCGGGTCGTTGCCGAGCGGGTCGAAGTTGTCGCCAGGCGCGCCGTCCGAGGTGCCCTTCTCGATCCAGTCGTCACCTTCGTTGCCCATGTCCTGCTCGTTGGCCTTGCTGCCGAGGATGAAGTCATTGCCTTGGCCGCCTATGGCTTCGGAGGCGTCCTCACCGGTGACGATGAAGTCATTGCCGAAACCGCCGATGATCAGGTTGATGCCATTACCGCCGTGCAACACATCGTTGCCGTCACCGCCCTGGATGTTGTCGTCACCGCCCATGTCGCTGATGATGTCGTCGCCGGCCCCACCGCGCAGCTGGTCGTTGCCGTCACCCCCCTCGATGCGGTCGTTGCCGGCATCACCCCAGACCGTGTCGTCGCCTTCGCTGGAGACCAGAATATCGTCCCCGTTGGTGCCGCCCAGCACGATGTGCTCGGCACCGGCATAGCGGATGTAGTGGGTGTCCGGGCCAGCCGTCAGCGGGCTGTCGCGGAACACCACCTGCTCGCCGTTTTCGCCCAGTGGGTCGGCGCTGCCAAGGCCCTCGTTGTACTGCTTGGTCTGGTCCAGTTCCAGGTAGAAGCCAGGGTCGGAGAACACCAGGCCTGGCAGGTGGGTGGCTGAGCTGTTGGCCATGATCAGCTTGGCGAACGAGTTGCTTTCCAGCTCGGCATTCATCGACAGGCCCGCGGTGCGCTCCAAATAGTAGAAGCGGTCGCCGTCCTGCAGTTTCTCCATCTGGTTCTCGAACACGAAGTTGAAGGTGCTGCCGAGCATGCCGCCAAATGGCGCTTTTGCTTCCGCCAGGCCGCCGATCCACAGGTCGATGGCATCGACACCAGTCACGGTGACTGCCTTGAGGTCATCGGCAGTACCCAGTACACCGTCCTTGCCGGGCAAGGTTACGTTGGCCCAGGCGCCGCTGCTGTTGAGGAAGTCCATGCGGTCGGCGGGTGCGCCATCGCCGCCGAACACCAGGGCCATGGCCGCGGCGCGTTTCTCCAGCAGGGTGGTGGCAGCGGTGATGGTGCTGTGGGTGCCGTAGGCCGCGATGAAGTTGATCAGCGACTCTGGGTGCTTCAGGTGTTGCACCAGGTCGACCCAGCTGGTGTACGGCTTGAGCTGGGTATCGCCGGTTTGCCCGTAGATTTCGCGGCGCACAGCGTTCAGCGAAGGGATACCGACGTCGCGGCCACGGGCGATGTTGATCGCTGGCAGGTCCAGTGGCAGGCCGAGCAGGTTGTTGCGCAGCGCCTCGGTGACGAACTCGTCGATTTCGTTACCGGCCTGGCGAGTGACCCCGCGCACGATAGCGCTGGTGGCGTCCTCGGGGGTTACGCCACTGGCGGCATAAGCCAGCGGGTTGAGGAAGGCCGCTATCAGCCCCAGTTGCTGGTCGGGGTTGGCGCTGGCCGGGTCCTGGATGACGTTGAAGTCGATGTCGAAGCGGTCGACAGTCTCGGTCAGCATCGAGTGGCCGAAGCGGTACACGGTGTGGGCGAACTCGGCCACGATCGAGGCATCGAGGTCGACGTCGTACACCTGGGTCGGGGCAAAGAACAGGTCGACCCGAGGTTGCACGGTGCGGGCGAACTCCTCGAACACCAGGTGCTGGTACTGCATTTCGGTGCCGAACTTGGCCGCCTGGAACAGCCGCTCGCCATTCCACACCAGGGCACCGATCTCGGCCGGGGTGACTGGCAAGGCGCTGACCGGGTTGAGCAGCCATTCGTTGAGGAAGGCCAGGTCACCCGAGTCGAGCACGGTGTCCATGGTCTGCGCCACCAGCCGGTTGTGCTCGGAGTGGAAGATCGCATGCACGGCGGTCAGGCCGATGTTCTCGTTGACCCGGCCGTCACCGGCGATGTAGTGCGCGTCCAGCAGTTCGTTGTCGTAGGCCAGGTTGGCACCGGTCTGCGGGTTGACCGGCACGGCATTGCCGGCCACGTTGTCGGCATCCGGCGCCAGCACGCCGCCACTGAACACCGGCACGGCATTGTGGGCGATGTCGGCAAGGAACTGGTGCCCGGTACGCACGGCGTTGGTCAGGTCGAGCGGCGCCAGCGGGTTGCCTTCGACCTCCTGGTCATCAGCGGTGCCGGCAATACCGTCCAGGCCTTTCATCACCACCATCGGGTAGCCGTTGGGGCCTTTGATGAAGTTGCCGTAGGCGTCGGTGGCCAGCAGCGGCACGTTGTCGACGTCGGCATCGGTCAGGTTGATGCCGAGCAGGTCGCGGGCCTGGGCCTTGACCACCTTCCAGGTGGCCATGCCGCCAATTTCGGTGTCGTCGGCCGTGCCGAACCTGCCATCAGCGCCCAGGTCGCGATTGGTGATCAATCGGCCCGTGGCGACCGGGCCGTCGTCAGTCATGACATAGGCGCGCAGGAACACCTGGTGCGAGGGATGCGAGCTGTAGGTCTGGTTCTGGTCGACGAACGGCGTGGTGGTGTTGGTGTGTTCGCGGATGTCGTCGGCGTTGCCAAGGATGCCGTCCGGCCCAGGCAGGTTGGTGGCACGGGTTACCACCATGAAGTTGGTGAAGCCACCCTCCACGTACAGCGGGTCATCCGGTTGCAGCGGGATGTAGATGGTACCGGAGCCGCCCTTGGTGACCAGGTCCAGGCCATGGTCGAAGAACTGCCCGAAGAAGGTCATCCACGCGTTGAACGGCGCAGACAGCCCGGCATCGGCAGCGGTGTTCTCGAACAGGTACACGTCATGGTCGTCGGTGGTGCCGAACTGGCCGTCCATACCTGGGCTGGCGACGATGCGCACGCCATCCTTGAGCACGTCGTCGTTGCCTGCGGCGCCGAAGTTGAGCACGCCATCGGCACCCGGGTCATACGCGGTGGCATAGGCTGCCGGGTTGTTGGAGGTCTGGTCGACAATCAGGTTGCTGATGGTACGTGGCTGCGAATCGAACACCGGCCCGCTGGTCTGCTGGTACGACGACCCCGGGATCGCCGGGGAACCTGGGCCGAAGAAACCGGCTGGCGCACCTTCGGCCGGGTTGAATACCGGGTCGGTCACGCGCGGGAAGACGTTGTCGGCGGCACCGTATTGGGTGTTGTTGTTGCCGTTCAGGTTCATCAGGTTGTTGTTCGAGCCATCCACCGCACGCAGGCCCATGGCTGCGCGGACGTTGGGGATCAGCGAGAGGATGTCCTGCCCGGCGGCATCGGCCTCGGCAATCTTGATTTGCGCGAGGATGAAGTTCAGGTCGGAGCGCACCATGTGCAGGCCGGCACCGCCGTCACTGGCATCCACCACCGGGGTGGCCGCTGTCGGCACTACGGGCGCGCCAGGTTGCACCACGGTGGTAGGCTGCGAGTACAGCACTTCGGTGGTGCCATGGGCATCCTGATAGATCGCCTTGACCCGCAGGCTCAGCCCGGCCAGGTCTGGAGACACCTTGAACGAAGTGCCATCGGCGCTCTGGAAGGCCAGGTCGCCGGCCGGTAGCAGGATGATGTCCTGGAACACACCGCTGCCCGGGTCGGCCTCGAACTGCCAGTAGTAGGACACCGAACGGTCGGCGAGCGAGCCAGTCGGGTTGCCCGCACTGATATTGTCGGCGTCGCGCACGGCGGCCACGCTCACCGTCAGCATGTCACCCACGGTAATCGCACCGCCGTTGCTGTCGAGCAGGGTCGGGCTGCCGGTGGGTTGTGCGTTCACCCCCTCCACCAGTACGCGCTGGCTATCGGCAAACTGCAGGCGCTCGATGTGCAACAGGGTATCGACGCCATCGCGGCCGGCCACGGTGTCGGTCACGGTCCAGACGTCATCGGCGACATCGGCGGTGCCCTTGGTGTTCTGGGTCACCACGTACTCGCTCTGTAGCCCAGAGAATATTGCCGTGTCGAAGGCGGCCCCGCCGGTCGAAGTGCCGGGCAGGATTTCGCGCACGGCCTTGAGTTGGCCGGGGTTGTAGGTGCGGTCAAGCATGAACGGAATCATGTCGGCCATGCTGTCGAAGCTGGCGATTTCCGGGCCGGTGTGGTCGACGTCGCCAGGGGCGTACACGGCGATGCGCACGTTGAGCCACTTGTCGCCATCGATCAGGTCATCGCCACCCCGGCCTTCGATCAGGTCACTGCCATTGCCGCCGAGCATGATGTTGCCGGTGGCAAAGCCGGTGGTGGGCAGGCCGGCATCCGCCAGGAACTGCTGCAGCCCACGTATCAGCGCCACGTTGGTCAGCGCACTGCCGGTGGCGCCGCCATGGTTGAGAATGGTCACGGCATCGACGTCGTCGCCCTTGAGCACATCGGCGTAGGCCGAACCGGACACCCCTTCGACCTCGGCGAACCGATCCAGAATCGATGCCGGCGAAGCGCCCACCGGGTTGAACACGCCAGCGTTCTGGTTAGGCGCGTTGCCATGGGGCTGAGCCAAGGCGGCCAGGCTGAGGTCCACGGTGACACCCACGCGGTCATTCTTGTTGGTGACCCAGTCGAAACCGGACATGCCGTCCATTTTGTCTTGGGCATCGCTGCCGACGAAGATATCGTCGCCGCCCTCACCGATCATTTCGTCAAAGCCGCCGCCCCCGACGAAGATGTCGTTGCCAATGACTTCGTCACCCAGCAAGGGTGCGAAGTTGTCACCAGGTGCGCCGTCCTGGGTGCCCTTCTCGATCCAGTCGTCACCTTCGTTACCGGTAGGTGGCAGGTTGGTCTTGGCGCCGAGGATGAAGTCGTCGCCCTGGCCGCCGAAGGTGGTGCTGATGTCCTCGGTGGTGATGATGAAGTCCTGGCCATCGCCGCCCAGGATCAGGTTACCGGCAACCCCCATGCTGCCAGCGACGATCACGTCGTTGCCGGCGTTGCCTTCCAGGCGGTTGTCGCCGAACGAATCGGTGATGATGTCGTCGCCCGCGCCACCCAGCACCGCGTCGTTGCCGGCACCGCCTTCGAGCAGGTCATCACCGGCATCGCCATAGAGGGTATCGTCGCCTTCGCTGGAGATGATGATGTCGTTGCCAGCGGTGCCACCCAGCACCACATGGTCTTCACCGGTGTAATGCAGGAAGTTGCCGTCTGGCCCGACAGTATCGGGGTTATCGCGGATCACCAACGGAACGATTTCAACCCCGTTGATCTCGATGCCGCCAGTGGGGTCGGCCTTGCCGTCGGCACCCAGCCCGGTGAACTGGTTGGCCTGGTTCACTTCCAGGGTAAACGTGGGAGTGAGGAACACGGTGTTGGACAGGTGGGTGACGTCGGAGTTGGCCATGATCAGCTTGGCGAAGGAGTTGTTTTCCAGCTCCGTACCAAAATTCATGCCCGCCGTGCGCGACAGGTAGTAGAAGCGGTCACCGTTCTGCAGCGCTTCCAGCTGGGTTTCGAAGACAAAGTTGAAGCTGGAACCGAGCATGCCGCCAAACGGCATTTTCTTCTCGGCCAGGCCGCCGACCCAGAAGTCGATGGCGTCGACCCCGGTCACGGTCACCCCGGCAATGTCGTCGGCCGTGCCGGCGATGCCGTCCGCGCCGGCCAGCGTCACGTTGGCATAGGCACCGGTGCCGTTGAGGAAGTCGAGGCGGTCAAGGGGGGCGCCGTCTCCGCCAAGTACCAGTGCCACGGCGGCGGCGCGCTTGGCGGCCTCGGTGGTGGCCCCGGTAATGCTGCTGTGGGTGCCGTAGGCGGCAATGAAGTTGATCAGCGACGCCGGGTGCTTGAGGTGGTCGGCAAAGTCGACCCAGCTGATGTAGGGCTTGAGCTGGCTGTCGCCGGTGGCGGCATAGAACTCGCGGCGGGCCTCGTTCAGGCTGGGGATGCCGGTATCACGACCGCGGGCGATGTTCAGCGCAGGCAGGTCAAGTGGCAGGCCGAGCAGGTTGTTGCGCAGGGCTTCGGTGACGAACTCGTCGATCTCGTTGCCCACCTGGCGGGTAACACCGCGGATGATTGCGCCCGCCGCTTCATCGGCCGTGGCCCCGCTACCGGCGAACGCCAGCGGGTTGAGGAACGCGGCAATCAGGCCCAACTGCTGGTCGGGGTTGGCCGGGTCGGCAGAAACCGGGTTGAACGCCGGGTCGTAGCGGTCGACGGTTTCGGTCAGCATCGAGTGGCCGAAGCGGTACACCACATGGGCGAACTCGGCGAGGATGGCCGGGTTGATCGAGGTGTCGTAGCCGTTGGGGGCGAGGAACTCATCGATCTGCGGCTGGATGGTGCGGGCGAACTCTTCGAACACCAGGTGCTGGTACTGCATCTCGGTGCCGAACTTGGCAGCCTGGAACAGCCGCTCGCCATCCCACACCAGCGCGGCGATGCCGGCAGGCGTGGTGGGGATGGCGGTGACGTCGTCGATCAACCACTCATTGAGGAACGCCAGGTCGCCCGCGGCCAGCAGGGTGTCCTTGGTCTGCTGCACCAGGCGGTTATGCTCGGAGTGGAACACATGGTGCACGGCAGTCAGGCCGATGTTCTCGTTCACCCGGCCGTCACCGGCGATGTAGTGCGCGTCGAGCAATTCGTTGTCGTAGGTCAGGTTGTTGCCACCCTGCCCGACCGGCTGTGCGTTGCCCACCAGGGTGTCGGCGTCAGCCTGCAGCACACCCCCAACCACCACGGGCGCGGCATTGTGGGCGATGTCGTCAAGGAAGCCATGCCCGGTGCTCACGGCATTGGCCAGGCTGATCGGCGCATTGCGGTCGCCCTCGACCAGCTGGGTGACGTCATCGGCGGTGCCAGCAATGCCATCGGCGCCGTTGTTCACGCGCATGACCACCTGCGGCATGCCGTTGGGTCCGCGCAGGAAGTTGCCGTAGGCATCGGTGGCCAGCAGCGGCACGCTATGCACGTCGGCATCGGTCAGGTTGATACCCAGCAAGTCGCGGGCCTGGGCCTTGACCACTGCCCAGGTGGCCATGCCACCGCTTTCGCCGTTGCCATCGTCGGCGGTGCCGAACTTGTCATCGGCGCCCAGATCACGGTTGGTGATCAGGCGCCCGGTAGCCACCGGCTCACCTGCCGCGTTGACCGTGTATTCGCGCAGGAACACCTGGTGCGAGGGGTGCGAGCTGTAGGTCTGGCTCTGGTCGACGAAGGGCGAGGTGGTGTTGGGCTGGCTATCGTCGGCGGTACCCACCACGCCGTCGGCGCCAGCGGTGCGCACGGCGCGGGACAGCACCATGAAGTTGGTCGGGCTGCCGGCCACGAACAGGGGGTCGTCCGGGCGCAGCGGGATGAACACGATGTCGGTGCTGCTCTTGCTGACCAGGTCCAGGCCGTGGTCGAAGAACTGACCGAAGAAAGTCATCCAGGCGTTGAAGCCGGCGGTCAGCCCGGCGTCTGGCGACACGTTCGGGATGAAGAACACAGGCTTGTCGTCAGCGGTGCCGAACACGCCATCGATACCAGGGCTCATCACCGGCGCGGCACCGCCGTTGGCCTCGACGGCGGCCGGGTTGTTGGCTGTCTGGTCGACGATCAGGTTGCTGATGGTGCGCGGTTGCGAATCGACGACATTGCCGGTGCCAACATAGTTGGCGCGGTAAGAAGCTTCGAGCAGGCGCAGGAACGAGTTGTCGGCTGCGCCGAACTCGCTCTGTCCGGCGACCAGGTTGTTGTAGCTGCCGTCGACCGTGCGCAGGCCAAAGGGCACCTGACTGTTGGGCAGCAGGTCGCTCAGGCTGGCGCCATCGGCGTGCGCCTCAGCGATGAAGATCTGTTTGAGGATGAATTCAAGGTCCGACTTGCTGAAATTGGCCATTGCAGTTGCCCTCGATCTGTCCGGAGATGACACAGGGCAACAGGGTCCTTCCCGCGCCCAGTCAGTGTTGACGTGCGCAGAATCTGGTTGGGTGTACCGGGCTCAGTAGCCCAGCACTCGTGTGCGAAACCTCTGGCCTCTTCTTGGCAAGCTGGCACCCCCGTTGCGGGAGGGGCCCTGTAAACCGTGCGCAACAGGTGTAACGCACGTGCATCAATCCCAGCTCGCACAGGGCCCGAATACTTCAGACTAAAGTCGTAGGCCAAAAGCTTGTCAATATTTCGTCAAAAAAATCTCGGCCGATGATAATGCGATGCAACTCACTGTTTTTATGTGACTTATAAAAAGTTCAAAGTAGTTATAGAGCAAAAAGATATTACTGGATGTTTCGTTGCAACCTACGCTGCTACCTGGGGGAGCAGCGCAGCGTTTTGAGCAATATCGCCATCAGTGCGACCCGCCTGCGAGCCGACCAAGAAGCCACAACAGCCGTTGTACGGGGCGCCGCAAGGGCTTCCCGTTTTGTGATAAAGGGAGGCCTCCGATGCCTAAGCCACCACGCACCCGCTCCGAGCTGGCCGACGTGCTGTTTCGCTTGCGCCGCAGCTTCTACGCCCTGGCCGCCTTCAGCGGCGTGATAAACGTCATGATGTTGACGCCAGCCATTTATATGTTGCAGGTGTATGACCGCGCCCTGGTCAGCCGCAATGTCACCACCTTGGGCATGCTCACCTTGCTGGTGGTCGGGCTGTTCCTGCTGATGTCGGCGCTGGAGATGGTTCGCACCCGGGTGTTGATAAGGGTGGGCAACGGCCTGGACATGAGCCTGAACCGGCGCATCTTCAGCGCTGCCTTCGAACGCAACCTCAGCCGTGCCGGCGGTAACCCGGCCCAGGCCCTGCAGGACTTGGCGCAGGTACGGCAGTTTCTCACCGGTAACGGCCTGTTCGCGTTCTTCGACGCCCCCTGGACACCGATCTACCTGCTGGTTTGCTACCTGATCCACCCGTGGCTCGGGCTGGTCACCACGATTGGCTCGCTGATCCTCGTCGGCCTGGCCTACCTCACTGAAAAGGCCACGCAAAAACCCTTGGCCGAAGCCAACCAGGCAGCCATGTCGTCGGCCAGCTACGCCAACAACAACCTGCGCAACGCCGAAGTGATCGAAGCCATGGGCATGCTGCCGTCAATCGGCAAGCGCTGGTACCAGGGCCACTTGCGTATCCTGCAGATGCAGACCCTGGCCTCCGACCGCGCGGCGCTGATCAGCAGCATCGGGCGCTTCGTGCGCATCACCCTGCAGTCGTTGATCCTCGGCACCGGCGCGCTGCTGGCGATCGAGGGCACGATCACCCCCGGCATGATGATCGCCTGCTCGATCCTGACCGGCCGAGCCCTGGGCCCGGTGGAACAGGTGATCGCCGCGTGGAAACAACTGCTGGGCTGCCGCCTGGCCTGGGGCAGACTCAATGACCTGCTGCAGGACTACCCGCAACGGCCACCGAGCATGTCGCTGCAGCGGCCAATGGGCATGCTGGCCGTGGAGAACGTGATCGCCGGCGCCCCTGGCAGCAACACCAGCATCGTACGCGGGGTAAGCTTCAGCCTGGCCCCGGGTGACAGCCTGGGTGTCATCGGCCCTTCAGCCTCGGGCAAGTCTACCCTCGCCCGCCTGTTGGTAGGCGTGTGGCCGGCCCAGGCCGGCAAGGTGCGCCTGGACGGCGCCGATATCTTCACCTGGAACAAAGCCGAACTGGGCCCGTGGCTGGGCTACCTGCCGCAGGACGTGGAGCTGTTCGAAGGCACCATCGCCGAAAACATCGCCCGCTTTGCCGAGGTGGACAGCGACGCGGTGATCCGTGCCGCCCGCAGCAGCGGTGTACACGACATGATCCTGCGCTTCCCGCAGGGTTACGACACCCGCCTGGCCGCCGATGGCAGCCCATTGTCTGGCGGCCAGAAGCAACGCATCGCGCTGGCCCGCGCCCTGTATGGCGAGCCCAACCTGGTGGTGCTGGACGAACCCAACGCCAACCTCGATGACGTGGGTGAAAAAGCCCTGGTCGATGCTTTGGCCGAGCTCAAGGCACGCGGCGCTACGGTGGTACTGATTTCCCACCGGCCCAATGTGCTGTGCGCGGTCGACCAGATACTGATGCTGCGCGACGGTGGTGTGCACATGCTTGGCAGCCGCGACGAAGTGTTCGCCGCGCTGCGCAAGGCCGCGGTGATTCCGGCAACGGCTGCGGCACCGCTGGCTTCGGTCAAAGTACGGGAGTAACCGACCATGCAGATGACTCAACATGCCGAACTGATCCCCGCCGAGAGCAGCCACCTGATCGACCTGGACGCGGGCCGCCCGGTACGCTGGGGCGTATGGCTGGTCATCGCCGGCTTCGGCGGCTTCCTGCTGTGGTCCTGCCTGGCGCCACTGGACGCCGGCGTGGTCGCCACCGGTACGGTCAAGGTCACCAGCAACCGAAAGGCGGTCCAGCACCTGAGCGGTGGCACCGTTGAAGCGATCATGGTGCGCGAAGGCGATGTGGTGAAGAAAGGCCAGGAAGTGGTGCGCCTCGATGCCCTGCGTGCAGTGGCCGAACAAGGCGCACTCAGCGCCCAGTACATCGTCAGCAAGACCGTGGAAAACCGCCTGGAAGCCGAGCGCGATGGCCGCGATACCGTCACGTTCGACCCTGCCCTGCTTGAACACTACGCCAATGACCCACGCCTGCTGGCCGCCATGGACCTGCAACAGCGCCTGCTCGATACCCGCCGCGCGGGCCTTGCCGGTGAACTGAGCATCCTTGAAGAAAACCTCACTGCCTCGGCAGTGCAACTGAAGGGCCTGCAGCAGGTGTACGGCGCCCGCGCCTCGCAGATCGGCTTCCTCAACCAGGAACTGCAAGGCACCCGAGTACTGGCCGCCGAAGGTTATGTACCCCGCAACCGCCTGCTGGAGCTGGAGCGCAGCAATGCCGACCTGTCCGCCGGCCAGGCCGAAAACCTCAATAACATTGCCCGGGCGCGCAGCCAGGCCACCGAGATCAAGCTGCGCATCCTGCAGCGCCAGCACGACTACCTGAAGGAGGTGGAGTCGCAACTGACCGATACCGCCAAGGAAAACACCACCCTGGCCGACCGCTTGCGCGCACTGGACTATGAAGTGACCCACACGGTGATCCGCTCGCCGATCGACGGCATGGTCCAAGGCCTGAGCATCGCCACGGTCGGCGGCATCATCCAGCCCGGGGCCAAGATCATGGAAGTGGTGCCGCTCGACCAACCGCTGCAGGTCGATGCGATGATCCCGGTGCAGGCGATCGACAAGATGGTCCCAGGCCTTGCCGTGGACATCGCTTTCCCGGCCTTCAACCATGCGCAGACACCGAACATTCCCGGCCGGGTAAAAACCATTTCCGCCGACCGGCTGCTCGACGAAGAAAGCAAGCAGCCGTTCTACCTGGCCCAGGTCGAAGTGACGCCGGCCGGCATGGGCTTGCTGGGCAGCAACCACATCCGCCCCGGCATGCCTGCCACCGTCACCATCAAGACCGGCGAGCGCAACCTGCTCAGCTACCTGCTCAAACCAATGCTCGAACGTGTGGACGCCGCGTTCAAGGAGCAATGACATGAAACGCCCATGCCTGATGGTGTGCCTGCTGGGAGTTGCCGTACAGGCCAGTGCCATGGACCTGAAGCAAGCCTGGGACCTGTTGCAGTACCAGGGCCCGATCTACCGCGCTGCCGTGCATGAGAAACAAGCCGGTGGCGAAAACCGCGCCATCGGCGAGGCCGGCCTGCTGCCGCAGATCAACGCCTCGGCCTACTTCAACCAGGTCAATGGCAGCCAGCGCCAGAATGGCCAGGACAATGACCTCGACTATGACTCCAAGGGCGCCAACGTGCGCCTGCGCCAGCCGCTGTTCAACAAGCAGAAGATGGCCGAGTACCGCCAGGGCCAGCAACGCGCCGACTACAGCGTGGCGGTGTTCGATGCCAAGAGCCAGGACGCAGCGGTGCGCCTGGCCGACGCTTACTTCGACGTGCTGCTGGCCAGCGAAACCATCACCCTGGCCAAGGCCAAGCTGAACGCGTTCGAGGAACAGCTGGCATCGGCGAAGCGGCGCAAGGAACTGGGCGCCGGCACCATCACCGACGTCGACGAGTCGGTGGCCCGGCGCGACCTGGCCGAGGCCGATCTGATCGACGCCCAGGACAACCTGGTCAACGCCCGGCGCAAGCTGGAGGAATACATCGGTGAAACCCCGCAGGCGTTGACCACCCTGCAGGCGAGCTTCAGCACCCCGCCGCTGATGCCGGGCAACCTGCAGGAGTGGCTGGTCAAGGCCCAGGCTGACAGCCCGCTGATTCATGCACGCCGGCACAGCTACGCGCTGGCCGAGGAAGAAGTCAACCGCGCCCGCGCCGGGCATTACCCGACCTTGGATTTCGTGGCGGGCTACACCGCGGGCAGCAGCCAGTCGATTTCCGAGCTGAACCAGCGCAACCACTACAGCTCGATCGGGCTGGAGCTGAACATCCCGCTGTACAGCGGTGGCAGCACCAGTGCCCTGTCCCGCCAGGCCAGCGCCAACAGCTCCAAGGCCCTGGATGAGCTGGACGCCACTCGCCAGGAGGTGATTTCCAACACGACCCGCGAATACCGTGGCGTACAGAGTGGCGCCCTGCGCATTCAAGCATTGGAAAAGGCCGTGGCCTCCAACGAACGTTCGCTGACCTCGACCCGCAAGGGCTTCAAGGAAGGTGGCACCAGCACCAACTCGGATGTGCTCAATGCCGAGGAGCTGCTGTATGACGCCCGCCATGACCTGTTCGAGGCCAAGCTCAACTACCTGATGTCGCGCCTGCGGCTGGCCTCGTCGGTGGGCAGCCTGGGGGATGATGATATCGAGCAGATCAATGATTACCTGGGGCCGGAGCTGATAGTCAGCAATTGATAGCCACCTCAAGCCATGCAGTGTCCCTGCACGAGCAGCCTTGAACTGCGAACAGGCCAGCAAGGCCTGACCGGTGGCAACGGTCCCCAAGGCTGATCAGCAGCGCGCCGGTGGGCGCGGAGTATTACGCGTGGCGCCAGGGCCTGGTCAACGCTCATTGGCGCAGTGGGGGTTGATACCATCTACCCATCGTTCAATCTGCCTGAACGCTTGTGATATTTCGGTGTTCGGCAAGTGGCAGGACTAGCAGGACATACCCTTCGAAAACACCGTAATCACCGCTATCGAAGGTTGCGCTTATCAATGCGAAGCGGGCTGTCTCGTCTATACCCGGTGTATAAACTCCTGCCGAAACGCTACCGGGTCCGTAGCGCACCTCCCAGTTGAAGCCCTCCGGCGGGAACGGGGTTTGACTGACATCCAACACCGCTTTCGTACCAGCCGGGTCAACAGTGGCGCTCAGCGTCATGGGCGTCAACTGCCCCATCTCGGTGATCAGTACACAGGTACTGGTTTGTTGGCTTTCAGGGTCTGTCACCTGGATTTCTTCGACGACATAAGCAACCGTGCCCGTGTCGGCTGGGCTGGTGACCGTCACTGCCTGCCCCGTGCCCACAGGTTCGTCCTGATAACGCCATTGCAAGGTCGCAGGATTGCCGAGCGTCCAGGCATTGAAATCGACGTTTCTGCCTGCCTGGGCAACCACAACCGCAGGGTTGGCTTGCAGCATTTCGCGAACCACGGTGATCAAGGCCTTGCTTTGAATTGCCGGAATCAAAATATTGGTGGCTGTTACCAGCAGGTGTGCGCATGACTTTGTCATGTCGCTGGCACTGGGTGCGGTAAAGAAGCCTCCGTTGATAGAAAGAGGAACACCTTCTGCAATGCCGGAAACGGCCTCAACGGACCAACGTACCCGCGCCCAGGCAGGCTCGGCCTCGAATTTCGTGGTTTTACCTGCGAGCAGGGTAGTTTCCATCGGACTGACGTTGAAATAACCAGCAGCGGGATTTACCTTGCCGAAAAAAGCTATATCGTGCGGGGCCAAGAGTTTTGTCCCCGTAAAAATGCTCTGAAAATTTAACCTCAGCACATCGCTCGCTATTTTACTTGTGCGAGACTCGAAAATCAGATTGGTTTTCAGGTTTTCCACCAAACCATCCTGAAGCGAGACAAACCCCGAAGTACCAAAACTGGTAAGACGTTTCCTGAGCGACTGCCTTAACAAGCCCATCGCCGGCTTTACCAAATACGCGAGAAACTCGCTCGCGGAGCCGGAAGAATCACGTGCAGGCGGAGGCTTTATGTCGCCAAAAACCGGTTGAAAGCCAACCCGCTCGGAAAATTCATAGGATTCGCACACCAGTTGTGTCACGCCTTCGGGATCAAAGCTGTATGTCAACTCTGCTTCATAGTGAAAATCTGCTTGCACACGCGCCAGGAAGTCATCCAGGTCAAAGTCTTCGAAGACCAGTCTGTTTCGTATTTCACCCGTGGCGTCATCGATATTACTAAACCCGACCGTCAGGTTGCCACGCATGGACAGACTCATCTTCCACTGATCATCTACATTGCTGATGGTCAACGCATCGGCCATGTCTATGTTGGCTTCCAAAAACTCAAAAGTCCCCGTCACTGTCCAATGAGTGCCAAACGCAGGAATCGCTACCGTCTCGTCAACCCACTGGTGCGGCAGTGTAATATATCCCGCCTTGCAGACAACTTTCGGTAAATCACCATCACGCCGGAGCAACTCAAACTCAGCATTCTTGATCACACGGCTCAAGGCGCTTACGAACTGCGCGAGCAACAACCGTTCCGTGTTGAACAGGACGGTTGCCGAATAGTCACCGTCATTGGGTATTGCGTACTTGTAATCCGCGCCAGGAAAATTCCCTCCCGCTCCATCCTTCATATCGACAAACAGCACGACTGCACCCTCCACATCGGTGGGCCCCCTTCCCCTGGCCTGGGTACGCAGGCTAAACGAGACGGGGCGATGCAAATCGACATTGAGCTTTGACAAATGGCCAATCGGAAACTGACGCTGTTCATCAGGCAGCGCCGAAAATTTCTGCCTGAAAAACTCGGTCAACAAGCGCGTCTCGCCGGTGTAGCACGGCATGGAAAAATTTTCCGTTTCACTGAGATCCAGACTGATCGTGTCAGTTTCATCCACGTGGCCACCAGACGCCTCCAGATCAATGTCCAGACTCAGATCAGCGTGTTGCACACCCCCTAGCACATCCAACTGGCGCACTTGCCACTGTTGACTCTTGTACATCAGCGAGTACACATTGGCTTCAGCAATTGTCATCAGCAGGTGCGCCCTGTTACCGGCAAGGTTCACATCGAAAATCAACCTAGGCAAAGTGAGATTACAATTGGACAAGGCAAAACGATAGTCAGGCCCGTTGCTGATGAATCCGGAAATGGGCGGTAAACGATCCGCTGTATTGAAGCGCCGGATGGATGTTTGCTTCAATAGCGCATTAATCTTTCCTCCATCAAAGAAGAAAACCATGTCCCAGCCCAACAGACGTGATTCTTCACCTAACCACTTGACCAGTTCTTCGGTTGAATAATCCATGGCACTCTCCATTTGTACATTGCGGGAGCCAAATACTTGAGCGGCTGTTCAGAACACTCGCGCTTCATTTGATGTGCAGACGGATTTCGCTACAACTGGCAGTTTTGTCAGGTGCCATGCCATTTACCTGGTTCATTTTGCCCCTGCCTAGGCCCGAACCACCGCTGTACAGACCGCCCTTTTCGATGCGGTCGTTCACGGTTTCAAGGAAGGTGGTACCAACCCTGAAGGCTGCCGTAGCTGCGACGTATTCCTTCAGGCTATGATCGGTCACCCTGCCGCGGACACCCTGAGCCATGCCCGTAGACCTGCAAGCGTTGTATCCCAGGCTGATCCACCTGATGCTGGATACGGTATTCGTGGTCGACAGGGACAACCAGATCGTGTTCGTCAGTGATGCCTGCAAGGCACTGCTGGGCTACGAGGCCTGCGAACTGATCGGTACGCCGATCACCCGCTACATGCACCCTGACGACCTCGCGGCCACGCGCGCCTCGATCATGCGGGTGATGAACGGCCAGCCGCACTACGACTTTTGCAACCGTTACCTTCGCAAGGACGGCAGCGTGGTGCACATTCTGTGGTCGGCCTGCTGGTCTGATGAGGCCCAGGCGCGTATCGGCGTGGCACGGGACGTTACCGCCCAGCGCAAGGCCGAAGACGAACTGCGCTTCCTCGCCCATCATGACCCGCTGACCCGGCTGGCCAACCGCGCCATGTTCAATGAACGGCTGGACACCGCCCTGGCCGCGGCCCGGCGTCACAACCGCAGGCTGGCCTTGCTGTTCCTCGATATCAATGACTTCAAGCAGATCAACGACAACCACGGCCACAGCGTGGGTGACCGGGTACTGTGCACGCTGGCCCGCCGCCTGGAACGCTGCGTAGGGGCGGCTGGCACGGTAGCGCGGATGGGCGGCGACGAATTCACCGTACTGTTGCCCGACTGCCCGTCGCCGGAGGCCATTGCCACGCACGTACAGCACATTCTCGCGGTCATGGCCGAACCGCTCGACGCCGAGTTTGCCGGCATCGATGCACCGTCCTGCAGTATTGGCGTGGCCCGCTTTCCCGAAGACGGCAACGATGCCGACATGTTACTGCGCCATGCTGACGGGCACATGTACCGAATCAAGCGCCAACGCGCTGCGACTGGCTGAAAGCAAGGGCACACCGCATGGCTGAACACCTGCAAGAAACTGCCGGGCAAACACCCGCCTCTGTCGGCCTGGGCCAGGCATTGCTGTTCTGGCTGAAGCTGGGTTTCGTCAGTTTCGGCGGCCCGGCCGGGCAGATTGCGATCATGCACCAGGAGCTGGTGGAGCGGCGCCGCTGGATCAGTGAGCGGCGTTTCCTGCATGCCCTCAACTACTGCATGTTGCTGCCCGGGCCCGAAGCCCAGCAACTGGCCACCTACATCGGCTGGCTGATGCACCGCACCTGGGGCGGGGTGATTGCCGGCGCTCTGTTCGTGCTCCCGTCGCTGTTCATCCTGATCGGCCTGTCGTGGGTGTACCTGACCTGGCGCGAAGTTCCGGTGGTCGCCGGGCTTTTCGAAGGGATCAAGCCGGCCGTGACCGCCATCGTCGTGCATGCCGCCCACCGCATTGGCACGCGGGCGTTGAAGAACGGCTGGCTATGGGCGATTGCCGCGGCCTCGTTCGTGGCCATTTTCGCGCTTGACGTCCCCTTCCCGCTGATCGTGCTGGCGGCCGCACTGCTGGGTTATGTCGGCGGCCGGCTGCGGCCAGCACAGTTCGCGCCCGGTGGGGGCCACAGCGCAGTCAGGGCCCGCCAGTGCCCGGCGCTGATAGACGACAATACCCCGATACCCGCGCACGCCTGCTTCAGCTGGGGCCGCCTGGTGACCTTGCTGCTGACGGTTGCGGCGCTTTGGCTTCTGCCCATGGGCCTGCTGATGGCGACCTTTGGCTGGCACGGCACACTGACGCAAATGGGCTGGTTCTTCACCAAGGCGGCGCTGCTGACTTTCGGCGGTGCCTATGCGGTGCTGCCCTATGTCTATCAAGGGGCTGTCGGCCACTATGGCTGGCTGTCGCCCACGCAGATGATCGATGGCCTGGCGCTGGGCGAGACCACGCCCGGGCCGCTGATCATGGTGGTGGCCTTCGTCGGTTTCGTCGGTGGCTACCTGCAGCCGATGTTCGGCGCCCACCAGGCGTTCCTAGCGGGCGCAGTGGCAGCGAGCCTGGTGACCTGGTTCACCTTCCTGCCCTCGTTCCTGTTCATCCTCGCCGGAGGCCCGCTGGTGGAGTCGACCCATAACGAACTGAAGTTCACCGCCCCACTGACCGGGATCACTGCGGCGGTGGTGGGGGTAATCCTCAACCTTGCGCTGTTCTTCGGCTACCACGTGCTGTGGCCGAACGGGTTCGATGGCGCGTTCCACTGGTCCTCGGCTGTGATAGCGCTCGCGGCGGCTGTGGCGCTGTTCCGCTACAAGCGCGGGGTGATACACGTGTTGATCGGCTGCGCCGTTGCCGGGCTCGCCCTTCATCTTTTCCGCTGATGGAGCCGATCATGCGCAACCCTGAAGACGCCTTGCTCGACAGTTGGCACCATAACGCCCAAGTCTGGATCGACACCGTACGCAACAGCGCCATCGAGAGCCGTCGCCAGGTCACTGACCAGGCCATCCTGCTGGCCATCCTTGGCCGCCAGCCCGAACGGGTGCTCGACCTGGGCTGCGGTGAGGGCTGGCTGCTGCGCGCGCTGGCCGACCGGGGTATCGAGGCCGTGGGCGTCGACGGCGACAGAACGCTGGTGGATGCAGCGCGAGCTGCGGGCGCGGGTGAGGTGCACCTGGCCAGCTATGCGCAGTTGGCTGAGGCGAAGGTGCATGTTGGCAAGGACTATGACCTGATCTGCGCCAACTTCGCGCTGTTGCACCAGGACATCATTGAACTGTTGTCGGCCATGCGTGCTTTGCTGGTACCCGGCGGTGCGCTGGTGATCCAGACCCTGCACCCGTGGAGCGTGGCCGATGGGGATTATCAGGATGGCTGGCGAGAGGAGTCTTTTGCCGGGTTTGCCGGGGATTGGCAACCGATGCCTTGGTATTTCCGCACCCTGGCCAGCTGGCTGAATGCGCTGGACATGGCGGGGTTGAGGCTGGTCAGCCTGCAGGAACCGCAGCATCCGCAGAGCGCGGTGCCGCAGTCGTTGTTGATGGTGGCTGAGCGTCACTGAATCGGGCCGTAACGATCCTGTGGAAGCAGGGTTCACCCCGCTCCCACAAGACAGGCCGGTGCAGGCGACTACAGCACCGGCTTGCGCGCCGCTCCGCTACGGGCCTTGGCCATGGCTGCCAGGCGCACCGCAACGTTGGCAGCGCCGTAACCAGCGTACCCCGCCTTGCGCTGAATGATCTCGAAGAAGAAACGCTCCTCGAACGGCTCGGTATAGACGTGGAACAGCTCGCCACCTTGAGCATCGCGGTCATACAGCACGTTGTAGTACGCCAACTCACTGAGGAACTCGTCGTCGAAATCGAAACGCGCCGCCAGGTCGTCGTAGTAGTTCAGCGGGATTTCCAGCAGCGGTACCCCTGCCAGCTTGGCCCGCGCCACTTCGCGGAAGATGTCGTCACAATCGAAAGCGATGTGATGCACGCCCGAACCACGGTAGCTTGACAGCGCATGGGCGATGGCGGTGTTGCGGTTTTCCGAGATGTTCAGCGGCAGGCGCAAGGTGCCGCACTGGCTGCGCAGGGCGCGGCTCTTGACCAGGCCATACGGGTCGGGCAACACCACTTCGTCGTCGGCGGCGAAGTCGAACAAGCTCTTGTAGAACAGCACCCAGCTGTCCAGCGACTCGGCCGGCAGGGCCAGGGCCATGTGGTCGATGCGGCGTAGGCCGCCGGTAGCGGTTGCGTTGTTGTCCAGGCTGAAGTCGGTGTCGTACAGGGTGTGGCCGGCAGTGCCCTGCTCCACCAGGTACAGCAGGCTGCCATCGGGCGCACGCACCGCCGGCACTTCGCATTCGTTGGGGCCGACCAGGCCGCGGAACGGCTGGCCACGGAAGGCGGTGGCCCGCTTCAGGGCCGCTTGCTGGTCCTTGACCCGCAGCGCAGTGGCGCACAGCGATGGGCCATGGGCCTCGAAGAAGTTGTGGCCAAAGGAATACGGTTCAGCGTTCAGCACAATGTTGATATCACCCTGGCGCAGCAGTTGCACTTCTTTGCTGCGGTGCTTGCCGGCTTCGGCAAAGCCCAGGCGCTTCAGCCAGTTGCCCAGGCGCGCGCCGACGGCTTCGTCGACCGCGAACTCCAGGAACTCCACGCCGTCATAAGCACTGGCTGGCGGCGGGGAGAACAGCACGCCAGGTTCGATCGGCGTGTTTTCCTGCTCCAGGCGCAAGCGGGTCTGCTCTTCGAGGTACAGCAGCGAACGCAAGCCGTCGGCGGCATTCTGCCGGGTCGGTGCGGCGCGGAAGCCATCGTTGAAGATTTCCAGCGACAGCGGGCCACGGTAACCCGTGGCGAGGATCGGCGCCAGGAAACCGGCCATGTCCATTTCGCCCTGCCCTGGGAAGCAGCGAAAGTGGCGGCTCCACTCCAGCACATCCATGGCCAGGATCGGCGCATCGGCCATTTGCACGAAGAAAATCTTGTCGCCGGGGATGTCGCGGATCGCGCTGGGGTCACCTTTGAGCGACAAGGTGTGGAAGCTGTCGAGGATCACCCCGAGTGCCGGGTGGTCGGCCTGGCGCACCAGGTTCCACACTTGCTGGTAAGTGTTGACGTGGCGGCCCCAGGCCAGCGCTTCGTAACCAATGCGCAGACCACGCTTGCCGGCATGTTCGCCCAGCAGGCGCAGGTCGTCGACCAACAGTTGCTCGTCACCCAGGGCATCGGCCTGGACGTTGCTGCACACCAGCACCAGGTCGGTACCCAGCTCCTGCATCAGGTCGAACTTGCGTTCGGCGCGGTCGAGGTTTTTCTGCAGGCGGTCACGGCGGCAGCCTTCAAAGTCGCGGAAAGGCTGGAACAAGGTGATGGCAATGCCCAGGTCGGCGCACATCTGGCGCACCTGGCGCGGGCTGCCAGCGTAATAGAGCAGATCGTTCTCGAAGATCTCGACGCCGTCAAAACCGGCGGCGGCGATGGCTTCGAGCTTTTCCGGCAGAGTGCCGCTCAAGGACACGGTAGCGATCGAACGCTGCATGGCGGGAGTTCCTTGTTGTTGGAGGAATACGGTGCCATTCGGGCAAACAACCCCTGTCACAGTTTATGGCACGATCGATTATTCGCAGGTAAAGTCGTCGCTTCAATCTCTTTGTACGGAATGGTTAGTTTTGCGTTCGATTATCGCACAAAACCCGTTTTAGCGAATTGCTAGACCGCGGGCCCGTGGTCAACATGGACCACAGACGCAGGCACACCGACCGTTGCCTCCTGCCTTGGCATAACCTCTGGCGGAACCTGCGCAAACAACAATAACAACGGAGACAACGATGGCTCACTCCAGCTCGCAAGCAAAGAAAGCGACCGCCAGTGGATGGATAGGCTCGGCACTCGAGTACTACGACTTCTTCATCTACGCCCAGGCCGCTGCGCTGATTTTCCCGCAGATTTTCTTCCCTAACACCGACCCGAAAATGGCCATCATTGCCTCGTTGGCCACCTATGGCGTGGGCTACCTGGCACGCCCGATCGGCGCCTTCGTACTGGGCCACTGGGGTGATACCCGCGGTCGCAAGAACGTCCTGCTGCTGTGCATGTTCCTGATGGGCCTGTCGACCATGGCTGTCGGCCTGCTACCCACCTACCACGACATCGGCTACCTCGCACCGGCCTTGCTGGTGGTGTTGCGCCTGATCCAGGGCTTTGCCGTGGCCGGGGAAATTTCCGGTGCCAGCTCGATGATCATGGAGCACGCGCCGTTTGGCCGAAGAGGCTACTACGCCAGTTTCACCCTGCAAGGTGTGCAAGCGGGCCAGGTCCTGGCGGCGGCGGTATTCCTGCCACTGGCTTACTTCATGCCCAGCGAAGCCTTTACCGAATGGGGCTGGCGCATTCCGTTCCTGATGAGCGCCATCGTGCTGATTGCCGGCTTCATCATCCGTAAGGAAGTGCACGAAACCCCGGCGTTCGTTCAAGAAGAGAAACAGGACAAGGTTGCCAAGTCGCCCATCAGCGAGGCCTTCCGCCACAGCTGGAAGCACATGGTGCTGGTGATGTTCATGGCCCTGATGAACGTGATCCCGGTCGTGGCCACCATCTTCGGTGCGGCCTACGCGGTTCAGCCGGCGTATGGCATCGGCTTCGACAAGAGCGTGTACCTGTGGATTCCGGTGGTCGGCAACATCGTCGCGGTGCTGGTGATCCCGTTCGTGGGCAACCTGTCGGACAAGATCGGCCGTCGCCCGACCATGATCGCCGGCTGCCTGGGCTCTGGCCTGCTGGCCTTCGTCTACCTGTATGCGATCAGCATCCAGAACGTGCCAATGGCGTTCGCCGCCTCGATCGTCATGTGGGGCATGGTCTACCAGGGTTACAACGCGGTGTTCCCAAGCTTCTACCCAGAGCTGTTCCACACCCGCTACCGCGTTACGGCCATGGCCATCGCGCAGAACATCGGCACCATGCTGACCGCCATGCTGCCTGCGCTGTTCGCAATGGTTGCCCCACCCGGCTCGGACAACATTCCGCTGGTAGTCGGTGGGCTGGCCTTCTTCATCACCGGCGTGTGCGCCCTGGCGGCCTACATTGCCCCGGAAACCCACCGCCTGGCGATGGACGACCTGGGCAACCCGGACGCCAAGCCGATGGAAAAGGCAGCCTATGAAGCCAGCCGTAAAGGTAGCTTTCAGGCGGTGAGCCACTGATAGATTGCAGGGGCTGCTTTGCAGCCCCTTCGCGGGCAAGCCCGCTCACACAGGTACCGTACAGGCTTAAGCCCTGATGCGATGCTGTGAGAGCGGGCTTGCCCGCGAAGGCTTCAGCCTTTGATCACGTCCTGCAGACGTGCCCACAGCCGCTGCACATCCTCCCGCTCGGTCGGCAGCGCACCGATCGAAACCCGCACCATCCACCGCCCGTCCAGTGTAGCCGGCGTCACATAAGCATCGCCGGATGCATTCAGCCGCTCGGCCCAGCCCTTGGTATGCGCATCCAGCGCCTCCCCTTCAAGCCCCGCCGGTCGATGGCGAATGCACAAGGTCTGCAGCGGTACTGGCGCCAGCACTTCCCACTCCGCCGCCGCCTCGACCTGCCCCGCCAGCCACTGGGCATTATCCAGGTCACGCCGCAGCCGCGCCTGCAATGCGTCGACACCCTCGCTGCGCAACATGAACCACAGCTTCAACGCACGGAACCGACGGCCCAGCGGTATCCCCCAGTCGCGCAGGTTCTTCACCTCGCCATCCACTGCCGACTGCAGGTAGCTGGGATTGGTGCTCATCACCCGGATCAGGTGCTGCGGATCGCGCACGTAGTAGATCGAGCAATCGAAGGCCACACCCAGCCATTTGTGCGCGTTGACCACCACCGAGTCGGCCAGCTCGATGCCGTTCCACATCCAGCGGCACTCGGGCAGGATCATCGCCGAACCGGCCATGGCCGAGTCAACGTGCAACCACAGCCCATTGGCCTGGGCGATTTCGCCCACCGCGCGCAGCGGGTCGAGGGCAGTGGTCGTCGTGGTGCCGGTGGTGGCAACCACGGCGCACGGCTGGTTGCCGGCAGCCAGGTCCTGTTCGATCGCCGCCTGCAGTGCCTCTGGGCGCAGGGCATAGCGTTCGTCGGTGGGAATCAGGCGGATATTGTCGCGGCCAAAACCTGCCAGCAGTGCAGCCTTGTCCACCGAGCTGTGGGCGTGGGCGCTGACATACACGATCAAAGGCTTGGGCTCGGCCTGCAGGCCACCACGTACCAGGGCGTAGTCAGTGGCGCGTTCACGGGCACTGATCAGCGCCACCAGGGTGCTGGTCGAGGCAGTGTCCTGGATCACCCCACTCCACTGGGCAGACAGGCCAAGCAACTGGCGCAGCCAGTCGAGGGTGGTTTCTTCCAGTTCGCTCAGGGCCGGGCTGGATTGCCATGACAGGCCCAGCACGCCCAGACCAGTACTGAGGAAGTCCCCCAGCACCGAGGACAGGGTGCCATTGGAAGGGAAATAGCCATAGAAATCCGGGTGCTGCCAATGGGACAGGCCGGGCATGACCAGGTTATTGACGTCGTCGAGAATGGCCGCGAAAGGTTCGCCTTGTTGAGGGGCAGTTGCGGGCAAGGCGGCCTTGAGATAGCCAGGTTCGACCTGGGCCATGACCGGGCGTTCGCCCACGGTCTGGCGGTAGTCGGCGATCAGGTCGATCAGTTGGTGGCCGTACTGGCGGAATTGTTCGGGGGTCACGCTAGCTCTCCTGGGGGTTATCCATTGCCTGTGCTGGCCCTTTCGCGGGTAAACCCGCGCCTACAGCCGCGAAGAAACCGCACAATCAACACAATGCCCCAGTCTAGGCACCTATCCCCAGCCGAATAACCCCGCTTCACGCATAGCTGCTATGGCGAACCCGCATGCCCGCCCTGCACCCCGAACTGCGACTGGCGCCACAACTCGAATACCCGGTTACGCAACCAGCGGTGCTCGGCCGAGGCCTGCAGGCGCTGGTGCCACACGACCCAGTACCGCTGGCTGTGGTCAATGAAGCCCAGTGGCCGCCAGGCCAGGTGATGTAAACGGCACAACTGCCGGGCAATATGCTCGGGGACCGTGGCCACTGCCTGACTGTTGGCAATCACTTGTACCGTGGCGCAGAAAAACGGCACTTCCAGGCTGACCCGCCGCTGCAGGCCTTGTGCACGCAAGTGCCGGTCGATGAAGCTGTCCTTGTCGCCACCGCCCGAAATGCGCACATGCTTGTACGCCAGGTAGTCGGCCTGGCTGAGCGCGGCCTGCGCGGCCAGCGGGTGATCCTGGCGCATCAGGCATACCGCGCGGTCCTCACCCAACAGCCGTCCGTGCAGGTTGGGCGGCGACTCGTCGAACAAGGTGGTCGCCAGGTCGATTTCTCCGCTGGCCAGCAAGGCGTACTGGCCGGCCTGCCAGGTGCGGTACTCCAGCGACACACCTGGCGCTTCGCGCTCCAGCGCCGCCACCAGCAGCGGCAGCATGTGCTCGGCCACATAGTCCGAAGCGGCCAGGCAGAACCGCCGCTCGCAACGCGCCGGGTCGAAGATGGCGGGCTGGCGCAGCGCGTGCAGTTCTTCGAGCACCTGGCGCAAAGGCTCGACCAAGGCTTCGGCGTGTTCGCTAAGCACATAACCACGCCCTTGGCGCACCAGCAACGGATCATCGAAAGCTTCACGCAGGTGGGCCAGCTGCCGGCTCAGGGCCGATTGGCTGACACCCAGGCGCTCGGCCGCGTGGCTGAGGTTTTTAAGCTGCAACAGGTGGTCGAGGGTGCGCAGGTGGGCGAGGCTTAGGGAGGCGAAGGTGGGGTTCATGCAGGCTCCCTGCGGTGGAATTCAAGGGCCCTCTCGCGGGCAAGCCCGCTCTCACAGGGTTCTCACACGGTTCAGCATCGTGAAAAACCTGCGGGAGCGGGCTTGCCCGCGAACAGGCCGCAACGCGGCCCCGACGATTACTCGGTCAGGCCAACATAGACGTTCTGCACGTCATCGTGCTCGTCGATCGCCTCGAGGAACGCTTCGACCTCGGCCAACGCTTCAGCACTCAGGCTGGCCGCGCTTACCGGGTTTTTAGGGGTGTAACCGATTTTCGCCGCAGTCACGGTGAAACCATGCTCTGGCAGGGCCTTCTGCACCGCGTCCAGGTCGGTGGTGTCGGTGATGAACAGGGTTGAGCCCTCTTCTTCACCTTCCTCGAAGTCCTGGGCACCGGCTTCGATCGCGGCCATTTCCGGATCAGCGTCAGCGCTCGCAGGCGTGGCTTCGATCAGGCCTACATGGTTGAAGTCCCACGCTACCGAACCGCTGGCACCCAACTGGCCCTTGCGGAACAGCACGCGGATCTGCGCGACGGTGCGGTTGATGTTGTCGGTCAGGCACTCGACGATCAGCGGCACCTGGTGCGGAGCGAAACCTTCATAGCTCACCGCATGGTATTGCACGGCATCACCGTCCAGGCCTGCACCCTTGCGGATTGCCCGATCCAGGGTCTCGCGGGTCATCGAAGCCTTCTTGGCTTGCACGATGGCCAGGCGCAGGCGCGGGTTCATGTCGGGATCGGCACCCGACTTGGCCGCGATCTGGATTTCCTTGGACAGCTTGCCCATGATCTTGCCTTTGGCATTGGCCGCTGTTTCTCTATGTTTGGCTTTCCACTGTGCGCCCATGTCGACTCTCTTGTTTCAGCGGCCGGTTCAGGAAGCGACCGGCCAAAAGTGGGTGCATTTTATACGCCCTCGAGCATGGGATCGACAAGAAATCTCATCAGCCTTTATCGGCCTTGCCCGCCGCTGCGGCAAACCGCGCCAACCGCACGTCCAGCCTTCGCGGGCGCACACCACGATCTTCGGCCTGCTCCTTGCGGCGGATGGCATTGCGCACCATCAGCGAGCCCAGGTAGCGGATCGGCTCGGGCGGGAACAGCCCCAGCGGCCCTTTGACCAGCGGCGACCGGGTCCACGGGTTGTCCAGCCCCAGCGCCAGCGACGAAAGAATCTGCCCGCCCATGTGGCACGGGCCAACACCGCTGCCGGAGTAACCAAAGCCGTAGAACACGTTGCCCTGCCCGTCCAACCGACCAAAGAACGGCAGGCCGGTTACTGATCGATCGGACGGCCCGTTCCAGCTGGCCGCCAGTGGCACCTCGGCCAAGGCCGGGAAAAAGCCGCCAAGGCTTTCGCGCAGCAACCGCCGATACGGCGACGGCTGGTCGAATACCGGCAACATGCGCCCGCCATAGGCAAACGTGTTGCCGCCCTTGCCAAGCATCAGCCGGCCATCGGAGGTGTTGTGGTAGTAGTGCACGAAAATACGCGAGTCGAGCACGCTGATCCCGCTGTCCAGGCCGATCTGGCGCAGCAGCTCGGGGCACGGTTCGGTAATGACCATGTCGCTGGAAACGATCGCCACACTGCGCTCGAACTGCGGGAAGACGCGGGCCATCCAGGCATTGAGGCCCAGCACTACACGGTCGGCGCGCAGCGTGCCGTGGGCCGTGCGTACCTGCACCGGGGCGCCGTGCTCCAGGCCGGTCATGGCGGTGCCTTCGTAGAGGCGCACGCCGCGCTGCAAGGCCACCCGGCGCAGGCCGCGCACCAGTTTGCCCGGCTGCACGGTGGCGGCGGCCGGCGAGAACCAGCCTTCCAGGTGCCGTGCCGAACCGGCCAAGCGCTGCACCTGCTCCAGCGGCAAGCGGCGGAACGAGTTGACGCCCTTGTGCTCCAGCGCGGCGATCACCGCGTCGGTGGCACCGACCTGGGCTGCGTTGGTGGCCGTGTACAGCGTGCCGTCCAGGCGGAAGTCGCAGTCGATGCCATTGGCCGCGCAGAACACCCCGATGTCTGTGATGCTGCGCTCCGACTCGCGCACCAGCCGCACCGCCTCCGCCGCCCCGAACAGGCGTTCGAGGGTGAAGTACTTGGCCGACCAGGACAACGCACAGCCCCCATTGCGGCCGCTGGCACCGGCACCACAGATGTCGGCCTCGATCAGCACCACATCCAGGGCCGGTACCGCTTCCTTGAGCATCAGCGCCGTCCACAGGCCGGTGTACCCACCGCCGACAATGCACACATCGCAACGGGTATCGCCTTGCAGCGGCGGACATACCGCCTCCTGCGCCGAATCCAGGGCCTGTTGCAGCCAGAAGGGTCTCATTCGCTCGCTTTCCTTTAAGTACGCAGTGGCTTGATTGCCATGCTGGTGTTCGGTGCCACGTCGGTGCCTTGCGCGCTGCTGGCCGGGCGGCTGTTCCAGTGCGGCAGCAACACCAGCGCCGAGAACAGCGCGCAGCCCGCGAACACGATGAACACCGTGACGCCGTCGAAGTAACCCGGCAGCAGCCCACCCAGCACCGCGCCCACCGAGCCACAGCCGTTGACGAAACCTGCTGCGGTGGCACCGGCCTTGGCGGTGCCGAAGTCGATGGCTGCAGCGCCGCTGATCATCGAGTCCGGCCCGTACAGGGTAAGGCCCATGACGAACAGCAAGGCCACCACCAGCAGCACGCTGCCGGTGTTCATGGCCGCCATGAACGCCGCCAGTGTCACGGTCAGCAGCACCAGGCTGATCACGCAGGCCGGCATGCGCCGGGCGCCAAACAGTTTGTCGGAGGCCAGGCCGATCATGATCGGGCCAAGCAGCCCGGCCAGTTCGAAAGCAGTCGGGATGATTGCCGCGCCCACTTTGCCCACCGAGGGCATCTGCTCGAAGACGATCACAGGGCCCCACAGCAAGATGGCGTAGCGCGCCGGCTTCAGCAGGAAGTACGCCAGGCCCAGGGTCAACACCGTGCGGTTGCGCAGGATCTCCCGCAGGGGTGCCCACACGCTGCACAGGTTGTCGGCCGGGGCCATGCTTTGCGGCTCGGGCTCAACCGCCGGCAAGCCGACGTCCTCGGGTTTGTTGCGCTGCAGGAAGAAGAACAGCACCGCCACCAGCGCCACCACGACCGCGCTGGAGAAGAACGCCGCGTGCCAGGTGCCCACCAGGGTGTAGGCCCACCAGCCCGCGAACGGCGAGGCCACCAGGCCGCCGAAGGCATAGCAGGAACTCCACAGGCCCAGCACCCGCCCGCGCTGCGAAGCCGGGAAGAAGCTGCCGATGTTCTTGCACAAGCCGGCCCAGCCGGTGGATTGCGCCAGGCCCTGTACCAGCATGCAGGTGGCGAAGATCGGGAAGGTTGCGTAACTGCCCATCACCACTGCCGCCGCCGCAGAAATCAGCAACCCGCCCAGCACGACCACGCGCGGGCCGAAGCGGTCGGCAAGCATGCCCCAGGTGAATTGGCCCACGGCATAGGCGGCCAGGTAGATGGCATCCAGGTTGGCCATGGCGGCCTTGTCGAGCATGAAGCCTGGGTCTTCGGCGATGCCCAGCTTGGCCACCGAGAAGGCTTTGCGGGTGAAGTAGAAGGCGGCGTAAGCCAGCCAGGTGATGGCGAAAATCTGGATACGCCAGCGTTTGAACGCGGCTAGGGATTGATTCATGTAAGTCTGACCTCTTGCTCAAGTGTGCCGGCAGAATGTGAAGAAACGCCTGTCTTGTTCTTGTGTTACGCACAGCGATGACGAGGCTGTCATCGGGTCAGGTGGCGCCGTGTGAGCGCCATGGCCCTGGCGGCATTCGTGGTGCCAGCGTCGGGCTGAAATCCATGGAAACAGTTGCTGTAAGATAAATAAAATCGATTTATCGTATTACACACATAAGCCCAGCTTGTTACTGAGGTCGTCATGTCGGTGTCCCACGCTCAACTCAAGGCTTTCCACGCGGTGGCCGTGCACGGCAGCTTTACCCGCGCCGCCGAAAAGCTGTTTCTTACCCAGCCTGCGGTGTCCGATCAGGTACGCAAACTGGAGGAGCGCTTCGGCGTATTGCTGTTCCACCGCAACAAACGCTCGGTGCAGCTCACCGACCTTGGCGAGCGGCTGCTGGGCATCAGCCAGCGCCTGTTCGCCTGCGAGGCCGAGGCACAAGAGCTGCTGCACGACTCGCGTGCGCTGCACACCGGCAGCCTAGTGCTGGCAGTGGATGCGCCGGTGCACGTGCTGCCGCAGATCGCCCGCTTCTGCCAGCGCTATCCAGGCATCCAGGTGAAGATCGAAACCGGCAATACCGACGAATCGCTGGCGCGGCTGTTCAGCTATCAGGCCGACCTGGCCCTGCTGGGGCGCGATGTCGACGATGAGCGCCTGCATTGCCTGCCGCTGCGTCGTGACCCGATGGTGGCGTTCGTTTCCCACCACCACCCATGGGCCAGCCGTGGCTCGATCAGCCTGGCCGACCTGGACGACACGCCACTGGTGCTGCGCGAGCCCGGCTCGGTGACGCGGCAGACGCTGGAGGAAGAGATGCAACGTGCCGGCCTGCGGATACGCGCAGCGATCCAGGTGGAAGGCCGGGAGGCGGCGCGTGAAGCGGTGGTGGTAGGGATTGGCGTGGGCGTGGTGTCGGCGGCGGAGTTCGGTGCCGATGCGCGGGTGTGTGCATTGCCGATCGTCGATTGCCAGCGGCATTTGACCGAGACCCTGGTGTGCCTGAGCGAGCAGCGTACGCGCCGGGTGGTGGCGACTTTCCTGCAGATGGTCGAGGAAGGAGTCTAGGCCTGTGCTGGCCTTTTCGCGGGCTCGCCCGCTCCCACAGGTCCTGCGCGGCATCCGGAATCTGTGGTGATGCCGTGGGAGCGGGCGACCCTGCGAAGGGGCCAGATCAGGCAACCCGACTATGCTGGGATAACTCCAATCCCCGGGCACCCAACCCATGCTCTACCGCCTTGCCGCCGACACCCTGGTGCTGCTGCACCTGGCCTTCATCCTGCTGGTGCTGTTCGGCGGGCTGCTGGTGCTGCGCTGGCGCCCTGCCCTGTTGCTGCACCTGCCGGTCCTGGCCTGGGGCCTGGCGGTGGAGTGCCTGCACCTGGGCTGCCCGCTCACCATCTGGGAAAACCGCATGCGCAATGCCGCCGGTGACGCAGGTTACCAGGGCAGCTTCGTCGAGCACTACGTCTGGCCACTGATCTACCCCACCGGCCTGACCCCGCAGATCCAGCTGCTGCTGGGCACTTTCGTGCTGGCGCTGAACCTCGGCATCTACAGCTACGTGGCCTGGCGCTGGCGCCGCCCTAGCGGGTAGCGATCACGAACAACCGCGGGAAGGGCAACAGGACCTTGCCATCAGAGGCTGGCGGATAATCGCGCTGCATGGCCTGCAGGTACATCTGCAGGAAGTCGGCCTGCTCCTGCTCATCAAGCCTGGCCAGATAAGGCCGCAACGCCGAGCCCTTGAACCATTCCACTACCGCTTCGGCGCCCCCCACCAACGGGTGATGATAGGTGGTGCGCCACACGTCCACCCGCGCGCACAGCGGGCTGAGCAAGTCGTAGTAGAACGCCGCGTTGTGCCGTGGCGGCAGCTGCAAGTCGGCGAACTTCGCCGCCCAGGGGCCTTGGCTTGCGATCTCGCGCAACTGCCGGTGGGCCGGTTCGTCAAGATTGTCCGGGGTCTGCACGGCCAGGCTGGCGCCTTCGCTGAGCTGGCGCACCAGGTGCGGATACAGCAAGGCGTGGTCAGGTACCCATTGCAGCGAGGCATTGGCCAGGATCAGGTCCTGCGGCTCGGGGGCAGTCCAGCCGGCAATGTCGGCAATGACCGTGCGCACACGCGGGATGCACAGCCGCTTGCGCTCACGGGCCTTGTCGATCATGTCCGGGTCGCTGTCCAATGCCGTCACCTGGGCATCGGGGTAACGTTGCAGCAGCACTTCGGTCGAGTTGCCGGGGCCGCACCCCAGGTCGGTGGCGTGGCGCACCGGCCGTGGCGGGATGGCGGCAATCAGGTCGCGTACGGCGCGTGTGCGTTCGTCTTCGAACAGGGAATACTGGTTGGCGGACCAGGCCATGTGCGGCTCCTTTGGGCGGACTATGTGCCTAGCATATGCCATCTGTCGCCCGGCGGGACGGTTGCGAACGGAATACCCCGGAACTGATCACCTATGCTTGAAGTCAGTCCTTGCATGCGCACGCCCGTGAAGACCTACATCGCCCTCGCCATCCTGGCCCTGATCGCTGCGGCCGCCCTGCTCGGTTCACCGTGGATGAACCAGCGTTTCCACATGCCCGCAGAAAAAGCCCAGGCCCAACAACGCGAAACGGCCGGGTCCCCAAGGGAGCCGGCCGTTTCCAGACGCGAGTGACGCTTAGTGCTGCTTGCTACCAGAGCGGATCTGGTGCACCACACCCATCGCCACCACGACCGCCGCAGCGATACCGGTGGAAATGACCAGAATCTGGTAGTCAGGCATGAAGGCCATGGTGACCAGGGCAGCCACGATGAACGCGATCACCAGGTAGGTCAGCCACGGGAACAGCCACATCTTCAGGCGTACTTCCTTGCCCTCGGCAATCAGCTTGCGGCGCATGCGCAGCTGCGAGAAGGCGATGACCAGGTACACCAGCAGGGCGATCATGCCGGTGGTGTTCATCAGGGTGTCCAGCACGTCTTTCGGGCGCAGGGTCTCGCTGAAGTTGATCAATGCACATACCACGGCCACGGCGCACGAACCCATGATCGCGTACACCGGTACACCGGTACCGGCGCGGGTGATCTTGAAGAACGAAGGCGCGTCGCCACGCTGGGCCAGGGAGAACAGCATGCGCGAAGCGGTGTAGTGGCCAGAGATCAGGCAGCTGCTCACGGAAGTCAGCACCACGAAGTTCATCAACAGCTCGGCATACGGCACGCCCAGCAGCTCCAGGGTACGGCGATAAGCGCCATAGCCAGAAACACCCAGGTGCGGGTCGTTCCACGGTACCAGGCAGACGATCAGGAAGATCGAGCCGACGTAGAACAGGCACACACGCCAGACCACCGAGTTGGTCGCCTTGACGATCTGCGCAGCCGGGTCCTTGGCTTCGGAGGCCGCGATGGTAACGATTTCGGCGCCGAGGAAGGCGAACATCACCCCGAGCAAGGCACCGATCACAGTGGTGATGCCATTGGGCATGAAGCCTTCGGCGGTGAGGTGGCTGATGCCACGCACTTCACCGAACTGCCAGATGTTCATCACGGCAGCCGTACACACGATCAGGAAGCAGACGATCGCAATCACCTTGATCAAGGCGAACCAGAACTCGAACTCACCGTAGTGCTTGACGTTGAAGAAGTTGACGGTGATCAGCAACAGGGTCGTGGCCAGCACGAACACGTTGACGCTGACGTCGGGGAAGAAGCCATGCAGGATCTTGCCCGCCACATAGGCTTCCCAGGCCATGAGGATGACCCAGTACCACCAGTACAGCCAGCCAATGGTGAAACCGGCCCAACGGCCAATGGCGCGGTCGGCGTAGGTTGAGAACGAGCCGGTGTCAGGCGAGGAAGTCGCCATTTCACCCAGCATGCGCATGATCAGCACCACCAGGATGCCGCCTGCCAGGTAGGCCAGGACAGCGGCTGGGCCGGCGCTGTGGATCACGCTGCCGGAACCGACGAACAAGGCGCCGCCGATAACCCCGGCGATCGACATCATCGTCAGGTGGCGCGACTTCAGCGAGGCACTGAGCTTGCTCTCGTGCCCGCTTTTCGCGGTGGTGGTTGTGGATGTTGCGTCCATCAGTTGTGTACCCCGTGCTTCTTTTTATCCAAGGAAAACTGTGAAACCCCGATGGCTGGCGATTTCACCTGTACATCAGTGCTAATGCGGGCAGGATGGTGTGAATTACACACGCAGGCCTTCCATGGCGGCCTGCTGACGCGCCCCAGGGCGACTGCCTGAGGCGAACTGAACATGCTTTATGTGGCGATATCCGACACCTAATGTAAAAATGTCCGACGCAGAGAGCCATGCACAGTGGCATGAATCTCGCACTGCACTGTATAGGTCGCCCATGCAGTACACCCTGCAGACGCCAGGCGATACGCACCCTGAAGGCCCCGAATGTTCGAATTACATCCAGACTCCTCAACCCCGCTGGTCAACCAGATCATCGATGGGCTGCGCGAGCTGATCGACAACCAAACCCTCAAGCCAGGCGCCAAGGTCCCGTCGATTCGCGCCTTTGCCGCAAGCTATTCGGTGAGTACCTTCACCGTGGTCGAGGCCTACGACCGCCTGGTCGCCCAAGGGCTGCTGGTGAGCCGTGGCAATGCGGGGTTCTTCGTCAACCGTGCGGCGGGCGAACTGCTGGAGCAGCACAACACCGAGGCCGACACCAGTCGACCAACGTTCAACTCCGAGTGGTACCTGCAGCAGATTTTCGAAATCCGCCAGTTGCCGTACAAACCGGGGTGCGGCTGGCTGCCCAACGACTGGATGTACGAAGACGGCCTGCGCCGCGGCCTGCGCCAGGTGGCCGGCAGCCCGCTGGAGTTGTCGGGGTACGGCGACCCCATGGGCTTGATGGAGCTGCGTGCGCTGACCGCCCAGAACCTGCAACAAGAGCTGTCGATCGTCGCCAACCCGGCACAGCTGATGCTCACCCACGGCGCCAGCCAGGCGCTGGACCTGGCCGCACGCACACTGGTGCGCCCAGGCGATGTGGTGCTGGTGGACGACCCCGGCTACCCGAACCTCATGAGCATCCTGCGCACCCAAGGCGCAACCCTGGTAGGCGTGCCACGTACACCGGCCGGCTACGACCTGAACCAGCTGGAGCAACTGCTCACCCAGCACCGCCCGACGGCGTTCTTCACCCAGCCGCACCTGCACAGCCCGACGTGCTCGCGCACCCCGCTGCCGCAGTTGCACCGCCTGCTGCAGCTTGCCAGCCAGCATGGCTTCCGCCTGGTGGAGAACAACCTGTACGCCGACATGGTCGCCGAGCCGCAGCCATGCCTGGCCAGCCTCGACCATCTGCAGCAGGTGGTGTACGTGGGCAGCTATTCCAAGAGCATTTCGCCCAACGTGCGGGTCGGCTACATGCTGGCCAACCCCGAGCTGATGCAAAAACTGCTGCACCTGAAGATGCGCTCAGGCCTGACCACCTCACAGGTGATGGAGCGCGTGGTGTATGCGGCGATCATCGACGGGCGCTGGCGCAAGCACCTCAAGCGCCTGCGCCAGCGCCTGGCCGAGGCGCATCAGGAAGTTGGCCGGCATCTGCATCGATTGGGCTTCGAACTGTTCACCGAATCGGATGAAGGCATGTACATCTGGACCCGCCACCCGGCGATTCCCGACAGTGCCGCGTTGCTGGACGATGCGCTGGAGAAAGGCATCATGCTAGGCCCTGGGCAGTTGTTCATGGTCGACGCCAAGGCGACCGGGTGGATGCGGTTCAACGTGGCGTTCAGTACGGACCCGGCGATGTGGGAGTTGTTGGAGAAGGTGTTGGTGAAGCACGTGCGACGGGGTGGGATGTAGGGGGTGTCGACCCCTATCGATGGCGGGCAAAAACTCGAAAGCTGCAAAGCGCCCATGGGAATGGGTTCACACGCGAAAAGGCCGGCAGCCAAACCACCGATGCCGGCCTCTGGCACTTATCGCCAGTCCGCCTGTTCAGCAAAGAACGCCTGCGCATTCACCTCCAGGCTCTCCAGGTGATAGCCCCCCTCCTGGACAATCAGGCAAGGCAAGCGCAACGCCCGAATTCGCTCACCCAACGCAGCGAACCCTTCAGTGGTCACAGCCACCTTGCTCTGCGGGTCCAGTTCGTAGATATCGAACCCCAGCGACAGCACCAGTACCTCGGCACGAAAGTCCGTCACTGCAGCCAGCGCAACCTCCAGCTGCCCCATGAAGTCCGCCTCGCTCGCCCCATGCGCCATCGGCAGGTTGAGGTTGTAACCCTCCCCCTCCCCCCTGCCACGCTCGTCCGCGAACCCGGCCACGCCCGGGTAGAAGTTGGTCGGGTCGCCATGGGTCGACACATACAGCACATCACGGCGATCGTAGAAGATCTCCTGAATTCCTTGTCCATGATGCATGTCGGTATCGAGGATCGCTACACGGTTGTAGCGGCTGCGCAGGGCCTGGGCGGCCACGGCGGCGTTGTTGATGTAGCAGAAGCCGCCAGCGGCATCGAACCGCGCATGGTGCCCCGGTGGTCGGCACAAGGCATAGGCGGCGGGCTCCCCGTCGAGGATGGCCTTGGCCGCTGCAACCGCGCTTTGCGCCGACCAATAGGCCGAGTGCCAGGTGTGTTCGCCCACCGGGCAGCTACCGTCTGCCAGGTAGCGGCCGGCCTGGGCGAGGATGCCGCGAAGAGCGTTGGGCTCACGCACGAAAATGTTGGACATGACCTCGTCACCCCAGTCTTCGGGCACTTCTTTCCAACGTGCATGGGCCTCTTCGAGAAAGGCCAGGTAGGCCTCACCATGCACGGCCTTTAGCGGTTCAAGGCCGGCATCGTCGGGCTGGCGGATGTCGAAACCCAGGTCTTTGGCCGCCTTCAGCAGGCGCTGGGCGCGCTCGGGGACTTCCTGCGGGGTGCGCATGGCGCCGCGCGAGTAGTAACTGCGTGGGTGGTGCAGCAGTTGTTCGGGGTGGAAGTAGCAACGCATCAGCCTTCTCCTTGTTCGACACGGCCCGCACGGGCCAACACGGCGTTCAGCAGCACATCGGCACCCTGTCGGGCATCGTCGGGTAATACGTCTTCGGCTTCGTTGTGGCTCAGGCCGCCGACGCAGGGGATGAACACCATGGCCGTCGGGCAGTATCGGGCCAGCAGGATGGCATCGTGACCGGCACCGCTGACGATTGATTGCTGGGCGTAGCCCAGTTCGTCCACCGCCTGCTGCACGGCAGCCACACATGCAGGGTCGAACGGCGTGGCCGGGCTGACCCAGTGGCGTTCGATGCGTACCTGCAGGCCGCGCTGGCTGGCAATGGTTTGCAGCTTCAGGCTCAGGTCGCGCTCCATGGCTTCGATGGCTTCATCGCAGTGGTGGCGCAAGTCGACCGTAAAGCGCAGCAGGCCAGGAATGGTGTTGCGCGAGGACTTGGCAATCGACAACTCGCCCACAGTGGTCAGCCCTTCGGGTGCGAAGTCCGCTGCCAACTGCTCGACCGCCTGGATCATCCGCGCCGCGCCATACAGGGCATCCTTGCGCAGGGGCATCGGTGTCGTACCCGCGTGAGCCGCCATGCCTTCGACCGTGACGTCCAGCCAGCGAATCGCTTGCCCGCCGCTGACGACACCAATGGCCTTGGCGTTGTCTTCAAGGATCGGACCTTGCTCAATATGCGCTTCGAAATAGGCATCCACCGGGCCACCTAAAGGGCGCTGGCCGGCGAAGCCCGTTCGCTGCAGTTCGTCGGCGACGCTGAGGCCATCGGCATCGCGGATAGCCAGCGCTTCGGCCAGCGCGAGGCTGCCGGTGAACACTGCCGAGCCAAACATGGCCGGCGTGAAGCGCGCGCCCTCCTCGTTCGTCCACACGGCAATTTCCAGCGGCTTGCGAGTGTGGATGTTCAGCTCGTTGAGGCGGCGCACCACTTCAAGCCCGGCCAGCACGCCATAGACACCGTCGAAACGACCGCCTTCGGGCTGAGTGTCGAGATGGCTGCCCATCATTACCGGTGCGGCATTCGGGTCACTACCTGGACGACGGGCGAACAGGTTGCCTATGGCATCCACCGTCAGCGTCAGGCCGGCTTCGCGGCACCAGTGGCTGAACAGTTCACGGCCCGCCTTGTCCTCGTCGCTGAGCGCCAGGCGGCAGCTACCGCCGCGGGCGGTGGCGCCGATTTCGGCCATGGCTATCAGGCTCGCCCACAGGCGTTCGCCATTGCTTTTCAACATGTGCGGGTACTCCAGAGTCAATCGGATCAGGCCAGTTCCAGGTGCTGGCTACGGGCGTACTGGCGCGCCAGGGCAAGCACGCAGACCAGCGAAAGGGTGGCGATGAAGGTGTAGAACACTGCCATCGGCCACCACTGGCCACTAAAGGTGTGGGCCAACCAGGTGCCGATCAGCGGGGTCAGGCCGCCGGCAAGGGCGCCGCAGATCTGGTAAGCCAGGGAAATGGCGGTGTAGCGCACGCGGGTTTCGAACATGCCACTGACGTAGCCGGCGATCACCGCGTAGAAAGAGGCCATGCAGGCAGCGGCCAAGGCGATGCCTAGCACAATCAGGGGCCCGTGGCCCGAGCTCACCAGCACAAACATCGGGTAGGGCGAGGCCATCGCCAGCAAGGCGACCAGGGCCAGGAAGCGAGTTGCACCGATCTTCTCCGACAGCCAGGCCGCCAGGGGCTGCACACAGAACTGGATGATCGCCACGAAGAACAGGCATTCCAGAATCAACGAGCGCTCCAGGTGCAATTGCTGGGTGGTGTAACTGATCATGAAGGTATTGGTGAAGTAGACCCCGGCAATGCCCAGGGTATTGGCGCCGATACACAGCAACAGCGGGCGCCAGGCGGTGCGCAGCACCTCGAGGGCCGGAGCCTGCTCCTTGCACCTGGCCTTTTCTGCCTGCTCGCGGCTGGCCATGAACTCGGGCGACTCATTCACGCCCAGGCGAATAGCCAGCCCCACCAGTAGCAGCAGTGCGCTGGCCAGGAACGGCACGCGCCAGCCCCAGCTCATCAGCGCCTCTTCAGGCAGACGGGTGACCGCACCAAACGCCAGCAGCGACAGGATAAGGCCCGCCGGGCTACCCAACTGGGCGAACGACGCGAAGAAGTTGCGGCGGCCCTTGGGCGCATGCTCGCCGGCCATCAGTACCGCCCCGCCCCACTCGCCGCCCACGGCAATCCCCTGGACGATGCGCAGCAGGATCAACAGCACCGGCGCGGCCGCGCCGATTTGTGCGTAAGTCGGCAGCAGGCCGATGCAGACAGTGACGATGCCCATCATCAGCAGGGTGATGACCAACGACTTCTTGCGACCGATACGGTCGCCCACGTGACCGAAGATGATGCCGCCAAGCGGCCGGGCGAAGAAGCCCACGGCGAAGGTACCGAACGCGGCCATGGTGCTGAACAGGCTGTCGTCGGAGGGGAAGAACAAGGCACCGAAGACGAGCGCGGCGGCGGTGGCGTAGATGTAGAAATCGTACCACTCGATCATGGTGCCGATGAATGCGGCGGCGGCGGCACGACGCGGTTGAGCGGAAGCGGTCGGCTTCATGGGGGCTCCTTTGCTTGTTGTTCTGGCAGGAGTTGCAAGGGTCACGGGGCGCTCTGCTGGCGCTTGGTCTGTTGACTCGATGGTGCCTTTTCAGCGGGACAACCCGCTTCCACAGCGTCTGCGCGATCACTGCAGGCGGGGATTCACCCGCGAAGAGGGGCAACGTCGATGCAACAGGTTTCGATGACTGCGATTTATCGGCCGGAGGCTATGATTAGTCAATTTTCTATTTATTATGCGCACTATTAGCCATGCTTATCATCGAGCCCTGCCATGCCTGACCGTTTGCTCAACGACCGCCTCGACTGGAACCTGCTGCGCACCTTCCGGGTCATCGGCCAGGAGCTGTCCATCAGCCGTGCCGCCGCCCGCCTGCACCTCACCCAGCCGGCAGTGAGTCAGGCGCTCAAACGCCTTGAAGAGCAGCTTGGCCGCCAGCTCATTGCCCGTCGCGGACCGCGCTTCGTATTGACAGAAATGGGCGAGCAGCTGTTCCAGCTGGCTGGCGAGGTGTACGGGCAGATGTCGCAGATCGGCGGCTTGCTGGAGCAACCGGCGGACGAGCTGGTGGGCAAAGTGCGCCTGCTGATGATCAGTCGCATCGTCAGCGAACGTTTCGATGACTTCCTGGCCAACTTCCATCGCCAGCACCCAAGGGTCGAGCTGGAAATCGACGTGATGCGCAGCTCCGATATCGTCGCCGCCCTACAGGAGAAAACCGCTACAGCGGGCCTCAGCCTCAACCGGCGTGCACAGCCACGGCTGGAGCAGCGGCTGTTTCTGCGCCAACGATATGCATTCTTCTGTGGCAAGCACCATGCCTTGTTCGGCCAGGCCGAAGGCGATTTACAGCGGGAGAACTTTGTCAGTTTCACCAGCGACCAAATTGGCGGCATGTTGTCGCCGCTGACCATTTTCCGCGACCAACAAGGGTTTGCCGGACGCATAGTGGCGTCATCGCCAAGCCTTGAAGAAGTGCGCCGACTGGTGATTGCCGGGTTTGGCATCGGCTGCCTGCCCGAACATGTGGTGGCACCGGATGTTGACGCGGGCTTGCTTTGGAAGCTGTCGCCGCACGAAGGGATTGCCGATGTGGACATTCACCTGCTGTGGAACAGAGAGCAGCGATTCAGCCGGGCGGAGGAGATGTTTATCGAGGCGTTGCAGCGGGTCATCACCTGACGCGCTGAGCCGCTCGATAGACCGCTCAGCATTCGCGCTTGCCAACTGATTACCACTACCACAACGACACGCTCGTCGTTGACTTGGCGGCGGACCACTTGACCGAGGCCTTACGCCACAACTTGGATCCCATCTTGTGACGGGGTATGCTAGGCAATAGCTAAACGCCACTACCCAGGCAGGCTCGGTGCCTGCCTTCAAGGACGAGCCTTTGCCCAGCCACCCGACCCGCCACACCATCGCCCGCCAGTGGCAACTGCTCAAGTTGCTGCCCGGCCGCCACCCGGGAATGAGCTCCACCCAGTTGCAGGCTGCCCTGACAACCGTGGGCCATACCACCAGCAAACGCACGGTCGAGCGCGACCTGGTCGAGCTCGCCGCACTGTTCCCCCTACAGTGCAACAGTAAAGGCATGCCTTATGGCTGGTACTGGCAACCGGGCTTGAGCCTGGGCGAAGCGCAGCAGCTGCAACCCGACGCACTTGCCCGACCGACACACGTCGTACTGTATGCCTGGGTCGATGACGCGCTGGCCCGCCGCCTGGAGCAATCCCCCCTGTCCGTCGATATGCAACTGACGCCGCAGGCTGGCGGCGGCGCAGCGCTGGTGGCCACCGTCGACGACAACCGCGCGCTGATGGGCTGGCTGCTGTCCCAGGCGGGGTCGATCCGCATCCAGGCGCCGCAGGCGCTGCGTGCGGCCATGATTGAACAATTGCGCCAGAGCCTGGCGCTGCATGAGGGCGAAGGCGGCTGCAAGCAATAGCGCCAACGGCGTCAGTAGGTTCCCGGATACGCCCCGCCATCGATCAGCAGGTTCTGCCCGGTGATGTACCCGGCATGCGCGCTGCACAGAAATGCGCAATACGCGCCAAACTCCGCGGCATCGCCAAAACGCGACGCCGGAATGGCTTTGCGCCGCGCCTGGGCAGTGACTTCCACATCACCACCCGCAGCCTTCAAGGTCTTTTGCAGGCGCGCCGTGTCGAACGCCCCAGGCAACAGGTTGTTGAGTGTCACATTGCAGCCCGCCAGACGCTGCTGCCGGGCCAGGCCGGCAATGAATCCGGTCAGGCCACTGCGGGCACCGTTGGATAAACCCAGCATGTCGATCGGTGCCTTCACCGCGCCGGAGGTGATGTTCACCACCCGGCCAAAACCACGCTCGGCCATGCCATCTACCACCGCCTTGATCAGCTCGATGGGCGTGAGCATGTTGGCGTCCAGCGCCTTCAGCCAGTCATCACGCCCCCAATCACGGAAGTCCCCCGGTGGCGGGCCACCGGCGTTGTTGACCAGAATGTCGACCTGCGGGCAGGCCGCCAACAGCGCCTGGCGCACCTTGGGATCGGCAACATCGCCTGCCACGGTATGGACCTCGATGCCCGGGCAGGCCCTGCGCAACTCGCTGGCGGTCTGCTCCAGGGTGGCTTGGGTACGGGCATTGATGACCAGGTTGACGCCTTCTTTGCCCAGCGCTTCGGCGCAGCCTTTGCCAAGGCCTTGGCTGGCCGCGCAGACGATGGCCCAGCGGCCGGTGATGCCTAGATCCATTGGTTTGCTCCTTGATGCAATCAGGGTGACAGGGTGACTGACAGGCGCTGCCGGGGCAATTTAGAGGACGGGACAGGGCCACCGATAATGAAAAGAACTGATCCACCGATAACCGCCGCTTATCCCTGCCAGCGCTTCGACAACGGACTGGAAATCAATGGGGACCGTCACACTTCACCCGCCGTCAGTTCCTCCACCAGCAATCGTGCCGCAGGCGATAACGGCGCCGCGACCCGGTGCACGATGCCGAACGGCTCGCTCAGCGCCCGTAGCGGCACCGCAAGCGACACCAGCAACCCGCGCTGCTCGGCAAAGGCCGCCACCGCACGGGGAATGACTGCCACCAACGTCGGGTCATCTTCAAGCAGCATGAAGGTGGCGAAGGTGGAAAAGGTCTCCAGTGGATACCGTGACACCTCCACCCCCGCCTCGCTCAACTCGCGTTCCAGCGCTTGGCGCATGGGCATGTTGGCCGGATAAACCACCCAGCGATAATGGCTAAGGTCGCTGATCTTGAGTGCCGCCGCCCCGGCCAGCGGATGCTGCGGATGCGCGACCACCGCCAACGGCTCCTGGGCCAGTTCGACAAAGCCATATTCCGCCGCGTTACGGCCCAGCCCTGGCCGGCAGATGGCCAGGTCCAGGCGCCCTTCGTCCAGCTGGGCGAGCAGGTTGGCGCTGGTATTCTCGGCGATTTCCACTGCCAGCTGCGGCTGTTTGCGGCGCAAGCGCCCGAGGGCGCTGACCAGTGTGGGCATAGCCCCCATGATACTGCCCACCGCCAGCCGCCCGCCCTGGCCTTGGACGATGCCCAACACCTCTTCGCGCAGATGCCCCAGGTCGCTGTGGATCAGCCGCGCGTAGCGCACCACGCAGCGGCCCACGTCGTTGGCAACCAGGCCGCTGGGCATTCGCTGGAACAACGGTACGCCCAGCACCTCCTCGACCTCGCGCAGGGCCTTGGTGGCACCGGGCTGGGAAATGGCCATGGCTTCAGCTGCCTTATGCAGCGAGCCACAGCGGTCCAGCTCGATCAGCAAGCGCAACTGGCGAAGGCGCAGGCGAGAAAAAATGGCGTCCAGAGAAGGGATCATCAGGCAGGCTCGGCAGGGGTTTCGTCATGCCGAGCACTATAGAGCGTCGTCTGCGGGGGCGTGTTGAGTTTTGCGCTAATGACCCTTGATTGCAGAACGAATGCACGCACCTTTCTGCAGGCTGTTTTACCGCGGCGCACGACGTGCCAGGCAGGCATAGGCCAAGGCCAGTACACTGGCCGCCAGTATGCCAAGCAGTATCATCAGCTCACGGCTGTAACGGGCTACCATGGCCGGAAAACCGATGACCTCGCGGTACACCTGCACATGGGCCTCACCGTCGGCGTGGCTGATACTGACCCCGCCATGGCGGATCTGCGAGTAGTCGGCATCGAAATACACCCACACCTTGCAGGTGCCACCTGGCTCGATGACCGGGATATCAACCTGGGCGATGGCGGTTTCCAGCAGCGTGTCGTTGCCGGCAGCATCGCGCACCTGCACCAGGCCCTTGGCTGGCAGGCGGACTTTCACCTGCCGGACCTGCGCATCACCACTGTTGTGCAGTTCGATCAGCAGGCCGGTACGGTGGTCCACAAGCCCGGCCTCGAAAGGCTTGGCGAACAGCTGGGCATAAGGGGCCTGTGCCATTTCGATGAGCCGCTCGACCTGATCATGGGCCAGCTGGCCTTGAACGATACCGTTGATTCGCCCCTGCAACTGCTCGTACTTGAGCTGCTCGCTGGCCTTGCTGATCCGCTCGCTGAACTGGCTGGGGTAAGTGAGGTAGGCATAGGTCAGTGACGCCTCAAGGCGCGGATTGCCCCTGAGCAACGCGTAGGCGGCCAACAGGACCATCAGGCCGATCAGCACGGCGACGAGTAGCTTCCCCACCTTGTCCCAGCTCAATGCATGCTTCCTTCAGTCGTGTTACAGACGATTAAAACCGCCCAAGGGTGCCAAGTTCGCGCCCCCCAGGCAAGCCTGGCTAGGCTTCGCCCCCGCCTTCGCGCGCCTGACGCATCTGCAGCAGCTGGCCGTCGATCAGTGACTTGGCCATCCCGGCCAGGTAGTGCGTGGCCTTCATCATCACCTGGCGGTCTTCAGGCCTGTCGATGGCCTTGCGGGTAATTTCGGTGATGCAGCCCATGATGCCCGAAGCTTCCATCAGTGCGGTGCGTATTGGCAGTTGCGGTTTCATTTGCACCAGTTCGGCATCGCTGTTGCCAAAGCGGCTCGCGGCTTGCACGACATAGGGCTTGCTGCTGTTTTTCGGCGTTTCGCTGTCCATGTCCATTCCTCAAGGTTAGGCGCTTGCCGAGGCTAGGCCGCCGCCTACCCCATTACAATGACAAAGGGGTGGAAAGGGTGACTTTAGGAAATGGACTACAAGAACCCTGTACAGGGAGCGCCAAGCCACCGCTCAGCCCCCTTGACCCGCCCCCCGCAGTGGCGGACGATCAACCTCCCCCACACAAGGACGAACACCATGCTGCGGATACTGGGAAGAGCCTCTTCCATCAATGTGCGAAAAGTCCTGTGGGCCTGCGCCGAATTCGAGATCGCGTTCGAGCGCGAAGACTGGGGTTCTGGCTTCAAGGCCACTGACAGCACCGAGTTCCTCGCGCTGAACCCCAACGCCATGATTCCGGTGATCCAGGACGGCGACTTCACCCTGTGGGAATCCAATAGCATCATCCGTTACCTGGCCAGCCGCTACGGCGCCACCGCGTTCTATCCCGGCGAGGCCCAGGCGCGGGCGCGGATCGACCAGTGGATCGACTGGCAGGCCTCGGACCTGAACCGCTCATGGAGCTACGCGTTCATGTCGCTGGTCAGGCATTCGCCCGCTCACCAGGACCCGCAAGCACTGGCTGCCGGTTGTGCCGAGTGGTCACGCTACATGCGCATCCTCGACCGCCAGTTGGCCAGCACCGGTGCCTATGTGGCCGGCAGCCAGTTCACCCTGGCCGACATCCCGATCGGCCTGTCGGTCAACCGCTGGTTTGAAACGCCGTTCGAGCACCCACACCTGCCCGCGGTGCGCGATTACTACGAGCGCCTGAGCGAGCGCCCTGCCTATCACTTGCATGGCCGAAACGGTACCCCGTAGTACCCGCAAGGAAGTGTATCGAGGGGCGCAAAGCGCCCCAAGGTTCCGACCTGTTACACCGCAACCTGCCGCCCGGCTAGCCCCCCTCGCCCACGCCAGGCAAACAGCAGCACCAGTACCAGCCCCAGCGTCGCCATCGCAGCCCCCGCCAGGGAAATCGCCGGGTAGCCCAGCCCCGCGTTGATCACCGCGCCACCCAGCGCCGCACCGATCGCATTGCCCAGGTTGAACGCGCCAATGTTCACCGCCGAGGCCAGGTTGGGCGCATCCTTGGCCGCTTCCATGACCCGCATTTGCAGCGGCGGCACCAGGGCAAAGCTGGCCGCACCCCAGACCAGGATCGCCAAGGCGGTCGGCAGCGGCCAGTCCAGTACCAGCGGAAACACCAGCAGCACGGCAATCAGCCCAGCCAGTGACAGGATCAGGGTGCGATCGATCGAGCGGTCCGCCGCCTTGCCGCCCCATACGTTGCCCAAGGTCAGGCCGACACCGAACAGCACCAGCATCGCCGTCACGAAGGGGGTGGACGCCGCCGCTTCATGCTGCAGGATCGGCGCAATGTAGGTGAACACGGTGAACATTGCGCTGGAACCCACCACGGTCAGCAACAAGGCCGCCAGTACCGGCCTGCGGCCCAGCACACGGATCTCGGCCATGGCCCCCTCGCCCTTGGGCGACGCAACATTGGGCAGTGCGTACCAGAGTGTGGTCATCGCCACCAGGCCAAGCCCGGCAATACCCCAGAACGCCATGCGCCAACCCAGCATTTCACCCAACCAGGTCGCCAACGGCACGCCGCCGATGGTGGCCAGGGTCAAACCCATGAACATTGCAGCCACGGCCCCGGCGCGCTTCTCGGGCGGCACCACACTGGCCGCGACGATCGAGCCGATGCCAAAGAAGGCGCCGTGGTTGAGTGAAGTGACCACGCGGGCCACCAGCAGGCTGGCGTAGTCGCTGGCCAGGGCCGACATCAGGTTGCCCAAGGTGAAAATGGCCATCAGCCCGATCAACAAGTAACGGCGCGGGATCTTCACCGTGGCCAGGGTCATCAGCGGCGCGCCGATCAGCACGCCGAGGGCATAGGCACTGACCAGCAGCCCGGCAGCAGGAATGGAAACGCCAAGGTCGGTAGCGATACTGGGCAACATGCCCATGGGGGCGAACTCTGTAACGCCGATGCCGAAGGCACCGATGGCGAGTGCGACAAGCGGTGGATTGATACGCATGGCAAGCTCCTTATCTATGCCGCAAATGCTACGATCCGTTTAAAACGCGCACTAGACTGCATTTTTGCGAACCACCTTTGCTTTAGAGGCACAAATGGACTTCAGTGGCAGATCCGGCGAGATGGAGATTTTTGCCAAGGTGGCGCAAGCGGGCAGCCTGTCTGCTGCCGCCCGAGCGCTAGGCCTGACGCCCTCGGCGGTCAGCCGCATTCTCGCCCGCACCGAACAGCGCCTAGGTACCCGCCTGCTGCTGCGCACGACCCGGGCGCTCACCCTCACCCCCGAGGGAGAGGCCTACCTGCGCGGCGCACGGCGGGTGCTGGCGGACATGCTCGAAGTGGAAGAAGCCATCACTGACCAAGGCGTGCCACGCGGGCGCTTGCGGGTCAGCGCTGCGCTGGGCCATGCCCGGTTGACCGTAGTGCCGCTGCTGGCGGCCTTCAGCGCACGCTACCCGCAAGTGCTGGTTGACCTGACCCTCAGCGACGAGGTGGCCGACATACTCGGCGGCCAGGCCGACGTGGCGCTGCGCTTCGGTCACCTGCCGGACAGCTCGTTGAGCGCTCGCGCCATTGGCGAGACCGGCCAGGTAGTGGTGGCCTCGCCAGAATACCTGCAACGCTACGGTACCCCGCTTGAACCTGAAGACCTTGCCAGGCACAACTGCCTGCGCTTCAACTTCCGCCGCGCGATGCCTGACTGGCCGTTTCACCGCGACGGGCATACGTTCTCACTGAAGGTGAAAGGGAATATCGAATGCAGCAGCGGCGAGGCGCTGGCGCAGCTGGCCAGGCTGGGCGCCGGCGTGGCGCGTATCGGCACCTTTACCGTGGCCGATGACCTGGCCAACGGGCAACTGGTGCCGTTGCTGGAGGCTTACAACCCGGGTGATCGGGAACCGATTCATGCGGTGTTCGTCGGCGGCCCGGCGATGCCGGCACGGGTGCGGGTGTTTGTGGATTTTCTGGTGGAGCAGCTATCTGGTGGCCAGTAGAGCCGGCCTCGTGTCGCGACAGGGCCGCCAACGCATGGCGGTTGCATCACTGGGCGGCAGAGGCCGGTGCTGATGTGCAGCGACTGCAGCCTGATCTGACACCGATTCCCCCCGTTAGGTTATCTTCGACGCTTCCCTGTACCGCCCGGGCCAGACCACCATGCGCATTGTCATTCCCGACGACTACCAAGATGTAATCCGTACGCTCGATTGCTTCGGCAAGCTGAGCGGGCATGCTGTCAGCGTCCTTCATGAGCACCCGCCTGCCACGCTGGAACAACTTGCAGCACGTTTTGCCGATGCCGACGCCCTGGTACTCACCCGCGAACGCACACGCATCGACGCCGCCTTGCTCGACCGCCTGCCCAACCTCAAGCTGATCAGCCAGACCGGCAAGGTGTCCAGCCACCTCGACCTGGCTGCCTGCACCGCGCGCGGCATTGCCGTGACCGAGGGGCGCGGATCGCCGGTAGCGCCTGCCGAACTGGCCTGGGCGCTGATCCTCAATGCCCGCCGACAACTGCTGCCGGCCATTGATGCCTTCCGCCAAGGCCAATGGCAGGTCAACCTGGGCCAGGCGCTGGCCGGGCAGACGCTGGGCATCTGGGGCTATGGCAAGATCGGCCAGCGCCTGGCGCGTTATGCGCAGGCCTTCGACATGCCCGTGCTGGTGTGGGGCAGCGACAACAGCCGCGCCGCAGCCAAAGCCGATGGCCACGCTGCTGCCGCCTCGCGCGAGGCGTTTTTTGCCGAGGCGGATATTGTCAGCCTGAACCTGCGCCTTTCGGATCAGACACGCCATGGGGTGACCTTCGACGACCTGTCCCACATGAAGCCCGACGCCTTGCTGGTGAACGTCAGCCGCGCGGAACTGATTGCACCAGGCGCATTACTGCAGGCATTGGATGCCGGGCGGCCGGGCTACGCGGCGGTGGATGTTTATGAGGAGGAGCCGTTACTCGACCCGGCCCATCCACTGCTGCGCCACCCACGGGTACTCAGCACGCCCCACCTGGGGTATGTGGAGAAGAACGGCTACGAGCTGTACTTCGGTGACGCCTTCGACAATGTGCTGGCGTTTTTCGACGGGGTGCCGAAGAACGTCGCCAACCCGCAAGCCTTGGCAATTCAACGCTTGAACCCGGCGCAGCCTTGAAGTTGCACTACCCGAGCAAATGCAGCCCCAGCGTAAACACAGCCACGGCCAAGGCAACCAACGACACGGCATGACGCTCCAGATACGCGGGCCAACCGGCTGCTGACTGCGACGTGCATTCACATTGGCGCTCAGCCAGGCGGGTCAAGCGCGCCTCCACACTGTCCACGCGGTCTGCCTGGGTGCTCGCTGCCAGCGCGAGCTTCTTCAGCGCCGTGGTCACCGTGATGGACATCCCTTCCCGAGCCTGATTGCTGGCGGCCAGTTGCTGCTGGCACTGCTCAAGACGCTTGTGGATCGCCCCTTCCTTCTGCACACGGGCCAGGGTAGTTGCCACGAGCTTTTTGTTCAGCCCCTCGATACTGGCCAGCAGTGCTTCGTGCTCGGTGGCCTGCTGGGCCGACGCGTCTGCCTCAAGGTGGCTTTCGTGCATCGTGTTCCCATTCGCCTCGGCAAGCGGAGTCAGGGTGCCGTGTTCATGTAGCTGGTTCATCAATCACTGTCCGGATACTGCGGTAAGGGGCGAGACGCTATCAAAATGACACTACCGGATCCACTGATCAGTCGCGCAATTGACGGCTTTCGTCAGAACGTGCGCGTACACTTGCCTTCATGCCACTCGCAGGAGCCGCTGCATGCCTTACCCCATTGAAGAAAAACTGGTCATCGGCGTTGCCTCGAGTGCGCTGTTCGACCTCTCCGTTTCCGATGACATCTACCAGACACAAGGTGTCGAGGCTTACCGCCAGCACCAGGAACAGAACCTGGACGAGCCGTTCCCCAGGGGTGTGGCGCTCCCGTTCATTCGCCGCTTCCTGAGCATCAACAAGGCGTTCCCCGACCAGTTGCCGGTGGAAGTGGTGCTGCTCTCGCGCAACTCGCCGGAAACCGGCCTGCGGGTGTTCCGCTCCATCAGCCACTATCAGCTGGACATCACCCGCGCGGCATTCATGTCGGGCCGCTCGCCCTACGAATACATCCCGGCGTTCAATGCCTCGCTGTTTCTCAGTGCCAACGAGGAAGATGTGCAAAAGGCCATCGACGCCAACTACCCTGCCGGGCGTGTACTGCCTACGCGCATCTACGATGATGAAATCGACACTGAGCTGCGGGTGGCCTTCGACTTCGATGGCGTGATTGCCGACGACGAGGCAGAGAGTGTTTACAAGCGCAACGACAACCTGGACGACTTTCAGGAACACGAGCGCGTGCACAAGGGCACCCCGCATTCGCCGGGGCCACTGGCAGACCTTTACCGCAAGCTTTCGCGGATACGCATGCTGGAGGACCGCAAGCTGGCCGAGGACCCGACGTACCAGCGGATTCTGCGCATTGCCATCGTCACGGCGCGCAACGCGCCTTCGCATGAGCGGGTGGTGACGACCTTGAAGGATTGGGGCGTATCCCCGGATGAGTGCTTTTTTCTAGGCGGCATGGATAAGCCCAGGGTGTTGTCGATATTGAAGCCGCATGTGTTTTTCGACGACCAGCGCACGCACCTGCAATCGCCAGCGGGAAACCTGCCGATGGTGCATGTACCGTTTGGGGTGGCGAACAGAGTGCGCTCGCCTCAGGCACCCGACGTGAAGCAGGATCAACTGCCGATCAGCGAATTGTCACGCGAACCGTAATCCGCCAGAGCGACACCCTTGACCCATGCGCGCTCGCCGCCGCATGCTCGAACGCTTCCACCCACGCTCAAGGAACGATTGCATGAAGCTGGAAACGCTTGCCATCCATGCGGGCTTCAGCCCCGACCCGACCACCAAGGCGGTGGCCGTACCGATCTACCAGACCACCTCCTTCGCCTTCGACGACACCCAGCACGGCGCCGACCTGTTTGACCTGAAGGTTGCCGGCAACATCTACTCACGCATCATGAACCCCACCAACGACGTGCTCGAGCAGCGCATGGCCGCCCTGGAAGGCGGGGTTGGCGCGCTGGCCGTAGCCTCGGGCATGGCGGCTATCACCTACGCCATCCAGACCGTCGCCGAAGCCGGCGACAATATCGTCTCGGTGGCCAAGCTGTACGGCGGCACCTACAACCTGCTGGCGCACACCCTGCCACGCATGGGTATCCACACCCGCTTCGCGGCCCATGACGATATCGCCGCCCTCGAAGCGCTGATCGATGCGCGTACCAAAGCGGTATTCTGCGAGTCCATCGGCAATCCCGCCGGCAATATCGTTGATATCGCTGCGCTGGCCGAGGCCGCCCACCGCCACGGGGTGCCGCTGATCGTCGACAATACCGTGGCCACCCCGGTGCTGTGCCGGCCGTTCGAGCACGGCGCCGACATCGTCGTGCACTCGCTGACCAAGTACATCGGCGGTCACGGCACCAGCATCGGCGGCATCGTCATCGACTCCGGCAAATTCCCCTGGGCCGAAAACAAGGAACGCTTCGCCCTGCTCAACACCCCCGACCCGTCCTACCACGGCGTCACCTACACCGAAGCCTTCGGGCCTGCCGCCTTCATCGGCCGCTGCCGTGTGGTGCCCTTGCGCAACACCGGCGCCGCGCTGTCGCCGTTCAACGCCTTCCTGATCCTGCAAGGCCTGGAAACCCTGGCCCTGCGCATGGAGCGCCATACCGAGAACGCGCTAAAGGTCGCCCATTACCTGCAAGCCCACGAGCAAGTGGCCTGGGTGAAGTTCGCCGGGCTGCCCGATCACCCCGAACATGAACTGGCCAAGCGCTACACCGGCGGCAAGCCGGCATCGATCCTGTCGTTCGGCATCAAGGGTGGCCAGGCGGCTGGCGCGCGCTTCATCGACGCGTTGCAGTTGGTGGTACGCCTGGTGAACATCGGCGACGCCAAGTCACTGGCCTGCCACCCCGCTTCCACGACCCACCGTCAGCTCAACGACGAGGAACTGGAGAAGGCCGGCGTGCCACGGGACATGGTGCGCCTGTCGATCGGCATCGAACACAGTGACGACATCATCGCCGACCTGGCCCAGGCCTTGGAGGCCAGCCGCGGCTGATTCCTCCGCGCCCTACCCAATGTCGAAGGCGGGCGCACCTTCATCAAGCCTGGATGCACCCGCAATGACCCTGTTTTACCTGAAACTCACCATCACCCCCCTGCTGATGTGGGCCATCTCCCTCGCCTCCCGGCGCTGGGGCGGCCTGCTAGGCGGATTGCTGTCCGGCCTGCCGATCACCTCGGCGCTGGTGATGACCTTCCTGTGCCTGGAACAGGGCACGGCCTTCGCCCTGGGCGCATTGCCCGGCGCACTGGGCGGCCTGGCGGCGGTGCAGGCCACCTACACCGTCTACCTGCTGGCCACGCGCACGCTCGGCATCGCCGTGGCCGTTCTGCTGGCATTGCTGTTCTATGGCCTGGCCGCCTATGCCTTTACCCACTGGGGCAACCTGTACCTGTCGATTGCAGTGGCGTTGGTGCTGATCGGCGTGCTGATCCGCGCCAGCGGCCGCGAGCCCAAACCTGATACCTTGGCCCGCCCCCGGCACCGGCACTGGGAAATCCCGTTGCGCATGGTATCTGCCACTTCCCTGCTGATGATCACCACCAGCCTGGCCAGTTGGCTGGGCCCGGCGACCAGCGGGATGCTGGCGCCGATTCCGGTGATTGCCTGGCCGCTGGTAGTGTTCGCCCATGTGCAGGGCGGGCGAGCCGGGATGGCGGCGATGGTGCGGGGGAATGCGATCGGCGCAGTGGGGGTGATTGCGTTCTATCTGGTCTTGGCGGGGCTGCTGGAAACGTGGGGCGTTGGCGTGACCATCGGGCTGGCCATGCTGTGCGCTGTGGTGCTGACCCTTGGGCTGGCCGCAGTGTTACGGCGGCGTTGATAGGCGGTTGGGCTGCTGCGCAGCCCATCGCAGGCAAGCCAGCGCCTGCAGGGACCGGGCGGACTGCTCGCACCTGCGGCCTTAGTCGAACGCCCCGTTCAACACCTCATAGATGATCCCGGTCGCCACGGCGACCAGTATCAGGTCTGCGCCTGCCTGCATCCACTCATACCCGTCATAGTGAGGCAACTGCCCCAGCAGACGGCCATCCAGTTTCTTGGCGATACCAGGTGGTAGGGGCTTGCCGCGGGCCAGGTTCTTCTGAATGCCTGGAGGCAATGCCGGGCCCGGGCTCCAGTAGTTGCGGTGACCTCCGAGGATGCCCAATACATCGCCACGGTCGATGGACGGGCCGCCGTGCCAGTCATTGCCGCCGGCACTCTGCTTGTGGCCGCCCGAATTACCCTGGCCCTGGGCGTGCGGCGCCTGACCCTTGCCGTGCCCCTGACCTTGGCCCTGGCCTTTGCCATTACCCGGGTCGGCGAGCACCGGGCCAGAGGCCAAGGCCACCGCCAATGAGGTGACAATGGCTGTCATGATTGTTGATCTGGCCATGTGAGCATCCTTTGCGCGAGAGGTTGCCCCACACTATAGACGGTGCGCACGCCTGCTTCACTTGCAACAGCCTCAGCAGGGGTGGCTGACAAGGCAGGCACGCTTCGGCCACAATCGGTCGCCTGGTCCACGCTGGGAAGCACTGCATGCTCACTACCCTCGCCATCGGCAACTACCGCTCGATCAACCACCTGGTGCTGCCGCTGGGCCAACTCAACCTGGTGACCGGTGCCAACGGCAGCGGCAAATCCAACCTATACAAGGCGCTGCGCCTGCTGGCCGAAACCGCACAGGGCGGCGTGGTCGAAGCCCTCGCCCGTGAGGGCGGGCTGGATTCGACCTGGTGGGCCGGCCCGGAAACCAGCGCACGAATGCGGCGCGGCGAAGTGCCCATCCAAGGCCAGCATCCGAGCGAAGCCAGGCGCCTGCGCCTGGGCTTTGCCACCGAGGACCTCGGGTTTGCCATCACCCTCGGCCTGCCAATTCCCCTGCCGTATCCGAGCGCGTTCATGCTCGACCCTGAAATAAAGTGCGAGGCCATCTGGGGCGCTGGCGCCTATCGCCCCTCTTCCTTGCTGGTCGAGCGCAAGAATGCCCTGGTGCGGGCCCGCGAGGGCAACCGCTGGGCAGTGCTCGATCAGCATGCTGACAGCGGCGAGAGCTTTTTCAACATCGTCGGCCGGCCACGCCAGGCACCGGAAATCGGTGACCTGCGCGCGTTCATCAACAGCTGGCGGTTTTACGATCACTTCCGGATTGACCGTGATGCGCCTTGCCGTCACCCCCAACTGGGCACTCGCTCGCCGGTACTGCATCACGACGGGCGCAACCTGGCCTCGGCGTTGCAGACCATTATCGAAATTGGCGATGTGGAGGATCTGGTGGAAGCGCTGAATGACGCGTTTCCCGGCAGCCGTCTGGAGATCAATGCGCCACCTGGCGGGCTGTTCAGTGTAAGGCTGCACCAGCACGGGCTTTTGCGCCCGCTCGAGGGTGCTGAATTGTCGGACGGCACCCTGCGTTATCTTCTGCTGATGGCTGCCCTGCTCACACCACGGCCGCCATCGCTGATGGTATTGAACGAACCGGAAACCAGTCTGCACGCAGACCTGCTCCCGGCCTTGGCACGGCTGATCATTCGTGCATCGGGCCGTAGCCAAGTTTGGGTGGTATCGCACAGTGCGCCCTTAATCAACGCGCTGGCAGCCTGTGACGGGTGCAATGTGCTAGAGCTGGAAAAAATACAAGGGCAAACCCAGCTGCGGGGGGTTGGGTTGCTGGATGAGCCGCTGTGGCGCTGGGCTGACTGAATTCAAGGACGGCACAAGCCCGGCATGACTAACCGGCCCCGGTAATCTCGTCCATGAACTGGGTAAGAAAGGTTTCAAGCCGGGTATGACGCTCGGCAGCAAGGCGAGCCCCTTCTTGGGTCTTAAAGCCCGAGGCGAGCTTGAGCAGTTTGGTCTGGAAGTGCTCGATGGCATACGCCCCGTCCTGGTACGCCCTCTGCTGCGCGAAAGGATTCTCGACGTCATAGAGCGCCGACCCCATTCGCCCGGCGACGTAAAAACACCGGGCAATACCCACCGCGCCTATGGCGTCAAGCCGGTCACTGTCCTGAAGGATGCAGGCCTCACGTGTCAGCGGTTCCAACCCCGCCGAGTAACTGTGCGTTTTGATCGCATGCACTACCTGCTCAACACGCCCGCTCGGCCAGCCCATCTCAGCAAGGACTGATGCAGCCTTGTTCGCCGACAACGTCGAGGCCTGCCCACGTAACGGCGAATGCTTTTCCACCGCCACACAGTCGTGCAGCACCGTCGCCGCAAGCAAGATTTCAAGGTCGCCACCCTCTACCCGCTGAATCCGGTGCGCATTGACCCACACGCGCTGAATATGGGCCAAGTCGTGGGAGCCATCATTCTGGTCAGACGGCAGATACTTCAGCAAGTCAGTGGCAAGGCACTGATAAGGAGCAAACGCTTCGCGGGTCATCTTCGGTAGGTTCCATTTCCGGTGAAAGCGCGGGTTCACGGGCGCCGTCCGTACGCTGCCCTGGGCAAGTACCGAGAGCCTGCATGTCGGTTTCAAAGCCTGTACAGCACTGGCAGGAGCAGCCTTGTGCTGCGATGAGGATATTACTGTCAAAGTAGATCCTCAGCCCTATCAGCACCTTGCTACTAAGTATTTCCGTCAACAACACGTTTGTTACTGGGAGCACTTGTATTCGATCAGCAAGGAGTCAATGGATGTCCGCTCGCTTTTCCTCCCCCGCCACCCGTATTCGCCAAACCGCGCTAGCGGTCGGCTTCGCGGGCTCGCTGCTGGGCACTGCACATGCTTGGGCCGAGCCTGTGGGTTACAGCATCCCGGCAGGGTCATTGGCTCACGCACTCGACCAGTTTGCCGACGCCAGCGGTGCAGTCATCAGTTTCAGCCAAGAAGAAGTCGCTGGCTTACACAGCAAAGGGCTGCACGGCAATTACGAACTGCATCAGGCGTTGGCAGAACTGCTGCAAGGCAGTGGCTTGCAGGTGCAGGCAGCGGGCGACAAGCACTTCATGCTGGTCAGCGCTGAGCAGGATGGCGCCATGGAGCTTGCGGCAACCACCGTCTCCAGCATGGCCCTGGGTGCCACCACCGAAGGCACCGGCAGCTACACCACCGGCTCGGTCAATACCGCAACCGGGCTGCGGCTGTCTGCACGCGAGACACCCCAATCGGTCAGCGTGGTCACCCGCCAGCAGATTGAAGACCAGAACCTGAACGATGTTGCCCAGGTGCTTGAACAGACACCAGGCGTGGTCGTTGACAGCATGGGGCCCGCCGGAAGCGACGCCAACCATATCTACGTGCGCGGCTTCGAGGTCGGCAGCATCCAGGTGGACGGCATCAACCGCCCCGATACCTTTGGCTTCAGGGACGACCTCTCCGACATGGTGTCCTATGACCGGGTAGAGGTAGTGCGCGGTGCCACGGGCCTGATGTCCGGCACTGGCGACCCGGGCGCCACCGTCAACCTGATCCGCAAGAAGCCGACCCTGGAAACACAACGCAAGCTGACCTTGAAAGCGGGCTCGTGGGACAACTACCGCACCGAACTGGACGTTTCTGGCAAGTTGACGCAAAGCGGCAATGTCCGCGGGCGCTTTGTCGCCTCCAATACCGACAGCCAGAGCTACGTCGACCGCCAGTCGCTGGAACGGCAGGTGGCCTATGGGGTGCTGGAGTGGGACATCACCGACAGCACGATGCTGACAGCAGGTGCGGAATATCAGGAGATGGACAACGACGGGGCAGGCAACCACGGCTTCCCGATGTTCAATTCAGATGGCAGTCACTTCAGCCCCTCCCGCACGTTCAATTCAGCTTCGGACTGGAGCTATCACAAGCGTCGCACCAAGACGGTATTCACTACGCTGGAGCATCAACTGGACAACGGCTGGCAGTTGAGACTGAATGCCGAACACAGCCGTCGCAGCTATGACGACGCCTTTGCCACCGCGGCCAGCGGCACCGTCAATCCCGATGGCAGTGGCATCAGCACCTGGACGGGGCGTTGGGCCGGCGAGCCCCGGCAGACCTCGTTCGACCTGTCGGCGTCGGGCCCGTTCGCGCTGTCGTCCCGCGAGCACCAGGCCTATCTCGGGGCCAGTCACTACCGCGCCTACTACCGCAACGACGGTTACCCGCTGTGGGCGATCCAGACCATCGACAACATTTACACCTGGGACGGTTCGCTGGCGATACCAGACGCCATCCATGCCAAGTCCTCGGAAGATGCGCTGGATGAAACCCAGGACGGCCTGGTGGCTTCGGTACGCTGGAGCCTGGCGGATGACCTGTCGCTGGTTACCGGGGCGCGGCTGATCGACTGGAAACGCGACGAAACCTCTACCACCCTGTCGTCCGGCGCTACAAGCCGCACCTCACGTAGCGAAACCGGGGTCGTCACGCCCTACCTTGGCCTGGTGTATGACCTCAACGAGCACTGGTCGGCCTATGCCAGTTACACCACCATTTTCAAGCCGCAGAGCAACAAGGATATCAACGGTACCTACCTGGACCCGCTGGAAGGCGTGAACTACGAGCTCGGTCTGAAGAGTGAGTTCTGGGACCAGCGCCTGACCGCGGCTTTCAGCGTTTTCGAGGTGCACCAGGACAACCTGGCGGTAGCCGACGGAAGCAACCTGGCGCCAGACGGCAACCAGGCCTACCGTGCCGAATCGGGTACCAAGACACGTGGTTTCGAGATGGAAATGGCGGGCGAGATTTTGCCTGATTGGCAGGTCTCGGCCAGCTACACCTATGCGGTGAGCAAGGATTCGGATGGCGACCGCCTGAACACTGAAATACCGCGAGACACCTTGAAACTGTTCACCAGCTACCGCCTGGCGACCCTGCCACAGTTGAAGGTAGGGGGTGGTGTGCGCTGGCAGGGTACCGAGTATTACAAGAGCGCCGGGCCCAACAACGAAACGTTCACCCAGGACCCCTGCAGCGTGGTCGACCTGATGGCTCAATATGCCTTCACGCCGCAGACCAGCGTTTCACTGAACCTCAACAACGTGTTGGACAAAACCTACTACACGGCGATTGGCGCGCGCGGCTGGTATGGCAGCCCACGCAGCGCCACGGCCACGTTGGTGTACGCGTTCTGACCCGCCAAGGCGACGCCTGATTGCCCCCTGAGTTCGCAGATCAGAACACCGACCATCCGATCCGCGAACTGAGCAGCTCAAGCGCCGCCATCCCGGCCAGGGAGTTGCCCGCCGCATTCAGCTCTGGCGACCACACGCATACGGTAAATTGCCCCGGTACGATCGCCACGATCCCGCCACCCACGCCACTCTTGCCAGGCAAACCCACCCTGAAGGCGAAATTCCCCGCCTCGTCATACAGCCCGCTGGTGGCCATGATCGAGTTCACTTGTTGGGTCTGGCGCCGCGTCAGGATCTGCTCACCGCTGTGCTTGCAGAACCCATCATTGGCCAGGAAGCAGAATGCCCGCGCCAGGTCCAGGCAGTTCATTTGCAGTGCGCAGTAACTGAAGTAACTGCGCAGCACCGTCTCGACCTCGTTATGGAAGTTGCCAAATGACTGCATCAGGTACGCCATGGCAGCGTTGCGCGCGCGAAACTGATATTCCGAATCAGCGACCCGGGTATTGATCGAGATGTGGGGGTTGCCTGAAAGCCGTCGGACAAAATCGCGCATCGACAACGTGGGGGCCGCGAAGCGCGACTGATTGATATCGCAGATCACCAATGCACCTGCATTGATGAACGGGTTACGCGGCCGCCCGCGCTCGAACTCCAGCTGCACCAGCGAGTTGAACGGCTGCCCCGAAGGCTCATGCCCCAGCCGCTCCCAAATGGTTTCTCCCGAATGGCCAATGGCCTGAACCAGGCTGAACACCTTGGAAATGCTCTGCACCGAGAATGGCACCTGCGCGTCGCCTGCGCAGTGGTAACTGCCATCGTTGCCATAGACAGCGATGCCCAGCTGGTTCGCCGGCACGTCAGCCAGCGCGGGAATGTAGTCAGCGACTTTGCCCTTGCCGATCAAGGGACGTACTTCTTCGAGAATCTCGTTCAACAGCGTTTGCATGGAAGGCCCTGTATCAATCCCCAGACGACGGCGAGGGGCATTCCTCTTGACGAAGACTGAGCGGGAGAGATCACACATTCAGAAACAAATCACCGTCAGCGTCGTCATCGCCAGGAAGATCGCCGCGCGTTACGGCCTTGAAGGCAGCTGTAATGCAGGGTCGGTTGCACAAACCCATGTCAGCACGGCCGGCAGTGATCGTCAGCGTTCGGCGGTGGTTACTGGGGGTTTCAAAAATGAACGGATACCGAAAGTGCACTGACCAGCAAACAGAGGCTCGCAACAGCCGTTAAATGCACGCGCATCGGCAGATACCACCCAGGCACGGCTTGCGCCAGTTTGCGATCCTGCCAAAGATGGCCGACAAAACCGAAGGTCAACACCAGACACCCCACCGGCACAGGCAGCAACGTGCCAACCCAACCGATCAGGGCCGGTATAACGCTCCACACCAGTCGCTCTTGACGCTGCTTTGCGGGCAAACCCTGCAACGTCATGGCAAACCCCCAGTGCAGGGCACCGACGAAGCTCAATATCACCGCGCCATAGCCAACCATCATCATCGAGAAAAACGCTCGATACTCAGCCCAAAAAAGGATGAGCGCCGTCAAGCCAATAAACGGCAGCAGACCGCCGTAACCCAAGACAGCGAAGCGGCTTGGAGATAACGCAGTAGCATCGGAATTCATCTGGGCGCCCCTTCGCGACGGTTCAGGACCGGACGTCAACTGTGTCGTCCAATGAGGTTCAGGAATTCGTGCCGCGTCGAGGGGGCGTCGCGAAATGCACCTAACATCACGGATGAAATCATCACCGAGTTCTGCTTCTCTACCCCGCGCATCATCATGCACATATGCTGGGCTTCGATCACGACCGCTACCCCTGCGGCATCCGTGACTTCCTGCACGGCATACGCAATTTGCCGCGTGAGGTTTTCCTGTATCTGTAAACGACGGGCGAACATATCCACTACGCGTGCAACCTTGGAAAGCCCTAACACGCGTCCTGTTGGCAGGTACGCGACATGCGCCTTGCCAATAAACGGCAACATGTGGTGTTCGCACAATGAGTAGAGTTCAATGTCACGCACCACAATCATTTCATCGTTTTCACTCTCGAACAGAGCACCGTTCACGACCTCGTGAAGATCCTGGGCATACCCGTTGCACAAGTACTGCATCGCTTTTGCCGCACGCTGGGGTGTGTCCAGAAGCCCTTCGCGCTGCGGGTTTTCACCAATACCGACCAGGATTTCATGATAGTGCTCGGCTAACGAATGTGACATTTGGACTCCTCACCGCTACAACGGTGCCCGCCATCGGGATGTGGTAGCCAGGCCAAGTGTGGCCTCAATCGACAGAACAGCCTGTAAAGCACCGAAAACAGGGGACGTAGCGGACGCCAAGCCAGTGGCGCGACCCACAGGCCCACATCGGCAGCACGCCAACTCCACAAGGTGGCGTCCAAGCCTGTAACCCACTGCCCGCTCGCGAACCTTCCATGCAGGCATGACCTCAGTTGCTCAACCGTCAAGCCCAACGCCCCTGCATCGAAATCATCAGCACTGATGTCAACCAGGATGAGCTTTCCCCCAGTCGATTGCCTGCGCAGGAAGGCTATCTCCCGAGCGCACAACGGGCAGGCGCCGTCAAAGTACAGGGTGAAGGGCCACTTACAATACATGTACAACCTCTCATGCTTGTACAGGTTTTTGTATAAGTTAGCTGAAACCAGGAAATTCGCAATGGGGGGGCTGGGAGGTGTTCGCCGGTGGGTTTGTGTTGCCGGTGAGATCGAGCGCCGCCACACCTCCCATGGCGGACACCTTCCACTCAAGGCCGCATGAGCGGCTCGATCCCGATCCATTTCTTCACGGGGTGATAGCAGAGCTTCAGCGGCGGAATCTGCACCTTGCGGCCCTGCACATCCAGTGCCCCCAGATGAATCGTCCACTTGGAATCTGCCTCGAACTTGTCCGTCTGAAAGATCACATAAGCCGAGCCATAGCGCTTGTTGTTGGTCATCCTGGGAATCATCCGGTGCACTTCATCGCTGTTGATGTCGTATGGCGATGGCCGGGCGGTCTTCTCATTCACCAACGGAAAGTCGTAGGTCTCGTTGATGCCCAAGTACACCTCGGGCCGCGCATTCAGGCGCGAGCCGTCTTCAAAGGTGATGTAAGCCTGACGGCTGTCGTACAGCACCGGTATCGGCGGCTCGCCACGCTTGGCATCGGTCGACGGGCGTTGGCGGTCTTTGTTGTAGGCGATCATTTGCACAAAGAATTCCTGCCGTGAGTACTTCTCGCCCGGGTACTGCACGTACAGGCTTTGCTCATAGCGCTTTTCGCCCCATAGGGCGGCGTGGTCGTAGAGGTAGGTTTCCAGGTAGAGGGTGGTCTCCCCCTGCGGGCCTGGCACTTTGAACTGGAACTCGGATTCGCAAAGGTCCGCATAGGCGGCGCGTTCGCGTTTCCAGGGGACGCAGGCGGTCAATGAAGCGGCTGCCAGCAGCAGCATGAGAGAGAGTGTGCGTTGCAGGTTATTCATGACCGGCCCTGGTCCAGATGCGAATGGATCAGTTTCGAGGGCTGGGTCGCGCAAGTCCATACTGACCCTTTGCCATTATCGCGATACAGACAGCACACCTTGCAACCGCTCTGGATGTGACCCCCACGCCGCAACCGGATTTGCTAAGATCGCGGCCTTTCCACTGGGTGAACTGTATGTTTACCCGAGCCATCTGCAGCCTGCTGGAAGATCCGATGAACAAACTGATCCTGCCTTTCGCCATCTTCGTTAGCGTCATCATCACAGGGAAGATCGCCGAGCATTACGGCCTGGAGGGCAGCTGGAAAGTCGGCCTGCTGTGCCTCGTTGCAGCTGCCGTCCAGATCGCGGTTACCCGCTTTCAGCGCCACCAGCGGCAGAAAGCCGAGCTTTGAAAGGCGCGGGGCCCTCTGGATGATCACGTTATGGGGACCTTTCTTTCACCCAATTTTCACAGTGGCTTGGGCAGGATGAAGCTATCCCTACGTGATAGTACTTAGCCCGCCTCGGCGGGCTTTCTTTTGCCCGCATGTTTCCTGTCGACGTTTTGGGGAACGGGAGCGGGTCGAAAAATCAGAAATTACCCCTTCCTTGTAGGCCATTTCCCAAAGATACTCCTCGCGCCTGATTTTCGTTGCACATGGAAATAGTCAGCCCTAGTCTCGGCCTGTCGCTGCCAATTCAGCGACCGGTTTTGACAGACCGCTGACGTTGTCCTCATGTGCTCGCTTTCATGGCGGCTGTACGTGTGGGCACCCTGTGGTGCGCCGAGTGCCAACGTCTCGGTCTGTCAACCCGCGTACAGCTGCCACCATCTTGTTTGACAGCAAGGTTGAGGTAGCTCCACTTTCCGACGTTGGAGTTACGCCATGCTCAAGATCGTTCCAGATCCACCCCACCGGTCCCTCTGCCTTGAAGACACCCTGATCCAGGCCACGGATTACGCGCTTTGCGCTGCAACTGTCGTGCATCAGGCAATGCTGCTGCAGCCCAAGTCACCCGCGTCGATTCTGATGATGACCTCGATGCATGAACTGGAGACCTTGAGAGCTTTGCTCGAGTCCGCAATAGCCCAGGTGCAGATGCCCACTGAGCCTCGCACTACGCACTGACGTCTCGCTGATGTACTGCCTGGGCCGGCCTCTTCACGGATACCCTCCCCGGCACTCCCTCAGCCTTGAAGACTGCCGTGCTCCCGTAGGAGCGGGTTCACCCGCGAATAGGCCCGTACAGGCTGAAGCAATCTTGGGGAAACTGAACAATGTCCACAGAAGAAACCAAATTCACCGTCGGCAAAACCACCTTCTATCAAGGTGAAAACCAGACCCATCCCCTCTTCCGCATCGAAGCCGGCATCCCTTGTCAAAGCGCCCGTGAACAGGCGTCCGAGCTGATGGGCTATGCACGGGACATGACTCTGGATGGATTGATGGAAGATAAACCTCAGTTGATCTGGGCTTCGCACTACCTTTGCGCGTTAGCCAAGGCACTGATGGATGATGCTGAACTGGGCATGATGCGCTGAATGACTCATCATTGACTGGGTGCCTTCAAGACCTATGCGACTCCCGATTTTGAAGGCGACCCAACGACCTAGCTCCTTGCCTCTTTTCTTGCTGGACGCGGTCCAAGATTCAGTTCCATCGACTGAGACATCAAAGCCGAACCCTCACGCAAAGGCTCCGGTGCTTTGGCGTCAGAAGCGCTCATCACCGATAGCCGGCAAGATCAGCTCCCGTACGAACGAAGCCCCGGACAAGCGCAACAGCGCGTCGACCATAGTGACCACATCATGCACCGGTACCTGGCGCCGCTCGCCACGTGCTGCGGCTTGCGCCAATGGCGTGTTCAGGGAGTCGTCGGTATTGAGATAACCCAGGTGAAGTACGGTCACCGCCAGGTTGTCATCCCTGAAACCTTCGCGCAGCGCATCAGCCATGCCGTTGAGGGCGAACTTTGAGGCGCCGAACGCTACCTCCGGGCGCCCACTCTGGCGAAGAGCTGAGGTCGAACCGGTGAGGATCAACTGCGGCCGGGACGCACCAAGCAACTTGGGCACCAGGCGCTTGAGCAGAAGCAGCGTGGCCGTGATGTTCACCTCGACCAGCCTGGTGATCGATTCGTCGCTGTCGTCAAGGAATGCATAGTGCTCGCTGAAGGCGTGTTCTTCCCAGATGCCAACGTTGTAGATCAGGACATCCAGATCGGCAGGTGCCCGATCCGCGATCTGTGCTACAGCCGCCGTTGGCTTGGCAAGGTCGGCATCGACCCACTGCAGGTCGATGCCCGGGGCAAGGGCCAAGTCTGACGGCTGTTTGCGTGATACGCCGATCAGCGTGTCCCCTGGCTTGCCGAGCCCTTCGAGCAAAGCCCGGCCCAACCCTCTTCCGGCGCCTACGATCATCATCTTCATCTGTTGCTCCTTTTAACTGAAATGCTGCAAGCTTCCCTGGGCCGCTCAACTCCACCGAACATTCAGTACGACGAAGTGCAGCAGGATCCAGACCATCAACAACAGATGGGTCAGTTGCAACCCTTCCTGGCGGATCCAGTAGCCGAACCATATCCCGCCCAGCAGCATCGCGAACAGGAACCCGAGCGTTGCGCTCAAGGCCAGGTTCAACCAGGGCCGCGCCACCTCCAAGCCGGCGCCAAGCAGCAGTTCATAGCAGCCAACCCAAGCCGCGAGAACGGCGGCTGCCTGTGTCAGCACTATGATCGACAAGGCCAAGCGATGGATGGCGTGAGAGGTCATCGCTCGCACCAGCAAAGGGAGGCTGATTCCGGGAGGTTGGGCCAGCGGCGCCATCGACATGGTCTCCCCGATCGCCCCGGCTGAGCTGGCAAAGGCCTGCAGGTTGTTGATCAGGCTGATACTCAGCCACAGGCTCAAGCCAATGCAGCAGGTGGTCTGGAAAATCAGTAGTGAAGTCGGAGTGTCCATTCCTGGTCCTTTGTGAGTTCGTTTCCGAAAGCAGCGAGAGCGTCCGGACGCCACTCTAAAACCTTGACTTAACTCGAGGTCAATACCGGCTTTCCAATAAGGCTGCCTGGGGCGACAACCTCAACCGTTCGTTCAAGCCGTCTGTAGGTCTGAGAAGTTTGTCGAGGTCTTGGGCGACCGACCGAGCCGCGCCGATCAACGCCGCAGGTATACCCACTGGAGGATCCGGGATAGAGCCAACCGGTTTGCTATGCTCTCTATTCCGGCTGACCTGGCCTGAAGGCGCCGAGCGTGTGCGGCATTGGTCAAGATGCTTGAGAGTTTTCTATCCGCATTTGTGAAAAAACGAACCAAGGAGTGGAGTAACAGACATGCCAGCTTGTCCCCTACCCTCTGATGAAGCACTTCGTCAGCGCACACTTGATGACATGGACTTGGTCGATACGCCGGCGGAGCATTATCTTGATACCTTGGTACGACTCACCCAAGAACTAGCCCAGGTGGAGACCGTTCTGATCAGCCTAATCGATCAGGATCGGCAGTGGTTCAAGGCTCGAATCGGTATCGAGGTAAGCGAGACGAAGCGCAATGTGTCTTTTTGCGGCTACGCGATTCTCGGTGAAGATACCTTGATGGTTTCCGACGCCAGGTGCGATACACGCTTCGAGGACAATCCCCTCGTGCTGAACCCACCCTATATCCGGTTCTATGCGGGCCACCCGTTACGTGCCTCAAATGGCAAAGCCATTGGCACCCTGTGCATGTTCGATCCTCGGCCGCGGAAGCTCAGCGAAGCGCAACAGGCTAATTTTCGGGACTTAGCCACGCTCACCGAGGGTTATTTGCAACTGCGGAGCCTAGCTCAGGTCAATCGCGCTCTGCGTGTTGAAATGGATCGCGGGCAGCGCAGGGCTTTGCTTGATCCTTTGACACAACTATGGAACCGCGGGGCATTGGCAGCATTTCAGAACCGAGAGCTTCGTTTGGCTGAGGAGCGAGGTTTACAGCTAGGTGCCGTATACGCAGACCTCGACCGTTTCAAATCGGTCAATGACGAGCATGGCCACGATGCCGGCGATAAAGTGCTCTGCGAGTGCGCCCGCCGACTGCGGGCTACGCTTCGGCCAGATGACCTGCTGGTACGCCAAGGAGGAGAGGAATTCGTGGCCTTGCTACGGGTTAAAGATAGCCAAGAATTAACGCAGATTGCGGAGCGCTTGCGTCAGTCAATCGGCAGCGCGCCGTTTCTGTTACCCGGCGGCCCTCGGAAGATGACCATGAGCATCGGATGCGCCCTGCTCACCCAGGGTGAGCAGATTGATGATGCAATAAAGCGCGCTGACGGCGGTCTCTATGCGGCCAAACATGGGGGGCGTGACCAGGTTGTCTATGTGCCAGCGTTATCCTGAGGAAGTTGAGTCTCGGTAACATGGGGCGAGACTCTCCCTATACGAGATGCGCTAGCGTATTGGCCACCCCGGTCTCCAAGTGGGTTCTCCTTCGCAAGCGTGTCGAGCCAAGGCCGCCCTGGAGGCGCTGATTCGCGCCGCCGGGGCAGTTCGGAGCTCATCCCTGAGTTTTTTTGCTGCGGTACTCGGTGGTGGTCATGCCGGCGTAGCCCCAGTTATCGGTGTCGACCTCCTCGATCACGATATGGGTGAGCTCAGGTTTCTTTCCGAGCACTCGCTGCAAGGTCTCTGTGATTTCCTTGATGACCTGGGCTTTCTGATCACGAGTGACGCCGTCGCGAGTGATGCGGACGCTGACGAAGGGCATGGTATTACTCCTATGGGGTGGGGAATTCAGGGCAAGGAGGCGGGATGCCTCCCCGTTACGTTCAGCCTATTACCATTTGCCGACACTCATACCGCCGTCGACCGGCAACACCACGCCCGTGGTGAACCCGGCGTTGGCCAGGTAAAGCACGGCGTCGGCAATGTCGCTGACGCGGCCGATGTGTCCGGCCGGTTGCAGGCCGTTTAGGAAGTCGAAGCTGGCCGGATCGTGCATCGGCGTCTCGATGATGCCGGGAGCCACCGCGTTAACCTGGATGTTGTGCGACGACAGCTCCAGCGCCAGGGCGCGGGTGACCTGGTTGAGGCCCCCCTTGATCAGCACCGGCAGGGCGGCGGGCACGGCGATGTTGGGTTGCAGCGCCACGGCAGCGGTGATGTTGATGATGTGACCCTGGCGCCGCTCGATCATGTGCGCGGCGGCGGCCTGGGAGGCGTAGACCACGCCCTTGAGGTTGGTCTCCAGCATGCCTTGGATGTCTTCCGGGCTGTATTCGATGAAGGGTTTGGGCAGGAAGAAGCCAGCGTTGTTGACCAACACGTCGACCTGGCCGAAGGCATCGATGCTGGCCTGAATCAGGCGGCGGGCGGTCTCAGGCTTGGCGATGTCGCCGGCCACGCCGATGAAGGCGGGGCTGTCCAGTTGTGCCTTGGCCTCGGCGAGGCGTCCGGCGGAGCGGGCATTGCCGACCACATTGAAGCCACTGGCGAGGAAAGCCTTGGCCAGGCCGAAGCCGATGCCGCTGGAGGCGCCGGTGATCACTACCGTTTTGCTGTTGCTCATGTCGTTTCTCCCAATCAGGTGGCGCCGAAGTGCGCCGTTGGGAGGACTATATTTTTGCTTCAGATAAGGATAAATATGGCAGCGAGAACTTAAGTTGATACATGGTGTAATCAATGCAGCGGCATTTCGACGACGTCCTACTCGGCAGCATCGAGTTGTTCTGTCTGGCGGCGGAGCTGGGCAGCTTCACCGCGGCCGCTCTCGCTGCGGGCGTGACGCCGGCAGCGGTCAGTCGCTCGATCAGCCGCCTGGAAGAGCGCTTGGGCTCCAGACTGTTCGTCCGTACCACCCGCAGCATCCGCCTGACCGAGGGCGGGCGAGGCTACTACGAACAGTGTCGTCAGGCGCTGACCCAGCTGATGGAGGCCGAACGGGTGGTGACAGGGCAGCAGCAGGAGCCTTCGGGCACACTGCGCATCAGCCTGCCCACGACCTACGGGCACCACCGCATCCTGCCGCTGCTGCCCGAGTTTCGACGGCGCTACCCGAAGGTGCAGGTCGACATCCACCTGGGCAACCGCAACATCGACTTTGTCGGCGAGGGCTACGACCTGGCCATCCGCGTGCGTGCACAGCCAGATTCGACCCTGATCGCCCGGCCGCTGGAAGACGCCCGGCTGGTGGTGGTGGCCACTCCAGATTACTTGGAACACGCGGGCGAGCCGCAGAGCCTTGAAGAACTGGCGCGGCATGACTGCATCCAGTTCGAACTGCCCAGCAGCGGTCGGCGCATCGCCTGGCTGTTCGACGAGGAGGGCCGCGAGCGGGAAGTCCTCACCGAGGGCGGCTACGTCTGCTCGGACGACGTGCTCGGTGGCGTGACCTTGGCCAAGCACGGCGCGGGACTGTTCCAGACCTACCGCTTCATCGTCGAGCGCGAGCTTGCCGAGGGCTCGCTGGTCGAGGTGCTGCGACCCTTCGCGGGCCGCTCGCGGCCGTTTACCCTGCTGTATCCCCAAGGCCGACACATGCCGTTGCGCCTGCGAGCCTTCGTCGACTTCATCATGGACAAGCAGCGCCACTGGGCCGCTGGCAGCTGAGGGGACGTATCACTCTGTATCAGTGCCATGGTGGATGCCGCGCCGATGGGCCAGCCTGTAGTTGGCCTTGGGCCGATGTGCGGTTTAGCACATGTCGGCCCAGCACCGGGCCGAGCCGGTGGCATGGATGGCCTCACGCTGCTACGCGCAAGGGCTAGGTCGCCCAGGTACGGGTCGAGCTGTTGCAAGCACAGTGCCGGCAGGCGTAAAACCCTGAGAAGTGACGCAAAAGTCACGCACATGAAAAAGGCCACTCCTTTCGGAAATGGCCTAAGTCATTGAATATATGGTCGGGACGGAGTGATTCGAACACTCGACCCCTTGCACCCCATTCAGTTAATTATAAGCATTCAGCGGAAATCAGTAGCATTCAAAAGAATTACCGAAAGCTAGCAACCATGGGGCTTTCAGACTAATATTTGGTCTAACCCAGTCCAGAGATTTCTACAGAGAGCCACTGCCACGGTAGGGGTATAAGTAGGGGTTTTTTGGGGCATCCTTCCGCCTGCAAGGGGTAGACAATGGCCAAGATAACCGTCAGAGAGCTCGAATCGCTCACTGCTGAGGATCACGGAAAAACCATCCGAGACGATGGCAACCTACTAGGCAAAGTTATCTCTCGTCAGAAAGGCGTCTCGGTGAGCTTCTATTACCGTTTCAAATGGGATGGAAAACACAAAGACTATGCTTGCGGCACCTGGGCCAAAAATGGCAGCAAGAGTAGAACACTATCTGAAATTCGATCTGAGCATAGAAGGGCAAGTCAACAAGTATCTGACGGTATTGACCCGACATCTGCCAAGAAAGCCGCCAAAATTGAAGCCCAAGCAAGCATCTCCGCCACCATTGCAGAGGCCGAACGCCATGCAGCGGAAAACAAGACTTTTGCAGACTTGTTCGACGAATGGTTGCGCGACGGTGTCTCCCGACAGGATGACAACGCGGAGCTGCAGCGCAGTTTCAAGAAAGACGTACTGCCTGTCATTGGCAAAAAACCATTGCGTGCCCTGACAGAGAAAGACTTGTTAGCTTCTTTACGCGCAGTTCGTACGCGTGGTCTAAACCGCACTGTGGTTATCCTATACAACGACATTGGACAGATGCTGCGCTGGGCCGAAAAGCGCAAACCGTGGCGATCGTTGATGATTGACGGCAACCCAATCGACTTGATCGATGTGCGGACACTGCTAGACCACGACTATCAAGAAGAACGTGACCGCCTGCTCTCTCCCGACGAAATCCATGAACTACAAGGCGTCTTTGCTCGCCTGGAGCATGACTATGACACCCTACCCGTCGGCCGGAAATACTCCGGCATCCGTCCTGTTAACTCTCGCGTGCAGTGCGCAGTATGGATCTGCCTAAGCACCCTCTGCCGGATAGGTGAGCTACTCAAAGCTGAATGGAAAAATGTGGACCTGGAGAAAGGCACTTGGTTCATCCCAGCACAGGCCACAAAAGGACGTAAAGGCAAGCGCCAGGATCACCATGTATTTCTATCACAATTTGCTTTGGCACAGTTCAAACGCTTGCAGGAAGAAACTGGAAGTAGCCCTTTCTGCTTCCCCAGCAAACACGGTGAATGCCATGTTGATACCAAGACCGTGAGTAAACTGATTGGTGATCGGCAGTGCCGGTTCAAGAAGCGCAGCAAACCATTGTCAGGTCGTCACCATGACGATTCGCTAGTGCTGAACAACGGCACAAAGGGTGAATGGACCCCACACGACCTTCGCCGTACCGGGGCGACCATGATGCAAGAACTTGGCGTCACTCTAGAGATTATTGATCGTTGCCAAAATCACCTGCTCGCAGGCTCCAAAGTACGCAGGCACTACCTCCACCATGATTATGCCAAGGAAAAAACTGAAGCATGGCGCCTCCTTGGAGACAGACTAGAAACAATACTGGCCTAGGAAAGAAATGAGCCGGGGGTGGGTAACTGAACGTTGAAGCCCAGCTCGTCAAGGCAGATGTCTCATGAGCATTTTGGCATCGATCCTATTGTGCTGGAGCTGCCGCTATCGCATCGGAAGCGAGGTGCGCTGGGAGCAGCTTACGCACGCGCTCAGCTCTTGAGTGGCCGGAAAGCCGCGCAACTGTGGGCAAACTGCTTAGATCAGCTTCGGAACAACACTAAGCGAGCGCTTGCAGATTAATCTGGCGCCCCCTGGCTTGAAGCCCCAACTGTTACGTCTCTGCCTTCTTTCTTTCCCGTAACACGCTAACCGAGTTTGGCGGAGGGTCCGGGATTCGAACTCAACAGGATAGTTCGATGTGTCAAGATTTTTTGGTTAAAAATCAATATTATATGGAAATCAGTTCGAATGTAGCGTAGTCATTATCAGCAGTTTTCCACTCCCGACCACCGGTATCCACTGAGTGACGTGCGGACGCTCTAGAGCAGCTACTTGGGCGTATTTTAGAGCTTGGTACGTTCTGTCCTATTCCGCTGTGTTCCTTCCACATCCAGGCTGTGAGTGGGGGACCAAATGGGGGACCAGATTTGAAGTTTGGAGGCTTCCGCCATGCCCAAGCTCACCGCGAAACAGGTTGAAACCCTTACCGACTTCGGCAAGTACGACGATGGTGACGGCCTTCGCCTGGTCATCCGTAAATCCGGAAAAGCATGGGTTTTGCGTTACCAACTCGCGGGCAAGCGTAAGGAAATCGGCTTGGGCCCCTATCCTCGCTATGGATTAAAGGAGGCCCGCTCGCGCGCCGACACCCACAGGGCATTGATCCGCGATGGCATCGATCCATTGGTACGGAAAGCCGAAACACACCAGGAAGTCGAAGAGCTGCCCGGGTTGCTCAAGAGAAAGGGCTGGAGAACACTTTCCGCACTTGCGCCCTAGACTTCATTGCAACCCATCGGGCTGGCTGGAAAAATGCCAAACACGCGCAACAGTGGACCAACACCCTGACCTCTTACGCTTTCCCATTCATTGGCGACACCCCCGTCGACAGCGTTGACGTCGAAGGTGTTTTGAATGTGTTGAAGCCTATCTGGACCAGAGTGCCTGAAACTGCTCGCAGGGTGCGCAATCGGCTCGAGCTGGTCCTCGACTACGCCAAGGCCAAAGAGCTGCGCCGCGGCGAGAATCCAGCCCGCTGGCGCGGTCATTTGGAGAAACTGCTGCCATCCGGAAGGAGTCTCAGCAAACATCACCATCACCCGGCGATGCCTTGGGCAGAAGTGCCCGCATTTGTCCAACAGGTGCGCACTTTGCCCGGAATCGGCCCGCGCGTGCTGGAGTTCATCATCCTTACCGCCGTGCGTACTAGCGAAGCATTGAACGCACGCTGGGACGAGTTCGATCTGGATGCCGGCGTCTGGGCCATACTTGAGGATCGAATGAAAGCCGGCGTTGCTCACCGAGTACCGCTCCCCCCTCAGGCTGTTGCATTGCTTAAATCCATGCAACACCCAATACGATCCTTTGTTTTCGAGCACCACAAGCGTGGGCAGCCGGTGTCAAACATGATTGGCCTCATGCAGATGCGCCGGATGGGCTTCGGGCATTTTACCGTGCATGGCTTTCGCTCCAGCTTCCGCGACTGGTGCGCCGAATGCACTAGTGCGCCTCGCGAAGTCGCCGAGATGGCGCTTGCTCATGCAGTAGAAAATCGCGTCGAAGCGGCTTACCGCCGAGGTGATTTGTTCACTAAGCGCATAGGGCTAATGCAGCAGTGGGCAGACTTTCTCGACAACGCTAAATGAAAGGGCGTTAGCCAAGACCGGTACAAATTGAAGCAGCGTTACGATTAGGCGGCGTGCTGAATAGACATAGGGATTGAAGGACACACGGGCAGGTTCTTCACTGTGAGACTTCATATCAACCTGAGCATTGAATGGTAATCTCCAAGATGGATTCTAGGATATGATATGACTCGCATCTGGCATGCGGGCCGTTGAAATAAAGGGGTTTCTACGTTCCCTTAAAAAGGAATAGCCTTGATTCTGGACTTCTTTCCAAGGATTTCAATTACTGGCTCGGCCTCAACTGATGACAGCACAATCGTTCACGGCCTGGCGCTGGGAAAAACAGGACCATGATATAGAGTCCATGCCTGGACAAGGCCCTAGACATTCGACGTATGCGCGCAGCGTGAAGGCGAAGATGTTGGACAGCCTTCAACACTCGCCGCCGACGTGACTTCACGACTTAAATTTCAAGAGAGAAGCCGGCCGAAGGCGGGAGGAAGAATCCAGCATGACCGCAAATTAGCTTTCGAAGACACTAGACCACGGCTCTGGGAAACGCCTCGCTAAGGGCTCTAGTCAACCACTCCATAAACCACTCCGCATCAATGCTCAGCTGTTGTGATGGAGTTAAAAGATAATACGCCTCCATGAAAGCAGACTGCTCTACACACTGCACCAAGGTGCCATCCTTTAACTCGTCACTGACAAGCACCTCTGTCGCCAATGCGACACCGTAACCACGCTCAGCCTGGTGGAGTACCAGCTCGTTGCTGATATGCGAAGCGTCAGCTTTGACGCGGATTTTGAGGCCCTGAGCAGCGAACCAAGCATTCCAGCACGTTCCGTCATCAACGTGTATCAGCTGACAGCTTGGCAGCTCAGCAAGCGTGGGTCGTTTAGGCAGGTTAGCGAGATACCCAGGCGAACAGACCGCAAATGCCTCTGGACGAATCAAAACTTTTCGTATGCCTGAAAGGTTGCTCGGTAACCCATAAGCAATTCCCAAATCGGCCTGCCGATGCTCCACTGAGGTAAAGGAGGAATTTGGCTCAATAGCGACTTTCAGCCCCGGTCGTAACTCTCGTAGTTCACCAATGCGAGGAGTCAACCAACGTGAGGCGAACGCCGGAGCGCAAAGGATTCGCAGCCAGCGCTCCTCAGCTCTTTGCGATTGACGGGCTCCCGCCTCTACCAAGATCTGAAGCGCCTGCGATGCAGCTTGGTAATAGTCCGCTCCGGCGGCAGTCAAGATCACGCCTCTTGGTGTTCGATCAAAAAGTCGAACACCCAGCCAATCCTCCAAAATTTTCACATGCCTACCGATGGCAGGCTGCGTAACGTGCAGGGCTTGGGAAGCTGCAACGTAACTGCCCAAGCGAGCGGCGGCCTCAAATGCACGGACTGCGTTCAGGGGGGGCAGACGGTCAATATTCAAGCCCGGACCTCCGGTGTTAGTTTTTTTAATACCTAAGCGAAGTTTATTCTGCTTTTCGGATTAACTCAAGTTCACGATACTCGAAACCAGCGTACGAACTCTCATAGAGGATCTAATCATATTAGGCATTATAGCAACAATAAGGCTATTCCCTTCCACGTCGACGTCAAGAGGCACTGGCAGCGCCATCTGCTCAGATGAGGCCTTGGCTAACGGACCGTCGCTGAGCGACAAACGGCATACGTAACGAGGAAAACTTCCAGAAAACGTTCAAGCGCACTGCAGCCTGACTACAAACTTGTAGAATTCAACTGTGGGCTCAATAATAATATCTGCCATTCATCACTCACGAAATACCTGTTTTAGAAGGAGATCCAGGCCATGACGTCAACAGTCGACACAGCACTCCAGAAGGTTACGCTACGACTGATACCGTATCTACTTTTACTTTATGTAGTTGCCTATATTGATCGTGCGAACATTAGCTTTGCTGCACTGGAGATGAATGCATCGCTGGGTTTTGATGCAAGTATTTACGGACTCGCAGCGGGCATATTTTTCATCGGATACTTTATCTTTGAGGTACCCAGCAACATCTTACTCGCTAAATTCGGCGCCAAAATATGGATCGCGCGCATTCTAATGAGTTGGGGAGTTGTGGTCATTTTGACTGGTTTCGTTCAAAATGCAACTCAGCTTCATATTTTAAGATTTTTGCTGGGACTCGCTGAAGCAGGATTATTTCCAGGTCTGATTTACTACATGGCCTCATGGTTCCCAAAGAAGAGCATGGCAAAGAACGTGGCTATGTTTATGTCTGCGATTCCTGTGGCTTATATCATCGGCGGCCCAATTTCAGGTTGGTTGATTGACAATGTTACGGGCCTTAGCCTGGAAGGCTGGCGCTGGATGTTCATCATTGAAGGTGCTGCAGCTGTCGTTCTTGCACCAATTACCTACTTCTACTTGACAGATAGCCCGCCGAAGGCGCACTGGCTGACTGAAGACGAAAAGCAGGCATTATTGTTGGAAGTCAATGCCGGTGGATCGGCTACGATGCACGAGCAGGATCATAGTGCTTTCACCCACCCTACTGTCTGGTATCTGTCGGCCCTGTACTTTTTTTACATCAGCGGAACGCTTGGATTGATGTACTTTCTACCACAAATAGTTAAGCAACTATCAGGTACAGCTTCGGCAACTCAGGTAGGCTTGATCTCTGCAATACCCTACATCGTGGGCGGCGTATTTATGAACGCGTGGGCGAGACGTTCCGATCGCAAAAGTGAGCGCTACGCACATGCGGCGGCCCCATTGCTGTTAGTGATCTTGGCTTACGCAGCGATGATCAGCGGGCAACTTACAAGTACCGTAAGCATGTTGGGAGCACTGATCGTTGCGATCGTTGGAGTTTTTGCATTCAACGGGCCATTCTGGTCTATTCCTAGCCAGTTACTACCGAGAAAAAGTTCTGCAGCCGGAATAGCCATTATCAACTCATGCGGTGGTCTAGGTGGATTCGCCGGCCCATACCTCATGGGTTATTTGTCTAAAATAAGCGGCAGCAACCAACTTGGGCTTTCCATTTTGTGTGGTTTTCTAGTGGCAAGCACCATCATGCTGTTAGCGCTCAAAAAAAACAAACGATTGGGAGGCATCAAATGCGAGTCCATTTCCTAGCTCATATGCCAAGAGCTGGCATCGGCAACATCGAGTATTGGGCGCGTGAGCGAAGCCACACTTTAACTGGCACAAACTTGCACGAACAAATCATTTGGCCCAAACTATCTAGCTTTGACCTATTGGTGGTATTAGGAGGAAACCCAGAGGAATGCGAGGCCTGGCTCCAGGACGAGATCGAATTTATCAAGGAATCCATTCTAGCCGGCAAAAAAGTCCTAGGTATTTGCCTCGGTTCACAACTACTCGCTGAGGCACTAGGAGGGAAGCTGGTTCCTCATACGCACTCTGAATCAGGCTGGTTGCCCGTCTTGCTGAATGACGCTGGAACTCAGAGCAGGCTATTGAAAGGCGTGGCTAATAAAACACCTCTTTATTTTTTTCACCGGAATACCTTCATCCTTCCGGAAACATGTATTCTGCTTGGTTCAACAGAGGCATGTCGCAACCAGATTTTCTCGTGGAATGACCAGGTTCTGGGATTCCAAGCCCACCCAGAAATGCTACCGGAGACGATGGAATATCTCTGGAAACATAAGTCAACAGCATTACCAACTGGCGAACACAATAAAATGTCCGAAAAGGACTCTGAGGAACTGATGAAAATCATAGTCGCTCGTCAATTCATGTTCAGAGTTCTAGACAATCTCGTTAACGCCTAATCAACCCTCTTAAATACCCAGTAACGACAACTTCAGCTCTGCCAAAAACCATCCTTGGGCGAATAGTAAGGTGACCATCTTACACGACCAGCTAGCCTACGTTCGCCCAACATCATAAAAAGCAGGATATAGGGCTTGAAACATGCCATCTCGATATTCTCTACTCACAATATTTTCACTGTGCGCACCATTTGTTCAAGTTGCACTCGCTGCACCGAGTGCTGACAGTGAGGGTTTCTTGGAAGGGTCAAGACTCTCGTTGAACCTTCGTAATTTTTACGCAGTTCAACGTACATCGGGTACCACGCTGCTTAGTGTAAAGAAACCGTGGGGTGCCGAGACCACCCGTGATCGAACGACCTGGGTCCAGGCAGCGATGCTGAATTATTCTTCTGGATATACACTTGGGAAGATAGGATTTGGTTTGGATGCCAGCATGTTCAGTGCAGTAACCCTCGAGCGGGGTCATGGCGCGATTGCTAACGGTGCCGACCGAGTTCTCGTGGATAGCGACGGCGATGCGATTCCGACGTGGAGCCGCCTAGCTGTTGCGGACGTAAAATTCAAAGCCTCGAAAACGGAGATCAAAGTGGGCCGGATGATGGTCGACAATCCCATGCTACGCCCAAAAGACAACCGCGCCCTTCCATCCAGCTTTCAAGGCACTGCTATTTCGAGTAACGAATGGGATTGGTTGAAGATACAGGCAGGCAGCTTCGATAAAGCGATTCTGCGTACGGGCAGCAGATCCGAAGACCTTGCCTCATATTATGGCAACAGGGCGATCAAGGGTGATCGCCTGAATTACCTTGGAGCAACAGCCCGAGTTTACCCGAACCTTGACGTCAGCTTATTTGGCTCCAGGTTTGAGAATATGTGGGATCAAGGTTATCTCGGCATCACCCACAAGCTCGTCTCCAACGAAGGTTATTCCCTCAAGACTGCCTTCAGCTACTACCACACCCAAGACCAAGGCGAGATGCGGCTCGGGTACATAAAGAATGACGCATATAGCTTGGCCGTCACAGGAAGCCATGCTGGCCATAGCCTGACGCTCGCTTGGCAGCAGGTGATGGGCGACGAATATTTCGATTACGTGTTCGAGTCGACCAGCAACTACCTCGCTAACGCCCTGTTTTCGGATTACAACGGCCCCAACGAAAAATCTTGGCAGCTTCGATACGACTTAGATTTCGCCGTGTTTGGCGTACCTGGCCTGGCTCTGACCCTCTGGCATGCTAAGGGTTGGGACATCGACGGAACGCATTACAATGGCGATCGAAATGGACATGCCACAGGTTACAACGTCAGAGGCCTTGACGGCGCCACCCATGATGAGAACGGCTTACTCTTATCTTACGTGGTGCAATCAGGGCCATTGCAGGCATGGAATTTCAAGACGATTGTTTACAACCACCGTGGCTCCCCGGGACAGATTGATGGCAGCTACGACGAATTCCGCCTAGTAACCACGATCCCCATCAAGATTTTCTAACCTCCCTACAGGTTTGGCCGGGCCGCATCAAAAAGCCAGGCCAAACCTGCTTTTCTAAGGCTGCATATGATTTAGGCTAATGAGTCGTAAGCGTTCGGCCATGACTTGCCGTGGCGCTCACCTAAAACACTCGAGCCCGCAGTGGTGCCTCGATCAGCGTTTCGCAATGACGGCAGGCCCAATCGCCACGCTCGTGTTGCTCGATGGTTACCATATGCAGCTTCTAGTTCAGCTTCTCAAAGATGTCTTCGCCGATGCGCTGGACTTGGCTATCGCGAGCGCATTAGGCGATTCTCGGTTAGTTGCGAGCTACCGTGCGGGGAAGCTGCGGCGATTGAGACACACGCGGGCTGCTGGTAAGACTCAACTGGCGTGACAGGTGGTTTAACCGCCTTCAGTTCTGCTTCTGTAGCGGCAAATGCCCAATGCCTGGTCAATGGAACTTACCTTGGTTTACGCGCAGGGTCGCAAGCCGAACACCCATTCCTTCACGCCTCAGGACTTTCATTCGGCTCGCTCAGAACGTAGTGAGCGGAGAAACGCTGTGCGATTTGAACACACAAACGCAGCAATCAGCCGAACTTATGCTGCCTCGGTGCTGGCACGTACTTCCATCGGTGCGGTAGCGAGCCAAAACGCAACGATGCGTCTCACCCCGGATAACGTGGGCATAGCTGCTGGATCTGAGGTTGACCATGATCGATGCCCCGCCGATGGACAACTCGATCATCGCCGAGGCTCGGCTTAGTCGCTTAGGTGTTGCATTCAACCGAAACCAGCCGTTAGCGTATGTGTGTACCGCTCTCGATAAGGTGGCAGCGATCTGCGAATGACTTTGGGCAACGTGTTCAATATCATGCGAAGGGCTTTAGGCGAGCACTGGTCACCGCTAGATGTGCACTTCACCATGGCCGACCAGAGTGCGGGCACGATTATCAGAAAGCTTTTCATACCGAAGTTCGATTTTAACAGAACTCCAACGCCTTGATTTTGAACGCTTCGGATCCCCAGGTCCTTCTCATCGCTGAACAAAGCTTCAGTGTGTTGCGACTATCCAACTCGGTGCTCTTTACCGTGGACGTATGAGTCCGATTCGAAATCGTAGAGTTCATCCATACTGAAGTGCCACGCATCGAGCAGGTGACGAACCGCTTAGGGCTCAAGATCTGGACATTGACCCGTCAACTCAAAGATGAAGGGCATACCTTCTCCAGCCTATTCGACTCAGTACGCAAAAAGCTCGCTTGTTACTACATAGAAAACCCCAATGAGTATCTCAAGACACGTCGAGATTCTTGGCTATACAGAGAGTTCGAGCTTTACTAATGCTTTGAAACGATGGGCTGGGATTTCTCCAAAGCGTTGGATAGAGCGGGCCAGTGGCTTGCCATATATCGAAGGGCAACAGCCCTAAAAGCCATATACCCTCCATTGCAACTACACAAAGCATGATTGCCCTTACCGGTGAAGCAATAGCCATTATCACCAGAAACAGCCAACCTTTGATTGCATAAATAAGGGAGACAGTTCAGAAAATAGGCATACTATGTATTCTGGAAGATTGTCGCTCATGGTCAGGCATCGCCTAGTAATCGGTCGATAGCTGTAAGGCAGCACCAAGTTTGAGACAACTCAATGTGCGGAATCACAGTTCGTACGGTGGCTGGGCTCCCAGGAAACTGAACGACGCAGAACAACTCCGCAAACTATTTGAAACACGAGATGGAGACCGAGATCTCGATCGCCTGTTTGAAAAGACTCGACACGATCTCAATGAAGCAGTCCTGACCTGTCTACGATGGAGGAGAACTCTTGGTAGCGCCATTACGACCGCAGTCGCAATCGACTCGATTTATATCTCTTGGCGGTATCAATTCCCATACCGATCTTACAAATTAAGAAAAATCGAAAAGCATCGGAACCACATCGTAGCAAACGAGGGCTGTCTAAATAAATCGACTATGAATGCGACTGAGCCAAGAACAATTCCCAGCCTACGCAACTAATCACCACTATAAAAGCCCTTGGATACGCGAACTGAATGGCGAAGTAATCACCACATCAACATTTACGTAGGCATATTTTTTAATACTATCAAGTCTATTATCCAACTCTTCCAAGCTGGCTGCGCACGCACGACAATGGAACGGATAGTCACCGCCAACTGTATCAAAATGCGTAACATTCTTCATCTGCACTAGCATATTATAAACATTTTCCCTCTCACCTGCTTCTGGACGGATTCGTAAGATGGCTTCAACACCGAACCCCAGTGCCGCAATAGAAACATCCAGTGAAAACCTCCTAACCACACCATTAGTCAAAAGCCTACTTACTCTATTCTTACACGCATGTGATGATAACCCAACAATTTTGGAAAGCGCTTTGAGCTTAACATTACTATCAACAGACAGAGCCTTTATGATTAGCCGATCAATGGAGTCGACAGCAGCAGGTGAATTACTCATTGACAGCTGCTCAATTTTTAATATCCATTAGAGTCGTCTTAACTGAAGTGCACTCATCAAAAGCACGCATAGATTTATCTCGACCATGCCCTGACTGTTTTATACCGCCAAAAGGCGTCGTTAAATCGCATGTATTGTAGCAGTTAACATATACAACTCCAGCCCGCAATTTTTTTGCAATCTGATGAGCTTCAGAAAGCTTATCACACCAAACTCCTGCCCCGAGACCATAGGACGTATCATTGGCGACAGCGACCGCTTCAGTGGCACTGTCTACAGTTATTATTGATAAGACAGGCCCAAAAACTTCCTCCCTAACTATCTCCATGTCGTTCGATACATTGTCAAAAATCGTTGGCACAATATAAGATCCGCCAGTTTCCACAAATGCACGCTGCCCCCCTGTGATAAGTTGAGCACCACTTGTAACAGCCCGTTCTATGTAACCCATCACTCGATCAGCGTGGCGAGCATCAACCACTGCTCCTACACGAGTGGCAGGTGACAGCGGGTCCGCTGGCTGCATCATTTCGGCAACCTTCATCACTGCATCAACAACTCGCGAATGTACAGAACGCTCCACGATCAATCTTGAGGGTGCGATGCAAGTTTGCACCTGATTGCTGAACATCCTTTCTGCAACTATTGAAGCCGCCTTCTCGATATCCGAGTACGACGAAAGAATAATTGATGGACTCTTTCCACCCAACTCCAAGCTAACTTTCTTAAGATTACTTCTGGCGGAATACTCCATCAACAAACGGCCAGTTGCCGTAGATCCTGTAAAGAGTATTCCGTCAACATCATTATGCAAGGCTAGAGCTTTTCCCGCAGTACGCCCTAACCCCGGCACCACATTCAAGACCCCTTTAGGAACCCCGGCTTCAATCGCTAATTGAGCCAATCGAATGGCTGTCAGTGGTGACTGTTCAGCAGGCTTAAGGATTACCGAATTTCCCATTGCTAATGCTGGAGCGACTTTCCAAGCAGCCGTAAGTAAAGGGTAATTCCAGGGCACAATGGCCCCGACAACGCCTAGAGGCTCCCTCGTAATCATTCCCAAGTGTCCATCTGAGGTAGGTGCGATGTCCTCGTAGAGTTTGTCTATGGCTTCTGCGTACCATTGGAAGCACTGCGCGACGGCGGGGATATCAACGTTCCATGAAGAAGAAATTGGTTTTCCCATATCCATGGTTTCTAAAAGGGCTAGCTCGTCTTTGCGGGCAAGCACCAGATTCGCCAGTTTGTTTAAAATCTGTTTACGCATGATGAGAGGCATTCCGGCCCATCGCCTGTCTTCAAATGCAGTTCTAGCGCTTGCAACTGCAAGATCTACGTCCGCAGATTTCCCTGACGCGATACGGGCCAAAAACCGCCCATCAATAGGTGAGTAACAATCGAAAACCCCTCCGTCAAGGGCTTCAACAAACCTACCATTTATGAAACAACGACCTTCATACGGCTGCTGTCGCGCCTTATCATGCCAATACTGTGCATAAATCGGATGCCTAGCAAGTGCGTCCATGGTTTTCCCTTAATGGAGAGGAGCTGGATACGCCACCGAAGCCGTGGCTAACGGTGGCGCAGGCACAAGTCAACGCATAGCATCCAAAATCGCATCAAACCGTTTCGGTGCCTTTATTTTCATAACTATCCCACCAAGACTTCCTATAAGAAACGCAACTGCCAGGGCTACAATAATCAGTGTGTTTACCAAGCTCCCTTCCGAACCTGTGAGGGCTGACAAGTTCATCAGGGCTATATAAAGAAAGCCGCTAAGCGCCACAAATGCGAGACCTGGCGCAAATTTTGTTTTCCAAGCGCTTCCCAAGCCCTGGTGCCGTGCGAAATACAGAATTACCGACAAGCAAGCCAACACAACGATCATCATATAACCGAGCGTGCCAGCTGCGGCGCCAGTAGCATAGACTTCGGTTGCTGGGTCAAGACCGAGTAAAACTGCCGCTGCAATCAGAATAATTGACACGATAGTTTGAACAGCCGAGGCAACATATGGAGAGCAATGCACATCATGGACCCTAGCTAACTGTGCCATAAGAACACCACAAGAGCCCAACACGTACTTGTAGCGCGCTACGATGTTATGAATTGATATCACGACGGCAAAAAGACTTGTAATCAGGAGGAGTTGAGCTGCGTCCTTTGCGACATGACCTAAGTAAGTGGACACCAAATCAAGATACATGCCTTCAGGATTATGCGTCGCCACATCAACTACTTTATCCAGACCAATACCCGTTACAACACAGTAAAAGGAGACGCAATAGAGCAATGAGATAAACCCCACAGCGATATAGGTTGCTTTCGGAATAGAGCGCTCTGGATCAACCGCCTCCTCTCTATAAACAACTGTTGACTCAAACCCAATGAATCCGAAAATTGTAAATAGCAAGCCAAGGCCAGGTGATCCGGACAGTACCTCAGACACAGAAAATGGCTCGATCGAAAAACCACCGTGTGCCGTATTAATAATTACGGACAAATCGACAAACATAATAACTAAAATCTCCAACACCAAAGCCACACCAAGAACTTTGGCACTGAGCTCCACATTCCTATAGCCAAGAAACCCAACAAAACCGATGACCATTACAGTGAAGACCCACCATGGAACATGCATATCAGTCAACGATGAAAATGTATTGCTAAGTACGATCCCCAGATAGGCTTCAAGCGCTATCAAAACGAGTGTATATGAAAATACAGCCAGAGAAGCTGCACCCAAGCCAAATACTCGCCCCATTCCTTTCAGAATGTAAGCATAAAAAGCTCCTGCATTGTCGATGTATTTAGACATCGCAACGAATCCAACCGAAAACAGCAGCATGACAAAACCAACTGTTAAGGCATCAACCGGAGCCGCAATACCATTACCAAAACTAATAACGAGAGGACTTATACCAGCCATTACCGTTAGTGGTGCTGCAGTGGCAACCACCATCATTGCGATTCCGATAGGCCCCAAGTTCCCTTTCAGCTGTTTATTTCCGGGATCTTCAGAGCGCTCAACATTTGGTGAAGTCATTTCTTATTCTCCGTTAACGATATACGTAACATTCTTCACACATTTACGGAATTGTGAGTTGAGGCATCCTTACCCAATAGCGCGGTCGCTCGCGGCCCGAGGAATCACAAGGTGCTGCAGCCAGTTTATTAATTCAAGCGGCCGGTACTCAAACAGTGTCATGTCAACTCCGCAGCAAAGCTGATTCAAGCGAGGAGAATCTAATTCATGATTATAGCCTTCAATTAATGCTGCAATTTCCTCAACATTTTTAAGACTATCGAACGTCCCATCTGCAACTAGCGACTTTGCGCTTTCACGAAGGTATCCAGCTTGGTCCCTTCCCAAAAGTTCAGGATGGTATTGAACACCCCAGAATATCGACTTATCGAACTTGATTTCAGCAGCTTGTATGAACTTTCCATTTCGAGCCGTAACAACTGCACCTTGAGGCAACTCAATCACCTCATCGGAATGAAAGGAAAACTCATCGAATCGCAGGTTACGGCTCTTATGCATTGGGTGTTTCGTTCCGGCATCCGTGAGCTGGATACCAGCAGCGAATGGCGTCTCACATATCCCATAGTCTGCCCGGTTAGGACCCACCCGGCCTCCAGCAGCTGCAGCGGCGAGTTGTAACCCCCAACAAATACCGAAAAGCGGTACGCCGGACGCGAAAGCTTTACGCGCAAAATCCAACTGCCTGGCAGTACTCGGCTGCCCATCATAAATGTGTGAATTTGATCCGGTGAAGAGTATGCCGTCGTACAAATGCAAAGGGAGCGTTCGCACAGGATCAGGGTCCGCCGGAAATACGATTTCGATCACTATGTCATTGTCCATAGCCAAGAGCAGCCCAGCTATATGCTCGCTTGGGGTACACCCGGTGTACTCAGTGAACGACGCCCTATCTTCCCTGGTATTACCGTCACAAATCAAAACTCGGATAATCACCACGAACCCTGCCCCTCACTGTCAGGAAATTTTGATGGCCAATTCGGGACAGTTAGCGCAGGCTTTCTTTACGCTATCCTGTAGCTCTGACGGGACATCTTCAAAACCAGGCTTTACTTTTGCATAACCCTCGTCATCGATTTCAAATACTTCCGGAGCAAAATAAACACAACGTGCATGACCTTGGCAGCGAGCTTCATCAACTTGAACTTTCATAGTTAACCCCTCATCAAAAAGCGAGTTTCAGCGGACCGACCCCATGCCATTTTTCACTAGGGTCTGCAGGGCGAAACTCAGGTACGGCTCGCAGGAACTCTTCGATCCCTACAACGAGCTCACGACGGCCCAGGTTTGAACCCAGGCAACGATGGATACCACCGCCAAAAGCCAAATGACGATTTTCTTGGCGCCCGATATCAATCTTGTCTGGATCCGGGAAGATTTCTTCGTCACGATTGCCCGCGCCAAAGACCAACATGACGCGGTCACCTTCCTTGATCTCTTGACCTCTGATCACGGTGTCCTTCAGGCAGGTTCGCCCCATCACTTGAACTGGAGACAATGTACGGAGAAACTCTTCACAGGCCATGGGGATCAACTCGGGATTTTCACGAAGTTTGCGCTGATCCTCAACGTTATTTGCGAGGTGCCACAAACCGGCTCGAATGGACCATGCCGTAGTATCGAGTCCTGCCAGGAAAAGCAGATAACAATAGCGAAGAAGTTCGTCGCGGGTCAGTGGACGCCCATCCAACTTAGCCTTGCAGAGATAGTCCATCAGGGTCTGATTTTCACCTGGATCTTCCCATTTATCGAGAAGGTCCCCGAAGTATGCAAAGACATCTCTGCATGCTTGCTGAGCAACTTCAGGTTTTTCTACCCGCTCATAAATAATGTCATCGACCCATTTATCGAACTTTGGCCAGTCACTTTCTGGATAGCCAGCTAGACGACTAAAGATGATAGTCGGCAATGGTCGAGAATATTGATACGAGGCGTCAGCACCGCTACCTTTCTTAGCAAATTCTTCAGCCAAGCTTCGAGCAGTATCTCGAATTGGTTGCTCTAGTTTTTTGAGTTCTTGTGGAGTAAACAAAGGCAGCAAGATTCGCCGATAGGCTGTATGTTCTGGCGGATCAATGTCGATTGGAGGCAGCTGAATTCCTTCAGATACGGAAGGGACCATCATCGACGGGGCAACAGAGAATGCCTGAGGATCTTGCTCTGCGGCAAAGATATCGTCACTTTTGGTCAAAAACCAGAAACCGCCATAGTGCTTGCTGCGTCCAACTGGGCAACCGTTACGCAACGCTGCGTACGTATCAAAAATATTGTCTAGTGCTTCGCCATGAAAATCAAAATTTTCAGCAATTTTATTTACGTCGCTCATCCCATCATTCCTCGCTACTCTTTAGCCGCCGCCCAGATCGACGACGGCAGATATTTCCTAACTTAAATAATGCTCAGATACCGCTTAAGCTCCCAGTCAGTAATAAACGCCGCGTTCTGCCTGAGCTCCCATTTCTTCATTTGTACATAGTGATCAACAAATTCCGGGGTAAACATCTCACGTGCCGTCTCGCTCTGACTAAAGAGCCGCGCCGCCTCTTCCAGAGAAGTCGCAAGTGGATCTGCTTTCTCAGCGCTGACGTGATAAGCATTACCTAGGATCGGTTCATTCGGGTTTAGCTGTTTCTGTATGCCTTCCAGACCCGATAAAAGAATTGCCGCAACCACCAGGTGCGGATTTGTGTCAGCTCCTGGAATGCGGTTTTCGACACGTGCTGCACTACCTGCAGAAGTGATTGCGCGATGTGAGACGGTTCGATTATCGAACCCCCATGAAGCATTTCCGCCCGCCCAAGATGCACCCGCAGTACGCTTATAAGAATTGAGGGTGGGAAGAAAAATGGCGGACATTTCTCTTGCATGGCTGACCATGCCTGCCAAGAAATGCTTCCCAAGAGCCGAAAGTTGGCCTGGATCTTCTGGGTTTGCAAACAGCGACTCGCCGTTACCGTCTGCCAGGCTCATATGTACATGGCCTGAAGACCCTGCCCATTCTGCATTTGGCTTTGCCATGAAGGTAGCAACCAAGCCATGCTTAGCTGCAATCTCTTTGATGCCGTTTTTCACGAAAATCGCATCATCGGCTGCTTGGAGTGCATCGCCATATTTGATGTTGACTTCGTATTGTCCTGGTCCATGCTCGCTGTTTGTTGCCTCCAGCTGTATGCCCGCTTCGCGCATAAACTGGCGAACTTCACCCATGACATCGGAAGAACTCGAGTAATGAAGCATACTATAGCAGTGCCCACTTTTTCGGGCTGGCGCGATATTTTGCCAATTATTATCTGCAATATCATCAGCGCTGCCTTCAATTAGATAAAACTCAAACTCATAAGCCGCAAAGCACTGGTAGCCCATGTTTTTTGCTTTAGCAATCGAACGCTTTAAAATGCCCCGCGGGCAGAGAAATAACGGCTTGCCGGCAGTTGTATAAAAATCACAAATCACTGAAGCAGTTCTAGCCTGCCAAGGCACAAGAGATAGGGTACTGAGGTCTGGAATAAAACAAATATCAGGATAGCCTGAGTCCCACCCTGTATAAGACAGGCCATCAACCAACGTGTCAGTTACATCCCATCCAAACAATACGTTTGAAGCCTGAGTTCCGGTAACGGCGACTCGTTCCAGAAAATACTCAGCTCCAACTTGCTTACCTCGCCAGACACCATCAATATCAACGGCTCCAACCCGAATCGTATCGATGTTATTTCGTTCAATAAACTCACGGACTTTCAGGAGATCTTTATTGTTGTCTTTGTTCATTTTGCATGTCCTGTTCAGATTCCGACTGAGCACTAGCACAACTCAGCTATTAGTTTTCTACCTCAACCATGATGCCTTGGGTGATCACTCAGGATTTTTCCAATCTTTTGCGACCCCTTCGGGCTACCTATCACTTCCCCTCTACCAGGTAGAGGTTCTTCAAAGAACTGTCGAGCTTCAATCAGATCTGAACTATCACTCGACATATCCACGTAGTGAATTGCCTCTACCGGACATACGGACTCGCAAGCCCCGCATTCAGTACATTCGTCCGGCTGAATCCATAGCCGGCTGTTCGCTTCATAGATGCAATCTACTGGACATACGTCGACGCAAGCTTGATCACGACTTTGTATACAAGCATCTGTAATTACATAAGGCATTTAGCTCACCTCATTTGTACTATGGCCAGGTAAAACCGACATTTCAGGAGAAATCGCAGCTGCAGCATGGTTCACAGCGATAGCTGCCTCTCCAAACCCAACAGCAATCAACCGAACCTTGCCTGGATACTCACTTACATCGCCAACAGCGTATATGCGTGGCATATTGGTTTCCATATCCTCTTTAACAGGAATCCTGAAACCATCGATATTGATTTTCCACTCAGCAATTGGGCCCAGATCCGAATGAAACCCAAGCGCAACAATAAACTTGTCAAAAGAAATAATTTCTTTACTTTCATTGTTAGCACCCGTGATTTCCAAGAACTCGAGTCCTTGCTCCTCGTGGTAAGCGACAACCTCGCCTGGGGCGATGACTCGCACACCTTTTTTGTACATCTCCTTGACACTCGCCTCGTGAGCTCGGAAGCGTGCGCGACGATGTATAACGGTGACTGACTTAGCTCTTTCTGCCGCCGCATTTGCCCAGTCGACAGCACTATCACCACCGCCCGCGATGACTACGTGTTTGTTGTCTAACGCTGAGAGCTCTGAAATGAAATGCATTACGTTTGAAGAGTGAACACCCTCCAATGCAGGTAGAGAGCGCGGCGTGCATTTTCCTAGTCCGGCGGCAAGTACAACTGCCTTTGTATGGTAAGTCTCACCGAGGTCGGTCTGGAGTACATAGCCATCACCTTCCGCTACCAGATCGACAACCAGTTCACCGAGATGCAGTTCATATTCTTGCCGCCGCGACTGCTCAAGCAGATTCGAAATGAAATCACTGCCTTTGATGGCAGGGAAACCCGCTACATCATGGATCAGCTTTTCAGGGTACATGGTTGCCACCTGCCCACCAACCTGGGGCAACCCGTCGAACAAGGCCGTTTTAAGGCCCCTGAAACCCGCGTAGTAGGCGGCATACAACCCAATCGGGCCCGCGCCCACAATCACTAGATCGAATTCCTTGGAGTTGCTCATAATCCGGCCACCCTTTTTGTCGTTGTTTTGTGTATCCTATTTGGAAACATGTTTCACGACAAGACTTTTTTGCCGGCTTTGTAGCATATTTTTTTTCCCTCCAATAATCAGTCAGTTAGCCCACATCGCCGTATTTTTGCCAGCTCTAGCACAGCAATCCCCATGCGAATACCTCTCATTTGCGCATGGTATCGACCGTTTCTACTGACCCATTGCTCCGCAAAGCGCGTGTTGACAGAACACACCAGGTTCTATAAAAAGAAACATGTTTCCACACTGGAAACACCAATAGCTCAACTCCGGCATCCCTGGATCATCTGAGCTTGTGAATGCAGAACAACAATCAAGCGGGAGTGGACATGGTTAACTACGATTTCTTTGGCAAAGTGGCAGTTGTGACTGGAGCAGGTGGCGGTATGGGTTTGGCTCTGTCAAAAAAAATGCTCGAGGCAGGCGCCTCGGTACTAGCAATTGACGTCAAAGACATGCCTGAAGAGCTGGCCAGCTTTGACAAGGTCCTGTTTGCAAAAGGCGACTTGACCGACCCACGCTTCGTCAACGAAGCAGTTGAAAATGCTTATCATCGATTCGGCCGCATTGATTACCTGGCCAACGTCGCAGGTGTACTGTGGTTCGGTAAGGATGTGTCGCTGCTTGATATCGATTTGGATGTCTGGGATCAGGTCATGGACATCGATTTGAAAACCCTGGTGCATACGATCCGAGCGACTGTTCCCTACATGCGGAAATCAGGCGGCGGCTCAATGGTGCACTTCTCCACTGTCCAATGCTTGCGTGGCGACACCGCTCCTCAAGACGCATATGCAGCCTCTAAAGCTGGTATCCCAGCGATCTCCAAATCAATTGCAATGCAGTTAGCCGCTGAAGGGATTCGCTCCAATACTATTTATCCAGGTATCACCCATACCCCTATGCAGGCACGCTGGGATTCACCTGAGAAGCTCAAGAACGCAGCTGACTATGTCCCCATGGGTAGGGTCGGTGAAGCCGCCGACATGGCGAATGCAGCTATGTTCTTGCTATCTGACGCATCGGCTTACATCACTGGCACAGACTTGATTGTCGATGGCGGTCTTATGCTCAAGTATTAAAAGGTACTTGTTCGGCCGTCAAGGCGCGGATTGACTGGGCGGGGGCTGAAGCAGCCCCCGTCTTTTTGTAACATTTTAATTTAAAAAATTTTATTTTTTATCAATACGTTAGCATTTGAGTATGACTGCTCGGTCACTGTTCAGTAATCCACACCTCCCCTCTAGCCTGCACCGTTTCGATGCAATTTGCCCGCTGCATTCGATGCTTGACGCATGGGGCGACAATCGAGTTTCCTAAATGGAATAATTTGTAGATTTAGGAAATCCTGTGCTATAAAGCTCACATTTCAGCGATTTTCGCTAGGCATAATTGAGTAGGAACATTAAGGTGTCTATTGTCAACCAGATCCGTGAACAGCGTAACCTGCGAGGCATGAGCCTTCGTTCATTGGCTCGAGAACTCGGTATTTCAGCTTCGCAAATGTCCAAAATTGAGACAGGTAAAACTAAGCTTACCGTAAGCGTCGCACTTCGGATTGCCGACATTCTCAAAGTCCCTGCATCGAATTTTCTATCATCAAGCAAACCGAAAGCAACCGGCAGGCGTACTATTACTCGAAACAACTCCGCCGAAGTACAGTCCACTCAAGGCATGCGACTTGAAAGCCTCTGTGCCGACTTCAAAGAGTATCACAATCTTTACTGGAAGGTCACAATCACCGCCAAATCTTTTGAAGAAGTTGGTGGTTGGCGTCAGCATCCAGGTCAAGAGTTCATTTTCGTAATTAGAGGTAAACTCCAACTGCTGAGCGAGTATTACGACCCAATTATTTTGAACGAGGGTGAGAGCGTTCTGTTTGACTCAGAGCAGCCCCATGCGTACGTAGCCCCGGAAGGGACCGTGGACGTGCTAATGATCAATAGCATGGTTTAATCCAGACGTCTGAGAGTTTTGTGCTTGACAATAAAAAAAGCGGAATCAATAAATTGACCCCGCTTCTGACAACATTGCGTTAGCTTACTTAAACTCTGATGCGGAACGTATAATTGCTTTAGCAAGTACTGCAGACATCGATTCCAACTTGGCTTTCGTATCAATTAGGTCGTTGCGCACCTCAATGTACGCGTTTGCGACCCCGATTGATAAACCATGCCGATCGAGCGTAAACCAATCACTGTCCTTGAAGCTATATGGTTGGTTTTCATCGACACGATAGACATCCTGCTCTGCGATTTTTTGGAGTAGATTAGCAGGGAATGCTTCACTATCACGCCACATCACGCCAACTTCGCACGAGCGAAATTTATTATACCAGACCGGCGTGAATGAATGAATGGAAACGGCTACTTTAGCCTTTGATAAAGTGCCCTCCATCCAACTTGCAATCGCGCGCTCTAAAGGCCTGCGCGCGATATCTTCACGAAGCTTTCTATCACGCTCAGTTATATTTATGTTAGCCGGAATCGGGATGCCGCCCACATCTAACCTAATGCAGTCGGGATCATCAAACTTCCTATTGTAATCCAAATACAAGCGTGAATAATTTGCAACAACTGCAGTCGCGCCTAATCGCCTGGCAACACTCAGCGTCAGTTCTTTCGAACCTAAATCTTGTCCATAATGCGTGGCAAATAAAGCCTCAGGCAAACCTAAGTTATTCCAAGCAGACGGTACCGCGCTACCACCGTGTTCGCAGATCAGGACAATTTCCGCATTTGCGCCTCCTGGAATTATTTCTACCGCAGCATCAACATAGCGCGCGAGTATGTTGGGCTCTAAAGCATCAATACTCATGACAGCTTTCTCACGTGGAAAGACTTAGCATCGGCGGTTGCAGGAGCTGAGTGCAACACAGTTACTGGATTGAGGCGGGAGCCTCGTGATGCTTGGCCATCAGCTCGGTCATGACCTCGATGGGGCACTTGAAACCGAAGCGCTTACGCGGTCGGATGTTCAACTCGTAGGCAATCGCATCCAACTGCTCTTGGCTGCACACCGACAGATCCGTGCCCTTGGGCAGGTACTGGCGGATCAGTCCGTTGATGTTCTCATTGCTGCCGCGCTGCCAGGGGCTGTGCGGGTCGCAGAAGTAAATTGCCACCCCGGTCTTCTGGGTGATTTCCGCGTGACGCGCCATCTCCCGCCCTTGGTCGTAGGTCATGCTCTTGCGGGCCGCCAGCGGCATATGGTTCAGCGCCGAACTGAAGCCTTCCACGGCCGAGGTCGCCGTCGCGTCTTGCATCTTCACCAGCATCAGGTAGCCGCTGGTGCGTTCGACTAGCGTACCCACGGCCGATGCGTTGGCTTTGCCCTTGATCAAGTCGCCCTCCCAATGTCCCGGCATCACGCGATCCTCGATCTCCGGCGGACGCACATGGATGCTGACCATGTCCGGGATCTGGCCACGGCGATCTACGCCGCCAGAACGCGGACGGCGGGAGGTTTTGCCTTGCCGCAGGCAGATGATCAGCTCCTTGCGCAGTTCGCCGACCGGCAGGGCATAGATCGCGTTGTAGATCGTCTCGCGGCAGACGTAGGCGTCTTCGAAGCTTGGGGATTTCATGGTTCGCAGCTTGCCGGCAATCTGCTCGGGAGAAAAGCGCTGTCGCAGCAGGTGGGCGACCAGCTCGAACAATTCGTTGCCGGGCACCAGCTTTTGCCGGGGCCGGCAGGGCAATCGACGATCGCGCATGGCTTGTTGGGCATGCTGGGTGGTGTACTCACCCCGGGCATCACGATTGCGACGGATCTCGCGACTGATCGTTGAGGGGCTGCGGTTGAGCATTCGGGCAATGGCGCGCTGGCTCATGCCACGCAGCAGACTGACCTGGATATCGGAGCGTTCTTCAACGCTGAGTTCGTGATAAGACATGGCAACACCCTACCGGAAAGGTCAGGTGTTGCACTCAGTTTTTGCCGCCGCCGCCCATCACTCCTAACAGCCCCTCTTTACCATTTCCTCGTCCGATACCCGAGTTTTTCAGCCCGCCCCAAGGCAAATAAAGGTCTGCATGATCGCAACGGTTTACAAACACTGTTCCTGCGTCAACTTTATCAGCAATGCGCAATCCACTTTCCTGATCACGCGTCCAGATTCCAGCCGTCAAGCCAAACTGACTGTCGTTCATGAGACGAATAGCTTCGTCATCATTGGCAACGACTTGAACGCAAGCGATTGGACCAAATGTTTCCTCTCGCATTACTTCCATGTGAGAAGTGACACCCGTAAGGAGAGTCGGCCGCACGTAAGCAGATTGGTCTGCTACATCCAGGTCAAGCATGGGGCTCTCAAAAGATGCAGCGCCCATCTGCACTGCTTGTTTAATCTGATTTTTGATAAACTCAGCCGCCGAAGCTTTTACAACAGGTCCGACAGTTGCTCTGGCGTCATTTGGGTTTCCGATCTGATATTTGAGCATTTCGTTGCGGAAACACTCGATGAAATCGTTTTGAATATTGCTATCCACATAGATCCGCTCAACCGAACAGCATGACTGGCCTGCATTTGAGAAACAACCATCCGCTAGCTCAGCCACAGCAAGCTCAATATCTGCGTCCTTACGAACATAAGCCGGATCCTTGCCACCCAATTCCAGATGGACATGAGTCAGTGTTCCTGCAGCTGCAGCATGAACTGAAAGCCCACCGCTAACAGAGCCAATAAAGTTAACTCCTTTCGCTCGCCCGGACTTGATGATGCTATCGACTTGGCGATGTTCAAGTTCGAGAACCTGCAGAACGCCAGCCGGTCCATTAATAGCTTTATAGGCCTCTCTGACTATACGCCCTACTTGAGTCGTTTGAGCAGCATGCTTCAAGATAACTGTATTGCCACCCAAGATTGGCGTTACGATCAACCAAGGTAACAATCCTACAGGATAGTTCCAGGGGGCAATCGAAAGATGTACGCCTTGTCCATACCGTCTCACGAATCGGGTCACTTGCTCGTCACTTGGGTATCGCTCGTCCAAGAGTTCTTCAAGAGCCTCGATCTGCGCCAAAGTCACATTCTTAAATCTAGGCGCTTCGTTAGCTTGACCGGCTGGCCGCCCGATCGATACACATACAGCCTTGGCCAGCTCATCCGACCGCCGAATCAGCTCATCTGCCAGCGCAATTACCAGGTCTGCTCGTTCGCGCTTGGAGGAGAATCGCCAAGACTGGAATGCTTCCTCTGCCGAATTTAAGGCTGCAGCTACCTCGGTGTCATTAGCAGTGTTACCTGACAGAAAAGGCATTCCATCGATAGGCGAAACGATTTTGTAACTAGACATAGGATTTCCTCATTTTGTTTTTGTTTGTACATTGAAAATCGTAGACATCCATCAACGCGCTTAGCGAGGCCGTAGACTCTCACCGAGCGAGCACTCAATACGGCAATGTAGCTGTTACTAGATAGCTGTAATTGAATAATACAGATCTATCACTTTTTTGCCTTACTGGGGCCCCCACCTTGGTTTCAAGCCAATTTCTGATTTCACAGCTTCGACTAAAATCGTCTTGAATGTCACCATCTAAACCTAACTGCCACGCAATATCTTGACGACTAGAGTCTTTGTGCAGAACTCGCAGCGCCTCAATGTAGCCCTTGAATTCTTTCCCACCCAAAAATAAATTTCTATTTGATATCAGCGTTTGATCGTACATACCCAATACATCTGCCAGAGTATTTAAACTGTACTCTGGGTGAAACTGCGCACCCCAAAAGCAGCCATTTTTATATAAAATTTCCGCCGCCTGAACTTCGCTAATCTCGTTAGTAGCCGTAACACTCATGCCTTCGGCCTGGCGTGTGACATGATCCGAATGAATTGCTAAAGCATCAAAGGAAGTTTTACGCCCTTTATGCATAGGATGTTGAGCGCCTAAATCTGTGAGAGATACTCTGCGAGCGACTCCTACTTCTGGCCCGCGATGATTCAGTTCTACTTCGCCGCCAGCAGCCACGTTAGCCACTTGAAGCCCCCAACAAGATCCGAAAAACGGAACCTGCGAATCAAAGGCACGACGCGCAAATTTTATTTGGCGTTCCACTTCGGGAGATTGGTTATATACATTCAATGATGAACCAGTTAGTACGATACCCTCATACCTATCAAAGTCGAGCAGCGAGTTTTGATCGCTATCCGGTAGATTCAAGATGTCTACCTGAATATTTGAGCTCAGTGATTTGATCACTGAAGCGTACTGCTCGCCTTGCGTCTCTCCCGTTATCGATCGGTACCACTCACGAGCGAACTGCACATTCCCTTCAGCCACAAGGATTTTCATTCCGATACCTTCTGTGTGGTCGTACACCACTCATCAATATCCAGCTTCACCGCCAGCGGCACCTGTAACTTCTCGCGTCGCCGGCGTATCCAAAAATACCTCGTGTTTCCTTATACGAAACACGCGATCAAAAGTCAACACATCCGTAGGAGCTGCCGGTCGGGCAACGAAGCAACCACACTGAAAGGCTGGCTTTTGTAAACCGGTGTTTACATGAAGGAGCTGGAATGCAGCCCGTAGCTGGTAAGCATCCGGCGAACTCACCTTCCGAACTCCTGCGTTAAGGGCGATGGTGTCCGCATATTTTTAAGCGGACGCGATTACCCGTAATCGCCAGGATTTCCATGCGCCAACGAAGCTCTTATCCCAAACCATTCAAGGCCCAGGTCGTTCAGGAATGTCTGCAACCTGGCGCAACTGAGTCCAGTGTCGCCATCAGCCACGGCATCAATGCCAACGTCATCCGCAAATGGATGCCGCTCTATCGAGATCAGCCCGCGACAACCTCGCTACCAGCATTCGTCCCGCTGAAGACCGCCCCTAAACGGCCAGCCGAAGTGTCAGTGGTCATCGAACTGCCCATCGCCGGGCAATTGATCACGGTGAAATGGCCAGTCTCAGATCCTGAGGGCTGCGCGCAATTTATCCGGGCTGTGGCCCAATGATCCGCATCGATGCGATCTGGCTGGCCACCGAGCCGATGGATATGCGCGCTGGCACCGAAACCGCATTAGCCCGGGTGATCGCGGTGTTCGGTGCGGCGAAGCCGCACTGCGCTTATTTCGCCAATCGCCGGGCCAACCGGATGAAAGTGCTGGTACACAATGGCGTGGGTATCTGGCTTGCCGCGCGGCGACTGAATCAAGGCAAGTTTCACTGGCCCGGCATTCGCCATGGTTGCGAGGTCGAACTCGACAGTGAACAACCCCAGGCGCTGGTACTGCGGTTGCCGTGGCAGCGAGTCGGCTTAGGTGGTGTGATCAGCATGCTTTAATCGCCGGCCATTTGACCTGTCTGCTTGTCGTTGGCCTTCCCGCTCAACCTCGACCAGATGCCCCCGGAACAGTTTCGTGACTTGGCGGCACAGGCGTTGCAATTGCAGTCCCAAGTTGAGGCGATGAGCAGGAGGATCCAGAACGATGAAACCATCATCGAGCAACTCACTTACGAAATCGCCCTTCTTAAACGCCACAAGTTTGCCAAGCGCAGCGAGTAGATCAGCCCAGCGCAAGGCAGCTTTCTGGATGATCTGCTCGACACAGACCTTGCAGCTATCGAAGCAGAGCTGAAACGGCTCCTTCCAGCTTCGCCACAAGCCGAACCACGGCAATCCCTGAAACGTGCGCCATTGCCGCCGCAGTTTCCGCGCACCGTGATTCGTCACGAACCCGTAAACACTCAGTGCGCCTGTGGCTGCCAACTTCAGCGCATTGGCGAAGACGTCAGCGAGAAGCTGGATTACACGCCGGGCGTGATTACCGTCGAGCAACACGTGCGTGGTAAGTGGGCTTGCCGCCAGTGCGAAGCCCTGCTCCAAGCGCCGGTGCTGGCGCAGGTTATCGACAAAGGTATCCCGACCGCAGGCTTGCTGGCCCACGTAATGGTGGCCAAGTTTGCCGATCACTTGCCGCTGTACCGGCAGGAGAAAATCTTTGGCCGTGCCGGGCTGGTAATAGCTCGTTCGACCTTGGCGCAGCGGGTTGGGCAAACCGGCGTGCGGCTCCAGCCGCTGGTCGATGCACTGAGTGAAGCCATGCTGAACCAGGGCGTGATTCAAGCCGATGAAACACCGGTGCAAATGCTTGCGCCAGGCGAGAAGAAAACGCACCGGGCCTACGTCTGGGCCTACAGCACTACGCCATTTTCGGCGCTAAAAGCGGTGGTTTACGACTTCAGCCCAAGCCGTGCTGGCGAACATGCGCGTAACTTCCTAGGCAACTGGAACGGTAAGTTGGTCTGCGATGACTTCGCAGGCTACAAAGCTGGTTTTGAGCAAGGCATCACTGAAATCGGTTGCATGGCCCACGCCCGTCGCAGGTTTTTCGATCTGCACGTGGCGAACAAAAGCCAGTTGGCCGAACAGGCGCTGCACTCGATCAGCGGTTTGTACGAGATCGAACTCCAAGCGCGAGACATGAGTGATGATGACCGTTGGCGAATACGGCAGGAAATGGCGGCACCGATAATCAACAAACTGCATGACTGGATGTTGGCCCAGCGCGACCTGGTGCCCAGCGGATCAGCTACGGCGAAAGCCTTCGATTACAGTCTGAAACGCTGGGTAGCGCTGACGCGCTACCTGGGCGATGGGGCTGTGCCCATCGACAACAATCAGGTCGAGAATCAGATGCTGCCATGGGCACTTGGACGCTCGAACCGGCTGTTTGCCGGGTCGCTGCGCAGTGCTAAATGGGCAGCTGCAATCATGAGCCTGATCCAAACAGCGCGTATGAATGGGCATGATCCGTATGCCTATCTCAAGGATGTGCTGACGCGGCTGGACAGTGGCAGACAAACGGGTTCGATCACTGTAGGCAAGCGAGCCGACCTGCCGCTTGTCGACAGCCGCAGGCTGCGGATGTTTCCGGTGAACGACTCGTTGGCATGCATCGTCCAGTCGGCAAGCCCTGCCGATGTCGATACCGTCATCGCGGACGGCCGCATCGTCAAGTGCACAGGCCAGTTGATTGGACTGGATCTGGCAAGCCTACGCGCCTAGGCCACGGCCGGCGCCCAGCAGTTGTTGTAGAAAGGCTGACGGGCAAAGCTTACCTCTGTCCTGCGCCTTCAGCACGTGATGATGGAAATCAGAATGTCGCCTGTACCTTCAACCCACCGACCCAGGCATCGTCCACCTGCCTCACCCCGCCTGGGTGCCGGACGAATTGCAGGTTCGGCCTCACCGTCAGCCACTCGGCCAGGTGAATACCGTAGTTGAGCTCGGCGTTGTACTCGATTTGCTGGACCGGCAGGTAAGCCGGGTCATCGTAATCCTCGATACCATTGGCCGAATTGGTCAGCGCCGCATTCTTGCGGTACGCCGGGTTCACATGCACCTCGGACACTGCAAGGCCGATGTCATCCTGCGGCCGTGCCGCGAACAACCCCTTGTACACCGCGCCTACCGACACATAGTGGTCGACCTTGCTGGTCTTCTTGTCATGCACCGTGGCCATGGCGAACAGGCTCAATCCGCGTGACGCATCGCTTGCCTCACGAGTAACCTGCTGCATTGCGCCCAGCCACAACCCGTGCTTGCTCGAGGCACTGCGATAAGCCGCGCCACTGATCACGGCCGGCTGACCGTTGCTATCTTTGAGCACATCCTTGGCATCGGAGGTGCTGTAGTAATAGCCGGCGCGGTACTCACCCGGCAGGCCGCCGATACGCGGCTGCCACACCAGTTCCACCGGCAGTACCGCACCTTCGGTGCCGCTACCACTGAGTTTGAAGCCGTTGTCGTTCTGGGTGTTGGACGGGTTCTGTTCATACGCACCGATTTGCGCGAACAGCTCGGGGGTGAGCTGGTACTTGATCCGCAGCGCCCATTGGGTGATCGGCCAGTTGTACCAGATGCCACCCCAGTTGCCGACCTGCGAGCCGCAGAAGGTCAGGTTCTGGAAGTTGCAGTCAAAGCTGTTGAAGTCCTCGCCTTCGCCGAAGCGGCCAGCCTTGATGTCCAGGCGTCGGTCGAAGAACGCCTGCTGGTAGTACAGCTGGGTCATGCGCCAGTGCGAGCCACGCCCCCAGACTTCCTGGGACGAGCTCAGGGTGCCGACACGCGGGTCACCGACGCGGTCGTTGGAGATGTTGTCGCCGTTGCGGTCAGCCACGGTCAGCTGAAAGCGGGCGTCGTGCCAGCCGAGCAGCTTCTGCAGGTCGAAGCTGGCGCCGAGCGAGTACTGGTCGCTGTAGCTGGCGCTGCGGTCCTTGTTGTAGCCGCCGCCGAGGTTGGCGCCGAATTCGCCGACGTAGGCGAATTCGAAGTCGATGCCTTTTTCGGCCAGGGTGGTGCGGGTGCCGTTCCAGTCGCCCAGGGCCCAGGGGGAATCGCTGGCGAAGGGATCGGCGGCGTGGGCCGTTTGAGCGCAAGCCATGGCGACCAGCAGTACGCGGTATTTGAAAGTAAACATCATGTTCTCTTTGTTATTGGTGTGGTGCCTGTCAGGGCCCTATCGCCGGCAAGCCGGCTCCTACAAGATCTGGAGGAGCCGGCTTGCCGGCGATAGGGCCGGACCTGGTATTTACTGAACGCTGGCGCGCATCTGCTGCGGCAAGTCGAGCTGCTTGCGCATCTCCGCCACCTCCTCCGCCGTCACTGCCGGCGCACTGTTGCCCCAGCTGTTGCGTGCAAAGGTGAGAATGTCGGCAATTTCGACGTCGCTGAGCTTCCAGTCGAACGCCGGCATCCCCGCACCGGTGACGTAGGTATGGGTATGCACCGCCCGCGCTCCGCCCAGCACCACGCTGGTCAACGTGTCGGTGTTGTCCGCGAGGATCGCCTTGTTGCCGGCGAATCCGGTGATCATGTGGCTCACACCCTCGCCCGCCGTGCCGTGGCAGGCCGAACAATGCACCTCGTAACCCTGGCCACCACGCTGCATACGGGCATCATTACCGGCCAGCGCTGCCGGTGCTGGCTGCGGGTTGCCGGGCAACGATTTGAGGTACACCGCAATGGCGCGCAGGTCCTGGTCGGTCAGGTGCTGGGTGGAGTTCTCGATCGCTTCGGCCATCGGCCCGCTGGCCACGGCAACGCCGTCGCTGCCGGTCTTCAGGTAGTCGACGATCTGCTCGACACTGCTGTCGCCCAAGCCCTGGTGCGGGTCGTTGGTGATGTTCGGCGCGAACCAGGTGCCGAGGAGGTCACCTTGAAGCGCCTGGGCAGCGATTGGCCCGCCCAGGGCGTTGCGTGGGCTGTGGCAGGCGGCGCAGTGGCCAGCGCCATCGACCAGATAGCGGCCACGGTTCCACTCGGGGCTTTGCGCCGGGTCCAGGACATACGACTTGTTGTCGAAGAACATCCAGTTCCAGCCCGCCATCAACAGGCGCTGGTTGAACGGGAAGTTCATGCCGACCAGTTCGTCGACCTTGTGCGCCTTCGGCTCGAGCGTGCTGAAGAACGCCCACAATGCGCGCAGGTCATCGTCGCTCATGCGCGTGTAGTCGGTGTACGGCATGGCCGGGAACAACAGGCCATGGCGGCCCTGCCCTTGACGCACGGCATTGAAGAAGTCGCGCTGGGTGTAATTGCCGATGCCGGTTTCACGATCGGGGGTGATGTTCGACGACTGGATGTCACCGAACGGCGTGCCGATCACGTAGCCACCGGCAAAGTCGCCGCTTTTGGCCGTGTGACAGGCCGCGCAGTCGGCGCCGCGCATCACATACTCGCCCTGCTTGATCAGTGCCGCGTCAGTGGACTTGAAGTCGCTCAGGCGCACACTGTCATCGGCCACCTGCGAGCGCGCGGTGGAGTTGGCCTGGATCACCAGGCCGAGCATCACGGCGCCGGCCAGGGCCACCACGCCGCCGCCGATCAGGGCGGTTTTCTTGTTGATCATGACAGGCCTCACACCAGGGAACCGGGGTTGTGCTGGTACTTCTCATGGATCGCCCGCGCCGTACGGATGGCCAAGGCGCCCACGGTGCTGGTGGGGTTGTAGCCGGCGTTAGTGGGGAACGCCGAAGCGCCGACCACGAACACGTTGTGCGCGTCCCAGCTCTGCAGGTAGGTGTTGACCGCACTGGTACGCGGGTCTTCGCCCATGACCATGCCGCCCTGGGTGTGGTTGGAGTTCTCGTCGTACGGGCTCCACGCCTTGGCGGCCGAGTTGAAGGTGTGCACGTGCTTGGCACCCATCTTCTTGCCGATGTCGACGGCGCGCTGCTCGATGAAGCGGGCCATGTTGCGGTCGTTCTGGTTCCAGTCGAAGGTCATGCGCAGCAGCGGCGTGCCCCAGCGATCCTTGTAGTTGGGGTCCAGCGACAGGTAGGCATCGCGGGCCGGCATCGAGGTGCCCTGGCCGAAGATGATCCCGTAGTTCTGGTAGTTGTCTTTGTAGGTCTGCTTGAAGCCCTTGCCCCAACGCGGGCTGCCCGGAGGCAACAGCCCTGCCCGGCCGATCGGCATGCCCTCGCGGGAAACGGTGAGCAAGCCGGCACCGCCGATGAAGTCGAGCTGGCTGTGGTCGAAGTTGTCGCCGTTGTAGTCGTCCACCTGGATGCCCAGGCCGCCGGCACCGATGAACGGGTTGAGAGTCTCGTCCTCGAACCACACGTGGGCGCCTGCGCAAGTCTGGTAGTTGTAGGCGCGGCCGATGGTGCCGGTCTGGCTGACCGGATCGTACTGCTTGCCGATGTCGCTGAGCAGCATCAGGCGGGCGTTGTCGTAGGTGAACGAGCACAGTGCGACGATATCGGCAGGCTGAATGACCTCGCGGCCCTGCTCGTCGAAGTAACTGACGCCGGTGGCGGTCTTGCCGTCTTCGGCCTTGTGGATTTTCGTCACATAACCCTGGGTGATCAGGGTGAAGTTCTTGCGCCGCATCAGTGCCGGGATCACGCAGGCCTGGGGCGAAGACTTGGAGTAGTTGCCGCAGCCATGGAACATGCAGTAGCCGCAGTAGGTGCACGGCGCCATGCTCACGCCCAGCGGGTTGACGTAGGCCGCGCCAACGTGAGCTACCGGGATGTAGAACGGGTGCAGGCCCATCTGCGCGGTGCTGTCACGGTACATCTGCATCAGCCGCGAATCCTTCAGCGCAGGCGTCGGGAATTCGCGGCTGCGCGGCCCTTCGAACGGGTTGCCGCCGGGGCGGATCTCACCGTTCAGGTTGCCGGCAATGCCGGAGATGCCGGCGATGCGTTCGAAGCGATCGTAGAACGGCTCAAGATCCGCGTAGGTGATGCCCCAGTCCTGTACCTGTTCCAGGCCCTTGAGCTTGCTCGCGCCATAACGCTCTAGGGTGGCCGAGCGCACACGGAAGTCCCACTCGGAGAAGCGCCAGGCCATGCCGGCCCAGTGGAAGCCCGCACCGCCCACCGACTTGCCCATCTGGAAGGCTTTCAGCTCGCGGGTCGGCACCGCGGTCTGGCCGGAGTGGTTGCGGAACGTCAGGGTGTAATCGCCCGGCTGCAGCAGCAGCTCGCGGCGGATGGTCCAGCGCAGCTCGTCGGGGTCGACGGCAGGCGGGGTGTCGGTGGAAGTGTCGAGCCACGGGCCGCGGTCGATCGCCACCACTTCCAGCCCGGCGCGGGTCAGTTCTTCGGCCATCAGCGAGCCAGCCCAACCCAGGCCGACGATGACTACGTCAGCTTTTTTACGTGTAATTGCCATGTTGGTTTCCTCTGGCCTCAGCTCACCGGGATCAGGCTGATGGGCGTCAGGCCCAGGTCCTGCCCGCGACGATCGATGTACTGGCGGTAGTCGTAGCGAGCGCCGGGGAAGCCCACCAGCTTCCAGCCGACCATGCCGCGGTTGCCGCCGTAGAGCGGGTCGGCGAAGTAACCTTCGCGCACGCTCAGCAGCAGGAATTCGAACAGGCGGCTGCCGCTGCCGGCGCCTTCCCAGTCCAGGCGGCCTTCGTCCAGCTGGCGCAAAATAGCGTCCATCTGCTCGCCGTCGAGTTCGGCGAAGGCGCGGCCGTGCAGCTGGCGGGCGTGCTGGTCGATGAACGCAAGGCCGGCCAGGGTGTAGTCGCGGCGGCTGCGCAGGCTGATGGTCAGGCCCATCAGCGCAGACTCGTCGGCCTGCAGCGGGCGCTCCAGATACAGGTCCTTCGACTCGCCATAGGGGCCGCTCATCTGCGCGTCGAGGTAATCCACGCAGCCGGCTTCGCTGGCCGAAGCACCAAGCTCGTCATGGGGAATCAGGCGGTCGAACACGGCAGTCAGGGTGGCACGGGCCTGGCCTTTGAACACATTGCCCTGGCCGCCGCTCATCACCGGCGATGGCAGCATTTCGCGGTTCAGACCGGTTTCCGGCGGCACCGACTTGAGTTCCACTGCGCCGACCTTGGCCAGGCCAGCGGCGGCGAACAACGCACCCATTGAACGCAAGGCGTCCCTACGTTTCATGGAGTTCTCCTTATCGACAATCACGGGGATCCGTGCGGCAGGTCGCGGAATTTCGGGCGCGCAAAGGCACACGGCGAGCACAGACAGGCTCGTCAGGGGCGATGGGGATCTGGGCGGATGAACGAAAAACGCGGTGTACTGGGGAGTGAACCTGGCAACCTGCCGATCACAGCGGGGCCAGTCTATGGCGCGACATAACGCCGCGCCATCGAAGCGTTGACGTGTTTACGTCAAAATAGCTTCAACACGTGGCAGGCGGGAGGGTCTCGTCGATCACCATACGCAGCTGCGGCCACACCTGTGGCGGTGCGTCCAAGTCACCGTTGGCGTACAGCAGTTGCTGGATGGCGGCTTCGGCCTGCCCTTCAGGGTCCTGATCGAGCACCAGCGACAGCAGCCCTGCGCGGAGCATGTCGGCATGCTGCGCAGTCGCCTCATGGCTGATCCAGACCAGCCGCCCGGCATGGCCGGACAGCGCCTGGTGCACACCCGTCGAGCCGCTGCCGGTGGTGTACAGCCCGACCACCCCAGCATCCTGAGCCAGATACTCGCTGATCGTTGCGGCATTGAGCTGGTTGTCGTCGAAGCACTCCACCGGGCCGAGCACCTCGACTTGCGGCGCCCGCTCGGCCATGACCTCGAGAAAGCCCTGTACACGCTGCTGATGGGCGCGATAGAGCAATGAGTTGGTGACCAGCAGCACACGGCCATGGGTCGGGGCAACCCATTGGCTCATCAGCCGCCCGGCAGCGCGGCCGGCGACATGGTTGTCGATCCCCGCGTAGATCACCCCTTCCAGCCCGGGCAGGCTGCTGGTTACCAGTATCACCGGCACGCCGGCAGCGACCTGCGCACTAAGGGCTTCACGCACCTGTGGGGTGTCCTGGGCAACCACGATCAACCCCTGGCGCGGCACCCTGGGCTGGTTGATGAGATCCAGCAGTTGCTGAGGATCGCGTTCCTGCCAGACATGGCGCTGCAGCACCAGCCGCGAGCGGTGCATCTGCGCCTGTTTGACAAAGGCAGCCGCCAGGCGCCGGTAATGATCGGTGGCGCTGTCTACCAGCAGCAAGTCGAAGCGCAGCAAGCCATGCAGCGCAGAAGGCAGCAGGCGTTTGAGCCCCAGCGCCTGGGCTGCCTGCAGCACCTTGCGACGTTTGCTGTCGGAAACGCTGCCACGCTCGTTCAACACACGGTCGACGGTACTCAGGCTGACGCCGGCCAATTGGGCGACATCAGCCATGCCTTGGCGACGGTCAATCTTGTCCACCTAGAAACATCCAGTAACCAAAGGTGCGGAGTCTGCCATGCCTGCTAAAGTTTCGCCTACTCCGCTTTCCACTCCTACCCGCGCAGACTTGCGCCGTTAGCGTTGAATGCCAGCCACATCAACCGACGCGACATCCAGCCCCGACGCAACAACCAGCCATCCAGCGAGAACTTGCCGTCCCCAATCACCATTACCCCGGCAAACACCACCATCAGCAACATCACGTATTCCCAACTGCCCCCGCCCGGCGACGCCCAGGCATACCAGTGCATCGCGGTGACCGACGCCAATGGTTACCGGCCGGCCTTCAAGCGCATGGACGGTGCCGCCCCAGGCTACATCGAGGCGGTGATCAAGAAGGCCAACTCGGCGTCAAGGGCCTGGCTGGGGCCGCTGTTGTGGCAGACGACGATCATGCGGATGGCCTTCGGCTAGAACGAGCTGTACCACGCCTAACGGAAGCACACTTACCCAAGCTCCGCTGGTTACGGGAGTTCTAAAAAAACTTAAAGTGACTGGGTGACTCAGCCACTGCAAGCGCTGGTCACCCCGTGCAGGCGATTTCTTTGCTCACTCCAGCTTTACAGTGAAGCAATTCCCGGATGTAAATTTCCCGATTTTTTTCAAAACGGAAGGTCGGGATAGGCATGGAAATAGCGAACCGACCCAACACTGTGTCTAGGGCAACGGCAGTCGTGGTAATCCCTTCCATTAGCTCGCCGTGGTCACATGACACGCCAGTATCTCGAATTAGGCCCACTTGCTTGAAGATTTTCGCAACCGAACCCGAGTCAGGTTCCCTGCTGCCCTGGCCTTGAAACAAGACACCTAACTCTTCGTCGCTATACAAGGCCATAATCGCCCGACCAGCAGACGTACCATAAAGCGGCTTATCCAGTTGGCCTAACCGGGGCATCACTAGCAGCTCTCGGTCAGCTACAACTCGATGCTCAATCACCAGCTGCAATCCATTGGGCCTCGATAACACAACGGTCTCGTCAACTGCTTCGCTTAGCCGATGTAACCATGGTCGAAGGACAGTGATTCGATCTGCGTGAGCGTAGGTAACGAGTCTCAAGAGGCCTGCACCCAGGCGAATCCCGCCAATACCCTCACTTCGAATCATTCCCTCCTCTTCAAGCGCACCGACGATCCGTTGCACAGTCGAGCGAGGTAGCCCTACCTCCTGAGCAATATCCCCAAGGCTCAGACCATCAGGTTTTTTCCCTAGTAAATACATGATCTTGGCAGCTCGAGCGATGACCTGAATTCCGCCGCCTTTCTCTTCGTTTCCGCCTTGTTGATTGACTACGTCCATCGGCACCTCCAATTTTCGAGCACTGTACCACATTGCGGTACGAGGCAATTGACGATACAGTTACCGTATTGTGGTACACGCCCTGAGAGTGATGCATGCTTCGAGAATTTTCAGTTGCCGGCCTCCTGGTCAGCCCGATGGTGTTATGCGCCCTCATCGCGGGCGGGTTAACGGTGATCACCCAGTTGCTGGTTCCTCACACACTGCTCAAACACTGGACGCTCAGGCGTTCATGGCTGGGGCTTTCGCTATTCGTCTGCTACGTCGCAGCAACAGTGGCATTCCTGGACGGGGATCTGAAATGAACGGCGCATTGCGAGTCACCATGACGCTATTGATTGCAACGGCAACCGTTTTTTCGGGGGCGTGGGTATGGAATCACTATCGCCAGTCACCTTGGACACGCGATGGCAGAGTGAGAGCTGATGTGGTGATCGTTGCACCGGACGTCGCGGGTTGGGTCACCAAGCTCCATGTGAGAGATAACCAAATGGTGAAGACAGGCGATGTGCTTTTTGAAATCGATGAGGCTCGTTATCAAGCCACCCTGGATGAAGCAAAGGCCAAGATGGAACACTCCAAGCATGCTTGGGAACTTGCTCGAGTTCAAGAACGACGGCGTGTCCCTCTCGCTAAGATCAACGCCATCAGTGCGGAGGATCTAGACAATGCACGATCACAAGTTTTGATAGCGAAATCCGCCTATGAGATTAGCAAAGCACAATGGGAGACAGCTCGGATCAACCTTGCCCGCACACGAGTGACAGCCCCTGCTGACGGAACTATCACAAACGTCAAACTGCAAGAGGGGAACTACGTTACTCAGGGCGGCCCAGCATTTTCTCTAATCAAAGACGGCTCGTTTTACGTCACCGCCTATTTTGAAGAAACTAAATTGCCCGGCATCAGCGAGGGGGATGCTGCTGATGTGAGGTTGATGAGCGAAGGTAAGCCGCTTAAGGGGCACGTGATAAGCATCGCAAAAGGGGTAGCGAACTCGAATACGCAAGCTGATCCGATGCTATTACCCCAAGTGCAGCAGGCCTTTAACTGGGTGAGACTGGCACAGCGTATTCCTGTCGATATCAAACTCGATTCAGTTCCCGATGGGACACGATTAAGCGCCGGGATGAACGCTTCGGTGAAGCTTTCGCCATCGCTTTCGCGAGTCGTGAACTTATGAAAGCGATCCTGACTCATTACTTGCAACCCAGCCTGCGCAGCGTCCTCTTTGCAGCCAAAGGGCTGTCAGCAGTCACATTGGCACTCGCTGTGTCGATGAGCTTGGATCTCGACAAGCCGTTTTGGGCCATGGTTGCGTCGATGATGTTGCAGGCTCGGCCTGAGACAGGGTTAGTGATCGAGAAGGCTATGTGCCTAGTGATCGGCTCAACCCTCGGAGCTTGTGTTGCTGTGCTCATCCTGAACAACCTATTGCCATATCCCAGCCTTGCGATCGGCGCGTTGACCGTTTGTGTTGCGATCACATCTGCAGTTGCCTCAACGGAGCGCCACGTAAATTTCATCTTTGGCACGGCTCTAGTATCCGTAACCGCCGTCCTTATCGTGATGTTTGCCATGGCCGACCCCACCATCACGACCAGTGAGTCGATTTTTCTGGTGGTTCGGGCACGCCTGACAGAGGTACTTGTTGGGGCGAGCTGCGCGACATTAGCCAGTGTTTTTTTCTTTCCCTTCAAGGTTGAAGCACTGCTTACCGGCCACGCCCGTCGTCTGCATCTGGCATGCTTAGGGTACGCCCAAACGCTCGTTCATACCCCTGAAGATCAAGCGACGCTTCATAAGGAGCGCACTGAAATAATCAGCTTGGTTACGCAGATAAATGATGATTCAAACGCAGGCAGGTATGAACTGGCGAACAGCGTACCAAGGGCACTGCGGATGTGCCAAAACGCGCTCACGCTAGCGGCCAGTGGCCACACAGTTCAGCGTTTGCTCAGTGAGCAGGATGGCGCTACCAGCCAGGCCTTCACAGACATCACCGAGTTATTTGCGAAAGAACTGACCAGAGTTTCTGAGCTTGATTCCAACAGCCAAACTATTGGGCTGAGAACGCTACTAGAGAAAATGCAGGTTGTTGCTGAGGAGTGGCTTGACGCCGGTCTAAACGATGCATTTCAAGCATTCACCGGTGCACTGCTGAGCATACTCGAAGCTACTCAATCCTCTCCCAATGGCGAGCCGTGCTCTCATCCAGGTAAACGCTTGAAGCGTCATCGTGATTGGCACGCGGCTGCAAGATCAGCGACTCGGAATAGCCTTGTTTTCATGGCAGCGGCGACGCTTTGGGTATCGTCGGATGGGCCTGCTACACTGATCATGATGATGGTTCTTCCAACGCTCTTTTCGCAAATGTTCGCTGCAGCTCCAGCGCCGACGTTGATCGTGCGGAGACTTATCGTCGGAGTGGCATTAGCGGTGCCTATTGTCGTTTTGATAGTGCTGCCACTGCTTGCCCAGGGCCCGAATCATTTCCTAGCGCTGATGGTGGTTCTGGCCGGGCCACTTTTCCTAGGCCTTATGGCAATGACCTCACCTGCTCTGACACCCTATGGTCTTGGCTTCTGCCTTACCTTTGCGGTAACCATACAGCCGAGTAATTACATGACGTTCGCGGTGGATCAGTCCCTAACTACCGACTTAGGTATCGTAGCTGGCCTGGGACTACTTTTTGTTGGATTCTCGCTAGTAGGCCCGCCAAAGGGGCTTTGGCTACAACGGCGAGTGGTGAAAACATTGGAAAGGGATCTCAGGGTGATGCAGTCGATGGGTAAATCCCGCTCCTGGCTGAATCGACGAGCAGGGGAAAGGCTTTCTTATCTCAGTGCCTATGAGCCGGCGTCATCGCAAGGGCAGGAGCTCACAGCTCTCGGATTTTCCCTGTTGGAAAGAGGCCACATTCACTCGAGGCGTAGGACTGAAGAAGAGTGAGCTGATACCTGCTATTCCCCTAAGGATTCGGCGTAGCGAGCTTGATCCCTCCAGCGTTTCGGCGATTCACCAGTCCAACGATTAAACGCATGGGTGAAACTAGACGTCTCTGTATATCCAAGAAGCTCGGCGAGCTTCGATATGTTGATCGCAGTCTTTTCGAGGTAGTAGTAGGCCATCTCCTTGCGTACCGAGTCGAACAAGCCCGAAAAAGTTTGCCCTTCATCCTTGAGTTGACGAGTCAGCGTCCACACGGGAATCCCCAATCGGTCAGCAACTTGCTCAATACGCGGCACTCCTCCTGGAATCGAATCGATGATCTCAGAGCGTACTCGCTCGGCTGTCGTTAGCCGAACTGAGCCTGCGACCCGCAGTACACCAAAACTCTGCTGTGCGATCAAAAGCAGTTGCGGGTCAGCCCCAGGCATCGCTCGGGAGAGATCAGAAGCATTGAGGATGATCGCATTCGACGACTGTTCGAATCGCACGTCTGTCCGAAAAGCCTTCTGGTGATCCTGCCAGCACTCCGGCCTAGCATGACTGAAGTGAACCTCCAAGGGTGCCCAGCGCTCACCTAAAGCCCTACGCATCACATTGAAGACGTTCCCAAGCGTCATCTCAGCATCGTGGCGGCGACTGATGATAGTGCTGTCCAACAACCCATACTCCAGGCGAACTTTGCCCTGGAAATGATTGACCTTGAAAAAACTACGGCTCTGAAACTCGGGGAAAAATCGGCTCATGTTCAATAAGGCATCACCGAGTGTTGCAGACGAAAGCCCAACATATCCCCATAACCCCAGGTACTCGGGACGGTACTGATTACCCAGCCAGAGACCGAAATTATCGTTCTCCGTTAACGTCGCCGCCGTATCAACAGCCTTGAGAAAGGCCGGCAGCGAAATGGGTTGATTAGGGTCACCAAGCACGTCCGGATTTATCGCAGAGCGCTCGAATATGTCTTCAGCCTCTGCGCCCTGAAGGCGCAGGAAAGACGCGAATCCAGAAACCACAGCCCCCATCACGGTCGCGGGTCTTGAGGAATCTTGAGCAGTGGATCGGTACATTCAGACCTCCATCGTTACAGAGCCAAGCATTCCTGACTATGCAACTCGTATACCACCCCACGTAAGCCCAACCGGACAAGGCTCCGGGAATATCGAGGGGACAAAAGCGCACCATCCCCGTGCTCGATGCGCTATTTCGGTTCATTGGCTTGTGGACTGAAGACAACGAGTTGTCATATCAAAACAAGTTTTACTGGAGGGGATTTCTCGATACTGACATCAGCGTCGTGGCAGGCATCCAGCCTCTGTCCATGCACTCATGACCTGATAGCTAAAGATTGAGGAGGCTCCCATGGGAGAGGTTGAGAAGCAAAAATTAAAGGGGTCGCTTGGCGTCACCCCCATCGTGATGATGGTCGTGGCCACCGCAGCCCCCTTGACCGTGATGGTCGCCAACACACCGCTGATGGTGTCGCTGGGTAACGGCATCGCCGCTCCGGTGGATGCATTCATCGCAACCGTGATCATGTTTCTCTTCACGGTAGGCTTCGTTGCGATGTCCAAGTACATCTCCAATGCGGGGGCGTTTTATGCCTTTATTCAAAAAGGTCTGGGACGCTCAGTAGGCTTGGGTTCGGCGACCCTCGCCGTGGTTTCCTATGCCCTCATCCTTGTCGCGCTGCAGGGCTATATCGGCTACACGTCCGCCGCCGTTGTGAACGACTTCTTGGGAGTATCAGTACCTTGGTGGGTTTACTCCCTCATGGCGGTTGGCGTCATCGCTTGCCTAGGTTATCGAGATATTGAACTGAGCTCTAAGTTCCTCGGTATCGCCTTGGTGTTGGAGATCGCCGTCGTCATCCTGGTTGATATCGCAGTAATCCTCGATAAAGGCCCTACCGGTCTGGAGAGCGCATCCTTCCATCTCGACAACATCATCTCGGGCTCCCCAGGACTGGGAATTCTGTTCGCCATTTTCAGTTTCATCGGTTTTGAGTCCACCGTCATCTACCGAGAGGAAGCTAAAGACCCCGACCGTACAATCCCGCGAGCCACCTACACAGCGGTGCTTCTGGTTGGAGCATTCTATGTGATTTCAATGTGGTGTGCGGTCAGCTCTATCGGCAAGGACAACATCACAGCGTTCTCTGAGGCACACGGTGCTGATATGTACCTCGCAGTCACCGAGCACTACTTCGGCGTCCTCTTCATGGACGTGATGCATGTGCTGCTGATCACCAGCCTGTTCGCCTGTGCTCTGTCACTACACAACATCGTAGTGCGCTACAAGTACACCCTTGGAAGGTTCGGTGTACTGAATGACCGTTTTTCCAGCGTCCACCCGGAGCATGGCTCCCCACACGTTTCGTCAATCGTACTGTCACTCTTCAGCGTCATCGCCTTTGCCCTACTGATAGCCATAGGTGCTGACCCGGCAAGCCAGATCTATGCATGGGGTGCCATGGCCGGAACACTTGGCTATATGGCCATCCTCTCTCTGACCTGCGCGGCGGTGGTGGTGTTCTTCCGGCGGGAGCAGGTTCGGGGGCAAGTCTGGAAGACCCTCATCGCGCCTTCAGCAGGTCTGCTGGGCATCCTGGGATGCCTTTGGGTCGCCGTTTCCAACTTGCCCGATCTCATAGGTGGCGATAGTGCAAAAACGGTTTCGATCTTTGTCGTCTCGTTTCTCCTGGCCACCTTCGCCTTTGGCTTCTGGGTAGCGGAGCGTTTCCGAACCCGACATCCCGTTCGCTACGAGGCACTGCGCCAGTTGGCGTAACCCAGTCCCTTCACTGCATTCAAAGAGGAAATCAAAATGCTCATTAACCGCTTGCCCAATACCGCCACCATCGAAGAAGTCAGTAATTCCTTGAAAGAGCATGGGTACGTCGTGATCGATGAACTCGTGAGCGCTGATGTCATGGACAAGGTCGCCGCTGAGATGGGCCCGTACATCGACACCACGCCTTTCGGAGAGGATAAATTTGTAGGGTTCTCTACCCAGCGTACCGGCGCAATGATCCTCCGCTCGGAAACCTCGCGTGATCTGATCATGAATCCTTTGGTGGTTGGGGTGGCTGCTAGACACTTGAGTAAGGCTTCAACCTTCCAGTTGCACCTGACACAAGTGATCTCTGTACATCCGGGTTCGCCCGCCCAGGTGCTGCATCAGGATCAGCTGGCCTGGGACTTTTTCCAGTTCCCGAACGACTACGAGGTTCAGTGCAATACGCTGTGGGCGATGACGGATTACACCGCCGAAAACGGTGCTACTCGTATCGTTCCAGACAGCCAGTTCGCCGGGCCTGGCCAGAAGTACTCTCCGACAGCTGGCATTCCAGCGGAAATGAAGAAGGGCTCCGTCTTGCTCTACACCGGCAAGATCTACCACGGCGCTGGTGAGAACAAGAGCGACAAGGTTCGCCAGGCCTTGAACATCACCTACGCGGTAGGCTGGGTACGCCAAGAAGAAAACCAGTATCTGGCCACCCCACCAGAAGTAGCTCGTACTCTCCCTGACGATTTGCTGAAGCTGATGGGCTACCAGTGTGGATGCTTCGCCATGGGCTATGTCCGCGATTTTGAAGACCCGCTCGCTTACCTCAAGGGCAGTACCGAGCGTCGCTCCTCGGGCTTCAACGCCTTGAGTAGTACAGCGAACTCGAGCTCGGCTGCATATGCAGACTCTCTCATCTGATCACTCACTGGAAGGACTACCTCATGAGCACTATCGCCGAAACTGCCATGGCATTCTTTGAAGTCTGTGAGTCTGGCAAAGGATGGAAGGAGTGCCGCCATTACTGCCACGACGGCGCTGTATTCAACGTTCAAGCTGAGTCTCTTGAGGCGATGAAAACAGTTGAAGCATATAGCGACTCGATGCCGCATCTTCTCGAAATTTTGCCGGACGCACATTACGAACTGGTCAACGTTGCGACTGATGAAAAGCGTCAAACCGTTATCGCGTTTGCTCGGTTCTGCGGGACTCACACTGGTATCAATGAACCTGTACCAGCCACCGGCAGACCAGTAATTTCGGACTACGTTTTCGTCATGAGGTTGAAGGACGGCAAAGTGGCCGAGGTGACGAAGGTGTGGAACGACAGCCACGCGGGTAAGCAACTGGGCTGGGCGTGACGAAAAGCCTCCAGGCGCATCCCACGATATGCACCTGGAGGCCCGCCATGGATAAATTGTGCCAACAATATCAGCAGCGCGAAGGAACACGCCGATGCAAAGCTCGCCAGTAACCAAACTCAAGTATCCCCCCCAAATAGATCCCCGCGCATTTAGAAATGCGCTTGGTAATTTTCCAACTGGGGTAACCATCATGACCGCAGTTCTAGCAGGCAGAAAGGTGGGCGTTACGGCGAACAGCTTCAGCTCCGTATCGTTAAATCCGGCCCTCATCTTGTGGAGCATCGACAAGCGCTCCTCTAGCTATGAGGTATTCAGCCAAGCGTCTCATTTCGCGGTGAACATCTTGGCCGCCGAACAAATCGACTTATCTAACAGATTCGCCAGAAGTGGTGAGGAGAAGTTCGCCGCAGTCGAACATACCTGCGGGGCCGGGGGAGCCCCAGTGTTCTATGGGTGTTCTGCTCATCTTGAATGTGAGCTTTTTGGCCAAATCGATGCAGGCGACCACCATGTCATCCTTGGACAAGTCGTTGCATTCACCGATCACGGTAGAGCCCCCTTGGTGTTCCACAAGGGAGCGTACATTTCCTTAGCATCTGGATGAGATTTGTTGATTCCTTTTAGTCTTCAGGCCTCTGGAAAAACACACCTCGATGTATGTCGCCGGCCACACGCCTTTGGGACACGGCCGTTTTAACATGGTGCCTCGCCAGCAAATTTTCATCTCACCGAATGACGATCAACTTAATCAGAGCAAAGCGCAGCAAGCCATGCAGCGCAGACGGCAGCAGGCGTTTGAGCCCCAACACCTGGGCTGCCTGCAGCACCTTGCGACGCTTGCTGTCGGAAACGCTGCCGCGCTCGTTCAACACACGGTCGACGGTACTCAGGCTGACGCCAGCCAGTTGGGCGACATCCGCCATGCCTTGGCGACGGTCAATCTTGTCCACCTGGAAACATCCACTAACAAAAGGTGCGGAGTCTGCCATGGCTGTGCAAGTTTCGCCTACTCCGCTTGCCTTCTCTACTCGCGGGGACTGGCACCCTTAACGTTGAATGCCAACCACATCAAGCGACGCGGCATCCAGCCCCGACGCAACAACCAACCATCCAGCGAGAACTTGCCGGCCCCGGTCACCATCACCCCGGCAAACACCACCATCAGCAGCATCACGTACTCCCAGCCGCCCCCGCCCGGCGAAGCCCAGGCATAGCCCCGGCTCCACTCACCGCCGAAACCGACCGTAGCTACCAGGAAATACACCAGGCTCACAAATGCCCCCAGCCGTGCGAACAACCCCAGCCCGACGCTGACGGCACTGGCAAACTCGATGAGCCCGCCCAGCACCACGAAGTACGCCGCGACCTCACCCAGGCCAAAGCCCTGGAAGCCCGTCTCCAAGCGATGGAACCAGCCCAGCCCGGCGAAGATCTTCTCGGAACTGTGGCACAGCTCGTTCAGGCCGAAGTACATGCGCACGATCGTCGCCTGCCACAACAGCAACCCCAGCCAGGCCCCTGGCTTCTTGCGATCACGACGCAGGTCGCCGAGCACGCAGTCGGCGAACTGCAACAGCAACGGCACGGCGGCGATGCTCGCGACCCAGACCATGACAAGTGCATCGTTCATCGCCGCCACGCGCCAGGCAATCAGGAACGGCAGCAACGACAGCAGAAAGCCCGGGGCGAACGCCCTGGGGGTGATCAGCGCCGCACTGAACAAGGCGACGCACATCCACAGCGTGCTCGACCAGGCGGCGAAATCTGGCAACGTATGGTTGCCCCAACCACAATAGAGGGCGGCCACCAGAGTCGCCGCCAGCCCGGCCACGCTGAGTGCGTTGGGCATGCGCGACGGCTTGAGCAGACCGTAGTCGTTGGCATAAGCGCCCTCGACCACATCAAGGGAACGTACAGGACTGTTCATCACGAACCTCGATCAAGGGTGGCTGACAGGCAGGGTTTTCTCGAAGGCACGCGCAAGCTCCGTGGCCATGCGTTGCTCCTGGTCATCGCTGGCACCGCCGGCCACGCCCAAGGCACCGACTGCCTGGCCCTGCTGGCGGATCACCACCCCGGCGACGGCGGGCAGGATCCCGGGAATGCTGCCCAGCTGCAGGTTCTTCTGCCGCGCCAGGTCGTAGAACACCACGGTGTCGACGTCGTTGATCGCCGCCGAGTTAGCCTTCTTGATCGCCGCCTCGATGCAGCCTGGGGCGGCGCCGTCCATACGCTTGAAGGCCAGCAGGTAACCATTGGTGTCGGTCACCGCGATGCACGGGTGAGTGCCTTCGGCGCGAGCCTTGGCCACGGCGCTGTCGAGCAGCGCTGCCGCGCCGCCCAGGGACAGCTGAGTGGTGCCACGCAAGGCAGTGCCTTCACTGGCCTGGGCCCATGGCGCAGCAAACAGAGTGAGGCCAGCCAGGAGCAGGCGCCGGAAATAAACGTTCATCTGCAATTCCTTTTCAATCGATCCAGATTGGCCCTCCGCGCATTCGCACAGAGGGCCACGGCCATCAGCGGAAGGTCGCCGCCACGTCTTCGGCGAGTTTCTGCTCGGTCAGGTCGGTGGCACCGCTTACGCCAACGCTGCCGACCACATTGCCACCGTGCTTGACCACTACCCCGCCCACTGCCGGCAGGATGCCGGGGATGGTGCCGATGGCCAGGTTCTCTTTGCGCGCCAGGTCATAGAACGTGATGGTGTTGATGGCAAAGCGCGCTGCCGAGGTGGCCTTGGCAATCGAGGCCTCGACGCAGCCGGCATATGCACCCTGCATACGGGTGAAGGCCAGCAGGTGGCCGTCGGCATCGGTGACCGCGATGCAGATCTTCATGGCCCGGCTGGCGGCCAGCTCGGTGGCTTGCTGCGTCAACTGCAGGGCAGCGGCGGTGGACAGGTTTTCCTGGGCCACCACCGTCGGCGCCGGGCTGGCGGCCTGGGCAGAAGTCGCCATGGCAAAGGCAAGGGACAAGGCGGCGATGGTCATTGTTGTTTTCATCGGTACATCTCCTGGTTGGTGCCCTGTGCGTGTTTGCGCAGGGCTGGCTGAATGCGGGCGCAGGGGCGCCCTGCTCGCGAGCCGCAGGGGCTCGCAAGTGCATCAAGTGGGTTAATGGGGTAAGTGGATCAGCGGGCGACGGTGGTCAGCGGCTTGCCGACCACGGCCGGGACTTTCTCGCGCCCCCCCAGGGCTGCCGGCAGTTGCACCTTGTAGATCATGAATGGCCGCACGATCGCGTCCTGGCCGCCAGGACCACGGTTGGAGGCCAAGCGCGCACTCTGCGGCACCGGGATATAAAGCTCGCGCTGGTCGGAAATGATCATCGCATCCGGGTTCCACAGCCGCGGGTCTTCGGCGACCACGCGCAGCGTGCCGTCCGGCGCGTACACCGACACGCGCGGCCGGTCATACTCGCCCAGGTAGACGTTGCCGGCACTGTCCATCGCCGTGCCAGTCAGCGGGCTGGTGTCATGCACGAACTCGACCTGCTTGCCCAGCTCCGCTTCGCTGATCCGCGTGTCGCGCAACGCTGCGGTCGGCACCCGCCACAACGGCCCGCTCAGCGGCTGGTAGTACAGCCATTGGCCGTCGGGGCTGATCTCGATAGGGTCGGAATGCACCTGGTGATCGCTGCCGTCAGCCAGCAATAGCGGCTGGCCGTTTTCACCGATCGGCCGGCGTTCGGGCGCCATCTGCGTCGACGGATGCCCGGCCAGGCGGCGCACGGCTTCACCGGTTTTCAGGTTGACAACGATGATCGCGCCCAGGCCCGAGTCGGTCACATAGGCATGCTCGCTGTCCAGGCGCAGGTCGTTGAGGTGGGCGCCGGCCGGCAACACGCTGGCGGGCAGGCTGATGCTGCGCAGCAACTTGCCGTCGCGGGTGTCGAACTGCAGGATCTTCTGCCCGGGGTTGATGCCTTTGGGCCCGGCATCCTCGCCCTGGTCGATGGCCCACAGGGTGTCGTCGTCGAAGATATGGATGGTGTTGATCTTTACCAGCGCCGCAGCACTCGGCTTGCCCGGTGCCCAGGCATTCCACTGCCCGCCCGGGAACGGCTTGAGGCTGCCGTCGGGCAGCACCTCGGCGATCGACGGGGTTTTCTCGAAGCCTGGCCAGCGCGGCAGGCCGACGAACAGGCGACCACCGGAAGTCAGTGCCACGGCGTTGCACAGCCAGTCCAGGCGAGCGACCTCGGTCAGCGGCTGGCCGCTGGGCGGCAGGTCCTGCGCCTGTACCAGCGGGGTGCAGGCAAGGCCGAGGGCAAAACCGGCAATGCGCAATGCGCGGGAGGTACGTCCTGATGTATTCATTGTTATTGTCCTTGTCAGTAATAAAGTCAGCGCGCAGTAGCAGGCTTGAGCGATGGCGCGGGCCGGTCGCGGTCTTGCGGGTTCGAGTTGTCGTCGGGGCGTTGCAGCGGGCCGACAATGAGCAGGTAGCTGACGAACGCACCCACGGCATTCAGCGCGACATACACCAGGGCACCATTGAACGAGTGCATCGACTGCACCATGTAGCCGATCACCACCGGGGTGACGATGCCGGCCAGGCTGCCAAAGGTGTTGAAGATCGCGCCATTCATGCCGATGCTGTCCTTGGGCGAGACATCGGCGATGATCGCCCAGCCCAGCGCGCCCACGCCCTTGCCGAAGAACGCCAGGGCCATGAACAGCACGATCAGCAGGTTGGTTTCCACGTAGTTGCACAGGATCATGCTCATCGACAGCGCCATGCCGATGAAGATCGGCAGTTTGCGCGCCAACGTCAGCGACATCCCCTTGCGCAACATCCAGTCCGAAGCCATGCCGCCGGTAATCCCGCCCACAAATCCGCAGATGGCTGGCACCGCCGCCAACAGGCCGGCATCCAGCAACGACAGCCCGCGCTGCTGCACCAGGTACACCGGGAACCAGGTGAGGAAGAAGAACGTCAGCGTGCTGATGCAGAACTGCGCCAGGTAGATGCCGAGGAACATGCGCTGGCGCAGCAGGCCACGGGCGCGCGTCCAGGTGTCGCGCCAGCCCTGCCCTGGCGGCCGGCTGCTAGCGTGCTCGCGCAGGCTGGCCCCGCCCAGGCGCATGGCCTCGAGTTCCACCGCCGTCAGCGTCGGGTGCTCGACTGGCGCCTTGATCCGGCGAATGAACACCACGCCCATGGCGACGCCCGCCACGCCCATCACATAGAACACCCACGGCCAGCCCCAGCGGGTCGAGACCCACGCCAGCAATGGTGTGAACACCACCGCAGCGAAGTACTGGGACGAATTGAAGATCGCCGTCGCGGTGCCACGTTCGGCCGTGGGGAACCACATCGAGACGATCTTGCTGTTGGCCGGAAAGCACGGTGCCTCGGCAGCGCCGACCAGAAATCGCAGGGCGAATACGGCGACGAAGGCCAGGCCCACCGGCATCATCGCGACAGTGCCAATCAACCCGGTGAACAGCGACCAGGCGACGATCGCCAGCCCCAGCACGCGAATGCTGCCGAAGCGGTCGATGGCCAGGCCACCCGGCAGTTGCAGGAGCATGTAGGCCCAGGCGAAGGCCGAGAACAGCCAGCCCATCTGGGCATGCCCCAGGCCCATTTCATCGGCCAGGCTGGCGCCGGCGATGGACAGCGTGGCGCGGTCGCCCTGGTTGATGATCATCATCACGAACAGCAGGGCAATGACTTCATGGCGCCGGTGTTCGGCGATGAAGCGGCGCAGAGAATGTATTTTTTTCATTGTATTCTCGATACCGGTTTGCAAGCGCGAGCAACCTGGGAGGCTGCCGCGCAGCAATCAGTCAGCAGTGGGTTTCACGCACGATCGCATCGGTACGCAGGCGCACTTCAGGCCGCAGTGCCGTGCCCAGGCCAGGCCGTTGCGGTGCCAGGGCGAAGCCGCCATCGATCTGCGGAAGCTGGGTAACCAGTTCGCCATACCAGCTCGACAGCGATGCCCGCACCACTTCCTGAAGCACGGCCGTGGGCGCATGCAGTCCAAGGTGCAAGCCGGCGAACAACGCCACCGGGCCGGTGCAGTCGTGGGGCGCCAGCGGCTTGTTGTAGGCCTGCGCCAGCGCGGCGATCTTGCGCGCTTCGGTGAAACCGCCGCACCACACCAGGTCGAGCATCAGGTAATCGAGGCTGTCGGCCTTGAGCAGGTCACGGTAGGCCGTACTGCCGCCCAGGGTTTCGCTGGCGCAGATCGGCACCCGGGTACGCTTGCGCAGGTCGGCCAGGGCCTGGGCGTCGTCCATCTTGCACAGCGGGTCTTCCACCCAGTACACGTCAAAGGCTTCCAGCGCCTGGCAGATGCGCAGGGCTGCCGTGGTGTCCCACAGGCTGTGCAGCTCGCACATGATCTCGATACGGTTGCCCACCGCCGCGCGAATCTGGCGGAACGCTTCGCAGCCCTTCTGCACCTCGTCCAGGCTGATGGTGTTGGCCCCGGGCTGGCGGGCGAACTGGTCGAACGGCCAGATCTTCATGGCCGTGTAGCCCTCCTCCACCAGGCTGATCGCCAGGGCGCCGGCGTCGCGGCTGAAGGCCAACTGATCGTCATAAGGGCCCTGGGCGCAGTCGCTTGCGCTGATCTCGCGGCGGGCACCCTGCTGGGTGTTGAATTCGTAGCCGGCGCAGGTGTTGTACACCCGGATGCGCTCGCGGCAGGCACCGCCGAGCGCTTCATGGATGGGGATACCGTGGCGCTGGCCCTTGAGGTCCCACAGGGCGATGTCCACAGCGCTGGCGGCGCGGATTTCGGCGCTGGCGCTGTGGTAACCGACGTAGGGCGTGGTGAGTTCCAGGGAGATTGCTTCGATCTGCCGTGAGGCGCGGCCGATCAATCCTGGGGCGATGAGTTCGTGGATGGCCGCCTCGACGGTGGCAGCACCACGAAAGGTTTCGCCCAGGCCGATCAGGCCTTCATCGGTTTCGATCTCCAGCCAGAGCAGCTTGGGGCGTTCGGGCAGGCGCAGGGTTCTAACACAGGTGATCTTCGACATTGTTCTTGTCCTGAGTCCATTCCAGCAAATGGTATCGTTACCATTTCCGCTAAAAAACCTAGCGCATCCAGAAATACAGGACAAGAGGATTTAGAAAAAAGTTTGCCGAAGCGTGAAAATGTTAACGTTAACTTTCCAGCGTCTGAGTGCTCTCGCGCTGCACCAGGCTGAAGCCGATATCAACGGTCGCGGGCGATTGCGCATCGCCGCCCAGGCGCTCCAGCAACATCCTGGCGGCCGTGTCGCCCATCAGGGTGCCGTCGATACGTACCGTCGACAAGGCCGGGAAGGTGTGCGCAGCGAAGGCCATGTCACCAAAGCCCATTACCGCCAGTTGCCCGGGCACCGCGATGCCGCGGGCGGCCGCTTCGGTCAGCACGCCCTGGGCAATGGTGTCGGAGGTGCACACCACGGCGCAAGGGCCTTCGCTATCGACGGCGGACTGCTCGAGCAGCACGCTCAGGCCTTCACGACCCTGGGCCAGGGACGGCAGGCCCTGCCAGGTCTGGCGCTGGACGTCGGTGATGCCCTGCTCGGCCAGGGCCTGGACGAAACTGTCGGCACGGCGCAAGCCACGCGGGTCGTCAACGGCCAGCAGGGCGAAGCGTCGGTAGCCTTGGCCCACCAGCTGCCGCGCCACCTCGCGCCCGGCCTGTTCGTGGGAAAACCCGACCAGCATGTCGATCGGCTCGGCAGACAGGTCCCAGGTTTCCACCACCGGCACGCCAGCCGCGCGCAGGCGGTTGCGGCTGAGGCTGGTGTGCAGGGTGCCGGTGAGGATGATGCCGTCCGGGCGGCGGCTGAGGATCACCTCCAGCAGCTCCTGCTCCTGCTCGGTCTGGTAGCCCGAGACGCCCAGCAGCACCTGGTAGCCAGCCTTGATCAGGCGCTCGTTGATGGCCTGGAAGGTGTCGGAGAAGATCGGGTTGGTGACCATCGGCACCACCACCGCCACCAGCCGCGTGCGGCTGGACTTCAGCGCGCCGGCCAGGCGGTTGTGCACGTAACCGGTCTGCTCGATGGCCCGGCGCACCTTGAGGCGGGTCGGTTCGCGCACGGTGTCCGGCTGGTTGAGGTAGCGCGACACCGTCATCGGCGCGACGCCGGCCAAGCGCGCCACATCGCTCAAGGTGACTGCCGCACGCACCTGCCCTTTGCCGTCTGAAGCCATACCCGCCCTACCCCGTGGATGCACCGTTGCTGAAGTCGGGCAAGAGTAGCCTGCGACAATCTTGAAGGAAACCCGTCAAAACAGTCATGGCGCGGGCCGTCGCTGCGCCCCTAGACTCGCCCCGCCAGCCACAAGGCCGGCCCCATAACAATAACGCACGCGTCGCCAGTGCCCCTTGGCCGACGCACGTCCTGAGGATGATGGACATGAATCGACGTGAAGCCCTGATCTCACTCGTTCAAATCAGCGCCCTTGGCGCCATCGGCAGCGCCAGTGCCGGCGTGCTCGCCAGCGACCGCCCGCGGGCCAGCGGCACCCACGCCGACGCCCTGCCCCAACCGCCGAAATCCGGCGCCCTAGCCTACCTCACCTCAGACGAAGCCCGGGAAGTGGCGGCCATCTTCGACCGCCTGATCCCCGAGGACGAACTGGGCATGAGCGCCAGCCAGGCCGGCTGCGTGGTGTTTATCGACCGGCAACTGGCCGGGCCCTACGGCCAGGCCGCCAGCACCTACCGCCTCGGCCCCTACGTGCAGGGAACGCCCGAGCAAGGGCCGCAGTTCAGGCTGACGCCTGCGCAGCGCTACCGCGATGGCCTGGCGCGGCTCGGTCAGTACTGCCAGCAGCAGCATGCCCGGCCGTTCAGCGGCCTGACCGGTGAACAGCAGGATGCACTGCTGCGAGCGATGGAAGCCGGTACTGCGCCCCTGGATGCCGACTTCTTCGCACTGCTGCTGCAGAACGTGCGCGAAGGCTACCTGGCCGACCCCATGTATGGCGGCAACCGCGACATGGTGGGCTGGCGGCTGATCGGCTTCCCCGGCGCCCGCTACGACTATCGCCCGTATCTGCACAGGAAAGGCCTGCCGCTCGACCTGGAGCCGGTGAGCCTGCTCGACCGGGCAGGCTGAGTCCACCCGGACCTTCCCCCCAATTTTGCGCGAGGCAGCCCCGTGGCCCTGCCGGCCCCCGCCTGCGCGCGCCCCAAGGAATACAGATGAAAACGACAAGAGCCAAAGCGGACGTGGTGGTGATCGGTCTGGGCTGGTCCGGCTCGATCATCGCCGAGGAACTGGCCCGGGCCGGACTCAAGGTGGTGGCCATCGAGCGTGGTGCCTGGCGCGACACCGCCACGGACTTTCCGCCCTCGGTGGACACCGACGAACTGCGCTGGGCCACCCGCAAGGAAATCCTCCAGCCGCCGCGCCTGGAGACCTACACCGTGCGCAACCACGCCGGCCAGCAAGCCCTGCCGGTGCGCGAGTGGAGCAACCTGACCCTCGGCAACAACGTTGGCGGCGCCGGTACCCACTGGGCCGCCGCGTCCTGGCGTTTCAACCCGTTCGACTTCGAGCCGTACAGCAAGACCGTGGAGCGCTACGGCAAGCAGCAACTGGTGCCGGGCCTGCAGGTGCAGGACTGGGGTGTGACCTACGCCGAACTCGAACCCTTCTACGACCGCTTCGAGCGCATCGCCGGCACCAGCGGCAAGGCCGGGGTAATCGAGGGCCAGGTGATGCCCGGCGGCAACCCTTTCGAAGGTTCACGCAGCCGTGAATTCCCGACACCGCCACTGGTGCCCAGCCACTGGAATGACATCTTCACCCACAAGACCACCGAGCTGGGCTACCACCCCTTCCCGGTCCCCGCCGGCACGATCTCCCAGGCCTACGTCAACCCGCTGGGCGTGCGCATGGGCCCCTGCACCTATTGCGGCTACTGCCAGCTGTTCGGCTGCGGCAACTGGTCCAAGAGCAGCCCCAACGCCTGCGTGGTGCCGGCGCTGATGCGCCACCCGAGCTTCGAACTGCTGACCGAAACCGAAGTACTGCACATCAACAAGTCCGCCGACGGCAAGACCGCCACCGGGGTCAGCTACATCGACAAGCACGGCATGCAGGGTGAACAGCCCGCCGACATCGTCATCGTCGCCGCCTACCAGCTCGACAACGTGCGCCTGATGCTGCTTTCGGGCATCGGCGAGCCCTATGACCCGCGCACCCGCCGTGGCGTGATCGGGCGCAACTACAGCTTCCAGACACTCTCCTACGCCTACCTGTGGTTCGAGCAGGAGCACCTCAACCCGTTCATCAACACCGGCTGCCTGGCCATCCAGATCGACGACTTCAACGCCGACAACTTCGACCACAGCGGCCTGGGCTTCATTGGCGGCGCGGGCATCCAGTCGCTGTCCAACAGCGGCCTGCCGATCGGCATGGCCGGCGTGCTGCCCAAAGGCGCGCCGACCTGGGGCAAAGGCTGGAAGCAGGCCTTCCGGCACAGCTACCAGAACTGGGCGATGATCCAGGGCCAGGGCACCAGCTATGCCCACGAGGACATGTACTTCGACCTCGACCCGACCTACAAGGACAACTACGGTCGGCCACTGATGCGCATGACCTTCGACTACAACCTCAACGACAAGCGCTCGGGCGAGTTCATCCGCAAGCAGTGCGATCGGATCGCCCAGGCCGTCGGCGGCCAGCACATCGAGTCCTACAACTTCGCCGCCGACCACTACACGCCGTTCCGCGCCAACGACTCCTCACACACCAATGGCGGTGTGGTGATGGGCACCGACCCGCGCACCAGTGCCCTGAACCGCTTCCAACAGTGCTGGGCAGCGCACAACGTGTTCGTGCTCGGCGCCTCGTCGTTCCCCAACAACGCCGGCTACAACCCCACCGTGACCATCGGCGCCCTGGCCTTGTGGACGGCCAAGGCGATCATCGAGCAATACATCAAGAACCCCGGCCCGCTGGTGCAGGCGTGAAAGGAGCTGCCATGAAGACCAAGACCTTGCTGGCCAGCTGCATCGCGCTGGCGCTGGCCGGCCTCGCCGCCGCCGTGCTGCACAGCAACGACAGTGCCGCTGACAACGTCGCCGATGACCAACTGACTGGCGCCGACACCCTTGCGGTCGACCCTGCCGCCGTCGCCCGCGGCGCGTACGTTTCGGCCCAGGCCGACTGCGCCGCTTGCCACACCACGCCAGGCGGCGCTCCATTCGCGGGCGGCTACGGGTTGCAGACGCCCTTTGGCGTGATCTACTCGACCAATATCAGCCCCGACCCGCAGACCGGCATCGGCCGCTGGACCGAGCGCGACTTCTTCCGTGCGGTGCGCCATGGCCAGCGCAAGGACGGGCAACGGTTGTACCCGGCCATGCCCTACAACGCCTACGTCAAGATCAGCGACGCCGACCTGCACGACCTGTGGGCGTACATGCGCACAGTGCAACCGGTGCAGCAGGCGCCCACGCCCAACACCCTGGCTTTCCCGTTCAACATTCGCCAGACCCTGCTGGGCTGGAATCTGCTGTTCTTCGACAACACCCCGTTCGTGCCACAGCCCGAACAGTCCGCACAATGGAACCGCGGGCGCTACCTGGTTGACGGCGCCGGCCATTGCGCGGCCTGCCATACGCCGAAGAACCTGCTCGGTGGCGACACCGGTCGTTACCTGCAGGGTGCCGAGCTGCTCGACAGCTACGCGCCGGAGATCACCGGCGACCGTTATCGCGGGTTGGGCAGCTGGAGCGCGGAGCAGATAGCGGTCTACCTCAGGACCGGGGCCAACCACCAGGCGATCGCCTCGGGGCCGATGGGTGAAGCGGTCGAATTTTCCACTCAGCACCTGAACGACCAGGACCTGGCTGCGATCGCCGAATATCTCAAATCAGTCGACGGCTCGAAGACCACCCCGCCACCCGCCATTGCCGCCAGCGAACCGATCATGCAGCGCGGTGCGCAGGTGTACGAGCTCAATTGCATGGCCTGTCATAATGTCAGGGGCGAAGGCCTGCCCGGCATGGTCACGGGCTTTGCCGACAACCCCGGAATCCGCACACCCAGTGGTGCGAACCTGGTGAGCACGGTGCTCAAGGGCGGCCAGGCGGTGGTCACCGAAGGCAACGTCACCGGGGCCGGCATGCCTTCATTTGATTGGAAGCTCAGTGACAGCGACATCGCCGCCGTGCTGACCTATGTGCGCAATAGCTGGGGCAACGCCGCCCCCGAGGTCGAGGCTCAGGCGGTAGCTCGCACACGGGAGCACCTTGGCCTGCAGCCGACGATGAAAAATCATTTCTGAGTCCGCCATTGAAAAAAAGGCCGGTAAAAGACTTTACCGGCCACACCGCCAATACCCGGCGGCTACTCCTCGTACATGACTTGAGCAATCAGAACAGCGGCAAGGTGTAACTCACGATCAGCCGGTTCTCATCGATATCGCGTTGATAGTTGGAACGCAGCGCCGCGTTGCGCCACAGCACGTTGACGTTCTTCAGTGGCCCGGACTGGATGGTGTAACCCAGGTCGGTGTCGCGCTCCCACTCGCGCCCTTCCCCGGCGAAGGTGGCCGGGTTGGCATGATCGGCATGGTTATATCGGGTCGAGAACGTAAGTCCCGGAATACCCAGGGCGACGAAGTCGTAGGCATAGCGCAGCTGCCAGGTGCGCTCGCCGGTTTCCATGAAGTCGGCGGCCATCATGTAGTTGGTCAAGTAGGCGTCGGTGCCGACTAGGTAAGGCATGGCCGTGGAGCCGGACAGGCCCTGGTAGGCGACGCCGAAGGTGTGCCCGGCTTGGCTGTAACTGAGCAGCACATTGAGCGTGCGGTTGTCGACCGGGCCGGCCAGCGCCTCGCCCTTGTCGTCGCTTATGAAGTAGCGCGCATCCAGGGCCAATTTGCCAGGGCCCAGCGCGGTGCTGCCGAGCAGGCCGAAATAATGTTGGCCGTAGATCTCGTCGAGCTCACCGTATTGGTAGCTGAGGCTCAAGTTGGGGTTGACCACGAAGTCCACACCGCCCATGCGAAAGTCGTCAGCCTCGGGCGTGCCGCTGAAACGCCGGTTCTTATTGACCAGGCTCATGGCCTCTGTGTGGGAATAGTCACGCTTGGTGGTGCGGTCGATCTGCGCGTAGGTGAAAGTCAGGCTATCCAACTCTTTGGAGGTGAGCACACCGCCCTGGAAGGTCTGCGGCAGGATGCGTCCGGTGCTGGAGGCGATGGTCGGGTACTTGAGCAGCTGGGTGCCGATCTTCAGTTCGGTCTTCGACAGCCGCGCCTTGGCGGTGATGCCGAACTTGCTGTACTGGTCCGGGGCGCGACCGTCGTCGCCGACCGGCAGCAGGCCAGTGCCGCTGCGGCCAGGGCCTGAATCGAGCTTCAGGCCGAGCATGCCGAGGGCATCGACGCCGAAACCGAGGGTGCCGGGGGTGTAGCCGGAGCGGAAGTCGAGGATGAAGCCTTGGGCCCATTCTTCGCGCTTGGAAATGCCCGCGTCTTCGCGGAAGTCGCGGTTGAGGTAGAAGTTCTGGGCTTTCAGCGAGGCCTGGCTATCTTCAAGGAAACCTTGGGCGTGGGCCGGGAGCGTAGCGGACAGCAGGATGGCAGCGGGCAGCGTCTTGTTGTTTTTATGCATGACAGGTCCCTTGGCCGGGTTTCGCACCGGCCATTGTTGTTGTGATTTTCCGAGAGGGCCCTTTCGCGGCTAAAGCCGCTCCCACAGGGACTGTGCAGCCCCTGGGATCAAGGTGAATCCTGTGGGAGCGGCTTTAGCCGCGAAGAGGCCGGGTCAGGCGAGCACGCCTATCTGCCACGGGCAGAATTCATCCTCGCCCAGGCCGTTGAGTTCGCTCTTGGTTGCCTCCCCCGAGGCATGGGCGAGCAGGCGCTCGAAGATTTCCTGGCCCATCTGGGCGATGGTCTTGTCGCCGTCGATGATCTGCCCGCAGTTGATGTCCATGTCGTCGCTCATGCGCTGGTACATGGGCGAGTTGCTTGCCAGCTTGAAGGTCGGCGCCGGCACCGAGCCAAAGCACGAGCCGCGGCCGGTGGTGAAGGCGATCAGGTTGGCACCGCCGGCGATCTGGCCGGTGGCCGAGACCGGGTCGTAGCCGGGAGTGTCCATGAATACCAGCCCGTGGGTCTTCACCGGGTGGGCATACTCGTACACGTCCATCAGCGGCGCGTTGCCGCCCTTCTTCGCGCCGCCCAGGGACTTTTCCAGCACGTTGGCCAGGCCACCGGCATTGTTGCCGGGGCTGACCCGGCCATTGATCTGGGTATCGCGGCCGCGGTTGTACTCCAGCCACCACTCGATGCGCTCGATCAGCTTTCGGCCCACCGCCGGGGTGGCGGCGCGGGCAGTCAGGGTGTGTTCGACACCGAAGATTTCCGAAGTCTCCGAAAGGATCGCGGTGCCGCCATGGCGCACCAGGATATCCACCGCCGCCCCCAGCGCCGGGTTGGCCGAAAGGCCGGAGAAACCATCTGAACCACCGCACTGCATGCCGATCATCAAGTGCTCGGCGGACACCGGCTCGCGCCGCGCCTGGTCGGCCTTGGGCAGCATGCCTTCGATCAGCGCGATGCCCTGGTCGGTGGCGCTCTTGACCCCGCCAACGTCCTGGATCACCAGCTTCTTCAGCATATCGCCTTCCACGAGCCCTTCCTGCTCGAAGAAGCCATGGATGTTGTTGCGCTCGCAGCCCAGGGCAATTACCACCGCGCCCACGGTGTTGGGGTGTTTGATGTAGCCAGCGATGGTGCGCCGCAGCAGGTCCATCGGCTCGCCGGTCATTTCCATGCCGCAGCCGATTTCGTGCACATAGGGCACCACGGCATCGATGTTGGGGAAGCCGGCCAGGCGGCGCTCGTCGAAGTGGTTGGCGATCTTGCGCGCCACCGTGGCGCCGCAGTTGCCAACAACGAACACGCCCAGGTAATTGCGCGTGGCCACGCGGCCGTCCTCGCGGACGATGCCTTGGAAGGTCGCGCGCTGTTCGGCCGGCAGCAGGTCGGTGGGGATGTAGTCCAGGCCGTAGCGGTAGTCGCGGTCGGTTTCGCCGAAGGCGATGTTGTGGCTGTGCATCCAGGTGCCAGGCGGCAGGTCCTCGGCGGCATAACCGATCACCGTGTTGTACTTGAGCACCGGCTCGCCCTTGGCGATCAGCCGGGCAGCGACCTTGTGCCCCAGCGGCACGGCTTGCTGGGTGGTGACACCTTCACCGGTGATGGCGGTGCCGGCAGGGATTTCGATACGCGCGACCACGACATTGTCGGCGGCATCGAGGCGAATGACTGGACTGACTTCACGGTGACTCATGGTGTTTTCCTGTGGGTGTTGTCACCCATGGCGGTGGCGACACAAGCGCCACCGCCATGGCTTGCTCAAGGGCGTTTGCCGAACTCGATGCTGTGCTGGGTCCAGGCCAGGGCCTGTTCGCTGAGGGAGAAGCCCAGGCCCGGGCGATTGGGTACCCACATGCGGCCTTCACGCAGCTCCAGGCGCTCGTTGAACATCGGCTCGAGCCATTCGAAATGCTCCAGCCATGGCTCTTCCGGGTACGCCGCGGCCAGATGCAGGTGGATTTCCATGGCGAAGTGCGGCGCCAGCTTCAGGCCCTTGAAGCTGGCCAGACTCATGATCTGCAGGAACGGCGTGATACCGCCGACCCGCGGCGCATCGGGCTGGACGAAATCGCAGGCGTTTGCGGTGATCAGCTGGGCGTGCTCGTTGAAGCTGGTGAGCATCTCGCCGGTGGCGATGGCAGTGTCCAGCGATGCGGCCAGGGCGGCGTGGCCCTCGACGTCAGCACTGTCCAGCGGCTCCTCGATCCAGGTCAGGTCGAACTGTTCGAGCTTGCGGCAGAAACGCTGGGCGGTGACGCGGTCCCATTGCTGGTTGGCGTCGACCATCAGCGGGAAGCCTTCGCCCAGTTGCTCGCGCACCGCCTGCACGCGATTGAAGTCGATGCTGGTGTCCGGCTGGCCGACCTTGATCTTGATGCCGCCGATACCATTGCCACGGGAGGTCTGTACGTTTTCCAGAACCTTTTCCAGCGGCGTCGACAGGTAGCCGCCGGAGGTGTTGTAGCACTGCACCGAGTCGCGGTGAGCGCCCAGCAGCTTGGCCAATGGCAAGCCGGCGCGCTTGGCTTTCAAGTCCCACAGGGCGATGTCGAACGGCGCGATGGCCTGGGTGGTCAGGCCGCTGCGGCCCATCGAGGCACCGGCCCAGAGCAGCTTGTTGTAGAGCTTGGCGATGTCGTTGGGGTCCTCGCCCAGCAAGGTCGGGGCAATTTCCTGGGCGTGGGCGTACATGCCTGGGCCACCGGCGCGCTTGGAGTAACCGAAGCCGATGCCTTCATGGCCTTCGCGGGTGCGGATCTCGGCAAAAATGAACGCGATTTCGGTCAGCGGCTTCTGCCGCCCGGTCAGTACCTTGGCATCGCTGATTGGCGCGCCGAGCAGCAGCACGGTGTACGACAGCTTGATCCAGGCGATGCTGTCAGTGGTCGCTGGCCCAGGTTGCAGGGCGGCGATCTTCGGGTCGATGTAGACGTTGCTTTCGATCATGGCGTGGTCCTCTGAATCACTGAGCATTGGCCGGTTTGCCGGTCAGGTCGGAGAGCTGCAAACGCTGGATGCGGCCGACGATCACCAGGTAGGAGAACGCCGCCAGTAGGCCGTGGGCGCCGACATAGATGAGTGCGCTGTTGAACGAGCCGCTGGAGTGCAGCAGGTAGCCGATCACCACCGGAGTGACGATGCCGGCGGTGTTGCCCAGGGCGTTGAACACGCCGCCGGTCATGCCGATCATTTCCCGCGGCGCGGTGTCGGCCACCACGCTGAAACCGAGGTTGCCAAAGCCCTTGCCGAAGAACGCCAGGCTCATCACCGCAATCACCAGCCACTGGGCATCGACGTAGTTGCACAGCATCATGGTCGAGCTCAGCAGCACGCCGGTGATGATTGGCGTTTTACGGGCAATGCTCAGAGACTTCGTGCGGCGCAGCAGGTAGTCAGAGAAGAAGCCCGACGACACCGCGCCGATCAGCCCGCACAGGGCCGGAATCGAAGCGACAAGGCCAGCCTGGAGGATGTCGAAGCCACGCTCCTTGACCAGGTAGATCGGGAACCAGGTGACGTAGAACCAGGTGACCGCACTGACGCAGTACTGACTGATGAACATGCCGATCAGCATGCGGCTCTTGAACAGCAGGCCGACTTCCGCCAGCGAGCTGCGGCGCTTTTCCTTGGGCAGCGAGGCCTGGGCTTCGAGGTCGACCAGCGCTTCACCCTTGCGCAGGTAGTCGAGTTCCTCGCCATTCATCTTTGGGTGGCTGACCGGCAGGTAGTAGTTTTTCCACCAGATCGCGGCGATGCCGAAGCCGACGATGCCCATGACGATGAACACGTATTCCCAGCCGAAGGCGTAGCACAGCCAGCCCATGAACGGGGTGAAGAACGCCAGCGAGATGTACTGCGCACTGTTGAAGATGGCCCCGGCCATGCCCCGCTCTGCCGACGGGAACCAGGACGCGATCACCCGCGTCGAGGCCGGCCCCACTGGCGCCTCGGCCACACCCAGCAGAAAGCGCAGAGCCAGCAGCAGCGGCACGATCATGCCGACGAAGTGCACCAGACCCATGCACACGGTAAATGCCGACCACACGCAGATGGCCAGGGCCATGGTTTTCTTCGAGCCGAAGCGGTCAGCCAGCCAGCCGGAAGGGATCAGGAAGATCACGTAGGCCCAGCTGAAGATGGAGAACAGGTAGCCCATTTCCACCGAGCTGATGCCGAGCTCCTTGCTCATGTCGGAACCGGCCACCGACAGGGCGGCGCGATCACCGCTGCTCAGGGCCAAGACCATGGTGATCAGGGCCAGGATCAAATAACGATAGCGGGTAGCCGTGGTGGACGCGGCCACGGCGCCAGGGGCAGGCCCGGCGGCGTAGGTGTCGTGGTTGTGCATCGCGGTAGCCTCATTGTTTTTATTGGCGTCGTGCAGGGCCTTGCACCGGCACCTGCTTCGGATTCTGGCAGCTCGCAGCCCTTTTGAAGAGCTGATTCCGACCAATGACAGCGTTACCAAATGACAGCGCTGTCATTAATCCTAGGCCTGAGCTGGCGGGCTTTGCAAATCGCTGTTCGCAGTGAATTCCCATGCATTGGGAATTAGCAGGAAATGCAAAAAAACGCGCGCCGTTCCGGTAGAATCGGCAATATGCTCAAAGCTCCCGTCCAGAGGCCCCCATGCTGGAAACGCCCGCTACCGTCGCTGATCCGAAACCACTGCTGGCTGCCCCTGCCACCCTCGATGACGTGGCGAAGATGGCCAAGGTCTCGCCCATCACCGTTTCCCGAGTGATCAACCGGCCGGAACTGGTGTCGGAGAAAACCCAGAAAAAGGTGCGCAATGCCATCCGCAAGACCGGATATGTGCCGAACATGCTCGCGGGCGCCCTGGTTTCGCAGCGCAGTCGGCTGGTCATTGTGGTGGTGCCGAACATCGCCAACCGTGCCTTCGTCGACACCATCACCCAGCTCGGCCAGCGCCTGGCCACGGCACGCTACCAGTTGCTGCTGAGCCAGTCAGACCTGGCAAACAGCAGTGAAGCGGAACTGATCGATGCGATACTCGCCCGCCGCCCCGACGGCATCGTGCTGACCCGCCAGCTGCAAAGCCCTGAAGCGCGGGAAAAGCTGATCGCCCGTGGCATTCCGGTGGTGGAAACCTGGGAGCTGGCGCAGGACCCGATCGACACTGTGGTCGGTTTTTCCCACGAGGCCGTCGGCCAGGCCATGGCCGAGCACATCATCGAACGCGGCCACTGCCGCGTCGGCCTGGTCTGGAGCGACGACGCCCGCGCCACCCGACGGCGCCAGGCGTGTACCGATACCCTGCGCAAGGCAGGCGTCAAAGTGGTCGCCTGCGAGCTCGAAGCCGTGCCGGTGGATATGGGCCACGGCCGTGAAGCCATGGCCCGGCTGCTGGCGGCCAAGGTGCCGATGGATGCAGTGATCTGCAGTATCGACCTGCTCGCCCAGGGGGTCATGGCCGAGGCCCAGGCCAACGGCCTGCGGGTGCCTCAGGACCTCGCAGTGATGGGTTTTGGCAACCTGGAATTCGCCGCACACACCCATCCGCGCTTGAGCACGGTGAATGTTGACGGCGGGCGCATTGGCTTGCGTACGGCAGAGTTGCTGCTGCAGCGGATCGAAGGCAGCCTGGGGCGTGGGGAACAGGTGGAAGATGTGGGCTTCAACCTGGTGGTTCGCGAAAGCACCTGAGGGCTGCGCGCGTCAATCGCCAGCCCAGCGCTGCAGCTGCGCCGCCATGTGATCCCAGGCCTGTTCGACTTCGGCCACCCCGAATGCCCGCAGGCTTGAGTGCACCATGCCCTCGCCCACACAAGCACGGGCCGCCACGCCCGCCGCCGCCAGCGCATCGACATAGGCCAGCCCGTGATCGCACAGCGGGTCGACTCGCGCCACCAGCACCAACGCCGGTGCCAGCCCGGAAAAGTCTTCAGCTTCCAGCGGCATGGCGCAGGGGTCATTACGCTGCGGCGCTGCGGGCACGAAGCCTGCCAATGACTTCATCAACCCCGCCACCGTCATCATCGGCGCCTCGGCCTGTTCGCGCATCGATGGCAAGTGCTGCCGAGCCGTCAGCACCGGATACACCAGCAACTGCCCCCGCGGCTGCTCCAACCCGTCACGGCGCAATGCCATGCACAAGCCCGCAGCCAGCGTGCCACCCGCGCTGTCCCCCGCCACCATCAGGCACGCCGTGCTGAGACGGGGGTCGACAACCCCGGCCCGTAAACCGAGCCATGCGTTCAGGCAGTCCTCCAGCGGCGCCGGATAGGCATGCTCCGGCGCCAGCCGGTACTCCACGGCGACGATCGCCAGTGGCACCCGCCGCGCCAGGGCATGGGCAAACCAGTCATGGGTGTCGAGATTGCCCAGGTCCCAGCCGCCGCCGTGCAGGTACAGCAGCGTCGGCCACCCCCCGGGCGGCACTGCGCCCGGGGGGGTGTAACAGCGCAGGCGCAAGCCCTCCAGGTCGATATCGGCAACCTGCCAGCCCGCCGGCCGCGGCGGCGTGCAGGCAAGGCAGGCAGCGAGAAAGGCTTCGCGCCGGGCCGCCAGGCTGCCGTCATGCGGAGCGAAGCGTTGGCTGTTGTCGATGTAGGCCTGCATGGCAGGGTCGAGCGGACGGGATACCACGGGCAATCCTCCAGGTCAGAGCAAAGGCAAGGTGTAGGCGATGATCACCCGGTTTTCATCACGCCGGCCGGTGGCATCGCCCTGCAGTTGGACGTTGCGCCAGCGCAGCGCCAGGTTCTTCAGGGGCCCGCTCTGGATCACGTAGGTAATGTCCACATTGCGCTCCCATTCGCTGCCGTCCTCGCCGGCCACCTTGAAGTTGTCGCCCTTCACGTAGCGGGCGAATGCCGTCAGCCCCGGTACACCAAGGGCAGCGAAGTCAAGGTCGTAGCGGGCCTGCCAGGAGCGCTCTTGGGCGCGGTCGAAGCGCAGCACCTGCACGGCGTTGGCCACCCCGGGCAAGTCGGTGTCGTGGATGAACGGCAAGGCACTGTCGCCAGCGTTGTACTGGTAGCCAAGGCGGAACGTCTGGGCACGCAGGTTGGCGCTGAGCATTGCCGAAGTCATGCGGCTGTCGAGCTGGCCGGCCTTTTCGCTGCCGGATTCGCCGGTGTCGAGGTAGTTGAGCGTGCCGGAGAGGTTCCAGTCACCGGCCTTGAGGGTGTGGGTGCCGGTGTACAGGGTTTGCTGGTAGACATCCGCCAGGCGGCCGGTCCATACCCCCAACGAGGTTTGCGGCGTGGCGCGCCAGGTGCCACCGAGGTAATCGAAGCGGTCGCTGAACACGCTGTAGTAGTTGCCCACCTGGATATCCCGGGCCCCGGCGAACTCGCGCTGATTGACCTTGCGCATTTGGCCCAGGCCGATATCGACGTTGTCCAGTTCGCGAATATCCAGCATCGCCCCTTCGAAGAACTGCGGCAGCAGGCGTGCGTCGCCAGAACTGACCAGCGGAATCTTCGGGAACAGCCCGCCCACCTTGAGCTCGCTCTTCGAGTACTTGAACTTGACCGCCGCCGTGGCCTCGGAGAACTCGTCCACCGAGCGCGGGTCGGCATTGCGCGGCCCGCCGGCGCGATTGTAGGCCCCGGGTAGCAGCGCAGTGCCGCTGCGCGAGGGCGACGAGTCGAGCTTCAGGCCGAGGCCTGCGTATACATCCACGCCCACCCCGACAGCCGTATCGGTATAACCCGACTCGCCCTTGAGAATGAAGCCCTGGGCCCACTCCTCCAGCTTCGACTGGGCAGGTTTGGTCGAATCGCGCAGGTCGTGGTTGTAGTAGAAGTTGCGAAAGGTCAGGTTGGCCTTGCTGTCTTCGAGGAATGCTCCCTGAGCATACAGCGGGCCGAGCCCGAGCAGCAGGGACAAGGGTTTTGCAACGCGAGCAAAGCCCGCTCCAGTCGAGGAGTGTTTCATTGTTGTTGTGCTCTTCTTATAGGTATGTGAGGTGTTGCGTTAGCGGTGTTGCCAGGTGAATTCGAGGGTGGCCTCCAGGCGCTGGCCCGGGGCGAGTTCATGGGTGCCGGTTTCGGCCCAGCTGTCGCGGGGCTGGTTGAACGCGTCAGCCAGATGCGATACCGGCTCCAGGCACAGGTACGCGCTGCCGACCGGGGCGAATGCGACGAAGTGGTTCAGCACCGGCGAGGCCTGAAGGTGCACATGGCCATTGGCGTAATCGATCTGCATCTGGCCATTCCAGCGTGATTGGTAATGCGCGAGCGGTTCGCCGGCATCCGCATTGATCGACCAGTCCCTGGCGCCCTCCTGGTACGCGCCGGTCGCCATGTACTCCCCATCGATCTGCCACTCGCGCCCGGTGCGGTACTGCACGCGCATGCCGGGGTGGCGCTGGAAGTACGGGTGCAGCCCGAGGCCGCCAGGCATGGGCGTTTGCCCCAGGTTTATCAGCACCAAGGTGATGCGCAGGCGTGCGCCGTCGAGTGCGAAGTGCTGTTCGGCGCGAAACGCCCAGGGCCAGTGCTCGCCTAAGTAGTCGCAGGTGATGCTCAAGCGATCGCTGCCGCTGTCCACTACCTGCCAAGGCTGGGTGTGGCTCACGCCATGCAAGGTATGGGGCAGTGCCGCCGGATGTGCGGGCAACGCGTACTCGGTGCCGGTGAACTGCAACCGCGCGTTGCGGATGCGGTTGGAGTACGGCATCAGCGGGTAGGCGCCAGCCCGTGGCCAGTCCAGCGGGTTGAACCGGTTGGCGTTGATCGGCAGCAGGATGTCCAGCCCCTCGGCATTGAGGTGGGCGATGCGCCCGCCCCAGGCCGGCAGCACGCCCAGCGACCAGGTGGCATTGCTCAGAACCACGGTGTGCATAGAACCTCCAATGCCATTTTCAGGCATGCACAGCCTCTGCCGCCGTGCCGAGGCCCGGCGGTGAGGCGTTAACGGGGCGGGTTAGCGGCGGAAGCGCTCGGCCACTTGCAGGTCGATGTCCAGGCCTAAACCTGGGCCCTGAGGGATCTGCAGCTGGTTACCCTGGCGCAGTTGCTCCACCGGGTACAACCAGCCAGCCGGCTCGACGAACAGGTACTCCACCTGCGGCACCCGACGCTGTACGGCGGCCAGGTGCAGGGTGGCGATCAGGCCCGGGCCGAAGTATGGGCAGTGCGGCAGAATCACCGCCTCATGCTGCTCGGCCAGGCGGTCGATGCGCAGGCATTCGGAAATGCCACCGACTTTGGTCACACTGGGCTGTATGGAATCCACCGCAGCGGTCACCAGGGCCTGTTCGAACTGCACGGCGGTGCACCAGTTTTCCCCGGCAGAAATATCCACGCCCTGCCCGCGCAGGCTGCCCAGGGCAGTGAAGTCCTCGGGCGGGAAGATCGGCTCTTCCAGCCAGGCCAGCTTCAGCTCTGCCAGCGCCGGCAGCCAGTCGCGGGTGCCCTGCACGGTCCAGGAACAATTGACGTCGGTGGACAGCGGCACATCATCGCCGACAGCACGCCGGCAAGCGCCGATGTCATGCAGGGTGGCCTCGTGCAGCTTGATGTCGCTGAACCCCTGTTCCAGCGCCCTTTCGCAGGTGGCCGGGGCCACCTGGTCATCGCCGTAACGCACCAGGCTGGCATAAGCCGGTACCTGTTCGCGATAGGCCTGGCCGAGTAGGCGGTGCAACGGCAAGCGCTGCCGGCGGGCGGCCAGGTCCCACAGGGCGATGTCGAGGCCGGAAATGGCGAACATCGTCACGCCGTAGCGGCCGAATAGGTGCAGGCGTTGCTGCAGCTCCATGTTCAACGCCGCAATGTCGGTGACCTCGCGGCCCAGCACCTGGGGCGCCACCAGGCGGTCGATCAGGGCCTTGGTGGCGTCGGCGACGAAGTAGCCGAACGCCTCGCCCCAGCCAACGTTACCCAGTTCGTCTTCGACGCGCACCAGCACGTTCTCCAGTGTGCGCCAGGCCGAAGGCGTGCCGCCCACCCCGCGACCGCCGTCGTGGAAGGGGATTTCGACGATCTGGGTATCGATGCGGACGATCTTCATGCTTGCTCCAGAACACTGGCCAGGGCCACCCCGGCATAGGCGCCACCTACATGGTCACGGCCGGAACCGACCGGAGCCATGGCGTCATAGGCGAGGAAGTTGTCGGCCAGGTGCTCGGCCGCATGGTCCTGTGGCCGGTAGCCCAGGGCGCGGGCACGGTTGTTGTGGAACAGCGCCTGGGGGCATTCCGACACGCCGTAGACGATCTCGTGGCGCACCTCGGGGTGCTCCAGGCCGATCAGCACCAACTGGGCCAGGTCGCGGGCACTGGTCCACAGGCGCAGACGACGGGCATCGGCGACCTTGGCGTCGGCGTTGCCGATGCGCACGATGAACGTGGCCAGCTCGCTGCGCTGGGAGAAGGTCGCGCAGGCCGCTTCACCGAACACCTTGCTCAACGCGTAGTAGCTGTCCGGCGCCACCGGGTGGTCGTCGAACTGTTCGCCAGCCTGGGTGCGGTACTGCCCCAGCACATGGTGGCTGCTGGCGAACACGAAACGCCGCACCCCGGCGCGCTGGGCGGCTTCGAGCAGGTACAGGGTGGCGTGGTAGTTGGGCTCTACCGTGGCCTGGAACTGGATATCGGTGCCGTGGGCACAGGCCAGGTGCAGCACCGCGTCGACACCCTCGCAGGCCTGGCGGACGAAGGCCGGGTCGGTCAGGTCGCCGACCAGGGCGGTTTCATTGGCGGCCAGCTCGCTGACCGGCCGGCGGTCCAGCAGGCGCAGGCTGAAGCGCTCGCGCAGGTACGGCCGCAGGGCGGTTCCGACGATTCCGGCGGCGCCGGTGACTAGAAGCGTAGGCATGGTGTAGTCCCGTAAAACGTGGGTTGCATTCAGTTCAAGCGGCTGCGATGACATTGGCTTGCCGGGCCGGTTTCTGGCCGACGAACAAGGCCACGATCAGCGCGCCGACAATGCCCAGCACGGCAGCCAGGCCAAAGCCGCTGCTGTAGGTGCCAGTGGACTGGATGATGAAGCCGGTCACGGTCGGCGCAACGATACCGGACAGGTTGGCCAGGCCATGCATGAAGCCGCCGGCAGTACCTACCTGATGGTCCGGCACGGCGTCCTGGATCAGCGACCAGTAGGCGGGCGCGGTCAGCATCAGGAAGCCGATGGCCACGGTCATCACCACCACGGTGCTGGTCACGCTCTGTACCTGGCCGGTCAGGCCGATGCATACCGCAGCCACCAGCAGGCAGCTGACCAGCACCACCTTGCGCGAAAACAGTTGCTTGCCGGTGCGCTTGTACACCCAGTCGATCAGCAGCCCGCCACAGATGAAGCCGACGGTACCCACCAGCCACGGCAGTGCGGTGACGATGCTCATGGCCTTGAGGTCGATGCCCTTGGCCTCGATCAGGTAGCTGGGGAACCAGGTCATGAAGAAGTACAGGATGTAGTTGTAGCAGAACAGCGAAACGCCAGTGACCAGTACCGAGCGCTGCAGGATGATCTGCAGCACCGGGGTGCGCGGGGCGTCTGCGACGGCAGTGACCGGGGCTTCACGGCCCTCGTTGATCAGCGCCAGCTCTTCGGCCGACACCTGCGGGTGCTCCTTGGGCGTCGAGGCCGCCAGGCGGTACCAGGCGATGGCCCACAGCACGCCGATCACCGCGATCACCACGAAGGCCACGCGCCAGCCCAGCCACAGGGCAAGAAAACCCACGATCGGGCCGGCCAGGGCGCCGCCCAGCGGGCCGCCAGCCTGGTTGATGCCGATGGCGCGGGCGCGCTCCTTGATCGGGAACCAGCTGTTGACGGTCTTGTTGGCGGTGGTCGACACCGGGCCTTCGCCGACGCCGAACAGCGCGCGCACGATCAGCAGCGACCAGAAGTTGAAGGCCAGCGCGGTGGAGCCGCACAGCAGCGACCAGAAGCTCATCGACCAGGTCAGCACACGCTTGGGCCCGAAGCGGTCGGCCAGGTAACCACCGACGAAACAGAACAGCGCATAGCCAAAGAAGAAGCTGCTGAAGATCATGCCCTTCTCGGCGGGCGTGAGGTGGTACTCCTGGGTAATGAACGGCATGGCGATCGACAGGGCAGCGCGATCGACATAATTGATGATCATGGCCAGGAACAACATGGTCAGGATCGTCCAGCGGTAGTTGTTTTTCTTGTTCATGTACGACTCCGCCCGGCACCTGTGATGCCGGATCTTTTTTGTTATAACGCCTGGCCCCGCAGAGGGCCAGGTGCCTCTGGGGTCAATCAGACGCTGTAGTCCACTGCCACCCACTCGAAGTACTGCTTGAGGTCGGCGACCAGGGCCTGGTGCGCCGGGTGTGGCAGGTAACGCTGTACCGCGTCGGCGTCGTCGAAGCTGGACTCGAGGATGTAGTCCCAGCAGATCGGCCGATCCAGTTCGTTGGCCGCGACGCGCCAGTCGCGGATGAAGTCGATTTCTGCAGTCAGGTCGCGCATCCGCGCCACCAGCACCGCTTCCCGTTCAGGCTGCGCTTCGACGCCCGGCAGGCGGCGGAACAGCACGATATGTCGCATCATCGCCCTGCCCTCCTCAGCCCAGTGCCCAGTCCGGTGCGTCCTGCAATGCCACCGGGCGCAGGAAGCGCTCGATGGCGGCAAAACCGACCGAAGTGGACTGTGGCGCGGTGGACGACGGCCATGGCCCGCCATGCTGCTGGGCGTGGCACACGGCAACGCCGGTCGGCACACCGCTGAACAGCACGCGCCCGGACACTCGCTGGGCGGCGCGCAGCAACTGGCGGTTGTCGGCGCTGTCGGCGTCCAGGCCCCACAGGGTAGTGGTCAGGGTGCCGCCGATGGCGTCCAGCACCTCGGCCGCCTGGGCCACGGAATGCGCAGTAACGATCAGCGCCGCCGGGCCGAACATTTCTTCACGCAGGTGAGCGTTGGCAATGAACGATGCGGCATCGGTGGCGAACAGCCGTGGCGCCGGGCCAGCGCCATCGGCCTGCGGGGCGAACACTGCTGCGGCGTTAGCAGCTACCGTGGCAGCTGCCGCCTCGAAGCCTTGCTGCATGCCCGGGGTGAGCATACGGTGCGTGGCAATCGGCGCAATGACCTCGGCCAGCTGGGCGACGAAACGCTGACTGTGGGGTGAGTCGAGCAGCACGATCACGCCGGGGCTGGTGCAGAACTGGCCGCAGCCGAGGGTGATCGAGCCAGCCAAGGTCTTGGCCAAGGCTTCGCTGTCTTTTTCCAGCACAGCCGGCAAAGCCACCAGCGGGTTGATCGAACCCAGCTCGCCGAAGAACGGCACTGGGCGTTCGCGGTCATTAGCGGCCTGCCACAAGGCTTTGCCACCTTGATAGGAGCCAGTGAAGGCCACGGCAGCGATTGACGGGTGCTGGACCAGGTAGGTGCCGGCGGCACGATTGGGCGCTTCGGCCAGGGTCAGCAGGCCTGTCGGCAGACCCTGGGCGCGGACCACGCCAGCGGCCAAGGCAAACACAGCGCGGGACAGCTCCGGGTGACCGGAGTGCGGCTTGATCACCACCGGGCAACCGGCGGCCAAGGCCGAGGCGGTATCGCCGCCCAGTACCGAGAAAGCGAATGGGAAGTTGCTGGCCGAGAACATCGCCACCGGGCCCAGCGGGCGCTGCACGCGGGTCAGGCGTGGACGGCCGGCAGGTGGAGCACCGGCAATGGCGTGATCATCGACCTGACGGTACGGCACACCGGCTTCCACTTCGCTGGCGAAGCCACGCAGCTGGAAGGCGGTGCGGGCCACTTCGCCGTTCAGGCGGGCTTCGCCGAGGCCGCTTTCGCGGTCGGCGATGACGACCAGTTCGGCTTGCTGCTGTTCCAGGGCATCGGCCAGGCCACGCAGCAGGGTGGCGCGCTGGGTGGCACTGGAATCGACCCAGAAGTCGGCGGCGGCGGCCGCTTGGGCGACGACTGCGTCGATGGCAGCGAAATTCGGGTTTTGCGGGGTGGTCATGGGGCACTCCTTCAAAAATTGCGGTGCGGCCATTCGCGGGGCAAGCCCGCTCCTACAGGTACAGCGCGGCCCTTGTGGGAGCGGGCTTGCCCCGCGAAGAGGCCAGTGGCCTTAACGCGCCTTCGGCTCCAGGTGATACCCCCGGCCGACATAGTCGAAGTCGACCAGCTCGTTGATCACCACGTCCTTCTCGGCCGGCGAGGCGTAATAGGCGCGGATCTCCTTGATCAATCCGCTCTGCTCGTCGAACACGTACCACTCGTCACCGCGCAAGGCCGTGCCCAGCTTGCTCTTCCAGTGGGTCCACTCGATCACCGCTTCGTTGCTGTCGTGGCTGACCAGGATCTTCTCGATGGTCCACTGCGACCCCAAGTTCTCCACGCACCAGACCCACTTGCGGGCGATGGTGTCGGCAGTGCGCCACGGGATTTCCGGCAATCCCGAGGGGAAGTAGTGCACCGCGTCCGGGGTGAAGCAGGACACCAGCTTGTCGTAGTCGCCTTCGTTGCAGGCGTCGAAGTAGCGACGGATCAGTTGTGCATGCTTGTGCTCGGCCATGACTCAGCCCTCCTCGCGGTCGATGATCGAAGGGATGGCCGGGCGGCCGGCGGCGACCCAGGCGTGGTAGTCGGACACCGACGCCGGGCTTGGCGGGTACACGCCCCACAGCGCTTCGCCGGCGGCAATGCGCATGGCCAGGTAGCCTTCGATGTCGTCCTGCACGCTGCACACTTCGGCCAGTTCCTCGGCCAGGTGCGCCGGGACCACGGTCAGGCCATCGGCATCGCCGACGATGATGTCGCCCGGGTACACGGCAACGCCGGCGCAACCGATCGGCACCTGCAGGTCAGCCACATGGTGGTAGGAAATACGCGTGGTCGCGGTGATCTCACGGGCATAGGCCGGCAGGCGCATGGCGGCGATCTCGCTGCCGTCGCGCAGTGCGCCGTCGGTGACGATGGCCTTGGCGCCACGGGCCAGCAGGCGGGTCACCAGGATGTTGCCTGCCGACGCGGCAGCCGGGTCGTTGCGGCTGTCGATCACCAGCACGTCGCCCGGCTGGATCTGCTCCACACCCACCCATTGCAGGTTGTCATCGTTGGGCTTGGTGGTCATGGTCGAATAGGTGTCGATGTCTTCACGGGCGGGAATGAAGCGCATGGTGAAGGCACGCCCGGCGAATGGCTTGGCATCGGGGCACATGGCGCGCAGGCCGACCAGGGCTGGCTGACGGAAGCCGCGCTTGAACAGCTGGGTGGTCAGCGAGCCGCTGCTGCAGGTGGCGAGCTTGGCCAGTACTTCGTCGCTGACGACGACCTGTTTACCGGAAACGCTCTCATGGGCATCGGCGTAGTTGTGGATGACGGACATTGTTGTAGGTTCTCCTCGCGGGTTCATCCGATGGGCGGCCAGGGCAAATTCCCAACATATGAAACATGCGTTCACTGCAAGCCCTGTTGAGGCCGATTCTATGGCGGAAAACTGGGAGGAAAAGGGGCAGAATCGGTACTCAGGCAGTCGAGTTCCAACAGGTGGGAAACAAACAATGAAAACAGGTGAAGGCACCGCCGCACTGGAAAAGGCCCTGGACGTGCTCCAGGCCATTGGCGCAACCGCCACCGGCATCAGCCAGGCCGAGCTGGCCGAGCAGGTGCCGCTGCCGCGCACCACCCTGTACCGCATCATCGCCACGCTGGTGGAGCGCGGCATGATCCGCCGCGACCCGACGCGCAAGGTCTATCGCCTGGGCTTCAACTACCTGGAGATGGTCCGTAACGCCTACCTGGAACCGGACCTGGTGGCTGCCGCCAGCGCCGAGCTGCGTGCCCTGCGCGACCTCACCGGCGAAACCTCCTACCTGGCAGTGCTCGATGGCAATCAAGTGCTGTCGCTGGAGCGTTGCGAAGGCGCCCACACACAGCGCTCGGCCGCCAGCCTTGGCCAAGGCAAGCCGGTGTACTGCACCGGCCAGGGCAAGGCGATCCTCTCCGCCCTCTCCCCTTCGGCCCGCGACGAAATCCTCAAGGGCCTGGTGCTGACGCCACTGACACCGCTGACCATCACCGACCGCCGCCGTCTGCTGGCCGAATTGCAGATTACCCAAGTGCGTGGCTACGCCCTCGACGACGAGGAAATTCGCCTGGGCATCCGCTGCGTCGCCGCGCCGATCGTCGACAAGCAGGGCCTGGTGCGCGGGGCACTGAGCGTGGCCGGACCCGCCTACCGCCTGACACTGGAGCGGCTGACCCTGCTCGGCCCGGAACTGGCTGACGCGGCGCGCCGGGTCGGTGAGCAGCTGCGCCCGGACGCCACCCCACGCGCTGCCGGCGAGCTCAGCGTGCTGCCCGGCCCTTGGGCGTTTCACGGCGCGTTCCCGCGCTGGCACGCGGGCCAGCGCGTGCTGTACTGGGCCGACACCCTGGCGCCGGCCATCCATTGCTGGGACGGCCAGTCCAGTCGCTTGTTGACTCGCCTCGACCTGCCGATACGCGGCATGGAGCTGCACCCCGACGGCCTACTGGTGGCCCAGGCCGGGGGCTGGTCATTGATCGACTGGCAAGGCAACGAGCATCCCCGCCAGGACCTGCTCGGCAGCCGCCTGCTGGCATTGGCCACACACCCGTCCGGCAATTTGTGGGCGTGCGCCAAAAGTGGCAATGGTTGCTTGATCGGCGAACTCAGCGCCGAGGGCGAGCTGCGCCATGGCTGGTCACTGCCGGAGCCGGTCAGTGCCTTTCGCTGGGATGCCAAGGGCAGCGCGGTTTATGCCTTGGCACCTGAGGCCGGGGACATCCTGTTGCTGCAACCGGGCAGCAGCAGCGTGCGCCGGCTGGCTTCACTGCCCCGTGGTGGCGGCAGCCTGGGCGGGCTCGCGCTGGATGGCAAAGGGGGGGTGTGGACCACACAACTGGAAGGCTGGAGCCTGGCGCGCTTCGATGCCGAGGGCAACCTGGACCGTATGATCGGGTTGCCGGTGCCGAGCCCGACCGACCTGTGCTTTGGCGGGGAGGAAGGCACCACCCTGTTCATTACCAGTGCCCGCCACGCACTTCAGCTGGAAACCTTGGCCAGTGCGCCGAACTCGGGATGCCTGATGCAAATGCAGACTTGAATGGGTATGCCCGGTAACTCCACCCGTTCGTGATGTCACCAGAGCAATAGCCGAGTAAAACGTATCAGAACTTGACCTGATAACTGACGATCAACCGATTCTCGTCGGCATCATCGGTAAATGTGGCGCGGCTCACGGCATTGCGCCAGCGCAGCGACAGGTGACGTAACGGCCCGCTCTGTACGGTGTAGATCAGGTCAGTATCGCGCTCCCATTCATGGCCGTCATCGCCAGCGGCCCTCAAACTCGCCACCTTGGGCTCGCTGATGATCTGTGGGGCAACCTCATGACCAAGGTTGTAGTGCACGCTGAAACTCAGGCAAGGCATACCCAATGTCGCGAAGTCGTAGTCATAACGGGTGTGCCAGACCTTTTCGCTGGCTGGGCGAAATTGCTTGCCACCAACTGACCGAAAATGTAGGTGTCGCTGGCGTTAAGGTAGATGAAAGGAGTATCGCCGACCGACTGCTGGTAACCCGGCGATCTGATACCAGTTTTGCCAAGCAACTTGTTGTCCATTTCAAGTAAGCTGTCGGCTTTCGAGCTGCCACGGACAACTCCTGCTTTGAAGGTTGTGATGGCTTTGCATAAGCGGTTAGAAAAAATTGCCAGTTCAAGAAGGACTGACGTAACCCGCAGAGCATCGACCTAGGCCAAAGATGCCCACCAAAAAAAATAGGCAACGGCGGTTGCAGGAGCTGAGTGCAACACGGTTATTGAATTAAAGCTGGAGCATCATGCCGCATAACCAAGGCTTCCTGCATCACCTCGCCCATGACTTCGATCGGGCACTTGAAATCAAAGCGTTTACGGGGGCGCATATTCAGTTCCAAGGCGATGGCATTCAATTGCTCTTGGCTGTGTACCGACAAGTCAGTCCCCTTGGGCAAGTACTGGCGAATCAGGCCGTTGATGTTTTCGTTGCTGCCGCGCTGCCAGGGGCTGTGCGGGTCGCAGAAGTAGATCGCCACGCCGGTTCTTTGGGTGATCTCGGCATGTCGCGCCATCTCCCGGCCCTGGTCGTAGGTCATACTCTTGCGCATCGCCAGCGGCATGCCATTAAGCGCTGCACTGAAGCCCTCCATCGCCGAGGTCGCCGTTGCGTCGTTCATCTTCACCAGCATCAGGTAGCCACTGGTGCGCTCCACCAACGTGCCTACCGACGAGGCGTTGGCCTTACCCTTGATCAGGTCGCCCTCCCAATGCCCCGGCATCAGCCGGTCTTCGATCTCTGGCGGGCGCACATGAATGCTGACCATTTCAGGGATCTGGCCGCGCCGATCCACGCCACCAGAGCGCGGCCGGCGCGTCGTCTTGCCTTGGCGCAGGCAGACGATCAGCTCCTTGCGCAACTCGCCGACCGGCAAGGCATAGATCGCGTTATAGATCGTCTCACGACAGACGTAGGCGTCTCTGAGGTTGGGTATGGTCATGCTGCGCAGCTTGCCGGCAATCTGCTCGGGAGACAAACGCTTACGCAGCATGTGGGCCACCAACTTGAAGCGCTCGCTACCCGGCAACAGCTTTCGTTTCGGTCGACAGCGTTGGCGGCGGGCCTGCATCTGCTGCTGGGCCACGCGGGCCGAGTAGCTGCCACAGGCATCTCGATTGCGGCGCAGCTCGCGACTGATGGTCGAAGGGGATCGGGTGATCAAGCAAGCAATCTTGCGTAGGCTGAACCCTTGGGCACGGCCGATTTGAATGGTGGCGCGTTCTTCAACGCTGAGTTCGGAATAGGACATAGGGGCAGCACGGTACCGGAAAGGTCAGGTGTTGCACTCAGTTTTCGCGGCCGCCCTGCATTCGAGGCACCGCGAGCTTTGAAGGCTCCCGCTTTTTGCAAATTCTCGCACTTAAAAAACAGCTCTGCGCCTACCAGATCGTTGATAAAGCGTGATGTGAGAACTGGAGTCTTATGCACATACGGGGCGATCCGTTCCCGTGCTTCAAGCATGTCTTGAATCGTCGGAATAATCATCTCTTCCACCGCTTTTGACTATTTGTAAATATGGTTTGACGGATCAATTGCAACGGCGTCCAGTTCGATGAGGAAGCCATGGTGTAATTCTGGAACGGGCACTACAGAGCGGGCAGGTTTCGCGCTTCCAAACGCTCTCGAAAATGCAGCGTTGAAAACACCCCACTGATCCACCCCAACAATATAAGCCGTTACCTTCAGCACATTATCTGGGCTAGCACCTGCCGCATTTAGAATCGCAAGAAGATTGCCCAGTACTTGGTCAACCTGCTCCGCAAAAGGAGCTGCTTCATAGATACCTTGGGCATCAACTTTTATGGGGAGTTGGCCAGATATATGAATTAACCCCCCACCCTTGACCGCCTGACTGTAATGCCCCAAAGGCTGAGGCGCGCTATTCGTATTAACAATTGTAATATCAGTCATGAATGCCTCATGTTTCGTAAACAGTTAACCTTTCACCGACTCGGAGCAGACGAGGAACTCAATACATTTGGTGGGACTGAATCCTTCCAAACAGATTGAAGCGAGCAGGTGAGAAAGGTGAGATATCAATTGTTGTCTTTTCGCCTGCCACAAGGTCAGAAACCAACATCGCTGTCATCGGCGCTCCCGTCATTCCTAAGTGCCCATGGCCAAACGCATAGATGACATTTTGGCAACGTCGGGAATGACCGATTACCGGTAATGAATCGGGGATGCTCGGACGGAACCCCATCCACTTGGTAATATTTTTTTCCGGTCTAGTCGAAGAAAGCCCTGGAAAAAGATTTCGCGCATGCATATACAGCACGTCCGCACGCTTCCAATTGGGTGGGGCCTGCAGCCCTGCAAACTCCACAGTTCCCCCGATCCGCAAACCGGTATCCATTGGTGTAGCAATGAATTTTCCCTCGGCGTCCGTGGTAGGTATTTTGGGCACCACAAGAGGATCACGAATGAGAAGATGGTAACCGCGCTCAGTATCAAGCGGAATGTTATCCCCCAGGATTTCAGTGAGCGGTTTGGAGTGTGCACCGGCTGCGACTACCGCAGCGTCAACTGACACCACGCCAGAGGTGGTTTCAATTCCTATTAACTGTTCCCCGTTTAGAGCAAAGCCAGTCGCACGAGCGGACAGAAATTGACCGCCATTTTCTAGAACTTTTCGAAAAATTGAAGTTACTAGCTCATGTGGATTTGTCGTGTGCGAGTTTTCCGCAATAAGGACGCCTTTGGTATAAGCGCTGGAAATGCTTGGATCAAACTCACGTAGCTCTTCGGCACTCAAAGTCTGAGTTGATATTCCGTTGGCGTTCCTGAGCTCCCAACCACCGCGATCTTTGACAAAGGCCGATTCGGATCGATACACATAGAGGTGCCCTTCGTGTCGCAGAAGATGCTCAGCACCCGCCTCTTTCGCCAACGACTTAATCAAAGGAACGGTAGAACCGATGAGGCTTCTAAGCGCCTGGGACTGTTCCCAAACTTTAGCGCGCTTACCCGCGAGCAGAAATCTGACAAGCCAAGGTGTTATATTTGGCAAGTAGTTGAAACGAACGGCAAGTGGGCCCATCGGATCTAGGAGCCAGCTTGGGACATTTTTAATCATCCCGGGCATAGACATGGGAACAACAGATGATCCATTGAAGCAGCCAGCGTTACCGAACGACGCGCCTTCACCTGGCGGATCTGGATCAATTATCGTGACTTTGAAACCACGACGCTGAAGCATCAACGCAGTGCAAACACCGACGACTCCCGCTCCGATGACTCCAACATGCTTATCGGTCGAACTCATGATTGCTCTCTCAACGGCAGTGCGAAGCGCTGCAGTTAGAATGGGGTGGAATTCATTATTGGCACTTAGCTGCAGTTACAACGACTTCAACGAGAATATTGTCACCCAAATCAGACACGCCGATGGTAGCTCGAGCCGGTAGGGTTTCCGCATTGAGCCAAGACGTCCAAACCTCGTTCATTTCGGCTTTATTATGGCGGTTGCAGGAGCTGAGTGCAACACAGTTACTGGATTGAGGCGGGAGCCTCGTGATGCTTGGCCATCAGCTCGGTCATGACCTCGATGGGGCACTTGAAACCGAAGCGCTTACGCGGTCGGATGTTCAACTCGTAGGCAATCGCATCCAACTGCTCTTGGCTGCACACCGACAGATCCGTGCCCTTGGGCAGGTACTGGCGGATCAGTCCGTTGATGTTCTCATTGCTGCCGCGCTGCCAGGGGCTGTGCGGGTCGCAGAAGTAAATTGCCACCCCGGTCTTCTGGGTGATTTCCGCGTGACGCGCCATCTCCCGCCCTTGGTCGTAGGTCATGCTCTTGCGGGCCGCCAGCGGCATATGGTTCAGCGCCGAACTGAAGCCTTCCACGGCCGAGGTCGCCGTCGCGTCTTGCATCTTCACCAGCATCAGGTAGCCGCTGGTGCGTTCGACTAGCGTACCCACGGCCGATGCGTTGGCTTTGCCCTTGATCAAGTCGCCCTCCCAATGTCCCGGCATCACGCGATCCTCGATCTCCGGCGGACGCACATGGATGCTGACCATGTCCGGGATCTGGCCACGGCGATCTACGCCGCCAGAACGCGGACGGCGGGAGGTTTTGCCTTGCCGCAGGCAGATGATCAGCTCCTTGCGCAGTTCGCCGACCGGCAGGGCATAGATCGCGTTGTAGATCGTCTCGCGGCAGACGTAGGCGTCTTCGAAGCTTGGGGATTTCATGGTTCGCAGCTTGCCGGCAATCTGCTCGGGAGAAAAGCGCTGTCGCAGCAGGTGGGCGACCAGCTCGAACAATTCGTTGCCGGGCACCAGCTTTTGCCGGGGCCGGCAGGGCAATCGACGATCGCGCATGGCTTGTTGGGCATGCTGGGTGGTGTACTCACCCCGGGCATCACGATTGCGACGGATCTCGCGACTGATCGTTGAGGGGCTGCGGTTGAGCATTCGGGCAATGGCGCGCTGGCTCATGCCACGCAGCAGACTGACCTGGATATCGGAGCGTTCTTCAACGCTGAGTTCGTGATAAGACATGGCAACACCCTACCGGAAAGGTCAGGTGTTGCACTCAGTTTTTGCCGCCGCCCGGAAAAACTTCGTACGTCAGTGTTCTTGGAAATGCAACGCAGAGAATTACAAACACCGAATAAAAGGCACTTACGATCAGCGCCATAATCAAATGCATACCACCCTTTTTTTTAGGGCCTACCTGGGTATTCAAGCCATACGGATAGTACAAAGAATCAGACATGACTCCTCCTCTTCCTCGGCCACGCAACGTGGCCAGGAAAATATCATTATGAATAGATGAGAGGAAGCTATTTCGCTGAGTTACAGCGATTCCATCTCACTCGACTCGACGAACGATTGAATAGACTTCAGGCGGGAATCAAACTGCTCTTGCCCTGCTGACGGAGTCGACTGGCCTTCAACAAAGTGGATCGGCTCAAGTGCTACCCGATTCACTTCCAAACGGAAGATATCGAAGCGGTTGTAGTACCCCGCCACGTCGTGCAGTCGCCGCAGCTCAGCGACAGGCGAGTAATTGATCTCAGCGATGCAGAGACCTTCCGTATCACACAAGGTGTCGCCGATGACGTTGCCATCCGGCCCCAGGATCATCGATACGGATTTCGGGGACTTGTCCAAGAGCTCGAGCACCTCATCCCCCATACCCTCAAGCTCTTTGCGCATGGTCGTGTCGTAGTAGCCTGACGCTACGATGTTGAAAACTTTGCCTTCGAATGAGTGAGCAGCTGCCCGGATGCGAATCGCCTGCTCCAGGTCATAACCACCGGCCTCAGACAAAGGCCGCATGACGGCGAGCGGAGGATAGGTAGAGATATGCAGTTGCTCGTTCTGAGCGATCATGGAGTAGCGTGCCAGAGGATTACTGTTCTCTCCGCAGATCAGCATGCCGATTCGACCCACATCCGTATCGGCAACTCGTAGCCCCGCTCCATCGCCATTGGCCCACACGAGTTTTTCGAAGAACGTAGGTACCAGCTTCCGCCGATGTCCGATGATCTCCCCGTCATTGTTGATCAGGACATTGGCGTTCCACATGCAGGTGCTGCTGGCCGAGGCCAGTTCATTGAAGCCCATGGAAACGATGATGCCGTGCTTGCGAGCGGCACGACGCAGCTGCTGGATCTCCGGGCCATCCAGCCTGATCGCCCCTTGGGTAAGTGCTTCAAAGTAGCGATGCGTGTGGATTGGCGCCCCGACGTTAGCCCACACAGGAAAACCAGGGATAAACGTTTCAGGGAAAGCGATCAACTGCACGCCTTTTCGCGCAGCCTCCTCAATGATGGAGCAGGCTTTATCTACGGTCTTTTGAGTATCGTGGTAGATAGGAGCGACATGAGCAGCGGCCACTTTATAGTTTTCATTCGCTTTCATTTTGAGTCGAGCCTCGAACAGCCAGGTTGCTTAGATTGGATTTATTTTCACCTTGCGGTCTCCAATCTAAGCCCAGGTCTATAGGGGCGCTACTAGCATTTAATGATGAAGCGATCACTTTTTACGATGGAATCAGCTAAACGCTCAATGCTGCCTTGAAGGGGGCTTTTCCTTCCTTAATTCACTTAGCGCCATGGCGCCCCAAGCCAGGGCGCAGAAGGCTCAAATGCACTTTAAGCATGCAAAAAAAATTACTCAACCCCAAAGCTTTTCGATGATCATTCATCAGAATTTCGTATGGCTATTGGGCCATTTGGATCACACCGACCACCCACCCGTTTCCTTGAAGCCGGCGAAAAGCGACACAATGGTTTGCCGCACTTTGTCGACCGCGTTGCTCTGAACGCCTGCTTCATGCCAGCAAAGGGACAGCTCACGCACGAAGAGCCGATGGTCAATTTCCCTTAGCGTGATCCGACCAGGTTCCAGGTTATCCTGCGCTGCCGCCCATGGCAGAACAGTAACCCCCAGTTCATTTTTCACCGCCAGCAGCAGCATGTCTGTTGAGTTGACCTCAAACTCCACCTGGCATGCTTGACCAGCCTCCTGAAGAGCGAATTCGACTCTGCTCCGTATGCCATTGGGCGCGCACGGGAGCACCAGAGGTAGCCTGGACAGCGCTTCAATGGAGATGGGTGTGTCAGGAAGTTGAAGCTCTGGCCACGACATCAAGTACAAACGCTCAGTGAGCAGATGTTGTGTGGCGATGCCCCGGGTTTCCACGGCATCGACCATGACTGCCATGGCCACCCTCCCCGTGGTGATGAGACCTTCGATGTCAGCACTGGGAGCGTCGAAGAGCTCAAGCTTGATCCCGGGAAACTTGCTTCGAATCATGCGCGCCAGTGGCATAGCGAGCATGCGTGCGGTGCTGGAGGGCATACCAACACTAACCCTACCTTGCGGGTACTCCGCATCCTGCAAGAGTAACTCTCGAGTGGCGTCAGCCTGCCGTAGCAACTCGATAGCATGCCTGTAGAGCGTCCGTCCTGCTGCAGTCGGCTCGACACCATGAACACTCCTTTCCAGGAGCTTCATGCTCATCTCTTCCTCGAGGTTTCTGATCTGTTGGCTGATCGCGGGCTGAGCAATATGCAGACCTTCGCTAGCTCGGGTGATGTTTCCACACTCGACTACACGGACAAAATAGCGAAGCTGCCGAAGATCCATACTCACCCCCTGCCATACATTTTTATGATCTTTCTAGAGGAATATCATATTTGAAGCCTATGGCAAACGGCTCATAGACTGAGATCACGACCTCCGCACAGGTCTGCCACAAGCAGCGCCCCAAGTTGCCTCATGAGGGTCACCACCCTACTAGGCCGCTACCCAGGCCACCCGCTCGAAGCTGCTTAGCCCTTACTCGTTCCGCTCACATTTGAAGCCTGTGCAGGGTCAACCACCTAATCCCACAAGAATAATGAGGGTAATAACATGCAAGCTTTAAAAGGGATCAAGGTTGTAGATCTCACCCGTGCCTTGTCTGGGCCCTTCAGTGCCATGGCTCTCGCCGATCTCGGGGCTGATGTGGTCAAAGTTGAGCAAGGCCCGAAGGGTGACATGAGCCGTGATTGGGGCCCATTCGATCGCGGTGTCAGCACCTATTACCTCTCCTGCAACCGTAACAAGCGCGGGATCTGCCTGGACTTCCGCACCCCAGAAGGCATGGCCGCCATTCACAAGCTCGTCGACTGCGCCGATGTCCTCCTGGAAAACTTCAAACCCGGCACCGCCGAAGCCATGGGCCTCGATTACGCCACGCTGAGTGCCCGCAATCCACGCCTTGTCATGGGCAGCATCAATGCATTCGGCACTGACGGCCCGATGAGCCATTGGCCTGGTTTTGATCAGATTGCTCAAGGTTACTCAGGCTTGATGAGCCTCACCGGCTATCCGGATGGTGACCCGACTCGGACTGGGACAGCGATCGGCGATCTCTCGTCCGGTATGTGGCTCACCATGGCAGTCTTGGCGGCATTGGTAGAGCGCGAACATACCGGTCGTGGGCAACATGTCAGCACCTCACTCTTGTCGAGCCTGGTTGGCCTACTCAGCGTCCACGGCCAGCGGTACCTGAGCGTTGGTGACATACCACGCCGCACCGGCAATGCCCACTCTGTCATCGCCCCGTATGGCGTCTTCCAAACTCAGGATGGCCCGTTGAACCTGGCTCCTATCACGACTGCGATGTGGGAGCGCCTGTGCGACCTGCTGGACTTGCAAGAACTGCCAAAAGATTCTCGGTTCTTGTCCAACGATGACCGGGTCGCCAATCGCGACGAACTCAAACAGATCCTGGAGTCGCGCCTGAAAACCCGGGGTAAGCGAGAATGGACTGAAGTCTTTATCAATGCCGGTCTGCCGGCAGGCCCAATCAACACGCTGGACGAAGTGTTCGAAGACCCACAGGTGCAGCACTGCAAGCTGACCCGCACGCTCGAACACCCCTCTCTCGGGCCGGTACGCCAGGTGATCACGCCCGTATTTGGCAACAAAGAACCCGAGGTGCACCGTGCTCCACCACTGCTGGGTGAGCACACGATCGAAGTGCTGCGTGAGGCCGGTATTGACCCATCAACCATCGACTCCCTATTGACCTCGAAAGCGGCCTTCCAAGGCTGACCCGCCCTACAACAAATCCAGAGAGTAGTCAGATCATGGCAACGACCGACACCCCAACTGAATTCGTGAAAGTAGAAATGGTGGATGAGCGCATTGCTCGACTCACCTTTAGCAACGCCGCCAGACGTAACGCGCTCAGCGCAAAACTGCTCAGCCTCTTCGAGGAGAGCCTGGCAGCGCTCGCGGCAGAGCGTGTCCCCGTGGTGATCATCGGCAGCGAACCAGGACAAAGTGTTTGGAGTGCTGGCCATGACATCCAGGAGCTCAGCCACGACCGCGACCCGATCGCATACGACAAGCCCCTCGAAAGAGTGCTCCGGAACATCCGCACCTACCCGGGCGTGGTCATTGCGATGGTCGGTGGTTCCGCATGGGGAGGTGCGGTGGATCTCGCGATGACTTGTGACATGGTTATCGCCGATCAGAACGCCAGTTTCTCCATGACACCGGCGAACATCGGCCTCCCCTACAGCACCAGCGGTTTGCTGCGCTTCTTCAACAATCTGCCGATCCACCTGCTCAAAGAAATGTTCTTCACCGCCTCAAAGCTGGACGCCATTCGGGCGGCCCAATTTGGGGTGGTGAACAAGTTGGTCGACGTAGAACACCTGGAGTCGACTGCCGTTGAGTTTGCCCAAGTTGTGGCGACCAAAGCACCTCTGGCGGTGCAATCAGTGAAAGAGCAACTGCGCATGCTTGAGGACATGCAGCCGGTACCGGTTCATGTGATGGAGCGCATTGCCGAGCTGCGCAAGCAAGCCTGCGAAGGCAGAGACTTCACTGAAGGGCTCACCGCGTTCGCAGAGCGCCGGCCTCCTCAGTTCATCGGCCAGTGATTCGATCGAGGGCCTTGCTTGTGAAATACATGAGCGTTTCACCGCAAGGCCCCACCCGCCTCGTATCGCTTCACAAGTGCCACTTTATCCGCCTGCTGCTAAGGGGGAGATTGTTGTGAATGGTACCGCCTTCACGCTCGATGGCGATGGCCAACCGCGACTCGGTAACTATATCCATAGCATCAACGGAGAAACAGGTTCAATCGAATCTTATCAGTGATCTGCTTCACCAAAGACACCGACTCGTGGTCACCGCCTAGGACAAAAACGATAAAAAACGAACCGACCTAAAAGGGGGCAGTACCTGCCCCCCTGTGCCAGTCCTCAGCGATCAACGCCACCGAGGCACCTGTACTTGAACTCAAGATACTCTTCGATGGCGTAGCGAGGTCCTCCGCGGCCAAGGCCCGTTTGCTTGACATCGCCGAACGGCGCCATCTCGTTGGCGATTGCCGACTCCGAGCATGCCGTAATTCAAGTACTGTCTGACGCGCAGTACGTGGCCGATGTCGCGGATAATGCAATATGCAACACGTTTTTTCAGCAGACACGGTGCACACCTGATAGCGCCTTTGAAGACTTAACAACTGTCCTCGCTCAACACTGGCGCACTCATGCTTTGGCAGGCGGAACGTTCGCGTCCAGAACGTCAAAACCTGTCGCAATGAAAAAATGCGTGCAGAACAAATTGAAAGTGGCGATGTCACTTTCATTGGATCCGAAACCGACTTCGGAATCTGGCTCGCTCGACAGAGGCGCAGCACAGCAGCCCCGGCCAGCGATTCTAGGACGAACGCAGCAGGAGGCTGTGTGCCATGATCTCGATAAGAAGCTCGTACCATCCGATCGACGCCGCGATTCTGTGGTGTGGCCTTTCAGAGTATGAAGAAGAGATCCTGCAGGTAGAGTTTTCCCACCCTAGCAGCCTACGAAAGCATTTTTTACAGTGGCCAGGTCTGCTCGAACACCTCGAGTGCATCTACGACGCCATTCTCAGCGGCGAATTGCCCGCAACCTACCTGGGGCAGCCGATTACGTCGGATAGTCACATTCACCGGGTGTACTACTCCGTTCGGCGCGCCGATCTCCTGCTCTGGTTCCTACGCAGCCTGCCAGATCAGAAACCCCCCTTTCTGTTTTCCCAAGATGTTGATCACTCAGGATGCGTAAGCCTGACTGCGCATCTGGCGAAACAAGCCGAGCTCGACTTTGCCCTGAGTACGCTTCAGCAGTTGCAGCAAACCTATGCTGTCACCGCTGATGAAGTGGCGGCGCTCACCACGCTCAACGACAAGCTAAAAGTGCGACTCGAATCACTTGGCATCCCGTCCGAGACGTCTGAAGCCATGCAGAACAGGCTGATCGGCGCGATGCTCATGACCACGCTCGGGAAAAACCAAAACGGCAAGGTTCAGTCAATCTACCCCAGCCAGGCAGAGTTGGTCCAAGCCATTCTGCTGCGATTCCCAGGAGTGGATGGCCTTAGCAAAAGTACCATTGATCGGCGATTTGCCGACGCGCGCCGTCTTATAGCCCAGGTAAAACGGGGCTGACGCCGCATTGTCAGGCGATGCCGGGCATTGCCTGACAATGTTTTTTACCCTCTTCCGACCTTCACTGACTGTCACTTCCCACCACGCGCCACCCGGCGCTACGGAGTGACATCATGCAACCGACCAACCTTGCCCCTCTGCCAGCCGACCGCCACATCATGCGCCGCGATGAAGTGGAGCAGAAAACCGGCTTCAAACGCTCGCACATCTACAACCTGATGAAGGCCGGCCAGTTCCCGCAATGCCGGCGCATCGGTATGCGCGCCGTCGGTTGGGACTCAATGGAGATCGAACAATGGGTCCAGGACCGACTGTCCACGGGAGACTGACCATGGACGTCCTCTCGCTGATCTCGACCAAGGGCGGCGCGGGTAAAACTACCGTCGCCGCCAACCTGGGCGGTGTGCTCGCCGATGCTGGCCTTCGCATTCTGTTGCTGGATCTGGACAGCCAACCGACGCTGTCCAGCTATTACGCTTTGTGCGATGCCAAGGACGCCGGAAGCTACGAGCTGATCGCTCAGCAACTCACAGCGCCGGAGCAGATAGTCTCGACGACCGTTATTCAGCACCTAGACCTGATCGTCTCCAACGACCGCGCCGGACACATCAGCACCTTGCTGCTGCACGCGGCCGATGGCCGTCTGCGCCTGCGCAACCTCCTGCCCGCCTTCGAGGATCATTACGATGTGCTGATCATCGACACCCAAGGCGCACGCAGCGTAGTGGTGGAGATGGTCATCCTCGCCTCCGCTTGCGCTCTGTGCCCGGTCCTTCCAGAAATGCTTGCCGCGCGCGAACTGCGTCGCGGAACGCTGGGCCTATTCGAAGAGCTGGAGCCCTACCGCTACTTGGGCGTTGCCTTGCCGTCGGTGAAGCTGTTGCTCAACCAGGTCAACGCCAATCGCCGTGATACGCGCTTGATCATGCAAAGCCTGCAAGCCTCTTTTCAGGACGATACCCATGTCAGCGTCTGCCGTTCGCTGCTCCCCGACCGCGTGGCTTATCCCAATGCCGCCTCGCTCGGCCTGCCTGTGCACCGCGTAGAGCCAGTTCCACCGCCCGGCAGCCGCAGCCCTTGTGCCGCCGAGATCATGCGCGGCTTGGCCATTGAGTTGTTCCCGCAATGGGCCGAGCAGCTCGGTGCTCTTGCCGCGCCTGCATCTGGTCGCCCGGCCACTGCCGAGCACCAGTTGATCCGTCGCGGCTGACCGGAGAATAAGTGATGAAGCCGCCGACCTCCGAAGACATCACACGCCAACTGCAGCAGGCGCACTTTCCGCACAAGCACGGACGCGACCTAGCGGCGGCCCCAGTTGGCGATACACCGATGGTGGTCAGTCTCGAGCAACTGCGGCCCTACGAGCTGAACCCGCGTGTGGTGCGCAACCCACTGTATGACGATATCAAGGCTTCAATTCGCGAGCGCGGCCTGGATCAGCCGCCCGCCATCACCCGCCGCCCCGATGAGTCGCATTTCGTCATCCGCAACGGCGGCAACACTCGTCTGAGCATTCTCGGTGAACTTTGGCAGGAAACGCGCCAAGAGCGCTTCTTCCGTATCCATTGCCTGTTCCGCCCTTGGCATTCGGAAGCGCATACGTTGCTTGGGCACCTGGCCGAGAGTGACCTGCACGGCCAGTTGACGTTTATCGAGCGGGCTCTCGCGGTAGCGAAGCTCCAGGACATGTTTCAGCTCGGCGATACCCACCTCACCCAGCGTGAGCTCGCGACGCGCTTGAGTGAGGGTGGCTATCCCATCTCGCAGTCACACATCAGTCGCATGTTCGACGCGCTCGAGCACCTGCTCCCCGTCATCCCGCAGAAACTGTATGCGGGCCTGGGCAAACCTGCCATCGGGCGCCTCATCAGCTTGCGACGGCGGACAGAGTCGATCTGGAACCAGTACTTCGGCAGCCCCGAGCAGTTCCCGCTGCTGTGGTTTGAAGCGCTGTCAGCATTCGACGGTGAAAAGCCCGAGCTCGATTTGAGTGAGCTGCAGGACGAATTGATTGCCAGGATGGCAGTGAGCCTGGAGCAGACACCTCGTCTGCTGGCACTAGAACTACATCAGGGGCAACGTCCCTCACTGCCTCCAGCGGACAGCACTCAGGTCCCTCCAAAAAATCAAGCTGGCGAGCCTCCGGTCCCCTCGTTGACACCAGAACGTCCATCGGATACGTCGACCGCGGTGTCCAATCCCGAGCCCAAACAAGCTGGTGGAACGCTCCTGCCACGGCAAGCTCCACGCTTACCCGAAATACGCCAGGCGCTGGGTGACGAACCGTTGCAAGACAAGCCCTTGGAAGAGCTCGAGGATACTCCGAGCCCGGTTGACACGGCACCCTCACGCCCCGAGCCACTGGACGATATCAGCGACTTGCGCGCGAGATGCGCCGCCCTCGCTGCCGACCTTGCCGCTTACGCAGACGCCGGCGACATGGTCAGCCCCCTCTTGGACGGCCTGGGCTTCACCCTTTCACCGGGTCATGGCGAGCGACTCAGCTCGCGGCACACCGGTATCCAGCTGCTGCTCTCGGCCCTGCTGCGCCTGCAGGACGACGTGGCCTGGAAGGAACGTCAGCAGTTGCCGGCAGCACTGTTTGGTCAGCTGCTGATCGGCGTCTACGACCTGCCCTTCACCGACCGCCCAGCCCTGACGGTGGGCCTTGAACGACTTCCTGATGCTCAGCTGGAGCAGCTGTTCACGCTGATCCGCCACGCCCGACAGTTGATCGAACTGACGCTGTCGTCCACTCGATAACGTGAGGAGCCACCTCATGAGCAAGACTTTCAATCTATTGAACCATGCCATGTTGAACCAGGTGCTGCATGAGCTGCGCCATGGCCGCCTACAGCGCTGCAAGGCCCTAGGTCTGGCCGATGAAGACATTGAGGTGCTGCAGTCGCTGCCGCCAACTACCTTGTCCCACCTGGCGCACTCGTCAATCGCCTGGGTCGAAGTGAAGGTCGACATCACCGTGTTGCGACGCCTGATCGTCCAGGCCGAACGCGACGAACAGAACGAGCGGTTGATCAACCGGGCGCTCAAGTTGGGCGCGAGCTCAAACATCATGTACCGCTGCTTCGGACTGGACCATTCGGAGACCGCGTTGCGCCGCCGTGTGCTGAAGATCGAGACGCACCGCGGTCGGCCAGTCCAGCTCAGTGAAGTGCAGGAGCATGCCGTGTGGAATCGCTGGAGCCAGTTGCGCACGGAGGATCCGGACAACGATCCGCTGGACACCATGATGATGCTGGCCGAGGAACAACACATCAGCCTGACCCTGGTCTGGCAACAGATCGAACTGTACGGAGGCACACCATGCTGAGCTTTTACGAGGTCGACTGGCAGGACGTGGTGCGTCAATGCTACGACGCCCTTCGGCGCCGAAATGAGTGGTACGCGGCGAACGGCAAACTGGCTGTCCCCACCGAGGAGCCCGCGGTGCGGACGATCTACTACGGCGACAACAACCCGCTGCCGCAGACCTTGCTGCTGGACCGCCGGCTGACGCCACTGGAACGTAATACCTGGCAGGTCCTGCGCTGGCTGATCACCGAACGTAAGGTCAAGACGCCACGCTATCAGGACCTGCAGCCCTACCTGGCCACCAGTCCTTGCGGCGCTCAGGCCTCACGCGAAACCATCGCCCGCGCACTCAACGTTTTGCGCACCACTCGCTGGCTCAGTCTGGTGGAACGCTCACGCGATGCCAACGGCTGCCTGCGCGGTTGCGTCTATGTGCTGCACGGCGATCCGTTGACCGCAGCCGAACAGTTGGAGCTGGACAGCGGCTACGCGGCGTTGCTACGACAGAACCTCTCCCATGCCACCAAAGGCGTCCGAGACGTGGCGCAGCATGTGATCGCCGAGATCCAGGCCGACCCCCAGCTGTCCCAGCTCGACAAGGACAGGCTCGGCTCGCTGCCGCCGGTCCACCAGCAAACACTGCCGCTGATGAGCGATGAATCAGATGCAAAGGATTCCGAACCTGGCGCACTCGACCTCGTTCGGAATTCTCCGGCTGGCGCAACAGATCCCGAACCCTGCGGCAATGCACCGGATTTGCCTGTGGTTCGGAATACCGACGCTGGCCGTACAGTACAGAAAGACCAAAGCAAAAAAAGTACGGTACTGGGGCAGGTGGAGTTTGGTCGTGCGCGATGGCCCGAAGATTTACCGCTGAACCCGAACGAGCGGCGCATGGCCTCCCAGGCGATGCGTCAGCTCGAGCCGGAACAGCAACAAGCGGTGATCAATGAAGCGGCGGTGCGCTGCGCCCGCGGTGAGATCCGAAAACCCGTCGCCTACCTGATGGGCTTGATCAAGCGCGCCTGCCAGGGCGAGTTCACCCTGTGGGCCGCGCGTACCGAGGAAGAGAAATCCTCGACCCCTCCCTCACGCACAACCAAGCCTGCGTCGGAGCAACCGCCCCGCGAGCGATCCAAGCGCCGCGGTCAGCGCACCGCGTCGCCACTTGCCCTCTCCTGCCTGGAGGAACTGAAACAACGCTGCCGAGGGATCACTGCGGCTACATAGGGCTGGAACTCGGTGGATCTAATGTCGATGCCATCGGTTCCAGGGGGATCCACTCTCGGGAAAATGCGAGCAATCCACCTTCAGGTAGATCCGCATCGCCAGCCAAGGATCGGTCCATCGTCGGCGTCATTCCGACGGCGAGGTACTGGCGATGGTCGATCACTACCAACTCAACCTGGGTTCCCTGCGCAGCAGCATCACCCTCACCCTGCACACCCACCATGCGGCACGCCTGTGGCAGGGGCGCAGCGGCCGCGACGGGGTACACCCGATTCTGGGCATGCCCGGTTACATCAGCGTCACCAACCTGCTCAAGCACGCCAGCAGCCAGGGCGATCCATACGCCGACTGGTTCATGCTGCAGCTGGAGGAAAAGCTGCTGCAGGCCAGGTTGGACATGGCCACGCTGACGCAGCAAATGAGCCGCGTGGAACGGGCCCTGCCCACGCAAGTCGACGTCGGTGACAACCTCAACATCCACCCAGTCACCCTGCCGCTGTTCATCGGCAGCCAGCTGGGCTTTCTCGCGATCTACCTGCTCACCGACTACGACACCCTGGTCCGGCGGGTACTGCTCGCCCACCACACAGCGCTGATCGGCCGGGGCGACATGGAGTCCTGGATCGATGGCGGCGCACATCTGCTGCGCAGCCTGTTCGGCCTGGCGCAGCGCTACCGCCTGGCCGGGGTGAGCCGCGACGACATGGCCGCCAACAACGCCCGCGCCCGCGAAGCCATCGACAAGTTCGGCACCCTGCCGCAGGACATTCTTGAAGGGACACGCCGCTCACAATTCGCCCCACCGATCGCCCGTAACAACGCGCATTCCGAAATCGAAGGCCCGAATCCGCCGGAAGCCGAGGAGCAGCCTACAGCGGACACCGCGAACGACGGGGGTGAGGCATGACCCTGGCCGAAGCCATTGCCCGGCGTTTGTCAGCCGATGCCTATCGCGAGTTTGCACAAGGTGCCTCCCTAAAAGGCCTTTTAAAGCCTTTTAAGGGTAAGGGGGAGCTGCAGCAGTTCGCCGAGACGATCCTGCGCCTGCGCACCCAAGTCGCCGAGTTGATGGCGGTAATGTTGGCGATCATGGCCCAACCACCCTTCTCGTTTCTGGATCTGCGTTTGGTCGTCCAGCACAGCGCGACGGGCACTGAATTCTTGCGCTGGCGCAGCCCGGATTTTCTGCGCATGGGCGTGCAGGTGTGGCAGGAGACGCTGGTTCAGCCGCGGCTACACCCTGAACTGCGGCAGGCGCTGTATCAGCTAGAGACCAACCGCGTGGTGCTGAACCTGCAGATGAGCAGCCTGCAGTCGCTGTATCGCCAGGCCATCACTGGCGCCAGCAAGCTCGAGGCCGCCGAGCTCGCCCTAACCCGTTCCCCCACCGAGGAGTAACCCGCATGAGTACTTTGTTTGTTGGTGAAGGCAACATCGGCAGCGTGCCGGAGTATCAGGAGTTCAACACCAATCCGGATGAGCCGCGGCGCCTGCTGCGGCTGAATGTCTACTTCGACAACCCGGTACCGCGCGAAGGCGGCTACGAGGATCGCGGCGGCTACTGGGCGCCCGTCGAGCTCTGGAACCGCGACGCCGAGCACTGGGCCACGCTGTACCAGAAAGGCATGCGCGTTTTGGTTGAAGGGCGCACGGTCAAGGAGGAATGGGAGGACAGCGAGGACAACGCCCGCGTGACGTTCAAGGTGGAGGCCCGGCGCATCGGTATTCTGCCGCACCGCCTGGCCTCGGTCACCATGCGCGAGAAAGCCAACGATAACGCCAGCACTTCACGCAAGGGGGGTGGCAAGAAAGCGCCACGCAAGTCCGGATAAGTGCGTGGCACTCAGTGGAATTGGCGCCCGCAGCGCGACATCGCTGGAGCCATACAGTCAGCTCAGCGGGCAACACCGGCTGCTGCCGATGTTTCATTCTCGCCTGGCACTCCTATGCCGCTCATGTTCCAGCATTTGCTTCACTTCCGCCAAATACTGGTCCAGGGCAAGGAACGCCCGCCAGTGCAGCGGACTCTCCTGAAGCCAAGCAATCAGCCGGGCGCGAGCCTGCTCCTTGTCCGGTTCCAGATGGGTGGCCATAAACAGCTCATAGGCCTTGATCGCTAGCGCATCTGCCTCACTCTGGTGGGATCCGTGCAAGTTTGTTGCCTCCGTGGTGACGGTCGGGTCATCCAGCTTTTTTCGGTGATACGCCCCACAGGGTTGTTAGTCAACCTTTTGAGCCGTTCATATCTTTGGGGTGCTGTTCGACCATATGGGTCGAATTGGAGAGCGCCCCCATTGCCCGTGAAAGAGCCTAGCCCACATCACATTGGTCGCCAGTTGGCGAAGTATCGTCGTGCCCGGCACTTGACCCAGACACAGGTCGGCGAGCATCTGCAGATTTCTGGCGAAGCGGTGTCGCGCCTGGAGCGTGGCTTCGTTGAGCTCTCAGTTTCCAAGCTGCTGCAGTTGGCCGACTTATACGGCTGCCCCGCCGATGAGCTGCTGCTCGCGATCAGCCCTCGGCCGCAGGACCTGGGCGTGCAGATCAACTCGATCATCAAGGAGCTCGATGATGCGGATAAGCAATTCGCCTTGGAGTCTCTGAAAGCGCTGGCGAGCCACCTTGCGCAACGCAAGTAATGCCCCTCCGCCGATATGAGCTCGGCACCTTCGGATTTACCCTAGCGCTCCGCGATTACACCCTCACCCTGTCGGTACCCACCGAGAGGGCCCGCGTATGCGCCTGTTCATCTGCGAGAAACCATCCCAAGCCCGCGACATCGCCCGAGTGCTGCAGGCCTGCCGCCGCGGTGATGGTTGCCTGAAGGGTCAAAACCTCACCGTCACCTGGTGCGTCGGTCATCTGCTGGAAACCGCGCCGCCTGAAGCCTACGGCGACTACAAGCGCTGGTCGCTGGATGACCTGCCGATTATTCCCAGCCGCTGGCAACTGGTGCCCAAGCCCAAGGTTGCTGGCCAGCTCAAAGTCATCATCCAGCTGCTGCGCACCTGCAGCGAAGTAGTGATCGCGACCGATGCCGACCGCGAAGGCGAGATGATCGCCCGGGAGATTCTCGAACGCTGCCAGTACCAGGGGCCGATTCTGCGCCTATGGCTATCCGCGCTGGATGAGTCGTCGATCCGCCGAGCCCTGAGCGCATTGCGTCCGGGAGAGCAGACCTTGCCGCTGTACCACTGTGCCCTCGCCCGCTCCCGTGCGGACTGGCTGGTCGGCATCAACCTGAGTCGGCTGTTCACCCTGCTCGGCCGCCGCGCCGGTTTCGATGGTCTGCTGCCGGTGGGACGCGTGCAGACGCCCACCCTGCGCCTGGTGGTCGAGCGCGACCGGGCGATCGCGAGCTTTGTGCCGCAACCGTTCTGGACCGTCGATGCACACCTGGAGCAGGACGGCATCCGTTTTCAAGCGCGCTGGCAGCCCACCGCCGCCGTCAGCGATGCGGTTGGACGCTGCATCGACGAAAACGCTGCGCAGCAGGCGCTCAGGCGCCTCACTCAAGCCGACAGCGCGCAGATCGACAGTGTCGAAGTCGAGCGCGTGCGCGAAGGCCCGCCGCTGCCGTTTGACCTGGGCACACTGCAGGAAATCTGCTCGGCCAAGCTCGGACTCGGTGCACAGGAGACCTTGGCCACTGCCCAGGCCCTGTATGAAACACACAAGGCGACGACCTATCCGCGTAGCGACTGCGGCTACTTGCCGGAGAGCATGCTCGATGAGGTGCCGCGCGTGCTCCACGCCTTGGCCGCCGCCGCGCCTTCGCTGGGGGCAGTCCTCAAGGAGGTCGACCCTTGTCGCCGCTCCCGCGCCTGGAACAGCAGCAAGGTCACCGCGCACCATGGCATCATTCCCACCGCCGTCACCCTCAACCTAACGCAGCTCTCCGAGCGCGAGCTGGCGGTGTACACGCTAATTCGCGCCCGCTATCTCGCGCAGTTCATGCCCGAGCACGAGTACCTGAAAACCCAGGCGCAGTTACACAGCCAGGCAGACCAACTGGTGGCGCGCGGCAAGCAGATCCTGGCTCGCGGCTGGAAGGCGATGATCAACGAGGCCGACGGCAACGAGCCGGCCGAACCGGTGCAGCGGTTGCCGACGTTGCGTGAATCCACGACGGTGGCGCTGGTCGACGCCACGCTCAACGCACAGCGCACGCTGCCACCCAAGGCCTACACCGAAGGCACCCTGATCAAAGCCATGAAAACTATCGCCAGCCAGGTGGCCGAGCCGCGCCTCAAGCAGAAGCTCAAGGAGAGCTGCGGGCTCGGTACCGAGGCCACCCGCGCGGCCATCATCCAGGGCCTGATCGATCACGGTTACCTGACCAAGAAGAAACGCAGCCTGGCTGCCTCCGCCGCGGCGCATACCTTGATCGAAGCGGTGCCGCCAGAAGTAGCCGACCCGGTCATGACCGCGCTGTGGGAGCAGGCGCTGGACCGCATCGAATCGGGCCAGCTGAGCGTCGAGACCTTTCTCGCCAAGCAGGCAGAATGGCTGACTCGACTGGTGCGCAGTAACGCCACGCTCACCCTGCGCCCGCCCCCCAGCAAGGGGCCGTTCTGCCCGGTTTGCCGCAGCGCCATGCGCCAGCGCAAAGGTCGCACCGGCAGCTTCTGGTCGTGCATCCGCTACCCCGAGTGCAAGGGCACTAAAGCTTTGGCCAAGACCAAGCGGGCGAAAAACACATGACTTGACGGCACACCACAGCGCTGGTGTAGTGATCTGGCCCCTCGCCGCTTGGCGACCTAGACCGATTCGCTCCGGGCAGCTCGGTCAGACTCCTAGAGTTCGGAGCCACACTTCAGCACATCTGCGGATGACTTCTCAGCGTTCCAAGTCCCCCAGGTGGATGACCCGTGCGGCTTGTACCAAGCCTTAGGGGTCATCCGCTTCGGCGACGATGCTCAGCTCCGGTGCCCGCCGGCGAAACACTGGGCACCTTTTGTGCGCGGATGCGTGCCAGTTGATTCCGACCCAGGCCACGACAAGGGTCGGTTGATCCAGGTGGATCGGCAGTGGAGTTCTGCGACGGACTTCGGTGCCACATCGCCGGGTCAAGGGTGGTCCAACTCCTCCTAGCCTGATGACCGTCGGGCTATTTTTTCGTCGCCGAGAATCCACCGAAAGCCACCCGACTCCGCCCGCCCAGACCGCCTGAAAACCACGGTTGACGGGCCTTTTGCAGCGTCTTATAGATGACCTGTACCTCGCTGTCGTTGACAGCACCCAGGTAGCCAGGACCTTCAAGGCTACGCCCGCTTCGGGTGGTTCTCCCCAAAAGTGCGACTCGCGCTCGGCAGCTCGCACGGTCACCGCCCCATCGGTGATGAGCGCCTTCTCAACCGACCATGTGTTTGCACCTCCCCTTGCGGAACTCACCAGCCGCCAGGGCCGGTGGATGTCCGCGTTTCTGCTGAACAGGAGCTTCATCATGACTACTGCAAGCAATAACGCCCCCACCACCTACTTCAACCTGCACACCCAAGGCATCGGTTACCTGAACCGTGTCCGCGAAGTCCCGGTTCGCCGCGGCCAAGCGTTCATGGCCTGTGACATCGCTGCCCTGCACGGTGCCTCGGACGACGTCGAGTACACACGCTTCGACTGCAAGGTCGCCAGCGGTGAAGCCGACCGGCTGATCCGTGAACACCTGGAAGACGTCCAAGCCGAACGCAAGGTCCTTATCGCGTTTCGCATCGGTGACCTCTGGGTCGATCCGTTCATGTACGAGAAAGGCGAACGCAAGGGGCAACCCGGCGCCAGCCTCAAAGGCCGACTGATCTTCATCGAGTGGATCAAGGTCGACGGTCAGTTCAGCTACCGTGCGCCGGCTCGGACCGACGCTGCCGCCGCCCCTGAGGCTGCTGAAGCAGCAGAATCGGAAACAGCGAGCAGCGAGGGTGACGCTGACCAAGGCCAGCCAACCCCACCCGTTGCACGTAAATCCACTGCCGCACGTCAGTCTGCCTAAGGCAGGTTGGCCGCCCGCAGCAGGCGCTCTTATGAGCGCCTGTTGTACCTTCATGTCGGAGGTCGCCATGGAAAGCTTCTGGCTCTGTGAAGACTGCCTGCAGGCGGTCGCCTACGACGACTTCAGTGCGCTGTCGCTGTACTACAGCGAGGCTGAAGTCGAACACCGCATCGCTCACTTGCGCTTACAACTGCAGGCCCTGCTGCCCCTGAGCGCCGATTTCGATCCGCATACCGGCGCCGGTATCGAGGCCTTTTCCACGCAACCGTGCGAAGTCTGCCAAAGCCCCCTGCACGGCACTCGGAATCGCTTCACGCGCCTTTGATCACACACCTAAACCAGCCTGGGGCAAGCCCCAAGGGGGCGCTCCATCAGCCACGAGGAATTGCCCATGAACACCACCTTGAACCTCGTCGAGCCGCTCGATCCCGTACTGGCTCAACGCGCCCGTGAGGATGCGCTGATCACCGAGGCCCTGCAGCTGCTGGACCAACGTCACTTCCAGCGCGGCGAGGTGCTGATAACTCCCGCCGATGCCGCAGCCTACTTGAAACTGCAACTCGCCCCTTACCACCACGAAGTGTTTGCCCTGCTCTGCCTCGACTCGCGCCACCGTGTGCTGAGCTTCGACATCCTCTTCACCGGCAGCATAGACGGTGCCTCCGTGTATCCCCGCCAGGTGGTGATCAAGGCACTCGAACACAATGCCGCCGCCGTGATCTTCAGCCACAACCACCCCTCCGGCTGCTCGGAACCGAGCGGCGCCGATCGGGTGCTCACCACCCGCCTGACTGAGGCTTTGGCCCTGGTTGAGGTATGCGTCCTGGACCACATCATCGTCGGCGAAGGCACTCCGCTTTCGTTGGCCGAATACGGCTGGATCTGACAGCCCACCTTGCCCTTGAGGTCACCGCCCGTTCGGGGTGACCTCGGCGCTTTCGGAGAACCACCATGCACCCTTCCCTGCCCAATCCGTTTCTTCGCGGCTTCCAAGACCTGCGCTACGAGCGTGTCCTGCAGATCAGCTATGCCAACGATTGCCCACCGTGCTACCGCGCACTGCACCCGGCTCAGAACGAGCTGCCCAATGAAGCCATCAACCTGCAGCCGTGCCTGTTCGATGACGACGTCGCGGTGATCACCGACGGTGTGTGCGTACCCGAGTTTCTGCGCATGCGCTGCCCGGCCGATGGCCTGGTGAACACAGTGCTCTACCAGATCATGGGCAATCAGCTCGGACGCTCGATGCATATCGGCGACCTCGGCAACGTGGAAGCCGCGCGTAACCTGATAGAGCAACTGTCCTTTGCCACCGGGCACTACAGCCGCAGTTGGGAAATCAGCAGCGCCCACCTGCCCGCAGACGACTTCGAGTACCTGCAGGTGCGCGCTTGGTGCAATTCACCGGCGGGCTTCTTCGAGTGCTTCGAACTCAACGCCAGCCATGCCGTCGGCTGCAAACTCTATTCGACGCCTTGGGCAACAGAAGCTGAAGCCCGGGGCAGCCCCTGCAGCGCCGACGAGGTCAGTGGGCGGATGCTCGCTGACCGTGTTCCCCCAGTGTTACTCAAGCTGCTCCTACTAGCAGGCCAGGCGGACATCCGCCTGCTGATCTTTGACCCTGACGCGGCACCGCTCTCGGAGCTACCGCTATTCACCGAAGAATGACCAAGGCGCCCTCCCGGGCGCCTTTTTTGTGGTGGCTGACAGAAAAACTAGCTCGACAGATTCGGTTTTCCAGTGGGGACTCGCCTCGCGCCTTCGCCATGGTATCGGCAACATTTGTCGAGACTCGGTCATGCACACATCCCTACTTCCCACCCTCGGTCTGATGATCGCCCTGGCTGGCTGCAGCACCCCACCTCCGGCTCCTGCACCCGCAGCACCACCCGCTTTGCCGGCGACATCGCCCAAGCCGAAAACCCAGCTTCCGGCCTGGGTCCGCCAGGACCGTTACACCCTGGTCACCACGCGTCCCACGGTGGAGCAGCGCCAGCCGCTGTATCAATTGGTCAACGTGCAGATCTCGCCAGCCCTGCATGCCACCGTCGGTGAAGCCCTACGTCACGTGCTGCACCGCTCGGGCTACGCGCTGTGTGCCGACAGCCCAGCGGTGGATCGCTTGTTCCGTCGCCCTCTGCCCGCGGTACAGCATCAGCTCGGACCGATCTCGCTGCTGGACGCCCTGACCATCATCGGCGGCCCGGCCTGGCGACTCGAGATCGATCCGGTCGAGCGGAGCGTGTGCTACGCCCTGCGCGTGCCGTCGCCTGCACCTCCATTCTCCACACTGGAGATTGCGCCATGAAGGTCCTCCATTTTCAGGCGCTGGTGGTCGGTGCCCTGTGCCTGGGCGCCGCGGTGCTCGCCGCCGAAACGTACAACCATCACCAACAGTTGGCCGAGCTTCAAGCTGCGGCCCGCAATGCCCCGGCGGATCCAACGCCAGCCCTGCGCCGCGATATCGATGCTTTGGCCGACAAGCTCACGACGCTACAGCCGCAGGTCGTGGCGCTGGGCGAGGCGCAAAGTCGACACACCACGGCGCAGGTCGCCCTCGGCCAGCAGCAGGATGAGCTGGCCGCCTCGCTCAAGACGCTCCAGGCGGCACCGCCAGGTTCAAGCAGCACCGATATGACAGCGCTGGAACAACGGCTGGCCGCGGCAGAGGCGACGTTAGAGAGACTGTCGGCCCGCCCTTCTGTGTCTGCGGCCGCCAGCACGCAGCCACAGGCCTCCATCGGTGAAAAAGCCAAGGCCAAGGCGCTGACACCGCCCTTCACCTTGCTGGGTATCGAGACCCGAGGTGACGTCAGGTTCGTGGCTGCCCTGCCGGTCGGCGCCCATTCGCTGACAACCGTGCACCTGCTGCAACCGGGAGACAGCTTTAACAGCTGGCAGTTGCGTGCGATCCGTGCGGACCAGGTGGTATTCCACATTCCTGGGCATGGCGACCGCACGCTGCCACTGCCGTGAAGAGGTGCGTATGACTCGGCTCTCCATTCTCTCGTTCATCCTGCTTCCCGGCTGCCTATTCGCAGAACTGGCGTTGAGCGCGCCAAAACTGGTCGACTCAGCCCCGCAGTTCAGCGAACAAACGCTGCTGGATCGGCAGGTATCCGATACGGCTCGGGCCAAGGCCTGGGGGCTAACCGATGATGAGTGGGCCAAGTTCGAGCGCCTGCAGGCTGGGCCCCGCCACTACTGGTCGCCGCAACTCGATCCGCTCACCACCCTCGGCGTAGAGGCCGACTCTGACCAGGAAAGGCAGCGCTACGCCGAGTTGCAGGTCCGTCTCGAAGCCAAACGTGCCGAGCGCGAGCTGGCCTACCAGAAGGCCTACACCGCCGCCTGGGCACGCCTGTTACCTGGGATGCTGCCCGTACAGGGCATGGCCGATGATCCAGCGGCTACGCCTGCTGGCCGCTTTGCCGTGTTTGTGGAGGAACGCTGCCCGCCCTGCGTCTCCAGCACCCAGCAATGGCTGCGTGGCGGTACGCACCTCGATGTGTACCTGGTCGGCAGCCAAGGTGACGACGGGCGTCTGCGCCAGTGGGCACGTGGCGCGGGCATTACCCCCGCCCAGGTCAGCAGTGGCCAGGTCACCCTCAACCATGACCGCGGCCGCTGGTTCGCCCTGGGTGCCAGCCGCCCCTTGCCGGCGCGCTTCCAGCAGGTGGACGGAAAATGGCAGCGTATCGAGTGATCCTAGCGCTGGCCTTGACCGGTGCCGCGGCCGTTCAAGCGGGAGCGCTGCCGCCGCCTGCGTATCAACTGGCAGCCGCGCGCGCCGGCATCCCCGCCTCCGTGCTGTTCGCCATCGCCCTGCAAGAGAGCGGTACGCCGCTGCGGGGTCACCTAATGCCCTGGCCTTGGACCCTGAATGTCGCCGGCACATCGCTGCGCTTCGCCCGCCGTGATGAGGCGTGTGCCGCACTCAAACAAGCGCTGGTCCGTCACGATCCGAAGCGCATCGATGTCGGGCTCGGGCAGACCAACCTCGGCTACCACCCGGACCGCTACCACAGTGCCTGCGAGGCCCTCGATCCACGCGCCAACCTGGCCGTGACGGCAGATCTGCTGCGCGCCCACTACGCCGACAGCGGTGACTGGGTCGTGGCGGCGGGCCGCTATCACCGCCCTGCCGGCGGTAAACCTGCAGCGCGCTACCGCCGACAGTTCAGCCAGCACTGGCAGCGTGTGCAGGCAGTCGTGTCCTATCCGAGAGGGCCGCAGCCATGACCCATCGGTGCTGGATAACGCTGTTTACCTGCCTGTGGTGGACGGTTGGCGCGCTCGCGGCCCCCAGCCAACTGCCCGATCCCCGCGCGTTGACCTGGACCCTGCCCATACACAGTACACGCCTTTCACCCGGTGCCGTGTCGCCAAGGGCATTGAGCCTGCCAGGGTTCACGCCGCTGTTCCTGGTCGGGCACGACGCCGCTTCTCTGGAATGGTTGGCCCAGCATGCGCAGACGCTGCAGAAGCTGGGCGCCAGCGGTCTAGCCGTTGAAGTTACCGACGCCCAGGCGCTGCGACGTATCCAGGCGGCAGCCCCGGGACTGAACATCTGGCCGGTGAGTGGTGACGACATCGCCGAACGCCTAGAGCTGCAGCACTACCCGGTGCTGATCACGCCCACCGGCCTGGAACAGTGAGGGTGCATCATGGGCGAACATGCGATGGAGTCTCTGCTGCGTCCTGCGGTGGAGCTATACACCGTGGGTATCTGCGCGGGTGCTGGCGCCCTATGTCTGCACTCACCTTGGGCGGTAGCCCTGTCGCCCGAGGTGGGGGCCGGCATGGCACTGGCCTACACTGCAATCGGCCTGAAGCGGCTGAATGAGGCACGGATCGTCCTGCGCTATCGACGCAACATCCGCCGCCTGCCGCGCTATTCGCTGACCAGTCGCCAGATTCCGGTGAGCGGCAAGCGCCTGTTCATGGGCCGCGGCTTTCGCTGGACCCGCCTGCACACCCAGCGTCTGCTCGAGGCGCAGGACCCGGCGCTGGCCCGCTATGTCAATCAATCGGCGGCCCACCAGTGGGCACGGCGGATGGAGCACTTGCTGGAGAAGGCTCCACCCGGGTTGTCGCTGCTGCCCCGCCTGACCGCCTGGGACAGCCCATTGAACCCGGTGCGGCCACTGCCACCGGTGGGTGGCTCGCCACTGCTGCATGGCGTCGAGCCGAAGGAGCAAGAAGCCAGCCTACCGCTGGGCGAACGCGTCGGGCATACCCTGGTACTTGGCACCACCCGGGTCGGCAAGACGCGCCTGGCCGAGGTGTACATCACCCAGGACATCCATCGAACCAGCCAGGAGGTGGTGATCGTCTTCGACCCCAAGGGCGATGCCGACTTGCTCAAGCGCATGTACGTGGAGGCGCGGCGCGCCGGCCGCGAGCGTGAGTTCTATGTGTTCCACCTGGGCTGGCCGGAGATCTCCGCCCGCTACAACGCCATCGGTCGTTTTGGCCGCATTTCGGAAGTCGCCACCCGCATCGCTGGCCAGCTCAGCGGTGAAGGCAACTCGGCGGCGTTTCGCGAGTTTGCCTGGCGCTTCGTCAACATCATCGCCCGGGCGCTGATCGAGCTCGGCCGCCGCCCTGACTACCTGCAGATCCAGCGGCACGTGGTGAACATCGATGCGCTGTTCATCGAGTACGCTCAGCATTTCTTCGCCCGCCATGATCCTCAGGCCTGGGAAGCGATCGTGCAGATCGAAGGCCGCCTGAACGAGAAGAACATCCCACGGCATATGATTGGCCGGGAAAAGCGCGTGGTGGCGATCGAGCAATACCTGACTGCCAAGCGCATTTTCGATCCTGTAATGGACGGCCTGCGCTCGGCCGTGCGCTACGACCGCACCTACTTCGACAAGATCGTGGCTTCGCTGCTGCCGCTGCTGGAAAAACTCACCAGCGGCAAGACCGCACAGTTGCTCGCCCCCAACTACACCGACCTCGACGATCCGAGGCCGATCTTCGACTGGCTGCAGGTCATCCGCAAACGCGGCATCGTCTACGTCGGCCTGGACGCGCTGTCCGATGCTGAAGTTGCCGCTGCCGTCGGCAACTCGATGTTTGCCGACCTGGTCTCCGTAGCTGGCCACATCTACAAGCATGGCATCGATCATGGCCTGCCAGGCTCCTCCAGCGCTGCGGACAAGGTGCCGATCAATCTGCATGCCGACGAGTTCAACGAGTTGATGGGCGACGAGTTCATTCCGCTGATCAACAAGGGTGGTGGCGCCGGTATCCAGGTCACCGCCTACACCCAGACCTTGAGCGACATCGAGGCACGGATCGGCAACCGGGCCAAGGCCGGCCAGGTCATCGGCAACTTCAACACCCTGCAGATGCTTCGCGTGCGGGAAACCGCGACCGCAGAACTGCTGACCAAACAACTGCCCAAGGTCAACGTGCAGACCCGCACCCTGGTCTCCGGCGCGACGGACACCGCCGATCCGGACGCCCGCACCGACTTCACCTCCTCCTCGCAGGATCGGGTCACCACCACTTCGGTACCACTGATTGAACCCGCGCACATCATCGCCTTGCCCAAGGGCCAGATGTTCTCGTTCCAGGAGGGAGGACAGCTGTGGAAGGTGCGCATGCCGCTACCGAAGTCGGCTAGCGACGATGCGATGCCGGCGGATCTGCAGGCCCTGGCCGCGCGCATGCGCGAGTCCTACAACGCCAATGCGGGGAGTTGGTGGAGCAGCGCTGGCGGTGCGCCGACGGTCGATTTTGATCCCGAGATGCCTCCACAAGGGCGCAGGCACTCCTAATCTGCGCGCCGTGAGCAACCGAGTACTGTGGAGCCCATATGCCGACTGCCCCAGACAGCCCACCGCCTCCACAACGAAGTCCGGGACTCATCTTCGGCATGCTCGAACTGTGTCTGCGGCTACTCGGCCTGCTGTTCGCTTCGCTGATCTTCTCCATTGTGCTGGAATTCGTGGGCATGCTGTGGTTCTGGTCCGAGCAGGGCTGGCACCATAGCCATGCCATGTGGCTGAGCGAGCTAGGCTGGCTCAGCGATCACTTCAAGAAGTCATTGCTCGTGCAAGAGCCGGCGCAAGCGACCGTCAAGGTACTCGAACACCTGAACGACTGGATCGTAGTGCGGTCTGGATGGGCGACATCTGATACCCAGCTGAAACTGCTCAGTCAGGAACCTTCAATGCAGGGGCAGTTCGCGCAAGTCTACGTTGTGATGCAGGACTACCTGCTCGCAGCCCTGTTCACGACCTTCACTTTCGCAGTGCGGCTGGCCGTACTCACTTTGGCCACCCCACTGTTCTTGCTCGCGGTGATCACCGGCGCGATCGATGGCTTGATGCGTCGCGACCTGCGTAAGTTCGGAGCAGGCCGCGAAAGCAGTTTCGTCTACCACCGAGCAAAGCGGACACTACTGCCGCTGGTGGTCAGCCCCTGGGTGATCTACTTATCCTTGCCCTGGTCGGTGAATCCCATCTGGGTGCTGCTGCCATGCGCCATTTTACTTGGCATCATGGTGGCCATCACTGCTACTACATTCAAAAAATACCTTTGACTGCCCACCTCGGCGAATGCCGAAATATGTTATTTAAAATCAACGCCTTAGAACGTACACGGTTGAGGCAAAACAAGCAGTAGCCACACCGACGGCACAACCACGGCTCCCTATCATTGATCGCAGGTTATCTACGCGCGACCAGCACCACCTCTTGAGAGTTGACTACACAACCACTCTCGGGCAATGCTGGCATATCGCCAACGCTCGATTAGTAAAGGGACTTCACATGAACGACATTGCTGTCATTTCACAAGAAGAAGAGGAAGGTGCGGAGCAGGAAGCGCTTCTAATTGCGTCAGAAAGAAAAAATCGCGACAAAGAGTCCGAAAAAATTCGGGTACTTTCTGCAATCGCCAGTAACAGCCCGACGCGTGTGACCGATAGAGTTGCGTGGATTCTTAATCACTATCCTCAGGCCCGAGACTCTGACATCAAGTGCCAAATCATTTATTGGAAGACTTTCCAAACCGACCTCTATAGCGGGGGTGATATTTCATTTGAAAATTACCCCAAACTGCAGAGATTGCACTCTATAGCACGCGCCAGAGCGGTGGTACAAAACATACTGGGTCTATTCATTGCATCACCTGAAGTTAGAAAATACAGAGGGAAGCTGGAAGAGGAAGAAAAGCAGCGTGCTCTTGAGGTCCGACCTTCGCACCCAGTATATTGCATCTATGCCGATGAGAGCGGAAAAACCGGAAAGTACCTATTAGTCGGTAGCCTTTGGATTTTAAGAAGCTACGAAACCATGAAGATCACTGCCGCCATTAACAGGAAGAAGGCAGAGATAGGATTCAAAGGCGAAATGCATTTTAAAGAAATCAACAAGGGGAATCTCGAAGCCTACGAGGCGCTGCTTGGCTCTATCGTACAGAACTCCTCCTCAATCTCATTCAAAGGCCTCGGAGTAAATCGTAGCGGCCTTTACAATGTCGACGACACGCTCAATAAGCTATTTTACCATATGGTAATCCAAGGAATTACCGAAGAAAACAAATCTGGCCGAGCCATTCTCCCACGAAACCTGCAATTTAGAAAGGATGCAGAAGAAGCGTCAAAAGACAAACTTGCGCTAATGGAAATAGAATTACAATTGAAAAATGCTGCCAGCAACATCTTCCAAGGAAACGTGTATGTTGACATAGTTGAGGCGGAAGACTCCAGCATATCTCCACTCATGCAAATTTCCGACTTATTTGTTAGCTCCATCTCTAGAATAATGAATAAAGAGGAGGGAAAAGAAGGCCCCAAGGATATTTTCGCGAGGAAATTTCTTGAAGCATTTGGCGTCGACACAAGAAGTGAAACCTTAGAGGGTTTGAGCGAGTGCGTTCGCTTTTCCTAATCGTGACTGGATCTCATTCTGACTTCACCCATAAACTAATAACCGCCTGCGACGCTAGGAGCATCAGGATGAGTCAAATAGGCTTTTTTGATCAGCGGATAATCAAGAGATTCTGGGGCGCGCTCGCCGCGACCGGCACAGCGCTGTCATTACTACTAATTTTCGTAACCATACCTGAAACTGGAAAGGTCACAGCGGGGATCGCCTGTGTGGCATTCTTGATTTTAATTTATATTTACTTTTGGTGGACATCTAACAACCTAACCGAAGTAGAACTAAAGATAGAAAGCACAACAGTCATCGTAAAAGTAGGCGACATATTCAAGCAACCCGGCCTTAAAGCGATCGCCTTTAACGAGTACTTTGATACACAAGTTGACGACGAAATAATCTCTCACAGCTCTTTAAACGGAATATTCATAGACAGGCACTTACCAAAAGCATTAGTAGACCTTGAAAATCATCTGACCGCCTATCGATTCGACGAGTGTGAAATCTTAGAGTTAAACGAAACTAGGGCAACTGGAAAGAAACAGAGATACGACATAGGCACTATATGTGTGTACGAGGATTTTCTTCTTGCAGCCTTCTCAAAATTCAACGACCGCAACCAAGCCTATTTAACGATGCCTGAGTACCTAGGGTTTTTGATAAAATTCTGGGACAACGTCAATAGAGTGTACGCACAGCAAAGCGTTTCAACACCAATATTCGGATCGGGCATCACGCGCATTAAAGAACATCGAAATATAAGCGACGAAGAACTACTAAAGATCATGCTCTGGACTTTTAGAATAAGCGAGATGCGCTTCAAGCACCCAGCAAAGCTCAACATAATAATTCACAAAGACAAAATTAGTCAAATTAATTTACTTGACATAAAGTCCGCCAGGAACGGTTTGTAACCTAACACAAGATTAATTAAGATCCGGCAGATTAAAACCTCTGCCGGAGCGATAACTTTCCACCTGCCCGCTAGATACCAAGCTTCTTATAAATATCCGCCGGATAATAATGCGGACCTTTTCTCACCTTCTGGGCGAACGCTGGGACATACTCATCCAGCGCAAACTTTATTATAGCTGGCTGCAGCGAAACTGACATTGTATAGTAGTCCGCATTCAGCAGGGGAGTCGGTATTAACGCTCGTTGAATTTCGCGACTGCCGCCTTTATTCGCCACCACAACGGGCAAGTCAAACTCCACAATTAGCTCAAGCTCGTGAGCCAAAAACGAATATCCATCCCCGCCTTTCCTCTTGGCATCTGGACTGCCAATCAAGACAACCTGCTTTGCATTTTTCATACGCTGGCGAAGATTTCGCTTAATCGTTTCCCGCTGACTTGTATCCCTCGAAATGAATAGATCGTGAGCATCAAAAAAATCGAAGTCTATCTTATCATTCTCGCGCCATGCTTCCATGAGCCGATACAAGTTAATGTCTTCGCTTGCGAAAGCGACGTAAGTTTTATTTCGATACGCCATAAACCCTCCGTGTTAATCTGCAACGTAAAGGCATTTTAATATCATACTTTTCTGACGAAAGCTTTACTTTCCAAACCGAATCTATTACCCAGTGTGACTGGAGGAGGAACACAACGACCAAGGTCACTCGAACAGTCGGAGCAGCCGACAAACGCAAGCACCGATTCATGTGCAACCCAACATACCTGGAGCTTTAGCTGCTGTAGTCAACCTGCGTAAGGGCAAACCGCCCCCCCCCTGCATCCACCCCTGCTCCTCGAATGTGAATGACCGAAAATCCCTTTTGGTCATGCAATAACCCGCCTGCGCCTTCAAGGTAAAAGCCAGTTACCCGGCTGGATTTAATCATGACTCCTATTCCCTACACATTGCTCCTTGCGTGTTTTGTAACGCTCTCTGCTGCGGCTCAAGACGTACGCGAGCGCTCAAGTCTGGGCTTGGTGCAGCGGCAGATCACCGCCATCGAGCTATTGGCCAAGAGCGCAAGCAGCAGATCTGTCGATGCTGCAGGGCCCCGTTATCGCTTCGATTATCCGAGGTTCGCTGCGGACCTCGAGCGTATGCGTCAAGGAATCCACAACTACCTGTCGCCCTCCCGCGCGCAGCCTGCCGATCTGGTCGAGTTCACTGGTGACTACCGGGCTGAAGCGGCTAACTCGAGTCCTTCCGATGAGCATGACTGACGCCCAATTAAACGCGTTCTCTGCCGTTGCCGGGTTCACCCCGCAGCTCAGCTCGGTGCTGTGGCGCTCATCTGTGCTCGTGCTCGCATTGCTCTGGTGTAGCTGGGCCCTGTGGACCGGCTACCGCGGGTGGGCAGCCGGCAACCTCAATTTCGGTGCGCTCGGTGGCAGCACGCTGCGCCTGGTCCTCGCCCTGATCGTGCTGATGTTTTTCATGTTGTCGTAATCAGGAGTCCTTGCTATGAACCTCTACCGTCGTTGCCATCGCCCGCTCGCTCTGTTCCGGAAATCCTGTCCGCAAGTCCTGTTCGGTAGCCTAGTGCTGCTGAGCTCGACGCTGGCCTGGGCTGACCTACCGACCATGGAAGCGCCCTCTCGCGGCGAAGGTTCGGGTCTGATCGACACCATCAAGAACTACGCCTACGACGGCGGCATTCTGCTCGGCCTGTTGATAGCCACTCTCGCCTTCCTCGGCGTGGCTTGGCATTCGCTCACCGTCTACGCCGACGTGCAGAACCAGCGTAAGACTTGGAAGGATCTCGGCGCGGTGGTCGGCGTCGGCGCGCTGCTAGTGGTGGTGATCCTGTGGTTCCTCACCAAAGCTGCGACGATCCTGTGAGGTCATCATGTCCGACTCCCCAGCCACTCTGCCTGACGGAACGCTGACCTTCCTCCCGGAGCGCCTCAACCATGACCCGGCCGTTCTTCGCGGGCTCACCAACGACGAGATGTGGGTCGCGCTGATCGTCGGCGCAGGGCTAGGTGTGATTCTCGGTGCGCCGCTGGCGGTGGCCACCGCCTCCATCGCTACCCTCCCCACCTGCATGTTCATTTGCATGGCTTTGGTGTTGCTGGGCGGCGGCAAGCTGATGCGCCGAGCCAAGCGCGCCCGGCCGGAAACCTGGTTGTACCGGCGTCTACAGTGGCACTTGGCAGTGCACTGGGGCATCGGCACTCATCAGCTGATCCTGCATTCGGGGCCCTGGACCGTCCGCCGTACACGTCGACATGTGAGGGCTGTTGAATGAGCCGCTTCCGCAACAAAGTCGACGCGCAGCAGGCGCATATCTTCAGCCTGCGTCTGGCCGTATCGATCCTGGCACTGCTGTGCTGCGGGCTGTGGTACGGCTGGCAGTCCGCACCCTCCGAGCTGACCATTCATGTGCCGCCCGATCTGCGCTCCGGCAGTACGCGCAAGTGGTGGGATGTACCCCCGGAAAACATCTACGGCTTCGCTCTGTACATCTTCGGCCAACTCAACCGCTGGCCAACCGACGGTGAGGTCGACTACCACCGTGCCATCTTTGCTCTGCAGCCCTACCTGACACCGGCGTGCAAGACCTTCTTCGACGGTGACTTCGAGTACCGCAAGGCCGCCGGCGAACTGCGCGGCCGGGTGCGCGGGGTGTACGAGGTGCTGGGCCGCGGCTACAGCGACGATCCCGACTTGCGCGTGAAGCAGCTGGATAAGCACAGCTGGCTGGTCAAACTCGACCTCAATGCCGACGAGTACTACGCCGCCGAGCCGGTGAAACGCGTCGTCGTGCGCTACCCGCTGCGTGTGGTGCGCTTCGACGTCGACCCCGAGCACAACAAGTGGGGCCTGGCCCTGGACTGCTACGAAGGCACACCGCAGAAACTGACGCTGCCTGGAGGTGCGGGATGATGCGTGTCTTGATCATGATTCTGGCGGTTGCCGCAGGTTGGTGTTCTGCAGTCGGTGCGATCGAGGTCAAATACTGGGACCGCCTGCCGCTGGCCGTACCGCTTACGGTGGGCCAGGAGCGGGTCTTGATGCTGGATGAGGATGTGCGTGTCGGGCTGCCCAGTGCGATCGCTGGCAAGCTGCGCGTGCAGTCCGTCGGCGGCACGGTCTATCTGCGCGCCGCTGAAACCCTTCCCCCTACCCGGCTGCAACTGCAGTCGGTGAAGTCAGGTGACATCATCCTGATCGACATCGAGGCGCTCGAGGGCAGCGAGGCACTGGAGCCGGTCAGGATCGTGGGCCAGGCTTCGGTACCGGGCGTGGAAGCTGCGAAGGAGGCGGCACCGGCAGCTACGCCGGTACCTGTGGTGCTCACCCGCTATGCGGCGCAGAACCTCTATGCGCCCCTGCGTACCGTGGCACCACTGCCCGGTGTGCGACGGGTGCCGCTAAGCGACGCCGTTGCTTTCAGTTCGTTGCTGCCCACCGAGCGGGTTTCGATCAAGGCACTCGCGGCCTGGCGGCTGGGCGACTACTGGGTGACGGCGGTAAAGATCGTGAACCGCGGTCCTGGCAAGGTCGCGCTGGACCCGCGTCACCTACAGGCCACGCTGTACGCCGCAACCTTCCAGCATGCGGACCTAGGTCTCACCGGTACGCCTGAAGACACCACCGTGGCATACCTCGTCACCCGCGGCGGCGACCTGAAGCACGCGCTGCTGTTGCCCCCGCCAAAACCGGAGGCTGCCGATCATGAAAGCTAACGGCCTGCTGAAATGGTTTGTGCCTGCGGTCCTGCTGGGCATCGTGCTGATCATCATCAAGTCCTGGGTGACCGCGCCGGATGGCCAGCCCACTCACGATCCGGAGAATGCCACGCTCAGCGCGGAACAGGCCAAAGCCTTGGGCATCGCCGGCGACACCCCACGCGACACCGTGGCCACGCTGATCGGCCAGGTAAAAGCGATGCGCAGCGAAATGCAGATGTTGAAGAAAGGCAACGATGCCCTGCAGACCGAGAACAACCGGCTGCGCACGCGCGAAGGCAATATCGATACGCGCATCCAGAGCACGCTGAGCAGTGTCACCCAACAGGTTACCGAACAGCGCCAGCAGGCCAACGATGCACGGCAGAAGGCCGAGCAACAGCACCGCGAGACCCAGGGGCTACTCTCCAGGCTCAAGGATCAGCTCACCGGTAAGCCCGCCGTAAAGTCGGATGTTCCTGCGGGCTTCGGTCTTGAGCCAGGCGACGAGCAGCAGTTTGCAGGCCCTCAGGCACCGGCAGATGCGGTGCAGTGGATCGAACCATCGAATTCCCGCGCCGGCCAAGAGAACACCGGCAAAGCCGAGGGACCGCTGTCGTCGTTGACCTCGAAGTTCAAGGATCTGCACGGTCTGGACGACAACGCCATCGACCGTGGCCAGGATCGCTTGCGTGCCGTCGCCAAAGGCGAACGTGACCTGGAGAACGCCCAGGACCGTACCGAAGGTGCCCGCCCCGTCTACACCATCCCCGAGAATTCGACGCTGATGGGCTCGATCGCCATGACCGCGCTGATTGGCCGGGTGCCGGTGGACGGCACAGTGAACGATCCCTATCCGTTCAAGGTGCTGGTGGGGCCAGACAACCTCACTGCCAACGGCATCGACCTGCCGGACGTGGTCGGCGCGGTAATGAGCGGCACCGCTGCGGGTGACTGGACGCTGTCCTGCGTGCGTGGTCAGGTCGAGTCGATCACCTTTGTCTTCGGCGACGGCACCGTTCGCACGGTGCCGCAGCCGCAGAAGGTCGTCAGCCGCAATCGCAGCAGCACCCAGACCTCTGACACCGAGAAGATCCGCGGCGGCCTGGGCTACATTTCCGACCCCTACGGCATCCCCTGCATTTCCGGTGAGCGCCGCTCCAACGCCCAGCAGTACCTGGGCAGCCAGAGTCTGATCACTGCGGCCGGCGCCGGCTTCGCCGCGGCCTTGGGCAGCGAGCAAACCAACACCTCCTTCATTAATTCGGCCAGCGGCAGCCTGGGTTTGAGCCAGAACAGCGGCAACAGCGCGCTGAACTCGGTGATCAGCGGTGGCATTGGCGACATCCGTGAGTGGATCAACAAGCTCTACGGCGAAGCCTTCGCCGCCATCTACGTGCCCCCTGGGGCCAAGGTGGCTCTGCACCTGGACCACGAAATCAGCATCGATTACGAACCAAAAGGCCGGAGAGTGAACCATGAAAGCCCATCCGTTTCGGTACTGGATCTGGATTAGCCTGCTGCTCGGCCTGCACTTGGCCGGTTGCTCCACCAGCAAAGAGGAAATGCTGCCCCATGGCGATCACACCATGCTTGATATCTGGAACGGCGGTGGCTCGGTCGGTACTCAGCAACAGCTGCTGGAGGCGCGGGGCGAACTGCGTCGCCCGGTGCTGGATCCCGAGCGCCTGATGAACGACCAGAGCGCCTATACGCGCACTGCGGCCAACGAAATCCGTGCCCAGTTTCCGCGTCTGCCTAACCCAGACCTGGTCATGTACGTCTACCCGCACCTGGCCGGTACCCAACAGGCACCGGTGCCTGGCTACTCGACCGTATTCCCGTTGTACGAGAAGGTCGAGTACGCGCTGCCCGGCGAGCGCCTGGACGATCTGTGATGGCCGATGACGCGAGTCGCGACCCGCTACGCTGGAGGCCTTGGCGCGAGGCGCAGCGTCGGCGCGCCACGCTGGCCGATGAGGCCGCCCAGTACGCGCACAACCCCAGCTTCGCCGACCACCTGCCCTGGGTCGAATACCTCGAAGATGAGCAGTGCTTTTTGCTCGATGACAACCGTTCCGTGGGGGCCGTGTTCGAGCTGCAACCAATCGGCACCGAGGGCCGCGAGCCCGAGTGGCTAATGGCGGCACGCGACGCCCTGGAAGATGCGCTGCAGGACAGCTTCGACGAGCTCGATCAGGCGCCTTGGGTGGTGCAGTTCTTCTGCCAGGACGACAGTGATTTTGCCCCGTACCTTGAACGCCTGGAGCGCTACATCGCGCCGCGCGCGCGAGGTACGCCGTTCACCGAGGCTTTCCTCGCGTCGATGCAGCGTCACCTCGACGCCGTCGGCAAACCGGGCGGGCTGTTCGACGACCATGTGGTGTCTCACCTGCCGTGGCGCGGCAGCAATCGGCGTATTCGCCTGGTGGTCTATCGCTGGCTCGGGGAGCAGGCTGACGAGGATGGGCAGAACCCGGTTCAGCTGTTGAGCCGCACCTGCGACCGCTTGGTGGCCTCGCTGCAGGCCTGCGGGGTCAGCCCTCGACGGTTGACCGGGCGCGACTTCTACGCCTGGTTGTTGCCCTGGTTCAACCCGGCCCCTGCCCTCACCGAAGAAACGCCTGCCGCGTTCTATCGACGTGTGCCTTATCCGGAAGGGGATGACGGCGAGGAGCTGCCGCTGCCGTTCGACCACGATTTCGCCGAGCGGCTGTTCTTTCAAGAGCCGCGCTCCGATAGCGAGCAGGGTCTGTGGTACTTCGATCAACAGCCCCACGCCGTGATGGTGGTCGACAAGCTACGCAGGCCACCGCATATCGGCCAGCTGACCGGTGAAACACGCAAGGGCGAAGCGTTGAACGCCTTGTTCGATCAGTTGCCCGAGCAGGCGGTGATGAGCCTGACCTTGGTGATCACACCCCAGGATGTGCTCGAGGAGCAGCTCAATCGTCTGGCGCGCAAAGCCATCGGCGAGAACCTCGCCTCGACCCAGACACGCCAGGACGTGGAAGAGGCCCGCGCGCTGATTGGTCGCCAGCACAAGCTGTACCGCGGCACGTTGGCGCTGTACTTGCGCGGCGCCAATGAACAGCAGCTGCGCCAGCGTTCGGTCCAGGCTGCCAACGTGCTGCTAGGTGCCGGCCTGCAGCCGGTGCGCGAGGGCGATGAAGTGGCCGCGTGCAACAGCTACCTACGCTGGTTGCCGATGGCCTACAACCCGGCGCGGGACACACGTAACTGGTACACCCGACTGCTGTTTGCCCAGCACGTCGCCAACCTGCTGCCGCTCTGGGGTCGCTGCATCGGTACCGGCAACCCGGGCATCACCTTTTTCAACCGTGGCGGTGCGCCGCTGTCGTTCGATCCGCTGTCACGCTTCGACCGCTCGATGAATGGCCACCTGCTGTTGTTCGGCCCGACCGGCGCCGGCAAGTCGGCCACCTTGGTCTCAATCCTCATGCAGGTCATGGCCGTGTACCGGCCACGTTTGTTTATCGTCGAGGCGGGCAACTCCTTTGGTCTACAGGGTGACTATTTCGCCACCCTCGGGCTGTCCATCAACAAGGTTCAGCTCAAACCGGGCAGCGATGTGAGCCTGGCGCCGTTCGCCCATGCCCGGCGCCTAATTGAACATCCAGACCAGGTCGCCAGCCTGTCGACTGAAGATCTGGATGAGGCCGCGCCGGACAGTGACGAGCAGCGCGATGTGTTGGGCGAGCTGGAGATTACCGCGCGGCTGATGATCACCGGCGGCGAAGCCAAGGAAGAGGCGCGCCTGACCCGAGCAGACCGCAGTCTGATCCGCGAGTGCATCCTCGACGCCGCCCGACATTGCGCGACGACTGAGCAGCAGGTGCTGACCCGCCATGTCCGCGATGCCCTGCGTAAGGTCGCCAGCGACACCCATCTGCCCGACAAACGCCGCGAGCGAGCGCAGGAGATGGCCGAGTCGATCGACCTGTTCTGCCAGGGTTTCGAAGGTGCCTTGTTCGACCGGCCCGGCACACCTTGGCCGGAGAGCGACGTGACGATCGTCGACCTCGCCACGTACGCCCGTGAGGGTTACGAGGCGCAGATGTCGATCAGCTACATCAGCCTGATGAACACGGTAAACAACATCGCTGAGCGCGATCAGTACCTGGGACGACCGATCATCATGGTCACCGACGAAGGCCACATAATTACCAAGAATCCGCTGCTGGCACCCTTCGTGGTCAAGGGCACGAAGATGTGGCGCAAGCTCGGTGCCTGGTTCTGGCTGGCAACGCAGAACATGGCCGACTTGCCCGACGCGGCGCAGACCATGCTCAACATGATCGAATGGTGGATCTGCTTAAACATGCCGCCAGCGGAAATTGAGGAAATAGCCCGCTTCAAGAAACTCACGCCGGCGCAGAAAGCGCTGCTGCTCTCCGCAAGCAAGGCCTCGGGCAAGTACACCGAGGGCGTCGTCCTGTCGAAGAACCTAGAGACGCTGTTCCGCGCGGTACCACCGAGCCTATACCTCGCCTTGGCCATGACCGAGCCCGAGGAAAAAGCTCAGCGCTGGCGATTGATGGAAGAGCACCAGCAGTCCGAGCTGGAAGCCGCCCTGCAGGTCGCGGCGGAGATTGATCGCCTGCGCGGCATCTCGTGAACGACACCGTCAGGGCTATCCGAGCCCTTCTGCTTAGTAAAAATTAGAAAAGAGCACATTTGTACTCCTTCGCCATTTTGCTCATCTCGCGCCGCTAAATCGAGCGCCCGACGAAACCGATCACCCCGGACTCGGTTTGTCCGCCCTCCTCCAGCACCGGATCCGGGATGCTGAAACTTGGCGCACGGATGCACACCGCTGCCACCTGCCGAGCGTTTCCCATGAACGTCACCGCCTTCACCCGAAGCAAAGCGCCTAAACCCAGAACGGCTCGCCGTGGCCGAGCCTTCACCGCGGCAGCTCTGCTGGTCGCCGCCGAGCAGTGCCTGGCATTGACCACGCCTACCATCATCGCCTCCGTCGGGTCGCTGCAGTGCCTGGAGTACCGAGTCGTCGGAATCTGCTACTGGCTGCTATGCACACCCTTCGGCTGCACGGTGCGCACCTCACCGAAGATCCGTCACTTCATTCCCGAGTTGGTGATATCGAGCTATGCCGACACGGGCGCCAATCCCTGGAGCGAGATGTCCGCGCTGTCGATGCCGACGCCGGCGTCGCAAGGGGGTGGCAACCTGATCACGCCTTCGCCGCAGCGCGATAACCTGCCCAGGTTCAAGAATGTCGACGGCATTGGCCATCCCGGCGGGGCAGCCCTCACAGCTCTCGCGCATACATTCGGATATGCCTGCCCAAGCGGAGCCGTGCCGTTTGCGCCCTACTACCTCAGCACGCTCGACCCGTTGGCGTGGCGCCAGGCGATCCCCGAGTCCGTCTACCCACAGGCACTGGTCCCGGGGATGCGCGAGATCGGCAACCAGGCACTCGGAGACATGTGGGGCAGCGTGTATCCGCGCCACGGTTTTCTGGTGCAACCTGATGATTTCAAGGCGGCTGCCGTGATGGCCCAGCGCGCCAGCGACTTCATCACCCGCGTCGGCCAGCCGCACGTTTATCTTCCGCTGCAGCCGATACCGGCTCCCGGCTATTGGCCGCCGCAGCCGGTGATGGAGAACAACGTCGACAACCACCGCTGGCAGTTGCTGGTTCCGGTGATCCAGAACACCTGCGTCATCTTCCCCAGCCCAACGATCCAGAGCGCCGACGGCGCCTATGCCTGGTCGCTGTGGCGGCCCTACCGCTGCTGCCAGCGTATGGGTCAGACGTTTCTGTTCAGCATCGACTTTGATGGAGGCCAGTGATGAAAAACCTCGCGCTCGGGTTGGTGTGCTTCCTTGTGTCTGCCGCAGGCCATGCCGCAGAGAACGGCTACCACCTCGGTGACCAAGCCCAGGTCCTGGATGACCGCGTGATGTACACCATCGGCGGCGGCTCCGCGGCAGGAGCGCCCTCCTCGCTTTACCGTCCAAACGGCCTCGGCGTCGGCATGTCCTGGCGGGCCAACATGATGTGCGGAAACATGAACCTCTCGAACACCCTGCAGAACCAGCTCAATGGTACCACCCAGGGCTTCCAGCAGATCATGGGCAACGTCATCCAGAACGCCACACAAGCGGTGATGTCGCTGCCGGCGATGATCATCCAGCGCGCCAACCCTGGGCTGTATGAGCTGCTGAGTAATGGCGTGCTGCAGGGACGCATCGACTTCGATCGTTCCAAGCTCACCTGCCAAGCGATGGCGGCAAAAATGGCCGACAAGGTCGACCAGGCCGGATGGGGTGCGCTGGCCCAGAACCAGGAGATGCAGCACAACCTTGAGCAGTCCGGCGGCGATGCCGTAATGGCGGTAAAGGATACCGAGTCGAACAACGGCAACAACGGCGTCAGCTGGGTCGGTGGGCAGAAAGCCGGAGGTAACGGACAGCAACCCATCCGGGTGACTTCGGATGTGGTAAAGGCCGGCTACAACCTGCTGCACAACCGATCCGTCGAGGACACCTCGGCCGTCGGTTCGGGCTGCCAGAATGGCGCCATCTGCCAAGCCTGGTCGAGCCCCGAGGAGGCCTCGGAATGGGCGACACGGGTGCTCGGTGAAACCGAGGTGGAAACCTGCGATGACTGCGAGACGCTGCGTGTAACCGCCGGTACGGGCCTGTCGCCGCTGATCCAGGAAACCTACACGAAACACCTGGAAGGCCTGCAGCACATGGTCTCGGGTGCCGACCAGCCTACCCCAGAGAACCTCAGCAAGGTCTCCAGCCCCTTGTTGCAGGTCTCTCGCGGCGTCATCGAGGGGCTGCGCGATGACCCCGACCAGAACTTGCTGGCCCGGCGCCTGGCCAGTGAGACCGCGCTGTCCAGCGTGATCTACAAGGCGATGCTGCTACAGCGCACGCTGTTCGCCGGCAGCCACGAACCGAACGTGGCATCGGCGCAGCCCGCCACCACCGCCCTCAACAGCAACGTCGAAACCCTGGAACGGGAGATCCGCCTGCTGCAAACCGAGCTGCAGGTACGCCAGTCGCTGGCCACCAATACCGCCAGCCTGGTCCTTGATCGCCACGCCGGCGGCGCCGACGCCTCGCGCAGTATTGATCAGCGCGATCCGGAGCCGGACCGACTGCGTCGGGCTGACCAGGAAAGGAGCACGCCATGATGCCGATTTCTGTGAGGTCCATGATCGCCCAAGTGCTGCTGATCCTCGGCACCATGCTGATCATGTTGCTGATTGCCTGGATGGCACTACAACTGCCCGCTGCCCAACTGGATGGGCTCGCACCAACGCGGGCAACTGCCGCCTACTTCGCGTGGTGGCGCGCCCTGCTGTACACCCTGATATTCACCGGTTGGGCCGCAGCGTTGCGTATGCGAGCTACGCCTGTGGACCAGCAACGGCTAAAGCGTCTGGGGTTGATCGGCTTCAGTTCGATCATCCTGGTCGAGCTGTCTCGCGTGTGAGGTGCAGCCATGAACATGAGCACCAACAGCTACCTTGAGTACTACCTGTCGCTGCTGGCCTGGATCATCAACAACGGCATCTGGAACACCTTGGCGGACACCGGGCTGTTCGCCGCCCCTTTCGGTGCGATCATCCTCCAGGAATGGCTATCAGCTCGCCAACAGGGTGCCGACGAGGGCAATAAGGGCCTGCTGTCGATCCCTCGCGTAGAGAACCGGCTGTGGATGAGCTACGTGGTCATTCTGTTCGGCTGTATGCCGTTCTTCCCGTTGAGCCTTTCATCCGTGACTTTCGACGATGCCGCGAGCCAGCGCTGTGGGGTGTCCATGGCCAGGCCTGCCGACACGGCCTGGGGCACGACCTTCAATACCATCGGCGAGAAGTCAGCAAACGTGCCGGTGTGGTGGTTCCTCGTGCATGCCATGAGCAAAGGCATTACCGCCGCAGCGACCGCGTCGATTCCCTGCGCACCCGACATCCGGGCGATGCGCATGGAGATCGACAGCTCGCGGATCAACGACCAGGTACTGCTGCAGGAAGTCGCCGACTTCACCCGAGACTGCTACGGCTTTTCGCGCTCGCGGCTGTTCACCAATCGGCCCGAGCTGGACGAGTCGCAAAGCTACGATGCGTCCTGGATAGGCTCGACCTACCTGCTCAACACACCGGGCTACTACGATATTGATCGCTCGCGAATGCCCAGGGCCGATTGGCCGTACGACGAGACCCGAGACACCTCCCTGCCCAAACTCGACAGCGGCGCCGGCTACCCCACCTGCAAACAGTGGTGGAGCGACGGCACAATCGGACTGCGCGATCGCTTGGTGGCCGAGGTTGATCCATCGCTGCTCTCGCAGCTGCGGGGCTGGCTGACGGGGCACACTTCTACAGAAGTCGAAGACGCCACCTTACGCGAGCTGGTGAGTCCACGGCAGCAGTCTTTGAGCATGGCGCCTGGGCAAGTGTTCCAGGACTACGGCAGCAGCGCCCGTGGCGGTTCGCTGACGCAAGGGCTGAACAACCTGGCCACCAACACCGGCCTGGCCCTCGGCTCATTTAGTAATTTCCCGGCGATGAATGCGCTGCGCGCGGCATTGCCGATGGTCCAGGCCTTTCTGATCATGGGCACGATCATCAGTCTGCCGCTGGTGCTGCTGATCAGCACTTACCAGCTCAAGGCGCTCATGACGATCACGTTCGCACTGTTCACGCTGCACATGCTGACGTTCTGGTGGGAGCTCGCGCGCTGGATCGACTCGAGCATGCTGGAAACTCTGTACAACCAGGTATCGGTCACAGACCAGGCGCTGTTGTCATTGCCGACAGCAGGCCTCATGGACGGGACAGTTACCGCGCAGGTGATCGAGTACGTGATGGGTGCAATGTTCGTAGTGCTGCCGATGTTTTTCCTCGGCGTCATGAGTTGGGCGGGATACAACGTGGGCAGCGGTATGCAAACGCTCCTCACCCGGGGATCAGAAGGTGCTCAGGTACAAGCAGAAAAGGGATCTTCACAGATCATGTCCGGTGCCCGCAGACTCAAGTAACCAATCACCTGGGGGCCCCGTTATCGTCGTACATTTCTGGGAATCTAAGATGATGTCGAGGGTGGCTCATTTCATGGATCCGGGGCTCTCTCTCAGTACTGATTGGCAGCGCGGCAATGGTCCATAAAGCAAGCATCCCGAGCGCGAGAGATATCGCAACTGAAGCAACGACGAGCATCAGGATCAACTTAACTACCTGAAAGCCAATTTTGCGATATTTGAACGGCACGGCGGCCAAAACGCGGGAGTTCAAAACCGTGGATTCGAATCTGTTCACCACTCGACCAGCACCAACCGCAGCGCGAATAAGATGCTTGCCGATACCGGTGCTGCCAGAAGCCGAGGATGCTTGAGTCGACATTTGATTGCCTCCCTTACCTATAACCGCGCACGCGGTCCAGCCGCTACCGCTAATTTGGATCCAAGCTTTAGCTTACTCCTCTGTCGCTGAATTCCATGACCGTTGATCACTTAGACAACGCGGATTATCGCCGGTGGCGCTCAATGGATAGGGAACATTGCCTTCGCCGAAAAGCACCGTTGACGCAGTGCCGGTTCGCTTGGTAAATCAAGTGTGCAATCGCTGGTTTTCCAGCACCCCAGGTAGCCATAACCTTGGAGGCTACGTCACACATGTGATGGTTACCCCAAAATGCGATACGCGTTCGGCAGCTCGCATGGTCACCGTTCCCCGGTGATGAACGCTTTCTACTCCCCCGGGTTCACTGAACCTGCGTTTTCGTTGCACCCTACTCACATCCATTCCAGTGCTGGGAACTCTCCCACACGGGATGGCGTTCCTCCGCACCCTCTGGAGGATCTCATCATGCTGCGTTTCACAGGCACTGAACTTCACGCCGTGCTGGCCGAGGCCGGTATCAATGGTTGCAGATTGATACTGGTCAAGGACCACGGTGTTTACCTCATGTCCGAGATTGGCGAAAGCAAGCCGGATGGCGGTGGCCGCAAACGCGTGGCCTATGCCACTGGCTGCAACCCCAACGTCGACGACTTCGACACCTGGTGGAATCGCGCCCGCGATGAATTCGGCGGCGACGATTTTGCCGAGTACTTCGACATTGATGATCCTGTCCTCGCCAGCCTTCGCGGTACCGCAGGATCGCTGGTGGTGGAGGCCACGTCCACCCACCTGTACCTGGCCGCCGAGGTTGACCCCGCAGGCAAGTCTTGAACGCAGAAGCGAGCTCCACGCGTTCCCAGAGCGGCACCTTAACCGGCCTCTCTGGGCGCCTCTCGCATCCTTTTTCAGTCGGTTGAAGATCGCCGTTTGTCAGGAGTCCAAGGACGGAAGTCTTCGCTGGAACTCCCTGGATAGAGCCCTCCATATGAGGTGTAGATCGGAGATTGACCTCACGTCCAAGCGCGGTTTAATAGATGGACGCCCCCTGCTCAATGCCTTGTTCAGATTGAGCAAGTCCACGCACGAACCTCACATGAGGTGTCGCGGGATCAGCTACGCGGAGGTCCCAATGTCCAGGATGAAGCGCTTTTCCGATGCGGTGGTACTGAGCCCAGGTGTCTGGCAGCAGTTCATTGCACCTGCCACAGGCGAGGAACCGATTGGACAGTCAGCCATGCGCTTGGCAGACCTGCTCAACAGAGTACTGAACTCGGTACCGCGTACCTCACACTGCCCCATTGAGCTGCAACTCGACTACTCGCGGCGCAACGGCACTTCGGTATCTGCTCACTTGCCGCAGCTTCAACTGGCTCGCATCACGCCACACTGCGGCCCGGTTTTTCTGCTCATCAGGCTGCCCGGCGAAATCGTAGTCGATATCGCCGCCCTCTGACCCTGTCAACACCGCTACTGCCTCACTACCCCACCGGGAACCCTTCCCGGCTGGGCAGCGTTCCCCCTACACGCCCGGAGAACGCCATGTCCGATATCTACCTGGATGTCACCAACAAGATCGTCAGCGCCTTGAGCCAAGGCGTGATCCCCTGGATCAAACCCTGGACCACCACCGGTTCAAGTGCTGACTCCCCTTTTCCCATCAACGCCATCACCCGACGGCCCTACGCCGGCATCAACATTCCACTGCTGTGGGCCGAGGCGCGCCTGCGAGGTTTCACCCAGGATCGCTGGCTGACCTTCAACCAGGCACGCAAAGCTGGTGGCCATGTGCGCAAGGGCGAGCAATCCACCCTCGCGGTGCTGTACAAACCGATGAGCAAGGAGGCGCACGACGAAGACGGCCAGGTCGTTCGCGATGACCAGGGCAATATCAAAATGGTGCAGTTCGCCCTCTTGCGCACGCACTGCCTGTTCAACATCGAGCAGACCGAAGGCATGCCTGACGAGCAGCCAGTCCTTGATGAGCTCACCGAGCCGCCCGCCTTCATCGACCATGCCCCGGCCGAGCAGCTGCTGCTAGCCAGCGGCGCGCAGATCGAGCATTGCTATGGAGATAGCGCGTTCTATCAGCCGCTACGCGATCGCATCCAGCTGCCCACCAAGGCCCAGTTCGAAGACGTCGGCAGCTACTACGCGACGGCCCTGCATGAGCTGACTCACTGGTCGGGTCATCGATCGCGCCTGAACCGCGACGGCATCACCGGCGGGCACGCGTTCGGCTCCGCAGCCTATGCCTTCGAGGAGTTGGTCGCGGAAATGGGCGCAGCGTTTCTCTGCGCACTGACCGCCACCCAGGGAGAATTGCGCCACGAGGAGTACCTGGCCTCCTGGCTGAAGATCCTCAAGGAAGACAAGCGCGCGATCTTCCGCGCCAGTGGCCAAGCCCGTGAGGCCTCGGAATACCTATTGGCACTGCAGTCCGACCACGCCATAGAAGCGACTCAGCGACTCACGGCGTAATTTCCCTTAACCAGCAAAAAGGCCCCGATTTGGGGCCTTTGTTTTGCCTGCAGCGCCGTGGATCGGCCGCTGCAAATGCGCAGTCGATTACTGCAGCCAGCTCTCAACGGTATCCGAGCCGTGTTCCTGCTTCCACTGCTTGAGGATCTTGTGATTGCCACCCTTGGTTTCCACGACCTCGCCACTGTGCGGGTTCTTGTAGCGCTTAACTTCACGCGGCTTGCGCTGAGCTCCGCTCGACACGCTTGCGGCACCCACGCTCACGCCCTTGGACGGGTCCAGAATGGTGATCACCTGGCGCAGGCTCATGCCGTACTCTTCCAGCAAGGCTTTCAGCTTCTGTTCAAACTCGATCTCCTGCTTCAGGCCGGAATCGTTTTTCATCGCATCCAGCTGTTGAAGTTGCGCGGCCAGCTGCGCTTCCAGTGCTTTGAATTCAGCAAGTTTGGACATGAGAGATCTTTCCTAGGTATGAGACATGTGAATGCATAATAACTGAGACACACTCAATATCCGAGTATTAATTCCCAATCTAAGAGTCATTTAATGCGCATTAATTGCAAAACTCTGTGACAGATCAGTCAGCCAAGTTCTGACAGAGATGCGCCACCACTTCGCGAGGCGCCCCGCTGCTGCCAATCTTGAACAAGATGTCGCGCTGGCTGCGCGGCAACTTTTTCGCACAGCGCTTGGCGGCAGACCGAATGGCAGCATCTGTGCCATGAATTCGGTCCGCCAGCAACACGATCAATACAGCATCACTCAGCGTCATCAGCGCCCCAGCTCAGAAAAATGATGCCGGTCAGTCTACCCCCACTCGAAAGGGTCGGCTATGCCGATCGACCGGCTAATCCGATGCGCCACACTTCGGATTATCGCACTCGCGAAAAAGGCAAAGGCGGTAAAGGGTAATGGTGTCAATGGAAGGGGGCGCAAGGGTAAGAGACTTATCCGAAAAGGCAAAAGGACCTTTTGAACGCAAGGCAGGTACTGCGATGAGATGCTGGTGGTTCAAACCGCAAAAAGGCCTTCCCGAAGAAACCACCCCCGCCGTCGTGGGCTTTCATCAACCTCTAACGGCGGAATCACTGCTTGCTGCCAGCCACCGGAAAAGGCTACTCGAGCGCATCTGGCAATACACGGCCCTCTCCCCGCTACAGTTCGAACAACTCTACCTCGAACCGATTCATCGCTACGCCACCTATGTACAGCAACTACCGGCCAGTGAGAGCCATCACCATGCCTATCCAGGTGGCATGCTCGACCACGGTTTGGAACTGGTGGCGTGCAGCCTGAAGTTACGCCAGTCCTACTTACTCCCCAGTGGTGCCGCACCGGAAGACCAAGCTGCGCAGGCTGATGCCTGGAGCGCCGCCATTGCCTACGGCGCCCTGCTGCATGACGTTGGTAAAATTGCCGTCGATGTCCAGGTGGAGTACCAGAATGGTGAACGCTGGCACCCCTGGCACGGCCCCATGAACCAGCCTTACCGCTTCCGTTACAATACCGACCGGGACTACCAGCTACACGGTGCCGCCGCCGGGCTGCTGTATACGCAGATCTTGACGCCCGCGCTACTTGACTGGCTCAGCAGTTACCCTGAACTGTGGAAACAATTGCTCTCCTTGCTGGCCGACCACTACGAGCACGCCGGCACCCTCGGAGAGCTGGTCCTGCAAGCCGACCGGGTATCCACGGCACAGAACATCGGCGCCAACCCCACCAAAGCACTGCAGGCACCTAAACATTCGCTGCAGCATCACCTGCTGATGGGGCTACGCCACCTGGTCAAAAACGAGTTCAAGCTCAACCAGCCTGGGGCTGCCGGCTGGCTCACCGCGGATCATCTGTGGCTGGTCAGCAAAACCGCGACCGACAAACTGCGTGCCTACCTGCTGGCTCAATCGGTGGACGGTATTCCCTCCTCCAATATCGCCTTGTTCGATGAGCTGCAATCACATGGATTGGTGGATGCGACAGGTGAAGGGAAAGCGGTGTGGAGCGCCGCAGTCACAGACGGGGACTGGCAGTATCGTTTTACCTTTCTTCGCCTGCGGCCGGGCCTGATTTGGGCCGATGAGCCCCGGCCAGACTGCTTCAGCGGCAAGGTTGAGCCGTTAATCGACGGTTCCCTAACGACCGGTGAAACAAACGAACTATCTCCGGATCGGCATCCAGCGGCACCAAAAGTTAATCAACCCGTTGCCGTGCTGCGAGATCAGAAATTCGACTACCTCGACGATCTAATAGAAATGTTGCAAGTACCGGGCGAACACGAGAGTGGATCAGGCGCTGAAAAGACGCGATCCGCCACTGCTCCACCAGAGAATGCGGTGGGGCTGGCCTTTCTTGAGTGGCTGCGCCAAGGGGTTCACAGTCATCGCTTAGTGATCAACGACAGCAGGGCCAAGATTCACACAGTCAACGACACATTTTTTCTGGTTTCGCCAGGTATTTTCCAACGATATGCGGCCGAGCATCCAGAATTGGTCGGTAGAGATACCGAGAGTGATATCTGGCGCTGGGTCCAACGCCAGTTTGAGAAGTTGGAAGTTCATAAAAGACAGCCGAACGGCCAAAACATCTGGACCTGTGTGGTAAAAGGTCGACGCAAATCCGGATCACTCAATGGCTATCTGCTTCAGAACGGCATAAGCATTGCAAGTGCAATCCCAAATAATAATCCGCACTTGATATTATCGTCAGCCTAAAAAATAACACGCCAATTAAAAACAACACCTCAAAAACCAAACTCAGCATCGCAGAAGTGAGTGACAAATCACGAGAAAAACTAATCATGCATTTCCAAATGCACCAAGCGCGCGCCACATACGCCCAACCACAAACCAAACCACAATCGTTGCAAAAATCAGCAGACGTACGAGCCGTTACTATTACCTAACAACACATCCCTACCAACGGTGCACCTTATCCACGACTTGGCTCGCAAGATGGGCAGCGTAAACTTTTCGACAACGAGACCGACTTACTTATTGCCTCCTGATTGAAAGCACACTATATTAATAGCCGGTTACCACACCCAAGCACTGGCGATGGGGTGGCCGACTTGAGCCCAGTTAGTTTTCGCTCAAGACCAAAAGAAAAATTAGCCAACACTTGGGATATCATGGAAAAATTCATTTTTGAGGCGCTTTCAATAGAAAGGATGATCGCGCATACAATCTTCGCCAGAACCAAAGATGGCGTACTCGTTCCTCCACAGCTTTCCGAAGAGCTGATCCAGCTAGACGTCGACTCCAAAGATCTTCTTCAAGTACGAATCACTGATGCATTAGGCAGCAACTCTCACGGAATTGAGATAAATGCTGATAAAATTGATTCTTCGTCGTTCATGCAAAAATCGGCTGAAGCAATTCGAGCGAACGAAGCAAGATTTGTAGAGATTTCAAAAGTCATCGCAGCCGACCTCGCAGAGGCACAGACAAATCCCAAATGGCCCGGCGGCGTATTAATTGTGCTCACTGGTAAAGTCGGAAAGCACCAACACCCATTCCTCGCAGCAATCAAAGCAGAAACGGACAAGGGCTTCAATATTGTTGAAAAAAATGGATCAGTGAGCCTCACACTAATTAAAAAGATGCTACTTTCACAGACTCAGCGCCTCTATAAAATTGGTGTCAGCGTAGAAGTATCCTACGAACCTCCAATTGGGAGCCTGTACAAACTAGATAACTATAAGTTTTTCCTTTTTGACCATTTACTTACCAGCACAGAAACAAAAGCAGCTGCTGCTTATTTTTACAACGCGTTCCTAGGCATGAATATTTTGAAATCATCAAAATATCAGACCCGGAAGTTCTATGAAGAAACCAAGACCTATATCAACACACTACCCTTACCACAGCCAGAAAGAGTTGAGTTGATTGAGGCCTTGCGATCTGAGCTCAGAAGCAATAAGGGCACAATGTCTGTTTCTACATTCGCTGCAGAGCATATGCCAGTCGAGATAAAACCCGAGTATATCGCGGTGATGACTGCCAAAGGCCTTCCAGAAACAGCCATGGTCAAAGATCTTGCCTACATCAAGTCCAAGCTGCGGCGGCCTCGTCGTGTCGATTTTAGTACAGGAGTAAAAATCCAAGTACCCGCAGATTTAGATTTCCGAGATCATGTTCAAACACTGGGCCAAGAGAACGGCTACACTAACGTCAGAATTAAGGGCGCCGTGGAGAGCCAAGAGTAATGAAAATTGAGCAGTTTAAAGAACATCTTTCAGCTGCTCAACCCGGCCTCAAAGCTTGGGGAGAGCTCGTTAAAAAAAGTATAAAACGAATCTCAAAAGATCATGACATAAAGTTACAAATATTATCACTACGAGTGAAGGATATAGATTCCGCAATAGGGAAACTTGCGCGAAAGTCTTATACCAACCCGCTACAAGAAATGACCGACCTAGTCGGAGTCCGAGCAGTCTGCTTATTATCAGCCGATGTAGAAATACTCTGCCAGGCAATAACCGCAACATCCGGATGGGAAATTCAAAAATCAAGAGACACTTCAAAAGAATATGAAGAGGCGCCAGACAAATTTGGATATCAATCACATCACTTTGAGATTCGTCCAAAAACAGACTTAGAGCTGGGAGGATCTAAAATATCTAAAACAACTTGCTGCGAATTGCAAATCCGAACACTGATGCAGCATGCCTATGCAGAAGTTGTTCATGATAGTATTTATAAAAGCTCTTGGAAAGCCCCTACTCGTGCGGTAAGATTTGTTTCAAGCAGCGCAGCATTGATTGAAACGGCGGACCACTTATTCTGTGAAACCATGAACATACTTGAGTCAGAATCTAAAATCCGAGGTAGCCTTCTCGAAGAGCTAACGGATATTTACGACTCAACAATAACCACTTCAAAATTTAAGGATCAAAAGTTCAATATGTTGGTCCTTGATAATTTATCCGACGTCATCAACGAGGACACACTGGATAATGTCCGCCATTTGCTAGGTGATAGAGCATACATAACAGAAAGGATAAAATCTCGCTTAGACTCTAATATTTTTTGGTCTCAGCCGGTATCAATTCTCGCCTACCTCTTGGCCGTCGAGCAGCCTTTAGCACTCAAAGAACTTTGGCCATATGCTGAATCCGAAGAATCTCTCGAGATAATTTATAGCGATCTAGGCAAAAAGTACCACAACTAGGGATTTTGCAGATCAGGCCTAAAATGACAACACCACCCACAAAGCAGTCATGTTTCGACTTCTAAGCAATCAGAAATACATCATTTAACACCACAACCCTAAAATAATGATTCAATACACTTCACATAACAAGACGCCACCCAAAGGTTCAAGCCTTGCACTCAATTTAACTCAAGACTTGTCCACAAGCACAGATGCGAGGGAGGCGTGAGAAAAGCCGAAGACCTTAATGCTGCATGAACAAAAGGGACCAGCCTAACTTAACGCAAGCATCAATAGCATATACTGCACGCCCCACTTAGCTCTAATTATTAGCCCGAACGCAGCATCTACCGCTTCGTACTTAAATGCGCCCTGAGCTTAAAGCCATCAATCTTTTCATAGCCTGCATATGCCATTTCATTGTACAGATTAAAAGGAACCTCCGAGTGATCTCCAAACACTTCAAGATCCATGTGCTTAAGTAAAGAAAAGCGCTCTACATAATACTTAAGGCCGTGACCCTGGACAGATAAGCAATTTAAGAAAATCACTCGCAATTCGCTCGGGCTCAATTGAGCTCGAAGCATGTTCGCATATTTCCTTTGAGAGATATAATTATCAATCCACGCCCTTAAATTTGCCCTAGAGCTTGGCTTTGAAACTCGCAATGCATCCATCCCAAAACCATCTACATGCTTCATTATCTGATAGAGATTTCTGCAATAATGAGCAAGCCTACTACTATAGTACTTTTGCATATTCGCACTATTAGTATCAAACCGCTGTTCGTAGCGAGCGACTGTCAATCCTGAATATGGCTGTGGAAAATACATTTCCGCAAGCTTATCAAAAGCCAATACACCATGATAAATATTGCTTGCCTCCCTGCCATCCACACCGTACTCACTCACACTTACTTGCAAGTCATTAACCAGCCTAGAGTGAACATCCAACAGCCTGAAGAAAACCGACTCAAAATTTTGCCTTTCGAATATCTGGCTTTGCTGAACTTGGATTCTATGATTTTCCTTAGCATCGTCTCTTGCAAGAGCCAATTCTTTACTTTGAACTCTTAGGCTATATATAACCGCTACTAGCGCTGCAAAACTTAATAATGGATTGAGCACTCCACCAACAAAATCTCCGATCTGCCCCCAATGCGCTGCAGTACCGGCATTTTTAACGTCAAACCAAGGAAGATCTATGCCATACTGAAAGTGCACGATTACGGCGCCAGTCACGAATAGAATAGGAACTACGGCTATCAGCGCAAGCAGATAGACTCCATTATCCCGCACCAAAGCTATCTTTGATAGCCAGTACATCTTGATCCGCTGAAGCTCAAAATTTGAAAGTACTTCCCAAAGATCCTCTAGATTCCCCGAATGAAGATCTTTCCGTTCTTCTTTTTTGTTAAAGCCCATACTGGTACAGCCCCAACTGCCGCGATTAAGATATAAAATGCGTTTCAGACCCGATAACTTCCATGCAGAGCATGCTCAACAGCAATCAAAAACATCTCCGTGACACCTTCGCACCATACATAGCCAGAGCCTTTTTTTGGCAACCCGCAAGCAAGGAAGCGAGCATGGACGAACCAGCCACAGATATCAAGTGGCCATCATGTTATAGTTAACCGATGCGAGCGCAACAGTACTTAATCGAAGACTCGCAGCCGTTGTGCACGATGGATTCGTGCATGAATGAAAGTCAAGAATGAAGTCAATTTGACTCGATAGACTCTCTTGTAGAAAATTTGCGTGTCACTAAACAGCAGATCTCGGAATTCAGGTGACCTGCTCCCAAGCTTCTAGGTGCACGCTTTATCACTCGATCATGACTTACTGTGCAACTCATGGTTTGCGCCACTTCAGCGAGACCGCTGAGCGTGTCGTGCATTTTGATTATCCAATTCAGGGTGTTTGGCCTTACCGTTGATCGGCTCGCCCTACGCCAAGGCGCGGAAGGCCGACACATAACTACGGTCGAGGTCAAAATAGCCGCGTGAGCACCGATGGTGAGCGCAACCTTTTGAGTATGCGTGTTTGGCTGTCAGGAACCGAACCATTTCGGGCGGATCTGCATTCAAAACCGCATGCGGCGTGGCCTACGCGGGGTAATGCCTTTCAAGTCTGATGAAAGCGAGGCATCGATTCAGAACGAGCTAGCAACGCCCAGCGCTCACGCATCCTCTTCTGGTTTCTAGTGCTGCGTGATTTTTCTGCGAAACCAAACATGACTGACTAGTAAGCTAAGCAAGAGAAATACTCAAATCTCTCAAGCACAGCCCAGCATACCAGCCGGGGCTTTGGGTCAGCATGTGCACCACTATCCGCACAGCACCATAGAAAGCCGACCTGAAAATGGGGGACCAAATGGGGGACCAAAAACGACCAGGCACAAAAAAACCCTGAAAAATCAGGGCTTTAATGAGGATTAGTGGCGGAAGCGTAGAGATTCGACCACATATCCGGGAACACTCCACCCGAAAAATTATACAAAAGCCGCTTCCGCGGCACTTATCACAATCAGTCCGCCTATCTGCTCGACTGGCCGATAATGACCTCCGCAGAGAAACGCAGGCGATTTCTCGGGTGGGGGGATAAGTAGGGGTATTTTTCCGATCAGTGAAATTTCTGATGCTCATAAAAAAATCCAGTCACCGCTAAGTGACTGGATTTTTTGGAGTTATTTGGTCGGGACGGAGTGATTCGAACACTCGACCCCTTGCACCCCATGCAAGTGCGCTACCGGGCTGCGCTACGCCCCGACTGGGCTTTGAAGCATGTTCTCAATCTTGCCGAGAACGTTGAAGAATTTACCCTAACCCTCTGATAAATGAAAGCTTTTTCTCAAAAAATTTTCCACTCATCAGAAACCCAGCTTACTTCTTCAAAACCACCAACACATCCTCCAACTCAACAATCATCTGCCGAATCAGCTGCTTGTACTGGCTGGATTCATCTTTAGCCTCATCACTGGAGAGCCTCAACCGCGCCCCGCCAATGGTGAACCCCTGGTCATACAGCAGCGCTCGAATCTGGCGGATCATCAGCACGTCCTGCCGCTGGTAATACCGCCGGTTCCCTCGCCGCTTCACAGGGTTTAGCTGGTCGAACTCCTGCTCCCAATACCGCAGCACGTGTGGCTTTACGGCACACAACTCGCTCACTTCACCAATGGTGAAGTAGCGTTTGCCCGGTATGGGGGGCAGTTCGTCGTTATGGCTTGGTTCCAGCATAGGCCTCAACCCGGGCCTTCAACTTCTGCCCTGGACGAAAGGTGACGACGCGCCGTGCGGTGATCGGGATCTCTTCCCCTGTCTTGGGGTTACGGCCCGGCCGCTGGCGTTTGTCGCGAAGGTCGAAGTTGCCGAAACCGGACAGCTTGACCTGCTCGTTCTCTTCAAGTGCGTGCCGAATTTCTTCGAAAAACAGCTCGACCAGCTCCTTGGCCTCACGCTTGTTAAGCCCCAGCTCCTCGTACAGCCTTTCGGCCATCTCAGCTTTCGTCAGAGCACCCATGCCGTTATTTCCTTAACGTGGTGTTCAACCTTTGTTCGAGCGAGGTGAGGATGTTTTGCAGGGTAGTGTTCACCTCATCGTCGTTAAGAGTGCGCGATGGATGCTGCCAGGTCAAGCCGACGGCAAGGCTTTTTCTATCAGGATCAATGCCTTTACCTTGGTACACATCAAACAGCCTGAGGTCTGTGAGCCATTCGCCTGCATTGTCACGAATTAATTCAAGCACCGCGCTAGAAGCTACATCACGTCCTGCGATCAAAGCCAGGTCACGACGGGTTTCCGGGAACTTGGACAGTTCGCTGAATTTCGGCAGGCGGCCTTCGACCACGTCGCCCAGCACCAGCTCGAACAGGAACACCGGGCGGTCCAGGCCCAGGGCTTTGGCCAGCTCCGGGTGGATGGCGCCGAGGTAGCCGACCAGCTTGCCGTCACGCTCGATGGCAGCGGTCTGGCCTGGGTGCAGGGCTGGGTGTTTGCCGGCGCTGAAGGTGAAGTCGCTCAGGGCGCCGGAGTAACCCAGCAGGGCTTCCACGTCGGCTTTGACGTCGAAGAAGTCGACGCCGTCGCGGCCGTTGGCCCAGCCTTCTGGCAGGCGGCTGCCGGTGATGACGCCGGCAATCATTGGCTGCTGCTGCAGGTCACCCAGTTGGCCGACAAAGCGCAGGCCGCTTTCGAACAGGCGCACGCGGTCTTGCTGGCGGTTCAGGTTGTGCTGCAGTGCCTTGACCAGGCCCGGCCACAGCGAGGCGCGCATGGCGGCCATGTCGCTGGAGATGGGGTTGGCCAGCAGCAGCGGCTCTACGCCCGGGCTGAACAGTTCGAACAGTTTCGGGTCGATGAAGCTGTAGGTGATGGCTTCCTGGTAGCCGCGGGCAACCAGCAGGCGGCGCAGGGTCGGCAGGTCACCGCGGGTTTCCGGCTTGCCCTGTGGGGCCAGGCGGGCTTGCGGGTAGCGTACCGGCAGGTTGTTGTAGCCGTACAGGCGGGCCAGCTCTTCGATCAGGTCCACTTCCAGGCTGATGTCGAAGCGGTGGCTTGGTACGCTGACGGTCCACTGCCCTTCCCCGCTCTTGGTCGTGGTCAGCTCGAGGGCGTTGAGCAACTGCTCGACCTGGGCTGGGTCCATTTCCATGCCAAGCATCTGGGTGATGCGTTCGGCGCGCAGGGTGACCGGGGCTACTTGTGGCAGGTGCTGTTCGCTGACCGCTTCGACCACCGGGCCGGCTTCGCCGCCAACGATGTCCAGCAGCAACTGGGTGGCGCGCTCCATGGCTTCGCGGGCCAGTTGCGAGTCGACGCCGCGCTCGTAGCGGTGCGATGCATCGGTGTGCAGGCCGTAGGAACGGGCTTTACCGGCGACGGAAATCGGCTCGAAGAAGGCGCTTTCCAGGAACAGGTCGCGGGTTTTTTCGGTGTTCACACCGCTGTGCTCGCCCCCCATGACGCCGGCGATGGCCAAGGCGCGGGTGTGGTCGGCGATGACCAGGGTGTCGGCACGCAGGGCAACTTCCTGGCCGTCGAGCAGGACGAGCTTTTCGCCCTCTTCGGCCATGCGCACGCGGATGCCGCCGTTGATTTCTGCCAGGTCGAAGGCGTGCATCGGCTGGCCGAGTTCGAGCATCACGTAGTTGGTGATGTCGACGGCGGCGTCGATGCTGCGAACGTCGCTGCGGCGCAGGCGCTCCACCATCCACAGTGGGGTTGGCTTGCTCAGGTCGACGTTACGGATAACGCGGCCAAGGTAGCGCGGGCAGGCAGCCGGGGCGCTGACTTCGACCGGGCGCACTTCGTCATGGGTGGCCGCTACGGCTGGCACCACCGGGCGGGTGACCGGGGTGTCGTACAGGGCGCTGACGTCGCGGGCCAGGCCGGCGATGGACAGGCAGTCGCCGCGGTTCGGGGTCAGGCCGATTTCGATGCTGGCATCATCCAGGCTCAGGTACGTGCGAATGTCTTCGCCAACCGGAGCGTCGGCAGCCAGTTCCAGCAGGCCGTCGTTTTCTTCGCTGATCTGCAGTTCGGCAGCCGAGCACAGCATGCCGAAGGACTCGACACCGCGCAGCTTGGCCTTCTTGATCTTGAAGTCGCCTGGCAGTTCGGCACCGATCATGGCGAACGGGATCTTGATGCCTGGGCGGGCGTTAGGGGCGCCGCACACAACCTGGAAGGTTTCCTGACCGCTGCTTACCTGGCACACGCGCAGCTTGTCGGCGTCCGGGTGTTGTTCGGTGGCGAGAATTTCGCCCACGACGATGCCGCTGAACTGGCCGGCAGCGGGGGTAACGCTGTCAACTTCGAGGCCGGCCATGGACAGGCGGGCGACCAGTTCGTCACGGGAGACTTGCGGGTTGACCCAACCGCGCAGCCACTGTTCACTGAATTTCATGCTGTTCTCCTGAAAGTTGCGTCGATTGGGCCTAGCGGAATTGGGCTAGGAACCGCAGGTCGTTGTCGAAGAACAGACGCAAATCGTTGACGCCATAGCGCAGCATGGCCAGGCGCTCGGCACCCATGCCGAAGGCGAAGCCCTGGAACTCTTCTGGGTCGATGCCGGACATGCGCAACACATTCGGGTGCACCATGCCGCAGCCCATCACTTCCAGCCAGCCGGTTTGCTTGCACACGCGGCAGCCGTTGCCGGAACACATCACGCACTGGATGTCGACTTCTGCAGACGGCTCGGTGAAGGGGAAGAACGATGGGCGGAAACGGACCGCCAGTTCTTTCTCGAAGAATACGCGCAGGAATTCTTCGATGGTGCCCTTGAGGTCGGCGAAGTTGATATCGCGATCGATCAGCAGGCCTTCGACCTGGTGGAACATCGGCGAGTGGGTGATATCCGAGTCGCAGCGGTATACGCGGCCCGGGCACACAATGCGGATGGGCGGCTGGGTGGACTCCATGGTCCGCACCTGCACCGGCGAGGTGTGGGTACGCAGCAGCATGTTGGCATTGAAGTAGAAGGTATCGTGCATCGCCCGCGCCGGGTGGTGGCCGGGGATGTTGAGCGCTTCGAAGTTGTGGTAGTCGTCTTCCACTTCTGGGCCTTCGGCAATGCCGTAGCCAATGTGGGTGAAGAACTGCTCGATGCGCTCGAGTGTACGGGTGATCGGGTGCAGGCCACCGGTGGCCTGGCCGCGGCCTGGCAGGGTGACGTCAATGCATTCGGCAGCCAGGCGAGCGCTGAGCTCGGCTTCTTCAAAGGCAGCCTTGCGGGCATTGAGCACAACGGTGACGCGCTCTTTGGCGTCGTTGATCAGCGCGCCGACTTTCGGCCGCTCTTCGGCTGGCAGGTTGCCCAGGGTCTTCATCACCTGGGTCAGCTCGCCCTTCTTGCCGAGATAATTAACCCGGATCTGTTCCAGGGCGTTGATGTCTTCAGCGCGCTCCACGGCCTCTAGGGCTTGGGAGACCAGCGCATCCAGGTTTTCCATGTACAGACTCCAGATACGAAAATAGGGGAAGAGCTTTGAAGGCTCTTCCCCTATCGATGACGTTCAATGCCCGGCAGCGCTAGCACCGCCGGGTGATTGTCGCGGGTACTTAAGCCAGAACGGCTTTAGCTTTCTCGACAATCGCAGCAAACGCCGCTTTTTCGTTCACTGCCAGATCAGCCAGAACCTTACGGTCGATTTCGATCGAAGCCTTTTTCAGGCCAGCAATCAGACGGCTGTAGGACAGACCGTTGGTGCGGGCACCGGCGTTGATACGAGCGATCCACAGTGCGCGGAACTGACGCTTCTTCTGGCGACGGTCGCGGTAGGCGTATTGGCCTGCCTTGATGACCGCTTGCTTGGCTACACGGAATACGCGCGAACGTGCACCGTAGTAACCTTTAGCCAGTTTCAGAATTTTTTTGTGACGCTTACGAGCGATAACGCCGCGCTTAACACGAGCCATGAGTAACTTCCTCTATCTTAACCAGAATTAACGAACGCGCAGCATGCGCTCGACTTTTGCGACGTCGGACGGGTGCAGCAAGCTGGCACCGCGCAGTTGACGCTTACGCTTGGTCGACATTTTGGTCAGGATGTGGCTCTTGAAAGCGTGCTTGTGCTTGAAGCCCGAAGCTGTCTTCAGGAAGCGCTTCGCAGCACCGCTCTTGGTTTTCATTTTTGGCATGTTGGAACTCCGCATTCGATAAAATTACACATAATCATCAGGCCTGCCGTGCCCGGGAGATTACTTCTTTTTCTTGGGGGCGATGACCATCATAAGCTGGCGTCCTTCCATCTTCGGATGCTGCTCAACGGTGCCGTATTCGGCGAGGTCGGCTTCGACCCGCTTCAACAGCTCCATGCCCAGCTCCTGGTGGGCCATCTCACGACCACGGAATCTCAGAGAGATCTTGGCCTTGTCCCCATCGGTAAGGAAACGTACCAGGTTGCGTAGTTTTACCTGGTAATCCCCATCCTCCGTCCCTGGACGAAACTTGATTTCTTTGATCTGGATCTGCTTCTGGTTTTTCTTGGCTTCGTTAGCCTGCTTCTTCTTCTCGAAGAGGTGCTTGCCGTAGTCCATGACCTTGCAGACGGGTGGTACCGCGTCTGCAGAGATTTCTACCAGGTCCAGCTTCGCTTCATCAGCGATACGCAGCGCTTCATCAATCGAGACGATGCCAACCTGCTCGCCGTCTGCGCCAATTAACCGAACCTCGCGGGCCGAGATATTCTCGTTGATCGGGGCCTTCGGTACAGCACGCTTATCGTTTCTCATTTCACGCTTAATAGTCATTACTCCGATTCTTGGCGACCACGCCGGGAAACCGCTTGTGTCAGCAGCTCAACGAATTGGGCGACGGGCATGGAGCCCAGGTCTGCGCCTTCGCGAGTACGCACAGCGACGGTTTGCGTTTCGACTTCGCGGTCCCCTATAACCAAAAGGTACGGGACCTTGAGCAAAGTATGCTCGCGGATTTTAAAGCCGATCTTCTCATTTCTCAAGTCCGACTTGGCACGGAAACCGCTTCCGTTCAGAGATTTCTCAACCTCGAGGGCGAAATCGGCCTGCTTGTCGGTGATATTCATGATCACCGCCTGGGTTGGGGCCAGCCACGCCGGGAACACGCCCGCGTAGTGCTCGATCAGCATGCCGATGAAGCGCTCGAACGAACCGAGGATGGCGCGGTGCAGCATGACCGGGCGAACTCGGCTGTTATCTTCGGCGATATAGCTGGCATCCAGACGCTCTGGCAGGTTCGGGTCGTACTGCAGGGTACCGCACTGCCAGTTACGGCCGAGGCAGTCGCGCAGGGTAAACTCGATTTTCGGGCCGTAGAAGGCACCCTCGCCCGGCTGGTATTCCCACTCAAGGCCGGATTCGTTCAGGGCGTCGGCCAGTGCTGTTTCAGCACGGTCCCACAACTCTTCGGAACCGACACGCTTGGCCGGACGAGTGGACAGTTTCATGGCGATGTCGCTGAAACCGAAGTCCTTGTACACGTCCAGGGTCAGCTTGATGAAGTCGGCGGCCTCTTTCTTCACCTGATCTTCGGTGCAGAAAATGTGCGCATCGTCCTGTACGAAGCCACGCACGCGCATGATGCCGTGCAGTGCGCCGGACGGCTCGTTACGGTGGCAGGCACCGAACTCGGCCAGACGCAGCGGCAGGTCGCGGTAGCTTTTCAGGCCCTGGTTGAACACCTGCACATGGCACGGGCAGTTCATCGGTTTTACCGCGTAGTCACGGCTTTCCGACGAAGTGGTGAACATGTTTTCGGCATAGTTGGACCAGTGGCCGGAACGCTCCCACAGGATGCGGTCGACAACCTGCGGGGTCTTGATTTCCTGGTAGCCGTTTTCGCGCTGCACGCCACGCATGTACTGCTCGAGTACCTGGTAGACGGTCCAGCCGTTGGCGTGCCAGAACACCATGCCCGGGGCTTCTTCCTGCAGGTGGAACAGGTCGAGCTGCTTGCCGATCTTGCGGTGGTCGCGTTTTTCGGCTTCTTCGATGCGCTGGATGTACGCAGCCAGCTGCTTCTTGTCAGCCCAGGCCGTGCCGTACACGCGCTGCAGCTGCTCGTTCTTGGCATCGCCACGCCAGTAGGCGCCGGACAGCTTGGTCAGCTTGAATGCCTTGAGGAAGCGGGTGTTCGGCACGTGCGGGCCACGGCACATGTCGACGTATTCTTCGTGGTAGTACAGGCCCATGGCCTGTTCATCCGGCATGTCTTCGACCAGACGCAGCTTGTAGTCTTCGCCACGGGCCGTGAACACATCGATGACTTCGGCGCGCGGGGTCATTTTCTTGACCACGTCGTAGTCTTTTTCGATCAGCTCCATCATGCGCTTTTCGATGGCGGCCATGTCTTCTGGGGTGAAGGGGCGCTCGTAGGCGATGTCGTAATAGAAGCCTTCGTCAATGACGGGGCCGATCACCATCTTGGCGGTCGGGTACAGCTGCTTCACGGCGTGGCCAACCAAGTGGGCGCACGAGTGACGGATGATCTCCAGTCCCTCTTCATCTTTAGGGGTGATGATCTGCAGGGTGGCGTCGTTGCTGATCAGGTCACACGCATCGACCAGCTTGCCGTCGACCTTGCCGGCAACGGTGGCCTTGGCCAGGCCAGCGCCGATGGAAGCGGCTACTTCGGCTACGGATACGGCGTGATCGAACGAACGTTGACTGCCATCGGGAAGAGTAATAACGGGCATGGCGCCTCCTCTCCTAGTGGTGACCCCTACCAAAGGTCACGTGGGTTGGGATGAGCCAGTACAAGATCCGACCTGCCTTCCGGTAAAAGGAAGCCTGCCCCACAGTGGCAGAAGCCTTTCGGCTTGTCAGGGACGAACCAGAGTGACTGGAAAGAAAAAAGATAGCTGCAGCCGGCAACAGCGCGACTGCAAGCCGAGCATGCTAGCACGCGGGTTGCACCCCAGGCAGAAATATTTGGAAATTGCACCGCAGCGGTGAACTAACGCGGAAAAATACCGCTCAGACTTTGGGAAGCAACCTACTCTTGATGAGACCTTAACCCAAGGAGTAACTGGTGATGCGAGTTCCGTCTCTTCTGGCCCTGGCGGCCGCTGGCGCCCTGCTGCTGCCCGTGGCTGCGAACGCCGGCAACTTCCCAGCCGGGAAGGAGGCCGCCTACATGACCCAGTGCACGCAAGTGGCCAGCGGCCAGGGCGTTGACGCTGCCACCGCGAAAAAACACTGCGACTGCGGCGCGCAAGCCATCAAAAAGAATTTCACCGACGCCGAGATTGCCGACCTCGACAGCAAGGACGGCGTTGACGCCAAGCTGATGCAGAAGGCGCAGTCGGTGGTGAAACAGGCCTGCGCACCGAAGAGCTGAAACCTTAAAGCCGGTGATGGCCAGCCATTCTTTGAGCTGGATCAATATCCTGCGAAGGTAAAAGGCGCTAGATGCGCAGAATTAGACTATGATGTATCCCGTGCTCCGTAGCCTCGGCCGCATTGCACCACTGAAAAAACTAAATGTTCTGGAGATTCACCCATGTCCAATCGCCAACAAGGCACCGTCAAATGGTTCAATGATGAGAAAGGCTACGGCTTCATCACCCCAGCAGGCGGCGGCGACGACCTGTTCGTACACTTCAAAGCCATCGAATCTGACGGCTTCAAGAGCCTGAAAGAAGGCCAGACTGTTTCCTTCGTCGCCGAGCGCGGCCAGAAGGGCATGCAGGCTGCACAGGTTCGTCCGGAGTAATTCGGATAGCTGTAAAAAAACCCGCCCTTGTGGCGGGTTTTTTTATGGGTGATGCATCATCTGAAGGGGCGGGATTGCCTGCGAAACAGACTTTAGGGTGAATGGCACGGGCTTCGCCCGTGTTCGCGGGTGAACCCGCTCCTACAGGCGACCGCGCAGGCTTTTCACATTTTGCGCAAGGCAGTTGCCCCCGCGTGCATCAACCGCAGTTGACGCGGGTTACCCTGCCCTGCTCGTCCACGTTCAGGTTCAGGCGCTCGGAGCGGTACTCCAGGGTGACCACGTCGTGCGGCTTGAGAATGCGCGCCATCTGCGAGCCGCTGGCCTTGCGTGCCTGCTCCAGCAATTCGGCGCTGGCCTGCTTGCCCATGGCAAAGTCGGCACCACTGGCTTCGCAGCGGCCATCGTTGCCCGCTGACGCGGCCGGCGCACCACCGCCATCAGCATTGCCACCAGTGCTGCAACCCGCCAGGACAGCAGCCACAGCCAGAGTTGCCAGGTAAGCACGGGTACGAAACATGAAGCCTCCTAAATCGGTCCGGGAACTGCCTGATCCGACAGCTCCGCTCATCATTTGTTGCAAAACCGGTCAAGTCTGCCTGAACTGCAGCAGCGAGGCGAAAAGCAATCGTGACCGGATTTTGCACAACGTGCTGTGTTTGCCATATGCTTAGCCCGCACGGTCACCGGCGCAAAGCCATGATTTGCTGCAAGAAGTGGAGCGCATCCCGCCTCCATCGAACACCAGGGTCAGGTGTTCCTCCTTCGTTCCGGGCCCCTAGCGAGAGCTTTTCATGAGCACCCACAGCATCGATGCCGATATCAAGGTCAAATGGGCCGAGGGCCAGAGCGCGTACAGCCCTGGCACACCGGAAGAGTTGCTGCTGATCGCCATCGACCTGTTGGTGCGCGACAACGGTGCCGAGGCGGCACGCAGCTTCATCGACCAGGTGTTCGAGCGCTACGCGCCGCACGCGGCTATTCCAATCGCGCCAGACGGGCACTGAGCAGGTCGAACAGCCCCTGGGCATCACCCTGCTCCACCCACAGCACATTCGCCGGCCGCTTGAGCACACCGTACCAGTCTGCAATTGTCTGGCCGAAAGTGGGCCCTTCGCGGCTGTCGATGCTCATGTGGATACGCCGGCCGCTGAACAGCTCGGGCTTTAACAGGTAAGCGATGACGCTGGCGTCGTGCACAGGGCCGCCAGGTATGCCATACACGTCCATGTCGTGGGTGATGTAGGCATTGAGGATATCCACCACGCGCTTGCTGGCCTGGTTGTTCACGGCTGCCAGTTGCTTGAGGCGGGCGTTACTGGTCAGCAGCTTGTGCGTGACATCCAACGGCAGGTAGGTCAGCTGCACGCCGCTGGCCAGCACCACTTCGGCGGCGTGCGGGTCGGCGTAGAGGTTGAACTCCGCCACCGGGGTGATGTTGCCGCCGTTGAAATGCGCTCCCCCCATGACCACCACCTCCTTGATGCCTTTGACGATGCTCGGGCGCTGGATCAGCGCCAGGGCCAGGTTGGTCTGCGGGCCGAGCATGGCGACGGTGATGCTGTGCGGTTTGGCTGCGCCGAGGGTATCGACCAGGTATTGCACGGCATTGCCCTGGGCCAGGGGCGCTTTCGGCTCGTGCACCTGTACGCCGGAGAGGCCTTCTTCGCCATGAACGTCGGCGGCGTAGATCGGCGTGCGCACCAATGGGCGGCCGGCACCGGCGTACACCGGGATGTCTTCGCGCCCCGCCCATTCGCGGGCCAGGCGGGCATTGCGCGAGGTCTTGTCCAGGCGAACGTTGCCGGCCACGGTGGTGATGGCGCGGATACTGAGTTCGTTGGGCGAAGCCATGGCCAGAAACAGCGCCACCACATCGTCGGCGCCGGGATCGGTGTCGATGATCAGGTCGATGGGTGCGGCCTGGAGGGTGGAGGCTGCGGCCATGAAGACGACTCCTTGTAGCAGGGACTTGAGCATGGGTGGCACTCCTGTTGCCTATGAATCATGCGTATACACAGCCCGACGTCCTTTGTGGAAGCGGCTAGAAGGTGACGCCGGAGATGAGGGCAATGTTGCTGTAGGGCTGGCACTCGCCTGTACGCACCACCGCACGAGCACTGCGCGACAGCACTTTGAAATCCTCATGGGTCAGCCATTCGCGCTTGCCCAGCTTGCCCTTCAGTCGCTCGATTTCGACCAGCGCGGGCGGCACCACTTTTTGCATTTCTTCAGCCAGCACATGCCGCTCAACCTGCAGTTCGCTCAGCACCACCCGCAGCACGCTGGCGAAGTCCGGCAGGCCAGGCGTAATGGCCAGGTCGATCAGTTCCACACCCGGCGGCACCGGCAGCCCGGCATCGCCAATCACCAGGATATCGCCATGCCCCATACCGGCAATGACCCGCGACAGGGCAACGTTCAACAGCGGGGTTTTCTTCATGGCGTCAGCTCCGCCAGATAGGGAATCGACGGTTGGGCACCGGCACGGGTAACCGACAATGCTGCAGCACGCTGGCCAAAGGCGATCGCCTCCCCCTCCTCCAGCCCACGCACCAGGCCGGCAGCAAAGCCACCGATGAAGGTATCGCCGGCAGCGGTGGTGTCCAGCGGTTGCACGTGCGGCGCCGGATAGTGCTGATGGCCTTGGGCAGTAACCAGCAAGGCACCTTGCGCACCCAAGGTGATGATCACTTTGCCTGCCCCCAGCTGCAGCAAGCGCTCGCCTGCGCGCCGGGCACTGTCCTGGTCGGTCACCGCCACACCGGTCAAGGCTTCGGCCTCACTTTCGTTAGGGGTAAGGTAATCGATATGCGCAAACCAGTCCGCTGGCAAGGGGCCGGTAGCGGGTGCTGGGTTCAGGATCACCTGCTTGCCCAGCTCGTGCCCTCTGGCCAGTGTCCAGGCCACGGTGCTGGCTGGCACTTCCAACTGGCAGATGATTACCTCGGCAGCCTGCAGCAACGCATCGAAGCGCCGCACCGACTGCGGCGTCAGCAAGCCGTTTGCGCCGGGAATGATGACAATACAGTTCTGGCTGGCAGCATCCACCGTGATCAGCGCCACACCGCTGGACATGGCTGGACAGGTGCTGACGCCCTGACAGTCGATCCCCTCGACATACAAGGCCCGGTGCAGCTGCCGACCGTAGTCGTCATCCCCTACATTGCCGATCATCGCCACGCTGCCGCCCAGCCGCGCCACTGCCACAGCCTGGTTGGCACCCTTGCCGCCCGGCACCGTGAAAAAGCTATCGCCGGGGAGTGTTTCGCCAGCCCGTGGCAGGCGCTGGGCGCGGACCACCAGGTCCATGTTGAGGCTGCCAACCACCACAACCTTGGCATTCATGACGTTTCCTTAGCGTTAGCGGTAATCATTGAACAGGTCCGGACGCGGCCCGGTGGACTCACGCAAGACGATACGCGGGGCGACAATGCGCTGCTCCGCCGCGCCTTGCCGGGGCGTAGCGATACGCGTCAGCAGCAACGAGGCAGCGCTCTCGCCCAGCTCGCGGATCGACTGGCCCACCGTGGTCAGTGGTGGGTACACGTAGCGGCTGAGCTCGATGTCGTCGAAACCGATCACCGACAGCTCGCCGGGTACGCTGATATTGCGTTCGGCTGCAGCGCGCAGCACACCAAAGCCGATCATGTCGTTGCCGGCAAAAATCGCCGAGGGCCGCTTGCCTTCCAGCATCTGCGCCGCCGCTGCATGGCCACCCGGGCTGGTGAAGTCGCAGTGCAGTACACGGCTGCCCGGCACGGGCGCACCGGCTTCGGCCATGGCACGGCGGAAGCCGCTCAGGCGCAGCTGGGTAACCCCGGTTTCGGCGGGGCCGCCGATATAGGCGACGTCGCGATGACCAAGCTCCAGCAGATGCCGGGTGGCCAGGTACGCCCCCTGCTCGTGGTCAATGCGCACCAGGTCGGCATCGACGCCTTCCAGCTCACGGTCGACGATGACCATTGGCGTGCGCACACTGGCCAGGCTCTGCAGCAGGTCGTCGTCCTGGCCCACCGAGGCCACTACCAGGCCATCGATGCGTTTTTCCAGCAGCACGCGCAGGTAGCTGCGCTGCTTCTGCGGGTTGTCGTCGGAGTTGCACAGGATCACGCAATAGCCGTTGCGCTCGCAGGCGTCTTCGATACCCCGCGCCAGTTCGGCGAAGTACGGGTTGACGCTGTTGGGCACCAACAGGCCGATGGTGGCCGTGCTGCGCGCCTTCAGCGAGCGCGCCACCGCACTGGGCACGTAATCCAGTTCGATGATGGCGGCTTCCACTTTCAGCCGCACCTGTTCGCTGACCGGACGGGTCTTGTTGAGTACATGGGACACGGTGGTGTAGGAAATACCCGCCAGTGCCGCGACGTCTTTGATAGTTGCCATGGTGTCAGTTCCGCCGGCCTGCGCGCCGGCTACGGTAAGTGTCGAGCACCACGGCGATGACGATCACCGCCCCGGTGATGATGCGTTTGGTCGGCTCGCTGGCACCGATCTGCGCCAGCCCGGCGGCCAATACGGAAATGATCAGTACGCCAAAGAAGGTGCTGATGACCGAGCCACGCCCACCCATCAGGCTGGTGCCGCCGATCACGACGGCGGCAATGACCTGCAGCTCCAGGCCAGAGCCGGCATTGGGGTCGGCCGCTTCCAGCCGCGAGATCTGGAACAGCGCGGCCAGGCCGGCGAGCAGGCCCATCAGGGCGAACACCAGCACTTTGTAAGGGCGCGGATCGATACCGGCCAGGCGCACGGCCTCTTCGTTGGTGCCGATACCGATCAGGTAACGGCCGAACACCGTGCGCGTCAGTACCAACTGGGCGAGCACGATCACCAACAAGGCGATGATAAACGCTGGCGAAATACCAAAGGCGACCGGGTTGGAGAACCAGGCATAGGCGTCGCCGATATAGGCGGTGCGCGAGTCGGTGAACTGGTAGGCCAGGCCACGGGCCATCTCCAGCACACCAAGCGAGACGATGAACGACGGGATGCGCCAGGCCACGGTGACGCCACCGGTAATGCTGCCGGCCAATGCGGCCACAGCCATGCCCAGCAGCGCCGAGGGCAGCACGCCCCAGCCCCAGCCGAGTATCGCCACGCTCACCGTGGAGGCGGCCAGCGCCAGCACCGAGCCCACCGACAGGTCGATGCCGCCGATGATCAACACGAAGGTCATGCCCACCGCCAGCACCATCAGGTCCGGGATCTGGTTGGCCAGCGTGCTGAAGGTGCCATACGACCAGAAGTGGCTGCTGAGGAACGAGAACAGCACGATCATCGCCAGCAAGGCGCCAGCCAGGCCCAGGTAGGTGCCCAGGCCAAAGTAGGTACCGCTGCGGCGCACGGGGGCGGCTTCCTGGTTGTTGAGCGGGGTGGTTTTCATGCATCCATCCTGGGGGCTGCGTCATGCAGCAGCGCGTCACGTTTCTGATAACCGGCGAAGGCGGCGGCAAGCAACTGGTCCTGGCTCCAATGATCACGCGCGAAAGTGTCGATCAGGCGGCCGGCGGACAGCACGGCGATGCGGTCGCATATCAGCATCAGTTCTCGCAGGTCACTGGACACCACCACCAAGGCCTTGCCTTGGCGCGCCAGCTCGGCCAGCAGGCCATAAATGTCGAACTTGGCGCCCACATCGATGCCACGCGTGGGTTCGTCGAACAGCAGCACCTGGCAATCGCGCTCCAGCCAGCGGCCGATCACCACTTTTTGCTGGTTACCGCCAGACAGCTCACCCACCACCTGCTGCGCGCCGGCACTGCGAATGCGCATGGCCTGGATCTGGCGTTCGGCCAAGGCTTTTTCCGCTTCGCCATCGAGCACGCCGGCCCGCGATACCGCGCCCAGGTTGCCCAATGCAATGTTGGCGCTGATCGACTGCGTCAACAGCAGGCCCTCGCCTTTGCGGTCTTCGGTTATCAGCGCGATACCGGCCCGCACTGCAGCCTTGGGCGAGTCGATGTTTACCGCCTGCGGCGGTTGGCCGAGCGCGATACCGCCGCTGTCGGCGCGATCGGCACCGTAGATCAGGCGCAACAGCTCGGTACGGCCGGCGCCGATCAGGCCGGAAATGCCAAAAATCTCCCCTGCCCTGACTTCGAACGACACCTCGCGCACCTTGTCGCCGCGGCACAACTTGTCGACCTTGAGCAGCGGTGCACCCATCTGCCGTCGGCCCAGGTCGATATGCTCGCCCAGCTCGCGGCCGACCATCAGGTTGACCAGCTCGGCGCTGCTGTAGCGCTGGATCGGCTCGTCGCACACCAGCTTGCCATCGCGCAGCACAACGATGCGTTGGGCCACCCGCTGCAACTCTTCCAGGCGATGCGAGATATAGACGATGGCCACGCCGCGCGCGCGCAGGCGCTCGATCTGGGTGAACAGCAACGCCACCTCGCGCGCAGTGAGCATGGCAGTGGGTTCATCCAGGATCAGCACATGGCAGTCACCGATCAGGTTGCGGGCAATCTCGACCATTTGCTGATGGCCGATGCCCAGCTCGCCGACAGGGGTGTCCGGGTCGATGGCGTCGAGCCCGACCCGAGCCATGGCGGCCGTTGCCAGCTGGCGCAGGCGCTTGTGGCTGATCCAGCCGAAACGGCTGGGCAGGTTGTCGAGAAACAGGTTTTCCGCCACGGTCAGCGTCGGCAGCAGGTTCAGCTCCTGCATGACCATGCGCACACCAAGGCGTTCGGCCTCGCTGCGGCTGCCGGGCGCGTAGGCCTGGCCACGGTAGGTCATGTGCCCGGTGGTGGGCACCTCCAGGCCGCTGATGAGCTTGGACAACGTACTCTTGCCCGCGCCGTTCTCGCCGGTCAGGGCCAGCACTTCACCGGCGCGCAGGCTCAGGCTGACCTCGCCGAGCACGGGCTGGGCGTAGGTCTTGCCCAGGCCGCTGGCGGCAAGCACCACTTCATTGGCCGATGCAGGCATGGCCGATTCTCCTGGCAGCATCAGGGCTTCTTGGTGATGAGTTCGACCGGGGTCTGAATGACGTTGTCGGCATCCACATCAGGCTTTTCGCCCTTGACCATTTTCAGCGCCGCCTGAATGCCATACACCGCCTGCTGGCTGGCGGCCTGGTCGAGGGTGGCAAGCACGCGACCGTCTTCAAGCATTGGCTTGATGGCATTGATGTTGTCATAGCCCACCACTTGCACCTGGCCGGCCTTGCCAGCGGCACGCACGGCGGACACAGCGCCCAGTGCCATGCTGTCGTTTCCGGCCAGCAAGGCCTTCAGGTCGGGGTATTCGTTGAGCATGGAGGCGGCGACGGCATTGCCTTTGTCGATCTCCCAATTGCCGCTTTGTACCGAGACGATGTTCATCTGCGCGGCGTCCATGGCGTCCTTGAAGCCGGCGGTACGCTGCTGGGCATTGGTGGTGGTCGGCACGCCTTCGATAATGCCCACCTGGTCGCCGGCCTTGAGCTTCTGGCTGGCCAGGTAATCGCCAACCAGGCGCGCGCCCTTGCGGTTGTCGGGGCCGACGAAGGGAACGCTGATGCCTTTGCTCTTGAGCAGATCAGGGTCCAGACGGTTGTCGATGTTGATCACCACCACGCCCTGGTCCATGGCCTTCTTCACCGCCGACACAAGTGCTTTCGAGTCAGCCGGGGCAATCACCAGCGCCTTGGCGCCGGCATTGACCATCTGCTCGACGATGCGGATCTGCTCGCCAGTGTCGGTCTCGTTCTTGATGCCGTTGGCGATCAGCTCGAACTCGTCGGCGTGGGTTTTCTGGTAGTCCTTGGCGCCGTCTTCCATGGTGCGGAAGAACTCGTTGGCCAGCGACTTCATGACTAGGGCGACCTTGGGCTTGTCTTCAGCGTGGGCGGCAGACAATGGCAAGGCGAGGCTAAGCGAGGAAATGACAGCGAGGGCCAGCAGACGACCGGGGAACGGCAGCTTCATGAACGATGACTCCGAATCTTGTGTTTTTTGTCGGATCGCAAACGTTTGCGTTGACCAACTATGGTAACAGGACCGTTGTTTGTCAAATCCGTTTGGCTTTCGGAGGCCAAAGTGCTGCTGGGGCCGATTATGCAGCCTTTTCCGAAAAACCGAACACCTTTTCCTTTATCTGTTCGGAATTACGAATGCAATGCCGCCTTGGCAGGCGCGGCTCGGTGCAACACCACACATTGTCGGGGCTGCTACACAGCCCATTGCAACGCAAGGCCGCTCCAACCCAGGCAACGCGTGGCGCCTTGGTACGAAAAATGCCTATAGCCCTGCGCGACTCAATAACTAACTCACTAGGAAGCGAGAACAATAACGATGAATGCCGCACTGAAAACCTTCGCCCCAAGCGCACTCGCCCTGCTGCTGATCCTGCCATCCAGCGCCTCGGCCAAAGAAGCCGAAACCCAACAGAAGCTGGCCAACGTGGTCATCCTCGCCACCGGCGGCACCATTGCCGGCGCCGGTGCCAGCGCTGCCAACAGCGCCACTTACCAGGCTGCCAAGCTGGGCGTCGACAAGCTCATCGCCGGCGTGCCGGAACTGGCCGACATCGCCAATGTACGTGGCGAGCAAGTGATGCAGATCGCCTCCGAGAGCATCAGTAATGACGACCTGCTGAAGCTGGGCAAGCGCGTCGCCGAGCTGGCTGAAAGCAAGGACGTCGACGGCATCGTCATCACCCACGGCACCGACACCCTCGAAGAAACCGCCTACTTCCTCAACCTGGTAGAGAAGACCGACAAGCCAATCGTGGTGGTCGGCTCGATGCGTCCGGGTACCGCCATGTCCGCCGACGGCATGCTCAACCTGTACAACGCCGTGGCCGTAGCCAGCGACAAACAGTCGCGTGGCAAGGGCGTGCTGGTGACCATGAACGACGAGATCCAGTCCGGCCGCGATGTGAGCAAAGCGGTCAACATCAAGACCGAAGCCTTCAAGAGCGCCTGGGGCCCGATGGGCATGGTGGTGGAAGGCAAATCGTACTGGTTCCGCCTGCCGGCCAAGCGCCATACGGTCAATTCCGAGTTCGATATCAAGCAGATCAGCAGCCTGCCGCAGGTGGACATTGCCTATGGCTATGGCAACGTCACCGACACCGCCTACAAGGCGCTGGCACAGAACGGCGCCAAGGCGCTGATCCATGCCGGTACCGGCAACGGTTCGGTATCGTCGCGGGTAGTCCCGGCGCTGCAAGAACTGCGCAAGAACGGCGTGCAGATCATCCGCTCGTCGCATGTCAACCAGGGTGGTTTCGTACTGCGTAACGCCGAACAGCCGGATGACAAGAACGACTGGGTCGTGGCTCACGACCTGAACCCGCAAAAAGCGCGGATCCTGGCGATGGTGGCAATGACCAAGACCCAGGACAGCAAAGAGCTGCAGCGCATCTTCTGGGAGTACTGATCAACCACCCATGGCCGGTGCCCCACATCACCGGCCATTCTTCCTTTTCCAGATCAACCCCGCCCCGCCGCCACTCAACTGGGGCTCGCATCAGTGGGTTTCTTCTCAGGGTTGCGCGAGTAGCTCTATTTGTAATCTCTCGGATCAACGCCCCACTTTTTGAGTCGAGACGCCAGGGTTGTGGGCTTCAACCCCAGCAATTGCGCAGCACCACCCTCGCCGGAGACTTTCCCTGCTGTTCGTTTGAGCACAGAGATCGCATTCAGCTTCATCTGCCGCTCCCAGTCTTTGTCGGCAGTCGGCTCGGGCGGGCATTGTGAAGTTGAAGATACAGGGCCACTGGACGGGGCGCTTGGCGCCAGAACCTCATGAAAGCTCACGCGACCATCTCGGGAGACAATGGTCTGTCGCTCAATCACATTTTGAAGCTCGCGAATGTTGCCCGGCCAAGCGTACTGCTGAAGCACCGCGACTTGGGTCAGCGACATGCGAATGCCCGGTTTGTTGAACGCCAGGCTAGCCCTTTCAAGAAAATGGCTGGCGAGCAAAGGAATGTCCTCAAGTCGCTCCCGCAAGGGCACCGAGCGTATAGGGAACACATTCAAGCGGAAGTACAAATCTTCTCGGAACGCACCTCGGGCGACCATATCGCGTAGGTCACGGTTCGTTGCGGCGATAACTCGCACATCAACGGCCCTGGTGCGATTGTCGCCTACAGGCTCAAACTGGCGGTCCTGTAGAACGCGGAGCAACTTGCTTTGTAGCTCCAGCGGAATCTCTCCCACCTCATCGAGAAACAAGGTACCGCCGTCTGCCAACTCAAAGCGACCCACTCGGTTGCTGACCGCTCCGGTGAAGGCCCCTTTGAGGTGGCCGAAGAACTCGCTCTCGAACAATTCACGGGGCACCGCGGCGCAATTGACCCGAATCAGAGGGCGGTCGCGCCGGGGGCTGCTGGCATGAATAGCGCGAGCAACAAGCTCTTTACCCGTGCCTGACTCGCCGGTGACCAACACGTTGGCGTCGGTAGCTGCGACCAGGTCGATCTGCTGTAACAGATGCTTGACCGCAGGGCTTTCGCCGACGATCTCGTGGTGATTGCCGTGGGCGTTGATTTCCTCCTGCAGGTATTGGTTTTCCATTTCCAGCCGAGTCTTCAACTGCTCTACTTCACTTAGCGCATCGCGCAGGCGCGCTTCAGTGCGTTGTCGTTCGCGGATGTCCCGAAACAACACCACCGCCCCTACCAGCCTTCCCATCTCGAAGATTGGAGTGCTGGTGTACTCGACGGCGATTGGTTCGCCGCTCTTGTGCCAGAACACCTCGTGGTCCACGCGATGAACTTGTCCATCGCTGAACGAAGCATGGATGGGGCACTGATTGACCTCGAACGCACGTCCGTCGCTATGGCTGTGGTGGAACAAATGGTGGGCATCCTGGCCAATCATGTCGACGGCACTCCACCCCAAAATACGCTCGGCGGCGGGGTTGATGAACGTGGTCTGGCCCCGGGTATCGAGCCCATAGATGCCCTCGCCAACTGCACCAAGAATCAGCCGGTTTTGCTGCTGGATGCGCTCGAACACCTGGCTGATTCGTTCCCACCCCACGTGGCCCAAACGGTGTTGCCGGCGCGCCTCAGCACGGTTACGGCGCTGCTCCAGAAGGTCGCGGCGCTGCACCGCCAGCACAATTTTCCCGCCCTCAACCGCGCTAGCCGAAACCTCCACCGCTATTTGCCGCAGTTGCAGATCCACCAGCAGCAGGTCGTCCGACCACGCTTCGCCTTGAGTCAGCACCTCATCCGTAAAGCTCACCCACAGTGCGATTCCCCCTCGCAGAAAATGGCTAAAGGCATGACCGGGCAGCTCATTTGCGGCGCAGCCAAGTAAATCAAGCGCGGCGTTGTTGGCTTGCAGTACTCGATCAGCTACCGGGTGGATTAACAGCATGGCAACGGCGGAGTCGGCCGCGACTCCGAGGGCGACGGTGTCTGTCACTGATGGATATCCTCGAACCGATTTTCACGAAATTTCGTGAACAATATTACGACAGTTCGTAATTTACGAAATTTCGTAAATACACCCCGCCAGAAACCAAAAAATAAACCAATAAAATCAGGTAGTTACAAAATGTTGGAAGTTGGCACATCTCTCGCTATGGGTGTTCTCACCTTAAACAAAACTGCGGGAGCAGAAATAATGGACAAACTTGAAATGCATCACCTGATCATGGCCGCGAAAGCACGCAAGGGCCTGAGCTGGGATGATCTTGCCAACGCAGTGGGCAAGGCCCCGGTATGGCTTGCATCGGTTTGCTACGGCATGAACAGCGCGCCGCTGGAAGTGGCAACGCATCTTTGCGAGGTATTGGAGCTGGATGATCAAGTCGCCGCTACCTTAACCGCTTTCCCGGTCAAGGGTTGGGACAAGTCCATCCCTCAAGACCCGCTGATCTATCGACTGTACGAAGTCGTGGGCGTCTATGGCCCAACCCTGAAAGACGTTATCCAGGAAAAATTTGGCGACGGCATCATGAGTGCCATCGACTTTTCCATGCATGTCGAGCGAATCGAAGATCCCAAAGGCGACCGGGTTTTGTTGACTCTCAATGGCAAGTTCTTGCCATACCGTTCCTGGTAAACCCATCCAACCCTCGGCATCCCTCCGGGGGTGCCGCCTATTACCCGCAGTTGAGGGAACCGCCATGTCTTATCTGCTACCCACCGATTTTGTCACCAAGATGCTCGATGCCGGCGCATCAAAGGTCCACATGTCCACTCGCGACACGCTGATCCGCAGCTATATGGCCGGGGCAATTCTGGCCCTGGCGGCCGTATTCGCAGTGACCATCGCAGTGCAGACAGGCTCAGCCCTGATAGGCGCAGTACTGTTTCCGGTTGGTTTTTCAATGCTCTACCTTATGGGCTTCGACCTGCTCACCGGGGTCTTCATGCTCACCCCGCTGGCATTACTGGACAAACGCCCCGGGGTCACCGTTAGGGGAATTCTGCGCAACTGGGGCCTGGTGTTCGTCGGCAACTTCGCCGGCGCCCTTACGGTCGCCTGCATGATGGCCTTCGTCTTTACCTATGGTTTCCATGCTTCCCCCGGTGCCGTGGGAGAGAAAATTGCCAGCATCGGTGAGGCCCGCACCCTGGGTTACGAGCAATACGGGCTGGCAGGCTGGTTGACGATCTTCCTGCGTGGCGTGCTGTGCAACTGGATGGTGTCGATGGGCGTGGTCGGCGCGATGATCTCCACCTCTGTGAGCGGCAAGGTGATCGCCATGTGGATGCCGATCATGCTGTTTTTCTTCATGGGTTTCGAGCACTCGGTCGTGAACATGTTCCTGTTCCCATCCGCAATGATCATGGGCGGCGACTTCTCGCTCATGGACTACCTGGTGTGGAACGAAATCCCCACCGTACTGGGCAACCTGGTGGGCGGCCTGGCCTTCACAGGCCTGACGCTGTACGGCACCCACATCCGTACGGCCGCGAAGAAAGTTACCAGCGCAACAGCCTGCTGAAGCTATAAAGAAGGCAGGCAGCCTCAGTCGCCGCCTGTCTCACTTCAGGTTTTGCTTTGCACTGCCTCTAACCCGAACATCGTTTACATTTCAGAACAGTGTCATGGCTTACAGACCAACGCTGGATTTCCCCTGACAAGCTGTTGCGAATTTAATTACAGTGAAATACTGTATGCACATACAGCAAAACAAGGAAACTCCTGTGTCCAGCACCGCCTCCGCCACTCCGAGCAGCTATGAACAGCTGGGTGTACGCATCCAGAAGATCATCAACAGCCCCACCGCCCAGCGCAGCCGTGCGGCGCTGATCTTCCGCCTGGAACAGGAAAGCCCGGATGACTGGGAGACCCTGCTTCAGGAGATCGCAGAAAACGACAACGTCACCCTCGCCCATCGCGACGATGGCGGTGTGCAGATTTTCTGGACGGTACCGAAGGAAGATTGACTGCGCATGAGAGTTTCGCTTTTCGCAGCAGCCTGCCTGTTACTGACCGCTCCGTTTGTTCAAGCCGACGCTCCGCGTACCTTCCAGGAGGCCAAGAAGGTCGCCTGGAAGCTCTACGCGCCACAATCGACCGAGTTCTATTGCGGCTGTAAATACAAGGGCAACAAGGTCGACCTGGCCTCCTGCGGCTATGCCCCGCGCAAGAATGCCCAGCGCGCGTCACGCATCGAGTGGGAGCACATCGTACCCGCCTGGCAGATCGGCCATCAGCGCCAATGCTGGCAGAGTGGCGGGCGCAAGCAGTGCTCGCAGCATGACGAAGTGTACCAACGCGCCGAAGCCGACCTGCACAACCTGGTGCCAAGCATCGGTGAGGTCAACGGCGACCGCAGCAACTTCAGTTTCGGCTGGCTACCAGAACAACGCGGCCAGTATGGCCGCTGCCTGACCCAGGTCGACTTCAAGGCGAGGAAGGTGATGCCGCGCCCGTCGATCCGCGGCATGATCGCCCGCACCTACTTCTACATGAGCAAGCAGTACAACCTGCGCCTGTCCAAACAGGACCGCCAGCTTTTCGAGGCCTGGAACAAGACCTACCCGCCGCAAGCCTGGGAGCGGCAACGCAACCAACAGGTCGCCTGCGTGATGGGGCGGGGAAACGCGTTCGTGGGGCCGGTCAACCTCAAGGCGTGCGGTTGATCCTCAGGCCAGCGTTTGTAAGTAGGCGCTGGCTTCCCGGTAACGGGCCAGCCGCGCCAGGTCGGCGGGGCCCGGACAGGGGATGCGCGAGAGATCACTGTTGTCGGCCAGATCGGCCAGCTTGACGGTGCGCGCCAGCGGGTCGTCGCCCAGGCGCATCACGAAATCCTGGTAAGGCTCGCCCTCGCGGCGGCTAAGCGCCAGCAACGCAGCCAGGATTTTCAGCGCGAAGCCCTCACGCGCCAGGTCGGACAGGGTCAGCGAGGTGTCCTCGATCACATCGTGAAGCACCGCCACAATCCGCTGTTCAGGTGTGGAAACCCGCATCATCACGCGCAACGGGTGGAGGATATAAGCCGCCCCACCCTTATCGTATTGCCCTTCATGCGCCCTGGCGGCCACGGCAATGGCCCGCTCCAGTGTAGACATGAGGCCCTCCCCGTTTGGCAGCTACCACCCCAAGCATAGCCAAACTTGTGTGAACAGCGCCTGACACAAGCCTTGACTGCGGCGCCACTTTTACTGGCTTAGCGTGCTGCGCCGTGCTGGATGACCACCGAATCGGTACCTAGCTTGGCCATCACTTCATCCCTGCGCGCCTGCGCTTCTTCGCGGGTGGGGAACGGCCCCAGCAGCACCACCGGCTTGCCGTCACGGTACTCCACCGAAGACGGGATACCCTTTTCGATCAGGCGCGCCGTCATGTCACTGAGCGCGCCCATGTTGGCGCCCTGCACCACTTCCACGTCCCAACCCTGTGGCGCCGGCTGGTCTGCCAGCGCCTCGGCACGGCGCTGCAGGTCGGCTCCACCGCAGAGCTCACGGATACGCAGGTTGTTGCCGGTATCGTCGACGATGATGTCGTATTGGCCATCGCGCTTGATCGCCACGTAGCTGCGGTAGGCTTCGTACTGCCCGGCATCGTCCTTGCCGCGGACCTGACCGCAGATGGTGCCCTGGGTGTCGATCCGCACGTTGCCGAACTTGGCGGTCTTGGGGTTGTGCAGGTGTTCGGCCACCTGCTTGTGCACGCCTTCGACCTCGTTCTCACAGCCCGCCAGGGCGAGCACTGCCATTACCACAGCCAGTTTGCGCACGCGTGTACCTCCAGATTCGAAGGGGCGGATTCTAGCACGCCGGGGTATGCCCGAACCGCGACCAAACGTTACACGCTGCTTCGGGCGCAAATGCAAAAAGGGCGATCATTTCTGATCGCCCTTTTTCGATTTGGTAGGCACAATTGGACTCGAACCAACGACCCCCACCATGTCAAGGTGGTGCTCTAACCAACTGAGCTATGTGCCTGTCGTGTGGTGCGCATATTAGTGGCCCGATGCGTACCTGTAAAGCTTTTTTTTGAGAAAAATCAAAAACTTTCGAATGCAGGCGCTTCGCGTCCAGACCGCGGTTTTCCGGCACACGCGCAATGGACAATGAAAAAAGGGGTGACCCTTTCGGATCACCCCTTTTTCGATTTGGTAGGCACAATTGGACTCGAACCAACGACCCCCACCATGTCAAGGTGGTGCTCTAACCAACTGAGCTATGTGCCTGTCGTGTGGTGCGCATTCTACGCATTACAAAAACCCTGTCAACACTTTTTTTCGCGCTAACCTACTGAATCTTAAACTCTTTATAGAGAGGCTGGCTAAGGGGGGACCCGTAAAGGATTTTCACCAGACGACTAGCGGGTGTTTATTATTATTGATAGCATCGGTACATTCGTTAAAAATATAAAACACGAGGTTCCTGCAGCATGGCTAACACCCCCTACCCCCAGTCCTACTACGCCGCCTCGGCCAACCCGGTGCCGCCACGTCCGGCGCTGCAGGGTGAGGTGGAAACCGATGTGTGCATCATCGGTGCCGGCTACACCGGCCTGTCCAGCGCCCTGTTCCTTCTGGAGAACGGCTTCAAGGTGAGCATCGTCGAAGCGGCCAAGGTCGGCTTCGGCGCATCGGGCCGCAACGGCGGCCAGATCGTCAACAGCTACAGCCGCGACATTGATGTCATCGAACGCACCGTCGGCCCCAAGCAGGCGCAACTGCTGGGCCACATGGCCTTCGAGGGCGGGCGCATCATTCGTGAACGCGTGGCCAAGTACAACATTCAGTGCGACCTGAAAGATGGTGGCGTATTCGCCGCCCTTACCAGCAAGCAGATGGGCCACCTGGAATCGCAAAAGCGCCTGTGGGAACGCTTTGGCCATAATCAGCTGGAGCTGATGGACCAGAAGCGCATCCGCGAAGTGGTTGCCTGCGACAGCTACATCGGCGGCATGCTCGACATGAGCGGCGGCCACATCCACCCGCTGAACCTGGCCTTGGGTGAAGCTGCCGCGGTCGAGTCGCTGGGTGGCATCATCTATGAGCAAACCCCGGCCGTGCGCATCGAACGCGGTGCCAACCCGGTCGTGCATACCCCGCAGGGCAAGGTCCGCGCCAAGTTCATCATCGTTGCCGGCAACGCCTACCTGGGCAACCTGGTACCCGAGCTGGCCGCCAAGTCCATGCCATGCGGCACACAGGTGATCACCACCGAGCCACTGGGCGAAGAACTGGCACGCACTCTGCTGCCGCAGGACTACTGCGTCGAGGACTGCAACTACCTGCTCGACTACTACCGCCTGACCAGCGACAAGCGCCTGATTTTCGGTGGCGGCGTGGTGTACGGCGCGCGTGACCCGGCCAACATCGAGGCGATCATCCGCCCGAAAATGCTCAAGGCCTTCCCGCAGCTGAAGAACGTGAAGATCGACTACGCCTGGACCGGTAACTTCCTGCTGACCTTGTCGCGCCTGCCACAGGTTGGCCGGATTGGCGACAACATCTACTACTCGCAGGGTTGCTCGGGCCACGGCGTGACCTATACCCACCTGGCGGGCAAGGTGCTGGCCGAGGCCCTGCGCGGCCAGGCAGAGCGTTTCGACGCCTTTGCCGGCCTGCCGCACTACCCGTTCCCGGGTGGCCAGATGCTGCGCGTACCCTTCAGCGCCATCGGTGCCTGGTACTACAGCCTGCGCGATCGCCTGGGCTTCTGATTCAGGCAGGCCTGGCCTCTTCGCCGGCAAACCTGCGCCCACACGGACTGTGCAATAAGCACAAATCCTGTGGGCGCGGGCTTGCCGGCGAAGAAGCCGGCACAGGCAACGCTATTCGTTCAGGCTATTGACCGCCTGCTTCGCCGCAATCTCTTGCCCGGCCTTGGCCAATTCATCCGCAGCATGCAACCACCGCTGGCGATCAACCTGGGCCGGCAGTTGCCGAGGTGGCTGCACCAGCACCGCCCAACTCCCCTGCTTCTCCCATGCCGATGCAAATTCATCGAATGCCATCACCTGCCGCCGGTGCATGCCCGAGCGCAGCAGCACCCGCTGCTTGTAACGGTCATAGCCCATCAACACCGCATAGCGCGGCTCGCTCCACCAGGCCGAACCGTCCTCGTAACGCAGCAGCACCGGGTTGCCCGCTGCCACCTGGGTCAGCAGCGCGTCCAGTTGCTTGTCCAGCGGGTACACCACCCTACCGTAGTCCCGCGCCACACGGGGAATAGCGGTATCCAGCGTTTCGGCGCCCTGAGGCAGGTTGAGCGGCTTATCCAGCAAGCCCGGCGTAATAGGCGCCCCCTGCTGCGACAGCACTGCCGCCAGCGCCATGGCCCCGCTGTGGTTGGCGTTGCCACGGTAGAACGGCACGCTGCTGATCTCGACTCGCTGCGGCAGGCCCTTGAGGTTGCCGGGCGGTGCGCTGGCGCAGCCGGCCAGGGTGGCAGCCAGCAGGCAGGCAGCCAGTAGCCGCCGGGGGGCAGCCTTGAAGGAATGTTGCTCCATGGACACTCGCTTGTTCCAACGCCAGGCAGGCAGCGCCCGGCTCTGGCCACCGATCATAGGTCCGACAGCGGCGCGGGTATAGTCCGACAGCGCCTTGGAGCGAATCGGCCCTAGAGATAGACCATTGTTCGATGGAACGTCACAGACGAAGGGCTAGACTAAAGCAGTGTCTGGAAGGTAAACGCGGCCCAATCAAGCGCTTGCCGCAAAGATGGAGGCACAGATGAGCCTGACCATGGCAATTCTCATGCTGGTAGGCATGTGGCTGAGCGTCGCAGCCGCCATGCTGTGGGGTGTACTGCGTATCGTGCGGCGTCATGTACACCACCTGCCACCGCAGGCACCCGCCAAGCCACAGCCAGTAAGGCGGGCGCGGCGGCATGCCGGGGTGAGCTAACCTCAGGATTTCCCGAAGCCCACTGACTGACAAGCCCGCTGCACAGGTATTCGCAATGTCAGTGCCACGCGAGGTACCTGTGGAAGCGGGCTTGTCCGCGAAAGGGACGCGAAGCGCCCCTTTTTTACATCAACCTTCAGCCGCCTCACGCTTCAGACGCGCTCGGCGGGCCAGGATGTTGAGGACCTCGATAGCCGTCGAGAACGCCATGGCCGCATACACATAGCCCTTGGGTACATGGGCGCCAAAGCCTTCGGCGATCAGCGTCATGCCGATCATGATGAGGAAGCCCAGCGCAAGCATGACCACGGTCGGGTTGTCGTTGATGAAGTTGGCCAGCGGGTCGGCGGCCACCATCATCACGATCACAGCCGTGATAACGGCGATAATCATGATGGGCAGGTGCTCGGTCATGCCCACGGCGGTGATGATGCTGTCGACCGAGAAGACGATGTCCAGCAGCAGGATCTGGAAGATCGCCGCAGCAAAGCCCAGGGTCACCGTGGAGGAGACTTTGGCTTCCTCCTTGGCGCCATGCGGGTCGACGTTTTCGTGAATTTCCTTGGTCGCCTTCCACAGCAAGAACAAACCACCGGCAATCAGAATCACATCCTTCCACGAGAAGGCGTTGCCGAACACTTCGAACACCGGGTCGGTCAACTGGACGATCCAGGCCACGGTGCTGAGCAAGGCCAGCCGCATGACCAAGGCCATGCTGATACCGATACGCCGCGCCTTGGAGCGGTACTCCACCGGCAGTTTGTTGGTCAGGATCGAGATGAAGATCAGGTTGTCGATGCCCAGTACAACTTCCATGGCCACCAGCGTAGCCAGGGCAACCCAGGCGGTTGGGCTAGCGGCGAGTTCCAGCAAATATTCCATTGTTCAAATCCTGCAGCAGCGGTTGGGGTCAGATTTCCTGGGTTTCTTCTTTCTTCTCGGCATCCTTGGGCTTCTGCCCTTCGCCGCCGATGGCTTCGCTCAGCGCCTGCTGGGCAGCCTTGTTGGTGTCGTCGATGGCCTGCTTGGCCGACTGCGCGGCCTGGTCGAGCATCTGCTGGGCGGATTTCTCGGCCTGGTCGCAGCCTGCCAGGGTGAACAGGGCCAAAGCCAGCACCAACGGGGTGCCTATGGATTTGAGTTGCAGCATGGTGTCCTCGCTTGAAATAACCCGGCGGCGCATGGCGCCTGATAGCCGTGCATTCTAGAGACGGCAATAGTTCAGGAAAATTCGTATTTTCATGGCATATACTTCGGTTTTTACGAATCGGAACGACCGACGGTGCTTAACTATCGCCAGTTGCATTACTTCTGGGCCGTGGCCAAGACGGGCAGCATCACCCGCGCCAGCCAACAGCTGAACCTCACCCCACAAACCATTAGCGGGCAGATCACCCTGTTCGAGCAAACCTACGGCCTGGAGCTGTTCCAGCGCGCCGGCCGGCAGCTGGAACTGACAGAAACCGGCCGCCAGGCCCTGGTGTATGCAGAACAGATGTTTCAGATCGGCAGCGAGCTTGAAGCCATGCTGCGCGCCGGCCCTCAGGAGCAGATCCTGTTTCGTGTGGGGGTGGCTGACGTGGTGCCCAAATCCATTGTCTACCGCCTGCTGGCACCGACCATGGACCTGGAGGAGGTGCTGCGCATCAACTGCCGCGAAGACAAACTTGAGCGGTTACTGGCAGACCTGGCTATTCAGCGCCTGGACCTGGTGATTTCCGACAGCCCCATGCCTAACCACCTGGACATCAAGTGCTACAGCCAAAAGCTGGGCGAGTGCGGGCTGAGCTTCTTCGCCACCCCGGCGCTGGCACAACGGCTTGAAGGTCCTTTTCCAGCTTGCCTGCAGGATGCTCCGCTGCTGGTTCCCGGCCAGGAGACCGTGGTAAGCAGCCGCTTGCTGCGGTGGCTGGGCGAGCAGCAGGTGCAGCCACGGATCGTGGGGGAGTTCGATGACAGTGCCTTGATGCAAGCGTTCGGACAGTCGGGCAGCGGCATTTTCGTAGCGCCCAGCGTAATCGCCGAGGAGGTGTGCCGTCAGTATGGCGTGCAACTGATCGGGCAGACCGAGGCCGTGCACGAATCGTTCTATGCCATTTCGGTGGAGCGCAAGGTCAAGCACCCAGGGATCGTGGCGATTACCGAGGGGGCCCGGCGGGAGTTGTTTCACTGGTAGCCGCAAAAGCCTGATTGACAAAGAACACGGCCCGACATGCGCCATAGGTGCTCTATGGTAAAGTCCGCCCTTTCCAGATTCCGAGATACCGCTGCACATGACCCCTTTCCTCCGCATCCTCAACCGCACCAGCCTGGTGACTCAGATCGTCATTGGCCTGCTCGCCGGCATCGCCCTCGCCCTGCTGGCACCTGCCATCGCCCGCGACCTGGCCTTTCTTGGCAAGGTGTTTGTCAGCGCCCTGAAGGCGGTTGCGCCCGTGCTGGTGTTCATCCTGGTCATGGCTTCGGTCGCCAACCATCGTCACGGCCAGGAAACCCACATTCGCCCGATCCTCTGGCTGTACCTGCTGGGCACCTTTGCCGCAGCAGTGGTGGCCGTGGTTGCCAGCATGCTGTTCCCGTCGCACCTGGCACTAAGCACCAGCGAAGCCACGCTGAGCGCGCCAGGCGGCATCACCGAGGTGCTGCAGAACCTGCTGCTGAGTGCGGTAGACAACCCGGTCAATGCCCTGCTCAATGCCAACTTCATCGGCGTGCTGACGTGGGCCATCGGCTTGGGTGTGGCCCTGCGCCACGCCGGCGAAACCACCCGTACCGTGGTCGAAGACCTGTCCACGGGTGTAACCCTGATCGTGCGCGTGGTCATCCGCTTCGCCCCGCTGGGCATCTTTGGCCTGGTCAGTTCCACCCTGGCCCAGTCGGGCCTGGACGCGCTGCTCGGCTACCTGCACCTGTTGGCGGTACTGATCGGCTGCATGCTGTTCGTGGCGTTGGTGATGAACCCACTGATCGTGTTCTGGAAGATCCGCCGCAACCCCTACCCGCTGACGCTGCTGTGCCTGCGTGAAAGCGGTATTACCGCGTTCTTCACCCGCAGCTCGGCCGCAAACATCCCGGTGAACCTGGCGTTGTCGGAACGCCTTGGCCTGCATGAAGACACCTACTCGGTGTCGATCCCACTGGGCGCGACCATCAACATGGCCGGTGCGGCGATCACCATTACCGTGCTGACCCTGGCCGCAGTGCATACCCTGGGTATCCAGGTGGACCTGCCGACTGCCGTGCTTCTCAGCGTGGTGGCAGCAGTGTGCGCCTGCGGCGCCTCGGGCGTGGCCGGGGGTTCGCTGCTGCTGATTCCGCTGGCGTGCAGCCTGTTTGGCATCCCAAGCGAAATTGCCATGCAGGTGGTTGCGGTGGGCTTCATCATCGGCGTGCTGCAGGACTCGGCCGAAACGGCGCTGAATTCTTCGACCGATGTGCTGTTCACTGCCGCGGCATGCCAGGCTCAAGAGCAGCGCAACGGCTAAGAGGGCCGGGGCCGCTTTGCGGCCCCAATTGCCTTACGCGATGGCATTACCTACCCTAGTGGCCTTTCCCCAGCCACGAGACAGGGCCATGTCAGAACACGAAACCGCAGGTGAAGGCCGCTTCAACAGCATCGAGATCCGCGTTCTCGGCTCGCTGATCGAAAAGCAGGCCACCAGCCCGGAAAGCTACCCGCTGACCCTCAATGCCCTGGTCCTGGCCTGCAACCAGAAGACCAGCCGCGAGCCGGTGATGAACCTCACCCAAGGCCAGGTCGGCCAGGCATTGCGCGCCCTCGAAGGTCAGGGCATGACCCGCCTGCAGATGGGCAGCCGTGCCGACCGCTGGGAACATCGGGTAGACAAGGCACTGGAGCTGGTGCCCGCGCAGTTGGTGCTGATGGGCCTGATGTTCCTGCGGGGCCCGCAAACCCTCAACGAACTGCTGACTCGTAGCAACCGCCTGCACGACTTTGACGACACCGAGCAGATCCAGCATCAGCTGGAGCGCCTGATCTCGCGGGACCTGGCCTTGCACCTGCCACGCCAGGCCGGCCAGCGTGAAGACCGCTACACCCATGCCTTGGGCGACCCGGCGGAAATCGAGGCGATTCTCGCTGCACGGCAGCAGGAAGGCGGCGCGCGCACCACTGGCGGCAGTGTGTCAGAAGACCGCATCGAAGCCCTCGAAGCCCGCATTGCGGCGCTGGAAGCGCGCCTGGCTGAGCTGGAAGGCTGAGCCGTCACGGCTCGGGGTCGGGGAAATTGCGGCAGCTCTTGCGCTCGGCCAGTTCCCGGTCAGTGGGGCGCTGGTCGACAAACACAGCGCGACCGTCGGCGTAGATTTCCAGGTAGCCCCAGTGCAGGTCCTGCTCTTGCTGCCCGGGCTTTGGGGGGACTAGCCACCAGGGTTCGCGGCTGATCAGGGTCATGCGGGTGATTCCTGAGGGGTTTACGTGTAAGCATAGACACCCTCGGGTTGATGCTTTGCTTGTACCGGCCCTTTCGCGGCTAAAGCCGCTCCTACACGACGGCCTGCGTCCAACCCCCGAGGTGTGTCCACCACCAATCTGCGTAGGAGCGGGTTTACCCGCGAATACGGTAGCGACGGCAACGGTGAACGACGGGTGGAGACTGGCCAGCAGGGACGGCCTCTTCGCGGGTGAACCCGCTCCTACGCGACGGCCTGTGTCCAACTCCCGATGTGTGTCCACCACCAATCTGCGTAGGAGCGGGTTTACCCGCGAATACGGTAGCGGCGGCAACGGTGAACGACGGGTGGAGACTGGCCAGCAGGGCCGGCCTCTTCGCGGGTGAACCCGCTCCTACGCGACGGCCTGCGTCCAACCCCCGAGGTGTGTCCACCACCAATCTGCGTAGGAGCGGGTTTACCCGCGAATACGGTAGCGGCGGCAACGGTGAACGACGGGTGGAGACTGGCCAGCAGGGCCGGCCTCTTCGCGGGTAAACCCGCTCCTACGCGACGGCCTGTGTCCAACCCCCGAGGTGTGTCCACCACCAATCTGCGTAGGAGCGGGTTTACCCGCGAATACGGTAGCGGCAACAGTGAACGACGGGTGGAGACTGGCCAGCAGGGCCGGCCTCTTCGCGGGTGAACCCGCTCCTACGCGACGGCCTGTGTCCAACCCCCGAGGTGTGTCCACCACCAATCTGCGTAGGAGCGGGTTTACCCGCGAATACGGTAGCGGCGGCAACGGTGAACGGCGGTTGGAGATTGGCCAGCAGGGCCGGCCTCTTCGCGGGTGAACCCGCTCCTACACGACGGCCTGTGTCCAACCCCCGAGGTATGTCCACCACCAATCTGCGTAGGAGCGGGTTTACCCGCGAATACGGTGGCGGCGGCAACGGTGAACGGCGGGTGGAGATTGGCCAGCAGGGCCGGCCTCTTCGCGGGTGAATCCGCTCCTACACGACGGCCTGTGGCCAACCCCTGATGTGTGGCCACCACCGATCAGTGTGGTAGGAGCGGGTTTACCCGCGAATACGGTAGCGGCGACAACGGTGAACGACGGGTGGAGACTGGCCAGCAGGTCCGGCCTCTTCGCGGGTAAACCCGCTCCTACGGGGATCTTCACAGTTTCAACAACTGCGCAGTCCTGTGAGAGCGGACTCAACCGCGAAAGGGCCGTACAGGCTTACGCCGGTGCCAAAGTCCGAATCAGGTGGTCAAAGGCCGCGAGCGACGCCTTGGCCCCCTCACCCACCGCAATGACGATCTGCTTGTACGGCACGGTAGTCACGTCACCTGCGGCAAACACACCCGGGATGCTGGTCTGGCCCTTGGCGTCGACAATGATTTCGCCACGCGGCGACAGCTCGACGGTGCCCTTCAGCCAGTCAGTGTTGGGCAGCAGGCCAATCTGCACGAAGATGCCTTCCAGTGCCACTTCGTGCTCTTCATCCGTGGTGCGGTCCTTGTAGCGCAGGCCAGTCACCTTCTCGCCATTGCCCAGCACCTCGGTGGTCAGCGCGCTGGTGATCACGTTGACGTTCGGCAGGCTGCGCAGCTTGCGTTGCAACACCGCATCGGCACGCAACTGGCTGTCGAACTCGATCAGCGTCACCTGGGCGACGATACCAGCCAGGTCGATAGCCGCTTCCACACCCGAGTTGCCGCCGCCAATCACTGCCACACGTTTGCCCTTGAACAGCGGGCCGTCACAGTGCGGGCAGTAGGCCACGCCGCGGCCGCGGTACTCCTGCTCACCCGGCACGTTCATTTCGCGCCAGCGGGCGCCGGTGGCCAGGATCACGGTCTTGGCCTTCAGCGAAGCGCCCCCCGCCAGGCGCACTTCGTGTAGACCGCCCTCGGCGGCCGGAATCAGCGCTTCACCGCGCTGCAGGTTCATGATGTCGACGTCGTACTGTTTGACGTGCTCTTCCAGCGCCGTGGCCAGCTTCGGCCCTTCGGTTTCCTGCACCGAGATGAAGTTCTCGATGGCCAGTGTGTCCAGCACCTGGCCGCCGAAGCGCTCGGCGGCAACACCGGTGCGGATGCCCTTGCGGGCAGCGTAGATGGCAGCCGCGGCGCCAGCGGGGCCACCGCCGACAACCAGCACGTCAAAGGCATCCTTGGCGTTGATCTTCTCGGCCTGGCGGGCGCCGGCGTTTGTGTCGATCTTGCCAAGGATTTCTTCCAGGCCCATACGGCCCTGACCAAACACTTCACCGTTGAGGTAGATACTCGGTACCGCCATGATCTTGCGCGATTCCACTTCGTCCTGGAACAGCGCACCGTCGATGGCAACATGGCGCACGTTGGGGTTGAGTACCGCCATCAGGTTCAGAGCCTGGACCACGTCCGGGCAGTTCTGGCACGACAGCGAGAAGTAGGTTTCGAAGTTGAATTCACCTTCCAGGGCCTGGATCTGCTCAATCACTTCGGCACTGGCCTTGGACGGGTGGCCACCGACCTGCAACAGTGCCAGCACCAGCGAGGTGAACTCGTGACCCATGGGGATGCCGGCGAAGCGCAGGCTGATATCGGCACCCGGGCGGTTCAGCGAGAACGAAGGGCGACGGGCATCGGTACCGTCCGCGCTGAAGGTAATGAGGTTCGACAGGCCGGCAATCTCCACCAGCAGGTCGTGCAATTCGCGGGACTTCGCGCCGTCGTCGAGGGAAGCAACGATCTCGATCGGCTGGGTGACCCGCTCCAGGTAGGTTTTCAGTTGCGATTTAAGCGTGGCGTCCAACATACGGGCGATTCCTTTTTCAAAACTCGGATACAAAAACGCCCAGGCGAGGTCGCCCGGGCGCTTGACGGGGCGGTAGGTATTTCAGCTTTGGCGGCTGCTTACCGCCCGCGTTATGGGCATGACCTTAGATCTTGCCTACGAGGTCCAGCGACGGCGCCAGAGTGGCTTCGCCTTCTTTCCACTTGGCCGGGCACACTTCGCCTGGGTGAGCGGCAACGTACTGGGCAGCCTTGACCTTACGCAGCAGTTCAGCAGCATCACGGCCTACGCCACCGTCGTTCAGCTCGACAATCTTGATCTGGCCTTCCGGGTTGATCACGAAGGTACCGCGGTCGGCCAGGCCAGCTTCTTCGATCAGCACGTCGAAGTTGCGCGAAATGACGTGAGTCGGGTCACCGATCAGCGGGTATTCGATCTTGCCGATGGTGTCCGAAGTGTCGTGCCAGGCTTTGTGAGTGAAGTGGGTATCAGTGGAAACACCGTAGATTTCCACGCCCAGCTTCTGGAACTCGGCGTAGTTGTCAGCAAGGTCACCCAGCTCGGTCGGGCAAACGAAGGTGAAGTCGGCCGGGTAGAAGAACACGACAGACCACTTGCCTTTCAGATCGGCTTCGCTGACCTGAACGAACTCGCCTTTGTGGTAGGCGGTGGCGTTGAAGGGTTTGACCTGGCTGTTGATGATTGGCATGAGAGACGCTCCTTCATGGGGTTGGAATCAGTTGATGGATAGAATCCTAACTAATCATCCCGCTGAAGGCTCATTGGCAAAGCTCATGCTTTCGATTGGTTTTGGCTATAACCGGGGCTACTTAATAGAAGGGAAAGGGCTGAGCAAAGGATTGCGGACCTGAGCTCTGCACTGGCAAAGAAATGTAACAGCTCCCCATTCGGCATCACGGGCAAACGGGTCTAGGCTCAAGCCCATGTGATACCGGGCCCCTCTGACGGCTGCCAAGCCGCCATGTCGGATCACTGTTGCCTTGCAACGTCGACATTCAAGGAGGGGCTCATGACAGCTCTGCAAGCATTCCTCACAACACCTGTCCTCGGTACCAGCGCCTGGTTGTGGCTGGTGTTCATGGCCATCGTCATCGGTTTGCTGGTGCTCGACCTGGGCGTGCTGCACCGCCACGACCGGGAAATTGAAATGCGCGAGAGCCTGCTGTTGTATTCAGGCTATTTCAGTGTCGGTGTACTGTTCGGCGCGGGGGTCTGGTACCAGTTGGGCGCGCAGTCGGCACTGGAGTTCTACACCGGTTTTTTGGTCGAGCAATCGTTGTCGATGGACAACGTGTTCGTCATGGCGATGATCTTCAGCTACTTCGCCATCCCCCGCCGCTACCAGCACCGCGTACTGTTCTGGGGCATCCTGGGCGTGGTGTTCCTGCGGGCCATCATGATCGGCGTGGGCGCGGCGCTGGTACAGAACTTTGCCTGGGTCCTGTACATCTTCGGTGCCTTCCTGCTGTTTACCGGGGTGAAAATGGCACTGTCGAAGGAAGACAGCCGCCCAGACCTGGCCAACAACCCGATCCTCAAGTTCGTGCGGCGGCACATGCGGGTTACCGACCAGATCCATGGCTCGCACTTCTTCGTACGCCACACCCCGGCCGGGCACAGCAAGGCGCTGCGTTATGCCACCCCGCTGTTTCTGGCGCTGGTACTGATCGAACTGGCCGACCTGGTATTTGCCGTCGACAGCGTGCCGGCGATCTTCGCTATCACCCAGGACCCGTTCATCGTCTACACCTCCAACATCTTCGCCATCCTCGGCTTACGCTCGCTGTATTTCGCGCTGGCGGCGCTGATGCACCGGTTCGTTTACCTCAAGTACGCACTGGCGCTGGTGTTGATCTTCATTGGCTGCAAGATTTTCTACCACGGCATGGTGGGCAAGGTGCCGGCGCTGCTGTCGTTGGGCGTGACATTCGGGTTGTTGCTGGGTGGGGTGGTGATTTCGTTGATCAAGACGCGGGGGCAGACGTTGAATAAAGACGACAAGACGATAGAAAAAGCAGCTAACGATAAGAAAACAACGGGACAAAAAAAGAATGACCCACAGTTACGGGTCTGAGTTGCAATCATTGCTTGATGATGAAGTAACCAACCGCTCCCCAAAGTGAGGCAATCAAGATCAACCAAAGGGCTGCTCCCATATCTCGCCTCAACTTTGGGGGAAAATTGTCAAGCTCCGCTTCGTTCAACCATCCGAGGCGTGAATGTAACCTTGGGAATGTGACCAAAGCGCTTACTGTACTCATCAGTAGGCATCGATGCCTTAGGTTTCGTCCGCCCCATACGGGTTTCATCTGCTCAAGATAGGGGTTGCTCGTGATCGCTGAAAGGGCGACATCAAAATCACTCGACAAAGCAATTTTCACATTGATAGCGATCCCCGCAAGGCCTAGGACGAAAGGCGCAATCAGGAATCCTATCTGCAACAATGGGGACCAATTGTCAAAGTCAATCATCAGTCACCTCATGAAGGAGTTCACCGGTCCGCTCTCCGAGGGCGCCAATACCAATAGCGCCTGCAGAAGAGGCTGCGCCAACGATCGCAATCCCGCACACTGCACCAAACCCACCGGTACCCACCGCAAAAATACCGCATAACGCAGCTGCTGCAGCACCTCCACCAGAGGCACCTACCAACCCTCCCGTTAGACCCCCTACAAAATTTCCCGCTTCAGTAAACCGAACCTTTCGACAAGCACGAGTCTCCCCGGCCCGACAGACTTCTTTTACTTTCAGATAAGACGAGGTCCCGCCCAGCCCAATCGCTGCATACCCTCCGTATTGCAGGTACTTACTTAACCGCGCCACCTTCTCAAGATGTGTCGCATACCCCGGAATCTGCCCCGGTCCGCCCGCTTTCGACCAATGGTGCACCAGGCTCTTGGTAGAGATATTCAAGCTCTTCTTCAGCCGCTCATAGCTCCCCAGATTCAGTTGCTTATTAAGCAACGCCGCTTTCAACTGGCCATCCAGTTGCTGCAACAACCGCCTGCGCTCGGCGAAGAAACCCGGACTATTCAAATGGCCATGGTGCATGAACTCACGCTGGTGCAATTGCTCGATGCTGGTCAAGGTATCGCTTACTTGTTTCAAGCCTTGATCCAGCATGTCCTTGCCCACGCCCATGGACAGACTGGCGTTGCTGAGCAAGCCGGCGATTTCGGCCTGGTGCTGCATCATGAAATCCGCTTCGACGTAGTCGAGTGCCTCCAGCGCACGCCGCGCATGCTGCGCAGCCGCCATAAGCTCTCCCTCTTCGCGCGTGCAGGCATTTCCATTGTCAGGATCACCGATAACGAAGATTTCCCCAGCTTTGAACCCTTGCGCATACGTGGGATTGAGCCGCTGTAACCGTGAGACCGGCAACGTGGAATCGTGACCGGCCAGTTGAAGCAGTATCTGGGGAAACGACATGCGTCGTGGAACCACGTAGAAGCCAGGCTCCAGCGAACCAGGCAGTGCACCTATTACCGGTTGGGAGAAGCGCTCGGGGTTGAAGGTGGGTGACAGCTCGGCAGCGTGGGTATTGGCACGCCCTGCAATGGAGTGCATGGAGGGCGGAGCCTCATACAAGGGCGCGACTACCCGGTTGGTGCCCGGCGAACAGCCACAGACAACCAACGCACCATCCATAGCCACCCGCTGGCCATCTGAAATAAAGTGATCCACACCTTCGGCGACAGTTCCCGCCTGCCCACAAAGAGGGCATGGCGTGGTGTGGTCGCCTTCACGGAGCACCATTCGGCCTTCGTCTAGATAGCCGGCCCCCGTCGCAATACAGACAGCACCCGTTGTGGTGACATCGCCATCTACCGCCTGACCTTTCCCCTCTAGATTGACGCGCATATATGAACTCCCTGTACTTGATTCAGGTTGGAAACCTATCACCAGCAAGGGAGATTCAAGTGGCCTCAGCCAAAATTCAGATACGTCCTACAAGTTGCAGGACTTTGCGCAATCACTGCAGGCGCGGGTTTGATCGCGAATGGGCCGGCGCAGGCTGACGCGTTCACCGCCCGCTACGCAACATCTCCACCGGCACATACTTGCCAATTTCGTACTTGCCAATCGCGGCCCGGTGCACTTCATCCGGCCCGTCAGCCAGACGAAGGGTGCGCTGCATGGCATACATGTAGGCCAGCGGGAAATCGCCGCTTACCCCTGCCCCACCATGTATCTGGATAGCCCGGTCGATCACTTTCAAGGCCACGTTCGGCGCCACCACCTTGATCTGGGCGATCTCGCTACGAGCCACCTTGTTGCCGACAGTGTCCATCATGTAGGCCGCTTTGAGCGTCAGCAGCCGGGCCATGTCGATTTCCATGCGCGAGTCGGCGATCTTGTCGACGTTGCCGCCCAGGCGTGCCAGTGGCCGACCGAAAGCAGTACGCTCCACCGAGCGCTTGCACATCAGCTCCAGTGCGCGCTCGGCCATGCCGATCGAGCGCATGCAGTGGTGGATACGCCCTGGACCCAGGCGGCCCTGGGCAATTTCGAAGCCGCGGCCTTCGCCAAGGATCACGTTTTCGTACGGCACCCGCACATTCTCGAAAAGGACTTCGGCATGACCATGGGGCGCATCGTCATATCCGAACACCGGCAGCGGGCGAACGATCTTCACGCCCGGCGTGTCGGTAGGCACCAGCACCATGGAATGCTGCTGGTGGCGTGGCCCTTCAGGGTCAGACAGGCCCATGAAGATCATGACCTTGCAGCGCGGGTCGCAGGCGCCGGACGTCCACCACTTGCGGCCGTTGATCACCCACTCGTCACCGTCCCGTATGGCGGTAGCAGCCATGTTGGTGGCGTCCGAGGAGGCCACGTCCGGTTCGGTCATGGCAAACGCTGAGCGGATCTCGCCGCGCAGCAGCGGCTCCAGCCACTGGCGTTCCTGCGCCTCGCTGCCATAGCGCACCAGCACTTCCATGTTGCCGGTGTCCGGCGCGGAGCAGTTGAACGGCTCCGGCCCGAGCAACGAGCGGCCCATGATCTCTGCCAGCGGGGCGTACTCCAGGTTGCTCAGGCCAGCGCCGTATTCCGACTCGGGCAAGAACAGGTTCCACAACCCTTCGGCGCGGGCCTTGGCTTTAAGCTCCTCCATGATTGCAGTGGGCTGCCAGCGGTCACCCTCGGCGACCTGGCGCTCGAACACGGCTTCGGCGGGGTAGACATAAGCGTCCATGAACGCAGTGACACGCTCGCGCAGTGCCTGGACCTTGGGCGAATAGGCGAAATCCATCTGGGCTACCTTCACAGTTCGGAGTACGTGGGCCAGAGCCTAGAGCAGCATTGCTCCATCCACCTAGTCTATTTTCCGCGTGTATAAACATTCATAACCGATATATGATCGGCCGATAATTCCAACAAAGAGCGGCGCCCATGAACCTTAGCAAGGTCGACCTCAACCTGTTCATCGTGTTCGATGCGATCTACACCGAAGCCAACCTGACCCGCGCCGGGCAGATCGTCGGCATTACCCAGCCGGCAGTGTCCAATGCCCTGTCGCGCCTGCGCGAAACCTTCAATGACCCGCTGTTCGTGCGTACCGCGCAAGGCATGGTGCCCACACCCATGGCGCAGAACATCATCGGCCCTGTGCGCAACGCGCTGGCGCTGTTGCGGACATCGGTGCAGGAAAGCCGCACGTTCAACCCGCAGCAGGCCAACAAGACCTTCCGCATCAGCATGACCGACCTGACCGAGGCGGTCATCTTGCCGCCGCTGTTCCAGCGCCTGCGCCGCCTGGCGCCGGCGGTAATGATCGAGAGTTTCCTGTGCAAGCGCCGCGAGACCACCAAGGAACTCGCGGCCGGCCGCCTGGACTTTGCCATCGACGCGCCACTGAACACCGACCCGCAGGTGCGCCACATCAAACTGATGCAGGACCGCTATGTCTGCGCCCTGCGCCAGGGTCACCCGCTGGCCGACAGCAAGCTGACCCTCGACAGCTACCTGGGCATGACCCACATCCATATCTCCAGCCGCCGCAACGGCCTGGGTTACGTCGACCTGGCACTGGGCAAGATGGGTGTTCAACGCAAGGTCGCCCTGCGTTCGCAACACTACCTGATGGCGTCACAGGTGTTGCAGCAGACCGACATGGCGATGACGGTTCCCGAGCGCTTCGCCCGTCGCCATCAATTGCGTTATCAGGCGCTGCCGGTGGAGGTCCCTGCACTGGAAACGCACCTGTACTGGCATGAAAGCACCGACCAGGACCCAGCCAACCGCTGGATGCGCGAACAGATCACCGAATTGTGCGAGCGCGTGGTGGCAGAGGAAGAAAAGGCTCTGGAGCACGCCTGAAGGTGCCGGTGAGCTGCCATTGATGGCCCCTCACCAGGCAAAGTAGAAAATTCCATGAAAAATCTTCTATAGAGAATTTTTTTCTAAAATAATCGCGAATCGACCTGAGGGAAACGAAAAAAATACCGCTGTAGGCAGGTACGCTTACGTCAATGATCGCCGATTTCACGGCCACTGACACGGACCCGCCCTCAATGCCTAGCGCCCCACTCTACTTCGATTACGCCGCCACTACCCCCGTCGACGACCGGGTTATCGAAACCATGCTCGCCTGCCTGGGTAACCAGGCCAACTTCGGCAACCCGGCTTCCAGCGGCCACGCCTTCGGCCAGGCTGCACGTCACGCCGTGGAGCAGGCGCGCCAGCAAGTCGCCGAGTGCGTCGGCGCGCACGCCGAGCAGCTGGTATGGACCTCGGGAGCGACCGAGTCCAACAACCTGGCGCTCAAGGGTATTGCCCAAGGCATCGGCCAGCCCGGACACCTGATCACCAGCCAGCTGGAACACAAGGCCGTGCTCGACACCGTGGCCGAACTGGAGCGCCAGGGCTGGGCCGTTACTCGCCTGGCAGCGGATGCCGATGGCCTGATCCAGCCTGCAAGCGTGCAGGCAGCGTTGCGCGCTGACACCCGCCTGGTATCGCTGATGGCGGTCAACAACGAACTGGGCACGGTCACCGACTTTGCCGCGATCGGCGAGCAGGTGCGTGCCCACGGTGCCCTGCTGCACGTGGATGCCGCGCAGGCCGTGGGCAAGCTGGCTATCGACCTGCATACGATGGCCGTGGACCTGATGTCTTTTTCGGCGCACAAGGTCTACGGGCCAAAAGGCATCGGCGCGCTGTATGTCGGGCCGCGCGCCCGCGTGCTGATGCGTGCGCAGATGCACGGCGGCGGCCATGAGCAGGGCCTGCGTTCCGGCACCCTGGCGACCCATCAGATAGCGGGCATGGGCAGTGCCTTTGCCTTGGCCGGCCAACCTGGCGACAGCGAACACCAGCGCCTCGAGCAAATGGCAAGACGCCTGCGCACAGGCCTGCTGGCCATGCCCGGCATTACCCTGAACGGCTGCGCCAAGCAACGCATTCCCCATACCTTGAACCTGTGCATCGACAGCAAGGGCTTCAACAGCGCGGCGCTGGCCGGCGAGCTGGCCTTGTCGACCACCTCGGCCTGCAACTCGGCGAGCAACGCTGCCTCGCACGTGCTGCTGGCACTGGGGCTGGATGAGCGTCAGGCACGCAACAGTGTGCGTTTGAGCATCGGCCGTTTCAGCACCGAGGCGGACGTGGACAAGGCACTCGACGTGTTTGGCCGGGTGCTGGCGTCAGCATCGGCCGCACTGTGGTGACCACGCCCTAGTGTGGTGTTTCAGAAACACCACACTAGAACAGGCGGCTGTCCGGCGTGAAATCCTCAACCTGGATTTTCGCGCTCTGCGCCTGCGGGTGCCGTGGGTTGAACAGGTAATTGGTGGTGCTGGGCATGATCGCGCTTGGCACCGGCAGCAGCAATGCCGAACAGTCATCCAGAAAGCGATTGCCCAGCGTACGGGTCAACTCAGGCTGGGCAGACCAGCCGGGCTGCAAAGCGGGCAACTGCGCCTGGGAAACCGTGTCAGGCAGTTCGATGCGCAGCAAGCGCATGGTGGTAGGGAAATCCTCGGGGTCGATCTCCAGGTGCACCAACACTTCCAGCATCGCCCCGGGAGGACTGGTGGCGGCATACACCACCGGCCGACCCGCCTGGTGCCAGCGGCCACTTACACGCAAGCCCCCCGTACCGCTCAAGTCTGCATAGGCGCTGATTCGCCACAAAATCACAGGCCATAGCCCTCGGCAATCTGCAGCAGCATTTCTTCGACCTGAGTGGTGCCTTGCTGGGTGGTGAGCATCTGCATCGGCGTCAGCCCCGAGAAACGTTCCTTGGGCTTGGAAAGCCAGCGTTTGGCCTTGCCCGCTTCACCGAACACGGCCTCGGCCATGGCGGTGATGTGGGCCGAGCGGAACAGCCGATCGCTCTCATCCACGGTCAGCGGTTGGTCGCGCTCGATACGGGATTTGAGGGTGCGCAGCGGAATGATCTGGTCGCGCTCCACCGGGGTGAGCACACCGCGCTCGGTCAGCTTCACCAACCAGGTGGCGGCAAAACCATCGGTGATGCGGGTGTGAATTTCGAAGTCGCTGGCAAGCTCGGGAATGTCCAGCAGCGCCTGCAGGCGCGCCCGGTACTCGTGATAACCGTTGTCGCGAAGCACTTCGGCAAGCATGGCATGCTCCTTTTCGGCATTTGCCGACAAGTATGCGGTATATGCCGGGTCATTGCCAGTTTGCCGGGTCGGGCGGTCGAAGCCAGGGCTTTGCCAGATTGACCGCCAGCGTTGCCAGGGCCGCAAAGCGGCCCCAAAAACTTCAGAGGAAGGTGAACACTTGCGATGCCGGCAACCGCGACTTGTTCAGCCCGGCGTTGAAATCCGCCTCGCTGCGGTAACCCAGGCTCAGGATCACCACGCTGGTGAACCCACGCTCACGCAAGCCCAGTTCGGCATCGAGGACCTTGCTGTCGAAGCCCTCGATCGGCGTGGCATCCAGCCCATGCGCCGCCGCACCCAGCAAGGCAGTACCCAGCGCCAGGTAGGTCTGCTTTTCCATCCAGTGCTGCACATCCTTCTGGTCGAAGCGGTGCAGGTTGACGTAGTGGCGGCGGCTCTGGTTTTGCCCGGCGCGCGCTTGCTCATCACGGAAACGGCCATCGGCGGCCTCTTGATCGAGCACGGCGTTCAGGTGTTCTTCAGTCATCTCGGTACGGGTGCAGAACACGATCACGTGCGAGGCATCGAGAAGCTTCTGCGTGTTGTAGGCATAACCCTCAGCAGTGCTCTTGGCCAGGCGGGCCTTGCCTTCGGCCGTGTCGGCGACGATGAAATGCCAAGGCTGGGAATTGACCGACGACGGGCTGTGGCGCAGTTGTTCGAGCAGGGCATCGACAGTGGCCTGGGGAATGCGGCGTGAGGCATCGTAAGCTTTGGTGGTGTAACGGCGCTTGGCCAGCGATACGGTATCCATGCGACAACTCCGGAGTGAACAATGGGTTTGCCGGGCATCTTATCTTTCCAGCAAAAAAGAAAAAGCGGCACAATGTAACAACACTTTCATCCCTGGAATGAAAATGCTGCGCATCACCGACCTCGAACTGTTTGCCCGCAGCAGCGTGCTGGGTAGCTTCACTGCCGCTGCCCATGAAGCAGGCCTGCTGCCAGGCCAGGTGGCGGCCGCGATCAAACGCCTGGAACGCGACCTGGATGTACGCCTGTTCGCCCGCACCACCCGCAGCCTGCGCCTGACCGCCGAGGGCGAGCGCTACCTGCCAACCGCGCTGAATGTGCTGGAAAGCCTGCGCCAGGGCCATGAAGATCTGCATGGCAACCCCAATAGCCTGCGCGGCACCCTGCAGGTGTCGGCCCCTTCCGACATGGGCCGCAACATGCTGCTGCCCTGGCTCAGCGCTTTCCGCCGCGACCACCCGGCATTGCAACTGCGCTTCTTCCTGTCCGACCAGATGGCCGACCTCAACCGCGACCCTGTGGATGTGGCCATCCGCTATGGCCTCAACCAGGATGCCAACTACATCGCCCTGCCACTGGCCGAATGGAACCGCCGCGTGCTGGTGGCCTCGCCCGACTACCTGGCCCGCCACGGCCGCCCGCTTACCCCCGACGCGCTGCAGCAGCATGCCTGTCTGCTGTACATGCAGCACAGCCGGGTGTACGACAAGTGGCAGCTGGGTAACCGCACCGTGCAGGTGCGTGGGCCGCTGGTCAGTGACGATGCCGACGTCATCCGCCGCCTGGCCATCCAGGGGGAAGGTATCGTCTACAAGTCGTGGCTGGATGTCAGCGCCAATATCGCGGCAGGTGAACTGGAAATCGTCCTGCCCGAATTGATCGGCGAGCCTACCCCGCTGGCCTTGGTCTGCCCTCATCGCAAGCAGCTCACGCCTGCCGTGACGCAATTGCACCTGTGGCTACGCGAACGCTTCGAGGCCCTGCGCGCCCGGGCACTGACCAACGGCTGCACAATCGTTCCAGACTGAGCCGGGGGCGTTGCGCTAAGGTAGCCATTTACCCCACGGTACACGTCCATGAGCAACTGGATCGACTTCAAACAAGACGCCGACACCGGCATCGAGTCGGTCCGTGCGCATTTTGTCGGCCATGCCTATGACCCCCACTGGCACGACAGCTTCCTGGTCGGCGTGACCGAGCAGGGCGTGCAGCAGTTCAACTGCCGCCGGGTGCGCCACCGCAGCACGCCGGGGCAGGTATTTTTACTTGAGCCTGGCGACATCCACGATGGCCTGGCGCCCACCGAAGAAGGCTTCACCTATTCGACGCTGTACCTGGAGCCCGCCTGGCTCGACCAACAGCTGCGCGCGCTGTACGAGCACGCGCCGGGCGACAGCCTGCCCAGCTTCGCCGACACCCTGTGCCACGACGAACGCCTGGCACGGGCCACCGCCCTGGCCTTCAGGGCCGTGCATCACCAGGACTTGCGCATCGTCAGGCAAACGGCCATGGACGATCTGCTGGCCTGCCTGACCCGCCACCTGCACTGGCGCCGCCGCATCAACCCCGACCCGCGCCTGCCGCTGACCGCACAGCGCGCCCGGGACTTCCTGCATGCCAACCTGGAACGCGACATCGGCCTGGAGGACCTGGCCCAGGCCTGCGGCATCGACCGCTTCCGCCTGACGCGTGCGTTCAAGGCAGCGTTCGGCATTGCACCCCATGCCTACCTGATCCAGCTGCGCCTGGCCCGCGCGCGGCGCCTGCTTGCCCAAGGCCAGACACCTGCCGAAGTGGCCGTGGCGTTGGGCTTTGCCGACCAGAGCCACCTGGGGCGCTGGTTCCGCCGCGCCTACCAGTTGACCCCCGCCGACTACCGCAGGCGCTGCTCAAACCTTCCAGACTGAGTGCCGGCGGGCAGCGAGCATGGTGCTTCGATGTTACGGAGCCCATGAACCATGTCTGAGTCGCTGTTGCCCTTCATTCTGTTTGCCCTGGTGTCCAGTATCAGCCCGGGGCCGACCAACCTGTTGATCCTGGCCCATGGCGCCCGCCGGGGCCTGCGCGCAAGCCTGGCGCCGATCGTGGCGGCGTGTGGCGCGGCTGCCTCCATTGTGCTGCTCGTCGGGCTGGGGCTGGGCGAACTGCTGCTGCGCTACCCCTTGGCGCAACAGCTGATGAGCTGGGCCGGGGTGCTGTGGCTGAGCAGCCTGGCGTGGAAGATGCTGCGCAGTGCCGCCGCCCCGCTCCACGCGGCCACGGCACAAGGCTTCAGTGCGCTCAGTGCGGCCTCGTTGCAGGTGGTGAACCCCAAGGTGTGGTTGATGGCCGTGGCGGTGGTCGGGGTATTTGCCGCGCCGTCGTTGCCCGTGTGGCAGCTGGCGCTGGTGTTCTTGCTGATCGCTCTGCCGAGCATGGCCGCCTGGGCGGTGTTGGGGGTGGGGAGCGCCCGGTGGCTGCAGGCACCGGGGCGATTGCGGGTGTTCAACCAGGTATTGGCGGGGGTTTTGTTGATATCAGCATGGGCTGCAGTATTGGCCTGAGTCTCTGCTTGACTGGCAAGGGGCCTGAGCGGCCTCGGCTCAACGTGTCAACGCCTCGCGAAAGCGCCGGGTACTGGCAACGGCCAGTACCAGCCCGACCACTGCCACGCTGCCGCCCACTAGGCCGATATCCGCCACGTTCATCTGGCTGCTGACGATACTGCCGAGCAGCGCACCACCGCCAATGCCGATGTTGTAGATACCCGAGAACAGCGCCATGGCCACATCGGTGGCGTCGGACGCCAGCTTCAGGGTCTTGGACTGCAGCGCCAGGCTGAAGCTGAGAATTGCCACGCCCCAGAACATGCTCAGCACTGCGAACACATAGAAGTTGCCCGACAGCGGCAACATCAGCAACAGGCACGCGGCGAGTACCCCGATCGAACCCACCAGGAAGCCATGCGGGAAGCGTTCGCTGTAACGGCTGAACAACAACGAACCAAAAACCCCGGCACCGCCGAACAACAGCAGCAACAGCGTGGTGCGGTCGCCGCCGATCTGCGCTACGTGCAGGGCGAACGGCTCGATATAGCTGTAGGCCGTGAACTGCGCGGTAATGACCAGCGTTACCAGCAAGTAGGTAATGACCAGTGCCGGGCGCTTGAACAGAACCGGCAGGCTGCGCAACGAACCGGAGTTCTGGCTGGGCAGCAGCGGCAGCGATTTCATCAGGCACAGCATGGCGGCTAGCGCTACCCCGGCAATGCTCAGGAACGTGATGCGCCAGCCCAGTGCCTCGCCCACCACACGGCCCAGCGGGATGCCCAGGACCATGGCCAGGGTAGTACCGGTGGCCAGCAGGCCCAGCGCCTTGGCCTGCTGGCCCGGCGGCGCCACACGCACCGCCAGCGAAGCGGTGATGGACCAGAACACCGCATGCGCCAGGGCAATGCCGATGCGGCTGACCAGCAGCATGGCGAAGCTTTGCGAAAGCCAGGACAGCAAGTGGCTGACAACGAACACCAGGAACACGAACAGCAGCAGACGCCGCCGTTCGATGTTGCGGGTCAGCAACATCATGGGCAACGAGGCCAGCGCCACGATCCAGGCATAGATGGTCAGCATCAGGCCGACCTGGGCAGTGCTCATGTCGAAGCTGCGGCCAATGTCACTGAGCAGCGCCACCGGGACGAACTCGGTGGTGTTGAAAATGAAGGCCGCCAAGGCCAGGGCGATGACGCTCAGCCAGCTGCCGCTGCCCGTTGTGGGCGGCAGGTGAGTGGGTATGGGTCCGTTCATGGGTGGAAACCGCTTCTCCGCAGACAAGGCAACAGGTCGCACGCCAGCCACCCGCTTGCAGGGCTGCCAACGTACGTTTTTGTTATGGATAGGAATGCCCGGCATGGTACGCGCCAAGCTGGGGCCTCACAACCGCAAGGCAGGCAGAAGGAGTACCATGCGCGCTTTGTGTGAAACGCGTGTGCAACAAGGAGCCCGATCCGCTCATGGACAAGCAACACCCCCAGCAGCAGTGGCAGCAGGCAGTCATCGCCTATGCCCAGGCCGTCAACGACTACGTCGCGCAGGGCCGTGCGCACGGCTGGGACAACCTCGAAGAGCCGCAGGCACCCGCCACCGAACACCTGCTCGATGCCTGGCTGGCAGCCCTGCAGGCAGCCAACCGCCCTGGCGTCGACGAACCGCAGCGCCAGGCATTCCGCAAGGCCTGGCCACCCGCACACCACCCCTTGATACCGTTGCTCGAAGACCACGGCCAAGGCATCAGCCATGTCCTGCTGCTGGAAGATGGCAGCCTGCTGGCCCGCATCGGCATGCCTTACGACAAGGGCCAGGTGGTGCGTATCGACCACCATGGGGTAACCCCGGTCATCGGCATCGAACACTTTGGCCGCTGCCCCGCGCGGCGCTACTTCGCCCTGGCCAATGCCGAGGGCGTGCGTGTGACCGATGGCTGGGGCGGCCCGCAAGTGCAACGCCTGGCCTGGCCCACGGGGCTGGAGGGGTTGCCGCCAGGTTACCCGTTCGAGCCGTTCGACCTGCCGCCCACACCGACCGCGCTGATCCCCTTCCCCGATGGCCAGCGAGTACTGCTGGTGAGCGCCGAAGGTATCTTCGTGCTGGCCACTCAAGGTGCGACTCGCCTGCTGCCACAGCAGGCACGCGTGCTCGAAGAGCTGGCCGAGGGCACCGACCCGGACGACATCAGCCTGGGGCTGAGCATGGAGCATGGTGCGGTGTCGGCGGATGGCCGGCTGATCGTCGTGGGTGAGCAAGGCAGCCGACATCTTGTTCTGGACGAACGACTCAAGCCGCTGGCGCACATCGGCCCGGGCAGTGAATACCCGCACTTTGCCTTGTTCAACCGCGCGGGGGACCAGTTGATCGTCAATGCCTGCCATTTCTACAGCGGTGCCACGCTGGCCGTGAGGGTGGCAGACCTGCACGGGCTGGATACCGATTACTACAGCCAGGACCCGCGTACCCCGCTGGTGCAGGATGGCGCAAGGGTGTATGCGGGGGTTGCGCGCAATGGCGAGTACATCGTAGGGGATGCTTATGGCTACCTGCGGGCGTTTGGCGAAGAGGGTACGGAGCATTGGCAGCATTACCTGGGCTCGACCATCAGTGCGATGGATATCAGCGCCGACGGGCAAACGCTGGTGGCGGCGAGCCATGCGGGGGTTATTTCGGTGATTGCGCTGGATAGCGGGCGGCCCGAGTGGCAGATCGGTACCGGGGCGCACAGCGAGGTGCGGCGATGGTTGTTCTGGAAGGGCTGGGACAAGCCAATGGCCTGGTAAAACGGCTGCATCGTTGCTGCCTGTACCGGCCCGACCTCGGGCAAGCCCGCTCCTGTGTAGGAGCGGGCTTGCCCGCGAAAAGGCCCGTACAGGCAACCGATCAATCAGCCCTGTAGCGTGGCCATGTCGATCACGAACCGGTACTTCACATCACCGGCAATCATCCGCTCATAGGCCTGGTTGATGTTGCGGATGTCCAGCATCTCGATATCGCAACGGATGTCGTGCTCGGCGCAGAAGTCCAGCACTTCCTGAGTCTCGGCAATCCCCCCGATCAACGACCCCGCCAGCACCCGGCGCTTCATCACCAGGTTGGCCGCGTGCAATGCCGGGTCGATCGGTTCGATCAGGCCGACCAGGATGTGCACACCGTCGAACTTCAGCGTTTCCAGGTACGGGTTGAGGTCGTGCTGCACCGGAATGGTGTCGAGCAGGAAATCGAAACGGCCGGCAGCGGCGCGCATCTGCTCGGCATCAGTGGAGACAATCACATGGTCGGCCCCCTGGCGGCGCGCTTCCTCGGCCTTGGCTTGGGAGCGCGTGAACAGGGTCACTTCCGCACCCAGGGCCTTGGCCAGTTTGATGCCCATGTGACCCAGGCCGCCCATGCCGAGGATGCCGATCTTGTGGCCTGGGCCAACGCCGTGGTGCTTGAGCGGCGAATAGGTGGTGATGCCGGCACACAGAATAGGTGCAGCGCTGGGCAGGTCCATGCCGGCCGGTATGCGCACCACGAAGTGCTCGCTGACCACGATGCTGCTGGAGTACCCCCCCATGGTGTTGCTGCCGTCGACCCGGTCCGGGGTGGCGTAGGTCATGGTCGGGCCTTCGAGGCAATATTGCTCCAGGTCCTTGGCGCAGGCTTCACAGGTACGGCACGAGTCGACCATGCAGCCGACGCCCACCAGGTCACCGACCTTGTGCGCGGTGACCTTGTCGCCCACCGCCGTGACCCGGCCGATGATCTCGTGGCCCGGCATCAGCGGGTACACGGCAATGCCCCATTCGTTGCGCGCCTGGTGGATGTCGGAGTGGCACACGCCGCAGTACAGGATGTCGATGGCGACGTCATCCGGGCGCGGGCTGCGGCGTTGGAACGTCATGGGAGCCAGGGGGCTGGTGGGGGTTTGAGCGGCATAACCGATGGCGGTATACATGCAGGGCCTCGCAGTGAAGTGAAACGATTCAGGCGACGCATTCTGCGCGTCGTTCGCCGCCTCGCCCACGGCTGATTCTCCGGCATGCATGCCTGATTCTACGAAGATGCCAAGCCATGGCTGGCGCCACGCCCTCAATCTGCGATGATCAAGCTGTCTGATTCTCTGCCCCTGGTCCACCATGCAACTGACCCGTCACGTCGATGCCAATGCGCCGCTCTGCTCACTGATCCGCAGCCTCACCACGCGCCCGGGCTTCGTGCCCACCCTCCTGCCCCAGGTGCAGGTGCTGAGCTGGGACCACTATGTGGCCAGCAGCCCACAGATCTACGAACCCAGCCTCATGATCCTGGCCCAGGGCAGCAAACTGGCGCGCCTGGGGCCTCGCACCCTGGAGTACGGCGCCGGGCATTACCTGGTGCAGGCGTTGTCGGTGCCGTTCATGTGCGAAACCTTCGCCACCCCTGACGCGCCATTGCTGGGCGTGGCGGTGGGCATCGACCGTGGCGTGCTGGGCGAGTTGGTGCAGAGCATGGGCTTGGCACCGGACGCTGAAGTGCAGGCGCAAACCCCGCAATCGATGACCTCGGCGGCACTGGATGCACCCATGCGCGAAAGTGTGGAACGGCTGCTGCACTGCCTGCACGACCCGCTTGACGCCAAGGTACTGGGCCCGGCGCGCGTACGCGAGGTGCTGTATACCGCGCTGCGCGGCCCGCAGGCCGGTGTTTTGCGGGCACTGGTGGAGCAACAGGGGCACTTCGCCCGCATCGGCGCCGCCCTCGCCCACCTGCGCGAGCACTACGCCGAGCCGCTGAGCGTGGAGGCACTGGCCGCGCGGGCCAACATGAGCGTTTCGACCTTCCATGAACACTTCAAGCGCTGCACCGACATGGCGCCGATGCAGTACCTGAAGCGCTTGCGGCTACTCAAGGCGCAGCAAATGCTGATTGGCGAAGGCCTGGGCGTGGCACAGGCTGCGCACCGGGTGGGCTATCAGAGCACCTCGCAGTTCAGCCGCGAGTACAAGCGCCAGTTCGAACGCAGCCCGGGGGATGAACAGCCCTATCAGAGCTTGCCTGTGTAGCGAAGCCAGTTTATCAAGCATGCCCACACACAGTGGTCGGCGCTTCATGTTTGCCGTTCGACCATGGCGATAATTGCGGCCTTGAGCTCAGCCTTGGCCTGCCCGGCCTCCAGTTCCCCTGCTGCAGCCGCCTGGGACAGTGCATCCGCTGCCCCCACCAGCAGGCGCATGCCGGCAACCCCTACATTGCCGCTGGGCGAAAACCCGGCCAAGGCTTCGCGGCACTTGTCCAGGAACGGCTGCTCGTACGCCCGCTTCAGCGCCTCCATTTCCGGCGACCCGGCCAGCGCTGCCGACACTCCAGGTATCTCCCGGCCCTGGCTCATTACGCAGTCCACGTAGGCCTCGGCGATCACCCGGGCGCGGCTGGCCAGGCTGGCTTCACAGCTGGCCAAGGCTCGCGCCAGCATCTGCGACTGACGCGCATCGTATTCCTGATACAGCGCCACCAGCAGCCCGTTGCGGGTCTCGAAATGGTCGTAGACCACCGGCTTGGTCACCCCCGCCTGTTCGGCCAGGCGGCCCAGGCTCAAGGCATCGGTACCCTCCTCCCGCACCAATTGCCAGGCCATATCCAGCAACTGCCTGCGTCGGTCGTCGCGGCTCAGGCGCTTGCGGGAACGTGCTTGATCATCGCTTGACATCGATTACCTACCAAAAGTAACTTACTAATCGTAACTTACCTGGAGTATATAACGCTTCAGGCTACCCTGCATCCTTGAATGGAGAGCCACCATGCACGCTCTGATCGTCGTCGGTCACCATGACCCGCAATCCCTCACCCACGCGCTGGCCCGGCAGGTTGCCGACGGCCTGGCCAGCGTCGGCCACAGCAGCGAAATCGCCGACCTGGCCAGCGAAGGCTTCGACCCCCGCTTCAGCCTGGCAGACCATGCCGTGCACCGCCGGCTGGCAGCACCGCCGGCCGATGTACTCAACGAGCAGGCACGCATCGAGCGCGCCGATGCCCTGGTGCTGGTCTATCCGATCTACTGGTGGTCGCTGCCGGCCTTGCTCAAGGGGTGGGTCGAGCGGGTATTCAGCAACGGCTGGGCGTTCGACTATGAAGGGGGCACCACGGTCAAGAAATTGCGCGGCATGAAGGTTCACCTGGTCGGCATTGCAGGTGCCGATACAGGCACCTTCGAGCGGCATGGCTATGGCGAGGCGATGCGCGTGCAGATCGAGCACGGCATCTTCGACTATTGCGGCGCAGAAGTACTCAGTTCCACATTGCTGGATGACAGCGAAGGGGCTGACCAACTTCCCCACTTGCACCACGCACACGCTTTGGGCAAAAAACTGTTTGCAGATTGCCAGGCCGCAGCCTGAACCGGCACAGTGCCGCTACTCAGGTAGCGGCAGCCTCGGTTCTGCAAGCCACCCCATTGCAGGAAATCAGACGACCCGGCTACCATTGAGAACGATTCACACTCACAACCGGAAGCCAGGCGTTGGACAGCACATCGACCCGTAAACTGGGCTTTTTCTTCAGCGACCACCATCGCTGGTTGCTCCAGCACATCCAGAAACGCCTGCGCAACCACGCCGACGCAGAGGACACCGCCGCCGAAACGTTCTGCCAGATGCTCGGCGCACGTGTCGACCCAGACAGCATTCAGCAGCCTCGCGCCTACCTCACCGTCATCGCCCGTCGGCTGATCTTCGACCGCCATCGCCGTCGCCAGCTCGAGCAGGCCTACCTGGAACACCTGGCACGGCTGCCTGAGGCCGTAGCGCCATCGGCCGAGGAGCAACTGCTGCTGATCGAGGCCCTGGTGAGTATCGATCAGGCACTGGACGGCTTGCCGGCAGTCGTCAAAGCCACCTTCCTCTACAGCCAGCTCGACGGCATGCACTACGCCGACATCGCGGCAAAGCTGCAGATCAGTGAACGCTCTGTCAGCCGCTACATGAAACAGGCGCTGCGCCAATGTTACCTGTGCGAGGTGCAGCCATGAGCAGGCCTGCTCTGGACCGGGTCAGCGAGCAGGCCATCGACTGGATGGTGGAGCTCAGGGCCGCTACGCCTGACCCGGCGCTGCTGCAACGGGTCAGGCTGTGGCTGCAGCAAGACCCCGCTCACCAACAGGCCTGGAACCGCCTGGAGCAACGCCTTGGCCATCCGTTCGCCGCGTTGCTCGCCCTGGATCAGCGGGCCCCTGGCCAAGCAGCAGAGGCACGCCGATTGCTGATGCAGCCTACTCGCTCACGGCGTGACGTACTTGGCGCCATGGCCAGTCTGGGGCTGTTCGGCGCGGCGCTGTGGGGTGGTTGGCGCAGCGACACCACCCAGGGCTGGCTGGCCGATTTGCACACGGGCCGTGGCGAGCGGCGCAGTTTTACCTTGGCAGACGGCAGCCGCCTGAGCCTGAACAGTGCCAGTGCGGTCGACGTGCAGTTCGATGCCGGGCAGCGCCTTCTGGTGCTGCGTCACGGCGAGTTGCTGATCCAGGTTGCGCGCGATCCGTTGCGCCCCTTGCGCGTGCGCACCGCGCAAGGGCAAGTGCAGGCGTTGGGGACGCGGTTTCTGGTCAGCCAGGAGCAGGACGCCACACGTGTTGTGGTACTGCAGCACAGCGTCCGCGCCAGTCTGGCCAATGGACAGTGGGCGGAGCTGCAGCAAGGGCAGGCTGCCCTGCTACGGAACAACACCATTGAGCGCCTGACAGGCGAGCAACAGCAACGTGCTGCATGGCTGGAGGGCCGCCTGGAGGTCCTCGACCAGCCTCTGCATGTGGTGGTCGACGCGCTGCGCCCCTACCAGCGCGGCTACATCCGGCTCGCCCCCGCGGCACGCGATCTGCGGGTGCAGGGCGTATTTCCTCTGGACCAGCCACAGCAGGCGTTCAAGGCCTTGGCCGAGGCCCTTCCAATCAGCGTGGAGCGCTATGGCCCGTGGCTGATGTTGATCGACCTGAACTCCGACAGATAGAAATATTTATCAAAATCATTCGCAATCGTGGCAAGTTTTCTTTGCTCATCCCACATACCTCCTGACAGCCACTTCATTCGGGAGTAATCCGTGTACAACCCCTTGCCCCGCGCCCTGCCCCTGGTCGCTGCCCTGGCCAGCTTCAACGTGCTTGCCCAGGCGCAAACCCAAGTGTTCGACCTGCCACCGGCCAGCCTGGCTCACACGCTCAACCGCATCGCCAGCCAGAGCGGCCACATCATCGCGCTGGAGCCAGCACTGGTGCACGGCAAGCAGGCACCTGCCGTGGTCGGCCAGATGAGTGCCGAGCAGGCCATGCAAGCTGCGCTGGCCGGTAGCGGCTTGCAGTTGCGGGTTTCCGCCGAGGGCCATTTCAGTGTGGCGCCCGGCAACCTGGGCAGCGACGTCATGGAGCTGGGCAGCACCAGCATCACCGACAACTATGTGGACGCAACCAGCGAAGGCACCGGGTCGTATGCCGCCCGCGCGGTGACCCTGGGCAAAGGCACGCACACCCTCAAGGAGATTCCCCAGTCGGTCACCGTCATCACGCGCAAGCAACTGGATGACCAGGGCATCACCGACTTGCAGGACGCGCTTAACCACACCACAGGCATTGTCGGCGCGCAGGGCATTGGCCCTGGCGTGGTCGTGACCTCGCGTGGCTTTCAGATTGATGACTGGCAGTACGACGGTGTGCCGATTCCGCGAAACAACTATTCGCTGGGCAACTGGGCAACCCAGGACCTGGTGTTCTTCGACCGGGTGGAAGTGCTGCGCGGTGCTTCGGGCCTGTTGCAAGGCACCGGCAGCCCAGGTGGCGCAATCAACCTGGTGCGCAAGCGTGGCCAAACGGCGCCGGCCGTTACGCTGACAGGCAAAGCTGGCTCCTGGGACCACTATGGCCTGCAGCTGGATGCCGGCGGCCCGCTGACGATCGACGGCCGTGTGCGCGGGCGGCTTGTCGCTGACGAGGACCAAAGCGACAGCTTCATCGACTATGTCTGGAGCAAAAACCATTCGCTGTACGGTGCGCTGGACATCGACCTGACCGATGCGACGACAGTGGGCGGCGGCATAAGCTACAACCGTCAGCAGTCCCGGCCGATGCTGCGCGGCCTCCCACGCTACGCCAGTGGCAAACCGGTCGACCTGCCGCGTTCGACTTACACCGGCGCCCGCTGGAGCCGCGCAGAAACCGACGTCACCACGTACTACCTGGACCTTGAGCACCGCTTCAACGATGACTGGACCTTCAAGGCCGCAGCCGTACGCATGGATGAAACCAACACATCCACCCACCAGCGCGTGCAGAGCACCCGCCAGGGCGTTGCGCCTGACGGCAGCGGCATCACCTACGCCGACTGGCTCACCGATTTTCACTCGACCAAGCTGGGCCTGGACATGAACGTGGTGGGCCACTTCAACACCGGTCCCCTGGCCCACGAAATCACCGTGGGAGGCAACTACTCCAAACTGACCTCGGATGACGCCTATTGGCGCAACTTCGACGCCGGCGGCAACATCTTCGATATCGACCATGACCGCCCGGAGCCCAGCCGCGACAGCGTATTCGATGGCGAAGCTGCACGCTCCAACAGGGCCAGCTACGACATCCGCCAGAAGGGCCTGTATGGCGCCTGGCGCATCAAGCCTACCCAGGATCTGACCTTGATCCTCGGCACGCGTGTCAGCTGGTTCGACTACAGCTGGGATTCGATCGACTTCGAGAGCCTGACCGACTCCGGTACCCGCTACCCCACCAGCCGTATGACCGAAACGGGCCAAGTCACCCCTTATGCCGGCTTTGTCTATGACCTGACCCGCGAATGGGCCTGGTACGCTAGCTACACCGACGTGTTTGTACCGCAAACCGAACGCGCCGTGGGCAATACGCCGCTCAAACCGGTGATCGGCAGCAACTACGAAACGGGCTTGAAGGGCGAACTCCTCGACGGCCGGGTCAACGCCTCGATCGCACTGTTTCGCTACGACCAGGAAAATCGCGCCGTCACCGACGTAGCCTCGGGCTTCGCCTGCGATGACTGGTACTGCTCCACCGCAGCGGGCAAGGTGCGCAGCCAAGGCGTTGAAGCCGAAATCAGCGGCGAAGTGCTGAGTGGCCTGCAGCTGTTCGCAGGCTACACCTACAACACCACCAAGTTCCTCGATGACCCTGACGAGAAAGGCCGCACCTTCAGCCAGTGGACACCCAAGCACATGCTACGTGCATGGGCCGATTACACCCTGCCACTGGACGGCCAGCGCTGGAGCACCGGCCTGGGCTTCACCACCCAGAGCCACACCCTCGGCTACGAGCGTACCTATACCGTGCCTGGCTATACCGTGTGGAGCGCACGCCTGGCGTACCAGCTAACCCCCGAAGTGAACCTTGCCGTCAACGCCAACAACCTGTTCGACAAGAAGTACTGGGTTGCAGGCTTCAACCAGCTCAATGGCAGCAACAACTATGGCGAGCCACGCAACTTCATGCTGACGGTGAAATACACTCCGCAACTCTGACCCCGGGTCAGCCTGCCAGCGGCCACTGCGCCAAGGGCCGGTAAGCGCCCTTGCGTGACTCGTAAAGCGTGAAGTGGCGCGCGCTGAGGTAGAACTCCGGCGCGCTGCTGGCCTCGGGTGGTTGCCCGCGGTAATCCCTGGACAGGGTCAAGTGTGGCCGATACTCACGGTTGGCCGCCTCCACCCCCAACGGCAGCAGTGCCTGCTGCAAGCCGTACACCAGTTGCAACAGGGCTGGCGGTGTCTGCTGTGGCTCCAGCACCAGCGCGCCGGCCCGCTGCCACACCTGCAAGCGGTCAAGCAGAAGCCGCGGTGCCCTGGCCGGCAGCGCCAGTTGATCGACTGCCGCACAGATCGCAGGCACCTGGGCGGTATCTACATCACCGAGGAACAGCAGCGTGACGTGGAAGTTGGCCGTCGGCACCGGCTTGCCGCTGCGCAGGTTCAGCCCGCGCCGCCACTGGGCCAGGTCACGGCGCTGGGCGTCGCTGACCGGCAAGGCGAAGAACAGCCGCTTGAACGGGCTACCGCTGGGACGTATATCCTGAACCATACAAACTCCCTGACATGAAACGTTTGCGCAAGACGGTAGGTATTACACCAATGTCGCCCCGCAGTTTCATAACAATAAGTACAAACTGCCCCCATGATTGTTTATGCTGGCGGGCTCATGCCATGGCGCATGGCCATTTTTCGACAAGTAAACGTCCATGAAAATTGCACTCGTACTTATCTTCGCCCTCTCGATCGCCTATGTTCACTTGCGCGGTCGGGTTCGCCACAAGCTGACTCGCCAGCTGGGCGACCACTCCAGCTTCCTGGCCCCGATCAACAGCTTCCTGTACCTGTTCTCCAAACACCCGGCCAAGCCCTACCTGCCGGTCGAGGCCTTTCCGGAACTGAAACCGCTGCAGGACCACTGGCAGGAGATCCGTGAGGAAGGCCGCCAGTTGCTGCACGTAGGCGAAATCAAGAAATCCGACAATTACGATGACGTCGGTTTCAACTCGTTCTTCAAGACCGGCTGGAAGCGCTTTTACCTGAAGTGGTATGGCGAAAGCCACCCGTCGGCAATGGCCCTTTGCCCACGCACGACCGAGCTGCTGCAAGGCATCGGCACGGTCAAGGCCGCCATGTTCGCCACCCTGCCTCCGGGAGCCAAGCTGGTGCGCCACCGTGACCCGTATGCCGGTTCGTACCGCTACCACCTGGGCCTGGACACGCCGAATGACGACGGCTGCTACATCGACGTGGACGGCGAGAAATACGCCTGGCGCGATGGTGAGGGGGTGATCTTCGACGAAACCTACATCCACTATGCAGCCAACACCACCGAGCACAACCGCATCATCCTGTTCTGCGACGTCGAACGCCCGCTCAAGTACCGCTGGGCAACCGCGTTCAACCGCTGGTTCAGCCGCAACGTGATGGCCGCTGCCGCTGCGCCCAACGACGCCAGCGACAAGACCGGTGGCATCAACCGCCTGTTCACCCGCATCTACAAGATCCGCGAGCGTGGCAAGGCGCTGAAGAAGCGCAACCGCATGCGCTACTACCTGGAAAAATGGGCAGTGGTCGCGGCGTTGGTGCTGGTGTTCATCTACATCTGAAGGCGCAACGCAGGCCACTGTACGAGTGGCCTGCGTTTACCCACCAAAGTACCGCCTCGCACGTGCCACGTTTCGACTAGCCTGAAAGCTCCACTCGCAACCACCCCAAGGTGAAGACGATGAGCATGATGGACTGGGACGCCTACCGTAAGCAGTTGATGGCCGGCATCGGCGATCTCAAGCAACTCTCACCCGACACCGTAGCCGGCTACATGACCGCCAGCGGTGCAGGCGCCAAGACCAACCACCTGGATGCCAAGACCCGCGAGCTGATTTCCTTGGCCGTGGCTGTGACCACCCGCTGCGACGGCTGTATCGCCGTGCATTCGCAGCAGGCCGTCAAAGCGGGTGCCAGCCGCGAGGAAATTGCCGAGGCCCTCGGCGTGGCCGTGGCCATGAACGCCGGTGCCGCGCTGGTGTACTCCGCCCGTGCAATGGACGCGGTGGGCAAGGCCAACGGTTGAGCACAAACGGCGTCGCCGCCCTTGCGCGACGGCGCCGCGCCACCCAGACTGAGCGGCTCACCCCGCGCAGGAACCCGCATGATCCACATTCGCCCCATGACGCCGGACGATTTCGATCGTTTCTGGCCCACCTTCCAGGCCATTGTCCAAGCCCGTGAAACCTACGCTTTCGACCCGGCCCTGAGCTTCGAACAGGCGCGCCAGCTGTGGCTGGAGCTGCCCTTGCACACGCTGCTGGCCGAAGAAGATGGCGAGCTACTGGGTTCGTATTACCTCAAGCCCAATGCTGCCGGGCCTGGTGCGCATGTGGGCAATTGCGGCTACATGGTCTGCGAACAGGCGCGCGGCCGGGGCGTAGCGCGCTTGATGTGCGAACACTCGCAAAAGCTGGCGCGCCAGGAAGGCTTTCTGGCATTGCAGTTCAACTCGGTGGTAGCTAGCAACGAAGTGGCCGTGGCGCTATGGCACAAGCTGGGCTTTGAAACAGTCGGCCGTTTGCCCAAGGCCTACCGTCATGCCCGCCTGGGGCTGGTGGACTGCCTGGTGATGTACAAGTGGCTGGCGGATGAGCCGGTGGTGGAAAAGCCACCCCTGCTGATCGGGCGCAAGAACATCGAGGCACGGGTATCGCGGCGCCGCGGGCGCTAGCCATCTCAGGCAAGCCTGCCTTCCCGGCAAGCTCATCACGCTGGGGCCTGATGTTCTTGCCAAAGGGGTATCGGCACCCCAAGAACGCACAACCTGTTGTTTTTTCTCAGCATTCACAGCACGCCAACATTTGACGCCCCAGCATTTCAGTGGTCAGATGCGCGCCAGTTTCAGGTGCCCTGCGCCGCCGCGCGCAGGGTGAAACGGGAAACCGGTGCGTCGTGTTGCCCACGACAAGTCCGGTGCTGCCCCCGCAACGGTAAGCGAGCGAACCCTTCGAGATACCACTGTGCTCAAGCATGGGAAGGTGAAGGTTTCATGCCCCTCGCAAGCCCGGAGACCGGCCTGGAGCTTCACTTGGCAACCCGCGGTGGGCGGGCGCAGGCCGGAATCCGTGCGCGCGCCTGCCTGCATGGTTCGCCTTTGCGTGTTTTCCACCGGGATCCATTCATTCCTGCAGCAGTGGAACGACATGTCCCGTATGTTCAAGCTTCACCCCCTGGCGGCCTGCCTGGCCGTCGCCCTGCCGGCGCTGGCTGATGACCGCGACCCGCAACCTCTGGCCCTGCCTTCCACGGCCATCACCGACACCCAGGACAGCCGCGCCATCGACCTGGCCACGCCGACCCAGGCCGGCTCGCGCCTTGGCCTCAGCGCCCTGGAAACACCGGCCAGCACCAGCAGCATCAGCGAACGGCAGATTCAGCAGCGCAACAACATCACGGTGCAGGATGCAGTGACCCGCTCGCCGGGCATCACCTTCGTCGGCTCCCCGGGGGACGGCGGTACTGGCCTGTCTGCCCGCGGCTTTGCCGGCCACAGCTCGGTGATGACCCTGTTCGACGGCGCGCGCCTGTACACCGGTGCCGGCACCCAGACCTTCCCGGTCGACCCGTGGATGGTCGAACGCATCGAAGTGATTCGCGGCCCGGCCTCGGTACTGCATGGCGAAGGCGCCACCGGCGCAGTGATCAACGTGATCCCGAAAAAACCTTTTGCCGGCGAGGTGCGCAACCACCTGCGCCTGGGTTACGGCTCGTGGGACCGACAGCAGCTCGGCCTGGACAGCGGCGGCAGCCTCAGCGAGCGCCTGAGCTACCGCCTGACGCTGAACCAACAGGCCGGCAATGGCTGGGTCGACCGCACCACTTCACGTAGCCTGGCCCTGAGCGCCGCGCTGCGTTTCGATGCCAGTGATGACCTCAGCTTCACGCTGGCCCATGACCGCGGCGATGCACAACCTGCCAACTACTACGGTACCCCGCTGATCGACGGCCACTACCGCAGCAGCCTGCGCAAGAAGAACTACAACGTGCAGAACGACGTGCAGCAGTACGTTGATGAATGGACCCGGCTCACGACCGACTGGGCGCTGAACGACCAGCTCAGCGCCAGCAACCAGCTGTACTACATCAAAAGCCGCCGCCACTGGCGCAACGCCGAGGACTACAGCTGGGACACCGGGCGTGAGCAGCTGCTGCGCGGCAGCTACCTGGAGATCAAGCACAACCAGGAACAGTTCGGTGACCGCCAGACCTTCACCTTCGACCACAGCCTGTTCGGCCTGGCCAGCAAGACCGTACTCGGTGCCGAGTACAACAAGGTGCGATTCAACGTCGACAGCAATTCACCCTACAACGATGTGGGCGGCGACTACATCGACCCGTGGCAGCCACAGCCAGGCTGGTTTCATAGCGCCTCGCCGTTGCGGCCGCAAACGCTCTCGACCACCCATACCTTTGCCCTGTTTGCCGAAAACCGCCTGCAATTGAGCGACCGCCTGTCTTTGGTTACCGGTGTGCGTCGCGACCAGAACCACATCGACCGCGACAACCTGACCAACGACAGCCGCAGCGATCGCAGCCTGCAAGGGGGCAACTGGCGCGTCGGGCTGGTGTACGCACTCAACGACGACCTGTCGTTGTACGGCCAGTACTCGACCAGCGAGGACGGGGTCAACAACCTCATCAGCCTCAGCCCCGCGCAGATGAACTATGACCTGACCGAGGCGAAGCAGACCGAGGCAGGCCTCAAGCAGCGCTTTTGGCAGGGACGTGGCGAATGGACGCTTGCCGCCTACCACATCGTCAAGAAAAAGCTGCTGGTGGACGACCCGATCACGCACGAGAAGCAACAAGCCGGGCAGCAGACCTCCGATGGCCTGGAAGCGACGCTGGAGCTGGCCCTGGCCCATCAGTGGCAGGTATCGGCCAACGCATCGCTGGTACGCGCCAAGTACGACGACTTCGACGAAATGGTCGGCGGCATGCCGCAGGACCGGGCAGGCAACCGGCCGGCCAACGTGCCACGGCGTACCGCCAACCTTTGGTTGAGCAAAGGCTTCGGCCAGCAGGTGGAGGCCGGCATTGGGGCGCGCTATGTGGATGAGCGCTATGCCGATACCGCCAATACCCAGAGCGCCCCCGGGTACACCGTGGTCGATGCCAACATCGCCTGGCAGGTGTTGCCGGATGTGAAGTTGGGGTTGCAGTTGAACAACCTGTTCGATCGCGAGTATGTGCAGTCGGCGTTCAGCGGCCAGCAGTGGTTGATGGGGATGCCGCGGTCGTACTTCGCGACGGTGGATTACAGCTTCTGACCTGAATACCCCTTCACAGCACCGATGCACAAAAACCGCTACCAACCCTTCATCTGCTGGTTATAAGATAACGTTCTATATGAAATTCATTACTATTAGCGTCCACCCATGACAAGCGCCATCGCCACGCCCACTCTGATCACCCAGCGCCTGCAGAGCATCGATGCCCTGCGCGGCCTGGTGATCCTGTTCATGCTCCTGGACCATGTCCGCGAGACTTTCCTCCTGCACCGCCAGGTCGGCGACCCCATGGCCATCGACACCACGGAACCGGCGCTTTTCTTCAGCCGCACCCTCGCCCACCTGTGTGCGCCTGTGTTCGTCCTGCTGACCGGCCTGTCGGCCTGGCTGTATGGCGAGAAGCATCAGGGCCGTGGCGACGTCTCGGCGTTCCTGTTCAAACGGGGGCTGTTCCTGGTGGTGCTGGAGTTCACCCTGGTCAACTTCGCCTGGACCTTCCAGTTGCCCCCCAGCGTGATCTACCTGCAAGTGATCTGGGCCATCGGCGTCAGCATGATCGCCCTGTCGCTGCTGGTGTGGCTGCCGCGCGCCGCACTGCTCGCCCTGGGCGCCAGCATCGTCGCCGGCCACAACCTGCTCGACGGCCTGCACTTTGGCGTGGATTCAGCCCTGCATGTGCCGTGGGCAATCCTGCATGATCGCGGCTGGCTGGCGTTTTCCGAAGACCTGCACCTGCGCACGTCTTACCCGGTGCTGCCGTGGATCGGCGTCATCGCCCTGGGCTACGGCCTTGGCCCCTGGTTCGCCCGCGGCAGCGATGCCGGCCAACGCCAGCAACACCTGCTGGTGGCGGGTTTGCTCGCGCTGCTTGGCTTTGTCCTGCTGCGCATGTTCAACGGTTACGGTGAGGCACCGTGGAGCGGTTACCCAACCTTCATGCAAACCCTGATGAGCTTCTTCAACATCACCAAATACCCACCGTCGCTGCTGTTCCTGACCCTGACCCTGGGCTGCGGCCTGTTGTTGTTGCGCGCGTTCGAACGGGCCGGCCAGGCGCGCTGGATCACTGCCCTGGCGGTGTTCGGTGCGGCACCGATGTTCTTCTATCTGCTGCACCTGTATGTGCTGAAGCTGCTGTACCTGGCCTGCGTGGCGCTGTTCGGGCTCAACCATGGCGACTACTTCGGTTTCGACGGTATTGCAGCGGTGTGGCTGGGCGCGGTGCTGCTGGCGGTTGCGCTGTACCTGCCGGTGCGCGGGTTCGCCCGCCTGAAGCAGCGTCGCCGCGACATCCGTTGGCTGAAGTACTTCTGAAAAGCGTTTTCACCTGGCGGCGCGATGGTCTACCATGCGGGCCGCCGGTTTCCACCACGGAACTAACAGGGAATCCCAGGCCTGCCAATACAGGCCAATCGGAACTGCCCCCGCAACTGTAGGTGCCGAGCCTGCTCCATCGATGCCACTGGGCCTGCCGCCCGGGAAGGCCGGAGCCGGGCCGTGACGCACCAGTCAGGAGACCTGCCGGCCTACATTCACCAACCGGCGGGGTGTCCGGGATTGGCCATCCGTGTTGCCCCAGCCACCCGCTGGGGCTCGGCGATGCCTGTCCGTGCGTTCCTCACCAGAACTGTCCGATAGGAGATCGCCCAGCATGCTGCCCCGTTTCGCCACCCTGCTCGCGGGCCTAAGCCTCACTGGCCTGGCCCAGGCCGCTGCCACCCACTATCCGCTGACGGTCGACAACTGCGGCAAGCCGCAGGTTTTTGCCCAGGCGCCGCAGCGCGCCGTCACCATCGGCCAGGCCGGTACCGAGCTGCTCTATGCCCTGGGGCTGGGTGACAAGCTGGCGGGCACCTCGCTGTGGTTCAACAACGTATTGCCGGAATACCAGGCGGTGAACGCCAAGGTGCCGCGCCTGGCCGACAACGACCCCAGCTTCGAGGCGGTGGTCGGCAAGCGCCCGCAGCTGGTCGCGGCGCAGTTTGAATGGATGGTCGGTGCCCAGGGCGTGGTCGCCACCCGCGAGCAGTTCGATGAGCTGAAGATCCCCACCTACGTGCTGCCATCGGACTGCGAGGGCAAGGACAACCTGGTCGGTGCAGACGGCACCCGCCTGCAAGCGTTCCAGGTAGACAGCATCTACAAGAGCGTCAGCGAACTGGCCGAGATCTTCGACGTTCAGGACCGCGGCGCGGCACTGAACGCCGAGTTGCAAGGGCGCCTCGACAGCGCCAGGGCACAACTGGCCGGCAAGGACCTGTCGGCAACTTCGGCGCTGTTCTGGTTCTCCAGCGCCGACCTGGACATCGACCCCTATGTGGCCGGCCGCCAGGGTGTCGCCGACTTCATGCTGCGCACCCTCGGTGTGCGCAACGTGGTCGAGTCCAGCGAAGAATGGCCAAGCGTAGGCTGGGAAACCCTGGCCAAGGCCAATCCGACCTGGCTGATCATCGCGCGCATGGACCGCCGCCGTTTCCCCGCCGACGACTACCAGAAAAAGCTCGAATTCCTGCGCAGTGACCCGGTAACCCGCAACATGGACGCGGTAAAGCACGACCGCATCATTATCCTGGACGCCGACGCCATGCAGGCCGGCATTCGCCTGTTCCGCGGCGTGCAGACGCTGTCCACGGCCTTCGCCAGCGGTAAAGCAGCCCCGTGATGATCCGCCTGTTACCCTGCATCGCAGTTGCCCTGGCCGCCCTGTTGGTCGCCCTGCTGGCCGGTACCGCCATTGGCGAAACCAACCTGTCGCCCAGCGTGGTCGGCCAGGTGCTGGCCAACCACCTGTGGCAAGCCGCCTACCCGGTGGACCCGATCGACGCCGGCATCGTCTGGAACTACCGCCTGACCCGCACCCTGGTCGCGGCCGCTTGCGGCGCTGGGCTGGCCACCTGCGGTGTCATCCTGCAGGCGATGTTGCGCAACCCACTGGCCGAGCCCTACCTGCTGGGGCTGTCTGCCGGCGCCTCGACCGGCGCGGTACTCGTCGGCCTGTTGGGCCTGGGTAGCCTGGCATTAAGCATGTCCGCAGGGGCTTTCATCGGTGCCGGGGCCGCATTCGCCCTGGTGCTGGTGCTGGCCCGCGCGGCCGGCCCGAGCAGCAACAATGCACCAGTCATCCTTGCCGGTATCGCCGGCTCGCAGCTGTTCAATGCACTGACCGCCTTCCTGATCACCAAGTCGGCCACCGCCGAACAGGCGCGCGGCATCCTGTTCTGGCTGCTGGGCAACCTGAGCGGCGTGCGCTGGCCTTCGGTGTGGCTGGCCGTACCGGTGGCGGTTTTCGGCTTGCTGGTGTGCCTGTGGCATCGCCGTGCGCTGGATGCCTTCACCTTCGGTGCCGATTCGGCCGCCTCGCTGGGCATCCCGGTGCGGCGCACCCAGTTGCTGCTGATCAGTTGCGCAGCGTTGGTGACGGCTGTGATGGTGTCCATTGTCGGCGCCATCGGTTTTGTCGGGCTGGTTATCCCCCATGCCCTGCGCCTTCTGCTCGGCCCCGGGCACAGCCGTCTGTTGCCCGCCAGCGCACTGGGCGGTGCGCTGTTCCTGATTGCGGCAGACATTCTTTCGCGCACGCTGATCACCGGCCAGGTGATCCCGGTGGGCGTGGTTACGGCGCTGATCGGTGCCCCCGTATTCGCGCTGATTCTGGTCAGCCGTCGGGGGCGCCCATGACCGCCATGGCAGCTGTTCGCATCCCTCCGCTGGCCTGCCATGGGCTGGGGCTGCAACTGGCCGGAAATACCGTGCTCAGCGATATCGACCTTCGCGTTGTCGCCGGTGAAACCCTGGGCATCGTCGGCCCCAACGGCTCGGGTAAGTCCTCGCTGTTGAAGTTGCTGGCAGGGCTGCGCAAACCCGCCTGCGGCAGCGTGCAGCTCCTGGGTGAGCCACTGGCACAGATGCCCCGCCGCCGTGTTGCCCAGGCGCTGGCGCTGGTCGAGCAACAGGCCGACACACTCGATGCGATCAGCGTGTTCGACGCGGTTGCCTTGGGCCGCACGCCGTGGCTCTCGGCCCTGGCACCGTTCTCCCGGCAAGACTGCGCCATCGTCGAGCAAGCCTTGGCCGACCTCGACGCCCTGCACCTGCGCACGCGCCTGTGGGGGTCGCTGTCCGGTGGCGAGCGCCAGCGTGTGCACATCGCCCGCGCGCTGGCCCAACGGCCGCAGGTGCTGCTGCTGGACGAACCGACCAACCACCTGGACATCCAGCATCAGCTGAGCCTGCTGCAACAAGTGCAGGCGCTGCCGGTTACCACCCTGGTGGCGCTGCATGACCTCAACCAGGCGCTGACCTGCGACCGTGTCGCGGTTCTCGACAAGGGCCGTCTCGTCGCCCTCGGCACCCCCTTCGAAGTGCTTACCCCAGAGCGCCTGCTAAGCACCTTCGGCGTCCACGCCCACTACCTCACCGACCCTTTCGACGGCGTGCGCATCCTGCGCTTTCGCGCCCCCTGAACCTGGTAGCCCTGCCCATGCTGTTGCGCCCTGTCGCCCTGCTGCTCGCCAGCACCCTGCTAGCCCCGACCGCACTGGCCGAAGTGCATGAAGTGAAAATGCTCAACCGTGGCAGCGACGGCGCCATGGTCTACGAGCCTGACCACTTGCGCATTGCCCCCGGCGACAGCGTGCGCTTCCTGCCGAGCCACAGCGGGCATAATGCCGCCAGCGTGGCGGGCCTGCTACCCACCGGTGCCGAACCGTTCAAGAGCAAGCTGAACCAGCCGTTCGAGCACACCTTCAGCGTGCCGGGCGTTTACGGTATCCAGTGCATTCCACACGTGGCCATGGGCATGGTCATGGTGATCCAGGTCGGTGACGCGCCTGCAGCCGAATTGCCGGCCAGCTTGCCGGCGCGGGCCAAAGCCCGCTTTGCCGCACAGTTGCAAAAGCTCGAGGCCGGGCAGTGAGGCGGCTATTCGGGCCGCTCACACCCTGGCCGGCTCCGCCCAGTTGCGAAGCATGGGCTTTACCGAGGATGGCAACTGGAACCTCCTCAACCGCAGTGCGTTCGACCCAGTGACCCAGGGCGCGATCTTCATCGCCAATAGGCACGTTCCCACAGGTCAGCGTAATCGCAACTGCATGTGCGTGGTCTGCCACACCGGGTCCTGCTCCACATCCACCACCGTGAAGCCTTGCCGCTCCCAGAACGCAATGGCACCTGGCAGAAACGGATGAGTATGCAAGTAAAGGCAGTCCAAGCCCGCTTGCATCGCCCGTTCGCGCAAGGCACCAAACAAGGCAGCAGCCAGGCCATGCCTGCGGTAGGCCGGCAACACGAACAGCCGCACCACCTCGACTACCCGCTCTGCGCGGTAATCAAGCTGGGCAAAGCGATGGTCATAGGGCAAGTAACCGATCACCGCAACCAGCCGCCCACCCTCACGGGCTTCCAGAAAGCAGCCGGCGCCGTCCAGGTAAGTGTCGGCGAAATGCGCCAGGTCACGCGGCAAGGGTGCGTTGGCGAGCATCGGAAAAAGCGCGCGGCGAGCGCTGTCGACAAACGCCAGCACTTCGGCAATGGCGTCACGCGCCACAGGTTGCAGGGTCCAGTTCGGCATCGGGCTGTTGCCAGTGTGGTTGGGAGCGTAGGGTTCTACCGCAGCGTGCCGCTCAAGGCAAATCACGGGGCTCGTCGCGGCAAGGCGGACATCGGTATAATCAGCAGTCTTCACTGCCCGACCAGGCCACACCATGCCTCGCCTCCCGAAGTTGCTGTTACCCCTGTTGCTGGCTGCTGCACTCACCGCCTGCGACCAGAAACCCTCCCGTGAAGATCAGATCCTCAGCCAGCTGCCGCTGCAGGACGCCTACACGCACAACATCGAGCGCATGTCCGCGCTGCTGGGCCGCAGTCATCCGCAGTTGTCGCAAGCGACCATCCAGGACGTACTGCGCAAGCACCTCACCGTCGAGGACCAGCGCCGGGACCTGTTCCGCCTGTACAGCGAAAAGAACTTCAGCGACGCCGAATTCGCCACCATCGTCGCCGCCACCCAGGACCCAGCCAAAGCTCGCGCCCTGGAAGACACCGAAGCCGGCAAACGCTTGAGCGAAAAACTCACCGCCCTGATGCGCGAAACCGCCCGCGATGTGAACGTGCAGGCCTTGGTCGAGCAGCGCATGCAACGGGTGGAAGACGAACTTGAGGCGCTGGACAATGCAGGCTCTTGAGCGCTGCTGGCCAAGGTAACTTCCGTTCAGCCGCCCTTTACGATCACCCGAGGTCAGGATTGACACACACCAAGCATGGATTGCGCCTGGATCTACGTACACTCATTCTGGTGCTCTGCGCCCTCACCGCAGTGGTCATGCTGTGCGCCAGCTATTTCGCCAGCTACCGGGTGCAGCGCCAGCTATTGATCGACAATGCCCTGGAAGCCAACCGGGTGTATGCGACAAAGCTGGCCAGCATCACCGAAACCTTCATAGGCAATGCCTTGCAGCAACTGATGTTCAGCGCCAGCGTACAAAGCCGGCAGTTGAGCGATGCCGCTGCGCTGCAGGTGGAAAGCGACCGCGTACTGGGCCAGAGCATGGCCTTCAACTCCACCTTCGTGATCGATGCCAACGGTGTACTGCTGGCAGTATCCCCCGCCCCGCTACGCCACCTGGTCGGCACCCACGTGCAGTCACCCGGCGCCCTCGAAGCCCTGCACGAACGCCGTCCACTGGTTTCCACGCCCTACCTGTCGGCGGCCGACAACCTGGTGGTCGCGCTGTCGCAACCCATTTTCGATCGCAACGGCCGCTACCTGGGGTATGTCGGTGGCAGCCTGTACCTGCGTGAACGCAACATCCTCAACAGCCTGCTGGGCGAGCATTTCTACAAGGACGGTTCGTACCTGTATGTGGTCGACCGCAACCGACGCCTGCTGTACCACCCCCATAGCGAGCGGGTAGGCACGGTGGTGGAGGGCAATGCGCTGATCGACCAGATGGCGAAACTGGACAGTGGTACCCGGCAGCTGACCAATAGCCTGGGCGTGGAAATGCTCGCTGGCTTCGCCACTGTGCCCAGCGCCGGCTGGGGCGTGGTAGCGCAGCAGCCCTTGGTGCAGACGGTGGCGCCGTTGCACCACCTGGTGCTGAACGTGATCGCCAGTTCGGCGCCCTTGGCGCTGGTTGGCAGCCTGCTGCTGTGGTGGCTGGCCCGTACCATCGCCCGCCCGCTGTGGAAACTCGCCGCCGGTGCCCGCACGATGGACCGCGCCGGTACCGCCGAGCATTTGCATCAGGTGCGGGCCTGGTACTTCGAGGCGGCCGAGCTCAAGCGCGCGTTGCTGTTCAGCCTGAACTTGCTGCAAGAGCGTATCGGCCGGCTCAATCGGGACGCCCAGACCGATCCGCTGACCGGCCTGGGCAACCGCCGCAGCCTGGAAATCAGCCTGTCGTTACTGGAGGCTGAAAACCGGGAGTTTGCAGCCATTGCGCTGGATATCGACCACTTCAAGCGGATAAATGACAGCCATGGACACGACGTGGGCGACCAGGTGCTGCGCCAGCTGGCGGAGCTCATGCGCCGTTGTTGCCGCGAGGGCGACCTGTTGTGTCGCACCGGTGGCGAGGAGTTCCTGATTTTGCTGCCTGGGGCCACCCTGAACGTGGCGGCCGCGGTGGCCGAACGGTTGCGTGTGACCGTACAGGAGATGCCAGTGGAATCGGTGGGCGCCGTGACGATTTCGCTGGGAGTGACGCACTGGGATGGCGAGACTCACGGTGAGCCCATGAACGCACTGGGCGAGGCTGACCGGGCGCTTTACCGGGCCAAGCAAGAGGGGCGCAACCGGGTCGCTTTTGCCTGAACGTCTTGTGTTGTCCCCATTGGGCGGGCTTGCCCGTGAAAATGCCGGTACAGGCTACGATGATTCGGTGGCTTGTAACAATTCCTGTCATAAAACTGCAGCCTTTCAGTCATAGGATTGACCCCGACCTGACATTTTTACTTCATGGATGAGCGTCTCATGCGTCGTGTGGTTTTCAATCAGAAAGGTGGCGTCGGCAAATCCAGCATCGCCTGCAACCTCGCCGCTGCCAGCGCCGCCGAGGGCTACCGAACCTTGCTGGTCGACCTCGACCCGCAGGCCAATGCCACCTTCTACCTCACCGGGCTGGTCAACGACACCATTCCACCCGGCATCGCCGACTTCTTCCGCCAGACCTTGTCGCCAGTTACCGCCGCCGGCAAGAAGCACCGCGTGGCAATCACCGAAACCCGCTACAACAACCTGCACCTGGTCACCGCCAGCCCAGACCTCAGCGACCTGCAAAGCAAGCTGGAGAGCAAGTTCAAGATCAACAAGCTGCGCAAGTTGCTGGTGGCACTGGAGGAGGACTATGAGCGGATCTACATCGACACCCCACCCGCGCTGAATTTCTACACCTTCAGCGCGCTGGTGGCGGCCGAGCGTCTGTTGATTCCGTTCGACTGCGACAGTTTCTCGCGCCAGGCCCTGCACAGTGTCATGGCCGAGGTCGAAGAACTGCGCCAGGACCACAACCCCGCGCTGCAGGTGGAAGGTGTGGTGGTCAATCAGTTCGCCGGCCGCACCGCGCTGCACCAGACCCTGGTTGAGCAGCTGCGCAACGAAGGCATGCCGGTGCTGCCGGTGTACCTGAGCAGTTCGATCAAGATGCGTGAATCGCACCATGCCTCGGTGCCATTGGTGCATTTGGCGCCGCGGCATAAACTTGCCCTGGAGTTCATCGATTTGCTGGATGTGCTTGAGCGTGCGGCCTGACAGGCCATTGGGGGCACTCCGGCTGTAACCTGCTGCACCGGTCGAATCAGGTATACCGAGGTCGCCCTCGACAAAGCGCCTTGCAGCGCTCGGCTATCTACTGGCAAGCACAATAACGATGGCGCGGCCCGACTGCGCCACTTTCAACATGGCTGCCAAAGGAAACCGGAGAGCACCCGCATGTCCGCACATCATGAGGTATCCCCCGCCACCCTGCGCAGGGTAATTGCCGCTTCGGCCATCGGCAATTTCGTCGAATGGTTCGACTTCGCCGTGTACGGCTTTCTCGCCACGCTGATCGCCAGCCAGTTCTTCGCCAGCGAAGACGCCAGCGTGGCCTTGCTCAAAACCTTCGCGGTATTCGCCGTGGCCTTTGCGCTGCGCCCTTTGGGCGGCATCGTCTTCGGCGCCTTGGGCGACCGCCTGGGACGCAAGCGCATCCTGTCGCTGACCATCTTGCTGATGGCCGGCTCCACCACGTTGATCGGCCTGCTGCCGACCTACGCCAGTATCGGCCTGGCAGCCCCGGCGCTGCTGACCCTGGCCCGCTGCCTGCAGGGTTTTTCTGCCGGCGGCGAATATGCCGGGGCCTGCGCCTACCTGATGGAGCACGCGCCTGACGACAAGCGTGCCTTTTATGGCAGCTTCGTGCCTGTGTCGACCTTTTCCGCCTTTGCCTGTGCGGCAGTGATCGCTTATGGCCTGGAAGCCAGCCTGTCGACCGAGGCGATGAATGCCTGGGGTTGGCGCATTCCGTTCCTGATTGCCGCACCGCTGGGACTGGTCGGCCTGTACCTGCGCTGGCGCATGGAAGAAACCCCGGCGTTCCGCGAAGCCGTCGCCCAGGGCAAGGAGCACGAGCATTCACCGCTGAAGGAAACCCTGCGCCACCATGGCCGGGTCATTCGCAACCTGGGGGCGTTCATTTCGCTGACCGCGTTGTCGTTCTACATGTTCACCACCTACTTCGCCACCTACCTGCAACTGGTCGGCAACCTGACCCGTGCGCAGTCACTGCTGGTGACCACCGTGGCCCTGCTGTTCGCTGCCGTGGGCTGCCCGCTGGCCGGGGCATTTTCGGACCGGGTGGGGCGGCGCAAGACCATCGGTTTTACCTGCCTGTGGGTGATGCTTTGCGTGTTCCCGGCGTACTGGCTGGCCAGCTCTGGCTCGATGTCGGGTGCGCTGCTGGGGGTAATCCTGCTCGCGGTGGGGGCGTTGTGCAGCGGCGTGGTTACCGCAGCATTGCTGTCGGAAAGCTTCCCTACCCGTACCCGCTACACCGCTTCGGCGATTACCTACAACGTGGCCTACACGCTGTTTGGCGGCACAGCACCGCTGGTGGCAACCTGGCTCATCGGACAGACCGGCAGCAGCCTGGCACCGGCGTTCTACCTGGTGGTGATTGCGCTGGTGGCGTTGGTGGGCGGGTTGGCGTTGCCGGAAACGTCGCGGATTTCTTTACATGAGGACGTAGGCGTGGACGGTGTGCGGGCTGGAGCCCGAAGGACCGTTTAAGCGTTCTGGGGCTGCCTTGCAGCCCCACATTCACAAATGTCTTCCTGCTGCCTTTCACGCCAATCCCCTTGAAGAAGTTCGATAATCGCCCACTTTCCCGGTGCGACGACCTTGTCCAATTGACGGAACTAACCAGTCAGTACAAAACTACGGGCATTCAACAACAACAAAGCGATGCCCGTCATGAAGCCCCTTATTCTCGTGCTCAACGGCCCCAACCTGAACATGCTGGGCACCCGCGAGCCTGCCCAGTACGGCCACGAAACCCTCGCTGACCTGGCTCAGGGATGCGCCGATACTGCCCAGGCCCACGGCCTGGAAATCGAATTCCGCCAGACCAACCACGAAGGCGAACTGATCGACTGGATCCACGCCGCCCGTGGCCGCTGCGCGGGCATCGTGATCAACCCTGGCGCCTGGACGCACACCTCGGTCGCCATCCGCGATGCCCTGGTGGCCAGCGAACTGCCGGTAATCGAGGTGCACCTGTCCAACGTGCACAAACGCGAGCCGTTCCGTCACTTGTCGTTCGTATCGTCCATCGCCGTCGGTGTCATTTGCGGCCTGGGCAGCCACGGCTACCGCATGGCGCTGAGCCACTTCGCCGAGCTGTTGCAGGAGCGTGCGGCATGAGCCAGCAAGCCATCCTTGCCGGCCTGATCGGCCGCGGCATCCAACTGTCACGTACCCCGGCCCTGCACGAACACGAAGGCGACGCCCAGGCCCTGCGCTACCTGTACCGGCTGATCGACGCCGACCAGCTGCAACTGGACGACAGCGCCCTGCCTGGCCTGCTCGAAGCCGCGCAACATACCGGTTTCACCGGGCTGAACATTACCTACCCGTTCAAGCAGGCAATCCTGCCGTTGCTCGACGAGCTGTCCGACGAGGCCCGTGGTATCGGCGCGGTAAACACCGTGGTGCTCAAGGACGGCAAGCGCGTCGGCCACAACACCGATTGCCTGGGCTTTGCCGAAGGCTTGCGCCGTGGCCTGCCCGACGTTGCACGGCGCCAGGTGGTGCAGATGGGTGCCGGTGGCGCTGGCTCGGCCGTGGCCCATGCCCTGCTGGGTGAAGGGGTAGAACGGCTGGTGCTGTTCGAAGTGGATGCGACCCGTGCGCAGGCGTTGGTGGACAACCTGAACACCCATTTCGGCGCGGAGCGCGCCGTGCTTGGCACCGACCTGGCCACAGCCTTGGCCGAAGCGGACGGGCTGGTCAACACCACGCCGGTGGGCATGGCCAAGCTACCGGGCACGCCACTGCCGGTGGAGTTGCTGCATCCCCGCCTGTGGGTGGCAGAGATCATCTACTTCCCGCTGGAGACCGAACTGCTGCGCGCGGCCCGGGCACTGGGCTGCCGCACGCTGGATGGCAGCAACATGGCGGTGTTCCAGGCGGTGAAGGCATTCGAGCTGTTCAGCGGGCGGCAGGCGGATGCGGCGCGGATGCAGGCGCACTTTGCCAGTTTCACCTGATAGAAAAGTGTTGGCTTCTTCGCGGGCACGCCCGCTCCCACAGGTACTGCGCAAACGTTACTGATTGCACTCTCCCTGTGGGGCATGCCCGCGAAGAGGCCGGTACAGGAGAATCACCCTTTTTCATCCAGCAAAGCCTGTATCACCTGTTCCTGCCCACCATAATCCCCCTCGCCAAAGTGCACATGGCGTACCTGCCCCTTGCGGTCGACAAAGTAATGCGCCGGCCAGAACTGGTTGCCCCAGGCATTCCACACCTTGTAGTCATTATCTACCGCCACCGGATACCCGATACCCAACCGGGCTACCTTGTCCTGCAAAGTCGCCACATCATGCTCGTAGTCGAACTCGGGCGTGTGCACCCCCACCACCACCAGCCCTTGATCGGCATAGCGCCGCGCCCAATCATTCACATGCGGCAGGCTGCGCCGGCAGTTGATGCAGTCCCAGGTCCAGAAGTCCACCAGCACCACCTTGCCCTTGAGCCCCGGGGCATCCAGGGGCGGCGAATTCAACCACTGGCTGGCGCCCGCCAGCGATGGCATGGCGCCGTAGCTGTCGCGTGCCTTCAGGTGCCCCGCCAATCCAAGCCCCGTCAGCGCCAGCGCAAAACCACCTGCCTTGAGCATCCGGCGCCGATCAGTTTTCATGGCAACCGTCCGTGGCATAGGTGAGGTACTGCACGCTTTGCCGCTGGCCATGGGAGTCAAGGTAGTCCATTCGGGTATTCACCAGGCCACAGGCATTGCGCTGATCATCCTGCACCGACAGCACTCTCTTCACATCCAGAGGCTCATCGTAGCGGTACTGCATGACCCCACCATCCTGCATCGGGGCAGTGGCGGCCTGGGCAGCGATGGCGCCGAAGCTGAGCACGGCGAACAGGCTGGCGCTGGCGATAGTCTTGACGTTCATGGCTTCTCTCCTGGGTAACACTTAGGGGTGGGGAGTGTTGCTCCCCGGTCGAGAGCCATTTCACGTCAGCCAGGTATCCCGCATGTGTCGCCCAACGTTGTGATGTGCCTCCTGCTGTATCCCTACCCGTGCCAGATACACTGCAATACAAACTCCCGCAGGCAAGGGCGAACGCGCTCGGTACACTGCGCCCAACCCACTTTGCACAGGAACCCAGCGCATGGAACACGTCGATCACATCCTGATCGTCGACGACGACCGCGAGATCCGCGAACTGGTCGGCAATTACCTGAAGAAGAACGGCCTGCGCACCAGCATCGTTGCCGACGGCCGGCAGATGCGCGCCTTTCTCGAAGCCAACAGCGTCGACCTGATCGTGCTCGACATCATGATGCCTGGCGACGACGGCCTGCTGTTGTGCCGCGAGCTGCGCGCCGGCAAGCACCGCAATACGCCGGTGCTGATGCTGACCGCCCGCAATGACGAAACCGACCGCATCATCGGCCTGGAAATGGGCGCCGACGATTACCTGACCAAACCGTTCTCGGCCCGCGAACTGCTCGCCCGCATCAACGCCGTGCTGCGCCGCACACGCATGCTGCCCCCCAACCTGACCATCAGTGAAAGCAGCCGCCTGCTGGGTTTCGGTCAATGGCGCCTGGACACCACCGCGCGCCACCTGCTCGACAGCGAAGGAACCCTGGTGGCCCTGAGCGGCGCCGAATACCGCCTGCTGCGGGTGTTCCTCGACCACCCGCAGCGGGTGCTCAGCCGCGAACAGCTGCTTAACCTGACCCAGGGCCGCGAAGCCGACATCTTCGACCGCTCCATCGACTTGCTGGTCAGCCGCCTGCGCCAGCGCCTGGGTGACGATGCCCGCGAGCCCAGCTGCATCAAGACCGTGCGCAGCGAGGGCTACGTGTTTTCGCTGCCGGTGCAATTGCTCGAGACCCCCTCATGAAATGGCCGCGCACCCTGGCCTCGCGTCTGGCGCTGATCTTCTTCACCGGCCTGGTATTGGCTTATGGTCTGTCGTTCGGCCTGCAGGCCTACGAGCGCTATATCAGCAGCCGCTCGATGATGCTCAGTAACCTCGAACAGGACGTGGCGACTTCGGTTGCCATCCTTGACCGCCTGCCCGCAGCCGAGCGTGCCGCCTGGCTGCCACGCCTGGAACGGCGCACCTACCGCTATCGCCTCGACCAGGGCCTGGCAGGCGAAGCGATGCCCAGCAGTGACCCACCGATGGCCGCCGCGTCGATCGTCAAGGCCATTGGCAGCGACTACCGCCTGACCTTCCTGGAAATCCCGGGGCCCAATGCGCACTTCCAGGCGCACCTGAAGCTGGCCGACGGCGCGCCACTTACCATCGACGTGACGCCAGCACCGGTCCCGGTAGCCCGTTGGTTGCCCGTGGTACTGCTGATTCAGCTGGCTGTGCTGTTGCTGTGTACCTGGCTGGCGGTACGCCTGGCCATCGGCCCGCTAACCCGTCTGGCCCAGGCAGTGGACAACCTCGACCCGGACCAGCCCGGCGTGCAACTGGATGAAAGCGGGCCACGCGAGGTGCGTTACGCTGCCGTGGCCTTCAACGCCCTGCAGGCGCGCATTGCTGCCCACCTCAAGGAACGCATGCAGTTGCTGGCGGCCATTTCCCACGACCTGCAAACCCCGATCACTCGCATGAAGTTGCGGGTCGAAGTGATGGATGAGGGGGTCGAAAGGGACAAGTTCGGGAGCGACCTGGATGAAATGGAACACCTGGTGCGCGAAGGCGTGGCGTATGCCCGCAGCATGGACAGCAGCACCGAAGCGACCTGCCGGGTCAACCTTGATGCCTTTCTCGACAGCCTGGTATTCGACTACCAGGACAGCGGCGCCCAGGTCGAACGCCACGGCAGCAGCGATACCCTGCTGGAAACCCGCCCGCATGCGCTGCGCCGGGTACTGGTGAACCTGGTCGACAACGCCCTGAAGTTTGCAGGTGCTGCCGAGCTGCAAGTGTCTCGCGAGGGCAGTACCACCATCATCCGCGTGCTCGACAACGGGCCCGGGATACCCGTTGACGAGCTGGATGAAGTGCTCAAGCCGTTCTACCGGGTGGAAGGTTCACGCAATCGCAGCACGGGTGGCACCGGCTTGGGCCTGGCCATTGCCCACCAGCTGATCCGGGCCATGGGGGGCCGGCTGACCCTGAGCAACCGCGAACAGGGCGGATTGTGCGCGCAGATCGAACTCACCTGAACGGCTTCTGCGATCGTTGGCAGGAACGGCCTTGTGTCTCGATCGGGCCGTTCCTGTAAAAAGCGAGGTCGCCTCTACAAACAGATACACAACTGCATCCCCCTGACACACTGCAGATACCCCGCCTCGAGACACTCCCGGTCACACAACCACACCCCGGGAGTCCCTGATGAAAGCCTTCACCTTGCCCACCGGCTGGACGCTGTTCGCCGCCCTCGCCGGCCTGACCTTGGCGATGACCGCCGTAGTACTGGCCAGCCAACCTGACCCGGACGGCTTGCGCAGTGCCATCCGTGCCACCGCACGCAGCTCGTTCGCACTGTTCCTGCTGGCGTTCCTGGCCTCGTCGCTGGTGACCTTGCTGCCTGGCACAGCAAGCCGCCGCATCCTCCAGGAGCGACGCTACCTGGGGTTGGCATTCGCGTTCTCCCACACCGTGCATGGCGTGCTGATCTATCGCTACGCCCAGCAATTCCCCGAGCTGTTCTGGGCCGGCCGCACGCTCACTTCCAGCCTGCCCGGCACGGTCGGCTACCTGTTCTTGCTGCTGCTCACCGCCACCTCGTTCAAGGCCCCCATGCGGCTATTGGGCGGCCGTGCCTGGCAAGCGCTGCACAGCAGCGGCATGTGGGTGCTGGCTGCCGTGTTCTGCCTGTCGTTCTACAAGCGCATTCCCATGGGGGGCTGGTACCCGCTGGCGTTCGCCCTGATGTTCAGCGCCATCGCCGTCAAGCTAACCGCCAAAGTGGCCCGTAAACAACGCCGCAGCACCCGCGCCCTTGCCTGAAGAGAGCACCGCAAATGACGACCTTGACCCGTACCCTGACCACCGTTGACCGCCTCGGCAGCTGGAGCGCCGACGTGCCATTACGGGTATTTCTGGCCTGGGAGTTTTACGAATCCGGCCTGGAGAAATTCAACGGCAGCAACTGGTTCGCCGACCTGCAGTCCAGCTTCCCGTTCCCCTTCAACCTGCTGCCCGCGGAGCTGAACTGGCAGCTGTCGATGTGGGCCGAGTTGGTACTGCCGTTGCTGCTGTTGCTGGGCCTGGGTACCCGGTTGGCATCATTGGGTTTGATGGTGGTGACCGTTGTAGCGATAGCGGCAGTGCACTGGCCGGCGCACTGGTCGGGCCTGGCGGAGCTGGCCCAAGGCTATGCCATTACCGACCAGGGCTTCGGCAATTACAAGTTGCCGCTGATCTACTTGGTGGCGTTGCTGCCACTGCTGCTCAAGGGCGCCGGGCGCCTTAGCCTCGATCATTGGCTGGGCATGCGGTTCGGCAAATGAGGATCGGGGGCTGCTGCGCAGCCCCCCAATGCCTTCAAACTGTTCCGACAATGACACCCTGCTCGCGCAATGCTTCCAACAATGCCAACCCTTGCTGCATATCTCCGCCCAATGCCTGCAGCCGCTCTCTTCCAGTCCCTTGCTCCACCAGCAACCGATATGCCATAGGTGCCAACCGGGCAAAGCGCACCTGCAACCGGGCATCGCGATAAACCAGCAGCAAGCTCGGCGATGCTGGGGCAACCGTTGGCTGGTAGTCCACGCCAATGCGTTCCACCGGCCAACGATAGGCCAGGACCCGCGCCACACAAGACAACAACGGCTCTCCAGCCAGCAGGTCACCACCCGGGTCATGCGCCGGATCCTCGGCATCGCTCAGGTACAGTTGCGCCTCGACCCACTCATAGTGCGCCAGCTCCAGCTGCCAAGGGGTGTCCAGCGCCACATGTTGCAGGTAGTCGACGAACGTCTCGGCAATTTCGGTAAACAACGGCGTCTGGCAACGGTAACTGGCGTAGAAATCACGTACTCGGGCATGCCAGCGCTGCTCGCCCAACGCCTGGCGCATCACCGGGAAGCTGCCAGCCAGCAAGCCTTCGATGGCACCATAGAACAACTCACGGTAAACCTTCAGGCGCCGGGCCTCGACGCCGGGCGGCGGGGCATGGCGCTGTGGGTCGCGCAGGTGACGGGCCAAGGCATACTGCTGCGCACGCAGGGTCTCATTCATCTGCTTGCCCTCCGGCAGCGCATTGCACAGCACGCATACGCGCCGTCTCGGCCAACAGCTCGGCCAAGGGCGGGTAGTTGAAATCACGTTCAAGCACCGTCGGCTGTACGCCAAAGCGCGCACAAGCGCTGGCGTACAGCGCCCAGACATCCTCCTTCACGGCTGCCCCGTGGGTATCCACTTTGAGGTCCGGCGCTTCATCGTAATGCCCGGCAACGTGCATCCCGGTCACCCGCGCCTGGGGCAAGCCTGCAAGGAATTGCTGGGCGTCGTAGCCATGGTTGCAGGCGTTGACATAGACATTGTTGACGTCCAGCAGCAGGTCACAATCCGCTTCTTCGAGCACCGCCTGGATGAAGTCGAGCTCGCTCATCGCCTGATACGGCGCGGCATAGTAGCTGATGTTCTCCACGGCAATGCGCCGCTCCAGCTGCTCCTGAGCCTGGCGTATGCGCGCGGCCACATGGCGTACGGCTTCATCGGTGAACGGGATGGGCATCAGGTCGTACAGGTGCCCGTCATCACTGCAGTAGCTCAGGTGCTCGCTGTACAGTCGCACCTGGTATCGGTCGAGAAACTGCCGGGTCTGCTCGAGGAAATGGCGGTCCAGCGGCGCACTGCCACCCAGCGATAAAGACAACCCATGACAGGTGACAGCAAAGCGCTCCGCCAACTGGGCCAAGCCCTTGCCATAGGCGCCGCCCACGGCAATCCAGTTTTCCGGCGCACACTCCAGAAAGTCCACTGCACCCGCCTCCATGGCCAGCAGTTCCGGCAACAGGCCGCGACGCAAGCCTAGGCCGACGTTCAACATCGCAGGAAACATAAAAGTTCTCCAACAGGCACAACGCCCCACCTGGCCAGCAGGAGGAGCGTTGTGGCGTTTCATGGGGTAGAACGTCAGGGTTTGCCGGTCAGGTGGCTGAACAAGCCGTCCGGCATGGCTTTGCCATTGGCCTGGTAAATCGCCTTGAGGTGATCCGCCGCTTCCTGCTCGGAGATGAAACCGTCATGGTTGCGGTCGATCGTGTCGAAATCACCGGCACGGTCCTTGGCCACCGCCAGAAACTCATCGCGCGAGACCTTGCCATCGTGATTGCTGTCGGTTCTGGCGAACGAGGCGTCACCACACTTGCCTTCACCACACTTGCCCTCAGCCCCGGCCTTGGCGCCGGCGCCGCACTTGCCCTCACCACACTTGCCTTCGCTTTGGGAAGCCTTGCCGCTCCCCCCGCACTTGCCCTCACCACACTTGCCCTCGCCGGCCACTTTGGCCGAGGCCAGTTGGTAACCTTGAGCCAGCGGCTCGACGGCGAACGCACTGTTGCTCAATGCCATGCTGCCGATCAGGGCGGCGCCGAGCAGGCCGAGGGTGTTTTTTGCTTGAGTCATGATGCAGCTCCACTGGGGTTGGAAAGTGGAGCCATTAGGCCGTTGCGGTTTGTCGGGGATGTATCGTGCCAGGCGCGCTTTTGTATGGCAGTAGGTCTGCAGCACAGGCAGATACAGTGCGATACACACCACCCGGCAACGGGCCCCAAGGTGCCTTGGGGCCATGAGGCGTGATCAGTCTTCCAGCGGTTTGGGCGGGGCCGCTGGCTTGGCGGGCTTGGCCGGCTTGCTGTCCTTTTCCTTGGCTTGCGGGGCCGCCGCTACGGGCTCGGGTGCCGCCACCGCCTTTTCGCTGGCAGGTAGATCATCGACCGCCTTGAGGATCACCTGCGGGTCGATGGCCTCGCCGGTGTCGTCGTCCTTGAGCATGTGCCGCTCACCGTCCTTGCCCACCAGAATCACCTTGGTACCCTTGCTCGCCCCCAGCTTCAGTTCCCGAATCAGGGCCATTGTGGTCTGCTGCTCCAGGTTCTTGTCTTCTCGCTTGCCCATCATGTTGGCGACGCTGTACAGGACAAGGTTGCGCTCCTTGAACGCGGCCTGGGTGGCCGGGTCCTCAAGCGCCTTGTTCAGCCCTCGCAACGTCGGGTCGGCACTGCTGGGAGCGATAACCACCAATGGTCTGGCCTTGCCCAGTTCCTTGGCTAGAGGCGCATCACTGTCTGCGGCAAACAGGGGGCCGGCAACAGCAAGCAAGGTTGCGAGGGTCAGTGACCGGACAAGCATGCGTATCTCCTTATTGTCTCGATAAACCAATGACTACAGATCATGGAGAAAAATCCGACAGGGAGCCTAAACCACTTCATTCCAGAACGGGGTGTGCAAAAGTAACTGTCGATTTCCGAGCCACCTGAAGCCAAGACTACGTCGCTGGTACAAACCACAGTCAGCTTGATTGAGCATAGCCCAAAGCCGCTTTGGCAGGGCCAGGCGAGCCCTTGCCCTGAGCGTATGTCAACGCACATCGATCGATGGCCCCTTGGGTCCCTCTTCCATCGCTTGAATCGTCATATCCAGCATCAGCCCTCTGCGTGCAGCGCGCTGAGCATCACGAATGGCATCCGCCTGGTCGATCATGGCCCCTTCGCTCAGCGCTTCGTCGTCAAGCACCCTTTCAAGCTGCCTTCTGAACGGCAGGTCGACCGCAGCGAATCGCTCAGGATGGGAACGCTCCAGGTGCGCCTGCCAAAATTCACGGTCAACCATGGAGCGGGCAACCTCTTCCGGGGTTTCTGCATCCCGCACCGCAGCCTCTGCTTGTGCAAGGTCCGCATCCAGGACGCCTGAGATCGCAAGAAAGCTCATTTCTCCCACCTGCAATGGCAGGTCGAGACGCTCCCTCAGCCCGATCCTGAAAGCCAACCCCACCTCGCTTCCTTCCTGCGTCCTGCCATGCTGTAGCGCCCATCGGGTAGCGAACAGGTCGACTGCATCCTGGCGCCATAAACGTCTGCCCAGGTCTAGCAAAGCGCGTTCGCTTCCTCCCTGAGCCGCGTGCTCAACCTGCCAAACCAACAAATTCAGTTCAAGGTTGCTCAAGCACCAGGTTGCACCGTCCTGGCACCCCCACTCATCATTGGCCACTGACAGCAAGTTTTGCCGCAGCTCTGGCGTAATGGCCATCGCTTGCAATACCGCCATTACCCGATTGCCCAGTGCACGCGCATTGACACGAAAGTCTTCGGACAGCAACAACTGGCGAAGCACCCGGAAAAAACGCTCGGCGTCCTGCCCTGAATCCAGCGAGTCCCAGGCAGCAAGCATCAAGCCGCGATGCTCCGGGGCCACGGCATCCCCCCATACTTCACGCGCGTGCTGCAGCCGCAGAAGCACTTGCTCCTCGTCGAGGGCAGGATCGTCGCTGCTCAACGAAGCCTGCAAGCGTGACGTCTGGGCCTCGCCCAAGGGGTTCGCATTCAAGCGGAACCGCCGCCGCTGCCACACGGGCAACTGATAGAAACCCTCTGGAATGTGCCTGATCCGGTTATCCCGCAAGTCAATGGATACCAACTGAGCGTTGTCGAACACGCCCAGTGGAAACTGCGAGATCTGTGTGTCGCGCAAGTTCAGCCAACGCAATTCAGCCAAACCCGCCAACGTGAACCTGCTCCCCAGGGGGTTGTGGGACAGGTCGAGAGACTGCAGGCTCGTGCAACTGGCCAGTGTGGCGGTTTGTGCAATGTTCAGGACGATCCGGTTGTTGGTCAGGCTCAGATGCCGCAACTGCGCTATCTGCAGCAACGGCTGCGGAAGGCGCGTCAGCAGGTTCCCACCCAGATCGAGGGTTTGCAGGTTAGGGAAAGCCAGCAATAGGCTGCTGGGCACCTCCAGAAGGTCAAGGTGCAGCAGCGACAGGCTGGTCACACCTCTGAAGCTGACCTGTGGGGGTATGTTGGGCAAGCCGCTCGATCTGAAATTGCAGAACATGACGTGGAGGTTTTCCTGTGCATTGATTTGCAGTTCCCCCACGCCCACCGACCGCCGCCAGCAATTGAACAACGTCTGGCGTAGAGCCTCTCGATCTTCCCTGACATCGCCCTGCCCTCGTGCCACCCAGGTATTCAGTGTCATGCGCAGGATGGCGAACTCATTGCGAAGGTCAGCCAGTACGTGTTCAATCTGATGCCCTGAACGCCTGGCGTCATCGGCGAAGGTCTCGACCTGCTCATCACTCAACCACGGAAAGAGATCGCGCAGCGTTGCCCTCAGGGCACTCCCCCTTGATGCGAAACCACCCACTCCGCCACCACCCAGCGGGTAGCCAATACGTCCATCGGCCAAGCGCACGGGCCCTCGGACAGCACCTGGGCGTACCGCGCCAAGCAAACGACTGATCTCATCACGATGGCGTGCCGCTTCGCGCGCCAGTATCACCCTGAGGTTGTGCTCGAAGGGATCGCCGATCCCCATCGCCTGCCGTTGCGCTTCGGTATAGGCTGGCGCCATGACGTCGAACAACTCACCTGCCTCACCCAGCCCCGTGCCTTGGCTGCCATGCAGTTGAAACCTACCGTTAACGTGCACCAGATCGAACGCCCGCTGCCCTTGCTCGGTCTTCGCCAGTATCGGCCCGCCCAGGGAGCCTTCGTAAAGGCGCCAGCACACACCTTGTTCGCTTCCGGGTAGATACCGCAACAAGCCCAAGGCCACCCGTGCCAGGTCTGCATGCTGCGGCGTATCAAGGTACAACGCTTCAAATACCCGAGCCTGGCGGGTAGCCAGCACGCTGCCCCTTGCCGCCTCGGCCAGCCCCAGTGCAACCCTTCCGCTGGACAGCAGCCGCATGCGATCAACGCTGCTGGCGGCCTGTACCAGTGCTTGCGCAGTGCGCGCGCTCAGCCCCGGGAACACCCGGCGCAGCGCCGCGCTGCCAGGGGTATCGCTGGGCTGCAAGGCTTCGAAAAGGTGCTGCAGCAGTGTTCGCCGCTGCGTCCAGGCCAACGCGGCCAGTGCGTGATCTGCCAGGCCACTCGCGCCTGGCAAGCGCCGAGCGTGATCGAGCACTGTTGTATCGTCTACCGGCTCGCCGCTGCGCAAACGGCCAATCATGCTGCGGATGCGTTGATCAAGCCTGACCCGCGCCACGCTGTCGATCATCCCGGGGCTCGGTGCCTGGGCGTGTACATGCAGGCCACGCAGGTCGTCGCCATCAAGGCCGTGGAACAGCAGAACCTGATCGATCTGTTCGTCATTCAGCCCACTGAAGGGTTCGCCCAGACGCCGGAACATGCGGTATTTGTCGGTCCACCGAGCCGGTTGCTCGCACCACAACCGCCAGGCACCTGAGCCGTTGGGACGCAGCAACGGCCCGTGGCCGTCGACCGGATACAACTGCCATTGATCATCACCCGCCTCTGTCACGCGATAGTGATGCCCGTCCATTTCGATCCAGGCCCGCCCGTCCTGACGCCGAATACCCAAGGCGTCCGGGCTTGAGGCTGCAACGGGTGCCTGGCTTTGAAACGGGGTCAAATCTTGTTGCCAGAGTTTCTCTGTGCCGTCCTCCAGCCGAGCCGGCACCAGGGCATCGACCTTCGCAGAGCGTGCCCAAACCCGTCGAGCCACACCCACCCCGGCTACCGTGGTCGCCAGCACGGCAAGGTCTGTCGCTACATGGATCAAATGGTCGAGCGCCTCCTGGCGATCGCCTTCCTGCCAGGCCTCGACGCCATGGTAGACCTCACCCAGCAGTTCGCAGGCCGTCACGGCCAGCAGCGCCAGGCCAAGCCCTGGCAGAAAGAAACTGGCCAGGTTGAGCAGCGCCCATCCTTCGGCTTCAAGGCGCAGGTCATGCTGGCGCTGAACCTCACGATCCAGCCTGGCCACGGGGACCGCGATCATCGCCGCATCGTCCTTGATCTGGTGGATACGTGCCTGTGCCAGGCTGATGAACAACGGCTGCGGGTAAGCCTGCAAGCGCGGTTCGAGATCGCGAAAAGCCCAGCTCGGCAGGTCATCGAAGCGCTCCGCGACCTGGGCGAAAAAAGCCTGGCTGTCTCGCCGCAGCACGAAGCGGCTGAAAAAACGCTGGTAGGCCTTGTCTCGCAAGCAACGGCCCAGTTCGCGGTTCAGTTTGTCGATGCTCTCGAACGCGCGCCAAGGCGAAAAAGGGTCCCCAGGCACGTAAAGCAAAACCCGCCGCGTCGTGTTGAACAGGACGCCCTGCTCAATGACAACGAACACGGTGACCTGCTCGATCGGGCAACCCAGCAATTTCAGTTGCCTGGCCAGCACAAGGTCGCCCGCCAGGCGCGGCAGTTCCCCCTTCTCGCACACAGCCACCATCACATTGAGTTCGCTGGCATCCAGCGTTCCCTCCTGCCTGGCTTTGTAGGCGTCCACAAGCATGGTGTAGCGCCTGGCATCTACAAACTGAGACACCAGGCGCTCGGCACTGCCAGCGGGCGTGAGGATGGCATCCAGATGACGTTGATAGCGCTCACCCAGGTCCAGCTCACGACACAGTCCGGCAAACTCGATGCTTGTAGGGGGTTTGACCGTGCCGTGGCGTGGAAGCAGCAGGCGGTTACCGCGCGGCTGGCCACCTTCCTGCGCCTGGGCGGCCGTGAAGTTGCGCAATGCCACTTCGAGCAGCGGCTTTTCTTCATAGACCACGGCCGTCAGGTGCGCGCCCACCGGCTGACTGTTGATCACAGCTTCCCGGCGGCCCTCCAGAAACCTGAGCGAGTAAGGGTTACGGCCAAGCCCATAACGCTCGTCGAGGGCCTTCCCCAGGGCTGATGCGACGAAACTGTCGATGCCCTCGATACCTCGCAGCACCGTGTTCACTTGCTCACAGCAGCGAAGGCTGTTTGACAATGCCCTGCCGATCTCAGGCAGTTGCTCAGCAGGTGCATGACGCAACCAAGGTGGCAGGCGCCTGCCGATGATGCCGTCCTGGAAAGCATCGATGGCGGCCTGCGCATCTGACGGCAAAGTGGTGTCCATAGCGGGGGCCTCTTCATGAAAAGAGGCCAGACTAAGTTGCCTGCTCCCCGCCAGGCGCTATATAGCTAATGCCTGCGCTCAGACAACCGCCAACCCGCTAGCTGAGCGGACGCTGCACCGTGTTCCGGTCCAGCGCCTCCAGCGTCAACTGCAGCAACACCGCATGCTCGCGTTGCTGGTTGCTGGTCTGCAGCCGTGCGATATCCTCTTCCCGATTTCCCAACGCCATCAGCCGTTCCAGTTCAGCGTGCATGGAGGGTGGCACTTGCAAGCGAACCGGGAAAGTCTTGTGCAGGTAATCCTGCCAGAACCACTGCCGTGACAGATAATGAGCGATATCTTCCCGGGTTTGTTTCATCAGGACCCTTTCACGGACCAAGAGAAGGTCCTGATGGCTCAGCGCCGGGATGCCTGCATAGAGCATTTCACCGGGTTGGGCAGGCAAGTCCAGGACATTGCGCAAGGCGATTCGATAGGCCAAGGCAAATTCGATCGACTCAGCGCCCGCCCCCACCCGATAGGCATGTTCAGCGGCAAGCTGATCGAGCAACGCCAAGCGCCACATCCCGGCACCGAGCCTTAGCAAGGCCAGCTCAGGCCGCCGGGCAGATTCACCGTGCCGCGTGCGCCATATCATCAGTCGCAGTTCCAGGTCAGCGAAACGAGCGGTGGCATTATCCTGGCAACCGGTCGCCGCTGCGTGCTCGAACAGCTCATGCCTGAGGGCATCATGCTCAGACATCGCCTGGAGCATGTCGAACACACGGGCCGCGAGCGCGGACGCGGTCGATGAGCGATTGAAGGCACCCGACTCTGTCAGCATCGACAGGGTATTGAAGAATTCCTCCGACTGCTCCTCGGACTCCACATGGGCCCACAGTGCGGCCATTTCATCTCGACGTTCGCCAGGTAACGCATCCAGAAAGCGCAACCGGTAAGGCACGCGACTGGCCTCAAGCAAATGCCAGGTTGAAACCCCGTCATATGCTGCCTCCAGCGGATTGCCGGAAAGCTCGACCCTGCCCGAACGCCACAACTGCGACTGATGAAAACCCTCGGGCAGTTCAGAAATACGGTTGTCGCTGAGGTTCAGGGTGTGCAGTTCTGGCGCGTCCATCAGCCCGTAGGGAAACCCGGGCATCTGGGTGTTTGACAGGTAGAGGGCATTCAGCTCGGTCATTGCCTGGACGGAAAATGCCCTGCGCAACGGGTTGTCCGAAAGGTTCAGGTACACCAGGGACCGGCAATCTGCCAGGACCAACGCCTGGCCTTGGTCGAGCGTGATCTGGTTACCAGACAAGTCGAGTACCTCCAGCTTCTGGACAAGCATCAGAGGCAATGGCAAGCGCGTGAGTCGGCAATGGGTGATTTCCAGGTTGCGCAAGTTGGGAAACGCCCGCAGAAACTCGTCCGGAACGTGCTCCACGCGCATGGCGCGCAAGGCCAGGATCGAGACGTGAGGAAAGCCCACTTGCGCGGGCAGGGCCGGCAGATGGCGCAAACGGCTGATGGTCTGGGTCAGCATGAAACGCCCGTCGTCCAGTGCCGCTTGCCCTTGCAGTTCCGGCACAAGACAGCGCCAGCAGTTGATCAGCCCCTTTCTGAACTCACGCCGGGCGGCCAGTTCTGGTGACAGCAAGGCACTGCGTGCCCACTGGGTCAAGTGCCTTTTGAGCACCCCATATTGCTGTTCCAGCACAGATAACCGGGCCTGCGCGTCACTTGAGGCCAACCAGCGCCCGATCTGTTCGTCGGTAAAGGCCGGGTACAGGTCTCGCAACCGGGCCTGAAGCGCCCTTGGCCGGTTTCGCCCTAACGCCCCCCAGAGCCTGCCGCCCGCCATGGGGTAACCAATCCGGCCATCAGCAAGACGTTGCGGCGCGAGAAACGAGCCGCTCGGCTGTTCCAGCCTGAGCAGGTTCACCACGGTCTGGCGCTGGTCGAAAGCAACGTTGGTCAGCGCCTGGCGCAACGCAGGCACGAAGGGCTGGCCTTGGCCGATGGCCGCTTGCGATGCGTCGTCATAGGCTGCGGCCAAGGTCTCGAACAACTCGCCCCTCTCACCGGCAACCGTGTGCGTTGGGGCACGCAGGCGGAACAGCCCATGACGATGAAGCAGGTCAAACGTCTGCGCCGATCCCTCGACCGTCAGTAACGGCTCGCTGGCATCACCGTCGTACAATCGCCACCCCGGCCCGCCAGCCCCCGGCACATGCACCAGCAGGTTCAGGACCACACGCGCCAGGTCGAGGTTTTGCGGCGTATCGATGCACAGCGCCTCGTACACCCGCGCCATTCGAATCCGCGCAACCTGCAACCTTGCTGCCTCGGCCATCAGCAACGGCACACGCCCCGTCTCACGCAAAAGCTGCAGGTCATCCTCGCTGGCATCGCGCAGCACCTCATCCGCGGCCAAGCGGTGCAGGCTGGCAAAGTTCTGTCGTAAGAGGCGGCCAGTTTCAGTGTCGAGATTCTGCTCTTCGTACAACGCCTGAAGCAGTTCTCGTCGCCCGGCCCAAGCCACATCGGCCAACGCTGCTCCTTCCTTGCCGGCGGCTTGTGGAAGGCGCATGACCCGCTCCAGCAGTTGCGGGTCTGCGGTTACACCGCCCTCGCGCAACTGGTTGACCAACGTACCAATCCTGCCGGCGAGCCGCACGCGCGTGACGGTGTCGAGCAGCGCGGCCTCCGGCGGTCGGCCATACACATGCCATGCCCGCAGATGCTGATCATCCAGGCCATGAATTGCCAGCGACCGGTCGATCTGCGCGTCGTCGAGGTCGCTGAATGGCCCGCCCAGGCGGCGGAACAACTGGCGTGTGTCGCCCCACCCGGCGGGCTGTTCGCACCACAGCCGCCACGCACCGGCCCCATTGTGACGGAGCGGCGGCGCATAGCCCTGATAAGGGAGCAATTGCCACTGTTCATCGTCGTTGTGCCAGGTCATCTCATACCAGTGCCCGTCCATGCTGATCCAGCGGCGCTCGCCAACACGGTGCACACCCTCCATGTCCGGCACCGCCGTGTCTGGCGGGCTTTCGCAGCGATAGGGGCCGAGGTCTGCGTTCCACAGTTTTTCCTCACCGTTTTCCAGCTGCGCCGGTACCAGGTTGTCCACCAGACTCCAGGCGCGTCGGGCCGTGGCGACTACCGCAACGGTTGCCCCGACAGCCAGCAGCCCTTTGCCTACATTCAGCAGGTGCGCCAGCGCTGCATTGCGTTCGTTTTCCTGCCAGTCCCCTACAGCCTGGAACGTCTGCTCAAGCAGTTCCCAGGCCATCACCCCCAACAACACCGCGCCGATGCCCGGAACGAAGAACCCTGCGACACCCAACAGGGTCCAGCCTTCAGCACGCAAACGGCGGGCGTGTTCGGCCTGGACCTCGCGATCAAGCAAGGCCACGGGCGGGGCGATGATCGCAGCATCGTCCTTGATCCGCGCGACCCAGTCGTCAGCAAGGTGCTCGAACAATGGCAGGCGATAGGCAAAGGTCTGCTCATCGAGGTCCCGGGTTGCCCAGCCGGGCACGTCATCGAGCCGCTCACTGACGGCCGAGAAGAATCGCTGGCTATCGCGTCGGCGCACGAAGCGGTTGAAGAAACGCCGGTAGTCATCTTTGCGCAGGCGTTTGCCAAGCACCCGGCGGGCATAATCTTCCAGGTCGCTGCGCACGCTCCAGGGGCCGTGCGGGTCACCCGGTACATAGACCAGCACGCGCTTGCTGGTGTTGAACAGCAAGCCCGCGTCGATCACGTCCAGCACGACGATTTGCTGCAAGCGGCAACCGAACACCGCCAACTGGCGCACGCGAACCGATGCGCCTTCGAGCTTGTCGAGCGTGTCCTTGGTGCAGAGCGCCACCACCCACTGCAGTTCGTCTGCGCTCAATATGCCCTGCGCCCTGGCCTGCAGGGCATCCACCAGCATGCTGTAGCGTTGCCGTCGCGTCAGCAATCCCCTGACTTCGGGCTGAAGTACCGAATCCAGATGCGCCTGGTATTTCTGCCCAAGATCCAGCGCTCGACACAGCCTGGCGAAGCCCGGTGCAGACAGCTCACTGCGCCTTGCGCCGCGCACATCGACCAGGCAATTGCCCTGTGCCTGGTCGCGCTGCTGGTCTGCAGTGAAATTGCACAAAGCGGCCTCGAGCAGAGGAATGTCGTAGTAGTCGCTGCCGACAACCGGAAACCTACTGGTTACATAATGGATCGTGTGTGAGGGAAAGGTGTACCACTGGCGAAAGTACAGGCGATCGACATCAAGGTCGCCGTGGGCACCGAGCGCTTGCTGCAGCAAGGGCCGGGCAAATGCATTCAGGTTGCCTAGCCGCGCCAGCACTGACGACAAGCCTGCACGGCAGGCCAGCAGTTCAGGCAGCGCCTCGCTCAGCAGGGTGAATTCGGCCATGCTCAGCCGCTTCATCCAGGCCGGCAACCGCTGTGCGATGTAGTGGTCCTGGCATGCTTGTGCCATGGCAAGGGTATCGACCGCAGCCGATGGTTGACTGCTATTGTTCTGCATCTCTGCCTCCGCGACGACATGGAAGGCCGAGTCTGAAGACTGTTGCGTCATGCTGACGCCTAGCTATCTACCACCCGCTCAGAACAGCAGTAACTGATGGTCGGTAAGGCGCGCGAAATCATCGCCGACAAAGGGCAGGATGGCGTCGGCCACCGGCAGTAGCTGACGGCTGATGTAGTGATCGTAGTCGATCGGTGCCTGCAGGTTTTCCAGCGGCTCAGGCCCGGCGGTGGTGATCACGTAGCTGATCCAGCCACCACGCTGATACTGCAGAGGGCGCTGCAGGCGCTTGTTGTAGTCGTCGGCAAGGCGTGCGGCACGCACATGCGGCGGCACGTTGCGCTGGTAATCGGCCAGCGGGCGACGCAGGCGCTTGCGATAAACCAGCAGTTCGTCCTGCTCGCCCGCCAACGTGCGCCGTACATACTCGCGTACATAATCACGGTAGGGCTCGCTGCGGAACACACGGCCGTAGAGTTCCTGCTGGAACTGCCGGGCCAGCGGTGACCAGTCGGTGCGCACCGACTCCAGGCCCTTGTAAACCATTTCTTCAGCACCGTCGGCCCGCTGCACCAGGCCGGCATAGCGCTTCTTGCTGCCCTCGTCGGTGCCGCGGATGGTGGGCATCAGGAAGCGCCGGTAGTGCACCTCGAACTGCAGTTCGAGGGCGCTGTGCAGGTTCATGGTCTCGTGCAGATGGGCTTGCCACCATTGGTTGACCTTTGCCACCAGTTCGCGGCCAATACGCGCCGCTTCTTCCTCGGCGTGGGCACCCTTGAGCCAGACAAAGGTGGAGTCGGTGTCACCGTAGATCACATCGTAGCCACACGCCTCGATCAGGGACCTGGTCTGGCGCATGATCTGGTGGCCGCGCATGGTGATCGACGACGCCAGGCGCGGGTCGAAGAAACGGCAACCGCTGGAGCCAAGCACGCCATAAAAGGCATTCATGATGATTTTCAAGGCCTGCGACAGCGGCGCATTGCCCTCGCGCTTGGCCGCTTCCCTGCCCTGCCACACCCGTTCGACGATGGCTGGCAGGCAGTGCTGTGTGCGTGAAAAACGCCCACCGCGAAAGCCCTCGACCGAATGTGCGTCGTCAGGCTGGCGCAGGCCTTCGATCAGCCCGACCGGGTCGATGAGAAAGGTCCGGATGATCGACGGGTACAGGCTCTTGTAGTCCAGCACCAGCACCGAGTCGTAAAGCCCTGGCCGCGAATCCATGACAAACCCGCCGGGGCTGGCTTCGTCCGGCCGGCTGCCAAGGCTGGGCGCGACAAAGCCAAGGCGGTGCATCTGTGGAATGTACAAGTGACAGAACGCGGCTACCGACCCACCGCTGCGGTCCACGGCCAATCCCGTCACCGAGGCCCGTTCGAGCAGGAAGTCGAGCAGCCGGGTATGGGCGAAAATGCGCGTGACCAGTTCGCAGTCCTTCAGGTTGTAGCGTGCCAGGGCCGGTTTGTCTTCGGCGAAGCGGCGATTGATTTCGTCCATGCGTTGGTACGGCGTGTCGATGGCCTTGCCTTCACCCAGCAGGGTCTGGGCAACGTTCTCCAGGCTGAACGAGGCAAAGCTCCAGGTGGCCGAACGCAACGCCTCGATGCCATCGATCAGCAGCCGCCCCGGCGCATCGGCGAAAACATGGCCGCCACCGGCATGGCTGCGCAGGGTCATGACCGCACCGTTGCGCCCCAGGGCCAGTGGCACCTGCAACGACTTGGCGTGCTCATGCAGCAGGCGCAGGTCGAACTGCACCAGGTTCCAGCCAATGATCGCGTCCGGGTCATGCCTGGCCATCCACTGGTTGAGCCGGGTGATCAAGGCGGCGCGATCGGCGCAATACTCCAGGTCGAAGTCAAGCCCGCTGGCATCGCCGTTGGCCGGGCCGAGCATGTACACCTGGCGCTGGCCACAGCCCTCCAGCGCGATGCTGTACAGCTCACCACGCTCGCTGGTCTCGATGTCCAGCGACACCAGGCGCAGCGCCGGGCGATAGCCTGGCAGAGGCCTGAGCTGGGCTTCCCGGTAAACGCCCTGCGCATCCGGCTGGCCAGTAAACTGCACCGGCGCCGTGATGAACCGCTCCATGAGGTAACGCTCCGGCGGCCGGATATCGGCCTCGAACACGTCGATACCGGCCGTGCGCAGACGCTGCTCCAGTTGCATCAACTGGCGATGCTGGCGGGTATAGAGGCCGAGCATCGGGCGATGCTCGAAGTCCTTCAGGCGCAGTGGCTTGAGCTTCGTCCCGGTTTCGTTGGCCAGCAGCACACGGGCGTGCTCGGCCTGCGCCTGAGGAATGAAAGCCACCGACTCCTGCGCCGCAAGCCGCAACAGCCGCGGCCCGTCATCGGTGGCCAGCCAGAACTCCACGCAGGTGCCTTCCGGCGTATCGTGCCAGTGCCGGGTCAGGACAAAACCCTGCTGCAACTCCACTGCGTCGACCTCTGGATTGTCTGTAGATGGCGTTATTCTACCTGTGTCGTGCCTGGCATGAGTGTTTTAGCGCTTCCCCGCCACAAAACCGCTCCCCCGCCCGGCCACGGCCAGCAGCCAGGCCAAGGCGATCAACACCAGCACCACCCCGCCAAACCACTCCACACCGGCCCCAGCCAGCAGCAATCCGCCAATGATCCCGCCCAGGGCAATGGCGCAGTTCCACACCGTCACCAGCATCGACTGCGCCACGTCACCACCCGGGCCTGCGGCGTCGGCGCACGCTGTCTGCAGCAGGGTCGGGGCGCCGCCATAGGTCATTCCCCACAAGGCGATGCTCAAGTACACAAACCACGACGATGCCTGCCCCAATGCCAGCGTGGCCAAGGCAAAACCGGCCAGGCTCAGCAACACCAGTTTGCGCAGGTGTCGGTCGACCAGCAGCCCTACCAGGCCGATCCCGGCCAGCGCCGACAGACCAAACACCATCAGCACAGGGCCAATGTCCGCAGCCATGCCAGCCGCCGCCAGCAACGGCACGATATAGGTGTAGAGGATGTTATGGCCAAGGATCCAGGTGAGGATCACCAGCAATACGATCAACACCCCCGGCGTGCGCAATACCTGCATGGCCGCCGGGCGCTTGCCGGCAGCCTGCCCCGGGTAGTCCGGCACGGATCGCAACACCCACACCACCAGCAGCGACGCCACCAGCGTGACAACCACGAACGTCGCGCGCCAGCCCAGCCCCGCTCCCAGCCAGGTCGCAATCGGCAAGCCGAGCGACAAGGCAATCGGCTGACCGAGCATGGCCAGGGCCATGGCCCGGCCCTGCAACGGCACCGGCACCATGCGCCGGGCATGGCCAGCGATCAGGCCCCATGCCAGGCCGGCCGCAGCCCCCGTGAAAAAGCGCAGCACCAGGGTCAGCGTGTTGGAGTCCGACAAGGCCGTCAGCCCGTTGAACAGCACGAAGCCGATGATCGCCAGCAACAGCGCCCGGCGCCGATACCAGCCTTGGGTCAACGTCACCAACGGGATGGCGGTCAGCAACGAGCCCAAGGCATACGCCGTGACCCATTGCCCAGCCATGGCCTGGCTGATGTGCATGCCATCGGCGATCTGATCGAGCAGACCCGCCGGCAGGGTTTCGCTGAGAATGGCGATGAAACCGGTCATGGCCAGCGCCAGCAGACCGCCAACGGGTAGACGTTCGTTGCTGGCAGCCAGCAACGGTGCGGAAGATGTCTGGGACATTGCAAATGCCTTGAGTGAGAAACGAGGCGAACAGTCTGCTAGACAAGGCCATTACGGAAAAAGACGGTTACAATGCCGCTCACCCAGGACATCAGCGTCCGCAATCAGGAGTGCGACATGGACAGCCTCAGCGGCTTCGTGGTCTTCAACCGGGTGGCCGAAACCCGCAGCTTCGTTGCCGCCAGCCAGTCACTGGGGATCAGTGCCTCTGCAGTGGGCAAGCGCGTGGCGCGCCTGGAAAGCCGCCTGGGCGTGCGCCTGTTCCACCGCAGCACACGCAGCATCACCCTCACCGCCGAGGGCACGATGTTCCTCGAACGCAGCCGGCGCATCCTCGCCGAAATCGAAGCCACCGAGCAGGAGCTGTCGCAGGCCAGCGAAACGCCGCGCGGGCGCCTGCGGGTGAGCATGCCGCAGGTGACCAGACTGGTAATGCCGGCCCTGGCCGAGTTCATGGCACTGTACCCACAGGTTGAACTGGACCTGGACTTCTCCGACCGCATGGTGGATATCGTCGGCGAAGGCTTCGATGTGGTGATGCGCGGCGGGCAGCCGGTGGATTCCCGGCTCAGCGCCAAATTCCTCGGGCACTTTCAGCACCGCCTGGTAGCCTCGCCCGAGTACCTGCGCGAACGCGGCACACCCTTGCACCCACGCGACCTGGCGGCGCATACCTGCCTGCATTATCGCTTCCCCAGCAACGGCAAGCTGGAAACCTGGCCGCTGCGCCAGGAGCATCCCGAGCAAGCCTATGACATCCCCATCTCGATGGTCTGCAACCACGTCGAAACGCGCGTCTGCTTTGCCTTGAACCACCGCGGCATTACCTGTCTGCCGGACTTCAACGTGGGTCGCGAACTGGCCAATGGCTCACTGGTCAGTGTCCTCGACGACTTCATGGAACGGCGCGGCAGCTTCTATCTGCTGTGGCCTTCCGGGCGGCAGATGCCGCCAAAGTTGCGGGTATTCATCGACTTCATGCTCGCTCGGGTATTCAACCGTACAGGTAGTTGATGTCCTTGTAGGCCAGCGGCGGTACCTGGCCGAGCAGGAAGTCACGCAGCTTGTGCATCTGCCGCGCTTTTGGGCTGGCCTTGAGCCAGGTCATGTAGTAACCGTCGCCGGTGGCCACGGCATGCTTGAAAGGCGTGACCAGGCGCCCGGCGGCCAGGTCGGTGCTGGCCAGTACCAGATCGACCACTGAAATGCCCAGGCCTTGCTGGGCGGCCGATATGCCCTGGTCGAGGGTATCGAACACCTGCCCCTGGTCGATGCTGATGTCCAGCGCGTCCATTCGCGCCAGCCAACGCCGCCAGTCACGCCGGTCGGGTGACGGGTGCAGGAACTCGCATCGGGGCAGGTCGGACAGTTGCGGTTGTGCCTGCGTCATGTAATCCGGATGACATACCGGGATCAGCCATTCATCGAACAGCTTGAAACTCTCGATATCGGCGGGAAAACGCCCGCTTGCCAGGAGAATGGCGCAGTCGTAGGGCTCGGAATAGAAATCCACGCTGTCGATATCCATCCACACACTGGACAGCTGCACGCTGCAGTTGTCCTCGACCTTCTTGAACGCATCCAGCGCCCGCAGCAGCCAGCGCACCGTAAGCGTGGACGGCGCCTTCAGGCGCAGGCCATAGCGATCCTGACGCAGCAGTGCGCAGGCATTCTCGATGATCTTGAAACCGACCTTCAGCTCTTGCGCCAGCAGGCGGCCGTGCTCGGTCAGGCTCAGTTTCGGGCCCCGACGTTCGAACAGGTCGCAGCCGAACAGGGCTTCGAGGGTCTTGATGTGGTGGCTGACGGCGCCCTGGGTCAGGGCCAGCTCTTCAGCCGCACGGGTGAAAGAGCCATAGCGAGAGGCCACCTCGAAGGCACGCAGCGCGTGCAAGGCCTGAATCCGTTCCGACATGGCGGCGTCCCGAGCATGAGTAGGACTAATAGTAGGTCATAACTCCACGCGTTTTACAACGACAAGAGCGTCTCGGAAAATGCCGGTAAATAACAAACATAACCAAGATCCTGCCTGCATGTGACTGGAACGTTCACTTAAATCAACGCCTGGGGAAATCATGTTTACGGGATATGGAAATTGCTATCGCCTGGATGCGCTGGAGCTTGCCGCTGAACATGGTCACACCATGCAACACTGGACGTTCAAAACCATAGAACACTTTCGCAGTATTCTCGCCAACCCCGAATTCCCCTGCCTGTTCGGCCGCAAGGCGGTAAACGGCGAAACCTGCCACATTCTCTTCGCCCGCGCCGAGCAACTGGCCGATGATATCGCGCAGGGCCTGGCCAACTATGTGCGCACCGTCGCACCGATCGCACCCAAGCAGCGCATCGGCAGCCCTTTGGTGGTGTTTCTCGAAACCGCAGCCGGCAGCAGCCTGGCCGAGCAGCAGGCCTTGGCCTGGAAGGTACTGCGCGGCGTGCATGCGCGCGACCCGCACCCTTGGCCTCAAGGCATCCCGACCGATCCCGACGATACCGGCTGGTCGTTCTGCTATGCCGGCATGCCGCTGTTCATCAACATGAACTTCCCCGGCCATCAGCAGATGAAAAGCCGCAACCTGGGCCAGCACATCACCTTCGTCATCAACCCGCGGGAGAACTTCGACGAAGTGGCCAACGCCAACACCGAGAGTGGCAAGCGCATCCGCGAGCGCATTCGCGAGCGCGTGCACCACTACAACGACGGCGTTGTGCCCGACACCCTTGGCTTTTTCGGCGATACCGACAACTACGAGTGGAAGCAGTATCAACTGCAGGAGGCAGGCTCGCTCAACCCGTCACGCTGCCCGTTCCACGCCCATGCCGCACACCAGCCGACACCCGACATACTGATCGAGAACTGACCGTGAATACCGCACTCACCGCCACCTACGCCCTCACCGTGCTGCTACTGATCGCCACTCCCGGCCCGGTGGTTGCACTGATCGTCAACACTGCGGCCGCCTCCGGCTCGCGCAAGGCCATGTTCACCGCCGTCGGCACCAACTGGGCATCACTGGTGCTGATTGGCGCGGCAGCGTGGATCATCCTCACCAGTGCCGCCATCGACAAAACATGGCTCAGCACCATGAGCCTGCTGGGCTGCCTGTTCATCGGCTACATTGCCGTGGGCACGCTGAGGGACGCCCTGCAGGCACCCGCGTCAGACGCGGCGAGAGAGGCCCCCAAGGCTGGGCGCGGCGGGCTGATGCAAGGCTTCATGGTGGGCATTTCCAACCCGAAAGACATCATTTTCTTCATCGCCTTCTTCCCGCAGTTCATTCAGATCACCGAGTCGTTCGGCAAGAGCATGGTGGTGCTGTCGCTACTGTGGGTGGCCATCGATTTCGCCGTGCTCAGCCTGTACATCTTCGCCATCGGCAAGATCGCCTCGCAGCGCAGCAACCGCATCATCAGCCTGGCGTCGGGCGTCGCCCTGCTGCTGATCGCCGCCGGCGGCCTGCTGTACAACCTCAAGGAACTGGCGGCCTGAACCTGCTGCAAAGCACCCGGCATCAGCGAAGGAGAGACCATGACCACGACTGACACGCGCCCGTCTCCTTCGCCGCTGCAGCAGGACTACCAGCGTTTTCTCCTGCTGGGCAGTCGCCGTGCCCCCTATACCCTGCATGTGCACGAAACCGGCTACCGCTCCGGCACCATCAACACCGATGCCCTTGGCCTGCGCTACAGCCATTGCGCCGGCAAGCGCTTTTCGGCGGCCGAGCACGGTGGTGCGTCGCGCATCAACCTGCTGGTCGGCGGCTCCACAGCCCTGGGCATCGGCGCCAGCTCCGACGAACACACGGTGGCCTCGCACCTGTCGATGCTCACGGGCGAAGTCTGGCTGAGCCTGGCCGGCTGCGGGCTCAACGCCACCCAGGAATTGATGATGTTCCTGACCCACCAGCACCGCCTTGGTCAGCTCGGCCATGTGGTGGTGCTCAGTGGCCTCAACAGCTTGGCCCACGAAGCCCTGTGTGAAGTCCTCGCAGGTACCAACGACCCGCAGCACGCCAAGGCCTACCAGGCCTTTCTCAACAGTTTCAGCGAAGGCCTGCAGCCCTGCGCACCACCTCGTCGGCAGTCGCTGTGGCGGCGCATCGGCCAGGCGCTGACCCCTCCCGTGGTCGCAGCTCCGGTCAGCTGGCCACTGTCGCCCCCGGAAAAACGGCTGGCCCGTGCCGCCGACAACATTGGCCGCACCTTGCGCCAATGGGATCGCCTGCTGGCAGACAGCCACGCCACGCTCACCTTCATCCTGCAACCCTTGCTGCCCTGGTGCCGGGATACTCTACCCGCCGGTGAGCAAGCCATGCTGACCGCGCTGCAGCAACAACCGGCGAACTTCGACCGGCTGCTGGAGGGCGCATTCGACAGACAGTTGCATTCGGCATTTTTCCGCCGCATCAAAAGCCAGGCCGACCCGGTGCCCTGCTACGACATGAACTGCATGCTCGACAGCTCGCCCGTGTTCGGCGCCGACCTGTTCATCGACCGCCTGCACCTGAACGATCTGGGCAACAATGCCTTGGCCAAGGTGATCACCGCCAAGCTTGGGCTGGCCCAGGAAAAACATGCCCAGCGCAAGGTCACGCCGATCAAGCTCGTCTGACAGTTGTCGGGTGGTCTTTCGGCCACCCCCCTTGGGTGGCTAGAATACGTCGTCGTTACGATTTGCCCGAGGCGCACGCTTGACCGCCATGAACACCGAAGCCGTCCTTCCGTACCTGGCCATCCATGGGGTTTGCCTGTGAACCTTGTGCGGCGCCTGCCCCCGCTATTGGCTGCGCTGATGCCATTGGTCGCGCAAGCGCTGGAGGTACGCATCGACCCTCATGCCGACCTGCTCTACCGTCAGGCCTTGCCGCTGCTGGAGCAGGCCGATGATCAGGGCGACGCTAACAGCACGCTGCGCACCGCAGTAGGCGGTGACCCTGAGCTTAGCCGCCAGGGCCAGGCCATGGCTCACACCTTGCCGACAGCGGTTGCCCTGCTGAAAAAATCGGTAGAGCTTGGCCACCCTGTCGCACAGTACCGCCTGGCCCTGTACTACATGACGTACCTGCCCGCCGCGCAAATCCCGGAGGCCGCCTGCCCGTTGCTCGAAGCCAGCCTCCAGCAGGGGTTTGCCGCACCGGCGCCAGCCATTGCCACCTGGTGCCAGCCGTACAACGTCAGCAGCGAGTACCGTACAGCGCTGGAGGCCATCCCCAGCATGGCCACCGTGTACGCCCCCTACTACCCGCAACCGGCCACACGCCTGGCTTGCAACCGCAGCCGGCCACAAGGCCTGGAAATGCTGTGGGGGCGTCAGCGCGATTACCAGGCCGAGGTGTACCGCCTGCTTGGCGACCTCGACCCACAGCAGCGCACGAGCCTGCTGCAGAAAGCCGTAGACATCAATGGCTGCGCAACGGCGCAACAGCTGCTGACCAGCCGCCCATAACCCAGGGTCATTCGGGGCCGCCTTACGGCCCTGTTGTCAGTTGGCCACTGAGGTTGAGGCGAACACGCCTAGACCAGCAAGATCGTTCAAGCCATCCCCTGCCCCGTCTGTCATGCTGGCCTGCCTCGTAGCCGTCATGCAGCCATCATGCCCCACATCGCCCGCCAAGCCTTTCTTCACGGCGCCATTGCCATTCTCCCGTTGTCCCTGGCCGTTGCCCCTTGGGGCCTGCTGGCCGGTTCCATGGCCATCGAGGCCAACCTCAGCGCCTGGCAGGGGCAAGGGCTGTCGGCCATCGTCTTCGCCGGCGCCGCGCAGCTGGTGGCCATTGGCATGCTCAAGGGGGGTGCCAACCTGGCGTCGATCCTGCTCACCACCCTGCTGCTGACCTCGCAGCACCTGCTGTATGGCCTGTCGATGCGCCCGGTACTGTCCAGCCAGCCGCTGCGCTGGCGCCTGGGCCTGGGCTTTCTGCTGACCGACGAATTCTTCGCCCTGACCAGCCAGTACGACCAGCAGCAATTCAACCGCTGGTATGCCTTGGGGGTGGGCCTGACCTTCTACATTGCCTGGAACCTGTTCACCTTGGCCGGCATACTGCTGGGCCAGAATATTCCACACCTGGACCAGTTCGGCCTGGATTTCTCCATTGTCGCCACTTTTGTCGCCCTGATCGCCCCGCTGGTGCGCAACCTGGCCACCGTGGTGTGCGTAGCCGTGTCGCTGTTCTGTTCAGTGCTGTTCAGTTACTGGCATTGGGAAACCGCCCTGGTGGTCGCAGGCCTGCTGGGCATGAGCGCCGGGTTCATCTGCCAGAAATTCGCCGGAGCCCGCGCATGACCTGGATCCTGATTTTCGCCATGGGCACCATCGTGTTCCTCAACCGCTACGCATTCCTGGAGCCGCGCCTGCCCTTGCGCCTGAGCTCGAATGCCCGGCAGTTTCTCGGCTTTGCCGTGCCGGGCATGCTCACTGCCATCTGCGGCCCGATCATCTTCATGGCTGACCACCAGCTCAACCTGAGCCTGCTCAACCCCTACCTGCTGGGCTCCCTTGTGGCCATCGCCCTGGTGCTGTTGACCCGCAGCGTATTGCTGAGCATGCTGGTGAGCATGTTGATCTTCTTCCTTCTGCGCAGCTGGCTGGCATGAGCCCACCCTTGCGCGAGCAGACACACCTCTGGCAGGCGCCAGCCCTTGGCGACGTCGAGATGCTGCACGCTCGCTATTACCAGCAGCGCTTCGCCCCGCATGTGCACGAGGGCTATGTATTCACCGTGATCGAGTCGGGCGCCCAGCGCTTCTGGCACCGCGGCAGCGAGCACCTGGCACCGGTCGGCAGCATGGTGCTGATCAACCCCGACGAACTGCATACCGGCGCTACGGCCCATGAAGCCGGCTGGCGTTATCGCGGCTTCTATCCCGAGCACGAGCGGGTGACCGGTGTGCTTGACGAACTGGAACTGGGCCGCCACGGCATGCCCAGCTTCAAGGACAGCGTGATCCATGACCCGGCCCTGGCCCTCGCGTTCAGCCAGCTGCATCAGTTGTCCGAAGCCAGCGCCAGCGCCTTGCAGCAGCAGACGGCCTGGCGCCAGGCGGTGCTGGCCCTGGTGCAGCGGCACGGGCAGTGCGCCGAGCCTTCGGCCCCTGGCCACGAACCCCTCGCCGTAGCCCGCGCCCGCGAACTGCTGGAAAGCCAACTGGCCGACCCGCCCTCACTGGAAGCGCTGGCGGCAGCAGTCAACCTGTCGCCGTTCCACTTCGCCCGGGTGTTCCGCCAGGCCACCGGACTGCCACCCCATGCCTGGCTGAAGCAACGCCGCCTGGCCCGCGCCCGCGAAATGCTGAAGCACGGCCTGGCCGCTTCGCAAGTGGCGTTCGACCTCGGCTTTGCCGACCAGAGCCATTTGAGCCGGCAGTTCAAGCAAGCCTATGGGGTGACCCCGGGGGCGTATCGACAAGCCTGCGTTCACTCTGCTCTACGCGCGTGAGAGGGCGGCAGCGCCCTCTCCAACTTGCGTCTATGCGCCAGGCCAAGCTATGTACGATTGTTGATATCTGGGCCACGTCCTTTCATGTTCCAGCGCACTGGCGCGATGAATAACATGAGCGTCATCCAGATAAAGGTTGCCGGCCCCGCAAGCACGAAGACCAAACTGGCAATCAACCCTGATACGGCATCACCCATCACGGCGGTGAAGTAATAGAGGGAAAAATTCCTGCCCACTTCATGTTCCCTCGACAGGCACTGGATGTTGGTCACGATTGCGATATCGACAAATGCACCAATGAAGCCAACCAGGAACAGAATCAACAGGAACAGCCAGTTATTGAATTGCAGCGCCACTGCTGCAGCAAAAAACAGCCCGCCATAGAGCATCCAGTAACGCAGCACCAACCCTGCGGTTGTGCGCGGATTGAAGCGCGTGTAGAGCATGCCCCCCACCACCGTGCCTGCCGCAAGCAGTGAAAACACGTATCCAACCGCCGCTTCAGAGGCGAAGTGCTCCAGCACCGATGCTGGAAGGATAAAGCGAATCACCGACGTGGCGAACATCGCACAGAGTGTGGTGCAGCCAATGACAGCGAACAACGGCGCATTGCCGGCCCTCAACTGACTCACACTGCCCGCCGCATCCCTGATTATGGCGCACCCATCGAATGCCTGTTGGACACTACGCCTGGCAGGCGTCAGGGTAGCGATACAAATGGCCGACACGACAAGGCACATTGCAAAAAACAAGAAAGTGGCTTCTCGAGACAGCAGTAACACATAGGCCGAAAAGACCAGCGGCCCGAGGATCGAGGCGGCGTCCTCGATTACCTGGATACCGCTGTTCACCGTGGCTAACTCATCCTTTTCGACAAGGTCCGGAAAGTACGCGCGAAACGTGGGCACATAAAGGCGGCGGTTGCAGGAGCTGAGTGCAACACAGTTACTGGATTGAGGCGGGAGCCTCGTGATGCTTGGCCATCAGCTCGGTCATGACCTCGATGGGGCACTTGAAACCGAAGCGCTTACGCGGTCGGATGTTCAACTCGTAGGCAATCGCATCCAACTGCTCTTGGCTGCACACCGACAGATCCGTGCCCTTGGGCAGGTACTGGCGGATCAGTCCGTTGATGTTCTCATTGCTGCCGCGCTGCCAGGGGCTGTGCGGGTCGCAGAAGTAAATTGCCACCCCGGTCTTCTGGGTGATTTCCGCGTGACGCGCCATCTCCCGCCCTTGGTCGTAGGTCATGCTCTTGCGGGCCGCCAGCGGCATATGGTTCAGCGCCGAACTGAAGCCTTCCACGGCCGAGGTCGCCGTCGCGTCTTGCATCTTCACCAGCATCAGGTAGCCGCTGGTGCGTTCGACTAGCGTACCCACGGCCGATGCGTTGGCTTTGCCCTTGATCAAGTCGCCCTCCCAATGTCCCGGCATCACGCGATCCTCGATCTCCGGCGGACGCACATGGATGCTGACCATGTCCGGGATCTGGCCACGGCGATCTACGCCGCCAGAACGCGGACGGCGGGAGGTTTTGCCTTGCCGCAGGCAGATGATCAGCTCCTTGCGCAGTTCGCCGACCGGCAGGGCATAGATCGCGTTGTAGATCGTCTCGCGGCAGACGTAGGCGTCTTCGAAGCTTGGGGATTTCATGGTTCGCAGCTTGCCGGCAATCTGCTCGGGAGAAAAGCGCTGTCGCAGCAGGTGGGCGACCAGCTCGAACAATTCGTTGCCGGGCACCAGCTTTTGCCGGGGCCGGCAGGGCAATCGACGATCGCGCATGGCTTGTTGGGCATGCTGGGTGGTGTACTCACCCCGGGCATCACGATTGCGACGGATCTCGCGACTGATCGTTGAGGGGCTGCGGTTGAGCATTCGGGCAATGGCGCGCTGGCTCATGCCACGCAGCAGACTGACCTGGATATCGGAGCGTTCTTCAACGCTGAGTTCGTGATAAGACATGGCAACACCCTACCGGAAAGGTCAGGTGTTGCACTCAGTTTTTGCCGCCGCCGGCATTCGAGCGCTGTCATGACCATTGCGAGGCCCACCAACGCAAGTAATACTGGCGTGAACACGCTGAACAAGGCAAAGAAGGAAAGTGCCAGCAGGCCTTTTGTCACCTCGATTGCTAACAGTGTGTGTTTCTTGTTGGCGTTATCTGCCAGCCAGCCACCCAATGGCGAAAACACCACACTTGGCAAGTAACGAAAAAAGTAGGCGATGCCGATCAAAAGCATATCCGCATCTGTGATGGACACGATCGCCACGGCAAATGCAGCCTCGAAGGCAAATTCACCACATTTGGAAAAGCTGTAGCCCAGCGACAGCGAACGCGTTCCGGGGTTAAGGCGCAATGCCAGCATTAGCGGGTACTTCCTGGCGACATCGCTCCTGAACACTCGGATTGCAGATTCATATGGGCACTCCTTTGAGCCGATTGAGATTGCCAAATATTGGCCAACTCAATCTAAGACTCGGCCAGGATTGAGCTCAACATGAAAGTTGTAACAACGCCGATGCTTTATGTAAGCGAAAATCAGAAACCCGGAATTTTCCTACAACAACCATTCTTTGAATGCAGACCCGCCGGCATTTTCCCGACTGTGCAGTTGAGCACTTCAACAGGTCACGTTCAGAAACCGAGCCCTGAATCCCTTGCACGGCACGAGCATCAAATTTAAACATGCTGTTTATAAGTAACGAGTTGTTACTGCGCCGCAAGAGCAGCCACTGGCAGCTGCCGCAGCGCGCCTTGCAAAGGCCACAAGAGCCTGACCAACCCTCTGCTACACTGACAAGGCTGAATGGAGGATCCTGTCATGTCCGAAAGAGAGCTCACCACCCTTCTGTCGTTGATGAACCAGCGCCAGGCCTGTCTGAGCAGTGCCTGCAAGGAGATTGCCGACTGGATCGACCGGCAGGGCGATGTGCCCGCCGCCGGCAAGATCCGCGCTAGCCTGAAGGCACTGGAGGCCGATGAGGCCCAGGTTCGCAAGACCCTGACGTCGCTGACCCTCGACAGACCGCTGCCGCGCTTTCGTAGCTGAAAGGCGCAGTTGAAAAGAAAAGGGCCGCTGAACGCGGCCCTTTGATCTGTCAGTGGTTCATGTGCATGTGATCATGCCCACCACCTGCGTCGGCGTTGAGCGCACGCACTTGCGCCTGAACGTCCAGGGTTTCCTTGGCGCCCTTGGCATCCTCGATGGTCAGGGTCAGTGACACTTTGTCACCCTCCTTCACCTGATTGTTCAGGCCCATCAGCATGACATGCAGGCCATTCGGGTCCAGGGTCACTGCCTTGCCGGCTGGCAATTCGACAGCCTTGACCTCACGCATGCCCATCACGTCACCGTTCATGGTCATCTCGTGCACCTGCACGGTCTTGGCCACGGGCGAAGCCACACCCACCAGCTTGCTGTCGCTGCTGGCAGTCAGGACCATGAACGCACCGGTGGACTGCTGATGCGGCACGCTGGCACGCACCCAGGCATCACTCACGGTGGTCTGGGCCAGGGCCGGCAGGGCCAGCCCCATCAGTACCAGGGCAGCCAGACCGCGTTTGATCGGTTGCATCGACATTCAGCAGATCTCCATCAGGGTGACCAGATCTTCGGCGCATTCCTTGGCGTTCAGGGAATGGCCCAGGCTCAGGCGCAGGGTGCCACGTGTATCGTAGACGTAGCTGGTGGACGAGTGAGAAATGGTGTAGGTGTCTCCGGCCGGAACCTTCTCGTAGAACACCTTGAATTCCTTGGCCACGGCGGCAATTTCCTCGGGGGTGCCGGTCAGCGCGGTGAACGTCGGGTCGAAGGCCTTGACGTAGGCATCGAGCACCTCGGGCGTGTCGCGCTCCGGGTCAAGGGTGATGAACACCACCTGGAACAGGTCGCGGTCGCGGCCCCTCAGCAGCTTGCGAATCTGCGCCGCACGCGCAAGCGTGGTCGGGCAGACGGCTGGGCACTGGGTGAAGCCGAAGAAGACCATCGGCATGCTGCCGTAGAAGCTCGACAGGGTGCGCACGTTACCTTGCGGGTCTTTGAGGCTGAACTTGCGCCCGAGGATTTCGTTGCTCATGTTCTTGCCGTACTTGAACTCGAGCCCCCGGGCCGGGCTACAGCCTGCCAGCAGGCCAAGCCCGAGAACGCCCATGCCGGCGACAACCGCACGCCGGGTCAAAAGATCATTCATGAAACCATCCTTTACAGGGAAGGTGCCGGCCCTCGGGACGGGCCGGTCGAAAAACCGGGGCATTCTGGCATGACACCCAGAGGGGTTCTACCCGACCATGGCGGGTATGGCCTGCAGCCCTTTGAATACGGGCTGCGGCCTGTTGTCGCAGGGGTTGAAACCGTAACACTTTGTTGCTAAGGGAGCCGCCTTCAACTCAGTAGTAGGCGTTTTCTTTCTGGCTGTGGTCAGTCACGTCACGCACGCCCTTCAGCTCCGGAATACGCTCGAGCAGGGTGCGCTCGATGCCTTCCTTCAACGTGACATCGGCCTGGCCGCAACCCTGGCAGCCACCACCGAACTGCAGCACGGCAATGCCGTCATCGACCACGTCCACCAGGCTCACCTGGCCGCCATGGCTGGCCAGGCCGGGGTTGATCTCGGTCTGCAGGTAGTAGTTGATACGTTCGTTGATCGGGCTGTCTTCGTTGACCATCGGCACCTTGGCGTTTGGCGCCTTGATGGTCAGCTGGCCACCCATGCGGTCGGTGGCGTAGTCGACCATCGCGTCTTCCAGGAACGGTACGCTGACGGCGTCCAGGTAGGCAGTGAAGCTTTTCAGACCCACGGCGGTGTCGTCAGGCTTCTCTTCGCCCGGCTTGCAGTAGGCGATGCACGTCTCGGCGTACTGGGTGCCCGGCTGGGTGATGAAAATGCGAATGCCGATGCCGGGCGTATTCTGCTTGGAGAGCAGATCGGCCAGGTAGTCATGGGCGGCGTCGGTAATGGTTATAGCGCTCATGTAGGTTCCTCACAGACTTGCGGCCAAGTGTACGCCAACCCAGCCTTCGAACAAAGTCCTAGCAATTGACTCGGGAAAGCGCATATTCAGGGGCCGGCCCCCGTTGCGCCGCCAGCCAGGCCTGCATTCGCCGGTACAGGCCGCGCTCCAGCCACTGGTAGCTGAACCACGACATTAGTCCAATGGACGGCACGCACAGGGCAAATGTCAGGAACGGGTTCAGATGCAGGCGCTCACTGGCGAACCAACCGGCATACAGCACCAGCACATGTATCAGGTACACCGAGTACGAACAGTCGCCAAGGGCCTTGAGCAGCCGATTGCCCTGGAACAGCGGCTCCATGGCCACGAAGGCCAGGACGACCATCGCACTCGGTAACCCCCAGTGCAGCAAGCGCTGGGAAGCGTCCAGACAGTAGATCGCCATGCCCGCCACACCCAGCAACGCCAGCGGCAACCACCGGCCCTGGCGGATCAGCCCGCGGCGGTACAGTACACCGACACCAATGCCCAACAGAAACTCGTAGATGATGTCGTTGTTGTAGAAGCGGCTGACCACGCCCATGCGCCCCAGTACCTCACTGACCAGCAACAGAGCGGCAGTCACCAGCAGCAGGTGATGCCGTTGGCGTACCAGGAACGCCAGGCCGAACAGCAGGTAGAAGAACATCTCGAAGTTCAGCGTCCAGCCCACGTTCAGGGTCGGGTAAAGGCCATAACCACCTGGGTTTTCCGCCGGGATGAACAGCAGCGACAGGAACAGGTGCCGCCAGTCAAACGCCTGATGTGGCATCCATTGGCTGAATGCCAGCAGCAACATGGCCATCAGGGCTGTGTAGAACCAGTAGGCAGGGACGATGCGCAGCGCCCGATTGAGGAGGAACTGGCGCGGCTCGATGGTTTTGTCGCGGGTCGACAGGTAGATGACCAGCCCGCTGATGACGAAAAAGATGTCGACACCTACGGCGCCACGGTCGGTAAGCAGTTGGCCGATGGGGCCGGTGGCGTGGAAGTCGAAGAAGATCTGCATGAAATGGTGGCAGACCACCACCCAGGCGGCGAACGCCCGCAATGCCTGAAGCGAATACAGCATGGAATACCCTGCGCTTGGCGGTGCATTGAGGCCCGTATCGAGTGCAGAGGCCAGCGCCAGCCTTGAAAGCAGCGCCGTACCTGTCGTAGGAGCGGGTTCACCCGCGAAGGGCTGCAAAGCAGCCCCCAGCAATCGATCCAGACCACCTACCGTGTCCGACCGCAGGCAAATCGGAAAGGTCAGCCAACCCGATCAGAGGTTCTGGTAGCGGTTCATGTCCAGCACGCCCGCCTCGACCGGTTCGGTCTCCTTGATATAGCTGTTCAGGTCGTGGAAGTAGCGCCAGAACGCTGGGTGACTGCGGCGCACACCCCAGCGCATGACAATGCGCTCGAACTTCGCCGCGTCATCTTTGGCATACTCCATGTCCTCGACGAACTCCGGCACATCCGTGGTCGGGATGTTGAAGATGAAGTTCGGGTAGCTGCTGAGCACCCCCGGGTACAGGGTCAGGGTATCCAGCCCCGGCTGGTAGCGGTACGCCTCACCCAGCAGGAACGCCACGTTGCTGTGCGCGCGGTTGCGCAGCAGGCTGTACACCTGACGCTGGCCGTCCTGCCCTTCGATACGCAGCATGGTCGCCTCGGGCAACTGGTTGATCACCTTCAGCCCGGCCGCCGGGCGCGACACCAGTCGGCTGAGCGACTGCTCGGCATTGCGGAACTCTTCGCTCATCTGCGGCCGTGAGCAGAACGCGCCCTGGCAGCGGTTGATCGGGTCCGGCGCGGCATTCAGGCTGCCGGTGCGCTGCAGCAGCTTAAGGCCAAAGTCGCGTTTGGGATTGCGCGGGTCGAGCTTGATGCCACTCGGGGTGTCGGTGTCGATGTCTTCATAATCCATCCACATCTTCACCTTGCCACTGTTCTGGTACCAGTCGCCAAGGATCGCCTTGCGCTGGTCGGCCGGCATCAGGCGCAGGAAGTTGACCTCGGCACCATTGCGGATCAGGTCGAAGTACAGGCGCGTCTGCAACTGGTGCGATACGTTGCCATACACATCGAAGTTGACCGCCAACTGGTAATACGTGCGCTCGAACAACGGGTAGTCGAACAGCCACACGGTCAGCGGCACATCCCCCACCAGGCCCTTGGTCACCGATGCGCTGTCGAAGTGGCGGAAGATGCTCAGCAGCGCATTGTCGTTGCCGGCCCACAGCGTCGACCATCTCGGTGCCGGCATTTCGGCATAGGCTTCACGGCGCAGTTTCTCGTAGTCGTTGCGCTTGTCACGATAGGCGTGCCACAGGCTCAGCACACTGCCCACGTCATCGATCTGACCAGGCATGGCCAGCAGCGGGGTAGCCTCGCCCCGGTACTCGGCATCGGTGACATAGCGATCGAAGGCCGGCTCCTGGAACAGCGCCCAGAAGTTGTCGCGGATCACGTCAGTGGCAATCTGCCCGCGGCACACGGGGCCACGGATGAAGGTGCGCACGAAGTACTCGGCGTTATCCAGCATGAACTGGTAGCGCGCCACGGCCGGGATCGCCTCGAAGGTTTCAAACGGGTTGGCCCGGTGGCGCGGGCCGTAGCCCGGAAGCGCGGCGGCATGCCAGTCGCCGGCATAGAACAGCTGCTTCACGCGCTTGAGCTTCTGCGGCCCCATCGGGTAGGTGATGTGCGTCTTGTGCACGATCACGCCCTGCACCGGGATCAACCGGTAGTAGAAGTCCGTGCCTGGCGGGTCGTTGGGGCGGCGGGTGGCAATGATATCGACCGGCTTGCCACTTGGCGTGCGCGAGCGCACCCACTGGAAGAAGTGGCCCTGCTCGCCGCCAGCGAAATGGATGTGCGCCAAAAACAGGTGCTCGTACAGCCAGCGTCCCACCAGCGCCTCGGTAGAACCCGGGCGGTTGAGCAGTTCTTCCCACTCTGCGATCTGCCTGGCTTCGGCCGCGCTCGGCTGGATCGGCTGGTACTCCACCGGCGCACCAGCGGCCAGCCAGCGGCGCATGGTGGCATATTCCTTGTCGGTCAGCCCGGTCACCGCCAGCGGCATGCCCTCCTTGGGGTGTGCGCCGGCATAGGCGTCGAATTCATGGGGCAACGGGCACATGTTGTTGCGGCTCAGGCCCAGGACGATCTCTTCGGGCAGCTTGGCGTTGGGCGTAAGCGGGGTCTTGTGGCCCAACTCCAGCATGCGCGCCATCAGCGCGGCCTGACCGCCCTGGTTGTCGAGCACCGAGTAGAAGCCCTTCTTGCGCCATTGCTCTTCGCTGTGTGCGTCGTAGAACAGCCGCGTGGTGGGCACCGCCTTGCTCCGCTCGCCCTGGTACACCGGGACCTTGCTGGCCCCGCGTACCGCGCCTTCAGGGCTTTCCAGCTTGAGCTGGCAGGCGGCGTCGTTGCAGGCATGGCAGGCCACGCACTTCTCGGTGAAGATCGGTTGAATGTCCCGGGTGTAGGAAATAGCCGGGCTCGACTGGGGGGCCTGCCCGAATACCGCGCCGCTGATGAGCAGGGCGAAGGCGCCGGCAAGGATACGATGCACCATGTGCGGAAAGTCCTGGTTCTTGAAAGCCATCACGATTTGTTGCCTGGTCGTCCTGGGTGCTTCGCGCTGCCTCCACCCGCCCAACATGAGCAGTTTTCATGCAAATGGGCGACATGCCTAAAAACCGCGCAGCTTTGTTATGATTCGGCACCTTCTGATATTCGCCCGACCAGGTAGTTCCTATGTCCGACCGCAGCGCTCGTCTCCAAGCACTCCAGAACGCACTCAAAGAGCGCATCCTGATCCTCGACGGCGGCATGGGTACTATGATCCAAAGCTACCGCCTGGAGGAACACGACTATCGTGGCACGCGTTTTGCCGATTGGCCAAGCGATGTGAAGGGTAACAACGACCTTTTGCTGCTCAGCCGCCCGGACGTGATCGCCGCCATCGAGAAGGCCTACCTGGATGCCGGTGCCGATATTCTCGAAACCAACACCTTCAATGCCACGCAGATTTCCCAGGCCGACTACGGCATGGAGTCGCTGGTTTACGAGTTGAACGTCGAAGGCGCGCGCATCGCTCGCCAGGTTGCCGATGCCAAGACCCTGGAGACGCCGGACAAGCCGCGCTTCGTTGCCGGCGTGCTCGGCCCTACCAGCCGAACCTGCTCGATTTCCCCGGACGTCAACGACCCAGGGTTTCGCAACGTCACCTTCGACGAGTTGGTAGAAAACTACATCGAGGCCACCCGCGGCCTGATCGAAGGCGGCGCCGACCTGATCCTGATCGAAACCATCTTCGACACCCTCAACGCCAAGGCGGCGATCTTCGCCGTGCAGCAAGTGTTCGAGGACGACAACGTCGAACTGCCGATCATGATCTCCGGCACCATCACCGACGCATCCGGCCGTACCCTGTCGGGCCAGACCACCGAAGCGTTCTGGAACTCGGTGCGTCACGCCAAGCCGATTTCCGTGGGCCTGAACTGCGCCCTCGGCGCCAAGGACCTGCGCCCGTACCTGGAAGAACTGGCGACCAAGGCCGATACCCATGTGTCCGCCCACCCCAATGCCGGCCTGCCGAACGCCTTCGGCGAGTACGACGAAACCCCGGCCGAGATGGCCGCGGTGGTCGAAGAATTCGCGGCCAGCGGCTTCCTCAACATCATTGGCGGCTGCTGCGGCACCACGCCGGGGCACATCCAGGCCATTGCCGAAGCCGTGGCCAAGTACAAGCCGCGCGAGATCCCGGAAATCGCCAAGGCCTGCCGCCTGTCGGGCCTGGAGCCGTTCACCATCGACCGCCAGTCGCTGTTCGTCAACGTCGGTGAGCGCACCAACATCACCGGTTCCGCCAAGTTCGCCCGGCTGATCCGCGAAGAGAACTATACCGAAGCCCTGGAAGTCGCCCTGCAGCAGGTCGAGGCCGGCGCCCAGGTAATCGACATCAACATGGACGAAGGGATGCTCGACTCCCAGGCGGCCATGGTCCGGTTCCTCAACCTGATCGCGGGTGAGCCGGACATTTCGCGCGTACCGATCATGATCGACTCGTCCAAGTGGGAAGTGATCGAAGCCGGCCTCAAGTGCATCCAGGGCAAGGGCATCGTCAACTCCATTTCCATGAAGGAAGGCGTCGAGCAGTTCAAGCACCACGCCCGCCTGTGCAAGCGCTATGGCGCTGCCGTGGTGGTCATGGCCTTCGACGAAGTCGGCCAGGCCGACACAGCCGCGCGCAAGAAGGAAATCTGCCAGCGCAGCTATGACATCCTGGTCAACGAGGTGGGCTTCCCGCCAGAAGACATCATTTTCGACCCGAACATCTTCGCTGTCGCCACCGGTATCGAAGAACACAACAACTACGCCGTCGACTTCATCGAGGCCTGTGCCTATATCCGCGACCACCTGCCCCACGCCCTGAGCTCGGGTGGCGTGTCCAACGTGTCGTTCTCGTTCCGTGGCAACAACCCGGTGCGTGAAGCGATCCACTCGGTGTTCCTGTACCACGCGATCCAGAACGGCCTGACCATGGGTATCGTCAACGCCGGCCAGCTGGAGATCTACGACGAGATCCCGGCCCAGCTGCGTGAAAAGGTCGAGGACGTGGTGCTCAACCGCACCCCGCATGGCACCGATGCACTGCTGGCCATCGCCGACGACTACAAGGGTGGCGGCGCAACCAAGGAAGTGGAAAACGAAGAGTGGCGCTCGCTGCCGGTGGAAAAACGCCTGGAGCACGCGCTGGTCAAGGGCATCACCGCGTTCATCGTCGAAGACACCGAAGAATGCCGCCAGCAGTGCGCGCGCCCCATCGAAGTGATCGAAGGCCCGCTGATGAACGGCATGAACGTGGTCGGCGACCTGTTCGGCGCGGGCAAGATGTTCCTGCCGCAGGTGGTCAAGTCGGCCCGGGTGATGAAACAGGCCGTTGCTCACCTGATCCCCTTCATCGAAGCCGAAAAAGGCGACAAGCCAGAAGCCAAGGGCAAGATCCTGATGGCCACGGTGAAAGGCGACGTGCACGACATCGGCAAGAACATTGTCGGCGTGGTGCTGGGCTGTAACGGATACGACATCGTCGACCTTGGCGTGATGGTACCGGCGGAGAAGATCCTGCAGACGGCCCGCGAGCAGAAGTGCGACATCATCGGCCTGTCCGGCCTGATTACCCCGTCGCTGGACGAAATGGTCCACGTTGCCCGCGAAATGCAGCGCCAGGGCTTCGAACTGCCGCTGATGATCGGTGGCGCCACCACCTCCAAGGCGCACACGGCGGTCAAGATCGAGCCCAAGTACAGCAACGACGCGGTCATCTACGTCACCGACGCTTCGCGCGCGGTCGGCGTGGCCACCCAGTTGCTGTCCAAAGAACTCAAGCCGGGCTTCGTCGAGAAGACCCGCCTGGAATACGTGGACGTGCGCGAGCGCACCGCCAACCGCAGCGCCCGCACCGAGCGCCTCAGCTACTCCCAGGCGATCGCTGCCAAGCCGCAGTACGACTGGGCCAGCTACCAGCCAGCGGTGCCCTCCTTCACCGGCGTCAAGGTGCTGGAAGACATCGATTTGCGCACCCTGGCCGAGTACATCGACTGGACCCCGTTCTTCATCTCCTGGGACTTGGCCGGCAAGTTCCCGCGCATCCTCACCGACGAGGTGGTTGGTGAGGCTGCTACGGCGCTGTACAAGGATGCCCGCGAGATGCTCGACAAGCTGATCGACGAGAAGCTGATCAGCGCCCGCGCGGTATTCGGCTTCTGGCCGGCCAACCAGGTGGACGATGACGACATCGAAGTCTACGGCGAAGACGGCCAGGCACTGGCCACCCTGCACCACCTGCGCCAGCAGACCATCAAGCCGGACGGCAAGCCCAACTGGTCGCTGGCCGACTTCGTCGCACCCAAAGACAGTGGCGTTACCGACTACGTAGGTGGTTTCATCACCACCGCCGGCATCGGTGCCGAGGAAGTGGCCAAGGCTTACCAGGACAAGGGCGACGACTACAGCTCGATCATGGTCAAGGCCCTGGCCGACCGCCTGGCCGAAGCCTGTGCCGAATGGCTGCACGAGCAGGTGCGTAAAGAGCACTGGGGCTATGCCCGCGACGAGCACCTGGACAACGAGGCGCTGATCAAGGAACAGTACAGCGGCATCCGCCCTGCGCCGGGTTATCCGGCCTGCCCCGACCACACTGAAAAGGAAACCCTGTTCCGCCTGCTCGATGGCACCGCCATCGGTGAAACCGGGCCGAGCGGGGTGTACCTCACCGAGCACTTCGCGATGTTCCCGGCGGCGGCGGTCAGCGGCTGGTACTTCGCCCACCCGCAGGCGAAGTATTTTGCCGTAGGCAAGGTCGACAAGGATCAGATCGAACGTTACAGCGCACGCAAAGGCCAGGATATCAGCGTGAGCGAGCGCTGGCTGGCGCCTAACCTGGGGTATGACAGCTAAACGACTGCGCTGGCTTCTTCGCGGGCTTGCCCACACAGGTAAGAAACAGCCCTCAAGGGCAGTCATTTACCTGTTGGAACGGGTTTCCTCGCGAAGAGGCCGGCACGGGCAACCTCACAACCATTGCCTACACTGTCCCTGATTGCCTCTGATTTCCCCAGGAGCCACCATGGACGATTCCAGCCAGGGCAAACCCCCGACCTTCTGGCAGATGCTGCACAGCATCCTCGCTGCCGCCTTCGGCGTGCAAAGCGGCAAAAACCGCGCACGCGACTTCACCCACGGCAAGGCCAGCCATTTCATTGCGCTGGGGGGGCTGTTCACCCTGGTGTTCATTGCGGTATTGATCGGCCTGGTGCAGTTGGCGCTGCACCTGACCCGCTAACCTGTGCCGGCCTCTTCGCGGGTGAACCCGCTCCTACAGGGCCTATGCCCAACCCCCGACCTGTGTCCACCCTCGATCAGGCGTAGGAGCGGGTTTACCCGCGAATACGGTCGCGACGGCAACGGTGAACGGCAGGTGGAAATTGGCCGGCAGGCCCGGCCCTTTCGCGGGTGAACCCGCTCCTACGAGGGCCTGTGTCCAACCACCGACCTGTGTCCACCACCGATCCGGTGCGGCGGCAACGGTGAACGGCGGGTGGAAATTGGCCAGCAGGCCCGGCCCTTTCGCGGGTGAACCCGCTCCTACGAGGGCCTGTGTCCAACCACCGACCTGTGTCCACCACCGATCCGGTGCGGCGGCAACGGTGAACGGCGGGTGGAAATTGGCCAGCAGTCCCGGCCCTTTCGCGGGTGAACCCGCTCCTACGAGGGCCTGTGTCCAACCACCGACCTGTGTCCACTACCGATCTGTGTAGGAGCGGGTTTACCCGCGAATATGGTCGCGGCCACAACGGTGAACGGAAGGTGGAGATTGGCCAGCAGGGCCGGCCCTTTCGCGGGTAAACCCGCTCCTACGACGGTCCTGCGACATTCTCAAGGGATATGTTTTCACCGCGAAGAGGCGGCCACAGGCAATAATAAAGCGCCTGCGAGATTCCCTCCCGCAGACGCCCCTGCTACATCACGGTCTTGAGTTGCAAGTCACTGGTGGCTGACCCAATACACGGCAGTGACCACCACCAGAACGATCAGGCAGAGGATCGCCCAGGCATCGACGCTGCTGTCAGCTTTGCGGACCTTGGTTGAGTTTCCCATTGCATTGCCTCTTGTAGTGGTTATGGGAATGCACTTCACCACCAGCAGTTAAGACGAGCAATGCCCTTCCCTCAAGCAGGGTCATTCAATATTCGACCGGTGACGCCAGAAACGGGTAACGGTACCCGGGCGGCCGCCCTTCGGCACTGTAACGCCGAAAATCGACGCCGTAGTCGTCCCTTTCCAACAGCTTCAGCCAACGCCTGGCCTTGGCCTGATCGATTTCCTGCAATACCGGAACACGGCGCTCGCGCACGCCGTCGCGGTTCAACGCCAGCCCGTGGGCATCATCGTGCAGCATCACCATGGCCCAACCGCCAAGGGTGAAATGCCCACCCATCAGCACGCTCAAGCGCCCATCGATACGCGCGCGCAAGGCTTCGGGCGAGCTGTTGACGGCAGCGAACAGCACGTCACGCCCCGGCGTGTGCCCGGCCTCCTCGAACGCCTGCATGGCACCAAAGGCCATCTGGTCATTGGCCGACCACACCAGCCGGGTGGCCGGGTAACGCTCAAGCAACTGCTTCGCTTGCTCGTACGCGCGCTGGCGGTTCCAGCCGCCATATACCACTTGCCGCAAGCGCACCTGAGGGAAATCGGCCAGGGCGCGGCGCATGCCCTCAACGCGCAACTGCGAGGCCGGGGTGGTCTTGACCCCGGCAAAAGCCACCAGATCCACCGGCCCTGCGTCGCGAGGCAGTTGTGCGAGCAACAGGTGCAACATCTGGAAGCCTGCCTGCTCGTCGTTGCTAATCAAGGTACCCAGTGGCTCGGCGTACTTGTCGGGCTGGCCCTCGATACTGAGGCGCTGGCTGGCGGTCAGGCCATTGTTGACCAGCAGCAGCTTCACCCCGGTGCCACGCGACAGGCGCAGGATTTCCGGTGCCACGTACTGCTCGTTGACCAGCACCAGGTAATCCGGCCGCTGCGGCGCGCTCAGGATCGCCCGGGCCTGGGTCAGTGCCAGGTCGGCGCGGCGCTCGCTGTATTGCACCTGCAGGGTCATGCCCAGCTCGTCCGCGGCGGCCTGCATGAAGCGGGTATAGCTGGTCCAGAATGTCTCGTTGGACAGCCCCGGGTTGAGGAACACCACCGAAGCCGATTGCGCATTTGCCACCAATGGCAAGACAAGGCACAAGCTTTGGCACAGGGCCTTGAGCATGGGGTCACATCTCTGCGAAGCAAACGCCGGATTATAAACGCCTGGCGATGCTCCGCGCACAAATGGCAGTCAATCTCACATAGTCCATTTGGTTCTTTTCATATGCAAAAACATCACTTTAGCGCATAACCGCAACCTGCTATCGTTCCCCGGCTCCGTACCGGAGTGCGCGGCCGTGCGCGCGAATAGCTGCATGCCTGAGACAGGACTTTTATGTACGTATACGACGAGTACGATCAGCGGATCATCGAGGACCGCGTCAAGCAGTTCCGTGATCAGACCCGCCGCTACCTGGCCGGTGAGCTGAGCGAAGAAGAATTCCGCCCTCTGCGCCTGCAGAACGGCCTTTACATCCAACGTTTCGCGCCGATGCTGCGTGTCGCGGTGCCGTACGGCCAGCTGAACGCCAACCAGGTCCGCACCCTGGCCAAGATCGCTCGCGACTATGACAAGGGCTATGCCCACATTTCCACCCGCCAGAACGTGCAGTTCAACTGGCCGGCGCTGGAAGACATCCCCGACATCCTCGCCGAACTGGCCACCGTGCAGATGCACGCGATCCAGACCAGCGGCAACTGCCTGCGCAATACCACCACCGACCAGTTCGCCGGTGTGGCCGCAGACGAAATCGTCGACCCGCGCCCGTGGTGTGAAATCGTCCGTCAGTGGACCACCTTCCACCCGGAATTCGCCTACCTGCCACGCAAGTTCAAGATCGCCATCAACGGCTCGCAGGAAGACCGCGCCGCCATCGAAGTGCACGACATTGGCCTTGAGCCGGTGCGCAACGCTGCCGGCGAACTGGGCTTCCGTGTGCTGGTCGGTGGTGGCCTGGGCCGTACCCCGGTGGTGGGCTCGTTCATCAACGAGTTCCTGCCGTGGCAGGACCTGATCAGCTACCTCGACGCCATCCTGCGCGTGTACAACCGTTACGGTCGCCGTGACAACAAGTACAAGGCGCGGATCAAGATCCTGGTCAAGGCGCTGACCCCGGAAGTGTTCGCCGAAAAGGTCGAGGCCGAAATGGTCCACCTGCGTGGCGGCACCACCACCCTGACCGAAGCCGAAGTGCAGCGCGTCTCGCGCCACTTCGTCGACCCCGAGTACCTGGCACTCGACAACGTCGACTACACCGCCCTGGATGCCGAGCACCCAGGGTTCGCCCGCTGGCGCTCGCGCAACACCCGCGCCCACAAGCGCCCGGGCTACGTGGCTGTGACCCTGTCACTCAAGCCTACCGGTGTTGCCCCGGGCGACGTGACCGACAAGCAGCTGGACGCCGTGGCCGACCTGGCCGAACGCTACAGCTTCGGCTTCCTGCGCACCTCGCACGAGCAGAACATCATCCTCGCCGACGTCGAGCAGCGCCAGCTGCACGCGCTGTGGCTTGAACTGCGCGAGAGCGGCTTCGCCACCCCGAACATCGGCCTGCTGACCGACATCATCTGCTGCCCGGGTGGCGACTACTGCTCGCTGGCCAACGCCAAGTCGATCCCGATTGCCGAGTCCATCCAGCGCCGCTTCGACGACCTGGACTACCTGTTCGACATCGGCGAAATCGACCTGAACATCTCCGGCTGCATGAACGCCTGCGGCCACCACCACGTGGGCCACATCGGCATCCTCGGCGTGGACAAGAAGGGTGAGGAGTTCTACCAGGTGTCGCTGGGCGGCAACGCCGCACGCGGCGCAAGCCTGGGCAAGATCCTTGGCCCGTCCTTCGCGCAGGATGACATGGCCGATGTGATCGAGAAGCTGATCGCCGTGTACGTCGAGCAACGCACCGAGGAAGAGCGTTTCATCGACACCTACCAGCGTATCGGCATCGACCCCTTCAAGGAACGCGTCTATGCAGCGAATCATTAAGAACAACCAGATCGTCGACGAAACCTGGCACCTGCTGCCCAAGGAAACCTCGTTCGACGAGCTGACCAACTGCGACGACTACATCGTGCCGCTGCAGATGTGGCGCGACCATGCCCACGTGCTCAAGGCCCGCGATGGCGGCCTGGGCGTATGGCTGGACAGCGACCAGGAAGCGGAGGAAATCGGTGAAGACGTGCACCACTTCCAGGTCATCGCCCTGAACTTCCCGGCATTCACCGACGGCCGCAGCTACTCCAATGCGCGTCTGCTGCGTGACCGCTACAAGTTCAAGGGCGAACTGCGCGCCATCGGCGATGTGCTGCGCGACCAGCTGTTCTTCATGGCCCGCTGCGGCTTCGACGCATTCGCCATCCGTGCCGACAAGGACCCGGAAGACGCGCTGCAAAGCCTGAAGGACTTCTCGGTGACCTACCAGGCCGCCACCGACGAACCGCTGCCGCTGTTCCGCCGCCGCTGATCGTCCCGCCCCAGCGAACAGCCCGCCTCTCGGCGGGCTGTTTCGTTCACAGGCCGTGGCGCTGGATTGCCTCACGGCTCAACTCAAGCAAAAGCTGCCGTTTCGCGACCTCACGCGCTGCGCAGATATGCTCGACCTGGGCAAAATAGTCGCCATCACTCAGCGTTTTCGATTGCTCGAGCAACGCATCCAGGCGCTGCTGAAAAGGCTCGTCCAAGCGGCTGAAGCGCGCCGCCTGCTGCTCCTGCAGGTAGTCCTGCCAGAAGGTTCGATCTGCCAGCGCCTGCGCCAAGGCTTGTGGCGTTTCCTGCCGCAGCACCTCGCTGCGCGCGGCGTCCAGGTCTTCACGGCCAACCCCACTGAAACTCTCGTACGAAAGATGGCTGGGCTGCACGGGAAGGTCGAGACTATCTGCCAGCCTGACGCGATAGGTCAGGTAAACCTCAACGGGATCGTTCGAAAAGTAATCCGCAATATGCCGCGCGGCAATTGCGTTGACTTTGTCCAGGCGGAACAACGAACGCCCCAGCCTGACCAGCGCCCGCTCCTTCTGTAACCCGGTACCGGCTGTACCGGCCTTGGCGACCAGCGCGCCAACCTCCAGCTCGCTGAGCGTCAGCAGCAACTCGTCACTGCAACTGCGCGGCCGGGCAACTTGCTCGAACAGGCTCGCGCGTACTTCAGCGTGCTGCTCGCAGGCCTCGAGGATATGCCACACCCGGGCCTGCAGGTCGCGCGGTTGTGCGTCGTATTCACGCAGGGCGCGTAAATCAGAGAAAAAGCGGAACAGATCCTGCGCCCCGGCTTCCTGGCTCAAGCGGTTCCAGCTCGCCAATCGCACCTCGCGCTGGGCTGGCGTGAATCCTGAAAACCAAGGGGCTGCAGCGTTCGGGATCGAAGTGGCATGAGCTGCACGTCGACGCTCAACGGCCCCGGCCGACGCCCTGGCCAACTGCAAGCGCTGCAAGGTTTCGTCCGAGAGTGGATTGTCGTGCAGCTCCAGGCCCCGCAACAAGCGAAGCGGCACTAAAGACAGCGCTTCAGGCAGCGTCTGGATCTGGTTGTCACGCATGTCCAGCAACTCCAGATTACCGTGCCTGGCCAGATCAGCGGGCAGATCGCCCAGCCCGGTGTTGCGCAAGGACAGCCGGCGCAGCAGGGGGAAAGACGCCAAGGGTGGCAGCAAGCCGACCGGGTTACCGTTGAGCTCCAAGCGGCGCAGCTCCACAAGCTGGCTCAAACGCAGGTTATCCTCGCTGGAAAGCACGATCTGGTTGCCGCCAAGGCGCAGGGTCCTCAGTTCGGTCAGTTGCTCGATACCTGCGGGAAGGCGCGTCAGCTGGTTGTTCCGCAAGTCCAGGTTACGCACCTTGCTGAAGCGACCAAGAAAGCCCGCATCAAGGCTCGTCACCTGCATATCGCGCAGGGTCAGGTGCGTGATGTGGTCGAAACTCACATTATCAGGCAACGCTGGCAGGTCACCCACCCGCTCACCCATGAGGGTCAGGTGGTAGTCACCCGCCACCTCCCCTGGGGTAAAGCGCTGCCAGCTTGCCGTAATACGCCTGGCAACCTTGATACGACGCAGGCGGCGAACAATGTTCAGTCCTGCGTCGTTTCGCCAGGCTTGCAATGCCTGCTTGAGGCTGACCTTGGCCTGTAACAGTTGGCTCACATGGTTCCAGGGGTCCACTCCCCGCCAAGCCAGGTCTTGCAGGTAGACCTCCAGCTGCTCACTGCTCATCACCGGATACACGTGGTTCAACGTGCGCCGCAGTGCCTGGCGAGTCCCTGTCAGGTGGCCACTGAGCGGGTAGCCCAACCGCCCATCGAACAACCGTACAGGAGGGCGAATCCCCTGCCCCACACGGGCCAGCCCAATCATTCGGGCCGCCGCTTCACGGTCAGCGAGCGCCTCACGCCCAAGCCGCTCACCCAGTGCGTCATCCGTCATCTGGCTAACACCAAGCAACTGTCGCTGGCGGCTGTCCAACTGCCGTCTCAACGTCTGCAGCAACCCACCCCTGCCCGCGGCAGGCAGCTCAACGTTGACCCCAGCCGACCAAGGGGCGATGGCATCGATCAGGCCCAGCGCGAGCTTACCGGTATCGTCATTTTCTGCGGCGGCCTGGCGCAACCCTGCGCAGGCACGGTCTATCCGGCTGTCGCGTATTGCCCAGCGGGCACGCTCCGCCAACGCCAGGGGTACCCGGCCTGCACCCGTCAGGCTCTCCATCTCGACGCTGCTGGCCCCCTCGACGATTTCCCGTGCGCAGCGGTGGGATAGGCCTGGGAAGTCCCGCATCAATACGCGGTCCGCTGCTTGCGGATTGATCTGTCGCTCGTTGAAGACCTCCTCGAAAGCGTCACCCCGCAACATCGGGAAATCACGGTGCAATTGCTGGCGTTCGATGGCATCGAGCAAGCGTGCCGGCGCGGGCGCATTTTCCAACAGCAAACGGCGCAGGCAGTCAGCCTCGAAACCGGTGGTCTGCAGCGCTACAGATACCGCCTCATCGGGCACCTGCGCCGTGCGGCTGGCAAGGCGGCGCACCATGTAGGCGGGGTCATGCCAGCGCTGCGGTTGCTCGAACTCATGCACCCATCCCCCGGCACCATTGTGCTCAAGTGCCGGTGAATACGCCCCTGGCCTTGATGGGTGATGAATACGCCATGCGCCATCGTCCCCCTCGCTCACCTCATAGACAGCATCGTGCAGGCGCCTCAGCGAACGGCCAGTTTCATTCACGGCCTGGCCTACCATCAGATCGACGCCCTCACGCTGATAGCCCGACAAGGACGGATCACACAGCCGCAACTGGCCATCGCCCAGGCTTACCGGCACCATGGCATCCACCCGCGCCACTCGCTGTGCCAGCTTGCCAAGTGCCGTCGCTCCGGCCGCCGTCACCGCCGCCATCACGACCGTGTCGGCCACGTTGAACAAGTGGCCCAATGCGGCGTCGCGATCACCCAACTGCCAATCCTGGTAGCCTTCGTACACCTCACCCGCCAGTTGCACCACCGTAAGCCCCAGCAGGGCCTGCCCCAACACAGGCACAAACAGCGCTGCCAGGCCTGCCACGCTCAACCCCAAATCCAGATAGCCCTGCAAACGTGCGCGGCGGTCGGCGACATCTTCATCCTCTGTCGAAACCGCCAATACCCTCGCGTCATCCAGCATTTTTTCGATCCGGGCTTGGCGCAGCGCGACGAACACGTCGCCCTCGATCGCAAAACAGCGGCCATCCAGCTCAAGCGGAAGAACAGTATTACCGTGGCTGAGCAGTGCGTTCAGGGCCGCGCAGAAGGTGACGCGATCACGCTCTGCGACGAAGCGCTGGAAGTACCGCCGATAGGCCTCATTACGCAAGCGTATGCCAAGCGTCATGTACAGCAGCTCCCAGCTGGTGTGCCAACTCACCGGGGCATACGGGTCCTCAGGCAACCACGCGATAACACCAAGCAGGCGGGCGTTCTGACGCACTTCGATCACCAGTGCACCAATGACCTCCTTGCCCAACAGCCGCAGGGTGTGACACTTCAACATGGTGTTGGCGGCTGGCAGGAAAGACGCGGTGCCCACAACCTGGTTGATCCACTGACAGGTCTGCTCATCGATTTCACCCTTGATCCTTGCGGCGATTGCAGCAAGCGCCAGGTTGGCGCTCAACGCCTCCTCCAGGGTGCTCTCGACGGCCACCCCCTCGCCTTCAAGCTTCGATTGCAAATGGCTTTGATAACGCCCGCCGATATCAAGGTCTCTGCAAAGGCGGACAAAGGCTTGCGCACTTAGCGGCAGCAGGTGCCCGCTGGCAGTGACCAACTGCGACCCGGTCGCGAACCAGCCAGGCTGCATTTCCTTTTCGTGGAAGTTGTGCAGTGCCGCCGAGAGCAGCGTCTGGGTGCTGACGATGCGTGTCGAAGTGCTTGGCAAGGCAGGTGATATCGACGGTTTTGGCTGCAGGGTCACCAGCTTGAGCTGAGCCTGGCGCAGGTCTACCTGCCTGATCGAATGGGCCTCAAGTGCGCTTTTGAGCAACGACTCGGCGAACTCATCCAAGGGGGTTATGGCCCCTAACCAGGCGTCTACTTGGTCCTGCGCCCGCTGTTGGCGCAAAGCAGCGGCGCGCAGCCCTGTCAGCTCTTGGGCAGACGCGCGCTTGAGCCAGCCTGGCAACTGACGGGCAATCAGCGCATCGATGGAGTCGGCGGGTATTACTGAAGGGGTCATGGGCAGCCTCAACGCTTGATAAAAAGCGCTAGCTGAACAAGGTTCCAATCCCCTCTGGCCCTATTTATGTAGTGAATGCACAGCTTGAAAATGTATTTGTGCCTACAGGTCAAATGACTTTGGCGCCGTAGCGGCTTATTCGCTGCCGTTCAAACCTGCACACTGGGCACCACATGATCCTCCCCCTATTCAGGAGCAACCCCATGAGCGTTCCTTCCTTCGGCCTTGGCACCTTCCGCCTCACCGACCAAACCGTCATCGACTCGGTCAAGTCTGCCCTGGCAGTCGGCTACCGTGTCATCGATACCGCACAGATCTACAAGAACGAAGCCGAAGTCGGCCAGGCCATCGCCGAAAGCGGCGTGCCGCGCAGCGAGCTGTTCATCACCACCAAGATCTGGGTCGACAATTACGCCGCCGACAAGCTGATCCCCAGCCTGCGTGACAGCTTGCAGAAACTGCGCACCGACTACGTCGACCTGCTGCTGATCCACTGGCCAGCGCCGGGCAACGGCGTAGAACTGCCCGAGTACATGAAGGCCCTGGCCGACGCCAAGCAGCAAGGCCTGGCTCGCCAGATCGGCGTTTCCAACTTCAACATCGAGCTGACCAGGCAAGCCATTGCCGTGGTCGGCAAAGGGGAAATCGCCACCAACCAGATCGAGCTCAGCCCCTATCTGCAGAACAGCAAGCTGACCGCGTTCCTCAAGGAACAAGGGATCACCGTGACCTCGTACATGACCCTGGCCTACGGCAAAGTGCTGAAAGACCCGGTACTGGCCCAGATCGCCGCCAAGCACAAGGCTACCGTCGCCCAGGTTGCCCTGGCCTGGGCCCTGCAACTGGGCTATGCCGTGATCCCGTCGTCGACCAAGCGTGAAAACCTGGCCAGCAACCTGCTTGCCCGTGGCCTGAAGCTGGACAGCGACGACATGGCACGCATCGCCAAGCTGGAGCGCAATGGCCGCGAGGTCAGCCCTGACGGCCTGGCGCCAACCTGGGACTGACACTGATGACTGCTCAAACAATGAGACCCGGCCGCGTGCTCTTCGCGTTGGCCATTGGCGCCTTTGGCATCGGCACTACCGAGTTCACCCCGATGGGGCTACTGCCAGTCATCGCCCAGGGCGTGGAGGTGAGCATCCCCAGCGCCGGCATGCTGATCACCGCCTATGCCATTGGCGTGATGATCGGCGCGCCGATCATGACCCTGCTGTTCAGCCGCTTTGGGAAGCGCGCTGCGCTGATGGCGCTGATGGCCATCTTCACCCTTGGCAACCTGCTGTCGTCACTGTCGCCGGACTACTACACCCTGCTCGCCTCGCGACTGGTCACCAGCCTCAACCATGGTGCGTTCTTCGGCCTGGGAGCCGTGGTGGCAGCCAGCGTGGTGCCCAAGGAGAAACAGGCCAGCGCCGTGGCCACCATGTTCATGGGCCTGACCATCGCCAACATCGGCGGCGTGCCGGCCGCCACCTGGATCGGCCAGCAGATTGGCTGGCGCATGGCATTTGCCGGTACCGCCGTACTCGGCCTGCTGGCCATGGCCGCACTGTGGTACGCCCTGCCCAAGGGTGAACGCGGCAGCGTGCCACATGTGCGCAAGGAACTGGCGGTCATTGCCCGCCCCAGCGTGCTGCTGGCAATGGCCACCACCGTGCTCGGTGCCGGCGCCATGTTCACCTTGTACACCTACGTGGCGCCGGTGCTGGCCGAACTGACCGGGGCCTCGGACGGCTTCGTAACCTTGGGACTGGTACTGATCGGGGTTGGCTTCACCCTTGGCAACAGCCTGGGTGGCCGCCTGGCCGACTGGTCACTGGATGGCGCGGCGAAGATCTTCCTCGCCATGCTGGCGCTGATCATGCTGGCGATGCCCCTGGTACTGGGTAGCCACATCGGCGCTGCCATCGCCCTGCTGGTCTGGGGCATGTTCACCTTCGCCGTGGTACCGCCGCTGCAAATGCGCGTAATGACTGCCGCCATCGAGGCGCCAGGCCTGGCATCGTCGATCAACGTGGGTGCGTTCAACCTGGGTAACGCCGTGGGCGCGGCGCTGGGTGGTGCGGTTATCAGCCTGAACCTGGGCTACGCCGCCGTGCCAATGGCCGGAGGTGTGCTGGCGGCTGCGGGGCTGTTGCTGGTATGGCTGGGCGGGCGCAACAAGGTCGCCGGCAAGACCGCAGCCGATATGGCCTGAAGGCAATCACCTGCAGGAGCGCCTCCGTTCTCCTGTCAGGCTGTGGGCACGGATGCCCGAAACGCGACATTGGCTGCCTGTTCGGCGTGAGACAGGCAACCTCGGCACTGGATAACCTGCTGCGGCAACGCCTTGCTCCCTTGCCATAGAAGAACCTTGCCCATGACAACCTCCGCCGCCTCCGTAGCCGCCGCCACGCCTGCCGACCAGCCTCAGGGCTTTGTCGTGCGCATCGTCGGTGCTGCTGCATTCGCCCACCTGCTCAATGACCTGATTCAAGCCGTACTGCCGTCGATCTACCCCATGCTGAAAAGCGATTTCGCGCTGAGCTTCGCCCAGATCGGCTGGATCGCCTTGGTCTATCAGGTGACCGCTTCCCTGCTGCAACCCTGGGTCGGCATGTTCACCGACAAGCACCCACAACCCTACCTGCTGCCTGCCGGCATGTTGGTGACGCTGGTGGGCATCGCCCTGCTCGCCTTTGCCGGCAGCTATGAAATGCTGCTGGTGGCCGCCGCCGTGGTCGGCGTGGGTTCGGCCACCTTCCACCCAGAGGCCTCGCGGGTGGCCAGAATGGCCTCCGGCGGGCGCTTCGGGACCGCGCAATCCACCTTCCAGGTCGGCGGCAATACCGGCTCGGCCCTCGGCCCGCTGCTCACTGCTGCCATCATCATTCCGCACGGCCAACCGGCCATTGCCTGGTTCATGCTGGCCGCTGCGCTGGCTGTTCTGGTGCTGCTGCGGGTGACGGGCTGGAGCGTGCGCCACGGCCAGGCCCGGCTCAAGACCTTCGCTGGCCAACAGGCCCCCGGCCTGTCGCGGGGTGCCATGTGGCGCGCTGTGGCGGTGATCGCCGTGCTGATGTTCGCCAAGTTCGTCTACATCGCTTCGTTCACCAACTTCTTCACCTTCTACCTGATCGAGCATTTCGGCCTGAGTGTGCAGCACAGCCAGCTGTACCTGTTCGTGTTCCTCGCAGCCGTTGCGCTGGGCACCTTTGCCGGTGGCCCGGTGGGTGATCGCATCGGGCGCAAGGCCGTGATCTGGGTCTCGTTCCTCGGTGTGGCGCCCTTCGCCCTGGCCCTGCCCCATGCCAGCCTTGCCTGGACAGCCGTGCTGGCGGTGGCCATCGGCCTGGTGATGTCCTCGGCATTCGCTGCCCTGGTGGTGTATGCCCAGGAGGCGGTGCCGGGCCGGGTCGGCATGGTTTCAGGGGTGATGTTCGGGCTGATGTTCGGCATCAGCGGCCTGGGTGCAGCCGGCCTGGGCGCACTGGCCGACCGGCATGGCATCGAGTGGGTGTACCAGGCCATCGCGTTCCTGCCGCTGCTCGGGTTGGCCACCGCCTTGCTACCGGCCACCCGCTCGCAGGCCCGCCCTGGCCGTTGCTGCTAAAGTGGCGCTGCCAGGCTGCTTCGATACGAGGTCACGATGGTAAAGCCGCAGCGTGAATTGCTGGTGGAGGTCGATGAGTGGACCTGGGAAGTGGGTAGCCGTGCGACAGACTACCCAAGCGACTGGTTCATCGAGCCCCATAGCCATACCAAGCATCAACTGATCTATGCCATCAAAGGCCTGATGATCGTCGAGTCCGGAAACGAATGCTGGACGGTGCCACCCAGCCGCGGTGTGTGGATGCCTTGCGGGCAGGTGCATGCCATTCGCTGTGTCGGCGACGTGAAGATGCGCAGTGTGTTCGTGCGCAGCGACGCGGCAACCGGCCTGCCCCTGCAGAGCAAGGCCATCAGCATCTCGCCCTTGCTCAGCGAACTGATCAAGGCCTCGGTGGGGTTCACCGCACCGTTTGCCGAGGACTCGCGCGAAGCCCGGGTCATGCGCCTCATCCTCGACGAAATCTGCGTACTGCCGACCTTGCCGCTGAAACTGTCGCAGCCCAGCGACCAGCGCCTGCGGGTGATCTGCACGGCATTGCATGAACGGCCCGACGATAATGCCACCGTTGCCGACTGGGGCCTGCGCCTGGGGGTGGACGAAAAGACCATCCAGCGGTTGTTCCGCAAGGAAACCGGCATGACCTTCGGCCAGTGGCGCCAGCAGGCGCGGCTGATGCAGGCACTGGAGCGGATTGCCCTGGGCGAGCGAATCATCGATGTGGCGGGGGCCTTGGGCTATGACAGCCCAAGTGCCTTCGCCAGCATGTTCAAGCGCCAGTTCGGTACCACGCCCAGTCAGTTCTTCAGATAACCTGAAGTCCACGCATTTGCCGGCACTGGCCCGCCGCATACGGGCTGTCCGCTGAGGGCTCGCCCTGCCTGTTCTTGCACAGCATCCCCGCCAAGCCGTATACAGTACCCCTACAACAATGCCCGCAAAGGAGCCCGGCACATGACCGTGACGCTGTCCCCCCTGCAGATCGACTGCGATTTCGACTCCGGCAACATACAGGTACTGGATGCCAGCAACCCGGCCCAGGTACACCTGGCCATTCGCCCGGACACCCACAGCGGCCACTATCAGTGGTTCCACTTCAAGGTCAGCGGGCTCACACCGGGGCAGGTCCATCGCTTCAGCCTGGACAACGCTTCTGGCTCCTCGTACAAGAATGCGTGGAGCGGCTACAACGCTGTGGCCAGCTACGACCAGCAGCGCTGGTTCCGTGTGCCAAGCCAGTTCGACGGTACGGCGCTATCGTTCGAGGTCAAGGCTGAACAGGACCAGATCTGGTTCGCCTACTTCGAGCCTTACCCGCGTGCCCGCCACAACCAGCTGATCGAACGTGCCTGCCAACTCCCAGGGGTCGAGTTGCTGGCCAGCGGCCGCAGTGTCCAGGGCCGCGATATCCCACTGCTGCGGGCAGGCGACGGTGCCGAAGGCAAGCGCAAGCTGTGGCTGATTGCCCAGCAGCATCCGGGCGAGCACATGGCCGAATGGTTCATGGAAGGCGTGATCGACCGCCTGCAGGCCAACGATACGGTGGTCCAGCAATTGCTGGCCAAGGCCGACCTTTACCTGATCCCCAACATGAACCCCGACGGCGCCTTCCTCGGCCACCTGCGCACCAACTTCAAGGGCAAGGACCTCAACCGCGCCTGGCAGGACGCCAGCGTCGAATTCAGCCCGGAAGTGTTCTTTGCACAAGCGCAGATGAAGCAGTACGGTGTGGATGCCTTCATCGACGTGCACGGTGACGAAGAGATCCCCCACGTGTTCACGGCCGCATGCGAGGGCAACCCGGGTTACACCCCTCGGCTGGCCAAACTCGAAGAGCAGTTCCGTAGCACCTTGTGCAGCCTGACCCGCGACTTCCAGACAGTGCATGGCTATACCCGTGACGAACCCGGACAGGCGAATACGACGCTGGCCTGCAATGCGGTGGGCATGGCCCATGACTGCCTGTCACTGACGCTGGAAATGCCGTTCAAGGACCATGACGATGCGCCCGATGCAATCACCGGGTGGTCGGGGGCGCGCTCCAAGGCACTGGCCGGGGCGGTGCTGGAGACCTTGGCCAGGATGGTAGGCGATTTGCGCTGAACCTCGCCTTGCGCAGCCCCTGCAGGAGCAGCCCGTCGCGACACGCGGCGGCTGCTTCGGGGGTATTGATCGCCGTTCAGAACTGCACATCCAGTATCACACTGTCTGTATAGGTCGCAGCCGGCGGTGTCGCCTGATCGGTATAGACCTTGGCGTTGTAGTTGAACACCTGGCTACCCGTGCCGGTACCTACGCCGGGGTTGATGTCGGCATCCGTACTGGAACGCCTGGCAGCCCCTGACGCCCCCCAGCGCACGGTACCGGCACTTTTGAAAATGTCATAGGCCAGGTAGTTGTTGGCCGAAGACTTCATCCGCCGCCGCCCACCGGACACGTTCTGCCCGTCACCCAGCCCTACCGTGTAGCTGCTGCCCTTGGTGCATGACACGTTTATGCCCTGGCTCACCGTGCCGAACCCCGCCACCACCGGCGCACTGGCGAAGCTGATGTCAGGCGTGGTGATCTGGCAATCGTTGGTCACCGTCAGGCTCACGTTCAAGAGCTGGCTACCCGAGCCGATGTCGCGCCCAAGGCATATCCCCAACGCGCCAATCCCCGAGCAATAATCCCAGCTCCAGGCCACGGTCAGGGCCTCTTGATACAACCCGGCCGCGACATTGCTGCCAATCTGGGTGCGCATGTAGATCGGCACCGCCTTGGGCGTGGTACCGCCGAGCAGCCCCAGCAAGTCGAGGATACCGTTGCGGGCGAAGTCGTAGGCCACACCCCGGGTAATCGGGTAGCGGGTGGTGTTGTCGGCATACAGCGTGTAGGGAATGACATCGCCTGTCGGGCCGACCAGCCCACCCGAGGCGGGCGTGATCGTGGCGTAGAAATGATCACCGCTGCTAAGCAAGGTCAGTAGCGAACCGGTGCACTGCAACCCCGAGTTGAGGCTGGAAGCCGTCTGTACCGTGTTGCGAACCTGCGTTGAATTAAGGCTGCCAAACGCTGCCGGCAAGGTGGCCACCGACGAGCAAAGCGCCCAGGCCGTACTGCTCGGCAACAGCAGCACGCTCGCCACCAGGCCCCGCCGCCAGGCATTCATCGGCACACCAACGGACCGATCAAAGGGATCGAGCCTTGCGCTTCGGGCAGGTCGAACGCCACTTCGCAATGCCCACCCCCTTCAAGCGCCACCTGAAGGCGGTTATGCGACGACAGGTTCTCCAGATACACCAACCCGTCCCACCCCACCACCGCCTGGGTGCCACTCTCTGCGTGGGTAACACGGCTACCCAGTTTGAGCACCTGCTGATTGCCATCCACCAATTCGACACTGGCCGCCATGACGCGCTTGAGGGGGAACTCCAGCAAGTAGCCACTGCCCCGTCGTACCGCCACACGCTGCTCAACGTCCGGCGCGAGGACATCCGGTGGCAGGTTCATGGGATCGATCTCGTACTTGCCCCGGTAGTAACCGCTGCTGTAAGGCACCAGCAAGTGCCCCTTGGCATCGGTACGGCCGATTTCCTGGTTTTCATAACGCACCGGTACATCGGCGTAACCTGCGGTGCTGACCACCACGAAGGCATCATCGATACGGTTGGCGGCGAACACGCCGGCATCCATCCACACCAGCGAACCACTGGCGTCGGCCCAGCGGGTCATCTCGCCGCTGCTGCCATACACACCGGCCTGCAATTGCACCGATTGCAGGCGCCAGGTGACGTCGGCCTGGCGATAGGCATCACGGTCGCTGCCTGCGGCATAGCCCAGGTTGTAACCGACGCCGACACCGGCTGGCACCGCACGGCTGTAGTTGACCCGTTGCAGGGTCTCGCCTTCATTGCTGCGTTCCATGCTCAGCGCCAGGGTGCCGTGCAGGTCGAACGGGATCACCAGCTGCGCCTGCACCGCCCACTGGCTGTCACCCACTTCACGGTTGGCCGACAGGTACACACTGCTGCTGCCCCACAGCGGCTTGCTGTAGCTCAGGTTGATCAACCGGGTACGCGTACCGTCACCGGCGCGCACATCGAAGTAGCCAGCGCCAATGCTGCCGTACTCGTTCAGGTTGACACTGAGGGTGACCTGTTCGCTGCTTTTGCTCAGTTGCATGTCCGGGGAGCCCACCCGGCTCAGGTCGGCATAATCGCCATGGCGTTGCAGGCGCTGGTAACCGAAGCCGATGCGCTGGCTGTTGTATTGGTAGCCAAGGGCGACCTGGTGGCCCTTGTCGCCCTCGAACCGGCTTTGCGCCAAGGCAGCGTTGAGCACGCCGAAGTTGCCCACGCGCATGTTGCCGCCCAGCCCACCCAGCATCAGCGACTCCGCCGTTTCGGCGTGGGTTTCCAGGGTGAACATGTCACTGAGCCCATAGCGCAGGCTGCCCGAGGCGATACCCGGCCCATAGCTGAAATCGCGTACACCGTAATCACGGCGCAGGCTGCCGGCGGCCACCGAGTAGTCCGACAGGCCCTTCTGCAGCAGGCTGCTGGTGACGTAGAACGGCAAGGTGGTCGACACCTGACGGCCAAGGGCATCAGTGGTGACCACCACCGCCTCCCCGGCACCGTTGATGAACGGCACGTTGGTCAGGGTGTATGGGCCTGGCTGCAGTTCGGTGGTGCTGGACTTGAAACCGTTGATGAACAGGTCGAGCGACGTCGGCACCGCCGCTTCGCCGGCGAACGCAGGCAACGGGTAAGTGACGAGATCCGGACGCGCCGCGAAGTCGCGTGACAGCTGTACTCCGCCCACCCGCACCGAACTGCTCCAGGGCAAGGCGCCCGTCACGAAGTCACCGGCTTCGTAGGTCAGCAGGCGCTGCTCGTCGGTGAAGCGCCAGGTGGTGTCGTAACGCATGAAGCCACGGCGGGTATCGTCCACCTGTGCGCCATTGAAAGACTGACGCCACTGCCCGGTACTGGAAAAGGTACCCCAGCTGTCGAACAGGCGCAGCTCGTTCCAGGCGGCCAGGTAGGTACCGCCTTCATCGGTGTCGTTGAGATACAGGTCGTAGTTGAACAAGGCGCCGAAACTGCTGCGCGCATCGCTGGCCGGGTAAAGGTTGCGATCACCCACTTGCTGTTCTGGCAACCAGGCTGGCGGAACCTGCAGCAGCAGGCGCTGGTTCTGACTGTCGTAGTCGGTGTGCAGCCCCGCGATGCTGTCCAGGGCCACCTCCCCCTGAGGGTTGCCCGGCAGCGAGACGCCGGCTGCACGCAATACGTCGCTGTCCAGGTAAAACCGCCCGGCCCGCTGCTGCACCGGTATCAGGTCAACCCTGGGCATCTGGTTCACCACCAGGTCGAGGTAAAGGGTGGCCTCGGCGATGGCGGACATCTCCGTGGGCGGTGGGGGCAAGTCGTCGGCCAGTACCAGCGCGGGGCTGACCATGGCCAGCCCCAGGCACCAGCGGCACGTCGTCGCCGAGAGCCATTTCACACACGGTTTCCAACCATTGCCGGGTCCTCCCTGGCCCCTGCACTTCATTCAGTCGTTGGCTCATTGGCCTTGGCGGATCGCGTCCGCCGAGCGCTGACCGTTGACCCTGCCCATGAGCACGCTGCCGTTGCCGGATGCCACGGGAGCCGGCCAGCGCATGCTTGCCCCCGGCAGCACATAACCCAGCAGGCCTTCAGCCAGTGGCTTGCTCTGGCTACCTTGCTGCACGACCACATCGGTCAGCCGCGCATGTACCGGGCCCGTGTTACGCAGTTCAATGTAGGGCTTGCCCTGCACCGTCACCGGGCGCCAACTGAGCTGCGGCTTGCCCACGCCCTCGGCATTGCGTCTGCCTTCAGGGTCGGCCTTGCCCCACAGCCCTTCGCCGTAGACGAACAGCGGCACCGAATAGCGCATCTGCAAACGAATGGCCGCCGTCGCGCCGGGCTCGGCCTTGTCGACCGGGATGGCGGGAGGAATCTCGTCGATGATGATGCGGTAGGCCTGCTCCTGGCCGGCCGGTGAAGGGCCGGTACGGGTCAGGCGGATCAGTTGCTTCTGCCCGGGTGCAATGTTGGCGACCGGCGGGCTGCCGATAATCTCGCGCTGCGCCTGGAACTGCTCCTGGTAATCACCCTGGCGCCAGGCGAATACTCGCACCTGCAGGTTTGCCGGCGCAGTGCCACGGTTTTCCAGCCACAACGCACCTGCCTTCTGGTCGGCCTCCAGCACCGGGTCGATCGGCCAGATCAGCACCGAAGTGGCCGCCCAGGCCGGCAGGCTTGCCAGCGACAATAATCCAGTCAATCCACGCGTCCACTTCGCGCCTGCCCGCATGCAGCTCTCCTTAGACACTTGTCATGGGTGGCGCTGGCCGTTACCAGGTCACCGTCACTTGCACCACATCGGTGTAGGTCCCTGCCGGCTGCGTGCCGGTCAGCTGAACCCGCCCGTACACCGGTAGCTTGATCGCCGTCGGGTCGGAATAGCTCACCGCCACGCTCTGACCGATCCCCAAGGCCTGGCTATAGGCGGCGTCCCGGTACAACTGGTAGGCCAGCACTTGCGTGCCACTGGTGCGCTTCAGGTTGCGTGTGCCACTGGCACTGTTTTGCCCGCCGTCCAGGCTCATGCTCATGGCCACGCCCGGCGTGCACTGGAACGTCACGGTAGAACCACCCAGCGATGTGCTGAGCAGGCCCGTGGACAGCGCCGACTGCGAGCCATAATCGAGCGTGCCGTAGCTGGTGACACCCCCCACCACCAGGCACCCGGCGACAACCTGCGCCGTCACCGTGAAGGTACTGGTGGTCACTGCCCCCAATGGGGCGGCCAACAACATGCTGACGCCAGTCAGGCCCCCTGCCAGCCAGCCGCGCATGGGTCAGAACGACAGCTCGACCGAGATCGTGTCGCTGTAGACCCCTGCGGGCAGGCCTGCCTTGCCGACGGCCTTGCCGTAAAGGTTGACCGTCTGAGCGGCGCCGGTACTGGTCGGCAGGGTGATGGTGTCGTCGACCGCCAGCAACGCCGTACGCCCAGCGTCGGTATAGAGGTCATACGGCACAAAGTTGCCAGAACCATCGGCGAGCGCACGGGAGCCGCCGCTCGACTGGCCGTCATGCAGGCCGGCACGCACTTTGATCACAGGCACCGTACCTGCCGAGCACAGGATGCTCATGGCGCCTCCCCCGCCTCCCAGCACCTGGGCATCGGCGGTAACGAACAAGGCATCCTGGGTACCGAAGTCCAGGGCTCCGAAGTTAAGCCCCGACGTGCCCGATGTGCCATTGACCTGGCACGCCGCAGTCAGCGTCAGGGTCGAGCTGATACTCCCCGTCACCGTGGCCGCCTGGGCCTGGGAAGCCAACGCCAGGCCCAGGCCTGCGAGGACGCAATATGAAAGGTTCGTTCGCATCGGAGTCTCCTTGCGTGGTTACCAGTCCAGGGTCACTCTGAGGGTGTCGCGGTAAAGCCCGGCCGGCAGCGCACGCGGTTGCGCCACTACCACACCGTAGATGGGAATCGGTACTTGCTGGCTGCTGCTGATAGTGAAGGCCCGTGCCTGGCCGACGCCGTAGCGGCTGCTGCCGCCTGGGTCAACCGCCAGCTGGTATGGAATCAGTTCACGGCCGTTGCTCAGGCGGCGAATGCCATCGTCGCCATTGAGGCCACCATTGATACGCACGTTGAAGGCCCGAACCTCAGGCGTGCAACTGATCTGCAGGCTACCCTGACCGCCCACTTCGTCCACCTGGCTGCGCAACGGCTGGTCCCAGTTCGGACCGCGCTCGCCAAAGTCCAGTACGCCTGGGTCACCCAGCACGGCCGGTTGCGTCTCGTTGCTGCTGATCTGGCAAGACGCGCTGATCACCAGCCGCGCCTGGATGAAACCGGTGGTGCTGCCATGCACCGCACCGCCGGGGACCAGCAGCGGGCCGAGGGTGAGCAACAGGATCGAAGTGCGGCTCATGGCATGGCGTCCTTGTGCATGGTGGCGTCCTTACCAGGTGACGGTGACTTTCAGCAGATCGGCATAAACCCCTGCATCCGGCACCCAGGCCAGTTTGTCGATACGTGCATACAGCGGCAATTCCACCGAACCGCTGCCCGGTACACGCGCCGATTGGGCTACCCCCACTGCCAGCGGCTCACGCCAGGCAGCGTCACGGTACAAGCGGTAAGGAATGGGCCGCGCCAGGTGATCGTCGCTGGCCAGGTAGCGCAGTTCGCCGATGCCACCATGCTGGCCACCATCGACGCGCACCTGATAGGGCGTATCCGGGTTGCACTCCAGGCGCGGCGGACGCTGGCTCAACAGCACACCACTCAAGGGCGCGCCAGGGCCATCCAGGCGCGCCGTCGCCCCTAGGTCGATACGTCCCAGGGCCTGAGCTCCCGCATCGCGGGTCTGGTTGACCAGCATGCAGCCACGCTGCACCAGTACCCGCACTTCCACGAGAAAATCCGCAGCCACGGTAGTGCCGCTGAACAACAGGCCGAACAGCGCGGCCAGCATGCGCTCCGTCACCTTGTTATCCTTATCGAAACGTCTTGAACTGAGCGTAGCAGTGAGGCGGCGCAGCCGATGTGGCATAAAGCCATTTTTTTTGTATTAGCGACAAAGCGATACCGTGGCATCAAAAAAAGCCTGTACCGCACAGAACCCGTGGCCACCCCGTGCCTCCAATGGCCAGGAGCCGGTAAATTCGCCGGGATTCTGTTAGGGTGAATCGTATTCGTCCCGCGCCAGACACCTGTGCCGTACACGGACGGACATGACAGGAGCTTTTTCAATCATGACTGCAGACAACTCACTGGCAGACGCCATGGAGCGCTGTGCCCAAGAACCGATCCAGGTTCCGGGCAGCATCCAGCCTCACGGCTTTCTGCTGGTGCTGGATGCCACCGACCTGTGCGTGCTGCAGGCCAGTGAAAATGTCGAGCACTGGTTGGGCTTGCCAGCCCGCGAACTGATCGGTTGCCACTTCGCCGACCTGGTTCACGAGGGCTTTGACCTGCACGCGCACCTCACACGGCTTCCCGAAGACGAAGTCTTCCCCTTCCACATTGGCGACGTGCGCTTGCGCCAGGGCGCACCCATCAGTGCCCTGCTGCACATGCTGGTCCATTGCCACGATCAGGTACTGATTGCCGAGTTCGAACCGCCCCGCCTGCCAGCAGACCTGGTCGGGCAAGGCGACTACTACCCGTTGGTGCGCAGCTTTGTCGCCAGTCTGCAACTGGCCGGCAGTATCGAAGACCTGCTGCAACAAGCGGTGCTGCAGCTCAAGCGCATCACCGGCTTTGGGCGGGTCAAGGCCTACCGGTTCGATGCCGAAGGCAATGGCCAGGTGCTGGCCGAGGTGGCCGACCCGGGCTACCCCAGCTACGCAGGCCTGTGCTTCCCGGCTGCAGACATCCCGCGCCAGGCGCGCGAGCTGTACCGGGTCAACCGTATCCGCGTGATCGAGGATGCCAACTATCAGCCCTCGCCACTGCTGCCCGCCACCAACCCGCGCACCGGCAAGGCGCTGGACATGAGTTTCGCTGTACTGCGCAGCGTGTCACCTGTGCACCTGCAGTACATGCGCAACATGGGCACGCTGGCCTCGATGTCGCTGTCGATCGTGGTCGACGGCGAGCTGTGGGGGCTGATTTCCTGCCACCATCAGCAGCCACGCCCGGTGGACCTGCGCACCCGCACGGCCTGCGAGCTGTTGGCCAGCGTGCTGTCGTTGCAGATAGAGTCCCGCGAGTCCCATGCCAGCACGCGCAAGCTGTTGGCGCTGCGCCAGCACATCGTACGCATGATCTCGTCCATGGCCGACCACGACAGCGTCAGTGACGGCTTGCGCGACCTGCCCCACGTGCTGCTGGCCTTCGCCGACGCCCAGGGCGCGGCAGTGATCTCGGCCGAGCGCTGTGACCTGATCGGCCAGACCCCGCCTGAGGCCCAGGTTACGGCGCTGGTGCACTGGCTAGGCCAACGTGACGAAGACAGCGTGTTCCATAGCGACAACCTGCGCCGCGACATCACTGAGCTGCCCGAGCTGGCAAACCATGCTGGCGGGGTGCTGGCAGTGGCCATCTCGCAGATCCACTCGCACTACCTGCTGTGGTTCCGCCCCGAGCAGATACGCACGGTCAACTGGGCCGGGCAGCCGACCAAGCAGGTCGGGCCACAGGGCAACCTCGACCCACGGCACAGTTTTGAACGCTGGCAGGAAGAACTGCGCGGCTATTGTCAGGCGTGGGACCCACTGGTGATCGAGGGCGTGATGGAGCTGCGCAGCGCTGTGCTGGGCATTGTCCTGCGCAAGGCGGAAGAGCTGGCACAACTGGCTGGCGAATTGCGCCGTTCCAACAAGGAGCTCGAAGCGTTTTCCTACAGTGTTTCCCACGACCTGCGCGCCCCGCTGCGGCACATCGCCGGCTATACCGAACTGCTTGGCGAAATCGAAGGCCAGGGCCTGAGCGAACGCGGCAAGCGCTTCCTGCAGCATATCGGTGAAGCGGCGCACTTTGCCGGCAGCCTGGTCGACAACCTGCTCAACTTCTCGCAGATGGGCCGCTCGGCCTTGCGCCTGTCCGACGTCGACCTCAACGCCCTGGTCGAGGCCATTCGCAGCGAGCTGGCCCCCGATTACGAAGGCCGCGCAATCGTTTGGGATATCGCCCCACTGCCCAAGGTGATCGGCGACCCGGCATTCATCAACATGGCCTTGCACAACCTGATAGCCAATGCCATCAAGTACACTCGCGGCCGCAATCCTGCTCGCATCGGCATCAGTGCCGTACAGCACCCTGAAGAAACCGAGGTCTGCATCCGCGACAATGGCGTGGGCTTCGACATGGCCTACGCCAACAAGCTGTTCGGCGTCTTCCAGCGCCTGCACCGCATGGAAGATTTCGAAGGCACCGGCATTGGCCTGGCGAGTGTACGCCGCATCATCGAGCGCCACGACGGTCGAGTCTGGGCCACTGGCCAGGTCGACCAGGGCGCCAGCTTCCACTTCACCCTACCCCGAAACACTGCTACCTGAGGCATCGCTACCATCATGCTCAAGCCCATTCTGCTGGTCGAAGACAACCCCCGAGACCTGGAGCTGACCCTGCTGGCCCTGGAGCGCAGCCAGTTGGCCAACGAGGTCATCGTGCTGCGTGACGGCGCCGATGCCCTCGACTACTTGCTGCGCCGCAACGCCTATGCCAAGCGCGATGACGGCAACCCTGCCGTGCTGTTACTCGACCTGAAACTGCCCAAGGTCGACGGCCTGGAAGTGCTCAAGGAAGTGCGCGCCACTGCCGAGCTGCGCAGCATCCCCACCGTGATGCTGACCTCTTCGCGCGAAGAGCCCGACCTGTTGCGTGCCTACGAGCTGGGGGTAAACGCTTATGTGGTCAAACCCGTGGAGTTCAAGGAATTCGTCACCGCCATCTCCGACCTCGGGGTATTCTGGGCAGTGCTAAACGAACCGCCACCCGGCTCACTGCGACTGAACCGTCGCGGTAGCAACTGAGGCCGCCGCGACGATGCAGCAAACGCCGTTGAAACTACTGATGGTCGAAGACAGCTCGATGGACGCCGAGCTTACCCTGATGCGCCTGGAGCGCAGCGGGCTGCATGTGCAGTCGCAGCTGGTATTCGACCATGCGGGTGTCGAACATGCCCTGCGCCAGGCCCGCTACGACCTGATCCTGTGTGACTGCGTGCTACCAGGCTCGTCCGGCACAGAAGTGCTGGCCATCGCCCAACGCCTGGCACCCGACATCCCGTTCATATTCCTGTCCGGCATTTATGGCGAAGAGCACGCGGTGGAAATGATCCGCCTGGGCGCGACCGACTATGTGCTGAAGAAGAACCTGCCACTGCTGCCCAAAGCCGTGCGCCGCGCCCTGAGCGAAGTACAGGAACGCCAGCGCCGTCGCCGCGCCGAAGAGGCCCTGGCGGACGTCGAAGCACGTGCTCGCATTGCCATCGACGCCGCCGGCATGGGCACTTGGGACCTGCGCCCGCAAGAGGGCCTGTTGCTGTGGGATGACCGCTGCAAGACCTTGTTCGGCCTGCCCACCAGCACCGAAATGAGCCTTGAAGTGTTCTACGCCGGCATCTACCCCGACGACCTGCCACTGGTGCGCGAGGCGGTGGAACATGCCATGCGCCCGGAAAGTGACGGTCATTACCGCGTGGAGTTTCGGATCGCGCAACCCAATGGCCTGGAGCCTCGCTGGTTGCTGAGCAGCGGCCAAAGCCAGTTCGTCGATGATCAGTGCGTTCGCTTCTCCGGCGTACTGCAGGACATCCACGCGCAACGCCAGGCCACCCAGGCGCTGCGTCAGCTGAACGAGATGCTTGGCGAGCGGGTCGAACGCCGTACCCGCGAACGCGATCGTGCCTGGGAGCTGTCGCAGGATTTGCTGGCCGTGCTGAACAAAGACCTGACCCCGGTCGCCCTGAACCCCGCCTGGGAAGCCAGCCTGGGCTTCTCACGCGAACGCCTGAGCCAGTCCTCCTTGCTGCACCTGCTGCCTGAGCACGACCAGGAACAGTTACTCACCGAATTGGCCGCCCTCGCCCACGGCCGCACCAGCGCACGCTTTGTCGGCCGCATCCTGCATGCCGGCGGCCAACAGCGCTGGCTGTCGTGGGTGGTGGTGCCGGAGGACACCCTGCTGTACGTGGTGGCACGCGACATCACCAGCGAGCGCGAAGCCGCCCTGGGCCTGGCAGATGCCAACGCCCGGCTGCGCGAACAGATCAACGAGCGCGAGCGCATCGAGGCCGCTCTGCAGCAGATGCAGCGGCTGGAAGCGGTTGGGCAACTGACGGCTGGCGTGGCGCATGACTTCAATAACCTGCTGACGGTGATACTCACAGGTGCCAGCTTTCTGGAGCGCGATCTGGCCAAGGCCGACCTGGACAAGGCCCGCACTCGCCTCACCCATATCCGCGAAGCGGGCGAGCGTGGTGCCAAGCTGACCTCGCAGTTGCTGGCCTTCTCCCGCCGCCAGCGTCTGGAGCCGGTGCCGCTGAACCTCAACCGTACCCTGGCCGGCCTGGAAGAGCTGCTGCGCCGCACGCTGGGTGGCAACGTCTCGGTGCGTCTGGACCTTGACCTGGCCCTGTGGCAGGCACTGACCGACCCCACCCAGACCGAGATGATCATCCTCAACCTGGCGATCAATGCCCGCGATGCCATGCCCGACGGCGGTCAGCTGACCCTGACAACGCGTAACACCCATATCGACCAGCGCCCGCAACGCCCGGAAGACCCGGACCCGGGCGAGTACGTGATGCTGAGCATCCGCGATACGGGTTGCGGCATGAGCGAAGAGGTGCTGGCCAAGGTATTCGAGCCTTTCTTTACCACCAAGGACATCGGCAAAGGTTCGGGCCTGGGCCTGGCCCAGGTGTTCGGCTTCGCCAAGCAGTCCGGTGGCGGTGTGCGCATCGACACCACACTCGGTCGCGGTACCGAAGTGGCGGTATACCTGCCGGCGGTAAAAGAGGAGATGGTGAACGAACCCGTGCCAGCAGTGCTCAGTCAGTCGATCAGCGAAAGCGGCCATAACCGCACAGTGCTGCTGGTGGACGACGACCATCTGGTGCGCGACATGCTAGGCGATGTGTTACGCCAATACGGCTACCAGGTGCGCCAGGCGCACAGCGGCGAGCAGGCATTGGCCTTGCTGGATGACGACATTGACCTGCTGCTGACTGATTTCGCCATGCCCGAGTTCAATGGTGCACAACTGGCGCTGGCTGCCCGCGAACGGTACCCCCGCCTGCCGGTGGTGTTTCTTACCGGTTATGCGGAGTTGCAGGGGCTGGAACTGCCGGGCAGCCTGGTGATCCAGAAGCCGGTGCAGGCTGATGAACTGGCCAGGGCGCTGAACGAAATGCTGGGGATTTCCGGGTAACCCGGTACGGCACGACCCGCGCTCAGGAGGCGCGGAGGCGCGCAAAATCACAAAAACGCGAAAACCCAGTGCTCATCTTTCCTGGCACCGGGTTGAATACGTTTGAATCTTGAAAAATGGCAGGGGCGGCTGGATTCGAACCAACGCATGGCAGGATCAAAACCTGCTGCCTTACCGCTTGGCGACGCCCCTGTATCGGATGCAGCATTTGCTGCTCTGACAATTCCAACTGAGTGACAACTGGGTTGTTGTCTTGGAATGCGCGGCACTTTAACAACAAACTTTCGGTCTGTGAACCCCCCTGATAAAAAAAATTGCCAAAAAACAGCGAGTTAGTCATTTCGCTGCTGGTGCAGCGACCGTCCGTCGGTTTCCGCCCGCCTCGCTTCAACACAATCGCATTCCGCACTTCCAATCAGATAAGCCCATTGCATTGACCAAGGAGGACCCCATGCCTGTCTCTCACGACCTCTACCAGGACCTGCACTACCCGCGCGAAATCGTCCAGCAGCGCCGCCAGCAGGACAAGGCGCTGGATCGCCTGCTGGACGAGTACGTGGACATCGACAACCAGGTGCTGGCTGCCGAATCGATATCGGCCGGTAACTTCGTCGATGAAGACCTGCGCCACCTCAAGGAGCGTCGCCTGGCGGTGAAGTACATGATCGAACGCCAGCTGGAGCGAAAGGCATAGCCCGTAGAGGCACAAGAGGCGGCCAGACCTATCGCAAGAAGTGATGATTGCCCGGCACTTTCTCTATTAGTCAAAATGGCCGCTCTCGGGCAAGCTGCAGGCTGCCCCGCCATCGCCCAAGGAGCGTTGCTTTTGTCTGCCTGGATCCCTACCCCGCTGCGCCAGCTTGGCCAACGCTTGCGCGGCACCGCCAATCAACAGAGCGAGCTGCTCGGCTGGTTCGAGGACAAGGCGCACAGCCGCGGTTATCAGCTGAGTGACGGTCAGCGGCGGGTAATCAACTGCATGGCCGAACAACTGACGCAGCTTGAACAAGGTCAACCGCGCAGTCTGTACCTGTACGGCTCGGTCGGCCGGGGTAAAAGCTGGCTGCTCGATGGCTTTTTCCAGGCCGTGCCGATAGCCGCCAAGCTGCGCCTGCATTTTCATGATTTCTTTGCACGCCTGCACCAGGGCATGCACCGCCACCGGGCGCTGGACGACGCGCTGGGCGCAACGCTGGACGAGCTGGTGGGTGGTTGCCGGGTGCTGTGCTTCGACGAATTCCACGTGCATGACATAGGCGATGCCATGCTGCTCACCCGGCTGTTCAACGCCTTGTTCGCCCGTGGCGTGTACCTGCTGGTGACCTCTAACTACGCGCCCGAAGGGCTGTTGCCCAACCCGCTGTATCACGAGCGTTTTCTGCCGGTCATTCGCCTGATCAACAGCTCGATGCACGTGCTCGAAGTCGGTGGCGACACGGATTTTCGCAGCTTGCCGGCCAACCGCGAGCATCAGCGTTTTACCCAGGGCCATTATGTCTGGCCGGGTGATGCGGCGCAGCGCCAGGCGCTGAATGTGCCGAGCGAACAACCGGTGATACTGGACGTGAACAAGCGCCCGCTGCGGGCGCTGGCCATCGATGGCCGGCGGGTGGTGCTTGGCTTTGACGATCTGTGCGAGAAGGCCACCGCGGTCATCGACTACCTGGTGCTGGCCAGGGAGTATGACGAGTGGGTGATCGATGGGCTGGATGACCTCTCGGCGTGTTCGCTGGCGGCTCAGCAGCGCTTCGTCAACCTGGTGGATGTGCTGTATGACCAGGATCGGCGGGTGATTGTCATAGGTAAACGTCCGCTGGAAGAGAGCCTGGGCGGCCCGCTGGCCGACCTGATGCGTACCCGCAGCCGGTTGGGGCAACTGCACCAGATTGCCCCCTGAGCCTGCAATGCCTGAAACGGCCCTTTCGCGGGTGAACCCGCTCCTACGACGACCTGGACTGCGCCCAATCACCAATGTGTGTCCACGGCCTCTGCCGAACCACCGTTGCGCGTCCCGCCCGCGAAAGGGCCATCGTGGTCAAACCATCAACCCGCCCTGGGCAAATCCGCCAGCACCGCTTCGATCTCTCCCAGCACTGCAGGGTCATCCAGGGTCGAAGGCGGCACATAATCCTGCCCATCGGCAATCTTGCGCAGCACCGCCCGCAGAATCTTGCCGGAACGGGTCTTGGGCAGGCGCTTCACCAGCCGTACCCGATTGAAACAGGCCAGCGGGCCAATTTCCTCGCGCACGCTGCCCACCAGCTCCACCAGCAACTGCGCCTCGGCAATGCCCTCTCCATCCTTGAGTACCACCAGCGCCAGCGGTACCTGGCCCTTGATTTCGTCATGCACGCCGATCACAGCACACTCCGCTACCGCCGGGTGCCGGGCGACCAGGTCTTCCATTTCGCCGGTGGACAACCGATGACCGGAAACGTTGATCACATCATCGGTGCGCCCCATGATGTAGACGAAGCCATCATCGTCCAGATAGCCGCCGTCACCCGTGTGGTAGTACCCCGGATACGTGCGCAGATAGGCCTGCAGGTAGCGCTCGTGATCCCCCCACAGCGTCTGACTGCAACCGGGTGGCAATGGCAGGGCAATCACGATCGAACCCTGATGGTTGGCGCCGAGCAAGTGGCCTTCGTCATCCAGTACGCGAACGTTGTAACCCGGCACCGCCCGGTTGCTCGACCCTGGCTTCGCCGCACTGCCCTCCAGCCCGACGCAAGGCGCGGTGACCGGCCAGCCGGTCTCGGTCTGCCACCAGTGGTCGTGCACCGGCTTGCCACTCACCCGCTCCAGCCATTCATGGGTGCTGGAATCCAGCTTTTCCCCCGCCAGGAACAGTTGCCGCAGCGAGCTGAGGTCATGTTTGCGAATCAGGTCGCCCTCCGGGTCCTCCTTGCGGATGGCGCGCATGGCCGTAGGTGCACAGAACAGCGCGTTGACCTGGTACTGCTCCACCACCCGCCAATAGGCCGAAGCATCCGGGGTGCGGATTGGCTTGCCTTCGTAGAACACGGTGGTACAGCCGCTCATCAACGGCCCGTAGACGATCAATGAGTGGCCGACCACCCAACCGACGTCGGAAATGCCCCACCACACATCGCCGGCCTGCATCCCATAGATATGGCGCATGGCGTAACACAGCGCTACGGCATTGCCGCCGTTTTCCCGGACGATACCCTTGGGCTTACCGGTGGTGCCTGAGGTATACATGATGTACAGCGGGTCGCCGGCATCAAGCTCGACGGGCGCCACCGGCTCGGCGTCGGCCAAGGCCGCCTGCCAGTCCAGGTCGCGGCCTGGCAGCAGTTCAGCGTGCGCCTGTGGCCGCTGCAGCACCAGCACATTGCGCGGCTGGTGCCGGGCCAGTTGCAGGGCACGGTCAACCAGCGGTTTGTATGCAATGACCCGGTCGAACTCCAGCCCGCACGATGCCGTCAGCAACAAGGTGGGCCGGGCGTCATCGATGCGCAGGGCCAACTCGTTGGCGGCAAAGCCACCGAACACGACCGAATGCACCGCGCCGATCCGCGCGCAGGCCAGCATCGCCATGGCCGCTTGCGGCACCATGGGCATGTAGATGATCACGCCATCGCCCTTGTTCACCCCCAGCTGGCGCAGCAAACCGGCCAGGCGTGCCACCTCGTCGCGCAACTGGTTGTAGGTGTAGGTCTGCTGCACGCCGGTCACTGGCGAATCGTAGATCAGCGCCAACTGCTCGCCCCGGCCCTGCTCGATCTGGTGATCGAGGGCCAGGTAACAGCTGTTCAGGCGGCCATCCGCGAACCAGCGGTGAGTACCGTCGGCGTTAGCTTGCAGGGTCAGGGCAGGCTTGCGGTGCCAGGCCAGGTGTGCGGCCTGTTCCGCCCAGAAAGCGGCAGGGTCGGAAATGGAATGGGCGTAGCTGTGCTGGTAGCTCATGTCGTTAGAAACCCGGTACTTGTTGTTATTGAAGGGCGAAACTTGAGTATGGACCGCTATACCCACGCCGCCATGGGACTAAAGTCACAACCGACCTGCAAATTTGCAGACAACGCAATTACGCCCCATAACGGTGCAAAGCCTCTAGAATAGGCCTCCCCTTCAACCACCGAGCAGCCCATGGACATCGAGCAGGCCCGTACCTTCCTGGAAATTGTGCGTTGCGGCAGCCTGGTCGCCGCGGCCGAACGCCTGTTCGTGTCACAAACCGCGATCACCGCGCGCGTGCAGCGCCTGGAACAGCAACTGGGTTGCCAGCTGTTCGTGCGTAGCCGCAGCGGCGCCAGCCTGACCAGCGATGGCGAAGCGTTCGTCAGTTATGCCAACCAGTTGGTGCAAACCTGGGAAGCCGCGCGCCGCGACCTGCCGTTGCCTGAAGGTTGCCAGCAGGTGCTGCATGTGGGCGGCGAGGTGAGCCTGGGCAACCCGATGATGCTCGACTGGGTAAGTGCCCTGCACCGTGAACTGCCCAGCCATGCCATCCGCAGCGAAGTCAGCGATGGAGAGTCGCTGCTGCGCAAGGTCGAGATGGGCTTGCTGGACGCCGCGCTGGTCTACCAGCCGACCTACGGTCCAGGCCTGCAGGTGGAGCAGTTGATGGAAGAGAAGCTGATTCGCGTGCGCCGGGTCGAGCGGCCCGAGCCGTACATCTACATCGACTGGGGCGAGGCCTTCCGCCGCCAGCATGATGCGGCCCTGCCCGACTGCGCGCGCCCGGCGCTAAGCTTCAACCTTGGCCCGTTGGCCCTGCAGTTCATACTCGACCAAGGTGGCAGTGGCTACTTCCGCACGCGGGTGGTGCAGGCCTATCTGGACAGCGGCGTGTTCGAGCGGGTACCGCAGGCACCGGAGTTCACCTACCCGACCTTTCTGGTGTACCCGCGTAAACGTGACAGCGAAGCCCTGCAACAGGCCTTCGCGATCCTGCGTCGGCTGGTAGCTGCCGGCGCCAGCGACTGGTCACAACGCTGGGACCCGGTTATCTGAAGCCTCGGTCTTGCTGAGCAACTGACGCTTGAGGCCGGCGATCAGGTCGGTCTGGGTGATCACCCCCACCAGCTTGTCGGCATCAAGCACCGGCAAGCAGTGCAGGCCTTGTTCGCACAACAAGGGCAGCAGGCGTTCCAACGGGTGCTGGCTGCTGACACTGACAACCCGCCTGCTCATCACTTGCGCCATGCGCACCGCCTGGCGGCCGAACAGACCGCGCCAGCTGAAACGCCCACGCTGCATCGCCGGGCCAACCAGGTCGCTGAGGCTGACGATGCCTACAAGCTTGCCGTGCTGCAGGACTGGCAGGGTTTTCAGGTGATGGCTGGCGAGCATTTTCCAGGCCTGCTCCAGCGTGGTATCAGGCGTGACGAACTGCACATCGCGGGACATCACCGAGGCCGCGGTGATACCGCCAAGGCTGCGCTGCAGGGCGTGCTGCTCGGTGGCGAGGATGATGCGCTCCAGCTCGTCACGGGTGACATCGACGAACTCGCCCAGCTCTTCCAGGGCCTGGTCCAGGTCTTCACTGCGGATGCCGACCCGCTCGCCGGGCAGCGGGTCATGGGTGTGGTGCAGGTCTTTGCGTGGCACCGTGCCTTTCGGGTAGCGCACACCCGTCAAACGGTTGTAGGCGATTGCCACTGTCACCAGGATCAGCGCATTGAGCAGCACCGGCTCCAGCAGGTGATCGCCCAGGGCGGTCAACCCCGGGTCGGCCAGCACCGCGCTCACTGCCACACCGCCACCCGGCGGGTGCAGGCAGCGCAACAGGCACATGACCAGGATCGAGATGCCGAGCGCCGCAGCAGCCACCCACAGCTCGGGGCCGAAGCCTTCGCGCATGGCCAGCCCCACTGCACCCGCCAGGGCGTAGCTGCCCAACACCGGCCAAGGTTGGGCCAAGGGGCCGGAATGCACCGCAAACACCAGTACCGCCGAAGCAGCCAGCGGGCCGAGCAAGTGCAGGGCGATGCTGGAGCCATAGGCCAGGCTGGTCAGCCAGCCCGCGAGGAACAGGCCAAGCAGCGCACCGATACCGGCACGCAACCATTCTTTCGGGGGGATGTTGAGGGAGGCCGGCAACAGCCGCTGCAGACGACTTTCGGAACGCGAGGCAGACATTTGGGCAATCGGGATCTTTGGTTTTTCTGTTCAAAAAGAAAGCCCAGCCGAGTTGGCCTGGGCCTCGTATTGCGCATGCAATACCACAAGGGGCTCCGTCCGTGGAGAGATGGAAACCGCAGGGTTTCGTGGGGAGGATTTTGCCGGGTGGGGGGAATTTGGGCTAATTCAAAAAACTGCGGCTGTACTGCAATTTTTTTGCAGTACTGATAGGGCCAAAGGGGCACTGCGCGCCCTTTCGCGACACAAGGCCCCACAGGGGATTGCGTACACCTGTGGGAGCGGCCTTGTGTCGCGATGGGCCGCACAGCGGCCCCGGCATTAACGAGCCTTGCGCGGCAGGTCGATGCTCACCCGCAGGCCGCCCAGCGGGCTCTCCAGCAAGGCCAGGCGCCCTCCCCAGGCATCAACGATATCGCGCACGATGCCCAACCCCAGCCCATGCCCAGCCACCTGTTCGTCCAGCCGCGAACCACGCTCCAGCACCTGCTGCCGCTGGTCTTGCGCAATACCCGGGCCATCGTCATCAACCCACAGCCGGTAGCCCTCGGCGCTCGGCGCGATACCCAGGCGCACTTCGCTGTCTGCCCACTTGCAGGCGTTGTCCAGCAGATTACCCAACAGTTCCAGAACGTCCTCGCGGTCCCATGGCAACAACAGCCCGGGCGGCACATCACTTGCCAGCAGCAGGCCCTCGCCATGAATCATGCCCAAGGTCCCGAGCAACCCCGGCAGTTCGGCATCACAATCGAACTGCGCGCCCGGCAGCGCATCACCTGCCAGGCGCGCACGGTTCAGCTCGCGCGCCAGGCGTTCCTGAATCTGCTGCAACTGCTCGCGCATTTGCGCGCGCACCTCCGGCAGATCCTGCAGGCGTTCACTGGAAGCCAGGCTCAGCAGCACCGCCAGCGGCGTCTTCAGCGCATGGCCGAGGTTACCGAGGGCATTGCGTGAACGGCGCAGGCTGTCTTCGGTATGGCTAAGCAAGTGGTTGATCTGCCCCACCAGCGGTACCAACTCGCTGGGCACCTCGGCATCCAGCTGCGAGCGCTGCCCCTGCTGCAGTTGGGCGATCTGCTGGCGCGCCCGCTCCAGCGGCCGCAGCGAGCGGGTAACCGTGATGCGCTGCAGCACCAGAATCAGGATCAGCGCCACCAGGCCCATGCCCAGGCCGATCTGCTGCAAGCGTCGGAAACCTTCGCGCACCGGTGAATAGTCCTGAGCCACACTGATCGAAATGTCCTGGCCCAGGCGCCGGTAGTCGGCACGCAGGGCCAGCAGCTGCTGGCCTTCGGGGCCGAGTTCATGGCTATCGGAAAGCCCGGGCGCTGCGGGCTTGGGCATGTCCAGGTCCCACAGCGAACGAGACCTCCAGGTACCCTGGTCGAAATCGATGCGGAAGTAGTAACCGGAAAACGGCCGCTGATAGGCAGCCGAGATGCGCCGCTCATCCAGCTGCAGGCCCGAAGGCCCGCGCACCAATGCCACCAGAAGGTTCTCGCTTTCGTTGCGCAGGCCGTTTTCCAGATAACGTTGCAGGCCGGCCTCGAACAGCCACAAGGTCAGTTGCGCCAGCACCACGCCGACCACCACCAGTACCGCCACCAGGCCCAGGCTCAGGCGCGCCTGGATCGACTTCACTCGCCGCTCCCGGCATAGATGTAGCCTTGCCCGCGACGGGTTTCGATCACACTGCGGCCCAGCTTGCGGCGCAAATGGTTGACGTGGACCTCCAGCACGTTCGAGTCGCGCTCGGTTTCACCGTCGTAGAGGTGCTCGGCCAGGTGGCTTTTGGACAGGATCTGCTGCGGGTGCAGCATGAAGTAGCGCAGCAGGCGGAACTCGGCGGCGGTCAGTTGCACATCCACCCCGTCGCGGCTCACGCACTGACGGCTTTCGTCAAGGTGCAGGCCGGCCGCTTCCAGCTTCGGCTGATTGGCCAGGCCCCGGGCGCGGCGCAGCAACGCCTGGATGCGCAGTTGCAGCTCTTCGGGGTGGAAGGGTTTGCTCAGGTAATCGTCAGCCCCGGCCTTCAGCCCTTCGATGCGCTCGGCCCAGGAGCCGCGGGCGGTGAGGATCAATACCGGTGTGGCCAGGCCAGCGGCACGCCACTGGGCCAGCACGTCCAGGCCGGGCAAGCCAGGCAGGCCGAGGTCCAGGATGATCAGGTCGTAAGGCTCGCTTTGCCCCTGGTAAACCGCGTCACGGCCATCAGCCAGCCAGTCCACGGCATAGCCCTGGCGCTGCAGGCCGGCGGTCAGTTCATCGGCCAACGGTACGTTGTCCTCGACAAGCAACAGGCGCATTCAGTCATCTTCCTCGTCTTTGAGCAGGGCGCCGGTGCTGGCATCGAGCTTGATCTCGCGTACCACACCTTCAGTCGTCAGCAACTCGACTTCATATTCGTAGCGATCATCGTCTTCTTCCAGCTCGGCTTCCAGCAGACGCGCCCCGGGGTGACGCCCCAGGGCGGTCTCGAGCAGTTGTTCGAGCGGCAGGATGATGCCCTTCTGACGGAGCTTCAGGGCTTCATCCTGGTCCAGGTCGCGGGCAACAGCCAAGGAGCAGACGGCAAGCAGCGAGAGCGCCAGGTAACGTGCCGTCCGGGATACATGGATCATCAGTTGTCTCGTGCGTCCTTGAGTACCTCACCGGTCTTGGCATCCATGTCGACGTCCCATTCGACGTTCTGCGTATCACGCAGTTCGACCTTGTAGATGTAGCGGCCGTACTCGTCTTCAAGCTCCGAGTCAGTGACGGTGGCGCCTGGGTGCTTGGCCACGGCAGCGGCCTTGAGCTCGTCCAGCGACTTGATGGTCTTGGCGTTGACCAGTTTGACCACTTCGTCAGGCTGAACGTCCTTGGCGAAGGCGGCATTGGCGCCCAGGGCGAGGGCAGCGGCGGTGATCAGGGCAGTCATGGTTTTCATCGTTCTTCTCTCCTGAGAACTGTGCAAGTTGTCTACGGGGTTAAGATTAACCAGCGGTCCTTAATTCAACCTGAAAACAGCTGGCGGCATGATAGCGCAGTTACGCCGCCAACCCGACTCGGCCCAGTGCAAGGTGCGGCCTTGTGCTGCGAAAGGGCCAATACAGGCACCTACAGGTGTGTTATCTGTAATGGCCCCCTCGCAGCACAAGGCTGCTCCTATGCCCAAGAGACCCGCCATGAGCGCCATCCACATCAAATACCCCGCCCTCACCTTCAAGGCCGGCCAGCGTGCCTTGCGACACATCCGCGAGCGCGGCCTGCAGGCGGCCGATGTCGGGGTATTGCCGGGCGCGGCGGGTGGGCCGAAGCCGCTGGGCATCCAGGGCCTGGACCTGGCGCTGTTCGGCGAGTGGCTACCCTCGGCACCCCGTCAGCGTGCCCTGATCGGCGCATCGATCGGTGCCTGGCGCTTCGCCAGCGCCTGCCTCGACGACCCGGTCGCCGGCATCCGTCGCCTGGGCGAGCTATACACCGAGCAGGATTTCGCCAAGGGCGTCACCCCGGCCGAAATCAGCCGCAGTTGCCAACGCATGCTCGATGACCTGCTGGAGGGCCGCGACGGCCAGCTGCTGGCCAACCCGCACTACCGCCTGAACATCCTGGTGGTGAAAAGCCATGGCCAGCTCGCTCACGACCATCGCGGCCGCCTGGGGCTGGGCCTGGGCTCGGTGGTTGCCAGTAACCTTTTGGGCCGTTCGCGCCTGGCCCGTCACTTCGAGCGCATCATTCTGCACGATGGGCGCGCCGCGCCTCCGCTCGACACGCTGACCGACTTCCCCTCACGCTACCTGCCGCTGGACTTGACCAACCTGCGCCACGCCCTGCTCGCTTCCGGGTCGATACCGATGGTCATGCAGGGCGTGAAAGACATCCCCGGCGCCGGCGCCGGCACCTACCGCGACGGCGGCCTGCTCGACTATCACCTCGACCTGCCCTATCGCGGCGACGACCTGGTGCTGTACCCGCACTTCACCGACAAGGTGGTACCCGGCTGGTTCGACAAGGCCCTGCCCTGGCGCAAGGGCGATGCCACCCGCCTGCAAAACGTGCTGCTGATGACGCCTTCGCCGCAATACCTGGCCGCCCTGCCCTACGGCAAGCTGCCCGACCGCAACGACTTCAAGCGCTTCATGGGCGATGCGCCAGGGCGCAAGCGCTATTGGTACAAGGCCATTGCCGAAAGCCAGCGCCTGGGGGATGAACTGCTGGAACTGACCGCCACCGGGCGGCTGCATGAACGCCTGCAAGCCTTGTAGCGGCCATGCTGGTAGACTGCGCGCATTATTGATTCACACAGAGTTATGACAGCGTGGAAATTTTCAAGGAATTCACATTCGAATCGGCCCACCGCCTGCCCCACGTCCCTGAAGGGCACAAATGCGGCCGTTTGCATGGCCACTCGTTCAAGGTCGGACTGCACCTGACCGGCCCGCTCGACCCGCACACGGGCTGGATCCGCGACTTCGCCGAGGTCAAGGCGATCTTCAAGCCGATCTATGATCAGCTGGACCACAACTACCTGAACGACATCCCCGGGCTGGAAAACCCCACCAGCGAAGTGATCGCCAAGTGGATCTGGGACCAGGTCAAGCCGCTGATGCCGGAGCTGTCCAAGGTTCGCATCCACGAAACCTGCACCAGCGGTTGCGAATACACCGGCGACTGATTCGCCCGGCTCACTGGCCCTGCGCGCTGCCCATGGCATCGCGCAGGAAGCTGGGGGCGATGTAGCGCTGGTAGTGCGCCTCTGAAAGCAGGAAGAACTCGCGATCGATCGCATCGCGCAATTGGGGCAGTTCCCAGTCACGGAACTCCGGCAGCAACACCATGCCATAGGCCTCCAGGTCACGGATCATCCGCGCCCCGCGGGCAATCAGCTGGTAAGCCCAGCAATACGCCGACTGCTGCTCGACAAAGCGGATGGAGCGCTGCTCCAGTTGCTGGCGCAGCAGGCCTTTGTCGAACACCTCAAGCTTGGCCATCATCACCTGCACCAGCAGCTGCTCAAGGCGCAACCACACGGCGCGCTTCTGCGTGTCGTCGTAGCCGTTCCAGTTGATCACTTCGTGGTGAAAACGCTTGCAGCCACGGCACACCGTGTCTCCGTACACCGTGGAGCACAGGCCGACGCAAGGGGTTTTGATGGACTTGTTGGACATGAAAAACAACAGCTTGGCGATGGAACACAGGCCCATGTTAGCCCTTTGTCTAACCAGGGTCACTCGTTAAAGTCATGAACACCGCCTTACCTTCAGGCTTTTTTTACCGTAGAATCACCCGGCCTTTTCAAAGGCAACAATGTCCGTTGGAAGCTGTTTTCAAAGCGTCACGAGCACAGTTGATCCGGTAGAACGGCGTTGGCCCGGGCCATGCATCCCTCGCATGCCCGCGCCAGCCCTCATCAGTCCCCGTTCTGCAGGCGTAAAACTTTGAAAGCAGCTTCTGTAAGGATTCCTTGCGACCCTGGTTGGGCGGCCCACAAAGCCGCGGCAGCGCATGGGTGCATTGAATGCTGGATAAGCGTCCCGGACCCCCTTTAGGGACCACTGATGAGGGAAATAACTGTGCTTGAAGCCTACCGCAAACACATCGAAGAGCGCGCCGCCCTGGGTATCGTTCCCCAGCCGCTGAACGCCGAACAAACTGCAGGCCTGGTCGAGCTGCTGAAAAACCCGCCGGCCGGCGAAGAAGCCTTCCTCGTAGACCTGATCACCAACCGCGTACCGCCAGGGGTCGACGAAGCTGCCTACGTCAAGGCCGCTTTCCTCTCCGCCGTCGCCAAGGGCGAAGCCAAGTCGCCACTGATCGACCGCAAGCACGCCACCGAACTGCTGGGCACCATGCAGGGCGGCTACAACATCGAAACGCTGGTCGCACTGCTGGATGACGCCGAACTGGGCGCCGTCGCGGCCGAACAGCTCAAGCACACCCTGCTGATGTTCGATGCCTTCCACGACGTGGCCGAAAAAGCCAAGGCCGGCAACACGCACGCCAAGGCCGTCCTGGAATCCTGGGCTGCCGGCGAGTGGTTCACCTCGCGCCCGGCCATCGCCGACAAGTACACCCTGACCGTGTTCAAGGTGCCTGGCGAAACCAACACCGACGACCTGTCGCCTGCCCCGGACGCCTGGTCGCGCCCTGACATTCCGCTGCACGCCCTGGCCATGCTGAAAATGGCCCGCGACGGCATCGAGCCGCAGCAGCCTGGTTCGGTCGGCCCGCTGGCCCAGATCGAAGCCGTCAAGGCCAAGGGCTTCCCGGTGGCCTATGTCGGCGACGTTGTCGGTACCGGCTCCTCGCGTAAATCCGCTACCAACTCGGTACTGTGGTTCTTCGGCGACGACATCCCTTACGTGCCGAACAAGCGCGCCGGTGGCTTCTGCTTCGGCACCAAGATCGCCCCGATCTTCTACAACACCATGGAAGACGCCGGCGCCCTGCCGATCGAATTCGACTGCACCAACCTGGGCATGGGCGACGTCATCGACGTTTACCCATACAAAGGTGAAGTACGCCGTCACGACAGCGACGAACTGGTCACCACCTTCGAGCTGAAAACCGAAGTGCTGCTGGATGAAGTCCGCGCTGGCGGCCGTATCCCGCTGATCGTCGGCCGTGGCCTGACCGAAAAAGCCCGTGCCGAGCTGGGCCTGGGTGCTTCCGACCTGTTCAAGAAACCAGAGCAGCCTGCCGATTCCGGCAAGGGCTTCACCCTGGCGCAGAAAATGGTCGGCCGTGCCTGTGGCCTGCCAGAAGGCCAGGGCGTGCGCCCAGGCGCCTACTGCGAGCCAAAAATGACCACCGTCGGCTCCCAGGACACCACTGGCCCGATGACGCGCGACGAACTGAAAGACCTGGCATGCCTGGGCTTCTCTGCTGACCTTGTCATGCAGTCGTTCTGCCACACCGCGGCCTATCCGAAGCCGATCGACGTCACCACCCACCACACCCTGCCAGACTTCATCCGCACCCGTGGCGGCGTGTCGCTGCGCCCGGGCGACGGCATCATCCACAGCTGGCTGAACCGCATGCTGATGCCTGACACCGTAGGTACCGGTGGCGACTCGCACACCCGCTTCCCGATCGGCATCTCGTTCCCAGCCGGTTCCGGCCTGGTGGCCTTCGCTGCCGCCACCGGCGTCATGCCGCTGGACATGCCAGAATCGATCCTGGTGCGCTTCAAGGGCAAACTGCAGCCAGGCATCACCCTGCGTGACCTGGTTCATGCCATCCCTTACTACGCCATCCAGAAGGGCCTGCTGACCGTCGAGAAGAAAGGCAAGAAAAACGCCTTCTCCGGCCGCATCCTGGAAATCGAAGGCCTGGACGACCTGACCGTCGAGCAAGCATTCGAGCTGTCCGATGCCTCGGCCGAGCGTTCCGCTGCCGGTTGCACCATCAAGCTGCCGGAAAAGGCCATCGCCGAGTACCTGCAGTCCAACATCACCCTGCTGCGCTGGATGATCGGCGAAGGCTACGGCGATGCCCGCACCCTGGAGCGCCGCGCCCAGGCCATGGAAGCCTGGCTGGCCAAGCCTGAGCTGCTGTCGGCCGACGCCGATGCCGAATACGCCGAAATCATCGAAATCGACCTGGCCGACGTCAAGGAGCCTGTGCTCTGCGCGCCGAACGACCCGGACGATGCCCGCCTGCTGTCCTCGGTACAAGGCGAGAAGATCGACGAAGTGTTCATCGGTTCGTGCATGACCAACATTGGTCACTTCCGCGCTGCCGGCAAGCTGCTGGAGAAGGTCAAGGGTGGCATTCCGACCCGTCTGTGGCTGGCTCCGCCAACCAAGATGGACGCTCACCAGCTGACCGAAGAAGGCTACTACGGCATCTACGGCAAGGCCGGTGCACGCATGGAAATGCCAGGCTGCTCGCTGTGCATGGGCAACCAGGCACGTGTGCAGACCGGTTCGACCGTGGTCTCCACCTCGACCCGTAACTTCCCGAACCGTCTGGGCGACGCGACCAACGTGTACCTGGCATCGGCCGAGCTGGCCGCTGTCGCTTCGATCATCGGCAAACTGCCGACCGTCGAAGAGTACATGCAGTACGCGAAAGACATCGACAGCATGGCTGCCGACGTTTACCGCTACCTGAGCTTCGACCAGATCGCCGAGTTCCGCGAAGCGGCAGCCAACGCCAAGATCCCGGTGGTCCAGGCGTAAGCTGAGTTACACGTTGTAAACAAAGCCCCGGCAGCGATGCCGGGGCTTTGTTGTTTTGGCCTGTGCCGGCCGCTTCGCGGCTAAAGCCGCTCTTACAGGGCCCCCACGGTGTTCGAGACCTGCGCATGCCCTTGTAGGAGCGGCTTTAGCCGCGAAGCGGCCGGCACAGGCCACCTCATATCACAAACAAGTCCACGAACCTGTGCACAGCCGTGCCTTCCAGCTTCTGCTGGTCCTTGCACAGTTCGAAAACCTGCTGACACCGCTGCCGGGCAAAGCGGGTCGCCAGGTTGGCCCTGAACTTGGCCTCCAGCAACGGTATCCCCTCCCCGCGCCGCCGACGATGCCCGATCGGGTACTCCACCACCACCTGCTCGGTGCTGCTGCCATCCTTGAAGAACACCTGCAGCGCGTTGGCGATCGAACGCTTGTCCGGCTCCAGGTACTCGCGACTGAAGCGCGGGTCTTCCACCACCTCCATCTTCTCGCGCAGGCGGTCGATACTGGGGTGGTTGGCATGGAAGGCGTCCTCATAATGCTCGGCCACCAGATGACCAAAGATCAGTGGCACGGCCACCATGTACTGCAGGCAGTGGTCACGGTCGGCGGCATTGGCCAGTGGGCCGCTCTTGGAGATGATGCGGATCGCTGATTCCTGGGTGGTGATGACGATGCGGTCGACTTCATGCAGACGATTACGCACAAGTGGATGCAGGGTGACTGCTGCTTCACACGCGGTCTGCGCATGGAACTCGGCAGGGAAACTGACCTTGAACAGCACGTTCTCCATCACATAGCTGCCCAACGCCTGGGGCAGGCGCAGCTCGTACTGCCCGGCGGGCTTGAGCGCCAGGTCTTTGTTGGTATGGCTGAACGAAACATCGTAGAACCCCCACTGCGACGCCGTGAGCACGCCCGGCACGCCCATTTCCCCACGCAAGGCGATGTCGGCCAGGCGCACACCTCGGCTGGAGGCGTCACCCGCAGCCCAGGACTTGCGCGAACCGGCGTTGGGCGCATGGCGATAGGTACGAAGGGCCTGGCCGTCGACGAAGGCGTGGGACAAGGCCGAGAGCATCTGCTCACGATTGGCCCCCATCAGCCTGGCGCACACGGCGGTCGAGGCGACCTTCACCAGAATCACGTGATCGAGGCCGACACGGTTGAAGGCGTTTTCCAGCGCCAGCACGCCCTGGATCTCATGCGCCATGACCATGGCCTCGAGCACATCACGCATCAGCAGTGGCTTTTCACCCGCGGCAACCCGTTTCTGTGACAGGTGGTCAGCCACTGCCAGGATGCCGCCAAGGTTGTCCGAGGGATGAGCCCATTCGGCGGCCAGCCAGGTGTCGTTGTAGTCCAGCCAGCGCACCGTGCAGCCAATGTCCCAGGCGGCCTTGACCGGGTCGAGGCGATAGGAGGTACCGGGGACGCGAGCACCATTCGGAACCAGCGTGCCTTCCACCTGGGGGCCAAGGAGCTTGGTGCACTCAGGGAAGCGCAAGGCGAGAAGGCCGCAACCGAGGGTGTCCATCAGGCAGTTGCGCGCGGTGTCCAGGGCCTCGAGGGATTCGACCCGGTAGCCGAGGGCGTAATCGGCCAGGGTTTGTAGCACCCGGTCGTAATCCGGGCGGTCGTTGAGGTCTACGTTGGCGCTCATATCCAGCTCCCTTCAGAATTGCCGGGGCTGCTGTGCAGCCCTTCGCGGGCTTGCCCGCTCCCACAGGGTAACCACAAGTTCTGAGTGCTGTGGTCAACCTGTGGGAGCGGGCGAGCCCGCGAAGGGCCGCTTGGCGGCCCCAACGAACTAAAGCCGAGCGCCAGTGGTGCGTTAGAAGCTGTCGCCAGGCACGCGAACCCAGCCCTCCATCAGCACGCGAGCACTACGGCTCATGATTGCCTTGGTTACCGTCCACTCACCATTCACCTGGCGTGCCTCGGCCCCGACCCGCAGGGTGCCCGAAGGATGACCGAAACGCACAGCGCTGCGCTCGCCTCCGCCAGCGGCGAGGTTGACCAGCGTGCCCGGAATGGCCGCCGCAGTGCCAATTGCCACCGCAGCCGTACCCATCATGGCATGGTGCAGCTTGCCCATCGACAAGGCCCGCACCAGCAGGTCGATCTCACCGGCCTGCACCGCCTTGCCACTGGAGGCAGTGTAGGTGCTCGGCGGCGCGACGAACGCCACTTTCGGCGTGTGCTGACGCCCGGCAGCCTGGTCGACGTTGTCGATAAGCCCCATGCGCACGGCGCCATAGGCGCGAATGGTCTCGAAGCGCAGCAGCGCCTGCGGATCGCCGTTGATGGCGTCCTGCAGTTCGGTACCGGTGTAGCCGATATCGGCAGCATTGACAAAAATGGTCGGGATACCGGCATTGATCAAGGTCGCCTTGAACGTACCGACCCCCGGCACTTCCAGGTCATCGACCAGATTGCCAGTGGGGAACATGGCACCGCCACCGCCGTCTTCATCGGCTGCAGGGTCAAGAAACTCCAGCTGCACCTCGGCCGCCGGGAAGGTGACTCCGTCCAGCTCAAAGTCGCCGGTTTCCTGCACTTCACCTTCAGTGATCGGAACGTGGGCGATGATGGTCTTGCCGATATTCGCCTGCCAGATACGCACGGTGGCGATACCGTTGCGCGGAATACGCGCCGGGTCGACCAGGCCACTGCTGATGGCAAACGAACCGACCGCAGCGGACAGGTTGCCGCAGTTGCCGCTCCAGTCGACGAAGGCCTTGTCGATGCTGACCTGGCCGAACAGGTAGTCGACATCGTGCTCGGGCTTGATGCTTTGCGACAGGATGACGGTCTTGCTGGTGCTCGACGTGGCGCCGCCCATGCCGTCGATCTGCTTGCCGTAAGGGTCGGGGCTGCCGATTACCCGCAGCAGCAGCGCATCGCGAGCGGGACCTGGAATTTGCGCCTGCTCGGGCAGGTCCTGCAGGCGGAAGAACACGCCTTTGCTGGTGCCGCCGCGGATGTAGGTGGCGGGGATTTTGATCTGGGGTACATGTGCCATTTTCTTGGGCATCCTGATAGTCCGGTGAAATACCCTGGGGCTGCCTTGCAGCCCTTTCGCGACACAAGGCCGCTCCCACAGGTACTGCGCCGCCCTTTGTGGGAGCGGCCTTGTGTCGCGAAAGGGCCGCAAAGCGGCCCCCGATTCATGCTCAGGCGGTCGCTTCGAGGAAGTCCTGGGCAAAGCGCTGCAGCACCCCGCCCGCTTCGTAGATCGACACTTCCTCGGCGGTGTCCAGACGGCAGGTCACCGGTACCTCAAGGCGCTCGCCATTGGCACGGGTAACCACCAGGGTCAGGGTCGCCCGTGGCGTACGCGCACCCAGCACGTCATAGGTTTCGCTGCCATCCAGGCCCAGGGTCTTGCGGTCGGTGCCCGGCTTGAACTCCAGCGGCAGCACGCCCATGCCTACCAGATTGGTGCGGTGAATACGCTCGAAGCCTTCGGCCACGATCGCCTCGACACCGGCCAGACGCACGCCCTTGGCCGCCCAGTCACGGGACGAACCCTGGCCGTAGTCGGCACCGGCGACAATGATCAGCGGCTGCTTGCGCTGCATGTAGGTCTCGATCGCCTCCCACATGCGGGTAACCTTGCCTTCCGGCTCGATACGCGCCAGCGAGCCCTGTTTCACGCTGCCATCGTCATTGCGCACCATTTCGTTGAACAGCTTGGGGTTGGCGAAGGTGGCGCGCTGGGCGGTCAGGTGGTCGCCACGGTGGGTAGCGTAGGAGTTGAAGTCTTCTTCCGGCAGGCCCATCTTCGCCAGGTATTCACCGGCGGCGCTGTCGAGCATGATGGCGTTGGACGGCGACAGGTGGTCGGTGGTGATGTTGTCCGGCAGCACCGCCAGCGGGCGCATGCCACGCAACGTGCGCTCGCCGGCCAGGGCACCCTCCCAGTAGGGAGGGCGGCGGATGTAGGTGCTCATCGGGCGCCAATCATACAGCGGCGCAACTTTCGGCCCGCGGTCTTCCTCGATGGCGAACATCGGGATGTACACCTTGCGGAACTGCTCCGGTTTGACCGCTGCACGCACCACCGCATCGATTTCTTCGTCGCTGGGCCAGATGTCCTTGAGGCGGATTTCCTTGCCATCGACCACCCCCAGCACATCCTTCTCGATGTCGAAACGAATGGTACCGGCAATGGCATACGCCACCACCAGCGGTGGCGAGGCCAGGAAGGCCTGCTTGGCGTACGGGTGGATACGCCCGTCGAAGTTGCGGTTACCCGACAACACGGCAGTGGCGTACAGGTCGCGGTCGATGATTTCTTGCTGGATCACCGGGTCCAGGGCGCCGGACATACCGTTGCAGGTGGTGCAGGCGAAGGCGACGATGCCAAAGCCAAGTTGCTCCAGCTCCTTCTCCAGCCCTGCTTCCTCCAGGTACAGCTGCACGGCCTTGGAGCCGGGAGCCAGCGACGACTTGACCCACGGCTTGCGGGTCAGGCCCAGCTTGTTGGCATTGCGCGCAATCAGGCCTGCGGCAATCACGTTGCGCGGGTTGCTGGTGTTGGTGCAACTGGTGATGGCAGCGATGATCACCGCGCCGTCCGGCATCTGCCCCGGCACTTCTTCCCAGCTGCCGGCGATGCCTTTGGCTGCCAGGTCGCTGGTGGCGACGCGGGCATGCGGGTTGGACGGGCCGGCCATGTTGCGCACCACGCTCGACAGGTCGAAGCTCAGGGTGCGCTCGTAGACGGCGCCGCCCAGGCTGTCAGCCCACAGGCCGGTGGCCTTGGCGTAGGTTTCCACAAGCTTGACCTGCTGCTCTTCACGGCCGGTCAGGCGCAGGTAGTCGATGGTCTGCTGGTCGATGGCGAACATCGCCGCCGTGGCGCCGTATTCCGGGGCCATGTTGGAAATGGTGGCGCGGTCGCCCAAGGTCAGGGCGCGGGCACCCTCGCCATGGAACTCCAGGTAAGCGCCGACCACTTTCTGCTTGCGCAGGAACTCGGTCAGGGCCAGGACCAGGTCGGTGGCAGTGATGTTCGGGGCCAGCTTGCCAGTCAGCTCGACGCCGACGATTTCCGGCAGGCGCATCCAGGAGGCGCGGCCGAGCATCACGTTTTCGGCTTCCAGGCCGCCTACGCCGATGGCGATCACACCCAGTGCATCAACGTGCGGCGTGTGGCTGTCGGTGCCGACGCAGGTGTCCGGGTAGGCGACGCCGCGGTCGCTGTGGACCACCGGTGACATCTTCTCCAGGTTGATCTGGTGCATGATGCCGTTGCCCGGCTGGATCACGTCGACGTTCTTGAACGCCTTCTTGGTCCAGTTGATGAAGTGGAAGCGGTCTTCGTTGCGGCGATCTTCGATGGCGCGGTTCTTTTCGAAGGCCTGCGGGTCGAAACCACCACACTCGACGGCCAGCGAGTGGTCGACGATCAATTGCACCGGCACCACCGGGTTGACCTGGGCCGGGTCGCCGCCTTTGTCGGCAATGGCGTCACGCAGGCCGGCAAGGTCGACCAGCGCAGTCTGGCCAAGGATGTCATGGCACACCACGCGGGCCGGGAACCACGGGAAGTCGAGGTCGCGCTTGCGTTCGATCAGCTGGCTCAGCGAGGCGTCGAGCGTAGCAGGGTCGCAGCGGCGCACCAGGTTCTCGGCGAGCACGCGGGACGTGTAAGGCAAGCCGTCGTAGGCGCCGGGCTTGATCGCCTCGACCGCCGCGCGGGCATCGAAGTAGTCCAGGTCGGTGCCTGGCAGTTGCTTGCGGTATGCAGTGTTCATCATGGAATCAGGCTCGGTCACAGGATTCGGAAGGTTTCACCGTACCTGTGGGAGCGGGCGTGCCCGCGAATGCGTCAGCAGGTGCACAGTGGTTGCAAGGCCGGGTGCATTCGCGGGCACGCCCGCTCCCTCAAGGGAAACGGGTTGCCTCTCTATAGCTATTCAGCGCTGCTCGATCGGCACGAACTGGCGCTGTTCGACGCCGACATACTCGGCGCTCGGGCGGATGATGCGGTTGTTGGCGCGCTGCTCGAAGACGTGCGCCGCCCAGCCGGTCAGCCGCGAGCAGACGAAGATCGGGGTGAACAGCTTGGTCGGAATGCCCATGAAGTGGTACGCCGAGGCATGGTAGAAGTCGGCGTTGGGGAACAGGCGCTTCTGCTCCCACATGGTCTTGTCGATGGCTTCGGACACCGGGTACAGCACCTTGTCACCCACTTCGTCAGCCAGCTGCTTCGACCAGCCTTTGATCACCTCGTTGCGCGGGTCGGACTCTTTGTAGATGGCATGGCCAAAGCCCATGATCTTGTCTTTGCGCTCGAGCATGCGCAGCAGCTCGGCGGTGGCTTCCTGCGGGCTCTGGAAGCGTTCGATCAGCTCCATCGCAGCCTCGTTGGCACCGCCGTGCAGCGGGCCACGCAGCGAGCCGATGGCTGCGGTAACGCAGGAGTACAAGTCAGACAGGGTCGAGGCACAGACGCGGGCAGTGAAGGTCGAGGCGTTGAATTCGTGTTCAGCGTAGAGAATCAGCGACACGTTCATGACCTTGACGTGCAGCTCGCTCGGCTTCTTGCCGTGCAGCAGGTGCAGGAAGTGGCCACCCAAGGTGTCTTCATCAGTGGTGCAGTCGATGCGTACGCCATGGTGGGTGAAGCGGTACCAGTAGCACATCACGGCCGGGAACAGCGCCAGCAGGCGGTCGGTCTTGTCGCGCTGGGCTTCGAAGGTCAGTTCTGGTTCGAGGGTGCCCAGTACCGAGCAACCGGTGCGCATGACGTCCATCGGGTGGGCATCGCGCGGGATGCGCTCAAGCACTTCCTTCAAGGCTTGCGGCAGGTCACGCAGGCCCTTGAGCTTGCGCTTGTAGTCGGCCAGTTCGGCCTGGGTTGGCAGCTCGCCGTACAGCAGCAGGTAGGCGACTTCTTCGAACTCGGCACCGGCGGCCAGGTCACGCACATCATAACCACGGTAGGTCAGCCCGGCACCGGCCTGGCCCACGGTCGACAGTGCAGTCTGGCCGGCCACCTGGCCACGCAGGCCTGCGCCACTGAGTACTTTTGCTTCGGCCATGGTGTTTCTCCTTTCTTGAATTTGTTATGGATGCTTTCTGGCTAATTCGGGCGCTAGCGCTTAGCCCTTCTTCTGGGCAAACAGTGCATCGAGGCTCTGCTCGAAGGCGTGATAACCAATGGCATCGTAAAGCTCCATGCGAGTCTGCATGGTGTCGATCACGTTCTTTTGCGTGCCGTCACGGCGCAGCGCGGTATACACGTTCTCGGCTGCTTTGTTCATGGCGCGGAACGCCGACAGCGGGTACAGCACCAACGACACGTCGACCGAGGCCAACTCTTCGGTTGTGTACAGCGGCGTGGCACCGAACTCGGTGATGTTGGCCAGGATCGGTGCCTTCACCCGATCAGCGAAAGTCTTGTACATCTGCAGTTCGGTGATGGCTTCCGGGAAAATCATGTCGGCGCCAGCTTCGACACACGCTTCGGCACGGTCCAGGGCGGCGTTCAGGCCTTCGACGGCCAGCGCATCGGTACGCGCCATGATCACGAAGCTGTCATCGCTGCGGGCGTCGACGGCAGCTTTGATACGGTCGACCATTTCCTGCTGGCTGACAATTTCCTTGTTGGGACGGTGGCCACAACGCTTGGCGCCAACCTGGTCCTCGATATGGATGGCGGCAGCGCCGAACTTGCTCATCGAGCGCACGGTACGGGCAACGTTGAAAGCCGAAGCGCCGAAGCCGGTGTCGACATCCACCAGCAGCGGCAGGTCGCACACGTCGGTGATGCGACGCACGTCGGTGAGCACGTCGTCCAGGCCAGTGATGCCCAGGTCTGGCAGGCCCAGGGAGCCGGCAGCCACGCCGCCACCTGACAGGTAGATGGCCTTGAAGCCGGCGCGCTTGGCCAGCAGGGCATGGTTGGCGTTGATGGCGCCAACCACCTGCAGCGGATGCTCAGCGGCAACGGCGTCACGGAAACGCTGACCGGGGGTGCTCTTGACTGTCATTTCTCACCTCGTGTGCTGTTGTTGTGGGCGTCCAGGTAGTGACGCTCGATATTGCGCTTGGACGCGCCGATGTGGCGGCGCATCAGGAGTTCGGCCAGTTCGCCGTCACGGTCGGCGATGGCATCAAGAATGCGATGGTGTTCGGCAAAGGCCTGGCGTGGCCGGTTAGGCGTGGCAGAGAACTGGATACGGTACATGCGCACCAGCTGGTACAGCTCGCCGCAGAGCATCTTGACCAGGGTCTGGTTGCCGCTACCCTGAATAATCCGGTAATGGAAGTCGTAGTCGCCTTCCTGCTGGTAGTAGCCCAGGCCGGCCTGGAACGCGGCATCGCGCTCATGGGTGTCGAGCACCCGACGCAGTTCGTCGATGTCGGCCTGGCTCATGCGTTCGGCGGCCAGGCGACAGGCCATGCCTTCCAGCGACTCGCGGATTTCGTACAGCTCGATCAGCTCGGCGTGGTTGAGCGATACCACTCGCGCGCCCACATGCGGCACGCGCACCAGCAGGCGCTGGCCTTCAAGGCGGTGGATAGCCTCGCGTAGCGGCCCGCGGCTGATGCCATAGGTGCGCGCCAACTCCGGCTCGGAAATCTTGCTGCCGGGGGCGATATCACCCTTGACAATGGCCGCCTGGATGCGTCGGAAGACGTTTTCGGAGAGGGTTTCCGTTTCGTCTGTCAGCACCGGGCCGGGGGTGGAAAGGTCCTGCATATTGTCGACACCTTTTAAAACTCTTGGCCAGAAACTAGCGAAACAAGACCTGCAAGTCAAAGACAAAATGAACATTGTCGACAATCGTCTAATCGCGAACTATCACCACTTCAACGCTGTCAGATCGCGCACCGCTGGCGTCAAGACGTCGGCGTGATAGAATGCCGCGCCTCCGATGGGGTATGGATAGCCTGTCTGTCATGCATTCGTGCCTGTTGACAGATAAACGAGGAAGCTTGCGCAGTAATTGCCAGTCACCTTGACCTGAACCTTGCCTAGAACCTTGCAATGCACCGCGCCAGGAATATGAGACTTACACCCGTTTTATTGCTGCTATGCCTCACCCTGCTGCCGGCCCTTGGCCAGGCTGCGGGCAAGACCGTGTATGGTCTCAACGAATACGCACATCTGGGCGACCTGGACCTGGAAGTGGCCGCCAAGCTCGACACCGGCGCCAAGACCGCGTCGCTCAGCGCCCGCGACATCAAGCGGTTCAAGCGCAATGGCGAAAGCTGGGTACGCTTCTACCTCGCCATCGATGCGGCCCATTCGCACCCGATCGAACGCCCACTGGCACGCGTCAGCAAGATCAAGCGCCGGGCCGGCGACTATGATGCCGAATCGGGCAAGGCCTACACGGCCCGCCCGGTCATCGAACTCGAAATCTGCATGGGCCAGACCAGGCGCACCATCGAAGTCAACCTCACCGACCGCAGCGCGTTCCAGTTCCCGCTGTTGATCGGTTCCGAGGCACTCAAGCACTTCGACGCACTGGTTGACCCAAGCCTTAAATATGCGGCCGGCAAACCTGCCTGTGCCACCGACGCTCCCAAAGCAGAGTAATCCCGATGCGCTCTCTTACCCTCCATCTGAAAGTCCTGATCACCGTGCTGGTGCTATTGGGCGTGGCGGTCACGGCTTATCAGATCTTCGTGCTCGGCATCCCGGTGACCGAGGATGAAACCGACGACCTGTGGAACATCGACGCCAAGGTCGAGTTCGTGGCCAGCAGCAAGGACCCGGTCAAGGTGCAGATGTTCGTGCCACCGCTGAACCGCGACTACGTCAGCCTCAACGAGAGCTTCATCTCCAACAACTACGGGGTCAGCATCAACCGTGCCGACGGCAACCGCAAGGTTACCTGGTCGGCACGTCGCGCCAGTGGCAACCAGACCCTCTACTACCGCCTGGTACTGACCAAGCGCTACAGCAACGAGAAGACCAAGGTCAAAGGCCCGACCTTCCGTGACAGCCTGGCCGTCGAAGGCCCCGAGAAGATCGCCGCTGAAGCGCTGATGGCGCCTATACGCCAGCACTCGGCCGACGTCGAGACCTTCGTCAGCGAGACCATCAAGCGGGTCAACAACCTCAACGACGACAACGTCAAGCTGCTGCTGGCCGGCGACACTTCGGCAATGAAGAAGGCCCAGGTCATCGACCTGCTGCTGTCCATCGCCCACGTGCCGATGGAAAAGGTGCACACCATCCGCCTGCTGGCCGACACCCCGCAAACCCCGGAGCTGTGGCTGCGCAGCTTCAACGGCGACGACTGGCTGTACTTCAACCCGGACACCGGTGAGCAAGGCCTGCCGAGCGACCGCCTGCTGTGGTGGACCGGTGACGACAACCTGATCACCGTCGATGGCGGCAAGAAGGCCACCGTCACCTTCAGCATGAACAACAGCGAGATGAACGCCATCCGCCTGGCCAAGCTGACCGACGAGAACACCGACGCCGACTTCCTCGAATACTCGCTGTACGGCCTGCCGCTGCAAACCCAGCAAACCTTCATGATCATGGTCATGATCCCGATCGGCGTGCTGGTGATCCTGGTGCTGCGCAACCTGATCGGCATCCAGACCCTGGGCACATTCACCCCGGTGCTGATCGCCCTGGCGTTCCGCGAAACCCAGCTGGGCTTCGGTATCATGCTGTTCACGGTGATCACAGCCCTGGGCCTGTCGCTGCGCTCGTACCTGGAACACCTCAAGCTGCAGATGCTGCCACGCCTGTCGGTGGTCTTGACCTTCGTCGTGGTACTGATTGCCGCCATCAGCCTGTTCAGCCACAAGCTGGGCCTTGAACGCGGGCTGTCGGTAGCGCTGTTCCCGATGGTGATCCTGACCATGACCATCGAACGCCTGTCGATCACCTGGGAGGAGCGTGGTGGCGGCCATGCCATGAAAGTGGCCATCGGCACCCTGTTCGCCGCCTCCCTGGCACACCTGCTGATGATGGTGCCGGAGCTGGTGTACTTCGTGTTCACCTTCCCGGCGGTGCTGCTGATCCTGGTGGGCTTCATGCTGGCGATGGGCCGTTATCGCGGCTACCGCCTGACCGAGCTCGTGCGCTTCAAGGCCTTCCTGAACAAGGCAGACACCTGATGTTTGGCCTCATCAAGACGTGGAAAGCCCTGGAGGCCCGGGGCATCATGGGGATCAACCGGCGTAACGCGGACTATGTGCTGAAGTACAACAAGCGCAGCCTCTACCCGATCGTCGACGACAAGATCATCACCAAGGAGCGCGCACTGGCGGCCGGCATCCATGTGCCGGAAATGTACGGCATCATCGAGACCGAAAAAGAGATCGAGAAGCTCGACCAGATCATCGGCGGCCGCAGCGATTTCGTCATCAAGCCGGCGCAAGGTGCCGGCGGTGACGGCATCCTGGTAATCGCCGACCGCTTCGAGGACCGCTACCGCACAGTGTCGGGCAAGATCATCAGCCATGAGGAAATCGAGCACCAGATTTCCAGCATCCTCACTGGACTGTACTCCCTCGGCGGGCACCGCGACCGCGCGCTGATCGAGTACCGCGTGACCCCGGACCAGATATTCAAGAGCATCAGTTACGAAGGTGTACCGGATATCCGCATCATCGTACTGATGGGCTACCCGGTGATGGCCATGCTGCGCCTGCCGACTCGCCAGTCCGGCGGCAAGGCCAACCTGCACCAGGGCGCCATCGGTGTGGGTGTCGACCTGGCCACCGGCGTGACCCTGCGCGGCACCTGGCTGAACAACATCATCAGCAAGCACCCGGACACCACCAACGCGGTGGACGGCGTGCAACTGCCGAACTGGGACGGTTTCATGAAGCTGGCCGCTGGCTGCTATGAACTGTGCGGCCTGGGCTATATCGGCGTGGACATGGTGCTTGACCAGGACAAGGGCCCGCTGATTCTCGAGCTCAACGCCCGCCCGGGGCTGAACATCCAGATTGCCAACGATTGCGGCCTGACTCAGCGCACCCATGCCATCGAGGCGCACATCGAAGCACTGGCCAAGGAGGGTGTGACCGAAGACGCCGAGCAGCGGGTACGGGTAGCACAGGGTCTGTTCGGGCATGTGCCCAGCCGCTGAAATACAGGGGCTGCCTTGCAGCCCATTCGCAGCACAAGGTTGCTCTTGCAAGCACTGCAGTTGATTCATGCGCTTCGCTCAACCTGCAGGAACTGCCTTGTGCTGCGTATGGGCCAAACACAATGTTGAATGTCGTACCCAGCGCTAGGCGCTTTTCCTGCACAGGTCTACAATCGCCCTCCTCGCTTTTACATCGCCGTCCATACTGATGCCGACCTGCACGCTACACCCCCTGCCCTACCAGCCCGACCCTGCCGCCTATTTCGCCCACCTGCGCCAGGCCCCCGGTGCGATCCTGCTCGACAGCGCGCGCCCCGGTGCCGAACGCGGGCGTTTCGACCTGCTCAGCGCCTGGCCGCTGCAACAACTGCAGGCGCAGCCCGATGAAGATGGCCGCGTCTTCCTCCAGCGCCTGCGCGCTGGCCTGGCGCAACTGGGCCACGCCGACTTGCCCAACGGTGTAGAGCTGCCCTTCGCCGGGGGCCTGATCGGCTACCTGAGCTACGACTTCGGCCGCCGCCTGGAACACCTGCCAAGTCTGGCCGTGGACGACCTGGGCTTGCCAGACGCACAACTGGGCCTGTATGCCTGGGCACTGGTCAGCGATCATCTGCTCGGCACCAGCCAGCTGGTGTTCCACCCGAGCCTGGCCGGCGACGAGCGCGAACGCCTGATCAGCCTGTTCCAGGACACCAGCGCCACCACCGGCGACTTCCGGCTGCTCGCGCCGATGGCCGGCGACCTGGAGCCGGAGCAATACAAAACCGCTTTCGACCAGGTACAACGCTACATCCAGGCCGGTGACTGCTACCAGATCAACCTCACCCAACGCTTTCGCGCACCCTGCCAAGGCGATCCATGGCGGGCCTACCAGGCCCTGCGCCAGGCCTGCCCGACCCCCTTCTCCGGCTACCAGCAACTGGCCGACGGCAGTACCCTGCTGAGCTTTTCGCCCGAGCGCTTCATCCGCGTCAGCCAGGGCCAGGTGGAAACCCGGCCGATCAAGGGCACCCGCCCACGCGCCAGCGACCCGGCGGAAGACCAGCGTAATGCCCAGGAGCTGCTGCACAGCCCGAAGGACCGCTCGGAAAACCTGATGATCGTCGACCTGCTGCGCAACGACCTGGGGCGCACGTGCGAGATTGGCTCAGTGAAGGTACCGGAACTGTTCAGCCTGGAGAGTTACCCCAATGTGCACCATCTGGTCAGCAGCATCACCGGCCAGCTGGCCAGCGACAAGGATGCGCTTGACCTGATCGGCGACAGCTTCCCTGGCGGCTCGATCACCGGCGCACCGAAGATCCGCGCCATGCAGATCATCGACGAACTGGAACCCGCGCGCCGCGCGCTGTACTGCGGCTCGCTGCTGTATGTGGATGTGCGCGGCGAAATGGACAGTTCGATCGCCATTCGCAGCTTGCTGATCAAAGATGGCCAGGTCAGTTGCTGGGGCGGCGGCGCGGTGGTAGCCGACTCGCAGTGGCAGGCCGAGTATGAAGAGTCGATCGCAAAAGTGCGGGTGCTGATGCAGACCCTGCAGGGCTTGTGAGCCCATCTAGACCACGATTTTTTTGTTACCATCCCCCTACTACGAGCGCACAGCGCCACAGCCAAGATGGAAACCGCCTGATGAGCCAACCCTTCGACGTCGCCGCCCTGGCCGCGACCTATGCCAACAAGTCCCCGCAGGACATCCTCAAGCTTGCCTTCGAGCACTTCGGTGATGACCTGTGGATCTCCTTCAGCGGCGCCGAGGATGTGGTGCTGGTCGACATGGCCTGGAAGCTGAACAAGCAGGTAAAGGTATTCAGCCTCGACACTGGGCGCCTGCACCCGGAGACCTACCGGTTCATCGACCAGGTACGCGAACAGTACAACCTGCCCATCGAGATCCTCAGCCCCGACCGCGCCAAGCTCGACCCGTTCGTCAAGGAAAAGGGCCTGTTCAGCTTCTACAAGGACGGCCATGGCGAGTGCTGCGGCATTCGCAAGATCGAGCCGCTGCGACGCAAGCTGGCCACCGTCAGCGCCTGGGCCACCGGCCAGCGCCGCGACCAAAGCCCGGGCACCCGCAGCCAGGTGGCGGCATTGGAAATCGACAGCGCCTTTTCCACGCCTGAGCGCACGCTGTACAAGTTCAACCCACTGGCGCAGATGAGCAGTGAAGAGGTATGGGGTTATATCCGCATGCTCGAGCTGCCGTACAACAGCCTGCACGAGCGTGGCTTCATCAGCATTGGCTGCGAGCCATGCACCCGCCCGGTGCTGCCAAACCAGCATGAGCGTGAAGGGCGCTGGTGGTGGGAAGAGTCGACGCAGAAGGAATGCGGGTTGCATGCGGGCAACCTGATCAGCAAGGCTTGAGATAGCTAGGGCGGCCTGTAGGAGCGGGTTTACCCGCGAAGAAGACACCGCGGTGGATGGCACGGGCTTCGCCCGTGTTCGCGGGCAAGCCCGCTCCCACAGGGATCGCGCCAGCTTTTAGACATTGAGCAAGGGCCGTTACTCCCACAGCGACCCCATCACCCCCCGAATCAGTGCACCGGCAGTTCGACGCCTTCGAACAATTCTTCCAGCTCTTGCTTGTTATGGCACTGAATGGCCTTGGCCATCACTTCACGGGTCAGGTGCGGGGCAAACTTCTCGATGAAGTCGCACATGAAGCCGCGCAGGAAGGTGCCACGACGGAAGCCGATCTTGGTGATGCTGGCTTCGAACAGCTCACTGGCATCCAGCGCCACCAAGTCACTGTCGAGCTTGGCGTCCACAGCCATGCCGGCAACGATACCCACGCCCAGCCCCAGGCGCACATACGTCTTGATCACGTCGGCGTCAGCCGCGGTGAAGACCACTTTTGGCGTGAGGCCGCGGTGATTGAAAGCCTCATCCAACTTCGAGCGCCCGGTGAAACCGAACACGTAGGTGACGATCGGGTATTCGGCGACGGCTTCCAGGGTCAGTTTCGGCAGCTTGGCCAGTGGGTGCCCCTGTGGCACCACAACGCAACGGTTCCACTTGTAGCACGGCATCATGATCAGGTCGCCGAACAGCTCCAGCGCCTCGGTGGCGATGGCGAAATCGACCGTACCGTCCGCAGCCATCTCGGCAATCTGCATGGGCGACCCCTGATGCATGTGCAGGGACACCTCCGGATACTGCTTGATGAAGCTGCTGATAACCGGCGGCAACGCATAGCGCGCCTGGGTGTGGGTGGTGGCGATGGACAGCGTGCCCTTCTTCTCGTTGGAGAACTCCTGGGCAATCTGCTTGATGCTCTCGACCTTGCGCAGGATTTCGCCTGCGGTATTGATGATGCGCTCACCGGCCGGGGTAACGCGGGTCAGATGCTTGCCGCTGCGGGCAAAGACTTCAACACCCAATTCGTCTTCGAGCAGGCGGATCTGCTTGCTGATACCTGGCTGGGAGGTATACAGGCTCTGCGCCGTCGCGGAGACGTTGAGGTCATGGTGCGCCACTTCCCAGATGTAGCGCAGTTGTTGAAGCTTCATAGGTTTCCCTCGGTTCAGCGGTGAGTCCGCGGCAGCAGGCAGCGACGATATATAACTATATTAGTGGTTCTGGAAATAAATCTAGAACTATTTTGTTACATGCCCGCGGAAATGGACTGCACCTATCTTCACGTTTTCCTACGCCCCAGATGCTGCGCCAAGGGCACCATGTACACCGGCACCGGCGACAGCTGCAGCAGCCGCACCGCCGTGCGCCCCAGCGGTACATCCACCCCGGCACCGGCACTGTGGCTACCGAATATCAACAGGTCGACGCTGAGCCGCTGGGCCTGGTCGAGAATCACCTGCGCCGGGTCGCCCTGACGCACACGCACGGCCTTGATCACCGCCAGGTCAGCCTCTTCGCCCAACTCGTCGCGAAAGTTTTCCAGCACACGCTGCTCTATGTTCGCCATCACTGTGTTCACCCCCTGGCTGTGCAATTGATCGAGCGTCTGCTCATCGAGGTAGCTTTGCAGGAGGGATTCGGCGAACTGGCCCATCGGCTCGACCGCGTGGATCACATACAACTCGGCACCGAACGTGCGCGCCAGGGCCAGCGCGTGTTGCATCACGAAAGGGGCGTAGACACCGAGGTCGGTGGCGTACAGCATGGAGCGGATCATTCGACCTCCTCGACTGCCGCAGCGGCAGAGCAAGCTTCAGCTTAGCAGCGCGCCGGACGCTCGCTTTGCCGTCCGGCGCGCTGCTGCCGTGGGCTGGAGGGCCCCGCCGAAGCCTCGGCCACCCTCAGGCCGGCCGGTCGCTGCTGTCGATGAAACTCAGCGCTTGGTACAGCATTTCAGTGCGCGGCATGCTGCAGCCTGCCGCCCGTGCGCGTGCCAGCGGCTCAGCGTAAATGGCCTCCAGCTCCAACGGGCGTTTGTGGACATGGTCGTGATACATACTCGGCCAGTAGTCGGGCATGCGCTCGGTCACCTGGAACAAGTGCTCGGCATAGCCCGCGGGCAGTACATGACCACAGGCTGCCGCCCCCTGCACCACCTCGGCCATCAAGGCCTGTATCAGCTCGCGGCTATTGCTGTCGGCCATCAGTGGCGAAGTGCTGGCCCCCAGCAGCACCGACAGCCCGTTGTAAGGCACGTTCCACACCAGCTTCTGCCAGCGCGCCAAGGCCAGGTTCGGCATGGCCTGCGAGTCGATCCCCGCAGCCTGGAACAACCCGGCGCCTTCATTCACCAGCGCGACACCGAAATCGGTGGCCGGCCCGCTGTGATACCCCAGGTTGACCGCCCCCAGCGCCTGGTGGTGGATTACACCTGGAGCCTGGCGGTTGACACAGATGAAGCACAGGCCGCCGAGCAGGTGCATGTCGCTGCGCAAGGCCGGACGCAATTGCTCCTCTACACCCAGGCCGTTCTGCAACAGCACCACCTTGGCGCCGGGCGCAGCAGCCTGGACGATCAACGGTGCCAACTGCTCGTTGCTGGTGGCCTTGGCCCCGATCAGGAGCCAGTCACAGGGCGGCATGTCGGCGGCACTGACGTAAGCCTGCACATTCATGTGCACTGCGCCATGCACGGCACTGTCCAGGCTCAGCCCGCGCTCACAAACGGCCTGGTACTCGCTGCGCAACAGAAAATGCACATCGAAACCGGCCCGGGCCAGCATCAACCCATAAAAGCCGCCGATGGCGCCACTGCCGATGATGCCGATGTGAGGGGGGTGCGAATGCATGCCAATCTCCAGGTAAAGGGTCAGCACTCTTTTTACACAGGTTACGTAGCGCTGGGCAGTCCATTCGCGCGCAACACCCTCGCTCAGGTAAAAACCCCACAATGACTGGGTTCAGCCCATTGTCGTGCCATCTGTAACGCGCTAAGGTTCGGCTCCCCGCTGCGATTATTCTTGCTGCTGGGCCGCACGGGGATAGTTGGCGGCCGGCACCCGTGACCTGACGAGTAACACGATGGCTGATTTACCGATCGATGACTTGAACGTTGCCTCCAACGAGACCCTGATCACCCCTGATCAGCTCAAGAAGGAAATCCCCCTCAGCGCCAAGGCCCTGCAGACCGTGACTGCCGGCCGTGAAGTGGTGCGCAATATTCTCGACGGCAAGGACCATCGCCTGTTCGTCGTGGTCGGCCCTTGCTCCATCCACGACATCAAGGCAGCCCACGAATACGCCGAGCGCCTGAAAGTGCTGGCCGAAGAAGTGTCCGATACGCTGTACCTGGTCATGCGCGTGTACTTCGAAAAGCCGCGCACCACCGTCGGCTGGAAAGGCCTGATCAACGATCCGTACCTGGATGACTCGTTCAAGATCCAGGACGGCCTGCACATCGGCCGCAAGCTGCTGCTGGACCTGGCCGAAATGGGCCTGCCGACCGCCACCGAAGCGCTCGACCCTATTTCGCCGCAGTACCTGCAAGACCTGATCAGCTGGTCGGCCATCGGTGCCCGCACCACCGAATCGCAAACACACCGCGAGATGGCCTCGGGCCTGTCCTCGGCGGTGGGTTTCAAGAACGGTACCGACGGCGGCCTGACGGTTGCCATCAATGCCCTGCAGTCGGTGTCCAAGCCGCACCGCTTCCTGGGCATCAACCAGGAAGGCGGCGTGTCGATCGTCACCACCAAGGGCAACCCATACGGCCACGTGGTACTGCGCGGCGGCAATGGCAAGCCGAACTACGACTCGGTCAGCGTCGCCCTGTGCGAACAGGACCTGGCCAAGGCCAAGATCAAGGCCAACATCATGGTCGACTGCAGCCATGCCAACTCCAACAAGGACCCGGCCCTGCAACCGCTGGTGATGGAGAACGTCGCCAACCAGATTCTCGAAGGCAACCAGTCGATCATCGGCCTGATGGTCGAAAGCCACCTGAACTGGGGCTGTCAGTCCATTCCGAAAAACCTGGACGATTTGCAGTATGGCGTGTCGATCACGGACGCCTGCATCGACTGGTCGGCTACCGAGAAAACCCTGCGCAGCATGCATGCCAAGCTCAAGGATGTGCTGCCGCAGCGTAAGCGCGGCTGAACATTGCGGGAATGAAAAACGCCGGGCACTGCCCGGCGTTTTTTGTTGTGTCTGGCGCCTGTCGTCAGCTCAGGCCTTGCTCGAATGCCGCTGCTGGCGCTCCATGTAACGCTCCACATACGAGCAAGACGGGATCACCGTGTAGCCCATCTGCTCGGCGTACTCCAGAGCCCGCTCGGTCAGGGCGGCAGCGATCCCACGGCCGCGCAGGGCGTTGGGCACGAAGGTGCGATAGATGTCCAGCGTCTGCTTGCCCAGATCCATGTACGTCAAGTAGGCACGATGACCGTCCACGTTGGTCTCGAACTGATGACCGGCCTGGTCATGGTGGATGGTCAGCGCTTCGCTCATCACTACTCCTCGCAGGTCTTCTCGGCAGACCCTTACCTTAACCGATGGTGGTTTATCCGGCACAGAATCCTCTACGCCACCTGTTGCCGCTTCGACCATTGGACGATTGTAATCGTTCGGATCGTCTGGCACTGACAAGATAGTAGGCACCGCAAGCGGGATTGCTCAAGGTGCTGGCGGTTAAAAAAGGCTAAACCGCCGCGTAGGCGACTTTCCCAAGCCCGCCCAACAGCCACCGGATGTACTAGGGCTTAAGACGCTGATCGACAGTTAAAGTCACCCTTAGTTCAACAAAAAAGTTCCTGTACCACAACCGCTTGCGAACCCTGCAGTTTTTTTTCACAGACACGTCGCAAATCTTGTCGGCGCGGAGTCAAGCAACATTTTTTTTGCAGTTCTTGCGCTCTGTCAGTTTACTTACTACAAGTAATGGGTACTATGTACGCCGGCCAGTTTCTCTTTCCTGAGAGATGGCTATTTAATAGAAAGTCCTTGAAGGGGAACACGATGAACAACGTTCTGAAATTCTCTGCTCTGGCTCTGGCCGCAGTTCTGGCTACCGGTTGCAGCAGCGTATCCAAAGAAACCGAAGCTCGTCTGACTGCGACTGAAGACGCAGCAGCTCGCGCTCAAGCTCGTGCTGACGAAGCCTACCGTAAGGCTGACGACGCAATGGCAGCCGCTCAGAAGGCTCAGCAGACCGCTGACGAAGCCAACGAGCGCGCCCTGCGTATGCTGGACAAAGCCAGCCGCAAGTAATAATCCTCACGGATTGTTAAGAAGCCGACCCACTTGTGGGTCGGCTTTTTTATTGCCTTTGAAACCGACAAACGCGGTCAGCAGGTACGAAAAGGCCTGCACTAAGGGCAGGCCTGGGTACGCCGAAATTACCTTACTGCAGTTCGGGCGGAATGCTCGTCACCATCGGTGCGGCCCCTTGGTTTTCCACCGGCACGGCAATTTCTACCGGCATACCATCTTCTGCAGCCACCACGTCACGCACCATGTCCCAGTTCATGCGTAGGTTATTGGCCAGGTCTTCGCGCTTGAGCAAGGCATTGATAACTGCGGTGTGTTTGTCGACAACCGACGGGTTACCCTGGTCATCCAGCGGCGTGTGCGCCTCAAGATAGACCTTGCCAGCGCTGATACCGAACTTGTAAGGCTCGTTGATGATGCGCACCGGAGTCCCCACCGGCACCATCTTCGACAGTTCAAGCACGTTGTTGTTGAACATGCGGAAGCAACCGTGACTGGTGCGCATGCCAATGCCGAACTTCTTGTTCGAACCATGGATCAGGTAGCCCGGTACGCCCAAGGTGAACTTGAACGGCCCCAGCGGGTTGTCCGGGCCAGCCGGCACCACAGTCGGCAGGATGTCACCGTCCTCGGCGTGCTCTTTGCGAATCGAAGCGGGCGGCGTCCAGGTCGGGTTGGGCGTCTTGGCGGTGATCCGGGTGTTGGCGATCGGCGACCCCCACCCCTCGCGACCAATGCCCAGCGGGAAGGTGTACACCACGCTCTCCCCCTTGGGGAAGTAGTACATGCGGTACTCGGCCAGGTTGATGACGATGCCTTCGCGCGGGCCCGGCGGCAGGACGAAACGGGTCGGCAGGATGATCTCGGTGCCGGCGCCCGGCAGCCAAGGGTCCACGCCGGGGTTGGCGGCAATCATTTCCAGGTAGCCGAGGTCGTTCGCGGTGCCGATATCGGCGAACGTGTCCTCGTACTTTGCCTTGATCACATGCACTTGGCCGACGATGTCTTCACCGGGCGGTGGCAGTGGCAGCTCCAGCGCAGCAGCGGGGCCCGCTACCAACAGGGCGGCCAGGGACAGGCTACGGGTGACGGCAGGAAAGCGCGGCAACATCCGGTAAATCCTTCGAAAGGTGGGTCAAGAGGGTCGATTGTACACCCGTGCCGATGCAAGCGGGAGGCATTGGCACGTTGCAAGCGTTTCAGATGATGAAAGGTGCTTTTCGTTCAGCTGCCGTGCAGCTCTGGCCACACCGGACGCATGCCACGTCGCTGGGCATCGAGGATGGCACGGCACAGCTCACACAGGCGACCATCGCGGTAGATCGATCGCGGCACCCCCGACCAACGCGGCTGGGCTGGCAGCAGGCCGCCACACAAAGTACGGTCGACCGGCACGCCCAGCTCGAGCTGACGGGCCACGAGGTGGACGCGGCTTTCCTGGCAGGCGAACAGGTCGAGCTGCTCGTCGGGCTCGATCAGTTGATAGGCATACAGGGACCAGGCAGGGCGCGGCATTTGGAGCACTCGAAACGGGGGGCGCAACATTAGCCCAAAGGCGGCCCCGTTTAAAGCTTCACAGCAAGGGTTTTATCGCTGGCCAGGCATTTTCCAGCAGGCGCTGCTGAGCCCCCTGGGCCGGATGGATGCCATCAGCCTGCATCAGTTCAGGCACTCCCCCTACCCCTTCGAGGAAAAACGGCACCAAAGGAACCTGTTTGTCCGCTGCCAGCTGTTCATACACCTTGGCAAAGGCGGTGGTGTAACGCACACCATAATTGGGCGGCAGGCGCATGCCCAATAGCAGCACCTTGGCCCCTGCCTGACGCGAATGCTCGATCATCGAGGCAAGATTTTGTTGCAATTGTGCAGGCGACTGCCCGCGCAGGCCATCGTTGCCGCCCAGCTCCAGCACCACCAGGCTCGGTTTATGTGCTGCAAGCAGCGCCGGCAGCCGCGCCTGGCCACCTGCGCTGGTGTCACCACTGATCGAAGCATTGACCACTTTGTCGTCAAAACCTTCGTCCCTGAGGCGGGCCTGCAAGAGAGACACCCAGCCCTGACGGCTATCCAGGCCAAAACCGGCGCTGATACTATCGCCAACAACCAGCAGTGTTCCTGCCGCTGCGCTCTGGGCCAGGCAATACAGGGCCAGACCGGCACTCAACCACCACACTCGCATCGGATTCTCCATGAGCCCCAGCATTCTCGTTGCGCAGAACCTTAGCAAAGTGGTCCCCAGCGCGGAAGGTGACCTTACCATCCTCCACGCACTGTCTCTCGACCTGGCCCAAGGCGACAGCCTGGCCATCGTCGGCGCCTCGGGCTCTGGCAAGTCGACCCTACTCGGTTTGCTCGCCGGCCTCGACCGGCCCAGCGCTGGCAGCGTCATGCTCGCCGGCCACGACCTGGGGCCACTGGATGAAGACCAGCGTGCCCGTGTGCGCGCCGAACATGTGGGTTTCGTGTTCCAGTCGTTCCAGCTGCTCGACAGCCTCAATGCACTGGAAAACGTCATGCTGCCACTGGAACTGGACGGCCGCCGCGATGCCCGCGAACAGGCCCGCACTTTGCTGGAGCGGGTCGGTCTGGGCAAGCGCCTGAGCCACACACCTCGGCAGCTCTCGGGCGGCGAGCAGCAGCGCGTGGCAATCGCCCGCGCCTTCGCCGCGCAGCCTGCGGTGCTGTTCGCCGATGAGCCCACCGGTAACCTCGACAGCCACACCGGCGAGCGCATCAGCGATCTGTTGTTCGAGCTGAACAAGGAGCGCGGCACTACCCTGGTGCTGGTCACCCATGACGAACGCCTGGCCCGCCGCTGCCGGCGCCAGATCCGCCTGGACGCGGGCCGCCTTGTGGCGCCGATGGAGGTCTGGTGAGTCATATGCCGCTGTCCCGTCTGTGTGGCCTGGCACTGCGCCAGTTGCTGCGCGATGTTCGCGCCAGTGAAGTGCGCGTGCTGTTCTTTGCCCTGTTGGTGGCGGTAGCCGCCAGCACCGCCATCGGCTATTTCGGCGCCCGCCTCAACGGCGCCATGCAGCTGCGCGCCAGCGAGTTCCTGGGCGCCGATCTGGTACTGCAGGGCAGCGCCCCGGCCCGCGAGCAACAACTCGATGCCGGCAAGGCACTGGGCTTGCGCCACGCACACGTGGTCGAGTTCACCAGCGTGGTCGGCGGCGACAATGGCATCCAGCTGTCCAGCGTAAAGGCCGCCGACGGCGCCTACCCGTTGCGCGGGCAAGTACGCAGCGCTCTGGCACCCTATGCCGAAGAAACACCCGGCGGCGGCCCTGCCCCTGGCGAAGTGTGGGTCGAACCGCGCCTGTTGGCAGCACTGGGGCTGGCGATCGGCGACAGCATCGACGTGGGCATGAAAACCCTGCGCATGAGCCGCGTGCTTACCTATGAACCGGACCGCGCCAACAACTTCTACAGCCTTACCCCACGCGTGATGATGAACCTGGCCGACCTGGAAGCCACCGGCGTGATCCAGCCGGGCAGCCGGGTCACCTACCGTGACCTGTGGCGCGGCGATGCCGAGGCGCTGGCGCAGTACCGTCAGGCCGTGGAAAAAGACCTGGCCGCCAACCAGCGCCTGCGTGACACCCGCGATGGCAACCAACAGATCGGCGGCGCGCTGGGCAAAGCCGAACGCTACCTGAACATGGCCAGCCTGGTAGCTGTGCTGCTGGCAGGCGTGGCCGTGGCACTGTCGGCCAGTCGCTATGCTGCACGCCGACTGGACGCCAGCGCCCTGCTGCGCTGCCTGGGCCTGTCGCGCCACCAGGCATTGGGCTTGTATTGCTTGCAACTGACCATGCTCGGCCTGGTCGCTGCCCTGGCCGGCGCCTTGCTCGGCTGGCTGGCTCAGCTGGGCCTGTTCCGCCTGCTGCACGGCTTGCTGCCGAGCGTGGTGCCCGCTGGCGGCATCGTTCCCGCGCTGGCAGGTATCGGTACCGGGCTGGTGGCACTGGCTGGCTTTGCCCTGCCGCCGATTGCGGCGCTGGGCCAGGTGCCGCCACTGCGCGTGCTGCGCCGTGACCTGCTGCCGATACCTGCGAGCAGTTGGCTGGTGTACGGCGCCGCCCTGCTCGCCCTGGGCCTGATCATGTGGCGCCTGAGCCTCGATCTGCTGCTCACCTTCGCCCTGCTCGGTGGCGGCCTGGTCGCCGCACTTCTGCTCGGCGGCCTGCTGTTGCTCGGTTTACGCAGCCTGCGCCAGCTGCTGGCCGGTGCGCCACTCACCTGGCGTCTGGGGCTGGGCCAGCTATTGCGCCACCCCATGGCGGCAGCAGGCCAGGCCCTGGCATTCGGCCTGATACTGTTGGCCATGGCCTTGGTCGCCCTGCTGCGCGCAGAGCTGCTCGATACCTGGCAAGCACAGCTACCCAAGGATGCGCCTAACCACTTCGCCCTGAACATCCTGCCAGATGACCGTGAGCCGTTCATTCAACACCTGCACCAGGTCAATGCCGCTTCAGCGCCGCTGTACCCGGTAACGCCCGGGCGCCTGGTGCAAATCAATGAAAAACCGGTACAGCAGGTGGTCAGCAAGGACTCGGCAGGCGAGCGCGCCGTGCAGCGCGACCTCAGCCTGACCTGGGCCGCCGAGTTGCCCGAAGGCAACGTGCTGACCGCCGGCAACTGGTGGCAAGCCTTGCCAGCCGACAACGACATCCCCGGGGTTTCAGTGGAGGCGGAGCTGGCCAGCAGCCTGAAACTGCAGATGGGCGACCTGCTGACGTTCGATATTGGCGGCCAGCAGCGCCAGGCCCGCGTGAGCAGCCTGCGCAACGTGCATTGGGACAGCTTCCAGCCGAACTTCTACATGATATTCCAGCCTGGCACGCTGCAGGGGCTGCCGACCACTTACCTGACCAGCTTCTACCTGGCACCGGGGCATGACCTGGATGTCGTCGCGCTGTCACGGGCGTTTCCGGCGGTGACCATCCTGCAGGTGGATGCCTTGCTCGACCAACTGCGCAGCATTCTCGCCCAGGTAACCCTGGCGGTGGAGTATGTGTTGCTGTTCGTGCTGGCCGCCGGGCTGGCAGTGCTGTTCGCCGGCTTGCAGGCCACGCTGGACGAGCGTATTCGCCAAGGCGCACTGTTGCGCGCACTGGGCGCGGCGCGGCCGTTGCTGGTCAAGGCCCGGCGAATCGAGTTCGGCCTGCTGGGTGCGGCCAGCGGGCTATTGGCGGCCGTGGGCTGCGAACTGATTACCTGGGTGCTGTACCGCTATGCCTTCGATTTGCAGTGGAGCCCGCACCCGTGGCTGCTGGTGTTGCCGCTGACGGGGGCACTGCTGGTGGGTGGTGCTGGGGTGCTGGGAACACGGCGGGCGTTGAATGCCAGCCCGCTGGCGGTGTTGCGCGAGGCTTGAGGCCTGGCTGTCAGCGCTTCTGCCGGGACAGCACATGCCTCAAGCTGACGCAAGACGGGCCAGTCAGTCCGTCGAGACGCCCTGGCCGTAACGGATGCTGCTCACATACCAGGTCGCTTCACCGGTAGGTGTATGCACCACCACCTCATCACCCTCCTCCTTCTTCAGCAAGGCACGGGCCATGGGCGAATCGATCGAGATGTAATCGTTGCGCCCGTAGATCTCGTCGTAGCCGACAATGCGAAACTTCATGGTCTCGCCCTCGTCGTTCTCGATCTCAACCCAGGCACCGAAAAACACTTTGCCTTCCTGCTCGGGCGAGTACGCCACCACTTTCACATCTTCAAGCCGCTTGCGCAGGTATCGCACCCTGCGGTCGATTTCGCGCAGCAGCTTCTTGTTGTACTGGTAGTCCGCGTTCTCGCTGCGGTCACCCAACGAAGCCGCCCAGGCAACCTTTTGGGTGATTTCCGGACGATACACCCGCCACAGGTGGTCCAGCTCTTTCTTCAGCGCCTCATGGCCTTCTGTGGTGATGATATTGGTGCTCAATAGCGCATTCCTCAGCGGCGGGTAATCAGGCCTTGACGCGCGATGCGGGTGAGATGGCCGATGACTTCGGCGGCTTCGTCCGGTGCCGGCGCCTGGATCACAGCCAGGTCGAAACGGTCATTGCCATACTGCGCGAGGTGACAGTCGCTATCGGCGAACTGGATCAGAAAGGCACGCGCCTGTCCCTTGCGCCGTGACAGGCCTTCAAGATGACGCAAAAGGGTGGGCTGATGCCGGCCGCCGAGCAGGATGCGCGGTGTGCGGGACGCCTGGTTGGCAGGCAAAGGGCTCAAACAGACACTGGTACGTGGGCAACTCATGGAGCTTCTCTCCGCCTCGCGAATCCCGCTGGGCAGCGGTGGGAGGCGTCACCGAACCAGCGCTTTAGCGGTATTTCGGACGGCCCGGAGGTGGGGCTTTCCTGCGCCCCGCAAGTAGCTGTTTAAATCGGCGCAGGCGGTATGCTAGAGCGATGAGCCCAAAGTTGCAAGCGACAAGCCGCAAGCAAGAACAAGCCGAGTATTGGCCCGCGCTTGCCTGCGTCTCGTAGCTCAGAGCGTGCAGCTGGTTACCGGGCGATCAGGCGGTCGAGCGAGAAGCGGCCAGCGCCTTCGATCATGACTGCAACGGTGCCGGCCAACAGCGCCAGGGCGAACTCATAGCCGTTGTTGGACATGAACAGGCCGTTGCCGATGTGCACCGAAACGATGGCCACTATCAAGGTCACCGTCAGCGCCAGGGCCGCCGGGCGAGCCAGCAGGCCGACCACCAAGGCCAGGCCGCCGAAGAATTCGGCACTACCGGACAATAGGGCCATCAGGTAACCCGGCGCCAGGCCGATGCTTTCCATCCATTGGCCGGTGCCTTCCAGGCCGTAGCCACCGAACAGGCCGAAGAGTTTTTGCGCACCATGAGCCATGAAGATGATGCCGACCAGGATGCGGATAACGCTCAAGCCAGCGCCAGCACGTGTAGAGAACAGAGCGTTGAGGGTAGTGTTGTTCATGTCGAAGCGTCCTTGAAGTGAAGCAGTTGTGTGGGTATGGGCGCCATCATAATCAATTCTCTTGATATGAAAATCGCAAAAAACCCAACATAACAATCGATAAAATCGATGCTTAACGCTTCGCTACACGCTCCAGTGCCGCGCGTTCGCGGTTGAACGCCAGGTAGTACTTGTTGATGCTGTTGACGAAATTGACCGGTCCCATCCCCACTTGCTCCATGGCGATGCGTTCGGTCTGGAAAAACCACTGGTTGCCGTTGAGCCCCCGCCGTCGAGCCTCTGCACGCATGGCCTGAACCCGCTCGGGGCCGAGGTTGTAAGCTGCCAGCACAAAGGCCATGCGCTCACGCTCGTTGATCTTGGTACTGGCAAAAAACTTGCGCCGGATAAGCGCCAGGTAACGGGCACTGGCCAGGACATTGCCATCTACCGTCGCAGTATTGCTCACCCCCACCCGCTGGGCCGCCGAAGGGGTAATCTGCATCAGACCATGGGCACCGCCAGTACCGCGTGCAGCCGGGTTGAGCGTCGACTCCTTGAAGGCCAATGCAGCCAGGTTGAGCCAGTCGATCTGTTGCGCCTGGCCATGCTTCTGCAACACCGCCCGCACCGATGCCAGACGCTGGCGGTCCTTGCTGGCCAACGGGTTGTGTACCCGGTACTGGCGGCGGTAGATGCGCTCGAATGCGGCATCCTGGTTATCTGGCGCGCGGTAACCTTGCAGAAAGTGATCGACTGCGGCCAGCAATTGCGGCGCTTCACGCCCTACATACCAGCGCATGGCTTGCGGCGCCCCCAGGCGCACCCGGCTGTCCAGGCGCAGGCGCGGCATAACCCGGGCCCAACGCCGGGCAATGGGCTGCTCGACCACGGTCAGGTGGTAGATGCCTGCCTGTACCATCTCCAGCACATCCTCCACCGCCAGCGTCGAATCGACCCACTCCACTTTGATCGGCGGCCGCTTGCGCAGTGCCAGTTGCTGGTTGACCTGCTGGATCAGCGGCCCGGCGGCACTGGCACTGGTCAGGGCCACGGTACGCCCTGACAGCTGTTCGACCTTGCTGAAACTTCGCTCGCCTTTGCGCCCGACCAGCATCAGCGGCACCTGGTCGAGTATCGGTGCACTGCCGCGGACACCGCTCACCGTAGTGGGGTCAAGCAGCTCGCCTGGCGCGGCCAGGTCACCCTCGCCGCGGGCCAGGGCGCCCAGCAACTGTTCCTTGGCCCGCGGGATGAGCTTTAGCTGGATCTGCTGGTCGTCGGCGGTACGAGCATTAAGGAAATGCTCCAGGGCACGCAGGCGATAATACTCGATGCCGACTGGCTCGCCCTTGACCTCACCAGAGCTGTTGCGGCTCTGGTTGACCAGCACTCGCAGTACTTTGCTGGTGCGAATCTGCGCCAGGTCACGCACCTTGGCAGGCGGTATGTTTTGCTGCGGCCCCGGCGAGCGCGCCTGGGCGGGACCGGCAAAGGCCAACCCCAGCGTCAGCAGAAAAATGAGCCAGCATCGCTGCATGCGAAAACGTGTCCGTGGTCGGTGAGCGGCATCCATGGGTTGCACCGCCAAGTGATAAACGACGGTAAAAGACCACGGCAACAGCATGAAGTTCTTGGTTTTTTCAGAAAAACGCGGTTTTTGCTATGCTGGCCGCCCCGCGGCACGAGATAGCACCATGCAACTGATCGATATCGGCGTCAACCTGACCAACAGCAGTTTCCACGACCAACAGGCCGCAATCGTCGAGCGCGCACTGGAGGCCGGCGTTACGCAAATGCTGCTGACAGGCACCAGCCTGGCGGTCAGCGAACAAGCGCTGGAGCTGTGCCAACAACTGGATGCCAGCGGCGCGCACCTGTTCGCCACGGCCGGCGTGCACCCTCATGATGCCAAGGCCTGGGATGCCGACAGCGAGCGCCAGCTGCGACTGTTGCTGAGCGAACCGCGCGTACGCGCGGTAGGCGAATGCGGCCTGGATTTCAACCGCGACTTTTCCCCTCGCCCGCTGCAGGAAAAAGCCCTGGAAGCCCAGCTGACACTGGCTGCGCAGCTGCGCCTGCCGGTGTTCCTGCACGAGCGCGATGCCAGCGAGCGCTTGCTGGCGATTCTCAAGGACTACCGCGACCACCTGACCGGCGCGGTGGTGCACTGCTTCACCGGTGAGCGCGAAGCGCTGTTCGCCTACCTGGACCTGGACCTGCACATCGGCATTACCGGCTGGATCTGCGACGAACGCCGCGGCACGCACCTGCACCCGCTGGTGGGCAACATTCCTGAAGGCCGGCTGATGCTGGAAAGCGACGCGCCCTACCTGCTGCCGCGCAGCTTGCGGCCCAAGCCCAAGAGCGGGCGCAACGAGCCGGCGTTCTTGCCGGAGGTACTGCGCGAGGTGGCCTTGCATCGTGGTGAATCAGCCGAGCACACGGCGGCGCATACCACGGCAACGGCGCGGGCTTTTTTCCAGCTCCCCTGAATCTCGCGTGTTTCCGCGGGGCGGGTGAACACAGTTGATATGCATCAACACATGTCCAGGTGGATGTGGGCACAATGATGGCACCTTGCCAATATTGTTTCCGCTCAACTCAGAGAAGACCTGCCCATGGGTGCCTGGCTTAGCAATGTTTCCCTGAAGTACAAATTCTGGGCCGTCAACGCAGTGGCCTTTGTCACCACCTTGCTGCTGGTGCTGTACGCAGTACACCTGGAGCAACGCGCACGTGCCGAGGCGGCTCAGGCCCAGGCGGCCGCGCAAGCCCAGTTGCTGGCCGCCTGGCCAGCCGGGCAAGCACTGCCACGCCCGGCCAACGTCATCAGTTGGTCAACCGGGCAAACGCCAACCTACGCCGGGGAGGCGCTCGATGCCCTGCGCAACGCCCAAGGCTGGGTAGCATTGCCGAGCGCCTGGATCCTCGGTGAAAACCCGCTGCGTGGCGCACAGGTATTGCGCAATGGCGACCAGCAGTTGGCTGTGCTGGCCCAGTCACCCAGCCTGCGCCAGGTCTTCTTCGATCGCTTCAGCAATTACGCGGTGTGTGTGCTGATCCTGATGCTGGCCATGCTCGGCGCCTCGCAACTGCTGATCCGCTTCCTGCTCAGCCAGCTCAACACCCTCAAGGACGTGATGCTGCACGTGGAAAAAACCGGCGACCTGTCGGCCCGCGTACCGCTCGCCAGTGGCGACGAGGTCGGCCAGATGGCCGGGGCCTTCAACGCCATGCAGTCCACCTATCACCGCGTGGTCAGCACCGTCGCCCACAGCGCAGCACAGCTGGACTCGGGCGCTGCACGCCTGGCCGCCAGCATGAGCGACGTACGCCATGGCATGCTCGGCCAGCAGAGTGAAACCGACCAGGCCGCCACTGCCATCAACGAAATGTCGGCGACCGTGCACCACATTGCCCAGCACGCCGGTGCCACCCGCGATTTGTCACAAACCGCCGACACCTTGGCCGGCAGCGGCCAAGCGGTGGTCAGCCGAGTGCAGGATTCGATTTCCGGGCTTTCCAGCGGCGTGCAACAAACTGCCGAGATGATTCGACAGCTAGCCGAGGACAGCCAGAAGATCAACGGTGTAGTCAGTGTGATCCACAGTATTGCCGAACAGACCAACTTGCTGGCGCTTAATGCTGCCATCGAAGCCGCGCGCGCCGGCGACCTGGGCCGCGGCTTTGCCGTGGTCGCCGATGAAGTGCGCAACCTGGCCAAACGCGTGCAAACCTCCACGGATGAAATCACCACCATGGTTTCGGCCCTGCAGTCGGGCACCCGCGACGCGGTGGAGTTCATGCAGGAAAGTTCGTACAAGGCCGACGACTGCGTACGTCAGGCGCAGGAAGCCGGTGAGGCGCTGGCGGAAATTACCGGTGCCGTGGCGCAGATGCGCGAAAGCAATACCCAGATCGCTGTAGCGGCCGAGCAGCAAAGCCAGGTAGCCGAGGAAATGAACCGCGCGGTGGTCAGCATCCGCGATGTCACCGAGCGGACCGTGCAGCAGACGGTCGGTTCGGCGACCACCAGCAGCGAACTGGCGACCCTGGCCGGCGAACTGAACAAGGCCATTGGCCAGCTCAAGCTATAGTCACCATAGCCAGGTTCGATTGGCCCCCGCTTGGGGGCCGCACTAAGCTTTGGGCATGACCGAGAGGAAATCCCCATGAGCAAACGCCTGCCCAATCTTCCCGCCTGGCAATGGCGCGGCTACCACCACAATCACCGCCACCCGGCCAACCTGGTGTTGCACCTGATCGCTGTGCCGTTGTTCATTCTGGGGACACTGCTGGTGCTGTCCGGTCTGTTTGGTTTCGACCTCGGCCAGATCGCGGTGGGTGTGATTGCCTTGGTCGCAGCGTTGGGCCTGCAGCGCCAAGGCCACCGCCTTGAAGCCCAGCAGCCCGAACCGTTCGCCAACCGCCAGGATGCCGTGCAGCGCTTACTGACCGAGCAGTTCATCACCTTTCCGCGCTTTGTGGTGAGCGGGGCCTGGTGGAGGGCCTGGCGGGAGCGGCACAAGCACCGGCACTGAGCCAGCTGCCGGAGCGCTGCTTGTGAGCAGCCTTGCAAGGGTCAGGCAAAAACGGTGACGGTCTGCCGGCTCAACGCCAACAACTCGCCCTGCGCCGTCCACAACGCCGCAGCAGCATGCCCATAGCCATCCCGCGCATGCTCGGTCTCCACACAGTACTGGCACCAATCCAGGGTCGACAGCTTCGCCGTTGGCTGGATGAACTCGATGGTCCAGGTCAACGTACTGCCCGCAGCGGGCTGCTTGAGAAACGGCATGAGGCTGGGCGGCCAGGCATCGACCAACGCCAACAGGTGCGCCTCGTTCACCTGTTCTTCCACCACATCCCGCAAGCGCACCCAGCCGCCCATCTTGCGCGACTGATTGCCACTGAACGGCAGCCCACCTACTGCCCAGCGCAGGGCCACGTGCCGCATGAACTCCGGGGTAACGCCTTTGATGTAGGGCAACTCCGGGGCCGCCTCATCGAGCGCAGGCATATCGATGGCCGGTAACGCCGGCACTTCGACCACCGAAGGGCGGCCCGCACCGAAATTGCCCTGCACCAAAGTCACCACCTGGCCATCCTGAACAGCGCGGCCCAGCAACGTGCTAACCGCCTTGCCTTCGCGCAAAACCTCCACCTCGAAGCGGATGGGCACATCCGCCGCCGCGGGTGCCACGAAGCTAATGGCCAATGAGCGTACCGGGCGGTTGTCGCTGATCTTGAGGCGCATGGTTTCATAGACCATGGCCGCCATCAGCCCGCCAAAGGCAGCACGCCCCTGGGCCCAGCTGGGCGGAATGCTGACGGAATCCGGGTTGGCCCGCACGGCGTCGAGCAGTTGGTTGAAAGTCATTGGCCGGCTCCTGCCTGCAAAGAAAAAGGTCCGCTCATCCTAGCCAGCAAACGCCGGGCAATCAGCCCGCATATCGGTCATTTTCCGTGATAACGCCGCGCCAGCGCCTCTTGCAGGGCGTCCAGCGTCACATCCGACTGGCGCTCCGCCCCATGCAGCTCCTGCTCCCAATCAGCCTTGCAGGGGAGCAGGTCGGCATGGTCGCGCGCTTGCAGCAGCCATTGCAGGCGGTCGTGCCAATCACCCAGGCTGCCCTGTGCCTTTTTCAGCAGACGTTGCAGTTTCTTCCCAGCGTGATCGAGTTGCGGGTAGGCCTCATCGCCATAGCGTGCACGCTTGATCAGCAAACGCAGGCGGTGGCGATCGTGAGCAGGGTCCTGCAACGCTTTGTGCAACTTGCGCCACTGCTTGACCAAGCGCTTGTCTATACGTTTGCTTAGCGACTTGACCAGCCCCTCCCGGCCCGCCGCCCGCAGGAACAATGGAAAGGCGTCGAGAATCGCCAATACCCTGGCCAGCTGTGGGCTGGCAGCGACACTGGCGAAGGTCCTGTCACGCCCCTCCAGACGCCGCTGCCCGGCTGCTGTGTGACCGCGCCCGATCAGCTCGGCCGCCAGCACCTCGCGATCACGCAGCGGCGTGGTAAGGGTCCCCAGCGAACGTGCAGCATCCTCCAGCTGTTCCACGCCAGGCAGCCCACGCAGCGGCCTCAGCAGACTGCGCAGGCGCCGCAAGGTGGTACGCAAGTCGTGCAAGGCCTCACTGTCGGTATTGGCAGCCAGGCGTTCACGACAGGCCAGCAAGCGCACCTGCAAGGTCAGTATCTGGGCAACGACATGGTCGAGCATGGCAGACATACGATGCTCCCTGTTCAGCGCCCGGCGCGAGATTCACGAATGTAGAACCGCGCCTTTTCGGCTTTGCGGGTACAGCTTTCGTAGCCTTCGAACTGCTGCTGGGTCTTGGCCCCGGTCAGCAATGACAAGGCCTTGGAATAACTTACGGCACCGGCGAAGCCTTCGGCCTTGGCCAGGTCCAGCTCCTTCCAGGCGGCATCCAGCTGGGTCGCGCAGCTGTCACGGTAGGCCGTCTTGCCCGCGCAGCCAGCAAGGGCCAGGGCAATCAGTGGAAGGCAAATCCAGGCTTTCATCAGTAATACCTCTATGGAAAAACGGTGGCTGTTCGACGCTCCGACAGCTGGAAAGTGCCATGCCCAGCCGGCTTTGCCTGGCCAGTTTTATTACAGTAGCTCAGCACGATCTACATTGAAGCACAGGCAGCGATGGGTGCATTGTAGGACCATGATGGCACTGGCCGGGGAATGTTCATGAGTAAACGTGTGGCACTGGTACTGGGATCGGGCGGAGCCCGAGGGTATGCGCACATCGGCGTGATCGAGGAAATCGAGCGCCGCGGCTACGACATAGCCTGCGTCGCGGGGTGTTCCATGGGCGCGGTGATTGGCGGTATCTATGCCGCCGGCAAGCTCGACGACTATCGCAACTGGATCGAAAGCCTCGACTACCTCGATGTGCTGCGCCTGGTCGACGTCAGCTTTCGCCTCGGTGCGATTCGCGGCGACAAGGTGTTCGGGCAGATCCGCAAGATCGTCGGCGAGATAAACATCGAGCAACTGCGCATACCCTACACCGCAGTGGCCGCCGACCTTACCAACCAGCAGGAAATCTGGTTCCAGGAAGGTTGCCTGCATCAGGCCATGCGCGCCTCGGCGGCCATTCCCAGCCTGTTCACGCCGGTGATGCAAGGCAACCGCATGCTGGTCGACGGTGGCATCCTCAACCCGCTGCCAATCGTGCCGGTGGTGTCCAGCCATTGCGACCTGATCATCGCGGTAAACCTAAACGCCACCAACCAGAAGCAGTACCAGTTGCCGGTGATCGAGCGCCCGGCGGCGTTCAAGATGCGCTTTGACGCCTTGTTGAGCTCGCTGGGTTCACGCTTGCCATTCCGGCGCAAACCGGCGGAAGAGCTGATCCGCATCGAAAAGGAGATCGTCGCCGAGGGGCTGGCACCGCCAAGCCCGTGGCTTGCCGACAGCGCCGACCCGGAAAGCCAGCAACCGGCAGCGGCCCCGGAGCGCGAGGGCGCGCCGAAGTCTGCCACCGGTTCTTTCATCATCGACAACGTGGGGCCGGCCTCACTCCTGGACTTGATCAACCAGAGCTTCGAGGTCATGCAGACTTCGCTGGCACAGTACAAGATTGCCGGCTATCCACCGGATGTGCTGATCAACGTACCCAAGCGGGTGTGCCGGTTTTTCGAGTTCTACAAGGCGCCGGAGCTCATCGCCCTGGGGCGAGAGATTGCACGCGATACGCTGGACAGTTATGAAGGGGTGAAGCGGTAGCACCTGGTTGGCGCCACCCCTGAAGGCGCTGTGACCTTCGACAATGACCGTGCTCGCGGCTGGCGAAAACGAAGCAGGCCGCACGAGGCGGCCTGTTTCTTCATGCAACGAACACCTTAGTAACGGGTGATGTCTGCATTGGCTTCCAGCTGCTTGCGGTAAGCGGCAAAGTCCTGCTGGCCAGCACGTGACGCGAGGTAGCGGCGAATCTGCTGCTTCTCTTCGTCGGTGGCGGCAGCGCCTTCGTTCACGCCCTTGAGCTGCAACACCACCAGGCTACCGTCACGCAGCACGACGCTGCCATACACTGGCTTGTCCTTGGCTTGCGGCTTGCCCAGACGGAACAGTGCCTGCAGTTCGGCCGGGTCAATACCGTCCTCACCACGGGTGACGGCTTCATAGGCTTTCCAGCCTTGGCCTTCGTGCACGCTGCCTGCTGCGATGGAACCGTCACGCAGGCCGGCAATCAGCTTGTCTGCCTTGGCCTTGAGTTCGGCAGTCGCCTTCTCTTTGGCCAGGTGCTCCCTGATATTCTTGGCCACAGCGTCCAGCGGCAGTTGCTCTGGCTTGCGGTGTTCCTTGACGCGCAGCACCACGGTGGTCTCAGGGTCGAGCTCGATGGCGGTGCTGTTGGCACCCTCATCCAGCACTTCTTCAGAGAACGCAGCCTGCACCACCGCACGGTTGGCGGTAATGCCTTCACCGCCCTCGCGGCCGAAGGCGGCGGAGGTGTGCACCTTGAGGTTCAGGTCCTGGGCCGGCTGGGCCAGGTCGGAAGCCTCGTAGGCAGCATCCTGCAGTTGCTTGCTGGCGTCGACATAACGCTGCTCGACCAGCGGCATCTTCAGATCGCGGGTCAGTTTGTCCTTCAGGCTGGCGAAGCTCGGTACCTCTGGCGCCTGGACGCCCAGCAGCTTGATCAGATGGTAGCCAAACTCGGTGCGCACCGGTGCAGATACCTGCCCATCCTGCAGCTTGTACAGCGCCTCTTCGAAGGCCGGGTCGTATACGCCCGGGCCGGCAAAGCCAAGGTCACCACCGGTGTTGGCGGAGCCTGGGTCCTGAGAGAACTCCTTGGCCAAAGCGGCAAAGTCCTCACCCTTGGCCAGACGCTGCTCGATCTCTTCGGCGCGGGCCTTGGCCTGGGCGTCGGTGACCTTGTCGTTGACCTCGATGAGGATGTGCGCGGCATGGCGCTGCTCGGCCAGGTTGGCGATTTCCTTCTCGTACTGGGCCTTGAGCTCTTCGTCGGTCACTTTGACCTGATCGAAGAACGCCGACTTCTTCAGCTCGATGTAGTCGATCACTACCTGGTCAGGCGACATGAACTCCTTGGCGTGCTGGTCGTAGTGCGCCTTGACCTCTTCGTCGCTGACCTTGACTGCGGCCGGGTCGGCCTTGAACGTCAGGGAGGCGAAGTCGCGGGTCTGCTTCTCCAGGCGAGCGAAGGCATCGACCTGTTGATCGGTGACGAAGCTGCTGCCGGCCAGGCCGGTGCGCAGTTGGCCGATGAGCATTTCCTCGCCGAGCATCTCGCGGAACTGCATGCGACCGTAGCCCATCTGGCGGATCACCTGGTCGAAACGCTCAGCGCTGAACTTGCCGTCCACCTGGAACTCAGGGGTCTGCAGGATCACCTGATCCAGCGCGGCCTCGGAGAATGCGAACTTGGCATCCTCAGCACCTTGCAGCAGCAGCTTGCGGCTGATCAGCCCCTTGAGTGCCTCCTCACGCAGCAACTTGTCATCCAGCAGCGCCGGGTCGAAATCCTTGCCCAACTGTTGCATCAGTTGACGGCGCTGCATGTCGGCCGCCTGGCTCAGTTCGTTCTGGCTGATGGTCTGGCCGTTCACCTTGGCGGCGTCCTGGCTATGAGTGGCGGCCTGGAAAATGGCTTCGAAACCGGTCAATGCCATCAACACGACGATAAGGCCGATGATGGTCTTGGCAATCCAACCTTGTGAATTGTCCCTGATATTTTGCAGCATGCGTCCCCCAGAAACGGCTGTACCACTGCGTCGACAACCGCGGAGCGTGGGTAGAATCCTGATAAAAGAAAGGCGCATCCGAGGATGCGCCTTTTCTTAGCAAACGTGTCAGGCGGGAACGTTTGCGCCCCGCCATCACCGTGCTCGGACCAGGCCAGGCCGGGTCCGGCTGAAAGACGACTTAGTTGACGGCGTCTTTCAGGCCTTTGCCGGCCTTGAAACCTGGAACCTTGGCGGCTTCGATCTTGATTGCCTTGCCGGTTTGCGGGTTGCGGCCAGTACGCTCGGCGCGCTCCTTGACCGAGAAGGTACCAAAGCCAACCAGTACCACATCGTCACCTTGCTTCAGGGCGCCGGTGACGGATTCGATGACTGCGTCCAGCGCACGGCCGGCTACAGCTTTCGGGATGTCTGCAGATGCGGCGATAGCGTCAATCAGTTCCGACTTGTTCACTCTAAGTCCCCTTATCTCTATTGAGTTTGTTTCTAAGTATGTAATGAAAAGCTTATGAAACGTGTGCTGGGAGGCATGGCGACAATAACGTGCCGCTTTATAGCAAGGCGCCGAAAATACTGTCAAGGAAAGCCCCCCAGCCAAAAACTACTAATGCGTGCTGATTCTTTCCTTAGCATCGCCGTCGCGCTTCTCGTCTTTCGCGACAATCTCCGGAGCCACATCTGGCAAGGGCTCCGGGGCGTATTGCAGCGCAATTTGCAGGACTTCGTCAATCCATTTGACCGGTTTGATCTGAAGATCCTGTTTGATATTTTCAGGAATCTCCTTGAGATCGCGAACATTTTCCTCGGGAATGATCACCGTCTTGATCCCGCCACGGTGTGCCGCCAGCAGTTTTTCCTTCAGCCCGCCAATGGCCAATACCTGGCCACGCAAGGTGATTTCGCCGGTCATGGCCACATCGGCACGTACCGGAATCTGCGTCAGCGCCGACACCAGTGCGGTGCACATTCCGATACCGGCACTCGGGCCGTCCTTCGGCGTGGCGCCTTCAGGCATGTGGATGTGCACGTCATGCTTCTCGTGGAAGTCGGCGGCAATCCCCAGGCTGCGGGCGCGGCTGCGCACCACGGTCTGCGCGGCGGTAATCGACTCGACCATGACATCGCCCAGCGAGCCGGTCTTGATCAACTGGCCCTTGCCGGGGATGACCACGGCCTCGATGGTCAGCAACTCGCCGCCCACCTGGGTCCAGGCCAGGCCGGTTACCTGGCCGATCTGGTCCTGCTGCTCGGCCAGGCCATAGCGGAACTTGCGCACGCCCAGCAGGTGCTCCAGCTGCTCGCTGGCCACCTTGACCTTGACCTGCTTCTGCCCGGTATGTTCCTTGACCACCTTGCGGCAGACCTTGGCAATTTGCCGCTCCAGACCCCGCACACCGGCTTCACGGGTGTAGTAGCGGATGATGTCGCGAATCGCCGAGACGTCGACTTCCAGCTCTTCTTTCTTCAAGCCGTTGGCCTTGACCTGCTTGGGCACCAGGTACTTGACCGCGATGTTGATCTTTTCGTCCTCGGTGTAGCCAGGCAGACGGATGACTTCCATCCGGTCCAGCAGCGCCGGCGGGATGTTCATCGAGTTCGAGGTGCACAGGAACATCACGTCCGAGAGGTCGTAGTCGACCTCCAGGTAGTGGTCGTTGAAGTTGTGGTTCTGCTCAGGGTCGAGCACTTCCAGCAGTGCCGAGGCTGGGTCGCCGCGCATGTCGCTGCCCATCTTGTCGATTTCGTCGAGCAGGAACAACGGGTTGCGCACACCCACCTTGGTCATCTTCTGGATCAGGCGACCCGGCATGGAGCCGATGTAGGTACGGCGGTGGCCACGGATCTCGGCCTCGTCACGCACGCCACCCAGGGCCATGCGCACGAACTTGCGGTTGGTGGCGGCAGCGATCGACTCGGCCAGCGAGGTCTTGCCGACGCCGGGTGGCCCGACCAGGCACAGCACCGGACCGCGGATCTTCTTGACGCGCTTCTGCACGGCAAGGTACTCGAGGATGCGTTCCTTGACCTCTTCCAGGCCATAGTGGTCGGCATCGAGGATTTCCTCGGCCTTGGCCAGGTCCAGACGCACCTTGCTCTGAGCCTTCCACGGCACCTGCACCAACCAGTCGAGGTACGAGCGCACCACGGTAGCTTCGGCCGACATCGGAGACATTTGCTTGAGCTTGTTCAGCTCCGCCTGAGCCTTGGCCAAGGCATCCTTAGGGAGACCTGCGGCTTCGATGCGCTTCTTCAGCTCTTCGACTTCATTGTGGCCTTCGTCACCATCGCCAAGTTCTTTCTGAATGGCCTTCATCTGCTCATTCAGGTAGTACTCGCGCTGGCTGCGCTCCATCTGCTTCTTGACCCGGCCGCGAATGCGCTTTTCGACCTGCAGGAGGTCGATTTCGGCATCCAGCAGTGCCAGCACGTGCTCGACACGGGTAGTCAAGTCGACGATTTCAAGAATTTCCTGCTTCTGCTCGATCTTCAGGGCCATGTGCGCGGCCATGGTGTCGACCAGGCGCCCTGGCTCGTCGATGCTGTTCAGCGAAGAAAGCACTTCGGCAGGCACCTTCTTGCCCAGCTGAACGTACTGTTCGAACTGCGACAGCAGCGTGCGCACGAACACTTCCGACTCGCGCTCGGCAGTGTCGGTTTCGTCGATCAGGGAGACTTCGGCACGGATGTGCCCATCAACTTCGGAGAAGCGCTCGACCGCACCACGCTGCTCGCCTTCGACCAGCACCTTGACGGTGCCATCAGGCAGCTTCAGCAGTTGCAGCACGGTGGCAACGGTACCGACACGGTACAGGGCGTCCTCGCCCGGATCGTCGTCGGCTGGATTCTTCTGGGCCAGCAGAAGGATCTGCTTTTCGCCCGTCATCGCCGCCTCGAGGGCTTCGATGGACTTTTCGCGCCCCACGAACAGCGGGATAACCATGTGCGGGTAAACAACGACATCGCGCAATGGCAAAAGAGGCAAGTCGAGGGTGGTCTTCATGATTTCGCCTCTACAGCGGCCTTATGGCCGGAAACCGGTGGAAATGATGCTTGGACCTAATGTGGGGGCACGCTTGGGAAATTACAAGCGCTTGTACAGGAAAAGCAGAAAGGGGCCCGTAGGCCCCCTCTTGCTTGCAACCGAGAACCGGCCATTGCCTGAATCAGGCGTCTGGCGCGGCCTTGGCTTGCGGTTCGCTGTTTTCGTAGATCATCAGCGGCTGCGAGGTGCCCTCGATGACGCTCTCGTCGATAACCACCTTGCTGACATCCTTTTTCGAAGGAATCTCATACATGGTATCGAGCAGCACGCCTTCGAGGATCGAGCGCAGGCCACGAGCGCCAGTCTTGCGCTCCAGGGCCTTGCGTGCAACGGCCTTGAGCGCATCGCTGCGGAACTCGAGGTCGACGCTTTCCATCTCGAACAGCTTGGCATACTGCTTGGTCAGGGCATTCTTCGGCTCGGTGAGGATCTGCATCAACGCAGCCTCATCCAGCTCGTCAAGGGTAGCCAGTACCGGCAGACGGCCGACGAATTCCGGAATCAGGCCAAACTTGACCAGATCGTCCGGCTCGACCTCACGCAGGGACTCGCCAACCTTCTTGCCCTCTTCCTTGCTGCGCACTTCGGCACCAAAACCGATGCCACCTTTGGTGGAACGGTTCTGGATGACCTTTTCCAGGCCCGAGAACGCACCACCGCAGATGAACAGGATGTTGCGGGTATCAACCTGCAGGAATTCCTGTTGCGGGTGCTTGCGGCCGCCCTGCGGCGGAACCGAGGCCACGGTGCCCTCGATCAGTTTCAGCAGCGCCTGCTGCACGCCCTCACCGGAAACATCACGGGTAATGGACGGGTTGTCGGACTTGCGCGAAATCTTGTCAATTTCGTCGATGTAGACAATGCCCATCTGGGCCTTTTCCACGTCGTAGTCGCACTTCTGCAACAGCTTCTGGATGATGTTCTCGACGTCCTCACCCACATAACCGGCTTCGGTCAGGGTGGTGGCGTCAGCAATGGTGAACGGTACGTTCAACAGGCGTGCCAGGGTTTCGGCGAGCAGGGTCTTGCCCGAGCCGGTCGGCCCGATAAGCAGGATGTTGCTCTTGCCCAGTTCGACTTCGTCACCCTTCTTGTCACGCTGGTTCAGGCGCTTGTAGTGGTTGTACACCGCTACGGCCAGCACCTTCTTTGCGCGCTCCTGACCAATAACGTACTGGTCAAGGATGCCGCTGATTTCTTTCGGCGAAGGCAATTTGTGCGCGCTGCTCTCGGCCTGGGCTTCCTGCACCTCCTCTCGGATGATGTCGTTGCACAGGTCGACGCACTCGTCGCAGATAAATACCGAGGGCCCGGCAATCAGTTTGCGCACTTCGTGCTGGCTTTTGCCGCAGAAGGAGCAATAAAGCAATTTGCCGCTGTCCTCGCCGTTACGGGTGTCAGTCATTCGATCGATCCAATCCGGTAGGCTTGCAACACAAGATGAAGGCAATTGCGGGCTTTTTCAAGTCCGCAGGTAGGCGCTTTCGACGCCCACCTGCTCTGACCCCCCGGTTCAGGAGGCCAGTTGCCGCTTGTCGTAGACCGAGTCGATCAGGCCGTACTCGGCTGCGCGCGAGGCGCTCATGAAGTTGTCACGCTCGGTGTCACGCTTGATGGTCTCGAGGTCCTGGCCGGTGTGATAGGCCAGCAGCTCGTTCAGACGGGCCTTGATATTGAGAATTTCCTGGGCGTGGATCTCGATATCGGTGGCCTGACCCTGGAAGCCGCCCAGCGGCTGGTGGATCATCACGCGCGAGTTAGGCAGGCAATGACGCTTGCCCTTGGCACCTGCCGCCAGCAGGAAGGCGCCCATGCTGCAGGCCTGGCCGATGCAGATGGTCGAAACGTCCGGCTTGATGAACTGCATGGTGTCGTAGATCGACATGCCGGCGGTGACGGAACCGCCCGGCGAGTTGATGTACAGATGGATATCCTTGTCCGGGTTTTCCGCCTCAAGGAACAGCAGTTGCGCAACGACGAGGTTGGCCATGTAGTCCTCTACCGGGCCAACCAGGAAGATCACACGCTCCTTCAACAGGCGCGAGTAGATGTCGTAAGCGCGTTCGCCACGGGCGGACTGCTCGATAACCATCGGGACCAGGCCGCCTGCGGCCTGGATGTCAGAGCTCTGCTGAATATAAGAATTGCGGGACATGTCCTGCGCTCACTCCCAAATAGTCATGGCTTGAATACGCACAAGCCAGCTCGAAGGCTGGCTTGTGGAGGTTTCCTACGAGAGAAGCCCGTTACTCAGCAGCGGCAGGAGCCTCGGCTGGTTTAACGGCTTCTTCGTACGAGACCGACTTGTCGGTCACAGTCGCTTTCTGCAGAACAGTATCTACAACTTGTTCTTCCAGCACAACCGAACGCACTTCGTTCAGTTGCTGGTCATTCTTGTAGTACCAGGCGATGACCTGCTCAGGCTCCTGGTAAGCCGACGCCATTTCTTCGATCATCTCGCGAACCTTGGCGTCGTCCGGCTTCAGCTCGAACTGCTTGACCACTTCGGCCACGATCAGACCCAGCACGACGCGGCGCTTGGCTTGCTCTTCGAACAGCTCGACTGGCAGCTGCTCAGGCTTGATGTTGCCACCAAACTGCTGAACAGCCTGCACGCGCAGACGGTTGACTTCGTTTTCCAGCAGGGCCTTTGGCACTTCGATCGGGTTGGCGGCCAGCAGACCGTCCATGACCTGGTTCTTGACCTTGGTCTTGATCGCCTGACGCAGCTCACGCTCCATGTTCTTGCGAACTTCGGCGCGGAAGCCTTCCAGCGTCGATTCCTTGATGCCGAACTGGGCGAAGAACTCTTCGTTCAGTTCTGGCAGTACAGGTGCCGAAACGCTGTTGACGGTGATGGTGAACTCAGCGGCTTTGCCAGCCAGGTCCAGGTTCTGGTAGTCCTCTGGGAAGGTCACGTTGACAACGCGCTCTTCGCCAGCCTTGGCGCCTACCAGACCTTCTTCGAAGCCTGGGATCATGCGGCCGGAGCCCAGCACCAGCAGGGTGCCCTTGGCCGAACCACCGGCAAACGCTTCACCGTCGACCTTGCCGACGAAGTCGATGTTGACCTGGTCGTCGTTCTGCGCAGCGCGCTCGACGGCCTCGAAGCGGGTGTTCTGCTTGCGCAGCACTTCCAGCATGTTGTCCAGGTCACTGTCAGCCACTTCGGCGCTCAGGCGCTCGACCTTGATCGACTCGAGGCCCGCAACAGTGAACTCAGGGAACACTTCGAAGATGGCGACGAACTCCAGATCCTTGCCCTTTTCGAAGGACTTGGGCTCTACAGCCGGGGCGCCAGCCGGGTTCAGCTTCTGCTCGACGATGGCTTCGTAGAAGGAGGCCTGGACCAGGTCACCGAAAGCCTCTTGACGGGCGTCCGCCTCGAAACGCTGACGGATCACGGTCATCGGTACTTTACCAGGACGGAAGCCCGCAATCTTGGCGCGCTTGGCAGTCTGCTGCAGACGCTTGTTGACTTCGTTCTCGACGCGCTCGGCCGGAACGGCGATGGTCATGCGGCGCTCGAGAGCGGAAGTGTTTTCAACAGAAACTTGCATGGATATTCCTCGTTGCACAGACGTTAGCCGGCGTTAGCCCGACTCCAGAATCAAGGGCAAACATTCTAGTGAGTCACGCAGCAGAAGTCACCCCACACGGGACGACTGAAAACAACGCCGGTCGATTAACTTTCAAGGCCCGCACGGCACAGCGCCAGGCCTGCTTCCAACAGGGGCTGCGCGGCGCCGGGGGCGGCCTGCAGCCGAAATACTTTGTCAAACAACTACCCGCAACGCATTTGCCTCCTTTATTGAGGATCAATGTCGTTGAACTGGCAGTATTCCTCCCATTCCAGCCCCAACGCCTCGGCCACTTCACGGTGCGTTTCCAGGCGCATGGCCTGCAGCTGCTCCGGGGACTCGGCAATCAATTGCAGCGCCAGCTCCCAAGGCTCAATACCCTGCTCCTCGGCGGCATCCTCGAACGCCCACTCGATTTGCTGGGCCTGCTCACGCGCATCCAGCTCGCGGATCTCCTCGAGCAACTGCGGATTGGCTTCGGCAAAGCGCTGCAGCGCCAGGGCCTGACGGGCTTCTTTTGCAATCATCGTGGTGTCCTTTGCCGGCCAAACGGGCCGGTGTTTCAACCGGCTGAAATCTAACAGCTTTTATTGGGGTGCCACCAGTGGATTACAAGGGGCAGGAGGTGTTTTGGCTGGGGCGCGGCTCATCACCGCTACGCAGACCCAAAACAAAAAGGCGCCCGATCTCACGATCAAGGCGCCTTTCAGGAATATGGGGTGGACGATGGGAATCGAACCCACGACAACTGGAATCACAATCCAGCGCTCTACCAACTGAGCTACGCCCACCATATTGCGGTCTTGCGGTACAACCTTACAGAAGCATGGTGCGGACGAAGAGACTCGAACTCTTACAGCTTGCGCCGCTGGAACCTAAATCCAGTGTGTCTACCAATTTCACCACGTCCGCGTAACGCTTAAAACAAAGGCGCCAGATGCTATCGAGGCGCCCTTGAAAAATATGGGGTGGACGATGGGAATCGAACCCACGACAACTGGAATCACAATCCAGCGCTCTACCAACTGAGCTACGCCCACCATATTGCATTACAGCCTACTTGCTTGCCAAAGCTGCCTAATGGCGCACCCGGCAGGACTCGAACCTGCGACCATCCGCTTAGAAGGCGGATGCTCTATCCAGCTGAGCTACGGGCGCTTAAGCTTGAAGCCTAACCGAACGAGACGCTAACAAGGAACTGTTAAACCACTCATTCTGCCCGACTTAGCCAACCAGTGCTAGGCTGTGCCCGACAAGTGCGGCGAATCTTATAGTCGACCCCGAAAGTCGTCAACACCTTTTTCGAAAAAATTTAAATTATTTAAGGGGTTAGAGGATTTGCCCGACCACCCGCCTTTGCCCTTGGCCCATGTCGTGCGAGAATGCACGTTCTTTATTGTTCCTTCTCGATGGTTAATCACGCGTCTATGACTGCACACCTAATCGATGGCAAGGCTATCGCCGCCAGCCTGCGCCAGCAGATCGCTCAACGTGTCGTGGAGCGTCGCCAGCAAGGCCTGCGTACGCCGGGCCTGGCAGTGATCCTGGTCGGCACCGACCCCGCCTCCCAAGTCTATGTCTCGCACAAGCGCAAGGACTGCGAAGAGGTCGGCTTCATTTCGCAGGCTTTCGACCTGCCCAGCGAGACCACGCAACAAGCCCTGACCGAGCTGATCGACCGTCTCAATGACGACCCGGCCGTCGACGGCATCCTGCTGCAACTGCCGCTGCCGGCACACCTGGACGCCTCTTTGCTGCTCGAGCGCATTCGCCCGGACAAGGATGTGGACGGCTTCCATCCGTACAACATCGGCCGCCTGGCCCAGCGTATTCCACTGCTGCGCCCGTGCACACCGAAAGGCATCATGACCCTGCTGGAAAGCACCGGCCAGGACCTGTACGGCATGAACGCGGTGATCGTCGGCGCGTCCAACATCGTTGGCCGCCCGATGGCCATGGAACTGCTGCTGGCCGGCTGCACCGTGACCGTCTGCCACCGCTTCACCAAGGACCTGGCCGGCCACGTCGGGCGTGCCGACCTGGTGGTCGTGGCTGCCGGCAAGCCGGGCCTGGTCAAGGGTGAGTGGGTCAAGGAAGGCGCCATCGTCATCGACGTGGGCATCAACCGCCAGGAAGACGGCAAGCTGGTCGGCGACGTGGTCTACGAGACTGCCCTGCCCCGCGCCGGCTGGATCACACCGGTGCCGGGCGGCGTCGGGCCGATGACCCGGGCGTGCCTGCTGGAGAACACGCTGTATGCGGCAGAAGAGCTGCACAAGTAATACCGCGTGATGCGAAAACGGCACCTTTGCAGGTGCCGTTTTTTTTGCCCGTGACTAATGGACTCTTCGCGAGCGAGCGGTTGCACGGCCCGCGCGGTCGGTGAAACCACCCCGGCGTTCAGCCGATCACTTCCTGGCCGCCTCCCAGGACTTCAGCAGTTCGTTGTAGCTGACTGTCTCGCCCATGGGCTTTTCGTTGGCCAGCTTGGCTTTCGGCGCACCCGGCTGGTCGAACCAGTACTGGGCGTCCTTCTCCGGATTCAACTTGGGTGCACACGTCGCCTGGGCATTGGAGCGTTGCAGGCGCTCCATCATGCGGTCCTGGTCGCGGGCCAGCCCATCCAGGGCTTCCTGCGGGGTCTTTTCGCCACTGGCGACTTCGGCGATATGGCTCCACCACAGCTGTGCCAGCCGCGGGTAGTCCGGTACGTTGGTGCCGGTCGGCGTCCACTGCACCCGTGCAGGGCTGCGATAGAACTCCACTAGCCCACCGAGCTTGGGCGCCAACTCGGTCATGGCCTGGGAGTTGATGTCCGACTCACGAATCGGCGTCAGGCCGACGATGGTCTTTTTCAGCGATACGGTCTTTGAGGTGACGAACTGGGCGTACAGCCACGCCGCCAAGCGTTGCTTCTCGGGGGTGGACTTGAAGAAGGTCCACGAGCCAGTGTCCTGGTAGCCGAGTTTCATACCCTCTTCCCAGTAAGGCCCCTTCGGTGAAGGCGCCATGCGCCACTTCGGCGTGCCGTCGGCATTCACAACGGGCAAGCCGGGCTTCGTCATGTCGGCGGTGAACGCGGTGTACCAGAATATCTGCTGGGCAATGTTGCCTTGCGCCGGCACAGGGCCGGCTTCGGAGAATGTCATGCCCTGCGCTTCCTTGGGCGCGTAGGCACGCATCCAGTCCACGTATTTCTGCGTGGCATAGACAGCGGCCGGCCCATTGGTATCGCCGCCGCGGGTCACGCTGGAACCCACCGGATGGCAGTCCTCCACGCGAATGCCCCATTCATCGACCGGCAAACCATTGGGCAGGCCCTTGTCGCCGCCGCCGGCCATCGAGAACCAGGCATCGGTGAAGCGCCAGCCCAGTGACGGGTCTTTCTTTCCGTAGTCCATGTGCCCGTAGACGCGCTTGCCGTCGATCTCCTTGACGTCTTCGGTGAAGAACTTGGCAATGTCCTCGTACGCCGACCAGTTCACTGGCACCCCCAGTTCATAGCCGTACTTCTCTTTGAACCTGGCCTTTAACTCCGGCCGTTCGAACCAGTCGGCGCGGAACCAGTACAGGTTGGCGAACTGCTGGTCGGGCAGTTGGTAGACCTTGCCATCGGGCGCGGTGGTGAAGGAAATACCGATGAAGTCCTTCAGGTCGAGGGTCGGCGAAGTATAGGCTTTGCCCTCGTTGGCCATCAGGTCGGTGATCGATTCCACTTTGCCGTAGCGAAAGTGCGTACCGATCAGGTCGGAGTCGTTGACCCAGCCGTCATAGATGTTCTTGTCCGACTGCATCTGCGTCTGCAGTTTTTCCACCACGTCGCCTTCCTGCAGCAGGTCGTGGGTCAGCTGGATGCCGGTGATCTCACTGAAAGCCTTGGCCAGCACCTTGGATTCGTATTCATGGGTGGTGATGGTTTCCGACACAACGTTGATCTTCATCCCGCGAAACGGCTCGGCTGCCTTGATGAACCACTGCAATTCGGCCAACTGCTGTTCGGGGGTAAGGGTCGAAGGCTTGAACTCGCTGCCGATCCATTTCTTTGCCGCCTCTTCGTACTGGTCGGCCCAGGCTGTGCCTTGCACGCTGGCCAGTACCAGCAACGCGGCCAGGGTCAAATGTCGCCTGTTGTGTTTGTTGTCGAACATTGTGATCTCCCGTTTCAGTTATCCCACAGGGCCGCTCGCTCAGCCCCAGCGCAACACCACCGCCAGCCACGCCAGCGACAGCAGCGAGGCCACCCACAACGGCCAGTCGCTGACACCGACCACCAGCAGGTGCAGGTAGGCGCTGGCCAGCAGGCCGATGAACAAACGGTCACCACGGCTGGTGACCAGCGGCAAAAAGCCCCGTCGCTCTACGCAGGGGCGACGCAGCTCAAGCAGGGTCATGCCCAGCAGCAACAGGCCCACAGCGGCGAAGAACAGCGCTGTCGGCAGGGTCCAGGCCATCCACTCCATGCGTTGCCCTCCTCACACCCGGCCCAGGGCGAAGCCCTTGGCCACATGATTGCGCACGAACCAGATCACCAGCATGCCCGGCAAGATGGTCAGCACCCCCGCCGCCGCCAGCACACCCCAGTCGATGCCCGATGCCGACACCGTGCGGGTCATCACCGCGGCAATCGGCTTGGCATTCACCGAGGTCAGGGTGCGCGCCAGCAGCAGTTCGACCCAAGAGAACATGAAACAGAAAAACGCCGTGACGCCGATGCCGGAGCCAATCAGCGGAATGAAGATCTTCACGAAGAAGCGCGGAAAACTGTAGCCGTCGATGTAGGCGGTTTCGTCGATTTCCCTTGGTACGCCCGACATGAAACCCTCCAGGATCCACACCGCCAGCGGCACGTTGAACAGGCAATGGGCCAGCGCCACGGCAATGTGGGTATCGAACAGCCCGATCGACGAGTACAACTGGAAGAACGGCAGCAGGAACACCGCCGGTGGCGCCATGCGGTTGGTCAGCAGCCAGAAGAACAGGTGGCGGTCGCCAGGAAAGCGGTAGCGCGAGAAGGCATAGGCCGCGGGCAACGCCACGAGCAGTGAAATCAGCGTGTTCAGGCACACGTAGTACAGCGAGTTGATGTAGCCGCTGTACCAGCTGGCGTCGGTGAAGATCACTCGGTAGTTGTCGAGCGTGAACGCCTGCGGCCACAGGGTCAGGCCGCCAAGGATCTCGGCGTTGCTCTTGAACGACATGTTCAGCAACCAGTAGATCGGCACCAGCAGGAAGAAGAAGTACAGCAGCAGGGCCATTGATTTGCGTGTGCTCATGGCCTAGTCCTTGTCGGCATGGGTCATGGCTGTGTAGAACAGCCACGACACCAGCAGGATGATCAGGAAGTACACCAGTGAAAACGCTGCCGCCGGCCCCAGGTCGAACTGCCCTACGGCCATACGCGTGAGGGTCTGGCTGAGGAACGTGGTCGCGTTGCCTGGCCCGCCGCCGGTCAGCACGAACGGCTCGGTGTAGATCATGAAACTGTCCATGAAGCGCAGCATCAACGCGATCACCAGCACGTTCTTGAGCTTGGGCAGCTGGATATGGCGAAACACCGCCCAGCCCGAGGCCCGATCGATGCGCGCGGCCTGGTAGTACACGTCGGGGATCGCACGCAGCCCCGAATAGCACAGCAAAGCCACCAACGAAGTCCAGTGCCACACATCCATCACCAGCACGGTGAGCCAGGCGTCGAACGGGTCACCGGCGTAGTTGTAGCTGACCCCTAGCTTGGCCAGGGAAGCGCCGAGCAGGCCGATATCGGCACGGCCGAAAATCTGCCAGATAGTGCCGACCACGTTCCACGGGATCAGCAACGGGATAGCCATGACGATCAGGCACACCGAGGCCATGCGGCCTTTGGTTGGCATGGCCAGAGCGATGCCTATACCCAATGGAATTTCGATCAGCAGGACGCAGGCCGAGTAAATGAACTGGCGCAGCAATGCATCGTGCAGCGCCGGGTCGCGCAGTACCTGGCGGTACCAGTCGGCACCGACGAAGTAGCGGCTGGACTGGTCGAAGATGTCCTGCACCGAGTAGTTGACCACCGTCATCATCGGCACCACCGCGCTGAACGCGACCAGCAGGAACACCGGCAGCACCAGCCACCAGGCCTTGTTGTTCGGCACCTTGTTGTTCATGGCCCGGTCTCCAGCAGCACATCGTCGACATACAGCATCAGCCACTGCGCCGGCAGGCTGACCCAGGCCTGGTCCACAGGCAACGGGCGGTCCTCGCCCAGCCTCGCCTTGAGCGCGACACCGCCCAGTTCGAGGGTGACGATGCGATAGGTACCCAGGTCTTCGACGTCCAGCACCCGCGCCGGGTAGGCCCCCTCGAACGGGCTGTCCCACAGCTGCACGAACTCCGGGCGAATGCCCACCTGCAGCCGCCCGCCCGCCAGTGAGGCCAGGCGCTCGCACAGGCCATCGGGCAGCACCAGCTGGACATCGCCGAACACCACCGCGCCCGCCTCGGCACGCACGTCGATCAAGTTCATGCCCGGGCTACCGATGAAATAACCAACGAATGTATGCCGCGGTCGCTCGAACAGCTCGCGCGGGGTGCCGAACTGGACGATGCGTCCGCCGTGCATCACCGCGATCTTGTCGGCGAAGGTGGAGGCCTCCAACTGGTCGTGGGTGACGTAGATCATGGTGATGTTGAACTGCTCATGAATCTGCTTCAGCTTGCGCCGCAGCTTCCACTTCAGATGCGGGTCGATCACCGTCAGCGGCTCGTCGAACAGGATCGCCGACACGTCATCGCGCACCAGGCCACGCCCCATGGAGACTTTCTGCTTTTCATCGGCGGTGAGGTTGCGTGCTTTCTTGCGCAACACGGCAGTCAGCTCGAGCACTTCGGCAATTTCTTCCACCCGGGCACGCACCCGGGCTTCATCGAGCCCCTGGTTGCGCAAGGGGAAGGCCAGGTTGTCGAACACTGTCATGGTGTCGTACACCACCGGGAACTGGAACACCTGGGCGATATTGCGCGCCTGCGGGGACAGCTGGTTGACCGGCTTGCCGTCGAACAGCACCTCGCCATGAGACGGCGTCAGCAGCCCGGAAATGATATTGAGCAAGGTCGACTTGCCGCAGCCCGACGGCCCGAGCAACGCATAGGCACCGCCCTGCTCCCACACATGTTCGAGTGCGTGCAGGGCATAGTCTGCCTCGCTGGCGGGCTGGCGGCTGTAACTGTGCGCCAGCTGGCGCAGGCGGATTTCGGCCATCACCCTCTCCTCGCCTGGCGCAGCCCCGGAGCCTGCACCAACACCCCGGCGCTGTCGAAAACGAACAGCTTGTGCGTGGGGATGAACACGCGTATCGGCGTGTCCACCTGGTACTCGTGCACCCCGGGAAGGTGCAGCACCATGCGCCAGTATTCGTTGCGCACATGCAGAAATGTTTCTGACCCACTGATCTCGGCCAACTCCACCAGTACCGCCAGCTCCAGGTCATCGTCGTGGGCCGGCACCAGCGCGATATGACTGGGGCGCACGCCGAAGCGGTAGTCACCCTCGGCCAGCGGCTCCAGGTCGGCATTGCGGGCAAAGTGCACGGTCTGGGCCAGGCTCACCTCGTTACCCGTGATACGGCCAGACACCAGGTTGATCGGCGGCTCGGAAAACAGCTCGGCAGCCAGCACGCTGCTGGGGCGCTGATAGACCTCGGCGGTGGGCCCGCTCTGCACGATACGGCCTTCGTGCACAAGGGTGGTGGTGCCGCCCAGCGCCAGCGCCTCGTTGGGCTCGGTGGTGGCGTACACAGCAATGCAATGGCGCGCCGCGAACAGCTCGCGCAGCTCCTGGCGCAGGCCTTCGCGCAACTTGTAGTCGAGGTTGACCAATGGCTCGTCGAAGAGGATCAACGAGCCATCCTTGACCAATGCCCTGGCCATCGCCGTGCGTTGCTGCTGGCCGCCGGAGAGCTCCAGTGGCAGGCGTTGCAGGTAGGTTTCGATGCGCAGCATCTCGGCAGTTTCCTGCACCCGCCGTCGGATCTGGTCCTCGGCCATGCGCGCCTGGCGCAGCGGTGAGGCGATGTTTTCGTACACGCTCAAGGTCGGGTAATTGATGAATTGCTGATACACCATCGACACATTGCGCTGGCGTACCGGCACACCGGTGACGTCCTGGCCATCCATCAGCACCCGCCCTCGGTCCGGACGGTCCAGCCCGGCCATCAGGCGCATCAGGCTGGTCTTGCCGGCCAGGGTGCGACCCAGCAGCACATTGAACGAGCCGGGCTCGAAACGCAGTGACGCATCGACGATCCACGGCTGGTTGTCGACGCTACGGCTGACCTCCTCCAGCACCAGGGACATGGCGTGGCCTTTTTGTGATTGTTGTCTGCCGGGTACAGCCAGTTCCGTGCCAGTCCGTGCCCGATGCTCTGGTTCGGGGCCTGGGTGGCAGCGCTGGCAAATCGCGGGCTCGCACGTGAACACAATCACTGCACAGCTGGACACTGGCCAGTTTGACAATGAACAGCCGTGAACAACACTGAACGGCGGTCGACCCATGACAACAATCACACAGGACAGGCCCATGGCCGCATCCACTTCGACCCACACCCAACTGATCCAGGCGTCCTGGGACCGCTGCCGCGCCCACGGCCTGCAGCCGCAGCATGCGCCAGACTTTGACTGCCTGTCCCGCGCCGAGCTCAGTGCCCTGCTGGAGCGGCGCCAAAACCTGCTGCGCCTGACCCGCGAGGAAGTGCTACCGCACTATGCGCACCTCTTGGGTAACGCCAGCTACCTGGTGATGCTGGCCGATGCCAGTGGCTGCCTGCTCGACAGCTGGGGCTCGCGGCGTTTCATCGAACCGCGCCAGCACCATGGTTTCAGCGCCGGCGCCCATTGGCACGAACGTGGCGTCGGTACCAACGCCCTGGGCACCACACTGATTTGCGCCGAAGCGGTTCACGTCGGCCAGGACGAACACTTCCTGCGCCAGAACCGCTACATGTCCAGCGCCGCCGCCCCCCTGTTCGACGCCGCACGGCAGCTGGTCGGGGCGCTCGACGTAGCCAGCGACGGCTACCTGCCGGCCAGCCAGACGCTTGGGCTGGTGCGCATGATGGGCCAGAGCCTGGAGAACCGCCTGATCCTCGCCGAACATGCTGACCAGCATGCACAACTGATCTTCAACAGCGCCTCCGACAACCTCGACAGCCCTTGGGCCGGCTTGCTGGTGTTCGATGAACGCGGGCAGGTGTTGGCCGCCAATCACCGGGCCGATAGCCTGCTTGGCGTAAACCCGCTGCAGCAAAACATCGAGCAACTGTTCCAGTTACCCCTGCAACAGCTGCTCAGCCATCCCCGACAACAGCCCTTCGCTCTGCAGGCCACCGGGCGCAACCGCTTTCACTGCCAGTGGCACCCCCCACGCGAAACCACTCGCCGCCCCGAAGCCGGCAGTACCGAGCCGCGCCTGGATAAAGCCTTGATACAAGCCCGCCTGCTATTGGAAAAGGACATCCCGGTGTTGGTCGAGGGCGAAACAGGCGTAGGCAAAGAAGTGTTCGTCGGCACCCTGCACCGGGCCAGCAGCCGCGCCAGGCAGCCGCTGGTCGCCGTAAACTGTGCGGCGATCCCGGCCGAACTGGTGGAGTCGGAACTGTTCGGCTATGACAAAGGCGCGTTCACCGGCGCCCACCACAAGGGCAACCCGGGGCTGATCCGCAAGGCCGACCACGGCATCCTGTTTCTGGATGAGATTGGCGACATGCCACTGCCCACCCAGGCCCGCCTGCTGCGCGTACTGCAGTCGCGCAGCATCCAGCCGCTGGGCAGTGGCGAACCGGTGCCGGTGGATATCCGCGTGGTGTCGGCGAGCAATCGCAACCTGGCCGAAGAAGTGCGCGCCGGGCGCTTTCGCCAGGACCTGTACTACCGCATCGCCGGCCTGACGCTGGTGCTGCCCCCCCTGCGCGAACGCGCTGACCGGCGCCAGCTGATTGAGCAGGTGCATGCCCGCTACCGCGAGCCCGGGCAACCTGCGCGGCTGCCCCCGGCCATTATCGACCTGTTCGATCAACACCCCTGGCCGGGCAACCTGCGCGAACTGGTGAGCGTGCTACAGGTCGCGTTGGCCCTGGCGGCCAACGGGCCGGTCGGCGTCGAACACCTTCCTGCGGGTTTTCTGGCCGAGTCGAAAACACCGGTGCCGATAGCGACTGAAGAGACGGACCTGCAGAGCCTGGTCGAGCAAGCCAATGGCAACCTGTCGGCGGTGGCCCGCCGACTGGGTATCAGCCGCACCACACTGTACAAGCGGTTGCGTGGGCGATGAATCGATTGGCCCTGAAGCGCCGCACAGCAGGTTTTCGAAGCCACCCCTGATCGACAAGCAGCTGGCGCCCCCCCCGTGCAGGTCAAGACCACGGCCCGCTGATGACCTTCAAGGGTCACGCCACTGCACTGGCTGCCGGTAGGCCTGTGCCCAGGCTTGCACGTCACTGGCGGGCATCGGCCGGGCAATGCAGTAACCCTGCGCCAGCTCGCAGCCCAGGCCCATCAGTACCCGGCCGTGCTCGACACTCTCCAGCCCCTCGGCAATCACCTCGCGGCCAAACGTCCGGGCCAGGCCGATCACTGCCTCCGTCAGCGCCAGGTCGTCCTGGTCATGAAGGATGTCACGCACGAACGACTGGTCGATCTTGATCGTCTGGGTCGGCAAGCGTTTCAGGTAACTCAAGGACGAATAACCGGTGCCGAAATCGTCCAGCGAGAAACGCACACCCAGCGCACGGCAGGCATCCAGGCAACGGCTGACATGCTGCAGGTTGTCGATGGCCACCGACTCGACGATTTCCAGGTCCAGCAGCGCCGGGTCCACCGCCGGGTACGCTGCCAGCAGTTGCTGCAGGCGCTCGGCAAAGTCACTGCGCTGCAAATGCCGCGCGGCAATATTCACGCTCAGCGACCAGGGCTGCCCTTGGCGCTGCCAGGCCTGCAACTGGCTCAACGCCTGCCCGATCACCCACTCGCCGATTTCGACGATCAGGTCGGTCTGCTCTACCCAGGGCAGGAAATCGCCAGGCGGCACCACACCACGGCCTGGCCGCTGCCAGCGCAATAAACCCTCAAAGCCCAGTACCTTGCCACTGCGCAGGTTGACCTTGGGCTGGTAGTAAAGGCACAGCTCACCATTGCGCAGCGCCCGGCGCACGCGTGCCACGGTCTGGTGGGTGGCCTTGAGCTCCTGCTCCTGCGTCACGTCGAACAGATGGTAACGGTTGCGCCCGCGCTGCTTGGCCACATACATGGCCTGATCGGCGTGGCGCACCAGGGTGTCGGCATCTTCGTCATCCTGCGGGTACAGGGTCACGCCGATACTGGCGCTGAGCGACAGCGTATGCTCACGCACCACACAGGGTGCCGCCAAGGCACGCAATACCCGCTGCAGGGCTGCATGCAGCTGGTGCTCATCGTCGACGTCGCGCAGGATCAGCACGAATTCGTCGCCCGACAGCCGCGCCACGGCATCCCCACCACGCAGGATACTCTTCAGGCGCTGCGCCACTTCCACCAGCAGCAGGTCACCCACGGCATGCCCGTAGCCGTCATTGACCGCCTTGAAACCATCCAGGTCGAGCATGCACACCGCCAGCGAGATGCCTTCGCGGCGCGAGTAGGCCAAGGCCTGGTTCAGCAAATCAGACAGGTAGGCGCGGTTGGGCAGGCCGGTGAGCACATCGTGCCCCACCCGCCACTGCAAGGTATGCAGCAGCTGGCGCTTCTCGGTGACGTCAAAGCGGATCGACACATACTTGCGCACCTGGCCTGTCAGCGGATCGACCAGTGGCACCATGGTGCTGTCGACCCAGTACAACGAACCGTCCTTGGACCGGTTGCAGATTTCGCCCTTCCACACCCGCCCGGCGACCAACGCCCGCCACATGCCGACAAAGAACGTCGGTTCATGCAGCCCGGAATTGAGGATGCGGTGGTTGGCCCCCAACAGTTCCTCACGGCTGTAGCCCGAGATGCTGCAGAACTGCTGATTGACGTAGGTGATGTTCCCACGCAGGTCGGTTTCCGAAAAGATCGCGGCCGCGTCCACGGCCGCGCGATAGTTATCATCCATAAAGCATCCTGCCTTAGCGGTTGAAGCGCTCCACCAGGGCGCGCAATCCGGCGCACACGTGTTCCAGTTCGGTACCGCGCGAGGCGGCGGCGTTGGCGCTATGGGCGCTGTGCTGGGCAATACCGGCTACGCCGTTGATCTGCCGCGAAACGTCTTCTGCCACCGCCGACTGCTGCTGCGAGGCGGTGGCCATCTGCTGGCTCATATCGCTGATGCGCTGTACCGCGTCACGAATGCCATGCAGCGCCTGCCGGGCTTCCTGCACCTGGGCAACGCCCTGCTCGGCACCGTCGATGCCTCGGCTGGCGATCGCCACGGCTTCCTCGGCGCCACTGCGCAGGGCATCGATGATGGCCTGGATGTGAAGGGTGGACTGGCGGGTCTTGTCGGCCAGTGCCCGCACCTCGTCGGCGACCACGGCAAAGCCCCGGCCCTGCTCGCCCGCACGGGCAGCCTCGATGGCGGCGTTGAGGGCCAGCAGGTTGGTTTGCTCGGCAATGCCGCGGATCATCCCGGCGGCCTCGGCGATGGCGCCGGTCTGACCCGCCAGGTGGCTGACCGCCTGGTTGATCTGCGTCACGGTGCTGGCCAGGTTACGAATGGCCGCACCGCTGGCATCGGCCACCTGGCTACCTTGCTCGGCCAGCAGGTGCGCCGTGTGTGCCTCGGCGGCGGTCAACTGCACGTGGTTGGCCACTTCGCCAATGGAGGCGGCCATCTGGTTCATTGCAGTGGCGCTCAGGTCGGTTTCGGCACGCTGCTCCAGCAATGCCGCCTCGGTGCTGCGCGACAACTGCCCGGCATCGCGAGCGGCCACGGCCATTTGCCCGGCCAGGTCGCTTAGCCGGGTCAAGGCGGTTTTCAGGCGTGCCTCTTCGCTGATCAGCATCAGTTGCAACTGCCCGGCAGCACCCGACAGGTCGCTGTAGGTCAAGGCCGCAATCGGGTCGGCGAAGGCACCTTCGGCACCCTGCACAATCTGCTGCAGCTGCCGCCCGAGGGCATTGCGCGCCCACAGGCCGCAGGCCACGAACAGCCCCAGGGTCAGCCCCTGCCCCACCAGGCCAGGCCACAGCTGGTTGGCCCCCACCGCCAGCAGCCCACCGGCCAGTGGCAAGGCCAAGGCCTGCGCCAGCAAGCTCAGCCGGCGCGGCGCCGACAATGCCGCCTGGCCGTTGCGCAGCCGCGCATACAGGGCTTCGGCACGGGCTACTTGCTCGCGCGTAGGGCATACGCGCACCGACTCGTAACCCACTACCCGCCCACCTTCGAGGATGGGCGTGACGTAGGCATTGACCCAGTAGTAGTCGCCGTTACGGCAGCGGTTCTTGACGATACCCATCCAGCTCTTGCCGGCTTTCAGGTAGCGCCACATCAACTCGTACACCGCCGGCGGCATATCCGGGTGGCGCACCAGGTTGTGCGGGCTGCCGATCAGTTCGGCCTCGCTGTAGCCACTGATGGCGGCAAACTCTGGGTTGCAGTAGGTGATCAGGCTGGCGGTATCGGTAGCAGAAATAAGCCGCTGATGGGGGGGAAAACGTTGCTCGACCGGGGTTACCGGCAAGTTGAGGCGCACGATGAGACTCCATTCAATGACAAGCCGGCACCCAGTTCATCGACGGCCTTCGGAACCGATTCATGAGGATCCGTTCCAATGGGCAAAAGCGCTTCCTGCCGTTGCGGCACGAGGCCGAACGGTACAAGGAAGGTGACGATGACTGACCGGTCAAGCCATGAATTCTACGAAATTCATCACATAAATAAAACAAAGGTGATCGATCATGGCGTTGCGCCACATTGATAGATATCGTTAAGTTCTTGATTCTAAATGGGAATTAAGCGATGACGAGATCAGCTTTGGGTATCGCCCTGCGCCGCTACCGCAAGCTGGCGGGCCTGACCCAGGCACAACTGGCCGAACGGACCGGCTTCGACCCCAAGACCGTCAGCCGTTTCGAAACCAGCACCTACACCCCCAGCATCGATGCAATCATGGCGTTTGCCCAGGTGCTGGGCGTCAAGCCCAAGGACTTCTTCGCTGAACCGGACGACGAAGAGGAGCAGCGCGCCTACCTGTTCGGTGTCATCCACAACGCCCCGCCCAAAGATCTTGGCAAGCTGATTGCAGCGGTGGACCAGGCACTGGCCAAGCCCTGAGCTATTTCACGCGCCCCCTTTCACGGCACGCACCGAACTAGAGCATGGCAGGCCGGATTGCCCCACAACTGGTCAGACCGGTAAGGCCAAAAATCCTTGCAATCAGGGATTTTTCGCGCTTTTATGGCCTCGCGCTGAACAAACCGGTAAGACCACAATAATTAAGTCCTGCGCTCTTTCGCCCCGTGCGGCTACCGAAGCAAGGACACCGATCAGAGACTCCTCCCATGCTCAAATGGTGCTCGCGTTCGATTTTCCTGCAAGTCGTACTCGGCCTTGCCCTCGGCATCGCCTGCGGTCTGAGCTTCCCCGACCTCTCCCTGCAACTCAAACCCCTCGGCGACGGCTTCATCAAGCTGATCAAGATGCTCATCGGCCTGATCGTGTTCTGCGTGGTGGTCAGCGGCATTTCGGGTGCGGGCGACCTGAAAAAGGTCGGGCGCATCGGCCTGAAGTCGGTGATCTACTTCGAAGTGCTGACTACCCTGGCGCTGGTGATCGGCCTGGTGTTCGCCTTCACCAGTGGCATTGGCAGCGGTGCCAACATTCACCTGGATCAACTGTCCGCCGCCGATGCCAACGGCTTGGCCGAGCGCGGCCAGCACATCCATGGCGCCACGGCATTCTTCATGGACCTGATCCCCACCTCGGTGATCGGTGCCTTCGCCGACAACAACATTCTTCAGGTGCTGCTGTTCTCGGTGCTGTTCGGCAGTGCGCTGAACCTGGTAGGTGACTCGGCCGCCGGCATTTCGCGACTGATCAACGAACTGAGCCATGTGATCTTCCGCATCATGGGCATGATCGTGCGCCTGGCGCCGATCGGCGTGTTCGGTGCCATCGCCTTCACCACCAGCAAGTACGGCCTGGCGTCGCTGCAGCACCTGGGCGGGCTGGTGGCGCTGTTCTACCTCACCTGTGCCGGCTTCGTGCTGATCGTGCTGGGCACCGTCATGCGCCTGTCGGGCCTGAAACTGCTGCCGTTGATCAAGTACCTGCGCGAAGAGCTGACCATCGTCCTGGGCACCGCCTCTTCCGACGCCGTACTGCCACAGATCATGCGCAAGCTTGAGCACCTGGGCATCGGCAGTTCCACGGTCGGCCTGGTGATCCCTACCGGCTACTCGTTCAACCTCGATGGTTTTTCCATCTACCTCACCCTGGCGATCGTGTTCATCGCCAACGCCACCGGCACGCCACTGGAAATGACCGACCTGCTGACCATCCTGCTGGTGTCGCTGGTGACTTCCAAGGGGGCTCACGGCATCCCAGGCTCGGCACTGGTGATTCTTGCCGCCACCCTGACTGCGGTACCGGCGATCCCTGTGGTTGGCCTGGTACTGGTGCTGGCGGTGGACTGGTTCATGGGTATCGGCCGGGCGTTGACCAACCTGATCGGCAACTGCGTGGCCACCGTGGCCATTGCCCGTTGGGAGAAGGACATTGACCTGGAACGTGCGCAGAACGTGCTCGACGGCAAGCCTGGCTTTGCCCCCACGCCACGCAAGCAACCCAACGCCCATCAACAGGAATTCTGAGCGAACGTGGCCGGCATGACGCCGGCCCTTCCAGGAGCGAACCGTGATCAGCTCATCAACCGTCGTCAACTCAGTGGTGGAAAAACTCCGCCAGGCCCTGGCCCGCGGCCAATGGCGCACCGGCGACATGCTGCCAGGCCAGCGCGAACTGGCCGAACAACTGGGCATCAGCCGCCCCAGCCTGCGCGAAGCGGTAACCGTGCTGGAAACACTGGGCCTGGTGCGCTCGTTACCCGGCAAGGGCGTGTTGGTGCTGGATGCCGATGCCCAGCCGTTGGGCGTGGAAACCAGCGCTGCGGCCAGCCTGGCCGACGTGCTGGAACTGCGCTACACACTCGAACCGTTCATCGTCGGCCTGGTGGCGCAGTCGGCCAACAGCCAGGACATCGGCCAGTTGCGCCTGACCCTGATGGACATGCGCGAAGCGCTGGAGGCCGATGACAGCGAGGCCGGGGTCAAAGCCTACATTGCCTTCCATGAGGCGCTGTTCGCCCTGACCACCAACCCGATTTTCCAGAGCGTGGTGCAGCAGACCGGCAATGCCCTGAAGCAAAGCGCCGACATGCTGCGCAACTCGCCCGAGCACCTGGCCGCGCGGCTGAAGGAAAACGAAGCGGTGGTGCGCGCCATTCGCGAACGCAGCAGCGCCCAGGCCAGTGCCCAGATGCGTCAGCACATCGTGGCCGAAGGGCTGCGCATGGGCATCGCGCTGAATATCCCGGACGAACATCCGCATCCATGACCTCAGGAGAGTGCCCATGAACGCCGTCCCCCACTTGCCTACCCTGCTCGCGGCCGGCGAAACCCGCCTGTCGGCCGAGCAGATTTATCCGCGGCTGTTCGACGCCATTCTCGAACAGCGCCTGCCGCCGGGCAGTCTGTTGCCCGAACAGGCGCTGGGCCATGCCTTTGGTGTCAGCCGCACGGTGATCCGCCGTGTGCTCGGGCGCCTGTCCGACCAGCAGGTGGTGGTACAGCGCCCCAGCCACACCGCGCATCTGGCTGCGCCTGACCCGGTCCAGGCACGTCAGGTGCTCAGTGCCCGGCGTCTGGCCGAAACCACGCTGATCACCCTGGCTGCGCAACGCGCCCGGCCGGCGCAGGTACGCCAGTTACGGCAACTGGTAGAGCGCGAGCGCCAGCACCATGAGCGTGGCGAACGCTGCGCGGCGATCCGCCTGGGCGGCGAGTTCCATCTGAAACTGGCGCAGGTGGCGGCCAATGCACCACTGGCGCGATTTCTCAATGGGCTGGTGCCGATGACCTCGCTGATCATCGCTCTCTACGAATCGCCGTGCTGCGATCACTGCGCGTGGGAAGAGCATGCGGCAATCATCGATGCCGTGGAGCAAGGTGATGCCGAAGCGGCGCTGGGGTTGATGCACAGGCACCTTGACCGTCTGGAAGAAAAGCTCGACCTGGAATAACCCGACCAAACGGACGCGATCGCTCCCCCCCAGGCCGCGCTCACACAACCATTTGCATCTGTGCTGAGCGGGCGATGGGCTGCACAGCAGCCCCAATAACCCCACCCTATACTTCGAGAACCCCCCCAGCCTCTACCAGGGAGGCGGTCGCGTGAGTTCTCGAGTCCTCCTGTTGCTCTGCCTTCTGCTGGCCCTCGGCGGTTGTGCCAGCAAGCGCCCCCCTGCCCCGCCGCCGCCCGCAATACTCACCCCCGCGGCCTGGCAACGCATCGACCAGGAACTGATCGATGCCTCGGTCGGTGCCGCCGGCTCGGCCAACGACTATGCCCGGCGCTCCATGCGGGTGTGGAAGGAGCAAGTGCAGCAACGCACCGAAAGCGACTTCATCCCCTGGTTCACGGGTTACTGGACCCAGCAGTGGCTGACCCTCAAGGTGGCCTGGTACAAGCTCGACAGTGGTGAGGGTCGGGAACCGGCAGAAAAACGCCTGGCCCTGTACCTGCAGGAGCAGTATCACGCGCGGGTGATTGAGCCGGTAGCCGAGCAGATCAACCCAGAGGGCATCCGCGACCGCGCCTGCGAACTGTACCTGCAACTGCTCGGCCAGCAACTGCCGGCGATCATCAGCCGGTACAACGCGCCGCCCGAGCAGTTCAGCCAGCGCCTCAACCGTATCCCCGCCATCGCCCTGGGGCCACCGGATGCGCGCAATGCCAGCCTGTATCAGCTGCTGCGGGCCAAGTCACTGGACCAACAACCGGCCTGGCAAGCCATGCGCCAGCACTTGCATCAGCAGGCCAGCAAAGGCCCTGGCAGGACCGATGTCGGGCTCAACTCGGTGGCCACCCAGGCCAGCGAAAAGCTTGGCGCCACCCTGGCCCCACGCGGTATCGCCAGTGCCGTGGCATCGGCAGTGGGCAAGGTGGCAGGGGCGATGATTTCGATTGCTGCAGCCGGTTACGGGGTGATGACCCATGACCGTGATCACCCGCAGATGGTCGAACAGCTGCGGGTGATCCTGAACGTGGCGTTGAACCAGGAATGGCAGGAGTTGATGGAGAACCGCCAGAGCGGGGCCATGGCGGGGGTCTATTACCTGTCGGGGCAGGTTGAGGACAGCTTGCTGGCCAGTGCGCCGCGGCCGGTGGAGCAGCAGGTCGAGCAGCAGCAGGCGCCTTTGATCATTCGCCTGCCACCTTAGTGGCGGCCTGTGCCGGCGTTTTCGCAGCGCAAGGCTGTATCAAGCTGTGGCAAGGGCAGAGCTTGGCAAGCCAAACACACGATCAAACGCCCAGTTGTAGGCAAAGGTGTAGCACGGCACCAGGATGATGAACGCCATATCCACCAGCAGCGCCTCCAGCAATGTCATGTCCAGCCACCAGGCAATCAGCGGAATCAAGTAAACCACTAGGGTCAATTGGAAGCCGATGGCATGCACCACCCGCCGCGCCACGCTGCGTCCCCGCTTGGCCTGGCGGCTCTCCCAGTACTCGAACAGGGTGTTGTAGATCAGGTTCCAGAGCATGGCGATGGTGGTGATCATCACCGCCAGCGGTCCGGTATGCGACGCCTGCGTATCTGACAGGTAGGCCAGCCCGAGGGTCGACATGCACAGCCCGATCAGTTCATAGAAAGTCACGTAGACCAGCTTGCGTTTCAATCCCTGCACCCAGGTTACCTCCAAAGACAAATAGCGACGGGGCGATCATGCTTCAACGTACTTGACAGCAAAAGTCAGCAGCTGTCAGATCAACTGACAGGAGGCTGCCATGAACTTTTCCAGCGACAACATCCAGCTGTTTCTGGCCGTGCTCGACCACGGTTCGTTTTCTGCCGCCGCGCGCGCCCTCAAGCGGGTGCCTTCAGCCGTGAGCATGGCCATTGGCAACCTTGAAGCAGAACTTGGCTACAGCCTGTTCGAACGTGGCCCGCGTGAAGTTCGCCCAACCGCACAGGCCTTGGCCCTGGAGCCACACGCCAGGCTGATTGCCGAACAACTGGGGCTGCTGCAGGTTCATGCCCTGGAGCTGTCCCAAGGGCTGGAGAGCAGCCTGACCCTGGCCGTGGTACCCGACATCGATCACCGCCCGCTGCTGGCGGCCATCGCCAACCTAGGTAAGCGCCACCCGTTGCTGGACATTGCCCTGCTCAGCGCCCCGCAGGAAGAAGCCCTGCACTTGCTGGACAGCGGCCGTGTCGACCTCTGCATAGCCTTTGCCGGCCTGCAGGTCGATGCCCGTCGCGGCTTCCAGCACATCGGCATGGAGTCGCTGGTAGCCACCCTGTCGCCGGCCCACCCGGCCCTGCGTGAGGGGCGTATCCACGACCTTGAGGACCTGACCCAGGTGCGTCAGATTCTGGTGCGCAGCCGCGACCTGCCTCTGGCGGACCCTCGCCCACTGATCGGCGCCACACACTGGTCCACCGACAGTTTCGATCTGGCTTTGCAAATGGTGGAAGCTGGCTTGGGCTGGGGCGATCTGCCGTTGTCGCGGGTCGCCCCGCTGCTGGCCAGCGGGCGTCTGGTGCGCCTGGCATTCCGCAATACACGCAACGAATTGCAACTGCCCGTGCATATCCTGTGGCGCAAACAACAGCCGCTGCAGCAGGCTGCACGCCTGCTGATCGAGCAGTTGGCTGACCCGTGACTGCCGTCCGTCGAAACGTCTGTAAGAATTTTCCCTAAGCACTTCAATCTTTTACCCCTCAAGCCGATATCTCGGTCGATAGGCCCCGCATCGCGTCATGAGCGCGCTGCGCCCTCCCCTCATTGGCTCAAGGTCTCGAAACATGAACCTGAAATTTCGCCACAAGATCCTGCTCAGCGCCTGCGGCGTCGTGGTTTTGGCATTTGCCCTGTTCACGCTCTACAACGACTACCTGCAACGCAATACCATCCGCCAGAATATCGAAGCCTCGGTGCAGCAGTCCGGTGCACTGACCGCCAGCAGTGTGCAGAACTGGATGAGCGGGCGCATTCTGGTGCTGGAGAACCTGGCCCAGGACATCGGCCAGCAAGGCGCCGGCGACACCCTGGCAGGGCTGATCGAGCAGCCGTCCTACACGCGTAATTTCCTGTTCACCTACCTGGGCCAGGCCAACGGCGAATTCACCCAGCGCCCGGATGCCCAGATGCCCGCCGGTTACGACCCGCGCCAGCGCCCTTGGTATGGCGCCGCCGCCAACGCCGGGCAGACCGTGCTGACCGCCCCGTACCAGGGTGCAGTCGGTGGCCTGATGGTGACCATCGCCACGCCGGTGAAGAGCAAGCGCAATGGCGAACTGATCGGTGTGGTCGGCGGTGACGTGACCCTCGACACCCTCGTCGAGATCATCAACTCGGTCGACTTCGGCGGCATCGGTCACGCCTTCCTGGCCGACGCCAATGGCCAGGTGATCGTCAGCCCCAATAAAGACCAGGTGATGAAGAACCTCAAGGACATCTACCCAGGCAGCAACCTGCGGGTTGCCGCCGGCATGCAGGATGTCACCCTCGACGGCCAGGACCGCATCATCTCGTTCGCCCCGGTGGCCGGCCTGCCTTCGGCGCAGTGGTACATCGGGCTGTCGATCGACAGGGACAAGGCCTATGCCGCGCTCAGCCAGTTCCGCACCTCGGCGATCATTGCCATGCTGATTGCCGTGGCCGCCATCGCCGGCCTGCTCGGCCTGCTGATTCCGGTGCTGATGAGCCCGCTGACCACCATGGGCCGCGCCATGCGCGACATCGCCGAGGGTGAAGGTGACCTTACCCGCCGCCTGGCCGTGCAGAACAAGGACGAGTTCGGCGAACTGGCTACCTCGTTCAACCGCTTTGTCGAACGTATCCATGCCTCGATCAGCGAAGTGTCCTCGGCCACCCGCCTGGTGCATGACCTTTCGGAGAAAGTGGTCAGCGCGTCCAATGCGTCGATCATCGGGTCTGAAGAACAGAGCATGCGCACCAACAGCGTCGCTGCGGCCATCAACGAACTGGGCGCCGCCACCCAGGAAATCGCCCGCAACGCCGCGGATGCTTCACAACATGCCAGCGGTGCCAGCGAACAGGCGCACGGTGGCCGTGAAGTGGTTGAAGAAGCCATCAGCGCCATGACTGCCCTGTCGCAACGGATCAGCGAGTCGTGCGCGCAGATCGAAACGCTCAACGCCAGCACCGACGAAATCGGCAAGATCCTCGACGTGATCAAGGGCATTTCTCAGCAGACCAACCTGCTGGCACTGAACGCCGCCATCGAAGCGGCCCGTGCCGGTGAAGCCGGCCGTGGCTTTGCCGTGGTGGCCGACGAGGTGCGCAACCTGGCGCACCGTACCCAGGAGTCGGCGGAAGAAATCCACCGCATGATCACCAGCCTGCAGGTGGGCTCGCGCGAAGCGGTGCACACCATGAACACCAGCCAGGTTTCCAGCGAGCAGACCGTGCAGGTGGCCAACCAGGCCGGCGAACGCCTGGCCAGCGTGACCCAGCGCATTGGCGAAATCGATGGCATGAACCAGTCGGTGGCGACAGCGACCGAAGAACAGACCGCCGTGGTCGAGAGCCTCAACCTGGACATCACCCAGATCAACGCCCTGAACCAGCAGGGGGTGGAGAACCTCAACGAGACCCTGCGTCATTGCGACCAGCTGGCCCAGCAGGCTGGGCGTTTGAAGCAGTTGGTGGGCAGCTTCCGGATTTAAACGCCGGGTACAGGCGGCAACAGCCTATGCCTGTTGTCGCCTGTACCAAGCCCTTATGCAGCCACCGCCTTCGCAGCCCTGCCCCGCCGTACCCAGGCCAGCAATACCGCCGTCATCAGCACAAAGCCCAGGTAACCGAAGAACGGGTACACCTCACCCACCAGGCTGATGAACCCCACCAGGCTACAGCCGAGCGCCACCACCCCGGTCACCACCGAGCCCCAGCGGAACTTCGTCGTGCCCGCCGGCAACAGCCGCGAGAGGAAGGAAAACAGCGTGCCCACCGCGGTGTTGACGATCATGCCGAAGATGATCAGGCACATCACCAGCCCCAGCAGTGGTGACACTTCGTTGGCAATCGACAGCATCGGCATCGGCTGGTCGGCCACACTGTCCAGGCGCGACAGCAGCCCGGCACTCATCACCAGCATCAGGCCGCCTAGCGCCGCGCCACCGAGCAGGCCTCCCCACACCGCGGCTTTCTCGCCCTTGGCCGAACCGCCCAGAATAGCCAGGATCGGCGCACCCGCGACGATGTTATACGACACATACAAGAACGCACCCAGCAGCCAATGGCGGGTGCCGGCCTGTTGCTGGCTGGCCACCTGATCGAGCGCAGCAAAGCTCTGCTCGCGGGTGATCACCGCATACAGCGCTATCGCCGAAGCCACCAGGATCAGCAAGGGTGTGATGGCGCCAATTGCAAGCATCATCTTGCGCACGTCCAGGCACACGATACCGACCACCACCAGCGTCACCAGCACGCTGCCGGTCAGGGCCGGGATGCCGAACTGCTGCTCCAGCAAGGCACCACCGCCGGCCAGCATGACCACGGTGACGGCGAACATGAAAAAGGTGATCAACCAGTCGACGAACATGCCCAGGTGACGGCCGCAGATGGCCAAAATCACATCCTTGTGCGAGGTGGCCTGCTGACGATTGCCCAGCCCCGCCAGCGCCATGCCGAGGAAGGTGAACAAGGCGGCGCTGACCAACGCGCCAGCCAAGCCCCACACGCCGAAATCGACAAAGAACAACAACAGTTCCCGCCCTGAAGCGAACCCCGCCCCCACGATCACGCCGACAAATGCGCCGGCGATCTTCAGCTGCTCTTGCATGTGAACCTCTGGATTTATTGTTGTTTTGTCATCGCCGTCGCATACCGGTCGTAGGGGCGGCCTTGCAGCCCATCGCGACACAAGGTCGCCTCTACACGGGCTCTTTGCCCGGTCAGGCGTCGCCGACGAACGCCTGCACTTCGATCTCCACATCCACGCCCAGGGCCAACGCCGAAGCCACGGTGGAACGCACCGGTAGCGCCGCGCCGAAGAACGCCTTGTACACCTCGTTGAAGCCGGCGAAATGGCGCATGTCCGACAGCCAGACCGTGACCTTCACCACCTGGTCGAAACGCGCGCCACAGGCCGCCAGGCTTTCGGCGATACGCTCGCAGGCAGCACGGGTCTGGGTCTGGATATCACCGCGCACCACTTCGCCGCCGGCGCTCATCGGCACCTGCCCGGAGAGGAACAGAAAGCCACCGGCCTTTACCGCGCGGGAAAACGGGAACGGCAAGCTGCTGGGGAAACGCTGAATGTCATTGCTCATGGGATGCTCCTTTCAGGGTTGCTGGAAACGGGCCGGGGACAGGCGCTCGGGCGCCACGCCCTGGCTGACAAGGCTGGCACACAACGGCTGGCCCAGTAGCACGTCGGCGGCCAGGCGCGAGGCGCCCGCTGCCGACTGGATGCCATAGCCCCCCTGGGCCGCCAGCCAGAAAAACGCGGGGGCATGCGCATCGAAACCGATCACCAGGTCGCCGTCGGCAACGAACGAACGCAACCCGGCCCAGGTGTGGCTCGGGCGGCGGATCGCCAGGGTGGTCATGGCTTCAATGTTGTAAATACCCAAGGCCACGTCGAACTCCTCGGGCGCGGCATCCTGGGGCTCAACCGGGTCGGCATTGGCTGGCGACCCCAACAGTTGGCCGGCATCAGGCTTGAAGTAGAAGCTTTCATCGACACCAATCACCGCAGGCCAGCGAGTAAAGTCCTGCTCTGCCGGACCAGGGAAGGTGAAGGCGCTACGACGGCACGGTTGCAAACCGATGCGCGCCACCCCGCACTGCTCGGCCACACGGTCCGCCCAGGCACCTGCAGCATTGACCAGACATCGGGCCTGCAGGCGGCTGCCATCAGCCAACTCCACCTGCCACACGTCGTCCAGGTACCAGGCCTGGATCAGCTCGGCGTTGCAGCGCAGTTCACCGCCGGCAGTGCGATAACCACGCAAGAAGCCTTGGTGCAAGGCATGTACGTCAAGGTCCATCGCACCTGGCTCAAGCACCGCGCCGGCCAGGGTTTCGCCACGCAGGCTGGGTATCAGTGCCAAGGCCGCGTCCCGGTCCAGCAGGGTGACTTCTGTGCCATTGGCCAGGTTCTGCGCGTAAGTTTGCTCAAGCAGTTCCCGCTGCTCCAGGCTGGCGACATACAGACAGCCTCGCGGCTCCAGCAGCGGGTGCTCGCAGAAGCCCTGCGGTGGCGCTTCGTAGAAGGCCCGGCTGGCGCGGGTCAGTGCCTGGATCTGTGGGGTGCCGTAAGCCTCCATGAACATGGCCGCCGAACGCCCGGTGGAATGGTAGCCAGGCTGCGATTCACGCTCGACCAGCAGCACACGCTGCTGGCCGGCCAGGCGGTAGCCCAGCGAGGCGCCGGCGATGCCAGCACCGATGATCAGGGTGTCGTAGGTCGGGGTCATGCACGCTCCTGCCAGGCAATTATCATTTATGAGAATTCTAATATATGAGAATTTAGAAATGCGCAAGGGTCCAAGGTAAGATGCCCGACCACCGCCGCATGCCGAGATCCCTGAATGCCCGCAGCTCTACCCCAGCTTGACCGTGCCGTCGTCGGCCAGCGCCTGCGCCAGGTGCGCAAGGCGCGCCAGATGACCCTCAAGCAACTGTCCGAAGCCAGTGGCGTGCCGCTGTCCACGTTGTCGAAGATGGAACTGGCGCAGGTGTCGGTCAGCTATGAAAAACTGGCCGCTGCTGCGCGGGCGCTGAATGTCGATATTGCCCAGCTGTTCCGCGCCAGCGGCACGGTCAGCGCCCCGGTGCCGGTGACCGTGGTGGTCGACTCACTGCCCGCAGCGGCGGGTTATTCGACCGGCACCTACGACTATTATCCGATTGCCGGGGATTTCCCCGCACGACGCATGACACCGGCCTATGCCCGCATCATTGCCCGGGAACGCGGCCAGTTCGACGATTTTATCCGCCACCCCGGGCAAGAGTTCGCGCTGGTGCTGAGCGGGCGCGTGCGCATCGAGTTCGAGACCGGAGAAGCGGTCAGCATCGGGCCGCAGGAGACTGCGTATTTCGACAGCCAGGTGGGGCACATCTACCTGTCGGAAAGCGATGACGGTGGTGATGCCCATGTCATGGTAGTGATGACCGATCGTTGATCCGCTGCGCCTGCCAAGGCAAGCCTGGTTATAACCTAATAACGAAGAAGTCTATTTGGCTATAAAAAAATCTATATGCTGACTGGCATCCGATAACGGGCAAAGTTGGGCAGTCGAGTAGCGTATGGATGTAGGTTCTTTCGGTTTCACCATTGCTGGCCTGGTCGTGGGCTTCATCGTCGGTATGACCGGCGTCGGTGGCGGCTCGCTGATGACCCCGATCCTTTTGTGGTTTGGCATCCACCCGGCGACCGCTGTCGGCACCGACCTGCTGTATGCAGCGATCACCAAGGCCAGTGGCGTCTGGGTGCATGCGCGCAACAAGAACATCGACTGGAAGATCACCGGCCTGCTCAGCCTGGGCAGCGTGCCCGCAGCGGCGCTGACCCTGTGGTTCCTCAGCACCCTGCACGCCGATACCTCGGCGCTCAACGCCATCATCAAGCAAGGCCTGGCGGTGGTGCTGATCCTGACCGCGCTGGCCATCCTGTTCAAATCGCGCCTGCAGGCCTTCGCCAGCCGCCATGCCGGTGATCACTATCACCTCAGCGACCGCAGCCTGAACATCCTCACAGTGCTGACCGGCGTGGTGCTTGGAATAATGGTCACCCTCACCTCCATCGGTGCTGGCGCCCTGGGTACGGTGGCGCTGTTCCTGCTGTACCCGTTTCTGGTCACCCGTCGCCTGGTCGGTACTGAAATTGCCCACGCCGTGCCACTGACCTTGGTAGCAGGCCTGGGCCACGCGGGCATGGGCAACATGGATTGGTCGCTGCTGGGCTACCTGCTGCTGGGCTCGCTGCCAGGCATCTACCTGGGTAGCCACCTCACTGGGCGGATCTCCGACCGCGTGCTGCGCCCTTGCCTGGCAACGATGCTGCTGCTGATCGGTTACAAGCTGGCGTTCTGAGCCTTAGCCCAGGCGCAACCGCCACTGCCCGGTAAAGCTCAGTTGCAGACGTGACAGCGGCAGCACGTCGATACGCTGCCCGGCACTCATCGGGCACCCTAGCACCTGTACCAGCATGGCGCGCATGACCATCGGGTGGGTCACCGCCAGCCAGTCACCCGGCCTGTCGAAGGCCGCCAGCCAGGCGGCCAGGCGCTGGCATAGCGCAGCGAACGACTCGCCACCATGCACGGCACTGGCCGGATCCTGCAGCCATTCGGCCAACGCCTGCGGTTGCTCGGCTTGTAGCTGCTTCAACGACAAACCCTGCCAACGCCCAAGGTCGCAATCGGCCAAACCTGGCTCGATCTGTACTGCCCCCGTTAACCACGCTGCCGTCTCGCAAGCCCGCCGCTCTGGCGCACTCAGCAGTTGCACGCCTGAACTATCGCCGTCTGACTGTCGGGCAAGCGGCAGGATGCCGTCATCAGAATGGTGCAGGCGCCCGTTCTTCTGGGCCTGGGTCAGGGCATGGCAGATCAGGGTCAGGCGGATGGCTTTCACCAGGCATTTCTCGCAGCGGGCTGGGGAGCATGGTTTAGCACGCTGCGAGACGTTTGGCTGCAAGAATGTCGTCGGCCCTTCGCGACCCGATTGAACCACGATTGGGCCGCAGGGCGGCCCTTGGGATCAGAAGTTGATATTCAGCGCAGCAAACACCGCCCTGCCCGGCTGGTTATACGTGTTTGCCCCCGAGCTGCTGGCGTTGCCGCCGCGCAGGATCTGCTTGTCGAAGACGTTGTTCACGCCTACCCGCACGTCGTAGTTGGCATTGAACTTGTACCCGGCGCTCACGTCCACCAGGCCATAGGCCTCGACGTCCTGCTGGGCGGTCTTGTCGTAGTCCTGCTGGGTGCGGTAGTCGTAGGTCGGCGATTTCTGCTTGCCGAAGTATGTACCCGCCAGCTGGAATGACAGTTGCTCGGTGGCGCGCCAGTCGAGACTGGTGTTGACGGTGTATTCCGGGATCACCGACAGCGGCTCGCCCGTTTCGCGATTATCGTTGTCGAGCATCCAGGTCAGGTTGGTGTTCCAGTCCAGGGTCGGGGCCAACTCGATGAAGAAGTTGCCTTCGACACCTTCCACGCGCGCCTTGCCGGCGTTGTCCCACTGCGTCACGCGGCTGCCGGTACCAATGGTGTAAAGCACATCGGTATCACCGATGATCTTGTTCTTGTAGTCATTGCGGAAGTAGGTGGCACTGGTGCGCCAGGTACCACGGTCGTACAGCAGGCCGATTTCCTTGTTGATGCTGATCTCGGGCTTGAGGTCGGCGTTGCCCTGCAGGTAACAGCCACCATTGTTGGTCTGTTGCACGCTGCAGCCATTACCGCGGCTGTACAGCAGGTAGTTGGGGTTGGACTGGTACAGGTTCGGAACCTTGTAGGCACGGGCGATGCCGCCTTTTACCGACAGCGCTTCGGTGAGCTTGTGCGACAGGTTCAGGCTGGGGCTGAAGTTGTCACCGAAGGTTTCGTGGTGGTCGAAACGCAGGCCCGGCGTAAGGGTGGTGTCGCCAACGATGATGTTGTCTTCGACAAACAGCGCATAGCTGCGTGCGGTCATCTTCGAGCTGCTGCGATCGAAGCCGACAAGGCCGTCATTGTTGGTGGGGTCGGAGCTTTGCGGGCGCAACGAACCTTGGTCGTTGAGGGTTTCGTACAGGTACTCGCCGCCCAAGGTAAGCACATGGTCTGTGCTGCCCATGGCGAACGGCAGGTTCACCTCACTGCTCAGGCGTGTGTTGCGCAAACGTGACATAGCCCCACCTTCGTTGCTTGGGGCACCTTCGGTGCGGCCAGCCAAGCCCTCGTTAAGCCGCCAGTTGCGTACGTATTCATAGGCCAGCGTGGTCTTGCTGGTACCCCAGGTGAAATCACCGAGGTGGGTCAGGTCATAAGTACTGCGCTGCATCACGTTGGTTTCGTGGCCGTAGAGGCTGGAGACGAAGTCAACGTCTCCGCCGCCGTTGCTGTTCATGGTGTCGCCGGCAAAAATGTTGCCCTGACGGCTGTAGCCGGCACTGGCTTCCAAGCGGTGCTCGTCGTTCAGTTTCCAGCTCAGCAGGCCGTTGATGTCCTTGTTGCGAACGCCTTCCCGCCCCGCTACCAGGGCGCTGGTGGCATGCCCGGCGTTGATGTCGAGATCGTCGGCGTCAGTCTTTGCCAGGCCGCCGTACAGGCGGAAACCCAGGTTATCGGTCAGGCCGCCACCGAGGTTGAAGTTGGCTCGGCGGCTGGCGCCCTCTGCGCTGTCTTCCGGCAGCTGCGTGTACAGGCTGACGCTGCCTTTCAACTCGTCGGAAGGACGCTTGGTGATGATGTTGACCACCCCGCCCATGGCGCCGGAGCCATAGCGTGCGGCGGCCGGGCCACGCAAGATCTCGATGCGCTCGACCGCTTCGGCCGGCACCCAGTTGGTTTCACCCCGAGTATCACGGTCACCGTTCCAGCCATAGCGCACGGCGTTGCGCGCGCTGGATGGCTTGCCGTCGATGAGGATCAAGGTGTTTTCCGGGCCCATGCCGCGCAGGTCGATCTGCCGGTTGTTTCCGCGTGCCCCACTGGCACTGTTGCCTGTCAGGTTAACCCCGGGCTCGCGGCGGATGATGTCGGACAGGTCATTGGCCGGCGGGTGGCGCTTGATGTCTTCGGCCGTGATGATCGACGTGCCCAGGGCCTGTCGCGCCTCGCGCTCGGCGGTGATCAGGGTGTCCTGGATCACCAGAGCGTTGTCGGCGACGGGCACTTCCAGGACCTCACCCGCACGCCGCTCCTCGGACTCTGCTGCGGTCGCCAGCATGGACGGCGACGCCAGCGCAACGAACGCCAGGGCCAGGCTGTTGGGTGAAGTTCTGCACTGCATGGGTACATCTCCTGCGATTCATGAGCGAAAAGGCACATCCCTGTCGGAAACCGGGAGCCCTCGCCCACCAGCCCCGCACTCAGTTTGGCGGCCAACAGGGGTGGTAAATATAGAGAATCGCAAATGCGAGTAAATCTTATTTACGAAGTTTACATGTTTGTTACTGAACTTTGCTGAACCGTGATCTTTGCCACAGCGAAGCTTGTGAGCCACGCCGGACTGCCCCCTAAATTTGATAAGCCTTCGCGGTCGCCTGTAGGAGCGGGTTTACCCGCGAAACGGGCGAAGACACTCTCTGACGGAATAACCACCCCTGCATTTATGGAAAGTTTCGTCATCTCCACAGGCTGTTGCTGCTATCCACCTATCCAGTTTGCATCCTGTGTGCAGGCATCTACAGTTTCGACGTACAACGCTGCGGAGAGACCAGATGCGTGGCGATGACAACAGCTGCGCGAACACTGCCAAAAGCCTGCCGAAGATGCCCCGCAGTATCTGGGCGCTGGGCTTCGTGTCGATGTTGATGGACATTTCCTCGGAGATGATCCACGCCCTACTGCCCCTGTACATGGTCAGTGTGCTCGGCGCTTCGGTGATAGCGGTGGGGCTTATCGAAGGAATCGCCGAGTCGACCGCATCGTTCACCAAGGTGTTCTCTGGTGCCCTCAGCGACCGACTGGGTAAACGCAAGCTGCTGACAGTCCTCGGCTACGGCCTCAGTGCGCTGATGAAGCCGGTATTTCCCATGGCTCCCGGACTTGAGTGGCTGACTGCGGCACGCTTCGTCGACCGCGTCGGCAAGGGTATTCGGGGGGCCCCACGCGATGCGCTGGTGGCCGATGTTACGCCGGTCGAGCTGCGAGGCGCGGCGTTCGGCCTGCGTCAGGCGCTCGATACCGTAGGCGCTATCCTCGGGCCATTGCTGGCGATCGTATTGATGTGGTTGACAGCGAGCCATTTCCAGACCGTGTTCTGGGTAGCTGTTATCCCGGCGTTCGTGGCGGTGTATATCCTGATTGCCTTCGTTCACGAACCTGCGGCCCCAGCGATGGGGCGTCCGGTGCGCTCACCGTTGGCACTGCACGAGCTGCGGCGCCTCGGGCCGGTCTATTGGCGCCTGATCGGTCTGGCCACGTTGTTCACCCTCGCCCGTTTCAGCGAGGCGTTCTTGCTGCTGCGGGCTCAGAACATAGGCCTGACACCGCTATGGGCGCCGGCGGTACTGGTATTGATGGCGATGGCCTACTCACTGTCGGCCTACCCTGCCGGCGTGTTGTCGGACCGAGTGGGGCGCCGTGGCGTGCTGATGGCCGGGCTAGGCCTGCTGATCACTGCCGACCTGCTGCTGGCCCTTTTGCCAGGATGGGTCGGGCTTGCCTTTGGAGTAACGGCCTGGGGCCTGCACCTGGGCTTCAGCCAGGGCATCTTCTCTGCCATGATCGCCGACAGCGCCCCCGCCAACTTGCGCGGTACCGCCTTCGGCCTGTTCAACCTGCTGACCGGTGCGGCGCTGCTGATAGCCAGCGTGGTTGCCGGATTGCTGTGGGAGCGTGCAGGGTACCAGGCAACCTTCCTGGTTGGTGCGGGCTTTGCCGTCACCACCCTTGCAGGACTGACGCTGCTGCGCTGAACCTGGCTAGCCTGGCGGTTCACGGCTGCGGCGTACGCAGGTTGAACAGTTCCATCCTGTAACCCGGACGCCCCGCCGCAGAGGCCGAACGTCTGGACAGGGAGCGCCGCCTGCCGGTGAAAGCGTTCGAGTAAGGATGTCGCCAATGCACGCAGTGAAGGGGCCAAGCTAATCGCGATGCCGGATGGCGATCTCACCCACAAGCCGAACTAAGCCAGCGCAGCCTCCTGCTCCAGCAACGACCAACCGCCATGCCCATCCACCTCAAGCCGGTGGGTATGGAACGCCGCCAGCGTGCTACGGTGGCCGACACTGACCAGCAATGCACTCGGCATCTCCGAACGCAACAACGCATACAGGGCATGCTCGAGCCCTTCATCCATCGCCGAGGTGGACTCGTCGAGGAACACCACCTGTGGCCTGTTGAACAGCACCCGGGCGAACGCCAGGCGCTGCTGCTCGCCCACCGAGAGGATGTGTGACCAGTCACAGCTGACGTCCAGACGCTCGGCGAGATGGGCCAGGTTGACCTGGCGCAATGCCTGCTGCATGAGCAGTTCATCCTTGGGGTTGCTGGCTGCCGGGTAGGCAATGACGGTACGCAAGTCACCCAGCGGCAGGTACGGCCGTTGCGACAAGAACAGTGCCTGATGGCCCGTTGGCCGCCTGACCTTGCCTTCGGCATACGGCCAAAGGCCCGCCAGGGCACGCAGCAGCGTGGTTTTACCACTGCCCGATGGCCCTTTGATCAACAACGCCTGACCGGCGTGCAAGCTCAGGTCCAGGTCGGCGATAAGGGCATGTCCGTCCGGGCGTAGCACCTGCAACCCCGCGATCTGCAGCGCATGCGCCTGGTCTTCGGTGGTGACGCGCGGCAACGCACTTGCCTGCTGGTTGGCATCGAGAAAGCCGGTGAGACGATCAAGGGTCGCGCGGTACTGCGCGAACGCATCGTACGACTCACGGAAGAACGACAGAGAATCCTGCACCTGCCCAAAGGCCTGGGAAGTTTGCATGACGTCGCCCAGCTTGATCGCCCCACTGAAGAAGCGCGGCGCCTGAAGAATGAACGGAAACACAACGGCAACCTGACTGACACCCAAGTTGAAACCACTGAACTTCAGGTTCCGGTACACCAATGCCCAGACATTCACGATCAAGGCAGCAAAACGGCCGAGCAACGTGCCCCGCTCGACTTGCGCACCTTGGTAGAAGGCAATGTTCTCGGCGTTCTCACGCAGGCGCATCAACGCGTAACGGAAGTTGGCGGTAAGTTTCTCGTTGAGGAAGTTAAGCCGGATCAGTGGGCGCCCGAGGCGGAAGGCGACCCAGGTGGCGATGATGACATACAGGTAAACGGCAAATACCATCGCCCGAGGGATCTCCACGCCGGCCACCGTCAACGGTGCTGACAGCCCCCAGAGGATGCCGGTGAACGCCACCAGTGAAACCAGCGCACTGACTGCGCCCAAGGCAAGGCTGACTGAGTTGGTGACGAAAGCGTTAACGTCCAGTTCGATACGCTGGTCAGGGTTGTCCACTGGCTCGGCAAGGAACTGGCCACGGTAATAGGCATCGCCCTGCATCCAGTCGTGGGTCAGGCGCTCGGTCAGCCAGACCCGCCACTTGATACTGAATGCCTGGCTGACATAGAAGGTGAACAGCGAGCGCAGCACATGGATGGTGGCCAGCACCGCGAAGACGCCGAGCAGGTACCAGAACGCCGTCTGGTCGAGGCCCTGCAAGGCGCTGTAGAAGCCGTTGTACCAAAACGAAAACAGCACGTTCAGGCGAACCGAAAACAGCGTCAGGACCAGCAGCAGGGCAAACACCAGCAACGGCCGCCAACTGCGCCTGAAACTGAAATAGGGCCCCGCAAGCTGCCAGAACTGGCTGCCCCAGCGTGTAAAACGCACGGCCAGAGTTGCGGCTGCAGTGAAGCTGACAAGGGTGATGAACGAGGCGATTGCCAGCCAGCTTAGGCTCTCTTGCAGGGCCTGATGCCAGTTCATTTCCATGGTAAGTATCCGTGGTGAGTATTTCCGCGAGCGTAGCATTACGCTGTCATTCGTCAGGTATAAATGACGCACATTTCATGATTTGTAGGAGCGGGTTTACCCGCGAATGGGCCGGGCCTGCGGGCCAATTTCCACCTGCCGTTCACCGTTGCCGCCGCCACCGTATTCGCGGGTAAACCCGCTCCTACACAGATTGGTGGTAGACACACATCGGTGGTTGGACACAGGCCGCCGTAGGAGCGGGTTTACCCGCGAACACCGGCGAAGCCGGTGCCATCTCCGCTCTCGAGCATGTCCAGTTTTTTGCCCACAAAGACAAAACCCCTACCTGCATGCGCAGATAGGGGTTTTGCGAAATTAATCTTGACGATGACCTACTCTCACATGGGGAAACCCCACACTACCATCGGCGATGCATCGTTTCACTACTGAGTTCGGGATGGGATCAGGTGGTTCCAATGCTCTATGGTCGTCAAGAAATTCTGTTGCCAGAATGTCCAGATGGACAGCCCAGCGAATTCGGATATGCGATATTTGTGGTCTTACGAATTTTCGGTTTTTTCGTCTTCACCACCGCAATCTGCGTCGGCAAATTGCTTGGGTGTTATATGGTCAAGCCTCACGGGCAATTAGTATTGGTTAGCTCAACGCCTCACAGCGCTTACACACCCAACCTATCAACGTCGTAGTCTTCGACGGCCCTTTAGGGGATTCAAGATCCCAGTGAGATCTCATCTTGAGGCAAGTTTCCCGCTTAGATGCTTTCAGCGGTTATCTCTTCCGAACATAGCTACCCGGCAATGCCACTGGCGTGACAACCGGAACACCAGAGGTTCGTCCACTCCGGTCCTCTCGTACTAGGAGCAGCCCCTCTCAAATCTCAAACGTCCACGGCAGATAGGGACCGAACTGTCTCACGACGTTCTAAACCCAGCTCGCGTACCACTTTAAATGGCGAACAGCCATACCCTTGGGACCGGCTTCAGCCCCAGGATGTGATGAGCCGACATCGAGGTGCCAAACACCGCCGTCGATATGAACTCTTGGGCGGTATCAGCCTGTTATCCCCGGAGTACCTTTTATCCGTTGAGCGATGGCCCTTCCATACAGAACCACCGGATCACTAAGACCTACTTTCGTACCTGCTCGACGTGTTTGTCTCGCAGTCAAGCGCGCTTTTGCCTTTATACTCTACGACCGATTTCCGACCGGTCTGAGCGCACCTTCGTACTCCTCCGTTACTCTTTGGGAGGAGACCGCCCCAGTCAAACTACCCACCATACACTGTCCTCGATCCGGATAACGGACCTGAGTTAGAACCTCAAAGTTGCCAGGGTGGTATTTCAAGGATGGCTCCATGAGAACTGGCGTCCCCACTTCAAAGCCTCCCACCTATCCTACACAAGCAAATTCAAAGTCCAGTGCAAAGCTATAGTAAAGGTTCACGGGGTCTTTCCGTCTAGCCGCGGATACACTGCATCTTCACAGCGATTTCAATTTCACTGAGTCTCGGGTGGAGACAGCGCCGCCATCGTTACGCCATTCGTGCAGGTCGGAACTTACCCGACAAGGAATTTCGCTACCTTAGGACCGTTATAGTTACGGCCGCCGTTTACCGGGGCTTCGATCAAGAGCTTCGCTTGCGCTAACCCCATCAATTAACCTTCCGGCACCGGGCAGGCGTCACACCCTATACGTCCACTTTCGTGTTTGCAGAGTGCTGTGTTTTTAATAAACAGTCGCAGCGGCCTGGTATCTTCGACCGGCATGGGCTTACGGAGCAAGTCCTTCACCCTCGCCGGCGCACCTTCTCCCGAAGTTACGGTGCCATTTTGCCTAGTTCCTTCACCCGAGTTCTCTCAAGCGCCTTGGTATTCTCTACCTAACCACCTGTGTCGGTTTGGGGTACGGTTCCCAGTTATCTGAAGCTTAGGAGCTTTTCTTGGAAGCATGGTATCAACCACTTCGTCGCCTGAAGGCAACTCGTCATCAGCTCTCGGCCTTGAAATCCCGGATTTGCCTAAGATTTCAGCCTACCACCTTAAACCTGGACAACCAACGCCAGGCTGGCCTAACCTTCTCCGTCCCTCCATCGCAATAACTGGAAGTACAGGAATATTAACCTGTTTTCCATCGACTACGCTTTTCAGCCTCGCCTTAGGGACCGACTAACCCTGCGTCGATTAACGTTGCGCAGGAAACCTTGGTCTTTCGGCGTGCGAGTTTTTCACTCGCATTGTCGTTACTCATGTCAGCATTCGCACTTCTGATACCTCCAGCAAGCTTCTCAACTCACCTTCACAGGCTTACAGAACGCTCCTCTACCGCATCATCGTAAGATGATACCCGTAGCTTCGGTGCATGGTTTGAGCCCCGTTACATCTTCCGCGCAGGCCGACTCGACTAGTGAGCTATTACGCTTTCTTTAAAGGGTGGCTGCTTCTAAGCCAACCTCCTAGCTGTCTAAGCCTTCCCACATCGTTTCCCACTTAACCATGACTTTGGGACCTTAGCTGACGGTCTGGGTTGTTTCCCTTTTCACGACGGACGTTAGCACCCGCCGTGTGTCTCCCATGCTCGGCACTTGTAGGTATTCGGAGTTTGCATCGGTTTGGTAAGTCGGGATGACCCCCTAGCCGAAACAGTGCTCTACCCCCTACAGTGATACATGAGGCGCTACCTAAATAGCTTTCGAGGAGAACCAGCTATCTCCGAGCTTGATTAGCCTTTCACTCCGATCCACAGGTCATCCGCTAACTTTTCAACGGTAGTCGGTTCGGTCCTCCAGTCAGTGTTACCTAACCTTCAACCTGCCCATGGATAGATCGCCCGGTTTCGGGTCTATACCCAGCGACTAAACGCCCTATTAAGACTCGCTTTCGCTACGCCTCCCCTATTCGGTTAAGCTCGCCACTGAATATAAGTCGCTGACCCATTATACAAAAGGTACGCAGTCACCTAACAAAGTAGGCTCCCACTGCTTGTACGCATACGGTTTCAGGTTCTATTTCACTCCCCTCTCCGGGGTTCTTTTCGCCTTTCCCTCACGGTACTGGTTCACTATCGGTCAGTCAGTAGTATTTAGCCTTGGAGGATGGTCCCCCCATATTCAGACAAAGTTTCTCGTGCTCCGTCCTACTCGATTTCATTGACAAGAGATTTTCGTGTACGGGGCTATCACCCACTATGGCCGCACTTTCCAGAGCGTTCCACTAATCTCAAATCAACTTAAGGGCTGGTCCCCGTTCGCTCGCCACTACTAAGGGAATCTCGGTTGATTTCTTTTCCTCAGGGTACTTAGATGTTTCAGTTCCCCTGGTTCGCCTCTTGCACCTATGTATTCAGTACAAGATAACCAGCTTATGCTGGCTGGGTTCCCCCATTCAGAGATCTCTGGATCACAGTCTGTTTGCCGACTCCCCAAAGCTTATCGCAGGCTACCACGTCTTTCATCGCCTCTGACTGCCAAGGCATCCACCGTATGCGCTTCTTCACTTGACCATATAACCCCAAGCAATCTGGTTATACTGTGAAGACGACATTCGCCGAAAATTCGTACGTTGCTCTTTCGAGCAGAACTCACAAATTTTACCTTAGCCTGATCCACCAGCAGTGAAACTGGTGTTCAGTCTATATCTATCACATATCCGAATTTTTAAAGAACGATCTGACAAAAGCCAGAAATCAACATTCGAGCTGAATGTTCATTTCTAAGTTCTGACAAGTGACTGCGTACGGCGAAAGTGGTGGAGCCAAGCGGGATCGAACCGCTGACCTCCTGCGTGCAAGGCAGGCGCTCTCCCAGCTGAGCTATGGCCCCGTATTCTACGGCTGAACCATGTAATGGTAGGTCTGGGCAGATTTGAACTGCCGACCTCACCCTTATCAGGGGTGCGCTCTAACCAACTGAGCTACAGACCTATAACAGGGTCGCGTTACAGCATCGTCTTTTACAATGAATCAAGCAATTCGTGTGGGAGCTCATCAGCAGGCTGATGTCGTCGATTAAGGAGGTGATCCAGCCGCAGGTTCCCCTACGGCTACCTTGTTACGACTTCACCCCAGTCATGAATCACACCGTGGTAACCGTCCCCCCGAAGGTTAGACTAGCTACTTCTGGTGCAACCCACTCCCATGGTGTGACGGGCGGTGTGTACAAGGCCCGGGAACGTATTCACCGCGACATTCTGATTCGCGATTACTAGCGATTCCGACTTCACGCAGTCGAGTTGCAGACTGCGATCCGGACTACGATCGGTTTTGTGAGATTAGCTCCACCTCGCGGCTTGGCAACCCTCTGTACCGACCATTGTAGCACGTGTGTAGCCCAGGCCGTAAGGGCCATGATGACTTGACGTCATCCCCACCTTCCTCCGGTTTGTCACCGGCAGTCTCCTTAGAGTGCCCACCATAACGTGCTGGTAACTAAGGACAAGGGTTGCGCTCGTTACGGGACTTAACCCAACATCTCACGACACGAGCTGACGACAGCCATGCAGCACCTGTGTCAGAGTTCCCGAAGGCACCAATCCATCTCTGGAAAGTTCTCTGCATGTCAAGGCCTGGTAAGGTTCTTCGCGTTGCTTCGAATTAAACCACATGCTCCACCGCTTGTGCGGGCCCCCGTCAATTCATTTGAGTTTTAACCTTGCGGCCGTACTCCCCAGGCGGTCAACTTAATGCGTTAGCTGCGCCACTAAAATCTCAAGGATTCCAACGGCTAGTTGACATCGTTTACGGCGTGGACTACCAGGGTATCTAATCCTGTTTGCTCCCCACGCTTTCGCACCTCAGTGTCAGTATCAGTCCAGGTGGTCGCCTTCGCCACTGGTGTTCCTTCCTATATCTACGCATTTCACCGCTACACAGGAAATTCCACCACCCTCTACCGTACTCTAGCTTGCCAGTTTTGGATGCAGTTCCCAGGTTGAGCCCGGGGCTTTCACATCCAACTTAACAAACCACCTACGCGCGCTTTACGCCCAGTAATTCCGATTAACGCTTGCACCCTCTGTATTACCGCGGCTGCTGGCACAGAGTTAGCCGGTGCTTATTCTGTCGGTAACGTCAAAACAGCAAGGTATTAGCTTACTGCCCTTCCTCCCAACTTAAAGTGCTTTACAATCCGAAGACCTTCTTCACACACGCGGCATGGCTGGATCAGGCTTTCGCCCATTGTCCAATATTCCCCACTGCTGCCTCCCGTAGGAGTCTGGACCGTGTCTCAGTTCCAGTGTGACTGATCATCCTCTCAGACCAGTTACGGATCGTCGCCTTGGTGAGCCATTACCCCACCAACTAGCTAATCCGACCTAGGCTCATCTGATAGCGCAAGGCCCGAAGGTCCCCTGCTTTCTCCCGTAGGACGTATGCGGTATTAGCGTTCCTTTCGAAACGTTGTCCCCCACTACCAGGCAGATTCCTAGGCATTACTCACCCGTCCGCCGCTGAATCAAGGAGCAAGCTCCCGTCATCCGCTCGACTTGCATGTGTTAGGCCTGCCGCCAGCGTTCAATCTGAGCCATGATCAAACTCTTCAGTTCAATACTGCTTGGGTTTTTAAGAAACCCTAAACTTGGCTCAGCAATCTCAAATGACTATGTGATTTCTCGCATGGTCACTTGTGATGCTGATAATCTTTTTGACTATCAGTCCGTACTCACAAGCACCCACACGAATTGCTTGATTCGATTTGTTAAAGAGCGTTGGTTAAGAGCTTTTCATCTCAACCGAGGCGCGCATTCTACGCCTTCCTCAGAGCCTGTCAAGCGTTTATTTTGAAGTTTTTTGCGAGAAACTCGTTTAGCTTCAAACACTTGACTCAACACAGTGGCTAGCTTTGCTTCGCTACCGCGTTGGAGTGGTGCGCATTATAGGGAGGCCATCGAGAAGGTCAACCTTTAATTTCAATGATTTGAAATATTTCTGGCAAAGCCGCTTGAGGGCTACCACCTCCCCCACCAATTGCGCACTATATTGCTCACCACCTCCCCCGCCCAAGGATTGCCGCACTTAAATGAACACCCAACCCCGCAGCCTGGCCGCCACCCTCTTCCCGATCGGCCTACTGCTTATCGCCATGGCATCGATTCAGTCCGGCGCCTCCCTGGCCAAAAGCATGTTCCCGATCGTCGGCGCACAAGGCACCACCACCCTGCGCCTGATCTTCGCCAGCATCATCATGCTGCTTATATTGCGCCCGTGGCGGGTACGCATGACCGCCAACACGTTGCGCAATGTGGTCATCTACGGCATGGCACTGGGCGGCATGAACTTCCTCTTCTATATGGCCCTGCAAACGGTACCAATCGGTATCGCCGTCGCCTTGGAATTCACCGGCCCGTTGGCCGTGGCGATCTTCTCCTCGCGCCGAGCGATCGATTTCCTGTGGATTGCCCTGGCCATCGCAGGCCTGCTGCTGTTGCTGCCGGCAGGTCACAGCGGCCAGGCACTCGACCCAGTGGGCGCCGCCTATGCGCTGGGGGCGGGTGTGTGCTGGGCGCTGTACATCCTGTTCGGGCAACGTGCAGGGGCCGAGCACGGCATCCAGAGCGCGGCCCTGGGGGTGGTGGTCGCGGCCCTGTTCGTCGCCCCCATCGGTATCGCCCACGCCGGTAGCGCTCTGCTCACACCTGCCGTGATCCCCATGGCGTTTGCCGTTGCAATACTGTCCACCGCCCTGCCATACAGCCTGGAAATGGTTGCCCTCACGCGGATTCCGGCGCGCACGTTCGGCACCCTGATGAGCATCGAACCGGCATTTGGCGCATTGTCCGGCCTGCTTTTCCTCGGCGAGGTGCTGACGCTCACTCAATGGCTGGCGATTCTGGCAATCATTACCGCCTCGGTCGGCACCACCCTGTCCATGCGCAAGTCGCCCAGCCCGGCCATCGCAGCAGACTGATATGAGAAATATTTTCATTTGAGAAAGGATTAATGATTGTAGCAGCCTGTCTCGCTGATTAAGCTGTCACAGAATCATCATCTTTACGCTATCTACTGGGCCGAACACGGACGCTGGGGGAAGGTTCAGGAAGAACCGAAGCGACAACGACAGGGTCGTGACAACTGATTTGCCCTGCATTTAAGGACAGGAATGAAACGAATTTTTCTCATCCTGGCCATCTTGGCCATTGCTGGATGTGCCGCCACAGCCAAGACCGAGGTCAAAAGGGGCAAGAAGGGCCTGCATATCAACTGCTCCGGCCTTTCTTCCTCGTGGGACAATTGCTACAGCAAGGCCGCAAGCGCCTGCAGCACGCGCGGCTACCGGGTCATTGCGCGCTCGGGCGATAGCGATGAAGAGGCCGGTGACTATTTGTTCGGCATCAACCCGGCGGGTTACACCAGCCGGAGCATGATCATCATCTGTAAATAGAGAAAAGGGCAGTTCGCAAACTGCCCTTTTTCCGCTGCGTTACAGCGGTGCAGTACGCATCTCCAGCCAGGCTAGCGCATCCCCTTGGAGCAAGGGCGCCAGGCGCTCACGTACGCAGGCGTGGTAGCCGTTCAGCCACTCCACCTCCTCCTTGGTCAGCAACTCGGGCAACAGACAGCGGGTGTCGATAGGGCACAGCGTCAAGGTTTCGAACTGCAGGAAGTCACCAAAGGCACTCTTCCCCGCTTCGCGGTTGACCACCAGGTTCTCGATGCGAACGCCCCACTGCCCCGGGCGGTACGTCCCCGGCTCGATCGAGCTGATCATGCCCACTTGCATCGCCGTCTGCGGTGCAGGTGCCGCCTGGTAGGCGATCACTTGAGGCCCCTCATGCACGTTCATGAAGTAGCCCACCCCGTGGCCGGTACCATGGCCATAGTCGACCTGGTCAGCCCAGATCGGCGCCCGGGCAATGGCGTCGAGCAACGGCGACAGCACCCCTCGCGGGAACGTGGCACGCGACAAGGCAATCATGCCCTTGAGTACACGGGTGCAGTCCTGCTTCTGAGCCTGGCTGGGGTTACCGACCGGCACCATGCGGGTAATGTCGGTAGTGCCGCCCAGGTATTGACCGCCCGAGTCGATCAGCAGCAAGCCATTACCCTCGATGAGCGCATGCGACTGCTCGGTGGCCCGGTAGTGTGGCATCGCGCCATTGCCATTGAAGGCGGCAATGGTAGAAAAGCTCAGTGACACGAAATTTGGCCGTCGAGCACGCGCGGCACTCAATTGCTCGTCAACCGTCAGCTCGGTAATGACCTCCCGGCCGAGGTTCGCCTCGAACCAGGCGAAAAACTCGCACAAGGCTGCGCCGTCCTGCTCCATGACCTGGCGAATATGCACCAGGTCGTCGTCACCCTTGCAGGACTTGCTCAGCGTGGTGGGGTTTAGCCCCTCGACAAGAATCACCTCTGCCGCCAGGTTGTCCAGCAGGCCGCAGGTGACCCGGGCCGGGTCCACCAGCAGCCGCGCCCCCGCAGGAACGGTGCCTAGCGCCTTGCCTGCTTCGCTGTAGTCGCGCACCTCGATGCCGTCGACCTCCAGCACATGACGCAGGTGCTCGTCCACCTTGTCCTGGCCCACGAACAGGATGGCCTGCTGCTGATTGATCAGGGCAAAGGCCAGGAAAACCGGATTGTAGGAGACATCGCTGCCGCGCAGGTTGAACAGCCAGGCAATGTCATCCAGGGTAGCGATGAAGTGCCAGTCGGCACCCTTGGCCTGGATGCCCTGGCGCAATTGCGCTAGCTTTTCCGCCCGGCTCACCGTGGCGTGGGGCGGCAGGTGCTGGTACACCGGGTTACCTGGCAGCGCCGGGCGCCCGTCCCAGACCTGACCCAGCAGGTCCATGTCTGTTACCAGCTGCGCTCCACGCGCCTTCAGCCGCTCAGCCAGCTGGCGCGCCGAAGCCAGGGCCATGACCGCACCATCCACTGCCACGCGACCGTTGGGCTCGACATTTTCGCCCAACCATTCCAACGCCCCGGGTTTGCCCGGCAACAGTTTCATCAGTTCGATGCCGCTGCCCTTCAGCTCCTGAGCTGCCTGCTCCCAGTAGCGGCTGTCGACCCACAGCCCGGCAAAGCCGGGGGTGACCACCAGCGTACCAACCGAGCCATGGAACCCCGAAAGCCACTGGCGCCCCTGCCAGTAACCGGGCAGGTATTCGGATAGGTGGGGGTCGGCCGAGGGGACCAGCAAGGCATCGATGCCCCCTGCCGCCATGGCTTGGCGCACGTGCACCAGTCGCTGCGGCACGCTTTGCTCAAGGGTGGTCTGGACGTTCATGCGCTCTCCTGCGGCTTCATAACGGTTGATCCAATAGGCCGATAATGGAACAGCCGCCAGGGCGCTGCAATCGCGACGACCAAGATACGGCATGCCTTGCCCACGACGCCCTGTGCCAATAGGACACTTCCTACAACAGGACCAGGACCACCGATCAAGTTCCCCTGAACTTCCCCAGGACACCGGCTTCACACACAGTACATTCATTGCACACAGGCAAATGACCATGCCCAGTGCCCTCGAACCGAAAGCCGGCGTGGTGTTGCTTGACACCCGCGACCACACGCCCGAACACGAGCACGGCGTTCATCTCAAGCTTGCCGAAGGCCTGGCACGTTTGCTGGGCTGCCCACTTATACAGCCCATGCGGCCGCCAGATGCAGCCGATGCCTACTATTATCTGCCAACCGAGACCCTGATCGACCCCAGACGATATGCCGCCTTGGGTATTTGCAGCGAACAGGACCTGTTTGGCGGCATGGTGCCGTACCCCTACATGGCGACCAAGGCGATCTCTCACCCGTTACCCGCCGGGGCCAGCTTCCCGCCGGGCTGGACCGACGACTTCGCCCGGCAGGCCAGCGATGCCCTGCTGCGCGGCTACACCGTGTTCAGCAAAGCCGACGCTCGCACTGCCGCACAGTTGCTGCTGCTCGACGGCCCGCTGAGGGTCAAGCCGGTACTGGCTTGTGCGGGACGCGGGCAACAGGTCATCACCACTGCAGATGCCCTGGAGCCTCTGCTGGCCGATATGGATGACCACACGTTGGCGCAGTGGGGCCTGGTGCTCGAAGAAGACCTGAGCGAGGTGCAAACCTTCAGCGTCGGCCAGGTGCGCGTCGCCGGCTTGACCTGCAGCTACCACGGCACCCAGCAACTGACACGCGACCATCAGGGTACCGAGGTCTACGGGGGTTCTGACCTGGTGGTGGTACGTGGCGACTATCAGGCGTTGCTACAGCTCCCACTGGACGACCACCTGCGCCTTGCCATCAACCAGGCCATGGTTTACGAACAAGCCGCCGAGCAGCACTTCCCGGGCTTTGTCGCCTCACGTCGCAACTATGACATCGCCCGCGGCATCAGCCCTTCGGGCCATCTGTGCAGCGGGGTGCTCGAACAATCCTGGCGCCTGGGTGGTGCCAGCAGTGCCGAACTGTTGGCCCTGCAGGCATTTGCCGATGACCCCGCATTGCAACGGGTGCGGGCTTCCACCCACGAAGTATTCGGCAACCCCGACCTGCCCGCTGACGCCACCCTCTTTTACCAAGGAAACGACAGTGAACTCGGACAACTCAGCAAATTTGCGCGGATTCGCGACCATGGCCATTCAGAGTGAAACCGTTGAGCTGCAGGTCGAGAATGACCGCATCGCCGGCACCTTGGTCAGCCCGGGCACCAAAATGCCGGGCATTCTCTTCGTACACGGCTGGGGCGGCAGCCAGCAACGTGACCTGGCCCGCGCCCGGCATATCACCGGACTGGGATGTGTGTGCATGACCTTCGACCTGCGCGGTCACGAAAAAACTGAAAGCCAGCGCCTCACGGTCACCCGTGAACAAAACCTGCAGGACTTGCTGGTGGCTTACGATCGACTGGTCAGCCACCCGGCGGTCGACAGCAGCGCCATCGCCATTATCGGCAGCAGCTATGGCGGTTACCTGGCGACTCTGCTGACCCGCGAACGGCCGGTCAGATGGCTGGCCCTGCGGGTACCTGCCATGTACTGGGATGACGAATGGGGCAGCCCGAAGCAAACCCTTGACCGTCAACGCCTGAATGCCTATCGCCAGCGCCCCCTGGGCCCGGCCGACAACCGCGCGCTGGCCGCGTGCGCCGAATTCGGCGGGGATGTGTTGCTGGTGGAGTCCGAGCAGGATGACTACGTGCCGCACAGTACCTTGATGAACTACCGCTCGGCGTTCATCAACGCCCACTCGCTCACCCATCGCATCGTCGACGGCGCCGACCACGCGCTGTCCAGCGAACAGAGCCAGAAAGCGTATAGCTCGCTCCTGGCGGCATGGATCAGCGAAATGGTCATCGGTGCCCGCCTGGACCGCTACCCGCACTACGCACCTTGGTATGCCTGAGGACCGCCCATCTGGCAATGCAGCACGCCATCGTCCCCGCGCACCAGGCTGCGCAGGGCCTGGTAGGCGGCGAAGTTGACACCGCGTGCCTGATGCTGGCCCAGCAGGTCAAGAAACGATTCCTCGACGAAGTGCACGGCCGCCGCAGCCCAGGCCTGGCGTGACTGCCATTGCAGGTACTGCAACACCCGACAGCCATCGTCGCTGGCCTGGATGCTCACACCCTGCAGCCCTTCGCAACGCGCAGCCAATGCTTCACTACGCTCCACCAGGGCCTGAGCCAATGCTTGCTGGTACATACTGGGTACTTCGTATTCGATCATCTGGGTGAACCACAAGGCATGAGGTGTTGCCAACATCGACAGTCTCCTGGCTACGTACGCATGCAGCGCGATGCCGAGCAGGGTAAGACCTCAAGTAAAGTCAAGGTCAAGTGGTTTCTACAGACCCTGGCCGGATACCGCAAACCGCCGCCGATAGTCACTCGGGGTAAGGCCGATGACACGCTGGAACACTTTGCGAAACGCGCCCGGATCCTGGTAACCGACACCCCACGCGATCTGTTCGACGGTGCGCCGGGTAAACTCCAGCAAGCGGCACGCCCGCCCCACCCTCACCTGCTGGCAATACTCGGTCGGGCGCAGCCCGGTAGCGGCACGAAAGCGCCGCAAGAAAGTGCGCGCCTCCAGCCCCGCGCAGGCCGCCATCGTGGCCAGGTCGGCATCCTGCCCGCCATTGCCCTGCAACCAGTGCTGCACCTTCAACACGGCCTCGTCGCCGTGGTCCAGGCGCGGGTTGAACACAGCGCCGGGCAGCGGCGCCGCGACCGGATCGACGGCCAGATAGCGAGCGGTCTCCTGAGCCACCGTCGCCCCCAAAAAGCGCTCCAGCAGGCGCAAGCCGAGGTCCGTCCAGGCCATCAACCCTGCCGAGGTCACGATGTCGCCGTCATCCAGCAACGGCTGCTGGGCCTCTACCCGCACCCTGGGGAAGCGCTGGGCAAGCGCCTGCACATAGTTCCAGTGCGTGCAGGCCGGGCGCCCGTCGAGCAAACCGCTGGCGGCAATGAAAAATACACCGATGCATACCGACGCCAGCACCGTACCACGCCCGTGCAGCAGGCACAGCGGCGCGCGGTGGCGTTCGAGCAATTCGGTTTGCGGGGCCGACTCCAGGCTTGGCGGAATGATCAGGACGCGCAGGCCCGGTACGGTGACAGCAGAGTTATCCGACGCAGGCAACAACTGCCCCGTCTCATCTGCCTGCCAGCAACTGACGCGAATGTGTGGCAACTCGACGGCCCCCAGTTCGGCCGCCACCCGGTTGGCCACCAGGAACAGGTCGGCCAGGCCATGCACAGCGGCGCGCTGCACGCCGGGGTACAACAGCAAGCCGATATCCAGGTTAGCGCTGGTGTCAGTTTTTGCCCGCATAGTGTCGTTCGCGCCAATCCTCAGGTGGGTGAACACAGCCTATAACTAACGTCTCTCGACGACTACTGCCACAGGAGGCAGCATGAGCAAGCAGGCACTGATCATCATCGACATCCAGAACGACTACTTCCCCGGCGGCAAGTGGCCCCTCGATGGCGTCGACCAGGCAGCCGACAACGCCGCCCGCCTGCTGGCAGCAGCACGCAAGCGCGGCGACCTGGTGGTGCATGTGCGGCATGAGTTCGACACTGCCGATGCCCCCTTCTTTGCCCCCGGTTCGCAGGGTGCGGCCATCCACACCAAGGTCGAGCCATTGCCGGGCGAGCCGGTGGTGCTCAAGCACAAGGTCAACGCCTTTCTCGGTACCGATCTTGAGCACACGCTGGACCGGCATGGCGTCGAGGCGCTGACCATCGTCGGCAGCATGAGCCACATGTGCATTGATGCTGCCACCCGGGCTGCGGCCGATATGGGCTATCAAGTGACCGTGGCGCACGATGCCTGCGCAACCCTGCCACTGACGTTCGACGGCAAGCAGGTGCCGGCGGCTCATGTGCACGATTCGGCGATGGCGGCGCTGGCGTTTGCCTATGCCGATGTGGTGAAGACCGACGAGCTGCTGAAAAACTGATCGGCTTGAGACCTTTGGGGCCGCACAGCAGCCCCAAAGCCTGCTGCCTCAAATCACCACATTGCGCACAAACCGAACAGCCACCACGCCATCGTTACGGTAGGCATACCGGCAATTGCTGGGGAACACATGGAACTGCCCCACCTGCAAGCGATGCTCGACATCTTCGATGATCAGCGTCAGTTGCCCATCGACCACGTAGATCTGCTCGCTCCAGCCTTCGGCATCGGCCTCACTGCAATAGCACTCCCCCGGTGCCAGGGTCCATTCCCAAAGTTCCACCTCGCGCCTTGCCGGGCTGGTGCCCAGCAACACCGCTCGGCTCTGCGGGTGTTCGCCAGCCCACGCCAGCTCTTCAATGCGCCCGGGGTCGCGCAGCTCCGGCGCCTGGATCAGGGTACTGAAAGCCACGCCCAAGGCTTCGGCAATCAGGTCCAATGTGGTCAGGCTGACATTCTTCTCGCCCGCCTCGATCGCGACCAGCATGCGCCGGCTGACCCCTGAACGCTCGGCCAGCGCCGCCTGACTCAAGCCGGCGGCGTTGCGCAGGCGGCGCACATTGAGGCTGACATGTTGCAGCACCGATGCCCGGTGCGAAGAATCCTTGTGCACTATATTGCTCACTGGTCGAGATTGCGCAGTATACTGCCCACTTTTGCGGCGATTGTGCGCCGCCCTTTCCGAGTGTGCAAGACCATGAACCAGCCCAGCAGCAAGCCCACCCCTGCCGCCACCTTCCGCCTGAGCAAGGCCGAACTGGTGCTGGTATTCATCACCATGTTGTGGGGCGGCACGTTCCTGTTGGTGCATAACGTGATGGCCGTCAGCGGCCCGATGTTCTTCGTCGGCCTGCGCTTTGCGGCAGCCGCGCTGTTCGTTGGTGTGGTCTCGGCGCGAGCGCTGCCCGGCCTGACCTTCACCGAACTGAAGGCCGGCATGCTGATCGGCGTGTCGATCATGCTCGGCTATGGCCTGCAGACCATGGGCCTGCAGACCATCAGCAGCAGCCAGTCAGCGTTCATCACTGCGCTGTACGTCCCGTTCGTGCCGCTGCTGCAGTGGCTGGTGCTGGGGCGTCGCCCTGGCCTGATGCCCAGCATGGGTATCTGCCTGGCATTCATCGGCCTGATGCTGCTGGCCGGGCCGGAAGGCGGCAGCCTGCGTTTCAGCGAGGGCGAACTGGTCACCCTGATCAGCGCCGTGGCCATCGCCGGTGAAATCATTCTGATCAGCCGCTACGCGGGTCAGGTCGATGTGCGCCGGGTTACTGTGGTGCAACTGGCGACTGCATCGCTGCTGGCGTTCCTGATGATCGTGCCGACCCAGGAGCGCATCCCCGACTTCTCCTGGCTGTTGCTGGCCAGCGCAGTGGGCCTGGGCGCAATGAGTGCAGTGATCCAAGTGGCGATGAACTGGGCACAGAAGTCGGTCTCGCCTACCCGCGCCACACTCATTTATGCCGGTGAACCGGTGTGGGCCGGCATCGTCGGGCGTCTGGCTGGCGAGCGCCTGCCTGGCGTGGCGCTGCTCGGCGGCCTGCTGATCGTGGTCGCCGTGGTGGTCAGTGAACTCAAGGTGCGGCGCCCTCGCGAAACCGTCGAAACACGCGATGTGCAGAACCCGGGCGAACGCCAGGCGGGGCTGTAAAACAGTCAGCAGCGGCTATTCTTTGTAAAAAACTGTTATAAAAAAACCGCTTGTCACAGCCGGTTTGTAGGATTCTGCGACAGCTTGCGTGTTGGTGATAAACACCTCGGCACGTATGATTCTTGCAAACTTCTCCAGAATAGGCCGCTATGTCCTTGATAGTGCTATTGCTTCTGCCGTTCGTGGGCAGTTGCCTGGCAGCTGTGCTGCCGCACAACGCACGTAACGCCGAGTCCATTCTTGCCGGGCTCGTAGCCCTGGTCGGCACCGTCCAGGTAGCACTTCTGTACCCTCAGATTGCCCATGGTGGCGTCATTCGCGAAGAGTTCCTGTGGTTACCCAGCCTGGGGCTGAACCTGGTGTTGCGCATGGACGGCTTTGCCTGGCTGTTCTCGTTGCTGGTACTGGGCATTGGCACGCTGGTATCGCTGTATGCGCGCTACTACATGTCACCGCAAGACCCGGTACCACGCTTCTTCGCGTTCTTCCTGGCCTTCATGGGCGCCATGCTCGGCCTGGTCATCTCCGGCAACCTGATCCAACTGGTGTTCTTCTGGGAACTGACCAGCCTGTTCTCCTTCCTGCTGATCGGCTACTGGCACCACCGCGCCGACGCCCGTCGCGGCGCCTACATGGCGCTGATGGTAACCGGTGCAGGCGGCTTGTGCCTGCTGGTAGGGGCCCTGCTGCTCGGCCATGTGGTCGGCAGCTATGACCTGGACAAGGTCCTGGCTGCCGGGCATACCATCCGCCAGCATGCGCTTTACCCGGTGCTGCTGCCCCTGATACTCATCGGCGCCCTGACCAAGAGCGCACAGTTTCCCTTCCAGTTCTGGCTGCCCCACGCCATGGCAGCGCCCACACCGGTGTCGGCCTATTTGCACTCGGCCACCATGGTCAAGGCCGGGGTGTTCCTGCTGGCACGCCTGTGGCCGGTACTCTCCGGTAGCGAGGAGTGGTTCTGGATCGTCGGCGGTGCCGGCGCCCTCACCCTGCTGCTCGGCGCTTTCGCCGCCATGTTCCAGAATGACCTCAAGGGCCTGCTGGCCTATTCGACCATCAGCCACCTGGGCCTGATTACCCTGCTGCTGGGCCTTAACAGCCCGCTGGCTGCCGTCGCCGCGGTATTCCACATTCTCAACCATGCCACCTTCAAGGCCTCGCTGTTCATGGCCGCCGGCATCATCGACCACGAGAGCGGCACCCGTGACATTCGCCGCCTCAGCGGCCTGATCCGCCTGGTGCCCTACACCGCGACCCTGGCCATGGTCGCCAGCGCCTCGATGGCCGGCGTGCCGCTGATGAACGGCTTCCTGTCGAAGGAAATGTTCTTCGCCGAAACGGTATTCATCAGCTCCACCGCCTGGGTCGAGGCCACGCTGCCGGTGATCGCCACCCTGGCCGGCACCTTCAGCGTGGCGTATGCCCTGCGCTTTACCGTCGATGTGTTCTTCGGGCCGACGGCCCAGGACCTGCCCCATACCCCGCACGAGCCGCCACGCTGGATGCGTGCTCCGGTGGAACTGCTGGTGCTCACGTGCCTGGTCGTGGGCATCTTCCCCACACAGTCGGTCGGCCCCCTGTTGGCCGCTGCGGCCCTGCCGGTGGTTGGCGGCACCCTGCCGGAATACAGCCTGGCCATCTGGCATGGCTGGAACGCGCCGATGATCATGAGCCTGGTCGCCATGAGCGGCGGCATCGTCCTGTACCTGTTGCTGCGCAAACAACTGCGCCTGGGTCGCTTCCCCTACCCGCCCGTGATCGAGCGCTTCAATGGCAAGCGGCTGTTCGAGCACGGCCAGGTTCACCTGATGTTGCTGGCGCGTCGCATCGAACGCCTGTTCACCACCCGGCGGCTGCAGTCGCAGCTGTTCATGCTGGTATTCGCCGCGTTCCTCGCGGGCCTCACGCCGATGCTCAATAGCGGCCTGAGCTGGGGTGATCGCCCGAAGATTCCGGGTTCCGGTGTATTCGTCGCCCTGTGGCTGATCGCCATTGCCTGCGCCATCGGCGCCGCCTACCAGGCCAAGTACCACCGCCTGGCGGCACTGATCATGGTCAGCGTCTGCGGCCTGATGACCTGCATCACTTTCGTCTGGTTCTCTGCGCCCGACCTGGCACTGACCCAGTTGGTGGTGGAAGTGGTCACCACCGTACTGATCCTGCTCGGCCTGCGCTGGCTGCCACGGCGTATCGAAGGCGTGTCGCCGCTGCCTGGTAGCCTGGAGCGCGCGCGCCTGCGCCGCCTGCGCGACTTGCTGCTGGCCGTGCTCGTGGGTGGCGGCATGGCGGTGCTGTCGTACGCCATGCTGACCCGGCCGACGCCCAACGACATTTCCTCGTTCTATTTGAGCCGTGCATTGCCTCAGGGCGGCGGCACCAATGTGGTCAATGTCATGCTGGTCGACTTCCGCGGCTTCGATACCCTCGGTGAAATCACCGTATTGGTGGCTGTGGCATTGACCGTGTTCGCCCTGCTACGGCGCTTCCGTCCTCCGAAAGAGAGCATGCAGCTGCCGGCGCAACAACGCCAGTTGGCGCCGGACGTGGTCACCGACCTGATCAACCCGCGGCATGCCACCGATACCGCGCTGGGCTTCATGATGGTGCCTGCAGCGCTGGTGCGCCTGCTGCTGCCGATCGCCTTGCTGGTGTCGATGTACCTGTTCATGCGCGGGCACAACCAGCCCGGTGGCGGGTTTGTCGCTGGCTTGGTCATGTCGGTGGCGTTCATCCTCCAGTACATGGTGGCCGGCACCCAGTGGGTCGAGGCGCAGATGAGCCTGCGGCCGCTGCGCTGGATGGGTACCGGGCTGCTGTGCGCGACCCTGACCGGGGTCGGCGCCATGCTGCTGGGTTACCCGTTCCTCACCACCCATACCGCCCACTTGCACCTGCCGTTGCTGGGTGATGTGCACGTGGCCAGCGCGCTGTTCTTCGATATCGGCGTATACACCGTCGTGGTCGGCTCGACGTTGCTGATCCTCACAGCCTTGGCGCACCAGTCGGTGCGCGCCTATCGCCCGGGCAACCCGGCAAAAACCAGCCAAGCAGGAGCCGCCTGATGGAAGAAGTGATTGCAGTCGCCATCGGCGTGCTGGCTGCCTCCGGGGTGTGGCTGATCCTGCGCCCGCGTACCTATCAGGTGATCATGGGCCTGTGTTTACTTTCTTACGGGGTCAACCTGTTCATCTTCAGCATGGGCAGCCTGTTCATCGGCAAGGAGCCAATCATCAAGGATGGCGTTACCCAGGACCTGTTGCATTACACCGACCCGCTGCCACAAGCACTGGTGCTCACCGCCATCGTCATCAGTTTCGCCATGACCGCGCTGTTCCTGGTGGTGCTGCTGGCCTCGCGCGGCCTGACCGGTACCGACCACGTGGATGGCCGGGAGCGTGACGAATGAGTGATCTGAGTCAACTGATTGTCGCCCCCATCCTGCTGCCGCTGATTACGGCGGCGATAATGTTGCTGCTGGGTGAAAAGCACAGGCACATCAAGGCCAGGCTGAACCTGCTGTCTACCTTCTCCGGCCTGGCAATCGCGGTCTGTCTGCTGCTGTGGGTGCGCACCCAGGGCCAGGCAGCGTCGATCGGCGTGTACCTGCCGGGCAACTGGCCGGCGCCATTCGGTATCGTGCTGGTGGTGGACCACCTGTCCGCGCTCTTGCTGACCCTGACCGGGGTCATCGGTTTCAGCGCGCTGCTATTTGCCCGTGCCCGCTGGGACGGTGCTGGGGCCAGCTTCCATGCGCTGTTCCAGATTCAGCTGATGGGGCTGTACGGCGCCTTCCTCACCGCCGACCTGTTCAACCTGTTCGTCTTCTTCGAAGTGCTGCTGGCCGCCTCCTATGGCCTGCTGCTGCATGGTTCGGGGCGTGCGCGGGTGCGCGCAGGCCTGCACTACATCGCTATCAACCTGTTTGCCTCGTCGCTGTTCCTGATCGGCGCAGCGATGCTGTATGGCGTGACCGGCACCCTGAACATGGCCGACCTGGCGCTGAAAGTTCCACTGGTACCGGAGGCCGACCGTGGCCTGCTGCATGCCGGCGCGGCAATCCTGGCCGTGGCCTTCCTGGTCAAGGCCGGTATCTGGCCGCTGAACTTCTGGCTGGTGCCAGCTTACGCGTCAGCCAGCGCGCCGGTGGCTGCACTGTTCGCCATCATGACCAAAGTCGGCCTGTACGCCGTGCTGCGCCTGTGGACGCTGCTGTTCTCCGGGCAGGCCGGGGCCTCGGCTCACTTCGGCGGCGAATGGCTGGTTTACGGCGGCCTCGTTACCCTGGCGGTGGCAGCGGTATCGATCCTGGCAGCTCAGCGCCTGGAGCGTATGGCGGCACTCAGTATCCTGGTTTCGGCCGGCACGCTGCTGGGTGCGGTGGGTTTTGCCCAGGCGGCCCTGACCGGCGCTGCGCTGTTCTACCTGGTCAACTCGACCCTTGCACTGTGCGCACTGTTCCTGCTCGCCGAACTGGTCGAACGCTCACGCTCGGCCAATGAAGCGCCGCTGGACGAAGAAGAAGACGCCATGCCGCCGCCACTGGAATCGCTGCTCCCGCCCAAGGGCATCAACCTCGACGATGAACAGCAGGTGGTAATCGGCCAGATCATCCCGTGGACCATGGCCTTCCTCGGCCTCAGCTTCATTGCCTGCGCACTACTGATCATCGGCATGCCGCCGCTGTCGGGCTTTGTCGGCAAGCTCAACCTGATCAGCGCGCTGTTCAATCCACTGGGCCTCGGCGTACCGGCCGAGCAGCCGCTGAGTGCCGCCGGCTGGGGCCTGGTAGCGTTGCTGATCCTGTCCGGCATGGCCTCGCTGATCGCCTTCGGCCGCGTCGGCATCCAGCGTTTCTGGAAGCCCGAAGAGCGCCCGTCACCGGTGCTGCGGCGCTATGAATGCCTGCCCATCGTCATCCTGCTCGGCTTGTGCCTCATCCTCAGCTTCAAGGCCGAGCCGTTGCTGCGCTACACCCAGGACACTGCCGCCAGCCTGCAGGCCCCCGATGCCTATATCAAAGCCGTGATGGCCGCCCAGCCGATTCCTGGCCCCACCTCGCGCGACGTACAGGTGCAGCCATGAACCGACTGTTCCCCGCTCCACTGTTATCGGTCTCGCTGTTTGGCCTGTGGCTGCTGCTGAACCTCTCGGTCAGCCCCGGCAACCTGCTGCTGGGCGCTGCACTTGGCATACTGGCGCCACTGTTGATGGCGCCCCTGCGCCCGCAGCATGCACACGTAAGGCGCCCCCTGGCCATCGCCCGCCTCATCTGCCGGGTCGGCATCGATGTGATCACCTCCAACCTGCTGGTGGCCCGTGGTGTGCTGCGGGCCGGCAAGCAGCCGCCACGCTCTGCGTTCGTTCACATACCATTGGCATTGCGTGACCCCCACGGCCTGGCAGCGCTGTCGATGATCACCACGGTGGTGCCTGGCACAGTCTGGTCCGAACTGGCACTGGACCGCAGTGTGCTGTTGCTGCATGTGTTTGAGCTGGACGATGAAGCGGCCTTCATACAGCACTTCAAGGACACTTACGAACGCCCGCTTATGGAGATTTTCCAATGACAGGCCTGCTCGCCAATGCCGTCCTCGCCAGCCTGTTCATCTTCGCCCTGGCCATGGGCCTGGCGCTGATCCGGCTGTTCCGTGGCCCGTCCGCCCAAGACCGTGTTCTGGCCCTGGACTACCTGTACATCCTGGCCATGCTCACCATGCTGGTGCTGGGTATCCGTTATGCCAGTGACACCTACTTCGAAGGTGCCCTGCTGATTGCACTGTTTGGTTTCGTCGGCTCGTTTGCCTTGGCCAAGTTTCTGCTGCGCGGTGAGGTGATCGAATGACTGAAGCCCTGGTACTGCCGTTCTGGCTGGAGCTGGTCACCGCCGCGCTATTGCTCACCGGCAGCCTGTTCGCCCTGGTCGGTGCTATAGGCCTGGTACGCCTGAAAGACTACTTCCAGCGCATGCACCCGCCAGCGCTGGCCTCGACCCTTGGTGCCTGGTGCGTTGCACTGGCCTCGATCATCTACTTTTCGTGGCTCAAGGGCACCCCTGTGCTCCACGCGTGGCTGATTCCGATCCTGCTGTCGATCACCGTGCCGATAACCACGCTGTTGCTGGCGCGGGCGGCGCTATTTCGCAAGCGCATGTCGAAAGAGCCGGTGCCTGAAGAGGTCAGCAGCGGCCGGGACCGTGGCAATTGAAGGTTTGCCGTCTCAACCTTGGCTGAGACGCTGCAACTCGCGCCGGACCATGGCGGCATACGGTGGCGGGCTGAGGCGATAGAGCTCAGCCGCCACCCAAGTCAACCAGGCGCCTTGCAGCTTCTCACGCCCGGCCAGCAAACGTTCTGCCTCAGCTACGGCATCTGCCTGGTGCTGCCGATGAAACTCGGCCCGCGAGGCTGGTGAGTCGTGACTGTCGGTCATTCACTGGCCTTGAAGGTGGTCAGTTCACCCTTGCGCCATTTGGCGACTTTGCCAGTCACTGCTTTAAGCAACTTGCCCAGGCCTTCCTGCACTTGCTGCTGCGCGGCGAATACCAGCATCACGCCATGGCCTTCACGAAATACGATGCCCTCGCCTTCCGGCACAGAAACGAAGGCGTAATCACCCACGCCATACACATTCAACTTGATGTCGCGAAAGCGCATTTCCAGCTTGCCACCTTCGCGGCTGGGCAATACGGCAGCACGAAAGTGGTCGCCGACTTTCAGTTCAAGGCGCTGCTTGTCATCGACTACCAGTGCACTCTCGGTGTCGATTTCGGCCATGTACAGGCCTTCGGGACTCTGTTCGGTGACATAGATGAAGCGGCCCTGAAACAGTTGGGCCAATTTACCGCGCAAGTCGCCCAGGGCGAACAACGCATGTGTATCAAGTGTGCTGACTGCCAATGAAGTAATCCTCAACCGGTTACAACCCGCCCTCACCCAAGCTCGGGGAGGCACGGCCATTTCTTATCGATAGGCAAAAAGAGTAATAAAGCGATATGCGAAATGTCTGTGCTCGCTGACGATGCAGCGCGCAGGAATCTTTACTCTGGTTTGCCAGAATCGCCTTCAACCGAAGGCGTTTGGCTCATTCCCGGCTTGGGAAGCGTGATGCCTGAAATCACTCGCCAGAAAACGCAACCAATGGCGTGAGCCTGCTAGAAGACAAGCCCTGGCATCCATGTGCGCATTACTGTAGGACAAATATGCCCGAAAACACCGAAACCCGTCGAGAGGCAATAAACATTTTCAGGCAGCCAGCCCTTTCTTCAGCTGCTGCTGCCAGGCAGCCTGGCACTCAAGCGCTTCTTCGCGCGTGGCGAAGGCGGTGCCGCGACGCTCGCCATTGACCAGCACAACCCAGCAAATACGCTTGCCCAGCGCCTGCAAGGTGGCCGGCACACCTGACCCTATCATCACAGCCACATCGACTCGGCTATTCATCATTCCCTCCGGAACTTAATTAGCACCCTAACGATAAAGCCATGATACGCCTGACAGTGGTGCGGAAACAGCGCATTGCGGTACAGCAGTGTTTCGTAAGGCGCAACAAAAACGGTCTCGTCGAGAAACGCAAAAAGCCCCAGGGATAGCTCCGAGGGGCTTGGCACCACGCGCGGTTTTATACCTGGCGCTGGTGGCGGTCGAGCTGCTCGTGGCGCTCCTGAGCTTCGATGCAGTACTTGGTGGTCGGGCTGATCAGCAAGCGCTTCAGGCCGATAGGCTCACCACTGTCATCGCACCAGCCGAAGCTTTCGTCGGCAATACGGTCCAGGGCCATTTCAAGCTGTGGCAGCAGGCGCTGGTCGCGGTCGATGGCATTTACCAGCCAGCTACGTTCTTCTTCGACCGAAGCCACGTCGGCAGGGTCTGACGGAGTGTCCAGGCCTTCGATGGTGGTGCGGCTGAGTTCGATGCGTTCATGGGTTTCGACTTTCATCGCCTGCAGCAGCTCAGTAAAGAAGGCAAGCTGGTCGGCGTTCATGTAGTCATCGGCCGACATGGCCAGCAACTGTTCCTTGGTCATCGATTTCTCTATGAAAAAATGTGCATTTGGGCGATTCATGTGCCGTCGATGCCTATGCATCGCCAGCGGAATTCTTCAAGCGCCAACCGGCACTCTTTTACAGGGGGCGGCAGTCTAAGGCGCCACGCCGCGTGGAGCAACTGCAAATGGGTGCGAATTTGCTTCCACTGCTCACAATCCGCCGGTCGGCACCCCAGCTCAGCTGAAGGGCCAGTAGTAAACTGTGATTCTGGCAGTGCCCATCCGCCTGCTGTTGCTGTTGCTGTTGCTGTTGCTGTTGCTGTTGCCGTTGCCGTTGCCGTTGCCGTTGCCGTTGCCGTTGCCGTTGATCTTGATCTTGATCTTGATCTTGATCTTGATCTTCGCGACTTCAGGAGGCCGAACGCAGGCCTTGCGGAGGCAGGTGACGGGCATGGATGCCCGTCAAGCGCTGAGGCCCCAGGATGGGGCCTTCGGCGCGGTCCTGCCGGGAGCAAGGCCGGAGTGAGGGTACCCCGGAGCGCAGCGCAGGGGCCGGATGATGGGAGCGCAGCGTTTTTTGGTTACTTTTTGTCGCGTTTGACAAAAAGTGACTCGCCGTAAGGGCGAAAAGGTGAGTCAGCGTCGCCATCGCAAATGGACGGTTCGCTGAGTCAAAACAGACGAGTTCGCTTCTTGCTTCTTGCTTCTTGCTTCTTGCTTCTTGCTTCTTGGATGTGGGCATTCACATCGAGTAGGTATTCATTCACGCAGGTGGCGCATAGTCACCTTTCCGCCCTTACGGCGGGTCACTTTTTGTCAAACGCGACAAAAAGTAACCAAAAAACGCTGCGCTCCCATCATCCGGCCCCTGCGCTACGCTCCGGGGTTCCCTCGCTCCGGGCTTGCTCCCGGGAGTACGCGCTGCAGGCCCCATCCATGGGGCCTCAGCGCTTGACGGGCATCCATGCCCGTCACCTCCCTCCGCAAGCCCTACGCTCGGCCTCCTGAAGTCGCAATCTGCGTCGCCTGAACTATCGCGCACTTAGAAGCAAAAGCCACAGCAACGGCAACAGCAACGGCAACGGCAACGGCAACGGCAACGGCAACGGCAACGGCAACGGCAACGGCAACGAACCGAGTCTGATCAACGGTCCTTGAACTGTGCCTCACGCTTGGCGATGAATGCGGCCATGCCTTCTTTCTGGTCTTCGGTGGAGAAAGCCGCATGGAAGACCCGACGCTCAAAGCGAACCCCCTCGCTGAGGGTGACTTCAAATGCCCGGTTGACGCTCTCCTTGACCATCATGCTCACCGGAATCGACTTGCTGGCAATGGTCGCCGCCACCTTCAGCGCCTCTTCCACCAGCTCTGCCTGCGGCACGATCCGCGCCACCAGGCCTGCACGCTCGGCTTCTTCCGCGCCCATCAGGCGGCCGGTCAGGCAAAGCTCCATGGCCTTCGCCTTACCCACCGCACGCGTCAGGCGCTGGGTACCGCCCATGCCCGGCAGCACGCCCAGGTTGATTTCCGGTTGACCAAATTTGGCATTGTCCGCAGCGAGGATAAAGTCGCACATCATCGCCAGCTCACAGCCGCCGCCCAAGGCAAATCCAGACACTGCAGCAATGATCGGCTTACGGCGATTGGCGATGCGGTCGGCGTCGCTGAACAGGTCGTCGACGTAGATCTGCGGGTATTGCAGCTCGGCCATTTCCTTGATGTCGGCGCCAGCAGCAAAGGCTTTGGCCGAGCCTGTCAGCACCACGCAGCCGATGTTCGGGTCGCGCTCGAGCTGGTCCAGAGCCTGGTTGATCTCGCCGACAATCTGCGCGTTCAGCGCATTGAGCGCCTGCGGCCGGTTGAGGGTGATCAGGCCAACCTTGCCGTGGATGTCCAACAGGATGGTTTCGAATGCCATGCAGTCTGCTCCTTCAAAGATTGCGCGCAATGACCATGCGCTGAATGTCGCTGGTGCCTTCGTAGATCTGGCAAACCCGAACGTCGCGGTAGATCCGCTCCAGCGGGAAGTCACTCAGATAGCCATAACCGCCCAGGGTCTGCAAGGCGTCCGAACAGACCTTTTCGGCCATTTCCGAGGCAAACAGCTTGGCCATCGACGCTTCCACCAGCGCCGGGCGCCCCGCATCACGAAGGGCAGCGGCGTGCAATACCATCTGCCGGGCAACGGAAATTTTCGTTGCCATGTCGGCCAGGCGAAACGCCACGGCCTGGTGCTCGATCAGCGGTTTGCCAAAGCTCTGGCGCTCGTTGGCGTAGTCGCGCGCCACTTCGAACGCCGCGCGGGCCATACCCACCGCTTGCGAGGCGATGCCGATACGGCCGCCTTCAAGGTTGGCCAGGGCGATCTTGTAGCCTTCACCCTCCGCGCCCAGCCGGTTGGCCACTGGCACGCGCACATTGTCGAAAACGATCTGGCAGGTGTCGGAGGCGTGCTGGCCGAGTTTGTCCTCCACCCGCGCTACCTGGTAGCCCGGCGAATCGGTCGGCACGATGAAGGCGCTGATGCCACGCTTGCCGGCCTCCGGGTCGGTGACTGCAAACACGATCACGACGCCGGCGTTCTGCCCCGAGGTAATGAACTGCTTGCTGCCATTGAGCACGTAATGGTCGCCTTCCAGGCGGGCGCGGGTCTTCAGGCTGCTGGCATCGGAGCCAGCCTGCGGCTCGGTCAGGGCGAAAGCACCGAGCATCGCACCTGTCGCCAGCGGGGTGAGGAACTGTTCTTTCTGCTGCTCGTTGCCGAAGCGCAGGATCGGCACGCAACCCACCGAGTTGTGCACGCTCATGATGGTCGAGCAGGCGCCATCGCCCGCAGCGATTTCCTCCAAGGCCATGGCATAGGCCACATAACCGGTGTCGCTACCGCCCCACTGCTCCGGCACCAGCATGCCGAACAGGCCCAGTTCGGCCATCTCGTCGATGGCCTCTTTCGGGAAGCGATGTTCCTTGTCCCATTGCTCGGCAAACGGTCTCAGGCGCTCCTGGGCGAAGGCACGTACCGCGTCGGCGATCTGTTGTTGCTCGTCATTTACCAGCATGGTTCACCTCAGTACAGGCATTCAACAGCCATGGCCGTGGCCTCGCCACCGCCGATGCAGATGGCCGCCACACCTCGACGCAGATTGTTCTGGCGCAAGGCCGACAACAGGGTGACCAGAATACGTGCGCCAGAAGCGCCGATCGGGTGGCCGAGGGCGCAAGCGCCGCCGTGGATATTGACCTTGTCGTGTGGCAGATCGAGGTGTTTCATGGCCGCCAGGGTGACCACGGCGAAGGCCTCGTTGATCTCGAACAGGTCAACTTCGGCCAGGTTCCAGCCGGTGCGTTTCATCAGTTTGTCGATAGCGCCGATCGGGGCGGTCGGGAACAGCGCCGGGGTGTCGGCAAAGGCGGCGTGGCCGTGGATGACGGCCAATGGCTTGAGGCCACGTTTGTCGGCCTCGGAGCGGCGCATCAGTACCAGCGCCGCAGCGCCGTCGGAAATCGAACTGGCGTTGGCCGCCGTCACGGTGCCGCCTTCACGAAACGCCGGTTTGAGCTGCGCAATCTTGTCCAGACGCGCCTTGGGCGGCTGCTCGTCATCCTTGATGACGCGCTTTTCCTTGCCCTCGGTGACTTCCACCGGCACGATCTCGGCGGCAAAACGGCCGCTGCTGATGGCTTCCTGCGCTCGGGTCAGCGAGGCGATGGCGAACTGGTCCTGGGCTTCGCGGCTGAAGGCATTGGCCTGGGCACAGTCCTCGGCAAAGGTACCCATCAGACGGCCTTTGTCGTAGGCGTCTTCGAGGCCGTCCATGAACATGTGGTCGATGATCTTGCCGTGGCCCATGCGGTATCCGCCACGGGCTTTGTCCAGCAGGTACGGCGCGTTGGTCATGCTTTCCATGCCACCCGCCACTACCACGTCTGCGGTGCCGGCCAGCAGCAGGTCATGGGCCATGATCGCGGCTTGCATACCCGAGCCGCACATCTTGTTCAGGGTGGTGCAGGTGGTGTGCTTGTCCAGCCCGGCGCCCAGCGCGGCCTGGCGTGCCGGCGCCTGGCCCTGGCCGGCCGGCAGCACGCAGCCGAACAGTACCTGCTCGACACCGGCGGCATCGATGCCGGCACGTTCCACGGCAGCACGAATGGCGGCGCTGCCCAGTTGCGGCGCAGTCAGGCTCTTGAGGTCGCCCTGCAACCCGCCCATGGGCGTGCGCACGGCGCTGACGATAACGATGGGGTCATTGGCGAGGGTCATGTTCGCTCTCCTTACTTGGCAGCCATGCGCAGCGCACCGTCGAGGCGGATGACCTCACCGTTGAGCATGCTGTTCTCGATGATATGGCGGGCCAGCGCGGCGTATTCCTGCGGGCGGCCCAAGCGGGGCGGGAACGGTACGCCGGCAGCCAGCGAAGCACGTACCTCTTCGCTCATGCCGGCCATCATAGGGGTTTCAAAGATACCCGGAGCGATGGTCATCACGCGGATGCCGAAGCGTGCCAGTTCGCGCGCGGCCGGCAAGGTCAGGCTGGCAATGGCCCCCTTGGAGGCAGCGTAGGCGGCCTGGCCAATCTGGCCGTCATAGGCGGCAATGGAGGCCGTGTTGATGATGACCCCACGCTCGCCGCTCTCATCGGCAGCCCCTTCGGCCATGGCCGCCGCAGCCAGACGCAACAGGTTGAAGCTGCCGATCAGGTTGACGTTGATGACCTTGGCGAAGCTGGCCAGGCCATGCGGGCCCTGCTTGCCCAGCACCTTCTCGGCACCGACGATGCCGGCACAATTGACCAACCCATGCAAGCTGCCAAAGGCGCTGACAGCTGCATCGACAGCCGACTGGGCCGCCTGCTCGTCACTGATATCAGCCACGGTGAAACGGGCATTGTCGCCCAGTTCGCGGGCCTTGGCTTCGACAGCCTGGGCATTGAGGTCGACCAGCATGACCTTGGCGCCAGCCTCGACCAGCATCTGTGCAGTCGCAGCACCCAGCCCGGAAGCGGCGCCGCTGACGATGAAATGTTTATTGGCTATGTGCATGAGTACTTTCCTTTCAGACGCTGGCAGGGGTGGCCTGTTGCGCTTGTTGTTTGGCGACTTCCTGGTTGCGCAGGATGAAGCGTTGCAGCTTGCCGCTCGGGGTCTTGGGCAGCTCGCTGACGAATTCGATTTCCCTGGGGTAGGCATGCGCGTAGAGGCGCTGGCGCACATGCTGGCGCAAGGTTTCTTCCAGCTCGACGCTGCCGGCGTAGCCGCTGGCCAATACCACGAACGCCTTGATCAGCTCGGTACGCTCCGGGTCGGGCTTGCCGATCACCGCTGCCTCGATCACCGCCGGGTGCTCGATCAACGCGCTTTCCACATCGAACGGCCCCACCCGGTAACCGGAGGTGGTGATCACGTCGTCGCTACGGCCAACGAAGCTGATGCTGCCATCCGGGTTCAGCTCGACAGTGTCGCCGCTGAGGTAGTACTTGCCGACGAAGGCTTTGGTCGGCAGGCCGTGGTAACCGCCGAACCAGCACAGAGGCGACTGCTCACGGTCAACGGCGAGGATGCCTGGCTGGCCGGCTGGCAGTTCGTTGCCCTGCTCGTCCACCACCACGATGCGGTGGCCGGGGATGGCATAGCCGGCAGAACCCAGGTGCACCGGATGCTGCAGGCCATGGTGGTTGCACAGCACCATGCCCAGTTCGGTCTGGCCGTAGTGATCGTGAATGGTCACGCCCAGCTCGTCGGCGAACCAGCGGATCACCTCGGGGTTAAGCGGTTCGCCGGCACTGCTGACCACCCGCAGGCGGCCCTTGATCGGTGCCGAGAAATCTTTGCCCGCCGCAATCAGCAAGCGATACGCGGTCGGCGAACCGGCCAGGTTGGTGATACCCAGCTTGTCGATCACCCGGGCGCAGCTCTCGACACTGAACGGGCCATCGTAGAACGTGGTGGCGTGCCCCAGCGACAACGGACCGGTAACGGCGTAATACAAGCCGTAAGCCCAACCCGGGTCGGCCAGGTTCCAGAAGTTGTCCTCGGGCAGCAGCTCGATGGCATCACGCATGTAGCCCTGAAACGCGACGATCGCACGCAGTGGCACTTCCAGGGGTTTTGCCGGGCCAGTGGTTCCGGAAGTGAACATCAGCAGGAATGGATCGTTGCCTGAGCGCATCACCGGCTCACATACGTCCGCTGCGCGTTCCAGGCATTGCTGGAAGTCCAGCTCACCACTGCGGGCCTTGACAGTGATGATGGTCGGGCAGGCATGCACGTCGTCCAGCTTGGCGCGGTTGTGGCTATCGGTGACCACCACTCGGGCATGGGATTGCTCAAGCCGGTGCTCGATGGCCTTGGGGCCGAACGCGGTGAACAAGGGCTGGTAAACCGCCCCGAGGCGCCAGGTAGCGAGGATGGTCACCAGCAGTTCAGGGGTACGCGGCATCAAGCCGGCAACCCGGTCTCCGGCGCCTACCCCCTGCGCCTTTAACACATTGGCGAACCGGGCAGCCTGCACCTGAAGCTGATCGAAGCTATAGCGCGCGCTGTTACCATCGCGGTCCTCATGAATCAGTGCCAGCCTGCCGTCACCGGCATGCCGGTCACAGCATTCGACACAGGCATTAAGGGCTTCAAGGTTGCCGTGCAATGCCGTCACAACGGCCTGGTCATGGTCGAACGTACGAGCGGCCTCGGCGTAATCGCGCATCATCGGACTCCTGGTTTCTTGTTTTTGGAGTTGAAGCATCGGTCCGACGATGTTCGCGCCGCTCATGCGCGGCGGCAATGGCCAAAGCTGTCAATCTGGATGACTGGTTTGGCCGCCGCTAATCACCCCTCTGCGCGCTCGGCTGCACGCAGGTAGGACTGGGTGAGCCCTGCGACCAGGCGCTCGATATCGAGGACCTGCTGTTCCTGCAGCCGGCGTAGTTGCTGCTCGAAGGCCGCGGGCGCCAAGACAGGACGTTGAGCCTGCAGCTCAAGCGTGCGCCGAGTGTAATCCGCACTGAGGGCATCGAACATTTGGTCATGTTGCTGGCGCAGGTAACGGCGCCAGAACGCGCGCTGGCTCAGGCTATCGGTCAGGCCCTCGATGGTCTGCGCGCGCGTAACCCGCAGGAACGCATCCTCTACCTGGGCCTGTGTCAGCGCGACAGACTCGGGATAGCGCATGGCATACGGCTGGTTGGGCAACCGCAAACGGCTACGAAGTTGCACCCTGTAAGCCAGCCCCAATGCCAACTGGTCAACATGTTCACTGGCAGCCAGACGCTGCCGGCCATCCTGGTAGGCAATCCCTTCCAGTTGATCCAGCCGGAACAGTTGCCTGCCCAGTTCGAGCAACTCTCCCCTGCTTTCAGGGTTGGCTGCGGCGGCTTCTGCCTGCGCCTGCCTCACCGATACTTGCAGTGCACTGAAGTGACTGGCAACGGCGTCCGAACATGACAGTGGCCGGCCGGCCTGCTCAAAGATCCGCCGGCACAGCACCGGGTCGCCGTCCAGCGTAGCCAGCAGTGTCCATACGCCGTCAACCAGCGCATCCCGCCCTTCACCCGCTTCGCTGTAGTCCGCTGTCATCTCCAGGCGAGCCAACAACCTGAACAACCTGCTGCTACCCGCTTGCTCCAGCAACCGCAGCCACACGCCCTCCCGCTCGGCCTGAACCGTCGCATCCGTATGGCCTACCCAACGCGTACGGGCCCTGACCAGGTCAACTGAACCCAACTGCTCAGGTGAGTGCCGGTGCTCTTCGATCACATCGAGTGCATACAACCCTCTTTGCTGCATGACCGACAAGGGGTTGTTTTCTATCAGAATGGCGCGTCGAAATGCATAAGGCATCAGCTGGATCTCGGTGGGCACTTCGCGGAGTTGATTGTTGCGCAGGTCAGCACACTCGAGTAGACCACAGAGCTCCAGGCGACGCGGCCAACTGCCCAGGCGACAATGACGCAGGTTCAGGCTAGTCAGCCGAGAAAGTTGATGAAAGCTCATGTCCAGCGCTTCCAGCCGGTTATGGCTGAGATCAAGATGCGCAAGGTTGGACAAACCATGCAAAACGCCGATCGCCTGGGCATCGAGGCGTATCTCGTTATGCGCCAACCGAAGCGATTGAAGATTCGGTAAATGGGCAATGCCTGTTTGTAGACGCATCAACGCGTTGTTGTTGAGGTTCAGGTGCGTCAGGGCAGTGAAGGGGCGAAGGAAGTCGACCGGTATGTCAGTAATCCGGGTGTCGTTCACGCTCAGCAGGGTAATGCGATGGAAATCGATGTTCGGCGGCAGTGCCGGCAGTGTGCGCAAACTCAAACCGCTCATCGACAAGCGCTGCCCTTGTGTTTGCCCCTCGCCGGCCGAAACAGGCTCGCCCTGCAGTCGCCAGGCTCGCAGGATGCTATCGGCCGTCAACCTGCGGGCGGCGCGTCGACCCTCCTGCAACTCGGCACCGACCCAGCGATTCAGGTACAGCACCAAGTGGTCATGGGCTTCCTGCAGTTCTACCAGGCGCTCGAAGACTGGCTGCGGGCCTTGTTGCACACGCGCCAGCTCCACATCGAGCGCGGCCTCGTCCAGGCCAGGATAAAGCGATCGTAGCTGATCGCGAATGATCGCTCGCTCATCCCTGGGAGCAGCGCCAGGGCGACCACTGAGCGGGTATCCCACGCGCCCATCGTCCATGCGACGCCCTGGATTGAGCCAGGCCTGCTCCTCTGGCCAGCCGAGCATGCGCGCGATATCCCAATGGGTAGCGGGTAACCGCGCCAGAAGCTTCTCACGCAGTTGGCTCGCCGCCGCACTGCCCACCAGTTGCATCGCTGCCCGCTGCTCTGATGTCAGTGCGGCAAAAAGCGCCTCGAAGATACATCCCGGCTCGTCAGCGATAAGCACGTGTGGCACACCTGACCCGTTGTAGATCAGAAACCTGCCTTCATGCCGGACCACTATTCTTCTTGCCTCGGTTCGCCCGCCGCTACCGAGGCGCCTGATAGACCGCCCATCCAGCCCGCGGTCGCGCAAGTCGAGGTCAAGTTGCTCGAGTTCGAAGCTATCCAGCAACGCAAGGGCCAACTCGCCGGTGACATCACTGTACGCCGTGCTCAGATACAACCCCGCCAGCCCCCGGCTCAGGCGAGCCAGACGCAAGAGCGAACGGGCGTTCTTCGCGCACGGCAATGGCAGCCGCCGCTCGACCCGCGCCATTTGGTGCTCAAGCTCATGCGCCTGGCCGGTTACTTCATTTATGTAGGCCGAAGGCAAACCCGGGAAGTCGCGTTTTACCAACATGCTGAGCGGGTCTGCTGCCAGTGACTGTTCTGTCAGGTGAGCAAACAATTGCGGCCGCAACCCGGCCTCATGCACCTGCATCTGCTCCAGTCCGGCGCCCACGCCTGGCCTTGCTTCACACCAGGCCAGCAGCTCCCTGTCCGATGGCATCAACGCCTTCAGCCGAACACGCTGGAAAAACCTTTGAATGCGTGCATGCGCCTGGAAGGCGCGCAACGTTTGGCCAAGGCTCACCGGCGCCGGGCGATTCTCCACGAGAACGCCGCGCAACAAGTCTGCATCGATACCTGCCACCCGCATTATCTGCTCGGCCTGATGCGCGTCGACAGGGGAAAGCTGTGGCCATAATGCATCCAGCATGCGGGCAGGCGCCTGCCAGCTTAAGGGTTGCTCACGCATCAGCTGCCAGCCACGCTCACCGTTGTGCAACACGACCGGCCCGTAGCCCCCCTCACTCGCTGCATGGCGCAGGCGATAGGGGCCATCGGCGACGGGCTGGTGCACTTCGAGGGAACGTCCATCGATACGGACCCAGCGGCAGCCCGCCTCGCCACCGCGCTCCTCCTCGAGCAGATCGACAGGGCCCGGCAATGATCGATAATTCCTGGCGTTGAATTGCCACAGCCGACCGCGCCCATTCCCAACGCTTACCGGCTCCAGGCCCGCGACAAACGCACTGCGCACAAAACTGACACCCGCCACCGTCGCCGCGGTAGCCGCCAAGGTTTCGGCGACCCCCAGCAGATGCTGCAGCGCTTCGTGTTGGTGCCCCTTCGACCAATCCCTCATCCCTTCGAACACTTCGGCGCACGTCTGGGCAACCACCTGCCCCAGCAGCACGCCCCCCACAGCCGGGATGAAAAGGCCGGCGAGGTTTACCAGGTCCAGACCTGCCGCCTTCCACTCAGCGTGTCTGGCGCTAATCGCCCGGCTATCAGCGTCAGCGGTTGGTACCAGCAGCAACCGGGCATCTTCCTTGACCCGTTGCACTTGCCGAGTCGCCAGTTGCGTGAAAACCCCTCCTCCAGGTGTTTCACCCTCAAGCTCCAGGTCCGGCAGCTTGTCTTTCAGGCGCTTGCCGAGGGTACTGACAAAACCTGCACGGTGCTCAAGGCTGATGAGCTGTGTGAAGTACTGCCAGTAACCGGGATCTTGCAACAACATCGCCACGGTACTGTTCATGGAGGCGGCATTGTCGAAGAACCGCAATGCCTGCCGGGGATCACCAGGCAGGTAAAGTACGATGCCCCGTTCATTTCCCGCCTTGTCATGCAGGTGGAACAGCAAGCCATCGACCACAGGTTTCCCTATTGCCCTCAACAGCATGGGTTTGCCTTCGAGCCCTTGTTGTCGCCCCTCCTGAGCGGGGTCCACCACCTCACGCAAGGCGAGCTGCACATCGACGCTTATGTTTCCCTGCAATGCCGCAAGCTCGGTCGCCAGCTTCAACCCCGAACGTTTGTCTTCAGCCAGCACCGCCTGGGTAGCTGGCGGGAAGATCCTTTGCAACGCGTCCTGATAACGCTGACCAACGTCCAGATTGCGACAGGCCGTAATCAATGCTTCCAGCGATGCATTCAATGGTTTATCGCTGCCTGGCAAAACCAGCCCCGTGCCCTCGTAGTAGCGGGTATTCGCAGCAAAGTTGCGCATCAGCCGCAGTAACCCGTTCTCACGCGTCTGGCTGTACCCGTATGTCTGTTGCAAGGTACCTGGCAGTGTGCCGAAGCGTGGCGCCACCCGCAGCCACTCGAGCTGGGCAAATACCTGCCCGTCCGGCAACGGTGCATCCAGCAACGCCGCCAGGTGCTTCTCGGCAAACTGCTGGAGCGGCAGTAACTCAAGTGTCAGGCCACTCAAGCGTGCTTGGCTGGCGTGGTGCGCGTTCAGGCTGGTGCGCAGGGTGTTGATCTGGCCCCTTGACGCGCGTTTGAGCCACTCAGGTAATCGGGCACCGATGAATGGGTCATGGTCAGTCGCATTGATAATCATGGTGGGTTCCACAGCTATTTGACGAAGCCAACCATGTTGTTCAAATGCCGGACCAGGATGCAGAGGGAACGGGTTCGATCGGCGCCTGCTCGGTAAGCCTTCTGGGCCCGCGCGGTAATGCGCTACGGCAGGAAGCGTTCGCCCTTCAGTGCCCTGCCCCTCGCGCCTGGATCAATGCCCGATAATGCCCCGGGTTGCAGCCGAACCACTTGCGAAATGCCTTATAGAACGAGCTGCTGTCGGCGAACCCCAAACGCTCGGCAAGCTCGCCCATGGCCACGTCTTCCTGGCTGAGCCAGGCGATCGCCAGCTCCCGTCGTACGCTGTCCTTCAAGCCCTGGTAGTTCTGCCCCTCTTCTGCCAGACGCCGCCGCAGGGTCGATGGCGACAGGCACAGCTGCCGGGCCAGGCGGTCAGCATCGGGCCATTGCTCAGGGGCCAGGCGCAACAGGTCGGTGCGGATACGCCGCCCGAGGCTGGCCGGGTCACGGTACTTGACCAGGATATTGCCCGGCGCTTCGGCCAGAAAACGCTGCAGCTCCTCCTCGCTGCGCCGCAGGGGCAAGTCGAGGTATTGCGAAGCAATGATCATGCGTGTGCGTGGACGCTCAAAATGCAGGTTCTCCGAAAACATGACCCGGTAGTCGTCGCAAAAGGGTGGTTCGGCACAACGCAAATCAATGCTCAGAATCGGGATGCGCCGCCCGGCCAGCCAGCAGGTCACCCCATGCACGATCATCCAGAAGGTGAAATAGGTGAACGCGCGGCGCGGTTCGTCACGCGGCTCATTGATGACAATTTCGGCCAGGCCTTGCTGGCGCACCAGGCTGGGCTGCATGTCTTGAAGCATCAGCGACAGAAATGCTAACGAGGTTTCCAGGCCTGCGCCCAGGGTCGGTTGGCCCATGCTGGCACGGCACATGAACGCCAGGCTGCCACTGCACAGACCGCGCGGGTCCATCGCGAAGAATTCGTCGTTGCAGCGCCGGGCCAGCAAGCGCCAGAGGCGGGCATAGGACTCGGCACTGACCCTTGCCTCTGGCAGGTGCAGTTGTTCAACGGCGATGCCCGCCCTGGCCAGCAAGCCACTGTCAGGCTCACCGGCAGGGCAGGTCTGCAACAGCGCTTCGCGCACCAGCTGCATGGAAATGGTGTCTTTGTCGCTCATCGACGGTCCTGTCGGCTGATTGCCGGCCATATTAGGGTCTGTATGAAAAGCCTTGAGACGAAGGTCAGGCAAGGCGAAAACAGCCGAGGAAGCGGAGTTTACGGGTTGTAAATGAGCATTCCGAGGCTGTTTTCAACGCAGCATCACCGAGTATCAAGGCTTTTCATACAGAGCCTAGGGTGCCCCGCAGCAAACAGCCATCATAGCCCCGCTGCCAGGCCCAGGAATGCCTGAATCAGGCGCAGTTCGCGACGACGCTCCAGGCAGCCGATTACGTGTTGGTTGACAAGGCCCTCGCCGGCCAATGGGCGTGCCACCACACGGGGATCATTGGCCACTTCAGTGGAAGAAACAACGCCAATCCCCAGCTGCGAGGCCACTGCCTCGGTTACCGCCTCCCGGCTGTCCAGCTCCAGCAATACACGCGGATGCACGCCCGCCTTGATGCAGGCCTTGTCGAAGGTGCGCCGGGTGGTGGAGCTGGGTTCGCGCAGCACCATGATCTGCTGGTGCAGCTCGGCCAACGGCAAGTCCTCCCGCTCGCTGGCCCAGGTGTGCCCCACCGGTAACAGCGCACACAGGCGCGACTCACAGAGATTTTGCAGATGCAGCCCCTTGCGCGGCTCTATTTCGGTCAGCACCGCCACGTCGGCATGCTCGCCGAGCAGCGCAGCCAAGGTCTCCTGAGCATTGCCCAGGCGCAAGTTGACGGTGACGCCTGGGTACCGTTCACGCAGCAGCGCCAGCATCGGCATGACCCGGTGCGGGCCGTCGGCAGCTACCTCCAGGCGCCCGGTCAGCAACTGGCGGCTGGCCTCGAGCATGGCCTGCGCTTCTTCGGCCAGGCCGAACATGGCGCGGGTGATGGCCGCCAGGCGCGTGCCCTCCTCGGTCAGCTCCACGCGCCGTGCAGTACGCCGCAACAAGGTGATCTGGTAGTGCTCCTCCAGGGCCTTGACGTGCCCGGTCACCGCCGGCTGGCTGATGAACAGGCGCTCGGCAGCACGGGTAAAGCTGCCCTCACGGGCCACGGCGTCGAAGGCGCGTAGCTGGAACAGGTTCATATTCATCGGCCTGACTTATAGCTGGGATAACAACAAACAATTTGATTGATGGCAGCGTGAATTGCAACCTAGGCCCCGTAGTTTCAGCCCACCGCTTGTGAGGAATAACGGAATGAGCAACGCCCCGATTCTGCTGACCCCAGGTCCCCTGACCACATCAATCCGCACCCGCCAAGCCATGCTGGTGGACTGGGGCTCCTGGGACCGTGACTTCAACCAATTGACTGCCAGCGTCTGCGAACAACTGCTGGCCATCATCGACGGCGCCAGCAGCCACCACTGCGTGCCCCTGCAAGGCAGCGGTACCTTCGCCGTGGAAGCGGCCATCGGCACCTTGGTGCCACGCGATGGCAAGGTTCTGGTACTGATCAACGGCGCGTACGGCCAGCGCCTGGCGAAGATCTGCAAAGTGCTGGGTCGCACCTACAGCACCTTCGAAACGGCCGAAGACCAGCCGACCACCGCCGCCGACGTCAACCGGCTGCTGGCCGAAGACCCGGCCATCACCCATGTGGCGCTGATCCACTGCGAAACCAGCACCGGCATCCTCAACCCGCTGCCCGAGATCGCCCAGGTGATCAAACGCCATGGCAAGCGCCTGATCATCGATGCCATGAGCTCGTTCGGTGCACTGCCGATCGATGCCCGCGAAATCCCCTTCGAAGCACTGATCGCGGCCTCCGGAAAGTGCCTGGAAGGCGTACCCGGCATGGGCTTCGTCTTCGCCGAAAAAAACGCCCTGGCGGCCGCCGAAGGCAATGCCCACTCGCTGGCCATGGACCTGCACGACCAGCACGCCTACATGGCCAAGACCGGGCAATGGCGCTTCACCCCGCCTACCCACGTGGTCGCTGCACTGCACGAAGCACTGCAGCAATACAACGAGGAAGGTGGCCTTCCGGCCCGCCACCAGCGCTACGCAGACAACTGCAAGACGCTGCTCGATGGCATGGCAGCCATCGGCCTGCGCAGTTTCCTGCCTGCCGAGATCCAGGCGCCGATCATCGTCACCTTCCACGCCCCCACCGATGCCCGCTACCAGTTCAAGGACTTCTACGAGCGGGTCAAGGCCAAGGGTTTCATTCTCTACCCGGGCAAGTTGACCCAGGTCGAAACCTTCCGCGTCGGCTGTATCGGTGTGGTCGGGGCGGACGGCATGCAGGCCGCCGTGAATGCCGTGGCCGACGTGCTGCGGGAAATGGAAGTGCTGGACATCTGACGCTTTGCCCACCCGAACTCAGGAATTTGCGCACATGGACTACAACAACCCCACCCAATTGCAAGCCGCCATCCTCGACTGGGCTGGCACCGTGGTCGATTTCGGCTCATTCGCTCCCACCCAGATCTTTGTCGAGGCCTTTGCCGAGTTCGACGTGCAGGTTTCGATCGAGGAAGCCCGAGGCCCGATGGGCATGGGCAAATGGGACCATATCCGTACCCTGTGCGACGTACCGGAAATTGCCGAGCGCTACCGCAAGGTGTTCGGCCGTACCCCGACCGATGATGACGTCACCGCCATCTACAACCGCTTCATGCCGCTGCAGATCGAGAAGATCGCCGTGCACTCGGCACTGATCCCCGGTGCGCTGGACACCCTCACCGGTCTACGCCAGGACGGCCTGAAGATCGGCTCGTGCTCGGGCTACCCGAAAGTGGTGATGGACAAGGTGGTGGAACTGGCTGCGCAGAACGGCTACGTAGCCGACCATGTAGTGGCCACCGATGAAACCCCGAACGGCCGCCCATGGCCGGCCCAGGCCTTGGCCAACGTGATTGCGCTGGGGATTGACGATGTAGCGGCCTGCGTGAAGGTGGACGACACCGTGCCTGGCATTCTTGAAGGCCGCCGTGCCGGCATGTGGACCGTGGCGCTGGTCTGCTCGGGCAATGCTCTGGGCCTGACCTGGGAAGGCTTCCGGGCGTTGAGTGCCGAGAAACTGGAAAGCGAGCGCCAGCGCATCCATGCACTGTTTGCCGGCTCCCGCCCGCACTACCTGATCGACACCATCAACGACCTGCCCGAAGTGATTGCCGACATCAACCGGCGCCTGGCCAAGGGCGAGATGCCGCAAGCCTTCTGACCCCTGCGGTTTCGCTGTATGTGTGTCCGCCACCAATCTGTGTAGGAGCGGGTTTACCCGCGAATACGGTGGCGGCAGCAACGGTGAACGGCGGGTGGAAATTGGCCAGCAGGCCCGGCCCTTTCGCGGGTGAACCCGCTCCTACACCACGGCCTGTGCCCAACCACCGACCTGTGTCCACCCCCGATCCGGCGTAGGAACGGGTTTACCCGCGAATACGGTAGCGGCGGCAACGGTGAACGGCGGGCGGAAATTGGCCAGCAGGCCCGGCCCTTTCGCGGGTAAACCCGCTCCTACACGCGGCCTGTGCCCAACCACCGACCCGTGTCCACCCCCGATCCGGCGTAGGAACGGGTTTACCCGCGAATACGGTAGCGGCGGCAACGGTGAACGGCGGGTGGTAATTGGCCAGCAGGCCCGGCCCTTTCGCGGGTGAACCCGCTCCTACACGCGGCCTGTGCCCAACCACCGACCTGTGTCTACCCCCGATCCGGCGTAGGAGCGGGTTTACCCGCGAATACGGTGGCGGCAGCAACGGTGAACGGCGGGTGGAAATTGGCCAGCAGGTCCGGCCCTTTCGCGGGTGAACCCGCTCCTACACCACGGACTGTGCCCAACCACCGACCTGTGTCCACCCCCGATCCCGCGTAGGAGCGGGTTTACCCGCGAATACGGTAGCGGCGGCAACGGTGAACGCCTGGTGGAAATTGGCCAGCAGACCCGGCCCTTTCGCGGGTGAACCCGCTCCTACACCACGGCCTGTGCCCAACCACCGACCTGTGTCTACCCCCGATCCGGCGTAGGAGCGGGTTTACCCCCGAATACGGTAGCGGCGGCAACGGTGAATGGCGGGTGGTAATTGGCCAGCAGGCCCGGCCCTTTTCGCGGATGAACCCGCTCCTACGGCCGACAAACCTGAGCTAGAACGCTATTGTGGCAATTGCACCCGCGGTTTGGTCGCGGCAAAGATCGCCCAGCTGGAAACGAACAGCGCCGCGATCAATGGGCCGATCACAAAGCCGTTGAGGCCGAACACCGCCAGCCCGCCAAGCGTCGACACCAGGATCAGGTAGTCCGGCATGCGCGTATCCTTGCCCACCAGGATTGGCCGCAACACATTATCCACCAGGCCGATCACCAGCACCCCGAACGCGGTAAGCACCACCCCTTGCAGGATCGCCCCGGTCAGCAGGAAATACGCCGCCACCGGCGCCCAGATGATGCCCGCGCCCACCGCCGGCAGCAGCGACAGAAACGCCATCAGCACCGCCCACACCAACGCACTCGGGATATCCAGCACCCAGAAAATAAAACCTCCCAACGCACCTTGGGTAATGGCCACCAGTACGTTGCCCTTCACCGTCGCCCTCACCACACGATTGAACTTCAACTGCAAACGACGCTTCTGGTGCTCGGGCAGCGGGACGGCCATCCGCACCCGGCGCGCAACTTCCGGGCCATCACGCAGGAAAAAGAACAGCAGGTACATCATGATGCCGAAACTGATCAGAAACTCGAATGTGCCCTGGCCAAAGCTGAACGCCCGGCTGGCCAATACCTGGCTACCCTGGGTTGCCCACTTGGTGATCTTGTCACGCAACCCGTCAAGGTTACCCATGCCCATGTTGTCCAGCCCACGCTGGGCGAATGCCGGGAGCATGTCCTTGCCGCGCTCGACGTAACCGGCAATGTCCAGCTGCCCGCTTTCGATGCGCTGGTACAGCGTGGCGCCCTCTTGCACCAGCAGGGCGCTGATGATGATCACCGGCAGGATCGCCACAAGCAGGCACACCAGCGTGGACGTGGCCGCGGCAAGGTTACGCCGCCGCCCGCAGCGGATCAGCAAGTGACGCTGCAGCGGGGCGAACAGGATGCCGAGGATCACCGCCCAGAAGATTGCGCCGTAGTACGGCAGAAGAATCCAGAAGAAGGCAATGGTCACCAACGCCAAGAGTACTGCCAGGGCCTTGTTCTGTAGCGCGGTTTCGTTCATCGCAGTTCCTCAAATGGCTTATGAGTGATTAGTGCACCGCGCCTGGACAAAAGTGCCGTGCTCACTTGACGCAAATCAATACGCACCTTGTCCATCGACCCTAGCATCCCCGCCTTTTGCCCCGGTGCGCACATGAACCCTACTGCCAAGCCCGAACTGCTGGCCCCCGCCGGCACCCTCAAGACCATGCGCTACGCGTTTGCCTACGGCGCCGATGCGGTCTACGCCGGCCAGCCGCGTTACAGCTTGCGGGTGCGCAACAACGAGTTCGATCACGCCAACCTGGCTCTGGGGATCGAGGAGGCGCACGCCTTGGGCAAGCGCTTCTACGTGGTGGTCAACATCGCCCCGCACAATGCCAAGCTCAAGACCTTCCTCAAGGACCTGGCACCCGTGATCGAGATGGCGCCGGACGCGCTGATCATGTCCGACCCCGGCCTGATCATGCTGGTGCGCCAGCACTTCCCACAGATGCCGGTGCACCTGTCGGTGCAGGCCAACACCGTCAACTGGGCCAGCGTGCAGTTCTGGCAGCAACTTGGCCTGAGCCGGGTGATCCTGTCGCGGGAGCTGTCGCTGGACGAAATCGAGGAAATCCGCCAGCAGGTGCCGGGCATGGAACTGGAAGTGTTCGTGCACGGCGCCCTGTGCATGGCCTATTCCGGCCGTTGCCTGCTGTCGGGCTACCTCAACAAGCGTGACGCCAACCAGGGCACCTGCACCAATGCCTGCCGCTGGAAGTACGACGCCACGCCGGCCACCGAGAACGCCACCGGTGACATCGTGCGCCAAGTGCAGCCCACCCTGGGCCTGGGTGCACCCACCGACCAAGTGTTCCTGCTGCAGGAAAGCAACCGCCCCGGCACTGAAATGCCGGCGTTCGAGGACGAACACGGCACCTACATCATGAACGCCAAGGACCTGCGCGCCATCCAGCACGTCGAGCGCCTGGCCTTGATGGGCGTGCATTCGCTGAAGATCGAGGGCCGCACCAAATCGCACTTCTACTGTGCCCGCGCGGTACAGTCGTATCGCCAGGCGATCGACGACGCGGTGGCCGGGCGACCATTCGACCGCGCCCTGATGGGCAACCTCGAATCCCTGGCGCAACGCGGTTACACCGAAGGTTTCCTGCGCCGCCACGTTCACGACGAGTACCAGAACTACCAGCGCGGCAACTCGGTGTCCGAGCGCCAGCAATTCGTAGGCGAACTGACTGGCGTGCGCGTCGACGGCCTGGCTGAGGTCAAGGTGAAGAACCGCTTCGCCGTGGGCGACCATCTGGAACTGATGACCCCGCGCGGTAACTACCACTTCGACCTGCACCGCCTGTGCAACCGCCAGCAGCACGCCATCGAGGTCGCACCGGGCGATGGCCATGTGGTGTATCTGCCGATCCCGGAACAGGTTGCCCTCGACTACGGCCTGCTGATGCGCGATCTGCGCATCGACGAAGCAGCAAGCTGACAGCACTGTAATGTGCACCTCAGCTACCTGACAGCAGGCGGCAGCGAACATCGTGGCTCTTCCGCATGAGGCCACGCCATGTTGCGCAACCCCTCCCGCCGTACGTTTGTCAAAGGCCTGAGCGCCGCCAGCACGCTGGCGGGCCTGGGGCTGTGGCGCCCGCTGGCCCAGGCCGCCGAAGGCCGAGATCTGGCCGGCCAGCATTTCGAGCTGTTCATTGGCCAGACCCCGGTCAACATCACAGGCCGGCCGCGTACCGCACTGACCGTCAACAACAGCCTGCCCGGCCCACTGCTGCGCTGGCGCGAAGGTGACACCGTGACGTTGCGCGTGCGCAACCGACTGGCGCAGGACACCTCGATCCACTGGCACGGCATCATCCTGCCGGCCAACATGGACGGCGTGCCTGGCCTGAGCTTCGCTGGCATCGAGCCCGGCGGCGACTACCTGTACCAGTTCACCCTGCGCCAGAGCGGTACCTACTGGTACCACAGCCATTCGGGGCTGCAGGAGCAAGCCGGGGTATACGGGGCAATCGTGATCGAGCCACGCGAGCCCGAAACGCACCGCTACCAGCGCGATCATGTGCTGCTATTGAGCGACTGGTCAGACCAGGCGCCGGAACAACTGATGGCGACGCTGAAGACGCAGTCCGACGCGTACAACTTCCACAAGCGCACGGTTGGCGACTTCATCGATGACGTGGCCGAAAACGGCTGGAGCCCCACCGTCGCCGAACGCACGGCCTGGGCGCGCATGCGCATGAGCCCAACCGACCTCGCCGATATCAGCGCCGCCACCTACACCTACCTGCTCAACGGCCAACCACCACAAGGCAACTTCACCTGCCTGTTCCAGCCAGGCGAAACCGTGCGCCTGCGGCTGATCAATGCCTCAGCCATGACCTACTTCGACTTCCGCATCCCCGGGCTGAAGCTGACGGTGATCGCCGCCGACGGCTTGCCGGTAACCCCTGTGAGCGTGGATGAACTGCGCATTGCCGTGGCAGAGACCTACGACGTGCTGGTGACCGTGGGTGACCAACCCGCCTACACCCTGTTCGCCCAGAGCATGGACCGCACCGGCTTCGCCCGCGGCACCCTGGCCCGTGCGGCCGGGCTGCAGGCACCGGTGCCTGCCCCCGACCCACGCCCAGTGCTGAGCATGGAGGACATGGGCCACGGCGGTATGGATGCGATGGCGGGCATGAACCACGGCAGCATGGCCGGCATGGGCCACGCCGCCATGTCAGCAATGCAGCAACACCCGGTCAGTGAAACCGGCAACCCGCTGGTGGACATGCAGACCATGGCACCGCGTCCAAACCTGGCCGATCCTGGCATAGGCCTGCGTGACAATGGTCGCCGCGTGCTGACCTACGCCGACCTGCGCAGCCCCTACCCCGACCCGGATGGCCGCCCGCCATCGCGTGACATTGAGCTGCACCTGACCGGCCATATGGAGCGCTTCGCCTGGTCGTTCGACGGCATCAAGTTCAGCGACGCCGAACCGCTGCGGCTGACCTACGGTGAGCGCGTGCGCATCACCCTGGTCAACGACACCATGATGACCCACCCCATCCACCTGCATGGCATGTGGAGCGACCTGGAAGACGAGCATGGCCAGTTCCTGGTGCGCAAGCACACCGTCGATATCCCGCCCGGCAGCCGACGCTCCTACCGGGTGACTGCCGACGCGCTGGGCCGCTGGGCCTACCACTGCCACTTGCTCTACCACATGGAGACCGGCATGCTCCGCGAGGTACGCGTCGATGAATGACACCCGCAACCGCAGCATCGTGGCAGGCGTGGCGCTGCTGACCTTGCTGGCCAGTGAACGGGCGATGGCCGCGGGTTCCGAACACACGAACCACGGCCAGATGGGCCATCAGGCCATGCCTATGGACCATGAAAGCATGGGCCATGACCAGCCTTCCCTCAGCCAGCCTCGCACGCCCCTGCCTGTCATCACCGACGCCGACCGCCGCGCCGCCTTCCCGCCATTGCCAGGGCACCAGGCGCATGACCGGGCGCTGAACTGGGCAGTGATCGTGGACAAGCTCGAATACCAGAACTTCGAGAGCAGCAGTGCCCTGAACTGGAACGCCACCGCCTGGGTCGGCGGCGATATCGACCGCTTGTGGCTGCGCACCGAAGGCGAACGCGAACAGGGCAAGACCCACAAGGCCGAGCTGCAGGCGCTGTGGGGCCATGCCGTGAGCCCGTGGTGGGAACTGGTGGCCGGTGTACGCCAGGACTTCAAGCCTGCCAGTGGCCAAACCTGGGCCGCCTTCGGCATCCAGGGCACACCGTTGTACGGCCTGGAGCTGCAAGCCACCGCCTATGCAGGCGAGCGGCAACAGACCGCGCTGCGCCTGGAAGCCGCTTACGCTATGCTGCTGACCAACCGCTGGATACTGGAGCCGACCCTGGAGGCCAACCTCTACGGGCGCAACGACGCCGGGCGCGAACAAGGTGCGGGGCTGGCCGACAGCGAGGTGGGCCTGCGCCTGCGCTACGAGATCACGCGCGGCTTCGCCCCCTACGTCGGGCTCAGTTTCAACCGCCTGCACGGCTCGCGTGCCAACCAGGCCCGAGAAGACGGCGAAGATCTGGGCCAGACCCGCCTGGTCGCCGGTATCCGCCTGCGTTTTTAAAGGAGTGCTTCACCATGCTGCGCAAACACCTGCTGACCCTGAGCCTGCTGGCCGTCACCGGCCTGGCCCAGGCCGCCGAGACCATCGACGTCTACCGCGACCCCAACTGCGGCTGCTGCAAGGCCTGGATCAGCCACCTGCGTGACAACGGTTTTACCGTCAACGACCACGTCGAGCCAAACATGAGCGCCGTCAAGCAACGCCTCGGCGTGGCGCCACGCCTTGCGTCGTGCCACACCGGGGTGATCGACGGCAAGTTCGTCGAAGGCCACGTGCCGGCCGAGCAGGTGCGCCTGCTGGCCAAGCGCAACGACCTCAAGGGCCTGGCGGTGCCGGGCATGCCCATGGGCTCGCCCGGCATGGAGATGGGTGACCACAAGGATGCCTACCAGGTCATCGGGGTGACCCAGGATGGCCAGGACACCGTGGTCGCCAACTACTGATGCTCAGCCTGGGGGCGCTGTTTCTCAGCGCCTTTGGTGCCGCCACCCTGCTACCGCTGCAATCGGAGGCCGTGCTGGTCGGCCTGTTGCTGCGCCAGCCCGAGGCCTGGGCGACCCTGCTGCTGGTAGCCACCCTGGGCAACGTGCTCGGCTCGGTGGTCAACTGGCTGCTGGGCCGGGCCATCGAGCACCTGCGCGACAAGCGCTGGTTCCCTTTCAGCGCTGCCCAGCTGGCGCGTGCGCAGCAGCGCTACCAACGCTGGGGGCAATGGTCGCTGCTGCTCAGCTGGATGCCGGTGATCGGCGACCCGCTTACGCTGATCGCCGGGATAATGCGTGAGCCATTCTGGCGCTTCCTGTTGCTGGTGACCCTGGCCAAGGCTGGCCGCTATGCGGTGCTTGCGATGATTACCCTGGGCTGGTTTCACGCCTGGTAACACCTTTCAGGTTTCGCGTGGTCCACTGCCTGTTACAGTCGCCCCATTCAACCCGGCCCTACACGGAGTGCCCCCATGCTGCGCGCAACCGCCCTTGCCCTGGCCTGCCTTGCCAGCAGTTCGGCCATCGCTGCCGAGTCGCCTACCTACGGCCCCCAGCTCGAAGGCTTCAGCTACCCGCACCCCCTAAAGCATTTCGACTTCAAATCCCAGGGCCAGGCCCTGCAGATGGGCTACATGGACGTGCCCGCCCAGGGCCAGGCCAACGGCCACAACGTGGTGCTGATGCACGGCAAGAACTTCTGCGCCGCCACCTGGGAAACCACCATCGACGCCCTTAGCAAGGCCGGTTACCGGGTCATCGCGCCCGACCAGGTCGGTTTCTGTACGTCGAGCAAACCGGCGCATTACCAGTACAGCTTTCAACAACTGGCCGACAACACCCATGCCCTGCTCGAACAGCTGGGTGTGAAGCAGACCATTGTGCTCGGCCACTCCACCGGCGGCATGCTCGCCACCCGCTATGCGCTGATGTACCCCCAGCAGGTGGAACGCCTGGCAATGGTCAACCCGATCGGTCTGGAAGACTGGAAAGCCCTGGGGGTGCCCTACCGCACCGTGGACCAGTGGTATGCCCGCGAACTCAAACTGGATGCCGAAGGCGTACGTGCATATGAACGCAAGACCTATTACGCCGGGCGCTGGAAGCCTGAGTACGAACGCTGGGTGCAGATGCTGGTGGGCTTGAACAAAGGGCCGGGGCATGAAGCGGTGGCGTGGAACTCGGCGCTGATCTACGACATGATCTTCACCCAGCCGGTGTACCACGAATTCAAGCACCTGCAGATGCCGACCCTGCTGCTGATCGGCGACAAGGACACCACGGCCATCGGCAGCGATATCGCGCCGCCGGAGGTAAAGGCCAAGCTGGGCAACTATGCAGAGCTGGGGCCGCAGGTGGCCAAGCTGATACCCAAAGGTGAGCTGATCACGTTCGAAGGCATGGGGCACGCGCCGCAAATCGAGGAACCGGTGCGGTTCAATCGCACCCTGGTCGAATGGCTGGGCAAGTGAGCCAATGATTGGCCCCTGTGGCAGCGTACGCTTTTGTACTTTGCACAAGACCGCTGCTGCCACAGGGTGCCATTACACTTTCCAGATCTGCTCTTCCGTCCAGCCCAGCTCGGCAAAGTCACCCGCCCGCAACTCGGCCTCTTCCTCGCAGAAAAACTCATCCAGCTGTGGTGGCCTGACCGCTGTATCACTGAGCATCGCGTGCACCTGCCCACGGTGATGCACCTGATGTTCGAACAGATGCGCCAGCAAACGCAGCCGCTGCTCGCGTTGCACCCGATCAGGCCGCACGACGCTCACATAGCGGCCCAGGTCGCCATCACTCAGCCCCCGGCAGTAGGCGATCAAACGGTGATCAGCCTGGGCCTGCTCGGCATGCAGGTCGGTGCAGGTGGCAAACGGCTGTTCCGGGTCGAAAAAGCGTTCGCCGTCGGCATCGGGCTGCTCGCCGCGCTGCTCGCACTCGAGCATATGCAGGTAGAACCAATCCACCGTGAGCAAATGGTTGAGGGTGGCCTTGATCGACGGGAAGAAGCTGCAACGCGGGGCGACGAACTCGTCCTGGGTCAGTTGCAGGCAGGCCTTGTACAGGCGGTGGTTGGCCCAGCCATTGTTATAGGCCTGGGTCAGCAGATGATGCGATAACGGCTGCATGGTCGGCTCCTTTTCAGGCGAAGCGTTGCAGTTGCATCTCCCGTAGCCGGCTCAGGGTGCGCTGGTACGGGAACGCCAGATACCCTTGAGTGTAGAGGGCATCGAGCGGCACCTGTGCCTCCAGGTACAACGCCACCCGGCGGTCATAGCATTCGTCGACCAGGGCAATGAAGCGGCGAACCGCATCGTCCTTGGGCGACAGCGCCGGCAGTTCACGGTCACCCGCCACGACCCTCGCCGCGCCATCTTCGGTGCCTCGGGCAATACGCCCCGCCCGCTGTTCCCCGCCCAGCGCCGGAATGCCGGAGACCAGAATCGAGGGAAAACGGTCGCACAAGGCCATGAACTCCATGGCCGCCAAGGGTTGATCGCACAGATCCGTGAAACGACACCAGATAGCCTGCTCACTGCGCCGCACGACGTGAATGTGCCTTGAGCCAATAATCAAGGGCTGATCCGTGCCGGCGTCTTTGGGGCTGAGCTGGCGAAACACCTCGGCCAACGGGCTGGCCTGCCCTGCCTCGGCTACCCAATAGCGCTGCCGCGCTTCACCGGGGTGCAGGCGGTGATCCTGCTCGCCCGCTACCGGCAGGACCTGCATGTGACGACCAATGGCGGCGATGGCCGGCAGGAACCGCTCGCGGTTGAAACCATCGCGGTAGAGCTGCTCGGGTGGCTGGTTGGAAGTGGCAACAATCACCACGCCGTGATCGAACAATACCTGGAACAGGCGGCCGAGGATGATCGCATCACCGATGTCGTTGACGAACAGTTCATCAAAGCACAGCACACGGATTTGCCGCGCCAGCTCCGCCGCCAGGGCCAATAGCGGGTCGGCGGTGCCGTTGAGCTGGAACAGGCGTTGATGCACCCAGGCCATGAAGTGATGAAAGTGCTGGCGCCGGCTCGGCATGCGCAGACACTGGTGGAACTGGTCCATCAGCCAGGTCTTGCCGCGCCCGACCGGGCCCCAGAGGTAGAGGCCCTGGGTGGGGCGGCCCTGCTCGAGGGACTGGAAGCAGGCTTGCAAGGCCTCGACGACGCGGGCCTGGGCGGGGTCAGCGACGTAGCCCCGAGTGCTCAGGGCGTGCTGGTAGAGGGTTTGGGGGTCGAGGGCCATGCCGCATTCTACCCGACTGTCACCCTCGGTGCAGGCGCGCGTCAGTCGGCCAGGCCGACCTTGAGTAGCGCACCGTCCTTGTCATCGGTCAGTACATACAGGTAACCATCCGGCCCCACCCGCACATCACGGATACGCGCCTTCAGGTCACCGAGCAACCGCTCTTCGTGCACCACCTTGTCGCCCTCCAGTTGCAAGCGGATCAATTCCTGAGTGGCCAGCGCCCCCATGAACAGATTGTGGTCCCAGGCCTTGAACGTTGGGCTGTCGTAGAACGCCATACCGCTGATACCCGGTGACTTTTCCCAGACATGGTGCGGGTCGACCATGCCGTCCACATGCTCGCCCTTGGCCTCGGGGATTGGCAGCAACGAGTAGTTGATGCCGTGGGTCGCAATCGGCCAGCCATAGTTCTTGCCAGGCTTTGGAATGTTGATTTCATCACCACCGCGCGGGCCGTGTTCGTGGGTCCACAGTTGACCGGTCCAGGGGTTGAGCGCGGCGCCTTGCTGATTACGGTGGCCGTACGACCAGATCTCCGGGCGCACGTTGTCCTTGCCGACGAAGGGGTTGTCTTTGGGCACTTCGCCGTCCGGCAGAATACGCACGACCTTGCCTTGCAACTTGTCCAGGTCCTGGGCAGTGGGGCGTTGGTTGTTCTCGCCCAGGGCGATGAACAGGTAGCCGTCGCGGTCGAACACCAGCCGCGAGCCGAAGTGGTTACCCACCGACAGCTTGGGCTGCTGGCGGAAGATCACGGTGAAATTCTCCAGCCGGGCGCGGTCTTCGGACAGCTGCCCGCGGCCGACTGCAGTACCGGCCTTGCCGTCACTGCCCTCCTCGGCGTAGGACAGGTAGACGGTGCGGTCCTTGCCGAACTCCGGTGACAGCGCCACATCCAGCAAGCCGCCCTGGCCTTCGGCCCAGACCTTGGGTACACCGCTGATCGACGGGCCAACCTTGCCTTCGGCATTGACCAGCCGCAGGTTGCCGGCGCGCTCGGTCACCAGCATGTCCTTGCCACCGGGCAGGAAGGCCAGGGCCCAGGGGTTGCGCAGGCCATCGGCAAGCGTGTCGACGACCAAGGTACCTTCTTCGCTGGGGAACCGCTGTTCGGCCGCTGCATGCGCCCACAGTGGCAGTAGCGCGGCGGCGGTCAGGGTGGCTAGCCAGGGTGCTCGAAGCATGCCGGATTCCTTTCAAGTGGGCTTAAGGCGCACGTGGGTTGTCGCGCGGTGGCCGGGTGGGTTCCAGGTTCGGGGTTTGCTGCTGACGACGCAGGTTGTCGCCGTTACCGATGCCGCGGTTGTCCAGGGTGGGTGGGCGCTGGTACGGGTCGGTGGACGGGCCACGTACCGGTGGCGCAGCCGGCATGCTGCCTTGACGGCTGTTGGGATTGGCCCGCTGGATCGGGCTGTTGTAAGGGTTGCTGTTGCCGGCAGCACGTTGCACGGGCTGCTGCGCAGCCGCGTGCGCGGGCAGGCACAAGGCCAGGCCGAGGGCCAGGATGGGCAATGTCGGGGTCATGCTTCACCTCCTGTACGAAAATGCCGCGCCTGGTGGGTTTGATAGCCTAAGGCGCGAGGGGTTCGCGGCAAAAGTGTGAATGCGGGTGGAGATGATTCCTGATGTTTCAGTATGGGCCGCGGAGGGCTGCTTTGCAGCCATTCGCGGGCGCGCCCGCTCCCACGGTCACCCACAGATTTCTGGCCCTGTGAGACACGTGTGGGAGCGGGCTTGCCCGCGAATGGCCACAAAAATCTACTGGCCGTTGTCCACCTTGTGCCGCGCCGCATACAGGCACAGCATCTCCATGGCCAGGGTTGCCCCGGCCAAGGCGGTGATATCGGCATGGTCATAGGCTGGCGCCACTTCCACCAAGTCCATGCCTACCAGGTTGATGCCACGCAGCCCACCCAGAATCTCCAGCGCCTGCACCGTGCTCAGCCCGCCACACACAGGCGTTCCGGTACCGGGCGCGTAGGCCGGGTCGAGGCAGTCGATGTCGAAGGTCAGGTACACCGGCCGCTCGCCCACCCGCTGGCGAATCGCTGCAATCACCGCCTCTGTGCCCTGGCGGTGCACTTGCCTGGCGTCGAGAATGGCAAAGCCCTGGCTGTCGTCATTGGTCGTGCGCAGGCCAATCTGCACCGAGTGGGCCGGGTCAACCAGGCCTTCGCGGGCGGCATGCCAGAACATGGTGCCGTGGTCGATGCGCTTGCCCGCCTCGTCCGGCCAGGTGTCACTGTGCGCATCGAAATGGATCAGCGCCAGCGGGCCATGGCGGCGGGCGTGAGCCTTGAGCAGCGGGTAGCTGATGAAGTGGTCGCCACCGAGGGTGAGCATGGCGCAACCCGCCTGCAGAATGTGCTCGGCATGGGCCTCGATGCTGTCCGGTACCGACTGCGGCGTGCCGCTGTCGAAGGGGCAGTCGCCATAGTCGATCACCGCCAGATGGTCGAACGGGTCGAACGCCCACGGCCAATGGCGGGCCCAGGCCTGCTGGACCGAGGCCGCACGGATCGCCCGCGGGCCGAAGCGCGCGCCGGGGCGGTTACTGGTGGCCGTGTCGAACGGCACACCGCTGACCACCACATCCACACCGCGCAAGTCGCGGCTGTAGCGGCGGCGGGAGAAACTGACAACACCGGCGTAGGTGCTTTCTGCGGCGGTACCATACAGGCTATCGCGGGTCATGGCCTGGTCATTGCTTGCGGCTTGGTCCACGGTCGGGCTCCTTGATTGTCATGGGCTACTGCCGGCTGCGGAAGGCGGTCCACAGACGGTTGCGTTGGCGCAGGTCGGCCAAGGCCATGCTGCGGTCGGCATACAGACGCTGACGCACCTCGGCCGACGGATAGATATCCGGGTCGTTGCGCACCGCTTCGTCCACCAGCGGCGTGGCAGCCTGATTGGCATTGGCGAAGAACAGCGTATTGGTCAGCGCTGCCACCGACTCTGGCTTGAGCATGAAGGCGATGAACGCCCGTGCGGCCTCGGGGTGCGGGGCGTCCTTGGGGATGACCAGGTTGTCCTGCCATACCAGCGTGCCTTCGCGGGGGATGCGGTAGATCACCTCGAACGGCTTGCCGGCACGGCGGGCCTGGTCGGCGGCCATCGCGGCATCACCGTTGTAGGTCAGCGCCAGGCACACGCTGCCATTGGCCAGGTCGTTGATCTGCCGGCCGTTGGCAACGTAGCTGATCGACGGCTGCAACTGGCTGAGCAGGTTCTGCGTGGCAGCCAGGTCATCCTTGTTCTGGCTGTAAGGGTCCTTGCCCAGGTAATTCAGGGCTACGCCGATCACCTCCTGGGGCGAGTCAGGCAAAGCGATGCCGCAACCCTTCAGGCGGGTGGCGTACTCGGGCTTGAACAACAGGTCGAGGCTGTCCAGCGGTACATCGCCAAGGCGCTGGCGTACTGCCTCCACATTTACCCCAAGGCCCAGCGTGCCCCAGGTGTACGGCACAGCATGGCGGTTGCCGGGGTCAACCTCGGCCAGTTTGCCCAGTAGGTCCTTGTCGAGGTTGCCATAACCAGGCATGGCCTGAGCGTCCAGCGGTTGCAGGGCATTGGCCTTGAGCGCCCGGGCCAGCACGGTGGATGACGGCACCACCACGTCGTAGCCGCTACCACCGGTCAATAGCTTGGTTTCCAGCACTTCGGGGGTGTCAAAGGTGTCGTACCGCACCTTGTAGCCCGTTTCCTGTTCGAAGCGCTGCAGGGTTTGCGGGGCGACGTAATCGGCCCAGCTGTAGAGGTTGACGACCTTCTCTTCGGCCTGCAGCGGCAGGGCCAGAACCAGAGACAAAAGGCACAACGATCGACGCATGGCGGACACCTCGGTAAATGGGTGGATGCCGCGAGCATGCCAGCCGGGTTACATTGCACCAATGACAAGTTTGCAAAGCTGACATTCATCAGGAGCAATGTAATGCTCGGACAAGTGCACGATCCCGACCTGCACCTGCTGCGGCTGTTCGTCACTGTAGTCGAGGCAGGTGGCTTCAGCGCCGCTCAAGGCGTGCTGGGCCTGAGCCAGCCCACCATCAGCCAGCGCATGGCGCAACTGGAGGCACGCTTGGGTTACCGCCTGTGCAGCCGCGGCAAGGGTGGTTTTCGCCTGACGGAAAAAGGTGAATTGCTATTGGAGGCGGCGCGTGGGCTGCTGCTGAACATCGAGCAGTTTCGCCAGCAGACCAACGGCGTTGCCGGGCGGCTGCTGGGGACTGTGCGCATAGGCATGGCGGAAAATCAGGGCAAGGCGGTGAGCCTGATACTGGCGGCGGCCATTGCGGCATTTCGCAGGCGAGAGGAATCGGTGCAACTGGAGCTTGTCAGTGCACCGCCGGCGGAGCTGGAACGGCTGTTGCTGGAGCAGCGGCTGGACTATGCCATCAGCTATTTTTCCGGCAACCAGGCGGCCTTTGATTACCAGCCCTTGTTCGCAGAACGACAGCGGCTGTATTGCGGCAGGGGGCATGTGCTGTATGGCAAAACGGATGTTGGGCTTGAGCAGTTGCTGGACATGGACCAGGTGCGCCATCCGTACCGTTTTCTCAAAGGGGGCGAACCGTTCCAGAGCAGACGCAGCACGGCAGTGGCGGAGCAGATCGAAAGCGTGCTGACGTTCATTCTGTCTGGTCGGCATATTGGCTACTTGCCATGCCATTGTGCACAGGCCTGGGAGGCCGAGGGGCTGTTATGGGCGCTGGACCCTGAGCTTGATTTTGCGGTGCCGTTCACCCTGGCCCGGCACCGGGCACAGGGGGTTGGCGAGGCAGCCCATGTATTTGCGCAGGATTTGCTGGCGGCGTTTGCCTGAACCGGCCTCTTCGCGGGTTTACCCGCGAAGAGGCCGGCCCTGCTGGCCAATTTCCACCAGGCGTTCACCGTTGACGCCGCTACCGTATTCGCGGGTAAACCCGCTCCTACGCCGGATCGAGGTTGGACACGCATCGGTGGCTGGGCACAGGGCACCGTCGTGTAATCGATGGACTCGCCCCCGCCGAGGCATCACAGTGCCACGGTGGTGTTCGAAGAAGCCAACGGCAGCGAGGGCGAGACCATGAAAAAGCATAGTTCGAAACACGATTCCCTGTCTTCCACTGATGTGGAGCTTTGCACAACCATCTGCGTAGACCTGGCCAAACAGGTCTTCCAATTAGCAGGCGAGGACGCTACCGGTCGGGTGATCTACGAAGATCGCATCAAATCCCGCCAAGCGTTCCACGATTTCCTGCTCAGGCTGCCAACGACCGTGGCCGTCTTGATGGAGTGCGGTCCAGGTGCACAAGCCTGGGCCAGACTGCTGCAGGCCAAAGGTAATCCGGTTCGCATCCTGCCGGCGCAACGTGTCGCCGAACATCGCAGCGGTGCTAAGAACGATCGTAACGACTGCTATGCCATTTTGCGTGCCGGTCGCGATACGAGCATCGCTTCGATACCGATCAAGAGCACCACAGCACTGGCTATTCAAGCGCTGCACCGTATCCGGCGCGGTAACATCAAGCGACATACCGCGCTGGGTAATCAGATCCGTGGTTTGCTACTCGAGCATGGCGTATCCATGCCCCAGGGCGATGCCGCGGTCAATAAGCATGTGCCTCAGGCGCTTGAGGATGCTTCCTTGCCTCTACCCGACCTGTTGCGCGAGTTGCTCGATGAGTTGCTGATGGACTGGTTGTCTCTAGGTGAACGCATAGCGGCGCTGAGCCGCCGGCTCGAAGCGACTGCCCAAGAGGATAAAGTCGCTCAGCGACTGATCACCATTCGTGGCGTCGGCCCTATCATTGCCACGGCGATCGTGGCGAAACAGACCGACCCCAGCCGCTTCGCCAGTGGCCGAATGTATTCCGCCTTCTTCGGTATCGTGCCCGATCAGCACAGCAGCGGAAACAAAATCAGATTGGGCAAGATGAGCAAGCGCGGTGACGGCTACATACGCAGCCTGATGATCCAGGGCGCGCATGCTGTCTTGAGTCAGTTAAGGCCTGATTCCGATCAGCCAGATGATCGCCGCCTCTTGCGCTGGCTATCCCGCCTTGGGCGCAAGGAGGCGGCGATCAGGCTGGCTAATCGAAATCTGCGGATTATCTGGGCCCTGTTACAGAGCGATCAGGTTTACCAACGCAAACCGAACGAAAAACCGGAGGCGGCTATGAGCCTCTGACCAACCGGGTAATGCCACCGGGGCGCTAGGCGCTCCAACCCCTGCTAGTGAACATTGACCCTAGGTAAGACCGTCGCAGACCGATGCCTCCGCTCCTACAGGCCTGATAGTGGCCTCAATGTAAACGGCACACTGCGAGCTCACCACGATGTTGGCCAGAAGCAAAAAGCTTCCTCGAACAGGCCTGATACATAGATGCAACCGGGTTCCTATGTTCAAAAAAGCAGCTAGACAGTGTGGGCGAGTCCATACATAGGAGCGGGTTTACCCGCGAAGAGGCCGGCCCTGCTGGCCAATTTCCACCAGGCGTTCACCGTTGACGCCGCTACCGTATTCGCGGGTAAACCCGCTCCTACGCCGGATCGAGGGTGGACACGCATCGGTGGCTGGGCACAGGCACCGTCGTGTAGGAGCGGGTTTACCCGCGAAGAGGCCGGCCCTGCTGGCCAATTTCCACCCGCCGTTCACTGTTGCCGCCGCTACCGCATTCGCGGGTAAACCCGCTCCTACGCCGGATCGAGGGTGGACACGCATCGATGGTTGGGCGCAGGCACCGTCGTGTAGGAGCGGGTTTACCCGCGAAGGGGCCGGCCCTGCTGGCCAATTTCCACCCGCCGTTCACTGTTGCCGCCGCTACCGCATTCGCGGGTAAACCCGCTCCTACGCCGGATCGAGGGTGGACACGCATCGATGGTTGGGCGCAGGCACCGTCGTGTAGGAGCGGGTTTACCCGCGAAGAGGCCGGCCCTGCTGGCCAATTTCCACCCGCCGTTCACTGTTGCCGCCGCTACCGCATTCGCGGGTAAACCCGCTCCTACGCCGGATCGAGGGTGGACACGCATCGATGGTTGGGCGCAGGCACCGTCGTGTAGGAGCGGGTTTACCCGCGAAGAGGCCGGCCCTGCTGGCCAATCTCAACCCGCCGTTCACCCACCCGCCGTTCACCGTTGCCTCCGCGAACAGGCCCGTTCAGGCCACCACAATCAGTAAGCCATGCTCCAGCTCAGCGTATAGGTCCGCCCACGCCCCTGGTAGTCATACAGATACGCCGGCCCGTAGGTCGGCGAATAGAACAACGTCGCACGCTGTCCCCATACCGTGCTGTACTGCTTGTCCAGCAGGTTCTGGATACCGGCACTGAAGGTGCCGAAACCGGTGTCCTGGCTGCCCAGCAGGTCGAAGGTGGTGTAGCCGTCAATCTCGTGATCGGCATCGTCCTTCAGGCTGAAGGCATGGTTGGCCTGCAAGCGTGCACTGCGGCCATCGCCCTTCCAGCCGACAAACGCGGTGGCCTTGGACAACGAGGCATAACGGGCATCGCGCTTGATCCAGCCGCCGTCCTCGGCCTCTTCCTCGGAGCGTGTCATGTGCAATGTGCCGCCAGCTTCCCAGCCGGTCTGGAAGTGCCGGGTCAGTGCACCTTCAAAGCCGAAGTCGCGGCTTTTCTGCTCTTCCACGTCGATGGTCAGCGTTTGCGAATCGACGTTGATGATCTTGTCCGACCAGATGTAGTACAGCGCTGCCTGTGCATCCCAATCCAGGTCGGCATAGCGCCAGCCCAATTCCACCTGGCGGCTCTTGATACCGGCCAACGGGTTATCGGCCACGCTCAGGCCCGGCTTGCCGTAGTACTTGGCCGGGTCAGGCAGGTCGAAGCCTTCGCCATAGTTGCTCCACACCTGGTGGCCGTTCTTGAAGTCGTAGATGGCACCGATGTTGAACAGGTTGACCTGATAGTCGTTACTGCCACCTGGCACGCCCTTGAAGTCGCTGACATCCACGTCCATCTGCTGCCGCCGGGCACCACCGGACAATGTCAGGTTGTCGGTGGCATGCCAGTCCAGCTGGGCATACACCGACACACCATCCACCCGGTAGCTGGGGTAGCGGTCGGCCTTGCTGTCTTTTTCCAGCTCCAGGCCACCCGACTCGGACGAGGTCTGGGCGTTGAAGGTGGTCTGCTCGGCGTTGAAGCGCTCGCGGTCCAGGTCAACGCCGTAGGTCAGCTTCAGCGTATCCCACTGTTTGGCAAACAGGCCCTTGAGGCTGGTGACTTCGAAGTTCTGCTGCGAGGCGGCAAAGTACACCCCGCGCGAGCCGGTGGGCGTGGCACGGTTGTAGTACGGGAACGGGTAGAAGTTGTCGTCTTCCTTGCGGTACGAAGCCTGCAGGTAGAAGTCCTGGCCCAGCACGTCGGTGTGGTGGTAATTGGCGTTGAGCAGCAAGCGCCGCGTACGCGGCTCCAGGTCCGATGAATAACCGCTGCGCAGCTCGGCGTCTTCCAGGTCGGATGGCGCGTTGTAGTTCAGGTTGGGGAAGTAGATACCCGTGCTGCCGTGGTTGCCCGAGTCGTAGTACTGGGCCAACAGGTCGAGGCTCTGCTGGTCGTTCAGTTGCAGGCCCAAGGTACCGAGTACGTCGATGGTGCGGTTGTACTGCAGGTCGGTCTGGGTGTTGTCGATGAAGATCTGGTCGCCAGCACCATCGTAGAAGGCTTCGTTCTGCTCACCGGAAATACCCAACCGGGCATTGACCCGCTCGTTACCACCGCTGACGGACTGGGCGAAGCGGGTGGCCAGGTCGTCGCTGTTGTTGAAACCGCTGCTGGCCCCCAACTGGGTTTCGAAGCGCGCCGGGCCAGGCTCGCCCTTCTTGGTCACGATGTTGATGATGCCGCCGGTGGCGCCACCGCCGTAGATGGCGCTGGCGCCAGACAGCACTTCGACGCGCTCGACGTTGAACGGCGAAATGCTGTCGAACTGGCGCGACAGGCCGCGGGAGCTGTTCTGGCTGACCCCGTCGATCATCACCAGCACGTTGCGCCCACGCATGTTCTGGCCGTAATTGGTGCGCCCTTCCGGCGCCAGGTCAAGGCCCGGCACCAGCTTGCCGATGGCTTCCTTCAGGCTGACGCCGCTGTCGATCTGCTCGCGCAATTGCTGCTGGTCCACTACCCAGACGGTCCCGGGGATTTCGCTGATGGCGGTGCTGGTGCGCGAGGCTACGCTGACTTCGATCGGCTTGAGGTTGACCGCCTGCGGCGCGGCCTCGGCCTTGCGCAGGGTGACGGTGCGAGCCTCGCTGAACTGCCAGCTCATGCCGCTGCCGGCCAGCAACTGCTGCAGGGCCTGCTCGACACTGTAGTTACCCTGCAACGCCGGGCTGACCTGGCCGGCGACATCGCCTGTGGTGTACAGCAGGTGCAGGCCGGCCTGGTCGGCGAAGGTGGTGAGCGCCTGGTCGAGCGGTTGGGCTGGCAGGTCGAGCTGGACCTGGCGGGCTTGCATCTGGGTCTGTTCGGCAGTCGTCGCGGCCCCTGCGTGCATGGGGCCGAGCAACAGGGCCACGGCACTGCAAGACATCAAGGCATGGTGAAAAGAACCGCGACGGCGGTGCAAGGGCTTGAGCATCAGAGGCACGAATGAGCTTCCTGACAAGTCGTAAATGAGAATGGGTTGCTGATCAGTCTCACTACGACGATCTGGCTTGCAGGAACTTGCAGTGCCAAATGGAAAATATTTTTATTTATGTCCGGCCTCTTCGCGGGCAAGCCCGCTCCTACAACGACTGCGCCCGCCTGAAGATTGTGCGATCTGTGCAGGAACGGGCTTGCCGCTAAGAGGCCGGCACAGGCTGATCAATGCACCACGGCCAACCACGGCAGGTAAGTCACCTTCAGGCCATACCGCTGCTCCAACGTCCGCAACAGGGCCTCAGGTTCATCCAGGTCAAACACCCCGCTCACTTCCATCGCAGCCAGCTTGCTGTCGGACAACACAATGCGCCCATGCCGGTATCGCTCAAGCTCGGTCAGCACCTGCCCCAGCGGCTTGCCGTTAAAGATCAGCTTGCCACGCTGCCAGGCCATCTGCGTGCCGGCATCGGCCGCCACTGCCAGTTCATGTTCACCCACCTTGGCTTCACCGCGAGCCAACACGACGTGGCCATCGCGCTGCACGCTGAAGGTGGCAGCATTGCCCTGCACCCGCGCACCGGCCGTTTCGACCACAAACGGACGTGAATCATCGGCGGTCTCGAACAGCGCCTCACCCGCATCGAGTACCACACGCCGCTCATGCTCGCTGAACGCCACGCTCAAGGCACTGGCGCTGTTCAGCGTCACCCGTGTGCCATCTGTCAGGGTAATGACCTGCCGCTCGCCCACGGCGGTGTGATAATCGGCCAGCAGCATCGGGGCTTGCTGCCAACCCGCCACGGCGGCGACCAGCAACACCACCGAAGCCGCCACACCCGCCTGTTTCAACCGGCCGCGGCAATGGCGCAGGGCCTGGCCGATATACTTTGCCACCATGCTCTCGGAAACCCCCAGGCGTTGAGCGACCTGCTTCTGGGTCAGGCCCTCGACACGGTTGAGCAACAGCGCCTGGCGGGCATTGTCGGGCAACTGCAACAGCGCCTGGTCAAGAATCTGCAAACGCTCGCGGGCCAGCAACGCCGCCTCAGGGGCGGGCGCCGGGCAGGCCACCTCACAGGCTCCGTCGCTGTCGTCGTGGCTGGCGGCGATGCGTTGCTCACGGCGCAAGGCGTCAATCGCCAGGTTGCCGGCGACGCGGAAGATGAAACTGCGTGCGTGCAACACCGGCACCGCCTGCTCGTCGATGTTCACCAGCTTCAGGTAGGTTTCCTGCGCCACATCGGCCGCGCGCTGGCGGTCGCTCATGCGCCGTGTCAGAAACTGCAGCAGGTCGTCGTAGTGCTCCTGGAAACTTGCCAGCAGGCCCGACATGGGTGAAGTCAGCATGATTGGGAACAGCCAGTAAGAGAGGTTATCGGGCGTTAATGAGAAACAGTATCTTTCATATGAACCGATACTTTCAACGCCGACGCGCATTTGCCACACTGCCAGCTCCATTCCGGCAAGGTCACAGCCCATGACTGCCCGTCTTTACCGCTACACCCGCCTGTTCCTGGTCCTGCTGCTGGCCTGTGGCCTGGGGGCCTGTGCGCTGTTCCAGCCACGCGACCCGGTAAACATCAGCGTAATCGGCATCGAACCACTGCCCGGTCAGGAGCTGGAACTGCGCATGGCGGTGAAAATGCGGGTGCAAAACCCCAATGAGGCGCCGATCGATTACAACGGCATCGCCTTGAACCTGGAAGTGAACGGCCAGCCGCTGGCCGCTGGGGTCAGTGACCAGCAGGGGCATATTGGCCGCTACGACGAAGCGGTGATCGTGGTGCCGGTAAGCATCACGGCGTTTTCCTTCCTGCGCCAGGCCTATGGGCTGGGCAAGCTGGATTCGCTGCAGGGTCTACCCTACAAGCTGCGCGGCAAACTGGCCGGCGGGCCGCTGGGGACCGTGCGCTTTACCGATGAAGGCAAGCTGGACCTGCCCAAGGGCACCTACTGACAAGCGCCGGGCGGGTGTGCTCAGCGGTTGGCGCTGGCTGCGGCCATCAGCTTGTTGACTTCGCTGCGCACCATGCTGGCGTATTCAGGCGGCGTCATGCCGTCCAGTTCGGCGCGCACCCACTCGGCCCATTTGCCCTTGCGCCGTGGCTTTTCGGCAATCAGCCGGGCGGCTTCGCCCTTGGCTTTGCCCAGGTTGTTCTGCCACATCTCGAACAGCCGGGCCTTCTCTGCCTCGATCTGCGCCCGTTCCTCAAAGCTCATGTTGGCCAGATTGAAACTCATGAAGTTACCTGCAGGTTTGAAAATGGCCGCTATCTTACACCCAGGCAACCCATCATCGGAAAGCCGCCGCAACTTTCCCGACGTGGCGGCATCCATTGTTCATACCCCCATTGACGAGGACGAGTTCATGGCCCGGAAAAACGCCACGCTGGCTGACAGCGATCAGATCAAGGACCAGGTATTCAGCGAACTGCAATCGCTGATAGAAGAATCGGAAAAACTGCTGAACGACAGTGCCGCACTGGTCGGCGAAGAAGCAGAGACGTTGCGCGCCCAGGTGAGCCTGAAGCTGCGCCAGGCACGCCAGGCGGCGAGCAACGTGCGCAGCAAGGCGCAACCGGTGGTGGACGCCACTCAGGACTACATCGGCGGCCACCCCTGGCAGACCGTGGCCATTTCCGCCGGCCTCGGGCTGGCGGTAGGCCTGCTACTGGGCCGGCGCAGTTAAGGCCTGCGCCGCCTGGTGCCCATCAGGCGGCCAAAGCCTGCGGGATGCCGCTGTGGAAGCGCAGCTCCTGGTCTGGTGACTGGATCAGCTCCATTTCCGCCGCGCGTACCAACTCGACGCGGCGAGCGATGTCCGCTTCATCACCATAGTTGTGCGCCAGTTTCAGGTAGCCCTGGTAGTGGCGCGCTTCGCTTTTCAGCAGCCCGTGGTAGAAGCGGCCCAGCTCTTCATCCAGATGCGGCACCAGCGCGGCAAAACGTTCGCAACTGCGCGCCTCGATGAACGCCCCCACCACCAGCGTATCCACCAGCTTGACCGGCTCGTGGGCGCGCACCAGCCGGCGCAACCCCGACGCATAACGCCCTGCAGACACCGGGCGCAACGGCACACCGCGGCGTTTCATGAGGCGTAACACCTGTTCGTGGTGCACCAGCTCCTCGCGGGCCAGGCGCGACATCATGTTGATCAGATCCAGGTGAGTGTTGTACTTGGCGATCAGGCTCAAGGCCGTGCTGGCGGCCTTGAACTCGCAGTTCTTGTGGTCGATCAGCAGGGTTTCCTGGTCGGCGAGCGCCGCTTCGATCCAGGCGTCTGGCGTCGGGCAGCCAAGAAAGGCGTCGATTTCGGGGATCAGGGACATAAGCGTGCAACCACACAGAACAGGCAGGGCCGGCGATTATACCGGCGGCGGCTGGCGACGCCAGTGACTATGCTTGATGTACATCAAGCGCTGGAGGGGAAAGCGCCGACTATAGTCAGGCACTGGTCGCCATCATCGAAGGGAGTTTACGCCCATGCAAGCCGTCCGCAGCATCCTCGTCGTCCTCGACCCCGCGCACGCCCACAGCCGGGCGCTTACACGGGCCAAGCTGATTGCCGGCATCACCGGCGCGCGCCTGCACTTGCTGATGTGCGACAAACGGCATGATCACAGTGCGCTGCTGAGCCTGCTGAGCAGCCAGTTGCATGATGACGGCTTCGACAATGTCACCCATGAAGAGGGCTGGCGCGACAACCTGCACGACACCATCATCCATGTACAGCAGGCCGAAGGCTGTGAACTGGTGATCAAGGACCACCGCCCGGACAACCCGCTGAAAAAGGCCCTGCTCACCCCCAGCGACTGGAAGCTGCTGCGCCAATGCCCGTGTGCGGTGCTGATGGTCAAGAGCGAGCGGCCATGGACCGGGGGCAAAATCCTGGCGGCGGTGGACGTGGGCAACCAGGACGAAGACCACCGCCGCCTGCATGCCAGCATCATCGACCACGGCTTCGAGATTGCCAAACTGGCCAAGGGAGAACTGCACGTCATCAGTGCCCACCCGTCGCCGATGCTGTCAGCGTCGGACCCGGCCTATCAGCTGAGCGATACGATCGAAAAACGCTACCGTGAAGCATGCAAGGCGTTCCAGGCCGAATACGGCATCAGCGATGAGTGCCTGCACGTGGCCGAAGGGCCAGCGGATGTGTTGATTCCACATACCGAAAAGAAGCTTGATGCAGTGGTGACCGTGATAGGCACGGTGTGCCGCACGGGCATTTCCGGGGCGTTGATTGGTAATACCTCGGAAGTGGTGCTGGATGCGCTGCAGGGTGATGTGCTGGTGCTCAAGAGCGAGGAAGCCATCGCCCACCTGGCGGAGCTGGCCCGCGGCTGAGTAGGCAATATGCAGGCCCCTTGTAGGAGCGGGTTCACCCGCGAATGCGTCATTGATTTCAACGCCACATTCGCAGGCAAACCCGCCCCAAGGTTCCGTTGCCGCCCGGGAGTCTAGACCAACGCCTCCCGCACCTTCGGGTCAAGCCCCTCCCCCGCATGGGCCTCGCTCCATTCCGCCAGCTGCCGGCGCATCGCCGGCGTCCAGAAGCTCTGCAAATGCTGCCGCACCCCTTGCACCGCCAGCGCCCGGTCGGGCTCGCTGTCGAAGTAATGGGCAATCTGGTTGGCCATCTTGACCAGGTTTTCGCTGCTCATCGGCGAACCTCGGCTTTCTCCGCAGTACGGCGCTCTTTCAGCAGCCGCTGCTGTTCATCACTGAAGTCCTGATAGCGCTTCTGCCATTGCGATGGCTGGAACACTTTCACCACTTCCACTGCCGTCACCTTGTACTCGGGGCAGTTGGTGGCCCAGTCGGAGTTGTCGGTGGTGATCACGTTGGCCCCCGACTCGGGGAAGTGGAAGGTGGTGTACACCACTCCCGGCGCCACCCGCGTACTGACCTTGGCACGCAGCACTGTCTGCCCGGCGCGGCTGCCGATGCCGACCCAGTCACCGTCTTGGATGCCACGGCTTTCAGCGTCGGTCGGGTGGATCTCCAGGCGGTCGGCGTCATGCCAGGCGACGTTGCCGGTACGCCGGGTCTGGGCGCCGACGTTGTACTGGCTGAGAATGCGCCCGGTGGTCAGCAGCAACGGGTAGCGGTTGTTGACCTTTTCGTCGGTGGGCACGTAGCCGGTGAGCATGAAGCGCCCCTTGCCACGCACGAACTGGTCGATGTGCATGGTCGGCGTGCCGTCTGGGGCAGCGTCGTTGCACGGCCACTGCAGGCTGCCATGGCGGTCGAGTTCCGCGTAGCTGACACGACGGAAGGTCGGCGTCAGGCGGGCGATCTCGTCCATGATCTCGGAAGGATGGCGGTAGTTCATCGGGTAGCCCAGGGCGTTGGCCAGGGCCACGGTAGCTTCCCAGTCGGCCTTGCCGGCCAGCGGCTCCATGACCTTGCGCACCCGCGAAATTCGCCGCTCGGCGTTGGTGAAGGTGCCGTCCTTTTCCAGGAACGAACTGCCCGGCAGGAACACATGGGCGAACTTGGCAGTTTCGTTGAGGAAGATGTCCTGCACCACCACGCACTCCATGGCCAGCAAGGCCGCGGTGACGTGCTGGGTGTTGGGGTCGCTCTGGGCGATGTCCTCACCCTGGCAGTACAGCGCCTTGAAGCTGCCATCCAGCGCCGCCTCGAACATGTTGGGAATGCGCAGACCCGGGTCGGGCTGCAAGGTCACGCCCCACGCCTGTTCGAACTCGGCGCGCACGCCCTCGTTGGAGACATGCCGGTAGCCGGGCAGCTCGTGCGGGAACGAGCCCATGTCGCACGAGCCCTGCACGTTGTTCTGCCCGCGCAGCGGGTTCACCCCTACCCCTTCACGACCGATGTTGCCAGTGGCCATGGCCAGGTTGGCGATGCCCATCACTGCGGTACTGCCTTGGCTGTGCTCGGTCACACCCAGGCCGTAGTAGATGGCCGCGTTGCCGCCGGTGGCATACAGCCGGGCCGCAGCGCGGATCTGCTCAGCAGGCACGCCACAAACCGGGCCGAGCACCTCGGGGGCGTTGTCTGGCAGGCTGACGAAGTCGCGCCAACGGGCGAAGTCTTCGGTTTCGCAGCGGGCATCGATGAAGCTTTGGGCCAGCAGGCCCTCGGTAACGATCACGTGGGCCAGGGCGTTGAGCATGGCCACGTTGGTACCCGGGCGCAGTTGCAGGTGCAGGTCGGCGCGGGCGTGCGGCGAGTCGACCAGGTCGATGCGCCGTGGGTCGATCACGATCAGCCGCGCCCCTTGGCGCAGGCGGCGCTTGAGTTGCGAGCCGAACACCGGGTGCGCATCGGTGGGGTTGGCGCCGATCACCAGCACAACGTCGGCCTGCATCACCGAGTCGAAGCTTTGCGTGCCGGCCGACTCACCCAGGGTCTGCTTCAGGCCATAACCGGTGGGCGAATGGCATACCCGTGCGCAGGTGTCGACGTTGTTGTTACCGAAGGCCGTGCGCACCAGTTTCTGCACCAGGTAGGCTTCTTCGTTGGTACAGCGGCTGGAGGTGATACCGCCGATGGAGTCGCGCCCGTATTTGAGCTGGATGCGGCGGAACTCGCTGGCGGCATAGGTCACGGCCTCGTCCCAGCTGACTTCCTGCCATGGGTCTTCCAGGCGCTTGCGGATCATCGGTTTGGTGATGCGGTCCGGGTGGGTGGCGTAGCCCCAGGCAAAGCGGCCCTTGACGCAGGCGTGGCCGTGGTTGGCGCCACCGTTCTTGTCCGGGACCATGCGCACCAGCTGGTCACCCTTGATTTCGGCGCGGAACGAGCAGCCAACGCCGCAGTAGGCGCAAGTGGTAATGACCGAACGCTCAGGCTGGCCAAGCTGCACCAGGCTCTTTTCCGTCAGGGTCGCGGTCGGACAGGCCTGCACGCAGGCGCCGCATGACACGCATTCGGACGCAAGGAAGTTTTCGCCACCCGCTGCCGCCACCCGCGATTCGAAACCGCGCCCGGTAATGGTCAGGGCGAACGTACCCTGGATGTCCTCGCAGGCGCGCACACAGCGGCTGCAGACGATGCACTTGCTCGGCTCGTAGTCGAAATACGGGTTGGAAACGTCTTTTTTCTCGTCCAGGTGGTTGGCGCCGTCATAGCCGTAGCGCACCTCACGCAGGCCCACCTGGCCGGCCACGGTCTGCAGCTCGCAGTTGCCGTTGGCCGAACAGGTCAGGCAGTCCAGGGGGTGGTCGGAAATGTACAGCTCCATCACGTTGCGGCGCAGGCCGGCCAGGCGCGGGGTTTCGGTGCGCACCACCATGCCTTCGCTGACTGGCGTGGTGCAGGATGCCGGGTAGCCGCGCATGCCTTCGATTTCCACCATGCACATGCGGCAGGAGCCGAAGGCTTCGAGGCTGTCAGTGGCGCACAGTTTGGGGATGCTGGTGCCCAGCATGGAGGCGGCGCGCATGACCGAGGTGCCAGCAGGCACGCTGATGGCGCGGCCGTCGATGCTCAGGCTGACCTGCACGTCGCTTTCGCGGGCCGGTGTGCCGAGGTCGCTGCTTTTATCAGAAGCGGGGTCGAAGAAATTGATCACTGTGCGGCCTCCGTGGTGGTCAGCCCAAAATCGGCGGGGAAGTACTTGAGCGCGCTGGCCACCGGATAGGCAGTCATACCGCCCATGGCGCACAACGAACCGTACTGCAGGGTGTCGCACAGGTCGCGCAGCAACAGCGCCTGGTCATGGCGTTCGGTGATGTCGCTGCTGGCGATCAACCGGTCGACCACTTCCATGCCCCGGGTGGAGCCGATGCGGCACGGGGTGCACTTGCCGCAGGACTCCTCGGCACAGAACTGCAGGGCGAAACGCGCCATGCTGGCCATGTTCAACGTATCGTCGGCCACCACCACACCGCCGTGGCCGAGCATCGCGCCCACGGCAGCAAACGCTTCATAGTCCAATGGGGTGTCGAAATGGCTGGGGGGTACCCAGGCACCAAGCGGGCCACCGACCTGCGCGGCCTTCAGCGGCCGGCCACTGGCCGTGCCACCGCCATAGCCTTCCACCAGCTCGCGCAGGGTCAGGCCGAACGCGCGCTCGACCAGGCCACCCTGGCGAATGTTGCCGGCCAGCTGGAACGGCATGGTGCCCAGCGAGCGGCCCATGCCGAAATCGCGATAGAACGCCGCACCCTTGGCCAGAATGATGGGCACCGAAGCCAGCGTAAGCACGTTGTGCACCAACGTCGGCAGGCCGAACAACCCTTGCAGCGCAGGCAGCGGTGGCTTGGCGCGGACAATGCCACGCTTGCCTTCGATGGATTCGAGCAGCGCGGTTTCTTCGCCGCAAATATAGGCGCCGGCGCCCACCCGCACCTCCAGGTCGAACGCCTGGCCGCTGCCGGCTACGTCAGCACCTAGGTAGCCAGCGTCACGCGCGATGGCGAAGGCCTGGTCAAGTACCCGGATGGCGTCGGGGTACTCCGAGCGCACATAGACGTAGCCCTTGTCGGCCCCCACGGCAAGGCCGGCAATGATCATGCCCTCGATCAGCAGGAAGGGGTCGCCCTCCATCAGCATGCGATCAGCGAACGTGCCCGAGTCACCCTCGTCGGCGTTGCACACCACGTACTTCTGCCCGGCGCCAGCGTCACGCACGGTGCGCCACTTGATGCCGGCCGGGAACGCCGCACCACCACGGCCACGCAGGCCGGAGTCGAGTACTGCGGCAACCACTTCGGCACCGTCCAGCGCCACGGCGGCCTCGAGGCCTGCGAAACCGCCATGGGCACGATAGTCGTCCAGTGACAATGGGCGGGTGATGCCCGCGCGTGCGAACAGCAAGCGTTGCTGGGTCTTGAGATAGGGTATTTCTTCGACCGGCCCCAGTGCCAGCGAGTGGCCACCGGGTTCGCCCGCCAAGGCATCAAGCAGTGACGGCACATCGTGTGGCGTAATCGGGCCGAAACCCAGGCGCCCTTGCGCACTGTCGCACTCGATCAGCGGCTCCAGCCAGTAAAGCCCGCGCGAGCTGGTGCGCTGGATGTCCAGCGGCAACTGGCGGCGCTCGGCCTCATGCAGCAGGGCCTCGGCAACCTGATCGGCACCCACGGCACGGGCTACCGAATCACAGGGAATATACAGCTTCAGCATGCTGAGTCCTCCCGGCAACCGTTAACCAAGTCCCGCAGGCGCTCAGGGGTGAGGCGCGCGTGCACCTGGCCGTCCAGCTCCAACGCTGGCGAGCAGGCACAGGCACCCAGGCAATAAACAGGGCGCAGGCTGATGGCGCCGTCGGCGCTGGTGCCGTGGTCGTCCAGTGCCAACTGTTCACGCAATTGCGCGGCCAGGGCTTCGGCGCCACGGCTCTGGCACGACTCGGCACGGCACAGGCGCAGGGTGTGGCGAGCGGGCGGCGCGGTGCGGAAGTCGTGATAAAAACTGATAACCCCACGCACTTCAGCCAGGCTGAGGTTGAGGGCATGGGCGATCTCGGGAACAGAAGCGTCGGGGATGTAACCCAGCTCGTGCTGGACGGCATGCAGGATCGGCAACAGGGCACCCGGGGTGTCCTTGTCGCGGGCCAGAATGCGCTGGACTACAGGCAGGTGGAGCAATTCATCAGGCATACAGCGGACCTCGGCATCACGGACCCTGCCTGATTGTTTTAAGGGGCAGGTTTCCGGCGTGTTCTGCTGCGGCGCACCGTCCACGTCACAGTTGCGTGGTACGGGTGGCCTCCTCGCCCACGGCCGCACGTCTGCGCGCACTGACCCTTGGGCATCCTGCTAGCATGGCACTTGTAGCGCCGAGGGGTTGTATGCGAGCGACCAGGCGCATTCTGAAACCGACGCACGTGATTACGCCCCGGTATCATCTGCCACGGCTTGCCGATCAGGTGGGTCTTGAAACCATCGTTGCATGCACCAGGCCCTCGAAACCGAACCTGGTCCATTGCCAGACGGCAGCCCCGGCAATGGGCTGCCATCCAGCATGGCTACGGGGCAGAACGCGACTGAGTTCAGTCGGTAGACTGCACCGTTGCGGTGTCGGCGGCGGGGGCCGGAGCCTGGGCCTGGGCCTTTGACTTCGCACGATTGCGTCGGTCCTGGCTGCGTTGCCGCGCAGCTTGCTGCTTGGCATGCAGCGCCTGAGCGGCGGTCACAGTACCTGCGGCCTGACCATTCAGGTCAAGGCGCGGTGCATTCTCCACCATGCTCGCCCAGTATCGAGCGCCCCGGCACCACGTGGAAATGCCCAGCTTGAGCTGTTCGCGGGTCAACCCAAGCAGCTCCAGGTGTTGCTCGGCATCCTTGAAAATGCCCTCCTTGAGCGGCACCTTGGGGGCCGGGTTGACCGGGAAAGCCAAGGGAAAATGCTTCTGCAGTGGCCAGATCGCTGCCACCGCCGGGTCCATCTCACGCGGCTTCGCCTGCGGGGGCGACTTGCGCTTGGGCGGTTTCGCGCTATCGGCCTTTACCTGCCCTTTTTCCGCCCGCAGGCGGTCTCGTAGCTCAGCTAGTTGTTCAAAACCCATTGTTCATTCACTGCTTCGAAGTTGATTGCGTGGTGCAAGGATACCCCATGCAGCCTGCACATTGCTTGCAGGCCAACTTTCCCCGCTAGCCGAAGCACAACGCGCATGCCCGTGCGACGGCCCTCAGCTGAACACCCAAAGCACACGTGTGGGCTTGTCGGTCAGGTTGGCGTAACGGAAACGGGCGTGGGGTTGCAACTGAAAACTGTCATTGGCGTGCAGCGTGACCGGCTCAGCATCGCCCAACCACACCGTCAGTTCGCCTTCGAGCACGAAGCAACCCTGCTCCGAGCTGTCGTCCAGGTACTCCTCGCCACTGCTGGCCCCCGGCTGCAAATGGCTGTCGAGCATGGAAAACGCGCCCGTTATGGAGGGCGATGCCAGCACATCGGTGATACCACCCGCCAGGTGCAGCGTGCGACGCTCGTGCGGGCGGGTCACCCAGTCGAGCTCACGGGGTTTTTCCAGCTTGTAGAAGTAGGCTGTGGATACACCGAGCTCTTCACTGATGGCTGTGAGATCGGCCACGGTCGGGCGTGATACGCCGCGTTCGACCTGGGACAGAAAGCCCACCGAACGGCCGATGCGCTGTGCCAGCTCGCCCAGTGTCAGGCCCTTGAACTTGCGCAGGTCGCGAATCAGTACTGCCAGGCCTTCGATTTCTTCGTGCACTTTCATGGTTGAATCGCGACTTTCAGACGGGAAATGGATGCCCAGAAAAGTACAGGATTCATTTCACAAAGCAAAATGCTTTGCGGGTGGTGCCTGACGTGAAATGTACGATTGCGGCACCGATCGAGCACCGCGCAGGCGGTGCTTGATCTCACAGGTGCTGAGAACAGCTTCTGCCGCTACCGAACAGCCTCATAAGTCAGGTCCAGGCACTTGCGGGCTTTCTCCACCAGTTCGTCGATCTCTTCGATACTGATCACCAGCGGTGGCGCGATGATCATGGTGTCGCCTACAGCGCGCATGATCAGGCCGTTGTCGAAGCAGTGCTGGCGACAGATCATGCCGACACCTTTGCCTTCATGACGGGCACGGGTGGCCTTGTCTTTCACCAACTCGATCGCACCGAGCATGCCCAGGCCGCGCACTTCGCCTACCAGCGGGTGGTCGGCCAGTTCGCGCAGGCGTTGTTGCAGATACGGCGCGGTTTTATCATGCACCTGCTGGATGATCTGCTCGTCACGCAGGATCCGCAGGTTCTCCAGGCCCACCGCCGCCGCCACAGGGTGGCCGGAATAGGTGAAGCCGTGGTTGAAGTCGCCGCCTTCGCTGATCACCTTGGCCACCTCGTCACGCACGATCACCCCGCCCATGGGGATGTAACCGGAGGTCAGGCCCTTGGCGATGGTCATCAGGTCAGGCTTGAGGTCGTAATAATCGGTGCCGAACCACTCACCGGTGCGGCCGAACCCGCAGATCACTTCGTCGGCGACGAAGAGGATGTCGTACCTGGCCAGGATTTCCTTGATCTTCGGCCAATAGGTCTGCGGCGGAATGATCACGCCACCGGCGCCCTGGATCGGCTCGGCGATGAAGGCGGCAACGTTGTCCACGCCAACTTCGAGGATCTTCTTCTCCAGTTGCTCGGCCGCCCACACACCGAAGTCGGCCTCGGTCATGTCGCCGCCTTCGCCAAACCAGTACGGCTGCGGGATGTGCACGACATCCGGGATCACCCCGCCCTGCTGGTGCATGCCACTCATGCCGCCCAAGGCCGCGCCCGCCACGGTAGAGCCGTGGTAGCCGTTGATGCGGCCAATGATGACCTTCTTGTTCTTCTGACCCTTTAGTGCCCAGTAATGGCGGACCATGCGCAGCACGGTGTCGTTGCCTTCGGAGCCGGAACCGGTGAAGAACACGTGGTTCATGCCTTGCGGGGCCACCTCGGCGATCGCCTTGGCCAGCTCCAGCGCGGGCGGGTGCGCGGTCTGGAAGAACAGGTTGTAGTAAGGCAGCTGCTTCATCTGCTGGCTGGCGACATCGGCCAGCTCATCGCGACCATAGCCGACTGCCACGCACCACAGGCCGGCCATGCCATCGAGAATCTTGTTGCCCTCGCTGTCCCACAGGTACACGCCCTTGGCCGAGGTGATGATGCGCGGGCCTTTCTCGGCCAGTTGCCTGACATCGCTGAACGGGGCCAGGTGATGGTCGCGGCTCATGGTTTGCCAGGCAAGGGTCTGCGAATTCTGTTCACTCATTGACTTCACTCCATCAAGTTGCGCAGCCGCGCTGCGAGGTATTTTTTACAGGTGGGAAAGGCCGCTGCTCAGGCAGACAGCAACAGCCTCTGGCGCAGTACCGAGCGGTGCCGGCAGGCCTTGCCAAAGGACTGGAAGATGGCCAGGTAATGGGGGTTATCCATGACCTGGAACTCGGGGTGCCATTGCACACCCAGGGCAAAACCCTTGCTGTTCTCGACCGAAATCGCTTCCACCAGGCCATCGGGCGCCAGCGCTTCCACCCTCAGCCCGGGGGCCAGTACGTCGATGCCTTGGCCGTGGATGGAATTGACGTCGAATATCGCCGGCAAGCCCATGCGGTCGAGCATGCCGCCAGGCTCTACATGCAGGGTGTGGCGCGGCCCGTATTGCTTGTCGAGGGGCTCATCCTTGCCTTCGCGGTGGTCCATGAACATGCCAGTCTCGTGGACCTTCTGGTGCAGGGTGCCACCCAACGCCACGTTCATTTCCTGGAAGCCACGGCAAATGCCGAGTACCGGTACGCCGGCGGCGATGGCGGCGCGCATCAGCGGCAACGTGGTGGCATCGCGCAGTTGGTCGTGTTGGGTACCCGGGGCACTGGCCGGGCCGTTGTAGTGGTACGGCTCGATGTTGGACGGCGAACCGGTGAAGATCAGTCCATCCACCACGTCGAGAATATCGGCGCTGTCCATCAACTCACCGAGGCTGGGAATGACGATGGGCAGCCCACACGCCGCCTTGGCTGCCGCGCGCGCGTACTTCTCGCTGATGGTCTGGGTTGCATGCAGCTCAATCATGCTGGTGCATGCGGTAATGCCGATCACGGGCACACGTGGCATATCTTCCTCCGGCAAATCCATATTGCGCGTTGTATTGAAACGGTAGAAAGGGAGGGTGCAGCGTCGCTGTTCCAACCTCGGCACCTACAGGAACCAGCGGTATTCGCGGGCATCGATGTGGTGCATGAAGTCCAGTTGCTCCTGGTATTTGTTTTCGCAATAGACCATCACGAACTCGCTGCCCAGGCCTTGGTTGACCACCGGGTGATGACGCATGGCGGCCAAGGCGCTGAGGGCATCCTTGGGGAAGTCGATGCCGCTCTGGCGGTTGTCGTTCAGCGGGGCGATGGGCTCCACGCCGCGATCCAGACCATGCTCCATCCCGGTCAAAATGGCCGCCAGTACCAGATACGGGTTGGCGTCGGCGCCAGCGAGGCGGTGCTCGATGCGCAGGTTGCGCGGGTCGGACTCGGGGATGCGGATGCACGCGTCACGGTCTTCGAACCCCCAGCTGGCCTTGCTCGCCGCGTTGACCATGGCGCCATAACGTCGGTAGGCATTGTGGTTGGGGGCAAAGATCGGCATGCAGTGCGGCAGCAGTTCCAGGCAGCCTGCCACCGCATGGCGCAGCTTGCGCTGTTCGCTTCCCGCCAGGATGTTATTGCCGGCGGCGTCGTACAGGCTGACGTGCACATGCATGCCGCTGCCTGGCGCGTCCAGGTAGGGTTTGCTCATGAAGCTGGCACGGTAGCCATGCTTCATCGCGATACCGCGGGTACTGCGGCAGAACAGTGCCGACCAGTCCGCCGCACTGAGGGCATCGTCGCTGTGGGAGAAGTTGATCTCGAACTGGCCTGGGCCCAGCTCTGCGGTGATGACGTTCGCCGGCACGCCCTGCTCGTTGGCGCCATCGACCATCTCGTGCAGGACCGACGAAAAGCGCGACAACCGCTCGATGTGCATGTTCGGCTGATCGTCCTGATCCTCGGTCGCCGTGTCACGTGGATACTGTGGCAGGCCGTTATCAAGCTTGCGGTCGAACAGGTAGAACTCCAGTTCGAACGCCACCACCGGGCGGATGCCACGCTTGGCCAGACGCTGAAGCACACGCGCCAGCACTTCACGAGGCTCGAATTCGATCGGCTTAGCAGTGCCGTCGGACGTGATCAGCATCTGGGCGATCACTTCCTTTTCCCAACGCACCGGCTTCAGCGTACCCGGCACCAGGCGCCGGGCGGCATCCGGGTCGCCGTCGGCGAAGCAATAGTCACCAATCGGGTAAAGGCCGCCCTGGGTACCCAGCAGCACGCAGTTCTGCGGCAGCTTCAGTGGCGCACCGGCTGCGACTTTTTCCAGCATGTCCATGGGGTAGCGCTTGCCGTAGAAGTGCCCGGGGATGTCCAGCGCAATCAGGTCGACATAGCGAATTGCCGGGTGCTCTGCTCGGAACGAGCGCACTTCAGCCAGCAGATCCGGAAAGATGACACTCATCTTCTTATCCTTGTGAGGTGAACGAATTCAATTGAAGACCCAGAGCACGCGGGTGGTTCTGTCCGTCAGGTTGGCGTAACGGAACGGCGCATGGGGTTGCAGCTGGAAGCAGTCGTTGGCTTGCAGGGTCACGGCATCGCCCTGGTCCAGCCACACCGTGAGTTCGCCCTCGAGCACGAAACAGCCCTGCTCGGAACGGTCGCTCAAGTACGCCTCCCCACTGGTGGCGCCCGGCTCGAGGAGGCTGTCGAGCATGGAGAAGGCGCCTGCGATGGTCGGCGAAGCCAGTACATCGGTGATGCCCGACTCCAGGTACAACGTGCGCCGCTCGTGGGGGCGCGTGACCCAGCCAATGCTGCGGGGCTTGCTCAGGTTGTAGAAGTACGCGGTCGATACGCCGAGCGCTTCGCTGATAGCGGTGAGGTCTGCCACGGTCGGGCGCGAAACGCCGCGTTCGACCTGGGAGAGGAAACCCACCGAGCGGTTGATGCGCTCGGCCAGTTCACCCAAGGTCAGGTTCTTGAATTTGCGCAGGTCGTGAATAAGGATCGCGAGGGCTTCAACCTCTTCGTGCATCTTCATCGTTTCGGACTGCCGTGAAATTTTTAGACTTATTTTTCATGAAAATTTACATGAAAAATTTCACGCGTCAAGCCAAACGATGGAAATGTGCAGCCGCCAACAGAGGGCTTGCTGCGCAGCGTGGCGGATTGGCTGCGGTGGCGCGGGTTTCTTTACTGGCGCTCGGCGAGTAGCCTCGTGGCTGAATCCTCCAGCCCGACCCTGTCCATCGCCATGCCAAACGGTTTCCCTGATTTGCCCTCGCTCAATGCGCTACGTGTGTTCGAAGTGGTTGCCCGCCACCTGAACTTCCGCCTGGCCGCCGAAGAGCTGGGGGTGACCCAGGCGGCAGTGGCACAACAGATACGCGGGCTGGAAGCGAGCCTGAACCTTCGTTTGTTCGAGCGCCTGCCCCGGGGCCTGGCACTGACCGATGCGGGGCTGGGCTACAGCGGCAGCATTCGCAACGCCTTGGCGATGATCGATGAGGCAACCCGCCTGCTGCGGCCACAGGCGTCTCACCTGACGGTCAGCGTGACACCAACCTTTGCCTCCAAATGGCTCATTCCCCGGCTGGGCAGCTTTGCGCACAGCCATCCGGACATCGATTTACGTGTACTGGCCACAGATCGGCTGTCCCACTTCAATACCGACGGCGTGGATCTCGCAGTCCGCTATGGCAAGCCCGACATCGGCGCGGGCTTGAACAGCGAACTGTTGATGGAACAGCGTATCGTCGCCGTGGCCAGCCCAACGTTGTTCGAAGCCAGCAAAACCCCCACCAGCTTCGAGCAGCTTCAAGCGTTCACCCTGCTCCACGATGCCCATGATTTCTGGCCTCGGTTCCTTGCACAACTGTTCCCGCAACACGGGCAAGCGACTGCCAGAAACCTGCGGTTCAACCAGACTTCATTGGCCATCGATGCCGCCATCAGTGGTCAGGGTATTGCGTTGGCAAGCCTGGCGTTCGTCAGTGATGACATCGTCGCGGGCAGGCTGACCCAGGTCTTCGCTCAGCAACTCAGGCTCGATAAGTCGTTCTACCTGGTATGGCCACGAAAGTTGCAGCAGCCGGAGTCGCTCGGCATTGTCCAGCGCTGGCTCAAGCAACAGGCAGGCAATAGTTAATCTACTGCCTTGGTGAAGTTTAGCTGTCTCCCTCGCTGCCATAACTGCTGCTAATTTTAGTGCGCCTAAGCATTCAGCGATTAACGTTCCGGAGGCAGCATGTCAGTAGAAAAAGTTGCGATCATCACAGCAGGTGGCAGTGGTATGGGCGCGGCAGCGGCACGGCGCCTGGCCGCTGACGGGTTCAAGGTTGGCATCCTTTCCTCCTCGGGCAAGGGCGAAGCCCTGGCTGCCGAGCTTGGTGGTATTGGCGTAACGGGTAGCAACCAGTCGGTTGAGGACCTGAAACGCCTGGTCGATGCCGTGGTGGAAAAGTGGGGGCGCATCGACGTGCTGGTCAATAGCGCCGGCCATGGTCCGCGCGCGCCAATCCTGGAAATCAGCGACGAAGACTGGCACAAGGGCATGGACACCTATCTGCTCAATGTCATCCGCCCGACTCGCCTGGTGACGCCTTACATGCAGCACCAGAAAGGGGGTGTGATCATCAACATTTCCACCGCCTGGGCGTTCGAGCCGAGTGAGCTGTTCCCGACGTCTGCAGTGTTCCGCTCGGGCCTGGCCGCATTCACCAAAATCTTCGCCGACCAATCCGCCGGGGACAACGTGAGGATCAACAACGTCCTCCCCGGCTGGATCGACAGCCTGCCAGCCACCGAACAGCGCCGCGACAGCGTGCCGCTCAAACGCTATGGCACCTGCGAGGAAATCGCCGCCACCATTGCGTTTCTTGCCAGCGAAGGCGCTGCCTACATCACCGGGCAGAACATCAAGGTCGATGGCGGCTTGACACGTAGCGTTTGATTGCCTGTCGGCCCGCAGGCCAGTCGACTGATCGGGCCAAGGCGTTTACGCTGGCGCTTTCCCACCTGCACGGAAGCGCCAATGACAGAGGCATACCAAGGAAGCTGCTTGTGCGCAGCCGTCTCTTACCTGCTACTCACCCCACCCAAGGCAGTGAGCCACTGCCACTGCAGCCAGTGCCGCAAAAGTCACGGCGCCGCATTCGCTTCGTACGGCAGCATTCCGCGCAGCATGCTGCGCATATTGCGCGGCGCGTCCAGCATCAAGGCCTTTTCTTCATCACCGACGGTTACGCGCGAGTTCTGCACGGAGTGCGGCTCGACCTTGTTCTGGTCACGCGCCCAAGGTGAGTTTGCCGACTGGATTTCGATAGCACTGGGAACGCTTGATACACCGTTCCTGCCCAGGAAGCAGAAACATGTTCACGTCGACGCTGCTGCCCCTTGGTACTCACCGTGTAACCCTGACTCATAACGCTTGGCAGCACATCAAGCCACCCGATAGAGCAATCACGGCTAGGCACCCCGGTGCCTGAACAACGGATGCTAGCGCTTACCGCACCTTCCAGAGATTCCGTTCGTTGACTGACTCACAGCACAACCCTAGCTACATGAAACGGTTCGAAACCGTGCTTGCCTACATCGACAGCCACCTCGAAGGTGACCTGTCGGTGAATGCCTTGAGCCGCATCGCCAACTTCTCGGCATTTCACTTCCATCGGCAGTTCACGGCCTACATGGGCGTTCCGGTTTCACGGTATGTGCAACTGATGAGGCTTCGACGCGCAGCGCATCAACTGGTCGCCTCGCCCGCGACGCCCATACTGGAGGCCGCATTCGGCGCCGGTTTCGAAAGCCCCGAAGCCTTTGCCAGAGCGTTCAAGCGCGCCTTCGGCATGGCGCCGAGCGCGTTCGCCAAGGCACCGAACTGGCAGGCCTGGAGTGCGGTATTCAATGTTCCTCAGCGATCCAGGAGTATCACCATGCAGATCCGTATCGTGAATTTCGCCGAAACCCACGTGGCCGCGCTCGAACACCAAGGGCCGCCCGGCCTGGTCAGCGAAAGCGTCGCGCGTTTTCGCCAGTGGCGCATACACAGCGGCCAGTCGCCTGTGGCCAGCAACCGAACCTTCGGCATCCCCTACGACAACCCCGACACCACCCCGGCCCACGCCTTTCGCTTTGCCGTGTGCGGCGAGATAGACGAGGCGGTGCAGCCCAACGATTTCGGCGTGCATGAACGGGTTATACCGGCGGGGCGCTGTGCCGTGATTCGACATACCGGTTCGCCTGACTACATTGGCGAAACCATCTACCCGCTTTATCGTGACTGGCTGCCATCGAGCAACGAAGAACTGCGTGATCATCCGTTGTTCTTTCATTACCTGAGCGTGTACCCGGAAACGCCACTGGAGCAATGGCAGACGGACATCTACGTGCCGCTGAAATAGGCTGAGCCATGCACAGCGGGCGTAGCCAACTTGGCCGGCCCAGACGCATGGCCGGGCAACCGAGCCGGGGATCAGATACGTACCCTGGATGCCTCGCCATGCGTCTGGAGGCGTGTTTGCTTGCGATAAAAGGCGTGAATAGCCCACACCACCCCTACGAACAACAAGGCTGTACCAAGCGCTTCCATAGGAGACGGCCAGCGCTGGTTGATGAGCAGGCCCATCGTAGTTGCATAAATGGTCCCGCTGGCAATCAATTGCCCGCTCAGCGCCAGCGGAAGACGCCGCGTTGCGATTGACCATGCCCAGGCACCTGCAAGGGTGGCCCCTAACCCCTGAATCAGCCCACAGACGATCAGCGCCTGAGTACCTGCCAATCCGCTCGGATAGCTAGCGAAATGAGACAGTTTCAAGTACAGCCCAACCGGGATGAACGCCAGCATTTCGACGCTGCACATGAAGATCAACATGGCTGACCACAACATGGGAGACATGCTTGGGCGTCGAGCCAAAGCACTTTCATTCAACAGACCAAAACCGGTCCAGAATGCGATTGCCAACAACGATGCAAGCAGCCCAAGCAGTAACGATGCGGTTGGGAGCACTGCCGCCGCACGGCTAGCATCAAACACACTCAGATTGACCAGGCTGATGCCCAGACCCGCCACCAGCAGTGGCCCGGCAATGGCGCGCCAGGGCACGCTGGCACTGCGCAGGTTGCCGGCAATCGCAAGCACGATCGGTACTGACCCCATCATCACCGGAGGGATCACCGGCCCGGCTGCCAAGACCGCAGTGGTGATCAGGAAGAAGTAGCCAATGTATCCCAAGAAGCCCAGCAGTGCGGCACAGGCCCAGTCAATCAGTCGCAATTGCCGCACTGCGCTACGGTAAACGAACAGCACCAGCAGGCTACCTAACCCGGCAAAGACATAGCTCACCACCGCCAGGTCAAAAAGGCTGTAGTCACCGACCAGCCCCGGAAAAATGTAGAGCAATGACCAGGAAAAGGTGGCGGCAATGGCCGCTAACAAGCCCAGGTTCATACGCCCTGCTCCTGCCTCTGAATCCAGCAATGAGCTATTTGCCGGGCAGTGTCGAATACCCGCATGTCCTGGCCCATCGCGCCGCTGACAAAACTGCCCTCCAGCAAGATAAACAGCCCTTGGGCAACTGCGTCGGGGTCGTTTATACCGGCGCTCATGGCCAAGGCAGCAAGGTTTTCGCGTATCCCTTGCTTATGCCTGCTCACTGCTAAATGCACGGGGTGGCTAAACTGGGGGAACTCAGCCGCACTGTTAACGAACAGGCACCCGCGCTCGCTATCTTTCAAAAGAAAGCGTTCATACAGATCGAAAAAAGCGAGCATGCCACTGACCGGCTCAGGATGCCCAGCCAGGGTGCGCGCTACCTCTTCACGCCAGCGTCGGTCACGCTCCTCAAGGCAAGCCACTATCAGCGCATCCTTGGAGGGGAAATGACTGTAGAGCGTCATTTTGGTAACACCCGCCATCGCGGCAATGGCCGTTACCCCCGTCACGTACAAACCTTGCGACAGAAACAGCTTCAGCGCGGCATCAATCAAACGCTCACGGGTATTGTCCAATTCAAGGCACTCCGGCAAAGGGACGGAGCTGACTATACTGACCGGTAAGATTCAGGCCGCATCCAGATACGACCTGAAGCATGGCCGCTACGACACAGAGCGCAGCAGCAAAACACATGCCTGGCCAATCAGAGACTTGCTACGCCAGCTAAGCGCCCCCTGTACTTGGGATGCGAATCTGGGCTGTGTGGCTGATCGTGCCGTCTACCCGCTTGCGAAACACCGCTTGGCCCAACGTGTCTTGGCCATGCCGGTGGCAACTGTGTTTACCGAGATCGATCCCGACCCGTGCTGACTCGCTCGTGATGATGGCCTCCAAAACAAAACACCCTGCGAAAGCTTAGCCCTCGCAGGGTGTGGGGGTGACCCGTTCATTTAGCCCGGCCTACGCTGGGCTTTCGTGCACGCTAAAGCCGGTACAGCATGGATGCGGTCAAATCATCGATCATTTTTTGAAGAAGACCCGACAGCGTTGCTGAGGCCTTTCGAATTATGATCGCCTGGCGTCGTTCCAGAGATGGCCGTGGACTTGGCCAAACCGCGAGTGTCCTTGGAGTGAGCGACACCCGAGGTGGTGGTGCCATGACCGTTGTCGCTGTTGCGCGAGCTTCCGTAATGATTGCCGCTTACCCCATGATCGCGTGTCGCCTTTCCGGCGTGATCACTTCCAAGGCCCTTCCCGCTTCCACTATGCCCTCCCATGCCACCGCCATGTCCGGCGCCGTTTCCACCGCCATGTCCGCCGCCACCGCCATGACCACCGCCGCCACCACCGCCGCCCTTGGCATAAGCGGAACTGATAGGGGAGATATCGGCGGGCAAGAATGCCGTCATTCCGAGTGCCAATGCACAAGCAAAGACAGCAACCAAAGGTTTTCTCATTTTTGTTCGGCTCCGGAGACGCGAGTGGATAGCTAAAGTGCAGGTTGGACCTGACACAGACACCAAAGTTCTCGCATTCCGACAGGCTGCCAGGGAAACGCCGATCACGTTTCCCGAGCGCGTAGTAAGCAACATCTCGACCCCGCCAGCCCATTTTTCGGCCGATAGCGCAGCGTTCAATAAACTATCGGCGCCCAATCAAATGGTTCGACAGCGCAAACATCGTGGTCAGTTGTGCAGTGTTCTTGGCCAAGGGGTTTGCCTTGATGGGCATTTTCGCCACGGGACTGTCTCGCTACCTGTACCGGCGGCCACGGCTGGTGAATGGGCTGAACGTGGGCGCAGGCCTCACCTTCGTCGCGTCTGGCGTCTCGATTGCGGCGTTGAGCCAGAGATAGCAAGCAGGAGAAAGCGGCGGGGCTGCGTATGAGCCCCGCGTTTCATCACGATGCTGAAGCCTTGACGGCCAGCTTCGCATGGGTGTTCAGTTCCTCAGCGATGAAGGCCGAAATCATCGCCCGATAGACCTGCTCCACCACCTCAGCCGAGGCACCGGTTTCGTCAGCCATCTCACGAACCTTCTTGATCACTTGCTCGACCCGAGCAGGCGCACGCACATCATCGGTGGTTTTCTTGAAGCTCGCTGCTTGCGTCACGAGCCTTCCACGTTTGGCGAGAAGCGAAACGAGGCTGCGGTCGATTTCATCGATCCGTTGACGGACTTCGTCCAGAGAGGTGCAACGTACATCCATTTGCTTGACTTCCTTTTCAGAAGCCTGCGATTGATTGGAGCAGGCTGTCGTGGGTGATCGGGGCGTGCAGTGTAGCTTCTGTGCTAGGTCTGCTTCACGCTCCGCAGAGGGGTGTAACGCCGCAGGGATATCCCAGTCCATTTCGAATAACCAGCTCACGCCTGCGTGGCGCAGATCGCGAAAATGCAGATCCTCCACGCCAACCATCTGTCGCCCAGGCTTGGGCAGCCTGCTGGCGGGCGAATGTCTGGGACCTTTGGTAGACTAGGACACCCTTTTTCTTGAGGCGGATCTGGACGGTATAGCTAACCATTCCATCGGCCTTTTTCCTTGCTCTGATCGTTGCCATGATTTCCGGTGGTACGAGTGTGTTTGGCGGCGGTAGCCCGCACCACTGTCAAACCCAACACGCCCCCGGAAAATGGTACATAAATGCGTAGCCCAGAATGCTCCTAGAAAACGCTTCAAAGCCACAAACCACGCGCCCTGAGCCGTCACGCCGCTTCAGCGTTGCCCCCATGATGGACTGGACCGACAGACATTGCCGGTTCTTCCTGCGCCTGCTCTCCCGGCAAACCCTGCTCTACACCGAAATGGTCACCACCGGTGCCCTGCTGCACAACGACGCTCACCGTTTCCTGCGCCACGATGCTTCTGAGCACCCGTTAGCCCTCCAACTGGGCGGCAGTGTGCCGGCCGACCTGGCCGCGTGTGCGCGCCTGGCTGAAGAAGCGGGCTACGATGAGGTCAACCTCAACGTTGGCTGCCCGAGCGACCGGGTGCAGAACAACATGATCGGCGCGTGCCTGATGGCTCACCCGGCGCTGGTGGCCGACTGCGTGAAGGCCATGCGAGATGCCGTATCGACGCCTGTCACGGTGAAGCACCGCATTGGTATCAACGGCCGTGACAGCTACGCCGAACTGAGCGACTTCGTCGGCCAGGTGCGTGAGGCCGGCTGCCGAAGTTTTACCGTGCATGCACGCATCGCGATTCTGGAAGGGCTGTCGCCGAAAGAGAACCGCGAGATTCCGCCGCTGCGCTATGACATCGCAGCGCAGTTGAAGAGGGACTTCCCGGACCTGGAGATCGTGCTCAACGGCGGGATCAAGACCCTGGACGAATGCCAGGCACACCTTGAAACCTTCGATGGCGTGATGCTGGGGCGCGAGGCGTATCACAACCCTTATCTGCTGGCCGAGGTGGACCAGCAACTGTTTGGCAGCGATGCGCCGGTGGTCAGCCGTAGCGAGGCATTGGCGCAACTGCGGCCTTACATCGTGACGCATATGGAAAGTGGCGGTGCGATGCACCACGTTACCCGGCATATTCTGGGGCTGGCCCAAGGATTCAAAGGGGCGCGGCGCTTCCGCCAGTTGCTGTCGGCAGACATTCACAAGGCGGCCCAACCCTTGGCGGTGTTTGACCAGGCCGTGGAGTTGTTGCAAGGGCGGTGACCTCAGAGGGAGGGAACCTCGGGCTTGCTTGCGACTCGAACCTTCACCTTTCGTACAGCCCCGTGCGGGCCAGCGGGTCCGCAGGGTTTCGGCGGCCCTTGAGCGGCTGCCGGGGCTCGGGTAATGTCGAGTAAATGCACAGGACAGAGCACGCCCATGACCTCCAAGCTGGAACAACTCAAGCAGTTCACCACCGTGGTCGCCGACACCGGGGACCTGGACGCCATCACCCGCCTGAAGCCGGTCGATGCCACCACCAACCCGTCGCTGCTGCTCAAGGCTGCTGCCATCCCGGGGTACGCCGATCTGCTCAAGCAGGTGAAGGCCGACGCCAAAGGTAATGTCGACCTGGCCTGCGACAAGTTTGCGGTGGCGGTAGGCTCGGGCATTCTCAAGGTCATCCCGGGGCGTATCTCCACCGAGGTGGATGCTCGCCTGTCGTTCGATGAGCCAGCCCTGCTGAACAAGGCTCGTCAGCTAATCGCCCTGTACGAGGCGGCCGGAGTGGCAAAAGAGCGCGTGCTGATCAAGCTGGCCTCCACCTGGGAAGGCATTCGTGCCGCCGAGCAGCTGGAGAAGGAAGGTATCCAGACCAACCTGACCCTGTTGTTCTCCTTCGCCCAGGCCCAGGCTTGTGCCGATGCCGGGGTGTTTTTGATTTCGCCGTTCGTGGGCCGTATCTACGACTGGTACAAGAAGAGCACCGGCCAGGAATACGTGGGCGCCGAGGACCCAGGCGTGCAGTCGGTCACCCGCATCTACAACTACTACAAGGCCAATGGTTACAACACTGTGGTGATGGGCGCCAGCTTCCGCAATATCGGCCAGATCGAACAACTGGCCGGCTGTGACCGCCTGACCATCAGCCCCGAGCTGCTGCAGCAGCTCAGCGATGACCAGGGTGAGTTGCCGCAGGTGCTGAAACCGGGCAACGCCGGTGAAGCCAAGCAGCACCTGAACGAAAGCCAGTTCCGCTGGGCGATGAACGAAGACGCCATGGGCACCGAGAAACTGGCCGAAGGTATCCGCCAGTTTGCGCGGGACCAGGAAAAGCTGGAGAAGTTGATGGCTGAAAAGGCCTGATACAGTTCGTGTTTGCCTGACGGGCGGGAAGTGTTCAGTATTTTCCGCCCGTTTTGTTTGCCACGCCTTAGTTGTGTATTGAATTCTCGGGCCTGTTCGCGGGCAAGCCCGCTCCTACACCGATCGATGTAAGGGCGGGCTTGCCCGCGAACAGGCCGCCATAGCCACCCGAGCTGTCGATGACCTCCCCTAACCCGTTGCCCCTCGTTCTCGCCGGCCCGGTACTGCGCCGCCTGGAACCCCAGCGTCTGGCCGTCTGGCTGGTCACTACCCAACCACTGCAGCCCGAGTTCGTCTGCCTGGCAAGCAAGGCCCATGTCGATTGCCAAGTGGTGCCGATTGGCCGGCATGCCTACGTTCACCTGCTGGACATCCAATTCGCCAGCCCCCTGCCCTGCAACCAGCTGCTCGACTACGACCTACTGATCAACGGCCAGGGTATCGCCGACTGGGCCCCACACCTGCTCTACCCCGGCAACCCACGCCCGAGCCTGGTGCTGCGTGAGCGCCTCGACCATTTGCTGCACGGCTCCTGCCGCAAGCCGCACCACCCTGCTGCCGACGGCCTGCTGTGCGCCGACCGGCTGCTGCAGGGGTGCAAGAAGCCCGAAGACCGCCCCGCCGTGCTAGTGATGACGGGCGACCAGGTTTACGCCGACGATGTCGCGGGTCCCATGCTGCGCGCCATCCATAGCCTGATCTCGCGCCTGGGCTTGTTCGACGAGCAACTGGAAGGTGCAGTGGTAGCCGACAGCCAGGCGCTGTACCAGCACCCGGCCAGCTACTACCACCGTGCCGACCTGCTGCCGGCGCTGGAACGCAACGATACCCTGCGCGAGCGTTTTTTCGGCGGCAAGCGCAAGCCGATATTCTCGTCCAGCAACGCCGACAACCATCTGGTGACCTTCGCCGAAGTCATGGCCATGTACCTGTTGGTGTGGTCGCCGGTGCCCTGGCAGCTGGTGGACCTGGACATCCCCGGCGGGCTCAGCGACGAGCATCAAGCCCGATACCGGCAAGAGCTGCCGCTGATCCAGGGGTTTGCCGACAATCTCGGTCAGGTGGCGCGGGTGATGGCCCACCTGCCCTGCCTGATGATCTTCGACGACCACGACATCACCGACGACTGGAACCTCTCGGCGCAGTGGGAGGAAACGGCCTACGGCCACCCATTCTCGCGAAGGATCATCGGCAACGCCTTGCTCGGCTACCTGCTCTGCCAGGCCTGGGGCAACAACCCGGACGATTGCAATCCGCTGATCGAACAGTGCCAGGTGCTGACCCGCCAGAACCAGGATGAGTTGATCGGCGAGCTGCTGCGCTTCCAGGGCTGGCAGTTCAGCCTGCCTACAGAACCACCCCTGCTGGTACTGGACACCCGCACCCGCCGCTGGCGCAGCGAAAGCAACCTGGCCAAGCCGTCCGGCCTGTTGGACTGGGAAGCGCTGAGTGAATTGCAGCAAGCACTGCTCGATCATCCTTCGGCGGTCATCGTGTCACCTGCGCCGATTTTCGGGGTGAAGCTGATCGAGACGGTGCAGAAGGTGTTCAGCTGGCTGGGCTACCCGCTGCTGGTGGATGCCGAAAACTGGATGGCCCACCGCGGTGCAGCACAGGTCATCCTCAATATCTTCCGCCACTCACGCACGCCGGGGCACTACGTGGTGCTGTCGGGGGATGTGCATTACTCGTTCGTGTATGAGGTGCTGATTCGCCACCGCCAGCGCAGCCCGCACTTGTGGCAGGTGACTAGTAGCGGAATCAAGAACGAGTTCCCCCGGCGCTTGCTGGATGTGCTCGACCGGCTCAACCGCTGGCTGTATGCGCCACGCTCGCCGCTCAACTGGTTTACCAAGCGCCGAGAAATGGAGGTGGTGCCGCGTACGCCCAGCCACAGCAAGGCCGGGGAACGGCTGTGGAATGGTGCCGGGCTGGGACAGGTGTTCTTTGATGAACAGGGGCGGCCGGCGCGGGTGTATCAGCTGGATGCGGGCGGGGGTGAGGCTACAGAGTTTAAAAACCGGGAGCAGTGAGATTCAGAATTTTTACAGCCTGTGCCGGCCTCTTCGCGGGTAAACCCGCTCCTACACCTGATTGGGGGCGGACACACATTGGTGTTTGGGCGCAGGCCGTCGTAGGAGCGGGTTTACCCGCGAAGAGGCCGGCACAGGCCAGAGATCAGCTCCGCTCCAGCGCATTGACCAGATCATGGAAGGCTTCGCGGTTGGAGTCATTCAGGCCCATGAGGATCTTGTGCGCCTCCAGCACCTTGGAGCGCACCACATCTTCATTCTGGTCCTGCGACGGCAAGTCGGTCAGGCAATCGGTGCAGGGTATCGGCCGATCGACGATGTTGAACACCTGATCGAAGCCCATCGACTGCAATAGCCGTGAAATGTCCGGATTGGTAGTCACCACCGTCGGCAGCAGGCCCACCTTCTGCCGCGACAGGATCGACAGCTTCGCCAGCAGGCCCAGCGTGGTGCTGTCGATACTCTCGGTTTCAGTCAGGTCGATGACAATCGCCGAGAAGTTCAGCGCAGTGAAAATTTTCTCGATCGTCGCATCCAGCGCCGAACACAGGGTCAGGCGCACTTCACCAACGAATTTCAGTACGAAGGTACCGCTCTGCTCGGCGAACTGAATTCTACCGGTACTCATTGAAGGTTCCTGCTCAACACCAATAGGGCGATATCATCCGGCATCTCCCCAAGCGTAGCCAATCCAAATCGTTGACGCAGCCCATCCAGACTGCCACCTGCTGCCTTGACGATCTCCGGCAAGGCGGCTTCTTTATCTTTGAGCGTATCACCCGGCAAAAGGTCCAGAATGCCATCGGACATCAGGCTGAGGCTGAACTGCGGGGGTAGCTCCACCACCAAGTCCTGGTAGGTGGCCTCATCGAACAACCCCACCGGCAGGCCGCGGCCTTCCAGGTAGCGGCAATGTTCGGGGGTGTACAGTACCGGCAACGGCAAATGGCCGCCGACAGCGTAGGTCAGCAGGCCGGACTCTTCGTCGATCACCCCGCCGACCATGGTGACGTGCTTGCCCAGCTTGCTGTTGATCAGACCGCGGTTGATGTGGCTGAGCACTTCAGACGGCTTGAACTCACGCATTCTGCTGCGCTTGAGCTCGAACATGAGGCGCGTGGTCATGAATTTCAACAGCACGGTGACAAAGGCCGACGACGCCCCATGCCCGGATACATCGGCGAGGTAGAAAGCAATGCGCCGCTCGTCCACGCGGAAATAATCGACAAAATCACCCGAAAGATACAACGACGGGATGATCTGGTGCTCGAAGGCGAACTCGCCGGCCACCCAGGGGCTTTCCGGCAACATGTTCATCTGCACCTGGCGACCGGCGGTCTGGTCCTCCTGCAACAGGTGCAGGCTGGCCTCCAGTTCGCGGTTGGCGGCTTCGAGCTTGTCGCGGTAGCGCTGGTTTTCCAGCACAAGGCGCGAGCGGTCGAGGGCGCGGCGCACCGAATGCTCGAGTACGGCCAGGTCTTCCAGCGGCTTGATGAGGTAGTCGGCGGCGCCCAGGCGCAACGCTTCCACCGCATCACTCATGACGCCGGCACCGGACACCACGATCACCGGCAACTGCGGCGCACGCTCGCTGACCTGACGGATCAGTTCGAGGCCGCCCATCTGCGGCATGCGCAGATCGCAGATCACGAGGTCGGGCTGGTGTTCTTCGAAGACCTGAAGCCCCTGCTGGCCATTACCGGCCTGGAGGACGCTGAAACCACTGTCTTCAAGATAGGCGGCGAGGCTGGCACGGACCACGTCGTCGTCATCGATGATCAGCAGCGTTGCACTGGTTTTCTGCATGTGGGCGAACGGCGCCGATTTAGGTTGGTGCAGCGGTGTCGGCAAGGCAGACGGCCAGCTACGGGAATTCTTTATGGTCACACTCTACTTGAGTTGTAGGACAAGAACACCTGCCCGGCAACTGTCAGAGGTACCTTGTAAGGCGCAGACGGTACTCCCATCCGGCAGGGGTTTCAAGCATGCTGGGGTCGACCTCGCCGCTCTTTACAGGGCAAATCACCGGGAGTTATAAGAAAGTCGACCAGCGCAACCCGACGGGAAGGATGCAGCATGCCCCACACGCCCTCCAGCCATAGCGAGAAACGCGACTTCATTCGCATGCGCATCGACACCGAGGTCAGCCTTTTGCACGAAGGCCAGGTGATTGCGGCGGTGTGCCTGGACCTGTCCAGCGGCGGCATGCAGGTGCAGGCGCCACAGCGCTTTCTGGTGGGTGATCAGATCGAGGTACGGATCGACTCCGACCATCCGGCGCTGAAGGGGCTGCATGCCAGCACCGAAGTGGTATGGATTGCCGACCAGCCGGGCGGGCAGCAGAAGTTCGGGCTGCGGATTCTGGCCATGCATTGAACTAGGGGCCGCTTTGCGGCCCCAGGTTCACAGATCAGAAGTCGTCTTCGACCTCGCCATCCTTCACCTTGAACTCGCGGTTTTGCAGGTAGGCATTGCGAATGAAGATGTACTTGTCACCCTGAATCAGCTTTTCGGCCGAGAGCAGGCTGGCGCGGGTGTCGATCAGGTCCAGCGCGAAGATCGAATTGCGCGTAGGCACGTGGTCGATGTAGCGATAGGGTTTGGTGTAGGTGTCCGGGTACTTGGCCACACCATCACGCACAGTGCTTGGGCCCAGCAGCGGGATGACCACATACGGCCCGCTCGGCACACCCCAGTAGCCCAGGGTCTGGCCAAAGTCCTCGTCGTTGCGCTGCAGACCCATCTTGGTACCCACATCGAAGAAGCCACCCAGGCCGAAGGTGGTGTTGACGATCAACCGCGCCGTATCCACGCCCGCCGCATGCGGCTTGAGCTGCAACACGTTGTTGGCCAGGTTGGTCACGTCCCCCAGGTTGCGAAAGATGTTGTGGATGCCATCTTCGAGGAACTGTGGAGTGACCGCCTGGTAGCCCTTGGCCAATGGTTTGAGGGCATAGGTGTCGAGGGTGTCGTTGAAGCGGAAGATCGGGCGGTTGACCGCTTCCCAGGGATCTTCCTCGGTGGCGGCCTGGGTGGCTGCCGCGGGCGCCAGCAGCATGCTGGCGCAGACACAGGCCTGGGTGACTCGTTCGATCACACTGGCACCGATCCTACGCATAGATGTTTCTCCATCGAATTTCTTGGCCGCAAGCGCAACACATCGCGCTGCTATCAAGGCGGCAGTATAGAGACTTGCGGGCTGATAAACAGCCTTACACATTTTTGCTCAATATTTTGTGAACAACTGTTGCGCAGCGGCCGATGTCACAGGACGGTAACAATCAACGCATAGCCTTCGAACCATTTGGGGGAAGTTGCCATGGACACTGCGCCCGCCTTCACTGCTGTACTGTTCGGCTTGCGCGGCTGCCTGGTGCAGGCTACCCATGGCGCGCCATCACCCGCCCCCGGCGCCCTGGCCACCCTTGCCAGCCTGCGTCAGCGCCAAGTGCCGTGCATCTGGCTGGATGACCTCAATACCGCGCAAAGCGAACGCCTGGCCCATGTACTGCCCGACTGGCTGCCAGGGCATGCGGTCAACGGCGTGCGCTGGCCGGCGCCGAACGCTTGCTGGCAGGCACTGATGGCGCTGGACAGCGAGCGCCTGGATGGCTGCGTATTGGTCAGCGGCGACCCGCGCCTGCTGCAGTCTGGCCTTAACGCCGGCTTGTGGACAGTAGGCCTGGCCGCCTGCAGCCCGTTATGCGACCGCACTTCTGCGCAATGGCAAGCCATGAGCCCGCAAGAGCAGGATCTGGCGCGCAGCAAGGCGACGCTGGCGCTGTTCAGCCTGGGCGTGCACTCGGTGATCGACCATCTGGAAGCGCTGGACACCTGCCTGGTGGACATCGCCCAGCGCCGGCGCAAGGGTGAAAAACCCTGATACAGCCGTCTTGACGCGGATCATGCAAATCGGCAGCAGGTAGATTACCCTGAAGACAGGCCAGAACCTTTGCCACGTCGCCGAGGTCCATGGCTTGCCAAGCCATTGATGGAGAATAGCCAATGCCTGCCCGCGAATTGCAAGAGCGCCTGAACAGCTTGCGCGAGCAACTGGACCGCAACGTACCGCTTTCGGAAGAAGAGCTGGCCGCCCTGCACGAAGAGGCGCGCCAGATCGAGGCGCAACTGAAACTTGAGGAAGCCACGCCAGACAACAATCTGGTGGACGGCGTGAACCTGGCGATCGAACGCTTCGAGGCCGAACACCCCGACCTCACAGCCACCCTGCGCAGCATTGCCAACTCGCTGCACAGCATGGGGATCTGAAATAGCGGGGGCCGCAAAGCGCCCCCCCCTGTATTACTGCCGGACCAGCCGTTTGTTATCCGGGCTGATCGGCCCGGTGCTGCGATACGGGTTGATGTCCAGCCCACCGCGGCGCACATAGCGCGCATAGACCGTCAGGTGCTCCGGCTGCAGCAGATTCTTCAGGTCCAGATAAATCCGTTCCACACACTGCTCATGGAAGTCGGCATGCTGGCGGAAGCTGATCAGATAGGTCAGCAGGCTGGCGTGGTCCAGCGCCCTGCCCTTGTACTCGACCACCACGCTGCCCCAATCCGGCTGGCCGGTGACCGGGCAATTGGACTTCAGCAGATGGCTATGTAGGGTTTCTTCCACCACCCGCTCCGGGTTGCAGCGCAACAGCTCTGGCTGCGGCTGCTCGTAGTTGCTGATGGCCACGTCCAGTGCATCGATGCACTGCCCCGGCAAAGCCACCACACCCTGGGCTTCAACCTCGGCCAAGGTGCGCACCTTCACCCCCACCGGCTTGCCGGCAGCGGCGGACAGGTCTTTTTCCAGGCAAGCCTGCAACGCGCCCAGCGAGGTGAACACTGTCTGGTTCAGCGAGTTGAGGTACAGCTTGAATGACTTGGACTCGATGATGTTTGGCGAATCAGCCGGGATGGCGAACTCGCCGATCGCTACCACCGGCTTGCCCGAAGGCAGCAGCCAGCTCAGCTCGAAGCAGTTCCAGTAATCCACCCCCTGCCAGGGCAAGGTCTGTGCAGTGACGCCCAGCTCGGCCCACTTGGCAGTGCGCGGGATCGGGAACAGCTGCTCCGGGGAGTAGGTGGCGATGTATTCGCTGGACTTGCCCAGCGGGGAATGTTCGGCAGCGGGATGCATGGAAACTGACCTAGAGGTTCGAAAATGCCCCTAGTCTACCGGTTTTGCACACCGCCTTGCAGGGCCAGTCACTCAATGGTCAATGTCCCGACCATACCCGCCTGGTAATGCCCCGGCACGTTGCAGGCAAACTCGATAGGCGCCGATTGGCGGAAGGTCCAGGTCAGTTCGGCGCGCTGGCCGGGCATGACCATCACAGTGTTGCCACCCCCGTGACCATGGCCGTCACCATGGTCCATCATTTGGCCGTGGTTCATCATCTTGCCGTGATCCATACCTTCGTGGTTCATCGCCTCGGTGAACATCTTGCCTTGCATGGCGACCATTTCCTTCTGGTGTTCGGCATGCATGGCCTTGTCGCCCAGGTTGAATTCGTGCGGCAGCCTGCCCTCGTTGACCAGCACGAAGCGCACCGTCTCGCCGGCTTTTACCAGCAGGCTTTTTGGCTCGAAGGCGATGTCCTTGAGCACCACGTTGACCGTACGGGTGGCCTTGGCCGCCGGGGCAGGCTCGCCAAAGGCGAAGGTCTGCGCCTGGCCAGCGAAAGCCGGCAGGCTGCCCAGGGCAAGGGTGGCGGCAATGAACAGGTGTTTCATGATGGCTCCGGGAATACACAGCAGGATGAAGCCACATTAGCCGGGGGCGACTGGCAGCTACCTGACAGGCACATTACAACTTTGTCAGCTTGGGCGAGCGGGCGCATCGTCACGTATCATTTCAGCCATCCCATTGCCCCTGTGCTAGCGGTAAAGCGGCGCCATAGGCTACGCACAATCTTTCAGAATATGGACAGCGCATGAAACTGCTGATCGTCGAAGACCAGGCCCGCACCGGCCAGTACCTGAGCCAAGGCCTGAGCGAGGCCGGCTTTGCCACCGAGCTGGCCACCGATGGCGAGACCGGCCAGTTCCTCGCCCTGACCGGCGACCACGACCTGCTGATCCTCGACGTGATGCTGCCCGGCCGCGACGGCTGGCAGATTCTTCAGGCCGTGCGCCAGGCTGGCCTGGATACGCCAGTGCTGTTCCTGACCGCCCGCGACGCCGTCGAGGATCGCGTGCATGGCCTGGAACTGGGCGCCGACGACTACCTGGTCAAGCCGTTCGCCTTTTCCGAACTGCTGGCCCGGGTACGCAGCCTGCTGCGCCGTGGCACCAGCCCGAGCCAGGACACGATCCTGAGCCTGGCTGACCTGCGCCTGGACCTGATCCGCCGCCGCGCCGAGCGCGCCGGGCTGCGCATCGACCTGACCGCCAAGGAATTCTCACTCCTTGAGCTGCTGCTGCGCCGCCAGGGTGAGGTACTGCCAAAATCGCTGATCGCCTCGCAGGTGTGGGACATGAACTTCGACAGCGACACCAATGTGATCGAAGTGGCCATCCGCCGCCTGCGCCTGAAGATCGACGACCCGCACCCCAACAAGCTGATCCACACTGTCCGCGGCATGGGTTACGTACTCGAAGAGCGCACCGATTGATGCGCCGGGTTTCCCTCGGCAGCCGCCTGGCCCTGCTGTTCGCCGCCTGCACCGCCACCGTCTCGCTGGGCGCCGGTCTGCTGTTCAGCCGGGCCAGCGAGCAGCACTTCGTCGAACTCGACCAACAACTGCTGGACTCGCGCCTGTCATTGTTTCGTACGCAACTGGCTGGTGTCAGCACGGCTGATGAGCTCCAGGCCCGCCTGCCTGCCCTGCACGATGAACTGAGTCACCAGGCCGACCTGGCCCTGCGTATCAGTGCCAGCAATGGCGCCACCTGGTTCGAAAGCCGCAGCGGGCTGCCGCATGCAGCGCAGGCCACCGGGCTGGCCACCCTGCATGCGCCAGGCATCGACTACCGCAGCCTGTCCGTGCCCCTGACACAGGGCGCCATGCAATCGCCGCGACTGACCCTGTACCTCGACATCACCCACCACCAGCACTTCCTGCAGGGCATGCAACGGCTGATCTGGCTGACGGTCGGCCTGTCGGCGCTAATCACCGCACTATTGGGTGCCTGGGCCGCCCGCAGCGGCCTGCGCCCATTGCGGCAGATGGGCCAGGTGGCCGCCAGCGTGTCAGCGCGCTCCCTCACCACCCGTCTGCCGGTGGCGCAGATGCCCGAAGAGTTGGCCGAGCTGGCCAGCAGCATGAACGCGATGCTGCAGCGCCTGGATGATGCCTTCCAGCGCCTGTCAGCGTTTTCCGCCGATATCGCCCACGAGTTACGTACGCCGCTGTCCAACCTGCTGACGCACACCCAGGTCACCCTCACCCGCCCACGCAGCCTCGAAGAATACCGAGAGGCGCTGCATGGCAACCTGGAAGAACTGCAATGGATGGCGCAGATGATCAACGACATGCTGTTTCTGGCCAAGGCCGACCATGGCCTGCTGGTACCAGGGGACGCGCCTTTGGCGCTGCATGACGAGGTGGATGCGCTGCTGGAGTACTACGCGCCTCTGGCAGAAGACAGCGACGTGCAGATGCTGCGCGAGGGTGAAGCCGTACTGCACGGTGACCGGCATATGCTGCGCCGGGCACTGTCCAACCTGCTGGACAACGCCATGCGCTTTACCCCGGCTGGAGGACAGATCAAGGTAACCCTGGGGCCGGGGCCGACGATCAACGTGGCCAATACCGGGCTGGCTATCGACCCGGCCGCGCTACCGCGGCTTTTCGACCGCTTCTACCGGGTGGACCCGGCTCGACGGGAAGGCAGCAGCGAGCATGCGGGGCTGGGCCTGGCGATTACCCGGTCGATCGTGCAGGCCCATGGCGGATGCATACGGGCGGAGTGCGAGGGTGGGTGGACCCGATTCGTGATCGAGTTCACTCAAGACCGGTGACCCTGGGGCGCTTTACGCCCCCAGGATCTCAGGCAGACATCAAACCGCCAGGCCAATCGCCGGCTGCACCTGCGACGCCCGGTAGGCCGGGTAAATGGTCGCCAGGAAACTCATCACCAGGCCGGCGGTGCAGATGATCGCCACATCTCCCCACTGCAACTGCGACGGCAAGCTGCTGACGAAGTACACATCCGAGGTAAAGATGTGCTGCCCGCTCACCCGCTCCAGCCAGCCGACGATCTGGCTGACATTGAACGCCGCAATCACGCCCAGTACGCCACCAATCAGCGTGCCGACAATGCCGATCAGGCTGCCCTGGACCATGAACGTGCCCATGATCTGCGCCGGCGTGGCGCCCAAGGTACGCAGGATGGCAATGTCCGGCCCCTTGTCGTTCACCACCATCACCAGGGTGGCGATGATATTGAACGCCGCGACCGCGATGATCATCATCAGCAACAGGCCGATCATGGTCTTTTCCATCTTCATGGCGCTGAACAGGCTGCCCTGGGTATGCGACCAGTCATCGGCCCGGTAGGCGTCACCAAGCCCGGCAGCAATTGCCTTGGACACCTGCGGAGCGGCATACAGGTCGTGCAGCTTCAGGCGCACACCTTGCACCTGGCCTGGCGCCCAGCGCTGCATCTCGGCTGCATCAGCAACATGGATATAGGCCTGCGACCCATCCAGCTCGGCGCCGACCTTGAAGATGCCAACCACGGTGAGGCGCTGCATGCGCGGGGTGATGCCACCCGGTTCCTTGCTGATTTCCGGCACGATCAAGGTCAGCTTGTCGCCGGTGTTCAGGCGGAAGCGGCGTGCGGTCAGCTCACCGATGACCACGCCGAATTCACCGGGCTGCAAGCCCTGCAGGCGGCCCTGGACGATGTGCTGGCCAACGATGGAAACCTTGCCCTCCTCGGCCGGGTCGATACCACCCACCTGGATCGGCTGCATGGCGCCCTTGTACGACAGCATGCCTTCCATCTCGGTAATCGGCGCCACCGCCATCACCGCCGGATTCTTCATGGCTGCGTCGGCCACCTTGTGCCAATCGTCCAGCGGCTGCACGCCCAGGATGGCGGCATGCGGTACCAGGCCGAGAATGCGCGAGCTCATTTCGCGCTGGAAGCCGTTCATTACCGACAGCACCACGATCATCGCCAGCACGCCCAGCGACAGGCCGATCATCGAAGTCATCGAAATGAACGAGATGAAGTGGTTGCGACGCTTGGCTCGGGTGTAGCGCGCGCCGATAAAGATGGGCAAGGGTCTGAACATGTACGAAATCACCCAATGGAAACAGGAAAACGGGGCAGCACCTGCCACCCCGGCAGTCGATCAGATGGCCACCAGGTGGCCATCGTCGAGCTTCAGCACACGGTCCATCTGCCGCGCCAGGTTGAGGTCGTGGGTGACCACCAGGAATGCCGTGCGCGAAGCGCTGGACAGCTCCTGCATCAGCTCCTGGATGCCTTGGGCGGTATGGTGGTCGAGGTTACCGGTTGGCTCGTCGAGCATCACCAGGCCGGGGCGGTTGACCAGCGCCCGGGCAATCGCCACGCGCTGGCGTTCGCCGCCGGAAAGCTCGGCCGGCTTGTGGTTCAAGCGGTGGCCCAGGCCTACCCGCTTGAGCAGCGCCTCGGCACGCTCCCGTGCCTCGGGGATGGGCGTCCGGCCGATCAGCAGCGGCATGCACACGTTCTCGATGGCGGTGAATTCCGGCAGCAGATGGTGGAACTGGTAGACAAAGCCCAACTCGCGGTTGCGTAGCAGGCCACGGGCACGCTCGCCCAATGCCGACAACTCTTCGCCAGCCAGCCACACGCTGCCCTGGGTCGGCCGGTCGAGGCCGCCCAGCAGGTTGAGCAAGGTACTCTTGCCCGAGCCGGAACTGCCAACGATGGCCACCCGCTCACCGGCCCGCAGTTCCAGGTTGAGCCCGGACAGCACCTGCACCGACTCCGGGCCCTCGTCGTAGGACTTGCCCAGGTTGCGGCAACTCAGAACGGCTTTATCACTCATGCGCGACTCACTCATAACGTAGCGCCTCTGCAGGCTGGGTGCGGGCCGCACGCCAGGCCGGATACAGGGTGGCGAAGAAACTCAGGACCAGTGCCGCTCCACAGACCATGTACACGTCCTGGGCCAGGATCTGCGACGGCAGGTAATCGATGAAGTACACGTCGGCGTTGAGGAACTTGTGGCCGATCAGTGTCTCGATGCCGGCGATCGCCGCGCTCACGTTCAGTGCCGCGAAGATCCCGACCACGGCGCCGATCAGCGTACCAATCACCCCGATCACCGTGCCCTGGACCATGAAGATGAGCATGATCTGCCCGGGCGTGGCGCCCAGGGTGCGCAGGATGGCGATGTCGCCGCGCTTGTCGTTGACCACCATCACCAGGGTGGAAATGATGTTGAACGCCGCTACCGCCACGATCAGCAGCAACAGCAGGCCGATCATGGCCTTTTCCATACGGATCGCCTGGTACAGGTTGCCGTGGGTACGGGTCCAGTCACGGCTATAGAATTCCTGGTCGCCCAGCTGCTGGGCGATGCTCCAGGCTACGCGCGGCGCCTGGAACAGGTCGTCGAACTTCAGGCGCAGGCCCTGGACCTGGTCGGGCTTCCAGCGGTGCAGGCGGGACAGGTCGCTGATGTTGGTCAGGCCCAGGTAGCCGTCGATCTCCCCCGCGCCAACGTGGAAGGTGCCAACCACGGTGAAGCGCTTCATGCGCGGGAACATGCCGGCGGGCGTCACGCTGACCTCGGGGGCGACGAAGGTGAGCTTGTCGCCGATGGCAACGCCCAGCTTGGCCGCCGCCTTGTCGCCGATCATGATGCCCCACTCGCCCGGCGCCAACTGGTCCAGGCGGCCTTGCAGGACGAAGTTGTCGATGATCGACACCTCGCGCTCGCGAGCGGGGTCGATGCCATTGAGCAGCACCTTCTGCACCTTGCCATCATGGGTCAGCAGGCCCTGCATCTGGGTGAACGGCGCAACCGCTACCACCTGCGGATTCTGCTTTACTTGTTGGGCAAGGGCCTGCCAGTCGGCAATGGGCTGGCCGCTCTCCAGCGTGGCATGAGGAATCATCCCCAACACGCGGGTGCGCATCTCATGGTCGAAACCGTTCATCACCGACAGCACCACGATCATTACCACCACGCCCAGGGCGAGGCCGATCATCGAGGTCAGGGAAATGAACGAGACGAAGTGATTGCGACGTTTGGCACGGGTATAACGCGTGCCGATGAATGCGAAAAGAGGTCTGAACATGTCGGGGCTTGTTCGGATGAAAGGGAACGTCCTTGTGGCGAGGCGCCTACGGCGGCTTTACACTCGGACCACCGCCGCTACCTTGGGTTCGCCATGACGACATTAGACGAAGAAGATCGCCGCGAATACTACCGCATCGAAGATCGGATCGCACTTCAAATAAGCCCCCTTAGCGCGGCCGAAGCCCTTGAACCAGATGTGTTGCAAGATGATTCGCCGCTGTTCAACCTGCTCAGCGAGCTGCACCTGGCCGACTTCGAGTCGCAACACCTGTTGCGCCAGTTAAGCGACAAGGACCGCACCCTCGCCGCGTTCCTGCGGGCACAGAACAAGCGCCTCGACTTGCTCAGCGCGGTGGTTGGGCAAACCCTGCTTGGCGAGGTCGGCGAACCACTGCCGGTGGTCATTTCCGAAGGCGGCGTCGAATCCGTCCACGCCACACAGATTGCCCCCGGTACCCGGGTGAAAGTGAAAATGGTGCTGATGCCGCGCGCCCACGGCCTGCTGCTGCGCGGCAAGGTTACCCATTGCGACCCTCGCCCGGAGGGCGGCTTCGAGGTCGGTACCGAGTTCATCGACATGACCGACGCCCAACGACAACTGCTGGCCCGATACATCCTGCAGCGCCAGCAACAACAACGGCGCCAGCAGCTGGAACTGAACGACCCCGCCTCCTGAGCCAATTTTTCCCTGATTTGAAGGAACGAACGTGACCCTGATCTACGGCCATCGCGGCGCCAAGGGCGAAGCACCCGAGAACACCCTGAAGAGCTTTCAGCAATGCCTGTCCCATGGCGTGACCCGCTGCGAGCTGGACCTGCACTTGTCATCCGACAACGAACTGATGGTCATCCACGACCCCACCCTCAAGCGCACCACGGGCCGGCGCGGCAAAGTGGTCGAGCACCCGGCCGCCGAACTGGTCAAGATCGATGCCCGCAAAGGCGGCCCGGGCCATGTGCAGCCCTGCCCGATCCCGAAACTGGAAGAGCTGTTCGAAAAATGCCCGTTCGAACACTGGCAACTGGAGGTGAAAAGCGCCTCGCGCACCCGCGCGGCCACCACCGTCCTGGCGATCCGTGAACTGGCCCAGCAATATGGCCTGCTGGACAAGGTGACCATCACCTCCAGTTCACGCGAAGTACTGGGCGCCGCCCTGGAACTGGTGCCAGACGTGAAGCGCGGGCTGGTGGCCGAATACGCCTGGCTTGACCCGCTGAAAGTGGCACAGAACTACGGCTGCGAACTGCTGGCATTGAACTGGACGCTGTGCACCCCCGAGCGCCTGCTCAAAGCACAGGGCCAGGGTTTGCATGTGTCGGTGTGGACGGTCAACGAGCCGGCACTGATGCGCCGGCTGGCTGACTTTGGTGTGGACAGCCTGATTACAGACTTTCCCGGTTTGGCCAAGACCACCCTCGGGTAGGGTTGAAATCGGTCTCTCCGACCGGCTCAGGCCACCGGTCGGAGCCGCTCAAAAAAGCCGGTTCAGGCCGTCATAGGCAGCTACCCGATAGGCTTCAGCCATGGTCGGGTAGTTGAACGTGGTGTTGACGAAGTACTTCAGGTTGTTCTGCTCACCTGGCTGGTTCATGATCGCCTGGCCAATGTGGACGATTTCCGAAGCCTGGTAGCCGAAGCAATGCACGCCGAGGATTTCCAGGGTTTCGCGGTGGAACAGGATCTTCAGCATGCCCTGCGGCTCGCCGGCGATCTGCGCACGCGCCATGCTCTTGAAGAAGGCCTTGCCCACTTCGTACGGCACCTTGGCCTGGGTCAGCTCCTGCTCGTTCTTGCCGATCGAGCTGATCTCGGGAATGGTGTAGATACCCGTCGGCACGTCGTTGACGAAGCGCCAGCTGCCGTTATCGACAATGCTGCCAGCGGCCGACCGGCCCTGGTCATGGGCGGCACTGGCCAGGCTTGGCCAGCCGATCACGTCGCCGGCACCGTAGATGTTCGGCACGGTGGTACGGTAGGCCTCGTCGACCTCGATCTGACCACGGCTGTTCACCTTGATGCCGATGTTTTCCAGGCCCAGCTTGTCAGTGTTGCCGGTACGGCCGTTGCACCACAGCAAGGCGTCGGCCTTGATCTTCTTGCCCGACTTGAGGTGCAGGATCACCCCGTTGTCCAGGCCTTCGACGCGCTCGTACTCTTCGTTGTGGCGCACGGTGATGTTGTTGTTGCTGAAGTGGTAGCTCAGCGCCTGGGAAATTTCCGAATCGAGGAAGCTCAGCAGCTGGCCACGGTTGTCAACCAGCTCGACCAATACGCCCAGGCCACTGAAGATCGAAGCGTATTCGCAACCGATCACGCCGGCGCCGTACACGATCAGCTTGCGCGGGGTATGGCTGAGGCTGAGGATGGTGTCGCTGTCGTACACGCGCGGGTGGTGGAAGTCGATGTCGGCCGGGCGGTAGGGGCGCGAGCCGGTCGCGATGATGATGTGCTTGGCGTTGAGCTTCTCGACCACGCCATTCGGGCACACCACTTCCACGGTTTGCTCGTCGGCAAAGCTGCCGGTGCCGACGAACACGTCGACGCGGTTACGGGCATAGTAGCCGGTGCGCGATGCGACCTGCTTGGCGATGACCTTCTCGGCGCTTTTCAGCACGTCCGGGAACGAGAACCAGCGCGGCTCGCCGATGGCACGAAACATCGGGTTGGTGTTGAACTGCATGATCTGCCGCACCGAGTGACGCAGTGCCTTGGACGGAATGGTACCCAAGTGGGTGCAGTTGCCACCGACCTGGCGACGGTCATCGACCATCGCTACCTTGCGCCCTGCTTTGGCGGCGTTCATTGCCGCGCCTTCACCGGCCGGGCCGGAACCCAGCACCACTACGTCGTAGTTGTAGACAGCCATGCGTACTCCTTCAGAACTGGCCCGCAAGCCACGGTCGCTCGCGGGGCACGATCATGCCGCCGGGGCGCCATGAGAAAATTCGGGTGCAGTCTAATCAACCCTGAACGCCGCGCACATTAACCCTTGGTCGCGTCGTAGGCCAATTTTGCCCGCACTACATATGCTTCACCCATTCCCTGGCGGCAATCATCCCTGCTTGTGCTTTCACTGGCCTTTCACTGCCCGTTCGAACGCGGGCGTAGCTCGGGAGACGAAGCCTCCCTCTGCTCGAGTCACCAAAACCGCAGCCAGATCATGCGCCACGGCAAAATCCCAGCCTCGCTGTGGGCCCAGGATGAGCAGCAGCGTCGAATAGCCATCGGCCAGCAGTGCTGAGGCGTCCAGCACCGTAACGGCAGCCAGGTCATGTTCGACCGGGCGCCCGAGGCGGGCATCGAAGGTGTGCGAATAGCGCCGGCCATTCTGCTCGAAATAGTGCCGATAGTCACCCGAGGTTGATACTGAAAGGCTATTGACCGGGATGATCTGGCGGGCGATCTGACGGTCTTCGCGGGGCAGTTCCAGGGCAATACGCCAAGGGCTGCCGTCAGGCTTGCGGCCAACCGCCTTCAGCTCGCCAGTGGCCTCGGCGACAAAACTGCTGACACCCATGGCCTGCAGGCGCGCAGCGATCAAGTCGACAGCATGGCCGGCGACGATGCTGTTGAAGTCGAGCTGCACCGGGGCATCCTTGCACAGGGCTCGACCTTTGACGCGCAAGTGCTGGTAACCCACGCGCTGGCGTACCTGGGCCAGTGCCTGTGGTTCGGGTACCTGCTCGTGACGGGCCTGAGGGCCGAAGCCCCACAAGTCGAGCAATGGCTCTACCGTTAGATCGAAAGCGCCATCGCTCTGCTCGGCAAGGTGCTGGCCCAGGCTGACCAACGCGAGCATGTCAGGCGGCAGGGCCAGGCACTGGCCCGCAGGCAAGCGGTTGAACTGGCTTACGATGGAATCGCCGCGGTAGGTCGAGTAGTGGTGGTCGATTTCGTGCAGGATGGTTTCCACCGCCATCTGCACCTGGGCCGGCAGCGGGCCACCAGGCTCGCGGACGTACTGGATGCTGTAGCTGCTGCCCATGGTCGGGCCACCCAGGCGCTCGAGGGTGGGGCCTTGGTTGCAGGCGGTGAGTAGCAGCAGAATGAACAGTAGGGCTGTGCGCACAGTAGGGTTTCTCGGTTGCCGGTGCTGGCCTCTTCGCGGGTAAACCCACTCCTACAGGGGCAGTCCATAATCCTGTAGGAGCGGGTTTACCCGCGAAAGGGCCGGCACTGACAACACACATTCAGAATAAAAAAAACGGGAACCCGAAGGTTCCCGTTTTTTCATTGCCTTACAAGCGAATCAGCGTGGAAACGCTGGCGGGTTCACACCAGCCATGTCTTCCATCACACGAACCACCTGGCAGCTATAACCGAATTCGTTGTCGTACCAGACGTACAGAACAACGCGGTTGTCGTTGGCGATGGTCGCTTCTGCGTCAACCACACCGGCGTGGCGCGAGCCGACGAAGTCGGTCGAAACCACTTCCTGGGAAGCCACGTAGTCGATCTGCTTGTGCAGCTCCGAGTGCATGGCGGTCTGGCGCAGGTACTCGTTGATCTCGTCGCGGGTGGTGGCCTTTTCCAGGTTCAGGTTCAGGATGGCCATCGAAACGTTCGGCGTCGGGACACGAATGGCGTTGCCGGTCAGCTTGCCCTTGAGCACTGGCAGTGCCTTGGCAGCAGCGGTGGCGGCGCCGGTTTCGGTGATTACCATGTTCAGCGGCGCGGCACGGCCACGGCGGCTGCCCTTGTGGAAGTTGTCGATCAGGTTCTGGTCGTTGGTGAACGAGTGAACGGTTTCGACGTGGCCGTTGACGATGCCGTACTGGTCGTTGATGGCCTTGAGCACCGGCACGATGGCGTTGGTGGTGCAGGAGGCCGCCGAGATGATCTTGTCATCGGCAGTGATATCACCGTGGTTGATACCGTGCACGATGTTCTTCAGCGCGCCCTTGCCAGGTGCGGTGAGGATCACGCGGGCAGCACCCGGGCAGGCCAGGTGCTGGCCCAGGCCGTCGGCGTCACGCCATACGCCGGTGTTGTCGACGATGAGCGCATTGTCGATGCCGTACTGGGTGTAGTCGACTTCGCTCGGGCTCTTGGCGTAGATAACCTGGATCAGGTTGCCGTTGGCAGTGATGGTGTTGTTGGCTTCGTCGATGGTGATGGTGCCATCGAACGGACCATGCACCGAGTCACGGCGCAGCAGGCTGGCACGCTTGACCAGGTCGTTTTCGGCGCCTTTGCGCACGACGATGGCACGCAGACGCAGGCCGTCACCACCACCGGTCTTCTCGATCAGGATGCGCGCCAGCAGGCGGCCGATGCGACCGAAGCCGTACAGGACAACGTCGGTGCCTTTGCGCGCCGAAGCGTTCTGCTGACCGACCACGTCGGCCAGCTCTTCACGGACGAACTGCTCGGCAGTGCGGCCATTGCCTTCCTGCTTGAACTTGTTGGCCAGCTTGCCCAGGTCGACCGATGCGGCGCCCAGTTTCAGCTCGCTCATGGCCTTGAGCAGGGGGAATGTCTCGTGGACGGACAGTTCGGTTTCGTCGGTTTGGCGGTGGCGCGCAAAGCGGTGCGCCTTGAGAATCGAGATAACCGAACGGTTGATCAGGCTGCGGCCATAAATCGAGCTCACCACATTGTTATTGCGGTAGAGCTGACCGATAAGCGGGATCATCGCTTCAGCCAGGGCTTCACGATCAATCCACTCACCAAGACACTGGTCGGGCTTCTGAGTCACGGGAACCTTCCACATGTAGGGACAGAAAAAAGGGGCTACATTATGACGCCCCAACGCGGAACCGGCAATGAGTGCCTGTCGCAGTGACGCAAGCCAGTGTTCATGCCCTTTCGAGCCTGACAGCCGGCACTGTCACCGGTACAATCGGTCTCTTTGCCGCAACGCTTGGAGTGCAATCTCCCGTGTCAGTTCTGCGCCTACCGCAAATGTCGGCCACGGCCGGCAAACAAACCTGGGGCAACCTGCCCGGTGCCGCCCTCAGCCTTGCCATCGCCGAAGCCGCCAGCAGCGCTGGCCGCTTCACCCTGCTGCTGACGGCCGACAGCCAGGCCGCCGACCGTCTGGAGCAGGAGCTGCGCTTCTTTGCCCCGGACCTGCCCGTGCTGCCGTTCCCCGACTGGGAAACCCTGCCCTACGACCTGTTCTCGCCGCACCAGGACATCATCTCCCAGCGCATCGCCAGCCTGTACCGCCTGCCGGAGCTGAGCCACGGCATCCTCGTGGTGCCGATCACCACCGCCCTGCACCGCCTGGCGCCCACGCGTTTTCTGCTGGGCAGCAGCCTGGTGCTGGATGTGGGCCAGACCATCGACGTGGAACAGATGCGCCTGCGCCTGGAGGCCAGCGGTTATCGTTGTGTCGACACCGTCTACGAGCATGGCGAGTTCGCCGTGCGCGGCGCGCTGATCGACCTGTTCCCGATGGGCAGCAAACTGCCCTACCGCATCGACCTGTTCGATAACGAGATCGAGACGCTGCGCACCTTCGACCCCGAGACCCAGCGCTCGATCGACAAGGTGGATTCGGTGCGCCTGCTGCCAGCACGCGAATTCCCGATGCAGAAGGAAGAAGTGACCCGCTTCAAGGCACGCTTTCGCGAGCGCTTCGACGTCGACTTCCGCCGCAGTGCAATCTTCCAGGACCTGGCCAGCGGCATCATCCCCGCCGGTATCGAGTACTACCTGCCGCTGTTCTTCGAAGAAACCTCGACCCTGTTCGACTACCTGCCGACCGACACCCAGGTGTTCTCGCTACCCGGTGTGGAACAGGCCGCCGAGCACTTCTGGAACGACGTGCGCGGGCGTTATGAAGACCGCCGCGGCGACCTCAGCCGGCCGCTGTTGCCGCCGGCCGAGCTGTTCCTGCCGGTGGAAGATTGCTTCGCCCGGCTCAAGCAGTGGCCCCGGGTGGTGGTCAGCAGCGAAGAGCTGGAGCCTGGCGTGGGCCGCGAGCGCTTCCCGGCGCGCGCCCTGCCCAACCTGGCCATCGAGGCCAAGGCCAACCAGCCGCTGGCCGAGCTGGCCAACTTCCTCGACCAGTTCCCCGGCCGCGTGCTCTTCACTGCCGAATCAGCGGGCCGCCGGGAAGTGCTGCTGGAACTGCTCGAACGGCTGAAGCTGCGCCCGCATACCGTCGAAGGCTGGGACGACTTCATTACCGGTGCCGAGCGCCTGGCGATCACCATCGCCCCGCTGGACGACGGCCTGCTGCTGGACGACCCAGGCCTGGCCCTGATTGCCGAAAGCCCACTGTTCGGCCAGCGGGTGATGCAGCGCCGGCGCCGTGACAAGCGCGGCGAAACCGCCAACGACGCGGTCATCAAGAACCTCACCGAGCTGCGCGAAGGCGCGCCGGTGGTGCACATCGACCATGGTGTCGGCCGCTACCTTGGCCTGGCCACCCTGGAAATCGACGGCCAGGCCGCCGAATTCCTGACGCTGGAATACGCCGAGAACGCCAAGCTGTATGTGCCGGTGGCCAACCTGCACCTGATCGCCCGCTACACCGGCAGCGACGACGCCCTGGCACCGCTGCACCGGCTGGGTTCGGAGGCCTGGCAGAAAGCCAAGCGCAAGGCCGCCGAACAGGTCCGCGACGTGGCCGCCGAACTGCTCGACATCTATGCTCGCCGCGCCGCGCGCAAGGGCTACGCGTTTGCCGACCCGTCGGCTGACTACGCCACCTTCAGCGCCGGCTTCCCGTTCGAGGAGACCCCGGACCAGCAGGCCGCCATCGAGGCCGTGCGCGCCGACATGCTGGCACCCAAGCCAATGGACCGCCTGGTCTGTGGCGACGTGGGCTTCGGCAAGACCGAAGTGGCCATGCGCGCGGCGTTCATCGCCGTGCACAGTGGCCGCCAGGTGGCCGTGCTGGTGCCCACCACCCTGCTTGCCCAGCAGCATTACAACAGCTTCCGCGACCGCTTTGCCGACTGGCCCGTGACCGTGGAAGTGATGAGCCGCTTCAAGTCGGCCAAGGAAGTGGCCGCCGCCGCCGCGGACCTTGCCGAAGGCAAGATCGACATCCTCATCGGCACCCACAAGCTGCTGCAGGACGACGTGCGCTTCAAGGACCTGGGCCTGGCCATCATCGATGAAGAGCACCGCTTTGGCGTGCGCCAGAAAGAACAGCTGAAGGCGCTGCGCAGCGAGGTCGATATCCTCACCCTGACCGCCACGCCGATTCCGCGCACGCTGAACATGGCGGTGGCGGGCATGCGCGACCTGTCGATCATCGCCACGCCGCCAGCACGCCGCCTGTCGGTGCGCACCTTCGTCATGGAACAGAACAAGAGCACGGTCAAGGAGGCGCTGCTGCGCGAACTGTTGCGCGGTGGCCAGGTGTATTACCTGCACAACGATGTGAAAACCATCGAAAAATGCGCCGCCGACCTTGCCGAGCTGGTGCCCGAGGCACGCATCGGCATCGGCCACGGGCAAATGCGCGAACGCGAGCTGGAACAGGTGATGAGCGATTTCTACCACAAGCGCTTCAACGTGCTGGTGGCCTCGACCATTATCGAAACCGGTATCGACGTGCCCAGCGCCAACACCATCGTCATCGAGCGCGCCGACAAGTTCGGCCTGGCCCAGCTGCACCAGCTGCGTGGCCGGGTTGGCCGTAGCCACCACCAGGCCTACGCCTACCTGCTTACACCTACCCGTCAGAAGGTGAGCGCCGACGCCGAAAAGCGTCTGGAGGCAATCGCCAACACGCAAGACCTTGGCGCAGGCTTTGTGCTGGCCACCAACGACCTGGAAATCCGCGGTGCCGGCGAGCTGCTGGGCGAAGGCCAGAGCGGGCAGATCCAGGCGGTGGGCTTCACCCTGTACATGGAAATGCTCGAACGTGCGGTCAAGGCAATCCGTAAAGGTACCCAGCCGAACCTTGAGCAACCACTGGGCGGCGGCCCGGAGATCAACCTGCGCCTGCCGGCACTGATCCCCGAGGACTACCTGCCTGACGTGCATGCGCGCCTGATCCTGTACAAACGCATCGCCTCGGCTGCCGACGAAGAAGGCCTCAAGGACTTGCAGGTGGAGATGATCGACCGCTTCGGCTTGTTGCCAGAGCCGACCAAGAACCTGATGCGCCTGACGTCACTCAAGCTGCACGCGGAAAAGCTCGGCATCAAGAAAGTCGATGCAGGGCCCAACGGTGGCAAGCTTGAGTTCGAAGCCGAAACACCGGTCGACCCACTGACCCTGATCAAGCTGATCCAGGGTCAGCCCAAACGTTACAAGTTCGAAGGGGCCACCCAGTTCCGCTTCCTGGTACCGATGGAACGCCCCGACGAACGTTTCAATACCCTGGAGGCGCTGTTCGAGCGCCTGACCCCACAGCCTGCCTAAGGAAGACTCATGCGTGCCATCCGTTGCCTGACCCTGCTGCTGGCGCTGTTCGCCCCAGCTGCCTTCGCCGAAGGCCTGTATCAGGTAGAAATGATTCTGGTGCGGCAGAACAGCGTGCCCGCCTTCACCAGCCCGTTCGCCCCCGAAGACTGGAGCGCTGGCGCCCCACGCCTGGCGAAAGATGCCGAGCGCCCCCCAGCACTGGAAGATGAAGCCACCCGCCTGGAAGCCACCGCCGACTACACGGTGCTGATGCACAAGGCCTGGCAACAGCAGGTGGGCAGCGAACCCAGCCGCATCGCCCTGGGCGAAGGCACCGAACAGTTCGGGCACTTCCCGATCGAAGGCAACCTGAGCATCGCTGAAGGCCGCTTCATCACCGTCGAGGCCAACTTCTGGGTCAACCAGCTGGATGGCAACGGCAGCGTGCTGCAAAGCGAGCAGTTCAGGCAGAGCAACAGCAACGTCAAGGGCGGCCAGCTGACCTTTCTCGACGGCGGGCACCTGGCGGTGCTGCTGAAGGTGACCCCACCAGGCACGCCGAAAATGCCGGTGATGGACCCGGAGATGATGGAGCAGTAAGCCCATGAAGGACGATGCCGCCGAAATGGTGAACGCCTATCCGAACTGGATTCAATCGTTCAGCAAAGCTGCCCTGCAGCGCGGTGAGCGCTATGCCGAGGAAGGCAGGGCCGAACTGGAAGGCATTCATGGGCCAACCATAACGGCCAGTTGCCAAGGGAGCGGCAGCAACCACTACCGGCAACACATCAAATTGCACGTAGCGGGCGGCCGCTGCCATGTGCGCGGTGACTGCGATTGCCCGGTACGGCAAAACTGCAAGCATTGCGCCGCTGTCCTTTTCTGCGTCAGCGAGCGATTTTCCAGCAGTAAGGACACGCAAGCCAACCCGGGCGCCTTGTCTGCCGAACTGCAGCACTGGTTGAGCGGCCTGGAGCAGGCCCCGCCCAAAGCCGACGCTACCGAAGAAAAACGCGGGCGCATGGTGTGCTATCAGCTGCAGCTTACCGACGATGCCGGCTGCGCCCTGCTCGTGCGCAAGGGCACGCGGACGGAGGACGGCATCCGCTTCAGCCGCGTCCAGTCCCTTTACGATTTTCTCTACGAGCCACCGCGCTTCGTGACAGACGAAGACATCCGCATTCTGCGCCTGCTCTCGGCCTTGAATCAGGGCGGCGGCCAGGATCGCGGCTACCGACTGAAGGGCCATGAAGGTGGCGAGCTGTTCCAGCGCGCCCTCGAAACCGGCCGAATGTTCTTCGATACCGACCTCCCCCTGCTGCATGAAGGCCCGGTGCGTCACGCCGAGTTTCGCTGGGTACGCCTGGACAACGGAAATTACCGGGGGCGGTGGTACAGCGGCGAAGCGATGCTGCGCTGCGTCATCCCGCTGCTGCCGCTTTACTACCTGGACCTGCCAACCCGTGAAGTGGGCAAGGTCGAGCACAGCCTGGATCCGCACGTCGCCGTGCAGCTGACTATTGCACCCGATGTACCGGAACACCTGGTCGTACCCCTGAGCCACAAGCTCAATGCCCTCAGCCACAAGGTGCCGACCCCGACGCAAGTGCAGGAGCAGTTGCTCGATAACATCCAGCCAAAGCCCCTTCTTGCTCTCGGCAGCCTTGAATACACCGCCTACATGCCAAAAACCGGTCGCATGCAACGGCAGATGCAACATCGCGCCGCATTGGCGTTCGATTATGACGGTTTGCAGGCCAGCGGCACCGACGAAAAGCCGCTGACCCGCCTGGCAGGCAGCACCAGCCAGCGCATTCGCCGCCAGCCTCAAGCCGAGCAGACGCTGCGCCAGATGCTGCGCGATTTCGGCTTCAAACCCGCTACACGGCAGAGCAAGGCCCTACCCGACAGCGCCGGCGAAATGTACCAGTTGCCTGACGACGAAGCCTGGCTGCGCTTTGCCCGCGAGGGCCTGCCACGCCTGCGCGAAGCCGGTTGGGACATCGACATTCACCGCGACTTCGCCTTCAACCTGCAGGAGGTGGACGACTGGTATGCAACCATCGACGAAGCGCCCGGCCATGAATGGTTCGACCTGGAATTAGGCATCGTGGTCGATGGCCAGCGCCACAGCCTGCTGCCGATCGTGTTGCACCTGCTGCGCAGCAGCCCGGAGCTGCTACGCCCCAGCGAACTGGCCCGGCGCAGCGATGATGAACATCTGCTGATCGACCTCAACCGCGGCCGTCTCGATGCCCCGGCTTTGCGCGTCGCCCTGCCCTACGGCCGCATCAAGGCAGTCATGGGCACCCTGGGCGAGCTGTACCTGCACGAGGACACGGCAGGCCCGTCCCTGCGCATGGAGCGTGCCGACGCCGCGCGCCTGAACGAAATCGAAGGCCTGCCCCTGCACTGGGAAGGTGGCGAGCACGTGCGCGACCTGGGCCGCCGCTTGCGCGATGCCCGCGACCTGCAGGTAGAACCGCCCATCGGGCTGCAGGCCAGCTTGCGACCTTATCAGCAGCAAGGCCTGAACTGGCTGCAGGCCCTGCGCGAGATGGGTACCGGCGGCATCCTCGGCGACGACATGGGCCTGGGCAAGACCCTGCAGGCCTTGGCCCATCTGCTGCTGGAGAAACAGTCCGGGCGCCTGAGTGCACCAGCCCTGGCAGTCATGCCGACCAGCCTCATTCCCAACTGGCTGGACGAAGCCCAGCGCTTCGCCCCCGACCTGCGCGTCCTGGCACTGCATGGGCCGGGGCGCAGCAAGCACTTCTCCAAGCTGCATGAGTACGATCTGGTCCTGACCACTTACGCCCTGATGCCGCGCGACCTCGAACAGCTGCGCCCCCAGGCCTGGCACGTGCTGATACTGGACGAGGCGCAAAACATCAAGAGCAGCAGCAGCAAGGCTGCCCTCGCCGTCTGCGAGCTACAGGCCGGGCAGCGTTTGTGCCTGACCGGCACGCCGATGGAAAACAACCTGGGCGAGCTGTGGTCGATCTTCCACTTCCTGATGCCCGGCTGGCTGGGCGACCTGAAGCGCTTCAACCAGGATTACCGCAACCCGATCGAACGCCACGGTGACAGCGAGCGCATGGCCCACCTGGCCAGCCGCATCCGGCCGTTCCTGCTGCGCCGCACCAAGGAGCAGGTGGCCACAGAACTGCCGGCCAAGACCGAGATGGTGCACTGGGTCGAGCTCAGTGATGCCCAGCGCGATACATATGAAGCCGTGCGAGTGGCCATGGACAAGAAAGTCCGCGACGAAATCGCCCGCAATGGCGCCGCACGCAGCCAGATCGTGATCCTCGACGCGTTGCTCAAGCTGCGCCAGGTATGCTGTGACCTGCGCCTGGTCAAGGGGGTAGAAAGCAAAGGCAACCAGGCCGACAAGGGCAAGCTGGGTGCGCTGCTGGAAATGCTCGAAGAACTGCTCAGCGAAGGGCGTCGGGTGTTGTTGTTCTCACAGTTCACCTCGATGCTGGCGCTGATCGAGCAGGAGCTTGAGAAGCGCAAAATCCGCTACAGCCTGCTGACCGGCGACACTCGCGACCGTCGCACGCCAGTGCAGCAGTTCCAGCAAGGTGAAAGCGAAGTGTTCCTGATCAGCCTCAAGGCTGGGGGCGTAGGCTTGAACCTGACGGCGGCGGACACCGTGATCCACTTCGACCCCTGGTGGAACCCGGCCAGCGAAAACCAGGCTACCGACCGTGCCTACCGCATCGGCCAGGACAAGCCGGTGTTCGTGTTCAAGCTGATTACCCGGGGTACGGTGGAAGAGAAGATCCAGTTGTTGCAGCAGGAAAAGGCAGCACTGGCAGCCAGCCTGCTGGACGGCGGGCAGGCTGGACAATGGCGGCTTGGCGATGAAGAAATCGAGGCCCTGTTTGCGCCATTGCCCGGGAAGCGCGGGCGGTAGGCCAAAGGGGGATAGAGCGTAGGAGCGGGTTCACCCGCGAATGGGCCGGCCCTGCTGGCCAATCTCCACCTGCCGCTCACCGTTGCCGCCGCTACCGTATTCGCGGGTAAACCCGCTCCTACAACGGATCAGGGGTGGACACAGGTCGGTGGTTGGGCACAGGCCGCGTGTAGGAGCGGGTTCACCCGCGAATGGGCCGGGCCTGCTGGCCAATCTCCACCTGCCGTTCACCGCTGCCGCCGCTACCGTATTCGCGGGTAAACCCGCTCCTACGACGGATCAGGGGTGGACACAGGTCGGTGGTTGGGCACAGGCCGCGTGTAGGAGCGGGTTTACCCGCGAAAGGGCCGGCCCTGCCGACCAATCTCCACCCGCCGTTCACCGTTGCCGCCGCTACCGTATTCGCGGGTAAAACCGACTTGTGGGAACGAACAGGCCCGCGCAGTCAATCGACCAGCTGAGCTTCCTTCAATGCCCCCAACGCCTCCAGCCAGCGCGGCTGCTGGCGATAATCGGTCCGCGCAAAACCTTGCCCGCGCATCCGCGCAATCCGCGGCGACGGTTTGACCTTCAACCGCTGCGCCGCACTCAGCGCCAGCTCCGCCGCCGCCCGGTCATTGCACACTAGGCCCATATCACAACCGGCGCTCAGCGCCGCTTCGATACGGCTGGCTGCATCGCCCACCACATGCGCACCGGCCATCGACAGGTCATCACTGAAGATCACCCCGTCAAAGCCCAGCTCGCCACGCAGGATGTCCTGCAACCAACGCCGCGAGAAGCCAGCGGGCTGGTTGTCAACCTGCGGGTAGATGACATGCGCTGGCATCACTGCCGCCAGCTGCCCACTCAGGCGGGTAAACGGCACCAGGTCGGCCTGGCGCAGTTGTTCCAGGCTGCGTTCATCAGTGGGGATGGCCACGTGCGAATCGGCTTCGGCCCAGCCATGCCCCGGGAAATGCTTGCCACAGGCAGCCATACCCGCCGCATTCATGCCACGGATGAACGCGCCGGCCAAGCGCGTTGCAAGCAGCGGGTCACCCTCGAAGGCGCGGCTGCCCACCACGGCGCTACGCTGGTGGTCCAGGTCGAGCACCGGAGCGAAGCTGAGGTCCAGGCCAACCGCCAGCACCTCGGTCGCCATCAGCCAGCCGCACTGCTCAGCCAGGTACTCGGCATTGTCGTTATCGGCCAGCGCACGCATGGCTGGCAGGCGCACAAAGCCCTGGCGCAGACGCTGTACGCGCCCGCCTTCCTGGTCCACTGCCAGGATCAGATCAGGGCGAATGGCGCGGATGGACGCGCACAGTTCGCGCACCTGGCGCGGGTTGTCGATATTGCGGGCGAAGATGATCAGGCCAGCCACTTCCGGCTGGCGAAGCAGTTGACGGTCTTCGGCGGTCAGCCATTTACCGGCGATATCCACCATCAGGGAGCCTTGCAGGCTGACAGTCATGGGTAATCCTTCATTGAAGACAGAGAGAGGCCCACCGAGGGGCAGCAGACACCGGCAGACACGCGCCGTTGGCCACAGGCGAAGCCATACAGGCACTGGTCAGCAAGGGAGATGCGAAGTAGATCGAAATCGGGCATGGGCGCTAGCTTAGCGGAAGCGCCCCGCCACGCCCAGCCTTCAGGCCTTGGCGGTAGCCGAACCGGTCTTTGTGCGCGGGCGTAGCTGCGCAGTGGCCATCGCCTCGTCGGTCACACCGCTGTCAGCGCGCATGCCTGCCGCCAGGAACGGCACCATCAGGCGCATCACCTGCTCGATCGAGGTGTTGATGCCGAAGTCGGTCTCGGCAATCGCCCGCAGGGCCTTGATACCGGACATGCTGAAGGCCGCGGCACCCAGCATGAAGTGCACACGCCAGAACAGTTCCAGTGGCGGAATGCGTGGCGCAGCCTCGTTCACCAGCAGCATGTAGCGGCGGAACACCTTGCCGTACATGTCTTCCAGATAGCGCCGCAGGTGACCCTGGCTCTGGCTGAACGCCAGGCCCAGCAGGCGCATGAAGATCGACAGGTCGTTGTTGCTGCGCGGCTGCACGGCCAGCGCCTGCTCTACGAGCATTTCCAGCAGTTCTTCGAGGCTGGGCTTGTGCTCCGGCTTGGCCTGGCGGCGCTCCAGCTCACGCTCCAGACTGGCGCAGAATGGGCCGAGGAAACGCGAGAAAACGGCCTGGATCAGCGCCTTCTTGGAGCCGAAATGATAGTTGACTGCCGCCAGGTTGACCCCGGCCTTGCTGGTAATCAGCCGCAACGAGGTTTCGGCGAACCCCCTTTCCGCGAACAGCTGCTCGGCAGCGTCGAGAATGCGTTCAACGGTTTCCGATTGGGCCATGACTACTCCGACTACTCCGTCAGACAAACAGGTGTTTGAAACATACGTTTCAGCCCTGCTTCTGTCAAGGCTCGGTGACTGGGCGGTCGCCATTTAAAAGGTGCAAGCTGGAAGCTGCAAGCGTGAAGTGACAGCAACACCCGCCGGATATCGCGAAATCGCTTCTGGGGTGGCTGAAAAGCGCAGGAGGACTGCCGTTTCGCCCTTTCTTGCAGCTTGGCGCTTGCAGCGGGCCCGACACTGTATATAATCCCAGTCACTGTACAAAAAGACAGAGCGCTTACCATGTTGAAACTGACGCCACGCCAAGCCGAAATTCTCGCGTTCATCAAGCGCTGCCTGGAAGACAACGGCTTCCCGCCTACCCGCGCCGAGATTGCTCAGGAGCTGGGCTTCAAGTCGCCCAATGCCGCCGAGGAGCACCTCAAGGCCCTTGCCCGCAAGGGCGCGATCGAAATGACGCCGGGCGCTTCCCGCGGCATCCGCATCCCTGGCCTGGAAGCCAAGGCCGAAGAAGCCGGCCTGCCCATCATCGGCCGGGTCGCTGCCGGTGCGCCGATTCTTGCCGAACAGCACATCGAGCAATCCTGCAACATCAACCCTGCCTTCTTCCACCCCCAAGCCGACTATTTGCTGCGCGTACACGGCATGAGCATGAAGGACGTCGGCATCTTCGACGGTGACCTGCTGGCGGTGCACACCTGCCGTGAAGCCCGCAACGGCCAGATCGTTGTGGCGCGCATCGGTGACGAAGTCACCGTCAAGCGCTTCAAGCGCGAAGGCAGCAAAGTCTGGCTGCTTGCCGAAAACCCCGAATTCGCCCCCATCGAAGTCGACCTGAAAGAACAGGAGCTGGTGATCGAGGGCTTGAGCGTCGGCGTCATTCGCCGCTGATCCAGGAGGCGTCATGCAGCAGTTCATTCACGCACCCGAGCAAGCCCAGTTGCCCCTGTTCGAAGCATTCCTCGCCCAGCCCGTGCTGCCAGGCCTGAAAGCCAGGGAACCGGCGCGCAAGAGCAGCCAGCCCGAGCTGTTCAGCGAACTGTCGCTGCGCGGCGCCCCTGGCCACTGCCAAAGCCTGCTGGCCCCCGTGCTGCGCGAACTGAGCGAAGAGGACGAGGCCCGCTGGCTGACCCTGATCGCCCCACCGCCAAGCCTGACCCAGGCCTGGCTGCGCGATGCCGGGCTCAACCGTGAACGTATTCTGCTGCTGCAACCCCGCAGCAATCAAAGCGCGCTGCAACTGGCCTGTGAGGCTTTGCACCTGGGCCTCAGCCACACCGTGGTGAGCTGGCTGGGCAACGTCAATGCCACTGCACGCCAACAACTGCTACGTGCAGCCAGTGCCGGAAACGCACAAAGCCTGAACATCCGCCTCGGCTGATGTTCAGGCTTTGCCTGTCACTTCAAATAGCCTGATACGCTGCTGCACACTCAGTGCAGCACACGCGGCCCTTCATCACGCTCGAGCTCGCCATCCATCAGGCGACCGGCCATCTGCACGCCCACACTGAGCATGGCCTTTGCCACTTCCACATGCTGACCCTGCAGGAACACCTTGGCGTCTTCCGAGAAATCCAGGGTTACCAGAGAGCCCTCATCCTCGGCGCGACGAAGTTCGATGCGGCCGTCAGGCAACTCGACAATTTCCAGAAAAGACGTAGACATAAATGGCAGTTCTCCGCGAAAGGCGATTATTGTACCAGCCGTTGCGGCTATCAGCACTCACTCAACGCGTCACGGAAACGTCTCACCAAACTTTTAAGGTCATTGCGCCAGCTTTCCAGCTCGGCACGCGACAGCGCTGGATGCTCAGGCTCATCAAGATTGACAGCTTGAATCAGGGGCTGGGTAACGTCGGTTTTCGGCGCTTTTCTGGCGACCGGTGGTCGGAACAAATCGGCATAAGCACCGAGCATTTGCGCCAGCCAGGTTTCCCGCTGGCGGGCCAGCTCCAGCAACTCGGCCACTTCCGGGATGGCGATACCGTTCAGGGCATCGTCAGCCAGGGCTTGCTCCACCGTTGCGACAACCGGCAGGCGGTAAAAGCCCCCGATCTCATGGCACAGCCCCAACAAAGCGCCATACAGGTGGAACAGCGCCGACTCGCGCTCAGCCTGGACCAGACCTTGGGCATTCATGGCCTGGCTTTGTTCAGCCTTGGCCATGGACTCGAGGGCGAGGCCGGCGAAGAACAGTTTCTGGTTGGTACGGGTGTAGAGTTCCTGGGCCATTTCAGTGCCCTCCCATAAGGCTACAAGGCGGATATCTGCATCATAAATGATTGGGGCCGCTTTGCGCCCCTTCGCGGGCTTGCCCGCTCCCACCAGTACAGCGCCACATTCAATGGCGGCGCGATACCTGTGGGAGCGGGCAAGCCCGCGAAGGGGCGCAAAGCGGCCCCAAATCACAGCACCGATGGATCAGCGCTTGTCTTCAACCTTCCAGGCATTGCCGTCGTAGAACGCCTTCCAGCCGGTCGGCTTGCCATCGACCTCGGACTGCACGTACTGCTCCTTGGTCTTGCGGCTGTAGCGAATCACCGCCGGGCGGCCATCCGGGTCTTTCTGCGGCGCATCGCACAGGAAGTGGTACTTCGGGTCGATCTCATGCTTGTGCGGCACAATCTCCAGCACCAGCGGCGCACGGGTTTCGCGGTTCTTGGGGAACTGGCTGGCAGCCAGGAACAACCCGGAAGCACCGTCGCGCAGCACGTAGGTATCGTCGACCTTCTCGCACTTGAGCTCCGGCATGTCCACCTTGTCCATCTTCGGTGGCGCCGCCTCGCCGCTCTTGAGCAGCTTGCGGGTGTTCTTGCACGTTGGGTTGGTGCAGCCGAAGAACTTGCCGAAACGGCCGGTCTTCAACTGCATCTCGCTACCGCACTTGTCGCACTCCAGGCTCGGCCCTTCGTAACCCTTGATGCGGTAGTTGCCTTCTTCGATCTCGTAACCGGCGCAATCCGGGTTGTTACCGCAGATGTGCAGCTTGTGTTTCTCGTCCAGCAGGTAGGCGTCCATCGCCGTGGCGCAGATCGGGCAACGGTGCTTGCCCAGCAACACGCGCGATTCCGACTCGCCCTCGTCGTCAGCGGCAATCTCGTCGCCCGGCACCAGGTTGACGGTAGCCTTGCAGCGCTCTTTCGGCGGCAGGCTGTAGCCAGAGCAACCCAGGAACACACCTGTAGAGGCCGTGCGAATCATCATCGGCCGACCACATTCCTTGCACGGAATGTTGGTCATGGTCGGCTGGTTGGCGCGCATGCCGTCTTCGCTGGACTCGGCAGTCTGCAGCTTTTTGCTGAAATCGCCGTAGAACTCGTCGAGCACGTTTTTCCAGTCACGCTCGCCCTGGGCCACGTCGTCGAGGTTCTCTTCCATGTCGGCGGTAAAGCCGTAGTCCATCAGGTTGGAGAAGCTCTCCGACAAACGCTCGGTGACGATGTCGCCCATCTTCTCGGAGTAGAAGCGGCGGTTGTGCAGCGTCACATAGCCACGGTCCTGGATGGTGGAAATGATCGCCGCGTAGGTCGATGGGCGGCCAATGCCGCGCTTTTCCATTTCCTTGACCAGGCTGGCTTCGGTAAAGCGTGCAGGTGGCTTGGTGAAGTGCTGGCTCGGGTCGATCTGGATCAGCTTGAGTGCTTCACCCTGCACCATCTCTGGCAGCACGTCGTCTTCGCCGGGCTTGCTCTGCTGTGGCAGCACACGGGTGTAACCGTCGAACTTGAGGATGCGGCCCTTGGCACGCAGCTCGAAATCGCCGGCCGCGACGGTAACGCTGGTGGACAGGTACTGCGCTGGCGGCATCTGGCACGCCAGGAACTGGCGCCAGATCAGCTCGTACAGGCGCTCGGCGTCACGCTCCATGCCGCTGAGCTTGGTCGGGTGGGTATTCACGTCAGAAGGCCGAATCGCTTCGTGCGCCTCCTGGGCGCCCTCCTTGCTGCCGTAAACCAGTGGCGCCTCCGGCAGGTACTGCTTGCCGAACTCCCGCTCGATGTAGCTGCGTGCCATATCCAGGGCGTCAGCCGACAGGTTGGTCGAGTCGGTACGCATGTAGGTGATGTAACCAGCTTCGTACAAGCGCTGGGCCATCATCATGGTTTTCTTCACACCGAAGCCCAGGCGGTTACTGGCCGCTTGCTGCAAGGTGGACGTAATGAACGGTGCCGATGGCTTGCTGCTGGTCGGGCGGTCTTCGCGCTTGACCACGCTGTAGCTGGAAGCCTTGAGCTTTTCCAGCGCAGCCTTGGCCTGAGCTTCGTTCAGCGGCTTGAAGGCCTCGCCCTTCTCGCGCGCCACCTCGAAACGCACCTTGGCGTTCTTGGCAGTGCCGAGGTCGGCGTGGATCTCCCAGTACTCTTCCGGGATGAACGCGCGGATCTCACGCTCGCGCTCTACCACAAGCTTTACCGCTACCGACTGCACACGGCCAGCGGACAGACCGCGGGCAATCTTGGCCCACAGCAGCGGCGAAACCATGTAACCGACCACGCGGTCGAGGAAACGCCGCGCCTGCTGGGCGTTGACCCGGTCGATGTCCAGCTCGCCTGGCTGCGAGAACGCTTCCTGAATGGCCTTCTTGGTAATTTCGTTGAACACCACGCGCTTGTAGCGGGTGTCGTCACCCCCGATGGCCTCGCGCAGGTGCCAGGCAATGGCTTCCCCTTCGCGGTCCAAGTCGGTTGCGAGATAGATGGTGTCGGCATCCTTGGCCAGGCGGCGCAGCTCTTCGATCACCTTTTCCTTGCCAGGCAGGATCTCGTACTTGGCCTTCCAGCCATGGTCGGGGTCGACGCCCATGCGCGCCACCAGCTGGCGGCGGGCCTTCTCTTTCGGCGAAAGCGCCGGCGCCTCACCCGCAGCCTTGCCACGCTTGGCGGCCGGCTCTTTGCTCGCGCTGGCCGAACCGCTGGTGGGGAGGTCTCGGATATGGCCGATACTCGACTTCACCACGTACTGGTTGCCCAGGTACTTGTTGATGGTCTTGGCCTTGGCCGGGGATTCCACAATGACCAGCGATTTGCCCATGGATCGGAGTATTCCTGAATCTGAAGATAAAAAACGCGCCAAGTGCCAGACGCGGCACCGCTATATATAGTGGCAAAAGTGTGAGGTCAAGCTCGGACGATCACGCGTGCGACTTGCCCAGCAACCCGGGCAGCCCCTCTTCGGCCTTGACCAAAGCAAAGCGTGGCACCTGCTCGCCGTCAAATTCGACGGACTCCTGGAACATCGACAGGGGACGTACCCAGAAGCTGTAATCACCATACAGGCATTGGTAGAACACCATCCACTCTTCGGTTTCGGAGTGCCGCGCAACACTGAAGACACGGTACTCAGGCCCTTTGTAATGCCGGTATACGCCTGGTTGTATCTGCATGCTGCACACCTCCTGAATAAAACCTGAAAAAACAAAACCGGGGCACTAGGCCCCGGCTGCTGTCCCGCTACGCGATCAGACGCGTTCGAAGACAGTGGTGATACCTTGGCCCAGGCCGACGCACATGGTCGCAACACCCAGCGTACCGCCATTTTGCTTCATGACGTTGAGCAGGGTGCCGGAAATCCGCGCCCCGGAGCAACCGAACGGGTGGCCCAAAGCAATGGCGCCGCCGTGCAGGTTAACCTTCTCATCCATCTTGTCGAGCACTTTCAAGTCTTTCAGCACGGGCAGGGCCTGTGCAGCGAAGGCTTCGTTGAGCTCGATGAAGTCGATATCGGCCATGGTCAAGCCCGCACGCTTGAGGGCTTTCTGGGTCGATGGCACCGGGCCGTAGCCCATGATTGCCGGGTCTACACCGGCCACGGCCATCGAACGGATCACCGCCAATGGCTGGATACCCAGGTCCATGGCACGCTGACCGGACATGACGATCATGCACGAGGCGCCGTCGGTGATCTGCGACGAGGTACCGGCCGTGACCGTACCGCCTTTCGGGTTGAACGCAGGCTTGAGCGACGCCAGGCCTTCGAGGGTGGTTTCCGGGCGAATGGTTTCGTCGAAATCGAACACCTTCAGGAAGCCGTTCTCGTCGTAGCCCTGCATCGGGATGATCTCATCCCTGAACTTGCCTTCGACCGTGGCTTTGTGGGCCAGCTGGTGTGAGCGCAAGCCGAACAGGTCCTGCTGCTCACGGGTGATGCCGTGCATCTTGCCAAGCATTTCTGCAGTCAGGCCCATCATCCCGGAAGCCTTGGCGGCATGCAAGGACAGGTGCGGGTTGGGGTCGACGCCGTGCATCATGCTGACGTGGCCCATGTGCTCCACGCCACCCACCACGAACACATCACCGTTACCGGTCATGATCGCCTGGGCAGCCGTGTGCAGGGCGCTCATGGACGAGCCGCACAGGCGGCTGACGGTCTGCGCCGCAGAGGTGTGCGGGATCGGGGTCATCAGCGAAGCCATGCGGGCGATGTTCCAGCCCTGCTCCAGGGTCTGGTTGACGCAGCCCCAGATCACGTCCTCGACTTCTTTCGGGTCGACCTTGCCGTTGCGTTCCAGCAGTTTGCTGATCAGGTGCGCCGACATGTCTTCAGCGCGGGTATTGCGGTGCATGCCACCCTTGGAGCGGCCCATTGGCGTGCGACCGAAGTCGACAATCACCACGTCTCTTGGATTCAGGCTCATATCAAATCTCTCGCTCTAGCTCGTTGACCGCTCAGTTGAAGAAGCGCTGGCCGTTCTTGGCCATTTCACGCAGCTTGGCGGTCGGGTGGTACAGCGGCCCCAGGTCGGCGTACTGATCGGCCAGGGCAACGAATTCGGCCACACCGATCGAGTCGATGTAACGCAGCGCACCACCGCGGAAGGGAGGGAAACCAATGCCGTAGACCAAGCCCATGTCAGCTTCGGCGGCGGTTTCGACGATGCCGTCTTCCAGGCAACGCACGGTCTCAAGGCACAGCGGGACCATCATCCAGTTGATGATGTCTTCGTCAGTGACTTCACGCTGCTCGAACACGATAGGCTTGAGCACGTCGAGCACGGCGGCATCGAAGACCTTCTTCGGTTTGCCGCGCTTGTCGGTTTCGTAGGCGTAGAAGCCCTTGCCGTTCTTCTGGCCCAGGCGGTTGGCCTCGTACAGCGCATCAACGGCCGAGCGACGCTCGTCCTTCATGCGGTCCGGGAAACCTTCGGCCATCACATCGCGGCCATGGTGACCGGTGTCGATGCCGACCACGTCCATCAGGTAGGCCGGGCCCATCGGCCAGCCGAACTTTTCCATGACCTTGTCGATGCGCACAAAATCGACACCGGCGCTGACCAGCCTGGCGAAACCGCCGAAGTAAGGGAACAGCACGCGGTTGACCAAAAAGCCCGGGCAGTCGTTGACCACGATCGGGTTCTTGCCCATTTTCTTGGCGTAGGCCACGGTGGTGGCGACCGCCACTTCACTGGACTTTTCGCCACGGATCACTTCAACCAGCGGCATCATGTGCACCGGGTTGAAGAAGTGCATGCCGACGAAGTTTTCCGGGCGCTTGAGCGCCTTGGCCAGCAGGTTGATGGAGATGGTCGAAGTGTTGGAAGCGAGGATCGCATCGTCCTTCACCTGGCCTTCCACTTCCGCCAGTACCGCTTGCTTGACCTTCGGGTTCTCGACCACAGCCTCGACGACGATGTCGACATTGGCGAAATCGCCATAGGACAGGGTCGGGCGAATGGCGTTGAGGGCCTCGGCCATCTTGGCCGGGGTCAGGCGGCCCTTCTCGACTCGGTTGCCAAGCAGCTTGGAGGCCTCGTTCAGACCCAGCTGAATGGCTTCCTCGCGGATGTCCTTCATCAGGATCGGCGTACCTTTGACCGCCGACTGGTAGGCGATACCGCCGCCCATGATGCCGGCGCCGAGCACGGCGGCCTGCTTCACGTCGTGGGCGATCTCGTCATGCGCCTTGGCCTTGCGCTTGAGTTCCTGATCGTTGAGGAACAAGCCGATCAGGCTCTCGGCGACCGAGGTCTTGGCCAGCTTGGCAAAGCCTGCTGCTTCGACTTCCAGGGCCTTGTCGCGACCGAAGTTGGCGGCTTTCTGGATGCTCTTGATCGCTTCGACCGGGGCCGGGTAGTTCGGGCCGGCCTGACCAGCGACGAAGCCCTTGGCAGTCTCGAAGGCCATCATCTGCTCGATGGCATTGAGCTTGAGCTTTTCCAGCTTCGGCTGGCGCTTGGCCTTGTAGTCCAGCTCGCCACTGATGGCACGCTTGATCAGGTCGAGGGCACCGGCCAGCAGCAGCTCAGGGGCGACCACGGCGTCGACGGCCCCCACTTTCAGGGCATCTTCGGCACGGTTTTCCTTGCCGGCGGCGATCCACTCGATGGCGTTGTCCGAGCCGATCAGGCGCGGCAGGCGCACGGTACCGCCGAAGCCCGGGTAGATACCCAGCTTGACTTCCGGCAGGCCGATCCTGGCGCTGGTGGACATGACCCGGTAGTCGGCCGCCAGGCACATTTCCAGGCCGCCGCCCAGCGCGATGCCGTTGATGGCGGCAACGGTCGGCACTTCGAGGTCTTCGAAGGCGTTGAAGATGCGATTGGCTTCCAGGTTGCCAGCGACCAGTTCGGCCTCAGGCAGCTTGAAGTTGTCGACGAACTCGGTGATGTCGGCGCCGACGATGAACACGTCCTTGCCACTGCTGACGATCACGCCCTTGACCGAAGCATCGGCCCGGATGGCATCGACGGCCTGGCGCAGCTCGTTCAGGGTAAGGCGGTTGAACTTGTTGACGGACTCACCCTTGAGGTCGAACTTGAGCTCGACGATGCCACTTTCAAGAGCCTTAACCGTGATGGCTTTACCTTCGTAAATCATCAACTGATCTCCACGATATGGAAGCTGAACTGTACACGCCGATCGCTGCAGCAGAAGCAGGCCTAAGCTGCCTTGCCCCAGGCACACCCGTCAGCGCGCTAGTCGGAAGTATGGCTTGGCGTCATGACATACAAACGCTCAATTCATACGCCCGTTTGATTTGGGTGTGCACACATTCTCCGAAAAGATGGGCGTTGTCAAATGCTCACGAGCACGGCGAAAACGCGACTTTCCAGTCATTTTCTATCGTCCGGGTACAAAACATGATGACAGTGATCGCCGGTCATTCATGTCAGCGATTGACCACAAGCATCGGCTGATTGCTTTGCGCTTGCGCGAAGAGCCAAGGCGACTACACTGGCACTTGCTTGAATGAATAACCCGGCCTGCCTGGCCTTTTCTGCGCAGCAGAACGCAAAGCGGCGACTTGGCACCCCACCCCTTCAGGGTTATGCCGAGCCGCCGCTTTGTCGTTACAGAACAGATTGACCAGCCTGGATGCCCCGTAGGAGCGGGTTTACCCGCGAAGCAGGCACCGCGGAGTTCGGCACCGGCTCTGCCAGAGTTCGCAGATGAATCCGCGCCTACAGGGGTCGCGCATGGGGCGGCGCTCAAGCCAAGGTTTCGAGGGCGTAGGCAACATCCTGCAACACAGCAGTATCGCCGCGCTCGGTCCAGTACAGGGCAATCATCCGCGCATCGGCCTCGACCTTGTACACACTCGCCGGCAAACGCGACAAGGCGCCCATGAAGCGTGGGTCTTCGCAGGGTTCGCGCCACTGGTTCCACCACACCCCGGGGCTGACCTGCCAGAAGCTGAAGCTGTCCTCATGCCCACGGCGCCGGGCTCGGTGATACTGCGGGCAAGGGCTTGGCGGCTCCTTTTCCAGCCAGTGCGGCCACTGCTGCGGCGCCAGCTGCATGGCCAAACCCATGCGCCGCGCCTCCAGGCGCAACTTCATCTGCTCGCTCTGCTTGCGCGAGCTGCGCAGCCAGGAAAGCGGACTGAGAATCAGCGCAAGGATTGACACCACCAGCAATACCGTCATATCAGTAGTTCCCATAAAGCGTTGCAAATGAGCTGGTTAGCCATTTTTCACGGTAGACCCGCCCTAAAGCGACCATACTTCTTCTATCGCGATTGTCAGGAGTACCGCTCATGCAATACGAACATTTGTTGGTCGCCGTCGACCTGACCGAAGAATGCGACCCGGTGATCAAGCGCGCCATGGCGCTGGCAGAGCCTTCGAAAGCCAAGGTATCCCTGGTGCACATCGTCGAGCCGATGGCCATGGCCTTCGGCGGTGACGTACCGATGGACCTGTCGCAGCTGCAACAGCAGCAGTTCGACCAGGCCAAGGAGCGCATGGACCGGCTGTTCAACAAATACCCGGAAATCAACCGCGGCGACTCGCACCTGACCTACGGCCAGCCTCGCCAGGAAATCCACCAGTTGGCCAAGGACCAGAAGTGCGACCTGATCGTGGTCGGCAGCCATGGCCGTCACGGCCTGGCGTTGCTGCTGGGCTCCACGGCCAACGATGTGCTGCACGGTGCGCCGTGTGACGTGCTGGCTGTACGCTTGCTGAAGAAGGATTGACTGGACCTGAACCAGCCTCTTCGCGGGCAAGCCCGCACATACAAGGGTATGGCACCCCCTGTAGGTGCGGCATTACCCGCGAAGAGGCCGGAACAGGCTAACGCCCATCAGCCTTCCAGCTCAGCCCAGCGCTCTACCAAGACATCCAGCTCGCCCTGCAGCTTCTCGATCCGCGCCAGCACCGCCGAAGTTTCTGCAATCGGCCGCTGATAGAAGCCCGCCGCATTCACTTCTTCCTGGGCTTCAGCCATACGCTGCTCCAGCTCATCGATCTGCCCCGGCAGCATCTCCAGCTCACGCTGCAGCTTGTAGCTGAGCTTCTTCTTCGAAGCTTCTTCCACCACCGGCGCCGCAACAGGCTCAGGCTTGGCCTCGACCTTCTCCACCACCGCGCTGTTGAGCGCAGACTTACCGCCCTTGCTCTCGGTCACGCCCAGCAGCTTCGGCGAGCCGCCCTGGCGAATCCAGTCCTCGTAGCCGCCCACATACTCACGCACCTTGCCCTCGCCTTCGAACACCAGGGTGCTGGTCACGACGTTGTCGAGGAAGGCCCGGTCGTGGCTGACCATCAGCACGGTGCCCTTGTAGTTGGACAGCACCTCTTCCAGCAGCTCGAGGGTTTCCACGTCCAGGTCGTTGGTCGGTTCGTCGAGCACCAGCAGGTTGGCCGGCTTGCTGAACAGCTTGGCCAGCAGCAGCCGCGCACGCTCACCACCTGACAGCGCCTTGACCGGCGTGCGCGCACGCTGGGGACTGAACAGGAAGTCGCCCAGGTAGCTCAGCACGTGACGGTTCTGGCCATCGATCTCGATGAAATCACGGCCTTCGGCCAGGTTGTCGATCACGGTCTTCTCCAGGTCGAGCTGGTGGCGCATCTGGTCGAAATAGGCCACCTCAAGCTTGGTACCGCGCTCCACTTTGCCCGCAGTGGGCTCAAGGTCGCCCAGCATCATCTTGAGCAACGTGGTCTTGCCAGTGCCGTTTGCGCCCAGCAGACCGATGCGATCCTGCCGCTGCAGGACCATGGAAAAGTCCTTGACCAGCAGGGGGCCGTCCGCGTGATGGAAGCTGACATTCTCCAGCACCATCACCTGCTTGCCGGATTTGTCCGCGGCTTCGATCTGGATGTTGGCCTTGCCCTGTCGTTCACGGCGCTCGCCACGCTCCACACGCAGGGCCTTCAGTGCACGCACGCGGCCTTCGTTGCGGGTACGGCGGGCCTTGATGCCCTGGCGGATCCACACTTCTTCCTGGGCCAGGCGCTTGTCGAACAGCGCGTTGGCGGTTTCTTCGGCGGCCAGTGCGGCCTCCTTGTGCACCAGGAAGCTGGCGTAGTCACCGTTCCAGTCGATCAGGCCGCCGCGGTCCAGTTCGAGGATACGGGTGGCCAGGTTCTGCAGGAACGAACGGTCGTGGGTGATGAACAATACCGCGCCGTTGAAGCCACGCAGGGCCTCTTCGAGCCAGGCGATGGCACCGATGTCCAGGTGGTTGGTCGGTTCGTCGAGCAGCAGCAGGTCGGGCTCGGACACCAGCGCCTGGGCCAGCAGTACGCGGCGGCGCCAGCCACCGGACAGCTCGGCCAGGGTCTTGTCGGCCGGCAGCTGCAGGCGGCTGAGTGTGCTTTCCACCACCTGCTGCAGGCGCCAGCCGTCGCGGGCTTCCAGCTCGTGCTGGACGTGCATGAGTTTTTCCAGGTCTTCATCGCCCTGGATGTTCATGCTCAGGTGGTGGAACTGCGCCAGCAATTCGCCCACGCCGTCCAGACCAGCGGCTACCACGTCGAACACCGTGCGCTCGTCGGCCACCGGCAATTCCTGTGGCAACTCACCGATCTTCAGGCCAGGAGCACGCCAGATTTCACCGTCGTCGCCCTTCTGCTCGCCCTTGACCAGGCGCAGCATGCTCGACTTGCCGGTGCCGTTGCGGCCGATGATGCACACCCGCTCGCCACGAGCGATCTGCCAGGACACTTTGTCCAGCAGCGGCATGGCGCCGAATGCGAGGGACACATCGCTGAATTTGAGCAGGGTCATGTTCGTCTCCATAAATCGGGCGCGCATTCTACCTGACTTGGCCCCCGACGGCATCCGCCAGGCCAACCGGTGGGCACCTGGCGACATCTGGTCGAACTTAATATCCCGATACAAGCACAGTGCTTTCACCCACTGCCGGCAAACAGCTAAGCTAAGGCAATAGCTTTCAACAGTGCTGGCTCCGCCGACACTTCCCATGGTTCAACTGCCCGGACGTATCATGCGCAGCCGCCTGTTACATATCGCATCCTGCCTGCTGCTTACCGCTGCCACCAGCGCGGCGCAGGCCACCGACCTGACCCTGCAACGCCAGTACTATGACGAGGCCAAGCGAGCGCTGGCCAAAGGCGACAAAGGCCCGTACCTGCGCTATGCCCAGGCCTTGAGCGACTACCCGCTGACGCCCTACCTGGCCTACGACGAACTCACCGCCCGCCTGAAAAGCGCCAGCAACCAGGAAATCGAAGGTTTCCTGGCCAAGCATGGCGACCTGCCCCAGGCCAACTGGATGAAACTGCGCTGGTTGCGCTGGCTGGCCGAACGCGGCGAGTGGGATACCTTCGTCAAGTACTACGACCCCAAGCTCAACTTCACCGAGCTGGACTGCCTCAACGGCCAATACCAGCTCAGCCACGGCTTGCGCGCCGAAGGTTACGCCACCGCCGACAAGCTGTGGAACGTCGGCAAATCGCAACCTGCCGCCTGCGACACGCTGTTCGGCATGTGGGCAGCCGAAGGCCAGCTGACCGAGGCCAAGCGCTGGGAACGCACCAAGCTGGCAGCCCAGGCACGCAACTACGGCCTGGCCAACACCCTGGTCAAGACCCTGACCACCCTCGGCCCGCAGGGGCGCCTGCTGATCGACGTCGCGCAGAAGCCCGAGCTGCTCAACCAGCCGTCGCGCTTTACCCCGGTCAACGAGGCCATGTCCGACGTGGTCAGCCTCGGCCTTCGTCGCCTGGCCCGGCAGGACCCGGAACGGGCCATGGCACTGCTCGACGATTACGCCCAGCGCATGCACTTCTCGCGTGACGAAAAGGTGGCCATCGCCCGCGAAATCGGCCTGACCCTCGCACGCCGCTACGACCCACGCGCGCTCGACCTGATGACCCGCTATGACCCCGAGCTGCGTGACAACACCGTCAGCGAATGGCGCCTTCGCCTGCTGCTGCGCCTGGGCCGCTGGGAGGACGCCTACGAGCTGACCAAGCGCCTTCCCCAGGACCTGGCCAGCACCAGCCGCTGGAAGTACTGGCAGGCTCGCAGCCTGGAGCTGGCACAGCCAAACAACCCGCAGGTCCCGCTGCTTTACAAGGCCGCAGCGCGTGAGCGTGACTTCTATGGCTTCCTCGCCGCCGACCGGGCACAGACACCGTACCAGCTGAACAACAAGCCGCTGCTGCTGAGCCCACAACTGGTCAAGAAGGTTCGCAACACGCCCGGCATCCAGCGCGCACTGGAATTCCACGCCCGCGGCCAGATCGTCGACGGCCGCCGTGAGTGGTACCACGTCAGCCGCCACTTCACCCGTGACGAGATGGTTGCGCAGGCACGCCTGGGCTATGAGCTGCGTTGGTACTTCCCGGCCATCCGCACCATCAGCCAGGCCCGGTACTGGGACGACCTGGATATCCGCTTCCCCATGGCCCACCGCGACACGCTGGTGCGTGAAGCCAAGGTTCGCGGCCTGCATTCGAGCTGGGTATTCGCCATCACTCGCCAGGAAAGCGCCTTCATGGAGGACGCACGCTCACCCGTGGGCGCCAGCGGCCTGATGCAGCTGATGCCGGCCACCGCCAAGGAAACCGCACGCAAGTTCAGCATCCCGCTGGCCTCACCGGCGCAAGTGCTGAACCCGGACAAGAACATCCAGCTGGGTGCGGCCTACCTGAGCCAGGTACACAGCCAGTTCAACGGCAACCGGGTGCTGGCTTCGGCAGCCTACAACGCCGGGCCCGGGCGCGTGCGACAGTGGCTCAAAGGGGCCAAGCACCTGAGCTTCGATGTGTGGGTGGAGTCGATCCCGTTCGACGAAACGCGCCAGTATGTACAGAACGTGCTGTCGTATTCGGTGATCTACGGGCAGAAGCTGAATTCACCGCAGCCATTGGTGGATTGGCATGAACGGTATTTCGATGACATGTGATTGCTGTTGAGCCTGTACCGGCCTCTTCGCGGGTGAACCCGCTCCTACAAGGGTTACGCGGTCGTTGTAGGAGCGGGTTCACCCGCGAAGAGGCCGGCACAGGCAACACACCTATTCCAGGATTTCTACTTCCATCCCCACCTCCAGCCACCCACTGCCATCCACAGCCAGGTTCTGGCCGAACAGCACGTCGCCTTCTTTTTCGCGGAAAGTCTTCAGCGTAGCCATCGGCTCACGGTCAGCGCTGCGCTCCCCGGTGGCTGGATCGATGGTCGTGAAGATGCACCGTACACTGGGCTTGAGCACGCGAAACACCAAGCTGCCGATGCGAATCCGCTTCCAGCCATCCTCGGCAAACGGCTCCGCACCCTGCACCACCAGGTTGGGCCGAAAGCGCCGCATCGACATGGGCCGGCCAATACGCCGGTTAAGCTCGTCCAGCGAACCCTGCCCAATCAGCAGCAAGGGGAAACCATCCGGAAACGCCGCACGGTCACTGTTGAAGCCGTAACCATTGGGCAGGTAACGCGCACGCTGCTCCGGGCAATGCACCAGGCGTACGGCTTTGCCCAGCAACTCACTCAACCAGGCCGCCGCGGCATCGCCAGCGTCCGGCACACGCAGGGTATCGCGCCAGATCGTCACACCGCGCAGGGCGTCATCGGCAGGCGGTACAGGCACCCGCAACGGCGCCTGTCCAGGGGCTTGCAGCAGCAACTGGCCGCTGTCGTCATCGCTCGCGTCGATCTGGCCAAGTTGTGGCCAGGCACGCTGGGTCAGGAAGCGTCCGTTTTCTTCCTCGACCACCATCCAGCGCCGGTCGCCCTGCAACCCCAGCAACCCCACCGGTGATGCCTTCAGGCTTTGCGCCTGCCCCGACTTCACCGGGTATCGATACAACTCACTGAGAAACATCCCTGCTGCCTCGCTTCATGCCAAAAGCCAAGCTTATACCTGGCCGGCACAACGTTCACGCAGCGGTGGTATCCAGCAGCAGGCGCTGCTTGACCACATCGACCAGGCGATCAGGCTGGAACTTGGAAAGGAAGTTGTCACAGCCCACCTTCTTCACCATGGATTCGTTGAAACTGCCCGACAGCGAGGTGTGCAGCACCACATAGAGCTGGCGCAGACGGGCATCGCTGCGGATCTCGGTGGTCAGCCGATAGCCGTCCATTTCCGGCATTTCTGCATCGGTGAACACCATCAGCAGCTTTTCGCACACGTCCTCGCCGGCGTCGGCCCAGCCCTTGAGCATGCGCAGCGCCTTCAGGCCATCACTGGCCACATGCAGCTTCATGCCCAGCTGGGACAAGGTATCGCGCAATTGCGCCAAGGCCACACTGGAGTCGTCCACCAGCAGCACTTCGCGGCCGCGGGCGCGGGCCAGCACTGGGTCGGCGAGCTTGTCGCCAGAAACCCGGGCGTTGTAGGGCACGATTTCGGCCAGCACCTTTTCCACGTCGATCACCTCCACCAGCTTCTCATCGACCTTGGTGATGGCAGTCAGGTAGTGCTGGCGACCGGCACTGGAAGGCGGCGGCATGATCGACTCCCAGTTCATGTTGACGATGCGGTCGACACCGCCCACCAGGAAGGCCTGCACCGAGCGGTTGTATTCGGTGACGATGATGGTGCTGTCCGGCCCCGGCTGTAGTGGGCGCATACCGATCGCCTGGGACAGGTCGATGACCGGCAGGGTCTGCCCGCGCAGGTTGACCACACCGCAGACATAGGCGTGGCGCTGGGGCATTAAAGTCAGCTTGGGCAGTTGCAGTACTTCCTGCACCTTGAACACGTTGATCGCGAACAGCTGGCGACCGGCCAGGCGAAACATCAGAATTTCCAGGCGGTTCTCACCCACCAGTTGCGTGCGTTGGTCTACCGTGTCGAGAATGCCAGCCATTGGAAAGCCCCCAGGCTTGAGTCGTAAAAGGTTAAATCATCTACTCTGTATCGGCGGCTTCACGCACACCTTGACCCTTGCGGGAAAATGCCGCGCGGATAATTGATATCACTTTACCATCATGCTTTACTGCCGACACGCCGGGGCAAATCAGGGGCACGACAAAAGTTCCCTACCCTAGCCCTTGATCAGGGAAACCCTTAGCGGCAATCGGGTGCAACCTGATGTTCGCGATATCCTTTAGCCATTAATGTGACGCCATTCTCATTGCATGAATGGAGTCAGGCTTTTGCTAGCTATCGTTTCGGCGTGCCCGCCCCCTGCGCCTACCCCACGCGCGGGGACTTGATGATGGACACTGCCTTATCGTTCGATGACGCCCTGCAGGGCTTTCTGCTGGATGCCCAGGTACTGCTGACCCAGGCACAGGAATGCCTGCAGCATCTGGAGCTTATAGACAATGACCCGGATGCCTGCAGTTGCCTGAACAACACCCTCGACACTATCGCCCGTCAAGCTACGCGCCTGGGCCTGCGTGAAGTTGCCCACTACACCACCGCCCTGCAACAGTTGCTCGCCCCGGCCTGTTACGGTGGTTGCCTGCAGCGTGAAGCCCTACCCGCGATAGGGGCGTGCCTGACCTTGCTGGCCTGGCAGTTGGAGCTGGTCGATAGCCGTACAGGGCGACTGAACCTGGACATCGGTGAGCAACTGGTGCTGCTGGGTGAACTGGCCAAGGTCGTACACCCCCCCTTTGCGCCAGCCTGTGCGTCCTGCGATGAAGAAGGCAACGCGTGCATTCACCCGCACAGTGACGCGGCAACCAGCACCCTCCCCAACCGCTCTAACCGCATGCATTAACCTGACGCAAAGTGCAACTAAGCAACTTTATTGAAACCCGACCATGGTCGAACTTTGAAAGTTCACCAGGCTTTCGGTGCATGCCGTTGAATCATTGCCGCGCTAGTTACAGCACAAGTGGGTACAGCGCGATTAAAGGGTGGCACTTTGCTACCCGAAAGCGCCCGACCAGTAGGCGTTTCAACGCGCTACCCGGCCGCGACCGATGCAATGCAAAGTGGTAATATGCGCCCCCACAAACGCTTGCGACCGGAACAACGGTGGCAGGAATACGTGTTCAAAAAAACAACGAAAGTACTGCGCCAAAGCCTCTGAGCAGCATTGTGCAAGGCCTCCATCAGCAATACTTCAGTGGCCTCCCTACCTATGTTTCCACGCTTGAAGACTTCTTTGCATTGCTGCTCCCGCGCCGCCGTGCTGCGCTGGGCAACGGTCGGGCTGTGCGTGGCCTCACTGATTGCCAACATGGCGCTGTACCTGGCCAACCAGACAATCCCGGCCAGCCTGCTGGTGCTGCAATTGGTCGCCACGCTGGGTGCTGTTGTACAACTGGGCCTGGGCGCCAGGTCGATCCACCTGCGCCCGGCCGAGCTGGCCGAGCGCATGCTCAAGGTACAAGAAGACGAGCGCCAGCATCTGGGCCGGGAACTGCACGACGACATCGGTCAACTGCTCACCGCTGCCAAGCTGCAACTGCAGTGGCTGCAACGGCGCATGCCCGACGAGTTGCAGGGGCACTGCGACGCCCTGCGCAGCACGCTGGATGACACCCTCGGTAACGTGCGCGATGTTTCCGCGCTGCTCAACCCCCGGCAGTTGGCCAGCCTTGGCCTGGAAGCCAGCCTGCGCGCACACCTGGTACGCACCCTGGCCACCAGCGGCGTGCACTGGAGCCTGGCGTGCAACCAGCGCCTGGGCGGCATCGACGAAGCCGTGGCCATGGCAGTGTTCCGTATTACCCAGGAGGCCGTGACCAACATGCTGCGCCACGCCCAGGCACACAACCTGGTCATCCGCCTGCAACGCACCCCTGAAGGGCTGTCGTTGTCGATCCAGGACGATGGTCGTGGTTTCGCCCCTGCCCGGCACCCGGCCGAGGCCGGTCAGCGCGGCCTGGCCGGCATGCAGGAGCGGGTAATCGCGCTGCAGGGCAGCCTCGACATCACCAGTCAGCCTGGCCGAGGCACGCAGATCGAAGCGATGTTCCCGTGGTCCCCGCGCACCCAGCAACGCGCCAGGAGTATTACCAACCATGACCTGTAGACTACTGCTGGTAGATGACCACTCGCTGATCCGCGCCGGGGTGCGCGCACTGGTCTGCGATATCCCCGGCTATGACGTGGTCGGCGAGGCCGACGACGGCAACCAGTTACTCGACCAGGTACGCACACTGGCGCCCGACATCATCTTGCTGGACATCTCCATGCGTTCGACCAGCGGCCTGGACGCCCTCACCCAACTGCGGGCCAGCGGCAGTACCTGCAAGGTGCTGATCCTGTCCATGCACACCGACCCGGACCTGATCATGCGGGCCCTGGAAAGCGGCGCCCACGGCTACCTGCTCAAGGACACCAGCGCCACCGAGCTGGAACAGGCGCTGGGTGCCGTACGCCACGGTGAGCGCTACCTCAGCCCGGCCATCGCCCACACCGTCATCAACCAGGCGCTGCGGCACACCAAACAAGGCAAGCCGAGCGCTGGCGAACGGCATAATCTGACGTCACGGCAACTTGAGATCCTGCGCCTGATCGTGCGCGGCAAGTCCACCCGGGAAATCGCTGCGGGCCTGGGCCTGTCGATCAAGACCGTGGAAACTCACCGCTCGCAAATCATGAAGCGCCTGCAGATTCACGACGTGGCCGGCCTGGTGCTGTTCGCCGTACGCGAAAAAATCATCAGCCTGGATGACTGAGCAACGGCGACCCGGCCGGCAGGTGCAGGTGCAACGCCGCCGGCCTTGCCTGAAAGCGCAGGCTGGCAGCCTGCAACGGCTCGCCATCGAGATTGATGTCCAACCCTTGCGAACTCTTGATCTCGACCCATGGCAGCCTGGCCCGAACGAACAGGCCGTCACCGCCCAAAAGGTCCCGCAGAGCCCCCACCACTTCCTGTGGTGCAGGCAGAATAGCGACGTCAAGCAAACCGTCGTTGACCATGGCTTCGGGGCACAGCACCTGCCCGCCCCCAGCCTGTCGGCCATTGCCGATACCCAGCGCCAGCAAATCCCCTTGCCAATGGAAGCCTGGCCCCTGTAGCTCTACCGAAGCCGCCTGTAGCTCACTGAAGCGGGACAACCCGGTGAACAGGTAAGCCGCAGCGCCCAGCACTTTCTTGAGGTCTTCGGAGGTATTGGCGGTGACCTGGCTGCCAAAGCCACCCGTGGCCATGTTGAGGAACAGCTGATCGCCAGCCTGCCCCAGGTCTATCGGTTGTGGCGCGACATTCAGCAAGGCCAGCGCCGATGCCGGCTCCAAGGGGATGCCAGCGGCTTTGGCAAAATCGTTGGCCGTACCCAAGGGCAACAAGGCCAGGCTGGCCTGGGTAGCGGCCAGGCCCATGGCCTCGGCCACATCACGCAACGTGCCGTCCCCGCCACCGGCGACGATATGGCTGTAGCCCGCCGCCAGTGCCTCGGCGACCAGCCGTTGGGCGTCGCCCGCCTCCCAGGTAACCCGTACATCCAGCACCCAGCCGCTATCGCGCAGGTCGCCCACGGCGCTGCGCACGTCTTCGTTCATCGCCTGCTTGCCGTGCAGCACGAGCATTGCCTTGCGCCCTTGCATGTGCGCGTCTCCGTAAAATGGACCACCCCCTATCTCGACCACTGGCCTGCGCGGATCGTTGCATGGCCTGAAAAAAACATTGGGCCGGCGCCACGCCTGCAACTGCTCGCGTCGCCGGTCATTTTTTCCACACTTGGCAATCCCGGCTATGCTCAGCAAATACCCCTATTGCCATGGACGCGCCCGGCAGTGGCTCCCCCACTGCTGTCAACGGGCGCGTTTTGCTATCTGCAGCCTTTTGCGAGGACTTTGGGTCATGCGCATTCTCTGGACACTGCCCTACCTGCCTTGGCCGACCACCAGCGGCCACAAGACCCGGCAATACCATCTGCTGCGTGCACTGGCCCAGCGCGGTCACCGGATCACCCTGCTGGTGCAGTCGAAAATCCCTCTCAGCGACGCAGCACGCGAGGCCCTCGAGCCACTCCTCGAACGCCTGATCGTGCTACCCCGCAGGCCGCTGCACAGCCCACTCAACCTGCTGGCTTCCCCCATCATCGACTACCCCATGCGGGCAATCATCAATGGCCTGGCACCTTGCTTGCGGCACCGGTTCGAGCAACTGCTGGACGAACCCTGGGACGTGATCCAGATCGAGCACAGCTACAGCTTCCAGCCGTTCGAAAAAGCCCTGCAGGCTCGCAGGCTGCCCTTCATGCTTAGCGAGCACACCCTGGAGTCGGTAATGGGCGGTGCCTGCCACGATCGCCTGCCGCTGTGGCTGCGCCCGCTCAACGCCTTCGACCGCTGGCGCTACCGGCGCTGGGAGCACCGTGTGCTGCGCCAGCCCACCGAACTGGTGGCTGTCAGCGCCCACGATGCCGAGCTGATCGCGCAGATCAGCGGGCGCCCGGTGAATGTGGTGGTCAACGGCGTGGACTGTGATTTCTACCAGCAGGTGCAACCTGCGCTGCACAGCCAGCGTCTGTTGTTCGTCGGCAATTTCGAATATGGCGCCAATCTGGAGGCCATCGAATGGGCACTGGACGACATCATGCCGAAGGTGTGGATGAGCAACCCGGCAGTGCGTCTGGCGATCGCCGGGCATGCCATGCCGGCCAACTGGAAGCTTCACTGGAACGACCCACGCATTGAATGGTTCGGCTACCGCCCCGACCTGCGTGAACTGCAACGACGTTCCGCGCTGTTCTTTGCCCCCCTGCGTTATGCCGGTGGCTCGAAGGTGAAAATCCTCGAAGCGATGGCCGCCGGCTTACCCGTGATCACCACCGACAAGGGCGTTTCAGGCCTCACCGTGAATAACGGCGAGCACTACGTGGGCAGTGACGACAGTGACCAACTGGCATTGCTGATCACCCAGTTGCTCAATCAACCCTGGCGCATGAGCCAGTTGAGCGATGCCGGGCGCCAGTTTGCCCGCCAGCGCCACGACTGGAGCGTGGCTGCCCAACAACTGGAGAATGTGCACATACGCCTGACCCAGGCGGCACCGGCCGAGGCCGCGCCGCTGGCCAGTGCCTGGCTGGGCCGCTCAGCCAAGTAGCTCGCTGAAGGGGATGAATGGTACGTTGTCGCCCTGCTTTGGCGTGCTGCCCTCACGCACTTCCACCAGCCCCTCCGCCCAGGCAGCGCTGCGCAGCACACCCGAGCTCTGGTTCTTGTAGATGCGCACGCGGCCCTGTTCGATGCGCGCGCGCAGGTATTCGCGGCGCGTACCCGGCTTGGGCCAGTCAAACCCAGCCGGCATGTCGAACCGCAACGGCGTGACGTCAATCACACCCTGACGACGCAGCAGGTAGGGCCTGGTCAGCAGCCCGAAGGTGACCAAGGTCGAGGCGGGGTTGCCCGGCAAGCCAATCACCGGCACGCCTTGGAAGTGGCCGAAGGTCAGCGGCTTGCCCGGTTTGATCGCCAGCTTCCACAACGCCAGTTCGCCAGCCTCGCGCAGGGCAGCACCGAGGTAGTCGGCCTCGCCCACCGAGACACCTCCGGTGGACAGAATCAGGTCTACGCCACCCAGTTCAGCCAGGCAGGTGCGAGTGCGTGCCAGGTCATCCGGCAGGATGCCGGCATCGACCACTTCGCAACCCAGCCGCTGCAACCAGCTGACCAGCAGCCTGCGGTTGCTGTTGTAGATCTGCCCGGGCCCGAGCGGCAGGCCTGGCTCGACCAGTTCGTCGCCGGTCGACAGCACCGCCACTTTCACCTTGCGCACCACGTCCAGACGGCCATGCCCCAAGGTCGCCGCCAGGCCCAGTTCGATCGGCCCAAGGCGGGTGCCGGCGCTCATCACCTGCTCGCCCCTGCGGGTTTCCTGGCCTTGAGGGCGTATGTTCTGCTCGGTGCGCAACACGTCGAGAAAGCGCACCCGGCCATCTTCGAGCACTTCGGTGTTTTCCTGCATCTCGACGCAGTCGGCCCCCTCCGGCACAGGCGCACCGGTGAAGATCCGCGCGCAGGTACCCGGTTGCAGCGGCTGGGGCGCATGGCCGGCGAAAATACGCTGGCTGACCGGCAGCGGCTGGCCCTGCCAGTCAGCCAGGCGCAAGGCATAACCGTCCATGGCGCTGTTCGGCCAGGGCGGCAGGTCGAGCGAGGCCACCAGGTCGGTGGCCAGCACGCGACCCTCGGCTTCGGCCAGCGGCAGGTTTTCGGTCTCGCGGATCGGTGCAGCTTCGGCCAGCGCCAGCAGTTGCTCCAGCGCCTGTTCCACCGGCATCAGCGGCCGGGCCTGGCTGACCTCAGCCACGGCTGTCACAGGCCGCTGCCTGCTTCAGGTGCGCCACGAAGTTGCAAGGGCGATGACGGGCATCGAGCTGCTCGGCCAGGATGCCATCCCAACCGGTACGCACAGCGTTGGTGGAGCCCGGCAGGCAGCACACCAGCGTGCCGTTGGCCAGCCCGGCCAAGGCACGCGACTGCACGGTGGAGGTGCCAATGTCGGCCACGGAAATCTGCCGGAACAGCTCACCAAAACCGTCTACTTGCTTGTCCAGCAGGCAGGCCACCGCCTCGGGGGTGCTGTCACGACCAGTAAACCCGGTACCGCCCGTAATGAGCACCACTTGCACGTTGTCATCGGCGATCCATGTGGCGACCTGGGCCCGGATCTTGTACAGGTCATCCTTGAGCAGCACGCGCTCGGCAAGGCGGTGACCGGCGGCGCTCAGGCGGTCGACGAACATCTGGCCAGAGGTGTCGGTGTCGAAGGTACGGGTGTCGCTGACCGTGAGCACGGCGATGTTCAGCGCCACGAAGGGGGTATCTGCCTTGGCTTTCATGGGTGTCCGTCACAACAGGATGAGATGGACGCAGTTATATCACAGCGCACCTTTTCCAGCGTTGCCCCCCTCAGCCTTGCCTTGGGTCAAGGGGACAAATTAGTCGCTATGCTGCACTTGGAGTGAACTTGCACTAACGTCCTGCGTCTTAAATGTCATCTAGCACCATCGCACTTGGAGAAACACGATGATCAAACGGACCCTACCCGCCTTCCTGCTTGCCTTGGGTTTGGGCGCCCTTGCTGGCTGCTCGACCCCAACCGTCATTACCCTGAACGATGGCCGGGAGATCCAGGCAACCGACAAACCGTCCTACGATGAAGACTCTGGCTTCTATGAATTCGAGCAACTCGACGGCAAGCGCACACGCCTGAACAAGGACCAGATCCGCACCGTCAAAGAGCTCTGATCAAGGCCCCGTTCAGGCTATGGCCCTTTAAACAACAAGGGCTTGCGAGCAAAAACGGGATGCAGTAGGATTTTGTTCATCGGAGTGTAGCGCAGCCAGGTAGCGCGTCTCGTTCGGGACGAGAAGGCCGCAGGTTCGAATCCTGTCTCTCCGACCAAATCCTTGTCAGAAAGCCCGCCATGTGCGGGCTTTTTGTTGTGTGCGAAAAATACGTCAGTGCGCGGCTTCAGCCTCGATGGGCACCTGCAACTCCTGCAAACCGAGTCAGGCGCTCAGGCGGGAGGTGACTTCGCCCAACTGCCCTGACAAACCATGCAGGCGCTGCCCCGCCTGCTCGGTATGCTGCACCGCTTCCTGGTTGGCCGTGGCAATCCGGGTAATTTCGATCAGGTTGCGCGAGATATCTTCGGCCACGCTGGTCTGCTCCTCGGCCGCTGTGGCGATCTGCCGGTTCATGTCGCGGATCGCCTCCACCGCCTGGGTGATACGTTGCAGCATCTGCCCGGCCTGCTCGACCTGCTCAGCCCCTTCCTGGCTACGTTGCTGGCCACTTTCGATGGCCTTGACCGCCTCCACAGCCCCCGACTGTACCGCCTCGATGATCTGGTGAATTTCTGCAATCGACGCTGCCGTGCGCTGGGCCAGGCTACGCACTTCATCGGCGACCACTGCAAAACCACGCCCGGCTTCGCCAGCACGGGCTGCTTCGATGGCCGCGTTAAGCGCCAGCAGGTTGGTCTGTTCAGCAATGCCGCGGATCACTTCCAGCACTTTGCCTATCCGTGTGCTGTCATGCTCCAGATCGCGAATTACCGTTGCCGTGCCGGCGATTTCGCGGTTGACCAGCCCGATGATGTCGATGGTCTGCTGCATCACCTGCTCGCCGGCCTGGGCGCTGTGGTCGGCGTCATCGGCCGCGCGGGCCGCCTCGGCAGCGTGGCGAGCGACCTCTTGGGCAGTGGCGGACATTTCGTGCATGGCCGTGGCTACCTGGTCGGTACGCTGGAACTGGTCATGAGTACCGCGGGCCATGTCACCGGCAATACTGCGCAACTGGCCGCTGGCACCTTCCAGCTCCTGAGCGTTGTCCTGCAGCCGGCCGACGGTATCGGCAAGGAAGTCACGCAGGGTGTTGGCCGCCCGCGCCAGACGCCCCAGCTCATCCTCCCGACGGCTGTCGACCCGGGCAGCAAAGCTGCCTTGGCTGAGCTGCGCGACGTACTCGATCAACTGGCGGATCGGCTCGATCAGGCTACGGTTGACCAGCCACAGGCTGAGCAGCCCCACCAGCACCGCAGAAGCCAGCATCACCAGCAGGCCCAACCATACCGTGCGCTCGGCACTGGCATTGATGCTGGCTGCACGCTGGCGAGCATCGGCGCGCAGTTGCTCGACCAGTTCGCTCATTTGCTCACTGGCGGCACGGTCCACGCCTTTGACCGCCCGGTCGCCCGCTACCGGGTCGCCGCCTGCCGCCAGGAACGCCTGGCGGCCTTGTGCATAGGCCTGGCCCAACTGGCGGTGGCTGTCGCGCAATTGCTGCAGCGACGCCTTGAGCCTGGCATCACTGTTGTCGATCAATTGCCCGAGCAGTTGTTGTACTTGCTCTTCGCGGGCCTGGAACTGCTGCCAGTACTTGTCCATTTCCGCAGGCTGGCGCCCTCGCAACAGCACGTTCTTCCATTCCTGCACCTGGATCTTGAACTGCAGGTTGGCTTCGTCAATCAATTGCGAGGCCCGCAGCGGCCCGTCGACCAGCTCGGCGTAGCCACGCACGCTGGACGACAGGAACTGGAAACACACCAGGGCGATCAGCAGCATCGCCAGCACACTGCCGCCGAGCAGCGAGAGAATTTGCACTCTGAGGGATTTACGCAACATCGAGGGTCTCGGAACCAGAGGGAGTAGGCAGAGGCCGCTGTACAGCCTCATTACTGGCAGGCCAAAAAAAAGCTGCCATCACGCAATGGCAGCCAGGTCGAGCACTTACGCAACAGTTGAGGCAAATCTTCTCAGGCAATTACTACAGAAATGTTACAAAGCCACGACACGCTAGCCCGTGGTGAACTGCAGCGCTGCCAGCCGCGCATACAACGGGCTGTCCTCGATCAACTGACGGTGGGTGCCCACCGCCACCAGCCGGCCCTGGTCGATGACCGCGATGCGCTCGGCATGCTGTACCGTGGCCAGGCGATGGGCGATCACCAGCGTGGTACGGCCGGCCATCAGGCTGGGCAGCGCTTGCTGGATCAAGTATTCGCTTTGTGCATCCAGGGCACTGGTGGCTTCGTCCAGCAACAGGATCGGCGCATCGACCAGCAAGGCCCGGGCAATCGCCAGGCGCTGGCGTTGCCCGCCGGAAAGGCCGATGCCGCCCTCCCCCAGCTGGGTCTGGTAGCCTTGGGGCAATTGCCGGATGAATTCGTCGGCATGGGCGCCGCGGGCTGCTGCTTCGACTTCAGCCAAGGTCGCCTCGGGCCGGCCATAACGAATGTTGGCCTCCACCGTGCCACGGAACAGCGAGGGGTTTTGTGCCACCAAAGCGAACTGCCGGCGTAGCTGGTCGGGATCAAATTCGGTAACCGGCTGGCCATCGAGCAGGATGCGCCCTTGCTGTGGGTCGTAAAAGCGCAGCAACAAATCGAACAGGGTCGACTTGCCTGCCCCGGAAGGGCCAACCAGGGCGACGGTCTGCCCGGGCTCGATGGTCAGGCTCAGGCCGTCGACAGCTGCCACCGTGGGCCGTGAGGGGTAAGCGAACACCACCTGCTGCAGTTCGATACGCCCGCTGGCCCGCTGCTGTGGCAGCTGCTGCGACTCGGCGGGCGGCAGGATGGCACTGCGCGCGGCCAACAGTTCGGCAATGCGCTCGGCGGCACCCGCGGCCCGTTGCAACTCGCCGATCACCTCACTGAGGGTACCGAAGGCGCTGCCGACGATCAGGCTGTAGAACACGAATGCTGCCAGCTCGCCTGCGGATATACGCCCGGCAATCACATCCATGCCGCCGACCCACAGCATCACCCCCACCGCCCCCAACACCAGCACGATCACCAGGGTAATCAGCCAGGCACGCTGTGTAATCCGCTTGCGGGCAACAGTAAACGCTGCTTCGACCGTATCGGCGAACAGTTCGCGGTCGTGCGCCTGGTGGTTGTAGGCCTGCACGGTCTTGATCTGCCCCAGCGTCTCAGCCACGTAGCTGCCCACATCGGCGACCCTGTCCTGGCTCTGCCGCGACAGGCTGCGCACACGACGGCCGAACAACAGGATCGGTGCCAACACCAGCGGCAGCGTTACCACCACGATGCTGGTGAGCTTGGGGTTGGTGATGAACAGCAATACCACACCGCCAATGACCATCAGCGCGTTGCGCAGGAACATCGACAGCGATGAACCGATCACTGATTGCAGCAAGGTGGTGTCCGCAGTCAGCCGAGACTGGATCTCGGAGCTGCGGTTGTCTTCGAAAAAACCTGGGTGCAGGCCGATCAGGTGATCGAAGACGGCACGACGGATATCGGCCACACAACGCTCGCCAATCCACGACACCAGATAGAAACGGCTGAAGGTACCCACCGCCAGCGCCAGCACCAGCAGCAGGAACAGCCCGATGGTCTGATTGAGCTGGTGCGCGGAGCGGGTCATGAAGCCTTGATCCACCAGCAGGCGGATACCTTGGCCCATCGACAGGGTGATGGCAGCGGTGACCACCAGCGCCAGCAATGCCAGCAGCACTTGGCGGCGATAAGGGCGAACGAACTGCCAGGCCAGGCGCAAGGCGCGGCGTTGGCGCGGGGAAACCGATTCGGGCATGGCGACGACCACAAAGGGTGGGGAAGCGGCAGCCTACCACTCATCCCGGTCGGGAGACTGCATGAAGGTTGCTATAACGCATCGATCTAAACAGCTTATGGAGCTTTCACAGGGTTTCTGCTGGACTGTTGCTGCCGTGACCCGGAAGCTGTCACAGGCCAGTCACGGCGCAGGGCTACCCTGAGCTTGAACCTGAAGAGGAGACAGTGCATGAGCTTGCAGCATGGCAGTGATAACCAGAAGCCCCAGACCTCCCCGCAACCGCAAGTATGCGGTTCGATCATCGACGCCAAGGGGCGCGAAGTGCCGATCACCGAGCAGATGATCCAGCAGGCCTGCAAGGCCCTGGAAGAAAGCCGTGTCGAGCGCGTACGCAAAGGTTGATCAGCGAATTCTTTGCAACCCGGCGCTTGCGCCGGGTTTTTATCTGCCCAGGCAGTGGGCTTGGCCGCCCCAACCGGCAACCGCACCTACCTGCAAGATCAAGACAAGGCTTGCTTAGACCAACACCCCACCCAAGGCACTGACCAACTGCGCCAACTGCGGCGCCTCCCCGTGCAAGCGCACGGCCAGCCCCTCGATCTCGCGCCTTGGCGGGTATTGCTTGCGCAACTGGTCGAACGCCGCCCGCTGTTGCTGCGGATCATCGCTCAGGCTACGGCGGAAATCGGCATCATCACGGCGCGGGTCATACACGGCGCGACACAGGGTGGCCATGGCCCAGGCCAGGTCGGTGCTGGCATCCAGCTCGATCTGCGCCAGCGGTGGCTTGGGCAGCAGCTCGGCCAGTCGCACCTGCTCGTTCACACCCAGGTAGCGGCACAGCGCCTGGTAGATCTGCGCCGTGCCACGCTGGCGGCCATCGAGGCTATAGCCGGCAATGTGCGGCGTAGCCAGGGTGCACAGGTCGGCCAACTGCAGGTCGACCTGCGGCTCCCCTTCCCACACATCCAGCACCGCGTGCACGTCTTCGCGGTCCAGCAGCAGCTCGCGCAGGGCCACGTTGTCCACCACCGGGCCACGGCTGGCGTTCAACAGCCAGGCACCCGGGCGCAACTGTGCCAGCTGCGCCTGCCCCAGCAGGTGCCAGGTCGGGTGCTGGCCGCCGCGTTGCAACGGGGTATGCAAGCTGATCACATCGCACTGCTGCAGGATGGTTTCGAGGCTGACGTAGTCGCCGCCCTCGGCGGCCTGACGCAACGGGTCGCACACCAGCACCTTCCAGCCCAGGCCATGCAGCACCCGCACGAGGCGGCCACCCACTTCACCCGCGCCCACTACGCCATACACGCGCTCAGGCAATGCCACGCCATCCAGTTCGGCCAGGGTCAGCAGGCTGCCCAGCACGTAATCGACCACGCCGCGGGCATTGCAGCCAGGTGCGCTGCTCCAGTGGATGCCAGCTTCTGCAAAGTAGTCCAGGTCCAGGTGATCAGTGCCGATGGTGCAGGTGCCGACAAAGCGTACACGGCTGCCTTCGAGCAGCTGACGGTCGACCTTGGTCACCGAGCGCACCAGCAGGATATCGGCGTCCTTGACGCTGGCAGCATCGAGGCTTCGGCCGGGGTAGCGGCGAATTTCACCGAAACCCTGGAAGAAGGCATCGAGCAGCGGGATGTTCTCGTCGGCAACTATCAGCATGGCGCTCTCCTGTCTGGGGAGCGCAGTGTAGGCGCAACGCCGGGCGTGTTCCAGAGCGATTCAGTCGGCTTTCTTGCGGATCCAGTACAGGAAAGTGCCGGCGTCCTCTTGCTGCTGCAGCAGCTCGTGGCCGAGGAAGTTGCAGAACTTGGGGATGTCGCGGCGGGTCGACGGGTCGGTGGCGATGACCTTGAGCAGGCCGCCGGCGGCCAGGTTGCGTACGTGCTGGTGCAGCATCATCACGGGTTCCGGGCAGTTCAGGCCGGTGGCATCGAGGATGGCGTCGGGGGTGAAATCGGTCATGGGGGGCTCCGAAAATGATCGCTATTGTCGCGCATAGCGCGACGCGGTCCAAGCACGGCTTTCAAACCCAGCGCTCTTGATCTCGATCTTGATCTTGATCTTGATCTTGATCTTGATCTTGATCTTGATCTTGATCTTGATCTTGATCTTGATCTTGATCTTGATCTTGATCTTGATCTTCGCGACTTCAGGAGGCCGAACGCAGGCCTTGCGGAGGGAGGTGACGGGCATGGATGCCCGTCAAGCGCTGGGCCCCAGGATGGGGCCTGCAGCGCGGTCCTCCCGGGAGCGAGGCCGGAGAGAGGGAACCCCGGAGCGCAGCGCAGGGGCCGGATGATGGGAGCGCAGCGTTTTTTGGTTACTTTTTGTCGCGTTTGACAAAAAGTGACTCGCCGTAAGGGCGAAAAGGTGAGTCAGCGTCGCCATCGCAAACGGACGGTTCGCTGAGTCAAAACAGACGAATTTGCTTCTTGCTTCTTGCTTCTTGCTTCTTGCTTCTTGCTTCTTGCTTCTTGGATGTGAGCATCCACATCAATTAGGTATTCATTCGCGAAGGTGGCGCATAGTCACCTTTCCGCCCTTACGGCGGGTCCCTTTTTGTCGTGGCAAAAAGGAACCAAAAACCGTCGGCTCCCATCATCCGGCCCCTGCGCTGCGCTCCGGGGTCCCCTCGCTCCGGGCTTGCTCCCGGGAGGACCGCGCTGCAGGCCCCATCCTGGGGCCCAGCGCTTGACGGGCATCCATGCCCGTCACCTCCCTTCGCAAGCCCTGCACTCGGCCTCCTGAAGTCGCAATCTGCGTCGCCTGAACTATCGCGCGCTTAGATGCAACAGCAAAAGCAGAAGCAGACACAGGCGCAGAAGCAGAAGCAGAAGCAGAACGACGCGCTGGCCTCAGCGTGGCTTCAAGTCGAGCCGCCGCAGGTGGCACGTCACTTCCTCGCGGTCGTGGTACAGCTGCTTGCAGGCAATCGACACCCTGATCTTGCGTGCCTTGAATGTTGCCTCCATACGGTCGAGCAGGCGCCGTACTTCGGCATAACGCTGCTTCATCGGCAACTTCAGGTTGACCACCGCCTCGCGGCACAGCCCCTCACCCAGCCAGGTTTCAATCAGCGAGGTGGTACGCGCCGGCTTCTCGACGATATCGCACACCATCCAGTCTACCGGCTGCTTCGGCTGCCAGGTAAAACCATCGGCCATCAAGTGCTGGACCAGGCCTGTGTCCATCAGGCTTTCGGCCATCGGCCCGTTGTCGATGGCTGTCACCAGCATACCGCGGCGCACCAGCTGGTAGGTCCAGCCACCCGGCGAGGCTCCCAGGTCGACGCCGGTCATGTCATCACCCAGGCGCTGCTCCCACTGCTCACGCGGGATGAACTGGTGCCAGGCCTCTTCCAGCTTGAGTGTCGAGCGGCTAGGTGCCTCACGAGGGAACTTCAGGCGCGGGATGCCCATGGGCCACAAGGCGCTGTTGCTGGCCGATGCAACGCCGACAAATACCCGCCGGCCGCTGATGAAGGTCAGCAGCAAGCGTGGACGGCCAGGGTCGTCGACCAGGCGGCCGGCCTTCTCCAGGGCCTTGCGCAACGGCACTTCGAACTTTCGGCAGAAGGTAGACAATTCCTTGCCTTCGTTGCTGTCCAGCACCTCCAGCCAAAGGCTACCGAACACCGGGAAGTCAGCCAACTGCGCCAGCAGTACGCTGATGCGGTCACTTTCCGGCAGTTCGACGTAACCGCCACGTGCCCACTGCCGCGGGAAAATCAGCTGGTTGAAACGCAGTTCCCCCATCAAGCGCTCGGCACCGCCCTCCTCGCTACAGACAAACTCGGCACTGGCACTTTGCGGCTTGCCTTTGGCATAGCCAGCAACACCCAGGCGGGCGGCATGTTCGCTGATTTCGGCGCAAACCTCGCCCTCGAAACCGGGCCGGCAATGCATGAACAGGGTATTCATCTCTCACTCCACTACGGCTGGCGCACCACAGGCGCCGGCAGGGCGGCGATGATAAAGGAAGTTCGGAACCTGCGACACGCCCCGCCGGTCCAGAAAAAGGTCAGGTAGCGTAAACCGGTCTAACCTGACCATTCAGCCAGGTCCGTGCCGTGCGGACCGATACAGAGCGGTGCTGCCGGCAAACCGTGAATATTTGCCGGGCACCGGTGCAGAAGGAGTTGGCAATGCCCTCGCTCGATAGCCTGAACACCCTCAAGCCCCTCAAGGTCGGCGACAAGACCTACCACTACTTCAGCCTCACCGAGGCCGCCCGCCAGCTGGGTGACCTGCAGCGCCTGCCCATGTCGCTGAAAGTGCTGCTGGAAAATCTGCTGCGCTGGGAGGATGGCGCGACCGTCACCGGCGACGACTTGCGCGCCATTGCCCAATGGCTTGGCGAACGGCGCTCCGACCGCGAGATCCAGTACCGCCCGGCGCGGGTGTTGATGCAGGACTTCACCGGCGTGCCCGCCGTGGTCGACCTGGCGGCCATGCGCGCCGCCATGGCCAAGGCTGGCGGCGACCCGCAACGGATCAACCCGCTGTCACCGGTCGACCTGGTGATCGACCACTCGGTAATGGTCGACCGCTACGGCACGCCACAGGCCTTCGCCGAAAACGTCGACATCGAAATGCAACGCAATGGTGAGCGCTATGCCTTTCTGCGATGGGGCCAGAGCGCCTTCGACAATTTCCGCGTGGTCCCCCCGGGCACCGGCATTTGCCACCAGGTCAACCTGGAATACCTGGGCCGCACGGTGTGGACCCGTGAGGCCGACGGCCGCACCTATGCCTTCCCCGATACCTTGGTGGGCACAGACTCGCACACCACCATGATCAACGGCCTGGGCGTACTCGGCTGGGGTGTCGGCGGCATCGAAGCGGAAGCGGCCATGCTCGGCCAGCCGGTATCGATGCTGATCCCCGAAGTGATCGGCTTCAAGCTGACCGGCAAGCTGCGGGAGGGCATCACTGCCACTGACCTGGTGCTGACCGTGACGCAGATGCTGCGCAAGAAAGGCGTGGTGGGCAAGTTCGTCGAGTTCTACGGGGACGGCCTGGCCGAGTTGCCCCTGGCCGACCGCGCAACCATCGCCAACATGGCACCGGAATACGGCGCCACCTGTGGTTTCTTCCCGGTCGACCAAGTCACCCTGGACTATCTGCGCCTCTCGGGCCGCCCCGAAGCGACCGTGCAACTGGTCGAGCAGTACTGCAAGGCACAGGGCATGTGGCGCCTGCCCGGCCAGGAGCCGTCATTCAGCGACACGCTGGCCCTGGACATGGACGACGTCGAAGCCAGCCTGGCCGGGCCCAAACGGCCGCAGGACCGCGTAGCGCTGGGCCAGGTCAGCCAAGCCTTCGACCACTTCATCGAGCTGCAGCCCAAACCGCTGGCCAAAGAAGTTGGCCGCCTGGAAAGCGAAGGTGGCGGCGGTGTGGCAGTGGGCAACGCCGACCAGACCGGCGCAGTCGACTACAGCCATCAGGGCCAGACCCACACCCTGCGCGATGGGGCCGTGGTGATTGCCGCGATCACCTCATGCACCAACACGTCCAACCCCAGTGTGATGATGGCTGCCGGGCTGGTGGCGAAAAAAGCACTGGAAAAGGGCCTGCAACGCAAACCTTGGGTCAAGAGTTCGCTGGCGCCGGGCTCCAAAGTCGTCACCGACTACTTCAAGGCAGCCGGGCTCACGCCTTACCTCGACCAACTGGGTTTTGATCTGGTCGGCTATGGCTGCACCACCTGCATCGGCAACTCCGGCCCGCTGGACGAGGCGATCGAAAAAGCCATTGGCAGCGCCGACCTCACCGTGGCCTCGGTGCTATCGGGCAACCGCAACTTCGAGGGCCGCGTGCACCCACTGGTCAAGACCAACTGGCTGGCCTCGCCCCCGCTGGTGGTGGCCTACGCCCTGGCCGGCAGCGTGCGCCTGGACCTGACGCGCGACCCGCTGGGGTCAGGCAAGGACGGCCAACCGGTCTACCTGCGGGATATCTGGCCGAGTCAGCAGGAAATTGCCGAGGCCGTGGCCAAGGTCGATACGGCGATGTTCCACAAGGAGTACGCCGAAGTGTTTGCCGGTGATGCGCAATGGCAGGCCATCGAGGTGCCACAGGCCGCCACTTACGTGTGGCAGGCTGACTCCACCTACATCCAGCACCCACCGTTCTTCGACGGCATCGGCGGGCCGCCGCCACAAATTGCCAATATTCACGGCGCACGGGTGCTGGCGCTGCTGGGCGATTCAGTGACCACCGACCACATTTCCCCCGCCGGCAACATCAAGACCGACAGCCCGGCCGGGCGCTACCTGCGGGAACAGGGTGTGGAGCCACGCGACTTCAACTCCTACGGTTCGCGGCGTGGCAACCATGAAGTGATGATGCGCGGCACCTTCGCCAACATCCGTATCCGCAACGAAATGCTGGCAGGCGAAGAAGGCGGCAACACGTTGCATGTGCCCACTGGCGAGAAGCTGTCGATCTACGACGCGGCCATGCGTTACCAGCAGGAAGGCACCCCGCTGCTGGTGATTGCCGGCCAGGAGTACGGCACCGGTTCGAGCCGCGACTGGGCAGCCAAGGGTACCAACCTGCTGGGGGTCAAGGCCGTGCTGGCAGAAAGCTTCGAGCGTATTCACCGCTCCAACCTGGTGGGCATGGGCGTATTGCCGCTGCAATTCAAGGCTGGGCACAACCGCAAACAGCTGGGGCTGACCGGCAAGGAGCAGATCGATGTACTGGGGCTGGACGGCGCGCATATTCACCCTGGCATGAGCCTGCCCTTGCGCATTACCCGCGAGGATGGCCAACAGGAACAGATCGAGGTGCTATGCCGGATTGATACCCTGAACGAGGTGGAATACTTCAAGGCGGGGGGGATTCTGCATTATGTGTTGCGCCAGATGATCGCCAGTTGAGTCTGGCCGAAGATTCGTTCCGTTCTTGAAACCGAGCGCCGCGGGGGCGGCGCTCGATCTCTGCAATCAATGAATCAAATATCCATTCAATAAAACCAGCCGCTTGCCGATACCTGTCGAAAGCCCTGCGGACTATCACCCATGCGTAACAACCAGCCAATTACCCAGAGAGAACGGACTTTCCCAGCCCAGCAGCGGTTGATCTCCACTACCAACGCCAAGGGTGTGATCACCTACTGCAACGATGCCTTTATCGAAATCAGTGGTTTCACCCGCGAGGAGCTGACGGGCGCACCGCACAACCTGGTGCGCCACCCCGACGTACCGCCTGCCGTGTTTGCCCATATGTGGCAAACCCTCAAGCAGGGCCAGCCGTGGATGGGTATCGTCAAGAACCGCTGCAAGTCCGGCGACCATTACTGGGTCAACGCCTATGTCACCCCCATTTTCGATAACAACCAGGTTGTCGGCTTCGAGTCGGTGCGGGTCAAGCCCACCGCCGAACAGATCCGCCGCGCCGAGGCCCTGTACCAGCGCATCAACCAGGGCAAGCCGCCGGTACCGCGTCGCGACAAGTGGCTGCCAGTGCTGCAGGACTGGCTACCGTTCATCCTGATCAGCCAGGTGGGCTTCCTGATCGGCAACTGGCTGGGTCATTCCTGGGGCTTTGCCTTGGCCGCAGGGCTTTCGGTACCGCTGGGCCTGCTTGGCCTGAGCTGGCAGCAGCGCGGCCTCAAGCGCCTGCTGCGCCTGGCCGAGCAAACCACTTCCGACCCACTGATCGCGCAGATGTTCACCGACAGCCGTGGCGTGCAGGCGCGCCTGGAAATGGCCATGCTCAGCCAGGACGCACGCATGAAAACCTGCCTGACGCGCCTACAAGACAGTGCCGAACACCTGAGCGAACAGGCACGACAGTCCGATGCCTTGGCGCACAAGAGCTCTTCGGGGCTGGAGCGCCAGCGGGTGGAGACCGAGCAAGTCGCCGCCGCGGTAAACCAGATGGCCGCCACCACTCAGGAAGTGGCCAACCATGTACAGCGCACCGCCGATGCCACCCAGGAAGCCAACCGCCTGACCAGCCAGGGCCGGCAGATTGCCGGAGAAACCCGCGAGGCCATCGAGCGCCTGTCGGCGGCAGTGGGCGAGACCGGCCAGACGGTTACGCAACTGGCCAAAGACAGCGACGAGATTGGGGGCGTGGTCGACGTGATCAAGGGCATCGCCGACCAGACCAACCTGCTGGCGCTGAACGCAGCCATTGAAGCGGCGCGCGCCGGTGAAATGGGCCGTGGCTTTGCCGTGGTGGCTGATGAGGTGCGACAGTTGGCCCAGCGCACCGCCGAATCCACCGGGCAGATCCACGGCCTGATCGCCAAGCTGCAACAGACCGCCAGCAACGCAGTGCTGACCATGGAAACCGGCCACCGCCAGGCACAGGAAGGCGTCGATCGGGTAATGCAGGCCGACGAAGCGCTGGTAGGCATCAGCGAAGCGGTGGCCAATATCACCGACATGGCCACCCAGATTGCTGCTGCAACCGAGGAGCAGACCGCAGTGGCTGACGAGATCAGCCGCAACATCAGCACCATTGCCGAACTGGCCGACCAGACCGCCGAACAGGCGCAGCACTCGGCACTGCTGAGCGAAGAACTGACCAGCACGGCGGGCAGCCAGTATTCGCTGGTGGAGCGCTTCAACCGCTGAAGCTCGAGACTTCCGCTGGGGATGGCACCGGCTCTGCCGGTGTTCGCGGGTAAACCCGCTCCTATGTATGGACTCGCCCACACTGTCTAGCTGCTTTTTTGAACATAGGAACCCGGTTGCATCTATGTATCAGGCCTGTTCGAGGAAGCTTTTTGCTTCTGGCCAACATCGTGGTGAGCTCGCAGTGTGCCGTTTACATTGAGGCCACTATCAGGCCTGTAGGAGCGGAGGCATCGGTCTGCGACGGTCTTACCTAGGGTCAATGTTCACTAGCAGGGGTTGGAGCGCCTAGCGCCCCGGTGGCATTACCCGGTTGGTCAGAGGCTCATAGCCGCCTCCGGTTTTTCGTTCGGTTTGCGTTGGTAAACCTGATCGCTCTGTAACAGGGCCCAGATAATCCGCAGATTTCGATTAGCCAGCCTGATCGCCGCCTCCTTGCGCCCAAGGCGGGATAGCCAGCGCAAGAGGCGGCGATCATCTGGCTGATCGGAATCAGGCCTTAACTGACTCAAGACAGCATGCGCGCCCTGGATCATCAGGCTGCGTATGTAGCCGTCACCGCGCTTGCTCATCTTGCCCAATCTGATTTTGTTTCCGCTGCTGTGCTGATCGGGCACGATACCGAAGAAGGCGGAATACATTCGGCCACTGGCGAAGCGGCTGGGGTCGGTCTGTTTCGCCACGATCGCCGTGGCAATGATAGGGCCGACGCCGCGAATGGTGATCAGTCGCTGAGCGACTTTATCCTCTTGGGCAGTCGCTTCGAGCCGGCGGCTCAGCGCCGTTATGCGTTCACCTAGAGACAACCAGTCCATCAGCAACTCATCGAGCAACTCGCGCAACAGGTCGGGTAGAGGCAAGGAAGCATCCTCAAGCGCCTGAGGCACATGCTTATTGATCGCGGCATCGCCCTGGGGCATGGATACGCCATGCTCGAGTAGCAAACCACGGATCTGATTACCCAGCGCGGTATGTCGCTTGATGTTACCGCGCCGGATACGGTGCAGCGCTTGAATAGCCAGTGCTGTGGTGCTCTTGATCGGTATCGAAGCGATGCTCGTATCGCGACCGGCACGCAAAATGGCATAGCAGTCGTTACGATCGTTCTTAGCACCGCTGCGATGTTCGGCGACACGTTGCGCCGGCAGGATGCGAACCGGATTACCTTTGGCCTGCAGCAGTCTGGCCCAGGCTTGTGCACCTGGACCGCACTCCATCAAGACGGCCACGGTCGTTGGCAGCCTGAGCAGGAAATCGTGGAACGCTTGGCGGGATTTGATGCGATCTTCGTAGATCACCCGACCAGTAGCGTCCTCGCCTGCTAATTGGAAGACCTGTTTGGCCAGGTCTACGCAGATGGTTGTGCAAAGCTCCACATCAGTGGAAGACAGGGAATCGTGTTTCGAACTATGCTTTTTCATGGTCTCGCCCTCGCTGCCGTTGGCTTCTTCGAACACCACCGTGGCACTGTGATGCCTCGGCGGGGGCGAGTCCATCGATTACAACGGCTGTGCCGAACCACCGATGCTGTGCCGGGCCGTCGATGCCTGTGTCGAACCACTGATGCGCGTCCACCCCCGGTCCATGTAGGAGCGGGTTTACCCGCGAATACGGTAGCAGCAGCAACGGTGAACGGCGGGTGGAGATTGGCCAGCAGGCCCGCCCCTTTAGCAGGCAAGTCCGCTTGCTGTGTTACCAGTCCAACCGCAAGCGGCTCTCGAAGTAGCGCTCTTCGCCACTCAGCGGGTCCTCGAAACGCAGGCTCTGCGCCAGCAGTTTCAGCGGCCGCTGGTAGTCATCCTCTTCGTTGAGCAATTGCGGATAGAACGGGTCATTGCTGATCCCTGCCCCCAAAGCCGCCATGTGCACACGCAACTGATGGGTCTTGCCGGTCACGGGCGACAGCCCATAGCGCCATCGCTCACCGTTCTTCTCCAGCACCTCGGCCAGGGTTTCACTGTTGGCCTCACCCTCCACCTCATGCATGCGGAAAAATGGCTCGCCATGCACCAGGCGGCTTTTGTGCACCAGCGGAAAGGCATGCTGTGGCATGGCAGCGGCAATGGCCTGGTAACGCTTGTCGATACGCCGCTCGGGGAACAGCCGCTGGTAGGCGCTGCGGCTGTGCGGGTTGGCGGAAAACAGCACAAGCCCGGCGGTGTGCCGGTCAATGCGGTGCAACGGCACCAGGTGCGGGTTGTCCAGGCGCCGGATCAGGCGGCGCAACAAGGTCTGCTCGACGTATTCACCGGTCGGCGTCACCGGCAGGAAATGCGGTTTATCGGCCACCACCAGGTGCTCGTCCACATGCAGCACCACCTCCTGCACCGGGATCGGCCGTTCGTTCGGCACTTCGCGGAAATAATGCAAACGCATGCCACGCTTGTAAGGCAGGTCGGCGGCAACTGCCTGCCCCTCGGCATCCAGCACCCGGCCACGGGCAAAGCGGTCAAGCCACTGGGCGCGGTCGATAGCCTTGAAATGATCACACAAGCAATCGAGCACCGTGACCCAGTTACCAGGTGGCAGGCACACCGTACTGGCTTGCTGGCGGGCGGGGTCGAAAGGCGTGGTCATGGCTGGGCTCGAGACGTTCATGGCCGCGCATTATCGCCCAAGCCCGCCCCCTCAACCAGCCTGGGCCATCGCCTCGCAGCGATCCTTCAGCCAGCGCAGTACTTGCACCGGCTCCCAGCGGCCAGGGTCGTAGAGTGCATAGAGCAACCCCTCATAGCCCACCACATCCAGCCCTCGGTGATAACCGGCCCGCTGGAACAAGGCCTCGATCTCGGCGAAGCAGGTATTGAAGTGGACTTTGCCGAACGGCGTGCAGTCGCCCGTCACCAGGCCTTCGAGGCGCAGTTCCAGAACGGCGTCAGCCACCCGATCCACGGGCATGCGGTTGACGCTGTACTTGAGTTGCTCGACATTGAGCATGGCTTCACCTCGATACTGTATTTATATACAGCATACGAACATCCCCTTGCTGCCGTCAATGCGCTTCATTGCAACCCCGCCAGGTAGCCGCTGCCTTTGCGCAGGGTCAGCACCTGCCTGCGTGGCGTGCCGCGCGTCACCGACAGATGCACCCATCTGTCGAATTCCAGGATCAGCTGATCGAAGGGCACCACACTTTCGCTGATTCGCCGGACGGTCTCGCGCGGGCTGACCTCGATCACCGTGAAGTCCGCCGCCAGCCCTTGCACGTGCTGGCTATCGGAGGCGCCACCGATCAACCGATTGACCCTTTCACTGCGATACCCGCTGCTGATGATGATGGGCGCGTCGAACAACGCACGTACCTGTTCCAGCGCACCACACAGTAATTGCAGGTTGGCCCTGGCTTCGAGGGGCGGTGCATTATCGAACCCGTCGCGGGCGGCGAGCTGGGAAACGGTCATTTCATCGAGGGTGAAATGTGGAGTGATCAACATGGCGAGCTATTCCGATGATGGAGAAGGTTACCGGCGACGGTGCGCCTCCACCGGATCATCAGCTCGCTTCACAGATCATGGAGCAGGGTTGCAACTCCTCTGCAGCCATCATTGCCCAAGAAAGGCCACCACTTGTTCGGTATCGAACGGCCAGTGCAACTCGGCGCCGTTGTCACAGCGCCGCAGCACCGGAATGATCAGGCCATAACGCTCGAACAAAGGCTCGCTCTCGGCGATGTCGACCAGCTCTACCAGCAGGCCATGATCGACGAGAGGCATCAACACAGCCTCGGCCACTTCGCAGAGGTGGCAGCCGAGGGTGCCGAACAGTTGACATTCAGGCAGCATGTGGCAGGTCCCGGGTTGGCATACACAGAAGCCTATTCTAGGCGCGCCACGCCCACCCTGCACCTGACCTGGCTCAATCCTGGCTGGTAGCACCGATCCGGTGCAGCGACAGGTCCGCGCCCTGGAACTCCTGCTCATGGCTCAAGCGCAGGCCATGCAGCGCACGAATTGCTCCGTACACGGCAAAGCCACCGGCCAAGGCCACCAGCACGCCCATCAGGCTGCCCAGCAACTGGCTGACCAGGCTGACACCGCCCATGCCACCCAACGCCACCTGGCCGAACACGCCACAGGCGATGCCACCCCACACGCCACACAGACCATGCAACGGCCACACACCCAGAACGTCGTCGATTTTCCAGCGATTTTGCGCGGCGGTGAAGGTCCAGACAAACAGCGCCCCCGCCACCAGGCCGGTGGCGAGCGCACCCACCGGGTGCATCAGATCGGAACCTGCGCAAATCGCCACCAGCCCGGCCAGCGGGCCGTTATGCAGAAAGCCCGGGTCGTTGCGCCCGGCCAGCAACGCTGACAGGGTGCCACCCACCATGGCCATCAGCGAGTTGATCGCCACCAGGCCGCTGACGCCCTGCAAGGTCTGGGCACTCATGACGTTGAAGCCGAACCAGCCGATGATGAGGATCCACGAGCCCAGCGCCAGAAAGGGAATGCTCGATGGCGCAAAAGCCACCAAACGCCCATCGCGGTAACGCCCACGGCGCGCCCCCAGCAGCAGCACCGCCGCCAGCGCCAGCCAGCCCCCCATGGCGTGTACCACCACAGACCCGGCAAAGTCGTGGAACGGTGCGCCGAAGCGTGCCTGCAGCCAAGCCTGTAGGCCCAGATTACCGTTCCACACCACACCCTCGAAGAACGGATAGACGAACGCCACGATCAACGCCGTAGCGCACAACTGCGGCACGAACCGCGCCCGCTCGGCAATGCCTCCGGAGATGATCGCCGGAATCGCCGCCGCGAAGGTCAGCAGGAAGAAACACTTGACCAGCGCATAGCCATGGTCGACAGCCAGCGTTGTCGCCGGCTGGAAGAAGTTGACCCCATAGGCGATCCAGTAGCCTATAAAGAAGTAGACCAGCGCCGAGATGGCGAAGTCGCTGAGGATCTTCGACAAGGCGTTGACCTGGTTCTTGTGGCGCACCGTGCCCACTTCAAGGAACGCGAAGCCGGCATGCATGGCCAGCACCAGAATGGCGCCCATGAGAATGAACAGGGTGTTGGAACCGTGGACCAGAGAGTCCATAGCGCTGTGCATGTTTTCCATGAAATAGGCAGACCTGCTGAAAAAGGCACCAGGACAGTTCAAGAACCTGCATCCCTGCACCGAATCGGTGCCAGCCCCTACCCTGTTCAGGTGAGCGGGGTGAAGCCTGCGTGGTTTTTTCTTGGGTTTGTCGTGGATTGGGTTAAGGTTTATCGGTATCCGCTGCGCGGGCGCCCTGAATCGGCGCATAACCGGTCACAGGCGCTCCGCAACGTGGCAAAAACATAGCAAGGCCCATACCAGCAGCCGCACTTGAACCTTCCATGCGTGCTGTCACTCGAAGTACCAACACTCATCGACAGGGAGAGACCCATGGCCAGCAAATCGGCAAAGAATGCACAAGAGATATTGATGGCTGACTTCCAGGCCTTGGTGCGCGACACCGAGAAGCTGCTGGCCGACACCGCCAACCTGGCCGGCGACCAGGCCGACGAATTGCGCGAGCAGATTCACGAGCGCCTGGCCCAGGCCCGCGAAACCCTGCAACTGACCCAGGACTCGGTACGTGAACGCGGTCAGGCAGCGCTTGGCAGCGCCGAGCAGTACGTGCAGGAAAACCCGTGGCGGGCAATCGGCATCGCCGCCGGCGTCGGCCTGTTGATCGGTCTGCTGGCCAACCGGCGCTAAGGGGAACCCATGGAGAATGACGCCAACGGCGCCAGCGCTTCGGGCAAGCGCCTGGGCGCGGCCATGCTGGGGCTGCTGCACAGTCACATCGAGCTGTTCGGTATCGAGTTGCAGGAGCAGAAGGGCCGTACCTTGAGCCTGCTGCTGTTCGCCGGCCTGGCGCTGGTGTTCGCCCTGCTGCTGCTGACCGCGCTGTCCGGGCTGCTGCTGGTGCTGCTGTGGGACAGCTATCGACTGGCCGGTATCATCGGTCTGTGCGTGTTCTATGGCATTGCTGCACTGTACTGCGGCGTGCGCCTGAAGGCGGCGGTGTTCGACGAATCATCGCCCTTCGGCGCCACCCTCGACGAACTTGCCAAGGACAGGGAGCGCCTGTTGCCATGAGCCTGCCAGAACTGCCAAACACGCGTAACCCGCGCGAACTGCGCAAGGCGCTGCTGCGCCTGCGCATGGAAATGCACCGCCAGGAAATCCGTCATGAGTCCGGTCAGTTGCTTGAACCGCTGCGCCGCGTGCGCGGTATGGGTAGCTCGCTACATGAAGGCCTGGGTATCAAGCATGCGCCACTGTGGGGCATCGGTGCCGTGGTGGCGCTGGGATTTCTCACCGGCAAAGGCGTACGCAGCGGCAACCTGACACGCCTGATACGGTTGGGCAGCACCCTGTTGCCACTGGTACGCCTCTACCTGCAAGGCAGCCGCCGCCCCTGACCAGGGTTCGCCCCGGCAGAAGCAGCCTTGTGCTGCGAAGAGGCCCGTTCCATCGATACGAATGCATCGTGGGGCTGGCCTCTTCTTCGCAGCACAATGCGCTTCCTGCAGGGTATGCTGCTGCCTTCGAACGACAGGAGACCGCGCCTTGGACTGGCACACCTTGCTTACCCGCGAACGGCTGGGCAAAGCCCTGTACAGCGCCGATGAACTCGGGCGCAGCCCCTTCCACAAAGACCACGACCGCATCATTTTCTCCGGTGCCTTCCGCCGCCTCGGCCGCAAGACCCAGGTGCACCCGGTGTCGAGCAACGACCATATCCATACGCGCCTGACTCATTCGCTGGAAGTCAGCTGCGTCGGCCGCTCGCTGGGGATGCGCGTCGGCGAGACCCTGCGCGACAACCTGCCGGACTGGTGCGCCCCCAGTGACCTGGGGATGATCGTGCAGTCAGCCTGCCTGGCCCACGACATCGGCAACCCGCCATTCGGCCACTCCGGCGAAGACGCCATTCGCCACTGGTTCCAGCAGGCGGCCGGGCGTGGCTGGCTGGACGACATGAGCGATGACGAACGGGCCGACTTTCTCAACTTCGAAGGCAATGCCCAGGGCTTTCGCGTGCTCACCCAACTGGAATACCACCAGTTCGATGGGGGGACCCGGCTGACCTATGCGACCCTCGGCACCTACCTCAAGTACCCGTGGAGCGCCCGCCACGCCGACGCCCTGGGCTACAAGAAGCACAAGTTCGGCAGCTATCAGAGCGAACTGCCCCTGCTCGAACAGATCGCCCGCAAACTCGGCCTGCCGCAGCTGGAACACCAGCGCTGGGCGCGCCACCCGCTGGTGTATCTGATGGAGGCTGCCGATGACATCTGCTACGCGCTGATCGACCTGGAAGACGGCCTGGAAATGGAGCTGCTGCAATACACAGAAGTCGAGGCGCTGTTGCTCGACCTGGTCGGCGAAGACCTGCCAGAAACCTACCGCCAGCTCGGCCCACGCGATTCTCGTCGGCGCAAACTGGCCATCCTGCGCGGCAAGGCCATCGAGCACCTGACCAACGCCGCCGCCCACGCATTCGTCGAGCAGCAGCAGGCGTTGCTGGCCGGGCAACTGCCGGGCGACCTGGTGGAACACATGCATGGCCCAGCCCAACGCTGTGTACTGCAAGCCAAGGACATGGCGCGCAACAAGATCTTCCAGGACAAACGCAAGACCCTGCACGAAATCGGCGCCTACACCACCCTGGAGATTCTGCTGAACACGTTCTGCGGTGCGGCCCTCGAGCAGCACGGTGGACGTACGCCATCGTTCAAGAGTCGCAGGGTGCTGGACCTGATCGGCAACAATGCGCCAGACCCGCATGCCTCGTTGCACAGCGCCTTCCTGCGCATGATCGACTTCATCGCCGGCATGACCGACAGCTATGCCAGCGAAATGGCCCGGGAGATGACCGGGCGCTCCAGCCCGACCTGAAACGCGTCGGTGCAGCGCAGGCTCGGCCAGGCGCTGCACCACGCTTGCAGGAAACTTCCTACACCAACGGGGGCCACACTAAACGGCACGAATAAAAACTAATGAAAAGTTACCAAAATCGCTTTGACAGCGAGTTAAGCACACCTATTCCGTAGCCCATTTTGTTTTATCTTGTAAGCCGTTTCCCATATAGGCCTAACAGCCATTCCTCGCACGCCTGAGGACTTCCAACTGCGATAAGGTGCCCACTGTCACCCTCAATCGACCGCAGGGAAGTTGAACATGCACTCCATATTTATCGTTGACGACCATCCGGTGATTCGCCTGGCCGTCCGTATGCTGCTGGAAAACCAGAATTACAAGATTGTCGGCGAGTCGGACAACGGCGTAGACGCCATGCAGATGATCCGCGAGAGCAACCCCGACCTGGTCATTCTCGACATCAGCATCCCCAAGCTAGACGGCCTGGAGGTGCTGGCCCGCTTTCAGAGCATGGCCCTGCCCTTGAAGGTTCTGGTATTGACCGCACAGTCCCCGGCATTGTTTGCCGTACGTTGCATGCACTCGGGCGCAGCAGGTTATGTCTGCAAACAGGAAGACTTGAGTGAACTGCTCAGTGCAATCAAGGCCGTACTGGCCGGGTATAACTACTTCCCCAGCCAGGCAATAAAAAACAACCAGACGACCGACAGCGACCTGCAACTTTTCCGCCAGGTAAATGACCGAGAACTGATGGTGCTTCAACTTTTCGCCCAAGGCCGCAGCAACAAGGAAATTGCCAAGGGCATGTTCCTCAGCAGCAAGACTGTCAGTACCTACAAGAAGCGCCTCATGCACAAACTGCAAGTCAATACGCTGGTCGATCTGATCGAGATGGCCAAGCGCAACGCGCTGGTCTGAACGTGGTCATGGCCCGAGTTATCAATCGCCTGCTGCTCGTCTTGCTGCTGCTCAGCGGCGCGACGCAGGCTGGCCATCGCGAAGCCGCGTCCTTTACGTTGCTGGCGCGCTCATCGGCCCGCCCCGTCCAGCCCGTGCTCACGCCCGAACAACGGCAATGGCTCGAAGGCCGGCAGGAACTGGTGCTGGGCACGTCGGCACCCGACTATCCACCGTTCGATATCACCGGTGGCGGCAACGACTACCAGGGCCTGACCGCCGAGTATGCAAACCTGATCGGCAAGGCCTTGCAGTTGCCAGTGAGGGTGCTGCGTTTCTCCAGCCGGCAGGCGGCGGTGGAGGCGCTCAGGCACGGTGATATCGACCTGCTGGGCAGCGCCAATGGCTACGAAGCGGCCAGTGACGGCCTGGCACTGTCACGCCCCTATGCCGTCGACCAACCTGTACTGGTAACGCGTGAAGACGAAAACCGGGCACTGGACACGGACCTTGCCGGCATGCGCCTGGGCATGCTCTACCACTATTTGCCCAGACAGGAAGTACTCACCGCCTACCCCAAGGCCGAGCTGCTGGCCTTCGGTTCTTCCAGCCAGGCACTGAATGCTGTCGCGTTCGGGCAGGCCGACGTGTTCATCGGCGATACCATCTCCACGCACTACCAGCTCAACCGTGGTCATCTGCCCCGCCTGCGCATGGCCAACTTCGGCAAACACGAGGCCATCGGCTTCGGTTTTGCCTTGCGTCAGCAAGATACCGTGCTGCTGGACCTGGTAAACACCATCCTGGACAGGCAAAGCCCGGCCATTCGCTCCAGTATCTTCAAGCGCTGGAGCGCCGGCAGCGACCTGTTACTGAGCGATCGCCAACTGCAATTGAGCGCGGCCGAGCAGCAGTGGCTGGAGAAGCACCCCGTGATGCGCGTGGCAGCCGATGACGCGGCTGCCCCACTGTCCTACTTCGATGATTCGGGGCATTTCCGAGGCATCACCGCCGACCTGCTGGACCTCATTCGCCTGCGCACCGGGTTGCGTTTCGAAGTGCAGCGCGCCAGTGGCATTGCCGACATGGTCGCCCGCCTCAAGGATGGCCGGGCCGATGTCATCGCCGCACTGGCCAGCGCCGGCAAAGCAGGGGACGACCTGCAAATCAGCCGCCCCTATCTCGAAAGCGCCTATGTGCTGGTCAACCACAAGGACAACAATGCATTGAGTTCACTGGAGCAGTTGCAGGGGCATCGTATCGCCATTACCCGCTACAGCACCATGAACGCCATGCTGTCCCGGGACTACCCAAAGATAAGCTGGGTCGAGACCGAAAGCGCGTTCTACTCCATGGCGTTGCTCAACAGCGGGGCTGTCGATGCGGTGATCACCACCCTGATCGACGCCAATCACGCCTTGGCCAGCAACCCCGAACTGGTCATCCGCACCTCGGTCGGCAGCGAACCCGCCAATTTCGCCATGGCCACCATTGCCCCGTCACCGGCGCTGTTGTCGATCCTCGACAAGGCCTTGCTGAGCATCTCACCGGAGGAGCTGGGGGTAATCAACAACCGCTGGCGTGGCTTTGGCAGGCATGAGGATGACAACACAAAAGGCTACAGCCGCCTTGCCCTGCAGGTGGTGCTGGCCACGGCCGTGCTTTTGTTGCTTGCCCTGCTCTGGAATGCCCGCCTGCGCCTGCAGATTCGCCAGCGCCAGCGCGCCGAACGCGCGCTGAACGACCAGTTGGCATTCATGCGCGCCCTGCTCAACGGTACGCCCCACCCCATGTATGTGCGCGACCGCGAGGGTTGCCTGAAAAGTTGCAACTACAGCTACCTTGAAGCCGTGCAGGCCCGCTCCGATCAGGTGATCGGCAAAAAACTCAAGGACAGCCTGTTTGCCGATTCCGAGCAGGCTCGGCAGATCCAGGCGGATTACCAGAAAGTCATGGCGGCGGGTTCACCACTGATCAAGGACCGTCCATTACGGATCAAGGGCCGGGACCTGACCATCTACCACTGGATCCTGCCGTACCGCGACTCCCTGGGTGAGGTGCAGGGCATCATCGGCGGCTGGATCGACATCAGCGAACGCCGCCAACTGGTCCTGGAGCTGCGCCAGGCCAAGCAGCAGGCCGACGATGCCAACCGGGCCAAGAGCACGTTCCTGGCGACCATCAGCCACGAAATCCGCACCCCGATGAATGCCGTCATCGGCATGCTGGAACTGGCGGTCAAGCGCGCCGACCAGGGCCGGGTGGACCGCAGCGCGCTGGAACTGGCACACCATTCGGCCAAAGACCTGCTAGGCCTGATCGGTGACATTCTCGACATCGTGCGCATCGAGTCCGGGCACTTGTCCCTGGCCCCGGAGGTGGTCGACCTGGCGGCGCTGGTCGAATCGGTGGCGCGCATTTTCGATGGCCAGGCGCGGCAGAAAGGCCTGGCCCTGGAGGTGCAGATCGCCCCGGCCGCACGCTGCCATGTCCTGCTTGACCCGCTGCGCTTCAAGCAGGTGCTGTCCAACCTGGTGAGCAATGCCATCAAGTTCACCGAGCACGGTCAGGTGCGCATCTGCGTCAGGCTGCTGGATGACGGAACCAGCACACCAGCCGTACTGGAGCTGGAGGTGCGCGACAGTGGCATCGGCATCCACCCCGACGACCTGCAGCGCCTGTTCAACCCGTTCATCCAGGCCAACCCGCACAGCCAGGGCGCCCGCGCAGGTACCGGGCTGGGCCTGGCCATCTGCCGCAACCTGTGCGAAATGATGGGCGGCAGCCTGTCCATGAAGAGCCTGGAGGATGTCGGTACCCAGGTGCGCCTGAAGATGCCGCTGCAACGGGTGGATGGCACAGAGCAGCCCAAACCGCTGCCCGAGCAGCTCGACGTGCCCGACCCACGGCTGAACGTGCTGGTCATTGATGATCACCCGGCCAACCTGCAACTGATGGCGCAACAACTTGGCTACCTGGGCCTGGAGCACGCCAGCGCCCGCGATGGGCAGGAAGGCCTGGCGACCTGGCGGGAAGGCAACTTCGATGTGCTGGTACTCGACTGCAACATGCCGCACATGAACGGTTACCAGTTGGCGACTGCCGTGCGCGCCGAAGAACGCCATGGCAAGCGACCACCCTGCACCATCCTCGGCTATACCGCCAACGCACAGCCGGAAGTACGCCGCAAGTGCCTGACCGCCGGCATGGACGACTGTCTGCTCAAGCCCATCAGCCTGAGCACCCTCAGCCAGCGCCTGGCTGGCATTCGCCCGCGCCGCCAGCAACGCCCCCGACGCAAGCTGTACCAGTTGGACGGCCTGGCCGCCGTGGTCGGGCCTGACCCGGTTGACCGTCAGCGCTTCCTGGAAACCTTGCATCAGAGCCTTCAGGCCGACCTGGCCAGCCTGATGGCGCTTCACCCGCAACACGACAGCGGCGCCATTGCCGAGCAGGCCCACAAGGTGCTCAGCGCCGCGCGCATGCTGGAAGCCCCTGACCTGATGGCGGCGTGTGAAGCCCTCGAGGCCAGCGACTTGCCCATTGCCCAGGTGCGCCTGCGGCGCCAGGCACTGGCACGGCATATGTGCCGAGTGGAACGTGCCCTGGCCAAGGAATTGGCCACAAGCACGGATACTCAGGCAGGCAACCACACGTGTTAACTGGTAGACTGCGCGGCGTTATTACCTAAGAGGATTGTTTCATGGCCACAAACCGCTCCCGTCGTCTGCGCAAGAAGCTGTGTGTCGACGAGTTTCAGGAATTGGGCTTCGAGCTGAACCTGGAATTCAAGGAAGATCTGGATGACCAGGCAATCGATGCTTTCCTCGACGCGTTCCTGGAAGAAGCCATGGACGCCAACGGCCTGGATTATGTAGGCGGTGACGATTTCGGCCTGGTGTGCTCGGTCAAACGCGGCTCGGTCAGCGAAGAACAGCGCGCTGCCGTTGAAGCCTGGCTCAAAGGCCGCAGCGAACTGACCAAGATCGAAGTCAGCCCGCTGCTGGATGCCTGGTACCCGGAAAAGCCTATCAACAAGGCTGAGTGATACTTGTCAGCTTCGGGCTGAAAGGTTGATTGCTGAAAAGGCCACCCCATTCGGGTGGCCTTTTTATTGGCGATGCTTTTCCGTCGAACGTGACGCATCGCGGCTGCGCTTGGGGCATAATGCGTACTGTTTACGTCGTGGGGCCATCATCTCTTACAGCCCCAAAGCCCTTTTCCCTCGCCGCAGGGTATTCACTCGCTATGATCAAAACGCTTCGTCCCCTCATACTTGCCGGCCTGCTGTTGCCACTTGCCTTGCCCAGCCACGCCGCCGTCAATACCACCCTGCCTGCCAAAGTGCAGCAGGCGCTCAAGGCCAACAAGCTGCAGGACACCGCACTGTCGCTGGTGATGCTGCCGCTGGACGGCCCCGGCACCCCGACCGTGTTCAATGCCGATGTGTCGGTGAACCCGGCGTCGACCATGAAACTGGTCACCACCTACGCCGCCCTCGAACTGCTTGGCCCGACCTTCCAGTGGAAAACCGAGTTCTACACCGACGGCACCCTGAGCAACGGAGTGCTTAACGGTAACCTCTACCTTAAAGGTGGCGGTGACCCCAAACTGAACATGGAAAAGCTGTGGCTGCTGATGCGTGACCTGCGCGCCAATGGCGTGCGCACCGTCACCGGTGACCTGGTGCTGGACCGCAGCCACTTCGTGCAACCCAACCTGCCGCAGTTCAACGACGACGGCGGTGATGAAAACAAGCCGTTCCTGGTCAAGCCCGACTCGCTGCTGGTCAACCTCAAGGCCCTGCGCTTCGTGGCGCGCAATGATGGTGGCAAGGTCACCGTTGCAGTCGAGCCGCCGATTGCCCGCATCCGCATTGACAACCAGGTCAAGCCGGTAGCCTCGAAGAAATGCACCGGTGATGTGCGCTACAACCCGGTGCCCCAGGCCGACGGCATCAGTGTCACGGTCAGCGGCCAACTGGGTGACGGCTGCAACTCGCAAACCTACCTGTCGCTGCTCGACCATTCCACCTACGCCGCCGGTGCCGTGCGCGCAATCTGGAACGAACTGGGTGGCAACATCCAGGGTGGCGACCGCATCGAGAATGTGCCCAAGAGTGCTCGCCTGCTGGCCCGCGCCTTCTCGCCAGACCTGGTGGAAGTGATCCGCGACATCAACAAGTACAGCAACAACACCATGGCCCAGCAGCTGTTCCTGAGCCTTGGCGCGCAGTTCCGCACCGATGCCGATGGCGACGACGCCCGTGCTGCCCAGCGCGTGGTACGCCAATGGCTGGCGAAAAAGGGCATCACCGCGCCGCATCTGGTGATGGAAAACGGCTCTGGCCTGTCGCGTGCCGAACGGGTCAGTACCCGGGAAATGGCCGAGATGCTGAAAGCCGCCTGGAAGAGCCCTTACGCTGCCGAGTTCATGAGCTCGATGCCGCTGGTGGGCATGGACGGCACGATGCGCAAGCGTCTCAAGCGCACCGCGATGGCCGGCGAAGGGCACATCAAGACCGGCACACTGAACACTGTGCGGGCGATTGCCGGCTTCAGCCGCGACAGCAACGGCCATACCTGGGCGGTAGCGGCGATTCTCAACGACCCGAAACCGTGGGGTGCCTCGCAGGTGCTGGATCAGGTGTTGCTTGACCTGTATCGCCAGCCGAAGCTGGCTGGCAGTACAGCAGCTAATTGATTGGTTAGCCTGTATTGGCCTTTTCGCGGGTGAACCCGCTCCTACAGGGGTGAGCACGGCTTACCAAACCTGTGCAACCTGTAGGAGCGGTTTTCGCCGCGAAAGGCTCGGTACCGGCAACCGACAGCGCTTAGGCCGACTCCCCCTCCACCCGGTCCCGCCCGGCCTGTTTGGCCGCATACACGCCGGCATCGGCGCGCAACAGCAAGGCATCGGCGCCTTCGCCCGACCGCCAGCCCGCCACACCGAAGCTTGCAGTCACCTGGCCCACGCCTTCCACCGGCACATTGCGCACCCCTTGCCATAACTCCAGCGCCAGCAGCCGGGCCTGATCGGCATCGCTGCCCGGGCAAAGCACCATGAACTCTTCCCCGCCCAAGCGGCAGAACACATCGGTACGCCGCAAACGCTGAGCGATGCGCTGGCACAGGCTACGTAGCACCCGGTCGCCGACGGCATGGCCGAAGCGGTCGTTGATGCGCTTGAAGTGATCGATGTCGAGCATGATCACCGCCAGCGGCAAGCCATCGCGCTGGGCCCTTTCCAGTTCGATCTTGAGCCGCTCCTGGAAATAGCGACGGTTATGGATACCGGTCAGCGAGTCGGTGACCGACAGCGCCCGCAACTCTTCCTCCACGCCCTTCAGGTCGGAGATGTCAGTCAGGTAGCCATGCCACAGGGTGCAGCCCTGCTCGCCCACTTCCGGGGTCGCCTCGCCACGCACCCAGCGCAGTCCGGCCCGTGGCAGGCAGACCCGATACTCCTCGCGCCAGGGTGACAGGTGTTCGGCCGAATAGCGCACCGAGCGGCGCACGCGTTCCAGGTCATCGGGGTGGATGCGCTCGAACACCCCCGAGGCATCCTCACGCAACTGCATCAGGTCGATCTCATAAATGTCATACAGGCCCATGCTGGCGTATGGAAAACACGAATGGCCGTTGGCATCCAGGCGATATTGGTAGATGCCGCCCGGCACCTCGGCACTGAGCTTTTCCAGCAACCGGTCACGCGCTGCCAACGCCTCATGCACCCGGCGCCGCTCGGTCACGTCAATGCAGATGGCCAGGTAGCCAACCCACAACCCCTGTTCGTCGAGCATGGCAGTCACCAGCATGTTGGCGACCAGCTGGCTGCCATCGGCCCGTAGCAAGGTCCACTCGCCAGGCTCGGCCCCGTGCTCCTGCACCGTTTCAGCGAACATCGCCTGGCCGCCAGCAATGGCGCGGCCAAAACGCAAGCTCAAGGCCTGGGCACGCAGGTTCAGCTCCTCCGGCAGTACCAGGTCTTCAAGGCGCAAGCGGCCGATCGCTTCTCTGGCCGCGTAACCGAGCATGCGTTCGGCACCGGCGTTGAACGTGCTGACCACCCCCTTGAGGTTGGTGGCGATGATCGCCACCTGGGTCGCGGCATCCAGCACACTGCGCAGTTGGTTGTGGGTGCCACGCAACGACTGCTCGCTGACCTGCAACTCGGCAGTACGCTGAGCGACCAGGGCCAGGGCGCGCTGACGCTGGCTGAACAGGCTGTAGAGCAGCACGCTGAGCAACAGGCTCAACAGTCCGCCCAACAAACCGACCGCCATCACCGCCGAGGAGCGGTTCGCCTGCGCGAAGGCCTGGCTTGGCTGAATGCTCAGCTGGAAATGGTGATCGGCCAGGCGCAACAACTGATTGCTGGCCAGGGCCAAGGGCGCGACCGGATTTTGCGAGTCGAACAACACGACGGGGCCTTGTAACCCGGACGGGTCCGTGATGCGCACGACCAGGTTGTCATCAACCGCTACCGGTCGACCGTCGCTGACCAGCTCGCGCATGCTCAGCAACGCCATCACATAGCCCACTGCCGCACCGCGGGGATCGGCATCGGAAAATACCGGCGCCACCATCAGCAGGCCGCGCTCTGCCGAGTGGGTATCGAACAGGGCCAATGGCTCGGACACCGCCATGCTGCCCGGCGCCAGCGCCCGCGCCAGGGCCGCCTGGGGCTCGCTTTGACCAGCGAGGTCCAGGCCGTAAGGCAACCCGGGCCGCTCGCTCGATTGGGTATAGAGCACCGGGAAGTAATGGTCGCGCTGCGAAGCCGGGCGCCATTGGCCTTGCGCGTCCTGGTCACGGATCACATAACCTGGGCCGGTATGGGCACTGGCCAGGCGCTCGAATTCGGCGCGTTGCGCAGCCTCGACGCGCGGCGCCCAGGCATAGGCCAAGGTGCGTTGCAGCAGTGGTCGGGCATAGCCGTCGAATTCGCGCGGGGTGATCTCGCTGGAAAAACTGAAGAACCGCCGCAGCCCGTCCAGGCGCTGCTGCTGTTCGTCAAAGCGCTCGGCAATACGGCTGGCGCGCTCGCTGGCCAGTAGCTCGAAGCGCTGGCGCAGCTGCTGTTTGTAGAAGGTGTGCGCGGCAAATGCCAAGGCAGCGGTCAACAAGCCGCCCGCCACCAGTGCAATCAGCGCCATCGCCCAGGCGGACGCCCTCTCTGTGCACAAGCCAAGCAACCGCGCACGCACGCCACACTTTGACATACACCCATCTCGTCACGTCAGCGTCCTGCGGATTATCTTGCCCTGCCCTCAGTTATAGCTATTGGCCATTAGCCGCGCAATGTACCTCGTCGCCTCAACGAAGCTGCAAACGCCAGGCGCGGTGGATACGGTTGTTACGGGCGAAGTCCGGGTCCAGGGTCTGGGCGCTGATTTCTTCCACCACGTAACGCGCCATCAGGTGCTCGTCCAGCTGGAACTTGCGGAAGTTGTTGGAGAAATACAGCACGCCCCCCGGCGCCAGACGGGCCATGGCCAGGTCCAACAGCTGCACATGGTCACGCTGCACGTCGAATACGCCTTCCATACGCTTGGAGTTGGAGAAGGTTGGCGGGTCGATGAAGATCAGGTCGTAGCTGTCACGGTTGCCTTCCAGCCAGGCCATTACATCGCTCTGCTCCAGGCGGTTGCGCTCGGAATAGCCATTGAGCGCCAGGTTACGCCGTGCCCAGTCCAGGTAGGTTTTCGACAGGTCGACGCTGGTAGTGCTGCGCGCACCACCCTTGGCCGCATGCACAGTGGCCGTGGCGGTGTAGCAGAAGAGGTTGAGGAAGCGCTTGCCGGCAGCCTCGCGCTGGATGCGCATACGCATCGGGCGGTGGTCGAGGAACAGCCCGGTATCCAGGTAGTCGGTGAGGTTGACCAGCAGCTTGACGCCACCTTCGTTCACCTCCTGGAAGCGGCCCTCGGTAGCCTGGCGTTCATACTGGCGCGTGCCGCTCTGCCGCTCGCGACGCTTGAGCACTACACGCTGCGGCGAAATGCCCAGCGCCTGCGGGATGGCAGCCAGTGCGTCGAGCAGACGGGCCTGAGCCTTGTCCGGGTCGACTGAACGTGGCGCGGCGTATTCCTGCACGTGTACCCAGTCCTGATACAGGTCGACCGCGAGGGCATATTCGGGCATGTCGGCATCGTACAGCCGGTAGCAGTCGATCTGCTCGCGACGGGCCCACTTGCCCAGTTGCTTGAGGTTCTTCTGCAGGCGGTTGGCAAACATCTGCGCCCCTTCCGAGAGCCGCGCGGGCTCGCTGGCCTGCGGCACCTGCTGTCGGGCTTCGGTGCCTTCAGGCTGCGCTTCGCGGCGTTCACCGGTGACGAACTGGTCCGGCTGCACCTTGAACAGCAGCAGCTTGCACGGCAATGCGCCGTTCCAGAACGCGTACTGCTTGTGGCTACGAATGCCCATGCGCTTGCCCAGTTGCGGCGCACCGGTGAATACCGCTGCTTCCCAGCCCATACAGGCCTGGCGCAGGCGCTCACCCAGATTCTGATAGAGGTACAGCAGGCTGGCTTCGTCACCCAGACGCTCACCGTAGGGCGGGTTGCTGATGACCAGGCCTTTCTGGTTCTGGTCCGGGCGTGGCTCGAAGGTGCTCACTTCGCCCTGGTAGATCTTCACCCAGTCGCCCAGGCCGGCACGCTCGACGTTGTTGCGGCCCGGCTGGATCAGCCGCGGGTCAGCCTCATAGCCACGGATCCACAGCGGTGGCTTGGCCAGGCCGGCCTGCGCGCGCGCCTGCGCTTCGTCATGCACCTTGCGCCACAGCGCCGGCACATGGCCGAGCCAGGCACTGAAGCCCCAGCGTTCGCGCTTGAGGTTGGGGGCGATATCGGCGGCGATCATCGCGGCCTCGACCAGGAAGGTACCCACACCGCACATCGGGTCGGCCAGCGCACCACCTTCGGCAGCGATACGAGGCCAGCCAGCACGGATCAGCACCGCTGCCGCCAGGTTTTCCTTCAGCGGCGCGGCGCCTTGCTGCAGGCGGTAGCCACGCTGGTGCAGGCTGTGCCCGGACAGGTCGAGGGACAAAATGGCCTCCCCGCGGTCCAGGCGCAGATGCACACGCACGTCAGGGTCGATCTTTTCCACGGACGGGCGCAGGCCTTCGCGGTTACGCAGCTTGTCGACGATCGCATCCTTGACCTTCAGCGCACCGAAGTGGGTATTGTCGATGCCAGAGCCATGGCCGCTGAACTCCACAGCCAGGGTGCCGTCGGCTGCCAGGTGGTCGGCCCAGTCGACCGCGTGCACGCCGTCGTAAAGGTCGTCGGCGTTCTTCATCGAGAAGCGCTTGAGCACCAGCAATACGCGGTTGGCCAGACGTGACCAGACACACAGGCGGTAAGCAGTTTCCATGTCGGCGGCGCCGCGAATGGCCGAGGTGTGCTCGCGCACCTCGTCAAGGCCGAGGCCCTTGGCCTCTTCGGCGAGCAGGCTTTCAAGGCCTTTGGGACAGGTAAGGTAAAGTTCGAAACGGTCCGACATGAGTATTCCAGCGCCTTGGGCTATTTGACTGACGGGGCGACGCATCGCCCCGCGATGTTTGCCCGTACACCTTTCCAGCAGGCGTGCGGGTGGCCTTCTGCGACACACAACGTGCTGCAGAAAAGCCGGGCCGCCTGACCGATCCGTGCCTGGCCCAGTGGCAAGGACAGCTTAGATCATCAGGCAGTACGCGTAATTCTGGCGATCTCCGGGCCAATGTGACCCTTCGTCGCATTTCAAATTATTTCTGTCATCCGCAAACAACGCTGGCGAAATGACGTCAAAGATCGGCAAACCCCGATCATTGCAGGGCTAAACACCAAACAAGGTTGAGTCGCATTTATTTACTTATCCCCTCACCCTTGGAAAGGTTACGTGCTTATGACAAATCGGTCATTCACACCGTGACTCGCATTCGATAGAACTGGTCTTAGGCCGCTTCGCAACGAGGCGGCACTTTCAGCTCGCCACGCCGGCAGCGAGCGCAAACCGGCAGAACGACTCTGCCCGGCCTCGGAGAGGCCGACGGGACATTACAGTCAACAAGTGAGGGCAACACCCTATGAGAAGACTTAAGCGTGATCCGTTGGAAAGAGCATATTCACGTGGCTACCAATACGGGGTCACCGGCAAATCCCGCGAACTTTGCCCCTTCAATCTTCCTTCTGTTCGCCAAGCCTGGATCAACGGCTGGCGTGAAGGTCGCGGTGATAACTGGGACGGAATGACTGGCACCGCTGGCATCCATAGACTCAACGAAAATCACGCCGTTGGCTGAACGAGGACACTGAATTCGATTTACCATGCACGCCCCATCCGGGCGGCGGGCGAAGGCCCAGGGGCCCCTTGAAGGGGCCCTTTTTTATGCCTTGGCAAACCTCATCAGCTGCACCCACCCGCCCCCTGCAGGGGCGGGCTGGTCACCGCGGCATTGCCGCGATAGCATCCACCGCTTCGCGAATCAGCGCCGGCCCTTTGTAGATGAAGCCCGAGTAGATCTGCACCAGGCTCGCCCCGGCCGCGATCTTCTCGGCAGCATGGCGGCCTTCGGTAATGCCCCCGGCGGCAATGATCGGCAACTTGCCGCCCAGCTCACCTGCCAGCACCTTGACGATATGGGTGCTCTTCTCCAGCACCGGTGCGCCCGACAGGCCGCCCGCCTCGCCACCGTACGGCAATGCTTCGACACCTTCACGGCCCAACGTGGTGTTGGTGGCGATCACCGCATCCATGCCCGACTCCATCAGCGCGGCGGCCACCAGCGCCGTTTCTTCGTCGCTCATGTCCGGCGCGATCTTGATTGCCAGGGGCACGCGCTTGCCATGTGCACCGGCCAGTCGTTCGCGGCGCTCGGCCAGGGCGTCGAGCAACTGCTTGAGCGAGTCGCCGAACTGCAGGCTGCGCAGGCCCGGGGTATTGGGCGAGCTGACGTTGACCGTGATGTAGCTGGCGGCGGTGTAGACCTTGTCCAGGCAAATCAGGTAGTCATCGACGGCACGTTCGACCGGGGTATCGAAGTTCTTGCCGATGTTGATGCCCAGCACCCCCTTGTAGCGCGAGGCGCGTACGCGCCCCAGCAGGTGATCAACGCCCAGGTTGTTGAAGCCCATGCGGTTGATGATGGCCGTGGCTTCCGGCAGGCGGAACAACCGTGGCTTGGGGTTGCCAGGCTGCGGACGCGGGGTGACAGTGCCGATTTCGACAAAACCGAAGCCCAGCTGGGCGAAGCCGTCGATGGCCGCGCCGTTCTTGTCCAGGCCAGCTGCCAGCCCCACCGGGTTGGCGAAGTTCAAGCCCATGACCGAAACCGGCAATGACGCCGGTTGCTTGCACAGCATGCCGTTGAGGCCCAAACGGCCACCGGCGCCGATCAGGTCCAGGGACAGGTCGTGGGAAGTTTCCGGGGAAAGCTTGAACAGCAGCTGGCGGGCCAGGGTATACATGGGCGGGCAAGGCTCAGGGTGAGTGAGGGGGCGATTATAGCCAGCGCGGGGCTGACAGGACAGCAAATCGTGGAGCGCTTGGCACATCGGTTGCACCCGTTCAGCCCACAGCCTTATCAGTAAGGGCGAGGACTCTTGTGAACACTGTACCCCGAGCAACGCCCCTGGCCTGGGTCAACGGCAGCGACGCGCCGGAAAAAACCAGCCTGAACATCGGCTACATGGCCCTGACCGACTGCGCCTCGGTCGTGGTCGCCGCCACCCAGGGCTTCGCCCAGCAGCACGGCCTTACCCTCAACCTCCAGCGCCAGGGCTCGTGGGCCGGGCTGCGCGACAAGCTGGTCAGCGGCGAACTGGACGCCGCCCATTGCCTGTATGGCCTGGTCTACGCAGTGCACCTGGGCATCGGCGGCGTACCTGCCAGCGACATGGCCGTGCTCATGGGGCTGAACCAGAACGCCCAGGCTATCAACCTGTCCCCTGCCCTGCAGCGCAAGGGCGTGACCAACCCTGAGGCACTGGCGCGTCTGGTGCACCAGCATGGCGCACGCCTGACGTTCGCCCAGACCTTCCCCACCGGCACCCACGCCATGTGGCTGTATTACTGGCTGGCCAGCCAGGGCATTCACCCGCTGCGCGACGTCGACAGCGTAGTGGTGCCACCGGCGCAGATGGCTGCACACCTCCAGGCCGGGCGCATTGACGGCTTCTGCGTCGGCGAGCCCTGGGCCGCCGACGCCGTGAACAAAGGCCAAGGCTTCACCCTGGCCACCAGCCAGTCGATCTGGCCGGATCACCCGGAAAAGGTCCTGGCCTGCGCCCGCGTCTTTGCCGAGCAATACCCCAACAGCGCCCGTGCGCTGGTCAAGGCGATCCTCACCGCCAGCCGGTTCATCGAGCAAAGCCCGGAAAACCGCCGCAGCACCGCGCAACTGCTCAGCGCAAGCGCCTACCTGGACACCCCGCTGGACAGCATAGCCCCCCGCCTGCTCGGCCATTATGAGGATGGCCTGGGCAACCAGTGGCAAGACCCACACGCCCTGCGCCTGTTCGACCAAGGCCGGGCCAACCTGCCCTATCTGTCCGACGGCATGTGGTTCATGACCCAGTTCCGCCGCTGGGGCCTGCTGCGCGAAGACCCCGACTACCTCGGCGTGGCCCGGCAGGTCCAGCAACTGCAGTTGTACAGCGAGGCCGCACAGAGCCTGGGCATCGCTTGCCCAGGCCAACCGATGCGTAGCAGCCTGCTGATCGATGGCTCCCGCTGGGACGGCAGCGACCCCTTCGGCTATGCCCGCAGTTTCAGCTTGCATGCCTTGGGCGAGTTGCCCGATGCCCGTGTCGGCGCGTGAGGGGGACGAACATGTTGCGCATCCTGCTGATCGACGACACCCAGAGCAAGCTCGGTCGCCTGAGGGCTGCGTTGAGTGAGGCCGGCTTCGAGATCATCGAAGCCCCAGACCTGACCATCGACCTGCCCGCCTGCGTCGAAACGGTGCGCCCGGACGTGGTGCTGATCGATACCGACTCGCCAGACCGCGATGTGATGGAACAGGTAGTGCTGGTCAGCCGTGACCAGCCGCGGCCCATCGTGTTGTTCACCGACGAGCACGACCCCGGGATGATGCGCCAGGCGATCCAGGCAGGGGTCAGTGCCTATATCGTCGAAGGTATCCATGCTGCGCGGCTGCAGCCGATCCTGGACGTGGCCATGGCCCGCTTCGAAAGCGACCAGGCACTAAAGGCGCAGCTGCTGGCGCGCGACCAGCAATTGGCCGAACGCAAGCGCATCGAGCAGGCCAAAGGCTTGCTGATGAAAATGAAGGACTGCAACGAAGAGCAGGCCTACACCCTGATGCGTCGCCAGGCCATGAGCCGGCAGCAGAAGCTGATCCAGGTGGCCGAACAGATCATTGCCATGCATGAGATGCTCGGCTGATGTGCTGAAAAATCCGAGCAAGCCGCCCCGGAAGTTGGCCCATCTCTTGCTGAACAAATCTCACCGGTAGCCAACGGCGGTTACCCCACTTGAATCCCGACAAAGACGTCGCTCTCCCCTCCACACCCATGGAGCGGGTAGCGGCGTCTTTTTCGTTCCGTTGTACTACCGAGTGAGGTGTTCGATGAGTGCCAGCTTCTGGAAATCCGGGCATGTGCCCACGCTGTTCGCCGCGTTTCTGTACTTCGACCTCAGCTTCATGGTCTGGTACCTGCTGGGCCCGTTGGCGGTGCAGATTGCTGCCGACCTGCAACTGAGCGCACAGCAACGGGGCCTGATGGTGGCCACGCCGATCCTGGCCGGGGCAATCCTGCGCTTTGCCATGGGCGTTCTGGTCGACCGCCTGTCGCCCAAGACGGCTGGCCTGATCGGCCAGGTGGTGGTCATCGTCGCCCTGGCCGCAGCCTGGTACCTTGGCGTGCACAGCTATGAACAGGCCCTGCTGCTAGGCGTGTTCCTGGGCTTTGCCGGTGCGTCATTCGCCGTCTCGCTGCCGCTGGCCTCACAGTGGTACCCGCCACAGCACCAGGGCAAGGCCATGGGCATCGCTGGCGCCGGCAACTCCGGCACGGTGTTCGCGGCCTTGCTGGCACCGGCACTGGCAGCCGGCTTTGGCTGGAACAATGTGTTCGGCTTTGCGCTGATCCCGCTGTCACTGGCGCTGGTGGTGTTCGCCCTGTTGGCGCGCAATGCCCCGCAACGGCCCAAGCCGAAAGCCATGGCCGACTACCTCAAGGCACTGGGCGACCGTGACAGCTGGTGGTTCATGTTTTTCTACAGCGTGACCTTCGGCGGCTTCATCGGCCTGGCCAGCGCCCTGCCCGGCTACTTCAGCGACCAATACGGCCTGAGCCCGGTCACCGCCGGCTACTACACCGCCGCTTGCGTGTTCGCCGGCAGCCTGATGCGCCCGCTCGGCGGCGCCCTGGCTGACCGTTTTGGCGGCATCCGCACCCTGCTGGGCATGTACGGCGTGGCCGCCATCTGCATTGCCGCAGTCGGCTTCAACCTGCCCTCTGCCGCGGCCGCACTGGCGCTGTTCGTCAGCGCCATGCTCGGCCTGGGTGCCGGCAATGGCGCAGTGTTCCAACTGGTGCCACAACGCTTCCGCCAAGAGATCGGGGTAATGACCGGCCTGATCGGCATGGCCGGGGGCATCGGCGGCTTCCTGCTGGCGGCCGGGCTTGGCACCATCAAGCAGCACACTGGCGATTACCAACTGGGGCTGTGGCTGTTCGCCAGCCTGGGCCTGCTGGCCTGGTTCGGCCTGCACGGGGTGAAACAGCGCTGGCGCACCACCTGGGGCTCGGCTGCAGTCACTGCAGCGCGGGTCTGAGGCACGCCGATGAGCCTGCAACTGAGCTTTGCCCAGGCCAGCGCCACCGGGCCGCGCGCGGAAAACCAGGACGCCCTGCGCCTGGTCACGCCGGCACCAGAACTGGCCGCCAGCAAAGGCTACCTGTTCGCCCTGGCCGACGGCGTCAGCCAATGTGCCGACGGCGGCCTGGCGGCGCGCGCCAGCCTGCAGGCACTGGCCCTGGATTACTACGCCACGCCGGCCACCTGGAGCGTGGCCCAGGCCCTCGACCGCCTGCTGCTGGCGCAAAACCGCTGGTTGCGCGCCCAGGGCAGTGGCCAGCCGTTGCTGACCACGCTTAGCGCGCTGGTGTTGCGCGGCCGGCGCTTTACCTTGGCCCATGTAGGCGACTGCCGGGTGTACCGCTGGCACGAGGGGAACCTGCAATGCCTGAGCGAAGACCATGTCTGGGACCAACCGGGCATGCAGCATGTACTAAAACGGGCGCTGGGCCTGGACCAGCACCTGCTGGTGGATTACCTGGAAGGCGAGCTGCAACCGGGCGAATGTTTTCTGCTGCTCAGCGACGGGGTCTGGGCCAGCCTGGGCGAACAGCACATCCAGGCCGTGCTGCGCGAGCAAACTGACCTGCAACTGGCCGCCGACACCCTGGTGGCCAGTGCCCACCTCAACGGCAGCAAGGACAACGCCAGCGCCTTGCTCGTGCAAGTCGAACAACTGGGCACGGCCACCCTGGGCGATACCCTGGCGCAACTGCAACAATGGCCAGTGCCCGGCCCGCTGCGCGAAGGCCAGGTGATCGACGGCTGGCAGGTCGAAACACTGCATGCGCACAGCCGCCAGTCCTTGCTGTACAAAGTGCGCAATAGCCAGAACCAGCCTTGGCTGCTCAAGACCCTGCCCACTGCACGCGAACAGGAACCGGGGGCGGCGCAAGGGCTGCTGCTGGAAGAGTGGTTTCTGCGCCGCATCGCCGGCCGGCACTTCCCCGAGCTACACGCCGCCAGTCAGCGCCAGCACCTGTACTACGTGATGCGCGAATATCCCGGCCAGAACCTGGCGGCGTTGCTGGCCGAACAGGGCCCGCTGCCCCTGCCGCAATGGCTGGAAGTCGCCCGGCAACTGCTGCAGGCAGTCGGTGTGCTGCATCGGCGCAACTTGCTGCACCGCGATATCAAGCCAGACAACCTGCACCTGGGCCGCGATGGCCAGCTGCGCCTGCTGGACTTCGGCCTGGCTTATTGCCCGGGCCTGTCCGAAGACCCGCTGCACGAACTGCCCGGCACGCCCTCGTACATCGCCCCGGAAGCATTCGACGGCCACCCACCCAGCCCGCGTCAGGACTTGTATGCAGTGGGCGTGACCCTGTACCACCTGCTGACCGGACACTACCCGTACGGCGAGGTAGAGGCCTTCCAGCGCCCGCGCTTCGGCCAGCCGGTCAACGCCGCGCGCTACCGACCCGACCTGCCGGAATGGCTGCAGCACAACCTGCTGCAGGCCGTGGCGAGCGACCCGGCGCAGCGCTTCGAAACCGCCGAACACTGGTTGCTGCTGCTCGAGCGCGGCGACCGCCAGGAACTGCCCAGCCGACCCCGGCCGCTGCTGGAACGCGAGCCGCTGAAGGTGTGGCGCACCCTGGCCCTGTTGTCGTTGCTGATCAATCTGATACTGCTGTTCACCCTGCTCAAGGGCTGAACGCACCTTGCCGATGAGGAAACGTTGATGAATGCAAAAGTATGGCTGGTCGGTGCCGGCCCTGGTGACCCTGAACTGCTCACCCTCAAGGCAGTGCGTGCGTTGCAGCAAGCCGCCGTGGTCATGGTCGACGACCTCGTCAACCCGGCAGTGCTCGAGCATTGCCCGCAGGCCCGGGTAATGACCGTGGGCAAGCGCGGTGGCTGCCGTTCTACACCGCAAGCGTTCATTCAGCGCCTGATGCTGCGCCACGCGCGACAGGGCCGTTGCGTGGTGCGGCTCAAGGGCGGCGACCCTTGCATCTTCGGCCGTGGCGGTGAGGAGGCACTGTGGCTGCAGGGCCATGGCATCGAAGTGGAGGTGATCAATGGCATCACCGCCGGCCTGGCCGGGGCCACCCAATGCGGGATTCCCCTGACTTCACGGGGCGTGAGCCGAGGGGTGACGCTGGTGACGGCGCACACCCAGGACGATAGCGAGCTGAACTGGGCGGCCTTGGCTCAGGGCGGGACAACGCTGGTGGTCTACATGGGGGTGGCGCGGCTGGAACAAGTGCGCCAGGGATTGCTGGCGGGGGGCATGGCGCCGGGAATGCCGGTGGCGATGATCGAAAATGCCTCGTTGCCGCAGCAGCGGGAGTGCAGAAGCGATGTGCAGGGAATGGTGGAAGCTGCGCGGGCGTTTGGCCTGCGTAGCCCGGCAATCCTGGTGATTGGGGAGGTGGTCGGGGAGCAGCAGGCTGTGGGGCGGATCGCAATCGCAGGCTGACTGCAGGAGCGGCCTTCGAGGCCGGTTAAACCCAGGCAAAGAAAAACCCGGCCGAGGCCGGGTTTTTCATGAAGCTTCAAACCAATTACTTGGCCTGGGCTTCTACCTGAGCTTCAACGCGACGGTTGACAGCACGGCCTTCTTCGGTGGCGTTGTCAGCAACCGGACGGGTTTCGCCGTAGCCAACCGAGTCAACACGGCTGGATTCTACGCCGTACTGCTGGGTCAGCACTTGCTTGACAGCGTTGGCACGACGCTCGGACAGCTTCTGGTTGTAAGCGTCTGGACCCACGGAGTCAGTGTGACCTTCAACCACGGTGGTGGTTTGTGGGTACTGCTTCATGAAGTCAGCCAGGTTTTTGATGTCGCCGTAGCTGTTAGGCTTGACGACCGACTTGTCGAAGTCGAACTTGACGTCCAGCTCAACGCGAACGACTTCGGCAACAGCCGGGCAGCCGTCGGCGTCAACAGTAACGTTGGCCGGGGTGTCTGGGCACTTGTCGACGTTGTCGCACACGCCGTCGTTGTCGGAGTCGGAGCAGACTTCAGCAACTGGAGCAGGAGCAGCTTCAGCTTGCTTCGGGCTACCGCCGAAGTTCAGGCCAACACCAACGCTCGGGGCCCACTCGGTGTCGCCCTGGTCGATGTTGTACTGAGCTTCTACGCCGGCACGGGCGTAGAACATGTCGGTGATGTACCACTTGGCGCCAGCGCCAACGTTGGCGAAGGTGGAGTGGTCACGACCGCCACGGCCGGTCTGGCCCAGCGACTGGTGCGAGAAACCAGCGGAAACGTACGGACGGATGGCGTCGTACGGGTTGTTGAAGTGGTAAACGGCGTCCAGGGCAGTGTTCGAGCCCTTGATGTTCTTGCCGTCTTCGCCACGAGCGTTGTGCACTTCGTCGTAGCCCAGACGCAGCTCAACGTCGTCGGTCAGGAAGTAACCGATCGAGCCGCCGAACAGGTTGCCGTCGTTCTTGAAGTCGCGCTGGCTGTCGAAGAATTCTTTCTTGTAGAAGATTTCAGTCTCGACGGCGCCTTGACCTTGTGCCATAGCGCCAATCGAAGTGGCGGCTACAAGCGAACCAATGGCCAAGCCCAAGGTGTTTTTCAATTTCATCCGTTAAATCCCCATCTGGTGATAGTTAAGCAGTCCCACCACAAACAAGAGGGACAACTCGACGGCGAGTCTAGCAGAACTCGCCGGTTCGTTAGAGATATTTGCACGCCCCTAAGTTTCATCAAGGCCGGCAAATTTCTCCCGAAGCTTGTCTAGCGCGCGCTTGTAACGCATTTTCGTCGCGCTCAGGCCCATGTGCATGATGTCGGCAATTTCCTGAAATTCCAGCTCTGCGACAAAACGCAGCACCAGAATCTCCCGGTCAATCGGGTTCACATGCACCAGCCACTTGTCCAGCCCGCCTTTTTCTTCCGGCTTCGGAGCCTTGTCTTCGGACGCCTCTTCAACAGGGTCCAGACTCAAGGCATCCATCAACCGACGTTTGCGGCGCTCCTTGCGGTACTGGGTAATGCACTCGTTGTAGGTGATGCTGTAGAGCCAGGTCTTGAACTTCGACTTACCCTCGAAGTTTTTCAGCCCGTACAGCACTTTCAGCATCACTTCCTGACAGACATCGTCCGCGTCACGGTCGTTCCCCAGATAACGCGCACAGACGTTGAACAGGGTCCGTTGGTAGCGCCGCATGAGCTCTTCATAGGCGCGGGTAACGTGGTACAGCTCCTCATGCGAACGCGCCACCAACTCTTCGTCTGTGAGCTCGCGGGGGTCATAGCGCATGGGCGGCGAATGAACTTTATTCAAAACGGATCTGGCCGACAGTCAGGTCAATGTCGCCGCGCGACCCCGTGGGTCGAATTTCGCGGCGGCATACATTAACAGCTTTTGTGCGGTTAGCGGCTATTGACGCGCTGTTCAAGCAGCTCGCGGTTAGCCAGTGACACCAGTTCGCCATCATCGGTCAGCAGCGTCGTCTTCACCGTACCGATCTCCTCGATATGCCCTTCGACCTCTCCAATCCGCACCTGCTGGCCGACTTGGTACAGCTCGCGCACGTAGATGCCGGCCAGGATCTGCCCGGCAATTTCGCGACTGCCAAGGCCCATGGCCAAGGCAACGGCCAGACCAACGGTAATCAGCCCGATAACGATGACGTGGTTCAGCAGGTCGGTTTTCACTTCAAGCTGGCTGATGGCCACCGAGATGCTGATGATGATCACCAGGCCTTGGGTGATACGCCCCAGGCCCGCCGAATATTCCAGGCCGATACCCTCGGCAGCGCCACGCACCAGGCCGTTGGCCACCTGCGCCAGCAGTACGCCGGCCAGCAGCACCAGGGCCGCGCCGAACACCTTGGGCAAGTAAAGGGCGAGCATGTCGAGGGTTGCCGAAACCCGCTCAAGGCCCAGCGATTCGGCGGCCGAGACCAGGAAGATGAGCAGCACGAACCAATAGACGATCTTGCCGATCAGGGTCGAGATCGGCACCTGGATGCCGCCGCGACCGAGCATTTTGGTGAGGCCGGTGCCGGCCATCAGGCGGTCCAGGCCAAATTTGGCCAACAGTTTGGACAGCAGCGTGTCGAGCAACTTGGCCACCACGAAACCGAGCAGCACCACGACCAGCGCGCCGAACAGGTTGGGGATGAAGTTCGCTACCTTGGTCCAAAGGGCAGTCATCGCGGTGACCAGGCTCTGGGTCCAGAGATCGAGTTCCATATTCAATCGGCCTTATCTGCTTTGCTGCCAGTGGCAGCGTTGCGGGAAGAGTGTCGACGCACCGGCGCAACATGCGCCGAGCCATTGTTCACGGCAATCAGCAGCGCCTGGCTCCAGCGGCCAAGCAGGCTGAACAGATCACCCGCGCCAACCTGGCGGTTGGCGGTTTTCAGCACGCGACCCAGGCAAGCGGCGTCGTCCCGGTCGTCCCGGTCATTGCCGGAGGGTGACGCCTTGAGCAGGTCGCGCAGGGATTCTTCAAACGGATCGTGCATGGGCACCTCGCGCAGTGTCAGCAAGAGACGAGATGGCCGGGCGACGGGTCACACATCCTGTTGGCACGAAGGTTTCAAATTGCACAGCTATACCCACCGCAACCGCCGGAACAGCCACCACTGCCCCACGGCCAACCCCAGCACGACGATGCAGGCGAACAGGAAGCCCAAAGGGTTTTCCGCCCCGGGGATGCCGCCGACATTGATGCCCAGTAGCCCGGTGACAAAGCTCATGGGCAGGAAGATGCAGGTGATGATGCCAAAGCGGTACATGGTGCGGTTCATCCGCTCGCTACGCCGCCGGTCCTCGCTTTCCAGCACCAGCGCAGCGCGTTCGCGGGCCAGTTCCAGCTCTTCGAGGTAGCGGATCAGGCTGTTGTTGAGTTCATTCCAGTAATCGGCGTCGGCATTGGCGAACCAGCTCCATTTGCTGCGCGACAACTGCGCGTAGATTTCCCGTTGCGGGGCGAGAAAGCGGCGCAAGCCAGCGGCACGGCGGCGGATCTGCTGCAGGCTGCCCTGCTCCGGGGCATACCGCTCGTCGGATTCGACCTTTTCTTCCTCCAGGTCGACGAGCTCGGCCAGGTCGCTGACCAGGCCCTGGACCTTTTCGGTCAGCAACTCGCCCATCAACAGCAACAGTTCCGAGGCCGATTTCGGCCCCCTGCCCTGTTCCAGCAGCTGGAGAATTTCATCGCTGGCGCGCAACGGCCGCAGGCGCAGCGAAATAACCCGCTGCGCCTCGGCGAAGATGCGTACCGAAACCATGTCTTCGGGCTCGGCACCCGGGTTGAGGTTGACCCCCCGCAGGAACAGCAACAGCTGTTCGTCCGCCATGGGCAGCAGGCGCGGCCGGGTGTTTTCTTCCAGCAGCAGCTCGCAGGCGAACTCGCTCAGGCCGCTGTCGTGCAGCAGCCAGGAGCGGGTTTGCGGATGGCTGCGATCCCAGTGCAGCCACAGGCTCTGCTCCGGTTGCAACTGCAGGTCGTCCAGTTCGGTACGGGCAATCGAGCGCGCGCCGCCTTTGCCATCGAGCACCAGGGCATGCACCAGCCCCCACTGCGCGTTGTCTTCCTCGAACATCAAAGCTCCATCAGCGCGTGCGGCGCATTACTCCGGCATTTTTAGCGGGCTCGGCGAGACCAGCACGCCATTGTTGTCGGCATACACATACTCACCCGGGCGGAAGGTTACCCCGGCGAAGGTCACCACCACGTTGAGATCGCCAATACCCCGCTTGTCGGTCTTCATCGGGTGGCTGGCCAGGGCCTGCACACCAACGTCGGTCTGGATCAGCACGTCGACATCACGCACGCAGCCGTAGATCACCAAGCCTTCCCAACCGTTTTTTGCGGCTTTTTCGGCGAGCATGTCGCCGAGCAGCGCACGGCGCAGCGACCCCCCGCCATCGACCACCAGCACTTTGCCCTTGCCGTCGAGTTCGACCTGCTCCTTGACCAGCGAATTGTCCTCGAAACACTTGATGGTAACGATCTGGCCACCGAACGAATCGCGGCCACCAAAATTGCTGAACATCGGCTCCAGCACTTGTACCAGGTCCGGGTAGGCGTCACACAGGTCGGGCGTTACGTAATGCTGCATGGGAAGCTCCTGTCAGTCACAACGAAAGCGGGTATCGGCCAAGGCTACACCTTGGAGGCTGTCGCAGTCATCCGGGACCGGGCAGTCATTTGTATTCATCCTGTATTGGCCCTTCCACGCGTGACCCGTTCCTGCACAGGAACGCGCCGCTGTGTAGGAGCGGGTTTACCCGCGAAGACGGTGGCGGCGTCAACGGTGAACGGCGGGTGGAGATTGGCCAGCAGGCCCGGCCCTTTCGCGGGTAAACCCGCTCCTACACGCGGCCAGTGTTCAACCACCGAGGTGTGTCCACCACCAATCTGTGTAGGAGCGGGTTCACCCGCGAAGAGGCCATGACAGGTACAGCAAACTCAGCTGGCAGGCACAGGTTCCGCAACGACAGTGGACGCATGCACCGGCAGCAGCGGGTTGCGCAGCCAGCGCTCCACCAGCGGCCACACCTGCACCTGCGCGGCCTTGCTCACCAGCATATCGACATGCCCGAAGGCCTCGAAACCTTCTTCACGACCCAGCCGCAGGAACTGCTTGCGCTCGCCGCCCAACTGCTCGAACAGCTTGCGACAGGCCCACACCGGGTCCTGGAAGTCCCCGGCACCGGCCACCGCCAGCAGCGGTACATCCACTTCAGCCAGCCCTGCCCACCAATCGTGCTTCTTGTCGCCAAAGCGCCCGAACAGGCCGTGCCAGCGCATGCTCTCCAGGGCGAGGCCTATCGGCTCGTCTTCAGGCCCACGCTTGAAACGTGGCCCGGATATCTGCCCCCAACGCTTGAGCACCAGCTTCGCGCCCCAAGCCAGCGGCGGCACTTTCAACGGCCAATAGACACGGCTGATCTGGGTACCGAACAGCGCCACGCTGGCGATTTGCCCGGGCTCCAGGAAGCCGCCACCCAGTGCTGCCGCCAATGTCGTACCACCCAGCGAATGGCCCACCCAGTGCGGCGCCTGGCCCGACTGCTCGCGCACGAACGCGTTGATCAACGGCAGGTCATCACGGGCGTAGGCGGCAACGCTGTTGTGTTTCCAGTCATGGTTACGCGGCGACAGGCCGTGGCCTCGCATTTCCGGGATCCAGACATCGAAACCGGCGCGCGCAAGGTAGGCACCCAGGCCAACCCCTTTGGGCGAATACCAGAAGCGCCGATTGGAAAAACTGCCGTGCAGGAGAATGACCGGCACGCCTTGGGCCTGAACCTGGTCGGCCAGCCCCAGACGGGTGATGGCGAGCTCGACGCTGGGGTCCGGGCCATTACCGGCCTTGATCCGATACACGTCTTCGCTGAGATCGCCGCGGCGCTCGGCACTGAGCAGGGCCACGGGGAATAAAGTGCTGCTGCTTTGCATAAGGTTGCTTGGTGCACAAAAAAGGGCGGGGTCCATTGCTGGAGCTCGCCCTGGAAAAAACCAGGCAGGAGGGCGCCAGACGCCCCCCCGCGTTTACTGCATCAGGCCGCGCCTTGGCCTTCGGCCAGGAAGAACCAGGTCTCGAGTACCGAGTCCGGGTTCAGCGACACGCTTTCGATGCCCTGCTCCATCAGCCACTTGGCCAGGTCCGGGTGGTCCGATGGGCCTTGGCCGCAGATGCCGATGTACTTGCCAGCCTTGTTGCAGGCGGCAATGGCGTTGGCCAGCAGCTTCTTCACCGCAGGGTTACGCTCGTCGAACAGGTGGGCAATGATGCCCGAGTCACGGTCCAGGCCCAGGGTCAGCTGGGTCAGGTCGTTGGAGCCGATCGAGAAGCCGTCGAAGTATTCCAGGAACTCTTCGGCGAGGATGGCGTTGGACGGCAGTTCGCACATCATGATCACGCGCAGGCCATTGTCGCCGCGGGCCAGGCCGTTTTCGGCGAGCAGGTCGACGACCTGGCTGGCTTCGCCCAAGGTACGCACGAACGGCACCATGATCTCGACGTTGGTGAGGCCCATCTCGTTGCGCACACGCTTCAGTGCACGGCACTCGAGCTCGAAGCAGTCACGGAACGATTCACTGATGTAACGCGAAGCACCGCGGAAGCCCAGCATCGGGTTTTCTTCTTCCGGCTCGTACAGCTTGCCACCGATCAGGTTGGCGTACTCGTTGGACTTGAAGTCCGACAGGCGCACGATGACCTTTTTCGGGTAGAAGGCCGCCGCCAGGGTGCTGATGCCTTCCACCAGCTTCTCGACGTAGAAGCCGACCGGGTCGTTGTAGCCGGCGATGCGCTTGTCGACGCTTTCTTTCAGGTCGGCAGGCAGGCCCGCATAGTTCAGCAGCGCCTTGGGGTGCACGCCGATCATGCGGTTGATGATGAACTCCAGGCGTGCCAGACCGACACCGGCGTTGGGCAGTTGAGCGAAGTCGAAGGCGCGATCCGGGTTGCCAACGTTCATCATGATCTTGAACGGCAGTTCCGGCATGGCATCGACCGAGTTCTGCTTGATGTCGAAGCCCAGCTCACCTTCGAAGATGAAGCCAGTATCGCCTTCGGCACAGGAAACGGTCACGCCCTGGCCATCTTTCAGTACCTGAGTAGCGTTGCCGCAACCGACTACCGCCGGGATACCCAGCTCACGGGCGATGATCGCCGCGTGGCAGGTACGGCCACCGCGGTTGGTGACGATGGCACTGGCGCGCTTCATCACCGGTTCCCAGTCAGGGTCGGTCATGTCGGAGACCAGCACGTCGCCCGGCTGGACCTTGTCCATTTCCGATACGTCGTTGATGACGCGAACCTTGCCGGCGCCGATACGCTGGCCAATGGCACGGCCTTCGACCAGCACGGTGCCTTTCTCTTTGAGCAGGTAGCGTTCCATGACGTTGGCGCTGGAACGGCTCTTCACCGTTTCCGGGCGGGCCTGGACGATGTACAGCTTGCCGTCGTCACCGTCCTTGGCCCACTCGATGTCCATCGGGCGCTGGTAGTGCTGCTCGATGATCATGGCCTGCTTGGCCAGCTCGCTGACCTCGGCATCGGTCAGGCAGAAGCGTGCGCGCTCGGCGCGGTCGACTTCGACGGTCTTGACCGAACGGCCGGCCTTGGCTTCGTCGCCATAGACCATCTTGATCGCCTTGCTGCCCAGGTTGCGGCGCAGGATGGCCGGGCGGCCGGCCTGCAGGGTGTTCTTGTGCACGTAGAATTCGTCAGGGTTGACCGCACCCTGTACGACGGTTTCGCCCAGGCCATAGGCGCCAGTGATGAATACCACGTCGCGGAAGCCCGACTCGGTGTCGAGGGTGAACATCACCCCGGCGGTGCCGGTTTCGGAGCGGACCATGCGCTGCACACCGGCAGACAAGGCAACCAGCTTGTGATCGAAGCCCTGGTGCACGCGGTAGGCGATGGCGCGGTCGTTGAACAGCGAAGCGAACACTTCCTTGGCCGCGCGGATCACGTTATCGACGCCGCGAATGTTGAGGAAGGTTTCCTGCTGGCCGGCGAACGAGGCGTCCGGCAGGTCTTCAGCGGTAGCCGAGGAACGCACGGCAACGGCCATGTTGTCGTTGCCGGCGGCCATTTCGGCGAAGGCCGTACGGATTTCCGAATCCAGGCGTGGCGGGAATTCGGCTTCCATGACCCACTGGCGAATCTGCGCGCCGGTCTTGGTCAGGGCATTGATGTCGTCAACGTCCAGCGCGTCGAGCGCGGCGTGAATGCGGTCGTTCAGCCCACTCTGCTCGAGAAAGTCACGGTACGCCTGAGCCGTAGTGGCAAAGCCGCCCGGCACCGACACGCCGGCACCGGCGAGGTTACTGATCATCTCGCCCAGGGATGCGTTCTTGCCCCCCACATGCTCCACATCATGGACGCCGAGCTTATCGAGGGAAACTACGTACTCTACCAAGGTGATCTCTCCACTAACTGTGTTGGAAAAGCTCAAAAGGCGCCCGCCTGTCTTCTATGACTTGGCCGGGCGTTTGTGGCCTGTACCTGGAAAATAGGCGCTGCAAATGTGGCAGAATGTCGACAGCCGCATTCGGCAAACCGAACTTATCATATCCAAGAATCGCCATCAGCTTAAGGCCCAGATCGCAAATGAAACGAACCGCGTTCTTCATCTCCGACGGCACCGGTATCACTGCCGAAACCCTGGGCCAGAGTTTGCTCGCGCAATTCGAGAGCATTCCCTTCAACAAATTCACCCGCCCTTACATCGATTCGCCGGACAAAGCGCGGGTCATGGTCCAGCAAATCAACGCTGCGGCCGAGCGGGATGGGGTACGCCCGATCATCTTCGACACCATTGTCAACCAGGACATCCGCGAGATCCTGGCGACGTCGAATGGCTTCATGATCGACATCTTTTCTTCGTTTTTATCCCCACTTGAGCAGGAATTGATCGCCCATTCGTCGTATTCCGTGGGCAAATCTCACTCGATCGGCGGCAATTCCAACTACATGGAACGCATCGAGGCAGTGAATTTCGCCCTGGATAACGACGATGGTGCACGCACCCACTACTACGACAAAGCCGACCTGATTCTGGTTGGCGTGTCGCGTTGCGGCAAAACCCCAACCTGCCTGTACATGGCCATGCAGTTCGGCATCCGTGCCGCCAATTACCCGCTGACCGAGGACGACATGGAGCGCCTGCAGCTGCCGGCGGTGCTGAAAAAGCACCACAGCAAGCTGTTCGGCCTGACCATCGACCCCGACCGCCTCACCGCCATCCGCCACGAACGCAAGCCCAACAGCCGTTATTCCAGCTTTGCCCAGTGCGAATTCGAAGTGCGTGAAGTGGAAAGCCTGTTCCGCAGGGAGAACATTCCCAATATCAATTCCACGCATTTTTCGGTGGAAGAGATTTCCGCCAAGATTCTGGTCGAAAAAGGCGTGGAGAGGCGGTTCAAGTAACGCCCCCGCCCCCCCTGTAGGAGCGGGTTTACCCGCGTATGGTGGCGGCAGCGACAGTGAACGGCGGGTGGAAATTGGCCAGCAGGGCCGGCCTCTTCGCGGGTGAACCCGCTCCTATGTATGGACTCGCCCACACTGTCTAGCTGCTTTTTTGAACATAGGAACCCGGTTGCATCTATGTATCAGGCCTGTTCGAGGAAGCTTTTTGCTTCTGGCCAACATCGTGGTGAGCTCGCAGTGTGCCGTTTACATTGAGGCCACTATCAGGCCTGTAGGAGCGGAGGCATCGGTCTGCGACGGTCTTACCTAGGGTCAATGTTCACTAGCAGGGGTTGGAGCGCCTAGCGCCCCGGTGGCATTACCCGGTTGGTCAGAGGCTCATAGCCGCCTCCGGTTTTTCGTTCGGTTTGCGTTGGTAAACCTGATCGCTCTGTAACAGGGCCCAGATAATCCGCAGATTTCGATTAGCCAGCCTGATCGCCGCCTCCTTGCGCCCAAGGCGGGATAGCCAGCGCAAGAGGCGGCGATCATCTGGCTGATCGGAATCAGGCCTTAACTGACTCAAGACAGCATGCGCGCCCTGGATCATCAGGCTGCGTATGTAGCCGTCACCGCGCTTGCTCATCTTGCCCAATCTGATTTTGTTTCCGCTGCTGTGCTGATCGGGCACGATACCGAAGAAGGCGGAATACATTCGGCCACTGGCGAAGCGGCTGGGGTCGGTCTGTTTCGCCACGATCGCCGTGGCAATGATAGGGCCGACGCCGCGAATGGTGATCAGTCGCTGAGCGACTTTATCCTCTTGGGCAGTCGCTTCGAGCCGGCGGCTCAGCGCCGTTATGCGTTCACCTAGAGACAACCAGTCCATCAGCAACTCATCGAGCAACTCGCGCAACAGGTCGGGTAGAGGCAAGGAAGCATCCTCAAGCGCCTGAGGCACATGCTTATTGATCGCGGCATCGCCCTGGGGCATGGATACGCCATGCTCGAGTAGCAAACCACGGATCTGATTACCCAGCGCGGTATGTCGCTTGATGTTACCGCGCCGGATACGGTGCAGCGCTTGAATAGCCAGTGCTGTGGTGCTCTTGATCGGTATCGAAGCGATGCTCGTATCGCGACCGGCACGCAAAATGGCATAGCAGTCGTTACGATCGTTCTTAGCACCGCTGCGATGTTCGGCGACACGTTGCGCCGGCAGGATGCGAACCGGATTACCTTTGGCCTGCAGCAGTCTGGCCCAGGCTTGTGCACCTGGACCGCACTCCATCAAGACGGCCACGGTCGTTGGCAGCCTGAGCAGGAAATCGTGGAACGCTTGGCGGGATTTGATGCGATCTTCGTAGATCACCCGACCAGTAGCGTCCTCGCCTGCTAATTGGAAGACCTGTTTGGCCAGGTCTACGCAGATGGTTGTGCAAAGCTCCACATCAGTGGAAGACAGGGAATCGTGTTTCGAACTATGCTTTTTCATGGTCTCGCCCTCGCTGCCGTTGGCTTCTTCGAACACCACCGTGGCACTGTGATGCCTCGGCGGGGGCGAGTCCATCGATTACACGACGGGCTGTGTCCAACCCCCGATGTGTGTCCACCACCAATCGGTGTAGGAGCGGGTTCACCCGCGAAAGGGCCACCCCAGGAATACAAAAAAGCCCCGGCATCACTGCCGGGGCTTTGTTTTACCTCACCACAAGGCTCAGGACGGCACCACCGCCGCCTGCCCGCTCATGGCCAGGTCGACCAGCTCGCGGTTGGCCACCGCGTACATCGCATAGTCAGTGCCCGTGGCATTGCGCAGGTCGTCGAGCATGGCGCGCCAGCGCTCCACCATTCCCCGGTGCTGCTCTGACCACAACGCCACGCGGGCATCCATGTCTTCCGGTGCATCGACCATCTGCAGGACCGAAATGGTGATCGCCCGCTGCTGCAAGTCGATATCATCGCGGAATGCCTCGCGGGCCAGCGCCTGCCAGTTGTTTTCCACCGGCAGGTTGCTGATTTCCTGCAAGTACCAGGTCAGGTCCAGCGCGCTGCCCACGGCGAAGAATGCCTTGGCCACCTGCGCAGGCTCATGGCCAGTCACGTCGGCCGCTTCAATGATCGGCAGCAGGGTGTACAGGTGGCTGGTACCCGCCACCATACGCGCCAGCAACTCCGGCACACCGGCGTCGACAAAGCCCTGGTAGCGGACCATCCAGCGTTCGCGGGTAGGGCCTTCGAGCAGCTCATCCAGCTTCAGACCCAGCTGCGCGATCTTCGGCCCGAAGTGCGCGGTATCGCGCCCGGCGTCCTGTTCGTTACGGCGGCTTCGCAGGAACCAGCGGGTGGCACGGCGGCCCAGGCGCATCAGCTCGTCCATCAGGGTAAGCTGGATTTCCGCCGGCACCTGATAGTCCAGCGCCTCGATCTGGCGGAACCAGTGCGGCAGGTGGAAGATGTCGCGCACGATCACGTAAGCGCCGGCTACGTTGGCCGGGCTCATGCCGGTCGACTCCTTCAGGCGCTGGACGAAGGTGATACCCATGTTGTTGACCAGGTCGTTGGCGATCTGGGTGCTGACGATTTCGCGCTTCAGGCGGTGGCGGCGCATGGCCTCGGCGAACTTGCTGACCAGGGACGGCGGGAAAGCGGTGTCCATGTCACGGGTCAGGTAGTCGTCGTCCGGTACCAGCGACTTGAGCAGTTGCTCCTTGAGGTCGATCTTGCTGTACGAGATCAGCACCGACAGCTCGGCGCGGGTCAGGCCCTGGCCGGCAGCAAGGCGTTCGGCCAACTGCTCTTCGGACGGCAGGAATTCGATGGCACGGTCCAGCTTGCCCCGCGCCTCGAGATCGGCCATCAGGCGCTTGTACTCGGCAATCCGCTCGCGGGCGCGGCGGGCGGCCAGCGACAGCGCCTGGGTCTGCTTGTAGTTGTTGCCCAGCACCAGGCTGGCCACTTCGTCGGTCATGCTGCCCAGCAGCTGGTTGCGCTGCTTCTCGGTCATGTCGCCACCCTGCACCACTTCGTTGAGCAGGATCTTGATGTTGACCTCGTGGTCGGAGCAGTCCACGCCGCCGGCGTTGTCGATGAAGTCGGTGTTGGTGGCGCCGCCGTTCAGGCCGAACTCGACGCGGCCGAGCTGGGTCATGCCCAGGTTGCCGCCCTCGCCCACTACCTTGCAGCGCAGTTCGTTACCGTTGACCCGCAGCGCATCGTTGGCCTTGTCGCCGACATCGGCGTGGCTTTCAGTGCTGGCCTTCACGTAGGTACCGATACCGCCGTTCCACAGCAAGTCCACCGGGGCCTTGAGCAGCGCGTTAAGCAGCTCGGTCGGGGTCAGGCGGTCGGCTTCGATGGCGAAGCGCTCTTTCATCTGCGGGCTGATTGCGATGCTCTTGGCACTGCGCGGGAAGATCCCGCCGCCTTCGGACATGATGCTGGTGTCGTAGTCGCTCCAGGCCGAACGCGGCAGGTCGAACAGGCGCTTGCGCTCGGCAAAGCTGGTGGCAGGGTCGGGGTTGGGGTCGATGAAGATATGCAGGTGGTTGAACGCTGCCACCAGTTGCAGCTTGTCGGACATCAGCAGGCCATTGCCGAACACGTCGCCGGCCATATCGCCCACACCAATGACGGTGATCGGGTCTTCCTGCACGTTGATGCCGCGCTCGCGGAAGTGGCGCTGCACGCCCACCCAGGCACCGCGTGCGGTAATGCCCATCTTCTTGTGGTCGTAACCGGCCGAGCCGCCGGAAGCAAAAGCATCGCCCAGCCAGAAGCCGTAGTCGATGGCAATGCCGTTGGCGATGTCGGAGAAGGTCGCAGTACCTTTGTCCGCCGCTACCACCAGGTACGGGTCGTCATCGTCATGGCGCACCACGTTGGCCGGCGGCACCACGCCACCGTCCTTGAGGTTGTCGGTGATGTCGAGCAGGCCGGAAATGAAGATGCGGTAGCACGCCACGCCTTCGGCGGCGATCTCGTCACGGCTGCCGCCCAGCGGCAGGCGACGCGGCAGGAAACCACCCTTGGCGCCGACCGGCACGATGACCGAGTTCTTCACCTGCTGGGCTTTCACCAGCCCCAGCACTTCAGTACGGAAGTCCTCTTCGCGGTCGGACCAGCGCAGGCCACCACGGGCAACGTTGCCAAAGCGCAGGTGCACGCCCTCGACCCGTGGCGAATAGACGAATATCTCGAACTTTGGCACCGGTCTGGGCAGTTCGGGGATCAGCTTGGGGTTGAACTTGAAGCTGAAGTACGACTTGTTCTGGCCGTTTGCGTCGGGCTGGTAGAAGTTGGTACGCAGTGTGGCCTTGATCAGGTCCAGGTAGCGCCGCAGGATGCGGTCTTCGTTGAGCACTTGCACGTCGTCCAGCGCAGTCAGAATGGCCTGTTCCAGGCGCTGCTGCTTGTCGTCAAGGTCGTCCTGGGTGAGCTTGCGCGCCAGGTAGAAGCGGGTCTTGAACAACCGGGTCAGCTCGCGAGCGATGTCGGTGTGGTTGTTCAGGGTGCTGGCGATGTAGCCCAGATCGAAGCCCAGACGGATCTGTTTCAGGTAACGGGCGTAGGCACGCAGCAAGGCCACGTCGCGCCACGGCAGGCCGGCGGTGAGCACGAGGCGGTTGAAGGCGTCGTTCTCGGCGTCACCCCGGACGATGTGGATGAAAGCGTCCTGCAGGGTATCGTTGAGCTGCTGGATATCCAGGCTCAGGCCTTCGCTGTAGGTGAAGGCGAAGTCGTGGATCCAGTATTCGCGGCCATTGGCATGGCGCAGGCGATACGGGAACTCGCCGAGCACGCGCAGGCCGAGGTTTTCCAGAATCGGCAGCACGTCGGACAGCGCCAGCGGGGTGTCGGCGTGGTACAGCTTGCAGTGCAGGATGCGCTCGCCCACCTGAGTCAACGGCTGGTAGAAGCTCATGGCCAGCGGCTTGCTTTCCGACAGGTTCAGCACATGCTGCAGGTCGACCACCGCCGAGTGCGCGGCGAAGCGTTCGCGGTAACCGGCCGGGAAGCCTTTGGGGAAATCGGCGAGGATGTTGGTGCCCTGGGCTTCGCCGAAGTTCTCCACCACCAGTGCCGAGTAGTCGTCATGCCACGAGCGGCAGGCCTGGATGACTTCGCGTTCCAGCTGCTGCGGGTCGATGTCGATACGGTTCTTGGGGTCGACCCGCAGGATCAGTTGCACACGGGCCAGTACCGATTCGGAGAAGAAGGTCCAGAACTCGCAGTCGCTGGCCTTCAGGCGCTCCATCAGCACCTGCTGGATCTTCTGCCGCACTTCGGTGGAATAGATTTCCCGCGGGACGTAGGCCAGGCAGTAGCAGAAGCGGCCGTACGGGTCTTTACGCAGGAACACGCGGATCTTGTTGCGCTCCTGGATCTGCACGATTGCCATGACCGTGCTGAACAACTCGTCGATCGGCGTCTGGAACAGGTCGTCGCGCGGCAGCACTTCCAGCACCTGGGCCAGTTCCTTGCCCAGATGGGCCTTGGGATCAAAGCCCGAACGGCGCTCGACTTCGGCCACCTTCACGCGGATGTACGGAATGGCATGCACGCTTTCGCCATACACCGACGAGGTGTACAGCCCCATGAAGCGGTGCTCCTTGATGACCTTGCCGTCGGCGTCCAGCTGGCGGATCGACACGTAGTCCGGGTAGGCCGGGCGGTGCACGCGGCTGGGCAGCGCGGCCTTGGCGAACGACAGCAGCAGCGGCTCGTTGAGGTAGGCCACAGCGTAGTCTTCGATGCGCAGCTCTTCTGCCGTCAAGCCCACGCGCAGGCGGCGCGGCAGGCCGAGGAACGACTGCTCGTCGTAGACCATCTGGCCGCCATCGGCGCCGCCCTTGACGGTGAATTCTTCATAGCCCAGAAAGGTGAAGTGGTTATCCAGCAGCCATTCGAGGAAGGCCTTGACTTCGCCCTTCTCGTTTTGGGCGGGGCCGAAGGCGGTTTGCTCCACCTGCGCTACCACTTCACGCAGCTTGGCCTTCATCGGTTCGAAGTCGGCCACCACCACCCGTACCTCGGCCAGCACCTGCTCGATCTCGCGGGTCAGCACCGTCAGCTCGGCGGCATTGGCGCAGCGGTCAATCTCCAGGTACATCAGTGACTCGTAGCGCACGCCCTCGCCCTGGGTGCCCTTGGGCAGCAGCTCCAACAGCTCGCCCTTGGCGCCACGGCGCACACTGAGCACGGTGGTTTGCAGGGTGTGGATGCTGTAGCCACGGCGGTTGAGCTCGGTGCGCACCGAGTCGACCAGGAACGGCAAGTCATGGTGCAACACTTCGACCACGGTATGGGTCGACTGCCAGCCATTGCGTTCGTAATCAGGGTTGTACACCCGCACTTGCGGGTATTCGGGGTCGAAACGCTCGATGATGCGCCAGGCTGACAGGGTGCAGCCGGCCAGGTCGGAAAGCCTGCGCTGGGTGAGTTCGTCCAGAGAGATGATGCCGAAGAACTGCTCGGCGAACAGCGCCACTTGTGGCAGGGACTGCTCGCTGATGTGCTGCGCCAGGGCCGCTTGCAGTTGGTGCTGGAAGTCGGCTTTGCTGGCTGCGGTGAAGAACGCCATCTGTGGTACTCCGCTTGGGCTTTGTAATAATTGAAGCGTCGCTGCGTGCGCCGTGTACGGATCAACGATAGCCAACCCGTGGCATGACGGACGGTAAAAACCAGACGTTGAACGTGCGCAGGCACGCCCAGGGCTCGCCGAAGCTTAACGACTGATCGGTCATCTACGCTTGCAGCGCTGCGACAATTTCGGTCAAGGGGCGGTAACTTTACGTTTATGCCTGTACGCAAGACTGTCAGAATTCCCTTCCGTTTCCTTTGACCCGAGCCTGCTCATGCAAATCAACACCGCCCTGCTGTTCGCCACCCCTTGCGATGACGAGGAAGACAACATGGCGACCCTGTGCTGCCACAGCGACAAGGGTCAGATGTTCCTGCTTACCCGTTACCCGGACGAGGACACCGTCGACCTGACGCTGGATGACGAGCCGTCGACGCTGGATGGCCTTAAAGTGACCCTGAGCGCCAAGCGCCTGCTGATCGAAGTGGCGGCCGGCGACCGGGACGCGCTGAAGGGGGATGAAGTACTGGAAATCAACCTGACCAGCGATTTGAGTGACATGGATGAAGTGAAGGAAACCCTGGAGAACATCCTGGCCGGTACTGGAACCTTGGTCTGCGAGCTTTGAACCCTGCCCCTGCCTAGTGGGAACGCGGTCCACCCTGTGGGAGCGGCCTTGCGTCGCGATCGGGCCGCAAAGCGGCCCTGACAATCTTTGCGGCGGAGCTGAAGACCTGGGGCCGCTTCGCGCCCCTATCGCGACGCAAGGCCGCCCCCACAATGATCAGGCCAGCGCCTGCTGCATCTCTTTGGCCTGCACCCGCAACGCCTCGCAAAACGGCTCCACCGCTGCCGATGCTGGCCGATGGTCCGGGCGTATCAGCATTACCTGATAGGGCACCGAAACCCGTAACCTGCGGATCGGCAACCCGCCTTGCGCCGCCTCCAGCCCGCTCAGCGGGTTGATGATCGCCACCCCCAGGCCTTGCCTGACCATGGCGCACACCGAAGCGGCACTGGTGGTCTCGATGACCGTGCGGCGGTTAACCCCGGCTGCACGAAAGTGCTGATCCAGACGCTGGCGGTAGGTATCCAGGCTGGCCAGGTTGATGAAATCGACCTCATGGAAATCACTCAGCTCCAGTTCAGCCTTCACCTGCAGCGGGTGATGCTCGGGCAACACGCACACCATGTTGGCACTGAACAGCAATTCACCATACGCGCCACGCGGTATCTGTTCGACTTCAGTCAGGCCAAGGTCATGCTGCTGGGCAACCAGTGACTCCTCCAGCAAAGGCGACTCCTGCGCCAGAATGCTCACGCTCACGCCGCTGTGCTGCTGGTGAAAGCGCTGGCAAGCCTTGGGCAACAAGGTTTGCGAGAACAGCGGCAGGCAGGTGATGGCCAGCCGGCCCTGCTCGAAGTTGCGGATGGCCTGGGCAAAGCGATCGATCCGCTCCAGCCCGACGTAGGCCCGCTCGACCTCTTCGATCAACAGCAGCGCCTGGGCCGTCGCCACCAGGCGCCCGCCCTCGCGCTCGAACAGGTTCAGGCCAGTCACCTGCTCCAGCCGCGCCAGTTCGCGGCTGACGGTCGGCTGCGAGGTGAACAGCAGGCGCGCCGCACCCGTGACACTACCAGCGGCCATGATGGCGCGGAACACTTCGATGTGGCGGACGGACAGTTTCACGGCAGCACCCAGTGAGTCGACAATGGGTATATCAGATATGAATGACTGGCAGAAAAATAGCTATTTTACTGAATTCCCGCTTTGATTCATCCTCGTGGCCTTCCTTATACGAGTAACGCCACCATGACCGCACCCTTCACCCTTCTGGCCGAGGCGGTTCGCCAGCACGGCTCGCCGCTTTGGGCGTACGACGCCAGCACCATCGCCGAGCGTGTCGAGCAGTTGAACGTATTCGACACCGTGCGCTTCGCCCAGAAAGCCAACCCCAACCTGCATGTGCTACGCCTGATGCGCGCCCATGGCCTGGTGCTGGACGCCGTGTCGCTGGGTGAAATGGAGCGGGCCTTCGCTGCGGGTGCGAGCGTTGACGGTGACCCTGCCGGCGTGGTGCTGACCTGCGACGCGCTGGACCGGCCAACCCTGGAGCGAGTGGTGGCAGAGAAGATCGAAGTCAACGCCGGCTCCATCGACATGCTGCGCCAACTGGGTGAACGCTCGCCCGGCCACCGCGTGTGGATCCGCATCAACCCGGGCTTCGGCCATGGCCACAGCCGCAAGACCAATACCGGCGGCGAAAACAGCAAGCATGGCATCTGGCACGAAGAGCTGGACGAGGCGCTGGCGTGCATCAAGGCCCATGGCCTGCACTTGGTGGGCGTGCACATGCACATTGGTTCCGGGGTGGACTACCAGCACCTGGAACAGGTGGCCCGCTCGATGATCGAGCTGATCGGCCGTCTGGGCGTGGACATCGAGGCGTTCTCCATCGGCGGCGGGCTTTCCACCCCTTACCGCAGCACCGACAAACCGGTCGACCTGCAGCGTTATGCGCAGACCTGGGCGGTGGCGCGCAAGGAGATCGAAACGATGCTCGGCCACCCGGTGCGCATGGAGATCGAACCCGGACGCTTCCTGGTGGCGGAGTCGGGCTACCTGGTGGCCGAAGTCCGTGCCGTGAAACAGGTGGGGCGCAATACCTTCGTCATGATCGACGCCGGCTTCAACGACCTGATGCGCCCGGCGATGTACGGCGCTTACCACGGCATGACCCTGCTCGATGCCGATGGCCAGGCAGTAGATCGCCCGCGCCAGCCGACCGTGGTGGCCGGGCCATTGTGTGAATCGGGTGACGTGTTCACCCAGGATGACCAGGCACTGACCCCGCAGGACCTGCCCCAGGCACAGGTGGGCGACCTGCTGGTGATCCACGATGCCGGGGCCTATGGCGCGTCGATGTCGTCGAACTACAACAGCCGGCCGCTGCTGCCGGAGTTCCTGATCGAGAACGGTGCCCTGCGGATGATCCGCCGGCGGCAGACGGTGCAGGACCTGCTGAGCCTGGAGGCCGGGTTCTAACCACTGCCCTGCAAGCCTGCACGACTCTTTGTGGGAGCGGCCTTGCGTCGCGATAGGGCTGCACAGCAGCCCCACAAATGTAGCCGCGATGCCGAAACCCGGGCCGCTTTGCGGCCCAATCGCGACGCAAGGCCGCTCCCACAGGGTGTGTGCTCGCGGTCCTTGCAATAAGCCCCGCCTCTCGCGACAATGCGATCAATTCCCATTAATATTGCGATCTTGACGCCATGGCAACGCTCGATCCCCAGGCCCTGCACCAGCTGTACAGCGAAAACAACAGCTGGCTGAAGGGCTGGCTGCGCGCCCGCCTGGGCAACGCCGCCGACGCTTCCGACCTGGCGCACGACACGTTCTTGCGGGTAATGACCGCGCGTAACCCGTTGCCGATCCGTGAGCCGCGCAGCTACCTCAGCGCTATCGCCCGCGCCCTTCTGATAGACAAAGCTCGCCGTCGCATCATCGAAAAAGCTTACCTGCAGGCGCTGGCCCTGCGTCCGGAACCGGTAGAGGTGTCGCCGGAGGTGCGCTTGTCCATCATAGAGATGCTGGTGGCCGTGGACAGCCTGCTCGACGAACTCGGCGCCAAGACCCGCGCCATCTTCCTTGCCGTTCAACTCGAAGGCCTGACCTACGGCGCTGCGGCCGAGCGCTTCGGCGTGTCGATCACCACCGTGAAGAATCACCTGATCAAGGCCATGACTCGCTGCCTGCTGGCAGTCGAAGGCTGACGCCCATGGATCTCAAGACACTCGAAGCCGCTGCCACCTGGTATGTTCAGCTCAACGACGGCGCCAATAGCGAGGCCCGCACCCAGGCCTGGCGACAGTGGCTGCAGGCCAGCCCCCTGCACGCAGCCGCCTGGGCGCGGGTAGAAAAGCTGCAGCAGCAATGGGCCATGGTGCCGCCGCAGGCGGCGCTGTCCGGCCTTGGCGCGGCCCAGGCGCAGCGGCGTGACGTGCTGAAAGTGCTGGGCCTGCTGATGGCCATGGGGGGCGGCAGCTGGCTGGCGGCCGAGCAGGTGCCCTATCGTGCCTTGCTGGCCCAGCACAGTACCCGCAGCAGCGAGCGCCGCGCCCTGCACCTGGAGGATGGTTCACAGCTGGAACTGAACGTGAATACCGCGCTGGATGTGCGCTACGCCACAAAGGTGAGGGCGATTCAGCTGTATCAGGGGGAAATTCTGGTGCGTCCGGTCAGCGATCGTCAGCAGCGCCCGTTTATCGTGCACACCGATGACGGCAGCGTACTGGCCCGCAGTACCGCGTTCAGCGTCCGCAAACTGGCGCAGCAGACCCGCGTGGGTGTGCTTGAGGCCAGCGTCGAAGTTCGCCCCCTGCGCCACCCTGATCGAGTGCTGCAACTGCACGCTGGCCAGCAAGTGAGTTTTGATCAGGATGTCGTCCTCGACGCCCATGCCCTCCCCGCCGATTCCACGGCCTGGTTGCAAGGCATGCTCAGCGTGAACGACTGGCGCCTTGGCGATTTCCTCGAAGAACTGGGGCGCTATCGTCCAGGTGTGCTGCGCTGTGCCTCGTCGATCCAGGCCATGAGCATTTCCGGTGCGTTCCGCATTGACGACACCGATATCGCCCTGGCCAACCTGCCGAAAACCTTGCCCGTGAAAGTGCGCTACTTAAGCCGCTACTGGGTGAGTGTGGAGCCCGCCTGAGCAACTGCGGAAAAACTTTCGCCGCAATCTTGCTGATTTCTATTCTCGTCCGTCCCTGACACAAGCCGCGACGACAGCGACTTTCTGCCATGACTCGGAAGGACCACGAAATGCCACACCTGCACCCTACCCCAGCAACCAAGCTCAGCCAGGCCGTCCGCCTGGTGCTGTTCGGCATGTCCCTGGCCAGCGCGCCCGGCCTGTTGCTGATGCCTGCCCAGGCAATGGCCCAAAGCCAGGCCACCTACCATGTCCCCGCTGGCTCACTGGGCAACGCCATCACCCAGTTTGGCGTACAGGCGGGTGTGACCATTTCGTTCGACACCGCACAGACGCGCAACCTCGACAGCGCGGGCCTGGAAGGCAGCTTCAGTGTCGAGGAAGGTCTGGCGCGGCTGCTGGGCAACAGTGGCCTGCAGGCGCAGCGTCAGGGTAATGGTGGCTATGTGCTGGTCGCTGCGCAAAACGGCTCGGCCATGGAACTGGCGCCGATGAACATCGACGCCAACCGCCTGGATGCGACCAGCGAAGGCACCCAGTCCTACGCCGCCCGTGCCATCACCATCGGCAAGGGCGTACACACGCTGAAAGAAACCCCGCAGTCGGTCACCGTGATGACCCGCAAGATGCTCGACGACCAGAACCTCAACACACTGGAGCAGGTACTGGACAAGACCCCGGGCATCACCGTGTATGACTCGCCCATGGGCGGCAAGTATTTCTATTCCCGTGGTTTCAACCTGGATGGCCAGTACCAGTACGACGGCGTGCCCTTGGACGTGGGCGGCAACTACGTGCAGGCCAACAGCTTTTCCAGCGACATGGCGTTCTATGACCGCGTCGAGGTGCTTAAAGGTGCGGCCGGCATGATGAAAGGCTCTGGCTCCTCCGCCGGGGGCGTCAACTTCGTGCGCAAACGGGGGCAGGAAAAAGCCGCCACCACCGTCACCCTATCAGCCGGCAGCTGGGACAACTACCGCGGGCAAGTGGACGTGGGCGGCCCGCTGAACGCGTCGGGCACCGTGCGGGGGCGCGCCGTGGCGACGCTGCAGGACCGCCAGTACTTCTATGACACGGCCAAGCGCCAGGACCAGATACTGTACGGCGCCATCGACTGGGACGTCACGGCCGACACCACCGTGGGCGCTGGCCTGGCTTACGAGGATGTCGATGCCACCCCTTGCTACGCCGGCCTGCCACGCTACGCCGATGGCAGTGACCTGAAGCTGTCGCGCTCCACCTGCCTGGGGGCCAGCTGGAACGACATGCAAAGCCAGCGTATTACCGGCTTTGCCGACCTCAAGCACCGCTTCAACGATGACTGGACCCTGAACTTCGCCTCGATCTACACCCACAACACCCAGGACATCGAATACGCTTATTCCGAAGGCACGGTACCCGTCGGCGCCAGCACCGCCAGCATGAACGTCCGGGCCGGCCGTTTCGACTACGACCAGGACGACTACGGCTTCGATAGCTATGTCGATGGCAAGTTCGAGGCGTTCGGCCTGCAGCACGAGCTGATCATGGGTGTCAACGCCAGCCGACAGAAAACCCATGATTACTTCGCGCTGATGCTGCTGGACGGCAAGCAGGACCCGTTCAACCCATCCGCGAACTTCACACACCCGTCCAAGGCCGATTACCTGGTCAACCCGAGCCGCGGTGGCAGTGTGCCAACCGATACCACTACCACCCAGTACGGCACTTACGCCAACCTGCGCCTGAAACTGGCAGAGCCACTGACCTTGGTGCTGGGCGCGCGGGTCAGCTGGTACCGTAACAAGAGCGACTCCTATACCCAGTTCTACGATTACTGGGTGCATAATCGCAGCCAGGAAAACGGTCAGGTCACGCCGTTTGCCGCCGTGCTGTACGACCTGAACGAGCAGTGGACCGCCTATGCCAGCTACGCCGACATCTTCCAGCCACAAAGCGACAAGGTGAATGCCGAGCGGCAGGCGTTACAGCCAAAGACCGGCGCCAACTATGAAGTCGGCATCAAGGGCGAGCTGCTCGACGGCGCGTTGAACACCTCCTTCAACCTGTTCCGCACTGTCGAGAATCACCGCGCAGAAACGGACTACGTCGATACCTGCCCCTCAGGCGACGGGTATTGCTACAACGACAGCGGCAAGGTACGCGCACAGGGGTTCGAAGCCGAGATCAGCGGCTCGCCGATCGAGCGGTTGCAGCTGTTGGCGGGCTACACCTACACCCAGACGAAGTACCTGAGTACCATCGAAGACACTGACCCGACCGAACTGACCTTCACCTCCAGCTTCATCCCACGGCACATGCTCAAGGTATGGGGTGACTACCAGCTGGGCGGTGCTCTGGAGCGCTGGACCCTCGGCGCAGGCCTGAACAGCCAGAGCGAGAACTTCCGTACCACCGGCACTACCCGTGTCGAGCAGGCGGGCTACACCGTGTGGAACGGCCGTGTGCAGTACCGCCTCGACCCGAACTGGACTGTCGCGCTCAACGGCAACAACCTGTTCGACAAGAAGTACTACGCCACCATCGGCGCGCCGGCGTGGGGCAACTTCTATGGTGAACCGCGCAATTTCATGGTGACATTGCAAGGGGCGTTCTGAAGTACTTTCCGGGGAACGATCGGGCCGCTTTGCGGCCCTGTCTGGATGCGGACCGTATTTAAAATAGCGACCAGGGTGGCGCCTCCACCCAGTAACGATGGGCCTGCCCCGTGACAGCGGACGGGTTGACGTGAAAGGCGATGAAAACCCTGGTAACGTCAACGATACCGCTTAATCAGAAATTTCCTACGCACCTATCGGAAGCGCAACGCTCCTTTGAGAAGTGATTCCTCGCTAGTGTCCAGCCCTGGGTCGAATGCAACGCTTGCATGCATTTGATGATTATCCCTGCTCGCTGGAGCTATACATGGACTCGTTGAAAGAAACCCTCGAACTGTGCAGGCGCATCACCTCCGGCTACCGCCCGGCCCTGCGCAACAGCCCCGTCGCCGACTGTACCCGCCGCTTCGAACTGCTGCCCCTGCGCTACGCCGCCGTCGGCGGCAACCCGGCACAACGTGCCCGCCTGCCCAAATTGCCGGGCTATCTCAGCCCGTTCCAGGATGTCGGCGAGCTGACCCATTCCAGCTACGCCATCCGCCCTTTGCGCGAGGGCTTTCTCTACCTGCTGATCAAGCGCCATAGCGCACCGGCCTACGAATGGCACAGCCAGTACCGCGTGGCGCCCAATGGCTCGCTGCTGTACATCAGCAGCGACGCCCCCTGGGCGCCTGCCCCCAGCGCCGGCAATCTGGATGAGATCCTTCGCGGTTTCGGCTGGACCATCACCCTCTACGACCTGGATGACATCCAGGAGCTGCGCCCATTGTTCAGCCCTTCCCCGCTGACCCCGCGCATGCTCGACAACTACCGCCTGCTCGACGACCAATACCGCAGCAGCCTGCCCACGATCGATATCGCCCGCTTCATCCAGCCTTCCGACGCCCCGCCACAGCCCCACGTCCTCAAGCATGACCAACTGAGCTGGGTGGCCGACTTCAAGGCCCAGGACGATGCAGACCTGCAGGCGCTACTGGACCTGCAGCCGTTCAACAACGACCAGATCGTCTCGCCACACGCATCACGCCAAGCGCTGGCACCGCTGGTGAACCACAGCAAACCCCGTGGCGCCGCCATCGTCATCGAAGACGCCATCGGGATCACCCAGGAGCTCAACGCCTGGCGCAACGCCGCTGTCGAGGATGTGAAGACCCAGTGGCTGGCGCGCACCGTGGAACCCGGGGTCGACAACGAACGCAAGCTTCTGGTCGCGCAGTCGTTCCTGGAAATCGAAAAACTCTACCCGCAGATGGTGGCCGAGCAGATCGTCAAGCGCGAAGTCATGGCCGAAAAAGTCCGCAACCAGCTCCACCTGCATCCCGAGATCTACTTGTTCTCCGAACGGGCCAGGCAACAGGCCGATGCCCATGATGAACGCATGAAGCCGCACATGGCGCAGTTCGAGCGCGGCGTCCGCAGCAAAGTCCAGGCCCGCCAGGATGCCGGCGAGTTCCGCAAGCGGTTCGACCAGAAATACGGCCACCTGGTCGACCGCCAGGCCATGCACGATCAGCTCGACGGTTTCGAGCAGGCCATGCAACACGCCCAGCAAGCCGCCGAAGACCGCGCCAAGGACCATGCCCGCTGGGTGGTCAGCGAACGCTTGTTGCAGGCACTGGACCGCTACGACAACGCCGACCTCATCAACGGCCTGGCCTTTGCCGAACAGACCGGCCAGTGCGTGATCGGCATGGAGTTGAGTGAAGGGGGCACGAAGGTGCTGGACCGCTGGTGGCGCAGTGACGTGGCGGACCGGGGCAACCTGGCAATACGCGGCATCACCTACAATCAGGAGGACCTGCGGGAAGAACTGGCGGCGCTGCTGGAAGCCGCCAAGGCCGAACCGTCGTCAGCGTCATCCTTCGCCCTGCCGGAAGCGCTTGCCAGGCAAGCCCATGTCGCTGCCAATGCCTTTGGGCGCATCAACACCCTGTACGAACAGATGCAGGCACAGAGCAGCACGGCCAGCATCGGCCTGTATGCCTGGTACGTCGCGCTGGGGCGGCAAGTGCTGCGCACCGCGACCCCCAACAGCATGGACCGCGCACTGCACCAGGGTTTGCGGCTGACCTTGTTCGCTTCGGTGCATGAAACGGCTGTCGATATTCGCCTGAGTGAAGCTGCACGTAGCGGGCAGCCCATCAACCCACAACGCAGCGCAGGCCAGGTATCAAGGTACCTCGACCAGGCCTGGGCTGAAGGGTTGATGCAGGCCCGGAACAGTGACTTCTACAAAGTGCGTGTTTCCGGGCTGGTGTGCCTGCTGGAGGGGATGCTGATGGCCTTCAAAGCGCGCGAATTGCCTGACAGTGATGCGCGGGTGAAGACTGAACTCCTGGCGGCCGCGATGACTACGGCTGCGGCGGGCTTCGAAGTTGGAGCCAGTTATGTGGACCAGGTGGTCGCGCGGTACGGCGCAAACAGTGTGACCGGAAAAGGGGCGGCCGTAACATTGGGGAGGTTGAAGCTGTGGGGCGCTAGCCTGGCGGGGATCGGGGGCGGAATGCTGGCATGGTGGGACTTTACTGACTGGCTTCAACATCTCCGAAGCGATCCAACCACGAAGCAGGGCAAGAGGAAATCGAGAATTTTGGCTACTGCTTACGCGCTCCGAGGAGTAGCTACCATAACGTTATCATTGGGTGAACTTGGAACCGCCATCGCCATCGCAAAGCCTTTATTCGATCACCTTGCAAACTCCAGCGCTAACAAAATAGTAAGACTTCTTAGTCAATCAATGTCAGGACTCGCAAAAAGACTGGGTACACAGGCAGCGAGGCTACTGCTCGTTCGTTTAGTTCTCGGCGCGTTCTGGATAGGGCTCGTTTTGACGGTGATCATTTACATCTTTGAAGATGACGCTTTGGAAAAGTGGTGCAAACGCAGCAGCTTCCGCGTGGGGAAAAATTCGGAGCCTTACAAAGAGCAAGAAGAATTGGTGGCACTACATGCCGCATTCAGCGAGGTTCTGTAATGTATTTGATTGAATGGGGATTCTGGCAAATGGCAACCGAGTCAGAGACCGAACGAAAAGCGTACGAAGCTGAGTTAACACCTGCTGAGAAGCGTGCCGCCCAGGAATTTTACGAAGGGGATTTGGAAGAGGACATACACTTCCAAACTGTTAGCGAAAAACCCCACACACGCGGACCGATTTTCGCTTTCAACGAAACATTTATTGAAATGCGATGTGGTGGCTCAGAGGAAAAGCGCGGACTCATAACCATTGCAACGCTATGCGGAATCATGCCCATTATAGGTGTTACGACAATCTCCACATTGTATTTTCTCTGGGAAGACATAGCAGACCATGAGGCTCGATCACTTCTGATGGTGGCACTGACATTCATGATGGCACTCGTATCAGGTGCTACGATATTTTTTTACACAAAGTATGGAGTAAGCTTGACCCGACTGGAAATGCTGACCAGTCGGCATCTGCTCATTCGCTTCAATCGAATAACTCAACAGGTCCACCTCCACCGCCCCAGCTACTGTGGTGGCATCGTCACCTTCCCATGGAAAACGACCGGCAGCACGGGCATTCGCCCAGAAGATGATTCGCTAAGCGTTGGAGTACGACTCGGTCTAATCTGGCACCCCAGCCGCACCGGCCTGCCCCACATGGAAATGGCCTTTATCGGCAAACAAGGCCAAGGCGGCAGCGAACTGCGTGATGAGTGGGAATTCATCCGTCGTTACATGGAAGAAGGCCCACACGCCGTCCCTCGCCCCCGCCTGAGCACCCAGCTACCCTCACCCATCCAGGCATTCAGCGCCCAGTTCGAAGGCCTTGGGCGTTTCTTCCGCAAAAGCAGCTGGCTGTTCAAAATTGCGCTGCTGTTTGTCTGGCCCGCTTTCGTCATCATCGGCACCGGCCACTGGCTCAGCCTGCTGCTGTGCTGGCGACCGCGCTGGCCGAAGGTCATCCGCGAGGCCGGCCTGCCCGGCAAGCCCATTCCCCCCGTCACAACCCTGAGCGACTACCCACCCGCAATCCAGGCACGCCTGCTCGCCAACGCCGACCGCTGGCAGCTCAAGCCCGGCAAACGGCCGACGAAAAAACCACGCAAGCGCTCTACACCTCAACAGGCCAACGAAAGTGACTGATCAAACTGCACCCGGCGCGCTGGTACATCTGCGACACTTTCACTTCATCGGCAGCCAGTTGCAGCACGATGCAAAGCCATCATCCCATGACCGCTTCCCGTAGTCCGCCCATGTAGTGCTCCAGGCGACTACGCAGCCAACGCTCGGCCGGGTCGCTGTCGGTGGTGCTCAACCAGACCATGGCCAGCTCCAGTGCAGCAGTCTCGAACGGCAGCGTCTCGGCCTGCAGGTTGCCCCAGCGTTCCATACCCTGTGCGGCATAGTCCGGGCAACAGGCCAGCAGGTCGGTACCGGCCAGAATCGCCGGCAGCGAACTGAACTGCGGCACCGACAACACCACCTTGCGTTCACGGCCGATGTCTTTCAACCAGTCATCGACCACACCCTGGGTGTTGGCGGTTGGCGAAACCTGGACATGCGGACGTTGGCAAAACTCATCCAGTGAAAGCGGCGTGCTGGACTTGTCGGCCCGCACTACCCTGGCTTGCAGGGTGCGTAGCACCTTGCGCTTGGCATTGGCAGGCAGGCCCTTGGTCTGGCTGATACCCACCGTCACGTCGCCCGCCGCCAGCAGGTCCGGAATGCGCCAGTAGTCCACATGCTGCACGACCACCACCACGTTTGGCGCCTCCACCCGCAGCGCCCGCAACAGCGGCGGCAGCAGGCCCGACTCGACATCATCGGACAAGCCGATGCGGAAGGTCATCCTGCTGGTCAGCGGATCGAAATCATGGGTCATGCTGAGGGCGACAGACATCGCATCCAAGGCTGGCGTGAGGTACTTGATCACCTCTTCGGCCCTGGCCGAGGGCTCCATTCGGTTGCCCACTCGAACCAGCAACGGGTCGTTGAACATCGCACGCAACCTGGCCAGCGCGGCGCTGACCGTGGGCTGGGCGACGAACAGCTTCTCCGCGGCACGGGTGAGGTTGCGTTCCTGCATCAGCGCTTCGAACACCACCATCAGGTTGATATCGGCTTTGCGCAGTTCGTTGCGGTTCATGGGTGCTCCCGGGCCGTGCTTGTTGTTCGGGTTCAATACCAGCCTCGACATGCATCCTAGCCGAGTCGAAACCTGCACTGCACCCTATGCAATCGCCATTGCCCCCTACTGCGCGACCGGGGTAATCTTCCGCTCTCTTCCCTTCCGGCCTCCCCTGCCGTGCACCGCCCAGGCGTTGACTCGCGAAGCGGTCATTCATGATGCCGACCCTTGCATGGCCGCCGCTCACTGGCGCGCCCATCCGCCATCAATACACTCAGGATGACACCATGATCATTCGCCAAGGCATCGCTGCAGACTACCCGCAGCTGCTCGACATCTGGCTGCGCGCTGTTCGCGCGACGCACCAATTCCTGCAACCCTCCGACATCGACGCACTGTTGCCACAGCTGCGCGACGTGTACTTCCCGGCCGTCGAGCTGTGGGTTGCGGTAGACACCGATGACCAGCCACTGGGCTTTATCGGCTTCAATGAAAACCATGTGGAAATGCTCTTCGTCGACCCAGCGCGCCACCGCCAGGGCATTGGCCGTGCATTGCTGGATTTCGGCCGCCAGTCACGCAGTGCGATGAGTGTCGATGTCAACGAGCAGAACCCACAGGCAACAGCGTTCTACCAGAACTATGGCTTCGTCCAGACTGGCCGTTCACCACTGGATGGCGAAGGTCGCCCGTTCCCCTTGCTGCACATGAGCCTGTCCACCCGGGCGTGAGCAGGAGGCACTGACCGCGATGGCCCGCAAAGCGAAGCCCCTACCGCCGTCCGACTGGGTCATCCGTAGTGCCCAACCGGGCGGTATCGAGCGTATCGAAGCCTGGTTCGGTAGCCACGGCTACGACCCGCATCGCCACGATACCTATTCGATCGGCCGTACGCTGGCCGGCGTGCAAAGCTTCCACTACAAGGGTTCGCTGCGCCACGGCATACCGGGCAACACGCTGGTGCTGCACCCGGACGAACTGCATGACGGCATGGCCGGCACCGACGCAGGCTTTCGCTACCGCATGGCCTACGTCGACCCGGCACTGATCCAGAACGTGCTGGGTGGTCAGCCTTTGCCCTTCATCGCTGGCGGGCTGTCCAGCGACCCGCGTCTGTACCACGCCAGCGAAGCGTTCGTACAGGCAGTGGACCACGCGCTGGAACCATTGGAAGAACAGGACGCCCTGTATGACCTGGCGATCGCCTTGCGGGCCGTCGGCGGCAAGCCGCGCGGGCGCAAGCGCCTGGATTACCAGGCAGCCGAACGCGCCCGAGCCTTCATCATGGAACACCTGCATGTGGGCATAACACTGAACATGCTGGAACAGGCCAGTGGCCGCGAACGCTGGAGCCTGTCGCGGGACTTTCGCACGCTGTACGGCACCAGCCCCTATCGCTTTGTCACCCTGCGCCGCCTCGACTGCTTGCGCCGAATGATCCTGGACGGCTTCACCTTGGTCGACGCCGCCCTTGCCGCAGGCTTTCATGACCAGAGCCACATGACCCGGCACTTCACCCGCTGCTATGGCGTACCGCCGTTACGCTGGCTGGAGCGTTTGCGAGCGTCACGCTGAGTTACCGCAGGCGCCCGCGCCCCCCGTGAGAACAGGCTTGCAGGATCGTACAAGAACCGGACTCGCCCGGAGCGATAGGCTGAACACTCCACTTTCCGAGGAACTGTCATGCCTGAGTCCCGTCACCCACATCCCTCCCTGCCAGTGAACCTGGTCCACAAGGCAGCGCTTATCGAACAGCAATGGAGCCCCAGGGTCGTTGCCGAGATGAACGATTACCAGTTCAAGGTCGTGCGCATCGAAGGCGAATTCATCTGGCACGCGCACCCGGAGACCGACGAAGCATTCCTGGTGCTGGAAGGCACACTGCGTATCGACCTGCCGGATGGCTGCGTGCATGTGAACCCCAGGGAACTCTATGTTGTGCCCCGCGGCGTCGAGCACCGGACCGCTGCGCAAGGCGAAGCGAAACTGATGATGATCGAACCGCGGGGCATTCTGAATACCGGTCATGAAGGGGGGAATCGCACAGCAGAGAGCGATGTCTGGATTTAACAACACTCACCACTTTCAAGCTGTAGTCGCTGACTTCACAGCAATAATTAACCATAAAAAATCGCCTTACAGCCATTTCTAATCATGGCAATTCGCTCGTAGCCCACACTTCGCAACCCGGCACAGGGTCGCCTCGATATAATTGGATCCAATAACGAGGATGGCCTGCATGCAAGCACTGGAAAGGGACTACGGACACGGCGATGAAGTGGCCAGCCACTGCCACGCCGAAGACCAGCTGATCTACGCCGCCAGCGGCGTGATGCGGGTCAGCAGCGAAGGCGGCAGCTGGGTGATCCCCGGCGGGCATGCCTTGTGGATGCCCGCCGGGGTCAGCCATGCCATCCGCATGGAAGGCGTGGTCTGCATGCGCACCTTGCTGCTCGACGCCCACATCGAACGCTGCCAGGTCATCGTCGTGTCCGGCCTGCTGCGCGAACTGATCCTGGCGGCGTCACGGGTGCTGAACCTGCGCGACGGTGCGCATGCTCGGGCGCTGATCCTGTACGAACTCGCCGCCGCCCGGCGCATCGATGCCTTCGTCCCGACACCGCAGCACGCACGCCTGCGTGCCTGGTGCGAGCGCTTCCTGCAGGACCCGGCCCAGGACCTGACCTTGGAGCAATGCGGCGCACAACTGAACATGAGTGCCCGCAGTGTGGCCAGGCTGTTCCAGCGCGAGGTGGGCATGTCGTATGGCCAATGGCGCGCCCGTGCCCGGGTGATGCTCAGCCAGCAGTGCCTGGCCGATGGCAAGCCGATCCTGAACGTTGCGCTGGAGCACGGCTACCAGAGCGCCAGCGCCTTTACTGCCATGTTCAAGCGCATCCTCGGCCATGCGCCGAGTGATTGGCAAAACGGTACCGCGCGCGAGTACTGAGCCTCAGGTTGTCCCGCTTGCGCGCAGGGTTGTCCCGCTTGCGACAGCGACGCCCATGCAACCCTCGTTAACCTCGTATCACGACCCTTGAGCGACAATCGTGATGCCCTTACTGCACTCATTTCCCGGCCCTGCCCGGCTTGCCACAGCCCTCGGCATGCTTGCTGCACTCGCGGCGTGCGGCCACCAACCCACGCCTGCCGAACCACCTCTAGCGCTGCTGGCAGACCCGCTGGCGAACATGCCGGCCAGCGTCAGCAAACAGCCCCTGCCCGAACGCTGGTGGGCACTGTATCAAGACCCCCAACTCAACCGCTGGGTACAGCAAGCCCTGGCGCACAACCAAGGCCTGGCACAGGCCGAGGCCAACGTGCAGGCCATGCTGGCCGGCATCGGCGAGTTCGACGCCAGGCGCTGGCCGTCTACCGCGATGGGCGTTGCCGCTACCTATGGAAGAAGCGCCGATGACCAGACGCTGGCCGAGGCGACCGACAGCAACGCGCCGTCACAATGGCAATTCAACCCGGGCATCGAGCTGGCCTATCAGGTGGATATCTGGGGCCAGGTACGCGCCGCCATCCAACGTGCCCGGGTGCAAGCCGAAGCCAGCGCTGCGGCACTAGACCTGGTACGCCTGCAGGTAGTCGCCCAGACCACCCGCGCCTACATCGACCAGTGCACCTACGCGGCTCGCCTGGAGGCAGCGAAGCAGGCCTTGCAAACCCTCGACCACAGCGTGCAACTCAGCCAGCGTCAGCGCCAGGCCGGTGTGGCCACTGCCCTCGACAGCGAGCGCCTGTTGGGCTTGCGGGAGCAGGTGCGTGCGCAACTGCCGATGCTCTCAGCCCGGCGGCAGATGGCGCTTTACGAACTGAGCATGCTCAGTGGCCAGGCCTCGGTGGCCGAAGCCACGACCTGCGTAGCCATCCCCACACTGTCGGCGCCGCTGCCGGCTGGCGATGGCTGGCATTTGCTCGAACGCCGGCCAGATGTGCGCCAGGCCGAACGGGAACTGCAGGCGGCCACCCTGGAGACCGACATCGTGCGGGCCGACCTTTACCCAAAGGTCAGCTTCGGCGCTTCGTTGACGTCTTCGGACCATCACCTTGCCAACCTCGGCGCCAGCCGCGCGGTGATGTTCGGGATTGGCCCGCTGATCCGCTGGGAATTTCCCAACCTGAAGGCCAACCGCGCACGGGTGAGCAAAGCCGAGGCATTGCAGCGGGCGCAGGTCGCCCGTTACCACGGCGTGGCGCTGAGCGCGCTGAAAGACGTGCGCCAGGCACTGGCCCGCTACGACGGCGAGCGACAACGGTTGCAGGCGCTGGACGCAGCCCTGGCGCACAGCCAGCACAGCTTTGCCCTGGCCCAGGGTAACTACCGTGCCGGCACCGTGGACGGGCTGGCCCTGCTCGACAGCGAGCGCGAAATGATCAGCCTGCGGGCCAGCCACACAGAAGCCCGAGGGCGCCTGGCGCAAGCGCAGGTAAACCTGTTCCGCGCGCTGGGCGGGCGGTGGTAGCGAGACGCAAGACCAGCAGCGAGCACCGCCCACTGTAGGAGCGGGTTTACCCGAGAAGAATACACCGCGGTGGATGGCACGGGCTTCGCCCGTGTTCGCGGGCAAGCCCGCTCCCCCACCAATCGCGCCAGCTTTTAGAAATTGAGCAAGACAGTGGCTCCCACAACCGACAGCCAGCAGGCCCAATTCGAGAATGGAAACCAACCATGAATGTTGCCGTAGACAAACCCTCACCCGCCGAAACTGAACAGCGGCCGAGCGCTAAAACCCGTCGCCGCCTGGCAGTCATCGCCAGCGGCAGCCTGGCCACAATCACCCTGCTGGCCTTCACCAGCTACTGGTTCAGCACCGGCCGCTATCTGGAAACCACCGACGATGCCTATGTCCGCGCCGACTGGGTGGCGCTGAGCCCACGCGTGCCGGGCTACGTAGCCGAGGTCGAGGTGGCTGACGACCAGCCGGTGAAAGCCGGTGATGTGCTGGTGCGCCTACAAAACCGCGACTACCGCGCCCGCCTCGACCAGGCCCGGGCTGGCGTGACCGAGGCACAGGCGGCACTGGCCGCCGCCCAGGCCAGCCAACAGGTAGCGACCGAGCGCATCGACCTGCAACAGCAAGCCATCCTCCAGGCTGAGGCCGTCGTGCGCAGCGCCACCGCCGAACAGCGCCGCAGTGAACTGGATGTCCAACGCTACCGTGGCCTGGTGCGTGACGATGCAGCGACCGTGCAACGCCTGGAAACCGCCAGCGCCCATGCCAGCCAGGCACAAGCCGCGCTGCAAGGTGCCCAGGCCGCGCTGCGCCAGCAACGCTCACAACTGGCCATGGCCAAGGCCCGGTCAGCCCAGGCCGAGGCCGAACTGCAACAACGGGCAGCGGCCCTGGCACGCGCCCAGGCCCACCAGCAGCTCGCCGAGCAGGACGAACAGGACACCGTGATCCGCGCGCCGATCACTGGCGTGGTCGGCCAGCGCCGCGTGCGCACCGGCCAGTACGTGGTGCCGGGCCAGCCGCTGCTGGCTGTGGTGCCCCTGCAGCAAGCCTATGTGGTGGCCAACTACAAGGAAACCCAACTGGCCCGCATGCGCCCCGGGCAACCGGTAGAAATACGTGTCGACAGCTTCGCCAGCCAGCCACTGCATGGCCATGTGGCCAGTTTTTCGCCAGCCTCGGGCAATGTCTTCGCCTTGCTGCCGTCGGACAACGCCACCGGCAACTTCACCAAGATCGTCCAGCGTTTCCCGGTGCGCATTCTGCTCGACAAACCGCTGGATGGCCCGCAGGTACTGCCCGGCATGTCGGTGGTCAGTACAGTCGACACACGCCCCGCAGAGGTTGCCGATGCGCACTGAGCAAACGGTCTCGCTGCGTGCCTGGGTAGCGGTGCTTGGCGGCCTGTTCGGCTGCTTCATGGCGGGCATGAACGTGCATGTCACCAGCGCCGCACTGCCGGAAATCCGCGGCTCGCTGGGTGCCAGCTTCGAGGAAGGCTCATGGATCTCCACCGCCTACCTGGTGGCGGAAATCGTGATGATTCCGCTGACGGCCTGGTTGGTGGACGTGTTCTCGCTGCGCCGGGTCATGTGGACCGGCTCGCTCATCTTTCTGATCGCCTCGGTGGCCTGCTCATGGGCGCCCAACCTGGAGGCGATGATTGTAATCCGGGTGATCCAGGGGGCTGCGGGCGCGGTGCTGATTCCCCTGTCGTTCCAGCTGATCATCACCGAACTGCCGGCCAGCAAGATGGCCATGGGCATGGCACTGTTCAGCCTGGCCAACAGCGTGGCGCAGGCCGCTGGGCCGTCGATTGGCGGCTGGCTGACCGATGCCTATTCGTGGCGCTGGATCTTCTATCTGCAACTTTTCCCCGGCATTGCGCTGCTGTTGGCCATCGCCTGGTCGATCGAGGCCAAGCCGATGAAGCTCGAACTGTTACGCAAAGGTGATTGGCTGGGTATCGCGGCCATGGTGATCGGCCTGGGCGGCTTGCAGATCGTGCTGGAAGAAGGCGGCCGGCTGGACTGGTTCGGCTCGCCGCTCATCGTCGGCATGAGCGTGGTCGCCGCCATTGCGTTGGTGGTGTTCGTGGTGACCCAGCTGTTCGGCCAGCGCGCGTTCATCAACCTGCGCTTGCTGGGGCACTACAACTTCGGCGTTGCCAGCGTGGCGATGTTCATCTTTGGCGCTGCCACGTTCGGCCTGGTGTTCCTGGTGCCCAACTACCTGTCGCAGTTGCAGGGGTTCAGCGCGCACGACGTGGGCGTGGCGCTGATCGCCTATGGCGTGGTGCAGTTACTGCTGGCGCCGTTGATGCCCCGGCTGATGGGCTGGACCAGTGCCAAGTTCATGGTCGCCAGCGGCTTTTTGATCATGGCGCTGGGCTGCTGGCTGGGGGCTAGCCTGAGCGCCGACAGTGCCGACAACGTGATCATCCCGTCCACGGTGGTGCGTGGTATTGGCCAGCCTTTCATCATGGTTGCGTTATCGGTGCTGGCGGTGGCCGGGCTGGACAAGCGTGAAGCCGGCTCAGCCTCGGCGGTGTTCTCGATGTTGCGCAACCTGGGTGGCGCCATCGGCACGGCCGGGTTGACGCAACTGGTGGCGACCCGTGAACGCTTTCACAGTGAGCGCATTCACGAGCAGGTGACGCTGTTCGAGCCAAGCGTGCAGGCGCGCATCAACCAGACGGTGCAAAGCTGGCTGCCGCATCAGCAGCAAATGCTGGAAGCGGTGGCGGCGACCATTCGGCGAGAGGCTTACCTGATGGCCTACAGTGATGCGTTCTACCTGGCGTGCCTGGCATTGGTCGGGTGTGCCCTGGCAGCGTTGCTGCTGCGGGCCAGGCAGCAGCATTGACCTCTGTGGGCGGCCGGAGCGTTCGGCATTCGGCCGCTGTTACACTGTCAACCGATGAAATTGGCGAGCCCGAGCAAAGGTATGAACCCGACGCGCTACTCCACCGTGGCAAAGGACTTGATGCAAGCGATTGCCAGCGGCCGCTACCCAGTAGGCAGCCTGCTGCCGACCGAGTTCGAGCTGTGCGACCTTTACAATGTGAGCCGGCACACGGTGCGTGCCGCTATCGACCAGTTGCTCACCCAAGGGCTGGTGTCGCGGCGCAAGCGCGTGGGCACCCGGGTGGAGGCCAGCAGCCCACGCGGCGGCTATTCGCAGTCGTTGGCCAGCGTGGCTGAGCTGGCGCACCTGGCAGACACCCAGCAGCGGGAAATCCAGGGCGTGCGCCACTTTGTCGCCGACCTGAGCGAGGCGGCGAGGCTGGGGCTGGTGCCGGGGGAGCATTACTTCTGCGTGTCGAGCATCCGCGTCGACCGGCAGCACGATGATGCGCCGCTGTGCTGGACCGACGTGTACGCACAGCGCGACTATACCGCGGTCATCGAGCTGGCCCGCGAGCACCCTGACCAGCTGATTGCCGGCTTGATCGAACAGCACTATGGCCGGGCAATCGCAGTGGTCGACCAGCAGGTGCGCGCGGTGTTGCTGACAGCGGAAATGGCCCGGGTGCTGAAGGCCGAGGCGGGCTCGCCGGGGCTGAAGATCATCCGCCACTACCGCGAGGAAAATGGTGATTTGATGGCGGTTTCCGAGACCGTGCACCCGGATGACCGCTTTACCTTAGTCACCCAGATGCGCCGCGACCGCTCCCCCGCCTGAACCCGCTCGTGCAGGGATGGTGCAACTTTCAGCCAATGAACAGACCGTTGCCCCTAAAGCGCCCCCAGTTGCCTTTCAGCTTCGACCAACTGCCTCGCCCGCGCCGTGCTCACCCGGTGATCGCGTGCCAGCCAGGCGTAGATCGTCGGTAGCACGAACAAGGTGAACAAGGTCCCCACCAGCATCCCGCACACAATCACCACCCCCAACCCGAAACGGCTGTTGGCGCCGGCGCCGCTGGCGAACAGCAGTGGCAGCACGCCAAAAGTCATCGCCGCCGTGGTCATCAGCACTGGCCGCAAGCGTATTTGCGCCGCACGAACAATGGAGGCGGCACGATCGAGGTTGTCGCGCACCTGAATCTCGTTGGCGAACGCCACCATCAGGATGCCATGCTTGCTGATCAGGCCGATCAGCGTCACCAGGCCAATCTGCGTGTAGATGTTCAGCGTGGCCCAGCCCAGCGCCAGCGGCAGCAGCGCACCGCAGATCGACAGCGGCACGGTCACCAGAATGATCAGGGGGTCGACCAGGCTTTCGTACTGCGCCGCCAGCACCAGGTAGATCACCACCAGGGCGGCGAGAAATGCCCACATCAAGGCAAAGCCCTCCTGCACATACTGGCGCGATTCCGATTGCCAGTCGTGGCTGAAGCCCGGTGGCAGCTCGGCGGTGAGCTGTTCCAGAAATGCCACGGCGTTGCCCATCGATACACCCGGGGCCGGGATTGCCTGCAGGGTACTGGCGTTCTGCTGATCGAACTGCAACAGGCGGTTGGGTGCCACTTCGATATCCAGGCGCACCAACGTGGCCAGCGGCACCAGGCTGCCATCCTCGGCGCGCACATACTGGCGGCTCAGCGCCGCAGGCGTCAGGCGTTGGTCCTGGATACTCTGCGGGATCACGTCATAAGAACGCCCGAACAGGGCGAAGCGGTTGAGATACTGCTCGCCCACCAGTACGCCCAGCGACTCACCAATGGCCTGCATGCTGATGCCCAGGCTCGCCGCCTTGGCCCGGTCCACGCGTACCTTGACCACCGGGTTGTTGTAGTCGAGGTCGCTGTCCACCACGGCGAACAGGCCGCTGTCGCGGGCGCGTTGCTTGAGCACTTCCATGGTCTGGAACAGCTCGGGGTAATCCTGAGCGCTGCGCAGCACCATCTGCACCGGCAGGCCACCGCTGGAGCCCGGCAGCGACGCGACCTGGAAGGCGAAGATGCTGCTGCCCTCGATATCCGCAACGGCCTGCTGCAACTGCGCCTGCACCTGTGCGGCGGAACGCTCGCGCGCCTGCCAGGCGCTGAGGTTGATGCCACCGAAACTGGCGGCCGGGCCGTCGGTGCCGTTGATGATCCAGGTGTCGGTGGTTTCGGCAATGGACTTCATCACCTGGTCGAGCTTCAGCGCAAAGCGTTCTGCGTATTCGAGGCTGGCATGCTGCGGCGACTTGATGGCGGTCAGCACCGCCGCCTGGTCCTCGGGCGGCGCCAGCTCGCGCTGTGGCAGCAGGTACAGCCAGGGCAGGCTCAGACACACCAGCAACGCCACGCCGCCACTGATCCAGCGGTGTGCCAGTGTGTAGGCCAGCACCCGTCCATAGGCCCCGCTCAGCGTACCAAACAACCGATCGGCGATAGCGGCCATTGCGCCATGCTGCCGACCGGGTTGCAGCAACAGCGAGCTCATCACCGGCGACAAGGTCAGCGCCACAATGCCGGACACGATCACCGCCCCCGCCAGGGTCAAGGCAAACTCACGGAACAGCGTGCCGGTCAGTCCGCCCATCAAGCCAATGGGCGCATACACCGCCGCCAGGGTCAGGGTCATGGCGATCACCGGCCCGGCAATTTCCCGCGCCCCGGTCAATGCTGCCGCGACCGGCGACTTGCCCTCCTCGATATGCCGGTGCACGTTTTCCACCACCACAATGGCATCGTCCACCACCAGGCCGATGGCCAGCACCATCGCCAGCAAGGTCAGCAGGTTGAGGCTGAAACCGAACATCAACATCAGGCCCGCGGCCCCCAGCATCGACAGCGGAATGGCCACCACCGCGATCAGCACGCTGCGCAGCGAACCCAGGCACAGCCAGATCACCAACACCACGATCAGCATCGCCTCCACCAAGGTGCGCAGCACTTCATGGATCGACGCATCGATGAAGCGTGCGGTTTCATAGGCCAGCGCCACGTTCACGCCAGGCGGCAAGGTCTGCTGGATCTGTGGCAGCAGTTGGCGAATACCCTCGACGATCACCAGAGGGTTGCCGCTGGGCGTAGGGAACAGCCCCAGGTGCACGGCAGGTTTGCCGTCCATGGTGGCGCTGGTCTGCGTGGCCGCCGCACTCAGCTCGACAGTGCCGATATCGCGCAGGCGCACCAGGTCGGTGCCATCGTTGCGGATGATCAGCTCACGGAAGTCTTCGACCCGGGTCAGGTCGGTGTCCACCTGGATATCGGCCAGCACGTACTGCCCGCGCACCTGGCCCGGCGTTGCCTGGTAGTTGTTGGCACGTACCGCCTGCGCCACGTCCGCCGCCGTCACCCCGCGCCCGGCCATCTGTTCACTGTCCAGCCACAGGCGCATGGCCAGGCGCTGCCCGCCGAACGACTGCACCTTGGCCACGCCGTCGATACCGGAGAACTGCGGTTCCACCACCCGCGACAGGTAATCGCTCAGTTCCGGTATCGACAGGCTGTCGCTGGCAAACCCCACATAGGCCACGGCAGTGGAGTCGCCTGCCGACAGCTCCACCACCGGGTCGTAGGCTTTTTCCGGCAGGCGATAGCGCACCTGGTTGACCTTGGCCATGGTTTCGGCCAGCGCCTGGGTCGAATCGCGGTTGAGCACCATGCGCAAGGTGATCAGGCTGCGCCCCTGCTGCGACGACGAGGACAGGTAGTCGATGCCCTCGACCGACGACACCGCCTGGGTGATCGGCTGCGTCACGAAACCCTGCATCAACTCGGCGGAGGCACCGGGGTACTCGGTGCTGATGGTAATGGTCGAGCTTTCCAGCAACGGGTACTGGCGGATCGGCAACTTGCCCATGGCAAACAGCCCCATCAGGATGATCAGGCTGCTGACCACCAGCGCCAGCACCGGGCGGCGCACGAAGACGTCGGTAAACCTCACGACTGCCGCCCTCCCTGGCTGGCCTGCAGGCTGTCCTGCGCCACTGGCTCGACCGGCATGCCATCACTCAGTTTCAGCTGGCCGGAAACCACCACACGGTCACCGGGCGTCAGGCCGGAGGTGATTTCCACCCGCCCCTGCCAGCGCTCACCGGTAGTTACCTGCACCCGGCTCACCCGGGTGCCATGCTGCGGGTCCTGGGTGGCGACAAACACCGTCTGCCCGTAGGCGGTGTAGGTGATCGCGGTTTCCGGCACGGCCAGCACGGTCGACGGCTGCGCGGCATCCAGCCGCACGCCGGCGTACATACCCGGCTGCAACTGCCCTTGCGGGTTCGGCAAGGCCGCCTGTACCTGCACAAGGCGTGCTTTGCTGACCACCGGGTCGACCGCCACCACCCGGGCCTGGAAGTCTTGCCCACGCACCGCGTCCACCGTCAGTGCCAGCACTTGCCCGGCGTGCACTTCGGGGGCGGCCTGCTCGCCCAAGGCGAAGTTCACATGCAACTGGCTGATGTCGGCCAGGCTGACGATGGTCTCGCCAGCGGCCAGGTACTGGCCCTGATGCACACGGCGGATGCCGAGCTTGCCGGCAAACGGTGCGCGAATGGCCTTCTGCGCGATCAGCGCCTCGACATGCTGCAGCTCACCACGGGCCACGTCCACGGCAGTGGCGGCGTTGTCCAGCAGCTCTTGCGACACGGCATTCATCGCGCGCAGTTTGCGGCTGCGCTGCAGCACCACGTCAGCGTTACGCAACCTGGCCTGCAACTGCACGCGCAGGGCCTGTTCGGGCGCGTCGTTGAGCTGCACCAGCAACTGCCCGGCTGCTACTGTCTGACCCGATTCGAAGGCGATGCGGGTAATACGCCCTGCCATCTCGGCCGCCACCTGCACCTGGTTGACCGCCTCCAACTCCCCCGAAGCAAAGCGCTGCCGCGCCAGTTGTACCTGCTCGGCCGTGGCAAGCGCCACCTTGGTCGCCGGCCACACCGCCGCAGCGGGCGGCGCCGAGCCGCTTCCAACCAGCGCATAGGCAGCGGCCAGCGCACCGGCAACAGCGCCGGCCCAGGCCAGTAACGTCCGTTTGTTCATGCACAGCTCCGATAACAGGGAAAGCGGTTGCAGGGAAGATCGGGCAGGACTATAAGAGCTCAACTTTACTTGAGGTCAACAGGCATGGCAGCGGACAACACACGGATGCTCACAGTGGGTGAAGTGGCCAAGCGCAGCGGCGTGGCGGTATCTGCGCTGCACTTCTACGAAACCAAGGGGCTGATCGCCAGCGTCCGCACGGCAGGCAACCAGCGCCGCTATCCCTCGCTGGTGCTGCGTACCCTGGCGATCATCAAGGTAGCCCAGCGCACGGGAATTCCGCTTGAGGAAATCAAACAGGCCTTCAGCCGTTATGCCCCCAACAGCAAGCTCACGGCCGCACAATGGAGCGAGATGTCCACGGCCTGGCGCGAAGACCTGAATGCCCGCATTCGCACACTGGAAGCACTGCGCGACAGCCTCGACAACTGCATTGGCTGCGGTTGCCTGTCGCTGGAGGACTGCCCGCTGCGCAACCCCGAGGATGTGCTGGGCAAGGAAGGGACCGGGGCGCGGATCCTCGAAAAGAAGGCGCGCTAACCTCGCGCGCTCATGCCAGGTGCGACCCTTTGCCGGCGCGCATGACCTGCAGGTGACAAACAGTCGCTTTGAACCATTGCGACGATTCACCGCCCTAACCCTGTGCTGTTAACCCAAAGCCGCTCACAGGAAGGAACTAAGCCATCATGAAACGCGAACAGATCGAAGGTGTAGCAGAGGACCTGGCTGGCAAGGCGCAAAGCGCCGTAGGTCGCCTGGTCGAAGACCCGGCGCTGGAAGCCGAAGGCGATGCGCGTCAGGCCGCAGGCCAGGTGACCAAGACCTACGGCGACACCCTGGACACGGTGTCCTCGTTCGTCAAGGAAAAGCCCTTCGCCGCACTGGCCATCACCGCCGCCGTCACACTGGTGGTCTCTCGCCTGCTGCGCCGCTGAACCACGGCGCCTCAGGCGGTTCAGGGCCGGATATCTTGTCCGGCCTGCGCCATCACCAGATGGCGATATCGTAGGTCAGGTAAAGGCGATTGCTGTCTCGGCCGCGGGCGAAATCTGATCGATACACGTAGTTTCGCAGCTTTACGCCCAGCCCTTTCAGCGGTCCGCCCTGCACCACGTAGGCAATCTCGGCGTCACGCTCCCATTCTTTGATGCCCTCGCTACCTGAACGGCCATTGTCGCCACTCAGGTAGCGCGTCATGAAGGTCAGCCCCGGTACCCCGGCGGCAGCGAAGTTGTAGGCATAGCTGGCCATCCAGGTCTTCTCTTCTTCCTCGATGAACTTGCCGATGCCGACGTTGCTGAACGAATAGACCGTTGCCCCACTGATATACGGCAGCCCCGCTTCACCGTCGAGCACCTGGTAACCTGCGCCGACGGTATGCCCGGAGTGGGCGTACGACAGTTGGCCGCTGAACATGTCGTTGTCGATGCCACCGCCATACGCCGTACCGCTGTCGCGGCTTTTGAAGTAACGCAGGTCGGTGGTCAGCACACCGCCGCCCAGCGGCAGATCGTGCACCAGCCCGGCGAAGTCCTGGCGGTAGAAATGCTCGAGCTCGCCATGGAAATAACTCAGGCGCAGTTGCTTGCTGACGGCGTAGTCAGCACCGGCGAAGCTGAAGTCGCCAGACGCTGGGCCGCCATACCCGTCCAGGTACAACCCGGTGCTATCGGATGAGTCGCGCTGTTTGAAGCGATCCAGGTGGCCGGCGGTAAGGGTGAGGTTGTCGATGTCGGTGCTGGTCAGCTGGGTTCCCTGGTAAGTCTGCGGCAGCAGGCGTGCATCGTTGTACACCAGTACCGGCGTCTTGGGCAGCAAGGTGCCATGCTTGACCACGGTGCTGCCCAGGCGGGCCTTGGCCGTGATACCGGCGCTGGCGAATTCGTCGGCCGCGCGGCCATCGTCATGCACTGGCAGCAACCCGGTGCCGCTGCGCCCACGGCCGGAGTCGAGCTTGAAGCCGACCAGGCCCAAGGCGTCGAGACCCAGGCCGAGGGTGCCTTGGGTGAACCCGGACTGGTAATCGAGCAGAAAGCCTTGAGCCCATTCCACCCGCTCGCTTTTGGCAGTGGCGGCGGCGCGGGCGCTCATACCCTGCTCGTCACGGAAATTCTCGTTGAAGTACACGTTGCGCAACTGCAGCTTGAGCTTGCTGTCTTCGATGAAACCGGCGGCACCGGCCACAGGCAGCCAGCCGCACAGCAGGCCACAAGTGGCCCCACGGAAAAGAAATCGGGACATGATGGTTACTCTGTTGTTGTTCTTGGGTGAGTCAGCGGGGCGCCGAGCGGCGCCCTGGGTGCTTCAAACCATGAAGGACAAGGCGCCCGTCAGCAGTGCCAGCGCAGTGATCACCAGAGAGGTGAGCACGGCCCACTTGAAGGTGGCTTTCTGGAAATCACCGATATCGCGGTCGACCATGCCCACCAGCAGCAGGGTCGAGGCTACCAATGGGCTCATCAGGTGCACCGGCTGCCCCAGCACCGAAGCGCGGGCGATCTCTACAGGGTCGATGCCGTACGCGGCCGCGGCATTGGCCAGGATCGGCACAACGCCGAAGTAGTACGCATCGTTGGACAGCACGAAGGTCAGCGGCATGCTGGTCAGCGCCACCACCAGCGGGAACCAGTGGCTCCACGCTTCCGGGATCCAGTCCACCAGCGTCTGGGCCAATGCATCGACCATCTTGGTACCCGAGAAAATACCGGCAAAGATGCCCGCGGCGAACACCAGCAGCACCACGGTCATGGCGTTGCCCGAATGGGCGAGAATGCGCTCTTTCTGCAGGTCCAGCTGCGGGTAGTTGATCATCAGTGCGGCGACGAAACCGATCATGAACAGGATGGCCGCGTGCATCAGCCCCAGCACCAGCGCGGTCATCACGGCGATCACCAGCACCAGGTTCACATAGGCAAGGCGCGGGCGCTTGTGCGGATTGTCGCCGAGGATTTCCTTGATGTAGCAGTTGCCGCCACCGGACTCCAGGGCAATATTGCCGATACGCCGGCGCTCGGCACGGCCCAGCAGGTAGGCGGTGAACACGACCCATGCCGCCCCACCGATGACGGTGGGCAACATCGGAATGAAGTATTCGGTCGCATCCAGGCCGAGCGCTGCAATGGCACGGGTGGCGGGACCACCCCACGGGCTCATGCCGCTCATGATGCTCAATGACAGCATCGATACGGTCGCCAGGATCATCGGGTTCATGCCGATGCGCTTGTACAGCGGCAGCATGGCGGCGCAGGTAATCATGTAGGTCGTGGTGCCGTCACCGTCCAGCGCCACCAGCAGCGATAGCAAGGCGGTGCCGATGGCGATCTTTATCGGGTCGCCATTCACCCGCTTGAGAATCTTGCGGATCAGCGGGTCGAACAGGCCGGCGTCGATCATCAGGCCGAAAAACAGGATGGCGAACAGCAGCAGCGCGGCAGACGGTGCGACCATTTTCAGCCCATCGAGCATCATCTTGCCCAGGTCTGGCGCGAAACCGCCAACAAGGGCGAAAACAATCGGCACGATGGTCAGCGCGACGATCGGGGACAGGCGTTTACTCATGATCAGGTAGGTGAAGGTCACCACCATGATCAGGCCCAGAAGTGCGAGCATGGTTTGTTCTCTTGTTTTTATTGTCTACGTGGCCACCTGCAGCGCAGACGGCCCCCTGACCCCCACCCGGCAACGCCTGGTGGGGGCCTGCAAAAAGCTTGAGGGTGTCGAGGCTCAGCCGTGGCGGTGTGGTTCGGCGACCCAGTCGGCTGTTTCAGCGACGGGGCTGACCACCGGCTCGCCATTCAGGCGGCTGTGCAGCGTCTGGCGGTCACAGGCGTTTTCCGACAGCGAAACCACCACCGTCGCCACTGCGTTGCTGGCAAGACTCGTCAGCGCACGGGCTTCCGACATGAAGCGGTCGACCCCGATCAACAGGGCCAGGCCGGCCAGGGGAATGTCGTGGATCACGGTAAGGGTCGAGGCCAAGGCCACGAAACCGCTGCCGGTGACACCTGCCGCACCCTTGGAGGACAGCAGCATGATCGCCAGCATAGTGACCACCTGGCCCAGGCTCAGGTCGATGTTGCAAGCCTGCGCGATGAACACGGCTGCCAACGACAGATAGATGGCAGTACCGTCCAGGTTGAACGAGTAGCCAGTGGGCAGCACCAGGCCAACTACGCCTTTCTTGCACCCAAGCTTCTCGAGTTTCTCGAGCATGCGCGGCAGCACCGGCTCGGTTGAGGAAGTACCCAGCACCACGAGGAACTCTTCGCGGAAATAGCGCAGCAACTTCCACAGGCTGAAGCCATGGGCGCGGCAGATGCCACCGAGCACCACCAGCACGAAGAAGGCGCAGGCGATGTACAACGTCCCCACCAGCTTGGCCAGCGCACCAAGGGACGTAATCCCGTACTGGCCCACGGTGAATGCCAGTGCGCCGAAAGCGCCGACCGGGGCAAAGCGCATCAGGTAGCCGAAGATGCGAAACACCATGGTCGAGGCCGACTCCAGCACGTCCAGTACCGGCTTGCCCTTTTCGCCCATCGACGAGAGGGCGAAACCGCTGAGTACGGCGATGAACAGGACCGGCAAGACCTCACCCTTGTTGAAGGCACCGATGAAGGTGTCCGGGATGATGTGCATGAAGAAGTCCACCACGCTCAGCTTGGCAGCCGACGCGGTGTACTGGCTCAGGCCCGCCGTGCTCAGGGTGGCAGGATCGATGTTCATGCCGGCACCTGGCTTGAACAGATAGACCGCCGCCAGTCCGATCACCAGGCTGACCACCGTCAGACCCAGGAACAGCAGCAGGGTCTTGCTCATCAAGCGGCCCAGGGAACGCTTGTCGGTCATGCCGGCGATGCCGGTGACGATGGTGCAGAACACCACCGGCGCGATCATCATCTTGATCAGCTTGATGAACGCATCACCCAGCGGCTTGAGGGCCACGGCCTGTTGCGCCCAGAAGTGTCCGACCACCACGCCCAGCAGGACGGCGCAGAGAATCTGGAAATACAGCGATTTGGCGAGTCTCATGGCATCACCCATTGTTGAAATTGTGCGGATGCGCTTGTTACGAATGTGCAGGTCTGGATCGGTGCCTGGAACTACCCGGCCAACCTGCGGAATGTAGGGGCGTAGACGAACCCTGAGAAGAGCCGCCGGGCGGTTCGCACCACCGAAGCCTGGATGGTCTGGCCATCGGCACCGCTGCGCGTCAGCGCAACATCGATGCCGCCACTTGGGTGCTCCAGGCGGACCTCGGCCAGTTGCTGCGCGCCTTCGCCCAACAGGTCGGCAATCACGGTGCCAGGGCTGACGCAGGCAGTCGCCAGCCCCACGGCTCCAGTGATCGCCAAGGCACGATGGCAGTTGTGTGGCATGAAATAGCGAACCTGCAGCGTGCCGTCGTAGCGCGGCTTGGACACCAGCACTGGCTTGGGGATGACCATGCCACTGACATCGCCCAGGCCCATGGCCTTTCCGGCCTTCAGCCGCAACGCTTCCAGGCGTTCGAGCAGCGCGCTGTTGGCGTCTAGCTGAGCAGGGGTTTCCGAGCCGCTGACCCCCAGCTGGCTGGCCTCTACCACCATCATCGGCATGGCCATGTCGATGCAGGTCACCGGCACGCCATCAATCACGTCCTGGGCCTTGCCCGTGGGGAACAGCTTGCCAGTCTTGCTGCCAACCGCGTCGAGGAAGGTCAGGTGCACCGGGGCGGCAGTGCCCGGTACCCCATCGATCGCCGTGCGGCCTTCGTAGCGCACGATACCGCCGGGCGTTTCGACCAGCGAATTGACGAAGGTGCCGGTGTTGAGGTTGCGAATGCGCACCAAGGTCTTGCCTTCCTGGCCTTTTACCAACCCCTGTTCGATGGCGAACGGCCCAACCGCACACAGCATGTTGCCGCAGTTGGGGGCCGTATCGACCCGGCGCTGTGCGACCATCACCTGCACGAACAGGTAGTCGACGTCGGCGTCGGCATGCAATGACGGGCTGATGATCGCCACCTTGCTGGTCTGCGGGCTGCCGCCACCGATGCCGTCGATTTCCAGCTCATGGCCAGAGCCCATCAGGTTGATCAGCAATTCGTCGCGCTCGACCACATTGGCAGGCAGGTCCCAGGCGTGGAAGAACGGCCCTTTGGAGGTACCGCCGCGCATGAGTACGCAAGGAATTCGTTGCATGATTTCGCACTCTTGTTGATCAATGGACATCATTGATGCTGTGAGCAAAAGAGTGACAGGGATGGATAAATCAATCCAATGCAAATATCGTAGCTATTATTGCGATTCAAACATCAATATAGCGCCAGGCCAGTCGAAGGTTTCTTATGGAATATGAGCTGCAAGACATCAGATCTTTCGTGAAAATCGCCGAACTTGGCAGTTTTCATGAGGCCGCAGAAGCGCTTCACCTGTCCCAGCCGGCCCTGAGCCGGCGGATCAAGAAACTGGAGGAAGGCCTGGGCACCTCGCTACTGGAACGCACCACTCGCCGGGTCAGCCTGACCAGCGTGGGCCGCGACTTCCTGCCCAAGGCCAGGCGCCTGCTGGATGATTTTGAAGACTCGATCCTCAGCATCCGCGAGCTGGCCGAGCGCCAGACCGGTCAGGTTACCCTCGCCTGCATTCCTACCGCGGCGTTCTACTTCCTGCCGTCGGTGATCCGCGATTACAACGAGCAATACCCGAAAATCCGCATTCGCCTGCTGGACCTTAGCGCCAACGACGGGCTCGAAGCCGTACTGCGCGGCGAGGCCGACTTCGGCATCAACATGATGAGCGGCCAGCACCCGGACATCGAGTTTGTCTCGCTGGTGCAGGAGCACTTTGTACTGGCCTGCCGGCGTGACCACCCACTGGCGAATCGCGCCTCCGTTACCTGGACAGAGCTGGCTGATTACCGCCTGATCGGCGTCGGCCGCCTGAGTGGCAACCGCATGCTGCTGGACCATGCGTTGTCCGGGCTCAACCTGCGGCCCAAGTGGTTCTACGAAGTGCAACACCTGTCCACGTCACTGGGCATGGTCGAGGCCGGGCTGGGTGTGTCGGCCATGCCCAGCCTGGCCATGCCCAATGCCGACCACCCCACGCTGGTGAGCGTGCCGTTGATCGAGCCGCAAGTCACCCGCACGCTAGGGCTGGTGTACCGGCGCGGCGCATCGCTGTCGCCGGCTGCGGAGAAATTCGTTTCGATCCTGCTGCAGAAATGGCCAAATCGCTGAGGGAAGCGGCGCACCTGGCTTAGTCGTTCTTGCCCAGCATGTACCGGTCAAAATGCTCGATATGCTCATCGAGGTTGTCCTCGAGCATCATCCGGTACTGATCACAGAAGTACTTCAGAATCTCTTCCCGTGCCGCTCCCAGCTCCGCGCCGCTCTTGAAGCTGCGGGCGCTCATCCAGGCGCTGAAGCGCGCGGCACCGAAGGTCAGCGAGGCGCTTACCTTGCCCAGGTCCTCGAACTTTTCGATCTGCTGGTTCGCCAGTTCGATGTGCGCATCGGCACGATCGTAAAAGGCCTGGTCGGTAGCTTGGGTCATTGGGGTTCACCTTGTTGCGCAATGCGAGCGGGAGGCCAAGCCTTGCATGTCGCGGCGCATACGTGCAAGGCTGAAAAAGGATCACCCATGACGAAAAGGAAGCAAAGCACCTCATGCCTGGAATCACACGTATCCATCGCTATTTGCGCCCACTGCCTGCGAAACCGACTGCAGCCAGTGGGCGTGACCTCAAGGCCAAACGCGCCACCCGCCTCGCCGCAACGGTTGCCAACCTCCTCTGCACACCCCGCTCCGCCCCGCCTTACCTCTGTGTCACCCCTGAGCGTCCCCCTGTCGAACGTGTGCCCCCGACCTGACTGCCCCCACTGCAGCTCACACACCGTACTCGCCTGTTACAGGCGGGATGCCTGACGCAACGACAAGGGGCAACAGCCAATGCTTTTCTTTCACGGTAAACAGATTTTCAGCGCCATCTTCGATATGGATGGCACCCTCTTCGACACCGAGCGCCTGCGCTTCAGGACACTCAAGCAAGCCTCTCTGGAAATCTTCGGCAAAGCGCTGAGCGAGCAGACCCTGATTGGCTCGCTGGGCCTGAGCGCAAAGAAGGCCGAAGCCCTCGCCAAGGCGCATAACGGCGAAGACTTCCCGTACGCACAAATCCGCCAACGCGCGGATGAACTTGAACTGGAGTATGTGCGCAATCACGGCGTACCGATCAAGGCCGGCCTGCTGGAGGTGCTGGAGCGCCTGCGCAAGTCGGGCCTGACCATGGCGGTGGCCACCTCCAGCCGCCGTGCCATCGCCGAGGAATACCTGATCAACGCCAACGTGCTGAAGTACTTCGACATCACCGTTTGTGGCGATGAAGTCAGCCAAGGCAAACCCCACCCCGAGATTTTCCTGACAGCCGCCCGCGCGCTCAATTGCGAGCCAGGCCAGTGCTTCATGGTCGAGGACTCGGAAAACGGCATGCTGTCAGCGATGCGCGCCGAAGGGCAGGCGATCCTGATCGAGGACATCAAGCCGCCTGCGCCGGAAATCAAGGCAGGCGCGCTCAAAGCCTACCGCAGCATGCATGAATTTCTCGCCGACCTGAGCGAGTGCGTACCCGACCTGGGTATGCCTGCATTGAGCGAGCCGTTCCCGGCCTCGATGAACCAGTTCAGCGTGGGCATTCATGGTTTCGGCGCCATCGGCGGCGGTTACCTGACGCAGGTATTTTCCCATTGGGACGGCTACACCCGACCGCGTGAAATCATTGCCGCAACCCGCTCGCGCATGCTGCGCGAAAGCGTCAGCGCCTTCGGCCGCTACAGCGTGCGCTACGGTGCCACGTCGTTCGACCAGACCATCGACAACGTGCGCATGATCGACATGGATGACGACGACGCCGTCATCGGCATGTACACCACTGCCGAAATCATCGGCCTGAGCCTGCCCCAGCAGGCCATCAGAAGCCAGGCCAAAGTGATCGCCCAAGGCCTGCTGCAACGCTTCGAGCGCCGAGGCCGGGAGCTGACCCTGCTGATCGTGCTGAACAAGGTTGGCGGTGCGGCGTTCGTGCGGCGTCATGTGCAAGCCGAGCTGTCGCTACTGTGCCCGCCTGCGATCAGCGAGCAGGTTTTGCAGAAGACCCATTTCGCCGAAACGGTGGTCAGCCGCATCGTGTCCAAACTGGGCAATGACGCGCTGGTACGGCAGCTGCGCATCAAGTCGCAGATGTTCCAGAACAGCCTGGAAGACGAGCCCGCAAGCACACGCAAACCTTCAACGCCGCTACCAGAGTACGAACGGCTGATCGGCCACTTCAGGCCCTTTGCACAGCCCAGCAGCGCCATGAGCCAACTGCATCTGGTGCTGTTCAACAGCGAAGCTGACATGCCGCTTTACGCCGAACGCGGCAGCGATCTGCTCGAACGCCTGCGCCAGGTGAAGACAGTGCCAGACATCGCCCAGATCCAGATCATCAAGAACCGCCTGTGGAACGGCCCGCATGCCATCGTGGCCTGGTACGCCAGCCTGCTGGGCCATGCCTGGGTCGGCCAGGGCATGGGCGATGCGCGGGTGAGTGAACTGGCCGAGCGCCTGATTCGCCAGGAGGTCGCGCCCGCACTGGTGGCCGAATACCCACAGATGGCCGAGGTGGTCAGCCGCTTTGCCGAGGCATTTCTCGAGCGCTGCAAAACCTCGTTCAAAGACCCCTGCGCCCGGGTAGGCCGCGACCCCTTGCGCAAGCTGCAACGCAACGAACGCATCCTCAGCAGCATCGACCTGGCCCGCAAGCACGGTATTGCAACCCCGGCCCTGGCGTTTGGCGCCGGGCTCGCCATTCACCACGCGCTGAACTGCAGCAACATCAAGGACCTGGAAAGCCAGGCAATCAGGCAGGTTTACCTGGATAACCAGGAAAGCGTCGAAGCCGTGCTCACCCATGCCAACAAACCGTTCCCCGGGTTGTGCCCCGTCAAGGACGCGGAACTGATCGCTGCCATCCGTGATGGCTTCCGCCAATTGCCACAGCCAGCTTCGCGCCACGCGGTTGCTGTAGGCTCATAACCAGCCCTGGCCGGGACACCGTGGGCGCAGGTTGCGCCTGCGTCCCGGTAACGCCATGGGCTGACCTTGGATACCGGCCTAAAGCACTTCGAACAGGCCTGCTGCGCCCATACCGCCGCCCACGCACATCGTCACGACCACGTACTTCACCTGACGTCGCTTGCCCTCCAGCAAGGCATGGCCGACCATCCGCGCGCCGCTCATGCCGTAGGGGTGGCCGATAGCAATGGCGCCGCCATTGACGTTCAGTTTCGCCGGGTCGATCTGCAACTGCTGGGCGCAATACAGCACCTGGCAGGCAAACGCCTCGTTCAGCTCCCATAGCCCGATATCGTCTACCGTCAGGCCCTGCTGGCGCAGTAGCTTGGGCACCGCCAATACCGGGCCGATGCCCATTTCCTCGGGGGCCAGGCCAGCCACGGCGATACCGCGGTAAAGCCCCAGGGCCGCGATGCCCGAGCGCGCCGCCAGCGCACCCTCCATCAGCACGCAGGCACTGGCGCCATCGGACAGCTGACTGGCATTGCCGGCCGTGACACAACCGCCTTCGACCACGGGCTTGAGCCCCTGCAGATCGGCCAGGGTCGTCGCCGGCCGGTTCCCTTCGTCCTGGGTCAAGCGCACCTCTTCATGGCTGACGACACCTGTCAGCTTGTCAACCACCTTCTTGCGTGCGATCACCGGCACGATTTCAGCGGCGAACAGCCCTGCCGCCTGCGCCGCCGCCGTGCGCTGCTGAGACTGCAGGGCGTAGACATCCTGTGCTTCGCGGCTTATGCCATAACGCCGGGCCACCCGTTCGGCCGTTTGCAGCATCGGCATGTAGGCGTGCTCGCTCATGCGCAACACTGCGGGGTCATAAGCCTCACTGGCCAGCTGGTTGTGCACCTGCTGCACCAGGCTGATCTGCTCCTGGCCTGCGCCAATGGTCACCTGCATGCCATCAACCATGATCTGCTTCGCCGCCGTGGCAATGGCCATCAGGCCTGAAGCGCACTGGCGGTCGACGGTTTGTCCGCTGACCGATTGGGGCAGGCCGGCGGCCAGCGCCGACAGCCGACCCGGGTTGATCGCCGCAGTGCCGCTCTGCATGGCAGTCCCCAGCACCAGGTCATCGACCTGCGCCGGTTCGATACCGGCCCGCTCTACCGCGGCGCGGATAGCGACAGCCGTCATGCTGGGGGTTTTCAGGTCGTTGAAGGCACCACGCATGGCTTTGCCGATAGGTGTGCGAGCAGTGGCGACGATCACGGCGTCTTTCATGATGGATCTTCCTCAGGGGATAGGGGCTGCAGTTCGCTCAACACGCGCCGCAGGCATTCAGGTACCGGCACCGGGCGCCGCCCTTCGCGGTCGACGAATACATGGACGAAGCGGCCGGTGGCGCAGGCCAATGGCTGACCGGCAAGGAACACGGCCAACTGATAGTGCACCGAGGTGTTGCCCAACCGGCCCACCGCAAGGCCCACTTCGATGTCATGCGGGAAGGCCACCGGCGCCTGGTAGTCGCAGGCGGAGCTGACCACCAGCGCGATCACCCTCCCCTGGTCGATATCCAACCCGCCCTCCCGCAGCAGCAGGCGGTTCACGGCGCTGTCGAAAAAGCTGTAATAGACCACATTGTTCACATGGCCATAGACATCGTTGTCGTGCCACCGGGTGGTTATAGGCGTGAAGTGCCGATAGTGTTCACGTTGCCGGAGGTAGCTCATCAGTAGGCCGCCTCGTAGATGGCCAGCGCATCGGCCTGGGTGACTTCACGCGGGTTATTGACCAAAAGGCGCTGCTGTTGCATCGCGTCCTCGGCCAGCTGGCCAAGCCGATGACGCGGTACATCGGCGTCGCGCAGGCGGTCAGGTAACCCGCAGCGGCTGCTCAGCGCGGCCAGCTCGGCCACGAATTGTTCTGCCTGCTGGCGCTGATCACCGGGCTGCAAACGGGCCCCCAACAGCGGCACGGCCAATTCGGCGTAGTCCACTGCCGCCACCGGCAGGTTGAAGCGCAGCACATGCGGCAGCACCAGCGCGTTGGCCAGGCCATGGGGAACATGAAAGTGCCCACCCAGCGGATAGGCCAGGGCATGCACCGCCGCCACCGGTGCATTGGCAAAGGCCTGGCCGGCCAGGCAAGCCCCCAGCAGCATGGCCTGGCGGGCCTGCAGGTTGCCGCCATTGTGCACAGCCTGGTCAAGGTTATCCGCCAGCAGCCGCAGCGCCTCACGGGCCAGCAGGCTGGATAGCGGGTTACGTTTGAGGCGGCTGGTATAGGCTTCGATGGCATGCACCATGGCGTCGATACCGGTAGCAGCAGTCACCGCCGATGGCAGGCCGAGGGTGCAGACGGCGTCGAGCACTGCCAGGTCTGGCAACAGCAGCGGCGAAACAATGCCCATCTTGGTGGTGGCACCGGTGGTGACGATGGCGATCGGCGTCACCTCCGAACCGGTACCTGCCGTGGTGGGCACCTGGATCAACGGCAGCCGGCGGCCCTTGGCCCTGTCGATGCCGTACAGCTCGGCGATGGGCTGCGAACAGTCGCGGTGGGCCAGCAGCGCAACCAGCTTGGCCACATCCATCGAGCTGCCGCCGCCGAACCCCACCACCAGATCGGCGCCGATATGCCGGGCGCGCTGGGCGGCCGCCAGCACGCATGCCTCGCTGGGGTCGGCCGTAACCTCACTGAAGATCGCCACACCGACCTTGGCTGCCGTGAACCCCGGCAGCAGGTCATCGAGCATGCCAAGGCGGGCGATACCCGGGTCACTGACGATCAATACACGCTTGGCACCGCGCTCACGGCACAGACCTGCAAGGCGCTGCACCGCGCCGGGTTCGCAGAGGATCTGCGCAGTGGTGGCAAAGCTGAAAGGCTGCATCGCACTCTCCTTGTTCGTGTGGTTTGCCGTGCGCTAGAACGCGAAATCGCTCGCCGGTAGCGCCATCAGGCAATCCGCGCCACCCAGCAGGGCCTCGCGGTGAGCAGTGGCGCGGGGCAGGATCCGCCGCCAGTAGAACGTTGCGGCGTCAAGCTTGGCCCTGTAGAAGGCTGTTTCCGCGCTGCCGGCGGCAAGCGTTGCCTGAGCGCGCACAGCCGCTTGCAACCACATCGCCGCCAACAGCACGTAGGCCGAGTAGGCAAGGAAATCAACCGACACTGCCCCTGACTCCTGAGGGTCACGTTCACAGGCCTCGACCACGTGGGCGGACAAGGCGCGCCACTCCTCCAAACGTTGCCCCACGGCCGTCGCCATGGCCTGCAGGCCGCCGAGCGCATTGGCAGCCCTGACGTGCAGCGCCATTTCGTCGATCAGCAGATTGAGCTCGGCCCCGCCGTCCCCCAGGACCTTGCGGCGTATCAGGTCAAGGGCCTGTATGCCGTTGGTGCCTTCATAAAGCTGGGTGATGCGGCTATCGCGCATCAACTGCTCCATGCCCCACTCGCGGATGTAGCCGTGACCGCCATACACCTGCACCCCAAGACTGGCGACTTCCTGACCGACGTCGGTGAAGAACGCCTTGACGATAGGGATCAGCAACGCCGCCCGCCGAGCTGCCGCCTGGCGCGCCGGTGCACTTATCGCACCGTGCTCCAGATCCAGTTGCCGAGCGGTGTAGATGCCCAGCATGCGACAGCCTTCGGTAAGGGTCTTCTGGGTCAGCAGCATGCGGCGCACGTCTGGATGGACGATAATCGGATCGGCAGGTTTTTCCGCAGCCACCGGCCCGGCAAGCGAGCGCGACTGCAGACGCTCCCGGGCATAGGCCAGCCCTCCCTGAAAAGCGGCCTCGGCAATACCAAGCCCCTGCAGGCCGACCTGGAAGCGGGCATCGTTCATCATGGTGAACATGCAGGCCAGGCCCTGGTTGGCCTCCCCCACCAGCCAGCCTTGGGCACCGTCGAAGTTCATCACGCAGGTCGAGGCCCCCTTGATGCCCATCTTGTGCTCCAGCGCCCCGCAGCCCAGCGCATTGCGCTCGCCACCGGGCAGCAGCTTGGGCACCAGGAACAGGCTGATGCCCCTGACACCGGCCGGCGCATCAGGCAGGCGCGCGAGTACCAGGTGAACGATGTTGTCGGTCAGGTCCTGCTCGCCACCACTGATGAATATCTTGCTGCCGGTAATGCGGTAGCTGCCGTCCGCTTCCGGCTGGGCGCGGGTGCGCAGCAAAGCCAGGTCGGTGCCGGCCTGCGGCTCGGTCAGGCACATGGTGCCGGCCCACTCGCCACTGACCATCCGGCCCAGGTAGGCCTGCTTGAGTGGCTCGCTGCCATGGCGATGCAACGCCAGGACCGCGCCCTCGGTCAGGCCGGAGTAGATGCGGAACGACAACGACGCCGCCATCAGCATTTCATGGAAGCTGGCCGATGCCATCTGCGGCAGCCCCTGCCCACCATAGGCCTGCGGCCCGGTCATGCTGGCCCAGCCATGTTCGACGTATTGCCGATAGGCGTCCCGCATGCCGTCCGGGGTGGTGACCTCACCGCCCACCCACTGACAGCCCTGTTCGTCACTGTTGCGATTGAGCGGTGCGATGATCTGGCCAGTGAAACGTGCGGCCTCCTCAAGGATGCCGTCGAGGGTGTCGCGGTCCAGTTCGATACCTAGTTGCTGGCAATGTCCGCTCAGGTCGAACAGTTCATGCAGCACGAAACGCATGTCGCGAAGGGGCGCCTGGTAGTTCATGCCTGAACCTCCCCACGCGGTTCGAAACGCTTGCCACCGGCCACAAGTGAGTAGAGCAGCCCAGCCGGGCGCCAATGCTCGCCAAGCACGCCCTGCAGATATTCCAGCCGGGCCAGGATAAACGGCGCGCCCTGTTCGTCAGCCCAGCGCATGGGCCCGCCAGTGGCAGCCGGGAAGCCATAGCCGTGGAGCCAGACTTGGTCGATGTCGCCGCTGCTGGCGGCGATACCTTCCTGGAGAACCTTCGCCCCTTCGTTGACCAGTGCCAGCAGGCAGCGCTCGAGGATTTCCTCGGCACTGATGCCCCGGCGTCGGTATCCAAGCTGCTGGGACACCTGCAGCACCAGGGCGTCGACCTGCGGATCATGCTCGGCCTGTCGGCTGCCGGGCGCATAGCGGTAATAGCCTTGCCCGGTCTTCTGCCCGAGACGACCGAGCTCGCACAGCGCGTTATCGACCTGCACCAGCGGGTCATGCATGCCTTGCCCGGCCAACTGCCGGGCGCGCCACTCCAGGTCGATGCCCACCACGTCGTACATGCGGAACGGCCCCATGGCGAAGCCGAACTGCTGCAGCACCGCATCCACCTGGTGAGGCAACGCCCCTTCAAGCAGCAACTTGCGCGCTTCGCCCACATAGTTGCGCAACATGCGATTGCCAATGAACCCTGGGCAGTTGCCTGCCACGATCGCCACCTTGCCCATGCGCTCGCCCAGCGCACAGGCGGCGTCGAGCACCTTCTGATCGGTGTGCGTCCCACGCACGATTTCGAGCAGCTTCATGACATGCGCGGGGCTGAAGAAATGCAGCCCCAGGACCTGGGACGGCCGCTGGGTGACAGCGGCAATCGCGTCGATGTCCAGCGCCGAGGTGTTGCTGGCCAGGATCGCATCTGGCTTGAGGTGTGCATCCAGTGCACGGAAGATTTCCTGCTTGAGCGCCAGGTTTTCATACACCGCTTCAATCACCAGGTCGGCCTCCGCCAACGCCGGATAGCCGTCCACTACCTGCACACGCGCCAGGCAGGCGTCGGCCTGGGCCTGGGTGATGCGCTGCTTGTCCACCTGCTGGGCCCAGGCTTGGCTGACCATGCCCAGCCCGGCTTCGAGCGCTGCCGCGTTGCAGTCCAGCCACAGCACCGACAGCCCGGCGTTGGCCAGGCTGATGACGATGCCGCGGCCCATGGTGCCTGCACCTATCACAGCCACCTGATTGATCGGGAAGGGAGTATTCACGCGCAACGCTCCTGCTTTCTTGTAGGTATGAGGACTGTGATCACCCTAAGCAGGCCGAAGGTATTTTTGAAATTTCCATTTCGTATGCCATATATTTTCAGCATGAATATTTCGAACTTCGACCTGAACCTGCTGCGCGTCTTCGACATGTTGCTGCGTGAACAGAACGTATCCCGGGCAGCCGAGCGTCTGGCCCTGACCCAGCCGACCGTGAGCAATGCCCTGGCGCGCCTGCGTGACCAGCTGGGCGACCCGCTGCTGGTCCGCGTGGGCCGGCGCATGCGCCCGACGCCACGGGCCTTGGCACTGGAGGGGCCGATACGTGCGGCGTTACAGCAGATCGAGCAGACGCTGGGCACCGGCGATGGCTTCGAGCCTCAGCGCAGCCATCGCCAGTTGCGCATTGCCCTCACCGATTTCGTCGAACAGCTGTGCATGCCGCCACTCCTGGCGCGGCTGGAGCTACTGGCCCCCAACGTGCGCATCGACGTGGTGCACCTGGCCCCCAACCTGCCGGCCGAGGCGCTGGACCGGGGCGACCTCGACCTGGTACTGGGCCGTTTCGACGAGGTGCCGGCGCGCTTCACCCGCCACCCCTGGCGCCGTGAAACCCTGCAGATAGCGCTGCGCAAACAGCACCCGCACCTGGCGCCAGGCCAGGCACTGGACCTCGACGCATTCCTGGGCTTGCGGCACATCTGGGTGCACGGCGGCCAGACCCGGGGCATGGTCGACCAGTGGCTGGCCGAGCAAGGCCTGACCCGGCAAATCGCCTATACCACGCCCAACTACCTGCAGGCCGCCCATCTGGCCGCAGCCACCGACATGTGTGTGGTGCTGCCGCGGCAACTGGCCCAACAGTTTGCGCACCTGCTGCCTTTGGCGGTGCACGAACTGCCTTTTGCCCTGGAGCCTTTCGAACTGGAACTGGTGCACCTGAGCCACCGTCAGCACGACCCCGCCCTGGCCTGGCTGGTCGAACAGATCCTCACGCTGCCCCCGGCCTGAAGCCATCAGGAAACGCGATAGCGGCCATGCCGCTCTGGTATTGGCTGGTGTGCAAGCCCCTCCCCTAGAGTGTTCTGCCCCAAGAACAACAAGGACATCCCATGCGTTTTTCACTGTCGATGCTGGCGCTTGCCCTGCTGGCCCCCCTTCCGAGCCTGGCCGCAACAGCGGCCAAGGATGCCACCCCGGCCACTCAGGCCAGCAACCAGCAGTGGCTGCAACGGTTGCCCTTCGAGGATCGCGTCGATTACGAAACAGCCCGGCGTGGGCTGGTCGAGCGGTTCGACGGGCCAGTCGCGACGGCCGATGGCAAGACCGTGTGGAACCTGGCCCAGTATGCTTTTCTGGCGCCGGCGCAGTCCCCTGCCACGGTAAACCCGAGCTTGTGGCGACTCGCTCAGTTGAACAACATCGCCGGGCTGTTCAAGGTCACCGAGGGCATCTACCAGCTTCGCGGCCTGGACCTGGCCAACATGACCATCGTCGAGGGGCAGGACGGGCTGATCGTGATCGACCCGCTGCTTGCCGTGGAGACCGCCAAAGCGGGCCTCGAACTGTACTTCAAGCACCGTCCGCGCAAGCCGGTGACCACGGTGATCTACACCCACCCGCACGTCGACCATTTCGGCGGCGTGCGCGGGGTGATCAACGAGGCGGACGTCAAGGCTGGCAAAGTCCAGGTCATCGCGCCCGAGGGGTTCTTCGAACATGCCATCGGTGAGAACGTGCTGGCCGGTCCGGCCATGAAGCGCCGCGCCCAGTACATGTACGGCTCCCCCCTGCCTCGCGGGCCGCGAGGCCAGGTGGATGCCGGACTGGGCAAGGGCGTCCCGGCCAATGCCACCATCAGCCTCATCGCGCCGACGCTCGAAATCAGCCAACCGCTGCAACGCATGACCCTGAGCGGCGTGGAGGTGGAGTTCCAACTGACCCCGGGCACCGAGGCGCCGGCGGAAATGAACATCTATTTCCCGGCGTTCAAGGCACTGTGCATGGCCGAGAACGCCACCCACGTGCAGCACAACGTCCTGACGCTGCGCGGGGCACTGGTGCGCGATCCGAAAGTGTGGGCCCATTACCTGGACCAGTCGCTGGTGCGCTATGGCGACCAGGCCGAGGTGGTGTTCGCCCAGCATCACTGGCCCACTTGGGGCAAAGCGGCCATCCGCGACTACCTGGCTGACCAGCGTGATATGTACGCCTTCCTCGACAGCCAGACCTTGCGCCTGATCAATCAAGGCCAGACACCCATGGAAATTGCCCAGACCCTGGCCAATCTGCCGCCGCGCCTGGCAAGCAAATGGTACAGCCGCGACTACTACGGTTCGCTCAGCCATAACGTCAGGGCCGTCTATCAACGCTACATGGGGTTCTACGACGGCAACCCGGCCAACCTCGACCCATTGCCACCGCAAGCGGCCGGCAAGCGTTACGTGGCGGCCATGGGAGGTGCCGATCAGGTGCTGACCCAGGCCCGCCAGGCCTTCGCCGAGGGCGACTATCGCTGGGTGGCGCAATTGGTCAACCATCTGGTATTCGCCGAGCCGGACAACACCGAGGCCCGCGAATTGCAGGCCGACGCGCTCGAGCAGCTGGGTTACCAGAGTGAGAACACCACCTGGCGCAATGCCTACCTCAGTGGCGCGCAGGAATTGCGCTCAGGCGTGGCCGCCGGTGCGGGTAGTGGCGGCAATGCCGATGACATGGTGCGGGCCCTGACACCCAGCCTGTTTTTCGACTACCTGGGCGTGCGGGTGAATGCCTACAAGGCTGCCGATAGCGACCTGACCATCAACTGGCGGTTTTCCGACCTGGACGAAGACTACGCCCTCACCCTGCGCAACGGCGTCCTCACCCACCGCGACCTGGCGCGCCACGCCAAGGCCGATGTAGAGGTCATCATGCGCAAACAGACACTGGACAGCATTGCCTTGAAGCAGACAGGCTTTCTCAAGGAAGCCACAGCAGGGGCAATCGAAATCAAAGGCGAGCGGGTGAAGTTCCTGCAATTCATGGGGGGGCTGGAAGAGGCTGATTCGCGCTTCAATATCGTCACGCCCTGAGCGGCAGCGGGCGGCGCCGGCACTGTGCTCAGCCGCCCTTCGCCAACCGGCACAAGCCTGCCAGTGCCATCAGCCACACCACGCTGCCCAGTGCCAGCACTCCCCAGGGCGCAGGCTGACCGCGCTCGGCCTGCAACATCGCCAGGCCCCGCTCGTAACGCCGTCCCTGGCGAGTCAGCAGCGCCAGCGCGGCCACGCCCGCCAATGTCAGCACGTACACATCGCCCTGACGACAGGCCAACCCCGCCACCACCACCAGCGCCAGCACAGTGCGCCGCCAGGCCAACTCGGTGCGTTCTGCCTGCAGGCCCGGATCACCCATGCCAGCGTGGCCACAGGACCAGACCTGCCAGCAGTACGGCGACCAGGCAGCCCAGCGCCAACAAGGGCACCAGTGCCGGCAACGGCAACGGACGTCGCTGACGCAATGCCCGCTCTACCCGCAGCCAGCGCAGGCAGGCGCCAGCGCTCAGCAATGCACTCAGCAGCATCAGGCCAGCGACCAGCCACAGCCGCAGGGGTGTCTCGAGGACGTGGCCGGCGAAGGTTTCGATGGCGATTGCGCCACCCAGCAGCGCCAGCGCGGTCCGGACCCAGGCCAGGAAGGTACGTTCGTTGGCCAGCGTGAAGCGCGGATCAGGCGCTTCACCCTGCCCCAACAGCCGCCGCGACCAGTCAGGCCGTGGTTCAGGCACGCCCATCAGCGCACACCAAAGCTGCGCAGGGCGCCGGGCGAGAAGTACGAAAGGCTGGTGCGCACATTGAAAGCAAAGGGCCGACGCTGCTCGTTGATCAAGCCCGATGCATGGTAGCGTCCGCTCTTGAGGTCGTAGGTGACCTCCATGGCGTTGACTGCCACCTGGCCGCCGGGGTGAAAGAAACCATGGGCCTGTGAGGTGCGCCACAGCTCGCCACGCGCGTCGTAGCTGTCTGTTTCGAGAATGGCCCAGGTGTCTTCATCCAGGTAGAACCGGCGCTTGGCGTAGATATGCTGCGCCCCGGGCTTCAACGTCGCCTCCACGACCCATACCCGGTGCAGTTCGTAGCGGGTCGGTGCCGGGTCGATGTGGCCTGGCTTGATCAGGTCGGCATAGCGCAGCTCGGGCGATGCCAAGCGGTAACTGTTGTAGGGCACGTGCAGTGTCTGCTTGCCCAGCAGCTTCCAGTCGTACCGGTCCGGCGCGCCATTGAACATGTCGCGGCTGTCGGCGGTCCGCAGGCCGGCGGTGCCTGGGCCGGTGGTGTCATAGGCGATGTTCGGCGCCCGCCGTACCCGCCGCTGGCTGGCACTGTACACCCAGGACAAGCGCGGCTCGGCGACCTGGTCCAGTGTCTCGTGCACCACCATCGCATCACCGGCAAGCCGCGAGGGCGCCGTCATGCGGTAGGTGAAGTAATAAAGTACATTGCCCTCCCCCAGGCGGGCCAAACCTTCGGGCCGGGCCACTTCCTGACGCGCGCTCATCAGCACGAAGCGGCCATTCTTCAGCGGCGTGACGCTGTCGGAGCTCAGGCTGTAACTCACGTTGCGATGCCGGGTCAGGTGGTTCCAGATCACCTCCAGGCCGTTGGTTGGCCGCGGAAAGGCGATGACACCCGTGAAACCTCGCAAACCGTTGCCCTGGTCATCCAGCTGCGCCTGCTCGGCGTTGCGTGCCGCCGATGCCGCGACCGCGTCGGGAACCGCAACACTGCGGTGGGTGGGATACACCGGCAAGCTCAGGCTGGCTGGGAAGCGTTTGAGCAAGGCCACCTGGCCGTCGGTAAGCTGACCTCGGTACTGCCGGTAGTTGGCGGCCGTGATCCGGTACAGAGCCTGCTCATCGGCAAACGGGTCCAGCGGCGTGCCGTTGTCGCCCAGGCGTTGCTGGGCCGCGCTCAACCCACCTTGCCAGGCCGGGATGCGCCCGTCGGGGCTGGCAGCACGCTCGGCCCCCACCGGGGTCAGGTTGTCGGGCAGGCCGGCTGCCGCCAGCGCGCCGCTGACCCAGAACAGACCGATCATCACCATGCGCATTTTCATTGTCATGCCCTCAGAAAGTGACGCCCAGGCTCAGCGAGATGAAGTCCCGGTCGCCGCGGGTGCCATAGTCGCCGTCGATAAAGTCGGTGTACGACACACTCAGGCTGTAGGTGCTGGCGAGCGTCGCATCCAACCCGACACTGATGGCCCTGGAGCCTTCGCTGAACGCCGACCCCTCCACCGGGCCGGTGCCGTGCACGTCATGTGCCCAGGACAGGTTCGGCCGCAGGTCGAAGCCGGCAATCACGTTGGGGTAGGCCCAGGTGGCGCGCAGCCGGTAGCCCCAGGAAAACGGGGTCATGAAGCCTTCGTCGTTGCAATGCTCAGGGGTTTTGGAAATGGCCACGCACACGCTGTTGTCCGCCAGTTCGCCGCTGTTGAACGTGCCCGAGCGCCCGTAACGGGGGCCATAGGCGCCCTCCAGACCGCCGACGTAGGTGGCGCCCGCCTCGCCTATCAACAGCAACTGGTTGGCCCCCATCACCTGGCTGAAAGCGTGAACAGCGGTTACCTGCAACTGGGTCATCTCTTTACGGCGGTAGCCGTCGAACAACGTACTGGCGCTGTCTGGCCGCAGGCCGTCACCCAGCAATGGCGAGCGGCCATCGACGTTCAACAGCGACTGGATGATGTCGGTACCGTTGAGCTGCATGGGCATGTTCGGCCGGTAGCTCAGCTCCCCCTGCAGCGCCGTGCCGGTGCGCAGGGTGGTGGAGAACGAAAGGCCGTAGAGGCGAATGTCCTCGGGGTATTGCATCCGGTACTGCGAGGTACCCAGGCGTAGCGCGCCGACCAGCGACTGGCCTGCGCTGGAACCCAGAAAAGCGGCACAGTCTGCAAGCCCGATAGCGAGGTTGGCGCACAACTGCGGGGCGAAACGGCGGTTGTCGAAATACGGGCTGCTGACCGTACCCAGGTAAGGCGTGCGGCTGTGGTAGTTCGCCGCGTAAGCACCAAACTCGGTGTCCAGCGCCGCCACGTACCAGCGCAGCGAAACGCCCCACTGCCCGCTGTTGCGGGCATCCTGGTCGCTGCCGCGAGGTATGCGCACGCCTTCGCTGGTGAGGTTCACACCGAACGGCGCAAGCCCCGCCACGGCTGTGGGGTTGCCGAGCAATTTGGCGCCCACGTCGAGGCCATCGCACCCATCGGGCAAAAAGTCGTTGTTCGAAAAGAACGTGCCACAGTTGTCGAGCTGGGTCTGTTCCCAGTCCAGCTGATAGAAACCGTCGACCGACAGCGCTTCGGTGAGGTTCTGGGTGAAGTAGAACAGGTTCACCGGCACCAGCGCGTCCTTCACTTCCGAGCCGGGGCGGCGCAAGGCCGCCAGGTTGAAGGGGTTGATGACGTTCAGTCCGCCCTGGATGAAGGTGCTCTCACCCCAGTTGACCACCTGCTTGCCCAGCCTGAGCGAACCCGGTTGGCCGTCGATGTCGTAAAGGTAGTAACCGAAGGCATCGAGCAGCTGGCTGCCTGCGGTCTTGGCTGAGCGCTTGCGGTTGTTGTCCTCGACCTGCTTGAAGCGCTGATCGTGATCACGCAGGGCCGTGTCGTACCAGTAGGTACCGCGAAGGAACACCCCCAGGTTGTCGTGCTTGAGCTCCAGGTCATGGGTGCCTTTGAACACCGCTGAAAACACATCGCCGGAGGCAAAGTTCAGGCGGCCGTCATCGCTGTTGGCGCTGTTGTGCAGGGCCGGGTCAGGGTTGACAGTCGCAATGCTGGTACCAAAGGAAAGCGCCGAGTCGAATTGCCCCTCAAGTTCACCCCAGTGAAACTGAGCGGCACCGGCAGATGCAGAAAAAAGTACTGATGAGGCAAGTACCGACCACGGTCCCGAGCGACCGGAAATACGAGATGCCATCACTCTTAACCTCTTATTGTGTTTATTAGAGAGTGAATTGCGAGTTAATGCTTAAGTACGGCGCAAAGGCCTGCAGGCAAGGGCTTGGGTAATTATTCGAACGTTTCTGTTATCCTCGTTTTGCTGCTTACCGATACTAAGTAGGCCACCGGGGCTGAAACAAATAGCGTCTCCCGATGGTTGCCATATCACTTCGGCATAGCCTGAGAATCACGATGACTTTGAAACAGCTGCGTTATTTGATCGCCATTGTCGAAGCCGGCAGTTTTTCCAATGCCGCACGCCAGGCGTTCATCGCCCAACCGGCCTTGAGCCGACAGATAGGCCTGCTGGAGAGCGAACTGGAAATGCAACTGCTGGCGCGCCAGCATGACGGTATCGAACTGACCGATGCCGGGCGGCAGTTGTACGAAGTGGCACGATCGGTCGTGCAGCAGCTCGATTCGGTGAAGGACGAGCTGAAATCCAGCCGCGGCAACCCCAAGGGGCACGTGGCCATCTCGATTCCCGCCACTGCCTCGGCACTGTTGTTGCCGGCCATCATTACCCAGGCCCAGGCACGCTTCCCGGGGATCAAGCTCACCGTATGGGATGGCCTGAGCCGCGAAGGTGGCCAGGCGATCGAGCTGGGCAAGGTGGATTTCGGCGTGGTGCCCAACGCCGAAGAGCTTGTCCATGTGGTCGCCGAGCCCGTGTTTTCCGAAGACCTGTACTGGGTCGGCCTGCCTGGGCACGGCCCTGACGAGTCGCCCATCACCTTGGCTGAGGCCGCAGCGAGCCGCCTGGTAATGCCACCCCGTAGCCTGCACTTGCGCAGGCGCATCGAGCAGGCTGCCATGGAAACCGGTGTGACACTGGACTCCAGCTACGAACAGCAGTCTGCCCCCGGTATCACCAGCCTGGTCCGTGCTGGCCTGGCGGCCACCATCAGCAACTGGCCGCCGCTGCTGGATCTGGCCGCGCCTGCCAGCGCGCGGCTGATAGTGGAGCCGCGCATCACCCGCACCATCGCCTTGGCCCACTCGCAGCACAAGCCGCTGTCGTTCGCCGCCGCCTGCATGCGCGACCTGGTGCGCGCACTGCTGGTGGATGCGGTGCGCAGCGAGCGCTGGAAAGGCACCTTGATCGAGCGCGAGGCCCTGGCGGAGCAGAGCCTCTGAGCGCTGTGAACATCACGCCTGGGCTGGCGCAGCCGTGCCAACCTGCACCAGACGTTGCCGGGTTTTCTGCGGGTCCATCCAGGCCAGCCCGATCAGCCCGGCAATCACCAGCACCGCGCCGCACACCAGAAAACCCTGGCCAAACCCTGCCGTGTGCCCGGCCCCGGCGCCCTGCACCAGCAAACCGGTGACCACCGGTGCCGACAGCCCGGCCAACGAGGCGATACCGTTGCCGATCGCCAGAATGCCGCCGCGCTGCCCGCTGGGCGTGAACTCCGCCAGCATGGCAGGCCCCACGGAGTACATCACCAGCGCCAGCCCGCCGCTGAAGGTGAGGCTGACGATCCGCTCGACGTTGCTCAGCCCCGGCAGAAACAATGCCGCCGACAGCAGCCCGCTGGCGATCAGGCACACGGAAACGAACGCACCGCGCGACCAGCGTGTGGCAACCCCGGCACGCATCATTCGCTGTGACAGCCAGGCCATGAACAGGCTCAACGGCGTGGTAACCACCACGAACAGAACGAACACCTGGCCGGTCATGATCGGGTCAATCCCCAGCCCGGTTTCCAGGTAGCTCGGTACCCAGGTCAAGGTCAACGCCAGGGACCAGTTGGCGGCGAAGTGGCACAAGTAGTTGCCCAGTACCGTGCGGTCACCGAGCAGCCGACGATAGGGAACAGGGACCTGCCCTTCTTCACGCTGGCCCGGGCGAATGCGGTCGAGGTTGCCCTCGCTGCCCAGCCACCACCACAGCACACACCACACCGCGCCGATCACCGCCAGCACGATGAAGTTCATGCGCCAGCCGTAGTGCACACTGATCCATGGGATCATGGCACCCGCTACCAACAGCCCCAGCGCACTGCCGGTATGCAACAGCGCCACGGGAAGGTTGCGACGGTCGTTGGGGAACCACTTGTACAAGGCATGTGTAGCCACCGGTGAGGCCGGTCCCTCGCCAATACCCAGCAGCACCCGGCAGGCGACGATCGCCCACAGCGAGCTGACGAACAACATGGGCAACTGGATAAGCGCCCAGAACGCGCCCATCCCCAGCAGCAGGGTGCGGGTTGGCCGGCGATTGGCCATGAAGCCGCCTATCACCGCCGAGATGGCGAAGAACCAGTGCAGTGCGCCCCCTACCAGGCCGAACTCGGCAGGGGACAAGCCCAGTTCCCTGGACATCGGCACCGCCACCAGGCCGATGACCACCTTGTCCAGGAAGTTCACCAGCATCAACAGCGCCAGCAGTACCGCAATCATCCAGGCCGTGCCTGCACGTGCGGGGGTGTCAGTATGAGTCATGATGATCTCTCGTTCTTGTTATTGTCTGGAGAGCCCGGCCGCCACGGGCCGGGCATACCGCGTCATTGCTCAGGCATGAGCACGCCCTTGGCGATGGTGTTGCGCTGGATCTCGCTGGTTCCCGTGAGAATGCGCATCATACGTGTCGCACGGAATATCCACTCCACCGGGTTGCCACGCAGCAGCCCGGCACCGCCGTGTATCTGCACGGCGCGATCGGCGATGCGGAAGGCCGTCTCCGAAACGAACAGCTTGCACATCGGGGCCTGGGTGCGGATATTGCCGCCGGCGTCATTCACCGCTGCCGTGGCGTAGACCATGCTGCGTGCAGCGTGCAGCTCGGTGGCCATGTCGGCGATCATGTGGTTGATCGACTGGAACATGGCGATAGGCTGGCCGAACTGCTTGCGCGTGCGGGCATAGTCGATCGAGAGGTTCAGTGCCAGGCCGGCCAGCCCCAGCAAGGTGGGGCAATGCAGCAGGCGGTTGAGGGTGATGCGCCCCATCGCCAGCTTGAAACCCTGCCCCTGCTCACCGATGCGGTTGGCCGCCGGCACCCGTACGTCCTCAAGGATGATGTCGCCATGCGCACCACCGCCGGACATGACCGAATAATCGCTTTCAACCCTTACCCCCGGTGCGCTCAGGTCGACGAAGAACGCCGAAATCCCCTGGGCACCGCGCCCGGGATCCGTCACCGCAAGCAGCACGGCGATGTCGGCATAGGGCGCCCCTGAAATGTAGCGCTTGGCGCCATTGAGCACATAGTGTTCACCTTCCCGCCGTGCGGAGGTCTTGATCGCCGTTGCATCAGAGCCGGCTTCGCTTTCAGTCAGGGCGAAGCACACGGCCTTTTCGGCACGGCACACCGGCTGCAGGAACGCCTCGATCTGGGTCGGGCTCGCCACCTTGAACAGATGGCCGATACGGGGCGGTCCGGAAAGCTCACCGAGAATGTGCGGCGCCAGCATCGAGCCGGTGAGCACCGTGGCTTCCTTGACCGCACACAGGTCTGACACGCTCAACCCGGCGCCACCTATCGCCTCGGGCAGCATGATGTTGTAGAAGCCCTGCTCGCACGAGCGCTGCCATACCTGCTGCAGCACCGCCCGCGGGTGCGGCTCTGCCCAACTGAGACCGGCTTGCTGTTCCAGGGGCAGGATTTCGTTGCGCACGAAGCCACTGATGGCCTCGATGATCTGCTGGGCCTTTTCGCTTGGCTGATACATGGTCGTTCCTCGTGTCAGATACGGCGTTCGCTGTTTTGCCAGTAGGCGTCACGGATCAACCGGCGCACCACCTTGCCGTTGGGGTTTTTCGGCAGCTCGCTGACGAAATCCACGGCGCGTGGTTTCTTGAAACCGGCCAGGGCCTGGGCACAATGTTCGATGACGTCCTGCTCCTGCAGCGCCATCCCCGGCTTGAGCACGATCACCGCCCGCACCGCTTCGCCCCACTGCTCGTCAGGCACCCCCACCACCGCCGCCTCGAACACCTGCGGCATGCTGTAGAGCACCTGCTCGACCTCGCTGGGGTAAATGTTGAAACCACCGGAAATGATCATTTCTTTCTTGCGGTCGACGATGAACACATACCCCTGCTCATCCACCGTGGCCAGGTCGCCAGTCAGGTAGTAGCCGTCGCGCATCACCTCGGCGGTGAGGTGGGGTGCGCGCCAGTAGCCCTGCATGATGTCCGGGCCCTTGACTACGATTTCGCCCACCTCTCCCGGCTGGACGTCCTGGAAGTGGTCGTTCACCACGCGCAGGTCGGTCTCGAAGTAGCAACGCCCGCATGAGGCCAGGCGCCGGTAGTCGCCGCCCTCGCACAAATGGTCCTGTTCGGTCAGGACGGTTACCAGCGAGCAGGTCTCGCCAGCACCGTAACCCTGGGCCAGGATCGGCCCGAATACCTCGATAGCCCGCTTCACCAGCGCTGGTGCCATCGGCGCGGCACCGTACATCACTAGGCGCAAGCTGCTCAGGTCGTAGCGCTCGACATCGGGGAAGTTGACCAGGCGATTGATCATGGCAGGTACCAGGAACAAGCGGGTTACGCCTTCGCGCTGGATGGTCTCGAGCAACAGCTGGTCGTCGTAGCGCTCCAGCAGCAGGTTGCACGCACCGACCGCCAGCAGTGGCATCAGCTGCATGCCGCTGGCATGGGTGATAGGCCCGACGTGAGCCATGACATCGCCCGGGGCGGCGCGACGGGTAGGGCTGGCGAGGCTCTTGCGGATAAGCGCCTTGCGGTTGCCCACGCTGAGCATCGCAGCCTTGAGCACACCAGAGCTGCCAGAGGTGTAATGCAAAACGGCAAGGGCGTCGTCAGGCAGGTCGCAGCTGATTGGCTGGCTACTGCCTTGGGCCAGCAGTGCGGCATAGGTGATGTCACCGCCCCGCTCACCCAAGGTCACGATCAAGCGTAACGCAGGTACCTCCTGCCTGCGGGCCAGCAACGCCTGGGCGAGTTGCGCATCGGCGATCAGCGCGACACTGCAGGCGTCGTTGAGCACCTGAATCACTTCATCCGGTGCCAGGCGCGCATTGACCGGTACCTTGACCAGGCCGGCCTTGTAGAAAGCCACCTCTGCTTCCACCAGTTCGGCGCGGTTGGGCGCCAGGATGGCGACATGCTCGCCCGTGGCGATGCCCTGTGCCAGCAAGGCCGAGGCCAGCTGGTTGGCCCGCTGTTCGAGCTGAGCGAAGGTCAGCCGGGTGTGGCGGTCGATCACCGCCAGACGTTCAGGCCAGTATCTGGCACTTCGACTGGATAGGGTTCCAAGGTTCACGTTGTTGTTCTCGTCGACGGTTAAGACCCGATCGATGCTAAACAGCGTGAAGCCGGGGCAAGTAATACCAGTTGCGTATGCACGCCATAACAGATTGCGCTGGCACTGATGGGTTGACGCCCCTGAGGCAAGGATGACACATCGCTTGCATATGACACTTTGTGTCATTATGATCAACGCCGTGTCCTGGCGTCGCCTCCACGCCGATCAGCCATCCCTAGTCTCAACCCCCTGCAGGTACCGCCCATGACGACCACCATGCACACCCCCAAGGACCAGCTTGTCAAACTCGCCCAGCAACAGATGCTGACGGCGCTGACCGACAACACCTACACCGTGCGACAAAAGCTCGCCCTCACCTGCCGTATCCTGTTCGACGGCGGCCACGACTCTGGCCTGGCCGGGCAGATCACTGCGCGTGCGCAGGAACCTGGCACCTACTACACCCAACAACTGGGGCTTGGCTTCGACGAAATCGCCGCTTCCAACCTGCTGGTGGTGGACGAAGACCTGACGGTGCTGCAAGGCCATGGCATGGCCAACCCGGCCAACCGCTTCCACAGCTGGCTGTACCGCGCCCGCCCCGACGTCAACTGCATCATCCACACCCACCCGCTGCACAGCGCCGCCTTGTCGATGCTGGAAGTTCCGCTGGCCATCTCGCACATGGACCTGTGCCCCCTGTTCGACGACTGTGCATTCCTCAAGGAATGGCCCGGTGTACCGGTGGGCAACGAAGAAGGCGAAATCATCGCGAACGCGATTGGCGACAAGCGCGCAATCCTGCTTTCCCATCATGGCCTGCTGATCGCTGGGCGTTCGATCGAGGAAGCCTGCGTGCTCGCCCTGCTGTTCGAGCGCGCAGCAAAGATGCAACTGCTGGCCATGGGCGCCGGTGACATCCGCCCCATCCCCGAAGCACTGGGCAAAGAGGCCCACGACTGGATTTCCACCCCTAAACGTCACGGTGCTGCCTTCAGCTACTACGCGCGCCGTGCCTTGCGTGCCCATGGCGACTGCCTGGGCTGATCGAAGCTGTACTCTTTCCTCAACAACGGCAAAGGTGCCTGGTCATGTCTACACCTGTAATTCGCGGCGTTATCGGCTACACCATCACTCCCTTCACGGCAGACGGCACACTCGACCTGGATGCCTTGGGCACGTCCATCGATAGCCTGATCGCAGACGGCGTGCACGCCATCGCGCCGCTGGGCAGCACCGGCGAAGGGGCTTACCTGTCCGACAGCGAATGGGAAACCGTGGTGCGCTTCAGCCAGGCACGCATTGCCGGGCGCGTACCCAGCGTGGTCAGCGTCTCCGACCTGACCACCGCCCGCACCGTGCAGCGTGCCCGCCTGGCACAGGCCTGCGGTGCTACGGCAGTGATGGTGCTGCCCATCTCTTACTGGAAGCTCACCGAAGCCGAAGTGGTCGCCCACTACAAGGCGGTCGGCGCCGCCATCGACATTCCGATCATGCTCTACAACAACCCGGGCACCAGCGGCACCGACCTGTCGGTGGAGCTGATCCTGCGTATCCTCGGCGAAGTGCCCAATGTGACCATGGTCAAGGAAAGCACCGGTGACATCCAGCGCATGCACCGCCTGTTCACGGCTACAGATGGGCAGGTGGCGTTCTACAACGGTTGCAACCCGCTGACCCTGGAAGCCTTGGTGGCCGGCGCCACGGGCTGGTGTACCGCCGCGCCCAACCTGATCCCGGCACTCAACCTGGCGCTGTGGGACGCCGTACAACAAGGCGATCTGGCTGAAGCCCGTGCGCTGTTCTACCGCCAGTACGAGCTGCTGGAGTACATCACCCGCCGTGGCCTGCCGACCACCATCAAGGCCGGCCTGAAAATGCTCGGCCAGGATGTCGGCGCCCCACGCCTGCCCCTGCAGCCGCTGGATGCGCAAGGCAGCAACCACCTGAAAAACCTGCTGGTGGCGCTGACCAACTGATGCCCAAACCTGCCCGGCAGCCTGTCGCTGTCGGGCAGCCTTTTTCTTCAGGAACAGCCTTGGGCTGCGAACGGGCCAATGACGCTGCAGTCGGATTACCCCTTCGCCGCACAAAACTGCTCCTCATCTGACCATTACCAGAGGCAACCATGGACGCGCCTGCTCAAAGCTCTGCAACCCCGCTCAGGCTGACAGACATCCTTCACCCGGTGATTGCCGGACTCGTTTCGGTGATCGTCAACTACGGCGGCACGTTCATCCTGGTGTTCCAGGCGGCCAAAGTGGCCGGGCTGAGCCCGGAGCTGACATCATCGTGGGTCTGGGCGGTGTCGATCGGCGTCGGCCTCAGCGGCCTGGCATTGTCCTGGTACAGCCGCGAGCCGGTCATCACAGCCTGGTCCACGCCAGCCGCCGCGTTCCTGGTCACCGCCCTGGCCAGCGTGCCCTACAGCGAGGCCATAGGTGCCTACCTGCTGTCGGCCGCCGGCTTCGTGGTGCTGGGGCTGAGCGGGTGCTTCGAGCGGCTGGTGCGCGTCGTGCCCGGCGGCATTGCCGCCGGCCTGCTGGCCGGCATCCTGCTGCAGTTCGGCATCGGTGCCTTTGCCAGCCTGTCGGTCGACCCCACCCTAGCCGGGTTGCTGATTGCAGCGTATGTGACCTTCAAACGCTTCACCGCCCGTTACGCCGTGGTCGCGATACTGCTGCTGGGCCTGGGGTACCTGTTGCTGCAGGGGCAAGTGGGCCTGACCACGTTGCGGCTGGAATTTGCCTCACCGGTTTTCACCGCGCCCACCTTCTCCCTCAACGCGGCCCTCAGCGTGGCCCTGCCATTGTTCCTGATCACCCTCACCGGCCAGTACATGCCCGGCATGCTGGTGCTGCGCAACGATGGTTTCAAGACCAGCGCCAACCCTATTGTCGCCGTCACCGGCATGGGCTCGTTGCTGATGGCGCCCTTCGGTTCACACGCGTTCAACATCGCGGCCATCACCGCGGCCATCTGCACCGGCAAGGAAGCCCATGAAAACCCGGACAAGCGTTGGGTGGCGGGTATCGCTGCCGGTGTCTGCTACATCCTCGTCGGGGTGTTCGGGGTCACGCTGGCGAGTGTCTTCATGGCCCTGCCGGGCACCTTTATCACCACCCTGGCGGGCCTTGCCCTGCTGGGCACCATCGGCGCCAGCCTGGCCAGCGCCCTGGCCGATGCCCGTTCACGCGAGTCAGCACTGATCACCTTCCTGGCGGCGGCGGCCAACATCAGCCTGTTGGGCATTGGCGGGGCTTTCTGGGGCCTGGTCATTGGTCTGCTGGCCCATGTTGTCCTGAACGGTCGCCTGCCCGGTTTGCGCGGCGCCTCCCGCTAAGCGAGCTTTCCACCACCTTGCCGTGCGCCAGGGGCGCACGCTGTTCAACAGGTATCGACATGCCCCACGCTGGCCCCAAGCTGCTGACCCAAATTGCTGCCGTGCACTTCGTCAGCCACGTGCACATCATGCTGATCCCGGCGCTACTGCCCGTGCTGCCCAGCCTGCTGGGCGTGGGCTTCGTAGAGCTGGGCGTAGCCCTGGCGGTGTTCAACATCGTCTCCGCGCTGGTACAGGCCCCGCTGGGTTATGCCGTCGACCACTATGGTGCACGTAAAGTGCTCAAGGCCGGGCTGTTGCTGGGCAGCCTCAGCTTCGTGCTGCTGGCGGCCAGCCCCGGGTATGCGGTATTGCTGGTGGCGATGGCCATGGCTGGCCTGGCCAATGGTGTGTACCACCCGGCCGACTATGCGCTGCTGGCCAACGGCATCGAGCCCGCACGCCTGGGGCGGTCGTTCTCTATTCATACCTTTGCCGGTTTCCTCGGTTCGGCCGTTACCCCAGCCGTATTTCTCGGCATCGCCGCAGCGTTCGGCACGCGGGCAGCCCTGGCGGCGGGCGCGGTATTCGGGGTAGCCGCGTTGCTGCTGATATCGATACCCGGCAGCGGCGTGTACCGGGTCGCCAGGCCTGCCAACCCACAAGGCGCAGGCCCGGCCGCAGCAACAGGCCGGGTACGCTTGTTCACACCCATGATCGGCGTGCTGACGGTGCTGTTCATCCTGCTCAACCTGAGCACCAGTGCCATCGAGAAGTTCTCCGTAGCCGCCCTGGTCCAGGGCCAAGGCCTGACACTGGCCTGGGCCAACGCCGCGCTCACCGCTTTCCTGCTGAGCAGCGCAGCCGGCGTGCTGTGCGGGGGCGCTTTGGCCGACCGTACCCGGCGCCATGGCCTGGTGGCGGCACTGGCCTTCGCGCTGGCGGCTGCGCTGACTGCACTGGTGGCGCTGGGGCTGCTGCAGGGCTGGGCATTGGTGGTCGTACTGGGTGCCATCGGCTTGCTCACCGGGGTCATCGCCCCATCACGGGACATGCTGGTCAAGGCGGCGGCGCCACCCGGGGCCGAGGGCAAAACCTTCGGCCTGGTGTCGACCGGGTTCAACGTCGGCGGTGCCATCGGGCCGGTGGCATTCGGCTGGATGCTCGATCAGCGCCTGCCCAACGGGATTTTCATCGCATCGGTGGTGTTCATGCTGCTGACGGTGCTGCTGACCCTGGCACAGGAGATGTATTCAGCCAGAAGGCGCGCGACTGAACAGCTGGCGCGCGCCCTGTAGGCCCGGTGCAGCATTGCCAGGCCAGGATCAGTCATTCATTGCGCCGGGTTGGCATGCACCACGCGCCCGCCTGCCCCCGGCCGATTGACGAACAGCACATCAAGCACACTGTTGCGCAAGCCCTTCAGGGCGTTCCAGTTCGCTGACGCATGCACGTATCTGTCGCGCAGCAGCCGCTGTTCTTCCTCGCTCAACCCCACCTGGCCAGTTTCCCCCAAGGCGAACGCATGCAATTTGCGGCTGATGCCCGACAACTCATCCGGCAGCCGATGCTCTGCCTGCGCCCCCAACGGGGCAAACGGCACGCCAGCGCGCACCGCCAACGCCCGCATCACGCTCAAGTACACCCGGGACAAGTGCCCCGCCACGTGCCGCTCCCGGTACACCGCCGCATAGACCTGCTTTTGCGCCTCGTCCCGCCGCCCGCCCGCACTCGGCTCCTCCCAGGTCATCACTTGCGGCCTGGGTTCGCCCATATCGGCAAACGTCGAAGCCAGCAAGGCACTCACCTTGGCATGTACGCGGCACTGCTCGACACGCGTGCCGGCAGGCACGCACTGGGACTGCGGCTTGCACAGCAGCACCTGCTCCAGAAGGGTCTCCGGGTAACCACCCCCAATATTCGAGTGCACGCCCGGCAGCACGATGTCGTGGCCACTGCGCACCAGGGAGAAGTTATGCCGCCGCTCGTCCTCGGCCACCAGCTGCACCACGTGCCGGGCAATATCCGCACCCAGGCCCAGGCGCAGGCCACCGTGGCGGCCGTCTGCAGGGTCGAAGTCACCCTGTAAGGGCGCGATGATCGCCGCCACGGTGTCGAACAGGCCGATAAAGTTGATCGAGGTTTTGCACGCCAACGACAACAGCCCGCCCGCGCCCTCGTGCAGCAGGTTGGCCAGATGCCGCACCGCTGCCGCGCCGCGGCTGAAACCGAAAAGATCGAACTCGACCCCTTCCAGCGTCGCCTGCGGATGCGCCTGGCGCCATGCCTGCAGTTGCTCGGCCATTCCCTGCAACGCCTCGGCAACCCGGGCCTCGGCCCCTGTGCGCCCATGCCCGGTGGCCGAGGCGTAGACATGGTCGGCTTCACCCGCCAGCGTGCCCACGCCTTCCACATAGCGCTTCAAGAACGCCTGCGGCCCGTCGGCATAGACCGCATCAGCCGGATACAACGCATGCAACAGGGCCACATTGCTCAAGGCGTTGCCATAGCTGCCGCCCTTGTCACCCTGCTCACCCTCCGCCGTCGCATTGTGCAGGTTGTTTCCGGTGCCATCGAAGAACACGCCAAAACGCAGGGTGACCGGCGTAAGGTTTGCCGTGCTGGCGCTGCTCATTTTCATCATCGTGCCTCCTGCTTGTCCGAAAAGCACAAGCAGGCGCCAGCACGCCGTCACGGACCATCAGGCAAAGGCCAGCCATGCGTGGGACATTTCTTTGCCCGCAGGCCCGTCTGCAACGATAAATTTACCCGCCGCCATTGGTGGTCGCCCCCCCGGATAGATTAAAGTATCCCCCCTTGCCAAGGCTGCTGCCTCACGCCGCCTCAGGCCCCCTACCAGGAACCGTCGCCGATGGAACACCGTGAAGCGCTGATCGCGCTGCGCACTTTTCTTTCTACCCAGATCCTAGGCCAGGAAAAACTGGTCGAACGGCTGTTGATCGTGCTGCTGGCCGACGGCCACATGCTGGTCGAAGGGGCACCGGGCCTGGCCAAGACCAAAGCCATCAAAGAACTCGCAGAAGGCATCGAAGCGCAGTTCCATCGCATCCAGTTCACCCCCGACCTGCTCCCGGCCGACATCACCGGCACGGAGATTTACCGCCCGGAAACCGGCAGCTTCGTGTTCCAGCAGGGGCCTATCTTCCATAACCTGGTGCTGGCCGACGAAATCAACCGCGCACCGGCCAAGGTGCAGTCGGCGCTGCTCGAAGCCATGGCCGAGCGCCAGGTCAGCGTGGGCCGCAGCACCTATGACCTGTCGCCGCTGTTTCTGGTCATGGCCACGCAGAACCCGATCGAGCAGGAAGGCACCTACCCGCTGCCCGAAGCCCAGCTCGACCGCTTCCTTATGCATGTAAAAATCGGCTTCCCCGACGCCGCCGTAGAGCGGCGTATCCTGGCGCAGGCCCGGGGTGAAGCCCTGGGCGGCGAGACCAAGCCTGAGCGCCGGGTCAGCCAGCAGGCCATCTTCGCCGCGCGCAAGGAAATCCTTGGCCTGTACATGGCCGACGCCGTGGAGGAATACCTGGTGCAGCTGGTCATGGCCACTCGCACCCCGGCCAAGTTCGACACCGAGCTGGCCGACTGGATCGCCTACGGCGCCAGCCCGCGTGGTTCCATCTCGCTGGACCGCTGCGCGCGTGCCCATGCCTGGCTGGCCGGGCGCGACTTCGTCAGCCCCGAAGACATCCAGGCCGTGCTGTTCGACGTACTGCGCCACCGCATCATCCTCTCCTTCGAGGCCGAGGCGGCAGGGATCGACCAGGACCGCGTGGTCCAGCGCATCCTCGACGTCGTCGCCGTTGCCTGACCCCATGCCCACTGCGCAGCTGGCCGAACACGGCATCCGCATTGGCCTTGCCGAGCTGATCGACATGCGCCACCGCGTGCGCGAAATCCAGCTGTTTTCCAAGCCCGGCCAGCGCAGCCCACTCGTGGGCCTGCACCATTCCAAGCTGCGTGGGCGCGGTGTGGACTTCGACCAGGTGCGCGTTTACCAGGCCGGCGATGATGTGCGCAACATCGACTGGCGTGTCACTGCGCGCACCCAGGAGCCGCACACCAAGCTGTTCCACGAAGAACGCGAGCGGCCGATCTTCATCCTCGTCGAGCAAAGCCAACGGCTTTTCTTCGGCTCAGGGCTGATGTTCAAGTCCGTGCTGGCAGCCCAGGCTGCGGCGCTGTTCGGCTGGGCAGCGCTGGGCCACAACGACCGCATCGGCGGCCTGGTGTTCGGCGACAACGAACACCACGAAATCAAGCCCCGACGCAGCAAGCAAAGCCTGCTGCAACTGCTCAACCGCTTGGCAAAGGTCAACCAGTCACTGCACACCGAAGCCATACCCGGGGCCGACAGCCTCGGCCTGGCCCTGCGCCGCGCCCGCGAAGTGCTGCGCCCCGGCAGCCTGGCCATCGTGATCTGCGATGAACGCTCGCTCAGCGCCCAGGTGGAACAGCACCTGGCCATGCTCTCACGGCATTGCGACCTGCTGTTGCTGCCAGTATCCGACCCGCTCGACCACGCGTTGCCCGCCGCCGGCCTGCTGCGCTTCGCCCAGCGCAGTGCCCAGCTGGAGCTCGATACCCTCGACGCCAACCTGCGCCAGGCCTACCGCCAGCAGGCCGAAGCCCGCATCGAGCGCTGGGAGCTGATGGCGCAAAAGCTGAGGGTGGTGCTGATGCCACTGAGCACGCAAAGTGAAATGGTCGAACAACTGCGCGAGTACCTGAACGCCCAGCGGCCACGGAGCGCGTCATGAACCCGCTCGACCAGTTGCACCCACTGATCGCCCCGGCACCGGTCAGCCTGTGGCCACCCGCACCGGGTTGGTGGCTGCTGCTGGCCGTCCTGCCACTCCTGGGCTGGGGCCTGTGGCGGCTGCGCCGCTGGCGCCCGGGCAAACGCCGCATCGTGCGCGCCGAACAACCCCTGGACCCGGTGCGCCTGGAGGCCTTGGCCGAGCTGGCCCGCCTGCCACGCCCGTATGACGGCGCCCCGGCCGGCGCTTGGCTGCAACAGATCAACGCCCTGCTCAAGCGCCTGTGCCGCAACCACTACCCAGGCGCCAACAGCCACACCCTCAACGGCCGCGAGTGGCTGGCCTTTCTGGATAACCGCTGCCCGGCCGCCGGCCTGACCCGCTGGATGGTACTGGTAGAAGGCGCCTATAAACCCGAGTGCAAGCTCGACGACAAAGCCATCGCCGGGCTCAGCCAAGCCGTCGAAATCTGGATCCGCAAGCATGTTTGAACTGGCCTGGCCGTGGGTCTTCGCCCTGTTGCCGCTGCCATGGCTGGCGCGCCTGCTGCTGCCCGCTGCCGACAGTGGTGAACCGGTGCTCAAGGTGGGTTTCCTCAACGAACTGGAAGGCCTGGCCGGGCGCCGCGCGCGGCTCAACCTGCCCACCTGGCGCCAGCAGGCACCGTTCGTCGTCATCTGGCTGTTGCTGCTGTGCGCCGCCGCGCGCCCGCAATGGCTGGGCGAACCGGTGCCGATCGCCGCCAGCGGCCGCGACCTGCTGGTGGCGGTGGACGTGTCCGGGTCGATGGACTTCCCCGACATGCAGTGGCAGAACGAGGACATCAGCCGCCTCGACCTGGTCAAGGCGCTGATGGGCGACTTCCTGCAAGACCGTGAAGGCGACCGCGTGGGCCTGATCCTGTTCGGCAGCCAGGCCTACCTGCAGGCGCCGCTCACCTTTGACCGGCGCACCGTGCGCACCTTCCTCATCGAGGCGCAGATCGGCATCGCAGGCAAGAACACCGCCATCGGCGACGCCATTGGCCTGGCGGTCAAACGCCTGCGCGAACGCCCGGCACAAAGCCGGGTGCTGGTGCTGATCACGGACGGCGCCAACAACGGCGGGCAGATTCACCCGCTGACAGCCGCCCGCCTGGCGGCCCAGGAAGGCGTGCGCATCTACACCATCGGTATCGGCGCCAACCCCGAAGCCAGTGGCACCCCAGGCCTGCTCGGCCTCAACCCGAGCCTGGACCTGGACGAAGCCGCGCTAAAGGAAATTGCCGACATCACCCACGGTGCCTACTTCCGCGCCCATGACGGCGCCGAACTGGACGCTATCGGCGATACCCTCGACCAACTGGAGCCAGTGGCCCAGCAACCGACCCAGGCGCGCACAGCCCAGGCCCTGTACGCCTGGCCCCTGGCGCTGGCGCTGCTGCTCAGCGTGCTGCTGGTGGTGGCCGTGCAGTGGCCCGACAACCTGTTGCAGCGCCTGCTGCGCAAGCCGCGCTTCCTGCAGCCGCACCCGGAATGGCGCCAGCGCTTGAAGCGCCTGCGTTTAAGGAGGCGGCGATGATCGACTTGTGGCCCCAATGGCTGCGCCCGCTCTGGCTGCTGGCGGTTCCCGTGCTCGGCTGGCTGCTGTACAAGCTGTGGCACCGGCGCAAGCGCGCCGGGCGCTGGCAGATGATTCTGCCGCCAGCCTTCCACGGTGTACTGCTGGGTGGCGGCAGCGGCAGCACCAGCAAACTGCCGTGGGTGGCGCTGGGCCTTGCCTGGTTACTGGTGATCCTGGCGCTGCTCGGGCCCAGCTGGCAGCGGCTGGAAGAAAGCCGTCAGCGCCCGGCCGACCCCTTGGTGATCCTGCTCGAACTGACCCCGCAAATGCTCGCCGAGGACAGCCCGCCCAACCGCCTGGAACAGGCCCGGCGCAAGATCCTCGACCTGCTCGAACACCGCCGCGACAGCCAGACGGCGCTGGTGGTGTATGCCGGCTCCGCGCACACCCTGGTGCCGCTGTCCGACGACCTGGCCACCACCCGCAATTTGCTCGAGGCCATCGACCCGTCGATCATGCCAAAACCCGGCCAGCGTGCCGACCTGGCCGTGCAAAAAGGCCTGGCGCTCCTGGCCCAGAGCGGCCTCGGCCAAGGCCGCCTGCTGCTGGTAGGCTCGGCGCTCAGCGCCGCCGAGCGCCAGGGCATCACCCAGGCCCTCGGCCGCCAGGGCCCAAGCCTGCTGATGCTGGGCATCGGCAGCCGCGAAGGCGCCCCGGTGCGCCAGGCCAATGGCGAATACCTTAAAGACGACCAGGGCGGCATCCTCTTGCCTCGCCTGGACAGCGCCAGCCTGAAGGGATTTATCAGCGGCACGGGCGGGCGCTACCGGCACGCCCGCATCGACGACCTCGACCTGCGTGGCCTGGGCCTGTTCGACAACCCGCGGAGCGGGCGCAATGACGGCCAGACCCTGCAACTGGACAGCTGGGCCGACCAAGGGTACTGGCTGCTGATTCCGTTGTTGCTGCTGGCCGCCTGCGCCGGCCGGCGCGGCTGGCTGTTCTGCTTGCCGCTGCTGCTGGCCTTGCCGCAGCCTGGCCATGCTTTCGAGCTCAACGACCTGTGGCTGCGTCCCGACCAGCAAGGCCAGATGCTGCTGGAGCAAAACCGCCCGGCCAGCGCTGCGCGTCACTTCCAGAACCCGCAATGGCGCGGCATGGCCCTGTACCAGGCCGGCGACTATGCCGGTGCCGCCGAGGCATTTTCCCAAGGCGACACTGCAGCAGCCCACTACAATCGAGGCAATGCCCTGGCCCGCAGTGGCGAGCTGGAAGCCGCCCTGGATGCCTACGAGCAAGCCCTGGAGCGTCAGCCCGACCTGCAGGCCGCGCTGGACAACCAGGCGCTGGTGCAGCAACTGCTGCAACAACGTGAAGCCAAGGCCGAGGAACAACCGCCCGGCAACGATGCCCAAGACACGCCCGGCAGCGAAACCGAAGGCAACAGCAGCTCGGCCAGCAGCCCGGCCCAAGGCACACCCGGCGACGACCAACAGGCCAGCCTCGAACAACCCGGCGAAAGCAGCAGCAACAACCAGGCCGCCCCCGGCAACCAGGCCGGGGGCGACGACAGTGTCATCCAGCCGCCACAGCGCCCGGTGTCGACCAGCCTCGACGGCGAACAGCGCCAAGCCTTGGAGCAATGGCTGCGGGAAATCCCCGACAACCCGGCAGAGCTGCTGCGACGCAAATTCTGGTATGAACAGCAATTGCATCAGGAAAAATCACGATGAGTCGCTTCGGCGTCTTTCTCCTCACCCTGCTGTGGGCCCTGCTGGCCCAGGCCGAACCGCTGCTGCAGGCCAGCGTCGACCGCACCCGCCTGGAAGCTGGCGAAAGCCTGGAACTGACCCTGGAAAGCCAGGACGTCACCCAGTTCGGCAAGCCCGACCTGCGCGCCCTGGAAGGTGACTTCGAAGTGCGCGGCACGCGACAGCTGAACAGCCTGCACACCCTGGACGGCGAAACCCGCGCCAGCACCCGCTGGATCATCACCCTGCTGCCACGGCGCAGCGGTACCCTGCGCATCCCCGAGCTGCGGCTGGGCCAGTCGCACAGCCAGGCCATCGAACTGCAAGTGCTGCAGGCCGATGCCAACCGCCAGGACAACGCTCAGGTATTCATCGAAGCGACCCTCGACAGCCAAGACGTCTATGTCCAGGCCCAAGCCGTGCTGACCCTGCGCATCTACCACTCGGTAGCGCTGTACGACGACAGCAGCCTCAGCCCCCTGCAACTGGAGAACGCCAAGGTCGAGCCGTTGGGCGAGTCGCGCACGTATGAAAAGGAAATCAACGGCGTGCGTCATGGCGTGATCGAAACCCGCTATGCGGTGTATGCCCAGCAAAGTGGCACCCTCGACATCCCGTCACTGACGTTCACCGCCACGGCAGCTGCCAGCAGCGACGAAGCAGCGCAGGCCAATGGCACGGCCCGCGCCGGCCACCAGGTGCAGGTCAGCTCGCTGCCCTTGCGCCTCACGGTACGGCCGATTCCGGCAGCCTGGCCGGCTGACTTGCCGTGGTTGCCAGCCAGCAGCCTGACCCTGGAAGAGCACTGGAGCCCCGACCCGGGCAGCCAGCAGGTACAGATTGGCGACTCGCTGACGCGCAACATCACCTTGCGTGCCGAAGGCTTGTCCAGCACCCAACTGCCGCCGCTGCCGGCTACGGAGATCATCGGCCTGCGCCGCTACCCTGACCAGCCGCTGCTGCGCAACGAAATCAGCGAACGGGGCATGACCGCCAACCGCGAAGAGCGCGAGGCCCTGGTGCCGACCCACAGCGGCACGCTGGCCTTGCCGGCGCTGGAAGTGGCCTGGTGGAACACCCGCGAAGACCACCTGGAACACAGCAGCCTGCCGGCGCGCACGCTGAACGTGCTGGACAACCCGGCACTGAGCGCCGACACCCCGGTGGGCGACAACAGCAGCGCCAGCACCCTGCTGTGGCCCTGGCAGCTGTCCACACTGGTGTTTGCCCTGACCACCGTGCTGGGCTTTGCCCTGTGGTGGCGCGCCCGTTCGCGGCCAGCGGTGCTGCGCACGGCGCAGAACGGGCCAAGCCCACGCACCTTGCTGGACGACCTCAAGCGCGCATGCCAGGCCAACGACCCCCAGGCTACGCGCCAGGCGCTGGATGCCTGGGCCCGACAGCAACCGGAAACCCTGGCCGAGATGGCGGCGCGCTTCGTGCCGTTGTCGGATGCGCTGGATGGGTTGAACGGGGCGCTGTATAGCGAGAGCGGGCAGTATTGGCAGGGGGAGGATTTGTGGCGGGCGATTGGTACCATTCCGCCAGCTGAGCAGGTGTTGCTGCCGACGGGCGAGAGCGGCAGCTTGCCGCCGCTCTATCCCAAGTAGGCCAGCAGGTGTTCGCCATTAGGTTTTCAGCGCCTGTCACCGGCGCTGAAATTCTTGTGACGAACACCTGCCCCCCAATCCCTCGCCCTGCACCCCGAATCCCGCTTGGGTTACCATACCGCCCTTTCCCTGCTTGCCCGACTCGACACCAACAGGTCATCCATGCGTCTGTTTCATACCTCCGACTGGCACCTGGGCCAAAGCCTGCACGGCCAGGAACGCGACTTCGAACACGCCTGCTTCCTCGACTGGCTGCTCGGCCAGCTGCGCCTGCGCCAGCCGGATGCGCTGCTGATTGCGGGCGACATCTTCGACACCGTCAACCCGCCCGTCAAAGCCCAGGAACGCCTCTACGACTTCATCGTCCAGGCCCACGAGCAACAACCCAAGCTGGACATCGTGATGATCGCCGGCAACCACGACTCCGGTTCGCGCATCGAGCTGCCGGCCGCACTCATGCGCCGCCTGCGCACCCATGCGTTGGGCCGTGTGCACTGGCTGGACGAGGGCCAGCTGGATGCCGAACGCCTGTTGATTCCGCTGACCAACGGCCGTGGCAAGGTGGCCGCCTGGTGCCTGGCCCTGCCGTTCCTGCGCCCGGCCGAAGTGACCGGCCCGCAGCTGGGTGACGACTACCTGCAAGGCATCACCCAGGTGCACCAGCAACTGATCGCCGCCGCACTGAAGAAACGCAAGAAAGACCAGGCGCTGATCGCCATCAGCCACGCGCACATGGCCGGTGGCGCGGTGTCGGAAGACTCCGAACGCAGCCTGATCATCGGCAACGCCGAGGCGCTGCCGGCCAAGCTGTTCGACAAGGCTATCAGCTACGTCGCCCTGGGCCATCTGCACAAGCCGCAGAAGGTCAACCGCGAAGAGCGCATCCGCTACAGCGGCTCGCCAATCCCGCTGTCGTTCGCCGAAATCAACTACCCGCACCAGGTCCTGGAAGTGGAGTTGGACGGCAACGGCCTGGTCAGCGTCGAGCCACGCCCCGTACCACGCGCCGTGGCCCTGCAACGGGTGGGCCCGGCACCGCTGGGCGAGCTGTTGCAGCAACTGGCCGACCTGCCAGTGATCGACCTGCTTGAAGACCCCAACCGCCAGCCCTGGCTGGAGGTGCGGGTGATGCTCGACGAGCCGCAACCCGACCTGCGCCAGCAGATTGAAACCGCGCTTGAAGGCAAGGCGGTACGGCTGATCCGCATCAGCGCCGAGTACGCCGGTCGCAACAACGCCGAAGACGACGACCTGGCCTTTGTCGAACTGGCCCAGATGACCCCGCAAGACCTGTTCAGCCGCGCCTGGGAGCAAGCCTATGGCAACCCCGCCGACGAGCAGGCGCTGGCCGACTTCGCCCTGCTGTTGCAGGACGTGCAGCAGGAAGAGGAACAGCCATGAAGATTCTCGCCATCCGCCTGAAGAACCTGGCATCGCTGGCCGGCCCGATCGACATCGATTTCACCGCAGAACCCTTGGCCAGCGCTGGCCTGTTCGCCATCACCGGGCCTACCGGTGCCGGCAAGAGCACCCTGCTTGACGCCCTGTGCCTGGCGCTGTTCGGCACCGTGCCACGCCTCAATGCCATTGGCCGTGAGGCCAAGGTTCCGGATGCCGACGGCGACATCCCCACCTCCGACCCGCGCAACCTGCTGCGCCGTGGCACCGGCAGCGGTTTTGCCGAGGTCGATTTCGTCGGCATCGACGGCCGTCGCTACCGCGCCCGCTGGGAAGCCAACCGCGCCCGCGACAAGGCCAACGGCAAACTGCAACACAGCCGTCAGAGCTTCTACGACCTCGACAGCGAGCAAGTGCTCGGCAGTGGCAAGAACGAATACAAGCAACTGGTCGAAGCCCGCCTGGGCCTGAACTTCGAGCAGTTCACCCGTGCGGTGATGCTGGCCCAGAGCGAGTTCGGCGCGTTTCTCAAGGCCGACGACAAAGACCGCAGCGAGTTGCTGGAAAAGCTCACCAACACCGCGATCTACACCCGTCTGGGCCAGCGTGCCTTCAGCAAGGCGCGCGAAGCCGGCGAGGCACACAACGCCTTGAAAGAACGCGCCAGCCATCTGCTGCCGATGGCTGCCGAGGCCCGTGCCGAGCTCGACCAGCGCCTGGAGCAGGCGCAACAGCAGTTCAAGGCCGACCAGGCCGGCGAGCGCCAGCTGGAGCAGCAACGCAACTGGCTGAATGAACAACGCCAGCTACAGGCCCAATACACCGAAGCCAGCACCACGCTGCAGGCCGCCGAACTGGACTGGCAACAGCTGGCCGAACCACGCCTGGACCTGGCACGCCTGGAGCGCCTGGCCCCACAGCGTCACCAGTTCCACCGCCGACAGGACCTGAGCGCACAGCTGGCGCCAGTGGCCGCGAAAATTACCGAACAGCAACAGCAGCAAGCCGAACTGCAGGTGCGCACCCGCGAACTCGAACAGGCGCTGGACACTGCGCGCCAAGCGCTTGCCGACCGCCAGGCCGAGCACGGCGAGAACGCGCCGCGCCTGCGCCAGGCCTTTGCCGCCCAGGATACGCTGGCACGCCTGGACCAGGAGCTGGCCGCCCAGCGCAGCATCAACCAGCAGGCGCAACAGCAGGTCGCTGACGGCCAGCAGCAACTGCAGCAGCTGGAAGACAACCAGCAGCGCAGCGTGCAACAACTGGCGCTGATCGACACCGCGCTTGCCGACAGCCAGCACCTGGCGGGCCTGGCCAATGCCTGGCACGCCTACCTGCCGCAATTGAAACAGGTGATGCTGATCGGTGGCCGCCTGACCAAGGGCCGAGAAGAGCTACCCGGCTTGCAGGCCCAGGCCAGCCAGGCCAATGCGCACTTGCAGGCCGAGCGCGACGCCTACGACCTGTTGTTCCGTGAAGCCAAGGCCGAACCCCAGGCCCTGGCCGAGCAGATCGACCTGCTCGGCGGCATGCTGCAGGACAACCGCAAACAGCAGCGCGCCGTAGAGGAAATGTCACGCCTGCACGGCCGTGAACAGGAGCTGCGTCAGCAGCTGGATGCCCTGCGCGAACGCCAGCAGCAGGCCATGCTGCAACGCCAGCAACTGATTACCGAAGGCACTGCCGCCAAGGCCGAGCTGGAGGCCGCCGAACAGGCGTTGATGCTCACCCGTCAACTGCTGGAACGCCAACGCCTGGCACGCAACACCAGCGTCGAAGAACTGCGTAACCAACTGCGTGACGGCGAACCCTGCCCGGTCTGTGGCAGCGCCGAACACCCGTTCCATCAGCCAGAAGCGCTGCTGCAGAGCCTTGGCCGCCATGACCAGGCCGAAGAGCACGCCGCGCAGAAGCAGGTCGAAACGCTCAACAGCAAGCTGGTGGAGCTGCGTACCCAGCTGGGTGTGGTCAATGCCCAGCTCAAGGACTTCCAGCAACAGCAGCAGCAACTGGGCGAACAGTTGCAACCGCTGGTGGCTCAGGTACAGGCACACAGCCTGTGGCCAGCCCTCGCCCCGCAGGACGACAAGGCCCGTAGCGCCTGGCTCGACAGCCAGCTGCGTCGCCTGGATGAAGAAATCAGCCAGGACGAGAAACGCCAGAGCGCCCTGCTCGCCCTGCAACGGGACGCGGCCCGCCTCAACCAGCAATTGCAGGCTGCCCACGACGCCCAACAACAGGCCCAGCGCCACCTGGAGCAACAGCACCAGGCCCTGGCCAACGACGAGCAGCTGTTGCAGCAAGGCCTGAACGACCTGGCCGGCGTACTACCAGAGGAAGCGCTCAAGGCCCTCAACGACGACCCGGCCAATGCCTTCCTCGCCCTCGACCAACAGATTGCCCAGCGCCTGCAGCAACTGGAACAGCGCAAGGACGAACAGGAAGAACAGCAAGCCCGGCAAGCCCAGCTGGACAAACTGCGCGATCAGCAACAGGCGCGCGTGCAAGGCCTGCAGCAGTTGCAACACAAGCTCGCTGCCCTCGACGAACAGCGCCAGCAGGCCCAGGCGTCGCTCGGCGAGCTGCTTGGCGAACATGCCAGTGCCGAAGCCTGGCAGCAGCATATGGAAGCCACGCTGGAACAAGCCCGCGCCCTCGATGCCGACACCGCCCAGCGCCTGCAAGATCTGCGCACCCAAGGCGTGCAACTGGCCAGCGAGCTCAAGGCCAATACCCAGCAACAACAGGCACTGGATGCCGAATGCCAACAGTTGCAGGCCCAGATCGCCCAGTGGCGCAGCGAGCATCCTGAACTGGACGATGCCGGCCTCGATCGCCTGCTGGCCATGGATGACGCGCAAGTCAATGAATTGCGCCAGCGTTTGCAAGGCGCGGAAAAAGCCATCGAGCAGGGCCGCGTCCTGCTGCAGGAGCGCGAACAGCGCCTGCAGCACCACGCTGCACAGATGACCGTGGACACCACGGTCCAAGCCCTGGAGCAAGCCTTGGCCGAACTGCGCGAACGCCTGGCAAACCACGAGCAGCAATGCGCCGAATTGCGTGCACAACAGGCCGACGACCAGCGCCGCCAGCAGGCCCACCAAGCGCTGGCGGCAGAAATCGAACAGGCCCACCAGCAGTGGCAACGCTGGGCCCGCCTCAATGCCCTGATCGGTTCGGCCTCCGGTGATGTGTTCCGCAAGATCGCCCAAGGCTACAACCTTGACCTGCTGCTGCACCACGCCAACGCCCAGCTACGTCAGCTGGCCCGTCGCTACCGCCTCAAGCGCGGCGGCAGCGCCCTTGGCCTGCTGGTGCTGGACACCGAGATGGGCGACGAGCTGCGTTCGGTGCACTCGTTGTCGGGCGGGGAAACCTTCCTGGTGTCGCTGGCCCTGGCCCTGGGCCTGGCGTCGATGGCGTCCAGCACCTTGCGTATCGAGTCGCTGTTCATCGACGAAGGCTTCGGCAGCCTCGACCCCGAGTCGCTGCAACTGGCAATGGACGCCCTCGACGGCTTGCAAGCCCAGGGTCGCAAAGTGGCGGTGATTTCCCACGTACAGGAAATGCACGAGCGCATCCCGGTGCAGATCCAGGTGCGGCGCCAGGGTAATGGCCTCAGTGACGTGGAGGTGTGCGGGTGATCCTCTACTCGTTCCGCCGCTGCCCGTGGGCCATGCGTGCGCGCCTGGCCCTGCGCTATGCCGGCTGCGAGGTGGAGATCTGCGAAGTGGCGATGAAGAACAAGCCGGCAGAGTTGCTGGCCTTGTCGCCCAAGGGCACGGTACCGGTGCTGGACACCGGTGCCGAGGTACTGGAAGAGAGCCTGGACATCATGCGCTGGGCGCTGACGCAGAACGACCCGCAGGACTGGCGGCTACAGGCCAACCCTGCGGCTGCGCAGCAGGCTGAAACGCTGATTGCGCGCAATGACACCACGTTCAAGGCGCACGTGAACCTGTACAAGTATGCTGAACGTTACCCGGAGCATTCCCGCGAGCATTACCGCCAGCAGGCCGAGGTCTGGCTGGCGGAGCTCGAAGGCTTGCTGGCGGGGCGGGCTTACCTGCTGGCCGACCACCCGAGCATGGCCGATGCCGCGTTGCTGCCCCTGATGCGCCAGTTTGCCGGAGTGGAACCGCAGTGGTTCGCCGAGGCGGCTTATCCGCGCGTGCGGCGCTGGCTGGAGGGGTGGCTGGCTTCGGAGCTGTTCAAAGCGATCATGATTCGCTGAACAGACACTTGGCTACAAATGGGGGCCGTAGGCACGGGTTCACCCGCGAACACCGGCGCAGCCGGTGCCATGCAACGCGTCGCCTGCTTCGCGGGTAAACCCGCTCCTACGACGGCCTGTGTCCATCACCGATCTGTGTGTAGGAGCGGGTTTACCCGCGAATACGGTGGCGGCGGCAACAGTGAACGGCGGGTGAAAATTGGCCAGCAGGACCGGCCCTTTCGCGGATAAATCCACTTCTTGCAGTGTGTGTCTGGCCAGTTCGCCTATGGGCGAACCCTCCCAACCCCTCAATCGATGAACTTCAGGTCCGAAGGCGCGTCCTGCGCCATGGTCTGCACGGTCTCCCCCAACTCGCCAGTCAAGAGATCACGGCGCATGACCACGATCTGGTTGCTCTTCTGGTTGGCCACCAGCAGGAAATTGCCGCTAGGGTCCAGGGCAAACTCGCGGGGGTGGTCGCCTTCCACGGAGCGGCGCTGCACGAACGTCAACTGGCCGTCATTCTTGCCAACCGCAAACACCAGGATTTCATTCGCCGTGCCACGGTTACTCACGTACAGGAAACGGCCGTCCGCCGACAGGTGCAGGCCTCCCGCCGCCTTGGCCGCTGCATCCTGCTGCTCGGTCAGCGGCAGGCGTTGACGCTCAAGCAAAGCAGCGTCCTCGACGTCGAACATCACCACTTCGCCACTCATTTCCAACGTCAGGTAGGCGTGCTGGCCCTTGGCGTCGAACAGCAGGTGACGGGGCCCACTGCCTGGCGGCAAGGCCACCGAGGCCGGGATTGCCGGGCTCAACGGTTTGTCCACACTGGCGCCGTCGTAGCGGTAGATGAATACCTTGTCTGCGCCCAAATCGCAGGCATAGACATGCTGGCCATCGGGCGACAGCACCAGTGCATGCACATGGGCACCGGCCTGACGCTCAGGGTTGACCCCGCTCGCCTTGTGCCGGGCCTGTTGCACCACGGCCTTGAGCTTGCCGTCCCTGGCCACCGGGATTACCACCAGGCTGCCGCCGGGGTCAGGCGTGACCGCGTAGTTGGCCACGAACAGATAACGCTGGTCACGACTGAGGCTGGCGTGAGTCGGTTCGTCACCTTGGGTGGCCACCTGGTTGAGCGGCTTGATTTCGCCCTTGGTGCTGACGCTGAAACTGCTGGCATGGCCACCCGGGGTTTCATTGACCACGAACAGCTGGCGCTGGTCGGCCGACAGCACAAGCCAGGAAGGATTGACACTCTTGACCACTTGTTGCGGTGTGGGCTCGATGCGGCCGGCCTTGTCATCGAACAGGTAGCGGTAGATACCCTGGCTGGCGCCATCGGTGTAGCTGCCCACCAGCAACGTCGAGGCGTGGGCGTGGATAGTCAGGCTCATCAGGCTAGCGGTCAGCAGGGTCGTCCAGGTCCGGTTCATCTTGGTCATCATCCGGGGCGCGAAAGGCACTCATACAGACTAGCCGATGCGCGCCGTTGGCATCGTCGAGTTGCCACTCGTCTCCGGTGGCGATGGCGGCAGCGATTTGCTCAGGGGTGAACGACCAGCGACGCAATTGGCGGCCGTCCATGCATTCGACAGTGAGGCCGGCTTCATCAACGGTGAAATCGAAGGCGTGCAGGCCGTCGATCAAAAGCATATCGCAGGACTGCAGGGCGGTAGCGAGGGGGGACATAGGGGTACCCATCTGAAATGAGCTGGCAGTATAACCGGGGGGCCGCAATGCGGCCCCCTCCAATCAATGGGCGAAGATCGACCCACCCTCCTTGCCCACCATCTTCTCAGGCTTGATCAGGAACCGCGCCAATGCCGGTAGCAGCCACAGCGCACCAAACATGTTCCAAAGCAGCATGAAGGTCAGCATCAGGCCCATGTCCGCCTGGAACTTGATCGCCGAGAAGATCCAGGTGCATACGCCAATGGCCAGGCACAGCCCGGTGAACAGCACCGCCTTGCCGGTCGAGCGCAGGGTCTGGTAATACGCCTCCTGCAACGGCAAACCGGCACGCAGGAAGCTTTCCAGGCGGCTGTAGATATAGATGCCATAGTCCACGCCAATGCCCACCCCCAACGCCACCACCGGCAAGGTCGCCACTTTCACCCCGATACCCATGTAGGCCATCAACGCGTTGCCCAGCACCGAGGTCAGCACCAGGGGCAGCACGATGCACAGCGTGGCGGCGAACGAGCGGAAGGTGATCAGGCACATCACGGCCACGCAGATGTACACCAGGATCAGGATGGTCAGCTCGGCCGACTTGATCACTTCGTTGGTCGCTGCCTCGATACCGGCGTTGCCCGCCGCCAGCAGGAACTGCAGGCCTTCCTTGTCATGGCTGTCGGCAAATGCCTTGGCCACGGCGGTGACGCGCTCCAGCGTTTCAGCCTTATGGTCATTGAGGAACACCAGCACGGGTGCCAATGAGCAGTCGCCGTTGTAAAGGCCGTCGGCCCGGGCGATGGAGTTGTTGAGGATGTCCGGGTTACGCGACAGGGTTTCCCATTTCAGGCTGCCCTCGTTCATGCCCTTGATCACCTGCTTGGAAACGGTGACCAGGGAAATCGCCGACTGCACGCCTGGGGTGTTTTCCATGGTCCACATCAGCTCGTCGATCGGCGCCATGGTCGAATGGACCGAGCACTTCTCCGACGGCGTCTTGACCATGATCACCAGCACATCGGAACTGGTCGAGTAGTTGCTGATGATGAAGTTGTTGTCCTGGTTGTAGCGCGAGTCGGGGCGCAGCTCCGGTGCGCCCTGGTCGAGGTCGCCGATCTTCAGGTTCTGGCTGTACCACAGGCCACCGGCGAAGGCGAGCAGCGCCAGCACCACCGACACCGGCGCCACCTTGGCACTGGCGAAGTTCGACAACAGGCGCCAGAACGGGTGCTCGCAGGTCGCGTCTTTCTTGCTGCGCTCGATAGCCTTCTTGCTGATGCCGACATAGGAGATGGCCACCGGCAACAGGATCAGGTTGGTGAACACGATCACCGCCACACCGATGGAGGCGCCGATGGCCAGTTCGCGAATCACCCCGATGTCGATGATCAGCAGGGTAATGAAGCCCACTGCGTCGGCAAGGATGGCGATCATTCCCGGCAGGAACAACTGACGGAATGTGCGCCGGGCAGCGGTAAGGGCGTTGTCGGCATCACTCGACTGCAGGGCGATGCCGTTGATCTTCTGCACCCCGTGGGAAATGCCGATGGCGAAGATCAGGAACGGCACCAGCATCGAGTATGGGTCCAGGCCAAAGCCTACCGCATGCATCAGCCCCAGTTGCCAGACCACCGCCACCAGCGTGGTGATGAGCACGGCGACAGTGCTGCGGATGCACCAGGTGAACCAGTACAACAACACCAAGGTGATCACCAGGGCGACGCCGAAGAACATCGCCACCATCACCAGGCCATCGATCAGGTCACCGACCTTCTTGGCAAAGCCGACGATGTGGATTTTTACATTGGGGTTCTGCGCCTGAAACTTGTCACGGACCTTCTCTTCCAGCAGGTGAGAGAACTGCTGATAGTCCAGCTTCACCTGTTTGCCCGGGTCCTGCGGGTCGGGGTAGCTCTCCAGCAGCGGCACGTCGACGATGCTGGACTTGAAGTTATTGCCTACCAGGCGCCCCACCTGGCCTGACTTGAGCACGTTGTCGCGCAGGGTATCGAGGCTTTCCTGCGACCCGTTGTAGGTGTTAGGGATGACCTCGCCACCGGAAAAACCCTCTTCGGTGACCTCGCTCCAGCGCACGCTGGGGCTCCACAGTGACTTCAGCCCGGCCCGGTCGACACCGGGGATGTAAAACACTTCGTCATGGATCTGACGCAGGGTCTCCATGTAGTCCTTGTCGAAGATGTCACCGTTCACCGCCTCCACCGAGATGCGCACGGTGTTGCCGAGGTTGGCCAGGTCGTTGCGGTGCTCCATCATCTGCTCGATGAACGGGTGCTGCAGCGGGATCATCTTCTCGAAGCTGGTGGACGGGCGAATCTGCGTGGCCTGCCAGAACAGGAAAATGCTGACCAGCACGCACACGGCGATGACCACTGGGCGGTTGTTGAAGATCAGGCGTTCGAGCAGCGTGGCTTTATCCTGGTGATGCGGGTGCATGGTAATGCTCTCCCTGCTGGTCATGGGCGCACCTCCGGAGCAGGCTGATCAGCCCCTTCGGCGCTGGCCAGGTGCACACCACCCTGCCCCACCAGCAGCAGGCCGCCGTTGGCCAGGCCACTGACGCCGGCCAGGGCCAGGCGGTCGGCGCGGTTGTACACGCTGAAGGTCTGGCCGTCGTCCGTGCTGCGCAGCACGCTGCCACCATTGCCGACCAGCACCAGGGTGCCATCATCGACAAGCGTAGCGCCTGCCAGGCCGAACTCCAGGGTACCGCGCGCGGCCTTGAGTTCGATCGGCTGCCAGCTGTCACCGAAGTCGCTGGAGCGGAACAGGTTGCCGCGAAGGCCGTAGGCCAGCAGGGTCTGCGGCCTGGCGGTGCCGATCACGCCGAACAGCGAGCCCTCGTAGGGGCCCTGGACCTTGGCCCAGGTCTGGCCGTTGTCGGTGGAGCGGAACATGCCGCCCTGCTCACCCACGATGAACAGGCCGGCATCGCGCACTTGGGCGATACCGTTCAGGTGCAGCTGGTCCGGGTTGTCCAGCCGCTCGGCCACATCCTGCCAGTGCTGCCCACCATCGGTGGTTTCCAGCAAGGCACCATAGGCCCCCACGGCAAAGCCGTGCTGGGCGTCGAGGAAGGTGACATCGAGCAAGGGTGCTTCACGGGCGAGGTCTTCGAACTGCTTGCTCCAGGTGGCGCCGCCGTCGGTGCTGGCGAGGATCTGCGCGTCATGGCCGACGGCCCAGCCACGCTTGTCGTCGAGGAAAAACACGGCAGTGAGCAATTGCCGGGTGGGTACCCGAGCCTGGGTCCAGGTACTGCCCTGGTCGTCGGAGAACAGAATGTGGCCGCGATCACCCACCACCACCAGGCGCTTGCCGGCATGGGTGGCGTCGATCAACAGGCTTTGGCTGGCCTTGGCCGATTCGGTGGAGTATTGGTCGGCTGCTGCGGCCTGGGCGCTGTCGGCCCACACCCCCAATGCCAGTGCCAGCATCGCGCTGGCTGCCCATGGCCAGGCACCACGCCTGGCTGGCGTACGTAACTGTTCCCTCATGACTGCCCCCTTGTTGTGTTCTTGTTGGTGGGTCAATGCATTGCAGGCTTTGCAAAAAGCCTGATCTAGAGGCCTGCAATAGCTTGAGGAGATCGTAGCGGGGATGTTTGCGGGAGTACAACGGGCGGGGTGTTATGTTTTGTTGTCGGCCGGGGAAAGCCGGGGCCGCTGGGCGGCCCTTCGCGGGTAAACCCGCCCGACAAAGGTTACATCCCCCTGTAGGAGCGGGTTCACCCGCGAAGGGCTGCAAAGCAGCCCCAATTCACAAGAATTACGCCAGACTCTTGCTCACAACCTCATACACATCACTGGACAACTCACCCGAAGCCAGAATGCGCTCCAGCTCACCCTTCATCAGCGCCTGACGCGCATCGTCATACTTGCGCCAGCGTGTCAGCGGCGCCAGTTGCCGCGAGGCAATCTGCGGATTCAGCGCGTTCAGCTCGATCACCAGGTCCGCCAGGAAGCGATACCCGGAGCCATCGGCAGCATGGAAGTTGACCAGGTTCTGCCCGGCAAAGGCACCGATCAGCGCACGCACCTTGTTCGGGTTCTTCAGGGTGAAGGCCGGGTGCTGCATCAACGCCTTGACCCGCGCCAGCCCGCCCGGCAGCGTGCTGGCCGCCTGCACGCTGAACCATTGGTCCATGACCAGCGGGTTGTCCTTGAAGTGCTCGGCAAACGCCGCCAGCGCTTTGGCGCGCTCGGCCTCGAACGGCGAGTTGACCAGTACCGCCAGCGCGGTAAGGCGCTCGGTCATGTTGTCGCAGTGCTCGAACTGCTCCAGGGTCGCGTCCAGCACCTGTTGCTTGCCACTCTGCATCAGGTACGACAGGGCGATGTTCTGCAGGCTGCGGCGGGCAAAGTGCTCGGCCGAGGCCACATAGGCAGTGCTGCGCGACACTTCACGGTTGGCCTGGTAACGCGCCCACAGGGCGTCGAACAGGTGTTCGGCGATCTGCTGGCGTGCGAACTCGCGGGCGGCGTGGATGGCGTCCACGTCGGCCACCTGGCTGATCTCGGTAAGGTACGCCTCCCCTGGCAGCGAGAGCATTTCGGCCACCATGGCAGGGTCCAGCGATACATTGCCCAGCACAGTGCCCAGGGCGGTGATCAGGCGCTGGTCGAGCTTCAGGGCTTCGCCGCGTTGATGCTGGCCGATCAGTTCCTGCAGTACCTGCACCGACAGCTGCTGGCCCGCTTCCCAGCGGTTGAAGCCGTCGCTGTCGTGCTGCATCAGGAACATCAGCTGGTCGCGGTCATACGGGAAGCTCAGCTTCACCGGGGCGCTGAAGCCACGCAGCAGCGACGGCAGCGGCTTGGCCTGGATGCCCTGGAAGGTGAAGGTTTGCTCGGCTTCGGTTACCGACAGCACGCGGCTGGTTCCTTGAGCAGCGTCTTCGCCAGCCAGTTGCAGCGGCAGGTCGTTGCCATCGGCATCAAGCAGGCCCAGCTCCACCGGGATCACGAACGGTAGTTTCTCGGCCTTGTCCGGGGTCTGCGGGCAGCTCTGGCGGAACGTCAGGCTGTAGGTCTGCGCGGCGGCGTCATACGCCTCGCTGACCTCCAGGCGTGGGGTGCCCGCCTGGCTGTACCAGCGCTTGAACTGGGTAAAATCGACGCCGTTGGCGTCTTCCATGGCCTTGATGAAGTCGTCGGTGGTTACCGCCTGGCCATCGTGACGTTCAAAGTACAGGTCGCTGCCTTTACGGAAGCCTTCGCTACCCAACAGGGTACGGACCATGCGCACCACTTCGGCGCCCTTCTCGTAGACGGTCAGGGTGTAGAAGTTGGAGATTTCGATGAAGCTTTCCGGGCGCACCGGGTGGGCCATGGGGCCCGCGTCTTCGGCGAACTGGTGGGTGCGCAGGTAGGCGACGTCTTCGATGCGCTTGACCGTGCGCGAGTTCATGTCGGCACTGAACTCGGCATCGCGGAATACCGTGAAGCCTTCCTTCAGCGACAGCTGGAACCAGTCACGGCAGGTGACACGGTTGCCCGACCAGTTGTGGAAGTACTCGTGGGCGACCACCCCTTCGACGCGCTGGTGCGCAGCATCGGTAGCGGTTTCGGCGCGGGCCAGCACACAGCTGGAGTTGAAGATGTTCAGGCCCTTGTTTTCCATGGCGCCCATGTTGAAGTCATTGACCGCAACAATCATGAAGATGTCCAGGTCGTACTCGCGGCCATAGACTTCTTCGTCCCAGCGCATGGACTTTTTCAGGCTGACCATGGCGTGGTCGCACTTGTCGATGTTCTCGGGCTCGACGTAGATGCGCAGGGTCACCTCACGGCCGGACTGGCGGGTGAAGCTGTCTTCAACGCACCACAGGTCACCGGCCACCAGGGCGAACAGGTAGGCCGGCTTCATGAACGGGTCTTCCCAGGTCGCCCAGTGGCGGCCATCTTCGGCCGGCCCGCTGCCGATCGGGTTGCCGTTCGACAGCAAGACCGGGTAGCGATGCTGCTCGGCGATGACCGTGGTGGTGAAGGTGCTCATCACGTCCGGGCGGTCGAGGTAGTAGGTGATCTTGCGGAAGCCCTCGGCCTCGCACTGGGTGCAGAACATCTTGCCCGACTTGTACAGGCCTTCCAGGGCGGTGTTGCTTTCCGGGTGGATCTTGACGCTGGTGTCGAGGGTGAAGCGCTCGGCCTTGGGCTGCACGGTCAGGCTGTCGGCGTCGAGCCGGTAGTCGCCTGGCTGCAGTTCCTGGTCATCCAGCGAGGCGCGCAGCAGTTCCAGCTGCTGGCCATCGAGTTCCAGTGGCGGCAGGCCGGCACCGCGTGCCGGGTTGCGGCGCATGACCAGTTGCGCGTGAACCAGCGTGTGGTCCTCGAACAGCTCGAAGGTCAGGTGCGTCTCGTCGATCAGGTACTCCGGCGCCTGGTAATCCTTGAGGTAGATCACTTGCGGTTGTTCGGTACGCATGTGCAGGTCCTTTTTACTGGAGCACGGCCAACTGGTAGGCCGTGTACTTGCGAATATTGATCACACCGGTGTCGAAGATCAGGTACTGGCCCTTGATGCCCAGCAGCGTGCCCTCGGCCACCGGGTCCTTGTCGAGGTTGAAGCTGGTAATCTTCTTCGGGTACGCCTCGACCGGGTAGTTCATCTGCACCACTTCGGCGTCCGGCAGCGGCTGGATCGCCTGCAGGCCAAAGCGCCCCTGCAGCTCGCGCAGGCCGTCGGCGCAGGCTTCGAAGACCTGCTCCCGGATGGCCGGCAGGTCGAGCACCTCGGCATCGCCCTTGAGCAGCGCGCGCCAGTTGGTCCGGTCCGGCACCTGGCTGCGCAACACGTCTTCAACCAGGCCCGATTGCTGCCGGGTGGCCACGCGCATGATCGGCAACGCCTGGCTGGCGCCCTGGTCGAGCCAGCGGGTGGGCAGCTGGGTTGCACGGGTGATGCCGACCTTGATCCCCGACGAATTGGCCAGGTAGACGACGTGGTCGGTCATGCAGAACTGTTCGCCCCACGACGGTTCGCGGCAGGTGCCGGCGTCGTAGTGGCATTTTTCCGGGGCCATGATGCACACGTCGCACTGGGCCAGCTTGGTCATGCACGGGTAGCAGTAACCCTGGCTGAAGCTGGTCTTGGTGCGCTTGCCGCAATGGCTGCAATGAATGGCGCCGAGGTATTCCAGGCGCAGGCGCTGGCCGATCATGGGGTTGACCGGCACCTGGGTGTCATCCAGGCGAAAGCTGTACTGCACCACCGGTGCCTGCAGGCTTACGGCCATCTTGCTCAACGAGCCACGTGCGAGTTCGATCAATGTACCGAGTCCGACTTGAACAGAATGTTGGCGATGGGCGCGGACTTCGACGCACATTCCTGTGGGCCCATGTAGCCGGTGCGCTGGTCTTCGGGCAGGTTCTTCATCTCCCAGGCGATGACCGCCTGCAGCGACAGCTCTTTCTGCTCGGCGGTGAGCTTGCGGCCGTCGGACCATTTGCCGATTTCCACCGCCAGTTTCAGGCTCTGGTAGATTTCCGGGGTGATGTTTTCAATCATTTGCGCGAAAGTGGACATAGTGTCTCCTGATTCAAGCCGACAGTTTACGCCGGGCCAGCGCCCCACCCAAGAGCCCGGTCAGGCATCCGATGAGCAGCCCGCCGACGTGGGCGGCATTGGCGATCTGGCCAAGGCCGAGCGTACCGACCACGCCGGTCAGGCATACCACCAGCCAGATCAGCATCATCACCAGCACGCCCTTGGGCAGGTTGAAGTAACGGTCGGGCGCCAGCCACTGGTACAGCCAGATATGCCCGAGCAGGCCGTACAGCACGCCGGACAGGCCGCCAAACAGGCTCGGCCCGCTGGTGTAGTGCTGGGCCAGGTTGGACACCAGGCTGAACAGCAGGGTCAGGCCCAGCAACGCCCACGGGCCCTGGCGCAGTTCGATGCGTTTGCCCAGCTCCCAGTACCACAGGCTGTTCATGGCCAGGTGCAGCACACCGAAATGCAGTAGCATGGGCGATACCAGGCGCCACCACTGGCCTTCATCCAGGCTTTGCGCCAACGGGCTGAAGTACAGGTAGTCGCCCTGGACACGGAAGTCGAGGAAGGTGAACCAGCTGATGGTGGTGAAGTTGTCGCCAAGGCCCGTGAGGCCGGCGACGATGAAGCACAGCAGCAGGGTCAGGGTGGTGATCTTGCAGGCCTTGGCCTGGGCTGCCAGGGAAGGTTGTGTGGGGGCATTCGCCGGTGACCCCGCCCCTACAGGGTCGGCAGTGGCCGGCAGGTCGGCGTTGCCGTCGGGGTAGCGCTGGTAGAGCTGCAGCACATCTTCGGCCAGGGTGTCGGGGGCCCAGAGGACTTGGGCATCACCCTCCTCGCTGACCCGGTGCGGCACCTGCAGGCGTTGCAACAGGTGGACGAAGCCGCTGAGGTCGACCGACAGCGGCAGGCGCATCACTTCGATAATGTTCATTGGTTGGCCTGTGGGCGGTCGACGTCGACCCAGACGAACTTGTGTGGGTCGATACGGGTTTCATCATCCAGCCGGTAGGCGACCAGCTTGCCGTAGAGCACGGCGCTGTAGTCCAGGCAGGCCAGGTTGGCGCGGATCGGTGCCGGGCGGCCGCTGCGCCAGTAATGCCCGACGAACAGCATCGGCTGGTCTTCGTCATAGCGCAGCAAGGCGTTCTTCTGGCTGTGGCTGAGCGGGGTGCTGGCCACTTCCTCGGGCAGGGCATCGGGCTGGAACACGATGTCACCGTAGGTTTTCGGGTCTTCTTCCCAGAACTTGGTGCGGAAAAACGCGCGGGTCAGGCCGTCGCCGCCGGTCAGCGTCAGCCCGTCCGGCAGGCGCATGTCGGTACCGCGCAACAGGCGGTTGCACACTGTGTCGGCAAAACTGCCACTGACCGCCGAGGCCTGGATGAAGTGTTCATCGATGCGGCCGTCGGGGTATTGCTGGCGCAGCGGCTCGATCAGCCGCGGGTCCCAGCAGGCGTGCACCAGACGGAAGCGTCCGGCGTCGATGAACAACGGCAGCTGGTAGAACCAGTTGACGAAATCGTGCCAATCGCCGGGGTGCTGGGCAAACTGGGTCAGGGTTTCGTCGATCAGCCGGGCATGCCGCGGCGTGTGTTCGCGGACATAGGCCTTGCCGCTGCCAGGCAGCGCCGGGGTGACCCAGCCCAGGGCATTGTATTCGTGGTTGCCCATGATGCAGAACGCCTGGCCGGCTTCGACCATGTCGTGGACGATGTGCAGCGCCTCGCGAATGCGTGGCCCGCGGTCGACGATATCGCCAAGGAACAGCGCCTGACGTCGCGGGTGGCGCCACACGCCGGCCACGCGCTTGTATCCGAGGGCGTCGAGCAGGCGTTCAAGGGTCAGTGCACAGCCGTGCACGTCGCCGATGATGTCAAAACTTCGCGCCGGATCGAGCATCAGTCGTCACTGCTCCCCAGGCGGCTGCCCCAACCCAGTTTGGTGCGGCAGACCTCGTAGTAATTGTGGTCCAGCGGGTGGATCAGGCGCAGCTTCTGCGGCTTCTTGCTGACCGTGATGGTGTCGCCGGGGGCACAGGTGAAGTGGTTCTGACCGTCACAGGACACCTGCGGGTAGATCTGCAGGTCCTTGGACACCACGATCTTCAGCTCGCTGTTGCCGTCGACTACGATCGGCCGGCCCGACAAGGTGTGCGGGTACATCGGCACGATGACGATGGCATCGAGCTTGGGGTGCATGATCGGGCCACCGGCCGACAGCGCATAGGCGGTGGAGCCGGTGGGGGTGGCGACGATCAGGCCGTCGGCCTTCTGGCTGCAGACGAACTGGCCGTCGATGTAGATCTCGAACTCGATCATGCGCGTGGACTTGCCCGGGTGCAGCACCACGTCGTTCAGCGCATCGCCCTGGCCGATGGCCTCGTGGTGGCGACGCACCTCGGCCTGCAGCAGGAAACGGTTTTCTACCAGGTAGTGGCCGTCGAGCACTTCGGCGACCTTCTGTTCCAGCTCGTCGGGACGGATGTCGGTGAGAAAACCCAGGTTGCCACGGTTGATACCCAGCACCGGAATGTTGTGCCGGGCCAGCGCACGGGCAGCGCCCAGCAGGCTGCCGTCGCCGCCGACCACGATGACCAGGTCGCAGACCTCGCCCAGCAGCTTGCGGGTGGACGTCTGCAAGCCATGGCCGGGCAGCACTTCGGCAATGGTGTCCTCGAGGATCACGTGCAGGTGGCGATCGAGGAGGAATTTTTTCAGTCGGCGAATGGTGTCGAGCACCTGCGAGCTGCCAAGGCGACCGATGATACCGATATTGCGAAATTGCTCCATGGGGCTCCTGCAAGGCTCTGCGGCGGGTGACGATGCGCCGATTATGGGCGAAACCACCGGGCAGCGGCAAACCGGCTATGCTCGCAGGATGACGCCATTCGCCCAGCTTCACGACCTGCCCCGACAACTGCAGCACTCCACCGTGCGTGACCTGGCATGGGCCTTGTTGTCGCCGCCCCTGCTCAGCGCCCCACCCTGCCCCCAGCGACACCCGCTGGCGGGCAGCCTGTGGGCGCAGCAGCCGCAACGCCTTGAACAATGGTTGCGGGCCCTGGATGCCGATGACCGACCGTTGCGCGCCTGGCTGGCGCAATTGGGCAGCCGGCGCCTGGGGCATTACTACGAACGCCTGTGGCAATTTGCCCTGGGCCAGGCGCCAGGCATCGAGCTGCTGGCCGCCAACCTGGCGATTCGCGACGGCGGGCACACCCTGGGCGAGCTCGACGTGGTGCTGCGCGACCGCGACGGCGTGCACCACCTGGAACTGGCGATCAAGCTGTACCTGGGCCCGGAAGACGCCGGGCACGATCCCCATGCCTGGCTGGGGCCAGGTTGCCATGACCGGCTGGGGACCAAGCTTGCGCACCTGGCGGGGCACCAGTTGCCCATGTCCAAGGGGGCGCACAGCCGTCAGGCGCTGGCGCAGCTAGGGGTGGAGCAGGTGCAGGCGCAAATGTGGCTGGGTGGTTACCTGTTCTATCCACGGCCTGGGCATGCCGAGGCGCCGCAGGGCGCCAACCCGCAACATTTGCGTGGGCGCTGGCTTCGTCGGCGGGACTGGGTGATGGCCGAGGGCGAGCGTTGGCAGCCGCTGCAGCGGCATGCCTGGCTGGCGCCGGCAAGGGTGGAGTCAGGTGAGTGCTGGCAGGCGGAGCAGTTTGCAGCCTGGCTGCATGTGCTGGAGCAGCAGGCACCGGCGCACTTGCTGGTACGACTGGTGCCTGATGCCGATGGTGCCTGGCAGGAGGCAGAGCGGGTGTTTCTGGTGGGTGATGACTGGCCGTATCTGCCCGGTAACTGATGTCGCCTGTTCCGGCCCCTTCGCGGGCACGCCCGCTCCCACAGTCCAACTGCACAGGCTTCCAAGACTGTGCAGTACCTGTGGGAGCGGGCGGGCCCGCGAAGGGGCCGGTGGCTGGCAACACATTTTTCACAGACCTGGCGCAAAGATCTGTTTCCGGTAGCCATTAAAATGACTCCTGAGCGCCAGCAAGAGCGCCATTCAGACCTGATGACGAGGACCAATCATGGTTTCATCCCCCACCACCACCCATTACGCGCGCCTGTCCATCGCCCTGCATTGGCTGATGCTGGTGCTGCTGGCCGCTGTCTATGCCCTCATCGAACTGCGTGGCCTGTTCCCCAAGGACAGCGCCGAACGCAACCTGATGAAGGACCTGCACTTCATGCTCGGGCTCAGCGTGTTCGTGCTGGTCTGGCTGCGCCTGGCCATGCGCCTGAGCCGCCCGACTCCGCCCATCGTGCCCAAACCACCGGCCTGGCAGACCGGCCTGGCGCACCTGATGCACCTGGCACTGTACCTGATGATGATCGGCCTGCCGCTGGCCGGCTGGCTGATCCTCAGTGCCGCCGACAAACCGGTGCCGTTCTTTGGCCTGGAGCTGCCCCATCTGATCGGCCCGAACCCGGACCAGGCCAAGTTCATCAAAGGCTGGCATGAGCGTATTGGCAGCTGGGGCTACTGGCTGATCGGCCTGCATGCACTGGCCGGGCTTTACCACCACTATGTGCAGCGCGACAACACGCTGTTGCGCATGCTGCCCTACAAGTAACCGCGTCGCCCCTGCAGGCCACCCGTGTGTACGAAGATCAGGCGGCTGCCGGGCTTGAACAGCCCGGCAGCGACCTGATCACGCAAGGCCAGCAGAGCCTTGCCGGTATAGAGGGCTTCGAGCGGCACGCCAGTGCGCTGCTCGCAGTCGGCGATGAACGTCAGTAGCTCATCGTCGAACTTCCCGAAACCGCCACGGCAGGCGTCGTGTAGCTGGTAGCCGTGCGTGCCGGCCAGTGCTGCCACCGTCTCCGGCACCCCATGATCCCTGGGCACTGCCAGCGCGCCATGTACGGCATGTGCACCCGCCTCGGCCAGTACAAGGCCGGCCAAGGTAGTCCCCGTTCCGGCAGCCAGCCACCAGGCGTCATGGTCCGACCAGCCCAATCCCGCGATCTGCGCGCGCGCCTGCTGCATGATCAGCGCGCAGCCCTGCGCACCGGCCAGCCCGCCGCCCCCTTCGGGGATACAGTGCCAGCCTGGGTAGCGGGCCTGCCAGGGGGCCCAGAATCCTGGCTCGTTGCGCGCACGGTAGCCGCCGTAGCCTAGCCAATGCAGTTCCATGCCCAGCGCCTGCAGGTCACGCACGGTTGGCGTGTCCTGGGCATGGCCGCGTAACAGGCCGACGGTGGCGAAGCCGAAACGCTTGCCGGCAGCGGCCAAGGCGTGCAGATGGTTGGAATGGTTACCGCCGAGGCTGATCAGGCCTGGAGCATTGCTGGCGCCGGCCTGTTGCAGGTGGTGGCGTAGTTTGAACCACTTGTTGCCGCTGATCAGCGGGTCGATCAGGTCCAGGCGCAGAATGGCGGCCTGGACCTGGGCTTGTTCCAGCCAGGGCAAGTTCAGAAACTGCAGGGGGGCTGGGGGGAGGTCGAATACATGCATGGATCGCAGTTTACAGGGTAATCCCGCAAGCGCTTGTAATCGATGAGTCGCCCCCGCCGAGGCATCACAGTGCCAGGGTGGACGCGCATCAGTGGTTCGACACAGGCATCGACGGCCCGGTATAGACCGTCGTAGGAGCGGGTTCACCCGCGAAAGGGCCGGGCCTGCTGGCCAAATTCCACCCGCCGTTCACCGTTGCCACCGCCATCGAATTCGCGGGCATGCCCGCTCCCTCCGGTTACCGTGCAGGTATCGGGCTCACGCAGCCCCGACGCCCTCAGAGTTCAGCCGCCAACCGCGAGCCTTGGTTGATCGCCCGCTTGGCATCCAGCTCGGCCGCCACATCCGCGCCACCAATCAGGTGCACCGACTGCCCCGCCGCCACCAGCCCTTCCTGCAGCTCGCGCAGCGGATCTTGCCCGGCACAGATCACCACGTTATCCACCGCCAGCACCTGCGGCTCGCCGCCGTCCACACGAATGTGCAGGCCGGCATCGTCGATACCCAGATACTCGACGCTGTTGAGCATCTGCACCCCCTTGTTCTTCAACCCGGTGCGGTGAATCCAGCCGGTCGTCTTGCCGAGACCGTCGCCCACCTTGGATTTCTTGCGCTGCAACAGGTACACCTGCCGCGCCGGGGCATGCGGCTCGGCCTTGATCCCGGCCACACCACCTCGCGCCTGAAGGTGGGTATCGATGCCCCACTCTTTCCAGAATGCCGCTCGGTCCTGGCTGGTGGCCACGCCCTCATGTACCAGGTACTCGGACACATCGAAGCCGATACCTCCCGCGCCAATCACGGCCACCGACTTGCCCACAGGCTTGCGCTCGAGCAGCACGTCCAGGTAGCTGAGCACCTTGGCATGCTCCACGCCCGCGATGTCCGGGGTACGCGGGGCGATGCCGGTAGCCAGGATGACTTCATCAAAGCCGCCGCCCACCAGTGCCTGCACATCCACGCGGGTATTCAGGCGCAGGTCGACGCCCGTGCTTTTGACCTTGTTGCGGAAGTAACGCAGCGTTTCAAAGAATTCTTCCTTGCCCGGCACCCGCTTGGCCACGTTGAACTGGCCGCCGATTTCGCTGGCGGCGTCAAACAGGGTCACCGCGTGGCCCCGCTCGGCCGCCACGGTGGCCGCCGCCAGGCCAGCCGGGCCGGCGCCGACCACGGCAATGCGCTTCACCGTTCGTACAGGCAGGTAGTTGAGTTCGGTCTCGTGGCAGGCCCGCGGGTTGACCAGGCAACTGGTCAGCTTGCCGCCGAAGGTATGGTCCAGGCAGGCCTGGTTGCAGCCGATGCAGGTGTTGATTTCATCCGCGCGACCGGCAGCGGCCTTGTTGACGAAGTCCGGGTCGGCGAGAAACGGTCGGGCCATCGAGACCATGTCCGCATCGCCCTCGGCCAGCACCGCCTCGGCCACTTCCGGGGTGTTGATGCGGTTGGTGGTGATCAGCGGAATGCTCACCACGCCGCGCAACTTGGCGGTGACTTTGCTGAAGGCCGCACGCGGCACTTTGGTGGCGATGGTCGGAATGCGCGCCTCGTGCCAGCCGATTCCGGTGTTGATCAAGGTAGCGCCGGCCTGCTCGATGGCCTTGGCCAGCAGCTCGATCTCGTCCCAGGTGCTGCCCCCCTCGACCAGGTCGAGCATCGACAGGCGGAAGATGATGATGAAGTTAGGCCCTACCGCACCGCGTACCCGGCTGACGATTTCCACTGCCAGGCGCATGCGGTTTTCATAACTGCCGCCCCAGCGGTCGGTGCGGTGGTTGGTGTGCGCGGCGAGGAACTGGTTGATGAAGTAGCCTTCCGAACCCATGATCTCGACACCGTCGTAACCGGCACGCTGGGCCAGCACGGCACAATTGACGAAGTCGGCAATCTGCTTCTCGATACCCTCCTCGTCCAGCGCCTTGGGCTTGAACGGGTTGATCGGCGCCTGGATCGCGCTAGGTGCCACCTGCCGTGGGCTGTAGGCGTAGCGCCCGGCGTGCAGGATCTGCAGGCAGATCTTGCCACCAGCGGCGTGCACCGCCTCGGTGACGATGCGGTGCTTGTCGGCCTCTTCCTCGGTGCTGAGCTTTGCCGCACCGGAATACACCCCGCCTTCATCATTGGGCGCAATGCCGCCAGTGACCATCAGGCCAACGCCACCGCGGGCGCGCTCGGCAAAGTATGCAGCCATGCGCTCGAAGCCGCCGGGGCGCTCTTCAAGGCCAGTGTGCATCGAGCCCATCAGGGTGCGATTGCGCAAGGTGGTAAAGCCCAGGTCCAGCGGGGCAAGCAGGTGCGGGTAGCGGTCGGCGGCCATGGAAAGGTCCCCTGGTGGCGTGATCACGGATTGCGGGCACCTCACTGGGTGGCGGGCCCCGTCGTTTGTCTGTCAGCGACATTAAACAGCCGTTTGAAAGGGCTCAATGATCGAAACTGACAAGTTATTGATCCTGGCGCACAGCGAGACTGCTGAGGGCTGACGCATAGGCCCGACCGGTATCAATACCCCTACGCTGCCCCCCTTTACTTGCTTGCGGGGCATAGGGGGAGCCTCTTTGCATGCCCGTTCCACCTTGCAACTCATCCCATCGATCGAATCTTTGCGATGTCCTTGCTTGGAGGGGCTCCGAACATCCGGCTGTATTCTCTGCTGAACTGTGACGGGCTCTCATAGCCCACCGTGAACCCGGCCGTGGAAACATCCAGCCCTTCTGAAATCATCAACCTTCGTGCGTGCTGCAGGCGCAGTTGTTTCTGGTACTGCAACGGGCTCATCGCGGTGATTGCCTTGAATCGGTGGTGAAGCGTGGAATTACTCAAATTGACATAGCTCGCCAACTCATCGATGTGCAGCGGCTGCGCATAGTTGTTGTTCAACCATTCGATAGCTCTTGTCACCCGGTGGGTCTGGCTGTCGTTGATGGCTATCTCATGTAATCGCTGGCCCTGCTGGCCTTTGAGCAACCGGTAGAATATTTCCCTGAGGGCCAGCGGAGCCAATGCCGGGATATCGGAGGGCACATCCAACAGACGTACCAGTCGCAACATGGCATCAAGCAATGGGGTATCAATCCTGTCCAGATAGAGGCCGCGACGAGATGGCTGGCTGGGTACGCCGATCGGGCTGACGTCGGCAATCAGCTGAGCGATTTCTGCCGGGTCGATATCCAGGCGAATGCAGAAGTAGGGCCTCTCTGGAGAGGCCTCGGTCACTTGCCCAGCCAGAGGCAGTGTCACAGAGACAACCAGATAGTTCAGTTGATCGTAGGTATAGCTTTCATCCCACAACTGGATCTGTTTCCGGCCCTGTACAATTATGCACAATCCCGGTTTATGAACCGTATGGATGACGTCTGTTGGCGTGTCGCTTCGTATGAAATGCAACGGATCAATCGCCGTTTGATAGACGCCGTATGTCGGAGCAAAACGTTGCATCGCTGATGCCAGTTCGGCCCTGAGGCGTGTCAGCTCATTGTCCAGATCACTCACTACCGTTACCTCCCCGTTCGGCTGTCCCGATTGCAGAGGATAGGTGGGTTCGCATCCATTTGGGTAGATGCCGAATGGATCATTTGATCTGCCAAAAGCCCGGTTTTCCGGGCTTTTGGCGCAGCCCAGGCACATCAGGCATTGATGACTCGGTCCGAACCGTCCTCGGCTACACGCCGGTCGTTGAGTCGGTCTGCACCGTCCTCGGCAACCCGACGGCCATTGAGTCGGTCTGCACCGTCCTCGGCAACCCGACGGCCATTGAGTCGGTCTGCACCGTCCTCGACCAGGATTGGTGAACACAGGTATTTGCAAGGTTTATGGGTCCAGTTGCCTTGCTCTTTGGCTGGAAGCGCCATCGAACTTGCGCTCAGAACAGTTAAGGCGACTCCAATCATCATTTTGTTAACATTTTTCATGACAGCGACTCCGAAATTAGCGATGGATTCGTTGCCGGTTGTCAGTGCAAAGCGTGACGTTGATGCCTGTATGCTTCCAGGCTTGGTCGCTCTGATGGCCGGCAGCAGCAGTGGGTTCGCTTGCTGCTTGGGCTCAGATTAAGGCGGCGGTAATGAACCCGTTATGGGTTTCCTGCGATGATTTTGCACATTCCTGCGGCGAGGTATCTCGGGGACGAGGCTTCAGCCAGGAGCAGGCATCCCTTTTCTAGGCTTTTCATAAAAAGCCTAATACAGTTAACCGCTGTTCAACGATTGACATCCAGGACACGTTTGCCGCGGGTATGCCCCCCTGAGCTCAGCGTTATAGCGTCGGTCACCTTGGAAAGTGGCATCACCTCAACCTCGACGCGCAACTTCTCCTCAGCAATCAATTGCGCGATCTGTGCTAACTGGCGCCCGTCCGAACGGGTAGCGAAATGTTTGCCGACAACGTCGTGTTCACGCGCCTTCTGCGGGTCGGGTGGGCTGACGGTAGATACAAGTACACCTCCTCGTTTGACAATCGTCCATGAACGGTCTTGCGTTTCTCCTCCTACCAGGTCGAGAACAACATCGATCTCTTCAGCCACGTCTTCGAACCGTTGCGCGGTATAGTCAATGACCTGCTGTGCCCCGAGTGAATTCAGGTAGTCTCGGTTGCCGGCCGAGGCCGTTGTCAATACATAGGCACCGGCCAGGCGAGCCAGCTGTACGGCGAAACTTCCTACGCCTCCCGCAGCCCCGTGAATCAACACTGTTTGACCCGACTGTAGGTTGGCGTGTTCATGCAGTGCTTGCCAGGCGGTAAGCGCTGCAGCAGGAATGCCACTGGCGTGGAGGAGCGGCAGGCCGGCGGGCTTATGCGCAAGCCTGTCGGCGGCTGCCACGGCCTGAGTCGCGTAGCCACCGACTATGCCTATGAAACCGAATACCTCATCCCCCACAACAAACCCTTGGACATTTTTGCCAACCGCTGCAACGGTACCGGCAACCTCGACCCCCGGCGTATAGGGCAAAGACAATGGGATGAATTGCTTCATTGCCCCTGAGAGGATCTTCCAGTCAATCGGGTTGACTCCACTCCCCGCGACATTGATTAAAACCTGGTCGTCATTGGGCATCAAATCTGGGACATCTTTGAGTTCCAACCCCTGAACCTGACCGTACTGTGCCACTTGGATAGCTTTCATAAGTTTTCCCATTGGTAAGGTGATGATGCCCCAGATGCTCTGTGGCGCTGCACTTCGACTACTGACGACGGGCGTCCAAGCTGAAGCGGCCTGCACCAAAAGCCACGATCTGAAGCAAGCCACCGGCCATCGCGATGTTCTTGAAGAAATGGATGAACTGGGCCTGGTCGGCCAGCGCGCTGTGGAAAATCGCTGCGGTGAGAACACTGAACAACGCCAGTACGACTGCAGCAGTTCGGGTGAGAGTGTGGCTCCATACGCCTTTGCTTAATAGCCGGTTAGTTTCGGCATTTATGTTCGAATAAATAGAAAAGTTGTATCCGGTTCGTGCAGCCCTCAGACAGTCCAGGATCGGGCAAAGGGCTGACATAAGTCGCAGATCAATCATGCAGGATCGTGCATGACCGTCGCAGGAATCACATAACGCTGTTCCCCCCAGGATTCTTACTCTTGCCTTAACACCTGCCGTTCAGCAGGTGCCTCTGAAACCAGGAACAGGAGTGAGAAAAATGCACGGCATCGAACACAAAGTCATCGTGATTACAGGCGCCAGCAGTGGTATCGGCGAAGCCACAGCCCGCCTGCTCGCCAGCAAAGGCGCTCGCGTCGTTCTGGGGGCCCGCCGTACCGACCGCCTTGAAGCCCTGGCCGATGACATTCGTTCAGCAGGCGGTACCGCTGACGTGCTGGCACTGGACGTCACCAGCCTGGACGACATGCAGTCCTTCATCGATTTCGCTGTCGAATTGCATGGTCGCGTCGACGTACTCATCAACAATGCCGGCGTAATGCCACTCTCGAAACTGGAAGCGTTGAAGGTCAATGAGTGGAACCGGATGATCGACGTGAACATTCGCGGCGTACTACACGGTATTGCTGCAACGCTGCCGCTCATGCAACAGCAGCGTGCTGGCCAGATCATCAATATCGCCTCAATTGGTGCCTACGCCGTGAGCCCTACCGCTGCGGTGTACTGCGCCACCAAATATGCCGTCCGGGCAATTTCCGAAGGTCTGCGTCAAGAGGTCGGGGGTGATATTCGAGTCACGGTGATTGCACCAGGCGTTACCGAATCGGAGCTGGCCGACAGCATTTCGGATGAAGGCGGACGCACGGAGATGAGGGAGTTCCGCAAGATCGCGATTCCCGCTGCGGCCATTGCCCGTGCGATTGCCTACGCGGTCGAGCAGCCAGCGGATGTCGACGTCAGCGAGCTGATCGTGCGTCCAACCGCGAGTCCATTCTGATGCTCTATTGACGATAGCGAGGAACAGAGATGGGCAAGCCATATGGAAACCAGAACACATACGTTGGCATGTGGGTGACGGCTGACGGTCGGATCCGCCATGAACTCTTGCCCGGGGGCCGCTACGACGAAGCACGCGGTCGGCAAGCAAGTGCTTACCAAGGCCGCTATTGGTTGGAGGGTGATCACATCGAGTATGTCGATGACACTGGATTTACCGCTGATGGTGAGTTTCGCAACAATGTGTTGTACCACGCCGGGATGGTTTTATACCCCGAACGTTGAAGCGCAAGCCGGAATGGAGACATTCCGGCTTTGTCGTGACTCTGAACCCTGAAAGCCCTGCCGTTGCGTCCAGAGTGTGTTCTCACTGCCGTGACCAGATCAGGTGAAATACACCGCACTCTGTCCGCCTTGAACCTGTACCTGTCAGTACGGCACCCAGGAAGCGAGGCAGCTTTTATCCTGCGCACTCGCCAAAAAAGAGGGAGGACAATATGACCATGGATGTGACAGAGCGGACTTCTGCCCATGGTTTGGAGGCACACATCCGGGGCAAGCGAATTGCCGCTTCGGACGTGCTGGCCGACCGGGACATCTTGGTGCAGATTTTCAACCGGGAACGTGAGGAAGGTAACTTCATCGTCCCAGCGGTGGCCGAACCCTTGCTGGTCTGGATCATTTCGGGAAACGCTGCCGTACAGGAACGTGAGCTTGGGGGCCAATGGGAAACCAGCGAAGTTGCTAAAGGCGATTTCTTTTTGACCACTTCGGCGCAACCGTATGAGATGCGTTGGAACGTCTCCAGCGCAGACGACTTTGAAGTCATGCACATCTATCTCGGTGTCCCGCTCCTGGAAAAAGCCATCCATGAAATACTGGGCGGGCCTGTCGAGGCCGTTCGCCTGCGGGAAGTGTCAGGCGGGCGTGACGAAGGACTGTCGGTACTGCTGGAGCAGGTTCGGCTGGAACTCATGGGACGTGGCGCGAGCCCGCTGTATTTGCAGGGTCTGGCCCAATGCATCGCCGTCTACCTTGCCCGCAATTACCTGGATAGCTCAGCGGACGATCGCCCACGCCGCAACGCTCTCCCTGCGTACAAGTTTCGGCGCGTGCTGGCGGCCATGGAAGCCGATCTGGCAAGGGACTTCAATTTAAGGCAGTTGGCCGAGGTTGCCGGGATGAGTGAATGCCACTTCAGCCGAATGTTCAAAAAAGCCGCCGGATATTCACCCTTGCAGTTCTTCATCAGGTTGAGGATGGCTCGGGCCCGGCAGCTTCTCCTCGAGACCGATCAGAGCATCATCGATGTAGGCCTGGAGGTTGGGTATAGCAGTCACAGCCATTTCTCACAGGTGTTCAAACGCGAGGTGGGCGTAACGCCCACGCAATACCGCCAATAGGGGAACATGATGCCGTATAGAAGCTCGGCGAACGCATCGGTTTTTGTTACCGACCGCCCAGTGTGCCTTCAAGATCCCTCCAGCCGACAGCCAGGGGCTCAGCGAAGCGGCAACCGTGCAGCGGCGTTGCGTAAGCGCGAGCGACACCTTAACTGGCCAACGCAGGAAACGGCGCATTCAGTGCAACGGCAGCCCGGACCGGGTCGAAGTACTCACGGATAAAGGCAAGCTTGCCGTCCTTGACACGCACGAAGAGCACATACTCCTGTTCATAGATGCGCCGGGCGTCAGGTTCGACTTTTTCGAATGGTCAGGAGGATCGGGCCTGAGCCTTAAACCGTTCGATCAGCCATTTCGAGGCCGGGCCGGGAGGCGTGTCGGTGCGGTAAATAACATCGAACGCGTAATCGCCGCCAAAGCAGTCGGGCAGTTCGACTTGCACGAGGCGTCCGGTGGCCAGGTCATCGCGAACCATGTCTATCGGCATGTTGCCCCAGCCGATGCCTTCGCGAAGCAGCATGTGCTTGGCGCCCAAATCCGCCAGGCGCCACGTGCGTGTGCCGACCACCGCGAATTCCTGATCTTCAGTGAGCCGTGAGCGATCTGTCAGGACCAGTTGGACATGTGCGCGACCTGAGCCCGGCGGGTGTGGGCCCGGTTGCGCCAACGGATGGTCAGGCGCGGCCACCGGAACCAGCGCCACCTTACCTACGCCGATACGTTCAATGCCATCAATGCTTGTGGACAGAGGGCCACTCACACCCAACGTGGCGCCACGGTCGAGCACCCGTTGGGTCACTGCGCCAAGCGCCTCTATATGCAGGTGTAGGGATACGGTTGGAAACGTTACTCGGAAGGCTTTCAGCGCATCGACCATACGCTCGCGAGGCAACATTACGTCAAGCACGAGATGCACTTCGGCTTCAAGGCCATGCAGCAAACCGCGAACCTTGGCGCGCAGCCCGTCAATGCTGCTGTAGATGGTGCGCGCCTCGGCCAGCACTGTCCGGCCGGCGTCGGTCAATTGCGGCTTACGGGTGGTTTTGCGATCAAAAAGGCTGACGCCCAGCTGCAGTTCCAGGTTGGCAATGGAGTAGCTCACCACTGAAGTGGCGCGATGCAACTTGCGCGCTGCTCCAGCAAAACTGCCGACATCGACTACTGCAAGAAATACCCGCAGTTGATCGAGCGTTGGGGTACCCGGGTCTGAAATCATTGCTCTTCTCTCGAACGTTCCGACTCATATTATCTGAGGTTTGCAGGTAAGCCAGCGGGTCAAAGCCCCGATGAGCCAGGTGCCCCTGTGTTTACTCCGCTCCTCGATGGCGGGGTTGGCTGGCGATTCAAAGCATGATTCGCGCTTACGGACCGAGGGACTGCATATCGGCGCAAAATCCCGACAGCCTCGGCAAGCTTACGAAAGCCTCTCTCTGCGCGTTGCGCGACAGTAAAGCCGTCCCTTACAGGCTAGAGCCGGCGAATGTCTCCTCGGCTCACAACGCAGGAGAGCATCATGACTACTATCACGCCCAACATTCCCCATGAAGTCGAAGGCAAAGTCGCGCTGGTCACCGGCGCCGCCAGTGGCATCGGCAAGGCAATTGCGCTTTTGCTGCATGCACGTGGCGCCAAGGTCGTTGCCGAAGATATCGACCCTGCCGTAGAAGACCTCGCACGTCCAGGGCTGGTCCCACTGGTGGCGGACATCAGCGAAGATGGCGCTGCAGAACGTGCCGTCGGCCTTGCCGTCGAGCGGTTCGGCCGGCTGGACATCCTGGTGAATAACGCCGGGATCATCATCAACAAACTGGTCATCGACATGACCCGCGAAGACTGGGAGCGCATCCAGGCGGTTAATACCACCGCGGCCTTTCTGCATTGCCGCGAGGCAGTCAAGGCAATGATGCCTAACAAGTCCGGCGCAATCGTCAATATCGCCTCCTATGCCGCCTACTTCGCCTTTCCAACCATCGCGGCCTACACCGCCTCCAAGGGTGCGCTGGCACAGCTGACCCGTACGCTGGCACTCGAAGCCATCGAGTACGGTATCCGCGTCAATGCCATCGGCGTCGGCGACGTGGTCACCAACATCCTCAATGACGTGGTCGAAGACGGTCCTGGCTTTCTTGCCAAGCACGGCGAAGCGGCCCCCATCGGCCGTGCCGCACAGCCGGAAGAAATTGCCGAGCTCGTCGCGTTTCTCGCGTCCGAACGGGCCAGCTTCATGGTCGGTTCGGTTGTCATGGCCGACGGCGGCATGACCGTGACCGCCGGTTGATCGGTCTATCACCCATAAAGGAGCCCATAGCATGCTCACAAAGCTCGCGTTCTTCACCGCACGCCCCGGGCAAAGCGGTGCCCTCGGCCAGCGCCTGTTGGCGCTGGTCGGCCCCACACGGCAGGAGCCTGGCTGCGTCCGTTACGACATCTACCAATCGGGCGACTCGGTCGAGGGTTGGCTCGTTTACGAGGACTGGCACTCGTCCGAGGCCTTTGACGGACATCTGCAGACACCTTATGTGCAGGCCTTCATGACCGAACTCGACACGTTCTGCAGCGAGGTCCCCAAGGTCCATACGTTCGAGCGGCGCGCCTAGACGATCAAGCACTGAACCCGACCACTTGCAGGAGGACCCTCCCATGAGTACACAGAACACCTGGCTGGTAACCGGCTGTTCCACCGGTTTTGGCCGCCACATTGCAGCCCATTTGCTCAAGCAAGGCGAGCGCGTGGTTGTCACCGCACGCAAGACCGAACAGGTGCAGGATCTCGCCAGCCTCGGCCAATCGCTGGTACTGCCACTGGATGTAACCGATGCCGAACAGGCCAAGGCCGTGGTGGCTGAAGCTGAACGCGTATTCGGCAGGGTGGATGTACTGGTCAACAACGCCGGTATCGGTTACTTCGCCGCTGTCGAGGAAACAGACCCGCAGGCGGCGCGCCGCCTGTTCGACGTTAACTTCTTCGGCACCTCCCATATGATCCAGGCAGTGCTGCCCGGCATGCGCCAGCGGCGTCAGGGCATGATCGTGAACCTGACCTCCATAGGTGGGCTCGCGGGCTTCCCCGCAGTAGGCTACTACTGCGCGAGCAAGTTCGCTGTCGAGGGGTTATCGGAAACCTTGCGTGCTGAGCTTGAGCCCCTGGGGATCGGTGTCATGACGGTCGAGCCCAGCGCATTTCGCACCGAATGGGCAGGCTCATCGGGTGAAGTGCCGGAACCGATAGCGGATTACGAGGTTACCGCAGGTAAGGCGCGCCGTGCCTACCACGCTTCGGTCGGCAAGCAGGAGGGGGACCCGGCCCGTGCAGCTGCGGCGATTCATACTGCGGTTACTTCGCCTCAGCCACCACACCGCCTGCTGCTGGGCAACAGAGCATTCGATGTGGCGATGGCCAAGCTGTCCGCCATGCGTACGGAGTTCAGCCTCTGGGAAGCCACCGCTCGCGGCGTCGATTTTCCAGCGTCCCAGGTTTGAGAACCAGCGGCTCGCTTCCCGAGCCGCCATCCAAACGAACTGGCGGATTGCCTGTACGGCAATTCATGTTGTGTTGAGCGCTGAAGCTGAAGATGTTCTCCAAAGCGCGAGCGAGCGGCTGCCCGCCCTCAAGGTGAGGTCAGGATCACCACGTAATGGCCTTGGGTCAGCGGCTCGCCGCGCCCGTCGACCAGCCTGTAGGCCTGGTCGACCGTGGCCCCCTGATCGACGCGTACCGCCTGCACCGGCAGTGCCTGGCCGTCCACGCCCTCAATGCCGATGAGGCTGTCACGCGCCAGCGCCGGACAGTCATCCATGCGCCAACCGGCACTGCCCACGGTAGTCGTGCAGGACGGCTCGACGATGCTGCCAGTGAACTGCAGCATGCCCGAGGCGACGACGGCGCCTGCCTGGGCCTGACCGACCAGGGCCAGACTCATTGCAACACTCAATGCGAATCGCTTGCCGCTCATGGTTTCCACTCCCCGATACCCACGTTTGAGCCTATCGGATGAGCAGGGACCGGGCCGTCTGCGCGCGTGAGGCAGTTCACAAAGCAGGCATTTAAACCACGCGGCAATTTAAGAAACGTCTCAAAGCCGGGGGCGGCCCAGCTGTCTAGGATGCCCAGGCCCTTCCCAGTCACCCTCACCGGAGCCCTGCCCTGACCATGTCGCGCTTGCTTCATACCCTCTCGCGCCCAGCCATGGCGGCGCTGGTCCTGATGGGCCTGGCGTCCGGTGCCTGGGGCCAGCTCAAAGTCGAGGGCACACGCCTCATTTACCCAGGCTCGAACAAGGAAGCAAGCATCAGCGTGGTCAATCGCAGCGACCTCGACACCGTCATGCAAAGCTGGGTCAGCAGTACCGACGAAAGCGCCGATGCGCCCTTCGCCATCGTCCAACCGTTGGCATTGATACCGCCCAACGGCCGGCACATGCTGCGAGTGCTGTACGCCGGCAAGGGCCTGCCCGAGGACAGGGAGTCACTGTTCTGGCTGAACATCCTCGAGATCCCGCGCAAACCCGAACAGGCCAATACCCTGCAATTCGCCGTTCGCCAGCGCCTGAAGCTGTTCTACCGCCCTGCCGGCCTGCCAGGCTCGGCCAGCGAGGCGGTCGAGGGCCTGGCATGGCGCGCACGTCAGCCTGGCCTGATCGAAGTCAGCAACCCGAGTGCCTTTCATGTTTCGCTGGTCAACCTCCAGCTCGACAGCCCCGGGCAGTCGCGCCAGCTTGCGGACTACGTCCTCCTGCGCCCGGGGGCATCGCTGACCCTCGAGGCGCCCTCGCCCCTGCCCGCGCAAAGTCGCGTGGCGTTCAGCGAACTCACCGATATCGGCCTGCAGAAGCGCCACCACATCGCGCTGCCGTGAACACACCGCCACAGGATACCCACTCATGAACCTGATCCGGAAACACTTGCTTGGCCTGCTTTTCGTCGCCGCCAGCTGCCCCGCCACCAGCTACGCGCTGTCCTGCAAGCTGGACCCGTCCATGGCGACGGTATTCAAGGAGGCACTGGGCACTGCACTGGCGGTACCGGCCGACGCGCCTGACGGCACGATCATCTGGGAGTCGGCACCACACTCGCTTCCGGTCATCTGCGCCGACGACTATGAAACCGGCATCAAGGAAGATGTCTATTTCTATGTCAACCCGGCCAAAGCCAGTATAGGCAAGGGCATACGGGTCGGGATTCGCTACGGCTCGCAGAAAATCACTCAGACTTCGGGCGCCGTCACCACTGGCTACAACTCGTTTCATGGTTGCGACTGGGCGAACTGTACAGGCTGGTACAAGGCCCGCTTCACCCTGAATTTTACGGTGTTCATCGAAAAGTACGGCGCAACGCCAAGCAACGGACAAGCCAGCACGCTCAGCGAATACCGGGTATTCCAGCTGGACGGCGGGTACATGCTCAACCCCAAACCCGACAGCAACCTCAACTATGTCGTCACCGGCATGAACAACATCCGCTTCGTGCCTTGCTCTCCCGAGTTGACCATCTTGCCTTCGGTGGTCAATTTCCGCCGGGCCCTGGCCAGCTCGGCACAGGTCGGCCAGGTCGCCAGCTCGGCCAGTTTCAGCCTCGACCTGACCAGATCCTGCGACACGCCCTACACCGTCAGCGCCCGCTTCACCCCGGTCGCTGGCAGCGCCAGCGTCATCGACAAGCTGCTGGTGCCCGCCAACAACACCTCCGTCGGCATTGCCCTGACCCAGCAGGACAGCAACCAGCCGGTGCCTTTCGCCACCTGGTTCAAGCTGGCCGACCTGGCTGCGCCGGGCGTGATCCACAACCCGTTCCGCGCCGACCTGATCTGGCGCTCGGCGCCCATTTCCGGTCCGTTCGAAGCCACGGCGCTGGTCGACCTGTACTACCAGTAAAACCTTCGGCCAGGCGGCCTTTAAGGATCGTCTGATGTCCAGTTGCCAGCGGCCTGCCTAGATTTGCGGGATGCGACTCAAAGCCTACCTGCAACAGATCAACCCCCTGCTCTCCAACCCCGAGGCAGCACGCCGCCTGCTTCGGTTGCTGGCGATCGTGCTATCGGCCGGCATTCTCGGCGCGGCCTACAATTTCCTGTCCTTTACCTTCAACACCGATATCGCTCGGCGCCATGGTGCCATGAGCAGCGCGATCGCCGAGGCCCATACCTTCTTCACCAACCGCGAGGCGCTGCTGGAGAGCCTGAGCCTGGCAGCCGTGCGTCAAACGGCGCCGGGTGTCGACTGGCTGCCCCTGGCACCGGGCGAGGAAGTGCACCTGCAACTGGGCAGCCAGCCGGGCAAACGCTGGAGCCTGTGGCTGACCCAGCGCATGTGTGCCTACCTAGAGGCCCGGCGGGTCAACCTGCTGTATGTCGACACAGCGGCTCAGGCCCCCATGCGCTGGTTGTACAACGCTGACGCCCAGGCCTCGCTGCCTTCGCCCGCCCTGCTGGAGCAGTTGCGCGCTGCGGAACTGCGGGCCACGGCCCCTCGGGAACTGTGGCTGGCCGACCAGGGCGCCCAAGGTTCGCGCCTGTTCATCTTCCTGCGCCTGGACGCACGCGACCCGGACTCTGGCTGGCTAGGCCTGGAAATCGACAGCCAGGCAGTGTCGCCGTCGCTCGAGGATGCCAGCGCGGGTAAATTCATGATGTTCAATGCCGACGGCATGCTGGTGTTCACCAACACCCCAGGCCCGACGCTGGACCGTTCGCTGCGCCATCCCGTGGGTAACAACTTCTTCGGCTTCGCCGGCCAGGGGCTACTGCCGGAGTACCTGGTCATCAGCAAGCCGTTGATGTCCTCGGACTGGCAACTGGTTTACGCGATCGACCTGTCCGCGATCCTTGCCGGTCTGTGGCAGCAACTGCTCGGTGCCCTGCTGTTCTGCGTGCTCAGCATCACCTTGATACGGGTGTTGATCCAGCGGTTCGACCAGCGCTTGTTCACCCCTACGGTCGAACGCATCCGTGCACTGGTGGAAAGCGAGATATTCAGCCGTGACGTCATCGAAACCGCCCCCGTCGCCCTGTGCGTGTTGCGCCGTAGCGATGGCCAGGTGGTGCTGGAGAACCACCTGGCCCAGCAGTGGCTGGGCCAGGACCCGGCACGCGGCGCGCGCAGCGCGCAATGGATCGAGCAGGCTTTCGAGCGACCCGAAGGCCAGTGCAGCGACTATTTCGAGAGTGCCGAAGGGCGCCACCTGTACCTGAGCTGCTCGCCAACCCGCTACAAGGGCGAGCCGGTGCTGCTTTGCGCGTTCAGCGACATCAGCGCACGCAAGCAGATCGAGGCCGCGCTGGACGACGCCCGGCGCGCGGCCGACACCGCCAACGAAGCAAAAACCCAGTTCCTGGCGACCATGAGCCACGAAATCCGCACACCGCTGTACGGCGTGTTGGGGACCCTGGAGCTGCTGTCGCGCACCGTGCTCGACGCCCAGCAGCGCGATTACCTGCGGGCAATCGAAGGGTCCTCGTCAACCTTGCTGCAGTTGATCTGCGACGTGCTGGACGTGTCCAAGATCGAGGCCGGTCAGCTGGCCCTCGAACTCAGCGAGTTCAGTGCCCCGGACCTGGTCCGCGAGGTGGTCCAGGGCTACAGCGCGGCAGCCAGGAGCAAGGGGCTGCAGCTCTACAGCTGCCTGGACCCACGCCTGCCGGAACACCTGATCGGCGACGTCAACCGGATCCGCCAGATCCTCAACAACCTGCTGAGCAATGCGGTCAAGTTCACCGATTGCGGCCGCGTGGTGCTGCGGGCCAGGCTGCTCAACCGCGACGGCGAACGCTCCTGCCTGTTGTGGCAGGTCTCGGACACGGGCAAGGGCATCGCCGAACAAGACCAGCCGTTCATCTTCGAGCCTTTCTACCAGACCGAAGGTTATAGCCAAGTCATCCCCGGCACCGGGCTCGGCCTGCCGATCTGCCAGCGCCTGACGCAATTGATGAACGGCCAGTTGCGCCTGGTCAGCGAGCTGGGCCTGGGCAGCAGCTTCAGCCTGACCCTACCCCTGGAAGTGGCGTCAGGCCGCACCAGCGCCCCGTTCAACCTGCTGGGCGAACGCATTCACGTGGTATCGCCAGTACACGAACTGGCTGAAGCCATCTGTGGTTGGCTCTGCCGCTGGGGTGCGCGCGCGCAGGTCGGCGCGCCGGCGCCAGGCAGCGCCCTGCCCGGCGAACTGCTGGTTGAGTTGCATCCCGGCAATGTAGAACGCTGGCTGGTCGCCGAGTGGCCCGGCCCGCGAATCCTGGCCAGCGCCCAGGACTGCTGGGAGGCGCGGCACGAGGCCGGTCACTGGCAGGTCAACCTCAACGACCTGGATGCCCTGCACCATGCTGTCGGTCAGGCCCAGGGCCTGCGCCGTCCCAGGGACCCCGCCGCGCCGGCCCCCTTGGTCGAGCCGCTCGGGCTGCACGTGCTGGTTGCCGAGGACAATGTCATCAACCAGTTGATCCTGCGCGACCAGCTCGAGGAGCTCGGCTGCAGCGTAACCTTGGTCAGCGATGGCGAGCAGGCCCTGCAAACCTGGCAGCGCGAACATTTCGACCTGCTGCTGACCGACGTCAACATGCCCGGCATGAACGGCTACGAACTGACCCGGGCCCTGCGCCAGCTGGGCTGCTCCCGCCCCATCGTCGGCGCCACTGCCAATGCCCTACGCGGCGAGGAGGAACTGTGTCTGGCCGCCGGCATGGATCGCTGCCTGATCAAGCCCTTCAACCTGCAAGTCCTGTTCAACTGCCTGGCCCCGTATCGAGGTAGCCCTTGAAGACCTTTAACATCCTGATCGTCGAAGACCATCCCTTCCAGCATATGTACCTACAACACTTGTTCAGCGAGCTTGGCAGCTTCAACCTGGAAGCGGCCCGGGATGGCCAGGAAGCGCTGGAGCGCCTGCGCCAGCGTGACTTCGACCTGGTGCTGACCGACCTGCTGATGCCCGGCATGGACGGTGTGCAGTTCATCCAGCACCTTGCCGGCCTGCGCCACAAGCCAGGCCTGGCGATCATGAGCGTGGCCTCGCGGCGCATGCTCATGGCGGCGAGCCTGGTGGCCAAGAACCTCGGCGTGGACGTGCTCGGGCTGATCTCCAAGCCGGTCGAACCCGCCGCGCTGCGTAGCCTGATCGACCAATTGCGGTTGCACCATCAGGCACCGGCCCAGGCGGTACCGGCCACGCCCGAGTTCGATCGCCAGACCTTGGTCGATGCCTTGAACAACCGAGCTTTTCAGGCCTGGTTCCAACCCAAGAAGTCCTTGCACAATGGTCGCATCGTCGCGGCAGAGGCCTTGGTGCGCTGGATGCACCCGGAGCAAGGGGTGTTGCTGCCAGGCACCTTCCTGCCAACGATCAATGCCTTTGGCCTGGAGGAAAGGCTGCTGTGGGTGATGCTCAAGCAAGCCATGGATGCCCAGGCGCGCTGGCGCGAACGGGGCTATGACATCCCGGTTTCGATCAACCTGCCGACCCACCTGCTGAACAGCCATGACCTGGCCGACCGGCTGCTGGAATTCGTCCTGCACCACCAAGGCGTGCCCGGCAAGCTGTGCTTCGAGCTGATGGAATGCTCCATTCCCGAAGAGCTGAGCAACTTCTATGCAGGCGCCTGCCGCTTGCGCATGAAAGGTTTCGGCCTGTCCCAGGACGACTTCGGCAAAGGCTACAGCTCGTACATGAGCCTGGTCTCGACGCCCTTCACCGAACTGAAGATAGACCGGGCGCTGGTGCAGCGTTGCGATGAAAGCGAGAGCCTGGCCTCGGCCTTGGCCAGCATCGTTGCCCTGGGTCGCAAGCTCGGGCTCACCGTGGTCGCCGAAGGGGTCGAGACGCCTCAGGAGCTCGAAATGCTGCGCAAGGTCGACTGCAACCAGGTGCAGGGCTTTTTGATCTCCCATGCCGTGTCGGCGGAACAGTTCCAGCGCCTGCTGCACAACGACGGTCCCCCGTCAGCCTACTGACCGGCTGTAACTCTCAGCGCCGGCCGGGCATCAAAGGTAATATTCGTTGGGTATCGATGCCCCCACGCCCTTGCGGACCCTTGCATGAAACAGTACAACGCCCTGCTGGAAAACCTGGCCCGCAGCTCTCTGCGCCTGAACAAAGGCATGACCGTCCTGCTGGGCCTGGCGCTGCTGCTGGCCGGCTTCAGTCTCTGGTCGCTCGAGCGCCTGATCGACGAACACAGCGACACGGTCAGCATCCACTTCGCCCGGCTGATGGAGAATGTACAGGAGCAGGAAACCTTCCTTGAGGCCCTCGTGCAACGCAGCGCCAAGGGGGAGTTGCTCGACTATCCACGTGCGCTCGAGCCGGCGCTGGCACCCATGCCCGAGGAAGGGCCGGACATCTACAAGGGCCAGATCTTTCCATTTTCCATGCCGTTCAGCCTCAAATTCGACCCACGCAACCTGGCTGACCGCGAAGTATCGGACATCTTCACCCTGGGGGCGAACCTGGCCAGCTTCTACAGCATGTTCTGGTCGGCCTCTCCGTACCGTTCGCCACAGGTGTTCCTGTTCTCGCCGGATGCCCGTTACGACATCACGGTTCCCGCCGCAGGACGCGGGCGGGGCAAGCTGGAGAATGAACCGTTCATCGATGTGATCAGGCAGGTCATTGTGCGCCAGCCTCAGGACAAGGACTGGGGCCCAGGCAGCAGGATCGTCTGGCGCAGCTATGTCGAGCAGCCGGACCAGGCCTCCCCGCCACGCGTGCTGGCCTACGCCAACGTCCCCCTGCGCTCGGGCAAGGCAGAGGGCCAAGCCACGCAAGTTGCATCGCTGGTGGACCTGGCCCAGATCGATGATTTCGAACGCATCATGGACTGGACCGTGTATGACCACTTTAACCTCATCACCCCATCCGGCGAGGTGCTGATCGGCGCGCCCGCGCCCCTGAAGGGGGTGCATGAAGGTCTCAACATCAAGCCCGAAGGCCTGGTGTTCCGACTCCACGAACAGGCCAACGGTGGCTGGAGTGCGATCTACACCGTGACCTACCGGCACTTCTTCCGTTACGCGTTCTGGTCGCTGGCCGGCATCGCCGCCACGTTCCTGGTCCTCATCGGGCTGGGCCGGGTGGTCATCCGTTGGTATCAGCGCCAGGTCATCCTGCCTGCGCGCGCGGCTCACGAGATCATCACCGAGAGCGAGGCCTTCAGCCGGGTGGTCATCGACACCGCCCCGACCGGCCTGTGCGTGGTCCGCAGCGCCGACAACGAGGTGCTGCTGGAGAACCAGCGGGCGCAGCAATGGCAGGGCACCCGCGAGCTGGTCAGCACCCTCGCCTCGGCAGTGGGCAGCACCCGCAGTGGCGAGCACTATCTGCAGGTCGAAGGCCGCCACCTGCAGGTCGGTTTCGTATCCACCCGCTACCACGGCGAAGACGTGCGCCTTTACGCATTCAACGACGTCACCCGCCATGTCGAGGACGCCCAGGCGCTCGACGAAGCCCGGCGCGCCGCCGACGCCGCCAACACCGCCAAGACCCTGTTCCTGGCCACCATGAGCCACGAGATCCGCACCCCACTGTACGGCGTGCTGGGCACCCTCGAGCTGCTCGGCCTGACGCACCTGGATGCACGCCAGCAAGGCTACCTGCACACTATCCAGCGCTCCTCGGCAACCCTGTTCCAGCTGATCAGTGACGTGCTCGACGTGACCAAGATCGAATCCGGGCAGATGGCGCTCGAACCCGTGCCGTTCTGCCCGCTGGACATGCTCGAAGACACCGTGCGCACCTATCGCGCCTTCGCCGAGCGCAAGGGCCTGTTGCTCTATGCCTGCCATGACGCCCGCCTGCCGGCGCAGGTGGTGGGCGATCCGATACGCATCCGCCAGATCCTCAACAACCTGCTGAGCAACGCCATCAAGTTCACGGACACCGGCCGGGTGGTACTGCGCACCCGCGTGCTGGCGCTCGACGACACCCACGTGCGCCTGCAATGGCAGGTTGCCGATAGCGGTATTGGCATTTCCCAGGCGCAGCAGGCCAGGCTCTTCGAGCTGTTCTACCAGGTCGCCGACGCCTCCAGCGAGGGCGGTGCGGGCCTCGGCCTGCCGATCTGCGGCTGGCTGGCCGACATGATGGGTGGCCAGATCAAGGTGGTCAGTGAGCCGGGCCTGGGCAGCAGCTTTTCCCTCAACATCAGCCTGCCACTGGCCCAGGGGGAGCTGAGCGACTGCCCAAGCGTAGTGCCCGACCCGACCCCGGTGTATGTGCGTGCGCCGATACCGGAGCTTGCCCAGCATGGCGTTGACTGGCTGCAGCGTCTGGGTATCGCCGCGACCCTGACGATTCCCCCCCTGGAGAAGGACAACCACCAGGCCCTGCTGGTAGACCTGCTCGACTGCCCGGACGCTGCCACCTGGCATGGCCAGCGGATCTGCGCCAGCAGCGACGGCCCTGCCCCCGGCGCGTTCATCGACGGCTGCTGGCGGGTGGATCTGCATGACGTGCGGGCCATCGCCCAGCTCATCGCGGTCGTGCGCCAGGGCGGGTCGCCCGCTGACCAGAACACCGCGCAACAGCAACGCGCCGCTCTGCGCCTGCATATCCTGGTGGCCGAGGACAATCCGATCAACCAGGCGATCCTGCAGGAGCAACTCGAGGCGCTGGGCTGTACCACGGTGGTCGCGGCCAACGGCGAACAGGCCATGCAACGCTGGCAGCCAGGCCTGTTCGACTTGGTCCTGACCGACGTAAACATGCCGTTGATGAATGGCTACGAACTGGCCAGGACCCTGCGCCAGCACGACGCCCGGTTGCCGATCATCGGCGTCACCGCCAATGCACTGCGAGAAGAAGGCCAGCGCTGCCTCGAGGTGGGCATGAATGCCTGGATGGTAAAACCGTTGAGCCTGCAGGCGTTGCGCAGCCATTTGGTCCGTCTGTGTCGGCCAGCACTGGCCGAAGCGCCCAGCCGTGCGCAAGCGGACAGCCTCAACGCCTCCCCCTCCCCTGCAGCCACCGATACCGTGCAAGTTTCCGACGCCATGCGCGCGCTGTTCATCACCACCCTGCGCGAGGATATGCAGCAGTTGCGCCTGGCCCTTGAGCAAGGCGACCAGCGGCGCCTTGGCGAGCGCCTGCACAGCATCGCCGGCGCCCTGGGCGCGGTACAGGCCAGGTCCCTGGCCGAGCAGTGCTGTGCACTGGAGTCCGCGCTGGCCGAGTCGCCGCTCGACGCGGCCCTGGCCGATAAGCTGGGGGGGGTGCTGGACAGGCTGTCAGCAATACTCGATGCCCTCGCATAGAATCAACTTCAGCGCTGATAGCGCATGGAAACAACCCTCCCATCCGCACCGGCTAACGGGTCGTCTTTTATGGAAAAACTCAAGGTCATCATCGCCGACGATCACCCCATCGTGCTGCTCGGCGTCCGGGAACTGGTCGAACGCGACCCACGCTTTAGCGTGGTCGGCGAAGCCGTCTGTTCGCAAGGGCTGATCGAACTGCTCGAACGCCAACCCGTGGACATGGTCATCTCCGACTACAACATGCCGGCAGACTCACCCTACGGTGACGGCCTGAAACTGATCGACTACCTCAAACGTCACTATCCCGCCGTCCGCATCCTCGTGCTGACGATGATTTCCAACCCGCTGATCCTGACACGGCTGCAGGAACTGGGCGTGGACGGCGTGATCCAGAAGAGCCAGTTGCATGGCGAAATCGAAAAGGCCCTCAATGCCGTCGCCCGCAACAGCACCTACCGGGCGCCGGCACCGGCAAGGCAATCGGTGATCGCCTGTAACACCGCCATCGATCAACGGGTGGAAAACCTGTCACCCAAGGAATTCGAAATACTGCGCCTGTTTGTTGCCGGACAAAGTGTCAGTGAGATCGCCCGCAGCCAACATCGAAGTACCAAGACCATTAGTGCACAGAAAGTTTCCGCGATGCGCAAACTTGAAGTGAACAGCGATCAGGAATTGTTGGCCTATTGCCTGGCGAGTCATATCTTTAATTAACTAGCGAGCGTCATTGTTCCACCATTAAGATTCGTCTGATGGGCCAGAGAAACCACCTGACTTATTGTGAGCGGGCATTAAGTTGCAGCACTTACTCACTCTCATGTGGACATCAATATGAATAAATTCTCCCTGGCCGCCCTGACCCTCTCGCTCCTGACCGCTTCGGCAGGCGCACTGGCCGTCGAGGCCACCGGGCCAGTCAACGGCGGCAGCGGCAAGATTTCCTTCACTGGCGTGATCAACAATGACGCCTGCTCGGTCGATGGCGCCAACGCCGACCGCGTGATCGCCGTAGACATGGGCAGCGTCTCGATCAAGGACATGGGCACCGCCGAAAACCCGACGGCTGGCCGCGTGACCGGCAAGGACTTCAACCTCAACGTCAACTGCAACCTCGGCACCAAGGTGGCGATGATCTTCGATGCCAACAGCGGCGGCTCGGGCCTGGTGACCGGCAAGAAGGTCCTGGCCCTGACCAAAGGCACCGGCACTGCTGCCAACGTTGGCATTGCCCTGCTCGACCCTAATGGCAACCTGATCGACCTGAGCTCGGCCGCCACCGCCAAGATCCAGAGCGATGTACACGGCACTGGCGCCGAGGGCGGCGACGCTACCCTGAGCTTCTCTGCGGCGTACGTGACCACTGGCGCCGCCGGCACTGCCACCGCCGGTCGTGGTGACGCCACCCTGCCATTCATCCTGCAGTACGAGTAATCACTTCGGCGCTGCTCCCTGCGCGAGGCTGAACAGCCTCGCCACTTCTTCGCCCCCGCAAGGTACCCAACCATGTTGCGTCGTTCTCTGTATCCCGTTCTCGGGTTGCTGGGCATGCTCGTCGCCGCCCAGGCAACTGCCAGCATCTCCCTGAGCGCTACGCGCGTCGTGTTCGACGGTGCGCACAAAGAAGCCAATGTCATCGTGCGCAATGGCAACCAGGAAGTCCTGGTGCAGTCCTGGGTGGATGCCGGCGACAGCGCGCAGGCGCCGTTCGCCATTACTCCACCGTTGGCCAGGGTATTGCCCAAGCAGGAACAACTGCTGCGCATTCTCTATGAAGGCCAAGGCCTGCCGACCGATCGCGAGTCGGTGGTCTGGCTCAATGTCCAGGAAATTCCGCAAGCCAGTACCAAGGCCAATACCTTGCAGTTGGCGGTGCGCCAACGTATCAAGATTTTCTTCCGCCCGGCCAACTTGCCCGGCAACGCCCTGCTGGCGCCCGAACAACTGGTCTGGCAATTGACCCGGCGCGCCGGGAAGCCACAACTGACCGTGAACAACCCCAGCCTGTATCACGTGTCGATGGCCGATATCGAACTTAAGAGCGGGAAACAAACCGTGCTCAGCGCCGATTCGACCATGATCGCCCCTGGCGAACAAAAAACATTCACCTCGGTATTTTCCCAGGTAGACGGACCGTTGACGCTGACGTTCAAGAGCATCAACGACTATGGCGCCCAACATGGATATTTCTTGCGTTTGAACACTGCCCAGCCGGGTAGCGCCAAGCCTGCCGAACCCGCCATCACCTTGTGAAATCGTAGCCCCCACCTTGTGCCCTGGTCGCGTGCGGCCTCCCCGTGCCCCGCCCGTGCCGCGATATGAAATAGGTTTCTGGTATGTCTCTGTCCATCGCCCCCCACCCTGTCGAGGGAGCCGATGCAGGCGCGCACGCGTTCAGTGGCGGCACGCTTCGTCCGGCCTGGAAGCTCAACGCCCTGTCATTGGTCATCTGCACCGCACTGCCCGGCCTTGCAACGGCGCAGGACGCCGCCCACCTGCAGGGCTTCAACACCACCTTTCTGCAGGGCGCGCAATCGGCGGTCGACCTGCAACTGCTGCTGTCGGCCAACAGCGTGCTGCCGGGCAACTACCGGGTAGACCTGTACAGCAACGACGTGCTGGTAGGCCGGCGTGACATCGAATTCAACCGCCACCCACAGACTGGGCGGGTGGAACCCTGCCTGACCCTGGAACTGCTCGAGCAACTGGGTATCGACATGGACAAGCTCAAGGCACAGGGGCGCTTGGATACCGCCCTGGCCTGCCACGACCTGGCCGCACTGATCGACCAGGCCAGCCTGAGCTACGACTCGGGTCACCTGCGCCTGTCCGCCAGCATCCCGCAGGTCGCCATGAAACGCGGCCTGCGCGGCTACGTCGACCCGCAACTGTGGGACGCAGGGGTGTCTGCTGCGTTCGTGAACTATCAGTTCAACACCAGCCGCAGCGCCGGCGATGCCGAGACCCGCATCGCCAACAACCTGAGCCTGCGCAACGGCATCAACCTGGGCAGCTGGCGCTTGCGCAACGAGTCGAACTTCAGCAGCGGCACCGGGCAGCCGGACACTTTCAAAAGCAACCGCAGCTATATGCAGCACGACGTGACCGCGCTCAAAGGCCAGTTCAGCGCCGGTGACATTTTCAGCGACACCGACCTGTTCGACAGCGTGCGCTACCGGGGCCTGAAGCTGGCTTCGGACGAAGGCATGCGCGCCGACAGCGAGCGCGGCTACGCACCTGTGGTGCGTGGCGTGGCGCAGACCAGCGCCAGGGTCGAGATTCGCCAGAACAACTACGTGCTCTACACCGCCAACGTGCCGCCCGGCCCGTTCGAGATCAGCGACATCTACCCCAGCGGCTCCAATGGCGACCTGGAAGTCACCATCATCGAGGCCGACGGCCGTCGGCGGGTCACCGTGCAGGCCTTCTCCAGCCTGCCGCTCATGGTCCGTGGCGGTCAGGTCAAGTACAGCCTGTCCGCTGGACGCTACAACAGCAACACGGAGGGCCTGGCCACGCCGCAGATGCTCAGTACGACGCTGGCTTACGGTCTGACCAACAACGTGACCGGCGTCGTTGGCCTGCAAGCCACGCAAGACTATAAGGCAATGGCCGTGGGCAGCGGCCTGAACACACTGCTGGGCGCCTTCTCGCTCGATGTCACCCACTCCTTGAGCAAGGCCCAGGGCCAGACCACCCAGGGCAACAGCTTGCGGGCGCTATACGCCAAGACGTTCACCGGTACCGACACCAACTTTACCCTCGCGGCCTACCGCTATTCCACCGAGGGCTTCCGTACCCTCACCCAGCATGTCGAGGACCTGAGCGCCAACGCGATCAAGCGCAGTGGCAACTCCAAGACCCGCACCGACCTGACCATCAACCAGAGCCTGGGCCGCAACCGCGCGTTCGGCAGCCTGTACCTGACGGCCACCGACCAGCGCTACTGGAACCGCGGCGGTTCGCAGAGCCTGACCGCCGGATACAGCAACAACTGGGGCGAGATCTCCTACAACCTGGACGTCAGCCGCACCAAGGAGCTGGGGAACTCAGGCCCTTCGGGGCAAGATACCCAGCTCAACCTGTCGGTATCGTTCCCACTCGGCAGCCGGGCCCGCGCACCGCGGGCGTTCGTCACCACCAGCACACAGAAAGGCAACGACACCACCCAGGCCGGCATCAACGGCTACCTGTCGGAAACCAGCGACACCTTCTACTCGATCCAGGGCGGCCACAGCCGCACCAGCGGCAGCTCGGCATCGGCCAACCTGAACACCCGCACTTCGGTCGCCGACATCAGCCTGGGCTATAGCCAGGGGCGCGGCTACGACTCGCAGAACCTGAACATTGCCGGCGCCGTGGTCGCCCACCAGGGCGGCATCAACCTCGGCCAGTCGCTCAGCGAGACCTTCGCCCTGGCCGAAGTACCGGGTGTGAAGGGCGCAAAGATCAGCAGCTATAGCGGTGTGGAGACCGGGCGCAATGGCTATGCGGTGATCCCCAACGCCCAGCCCTATCGGGTCAACTGGATCAGTCTGGACACCAGTGACCTTGGGGGCGACATCGAGATCGACAACGCCACCCAGCAACTGGTGCCTCGCCGCGGCGCCGTTGTGCTTGCCCGCTATACCGGCAAGAGCGGGCGTCGGGTGCAGTTCGAGCTGTTCGACGAGCGCGGTCAACTTATACCGTTCGGGGCCTCGGTCGAGGACGCCGCGGGCCAGCAACTGGCAATTTCCGACCCCAGCGGCAAGGCATTGTTACTCCTGGAACAGGACCAGGGCAGCCTGACCATCAAGTGGGGTGAGCGCCAGTGTGCGGCACCTTACAACCTTCCGGAACGGGACAAGGCAGTTAACTATGAACGTCAGCGCCTGGCTTGCCGGCCGTGACACCCGCTCTTGTCTGCAGAGAATGCTCATAAGCGCGCGGTAGCTTTGGTATGATCAAACACGACTCTGCAAGAAGGCAGCGCAACAAGGATTCCGATGCTGATGAATAAGGCCGCACCATGTCCTTGATTTCCTGCATGGCCACTCCATTTTTAGCGAATACCCACGCTTGATGCGAAAACTCCTGGCAAGCGCCCTGGCGCTGGTGATGATCGCCGCCCTCTGCGGCTATGGCTTCTGGACCCAACAGCGCCCGGAAGGCCACTACCTGTCCGACCTGCGCATCGAGCTGGCGCTTAACCATGGCGTGCCGGGCGAGCACGGCAACCTGCTCGGTGTCGAACCACTGCTGTACCCGGGCGACTATCAGAACCTGCAACGCCTGCACCGCAAGCTCGCAGCCTATCTGGAGCAAGCCCGCGCCCAAGGCCTGGTGAACCCACGCACGGTGGTGGTGCTGCCGGAACACATCGGTACCTGGCTGTGGGCGCGCGGAGAGAAGAACGAGCTGTATCAAGTCACCCAGAGCCACGAAGCCCAACAATGGCTGGAACTGAGCAACCCGCTGCGTTATGGCCTCGCGGTTCTTGGCGCTGACGGCGACGACTGGCGCGCCGATGCGCACTTGCGCATGAAGGCCGAGCAGATGGCCGCAGACTACCAGCAGCTGTTCGGCGGCCTGGCCAAGGAATTTGGCGTGACCTTGGTGGCCGGTTCGATCGTGCTGCCCGAACCTTATGTGAAACAAGGCGTACTGCATACCGGCCGTGGCCCGCTGTTCAACAGCAGTGTGGTGTTTGCCGGAGACGGCTCGCTACTGGGGCAGCCCCAGCGCCAGCAATATCCCGACAGTGAAATGCGCCGCTACGTCCACCACGGCCGCCAGCACCCGCTGCAGGTCGTGCAGACCCCGGCCGGGCGCCTCGGGATACTGGTGGGCAGTGACAGCTGGTACCCGGAAAACCACCAGCAACTGACTGAACAAGCCGTACAACTGGTCGCCAACCCGGCGTTTCTCAGTGGCAAGGGCAGCTGGCAAGCACCCTGGCGGGGAAATCGCCATCAGGATGCCAGCGCCGGGCTAGCCTTGCAGCGCGGCGAAGTCAGTGAACAGACGGCTTGGCAACGCCTGACCGAAGTGGCCGGAACCGACATCAGCAGCATGAGCGTATTCATGCGCGGGCAGTTCTGGGAACAGGGCAGCGATGGCCAGGGCTTTGCCCGCCAGTCGGGCGCGTTGCTCGCCGGCCCCCCCAGCCCAGGCGCCCGCCTGTTGAATGTGTGGTTGTAAGCCCATGGCCCGCCCCCGCGTGCGCCTGGGCGAACTGTCGGTTGGTTTTGTCCAGCCTTTGAGCGAAGCCCTGCGCGAGCTGGGCCACGACCCTGAACCATTGCTGCGCCGCTACGGCCTGGACGCGACCCGCCTGGGCGAAGCCGGCGCACGCCTGTCCATACCCCGCTACATGCACCTGGGCCACGCAGCCATCGAAATGAGCGGTGAGGCCGCTTTAGGTCTGCATATGGGGCGCCTCAGCCGGCTGGCGCATACGGGCCTGGCCGGGGTCACTGCGGCCCAGGCCCCCACCCTGGGTGAAGCCGCGCGTACGCTGCTGCGTTTCGAGCCGCTTTACGCGGCCAACTACCGCGGCCATTCCAGCTTTGAGGAAGATGCCCAGGGCGCCTGGCTGCGCTTCTACTCCATCAGCCCCTACAACGACTACAACCGCTTTGTGGTCGACTCACTGCTGGCCGGCTGGCTGGCCCAGTTGGCCGACCTTGCCGGCACCCCGGTGCAGGCCGAACGCCTGGAGATCGAGTTTGCCGCGCCCTCCTATGCCGCGCGCTATCAACCGCTTTGCAGCACGCCTGTGCAGTTCGCCGCCGACGGCAATCAGCTGCGTCTGAGCCGCGCTACCTTGCAACTGGCCAACCCCGGGCATTGCCCGAGTACCTGGCAGCACCTGTTGCAGTTGTGCGAAGCAGAGCTGCTGCAGCGCACGCGGGTGCGCAGCCTGGGTGAGCGCATCACCCACCTGCTGGGCCCGCTGCTCAATGGCGGCCGTGAACCGGACCTGGAAGAAGTGGCGCTGCACTTGCAGCTACCAAGCTGGACCTTGCGCCGCAAGCTCGCCGAGGAAGGCACGCGCTTTCGCGACCTGCTCAACGAAACCCGGCGCGACCTGGCCGAGACCTACATCCGTGACACGGCGCTGGCCTTTGGCGAGATTGCCTATCTGTTGGGGTTTGCTTCAGCCGAGGCCTTCCAGCGCGCATTCAAGCGCTGGACGGGCCTCACGCCGGGGGAGTTCCGCCGCAGCCAGCGGCAGCCGGGCTAGAGTTCGGTGGCGTCGTCGGCCGGTTCCGGGGTGTCCAGTTCGTAAGCCTGGGTTTCGAGTAGTTCTTCCTGGTATTCATCCATTGCCCTGCGTCCTCTTTGCTCATTTTGCCTTTGTAGGTATCGCCTTCAGCCTAAGCAGGTGGGATGAAGGGATGATGACAAGCTTATGAGTGGTAAACGTAGCAGGTGTTCAGAAAGTTATCGCGGGGCGTCTGTAACAGGGGATGTTTACAGCCTGAACCGGCCCTTTCGCGGGCTGCCGGCGAAAGAGCCGGTTCAGGCGACACATCAAAGGGAGGGGGCGGCGGCCTCGGCTGGCTGGGCATCCTGCTGCACCTGAATGGGTGCAGCTTCCGCCGGCGGGGCGACCGGCTGCGAACCCTGGCTGTCATCCACCACCGGTGCCGCTGCCGCCTCGCTGGCCGGGGCTACCCCCGCAGGTGCAGGCGTCGCTTCAACCAAAGGTGCAACTGCCGGGGCCGGCGCCACCGGGTTCGCCGCCGCCTGCTCCGGAAGCCCCAGGTCCACCGCCGGCTTTTCCACCTTGGGCGCCTCGACCTTGGCCTTTTCGACCTTCTTCGGCTTGGGCAGGTAGCTCTCCACCAAGGCGAAATAACGGTCATAGAACTGCGCCGCGGTCACCGTCTCACTGGCCACCTTGACCATCGAGTCGTCACTGGAGCCGATCGGCATCGACACCGAACCCAGCACCCCCACGCCCAGGCTGGCGGAGGTGTTGGACTTTTTCAGCGCATAGCGGTCCTGGAGGGCGTTGGCGAACATGGTCGAGTGCTGATCGTCGCTCACGTCCGGCGCACAGGTGACATTGAAGCTGATCTGCAGGTGGTTCTCGCTGTTTTGCTGAAAGCTCTTGTTACCCACCACCTGGTTGGCGCCGCTGCTGGTGATGATGTAACCCTGGCTGAGCAAAGCACGCCGGGCGGCCTCGCAAGAGCCAGCATCGCTCACCGGAAAGCTGCGCGAGAAGGTACCCGAGTCATCGAAGTTCTCGTGCTCGTAGACGGCCGCTTTTTTCGAGGAACAACCGGTCACGCCCGCCAGCACCAGGGCCAGCCCGAGCGCACCAAAGACGGAAGATCTGGTCATTGCGGATTCCGGGTATGTCGGGAAAGTGCCTATTGTGCAACACAGCAGGCAGGCACAGGAACCGCTGGTCGGTGAAGAATCTGTCAGGTTGGTGTAAATCTGGGTAAAGGCAGGCACTTACCAGGCGCACTAACGAAAAAAGCGACCCGAAGGTCGCTTTAACGTTGCTTCAAGGCGTTCATGGGGCCTTGAAGCGAAGATGGCGCAGCGGACGGGACTCGAACCCGCGACCCCCGGCGTGACAGGCCGGTATTCTAACCGACTGAACTACCGCTGCGTATCATTCAGGCTTGCGCCCGATTGAAACCTGGGTCTACCCTTCCGGCGCGATGGCCTCAGGGCAGGCACAAAAAAAGCGATAACGCGATCGCTTCTCTTGTGTTTGCTTCAAGGTGTTCTAGGGACCTTGAAGCGAAGATGGCGCAGCGGACGGGACTCGAACCCGCGACCCCCGGCGTGACAGGCCGGTATTCTAACCGACTGAACTACCGCTGCGTATCGTTCAGGCTTGCGCCCGATTGAAACTGGGATCAGCCCAAGGCGTGTGCCTTGTGGCTTCAGACCGGTGCCAGGCACCCATCTGTTACTGAAAAATGGCGCAGCGGACGGGACTCGAACCCGCGACCCCCGGCGTGACAGGCCGGTATTCTAACCGACTGAACTACCGCTGCGCAGTGCGTTCCTCTCTGGCTATCGGCTTCTTGCGAACCCGAAGCTCCAGGAACATCTCAGGAAGTGGTGGGTGATGACGGGATCGAACCGCCGACCCTCTGCTTGTAAGGCAGATGCTCTCCCGGCTGAGCTAATCACCCTCGCGATGTTGCTTGTTGCGTTTGCTTCGCTGAGGCCGCGAAATTTACGCAGGTGGCGAAGCTAAGTCAATAGCCCCATTGAATTTTTTTCAAAAAGGCAACGTGATGTGATTGCCTGTGCCGGCCTCTTCGCGGGTAAACCCGCTCCTACAGTCGGACATTAACCGTTGTAGGAGCGGGTTTACCCGCGAAGAGGCCGGCGCAGTTTAAACAAGGTGCTCAGGTATAAATCATCTTGCGGGTCATGCCGCCATCGACCACAAACTCCTGGCCGGTGACAAATGCCGCCTGGCGTGACAGCAACCAGGCAACCATGGCCGCGACATCTTCCACGGTCCCTACCCTGCCCGTTGGGTGCTGGGCATGGTCAGCTTCGCTCAACGGCTCGGCACGGCGCTGCGACGGATCACGGGCATCGATCCAGCCCGGGCTCACCGCATTGACGCGAATCTCCGGGCCCAGGCTCATGGCCAGGGCATGGGTCAAAGCCACCAGGCCGCCCTTGCTTGCCGCGTAAGCCTCGGTGTCGGGTTCGGACTGCCGAGCACGGGTAGAGGTCAGGTTGACGATCGCCCCATTGTGCGCACGCAGGTACGGCGCACAATGCTTGGCCAGCAGCATGGGGCCGCTGAGGTTGACCCCCAGCACCCGGTTCCATTGTGCCAGGCTCAGGCTTTCCAGCGTCTGGTTGTGCGGGTTGGCAATGGCCGCATTGCACACCAGCGCGTCCAGCCGGCCGAACTGCCCGAGCACTTCGGACACTCCGGCACTGACCTGGGCCTCGTCGGCAACGTCCATGGTGATGAACCAGGCGTTGTCGCCCAACGCCTTGGCCACTTTGGTACCACGCTGGCGGTCCAGATCACTCAGCACCACTTGCCAGCCTTCGCAGATCAGCCATGCGGCAATGCCCAGACCGATGCCGCGGGCGGCGCCCGTGACCAAGGCTACCCGGCCATTGTGGCCCGGGGTGCTGCCGCTGATTTCGATCACAATGCTGCCAGCCCACGCGCCAGGTCAGCCTGCAGGTCGGCCACGTCTTCCAGGCCCACGGCAACGCGGATCAGGCTGTCGCGGATACCCGCCGCTTCACGCTCCTGCGGCGACAGACGACCGTGTGAGGTGGTCGCCGGATGCGCGATGGTGGTTTTGCTGTCACCCAGGTTGGTAGTGATGGAAATCACACGGGTAGCGTCGATGAAACGCCACGCGCCCTCTTTGCCACCCTTGACCTCAAAGCTGACCACTGCACCAAAACCGCTCATCTGGCGCTTGGCCAGTTCGTGCTGCGGGTGGCTGGGCAGGCCGGCGTAATGCACCTTCTCCACGCCGTCCTGCTGCTCCAGCCATTCGGCCAGGGCCTGAGCGCTTTCGCAGTGCGCTCGCATACGCAGGCGCAGCGTTTCCAGGCCCTTGGTGAAGATCCAGGCGTTGAACGGGCTGAGGGTTGGACCTGCGGTACGCAGGAAACCGACCACTTCCTTCATTTGCTCGGTACGGCCGGCAACCACACCGCCCATGCAGCGGCCCTGGCCGTCGATGAACTTGGTGGCCGAGTGGAACACAATGTCGGCACCCAGCTTCAGCGGCTGCTGCAACGCCGGGGTACTGAAACAGTTGTCCACCACCAGCATGGCACCCTGAGCATGGGCGATTTCGCTGAGCGCGGTGATATCGACCAACTCGGCCAGCGGGTTGGAGGGCGATTCGACGATCAGCAGCTTGGTGTTGGCCTTGATGGCCTTTTCCCAACCGGTGAGGTCGACCAGTGGCACGTAGTCCACTTCTACACCAAAGCGCTTGAAGTACTTCTCGAACAGGCTGATGGTTGAGCCGAATACGCTCTGCGACACCAGCACATGGTCACCGGCGCTGCACAGCGACATGACCACGGCCAGGATCGCCGCCATGCCGGTGGACGTACCCACGGCCTGTTCGGCACCTTCCATGGCCGCCAGGCGCTCCTCGAAGGCACGCACCGACGGGTTGGTGTAGCGCGAGTAGACGTTGCCCGGCGTTTCGCCGGCAAAGCGCGCAGCAGCATCGGCTGCCGTGCGGAACACATAGCTGGAGGTCAGGAACAGCGCTTCGCTGTGCTCGCCTTCCGGGGTACGGTTTTGGCCAGCGCGTACCGCCAGGGTGTCGAAACCGACACCCTCGAGGTCACTGTCCAGTCGCCCGGCATCCCATTGATCCGTCATGCCGTCGCTCCCAAAATCAGTTGTTGTAAAGGTCGATGATCGCGCTGACGGCCTGGTTCTTGACCTTGGCCAAGTCGTTACGGGCCTGCTCGATGCGGTCGAGGTAGGCTTCGTCGATATCGCCAGTGACGTACTCGCCGTTGAACACCGCGCAATCGAACTGCTCGATCTTGATCTTGCCGCCGCCGACCGAGTCGATCAGGTCTGGCAGGTCCTGATAGACCAGCCAATCGGCGCCAATCAACTCACCCACCTGCTCGGTGGTGCGGTTGTGGGCGATCAGTTCGTGAACACTCGGCATGTCGATGCCGTAGACGTTGGGGTAGCGTACTGCAGGGGCCGCGGAGCAGAAGTAGACATTCTTCGCGCCGGCTTCGCGGGCCATCTGGATGATCTGCTTGCAGGTAGTGCCGCGCACGATCGAGTCGTCCACCAGCATCACATTCTTGCCGCGGAACTCCAGCTCGATGGCGTTGAGCTTCTGACGCACCGACTTCTTGCGCGCGGCCTGGCCGGGCATGATGAAGGTACGGCCGATGTAACGGTTCTTGACGAAACCTTCGCGGAACTTGACGCCCAACCGGTTGGCCAGTTCCAGCGCGGCAGTACGACTGGTATCCGGGATCGGGATGACCACGTCGATATCATGATCGGGGCGCTCGCGCATGATCTTGTCGGCCAGCTTTTCACCCATGCGCAGACGCGCCTTGTACACCGAGACCCCATCGATGATCGAGTCCGGGCGCGCCAGGTAGACGTGCTCGAAGATGCACGGCTGCAACTTTGGCGATTCGGCGCACTGCTTGGTGAACAACTGGCCTTCTTCGGTGATGTACACCGCTTCGCCCGGCGCCAGGTCGCGGATCAGGGTGAAGCCGAGCACGTCCAGGGCGACGCTTTCCGAGGCGATCATGTATTCCACACCTTCGTCGGTGTGACGCTGACCGAACACCACCGGGCGAATGCCATGGGGGTCGCGGAAACCGACGATGCCGTAGCCGGTGATCATCGCCACCACAGCGTAACCGCCAACGCAGCGGCTGTGCACATGGGAGACCGCAGCGAACACGTCTTCTTCGGTCGGCTGCAGCTTGCCGCGCACTGCCAGCTCATGGGCGAACACGTTCAGCAGCACTTCCGAGTCGGAGTTGGTGTTGACGTGGCGCAGGTCGGACTCGTAGATCTCCTTGGCCAACTGCTCGACGTTGGTCAGGTTGCCGTTGTGAGCCAGGGTGATGCCGTAAGGCGAGTTGACGTAGAACGGCTGGGCCTCGGCCGAGGTCGAGCTGCCCGCAGTCGGGTAGCGCACGTGGCCGATGCCGATGTTGCCAACCAGGCGCTGCATGTGGCGCTGCTGGAACACGTCGCGCACCAGGCCATTATCCTTGCGCAGGAACAACCGGCCGTCATGGCTGGTCACGATACCGGCAGCGTCCTGGCCGCGGTGCTGGAGGACCGTAAGCGCGTCATACAGCGCCTGATTGACGTTCGACTTACCGACGATACCGACGATGCCACACATGCGACGCAACCCCTACTTTGATGAAACTTGAGTGAATAGCGCTCAGGGCTTGGACGGCCCGAGCAACTGTTCCTTGAACGGAAGATCAGCCGGAGTGCTGATCAGCCCACTGGGCGTCCATTGGTCGGTGAAACCCAGAATCAGGTTTTTCGACCAGTCGGCGACCAAGAGAAATTGTGGTATCAGGCGTGATTCCTGCCACCAAGTGTCTTGTTGAACCGGCCCCAGGCTGATCAGGCCTATGGCCACCACTACCAGCAAGGCCCCGCGCGCAGCGCCAAAGGCCATGCCCAGGAAACGATCGGTGCCGGACAGCCCGGTCACGCGGATCAGCTCACCGACAAGGAAGTTGACCATGGCCCCCACCAGCAAGGTGGCGACGAAAAGAATGGCGCAGCCAGCGATGATGCGCATCGATGGCGTCTGGATATAGCTCTCAAGATACACCGAGAGCGAACCGCCGAACATCCAGGCAACCGCACCGGCAATGATCCAGATGAGCAAGGACAAGGCCTCCTTGACGAAGCCGCGCTTGAGACTGATCAGTGTGGAGACGGCGATGATCGCGATGATCGCCCAATCAACCAAGGTAAATGCCACGGTGTTGCCTGCAGACGTTTGAGGCGGCGCATTTTACCAGAGCAGAGGGCCGGGAGTAAGCGGAATGTCAGCTGGATTGGTGTTGGGCCATTGGCAGGCAAACCCGCCCCGACAGCTTCTGGGTAAGCCTTGCAGCGGCACAGCACCTGCAGGCGCGGGCTCACCCGCGAATGGGCGGCCTAGCCGCCCCGGGGAATCAGCTGCGCTCAGGCTGGAAGCGCACCACAAAGCCCTTGAGGCTGTTCTGACGGTTGATGGCGTCACGCACGCGCTCGGCCTCGGCGCGCTCGATCAACGGCCCCACGTACACGCGGTTCATGCCACCCGCCGTACGGATATAGGCGTTGTAACCCTGGCTACGCAGGGTTTGCTGCAGCTTTTCGGCTCCAGCGCGGTTGGACAGACTGGCCAGCTGGATCGACCAACTGACGGGCAGGCCATTGGCGTCGATCTTCGATGGCGCGGCAGGCGCGGGTGTTGCAGCGGCTTTGGCCTCCACCTTGGGCGCGGGCGCCTGGGGCTTGGGTGGCTGAACCTGCACCTGGGTCTGTGGCGACGGGGTGATTGGCTGGCTGGGTGTACTCGCCGGCGCAGTGGCCTCGTCGATCACCACCGGCGCCTGCTGCGCCTCCTGCGCAATAACCTGTGGCTCCGGCACGGCAACCGGCTCCACCTTCACTTCCGGCAGGCTGGGCATGGCCGGTGCCTGCGGGGCTTCAACGTGCACCTGGCGCATCTCGTCCTGGCGGGTAAACAGCATCGGCAGGAAGATAACCGCCAGCGCCACCAGCACCAGCGCACCCACCATGCGCTGTTTCATCCCTTTATCCAGCACAGCCATCTATTCCACCCTCCAGGGCGTGCCGCTCCAGCCATTCCAGCGCCTGGGCGACACAGAAAAACGAACCGAACAGCAGGATCTGATCATCCGCCGTCGCCTGCGCACATTGCCCTTCAAGGGCGGCGTCGACGCTGGCATAAGACTTCACCGTGGCACCGAGGTTCGCCAAGGACGAGGCCAGCTCTGCGGCCGGGCGACTGCGCGGGGTATCCAGCGGCGCCACCGCCCAGTCGTCGATGAGGCCCTGCAGCGGCGCGATAACGCCCTCCAGATCCTTGTCGGCGAGCAGGCCAAATACCGCGAGGCGGCGCCCCTTCAGCGGCCGGGCCGCCAGGCGCCTGGCCAGGTACTGCGCCGCATGCGGGTTGTGCCCGACATCCAGCAGCAACGCTACCGGTTTGCCGTGCCAGTTCAAGTTACGGAGGTCGAGACGCCCAGTGATACGGGTATCCAGCAGCGCCTGGCGAACTTGCGCCGCGTCCCACTGCAGCCCCATCAGCAGGTAAGCCTGCAAGGCCAGCGTGGCGTTTTCCATGGGCAGGTCAAGCAAAGGCAGGTCATGCAGCTCGACCTGCGCACCATCGGCGGCAGTACCACGCCAGTTCCAGCAGCCATCGGCGCTGGCCAGGTCGAATTCCCGACCGCGCAGGAACAGTGGCGCGGCCAGTTCGGCGGCCTTGTCCAGCAACGGCCCGGGCGGATCCAGATCACCGCACAGGGCCGGCTTGCCCGGGCGGAAGATGCCCGCCTTCTCGAAGGCCACCAGCTCGCGGGTATCACCCAGGTAATCAACATGGTCGACACCGATGCTGGTCACCAGGGCGAAGTCGGCATCCACTACGTTGACGGTATCCAGGCGGCCACCCAGGCCCACCTCCAGCACCACCGCATCCAGCTGCGACTGGTAGAACAACCAGAACGCGGCCAACGTCCCCATCTCGAAGTAGGTCAGGGAAATATCGCCCCGCGCCGCCTCGACGGCGGCGAAGGCTTCGCACAGGCGCTCATCGCTGGCCTCTTGGCCATCGATCACCACCCGCTCGTTGTAACGTAGCAGGTGCGGCGAACTGTACACACCGACCTTGAGCCCCTGGGCACGCAGCAACGACGCCACGAAGGCGCAGGTCGAACCCTTGCCGTTGGTGCCGGTTACCGTCACCACGCGCGGCGCCAGCTTGCCCAGCGCCAAGCGGGCAAGCACCTTCTGCGACCGCTCCAGGCCCATGTCGATGGCCGAGGGGTGCAACTGCTCGAGGTAGGCGAGCCATTCGCCCAGGGATCGTTGTTTCATCACGCGACGGCAGCCGCCTCACGCGCTTCTTCCGGCGTTTGCTGACCGGTCATCTGCGCCAGCAGGCGGGCCAGACGCGGGCGCAATTCGCCCCGGGAGATGATCAGGTCGATGGCACCGTGCTCCAGCAGGAACTCGCTGCGCTGGAAGCCTTCAGGCAGCTTCTCGCGTACGGTCTGCTCGATCACGCGTGGGCCGGCGAAACCGATCAGGGCCTTCGGCTCACCGACGATGACGTCGCCGAGCATCGCCAGGCTGGCGGAAACACCGCCATACACCGGGTCGGTCAGGACCGAGATGAACGGGATGCCTTCTTCGCGCAGGCGCGCCAGCACGGCAGAGGTCTTGGCCATCTGCATAAGCGAGATCAGCGCTTCCTGCATGCGCGCACCGCCCGAAGCGGAGAAGCAAACCATTGGGCAGCGGTTTTCCAGGGCATAGTTGGCCGCGCGCACGAAGCGCTCGCCGACGATGGCACCCATGGAGCCGCCCATGAACGAGAACTCGAAGGCACTAACCACGATCGGCATGCCCATCAGGGTGCCGCTCATGGAGATCAGCGCGTCCTTTTCGCCGGTCTGCTTCTGCGCAGCGGTCAGGCGGTCCTTGTACTTCTTGCCATCACGGAACTTCAGGCGGTCGACCGGCTCCAGGTCAGCGCCCAGTTCGGCCCGGCCTTCGGCGTCAAGGAAGATGTCGATGCGCGCACGTGCGCCGATGCGCATGTGGTGGTTGCACTTGGGGCAGACATCCAGGGTCTTTTCCAGCTCCGGACGATACAGCACGGCCTCGCAGGACGGGCACTTGTGCCACAGGCCCTCAGGCACCGAGCTCTTTTTCACCTCGGAACGCATGATCGAAGGGATCAGTTTGTCGACTAACCAGTTGCTCATGCTTTCTTTCTCCAGTATTGGCAGGCGGGGGACGGCGTCACCGGCCCTGCCCTGCCCTTGAGCTCAAAATCTTTTATGAAACGATGGTGAACCGGCCGCCGGGGCTTCCAGCGCGCCACTCCACCGCTAATGTGTTTTTTTGCCGCCACAGGTGCTGGCATGCGGCCCGCAGGGCTGCGAAAGCTATGGACGATGGCGCGCAGCCAGCCGTCACATCTGCCATCAAGCCTGTTTCACCGCACGCATGAAGGCCTCGATCTTCGCCGCATCCTTGATGCCCTTGGCCTGTTCGACGCCACCGCTGACATCCACCGCATAAGGCTTTACCTGGGCAATGGCCTGGCCAACGTTATCGGCCGACAGCCCGCCCGCAAGGATGATCGGCTTGCCAAGACGCGCCGGTACCAATGACCAGTCGAACGCCTCGCCGGTTCCCCCTGGCACGCCCGGCACATAGGTGTCCAGCAAAATGCCGCGGGCACCCGCGTAAAGCCGACAGGCCGCCTCCAGGTCATCGCCAGGGCGCACACGCAGGGCCTTGATCCAGGGGCGGTGGTAGCCTTCACAGTCCTGCGGGGTTTCATCGCCGTGAAACTGTAGCAGGTCCAGCGGGACCACTTCGAGGATCTCGTTCAGCTCGCAGCGCGAGGCATTGACGAACAACCCGACCGTGGTCACGAAGGGTGGCAACTCGGCAATGATCGCCCGCGCCTGGCGCACGTCCACCGCCCGCGGGCTCTTGGCATAGAAGACGAAGCCGATGGCATCGGCCCCCGCTTCGGCAGCGGCCAGTGCGTCTTCGATGCGGGTAATCCCGCAGATCTTGCTGCGAACATTGCTCATGGAACAAGAACCCTGATTGCTGCGGCGAAAGAGCGGATGTTAGCAAATGGCTTTTCGCTCGTCAGTCTGCCAACGCCTCGTAACCACTCAAAAAGTGTGGGCCGATGTAACGCTTGGGCAACGCAAACGCTTCGGGGTACTCCACCTGCACCAGGTAAAGCCCGTATGGGTGGGCCGTTACCCCACCTTCACGGCGGTTGCGCCCTTCCAGCACCTCGCGTGCCCAGGCAACCGGACGCTCGCCGGCGCCGATGGCCATCAGCACACCGGCAATGTTACGCACCATGTGGTGCAGGAAGGCGGTGGCACGCACGTCCAGCACGATCATCTGGCCATGGCGGGTAACACGCAGGTGGTAGATGTGCTTGATCGGTGACTTGGCCTGACACTGGCTGGCACGGAAGGCGCTGAAGTCGTGGGTACCGAGCAGGTACTGCGCCGCCTCGGCCATGCGATCGACGTCCAGCGGACGGTGGTTCCAGGTCACTTCTTCGGCCAGGTGCGCCGGGCGAATCGGGTCGTTGTAGATGACATAGCGGTAACGCCGGGCGCAGGCCTTGAAGCGGGCATGAAAATCGGCCGGCATGGGCCGCGACCAGACCACACTGATGTCGTGCGGCAGGTTGAAGTTGGTACCCATGGTCCAGGCGCGCTCGTCACGCACGGCACGGGTATCGAAGTGCACGACCTGCCCGCAGCCGTGAACGCCGGCGTCGGTACGCCCGGCGCAGACCACCGAAATCGGCTCGTTGGCGACCTTGGACAGCGCTTGCTCCAGGGCTTGCTGGACACTCGGCACGCCGCTGGCCTGACGTTGCCAGCCGCGGTAGCGCGCGCCTTTGTATTCCACGCCCAGGGCGATGCGGGAGTAGCCTTCGGCCGCGGATTCGGCGGTAGCGGTGTCGATGATGTCCAAGAGCATGAAACCTGTGGGGTGTACGGAATGGCGGGGATTATAACGACAACGGCAGCCTCGTAGGGCTGCCGATGGATGCGCACTGTATTTGCGGGACTCTTCGCGGGCACGCCCGCCCCCACAGGTCACTCACAAGGTCGAACATTTGTGGAGATCCTGTGGGCGCGGCCAGCACGGCAAGAGGCCTGCCCTGCTTGCATCAGACCAGCCGGGAGAGCATGTCCTCGGCTTCCTGACGCTGGCTGTCGTCACCATCCTTGACCACTTCATCCAGGATGTCGCGCGCGCCCTGGCTGTCACCCATGTCGATATAGGCACGGGCCAGGTCGAGCTTGGTGGCAACTTCGTCACTGCCGGAGAAGAAGTCGAAGTCCAGGTCGTCCAAAGGCTCGGGCTCTGGTTGCGCCACCGCGTCTTCGCTGGTGAAGTGCGGCTCCAGCGATGGCGTTTCGAGGCTCTGCGACAGCTTGTCCAGCTCGGCGTTGACGTCATTGAGCTCCGAGGCAAAGCTCTTGGCTGCCGGCGAATCATCCTCCAGCGACAGGGACAGGTCGAAGTCCGACGGCAAGTCGAACTCGGAGACCGGATCAAACTCCGGTTCGCTGTCGAAGGCAGCCAGTTCGGCGGTGACATCCAGCGGATCTTGCTCCAGCGCCTCAGGGGCAGCCGGGGCAACCGGCTCGCTGACGTCGAGATCGAAATCAGACAGGTCCACGGCAGGCTGAGGCTCGGCCTGAGCCAGCATGGCCTCGAAATCAGCGTCGGCGTCGGCTTGCAGCTCGGCATCCACGGCAAAGGGTTGCTCGTCTGGCTGAGCTTCTTCCTGTACGGGCTCATCCAGCACAGGCTCAGCGATTACCAGTTCGTCGGGTACGCCCCCCTGTGCCATCGGCTCGTCCAGTACGGACGCGGCCAGAGGGTCTTGATCGGCCAGGTCTTCACCCAGGCTCAGGTCGAAGGCGCTGTCCAGATCCTGCTCGGCCAGGTCCGTTGCATCGAGCGTTGGCACATCATCGAAGGCGGCCAGCTCAGCGTCAGGCGCTGCCTGCGCGACAACCTCTGGCTCAGCCTGCTCTTGCGGCTCGAACCCGGACAACTCGTCAGGCACCACATCGGCAACCACTGGCGCTTCGGGCTCATCGTGCAGCAGCTCTTGCACGTACTGCTCATCCATTTCGGCAGCCAGCGCCGCCGCACCCAGGCCGGCAGCGGCCAGGCCGAGCATGGCGGGGTAACGCTCTTTCAGGCCGGCGACTTCAGCAACGTTCTGCTCGCTGGCCGGCAACTGACGCTCCTGTTCGGCGAACGCGCTCTGGTCACCCTGACGGGCGTACACGTCCATCAGTTTCAGGCGCAGGTCGTCACGCTCCGGCGCGGCGGCCACGGCGGGCTCCAGCAGCTCGGTGGCACGATTAAGGCGGCCTTCGGCCAGGCATTGGTCGACTTGCGCCAGCAGCGCGGCGTGCGGGTCTGCTTGTGGTTCAGGCTCGGGTGCTGCCTCGGCGACCGGCTCTGCCACTTTTTCCGCAGCGACGGCAGCTGCAGCCGAAGCGGCAACCACAGCCGGCGACAGGGTTACGCCAGGCTCCCGGGCTTCGACGCCGTCGAAGCTCTCGGTATCGCTGTCGAAACCTGCGCCCTGCTCTTCTTCCAGCGCCCGCGCCATGCGCAGGTGCTTCTCGGCTTCTTGCTGGGCCTTGCGTTTGCGCGCCAGCAGCCACAGCAGCAGTGCCAGCACCAGGATGCTGGAACCGGCAATCACCCCCAGAAGCCAGGGGTTGCCCAGGACCGAGTCGAGCGCACCCTTCGGCTGGCTGGCGGGTGCTGGCTGGGTGTCCGGCACAGGCTGGGGTGCGGTATCGGCAGCAGCAGGTGCCGGATTGACCACGGGCTGCTCCGGGGTATCGGCAGCCGCAGCCGACGCGGCTGCGCCCTGGCCTTCCAGGCGTGCCAACTGGTTGTTCTTCAGCTCGATCAGGCGCTGCAGCTTGTCCAGCTGGCTCTGCAGGTCGGCCATGCGGCTTTTCAGTTCTTCGTTGTCGCGACGGCTGGTGTCCAGGCTTTCCTGGGCCATGGCCAGCTCGTCATTCAACGCCTTGGCCTGGCCTGCACCGGCCTGCTTGCCCGGGCTGACCAGGCGCAGGTTGTCGCCCTGGGCGATACGCGACGGTGCAGCCTCGGCGGCGCCACGGCGGGTGGCATCCAGCTGGCGGGCACGCGGCCCCAGGCGACGGCCTTCACGCCAGGCCGCATACTGCTCGGCCACCTCGCGGTTCGCCTCGCCCTGGGCGATGCTCTGGATCTGCTGCTGGTCGGGCAGGCGCAGTACCTGGCCAACCTTCAGCTGGTTGATGTTGTTGCCGATGAAGGCGTCCGGGTTCAAAGCCTGGATCGCGATCATGGTCTGCTGGATCGATCCACCCTGGGTGTTACGCGCGGCAATCTGCCACAAGGTGTCGCGACGCTGGGTGGTGTAGCTGCTGGCACCGGTGATGGCCGGTGTGACATTGCCTGCCGCCGGCTGGTCGCCCTGTGCCTTGGCCTGGTCGAGCAGCACGCTATAGTCACGCAGCAGGCGGCCCTGCGGCCACATCACCTGCACCAGGAACTTGACCACCGGACCTGGCAGCGGCTGACTGGAGGTCACGCGCAGCACACTTTTGCCGTTGGGGTTGATCACCGGTGTGAAGGTCAGGTCTTCGAGGTAGGTTGGAAACGCCACCCCGGCCTTGCTGAACTCTTCCGGTGGCGCCAGGCTCGGCGCCACTTCGGCGGCTTTGAGGTCGCGCACGTCGAGCAATTCGATCTCGGCGTCCAGCGGCTGATTCTGTGCCGACTTCAGGGTCAGCTCCCCCAGGCCCAGCGCATTCGCCATGCCAGACGACAGCGCGGATGCTGCAGCCATGGCCAGAACCAGTTTGCGAATTCGAAGCATGACCTCTTCCCTTGTATGAATCGTCCCGGAACCTGCATGCGGAGCAGGACAAAAGTGCTCGCCAGTATCTTTTACGGCATGTGTTTAATCAACAATTGCGCCACTTGCACGGCATTGAGCGCGGCGCCTTTGCGCACGTTGTCGGTGGTTAGCCAGAGGTTGAGTTGCTGGTCTTCATCAACACCGTGACGTACACGTCCAACATAGACCACGTCTTGGCCCACTGCGTCACCTACCGGGGTCGGATAATCATCGTTTTCCACCCGTTCGATGCTGTCGGCTGCCTCCAGGGCCTGGTTGACCGCTGCCAGGTCTACCGGGCGACGGCTTTGCACGGCCACACTGAAGCTATCGCCGAAAAACACCGGGACTTGAACACAGCTCACGGAAATCTTCAGTTCAGGCAGGCCCAGCAGCACGCGCAGTTCGCTGACCAGGCGGCGCTCCAGCGCGGTATGGCCCTGCTCGTCGGCAGCACCGACCTGGGCCAGCAGGTTGAATGCCACCTGGCGGTCGAAGAAACGCGGCTCCAGCGGGCGGGCATTGAGCAGTTCGGCGGTTTGCCGGGCGAGCTCGCTGACCGCTTCACGGCCTTGCGCAGACACCGCCAATGCGGCCATCACTTGCACCCGCTCGATGTCCAGCAGGCCTTTGAGCGGCGCCAGCGCGACGGCCAGGGCTACTGCGGCCGAGCATGGGCTGACGATACGCGCTGGCAACGACAGGCTGGCCAGGCGTTCGGCGTTGGCTTCCGGCACCAGGGCCAGGGCGTCGTCCAGGCCGCCGGACAGGTCGATGACCGTGCAGCCCGCCTGCAGCGCCTTGCCGGCAAAGCTGCGGCTGACGGCGGCGCCGGTGGCGAAGAAGGCCAGCTTGACCTGGGCGAAGTCGAAGCTGTCGACTTCGCGCACCTTCAGCTTCTTGCCAGCGAACATCACGCTGCTGCCCGCCGATTCCATGCTGGCCAGCAGGTGCAGGGTGGCAACCGGGAATGCCAGTTCCTCGAGGATCTGCACCAAGGCTTCACCGACGCTGCCGGTGGCGCCGACGACGGCGATATCCAAAGGGTGTGTCATGGAAGGGATCCTTTTGCTGTAGACGGCGGGGGCGGCACTTTACTCGGATTGTAGGGTTTTGTCTGTGCCCACCCGGCGCTGCTGTTGCTGTTGCTCGATTGCGTCTTGCTTCTTGGATGTGCGCACTCACACCGAGTAGGTATTCATTCGCGCAGGTGGCGCATCGTCACCTTTCCGCCCTTCCGGCGGGTTACTTTGGTCGTGGCCAAAGTAACCAAAGCCGTCGGCTCCCATCATCCGGCCCCTACGCTGCGCTCCGGGGTCCCCTCGCTCCGGGCTTGCTCCCGGGAGGACCGCGCTGCAGGCCCCATCCTGGGGCCCAGCGCTTGACGGGCATCCATGCCCGTCACCTCCCTCCGCAAGCCCTGCGCTCGGCCTCCTGAAGTCGCAATCTGCGTCGCCTGAACTACCGCGCACTTAGAAGCAAAAGCAACGGCAAGAGCAAGAGCAAGGGGCTGTCAGAGCAGACATTTCGCCATTAAACAGCGGCATGAATTATCCGGCGATTAGGCCCGCGACCCAAATGCATACCTTCAGGCATAAAAAAATACCGCACTGTCACCAGTGCGGTATTTTTCAGGTGAAGCCTGAACGATCAACGCTCCAGCAGAATCCGCAACATGCGGCGCAGCGGTTCGGCGGCGCCCCACAGCAGCTGGTCACCCACGGTGAACGCGCCCAGGTACTGCGAACCCATGTTCAGCTTGCGCAGACGGCCAACCGGGATGTTCAGGGTGCCGGTGACCTTGGTCGGGGTCAGTTCCTGCATGCTGATTTCACGCTGGTTCGGCACCAGCTTCACCCAAGGGTTGTGCTGGCTGATCATGCCTTCGATGTCGGCGATCGGCACGTCCTTGTTCAGCTTGATGGTCAGCGCCTGGCTGTGGCAGCGCATGGCGCCAATGCGCACGCAGATGCCGTCGACCGGGATCGGGCTCTTGAAGCGACCGAGGATCTTGTTGGTTTCGGCCTGGGCCTTCCACTCTTCACGGCTCTGACCGTTCGGCAGTTCCTTGTCGATCCACGGGATCAGGCTGCCCGCCAGCGGCACGCCGAAGTTCTCGGTCGGGAACGCTTCGCTGCGCATGGTCTCGGCAACCTTGCGGTCGATATCGAGAATGGCGCTGGCCGGGTTGGCCAGGTCATCGGCCACTGCCGCGTGGGTAGCACCCATCTGCTTGATCAGCTCGCGCATGTTCTGCGCGCCGGCACCCGAAGCCGCCTGGTAGGTCATGGCGCTCATCCACTCGACCAGACCGGCCTCGAACAGGCCACCCAGGCCCATCAGCATCAGGCTGACGGTGCAGTTGCCACCGATGTAGTTCTTGGTACCGGCGTCCAGCTGCTGGTCGATGACCTTGCGGTTGACCGGGTCGAGGATGATCACCGCGTCATCCTGCATGCGCAGGGACGAAGCGGCGTCGATCCAGTAACCCTGCCAGCCGGCTTCACGCAGCTTGGGGAAGACCTCGTTGGTGTAGTCGCCGCCCTGGCAGGTCAGGATCACGTCGAGGGTCTTGAGTTCTTCAATCGAATAAGCGTCCTTGAGGGGCGCTGTATCCTTGCCCACGTTCGGACCCTGGCCACCAACATTGGAGGTAGTGAAGAACACCGGCTCGATAAGGTCGAAATCCTGCTCCTCCAGCATCCGCTGCATGAGCACGGAACCGACCATACCGCGCCAACCGATCAGACCTACACGTTTCATCGCAACTACACCTTTGCTAAAAGTGGGCCGCCACCGGGAATTTTGGGGGGCGGGCCAGAGAGATTACAGATTCCGCAGCGCTGCGACTACTGCGTCGCCCATTTCCTGCGTACCAACTTTGCGGCAGCCTTCCGAGAAGATGTCGCCGGTACGCAGCCCCTGGTCCAGAACCAGGCTCACGGCCTTCTCGATCGCCTCGGCGGCAGCCGACTGATTGAAGCTGTAACGCAACATCATCGACACCGACAGGATGGTCGCCAGTGGGTTGGCGATACCAAGGCCGGCGATGTCCGGTGCCGAGCCGTGGCACGGCTCGTACATGCCCTTGTTGTCGGCATCCAGGGACGCCGACGGCAGCATGCCGATGGAACCGGTCAACATGGAAGCTTCATCCGACAGAATGTCACCGAACATGTTGTCGGTCACCATCACGTCGAACTGTTTGGGTGCACGCACCAGCTGCATGGCAGCGTTGTCGACGTACATGTGGCTGAGCTCCACGTCCGGGTAGTCCTTGGCCACGTCTTCGACCACTTCACGCCACAGCTGGCTGGAGGCCAGAACGTTGGCCTTGTCCACCGAGCACAGCTTCTTGCCGCGCACGCGGGCCATGTCGAAGCCGACACGGGCAATGCGGCGCACTTCGCTTTCGCTGTACGGCAGGGTGTCGTAGGCCTGGCGTTCGCCACCTTCCAGCTCGCGCTGGCCACGCGGGGCACCGAAGTAGATGCCGCCGGTCAGCTCACGAACGATGAGGATGTCCAGGCCCGATACGATTTCCGGCTTCAGCGACGAAGCATCGGCCAGTTGTGGGTAAAGGATGGCTGGGCGCAGGTTGGCGAACAGACCCAGTTGCGAGCGGATCTTCAGCAGGCCGCGCTCCGGGCGAATGTCTCGCTCGATCTTGTCCCACTTCGGCCCGCCCACAGCCCCCAGCAGCACCGCATCGGCCTTGCGCGCACGCTCCAGGGTTTCGTCGGCCAGCGGCACGCCGTGCTTGTCGATGGCGGCACCGCCAATCAAGTCGTGCGCCAGGCTGAAGCCGAGCTGGAACTTGTCGTTGGCCAGCTCCAGTACCTTGACTGCCTCGGCCATGATTTCCGGGCCGATACCGTCACCTGGGAGAATCAGAATCTGCTTGCTCATGCTTTCCTCTATCCATTCACGCGGCGTGGCCAAGCGGGCCCCACCGAAAAGTGCTTAACGCTCGGCCCACAACACCAGCACATCGGTGCTGAACGAGCCGTCGGCCTCGATCTGGTAATACTGCCGTACTTCTTCACCCATGGCTTGTTGCAATTGGCGGATGGCCACGCGCATCGGCTCGGGGGTGCGCATGCGCTCAACCCAGGTGCTCCACTCCAGGCGCAACGGTTGGCGGGTGTGGCTGCGCACGTGCAGGCCGGCTTCGCTGACCTGGCGTTGCCACTCGGCGGCGGAGTAGTCGCGCACGTGGCTGGTGTCGCGCAGCACTTCGACCGTTTGCAGGTAAGTGTCGAGCAGCGGGCTGCCCGGCGACATCACGTCGATGAACGCCGCCACACCACCTGGCTTGAGCACCCGGCGCACCTCGCGCAGGGCCAGGCCCAGGTCACTCCAGTGGTGGGCCGAATAACGGCTGAAGACAAAGTCGAACGAAGCGTCGGCGAACGGCAGGCGTTCGGCAGCGCCGCGTTCGGTCGTGATATTGGCCAGGCCGCGTTCGGCGGCGGCGCTGGCGACCACGTCGAGCATGGACTGCGAGAGGTCGTAGGCGACCACTTCGGTAACCAGCGGAGCGACGTGGAAGCTGACATGACCGGCACCGCAGCCCAGGTCCAGCACGCGGGCATGGGCCTGCCCTGCCAGCTCAGCCTGCAGCAGGGCGAATTCACTGCCTTGGGCGTGCACGGCGCTGCTGAGGTAGGCGCTGGCCTGTTCGCCGAACTGGCGTTGGACCACATCGATGTGCTGGGTGCTGGTCATGTCTCGTTCCTTTAGATTTTTGTTGCCTGTGCCGGCCTCTTCGCGGGTAAACCCGCTCCTACAGCGACCGCGTAACTTTCTGTAGGAGCGAAGAGGCCCGTACTGTCACCTACGAACTTCAGGCATCACGGAACAGCCAAGGCTGGCTGGCGCGGTGCTTGGCCTCGAAGGCCTTGATCGCATCGCTGTCCTGCAGGGTCAGGCCGATATCGTCCAGGCCGTTGAGCAGGCAGTGCTTGCGGAACGCATCGATTTCGAAGTGCAGCACCTTGCCATCCGGGCGGGTCACCGCCTGCGCCTGCAGGTCGATGGTCAGCTGGTAGCCCGGGTTGGCTTCGACCTGTTTGAACAGCTCGTCGACTTCCTCATCGCTGAGAATGATCGGCAGCAAGCCGTTCTTGAAGCTGTTATTGAAGAAAATGTCGGCAAAGCTCGGCGCAATGATGCTGCGGAAGCCGTACTCGTCCAGCGCCCAGGGGGCATGCTCACGGCTGGAGCCGCAACCAAAGTTTTCCCGCGCCAGCAACACGCTGGCACCTTGGTAGCGCGCGTGGTTGAGCACGAACTCTTCGTTGAGCGGGCGCTTGCTGTTGTCCTGGTAGGGCTGACCCACGTCCAGGTAACGCCACTCGTCGAACAGGTTCGGGCCAAAGCCGGTGCGCTTGATCGACTTCAAGAACTGCTTGGGGATGATCTGGTCGGTGTCGACGTTGGCACGGTCCAACGGTGCGACGAGGCCAGTGTGCTGGGTAAAGGCTTTCATGCTGCGCTCCCTTGGATCAACTCGCGGACATCGATGAAGTGGCCCGCTACAGCAGCAGCGGCGGCCATGGCCGGACTGACCAGGTGGGTACGGCCACCGGCGCCCTGACGGCCTTCGAAGTTGCGGTTGGAGGTGGACGCACAGTGCTCGCCGCTTTCAAGGCGGTCCGGGTTCATCGCCAGGCACATCGAGCAGCCTGGTTCACGCCATTCGAAACCGGCTTCGAGGAAGATCTTGTCCAGGCCTTCACGCTCGGCCTGGGCCTTGACCAGACCCGAACCTGGCACGACGATGGCTTGCTTGACGCTGGCGGCCACCTTGCGGCCCTTGGCGATTTCCGCCGCCGCGCGCAGGTCCTCGATTCGCGAGTTGGTGCACGAGCCGATGAACACACGGTCGAGCTTGATATCGGTGATCGCCTGGTTGGCGGTCAGCCCCATGTACTTCAAGGCACGCTCGATCGAACCACGCTTGACCAGGTCGGTCTCGGCAGCCGGGTCTGGTACACGCTGGTCGACGGCCAGGACCATCTCGGGCGAAGTGCCCCAGCTGACCTGTGGCTTGATCTGGCTGGCATCCAGCTCGACCACGGTGTCGAATACGGCATCGTCATCCGACACCAGGTCTTTCCACGACTCGACCGCTTGCTTCCACTGCTCGCCCTTCGGCGCGTACGGGCGCCCTTCGACGTAGGCAACGGTAGTGGCATCGGTTGCCACCAGGCCCACGCGGGCACCGGCTTCGATGGACATGTTGCAGATGGTCATGCGGCCTTCCATCGACAATTCGCGAATGGCGCTGCCTGCGAATTCCATGGCGTGACCGTTGCCACCGGCGGTGCCGATCTTGCCGATCACGGCCAGCACGATGTCCTTGGCGGTAACGCCGGCCGGCAATTGGCCTTCCACGCGCACCAGCATGTTCTTCATCTTCTTGGCGACCAGGCACTGGGTGGCGAGCACGTGCTCGACCTCGGAAGTGCCGATGCCATGGGCCAAGGCACCGAAGGCGCCGTGGGTGGAGGTGTGCGAGTCACCGCAGACCACGGTCATGCCCGGCAAGGTGGCGCCCTGCTCCGGGCTGATGACGTGGACGATGCCCTGGCGCTCGTCGTTCATCTTGAATTCGACGATGCCGTATTCGTCACAGTTTTCGTCGAGGGTCTGCACCTGCAGGCGCGACACCTGGTCGACGATCGCCTCGATACCGCCCTTGCGCTCTGGCGTGGTCGGCACGTTGTGGTCGGGCGTGGCGATGTTGGCGTCGATACGCCATGGCTTGCGGTTGGCCAGGCGCAGGCCTTCGAAGGCCTGGGGCGACGTCACTTCGTGGATGATGTGGCGGTCGATGTAGATCAAGGACGAGCCGTCATCACGGCGCTTGACCTCATGGGCTTCCCAGAGTTTGTCGTAGAGCGTTTTGCCAGCCATCAGACTGTTCCTCATCAGCGTCTTTCTATGCCAAAGACCCCTTGGCTTGTACGGACGATGCTAGGGGGTTAGATTGAATAACTCAAATTCATAATTTTTATGCTTTGGATAACCCAAAGGAATACAACATCATGGACCTGGCCAACCTCAGTGCCTTCATCGCCATTGCCGAAACCGGCAGCTTTTCCGGCGCAGCCGAACGCCTGTTCCTGACCCAGCCGGCCATCAGCAAACGCATCGCCGGCCTGGAGCAGCAACTGGACGTACGCCTGTTCGACCGCCTGGGCCGCGAGGTGACCCTGACTGAAGCCGGGCGCGCACTGCTGCCCCGTGCGTACCAGATCCTCAACGTCCTGGATGATACCCGACGGGCGCTGACCAATCTGACCGGGGCCGTGAGCGGTCGCCTGACCCTGGCCACCAGCCACCACATCGGCCTGCACCGCCTGCCCCCGTTGTTACGGGTTTTCACCCGCCAGTACCCGGCAGTGGCACTGGATATTCAGTTCATGGATTCGGAACAGGCCTACGACGAGATTCTGCATGGCCGCGCCGAAATCGCCGTTATCACCCTGGCGCCCGAGCCGCACCATTTGGTCAAGGCCGTGCCGGTGTGGGACGACGCCCTGGACTTCGTCGCCGCCCCCGAGCACCCGCTGGCCAACAACCAGTCGGTCAGCCTGGCTGACATCGCCCGCCACCCGGCGGTATTTCCCGGCGGCAATACCTTTACCCACCATATTGTCCAGCGCCTGTTCGAAAGCCAGGGCTTGACGCCGAACATCGCCATGAGCACCAACTACCTGGAAACCATCAAGATGATGGTGTCGATCGGCCTGGCCTGGAGCGTGCTGCCACGCACCATGCTCGACGAACAGGTTGCACCCATCGCTTTACCCGGCATACAGCTGTCGCGCCAGCTAGGCTACATTCTGCACACGGAGCGTACGCTATCGAATGCGGCCAGGGCATTCATGGCCCTGCTCGACAGCCACTCAGGGCCCACCTGACCGGCTGTCAGCCAGCTATTCGTATTCCAAGGACACGTCATACGCCACAGGTCTGGTACCAATGCCCAAATCAGCAAACCGCTTTTTGCGCCTGCCGCGAATACCCGCAGCTGATCCCCAGGAGTCCGAGCAGGCCTGGCAGAACGCCCCGCAACTGCTGGCAGCGCTCAACGGTGCGCACCTGGGTGCCTGGCTATGGGATATCGAAAGCGGCAGGGTCAGTTGGTCGCGGGGTACCCAGGCCCTGTTCGGTTTCGATCCACAGCGGCCACTGCCCGCCGATATCGATTACCTCGACCTGCTGCCCGAGGAGGATCGCGCCCGCACGCGCCAGATGTTCCAGGCAGTGTTCAACGGCGAGCCGGTGGAGCAGGCCATGCGCCACCGTATCCGCTGGCCGGACGGCAGCCTGCACTGGCTGGAGATCAACGGCAGCCTGACCCGCGACCCGCACGGCCGACCGCAGATGATCGGTGTGATCCGCGAGATCACCCGCCAGCGCGAGCGGGAAACGGCGCTGATCAATTCGGAAAAGCGCTTCGCCACGCTGTTTCACCTGAGCCCCAACGCCATTTTGCTGACCCGCCGCCACGACGGCATGATCTTCGAGGTCAACCAGCACTTCGAAGACATGTTCGGCTGGCCCGGCAGCCAGGTGATCGGCAAGACCAGCCTGGAACTGGGCCTGTGGGTCAACCCCGAACAGCGCCACCAGATAGTGGAGTCGACCCGCGCCAACGGCGGCCCGCTGATCATGGAGGTGCAATTCCGCGCAACCAGCGGCAAGGTGCATGACGGCATCCTGTGCACCCAGGGCATCGAGCTGGAAGGCGTGACCTTCCTGATCAGTACATTCGTCGACACCACCGAACGCAAGCGCGCCGAGCAGGCCCTGAAGGACAGCCAGGAGCGCCTGGACCTGGCCCTGGACTCGGCGCAACTTGGCACCTGGGACTGGCACATCCCAAGCGGCATGCTCTACGGCTCGGCCCGCGCCGCGCAGCTGCATGGCTTGCCGCCCATCCCCTTTCATGAATCGTTCGATGCGTTCTTCGAGGGCGTGCCGGAGCACGAGCGCAACTCGATGCGACAAGCCTACCGTAGCCTGCGCGAAGGGCCCGCCGGAAACTATCAGATCACCTACCGGGTGCAGCTGGAAAACGGCACTTCACGCTACATCGAAAGCCGCGCGCGGCTGTACCGCGACGACCAGGGCATCCCCCTGCGCATGGCGGGCACCTTGCTCGACATCACCGATCAGGTGGAGCGCGAACAGCGCCTGAGCGCCTCGGAAGAGAAGTTTGCCAGCCTGTTCCAGGTCAGCCCCGACCCGATCTGCGTCACCCGCCAGGACACTGGCCAGTTCATCGAGATCAATCCGGCGTTCACCCAGACCTTCGGCTGGAGCAGCGCGCAGGTGCTTGGGCGTACCGCCGAGGAAATCGGCCTGTGGGCCGAGTCCGTCGAGCGCGCGAAACGTATCGAGCAGGTGATCCGCGAACAGGCCTTGAGCAACGTCGCCGTGGTACTCAACCACCGCAATGGCGACCCGCTGACCTGTGTGATTTCCAGCCGCCTGATCACCGTCGACGACCAGCCCTGCAGCGTGACCACCCTGCGCGACATCACCCAGCAACAACGCGCCGAAGCCGCGCTGAAGTCCAGCGAGGAGAAGTTCGCCAAGGCCTTCCACTCCAGCCCCGACGCCATCACCATCACCGAACGCCACAGCGGCCGCTACCTGGAGGTCAACGACGGCTTCTGCCGCCTGACCGGCTACAGCACTGATGAAGTGATCGGCCACACGGTGTATGAGATCGGCATCTGGGCCGACGACAAGCAGCGCAGCGCGCTGCTGGCCGAGTTGCGCGAGCGCGGCCGGGTACACCACCGCGAGATGCTCGGGCGCAACAAGCGTGGCGATATCCTCACGGTCGAGGTTTCGGTGGAACCGATCACCCTCAACGAAGTGGATTGCCTGCTGCTGACCGCCCGCGACGTCAGCCAGCTGAAGAACGCCCAGGCGCAGATACGCCACCTGGCCTATCACGACCCGCTGACCAACCTGCCCAACCGCGCCTTGCTGATGGACCGCCTGAGCCAGCAGATCGCCCTGCTCAAGCGCCATAACCTGCGTGGCGCCCTGCTGTTCCTCGACCTCGACCACTTCAAGCACATCAACGACTCGCTGGGCCACCCTGTGGGCGACACCGTGCTGAAGATCATCACCGCCCGCCTTGAGGCCAGCGTGCGCCTGGAGGACACCGTGGCGCGTCTGGGGGGCGACGAATTCGTGGTGCTGCTCAGTGGCCTGGAAGGGAGCCGCGAACACGTGGAAGAGAAAGTGCGCGAGCTGGCCGACACCCTGCGCGAACTGCTGGCCGAGCCAATGTCACTGGATGGCCAGCGCCTGCAGGTAACGCCCAGCATCGGCGTGGCGCTGATCCCCGACCACGGCACCACACCGGCCGACCTGCTCAAGCGTGCCGATATCGCCCTGTACCGGGCCAAGGACTCTGGTCGCAACACCACCCAGCTGTTCCACACCACCATGCAGAAGGCCGCCAGCGAGCGCCTGCGCATGGAAAACGACCTGCGCCTGGCCCTGGCCCGTGGCGAGCTGGCACTGCACTTCCAGCCGCAGGTGGATGCCCGCGACAACCGCATCGTCGGTGCCGAAGTACTGTTGCGCTGGCACCACCCGCAACTGGGTCAGCAACCGCCCTCGCAGTTCATCCAGGTACTGGAAGAAAGTGGCCTGATCCTTGAAGTTGGCAGCTGGATTCTCGACGAAGCCTGCGACGCCTGCGCCCGCATGCTGACCGACGGGCTGATCGACGCTGATGATTTCAACCTGTGCGTGAACATAAGCCCGCGACAGTTCCGCCAGAACGACTTTGTCGGGCGGGTGCTGCGCAGCCTGGACGATTACCGCCTGCCGCGGCAGATGCTGACGCTGGAAATCACAGAAGGCATCGTCATACAGAACCTGGAAGACACCATCAGCAAGATGCGCGAGCTGAAGCGCTACGGGGTGAGTTTTGCCATGGATGACTTCGGCACCGGCTATTCCTCGCTGACTTACCTGAAGCGCCTGCCGGTCGATGCGCTGAAGATCGACCAGAGCTTCGTACGCGATGCACCGGTCGACCCCAACGACGCAGAAATTGTCCGCGCCATTGTCGCCATGGCACGCAGCCTGGACCTGGTGGTGATTGCCGAAGGGGTAGAACTGACCGAACAGCTGGCGTTTCTCGAGCGGCTGGGGTGCCATCTGTACCAGGGTTATCTGCACAGCCGGCCATTACCGTTACCGGAGTTTCGGCAGATGTTGCTGGAGGCGCCGGCAGATTACTGATCGCATGACGGCCGCGCACGCGTGAGAAGCACGAAAAAGGGCACCTCTGGAGGTGCCCTTTTTTCATTTCAGCTCGATCAGTTCAGCGCTGGTTTTTCACCATTGATCGGAATGCGCTTGGCCTTGGCTTCTTCAGGCACGATGCGCAGCAGGTCGATGCTGAGCAGGCCATTGGCCAGGCCGGCAGCCTTCACTTCGATGTGATCTGCCAGGCGGAACGACAGCTTGAAGGCGCGTTGTGCGATACCCTGGTGCAGGTAGGTCACTTCAGCGGCGTTATTGTCGCGCTTGCCACCGGTCACGGTCAGGACACCTTTTTCGACCTGCAGGTCGAGGTCCTCTTCCTGGAAACCGGCTGCAGCAACCACGATGCGGTAGTGGTCATCGCCATGCTTTTCCACGTTATAGGGCGGGTAGCTGCTACCGGCCTCGTTACGTGCCGCGGATTCGAACAGGTCGTTGAAACGGTCGAAACCAACGGAATGACGGAACAGTGGAGCAAGAGAGAAAGCAGTAGTCATGGTCATAAACTCCTGAGATTCAGCAAGTAAGTCATTACGCGACCCGGCTTCGGCATCGCGTACTCAAAAGATATGGCCGAGGGAAATGCTTTCAAGGGGTAAATAGAAAAAATTTGATTTTTTTGCACGGGGTTTGATGGCCTCTTCGCGGGTGAACCCGCTCCTACACGGCCTGTGCCCAGCCACCGACCTGTGTCCACCACCGATCCGGCGTAGGAGCGGGTTTACCCGCGAATACGGTAGCGGCGGCAACGGTGAACGGCGGGTGGTAATTGGCCAGCAGGGCCGGCCTCTTCGCGGGTAAACCCGCTCCTACCGGGGCCTGTGCCCAACCACCGACCTGTGTCCACCACCGATCCGGCGTAGGAGCGGGTTTACCCGCGAATACGGTAGCGGCGGCAACAGTGAACGGCGGGTGGGGATTGGCCAGCAGGGCCGGCCCTTTCGCGGGTAAACCCGCTCCTACACGGCCTGTGCACAGCCACCGACCTGTGTCCATCCTCGATCAGGCGTAGGAGCGGGTTTACCCGCGAATACGGTAGTGGCGGCAACGGTGAACGGCGGGGGTAATTGGCCAGCAGGGCCGGCCCTTTCGCGGGTGAACCCGCTCCTACACGGCGGCCTGTGCCCAACCACCGACCTGTGTCCACCACCGATCCGGCGTAGGAGCAGGTTTACCCGCGAATACGGTAGCGGCGGCAACAGTGAACGACGGGTGGGGATTGGCCAGCAGGCCCGGCCCTTTCGCGGGTGAACCCGCTCCTACACGGCGGCCTGTGCCCAACCACCGACCTGTGTCCACCACCGATCCGGCGTAGGAGCAGGTTTACCCGCGAATACGGTAGCGGCAGCAACGGTAAACGACGGGTGGAAATTGGCCAGCAGGCCCGGCCCTTTCGCGGGTGAACCCGCTCCTACACGGCGGCCTGTGCCCAACCACCGACCTGTGTCCACCCTCGATCCGGCGTAGGAGCGGGTTTACCCGCGAATACGGTAGCGGCGGCAACGGTGAACGGATGGTTGAAATTGGCCAGCAGGCCCGGCCCTTTCGCGGGTAAACCCGCTCCTACACGGCGGCCTGTGCCCAGCCACCGACCTGTGTCCATCCTCGATCAGGCGTAGGAGCGGGTTTACCCGCGAATGCGGTAGCGGCGGCAACGGTGAATGGCGGGTGGTAATTGGCCAGCAGGCCCGGCCTCTTCGCGGGTAAACCCGGTCCTACGGCGGCCTGTGTCCAACCCCCGAGGTGTGTCCACCACCAATCTGCGTAGGAGCGGGTTTACCCGCGAATACGGTAGCGGCGGCAACAGTGAACGGCGGGTGGGGATTGGCCAGCAGGGCCGGCCCTTTCGCGGGTAAACCCGCTCCTACAGGTGCAGTACCAGCGACCTGCTCAGGCGACGCAAGCCTCCAAGGCTTGAGCCTCTACCCCCAGCAACCGGCTGATCCGCGCGCAGTCATCTTCCCGGCGCAACTCGGCAAACAACACCACCGCTTCAGGGTAACTGCGAGTCAGCATCGCCAGCCACTGCTTCATCCGCCCCGGCGCATAACGCGGCGACAATTTGGCCTGGGCCTGGCGCCAGAACTCACGCAACAGGGGCAACAAGTCCTGCCAGCTCATCGGCTGATAGTCGCGCCCGTCCCGCGCCGCCGCAATCTGCAGGCCCAGGTCCGGGCGCGATACCAGCCCACGCCCGAGCATGATGTCTTCAGCGCCACTGACCTCGCGGCAACGCCGCCAGTCATCGACCGTCCAGATCTCACCATTGGCGAACACCGGCACCTTGACCACATCCTGTACCCGCGCCACCCACTCCCAGTGCGCTGGCGGCTTGTAGCTCTCAACCTTGGTCCGAGCGTGCACCACCAGGTGTGCCGAACCGCCTTCGGCCAAAGCCGTGGCGCACTCCAGTGCCCCGTCGGGGCTGTCGAAGCCCAGGCGCATCTTCGAGGTCACCGGGATATTCGCCGGCACCGCCCGCCGCACTTCACGCACAATGGCGTGCAGCAACTCCGGCTCTTTGAGCAGTACCGCACCACCACGCGACTTGTTCACCGTCTTTGCCGGGCAACCGAAGTTCAAGTCGATCACCGGCGCCCCAAGCTCGCAAGCCAGTGCGGCGTTTTCCGCCAGGCATACCGGGTCAGAACCCAGCAATTGCACGCGCATGGGCACACCGGCAGCCGTGCGCGCGCCCTGACGCAGTTCAGGCGCCAGCTTGTCGAACGAGGACGCCGGCAGCAGGCGGTCGCACACGCGAATGAACTCGGTGACGCACCAGTCGATACCGCCCACACGGGTCAATACGTCGCGCAGGATGTTGTCGACCAGCCCCTCCATGGGGGCCAGGGCAATTTGCATGTCGGGGTCTCAGCGGAAAAAGCCGGCAGTTTAACAAAAAATGCCGGCCACTCAGGCGCCGATCAGCGCCGGACCGTAACCTTCGACGAACTCCGCCGGCATGCGCCTGGGCTTGCCGCTGGACAGCTCGATGCAGGCGAAGGTGGTTTGCGCGCGCAGCAGCGTCACACCATCGCGCGGACGCTTGAGCTGAAACCGCCGCGTCATGCGCAGGCGCTGGTCCCAGTCAATGATCCAGGTGGCCAGTTGCAGCTCGTCGTCTTCATACGCGGCGGCCAGGTAGTCGATTTCGTGGCGCACCACAGCCATCGCCCGGTCAAGGCGCCGGTACTCGGCCAGGTCCAGCCCCAGACGCTGGGAGTGGCGCCAGGCGCAGCGCTCAAGCCAGGTGACGTAGACGGCATTGTTGGCATGGCCAAGGCCGTCGATGTCCTCGCTGCCGACGCGCAGGTCGATGACGAAGGGTGTTGCCAGGTCCCAGCTCATTTTCGCTTCCTTGGCGCAAAAGGCGATTTAGCAGCGATCTGCGGGGCAATGTCCAGCCCCTGTGGGCCTGAGGCAGTCGTTATAGGGGCGGGCTTGCCCGCGAATCAGACACCGCGGCGGATGGCACCGGCGGCGATACCGATGTTCGCGGCTGAAGCCGCCCCGACACTAACCGCTTCAGCCCGAGCCAGCAATTCGAGCACGGCTTCACTCAGCCGCGGGTCGGCCAGCACTCGCTGGTGACCACCCTCTTCCAGCAGCATCAGCCGGCTGTCGAACCAGGACTTGTGGATGACATGTGCCTCATCTGCGGGCACGAGAGCATCATCGGCAGCATGCACCACCAGCCCCGGCAGCTCCAGCTGGTAACCCGTGACATCCAGCCGCGCAATCTGCATGCCCACATCGCGCTCGATCTGGCGAATGAACGCTGCCCGTGCCCGGGCTGGCAGCCCCAGGCGATGGGCAAAACCACGCAACACACCGAGCAACCGCGCCGGCGCTGCAATGCTGACAGCCGCCTCTGTACGCAGCCCCATCTGCAAAGCCAGCAGCACGCTCGCCCCACCCATGGAATGGCCAATGACTGCACGCAAGGGCGGCAACTCAGCCGCAGCCTCAAGCAGCGCCCGGGCAAACAGCACCACATTCGCTTGCTCGCCAGGCGAACGACCATGCCCAGGCCCTTCCAGCGACACCACCGTATGCCCCGCCTGAACCAAGGTCTCGATCAAGGCGGCAAACTGCGTCGGGCGCCCTTCCCAACCGTGCATCAGCAGCACGGTCGGCCCTTGCCCCCAGCGCAAGGCAGACAGCCCGAAGCGCAGTGTAATGCGCTCGGCGCTGGCCAGCACAGGCAGCTCCCAATCCCGCGGCGGCAGGTTGCGCGGGGTCATGAAGGCACGGCGCATCTTGCCCGCGACATGCTCGGGGGCCAGGCGGCCCAAGGTGCCATTGACACCGCGAATCCAGCTCAGGGTGGTCATCGCCATGCTCCAGGGTTAAAGCACCGCCGATTTGGCGGCGCGCAGAATACGGTCAGACAGGTCACTGGTCCCCAAGGCCCGGGCCAGCGCCAGCCCTCCCACCATCAGGGCCAGGTCGGCCAGCGCTTTGTCGGCATCCTCAGGGCGGTCGACCATCGCGGCAGTCATCAACTCGATGTGCTCGGCCAGCACCTCGCGGAAGACCTCCGGCAGGCGCTGCATTTCGCCCAACGCGTTAGGCAGCGGGCAAGCATGTACTTCGCAGTCCCGGTGCTTGCGCGAGAGGTAGAAGGCCCCGGCCAGCGCTCGCCGCCCGGCGCCATCGAGATTGGGGTCGACCTGAGCGAGCAAGGCACGGCGCTCACCCAACAACTGGCGGAACGCCTCGAGCATCAGCTCATCCTTGCTGTCGAAGTGCGCATAGAAGCCGCCGACGGTCAGGCCTGCCGCACCCATCACCTGGCTGACGCTGGGCTCGGCCGGGCCGTGCTGGATCAGCGCACTGCGCGCAGCTTCCAGAATGCGTTCGCGGGTTTTGCTCTTCTTGTCGCTCATCTGGCACACACCACACAAAATATGATGATCGAAATATTATTCCCATCATATTTTTTGGCAAGCAAAATGTGCGGCCGTTTGTCGGGGGCAAATTATTGAGAAGGGAAAAAACAAAAGGCCCATTCAATAAGCGAATGAGCCTTTAAAGTCCCGCAAAACGCGGGTAAACGTGGCGTCCCCTAGGGGACTCGAACCCCTGTTACCGCCGTGAAAGGGCGGTGTCCTAGGCCACTAGACGAAGGGGACGTAACCTTCGCGAAGATCCACTTGCGTGAACCCTGGCAGAAATGGTGGAGCTAAGCGGGATCGAACCGCTGACCTCCTGCATGCCATGCAGGCGCTCTCCCAGCTGAGCTATAGCCCCGAAACAAAAGGCTCATCAATAGTCGACGAGCCTTTTAAAGCCCTGCAAAACGCAGGAAAAGTGGCGTCCCCTAGGGGACTCGAACCCCTGTTACCGCCGTGAAAGGGCGGTGTCCTAGGCCACTAGACGAAGGGGACGTAACCTTCGTGCCGATCCGCTAACGCGAACCGCGGCAAAATTGGTGGAGCTAAGCGGGATCGAACCGCTGACCTCCTGCATGCCATGCAGGCGCTCTCCCAGCTGAGCTATAGCCCCGGATTTCTAGCCTCGCGGCCCAGCGACATAACAACATCGCTTGTGTAAAACTGGCGTCCCCTAGGGGACTCGAACCCCTGTTACCGCCGTGAAAGGGCGGTGTCCTAGGCCACTAGACGAAGGGGACGAACCTTCTTACCTTCAAGACCTGGTTGCTGGACCCGGTCTTGCTTATCAGCCTTGGCTGCTAAGCGGAATTTGGTGGAGCTAAGCGGGATCGAACCGCTGACCTCCTGCATGCCATGCAGGCGCTCTCCCAGCTGAGCTATAGCCCCACAATGTCGCTTTGAACTGAACCACTGGCTGGGTGCCTGGCGTTTCGTTTTCGTTCATCGCTGTGGACGGGGCGCATATTAAGTTCGGATTGCAGGGCTGTCAAACTAATTTTTAAAAATATCCAAAAATTTTTTCACAGATAACAATCACTTACCGCCCTACCTCGGTTTTTTGGGGCTTAGTTGGCCTGTGGGAGCGGGCGTGCCCGCGAATGCGGTATTGAATTTACCATTGCATTCGCGGGCACGCCCGCTCCCACAAGTTAGGTGCAAAGCTGAATCAGGCGATGGAAGCCAACAGCTTTTCCCACTCTTTGTTTTCTTTCTTCGACACCCCACCCAGCAGGTCCAGGGCCTGGCGCAGGCGGTAGCGCGTCAGGTCGGGGCCGAGGATTTCCATGGCGTCCAGCACCGAAACCGAGCTGGCCTGGCCCGTGATGGCGGCGAACATCAGCGGCATGGCGTCACGCAGCTTCAGCTCCAGCGCTTCGACCACGGCCTGGATGCAACCGGTGATGCGCTCTTTTTCCCACTGACGCAGGCTTTCAAGCTTCCACAGGATCAGCTGGATCACCTGGCGCACCTGGTCGGCCGACAGTTTCTTGCTTTCGAACAGCTTGGCGTCCAGCTTGAGCGCGCCTTCGAAGAAGAACCCGCCCAACGGGGCAACCTGGCTGAAGGTTTCGACCCTGCCTTGCACGTGCGGGGCAATCTTCATCATGTAGTCGCTGTTGAACGCCCACTTCTGCAGGCGTGCGGCAAACTCCTCTACCGGCAGCTCGCGCAGCCACTGGCCGTTGAGCCAGGACAGCTTCTCGATGTCGAAGATCGGGCCGCCCAGCGAGATACGTGACAGGTCGAAGTGCTCGACCATTTCGGCCAGCGAGAACTTCTCGCGCTCGTCAGGCATCGACCAGCCCATGCGGCCAAGGTAGTTGAGCATCGCTTCAGGCATGAAGCCCATGCGCTCGTAGAAGGTGACCGAGGTCGGGTTCTTGCGCTTGGACAGTTTCGATTTGTCCGGGTTGCGCAGCAGCGGCATGTAGCACAGCTTGGGCTGCTCCCAGCCGAAGTACTCGTACAGCTTGATCAGCTTGGGCGCCGATGGCAGCCACTCTTCCCCACGCAGCACGTGGGTGATGCCCATCAGGTGGTCGTCGACCACGTTGGCCAGGAAGTACGTCGGCAGGCCGTCGTTCTTCATCAGCACCTGCATGTCCATGCGGTCCCACGGGATCTCGACATCGCCGCGCAGCATGTCCGGCACCACGCAGATCCCTTCGCTCGGCACCTTCATGCGGATCACGTGCGGCTCGCCAGCGTCCAGGCGGCGCTGCACTTCTTCGGCGCTCATCAGCAACGCACGGCCATCGTAGCGCGGGGTTTCGCCGCGGGCCTGCTGTTCGGCACGCATCTGTTCCAGCTCTTCGGCGGTGCAGAAGCAGTAGAAGGCGTGGCCGGCGTCTACCAGTTCCTTGGCGTATTTGGCGTAGATTTCGCCACGCTCGCTCTGCCGGTAAGGGCCATGTGGGCCGCCGACATCCGGGCCTTCGTTCCATTCAATGCCAAGCCAGCGCAGGGCGTCGAAGATCTGTTGCTCCGACTCGCGCGTGGAGCGCAGCTGATCGGTGTCTTCGATGCGCAGGATGAACTCACCGCCGTGCTGCTTGGCAAAGCAGTAGTTGAACAGGGCGATGTAGGCAGTGCCGACATGGGGGTCGCCGGTAGGCGATGGCGCAATACGCGTGCGTACGGTGGTCATGGAGAGTCTCGAACGAAAGATGAAACAAAGGCGGGATGTTAGCAGGAGGCGGGCACCGGGCTCCAGCAATGGCGCGAACGTCACTTGTCGACGGGCCCTGTGCCGCTGTTAAATTTGTTTACATTTCTGGAACGATAGTCCCCATGCCTGCCCAACTCAAACGCCGCCTGACGCTCTTCTTCGCCCTGGTGGCCATCATCGCCCTCGCCTTCCTGGGCCACTGGTACTTCAAGGGCCGCTTCTACGAGAGCACCGACAACGCTTACGTGCAGGGTGAGATCACCCGTATCTCCAGCCAGCTTGGCGCACGTATCGAAACGGTGCCGGTCGAGGACAACCAGCACGTCAGCAAGGGCGACCTGCTGGTGCGCCTGGAAGCCGCCGACTTCGAGCTGGCGGTCGAACGCGCCCGTGCCGCCCTGGCCACCCGCGAAGCCGAGTACGCACAAGCGCAAAGCCGCCTCACCCAGCAAGGCAGCCTGATTGCCGCCGGCCAGGCCCAATTGGCGGCGACCCAGGCCACGTTCGACCGTTCGCGGCTGGACCTGAGCCGCGCCGAGAAGCTGCGCAAACCGGGTTTTGTCTCTGAAGAGCGGGTCACTACCCTGTCGGCGGACAGCCATGTCGCCGGTTCCCAGGTCGACAAGGCCCGCGCCGACCTGCAAAGCCAGCGCCAACAGGTCACCGCCCTGAACGCCGAGCTCAAGCGCCTCGATGCGCAAATCGCCAATGCCCGCACCGACCTGGCCCAGGCCGAACTGAACCTGACCCGCTGCGAAATCCATGCACCGATCAGCGGCACCATCGGCCAGCGCAATGCGCGCAATGGCCAGGTGGTGCAGGCCGGCGCCTACCTGCTGTCGATCGTGCCGGATGAAGACATCTGGGTGCAGGCCAACTTCAAGGAAACCCAGATCGGCCGCATGCACCCCGGCCAGCGCGCGGAGCTGTTGTTCGACAGCTACCCCGACACACCGATCGAAGGCCGGGTGGACAGCCTGTTCGCCGCGTCCGGTGCGCAGTTCAGCCTGCTGCCACCGGACAACGCCACCGGCAACTTCACCAAAGTTGTGCAGCGTATCCCGATAAAACTCACGTTCCACGCCGACAACCCATTGCATGGGCGTATTCGCCCCGGCATGTCGGTGACCGCCACCGTCGACCTGCGCAGCGAAGACGAAGGCCACAATGGCCGGTGACCAGCTGCTGCGCCCTACGGCGGAGCCAACCCGACGCGACTGGATCGCGGTGATGAGCGTGATGCTCGGCGCCTTCATGGCAGTGCTGGATATCCAGATCACCAACTCCTCGTTGAAGGACATCCAGGGCGCTCTGTCGGCGACCCTGGAAGAAGGCTCATGGATTTCCACCTCGTACCTGGTGGCGGAAATCATCATGATCCCGCTGACGGCTTGGCTGGTGCAGCTGTTGTCGGCGCGGCGCCTGGCGGTGTGGGTATCCGGCGGTTTCCTGCTGTCGTCGCTGCTGTGCTCGATGGCCTTGAACCTGGAGAGCATGATCCTGTTCCGTGCCTTGCAGGGTTTCACCGGCGGCGCGCTGATCCCGCTGGCCTTCACCCTGACCCTGATCAAGCTGCCCGAGCACCACCGCGCCAAAGGCATGGCGATGTTCGCCATGACCGCCACTTTTGCCCCCTCCATCGGCCCCACCCTGGGCGGCTGGCTGACCGAGAACTGGGGCTGGGAATACATCTTCTACATCAATATCCCACCGGGCCTGCTAATGATCGCCGGCTTGTTATACGGGCTTGAGAAGAAGGAGGCGCACTGGGAGCTGCTGAAAAGTACCGATTACGCCGGCATCGTCACGCTCGGCCTTGGGTTGGGCTGCCTGCAGGTGTTTCTCGAGGAAGGCCATCGCAAGGACTGGCTGGAGTCGCACCTGATCGTCGGCCTGGGCAGCGTTGCCCTGGTCAGCCTGATCACCTTCGTCATCCTGCAGTTTTCCAAGCCACACCCGCTGATCAACCTGCGTATCCTCGGCAACCGCAACTTTGGCCTGTCGAGCATCGCCAGCCTGGGCATGGGTGTGGGCCTGTACGGTTCGATCTATCTGCTACCGCTGTACCTGGCGCAGGTACAGGGTTACAACGCCTTGCAGATTGGCGAGGTGATCATGTGGATGGGTATTCCGCAGTTGTTCCTGATCCCGCTGGTGCCGCAACTGATGAAGGTGATATCGCCCAAGGTACTATGCGCGCTGGGGTTTTGCCTGTTCGGCGCTGCCAGTTTCGGTTCGGGGGTGCTCAACCCGGACTTTGCCGGGCCGCAGTTCAACCATATCCAGATCATCCGCGCCCTGGGCCAGCCGATGATCATGGTGACCATCTCGCTGATTGCCACCGCGTATATCCAACAACAGGATGCAGGGTCCGCGTCGAGCCTGTTCAATATTCTGCGTAACCTCGGTGGCGCGATTGGTATTGCCTTGCTGGCCACCCTGCTGGATGCGCGCACCAAGGTGTACTTCGACTACCTGCGCGAATCGGTGGTGCCGAGCAACCCACAGGTGGCTGAGCGGCTGGCGCAATTGGCGGAGCGCTTGGGCAATGACAATGCGGCGCTGGGCAAACTTAGCGAGATTACCCACCAGCAGGCGCTGATCATGGCTTACAACGATGCCTTCCACTTTGTCGGGATCGGGTTGGCGGTGAGCATGGTGGCGGTGTTGATGACCCGCAAGTTGCCGGAAGGGCTGAAGGCTGGGGAAGCCCATTGAGGCTATTACAGATTAGATGCGGTCCCTGTGGGTGCGGGCATGCCCGCGAACACCGGCGCAGCCGGTGCCAGCCACCGCGTTGAATTCTTCGCGGGCACGCCCGCTCCCACAGGGCCCGCGCCCGGCTTCAGCTGCTAATCAACCGCTCCCTCAGTTGCGCAATCTCGTCACGCAACTGCGCCGCAGCTTCGAACTCCAGGTCGCGGGCGAACTGCATCATTTTCTCTTCCAGCTGCTTGATGCGCTTGGTGATCTCTCCCGGCGTACGCAGTTCGGCCTCGTAACGGGCGCTCTCCTCCGCCGCCTTGGCCATGCCCTTGCGCTTCTTGCTGCGCGCACCGGGCACGGTGGCACCTTCCATGATGTCGGTGATGTCCTTGACCACGCCCTTGGGCACGATGCCGTTGGCTTCGTTGAAGGCGATCTGCTTCTCGCGGCGGCGCTCGGTTTCGTCGATGGCTCGCTGCATGGAGCCGGTGACGTTATCGGCATACAGGATGGCCCGGCCATTGAGGTTACGTGCCGCGCGGCCAATGGTCTGGATCAGGGAGCGCTCGGAACGCAGAAAACCTTCCTTGTCCGCATCGAGGATGGCCACCAGCGACACCTCGGGCATGTCCAGGCCCTCGCGCAGCAGGTTGATGCCCACCAGCACGTCGAAGGTGCCCAGGCGCAGGTCGCGGATAATCTCCACCCGCTCCACCGTATCGATGTCCGAGTGCAGGTAGCGCACCCGCACGTCGTGGTCGGCCAGGTAATCGCTGAGGTCCTCGGCCATGCGTTTGGTCAACGTGGTCGCCAGCACTCGCTCGCCTGCCGCGACACGCTTGCGGATCTCGGACAGCAGGTCGTCGACCTGGGTCAGCGCCGGGCGCACCTCTACCTGCGGGTCGACCAGCCCGGTCGGGCGCACCACCTGCTCCACCACGCGCCCGGCATGCTCAGCCTCGTAGGGGCCCGGAGTGGCCGAAACGAAAATGGTCTGCGGGCTGACATCCTCCCACTCGTCGAAACGCATCGGCCGGTTGTCCAGCGCGGAAGGCATGCGGAAGCCGTACTCGACCAGTGTCTCCTTGCGTGAACGGTCGCCCTTGTACATGGCGCCGACCTGCGGAACGCTGACGTGTGATTCATCGATCACCAGCAGCGCATCGGGCGGCAGGTAATCGTACAGGGTAGGCGGCGGCGCCCCGGCCGGGCGCCCGGACAGGTAACGCGAGTAGTTTTCGATGCCGTTGCAGTAGCCAAGCTCGAGGATCATCTCCAGATCGAAGCGGGTGCGTTGCTCCAGACGCTGCGCTTCGACCAGCTTGTTGGCCTTGTGCAGGTATTCCAGACGCTCCTTCAGTTCTTCCTTGATGCCCTCCACCGCTTCCAGCAGGGTTTCCCGCGGGGTCACGTAGTGGCTCTTGGGGTAGAACGTGAAACGTGGCAGCTTGCGGAAAACCTCGCCGGTCAACGGATCGAAGGCGGCGATGTTCTCCACTTCATCATCGAACAGCTCGATGCGGATGGCTTCCAGATCCGATTCGGCCGGGAAGATGTCGATCACGTCGCCGCGTACCCGGAAGGTGGCGCGGGCAAAGTCCATTTCGTTGCGGGTGTACTGCAGGTCGGCCAGGCGGCGCAGCAGCGCGCGCTGGTCGAGCTTGTCGCCACGGTCCACATGCAGGACCATTTTCAGGTAGGTCTCGGGGCTGCCCAGGCCGTAGATGCACGACACAGTGGTCACGATGATCGCGTCACGCCGCTCCAGCAGCGCCTTGGTCGCCGACAGGCGCATCTGCTCGATGTGGTCGTTGATCGAGGCGTCCTTCTCGATGAAGGTGTCCGACGACGGCACGTAGGCTTCCGGCTGGTAGTAGTCGTAATAGGAAACGAAGTACTCCACCGCGTTGTTGGGGAAGAATGCCTTGAACTCCCCGTACAACTGGGCGGCCAGCGTCTTGTTGGGCGCCAGCACCAGCGTCGGGCGCTGCACCTGCTGGATGACGTTGGCAATGCTGAAGGTCTTGCCCGAACCGGTCACCCCGAGCAACGTCTGGTGCGACAGCCCCGCCTCGATGCCTTCGACCAACTGGCGGATAGCCTCGGGCTGGTCGCCAGCCGGCTGGAAACGTGTGACGAGCTGGAACTCGGACATGAAGGACCTCGCGGTGCAGCAGCTGTAAATTTAGCCAGTAGTCTATACCCAAATGCGCCCGTTCGGGGGCGCTTTCAAGGCACAGGTGTGGGCGCATGCAACGGTGGACACGGCATTTAGACCAATGGTCGAAAAATATTTGCGCAAATAGCCCCAAAAGCTGCGCCAGAGTGTCGCGGTGACCGATCGGTATCACTATACTGACTCCCCGTTTGTGCACCGCTTCAGTGCATTCGGCTGGAGCGTGTACGCCCTATCACACTCCAATCAGAGCCAAGGTAACAATGAGCCTGTTTTCCGCTGTCGAGCTGGCACCCCGCGACCCTATTCTGGGCCTCAACGAAGCATTCAACGCCGACCCACGTACCGACAAGGTCAACCTGGGCGTAGGCGTGTATTGCAATGAGGAAGGCCGCATTCCGCTGCTGCGCGCCGTGATCGAAGCCGAAACCCAGCGTGCCGCCCAGCACGCTTCGCGCGGCTACCTGCCGATCGACGGCATCGCCACCTACGACCAGGCTGTGCAGAAGCTGCTGTTCGGCGCCGAGTCGCCACTGCTGGCCGCCGGCCGCGTGGTCACCGTGCAGGCCGTCGGTGGTACCGGCGCGCTGAAAATCGGTGCCGACTTCCTCAAGCGCCTCTCGCCCAATGCCGTGGTTGCCATCAGCGACCCTAGCTGGGAAAACCACCGTGCGCTGTTCGAATCGGCCGGCTTCCCGGTGCAGACCTACCGCTACTACGATGCGCCGACCAACGACGTCAACCGCGCGGGCATGCTCGAAGACCTCAACGCCCTGCCATCCGGTTCGATCGTGGTGCTGCACGCCTGCTGCCACAACCCGACCGGCGTCGACCTGAACCTGGACGACTGGAAGAACGTTCTGGAAGTGGTCAAGGCCAAGGGCCACGTGCCGTTCCTCGACATGGCCTACCAGGGCTTTGGTGACGGTATCGCCGAAGACGCCTTCGCCGTGCGCCTGTTCGCCGAGTCGGGCCTGGAGTTCTTTGTTTCCAGCTCGTTCTCCAAATCGTTCTCGCTGTACGGCGAGCGCGTCGGCGCACTGTCGATCGTCACCGCCTCCAAGGACGAGAGCACCCGCGTGCTGTCGCAGGTCAAGCGCGTGATCCGCACCACCTACTCCAACCCGCCAACCCACGGCGCAACCATTGTTGCCACCGTGCTGAACAGCGCAGAACTGCGCCAGATGTGGGAAACCGAACTGGCCGAAATGCGCGAGCGCATCCACGGCATGCGCAAGCAGATGGTATCGCTGCTGGCCGAATACGGTGCCAACCGCGACTTCAGCTTCGTTGGCCGCCAGGTCGGCATGTTCTCCTACTCGGGCCTGACCGTTGAACAGGTCACCCGCCTGAAGAACGACTTCGGCATCTATGCCCTGGACACCGGCCGTATCGCGGTGGCCGCGCTGAACCAGAGCAACATCCACGTGGTGACCAAAGCGATCGTGGAAGTGCTGTAACTCATTGTTTTGCCTGGGGGTGGGTTGACTTCTCCCGGGCAATCAGTAAGATACGCGCAGATTCCGCGATAGCTCAGTCGGTAGAGCAAATGACTGTTAATCATTGGGTCCCTGGTTCGAGTCCAGGTCGCGGAGCCAGACATTGAAGAAGCCCCCGGATGCGCAAGCAACCGGGGGCTTTTTCGTTGCGCTGGAATTATTGGTCAGCAACGGTGAACGGCGGGCGGAGATTGGCCAGCAGGCCCGGCCCTTTCGCGGGTAAACCCGCGCCAACGACGGCCTGTGTTCAACCACCGATGTGTGTCCACCACCGATCCGGTGTAGGAGCGGGTTTACCCGCGAAGAGGCCGGCATCGCCAACAGAGGCCTCAATCACTGCGCCCAATCGGGTAAAACGCCCCCCGGCTCCACACCCCAAGCCATTCCTCCCCGTCTATCACATGCGGCACCGCCAGCTCCACCAGTTGGTAAAACACATTGCGATGTATCAGCGCCTCCAGGTTGCTGCGCATCAGCACATACGGTGATGGCTCCTGCGTCAGCGGGTCGATCACCACCCGCAGGGGGTTATCCGGCCCCGCCTCGACCTGGTCCTCGACATTGCTGGTAAAACGCAGCACCTGCTGCTCGCCTTCGCCCTGCACTTCAAGCAACACGGCCACGAACGGCGCATCGTCAACACGAATGCCGACCTTCTCTACCGGGGTAATCAGGAAGTAGTCATCGCCGTCGCGGCGAATGATGGTAGAGAACAGCCGCACCATCGGCTTGCGCCCGATCGGCGTGCCCAGGTAGTACCAGGTGCCATCGCGGGCAATGCGCATGTCGATGTCACCACAGAATTCCGGGTTCCATAGGTGCACCGGCGGCAGCCCCTTGGCTTTGGGGATCTGCGCCAGAAGGTCATTGGCCTTGCCGGAGTCGCTCATCACGCTTGCCTCATTCACTCATACCCAGAAGGCTACGAGCGTACTCGCGCATCGGCGCACCAAGCAAATCCTCCGGGGTGTTGTCGTGGAACGTCAACAAACCGCCACGGCTCTTGATGCGTGCGGTGTCGATCAGGTAGCGGGTACTGGTTTCGATCAGCATCATCTGCACCACGCCAGTGTCCCAGCCCAAGCGGTCGACGGCCTGCTCGTCATACCACTCGTCACCATTGCCGATGCGATCGTCGGTACGAGCGAAGCGCGTGTACAACACGTAGTCCGCACCCACCGCGCGCGCCTGGGCGATGGCCTCTTCGAGGCCCAGCGGGCCCTGGGCGCGACGTACCATCGGGAAGTATTCGACGAAGCTCTTGAAGGCCTGCTGGGCCACTGCATTCTGCCGAGGCACCGGCCCCTCGCCCGGCGGCACGAATGCACCCTGGCCAATGAAGATGAACGAATCAGGCTGCAGGCGGATCGACAAGGAGCGACGGGTTTCGCTGTGGTCCAGCAGACCGGCATCGCTCATGTGATAGCGGACGCCTTCGCCCATATCGCTGACATTCATGCAGCCGCCCAGCGCCATCAGCGCCAGCAGCAAGACCAGGCTACGCATCTTTCCTCCAGTGGCCGGCGACGAAAAACCGGCGAATAGCCGGCGGATGCAGCTTTTGCGCCAGCTTCAGCCACCGATCACCTTCATGACGGTCACGCCGCCGGAAAAGGCCACGTCCTGCTTGTCAGCCAAAGCCTTGACCAACAACCTCTGCAAGGCCGGCAGCGCCTGATGACGCGGTTTTTCCAGCAGGTCGCCGACGAAGTGCCGGTTACCTGACGACAGGCAGCCATGCAGCCAGCCCGTAGAAGACAGGCGCAACCGCGAGCAGGTACGGCAAAACGGCACGCTTTCGTTGGCAATGACGCCGAAGTGGCCCCTGCCGGGGATGTGGTAACGCATGGCAGTGGCGTCCAGCGGCGCACTCACCTGGGCGTAGGTATGCTGGCCGCCGATCAGCGCAAGCAGCTGGTCGAGGCCTACAAACTGCTGGAGGAAGGCGTTGCGATCGTGAGAGAGGTGGCCCATGCGCATCAGTTCGATGAAGCGCAGCTCGAAGCCGCGCGCGAGGCAGTAATCCAGCAGCGGCAGTACCTGATCAAGGTTTTTCCCGCGCATCGGCACCATGTTGACCTTGATTCGCATACCCAGGGCGCCGGCCTGCTCCATTCCATCCAGCACAGTGCCCAGGTCGCCGCCACGGGCAATCTGGCGGAAAGCCAGCGGATCGAGGGTGTCGAGGGAAACGTTCAGCCGACGAATCCCGGCCGCCTGCAGTTGTGGCAACTTGCGCGCCAGCAACTGGCCGTTGGTGGTCAGCGAGACGTCATCAAGGTCGAGTTTGGCCACGGCAGCCAGAAAGGCATCCAGGCGCAGGCTGACCAGTGGCTCACCGCCAGTAATCCGCAGGCGCTCGATGCCGGCGGCTTCGATCAGATAGGCCACGCCACGGGCCAAGGCATCCGCCGACAGCTCGTCCTGCGCCGCCACCAGCCGCTTTCCGTCAGGTACGCAGTAGGTACAGGCGTAGTTGCAGGCAGCCGTCAGGCTGACGCGCAGGTTGCGAAAGCGCCTGCCTTGACGATCGACAATCATGAATGACTCCGGCATGGATGAAGGGGCCGGCAAAACCTGACTCATAAATCAGGTTTTTGCAAGCCCCAATGCGCAATGCCGAATTTCCAAACGATAGCCAAACGCTTCGGGCTGCACTGCCGCGCAGAGGACGCACGACGCCGTTTCGCTAAATGCTCAGTTCGAGGGTTCCGGGTCGCGCTTGCGCTTGTTGCCCATACGCACGCCAATGTCCATCAGGAACTGGAAGAAGCCTTCCTGATCTTCCAGCACGTTGCTCCAGAACGGCGAGTGGTACAGCGCCACAGCGCCGTGCACCAGCGCCCAGGCAGCGCAGTAGTGGAAATACGGCGGCACGTCTTCGAGCTTGCCTTCGCTGATACGGCCCTTGATCAGCTGGGTCAGGCGGTCGAAGTTGGAGGCACGGATGCTGTGCAGCTGCTCGACCATTTCCGGCACCTGATTGCCCTTGACCACCTTTTCTTCAAGGCGGTCGAACAGCCGGTAGCGTTGCGGGTCGCGCATGCGGAACTCGAAGTAGGCGCGCGACAGCGCTTCCTTGTCACGGTCGACGTCGGCCGAGTGCAACAGCTCGTTCAGGTCACGCTCGTAATCGAGCATCAGGCGCAGGTAGATCTCCGCCTTGGACTTGAAGTGCTTGTAGATCGTGCCTTTGCCGATGCCCACGGCGTCGGCGATCATCTCGACGGTGACGCTGTCTTCACCTTGCTCGAGAAACAGCTTGAGCGCGGTATCGAGGATTTCCTGTTCGCGACGGCGAAACTCACGGACCTTACGAGGTTCTTTCTGCATGGGAAGGACTGGATGACAATCGAAGCGGTTTATTATGCCTAACTTGCGGGAAATTGCACGGATCATCCACGCATGTCTATGTTTCACGATGCATACGGCCATGCGCTGCGGGAGGAACGAAACGTTGACGTATTCCAAATCTGTTTAAAAAACGTCCAATATGCACTGGCACTGCGCCAAACCTGACCAATACTTGAAGTGTTGGCGCGGCGCATCCCCCCCAGTGGCGCGCCGATAAAGGTGCTCAGGGACCGCGTACCTTTGTTTTACTCCTAATGGTCTTAACCCGGATTCCTCCCCCAGAACCCGGGTTTTTTTTGTGTTTTTGTGGGGAGAATGGTGTGACGGCTGTCAGGTGCGTGCCGCAAGATTTTCAGCGCCTGTGGAATCGAGCGCCGCCCGCGCGGCGCTTCGCGGGTAAACCCGCTCCTACGCTTGTTTCGGGCCAATTAGGCCTGTGAGATTTGCGCGCGAACGCCTTGGCGCACGCCTCGATATCGCGTCGTACAAACAAGGCGGTCGCGCGCGCCTGGCACAGAAGAGCGCCGCCCGCGCGGCGCTTCTCGGGTAAATCCGCTCCTACGCTTGTTTCGGGCCAATTAGGCCTGTGGGATTTGCGCGCGAACGCCTTGGCGCACGCCTCGATATCGCGTCGCACAAACAAGGCGGTCGCGCGCGCCTGGCACAGAAGAGCGCCGCCCGCGCGGCGCTTCGCGGGTAAACCCGCTCCTACGTTTGTTTCGGGCCAATTAGGCCTGTGGGATTTGCGTGCGAACGCCTTGGCGCACGCCTCGATATCGCGTCGTACTAACAAGGCGGCCGCGCGCGCCTGGCACAGGACGGACTGGCCCGAAACAAACGTAGGAGCGGGTTTACCCGCGAAGCGCCGCGCGGGCGGCGCTCGATCTCACAGGCGCTGCAAGGGTTGTGGCAGGCACCTTGTGCCCCTCACACAATCTTTAACCCCGGTAAATCAAGCCACCCGCGCCAACGGGAACAGCCGCTTGAAGTTGGCGGTAGTCTGCTCGGCCAACTGCTCATAACTGGCCCCACGCAACGAAGCCACATACTCCGCCACCTCCCGCACATACTGCGGCAGGTTCGGCTTGCCCCGATGCGGAATCGGCGCCAGGTACGGCGAATCGGTCTCCACCAGCAAGCGATCGACAGGCACCTGCCGCGCCACTTCACGCAACGCTTCGGCATTGCGGAAGGTCACGATGCCCGACAGCGAGATGTAATAACCCAGGTCCAGCGCGGCCTTGGCCATGTCCCAGTCCTCGGTAAAGCAGTGCAGCACGCCAGCCTGCGGCAGGTTGGCCTCACGCAGCAGCGCCAGGGTATCGGCACGCGCCGCCCGGGTATGCACGATCACCGGCTTGCCGGTCTGCCTGGAAGCCTCCAGGTGCAGACGGAACGAGGCCTGCTGCAGCTCAGCAGCCTCCGGCTCGTAGTGGTAATCCAGCCCGGTTTCACCAATCGCCACCACATGCGGGTGGGCCAATTCGCGCAACAGCCATTCCAACGCCGGGGTTTCGCCAGGGGCCAGGTCCAGCGGGTGCACGCCCACCGAGCAGTCGACGTCAGCGTACTGCTCGCTCAGCGCCTTCACTGCACCCGCATTCTCGGCACTGACGCCAATGCACAGGAAATGCCCGACCCCACGCTCACGCGCCGCCTGCAGGGCAGCATCGAGGGAGCCCTGGTGAGCAGTGAGGTCAAGACGGTCGAGGTGGCAATGGGAATCTACGAGCATGGGATAACGGCACACATGAAAAATGGAAAATCAGCGGGCACCCGGCAGTTGCAGCCAGTGAGCCAGCAGCGATTCAAGCAACAAGGCGCGGTTGAGGTTGGCCTTGCCCAGTACCTTCTGGCGCTGTTCGAGGATCCATGCCTGCACCTCCAGCACCTTGGCCTGGCGGCTCTTCTGCGCCAGGTATTGCACGACCTTGCGCATATCGGCCAAGCCTAACCCTTCTTCGTCCTGGGTCAACTGGTAGCGCAGGATCAGGTGCGTCCAATCGCAGAACCAGTCGAACAGCAGCAACAACGGCACACCGCTCCAGGCATCGGCCAGCTGGCTGGGCGATTGCTGCTGCTTGAGCAGCTTCTTCACCCCGTCGGTTACCAGCGCGCGTTGCTCGCGAACCCCCTGCGCCTGCAGGCTGACCGCCATCAATGGCGAACCTGCCGCCAGCGTCAGCAGTTCATCGCGCTCGACCTCGTCGCAGTCGGGTAACGCGCCAGTCAGCCATGCCTGGCTCTGGGCCAGACTGGGCTGCGGACAGGCCACCTGCTGGCAGCGGCTCTTGATCGTCGGCAACAGACGGCTGGGCTGGTGCGTCACCAGCAACAACACGGTATCACCGGAAGGTTCTTCAAGGCTTTTGAGCAGGGCGTTGGAGGCGTTGACATTCATCGCCTCCACCGGCTCGATCAACACCACCTTGCGCCCGCCCAACTGCGCGGTCTGCACCACAAAGGCCACCAGCTCGCGTACCTGGTCGACCTTGATCGGCTTGTCAGCCTCCTCCGGCTCGAGGACGAAGTTGTCCGGGTGGCTGCCGGCCTTGAGCAACAGGCACGACTTACACGCCCCACAAGCGTCCAGGCCCTGCGGCTGCTGGCACAACAGGCGCGCCATCAGACGCTCGGCCATGGCCCGCTTGCCAATACCCTGCGGCCCATGCAGCAGGTAAGCGTGGGCGTGGCGGCTGCGACCGGCCAGTTGCTGCCACAGCGCCTGCTGCCAAGGGTAGGCCTCAGCCACGGCAACGCTCCAGAATGCCTGGCAGCAGTACGTCGATGTCACGCTGCACCGCCGCCAGGGATTGTGCCGCATCAAGCAGGCTGTAGCGCTGTGGCGCGCCTTGGGCGCGCTTCAGGTACGCCTGGCGCACCGCTTCGAAGAACGCCTGCCCTTCCTGCTCGAATCGGTCCAGGCGGCCACGGGCGGCGGCGCGGGCAAGGCCCACTTCCACCGGCAGGTCGAAGACCAGGGTCAGGTCCGGGCGCAGGTCGCCCTGGACGAATTGTTCCAGAACCGCGATACGCTCGACCGACAGACCACGCCCGCCACCCTGATAGGCATAGGTGGCGTCCGTGAAACGATCACACAGTACAACAGCCCCGCGGGCCAGCGCCGGGCGGATGACCTGCGCCAGGTGCTGGGCGCGAGCGGCGAACACCAGCAACAGCTCGGTGTCGGCCGCCATGCCTTCGTCACTGGGTGTCAGCAACAGTTCACGCACCTTTTCCGCCAGCGGCGTACCGCCTGGCTCACGGGTCAGCACCACGTCCAGGCCGTGCTCGCGCAGGCGCGCGGCCAGGTAGTCGCGATTGGTGCTCTTGCCCGCGCCTTCGGGGCCTTCCAAAGTAATAAACAAGCCGCTCACAGGCAGTCCTTAATGTTGTTCGTCAGGCGTCGGCCGCTCGGCCGCTTGCGCACCGCCGGCAGGGGCATCCTGCGCGGGCGCTTCATCGGGGGCTGGCTGCGCAGTTGGCTCGTCCGCTGCTGACGGGTCCGCTGCTGGGGGCTCAGGGCGCTGCGCATCGTCGGCGCCCGATGCCTGTTCGGCATCATCGGCACCTGGCTTGGCCTCTTGCTGCGGCGCGGGGCTGGAGCGGTAGTCCGACCGGCGCTTGAGCTGGAACTCGCGCACTGCCGAATTGTGGTCGTCGAGGTCGTCGGAAAACACATGGCTGCCATCGCCGCGGGCGACGAAGTAAAGACTGGTGCCATTGGATGGGTTCAGCGCCGCGTGAATCGCCTCGCGGCCGACCATGGCGATCGGGGTCGGCGGCAGGCCGGTCATGGTGTAGGTGTTATAGGGCGTCGGCTCGCGCAGGTCGGCGCGGGTGATCTTGCCGTTGTAGCGTTCACCCATGCCATAGATAACCGTCGGGTCGGTCTGCAGCATCATACCCAGGCGCATGCGCCGCACGAACACGCCGGCGATCTGCCCGCGCTCCTGCGGAATGCCGGTTTCCTTCTCTACCAGGGAGGCCATGATCAGCGCCTGGTACGGGTCACGATACGGCAGGTCGGTGGACCGCTCGGCCCACTCCTTGGCCAGCACTTCGTCCAGACGCATGTAGGCCTGCTGCAGCAACTCGACATCACTCATACCCCGCACGAAGCGGTAGGTGTCGGGGAAGAAACGGCCTTCGGGGAACACACCGGTATGGCCGAGCTTGTCCATGACCTCGGCATCCGACAAGCCCTCCAGGGTATGCTTGATCTTTTCATGCTTGGCCACGGCCGCACGCACCTGGCGGAAGGTCCAGCCTTCGACCAGGGTGAGGTTGTACTGCACCACGTCGGCACGGCGCCAGGCGTCGAACAATTGCTCGACGGTCATGCCAGGGGTAAGACGGTACTCACCGGTGTGCAGGGGGGTGCCGGCCATGTTGAAGCGCCAGTACAAACGCAACCAGACAGCATCGTCAAGCAACCCTTCTCTTTGCATGCTGTAGAACATGCGGTTGGGGTTAGTGCCATTGGGCACATCCAGCAGGCGCTCCTGCGTGACGTGCAGGGGCTGCTCCAGGACCGAGTTGACCTTCCAGGCCGACCAGCCAAACGCCAGGCCGGCAAGGATCAAGCCCATTTCCAGCAACAGCAGGAATTTACGTCTCACGAATTCAGGTTTCCAGTAACGTACGGGCAACGGCCTGCAGTTTACGAGTGAGCGGGCCCGGCGACCAGTTTAGCGCGGCTACGCCACACACGGGCCAAATGCCGTAAACGCTATTGCAAACAAATACTTCATCCGCTTGCTCAAGCGCCTCGAACGACAGGTCGCAGACCTGTACCGCAATACCCAGCAGCGGGGCCTGTTCCAGCAGTGCGGCACGCATCACGCCCGCCACGCCACAACGGCTAAGGTCGGCGGTAAGCAGCACGCCATCGCGCACCAGAAACAGATTGCTGTATACCCCTTCGATCACCCTGCCCTGCGCGTCACGCATCAGGCCTTCGGCATGGTCGCTGTCCTGCCATTCGGCACGGGCCAGCACCTGCTCCAGGCGGTTAAGGTGTTTGAGGCCGGCCAACAGTGGTTGTTCCCCAAGCCGGGTCTGGCAAGGGAACAAACGCACGCCATGCTCAGCATGCTCGACAGGATAACGGGGTAATGGGCTGCCTTGCAGGATACGCCGCGGCGCTGCATCGACAGCTGGCGCATAGCCACGCTGGCTATCGCCACGGGTAAGGATGAGTTTGACGACACCCTCACCCAGCTGGCTGGCGTAGCGCAGCAGCTCGTCGCGCACCAGCGCCAGATCGGCGTTGATCGCCAGACGCTGGCAGCCCAGTGCCAGGCGTGCGAGGTGGCCGTCCAGCAAGCTGGGCCGGGCGCCTCGCACAGCGATGGTTTCGAACAGGCCATCGCCGTAGGCCAGGCCGCGGTTCTGCAGGTTGAGTGCAGTCGCCGGCTGGCCGTCGATCCAGCTGTGCATCAGCCGGCAAACCGGCGGAATACCAGCGAGCCGTTAGTGCCGCCAAAGCCGAACGAGTTGGACAGCACCACGTCGATCGGCATGCTGCGCGCCTGGTGGGGAACGAAGTCGAGGTCACACCCCTCGTCCGGCTCGTCCAGGTTGATGGTCGGCGGGGCCATCTGGCTATTGATGGCCAGCACGCTGAAGATCGCCTCCACCGCGCCCGCGGCGCCCAGCAAGTGACCGGTCATCGACTTGGTCGAGCTGACCGCCAGCTTGTAGGCATGCTCGCCGAACACGCGCTTGATCGCCGCCACTTCGGCCACATCGCCCGCCGGGGTAGAAGTGCCGTGGGCGTTGATGTAGCTGACGTCTTCCGGCTGGATACCGGCATCGCGCAAAGCGTTGGCCATGCAGCGGGCAGCGCCCTCGCCAGAGTCGGGTGGCGAGGTCATGTGGTAGGCGTCGCCGCTCATGCCAAAGCCAACCAGCTCGGCATAGATAGTCGCACCGCGGGCCTTGGCGTGCTCCAGCTCCTCGAGCACCAGGGCTCCGGCACCGTCGGACAATACAAAGCCGTCACGACCCTTGTCCCACGGGCGGCTGGCCCGGCTGGGTTCATCGTTGCGGGTAGACAGTGCGCGCGAAGCGCCAAAACCGCCCATGCCCAGACCACAAGCGGCCATCTCGGCGCCACCTGCGATCATCACGTCAGCCTCACCGTAGGCGATATTGCGCGCGGCCATGCCGATGCAATGGGTGCCAGTGGTGCACGCAGTGGCGATGGCATAGTTCGGCCCTTGCAGACCCAGGTGGATCGACAGGAAACCGGAGATCATGTTGATGATCGAACCCGGCACGAAGAACGGCGAAATGCGGCGCGGCCCTGAATCGTGCAGGGTGCGGCTGGTTTCTTCGATGTTGGTCAGACCACCGATACCCGAGCCCATGGCCACGCCAATACGCTCGCGGTTGGCATCGGTGACCTCCAGGCCGGCATTACGCACGGCCTGGAAACCAGCCGCCAGGCCGTATTGGATGAACAGGTCGAGCTTGCGGGCCTCTTTGGCCGACAAGTACTGCTCAACCTCGAAGCCTTTCACCGAGCCGCCAAAACGGGTGGAGTAGGCAGACAGGTCCGTGTGTTCGATCGGACCGATGCCACTGCGGCCAGCCAGAATGCCCTGCCAGGTGCTCGGTACATCGGTACCCAGTGGCGACAGCATACCCATACCGGTGACCACGACGCGTCTACGCGACACAGTACTCTCCTTTTCTAATAACAGAGTCTCTTGCCATTGCATTCAAGTGCTGGAATGAAATGGCAACAAGCTCTTGGTGCGCGGTGAACGAAGCCGCCTGATAAATGCGAGGCGCTCGCAAAGAAAAAACCGCACGCCGGCGAAGGCAGTGCGGTTTTCCCCGACAAGAAACGTCGACTGTCGCGTCTTAGGCCTGGTGGGCTTTGACGTAGTCGATGGCGGCTTGAACGGTAGTGATCTTCTCGGCTTCTTCGTCAGGGATTTCGGTCTCGAATTCCTCTTCCAGAGCCATCACCAGTTCAACGGTGTCAAGCGAATCGGCACCCAGGTCATCGACGAAGGACTTAGTCTCAGTCACTTCTTCTTCCTTGACGCCCAGTTGCTCGGCGACGATTTTCTTGACGCGTTCTTCGATGGTGCTCATACCTAGTTTTCACTCCTAATGGATATATGTCAGGCAGCTGGCCGGTGGCTAATTTTATAGAAAGACGTTCGCTTTTCAAGCTAAACGCACCTTCAGGCTAGTCACCACACCCGCTGCCTGGAATCTGGTTGCAGCTTTATAACGGATTTTAGGCTCGCAGTATGACTCTTTTTTTACGAAACCCGTCACATTGAGTTGCAGTATTACATGTACATCCCGCCGTTGACCGGCACGGTAGCGCCGGTCACGTAGGCGGCGCCGTCGGACGCCAGGAACGAAACCACCTTGGCAATTTCGTCAGCCTGGCCCAGGCGGCCCAGCGGAATCTGGGTCTGCAGGGCTTCGCGCTGAGCTTCCGGCAGCTCGCGGGTCATGTCGGTATCGATGAAGCCTGGGGTCACCGAGTTGACGGTGATGCCACGCGAACCCACTTCACGCGCCAGGGCGCGACTGAAGCCTTCCAGACCGGCCTTGGCCGCCGCGTAGTTGGCCTGACCCGCGTTACCCATGGCACCGACGACCGAGCCGATGCTGATGATACGACCCCAACGTGCCTTGGTCATGCCACGCAGCACGCCCTTGGACAGACGGTAGAGGCTGTTCAGGTTGGTGTCGATGACATCGAACCACTCGTCGTCTTTCATGCGCAGCATCAGGTTGTCACGGGTGATACCGGCGTTGTTGACCAGGATGGCCGGCGCACCGAACTGCTCGCCAATAGCGGCCAGTACGGCTTCAACCGATTCGGCGCTGGTCACGTTCAGCTCCATGCCGGTGCCGGTGATGCCGTGTTCTTTCAGGGTGGCAGCGATGCGCTCGGCGCCGGACGCCGAAGTGGCGGTACCGATCACGGTCGCGCCCTGGCGGCCCAGCTCGAGGGCGATGGCCTGGCCAATGCCACGGCTGGCGCCGGTAACCAGTGCAACTTTACCTTGCAGGCTCATGCAAGCTTCTCCAAATCAGGCCAGTGCCGCGCGGGTGGCAGCAACGGCGTCAGGGGTGTTGAGGTTGTAGGTGGTCACGCCGTCGGCGCAACGCTTGTTAAGGCCAGCCAGGACCTTGCCCGGGCCACACTCGACCAGGTTGACCGCACCGTTGGCGGCCAGGGTCTGCACGCACTCGACCCAGCGTACCGGCTGGTACAGCTGTGCCAGCAGGTCGTGCTTGAGGGCATCGAGGTCGGCGGCGACGGCGGCAGTGACGTTCTGCACCACCGGAATCTGCGGGGCCTTCCATTCGATGGCATTGACCGATTCGGCAAAGCGCTCGGCAGCTGGCTTCATCAGGGCGCAGTGCGACGGGACGCTCACCGCCAGTGGCAGGGCGCGCTTGGCACCTTTGGCCTTGCACAGCTCCATGGCGCGGTCTACCGCCGCCTTGTTACCGGCGATGACCACCTGACCAGGCGAGTTGAAGTTCACGGCGCTGACCACTTCATCTTCAGCGGCTTCGGCGCAGAGTTCCACGACCACAGCATCGTCCAGGCCGAGAATGGCAGCCATGGCGCCGTGACCGGCCGGTACGGCTTCCTGCATCAGCTGACCGCGGCGCTCGACCAGGCGAACGGCATCTTTCAGGCTGATGCTGCCAGCGGCGACCAGGGCGCTGTATTCACCCAGGCTGTGCCCGGAAACGAAGGCAGGCTTGGCACCGCCCTCTTCCAGCCACAGGCGCCACAGTGCGATGGACGCAGTAAGGATTGCCGGCTGGGTCTTGTCGGTCTGGTTGAGTTGCTCTTCCGGGCCGTCCTGGACCAGCTTCCACAGGTCGTAGCCGAGCGCTTCGGACGCTTCCTTGAAGGTTTCGATGATCACTGGCTTCTCGGCGCCGAGCTCGGCGAGCATGCCCAGCGACTGGGAACCTTGACCGGGAAAGACGAATGCGAGGGATGCAGACATTGAACAAGCCCTTATGATCTTGTCGTCGGATAGTGTGCGCCAGGGCCGAAGCCAGGCGCGGAATCTGAAAACTTGGATGGAAACATAGACCAAGCGGTCACATTTAAGCACTTCATCGGCGAAATGCCTAAGGCAACAGGTCTTCAAGGCGGCCGTGCAGCCGCTGCGGCAGGTTCTCCTGAATTTCGATCAGCGCCCGCTGGATGGCACTCTGAAAGCCCTGCACACCCGCCGAGCCATGACTCTTGATGACGATGCCCTGCAGCCCCAGGAAGCTCGCCCCATTATGCCGCGCCGGCGCCAGGTCGGCCTGCAGACGCTTGAGCAGCGGCATGGCAACAGCCCCGGCAATGCGGGCAAAAGCACCGCCCTTGAACAGTTTTTCGATGCGCGCACCGATCATCGTCGCCAGGCCCTCGCTGGACTTGAGCAGTATGTTGCCGACAAAACCGTCGCACACCACCACGTCTGCCTCACCCCGGTACAGGCCATCCCCTTCGACGAAACCGACGTAGTTGAGGCCGCGGGCGTTCTGCAACAGCGTGGCAGCCAGCTTGACCTGCTGGTTACCCTTGATGTCCTCGGTACCGATATTCAACAGCGCCACGCGTGGCCGATGCACACCCAGGGCCTGAGCGGCCACCGAGCCCATTACCGCGAACTGGTAGAGGTTTTCGGCACTGCAGTCGACATTCGCGCCCAGATCGAGCAGTTGGCAGTAACCCGTCTGGGTCGGGATCGCCGCCACCATGGCCGGCCGGTCGATACCCGGCAGGGTCTTGAGCACGAAGCGCGACAACGCCATCAGCGCCCCGGTATTACCGGCACTGACACAGGCCTGGGCTTTTCCGTCGCGCACCAGTTCGAGGGCGATGCGCATCGACGAATCCGGCTTGCCACGCAACGCCTGGGATGGCCGCTCGTCCATGCCGACTACCTCACTGGCGGCGACAATCTGCAGGCGCGCGCGATCCGCAGCTGGCAGGCCGCTGACGAGATCTTCAAGGAGGGAGGGTTGACCGACGAGGGTCAGATGAAGCGAGGGGGTAGCCGAAAGGCAGGCAATGCTAGCCTGGACAATGCTGCGGGGACCGAAGTCCCCGCCCATTGCGTCGATCGCGATGACCTGAGCGGACAAGGATTACTCGTCAGCGCCCTTGTCGACCACTTTACGACCACGGTATACGCCTTCTGGCGAAACGTGGTGACGCAGGTGAACTTCACCGGTGGTTTTCTCTACCGACAGCGCGTTTTCCGACAGGGCGTCGTGCGAACGGCGCATGTCACGGGCAGAGCGGGATTTTTTGTTCTGCTGAACAGCCATAATTGATTAACTCCTAAACGTTTGGGTCACGCTTTAACTGCGCCAAAACACTGAACGGGTTGGACCGCGATACCTCGTCCTTGCTCGATTCGGGCTCGTCTGCGCCCGCCGGCTGCTGGCATTCTTCCGGATGATGAGCAGGCACGATTGGCAAGGCGAGCAAAAGCTCCTCCTCGACCAATGCCTGCAGATCCAAAGGATCTTCGCCCAGTTCCAGCACGTCATAGCCTTTCGGCAACGACTGGGTATTCGCACCCTCCTTCACCACGGCGTATGTACATTCGCTGTGGATCGGTAGGGTGACCAGCTCAAGACAACGCTGGCAAACCATCTTGACTTCGACGTCCAGCTCGCTGTGGATAACCACCACGTGCTGTTCATCTCGTTCAAAATCGAACTTCGCCTGCACCGTACCGACATTGTCGGAAAGCGGGTCGCAGAGTCTTTCCAAATCAGCGAGTTGCAGCGAACCGTTAAGGGTTACGCCACGATCGGCTAATTTGCGCGGGTCAACGTGAGGTGGAATCGGGTCATTCAACATAGGCGCAGCATTCTAGGGATGCCCCCCGCCCCTGTCAAAGGAAATTAGGCGGCATCGTGCGTGATAGAATTGGTTCAACCGAACCCGGAGTCTACCATGCTTCCTTTGTTACTGGCTTCCAGCTCTGCCTATCGCCGCGAACTGCTCGCACGCCTGCACCTGCCCTTCACCTGGGCAAGCCCCGATATAGACGAGCAACGCCTGGATGGCGAACCGCCCGTAGAGCTGGTGCGCCGGCTGGCCAGGCAAAAGGCCGAGGCATTGGCAGGCAGCCACCCCCGACACCTGATCATAGGCTCGGACCAGGTTGCGGTACTGGGCGAGCAGGTGCTGGGCAAGCCGCATACGTTCGAGCGCGCCTGCGAGCAACTACTGGAGTGCAGCGGGCAACAGGTGAGCTTCCTGACCGGACTGGCGCTGCTGAACAGCACCACCGGGCACTGCCAGGTAGATTGCGTGCCTTTTACCGTGACACTGCGTGAACTGAGCAGGGAGCAGGTCGAGCGTTACGTGGCAGCAGAACAGCCGCTGGATTGCGCAGGGAGTTTCAAAGCGGAGGGGCTGGGGGTGAGCTTGTTCCAGAGCACGCACGGGTGCGACGCGACCAGCCTGATCGGGCTGCCGCTGATTCGGCTGGTGGATATGCTGACAAAGGAAGGGGTGATGGTTCCGTAACCTGGCTGGGGATTTGGGCGCCCGGCAGATCAAGCGCCGCCCGGGAGGGTGGACGATCGGGGATATTGGACGGCGGGTCCGGCCTATTCGCGGGTAAACCCGCTCCTACAACGCACCGCTGGGCACCCTGATCGATGAGCGAACCTGCGCGCAACGCGCCGCGCGGGCGGCGCTTGATCTGCCAAACACCACAAGAACTGCGACGAACTCAACGCAACTGCGGCCCCTGGAACCCCATCCACATCGCCAGGTGCTCAGCCACGCTGGCACCCACGCGCTTGGAGAAGCGATCGAAAGGCGACTCCTGAACAGTGAAGTCAACCAATTCCTTCTCGCCCACGATCTCACGCGCCACATAGCTGGCACTGCCCAAGCCATCCACCAGCCCCAGCGCCTTGGCCTGCTCACCCGACCAGATCAGGCCGCTGAACAACTCCGGGTGCTCCTTATCCTTCAGGCGCTCACCCCGCCCCTGCTTGACCATGGCGATGAACTGCTGGTGCGTGGTATCCAGCACGCCCTGCCAGAACCGGGTCTCTTCTGGTTTTTCCGGCGAAAACGGATCAAGGAACGCCTTGTGCTCACCCGATGTATAGGCACGCCGCTCGACCCCAAGCTTCTCCATGGCACCAACAAAGCCATAACCCGCCGCCGTCACCCCAATGGAACCCACCAGGCTGGCCTTGTCGGCATAGATCTCGTCCGCCGCACTGGCGATATAATAGGCACCGGAAGCCCCAAGGTCAGCGATCACCGCATACAGCTTGATGGCGGGATATTCAGCACGCAGGCGACGGATTTCGTCATACACGTAACCTGCCTGCACCGGGCTGCCACCCGGGCTGTTGATGCGCATCACCACAGCCTTGGTCTTGTCGTCCTTGAACGCTTCGCGCAGACTCTTGACGATGTTATCGGCGCTGGCAGCCTCCTGATCGGCAATCACCCCGCGCACCTCGACCAGCGCGGTATGGCTGGCACTGCGCGAAGCGGCCTTGTCCATGTCCATCAGCGGCGAGAACAACGCCAGAATGCCGAACAGGTAGACGAAGGTCAGCAGCTTGAAGAAGATCCCCCAGCGCCGCGACCGTCGCTGCTCCTGCACGCTGGCCAGCAAGGTCTTTTCCAGCAGCTTCCAGCTGTTGCGCTCTTCGCGCTCCCCGGGCTCGGCCTCAGGGGCTTTCCATTCGTCTGCCATGCTTACCTACCTTGGAAGTGGAATTGCGGAACCACCCAGCCACTCGCGCAACTGGGAAAAGTGATCGATGCATACCTGCGGGCCAAACTCGGCCAGCGCCTGCAGCGACATGGCACCATAGCCAACCGCCACCGAATGCATGCCGGCATTGCTGGCCATCTGCAGGTCGAATGCCGAATCTCCGACCATCAGCGCACGCGACGGTTCGACGCCACAATGCCCGAGGATTTCCTCAAGCATCAGCGGGTGTGGCTTGCCACGGGTCTCGTCAGCCGCGCGGGTGATGTCGAAGAACCGCTCCCAGCCATTGGCCTTGAGCACCCGATCCAGCCCGCGACGGGCCTTGCCGGTGGCCACCGCCAGGCGGTAACCCTCGGCGCGAAAGGCATCCAGCGACTCGACCACGCCATCGAACAACGGCGAAGGTTGCTGATCCAGCGCAACGTAGACATCGGCATAGTGCTGGCGGAAGCTGGCAACCTCTGCAGGCGCCAGGTGCGGGTACAGGGTGTGGATCGCCTCGTCCAAGGCCAGACCGATGATACCCTTGACCGCAGCGTCGCTGCTCTGCGCCTCGCCGGCACGCTCTGCGGCGACATTCATGGCCTCGACGATACGCCCAATGGAATCGGCCAGGGTGCCATCCCAGTCGAAGATCAGTAGCTCATAGCCTTTTTTCATGGATCAGGACGCACTCAGACGTTCAACGGTTTTCGCCCAGACCTCATCCACAGGCGCCTCGAGCTTCAATTCACCACCGTCCGGCAGCGGTACAGTCAACGCGTAGGCATGCAGGAACAGGCGCTTGCCGCCCAACTCGCGAATTTCCCGGCTGAAGTCTTCGTCGCCGTATTTGCTGTCGCCAGCGATCATGTGCCCGGCATGCAGGGTGTGCACGCGGATCTGATGGGTACGACCGGTGATCGGGCGCGCCTCGACAATGGTGGCAAAGTCACCAAAACGGCGCAGGACGCGAAACAGGGTCAGCGCCTCCTTGCCTTCATCGTTCACTTCGACCATGCGCTCGCCGGAACGCAGGTTGCTCTTGAGCAACGGCGCGTTGACCTGCTTTTTCGAGGTTGGCCAATGGCCGCGCACCAGCGCCATATAGCGCTTGTCGACACCATCACCGCGCAGGGCGGCATGCAGGTGGCGCAGCATGCTGCGCTTCTTGGCGATCATCAACAGGCCAGACGTGTCGCGATCCAGGCGGTGCACCAGCTCCAGCTCCTTGGCGTCCGGGCGCAACTGGCGCAGCGCCTCGATCACCCCGAAGCTCAGGCCACTGCCGCCGTGCACGGCAATGCCGGCCGGCTTGTTCATCACGATAAGCGCTTTGTCCTCGTAGACAATGGCGGCTTCCAGACGCTGCAGTAGGCCTTGGGCCACCGGCGCCGGTTCGTCTCGTTCCGGCAAGCGGACGGGCGGGACCCGCACGATGTCGCCGGCCTGGATCTTGTACTCCGGCTTGACGCGGCCCTTGTTGACCCTCACCTCACCCTTGCGCAGGATGCGGTAGACCAGTGTCTTGGGCACGCCCTTGAGGGCCGTGATGAGGAAATTATCGATGCGTTGGCCGGCAAGCTCCGGCGCGACTTCGATCAGCTGAACGCCGGAAGTCGGAGGGGTATTGGTCGTCATTGCGAGATCATAACAATTTTTTATGGAATTGAAGCACTTAATCATTGCTGCTATAGTCGCGAACGCCGCCAAAAGCGGCAGGCCAGCGGCACCAGGCTCTTTGCCGGTCCCTGACCTTCGCAATTCTCCAGGACGCGAGGCCGTCCTACGGGGTTTTCGCCAGTTTACCGAAATGCCTGGAATCGCCACCAGCGCCGTGTAGAGAAGACCGAAAAAAAACGACAAGTGCGGTGTTTCACCTGCTTACCCGATTCTTTTCGCTGCACCTCTGCCCGCGAGTCGCTTCCACGCATCGCCCGGCGAATGCTTCGGAAATACCTGCCTTGGACATGAATGGCGCCAGCGCAGAACCAGCGCTGGCGAAAAATGCAACCCGTTGCGGATTCAGCGCGCGGCAGCACCCGAATTATCAGGGATACGTGCAGGGTGGAGATGCACAGCCCTCGGACCGTGTAGCACCGCGTCCGGCCACCAGCCCACTGACGGCTGGTGAGCGGATAAGGTCCTGAACAGATGCCCTCCGGGCGTCCACGGCTGACGGTTGATTCCTCCTCCTGACTGAGTGCACAAGGCCCGCTTGGTTGATTCGGATACCTATTCGAAGCCACCGGGGCCTTGTTGGCACCGCAGCAAACAGGACGCGTCGTCGCGACAACGGCAGGCTGGGCAACCGGCTGGTGCCGAACGTCGCTCGACACGGGGGTGGCCCGGCCACCCTTTGCGCACCTTGGCACCGACCATGAGACGTCGTGTGTGCCGAACGCCGTTTCCGGCAGCCCGGAAACCGACGGTACAACATGAAAAGAATGCTGATTAACGCGACTCAACCCGAAGAGTTGCGTGTAGCCCTGGTGGACGGCCAACGTCTCTACGACCTGGACATCGAGTCCGGCGCGCGCGAGCAGAAAAAGGCCAACATCTACAAAGGCAAGATCACCCGCATCGAACCCAGCCTCGAAGCCGCCTTCGTCGACTTCGGTTCCGAACGTCACGGCTTCCTGCCGCTGAAAGAAATCTCCCGCGAGTACTTCAAGAAGGCCCCTGAAGGCCGGGTCAACATCAAGGAAGTGCTCAGCGAAGGCCAGGAAGTCATCGTTCAGGTCGAGAAAGAAGAGCGCGGCAACAAAGGCGCCGCCCTCACCACCTTCATCAGCCTGGCCGGCCGCTATCTGGTGCTGATGCCCAACAACCCGCGTGCCGGTGGCATCTCGCGCCGCATCGAAGGCGAAGAGCGCAACGAACTGCGCGAAGCCCTGAACGGCCTGACCGTACCGGGTGACATGGGCCTGATCGTGCGAACGGCCGGCCTTGGCCGCAGCAGCGAAGAAATGCAGTGGGACCTGGATTACCTGCTGCAGCTGTGGACCGCCATCAAGGAAGCGTCCCTGGACCGCGCCGCGCCATTCCTGATCTACCAGGAAAGCAACGTCATCATCCGCGCCATCCGCGACTACCTGCGCCAGGACATCGGCGAAGTGCTGATCGACAGCATCGATGCCCAGGAAGAAGCGCTGACCTTCATCCGCCAGGTGATGCCGCAGTACGCCAGCAAGGTCAAGCTGTACGAAGACAGCGTACCGCTGTTCAACCGCTTCCAGATCGAAAGCCAGATCGAGACCGCCTTCCAGCGCGTGGTCGACCTGCCGTCCGGCGGTTCGATCGTGATCGACCCGACCGAAGCCCTGGTGTCCATCGACATCAACTCGGCGCGCGCCACCAAAGGCAGCGACATCGAAGAAACCGCCCTGCAGACCAACCTGGAAGCGGCCGAGGAAATCGCCCGCCAGCTGCGCCTGCGTGACATCGGCGGCCTGATCGTCATCGACTTCATCGACATGACCCCGGCGAAGAACCAGCGCGCCGTTGAAGAGCGCGTGCGTGAATGCCTGGAAGCCGACCGCGCCCGCGTCCAGGTAGGCCGCATCTCGCGCTTCGGCCTGCTGGAAATGTCCCGTCAGCGCCTGCGCCCATCGCTGGGCGAAAGCAGCGGCATCGTCTGCCCACGCTGCTCCGGCACCGGCATCATCCGTGACGTCGAATCGCTGTCGCTGGCCATCCTGCGCCTGATCGAAGAAGAAGCCCTGAAGGACCGCACCGCCGAAGTACGTGCTCAAGTGCCGATCCCGGTAGCCGCGTTCCTGCTGAACGAAAAGCGTAACTCGATCACCAAGATCGAGCTGCGCACCCGTGCGCGCATCATCATCCTGCCGAACGACCACCTGGAGACCCCGCACTTCGAAGTCCAGCGCCTGCGCGACGACAACCCTGAAGTGCTGAACAACCAGTCCAGCTACGAAATCGCCGCCGCCGAAGCCGAAGAAGCGCCGCAACCGACCGCCACCCGCACCCTGGTACGCCAGGAAGCCGCAGTGAAAACGGCCCCGGCCCGCGCCAACGCACCGGTACCGGCCGCCGCTGAAGAGCCCCAGGCTGCCGCGCCGGTAGCCCCTGCCCCGAGCGTTCCGGAGCCAAGCCTGTTCAAAGGCCTGGTGAAGTCGCTGGTGAGCCTGTTCGCCGGCAAGGACGAGCCTGCCGCCGCGCCAGTGGTGCCCGCCGCCGAAAAACCGGCTGCCGAGCGCAGCCCGCGTAACGAAGAACGCCGCAACGGCCGCCAGCAAAGCCGCAACCGCAACGGCCGCCGCGACGAAGAACGTAAACCGCGTGAAGAGCGTGCCGAGCGCGCACCGCGTGAAGAGCGTGCACCGCGCGAGGAACGCGCCCCACGCGAAGAGCGTGCGCCGCGTGAGGAACGTGCCCCACGTGAAGAGCGTGCACCGCGTGAAGAACGTGCGCCGCGCCAACCACGCGAAGACCGCCGTGGCAACCGCGGCGAAGAGCGCGTTCGCGAACTGCGCGAGCCGCTGGACGCTACCCCGCCAGCCGAACGCGAAGAGCGCCAGCCGCGTGAAGAACGTGTAGCCCGCGAAGAGCGAGCGCCACGTGAAGAGCGCGCACCGCGTGAAGAGCGTGCTCCACGTGAAGAACGCGCACCGCGTGAAGAACGCACCCCTCGCGAAGAGCGTGCTCCACGTGAAGAACGCGCCCCTCGCGAAGAACGTGCTCCACGTGAGGAACGCGCACCGCGCGAAGAGCGTGCTCCACGCGAAGAACGCGCCGCGCGCCCACCACGCGAAGAGCGCCAACCACGCGCTGCCGAAGAAGCAACCGAACAGGCAGCCGAGCTGGCCGAAGAGCAACTGCCAGGCGAAGAGCTACTGCAAGACGAGCAGGAAGGCACCGATGGCGAGCGCCCGCGCCGCCGCTCCCGTGGCCAGCGTCGTCGCAGCAACCGTCGTGAGCGTCAGCGCAATGCCAATGGCGAGTTGATCGACGGCAGTGAAGAAGAAGGCAGCGAAGAGCAGCCACAACAGCACCAGGCCACCGAGCTGGGTGCCGAACTGGCTGCCGGCCTTGCCGTGACGGCTGCTGTCGCCAGCAGCAACATCAGCTCGGACGCAGAAGCCCAGGCTAACCAGCAGGCCGAGCGTGCTACCGCCGAAGTCGCTGCCGCTGCCGCTGCAGAAACCGACAACAGCGAAGCCGCCCAACAGATCGAGCAGGTCGAAGCGGTCACCAAAGCTGAAGAAGCGTCCGTGGCCCCAGCGGTCGAGCAGCCGGTCACCGAGCCAGTGGCCGCAGCCGAGGCAACTGCCGAGCCTGTGGTCGAAATGGCCCCGCAGCCTGTCGCTGAAGATGCACCTGCTGTTGAGCCGGTCGTGGTTGCAGAAACCGTGGTCACTGAAACCCCGGCAGAAGCCCCAGCGGTAGAAGCCGGTGAAATCGAACAGGCCCCGGCCGTGGTCGAAGTCGCTCCGGTTGCCGTGCAGCCTGCCCCGGTTGTCGAAGCCCAGCCAGTAGTAGTGGCCGAGCCTGCACCGGCACCTGCAGTGGTCGAACCTGCCACTGTCATGCTGGCCAACGGCCGCGCACCGAACGACCCACGTGAAGTGCGTCGCCGTAAGCGCGAGGCCGAGGCTGCTGCCAAAGCCGCACAGGAAGCTGCTGCAGCCTCCCAGGAACCAGCCTTGGAAACCGCCGATGAGCACAAACCTCATCACGGCTGATAGCCAGAGCTGAATGAAAAAGCCCCGCCAGTGCGAACTGGCGGGGCTTTTTTTGGTTTGCCTGACGGGCCTCTTCGCGGGTAAACCCGCTCCTACACGGCGGCCTGTGTCCAACCCCCGATGTGTGTCCACCACCGATCAGGTGTAATCGATGGACTCGCCCCCGCCGAGGCATCACAGTGCCACGGTGGTGTTCGAAGAAGCCAACGGCAGCGAGGGCGAGACCATGAAAAAGCATAGTTCGAAACACGATTCCCTGTCTTCCACTGATGTGGAGCTTTGCACAACCATCTGCGTAGACCTGGCCAAACAGGTCTTCCAATTAGCAGGCGAGGACGCTACTGGTCGGGTGATCTACGAAGATCGCATCAAATCCCGCCAAGCGTTCCACGATTTCCTGCTCAGGCTGCCAACGACCGTGGCCGTCTTGATGGAGTGCGGTCCAGGTGCACAAGCCTGGGCCAGACTGCTGCAGGCCAAAGGTAATCCGGTTCGCATCCTGCCGGCGCAACGTGTCGCCGAACATCGCAGCGGTGCTAAGAACGATCGTAACGACTGCTATGCCATTTTGCGTGCCGGTCGCGATACGAGCATCGCTTCGATACCGATCAAGAGCACCACAGCACTGGCTATTCAAGCGCTGCACCGTATCCGGCGCGGTAACATCAAGCGACATACCGCGCTGGGTAATCAGATCCGTGGTTTGCTACTCGAGCATGGCGTATCCATGCCCCAGGGCGATGCCGCGATCAATAAGCATGTGCCTCAGGCGCTTGAGGATGCTTCCTTGCCTCTACCCGACCTGTTGCGCGAGTTGCTCGATGAGTTGCTGATGGACTGGTTGTCTCTAGGTGAACGCATAACGGCGCTGAGCCGCCGGCTCGAAGCGACTGCCCAAGAGGATAAAGTCGCTCAGCGACTGATCACCATTCGCGGCGTCGGCCCTATCATTGCCACGGCGATCGTGGCGAAACAGACCGACCCCAGCCGCTTCGCCAGTGGCCGAATGTATTCCGCCTTCTTCGGTATCGTGCCCGATCAGCACAGCAGCGGAAACAAAATCAGATTGGGCAAGATGAGCAAGCGCGGTGACGGCTACATACGCAGCCTGATGATCCAGGGCGCGCATGCTGTCTTGAGTCAGTTAAGGCCTGATTCCGATCAGCCAGATGATCGCCGCCTCTTGCGCTGGCTATCCCGCCTTGGGCGCAAGGAGGCGGCGATCAGGCTGGCTAATCGAAATCTGCGGATTATCTGGGCCCTGTTACAGAGCGATCAGGTTTACCAACGCAAACCGAACGAAAAACCGGAGGCGGCTATGAGCCTCTGACCAACCGGGTAATGCCACCGGGGCGCTAGGCGCTCCAACCCCTGCTAGTGAACATTGACCCTAGGTAAGACCGTCGCAGACCGATGCCTCCGCTCCTACAGGCCTGATAGTGGCCTCCATGTAAACGGCACACTGCGAGCTCACCACGATGTTGGCCAGAAGCAAAAAGCTTCCTCGAACAGGCCTGATACATAGATGCAACCGGGTTCCTATGTTCAAAAAAGCAGCTAGACAGTGTGGGCGAGTCCATACATAGGAGCGGGTTTACCCGCGAATACGGTAGCGGCAGCAACGGTGAACGGCGGGTGGAGATTGGCCAGCAGGCCCGGCCCTTTCGCGGGTGAACCCGCTCCTACAAAGGGCTGTGTCCAACCACCGACGTGTGTCCACCACCAATCTGTGTAATCGATGGACTCGCCCCCGCCGAGGCATCACAGTGCCACGGTGGTGTTCGAAGAAGCCAACGGCAGCGAGGGCGAGACCATGAAAAAGCATAGTTCGAAACACGATTCCCTGTCTTCCACTGATGTGGAGCTTTGCACAACCATCTGCGTAGACCTGGCCAAACAGGTCTTCCAATTAGCAGGCGAGGACGCTACTGGTCGGGTGATCTACGAAGATCGCATCAAATCCCGCCAAGCGTTCCACGATTTCCTGCTCAGGCTGCCAACGACCGTGGCCGTCTTGATGGAGTGCGGTCCAGGTGCACAAGCCTGGGCCAGACTGCTGCAGGCCAAAGGTAATCCGGTTCGCATCCTGCCGGCGCAACGTGTCGCCGAACATCGCAGCGGTGCTAAGAACGATCGTAACGACTGCTATGCCATTTTGCGTGCCGGTCGCGATACGAGCATCGCTTCGATACCGATCAAGAGCACCACAGCACTGGCTATTCAAGCGCTGCACCGTATCCGGCGCGGTAACATCAAGCGACATACCGCGCTGGGTAATCAGATCCGTGGTTTGCTACTCGAGCATGGCGTATCCATGCCCCAGGGCGATGCCGCGATCAATAAGCATGTGCCTCAGGCGCTTGAGGATGCTTCCTTGCCTCTACCCGACCTGTTGCGCGAGTTGCTCGATGAGTTGCTGATGGACTGGTTGTCTCTAGGTGAACGCATAGCGGCGCTGAGCCGCCGGCTCGAAGCGACTGCCCAAGAGGATAAAGTCGCTCAGCGACTGATCACCATTCGCGGCGTCGGCCCTATCATTGCCACGGCGATCGTGGCGAAACAGACCGACCCCAGCCGCTTCGCCAGTGGCCGAATGTATTCCGCCTTCTTCGGTATCGTGCCCGATCAGCACAGCAGCGGAAACAAAATCAGATTGGGCAAGATGAGCAAGCGCGGTGACGGCTACATACGCAGCCTGATGATCCAGGGCGCGCATGCTGTCTTGAGTCAGTTAAGGCCTGATTCCGATCAGCCAGATGATCGCCGCCTCTTGCGCTGGCTATCCCGCCTTGGGCGCAAGGAGGCGGCGATCAGGCTGGCTAATCGAAATCTGCGGATTATCTGGGCCCTGTTACAGAGCGATCAGGTTTACCAACGCAAACCGAACGAAAAACCGGAGGCGGCTATGAGCCTCTGACCAACCGGGTAATGCCACCGGGGCGCTAGGCGCTCCAACCCCTGCTAGTGAACATTGACCCTAGGTAAGACCGTCGCAGACCGATGCCTCCGCTCCTACAGGCCTGATAGTGGCCTCCATGTAAACGGCACACTGCGAGCTCACCACGATGTTGGCCAGAAGCAAAAAGCTTCCTCGAACAGGCCTGATACATAGATGCAACCGGGTTCCTATGTTCAAAAAAGCAGCTAGACAGTGTGGGCGAGTCCATACATAGGAGCGGGTTTACCCGCGAATACGGTAGCGGCAGCAACGGTGAACGGCGGGTGGAGATTGGCCAGCAGGCCCGGCCCTTTCGCGGGTGAACCCGCTCCTACAAAGGGCTGTGTCCAACCACCGACGTGTGTCCACCACCAATCTGTGTAATCGATGGACTCGCCCCCGCCGAGGCATCACAGTGCCACGGTGGTGTTCGAAGAAGCCAACGGCAGCGAGGGCGAGACCATGAAAAAGCATAGTTCGAAACACGATTCCCTGTCTTCCACTGATGTGGAGCTTTGCACAACCATCTGCGTAGACCTGGCCAAACAGGTCTTCCAATTAGCAGGCGAGGACGCTACTGGTCGGGTGATCTACGAAGATCGCATCAAATCCCGCCAAGCGTTCCACGATTTCCTGCTCAGGCTGCCAACGACCGTGGCCGTCTTGATGGAGTGCGGTCCAGGTGCACAAGCCTGGGCCAGACTGCTGCAGGCCAAAGGTAATCCGGTTCGCATCCTGCCGGCGCAACGTGTCGCCGAACATCGCAGCGGTGCTAAGAACGATCGTAACGACTGCTATGCCATTTTGCGTGCCGGTCGCGATACGAGCATCGCTTCGATACCGATCAAGAGCACCACAGCACTGGCTATTCAAGCGCTGCACCGTATCCGGCGCGGTAACATCAAGCGACATACCGCGCTGGGTAATCAGATCCGTGGTTTGCTACTCGAGCATGGCGTATCCATGCCCCAGGGCGATGCCGCGATCAATAAGCATGTGCCTCAGGCGCTTGAGGATGCTTCCTTGCCTCTACCCGACCTGTTGCGCGAGTTGCTCGATGAGTTGCTGATGGACTGGTTGTCTCTAGGTGAACGCATAACGGCGCTGAGCCGCCGGCTCGAAGCGACTGCCCAAGAGGATAAAGTCGCTCAGCGACTGATCACCATTCGCGGCGTCGGCCCTATCATTGCCACGGCGATCGTGGCGAAACAGACCGACCCCAGCCGCTTCGCCAGTGGCCGAATGTATTCCGCCTTCTTCGGTATCGTGCCCGATCAGCACAGCAGCGGAAACAAAATCAGATTGGGCAAGATGAGCAAGCGCGGTGACGGCTACATACGCAGCCTGATGATCCAGGGCGCGCATGCTGTCTTGAGTCAGTTAAGGCCTGATTCCGATCAGCCAGATGATCGCCGCCTCTTGCGCTGGCTATCCCGCCTTGGGCGCAAGGAGGCGGCGATCAGGCTGGCTAATCGAAATCTGCGGATTATCTGGGCCCTGTTACAGAGCGATCAGGTTTACCAACGCAAACCGAACGAAAAACCGGAGGCGGCTATGAGCCTCTGACCAACCGGGTAATGCCACCGGGGCGCTAGGCGCTCCAACCCCTGCTAGTGAACATTGACCCTAGGTAAGACCGTCGCAGACCGATGCCTCCGCTCCTACAGGCCTGATAGTGGCCTCCATGTAAACGGCACACTGCGAGCTCACCACGATGTTGGCCAGAAGCAAAAAGCTTCCTCGAACAGGCCTGATACATAGATGCAACCGGGTTCCTATGTTCAAAAAAGCAGCTAGACAGTGTGGGCGAGTCCATACATAGGAGCGGGTTTACCCGCGAATACGGTAGCGGCGGCAACGGTGAACGGCGGATGGAGATTGGCCAGCAGGCCCGGCCCTTTCGCGGGTAAACCCGCTCCTACGGGGGTTCACAGCCGGCAAATCAGTAAAGATTAGGCTCCATCTCCAGCTCAACCCCAAACCGCTCGAAGATATCCGCCTGAATCTTGCGCGCCAGCGCATGCATCTGCGCCCCGCTCGCCTGGCCATAGTTGACCAGCACCAGCGACTGCAAGCGATGCACGCCAGCATCACCCTCACGATGGCCCTTCCAGCCCGCCTGCTCGATCAACCAGCCCGCCGCCAGTTTCACCTGGCCATCAGCCTGTGGGTATGCCACGACACCGGGATACTGCGCGCGAATACGCTCGACCAGATCAGCCGTTACCACCGGGTTCTTGAAGAAGCTCCCGGCATTGCCCAGCTCTGCCGGATCTGGCAGCTTCTCGCGGCGAATGCTGCAGATTGCATCACTGATCGCTTGCGCGGTCAGCTCGGTCACACCCCGCTCAGACAGGCGTTGGCGCACCGGGCCGTAATCCAGATGAGCGTGCAGGGTGCGGGTCAGGGCAAAGCGCACCCGCAGGATCAACCAGCGGCCAGGGTTGCGCTTGAAAAGGCTGTCGCGATAGGCGAAAGCGCATTCTGCCAAACCGAAGTCACGCAGCTCGCCCGTCTCACGGTCCAGGGCTGTCAGCCCGGCGAATACGTCCTTGATCTCCACCCCGTATGCGCCCACGTTCTGCATCGGCGCAGCACCGACGGTGCCGGGGATCAGGCTGAGGTTCTCCAACCCGCAATAGCCCTGCGCCAGCGCCCACTGCACAAACGCGTGCCACGGCTCACCGGCCTCGGCCTCGACCACGATACGCTCGCCATCGTCACTGAGCACACGCCGACCGCGGCTGGCCATGTGCAGCACCAGTGCATCGATATCGCGGGTCAGCAGCAGGTTGCTGCCACCCCCGATCACCAGTACCGGCAGGCCCCTTTGCTGTGCCTGGTCCAATGCCTGGCGCACCTGCTGGTCGTCCTGCACCTGACTGAAATAGCGCGCCTTCACGTCGATGCCGAAGGTATTGTAAGGCTTGAGCGATACCTGCTCCTGCCACTGCACTGTCATAGACGCCCCTTGATTTCCAGTACCAGCGCCTGGCAAGCCGCTTCCACCAGATCCAGCACCTGCTCGAAGCCGTCGGCGCCACCGTAGTACGGGTCTGGCACTTCATCCAGGGCTGCACCGTAGCGGCGCAGGAACAGGTCGAGTTCGCCCACTGCCGTGGACGGGCGCAAGGCCCGCAGATCGCGCAGGTTGTGCTCATCCATGGCCAACACCAGGTCGTATTCGGCGAAGTGCGATGCCTTGACCTGTTGGGCGCGTTGCTGCGACAGGTCGTAACCACGCGCCAGCGCCGCCTTGCAGGTGCGGCTGTCTGGCGCCTTGCCGACATGCCAATCGCCGGTGCCGGCAGAAGCCACCTGCACCTTGTCGGCGAGCCCGGCGGCCTGCAATTGATGGCGTAGCACGCCTTCGGCAGTGGGCGAGCGGCAGATGTTGCCCAGGCACACGAACAGGACGCGCATCAGGCCTCCAGCAAGCGCCGTACGCGCTCCAGATCCTCAGGGGTGTCGACACCCACGGCAGGCGCCTCGATGGCGTCCTCGATGTGAATGCGTACGCCGTGCCACAGGGCACGCAGCTGCTCCAGCGCTTCAGCCTGCTCGAGCCAGCATGGGCCCCAGCTGACGAAGTCGTGCAGGAAGCCGACACGGTAAGCGTACATGCCAATATGGCGGCGATATGGCACTCCTTCCGGCAGCACGTCGCGGGCCTTGGCGAAGGTATCGCGGGCCCAGGGCAGCGGCGCCCGGCTGAACGTCAGAGCCAGGCCGTTCTTGTCACTCACCACCTTGACCGCGTTAGGGTTGAACACGGTTTCCGGCTCATGGATAGGCTCGGCCAAGGTGGCGATGCCCGCTTCCGGATGCGCAGCCAGGTTGGCCGCCACCTGGTCGATGATCACCGGCGGGATCAGCGGCTCGTCGCCCTGCACGTTGACCACGATGGCGTCAGCCGGCAAGCCGAGGTACGCGGCCACTTCGGCCAGGCGGTCAGTGCCCGATTCATGATCGGCACGGGTCATCAGCACTTCGGCGCCGAAGGCCTGGCAGGCTTCAAGGATGCTGGTGTCGTCGGTGGCGATGACCACACGGCTGGCACCGCTCTTGCGGGCCTGCTCCCACACATGTTGCACCATCGGCTTGCCGGCAATCAGCAGCAGCGGTTTGCCTGGCAGGCGGGTGGAGCGCAGCCGGGCGGGGATTACTACCGTAAATTCCAGGCTCATTTGTCAAGACGCTCGTCGTCGGTCAGGGTGCGTGCCTCGCTTTCCAGCATGACCGGGATACCGTCGCGAATCGGGTAGGCCAGGCCAGCGCCTTTGCTGATCAGCTCGGTCTTGTCGGCGCTCAGCTTGAGCGGGCCCTTGGTGATCGGGCAGGCCAGGATATCGAGCAGTTTGGTGTCCATTGGAGGCTTCCTTTAGGCCAGGTGGCCGGAAATTGAAAACGGGCTCAGGGTTTGCGCAACAAGCGTTGCAGCTGGTTGTCGAACCAGGCGCTGAAAGCCGGCGTAGGCTGCGCTTCGACGGCCAGGTACCACCAGTCGTCAGCGGCAAAGGCCCGGCATTTCACCGCGTCCTTCTCGGTCATGACCAGCGGCAGTGGCGGGCTGAAAGCCAGGCTCCGGGCACTGAACTGCGCATGGTCGGCGAAGGGATGCGGCACCGGCTGCCAGTTTAGCCCCAGCAGGGTGTTGAAGAAACGTTGCGGGTTACCGATACCGGCCACCGCATGCAGGCGCTGGCCGGCGGGGAAATGGTCGAGCGCACGGCGCTCGCCACTGCGCACGTTGACCAGGGCGGATGGCTGCAGGCGGAAACCGAAACCATCGGTGCGGTCTTCGCTGGCGCCGTTGAACAGCACCGCGTCAGCCTCGCGCAAGCGGTCGGCCGGCTCACGCAAGGGCCCCGCCGGCAGGCAGCGGCCATTGCCCAGGCCGCGGGCAGCGTCGATCAGCACCAGTTCCAGGTCACGGGCCAGGCGGTAATGCTGCATACCGTCGTCGCACAGGATCAGGTCGAGGGGTTCGCTGGCCAGCAATGCCTGCACGGCACGGGAGCGATCCGGGTCGATCATCAGTGGCACGCCGGTGCGTTGCACGATCAGCAGCGGCTCGTCGCCCGCCTGATCGGCCGCCTGATCGGCCTGCACCCGCCAGGGCAGCTGTGGAGGCTTGGCACCATAACCGCGGCTGACCACACCCACCTTCAGCCCCTGCTGGCGACAGTGTTCGATCAGCCAGAGGATCATCGGCGTCTTGCCGGTGCCACCGACGGTGATGTTGCCCACCACAATAACCGGTACCGGTGCCCGGTAGCTGGCACTGTCACCCCTTAGAAAACGCGCGCGCTTGCGCGTGACCACGCGGCGATACAAGGCCTCCAGCGGTCGCAGCAGCGCCAGCGCCGGGTGCCCGGCATACCAGGCAGCGAGCAAGCGGTCGGCGAACGCCATCAAGGCGTGCCCTGGGCCGCCTCGACGGTGGTCATGCGCAACTGGCTGAAACCGAGCTTGCCGGCAGCATCCATTGCGGTGACCACAGCCTGATGCGGGGTCTTGCCGTCGGCGCTGATGGCCAGCGGCAACTTGTTGTCTCCGCCCGACTCGCGCTCTATGGCCTCGCTCAGGGTGGCCAGGTCGCTTTTGGGTAGCAGGTGGTTGTTCACCGAATACACGCCTTCGGCGCTGATGGTGATTTCCACCAGCTTGCCCGGGTCGGCCGGCGCCGGCTCGGCGCTGGTAGCTTCGGGCAGCTCGACGCGAAGTTGCGTTTCGCGGGTGAAGGTGGTGGTAACCACGAAGAACAGCAGCAGGACGAACACCACGTCAATCAGCGACGCCAGGTTGATGTCGACGTTCTCCCGCTGGCGATTGCGCCGGAACTTCACGCCTTGCCTCCGGCCACTTCCACTTCACGGTCACCCTGGATCACTTCCACCAGCTTGATCGCCTCCTGCTCCATGCCGATGACCAGTTCATCGATGCGGCGCAGCAGGAAACGGTGGAAGAACACTGCCGGGATACCGACCATCAGGCCAGCCGCAGTGGTGACCAGGGCCTTGGAGATACCACTGGCCAGCACGGCGGCGTTGGCGGTCATCTGCGAGCCCATGAAGGCGCTGAAAATGTCGATCATGCCCAGCACGGTGCCCAGCAGGCCCAGCAGAGGCGCCATGGCGGCGATGGTGCCGAGGGTGCTGATGTAGCGCTCCAGTTCATGGATGACGCGCGAGGCGGCCTCCTCGATGCACTCTTTCATGATCTCCCGACCGTGACGCGAATTGGCCAGGCCCGCCGCGAGGATTTCACCCAGTGGCGAATCGGCACGCAGGGCCTTGAGCTTGTCACTGGTCAGTTGCTTGTCCTTGATCCACATCCATACCTGGCCCAGCAGGTGCGGCGGGGTGACGCGACTGGCGCGCAAGGTCCACAGGCGTTCGACGACGATAGCCATGGCAGCGATGGAGCTCAGAATGATCGGCAGCATCATCCAACCACCGGACTTGACCAATTCCCACACAATAAACGCCCCTTCGGAAAAAGGCCGCCACTCTACCATAGGCGCGCCGAGGGCTCATCTGCCGGAGGTCAGGGAATTGGGGTCTGGGCTGGCAGATGCCTGCCTCTGCCTCACTCCCCTCGAACCCGCCAGAACCGCCGCTGCCCCCTAACCCCCTCGACTACCCCATGCCGCCCCAGCACCAACCGCAATGCCCCCTCCACCGCCGTATCATGCATCACCACCCCATGCCGCCCATACCGTTCGACCACCTGCACGTGCGGGTGCCCGAAGCTGTTGTTGCGCCCCCGCGAAATCAATACCCCGCGCGGTGCGGTAGCCCGGACGAACGCCTCGGTGGACGAGCTGCGGCTGCCATGATGCGGCGCCTGCAGCCAGTCGATACGCGGCATTTCAGTGTCCGCCAGCCAGGCCCTTTCGGCAGCAGCTTCCATATCCCCCGCCAGCAGCAAGCGCTCGCCCTGCGCCTCGACCAACAACACACAGGAACGGTCATTACTGCTCTGCCCGTCCACCCAGCGCCACAGCGAAAAACGCACGCCATCCCAATCCCATTGCTCGCCACTGGCACAAGGCTGCAACGGAACATCAACCAGCGCTTCCCCACCGATTATCCGCTTGATCGGCAAACCACGCGCAATGGCCACGGCCCCGCCCGCATGATCGGCATGTGCATGGCTGATCACCATCACGTCAAGGCCGCCCACCCCCAGCTTGCGCAAGGTTGGCAACACCACGCGTTCCCCCAAGTCGCTTTCCCCCCTGGCCGGCCCGGCATCGTAGAGCAGGCTGTGATGCCGCGTACGCAAGAGCACCGCCAGCCCCTGGCCGACATCCAGCTGCCAGACCTCGACCTGGCCGAACGGCACCGGCTCCCGGGGCACCCACAGCGCCAGCAGCATCACCCCTCCCAACCCGCGCAGCGGCACACCACGGGGCAGTAAAACCAACAGCGCACCCAGACATACCAGCAGCCAAGCCCACAACGGCAGGGCCGCCGGAACCCATGCCGGACGCTGCTGCGCCACCAGCGCCAGCCCGCGGAACAGCACATCCAGCAGGCCACCTGCCAGCCAGAGCAACGCCTCGCCAACGCCCGCCAGCGGCAACATCAGCGTGCCCAGCAACGCCAACGGCAAGACCGCCAGGCTGACCCACGGCACCGCCACAAGGTTGGCCAGCGGCGCACTGAGGCTCACCGGCAAGCCCGTGGCCAGCAACACCGGCAGCAAGCCGACAGCGATCACCCATTGCGCTCGTGTCCAGGCCTGCCAGGGCCGCCAACCACCCAACCGGGCACTGAAGCAGTAGATGAGCGTGGCCACGGCGGCGAACGACAGCCAGAACCCAGGCAGCAACGCCGCCAGTGGCTCGAAGACAAGCACGGCGACCAGTGCAACCAGCAACGGAAAAAAAGCGCCAAGGTGGCGAAAGCGCAGACGCCAGAGCAACACCACGGCCAGCATCAGGCAGGCCCGCTGCACTGGCACCCCACCGCCAGCCAGCCACCCGTAGGCCAGCGCTGCGGCCATGGCCAGGCCGCAGGCCCAGGGCAACCACGGTAGCCTTGCCGGCCATAGCCCCCAACGCGCCAGCCCGGCGACCAGGCCATAGAGCAAACCGGCGACCAGGCCGATGTGCTGGCCGGAAATCACCAGCAGGTGCACCGTGCCGGTGGCCTGCAACGTCTGCCAGTCCTCCCGGGCCAGGCCCGCACCATCGCCAAGCACCAGGGCCACCAGCGCTGCCTGTCGGCCATTGGCTTCGACCATCAGCAAGCGCTGACGCAGTGCATCGCGCCAACCACCGGCGACTGGCGCCAGCAACTGCCCCGCCTTGACCGTACCCGTCGCGCCCACCCGTCGCGCCAGCAACTGCGCTTCACGGTCGGGCCCATGCGGGTTCAGCAGCCCGTCCGGGCGCTGCAAGGTCACGGCCAGCCGCCACTGCTCGCCCGCCCGCAGCGGCGGGCCGTCAAACCAGCTCAGTTGCAGGCGCTGAGGCAGTTCGGCCCGCCGCGAGCGTGGCGCTTCCAGCTCGAAACGCACACCGTGTGCAGTGCGGGCCGGCAAACCCGCCACCCGCCCCTCCAGCCACAAGGTGCGACCCTCCAGGCCGGCAGCCAGACGATCATCAAGGGCCTGCTGAGCAGACCCGCACGCCCAACACAAGCCCAGCAGAAACCAACCCAACGGCCATACGCGGGTAAACAGGCTGCCGACAGCGCAGGCTGTCAGGGTTATCAACCATCCGACCGATGGCAATGCGGGCAGAAAGCCCAGGCACAACAGCCCGAGCGCGAGCGCAAACATCCCTGTGCGCATGAGGTAGAGCTCCAGAAGGCGAATCACCTCCTGAGGCATAGCCCAATTGCCGGCAACGCTTGCTCAACAATTGTCACAAACTCTAAACGAGTCGGAGCAGGATTAAGGGCATACTGCCAGGGTCAACGCTCCGGGAGCCTACATGCCGCGCCGACTTTTCAAACGCTACATGCCGGACCCGACCAGCATTCGGGAACACAAATCCTTACGCTTTTTCGGCAAGTTGCTGCACGATCCCAACCTCTGGCACCTGAACCGCCATTCGGTGGCCAGAGCCATGGGTGTGGGCCTGTTCGCGGCGCTTATTCCCATCCCGATGCAGATGCTGCTGGCGGCGGCCCTGGCGATCCCGGTGCGCGGCAACCTGCCGGTCGCCGTCAGCCTGGTGTGGCTGACCAACCCGTTGACCATGCCGCCGGTGTTCTTCGTCACCTACATGACCGGTGCCTGGCTGATGCAGGTACCGCCGCGCACCCTGCCCGACGAGCTGACCTTCCAGTGGATCACCGACCAGCTGTCGACGCTGTGGCAACCCTTCCTGCTCGGCTCGGTGGTGTGCGGCGTGGTGCTGGGCATCCTTGCCTACTTCTCCACCATGTTCTACTGGCGCTGGTGGGTGGGCCGGCAGTGGCGTCGTCGCCAATGCCGGTGCAGGGCTTCAGGCACGCATGCCGCGGCCGCTGACCAGCAAGCGAACGCAAACAACGTAGAGCACCGCAGTGGCCACCAGCATGAAGGTGATCGCCGTGCCAATGCTGATATCCGACACCCCTAGAATGCCGTAGCGGAACGAGTTGACCATGTGCAGCACCGGGTTGGCTAACGACACGGTCTGCCAGAACGGCGGCAGCAGGTTGATCGAGTAGAACACGCCGCCCAGGTAGGTCAGCGGCGTCAGCACGAAGGTCGGGATGATCGAGATGTCGTCGAAGTTGCGCGCGAACACTGCGTTGACGAAGCCAAGCAGCGAAAAGATGGTGGCTGTCAGCAGCACCACCACCACGGTCACGCCCAGGTGGTGCACCTGCAGGTCGGTGAAGAACATCGACAGGATGGTCACGATCACACCCACCGCCAAACCACGCAGCACCCCACCCAGCACATAGCCGACGAGAATGGTGTGCGGCGACACCGGCGACACCATCAGTTCTTCGATCGAGCGCTGGAACTTGCTGCCGAAAAAGCTCGACACCACGTTGCCGTAGGAGTTGGTGATCACCGACATCATGATCAGCCCCGGCACGATGTACTGCATGTAGGTGAAGCCACCCATGTCGCCGATCTGCCGGCCAATCAGGTTACCGAAGATGACGAAGTACAGGACCATGGTGATCGCTGGCGGCAGCAACGTCTGCGGCCAGATGCGCAGGAAGCGCCGCACTTCGCGGTAGACGATGGTGTTCAGGGCGACCCAGTTGGTGCGCAGTTCCACACTCATACGGCCACCTTCGACAGGTTTTTTTCCACCAGGGACACGAACAGCTCCTCGAGTCGGTTGGTCTTGTTGCGCAGGCTCTGTACCTCGATGTTCTGCAGCGCCAGCTGGCCGAACAGTGCGGTGATGCCGATGTCCTTCTCCACCTGCACTTCCAGGGTATGCGGGGTCAGCAGCCGGCACGGGTAGCCCTGCAGTACCGGCGCGGCGGCCAGGTCCTGCTTGAGGTCGAGCACGAAGGTTTCGACATGCAGCTTGCCCAGCAACTGGCGCATGCTGGTGTTCTCGACGATGGTGCCATGGTCGATGATGCCGATGTTACGGCACAGCTGCTCAGCCTCTTCCAGGTAGTGGGTGGTGAGGATGATGGTGATGCCCTTCTGGTTCAGCTCGGTGAGGAAGCTCCACATCGAGCGGCGCAGCTCGATATCCACCCCGGCGGTGGGTTCGTCCAGGATCAGCAGGCGCGGTTCGTGGATCAATGCGCGGGCAATCATCAGGCGCCGCTTCATGCCGCCGGACAACGAACGCGACTGCACATCACGTTTGTCCCACAGGCCCAGCTGGGTCAGGTACTGCTCGGCGCGCTCCTTGGCCAGCTTGGGCGGGATGCCGTAGTACCCGGCCTGGGTCACGACGATGTCGAAGGTCTTTTCGAACTGGTTGAAGTTGAACTCTTGCGGCACCACGCCCAGGCAACGCTTGAGCGCGGAGGGCTCGCGGTCCAGGTCGTGACCGAACACGTTCACTGTGCCGCTGGTCTTGTTCACCAGGGTCGAGAGAATGCCAATGGTGGTGGATTTGCCGGCGCCGTTGGGGCCGAGCAAGGCGAAGAAGTCGCCTTCGGCAACATCAAGGTCGATGCCTTTGAGGGCCTGAAAGCCATTGCCGTAGGTCTTGGTCAGCTGTCGGATGGACAGGGCGGAACTCATAGCGGGTCACTTACCGAAGAAAAAGGTGCAGGACACGCCAGGTAAAGTCACTGGCGCAGTGAGTGCAGCCATGGTGCAAGGCCAGGCTGCACAAGTACAGTCACATCTATTGATAATGACTATCGAAGCGGGTTCAAGTGAGCGCGGTCATCACGGCGGCCTGGTAGGCCGGGCGTTGCTTCAGGCGTTCATACCAGGCTTGAAGGTGGTACATGTCCGGGCGCTCGATGGGCAGTTCGAACCAGGCATAGATGAAGCTACCCAGTGGGATGTCGCCCATGCCGATCTGGTCACCGGACAGGTATGGCTGACTGGCCAGGGTTTCGTCGGCAATGGCCAGCAATTGCGCGCACTGCTTGTGCGCGGCGTTGATCGCCACCCAGTCGCGCTGGTCTTCCGGCGTGCGCAGCAGGCCCCAGAACAGGGGCCGGAATGGGGTAGCGAAGGACGATGTGGTCCAGTCCATCCATTTGTCGGCCAGGGCGCGCTGGCGTGGGTCTGCCAGATACCAGCCCTGCTCCGTACCGTACTCCGCGCACAGGTAGCGGACGATGGTGTTGGATTCCCACAAGGTCAGGTCGCCGTCTTCGAGCATCGGCACCAGGCCGTTGGGGTTGCGGGCGCGGTAGTGCGGCTCGTTGACCACGCCGAAGGCGCCGCCGGCGTCGATGGATTCGAAGTCCAGGCCCAGCTCGTGGGCGATCCACAGCGCCTTGCGCACATTGCTCGAATTCTTGCGGCCCCAGATCTTCAGCATGGCAACATCCTTTTGAGTGCGGAGGTGGCACAGTCTACTCCAGACCTTCGCCGCCTGTACGGGCCTCTTCGCGGGCAAGCCGCCCCTACATCGCTCTGTAATGTTGCCACATACCGTCGTAGGAGCGGGTTCACCCGCGAAAGGGCCGGACCTGCCAGCCAATATCCCAGATCATTCACCGTCGCAGCACCATCGCATTCGCGGGCAAGCCCGCTCCCACATCGATCGGGGGCTCGCCACACCGTCGTAGGAGCGGGTTTACCCGCGAAGAGGCCGGTACAAGCGAACAAATGAACTGAAACTCCCCCCGCCACACCCTGTCACTGTTCTGAACATGCCGTTCACAGCATTGCGTCTAAGCTGTCTGGAATGGCTCAAGCCCTTGGTTCCAAGGAGGACCGATTATGTTGCTGTTGTGGTTGGTGGTGCTGGTGATCGGCGCGGCGTACCTCACGCACCGGCGCCTGGCGCCCTTGCAGATTCTCGGCATCGTGGCGGCCTATGTGCTGTTGATGGGCATTTTCAGCAGTGCCCCCGGCTGGCTGCTGGCGCTGATCTGGGTGGTGCTGGCCCTGAAGATCGCCCTGGTTGCGCTCCCGCAGTGGCGACGCAAAGTCTTTACCGCCCCGGTATTCCGCTGGTTCCAGCGCACTCTGCCACCCATGTCGCAGACCGAGCGCGAAGCCATCGACGCCGGCACCGTGTGGTGGGACGGCGAACTGTTCAGTGGCCGCCCCGACTGGCGGACTTTGCTGGCCTACCCGGCACCAAAGCTGACTGAAGAAGAGCAAGCCTTCATCGATGGCCCTACCGAAGCGCTGTGCGCCATGGTCAGCGACTGGCAGATCGGCCAGGACCTGGACCTGCCGCCCGAAGCCTGGGCACATATCAAGCAGCATGGCTTTTTCGCCTTGATCATCCCCAAGGAATACGGCGGCAAGGGCTTCTCCGCCTACGCCCACTCCCAGGTGGCGATGAAGCTGGCCACCCGCAGCGGTGACCTGGCCTCCACAGTGATGGTGCCCAACTCCCTGGGCCCTGCCGAACTGCTGCTGCACTACGGCACCGACGAACAACGCAATCACTACCTGCCGCGCCTGGCCCGAGGCGAGGAAATCCCCTGCTTCGCTCTCACCGGCCCACTGGCCGGCTCCGACGCTGGCGCCATGCCCGACACCGGCATCATCTGCAAAGGCCAGTGGCAAGGCGAAGAAGTGATCGGCCTGCGCCTGAACTGGGAAAAGCGCTACATCACCCTCGGCCCAGTCGCCACCCTGCTGGGCCTGGCATTCAAGGCCTACGACCCGGACCACCTGCTGGGCGATGAGGAAGAACTAGGCATCAGCCTGGCACTGATCCCCACCGATACCCCCGGGGTGGAAATCGGTAAACGCCACCTGCCACTGGGCGCCGCGTTCATGAATGGCCCCAACAGCGGCAAGGACGTGTTCGTCCCCCTGGACTTCCTCATTGGCGGCCAAGCCATGCTCGGCAAAGGCTGGATGATGCTGATGAACTGCCTGTCGGTAGGTCGCTCCATCTCACTGCCTGCCGTGGGTACAGGGGCCGCCAAGTACACCAGCCTGGTGACCGGCCAGTACGCCAATATCCGCGAGCAGTTCAACGTGCCACTGGCAGCCTTCGAAGGTATCCAGGAATCACTGGCACGCATCGGTGGCAACGCCTGGCTGATGGACAGTGCCCGCCTGCTGACCGCCAAGGCCGTGGACCTGGGCGAGAAACCCTCGGTGCTGTCGGCGATACTCAAGTACCACCTCACCGAGCGTGGCCGCGAATGCATCCAGCACGCCATGGACGTGCACGGTGGCAAGGGCATCATCATGGGCCCGAACAACTACCTGGGCCGCAACTGGCAAGGGGCGCCGATCTTCATCACGGTCGAAGGCGCCAACATCCTTTCGCGCAACCTGATGATCTTCGGCCAGGGCGCCATTCGCTGCCATCCGTTCGTGCTCAAGGAAATGGCATTGGCCGGGCGTGAAGACCACGATCAGGCGCTTCAGGAATTCGATGACCTGCTGATGAAACACATCCTGTTCGCCGCCGGCAATGCGGCCAGCACTTTGGTGTTCAACCTGGGGCTGGGGCTTTTCGAGAAAGTACCGGGGGACACGCTGAGCCAAGGCTACTTCCGGGCCCTCAACCGCCAGGCCGCCGCCTTTGCCCTGCTGGCCGACCTGTCGATGATGCTGCTGGGCGGGGCGCTCAAGCGCCGGGAGCGCCTGAGTGCGCGGCTGGGCGATGTACTCAGCTACCTGTACCTGTCCAGTGCCGCACTCAAGCGCTACCACGATCTCGGTTCGCCCGAGCACATGCAGCCCCTGCTGCGCTGGGCCATGGAAGAAAGCCTGGGCCAGGCGGAGCACGCCCTGGACCGGTTGCTCGACAACTTCCCCAACCGCTTCGTCGGCTGCGCGCTACGGGTGCTGGTGTTCCCCTTCGGCCGCCGTCACACCGGGCCGAGCGATGAACTGGACGCCGAGGTAGCAGCGCTGATCGGACGCAGCAAAGGCGACCCTGCGCTGGAAGAGCTGCTTGCCGGTTGCTTCAGGCCGCAAGCCGACGGCGACCCGGTGGCAGCCCTGCAACGGGCCTGCGACCTGCTGGAGGCGTCGACGCCGCTGCACAACGCGCTGCATCAGGCAATCAAGGAAGGCAAGGTACGACCGGCGCCCGGGCAGTCGGTGATCGATGCGGCAGTCGACAGTGGTGTACTTCAGCCTGATCAGGCGCAACGCCTGCATGCAGCCGAGCAAGCGCGCCGTGCGGTGATCGACGTGGATGCCTTCGACAAGGCACAGCTGCTGCCGGAGCAAGGCAAGATACGCTGAAACAGGGGCCGTTTTGCGGCCCCTTCCCCAACCGGCGTATACTCCGCGCCCCGTTTCAACCACCTCGAGGACCACCCCAATGGCTAACCCCCACCTGGAATATCACCTGCAACTGCTGAACCACCTGCGCACCATATTGGTGGCCCTGGGTGAAGCCGAGCAGGTGCCGGAGGAAAGCCACGCCCTGTTCCTCGAACGCTTCGACGAACTGCTGACCCTGCTGCCGCAAAACCCACTGGAAAGCCAATACCTGGGCCAGGACCTGATATGCCAGGTGATTCAGCGCTACCCGCAAATCGCCCACTTGGTGCCACGGGACCTGCTGTGGTTCTTCGGGGGCGACTGCCTGCACTACATGCCCGATGAAGAACTGTCCGTTTACCAGCAACTGGAGGAGCGCCGCTACGAGGCAGAGCAGAATGACGAACCCTTCGACTGGCATGCTGAAAAACAGCTATTGAGCCCAACCGGCCCAGCCTCCCGTCACTGATCTTTCCATGCACCCGGCGCTCTAGCCGGGTGCTTGTCGACATTTCAACACGCTGGTCGCACTCCGCCCTACATCCGCTTCGCCCCCCCGCCCGTACGCTGTCGCTCGTTTCAAGGATGCCCTGGCAACCCTGAGACGCTGCGTGCCTTTCACGCAGCCAGCCAACCTATCAACGTACGGATTGAACCATGAACAAGATCTTCATGACGCTAGCCTTGGGCCTGGCAAGTACCACGGCTTTTGCCGATGAAAGGGGCCAAATCCTTTTCAAAGGGCATATCAACGGCGGCGGTACTTGCCCGATCGAGATTGTCATACCGGGCTCGGGCGCAATTGGCGCCGTTGAGCTTGGAAACTACGCGGTCAAATACTTCGACACCAACACCGTCACCCCCGACATCCCATTCGCGTTACGCGTTGATGCAGATGTAGGCAGCTGCAATATTCCAAATCCTTACAAAAGCCAAGTCACATTCAACTCTCACCACGGCGATGCAGGCCCGGGAAATGCTCACTATGCCATTCGCAGCGGCGGTGGATTAGCGCAGGGCCTGGCGTTGACCATCAAGGATGATACGTTCACAAATATCGCTCCGCGAACGCCATCCAAGGACTACGACATTGCATCCACAGGCGTAACGGACCTCAAGTTCTACGCTTCGTACTTGAAGACCGGCACAGTGACCGATGGTGATGCCAACGCAGATGTGAACTTCAGTATCACGCTGCCTTGATGCCCTGCCAGGTGCCTTCGCGCACCTGGATCCCACTGTCACTCAAAATCGGTCATTTTCCATGCTCCCCGTCACCCGCACTTCGACGATGCTGGGCGGTTGCCTGCTGCTTCTGGCCAGCTTGCTGAACAGCGCCCAGGCCGCCCTTACCATCAGCAGCACGCGCATCATCTACGAAAGCAGTCAGCGCAGCGCTTCGGTGGTAGTTGCCAACCCCAGCCAACGCCCCTTCGCCGCCCAGACCTGGGTCAATACCCAGGCCGATGACACCACCACGGCCGTACCGCTCATGACCGCCCCGGCCTTGTTCAGGCTGGCTGCAGGCAAGGACCAGTCGGTTCAGATCAGCGGCCTGCCAAACGACCTGCCCCAGGACCGCGAATCGTTGTTCTTTTTCAACCTGCAAGAAATTCCCCAGGCCATCGACGGTAAACAGAACACCCTGAACATTGCCCTGCGCACGCGGATTAAATTGTTCTACCGCCCGACGCAGGTTCAAGGTAATCCGGTGCACAGGCTCAAGGAGCTACGCCTGGTCAGAACCCTGCGCGACGGCCGCCCACACCTGACTTTGCACAACCCCACGCCCTATCACTACACCTTCAACCGGCTGGACCTGGTCAAGGGCAAGCAACAGGAAGCCCTGCCGGGTGTAGACATGGTGCCCCCCATGTCCGAGCTCAGCTACCTGCTGCCACCCAGTCTGGAAGGCCCTGGCTTGCAGGCCATCGTAGCGGTGATCAATGACTACGGCGGCATCAGCAACTCGTGCCCAGAACGGCCGCTCAACACCAGGAACCGCGAATGAAACGCCTCATGCCTTACACCTATTCCAGCAACGGTCACAACTTCCTGGGTGGCAATGCACCACTGGAGTGGATAGACGATGGCCTGGACAACCTGTTCCGCAAGGATATCGACTATGACTATGCCACCACAGAGACACTCTGGGTGGATGAAAGGCCCGTACGCAGCACCGTCCGAGAGTTCAACAAGTTTCACCTGAACACCCGTGAACGCCCCAACACTGGTCACGACGCATACGTACAATCAAATCAAAGTACTGGCCAGCAGCAGCGAAGCGACCGGGCAGGAAAGGCCCAACGGTCCTGTCGTGGTCACAGACGCGACCCCGGTAACGTCGGCAACAGGGATCATGACGGTAGGTTCGGTAACCCCGGCAGCGCTGGGCGTGTTCACGGTCTCTCTTCAGATCGACATCCTGTGCTATTTCAGCGTGGACAACAAACTCACCTGGATCCCGTTCCCTCACGTACCCGTGAAACTGGTGGATTGACAAAACCACTCCCTTGGCTGCTCAAGGAAACCGGCTTCGACAAAGAACCACGCCCTCATAGCCCCCGCAGGCTTTGCACTGTTCGTCTGTGCGAAGGGCGCCTAGCAGTGGCACTTTGAATTTCAAGGCTGATGATGGATTCAGGCAAACTGCGCTGAAACGAAAAAAGACGCCGAAGCGTCTTTTTTCGAGGACTTACAGAATCTCATGCGACTCTGTAGATCTTGATTTGGAGCGGGAAACGAGACTCGAACTCGCGACCCCGACCTTGGCAAGGTCGTGCTCTACCAACTGAGCTATTCCCGCAATTTGAAGCATTACCACGTTCGGCGTGAAGCGCCTTTACAGCCTTCACCACCACTGCACCGCATAGACGCCACAGTATTTAAACTGGAGCGGGAAACGAGACTCGAACTCGCGACCCCGACCTTGGCAAGGTCGTGCTCTACCAACTGAGCTATTCCCGCATTTGGCGTCCCCTAGGGGACTCGAACCCCTGTTACCGCCGTGAAAGGGCGGTGTCCTAGGCCACTAGACGAAGGGGACACACAACACTTTTCAGTGCACCAGAACATGAACCTCACGATTCAGCCTGGATTTTCTTTTCCTGCCCCGCCGTTAAGCAGTGCCGGAGAAACTGGAGCGGGAAACGAGACTCGAACTCGCGACCCCGACCTTGGCAAGGTCGTGCTCTACCAACTGAGCTATTCCCGCATTGGCGTCCCCTAGGGGACTCGAACCCCTGTTACCGCCGTGAAAGGGCGGTGTCCTAGGCCACTAGACGAAGGGGACACGCTGCTGGCATTACTGCCTGCTTTCACTCCCTGCCGCGTTTCGCTGTGTGCTTTACGCTGCAAGTGGCGCGCATTCTATGGATGGTTCGGGAAGGCGTCAACCCCTTTGTAGAAATTTATTTAAATCAATGACTTCCGGGTACACCCAGCGCTGTTTTGGCAAGCCTGCTGGGGTTTGGCGTTGATTTTCTGGCGTCAAGTCAGCATTAATGTGCCAGCATCCAGTCATGGCACAGTTTGCCGATAGAAAAAGAGAATGGCTGTCAGGGCCTCTCGCGAGCACGCTCGCTCCTACACTCAATCATGCAAACCTATTCATGAGGCATTAACGGTGACACCACTTCTGATCACCCTGCTCATCGTGGCGGGCATCGCGTTGCTGATCGTGATCGGCTACCTCAACAATGTGGTCGAGAATGGCAAGCTTGAGCGCGCCCGGATGAAGATCGAGCTCGCCGACCGCCTGCGTCGCTGTGGCGAGATCACCGAGACGTTCCCCGGCCAGTTCATGACCCCGGCCCTCAAGTTGCTGCTGACCCGCCTGGAGCTGAACCTCAACCAGCGCCTGCTGGCGGTGGACAAGCGCAATGCCGAATTCAAGGCGCGCATCGCCGAACTGGAAGGGCTGATTGCCCTGGGTGACAAGATCCCGGTCAACAACCCACCTAACCCGATCCACACCGAGATCAAGGCCAAGGACGTACGCTTCTTGCTGGAGGCGCTGCACAACCAGGTGACCCGCGCTGCCCATGAGGGCTTCTTGCCCGCCGTCGAGGCCAAGCATTGGGTCAAGGAAATCCGCCATATCCTGGTGCTGCTGCATATAGAGTTCTTCAACAACCTCGGCCAACAGGCCCTGCAAAAAGGCCAGCCCGGCCAGGCGCGCCTGGCCTTCGAGCGCGGCGTGCAGTATTTGCGCAAGCAGCCGGAGCCGAAGGTGTATGAAGAGCAGCTGACGTATCTTGAGAAACTGCTGACCCGGGCCAATGCCCAGGTGCTGGACCGCATGGCACCGGCGGAGGACGAGCACAACGAATTGACCGATGGGCTCAAGACCGATGAGGAAGAAACCTGGAAGAAGAAGGTGATCTACGACTGATTGGTTAACCTGTACCCGCGAAAGGGCCGGGGCTGCTGGCCTATATCCCTGGTCATTCATCGTTGACGCCGCCACCGTATTCGCGGGTAAACCCGCTCCTACACGGCGGTGTACCCACATCGGGTGTTGGGCGCAGGCCGTCGTAGGAGCGGGTTTACCCGCGAAAGGGCCGGGGCTGCTGGCCAATATCCCTGGTCATTCATCGTTGCCGCCGCCATCGTATTCGCGGGTAAACCCGCTCCTACACGGCGGGGTACCCACATCGGGTGTTGGGCGCAGGCCGTCGTAGGAGCGGGTTTACCCGCGAAAGGGCCGGGGCTGCTGGCCTATATCCCTGGTCATTCATCGTTGCCGCCGCCACCGTATTCGCGGGTAAACCCGCTCCTACAAGCGAAGAGGCCGGCACAGGCAACATCGATCAGCAGTCAGTCAACGCCAGAAAGATCCCTGCCAACCGCTCCAGCCCCACTTGGTCCGCCTCGCTGAACCGCCCGACCGTCGGGCTGTCCAGGTCCAGCACGCCAATCAACCTGCCGTCCTTCACCAACGGGATCACCAGCTCGCTGTTGGAAGCGCTGTCACAGGCAATGTGGCCCGGGAATGCATGAACATCCTCGACCCGCTGGGTCTGCCGCGTTGCCGCCGCAGCCCCGCACACACCTTTACTGAACGGAATACGCACACACGCCACCTGGCCCTGGAACGGGCCCAGTACCAGCTCTTCGTTGCGGTTGAGGTAGAACCCCGCCCAGTTCAGGTCGTCCACCTGGTTATACAGAAACGCGGAAAACTGCGCGGCGTTGGCGATGAAGTCACGCTCGTCGGCGAACAGCGCCTGCACTTGCGCCGCCAGCAGGTTATAGCCGTCGAGGCCGGCGCCACTGGCATTGAGGTCGATCATTTACTTTTGCTCCAGCAATTGCAGCCCGACCCAGTAGCGGGCGAACTGATAGGCACAACGGCCATTACGGTTACCGCGGCCGGTGGCCCAGCGCACGGCGAGGATGTCGAGTTCTTCGGTGCGCTGCCACACAAGGCCCGCAGGTTGTGCCAACTGGCCAATCCAGTGCTCGACAACGTTCAGGAAGTGGTCCTGGGTGAACGGGTAGAACGACAGCCACAGGCCAAAACGGTCAGACAGGGCAATCTTGTCCTCCACCGCTTCGCTGGGGTGCAGTTCGCCGTCGACACGCTTCCAGTTCTCGTTGTCGCTTTCCTTCTCGGGCACCAGGTGGCGGCGGTTGGAGGTGGCGTACAGCAGCACATTGTCCGGGGCCTGCTCCAGCGAGCCGTCGAGCACGCTCTTGAGCACCCGGTAGTCACCCTCCCCGGCTTCGAACGACAGGTCGTCGCAGAACAGGATGAAGCGTTGCGGCAGCTTCTGCAGCTGCTCGACCACCCGTGGCAGGTCGGCCAGGTGGTCACGTTCGATTTCGATCAGGCGCAGGCCGGCGCTGGCGTGCTCGGCCAGCAGGGCACGTACCAGCGACGACTTGCCGGTACCACGCGAGCCCCACAGCAACGCGTGGTTGGCTGGCAGGCCGTTGATGAACTGGTGGGTGTTGCGGCCCAGCTGGTCGCGCTGTTTGTCGACGCCGATCAGGTCGGTCAGGCGGATGTCCAGGCTGACGTCCAGCGGCAGCAGGTAGCCGCTGCGGCCATCACGCTGCCAGCGCGCGGCCAGTGTGGTGCCCCAGTCGATGTGCGGGCGTTGTGCCGGCAACAGGGGTTCAAGGCGCGCCAGTACCGATTCGGCGCGGTCCAGAAAAGCGATCAAGCGAGCGTCCATGACGACTCCTAACAATTTCAGTTTTTTGGGGGCCGCTGCGCGCCCCTTCGCGGGCTTGCCCACTCCCACAGGGCTTGCAGCCTGGGGCTAAGCTGTACCTGTGGGAGCGGGCAAGCCCGCGAAGGGGCGCCAAGCGGCCCCCGCTTGGCGATCAACTGAAATGAACAGACAGACCCACCAGCAGCCGGGGCTATTCGGCTATGCTTGCGCAGCGCAAGGAACGGGAAACCGGCTCGGGACTCATGGATATCAAGTTCACCAATCGCCTGTCATACAAGCAAGCCCGGTTGACAGTCCTGGTCGGCTTCATCCTGGGAACATTGCTCAGTCTCATCCAGATCGGCATCGATTATGCCAGCGAAGACGCGTCCATCAACCGTGAAGTGAACGCGTTGCTGCAAATCAGCCACAACCCGGCCTCGCGCATCGCCTACAACATCGACTCGGAACTGGCGCTGGAGCTGACCCGCGGCCTGCTGCAGTCGCCGGCCGTCATCCGCGCGCGGCTGATCGACAACAACGAAACGGTGCTGGCCGATGTCGAGCGGCCAAAACTGCAGGACCGCTCCCGGCCACTCAGCGACTTCCTGTTCGGCGAGCAACGCCAGTTCAAGGAGCGCCTGTACCTGACCCACATGCCAGAGGAATACCTGGGCACCCTGTACCTGGACATCGACACCTTCGCCTTCGGCAGCCGCTTTCTCGACCGTGCCGGCATCACCCTGCTCAATGGCTTTGCCCGCAGCCTGGTGCTCACCGGCCTCCTGCTGGCGCTGTTCTACATGATGCTGACCAAGCCGCTGGTGACGGTGATTGGCGCACTCAGCGGCAGCGATCCGCGCAAACCCCGGCAAACTCGCCTGGAATGCCCACACGGACACGAGCATGACGAAATCGGCGTGCTGGTGAAGGTCGCCAACCAGCAGTTCGTCAGCATGGCCACCGAGATCGAACAGCGGCGCACCGCGGAAAACCGCCTGACCCAGTACCTGAACGAGCTGGAAGACATCGTGTCGGCGCGCACCAACGAGCTCAAGGCCAGCAACAGCAGCCTGAGCCTGTCCAACCAGGAGCTGGAACAAGCCCGCAGCCGAGCGCTGGACATGGCCCAGGCACGCGCCGCCTTCCTGGCCAACATGAGCCACGAAATCCGCACCCCGCTCAACGGCATGCTCGGCATGATCGCCCTGGCGCTGGACAACCCGCTGCCCAGCGAGCAACGCCAGCAACTGGCTATCGCCCATGACTCGGGCAAGGTGCTGGTAGAGCTGCTGAACGATATTCTCGACTTGTCCAAGTTCGATGCCGGCCAGCTGGAGCTGGAACGCATTGCGTTCGACATGGGCTCGATGGTGGAAGACACCGCCAACCTGCTGTCGCAGAACACCGCGCAAAGCGTGGAGCTGACCTGCCTGATCGACAGCGACTTCCCCAGCAGCGTGCTTGGCGACCCCACGCGTGTGCGGCAGATCGTCAGCAACCTGCTGTCCAACGCGCTGAAATTCACCCGCTTCGGCCGCGTCGACGTGCGCCTGGCGGCCATTGTCGGTGGTGTGCGTCTGGAGGTACGGGATACCGGCATCGGCATCCCCGAAGACGCCCAGGCGCGCATCTTCCAGCCTTTCACCCAGGCCGGCGCCGGCATCACCCGCCAGTACGGTGGCACCGGCCTGGGCCTGGCGCTGACGCGCAACCTGTGCAAGGCCATGCAGGGCCACCTGCACATTCGCTCCGAGCCGGGCTTTGGCAGCTGTTTTACCGCCGAGTTGCCACTGACCGTGCACACCGAAGCCATCCCGCCAGTGCCCTTGCATGGCCGCGTGGCCGCACTGAGCGCAGCCGGCAGCGGGCTCAATGAACTGTTGCAGCACTTGTTGCCCGCCTGGGGCCTGACCTACCAGCGCCATGACAGTTGCACCACGCTGGATGCGGCAGTGATCGACCTGTTGATCACCGACGACGTCGAGCACCTGTTCGAACTGCGCCCGGCATTGAAAACCCCGATTCTGCTGGTGACTGCCTACGGCAACTTCCTGCCCAACGAGCAGTCCCTGGCTTTGGCCCCGCTGCACCAGTTGGCCCGACCATTGGCACGCAACGCCCTGTACCAGACCCTGCGCCGCACCTTGCAAGGCCATGAGCCCGAACACCCGCTGGCCATCCCGGCCATTACCCAGGAACAAGGCCGTGCGAGGATCCTGCTGGTAGAGGACAACCCGGTGAACCAGCTGGTGGCCAAGGGCATGCTGGCCAAGCTCGGCTGCCAGGTGCAACTGGCCACCCAGGGCGCGGAGGCCCTTGAGCTGCTGGCGCGTGAGGAATTCGACCTGGTGCTGATGGACTGCAACATGCCGGTGATGGACGGCTACGAGGCCAGCCGGCGTATCCGCCAAAGCGGCCGCTGGCCCGAGTTGCCCATCGTCGCCCTCACCGCCAACGCCATGCCCGAAGAACGCGAACGCTGCCGGGCGGCGGGCATGAACGACTACCTGGCCAAGCCATTCCGCCGCGAAGAGCTAATGGCCCTGGTCGACCATTGGGTGCCCTTCAGCGGCTGAGCAAACGCTCGATGTCCGCCTCCAGGGCCTGTGGCTTGGTGGTGGGGGCATAGCGCTTGACCTGGCCACTGGCCGGGTCGACCAGAAACTTGGTGAAGTTCCACTTGATCTTCTGGCTACCCAAAATACCCGGCGCGCGCTGCTTGAGTTCGACGAACAGAGGGTGAGCGCCCGGGCCGTTGACCTCGACCTTGCGAAACAGCGGAAAACTCACGCCGAAATTACGCTCACAGAACTGCGCAATTTCCCGCGCATCGCCAGGTTCCTGCTTGCCGAACTGGTTGCACGGGAAACCCAGTACCATCAGGCCACGGTCGCGGTAGGCCTGCCACAGTTGCTCCAGGCCCTTGTACTGCGGGGTAAAACCGCACTGGCTGGCGGTATTGACCACCAACAGCACCTTGCCCGGGAAGTCGCCGAGCGTCTTGTGCTCGCCGCCCAGGGTCACGCAGGGAATGTTCAGCATCGTTGCAGCCATGGTCGGGCTCCGGTCAGTCGCGCGGACGAAGGTCGATGCACACCGAGTTGATGCAGTAGCGCAGGCCGGTCGGTGGCGGGCCGTCAGGGAACACATGCCCCAGGTGCGCGTCGCAACGGGCGCAGGTGACCTCGGTGCGGATCATGCCGTGGGATGTGTCGCGGATCTCGATCATCGCGCTGTCCTCGATCGGCGCGTAGAAGCTCGGCCATCCGCAGCCGGCGTCGAACTTGGTCTGCGCATCGAACAGCGGCAGGCCGCAACAGATGCAGTGGTAGATGCCGTCGCGGCGCTCGCTGTTGTACTTGCCACTGAATGGCCGTTCGGTGCCCTTGAGGCGGCAGACCTGGTACTGCTCGGGGTCGAGCATCGACCGCCATTCGTCCAGGGTTTTTTCGATCTTTTTCATGTAGGGACCTCGGCAGGCTGAATTTCACCCCGCACCGTCTTTTCCGGGGCGCGGGTGGCACGTATATTAGTTGGCTTCGTGTGCCAGGCGTTCAGTCTGGCACCCGCTTCCTGCCCTTTCAAACCTTTCGGCGGGGCGTAGCGCGTTTTCTCAATCGGGATCCCATCATGCAGTTCAGCAAATCGAACAAGCTCGCCAATGTCTGCTACGACATTCGCGGCCCAGTGCTCAAGCACGCCAAACGCCTGGAGGAGGAAGGTCACCGCATCCTCAAGCTGAACATCGGCAACCCGGCGCCGTTTGGCTTCGAGGCGCCTGATGAAATCCTTCAGGATGTGATCCGCAACCTGCCCACCGCACAGGGCTACAGCGACTCCAAAGGCCTGTTCAGCGCACGCAAGGCGGTGATGCAGTACTGCCAGCAGAAAGAAATCGAAGGCGTCACCATCGAGGACATCTACCTGGGTAATGGTGTGTCCGAGCTGATCGTCATGTCGATGCAGGCGCTGCTCAACAACGGCGACGAAGTGCTGATCCCGGCCCCCGACTACCCACTGTGGACAGCCGCCGTGAGCCTGGCCGGCGGCAAGCCGGTGCACTACCTGTGCGACGAGCAGGCCGACTGGTTCCCGGACCTTGAGGACATCAAGGCCAAGATCACCCCGAACACCAAGGCGCTGGTGATCATCAACCCGAACAACCCGACCGGCGCGGTCTACTCCAAGGAGCTGCTGCTGGGCATGCTGGAGCTGGCGCGCCAGCACAACCTGGTGGTGTTCTCCGACGAGATCTACGACAAGATCCTGTACGACGAAGCCGTGCACATCAGCACCGCCTCGCTGGCCCCGGACCTGCTGTGCCTGACCTTCAACGGCTTGTCCAAGTCGTACCGGGTGGCGGGTTTCCGCTCCGGCTGGCTGATCATCTCCGGGCCCAAGCACCACGCACAAAGCTACATCGAAGGCATCGACATGCTGGCCAACATGCGCCTGTGCGCCAACGTGCCGGCCCAGCATGCCATCCAGACCGCGCTGGGCGGCTACCAGAGCATCAACGACCTGGTGCTGCCGCCAGGCCGCCTGCTGGAGCAACGCAACCGCACCTACGAACTGCTCAACGACATCCCTGGCGTCAGCTGCGTGAAGCCGATGGGTGCGCTGTATGCGTTCCCGCGGATCGACCCGAAGGTTTGCCCGATCCTCAACGACGAGAAGTTCGCCCTTGACCTGCTACTGTCGGAGAAGCTGCTGATCGTACAAGGAACGGCGTTCAACTGGCCCTGGCCGGACCACTTCCGCGTGGTGACCTTGCCGCGGGTGGATGACCTGGAAGCGGCAATTGGCCGGATCGGCAATTTCCTGAAGGGTTATTCGCAGTAGGGTTCGACGGGGGGGAGCGCCGGGGGGCGCCGGGGGCGACGAGAGGTTCGACGCGGGGTTGGTGGTGGGGCGTAGATCGAGCGCCGCCCGCGCGGCGCTTCGCGGGTAAACCCGCTCCTACGTTTGTTTCGGGCCAGTCCATCCTGTGCCAGGCGCGCGCGATCGCCTTGTTTGTACGACGCGATATCGAGGCATGCGCCAGGGCGTTCGCGCGCAAATCCCACAGGCATAATTGGCCCGAAACAAACGTAGGAGCGGGTTTACCCGCGAAGCGCCGCGCGCGCGGCGCTCGATCTCACAGGCGCCACACCACTTGCGGCAAACCCCCAGCGGCCTTGACGCAGCCCCAAGCCGAATGTTTCTTACATCCTGCAACGCTCTATCCCACAGCCCCCACGCCATCCTCTGCCATACTCCGCCGTACACAGTTTGAAATAGTCCCCCGATTGAATCGGCGCGGCAGGCCCCTTATATACCCCGCAGTAAGCGACAACTCATCCGTCAGGAGAACGTAACAACCATGATGCGCATTCTGTTGTTTGTAGCCACCAACCTCGCGGTGGTGCTGGTTGCAAGCATTACCCTGAGCCTGTTCGGTTTCAACGGGTTCATGGCCGCCAACGGGGTCGACCTGAACCTCAGCAGCCTGCTGGTGTTCTGCGCCGTGTTCGGCTTTGCCGGCTCCCTCGTCTCGCTGTTCATCTCCAAGTGGATGGCGAAGATGACCACCGGCACCCAGATCATCAGCCAGCCGCGCACCCGCCACGAGCAGTGGCTGCTGCAAACGGTCGAAGAGCTGTCCCGCGAAGCGGGCATCAAAATGCCTGAGGTGGGTATCTTCCCGGCTTACGAGGCCAACGCCTTCGCCACCGGCTGGAACCGCAACGACGCGCTGGTCGCGGTGTCCCAGGGCCTGCTGGAGCGCTTCTCGCCCGATGAAGTGCGCGCGGTACTGGCCCACGAAATCGGCCACGTTGCCAACGGCGACATGGTCACCCTGGCGCTGGTGCAGGGCGTGGTGAACACCTTCGTGATGTTCTTTGCACGCATCATCGGCAACTTTGTGGACAAGGTCATCTTCAAGAATGAAGAGGGCCAAGGCATTGCCTACTATGTGGCGACCATTGTTGCCGAGCTGATCCTTGGCATCCTGGCCAGCATGATCGTGATGTGGTTCTCGCGCCGCCGCGAATTCCGCGCCGACGAAGCCGGTGCGCAGTTGGCCGGTACCGCGGCAATGATCGGCGCCCTGCAGCGCCTGCGCGTGGAACAAGGCCTGCCAGTGCACATGCCGGACACCATGAAGGCTTTCGGCATCAATGGCGGCCTCAAGCACGGCCTGGCCGGGTTGCTGATGAGCCACCCACCGCTGGAAGACCGCATCGAGGCCCTGCGTCAGCGCGGCTGATCCACCTGATAAAAACAAAGGGCGACTTCGGTCGCCCTTTTTTATTCCCGGCCTTACGCAGCCTTCTGTGGGAGCGGGCGCGCCCGCGAACACCGGCAAAGCCGGTGCCATCTACCGCGTCGCCTGTTTCGCGGGCGCGCCCGCTCCCACATGGGCCGGGTCAGCCTGCCCTACCTGCTTACCGGCTGAGCCGGTACACCCGCTCCAACAAACTCGACGCCCCGGCCTGCACAAACTTCGGGCTGTCCTCAATCACCTCCACAGCCTCCAGCTGCTCCACCTGCCACCCCGCAAACCCCTGTCTCAGCTCTTCATCCCTGACCGAAAACGGCGGCCCGGCCAACAACGACTGGTCATACTCCAGCGTCACCACCAACCCACGGCAATTCGCCGGCAGCAAACCCGACAACAGCTGCATATACCGCGCACGCATCTGCACCGGCAGCGCAATCACCGCCGCCCGGTCATACAGCCCCACGCAGTCAGCCACATCCTCTGCCCTCAAGGCAAAGAAGTCGCCACACCACAGCTGTACATCTCCACTGCGCCAAACCTCGAATGCGCCCTGCTGCCGCACTTCGGCCTCAAGCCCGTGCTCACGGAAAAAATCCTCCACCGCCCGCCGCGACAGCTCCACACCCAATACGCGATGGCCCTGCCCTGCCAACCAGGCCAAGTCCAGGCTCTTGCCGCACAACGGCACCAGCACGCGGCTGCCGGGCGCCAACTGCAACTGTGGCCAATACGTCTGCAGATAGGGGTTCACCTGCGCCTGGTGAAAGCCGATCTGGTTGTCGGCCCACCGCTGCTGCCAGAACGCTGGTTCCATGATTACTCCCGATTTTTAGATGATTTGTCGGTAAAACTTGGTTTGGATTTCGATCTGTAGTTAATCGATGATGGTTGCATCTTAACCTTCAGGACCCCGCCATGCTGCCCAGCCTGTTCATTTCCCATGGTTCCCCCATGCTTGCCCTGCAACCGGGCGCCAGCGGGCCGGCACTGTCCGGGTTGGCCAACGCGCTGCCCCGGCCGAAAGCGATCGTGGTGGTGTCGGCACACTGGGAAAGCCGCGAGCTGCTGGTCACCGGCAGCGCACAGCCCGAAACCTGGCATGACTTCTACGGCTTCCCACCAGCCCTGTATGCGGTGCAGTACCCGGCGCCGGGCGAGCCCGGGCTTGCTGGTCAGGTCAGTGAGCGGTTGAAGGCTGCGGGGTTACCCGCGCGGCTGGACATGCAACGCCCATTCGACCATGGCGCCTGGGTGCCGCTGTCGCTGATGTACCCGGATGCCAGCATTCCCGTGGTGCAGGTTTCCCTGCCCAGCCACATGGGGCCGGCGCTGCAGCTGAAGGTGGGCCAGGCACTGGCGGGGTTGCGTGCCGAGGATGTACTGCTGATAGGTTCGGGCAGCATTACCCACAACCTGGGTGAGCTGGACTGGCATGCAGGGCCGGATGTGATCGAGCCGTGGGCGCTGGCGTTCAGGGATTGGGTGGTAGACCGGCTGCAGGAGGATGACCAGGCGGCGTTGCTGGATTACCGGCAGCAGGCGCCGTTTGCGGTGCGCAACCATCCCAGTGATGAGCATTTGCTGCCGCTGTTCTTTGCCCTCGGGGCCGGGAGCAAGTTCGGCGTGGTGCATCAGGGGTTTACCCTGGGCGCGCTGGGGATGGACATCTATCGGTTCGACTGAAGGGCCTCTTCGCGGGCTTGCCCGCTCCCACAGGTACCCCACAGATTTCAGTACCTGTGGGAGCGGGCAAGCCCGCGAAAGGGCCGGTACAGGCAAAAAAAATCCCCGACCTAAGCCGGGGATTTTTCCGTTACGCCAGGATCAATCCTCGCGGTAGCGACGCAGCTTCAGCTGCTTGCCAGCCACGCGGGTGTCCTTGAGCTTGGACAGCAGCTTCTCGAGGCCGTCTTCCGGCAGCTCGACCAGGCTGAAGCTGTCGCGCACCTGGATGCGGCCGATAGCGTCACGCGCCAGGCCACCTTCGTTGAGGATCGCACCCAGCAGGTTCTTGGCAGCGATGCCATCACGGGCACCCAGGGCGGTACGGCAACGCACGCGGCCTTCGGCCAACGGCAGCGGTGCACGGCGCTCACGGTCACCACGGTCAGGACGCTCGCCACGCTCACCGCGCTCGGTACGCTCACCACGCGGGGCGAAGCTCGGCACCAGCGGCTGCTCACGCTCTACCGCCGCCAGGTCCAGCGCCTGGCCATTGGTGGCCTTGCGCAGCAGGGCCGAAGCCAGGGCACGCGCGCTGCAACCCAGGTCGGTGGTCAGGCGGTCGAACAGCTCGCCGTGGGTGGCTTCTGCTTCGGCTACCAGCGGCGCCAGGCTCGAGGTCAGCTTCTTGATGCGGGCATCCAGCACGGCCTGGGCATTCGGCAGGCGCGCTTCGGCAACCTTCTGCCCGGTAACACGCTCGATCACCTGCAGCATGCGGCGCTCACGCGGGGTAACCAGCAACAGTGCACGGCCATCGCGACCGGCACGGCCAGTACGGCCGATACGGTGTACGTAGGACTCCGGGTCGTACGGCATGTCAACGTTGAACACGTGAGTGATGCGCGGTACGTCCAGGCCTCGGGCAGCGACGTCGGTGGCGACGACGATGTCCAGGCGGCCATCCTTGAGCGAGTCGATCACGCGCTCACGCTGGTTCTGAGCGATATCGCCGTTCAGTGCAGCAGCCTTGTAGCCTTTGGCTTCAAGCGCGGCGGCCAGGTCCAGGGTGGCTTGCTTGGTACGCACGAAGGCGATCAGCGCGTCGAACTCTTCCACTTCCAGCAGACGCAGCACAGCCGGGATCTTCTGGTCCGCGTGGACCATCAGGTGGGCCTGCTCGATCGCGGTAACGGTCTGGGTCTTGGTCTGGATCTTGACGTGCTTGGGTTCACGCAGGTGACGCTCGGCGATCGAACGGATCGAAGACGGCAGGGTTGCGGAGAACAGTACGGTCTGACGGGTAGCCGGGATTGCGTCGAAGATCACTTCGAGGTCGTCCATGAAGCCCAGCTTCAGCATCTCGTCGGCTTCGTCCAGTACCAGGTACTGTACAGTCGACAAGACTTTTTCGTCACGACGCAGGTGGTCGCACAGACGGCCCGGGGTGGCCACGACGATTTGCGCGCCGTTGCGGATCGCACGCAGCTGTGGGCCCATCGGGGCACCACCGTAGACGGCGACAACGTTCACGCCCGGCATCTGCTTGGCGTAGGTTTCGAAAGCGGTAGCAACTTGCAGCGCCAACTCACGGGTTGGCGCCAGGATCAGGGCTTGCGGTTCGCGCTTGCTCACATCGATCTTGTTCAGGATCGGCAGGGCGAAGGCAGCGGTTTTGCCGGTGCCAGTCTGCGCCTGGCCGATCATGTCGTGACCGGCGAGGATGATCGGGATCGATTGTTGCTGAATGGCGGACGGCTCTTCGTAGCCGGTAGCCACAACGGCAGCAACAATGTTCGGGTTAAGATCGAGAGCGGCGAAGCCGCCGGTTTCCTGGGTCATGGGTCTGCCTCTAGGTGCATCCGCAAAGACCCATGCTCCAAAGCTGCACATGCCTTGAAAGACCGTCAGGTCACCCAGGCAGCTTTGGCGGCGGGGATTTGCGAAAACGATTGAAAAAGAAAACTTGGGAAGGTCCGCCTAGCGGACGCGCAGCCGAAGCTGGACTCGGAGGATTTGCACCACCTGATTTTGAGGTCCGCTAAAAGACCGGCGCGTACTATACCTGAAATAGTCGCGTACGTGAGGAAAATTTTCATGGAGGCAGGGCCAGTATCGGGCCATCGCGCACGACAGGCTGAATCGATAATCCCCTGAAGCCTTACGCGCTCGGTGTCGGCGCGCGTCAGCCACTCACGTAGCCGGCCGAATCTCGCGGATCAGCCCATCGAGGCTGTACCCCAAACGCGGCGCCAGCGCCTCGGCCCGGGCTCTCAAACCGTCCAGGTCCAGCGACTGCTCCAGGTCTGCCGGCACCAGCAGAATCACATTGCCCTCCTTCACAGGCAGCTCCCAGTAATGCCGGTGGTACAACCCGCGCAGCAACGCCGCGCCCAGCGGCCTGCCATCATCGGTGGCCCACTGGTTGATCACCAGCCAGCCGCCCGGGTTCAGGTGCTGCTGGCAGTTCTCCAGGAAGTTCCACGCCAGGTGCCCGACCCCAGGACCATGGTCGGTGTACAAGTCAACGAACAGCAGGTCGGCCTTCTCTGCCGTGGGCAGCAGCTCCAGGGCATCGCCGATGCGCACATACAGCCGCGGGTCGTCATCCAGGCCCAGGTAATCCATGGCCAGGCGCGGCACATCCGGGCGCAGTTCGATGGCCTCGATGTCTTCCAGCGGCAGGAACTTCATGCAGGCCTGGGTCAGCGTGCCGGCGCCCAGGCCCAGAAACAGTGCGCTCTCCGGCGATTCGTGGCACAGCGCCCCCACCAGCATGGCGCGGGTATAGTCGTACTCCAGCCAGCTGGGGTCGGCGGTGAACACGCAGCTTTGCTCGATCGCATCGCCGAATTCCAGAAAGCGGTAGTCGTCTACTTCGTACACGCTGATGACGCCAAACGCATCCTCCACCCGTGCCAGCAGCCGCTCTTGCCGTTCCGCCGTCATGTCCACCACCCACCTGCGCAAAAACGCGCATTGTCCGCCAACACCCTTGATGCAACAAGCGCAGCGCCAACTGTTACCATGGCTCATAGCCTACAACCGACAAGACCGAGCCCAAGATGAACCAACCGTGGAGCCCCGACAGCTGGCGCGCCCTGCCGATCCAGCAGCAACCGACCTACCCCGATGCCGCGCACCTGCTGAAGGTTGAACAGACCCTGGCCAGCTACCCGCCGCTGGTGTTCGCGGGTGAGGCGCGCGAGCTGCGCCGGCAGTTCGCCGAGGTCACCGAAGGCCGTGCCTTCCTGCTTCAGGGCGGCGATTGCGCCGAGAGCTTCGCGGAGTTCTCGGCTGCAAAAATCCGTGACACCTTCAAGGTGCTGCTGCAAATGGCCATTGTCATGACCTTTGCCGCCGGCTGCCCGGTGGTGAAAGTGGGGCGTATGGCCGGGCAGTTCGCCAAACCGCGCTCATCTGGCGATGAAACCATCGGCGACGTCACCCTCCCCGCCTACCGTGGCGACATCGTCAACGGCATCGGCTTCGACGCCAAAAGCCGCATTCCGGACCCGGAACGCCTGCTGCAGGCCTACCACCAGGCCACCGCCAGCCTCAACCTGCTGCGTGCGTTCGCCCAGGGCGGGTTTGCCGACCTGCATCAGGTGCACAAGTGGAACCTGGACTTCATCGCCAACTCGGCGCTGGCCGACAAGTACCACCAATTGGCCAATCGCATCGATGAAACCCTGGCGTTCATGCGTGCCTGTGGCCTGGACAGTGCGCCGCAACTGCGCGAAACCAGCTTCTTCACGGCTCACGAAGCGCTGCTGCTGAACTATGAAGAAGCCTTCGTGCGCCAGGACAGCCTGACTGGCGACTACTACGACTGCTCGGCGCACATGCTGTGGATTGGCGACCGCACCCGCCAGCTCGATGGGGCTCATGTGGAGTTCCTGCGTGGCGTGCACAACCCGATTGGGGTCAAGGTTGGCCCGAGCATGAACCCCGAAGAGCTGATCCGCCTGATCGACACGCTCAACCCGGCGAACGACCCGGGGCGTCTGAACCTGATCGTGCGCATGGGCGCGGGCAAGGTTGGCGACCACTTGCCGGGGCTGATCCGCACTGTCGAGCGCGAGGGGCGCAAGGTGCTGTGGAGTTCCGATCCGATGCACGGCAACACCATCAAGGCCAGCAGCGGTTACAAGACCCGCGATTTTGCGCAGATTCTGGATGAGGTGAAGCAGTTCTTCCAGGTACACCAGGCCGAGGGCAGCCATGCTGGCGGTATCCATATCGAGATGACTGGGCAGAACGTCACCGAATGCATCGGCGGTGCCCGGCCGATCACCGAGGATGCGTTGTCTGACCGGTATCACACCCATTGTGATCCGCGGATGAATGCTGATCAGTCGCTGGAGTTGGCATTCCTGATTGCCGAAACCCTCAAGCAAGTGCGGCGCTGAGCGCTTTTCGCTTTTCGCTTTTCGCTTTTCGCTTTTCGCTTTTCGCTTTTGATCTTGCTTCTAAGCGCGCGGTAGTCCAGGCGACGCAGATTGCGACTTCAGGAGGCCGAGTGGAGGCCTTGCGGAGGGAGATGACGGGCATGGATGCCCGTCAAGCGCTGAGGCCCCATGGATGGGGCCTGCAGCGCGTGCTCCCGGGAGCAAGGCCGGAGCGAGGGGACCCCGGAGCGCAGCGTAGGGGCCGGATGATGGGAGCCGACGGTTTTTGGTCCCTTTTTGCCACGACAAAAAGGGACCCGCCGTAAGGGCGGAAAGGTGAGTTGGCGTCGCCATCGCAAACGGACTGTACGCTCGATCAGAACCGGCGCTTAAGCTTTGGAGCTTTTGGGTTGTGCGCTTTCACATCAAGTAGACATTCATTCACGATGTTGGCGCCTATTCACCCTTCCGCCCTTCCGGCGGGTTACTTTGGTCGTGGCCAAAGTAACCAAAACCGTCGGCTCCCATCATCCGGCCCCTACGCTGCGCTCCGGGGTCCCCTCGCTCCGGGCTTGCTCCCGGGAGGACCGCGCTGCAGGCCCCATCCTGGGGCCCAGCGCTTGACGGGCATCCATGCCCGTCACCTCCCTCCGCAAGCCCTGCGCTCGGCCTCCTGAAGTCGCAATCTGCGTCGCCTGAACTACCGCGCGCTTAGAAGCAAAAGCAAGAGCAAGAGCAAGAGCAAGAGCAAGAGCAAGAGCAAGAGCAAGAGCAAGAGCAACGGCGTTCTTCCAGGTACACCAGGCCGAGGGCAGCCATGCCGGCGATATCCTTATCCAGATGTCCGGGCAGAACCTCACCGAATGCATCGGCGGTACCGGCCGATCACCGAGTTCGCTTTTGATCTTGCTTCTAAGCGCGCGGTAGTTCAGGCGACGCAGATTGCGACTTCAGGAGGCCGAGTGGAGGCATTGCGGAGGGAGATGACGGGCATGGATGCCCGTCAAGCGCTGAGGCCCCATGGATGGGGCCTGCAGCGCGTGCTCCCGGGAGCAAGGCCGGAGCGAGGGGACCCCGGAGCGCAGCGTAGGGGCCGGATGATGGGAGCCGACGGTTTTTGGTCCCTTTTTGCCACGACAAAAAGGGACCCGCCGTAAGGGCGGAAAGGTGAGTTGGCGTCGCCATCGCAAACGGACTGTACGCCCGATCAAAACCGGCGCTTAAGCTTTTGAGCTTTTGGGTTACACGCTTACACATCAAGCAGATATTCATTCACGATGTTGGCGCCTATTCACCGTTCCGCCCTTCCGGCGGGTTACTTTGGTCGTGGCCAAAGTAACCAAAACCGTCGGCTCCCATCATCCGGCCCCTACGCTGCGCTCCGGGGTCCCCTCGCTCCGGGCTTGCTCCCGGGAGGACCGCGCTGCAGGCCCCATCCTGGGGCCCAGCGCTTGACGGGCATCCATGCCCGTCACCTCCCTCCGCAAGCCCTGCGCTCGGCCTCCTGAAGTCGCAATCTGCATCGCCTGAACTACCGCGCGCTTAGAAGCAAAAGCCAAAGCAAGAGCTGGAGCTGGAGCTGAAGCGACTGCCACGCATGGCATCACTTCCTCAGTGGATCATCCCAGAAATGCCGCTCGGCCTCTTGCTGGATATCCGCCCGACTCAACCCCAAGTCGCGCAAGGTTGCATCACTGAGGCTGGCCAGCTCCTGACGCTGACGGTACAACTCCAGCCAACGCGCCAGACGCTTCAAGGCCGCATGCCACAGGTAGCTCAGGGAAAAGGCAGGTTGCTGGATGCTGCTGACATGACCTTTCATCGTGAAGCCCTCCGTGTTGATGGCCTCAGTCTCACGCCAGGCTTAAGATCAATCCAACGAATGTTTCTGATGCGATGCATCTCGGAGATTGATGCAATGTCCCAGTACCAGAGCCTCGACGCGGACGTCCTGCGCACCTTCGTCGCCATTGCCGAGCAAGGCGGCTTTACCCGCGCAGGCGAAGTGGTCAACCGCACCCAGTCAGCGGTCAGCATGCAGATGAAACGCCTGGAAGAAGACATTCTGCAGCGCCAGCTATTCGAACGTGATGGCCGTCAGGTGCGGCTGACCGCCGAAGGCCAGGTACTGCTGGGGTATGCCCGGCGCATTCTCAAGTTGCATGGCGAAGTGTTCAACACCCTGCGCATGCCGCACATGGTGGGGCTGGTGCGCATCGGCACACCAGACGACTACGCCATGCGCTTCCTGCCGACCATCTTGTCGAGCTTTGCCCAGGCCTACCCGCTGGTGCAGGTGGAAGTGCATTGCGATTCGTCCAAGCAGTTGATGCTGCGCCAAGATCTGGACCTGACCATCGTCACCCGCGAGCCCGGCAACGAGATTGGCCAGTTGCTGCGCCAGGAACGCCTGGTGTGGGCCGCGGCAGAAGGCTTTTGCCCGCATGAACAGCGGCCGATGCCGGTGGCGCTGTTCAACACCGACTGCTTCTGTCGCGCCTGGACCTGCAATGCGCTGGAGGCACAGGGCATCGATTACCGTATTGCCTATACCAGCCCAAGCCTGGCGGCGATCTTTGCCATCGTCACAGCCGGGCTGGCAGTGACCGCGCAGCTGCAGAGCCTGATCGGGGGCAACATCCGCATTCTGGGTGAGAGCGAAGGACTGCCACAGTTGCCCATGGCCAATGTAATGCTGGTGCGCAGTACGCAGACCCCCTCGCCAATCACCGACTGCATGGCCGACTACATCGTTGAGGGTTTCAAGTGATCGGGGGCCGTAAAGCGGCCCCACAATCTCAAAGCTCAAACCCCAGCATCACCGCACAGACCACCAGGAACACACAGAACATCGCCCGCAATACCTTCTCCGGCAACGCGTGGGCCAGCTTCACGCCCCAGCTGATGCTGAGCAAGCCACCCACTGCCAAGGGAATCCCAACCCCCCAGTCAACGCTATGGTGCACGCCATAGGTCACCAGCGTGACCAAGGTACTCGGCGCCGCCAGCGCCAGTGACAGCCCCTGCGCCACCACCTGAGTAGCGCCGAACACACTGGTCAGGATCGGCGTGGCCACCACGGCCCCACCCACCCCGAACAAGCCGCCCATGGTGCCGGCAAAGCTGCCCAGCACACCCAGCCACGGCCAGGCATGACGCAGCTCGGCACTCGGCGGCGACACCTTCATGAACATCCGCACCACGTTCCACACCGCCAACGCTACCAGGAAGCCGACAAAACCCAGGCGCATGGAATGCGCATCAAGCCCCACCGCCCAGATCGACCCCAACCAGGCGAACAGGAAGCTGCACGCCGACAGCGGCAACGCATGGCGCAACGCGATGCGGTTGCGCTGGTGATACCGCCACAGCGCCAGCAGCACGTTCGGCACCACCATCACCAACGCGGTCCCCTGCGCCAACTGCTGGTCCAGGCCAAAAAGCACGCCCAGCGCCGGAATCGCAATCAGCCCGCCGCCTATGCCAAACAAGCCCCCCATGGTGCCCAGGGCAGCGCCCAGCACGATATACAACAACCACTCGATCATCAGGGCCTCGTCCGCCTGTACCAATAATGCGAGCATGCTAACGATTGTGCGCTGGCGGGGAAACGCACAGCAGCGCACAATGGCTGTGCGTTTTTCGCAAAAGCAAGGCAGCCATGAGCCCCGATATCCTGACCGACCAATTGAGCCTGTTCCTCGATGTGCTGGAAACCGGCAGCTTTTCTGCCGCCGCCCGTCGCCACCCGCTGACCCCGTCTGCGGTAGCACGGCGCATCGACAACCTGGAAAGCGCCGTCGGCAGCCGCCTGTTCACCCGCAGCACCCACGCGGTGCGGGCCACGCCTGCAGGCAACGCCTTTGCCGAGCGGGCCAGGCGCATCATCGAGGAGTTGCGCCTGGCCCGGGCTGAAGCGGTGTCACTGAGCAATGCCCCGGAAGGCCTGATCCGCATCGACGCCCCTGCCGCGTTTGGCCGCCGCCACCTGGCCCCGGCCATTGCCGACTTCCTGGTGGCCTACCCGGGCCTGGACGTGCAACTGCGGTTGATCGACAGCTTTGTCGACCTGCAGGGCAGCCACCTGGGCGAGGTCGACCTGGTGTTGCGCGCCGGCCCCTTGGCCGACACCCGCCTGGTCGCCACACCGCTCGCCTACATGGTACGCATCGCCTGCGCCAGCCCCGCCTACCTGGCCAGCCGCGGCATCCCCACCTGCCCCAGCGAACTGCCCGGGCATGACGGGCTGGACTGGGATGGCCTGGCGCCGCCGTTCGCCTGGCGCTTCAGTGTGGCCGGGCAAACCCGCCTGTATCGCCCCGCGCGCATGCGCATGGCCGCCAACAATGCCGAAACCCTGCTGTTCGGCGCCCTCGCCGGCCTGGGGATAGCCCACCTTCCCACTTGGCTGATCAGTGAATACCTGCTGCGCGGCGAGCTGATCCCGTTGTTCTGCGACGGCGGCTTGCCTGAAGCCGAGACCAGCGGCATTTACGCGCTACGCCTGGCACATGAAACGAACTCTCGCAGCCGTTTGCTGCTCGAATTCCTCAAGAGCCGCTTCAGCCCGATTCCACCCTGGGACCTGGCCTTGCGCAGTGAATTGCGCGATTAATTCGCGCACTGATGATCAGCGTGCCAGAATTTTCCATTGATGACTTTCAAGGACCTGCATGAACGCCGACACCCAAGCCTCCTGTGACGAGCTGCTGCTGGACAACCAGGTCTGTTTCGCCCTGCACTCCACCTCGTTGCTGATGACCAAGGTCTACAAGCCGCTGCTGCAGGCGCTAGGCCTGACCTACCCGCAATACCTTGCCATGCTCGTGCTGTGGGAGCGTGACGGCCTGACCGTGGGCGAAATCAGCCAGCACCTGCTGACCGACCCAGGCTCGCTGACCCCGCTGCTCAAGCGCCTGGAAAGCGAAGGCCTGTTGCAGCGCAACCGCAGCCGCGAAGATGAACGGGTAGTGATGGTGCAACTGACCGACAAGGGCCGCGCCCTGCAACAGCAGGCCAAAGAGGTGCCGCAATGCATTCTCAAGGCCAGCGGGCGCAGCCTGGAGCAGCTGCAGCAACTGCAAGCCGACCTGCTGATCCTGCGCGACAACCTGCAAAAAAACCTCTGAGCGCTATGCTGTGAAATGGCCGTTCCGATGAACGGTGATTATTTATCTTGCGCGCTAACTAATTGCGCGCTAATTTAAATCCCACACCAACCCCCGCCCTCCTGCAAACGGGAGTGCACAGCACATTAGCGAGGCTCAAGATGCAAAAGGTCACTCCGCTGTACATCGCAGAAGCAACCTCCACCGGTGGGCGCGACGGCAAATCCCGCTCCAGCGATGGCAAGCTGGAAGTCAAGCTCAGCACCCCCAAAGAACTGGGCGGCGCGGGCGGTGACGGCACCAACCCCGAGCAGATGTTCGCCGCCGGTTACTCGGCCTGCTTCATCGGCGCCTTGAAATTCGTGGCCGGGCAAGAGAAGAAAGCCCTGCCGGCAGATTCCTCGATCACCGCCAAGGTGGGCATCGGCCAGATCCCGGGCGGTTTCGGCCTGGACATCGACCTGCACATCAACCTGCCGGGCCTGGCCCAGGCCGATGCCGAAGGGCTGGTGGAAAAGGCGCACCAGGTGTGCCCGTACTCCAATGCCACCCGGGGTAATGTGGATGTGCGCCTGCACGTAACCGTCTAAGACGCAAAGGCTTGCGCGATCCTCTGTGGGTGGGTTTACCCGCGAAGAATACGCCGCGGTGGATGGCACGGGCTTCGCCCGTGTTCGCGGGCAAGCCCGCTCCCACACGGATCTGCGCCAGCTTTTAGAAATTGAGCACGACAGTTGCACCCACAAAGCACGAGCACACAGGCATAAAAAACCCGGCTTGCGCCGGGTTTTTTGCGTCTCGCAAGAAGCATTACTTCTTGGAACGGCCTTTGAAGCTGTTGTCGCGAGTGTCGATGTCGATCCACTCGTCGATCTGGATGAAGTCGGCAACCGAGATCTCGGTACCGTTCGCCAGCTTGGCAGGCTTCATGACTTTGCCGGAGGTGTCACCGCGAGCAGCGTTCTCGGTGTAGACAACTTTACGGCTGATGGTGGTCGGCAGCTCAACCGACACCAGACGGCCTTCGAAGAACACGGCTTCGCAGACGTCTTCCATGCCTTCTTCGATGTACGGCAGAACGGCTTCGATGTCTTCGGCGTTCAGCTCGTACATGGTGTAGTCGGTGGTGTCCATGAAGGTGTACTCGTCACCATTGATGAACGACAGGGTCGCTTCTTTGCGATCCAGGATCACGTCGTCCAGCTTGTCGTCCGCACCGTATACGGTTTCGGTCTTGTAGCCGGTCAGCAGGTTCTTCAGCTTGGTCTTCATGATCGCGCTGTTACGGCCCGACTTGGTGAACTCAGCTTTTTGAACCAGCCACGGGTCGTTGTCGATCCGCAGGACGGTACCGGGTTTCAGTTCTTTACCAGTTTTCATTACGAAGTATCCGAATCTGGATGGATTTATAAAAATCGAGGCCGCGTATCATAGCGAATTTCGGTAAAAGTGTACTAGCGCTGTGGCAAGGTCCGGCTGAGCGGCCTGTCGCGCCCCCCAAAGGCGAGCATGCTGCTGCAGTTCCGGCCAATGCTGGCGGGCCGCCCGCCAGGCCTGGCCCATGTCGAAATCCATGTTCCAGGCACGCCACAGGCCCAGCAGGGCTGCATCGGCATCGTCTGACAGGCCGCAGCGATAATGCGCGAGGAACGCTTCGAGCTTTTCCCAATGGGCATTCTCGTCCTGCACATAGATGTGCCACAGCATCGGCTGCCCCGCCCACTGCGCACGCACGAATGAGTCTTCGCCACGCACGGCATTGAAATCACAGCACCATAACAGCCGGTCGAAGTCGTCCTGGCTGACGAAAGGCAGCACCTGAACGGTCAGCGCCCCGCGGGTGCGCACATCACCCACGTGCAGCGGCCCCTCGCCCAACCACTGGCTGAGCCCCGCGACGACGCGCCCTTGCGGGACCAGCAGGTGGCAAGGCTGGTCAGCCGTGGCCAGGGCATCAAGCCAGTTGCCAAGCTGCGGGTTTTCATAGGCGAACAACGAGATCAGCAGCGCACCCGGCACAAGGTCTACACCAAGCCCCTGCAAAAAGGCACGGCGCGCCTCCGCCGACTGCTGGAACGCGTCACGCCGGGCCAGCAGCGAACCCTCGCGCAGCAAACCACCCGTTTTGTCGGTAAAGCCCGGGAAGAAAAATACCTTGCGCAAACCGTTGGGCTGCGGCGAAGGCAACCCGTGGCAACCCTCCACCCAGTCCTCGGCACTCAGGTACTCGAGGTTGAGCCAGAGCGGCGGCTGCGGACGGGCGCGCATGGCCTCGACATACGCTGTGGGCAACTGGCAGGCGAATGCGCCGATCACCACATCGGCCGGCGCCACCGGCAACCACGCTGCCGGCCAGTGGCGTACATCCACACCGTGCTGCCACTGTTGCGCCGCCGTGGCATCGGCGCCAGGGCACATGGGCGTGAAAGCGTTGAGGTCATCCACCCACAGGCGCACCGCCAGGCCGTGCTCGGCCACCAACTGCCGGGCCAGGCGCCAGGTAACGCCGATATCGCCGTAGTTGTCGACGACGCTGCAGAAGATGTCCCAGGTGGCTTTCATGCGCCCCTCCCGTGCTGGTGCAAAAACCGCGAATTCTGCGCATAAATTGGCGCTGACAAAAGCATCTGCGCAGAAAAATGCCCAAGCGCATGCGACAATGCCCCCCTACCACGTTGCCAGGAAGCTGCCATGCCGCGCCACCGTGAATTGAAGATCACCCTCAAGCCGTTGCCGTTGATCATGTGCGTTGCCTTGGGCCTGTGGCTAGGCGCCATGGCCATTGCCGCGAGCCTGTGGCTGGCCCAGCAGTTGTGGCCACAGCAGGTGCAACCTCTGGCCCAGGTTGTAGCCCCGCATGCAGACCGCCCCGTTGCAACGCCTGCACCGGCCACTGCCCAGGATGCCCAGGCCGAGATGTTCGAACGCTACAAGGACATCCTGCACAAACAGGAGCTGCAACAGGCCGCCGATGCCGCCCAAGGCAACCCGCGCAACCTCAACAGCCCCAAGTGCCAGTTCTGGCTGCAGCAAAACCGTACCGCGCCCACCGAAAAAAGCCAGGCCAACGTGCTGGAGTTCTGTTACTGACCATGGACAAGCCCCACCTGTTGGCGCTGATTGTCGCCACCCTCGAGCATGACCTGGACGTGCTGACCCGCGCGGCGCAAACCGCCTACGAGGCTGCCACCGCCGAAGAGAACATCGCCGAGAACAAGTACGACACGCTGGGCCTGGAGGCCTCGTACCTGGCCACTGGCCAGGCCCGCCGCAGTGCCGAGATCCGCCAGGCGCTGGTGATCTACCAGCAGTTGCTGCTGCGTGATTACGACCCGGCGCGCGGTGTGCAGGTAAGCAACCTGGTGACCCTGAAAAATGAAGATGGCGGGCAGCGCCGGCTGTTTCTCGGGCCTGAGGCAGCGGGGTTGAAGATTGGCGAGGGTGACGGGCTGGCGACGGTGATTACCCCGCGTTCGCCGCTGGGGCAGCTGTTGCTGGGCAAGCGGGTGGATGACGAGGTGAGCCTGGGGGCGCAGGTATCGTTCATTGTCGATGTTGTCTGAACCGGCCTCTTCGCGGGCACGCCCGCACAAGGACCCCACTGTCTTCAGGGCTGTGATATCCCTGTGGGCGCGGGCGGGCCTGCGAAAGGGCCGGCACAGGCAATAATTCTCTAAAGGGCCTGCAGGGCATCGAACCGCCCCGCCAGCCCCTGCTCGGCAAACTGCTCCACCACAAAATCGATGAACGCCCGGGTCTTGCCCGGCAACAGCTTGTGCTCGGCGAAATACAGGCTGATATGCCCATCGTCCACATACCAGTCCGGCAACACCCGCAGCAGCCGCCCGGCCAGCAAGTAGGGCACGGCAAACGGCAGGCTCACCAGGGCAATGCCCAGCCCCTGCTCGGCCACCGCGCACGCCGCGTCCGAATCGCTCATGGTCATCGCCTGGCGCAATTGCAGCGGCTGCTGCGCCTGCCAACGGCTGGTCAACGGCCACGAGCGCACCCGCCCGGTCTGCGGTGACCGCACCAGGATGCCGTCATGGCGTTGCAGCACCTGCGGGTCTTCTATCGGCGCGTGCCGCTGCAGATAGGCCGGCGCCGCCACCAACACCCGGTGCGCCGGGGTCAGCTTGCGCGCCACCACCCCTGGCGGCAGTTCGAAACCACCGCCAATCGCTGCATCGAAGCCCTGGCCGATCAGGTCGACCTGGCGGTTGTCGAAATGCCAATCCGGGGTAATCGCCGGGTATCGGCGCAAGAATTCCCCCAGCAACGGCAGCACATACAAACGCCCGAACACCGTGCCCATGCTCACCCGTAACGACCCGGCCGGCTGGCCTTCTGCACTGGCCAGGTTGGCCACGGCGTACTGAATGGTGCGAAAGCTGTCACTGACCTCGCCGAGAAAACGCTGCCCCGCTTCGGTCAAGGTCAGCTTGCGGGTACTACGCTGGAACAACCGCACACCCAGGCGCGCTTCCAGCTGCGCAACGTGCTTGCCCACGGCAGCCGGGGTAAGGCTCAGGCACCTGGCGGCTTCGGCAAAACTGCCGACCTCGGCACTGCGGATGAAGCATTCCAACGCGCTGAATGATTCCATGGCCATGATTAGCAACCAAAGGTTTACTCTGCTGATAGTGATTACCATCTTATCAGTAGGCAATCGAGCGCCGATACTGTGCCCATCCAAGGCATTTCGGCCTGGCTTCCAGCAGGAGAACAGCATGTCCAAGCAACTTACACTCGAAGGCAAAGTGGCCCTGGTTCAGGGCGGTTCCCGAGGCATTGGCGCAGCCATCGTACGGCGCCTGGCCCGCGAAGGCGCGCAAGTGGCCTTCACCTATGTCAGCTCTGCCGGCCCGGCCGAAGAACTGGCCCGGGAAATTACCGAGAACGGCGGCAAAGCCTTGGCCCTGCGGGCTGACAGCGCTGATGCCGCGGCCGTGCAGCTGGCGGTGGATGACACCGTGAAGGCCTTGGGCCGGCTGGATATCCTGGTCAACAACGCCGGTGTGCTGGCAGTGGCCCCAGTGACAGAGTTCGACCTGGCCGACTTCGATCACATGCTGGCCGTGAACGTACGCAGCGTGTTCGTCGCCAGCCAGGCCGCGGCACGCTATATGGGCCAGGGCGGTCGTATCATCAACATTGGCAGCACCAACGCCGAGCGCATGCCGTTTGCCGGTGGTGCACCGTACGCCATGAGCAAGTCGGCACTGGTTGGCCTGACCCGCGGCATGGCACGCGACCTCGGGCCGCAGGGCATTACCGTGAACAATGTGCAGCCCGGCCCGGTGGACACCGACATGAACCCGGCCAGTGGCGAGTTTGCCGAGAGCCTGATTCCGCTCATGGCCATTGGGCGATATGGCGAGCCGGAGGAGATTGCCAGCTTCGTGGCTTACCTGGCAGGGCCTGAAGCCGGGTATATCACCGGGGCCAGCCTGACTGTAGATGGTGGGTTTGCAGCCTGATTCAAAGGTTGCCTGTGCCGCGACAGCGCCGGCACAGGCTTAGCCTTTCTTTGCCCCCAGGCACTGTTCCATCACGTCCAGAAAAGCCCGGGCAGCCGGTGTGGGGCTGGACGACCACACCGCATACAAGTGCCGCACCGGCGCATCCACCAACCGCGCCACTGCTACACCTTCGATGCCTTGAGCCACCCGCTCGGGCACCAGGCCGACGGCCATGCCCCGCTGCACGAATTTCTCTACCAGACGAACATGCCCGATCTCGAACTGCACCCTGCGCTGCAACCCCACCGCCTGAAACGCCTCGTCGGTCTGTCGTCGCGCCCCGGTGCCTTCGGGGAAGTCCACCAACACTTCGCCTGCCAGGTCAGCCAGCGCCAGTTGTGCCCTACCCGCCAAGCGGTGCCCCAACGGCAACACCGCCACCAGTTCTTCCCGGGCCAGCAACCGATGCTGCACCCCCTGCACTACTTCGCCCTGCCACAGCCCGATAAAGCCGACGTCCAGGCGCCGCTCGAGTACGTCAGCGATCAGCAATTCGCTCTTGGCCGTGAGCCAGCGCACATCCACATCCGGATAACGACCGTGGAACACCGCCAACAGGTCGACCAGATCCAGCGCGGTGAGCGAGCTGATTTCACCAATCGCCAGCCGCCCGCGCACCTGGCCGCAGGCCGCCGCCACGTCATCGGCAATGCGCCGGGCCGCTTCCACCGCGGGCCGCGCGCTGAGCACAAAGGCTTCCCCCGCAGGGGTCAGGCGTACCCGCCGCGAACTACGCTCGAACAGGCTCACCCCCAGCTGCGCCTCCAGCCGCGCTACTTGATGGCTAAGGGCCGACTGCACCACATGGCAGCGCTCCGCCGCGCGGGTAAAACTGCCGGTGTCGGCCACGGCAAGGGCATATTCGAGCTGCTTGAGGTTCATCGATCTATCTGCTTTCAAGATGAATAGACTGAAAACTATACATTGGTGTCATGCCTGACACTTGCTGATAATCATCACTACACACCACTGACCCCACGAGAATTGCATGCACACCCCCACTCTCAGCCGCGCCTTGATCCTGCTGATGGCCACCGCCACAGGCCTGGCCGTGGCCAGCAACTATTACGCCCAACCGCTGCTGCACAGCATCGCCCAGCAGTTTGGCTTGAGCACCGCCAGCGCCGGCAGCATCGTGATTGCCGCGCAACTCAGCTATGGCGCCGGCCTGTTGCTGCTGGCACCGCTGGGCGACCTGTTCGAGCAGCGCCGGCTGATTACCGTGATGACCGTTGTCTCCACCCTGGGCCTGGTCATCAGCGCCTGTGCACCCAGCCTGCCCTGGCTGCTGCTCGGCACGGCGCTGACCGGGCTGTTCTCGGTGGTGGCACAGATCCTCGTGCCGATGGCAGCGACCCTGAGCGAGCCCCATCAGCGTGGGCGCGCGGTCGGCACACTGATGAGCGGCCTGCTGCTGGGCATCCTGCTGGCGCGCACTGCTGCCGGCTTCATGGCCGAGCTGGGTGGCTGGCGCAGTATCTACGTGCTGGCCGCAGTGCTGATGGCAGTTACCGCCGTGGCGCTGTACCGCAGCCTGCCACAGCACCACAGCCACGCCGGGCTGAAATACCCGGCGCTGATCGGCTCCGTGTTCCGTCTGTTCATCGAAGAGCCCGTGCTGCGCCTGCGCTCGCTGCTCGGTCTGTTGGCATTCAGCCTGTTCGCCCTGTTCTGGACACCCCTGGCGTTTCTGTTGGCAAAAGGCCCCTACCACTATTCGGATGCAGTGATCGGCCTGTTCGGCCTGGCCGGTGCGGCGGGTGCATTGTCGGCCAACTGGGCCGGGCGCCTGGCAGACCGCGGCAAGGGCGCGCTGGGTACCACCGTGGGCCTGGTGGTGTTGCTGCTGTCGTGGGTGCCGCTGGGGTTTGCCGAACAGTCCCTGCTCGCCTTGCTGCTGGGCGTGCTGATGCTCGACCTGGCGGTACAACTGGTGCATGTGAGCAACCAGAACGCAGTGATCGCCCTGCGGCCCGAGGCACGCACGCGGCTGAATGCCGGTTATATCACCTGCTACTTCATTGGCGGGGCGCTTGGGTCGTTGCTGGGCACGCAGCTGTTCCAGCGCCAGGGCTGGATGGGGATCGTGGTGGCGGGGCTGGTGATTGGCGGGCTGGCGTTGCTGGCCTGGGGATGGGCCGAACGCAAGCGCAAGAATGCCTTGCAGGTGGCCTGAAAAATGCGCGCTGGATTCTTCGCGGGCACGCCCGCTCCCACAGGTGCCTCACAAAACTCAGGGCAGTGGTGGGTACGGGCATGCCCGCGAAGAGGCCAGCCATGGCGACAAAGTACCGCACTACCCTCCGTCGCAATGCCGTTGACTTGCCTGCCGGGGCAGCGCTCAGTAAGCGCTGGAATGCCCTTTCCCTGACAGGATGAATTTATGACAAGACTCACGGTACAGTCCGGCGATTTCTTGCAAGGTGAAGGCGAGTATCGCAATGGATCGCTCACACTCAAGACCGCGCGCAGCCCCTCACCCGGTGAGCGGATTTCCCTGGCACGCATCAGCGACTTGCGGCTGGCCAGCCTGGAAACCAACCGCAACCTTGGCAGCGCCTTGGGCTGGGGCGTGGCCGGCGCCCTGGTGGCAGGGCCAGTAGGGCTGCTGGCCGGGCTGTGGTTGGGTGGCAAGGAAGAAGAAGCGACCTTTCTGGCCACCTTCAAGGATGGACGCAAGCTGATGGCCATTACCGATGGCAAGACCTGGTCGAAGATCGATGACAACTGGCGGCAGCACAAGCGGCCGATCAGGACTGGCTGACTGAATACACCGGGCCCGGATCGTTTTATGTGGAAGGCGGCTGGTAAGATGCCGCCTTTTTCATGGCCTGTGCCGGCCTCTTCGCGGGTAAACCCGCTCCTACAGGGGTATCACCACCTGGTGTATCACCAACCGGTGCATTACCAACCGGTGTTTCACCAACCGGTGTTTCACCAACCGGTGTAGGAGCGGGTTTACCCGCGAAAGGGCCGGCACAGGTATCGCGCATCCAGGAGCCCCACCGCATGCCCCCGCATCACCCCCGCCTGCCCCTGAGCCTGCTCAGCCTGGGCCTGGCCCTGCAGTGCCCCTCTGTGTTTGCCGAAGACAGCGTGATGCTGGCCCCGTTGCAGGTCTCCGACACCTACGCCAATGATGGCTACCAGGCACGCCAGGCCGCTGTGGGCGGCTTCCAGCCCGCGCCCCTGCTCGACACCCCCGCCTCTGTCAGCGTGTTCAGCCAGCAGTTGCTGGAAGACCGCCAGGTACGCAAGCTTAGCGAAGTGTTGCAAAGCGATGCCTCGGTCGGCGAAAGCTATGCACCCATCGGCTACTACGAAAACTTCAATGTGCGCGGCTTCGAGCTGAACGCCGCCAGTAGCTACCGCATCAATGGCCAGACCATTGCCGGAGAGCAGAACGTAGCCCTGGAAAACAAGCAGCAGGTGGAATTGCTCAAGGGCCTGTCCGGGCTGCAGACCGGCGTGTCGGAGCCGGGCGGCTTGATCAACTATGTGACCAAGCGCGCCGAAGACATACGCAGCGTCACGGTATCGACCAACGAACAGGGCGAACGCTATCTGGCCACCGACCTTGGCGGCTGGTTCGGCAGCGAAAAGCAGTTCGGCCTGCGCGCCAACCTGGCCCATGAAGACATCCGCACCTACGTCGACCACGCTGACGGCAAGCGCGACTTCGCCTCGCTGGCATTCGACTGGCAGATCAACCCGGATGCCACCCTGCAGCTGGATGCCGAGTACCAGCATCGCGAACAGGCGTCGGTGCCGGGTTACCAACTGCTCGGAGGCACTGAAGTGCCCCACGGCATCGACCCGGAAGACCGCCTGGCCTACCAGCATTGGGCAAAGCCCGTGCAGAACGACTCGCTGAACCTGGGCGGGCGCTTCGAATACCGCTTCAACGATACCTGGACCGGCACCGTGAGCGCCTCCCGCAGCAAAGTGGTGATCGACGACTACAGCGCGTTTGCCTGGGGTTCGAGCGAGGGGGCGTTTTTCGGCAGCAATGGTGACTACGACATCTATGACTTCCGCAGCCCCGACGATACCCGCCGAACCGACGAGGCGCAGGCCATGCTCAACGGGCACTTCGATGCGCTGGGGGTGGGGCACGAGCTGACTGTGGGTACCAGTGCGCAGCGACGCACACTGGATCAGCGCCCGTACTACAACGAGTGGCTTGGGACCGGCAACATCCATACCGGCGCCCCAGACCTCGATCCGTCCGACAAACCCGTCGGCGCCAGCGAACGCCGGCTGGACAGCCGCCAGTACGGCTTGTTCGTCAGCGACCGCATCAGCTTCAACGAGCAATGGCAGACCGTGCTGGGCGCCCGTGAAGTGCGCCTGGATGAAAAGACCTGGGACGAGAACGGCGTAGCCGGGCGCCATACCCGCCAATACGAGCTACTGCCCAACGCTGCGCTTATCTACAAACCGCAGCCGAACACCACGGTATACGCCAGCTACGCCAAGGGCCTGTCTGCCGGAGGCACGGCCCCTTGGTTCGCCAGCAATGCAGCTGAGATCCTTGCGCCCACCACCTCCCGCCAATTGGAACTGGGCGTCAAGCACGACTGGCAAGGCCTGAGCCTGAGTGCCGCCCTGTTCCAGATCCGCCAGGCTTACCAGTACGCGCGCCCGGACGGCACCGGCAACTTCACCTACGTGCAGCAAGGCCAGCAGAAGAATACCGGCCTGGAACTGGGCGCCAGCGGCCGGGTGACCCCGAACCTGCAGGTACAGGCCAGTGCGGCAGCCATTCGGGCGCGGGTGCAGAACAGCGGTACCGAAGCCTATGAAGGGCACCAGGCGATCAACGTGCCTAAATTCCGGGCGGCGCTGCATGCGGAATATACCCTGCCGGTTCCGGGGCTCGCGCTGCTGGGCGGTGCGCGGTATAGCGCCAGCAAGTATGCGAGCCAGGCGGGCAATGTGGAGGTTGGCGGGTATACCGTGTTCGACCTTGGTAGCCGCTACAGTACCCGTGTTGCCGGGTATGACACGGTGCTGCGGCTGACGGTGGATAACGTGCTGGACAAGCGTTACTGGCGCGATGTGGGGGATTACCTGGGGGATAACTACCTGTTCCAGGGGGCACCGCGTACCGCTCGGCTTTCGGCTTCGATCAGCTTCTAGATTGCCGGGGCCGCTCTGCGGCCCTTTCGCGACCTGTGGGAGCGGGCTTGCCCGCGAACACGGGCGAAGCCCGTGCCATCCACCACGGTGTTGGCTTCGCGGGCAAGCCCGCTTGTGTCGCGATGGGCTGCACAGCAGCCCCAATGGCCCTGAAAACAAAAAGCCCCCGTACTTTTCAGCGCGGGGGCTTTTCGTAGAATGTGGCGGTGAAGAAGGGATTTGAACCCTTGATACGATTTCTCGTATACACACTTTCCAGGCGTGCTCCTTCGACCACTCGGACACTTCACCGTTTCTCTTCAAGCCTTGCAGCCCGTCGAGGTGCGCTAATTTAGTGAAAGACTTTCCCTTTGGCAAGCATTTTTTTCAATTTTTTCATGTATTTGCACTTGGGCTGCCGTGAGCACTGACCGACCAGTCAGCCTTGCTGCTTTACCTCGCCCTTGGCGCTGGGTAACGTCGTCGCCACGCCAACAAAAGGACTCTGCCATGAGCGAGCTGATTACCTACCACGCCGAAGACGGCATCGCCACCCTTACCCTGAACAACGGCAAGGTCAATGCCATCTCGCCGGACGTCATCACTGCCTTCAATGCAGCGCTGGACCGCGCTACCGAGGAGCGTGCAGTAGTGATCATCACCGGGCAGCCGGGCATTCTGTCAGGCGGTTACGACCTCAAGGTGATGACCCGCGGCCCCCAAGAGGCCATCAGCCTGGTCACCGCCGGTTCCACCCTCGCCCGCCGGCTGCTGTCGCACCCGTTCCCGGTGGTGGTCGCCTGCCCCGGCAATGCCGTGGCCAAGGGCGCCTTCCTGCTGCTGTCGGCCGACTACCGCATCGGCGTCGAAGGGCCGTACAAGGTATGCCTGAACGAAGTGCAGATCGGCATGACCATGCACCACGCCGGCATTGAACTGGCCCGCGACCGCCTGCGCCGCTCGGCCTTCCACCGCTCGGTGATCAATGCCGAAGTGTTTGACCCGCAGGGTGCCGTGGATGCCGGCTTCCTCGACAAGGTGGTGCCGGCCGAGCAGTTGCAGGAAGCGGCAATGACCGCAGCGCGGGAGCTGAAGAAGCTGAACATGCTGGCGCACAAGAACACCAAGCTGAAAGTGCGCAAAGGGCTGCTGGAGGCGCTGGACAAGGCGATCGAGCTGGATCAGCAGCACATGGGCTAGCCGCACGGGCCCTTTTCGCGGGCTTGCCCGCGAAAGGGCCGGAACAGGCCTGCACCAAGGTTTGCCCCAGCCAGTGCACACCCGTACACTGCCCCGCGACCGTCTGGTGTGAGTCGTACCATGCTTTATTCATTGCGTATGTTCCTGCTGGGGCTGCATTTTCTTGCCGTTGGCACCGTGGGCCTGCTCATTGGCCTGTGCCGCCCCTTCAACCCTGACAACAGCCGCGTTTTCGCCCGGCTCTACAGCTTGCCGGCCACCTGGCTGATGCGCATCAAGGTCAAGGCCGAAGTAGGCCCATTGTGGGACCACCCGCCCGGCTGCGTGATCGTGGCCAACCACCAGTCCAACTTCGACCTGTTCGTGCTGGGCCAAGTGGTGCCGCAGCGCACCGTCGCCATCGGCAAGAAGAGCCTGGGCTGGATCCCGCTGTTCGGCCAATTGTTCTGGCTGGGCGGCAACGTGCTGGTCGACCGCAAGAATGCCTATCAGGCGCGCAGGGCCTTACAGAAGACCACCCGGGTTCTGCAGGACGACACCTCAATCTGGATTTTCCCCGAAGGCACCCGCAATCCCGGCGAGCATCTGCTGGCGTTCAAGAAAGGCGCATTTCACATGGCCATCGAGGCCGGTGTGCCGATCGTGCCGGTCTGCGTCAGCCGCTATGCCAGGCGCCTGAGCCTGAACAGCTGGCGCCAGCGCACGGTAATCGTGCGCTCGCTGCCACCCATTGCCACGACGGGCATGACGCTGCAGGACCTGCCAGCGCTGATCGAGCAATGCCGTGGGCAAATGCAGCAGTGCATTGACCGCATGGAAAAAGAACTGGCCTGATCCGGGGTTGCTCTGGAGCCGGGTACAGCCCAAGCTGTATCCGTGTTCAAACGAATAAGCGGACAACCATGGGTCGAGTCGTGGCATCGGCGGTGTACAGCGCCGGCAGAAAGGTTACCAACATCAGCATCGACGAAGGCAGCGAGTGGGCGCGCAAGCCGGGGCATTTCGTGTGGATCGGCCTGGAAGAGCCCAATGCCGAGGAGCTGGCCAACCTGCAGTCGCAGTTCAACCTGCACGAACTGGCCATCGAAGATGCCCTGGAAAAACACAGCCGACCCAAGCTGGAAACCTTCGGTGACGCGTTGTTCATCGTCACCTATTCGCCAGTGCGCCACGAAGGCAAACTGGAATTCATCGAAACCCATATCTTCGCGGGCAACGGCTACATCATCACCTGCCGCAACGGCCACTCCAAATCCTACGCCATGGTCCGCCAGCGCTGCGAGGCTCGGCCCCTGCTGCTGGAACATGGCGAAGACTTCGTGCTGTACGCCCTGCTCGACTTCGTCACCGAGAACTACCAGCCGGTCAGCGAGGCCATTCATGGCGAGATCGAAGCGCTGGAGGAAAGCGTACTGGGCGGCTCGCTGCGGGAAGACGACATCCGCCGCCTGCACAGCCTGCGCCGTGACATCCTGCGCCTGCGCCGCTACGTGGCACCCCTGGTTGAAGTGAGCGAAGAACTGCAGCGCCTGAGCTTCCCGTTTATCGACAAGAACATGCGCCCGTACTTTCGTGATGTGCAGATTCACGTGACGCGGCAGATGGAAGACTTGGCCGGCATCCGCGACATTGCCAGCCAGACGATCGAGATCGGCATGCTGCTGGAGTCGTCACGGCAAAGCATCGTGCAGCGCAAATTCGCGGCCTGGGCGGCGATTCTGGCATTCCCTACGGCCATTGCCGGGGTTTACGGCATGAACTTCCAGAACATGCCGGAGCTGAGCTGGCACTACGGTTACTTCGCAGTACTGGGGGTGATTGTGACGGGGTGTGCCGGGTTGTATGCCAGCTTCAAGAAATCGGGTTGGCTTTGATGGCCTCTTCGCGGGCGCGCCCGCTCCCACAGGTTGCGCACAATGCTGGAAATTGTGCATCACCTGTGGGAGCGGGCGTGCCCGCGAAGGGTTGCCACCGATTACGCGGCGCTGTCGCCGGCCTTTGACGGCTGCTGGATAAAGCGCAACATCCACTCCCCTACCAAATCACCCTGGTGCTCGGTGGCCAGGCTGGCGACGGCCTTGTGGTACACCTCGTCACCCAGGTATTCCTGGCGCGCATCGAGCAGTGCGCGGGAGTAGTCATGCACGAATTCCGGGTGTCCCTGGAAGCACAGCACCTGGTCGCGAATGTGATACGCGGCATTCGGGCAGAAATCGCTGGAGGCGATCACCGTAGCGCCTTCCGGCAGTTCGGTCACCTGATCCTGGTGACTGATCAGCAAGGTCAGCTCCGACACCTCCGGGTCCATCCACGGCGCATGCGCCGCCAACGAGTAGCGATGAATACCCACGCCCCAGCCTTGCTCAGCCCGCTCGGCCTTGCCACCCAGGGTCAAGGCCAGCAACTGGTGGCCAAAACACACGCCCAGCAGCTTTTCACCGCGCTCGTACAGCTTGAGCAGGTAGGCCTTTAGCGTCTGGATCCACGGGTCGGTACCGAACGAATCGGCCTTGCTGCCCGTCACAAGGTAGGCATCGAACTTTTCACTGTCGGCGGGATAGTCGCCGTGCATCACGTTGTACACACAAAATTCGGCGGCAATCGGCTGACGCGAGAAGAGCTGCTCGAACATCCTGCCGTAGCCCTGATATTGCGCCGTCAACTCCGGTCGCAGGACATCGGTTTCAAGGATGCAGATGCGTAACGACATAGGGGTAGTCCTGAACGACATGGGTGGGAATCTGCTGTAGAGACTGCCGCGAAAGGCACGTACAAGCAAGTAGGCTGCACTGACGAACGGTCACATTTCGTCGGCGCGTGCCGGGTAGTTGCGCCACTGTCTAGATAGAGCGTGCCAGCTAGATAGCAATTGGCCTCATAGCCAGAGGAATGGTTTTAGTGCACGGTTAGAACAAAGGGTTCTCAAATATGGATAACGCACACCCTACTGTTGAAGGTATATCCACTTTCAAGAGGCAAGCAGTCCGGCGCCATGCAACGCCGCTGCGATCGACCCGAAGCGCGACGACAAGGAAGCCAACGGGTATTCAGGAATAACAACAAGAAGGCGGTCCGCCATGTTCAGACAATCGAAAATTCGCCAAGCCGGGCTCATTTTATTTGCCACCACGTTGCTATTGATCTTGCCGAACCTGACACGTTTGTTTGGCTGACGGCAGCGGTGGCGCCAACGGGCAACGCACAGGTAACCTGCTGGCCTTGATGGTCGGAGATTGCCTATGCGCCACTGCCTTGCCCTGCTAGCGTTGCTCCTGAGCCTGCCATTGTCGGCGGCGCAACTGCACCTTGAACTGGGCGCGACACCGCGCCAGTGGAGCAGCGCCGAACTGCTTGGCCACCCTGAGGCCCAGGACATCAGTATCGAGCAGGACGTATCCTACAAACGCCCCATGCACTATCGGGCGGTGCCGCTGGCCACGCTGCTGGAAGGCGTGAGCGCCCGCGATCACCTGCAGGCCGTGGCGCTGGATGGCTTTGCCGCCGAAATGCCCGCTGCGGCATTGCTGCAGCCAGGGCCAGCACGGGCCTGGCTGGCCGTGGAAGACCCAGGCAAGCCGTGGCCGCCACTGGGTCAAGGCAAGCCAAGTGCCGGGCCGTTCTACCTAGTGTGGACTGCGCCGCAGGCCAGCGGCATCCGCCCTGAACAGTGGCCATTCCAGATTGCCACCCTTCGCAAGCTGGCCCCGGCGGACCAGCGGTTTCCTGCGCTGCTGCCCGACCCGAAGCTGCCGGCCGACAGCCCGGTGCGTCAGGGCTTTGCCCTGTTCCAGCAGAATTGCCTGGTGTGCCACCGGTTGAACGGTGCGGGGGATGGGCAGGTGGGGCCGGACTTGAATGTGCCGTATAACCCGACCGAGTATTTTCAGCCGGTTTATTTACGCAAGTTGATACGCGACCCGCAAAGCCTGCGGCACTGGCCGCAGGCGAAGATGCCGGGGTTTGCCGAAAGTGTGTTGAGTGAACAGGAACTGGATGCGCTGTTGGCCTATTTGGGGCACATGGCAACGCGTAAGCCTTGAGGGCCTCTTCGCGGGTAAACCCGCGCCTACACGGTGGTGGACGCACACCGGGGGTTGGACACACACCTGGGGTCGGACACAGACCGTCGTAGGAGCGGGTTCACCCGCGAAAGGGCCGGGCCTGCTGGCCAATATCCCTGGTCGTTCACCGTTGCTGCCGCCACCGTATTCGCGGGTGAACCCGCTCCTACAACGGCAGGTGGTGTCCACCATCCATCAATGTGTAGGCGCGGGTTAACCCGCGAACGGGCCAACACAAAACTGTCAGGCCGTGAGCCGCTCGTGCTTGACGCCCCACCCTTCCACCTCACCCCCATACGGTGTCACCAACTGCTCGAAGGCCTCTTCAAAGTCGCCAATCCCGCCATGGGTGGCGTACATGACCTTGCTCAGTTCCAGGTGCCAGGCACCGTCGCCCAGCTCCTTCACCTGGGCATTGAGCGATTCCCCGCGAAACTGCCCGGCTGCACGACGGGCCCCTGCTTCGTCTGGGAATACGGCATAGAACTCGATGGGGTGGATCTGGGTGAAGTCGAAACCGCCTGCCTTCATCTGGCGCAGGACGTTGCTGCTGATATCGTCGTTCTGGCTGCTCATGAATCGTCCTCCTGAATAAAGCAATGGATAGACTTTCCGTGCACTACGCACCTGCCGGCAAAGGCCGGGCAGTTCGAGCTGATGCAAGACGCGAATTATTGAGGCGGCGCCAACCCAAAGAACAGGTAGGCCCTCCACCAGCGTAGCGCCTGCCAAGGCACCACGCAAACGTGTGGTTCAGGGTACTTCGTGAATACTGGTGATAGTCACACCACTATGCTCTTTGAGCCAGCGTGCGGTCGGGGAGATGATACGGTCCTGAAAGTCGTTGAGGTCCAGCTCGTCCATCACCGGAAACAGGTGTGAGCGGATGGCCCGTGCAGCGTCTTCCTCGCTGGGGCAATGCTCGGCATGCAACAGCAATGCGGACGGTTCGCCCTTCTGGTCGGCAAAAATGACTTCCCACTCTTTCATTGAACGGACCCTCTCAGTCAACGAACACCAGGTGTGTGATGCCTGAATAACTGACCTTGGGGCAGGGATAATGTTCAGTCCGGGAAAAATGTGCGGGGCCCATTCGCGGGCTTGCCCGCTCCCACAGGGCCAGCACAAGGTTCGAACCCTGTGCAATGCCTGTGGGAGCGGGCAAGCCCGCGAATGGGCCGCAACGCGGCCCCGGTTTACTTCGGTGTGCCGTGCACCACGCCAGCGGTGTTATCCAGCAGGCTCTTGGTCGCCGTCTGGATATACGCTTCCAGCTTCTTGAGCATTTCCGGCTGGTCCGGGCTTTCGATCAGTTCGGCCTTGAACTCGCTGCCCAACTGGTAGCGGTACATCCGCGGGCTCATGTCCTTGGACTCGATCAGGATACGGTCACCCTGCACCAGCCCGACAATCTGCTCGCTGCCCGACGGCTTGATCATGCCCACGCCCTGGTCACCCTCGGGCAGGTTGAGCAGGTCACGCCCCCAGCACTGGTGGCGAGCCTTGCCACCCAGGCGGCCCATGATGGTCGGCACGATGTCGACCTGGGTACCCACGGTGTGGTTCACCGCACCGAACTTCTCCTGAATGCCCGGGGCAATCAGCAGCAGCGGTACGTTGAAGCGGCCCAGGTCCAGCTCGGTAACCTGCTGGTGGTTGCCAAAGCCATGGTCACCGACGATGACGAACAGGGTTTCCTTGAAGTAAGGCTCCTTACGCGCCTTCTCGAAGAACTGGCCCAGCGCCCAGTCCGAATAACGCATGGCGGTCAGGTGCTCGTCCAGACGGCCCTGGCCGGTAACCTTCTCAACCGGCAAGTCCTTCGGCAGGGCATACGGCGTGTGGTTGGACAGCGTCTGCAGCAGCGCGTAGATCGGCTTCTTGCCATCGTGCTTGGCCAGCTCTTCGTTGCCGCGGTCGAACATGTCCTGGTCGGACACACCCCAGGTCGGGTCGGAGAACACCGGGTTGACGAAGTCATTACGGCCGATGAAGGTGGTCATCCCCTGGTTGCCGAAGAACCCGGACTGGTTGTCCCAGGCAAAGTCGCCGTTGTAGACGTACACGTCGTCGTAGTCACGGGCGCTGAGCAGCGCCGGCAGGCCCGACAGCTTATGGCCGCCTTCCGGGGTCTGCATCAGGTATTCGAAACCTGGCAGGTTGGGGAAGCAGGCCATGGTGGCGAACATGCCCTGGTGGGTATGGGTGCCGTTGGAGAAGAAGCGGTCGAACAGCAGGCCTTCTTTGGCCAGCTTGTCGAAGTACGGGGTGATGTTGTTGGGGCTGCCAAGCGCGCCTACCGAGTGGCCGGCGAAGCTTTCCATCAGGATCACCACCACGTTCTTGATCGGCAGGGTACGGTCAGCCGGCGGCACAAAGTCGCGGCGGATAGCGGCTTCGTCGGCGTCGACCAGCGTGTCGTGGGCGGTCAGCAGTTGCTCACGCACACTTTGCGTGGCCACGTCCTGCTCCAGGACTGGCTTCCAGATGTTGGCACGGTCCTCGCCAAAACGGCTCTTGGCAGCGTCGATCAGGGTCAGGGTGCCGTTCAGGCCCAGCTGGTTGACGAAGTTGGAGTCCGTGGTGAAGGCATCACCCCAGCGCATCGGCGGGCCCTGGCGCAGGGTGCCACGGGCAGCGACCACGGCCACCAGCAAGATCACCATGAATACCGCCAGGCGCTTGTACCACGGGGCAACGCGGTACAGGCCTTCGGCACGGGTGGCGCGATCGATACCTTTGAACAGCAGGCTCAGCAGCCAGGTCCCGACGGCCCAGGCCAGCAGGTAGCGGACCACCGGGAAACCGTACCAGAGCATGCTCATGACGGTTTTCGGGTCTTCCTTGATGTATTGGAAAACCAAGCCGTTGAGGCGCTGGTGGAACTCGCGGTAGAAGTCCATTTCCATCAGGCCGAGGAACATCACCACGCTCGAAGCGAGGGTCAGCCAGAAACGGAACACGCCACGCCGGGCCATGGCCCAGGGGCTGAGGATGGCCAGCAGCAGCGGAATACTGATGTAAACCACCACCCGCAGGTCGAAGCGCAAGCCGTTGAGGAAGCCTTCGGCGACCGTCGAATAAGGGGTATCGCCGACCATGTCGTTGTTGTAGGCCAGCAGCGCCAGGCGCACGAGGCTGAGCATCAGCATGATCACCAGGCCGCTGAGCAGCGTGTAGGCCAGGTGGGATTTCAAGGTCGGCGAAAATGACGTTCGCGCGCCCTGTTGCTTCAAGGCGTCCGTGTTAGCCATGAATGGGAAGGTCCTAGGATTGCGGTTTGCGAAGAGGCGATGGCGCTAGGCCAACGCAGCATTATGCGGGTGCGGATTCTGTTTAAACCAATGTGAAAATTTTGTCACGCCCCTATTACTGGCTATGTCAGTACCGCGCTTAGAGCCGCACATTCCCCCGCGGCCCGGCAATCGCCCAGATCACCAGCCCCACCACCGGTAGCAAGGCGATCAACAAGATCCACAACACCTTGATGCCCACCTCGCTGCCACTCTTGATCACGTTGAGAATGGCCCAGATATCCAGCGCCAGAATGATCAGCCCGACCAGGCTGTTAAAGGTAGATCCCATGTCTGAATTCCTGTCCAGAGGCTTTGCTGCACAGCATAGTCAGCTATCGCGCCAATAGAAGGGAATCCTTGGCGGATGTCGCAGGTCCCTCGGTAGACTGATTGCATTCACTGATTCGAGGTTCGTATGCCACCTACCCATAGCCAAAGCGCCGCCCCACCTTCACTGCTGCAGGCCTGGCGCCAACAGGCCATCGATACCCCTTGGCTCAGTGCCGGCCTGGGGCTGAGCCTGCTGGCGGTGTGCGTGCTGCTGGCCGCCAGCCTCTGGAACGCGGTGAACGGCGACCATGCCGAAAACCTGCACCTGGCCATGCTGGGCGGGTTGTCGGGCTTTGGCGCCACCGCACTGGGCGCCGTGCTGGCGGTGGTGCTGCGCGATGTCAATGCACGCACCCAGGATGTGATGCTGGGCTTTGCTGCCGGCATGATGCTGGCAGCCAGTTCGTTTTCGCTGATTCTGCCGGGCCTGGAGGCTGCCCGCGAGATCACGGGCAACGGCCCGGCCGCCGCGTTTACCGTGGTGCTGGGCATGGGCCTGGGTGTGCTGCTGATGCTGGGCCTGGACCGCTTCACCCCGCATGAACACGAAAGCACCGGCCCGTGCGGGCCCGAAGCCGAGCGCATCAGCCGGGTGTGGCTGTTTGTGCTGGCGATTACCCTGCACAACCTGCCTGAAGGCATGGCGATTGGCGTGAGCTTTGCCAATGGCGACATGAACATCGGCCTGCCGCTGACCAGTGCCATCGCCATCCAGGACATCCCCGAGGGGCTGGCCGTGGCACTGGCCTTGCGCGCCACAGGGCTTTCCAACCTGAAGGCCGCGTTGGTGGCGATAGGGTCGGGCCTGATGGAGCCGCTAGGGGCGGTGATCGGGCTGGGGATTTCTACCGGCTTTGCCCTCGCCTACCCGATCAGCATGGGGCTGGCGGCAGGGGCGATGATCTTTGTGGTCAGCCACGAGGTGATCCCCGAAACCCACCGCAACGGGCACCAGACAGCGGCGACCCTGGGGTTGATGGGCGGGTTTGCGGTGATGATGTTTCTCGACACTGCGCTGGGCTGAAGATTGATGTTTCGTGAGCCGGCCTCTTCGCGGGCTCGCCCGCTCCCACAGGGTTATCACAGGGCCTGATGCGCTGGAGTACCTGAGGGAGCGGGCATGCCCGCGAACAAGCAATCACTGGTATCAGATGTGGACGGCGACTTTCAAAGCCTCCAGCGCCGGCTCGACCTTGATGCCCAGCGCTGCACCCAGCTCCATTACCCGTGCCAGGTCCTGCTGCCCCACCATGACCATCTGCAGCTCGTCATCCAGCAACTGGCTGAAGTTGAGCAGCACATAACCCCCCGCCTCCTTGTTCAGCGCGCCCATCTGCACCTGGATACGGTTGAGCGCGGTCAGTGGCTCGGTACGGGCCAGTTGCTTGGGCTTGAGGGTAAACAGCACGCTGTTGTCGAACGAATCACTGATCTGCTGGAACAGCTCCTGATAGCTGTCGGCCTGGAACACCACGGTATCCGGCAGGCTGCCCAGCACCACCCATTCGCCCAGGGGAATCGGGAAAGTGTCGTCGTAGTTGATGTCGGGATTGGCGGCCAGGAAGGCGGCAGGGTCGGCGTAGGCCTGGGCGGCCTCGTCGGCGATACGCTCGATGTCTGCCTCACGCATGCAGCCGGCGCCAATGAGGCTGATGAATTCGAGCAACTGAGTTTTCATGAAAGGGGGCCTGCGACGGGTGAAAAGTCTCCAAGGATAGCCGCAAATGCCCCCAGGCGGTTAGCCGGCCAGCACTTGCAGGCGCGCGGCGGTGTCTGCTGCGCCCATGGTTTGCGCCGCCATCAGGGCGGTGATGCCACGGGCATCCTGGTGCGCCGGATCGGCCCCTTGTGCCAGCAGGTAGTCGAGGATTTCGCTGCGGTTGAACATGGCCGCCAACATCAGCGCGGTGCGACCGTCCTGCGCGGCGGCATCCACCGGCACGCCATGCTCCACCAGCAGGCGAATCATCGCCAGGTCCCCTTTGAATGCGGCACCGGCAATCGGCAGCTGGCCATTGTCGTTGGCAATCAGCGGATCGGCACCTTGCGCCAGCAGCACGCGCACCGCCTCGTGGTGGCCGTGGTAGCTGGCCAGCATCAGCAGGGTATCGCCCTTGTGGTTACGCAGGTTGGCCGGCAGGCCGCTGGCAAGCAGGCGCCCGAGCATGTCGGCGTCGCCCTGGCGGGCACGTTCGAACACCTGCTCGGCGAACGCAGCGGTTTCGTCATCGGTCATGGTGGCGGGTGCGGCTTGGCTGGACATAGGGAACCTCCTGGCATAATTGATGGCCCAAGTGTTCGTCAGGCATGCCATTGCGGTCAAAGGTTCAGATTCTATGAAGCCGATAGGCAAACCCTGACCCGTGCAAAATGCACTGTGCAAAATGCACGACCGTGCAGCCTGCACGATGCCGCTTCTGGAAATTCCCCGTAACCTCCTGTATTTACTGGTTTTTTCGCCAAACAGGATTCTGGCACGGTCACTGCAACCATCAACTCATGTCTGCCACACAACAGCCAGGAGTTGATATGGACCTCATCCAGCAAAAGTTCGCATCGGTATTTTCCGCCTATCAGGTGAATACCAAAGCCCGGCCCGATGGCGGTGTACTGCTTACCCTGCGCGCAGCGGATGGCAAGGTTACCCGCCGGGTGCTGACCTATGGGCAACTGCACAGTGCCGAGCAGCTGTCCTGGGCGATCAGTGCCATCCGTCGTGACCTGGCTGAAGAGGCCAGTGAATTGCCGGTGATCTCGATGCTGCAAAGCCAGCAGCGGTTTGCACTGCCGACCTATCGTTGAGATTTGTGTCGCCTGACCTGGCCTCTTCGCGGGTAAACCCGCTCCTACGACCGACGGTTGCGCCGCCCTTGGCATCGCGCAGTCAATGTAGGAGCGGGTTCACCCGCGAAGAGGCCGGCAATGCCATTACAACTCGTCGATCCCCAGAAACGCCCGTGCCGTTACATCCCCGGTAAACCGCGCCTGCATGCCCTGCTCGCTGCCATACAAGCGCAACGCCAGGCAAAACGGTGTATCACCCAACTCAACCCAACGCCGCGTCCCGGCCGGCACCAGCAGCTGGTCACCCTTCTCGCACAGCACCGAATACACCCAGTCCCCCAGCCGCAGGCCAACCTGCGCCCGCCCGCTGACCACGGCAAACAGCTCGTCAGCATCATGCACATGTTCATCACGCACATCGACCTGTGCCGGGTCTTCACCGTCGCGGTTGAGCAGCGCGAAGGCCTTGCTGCCATGCGCCGTCATCAACTCATCCAGATACGCGCGGCAAACCTCCAGCACCTCGTCCTGGGCCGTGCCCGGGCGCACCCGCAGGCCAGGTTCGGCATGCACAAAGCGCACGCCCTGCTCGGCCAACGTAGCGGCGATGTCGTCGTGGTGAGTCAGCACCTTGTTCGGCAGTGCCGGGCTGGCGGGGTGGAAAACGCTGAGAATGCTCATCAGGGGCGGGTCCTGGTCGGTTGCGAACAAAGGGCAATGATAACGGCTGCGGCCAAGGCTGCGGCACTGGCCATACCAAAGGTGAAGGTGGGGCCCAGCAGCTTCCAGCTGTAGCCTGAGTACAGCGCCCCCAGCGCACCGCCGGTCCCCGACAGCGCTGCGTAAAGCGCCTGGCCCTGGCCCTGCTGGCGGGCGCCGAAGCTGGCCTGGACGAAAGCGATGCTGGCGGCATGGAAGCAGCCGAAGGTGGCCGCGTGCAGCAGCTGGGCGAAGATCAGTACTGCCGGCTCCTGCGCCAGGTTACCCAGCAGCAGCCAGCGCAATGCCGCCAGCAGGAAGCTGACCAACAACACGCGCTGCACGCTGAAACGAGCGAACAGGCGGCTCATGACCATGAACATCAGCACCTCGGCCACCACCCCAAGCGCCCATAGAAGGCCGATGGCACCGCGCGTGTAGCCCAAGTGCTCCAGGTGCAGGGTAAGGAAGGTGTAGTACGGCCCGTGGCTGAGCTGCATCAGGGCCACGCACACGTAGAACGCGATCACCCCCGGGGCACGCAACTGCTGCAGGAAGCCCCCCGTGCCGCTGCGCCCGCCCTGCTCCACCGGCTGGGCATTGGGCACCCACAGGCTGGCGGCGACGATGCCGGCCATGATCGTGACCAGCGCCACCGGGTAGATGTCCAGGCTCAACCATTCGAACAAGCGGCCCAGGCCAACCACGGTGAGGATGAAACCGATCGAACCCCACAGACGTACCTGGCTGTAGCGCGACGTCTGCCCATGCAGGTGGGCCAGGGTGATGACCTCGAACTGCGGCAGCACCGCATGCCAGAAAAACGCATGCAGGGCCATCACCAGCGCCAGCCAGGCGTAGCTTTTGCCGAAGAAGATCAGGGCGAAGGTGGCCAGGGTGCACAGCGCGCCAAGGCGGACGATCAACAGGCGCTGGCCCGTGCGATCGCCCAGCCAGCCCCACAGGTTGGGGGCCACGCAGCGCATCAGCATGGGGATGGCCACCAGCTCGCCGATGCGCGCCGGGGAAAAGCCCAGGTGGTCGAAGTACAGCGCCAGGAACGGTGCGGTGGAGCCCAGCAGGGCGAAGTAGAACAGGTAGAAGCTGGACAGGCGCCAGTAGGGGATGGGTTGCATGGGGTGGCCTTGTGGGGACCTGGGCCGGCCTCTTCGCGGGTGAACCCGCTCCTACGCGGATTTCACCCTGTCACTGCACCTGAGGGCAGTGATATCCCAATGTAGGAGCGGGTTTACCCGCGAAGAGGCCGGTGCAGTTGGATCAGCGCTGGCCCAGCACCGGGGTATTCACTTGCACATCGGCATTCTGCGCACGGTGGCGCAGCAGGTGGTCCATCAACGCGATGGCCATCATCGCCTCGGCAATCGGCGTGGCACGGATGCCCACGCACGGGTCGTGGCGGCCCTTGGTGATGACGTCCACCGGGTTGCCATCGACATCGATCGAGCGGCCCGGGGTGGTGATGCTGGAAGTGGGCTTCAGTGCCAGGTGGGCAACGATCGGCTGGCCCGAGGAAATACCGCCCAGAATGCCGCCCGCGTTGTTGCTGAGGAAGCCTTCCGGGGTCAGCTCGTCCCGGTGCTCGGTGCCGCGCTGGGCCACACTGGCGAAACCGGCGCCGATTTCCACGCCCTTGACCGCGTTGATGCTCATCAGCGCATGGGCCAGCTCTGCATCCAGGCGGTCGAAGATCGGCTCGCCCAGCCCGGGCATCACGCCTTCTGCGACCACGGTGATCTTGGCGCCCACCGAATCCTGGTCTCGGCGCAGCTGGTCCATGTAGGCCTCCAGCTCAGGTACTTTGTCCGGATCGGGGCTGAAGAAGGCGTTCTGCTCCACCGACTCCCAGGTCTTGAACGGGATTTCGATCGGGCCCAGCTGGCTCATGTAGCCACGCACGGTGATGCCCTGGGTGGCCAGGAACTTCTTGGCGATAGCGCCGGCGGCCACGCGCATGGCGGTTTCACGGGCGGAGCTGCGGCCGCCGCCGCGGTAGTCGCGGATACCGTACTTGTGGTGGTAGGTGTAGTCGGCGTGGGCCGGGCGGAACAGGTCCTTGATGGCCGAGTAGTCCTTGGACTTCTGATCGGTGTTGCGGATCAGCAGGCCGATCGAGCAGCCGGTGGTGCGGCCTTCGAACACGCCGGAAAGGATTTCCACCTCGTCGGCTTCCTGGCGCTGGGTGGTGTGCCGGCTGGTGCCGGGCTTGCGCCGGTCAAGGTCGTGCTGCAGGTCGGCGAGGGAAATTTCCAGGCCCGGAGGGCATCCATCGACAATGGCGACCAACGCCGGGCCATGGCTCTCGCCAGCGGTGGTGACAGTGAACAGCTTGCCGTAGGTATTGCCGGACATGGACGCTCCGCGAGTTCTGCCTGAAATGGACGAAAGCAGCAGTATACAGATGGTTTGATCGCCTGTGCGGGCCTCTTCGCGGGCATGCCCGCTCCCACAGGATCACCACAGATCCAAATGCTGTGAAATACCTGTGGGAGCGGGCGTGCCCGCGAAAGGGCCGAACCTGCAATTCGCCCCCCAGAACCTTCCTGCGAACATTGGGTCAAACCCACATCTCCCCATGTAGTACCGCATGATGTCGCGCCTCGTCGCCTTGCTCTTCCTGCTGTGCACCGGCCTGGCCCAGGCCGCCGCCCCCACTGTACTGCAACGCCCGATCGACCTGGACACCGGCCAGGGCGTGCTGCACGGCAGCCTGCTGCTGCCGCAACAGGCCACCCCGCCGCCAGTGGTGCTGATCATCGCCGGCTCCGGCCCCACCGACCGCGACGGCAACAACCCGGCTTCGGGCCGGGTCGACAACCTGAAGCGCCTGGCCCTGCTGCTGGCCAACGAACACATTGCCAGCGTGCGTTACGACAAACGCGGGGTGGCCGCCAGCCAGCCGGCCACGCCTGACGAGCGTGACCTCAGCGTGGAGCGCTATGTGGCCGATGTGGTCGCCTGGAGCCACAAGCTCAAAGCCGACCCGCGCTTCGGCCCGCTGATCCTGATTGGCCACAGCGAAGGCGCACTGATTGCCAGCCTGGCCGCCGAGCAGGCGGGCGCCAGCGCAGTCATCACCCTGGCCGGCAGCGGCCGGCCGCTGGCCGAGGTGCTGCACGAACAACTGGCCCAGCGCCTGCCGCCCGCGCAACTGGCCGGTGGCAGCGCCCTGCTCGACCGCCTGCAGGCCGGGCAGACCAGCCTGGATGTACCTGCGCCGTTGCGCCAGGTGTTTCGCCCCAGCGTGCAGCCGTACCTGATTTCGCTGTTCCAGCAAAACCCGGCAGCCGCCTTTGCCCGCCTGCCCATGCCCGCGCTGATCGTGCAGGGGCGCAACGACGTGCAGGTGGACGTGGCCGACGCCCAACGGCTGAAAGCGGCCAAGCCAGATGCACAACTGGTCCTGATCGATGGCATGAACCACATGCTGCGCATCAGCCCCAAGGGCATGAGCCAGCAGCGCGACAGCTACCTCAACCCCGAGCTGCCGCTGGCGCGGGAGCTGGGCGAGCGAATTGTGACGTTCATCCAGCATTTGCCTTCGGCGTAGGTCAAACAGGCTCAGGTCTCAGCCATGCCTGCCGATACAGCAGGCATAGCTGAGGACAAGCCCTGATGACCACCTCCCCCACCGCCGTCGAGCCGGCCGAAGAACCCCAGGAAATCCCCGCCCTGCCCTGGGCCGAGCTGACCGCCGAACATTTCCAGCTGCTACGCCTGGCAGCACTGCCGACCGACCGCAGCACCGGCGCGCGGCCGCTGCGTTTTGTGCAGTTCGGCTATGCCGAGCGCCATGACAAGGCACACAGCCTGCTGCGCATGGAAATCCAGTTGCCTGGGCAGAAAGTGCACAAAGAGCAGAACCGCCTGGACATCCGCGTCGACCATGCCGAGCGCCTGGTGCGCATTGGCAATGAACATGGCCTGCAACTGGAACCGGTGAACCGTGGCATCGGCCGTTTCATGCTGGCCCAGGCCGCTCAGTGGTTGCAGCGCAAGTGGTCGCACTACCGGGTGGAAGGCATGGCGCTGCCGAGCAAGGACGCCCTGAACGAGGACTCACGCCTGCGCCGAGACCAGTGCTTGCGCGGGGTGGGTATCGAGGTGCAGTACGAGGACAGCCAGCACCTGAAGGGCCGTATCGCGGATATGACAGTGGGCCAGCTGAAGGCCGCCTGGAGCAGCGAGCGCCTGCAGCGGGTGGAGATTCTGGATGCCGCCAACCTGCTGCAGCAGGCTGACCAGCAACTGCAGGAAAAGGAAGGGCAACTGCGCGAGCGGGATGAGCGCGTGGCCAAATACCAGCGCGAAGACGGCGGATTGCGTTTCACCATTACCTGCCTGGTGGCGTTTGCCGTGTTCCAGGCAGGGCTGTTGATCTGGATTGCTACCCGCTAAGACCGCATCAGCTGGTGGAGACTGGGGCCGCTTCGCGACACAAGGCCGCTTGTGTCTTGCTCAATTTCTAAAAGTTGGCACGATTCGTGTGGGAGCGGGCTTGCCCGCGAACACGGGCGAAGCCCGTGCCATCCACCGCGGTGTATTCTTCGCGGGTAAACCCACACGGATAACGCTTGTGTCGCGATGGGCTGCATAGCAGCCCCAAACAGCCTAAACGCGGGCCTTGAACAATTCCTGATGCTGGCGGCACTGCTCAGCGGTGAGCATGAACACCCCATGCCCGCCACGCTCGAATTCCAGCCAGGCAAAGTCCACCTCGGGGTACAACGCCTCGACATGCACCTGGCTGTTGCCCACTTCGACAATCAGCAATCCCTTCTCGGTCAGGTGGTCAGCCGCTTCGGCCAGCATCCGCCGTACCAGGTCCAGGCCGTCGCTGCCGCAGGCCAGGCCCAGCTCGGGCTCATGGTGGTACTCGGCCGGCATGTCGTCGAAGTCTTCGGCATCGACATACGGCGGGTTGGACAGGATCAGGTCGAAACGCTGCCCCGGCAAACCGCCAAAGCCATCGCCCTGCACAGTGTACACGCGCCCGTCCAGGCCATGGCGCTCGATGTTCTGGTTGGCCACTTCAAGGGCCTGGAACGACAGGTCGGCCAACACCACCTCGGCCTCGGGGAACACGTCGGCGGCGACGATGCCGATGCAACCCGACCCCGTGCACAGGTCCAGAATGCGCGCCGGCTCGCTGGCCAGCCACGGCTCGAAACGTTTTTCGATCAGCTCACCAATGGGCGAACGCGGTACCAGCACCCGCTCGTCGACGATGAACGACATGCCGCAGAACCAGGCCTCGCCCAGCAGGTAGGCGGCCGGTACACGTTCTTCGATACGGCGTTTGAGCAGGTGCTGAAGGCGTACCCGCTCATCGTCCTCGAGCATGCAGTCCAGGTAGCTGTCGGCCACCTCCCATGGCAGGTGCACCGCACCCAGCACCAGCAGGCGGGCTTCGTCCCAGGCGTTGTCGGCACCGTGACCGAAGAACAGGTCATGCTCGTGGAAGCGGCTGACCGCCCAGCGGATGTAGTCGCGCAGCGTGCGCAGACGAGATGTGATCACGGGGTACTCCTATTTTCAGACCGGACAAAAGTCTAACAGCCCCACCCGCACATTTGTTCCTTTGCCTTGCCCAAAGGCTAGCCACAGGCCAGTAACCACGCCGCTTGCGTTGTCAACCATTCCCATTGGCGCCAAGGCAGGGGAGAATAGGTATACAAAAGCCCTATCCAAGGAGCCCTTGATGTCCGTTCCAACCACGATGTTTCGCCTCACTGGCCGCGACTATCCGCCGGCCAAGCTGAGCCACGCCAGCCTGATCATCATCGATGCACAAAAGGAGTACCTCAGTGGTCCCCTGAAGCTGTCGGGCATGGACGAGGCCGTGGCCAACATCGCCAGGTTGCTCGACGCCGCCCGTAAAAGCGGCCGTCCGATCATCCATGTTCGCCACCTGGGCACTGTTGGTGGCCGCTTCGACCCCCAGGGGCCGGCTGGCCAGTTCATTCCGGGGCTGGAGCCGCTGGAAGGTGAAATCGTCATCGAAAAACGCATGCCCAACGCGTTCAAGAACACCAAGCTGCACGAAACTTTGCAGGAGCTGGGCCACCTGGACCTGATCGTCTGTGGTTTCATGAGCCATTCCAGCGTCAGCACCACCGTTCGCCGCGCCAAGGACTATGGTTATCGGTGCACCCTGGTAGAAGACGCGTCGGCCACCCGCGACCTGGCATTCAAGGACGGCGTCATTCCGGCCGCGCAGATTCACCAGTGCGAAATGGCCGTGATGGCTGACAACTTCGCTTGCGTCGCACCCACCGCGAGCCTGATCTGAGCGGCTTGCAGGACCGCCCGGCAGCCGGGCGGAACCCGATGGGCAGCAGCAGGTCGAATTCCGGATATCCACCGAGGAGAGCGGAATGAAGCTTAAAGGCAGTTTCGACGCCAAGCGCCTGCGCCCGCGCGAACCGCGTAACTGGGGCGCCCGCCTGGCGGCCGGCCTGTCGGCCCTGCTGGCGACGCTGGGCGTATTGCTGGCCATGGCCGGCGTCGCCGGGCTGCTGGGCAACTACCCTGCCCTGCAGGAACTGAATGCCAACAAACCGTTGTCCGGCACCCTGACCGTGGCGGGCCTGGTATTGCTATGGCTGGGTGTGCGCTTCTGGCGGCGCAGCCGTATCCGCTTGCGCCGCGGGCGGGAGCTTAACCTGTCGCCGCACCTGATGAAGAAGCACGATTGATGGTTTTGCGTAACCTGTGCGGGCCTCTTCGCGGGTAAACCCGCTCCTACAGGTACCCCGCCGCCTTCAGGCTCTGTGACATCCCGGTAGGAGCGGGTTCACCCGCGAAGAGGCCCGCACAGGCTGCCCCGGCAACTCATGCAGTGAAGCTGAAATCCTCGGGGGCGCTGCGCACCCCTTTCGCGACACAAGGCCCACCCCGATCGCATCGGCCTGAAGCCATGTGCAATCCCCGTAGGAGCGGGTTCACCCGCGAAGAGGCCCGCACAGGCTGCACACGGCCCCACAGTCGCGTAAACTACGCCGCCTACGTGGAGGCATCATGCAAGACGACGATTTTTCCCTGTTCAAGGCCGAAGTGCGCGGCGTAAAGCCGATCCGCCACGACCGTGCCGACGTCGGCAAGCCCAAGGCCGACCGCCAGAAGCTGGCCGGCCTGCGCCAGGCGGCGACCGTGCGCAGTGACAAGGCTTTGGTCATCGATGGCATGTCCGACCAGTTCGTCATCGACGTAGGCGCCGAAGACGAGCTGATGTGGCGCCGCGATGGCGTGCAGGAAGGCCAGCTGCGCAAGCTGAAGCTGGGGCAGATTCCGTTCGAGGGCAGCCTCGACCTGCACGGCATGACGGTGGAAAAGGCCCGCGAAACCTTGTGGGACTTCATCGCCGAAGCCACCAGACTGGAGGTGCGCTGCGTGCGGGTGACCCACGGCAAGGCCGCGCGCCTGGACGGCAAGCGCCCGATGATCAAAAGCCACGTCAACACCTGGCTACGCCAGCACCCGCAAGTGCTCGGTTTTGCCTCGTGCAGTGCCCGCCACGGCGGCACCGGCGCGGTGTATGTGATGCTGAAGCGAACCATGCTCGAAGGCCGCGACGAGTAACGCCGCGCTTGCAGCGCCGCCCTCACCGCCGTACCCTTCGTTTTTGCGATTTTTTCCCACAGGTAGATCCATGTCCCTGGAACAGAACTACACCGAGATCCTCAGCCAGATTGGCGAGGACGTCTCCCGTGAGGGCCTGCTCGACACGCCCAAGCGGGCTGCAAAGGCGATGAAGTACCTTTGCCGCGGTTATGAGCAAACACTGGAAGAAGTCACCAACAACGCTTTGTTCAGCTCTGACAACAGCGAAATGGTGCTGGTCCGGGACATCGAGCTGTATTCGATGTGCGAACACCACATGCTGCCGTTCATTGGCAAGGCACACGTTGCCTACCTGCCGAAGGGCAAGGTACTGGGCCTGTCCAAGGTGGCACGTATCGTCGACATGTACGCCCGCCGCCTGCAGATCCAGGAAAACCTCAGCCGCCAGATCGCCGAAGCCGTGCAGCAGGTAACCGGTGCCGCGGGTGTAGCCGTGGTGGTCGAAGCCAAGCACATGTGCATGATGATGCGCGGTGTCGAGAAGCAGAATTCGACCATGATCACCTCGGTGATGCTGGGTGAGTTCCGCGACAACGCCGCCACCCGTAGCGAGTTCCTCAGCCTGATCAAGTGATTGGTTGCTGACCCCGAGCCGACCCTTCAAGGTCGGCTTTTGCATTTCAGGAGTTGCCCATGATCGTCAAAGCCCTGCGGGTTGGCCTCGGCCAGCTCATCGTCTTCGGTGACTGGATCAGCCGCCCGGCCAAGCGCAAACGCGACGCCGCCGCCCAGGCCCGCATCGAGCAAGCGGCCAAGGGGCTGGCGCTGTACCAGTTCCACGCCTGCCCGTTCTGCGTCAAAACCCGCCGCACCCTGCACAGGTTGAACGTGCCGGTGGCGCTGCGCGACGCCAAGAACGACCCGGTGCACCGCCAGGCCCTGCAAGAAGGTGGCGGCCGGGTGAAAGTGCCATGCCTGCGCATTGAAGAAGCCGGCAAGGTGACCTGGATGTATGAGTCCAAGGCAATCATCGCTTACCTGGATGAGCGGTTTGCCGCCATCTGACTGACGCTGCAGATCCCTTGTGGGAGTGGGCGAGCCCGCGAAGCAGGCACCGCGGTGGTTGGCACGGGCTGCGCCCGTGTTCGCGGGCACGCCCGCTCCCACAAGCCTGGAGAACAGGTCGGTTTTCAACCCACCATCGGCACATGCCGCGGGTGGCTGCTGACCCGCTCAAGCCAGACCCTAACCGCCGGAATAAGCGATTTGCTGCCATCTGACTGACGCTGCAGATCCCTTGTGGGAGCGGGCGAGCCCGCGAAGCAGGCACCGCGGTGGTTGGCACGGGCTGCGCCCGTGTTCGCGGGCACGCCCGCTCCCACAAGCCTGGAAAACAGGTCGGTTTTCAGCCCACCATCGGCACATGCCGCGGGTGGCTGCTGACCCGCTCAAGCCAGGCCCTTACCGCCGGATACTCTGCCAGGTCGAACCCGCCCTGCTGCGCCACATGGGTGTAGGCATACAACGCCACATCGGCAATCGAGTACTGCTCACCCACCAGGTAAGGCGTCATCTGCAACTGTCGCTCCATCACCTTCAGCGCCTTGTAACCGCCCTTGTGCAACTTGCGGTACTCGTCCAGGCGCTCGTCCGGCAGCCCCAGGTAGAACTGGATGAACCGCGCCACGGCAATGTAAGGCTCATGGCTGTACTGCTCGAAAAACTGCCACTGCAGCACCTGGGTACGTAGGCGCGGCTCGCTGGGCAGGAACTCGCTGCCATCGGCCAGGTAGTTGAGAATGGCGTTGGACTCCCACAGGTAGCTACCGTCTTCCAGTTCCAGCACCGGTACCTTGCCGTTAGGGTTCATCGCCAGAAACTCGGGCGTTTCGGTCTCACCCTTGAGAATGTCCACCGGGTGCCATTCATACGGCCGGCCCAGCAGGCTCAACATGAGCTTGACCTTGTAACAGTTACCCGACTGGTAGTCGCCATAAACCTTGTACATCGACCCTCCCTGCAAAGCAGTTTCGCAATTGCGCCCAATATTTGGCGACTGTACGGCTAAAAGCAATGGCCGCTGTATGGCAAGGATCAACCTTGCTCGCTGTAGTCTGAAAAAACTGCTTACACCTTTACAAGGATTTTGTTCATGACCGATGCCACTTCCGCACGCCTGCGGCCCCTGGCAGACACCTCCCCCTCGGCGGTGGTCGCCGGCTTCATTGCCATGCTCACCGGCTATACCAGTTCGCTGGTGCTGATGTTCCAGGCCGGCCAGGCGGCCGGGCTGACCACCGCGCAGATCTCGTCCTGGATCTGGGCGCTGTCGATCGGCATGGCGGTATGCAGCATCGGCCTGTCGCTACGCTACCGCACACCGATCACCGTCGCCTGGTCCACCCCCGGCGCGGCGCTGCTGATCACCAGCCTGGGTGGGGTCAGCTATGGCGAAGCCATTGGCGCCTACATCACCTGCGCCTTGCTAGTGCTGGTGTGCGGCCTGACCGGCAGCTTCGAGCGCCTGGTCAAACGCATCCCGGCCTCGCTGGCCTCGGCACTGCTGGCGGGCATCCTGTTCAAGATCGGCAGCGAAATCTTCGTGGCAGCGCAGCACCGCACGCTGCTGGTGCTGGGCATGTTCTTCAGCTATCTGCTGGTCAAGCGCCTGTCGCCGCGTTATTGCGTGCTGGCCGCGCTGCTGGTGGGCACGGCATTGTCCGGCGCGTTGGGCCTGCTGGACTTCAGCGGCTTCCACCTGGAAGTGGCCAAGCCGGTGTGGACCACCCCAAGCTTCTCGCTGGCGGCAACCATCAGCATCGGCATTCCGCTGTTCGTGGTGGCCATGACCTCACAGAACATGCCCGGCGTGGCCGTCCTGCGTGCCGACGGCTACCAGGTACCGGCCTCGCCGCTGATTTCGGCCACTGGCTTTGCCTCGCTGCTGCTGGCGCCGTTCGGCTCGCACGGGGTCAACCTGGCGGCGATCAGCGCGGCGATCTGCACCGGGCCGCATGCCCATGAAGACCCGGGCAAACGCTACACCGCGGCGGTGTGGTGCGGGATTTTCTACGGCATTGCCGGGGTATTCGGGGCCACCTTGGCGGCACTGTTCGCGGCATTGCCGAAAGAACTGGTGCTGTCGATTGCGGCACTGGCGCTGTTTGGTTCGATCATGAACGGTTTGACCGTGGCCATGAACGAGGCGCGCGAGCGGGAGGCAGCAGTGATCACCTTTATGGTGACCGCTTCGGGGCTGACCTTGTTCTCGATTGGTTCGGCGTTCTGGGGGATTGTGGCGGGGGTGTTGGCTTTGGTGATTCTTAACCCGCGTAGGGGGTGAGGGTATTTGTTGCCTGTGGTGGCCTCTTCGCGGGCAAACCCGCTCCTACGACGGGAAATCACAAAACCCGCGAATGGGCCGGCACAGACAACGAGATTACAACCTGAAATGCCCCACCATGCCCTTCAAATCAGTGCCCAGCTGCGCCAGCTCGACACTGGACCGGGCATTGTCCTGCATCGCCAATGCCGCCTGGTCCGCACTGCCGCGAATCTGCGTGACACTGCGGCTGATCTCTTCCGCCACCGAACTCTGCTGCTCGGCGGCTGCGGCAATCTGCTGGTTCATCTGCTGAATCAATGACACCGCTGCGGCAATGCTGCCCAGCGCACTTTCGGTCTGCAGTGCATCGGCCACGGCCAGCCGCACCAGCTCGGTACTGCCGCGGATCTGCGCCACCGACTGTTGGGCATTGCCGCGCAGGCTGGCCACCAAGGTCTCGATCTGTTCGGTGGATTGCCGGGTACGCCGCGCCAGCGCGCGCACTTCATCGGCCACCACGGCAAAGCCGCGCCCCTGCTCGCCGGCGCGGGCAGCCTCGATGGCGGCATTCAGCGCCAGCAGGTTGGTTTGCTCGGCCACGCTCTTGATCACTTCCAGCACGTCACCGATGGTGTGGATTTCGGCACTGAGGCTGTCGATGCCGGCGCTGGCAGCTTCTGCCGCCGACGCCAGCTGCTCGATGCGCTGCATGCTCTGGCGCACCACCTGCTGGCCGGTGTCGACCTTCTCGTCCGCGGCCTGGGCCGCCTGCGCCGCCTCCTCGGCATTGCGCGCCACATCGTGCACGGTGGCAGTCATCTGCTGCATGGCGGTCGCCACCTGTTCGGTTTCCTCCTTCTGGCTGCCCACCTCGCGGTTGGTCTGCTCAGTCACCGTCGACAACGCCTGGGCGCTGCCGGCCAATTGTTCGATACCCTGCTGCAAGCCACTGACAATGCCCGAGAGCCCCGCCGCCATCTGCTGCATGGCCTGCATCAGTTGCCCCACCTCATCCCGGCGCGGCGCCTGGGCGTCGAAGCCCAGTTCACCCGCCGCAATGCGCTGGGCGCGGGCGATCACATGCTTCAACGGGCCGACCACAGCGCGGGTAATCAGCCAGGCCGCCAACACGCCGACAAGCAACGCCAGCGCCGTGGCCAGGCCGATGGCGATGGCATTGCGCTGCAGCTCGCCTTGCAGGGCCTGCTCCTGCCCAAGATAGGCTTGGTCGACACGCCCGGTAACCCGCTCGGCGCTGGCTTGCAACTGCGCCTTAAGCCCCTGCTCGCGGGCCAGCTGGTCGGTGTATTCGTTGAGTTTTTCCGAGAAACTGCCAATGTGCCCCGCCACTTCGCCCAACACACTCTGGTAACCGGCATCGCCAACCGCGCCTTGCAACTGGCTGACCAGGCCAGCGGCCTCCACCGTCTGGGCAATACGCTCCTGGCTCACACCCTCCTCGCCCTTGCGGCTTTTTTCCAGGCGTACCCGTGCTTCGTCCATGGCCTGCAGCATCAGCCGCGACACCTGGGCCACCTGCGCGGCTTGCTCAAGAAACTCGCCACCCTGCTGGCCCTGGGACTGCTTGAGGGTGTACACGCCGTCATCGGCCAGGCCGGCCTGCAGCACATCAAGGTTGTTGGACACGTTGGAAACCGACCAGCTGGCCATGTCCAGCGCCAGCTCCTTGGCTTGCACGGCCTCGACAAAGGCTTCGAATGCCTGGCCATAGGCGGCAAGATCGGTTTGCGCCGCCGCCAGCGCCGGCAGGCCCCGGGCGCGTTCGACCAAACCCTGCAGGCCGCCACGCAAAGCGTCGGCCTGCTGCATGTCGGAGCGCAGGGCAAACGCCTGCTCATGCTCGCGCAAGCGCAGCAAGTCGGTATTGAACTGGGCCAGCTGACGCAAGCTGTCGAAGCGCTGGCCAACGCTTTGCAACGCCACGACGCCGATGGCCGCCACCGCCAGCGTCAGCAGCAGCACCAAGGCAAAGCCCAGGCCAAGTTTGCGGGCCATGCCCAGGTTGGCCAGCACACCGTGCTTGCTCGTGCCCATCACCGATCCCCTTTCAGCCAGTGAGGTTATCCCGAAGGCTAAGGGTGGCAACGTTATCTGCCAATGAACAAGGGCCTGGCGTCAGAATAGTGTCAAATAGCTATGTCTTGTCGTTTTTGGCTGCAAAAGGGTCGCTTTCAGTGCCAGCTGTAAAAGATATCACTAGGCCATCAATGATAGCCCGTCCCTCAACCTGCGACGGCACCTGCCCATATTAAATCGACGCAAGTGAAACATTCATTTATTCCAATCCACACTTTATCGAACACTATTGACGCCATTAAATTTGCGCCAAAAGTGGGGTATTGAAATTTTTTTAAACACCCCTGCACACAATAAAAACGTCGCTATCGTGATCGGTAACTGGCCCGTTCTCCGGACCTGCAGTGCACCCTGGAGTTTGCAATGAAAACAGCCATATTTACTGCTGTGGTCACCCCGTTGCTGCTGTTTACTGTGCCAACCGTTGGCTATGCCGAAACTTCCACCGCCCCGTTGTTCACCCTTGGCCTACAAGGGAGCTACACCCAACTGGAACTCAACGGCCGTAATAATGAAACCGAAGATATGCCCGAAGGTGGCTTATTCATCAACTTCGGCAACAAGATGACGGCCAGGCAAGGCCTTGTCTACCAGGCCGAGGCCAGTGGCATGTACTCGAAACAGCATGACCAGAAGCTCAAGGACGGCCAGGCCGACCTGGACCTGGGTTGGCGGTTGGCGCTGGCCGAACGGCATTCAGTCGACCTGCTGCTGGGCGCCGGTTACAAATGGAACCGGTTGGAACCCAATACCAGCCGCCATGATATCGACCTTACCAACCGCACGCCGTTCGCCAAACTGGCGGCGGGGTACAATTACCGCTTCAATAATGCCACCTTGCGTTTCGAAGCGGGCATACGCCAGGTTATCAATGGCGATTCGCAATTGAAAATACATGGCATCAGCAACGAAGAGGTTGATTTGAAAGATACCACCAACCCCTTTGCCGAACTTAGCGTGCTGTTCAACCAACACGGTACTGTGCCGGTATACGCTTCGCTTTACTTCAGCCGCTACAACTATGAACTGGACGGGCAGTTCCTGATGACCGACTCGGACGAACAAACCCGTGACGAGTATGGCCTGAAAATAGGCGTCAGCTTTTAGCCGGGTGACCGGCTGGCTGCCCGGCTTGCTCAGAACGGCCTGGGCACGACCCTCCTGTCCATGCGCGACATCGTAGGGTTTGGCCTGGTGGCCGCATTTGTCAGGGGCGGGCTTGCCCACGAAGCAGCCCGCACGGCATCCACTCAGATCGCCGTAGCCCCACCATCCACCGTCAGGCAATGCCCGGTGGTAAACGCCGCGCCGTCACTGCACAGGTACAGCACGGCGCTGGCGATTTCCTCGACCTTGCCAATGCGCCCTACCGGGTGCATGGCTGCGGCGAACTCGGCCTTGCGCGGGTCGGCCTGGTAGGCGCGGCGGAACATGTCGGTGTCGATCACGGCCGGGCACACGGCGTTCACGCGGATGCCCTTCTTGGCGTACTCGATGGCCGCCGACTTGGTCAGGCCGATGACCGCATGCTTGCTGGCGCTGTAGATGCTCATCTTCGGCGCTGCCCCAAGCCCCGCCACCGACGCGGTATTGACGATGGCCCCACCGCCTTGGGCCAGCAACAAGGGCAACTGATACTTCATGCACAACCACACGCCCTTCACGTTCACGCCCATGATGGCATCGAACTCCGCTTCGCTGCCTTCGGCCAGGCGGTGTTGCTCGATCTCGATCCCGGCGTTGTTGAAGGCGTAGTCCAGCCGGCCATATGCGGCAATCAGGCGCTCATGCAACTGGCGCACTTCGGCGTCGCGGGTCACGTCGCAGGCAATGAACAGCGCTTCGCCGCCCGCCGCGTGGATCTGCGCCACGGTGGCCTCGCCGCCGACCGGGTCGAGGTCGGCCACCACCACTTTCATGCCCTCGTGGGCGAACGCCAGGGCGGTTGCCCGGCCGATGCCGGCAGCCGCGCCGGTCACCAGGGCTACCTGGCCAGAAAAGGTCATGCTCATCGCGTGCTCCTGTGAGGGTTGGGGTGGGGTTCAGAGCATAGTCAGCCACCACTCGGCCGGGCAGCATCATCACAGCAACGGTTGGGCTACCATGCTTGTCAGTGATTTTAAGGAACCGTCTTCATCAACAAGGTAGATTGACAGCCTTACGCCCTCCACCGCCCACAAGGACCCGCCATGACCCAGACCAACCGCCGCTTCCTGCTTGCCAAACGCCCGGTCGGCGCCGTGCGCCGTGACGACTTCAGCTTCGAGACCGTACCCGCCGAACAACCCGGCGAAGGCCAGGTACTGGTGCGCAACCTGTACCTGTCGCTGGACCCGGCCATGCGTGGCTGGATGAACGAAGGCAAGTCCTACATCCCGCCCGTGGCCCTGGGCCAGGTAATGCGTGCGCTGGGTGTCGGTGAGGTGATTGCCTCCAATCACCCCGGTTATCAGCCCGGCGACCACGTGAGCGGCGCCCTCGGTGTGCAGGACTACTTCACCGGCGAGCCCCAGGGCCTGCACAAGATCGACCCCAAGCTGGCCCCCCTGCCCCGTTACCTGTCAGCCTTGGGCATGACCGGCATGACCGCCTACTTCGCCCTGCTTGAGGTCGGCCAACCCAAGGCTGGCGACACCGTGGTCATTTCCGGCGCGGCCGGTGCGGTGGGCAGCATTGTCGGGCAGATTGCCAAGATCAAAGGCTGCCGCGTGGTCGGCATTGCCGGCGGTGCCGAAAAGTGCCAGTACCTGAAGGACGAGCTGGGCTTTGACGGCGTGATCGACTACAAGGCCGAAGACGTGCTGGCCGGCCTGAAGCGCGAATGCCCCAAAGGCGTGGACGTGTACTTCGACAACGTGGGCGGCGATATCCTCGATGCCGTGCTGACGCGCATCAACTTCAAGGCACGCATCGTGATTTGCGGCGCGATCAGCCAGTACAACAACAAAGAAGCGGTAAAAGGCCCGGCCAACTACCTGTCGCTGCTGGTGAACCGCGCGCGCATGGAAGGTTTTGTGGTGATGGATTACACCAAGGACTACGGCAAGGCCGCGCAGGAAATTGCCGGCTGGTTGGCCAGTGGTCAGGTGAAGAGCAAAGAGGATGTGGTGGAAGGGCTGGAAACCTTCCCGGAGACCTTGTTGAAGCTGTTCAGCGGGGAGAATTTTGGCAAGTTGGTGTTGAAGGTTTAAACGCCCCTGCACGGCACCGATGGCCCGGCACATGCCCTTGTAATCGGGTTCACCCGCGAAAGGGCCGGGCCTGCCGGCCAATTTCCACCGGCCGCCCACCGTTGCCGCCGCCACCGTATTCGCGGGTAAACCCGCTCCTACACGGATCGGGGGCGCAGCCACATCAATGGTTCGACACAGGCATCGGTGGACCGAAAGGGCCAGGCCTGCCGGCCAATTTCCACCGGCTATCCACCGTTGCCGCCGCCACCGTGTTCGCGGTGACACACATCGGTGGCTGGGCACAGCCCGTCGTAGGAGCGGGTTCACCCGCGAAAGGGCCAGCCCTGCCGACCAATTTCCACCAACCGTCCACCGTTGCCCCCGCCCCCGTATTCGCGGGGGACACACATCGATGGCTCGGCACAGCCCGTCGTAGGAGCGGGTTCACCCGCGAAAGGGCCAGCCCTGCCGACCAATTTCCACCGGCCGTCCACCGTTGCCGCCGCCCCCGCATTCCCGGACACACACATCGAGGCTCGGCACAGCCCGTCGTAGGAGCGGGTTCACCCGCGAAAGGGCCAGCCCTGCCGGCCAATTTCCACCAGCCGTTCACCGTTGCCGCAGCTACCGTGTTCGCGGTGACACACATCGATAGCTCGACACAGCTCGTCGTAGGAGCGGGTTCACCCGCGAAAGGGCCAGGCCTGCCGGCCAATTACCACCGGCCGTCCACCGTTGCCCCCGCCCCCGTATTCGCGGTGACACACCTCCATGGCCCGGCACAGCCCGTCGTAGGAGCGGGTTCACCCGCGAAAGGGCCAGCCCTGCCGGCCAATTTCCACCGGCCGTTCACCGTTGCCGCCGCTACCGTATTCGCGGGTAAACCCGCTCCTACACACGGATCGGGGGTGCAGCCACATCAGGGGTTCGACACAGGCATCGGTGGTTCGGCACAGGCCCTTGCTGGACAGCCGCAGGTTAATTACCCACGGATCTCCGCCACCACCGCTGCCAACGCTTGCGCAGGGTCTGCAGCCTGGCTGATCGGCCGGCCGATTACCAGGTAGTCCGAACCGGCATCCAGTGCCTGACGCGGGGTGAGGATACGGCGCTGGTCATCCTGCGCGCTGCCCGCCGGGCGAATGCCCGGGGTCACCAATTGCAGCGAGGGGTGCGCCGCCTTCAGTGCCGGGGCCTCGAGCGCCGAGCACACCAAACCGTCCATACCCGCTTTTTCCGCCAGCGCCGCCAAACGCAGCACTTGCTCCTGGGGGTCGACATCCAGGCCAATGCCGGCCAGGTCTTCACGCTCCATGCTGGTCAGCACGGTCACGCCAATCAGCAACGGCTGCGGGCCGCTGCGCTTGGCCAGTTCTTCACGGCAGGCCGCCATCATGCGCAGGCCACCGGAGCAATGCACGTTGACCATCCACACGCCCATCTCGGCGGCAGCCTTTACCGCCATGGCGGTGGTGTTGGGAATGTCGTGGAACTTGAGGTCCAGGAACACTTCGAAGCCCTTGTCACACAGGGTTTCGACAATGCCCGAAGCGCTGCTGGTGAACAGCTCCTTGCCAACCTTCACCCGGCACAGCGCAGGGTCAAGCTGGTCAGCCAGCTTCAGGGCGGCCTCACGGGTAGGGAAATCCAGGGCGACGATCAGGGGCGTCTGGCAGGCGGACATGGGCAGGGTCTCTTGGCAAGTCGAAAACGGCGCGCATTGTAAACGAAGTGGCGCAGGCTTTGGGGCCCGCAGGTCACGGAATTGGCCCAACAAGGCCTGGCACCTATAATTGAACCAACGGAACGGGCAATTGCTCAAAATTCATGTAACCGTTGCCCACGGCCCGATCTAAGGAGAACGACAATGCCCTGGTATGCCTGGCTGATACTCATCATAGCCCTCGGCTCGATTGTCGGCGGGTTGATGCTGCTGCGCGACACGGCCAAGAAACTGCCGCTGACCGAAGAACAACTGCGCAAGGTACATGAGCGTAATGCCGAAGCGGATGCCAAGGACGCGCAGGACCGCTAAAGGCCGGGCCAGGGCATCACCCCGGCCCCTGCCCGCTTACTCCACCATCACCTTGTCCCGGTTGCGCTCCAGCAACGCATTGCCTATCCCCTTTATCTCCAGCAGCTCATCCACCGAAGCAAACGGCCCATTGGCCTCGCGGTAGGCCACGATAGCCTCCGCCTTGGCCTTGCCAATGCCGTTCAGCTCCTTTTGCAGGGTGAGTGCATCCGCCGTGTTCAAGTCCAGCCTTGGCGCCTGCTGTGCCTGGGCCTGGGCCACCACTGGCACCGGTTCGGGCACAGCCATGGTGCTGGCCGGGGCGGCGCTCAGGGAGAACGACAGACTGGCGAACAGCGGCAGCAGCAGGTACGACAGAACGTTATTGCGCATGGTCAACACTCCTTGGGTTGGTCATTTTCCAGCAACCGCTTTCCTTCGGCTGCGCAACCAACCCTAGCGGGTAACCCGGCCGCACAATACCCAAGCCCCCCGGCGAATGGTTACCGAATCGGTCAGCAAAACGCTCAACTTCGCCCACCCACCAACCGTGGCCGTTTCCGCCCCGCTCGGCCCGGCCCTGAACGCACAAGGCCCTGGCCCTGTGCCTGTAGCCAAATCCCCGTTTGTCCGATACCCGCTGCCCACCATTGCCCGGCCATTCTCCTACAACGCCCGCCGAACAAGGCCCGCCCGGTAAACCGCCCTTCCCCAGTCGGTAAGCCTCCCCCCGGCAAACTGGCACGCCATTGCCCGCCTGCTAGATTCTTGAGCAATGGAAACCGGCCTGCTTCAAGGACCCGAGCAAGAGGATCACTGCCGTGCCCCTCAAGACCCTGACTGTTTTCGGTACCCGCCCAGAAGCCATCAAGATGGCCCCGTTAGCCCTGCAACTGGCCCAGGACAGCCGCTTCGAAGCCCGCGTGTGCGTCACCGGCCAGCACCGGCAAATGCTCGACCAGGTGCTGGAGCTATTCGGCATCAGCCCCGATTACGACTTGAACATCATGAAAGCCGGCCAGGACCTGACCGGTGTGACCACTGCCATCTTGCAAGGCATCCGACCGGTGCTGGCTGCGTTCAAGCCCGACGTGGTGCTGGTGCACGGCGACACTGCCACCACCTTTGCCACCAGCCTGGCGGCTTACTACCAGCAAATCCCCATTGCCCATGTAGAAGCCGGCCTGCGCACCAACAACCTGTATTCACCCTGGCCCGAAGAAGGCAACCGGCGCCTGACCGGGGCCCTTGCCGCGCTGCACTTCGCGCCCACCGCCACCTCGCGCGACAACCTGTTGCGCGAAGGCACCGCCCCGGCGCACATCTTCACCACCGGCAACACCGTGATCGACGCCTTGCTGGAGGTGGAGCAAAAGCTGCAAAGCCCCGCGCTGAAGGCCCGTTTCGCCAGCCACTTCAGCTACCTGGCAGCCGAGCGCCGGCTGTTGCTGGTCACCGGCCACCGGCGCGAGAACTTTGGTGGCGGCTTCGAGCGCATCTGCCAGGCCCTGGTGCAGATTGCGCGGCAATTCCCCGAGTTGGACGTGGTGTACCCGGTGCACCTCAACCCCAACGTGCGCGAGCCGGTCAACCGGCTGTTGGGGGATATAAGCAACATCCACCTTGTCGAACCGCTGGATTACCTGCCGTTCGTTTACCTCATGACCCGGGCCTATGTGATTCTGACCGACTCGGGTGGCATTCAGGAGGAAGCACCGGCCCTGGGCAAACCGGTGCTGGTGATGCGCGATACAACCGAGCGCCCAGAAGCCGTGGCGGCAGGTACGGTCAAGCTGGTGGGCACCGAAGTGGCATCGATTGTGCGGGCGTTGAGTACCTTGCTGACCGATGAGGCGGCGTACCGCGAAATGAGCTTCGCCCATAACCCCTATGGCGATGGCAAAGCCTGCGCGCGCATACGCGAAGCCCTGGCCACCTGGACCACCCCCCACCGCTCAATGTAGGAGCGGGTTCACCCGCGAATACGACAGCCGCGCCCCCCCTGCCCCCCCAGTAAAAACTGGCCACCAGCCCCACCCCGACCTAAGCCCACCCCCGCTCGGCGTAGGAGCGGGTTCACCCGCGAATACGATATCCGCAGCCCCGCTAACCCCCCAGTAAAAACTGGCCAGCGCCCCCACCCCGACCTGAGCCCACCCCCGCTCGACGTAGGAGCGGGTTCACCCGCGAATACGATATCCGCAGCCCCGCTGAACACCCAGTAAAAACTGGCCAGCAGCCCCCCTTCCGCGTGCCCCCCCAACAACAGTCAACAATCACCGCGAAGAGATTTGCCTTGGAATGCACATTCCGCACGTCAGACTTTCCTGAAACCCCGCCCCACCTCTTCAGCTCGGACAACCAAGCGAACTATCCTACGTGCCAGTCAGAAGCAGCTGAATTGTCGGGGAAATGTCTCAGGGATAACGTCACCGGGTCGCCATGTTGGTGACCGGGTGTGAGAACCTGATGCGAGCTACCTGACTTGCCTGTCATGGCAGTCGTACGCGGGCAGACTTCGGTCTGGCCGAGCTTTGTAGCTCCCTCGGTTTCTCACCCCGTGTACGACTGCCGCCCTGGTCCGTGAGAAAGATCTGCGTGGCAGTTCCACCTATCAGGAGCAACTACCATGAAAAACAACAACCAATCCCCCCTCCTCACCGCAGGCATCGAAACCTTCCTCGAAGCCGGCAACCCCACCCTGGACCTGCTGCGCGTCCAACCCGGCATCCCCGTCGATGACGCCTATGAACACGTCTCCGTCCTGCTGGGCTACTGCAAGCACTTGGTACGCGAAGGTGACATGGAAGACGACCACAAGATGCTGGGCGCAGCGGATTACCTGCTGGCCACCGCAAAAGCCCTGATGAACGACATCGAGATTGCGAAAAACAGGCACCACTGAAGGGAATGACGCGAGACCAGGCGAGGCTACGCCTCGCTTGCAGTCGAAGAAATGGGCTTTATCAGGCCAGTCGTGACGAGGGCAAACCACTGCATTGGCCAAGCCCCCACACTGTGGGAGCGGGCGCGCCCGCGAACACCGGCACCGCCGGTGCCATCCACCCCATGCCTACAGGATCACAGCCCCCACCCGCCGCTCAAATCTCACTGCGCGGATAAACACTGATAAACGCCGAAATGGCAATTGCATCCCCATCATCCACCTTCACCCGCGGGCTCTGCCCCGAGCGTTTGATATCCGAGGCAAAATCAGCGGTCTTGAATGCCTGCTCAAGCTCGTCACCGCCCACCCCGGCATAAACGACCACCTGGGTACCGGTATTGTGCTTCTGCAGAGCCAATTGCTTGATCTGAACCTGCACACCCGCCTTGGTCAGCGCAACGGCAATTTCCTTGGCAAAGCGCACAGCTTCCTTGTCATCTTTGTGGATATTCAGCAACACCACCGGCGCCAGCGTCTTAGCCTTCAGCTCGCCCGCCAATGCCTTGAACGCATCATGCGCCTGCGGCGTCAGCGCTCTGGGCTTCAGGCTGGCCTCCAGCTTCAACCGCCCGGCCCGCTCGCGCTCAAGTTCGGCCCTGAGCGCATCGTTCTGCTCCATGAGCTGCTCGATCTCCAGCCTGGCCTGCACGTCCGACTCCTGGACAACAGTAACCACCTGCGCCCCCCGCGAAACGGGCACTTCGGTTTGCTGGCTTTTTACATCCGAGGTCATATGGGCAATGATCATCGCACTGGCGGCGATCAGCGCAGCGATTACCGCAGTGGCAGAGGCTATGGCATGGATAAGGCTGGCTGTGTCTGCTGAAATATCAGGCATAAACAACTTCTTGAGGTTAAGGATTTTCATCGTTTCACGTTAAGGGAGACGCGCCGTAATTGGCACGCCTCGATTACTCATAGCGCTTCAAAAAGCGAGCGTCACCATGGCAGAGGCTATACATTTGAATGACTTACGATAGCATTTAAACGATAAAAACTCTGTTCGGCTTCAAGCTTACGCCTACCTACACCCGTTAAAGACTCTTGGCGCTAGGAAGAATCAACCCCGGTGCCGACTGCGGAAGTGGTTGATCAGTCCCTGCGTGGACCCATCTTCAGCATTCTCTTCAACGCTCCCGTTCAAGCGCTGATAGACCCCCTCACCTAACTCCTTGCCGAGTTCCACGCCCCATTGGTCAAACGCGTTGATGCCCCAGATAACGCTTTGAACGAAGACTTTGTGTTCGTACATGGCTACCAAGGCACCCAAACGTCGTGGGCTGATGCGCTCGACCACCAAGGTATTACTCGGGCGGTTGCCTGGAATTACCTTGTGTGGTGCCAACCTTTCGATATCTGTTTCGCTCAAGCCTTGGCCACGCAGTTCAGCTTCGACCTCATCACGCGTTTTGCCCAGCATCAACGCCTGGCTCTGCGAAAGGCAGTTGGCGTACAGCCACTGGTGATGGTCCGCTACGGGATTGAAGCTCACTACTGGTACGATGAAGTCAGCTGGAATCAGCTGAGTGCCTTGATGCAAAAGTTGGTGGTAGGCGTGTTGCCCGTTGCAGCCAACACCGCCCCAGATTACCGGCCCGGTCTCAGTTTTGACGGGTGTGCCATCCTGCAAAATACTCTTACCATTGGACTCCATATCCAACTGCTGTAAGTGTTTGGTGATGTTGCGCAGGTAGTGATCATACGGCAGGATCGCGTGGCTATGCGCCCCCCAGAAGTTGCCGTACCACACGCCCAGCAAAGCCAGCAACACGGGCATGTTTTCACTGAAAGGCGCGGACTGGAAATGCTGGTCCATGGCATGCGCACCAGATAACAGTTCCTTGAAATTTGCAGTACCGATCGCCAGGGCAATCGGCAGGCCGATTGCCGACCACAGCGAATAACGTCCACCCACCCAATCCCACATTGGGAAGATGTTTTCCTCTCGAATACCGAAAGCTAATGCAGCAGACTTATTGCTCGAGACGGCGATGAAATGACGATAAAGTTCAGCCTCCGTACCACCCTGCGCCAAGTACCACGTACGCGCTGCGGTAGCGTTCTTCAGGGTTTCAAGGGTGTTGAACGACTTCGACGAAACGATAAACAACGTGGTTTCAGCGCGCAGATTGGCAGACAGCTCATGGAACTCGCTACCGTCGATATTTGCGAGATAGTGGCAGCGCACGCCACGTTGGGCATAGGGCAGCAACGCTTCGGAAACCAGCTCAGGGCCAAGGAACGAACCGCCAATTCCGATATTGACCACGTCAGTAATCGGTTTTTCGGTGTAGCCGCGCCACAGACCATTGTGGATACGACCGACCAAATCGGTAATCTTGTTAAGTACCTTGTGCACCTCAGGAATGATGTCCACCCCGTTGATATACAGCTTGTCAGCCACCGGCCGGCGCAATGCCGTGTGAAGCACCGGACGACCTTCGGTAGCGTTGATGACCTCACCGCCGAGCATCGACCGGATCGCACCCTGAAGGCCCACCTCGCTGGCCAAGTTCACCAACAAGTCACGAGTCTGGTCGGTGATCAGGTTTTTCGAATAATCCAGGAACAGGCCGCAGCTACTCAGGGAGAATCGGTCGAAACGATCGACATCGTTGCTAAAGGCTTCACGCATACTGAAGCCTTGCATGGCATCGCGGTGTTGCTGAAGCGCCTTCCAGGTTGGCAAAGCAGTGACATCGTGGGGTGTACGGTAAAACGCCATTGCAGGGAGATCCTTGATGCTGGGTGATGCTTGAACCCAGCAGTCATTGCCAGGTTCAGATTCGGCGCCATTATAGGCATTGAGCACGCGTGGGAAAGGGAAAAGCTCGAATGATTAGCTTTTAAGGGCGAGGAAAAGCCCGTTTCTTCTGGTGGAGAAACACCCTAAATCAGATGTATTACGCTCAGAGCTGCCCTGATCCGCCCATCTCAGTAAACCCTGATCAACCTGGCAAAAAATTGTAGAATCGGATCAACCACGCGTAGCGAGGGAATGCTGCTTACCCCCTCGCCACTCCCTATGGGCCCCTCCCCATGGACATATTGAGTAAAAAATGATCAGAATCACCCCCACAATCGAATGCTCGAACTTGGTTCCTTTTGTCCTGTTCGGTGGAATCAACGTCCTTGAGTCCGAAGACCTTGCCCTGAAAGCATGCGCGGAATACGTACGCGTTACAGAGAAGCTGGGCATCCCGTATGTTTTCAAGGCCAGCTTTGACAAAGCCAATCGCTCTTCCATCCATTCCTTCCGCGGCCCAGGCATGGAAGAAGGATTGCGCATCTTTGAAAAGGTGAAAGCTGAGTTCGGCGTCCCGATCATCACCGACGTTCACGAAATTTATCAAGCTGCTCCGGTTGCTGAAGTGGTTGATGTGCTGCAGCTTCCTGCCTTCCTTGCGCGGCAAACCGACCTTGTGGTCGCGCTGGCCAAGACTGGCAAACCTGTCAATATCAAGAAGCCCCAGTTCCTTAGCCCATCGCAAATGCAAAACATCGTGCACAAATTCAAGGAGGCTGGTAACGACCAGTTAATTCTCTGCGATCGCGGTACTTGCATGGGCTACGACAACTTGGTTGTAGACATGCTTGGCTTTGGCGTGATGAAGCGCATGTGCAATGACCTGCCGATCATTTTTGACGTGACGCACGCCCTGCAGAATCGCGACCCATCCGGTGCTGCTTCCGGCGGCCGACGTGAGCAGATCGTCGATCTTGCGCGCGCAGGCATGGGCGTGGGCTTGGCTGGCCTATTCCTGGAAGCGCACCCGAATCCGGATCAGGCCAAGTGCGATGGTCCTAGCGCACTTCCATTAGATAAGTTGGAACCGTTCCTCGCGCAGATCAAGGCGCTGGATGACCTGGTCAAATCTTTCCCGCCGCTGATTATTTCTTGATTGGATCCAGAGTAGTCCAAAGCCAGCCTAACCACCATTGACTTCTTTTACGCGATTTTCAACAGATGCTCCTAAATGATGAGGTTAAGCTAGTTACCTGCTGAAGCCTCATCATTTTGGGATGGTGAAAAGTGAAAAAGAGGCGATTTTACACATTCGAGCATTGATGGGGCACTTAAGCATAGTTCATAAAATATTGCTTAAGGCAATATATCATTGGGCCATATATGACGTGCCGCGCTTCAGCGCCTCTTGATCTCGCAGGAGATAATGGTCCGACGACGACCAGCGGCGCTAGCAGCTTGAATGCCCAGAGCCCCCCCCTCCACCTCATCGGACGACGGGCTCAGCTCCTCGTATCAGTTACACGTAGACTTTTCCCAGCCCTGCTGAATCCTCGCTGCCCCATGGTGCATCTGCGCAAGGAACTGATCACCAAGCCCCGTAAGCCGCTCACAGATCATTTCCTCTTGATAACGTGGTCTTACCGTGTAAAAGTTGAAGATACTGGAGACGCCTTCGAGAAATGCTGGATTGCATTGAAAGTAAAGGGCTGGAGCTTTGGTTGAGCGGAAGCCGCTTACCTTACTGGACGATTGAAAGGTGAAGAGTTCAGGATCTTGGCCTGACAGCATCAGAATCGACCAATGTTCCAGGAAAAGATGAATAGCTGTCATGAACTGCTTTTTCACCCCAAGGCCATTCAGCCAAAATCATTAAACAATGTAACGCAAAATTTAGTTGGGGTTTATTTAATGGGGTCTCGCTACTCTAAAACTGCCTCTCTTCCAAAGACAGTTAACCACAAAAACCTTCACATGGTATCATCCTGGATTGAAATGGAATCCAATTCAATCCTAGAGCTTGGCCTGGACATCAAACTAACCAAGGCAAACATCACAATTGGCGAAGGATCCGAACTTAGAATTGGTGGCATGAGCGAGATTCGCGGACGAATCATCGTTGCGCCAGGGTGTAAGGTTATTATCGGCGAGGGGCTAATCTGCAACGGCGACATAAAAATTCATGCATCCGAAAACAGCAATGTAATTATTGGAAAAGACTGCCTATTTGCCAACCCTCAACTACTCTCATCAGACATGCATTCAATTTTCGCCGAAAATGGAGAGCGCATCAACTACTCTCGAGATATCCTTCTTGGCGACAGGGTCTGGCTTGCTACCAATGCGTTAATTCTTAAGGGCGCGCAAATTTCGAATGACACCGTTGTAGGAGCCGGCGCAGTTGTAAGCGGTCGCCACCCAAGCAACGTCGTAATTGGCGGAAACCCTGCAAAAATTATTAAGAGCGGGATCACTTGGTCTAGATTTCTTGTAGCAGGTAGGCCGGTTCAATTTGGAGATAATTTCTCCCAAAGTTCGCTTAGCTTAGCCGCCCGCGAGTCAAGACATAAAGATGTTTTAGCTATGGGCATGGCAGCATGGAGCCATTGGAGCGAAATGGACATAAGCAACCACTACATCTTTTACTACCTAGCCAAAAGTCTTCTATTAACAGCCTTCACCAAAGGAAACTCATCCGCCATTGTAAATGGATATGCAATTAGCTTGCGAGACATTTATGATTGCTTAATTCTATCATTTGAGCTAACAAACCGCCGAAACTTTCCGTGCGCGGCCTACGCCTACTTGGCTGCACAAATGCTAGGCCTTTCAGATGGCACGAAGTCTTTGTATAACGAAGTAAAGCAATCCTGGAGTCATATTGACGGAAGCAATTTTAAATTCAGCGGCTAGAATGCTCGACATCATTGCTTAGAATAAAATTTCAACCCCACATAGCGCCAGATCGAACACTGAGGGCGCCCAAGCCTGAACCGAGCAACACGAGATAGCGTAGCCCCTACGCCAAGCCCCTGATCGAAGCAGCAACAACATAGAAGCTAGCGAAACAGCGGAGCGCTCGACCAGGCGCTCCACGCCCTTTGAGTCCTTCGCACCCCAAGGACAAAACGAATTAACAGTTGCAAAAAAAACCCATGAATGGTATGGCGCTTACGCCATTCGTCTTAAAAATAGACAGCGAGCCAGAACTTTCCTTCGTTATTGGTGTACCTCTCTTGACGCTCATGCCTCCTGACGCTTACCCTTCTGCCCCTTACGAACAGGGAAGTTTCCGGAATATCCGCGTGAAATAGCCCGCAGGACGGGACTTTCCTGAAGATGAATTCCGGCGTGCCTAGGCGCGCCGCATTGTTTTGCGGTCGCAATCTTGAAGCCTCGTTCGTCTCTGCAGATCCAGAAATCCGTCATCTTTGCCCTTGTCCTACGCGAGGCGCGTGCTCGTGTCGGCGACACACGCCTAGGCGCGCTGTGGATGCTACTCGAGCCCCTGGTTCACCTCCTTCTTTTTTCTCTGCTGTTCGCACTGATACGAGGCCGTACCGTTTCCGGCGTTGAATACCCGGTATTCATTTTGGTTGGCCTAGCCCCATTCCTGCTCTATCGCAATACCGCCCTACGTTTAATGGACAGTCTTCGCGAAAACCGTTCGCTGTTTGGCTACAAACAGATCAAACCACTCGATACATATATCGCACGCGTTATTGTCGAGACCTGCATTGCCGTCACCGTTTACACCATGCTGCTGTTTGGGTTCGCATGGGTAGGCTTCGATATGTCGATCAAAAGCCCATTGCAATGGGTCGCCACCTTGCTGTTAGGCCTTATGTTTGCGCTTGGATTGGGCATGCTTCTAGCGCTTATCACTCACGCCCTTCCTAGCATAAAAATCGTTATTCGCATGGCGTTCTTTCCACTGTATTTCATTTCAGGTGTGCTGGTTCCTGCGTCTTACCTACCCCAGGCAATGATGCCTCTGCTACTGCTGAACCCGTTCCTGCATATCCTTGAACTGATTCGCGCCGAGGTGCTGCCTCATTACACCCCGGTGGATGGCGTGTCCGAGACCTATGTCATCAGCTTCACATTGATTTTGCTGTTCCTATCTCTGGGAGCCTACCGCGCCCGCAGGATGCACCTGATTTCCACGAAAAACGGTTAAGTACAGGCCAAACGTGTTCGAGCTTAGAAACGTAACCAAGTCGTATCTGACACCCAACGGCCGACGGTATGTCTTCCGCAATCTCTCAATGGCCATACCGCCAGGGAAAAACATCGGACTTATAGGACGCAACGGTGCGGGCAAGTCGACGCTTATGCGCCTGCTCGGCGGCGCGGATGTGCCCGACTCTGGCACAATTGTCACTGATCGCAGCATCTCCTGGCCAGTTGGCCTGACAGGCGGCTTTCAAGGCAGCATGACAGGCCGCGACAACGTGAAGTTCGTGTGCCGTATTTACGGCGCAATTGGCGACGCCATGCGCGAAAAAATTCGATACGTACAAGAATTTGCAGAAATTGGTGACTGGATAGACGAACCGATCAAGACATACTCCTCCGGCATGCGCTCACGCCTAGCGTTCGGCCTGAGCATGGCATTCGACTTTGATTACTACCTGATCGATGAAGTGATGTCGGTGGGTGATGCGCAGTTCAAGCGCAAATGCGCAGAAGTTTTCAAGGAGAGATTGCAGAAGTCAAACGTCGTCTTAGTCTCCCACTCCATGCCGGAAATTGAAAAGTTATGCGACATCGTTCTGCTGGTACGTGATGGCGGTATCCAAATCTATGACGATGTCGCTGAAGGCATAAAAGCCTATAACGGATGACCCTTCCTTTCCAACATCGCAGCACGGTTCCAATTCAAGGATGCATCACATATGAGCAGTACAGGTAAACTCAAGGGCTGGCGCCTAGCAATTGGCATGGTGGTCTTGCCAATGATCCTGGCGGCCATTTATTACGGCGGGTTCGCCATCGACCGCTACGTTAGCTATGCCCAAGTAGTGGTTCGTCAGGACGGCGGCAATCAGGGTGCGCAAGTCCCCGGCTTAGCCACACTGCTGACAGGTAATAACCCAGCCTCACGAGAAGAGACCCTATACCTGCGCGAGTACATTGTGTCAACTGACATGATGCTACTGCTCGAAGACCGACTCCACTGGGTACAGCAATACTCTGCTCAACGCAGTGACATTTTTTTCTGGTTGGACAAGGATGCCGATCGCGAAGACTTGCTTAAGTACTACCAGCGGATGGTCTCGGCACATTATGACGAAACCACAGGTCTACTGCGGGTCGAAGTGCAAGCCTTCACACCAGAGCTTTCAGAACAAATGCTGCGCACCATCCTCAAGGCAAGCGAGCAGTTCGTAAACGAAGTCAGTCATAGTATTGCCCGCGAGCAAATGAAATTCGCCAAAGGTGAACTGGAAACTGCACGCCTCAATTATGCTGAGCGCAAAACTGAGCTGATAAATTTCCAGAACATCAACAAGGTACTTGACGGCGGTAACACTGCCCAAAGCCGTGCCAGTATTATTGCCGAGCTTGAAGGACAGTACACCAAGGAACAGGCAACTCTCACTGAAATGCAGTTTAAGCTGCGCGCCGATGCACCTCAGGTCAAGCAGCAAATACAGAAAGTCAACGCCATCACCCAGCAACTGGCCAAAGAAAAACGCCTGCTCGTGTCTTCGCCCAATGGCTCGCAATTGAACGTTGTCGCCTCTCGATTCCAGCAGCTTACCCTGGATTCAGGTATCGCCGAAGAGAGCTATAAGACAGCCGTGGCCGCTCTTGATAACGCACGTATCGAAGCCAGTAAAAAAATTCGCACTCTGGTTACTGTCGTCAGCCCCAACACTCCCCAACTGGCCCTGTATCCAGAACGACTGTACAACCTGGCAACCATATTACTTGGCCTGCTAATGCTGTACGGCATCACCCGCTTCATCCTGGCTTCTATCGAGGATCATCGTGATTAAATCCGTTGTTGCATCCCACAACTTCAAGCTGAAATTGGCAGCACTGACCCTCGCAGCCCTAAGCCTGGCTGGATGTGGCGGCACCCTATCGGGCGCAGGCCCATACAAGGGTGATATCGAGAGCAAAAATGAGTCGTATAACCTCGTCGAGATCAATGCCAACACCATTGCGCCATATATGCGCCCCACCGTGCGGCCTGCTCAATCCAGTATCGCCAAGCCAGTAGCACCTACCGCGCGGCTTATGCCCGGAGATATTCTCAATGTGCTGATCACCGACAACGCTCCGGAAGGTTCGGCGCTGTTCGCACCGTTGGCCACTGGAGGCACGCAACTTAAGACTCGAATCGATGATCAAGGCACCATTTCGCTACCCTACGTTGGTCGTCAGTATGTAGCCGGCATGACACTCAACCAAGTTGAGAACATGATTCGCAAGCAGCTTAAAGGCGTAACAACTGATGTGCAGACCCACGTTGAACTGGTAGGGGATTTGTCAGGTTCAGTGCTGGTCGCGGGCGCCGTGAAGACACCTGGTCGTTTCAGTACACTTCAAGGACCGCTGACATTGCTGGACGCTGTCAACCAAGCAGGCGGGCCAGTTTTAGAACCGCACTTGGTCAACGTCACCGTTCGCACGGGCAGCCAGGTTCAGCAGTTCAACTATGAAGATGTACTGGCGGGCAACAACATGGTTCTACGTCCGAACTCAGAAGTCGTGCTGGACCGCGCGCGTCAACGTTTTGTGGCCATGGGTGCAGTTGGCGAACCCGGCCTGAAAGATTTGCCATCTCAGAATACAAGCTTACTTGATGCATTGGGCAGCGTAGGCGGCCTGCGTGAAGCAAATGCCAACCCAGAAGGTGTATTTGTGTTCCGCATGCCTGAAGGCACCGCTGATGCAAAACCAACAGTTCTTCGACTGGACATGCGCGATCCTGCAGCGTTGTTTTATGCACGCCAAATCATGATTAAACCGGATGACACAATTTATGTAACTAATGCGGCGGTCTACGAGTGGCAAAAAATCATTTCGCCAATTGTACAGACCATGGTAATGGGGCGTGCAGTAAGCGCCTACTAAGCTTCTTTATTTTCGCCAAGACATGAAGAATGTCTTGGCTTTTTTATGGAAAAAAAATTGAAAAATCGGAAAAATAACCTGGCTAAGTTCTCCCAAAAACCAGCCGCAGTCCAAGCACCCGAGCTTGAAACCGCTGTTGCAGAAGTGGTTGTTCCTGCACCTAAAAAAAGTGCAACTAGGAAATACTCTATTGTAACAGCTGCTTACAATGTCGAAGCTTATCTTGACGAGTTTCTTAGCAGCGTCACAGAACAGACCATTGACTTTGAAAAACACATTGAATTAATCATTGTTGATGATGGCTCACAGGATGATACTGCAAACATCGCAGCGTCTTGGGTACGTCGCCACCCCAAAAACATTCGATATCTATATCAGCAGAATGCTGGACAAGGTGCAGCAAGGAACAATGGCCTAGAATACGCCACCAATGAATGGGTAACCTTCATCGATTCAGACGATTTACTCTCCCGCGACTATTTTGAATGCATCGATAAGTTCATTAGCTCTAACACCACTGAACTTAAAGCTGTTTGTGCGAATTTCATATTTTATTATGAAAACAAGAAAGAACTGAGCGATAGCCACCCCTTGAGATTCCGCTTCGCAAACGGCAATGTAACACTACCCATTTCCAACCCCGGTAGAAACATTGCACTGAATGTCAATGCCGTATTTTTCAAGCGCGCGAGACTAATACAGAGCGGCCTGCAATTTAACCCTCTTGTGAAGCCCGGCTTTGAAGACAGTTTGTTTGTAAATAGCTACTTGCTTGAAGCCTACAAAGATAAGGTTGGCTTCTGTGCAGATGCAAAGTACATTTACAGAAAGCGTGATAATGGAACATCAACACTTGATACCGCCTGGCAGCACCCTGGTCGATATGACCATCAACTTCGCCTTGGTTCTCTAGGCCTGATCAAAAAAAGTATCGCTCTACTTGGAAGCGTACCGAAATTTATTCAGCGCGTAGCCATGTATGATATCGCCTGGCACATAAATAAAGTCATTCGATTTGACTCCGATATTCGCAGTTTAACCGAACCTCAGCTTGATCACTACAAGTCATTAATGCAGGAAATTTTCAGCCATATCGAACAAGATACGCTGATGAACTTCGAGCTTGCAGGAATGTGGTTCTTCCAAAAACTTGGACTAGTGGCAAAATACAAAGGGCACACGCCAAACTTCAACATAAGTTACATTGACAACTACGACGCCACAAAAAATCTGGTAAAGCTCAAATACTTTACACCTACTAACGAAATAGACGAACAAGTATTTGTTGACAACAAGATTTTAGTACCAACTTATAGCAAGACACGGATTCATCGCTTCTTTGACGAACCGTTTCTTTACGAGCGAATTTTGTGGCTACAGTTGGGCGATGGGAATAACTTCCGGATTACAGCCCAGAACAAGCCCACCCGAATCACTTTGCAAGGCAAACAGTTCAAAGACGAAGTTCCGATCGAATTAATCTATCGTGCATTTGACAAAAAACCTATAGACGAATCCAATCTTCCAGAAGACATCTTGGAGATTCGTCGAGCAGTATCTGAACCCACCATGGTAAGTAAATTTGGTGGATGCTGGCTTTTGATGGATAGAGACAATTATGCCGACGATAACGCAGAGCACCTATATCGGTATATATCAAAGCACCACCCTGAAATTAAAGCATTCTTTGTGCTCCACGAAGAAAGTTCAGACTACGAACGTCTTACTCGCGAGGAATTTAACTTAGTCGCGTTTGACAGCATTGAGCACAAGGCCGCACTGATTAACTGCGCACATTTCATTTCGTCCCACGCGGACAATTATATCTTCTCAGGCATCACCAAAAAGCATTTTGGGGACCTGATAAATTATAAGTTTACATTCTTGCAACACGGTGTAATTCATAATGATCTGTCAGTCTGGCTGAACACAAAAAACATTGACTGCTTTATCACCTCAACTCAAGATGAATTCAACTCCATTTCTGGAACGAGCCCATACCTGTTCTCCAGCAAGGAAGTAGCTATCACTGGGCTTCCCCGGCATGATGTATTCTATGATGGAAACCACACCCAGAGCTCAGCTATTTTGATTATGCCTACTTGGCGTAACAACATCGTTGGCGCTCCGATTGGCAATAGTAATATCAGGGAAATTAATCCAGACTTCTCTGAAACAGAGTACGCCCACCACTGGAAGGGATTGCTGAATAGCCAAACACTGAAGAAACTTGCCACCGAAAGCAATACAAAGGTTATCTTCGCACCACACGTAAATATTAGACCTTACATCAATGAATTCGAGTGCCCTGAATATATAGAGATTTGGAAGGACGACGGATCAGAGTCCATCCAAACCTTGTTTAAGTCCTCAAAAATTATGATAACGGATTATTCATCTGTTGCTTTTGACATGGCAGCAATGAACAAGCCTGTAATCTACTATCAGTTTGACGAATCAGAATTCTTGTCTAAACATACAAGTAGGCCGGGCTACTTTGACTATCGTCGTGACGGATTCGGCCCAGTGTGCTCGAGCCAAGTAGAAGTAGAAAGTAACATTGAGAACTTGCTCACCCCTGATAGTGAAGAGTCAAAGCTCTATTACGCGCGATGCGAAAAGACTTTCGTCTTCCATGATGGTAACAACTGCCGTCGTACAGTTGAGGCGATCAAAAAGCTCGAGCTCAATGTAGTCCCGAAGCACCACGAAACTTCCGCCCTGTTTGAAACCGGCACTTTTGCAATGACTGCCAAAAACTGGAGTCTGGCTATTTATTGCTTTGAACAAGCTATTGCCTCTCCGTTGCAGCCTGACGTCGGCGTATACGCTAGACTCATTAAGTCACTACAGGAATCAGGGGACCATAAGCGCTCCCTTGAGGTGCTGGAGCATGCTCAAGCTATCCATGGCAACAACGATGAACTCAATAGCTTCAGCCTGCAGGCCATTTTCAAGATGCGCCCAATTAACGATGCGGTCAGTATTTATGAAAAACTAATAACAACTGCCAAGCCAAAGTCTATTCCCTCATCGATTGTCGCAACTGCGGCCAACCACTACGTAGCCCAGGGCCTACCCGATAAGGCATTGGCGCAACTTACATTCGCGGACAACGAATCCCATCCGGATATAATCCGCTGCCGAGCAACAGTTGCACTAGAAAGTAGTGATTGGGCAAACGCCGCTGATCTTTGGAAACAAGTACTATACACCTCCCCTACCGAAGATCATCGCCTCAAACTATTCGAAGCGCAATACAATGCTAATCAGCATCAAGAGTGCATGCTCACACTTAAACAAATGCGAGACACCAAGGATTTTGGCGCGCTGAACATACCTGCTGCTGAAGTATTTTTCCAGAATTCAAAATGGGCGGATGCAGACAAGTATTGGACGCTTGCGAGCCAATCAAATCAGCTGCACGCAGACACCTGGCTGAAGCTTGCTAGAGCGCGACGTCGTGCTGGTAATCCAGAGCTAGCCAAAGAAGCGTTGATAAACGGGTTAGAGTCTACGAATGAGCGTTTAAAGCTGCAAGAAACCTCCCTGATTCATCTCGCCTTGAGCAACTGGGATGCTGCTATTGAAAGCTTTAATTACTTCCTTTCCAGGAAGGACCTTAAACCTAACAGAGACGCAAAGCTGGACCTCGCCTATGCACTGCATAAATCCGGGAACACATTAGCCGCTGAAAAAGCCCTTGCCGACTACAACAAAAAGCATGGTGAAGACAGCAGGAGTGCCAAAATAGCGTCTGATATTAAACAAGGTCACATTGGCCAAGTGGCGTCTTAAGCTGTGAACGGCGCGCGGACCTTTTAATCGCGCGCCGTTTCATTTAGCAAAACCTATTATCGCAGCCACCTCGGAAAGCAATGCATTTGCGTATGAATAAATCGCCGTTTGATGACTTGACTATCTTAGTACCACTGGATTTCTCCCAGAGGCCATTCGATATATTGTCTAAGGCCTACCATCTATGCAAAACTATCAATTCGATCGGCTGCAAAATAGTATTTGGCCATGCTGATCGTGGGACACTGATTGACAGATTCGCCTATAATACCCTTAGCTCCTTCTCAAAAACACATGTAGCAAGCAAGAAAACAGACAACCACGCCATCAACACCTCTTTACTTAGGAATATCGCCTTTGAACGCGTTCAAACTAAGTTCTTACTTATATTGGACGTTGATATATGGCCCGATCTTGAGCTATTCACTAAATACCTCGCGCTTCTCGCCAGCGAGAAATCACCTTTGTTCTTCATTCCGTGCGTATATCTTACAGCAAAAGGAACGAAAGACCTTAGAAAGAAAAAATTAAACCCTGCCGAACTAACAAAAAGATTTTTCAACTTTTCCCGTAAAGATTTCTTGCATATCGCTAGCCCCTCATCCATTACCTTTATGCATTCTGGAGACTTTCTACAAGTTGGCGGCTTCGATCAAAAATTTGAAGGTCACGGTTATGAAGATTTCGACTTTATGATTCGCTTGGCGCGCCACCACGAACTGATATCGCCAACGCCTTCATTTTTTTCTAATCAAACATCTCGCTCTCCGTTATTCGCCTCTGGGTTTCGGCGAGAGCTGGGCAGGTTATGCTTGCCCGCTTTATTAAATAAAGATTTTGCATATCACCTACATCACACAAAACCCAAAGTTTCTAAATATCACGACAGCCGAGCAAGCAACTTCGAGATCTTCAAAAGCAAGCATCAAGTACTATCTTCCAGTGGAGAAGAATCCGCCACACTTATTGAAGACTTTATCAAGTTATGCTCAAATAACGGCCAACTAATTTCACATTTTTCTGCATTGTTCGAAAATAAACCAGGACATGTAGACAGGTACGACACATTTAAACGCCGCTTAAGGTTTTTAATCAATGACTAATAAACCCGTACGCTACAAAAAACTTAAAAAACTAATTCGTGACCCTAACCTCTTCTTCTATGACATGTTTCGTAAGCGTGTATTCAAAGGTGCCCCACCGGCCGCGCTTCAGAAGACCGCTCAGACGTCACTGACTACCGCCAAAACCATTGACCTGATGGAGGTTAACCGCACTGGTTTACCAGCTTATATCCGCAAGCACTTAAACACTGGTCAAGGTGCTGAGGATGGTAGAGACCCGAATAGTATTGTAATTTGGAGTGGCTACATAACTGGACTTATTTCATTTCTGGCTGACCTTAAGGCTGCCGCGCCTACGGACATTACAATTTACACGCTAGGTGGAGGTGTTAACATTGTATCCCCGGCAGCTCAAAAACTCGACACAGCATCAACCTCCAAAGCGCTTAGTTCACGACCAAACTTTGTGGTCGAGATTTCAAGCCCTCAAGGACAATTGTGCGTTCTGCATTTTTACCCATATGACATTGGCCCGGACGGCGACGCTACCGTTCGCTCTAATCGTGCTTGGGTCAGGCGGTTTGCCGTTCAAGACTTTGACAGAATTTTTAATAAAGCTGCAGATGCTGAATGTGAGAAGATTGATGCGGTTTACACTTGGGTAAATCATGCAGATACTACGTGGCAGTCTCTTTGGAAAGAGTCATTCCCAGAGCAGCCGTTCGACCCCGACCGCTACACAAGCAATGATGAGCTACGGTACTCTCTGCGCTCACTCAACAAGTACGCCCCATGGCTGAATCGTATTCATATCGTCTCTAATTGTAGCAAACCCACTTGGCTAGTAGATGACTCAAGAATAAACTGGGTTACGCACGAAGCGATTTTCCCAGACAAAAGTGCTCTACCGACATTCAACTCGCATGCGATAGAAGCTTGCCTACACAGAATTCCAGGTTTGACAGAAAAATTCATCTATCTCAATGATGACTTCATACTTTCACAACCCTGCCTACCTGTAGACTTTTTTGATGAGACAGGCCGATCCGTCACTTACTTTGAGCCCTATGGCATGGTAAGCGGAATACCTACAGCAGAAGCACCGGACTATCTTATTGCAGCAAATAATGTTAGAGCACTTTTGGCTAAAGACTTCCCACATTACAATGCGAGAACCCTGCATCGACATGTGCCCTACTGCCTGAAAAAATCAGTTATGGCTGAAATCGAATCAAAGTACCCAAGCGCATTCACCAAGACTCGACTTTCCAAACTGAGAAGCGAACAAGATGTAAACATTACATCGTTTTTCTATCATCACTATGCGCAGCTAACAGGGCAAGCAGTCAAATCCGACGCATCCGGACTAATTGTCCGACCTAACAATATTAGCGCCATCATATCCAAGGATGCGTTTAAGTATAAATTCCTTTGCTTCAACGACGGTAACGGAAGCGCTGACGACACCAATTACAAAGAAATGACAAAAAAGTTCTTTGAGCTAAGATTGAGTCATCGCGCACCTTGGGAGCGCACAATAATTTAAGTAATTATTCCTGTCTTTCATGCGACCAGCCGAAACTGGTCGCATATTATGACTAGCACAACAAACCAGATATATACGGAGATTTTTTTCTATCAAATATCATTTTCTTGAAGTCATCATCCTCTTTCTCGAGCTCTCTTCTAAAAGCATCCTTGTCAGCACTAACTTCGTATACCGAAAGCAATGCAAAAAACCGCTTGAATTTCCTATTTCGAGGAAATTCAATCTTATTGCAGAACTCAAAAACCTGGCGACTAGTTCTTTGGCTCAATGCCAGCAAGGCTATTGAGAAAATGTGCTCTTCTGCGCTTGGCATAAATTTAGCTAACAAAGCTAAGCTATTCATAGCTTCAGGGTAGTCGCTCTCAGTGAAGCTCTGCGTTCTATCAGAGCCTACCAGTGACAAACTGAAACTTTTCGAGTAAGTCTTTCTCCACTTATTCTTATATGTGAAAATATGGACATCCTCTGAGATTCTTTTCGAGTTAATCGAGACCTCATCTCCAGTCTCACCGGAAAGCCTAAGAGCGACTGGCGTTGAACTTGAAATATTTTTTATCAAACCAAATAGCCATTCACTACTTACCGAGACTAATTCCACCTCAGCATTCCGCACACTTTCTTGCAAACCAGCAACCTTTGAGCGTAACTCTTGTATGATTGGCCTGACTTGCGCAGACAATGCACAACCTTGGAGATTTTCAGTATGGAGAGCGCTGTACTTTTCATACTCTTCAATATTTTTCAACTCCAATTTCGCCCTATCTGCTTTAGGTTGCGCCCTACGCCTCAGCCACTCCTCCTTGGATTTTGTGTAGTAATGATGAATCCTGGCTTTGCCGGCTACTGGTGACTTTAACTTGATAGGCATCCGCTGATCCCACTCAGCCGTTCTCAATGCATTATCAAGGTAAATACCACCTAGCAGGTCACATATATGAGTCCGCATATTGTAAGTATTCTTACTCGCGAACAGTGTTTTCACCGTCCTAGCCACTTTTGCATCACATTTTGTGAAGCGCTCTATTACCAATTCATTGGTTTCCGTGAGCTGACCACCGGACCCAAATATTAGCCATGGGAAAGCAATAGCCCCTACATTAGGGCTTACATGCTCTGCCTCGGCAATTAGAGACTGCACACTGCCATCGTCAATAACCAAAAACTCATCAAGATCGCATATCAACACATAATCGTAATCTTGTGCATAACACTCTAAAAAGTGTCCATATGCATCACGCTGGGGCGGAATACCTTCTTTACGCGGCCAGTGAACTCGAGTTAATTCTTTTACTGCATGCAATGACGCCAAGAGTTCTGAAGTACCATCATCGCTGACATTGTCATATATGAAGACCCCCTCAAACCCAAGTGACTTATAGAAAGCCACCCACTCCTCAATATAGTTGCGTTCATTTCGGCAAATCGCACAAACCGCCACCCTATATTTCAAGTCCGACATCATCCCTCTCAATCATATATCTATACAGCTTAATAAATTAAACGCCCTGAATCCCGTACAGGAAAAAATCAGATCGACGCTCACAACTTCCAGCGAGCTACAGAATAGCAATTCTCAGTTGCCCATCAAAGTACATTTGTGTATTATTTTCCATGCTTCCACGCTTTCATTTTGATAAGGAATTTCATGATTCGCAAATGTTTGTTCCCTGCAGCTGGCTACGGTACTCGCTTCCTGCCTGCAACCAAAGCCATGCCTAAGGAAATGCTGCCGGTGGTCAACAAGCCATTGATCCAGTATGGCGTCGAAGAGGCATTGGATGCCGGCCTGAATGAGATCTCAATCGTCACCGGTCGCGGCAAGCGCGCCCTGGAAGACCACTTCGACATCAGCTACGAGCTGGAGAACCAGATCAAGGGCACCGACAAGGAAAAATACCTGGTCGGTATCCGTCGTTTGCTAGACGAGTGCTCGTTCTCCTACACCCGCCAGACCGAGATGAAAGGCCTCGGCCACGCTATCCTCACCGGCCGCCCGCTGATCGGTGAAGAGCCATTCGCCGTGGTATTGGCAGATGACCTGTGCGTCAACCCGGAAGGTGACGGCGTACTGACTCAGATGGTTAAGCTTTACAAGCAATTCCGCTGCTCGATTGTCGCCATCCAAGAAGTCGACCCGCAGGAAACCAACAAATACGGCGTAATCGCTGGCGACATGATCCGTGACGACATTTTCCGCGTCACCAACATGGTCGAGAAGCCAAAGCCTGAAGACGCCCCGTCGAACCTGGCGATCATTGGCCGCTACATCTTGACCCCGGATATCTTCGACATCATCGCCAATACCCAGCCGGGCAAAGGCGGTGAAATCCAGATCACCGACGCGCTTATGCAACAGGCGCAGAAAGGCTGCGTGATCGCCTACAAATTCAAGGGCAAGCGTTTCGACTGCGGTGGCGCCGAAGGCTACATCGACGCGACAAATTTCTGTTTTGCAAATTTTTACAAAGCAGGTAAAGCGTCGTAAGAAAAAGCCACCTTTAGGTGGCTTTTTTAGACAAAGCACTACTCATAGTGCATACCTTTACATAGATGAAAGTACCAACCAAAACCAGAGAAGGTCAACGCAACGAACAAAATACCCAGTAATATTAGCAAGGTCATTATCGTTAGTCCTGCATTGCTGAAAAAGCAATCTAGGCCATATATAACCGCGCCAATATTTCATTTTTATTAAAACCTCTAGCCGTTCGTCAGCATATTCTTACTAAGAGCTTTTTCTTCCATCCAAAAACTGTAATAATTTTCTGGTAAAAATAACAAGACCTTCTACTTGATGGCTATGCGCGCTCAAACCATCAACACCAGATCAATCAAAGATCTCTACTACACCAACAAGCACACCACTTTCGTTTGTAACCGCCAGAGCCCTAATTTTATTGTCAAGCATGTAAGATTCAGCCACCGAAAGCTGCGCATCTTGTTGTATCGTATGAGGGTTGCCTGTCATAAACTCACTCACGACGGAGTGAATAGTTCTTTCATCCGCCAGCAATGCACGACGGAGATCCCCATCAGTGACGATGCCGACCAGCTTATCGCCATCCATCACAATGGTAAGGCCCAATCGGCTTTGAGTCATGACAAGCAGACAGTCATGGAAACTTGTAGTTGGTGTTACGACCGGCGCTGGTGAATGCATAACATCGCAGACGCGGGTCAATAGCTTTCTACCCAAGCTGCCACCGGGGTGATAACGAGCAAAATCCATTGGCTTGAAGCGGATCGCTTCAATCAATGCGACAGCCAAGGCGTCTCCCATGGCCATAGTCGCCAAAGTCGATGTTGTCGGTGCCAGATTATTCGGACAAACCTCGCGCTCCACCGAAATATCCAACCAAATGTCGGCGTGCTTTGCCAATGTCGATTTGCCATTTCCCGTCATGGCGATGATTTTGTTCCCAAACGACTTCAGGCTCGGGATCAGCTTAATCAACTCTTCCGTTTCGCCGCTGTAGCTGATGAGAATCAGGACATCGATCGGCTTAAGCATTCCCAGATCGCCATGGAAAGCCTCGGCAGGGTGCAGGAAAAAGCTTGGCGTACCCGTGGAGGCGAAGGTGGCAACCATCTTTTGTCCTATCAGGCCAGATTTGCCCATTCCGCAGACTACGGTACGGCCTTGGCAACCGAGAATGAGTTCAACGGCGCTTTGGAATTCCCCATCCAAGCGGTCTGCCAATTGGGTTACGGCCTGCGCCTGTGCAATGAGAGCTTCTTTAGCGATGCTGAGGTGGTTCATTTTCGTCTCTGAGATTGCAGATAGTACGGCGTACCGAATGGTAAGGTTTTTGGCATGTTAAGCAAAGCGCCAAGGGCAGAAGCTGGATCAAACCTCCCCCATGAGCCGTTAAAAATGAAGCGCGGAAGGATCGTCGCCGCCCACCCAACCCAAGGGATACAACCCTGCGTGCCTCCGTATGCGCCTTGAAAATCAACATCTTGTTGTAATTTTTCGTTGTGTCTTGGCCCTACATGACGCAGCATGGTCGTCTTTAGAGCTATAGATTGACGAAGGGCTGCTGCTGATTGGATGTCATGAATACCCCTTCTCACCCGCCTGCACTGGGCAAGACGCTCTACCGCTGGCACCATGCCCCCCTGGCAAACCACTTGCACGCACTGATGCCCCAGTGGAGGGGGCTGGCGCTGGACATCAGTAGCCAGGACTTGGCCTCGAATGCCTCGTTTGTTAACTACGTGCGCCACCACCGCCTGATTGACCCATGTACCGGGCAACCCGTCGAGTTAGTAGAAAAATCGATTCGTAAGATTGCGTTCCTTGGCAGTCAGGAGGCGCGACTGCATCGCGCGGAGGGAATGCTGACAGGTAGCACACATTTTAGATACCCGTCATGCCTGGGGGTAATCGAAACGCCCTGGGAGAGTTTGATTTTCACCGAGTTTGTACGCGGCAAGCCACCGCGTATGCACGCGATAGCGCGTCAACTGGCACTGGGCATTACTGAACTGGAAGACCTTAGCCATAGCTGGATAAGGGATCAATCGCTGAGCAAGGCACCATTGCTATGGAGCATGGATTTCTTCCGGCCATGGTTCCTCTTAAGGCCTCGATTCAATTTTTTGCGATGTTTGCCTGGGCTAGTTGCACTTGGGCGTGAGGATGCGCTATTTGCTGGATTGGCCGAGCGTTTCGATAAGTTCAAGCCATTAATACGTAAGCTGGCCGTTGCGGCGCAGCGCAGTCCACATTGCATCTGCCACATGGACTACCTACGCAAAAACCTCTTCGTCACCAATGGACAGTTGCATCTGATTGACTGGAGCGAGGTCAAGATAGGGCGCATTGGCTTCGACGGCGGCGCCTATTTGGGAAGCCTGTTCCGACGAAAGGAAATGGCGCTTTTCCTGTCAGCGCAGAAGGAGTTCAGCGAAGCTTACCGCAGCGCGCTACCAGAGAAATTCAATCCTGATGAAGCTGCTCGGAACCAGCAGTATGTGTTCCTTTTGACAGCGCTTTACCACTGCCTGCGCCCCGAAACCATCCAAGAGTACCGTGAGCGAGATCGCATGCCTCTGCTGCTGGAGAAGTACAAGTACCTCCTCAGCCTGCTGTGAATAGATGTCACTTTGATGTCATCCTCTGAGATCTACCCGGATCCATTGCGTTTCACCGGGAAAAAAACGCAATAAAACCATCCAACAATCCTGAATCTGTATTAAGATTCGCCGCTTCAAATCGCCCACTGGATACTTGGCCTTCTGCCCATTGCGACCTTGGTAACGGAACCCCGCTACACGTTTATGGATGACGTTTTGCCTCGCCAACGCCTGTTGATCCTGTCCAAAGGGGCTCAGCAGATCAGAACTTTGCCTGCGCTGCTGCCCGATTTCGAGCTGCAGAACGGCGTCGTGGCTGACGTTTCGGAAGCGGATTGGGTAATGGCATGGGGCCGCAAACCAAGCGCGCACTTGGCCATGGCCGCTGCGCGCAAAGCCGGAAAGCCGGTGCTGACCATCGAAGATGGGTTCCTGCGTTCTGTAGGCCTAGGTGCCGATGAGCCGCCACTGTCTCTGATTGTCGATGATGTCGGTGTCTACTACGACGCCCGCCAACCTTCTCGGCTGGAGCAGTTGATCGCTGAGCCCCTCACTCACGAGCAGCAAGCACGAGCGATGGCGCTCAAAGCGCTCTGGCAAGAGCAGCGGGTGTCGAAATACAACGATTCGCGTATTGAAGTGCCCGCCCTTCCAGCGAACTGCGTACTAGTGGCAGACCAAACGTTCGGCGACGCATCGTTGCAAGGTGCGACAGCTGACGATTTCGTGGCGATGCTCAATGAAGCTTTGGCTCGTTACCCAGCCAGCACAATTCTCCTCAAGGTCCACCCTGACGTGGTTGCGGGGCGTAAGTCGGGGCACTTCGATCTGGCTGCAGTAGCAAAGCTCCCGCGGGTGATGGTTCTAACTCAGAACGTTCATCCTGCTGAGCTTTTGCCGCGCATGCGCGCGGTATACGTAATGACTTCGCAGCTAGGCTTCGACGCATTGCTGTGGGGGGTACAGGTACATACCTGGGGCATGCCATTTTATGCCGGATGGGGGCTGACGGATGATCGTCTGCCCGCCCCTTCTCGCCGCTCGCCGATTAGTCTTGCCCAACTGATCCACGCGAGCTTGGTGCGCTACCCACGCTACATCTGTCCTGAACGGGGCGAGCCGAGTACCCCGGAATCTTTGATCAAATGGTTAGGCCTGCAACGCTACCATCGCAGCTTGATGCCAGCATCGATGCAAGTATGCGGTTTCAGCCGCTGGAAAGAGCCATTAGCCAAACTGTTCTTCAACGGCAGTGCGATACGCTTCGTCAAACCCAAGAAGCGTGTGTCTGCGTCGATGCCCGTCATTACTTGGGGCTGCAAACTCGATTTTGAGCTGCTCGGCCACCCCCAAAAGATCCACCGCGTTGAAGACGGTTTTTTGCGCTCTGTCGGCCTAGGCGCTGGTAAAGCTCGGCCACTGTCGTGGGTGATCGATGATATTGGCATTTATTACGACGCCACACGCCCGTCGCGCTTGGAACAAATGCTCGCCAACAATACGTTTGACACCCAGTTATTGATGCGCGCACAAGAGCTGCGCCTGGCGATCTGCAACGCGGGGCTGACCAAATACAACCTGCCGGGCAAGTCCTGGCAACGGCCAACAGATGCGCACAAGGTAATTCTCGTCACCGGGCAAGTCGAGGGTGATGCCTCGATTCGCTTCGGTGGCACAAGCATTCTCAGCAACCTGCAGTTGCTGCGTGCAGTACGCGAACGTAATCCACAGGCCTGGGTGCTGTACAAGCCGCATCCAGAAGTACTGGCAGGTACACGTGCAAGCGGCAGCGACGAAGCGCAAACGGTGCACTGGTGCGACGAAGTCATCGGCGACACTCCCCTGCATCAACTGTTGGCGGTGGTCGATGAGGTGCATGTGCTCACTTCGCAGTCGGGCTTCGAGGCACTGCTTCGTGGAGTGCCGGTTACCACCTATGGCCAGCCATTCTATGCCGGCTGGGGACTGACGATGGACAACGAGCTGGATGCTCAAGTGCGAAGTCGACGCTGTCGAACGTTAACGCTGGATGAACTGGTGGCGGCGACGCTCCTGCTTTATCCCACCTACGTCAGCCGAATCACCAATCGTTTCACCACTGCAGAACAGACCCTTTACGAACTACAACACTGGCATGCATTACCGCAGCCCGGAGCAACTTCCAGATGGCAGGATTTGAAACGACGGTTGAGCAGTTTGCTGGGCAGGAAGCGCCCGGCAGCCTGATTCTCGAGCCGACGCGTCGTCCGCTGCTGGGGATTCCGCGTAATAGCTTTCTGTTTCTACAAGGCGTGAGCTCACCCTTTTTCAATCGTTTGGCCAAAGGCCTTCGTTCGATTGATCAGCGGGTGCACAGCATAAGCTTCAACGTAGGTGACGTGCTCTATGGTTCCGGTTCACGGCAGCGCTGTGGCCAGCAAACAGCTGATTTAGAGGCCTACTATGCGAAGACTTTTGGTGAGCTGAACATCACCGACCTTGTCCTGTTCGGCGACTGCCGCCCGGTACACCGCACGGCGATAAGGCTTGCCCGCCTGCAAGGCATTCGCGTGCACGTCTTCGAGGAAGGCTACTTCCGCCCTTACTGGATCACTCTGGAGCGCGACGGCGTCAACAACAACTCGCGCTTGCCACGGGACCCGGAGTGGTACCGCGATGTGGGCAAATACATCCCGCGCTACCAAAACGGCAACTCGTTCAAACTGTCGTTCACCGCGCGCGCAGCACATGATGTGATGTATCACACCGGGGGCGCCCTTAACGCCCTTTTCTACCCGAACTACCGAACCCATGCCCCTTTCAACGCCGCAGTGGAATACGCAGGCTTCATTCGCCAAGGCCTGCGCCTGCTCCGCGCCCGCAGCCGCGACGACGCTCTGGTCGCCGATGTCGCCCGTGAGCGCCAGCCCACCTTCCTGCTGCCGCTGCAGTTGGACAGCGACGCGCAGATCCGCGATCACTCGCCGTTCGACAACATGACTCAGGTCATCGAGCACGTGATCGACTCGTTCTCGCTGCACGCCCCGTTCAATGCCCGCCTGCTGGTCAAGAACCATCCGCTGACGCCTGGCCTGGTCAACTACCGGCGCGTCACCGAGGCGCTGGCCCGCGAATACGATGTAGCCGACCGGGTCGAGTTCATGGAAAGCGGGCATATGCCAACCTTGCTCTCGCACATCAATGGCATGATTACCGTCAACAGCACCGCCGGCGCTTCGGCGCTGCTGCACGGGCGCCCGACCATCACCCTGGCCGACCCTATCTACGCCATGCCCGGCCTTACCCACCAAGGCAGCCTGGCTGATTTCTGGCACACACCGGACATGCCGGACATCAAGCTCTTCCATCGCTTCCGCAACACGGTCATCCACACCACCCAGGTCAACGGCGGCTTCTACACCGCCTGCGGCATGGACATGGCCGTGGCCAACTGCCTGGAAGTGCTGATGGCGAAAACCTCAAGAATCGAAAAATACCTATGAGTTCGCATGCCTCACCCCGCTGCATCCTCATCACCGGCGCCACAGGCGGTATCGGTGGCGCGCTGGCGCCTGCCTACGCCGCCCCGGGGGTGACGCTGATCCTGCAAGGCCGGCGCCAGGACCGCCTGGCCGAAATGGCCGAACAATGCCGCGCCCTGGGTGCCCAGGTGCTGCTGGAAGCCCTCGACGTGCGCGACCTGGACGCCCTGCGGGCCATGGTGCGCCGGGTAAGCGAGCAGCATCAGCCCGACCTGGTGCTGGTCGGCGCAGGGCTTAACACCGCCGTGGGCGCCAATGGCGAAGCGGAAGACTGGGACGACAGCCGCGCCCTGATGGAAGTGAACGTGATGGCCGCCCTGGCCACCGTCGAGGCCGCCCTGCCCGCCATGCGCAGCCGTGGCGACGGGCAGATCGCCCTGTTCAGCTCGCTGGCGGGCTGGCGTGGCTTGCCGGTCACTCCGACCTACAGCGCCAGCAAGGCCGCTATCCGTGTGTATGGCGAGGCCATCCGCGACTGGCTGGCGCCGGAAGGGGTGAAAGTGAATGTGATTGTGCCGGGGTATGTGGAGTCGAAGATGTGCTTCGAAATGCCCGGGCCTAAACCTTTTCTGTGGACCGCCGACAAAGCGGCCAGGCGTATCAAGCGCGGGCTGGCGGCGAACCAGGCGCGTATTAGCTTTCCGTTCCCGCTCAACCTGGGCACCTGGCTGCTGGGGCTTATCCCGCAGTGGCTTTCTTCGATGATCCTGCGTGGGTTGAAGTACAGTGATTGATGTTTCCATGTTGCCGGTCGCTTTGATCGGCCTGGGCTTGACCGTCGCGGTCGAGCGCCTGCTGGTTCCCCGCCCTGCCCTGCGTCGCCCGGCCGATTGCTGGCTGCTGCACGCGGGGCTGTGGTGTGTGGCCTTCGGGCTGTTGTATGCACTGACGGCGCGGCCGTTGTTCAGTGGCGTGAATGTGTTGCTGCTGTGGCTGCTGATCGTGCTGGTCAGCAACGCCAAGTATCACTCGCTGCGCGAGCCGTTTGTGTGTGCAGATTTCGAGTATTTCAGCGATGCAGTGAAGTTCCCGCGGTTGTACTTGCCGTTCTTTGGCTTTGGCAAGGCCGCGCTGCTGGCGGTGGGCTTTCTGGTTTACCTGTGGGCGGGGTTGAGCTTCGAGGTGGCGGGCGCGCGGCTTGAGGCGTTGCTGCCGTTGGCGCTGGGCCTGGGCTTGCTGCGCCTGGGGCATCGGGCTGTGAAGCCGAGCTTTGATGCCGAGCAGGATGTGCGTGGCTGGGGGTTGGCGGCCAGCTTGTGGCGGTACTTCTGGGCGGCGCGGGCGCCGGTGGACCGGGACGGGCTGGGCTCGCCGTTTGCGGGTGGGGCTATGCCGGCCTCTTCGCAGCCGCCAGTGGCCCAGGCCGGGGCGCTGCCGGACTTGGTCTCGGTGCAGAGCGAGTCGTTCTTCGATGTGCGTGGGCTGTGGCCTGGCGTACGCCCGCAAGTGCTCGAACAGTACGACCTGCTGGCCAGCCAGGCGCTGGCCCGGGGCAAACTGCAGGTGGCGGCCTGGGGCGCCAATACGGTGCGGACCGAGTTCGCCTACCTTACCGGCATCCCTGCCGACCGGCTGGGCGTGCACCGCTTCAACCCCTACCGGGTGCTGGCCCGCCAAGGCCTGCCCAGTATCGCCTCCAGGCTCAAGGCGCAGGGGTACCGGACCATTTGCATCCACCCGTACGATGGTGGTTTCTATGGCCGCAACAAGGTGTTGCCGGCATTGGGCTTTGATGAATTCATCGATGTGAAGGCGTTCAACGCTTCGCAAAAGGCCGGGCCGTTCATTGGTGATTGCGCCGTAGCAGACAAAATCCGCGCGCTGCTGCAGGCGCCAGGCCGCACCCAGCCGCTGTTCATCCATGCGGTCACCATGGAAAACCATGGCCCGTTGCACCTGGAAAGCGTAGCCGCGCACGAGCTGCCCACCTGGTTCGACCGCCCGCTGCAACCGGGCATGAAAGACCTGGCGCCCTACCTGCGGCACATCGGCAATGCCGACCGCATGCTGGGCATGCTGCGCGAAACCTTGCTGGCCCAGCCGAACGAGGCGCTGCTGTGCTTCTTTGGCGACCACGTGCCGATCCTGCCCGAGGTGTACCAGGCTGTTGGTGCGCCCGCGGGTGATACCGACTACCTGGTGTGGTCCAACCGCCGCCAGCCTGGCTGCGGGGCCAGGCCAATGCCGGTGCAGCAGCTTTCCAGCACATTGCTGGGCCATGCCTTGGCGCCGGCAACCCGCCAGGACACGCCCATGGCCAGTGCCGGGGTAGCCTGACAACGTGGTGCGTATCGTTTTGGGATCGGACCTGTCGCCGGAGCGTGCCGCAGACCCTGCCTTGGCCCGCTTGCTGACCGAGGGGCGGGGGTCGCTGGCGTTTCTGATTGGCAATACGGCCTGCCGCTATCGCCTGCTGGGCGCGGCTATCCACTGGGACCGTGTGCTGCTGGCCTTCGACGGCGAGCAGGCACTGGGCTTTGCCGCGCTCAAGCATGGCCGGCGCGGGCCGTTTGCCTTGCACTGGCGGCCGTTCGTTGGTGAGTTCGGCGTGTTGAGTGGCTGGGTGCGGTTTATCGGGTTCTGCCTGAGCGAACTGCGCGAATGGCGCTACCCGTTCTTGCTGTACGGGCTGCGGGTCAGCAAGGCCGCACGCCAGCAAGGCGTGGGCTCGGCGCTGGTGCAGGCGTGCTGCGCGCACGCCGCCGCCCAGGGCTTTACCCAGGTAGAGCTGGAGGTGCCGCTGAGCAATCATCGGGCGCAGCACCTGTACCTGCATAATGGCTTTGCCCTGCGCCGCAAGCGCTGGGTGCCGTTCCCGCCGGTGCGCAACATGTGGCGGGCCGTGTAATGCACAACACACCGCCCTTTGCACCCCACTCGCCCGAAGGTTACTCGCCACCCGATGCCTTGGTAGACGGCAGCGGCTGGGTCGGCATCATGTCGCAATGGGTGGCCTGGAAGGTCCTGCACCTGCCGCAGTTCCTCGGCCCGGAAGGCCCGCCCTTCTGGCTGTGGCGCCGTGGCCGCAAGGCGCCCAAGGGGCTCAAGGCCATTGCCGGTATCGGCTACAAGCAATCGTCGGCCCATGCCCGGGTGCTGTGCCAGCGCTGGGCGCTGCCCTACATTGCGCTGGAAGACGGCTTTTTGCGCTCGTCCTCGCTTGGCATCGAGGGCGATACGCCGATGTCCATGGTGGTCGACCCGGTGGGCATCCACTACCTGGCCGACCGCCCTTCGCTGCTGGAAAACATCCTGCAGCAACCCGAGGCGCTCAGCGCATATGAACTGAATTGCGCCCGCGAACTGATTGCCTTGATGCGCAGCAGCGGCATCGGCAAGTACAACAACGCCCAGGACCTGCCCGACGACGACCCGCTGGGCCGCGAGCGGCCGCTGGTGCTGGTGGTGGACCAGACTGCCGGGGATTATTCGATCCCGGGCGGCGGGCTATGCGAAGCCGATTACGTGCGAATGCTGGATGAGGCCCTGGCAGAAAACCCGGATGCCGACGTGCGCGTGCGCATTCACCCGGACTGCCTGGGCGGGCAAAAGCCCAGTTGCCTGCTGGATGCCGCGCGGGCCCGTAGGGTAACGCTGGAGGCGCGGCCGGTAGCCTGGGCGTCACTGGCCCGGCGTGCCCGGCGGGTGTACGTGGGTACCAGCCAGGCTGGGCTGGAGGCGTTGATCCAGGGCGTGCCGGTCACCTGCTTCGGGCTGCCGTTCTACGCGGGCTGGGGGCTGACCGATGACCGCATGGCCATTGCTCGCCGGCAGGCAAGGCCAGACCTTGTGCAACTGGTGGCGGCGGCCTATGTGCGCTACTGCCGTTATGTCGACCCATTGAGCGGCCAATTGACCGATGCCTTGACCGTTGCCCGCCAGCTGGCCAGCAAGAAAGCCCGCGATGCTGCGTTTGCCGGCCCCACCACGGTACTGGGCGTGAAGCGGCACAAGCAGCACAACATCCGGCGCTTTTTCGCAAGCCGTTGGGGGCAGTTGCGCTTCAGCGTGGACAGCCCGCAACTGATAAGCCAGGTAGCGGCCGAACAGGGCCGGCTGCTGGTATGGGCTGCGCGCGAGCCGGCCGGCCTGGCCGAACGTGCGCGCCAGGCGGGGGTGCCTCTGTGGCGGGTCGAGGATGGTTTCTTGCGCTCCACGGGGTTGGGGGCTACCAACAGCCCGGCGCTGTCACTGGTGCTGGACCGGGGTGGCATTCATTACGATGCGCAGTCTGCCAGCGACCTGGAACAACTGTTGCAGCATGGTGAATTCGACGCCCCATGCCTGGCCGAAGCGGCGCGCTTGCGGGCGCAGATCGTTGCCAGCGGCACCAGCAAGTTCAACCTGCGCAGCAATGTGCGCCCGGCCTTGCTGGGGCAGCCGGGGCAGCTGCGGGTACTGGTGGTGGGCCAGGTCGAGGATGACGCCTCGGCGCTGTGCAGCGGTGGCGGTGCCGGGTGCAACCTGCGGCTGCTGCAACAGGTGCGCGCGCGGTTGCCGGATGCCTGGATTCTGTACAAGCCGCACCCGGACGTGGAAGCCGGCAAGCGCCGCGGGCACATTGCCCCGGCACAGCTGGTGGGGCTGGCCGATCAGGTACTGGCGGGTGTGGACATCGCCAGCCTGTATGGCCAGGTCGATGCACTGCATACGCTCAGTTCCACCGCCGGTTTCGAAGCCTTGCTGCGCGGGCTGCCGGTGGTCACCTATGGCACGCCGTTCTATGCCGGCTGGGGCCTGACCGAGGACCATCAGCCCTTGCCCCGCCGCACCCGGCGTTTAACCCTGGACCAGTTGGTAGCCGGCGCCTTGTTGCGCTATGCGCGCTATGCCGACGTCCAGCAAGACCTGCCCTGCGATGCCTGGCACGCCCTCGCCTGCCTCAGCGCGCCCCACCCGGCGCCGGTGGCCTATCGGCGAGTGGCGCCGTTGCTCAACTATACCCGGACCATGCTCGGCTGTGGCCGGCCATTGGCCCCATCAAAGGACTAGATCATGCCTGTTTCGATCAAGGACATCGGCCGTTACGCGGCACTCCCCTGGCATTGCCTGCAGTTGGCTACCCATGCCAAGTCGTTCGAGAACAACCCGGTGCTGGGCAGCGCCCGGCTCAATGCCCTGGGCCTGCATGTGCAGCGTCGTCAGTTGGCGATGGCCATGGCAGGTTACCGTCGCAATGCGCTGGCCTCGCGGCTGGATGCCGGTGAGCGCGCGCATTTTGAGCAGAACGGTTTTTTTATTCGTGAAAACGCCCTGCCTGCCGAGCAGTTTGCGGCCTTGCGCGCCGAGCTGGGTGCATTGCGCAGCACTGGATGGGAAATGCGCCAGGGCCGCGCGGTTACCCGCCGGGTCAGCCTTGACCAGGACGTGCTGGCGCAAAACCCGGCCAGTGCGGCGTTTGTGGCGGACCGTGGGGTGCGCGACCTGATTGCCTATGCGTCGTCCAATACCGGTGGCATTACCTACCAGTTGCAGTCGATCGTGATCGACGCCGCCAATGCCGACCAGGACCCGCAGACCCGCCTGCATGCCGACACCTTCCACCCCACGGCGAAGGCGTGGTTGTTTCTGGACGATGTGGCGGATGACCAAGGGCCGTTCAGTTATGTGCCGGGGTCGCACCGCCTGACGCCGGAGCGTTTGGCCTGGGAGTATCGTCAAAGCCTGGGGGCCGCGCGCTCCAGCGAGCAGATGCACCGTGAAGGTTCGTTCCGCATCGACGAGCCCGAGCTGGCGGCCCTCGGTCTGCCGCCGCCCCGTCGCTTTGCGGTGCCAGCCAACACCCTGGTGGTGGCGGACACGTCTGGTTTCCATGCCCGCTGTGCGAGCCATCAGGCCAGCCACCGCGTCGAGATTTATGCCAGCCTGCGGCGTAACCCGTTCATTCCATGGCGCGGGGCGCACCTGTTTGCATTGCCATGGATTGCCAACCACCACATGCGTTGGGATATCCGGTTGAAGCGGTTGATGGGGTTTGGCAAGAAGAGCCATTGGCGGTTTGTGGAGCAGTTGAATGCGTATGAGGCACCGCATATCTGACCCACGCCCAGTCCCCGGCCCGGTGGCTGGACGCAGGCCGTCGTAGGAGCGGGTTTACCCGCGAAAGGGCCGGGCCTGCTGGCCAATATCCCTGGCCGTTCACCGTTGCTGCCGCCACCGTATTCGCGGGTGAACCCGCTCCTACACCTGATCGGGGGTGGGCACAGATCGGTGGTTGGGCGCAGACCGTCGTGTAGGAGCGGGTTCACCCGCGAAAGGGCCGGGCCTGCTGGCCAATATCCCTGGCCAATCACCGCCCCCCTGGTCGGTGGGCACATTCTGCAATGGTTGAATCGCTGCTGGCGCCAGGAGGGCGTCTACGCTGGCTCGAACTATCGAAGCCTCAAGGATGACCCCATGCACTACGCCCACGCCCACCATCTGCGCCGCCACCGGGTTTCACACCCCGGCAGGCTGTACATGCTGACAACCGTCACCCACCAGCGTCGCCCGCTGTTTCACAACTTCAACCTGGCCAGGCTGGTGGTCAATCACCTGCGCCAGGCAGACCGGGAAAACAGCTGCGTCACGCTGGCCTGGGTGGTCATGCCCGACCATGTGCATTGGCTGATAGAGCTGAAACAAGTGACACTGGCCACGTTGATGCGCCGCTTCAAATCAAGGTCCAGCCATGCCTTGCACAAGGCCGGCGTAACAACCAACCCCATCTGGCAGCCGGGCTACTGCGATCGCGCCATGCGCAAGGATGATGACCTGCTCAACGCCGCTCGCTACATCATTGCCAACCCGGTCAGGGCCGGCCTGGCACCCAATGTCGGCGAATACCCACACTGGGATGCCATCTGGCTGTAGGCGTGCCCCTCACCCCAGCCGCGCCATCTCCTCCGCCACCACCGCCACGGTATGCCTGATCTGCTCTTCCGTATGCTCGCAAGACACAAAAAACCGCACCCGCGCCGAATGCTCCGGCACCGCGGGGTACAGGATCGGCTGGGCATTGATGCCACGCTCGAACAGGGCGCTGGACAAGCGGCCAGCCTTGAACGAACTGCCGGTAATCACCGGGATCACCGCCAACCCGGTACTGGTCGCCGTGTCCAACCCAGCTTCACGCGCCAGGCGCAGGAACAGCTCCCCTCGCGCCTGCAGTTGCGCAACCCGCTCGCTGTCAGCAGCCAGCAGCTTCAACGCTGCCAACGCAGAGGCCGTGACCGCCGGCGGCATGCCAACACTGTACAAGAAGCCCGGCGCCAGAAACTTCAGGTGCTCGATCAGTGCCGTGCGGCCCGCAATGTACCCGCCGCAACTGGCCAGGGTCTTGCTCAAGGTCCCCATCCAGATGTCGACGTCATCGCCAGCCAACCCATAGTGCTCGCGAATACCTTTGCCCGTCGCACCCATCACCCCCAGCGAATGAGCTTCATCCACCATGAGGAAAACCTTGTGCTTATGCTTGAGCTCGACGAACCGGGGTAGCTCGGGGTAGTCGCCGTCCATGCTGTAGATGCCTTCCACCACCACCAGCACCCGCTCGAAGTGCTGGCGTTGCTCGCCCAGCAGGCGGTCCAGCGCCTGCCAGTCGTTGTGGGCAAAACTCAGACGGCGGGCACCGGACAGCTGGATACCCTGCAGCACGCTGTTGTGAATCAGCTCGTCATGCACCACCAGGTCGCGTGGCCCGAACAGGTAGCCGATGGTGGTGACGTTGGTGGCATGGCCGCTGACCATCACCACCGCATCGTCCACCTCGTACAGGCGCGCCAGTTCGCGCTCCAGCTCGCGGTGCAGCGGGCGGTCGCCAGACACCGGGCGGCTGGCCGACACCGAGGTGCCGTAGCGGTCGATCGCCGCCTTGGCCGCTTCGGCCACGGTCGGGTGGCCGGAGTAGCCCAGGTAGTTGTAACTGGCAAAGTTGAGAAACTCGCGCTCGCCAATCTGCGTCTGGGCACCGGCGGTGCCCTGGTGCATACGGAAGAACGGGTTGCTCACGCCCAACTGCATGGCGCTTTGCTGGAGTACCCGCAGTTGCTGGTACCCCGGGTGCAGATCAAAGCGATAGTGCGCTTCGGGCACCTTCAGGGCAGCCTGCTGTACCTGCTCCAGGGTGGCGCCCTGCTCGCCCTCGGCAGCCACATGGCGGCGCCGGGCGAGGGCTTGCTGGATCAGGCGTTGCTTGGCATCGCCACCAAGGCCGGTCGGGGTTCTGGCTGTCATCTGGCACTCTTAATCAATCAATCGGTTGGGTGCCGCGTTGCTGTCGGCCAAGGCTGCGTTCAACTGCGCCAACTCTTCGGCACTGTGCTCGCTGCCATGGCGGGCAAGCACATTCTGCGCCAGTTGCTCTTCGCCGCTGCCCGCTTCACCACGCAGCAGCTCCAGCAAGCGTGCGGCAAGCTTGTCGATGCTGGAGCTGTCACTCAGCTCCATCACCGGCAGGCGAATACCGAAACGCTCTTCCAGCGCCACTACCAACTCGACGCTCATCAACGAATCGAGCCCCATTTCCTGCAGCGGGCGCTGGGCATCCAGGCGTGCTGGCGGCAGGCGCAAAATCTCGCACACCTCGTGCTTGAGCATGTCTACGAAGCGTTCGAGCAGTTCGCCATCGTCAAGCTCCTCCAGCATGCGCTGGATGTCTTCACCGCCACCTTCATCCTCATGATCGCCGCCATAGGCACGGGCCAGTTCGCTGAAGCGCGGCGTAGTGGCGCTCGGCAGGAAGCGCGCCAGGGCCTTGAAGTCCAGCTCCAGCACGCCGTGGCCGTTATCTCCCTGCAACAGCATGGCCTCAAGCTGTGCCAAGGCGGCCTCGGCCCGCAGCGCCGAGCCCCCCATGCGGCTCTGCAGGGCGTCCTTGATCTGGCTGTTGCGCGCCAGGAAACCGACATCGTCGATGGCGCCCCACAGCACGGCGGTGGCTGCCTGGCCCTGAGCACGACGGTGCCGCGCAAGGGCTTCAAGCCAGTGGTTGGCCGCCACGTAGTTGGCCTGGCCGGGGTTGCCGAACAAGGTGGTGGCCGAGGAGAACATCACGAAGAAGTCCAGCGCCAGGCCCTGGGTCAGCTCATGCAGGTACTGCGCGCCCTTGGCCTTGGGCTCCAGCACGCGACGCAACTGGTCGCCGTTAAGGTTGCGGATCAGGCTGTCGTCAATCACCGTCGCGGCATGCACCAGGCCACGCAGTGGCCATGGGCTGGCGCCAATGCGATCAAACACCCCGCGCAGTTGCTCACGGTCGGTGATGTCGCACGCCACGGCCTGCACATCGATACCTTGGGCGTGCCACAACGCCAGCTGCGGTTGGGCCTCTTCACTGGCCGGGCCACGACGGCCCAGCAACACCAGGTGACGGGCACCTTTGTCGATCAGCCACTGCGCAGTACGCAGGCCAAAGCCACCCAGGCCGCCGGTGACCAGGTAGCTGGCATCGGCGGCAAGCTGCAATGCCCGCACCGGCTGCACACGGGTGTCGACGGTTTGCTGGATGGGGTTGGCGTAAGTCACCACGACCTTGCCAATCTGCCGCGCCTGCTGCATGTAACGGTAGGCCTCGACCACCTGGTTGGCGTCGAACTCGCGGAACGGCAACGGATGCAGGATGCCCTGCTCGAACAGTTCCATCATTTCGGCGAACAGGCGGCGGGTAAGCGCAGGGCGCTCGCTCATCAGCTGGTCAGCGTCGATACCGAAATAGCTGATGTTGTTGCGGAACGGGCGCAAGCCGATACGGGTGTTCTGGTAGAAGTCGCGCTTGCCCAGCTCCAGGAAGCGACCAAACGGCTTCAGCACCTGCAGGTTGCGGTTGATGGCCTCACCGGCCAGCGAATTGAGCACCACGTCCACGCCACGCCCACCGGTGGCCGCCAGCACCTGGTCGGCATAAGCCAGCGAACGGGAGTCGTAGATGTGGCTGACGCCCAGCAGGCGCAGGAAGTCGCGCTTCTCGTCGCTGCCTGCGGTGGCGTGAATTTCTGCGCCCAGCCATTTGGCGATCTGGATGGCAGCAATGCCCACGCCACCGGCAGCGCCGTGGATCAGCACCTTCTCGCCCGGTTCCAGGCGCGCCAGGTGATGCAGCGCGTAGTACACGGTGAAGAAGGTACTCGGAATGGTCGCCGCCGCTTCGAACGACATCCCTTCGGGGATGCGTGCAACGGCGTTGGCGTTGGTGACCAGGCGGTTGGCGAAGCTGCAGGGGCCAAAGCCCACCACACGGTCACCCGGGGCGAAGTCGCCCACTGCCTCGGCGCCTTTGCCCTGCACCACACCGGCAAATTCGAAGCCCAGGGTAGGGCCGGAGAAGCCGTTTTCGATGGCTTCATCCGACAGCAGGCCGAGGGCGAACATCACGTCACGGAAGTTAAGGCCCGTCGCGCGCACCTGAATGTCCAGCTCATCCGCCGCCGGTTGACGCGGCTCACGCACTTCCCAGCGCAGGTTGCGCAGCTGGCCCGGCAGGTCGAAGCCCAGGCACACCCACTGCGCATCGCCCACTGCGCGGCGCGGCTGGTCGGCCAGCACGCGCAGGCGCGGCACGTAGCGACGGCCTTCGGCGTCCAGGGCCAGCTCGGTTTCGCTGTCGGCGTGCAGCAACGCAGGTACCGCCAGCTCGACCGTTGCCGCGTGGGCCAGATCGAGCAGGCGAATACGACAGTTCGGGGATTCGTTGGCCAGGGTACGGCCAAAGCCCCACAACGCCGCGTCGCCGATGGCCGCAACGTCAGCGGCGGTGTCGGCGCTGTGCAGGTGCTCGGCAGCGCCACGGCTGAACAGCCAGCACTGCGGGGCGATCGCCAGCGACTCACAGGCCTGCACCAGCGCGGCCGCTTGCATGCAGCGCTCGGCCTGGCCATCGAGGCCTGTGCCGCTGTCGAAACCGGCCAGGTGCAGCACATGCTCAGGGGGCTGGGCAAAGGCGCCAAGCTGAGCCACCAGCGCCTGGGCGTCACCCGGCTGCAACAGGTCAACCTGCTGGCCCTGGGCGCGCAGTTGCTCTGCCAGGCGCAGGGCAGCGCCCTGCCCGGCTTCGGCGAGTACGGCCCAGCGCTGCACGGCCACGGGTGCAGCAGTGTCGGCACCGGCGGGCTTGTCCGCCAGCAACAGGTAGCTACCACAGGCATTACCCGGCAACGCTTCCAGCGTGCGCAACGCGGTCAGGCCATGCCGCTGCAGCTCATGGCTCCAGAACGCCGGGCCTTGCTGGCGCGACAACGCCTGCTGCGGGCCGGCCAGCCACCAGTCTGGCTGGGCACCGAAGACGAAATCGGCCCAGCGCGCCGGGTACTGCCCAAGCAGCGCCAACTGGCCGTGCGGGTTGAGCCGGCCACTGGCCAGGCGCAGGGCGTCACCCACGGTACCAAGGGGGCCAAAGTCGGTAGGCACCAGCACCCAGTCGAACGTACCGGCGTCGGCCAGTTGCTCCAGGCCAAGTACCTCCAGCGCCGGGCAATCGTCACGCAGGCGCTGCTCAAGCTCAGGCTCGGCGACGCAGTAGGCATAATCGAGGCGATCGAAATTCAGGCCGGCGTACAACAGCTCGGCAAACGAAGCGCCACCGAAGCCGAATTCCAGTACACGCAGGCGCTGGCCCGGCGGCAGTTGCGCCAGGCGCGCGGCCAAGGTCTGGCCAATGCCGCTGAGCAGGTGCTGCTGCCCTGCCGCACCCAGCACCAGGCGCGCCAGGCTGGCGCCGCTGGTTTCGCGCGGTTGCAGGGTGTCGAAGGCCTGGCTGCCATCCAGCAACGCCGACAGATGCCGGCCGATACGGCCTACGGAATGGATAATCTGGAAGTACTCGGGGTAGCTCTTGAACAGCTCTTGCCAGATAGCCTGCGAGGTCGGGCGCTCGCCCTGGTCGACCAGTTGCCAGCTGCCGTCCGCGCTACGCTGCAGGCTGCCGTCGTGCTCGGCATGGCGCAACAGCATCCCCAGGAAGTCGCCCTGGCCCTGCGACCACTGCGCGACCTGCTCGGCACTGATGCGGCCGCCGGCCTGTTCCACCGCATCGAGGACAAAGCTGTTGCACAGCACATCCAGCAGTGGCTCCACTTCATTCAGGTAACGCACCTGTGCCGGCTCGTCGGCCAGGCACTGCAAGGCCTCGACCAGCGGCGAGCAGGCCACGGCTTTACGCTGCACTGGCACAACCGCGCCTGGCGCGGCCTGCCCCACATGGCCCATACGCTTGATGTCGCCACTGCGGTCGTACTGCAGGCGCACGGCACGCATGCGCGCATCCTTGATCGCCAGTACGGCAGCGCCGCTGGCATCGAACAGTGTGAAGTCGACCAGCAGCGAATGTGCGGTGCGCTTGCGCTGGCGCACCTCGGCCAGCACCGGCACACCGCCGGCATTGGTAAAGGCAACGCGCCCAAGCTTGACGGGGATGAACGCCAGGCCATCGTCATGCCCCTGGCGGCTGGCCAGCAGCTCGGTAATCAGCTGGAAGGCACCATCCAGCAGCGCCGGGTGCAGGTGCAGGCTTGCCAGTTCGTGTTCGATGGCAGCAGGCACGACCAACTGAGCCAACACGCGCTCCCCTTCCACCCAGGCTGCGGCCACCGTCTGGTAAGCGGGGCCGTAGTTCAGGCCAACCGCGCAGGTCATTGCCAGGTGCTGCTCGCCGGTGAAGTCTGCCGGGCGGGCTGGCAACGCCGGTGCGCGGGTGTCCAGCAGCACACCGCGCGCTTCGCCCGGCAAGCGTGCGACCACGTGCTGTACCCAGTCTTCGCGTTGCATCAATGTGCGCGAGCTGATGCGCAACGTGCCGTCGGCCTCTTCGACCTGCACGCGCACTTTCTTGATGACCTCGCTGCTCAACAGCAGAGGGTTGTGGATTTCCAGCTCTTCGATATCGACGAACTCGCCCGGCTGGTGCAGTTGCGCCACGGCCAGGGCCAGCTCGGTAAAGCCTGCACCCGGGAACAGTACCGACTCACCCACCTTGTGGTCGGCCAGGGTTGGGTACTGCTGGGTATCCAGGCGGTTTTCCCAGGTCAGCGCCTGGTCTGTTACCGGGTAACCCAGCAACGGGTGCACGCGCTCGTGGCTCAGCGGGCCATAGGCCTCGGCAGTGACCGGCAAGCTGAAATGGTCGTGCTGCCAGGCATAGTTAGGCAGGCGCAGCGGGCGCCCGGTCACCGGGAAGCGTGCCTGCCACTGTGGCTCGACGGCGGCAATCTGCAGGCGGGCTACGGTACGTTCCAGCAGCAGCGGACTGTGGTCGTTGCGCTTGAGGGTGCCAATCACCTGCCCCGGTTGTTCGCACTCAACCAGCACATCGTTGACGTAGCTGCGCAGAATCGCATGCGGGCCCACTTCGACGAACAGGTTAAGGCCATTGCGCACCAAGGCAGCCAGCGCGCCCTGGAACAGCACCGGGAAGCGAATGTTCTGCCACCAGTACTGGCTGTCCAGGCGTTCGCCGTTCAACTGGCCACCGACGACAGTGGAGTAGAACGGGATCTTCGTAGCCTGCGGGCGGATATGCGCGAGGTCGTCGATAACCGCTTGCTTGATCGGGTCCATGGCCGGCGAGTGGAAGGCGTAGTCCAGGTCCAGGCGACGGGCGAATACCTGGCGCTCTTCCAGGGCCGCTTCCAGCAGTGCCAAGGCGTCGACCTCACCGGCCACAGTGGCGCCGCGGGCGCTGTTCTCGCCCGCCACCACCAGGCGGCCATCCAGTTTCAGTTCGGTAATCAGTTGCGCCGTGGCCTCACCCGAGAGGCCGACCGCTGTCATCTTCCCGGTACCACGGGTCAGGCCTTGCAGGCGGCTGCGGTGGTAGATGACCTGGGTGGCGTCCTCCAGGCTCAATGCGCCGCTGGCCCAGGCAGCCGCCACTTCACCCACACTGTGGCCGATCACCGCCACCGGGTGGATGCCTTCGGCAGCCAGCACTTTGGTAACCGCCACTTGCAGGGCAAACAGCGCAGGCTGGGCGATTTCGGTACGTGCATAACGGCCTTCGCCGTTGTCACCCAGCAGCTCGGCGCGCAGCGAGTAGCCCGCCAAGGGCTGGAACAACGCGTCCACTTCATCCACGGCGGCGGCGAACAGCGGCTGGTCGAGCATCGCCCGGCCCATGCCCTGCCATTGCGAGCCGTTGCCGGAGTAGACAAATACCGGTGCCGAGGCGCCGTCCAGAGCCTGGCCGGCCTCCAGCACTGCGCTCAGTTCGCTGAGGGTCGGGTCCTGGGCATAGTCGTCCAGCGCCTGGGCGGCTTCGGCCGCGTTGTCGCAGACCAGCAGCAGGCGGTGGCTGTGTGCATCGCGGCGGAACATCGCCTGGTAGGCCACATCGTAATAGTCGGCCTGGGGCTGCCCGGCCAGGTAGGCGGCAAAGCGTTCAGCGGTTGCGCGCAGGCCTTGTTCGCTCTTGGCACTGAGCAGTAACGGCACGCGCCGGGCGCTGGCCGCTTGCGCTGCCGGCGCCTGTGGCTCGGGGCTTTGCAGGATGACATGGGCGTTGGCGCCACCAAAGCCGAACGAGTTCACCCCCACGGTCAACTGGCCATCGGCCTTGAGCGGAAGGGGCTCGGTGACCACCTGCAGGTTGAGGTCGGCGAACGCGATGTTCGGGTTGAGCGCCTGCACGCCAATGGTAGCGGGCACGGTGCGCTCGGCCAGGCAGTTCAGTGCCTTCATCAGGCCAGCCACGCCAGAGGCGGCTTCAAGGTGCCCGAGGTTGCTCTTCACCGAGCCGATTGGCAGCGGGTTGCCGGCGCCGCGCGCCTGGCCCAGTGCCTCGCCGATGGCGCGGGTTTCGATCGGGTCTCCCACGGCGGTACCGGTGCCGTGGGCCTCCAGGTAGTCCAATTGCTCGGGGGCGATGCCGGCCTGGGCGTAAGCGCGCTTGAGCAACGCCGCCTGGGCCTCGGCATTGGGCAGGGTCAGGCTGGACTTGCGCCCGTCGGTGTTCACTGCACTGGCCGCCACCACCGCCAAAATGGTATTTCCATCGGCCACTGCCTGGTCGTAGTCCTTGAGCAGGAACAACCCGCCGCCTTCGGAGCGGGCGTAACCGTCGCCGTTTTCGTCGAACGACTGGCAGCGCCCGGTACGCGACAGCATGGTCGCCTTGGCGAAGATCATGAAGCCGAACGGGTGCATGTGCAGGCTGATACCGCCCGTTACGGCTTGGTCGACATCACCGCTGAGGATGGCCTGGCACGCCTGGTGGAAGGCCACCAGCGACGACGAGCAGGCGGTATCGATGGCCATGCTCGGGCCACGCAGGTCGTAGAAAAACGACAGGCGGTTGGCCGCGATGCTCATGGTGTTGCCGGTCGCCGTGGCGCCATCGATGGCCGACAGGTCCTCGAGCAGGCGGTAGGACTGCTCGACACCGGCGATGCCCAGGTACACGCCGCAGTTGCTGCCACGCAGGCTGGATGGCTTGACCCCGGCGTTTTCGAAGGTTTCCCAGCACATTTCCAGCAGCATGCGCTGCTGCGGGTCCATCATCGCGGCTTCACGCGGCGAGATGCTGAAGAAGCCAGCGTCGAAAGCGCTGATATCACCCAGGGTGCCTGAGGCGAAGGTGTAGCTGGATGCAGGGCTGGCCTTGTCCGGGTGCAGGAACTCGCGTTTGTTCCAACGCGACGGGTCAACCTGGGTCACCAGGTCGCGGCCCTCCATCAGGTTTTGCCAGAAGCCTGCATTGGAAGAGCCAGGAAAACGGTACGCACAACCAACGATTGCAACCTTTCTACGCTTGATCAAAACCTATTCCTTCAAATCTCATCGGGCACCGTCCCATCCGTCGGACAGCCGGCATGCCTGGCCTGGCCACGAAACTGGCCATTCGTTATATGTCACTGATGATTGTCTGGGTACCTGAAACTGCCATGCACGCAGGGGGCGCAAGACTCATGGTCTGGAACTGGCGTGGGAATGTTCAGATTTGTGTGTGCAGATGATACGCGGGTTGTGGGGGTGGGAAAACCCTGGGGTGAGGGATGGTTCACGGCGTTAGAGCGCGTTTACCCGCGAATTCGGTGGTGGCGGCGACGGTGAATGGCTGATGGGAATTGGCCAGCAGGGGCGGCCCTTTCGCGGGTAAACCCGCTCCTACGGCGGCCCGTGACCACCCGCCGACCTGTGTCCACCACCAGCCTGTGTCCAACCCCGAGGTGTGTCCACCACCAATCTGCGTAGGAGCGGGTTTACCCGCGAATACGGTGGCGGCGGCAACGGTGAACGGCGGGTGGAAATTGGCCAGCAGGCCCGGCCCTTTCGCGGGTAAACCCGCTCCTACACGACGGCCTGTGTCCAACCCCCGAGGTGTGTCCATCACCAATCTGCGTAGGAGCGGGTTTACCCGCGAATACGGTGGTGGCTGCGACGGTGAATGGCGGGTGGGGATTGGCCAGCAGGGCCGGCCCTTTCGCGGGTAAACTCGCTCCTACACGACGGCCCGTGCCCAACCCCCGAGGTGTGTCCACCACCAATCTGCGTAGGAGCGGGTTTACCCGCGAATACGGTAGCGGCGGCAACGGTGAACGGCGGATGGAAATTGGCCAGCAGGCCCAGCCCCTTCGGGGCTTGAACCGCCCGTGGAATGGCGGCCCCGCCCCACCGAGGTTGTTACCTCAATAAACCGTGCCTTGAATCAAACGCAGCAGATACTGGCCATAACCGGTCTTGGCCAGCGGTGCTGCCAGCGTTTCCAACTGTTGGGCATCGATCCACCCCTGCCGGAATGCCACCTCTTCGGGGCAGGCCACCTTCAGCCCTTGCCGCCGCTCGATCGTCGCGATATACCCACTTGCCTCGAGCAACGAGTCATGCGTCCCGGTATCCAGCCAGGCATACCCGCGCCCCATGATCTCTACCGACAAGCGGTGCTGCTCCAGGTACGCGCGGTTCACGTCGGTAATCTCCAGCTCACCACGCGCGGATGGCCGAATGCTTTTGGCAATCTCGATCACGTCGTTGTCGTAGAAGTACAACCCGGTCACGGCATAGTTGGACTTGGGTTTGGCCGGTTTCTCTTCCAGGCTGATGGCATTACCCTGCCCGTCGAATTCGACCACGCCATAACGCTCGGGGTCTTGCACGTGATAGGCGAACACACTGGCGCTGCCCTGGCGGTCCATCGCGTTGCGCAGCAACTGCTGGAAGTCGTGGCCGTAATAGATGTTGTCACCCAGCACCAGCGCGGTGGGGGCGTTGCCGAGGAAGTCTTCGCCAATCAGGAACGCCTGGGCCAGGCCGTCCGGAGATGGCTGCACGGCGTAGGTGATGTTGATGCCCCAGCGGTGGCCGTTGCCCAGCAACTGCTCGAAGCGCGGGGTGTCTTGCGGGGTGGAGATGATCAGGATGTCATGAATGCCCGCCAGCATCAGTGTGGTCAGCGGGTAATAGATCATCGGCTTGTCGTACACCGGCAGCAGTTGCTTGGAAATTGCCAGGGTCGCGGGGTGCAGGCGGGTACCCGCCCCACCCGCCAGAATGATGCCTTTACGCTTCATAGTGGTCCTTTCTCGTGGATTTCCGTCAGCATGCGAGCCACACCCAGGCGCCAATCTGGCAGGGTCAGGGCAAAGGCCTTCTGCAGTTTATGGGTATCGAGACGCGAGTTGGCCGGCCGCATGGCCGCCGTCGGGTAAGCCTCTGTGGTCAAGGGGGTGACGTTCTCGGCATGAGCTTTCAGCGGCACGCCATGGACCGCCGCTTGCTCCAGTACGTAACGGGCATAGCCGCACCAGGTGGTTTCACCCTCAGCGGCCAAGTGGTACAGGCCAGCCAGGGATGGGTTGCGACGGGTGGCGACAATGGCGTGGGCGGTGATGTCGGCGATCAGTTCGGCCCCCGTCGGGGCACCGTGCTGGTCATCGATCACGCCCAGGCTGTCACGCTCCGCAGCCAGGCGCAGCATGGTTTTGGCGAAATTGTTGCCGCGTGCGGCATACACCCAGCAGGTGCGGAAAATCAGGTGCTGGCAACCGGCAGCCTGGATCGCTTGCTCGCCGGCCAGCTTGCTGGCGCCATAGGTATTCAGTGGGTCAACGGCATCGTCTTCGCGCCAGGGCTGGGTGCCCTGCCCCGGGAACACGTAGTCGGTGGAGTAATGTACCAGTAGCGCGCCACATTGGGCGGCAGCGCGGGCCAGCACGCCGACGGCGTCGGCGTTTACCTTGAAGGCTTGCTCACGGTCACTCTCGGCCTTGTCCACGGCAGTGTAGGCCGCCGCATTGACGATGACATCGGGGGCGTAGACACGGACAGTTTCGGCCAGGCCCGGCAAGTTGGCCAGGTCGCCACAGTACGCCTGGCTGCGGGCGTTCAGCGCCAGCAACTGCCCCAGTGGGGCCAGGCTGCGTTGCAGCTCCCATCCTACCTGACCGTCCTTGCCCAGCAGCAGCACCTTCATGCAGAACGCCCTGCGTAGTTTTTTTCTACCCAGTCGCGGTAACTGCCAGACTGCACGTTCTGCACCCAGTCCTGGTTGTCGAGGTACCAGGCCACGGTTTTGCGGATGCCGGTTTCGAACGTTTCCGCAGGCTTCCAGCCAAGCTCCTGCTCCAGCTTGCGGGCATCGATGGCGTAACGGCGGTCGTGACCTGGACGGTCGCTTACGTAGGTGATCTGTTCGGCGTAGGGCTTGCCGTCGGCGCGTGGGCGCAGTTCGTCCAGCAGCGCGCATACGCGGTTGACGATGTCCAGGTTGGGCTTTTCATTCCAGCCGCCGACGTTGTACACCTCACCGGCTTTGCCGGCCTCCAGTACGCGGCGGATGGCGCTGCAGTGGTCCTTTACGTACAACCAGTCGCGAATCTGCTGACCGTCGCCATACACCGGCAGTGGCTTGCCGGCCAGGGCGTTGACGATCATCAGCGGGATGAGCTTTTCCGGGAAGTGATAAGGGCCGTAATTGTTCGAGCAATTGGTGGTCAGCACCGGCAGGCCGTAGGTGTGGTAGTACGAACGCACCAAGTGGTCGCTGGCAGCCTTGCTGGCCGAGTACGGGCTGTTAGGCTGGTACTGGTGGGTTTCAGTGAAAGCCGGTTCATCGGCAGTCAGAGAGCCATACACTTCGTCGGTAGACACATGCAGGAAGCGGAATGCCTGCCGCGCCGGCTCATCAAGGCTGCCCCAGTATGCACGCGCGGCTTCCAGCAACTGGAACGTGCCGACGACGTTGGTTTCGATGAAGGCTTGCGGGCCATGGATCGAGCGGTCGACGTGAGACTCGGCGGCAAAGTTGATGATGGCGCGGGGCTGATGGGCATTCAGTAATTCCGCGACCAGCCGGCTATCGGCAATGTCACCGTGCACGAAGATATGGCGCTTGTCGCCCTGCAGGCTGCTCAGGGTCTGCAGGTTGCCTGCATAGGTGAGTTTGTCCAGGTTGACCACGGGTTCGTCATCGCCGGCCAGCCAGTCCAAAACGAAGTTCGCCCCGATAAAGCCTGCACCGCCGGTTACCAGAATGGTCATGTTTGTCTGCTTCCGTTGTCAGGGTCTGCGCTTCCACTTTCAGGATTCTAGCCTGTCGGCGGTTGATTCGAGAGCGAAGACGATGGCAACGTGACATTCAGGCTGGAATGGCGGAGATACAGGGGCCGCGCTGCGGCCCTGTGGAAGCAGGTTTACCTGCAAAGCAAGGTCAAGGCTCCAGGCGCCGCTGCTGGTAAATCCAGTCGACAATCTCGCCTTCCGGCGAATAGCCGCTCACGGTTTCGCGCAGTAACTGCCGTACCCGCACAAAGTCATCAACCGCCGCTGCCGCCATCAGCTGCCGCAGGAACTCCTTGAGCGTATCCCAGGGCAGGAAGTCTTCGTTGGCACTCATGATCATCGGGTGACGGGTCGCAATGACGTTATCGCCGATCAGCAACTCTTCATACAGCTTTTCCCCCGGGCGCAACCCGGTGAACTCGATGGCAATATCACCCATCGGGTTACGCTCGGAGCGCACACTGAAGCCAGACAGGTGAATCATCTTCTCGGCCAGTTCCACAATTTTCACCGGCTCGCCCATGTCCAGCACGAACACATCGCCACCCTTGCCCATGGAACCAGCCTGAATTACCAGCTGCGCGGCCTCGGGAATGGTCATGAAGTAGCGGGTGATCTTGGGGTGGGTGACGGTAAGCGGGCCGCCCGCCTTGATCTGCTTGTGGAACAGCGGAATCACCGACCCCGATGAGCCCAGCACGTTACCGAAGCGCACCATGGTGAAGCGGGTCTTGTTCACCTGCGAAACGTTGCTGCTGTCGCCAAACAGCACCGGCGCCACTTCACGGCTCAGCGCCTGCAGGGTCATCTCGGCCAAGCGCTTGGTGCTGCCCATCACATTGGTCGGGCGCACGGCCTTGTCGGTGGAAATCAGCACGAAGTTGGCAACCCCGGCCTGCAACGCGGCCTGGGCAGTGTGCAGTGTGCCGATGACATTATTCATCAGGCCTTCGGTGATGTTGTGCTCCACCATCGGCACGTGCTTATAGGCGGCTGCGTGATAGACAGTGTCGACGTGCCAGGTGCGCATGATGTCCAGAAGCTGGGACTGGTTGCGCACCGAGCCCAGGATGGGTATCAGGCTGACCGTAAGGGATTCACGGGCAACACGCTGCTCCAGCTCGGAGAGGATGCTGTAGAGGTTGAATTCACTGTGATCGAAAAGCAGCAAGTACTTGGGCGTCTGCCCCAAAATCTGCCGGCAAAGCTCTGAACCAATGGAACCACCAGCCCCGGTCACCAACACCGTTTGCTCGGTAATGCAGCGCTCCAGGAGGTCAGCCTGGGCAGGCACTGTATCCCGCCCCAGCAAGTCGCCAATGTCGACCTCCTGAATATCATCGACTTTCACCCGGCCGCTGGCCAAGTCCATGATGCCCGGCACACTGCGAACATGGAGCGGATAGCCTTCCAGGAAGTTGAGAATCTCCCTGCGACGGGTGCGCGTTGATGAAGGGATGGCCAGCAGAATTTCCTGGGCCCCCGTCACGTTGATCATCTGGTCAAGTTGCTCTGGACGGTAGACCTGCAGCCCTGCAATCACGCGATCACTGATACTGGGATCGTCATCGATGAACGCCACAGGGCGCATGGCCCGGTCCATGCGCAAGGCAGCCACCAGCTGGTTACCGGCGGCACCTGCACCATAGATGGCGACTTTGGGCAGGCCATCGTCACGTTGGGCGAACGGTACATGTTGCGCGGCTGCGGCAAACCAGTCGCCCAGGAAGTACTGGCGCATGGCCAGGCGCAGCCCGCCGATCATGATCAGGCTGAGCCACCAGTAGTTGAAGGTGATTGAGCGTGGCACGACGTTCTGGTGGTTGCTGGCCCAATAAATGATGAACCCCAGAAGCAGCGCGGACAGCGTAACGGCCTTGATGATGGCAATCAGAGCGTCGTTGCCGAAGTAGCGCATGACCGCGCGGTACAGACCAAAACGAATGAACAGCGGGATGGACACAACCGGGGCACACAGGAACAACCACGAGTGGTCGATGATGGGGTTGGCCAGCTCTTCGATACCGAGACGCACCACAAACGCCATCCACAGAGCGACCCATATCAACACGATATCGGTCAGCACCTGCAACATGCGCTTGTGCCGACGAGGCAGAGCAAGCAGTTTTTTTCGCACTATTCCCATAACCCCTCTAAATGCCTTCCATTTGTCAACCGACAATCCGTTGTCCCATTACTCTAGTGTCAATTTTCCAGGTCGCCCGCACGGTACCGTATCGCCAGCAATATCAATGGCACATAGGCCAGCACCACCCCCACCGCGCCATCCAGGCCCAACTGGGCAACACAATATGCAATAGGCAGCAACCAGCAGACATTGAGGGCAGCTACCGCGACAGTAACCGGCAGGTGCTTGCCGTAAGCGCGCGAGGCAAATTGATAAGCATGGCTGCGGTGAGCCTCGTAGACCTTGTCGCCGCGCAGCAAACGCCTCACAAGGGTATAGGTTGCATCAACAATGAATACCCCCAGCAAAATCAGCCAGCACCAAAACATGGGGGGGGACACCCACGCTGCCTGTAGCGAAAGCCCGCCCAGCACAATGCCGATGAACCCGCTGCCTGCATCCCCCATGAAAATCTTCGCAGGAGGAAAGTTCCAGTAAAGAAAGCCTGATACCGACGCTGCCAGCAGCAACGGCAACACAGCGGTACCGCCGAGGCCTGCGAGCCAGTAAAGCCACGCCGCGCCAAGGCACGCGGTAATGGCTTCGACGCTGGCAATGCCGTCAATACCATCCATGAAGTTGTACAGGTTAAGCAACCACACCAGATAGAAAGCAGCCAGCAGCCCCCCAAACCAGCCCAGATCCAGCGTCCAGCCAAACATTACCAGTGGTGGCAGCCCACCCAGCCAACCAAGCATCCAGGCAGCCGCAACGAAGTGCCCGAGCAGTCGCCAGCGAGCAGCAATATGCCCATGGTCATCCATGAAACCAATGACCGCGATCAATACCCCTGCCCCCCCCACCGCCAGCAGCGTATTGATCTGTTCGGTACCTGACAGCATGAGGCCAATCATGGCAAGCAGGAACGTCAGAACAATAGCCACGCCGCCGCCCCTTGGTGTGGGGACTGTATGCGAGCTACGTGCATTGGGCACGTCCATGACACTGCGTGCCAGCGCATAGCGGCGCAAGCCCGCTGTCATCAAGAGTGACATAATCAATATGGCCGGAAGAAACCACAAAAGCATCATTTCTTATCGTATTCCTGATAGTGCCTGGCGGCAGCTTGAAGCGCAGTATCCACCTTTACCGGGGGGCACCAGCCGAGCAAATCGCGTGTTTTCTTGATATCCACCTGCAACGACCCACATAGGCGCTGAGATAAACTACCTTTGCCGAGCGCTTTGGCACCAGCACTCAGCAAGCCTGCCGGTACCGGCAGCAATCGCGCCGGTCTGCCCAGCGCCTTCGCCATACGCCGCAGCAACTCGGTAGTGGAAAGGTCCTCTCCATCACTGACCAAAAACACCTGGTTGGCTGCCGCCTCATGACCAATGCACGTGACAACCAAGTCCACCAGATTCTCCAGAGCTACCAGGCTTCGTCGATTGTGTATGGCCCCAAACGGCAGAGGGATGCCTCGGTCGAGCCAGCGCATCATATTAAGGAAGTTGGCCTTTACACCTGGCCCGTACACCAGCACCGGGCGCACGATCACCACCTCAAGGCCAGATTCCCTTGCGAGCGCCTGCAAGGCCATTTCAGCCTCCAGCTTTGAAACGCCATACGGATCTTGCGGCAGCGGGGTGTCATTGGCGGAATAAGGTCTACCAGGCAGGGTACCTTCACCGTTCACTTTGATCGAACTGATGAACACAAACCGTTTAACCCCTGCCGCAATGGCTTGGCGGGCCAGTGCCAATGTCCCTTCTACGTTGACTCTTCTGAAGGCTGCTAACGGGTCGGCCTCGGTGTCATTCATCACATGAACACGCGCTGCGCTATGGACCACAACATCACACTCTGTCAGTGCTCCCCCCCAATCGTTATCTTGTTCGAACGACTGGAACAGTACGCTCCGTACCAACGGAGACGGCGCTGCACTCCCCCGCCTGACAGCAGCAGTCACGGGGGTCCCATCAGCCACGAGCCTGCGCAAAATTGCACTCCCGACGAAGCCGCTGGCTCCGGTGAGAAAAACCTTGTGGCTCATCGTCCTGACCTTCTCATAGTGGCGTTGCTAAAAAGGCGTTCCAGTCGCGTCAACAGCGCAGGCCGAGCGAACTCCTGTTCGTAATATTGCCGCCCTGCCGTGCCCATCTGCTGGCGTTGTGCCGCAGTTAGCTCCGCCAGCTGCCGGGTAATATTGGCCAACCCGCCGCCATTTCCCGATTCGCAGGCGAACCCTGCCCCAGACGACTCGATCACGCGCGCGGCTTCCCCGTTGATCATGCCGAGTATCGGGCGGCCGGATGCCAGGTATGCCTGAACCTTGCCGGGAATAGTCTTCTCGAAGACGTCATTGGTCCGCAGGGACACCAGCAAAGCATCAGCCTGTGCAAACAGCGGCGGCATTTCTTCCAACGGATGTCGTCCGAGCAGCAAAATGTTGTCCAGCCCTCGGCTGCGTACCTGCTCCTCGAGCCAGCTACTCATACGACCATCCCCAACGATCACCCAACGCACCGAAACCTGGCTACGCAACACCTCTGCAGCATCGAGAATTGCTGGAAAATCCTGTGCTTCCCCCAAGTTACCGGCAAACACCACGGTGAACGTCGCATCATCGGGTTTAATCAGCTTCGAAGTCTCAAGCACCTGAGCCGAAAAATCATCTTCGGCCCAGCTTGGGAAGTACACTAGGCGATCTGCATCGATGGGCTTTGTGCAATAACGGCGCACGTTGTCGAAAAAGCCGTGAGACTGCAACAATAGGTAATCGGTGCGGTTGTAGATCCAGGAAACAGCCAAACCCACCAGTTCCAACACTTTGGGATTGTGGATGACATTCACCGCGCGCAGCGTTTCCGGCCACAAGTCGAGCACCCAGATGAACAACGGCGCGCGCTTCAAACGGCGAAGCACCACTGCGGGAATCGCGGCAAGAATCGGCGACACCGCATAAACAAATATGGCATCGAACTGTTTTCCTCTGAGCTTGAGTGGCCCCAGCACAGATGCCGATAGCACGAATGAAAGGTAGTTTAGTATCAACTGGATACTGCGCTTGCCACGGGGTACCAGTGGCACCCTGACGACTTCGGCCCCTTCGTAGTTATAGAACTGGTCAGGATTATCCTTGTATCGCTGGAAAACTTTGCCCTCGGGGTAGTTTGGCCACCCCGTCAGCACCGTGACTTCGTGGCCCTTTTCCGTGAGGTCACGAACCATGTCATTGATACGCATGTTCTCTGGCCAGAAGTACTGACTGACCACCAGCACCTTCAGTTTCTTCTCGGGTATGCCTTCCACAGGTTCAGTACCGTTTCCATACTGTGCGGTTAACGTAGTCGGTGTAGCTGTGAACGATACGCACCACCTTGTCCGAAACGTTCGGCATGCTGTAATCGGCCACCAATCGCAGGCTGCGCTGCTCGCCGCGCAATTGGCTTTCGAGAATGCTCAGCCCCTGCAGAATCCGCTCGGCATCAAGTCCGACCATCATCGCAGCCGCTTCCTCCATGCCTTCAGGGCGCTCATGAGCCTCACGGATATTCAAGGCTGGGAAGTTGAGTATCGACGCCTCTTCGTTGATGGTGCCGCTGTCGGACAGCACCGCCTTGGAGGTGAGTTGCAGCTTGTTGTAATCCTTGAAACCCAAGGGCTTCAGCAAGCGTACATTGGCATGGAACGTAACCCCCATCACGTCGACGCGCTTTTGGGTGCGGGGGTGGGTAGAAACAATAACTGGCAAATCAAATTGTTCGGCAACGGTATTGAGTGCATCGACCAACTTGAGGAAGTTTTTGTCGGAATCGATGTTTTCTTCGCGGTGCGCGCTGACCACAAAGAACTTACCCGCCTCAAGCCCAAGCCGCTCAAGCACATCGGACGCCTCAATACCGTCGCGGTAATGGTTGAGCACTTCGAACATCGGGCTACCGGTCTTGATGACGCGATCGGCTGGTAGGCCTTCGCGTAACAGGTAGTCACGCGCGATGGTGCTGTAGGTAAGGTTGATGTCAGCGGTATGGTCCACGATGCGGCGGTTGATCTCTTCGGGCACGCGCATGTCGAAACAACGGTTGCCAGCTTCCATGTGGAAGGTAGGGATCTTACGCCGCTTGGCCGAGATCACAGCCATGCAGCTGTTGGTGTCGCCCAGCACCAGCAAAGCCTCTGGATTAACCTCAGCCAGCACACGATCCACCGCAATGATCACATTACCGATGGTTTCGGCGCCGGAAGCACCTGCTGCGTTCAGGAAGTGATCCGGCTTACGAATGCCCAGATCCTGGAAAAAAATCTCGTTCAGTTCGTAGTCGTAATTCTGCCCGGTGTGCACCAGCACATGTTCACAGTGTTCATCGAGCGCACTCAGGACCCTAGACAAGCGAATGATTTCTGGACGTGTTCCAACAACGGTGACGATTTTGAGCTTTTTCATACAATTCTCATTCCTAGCCCAGCCGGGTCAAGGGCAGACCGGCAGTGCATAGGTGTCTGGGTGTTCACGGTCAAAGATTTCATTGGCCCAAAGCATGACGATCATCTCGTCATCACCGATATTGGTGATGTCATGGGTCCAGCCTGGTACCGTCTCGACAATGGTCGGCGACTCACCGCTGGTCTGCAGCTCGTAAAACTCGCCTGTCACTACCTGACGGAAGCGGAAGTTAGCCTTGCCTTTGATGACTAGGAACTTCTCGGTTTTCGAGTGATGATAGTGACCGCCACGTGTAATGCCTGGGTGTGCCGTAAAGTAGGAAAACTGCCCGGCTTCGGGGGTTTTGAGCATTTCTACGAAAACGCCACGCGGGTCGCCGTACTTGGGTACCTCATAGGTGAATGCAGATGGCGGCAGGTAGCTCAGATAAGTGGAGTACAGCGCTCTGACCAGACCCACGCCCACGTTCTCGGTAACCAGGGTGGCACGGCTGTCACGGAAGCGGCGTATCTGCTTCGCTAACTCGCCTACGGTAGTGCTGTAGATCGGTTCGACCTCTACCAGGCCGCTGTTCGGCACCTCTCCATCCATGATGGCGAGAAATTTGCTGACTACATCATCTACATAAACCAGGTTCAATGCTGCAGATTCGTCGTGAATCTGGATAGGTAGGTCGTGGGAAATGTTATGGCAGAAGGTCGCAACGGCCGAGTTGTAGTTCGGTCGTGCCCATTTCCCGAATACGTTGGGCAACCGGAAGATGTAAACCGGGCTTTCGCTCTGCTGGCCCAAGGTCGTCAAAGCCCGCTCAGCCGCGAGCTTGCTGACACCATATGGATTGTCACGCTCCGCCTGAATGGATGACGAGTACACCACCGGTATCTTGCGCCCGGAAGCCTTGACTGCATCACATAGCTGCTGAGTCAGTTCGCTGTTGCCGCTGTCGAACTCCGCGGGGTCCTGGGGGCGATTTACACCTGCCAGATGGAAGATGCAATCCGCTTCGGCGACCTTGCGGTTCAAGGTGCCCAGGTCATCGCCGCGGACAAACAAAGTCACCTCGATGTTCTTACGTTCCTTGAGGTGAACCAGCAGGTTGCGCGCGATAAAGCCATTGCCGCCGGTAACCAGAACCTTCATCACTCATTCCTCCGGAGTAGCATGTTCGCCACGCTGAATGGCCTGAATGAATTCGAGCTTGAGCAGCAATGCTTGCATGCCTATAACGTCTAGGCGTTCAGTGTTGTGCGAATTGTAATCTTCAGTCCTTGAGATCTTCTCTTCACCTTGCTCAACGAACTTGCTGTAGTTTAGATCGCGCAGGTCTGGCGGTACCCGGAAGTAGTTGCCCATGTCATCGGCACAGGCCATCTCCTCACGACTGAGCAGGGCCTCGTAGAGTTTTTCACCATGACGGGTACCGATAACCTGCACAGGGTGCTCGGGCTTGCCAAGCAGCGAGGTCAATGCAATGGCCAAGGTTTCGACCGTCGCAGCAGGCGCTTTCTGTACGAACAGGTCACCGTTGTTACCGTGCTCGAAGGCATACAGAACCAGGTCCACAGCGTCAGCCAGCGTCATCATGAAACGAGTCATGTTCGGGTCTGTGATCGACAATGACTTGCCTGCGCGAACCTGCTCGACGAATAGCGGAATCACCGACCCGCGCGATGCCATGACATTGCCGTAGCGGGTACCGCAAATGACCGTTTTGGTCTGGTCGAGGTTGCGCGACTTTGCCACCATGACCTTTTCCATCATGGCTTTGGAAATACCCATGGCATTGATCGGATATACCGCTTTGTCGGTACTGAGGCAGACCACACGCTGTACTTCGTTCTGGATCGCTGCCTCAAGGACGTTCTCGGTGCCGAGGACGTTGGTCTTCACAGCCTCCATCGGGTGGAACTCGCAGGAAGGTACCTGCTTCAACGCGGCAGCGTGGAAGATATAGTCGACCCCTCGCGTGGCGTTCAGCACGCTCTGGTAATCGCGAACATCGCCGATGTAAAACTTCAACTTGGCGCTGTCGTAGCGCTTGCGCATATCGTCCTGCTTCTTTTCGTCGCGGCTGAAAACTCGCACTTCAGCAATATCGCTATCGAGAAACCGCTTGAGCACAGCGTTGCCAAAAGACCCCGTGCCACCGGTGATGAGGAGCTTCTTACCTTTGAACATATGATCTGACCCTTGCGACGCACGTTGGAAGTTAGCGGGCTCGTAGAGCGGAATAAATGATGTCGTCTTTCTGCTGGGCAGTTGGGTAGCTGATCAGCACAGCTCGATAGGTCCCCTTGAATACGAAGAAACTGCCTGCTGCCACGCCTACCACACCGCACGCCTTGACCACGCTGGCCATATCTTCGAGTGACCCTCCCCCACCCAGTATGGTGATAGGAATATGCACCGCGGCCCGCAGCTTGCTGGCCAGCTCGAGGTCATAGCCCTTCATCCTCCCATCGTTCTCAATGGAGTTGAGCACGATCTCACCGGCACCAAGCTTTTCCAGCTCTTGTGCAACTTCAACGACGTTACGCTTGGTATTGCGCGTGCCGTTGTGCGTCCATACTTCCTGATGCTTGCTCAACAAGCGCGATTTGTGGTCCAGTACTACCACGACGCTCTGGGTGCCGATTTCCTCGGCAATCTGGGTCACCAGCCGAGGGTTATCGAGCGCAGCTGAACTGATGGCCACCTTCTCGACGCCCAACTGGATGATCTTCTTGGCTTGTTCTGCAGTGCGGATACCCCCGCCATAACACAGTGGCATGCGGCACTCGGCTGCAAGCTTGGCGATCTGGGTATAGTTGGGCTCGACACCATGGGCAGTGGCATCGATATCAATCACGATCAGTTCATCGGCTTCCTTTTCATTGAAGATCTTCACCGCATTGATGGGATCTCCGACGTATTTCGGGTCCTTGAATTTGACCGTCTTCACCAGCCCACCGTCTTGGATGAGCAGGCATGGAATGATCCGTGGTCTTAGCATTTGTCAGTTTCCGCTCACAGTTCCGCGAAGTTTTTCAGCAAGCCGACACCAAAGTGGTGACTCTTCTCAGGATGGAACTGAACGCCATAGACGTTCCCGGCCTGAACAGCGCAGCTGAACTCAAGCCCGTAGGATGAGATCGCTGCCCGGTGCTGCTCCTGTTCACACTCAAAGAAGAACGAATGCAGGAAATAGAACCGCGCCTCATCCTCGAAGCCTTTAAACAAGGAGTTGTCGTTGAGTGCAGCCACATCATTCCAACCCATGTGAGGCAACGGCAGATCTGCAAGGTTCGGGACGGACTTGAAGGACCGAACGCACCCAGGTACCCAGCCCAGGCCTGCCAGTTGCCCTTCCTCACTGCTGTTGGCGAGAATTTGCATACCCACACAGATACCAAGCACAGGCACCTTGTGCTGCTGTACCAGCGCTTCGAGAGCAGGACGCATGCCAGAGGCATCCAGCCGTTCGATCGCGTGGTCGAAGGCGCCGACGCCGGGGAGGATCAGTTTGGTTGCGCCGTCCAACTGCGCTGCGGTTTGCGCAACCGATACCGGAATGTGCAAGCGTCTATAGACGTTGACGAATGCCTGGATGTTGCCCAAGCCGTAATCAATGATGGTAATCATCTGAACAGCCTTCTTTCCAATCCGATGGCGCTGAGCACTCTCGCCCCAATGCCGATCAGGAAACGTTTGTTTTTGTAGTCACGGAAGGTCTTGTTCTGACCTTCAAAAATGCCCTGAAGCTCAGGCACAGTCAAGTCCAGCTTGTGCGCGACGTACTCGAACTCCGATTTCAGGAAGTTTTCGTCCATCTCAGGCTTGGCAATCCGCTCAAGGGCCGCCTCCCGCGTCAGCTGGCCTGTCATGATCAGGCTGGAGAAATGCGCGCGGCGCTTTTCGTAGCCAAACTTGCGCGGCATCCAGTAATCTTCGTAAAAACGCGTGAAGCGTGACTCGTGGTGCTTATGCTTGAATCGCTTCCAGCCGAACAGGCGCTCCAACGTGGCTTCTGCATCCGCCTTGACGTAGGGCACGAGATTCAGAGGCTTGACAATCTGCATGCCGAGAATGCGCTGGTAAAAAATCTTGTAGGTAAGGATATCAACTAGCGGGAAGCTCTTCAGTGACCGCTTTCCGAATTGTCCATGAATGTCATTGAATAATGTCTTATCGATCCCTGGATAGCCGCCCCACTCTTCGGGCTCACGGCAGCACTCCGTCGAGTAATTTGCGCCGGTCAAGACATATTTTATCTTGTGCTTGCGTGCAAACTTGTAAAGCGAAGAGAAGAAGGCTGCATCCTGCGGTAAATCCTGGTCGGAAATCTGCGAGCGCAAGAAGGCCACTTGAAGGTCCTTCATTTCTTCCCAATTGATTACATCGGTATAGAGATCCAGGCCGAGCCCGTCGACCAAGCGCTCGATGTTGCCAACAGCCTGATCAGTGTTCCATCCCGCATCTACGTGGAACAGCAACGGTCTCAGCCCCATGACATTTTTGGCTATGTAAGCGGCATAGGAGCTGTCCAGGCCGCCACTCAAACCGATGATGCAGTCGAAATCCTTGCCTCTACCGTGCTTCTTGATTTTTTCTGCCAGCGCCATCAATTGGGACTCGCCATGCGCGCCAGTGTCCCAATTGGGCTTGATTTCACTCTCGAAGTTGGCGCAGTACTCGCAAACACCATGCTGATCAAAGCGAATATTTGGATCACTGGTATCCATGATACAACGGGTACAAATTTTGTAGTTTTTCATATTAGCTTCCAGCAATTAGGTCAGCAGGCGCTTTGCCATGCGACGATAATCCAAAAGACTCGAAGCAATTTCATAAGACCGCCTCGAGTAAGTATCCAATATTCCAGGATCTGCCTCAATCTTTGCAAAGGCGCTGAGCAAATCGCTTTCATCTCGAATGGTCCATCCATTTCCCTGCACAAACGGAACATGACTGGGCACGTCAGCAACGATAACAGGCCGGCGAGCGCAGAGGCTCATCTGCATTGTCGCTGATTGGCTCCCGGGCTGGACATACACATCAGCCGCGCACAACAAATCGTATAATTCATCGGCAGTTTTCCAGCCCAAGAAAGTGATACGGCGGTCTCTGGCAATGAGCTCACGCGCCTCCTCGGCAATGGAGTCATGCAATTGACCAACGATCAAAAACTGGAAACCTTCAGATTGCAATCGCGAGAACGCCCGAAGACTTTGAACCAGCTTCTTTTTTGCATCAAACTTCCCAGACTGAATAAACACTGTTTGACCAGGGGCGATACCCAGCATCGCGCGTGTTTCAGACCGAATTTTTGTATAGCTTGAGTCATCGGCGATCCTTCCGCCCAGCGGGAAAAACTCCATAGATGCTTCGTCGATGCCGTATTGTTTTCGGCAAAAATCGAGAGTCTCTCGAGAAATGCAAAGCACCTTGTCTATACTCGGCAGCGCCGCCCTAATGATTGGACGGTAGTAAAATTTGTGAAGCAGTTTTGACAACCTGCTTACCGCACTATTATTTGCATCCTCATGACTATCGACATAAAGCTTAACATTCGCGTGCTTGCATTTGTACCGCGCCGCAGTGCGCAACTCCCAGCCACACAACCCATGAAACATGATCACATCTGGAGCAAACGTCTCAAGAATACGCTCCAGTTGTTTGTGAATCCTGAGCTTCTTTCTCAAAAAGAACGGACCGAAACCACTGTAAGGTAACCGTATAACGCGAGCTCCATCCGTCCCCATATAATCACCTGGCGTGGTATAGCCAAGGGTCAAATTATCCAGATAGGTTTCCGTGGACGCCACCACTAATACCTCGTGGCCGGTATCTACGTGCTCGCGCACTAGCTCATTTTCTTGATACCGATAGCCATCGATATAGAAACATGAAACACACAGATGAATGATTTTCATAGCAAATTCTGATTTTTCAAAAAAGCTTCTGGATCGGTGAAATGGGCAGCAGCCACACTCAATTGCTCATCCGATAGTTCCCACCAACGACTTTTCAGAAGTCCCTCAACAATGGACTCAGGAAATCTGTAACGGATCAAGCGTGCCGGGTTGCCGCCATAGATAGCATAAGGAGGGACATCCTTGGTAACCACGCTGCCCATGCCTATCACAGCACCGGTTCCGATCGTAATCCCACCCTTTATCAAAACGCCCTCCCCGATCCAGACATCGTGCCCTATGGTCGTGGTAGGGTCCCAACGGTACTCATGCCGAGAGAATTTCTTCTTGATACTCTCTTTATGCGCCAGAAACACGGGACTGGTCGAGACGTACTCGATTGGGTGTCGCGCGCCACCCACCACAACATTATTGGCAACTGAGCAAAATGACCCAATAGTAGTTTTTATGAACGTGCAATCATAGCCGCAAAAGCTATGCTCACCAAAACGTGTGGAAAATAACGTACTGCCAGACTCTACCTTCGAACTACGAGGAACATGCGAGTCGATCAGCGCAGATCCCCGTGATTTTTTTAGTATCCGCGAGATGATATATCCAATCACAGTCGATACCCCCATAGTTTTATTCTAAACTTGTCAGCCCAAAGCACGGCAATCCACAGCCCTCCGCCAAAGGAAGCCAGCATGGTAAAAAAAGGTCCATTCGTGGTTACAAATGCGAGAGGAAAAAGTGCCGTCAGCAGCAACACCTTGTTCCACCCTTGGGACACCCAATCAAGTGCAATCAGCCAGGCTGTGTAAAGCACGAAGATGACCAGTATTCCCGGGGCGCCGGCAGCGGCGACGCCATCGGTAGCCACAAAACTGGCATTAGACTGGCTTTGTACACCGAGCACCCGCTCAGCCAGAATTTTGCCAAGAAGAGGCCATTTTTCATCAGTTGCAAACGCTGCAGGGACATCAACTAATCGACCGATGCCAGACACGTGAGCCCAGTAAGTAAAACCTTGCACTGCGAAGAGATCATAATACTGGGTAACAAATAAGCCAGGATAAGCGATTAAACGCGTATAAAAATAGAAGCCCAACTCTCTGAAAATACCTACCTGATCGTAGAGCGCAGCAATCAGAAAGATCATCATCCCGCCGCCCGCAAACAAATACGCAGGATTATTAGGATTACCGCCACGCCTTTTGAAAATGAAAGCCAACAAAAACATTGCGAAAGGCATGAGAAACACCGTTCGCTCAGCGGTGATCATGAACACAAAAATAAAACCAGCAAAGCCGAGCAACGCGATCAGGACACGCCTCGACACCAAACCGGTAGCAAAAAGCACCGGCGATAAAAAATAAGCCAAATAAACCTGGCAGTAGCCTATAAACAAGGATGTAGCCGCCCCCTTCTCCCTTTGCGCATAAATATCATCCGCACCCGAAAACGAAAGAATGTCCCGATACGTCAGAAACAAGACCAAGAAGGAAGTTAGCGAACCCAGCACGCAGGCAAGCACCAAAGGCCTCGACAACGATCTGGAAGCGCTACTTCGCAAGGGAACACAGCGAACAGCCAAGCAACAACCGACAAGACCGATGCAAAAACAAAAGAATAACCAGAAGTAACGATCAAGGGAGTCTTCATGATTAAGCATTCCGATGACGATCGCTGGTAGGTAAACGCAAAATACCAAAGCATAAATAAATAGAGTAGACGGCCTTGTCAGGTATAAAGGCATAACAAAAACAGGAACCACAGCCAGGACGATGATAAGCAGCATACTGCCAAGATTAAAGCTAGGCGAATTGAACCCCCAAAACCCCTGCACTAGAGAAAGGTATCGATCATGGCCGTAAATAAGTGCACAAACATAAAATACCACAGCCACCAGTAGTTTTATGCGCGCCAACCTTACTAACACCAAAGAGCCTGGCAACACTAAAGCATCCTGCTCCCTATAACGACCCGACACTTCATTGCTCATTATGATCTATCGCTCTCGGTTAGCCGACGCATGCCATTTATCCCGACACAACTTACCTTGCCAATCACAGCATACCCATGCGCAAAACTTTGATTATATCAACCATACATCAAGACTCTCCCATTGCCGCCGCACCGTTCCTGACCGCGTGAACGATCAAAAAATGAGCAAACAAAAGATCGAGAAGATACACGGCCGATACCTGCACGACATAAAATAGCAAGAAGTCTTTGAAATCAAGGGCGAAATGAGTAGCGAGCGCAAGTAGCACTCCTGTTGCTGTCAGCCTGAACACATGTAATGCAGGCATATACCAGTTGTAGCGAAGCACCAATGAGACGCGATCCAAGGGCGTACTGACGAAGGCACTGAGCGCGGCAACCATCAAAACTTGCGCGTACAGTCCCGCATCACCCCATTGGCTTCCCAAAACAAACGGATAAAGCCAAGGGGACAGAATACCAGCGCACAAATAGATTGGAACTCCAAATAGCGTCAGTTTTCGTATGGTCATGTTCCAGAGCCCTCTAAGAACCAGCGGTTCCTCCGCGTGCGACGCCGCACGCTGATAGAAAACCTGGCCTATGGCTGCACCTATCAGTCCAGAGGGAAGGAAGATCGTTGCCATGACCATCGAAAATTGCCCAAGTACTTCCGTACCGTATACGGCCGATATGAAAAAAATGGGTGCCGCACTGCTAACAGTAACCAAGACATGTGACATCACCATGGCATTGGCACCACTGGCATGCTTTTTAAAAGGGCTCATGGTGTTGGGCGCATGTACACGAGCACCGTAGATAAGGTCTTTAGAGTAGCGCAGAAGGGCACCAATTTTGCCCAACGCACTAAATAATGTCGTAAAAACCAAACCGCTCGTGCTTACCGTCGCCAACAACGCGCCCGACGCAACATAGGATGATTTACCAAACACTTCCGATAATGCGGAAATCTTGTAGTCACCTAAGCGCTGGGCATTGTGTTGAAACGCCAACGCCAGGGACACTAGAAATGCACTGACAGGTGCAATAAGTAGTAAATTAGCGCCTTGTTCAACGGACAACAGTTGCGAAATTTCCGCCGAGAACGCGTACAGCGCAATGGTAAGTACAACCCCAGAAACAATGCCAAGCTTTATTATCCCAGATAACAACCAACGCGCTTGCTGATCGTCTTTAAGCATTTGAAAAAAATACTCATACCTCCAAGTCATGACACCCGCGAAGAACATGACGAGCTGCAGGAAAATACTTTGCAACGCGAACTCTTGGGGCGCATACAACCTTGACAGCAACGGAATACCCAACACCCCAACGACTTGTGCTACCGTATTTCCTGAGGCTTGCAAAAAAACATCTCGCCAGTACGACGAAACATACTCAAAAACTTTCATTTATTCTTACCGCACGCACTAATTAGAGCGTCTGCTACAGCTTTGATTTCGACCTCACTCAAATAGGGATGCATCGGCAAGCTCAATACCTTAGTCGCCAGTGCATCCCCTACCGGGAGATAAGCGTCAGAAGCGACTGCGGTTTGTTTATTAAGAGGAATGGGATAGTGAACCACACTCGGCACCCCACGACTTTTCAACTCAGCCTGGACTTTCTCCCGATCCTCTACCTGGACAGTGAATTGGGCAAAGACCGAGGAATTCCCCGCTGCAATATGAGGGAGCTTGATTGAATCGTGCCCACTCAAAAGCTCACAGTAGCGTTTCGCCGCCTGCTGACGAAGCACTATTTCACTATCAAAAATATCGAGCTTCGCCAGAAGTACAGCGGCCTGTAGGGTATCGAGCCGACTGTTGACGCCTACCCTTATATGGTGATATCGCTTTTCCTGGCCGTGTCGGGCAATCTGACGAATAATGAGAGCAAGCGCTGGGTCGTTTGTAAATATCGCACCACCATCACCATAACCGCCGAGGGGTTTACTTGGAAAAAAACTGGTGCATGCCACCGTGGTCAACCCACAAGAGCGCCGCCCATTGTAAGTAGCTCCAAAGCTCTGCGCCGCATCCTCAATAACCGGTAGATTATATTTTTCTGCAATCTGGTTGATCGCATCAAAATCAGCGCACTGCCCGTACAGCGAGACGGGGACTATCGCTTTCGTACGCGGCGTTATGGCGGCCTCCAGTTGCGCTACATCCAGGTTGCATGTGCGCTCATCAACATCGACGTACACAGGCTTCGCACCGAGCAACGCAACAGTTTCAGCCGTCGCAATATAGGTGAAACCGGGCGTGATAACTTCGTCACCAGGCCCGACACCAAGTGCCATTTGAACAATTTGCAAGGCATCAGTGCCATTGGCACAGGTGATGCAGTGAGCCGCCCCGACATAAGCCGCCAGTCGGTCCTCCAACTCGGCTACTTCAGGACCCAAGATGTATTGACCATGACTCAATACGCGCTGAATACCGGCATCGATAGTCGCCTTTATGCGTGTTTGTTGCTGTTTCAGGTCGATGAACTCAATCATGATCACACATCCAGTTTTTCAAGGGAATTACCGCGTACTACGTACGTTGCACCTGTTTGTGAGCAAATGGCTTGGCCATCTACGCCTACATCCAGTTGCTCGCCAAACTCACTCATCCAGCCGATCTGTTTGGCCGGCACTCCGACCATCAGCGCATAGGCCGGTACGTCCTTATTGACCACCGCGCCCGCACCTACAAAAGCAAATTCACCAATTGTGACCCCGCAAACGATCGTGCAGTTCGCCCCCAGAGTTGCGCCTTTCTTCACAAGGGTGTCCCGATACTGGTCCTTGCGCTCGATGAGCGAACGTGGGTTGTAGACGTTGGTGAAGACCATGCTCGGCCCGCAGAATACCCCTTCCTCCAATGTGACGTTGTCGTACACCGACACGTTGTTCTGAATCTTGCAGCGGTCACCAATCACGACCTTGTTGCCGACAAAGACGTTTTGTCCAAGGGAAACGCCTGCACCGATCCGGGCACCGCTACATATATGGACGAAATGCCAAACACGCGAATCTTTGCCAATCTGCGCGCCTTCATCGACGATTGCACTAGGATGCTGATAATGATTCATTACTTGAGACTCACGCTGGATTGAGTTTGGTCGTACAACTGCTGTAGCCGCCCGCGCGCAAAATATCCGTAGCGACGCGCGCCGGCTTCATTCAGATGGTGGTTATCCAAGTAGATAACCGCTCCATGCTCGTAAGGGGCGTCGGCAAAAAACCTGAATTGGAGAGGTCCAGAAAATGCACACCTGCCCTGCTCGCCATAGATATAGAGAGTAAGAGATGCCCCCGACCCATACCCAGCCTGGGGTGGCCAGGAGATTATTGACATGGCCTCGGCGTGCCGCGATCACCAGTGCGGTGCCTAAACAAGGTGCGAGCAACCATAAACCGGGGAATCGAGTTTTATCAATCAGCACAAAGCTGGCTGCAAGCAAGCCCAGGCCCAGCAAGCCGAGAAGCGTCGAAACAAGCGAGGGTATTTCACGATCCCGTAGACCGAGAGCGGCTACGCCCTCCACAAGGAATTCAGGTATGCGAGCGAGGAGCGAGAAATAGTGGCTGCCCTGCGCGCCCGTCTCCACTCTCATCGTGCTCCACACTAGCAGAATGGCCGCCGCCAGCATGGCGGCGTACGCGGGAACAATGCGTTTAATAGGGTTCAGGTAGAAGCCTGCCAGGTGGATCTTCTGCCCTGGCTCAGTCAGTAGCGCCGTAATGATAAAACCCGATATGACGAAAAACACTTCGACGCCGACGAACCCCGCCGGGAGCCATGCGCTGCCCATGTGGCAGATAAGAACAGCCAAAACCGCTACCGCGCGCAGCCCCTGAACGTCCAGCCGCATGCCCTTACGCGACCGTAACGTGTTCAAGTCCTGCGGCAAAGTTTCATTGTTATTGGGCAAGCTGGCAAAGACCTTACTGAATGTATCGCACGTGGAAAGGCGGCCTGCGGGCCGCCCGCTATCCCTGGGTTTTCAGCGAGAAAGCCCGAGGACGAAAGGGTGCGCCTCGTTGTCCTTGGCCTGCGCTATAGCGGCGCTGCGGATTACGTTGACGGTCTCCACACAATGGCGGGCGTCCTCGATACCGTAGCCACGCCCTGCCAGAATTTCTTCATAGCTGGTGGTGTGCAGGTCGGTGAACCCTTCGGAGAACTCCATTTCCTCGCCATCCACAGTGATTGAACGGTAAGTTGGCTTTTTACCTTTTACGGACTCGGGTAGGTCGTTGGCATCTACCGAAAGGAACCAGCGCACGCGCGCTTTCTCGTACTCAAGGTAGCCGGCGGCCTTGTGCTCGGATGAATAGTGCACGACGTTGCGCTGCAGCTTGCCGAAGATGAAATGAAGCATGTCGTAGAAGTGGACACCAATATTGGTAGCAACCCCAAACGACTTGCGAGGGTCACCTTTCCAACTCTTCAGGTACCACTTGCCGCGTGAAGTGATATAGGTAAGGTCGACTTCGTATTTGTGTACACGGTTCTCAGCGGCAACCTTGTCCTTGAGCTTGATAATCGCCTGGTGATGACGAAGTTGCAGGATGTTATACAAGCGCTTACCCGTTTCATTTTCGATAAGCGAAAGCTGATCTAGCATTTCTGGCGTTGGGACCAGCGGCTTCTCGCAGATCACATCGCAACCCAGGCGTAAACCCGCAGCGATATGTGGGTAATGCAGGTAATTCGGCGAGCAGATCGAGACATAGTCCAGCGCGCTCGCGGCTTCTCGCTTCAGGCTGTGTGCATGCTCGAGGAAAAATTCAAACTCGGTGAAGAACTCGCTTTGAGGAGAGATGCTGTCGATGATGCCCACAGAATCATTGATGTCGTAGGCCGAGACCAGGCGATTGCCGGTGTCCTTGATGGCCCGCATATGCCGGGGGGCAATGTAACCAGCGGCGCCGATCAGTGCGAAATTCTTCATGAACTTTCCTTACCAAACAGGTGAACCCGCCCGAAGCCAGAACCCGGGCGGATGGGCGAATCGACTCGAGGCTCAAGCCTTGATGATATGAGCAGCTGGAGAACGGTACTTACCACGGCTGTCTACGATCAACCTGGCCTTGGCTTCGATCAGCGCATAGTCGAACTTGTCATGGTCGGTAGCCAACAGCACAGCATCGAACGAAGCCAGGTTTTCTGCCGTCAAGGGCTCACTGCGAAGGTCGAAATGATGCTCGCGCATTTTCGGGAATACCGGCACATGCGGGTCACTGTAGGCCACCACGCCACCTTTAGCCTGGATCAACTCCATAATCTCGACCGAAGGCGATTCGCGCATGTCATCGACGTTCTTCTTATAAGCAATTCCCAGCACCAAGATTCGACTCCCTTTCAGAGCCTTGCCTGACTCATTCAGACCATCCATCAGCTTACCGAGGACATACTCCGGCATACCCTGGTTGACCTCACCCGAGAGCTCGATGAAGCGGGTGTTGACACCGTACTCACGCGCCTTCCAGGTCAGGTAGAAAGGATCGATAGGAATGCAGTGTCCGCCAAGCCCCGGACCGGGATAGTAAGCGGTAAAACCGAATGGCTTGGTTGCCGCTGCATCCACCACTTCGAAGATATCGATACCCATGCGGTCAGCGACAATTTTCATTTCGTTGACCAGACCGATGTTGACGGCACGATGAATGTTCTCTAGCAGCTTGGTCATCTCGGCAGCCTTGGTCGAACTCACCGGTACGACTTTCTCGATAGCCTGGTCATACAGGGCGATGCCGACTTCCAGGCAACTTGGCGTATGCCCGCCGATGACTTTGGGAATCGTTCGTGTTTCGAAGTTCGGATTACCCGGGTCTTCCCGCTCTGGAGAATAAACAAGGAAGATATCCTCCCCTACCTTCAAACCACCTTCTTGCAGGCGCGGCAGCAGCTCCTCCTCGGTGGTACCCGGGTAGGTAGTACTTTCCAGCGACACTACCTGACCGCCCCGCAAATAGGGTTTTATCGCATCGGTTGTATTGATGACGAAGCTCATGTCAGGTTCGCGATATTTATTCAGAGGCGTAGGAACGCAAAGAATGAGGGCGTCACATTCGCTGGCCCGACTAAAATCTGAGGTCGCCTCGAACCCTTGCTGGCGAGCCGCAGCGATTCGCTCACTGGAAAGATGCTCAATGTAGCTCTGGCCTGCGTTCAAGCGCCCAACTTTTACTTCGTCAATGTCTATGCCTAAAACGTTAAAGCCGATAGCGTTATAACGCAGCATGAGGGGCAGGCCAACATACCCAAGCCCTACTATACCTATCAGAGCTGTTTTACCCTTGAACTTTTCAACCGCCTGCTTCTTGAGATCCGTCATATCGCGTGAACCACCCTTCTCTATTACCCGCCTGCACATATGACAGGAGGCGGGGTGTTTAAGATGTCTATTTCATCCTACGAGGGGATGAACTCCAGCTAAAACAGTACGACCGTGATTCGAGGCGCAGACCCGCCATGAACTCGGCAACGACAGCCCGCCAACGCGCTCTATCTCGTGATAGACGGACCATCCACACTACACCTTTGCACTACCTTACGTCATCAAGGCAGGCTCCTTGCCCTATGAAAAACGGTCATCGCCCCTCACGTAACAGTATTTTGATATCAACTAAAACCGATCGCTCACAAGCGGGGTACTCAAAATGACCGACGCCGAATCCAGAGGTCTCTGCCGAATGCCAACAGAACACCAGCACCGAGGCCCAGCACTGCGCTCAGCACAACGATAAGCGCCCTTTTCGGTTTGACCGGTCGGTCCGGCAGCTCCACAGCACCATCCTGTTCAAACACATTTATATCCGATGGGTCAATCTTCAGATTACGGTAAAACGTGACCTTTTCTTGCAAGGGACGTAGGCCACGAATGAACGGCTCATCAGAGGTACGCGCTTCAAGGTTCGCGATCTCGGACTCCAACGCTTTGCTCCCTCGCATGTAGGTGAGCGCCCCCCCCATTGCCGCAGACACTTCATCGGTCAGCGATTGCGAAATGACTGGTGGTTTTTCCAGACCAATGGATTTCGCAACTAGCAGCGCCTCCTTCAACCGTACAACGTTGTCTTCACGCTCCCGTCGCGCGCTGGCTTTCCGAGCGTCAATTTGAGTTTGCAGGTTGTCCGCCTTGACTAGCATGTCACTGCGATTGCTTTCGAGCACTTCACGTTTGGCGTTCCCCGCGGCAAGCTCGTTGTACGCCACTACCCACTTAGCCGCCTGCTGAGGGTCGGCAACCGAAGCAGTGACCATGTAGCGCGTAGAGGAACCTTTGCCTGCAGGCGCCACAGTCAGCAAATTGGCAAACTCGCTGTACAACGAATCGCGCGAACCCTTACGCCTTTCTTCACTCAAGCTTGGCAAATACACATCACGGAAAAAAGCGTAGCGCACGCCCTCTGACTGCAATGCCTGAAGGTGGATGTCATACACATCCTTCACGGTCAGGTAGCTCAAGCCAGACTCACCACCACGGCCGAGATTCAATTGCGCAATATCATTCTGGCTGGGCGGCTCTACAAATAGCCTCGCCTCGTAGACTGGCGTGGCCAACAATGCATAAGCAACGCCCGCCGCTACAATTGGTGTAGCGACCACCCCCACCCACAACCTCTGGCGCCATATTCCCTGCATCAATTCGAAAAGGTCGATTTCATCATCACGATTTGGGCACTGAGGTTCGTTACGCATTTATTCTGATTATCCTAGGGGCCGTCTAACATCATTCAAACACTGAGCTCATCCTTGGTACGGGCCAAGCACTTGATCTACAGGCCTCACCATAGAGGTACGTGGCATCGCGTAGCGTCAATTTGCCTGCATGCATCACGTAATTGCACCCTACCAAGACCGTCCGGTCAAGACGAATGAAACGAACACGATTGGAGTTCTTATGATGTTAGTGGTTCCCAGGTAGCTGTGCGCCCTCAAAATCTCTGCAGAGTGGTCAACCAGGAACTGAAATACGCGTACTTGATGTACCGCGCGCAAACGCTTGCTTCAGTACGGATGCCAACATGTTTTTCGAAGCTCTCTCTCCGTGCACCAGCACTATCTTAGTGGGCGCATGCTGTATTCCGGTCGCGAATACCAAGAGACCGGCCTGATCCGCATGCCCAGAATACCCACTCAACGTCATCACCTTAGCCCGAATCTCGCAAGCCTCTCCATCCAGATCTAGCTGCACGAAACCTTCAGCCCCCTCACTCGCCTGTATCACCGCCCCCGGCGTCCCCTTAGCCTGGTACCCCACAAACATCACCTCATGCCGCGGATCCCCCAGCATGGCCTTGAGGTAATTGACGATGCGCCCACCCGAACACATGCCATTGCCAGCAATCACGATCGCCGGTCGCCCGGTGCTCTTGAGGTAATTGACCACCTGCTGGTGGCGGGCATGGGTGTCCACACAGATCAGTTGGCTGAAGCCGAGTGGATCGCGCCCTGCTGCAACACGCGCCCTGGCTTCAGCATTCCAGTATTCGTGCAGCTCCCGGTACACGCTGGTGATGCGCTGAGCCAAGGGCGAATCGAGGATGATTGGCAACTGTGACCAGTCGATTGGCTCACCGTCCGGAGCCGGACCGGTAGTGTTCAGCAGGGCTTTGCGGTGCAGAATGTCTTCCAGCTCGTACAACAGCTCCTGCGTGCGACCAAGACTGAATGCAGGAATCAGGAGGGTGCCCTTGTCGGCGAGGGCTCGGTCGATGGCGTCTTCCAGCCGCTGACGGCGGTCGTCTGCCTGCGGGTGTAGGCGGTCGCCGTAGGTGCTTTCCAGCACCAGCACGTCAGCACGCTCCGGGGGCTGCACCGGGCGCAGCAGCGGGTTGCCACAAGCGCCCAGATCGCCAGAAAACACATACCGGGTGTTGGTTTGCTCATGCTGCATATCGCACTCGACATAAGCGGAACCCAGCAGATGCCCTGCACGCTGCAGGCGAATACGACAGGCAAGACCAGGGCACTCAACCACCGTGTGCCACTGCTCGAAGGGCAGCGGCACGATAAGGTCACGGATGAAATCGAGATAGCGCGCCACCTGCGCAGGCTCGCTGCTGATGCTCAGCTTGTAGGCGTCTTCCAGCACCAGCGGCAGCAGCCGGGCCGAAGGCTCGCTGCACAGGATAGGGCCACGGTAACCCGCTGCCAGCAGCGCAGGGATGCGCCCAACATGGTCGAGATGGACATGGGTGATGACCAGGGCCTGAATACCCTGGATGTCAAAACCGAGGGGGGCGGATTCTGCACCGGGCGGCGCATCACTTCCCTGTTCCAGCCCGCAGTCGACCAGCAAACTGGTGGATGGGCCGAGGTGCAGCTGGTGACAGGACCCGGTGACACCCCGGGTACCACCGTGATGGGAAAGGCTGGGATATTCCATGCTGCGCACACTCGCCTGGACCGAAAATGAAGTGGACTATTACTCCATGACGGCCGACGCATGCATAGGTGAACCTTTCTTTATTAGGTGTAGGAAATTTCCTTAGTTGCCGTTCAATGCCGCCTGACGAGCAGAAGCCCTGATCTTGCGCTTGCTGCGCTGCACGCCGTAGGCCCCCAGCAACGGCCCGACTGCCAGGCCAATGACCAAGGCAGCCAACACCAGGACAGCAACCGGCATGGCGGGTGCAGCCCAACCGAACAGGACCAATGACACGGTTTGCTGGTTCTCCAGCACGAAGAACAACACCACAGCCGCCAATAGCAGCACGAACACCGCCGCCAGGGCGCGCTTGAGGTTACGCATCAGATTGCTCCTTGTGGAATCAGGTGTGGGCCTCTTCATGCTCGTCTTCATTGACCCGGTCACGCAACTCTTTGCCGGGCTTGAAGTGCGGCACGAATTTGCCTTCGAGGCTGACCGACTGGCCGGTCTTCGGGTTACGGCCTACGCGAGGGGCGCGATAGTGCAGCGAGAAGCTGCCAAAACCGCGGATCTCGATGCGATCGCCGGTAGCCAGGCATTGCGACATCTGCTCAAGCATGGTCTTGATGGCCAGCTCCACATCCTTGGACGAGAGCAGCCCCTGATGGGTGACAATACGTTCGATCAGCTCCGACTTCGTCATATTTTTCCCTTCGTTATCAAGCAGCTAGATCATTGCTTAACCAGTTTGTAGCACGCTGGGAAGGATTTGAACAGGGTGGATCTTGACTTAATAAAAAAATTCAAGATTGAAGTAATTCAAGAATGGTCTACCACTCAGGCAGGCCAGCGCTGCCTGATTCGCGGGCAAGCCCGCTCCTACAACGGGGCGTGTCGGCCTGAGGCGAGTGTGATCCAGCGCCATCGGTGTAGGAGCGGGTTTACCCGCGAACACCGGCGAAGCCGGTGCCATCCACCGCGCCGCCTGATTCGCGGGTGAACCCGCTCCTACAACGGGCTTCGCCAGCCTGAAGCTGGCGTGTTCCAGCAGTGCCATCCGCCGCGCCACCTGGTTGCGGAGCAAAAAAAAGGGCGACCCGAGGGTCGCCCTTTTTACCGATCAAACAGAACTCAGTTCTGCTTGGCCATTGCTTCGCGCAGCAGCGCAGCCATGGTGGTGTCGGCAGCAGCTTCCGGAGCGTTTTTCAGGCTCTGGATAGCTTCGCGCTCTTCAGCGTCGTCTTTCGATTTGATCGACAGGCTGATAACGCGGGACTTGCGGTCAACGCTGATGATCTTGGCTTCGATCTCTTCGCCTTCTTTCAGAACGTTACGCGCGTCTTCAACGCGGTCACGGCTGATTTCGGAAGCTTTCAGAGTGGCTTCGATGTCGTCGGCCAGGGTGACGATGGCGCCTTTGGCGTCAACTTCTTTCACGATGCCCTTGACGATAGCGCCCTTGTCATTGACAGCAACGAAGTTGGAGAACGGATCGTCTTCCAGCTGCTTGATGCCCAGGGAGATGCGCTCGCGCTCTGGGTCAACCGACAGGATGACAGTTTCCAGCTCGTCGCCCTTCTTGAAACGACGCACGGCTTCTTCGCCGGTTTCGTTCCAGGAGATGTCGGACAGGTGAACCAGACCGTCGATGCCGCCGTCCAGACCAATGAAGATACCGAAGTCGGTGATCGACTTGATGGTACCGGTGATCTTGTCACCCTTGTTGAACTGGCCGGAGAAGTCTTCCCATGGGTTGGACTTGCACTGCTTGATGCCCAGGGAGATACGACGACGCTCTTCGTCGATGTCCAGAACCATGACTTCCACTTCGTCGCCAACCTGAACGACTTTCGACGGGTGGATGTTCTTGTTGGTCCAGTCCATTTCGGAAACGTGTACCAGACCTTCAACACCTTCTTCCAGCTCAGCGAAGCAGCCGTAGTCGGTCAGGTTGGTAACGCGAGCCTGTACGCGAGTACCTTCTGGGTAACGGGCAGTGATAGCTACCCACGGATCTTCGCCCATCTGCTTCAGACCCAGCGAAACGCGGTTGCGCTCACGGTCGAACTTCAGAACGCGTACGTCGACTTCGTCGCCAACGTTAACGATTTCCGATGGGTGCTTGATGCGCTTCCAGGCCATGTCGGTGATGTGCAGCAGGCCGTCGATACCGCCCAGGTCCACGAATGCGCCGTAGTCGGTGAGGTTCTTGACGATACCTTTGACTTGCTGGCCTTCCTGCAGGGTTTCCAGCAGGGCTTCGCGCTCGGCGCTGTTCTCGGCTTCCAGCACGCTGCGACGGGAAACGACAACGTTGTTGCGCTTCTGGTCCAGCTTGATGACCTTGAATTCCAGCTCTTTGCCTTCCAGGTGGGTGGTGTCGCGCACTGGGCGGACATCAACCAGGGAGCCCGGCAGGAACGCACGGATGCCGTTAACGTCGACAGTGAAGCCGCCCTTAACCTTACCGTTGATAACGCCCTTGACCACTTCTTCGGCGGCGAAAGCTGCTTCCAGAACAATCCAGCACTCGGCGCGCTTGGCTTTTTCACGGGACAGCTTGGTTTCGCCAAAGCCGTCTTCGACCGCGTCCAGCGCAACGTGAACTTCGTCACCGACCTTGATGGTCAGCTCGCCAGCTTCGTTGTAGAACTGCTCGAGCGGGATGACGCCCTCGGACTTCAGGCCAGCGTGTACGGTAACCCAGTCGCCGTCGATGTCGACAACGATACCGGTGATGATCGCACCCGGCTGAAGATTGAGGGTTTTCAGGCTTTCTTCAAAGAGTTCTGCAAAGCTTTCGCTCATTTTAATTCCTGTAGATTCGGGCGAAACAGACGCCCATAACCACATTCCAGACAATGTGGGTTCGTTTTAAGTAAAGGAAAGCCGGCAGGACGTTGACTGGTGCCCCTGCCTGCTTTCCTGGCTATCAGATAAGGTCGCGCTGGGCGATCTCGCTTCTGATACGTTGCAACACCTGCTCGATGGACAACTCGGTAGAGTCCAACTGAATGGCATCGGCCGCTGGTTTCAGCGGGGCCACTGCACGTTGGGTGTCGCGCTCATCACGCGCACGAATCTCATCCAGCAGACTCGACAGACTAACATCTTCACCCTTACCCTTCAACTGCAGGTAGCGGCGACGTGCGCGCTCCTCCGCGCTGGCGGTGAGGAAGACCTTCAATGGCGCATCCGGGAACACCACGGTACCCATGTCGCGACCGTCAGCAATCAGCCCCGGCACTTCGCGGAACTCACGCTGACGGACCAGCAGCGCTTCACGCACTGCCGGCAGCGAGGCCACCATCGATGCACCGGCACCGACGGTTTCGGTACGGATGACGTTGCTGACGTCCTCACCCTCAAGGATGATCTGTTGTAGCTTACCGGGCTCGGCAGCGATGAACTGCACATCCAGATGGGCGGCAAGCTTGGTCAGCAGCTCTTCGTTGGTCAGGTCGACGCCGTGGTTGCTGGCATTGAATGCCAGCAAGCGATACAGCGCGCCGGAGTCCAGCAGCTTCCATCCCAGCTCGCGGGCAATCAGCCCGGCGACCGTGCCCTTGCCCGAGCCGCTTGGCCCGTCGATGGTGATAACCGGTGCCATTGAATTCACGACTTGCCCTCTTCTGCCACGCGAATCCCCACTTCGGCGCACAGCGCCAGGAAGTTGGGGAACGAGGTGGCGACGTTGGCGCAGTCGTGAATGCGAATCGGCGCACTGGCGCGCAGCGAAGCCACGCTGAAGGCCATGGCGATGCGGTGGTCACCATGCCCATGCACTTCGCCGCCGCCCATCTGGCCGCCGTCGATGATGATGCCGTCCGGGGTCGGCTCGCACTTGATGCCCAAGGTGGTGAGGCCATCGGCCATCACCTGGATACGATCGGACTCCTTCACCCGCAGCTCTTCGGCGCCACGCAGCACGGTACGCCCTTCAGCGCAGGCAGCGGCCACGAACAAGACCGGGAATTCGTCGATGGCCAGCGGCACCAACGCTTCAGGAATGTCGATACCCTTCAGCTTGGCACCGCGCACACGCAGGTCAGCCACGGGTTCGCCACCCACTTCACGCTGGTTTTCCAGGGTGATGTCGCCGCCCATCAGGCGCAGGATGTCGATCACGCCAGTACGGGTCGGGTTGATGCCGACATGCTCCAGCACCAGCTCGGAGCCTTCAGCGATAGAGGCTGCGACCAGGAAGAACGCTGCCGAGGAAATGTCAGCCGGCACTTCGATCCGGGTAGCGGTCAGCTTGCCACCGGACTGCAGCGAGGCCACCGGGCCATTGCTGTCGACCGAATAGCCAAAACCGCGCAACATGCGCTCGGTGTGGTCACGGGTAGGCGCAGGCTCGGTGACAGTGGTCTTGCCTTCGGCGTACAGGCCGGCCAGCAGCAGGCAGGATTTGACCTGGGCGCTAGCCATCGGCAGCGTGTAGGTCAACCCTTTGAGCTTGTGGCCACCGCGGATGGTCAGCGGCGGGCGGCCGTCCGGGCCGGTCTCGACCACAGCACCCATTTCGCGCAGCGGGTTGGCCACACGGTTCATCGGGCGCTTGGACAGCGAGGCGTCGCCGGTCATGGTGACATCGAACGGCTGACCGGCCAGCAGGCCCGACAGCAGGCGCATCGAAGTACCGGAGTTACCTACGTACAGCGGCCCTGGTGGCGGCTTCAGGCCATGCAGGCCCACGCCGTGAATGGTCACACGACCGTGGTTGGGGCCTTCGATGACCACACCCATGTCACGGAATGCCTGCAGGGTCGCCAGCGCATCTTCGCCTTCGAGGAAGCCTTCGACCTCGGTAGTACCTTCGGCCAGCGAGCCGAGCATGATCGAGCGATGGGAAATCGACTTGTCGCCCGGTACACGGATCCGCCCGTTCAGGCGGCCACCCGGTTGGGCCTGGAAAATCAGATCGTTGGCGTTCATAGCGTCCACATAGGCCCGGCGGGCCAGGATTTTACTGAAATGCTCGCGGGCAACCCGTGCGCGGGTGAATACACCCAGCAGCTGGTGCCCATCCCCTTCAGCGATCGCGTCGCGCAGGGCGTCGAGATCACTGCGAAATGTATCAAGCGTGCGCAGGACAGCGTCGCGGTTGGCGAGGAAGATGTCATGCCACATGGTCGGATCGCTGCCGGCGATTCTCGTGAAATCGCGGAACCCACCCGCAGCGTACCGGAAGATCTCGAGGTTTTCATTGCGTTTGGCCAGTGAGTCGACCAGGCCAAAGGCCAGCAGGTGTGGCAGATGGCTGGTGGCGGCCAGTACTTCGTCATGGCGCTCGACCGACATGTGCTCCACATCGGCATCCAGCGCACGCCACAGGCGGTCAACCAGGGCCAGCGCGGCGGGGTCGGTTTCGGCCAGCGGCGTGAGGATGACCTTGTGCCGACGGAACAAGGTGGCATTGGACGCCTCTACCCCGCTCTGCTCGGAACCGGCGATGGGGTGGCCCGGGACGAAGCGCGGCAGGCGGGCACCGAAGACGGCACGCGCCTCACGCACGACGTTGCCCTTGGCGCTACCGACGTCGGTGATGATCGCATCACCCAGGTCGAGCAGGGCCAGGCGCGCGAGGACTTTTTCCATGGCCAGGATCGGTACGGCCAGCTGGATGACATCGGCGCCCACACAAGCGGCGGCAAGGTCTTCTTCGCAGCGGTCGACCACGCCCAGGGCCACGGCCTGCTTGCGCGAGGGGGCATCCAGGTCGACACCGACCACTTCGCGGCACAGGCCGCTTTCACGCAGGCCCTTGGCGAACGAGCCGCCGATCAGGCCGAGACCGACCACAACCAGGCGGTCGATGATGGGCGCGGGTTTGGTTTTTGCTGCATTTACCACTGGTGCGAACCCTGTTCAGAAATCTAGGTAGCCTGTGAGGGCCATTGGGGCCGCGGCGCGGCCCTTCGCGGGCTAGCCCGCTCCCACAGAGATCGGCATCACATGCTCACTGTGGGAGCGGGCATGCCCGCGAAGGGCTGCAAGGCAGCCCCAAGGCCCCTGAATCAAAGCACCGCCTTCGGATAAGAGCCCAGCACCTTCAGCGCCACAGCCTCCTGGCTGATCTGCTCGAGCACCGCCTTGATCAGCGGGTCGCGGTGGTGGCCGACGAAGTCGATGAAGAACACGTAGGTCCACTTGCCGCTGCGCGACGGGCGGGTCTCGATACGGGTCAGGTCGATGCCGTTCTGATAGAACGGCACCAGCAACTCATGCAACGCACCTGGCTTGTTGCTCATCGAAACAATGATCGAGGTCTTGTCGTCGCCGGTCGGCGGTACTTCCTGGTTACCGATCATCAGGAAGCGCGTGGAGTTGTCCGGGCGGTCTTCGATCTTCTCGGCCAGACGGGTCAAGCCGTACAGGTTGGCCGCCATATCGCCGGCGATCGCCGCCGAGTTCCACTCACCCTTGACCCGCTTGGCCGCTTCGGCATTGCTCGATACGGCCACGCGCTCCACGTTCGGGTAGTGCGCGTCCAGCCACTTTCGGCACTGGGCCAGCGACTGGGCGTGGGAGTAGATGCGGGTGATGCTGTCGGTCTTGGTGTTCTCGCCCACCAGCAGGTGGTGGTGGATACGCAGCTCGACCTCACCGCAAATCACCATGTCATGCTCGAGGAAGCTGTCCAGGGTGTGGCTGACCGCACCTTCAGTGGAGTTTTCCACCGGCACCACACCGAAGTTGACGGCACCGGCCGCCACTTCACGGAACACTTCGTCGATGGCCGCCATCGGCCGACTGATCACCGCGTGGCCAAAGTGCTTCATGGCCGCCGCCTGGGTGAAGGTGCCTTCAGGGCCGAGGTAGGCGATTTTCAGCGGCTCTTCCAGGGCCAGGCACGACGACATGATTTCGCGGAACAGCCGCGCCATCTCTTCGTTGCCCAGCGGGCCCTTGTTGCGTTCCATCACGCGCTTGAGCACCGCAGCTTCACGCTCGGGACGGTAGAACACCGGCTTCTCGCCTTCTTTCAGCGAGGCCGTCTTGACCCGGGCCACTTCTTCGGCGCAGCGGGCGCGGTCACTGATCAGCTCGAGGATTTTCTCGTCGAGGCTGTCGATGCGCACGCGCAGCGCCTTGAGCTCCTGTTCGGACATGTCAGCCATGCTCCTTCTCGAATTCAGCCATGTAGCCTACCAGCGCTTCTACCGCTTCCAGGCCCAGGGCGTTGTAGATGGAGGCGCGCATGCCGCCAACCGAACGGTGGCCCTTGAGGTTGAGCAGGCCACGCGCGTCGGCGCCAGCGAGGAAGGCCTTGTCCAGGCGCTCGTCAGCCAGGCGGAACGGCACGTTCATCCACGAACGGGCGTTGACGCTGATCGGGTTGGTGTAGAACTCGCTGCGGTCGATGAAGCCGTAAAGGCGGTCTTTCTTGGCACGGTTGCGCTGCTCCATGGCCTCGACACCGCCCTGCTCTTTCAGCCACTCGAAGACCAGGCCCGAGAGGTACCAGGAGTAGGTGGCCGGGGTGTTGTACATCGAGCCGTTGTCAGCCGAAACCTTGTAGTCGAGCATGGTCGGGCAGCTGCTGCGGGCATGGCCCAACAGGTCTTCGCGCACGATCACCACCACCAGGCCGCTTGGGCCGATATTCTTCTGCGCGCCGGCGTAGATCAGGCCGAACTGCGACACATCGATCGGGCGCGAGAGGATGTCGGACGACATATCGACCACCAGCGGCACGTCACCGGTTTGCGGCACCCAGTCAAACTGCAGGCCACCGATGGTCTCGTTGGACGCATAGTGCACGTAGGCTGCGTTTTTGGTCAGGTTCCACTCGTTCTGGCCGGGGATGGCCAGGTAGTCGTAAGGCTTGGCAGTGGCGGCGACGTTGACGTTGCCGAAACGGCGCGCTTCCTCGATGGCCTTTTTCGACCAGATACCGGTTTCGATGTAGTCGGCCGTGCCGTTTTCCGGCAGCAGGTTCAGCGGGATTTCAGCGAACTGCTGGCTGGCGCCCCCTTGCAGGAACAGCACCTTGTAGTTGGAGGGGACGGACAGCAGGTCACGCAGGTCCTGCTCGGCCTTTTCGGCGATGGCCACGTAATCGTCGCTGCGATGGCTCATTTCCATCACCGACAACCCCTTGCCACGCCAGTCCAGCATCTCGGCCTGTGCGCGCTGCAGGACAGCGTCAGGAAGCGCGGCAGGGCCTGCGCAGAAGTTAAAGGCTCGTTTGCTCACATCCACTCTCGCTCTGCCAAATAGAACAAAAACTATCACATGGGTTAGCAGCGACCCTGCGGGAGCGGGCGAGCCCGCGAACACCGGCAAAGCCGGTGCCATCTACCGCAGTGTCTGCTTCGCGGGCATGCCCGCTCCCACAAGGCCGGGCTTTGCCAGCTGTTATCAGTCAAACGGGGCGACCTTGGTCGCCCCGCTCGGGTTTACGCTTGCTTACTCTTGCGGGGCCTCGTCGGCACCTGCAGCTTCTTCATTTTCATTGTCTGGCGCTACAGCCTCGACACCCTCCTCGTCCGTCTCGATCACTGCATCGAGTTCGTCCTCGGACGGCTCCTGGATACGCTCCAGGCCCACCAGTGTCTCATCGGCCGCCAGCTTGATCAGCGTAACGCCCTGGGTGTTGCGGCTGAGGCTGGACACCTCGCCAACCCGGGTGCGAACTAGCGTGCCCTGGTCGGAAATCAGCATGATCTCCTCGCCTTCCTGCACCTGGATCGCCCCGATCAGCAAGCCGTTGCGCCCTTTGGTACCCATGGCGATCACACCCTGGCCACCGCGGCCGCGACGCGGGAACTTGGACAACGGGGTGCGCTTGCCAAAGCCACGCTCGGAGGCGGTGAGGATCTGCGAGCCGGACTCCGGGATCAGCATCGAAATGATCCGCTGGCCTTTGCCCAGCTTCATGCCGCGCACACCACGGGCGTTGCGGCCCATTTCACGCACGACGCTCTCGGCAAAGCGAATGACCTTGCCAGCGTCGGAGAACATCATGACTTCCTTGGCGCCATCGGTGATGGCCGCGGCAATCAGGGTGTCCCCTTCCTTCAGCTTCAGGGCGATCAGGCCGTTGGAGCGCGGACGGGCGAACTGCACCAGCGGGGTCTTCTTGACGGTACCGGAAGCGGTCGCCATGAAGATGTACGCACCGGTCGGCTCTGCAACCCACTCCGGGGTGTCGCCGTCTTCTTCGTCGACTTCCTCGGCCTCTACCAGCTCACCCTCGAGCACGGTGTCTTCAGCCTCGTCCAGTTCTTCGTCGAGGTCGGCGTTCTGCTGCAGTGCTTCGAGGTCGATCTGCAGCATGGCGGTGATGCGCTCACCCTCCTCCAGCGGCAGCAGGTTGACCAGCGGACGACCGCGGGCAGCGCGGGACGCTTCGGGGATTTCGTAGGTCTTCTTCCAGTAAACCTTGCCCTTGCTGGAGAACAGCAACAGGGTGGCATGGCTGTTGGCGACCAGCAGGTGCTCGATGTAGTCCTCGTCCTTCACGCCGGTCGCCGACTTGCCTTTGCCGCCGCGGCGCTGGGCCTGGTAGGCGGACAATGGCTGGGTCTTGGCATAACCACCATGGGAGATGGTGACCACGCGCTCTTCTTCCGGGATCATGTCGCCGTAGTTGAGGTCGTGGCTGGCATTGAGGATTTCGGTGCGGCGCACATCGCCGTACTCGGCACGAATGGCCTCCAGCTCCTCGCGAATCACTTCCATCAGGCGCTCGGCGCTGCTGAGGATGCGGATCAACTCGCCAATCTGCTCGAGGATCTCCTGGTACTCGGCCAGCAGCTTCTCGTGCTCCAGGCCGGTCAGGCGGTGCAGGCGCAGGTCGAGAATGGCCTGGGCCTGTTCCGGCGACAGGAAGTACTTGCCGTCATGCAGGCCGTACTGCTCGGGCAGGTCCTCAGGGCGGCAGGAATCGGCGCCGGCGCGCTCGACCATGACCTGCACGGCACTGGATTCCCACGGCGTGGAGACCAGGGCTTCCTTGGCTTCGGACGGCGTCGGCGAGGCCTTGATCAGGGCAATGACCGGGTCGATGTTGGACAGCGCAACCGCCTGGCCTTCAAGGATATGGCCACGTTCACGGGCCTTGCGCAGCTCGAATACGGTACGGCGGGTCACCACTTCACGGCGGTGGCGGACGAACGCTTCGAGCAGGTCCTTGAGGTTGAGCAGGCGCGGACGGCCGTCGACCAGGGCCACCACGTTGATGCCGAATACGCTCTGCAGCTGGGTTTGCTGGTAGAGGTTGTTGAGCACCACCTCCGGCACCTCGCCGCGACGCAGCTCGATGACGATGCGCATGCCGTCCTTGTCGGACTCGTCGCGCAGCTCGGTGATGCCTTCGATCTTCTTCTCTTTGACCAGCTCGGCGATCTTTTCGATCAGGCGCGCCTTGTTCAGCTGGTACGGCAGCTCGGTGATCACGATCTGCTGGCGGCCGCCAACCTTGTCGATGTCCTCGATCTCGGAGCGGGCGCGCATGTAGATGCGGCCACGGCCGGTGCGATAGGCCTCGATGATGCCCTGGCGACCGTTGATGATGCCGGCAGTCGGGAAGTCCGGACCAGGGATGAACTGCATCAGCTCATCGATGGTGACTTCAGGGTTGTCGATGAGCGCCAGGCAGCCATCGATGACCTCGCCGAGGTTATGCGGCGGAATGTTGGTCGCCATGCCCACGGCAATACCGCTGGAACCGTTGACCAGCAGGTTGGGAATACGCGTCGGCATGACCGCCGGGATCTGCTCGGTGCCGTCGTAGTTGGGCACCCAGTCGACGGTTTCCTTGTGCAGGTCCGCCAGCAGTTCGTGGGCCAGTTTGGTCATGCGCACTTCGGTGTATCGCATGGCGGCAGCGTTGTCGCCGTCCACCGAACCGAAGTTGCCCTGGCCGTCGACCAGCAGGTAGCGCAACGAGAACGGCTGGGCCATACGCACGATGGTGTCGTAGACCGCAGTGTCGCCGTGCGGGTGGTACTTACCGATCACGTCACCGACCACACGGGCGGATTTCTTGTACGGCTTGTTCCAGTCGTTGCCCAGTTCGCTCATCGCATAGAGAACGCGGCGATGCACGGGCTTCAAGCCGTCACGCGCATCGGGCAGCGCTCGCCCGACAATCACGCTCATCGCGTAGTCGAGGTAAGACTGTCTCAGTTCGTCTTCGATATTGACCGGGAGGATTTCTTTGGCCAGTTCGCCCATGAGAAGCCTGATTCCTTTTTCTGGTGAAACTTCGCAGCTCCATCAAGGGCCGAACGAAGCTCGCCGCCGCAGCGCATAAGGGTGCGACGACTTACGACAAATCAATGAGTTGTGCCATGGATCTGCGCAATGAAGGCCGCCGTGATGGGCGGTCTTGGAAACTGCCGGATGTTATCACAAACGCGGGGGCGGTGGGGAGAGGTGGCAGTTGGTCTCAGCCGCGTTTGAAACCTGGTTTCTGTATTGCCTGCACCGGCCTCTTCGCGGGCTCGCCCGCTCCCACAGGTTCACCACAGCCCCAAGGCCATGCGATATCCCTGTGGGAGCGGGCAAGCCCGCGAAAAGGCCGGTGAGGCGATACAAAATCAGTGCAGGCGCTTGCGGCAAACCAGCTGAGCCAGCTTGGCAGCATCCGGGCGCTCGACGATGCCGCGCTCGGTCACGATCACATCGATCAGGTCGGCCGGCGTCACATCGAACACCGGGTTGAACACCTCGACACCCGGCGACACCCGGGTACCGCCGAAGTCCAGCCACTCGTCGGCGTCACGCTCCTCCAGCGGGATATCCTCACCCGTGGCCAGGTTCAGGTCGATGCTGGTGCTCGGCGCCACGACCATGAAGCGCACGCCATGGTGCATGGCACTGACGGCCAACTGATAGGTGCCGATCTTGCCGGCCATGTCGCCATTGGCAGCGATGCAGTCCGCCCCCACCACCACCCAGGTGATGCCCTTGGTCTTCATGAGGTGGGCCAGCGCCGAGTCGGCACAAAGGGTCACCGGGATGCCCTCGTTGGCCAGCTCCCAGCCGGTCAGGCGCGAGCCCTGCAGCCAAGGGCGAGTCTCACCGGCATAAACCCGCTCGACCATGCCTTCCAGGTAGCCGGCACGGATCACCCCCAGTGCGGTGCCAAAGCCACCACTGGCAAGGGCGCCGGCGTTGCCGAAGGTGAGCAGGGCCTGGGCATTGCCCTGATGGCGACGGATCAGCTCGATACCCTGCTGGGCCATGGTCAGGTTGGCCTCACGGTCGCTGTCGTGAATGGCCACCGCTTCGGCCTCCAGCGCTGCCAGAACGTCTTCTTCCGGCCGCAGGCGCTGCAGGCGCTCGCGCATGCGGTTCAGCGCCCAGAACAAGTTGGCGGCAGTAGGGCGCGCCTCGGCGAGGGTGAGAAAGTCGTCTTCAAGGTCCATTTCCCAATCGCCGCCTTCGGCCAGCCGCTCTTCAAGGGCCAGTACCAGGCCGTAAGCTGCGGCAATACCGATCGCCGAGGCGCCGCGCACTGCCATGTCACGGATGGCTGCGGCCACCTGCGCAACATTGTCGCAGGCCAGCCAACGCTCCTCCGACGGCAGCAGGCGCTGGTCGAGCAGGTGCAAGGCGCCGCCCTGCCAGCGGATCGCGGTCACCTTCTCCGCCGCCAAAAGTCGCTCGCGCATCGCCTCTCCCCGTCATTCGGATATCAAAAACCGGCGATTATAGCGACCCTCGCGGCCAAGCGCTCGGGTATACTCCGGCGCAATTTTGCGAAGTTTCAGAGGACTGTTCAATGAGCAACGTCGACCGCGCCGAAATCGCCAAGTTCGAAGCGCTGGCCCACCGCTGGTGGGACCGCGAAAGCGAGTTCAAGCCGCTGCACGAAATCAACCCGCTGCGCGTCAACTGGATCGACGAGCGCGTCAGCCTGGCCGGCAAGAAAGTGCTGGACGTGGGTTGCGGTGGCGGCATCCTCAGCGAAGCCATGGCCCTGCGCGGCGCCACGGTCACCGGTATCGACATGGGCGAGGCGCCACTGGCGGTGGCTCAGCTGCACCAGCTGGAGTCCGGCGTGCAGGTGGAATACCGGCAGATCACCGCCGAAGCCCTGGCCGAGGAAATGCCTGAACAGTTCGACGTGGTCACCTGCCTGGAAATGCTCGAGCACGTGCCCGACCCGTCTTCGGTGATTCGCGCCTGCTACCGCATGGTCAAGCCGGGCGGCCAGGTGTTCTTCTCCACCATCAACCGCAACCCCAAGGCCTACCTGCTGGCCATCGTCGGCGCCGAGTACATCCTGAAGATGCTGCCGCGCGGCACCCATGACTTCAAGAAGTTCATCCGCCCGTCCGAGCTGGGCGCCTGGAGCCGCGATGCCGGCCTGCAGGTGAAGGACATCATCGGCCTCACCTACAACCCGCTGACCAAGCACTACAAGCTCAACAGCGACGTCGACGTCAACTACATGATCCAGACCCTGCGCGAGGAATAAGCATGCGTTTGCGAGCAGTACTCTTCGACATGGACGGCACCTTGCTGGACACGGCGCCGGACTTCATCGCCATTTGCCAGGCCATGCTCGCCGAACGCGGGCTGCCGGCCGTTGACGACAACCTGATCCGTGGCGTGATCTCGGGTGGCGCCCGCGCCATGGTTGCCACTGCGTTCGCCATGGACCCGGAGGCTGACGGCTTCGAGGCCCTGCGCCTGGAGTTCCTCGAGCGTTACCAGCGCGACTGCGCGGTGCACAGCAAGCTGTTCGAGGGCATGGCCGAGCTGCTGGCCGACATCGAGAAAGGCAACCTGCTGTGGGGCGTCGTCACCAACAAGCCGGTGCGCTTCGCCGAGCCGATCATGCAGCAACTGGGCCTGGCCGAGCGTTCGGCGTTGCTGATCTGCCCGGACCACGTGAAAAACAGCAAACCCGACCCCGAGCCGCTGATCCTGGCCTGCAAGACCCTGAACCTGGACCCGGCCAGTGTGCTGTTCGTTGGCGACGACCTGCGCGACATCGAGTCTGGCCGCGACGCAGGTACCCGCACGGCAGCAGTGCGCTACGGCTATATTCATCCAGAGGACAACCCCAACAACTGGGGTGCCGACGTGGTGGTGGACCACCCGCTGGAACTGCGCAAAGTGATCGACAGCGCGCTGTGCGGGTGCTGAACCCAGACCGATGACCGGGCACCGCCTTTTGTAGGAGCGGGTTCACCCGCGAATGCGTCCGATCAGGCGCCAGTGTTGTCCGGGCTGGCGCATTCGCGGGTGAACCCGCTCCTACAATTAGGCCCTGGCCGCCCACACGAACTCGAAGGACAGAACCATGTTCGACTACACCGCCCGCCCCGACCTGCTGCAAGGCCGGGTCATCCTGGTTACCGGTGCCGGCCGTGGCATTGGTGCCGCGGCTGCCAAGGCCTATGCCGCGCTGGGTGCCACCGTGCTGCTGCTGGGCAAGACCGAGGCCAACCTGAACGAGGTCTACGACCAGATCGAAGCCGCCGGCCACCCGCAGCCAGTGGTCATCCCGTTCAACCTGGAAACCGCCCTGCCACACCAGTACGACGAGCTGGCGGCCATGATCGAAGGCCAGTTCGGCCGCCTCGATGGCCTGCTCAACAATGCGTCGATCATCGGCCCGCGCACGCCGCTGGAACAGCTGTCGGGCGACAACTTCATGCGCGTGATGCACATCAACGTCAATGCCACCTTCATGCTCACCAGCACCCTGCTGCCGCTGCTGAAGCTGTCGGAAGACGCTTCGGTGGTGTTCACCAGCAGCAGCGTGGGGCGCAAGGGCCGGGCTTACTGGGGCGCCTATGGTGTGTCGAAGTTCGCCACCGAAGGCCTGATGCAGACCCTGGCCGATGAACTGGAAGGCGTGGCGCCGGTGCGCGCCAACAGTATCAACCCAGGCGCCACGCGCACGGCGATGCGGGCCCAGGCCTACCCCGGCGAGAACCCGCAGAACAACCCGCTGCCCGAAGAGATCATGCCGGTGTACCTGTACCTGATGGGGCCGGACAGCACAGGGGTGAACGGGCAGGCGTTCAACGCCCAATAAACCTGCATCGGCCTCTTCGCAGGCTTGCCCGCTCCCACAGGTAGGGCGCAGTCCTTGAGGGTTGCGGTGATCCCGTGGGAGCGGGCAAGCCCGCGAAGAGGCCGGTACAGGAAAGCGATCAGCCCGCAGCCAACGCCGGCCGCATACGGCCTTGCTGGCGCCCTTCCAGCTGCATGCAGCGCTCCAGGAACAGGAACATGCAGTCGTAGCTCTTGCAAATGGCCCTGCGCAGCTCGGTCCGCAACCCCAGGGTGGGGTTCTCACCGGCCAGGGTACAGATGATTTCCAGCGCCTCCCACGGGTGCGCATCGTCATACTGGGCATGCATCTTCAGCCACTTCATCGCCCGCTTGCGCCCTTCTTCAGGGAACCCCTGCGCATAGGTGTCGGTCGAGCACACCACCGCTGACCATTCACCGGTCGCGCCTTCGATGGCGTAGTTGGTCGCTGCCATGGAAATAGCCAGGTTCTCGGTAGCGCACACTCGCCAGCACCAGTCGTTCAGGCCGTTCAGCTCGGGCGGCACTTCTTGCGCCTGCAACTCGTGCAGGTGCACACCGTGCGCCTGGCACCAGTTCACCCAGTAGTCGGCGTGGTTGAGCTCGACGCGGATGTTGCGCATCAGCCAGCGCCGCGCCATGTCCTCGCCCTGATGCCGGCCATAGCGGGTCTTGGTCAGGTTATGCGCCATGTACAACGAAAACTGCTCCACCACCGGCCAGCCCCCGATCAGGTACTGACGGATGGTCGATTGCTTCAGCTGGCCATCGCGTAGTCGTGCATAAAACTCATGCTCAACCACCCGGCGCTTGCTCTCGCGGCAGTCTTCAATCAGTTGCTGGGCCCATTGGGGGTAACTGGCGGGGTCCATCAAAGGCCCGATACGAACGAATGCGTCAATCACTTTCAGCTCCTTGATCCTTGTGATTTCCAACTAGCGAAATGTGCCAGGTGCTCGCTGCAACAGAGGCCGGGCGGCGATCCGTTGGCGCTGCAGACTGTCACAGGTGAACACCTGGGGGCGTTCGATCAGGTAGCCCTGGGCGTAATCCACGCCTATTTCCTGCAAGGCCTGCTCGATCAAGGGTGTTTCGACGAACTCGGCAATCGTGCGCTTACCCATCACATGGCCGATATGGTTGATGACCTCGACCATGGCCCGGTTGACCGGGTCGTCGAGCATGTCCTTGACGAAACTGCCGTCAATCTTCAGGTAGTCCACGGGCAAATGCTTGAGATAGGCGAACGAGGACATGCCGGCGCAAAAATCATCGAGCGAGAAACGGCAACCCAGTCCTTTCAGCTCGTTGATGAAGCGAATGGCGCTGCCCAGGTTGGCAATGGCGCTGGTTTCGGTAATTTCAAAGCAGATCATTCGCGGCGGAATGGCGTATTCGACGAACAACCGCTGGAGGTATTCAAGGAACTTGTCGTCGCCAATGCTGGACCCCGACAGGTTGATGGCACAGGTCGACAACGGCCCTTCACGCCCTTCTTCCAGGCACTGGCGTATGACCATGAACACATTGCGCACCACCCAGCGGTCCAGCGCGGTCATCAGGCCGTAGCGCTCGGCCGCCGGGATGAAGCTGCTGGGCAGGATGGTGCGGCCGCTTTCGTCGTGCAGGCGCAACAGAATTTCGATATGGCCCGGGCCCTCGAAGGTTTTGAGCGGGGCGATTTCCTGGGCGTAGAGGCAAAAGCGGTTTTCTTCCAGGGCCACATGCAAGCGCTGGATCCAGGCCATTTCGCCAAAACGCATGGACAGTTCGCTGTCGTCGGCGTGGTACACCTGCACACGGTTTCGGCCCTTTTCCTTGGCCATGTAGCAGGCCATGTCGGCGGCGCGCAGCGAGGCTTCCAGGGTACCGGGGGCCTGGGCCATATGCACCAGGCCAATACTGACCGTGGTCACGAACGGCCGCCCTTTCCATACGAAGTGCAGGCTCTGCACCATCTGGCGCAGTTGTTCGCCAATGCGCTCGGCCTGGTCGGGCGGGCAGTTTTCCAGCAGCACGCCAAATTCATCGCCGCCCAGCCGCGCCAGCGTATCGCCCTCACGCAGGCCGGATTGCAGCACCGCGCAGATGTGCCGCAGCAACTCATCGCCGGCAGCGTGGCCACAGGTGTCGTTGACCAGCTTGAACTGGTCGAGGTCGAGGAACATCAGCGAATGCCGCCCGGCCTGGCGCGCCAGGTCGTTGAGCGCCTGCTCCAGGCGGTATTCGAACTCGCGGCGGTTGGCCAGCCCGGTCAGGGCGTCGTGGGTTGCCTGCCAGGACAGGTTGGCGATGTACTGGCGTTCCTGGGTCATGTCGTGCAGCACCAGCACGATGCCACTGACCTGGCCATCATTGAGGATCGGCGAGCCTACCAGGTTGATCGACACCGTACTGCCGTCCAGGCGCTGGATCAGCCGGGCATGCTCGGAGCCGCCCTTGAGGCTGCCGCTGAGCACCTGCTCGACCAAGCTGCGACCGTCCTCCTCGGCGTGTTCATCCAACAGGCTGAACAGTGCCGACAGCGGCAGGCCCTGGGCCTGGCCGGATTGCCAGTGGGTCAACTGCTCGGCGGCCGGGTTCATATAGCCGATACTGCCCTCGACATCGGTGGTGATTACCGCATCACCGATGGCCTGCAGGGTAATCTGGGCACGCTCTTTTTCTTCCTGCAGGGCACTGGCAAAGGCCTGGCGCTGGGCCAACAGCTTGCTGGAGCGGCGCCAGGCAATGGCGATCAGGAACATCGCGGTCAGCAGGTTGGTGATCAGCAGCACCCGCAGCAACATGCGCGAGCCTTCGCCCAAGGCATCACTGAAAGCCTTGGCCGCCGGGGTCACGCCTTCGTTGATGGCGACAATGCGGGCCTTCCAATCGCTGACAGTGTCTGGATCCGCCGGGCCATTGGCAAAACGCTGGCGCATTTCACCGGCCAGTACATCCAGCTTGGCCAGATAGTCGTCACCGATGTCCCAGTAATCGATGGCTGTCTGCATATAGCTGACATGGCGAAAGTTGCGGTAGAACCAGATGATCCGATCGACATCGTCAGGGTGGTTGCCACCTTGCAGAACCGCCTGTCGCGCGGCGTCCAGATCAGGGCTGGGGTGGTCGAGCACCTCGCGCAGACGATGGTCACCCTGGGGCACGGTAATGGCCTGGCGATAGCGCTGGTAGGTGCTGTCGTCCTGCGTCTCGCCGTACAGACTGAGGTAGTAGATGGCATCTTTCTGCGCCTTGGACCACAGGCTTTCGCCCGCGACATAGGCACGCACGGCCGAGAGCGTATAAAGGCTGAGGCTGCCCAGCGCCACCTGAAGGACCACGACGGCGATGAAAGGCCAGGTGATGCCGAGCAACTTTGGCGCTTCGAGTGTGCGATGTCCCTTCATGGAGTCCCTGTCACAGAGCAGATAAGGCGTAAATCGACCCAGACAAGCACAGCGTAGGCCATTTGCCATCGCTGTGGCGGGGATTTTTATGACAAGGAATCGGGGATTTTTACAGCGTACGCGCTGGCCATTGTAGGAGCGGGTTTACCCGCGAAGAAGACACCGCGGTGGATGGCACGGGCTTCGCCCGTGTTCGCGGGCAAGCCCGCTCCCACAGGGTGGCACCAGCTTTTAGAAATTGAGCAAGACAGTTGCTCCCAAAAGCCCGGTGAAGGCAGCCAGATAATCAGCTCTGCTGCAGATGCCCATAAAGCTTGGCGTATAACCCACCCTCGGCAATCAGCTGCTGATGGTCGCCGTCTTCGGCCACGTGCCCGCCATCGAACACCAGCACCCGGTCGGCCTGTTTCACCGCCGACAAGCGGTGGGCGATGATCAGCGTGGTGCGGCCGCTGAGGAAGCACGCCAAGGCCTGATGCAGGTTGTACTCGGTGGCGGCATCCAGGGCTGAGGTGGCCTCGTCGAGGATCACCACCTTGGGCTCAGCCAGTACCATGCGGGCAATGGCCAGGCGCTGGCGCTGGCCACCGGACAAGCGCACGCCTGAACGCCCTACCACACTGTCCAGGCCCTGCGGCAAGGCGGCGATGGTGGCATCCAGCTGGGCGATGCGCAGCGCCTGCCAGCACGCATCATCGCTGCAGTCGCGGCCCATGGTCAGGTTGGCACGCACGCTGTCGTTGAACAGCGACGGGTGCTGCAACACCACCGCGACGTTCTCGCGCAGGGTTTCCAGGCCGATTTCCTGGAGGCTGGCCCCGCCAAAGCGGATGGTCCCGGCCTGGGCGCTGTAAAGGCCCAGCAGTAGCTGCACCAGCGTGCTCTTGCCGCCGCCGCTGGCACCGACAATCGCCACCTTCTCACCCGCAGCGATGGACAGGTCGAGGTGCTCGAGCACCGGCTCGTCGGCATAGGCAAAGCGCAGGTCGCGCACTTCAATGCCCACCGTTTCGCGCCCGGCGAACGGGTCGCTGGCGGCCGGGTATTGCGGCTCGTCGGCACGCGCCAGCAGCTCGTTGAGGCGGCTCAGCGCACCGCCTGCGGCGTAGTACGCATATTGCAGATTAAGCAGTTGCTCCACCGGACCGATCATGAACCACAGGTAGCTGAACACCGCCAGCATCTGGCCGATCGACAGGTCGGAAAACAGCACGGTCAGCATCGCCGCCGCGCGGAAGATGTCGATGCCGAACTGGAACAGCAGGCCACTGGCACGGCCACTGGCATCGCTTTTCCATTGCGAGTCCACGGCGTAATCGCGCACCTCGCGGGCACGCAAGCCCAGGCGGCCAAGGAAGTAGCCCTGGCGGTTGCCGGCGCGGATTTCCTGGATGGCATCGAGGGTTTCCGCCAGCGCCTGGGTAAAGCGCGCGGTGCTGTCGTTTTCGAGCTTTTTCAGGTGCTTGACGCGCTTGCCCAACTGCACGGTGAAGTAGATCACCAGCGGGTTGAACAGCAAGATCAGAAAGGCCAGTTGCCAGTGCATCCAGATCAGGATGGCCGCCGTGCCGGTCAGTGTCAGCATGGCCACCAGGAAGCGGCTGAGGGTTTCGCCAACGAACTTGTCCAGGGTGTCCAGGTCGGTGACCAGGTGGGTGGTCACCGTGCCGCTGCCCAGGCTTTCGTACTCTTTCAGCGAAATACGCTTGAGGCGCTCGATCAGGCGGATGCGCAGGCGGTAGACGATGTCCTTGGCCAGCCCGGCGAACAGCTTGGACTGGATCACGTTGAAGGCCAACGCAGCCAGGCGCAGGCACAGGGTGAGCGCCAGCATCAGGCCGATGTAGCCGGCTGCCACCTGCCAGCTGGACGGCAGCAGATGGTTCATCCACTTCAGCGCCGCATCGCCATGGCCGAGCAGTACTTCGTCCACCAACAGCGGCAGCAGCAGCGGAATGGGCACACTGCAACACGCCGCCAGTAACGCAATGAGGTTGGCGGACCAGAGGTTTTTCTTGTGATGCAGGGCCAGGCGGCGGATTTCCGCCCAGCTCAGCCGATCGCCCGCAGTGTATGGCTTGCCCGGTACCGGGTCGGGTGACCCTGGTACATCAAGCACAGGCGGCCTGCTGCAGCCAGCGGCTGAGCAAGGGTTGCAGGCGCTCCAGCGGCTGGTAGCCGTTGGTCAGCAAGGCCAGTTGACCATTGCGCTCGGCCAGCAGGGTCGGGAACCCGGCAATACCCAGGTCCTGGGCCCAGGCGAAGTCGGCCGCGGTGGCGGCGCGGGTATCGGCACGGGCGAAGGCTTCGGCGAACGCGGCACGGTCGAAGCCACACTGCGAGGCCAGCTCGACCAACTGCGGCGCGGTGGTCACATCGATGCCCTGTTCGTAGAACGAACGCTGGATCAACGCCAGCAGCGGCCAGACGCGCTCGGCATCCAGCTCGCGGGCCGTGACCAGGGCGCGGCAGGCCGGCTCGGTGTCGTAGACGAAGCCGTCCGGCATGGCCCCCTCGAAGCGGAACGGCTGGCCGGTAGCATCAGCCACCGCCTGCCAGTGTTCCAGGATGTACTTGCGAGTGGAGCTGTCCAGGGCGCTGCCGCCGGTACGCAGCCCGCCCGTTACCAAGCGGGCGGGCACGCCTGCCTCACGCGCCTGGGCGATCAGGGCCGCGGCCACTGGCGCAAAACCCCAGCACCAGGAGCACATCGGGTCCATCACATAGATCAGGCGTGCAGACATGCTTCAAGCCTCGGCTTTGTAGTTGTAACCGATCGGGTGCGGCAGGTTGCGGGCCTTGGCCAGCTCGATCTGCTTCTGCCGGTCGATGGCACTGCGTCGGGTCTTCTCGCTCAGGCTGTCCCAGCAATGCGGGCAGCTGACACCTGGCGAATAGTGCTCGGACGCGCGCTCCTCTGCATTGATCGGATGGCGGCAGGCGTGGCACTGGTCGTACTCGCCTTCGCTCAGGTCATGACGCACCGTGACCCGGTTGTCGAAGACGAAGCAGTCGCCGTCCCACAGGCTTTCTTCCTGAGGCACTTCCTCGAAGTATTTCAGGATGCCGCCCTTAAGATGATAGACCGACTCGAAGCCTTCACCGAGCATGTAGCTGGAGGCTTTTTCGCAACGGATGCCGCCGGTGCAGAACATGGCGACCTTCTTGTGCTTGCTCGGGTCGAAGTTGGCCTTGATGTACTCCGGGAACTCACGGAAGGTTTCAGTCTTCGGGTCGATGGCGCCCTTGAAGGTACCGATGGCCACTTCGTAGTCGTTGCGGGTGTCGATCAACAGCACTTCCGGGTCGCTGATCAGGGCGTTCCAGTCCTTGGGCTCGACATAGGTGCCAACGGCCTGGTTGGGGTCTACGCCCGGCACACCGAGGGTGACGATCTCTTTCTTGAGCTTGACCTTGGTGCGGTAGAACGGCTGTTCGTCGCAGTACGATTCTTTGTGATCGATATCGACCAGACGCGGGTCGCCGCGCAACCAGGCCAGCAGGCCATCAATGCCTTCCCGGGTGCCCGACACGGTGCCGTTGATGCCCTCCTGGGCCAGCAGCAGGGTGCCTTTGACGTTGTTGTCGAGCATGGTCTTGAGCAGCGGCTCGCGCAGCTCGACGTAGTCTTCCAGGGTAACGAACTTGTACAGCGCCGCGACGACGATGGCTTGAGACATGTAACGGAATCTCCAGGTGGCTGCCCTCGTAAGGGGCGGACCGGGTTTGACAGGTACAGAAAAAGCAGGGGGGCGCTTTGTGCCCCTTTCGCGACACAAGGCCGCTCCCACAGGGACCGCGTAACCCGATGGCTAGTGCGGTTCCTGTGGGAGCGGCCTTGTGTCGCGAAAGGGCCGCAAAGCGGCCCCCGGATCTTGCAGGATTCTACCAGAACAACAGAAAGGTTTCAGTGCCCGCCGCCGGCGCACACCGGCGAGGCCGGAGCAACGCCGACCTTGGCCCACTCTTCGGCGGTGTAGGTGTGGATGGCCAGGGCATGGATCTCGCCCATCAGTTCACCCATGGTGGCGTACACCTTCTGGTGGCGCTTGACGCTGTTCAACCCGGCGAACTGCTCGCTGACGATCACCGCCTTGTAGTGGGTCTCCTGACCACGACTGTGCATGTGACTTTCGTTGAGCACTTCCAGGTGTTGCGGCGCCAGCGCGGCCAGTTGCTGTTCGATACGTTGTTGCATGGTCATTGCGGCGTACTCACTTCTTCGCTGGGGCGGCGGCCTTGCCTGCGTTCGGGTCCAGCTCTTTGGTCATGTCTTCCAGCAGCTTGTTCACCACCGGTACTGCTGGCTCCAGGCTCTGCTGGGTCAACTGTGCCGACTGCTGGGTGACCTTGGGCATTTCACGCAGCACTTTCTTGCCCAGCGGCGATTCGTAGAACTTGACCAGGTCCTTCAGCTCCTGCTCGGTGAAGGTCCGGGTGTACAGGTCGACCATCTTCGGCTTCAGCTTGTTCCAGCCGATGGCGTTGTCCAGCGCGGCATTGGCCTTGGCCTGGTAGCTTTCCAGCACGGGCTGCTTGGCGGCCGGGGCCTTGGTCTGGGCGAAACGCTGGGCGAACATCTGCTGCACTTGCATGTACACCGGGGTGCCCAGCTTGTCGGCGTTGGCCAGGGTCAGGAATTTCTCGGCAGCAGCGTTGTGGCTGGCGGTGGCAGCGAGTACCTGGCCGCTGGCGCAAACCAGGGCAACGGCGGCACAAAGGACACGGAGACGGGTCATTGCATTTCCTTCAAAGAGGGGGAGGCGGGCACCTCAGAGTAGAGCATTCTGCGCCGTGGTGGCGATGTGCTCAAGTGGCACGACGAGCGACGGAACCGCTCGGTCGAATCAGGGCCTAAACTGCGATTTCGAACTACACAGGAGTGAGTACAGAATGAGCCGTATCGAGACAGACAGCCTGGGCCCGGTCGAAGTTCCGGAGGACGCCTACTGGGGTGCGCAGACCCAGCGTTCGCTGATCAACTTCGCCATTGGCAAGGAACGCATGCCCCTCGCGGTATTGCACGCCCTGGCACTGATCAAGAAGGCCGCGGCGCGCGTCAACGACCGCAATGGCGACCTGCCGGCCGACATCGCCCGGTTGATCGAACAGGCCGCCGATGAAGTGCTGGATGGCCAGCACGACGATCAGTTCCCGCTCGTCGTCTGGCAGACGGGCAGTGGCACCCAGAGCAACATGAACGTCAACGAGGTGATCGCCGGACGCGCCAACGAACTGGCCGGCAAAGGCCGTGGCGGCAAGGCGCCAGTACACCCAAATGACCACGTCAACCGCTCGCAGAGCTCCAACGACTGCTTCCCCACCGCCATGCACATTGCGGCAGCCCAGGCGGTGCATGAAAAGCTGCTGCCGGCCGTCACTGAACTGTCTTCGGGGCTGGCCGAGCTGTCGATGCGTCACCACAAGCTGGTAAAAACCGGCCGCACGCACATGATGGACGCCACGCCGATTACCTTCGGCCAGGAAGTGTCGGCCTTCGTCGCCCAGCTCGATTACGCCCAGCGCGCTATCCGCGCCACCCTGCCGGCGGTGTGCGAACTGGCCCAGGGCGGCACTGCCGTGGGTACCGGGCTCAACGCCCCGCAGGGTTTTGCCGAGGCCATCGCGGCCGAGCTGGCGGCGCTGTCCGGCCTGCCGTTCATCACTGCACCCAACAAGTTCGCCGCCCTCGCCGGCCACGAACCGCTGACCAGCCTGGCGGGGGCCCTGAAGACCCTGGCCGTGGCCCTGATGAAAATCGCCAACGACCTGCGCCTGCTGGGGTCCGGCCCTCGCGCCGGGCTTGCCGAGGTGCGCCTGCCAGCCAACGAGCCGGGCAGCTCGATCATGCCGGGCAAGGTCAACCCCACCCAGTGCGAGGCGCTGTCGATGCTGGCCTGCCAGGTACTGGGCAACGACGCAGCCATCGGCTTTGCCGCCAGTCAGGGGCATTTGCAGTTGAATGTGTTCAAGCCGGTGATCATCCATAACCTGCTGCAATCCATCGAGTTGCTGGCCGATGGTTGCCGCAACTTCCAGCAGCATTGCGTGGCAGGTATCGAGCCGGATGCCGAGCAGATGGCCGCGCACCTGGAGCGCGGGTTGATGCTGGTGACGGCGCTGAACCCGCATATTGGCTATGACAAGGCGGCAGAAATTGCCAAGAAGGCTTACAGCGAGGGCAAGACCTTGCGCGAGGCGGCCTTGGCGTTGAAGTACCTGACCAATGAGCAGTTCGACCAGTGGGTGCGGCCGGAGAACATGCTGGCGCCGGGCGGCAAGGGCTGACTGCTCTGTAGCCTGTACCGGCCCTTTCGCGGGTAAACCCGCTCCTACGCCGAGAGGCGAATCCATCGTAATCGATGGACTCGCCCCCGCCGAGGCATCACAGTGCCACGGTGGTGTTCGAAGAAGCCAACGGCAGCGAGGGCGAGACCATGAAAAAGCATAGTTCGAAACACGATTCCCTGTCTTCCACTGATGTGGAGCTTTGCACAACCATCTGCGTAGACCTGGCCAAACAGGTCTTCCAATTAGCAGGCGAGGACGCTACTGGTCGGGTGATCTACGAAGATCGCATCAAATCCCGCCAAGCGTTCCACGATTTCCTGCTCAGGCTGCCAACGACCGTGGCCGTCTTGATGGAGTGCGGTCCAGGTGCACAAGCCTGGGCCAGACTGCTGCAGGCCAAAGGTAATCCGGTTCGCATCCTGCCGGCGCAACGTGTCGCCGAACATCGCAGCGGTGCTAAGAACGATCGTAACGACTGCTATGCCATTTTGCGTGCCGGTCGCGATACGAGCATCGCTTCGATACCGATCAAGAGCACCACAGCACTGGCTATTCAAGCGCTGCACCGTATCCGGCGCGGTAACATCAAGCGACATACCGCGCTGGGTAATCAGATCCGTGGTTTGCTACTCGAGCATGGCGTATCCATGCCCCAGGGCGATGCCGCGATCAATAAGCATGTGCCTCAGGCGCTTGAGGATGCTTCCTTGCCTCTACCCGACCTGTTGCGCGAGTTGCTCGATGAGTTGCTGATGGACTGGTTGTCTCTAGGTGAACGCATAGCGGCGCTGAGCCGCCGGCTCGAAGCGACTGCCCAAGAGGATAAAGTCGCTCAGCGACTGATCACCATTCGCGGCGTCGGCCCTATCATTGCCACGGCGATCGTGGCGAAACAGACCGACCCCAGCCGCTTCGCCAGTGGCCGAATGTATTCCGCCTTCTTCGGTATCGTGCCCGATCAGCACAGCAGCGGAAACAAAATCAGATTGGGCAAGATGAGCAAGCGCGGTGACGGCTACATACGCAGCCTGATGATCCAGGGCGCGCATGCTGTCTTGAGTCAGTTAAGGCCTGATTCCGATCAGCCAGATGATCGCCGCCTCTTGCGCTGGCTATCCCGCCTTGGGCGCAAGGAGGCGGCGATCAGGCTGGCTAATCGAAATCTGCGGATTATCTGGGCCCTGTTACAGAGCGATCAGGTTTACCAACGCAAACCGAACGAAAAACCGGAGGCGGCTATGAGCCTCTGACCAACCGGGTAATGCCACCGGGGCGCTAGGCGCTCCAACCCCTGCTAGTGAACATTGACCCTAGGTAAGACCGTCGCAGACCGATGCCTCCGCTCCTACAGGCCTGATAGTGGCCTCAATGTAAACGGCACACTGCGAGCTCACCACGATGTTGGCCAGAAGCAAAAAGCTTCCTCGAACAGGCCTGATACATAGATGCAACCGGGTTCCTATGTTCAAAAAAGCAGCTAGACAGTGTGGGCGAGTCCATACATAGGAGCGGGTTCACCCGCGAAAGGGCCGGTACAGGCAATCGACAGACCTAGGCCAACCGCGCCCTGCGGGCCCGCCAACCTGCTACCAGCGAGGGCCCCAGCGCCACCAGCGCCGAACCGAACACCACCGTGACCGCCCCCAAATAGCCAAGGGCATTGATGTCCTCGGCATGCACATACTCAGGCCACACCCATGCTGCCAGCGCTACCGCAACAAAGGTCACCAGCGGGGTCAGCGCCAGCGTGGCACTTACCCGCGACGCCTCCCAGTGCGCCAGCGCTTCGGCGAACGCGCCGTAAGCCACCAGGGTGTTCAGGCAACAGGCCAGCAGCAGCCAGCCTTGCACCGGGGTCAGTTGCAAGGCCTCCAGCGGGTGCACCCAAGGTGTCAGCAACGCAGCGCAGCTGAGGTAGATCACCATCATCACCTGCTGCGAGTGCCACACGGTCAGCAACTGCTTCTGGCTCAGGGCGTAGAACACCCAGATGCTGGTCGCCAGCAAGATGGTCAACACGCCGGTGGTGTAGGTACCCAGCGAAGTCAGCAGCTCTTCCAGGCGCTGGTTGAAGAACAGGCCAAACCCTGCCAGCAGCACCAACAGGCCCATGCCCTGCCCCACACTGAAGCGCTCGCGGAACACGAACACGCTGGCCACCAGCAACAGCACCGGGCCGATCTGTACCACCAGTTGTGCAGTGCCCGGGCTAAGCAGTTTGAGACCGATCAGGTAGAGCACGTAGTTGCCCATCAGGCCGAGCACCGCAACCAGCACCAGGCCCTTGCCCCTGGGCGCCAGCTTGCGTATGGACGGCAAACGCCGGTTAGCCGCCAGCCAGGCGAACAACAGGCTGCCGGAGACCAGCAGGCGGTACCAGGTGACAGTGATCGGGTCGACCACTTGCAATACCTGCTTGAGCTTGATCGGCAAGATGCCCCAGAGCAGCGCCGTCAGAAGTGCCAGGAACAGCCCATAGCCCCAGCGGCCAGAAGTGGTGTGCATAAAATCCTCGATCAAGCCCGTGGTGGGGGTTGTTGAATTCTACGGGGTTGGAGGACGGAGACGGTGGAGAGTGCCGAGAAAAGAATTCATCAGGTCATTCTTTTGGAGCATGGCTGGGGGGAGGTGTTGCCTGTGCTGACCCTTTCGCGGGTAAACCCGCTCCTACGGGAGCGTGAGCTGCGCCCCGGTGTTGGATTTTTTGTCCAACATCCGGGGCGCAGTCCAATCCGTCGTAGGAGCGGGTTTACCCGCGAAAGGGCCGAAACAGGCAACATCACATTCAGCTATTTCTTGTGCTTGGCAAACGCCGCTTCCAGCGCTTGGTTGATGGTGCGCACCACCTTCACCCGCGCCCAGCGCTTGTCATCGGCCTCCACCAGCGTCCAAGGGGCAATCTCGCTGCTGGTGCGGTCGACCATGTCGCCCACCGCCTGGGAGTACTCGTCCCACTTGTCGCGGTTGCGCCAGTCATCCTCGGTGATCTTGTAGCGTTTGAACGGAATCTGCTCACGCTCTTCGAAGCGCTCCAGTTGGGTCTGCTGGTCGATCGCCAGCCAGAACTTGACCACCACCACGCCGGCATCCACCAACTGCTCTTCAAAGTCGTTGATCTCGCTATAGGCACGCATCCAGTCAGCAGGGCTGCAGAAGCCTTCCACCCGCTCCACCAGCACCCGGCCATACCAGGAACGGTCGAAGATGGTGAACTTGCCCCGTGCCGGGATGTGCCGCCAGAACCGCCACAGGTACGGCTGGGCGCGCTCTTCTTCGGTCGGCGCGGCAATCGGCACGATACGGTACTGACGCGGGTCCAGCGCCGCCGCCACGCGGCGGATGGCGCCCCCCTTGCCGGCGGCGTCGTTGCCTTCGAACACCGCCACCAGGGCATGCCGGCGCATGCGCTTGTCACGCAGCAGGCCGGCCAGACGCGCCTGTTCGGTGATCAACTGTTCCTGATAGTCGGCCTTGTCCAGGCGCAAGGTCATGTCCAGGGCGCCGAGCAGGCTGCGGTCGTCAATGCTGTGGCCCAGCGGGGCCACGTTGCCCTGGTGCTTGCCCTTGGGATTATTGGCCAGCGCGGCTTGCAGGCTTTCCAGCAGGATGCGCCCCACCGCCAGGCTACGGTAATTCGGGTCTACCCCTTCGATGATGTGCCATGGCGCATAGTCACGGCTGGTGCGGCGCAGCACGCGCTCGCCAAAGCGCACAAAGCGGTCGTAGGTTTGCGATTGCTGCCAATCCAGCGGGCTGATCTTCCAACTGTGCAGCGGATCGTCCTTGAGCGATTTGAGCCGTGCCTTCATCTGCTTCTTGGACAGGTGGAACCAGAACTTGATGATCAGCGCACCTTCATCGCACAGCATCTCCTCCAGGCGTTCGGCACCGGTAATGGCCTGATCGAGCACGGCATCCTTGAACACCCCGTGCACCCGCCCCTGCAGCATCTGGCTGTACCAGTTACCAAAGAACACACCCATTCGCCCCTTGGGTGGCAAGGCCCGCCAATAGCGCCAGGCGGGTGGGCGGGCCAACTCTTCGTCGGTCTGCTGGTCGAAGGTGAGCACATCGATCATGCGCGGGTCCATCCACTCGTTGAGCAGTTTTACCGTCTCACCCTTGCCGGCGCCTTCAATGCCGTTGATCAGCACGATCACCGGAAAACGCGCCTGCTGCTTGAGTTCGTACTGGGCTTCGAGCAGGGCCTCGCGTAAAGCGGGTACCTCGGCGTCGTAAGCCTCCTTGTCGATGCTGTGGCCGATTTCGGCAGATTCGAACATGCACTGGCTCCTTCAATGGATAAGCAAGACTAGCGGATTTCATTTCGGCCTGTATTGACCTCTTCACCAATGAACGCGCTCCCACAGCTCAGCCGGATGGCATAAAATCCCGCCATCCGCTGCAACCGAGCCCACCATGCCCACCCTCCTCCAGCACGCCCAGATCGACTGGGACGACCAGGGCCGCCCCCATTCGCGGCACTATGACGACGTCTATTTCGCAGTCAACGAAGGCATCGAAGAAACCAAGCACGTGTTCCTCGGCCAGACCCGCCTGGCCGAGCGTTTTGCCAACCTGGCGCCGCACGCCTGCACGGTGATCGGCGAAACCGGTTTTGGCACCGGCATGAATTTTTTCTGCGCCTGGCAGCTGTTCGACCAGCACGCACACAGCGACGCGCGCCTGCACTTCGTCAGCGTCGAGAAGTACCCCCTCGACCACGCCGACATGGCCCGCGCAGTGCGCCTGTGGCCTGAACTGGCCGCCTATACCGAGCCGCTGCTGGAGCAATACGTGGCGGTGCACCCGGGCTTTCAGCAGTTCACCTTCGCCGGTGGCAGGGTCACCCTGACCCTGTTGATAGGCGATGTGCTGGAACAGCTGCCGCAACTCGATGCGCAAATCGATGTGTGGTTCCTCGACGGCTTCGCCCCCGCCAAGAACCCCGACATGTGGACCCCGGAGCTGTTTGCGCAACTGGCCCGGCTATCGCATCCGGGCACGGTGCTGGGTACCTTCACCACCACCGGCTGGGTACGTCGCAGCCTGGTCGAAGCCGGTTTCGCCATGAAGAAGGTGCCAGGCATCGGCAAGAAGTGGGAGGTGATGAGCGGCGCCTACGTCGGCCCCCTGCCCGGCCCATGCGCGCCTTGGTACGCGCGCCCCGCTGTGACACAGGGGCCGCGCGAGGCGCTGGTGATCGGTGCCGGACTTGCCGGCAGCAGCAGCGCCGCCAGCCTGGCCCGGCGCGGCTGGCAGGTTACTGTACTGGAGCGCCACGAAGCCCCCGCCCAGGAGGCTTCAGGCAACCCGCAAGGGGTGCTGTACCTCAAGCTGTCTGCCCATGGCACCGCACTGTCGCAGATGATCCTGTCCGGGTTCGGCTACACCCGGCGCCAGCTGCAGCGCTTGCAGCGTGGCCGTGACTGGGATGCCTGCGGGGTGCTGCAACTGGCTTTCGACAGCAAGGAGGCCGAACGCCAGGGCAAGCTGGCTGCCGCCTTCGACCACGGCTTGCTGCACTGCCTGGCGCGCGCCGAGGCCGAAGCCATCGCCGGCGTGGCGTTGCCTGGCGGCGGGTTGTTCTACCCCGAAGGTGGCTGGGTGCACCCGCCGGCGCTGTGCCAGCAGCAGTTGCAGCACCCTGGTATTCATTTAGTGACGCACCAGGAAGTGCTCGAACTGCGCAAAGTGGATGAACAGTGGCAAGCCTGGGCTGGCGACCAGCTGTTAGCCCGCGCTCCAGTGGTGGTCCTGGCCGGCGCGGCGGATGTGCTGCGCTTCGAACCTTGCGCGCAGTTACCACTCAAGCGCATCCGCGGGCAGATCACCCGCTTGCCGGCCACCGCCAGCAGCCAGGCACTGCGCACCGTGGTGTGCGCGGAAGGCTATGTGGCACCGCCGCGCGAGGGTGAACATTCACTGGGCGCCAGTTTTGACTTCCATAGCGAAGACCTTGCGCCGACAGTGGCCGAGCACCAGGGCAACCTGGCGCTGCTGGACGAAATTTCCGTCGATCTGGCGCAACGGCTGGCTGTGGCTGAACTGGACCCCGAGCAATTGCAGGGACGTGCTGCGTTTCGTTGCACCAGCCCGGATTACCTGCCGATCGTCGGCCCTATCGCCGACGCGCAGGCGTTTGCCGAAGCCTATGCAGTACTGGGCCGGGATGCGCGGCAAGTACCGGATGTGCCCTGCCCTTGGCTGGGCGGGTTGTATGTGAACAGCGGGCATGGCTCACGCGGGTTGATCACGGCACCGTTGAGTGGCGAGCTGGTGGCGGCCTGGGTATGTGGGGAACCGCTGCCATTGCCGCGGGCGGTGGCGGAGGCTTGCCATCCGAACCGGTTTGGATTGCGCCGGTTGATCCGGGGGAAATGATTGCATCGGGTTGCCTGCCCGGTCACATATAACCAAACATTCTAAAACTCTCGAAAAGCACATAGGTCAGTTCCTTAAGGTGCCCTAATCCGGGGCATCACCTCCCCAACGGAAAAACCGGTAAGGACTTATGTGCGGATTAGCAGGAGAGTTACGTTTCACCCCCATCGACCAAGCCCCTCGCCCAGCCGACCTGGCTGCGGTAGAGCGCATTACCCATCACCTGGCCCCGCGAGGCCCGGATGCCTGGGGCTTCCATAGCCAGGGCCCGATCGCCCTGGGCCATCGGCGCCTGAAGATCATGGACCTGTCCGACGGCTCGGCGCAGCCGATGGTCGACAATACGCTGGGCCTGTCGCTGGCCTTCAACGGTGCCATCTACAACTTCCCCGAACTGCGCGAGGAACTGCAGGCGCTGGGCTACACCTTCTGGTCCGACGGCGACACCGAGGTGCTGCTCAAGGGCTACCACGCCTGGGGCGCGGCGCTGCTGCCCAAGCTCAACGGCATGTTTGCCCTGGCCATCTGGGAGCGCGACAACCAGCGCCTGTTCCTGGCCCGCGACCGCCTGGGCGTCAAACCCCTGTACCTGTCGCGCAACGGCGAGCGCCTGCGCTTTGCCTCGACCCTGCCGGCACTGCTCAAGGGCGGCGACATCGACCCGATGCTCGACCCGGTGGCCCTCAACCACTACCTGAACTTCCACGCCGTGGTACCGGCACCGCGCACCCTGCTGGCCAACGTGCAGAAGCTGGAGCCCGGCACCTGGATGCGCATCGACCGCCATGGCGAAGTGGAACGCCAAGTCTGGTGGCAACTGCACTACGGCCCCCACACCGACGAGCGTGAACTGGACCTGGAAGGCTGGACCACCCGCGTGCTCGACGCCACCCGCGACGCCGTAGCCATCCGCCAACGGGCAGCCGTCGATGTGGGTGTGTTGCTGTCCGGCGGCGTCGACTCCAGCCTGCTGGTCGGCTTGCTGCGCGAAGTGGGCGTTGACGACCTGTCGACCTTCTCCATCGGCTTTGAAGATGCCGGCGGCGAGCGCGGCGACGAGTTCCAGTATTCGGACCTGATCGCCAAACACTACGGCACCCGTCACCACCAGTTGCGCATTGCCGAACACGAAATCATCGACCAGTTGCCGGCCGCGTTCCGCGCCATGAGCGAACCGATGGTCAGCCACGACTGCATCGCCTTCTACCTGCTGTCGCGGGAAGTGGCCAAGCACTGCAAAGGCGTACAGAGCGGCCAGGGTGCTGATGAGCTGTTCGCCGGTTACCACTGGTACCCGCAGGTGGACGGCGCCGACGATGCCTATGCGGCCTACCGTGACGCCTTCTTCGACCGCAGCCATGCCGAATACCGCGAAACCGTGCAGGCGCCCTGGCTGCTGGAAACCGACGCTGCCGGCGACTTCGTGCGCGAACACTTCGCGCGCCCCGGCGCACCGGCTGCCGTGGACAAGGCGCTGCGCCTGGACAGCACCGTGATGCTGGTCGACGACCCGGTCAAGCGGGTGGACAACATGACCATGGCCTGGGGCCTGGAGGCGCGTACGCCGTTCCTCGATTACCGCCTGGTGGAACTGTCGGCACGCATTCCCGCCCGCTTCAAGCTGCCCGACGGCGGCAAGCAGGTGCTCAAGCAGGCGGCGCGACGGGTGATCCCGCATGAGGTGATCGACCGCAAGAAGGGTTACTTCCCGGTACCGGGCCTGAAGCATCTGGAAGGTGCCACCCTGGGCTGGGTACGCGAACTGTTGACCGACCCCAGCCAGGACCGAGGGTTGTTCAACCCGACCATGCTCGACCGCCTGCTGAGCAACCCGCACGGCCAGCTGACGCCATTGCGCGGTTCCAAGCTGTGGCAACTGGCGGCGCTGAACCTGTGGCTGAGCGAACAAGGAATCTGACCGATGAAAGCCCATGAAATCGCTTATGGTCAGCGCCTGCTGCGCGGCCAGACGCCGTCCTACGAGCGCCTGCAAGCGCGCCTGGCCGGCGACGGCAGCCAGCCTCACGACCAACCGCGTGCCGTGCACTGCGGCTGGGGCCGGCTGCTGATAGGCCACACCTACCCCGACCCGGTTTCCCTGGCCGAGGATTTGCTCGACGAGCACCCGGGCGAACGCGACATCGCCCTGTACGTTGCCGCCCCGCAGCAGGTGCTGGCACAGGCCCCTCAGCAGCTGTTCCTCGACCCGTCCGACACCCTGCGCCTGTGGTTCACCGATTACCGCCCGGCGCAGCGGGTATTTCGCGGCTTCCGCGTGCGCCGGGCACAGAACCCTGCCGACTGGCAGGCGATCAACACGCTGTACCAGGCGCGCGGGATGCTCCCCGTCGACGCCGAGCTGCTTACCCCTCGCCACTTGGGTGGCCCGGTGTACTGGTTGGCAGAGGACGAAGACAGCGGCGCGGTTATCGGCAGCGTCATGGGCCTGAACCACGCCAAGGCGTTCGATGACCCCGAGCATGGCAGCAGCCTGTGGTGCCTGGCGGTGGACCCACACTGCACCCGCCCCGGCGTGGGTGAAGTGCTGGTGCGCCACCTGATCGAACATTTCATGAGCCGTGGCCTGGCCTACCTGGACCTGTCGGTGCTGCACGACAACCGCCAGGCCAAGCGCCTGTATCAGAAACTGGGTTTTCGCAACCTGCCCACCTTCGCAGTCAAGCGCAAGAACGGTATCAACGAGCAGCTGTTCCTCGGGCCTGGCCCGCAAGCCGACCTCAACCCCTACGCACGCATCATCGTCGACGAGGCCCTGCGCCGGGGCATCGAGGTGCAGGTGGACGACGCCGCTGGCGGCCTGTTCACCCTGAGCCTTGGCGGGCGGCGAATTCGCTGCCGGGAATCGCTCAGCGACCTGACCAGTGCCGTGACCATGACCCTGTGCCAGGACAAACGCCTGACCCAGCACGCCCTGCACAACGCCGGGCTGCAGGTGCCCGCGCAACAGCTGGCGGGCAATGCCGATGACAACCTGGCGTTTCTCGAAGAGCATGGCGCGGTGGTGGTCAAGCCGGTCGATGGCGAGCAAGGCCAGGGCGTGGCGGTGAACCTGACCTGCATCGACGACATCACCCGTGCCGTGGCGCATGCCCGCCAGTTCGACAGCCGCGTGCTGCTGGAAAGCTTCCATGCCGGGTTCGACCTGCGCATCGTGGTGATTGGCTACGAGGTGGTGGCCGCCGCCATCCGCCACCCGGCGCAGGTGCTGGGCGACGGTAAGCACAGCGTGCGCCAGTTGATCGAAGCCCAGAGCCGTCGCCGCCAGGCCGCCACCGGTGGCGAAAGCCGCATTCCGCTGGACGACGAAACCGAGCGCACCTTGCGCGCAGCGGGCGTTGGCTATGACGACGTGTTGCCGGCCGGCCAGCGCCTAGCCGTGCGGCGTACGGCCAACCTGCACACCGGCGGCACCCTGGAAGACGTCACCGAACGCCTGCACCCGGTGCTGGCCGATGCTGCCGTGCGGGCGGCACGGGCACTGGAAATTCCGGTGGTTGGGCTGGACTTCATGGTGCGCGATGCCGGGCAGCCGGAGTACGTGATCATCGAGGCCAACGAACGTGCTGGCCTGGCCAACCATGAACCGCAGCCCACGGCCGAGCGTTTTATCGACCTGCTGTTTCCCCATAGCCGGCCTTTGGCGTAAACCGGTGCCGGCCTCTTCGCGGGCAAGCCCGCTCCCACAGGGATATCACCGCCCTTGAAGGTGGCGCTGTACCTGTAGGAGCGGGTTTACCCGCGAAGGCAGCGCTGTACCTGTAGGAGCGGGTTTACCCGCGAAGACGGCGCTGTACCCGTAGGAGCGGGTTTACCCGCGAAGAGGCCGGCACAGGAGTAAAGGAGTCCCCAACCATGTCCGAGCAACACCCCGAACCCGATCTCGACTACCTCAAACGCGTGCTGCTGGAAATGCTCGCCATCCCCAGCCCCACCGGCTTCACCGACACCATCGTGCGCTACGTGGCCGAACGCCTTGACGAGCTGGGCATCCCCTTCGAGCTGACCCGCCGCGGCACCATTCGCGCCACCCTCAAAGGCCGGCAGGCCACCCCCGACCGCGCCGTCTCTGCCCACCTGGATACCATCGGCGCCAGCGTGCGTCAGTTGCAGGACAATGGCCGCCTGGCCCTGGCGCCCGTCGGCTGCTGGTCCAGCCGTTTTGCCGAGGGCAGCCGGGTTAGCGTGTTTACCGATACCGGGGTATTCCGTGGCAGCGTGCTGCCGCTGATGGCCAGCGGGCATGCCTTCAACACGGCGATCGACCAGATGCCGATCAGCTGGGACCACGTGGAAGTGCGCCTGGATGCCTACTGCGCCACGCGCGCCGACTGTGAGGCGCTGGGCGTGAGCATTGGTGATTTCGTGGCCTTCGACCCCTTGCCCGAATTCACCGAAAGCGGCCACATCAGTGCCCGTCACCTGGACGACAAGGCTGGCGTAGCGGCATTGCTGGCGGCACTGAAGGCCGTGGTGGAAAGCGGCCGCCAGCCGCTGATCGACTGCCACCCGCTGTTCACCATCACCGAGGAGACCGGCTCGGGTGCAGCCGGCGCCCTGCCCTGGGACGTCAGCGAGTTCGTCGGCATCGACATCGCCCCGGTGGCGCCCGGGCAGGCTTCCAGCGAGCATGCGGTCAGTGTGGCCATGCAGGACTCGTCGGGGCCTTACGACTACCACCTGTCCCGGCACCTGCTGAAACTAGCCGGCGACCATGACTTGCCGGTGCGGCGCGACCTGTTCCGCTATTACTTCAGCGATGCCCATTCGGCGGTGACTGCCGGGCACGATATTCGTACCGCGCTGGTGGCCTTTGGTTGCGATGCCACCCATGGTTACGAGCGCACCCATATCGATAGCCTGGCAGCGCTGAGCCGGTTGTTGTCAGCCTACCTGCTGAGCCCGCCCGTATTTGCCAGCGACTCGCAGCCGGCCAATACGTCACTCGAGCGCTTCAGCCACCAGCTGGAGCATGATGCGCAGATGGAGAGCGACACGCGGGTACCGGCCGTGGACAGCCTGGTCGGAAACAAAGGCTAAACGCACTTGGGGCTGCAAAGCGGCCCCAACACCTCGAATGTTTCGCGTAGCATGCCCATACCTATTTCAGACACCGCCCGACCATGCTGATCCCCTACGACCAATTGCAAGCCGAAACCCTGACCCGCCTGATCGAGGACTTCGTCACCCGCGACGGCACTGACAATGGCGACGACACACCGCTGGAAACCCGCGTGCTGCGGGTACGCCAGGCATTGGCCAAAGGCCAGGCTTTCATCCTGTTCGACCTGGAAAGCCAGCAATGCCAGTTGCTGGCCAAGCATGATGTGCCCCGCGAGCTGCTCGAATAGCAGGCCAGGCCTCTTCAGGCCTTGCTCTGCTTGGACGCCTTGATGCGCTTGTAAACTTCGGCTCGATGCACCGGCACCTCACGCGGAGCAGCCACACCAAAGCGCACCACGCCGTCCCGGGTCTCTACCACCATGATCCGGATGTCATCGCCAATCACGATGACCTCCCCTACTTCGCGCCCTATTACCAGCATGTTCCGATCCTCCTGCGAAAGGGAAAACCGGAGCCTGCCCCGTAGGTATTCAGCTACTCAATAGCTCCACTACGATTCAGAAGCCTCTTACACTTTTGAGTAACTTCTCCTACAGACCAATCATCGCGACGGGGCTTTTGCCCGCATTTTCACCGCCATTTCGGCCATCTCGTCATACAGCCGCTCAGGGGCCTGGCGTTTCAGTTGCCAGGCCTGGCGCCCTGCCTCATGGGGCAGGATGAGGAACTCGCCTGCAGCGACCTGCTGATGGATATAGTCGGCAATGTCCGCCGCACTGATCGGCGAACCTTCGAGCAGCTTGCCCACCTGCGCCTTCATCGCCGGGTTCGGCCCGCGGAACGAGTCCAGCAGGTTGGTCTGGAAGAACGACGGGCACACCACGTGCACCGCCACCTCCACCTGACGCAACTCCACCAGCAGGCTTTCCGACAAGGCCAGCACACCGGCCTTGGCCACGTTGTAGTTGCTCATGCCCGGGCCCTGCATCAGTGCGGCCATCGAGGCGACATTGATAATGCGCCCCTTGCTGCGCTCCAGCAGCGGCAGGAAGGCCTTGCAACCCTTGACCACGCCCATCAGATTGACCGCGATCTGCCAGTCCCAGTCCTCCAGCGTCAGTTCGGCGAAGAACCCACCCGAAGCGACGCCGGCGTTGTTGACGATCACATCGACCCCACCGAACTTCGCTTCGCAGGCCTGGGCCAGGGCCGTCAGCTGGCTATAGTCGCGCACATCGCAGCGCTGGACGAAGCCGTCGCCACCGGCCTGGCGAACCTGCTCCAGCGTTTCGCGCAGGCCGGCTTCGTTGACATCGGCCAATGCCAGGCGCCAGCCCTCACGGGCCCAGCGCAGGGCGATCTCGCGGCCGAGGCCAGACCCGGCGCCGGTGATCATGATGCGTTTTTGCATGGTCGCAGGCCTTGTTCTGACAGGGAGTCCGGTGAGTCTAATCAAGGCGTCGCCATCCGGGAGGATTCATCAGGGCAGTGAATGGGCGGGCATGATTGGGTAGACGGCTGCACGGGGATGGAATCTTTACCAACCCGCACCGGTCCGAATTATCGAGAGGCCAGCAATCTCAGGCTCTTGCCCCCTAATCACGCAAGGACTTTGACATGACCACGATCCTTATCATCATCCTGATTCTGCTGCTGATCGGTGGCTTACCGGTCTTCCCCCACTCGCGCAGCTGGGGCTATGGCCCTTCCGGCATAATCGGCGTGGTGTTGGTGATTCTGTTGGTATTACTGTTGCTTGGGATGATATGACGCGCTGCGGATAGCCACTTCAAACAGTCACTTGAGGTGAATGGCAAGCGGGTCACACCACCCGGTTGCCATTCTACAGGTTCGCATCGAACACCATTGTCACGACGGCCTGATACTCGATACCAGGCAACATGTCCTGTTTCTGGGTGTGGCCGCGAGGGTATACATGAAAATGCAACTGCCCTTGGCTGCCGGTCACACCCTCTGGCGGGACTTCCAGGCTCATGGCGTTCTCAGCTCCGCCAAAGGTCATTGCCTGCCGATAGAGCGAACGGCCATTGTAGGAAACCCCTGGCAAGGTCATGGCCAGGTACAGCGGTATGCCATGGCCCTTGGCCGACCGTAGATTGCACGTGCTATCCAACCCGGTGCTGCACAGCGCCCAGACGTTGAATGGCCCACTGGCAGTCAGGCTGAAGCCCATGTCTTTTTCCAGTTTCTCTGCCACACCCCGTCCTCGGCTCCCAGGCCCGTGCGCCTGCTGCGGCACCAGTACCACCTGCTCGGAACCCGGCTCAAAACGCACCTCAAGGTCATGCACCACCTCCAGTTCGACGTTGATCGCCACTGAATCGGCCGTGAGCCCGGCGACCGTTCGGCTCGAACCCAGGCCAATATCCCTGTCGGGGCCTATCGAATAGACCACGCGCCCTCGGTACACGCCCGACTTCAAGCTCGCCGGCAAAGGCGTCTTCAGCCTGTAGCCCAGCGTAAGGTGACTCACATGGTAAGTGCTCGCATTCTCCACGTTGAGGTTGGCCCAGCACCCGTTGCTGGCTGGCGACCACAGAAACAGGCGATGCGCCGCGCTCGCCAACGCAACCTGGCAACCACTCGAGTCCAGGCCCGTGCGCGCCGCAAGCGTAGGTGCCCCATCGTCCGAAGTTACCGCACCGCCCAGGTGGGTAATGGCAAAGTCCATGCTGACCTGCTCGCCGGTCTTGTCACGCACCATCAGTAGCGCAGTTGGCTGGACAGGGGCCGAGAGGTAGAAGCCATCGGTGCCTTCGCCATCGACTGTTTTCGAGTATTCGACCCCCACATCCAGCAGATCCTGCAGCGGATCGCCACAAAGCTGCGGCAACTGAGTACAGACAGGGGATGACCGGGGTGTCAGGTTTTCAAATTGCCGGGTCTCGCCGCGGTAACGCAGCTTGAGCGTAATGTCGGCCGCCTGCGCCCACGATGAGCCGAACACGCCAGACAGCAGTACCAGCATTGCACACTTGCGAAACATGCCCCTACCTCTCACTCTGCCTTGAAGTTCATGGCTTTGCGCGCATCGCCTTCCACCTGTTCGAAGCGGTATTCGACACCGGGCTTCTCGACGAACTCGCGCGTACGTCCAGGACGAAGATGGTGCTTGGCCGGAGGCTCACACTCGTCCTCGTTCAGCACACAGACCTGGACGTTGTCGAGCAGCACCGTGGCATTGCCCTCGTTGCGCACGGTCCATTTCCCACCGGCTCGCTCAATCGAGGTCTGATACCGCGTGGCAGCAGGCTTGGTAATCAAAATGGTGCCGTAGCCGGCCAGAAACTGCACACCGGCACTGAGTTCCTTGCGGTAAGCGTCAAGCTCCGTTTCGTCCAGTGCGAAGCTGTCATCCTGTTCCGGCACCACCGGGACGAAGCGCAGCCGGTAGTAACGCTCCTGGTTCCGTTCACCGCGATACAGCAACCGCACGGCCTGCATGCCGCGTGCCGGGATGATCATCCGCGCAGGGCTGGCAACAACGCTGCGCTGGTCGAAGGGCAGCTCATCGACTTCCACCTCACGGGGTTCGGCCTGGCCGTCGTAGACCAGCTCCAGCACGCTGACCTTGACGAACGCGGTACTGTCCCCCCGGTTGTAGATGCGTTTGGCATAGGTGCCCTTGCCTGGCTCGAGGTAGTCATAGAGCGCGCCGACATCCAGCTGTGGCCCGGCCTGGGCAAACCACGGCAGCATCAGCGCAACGAACAACAAGGGTGACAAGTGAAATGTGAACCTGTGCATCTTCAACCTCTGTTTACTCAACATCCAATCCATCGACCCGGGAATCGGGCCCTCTACAGCGTCATGCCGAAAGCCGGCTCAGCCCACACTGGGCACACACCGCTGATCACCCACGATCAGCAGGTCATCCTCGCGATCAAAGTTGTCCGGCGGTAATGTCAGAAGGCAGCTACCTGCCGTGTCATGGCGAATTTCCAAGGTGGGCCGTGACTCACTCATTTCGACGTTGAAATAGCCATCCACCTCGACAACCGTGCGCCCGGCGTCATTGACCACATGCGCGCCGTGCAGTGGCTGGCCTTGCCCGTCGAGCAGCCGGCCAAACACGGTGACCGTTCGCATGACCTTCACTGTGTGGTACCCCACCCCACCGCGGTTGAGGTGATAGTCCACAGCGAGGGGTTGGATCTGAGCTGGCGGCACGTCCTTCGTGTCGAAGTCGAAGCGCACATGGCCAGACTTGAACGCCGTCACCGGCACGATATTGCGCCCGGGGTGCAGCACTGCACTCATGCCCTGGCCATCGTTGGCGCGCAGCTTCACACCGTGCAGATCGCTTTCGACATCGATGATCAAGCCGGCTTCGAGCGGCAGGTTGCTGCCGCCCATGGCCAGCTTCCCGGCGCCCAGCGCCAGGGTGCTTTCCAGGTTGAGGCCACCGCTGAGGTTATTGTTGAAAGAGGAACTCTGGGCATAGGCATCGCCCTGCAGCGCCTGGCTGTGGAATCGCCCATTGGCCGCCAGGCTGGTGCCATAGCCGTCGAGCGTCGCGCTGCCCCCCAGGCTGTGCACGGGGCCCAGGTCGACGTTCTGCCGATACCACAGCGAAGCGTAGGGGTCATTGCCCCCCTCACGCGAGGCGCGGCTACCCACATCGACCCCAAGCTGCCTGCCATCGCGCTCAAGCTTCATGCTTACAGCAACGTTGACGCCGCGGCTGCGGACACCGGCGCTGCTGCGCGTTCCAGGCCTGTCGAAAAGTGACAGGCGAACACTGCTCTGATGCCCCCGCAGTTTCCCGAAGAACGCCCAGCTGAGGTCGGCCCCCAGGCCGCTTGCCGAGCCCGCACTGTGTTCCAGACGCAGCGTCGCTGAACTGCGCGCGGTTACCCGCTGGTTGATCGAAAAGGCGGTGCGGCTGCGCACCTGGCGCTGGGAAGTATCGTCGTGACCGCTACTGCCAGGCTCCAGCCAGGTCTGGTTGTGGCTCAGCAACAACGAGCCCCAAGGGTGGGTGTAGGTCAACTGCAGATCGCCGCCGTTGCCCAGGCCCTGAGTCTGATTGAGGCTGGCGTAAAGCTTGAACCGTTCATGCACGTCCCAGTCCAGCGAGGTCCCCAACTGCAGGTCAGCATCGACCTGTTGCACTGACAACCCCAGCACCGCGGCAGGATGCATCAGGTAGTTGGAAAGGGCACCGAACACCGGGCTCTGTTCACGATTGCCATCCGAGTTGCTCAGTAGCTCGACCTGCTGGCCCAGGTACAGGTTGTAGCGCCAGCGGTTATCCATGTTCTGCCACCGGCTGGGCTTGTAGATGGACACTTCGCTGCGCGAGGTCTCCAGGCCGTCTTCGAGCAAACGCAGCTCCACATCATAGATGCCGCCGGGCAATACCCGCGTGTCGATCGCCTGCAAACCCGGCTGTACCGGCTGACTGTTGATCAGCGAACCATTGCGATAGATTTCGACGATACCCGGGCGGTTCGGCGTGACGTAGACGGGGATGGCGCTGGCTTGGCCATTGTCGACCAGCAGGCTGTCACTGCTGCCCAGCATCAAGCCAAGCGTGCTATCAGGGCGGCGCCCGAGTAGCGATGGCTGGCGCACCAGGCCTTGTGCGCCAGTGGAGAAGTAACCCAGCCGAAAGAAATGCTCTTCCTGCAGGCGCTCCGCGTAAAGCTGGTTCATGCGGTAACGCATATCGCCTTGCTCAGATGGGCTACGATCCACGCGTGCATCGGCAAGCGTCGTCCAGTTATGCAGGTTGCCCTGACCGAGCAGGCCGATTCTGCCCGTGGTCTGATTGCCATCATTGACCAGGTTGAGCTGGTTACGCAGCAGCAACCCAGCGTCACTCTGCTCCGGGAGGCGGTGGAAGAGCGCGTCCTGCTCCCGCTTCTCGGCATTGGAGGTCAGCAATGACAACTGGGAATTGGCCAGGCTGTAATGGATAGCCTGCAACCCGTCCGGGCAGTTTTGCAGGCAGTCGCCCAGCATGCGCCCGCCCTCCAGGCGCTGTTGCCATAACTGCCTGAGCGTGGCCGGCTCTGCGCTCTGCTCAGTGTCGGTAAACGTCAGCAACTGCACACGGTTATCACGGCTCAATACCACCATGGCATCACCGAGGTAGCGTTGATCAAGCTCCACTCGCACGGCAAGCGGCACATCGAAAAAGTGCGCCTCGAAGTCTTCTGGCAAACGCCCGAATGTATTCAGGTCAATGGCACTGGACGCGCGCTCGGCCAACACTTCGAGGGGCATAATGCAGGCAGCACCCAACAGCCAGACAGCGAGTGCGCGGCCGGGTGCAGCAAACTGGAACATGATTCAATCCACTTCAACACCTGCCCCTACACTGGTAAACATCCAGTAAGTTGAGGCAGGCGGCACTGCTTCAATCAAAGGCTGGTGGAGGAAGTTTCAAACAACACGCTCACTGTCCCGGCATACTCACCCTTCAGATAACCATTGTCGGGCTTTATGGCCTTAAACGTAATGGGAAGATCATTGCCAGCTTTAGCATCTTCCGCGCTCATGACCTCCGCGGGCGTCAACTCCAACTTTTTATCCCCGACAGTGATGATAAGATCAATCTTCTGGTCGGTTTGTGGGTCTTGCAGCGATGCTGTGTGCAGCAGGTGGGCCTGAATAGCGCCGACATCACTCTGTGCCGAGAACTTTTCACTGACCGCCTTGAAGTCTTCGCGCTCCGGCTCATATTCAAGCGTCACGCCTTTCTCCAGCCAGTCCCCTACGGGGGCCACTGAAAAATCATTCCCGGGAATGATCGCCGTCACTGAAATACTCTGGGTGATCGGCTCAGGGGCGGACGCGACAGCGGCACCGGCAAACAATGCAAGGAACGGGACAGCCAATACATAGGATTTCACATCAAACTTCCTTTAACGGTTGCACATCAAATAGCGGGCGCCCTGGGGCACCCGAATGAAATTGCGAATCAGGGCGCCCCTGTTTCAAACATCAAGGTGGCTTGCGTAGTGTAAGTACCAGGCATGCGAGTCGACGACGATTCCGCCATCGGATAGAACCTGAATTGAATGTTTTTTCCCTGAGCAGCTTCAGCAGCACTGATGATTTCAACCGGCGCCGTGCCCATTTTTTTGCGATTCAACATGATGTGGTATCGACGGGGCGCTACCGCACCGCCCACCCGCGTGAACCGATACTCCGAACGATCTGTTTTCGCGTAAATCGGGCCGTAGGTGCTTTTTACAAACACCTCTTTTTCGATTTGCTTGAAGACGCCCCGGTCCGGGTCATATTCAGCCTGAAGTACGTCTTCCCACCAATTGCCAACCGAGTTCACCTGAAATTCAGGTGCCGACACGACAGCCTGGACACTGATGTCCTGCGGTATTTCCTTTGCCCCTGCAGCGCCCGCCACGCCAAGGAGAGCGAAGGTGATTAAACAGCGTAACTTCATTGAATATTCCCCAAATGTGCCGGCATCTATAGATGCACTTACGACATGAGGGAACTTTATGGGCAGAGCCTCACTATGTATGTAGGCTGTTTCTGACTGCATAAAATAAAAAACGCCCCGACAGGCGGGGCGTTTTTCAATGCAGGGGATTGACGTTAGTGCGAGACCGCCCCGCTGGCACCCAGGCCAGTCTGCGAACGCACGAACTGCGGGAAGAACAGCGCGCGCTCATCCTCAGCCGCCTTGGACTTGTCGGTGACCGAGAAGAACCAGATGCTGACGAAGGCAATGGCCATCGAGAACAGCGCCGGGTACTCGTACGGGTAGATGGCCTTCTCGTGGCCGAGAATCTGTACCCAGATGGTCGGGCCAAGGATCATCAGCGTCACCGCACTCACCAGGCCCAGCCAGCCGCCGATCATGGCACCGCGGGTGGTCAGCTTCTTCCAGTACATCGAAAGCAGCAGTACCGGGAAGTTGCAGCTGGCCGCAATGGAGAACGCCAGGCCGACCATGAAGGCAATGTTCTGCTTCTCGAACAGAATCCCCAGGCCGATCGCCAGCACACCCAAGGCGACAGTGGTGATCTTCGATACGCGGATCTCGTCCTTGTCGTTGGCTTTGCCCTTGCGCCAGACGCTGGCGTACAGGTCGTGGGACACTGCCGAGGCACCGGCCAGGGTCAGGCCAGCCACCACCGCCAGGATGGTGGCAAAGGCCACCGCCGAGATGAAGCCGAGGAACACACTGCCACCCACCGCATTGGCCAGGTGCACCGCGGCCATGTTGTTGCCACCCAGCAGAGCGCCTGCGGCGTCCTTGAATTCCGGGTTGGTGCTGACCAGCAGGATCGCGCCAAAGCCAATGATGAAGGTGAGGATGTAGAAGTAGCCGATGAAGCCGGTGGCGTACAGCACGCTCTTGCGCGCTTCCTTGGCGTCACTGACGGTGAAGAAGCGCATCAGGATGTGCGGCAGGCCGGCAGTACCGAACATCAGTGCCAGGCCCAGGGAGAATGCCGAGATAGGGTCCTTGACCAGGCCGCCGGGGCTCATGATCGCCTCGCCCTTGGCGTGTACCTTGATCGCTTCGGAGAACAGCGTGTTGAAGTCAAAGCCCACGTGCTTCATGACCATCAGCGCCATGAAACTGGCACCGGACAGCAGCAGCACCGCCTTGATGATCTGTACCCAGGTGGTGGCCAGCATGCCGCCGAACAGCACGTACAGGCACATCAGGATACCCACCAGGATCACCGCCACATGGTAGTCCAGGCCGAACAGCAGCTCGATCAGCTTGCCGGCGCCGACCATCTGCGCGATCAGGTAGAACGCCACCACCACCAGCGAACCAGAGGCAGACAGGGTGCGGATTTCCTTTTGCCCGAGGCGGTACGAGGCCACGTCGGCGAAGGTGTACTTGCCCAGGTTGCGCAAGCGTTCGGCAATCAGGAAAAGAATGATCGGCCAGCCAACCAGGAAGCCGATCGAGTAGATCAGGCCGTCGTAACCCGAGGTGAACACCAGCGCGGAAATACCCAGGAACGAGGCGGCCGACATGTAGTCGCCAGCAATCGCCAGGCCGTTCTGGAAGCCGGTGATCTTGCCCCCGGCAGCGTAGTAATCCGATGCCGACTTGTTGCGTTTGGAAGCCCAGTAGGTGATGCCGAGGGTGAAGGCGACGAAGGCCACGAACATGGCGATGGCGGAAACGTTCAGCGGTTGTTTCTGCACCTCGCCGGTCAGGGCATCGGCGGCCCACACGGCGGGTGCGAAGGCTCCGCAGGCCAGTACGGCCAGGGCTTTGGTTTGGCGAATCATTGTTGCGCCTCCTTCAGGATTTCCTTGTTCAGCTCATCGAATTCGCCGTTGGCGCGGCGTACGTAGATGGCGGTCAGGACGAATGCCGAAACGATCAGGCCGACGCCCAGGGGAATGCCCCAGGTAATCGATGACTCAGGACTGAGCTTGGCGCCCAGCACATGAGGACCGTAGGCGATCAGGAGGATGAAGGCGCAGTACAGGCCGAGCATGATCGCCGAGAGAATCCAGGCGAACCGTTCGCGTTTGGTGACCAGCTCCTTGAAACGGGGGCTGTTTTGTATCGAGAGGTAAATGCTGTCGTTCATTGTTTTTGTCCTAGCAGCACAGATACGGGATGGAACCCACACCCTTACTTTATGCTGCCGATGGACGCCAACCAGACGACCTTAGTCTTAGATGCAACGGTGTTTTACCGATTGCGTAACAAAGTAATGACCCGTTCGCGGGTAAACCCGCTCCTGCAGGAGCGGGTTTACCCGCGAAGAAACCCTATTGGCCCTGGAAGGTTATTACTTGCCAGTCCACTCCTTCACACGATCAGGGTGCTTGGCGACCCAGTCCTTGGCGGCCGCTTCAGGCTTGGCCCCTTCCTGGATCGCCAGCATCACCTCGCCAATCTCGTCCTTGGACTGCCAGTTGAACTTCTTCAGGAACTCCGCCACTTCCGGTGCCTTGGTGGCCAGTTCCTTGCTGCCGATGCTGTTCACGGTTTCTGCCGCGCCATATACGCCTTTCGGGTCTTCGAGGAACTTCAGCTTCCACTTGGCGAACATCCAGTGCGGAACCCAGCCGGTCACCGCAATCGACTGCTGCTTGGCATAGGCACGGCCCAGTTCCGCCGTCATCGCCGCACCCGAGCTGGCCTGCAACTTGTAACTGGTCAGGCCATAGTCCTTGATCGCCTGGTCGGTCTTGAGCATCACACCGGAGCCTGCGTCGATGCCAACAATCCTGTCCTTAAAGCTGTTATCGGTCTTGAGGTCGGCAATGCTCACTGCCTTGACGTACTCGGGGACAATCAGGCCGATCTTGGCGTCCTTGAAGTTCGGGCCGTAGTCGACCACGTTGTCCTTGTTCTTGGACCAGTACTCACCATGGGTCACCGGCAACCAGGCCGACAACATGGCATCGAGCTTGCCAGTTGCCACACCCTGCCACATGATCCCCGTGGCCACGGCCTGCAACTTCACGTCATAGCCGAGTTTTTGCTTGATTACTTCGGCAGCCACGTTGGTGGTCGCCACGCTGTCGGCCCAACCATCCACGTAACCAATGCTTACTTCTTTGGCCATAGCCTGTGCAGTGCTCATGGCCATTACCAGGGCGGTGCCCACACCCAGGAAACGTCGCATTTTCTTCAAAGTTGCCATCAAAGCATCCCCTCGTCAGGTCTTGGAGATTGCATCATCTTCCTGCAACACAAGTCGACCTGATCCACCTGCGACCTGCACCCGCCCCATATGCGACAGCACTGTGCCATTAGCGCCATCGGCCTGCCTCGGCCTGCGCGATCCTTGCATGCCAAAGGTTTGGCGCCGGGCTACTATCTAACCTTTTGTGCCAGACGATGGACCGCCACATGCCCAGTTGTAGCCGCCTGTTATTGCCGTTGTACCTGCTTGCCTGCCTGCTGGCCCTGCTCGGGCTGGGGGGGCTCTGGTACGGGCTGGGCAAGCCTGTGCACCTGCCCGATGCGGCCAGCCCTGCGCACAAGCTGCAATGCGCTTCGTACACGCCGTTTGACAAAGACCAGTCGCCTTACGACCAGCCGTTTCGCCTGCGCCCAGCGCGGATGGACGCCGACCTGGCGTTACTGGCCGAGCGGTTTCAGTGCATCCGTACCTATTCCATGAGCGGTCTTGAGGCAATCCCGGCGCTGGCACGCAAGCATGGGCTGAAGGTGATGCTGGGCGCCTGGGTGAACGCCCACCCGGCCGACACCGAGAAGGAAATCAACCTGCTGATCGCTGCTGCCAACGCCAACCCGGACGTGGTCAGCGCGGTGATCGTCGGCAATGAGACACTGTTGCGCAAGGAGGTGACCGGTGCCCACCTTGCCAAATTGATCGCGCGGGTGAAGCGCGAGGTCAAGGTGCCCGTGACCTACGCCGATGTCTGGGAATTCTGGCTGCAGCACCCGCAGGTGGCCCCGGCAGTGGACTTCCTGACCATCCATCTGCTGCCCTACTGGGAGGACGACCCGCGTGGCATCGACGATGCCTTGGCCCACGTTGCCGATGTGCGCCGGGTGTTCGGCACACGCTTCGCGCCCAAGGACATTCTGATTGGCGAAACCGGCTGGCCCAGCGAAGGCCGCCAACGCGAAACGGCGGTGCCCAGCCGGGTCAATGAGGCGCGCTTCATCCGTGGCTTCGTGGCCATGGCGGAGCGCAATGGCTGGCACTACAACCTGATCGAAGCCTTCGATCAGCCCTGGAAACGCGCCAATGAGGGCGCAGTGGGTGGTTACTGGGGGCTATACGACGCGGACCGGCAGGACAAGGGCGTGCTCGAAGGGCCAGTGAGCAACCTGCATGACTGGCCGCAGTGGTTGCTGGCCAGCGCCGTGCTGACGGTGATCATGCTGGGGCTGGCCGGGCGCCCCGCTACACCGATGGCCGCCTTGCTGCTGCCACTGCTGGCAGCGTTTGGTGCCGCTTGCCTGGGCCTGTGGGGCGAGTTGATGCGCACCCATGCGCGCTTTGCCGGGGAATGGCTGTGGGCACTGATGCTGGCCGGGCTGAACCTGCTGGTACTGGCCCATGCGTTGTTGGCGCTGACGCGGCGGGCCGGCTGGCGTGAACGCTTGTTCGCCTGGCTGCAGGAGCGAGCCGGCTGGCTGTTGCTGGCGGCAGGCTTCGCTGCGGCGGTGAGCATGCTGGCAATGGTGTTCGACCCGCGCTACCGCAGCTTCCCCAGCGCGGCGCTGGCGTTGCCGGCGCTGGTGTATGTGCTGTGGCCAGTGCGGGCACGGCGGGCGGAGGTGGCGTTGCTGGCGTTCATCGTCGGCGCCGGGGTGGCGCCGCAGTTGTTCGTGGAAGGGCTGGAGAACCAGCAGGCCTGGGGCTGGGCAGTGGTGAGTGTGCTGATGACAGCGGCATTGTGGCGAAGCCTGCGGATGCGCCAGGCTTGATACTGCATATTCCTCAAGCCCGGCGCGGACCTTGTGGGAGCAACTGTCTTGCTCAATTTCTGAAAGCTGGCGCGATCCCTGTGGGAGCGGGCTTGCCCGCGAACACGGGCGAAGCCCGTGCCATCCACCACGGTGTTGGCTTCGCGGGCAAGCCCTCTCCCACAGGTACGCGCAGCTGCCTACAATGGGGGCTGCCTGACCAGGCGCAACCCCGCCAGCACCAGCGCAAACACCGCAATGCTGGCGGTGTACAGCACCAGCGCCGGCACCGCGAACACCAGTGCCAACACTGCCAGCCACCAGCCGGCACGCGCGGAAACGAACTGGGCCAGTAGCGCAAGGCCCAATCCGCCCCAGGCCATGACTTGATGGTGAATGCCCAACCCCAGCAGCGAACGCACCTCGCACTGCCAATAGGCGGTCGGCACTGCGCACAGCCCTACCCACTGGCCGTCCTCCATCAGGCCGTAACGCACGCCATAACTGGCCGCGAGCCAACCCCCCAGGAACAGCAGCAACAGCGCCGTCGGCAGCGAACGAGACATCCTGTTCTCCAATAGCGGTAATCGAAAGCATCCATGATCGCTTATGCCCGTTTCTAAGGCAAAATCACACCCCGGCAGCTATGTTGCAGATAGCAAGTACGCCAAATGCCACCGCAGCGGGCAACTTTGCCCACCTGGCTGTGGTCCTAGCCTGCACACTGCTCGACCTTGCGTTCTTTTGGGGGATTACATGCTTCGATCTTTGCGCCTCGCTGCCCTGCTCGGCAGCTTGCTCATGGCTGTGGCCGCTTCAGCGCGGGATATCGACGCTGCCAGCTATGGCTACCCTCTTACCAACCCGTTCGAGGCCACCATCGCCACCACGCCGCCGGACAAGCGCCCTGACCTGCCCAGCGACGATGAAATCACTCAGTCCGACTACAGCCTGAACTTGCGCCCGGAACGCGAGTTCACGTTGCCCGACAACTTCTGGGCAGTGAAGAAGCTCAAGTACCGCCTGGCCCGCCAGGATCGCGAAGCGCCGCTGATCTTCATCATCGCCGGCACCGGCGCGCCCTACAGCAGCAGCATCAATGAATACCTGAAAAAGCTGTTCTACCAGGCCGGCTTCCACGTGGTGCAACTGTCATCGCCCACCAGCTATGACTTCATGAGTGCGGCCTCGCGCTTTGCTACCCCCGGCATCAGCCAGGAAGACGCCGAAGACATGTACCGGGTGATGCAGGCCGTGCGCGCCCAGCATCCACGCCTGCCGGTCAGTGATTTCTACCTCACCGGTTACAGCCTGGGCGCGCTCGACGCCGCCTTCGTCAGCCACCTGGACGAAACCCGCCGCAGCTTCAACTTCAAGCGTGTACTGCTGCTCAACCCACCGGTCAACCTCTACACCTCGATCAACAACCTCGACAAGCTGGTGCAGACCCAGGTCAAGGGCATCGACCGCAGCACCACGTTCTACGAGCTGATGCTGGAAAAACTCACCCGTTACTTCCAGGACAAGGGCTACATCGACCTGAACGACGCCCTGCTGTACGACTTCCAGCAGTCGCGCCAGCACCTGTCCAACGAACAGATGGCCATGCTGATCGGCACCTCGTTCCGTTTCTCGGCAGCCGACATCGCCTTCACTTCCGACCTGATCAACCGACGTGGCCTGATCATTCCGCCGAAGTTCCCGATCACTGAAGGCAGCAGCCTCACGCCGTTCTTCAAGCGCGCCCTGCAGTGCGACTTCGACTGCTACATGACCGAACAGGTAATTCCGATGTGGCGCGCCCGCACCGACGGCAACAGCATCCTGCAGTTGGTCAACCAGGTCAGCCTGTATGCCCTGGAAGACTACCTGCGCAGCAGTGACAAGATCGCCGTGATGCACAACGCCGACGACGTCATTCTCGGCCCGGGCGACATTGGCTTCCTGCGCAAGGTGTTCGGCGAACGGCTGACCCTCTACCCCCATGGCGGCCATTGCGGCAACCTCAACTACCGCGTCAACAGTGACGCCATGCTGGAGTTCTTCCGTGGTTAACAAACTCCTCTTCGCCACTGCCCTGCTTGCCGCTGGCCACACCCTGGCCGCCGAAACCGCACCCCGAGCCAGTGTGGTCGAGGCCGACCCGCAGGTGATCGGCACCGCGCCACTGGTGCCCGAAGCCGATGGCTTCCTCGACCCGCTGCGTGAGCTGAAATTCAACCCGGGGCTGGACCAGCGCGAGTTCGAGCGCTCAACCCTGCAGGCGCTGAACGTGTACGACCCGCTGGAGTCGATCAACCGGCGCATCTACCACTTCAACTACCGATTGGACCAATGGGTGCTGCTGCCGCTGGTGAATGGCTATCAGTATGTCACCCCAAGCTTCGTGCGCACGGGGGTGAGCAACTTCTTCAACAACCTTGGCGATGTGCCGAACCTGTTCAACAGCGTGTTGCAGCTCAAAGCCAAGCGCTCGGCAGAAATCACCGCGCGACTGATGTTCAACACGATCATCGGCGTGGGTGGGCTGTGGGACCCGGCGACCAGCATGGGCCTGCCGCGCCAGAGCGAGGACTTTGGCCAGACCCTGGGCTTCTATGGCGTACCGGATGGGCCGTACCTGATGCTGCCGGTGCTAGGCCCATCGAACCTTCGCGATACCACCGGGCTGGTGGTGGATTATGCGGGAGAGCAGGCGGTCAACTACCTGAACGTGGCCGAAGCCAGCACCGATCATCCGGAAATCTTCGCACTGCGCGTGGTGGACAGGCGCTATACGACCAAATTCCGCTATGGCCAGCTGAATTCGCCGTTCGAGTATGAAAAGGTGCGGTATGTGTATACCCAGGCGCGCAAGTTGCAGATAGCCGAGTAAGCCTGCTGCGGCCCTTTCGCGGGTGAACCCGCTCCTACACAGGTATTGGCGCAACCCCTTGTCGCGAAAGGGCCCGCAAAGGCAACATCAAATCCCCAGGAATTCGCAAAGCTCGCGCTTCTTGGCCAGGGCATCGCGCCGCCCCAACTCGATCAGTTCACTGCAATAGCTGGCCTCGAACAGCAAATAGCTCAACACCCCCGCCCCGCTGGTGCGCGTTGCCCCCGGCCCCCGTAAGAACAGGCGCAGCGCCGCCGGCAACTCGCGGCGGTGCCGAGCGGCAATCTCATCCAGCGGCTGGCTGGGCGCCACCACCAGCACGTCGATCGGTGCCAGCCCCAGGCGCCGGGCATCCAGGTGCGCCGGCAACAGCCCGCTCAAGTGATTGAGGCGCTGCAGCAGTTCGATATCGCCTTCCAGGCTGTCAATGAACGTACTGTTGAGCATGTGGCCGCCGATCTGCGCCAGGCTCGGCTGCTGCCCGCTGAACACACGCTGGGGCGGTACAGGTGGCGCTGGCCGCTGCGGGTTTCCGCTGACCCCGACCACCAGCACCCGGCTGGCGCCCAGGTGCAAGGCCGGGCTGATCGGTGCCGACTGGCGCACTGCACCGTCGCCGTAATACTCGCCGCCCAGTTGCACCGGGGCGAACAGCAGCGGGATCGCCGCACTGGCCAGCAAGTGGTCGATGGTCAACGGTGCGGGTACGCCGATACGCCGGTGGCGCAGCCAGGCCTCGATGGTGCCGCGGCCCTGGTAGAAGGTCACCGCCTGGCCAGACTCGTAGCCAAAGGCGGTCACCGCCACGGCGCGCAGTTGCTCGGCGGCCAAGGCGTGGCCGATGCCATCCAGGTTCAGGTGCGTTTGCAGCAGGCTGCGCAACGGGCTGCTGTCGAGCAACGCCACAGGGGCCTGGCCACCCAGCCCCAGCAGGCTGTGGCCAACGAAACGGCTGGCCTGGCGCACGACCCCGGGCCAGTCGCTGCGGATGACCAGATGGCTGCGGAAATTCTGCCAGAAGGCAGTGAGCCGCTGCACGGCGTCATTGAAGTGCACGGCACCACTGGCCAGGGTGACGGCGTTGATGGCCCCGGCGGAGGTGCCGACGATGACCGGAAAAGGGTTGTCCGCGCCGGCGGGCAGCAACTCGGCGATGCCCGCCAGCACACCGACCTGGTAGGCGGCGCGGGCGCCGCCGCCAGACAGGATGAGACCGGTTACCGGGGGTGGTGCCATGGCGTCCTTCCTGGGGTTGATGTGTTTTCAGCGCTTCTTCTTGTCATACAGCCGCGGCGCACCCTCGGGGCGCGACTTGAACCGGCGGTGCGCCCACAGGTACTGCTCGGGGCACTCGCGCAACACGCTCTCGACCCATTGGTTGATGCGCAGGCAATCGGCCTCTTCGCTTTCCCCGGGGAAATCCGTCAGCGGCGGGTGGATGACCAGCCGATAGCCGCTGCCATCCTCCAGGCGCTTCTGGGTGAACGGAATCACCTGCGCCTTCCCCAACCGGGCGAACTTGGTGGTAGCGGTCACCGTCGCCGCGGGGATACCAAACAACGGTACGAAGATGCTCTGCTTGGCACCGTAGTCCTGGTCCGGTGCGTACCAGATAGCCCGGCCCGAACGTAGCAGCTTGAGCATGCCACGTACGTCCTCGCGCTCCACCGCCAGCGAATCGAGGTTGTGACGCTCGCGGCCGCTGCGCTGGATGAAGTCGAACAGTGCATTGCCGTGTTCGCGGTACATGCCGTCGATGGTGTGCTGCTGGCCGAGCAGCGCGGCACCGATTTCCAGGGTAGTGAAGTGCACCGCCATGAGGATCGCGCCCTGCCCCGCCTGCTGGGCGGCCTGCAGGTGCTCAAGGCCCTCGATATGGGCCAGGCGCGCCAGCCTGGCCTTGGGCCACCACCAGCTCATGGCCATTTCGAAGAAGGCGATGCCGGTGGAGGCGAAGTTGGCCTTGAGCAAACGCTGCCGTTCGTCGACCGACAGCTCCGGGAAGCACAGCTCCAGGTTGCGCGCGGCGATGCGCCGACGTTCACCGGCAAAGCAATACATGACGGCGCCCAGCGCGGCACCGATCTTCAGCAGCACCCGGTACGGCAACTGAACCACCAGCCACAGCAGGCCCAGGCCCAGCCACAGGCCCCAGAACTTGGGGTGAAGGAAATAGGGACGAAAACGCGGGCGTTCCATTGAAGCATCCGGAAAGACAAAGGCCGCGCATTCTACAACGGATCAGCGCATGTTGCGGGCAACCGGTGTTCTCGTTATAAGTCAGGGCACTTTTTTCGCAACAAGCCGTCTATGCAGACCATGAGCCCAAACCACACATCCGACACCGCCTCCGTGTTCCAGCTCAAGGGCAGCATGCTCGCCATTACGGTACTGGAACTGGCACGCAATGACCTTGAAGCCCTCGACCGCCAGTTGGCGGCCAAAGTCGCCCAGGCCCCGAACTTCTTCAGCAATACACCGCTGGTGCTGGCGCTGGACAAGCTGCCGGCCGACGAAGGGGCGGTCGACCTGCCCGGCTTGATGCGAATCTGCCGCCACCACGGCCTGCGTACCCTGGCCATCCGCGCCAACCGCATCGAGGACATCGCCGCCGCCATCGCCATCGACCTGCCGGTGCTGCCGCCGTCAGGGGCCCGCGAACGGCCGCTGGAGCCCGAGCCCGAGGTGGTCAAAAAGCCCGAACCGGCCCCGGCGCCACCACCGCCCCCCGAACCCGAGGTGCGCCCGACCCGCATCATTACTTCGCCAGTACGCGGTGGCCAACAGATCTATGCTCAGGGAGGTGATCTGGTTGTGACGGCTTCGGTCAGCCCAGGTGCGGAACTTCTGGCCGATGGCAACATCCATGTGTACGGCGCCATGCGCGGCCGCGCCCTGGCTGGCATCAAAGGCAACACCAAGGCGCGTATCTTCTGCCAGCAGATGACCGCCGAAATGGTCTCGATCGCCGGCCAGTACAAAGTCTGCGAAGACCTGCGCCGGGATCCACTGTGGGGGACCAGCGTGCAAGTCAGCCTGTCTGGTGACGTGTTGAACATCACCCGTCTTTAACGGATACTTGCCAGCATTTTTAGAGCAACTTTTTTACCGTTGCCTTTATTTCGCTATTTCAGTTTTTTGCAGGGACAAGTGTCCCGACTATTTTTAGGGGTGAAACACCTTGGCCAAGATTCTCGTGGTTACTTCCGGCAAGGGGGGTGTGGGCAAGACCACTACCAGCGCCGCCATTGGTACCGGCCTCGCACTGCGCGGCCACAAGACCGTCATTGTCGACTTCGACGTGGGCCTGCGTAACCTCGACCTGATCATGGGCTGCGAACGCCGCGTGGTGTACGACTTCGTCAACGTGGTCAACGGCGAAGCCAACCTGCAACAGGCCCTGATCAAGGACAAGCGCCTCGAGAACCTGTACGTGCTGGCCGCCAGCCAGACCCGTGACAAGGACGCGCTGACCCAGGAAGGCGTGGAAAAGGTACTGATGGACCTGAAGAAGGACTTCGAGTACGTCATCTGCGACTCGCCGGCCGGTATCGAAAAAGGTGCTCACCTGGCCATGTACTTCGCTGACGAAGCCATCGTGGTGACCAACCCGGAAGTTTCGTCGGTACGTGACTCCGACCGCATGCTGGGCATTCTGTCGAGCAAGTCGCGCCGCTCCGAAAACGGTGAAGAGCCGATCAAGGAGCATTTGCTGATCACCCGCTACCACCCTGAGCGCGTCGTCAAAGGCGAAATGCTGAGCGTGGCCGACGTGGAAGAAATCCTGTCGATCAAACTCAAGGGTGTGATCCCGGAATCGCAGGCCGTCCTCAAGGCGTCCAACCAAGGTATCCCGGTCATTCTCGATGACCAGAGCGATGCCGGCCAGGCCTACAGTGATGCGGTCGACCGCCTGCTGGGCAAAGAGAAGCCGATGCGCTTCATCGATGTACAGAAGAAGGGATTCTTCGAGCGCATTTTCGGGAGCAAATAAACCATGAACCTTTTTGACTTCTTTCGTGGCAGACAGAAACAGACCAGCGCGTCGGTAGCGAAAGAGCGTCTACAGATCATCGTGGCGCACGAGCGCGGCCAACGCAGCGAACCGGACTACCTGCCCGCGCTGCAGAAAGAACTGCTGGAAGTGATCCGCAAATATGTGAACATCGGCAACGATGATGTGCATATCGAGCTGGAAAACCAGGGCAGCTGCTCGATTCTGGAGCTGAACATCACCCTGCCGGATCGCTGATCCGCGTAGTCGACAATTTGGGGCTGCCTTGCAGCCCTTCGCGGGCAAGCCTGCTCCTACAGGGGAACGCATACCCTTTGTAGGAGCGGGCTTGCCCGCGAAGGGCCGCAAAGCGGCCCCAGCGTTTACTGCTATTTTCGGGAGACCTGCAATGCCGCTGTCGAATGTCCAGATCCTCTTCGAAGACGCCGCCATCCTGGTGATCAACAAACCGACCCTGCTGCTGTCGGTACCTGGCCGTGCCGAGGACAACAAGGACTGCCTGATCACCCGTCTGCAGGAAAACGGCTACCCCGATGCGCTGATCGTGCACCGTCTGGACTGGGAAACCTCCGGCATCATCCTGCTGGCCCGCGATGCCGACAGCCACCGCGAGCTGTCGCGCCAGTTCCACGACCGTGAAACGGAGAAAGCCTACACCGCACTGTGCTGGGGCCAGCCGGCGCTGGACAGCGGCAGCATCGACCTGCCACTGCGCTACGACCCACCGACCAAACCACGGCATGTGGTGGACCACGAGCAGGGCAAGCACGCCCTGACCTTCTGGCGTATCGTCGAGCGCTGCGGCGATCACTGTCGGGTGGAGCTGACGCCGATTACCGGGCGTTCGCACCAGCTGCGCGTGCACATGCTGTCGATCGGGCACCCGCTGCTGGGTGATCGCCTGTACGCCAACCCGCAAGCCCTGGCGGCCCATGAGCGGCTGTGCCTGCATGCCTCGATGCTGAGCTTTACCCACCCGGTGTCCGGGCAGCGGTTGAAGTTCGAGTGCCCTGCGCCGTTCTGATTTTGCAGGGCCTGTAACGGCCTCTTCGCGGCTAAAACCGCTCCTACAAGGGCCGCACTGCGCTCAGGGGCTGTGCAATGCCTGTGGGAGCGGCGTTAGCCGCGAAGATGCAGACACAAATTGTCGACATTCTGCGTTAAACTCGCGCCACTGCTGTCTGGAGTGAGCTATGCGCGACGCACTGAATACCGGCCTCATCGAATTTCTCAAGGCCTCCCCCACGCCCTTCCATGCCACCGCCAGCCTGGTCCAGCGCCTTGAGGCGGCCGGCTACAAGCGCCTGGACGAGCGCGACAGTTGGGACACCGAGACTGGCGGCCGCTACTACGTCACCCGCAACGATTCTTCAATCATCGCCATCAAACTGGGCAAGCAGTCGCCGCTGCTCAATGGCATCCGCATGGTCGGCGCCCACACTGACAGCCCGTGCTTGCGGGTCAAGCCTCAGCCCGAGCTGCAGCGCCAGGGCTTCCTGCAACTGGGCGTGGAAGTGTATGGCGGCGCGTTGCTGGCCCCCTGGTTCGACCGCGACCTGTCGCTGGCCGGCCGCGTCACCTACCGCCGTGACGGCAAGGTCGAAAGCCAGCTGATCGACTTCAAGCTGCCAATCGCGATCATCCCCAACCTGGCGATCCACCTGAACCGCACCGCCAACGAAGGCTGGGCGATCAACCCGCAGAACGAACTGCCCCCCATCCTCGCCCAAGTGGCCGGTGACGAACGCATCGACTTCCGCGCCCTGCTCACCGAGCAACTGGCCCGCGAGCACGAGCTGATCGCCGACGTGGTGCTGGACTACGAGCTGAGCTTCTATGACACGCAGGACGCCGCGCTGATCGGTCTGAATGGCGACTTCATCGCCGGCGCCCGCCTGGACAACCTGCTGTCGTGCTACGCCGGTTTGCAGGCCCTGCTGGCCGCCGACAGCGACGAGACCTGTGTGCTGGTGTGCAACGACCACGAAGAAGTCGGCAGTTGCTCGGCCTGCGGTGCCGATGGCCCGATGCTGGAGCAGACCCTGCAGCGCCTGCTGCCCGATGGCGACACCTACGTGCGCACCGTCCAGCGCTCGCTGATGGTGTCGGCCGACAATGCCCACGGCGTGCACCCCAACTACTCCGACAAGCATGACGGCAACCACGGGCCGAAGCTCAACGCCGGGCCCGTGATCAAAGTGAACAACAACCAGCGCTACGCCACCAACAGCGAGACGGCCGGGTTCTTCCGCCACTTGTGCATGGCCGAGGAAGTACCGGTGCAGAGCTTTGTGGTGCGCAGCGACATGGGCTGTGGCTCGACCATCGGGCCGATCACCGCCAGCCACCTGGGTGTGCGCACGGTGGATATTGGTTTGCCGACCTTTGCCATGCACTCCATTCGCGAGCTGTGTGGCAGCCATGACCTGGCGCATCTGGTGAAGGTACTGACCGCGTTCTACCGTAGCCGCGAGCTGCCGTGATGTAAGCAGGCGCGGCCTATTCGCGGGTGAACCCGCTCCTACGGGGTTGTGCGGTCCCCGTAGGAGCGGGTTCATCGAGGCGTCGAACCGCCGCGAACAGGCCGCGCCTGCTTAAACGTGCTCAAGGTCAATCACGCCTCGTTGGCCAAGCGCTATGCTTGTTACATGGCCCCACTGCAAAAGGATTGCTGTCCATGTCCCCGTTCCTGTCACTGTTCGTCCCGGTGTTCCTGTTCCTGATGCTGCTGACCATCGGCTTCAGCATGCGCGAACGCAACATCGGTGTACTGATGATGTGGGTCGGCACCCTGGGTATTTTCGGCCTCACCTGCTGGAAGATCCTCGAGAAACTGCCGACATAAACCTCTACACTCGGTCAATCGTTTGACCTGAGGTAGATTTGCCAGTGCCTGCCCTCCTGCGTTACCTGTTCCTGTTGCTCTTGCTTTTCATTGCCCCGGTACAAGCGGCGGGCTTGCCTGGCCTGCTGGGCGGCAGTGCGCCCGCGCAACCAGAGGCCACCGAGCCGCTGGGCAAGTCGCTGGACGAGGTGATCAAGAACCTCGAAAACGACCAGCAACGGGCCAAGCTGCTGGCCGACCTGAAAAAACTGCGCGACGCCACCCGGCAATCGCAACCCAGCGTTGAACAGGGCGTACTCGGCCTGATCGGCGGTGCCCTGCATGACTTTGAAAAACAGTTCAGCGGCGATGCCAGCCCATTCCACCGCTGGGCCGCGGAAATCGAACAGGCCCAGGCCGAACTGGCGGAACTGGTGGTGCCCGTGCACCAGTGGCCGGCGATCCTGTTCGGTTTTGCTGCAGTGATTGCCGTGTGGAGCGTGCTGGCCTATGCCTTCAACTGGGTCGGCCATCGGGTCCGCCTGCGCTTTGGCCTGAGCGAGGAACTGCCACAGCACCCGCGGACCTGGGACCTGGTGCGCTTTGCCTTGCGCAAGCTCGGCCCCTGGCTGGTGGCGCTGGTGTTCACGGTGTACCTGAGTTTCGTGCTGCCGCCATCACTGGGCAAATCCCTGGCAATGGTGCTGGCCTACGCACTGGTGGTCGGTACCTGCTTTTCGGCCATTTGCGTCATCGCCTTTTCCTTGCTGGACGGCCCACACCGCCACCGCGCCCTGCACATCCTGCGGCGCCAGGCGTTTCGCCCGTTGTGGCTTATTGGCAGCTTCGCCGCGTTTGGCGAGGCGATGAGCGATCCACGCATGCTGGTTGCCCTCGGTACCCACCTGGCCCACACCCTGGCTACCTTGGCCAATGTGATTGCGGCACTGTGTACCGGGCTGTTCATCCTGCGCTTCCGCCGGCCGATCGCCCACCTGATCCGCAACCAGCCACTGTCGCGACGCCTGACCCGACGTACCCTCAGCGATACCATCGAGATCCTCGGCAGCTTCTGGTTCATTCCGGCGCTGATCCTGGTGGCCATTTCGCTGTTCGCCACCTTCGTCTCCGCCGGCGACACCAGCACCGCCCTGCGCCAGTCGCTGATGTGCACCGTGCTGGTGGTGGTGTGCATGGTGCTCAACGGCCTGGTGCGCCGCCATGCCGCCAACCCCAAGCGGGCCAGCAAGCGCCAGGCGGTGTACACCGAACGCCTGCGCAACTTCGGCTACCTGCTGGTGCACCTGTTCATCTGGCTGGTGTTCATCGAGTTGGGCCTGCGTGTGTGGGGCGTGTCGATGATCAGCTTCGCCGAGGGCGACGGCCATGACATTAGCCTGCGCCTGCTGGGCCTGGCCGGCACGCTGATCGTGGCCTGGCTGGTGTGGATCCTTGCCGACACCGCCGTACACCATGCCCTGGTGCGCTCGCGCCGGGGGCTGGCCAACGCCCGTGCGCAAACCATGATGCCGTTGATTCGCAACGTGATGTTTGTGGTCATCTTCATCATCGCGGTCATCGTCGCCCTGGCCAACATGGGCATGAACGTCACCCCGCTGCTGGCCGGTGCCGGTGTGATCGGCCTGGCCATCGGTTTTGGCGCGCAGTCGCTGGTGGCCGACCTGATCACCGGCCTGTTCATCATCATCGAAGATTCGCTGGCCATCGACGATTACGTGGATGTCGGCGGCCACCTGGGCACGGTGGAAGGGTTGACCATTCGTACCGTGCGCCTACGCGACATCGACGGCATTGTGCATACCATCCCGTTCAGCGAAATCAAGAGCATCAAGAACTACTCGCGGGAGTTCGGCTACGCGATCTTCCGCGTGGCAATCCCGCACAGCATGAACATCGACCAGGCGATCACGCTGGTTCGCGAAGTGGGGCAGAAGCTGCGCAACGACCCGCTGATGCGCCGCAATATCTGGTCGCCGCTGGAGCTGCAGGGGGTGGAGAGCTTCGAGTCAGGGTCGGCGATCCTGCGGGCGCGGTTCAAGACCGCGCCGATCAAGCAGTGGGAGGTGTCGCGGGCGTTCAACCTGGCCTTGAAGCGGCAGCTGGATGAAGCCGGGCTGGACCTGGCGACGCCGCGGTTGTCGGTGCAGGTGGTGACAGCCGGTGGGGGTGGAATGACCGAGGCCGGCTCGTAGGAGCGGGTTTACCCGCGAAGAAGGCAACACATCATCCAGCCTGGGCACGAATGCGGATCGCATCATGCCGCCAATACTCGAGGTCACAGTCGATCAAGTGCCCATGCTGGTCGCTGTTGACCCGGGTAATGTGCAACCCCGGGCTGCCCGCCGACACTTTCAAGGCACTGGCCGCCTCCACCGGCAACGCTGTCGGCAGGATCTCGAAGCACACCTGCCCGTACTCGATGCCATACACCCGCCCATAAATCTCGGTCAGTGACTGCGCCAGGTCGTGTTCGAGAATGCCTGGAAAGTAACGGGGGTTGAGGTAATGCTCGGCATACAGCACCGCCCGCCCGTCAATCCGCCGTAACCGGCAGACGCGCACCACACTGGACAACGCCGGCAGCTGCAAGCGTGCACAGATGGCCGCCGAAGCCGGCTGCAGCCTCGCCGACAGCAGTTCGGTACTGGCCACCCGCCCCTGATCGCGTACCATGGCATGGAAGTGGCTGCGCTCGATCAGGTCGTAGGTCAAGCGCTGCGGCGCAACGAACCAGCCTCGGCGCTCTTCTCGGTAGATCAAGCCTTGGGCCTCCAGCTGCACCAACGCCTCACGCAGGGTAATGCGCGTGGTGTCGAACACCTCGCTGAGCCGCCGCTCGGCCGGCAGCTTGCCGCCCGGCGCCAGCAGGCCATGCTCGATCTGCTCCTGCAGGGCATGGCAGATGGCTGTTACCGCACGCGGGGGCGTCGACTGCATCGAAAGGTTACCTATCTGGACTAGTCCAGCCCCATCACAGGGCAGGTTGAGAATAGTGCAAGCCTAGGCAGGGCTGATGAACATCCTGTGACAAAGCTTGGGCCAGGCACTGCCAGAAACGCGCCAAGCCAGCAGAACCGGGGCGATTACCTGGTCTACGCTGTAGCTTCAGGGCCCTTGCCGGCCCCCTCCCTACATCAAACTGTCACGCAAGCGGCCTACCTTGGCTCAAGGTTTGCTGACCTAGACCAAAGGTGCCAGTCAAAGGCTTGCAACGGCTTTACCCAGAACAACGATCGCAAAGGCACCCACCCAAAGGAGCTTCGGATGAAAAAGTTCTTCATGGCGTCACTGCTTGGTTCGGCCATCGCGTTGTGCACCACGGCCATGGCCGCCGGCACTGACCTCAAGGCCCTGGAAGACGCCGCCCGCAAGGAAGGCACTGTCAACAGCGTGGGCATGCCCGACGCCTGGGCAAACTGGAAAGGCACCTGGGAAGACCTGGCCAGCAAGTACGGCCTCAAGCACAGCGACACCGACATGAGCTCGGCCCAGGAACTGGCCAAGTTCGAAGCCGAGAAGGACAACGCCAGCGCCGACATCGGTGACGTGGGTGCCGCCTTCGGCCCGATCGCGGTGACCAAGGGCGTCAGCCAGCCTTACAAGCCAAGCACCTGGGACCAGGTGCCGGAATGGGCCAAGGACAAGGACGGCCACTGGGCGCTGGCCTATACCGGCACCATCGCTTTCATCATCAACAAGGACCTGGTCAAGGAAGAGGAACGGCCGAAAACCTGGCATGACCTGGAAAAAGGCAAATACAAGGTCGCCATCGGTGACGTCGGCACCGCCGCCCAGGCCGCCAACGGTGTGCTGGCTGCGGCCATCGCCTACAAGGGTGACGAAAGCAACGTGGCGCCGGGCCTGCAGCTGTTCACCAAGCTGGCGCAGCAGAAGCGCCTGTCGCTGGCCAACCCGACCATCCAGACACTGGAGAAGGGCGAGGTGGAAGTTGGCGTGGTGTGGGACTTCAACGGCCTGAGCTACCGTGAACAGATCGACCCAAAACGTTTTGAAGTGCTTATCCCCTCGGACGGCTCGGTGATTTCCGGCTATACCACGGTCATCAACAAGTACGCCAAGCACCCCAACGCGGCCAAGCTGACCCGTGAATACATCTTCAGCGACGCCGGGCAGATCAACCTGGCCAAGGGCCATGCGCGGCCGATCCGGGCCGAGCACCTGAAGCTGCCGGCGGATGTGCAGGCCAAGCTGCTGCCCAACGACCAGTACGCTGCCGCCCAGCCGATCAAGAATGCCGAAGCCTGGGAAGCCACCTCGAAGAAACTGCCGCAGATGTGGCAGGAGCAGGTGATCATCGAGATGGAGTAAGGGGCTGGGCTTTGTAGTGCCTGATCCGGCCCTTTCGCGGGTAAACCCGCTCCTACACAGGGATACGCGATACATAGGAGCGGGTTTACCCGCGAAGATGCCAACGCGGTTCATGACTGGAGAAAACATGCAACACAACGTCATCCTGGTCCTGCTCGACGGCCTCAACTACCAGGTCGCCCATCATGCGATGGGCCACCTGCACGCCTACGTCGAGGCCGACCGCGCCGCGCTGTACCGCTTGGAATGCGAGCTGCCCTCGCTGTCGCGGCCGCTGTACGAATGCATCCTCACCGGCGTGCCACCGATCGACAGCGGCATCGTGCACAACAACATCAACCGCCTGTCCAACCAACGCAGCGTGTTTCACTACGCCCGCGAGGCCAACCTGGGCACTGCGGCGGCGGCCTATCACTGGATGAGCGAGCTGTACAACCGCTCGCCCTTCGATCCGCAGCGCGACCGCCATACCCACGCGCCGAAACTGCCGATCCAGCATGGGCTGTTCTACTGGGACGACCGTTACCCCGATTCGCACCTTCTGGCCGATGGCGAGTACCTGCGCCGCCGCCACGCGCCCAACTTCCTGTTGGTGCACCCGATGAGCGTTGACGACGTGGGTCACCGCCACGGCCTGGACAGCAGCCAGTATCGCAACGCTGCGCGCAGCGTCGACATCCTGCTGGCCGACTACCTGCCCGGCTGGCTCGAAGAGGGCTACCAGGTGTTGGTCACCGCCGACCACGGCATGAACAACGACCGCTCGCACAACGGCCTGCTGGCTGAAGAACGTGAAGTGCCGCTGTTCGTCTTCGGCGACGCCTTCAGCCTGGACCCGGCCGCCAAACCGCTGCAAACCGAACTGTGCGGCACCATCTGCGAGCTGCTGGGCGCCGCGCACGACAAGACGGTTTGCCGGGAGTTGCTGAAGTGAATGGCGGCATACGTGGCCGCTACCTGGCCCTGCTCTGCCTGCTGCCGTTCGCCGTGTTCTTCGTCATTTTCCAGGTCGCCCCGCTGGCCTGGGTGGCGATCAACAGCCTGCAATCGGAGGCCGGCTGGGGCATCGACAACTTCAGCAAGGTGTTCGCCTCCAAGTTCTACCGGCAGGCGTTGCAACGCAGCCTGGAAATCAGCTTCTGGTCGAGCGTGTTCGGCATCGTCATCGCTACCCTCGGCGCCTATTCACTGCGCCAGGTGGACTCGAAGCTGCGCGACTTCGTCAGCGCCTTCGCCAACATGACCAGCAACTTTGCCGGCGTACCGCTGGCCTTTGCCTTCATCATCCTGCTTGGCTTCAACGGCGCGCTGACGCTGCTGCTGAAGCAGGTCGGCCTGCTGGAAGACTTCAGTATCTATTCCAAAAGCGGCTTGATCCTGGTGTACACCTACTTCCAGATCCCGCTGGGCGTCTTGCTGCTGTACCCCGCCTTCGACGCCCTGCGCGAAGACTGGCGCGAGTCAGCCGCACTGCTGGGCGCCAACCACTGGCAGTTCTGGCGACACATCGGCCTGCCGGTGCTGGCCCCGGCACTGCTGGGCACCTTCGTCATCCTGCTGGCCAACGCCCTGGGCGCCTACGCCACGGTGTACGCACTGACCACCGGCAACTTCAACGTACTGCCGATCCGCATCGCCGGCCTGGTGGCGGGCGACATCAGCCTCGATCCGAACCTGGCCAGCGCCCTGGCGATGGTGCTGGTGGGGCTGATGACGCTGGTCACGGTGGTGCATCAATGGCTGCTGAAAAGGAGCTACCATGCGCGCTGACATCCGTTCCGGCGGCTGGTACCACCGCCTCGTGGTCTACCTGCTGTTCCTGATCCTGCTGCTGCCCCTGGCCGGCACCCTCCTCTACTCGCTGGCCACCAGCTGGTCGGCGAGCCTGCTGCCCAGTGGCCTGACCCTGAAGTGGTATGCGGCGCTGTGGAGCGAGCCGCGTTTCCTCGCGGCCTTCGGCCAGTCGCTGCTGGTGTGCGTAGGCGCGCTGCTGCTGTCGGTGGTGCTGATCTTGCCACTGCTGTTCGTGGTGCATTACCACTTCCCGCGGCTCGACGCGCTGATGAACATCCTCATCCTGCTGCCATTCGCGGTGCCGCCGGTGGTGTCGTCGGTGGGGCTGCTGCAGCTGTATGGCAGCGGGCCGATGGCCATGGTCGGCACACCGTGGATCCTGATCGGCTGCTACTTCACCATCGCCCTGCCGTTCATGTACCGGGCCATCACCAACAACCTGCAGGCCATCAACCTGCGCGACCTGATGGACGCCGCGCAGTTGCTCGGCGCCAGCACCTGGCAGGCCGCACTGCTGGTGGTGCTGCCGAACCTGCGCCAGGGCCTGATGGTGGCAGTGCTGCTGTCGTTCTCGTTCCTGTTCGGTGAATTCGTGTTTGCCAACCTGCTGGTCGGCACCCGCTACGAGACCCTGCAGGTGTACCTGAACAACATGCGCAACAGCAGCGGCCACTTCAACAGCGCGCTGGTCATCTCCTACTTCGCCTTCGTGCTGGTACTGACCTGGGTCGCCAACCGCCTGAATAAGGACAAGACCTGACATGAGCTTCGTCAGCGTACAGAAACTGCAGAAAAGCTACGCCGGCAGCCCGGTGTTCGAGCGCATCGACTGCCACATCGAACGCGGCGAATTCGTCACCCTGCTCGGCCCGTCCGGCTGCGGCAAGTCCACCTTGCTGCGCTGCATTGCCGGGCTGACCTCGGTGGACAGCGGGCAGATACTGCTCGACGGCCACGACATCGTGCCGCTAAGCCCGCAAAAGCGTGGCATCGGCATGGTGTTCCAGAGCTACGCGCTGTTCCCCAACATGACCGTGGAGCAGAATGTCGCCTTCGGCCTGCGCATGCAGAAGGTCAAGGCCGATGAAAGCCAGCTGCGGATACGCGAGGTGCTGGAGCTGGTGGAGCTGGGCAAGTTCGCCGGGCGCTACCCGCACCAGCTTTCCGGTGGCCAGTGCCAGCGCGTGGCCCTGGCACGCTCACTGGTCACCCGCCCGCGCCTGCTGCTGCTCGACGAACCGTTGTCGGCGCTGGATGCGCGTATCCGCAAGCACCTGCGCGAGCAGATCCGCGCCATCCAGCGCGAACTGGGGCTGACCACCATCTTCGTCACTCACGATCAGGAGGAAGCGCTGACCATGTCCGACCGCATCTTCCTGATGAACCAGGGGCGCATTGTTCAGAGTGGCGATGCCGAAACCCTCTACACCGCACCCGTGGACCTGTTTGCCGCCGGCTTTATCGGCAACTACAACCTGCTCGACGCCGACAGCGCCAGCCGCCTGCTGCAGCGCCCGGTGGCCAGCCGCCTGGCGATCCGCCCGGAGTCGATCACCCTTGGCGAGCACGGCGAGCTGGACGCCGAGGTGCGCAGCCACAGCCTGCTGGGCAACGTGATCCGCTACCGGGTGCGGGTGCGCGAAGTGGAGCTGGTGGTCGATGTGCTCAACCGCTCGCCGGCCGACTTGCATGCGGACGGAAAACGGGTAAGCGTGTCGATCGACCCCACTGCGCTGCGGGAAGTGGCTTAAGGAGACTCAATACAATGGCACTGGCAATTTTCGATCTGGATGAAACCCTGATCCACGGCGACTGCGCATCACTGTGGAGCGAGCAGATGGCCAGGCTGGGCTGGGTCGACGGCAAGGATTTCCTGCGCCGCGATCATGAACTGATGGAAGCCTATGGCAGGGGCCACCTGCAGATGGAGGACTACATGGCCTTCAGCCTGGAGCCGATTGCCGGGCGTACCCTGGAAGAAGTCGAGCACCTGGTGACACCGTGGGTCGAAGAAGTGATCGAACCGATCATCTACGGTGACGCCTGCCGCTGCATTGCCGAGCACCGCAAGCGTGGAGATCGCATTTTGATCATTTCCGCTTCGGGTACGCACCTGGTCGGGCCGATTGCCGCGAGACTGGGCGTGGATGAGTACCTGGCCATCGAGCTGGAGGCAGTGAACGGGGTGTACACCGGCAAGACCCACGGCGTGCTGACCTATCGTGAGGGCAAGATCACCCGGTTGCTGGAGTGGCTGGATCAGGAGCAGGAAAACCTGGAGGGCGCGAGTTTCTATTCCGATTCGAGGAATGACTTGCCGTTGTTGTTGAGAGTGGATCACCCGCATGTGGTGAACCCGGATGCGGTGTTGCGCGAGCATGCCGAGATCAATGGGTGGCCGATTCTGAGCTGGAGCTGAAGGTTTTTATGGGCTGTGCCGGCCCCTTCGCGGGTAAACCCGCTCCTACATCGCACAGTGTTCAAATTATGGCGATCCCGATGTAGGAGCGGGTTTACCCGCGAAGGGGCCAGGCCTGCTTACACCAGGCTAGGGTCGATCACCATCACCAGCTTGCCCGACACCTGGTTGGTCTCCAGCTCGGCATACGCCGCCTGGGCAAACTCCACCGGATAGGTGTCGACCAGCTGCGGCGACAACCGCCCCTCGGCGAACAGCGGCCATACTTGCTGCTGCAGTTCGCGCAGCAACTCGGCCTTGAAGCCGTCATCACGGTTGCGCAGGGTGGAACCGGTAATTTCCAGACGCTTGCCCAGCACTTGGGCCAGGTCCAGCTCGAACTTGCGTCCGCCCATCAGCCCGATGATCACCCAGCGCCCGTCACGGGCCAGCAGCTTGAGGTTCAGCTCACCGTAGCTGGCGCCCACCGGGTCGAGAATCACATCGAACGGGCCGAAAGCTTCCAGCTCGTCCAGGTTCTCGTTACGTACCACACCCCCCGCAGCGCCCAGCGCCTGGCAGTAGGCCAGGCGGTCCTGCGAACCGACGCTGACCCATACCGGGCTGCCGAACGCCTTGCACAGCTGGATGGCGGCCGAGCCAACGCCACTGGCGCCGGCGTGCACCAGCACCTTCTCGCCAGCCTTAACTGCACCGAGCTGGAAGATGTTCAGCCAGGCGGTGGCATACACCTCCGGCAACGCTGCCGCCTCATGCAGGCCAAGGCCTTCGGGTACCGGCAATACGTGACGGGCATCGACCACCACTTCCTCGGCCATGGCGCCGCTGGCCAGCAGGGCGCAAACGCGGTCACCCACGCGCCAGGCGGCACCAGCCCCCACCTCTTCAACCACCCCGGAACACTCCAGCCCCATGTATGGGCTGGCACCTGGTGGTGGCGGGTACAAACCTTTCATCTGCAGCAGGTCGGCGCGGTTCAGCCCCGCAGCGGCCACGCGAATGCGCACTTGGCCCGCGTCACAGGTCGGGCGTTCGGCCTCGACCCACTCCACATGTCCGTCAACGCCTTGCAATGCCTTCACAGTGCCTCCATAGTTGAATCATGACTGGGCCTGAGGTCGCTTACCTCAGGCCTTTTGCAGTATTTGCCCGGCTCCATGGAACCGGCAACGGAAAAGACGGCCTACTATGCGTGATCAATTGCCTCCACGTCGAATCAGCATGAAGCATTTCCTTCCAAGCACCGCACTGGCTGTGATGATCGGCCTGGGCAGCCTCACGCTCGGCGGCAATGCGACGGCCGCCAACAAGTGGGACAGCCTGCAGCCCGACCGCGACGAGATCGTCGCCAGCCTCAACGTGGTGGAATTGCTCAAGCGCCACCACTACAGCAAGCCGCCCCTGGACGATGCCCGTTCGGTCATTATCTACGACAGCTACATCAAGCTGCTGGACCCGGCGCGCAGCTACTTCACCGCTGCCGACATTGCCGAATTCGATAAATGGAAAACGCAATTCGACGATTTCCTCAAGAGCGGCAACCTGGACCCGGGCTTCACCATCTACAAGCGCTACCTCGACCGCGTCAAGCAACGCCTGGACTTCGCCCTGGCCGAGCTGAACAAGGGCGTGGACAAGATTGACTTCACCACCAGGGAAACCTTGCTGATCGACCGCAAGGACGCGCCGTGGATGAAGAACCAGGCCGAACTCGACGACTTGTGGCGCAAACGCGTCAAAGACGAAGTGCTGCGCCAGAAGATCGCCGGCAAGGAACCCAAGCAGATCCAGGAAACCCTGATCAAGCGCTACAAGAACCAGCTCACGCGCCTGGACCAGACCCGTGCCGAGGACATCTTCCAGGCCTACATCAACACCTTCGCCCAGTCCTACGACCCACACACCAACTACCTGTCGCCGGACAACGCCGAAAACTTCGACATCAACATGAGCCTGTCGCTCGAAGGCATTGGCGCAGTGCTGCAAAGCGACAACGACCAGGTCAAGATCGTGCGCCTGGTGCCAGCTGGCCCGGCAGCCAAGACCAAGCAGGTGGCCCCGGCTGACAAGATCATCGGCGTGGCCCAGGGCAACAAGGAAATGGTCGACGTAGTGGGCTGGCGCCTGGACGAAGTGGTCAAGCTGATCCGTGGCCCGAAAGGCTCGGTGGTGCGCCTGGAAATCATCCCGGCCAGCAATGCGCCTAGCGACCAGACCAGCAAGATTGTGTCGATCACCCGTGAAGCGGTGAAGCTTGAAGAACAGGCGGCGAAGAAGTCGGTGCTCAAGCTCAAGCAGGACGGGCGTGACTACAAGCTGGGCATCATCGAGATCCCGGCCTTCTACCTGGACTTCAAGGCCTACCGCGCTGGCGACCCCGAGTACAAGAGCACCACGCGTGACGTGAAGAAGCTGCTCACCGAACTGCAGAAAGAGAAAGTCGACGGCGTGGTCATCGACCTGCGCAACAACGGCGGCGGCTCGCTGCAGGAAGCCACCGAGCTGACCAGCCTGTTCATCGAGAAAGGCCCGACCGTGCTGGTGCGCAACAGCGACGGCCGCGTCGACGTGCTGGAAGACGAAAACCCAGGGGCCTTCTACAAGGGCCCGCTGGCACTGCTGGTCAACCGCCTGTCGGCCTCGGCATCGGAGATCTTCGCCGGTGCCATGCAGGACTACCACCGCGCGCTGATCATCGGTGGCCAGACCTTCGGCAAAGGCACCGTGCAGACCATCCAGCCGCTCAACCATGGCGAGCTGAAGCTGACCCTGGCCAAGTTCTACCGGGTTTCCGGGCAGAGTACCCAGCATCAGGGGGTGCTGCCGGACATCGACTACCCATCGATCATCGACACCAAGGAAATCGGCGAGAGCGCCCTGCCAGAGGCCATGCCGTGGGACACCATCCGCCCGGTGGTCAAGCCTGCGGCCGATCCGTTCAGGCCGTTCCTGGCCCAGCTCAAGGCGCAACATGAGGCGCGCAGCGACAAGGATGCCGAGTTCACCTACATCCGCGACCGCCTGGCCCTGACCCAGAAGCTGATGAACGAGAAAACCGTCAGCCTCAACGAGCAGGAACGCCGCGCACGCCACGACAGCATCGAGAGCAAGCAACTGGCGCTGGAAAACACCCGCCGCAAGGCCAAGGGTGAAGAACCGCTGAAAGAGCTGAAGAAAGAGGACGAAGACGCTCTGCCGGTCGAGGATGAAAATACCAAGCCGGAAGACGACGCTTACCTCGCGGAAACCGGTCGCATCCTGATCGACTACCTCAGCGCCAGCACCAAGGTGGCCAAGAAGTAGGGCACCTCAGCAATGATGGCAGAATAATGCGACCTGTCATCAAACAGTCATCGCGCTGTCGTGAAATATGAGGGCCGGGCATGCAGATGCCCGGCCCTTACTTTTCAGGAATCCATCATGACCGTTGCCGAACAGCTCAGTGCCTTGAGTGCCATCCTGGCTCAGCGCAGTATTCACAGTCTGTTCCAGCCAATCATGTGCCTGAGTGAACACAGGGTATTCGGCCATGAGGCGCTGAGCCGTGGCCCGTCCAACAGCCCGCTGCATGCACCGCTCAACCTGTTTACCATCGCCCGCCAGGCCGGCCGCCTGACCGAGCTGGAAGCCGCTTGCCGAGAAAGCGCCTGCCGACGCTTCAGCGAGCAGCAACTGCAGGGCAAACTGTTTCTCAACATCTCACCCGAATCGCTGCTGGAGCCGCACTACCCCTCCGGCCTGACCCTGAAACTGCTCGAACAGGTTGGCCTGCCGCCCAGCCGGGTGGTGATCGAGTTGACCGAGCACACGCCCACCGACGACTTCCAGCTGCTGTCCAATGCCGTGCACCACTATCGCGACATGGGCTTCTCGATTGCCATCGACGACCTGGGCGCGGGCTATTCCAGCCTGCGCCTGTGGTCGGAGCTGCGCCCCGAGTACGTGAAGATCGACCGGCACTTCATTGACGGCATCCACCGTGACCCGCTCAAGCGCGAGTTTGTAGGCTCTATCTTGCAGATCGCCCGGGCATCGAAGGCACAGGTGATTGCCGAGGGCATCGAGCTGGCGGAAGAGCTGGCGGTGCTGGTGGAGATGGGCGTGGACCTGGTGCAGGGCTATTTGCTAGGGCGGCCACAGGAGATGGGAGTACGCGACAGCGGGCTTTTACCAGCACTGACGCAGGTGCCACTGGCTGACCAACCGACAGTGCGCTTGAATGCCACGATCGGGCAGCTGCTGGAGCTGTTTGGCCGATACCAGCACCTGGAGGCATTGGAAGTGGTGGATGCCGATGGCAGGGGGTGCGGGTTGATTCACAGGGATGCGCTGCCTGTGCCGGCCTATTCGCGGGTGAACCCGCTCCTACACGCGGCCTGCGCCAAACCACCGAGCTGTGTCCACCCCCGATCCGGCGTGTAAGAGCGGGTTTACCCGCGAATACGGTAGCGGCGACAACGGTGAACGGCGGGTGGTAAATGGCCAGCAGGCCCGGCCCTTTCGCGGGTAAACCCGCTCCTACACGGCGGCCTGTGCGCAACCACAGACATGTGTCCACCCTCGATCAGGCGTGTAGGAGCGGGTTTACCCGCGAATACGGTAGCGGCGACAACGGTGACCGACGGGTGGAAATTGGCCAGCAGGCCCTGCCCTTTCGCTCAGGGTCACCACCTGTAGCGAACAGGCTGGAACGGGCAACGCTTCAGGCCGTTTCGGGATAGCTGTACTCGAACACCCGAACCACCTCAGAGGCATGCCACGAGGCGGCCTCCATGCCATCGACCGGCCCGGTAAACCGCCCCAGGCGCTCGACGCACTCAAAGAAGCCAGTACGCGGCAAACGGCTGGCGCCTTGGCTGATCACCAGCGAACTGCGCAATGGCTGCTCGGCACGGGCATCCAGCACCGCCAGGTATTCCAGCGCGGCAGTCAGCGTCTGCATGGCCGGGCTGGGTAGCTGCAAGCGCTCGATCAGCGCTCGGTATGTCAGCAAGTGACGTTGACGACGGGCCAGGTCAAGCTCGCCCAGCAGGTTATCCCAGTGCTGACGGCTGATCCTGACCTGGCTCATGATGGCTCGCTCCAGCCAGCCACCCCCAGATGCCATGCCAGGGCGCGGCGGATGGCAGCATCTGGCTGGCGTTCACCCGATTCGATCATGGCCAGATACGCCGGGCTCACACCGACATTGCGCGCCAGTTGCTCCGGGGCAATGCCCTTGGCCTGGCGAATCTGGGCGACTTCGCTGAAGGCTGGCAGGGGCGCGCTGGCAGCAACGCCCTGCGCCTCACTGGAAACCGCCTCGGCTGGTGCCTGCCCTGCAGCGCTGAGCAACGCCTGGTATTGCTCCCAGGGAACGACGGCGTACTCGGGTTGACCGTCCCGGCTGATGACCTGAATACCCATTACAAACCCCTTTAAAAAGGATTACAGCATGTAATCCGTAGGCATAACCCTTATGCCAATTATATTACCAACTCCGAGGTCTGTGCAGTTGAGGTGAGATTCAGGCCGGTTTCATTACTTGTTGCGCTCCAGCTGCAACGCTTCCGGGGTAGCCGGCAGGCGCTCGACCACGCGCAGCCGTTCGGGTGCCTGGCTATCGCGCCAGGCCTTGAAGCGCGCCAACTCGTCGGCCACGGTTTTCAGCACCCAGCCCAGCACCGCGATGTCATCGAGGAAACCCACCCCCAGCAACCAGTCCGGGATGGCATCGATGGGGCTGACGAAATACAGCAGGCCCGCCACGACAGTGACCAGTGCCTTGGGGCTGATGGCACGGTACTCACCCCTCCACCAGGCCAGGCACAGCGACTGCAGCAGCTTCACATCTTCACGCAGTTGGCCGAGGCGCGGGCCTTTGCGCGCCACCGCGAACAACAAGGCCGGCAAACGACCGCGGCTGAGCAGGCGCTCGGCCAATGGCAGGAAACGGGCGAAATTCCAGGGTGCGCTCATGGAGCCTCCGAGAGGAAAAGGTTATCCACATTTATTGTGGATAACCTTGTGAACAGGGCGACGTTTCCGACCCCAGGTGCCTGCCAGGCAAGGGGCCCGGTCAGATCGGGCGTTTTTTACACAGTCGTTTCACGCCATGACTACCTGCGGCGCAAACGATTTGCGTCAGAAACATCCTACTTCTTCACGCTGCATTTCCTCGGACAGTATCAGCTGTTGCAGGTTCGTCCAATCGGCACAAACGAAAACGCCCCAACAATGTGGGGCGTTTCCGACAACCAGCCAATGTTACTTGGCAGGTGCTTCTTCAGGGGCTTCGGCCTGCGGCTCGGCACCTTGCAACTGGGCCGGGTCCTTGATGGCAATCAGTTCCAGGTCGAACACCAGTACCGAGTTGGCCGGGATCAGCGGGCTTGGGCTTTGTGCGCCGTAGGCCAGCTCAGCCGGGATGAACAACTTGTACTTCTCGCCGACGTGCATCAGCTGCAAACCTTCGACCCAACCTGGGATCACACCGCTGACCGGCAGGTCGATCGGGCTGCCACGCTCGACGGAGCTGTCGAATACCTTGCCATCGATCAGCTTGCCTTCGTAGTGGACAGTGACCACGTCAGTCGGTTTGGGCTGCGGGCCGTCGGCCTTCTTGACCACTTCGTACTGCAGGCCCGAGGCAGTGGTAACCACGCCTGGCTTCTTGGCGTTTTCTTCGAGGAATTTCTTGCCGGCGGAGGCGGCTTCTTCGCTGGCCTTGGCCAGGCGCTCCTCGGCGCGTTTCTGCAACGCGGTGAAAGCTTCTACCAGCTCTTCGTCCTTGATGCGTTGTTCTTTCTTGCTAACGGCGTCTTCGATACCGAGGGCGACTGCTTTCGAATCAAGGTCTTCCATGCCTTCCTGAGCCAGGCTCTTGCCCATGTTCAGGCCGATACCGTAGGAGGCTTTCTGCGCCGGAGTCTTCAGCTCGGGGCTGCTGGCTTGTTGATCGCAGCCAGCCAGTACCAGGCCTACCAGGGCAACCGCAGCCGCCAAACGATGCTGTTTCATGCTATTTCCTTGTTCATGCGCCATGAGGGCAATCAGGGTAAAGCCGCGAGCTTATCAGGCGGCCATGACCAATGGCTACCGGCATAGGAGCGGGTTTTCGTAAGGAAGTTCAGTCATTAAAAGCTTCTTCATCGAAGCTTTACAGCCATTGGCCAGTATTGACCCTTTGTGCCTGGTTTGCCGATTTTTTGTGGCCTTTTATTTCTGCGGGTTCTGAGGAGGGGAACATCAGGCCAGGCAGCCCCCCCGAAACCTCAAGGATACCAACCCTCTCGATATTCCCCCGCCACCTCCCGCAGCACCTCACCCACCCACTGCCCCGGCAAACTCAACGGCAAGGCGGCATTGCGGCAAATCCCCACCGACCCTCCCGGCTCACGCACACCCAGGTCAAGCTCGACCAGTTCGCCACGGCGCAGGTCGAGCAGCACGGCATCACGCGGCGCCACCCACAGGCCATCGCTGCCCAGCAGGTAGCGCCGGCTCAGGGCAAGCGACAGGGTTTCCAGGCGCTGGGCCGGCATCTGGATGCCGCATTGCACGAACAGGCTGTCGGCATGCTGGCGGATGGTGGTGCCGGCCGGCGGCAGCACCAGCGGGTAACGCCCCACCTGCCCTCGCTCCACGGGCGTGCTGGCCAGCAGCGGGTGACCCGGGCGCACCACCAGGCTCATCGACTCGCTGTACAGGTGCTCGAACGACAGGCCCTGGATCTGTGGGCTGTCGGTCATGCGCCCGACCACCAGTTCCAGCTCCCCCAGGTGAAGTTGGCCAAGCAACTGCGCGCTGACCCCGGTGACCACGCTGATCACCAGCGCTTCATGGCGCTGGTGGAGGCGGCACAGTACCTCGGGCATGAGCAGGCCTTCGACCGTGGACAGCACGCCAATGCGCACCTGCGACGGCGCCCGCGCTTCACCGCGCAGGCTGCTGACGCCATCGCGCAGCGCCTGCACACTGGGCCCGGCGTAACGCATGAAGCGGGTGCCGGCCGGAGTCAGCTCGACACCCTGGCGGCTACGCTCGAACAGGCGCGCCTCGAGCAGGTCCTCAAGCTCCTTGAGGGTCTTGGAAATCGCCGGCTGGCTGATCGACAGGATATCGGCCGCCCTGGCCAGGCTGCCCTGCCGGGCAATCTCCAGGAAGCACAGCAAGTGGCGGTATTTGATGCGGGTGTCGAGGTTCATGGCAGCAAGCTTACCGCATCGCTACCTGCGGCGTATCCAGGTCTGCCGCCCCGTGCTCCCCGTTGCAGCCCAAACTCCAGGACCGGATCGTTATCCATCGACCACCAACGCCTATCATTTTTGCCAGTACCCGCAACCATCCGGATCGCATTAAATGAGATCGCAAAAACCACTTCCCCAAGTGACAGGTCATATCATGCATCCAAATATGGTTTTTTTTGCCCAGACTCAACACACCCCCCGTGATTACCAAGGCGAGAGTCAGGAACTCAAGGCGCCCATTGACGTAACCTATGCCGACAAAGGTCACCTTCACATCGGCGAGCCTATCGTGAGTCATAGAAACGAGGTTTCGCAAATCCTGGAAAGCAACTACTATCCCGAGCGAATTTACTTGAGAGGCGTCCACAACGGCACGAAACCTTTCATTGCGCGGACCTTGAAAGATGGCGAGCTGGATACGTCTTTCAACAAAACTGGTCTTGTCTATCTGACTGACCTGAGCACAGTTTTTGATTATCATAGTTACCTGCACATGGCCGAGGATGCGGAGGGTCACATCCTGCTCACTATGAATGATCTAACCCAAGGCTTCACCCACCTGTGGAAGCTTAAGCCAAACGGAAAGCCAGATACTGATTTCGGCAGCAACAACGGCTACGTCATCCTAAATAATTTTTTCAATTTTAAAGATATCAGGCTCTACGAATTCACCATTTACAAGAACGACTATATCTTCTCAGGTTCCCTCGAAGACGCTCCAATCCTTTTCGTGCTCACCCATGAAGGTGTCCCACGCGAGAGCTTTGGTAAGCTAGGCATCCTCAAGATGCAAGATCTTATTCCGAACCTCCGATATGTCATTGGGGCGCCTAAGATGCTGGAGGTTGGTGAGAAGGTGCGCATCATCATCTACACGCGCTATTACACCGATTCGGCGAGCGTAAACGGAATCGCAGCACTGACAGTGTCCGGAGAGCTCGACCAGCGCTTCGCTGACAACGGGGTCTATTGGCCAGAGCCTGGCCTTATCATTTATGGTTTCACGCTAAATAACGCCAGTCAGCGCATCACCGTCCACGGCGCGATGTGGTCCGAAGGGACCGTTAATCCCATGATCTATCGGCTAGACTACACAGGAAAACCTGCTAAAGAATTCAACGAGGGTCGTGTCCTATTATTCCCAATTGAGGGTGGCTGGGACTATATGACAGAGGCCGATGGAAAACTGGTAGGTTATGGTTCATTTTTCACTCGCGGCATGGCGGTGCGTTACCGTCTGGACGGCCAACTCGACACTACATTCGTGCCGCCGAATGGTTACGGTGTTTTTACGGCAACGGTGCCTGAACCAGGATTCTATGGTAACAGCCATTCCGCAACGGTAATGCCAGAAAGCCAACGTCTCCTCGTAGCGGGGCGGGAAGCACGGACGGGTTCCACCCCTTGTGTCATTGCTGTCTCATTGAAGCAACAAAAATGAGACGAACTGGCACTTTACCAGAGACTGCATAAAAGTCTTGAGGCGAAGTTCAGGCAAGGCGAAAACAGCCGAGGAAGCGGACGTTACGGACTGTAAATCAACATTCCGAGGCTGTTTTCAACGCAGTATCAACGAGTATCAAGACTTAAGTGCTCGACAGGATATCGGACGCCCTGGCCAGGCTGCCCTGCATGTCCAGATCGTTGACGCACCTGTCACTTCTGCCAGTAGCCGATCCTGGCGAAGCATCGCTCAATAGGTGTTCAGCGATTATTGTGAGTGGAGCTCAATACCATGGTCCGAATCAAGAATGCCGAGGGTGGCCTGATCGGTTACGGTGGTTTCTATGCCTTCAACATAGCGGTGCGCTACCACTCAAGCGGCCAACTGGACACTCGCTTTGCCCCCCCATATGGCTACGGTCAGTTTGGAGCGTTTTCGGGGGAATTTGGCTTCATCACTCACACCGACTCGATGGTAATCGATACCGACAACCAGCGCATGCTGGTGAGCGGGCAAGACGTACAGCAGGGCTACCGACTCCCCTGCCTGCTCGCCCTCTCTCTGAAACCGGACCAGTAGTACGCCACGGCAGAAGCGGGCAGGCTTAAAGCATTGCCGCCTGCGGCGTATCCGGGTCGCGTTGCTGGCGGCGGAACTGGCCAGGTGGCAGGCCGTGGATCTGGCGGAAACGTCGAGAGAAGTAAGCTTCGTCCGCAAAGCCACAAAGCCGCGCCACCTCGCCCACTGGGCGGCTGCCGTTGAGCAGGTAGTTGCGTGCGGCGTGCATGCGCCGCTCCAGCACCAGCTCGCTGAAGGTCTTGCCGATTTCCTTGCGCAGCCAGTGGGTCAGGTAGGTCGGCGACAGGTAGGTGGCGGCGGCGACTTTCTGCAGGTTCAGGTCGGGGTCGTCGATATGCCGGCGCAGGTAGTCGCTCATGCGGCCCAGCGCGGCACGGCGGCTGAGCTGGGCCGCGTTGCTGTCGGCCAGTTCGCGCAGCGGCTCGGCATACAGGCCACAGACTTGGCCGATCAGCTGCAGCAACAGGCCTTTGAGGATTTCGCGGGTGCCGAAACGGCGGTTGGCATCCAGCGCACGCATGCGCTGGAGGGTTTGCCGTACCTCGGCAAAGTCCGGGTCACTCAGGTGGAAGTCGAGATGCTCCTGAAAGCGGAACGGCGACAGCTCCGGCGCCTGCAGGATCGACACTTCCTCCAGGTCCATCGGGTCGCAGGCCAGGTGCGGCAGCAGGAACGTCTGGGAGAAATTGATCACCACGAAGTCGCTGTCCGCCGGATGCGGTATTACATGCACCCGGTGCGGCAGGATGAAGGCCAGGGTGTTGCGTCTGAATGGGCGTTGCACGCTGCCGATGTGTTGCACCGTGTCGCCGCCGAGATTGACCTGGATCTGGAAGTACTCATGACGATGCGGCGCGGTCTCGGCGGGACGCCCGCGCTGATCGCGGATATAGAAATCCATCAGCTCGCTGCGCTGCTGCATGACATAGGTCGGAACCTCGCGCTTGGGGGGCATGGGCAATCTCCGGGATACGGGCGCTTTAAGTTGTACGACGTCCAAACTCTGCAATTTAACCCCTTATGCAAAAACCTGCGCAACCGAAAATCCACGCAGCCCTCTGATAATGCGCTATTCAGCCAATTTTTCAGGCGAAACCCCGGCTGAGAAATTTCTTGGACAGCACAGCACTGCCCCGCCTCCAATGAAAAAAACGGTCTAAATACCCCGTTGCATTCACCTCGTTGTACGACCACCTTAGAAAAGGGACTGCAGCCCAACCTCTACCAACAACAACAAACGAGGTCGACTCATGTCGAGCACGCCTACCCCCCCCGCCGCGTCGTCGTACACGCTGGACGCGGCCCCCGCCCAGCGCCTGCCTACCCGCCGCCGCTGGTTCATGCTGTCGCTGCTGCTGGTGGCGACCATCATCAACTACGTCGACCGGGTGAACATTTCCATCGCAGCGCCGTTCATGGCCAAAGACCTTGGCCTGGACAAGGTCGAGATGGGCCTGATTTTCTCCGCCTTCGCCTGGACCTACGCGTTGGCCCTGGTACCGGCTGGCTTCATTGCCGACCGCTTCGGCTCACGCCTGACCTATGGCGTGTCGCTGATCAGCTGGTCGGCGGTCACCGTGGCCCAGGGCCTGGCCAGTGGCTTCGCCTCGCTGTTCGGCCTGCGCCTGGCGGTCGGCGCCATGGAGGCCCCGGCCTTCCCGGCCAACAGCCGTGCGGCTACGGTATGGTTCCCCGCTCGCGAGCGCGGCATGGCCAGCAGCATCTACGTATGTGGCCAGTACCTGGGCACCGCGCTGTTCACCGGCGCGCTCCTGTGGCTGGCGACCACCTATGACTGGCGCCACGTGTTCTACAGCACCGGTCTGGTCGGCATCCTGTTCGGTGCAGTGTGGCTGTTCCTGTATCGCGACCCGCTCAACTGCAAGAAGGTCAGCAAGGAGGAACTGGCCTACATCGAGAACGGCGGTGGCCTGGTGAAGAGCAGCCAGCAACGTACCCGCTTCGACTGGCGCCAGGTTGCCGAACTGTTCCGCTATCGCCAGATCTGGGCGATCTGCCTGGGCAAGTTCGCCAGCACTTCGGCGCTGTACTTCTTCCTCACCTGGTTCCCCACCTACCTGATCGAAGAACGCCAGCTGACGCTGATCAAGGTCGGCATCTTCGCGGTCATGCCGTTCATTGGTGCCACGGTCGGCATCCTCCTGGCGGGCATCGTCTCCGACCTGCTGATCCGCAAGGGCTACTCGCTGTCGTTCGCCCGCAAGCTGCCGCTGGTGGTGGGCTCGATGCTGGGGATGTCGATCGTGCTGGTGAACTTCACCGACTCCAATGTGCTGTGCATCGCCGTGCTGACCCTGGCGTTCTTCGCCCAGGGCATCGCCTCGTCGTCGTGGGCTGCCGTGTCGGAAGTGGCGCCAAAAGAGCTGATCGGCCTGACCGGCGGCATTACAAGTTTGGCGGCGAACATCGGTGGCATCGTCACACCGATCGTGATCGGCGCGATCGTGCACGCCAGTGGCTCGTTCGCCATGGCGTTCTGGTTCATCGGTGGGGTGGCGTTGATGGGCACACTGTCTTACTCGCTGCTGCTTGGGAAGCTTTATCGCATCGAGCTGAAGACTGCGGGCTGAGCCAAGGCGTGTATTGACGGTACCGGCCTCTTCGCGGCTAAAGCCGCTCCTACGGGGGGACGGTATTGGCCTTGGGTTTGACGCTAGCCCTGTAGGAGCGGCTTTAGCCGCGAAAGGGCCGGTACAGGTGCCTTGGATAGTCCAACCCAACCCCGTTTTCGTCCAACTTTGCCGGCCAGCCGCTGGATACGCTGTCCACTCCAGTACGGAGGATCCACCCATGACCTACCTGTTCAACCCGCCGGCCATCGTCAGCCTGCCGATCCGCGGCAGCGATGCGCGCTTCCCGGTCGGCCGGGTGTTCTGCCTCGGCCGCAACTACCCGTGGCCGGAATCCTACGGCGCGGCGCCGCAGGAGCCTGTGTTTTTCATGAAACCGGCAAGCAACGTGGTCGAGGCACTGGGCGAACTGCCCTTCCCGCCGCAGACCGACGAGTTCTGCCATGAAATCGAGCTGGTCGCGGCCATCGCCAAAGGCGGCGCCAACATCGCCAGCGAGCATGCCCTGGAGCACGTGTTCGGCTTTGCCGCCGGTCTGGACATGACCCGTCGCGATCACCAGCGCAAGGCCAAGGCCGAGGGCCTGCCGTGGGAAGGCGCCAAGGTGTTCGAGGCTTCGGCACCGATGACCGCCATCGTCCCCGCCAGCGAATGCGACTGGCCGCTGGATGCGTCCCTATGGCTGCAGGTCAATGGCCAGGAGCGCCAACGGGCACACCTCAGCCAGCAGACCTGGGCATTGGCCGAAGTGATCAGCAGGCTGTCTCGCCAACTGCCACTGCGCCCGGGCGACCTGATCATGACCGGCAGCCCGCCCGGCGTGGCCCCGCTGAACCCGGGCGACACGATACACGCCGGGATCGACGGTATTGGCGAGCTGCACCTGCACGTCGGTCCTCGCCCTGCCGGGCATACCGCCAACGCCGCCTAAACCTGTTGGAGCCTATCGATGAGCCAAAACAAGAAAGTCGCGCTGGTCACCGGTGCTGGCAGTGGCATCGGCCGTGCCGTCGCCCTCGCCCTGCTCGAGGACAACTTCAGCCTGGTCCTCGCCGGGCGCCGCGCCGAACCGCTACAAGCCGTCGTCGAGCAAGCGCAAGCAGCGGGCGGTGAGGCCTTGGCCGTTCCCACTGACGTGCGCGATGAGCAAAGCGTTGCGCAGTTGTTCGCCACCATCGAGGAGGTGCATGGCCGCCTCGACGTGATGTTCAACAATGCCGGCATCAACGCCCCCGCTGTACCCGTCGACGAGCTGCCGCTGGAGAACTGGCGCAACGTCATCGCCACCAACGTCGATGGTGTATTCCTGTGCGCCCGCGCCGCCTTCGGCCTGATGCGCCGCCAGCAGCCGCAAGGCGGGCGGATCATCAACAACGGCTCGATCTCGGCGCACACCCCACGCCCGTTCACCGCACCTTACACCGCCAGCAAGCATGCGGTACTGGGCCTGACCAAGGCGCTGGCGCTGGATGGTCGGCCTTACAACATCGTGTGCAGCCAGGTGGACATCGGCAACGCCCTGACCGAGTTGTCCGAGCGCATGACCCGGGGGGTGCGCCAGGCCAATGGCGAGATCGCCGCCGAGCCGATGCTCGACGTGCGCCATGTGGCCGATGCGGTGCGCTACATCGCAGCGCTGCCGCTCGACGCCAACGTACTGAACATGACCGTGATGGCCAGCAACATGCCATTCGTTGGCCGTGGCTGATCCCTGTTTATGATGGAGTGACCGATGAAACCAGAAGTCCTGCAACTGAGCCCTATCCTGATCCCGCAGATCCGTGAGCGCCTGGAACAGCTGTTCACCGTACACCGCTACTACGAACAGGCCGACAAGGAGGCCTACGTCAGCCAGCATGCTGGCAATATTCGCGGCGTGATCACCGGCGGCCACACCGGCATCAGCCAGGCGCTGATGGCGCGCCTGCCCAACCTCGAAGTGATCGCCGTCAATGGCGTCGGCACCGACGCGGTAGACCTGGCCTATGCCCGCGATCGCGGCATCCAGGTGACGGCGACCATCGGTGCGCTCACCGAGGACGTCGCCGATCTTGCCATCGGCCTGCTGATCGGCTTGTGCCGGGGTATCTGCACCGGTGACCGCTTCGTTCGCGCCGGCCGTTGGGCCACCAGCACCACGCCCCTGGCACCGCTGCCACTGGCCCGGCAGGTGTCGGGCATGCGCGTGGGCATCGTCGGCATGGGCCGGGTCGGTCGGGCGGTAGCACAGCGGGCGGCAGCCTTCGGTTGCCCGATCCGCTACACCGATCTACAGGCGCTGGATGTGCCCTACGGGTTCGAGGCAGATCTGCTGCAGTTGGCCAAGGACAGCGATGCGCTGATCCTCGCGGCGGCGGCTGACAAGGGCGAGGCGCTGATCAATCGCGACGTGCTGCGGGCGTTGGGCAGCGAGGGGTACCTGATCAACATCGCACGCGGCAAGCTGGTAGATGAGCCTGCGTTGATCGCCGCGCTGCAGGCTGGCGAGATCGCTGGCGCGGCGCTGGACGTGTTTGCCGATGAACCGCGAGCGCCCGAGGCGTTGTTCGAGCGTGAAGATGTAGTCCTGCAACCCCATCGCGCCAGTGCCACGGTACAGACACGCACGCGCATGGGCGAGATGGTGGTGGCCAGCCTGGTGGATGTGTTTGCCGGGCGCACGCCGCAGGGGTTGGTTATCTAGTCGGCTTGTGCTGGCCTCTTCGCGGGCAAGCCCGCTCCCACAGGTGCAGCGCCGTATTTGAAGGCGGTGCAGATTCCGTAGGAGCGGGCTTGCCCGCGAAGAGGCCGGCACAGGCAGCAAAGGGGTATCAGGCCACCGCCAGCTCCACCGCCTCCCCCTTCAACCGCACCGGCCACACCCGCAACCTCTGCCCGGCATCCTCCAGGCACTCCCCACTCAGCAGGCTGAAATGCTGCTTGTACAACGGCGCCGCCACCACCAGCTCGCCCTGCACACTGCCCACCAGCCCACGGCCGATGATATTGGCGCCGGAGCGCGGGTCACGGTTGTCCACCGCGTATAACGGCTGCGCCTGCCCCGGCAGGTAGAACAACGCCACCTGGGCCCCATCGAGCCAAACCACGACCCCGGAATCGGCCACCAGGTCTTGCGCCTGGCACACCGTCTGCCAGTTTTCTTGCGTGTTCACAGCAACATTGGCCAGGTTCATCAGACAGCCTCCTCGACAGTTGGGATCAGGTGCAGCGGTGCAGCGGGCCGGCGTTGTTCGCGTTCGCGCACGAAGTGCACGTCCGGGTCGGCGCGTCGGTCGTTGACGAAGGTACGGAAGCGCTTGAGCTTCTCGGGGTCGTTGAGGGCATTGGCCCATTCGCATTCATACTGGTCGACCACATGCTGCATCTGCGCTTCCAGCTCGTTGGCCAGGCCCAGGCTGTCGTCGATGATCACCTGCTTCAGGTAGTCCAGCCCGCCTTCCAGGTTTTCACGCCACACTGAGGTGCGCTGCAGCTTGTCGGCCGTGCGGATGTAGAACATCAGCACGCGGTCGATCAGGCGTACCAGGGTTTCGTCGTCCAGGTCGGTGGCGAACAACTCGGCATGCCGCGGGCGCATGCCGCCGTTGCCGCACACGTACAGGTTCCAGCCCTTGTCGGTGGCGATAACGCCGATATCCTTGCTCTGCGCCTCGGCGCATTCACGGGTGCAACCCGATACCGCGAACTTGAGCTTGTGGGGGCTGCGCAGGCCCTTGTAGCGATCTTCCAGGCGCAGGGCCATGGCGACACTGTCCTGCACGCCGTAACGGCACCAGGTGCTGCCCACGCACGACTTCACCGTGCGGGTCGACTTGCCGTAGGCGTGGCCGGTTTCGAAACCGGCCTCGATCAGTTCGCCCCAGATCAGCGGCAGCTCGTGCAACTGGGCGCCGAACAGGTCGATGCGCTGGCCACCGGTGATCTTGGTGTACAGGTCGTATTTCTTGGCCACCTGGCCGATGACGATGAGTTTGTCGGGGGTTATTTCACCACCGGGAATGCGCGGCACCACCGAATAGGTGCCGTTTTTCTGCATGTTGGCCATGAAGGTGTCGTTGGTGTCCTGCAGCGGCACCAACGCCGGGTCCATGATCGGCTGGTTCCAGCACGAGGCGAGAATGTTGCCCACCGCCGGCTTGCAGATGTCACAACCCAGATGGCCCTTGCCATGGCGTTCGAGCAGTTCGCTGAAGGTGCGGATACCCTCCACCCGCACCAACCCGTACAGCTCCTGCCGGGTGTAGGCAAAGTGCTCGCACAGGCTCTTGTCCACCGCCACACCGCGGGCCGTCAGCTCGTGCTCGAAGACTTGCTTGAGCAGGGCCGCGCAACCACCGCAGCCGGTCGCGGCCTTGGTGCAGCCCTTGACCGCAGCGAGGTCACTGCAGCCACTGTCGATCGCGGCGCACACCGCACCCTTGCTGACGTTGTGGCAGGAGCAGATGGTCGCACTGTCGGGCAGCGCATCGGCGCCCAGGGCCGGCGCACCACCGCCTTGCGGCAAGATCAGCGCTGCCGGGTCGGCCGGCAGGGCGATGCCGTTCTGGGCGTACTGCAACAGGGTGTCGTAATAGCTGTTGTCGCCGACCAGCACCGCGCCGAGCACGTGCTTGCCGCTGGCATCCACCACCAAACGGCGGTAAGCGCTGTTGGCTTCATCGATGAAGCGATAGCTGCGCGCGCCCGGCGTGGCACCGTGGGCATCGCCGATCGAACCGACATCCACACCCAGCAGCTTGAGCTTGGTCGACATATCGGCGCCGGTAAACGCCACTGCCGCCTCGCCCATCAGCAGCCCGGCCAGGTTGCGCGCCATGCTGTAGCCCGGGGCGACCAGGCCGAACACGCTGCCGTTCCACGAGGCGCACTCGCCGATGGCGAAGATGCGTGGGTCGCTGCTGCGGCAGTGGTTGTCGATGACCACGCCACCGCGCGCGGCGATGTCCAGGCCGCAACCCCGGCCCAGTGCATCCTGTGGGCGGATACCGGCGGAGAACACGATCAGGTCGGTTTCCAGGTGCTCACCGCCGTCGAAGTTCATGCGGTAGCGGTAGGTTTCACCGGCACTGACCGACTGGGTGGCGCGTGACAGGTGCACCCCCACACCCAGTGCTTCGATCTGCGCCTTCAACGCGGCACCGCCCTCGCCGTCCAGCTGTACCGGCATCAGCCGTGGGGCGAATTCCACCACGTGGGCTTCCAGCCCCAGCGACTTGAGGGCGTTGGCCGCTTCCAGGCCAAGCAGGCCACCGCCGACCACCACCCCTCGGCGGGCACCGGCTGCGGCAGCACGAATGCCATCGAGGTCGTCCAGGGTGCGGTAGACCAGACGGGCATTGCCGCTGGAGCCTTCGATCGGCGGCACGAAGGGATAGGAGCCGGTGGCCAGCACCAGTTGGTCGTAGCCATAGCGACTTTCGGCAGTGACGACTTCGCGGCGCTCGCGGTCGATCTCCAGCACGGCCTCACCCAGGTGCAGGTGCACGCCATTGGCCTCGTAGAAATCGTGCTCACACAGGGCCAGGGTTTCGGCACAGCTGCCGCCGAAGTATTCGGACAGGTGCACGCGGTCATACGCGCGTTGGCGCTCTTCGCCGAATACCCGCACCTCGAAGCGCTGCAGGGCGCCGCGACTGACCAGTTGTTCGACGCAATGGTGGCCGACCATGCCGTTGCCGACGATGACCAGTCGCTCTCGTTGCCCGCTGCTCGCTGTTGCCTTCATAAGCCGATCCTCGATCAAAAAAAAAGCGCCTGGAGCCGAAGCTCCAGGCGCCTTTGCCTGTATTCATCACGGTAGGGGGCCCGGTTGATCGCCGTTGATCAGTGGGCTTTGTTGTATCCGAGGTTAAGCAGGGAGCGTGCCAATTGGGTTGCCTGGGTTGCGTGGGTTGCCTGTGTCGGCCTCTTCGCGGGTAAACCCGCTCCTACACTTGCGCTGGGCCCGCCCAGCCAATGCACATTCAAGGTGCACAACACCCCATCTTGGAGCACTTCAGTACACATCGCGCCGATAACGCCTGGCCTTGCTCAAGCCTTCGACATAAGCCGCAGCCGCCGCCGCATCCATCCGGCCATGCTCGGCGACGATCACCCGCAACGCCGCATCCACATCCCTGGCCATGCGCTGCGCATCGCCACACACATAGAAATACGCCCCCGCCTCCAGCCATTGCCACAACAGCGCACCCTGCTCGAGCATGCGCTGCTGCACATAGATCTTCTCGACCTGGTCCCGCGAGAACGCCGTGTCCAGCCGCAGATGCCCCGCCGCTTGCCAGGCCTGCAACTGCTCCTGGTAATAGAAATCGGTCGCTGCATACTGCTCGCCGAAGAACAGCCAGTTGTCGCCTTTTGCGCCCCGTGCCTCTCGCTCCTCGAGGAACGCACGGAACGGTGCAATGCCGGTACCAGGGCCCACCATGATCACCGGCACGCTGTCGTCCTCGGGCAAGCGAAAGTGCTTCGACACCTGCGGGAAGATCGCCACCTTTTGCACCTGCGCACGGTCGGCAAGAAAGCTTGAGCACACGCCTTTACGTTCGCCATAACGCACCGTCGATACCGTCAGATGCACCTGGCCTGGGTGCGCCAGCGGGCTGGAGCTGATCGAATAGAGCCGCGGCTGCAATGGCTTGAGCAATTCCAGCCAGCTGGCCAGCGACAACTGCTGGGGGAAGGCGCGCAGCACATCGACCAACTGCCGGCCCCACAGCCAATCTTGCAGCTCGGCCTTGCATTCAGGCTGCAGCAAGCGCTGCAGGTCAGGCGCGTTGCTGGCAAATGCCTGCAGTTGTTGCGCAGTGACCTTGGCAATTTCCAGGTGTGTTTGCAGGGCTTCGGCCAATGGCATGGCGCTATGACCTTTAAGCTCGACCATAGCCTGGCCATCGAGCTGCATCAGTGTCAGCAGCTCTTCTACCAGGGCCGGGCAGTTGCGCGGCCATACGCCCAGGGCATCGCCGGCAGCGTAACTGAAGCCGCTGCCGCCCAGATCGAAGACCAGCTGACGGGTTTCCTTGCTGGCGCCGGGGCCATTGAGCAGGCGGTTTTCCAGTACGGTGGCCATCCAGGGTTGCTGCTTGCTGAAGGTCGATACGGGTGCAGGTTCACTCGCCGGAGGCGGCGCTGTGGCAGTGCCCAGTGCAGGCAATAACGCTTCGAGCCAGCCGGTAAAGGCTTCGTCGAAGTCTGGCTCGCAGTCCACCCGCGGCAGCAGGCGATGCCCTCCCAGCTCGGCCAGGCGCTGGTCGAGCTTGCGGCCAAAACCGCAGAACTGGTCGTAACTGGAGTCGCCCAGGGCCAGTACGGCATAGGGCAGCCCGGCGCAGTGAGCGCCCTCCTCGCCCTGCAAAGCCTGCCAGAAGGCCGCGCCGCTGTCGGGCGCGTCGCCATCGCCAAAGGTGCTGGCGATCAACACCACACTGGCAGCACCCTGCAGCTGGCTTGGGCTGACCGCCTCCAGGCAGCTGAGTTGCACGTTCAGACCGGCACCGCGCAGGCGCGCGGCACAGCGTTCCGCCAGCTGCTCACCATTGCCGGTCTGCGAGGCCCACAGCACCTGATGCCATGGCGCGGCCTGTGCCGCGATGGGTGCAGTTGCAGGCTGGGCGAACAGCCCGGCCAGCAAGCCGTCGACAAACAAACGACGGCTGGCAGCCAGCGGCGCACTGGCCGGCAGGCGGGGTACGCCCTCGGCGCGGGCCTGGTCCAGGCCCAGCAGGAAACCTTGCAGGTAATGACGCTCTTCTTCGGCCAGCACCGGAACCGGCAAAGTGTGCAGGCCAAGCAGACGGGACAGGGTGGCGGTCGGCATGCGGACAGGCTCTACAGTGGCAGTGTTCAGATCAAGGGCGTCGATGCGCTCGCCTGCGACCCGCTCCAGGGCTACGGCACAGTGTTTGAAGGCAGGCTGCAGCGACAGCGGGTCGACCGCATCGCAGGTCGCGGCATTGATCGCCAATTGCTCGCCGATCAGGTCGTTCCAGTGAAACGGCGCAAAGCAGTTGCCCGGCATGACCCGGTCACTGATGCGCGCCGGCAACACGGCCTGCCCCCGGCGCGAGCGAACGGCCACCAGGTCCTTTTCAGCGACACCCAGCCGGGCGGCATCCTCGGGGTGAATCTCAAGGTAGGGGCCGGGCTCCAGTTTGTTCAGCGCCGGCACCTTGCCGGTCTTGGTCAACGTGTGCCACTGGTGCTGCACACGCCCAGTATTCAGCACCATGGGGTAGTCATCGTCCGGCACTTCCGCTGCCGGCAACCAGGGCCGGGCAAAGAAGCGCGCCTTGCCGCTGGCGGTGGGGAAGGCCAGTGCCGGCCGCCTACCCCGGGCATCGAGCAGTAGCGCCTGGCTGCTGCCGTCGTTGAGGTAGCGCAGCGGGCTGCGATGCTGTTCGCTTCCCGGTGCACAGGGCCACTGGCGCGGCTGCGTACGCAATTCGGCATAGCCGATACCGCGCAGGTCATAACCGGTAACAGGGTTGTGGAAGCGGCGTATTTCCTCATACACCGCTTCGGCATTGGGGTAGTCGAAGGCGTCGGCATAGCCCATGGCGCACGCTACGCGGGCAATGATCTGCCAGTCCGGCAGACTTTGCCCGGGGGGCTCGACAGCGCGTGGCATCAGGGTCAGGTTGCGCTCGCTGTTGATCATCACACCCTCGCCTTCGGCCCACAGCGCGGCCGGCAGCAGGATGTCGGCGTAGCGGTTGGTTTCGGTGTCGAGGAAGGCGTCCTGGGTAATGACCAGTTCGGCCTTGCGCAGGCCGTCGATCACTTGCTGGCGGTTGGCGACACTGGCTACCGGGTTGCTGCAGATGACCCAGCAGGCTTTCACTTCACCGGCTTTCATCTGCCCGAACAGCGCCACCGTACCCTCGCCGCCCTCGCTGCGCAGGCTGCCGGGTGGCAGTTGCCACTGCCGTTCGACGAACGCGCGGTCATCTTCCACCAACGCTGAGCGCTGGCCTGGCAAGCCGGGGCCCATGTAGCCCATGTCGCGGCCGCCCATGGCATTGGGCTGGCCGGTCAGCGAGAACGGGCCGCTACCGGAGCGGCAGATGGCACCCGTGGCCAAGTGCAGGTTACAGATGGCGTTGCTGTGCCAGGTGCCGTGTATGCTCTGGTTCAAGCCCATGGTCCAGCAGCTCATCCAGTTGTTGGCGCTGCCGATCCATTCGGCGGCCTTGATGATATCGGCCTCGGCCAGCCCGGTGATGGCGGCGACGCGCTCGGGGGTATAGTCGTCGAGGAAGGCCGGCAGTTCGTCCCAGCCTTCAGTGTGGCGGGCGATGAAATCGGGGTTGGTGTGGCCGTTGCGATGCAGCAGGTGCAAAAGGCCGTTGAGCAAGGCCATGTCACTGCCGGGGCGCACCTGCAGAAACAGGTCGGCCTTGTCGGCGGTGGCGCTGCGCCGTGGGTCGACGACGATCAGCTTCGCACCGGCCTTGACCCGATCAAGCAGGCGCAGGAACAAGATCGGGTGGCAGTCGGCCATGTTGGCGCCGATCACCAGAAATACGTCGGCGTGCTCGAAGTCCTGGTAACTGCCAGGTGGGCCATCGGCGCCAAGCGACAGCTTGTAGCCACTGCTGGCGCTGGCCATGCACAGGCGCGAGTTGGACTCGATGTGGCGCGTACGGATAAAGCCCTTGGCCAACTTGTTGGCCAGGTACTGAGCCTCCAGCGACATTTGCCCGGACACGTACAGCGCCACGGCATCCGGGCCGTGCTGGTCGATGATGCTGCGCAGACGCTCGGCAGTGGCAGCGATGGCTAGGTCCATGCTGGTGCGCACTGGCGGCTGGCTGCGTTGCTGGCGCAGGTAGGCGTCGGCCATGCGCCCGCTGGCACTCAGTGGCTGGTGTGCGGTGAGGCCTTTGGTGCATAGGCGGCCAAAGTTGCTCGGGTGCAGCTTGTCGCCGCTGATCTTGCCGACCTTGCCATCGGCAACGCTCATGACGATGCCGCAGCCCACGCCGCAGTAGGGGCAGACGCTGCGTACTTCGCTGTTGGCCATGGGCGGGCTCCTGTGGAAAACGCAAAAAGGCGCCGGCTGCCCTGCATGCTGATGCAAGCGGGGCAACACGGCGCCTTTGTCGTGAAGTGGTGAGGGCTGTCGACGTTGACAGCCCGGGGTGAGAGTAGATCAGCAATTTATGGGCCAGCTATACCGGCCCTTTCGCGGGCATGCCCGCTCCCACAGGGATATCGCAAGGCCTGAGGGCGGCGCAGTACCTGTAGGAGCGGGCGTGCCCGCGAAGAGGCCTGCACAGGTTACGCACCATGCGGTGGCAACCTCACGCTCCCAGGCGCTTTGCTGGGGCAATTTCCAGCATGAGCAACTGCCCTCCCCCCATGTCCCAGGTGATCCTCAAGCCCCCCGCCCAACTCGACTGACGCGCCGCGCCGGTCAGTTGCTGACCCAGGTGTTTGCCAAACTCGACAGCTTCATCCGCCCCGATGTGACCACGATGCAGATCAACGACCGCGCCGAGGCGTTCATCGTCGATACGCTCAAGGCACGGCCGGGGACCGAGGACGGGTTTGAGGTGCTGACGCTGCGGGAAGAAGAGTGGCGCAGCTAGCCCCTTGTTGCAGAGGGGCGGAGACGATCGCATGATGCAGAAATAAAAAAAGCGACCCTAAGGTCGCTTTCTTTTTTACTTCCGGGTGTTCAGTGGGCCCTGGAAGTGGAATATGGCGCAGCGGACGGGACTCGAACCCGCGACCCCCGGCGTGACAGGCCGGTATTCTAACCGACTGAACTACCGCTGCGCTATACATCGAGTGGTGGGTGATGACGGGATCGAACCGCCGACCCTCTGCTTGTAAGGCAGATGCTCTCCCGGCTGAGCTAATCACCCATGTCTCTCGGTGTGGCGCGCATTCTACGGGCGACTTGGCGCTCTGGCAAGCACTTATCGAAGTTTTTTCACACTTCGGTCAAACACCAAAAATCAGGCACAAAAAAAGCGACCCTAAGGTCGCTTTCTTTGTTACTTCCGGGTGTTCAGTGGGCCCTGGAAGTGGAATATGGCGCAGCGGACGGGACTCGAACCCGCGACCCCCGGCGTGACAGGCCGGTATTCTAACCGACTGAACTACCGCTGCGCTATACATCGAGTGGTGGGTGATGACGGGATCGAACCGCCGACCCTCTGCTTGTAAGGCAGATGCTCTCCCGGCTGAGCTAATCACCCTTCGTCTCGGTGTGGCGCGCATTCTACGGAGCGCCCCACACCCTGGCAAGCACTTTTTAAACTTTTTGCAAAAAAAACCTCAGGCCTTTCAAAGACCTAGCGTTGTCGGGCGATTCTTTCATGCATAAGCCACTGCTGGCCCTCTGACAGGGCTGGCCTCAATTCACCGCTCGGAGAATAATGCCCGCCTTATGCATTAAGGAGAGATTGCCCCTCATGTGGTTCAAGAACCTGCTGACCTACCGCCTGACCCAGGAAGTTCCGTTCGAGCCTGAAGCGCTGGAAGCCGCCCTGGCCAGCAAGCCGGCCCGCCCCTGCGCCAGCCAGGAGCTGACCACTTATGGTTTCGTCGCGCCGTTCGGCAAAGGCGAAGACGCTCCCCTGGTGCATGTCAGCGGCGAGTACCTGCTGATTGCCGCGCGCAAGGAAGAACGCATCCTGCCGAGCAGCGTGGTCAACGACGCGGTCAAGGAAAAGGTCGAAGAGATCGAGACCGAGCAAATGCGCAAGGTCTATAAAAAGGAACGCGACCAGATCAAGGACGAAATCATCCAGGCGTTCCTGCCGCGTGCGTTCATCCGCCGCTCGCTGATCTTCGCTGCCATTGCCCCGCGCCTGGGCGTGATCCTGGTCAACTCGGCCAGCGCCAAGCGCGCCGAAGACCTGCTGTCGACCCTGCGTGAAGTGATGGGCTCGCTGCCCGTGCGCCCGGCCACGGTGAAGATTGCGCCAGTGGCCACCATGACCGACTGGGTCAAGTCGCAGCAAGCCGCCGAAGGCTTCTATGTGCTGGACGAGTGCGAGCTGCGCGACACCGCCGAAGATGGCGGTATCGTACGCTGCAAGCGCCAGGACCTGACTGGCGAAGAGATCCAGCTGCACCTGAGCACCGGCAAAGTGGTGACCCAGCTGGCCCTGGCCTGGCAAGACAAGCTGTCGTTCATCCTCGACGACAAGATGGTCATCAAGCGCCTGAAGTTCGAAGAACTGCTGCAGGAGCAGGCCGAGCAGGACGGTGGCGATGAGGCTGCGCAGCAGTTCGATGCCAGCTTCCAGTTGATGATGATGACCTTTGCCGAATTCCTGCCGGTGCTGTTCGAGGCGCTGGGTGGGGAAGAGATCCCGCAAGGGGTCTGACGGGTATGAGTTGCGGTGCTGGCTTGAAGCGTTTCTGCCAGCACCGGCCTCTTCGCGGGTAAACCCGCGCCTACGACGCCCTGCGCCCAATCACCAATGTGTGCCCCCCCGATCAGGTGTAGGAGCGGGTTTACCCGCGAATACGGTAGCGGCGGCAACGGTGAACGACGGGTGGAAATTGGCCAGCAGGCGTTGACTTGCCCGGAAGGCCGCAGACAGGCACCATGGTGCCCACTGTGAGGACGACCTCACGACGCACCGCGTGACCACTCCGGGGACGGCCCCATCATTCAAACGATGGAGACACACTCATGTCCTGGATCATCCTGTTTTTCGCCGGCCTGTTCGAGGTTGGCTGGGCCGTCGGCCTCAAATACACCGACGGTTTCACTCGACCGCTACCCACTGTCCTTACCGTCGGCGCCATGGTCATCAGCCTGGGCCTGCTGGGCCTGGCCATGAAGGAGTTGCCGCTGGGCACCGCCTATGCCATCTGGACCGGCGTAGGCGCAGTCGGTACGGTCATCGCCGGGATCATTCTGTTCGGCGAGTCCATGGCCCTGGTGCGGCTGGTCAGTGTGGCGCTGATCGTCTGCGGCCTTGTCGGCCTGAAAGTCAGCGCCAGCTAACCCCTATCGCAGAGGGCCGCGCAGGCGGCTGACCTGTTCGCGCAACACCTCGGGCTGCGCCGCCTCCACCGGGATGGCGGCGCCTGCCACGATGGTCACCCGCGACCACAGGCGCTTGAAGAAGCCCTTGGCCGGGTCACGGCTGAAGAAGCTACCCCACAACCCCTGCAAGGCCAGCGGAATCACCGGTACCGGCGTTTCTTCGAGAATGCGGCTGACCCCACCCTTGAAGACATCGATTTCGCCATCGCCCGTCAGCTTGCCTTCCGGGAAGATGCACACCAGTTCACCATCCGCCAGGTATTCGGCAATGCGCGCGAAGGCCCGCTCGTACGTCGCCTGGTCTTCGTTACGCCCGGCAATCGGGATGGCACCGGCAGTGCGAAACACGAAGTTGAGCACCGGCAGGTTGTAGATCTTGTAGTACATGACAAAGCGGATCGGCCGGCGTATGGCCCCGCCCAGCAGCAACGCATCGACGAACGATACGTGGTTGCACACCAGCAACGCTGCACCTTCGTCGGGGATGCGCTCAAGGTCTCGGTGCTGCACGCGGTACATCGAATGGCTGAGCAGCCAGATCAGGAAACGCATGGTGAACTCAGGCACGATCCTGAAGATATAGGTGTTGACCGCGATATTGAGCAGCGACACCACCAGGAAAAGCTGCGGGATGCTCAGCTTGGCCACGCCTAGCAGGATGATGGTGAGCACCGCCGACACCACCATGAACAAGGCATTGAGGATGTTGTTGGCCGCGATCACCCTGGCGCGCTCGTCCTCGGCCGTGCGGGCCTGGATCAACGCATACAGCGGCACGATGTAGAAGCCGCCGAACACACCCAGGCCAATGATCGACAGCAAGATCCACCAGGCCTGGCTCATGCCCAGCAGTGCCAGCCAGTCGTGCGGCGCTGCTGCAGCCGGTACATCACCGGAGTGCCACCACCACAGCAGGCCGAACAGGGTCAGGCCGAACGAGCCGAACGGCACCAGGCCGATTTCCACCTTGCGTCCACTGAGCCGCTCACACAGCAGCGAGCCCAGGGCAATGCCCACCGAGAACAGGGTCAGCACCAGGGTCACTACCGTGCCATCACCGTGCAGCCAATCCTTGGCATAGGCCGGAATCTGCGTGAGGTAGATGGCGCCGACAAACCAGAACCACGAGTTGCCGACGATCGAACGCGACACCGCCGGCGGCTGGCCCAGGCCCATGCGCAAGATCACCCACGACTGCTTGAAGATGTTCCAGTCCAGCGGCATTTGCGGCGAGGCGGCAGCCGCCCGAGGGATCCAGCGGCTGGCGAGGTAGCCGAGTACCGCCGTGCCGACCACGCCACCGGCTACCACCGTTGCGTAGCTGTCGGCCGACATCATCATGCCCGCGCCGATGGTGCCGGCGAGGATGGCGAGGAAGGTGCCGGTTTCCACCAGCCCGTTACCGCCCACCAGCTCTTCCTCGCGCAGGGCCTGCGGCAGGATCGAATACTTCACCGGGCCGAACAGCGCCGAGTGCGTCCCCATACCGAACAGCGCCACCAGCATCAGCGCCAGATGGTTGGTGACAAAGCCCAGCGCACCAATCGCCATGATCACGATTTCGGCCAGTTTGATTGCCCGGATCAGCGCATCCTTGGCGAACTTCTCGCCAAACTGCCCGCCCAGCGCCGAAAACAGAAAAAACGGCAGGATGAACAGCAAGGCACACAAGTTGACCCAGATCGATCGGTCACCATCGCCCAGGCTGAGCTTGAACAAAATCGCCAGGATCAGCGACTGCTTGAACAGGTTGTCGTTGAAGGCACCCAGCGACTGAGTGATGAAAAACGGCAGGAAACGCCGCTTGCCGAGCAAGGTGAATTGCGAAGAGTGACTCATCGTCCTTGGTCCTGAGGGCTTTTCAATTGGAGGCTCGCCAAGCGCGCCGGGCCACAAATCTGCATGGGAAATGCGCTGGCTGGCAAGCACCGGCTCAGGCATGACCACACAAGCTTGCGTTCAAGGACCTGCTGGCAGTTGCAGCACTGGCGCTAGGTCACTCGAAGCCAAACAACGCCCGCGCGGTATCCAGCAACAGTGCCTGGCGCAACGGCGCTGAACAACCCAAGGCCTCGAACTGTTCGACAGCGGTGCCGAAACTGACCTCCGACTCATGCTGGGTATGCGGCCAGTCACTGCCCCACATCAACCGCTCTGCGCCGTAATGGGCTTCCAGCGCGCACAGCGCCTGACGGGCGAATGCCAGGTTCTCCTCCGGCGAGCCCTGCAGCCTGTAGATGCCGGACACCTTCACCCACACCTTGCCCCGACCGCTCAGGGTCAGCAGTTCGGCAAACCCCGGCTGGCCCAGGCCAAGGCGGGCATCTGGCCGGCCGAAATGGTCAATCACGATGTCCAGCCCATAGGGCTGCAATGCCCGCACCAGCACTGGAATGTCCGCCACCTGACGGTGCAGTTCCACGTGCCAACCCTGCTCGCCGATGCGCTCCAGCAGGGGCCGCCACTGCGCGCCGGTCAGGTCAGGCATGTCTTGCCCCATGAGGTTGAGGCGTACCCCCCTGACTCCCAACCGGGCCATTTCCGTCAAGGTCGCCCGCTCGACATCCCGCTCCAGCATCACCACCCCGCGCAGTTGCCCTGGCACGGTCTGCAAGGCGCTGAGCAGGTAGCGGTTGTCGGTACCCAGGAAGCTGGGCTGGACCAGTACGCCATGGCTGAAACCATGGGCCCGCAGTTGGCCCAGGTAGTCGCCCAGCGGGGCATCGTAGCTGGGCGCATAACGCCGCTGGCTGGCCAGGTTCAGCCCACGGCTGAACACGTGGGCGTGGCTGTCGATGGCAGTCAGGTGCAAAGCGGGTGCGTCGGGCATGGTTCTCATACAAACAGGTTCAGATTACTTGGCGACGGCACCGGCCGTTTCCGGCGCAGGTGCAGATTCAAGGTTGCGGCCACGGGTTTCGGGCAGGCACAGGGCTGCGATCACCGCAACGCCATAGGCGATGCCGGCATCGATGCCGATGGCACTGCCCAGCGACATCGACTCGCTCATGTGCCCGACCAGGAACGGGAACACGGCCGACAGCACGCGACCGAAGTTGTAGCAAAAGCCCACCCCGGCGCCGCGCACGTCAGCCGGGTACAGCTCATTGAAAAACGCGCCCAGGCTGGCCGGGATGCCGGCGGCGAAAAAGCCCAGCGGGAAGCCGAGGAACAGCATCTGGGTATTGGTCAGCGGGAAGAACACGTAGGCCTGCACGGTCAGTACACAGCACAGGGCGAACAGCAGGATGTTCTTGCGCCTGCCAATACGGTCGATCAGCAGGCCGCTGACCACGCAGCCGCACCAGAAGGCCAGGATGATCACCGCCAGGTAACCGCCCGAGTTCAGCACCGAAAGGTTGCGCTCTGTCTTGAGGAAGGTCGGCAACCAGGTCATCACCGCGTGGTAGCCACCGTGTGCACCCAGGCCGAGCAAGCCGCCCAGCAGGGTCACACGCAGCAGTTCCGGGCGGAAGATGCCAGCCATCGACTGCAAGAAGCTGGAAGGGATGGCCTTTTCTTTCTGCAGGCGCTGGAAGCTGTCCGGCTCAGGCACGTTGCGGCGTACCCAGATGATCAGCAGCGACGGCAGCAGACCGACGAAGAACATCACCCGCCAGGCAAACTCCTGCGGCACCAGCGAGTAGATCAGCGTAAACAATGCCACCGCCAGGCCCCACCCCACAGCCCAGGCACTCTGCACCGTGCCCATGACCTTGCCGCGATACCTGGGGTTGATGGTTTCGGCCATCAGCACAGCGCCGGCTGCCCATTCGCCACCGATGCCAAAGCCTTGCATGGCCTTGACGAACAGCAACGGGTAGAAGCCGGTGACGAACGCCGAAAGGAAGGTGAAGAACGAAAACCAGAGAATCATCCATTGCAGGGTACGGACGCGACCATAGCGGTCGGACAGTGTGCCACCCAGCCAGCCGCCGATTGCCGAGGTCACCAGGGTCAGGCCACTGATCAGGCCGGCATCGCCCTTGGTCAGGGAGAACGCGGCAATCAACGCGGGGATGGCCAGGCCGAACATCTGCACTTCCAGCGCATCGAGCGACCAGCCGCCGAAACAGGCCCAGAATGTCTTGCGTTCCCGTGAGGTGATCTCGCGATACCAGCTGAACATGATTGTTATCCTTCTAGTCGTGGGTGTGACGGGCAGGCGAAGCCACTGCGCCGTGGTAGCACGGCGCAGACAGGTAAAGGGGTGAAGCGACCGGTTTAACGAATGTCGATGCGGTAGCGGAAGTGCTGCGCATGGCCGCGCGAGCGGCGCCATTCCAGAGGTTTGCCGGCGTAGTCGCGGGCCAGGCGCTCGATCACGACCACCGGGCTGTCGGCCGGCAGTTGCAGCAAGCGGCCATGCACCGCGTCAACCGCTTCGGCGGTCAGGGTTTCTTCGGCGTAGGCGACCACCTGACCGCACAGCGCTTCGTAGATCGGGTACAGCAGCGGGCCCTCGCTGTTCAGATCCACGTCCAGCAGCGGCTGGAAGGTTTGGCGCGGCAGCCAGATTTCTTCCGCCAGCACCGGCTGGGCGCCGAGCAGACGTGTGCGAATGATGCGGATCACTTCTGCCTCCCCTGCCAGGCCCAATGCCTCGGCCACCGCGGAAGGCGCCGGCAGCGACTCGATGGAGAGAATGCGGCTTTCCGGCACTATGCGCTCGCCATTGGCGGCCTCGAAACGGAAGAAGCGGAACAGCGACGACTGGAACTGTGGGCGGCGAATGAAGGTGCCGCGGCCCTGCTGGCGCTCCAGCACGCCTTCGGCCACCAGGACATCGACGGCTTTACGCACGGTACCGATCGACAGGTCGAATTCGGTGGCCAAGGCTGCCTCGGTGGGGATCGCTTCCCCCGGGCGCCAGCGGTTGTTGGCAATTTGCGCGACCATGTGATCGCGCAGTTGTTGGTAGCGGGGCAGTCGAGCATCACCGGTCAATGGGTGCATGGGTCTCGCTCTCGTCTTGTTATATAAACATATATATGAATTTCTCGAGAGTATTCCCTGAGCCTGGCGGGCTGTCAATCCTCCGCCTGTCGCCCTTTGGTAGGCGAAACGGCCTTGTGTCGGGAGGACCGCATGTGGCTTATGCTTGTGCTCGGCAAACCCGCACAACAAGGACGTGGCAATGCTCGCCGCCATAAAACGCTATCCGCACACCGTTCGCCTGCTGCTCACCACCACCTTCACGCTTACCGTCGCCCGCGCCCTCACCCTGCCCTACCTGGTGGTTTACCTGGCCGACAATTTCCAGCTGCCGATCAGCCAGATCGGCCTGCTGATCGGTGGCGCGCTGATCGTTGCCTCCCTGTTGAGTCTCTACGGTGGTCATCTGGTCGACACCTTGAGCAACCACACGCTGGTCAGCGCCAGTACCCTGCTGTTCGCCCTGGCCTTCGTCGGCGCGGTCGCCAGCCGTTCGGCACTGCCGTTCTTCTTCTGTCTGGTGTTGATCAACCTGGCCCTGGCAGTGGTCGATATCGCCGCCAAGGCAGGCTTCTGCGCGTTACTGCCGGTGGATGAGCGGGCCGAGGTGTTCGCCATCAAGTACACCCTCAGCAACGTCGGCTACGCCGCCGGCCCGTTGCTGGGCGTGGCCATGCTTGAACTGAACGACCATGTGCCGTTCCTCGCCTCTGCCCTGCTTGGCCTGGCCATGTGCCTGGCTTATTGGCGCCTGGGTGATCGCAGCCTGCAGGCCAGCGCGCCGGACAAGCCTGCGGCCGGCTTCGGCCAAGTGGCGCTGGGGCTGGCGCGGGATCGTCGGCTGGTGTGCTTTACCGTGGGTGGGGTGCTGAGCGCGGTGGTGTTCGGCCAGTTCACCGCCTACCTGTCCCAGTACCTGGTGGTCACCAGCAACCCGGCCGAAGCGGCACGGCTGATCGGCTATCTGGTCACCACCAACGCCGTGACGGTCATTGCCTTGCAGTACCTGATTGGCCGGCGTATCAGCCGCCAGCGCCTGATGCCGTGGCTGTTGGCCGGCATGGGCCTGTTCATCGCCGGCTTGCTGGGTTTTGCGCTGGCGGGCTCGGTACTGGCCTGGTGCCTGGCGATGCTGGTGTTCACGCTGGGCGAAATCATCGTGATCCCGGCCGAGTACATGTTTATCGACCTGATCGCACCGGAGCACTTGCGCGGGGTGTATTACGGCGCGCAGAACCTGTCCAACCTGGGGGCGGCGCTGGGGCCGGTGATGGTGGGGTTTGCACTGGTACACCTGTGGCCAGGGGCAGTCTTCTACCTGCTGGTGTTGTCGGTGATACTGGCAGGGGTGTTCTATTGGTTGGGCACCCGCAGGGGTTGATGTTGCCTGTTCCGGCCCATTCGCGGGTGAACCCGCTCCTACAACCATCGTCTGCGCTGACGAAGCGGCACTTGCGTGCCAGACTGATTGATCGGGACCGCGTTACCTTTTTGCTTCGGAGTCTTCATGTCGTTGTCCAGCGGGCTGATCGCCGTGGTCGCCCTGGCCTATATGGCCATCATGTTCGCCATCGCCTTCTATGGCGACCGCCGCAGCACGCCATTGCCGCCAAAGCTGCGTGCCTGGGTGTACAGCCTGTCGCTGGCCGTGTACTGCACCAGCTGGACCTTCTTCGGCGCGGTCGGCCAGGCCGCCGAACAGCTTTGGGCGTTCCTGCCCATCTACCTGGGCCCGGTACTGCTGCTGATCTTCGCCCCTTGGGTGCTGCAGAAGATGGTGCTGATCAGCAAGCAGCAGAACATCACCTCGATCGCCGACTTCATTGCCGCGCGCTACGGCAAGTCGCAGACCCTGGCAGTGGTGGTGGCACTGATCTGCCTGGTCGGCGTGCTGCCGTACATCGCCTTGCAGCTCAAGGGCATCGTACTGGGCGTGAACCTGCTGATCGGCGCCAACGCCGACGCCACCGGCACCCGCGTGCAGGACACCGCGCTGGTGATATCGCTGGTACTGGCGCTGTTCGCCATCGTCTTCGGTACCCGCAGCCTGGATGTGACCGAGCACCACCGCGGCATGGTCCTGGCAATTGCCTTCGAATCGCTGATCAAGTTGCTGGCGTTCCTTGCCGTGGGCATCTTCATCGTTTTCAACCTGTATGACGGTTTCGACGACCTGTTCAGCCAGGCCCGCCAGTCGATCCACTTGCAGGACTATTGGAAAGAAACCATCAATTGGCCTTCCATGGTGGTGCAAACCGCCGTGGCGATGATGGCAATCATCTGCCTGCCCCGGCAGTTCCACGTTACCGTGGTGGAGAACATCGAACCGCAGGACTTGCGCCTGGCGCGCTGGGTATTCCCGATGTACCTGGCACTGGCCGCGCTGTTCGTGGTGCCGATTGCCCTGGCCGGGCAGATGCTGCTGCCCGGCACGGTGATCTCCGACTCGTTCGTCATCAGCCTGCCCCTGGCCGAGGCGCACCCGAGCCTTGCCCTGCTGGCGTTCATCGGCGGTGCCTCGGCGGCCACCGGCATGGTGATCGTCGAGGCCGTGGCGCTGTCGACCATGGTGTCCAACGACATGCTGCTGCCCTGGCTGCTGCGCCGCAATAACGCCGAGCGGCCTTTCGAAGCGTTCCGCCACTGGATGCTTTCGGTACGCCGGGTAACCATCGTGGTGATCCTGCTGCTGGCCTATGTCAGCTACCGCCTGCTGGGTTCCACCGCCAGCCTGGCGACCATCGGCCAGATCGCCTTTGCCGCTGTGACCCAGCTCACCCCGGCCATGCTTGGCGCGCTGTACTGGAAGCAGGCCAACCGTCGCGGTGTGTTCGCCGGCCTGGCCGCTGGCATTTTCCTGTGGTTCTACACCTTGGTGCTGCCGATTGCCGCGCACAGCCTGGGCTGGTCGTTGCAGTTGTTCCCTGGCCTGGCGTGGCTGCACGGCAACCCGCTGAACCTGCCGATCAGTCCACTGACCCAAGGTGTGGTGCTGTCACTGGCGGGCAACTTCACCCTGTTCGCCTGGGTCTCGGTGCTGTCGCGCACACGGGTTTCCGAGCACTGGCAGGCCGGCCGGTTCATTGGCCAGCAGACCAGCGCGCGGCCCAGCAGCAAGCCGCTGCTGGCGGTGCAGATCGACGACCTGTTGACCCTGGCCTCGCGCTTTGTCGGGGAAGAGCGCGCACGGCAGAGCTTCATCCGCTTTGCCTACCGCCAGGGCAAGGGCTTCAACCCTAACCAGAACGCCGATGGCGACTGGATCGAGCACACCGAGCGCCTGCTGGCCGGGGTGCTCGGTACCTCTTCGACCCGCGCGGTGGTCAAGGCGGCCATCGAAGGCCGTGACATGCAACTGGAAGACGTGGTGCGCATCGCTGACGAAGCCAGTGAGGTGCTGCAGTTCAACCGCGCCCTGCTGCAAGGCGCCATCGAGAACATCAACCAAGGCATCAGCGTGGTCGACCAGAACCTGCACCTGGTGGCCTGGAACCGCCGCTACCTTGAACTGTTCAACTACCCGGACGGGCTGATCAGTGTAGGGCGACCGATTGCCGACATCATCCGCTACAACGCCGAGCGCGGCCTGTGCGGCCCCGGCGAGGCACAGGTGCATGTGGCGCGGCGGCTGCACTGGATGCGCCAGGGCCGCGCGCACTCCTCCGAGCGGCTGTTCCCCAATGGCCGGGTGATCGAGCTGATCGGCAACCCGATGCCGGGCGGTGGCTTTGTCATGAGCTTCACCGACATCACCCCGTTCCGCGAGGCCGAGCAGGCCCTGCGCGATGCCAACGAACGCCTTGAGCAACGCGTGGCGGAGCGCACCCACGAACTGTCGCAGTTGAACCAGGCGCTGTCCGAAGCCAAGAGCCAGGCCGAAGCGGTGAGCAACTCCAAGACCCGCTTCCTGGCCGCCGTCAGCCATGACCTGATGCAACCTTTGAACGCTGCACGGCTTTTCTCTGCCGCCTTGTCGCAACAGGCCGAGGGCATGAACGAAGAGGCCCGGCAGTTGGTACAGCACATGGACAGCTCGCTGCGCTCGGCTGAAGAGCTGATCAGCGACCTGCTGGACATCTCGCGCCTGGAAAACGGCAAGATCACCCCGGATGCCAAACCCTTCGCCCTCAACGAGCTGTTCGACACCCTGGGCGCCGAGTTCAAGTTGCTGGCGGCCGAGAAGGGCCTGGAGTTCCGCCTGCGCGGCAGCCGCCTGAGGGTGGACAGCGACATGAAACTGCTACGCCGGGTGCTGCAGAACTTCCTCACCAATGCCCTGCGCTACGGCAAGAGCCCGATCCTGCTAGGCGCGCGCCGACAGGGTGAGCGCCTGTGGCTGGAGGTCTGGGACCGTGGCCCGGGCATTGCTGACGACAAGCTGCAAGTGATCTTTCAGGAGTTCAAGCGCCTGGACAGCCACCAGACCCGTGCCGAGAAGGGGCTAGGCTTGGGCCTGGCCATTGCAGACGGTCTGTGTCGGGTGCTGGGGCATCCGCTGGAAGTGCGCTCATGGCCAGGCAAGGGCACGGTGTTCCGCGTCAGCGTACCGATTGCACGCCAGGCCAACGCGGCACCAAGCGCGCCTGCAGAACAACAGGGCGGCCAGCCACTGGCGGGGCTGCAAGTGCTTTGCGTGGACAACGAAGACAGCATCCTGATCGGCATGAACAGCCTGCTGAGCCGCTGGGGTTGCCAGGTATGGACCGCGCGCAACCAGGCCGAATGCGAAGCCCTGCTGGCCAAAGGCATGCGCCCGCACCTGGCATTGGTGGACTACCACCTGGACGACGGCGAGACCGGTACCGGGCTGATGGGCTGGCTTCGAGCACGGCTGGGTGAGCCGGTACCCGGTGTAGTGATCAGCGCCGACGGCAGCAAGGAAACCATCGCTCTGGTACATGCATCAGGGCTGGACTACCTGGCCAAACCGGTCAAGCCCGCGGCCTTGCGCGCCCTGCTCAATCGCCATCTGAGCCTGGCTCAGTAACCGCTACCTCGGGCAGCGCCTCATCGGACAGCGCCCGCTCCAGCAGGTCTGCCGGCAAGCTCTTGCTGGCACGGGCGCCCAGTAGCTTAAGCTGCTCGCTGCGGCTGACCAGGTTGCCACGCCCTTCGCACAGCTTGTTGCGCGCGGCGGCATAAGCCTTGTCTACCTGCTGCAAGCGGCTGCCCAGCTCGTCCAGGTCCTGGATGAACAGCACGAACTTGTCGTAGAGCCAGCCGGCCCGCTCGGCAATTTCGCGGGCGTTCTGCCCTTGACGCTCCTGCTTCCACAGGCTGTCGATAACCCGCAAGGTGGCCAGCAACGTGGTAGGGCTGACAATCACGATCTGCCGGTCGAAAGCCTCCTGGAACAGGTTCGGCTCGGCCTGCAGGGCCGCCGAAAAGGCCGCCTCGATGGGCACGAACAACAACACGAAATCCAGGCTGTGCAGGCCTTCGAGGCGGCTGTAGTCCTTGCTCGACAGGCCTTTGACGTGGCTGCGCAGCGACTGCACATGCTGCTTGAGCGCAGCTTCGTCGTTGCCGGCAACGAACTGCTGGTACGCCGTGAGGCTGACCTTGGCGTCCACCACCACCTGCTTGTCGCCGGGCAGCATGATCAGCACATCCGGCTGGAAACGCTCGCCGTCGGCGCTTTTCAGGCTGACCTGGGTCTGGTATTCGCGGCCCTTTTCCAGGCCGGCATGTTCCAGCACACGTTCGAGGATAAGCTCACCCCAGTTGCCTTGGGTTTTCTGGCCCTTCAAGGCCTGGGTAAGGTTGGTGGCTTCGTCGGACAGGCGCAGGTTGAGCTGTTGCAGGCGCTCCAGCTCCTTGCCCAGCGAGAAGCGCTCGCGGGCCTCTTGCTGGTAGCTTTCCTCCACGCGTTTTTCGAAGGCCTGGATGCGCTCCTTGAGCGGGTCGAGCAACTGGCCAAGGTGCTGCTGGCTGGTCTGGGCGAAGCGCTGCTCGCGTTCGTCGAAGATCTTGGTGGCCATGTCGGCGAACTGGGCGCGCAAGGTGTCACGGGCCTCCTGCAGGTCTTCCAGGCGTTGCTGGTGGCTTTCCTGCTGTTCGCGCAGTTCTGCGTCCAGGCGCGCGGTTTGCGCCTCCAGGCGACGCAGTTCGGCTTCGCGATTGGCGCGCTCAAGGCTCCAGGCGTGGGCGGCGTCACGGGCGTTGTCGCGATCGATCTGCAGCAGCTCCAGCTCACGGCTTTGGGCGGCCAACTGGGCCTGCTTGACGGCGTTGGCCTCACTGAGGTCGCTGACCTCGTCGCGACTGGCGTCCAGTTGCGCCTGCAGGCCGGCCTGGGCCAGCTGGGCTGCATTGAGGCGTTCTTCGAGCAAGGCCTGCTCAGCTTGCCGGGCGCCTTGGCGGCGCTGCACCTGCATGACCCACACCAGGCAGGGTATTGCGCCTGCCACCAAGCCCAGCAGAATGCTGGCCAGATCCACTGTCATGCTTACCCCGAACGCTCTGATGCAAATTGAGTGCAGCTTATCAGCCTGATGGGTGTGTTGCCTGCATCCGCCTCTTCGCGGGCAAGCCCGCTGCGCAAGCCTGAAAGAAAAGCCCGCGCGGTCGCCCGTAGGAGCGGGTTCACCCGCGAAGAGGCCGGCCCTACTGGCCAATTTCCACCCGCCGTTCACCGTCGCAGCCGCCACCGTATTCGCGGGTAAACCCGCTCCTACACACGCATCGGGGGTTGAACACAGGCCGCCGTAGGAGCGGGTTTACCCGCGAAAGGGCCGGGCCTGCTGGCCAATTTCCACCCGCCGTTCACCGTTGCCGCCGCAACCGTATTCGCGGGTAAACCCGCTCCTACACACGCATCGGGGGTTGGACACAGGCCGCCGTAGGAGCGGGTTTACCCGCGAAAGGGCCGGCCCTGCTGGCCAATCCCCACCCGCCGTTCACCGTCGCAGCCGCCACCGTATTCGCGGGTAAACCCGCTCCTACCACGGTGGTGAACACACATAGGTGATTGCTCGCAAAAGGGCCCGCGCAGGCAAAAAAGCTCAGGCAGGAAACCACTGTCGCAACAACCGCCGCGCTTCCTGCGATCCCTGCCCTGCCGCAAGCTCAAGCCAATAGCGCGCCTGCTCCGGCTCGTTGTGCTGACACAGCCGGGCGTATTCCAGCTGCGCCCGCCGATCCCCTGCGCGGGCAGCCTGACGCAGCAGCTCATGGCCTATACGCCGGTCACGGGCGTTGCCACAATCTCGGCACAGCATCTGCCCCAGGCGGCTCTGCGCCACAACCACACCTTGGCGCGCCGGCTGCTTCAACAAGCGCCCGGCCAGATGCTTGACCTGAGGGTTGTCGCCCAGGCGCGGACTGTCGAGCAACCACAGGGCCACTTTCAGGGAAAAGCGTTTGGCGGGAGGTGCAAGTGTCGATGCAGCAGGGCTGGCGAGGTTTTTACCGCGAAACTTCATGAGCAACAGGTTTGGTAACTCGAAAGGCGCGCCACTCTACTCTTTTTTTTTCGCCCTGGCCTGTCGATTTCTGGAGGATTGAAAAAAAATTCCATGATCTTTTCTTGACGTTTTCAGGTGGATGACCAACCAGTCTGTTGGAGCATGGCAATTGTCGGACAGTCCATCCCATTGCTGGCACGCCCGTGCTAGAGCAAGCGCTCGGGACAATCCACAGTTCCTGTGGATAACTCGGTGGACAACCCCCTCTCACACCCCTCAAACCCCCGTGAATTGGGGGCTTTGGTCAAACTGACGATTTTTTCACCAGCTAAAAATAGTGTTTTTTTTCATTGACTTAACCACGCAGTCAAGGCATTGGCGAGGCTGCCGGGTGGTGTTACCAGGCCGTTACAAGCGCTGCCCCGAATGTGAACAAGTGCACCATAAACCTCCATTTGGGTGCACGAAAAGGGCACATCGGCCGGCATTCGGGCCATTTACCCCCTCTTCCCAGCAACGAAAATTCGCGCCATACTGCGCGGCTCACCTGAACAAACGTAGCGCTTGCCAAACATCTGCACTTCCGGTAAGGTGCCCCTCGTTAGTACCAAGCTGAAAGTCAATTCTGGCCGCAAGCGTCCTTGCAGACTCGCTCCCCCCAAGAGCGTCCCTGCTGAAACAAGGACCGGCCCATTCAATGATTCACTCGCCAGCCTTACGCTGCGCAAGCACGAATCACATGACAGATTGATCAGGATCCCACCTCGACGGCCTAGAACCTTGGCCCCGGCGTGCTGCCTGCCTTCCGAAGTACCTACCAGTCAGCCCAAGCGCCTACATTTGATTGCGCCCCCTCTGGCTGCCCTGTTCCAGTCAGGTTCGTTCGTCCCTTAATAAAGGCGTCACTGGAACGTTTCTATCATGCACGGATCATAACCCCCGTGTTTAAAGCAGGAACCTCCAACAATATGCAAACTCATCATCAGATTCAGGCTGCCATTGGCACCCTCTCCCAGGCCTTCTCGCCGTTGAAGTGCCTTATCGTTGCCCCACGCAAGGGCAGCTTCAGCTTTACCTTGGTAGACGAACACGGCGTTGCCTGCCATACCGAACGCCTGTACCACGAACAGTACAGCCGCCATGAACCGCTGCAGGCGGTGATCGCCCGGACGCGTCAGTCGCTCACCGCGTGACCGGCGAATACCGAGGTATTCAAGCGCTGAATCCTCCGATCGCAAGACTGCCTGAACGCTCTGGGCGTAATTGCCTTAGGGCATATAGCCCGGAGCATCAGGCAGCAATCGATTTAAAAACAGCTCTTTACACCACGATTATCACACTACACTTCAACTCGAGCGGTGCTTTCCGCTCCCGGCGGGCCTGATCATTCACCAGCTGCCAAGCTCCAGCGCCCGTCCGGCCCTTACCTGCTCGAGGGCATCATGGGTATTGCGGCGAATGAATTGTGTCAGTATGTGATCCGACCCACCCTGGTCTACCTGAACCGTCACTGCGCCAGCGCCGAAGCCTTGCTCCTGGGTATCGCCGCCAGCCAGTCAGCACTCGGCTCAGCCCTGCACGACCGACGCGGGCACGGCCTCTACCGCATCGGCGAACATCGTCACCAGGCGCTCTGGGACGAATACCTGGCCCGTGACCCCGACCTCGCCAGCCTGGTCCGCGGCCTGGCCAGCCAGCACGCCTTCCTTGGTGGCCCGCACCTGGAGCTCACCGTCAACCTGCGCTATTCCACTGCCATTGCCTGGATGCTCATCGAAGAGCAGGCCACCCCATTGCCTGCGGCGGACGATCTGCTGGCACTGGCGCGTATCTGGCGCCAGATTTTCAACCCCCAGGGTCGTCTGCGCGACTTCACCCATGCCTGGCATGCCTGCATAGATCAGAAATTGCCACAGGCATCTTGAGACGCGTCCTACAAGTAACCCGGAAAAAATGGAATTTTGGTCGGATTGTCCTACAAAACCGCTCTAACTCCTGCGATTGAGCCTATAGCGCAGCGCGTGATTTGTTGGTAGCTTTTCGCCCCGGAGACCCAAGGAGTTTTCTAATAATGAAAAAAGTAATGCTCAAAACCTCCCTCGGCGTAGCCGTTGCGCTTGCTTCCAGCCAACTGCTCGCCGCCGGGTTCGCGCTGAACGAACAAAGTATCAGCGGCATGGGAACCGGTTTTGCTGGGCGCTCGTCTTCTGCCGACGATGCCAGCACTGTGTATGGCAACCCGGCCGGCATGTCCCGCCTCAAGCGCGAACAATTCACCGTGGGCGGCGCTGCCGTCATCGCCAAGACCGACATATCGGGCCCAGGTAGCAACTTCGGGGGGGAAACCGATGGTGACATGGTGCCTCTCGTTGGCGTACCCATGGGCTATTACGTCAAGCCGATTGATGATCACTGGAGCGTTGGCTTCGGCGTTTACGTGCCATATGGCCTGATCACCGACTACGGTAGCGATGACGCTGCACGCTACTGGGGCAAGAAGAGCAAGGTCGAGGTTGTCACCTTCCAGCCAACCGTCAGCTACGCCTTCAACGACAAAGTGTCGATCGGTTTTGGCCCGACTATCAACCGTATCAAGGGTGAACTGGGTTCGAACCTGAGCAGCAAGGCCCTCCTGGGGCCCAATGGCCCTGACGGCGAGACCAAGATCAAGGGCGATGACACTGCGATTGGTTACAACATCGGCGTTCTGGTGCAAGCTACGGACCGTACCCGTCTGGGCCTGACCTATCACTCGATGGTCGACTACAAGCTTGAAGGCAATACCCGCGTTTCCTACCCGATTCCACAGCTTGGCCTGAACGGCAGGTTCGACGCCAGCCTGAAGATCAAGACGCCAGAGTCAGTGGACTTCTCGGTCACTCATGAACTGGATGACCATTGGACACTGTATGCGGGTAGCACCTGGACGCGCTGGAGCCGCCTGGAAAGCATCGTCGTCGAGAACGAAGCGCCGGCAGGCTACCCGTTGAAGACCATCACCGAAGAGCAGAACTGGCACGACACCTGGGCCCACGCCATTGGCGCGTCCTACAAGGTGAACAAGGAGTGGACCCTGCGCGCAGGCTTCTCCGTCGACCAGTCGCCCACCAACAACCATGATCGCTCGCCACGCATTCCGACTGGCGATCGTAAAGCGGTCAGCTTTGGTGCCGGCTGGAGCCCGAACGATGACATGACCATCGACGTTGCCTATTCGTATCTGTGGGAAGAGGATACCAAGGTCAACAACCTGCCAAGCTCGCAACAACAAGGGCTGTTGAAAGGCAGCTACCAGGCCAAGTACGAGAACAGCGCTCACGGTATCGGTGCATCCCTCACCTACCGCTTCTGATTCCTGTGCGTTACATGAAAACCGCCCTCGTGGCGGTTTTTTTCATGCCTGCACTTGCCAGCTGTCGCCCAGGCATTCGCGCAGGTAGTCCATGAAAGCGCGCACCTTGGTGGTCATGGCAAAGCGATCGGCCAGGCACAGGTAGATGTCCATGGGCTCGGTCTGGGCGTATGCCTGGCTGCTGTCGCAGTATTCGAACAGCGGCACCAAGGCCCCCGACGCCAGGTGCGGCCGCACGATGAACTCGGCCAGACGGGTGATGCCACCATCGTGCAAGGCCATCTGGGTCAGGACATCGATATCGTCGCTGATCAATACACTGCCGAATTCCGCTTCGAAGCGCAGGCCGTCCCGCATGAAGCCCCAGCGCAAGAAGCGGCCATCCACCGGATAGCGAAACACAAGGCAACGGTGCCCGCGCAAGGCCTCGGGCGTGGCAGGTACGCCAGCACTTTGCAGGTAACCGGGTGAGGCACAACAAATGAACGGGATGCGGGCAATGCGCCGGGCCAGCAGCTGGTCTTCGAGCTGCGGGGCAATGCGCAGGCTCACGTCAACGTCTTCACGGGCATGGTTGACCCGACGATCAGTCGTTACCAACTCTATCGAAAGTAAAGGGTAGCGGGCACTGAAAGCAGGTATCAACGCCGCCAGCACATGGCGCCCAAAGGCAGAGGTCGAGGCGATGCACAGCCGCCCCTGAGGCTCGCTGTCGGGTGTTGTCACTGCCTGTTCGGCCAGGGCCAGATCACGCTCGATATGCTTTACACGCTCGTAATACTGGGCGCCAGAGGGCGTCAGGGCCATGCTGCGTGTGGTTCGGCTGAGCAGGCGTACTTGCAGGTGGCCTTCCAGCCGCGCCAGGTTCTGGCTGACGGCTGCCGGACTGAGGCCGAGGATACGGGCACCAGCAGCGATGCTACCGGCCTCGACCACCTTGATGAAGCAGCGAATGGCGTTGAGCAGGTCCATGGTGAGCGCTTGGATTCGTAAGTGTTTCTTTATAAAGAACTCAATGCTGCCGGTCTACAGCTGCAGGGTGCAGGTTGCTAATCTGCGCTTCCACTCAGCTTTCAGGAGTTCGCATGAGCAATCTGTCCCGGTCGCGCAGTCGACGTAAATTGCACCCGGTCGCTACTCCCTACGTTTTCGCGTTCTACATGTCGTCGATCATGGCGCTGCTGATGTGCTTCGTGATCACGGCGGCCAATGCCGGGTTTACCCCTGAGTATCTGGGCAATGTGCTCAAGGCCTATCAGTTGGCGATGCCGGTGGCATTTGTGTGTGTGCTGCTGGTCCGGCCGGTGGTGGTGCGGTTGGTGGCGATTACCGTGCACGCACGGTGAAGTGACCAGCAGCCAGCCACTTCCTGTTCTTGATCTTGATCCCGCGACTTCAGGAGGACGGCGTAAGGCCTACTGAAGTCGCAATCTGCGTCGCCTGAACTGCCTCGCGCTTAAAAGCAAACGCCGCAGCAAGCGCAGCCTGGTTACTGCTGTGAGGCGATGGCCTTTTCGATAGCGGCGCGGAACGCGGGATCATCCGGTTTGGTCAGGCTAGAGAAGTTACCGATCACCTTGCCCTTGCGATCGACAACATACTTGTAGAAATTCCACTTCGGCGCACTGCTCTGGCTGGCCAGTTCCGCAAACAGCGGTATCGCATCCTTGCCCCGCACCGCCTGCGTCTTGGTCATCGTGAAGGTGACACCGTAGTTGGCATAGCAAACCTTGGCAGTCTTCTCACTGTCGGCGTCTTCCTGCTTGAAGTCATTGGACGGCACGCCGAGCATTTCCAGGCCTTGGTCGTGATACTCCTTGTACGTCGCTTCAAGCCCCTCGAACTGCGGGGCAAAACCGCAATAACTGGCGGTATTCACCACCACGAGCGGCTTGCCGGCAAAGCGCTTGCACAGCTCGACCTGCCCCTTGCCGCGCAATTCCGGCAGGCTACCCTGCAACAATGCCGGGCAATCTGCAGCCCAGCTCGATGTACTGGCAAGCAGGGCCAGCACCGGCACCGTCAACCAATGTGCACGCATGACTCGTTTCTCCCGCATGACAATCCTTGAGCTTGCAGGGTAGCGCCTAACACACACTCATGCCCAGTTGCATCAGCGCCATCCCACCCTGATGCCAGCCCCACCACACCAGTGCCAGCAGCAACAGAGCGGCAATAGCCAACAGGCCGCGTATCAGGTAGCGGTTCATACAGCCTGGGCCTGCAGGCGTGAAACCGGGCGTTCGCGCACCGGCCAGTTAAGGGCAGCGGCCAGCAAGCTGAGCAGGATGGAAATCTGCCAGACCAGGTCGTAGCTACCGGTGCGGTCATACACTATCCCACCCAGCCAGCCCCCCAGGAACGCACCCAACTGATGGAACAGGAACACGATACCGCCCAGCATGGACAGGTTGCGCACCCCGAACACCGTGGCCACGGTCCCATTGGTCAGCGGTACCGTGGACAACCACAGAAGGCCCATGGCAATGCCGAACAGGTAAGCACTGAACTCGCTCACCGGCGCCCACAGGAACAGCACGATCACCACCGCACGCAGCAGGTACAACCCGGTCAGCAGGCGCGGCTTGGACATGCGCCCGCCCAACCAGCCTGCGGTGAAGGTACCGACGATGTTGAACAGGCCCACCAGCGCCAGCACTGTCGTACCGGTGGTCGCAGCCAGGTGCTGGTCAACCAGGTAGGCCGGCAGGTGCACGCCAATGAATACGACCTGGAAGCCACAGACAAAAAAGCCCAGTGCCAGCAACCAGAAGCCGGAGTGCGTGCACGCCTCGCGCAGCGCCTGGCCCAGGGTCTGCTCGGCACCGTGACTGGGTAACGGGCGATCGCGCAGCAGACAGACGAAAGGCACGATGAACGCCACCAAAAGGCCCAGTACCAGCAACGCTGCCGACCAGCCCAGCCACTGAATCAGGCCTTGGGTGCCCGGCAACATGGCGAACCGAACGACCCGGCGGCGCTGGCGATCCCCATGGCCATGCTGCGCTTTTCGGCCGGCACTGCACGCCCGACCACACCGAGGATGACCGAGAACGACGTGCCGGACAGGCCGATGCCGATCAGCAAGCCCGCACTCAGCGACAACGACCAGGGCGAATCAGCCAAGCCCATCAAGATCAAGCCGACGGCATAAAGAATACCGCCGATGATGACCACCCGCGCCGCGCCAAGCCGGTCGGCCAAGGCGCCAGCGAACGGCTGCGCCAGGCCCCAGATCAGGTTCTGCAAGGCAATGGCGAAGGCAAACACCCCACGCCCCCAGCCAAAATCAGTACTCATCGGCTCCAGAAACAGGCCAAAGCCGTGCCGTACGCCCAGAGACAGCGCCAGTATCAAGGCCGCCCCCACCAACACCCATCCGCTGGTTCGCCACACCGAAGTCATTGTCATTATCTCCAGCACATCGCAAGGTTTGCGGGTATATACCCGCTTATAGTCGTATCAAATCAGGCCAGTTGTTCCAGCAGTCGCACCAGTTCATCCCGCTGCCCCACCCCGAGCCGTTCAACCAGCTCTTTCTGGGCCTGCTCCCAGGCCGGGTGGGCAACGTGCAGCAGTTGCTTACCCGCCGCGGTCAACAGCACCACGCGGTTACGCTGGTCGTCGCCCTCGCCCAGTGCTACCAGCCCATCCGCCTCCAGCACACGCAGGTTGCGGCCCAGGGTACTGCGCTCGAGCCCCATGGCTTCTGCCAGGGCTGTGATGCTGGGTCGGTCGAGCCGCTGCAGGTGCCGCAGCAGAGAAAACTGGGCAACATTGACCCCGAAGCCGGCAAGGGCTTCGTCGTAATGCCGGCTCACGCCGCGGGCGGCGCGACGCAGGTGGGTACAGATGCATTCACTGGTCAGCATGGATACGTGTATATACCCGCGTACGGAGTGTTGCAAGAAGTTTCACAAGGAATAGAGAAGCGTCAGTCCGGGTTCAAGCGCCTGCGGATCGGCTCGAACTCAACCGTGGCCTTGCGCGCCAAGGGGTCTGGCGCGCCCTGCTCGACCGCTTGCCAGTAGCGCCACGGCACCTTCGCCGTGCCCAGTTCGTAGTCCATGCCATCCCAGTTGTCTTCACGAAAGCTATAGAACGCCCAGTGCAACCGGTTGCGATCCAGCACGACGAGTACATCTTCAAGGTACTGCCGACAACCCGGCAGCCTGCGCATGCAGCCAAACTCGCCCACCACCAGACGAGAAAGCGGTAGCCCCACGGCCTCAGCCCATGCCAGCGGCTGGCGCAAGTAGCCTTCAACTCGCCGGCCATCCCACAGCTGTGTCTGCCCGGCAAAAGATACGGGGCCTGGATAGGCGATGGGCTGTTTGCGCGCCATGTTCGGCGCACTGGTTGCGGCATAGGGCTCATACATGTGCACGCTGTACAGCACTCGCGGGTCCTCCAGCGGCGCCGGCCAGTAGCCGAACGCGTCTGCGCCTGCATACCAGCCGGCATCGACCATGATCGGCGTATCAGCGTCTTCTTCGCGGATGGCCGCTATCAGTTGCCGGTACAGCAAGGGCAGATCGCGCGCACCGCCCTGCGCTTGCGCATACCACTGCTGCATCTGCCCAAGTTCGGCATGTTCAGCCAGGCCACCCTGTTTCTCCGGTGCTGGCTCATTGATCAGGTTGTAGGCCGCGATGGCCGGATGACTTTTCAGTTCACGCGCCATATCTCGCCAGAACGCCGCAGCCTGGGACCAGTAGCGTTTGTCTTGCCACAGGCGATCATCGAACTGGCCCTGGTTGTTTTGCGACCAGCGCATACCCGGTAGCGAGAGTGGCGCGATGACCACCTTGAGCCCCGCCTGGTGCGCCCGGTCGAGGGTGGCACGCAGCACAGCCAGGTCGGCGTCGGGCAGGCCTTCATAGGTATCGGCGCTGCCAAGGAGGAAATCTCGTCTCACCGGTTGCCATTTGTCGTACGACAGCCGCACCCATGTGGCGCCGTACCCCCTCAGGGCATCGAAGTAGGCTTGATCGGGTGGCAGCCGGTTGAAGCTGTTGCCGCCGTGGCGTGGGGTGTCCCAGAACGCCATGAGATCTGCAGCAGTGGCTGGGAGGGTGGACAGGACCAATAGACTGGCAAAGATCCAGTGACGCACGGAAAGCCTACCTGGTTGCTTGGGGGACGCTGAGGATACGCCGACAAGCAAGAGGCAGGCGCTACCGGACCGTTTCTGGAAGTTACTGGCTCCCTCCACACCTATGGCCTGCTGCGAAAGCACTGCAAAGCAGCCGCTAAAGGGTCGTCCAGATCAAGCGCTCAAAGCCCCAGCGCCAACCCGAGCACGACGGCCAGCTCCAGCAGCTCCAGCAACGCACCGGCGGTATCACCGGTGGTCCCGCCCAGGCGCCGGCACATCAGATGCCGCAACCAGGCAAACACCGCCAGCGCCAGCAGCACGCTCCATCCGCCCAGAAAGAGGCAGAACAGCACACAAACCAGCAATACCCACCCCGCCGCGCGGCGGGGCATATGTTCGGCCAATGCCTGGCCCAACCCGCCAGGTCGCACATAAGGTGTACAAAGGAACAGGCCCAACATCGCCGCCCGCCCGATCAACGGCGCCAGCAGCAATTGCGCCCCGATGCCCTGCCCGACCAGCACCCACAATGCGCAAAACTTCAGCAACAACACCAAGACCAGGGTGACCACGGCAATCGGCCCACTGCGCGGGTCTTTCATGATCCGCAAGGTGCGCTCACGGTCGCCGAAACCACCGAGCCAGGCGTCGGCACTGTCCGCCAGGCCATCCAGGTGCAAGGCACCACTGAGCAATACCCACAACGTCAGCAGCAAAGCCGCATGCAGCGGCGACGGCGCACCCTGTAGCAGGTGACTGGCCAACCACAGCAACAAGCCGAACAGCAGCCCGACCAGCGGGTAGTACAGCAGCGAACGCCCTACCTCACGCGGTGCCGGCATGCCCGGCAGGCTCACCGGCAGGCTGCTGAGAAACTGCAGGGCGATCCAGAACGGCAACATCTCAGGGCGCCTCGACCAGTTGCCCATCGCCACCCGGCACCAGCCGCATCAACGCGCCATGGCCAACCTCGACCTGCAGCAACTGCTCCCTGGGCAAGCCACGGGCACGGGCCAGTAACAGCCGCATCACGCCACCATGGGTCACCAGCAGCACGCGCTTGCCGGCATGCTGAAGGCGCAAACGCTCGACAGCCGCCAGCACCCGTTCGGCAAACGCCTCGACCGGCTCGCCATTGGGCGGTGTGAAGGCGTAAGGGTCGGCCCAGAAACGGCCCAGTGCATCGGCCTGGTGCTCCATGATCTGCGCGGCACTTTGGCCCTCCCAATCACCGAAGTGCAGTTCCTGCAGGGCGGGCTCACGCTGCACTGGCAGGTTCAACTGCGCACCCAGCTCATCGGCGAAACGCCCACAGCGTTGCAGCGGCGAGCTGACCAGCACCTGCCACGGGCCGGCGTCGGCCACGGCGCGGCGCATCTGCGCCCAGCCCTTGTCGGTCAAGGCATCATCAAGGCTGCCACGCAGGCCGCCCTGTTCCGTTTCACCATGGCGCAGCAAGTCGAGGATCATGCCGGGCGGTCCGCCACCGCGGCCTCGGCAAAGGTCGCCATCTGCCCATGCAGCGCACAGGCCAGGCGCAACAGCGGCACCGCCAGGGCAGCGCCACTGCCCTCACCCAGGCGCAAGCCCAAGGCCAGCAAGGGCTCGGCCTGCAGCGCAGCAAGCAAGGTCTTGTGCCCAGGCTCAGCCCCCTGGTGAGCGAACAACAGCCAGGCTCGACACTGCGGGTTGAGGCGCACTGCCACGAGCGCAGCGACACTGCAGATAAAGCCATCCACCAGCACTGCGACACCCGCCTGCGCGCAACCGAGGTAGGCACCCGCCAACGCCGCGATCTCGAAACCGCCAACACAAGCCAGTGCCTGCAACGGGTCTTCAGCATGCAGGCCATGCAGGCGCAGCGCCCTCTCGATGACTTCAGCCTTGTGCTGCACCCCGGCGTTGTCCAGGCCGGTGCCAGGGCCGCTCAGCTCCGACGCCGGACACCCCAGCAGAACACTGGCCAAGGCTGCGGCGGCTGTGGTGTTACCGATGCCCATCTCGCCACCGATGAACAGCTGTGCGCCCTGTTCGGCGGCGCGCTGGGCACTGTCGCGACCGGCCTGCAAGGCCGCTTGCAGCTGGTTTTCGGTCATCGCGGGTTGACGGGCAAAGTTGGCAGTACCGGTGCCCAGGCGCAGATGGCGCACGCCGGGCAGCTCCAACTGCGCGTCAATGGTGCCCAGGTCGACCACGTCCAGGCTGGCCTGCAGTTGCCGCGCCAGCACACTGATCGCCGCGCCCCCGCCGACGAAGTTGCGTAGCATCTGCCCGGTCACCGCCTGCGGGTAGGCCGAGATGCCCTCTTCGACCACGCCGTGGTCGCCGGCAAAAATGCTGATGGCTACCTGATCCAGCGCTGGTCGTTCAAGCCCCTGCAGGCCAGCCAGCTGAATGGCCAGCTTTTCAAGTTGGCCGAGCGAGCCAGCAGGTTTGGTCAGTTGCTGCTGCCGGGCGCGGGCCTGGTCCATGGCGGCGTTGTCGAGGGGTTGGCAGGCATCACGCCACCAGGCTTGGGTCATAGTGCAGGTCCTTTGAGGATTAGGGGCAGGCCGGCCACGGTCAGCACGACACGCTGACAGCGTTCGGCCACGGCCTGGTGCAGCCAGCCGGCCAGGTCGACATAGCGCCGGGTCAGCTCGCCCATGGGCACGACGCCCAGGCCGGTTTCGTTACTGACCAGGATAAGGGTGCCAGGTAACTGTTCCAGGCATGCCAGCAGGGCATCACGCTCCTCGGCCAGGCGCTGGTCATCTTCCAGCATCAACAAATTGGTCAGCCACAGGGTCAGGCAATCCACCAGCAGGCAGCGCCCTTCGGCCGCTTCGGCGCGCAGTACCGCGGCCAGGGCCAAGGGCTCTTCGATCAACCCCCAGTCATCCGGCCGGCGCTGACGATGCAGCAACACGCGTTCGTTCATTTCGCCATCCAGCGACTGACTGGTGGCGATGTAGGTCACCGGCAAGCCGCTGGCGCTGGCCAGTTGTTCGGCCAGGCGGCTTTTGCCAGACCGGGCGCCGCCGAGAATCAGGTTACGCATGTCAGGCTACCCCACACAGTTGGCGCAACTGCGCGGTGTCCAGGTGCTTTTCCACCAGATCGGCCAGGCGCTCGATGTCGTGTTCGCGCAACGCTTCGTAGTCGATAACCTGCACATCCTCCAGCCCGGCCCAGCGCAATAGCGCAGCACACGACTGGCTGCCTTCGAACAGGCCATGCAGGTACGTGGCGAGGATCTGGCCATCGGCACTGACAGCACCATCATGGCGGCCATCAGCCAGTTGGACCGCAGGTTGCGCCAGCGCAGGCCCCGTCGTAACGCCAGCATGAATTTCATAACCGGTTACCGTTGCCGCTTCAAGGCTCAGCGTGCCGGCCACATTGCGCAGTTGCTTCTCGGCTTCGAGCACCGTGGCATAGTCGAGCAGGCCGAGCCCCTGGCTTGAGCCTGCGGCCCCCTCCAGCCCCAGCGGGTCATGCACTTCCCGCCCCAGCATCTGCAGGCCACCGCAGATACCGATCAGCTTGCCGCCATAGCGCAGGTGCCGCTCGATGGCCGTGTCCCAACCGCGCTCGCGCAGTTGTGCCAGGTCGCCGCGCACGCTCTTGGAGCCTGGCAGGATGATGAGGTCGGCAGCCGGAATCGGCTGGCCCGGGCCAATGAACTGCAAGTCCACCTGCGGGTGCAGGCGCAGCGGGTCGAAGTCGGTGTGGTTACTGATGCGCGGCAGCACTGGCACGATCACCTTTAGCACTCGCTCGTGCTTGACGCCTTGACGCACATCGATACCGTCTTCGGCTTCCAAGTGCAGGTCGGTAACGTAAGGCAGGACGCCCAGTACCGGTTTGCCGGTGCGTTGTTCCAGCCAGTCCAGCCCTGGCTGCAGCAGGGCAATGTCGCCACGGAAGCGGTTGATGACAAAACCTTTGACCCGCGCCTGCTCACTGGTCGACAGCAATTCCAGCGTGCCCACCAAGTGGGCGAACACACCACCGCGGTTGATGTCGGCCACCAGGATCACCGGGCAGTCCACCGCTTCGGCAAAGCCCATGTTGGCGATATCGCCGGCACGCAGGTTGATCTCTGCCGGCGACCCCGCACCCTCGACCATGACCACCGGGTACGCGGCACTCAGGCGTTGGTGAGACGCCAGCACCGCTTGCATGGCAGTGGTTTTATAGTCGTGGTAGGCCACTGCATTCATGCTGGTGACCGCGCGACCGTGGATGATGACCTGGGCGCCGGTGTCGCTGTTGGGCTTGAGCAGCACCGGGTTCATGTCGGTGTGCGGTTGTAGCCGGCAGGCCTGGGCCTGCACCGCCTGGGCCCGGCCGATTTCACCGCCATCAGCCGTCACCGCGCTGTTCAGCGCCATGTTCTGTGGCTTGAAGGGCACCACAGCGACGCCCTGGCGCAACAGCCAGCGGCACAACGCGGTCACCAGTGTGCTCTTGCCTGCGTCGGAGGTGGTGCCTTGCACCATGAGGGTGGTCATGCCGTTTCCTTCTGATAAGCCGCCAGGGCCTGGGCCAGGCGCTGTTCGTCCGCCGTGCAGGCAGGCAACCCCAGGCGCACTGCCGCTGGCTGTTCGAACAGCCGTACCAGGATGCCGCGCCGGGCGAGAAATTCATGCAGCCGCGCAGCATGCTCGCTACGCACGTACTGGAACAGGTCGCAGCCACCACTAGGCGCCAGGCCGGCACTGCGCAATACGTGCGCAAGCCGCTCGCTGGCAGCAGCACAGCGTTCGGCCTGCGCGCGCTGGGCAGTCTCATCAGACAGGCTGGCCTGGGCCAGCACCCGGGTCGGGCCGTTGACGGTCCAGGGTCCGAGCAGCTCGGCCAGGCGCAGCAGCAAGCTGTGTTCGGCGGCAACGAAGCCCAGGCGCACGCCGGCCAAGCCGAAGAACTTGCCAAACGAGCGCAGCACGATCAGCCCCGGGCGTTCGGCGCAGTCCACCACGCTGTCCGCCGGGGTGTTGTCCATGAATGCTTCGTCGACCAGCAGCCAGCCACCGCGAGCAGCCAGGCGAGCATGCCAAGCCAGCAGGCGTTCGCGCGACACCCGCTGGCCGGTCGGGTTGTTGGGGTTCACCAGCACCAGCACATCGAGGCCGTCGAGCGCAGCCTCGACTTGCGCTTCATCCAGCGCCAGCAGTTGATGCCCCGCCCGTTGCCAGGCATAGGGGTGTTCGGCATAGCACGGCGTCAGCACGCCAACCCGGGCGGTTGTACGCAGCAGCGGCAAGGCCTGGATCGCGGCCTGGGAGCCGGCTACCGGCAGCAACTGGCGGGCGCCGTAATACAAGCGCGCGGCGTCCTCCAGGCCGTCCTCGGTTTCCGGCAGGCGGGCCCAGGCGTCGACGGGAATCGGCGGGACAGGAAATGGCCAGGGCGCAATGCCGCTGGACAGGTCGAGCCACTGCTCGCGGGGGATACCGTATTGCTGCACCGCGCGTAACAGGCGGCCACCATGTTCAAGCATTGATATAGGCCCCCAGGCAGATCATCAGCAGCCACAGCCACACGCCGCGCTGCACCAGCTGCCAGCCGCGCTCGATGGCATCGGCATCGGCCACTGGCCCCTCGCCCAGACGCGGCCGCTCATGCAGTTCGCCGTGGTACACCGCCGGGCCACCAAGCTCGACGCCCAGCGCGCCGGCGCCGGCAGCCATCACCGGCCCGGCGTTGGGGCTGTCCCACAGCGGGCCCTGCTTGCGCCAGCAGGCCAGGGCCAGACGGGTCTTGCCCAACAGGGCATAAGTCAGGGCCACCAGCCTTGCAGGTATATAGTTGAGCACATCGTCGATGCGCGCCGCGCACCAGCCAAAGCGCTCGAAACGTTCGTTACGGTAGCCCCACATGGCATCCAGCGTGTTGCTCAGGCGGTACAGCACCACACCGGGCGCACCGGCCACCACAAACCAGAACAACGCGGCGAACACTGCGTCGCTGCCGTTCTCCAGCACCGACTCGGTCGCCGCTCGGGCCACCGCGGGCTCGTCCAGTTCGCGCGTTTCGCGGCTGACCAGGTAGCCAACCCGGCGCCGAGCCTCCGCCAGGTCGCCCTGGCGCAAGGCATTGGCCACCGGCAGCACATGCTCGCCCAGGCTGCGCATCCCCACCGCGCAGTAAAGCGCCAGCACATCAACCAGCCAGCCAATATATGGCAGCCACGAAAGGACCAGCGCCACCAGGGTCAGCGGCACCACCGCCAGAAACCACGCGCTCACGCCGTGGCTGCGCCAGCCGCGCCCCCCCGCATTCAGGCGGCGCTCCAGGTTGCCGGCCATGTTGCCGAACGCCACCAAGGGGTGGCGGCGCTGTGGTTCGCCCAGCAAAGCGTCCAGGGCCACCCCGGCCACGGTCAGCAAGGCCACGCTCATTGACGCTCTCCCCATTGGTTTTCGTAAAGCATTTCACTCAGGGGCCGCTCTTCGGCCCAGCTTTCCTGCACCAACATCGGCACCGGATAGAACTCGGCGACCGGCCCAAGGCACAGTACCGCAACCGGCTTGGCCCCGGCGGGCATGCCCAGCAGCGCGGACAACGCCTGCGGGTCGAACAGCGACACCCAGCCCATGCCCAGCCCTTCGCCACGCGCGGCCAGCCACAGGTTCTGGATGGCACAGGCCAGCGAGGCCAGGTCCATCTCCGGCAGGGTGCGGCGGCCGAAGATGTGTGGCTCGCGGTTGTCCATCAAGGCCGCCACCAGCAGCTCGGCACAATCGTTTATGCCCTCCACCTTCAACTTCATGAAGGCATCGGATCGCTCGCCCAACGCTTCGGCCGTGCGTACCCGCTCCGCTTCCACCAAGGCCTGGATGCGCCCGCGCAGGTCACGCTGGGTGATGCGGATAAAGCGCCACGGCTGCATAAGCCCGACACTGGGCGCCTGATGCGCGGCGGCCAGCAAGCGGCCAAGCAGTTCGGGCGCCACCTGGCCACCCGCAAAATGGCGCATGTCGCGGCGCTCGCCGATGACCCGGTAAATGGCGGCGCGCTCGGCGTCGCTGTAGGCGTGATCATTCATGGTCGCAACAGCGCCGCCGCCGCATCCGGGCAGGAAGGGAAATAGAAGTGCACGTAAGAGGCCGTCAGCCGGCCCAGACGATAAACCGCCTCGTTGCCCCGCCCGCCGTTGGGGCTCAGACCCCGGGCGATCGGTTCCAGCGCAGTGCTGGTCAGCGAATGGTGATAGGTGTGACCGTGCAAGGTCCCCTCCGGCAGCTCCACCGCCTGCAGCGCCAGGGCAGCCAGGCGCTTCTGCATGGTCGCCTCACCCGGCAGCAGGCCGAGAAGTTCGGCACGTTCGCCGGCCACATCAGTCAGGGCATCGAGCAGGTACAGCATGCCGCCGCACTCGGCCAGCAATGGCTTGCCCTGCGCGTGGTGGGCGCGGATCGCCTCGCACATCGGTGCGTTGGCGGCCAGCGCATGGTGATGCAGCTCAGGATAACCACCCGGCAGATACAGGCTGTCTACCGCCGGCAGTTCGTGGTCGTGCAGCGGCGAGAAGAACACCAGCTGGGCACCTTGGTTGCGCAACAGGTCGAGGTTAGCGCCATAGATGAAGGCGAACGCCTCGTCCCGCGCCACGCCAATGCGCACACCGGCCAGCGAGGCAACGCTGGCTTGCGGTTCCGGCTCGGCAAAGCTGACTGGCGGCGGCAACGCCGCATCGCAACTGGCGCCCAGCGCTTCGGCGGCAGCGTCGAGGCGGGTGTCCAGGTCATTCAGCTCGCTGGCCTGCACCAGGCCCAGGTGGCGGCTGGGCAGCTCGATGCCGCGCTCGCGGGACAAGCCGCCATACCAGCGCAAGCCCTCGGTCAGGCTGCCTTCGAGCAGTTGCGCATGACGCAGGCTGCCTACCCGATTGGCCAGCACGCCGGCGAACGGCAGATCGGCCTGGTACCGCGCCAGGCCCAGGGCCAGGGCGCCGAAGGTCTGGGCCATGGCTGTGCCGTCGATCACCGCCAGCACCGGCACGCCAAAGTGGCGCGCCAGGTCGGCGCTTGACGGGGTACCGTCGAACAGCCCCATCACCCCTTCGATGAGGATCAGGTCAGCCTCGCCAGCAGCTTCCCACAGCAGACGACGGCTTTCCTCGGCACCGATCATCCACAGATCCAGCTGATACACCGGCGCGCCACTGGCCCGTTCGAGAATCATCGGGTCAAGAAAGTCGGGCCCGCATTTGAACACCCGCACCTTGCGCCCGAGGTTGCGGTGCAGGCGGGCCAGCGCAGCAGTGACGGTAGTCTTGCCCTGGCCAGAGGCCGGCGCCGCGATCAACACGGCGGGGCAGTGCCGCGATCGACTCACAGTTCGACGCCTTTCTGTGCGCGGATACCGGCCTGGAAGGCGTGCTTGAGCATGCCCATTTCGGTCACGGTGTCGGCCAGTTCGATCATCTCGGGCTTCGCAGCGCGGCCAGTGACAATCACATGCTGCATGGGCGGGCGGGCCTGAATGTCGGACAGTACCTGGTCCAGGTCGAGGTAACCATGTTTGAGGGCGATGTTGAGCTCGTCCAGCACCACGAACTGTACACCCGGGTCCTGCAGCAACTGGCGCGACACCGCCCAGGCGGCTTGCGCAGCGGCGATGTCACGCTGGCGGTCCTGGGTTTCCCAGGTAAAGCCCTCGCCCATCACGTGGTAGCGCACCTGTTCGGGGAAGCGACGGAAGAACAGCTCCTCGCCGGTGCTGTTGCGGCCCTTGATGAACTGCACCACACCGCATTGCATGCCGTGGCCCAAGGCGCGCGCGAGCATGCCGAAGGCCGAACTGCTCTTGCCCTTGCCATTGCCGGTCAGCACCAGCAGCAGGCCACATTCGTTAGGGGAATTGGCGATGCGTTCGTCGATGACCGCCTTCTTGCGCTGCATGCGCGCCAGGTGGCGTTCGTCGCGTTCGGTGGAATCGCTCATCAGGGTTCTCCGCTGGCTGGCACCACAGCAATGCGCGGCGACAGGTAATAGGCAGGCAAACGGAGAACGCGCAGAGGCCATGGCTGGGCGCCACGGTGCACCGCGCATCACCCTCCGTGATGCCGTTGGCAGTATCAGGCCGGTCTCCGGGCTTGTGAGTGGGCCTTGGCCCTGGCCTGCGCGCCTTCCCGGATGCTGGCACCCAGTGGCCCTGCGCGGCCTTTTACTCATCCACCGTTGCGGGGGCAGCGCCGGAATCGCGCCATGCTGGCGCCCACCGGCTTCCCAGTTTCACCCTGCCCAGTCGGGGCTGGCAGGGCACCTGAAACACGCCGCGAAGGTTAGAGGGTTGCACCGGGAGCGTCAATCGAAGCGGGTGGTCTGGCGGGTGAGCAAAACACCTTGAATCCAGGCAGCCGGTATCGGCCCCGAGCCCGAGGGGGCCGCTAGACAGGCATGGACATCAAGGGTTCTGTGCCAGATGCCCTTGCGGAATCACCCGCTTGGCCTGCAGGTAGGCCTTGGCCCAGTAGCTGTTTGACAGGTAGTCCAGGCGCACGGTGCCACCGGTGGAAGGTGCATGTACGAAGCGGCCGTCCCCGACATAGATGCCGGCATGGCTGACCTGCGAGCCGCCACTGGTGGCGAAGAACACCAGGTCACCAGACTGCAGCGAACTGACATCCACCGTCGGTGCGCGCATGACAATCATCTCTCGCGTCGAGCGCGGCAGGCTGATGCCAGCAGCATCACGGTACACATACTTGATCAGGCCGCTGCAGTCGAAGCCGGAGTCCGGGGTATTGCCCCCCCAACGATAGGGCGTGCCTACCAGACCAATGGCGCGAATCAGCACGTCATCGGCAATCGGTGAAGGACTGGGCTGGCTATAGGTAACCTGCGGCTGTACCACAGGGGCCGGCGCAGGCGCACGGCTGGAGCATGCAGCCAGCAAGGCTGCCAAGGAGAGAAATGCGAAGCGCGCCATCTTTACCATGGCCAGAACATCCTGTCTGAGACCGCTGCGCTGCAGCCGAAAAGAGTTGAGAGTTTAGATTAGACGCTTTCTGTAAATGCGCACGGCGGCGAGCTTTTTTTCAAAGCATCACCGCCGCGGCAGGGTACATCATTTTGATATCAGTTGCGCGCGATGTTGGTCGGCGCCATGGCCAAGGCGCGCTTGGCTTCAATGAAGGTCTTGCTCCAGTAGCGATCACCGAGGCTGTCGATGCGCACACCGCCACTGCGGCGGCTGCTGGAATGGATGAACTGGTTGTCACCCAGGTAGATGCCGGCATGGCTTACCCGGCCGCGGCCATTGGTGCTGAAGAACAGCAAGTCACCTGGCTTGAGCTTGTTGCGGGCCACTTTCGGCGCATCGACGTTGATCATTTCACGCGTGGAGCGCGGCAGCGTCATGCCCGCCTCTTCGCGGAACAGGTAACCGATGAAGCCACTGCAGTCGAAGCCAGACTTTTCCGAGGTACCACCAAAGCGGTAGCGGGTGCCGATCAACGACATGCCGCGCTCGAGAATGCTGTCAGCCAGAACCGGCAATTGGTAAGGCTTGCCGCCGGAGAAAGACGCCAGGTCATCTTCGGTGGCCAGCTCTTCCGGCTCGCCGAATACCGACGAGGAAGAGGCCTTGGCCTTGATTGCCGATTGTGCAGTGATCGGGGTGTGATCCTGGGGCTGAGATACCGGGCCTTGGGCCGCGCAGCCAAAAAGCAGGGTCACGAGTGCGAGTGGCACGAGGGGTGCGAAGCGCTTCAGCATGGGCACGACCGTGTCTGTAATCCTTTAGAAGGGTGAAACTATGCCCTCTATCATGGCCATTTGCAAATTTTATCGAAAAAGATGTGACTTTTTTGTTTTACCGCTCTGGCCCAAGGTTTTCAGGGGGTTACCAGCCGAGGGTTTCCTTGAGAAACGGAATGGTGAGCTTGCGTTGTGCCTGCAGCGACGCCTGATCGAGGCGCTCGAGCAAGTCGAACAACGCGCTCATGCTCCGCGCGCCACGGGTGAGGATGAAATGGCCGACTTCGTCGGTCAGGTGCAGGCCACGGCGCGAAGCTCGCAGCTGCAAGGCGCGCAGCTTGTCTTCGTCGGACAGGCCGCGCATCTGGAACACCAGGGCCAGGGTCAATCGCGACTTCAGGTCCGGCAGCTTGATCGGCAGCTCACGCGGTGATGCCGAGGCAGCCAGCAGCAAGCGTCGGCCGCTGTCGCGCAGGCGGTTGAACAAGTGGAACATGGCCTCTTCCCAATCCGCCTTGCCGGCGATCACATGCAGATCGTCGATGCACACCAGTTCGTACTGGGCTAGGTAGTCGAGCAGTTCCACGCCACGGTCGAGCAACTGCGCCAGCGGCAGGTAGACAGCGGGCTCGCCACGTTGCTGGAAGCGATGGGTGGCGGCCTGCAGCAGGTGGGAACGGCCAACACCCTGCTTGCCCCACAGGTAGATAAGGCTCTCGGTCCAGCCGGCGTCGGCTTCGCATAGCCGCTCGACGTAACCCAATGCCGCAGCATTGGCGCCCGGATAGTAGTTGATGAAGGTGGCGTCATCGCGCAGGCGCACACCCAGGGGCAACTGGATCGGTGGTTTCATGCTCGCGGGCGGTCGACGGGACCGCTGGGGGCCTTTGGTGAACAATCTGCAAAGTCTATACCCGCAACGCGGGGCGCACAATCTCGACTGCAGATAGGGCAAGCAAAATCAACAAGTTGCGCAGCACAAGCGAGCGGCGGATGCAGGACAAACCGTGCTCAGCGCCCGCGAGATCGGGCGCCGCGAGGCGACGCTCAATTTCGCGGGCGCGAAACAGCTCAAGACGAAACACAGGGTGTTCAAAGCTCCGGGTCGATGTTCCCAGCGTACATATCCGATTCCTTGTACAGGGCATGCACATGCCGCAGCAGCACCATGATCACCGCCGCCACCGGCAGCGCCAGCAGCACACCGGTGAAGCCGAACAGTTCACCACCGGCGAGGATGGCAAAGATCACCGCAACCGGATGCAGGCCGATGCGATCGCCCACCAGCAGAGGGGTCAGCACCATACCCTCCAGCGCCTGCCCGACCATGAACACCGCAACGATGCCCAGCATCGGGTACAGGTCGCCACCGAACTGGAACAGGCCGGCCACCAGCGCGGCACCAATGCCAATGATGAAGCCCATGTACGGCACGATGGCCGCAAGGCCTGCAAGCATGCCGATCAGCAGACCGAGTTCGAGCCCCACCAGCATCAGGCCGGCTGAATAGATGACGCCCAGGGCCAGCATCACCATCAGTTGCCCGCGCACGAATGCCCCCAGCACTTCATGGCATTCACCTGCCAGGCCCATCACCTGCGGCTCGCGCTGGCGCGGCAACAGGCCGCGCAGCTTGCCCATCATCAAGTCCCAATCGCGCAGCAGATAGAAGCCCACTACCGGGATCAGCACCATGTTGGCCAACCAGGCCACCAACGCCAGGCTTGAGGCAGTGGCCTGGGACAGCAGCATGCCGACGATATCGGTGGTCTGCCCCATGTGCGCGCCGATGGCGGCCTTGATCTTGTCGAATTTCCAGAAACCATCGGCCAGGCCAAGGCGGCTCTGTACCCACGGCAGTGCGACATGCTCCAGCCAGTCGAGCATCTGCGGCGCCAATTCGTACAGGCGCACCAACTGCTTGGCCAGCATCGGCACAAGCACCAGCAACAACGCCAACAGCAACAGGGTGAACAGGCCGAACACCACCACCACACCCCAGGTACGCGAAAGCCCCAGGCGCTCGAGACGATCGACCAGCGGGTCGGCCAGGTAGGCCAGCATGATGCCGACCAGGAACGGCGTAAGAATATTGTGCAGGCTATAAAGCAGCACAGCGATCAGCAGTGCAGCGCCCAGCCAGATCCAGCGACGCATGTCAGTCACGGCAAGCGCCCCTTACCAGCGAAAACGCAAGCCGTCGAACGGCTTGGGTACTGGCTGCGCAGGCGCGGGCTTCGCGGCTGCGGCGTCCACTGCCGGTGCTGGCATGGCCGGCACCGTCGGTGCCTGCTCGACCGGCACTTCCTGCAGTTTGGCCAGGCCAAGCTGGGCACGTAGCTGTTCACGATTGCCCGTAACCCCGTAGGTCAGGGTAGTGCCTTCAGCCGCCTGCAAGCGTGGGCCATAGGGCTCCAGCACGCGGGCCAGCTCGGCATAGCGCTGCAGATTCATGCCCTGCACTTGCACCTGCAACTGGCTGCTGGCACCCGGCCGGGTAACGTAGCGTGGCGCCAGGCGGCTGCTTACCGCCATCATCACCGCGTCAGCCAAGGCGGCCTGGTCGGCGCCCTCGGCAGTGCCCTGCTCACGCTGGTCGCCCAGCCACAGCTGCCACTTGCCCTGCCACTTGCCGTCGGCTTCCTGGGCATGTACCGCCAGCAAAGCATCGGCGCCGTAGCGCTCGGAAGCTTCGCGCAGCGGCGCCGGATCGTTGCCTTCGATCTGCTTGGCATTGGCGACCAGCTGCTCCTGCAAGTCGGCCAGCGGCAAGCGCAACGGCAGACCACGGTGCTGGGCGGCGCGGCGCAGGGGTTGGGCACTGGCCTGGCCATCACCGACCAGGCTGCTGCCCTCAACGGTGTCGTTCAACCACCACCCCAGTATCGAGGGCCGGTTACTGCCCCACAAAGCCAGGCCAGCCTTGCGCAAAGCCCGCTCGGTGCTACCGGGGTCGAACTCGACCACTACTGACTCGGGCGGGCCGGCTTCGCTGCCCACCTGGTTGATGATTTGCTGTGGGTCCTTGCGCAGCTCGGCCAATGCAGGGCTCTGCACGGCCTTTGGGTCACCGGTCAGACGCTGCACCAACGTGTCCAGGGCTTTGACTGTGGCTGCGGTACGGGCTTCGGCACCCGGCCCGGTGACCGGCTCGCGCACCTGATAAAGGCCGGAGACATTTTCAGCCAGGGCCGTGGCCGAGATCAGGGCCAGGCAACCAGCTGCCAGAATATTGAACAAACGCATGGAGGATTCCTGTCCAGTCGACCTTCAAGCCGTAAGCTTCAAGCTGCAAGAAAAAGCAGGCCGAGTGCCGGGCTGCATTGTCGTGCAGCGTAAAGCTCGTTGCTTGCAGCTTATACACATGCAACCACATCAACCACCCTCCAGCTTTTTTCAACAATTACCGCCCTGCCCGTCGGCCTGAGGATGGCCGCTGCCCGGCAACCCTGATAAAATCGCGCGCCTTCACAGACCACTGACGTTTCAGACCGCCGCCGCTTATCAGCCGGCCTTGGCCGTCATGGTCGTTTTTAAGAATCCCTCCCTCCTAAAGGCCTGGATCAATGAGCAAGCAACCCTCCCTGAGCTACAAGGACGCCGGTGTAGACATCGACGCCGGCGAAGCACTGGTCGAACGCATCAAGGGCGTGGCAAAACGCACCGCACGCCCTGAAGTCATGGGTGGCCTGGGCGGCTTCGGCGCCCTCTGCGAGATCCCGGCCGGCTACAAGCAGCCGGTGCTGGTCTCCGGCACCGACGGCGTCGGCACCAAGCTGCGCCTGGCGCTGAACCTGAACAAGCACGACAGCATCGGCCAGGACCTGGTCGCCATGTGCGTCAACGACCTGGTCGTGTGCGGCGCCGAGCCGCTGTTCTTCCTCGACTACTACGCCACTGGCAAGCTGAACGTTGACGTGGCCGCCACCGTGGTCACCGGCATCGGCGCCGGTTGCGAACTGGCCGGCTGCTCGCTGGTCGGTGGTGAAACCGCCGAAATGCCTGGCATGTACGAAGGCGAAGACTACGACCTGGCTGGTTTCTGCGTAGGCGTGGTGGAAAAGGCCGAAATCATCGACGGCTCCAAGGTTGCCACCGGTGACGCGCTGATCGCCCTGCCATCCTCGGGCCCGCACTCCAACGGCTACTCGCTGATCCGCAAGATCCTCGAAGTGTCGGCTACCGACATCGAGAACACCCAGCTGGACGGCAAGCCGCTGACCGACCTGCTGATGGCGCCGACCCGCATCTACGTCAAACCGCTGCTGCAGCTGATCAAGAACACCGGCGCAGTCAAGGCCATGGCCCACATCACCGGCGGCGGCCTGCTGGACAACATCCCGCGCGTACTGCCGAAAAACGCCCAGGCCGTGGTTGACGTGGCCAGCTGGCAGCGCCCGGCGGTGTTCGACTTCCTGCAGGAAAAGGGCAACGTCGACGAGCACGAAATGCACCGCGTACTGAACTGCGGCGTGGGCATGGTCATCTGCGTGGCCCAGGACCAGGTCGAAGCCGCCCTGAACGAACTGCGCGCCGCCGGTGAGCAACCGTGGGTAATCGGCCACATCGCCGAAGCCGCCGAAGGCGCTGCCCAGGTCGAGCTGCAGAACCTCAAGGCACACTGATGCCGAGCAAGACCTGCAATGTAGTGGTACTGCTGTCGGGCTCCGGCAGCAACCTGCAAGCCCTGATCGACAGCTGCCAAGGGCAGGACAGCCCGGTGCGTATCCGCGCGGTGGTTTCCAACCGCGCCGATGCCTACGGCCTGCAACGCGCCGCAGCGGCCGGCATCGACAGCGTCGTGCTCGACCACACCCAGTTCGACGGCCGTGAAGCCTTCGATGCCGCGCTAATGGCGCGCATCGACGGCTTTGCCCCGGACCTGGTCGTGCTGGCCGGTTTCATGCGCATCCTCAGTGGCGGCTTCGTGCGCCACTATCAGGGCCGCCTGCTCAACATCCACCCGTCGCTGCTGCCCAAGTACAAGGGCCTGCATACGCATCGCCGGGCATTGGAAGCTGGCGACGCCGAGCATGGCTGCAGCGTACACTTCGTGACTGAGGAACTCGATGGCGGCCCACTGGTCGTACAGGCTGTGGTACCGGTGGCGTCTGATGACACCGTCGAAAGCCTGGCACAGCGGGTACACCATCAGGAACACCTGATCTACCCACTGGCGGTGCGCTGGTTCGCTGAAGGGCGCTTGCGTCTTGGCGAACAGGGTGCATTACTGGACGGCCAGCCACTGGCGGCCAGCGGTCACTTGATTCGATCCTAGGAGAATTTATGCGTCGCGCCCTGCTCTTGGCTCTCGCCGTGCTCGCCCTGCCCCTCCAGGCAGCTGATCTGAAGCCGTTCTCGGCAAGCTACACTGCCGACTGGAAGCAGCTGCCCATGAGCGGCACCGCCGAGCGCAGCCTGGTCAAAAATGCCAACGGTACCTGGGACCTTAACTTCAAGGCTTCCATGATGATCGCCAGCCTGACCGAGCAAAGCACCCTGCGCCTGGAAAACGACACCCTGCTGCCGCAGAAGTATCACTTCGAGCGCGGCGGCCTGGGCAAGGCCAAGAAGGTCGACCTTGACTTCGACTGGAGCACCAAGAAGATCACCGGCAGCGACCGTGGCGATGCCGTCAGCCTGCCACTGAACCGCGGCGTACTGGACAAGTCCTCCTACCAGTTGGCCCTGCAGCACGACGTGGCCGCAGGCAAGAAGAGCATGACCTACCAGGTGGTCGACGGCGACGAGATCGACACCTACGACTTCCGCGTGCTGGGCACCGAAAAGGTCACCACCAAGACCGGCCAGGTCGATGCCGTGAAGGTCGAGCGCGTGCGCGATCCCAGCCAGAGCAAGCGCATCACCGAGCTGTGGTTTGCCAAGAACTGGGACTACCTGCTGGTGCAACTGCGCCAGGTAGAGACCGATGGCAAGGAGTACGTGATCGTGCTGCAGGATGGCACGGTCGATGGCAAACCGGTGAAGGGCAACTGATCGCGCACTGCCTGTAACACCTGAAGCCCCGCCCTGTGCGGGGCTTTTCTTTGCTGCGAAGAAGCCCTCCAGGCAGCATCCCTTCGAGCTTCATGAAACTTGTTTCATGCCTGTTTTACTTACTTAGTCTGCTAACAAACTCTATAAAGAAGACGTGCGACACACTGTCGCAGCCATCTTGAAGAAGTGGAGTTTACCGATGACTGTCCAAGTAACCGAACGCGACGAATCGAGAATGTCCCACGAAGGCCTGGCCGCTGGCGTGCGGATCTGGGATGTGTACCAACAAGGTCAACTGGTGGGCATGTTCCATAACGAACACGAAGCACACCAATACCGCGTTGAGCTTGAAGACCTGGAAAACCAGCGCGCCACACAATGACCCTGCCCATTGCGGCGAACCCCTGACTCGCCTGGGCTGAGTGAGCAACCCCACAATGCTGCGGCATTGCCGGAGCATCGTGGGGTTGCCATGACAGGGCCTACACCGCCCCGAAACGCACCTCTACCGACAGGCTGCCCAGGTTATCGCTCAGGCCAGCCCCGTAACGCCCGTCCAGGTCGTCATTGATGCACAGCTGCAACTCACCTTGCTGGCCACGCGGCAATTGCACCTGGTTGCCGACCAGGAACGGCACGCCGCTGTTGCCGATACGCCCGATCAACGCCCCTTCCGGTTGACCAGGCAAGGCATAGCCGGGCTTGGCGATCAACCTTGGGTTGCCCGCCGCGCCAACCATGCCGGTGGCCGGGTTCGCCGTCCACTGCCCGCCCGTGCATACCGCCAACTGCCAGCTCTGCCCATTGACCTGCATGCCCGTGCCCTGCCATGCCTGGTTGGCCTGCACCTGCACGGTGCGCTTGAGCAGGTCGCTGGCCACCACGTCGGCGGCCTGGAACGTCAACGCGGTGATGGTCAAGGTCGGGTTGGCGGTGCCGGTAGTGGGGAACACGCCGTCGCCGACCAGGAACAGGTTGGGGTGGTCCCAGCTGCGCTGGTCCTTGTCCACCACCGACTTGGTGCGGTCCGAGCCCATGCGGTAGGTGCCCATCAGGTGGCCAGCGCCGTAGAACGCGTAGTTCTGGCCGTCGTACTCGAACACCGTTTGCGAGCCGGGCTCGAGCTTAGGGTTCAGGTCGGTCAGCTCGGTAGCGCCCATCAGCTCGGTGATGATGTACGTAGCGGCCAGGCGCGCCTGCTTGAAACCCTCCTTGGTGTAGTCGGACAGTTCGTAGGTGATCTGCGGCCGAGGCAGGCCCAATCCGTCGGAGAACTCCGTACTCCTCTCCACCCGGCACAGCGCATTATCGGGGTCTTTCTCCACCTGCTCGACCAAGAAGCCCAGACGGAACTGGCGGGTCAGCACGCTGTTGAGCTGCTGCACCAGCGCCTGGCCGGACAACGCCAGATTGCTGGGGTTAGCGCCGCCGTGGTTGGTGCCGTCGATGAAATCACAGACCGAGGTGTAGGGGTCGTTCACCGACCAGTTCCAGCCCTCGTTGCCGATTTCGATACGCCAGGCGGCACGCTGGCTGCGGAACGGGCCATCGCGCATGTCCTCGATCCCCGAGGTGGACAACGGCCCCCGGAACGGGAACAGCGGCTTGCCTTCGGGCATCAGGCCCCAGGCCAGGTACACCGGGTGGTCAGCCAATGCCTGGCCGACCTGGCCGCTGCTGTTGGCAACCCCTTTAGGGCTGTTCGGGCCGATGGAGTTGAGCAGCAGCTTCGGCGTTTCGATCGCGTGGGCGGCGATCACGTAGCGTTTGCCCTGGGCCGTGCCGTTCTGGCGCGTACCGTTGTTCTGGTACTGGATGAAATCGATGCCCGTGACCCCATTGGCATCGACCTGTACCTGGCTCGCCACGGTCTGGTAAAGGATGCGCACGTTGCCGGTATCCAGTGCCTTGGCCATGGTCACGGTGGCGTCGTACTTGGCCTGGATCGGGCAGATCGGCGTGCAGCTGGTGTTGCCTGCGCACACCCGGCGGCCGTTATCATTCTGCGAGTTGCGCCCGGCCGGGGTCTGCCGGACGTTGAGCGTGACACCTGGGTACGGCTTGCCGTCGGGCCCCTTCTCCGGGCTCTGGTACACGGTGCCCGTGACGTGCTTGCCCAGGCCCTGGTCGACCAGCGACGGCGGGATGCCATGCATGCTGTATTTGTAGCCCTGCGGGAAGGTCACGCCCAGGTAGGTCTGCGAGGCGACATCGGCGGACACGCCCATCTCCTCCTCGGCGCGGCAGTAGGCGGTCTGCAGGTCGTCGTAACTGATCGGCCAGTCGACCCCGACGTTGTACGCAGTGCGCATGCGAAAGTCGTTGGGCAACAGGCGCAGGGCCGTGCCCATCCAGTGCCACATGGTGCCGCCGCCTACCCGCTCGTAGGTGCTGGCGAACAGGTGCGGTCCCTTCTGCACCAGGTAGCTTTTCTGCGCCTTGTTCGGGTCTTGGCTACCTGCGGTGATCAGGTCCTGGATGGTCGCCCGTGGCGCGAACTGCGTGGCCGGGGTCTGCTCGCTCTGCTCAGGCGGGTACGGCGACTCGGGCGCCTTGAGCACCGCGTTGTAGAAGCGCTCCAGGTACTCGCTGCGATTCGGTGGAATGGCCGGGCCCGATTCGAGCACCAGCACTTTCAACCCGGCCAGGCCCAACTGGTAGGCCATGACACTGCCGGCCATACCGGCGCCCACCACGATCACATCGGCGGTTTCGATGTTCTGGGTTTGTACATTGCTCATGGCTGCTGCCCTTCCTTGGCGTCGACACCGGTGAATTGCTTGAGGGTCGGTGGCTGCTCACCCCAGTATCCGAAGTGGAACTGGCTGTAGCCCATGGGGTGGGATTGGGCGATCTTCCACGCCCAGCTTTCCTTGTAGGCCTGGTCGGAGACCACACGCGTGTCACCCTTGCGGGCGCTGCCCAGGTCGTAGGGTTGGTACCAACTGCCGAGCAGCCACAGCTTCATGATTGAGCGGGCGCCCTGGGCGATTTGCGGGTTCGCGTTATCGAGCACGGCGCTGGCGATTTGCGCGGGCGGCTGGCTCTGGATGCTGGCGTACAGCTCCAGCAGGCTGCTGAACGCCTCCAGGCCCATGCCTTGCTGGGCGGTGGCGAAGAACACCGGCGGCAGGTTGATCGGGTCGACGGAAGGCGCCAGCAGCTTGGCCGACAGGCCAGTGAGCACGGCGGACAAGCCGATGAAGTTTTGCAGGTTCTGGTCGCTCATGGCATCACTCCTTGGCGCCGGTGGATTGGGCACGTTCAAGCAGGAAAGTGAAATCGGCGAAGCTGGTGCGCGGTGACTGGGTCACGCGGGTGGTCGCGTTGTTGTGGCACTCCATGCAACTGGACGAGGCCTGCGGGGTAGTGCCCTGGTTGTAGGTCTCCAGGGTGGCGTTGGCCAGGAAGTTCGGCGCAGGCGTACCTAGCGGGTTGGTCGGCGACGGCACCTGGCAGTCATCGGCCGGGGCGGTGGGCCACTGGGTGCTGATCAGGTGGTAGTTGGCCCACACCGTGCCCTTGAGCGCGCCTTGCCACTGCGCGTTGAGCTGTTGGGTAGCGGCGGTGATGGGAATTTCACGCACGATCTGCGAGGGGATGGCCTTCTTCGACGGGTCCCACGGTGGCGCGGGCGGCTCGTTCACCGGGCGGTCGCTGGCCTGGGCGTCGTAGAACAGGTAAGGCCCCTTGCGCTCGTTCATTGGCGTGGTCTTTTCCGGCACGTTGCGCACGTGCTCGAACGTCGACCATACCCACTGTGGTGCGCCTTCGGTCTTGTGCACGATGTGCAGGCCTACTAGCCCGACCTTCTGCGCATTGCACGACTCGGGGATCACCGCCCCCTTGTTCGGGTCGGCGTTGCCGGGGGTGTAGACCAGCGCGTCGACGGCGTGGAACTCCTGCGGGTTGTCGCTGCCATCGAGCACTTTCCAGGCCGACTTGACCATGATCGCGCCGACCTGCTGGGCCTTTTGCGAACCGCAGGCGAAAGCGATGCGGTTGTCGGCCTTGCTCAGAAACGCTTGCTGGCCTTCCTTGCTGTAAAGGCCATTGTTGACGATGTCATCGAACATCGGCTGGTTGACCATGATCGCGTTGCGTGTGTAGGTGCCGCTTTGGTCAACCAGCGGGCCGGTCTTGAACGGCTGGATGAACTCATCGAGCACACCGGCGACCTTGCCCATCTGTTGCAGCACCGGCAAGTCACCCTTGCCTTGGCAGGCCTCAGGCACGGGCGCCTGCTGGTCCCAGGCGACGGGCTTCTGACCCTTGGGCAGGAAGATCTCGTAGCTTTCTTTCCACGACTCCCACACGGTCTTGCCGGGCGCGCCGATCTTCGCCGAGGTGTTGGCACTGCCGTCGGCATTGGCGGGCCAGTTCAGGGCGACGAAGGTTTGCCACGACAGCACGTCGAAATCGTGTTGCAGGTTGTCCAGGGTGAAGGGGGGATTGGCGGTGACATCGAAGGGAATCGCAGGTGACAGCACCGGCGGGCTGGCCGCATCGGCCATGGCGAACGCACTGGTGAAACTTGCACCCAGACACGCCAGCCGTTTAAGGGTTATTTTCATTGTCGTCTCCTCAGCAGATAAAGCGTCGGGACGACGAGGCGTAGTGGCCCTTCCTGGACCGAATGTTCAGCGCTATCCCTGACGCTAAGCTGGAGGCTAGCCGTTGTGCCGGAACCCTAGGAAATGTCCGACGAACGGAGGGAACCAAGACGATAGTGCAACTGACTAACTGCGCCGGTTCGGCGAGCGACGCCCCCCTTTCGCGACACAAGGCCAGCGTCCTCTTGAGAACGCGCGTGTCACGAAAGGGCCGCAGAGCGGCCCTGCAATCTTGAATAACCGCATTAACGCCAAGGCGGGATTTTCGTGCTTACCACATCAGATCATCAGGGATCTTGTAAGCCGCGTACGGGTCGTCTTCGTCCGTTTCCTCGACATGGCTGTTGAGCAGCAGAATACGGCCAGGGTCGCGCTCCTGGATCTTCAAGGCGGCCTCACGAGGGATAACCTCGTAACCACCGGCATGGGCTACCACGGCCAGCGCACCGTTGCTCAGCTTGGTACGCATCAGGGCGTTGACGGCAATGCGCTTGACCTTCTTGTCGTCGACGAAGTTGTAGTAATCCTCGGTGCTCAGCTTGGGCAGGCGAGTGGCCTCGATCAGTTGCTTGACCTGTGCGGCACGGGCCTTCTGCTCGGCCTTTTCCTGCTGCTGGCGGTTCAGCTCCTGGTCACGCCGGGCTTTTTCAGCCATGGCTTCCTTGGCCATGCGCTGCTGGCTGTCGTCGACTTCGACCTGGCCTTTGTGCTCCATGCGCTTCTGTTTCTTTTCAGCTTTGTTGGTCTGCGAGACCTGTTTCTGGTTGACCAGACCGGCTTTGAGCAATTGGTCGCGAAGGGAAAGGCTCATGAATATTCACTCACTTATGCAACAGCTCAGCCGCAGCTGGGCAGGTTCTTTTCCTGACGTTTGGCTTCCCCCCAAAGGGCATCCAGCTCGTCAAGGTCACAATCTTCAATGGGGCGGCCACTGTCGCGCAATGCCTGTTCGATAAAACGGAAACGTCGTTCGAACTTGCGATTGGCGCGGCGCAGCGCATGCTCTGGGTCTTGCTTGAGGTGGCGGGCCAGGTTGACCGCAGCAAACAGCAAGTCGCCGACTTCATCTTCCAGCGCATCGGCGTCGCCGTCGGCCATGGCCTGCAGCACTTCATCCAGCTCTTCGCGGACCTTGTCCAGCACCGGCAACGCCGCCGGCCAGTCGAAACCGACCGTGGCCGCACGTTTTTGCAGTTTGGCTGCCCGCGACAGCGCCGGCAAGGTTGCCGGCACGTCATCAAGCAGCGACAGCTGTTCGGGCTGGCTCTTCTCCGCGCGCTCTTCGGCCTTGATTTCTTCCCAGCGCGACTTGACCTGGGCTTCGCTCAGACTGGGCGTGTCCACCGGCGCGTACAGCTCGCCAGTGGGGAATACGTGCGGGTGGCGGCGGATGAGCTTGCGGGTGATGCTGTCGACAACGCCATCGAACTCGAAACGCCCTTCTTCGCGGGCCAGCTGGCTGTAGTAGACCACCTGGAACAGCAAGTCGCCCAGCTCGCCTTGCAGGTGCTCGAAATCGCCGCGCTCAATGGTGTCAGCGACCTCGTAGGCCTCTTCGATGGTGTGAGGGACGATGCTGGCGTAGTTCTGCTTCAGGTCCCACGGGCAGCCGTACTGCGGGTCGCGCAGGCGGGCCATGAGGTGCAGCAGGTCGTCAAGGGTGTAGGTCATACAGGCAGGTCCTTCGGTGGTGGCTTCTTCGCGGGCTTGCCCGCTCCCACAGGTACGGTGCAGATTTCAAACCTGCATCCATCCTGTAGGAGCGGGTTTACCCGCGAAGCGGACGCCCCGGTCTCAAGGGGTACGATTACGCCGCGTCTCGATGATGTTCGGCAACTGCGAGATCCGCCCCAGCAGGCGCCCCAGCGCGTCCAGGCCTGGAATCTCGATGGTCAGCGACATCAGCGCGGTGTTGTCTTCCTTGTTCGAACGAGTGTTCACCGCCAGCACGTTGATCTTCTCGTTCAGCAGCACCTGCGACACATCGCGCAGCAGGCCCGGGCGGTCGTAGGCGCGGATGACGATGTCGACCGGGTAGGTCTGCACCGGGATCGGCCCCCAGCTCACCTGGATCATGCGCTCTGGCTCCTTGCCTGCCAGCTGCAATACCGAGGCGCAGTCCTGGCGGTGAATGCTCACGCCACGGCCCTGGGTGATGTAACCGACAATGGCATCGCCCGGTAGCGGCTGGCAGCAGCCGGCCATCTGTGTCAGCAGGTTGCCGACACCCTGGATCTGAATGTCGCCACGCTTGCCGGTACGCGGCCCGGTAGGCTTGCGCGGCACCAGCTCGATCTGCTCGATACGCTCAGGCTCCAGCAACTGCTGGGCAGCGTTGACCAGATGAGCCAGGCGCAGGTCGCCAGCACCGAGCGAGGCAAACATGTCCTCGGCGGTCTTGACGTTGGTCTTCTCGGCCAGGCGCTCGAAATCAACCTGCGGCAGGCCCAGACGACTGAGCTCGCGCTCAAGCAAGGTCTTGCCGGCAGCAACGTTCTGGTCGCGGGCCTGCAATTTGAACCAGTGGACGATCTTGGCCCGCGCCCGCGAGGTGGTGACGTAGCCCAGGTTGGAGTTCAACCAGTCACGGCTAGGGTTGCCGTGCTTGCTGGTGATGATCTCCACCTGCTCGCCAGTCTGCAGGCTGTAGTTCAGCGGCACGATACGGCCGTTGATCTTCGCGCCGCGGCAGTTGTGGCCGATCTCGGTGTGCACGCGGTAGGCAAAGTCCAGTGGCGTGGCGCCTTTGGGCAGGTCGATGGCGTGGCCGTCGGGGGTGAACACATAAACCCGGTCAGGCTCGATGTCGACCCGCAACTGCTCGGCCAGGCCACCGATGTCGCCCAGCTCTTCGTGCCACTCCAGCACCTGGCGCAACCAGGAAATCTTTTCTTCGTAGTGGTTGGAGCTGGGCTTGACGTCGGTGCCCTTGTAGCGCCAGTGGGCGCATACGCCAAGTTCGGCCTCTTCGTGCATGCCGTGGGTACGGATCTGCACTTCCAGCACCTTGCCCTCGGGGCCGATTACCGCAGTGTGCAACGAGCGGTAGCCATTCTCCTTGGGGTTGGCGATGTAGTCGTCGAACTCCTTGGGAATATGCCGCCACAAGGTGTGCACGATGCCCAGCGCGGTGTAGCAGTCGCGGATTTCCGGCACCAGCACGCGCACCGCACGCACGTCGTAGATCTGGCTGAACTCCAGGCCTTTGCGCTGCATCTTGCGCCAGATCGAATAGATATGTTTCGCCCGGCCGCTGATGTCGGCCTTCACGCCAGTGGCGAGCAACTCGTTCTGCAGCTGGTTCATCACGTCGCTGATGAAGCGCTCGCGGTCCAGCCGCCGCTCATGCAACAACTTGGCGATCTGCTTGTACTGGTCGGGCTCCAGGTAGCGGAAGGACAGGTCTTCCAGCTCCCACTTGATGTGACCGATACCCAGGCGGTGCGCGAGCGGCGCGTAGATGTCGAACACTTCACGCGCGACACGCAGGCGTTTCTCGTCATCGGCGGACTTCACCGCCCGGATTGCGCACGTGCGTTCGGCCAGCTTGATCAGCGCCACGCGCACGTCGTCGACCATGGCCACCAGCATCTTGCGCAGGTTCTCGACCTGCGCCTGCGAGCCCAGCACCAGCGACTGTCGTGGGCTGAGGCTGGCACTGATGGCGGCCATGCGCAGCACGCCGTCGATCAGCTTGGACACCACCGGGCCAAACCGCTGGCTGACCTCGGCGAGGGTGACCTTGCCCTCGCGCACCGAGCGGTAGATGACCGCAGCCACCAGAGAGTCCTGGTCGAGCTTGAGGTCAGCCAGAATTTCGGCGATTTCCAGGCCTGCCTGGAAGCTGGACGTACCATCCGCCCAGGAATGCTTGGCCGGGTTGCCCTTTTTCTCTACCTCAAGGGCAAACTCGCAGGCTTCTTTCAGCGCTGCGCGATCCAGTGCCGAATCGACGCTTACCACATGGTCCAACCATGCTTCGAGATTGATACTGCCGTCGGTGTTGACCGGCTGGTGCACTCTCACCTGTACCATCTTTGTTTTACCTTTCCATGCAGCACACCATACGGGTGTGCTGGCGATCACCGTGCGGCCGCCATTCCGTGGCAACCGCACCAAGGGGCCAGTCAGCTAGCCCGCTTCGAATAACGCCATGGCCTCGACATGCGCCGTCTGAGGAAACATGTCGAGAATCCCGGCCCTTTTTAACCGGTACCCCTGGCCGACCAGCACTTGGGCGTCTCTCGCCAGCGTGGCCGGGTTGCACGATACGTAGACCAGCCTGCTGGCCTTGAGGCGGGCGATGCCTTGCACCACCTCGAAAGCACCGTCGCGCGGTGGATCCAAGAGTACCGCAGAAAAGCCCTCGGCGGCCCATCCGGTGCCTGCCAAAGGCTGCGATAAATCGGCCTGAAAAAACCGTGCGTTATGCACATTGTTGTTCCGGGCATTGGCCGCGGCCCGATCGACCATGGCCTGTACACCTTCCACTGCCACCACCTCACGCGCCTGGCGGGCCAGCGGCAGGGCAAAGTTGCCCAGACCGCAGAACAAGTCCAGCACACGCTCGTCGGCTTGTGGCGCGAGCCAGGCCAAAGCCTGCTCGATCATCGCCGTATTGACCTGGGCATTCACCTGCACGAAATCGCCCGGGCGCCAGGCCAGCTCCAGCTGCCAAGGTGCCAGGGCGAAGCCCAACTGCGCCGCTGGGTCCACTGGCGCCGGCTCACCTTCGCCTTGCAGCCATAGCTGGGCGTTGGCCTGCTCGCAGAACGCTTGCAACCTGGCCTGGTCCTCGGCCGGCAACGGCGCGACGTGGCGCACCAGAACCGCCTCGGCGGTGCCACTGAACAGCTCTACATGGCCCAGTGCCTGCGGCTTGCTCAACGAACGCAGCACCGTCGGCAAGTGGCGCAAAATGGACTGCAAGGGTTGTACCAGCACTGCACAATCGTCGATGGCAATGATGTCCTGGCTGGCTTCGGCGCGGAAACCCACCTCCAGCTGACGCGCCTTGACGTCCCAGCGCACGGCCACACGGGCCCGGCGCCGGTAGCCGAATTCCGGCCCGCTCAGGGGGGCAGCCCACGCCTCGGGTTGCACGCCGGCCACCCGCTGCAACTGCTCGGCGAGTGTGCGCTGCTTCAGCGCCAGTTGCGCTTCGTGCGGCAGGTGCTGCAGGTTGCAGCCACCGCAGCGGTCGTAGTAGCGACACGGCGCCTCACGGCGCTCGGGCGCGGCCTGCAGCAACCGCTCCAGGCGTGCCTCGACCACTTTGCCACGGGCGTTAAGCACCCGCGCCTCCACGGCCTCACCGGCCAAGGCACCGCTGACGAACCAGGTACGCCCGTCGAGGAAGGCGATGCCACGGCCGTCACCGGCCAGGCGCTCGATGTCCAGGCGCTGCTTCTTGCCCACGGGTACCTGGGGGGTGCGATTGCCGCCGGCCGGCTGGAAGCGCAGGCCGCTGTTGCTTTTTTTCTTGGACATTTAGCGTGGATCAAACAGGCCGGTGGACAGATAACGGTCGCCGCGGTCGCAAATGATCGCGACCATTACGGCATTTTCCACTTCGCGGGACAGGCGCAACATGGCCGCAACCGCACCACCAGAAGACACGCCGCAGAAAATGCCCTCTTCACGCGCAAGGCGACGGGTGGTGTCTTCGGCTTCCTGCTGCGACATGTCGACCACGCGGTCGACGCGGGTGGCATCGAAGATTTTCGGCAGGTATTCCTCGGGCCAGCGGCGAATGCCCGGAATAGCCGAGCCCTCCATCGGTTGCAGGCCGATGATCTGCACCGCGGGGTTCTGTTCCTTGAGGTACTGCGAGCAGCCCATGATGGTACCGGTGGTACCCATGGAGCTGACGAAATGGGTAATGGTGCCTTGGGTCTGCTGCCAGATCTCCGGGCCGGTGCTGTTGTAGTGGGCGATCGGGTTGTCGCCGTTGGCGAACTGGTCGAGCACCAGGCCACGGCCTTCGGCCTGCAGCTTCTCGGCCAGGTCACGGGCGCCTTCCATCCCCTCCTCCTTGGTCACCAGGATCAGCTCGGCGCCATAGGCCGTCATGGCGGCCTTGCGCTCGGCGGTGGAGTTGTCGGGCATGATCAGGATCATCTTGTAGCCCTTGATCGCCGCCGCCATCGCCAGGGCGATGCCGGTGTTGCCGGAGGTGGCTTCGATCAGGGTATCGCCTGGCTTGATCTGGCCCCGCAATTCGGCGCGAGCGATCATCGACAGGGCCGGGCGGTCTTTCACGGAGCCGGCAGGATTGTTACCTTCGAGCTTGAGCAGGAGGGTATTGCTGGTTTCGCCAGCGATGCGCTGCAGGCGAACCAGTGGCGTATTGCCGACGCAATCGGCGATGGTTGGGTACTGCAAGGTCATGGCGTATTTCGCAATCCGGACGGCGGGGGTGCCTATCATACCGGCAAACCCTTCGCGGCCATATCACGCAATCTGTAGTGCATATAGCTACAAGCTATAACGGTGTGACATGTGCTGGCCTCTTCGCGGGTGAACCCGCTCCTACAGGGGATCCGCTAGCCTGTAGGAGCGGGTTTACCCGCGAAGCGGCCGGCACATGCAACGGCAACCTCATCCACAAGCGCAACCCGCGTTTGCCATTCTGCGCCCACAAGGTGCCGCCCTGGCGCTGGATGGCACTGCGGGCGATGCTCAGCCCCAGGCCGAAGCCACCATCCCCGGGCCGCGAACCGTCCAACCGCGAAAACGGCGCGAAGATCCGTTCCAGGTCTTCTTCAGCGACCCCGCCACCCTCATCCTCAAGCCACAACCACCAATAGCTGCCCTCACGCTGCCCACCCAACCGCACCACACCCTCGGCCGGCGAGTGGCGAATGGCATTGCGCAAGATGTTCTCCAGCGCCTGAGCCAGGTGGTTGAGGTTGCCCTGCACCCAGCAGTCGGCCGGTACTTCGCAGCGCAGTTGCGCAGGCGACCAGCCGCTCTCGTAGCTGGCATTTTCGGCCAGCAACTCCCACAAGGCGTGGACCTCGATCGGCTCAAGGTTCATCGGCGCACGCTCGGCGTCCTGCCAGGCCAGTTGCAGGGTGTCTTCGACCAGTTGCTGCATGCAGTCCACTTCACGGATCAGGCGGTCACGCAAACGCTGCAGGTCGGTTTCACCATCGCAGGCCACCCGCAACCGGCTCAGCGGCGTGCGCATTTCGTGGGACAGGTCGCGCAGCAACTGCTGCTGCATAGCCACCGTGCCTTGCAGCCGCTCGGCCATCTGGTCAAAGGCACGCGCCAGTTCGCCCAGCTCGTCATGCCGGGCGATGGTGCGCGAGTCCAGCCGGGCCGACAGCTGATCGGCCCGCCAGGCATTGGCCTGCTCGCGAAGTTGGTTCAGCGGCACGATCAACATGCGGTACAGGCCTACACACAACAGCAAGGTGAACAGCCCCGGGATGATGCCGTTGGTGACAATGCGCCACAGCAAGCGGTGCTGCCCCGGATTGAAGCGCTGCGGCAGTTCGATCACCAGCATGCCCTGCTCCGGCGCCCCCGGGAATGGTATGCGCACCCACGGCTGGTCGACACTGCGCCGACTCATCGGCCAATCGACACCGCGCAGGCGTGTCAGACGCTGCATGATCTGTGGGTTGAGGGTGGCGCTGTCGAGCGGGCGCAGGTTGATGTCGAGCACGCCGACCCAGCCCCGTTCGCGCTGATGCATGGCCGCCACCCACTGGTCCAGCCCTGCCCGCCCGCCGCTGCGCCAGGCCTGCTCAGCTTCGGCGGCATAACCCCGCAAGGTCTGCCGTGCCGGCTCCGAGAGGAAGGCATTCTGGGTTTCCATGTGCCGGCCCCAGGTATAACTGAGGCCGATCATCAGCAGGCAAAAGCCCACCAGCAAGATGGCCAGCTTCCAGAACAGCGAATGGCGGTCGAGCATGGCTCACTCCGCCTCGCTGGCACTGAGCACGTAACCCTTGCCCCACACGGTGCGGATCTGCCGTTCGTGATAACCGATGCCCTTGAGCTTGCGACGGATCTGGCTGACGTGCATGTCCAGGCTGCGGTCATGCCGTGAATAGCCGCGCTGCAACACGTGCTGGTACAGGAATGGCTTGCTGAGGACTTCGTCGAGGTTGCGGTTGAGGATGTCCAGCAGGCGGTATTCGCTGGGGGTCAGGCCTGCCAGGCGGCTATTCAGGCGCACGTCACACAGCCCCTCATCGAACTGCAACTCGCCGCAGCCGGCTTGCTCCAGCGGGCCCTGATGCCGCCGCTCCAGGGCCACGCGGCGCAGAATCGCCTCGATGCGCACCTGCAACTCGGCCATGCTGAATGGCTTGGGCAGGTAATCGTCGGCGCCGCGCTGAAAGCCGCTGATACGATCCGCCTCGGCCCCCAGCGCCGACATCATGATCACCGGTGTGGTGCTGTGCCTGCGCAACTGCGCCAAGGCGTCCAGCCCATCAAGCCCGGGCAGCAGGATGTCCATGAGCACCACATCGAAAGCCTGGCGGCCAGCCGTTTCCAGGCCCTCCAGGCCATTGCGGCACCAGGTGACCTGGCAGCCTCCACGCTGCAGCTCTTCCTGCAGATAGGCGCCAAGCACCGGGTCGTCCTCGATGGCAAGGATGTTGGTCTTGTAAATAGATACAGGATTCATTGGCAACTGCCATGCATTCTCAATTACGTGATTATTGAGCATTCGCCACCTGCCAGGCAACCGCACTGCGACCAATGCCCCGGCAACGGCGCATAACACGTACTAAAGAGATGCAATGGTGCGGCAGGCGGAGTAACTTCGCGGCTTGGCCGTTACCACTTGACGGCATCCAGGCACATCAGAGGAGGCGAGTGTGCTCGATCGCTTGGGAATCCGCAGCCGGGTACTGCTGCTGGCACTGCTACCGGCCGGCTTGATGGCCCTGGTGCTGGGTAGCTATTTCACCTGGCTGCAACAGAACGACCTGCGCACCCAGCTGCTGCAGCGCGGCAAGATGATCGCCGAACAACTGGCGCCCCTGGCTGCACCCGCCATGGCCCGGCTCGCGCCTGCGCAACTGGAGAGAATTGCCGCACAAACCCTGGAGCAGGCCGATGTGCGCGCAGTGGCGTTTCTGGCCCCGGACCGCACGCGCCTGGCCCACGCCGGCCCGAGCATGCTCAACCTGCCGCCCAGCGGCGGTACCGGCACCCAACTCCTGCAGCGCAGTGGCAACGACGCCACCCGCTACCTGATGCCTGTGTTCGGTCACCACCGCGACCTGGCGACCGACGCCGTGCCGGCCGAAGCCGAGCGGCTGCTGGGCTGGGTAGAGATCGAGTTGTCGCACGACGGCACGCTGCTGCGCGGCTACCGCAACCTGTTCACCAGCCTGTTGCTGATTCTCGCCTGCCTGGCACTCAGTGGCCTGCTGGCGCTGCGCATGAGCCGCACCATCAACGACCCCATCGAACGCATCAAGCACGCGGTCAATCAGCTCAAGGACGGCCACCTCGAAGAACGCCTGCCGACCATGGGCAGCCATGAGCTGGACGAACTGGCCCACGGCATCAACCGCATGGCCGAAACCCTGCAGAACGCCCACGAAGAACTGCAACACAGCATCGACCAGGCCACCGAAGACGTGCGCCAGAACCTGGAAACCATCGAAATCCAGAACATCGAGCTGGACATGGCGCGCAAAGAGGCCCTTGAGGCCAGCCGCATCAAGTCGGAGTTCCTGGCCAACATGAGCCACGAAATCCGCACCCCGCTCAATGGCATCCTCGGCTTTACCCACCTGCTGCAAAAAAGCGAGATGACACCGCGCCAGCTCGACTACCTGAACACCATCGAGAAGTCTGCTGACAACTTGCTGGGAATCATCAACGAGATCCTCGATTTCTCCAAGATCGAGGCCGGCAAGCTGGTGCTCGACAGCATACCGTTCAACCTGCGGGACCTGATCCAGGACACCCTGACCATCCTCGCTCCGGCCGCCCACGCCAAGCAGCTGGAATTGCTGAGCCTGATCTACCGCGACACGCCTGCTTCGCTGGTGGGCGACCCGTTGCGGCTCAAGCAGATCCTCACCAACCTGGTCAGCAACGCCATCAAGTTCACCCGCGAAGGCACCATCGTCGTGCGCGCCATGCTGGAAGACGAGCACGAAGACTGCGCGCAGTTGCGCATCAGCGTGCAGGACACCGGCATCGGCTTGTCACCACAGGATGTGCGCACACTGTTCCAGGCCTTCAGCCAGGCTGACAACTCACTGGCCCGCCAGCCCGGCGGCACCGGTCTGGGGCTGGTGATTTCCAAGCGCCTGATCGAACAGATGGGCGGCGAGATCGGTGTCGACAGTACCCCGGGCGAAGGTTCGCAGTTCTGGATCAGCCTCAACCTGCCCAAGGCTCATGACGATGCCGAAGCGCTGCCACCGCAGCCATTGCTGGGCCGCCGTGCTGCCATTGTCGATGGCCACGAACTGGCGCGCCAGGCACTGGAGCACCAGCTGGAAGACTGCGGCCTCAGCGTGAGCCTGTTCGCCTCCTACGACCAGTTGCTGCAGGGGGTGCAGGCCGCCAGCCAGGCCGGCCTGCCCTTCGAGTTCGCGGTGCTCGGGGCCAACCTGGGCAACCTGTCGCCCGAGCAACTGGGCCGTTATCATCAGCAGCTCGAGCGTTACCACTGCCAATGCGTGGTGCTGTGCCCGACCACCGAGCAGGCGCTGTACCACCCGTACCTGCCCAACGGCCATGGCCAGTTGCTGTCCAAGCCGACCTGCACCCGCAAGCTGCGGCGCCTCTTGCTGGAGCTGGTACAACCTCGCCGTCCGCTGGCCGAGGGGAGCAACCCCAACGGCCAGCGACGACCGAAAATACTCTGCGTCGACGACAATGCCGCCAACCTGCTGCTGGTAAAAACCCTGCTCGAAGACCTGGGTGCCGAGGTACTGGCCGTCAACAATGGTTATGCGGCGGTACAGGCCGTGCAGGAAGAGTTGTTCGACCTGGTGCTGATGGATGTGCAGATGCCCGGCATGGACGGCCGCGCCTGTACCGAACAGATCCGCCTGTGGGAAAACACCCAGAGCGGCAACCCGCTGCCGATCGTCGCCCTCACTGCCCATGCCATGGCCAACGAAAAACGCGCGTTGTTGCACAGCGGCATGGACGACTACCTGACCAAACCGATCAGCGAACGGCAACTGGCCCAGGTGGTGATGAAGTGGACCGGCCTGAGCCTGGGCACACCGCAGCAGGCACAGGCCGAGCTGCTGACCAACGGCGACGAACTGAAGGTACTCGACCCCGAAGAGGGCCTGCGCCTGGCCGCTGGCAAGGCAGATCTGGCGGCTGACATGCTGAGCATGCTGCTGGCCTCGCTGGATGCAGACCGCGAAGCCATACGCGCCGCCCGCGCCGCCGATGACCGCAACGGCCTGATCGAGCAGGTACACCGTCTGAACGGTGCCTCACGCTATTGCGGCGTGCCGCAGTTACGGGCAGCGTGCCAACGCAGCGAGACCTTGCTGAAGCAGGACAATCCCCAGGCGCAGCAAGCCCTGGATGAACTGGACAGCGCGATCAGCCGGCTGGCGGCACAGGCCAGATTGAGCGCTTGAGTGGCTCTGGGCCACGCTGGGTATGCCTTGACAGGCAGCGACCCAACCAAGACATGCATTGCAAAGGAGTTCCACCATGCGCGCCCTGTTGTTCAGCAGCCAGCACTACGATCAGGAAAGCTTCACCAAGGCTGCCAGCGGCACCCCCTTGGAGCTGCATTTCCAGCCCGCCCGCCTGACCCTCGACACCGCCGCCCTGGCAGAGGGCTTTGAGGTGGTCTGCGCCTTCATCAATGACGAACTCGACGCGCCGGTGCTGCAGCGCCTGGCCGATGCGGGCACGCGGTTGATCGCCCTGCGCTCGGCCGGCTACAACCACGTCGACCTGGCCGCAGCCCAGCGCTTGGGCCTGGCCGTGGTGCGGGTGCCGGCCTACTCGCCACACGCCGTTGCCGAGCACGCCGTGGCGCTCATCCTGGCACTCAACCGGCGCCTACATCGGGCCTACAACCGCACCCGCGAAGGTGACTTCACCCTGCACGGGCTGACCGGCTTCGACCTGCACGGCAAAACCGTCGGGGTGGTCGGTACCGGCCAGATCGGGGCCGCCTTTGCTCGCATCATGGCCGGTTTCGGCTGCCAGCTGCTGGCGTACGACCCCTACCCCAACCCAGAGCTGCTGGCCCTTGGCGCCCGCTACATGCCCCTGCCCGAGCTGTTGCGCGAAGCCCGCATCATCAGCCTGCACTGCCCGCTGACCGAACACACTCGCCACCTGATCAACGCGCAAAGCCTGGCCCAGTTGCAGCCCGGCGCCATGCTGATCAACACCGGTCGCGGTGCGCTGGTCGACACCCCGGCGCTGATTGACGCACTGAAAAGCGGCCAGCTTGGCTACCTGGGCCTGGACGTCTACGAGGAAGAAGCCCAACTGTTCTTCGAAGACCGCTCCGACCTGCCCTTGCAAGACGATGTGCTGGCTCGGCTGCTGACCTTCCCCAACGTGATCATCACCGCTCACCAGGCTTTCCTCACCCGCGAGGCGCTGGATGCCATTGCCGCGACCACACTGGACAACATCAACCGCTGGGCGGCAGGCAATCCACAGAACCTGGTGATGGGTTAATGCTAGGATACGCGGCATTTCTGGAGGACCCATGGTCGAACACGATTTTCGCTACACCCTTTTCAACCCGCAACACACCCTGATCGAGTGCCGCGCTTTGGTGCCGGGCCGCTATCAGGTCACGGGCAACGGCGGTTCGATGCAAAAAGGCGACAGCCTGCTGGTCACGCTCAAGGGCAGCAAGGATTTGTCCATGCGCCTGACCGTGGAAAGCGTGCGCCACCTGATCAACCCACGCGGCCAGTGGGTGGCCGTGGCGAGTGGCCCGGTATTCAACGAGCTGGAAATCCTCACCTGGCAGGTCGAATGCGATCGCTGCGATGCGGTGCTGGGCTTCGAGTTCGCAGTAGACGCCAAGCTCGGCAAGGCAGCTCGTCAACCGGCTGCCAGCGCCCGTATCGCAGAGCTGGGCTGGGCCAGCCGTGGCGAAAAACACCTGTGCCCGCGTTGCCAGGAGAGCGCCGAGTGAAGAATCTGCTGACCGGCGTGCTGATTGCAACCGGCCTGCTCGGCTGCGCCACTGAACCTTCCAGGCTGCAGCAGGAACGCAGCTACGTGCTGGAGTGGATTGGCGAACGACCACTGATCGACTACAGCCACCTGACCTTGACCCTGGCCAGCGACGGCCGTGCCTATGGCAACGGCGGCTGCAACCACTGGTTTGCGCCTTACACGCTCGATGGCGAGCACCTGAGCTTCGGCAAGGTCGGCAAGACCCGCAAGCTGTGCTCACCCGCGCTGATGGAACAGGAAAAACGCTTCCTGCAGGCGCTGGAAACGGTAGAGCGTTGGGATGTGTCACCGGTGGAGCAGATGCGCTTCTGGCCGGCCGAAGGCAAGCCGCTGCGCTTCTGGCCTGAGGAAGGCTGAGGATTGCCGGGGCCGCTTTGCGGCCCTTCGCGGGCGCGCCCGCTCCCACAGTTTATACCCCCCTGTGGGAGCGGGCCTGCCCGCAAAGGGCCGCAAAAGCGGCCCGAATGCATCAGGCGCCTTTCAGGGCCTTGATCTTGGCCTGCAACCCTTCAAGGGTCTGCTCGCCCATCAACTGCTCACGCACCTTGCCCTTGTCGTCGATGATGTAGGTCACCGGCAAGGCCTCGCTGCGCGGCAGGTCATAGCGCTCGGCCGGGTCCTGGGCAAGCACGGTGAAACCGATACCCAGGGTTTCGGCAGCCTGCTTCAGGTCCTGCCCCTGCAAACCGTCGAAGTTCACCCCCACCACCTTGATGCCCTCAGCCGCCCATTGCTTGGCCGCCGCATTCAGTTCCGGGATTTCGGTACGGCACGGTCCGCACCATTCAGCCCAGTAGTTGAGCACCAGCCAGTGCCCTTCGATCTGTTCGGCCTTAACCGTATTACCGTGTTGGTCCACGCCGTAATCGGCACCGCAACCACCGAGCAACAGGCTCGCGGTGATGGCCAGTACTGCTGCCAGACGCCTTGCCATGGGTCAATCCTTCTCGAGTTTTAAAGCAAATTGGTCAGTCGCTGCGGTTAGAATAGCCGCCACACCCAGCTGGATGCGACCCGACATGACTGATCTCACGCTCTATCATAACCCGCGCTGCTCGAAATCCCGCGGCGCCCTGGAACTGCTCGAAGCCCGCGGCTTGGCCCCGACCATCGTGCGCTACCTGGAAACTCCGCCCGACGCGGACACCCTCAAGGCCCTGCTCGGCAAGCTGGGCATCGCCCCGCGTCAGTTGCTGCGCAGCGGCGAGGACGAATACAAAGCGCTGAACCTGGCTGACCCGGCACTGACCGACGCGCAACTGATCGAGGCCATGGCCCAGCACCCCAAACTGATCGAGCGGCCGATCCTGGTAGCCGGTGACAAGGCCGTGGTCGGTCGCCCGCCGGAAAAAGTGCTGGAGATCCTGCCGTGAGCGCGCCCTACATCCTGGTGCTGTATTACAGCCGCCATGGCGCGACCAGCGAAATGGCCCGGCACATCGCCCGCGGTATCGAGCTGGCCGGCATGGAGGCGCGTCTGCGCACGGTGCCAGCTATTTCCACCGAATGCGAAGCGGTGGCCCCGGATATTCCGGCCAGTGGCGCGCTGTACGCCACCCTTGACGACCTGCGCCACTGCGCTGGCCTGGTACTGGGCAGCCCGACCCGGTTCGGCAACATGGCAGCGCCACTCAAGTACTTCCTCGATGGCACCAGCAGCCTTTGGCTAGGCGGTGAGCTGGTCGGCAAACCGGCTGGCGTGTTCACCTCCACCGCCAGCCTGCACGGCGGCCAGGAAACCACCCTGCTGTCGATGATGCTGCCGCTGATGCACCACGGCATGCTGGTGATGGGCCTGCCCTACAGCGAGTCGGCACTGCTCGAGACCCGTGGCGGCGGCACGCCTTATGGCGCCAGCCACCACGCAGGCGCCGATGGCAAGCGCGAACTCGACCCACACGAAATCGCCCTGTGCCGCGCCCTGGGCCAACGCCTGGCGACCACGGCCAAGGCCCTGGAGGCGGCGCGTGGCTAGAAAGCCCAAGGCATTGCCGCCGGTCCAATGGCTGGTACCACGCCTGCGCCTGACGCGGGCATTGAGCCTGGCATGCTTCTTCGGCCTGATCGCCCTGCTGGTGGTGAACAACCTGTGGTTCGCCAACCTGCATGGGGCCAGGGTCGAGGTGATCCTGGCGATCGAGCTGGTGCCGTTGCTGTTGCTGCTGCCAGGCATGCTGAAAGGCAGCGCCCGGGCGCATGCCTGGACCTGCTTCGTGGTGAATATCTATTTCATCAAGGGCGTGCTGGCAGCGTTCGACCCGTCGCGGGCGGTATTCGGCTGGCTTGAAGTGCTGGGGAGCCTGGGGCTGTTCATTGCCGGGCTACTGTACGTGCGCTGGAAGTTCCAGCATGAACGGCGCATGGCAGGCGAAGGCAGTTAGATTTTTCGCGGGCACGCCCGCTCCCACAGGTACTGCACAGGCCTTAAGTGCGGTGCGATTCCTGTGGGAGCGGGCGTGCCCGCGAATGGGAGCAACACAAGACTCAATGGTTGACGGTGTGCGCCAGCATCACCGACAACTGGCACAGCGGCCGCCCGCTCTCTGCATGCCACTGGTTGAACGCCTGCTGCACCAGAGCCAGGTCGCGCTGGCTGGTTGGCTGCTTGTCGATCACCTTCTGCGCAATCAACTCCCACAGGTACTGCACAGGCCTTAAGTGCGGTGCGATTCCTGTGGGAGCGGGCGTGCCCGCGAATGGGAGCAACACAAGACTCAATGGTTGACGGTGTGCGCCAGCATCACCGACAACTGGCACAGCGGCCGCCCGCTCTCTGCATGCCACTGGTTGAATGCCTGCTGCACCAGAGCCAGGTCGCGCTGGCTGGTTGGCTGCTTGTCGATCACCTTCTGCGCAATCAACGCCGCTGCCATGTCATCGGTCGGGATGAACGTGTCCTTGCCGACCATGCGCAAGAATCGTGGCGCCGACAACCCGCCCAACTGGTTGCCGTGCTTGGCCAGGTACTTCCACAAGCCGACAATGTCGGTCACTGGCCAGTCGGCGATGAACGCACCAAAACTGCCATGCGCCTTGGCGATATCCAGCACCATTTGCGCATTGCGCGGCACGCTCTTGAGCTTGCCCAGGTGGCGGATAATGCGCTCATCCTGCATCAACCGCTCCAGATGCTCGGCGCCCATCAGCACCACTTTCTCCGGGTCGAAGCCAAAGAACACCTGCTCGAACGCCGGCCACTTGGCATCCACCAGGCTGTGCTTGAGCCCCGCGCGGAACACGCGCAGGGCCAATGTCGACAGGTAGCGGTCGTCACTGATGTCGCGCAGTTGCGCCGGCGTGCGCGGCTGCGGCAGGAAAGCCTCCAGCGCCTGGGCCGAACCAAAGCGGTTCAGGCAATACTCATGCAACCACTGGTAATCACGCATGGGCTCAGATGTTCAGCACGTCGAGGAAACGCGGGGTAGCGTTTTCGTCGATCTTCAGGCTGGTGAAGTCAAACAGATTCCGGTCGGCCAGCTGCGACGGTGCCACGTTCTGCAGGGCACGGAAGATGCTCTCGGTACGGCCCGGGTGCTTGCGTTCCCACTCCACCAGCATGTCCTTGACCACCTGGCGCTGCAGGTTTTCCTGCGAGCCGCACAGGTTGCACGGGATGATCGGGAATTCCTTCATGTCCGAGTAGGCCTGGATGTCCTTCTCGCTGCAGTAGGCCAGCGGGCGGATCACCACGTTGCGGCCATCGTCGGCGCGCAGCTTCGGCGGCATGCCCTTGAGCGCGCCGTTGAAGAACATGTTGAGGAAGAAGGTTTCGACGATGTCGTCGCGGTGGTGCCCCAGCGCCATCTTGGTAGCGCCGATTTCGTCGGCGAAGGTGTACAGGGTACCGCGGCGCAGGCGCGAACACAGCGAGCAAGTGGTCTTGCCTTCGGGTACCAGCTCCTTTACCACCGAGTAGGTATCCTTCTCGACGATGTGGTACTCGACCCCCAGTTCCTTGAGGTAAGCCGGCAATACGTGCTCAGGGAAGCCCGGCTGTTTCTGGTCCATGTTCACCGCAACGATCTCGAACGTGATCGGTGCCACCTTCTGCAGGTGCAACAGAACGTCGAGCATGGTGTAGCTGTCCTTGCCGCCGGACAGGCAGACCATGACCTTGTCGCCATCCTCGATCATGTTGTAGTCGGTGATGGCTTCGCCAGCGAGACGACGCAGGCGTTTTTGCAGTTTGTTCTGGTTGACCGAGAGGGTGCCCATAGCGCTTGGATCCGCGAGGTGTGACAAAAGCCGGCTATTTTACGCACAAACGCGACGCCGCTGTAGGCATTCCGATAAAGACTTCATTGTAATCAACAGCACGGCTTACAGCGCAATTTGCTCTAAAAAGCGCGGTTTATGTAGGTAACGGCTTCCTATACTGCGACATAAGGCCACATTACCGCTTGCATCGGTGTTAGGGCCTCGGGCCGCTTACGCTCCATATTGGGGGGCGTTTGGCAACATTGAGAGGAGTGATCGGCATGATTCATCACGTTGTGGGGCTGTTTACCCATCCCGATCAGGAATGGCGGGAGATTCGTGGCGAAGAAGAAACCATCAGCCACATGTACCTGACACACACCCTGATCCTCGCGGCGATTCCGGCCGTTTCGGCGTTTATCGGCACTACCCAGGTGGGCTGGGTGATCGGTGACCGGCCAGCAGTGATGCTGACCATGGAAAGCGCAATCTGGATGAGCATCATGTCCTACCTGGCCATGCTCGCCGGGGTGGCGGTAATGGGCGCGTTCATCCACTGGATGGCCCGCACCTACGATGCCAACCCGTCCATGGCGCAATGCATCGCTTTTGCCACCTACACCGCTACCCCCTTATTCATCGGTGGCCTGGCGGCGCTCTACCCCCACCTGTGGCTGGGCATGCTGATCGGCACTGCCGCCATCTGCTACACGGTGTACCTGCTGTATGTCGGCTTGCCGACGTTCATGAACATACCGTCGGATGAAGGCTTCCTGTTCTCCAGCTCGGTGCTGGCAGTGGGCTTGGTGGTACTGGTGGCTATCATGGCCGCTACCGTGATTATCTGGGGACTGGGCGTGGGGCCCGTCTACACCAACTAGAACAGACCGAACCAACACTGGGGCATCAACCAGGGGCCGCCGCAAGGCGGCCTCTGGCTGTGCGCTGACCGGTGACTCGGCAAGCCACCTGCGCTTGCGGCATAATGCCTGGTCAGGAGAACCGCCCCGCCATGCCCGAGCAGCTCAAACAACGCGTCGAAACCTGTTACCAGCAAGCCGAAGCCTTTTTCAAACGCCGCTTCCCGCGCCCCGAAGTCAGCTTCAAACTGCGCGGGCAAAAAGCCGGCGTCGCCCACCTGCACGAGAATCTGCTGCGCTTCAACCTGCAGCTCTACCGCGAAAACCAGGAAGACTTCCTGCGCCAGACCGTGGCCCATGAAGTGGCACACCTGGTTGCCCACCAGCTGTTTGGCGACCGCATCCAGGCCCATGGTGAAGAGTGGCAGTTGATCATGCGCGGGGTGTATGAACTGCCGCCCAATCGTTGCCACAACTATGACGTGCAACGGCGCGCAGTGACCCGCTACATCTACCGCTGCCCGTGCCCGCAAAGCGACTTCCCGTTTACCGCGCAGCGGCACAAGCTAGTGCACCAAGGGCGGCGATACCTGTGCAAGCGGTGCCGGGAAGTCCTGGTGTACAGCGGCGAGACGCGGGTCGAATAGATCGGGCGTCGCCTGCACCGGCCCTTTCGCGGGCAAGCCCGCTCCTACAGGTGCAGCGCACGTCTCGAGAATTGCACGCCCCCCCGTAGGAGCGGGTTTACCCGCGAAAGGGCCGGACCAGGCAATGCACAAATCCCAGGCATAAGAAAGGCGACCCGAAAGTCGCCTTCCTCTATCCGCCTGCGCCTTACTTCTCGACGAAGGCACGCTCGATCAGGTAGTCACCCGGCTCGCGCATGCGCGGGGAGATCTTCAGGCCGAAGCTGTCCAGCACTTCGCTGGTCTCGTCGAGCATGCTCGGGCTGCCACAGATCATCGCGCGGTCGTCTTGCGGGTTGATCGGCGGCAGGCCGATGTCACTGAACAGCTTGCCGCTGCGCATCAGGTCGGTCAGACGGCCCTGGTTTTCGAACGGCTCGCGGGTCACGGTCGGGTAGTAGATCAGCTTGTCGCGAACCGACTCACCGAAGAACTCGTTCTGCGGCAGGTGCTCGGTGATGAACTCGCGGTAGGCCACTTCGTTCACGTAGCGCACGCCGTGCACCAGGATCACTTTTTCAAAGCGCTCGTAGGTTTCCGGGTCCTGGATGACGCTCATGAACGGCGCCAGGCCAGTGCCGGTGCTCAGCAGGTACAGGTGCTTGCCAGGATTCAGGTCGTCGAGCACCAGGGTGCCGGTAGGCTTCTTGCTGATGATGATCTCATCGCCTTCCTTCAGGTGCTGCAGCTGCGAGGTCAGCGGGCCATCCGGCACCTTGATGCTGAAGAATTCAAGGTGCTCTTCCCAGTTTGGCGAAGCGATGGAGTAGGCACGCATGAGCGGACGGCCGTTGTCCTGCTGCAGGCCGATCATCACGAACTGACCGTTCTCGAAGCGCAGGCCCGGGTCACGGGTGCACTTGAAGCTGAACAGGGTGTCGTTCCAGTGGTGCACACTGAGGACACGTTCGTGGTTCATGTTGCTCATCGATGGGGCTCCTGAAGAAAAACGCGCGCGCAAAGCGCACAGTTGCGCAATAGTTTAGGGGCAGCGACAATATCTGTTAACTGGATTATCAAGATATGTGTTATCGGTTATATCGATATGCGATTCACACTCCGTCAAATGCAAGTCTTCGTCGCCGTCGCCCAGCACCAAAGCGTCTCTCGGGCCGCCAGCCTGTTGGCGCTGTCGCAGTCGGCCGCCAGTACCTCTATCACGGAACTGGAGCGGCAATCGAGCTGCCAGCTGTTCGACCGTGCCGGCAAACGCCTGGCCCTCAATGCCCTGGGCCATCAATTGCTGCCACAAGCAGTAGCCCTGCTTGACCAGGCCAAGGAAATCGAAGACCTGCTCAACGGCAAATCCGGTTTCGGCTCACTGGCGGTCGGCGCCACCCTCACCATCGGCAACTACCTGGCCACCCTGCTGATCGGCAACTACATGCAGACACACCCGGAAAGCCAGGTAAAACTGCATGTCCAAAATACTGCGCATATCGTGCAACAGGTCGCGCACTACGAAATTGATCTGGGTCTAATCGAAGGTGACTGCAATCACCCCGACCTGGAAGTTCAGCCGTGGGTCGAGGACGAACTGGTGGTGTTCTGTGCGCCACAGCACCCACTGGCGAAACTGGGCCGCGCCGATATCGAAAGCCTTTCGCAGGAGGCGTGGATCCTGCGCGAACAAGGCTCAGGCACGCGCCTGACCTTCGACCAGGCCATGCGCCATCACCGCGCCAACCTTAATATTCGCCTGGAGCTGGAGCACACCGAAGCGATCAAGCGCGCGGTGGAGTCGGGCCTGGGCATCGGTTGCATTTCACGCCTGGCCCTGCGTGACGCCTTCCGCCGTGGCAGCCTGGTACCTGTGGAAACACCGGAGCTGGACCTGCTGCGCCAGTTCTACTTCATCTGGCACAAACAGAAGTACCAGACCTCGGCCATGCGTGAGTTTCTCGAGCTATGCCGCAACTTCACTGCGGGCTTTACCCGCAGTGACGAGATCGTGCTGCCGCCGATCGCTTAAAGCAGGATCACACCCCACACCAGCGCCACCATGGTCAGGGCCACCAGCTGTGCGGCGCTGCCCATGTCCTTGGCATTTTTCGACAGCGGGTGGCGCTCCAGCGAAATGCGATCGATGGCCGCCTCCACCGCCGAGTTGAACAGCTCGACGATCAGCCCCAGCAGGCAAACGGCGATCATGATGGCCCGCTCGGCGCGGCTGACCGGCAGCCAGAAGGCGATCGGGATCAGCAGCACGTTGAGCAGCACCAGCTGGCGGAATGCGGCCTCGCCCTTGAAGGCGGCACGCAGGCCGTCCAGCGAGTAGCCAGCGGCGTTGAAGATGCGTTTGAGGCCGGTCTGGCCCTTGAATGGCGATGTCATGTGAGTCACTTCACAGCAGAAAGGCCAGCAGACTAGACCGGCTCGGGTCAAAAAAGCGTGAAGCCACACGCAGTCAGTTGCTGGCAACCGATTCAAGTTGTTGCAGCAGCAGTGCAGCCTGGGTCCGGGTACGCACGCCCAGTTTACGGAAGATCGCAGTAACGTGGGCCTTGATGGTCGCTTCCGACACGCTCAGCTCATAGGCGATCTGCTTGTTCAGCAAGCCTTCGCAGACCATGGTCAGTACGCGGAACTGCTGCGGCGTGAGGCTGGCCAAGCCTTCGCTGGCGGCCTTGGCCTCGGCTGAAACATCGACCTTTTCGAACGCCTGCGGCGGCCACCAGACCTCGCCATCAAGCACCTTGCGCACCGCATCCTGGATCACTTCCAGGGTGCTGGACTTGGGAATGAAACCACTGGCGCCGAACTCGCGGGACTTGACCACCACGGCGGCCTCTTCCTGTGCCGAAACCATCACCACGGGGATCTGCGGGTACTGCCCGCGGAGCAGTACCAGACCGGAAAAACCGTAGGCACCCGGCATGTTCAAGTCCAGCAGCACCAGGTCCCAGTCGGCTTTTTCGCTCAGGCGGGTTTCCAGTTCGGCAATGCTCGCGACTTCGACCAGACGCACATCGGAGCCAAGCCCGAGGGTAACGGCCTGGCGCAGGGCGCCACGGAACAGTGGGTGGTCATCGGCAATCAGGATTTCGTATGTGGCCATCGATCTAAGGATCCTGTTCTGTGCCAGGCACTCGAGTGGAAGGGAAGCGCCCGGCGGGGAATCGGCGCCAAGGAGGCCGAGCACGGTCAAGGGAGATCAAGCCAATCGCCCTGCCGTCTCGCCCACCCTGGCTGCCAGCTCCGTCATTATGAACCAAAGCAGGGGTTGTGCCCCTTGGACTATAGGAAGGTATGCAAACGCTGGTGGGTGTCGTCCTGCTCGTCAAGCGGCAGCCGCCGCTTGCCGCTCAGGTAATGCAGGCTGAACACATCCAGATAGGCATCCAGCGCCTGCGAAGCCTGACTATCGCCAGCAAGGTCCAGGCACATCGCCGCAACTTCTGCCGTACAGAAATGATCATCGCGCTTGGAGCGCCGCAGGCGGTAGCGCGACATCTGCTCGGCTTGCAGGCTCAACACCGGGAAGCGGTCCAGGTACGGGCTTTTGCGGAACATCTTGCGCGCTTCGGTCCAGGTGGCATCCAGCAGGATGAACAATGGACGCTTGCCCGGCTCGCGCACCACCTCGCTGACCACCCGCTCCTGGGCAACGAACTCGCCCGGAAAAACGATATAGGGCTGCCAGCGCGGGTCATCGAGCAAGGCCAGCAGGCGCTCGTCAACTGCGGTGCGCAACCAGCCGAAGGCCCAGGTGTCTTCAATCAGGTCGGCAATCAACCAGCCGGTGTTGGTGGGTTTCAGCGGCTCGGTGTCGTGCATCAGCAGGCACACACCTGCGTCAGCCTGCACCCTAGGCTTCCAGGCACACAGGCAATGGGTGGCGATGACCCGGCAATCCGGGCAACGCTCGGCACGCGAGCCACGGGCGATGAAAGGCTTGTTGCTGCGGGCCAGGCGTTCGGCGCGCAGACGCGCTACCGCATGGCTCATGCCGGCAGGCCTCTGGACAGATTGAAAATGGGCACAAGGATGACTCGGAGAAAACAAGGCGGCCAGTCTACCAGAACAGGTGGCAATTGCTGTGCAGCCGGCAATGCGCTCCTTATAATCGGGTTTCTACCGTGCCGGTCCTCGCCACGCGCAATTTTACGGAACACCGTTGACCCGCGCATGTCAAAGCGCCAGTCATCGAACCAGGAGAGATTCATGCTGCGCCTTATCGCCCCCGCCCTGAGCCTGCTGCTCGCCCTGCCTCTGGCAGCCCAGGCGGCATCCAAGCAGGATTACGACCTGAACACCCTGCTGCAGAAGGTCGCCAAAGAGAGCAGCGTCGGCACCCCACGCGCAATCAACGAGGACATTCTCGATCAGGGTTACACCGTTGAAGGCAAGGCACTGGTCAACCATCTGAGCGTACGCCAGAGCCACGCAGCGCGCATGCAGGCCAACCCTGAGCAGGTGCGCAGCCAACTGGGCGACAGCGTGTGCCGCAACAACGGCTTCCGCAACCTGATGTCCAAGGGTGCCGTCATGGTCTACCGCTTCACGGTCTACAAGACCAACCAGCCCGTCATGGACCAGGCCTTCGACAACGCCAGCTGCGTGGCCGGCAACAAGAAGAAGTAAGCACAGCGTCAACGCTACGCCTTTTCGTCCTCATGAGCGTGCCAGCGCCCTTCAACGTCATCGGCGCGCATCTCCGCCAACAGCGCCTGCAAGTATCGCGACCGGCACTCCAGCCCCGACAGCCTGCGGCGGCACTCGGCTTCAAGGCTCAGGTGATGCACCTGGGCCGCATTCTCCAGCTGCTGGTAGAGCTGCCAGTCCACTTCGATGACCAAGCGATGCATACCGCCACCTCCTGCATCGACACGTTTCACTCTACCAGTTAACCAAACCCGTGCTGCCGATGGCCGCAGGCCGACAGGCGGCTGCGCCGAACACCTCGGCACGATCGGGCGCAAGGGTCTAGATTGAGGTCAGAGGTATTGGTGCAGAAGGAGACGTCGCATGCCTTACCATTCGAATGAACTGCTGTTCAGCCACTTCCGCGACAACAATATCGACCTGAGCAATATCGAAGCACAACTGCAACTGGTTGCCCCCAACAGCCCCAACCTGCCGCTCTACCGCGACATGATGCTGACCATCCTGCGCATGGCCCATGACGACAGCGACCGCTGGAGCGCCAAGATCACCCTGCAGGCCCTGCGCGAACTGGACCAGTCGTTCCGGACCCTGCAGCGCTACAAGGGCCGACGCAAAGTGACCGTGTTCGGCTCGGCACGCACCCCGCTGGAGCATCCGATGTACGCCCTGGCCCGCGAGCTGGGCGCCACTCTGGCGCGCTCCGACCTGATGGTTATCACCGGCGCCGGCGGCGGCATCATGGCGGCCGCCCACGAAGGCGCCGGCAGCGAGCACAGCCTGGGCTTCAACATCACCTTACCCTTCGAACAACATGCCAACCCGACGGTGAACGGTACCGACAAACTACTGCCGTTCCACTTTTTCTTCATTCGCAAGCTGTTCTTCGTCAAGGAGGCCGATGGCCTGGTGCTGTGCCCTGGCGGCTTCGGCACCCTGGATGAAGCGCTGGAGGTACTGACCTTGATCCAGACCGGCAAGAGCCCACTGGTGCCGGTGGTGCTACTGGATTCGCCGGGCGGGAGCTTCTGGCACGACTGCCTGGACTTCATCAGCCGCCAGTTGGAAGAAAACCGCTACATCCTGCCCAGCGACCTGAAGCTGGTGCGCCTGGTGCACAGCGCTGACGAGGCGGTTGAGGAAATCAACCAGTTCTACAGCAACTACCACTCCAGCCGCTGGCTGAAGAGCCAGTTCGTGATCCGCATGCACCATGCGCTCAGCGAGGCGGCGTTGTATGACATTCAGGAAGGGTTTGCCGATTTGCGCCTGAGTGGCAAATATCACCAGCAAGCGGATAGCAGCGCCGAGCACGAAGTTGGCAATTACAGCCACCTGACCCGCCTGTCATTCGCCTTCAACGGCCGGGATCAGGGCCGCTTGCGTGAGCTGGTGGATTTCATCAACCTGCCGGAGAACTGGGCCAAGCCACAACCCATGCATACCACGCAGAGGGCCAGGCAGGCGCTGAAAGTGAGTTGATGCTTTTCTATAACAGCTCGCGTGATACCTGCAGGAGCAACCTTAGGCTGTTTGCTCCTGCACATGATCGGTTGTTGGGCGCAGACCTTCGTAGGAGCGGGTTTACCCGCGAAAGGGCCTGACCTGCTGCCCAATCTCCCCGGTCATTCACCGGCGCAGCCGCCACCGTATTCGCGGGTGAACCCGCTCCTACCAGTGGTTGGACGCAGACCGTCGTAGGAGCGGGTTTACCCGCGAAAGGGCCTGACCTGCTGGCCAATTTCCCTGGTCATTCAACGTCGCGGCCGCCACCGTATTCGCGGGTGAACCCGCTCCTACCCCGTGGTTGGACTCAGACCGTCGTAGGAGCGGGTTTACCCGCGAAAAGGCCTGACCTGCTGGCCAATTTCCCTGGTCATTCACCGTCGCAGCCGCCACCGCATTCGCGGGTGAACCCGCTCCTACAATGGAATGGAGACAGCCTGGGGCATTTGGCAAAACAGATTATCCGCTACGGGCACGTGCCACTGTGGTTTAGAGCGTCAATAATCGTCGAGATCACGCCCGCTGAGCAGACGACCGATCATGTCCATAGGGAACCCACGGTAAGCCAGGAACCGGGTCTGCTGGGCGCGGCTGCGCGGATCTTGCGGGCGCTGCCCGGCAAACTTGCGCTGCCACACGTCGCACATACGCTCGCCCCAATTCACCTCGCTTTCACGCAGGGCCTGGTCGATATCTGCACGCGCCAAACCACGCTGACACAGCTCTTCGCGAATACGCGCAGGGCCATAGCCAGAGCCGGAACGATAACGAATGAAACTCTCGAGGTAGCGGGCTTCACTAAGCAGCCCTTCTTCGGCGAGGCGATCGAGTTCAGGCTCGATCAACTCGTCCGAAGCGCCGCGCTGACGCAACTTGCGCGTCAGCTCGACTCGACCGTGCTCACGTCGTGCGAGCAGGTCCATGGCTGTCCGCCGGATGGCGACGGGGGTGTCGAGTACGGCAGACATATTGGGCTATCTACTGCGCAATCAATAACCGGCGTCAGCGTCGGCCATGTCATCGGCATCAGCTTCGGCAGCAGCAGCTTTGCCGGCTTCAGCAGCAGCACCCGCTTTCAGCAACTTCTCACGAATCTGCTTCTCGATCTCGGCACCAATAGCCGGGTTCTCAGCCAGGTACTTGGCAGCGTTGGCTTTGCCTTGACCGATCTTGTTGCCTTGGTAGGCGTACCAGGCACCGGACTTCTCGACCAAGCCCTGAGATACCCCCAGATCAATGATCTCGCCGTTACGATAGATACCTTTCCCATAAAGAATCTGGAACTCAGCCTGACGGAACGGAGGCGAGACCTTGTTCTTGACGATCTTGACGCGGGTTTCGCTGCCGACCACTTCGTCGCCTTCCTTGACCGCGCCGGTACGGCGGATGTCCAGACGGACCGAAGCATAGAACTTCAGGGCGTTACCACCGGTAGTGGTTTCCGGGCTGCCGAACATCACACCGATCTTCATACGGATCTGGTTGATGAAGATGACCAGGCAGTTCGCGTTCTTGATGTTACCGGTGATCTTACGCAGCGCCTGGGACATCAGGCGGGCCTGCAGGCCCACATGCATGTCACCCATCTCGCCTTCGATCTCGGCCTTCGGTACCAGCGCGGCAACGGAGTCGACAATAATCACGTCGACCGCGTTGGAACGCACCAGCATGTCGGTGATTTCAAGGGCCTGCTCACCGGTGTCCGGCTGCGAAACCAGCAGGTCATCGACGTTGACGCCCAGCTTGCCGGCGTACTCAGGGTCAAGGGCATGTTCGGCGTCGACGAAGGCGCAGGTAGCACCGTTCTTCTGCGCTTCAGCGATGACAGACAGGGTCAGCGTGGTCTTACCCGACGATTCCGGGCCGTAGATCTCGACGATACGGCCTTTTGGCAGACCGCCGATGCCCAGTGCGATATCCAGCCCCAGCGAGCCGGTGGAGATGGCCGGAATGCCTTGACGCTCATGGTCACCCATGCGCATGACCGCGCCTTTACCGAATTGGCGTTCGATCTGACCCAGGGCCGCAGCCAAGGCGCGCTTCTTGTTGTCGTCCATTGAAATCCTCACGTGTTCGACTTGGCCCTGACGGCCGGAATACCTGTATAAGTAGCCAGTATTATTCCACAGGCAGACGCCCGCGCAAACCCCTGTCGTCGATTTACTCGGCACCAAGCTGTAACAAGCCGTCTAACGCGGCGATCACCGTCTGTCGGCGCACCGCCTCGCGGTCACCGTCGAACTGCCGACGTTCGCTGAATACCCGGTCGCCATCACCCCAGGCCAGCCACACAGTGCCCACCGGTTTGGCTGGCGAGCCGCCGTCCGGCCCGGCCACACCACTCACCGCCACGGCGAAGCGTGCGCCACTGGCGGCCTGAGCCCCACGAACCATGGCTTCGACCACTTCCTGGCTGACTGCCCCCACCTGACCGAACAACGCTTCAGGCACCCCCAGCTGGCGGGTTTTCTGGGCATTGGAATAGGTGACGTATCCGGCTTCGAACCAGGCCGAGCTGCCAGGTATGCGGGTAATGGCTTCAGCAATGCCACCACCGGTGCAGGATTCGGCGGTAGTCACCTGCGCATTGAATCGGCGCAGGTGTTCACCCAGGCGGGTGGCGAGCGTAGTGATCGGGTCCATGTGGGTGCTCCTTGAGGGCGGCTCTCTACCCTATCACCCTGCTTCGGGCTCTGGCTCAGGAAACTTTCAGGCTGGCCCGGGCGATTTCGCTGAACGCCAGTTCGTCACGCTGCCCCAACCGCGGCAGCCCCTCAGGCCACTCCCGGCTCCAGTCGAAGCCGCCCAGCGTGCGCATGTCCTCGATTGCCGAACGCCACCAGACCACCTTGCACGCGCGCTGGTAATCATCACCACTCATCACACTGCCGTAGAGCAACTTGCGGCCGATGCCACGCAACTCCCGGGGTACATGCTTGAGGCTCCATTTTACCGAGAGCCGAGCCAACCACGAGGGCACCGGGCGATGCGCCGGCACCTTCAGGGCCAGACCTGGCATCTTCGAATGAAAATGCTCGCCATGCCGGGCAAAGAAAATTTCTAGAATGGCATGCACGTACTGCTTCATCGCAAAGTAATGGCTGATCACGCCGCGCGCCTCGTTGATCGGCGCGCCATGCAATTCGAAGGAAAAGGCGATCTGCTCGATCGTATGCAAGTCACGGGCATACGGCGTCCAGTCGTCAATCCGGACGATGGCGCGCTCGGCGATGCCAACGTTGTCGCGGGTAAAGCCCATCACACCGCTGTTACACAGCCGCAGGGCATCGGCCGGTGCTTCGCCCGACTCCGCAAGCCCCTCGACGAAGCTGCGGTAATAGCTGCTGCGCGAGGCCTCGGCCCAGCTCATTTCCACCTCGTCGACCAAGAATTGCCCGACATCGACCTGGCTGAACAGCTTTTGCGGCGACTGCAGAAATACCGTATCGGTATCGATGAACACGGTCTTGTCCGCCCACTGCCCGGCCTGGGCAATGGCGCAGGCCTTGCGCCGATGGGTGTAGCCGCCGTCGCCGGCCCAGGCCTGCAAGGTCTGCTCGTCCAGTGCGATCACTTCCACCGGCCAGCCGGCAAAAGCCTGTGGCTGGTCGGTAAGCACGCGGATCACCGGCAGCTCAGCCGGCTTGCAACGGGCCAGGGCGGTGAGGATGCTGAGTTTTGCCTCCAGCTGATAGATCCGGCGCTCGCCATAAAGGAGGTAGATCAGCTGTTGCGTTACATAAGGGACAGGGCTGGACACATTCATCGTGCAGGTCACGGCTAGGGGCATTCATCGAGGGGCGCGCATTCTAGAGGGTTACGCGGCCCAGCTCCACCATTGCCCGCCAGACTGCGCGCATGCCCCAAAGCACGCGCCTGCATCGCAACGAAAAAGCCTGTACCATTACGGGTTTACCATCGCCAACCAGATCCCCCCTGTAAGGCCCTGAATGTCAGATCTTTCCGCACACACCCCGATGATGCAGCAGTACTGGAAGCTGAAGAACCAGCACCCGGACCAGCTGATGTTCTACCGCATGGGCGACTTCTACGAGATCTTCTACGAAGATGCGAAAAAGGCCGCGAAACTGCTGGATATCACCCTGACCGCCCGCGGTCAGTCGGCCGGCCAGTCCATCCCCATGTGCGGGATTCCGTTCCATTCGCTGGAAGGCTACCTGGCCAAGCTGGTCAAGCTCGGCGAGTCGGTGGTGATCTGTGAGCAGATCGGCGACCCCGCCACCAGCAAGGGCCCGGTGGAGCGCCAGGTGGTGCGCATCATCACCCCGGGTACGGTCAGTGACGAGGCACTGCTCGACGAGCGCCGCGACAACCTGATTGCAGCATTGCTCGGTGACGAGCGCCTGTTCGGCCTGGCGGTACTGGACATCACCAGCGGCAATTTCAGCGTGCAGGAGATCAAGGGCTGGGAAAACCTGCTGGCCGAACTCGAGCGCCTGAACCCGGTCGAGCTGTTGATCCCCGACGACTGGCCACGGGACCTGCCTGCGGAGAAACGCCCAGGCGCCCGCCGCCGCGCACCCTGGGACTTCGACCGCGACTCGGCACGCAAGGCCCTGTGCCAGCAGTTCGCGACCAAGGACCTCAAGGGCTTCGGCTGCGACAAACTGACCCTGGCCATCGGCGCCGCCGGCTGCCTGCTGACCTACGCCAAGGAAACCCAGCGCACCGCCCTGCCGCACCTGCGCAGCCTGCGCCACGAGCGTCTGGACGATACGGTCATCCTCGATGGGGCCAGCCGGCGCAACCTGGAGCTGGACATCAACCTGGCCGGCGGGCGCGACAACACCCTGCAATCGGTGATCGACCGCTGCCAGACCGCCATGGCCAGCCGCCTGCTGAGCCGCTGGCTGAACCGCCCGCTGCGCGACCTCAAGGTGCTGCAAGCACGCCAGGACTCGATCCGCTGCCTGCTCGACAGCTACCGCTTCGAGAAGCTGCAGCCGCAGTTGAAGGAAATTGGCGATATCGAGCGGATCCTCGCCCGGATTGGCCTGCGCAATGCCCGCCCGCGCGACCTGGCACGCCTGCGCGATGCGCTGGGTGCGTTGCCAGAGCTGCAGAACGCCATGACCGAGCTCGAAGCACCGCACCTGGCGCGTCTGGCGGCCATTACCGGTACCTATCCGGAGCTGGCCAGCCTGTTGGAGCGGGCGATCATCGATAACCCGCCGGCGGTGATCCGCGACGGCGGCGTACTGAAGGCCGGCTATGACAACGAACTGGACGAGCTGCTGGCAATCAGCGAGAACGCCGGCCAGTTCCTGATCGACCTGGAAGCCCGAGAAAAGGCTCGCACCGGCCTGGCCAACCTCAAGGTCGGCTACAACCGCGTGCACGGCTACTTCATCGAACTGCCGACCAAGCAGGCCGAACAGGCCCCGGGCGACTACATCCGCCGCCAGACCCTCAAAGGCGCCGAGCGCTTCATCACCCCGGAGCTGAAGGCGTTCGAGGACAAGGCATTGTCGGCCAAGAGCCGCGCCCTGGCCCGCGAGAAGATGCTCTACGACGCGCTGCTGGAAACCCTGATCAGCCACCTGGCGCCGCTGCAGGACAGCGCCGCCGCGCTGGCCGAGCTGGATGTGCTCAGCAACTTGGCCGAGCGCGCACTGAACCTCGACCTTAACTGCCCACGCTTCGTCGACGAGCCTTGCCTGCGCATCGAGCAGGGCCGCCACCCGGTGGTGGAGCAGGTGCTGACCACGCCGTTCGTGGCCAACGACCTGGGCCTGGACAACAGTACGCGCATGCTGATCATCACCGGCCCGAACATGGGCGGTAAGTCGACCTACATGCGCCAGACCGCCCTGATCGTGCTGCTGGCGCACATCGGCAGCTTCGTGCCGGCAGCCAGCTGCGAGCTATCGCTGGTCGACCGCATATTCACCCGCATCGGCTCCAGTGACGACCTGGCCGGCGGGCGCTCGACCTTCATGGTGGAGATGAGCGAAACCGCCAACATCCTGCACAACGCCACCGACCGCAGCCTGGTGCTGATGGACGAAGTGGGCCGCGGCACCAGCACCTTCGACGGCCTGTCGCTGGCCTGGGCTGCCGCTGAGCGCCTGGCCCAGCTGCGTGCCTACACCTTGTTCGCCACCCACTACTTCGAACTGACCGTGCTGCCGGAGAGCGAGCCGCTGGTGGCCAACGTGCACCTGAACGCCACCGAGCACAATGAACGCATCGTGTTCCTGCACCACGTGCTACCCGGCCCTGCCAGCCAAAGCTACGGCCTGGCCGTTGCACAGCTGGCCGGCGTACCGACGGCAGTGATCCAGCGTGCTCGCGAACACCTTGGCCGGCTGGAAACCACCAGCCTGCCCCATGAGCAGCCTGCGGCCCACAAGGCCAAGGACGCGCCGCAAGTGCCGCACCAGAGCGACTTGTTTGCCAGCCTGCCTCATCCAGCCATCGAGAAGCTGGGCAAGCTGCAACTGGACGACATGACCCCGCGTCAAGCTATCGAAATGCTATATCAACTAAAGAACCTGTTATAACGGCGCCCATTACAAGCTGGTAGAATCCGCCGCGGTTTGCTGGTGCTGCAGGTTATTAGCCTGGCCTGCAGCCACATGCCCGTAAACCGCGCGGCCCTGAGAGGAAGGGCCGCCGCCGTCGCCTGAGGAGAGAATTAGAAATGACCTTCGTCGTCACCGACAACTGCATCAAATGCAAATACACCGACTGCGTGGAAGTCTGTCCGGTGGACTGCTTCTACGAAGGCCCGAACTTCCTGGTCATCCACCCGGACGAGTGCATCGACTGCGCCTTGTGCGAGCCGGAGTGCCCAGCGCAAGCCATCTTCTCGGAAGACGAAGTGCCTTCGGGCATGGAAAACTTCATCGAGCTGAACGCCGAGCTGGCGGAAATCTGGCCTAATATCACCGAGCGCAAGGACGCCCTGCCGGACGCTGAAGAATGGGATGGCAAGCCTGGCAAGATTGCCGACCTGGAGCGCTGATAGCGCCCAGACGCGAAAAAGGCCCTTCGGGGCCTTTTTTGTTTTCCTACAGGCAAAAAAAAGGGGCGGTTTGACCCGCCCACATTTTTTCCGTAGTCCCTGCTTGTCCCAAACATCATCCTGATGAAATCGCTTCTTGCGATGTCCCTGGCCTTCATCCTGAAAGCCTGTGCATGTCCCTGTGCACAGTTCGAATACTAGCGGGTTCAGCCCGGCGAGCAAGCGATGGACCTTGCAAGGTATTTCCGCGGACACATTTACTCACCGGTGAATAAACCATGCTTTTCAATGGGTTGTAAAAAGGCAGCCTTTGGAAACGACTTTGATTTACTGAAGGTTGCATGGAAAGCTTACACAACGAGTAAGCAAAGGCTTACACGCGATGTTACCGGGGTAGCGCGGTACACATTTGATAGATGTCTTGCCAGGTAGCGTATGGGCGCCATGCGCCTCGGGCAATCTGAAGGGCAACTCGCTTTTCGCCACAAACAAAAACGCCCCGAGATGATCGGGGCGTCTTTTGTTACAGCGCTAGCTACTGGAACAATGACTCGCTGGACAGACCATTCTTTTCAAGGATCTCGCGCAAGCGCTTGAGCCCTTCCACCTGGATTTGCCGCACGCGTTCACGGGTAAGGCCGATCTCCAGCCCAACATCCTCCAGGGTACTGCTTTCATGGCCGCGAAGGCCAAAGCGGCGTACAACCACTTCACGCTGCTTGTCGGTCAACTCACCCAGCCACTGATCGATGCTCTGCGACAGGTCGTCATCCTGCAGCAGTTCGCACGGGTCGGTCGGGCGGTCGTCGGTCAGGGTATCGAGCAGGGTCTTGTCCGAATCCGGGCCAAGCGACACGTCTACCGAAGACACCCGCTCGTTCAGGCCGAGCATACGCTTGACCTCGGCGACCGGCTTTTCCAGCAAGGTGGCGATTTCTTCCGGCGAGGGCTCGTGATCGAGTTTCTGCGTCAGCTCGCGCGCGGCGCGCAGGTAGACGTTCAGTTCCTTGACTACGTGGATCGGCAGGCGAATGGTACGGGTCTGGTTCATGATCGCCCGTTCGATGGTCTGGCGAATCCACCAGGTCGCATAGGTCGAAAAACGGAAACCACGCTCCGGGTCGAACTTTTCGACCGCACGGATCAGCCCCAGGTTGCCCTCCTCGATGAGGTCGAGCAACGACAGGCCACGGTTCACGTATCGACGGGCAATTTTGACAACCAGGCGCAGGTTGCTTTCGATCATGCGCTTGCGGCCGGCAGGGTCACCCTTTTGCGACAAGCGCGCAAAATGCACTTCTTCTTCCGGCGAAAGCAGCGGCGAGAAACCAATCTCGTTGAGATACAGCTGGGTGGCATCGAGCGCCCTGCTGTAATCGATGTACTTGTGTTGCTTGAGCGAAGAGCCCGATTTGGCCCTCGTCCGAACCGAAGATACAGCAGGTTCGTCTGACACCACATCCGTTTCCAAAACGATACCCGTCTCCATCAGGAGGACGTCATCGTCGATGTCAAACTCCGGCACTTCTTTACTGAGAGCCATTGTTATAATCCTTTGCTGAGTTCGAACTCAGACTCGAGCGGCACCTTTCTCCCTGGCAGCGCTTGAGCCTGTCCCCTCTACATCACAGGAACAGGCTGGGTACAACGGTCAACGACGTGGCAGGAACTGGAGTGGATCGACGGGTTTGCCCTGGCGGCGAATCTCGAAATGCAGCTTCACCCGATCTGTGCCCGTAGACCCCATTTCAGCAATCGACTGCCCTGCCTTGACCTGCTGCCCCTCCCGAACCAACAGCCTGCGGTTATGACCGTAGGCACTGACGTAGGTGTCGCTGTGCTTGATGATGATCAGCTCGCCGTAGCCCCTCAAACCACTCCCGGCATAAACCACCGCACCATCAGACGCAGCAAAAACAGGCTGTCCCAAATCACCGGCGATATCAATGCCTTTATTCAAACTACCGTTTGAAGCGAATTTTCCAATCAGTACACCATTGGCAGGCCAGGTCCACCCACCTACCGCGCGCTCTGCGGCTGGTACGGTAGCGACCACAGGGGCAGGGGCGGAAGGCGTCGACGTGGCCGGTTTGCTGGTGCTGGCAGGCGCCGTGGCAGTGCTGCCCACAGGCCGCCGCGTGACCGTGGTGCGGCTTGACGAGGACGGGCTGGACACCACCGTGGTGCGGCTGCTGGAACCGCTGCTGAAACGAATCGCTTGGCCCGGGCGGATGGTATAAGGCGCCTGAATGCCGTTGCGTGCAGCCAGCTCCTTGTAGTCCCAGCCATAACGGAAGGCGATGGAGAACAGGGTGTCGCCTGGCTTGACGATGTATTGCCCAGAAGTCACCACCGGGCGCTTGGGCACGGTGTTGTTGCGGTCGACCACCCGCGCGCTGTTGCTGCTGGTGCTTGAGCACCCCACCAGAAGCGAGCCCATGGCCAATGCAATCACCAGAAGCTTGAAACCCGACCCGTCCTTGCGCTGCCGAATGACTGTGTGACCCACCCGCGCTCCCCTCATGGTGCCGAAAATCGATATGAAGACAAGAAATGCAATATTGTTGCAATTATAACCAAGCCAGCCGGTAATGGCAGACGGGTACAAAAGACGGGCATAAAACCCCGGTGCACGCTGTGCGTCAGCGCTTCGCACCGCCTGATAGACAGGGCGAAGCGACAAGAATTCGCCACCGGCACAAAAATACACCGCGCCTCATGCCCGCACAGCTCGGATCAACAGGCCTCAGGCCAGGGGACCATTGAGCAGCGGCACGAAACGCACAGCCCCCAGTACCCGACGGGAGAATCCATGCTCCTCGCGCACGATCAGCATCAGTTGCTGCGCTTCGCCGGCCGGCCCTACCGGGATGACCATGCGCCCACCGGGTGCCAGTTGGTCGAGCAGTGCCTGTGGCACTTCCGGCGCCACGGCGGTGACGATGATGCCGTTGTACGGCGCAAGCGCCGGCCAACCCTCACAACCGTCACCCCAGCGGAAGACCACGTTGCGCAGGTTAAGCTCCACCAGGCGCTCTTTGGCCCGGTCCTGCAGTACCTTGATGCGCTCTACCGAAAACACTCGCTCGACCAGCTGGGCCAGGATCGCCGTCTGGTAGCCCGAACCGGTGCCAATCTCCAGCACCTTGTCCAGCGGCCCGGCCTCGAGCAACAACTCGCTCATGTGAGCAACCATGAACGGCTGGGAGATGGTCTGGTTGTGGCCGATCGGCAGCGCGGTGTCTTCGTAAGCCCGATGCGCCAGCGCCTCGTCGACGAACAGGTGGCGCGGCGTACGACGGATCACGTCGAGCACCTTGGTGTTCGAAACCCCCTCTTCGCACAAGCGCTGGATCAGCCGCTCCCGGGTACGCTGAGAGGTCATGCCGATGCCACGCCGCAGCATATCGTCCTCACGCATCAAAGCAGGCCCTCCAGCCATCCATCGAGCTGCTCGAAGGCATCATTGAAGGTGCGGTCGAGCTGCAACGGGGTAATCGATACGTAGCCTTGCATCACCGCGTGGAAGTCGGTGCCCGGGCCGCCGTCCTCGGCATCACCGGCCACGGCAATCCAGTAGCCTTCCTTGCCACGCGGGTTGACCACCTTGGTGGGCGCCGCCGCCCGCGCCCGGTGACCGAGACGGGTGAGCTGGATGCCACGGATGTGCTCCAGCGGCAAGTTGGGAATATTGACGTTGAGTACGGTGCGTGGCGGCAACACCAGGCGCGACTGTGCCTCGACCAGACGACGGGCGATATAGGCCGCAGTCGGCAGGTTGTCCGGCTGGCGCGACAACAGCGAGAACGCCAGCGAGGTACCGCCGAGGAAGCGGCCTTCCAGCGCCGCAGCGACCGTTCCCGAATACAGCACGTCATCGCCCAGGTTGGCACCGAGGTTGATCCCCGACACGACCATGTCCGGCATCTGCGGCAACAGCCCATTGAGCCCCAGGTGCACGCAGTCGGTCGGCGTGCCGTTGAGGCTGATGAAGCCATTGGCCAAGGTCTGCGGATGCAGTGGCCGGTCCAGCGTCAGCGAACTGCTGGCGCCGCTCTTGTCTTGATCCGGGGCGATCACCGCGCACTCGGCATAATCCGCCAGCGCAGCGTGCAGCGCGGCGATGCCAGGTGCGGTAACACCGTCGTCATTCGAAATCAGAATACGCATGGGCTGTCCGTCTGCCCTGCCGACACCAGATCCACGACTTCACGCACCACCACGGTGGCGAAGCATCCGGCCGGCAGGACGAATTCCAGTTGCAGGATATCAGGCTCGGGATAATGCCACGTCAGGCCGCCAATAGGGAGCCGCAGAATTCGCCGTTCGTGATCCATGCCCGCCTGGGCCAGCCACTGGCAAAGTGCCGGCTGACGTGCGCCGATAGCGTTTTCCAGCTGCGCAGGCGCACCGCCAGCAGGTGAAGCGCCCTCCCCCCACATCGGGCCGGTTGGATGCAAGTCGAGAATCGCCAGGCGCGGGTCGGCACATTCCGCCTCACCCGCCGGGAAGAAACTGCGGCTGTCGGTGAACGCCAGCAGGTCGCCGACCTGGGCTCGGGCCCAGCTACCGTCAGCCACACGCGCAGCCAGCAACTGATTGAACAGGTAGCTGCGCCCGGCCGAAAGCAGCCGCGAACGCACGTTGCGCTGTTCAGGCAAAGCCTTGCGCGCGGCCCAATCGAGGGCCTCATGGACGTTGCCACCCCCGTGCCCGAAGCGCTGGGTGCCGAAATAGTTGGGCACACCTTGCTGCCTGAGCTGCTCCAGGCGGGCATCCACCGCCTGGTGATCGGCAGCCAGGGCGGTCAGGCGCAAGGTGAACCCGTTGGCCGAATGCGCGCCGCGCTGCAGTTTGCGCTGGTGACGCACCTGCTTGAGCACACGCAGGCTGGCATCCTCGGCACGCGACAGATCCGGGTCGGCCTTGCCCGGCAGGTGCAGGCTGAACCACTGGCGGGTCAGCGCCTGGCGGTCCTTCAGGCCGGCGTAGCTGATGCTGCGCACCGGCACGCCAGCGGCGCGGGCGAGGCGCCGGGCAGCTTCTTCAGTGTTCAGATCACGCTTCTCGACCCACAGCCACAGGTGCTCGCCTTGGCCCGATAGCGGTATATCCAGGACTTCGTCAACCTGAAAGTCTTCGGCGACCGCTTTGAGGATGGCGGTGCCCAGGGGTTCGCCCGATGCGCGCGGGCCCAGCAGTTCCAGTTCGGTCATGCTGGCAGCAGCAGGGCGACCGAATGCACGGCAATGCCCTCCTCGCGGCCGGTAAAGCCAAGCTTCTCTGTGGTAGTGGCCTTGACGTTGACCTGGTCGAGCTCGACCTGCAGGTCTTCGGCGATCAGCTGGCGCATGGTTTCGATGTGTGGGGCCATTTTCGGTGCCTGGGCGACGATGGTGGCGTCAACGTTGCCGACCTTCCAGCCCTTGGCCTTGACGATGCCGACCACATGGCGCAGCAGCACGCGGCTGTCAGCCCCCTTGAACTGCGGGTCAGTGTCAGGGAAGTGCTTGCCGATGTCGCCCAGCGCCGCAGCGCCAAGCAAGGCATCGCTCAGGGCGTGCAGCAGCACGTCACCGTCGGAGTGGGCCAGCAGGCCGTATTTGTGGGGGATACGCACCCCGCCCAGGGTAATGAAATCACCGTCGCAAAAACGGTGCACATCGTAGCCGTGGCCAATACGCATAAGAAAACGCCCTGAATGAGTCAGGGCGTGATTCTACCTGCTTTGCAGGGGATTTGTGGGATTGGGGCTGCTGTGCAGCCCTTCGCGGGCACGCCCGCTCCCACAGGAGGCGTTAAACCCGCCCCAGTGCCACCGCATGATGGCGCAGGTGTTCCTCGATGAAGCTGGCAATGAAGTAGTAGCTATGGTCATAACCCGGCTGCATACGCAGGGTCATTTCATGGCCACCTTTGCGTGCCGCCTGCTCCAGCGCTTCAGGCTTGAGTTGCTTCTCGAGGAAGTCGTCACGGTCGCCCTGGTCCACCAGCAACGGCGGGCATTGGCCAGCAGGGGTTTCGGCCAGCAGCACACTGGCATCCCACTCACGCCAGCGTCCACGGTCTTCACCCAGGTAGCGGCTGAAGGCCTTCTCGCCCCACGGACAATCCATCGGATTGCTGATCGGCGAGAATGCCGACACCGAGCGGTAGCGCCCCGGATTGCGCAAGGCGCACACCAGCGCGCCATGCCCACCCATGGAGTGGCCGCTGATGCTGCGCTCGCCCGACGCCGGGAAGTGCGCCTCGATCAGGGCTGGCAACTCCTCCACCACGTAGTCGTGCATGCGGTAGTGCTGGGCCCAGGGTTGCTGGGTGGCGTTGAGGTAGAAGCCAGCACCCAGGCCGAAGTCCCAAGCGCCGTCCGGGTCGCCCGGCACCTGCTCGCCACGCGGGCTGGTATCGGGGGCAACGATGATCAGCCCCAGCTCGGCGGCCAGACGCTGGGCGCCGGCCTTCTGCATGAAGTTCTCGTCGGTGCAGGTGAGGCCGCTGAGCCAGTACAGCACCGGCAGCTTTTCGCCCTGCTCGGCCTGCGGCGGCAGGTACACCGCGAACACCATATCGCAACCCAGCACCTTGGACTGATGCCGGTAACGCTTGTGCCAGCCGCCGAAGCTCTTCTGGCAGGAGATGTTATCCAGGCTCATGGCAGACCTCAGAAGTGGATCACGCTACGGATGCTCTTGCCTTCATGCATCAGGTCGAAGGCCTTGTTGATGTCTTCCAGACCCATCGTGTGGGTGATGAAGGTGTCCAGCGGGATCTCGCCTTTCTCGGACATTTCCACGTAGCTCGGCAGCTCGCTGCGGCCACGCACGCCGCCGAACGCCGAACCACGCCAAACCCGACCGGTAACCAGCTGGAACGGACGCGTGGAAATTTCCTGGCCGGCACCGGCCACACCGATGATGACCGACTCACCCCAGCCCTTGTGGCAGCATTCCAGGGCGGCGCGCATCAGTTGAACGTTGCCGATGCACTCGAAGGAGAAGTCCACGCCACCATCGGTGAGGTCGACGATCACTTCCTGGATCGGGCGATCGTAGTCTTTCGGGTTGACGCAATCGGTGGCACCCAACTGGCGGGCGATTTCGAACTTGGCCGGGTTGATGTCGATGGCGATGATACGCGAGGCCTTGGCCTTGACCGCACCGATCACGGCCGACAGGCCGATGCCACCGAGGCCGAAGATGGCCACGGTATCACCGGGCTTGACCTTGGCAGTGTTGAGCACCGCGCCGATACCGGTGGTGACGCCGCAACCCAGCAGGCAGACCTTTTCCAGGGGTGCTTCTTTCTGGATCTTGGCCACGGAAATTTCCGGCAGCACGGTGTATTCGGAGAACGTCGAGGTGCCCATGTAGTGGAACAGCTGCTGGCCCTTGTACGAGAAGCGCGTGGTGCCGTCCGGCATCAGGCCCTTGCCCTGGGTGGCGCGGATGGCCTGGCACAGGTTGGTCTTGCCCGAGAGGCAGAACTTGCACTTGCCGCATTCCGGGGTGTACAGCGGGATGACGTGGTCACCCACGGCGAGCGAGGTCACCCCCTCGCCTACCGCTTCGACGATGGCACCGCCTTCGTGGCCGAGGATCGACGGGAAGATACCTTCCGGGTCAGCACCGGAGAGGGTATAGGCATCGGTGTGGCAGACACCGCTGGCGACCACGCGCAGCAGCACTTCACCGGCCTTTGGCATGGCCACGTCGACTTCGACGATTTCCAGGGGTTTCTTGGCTTCGAAGGCTACGGCAGCACGGGACTTGATCATCAAAGGTCTCCAGACAGTGGATCGATTCAGTCATGCAGTGTAATTCAGCGCCTTTTGATGAATAATCAGGCCAAAGACAAAACATTATTGCCACACAGGGATAATCGATGAGCAGCCGATGGGAAGGCATCGACGAATTTGTCGCCGTGGCCGAATCGGGCCAGTTCACTGCCGCCGCCGAACGCCTGGGGGTTTCCTCATCGCACATCAGCCGGCAGATCGCCCGGCTGGAGGACCGCCTGCAAACGCGTCTGCTGTATCGCAGCACCCGCCGTGTAGCCCTGAGCGAAGCCGGGCAGACCTTCCTGCAGCATTGCCAACGCTTGCAGGATGGCCGTGAGGAAGCGCTGCGCGCCATGGGCGACCTGGCCAGCGAACCCAAGGGCTTGTTGCGCATGACGTGCGCAGTGGCCTACGGCGAGCGCTTCATCGTGCCGCTGGTGACGCGATTCATGGCGCTGTACCCGCAGTTGCGCGTGGATGTGGAGCTGAGCAACCACACCCTCGACCTGCTGCATGAAGGCATGGACCTGGCCATCCGCCTGGGCCGCCTGGCCGACTCTCGCTTGGTGGCTACCCGCCTGGCGCCAAGGCGCATGTACCTGTGTGCCTCGCCGGCCTATCTTGAGCGCTATGGCCGGCCACACAGCCTGTCGGAGCTGGCGCGGCACAATTGCCTGGTGGGGAGTTCGGACTTGTGGGCGCTACAGCAGGATGGCCGTGAGATCAGCCAGCGGGTACAGGGTAACTGGCGCTGCAACAGTGGCCAGGCAGTGCTGGATGCGGCGCTGCAAGGGATCGGGTTGTGCCAGTTGCCGGATTACTACGTGCTGGAACACCTGAACAGTGGTGCGCTGGTGTCGCTGCTGGAGTCGCACCAACCGCCGAATACGGCGGTGTGGGCGCTGTATCCGCAGCAGAGGCACCTGTCGCCGAAGGTAAGGCGGCTGGTGGATTACCTGAAGGAGGGGTTGGCGGGGTTGCCGGAATATCGTTTCGGCTGACGGGATGTGCTGCATGTACTGGCCTCTTCGCGGGTGAACCCGCTCCTACGACGGCCTGCGTCCAACCACCGGTGTGTGTCTACCACCGTGTAGGAGCGGGTTTACCCGCGAATACGGTGGCGGCGGCAACGGTGGACGGCGGGTAGGGATTGGCCAGCAGGCCCGGCCCTTTCGCGGGTAAACCCGCTCCTACGACGGTCTGTGTCCAACCACCGAAGCCTGTGTAGGAGCGGGTTTACCCGCGAATACGGCGGCGGCGGCAACGGGGAACGGCGGGTGGGGATTGGCCAGCAGGCCCGGCCCTTTCGCGGGTGAACCCGCTCCTACGACGGTCTGTGTCCAACCACCGAAGCCTGTGTAGGAGCGGGTTTACCCGCGAATACGGTGGCGGCGGCAACGGGGAACGGCGGGTGGGGATTGGCCAGCAGGCCCGGCCCTTTCGCGGGTAAACCCGCTCCTACGACGGTCTGTGTCCAACCACCGATGCAATCCAGTGTAGGAGCGGGTTTACCCGCGAAAAGGCCAGCCCAGGAGAGCGCTCAGCGTTTACCCGCCCAGCGCTGGCGCAACCATTCGAGATCTTCGGGCCGGGTCACCTTTATGTTGTCACTGCGCCCTTCCACCAGCCGCGGCGCCTGACCGGACCATTCGATGGCCGAAGCTTCATCGGTCACCACCACATCCGACACCAGGCACTCAGCCAGCGCCCGGTGCAACGCTCCAAGGCGGAACATCTGCGGTGTGTACGCCTGCCAGATCGTGCTGCGGTCCACGGTAGCACTCACCCGGCCATGGCTGTCGGCACGCTTGAGGGTGTCGCGCGCCGGCACCGCCAGCAGGCCACCCACCGGGTCGTCCGCCAGCTCCGACAACAGCTTGTCCAGGTCGCTGCGCGCCAGGTTCGGCCGCGCAGCATCGTGCACCAGCACCCAGTCGCTATCCCCCGCCCCCTGGGCATGCAGCACCAGCAAGGCGTTAAGCACCGAGTCAGCGCGTTCACGCCCGCCCGCCGCGCACTGGATGCGTGGGTCGCTGGCGCAGCGCAGGCCAGGCCAGTACGGGTCATCTTCGGCAATGCTGACCACCACGCCCTTAAGCGCCGGGTGGCCAAGAAAACAGTCGAGGCTGTGCTCGAGAAGGGTCTGCCCAGCCAGCTCCAGGTATTGCTTGGGGCGGTCGGCAGCCATGCGGGCACCTACACCCGCCGCAGGAATCACGGCCCAGAAGGCCGGTAAGGTATCGATCATTTCTGTGGCAACTGGAAGAGGGTTTCGCCCTCTTTGACCATCCCCAATTCATGGCGGGCCCGTTCTTCAACGGTCTCCATGCCTTTTTTCAGCTCTAGCACTTCAGCATCGAGCACACGATTACGTTCGAGCAAGCGCTCGTTTTCGGCATGCTGATCGGCAATCTGCTGCTTCAGTTCGGTCACTTGCGCCAGGCTGCCGTTACCCACCCACAGGCGGTACTGCAGGCCACCCAACAGCAAGAGCAGAACGAGGAACAACCAATAGGGACTGCGCATCACGTTATCCAGGTTAAAAAGGCTGCCGCGTACTTTTTACTTCGGGGCCTCGAATAGCACGAAGCCTGGCCGAGGCCAGGCTTCGTCGACAGAAACCCGTTAGTACGTAGGAAAGTTCAGTACGAACGTTCCTACAACTCCGGCTGCTGCCTTTTTACCATCTCTTGCTTAGCCGCGAAACTCGGCACGACCGCGGTAAACCGCTTTGGCGCCCAGTTGCTCTTCGATGCGCAGCAGCTGGTTGTACTTGGAAACGCGGTCGGAACGGCACAGCGAGCCCGTCTTGATCTGGCCAGCAGCAGTACCCACAGCCAGGTCGGCAATGGTCGAGTCTTCGGTTTCACCGGAACGGTGCGAGATCACTGCAGTGTAACCAGCAGCCTTGGCCATCTGGATGGCTTCCAGGGTTTCGGTCAGCGAGCCGATCTGGTTGAACTTGATCAGGATCGAGTTACCGATGCCCTTCTCGATGCCTTCCTTGAGGATCTTGGTGTTGGTCACGAACAGGTCGTCACCGACCAGCTGGACTTTTTCACCGATCTTGTCAGTGAGGATTTTCCAGCCAGCCCAGTCGGACTCGTCCAGGCCGTCTTCGATCGAAATGATCGGGAAACGCTCGGTCAGGCCTTTCAGGTAGTCGGCGAAGCCTTCGGCGTCGAACGACTTGCCTTCGCCGGACAGGTTGTACTTGCCGTCTTCGTAGAATTCGGAAGCCGCGCAGTCCAGGGCCAGGGTCACGTCGGTGCCCAGCTTGTAGCCGGCTTTTTCGACAGCTTCAGCGATGGCTCCCAGGGCGTCTTCGTTGGATGCCAGGTTAGGGGCGAAACCACCTTCATCACCTACGGCGGTGTTCAGGCCACGGGCCTTCAGGACGGCCTTGAGGTGGTGGAAGATTTCGGTACCCATGCGCAGGCCGTCAGAGAAGGTCTTGGCGCCAACCGGCTGAACCATGAACTCCTGGATGTCGACGTTGTTGTCGGCGTGCTCGCCACCGTTGATGATGTTCATCATCGGAACCGGCATCGAGTACTGGCCCGGGGTGCCGTTCAGGTTGGCGATGTGCGCGTACAGCGGCAGGTCCAGGTCCTGGGCAGCAGCTTTGGCGGCAGCCAGGGAAACAGCCAGGATGGCGTTGGCGCCCAGCTTGGCCTTGTTCTCGGTACCGTCCAGTTCGATCATGGCGCGGTCCAGAGCCTTCTGGTCGGAAGGATCCTTGCCCAGCAGCAGGTCACGGATCGGACCGTTGATGTTGGCGACAGCCTTCAGCACGCCCTTGCCCAGGTAACGGCTCTTGTCGCCATCACGCAGCTCCAGCGCTTCGCGCGAGCCGGTAGAAGCACCGGACGGCGCGCAAGCGCTGCCGATGATGCCGTTGTCGAGCAGTACATCGGCTTCCACAGTGGGGTTGCCACGCGAATCGAGAACTTCACGACCTTTGATGTCGACGATTTTTGCCATTGTTGTAAGCACTCCAGAATTTGACGAAAACAACTTAGCTTAGGAAATTCTTGCCGTTCACCGGGCGAACTTGCTTTGGGCAGGCCTGATGAAGGGAGCCCCTGACCGACTGGTCAGGGGTGGATCGGGCGGTACTTTACCCGAGAAATGAGCTTTACGCGGTTTCTACCGTCGGAAAACTTTTCACCAGGTCGTCCAATTGCTTGAGCTGGACCAGGAACGGCTCCAGTTTATCCAGGCGCAGGGCGCATGGGCCATCGCACTTGGCGTTGTCCGGGTCGGGGTGGGCTTCGAGGAAAAGCCCGGCCAGGCCCTGACTCATGCCGGCCTTGGCCAGGTCAGTGACCTGGGCCCGACGACCGCCGGCGGAATCGGCGCGGCCACCCGGCATCTGCAGGGCGTGGGTCACGTCGAAGAACACCGGGTACTCGAACTGCTTCATGATGCCGAAGCCCAGCATGTCGACCACCAGGTTGTTGTAGCCGAAGCTCGAACCACGTTCGCAGAGTATCAACTGGTCGTTACCGGCCTCTTCGCACTTGGCCAGGATGTGTTTCATTTCCTGAGGTGCGAGGAACTGAGCCTTCTTGATGTTGATCACCACGCCGGTCTTGGCCATGGCCACCACCAGGTCAGTCTGCCGCGACAGGAAAGCCGGCAGCTGGATGATGTCGCATACCTTGGCGACGGGCTCGGCCTGGTAAGGCTCGTGCACGTCGGTGATCACCGGCACGTTGAAGGTGCGCTTGATCTCTTCGAAGATCTTCAGCCCCTCTTCCATGCCAGGGCCACGGTAGGACGTTACCGACGAACGGTTGGCCTTGTCGAAACTGGCCTTGAACACGTACGGGATACCGAGCTTCTCGGTAACCCGCACGTACTCTTCGCAGACCTTCATCGCCAGGTCACGGGATTCCAGAACGTTCATGCCGCCGAACAGGACGAACGGCTTGTCGTTGGCGATCTCGATGTTACCGACGCGAATGATCTTCTGGGTCATCGATCAGGCCTTGTTCTTCTGAGCCAGGGCTGCCTTGACGAAACCACTGAACAGCGGGTGGCCGTCACGCGGGGTGGAGGTGAACTCCGGGTGGAACTGGCAAGCGACGAACCACGGGTGATCCTTGGACTCGACCACTTCCACCAGCGCGCCGTCTTCGGAACGGCCGGAAACCACCAGACCAGCGTCCACCAATTGTGGCAGCAGGTTGTTGTTCACTTCGTAGCGGTGACGGTGACGCTCGGTGATCACGTCCTTGCCGTAGCAGTCGTGCACCTTGGAACCGGCAGCCAGCTGGCAGTCCTGTGCGCCCAGGCGCATGGTGCCGCCCAGGTCGGAAGCCTCGTCGCGGGTCTCGACGGCACCGGTGGCATCGGCCCACTCGGTGATCAGGCCGACCACTGGGTGGCCGCTGTTACGGTCGAACTCGGTGGAGTTGGCGTCTTTCCAGCCCATCACGTTACGGGCGAATTCGATGACGGCCACCTGCATGCCCAGGCAGATACCCAGGTACGGTACCTTGTTCTCACGGGCGTATTGCACCGCAGTGATCTTGCCTTCCACACCGCGCAGGCCGAAACCGCCCGGTACCAGGATAGCATCGGCGCCTTCGAGCAGGCTGGTGCCCTGGTTCTCGATGTCTTCCGAATCGATGTAGCGCAGGTTGACCTTGGTCCGGTTGGTGATGCCGGCGTGGCTCATCGCTTCGATCAGCGATTTGTACGCATCCAGCAGCTCCATGTACTTGCCGACCATGGCGATGGTCACTTCGTGCTCCGGGTTGAGCTTGGCATCGACCACCTTGTCCCACTCGGACAGGTCGGCGCCATTGCACTGCAGGCCGAAGCGCTCGACGACGAAGTCGTCCAGGCCCTGAGCATGCAGCACGCCCGGGATCTTGTAGATGGTGTCGACGTCTTCCAGCGAAATCACCGCACGCTCTTCAACGTTGGTGAACAGCGCGATCTTGCGACGCGACGAAGCATCCACCGGGTGGTCGGAGCGGCAGATCAGCACGTCAGGCTGCAGGCCGATGGAGCGCAGCTCCTTGACCGAGTGCTGGGTCGGCTTGGTCTTGGTTTCGCCAGCGGTGGCGATGTACGGGACCAGGGTCAGGTGCATCAGCATGGCACGCTTGGAGCCCACTTCGACACGCAGCTGGCGAATCGCCTCGAGGAACGGCTGCGACTCGATATCACCCACGGTACCGCCGATCTCCACCAGGGCCACGTCGGCATCGCCGGCACCCTTGATGATGCGACGCTTGATTTCGTCGGTGATGTGCGGGATGACCTGGATGGTCGCGCCCAGATAATCACCACGACGCTCTTTGCGCAGCACGTGCTCGTAGATACGGCCGGTGGTGAAGTTGTTGTTCTGGGTCATGGTGGTGCGGATGAACCGCTCGTAGTGCCCCAGGTCGAGGTCGGTCTCGGCGCCATCGTGGGTGACGAACACTTCACCGTGCTGGAACGGGCTCATGGTGCCCGGGTCGACGTTGATGTACGGATCCAGCTTGAGCATGGTGACCTTCAGGCCCCGCGCTTCCAGGATGGCCGCCAGGGAAGCCGAGGCAATGCCTTTCCCCAATGAAGAAACAACACCGCCCGTGACGAATATGTAGCGCGTCATGAAAAACCCTAGAAGTCTGCGTTAAGGCGGCCAGCGCCGCCGGAGAAAGCGAAGGAAGGCCGAAGCCCCCGATCACCTGCGTCAATCACAGTGCATCTCGAAAAACTGCCGCGTCTGTACAGCCAGGGTATACCCGGCATGGCGTTCGCTCGTCATTTCCAGAATCAGCTCGGCAAAAAACTGCTTGGTAATCGGCAACCCCTGTGTTTTCGCGGAACCCACAGAAGTTGTATCAAGAAGGGAGGGTAGTCTACCGGAATGTACCCTTCAGCTCAAACCTTGCGCGTTCGTCGGTAACTGCCAGTGCAGTTGGCAATCCGCCTGCACCAGCCCGGGCAGGTTGGCCACCGCCAGCAGGCGTTCGCCTTGATACAGCAACGGCAGGCGCGAGCGCAGGAAATGCGGCACCTGCTGTTCGTTGAGCAGGCGCTTGAGGTCCCGCCGGCCACGGCCGGGAACCTCCAGCATTTCCCCCCCCTGACGGTAGGCAATGCGCAACCCGCTCGGCACGGCTGCGCCAACAAGACGCACGCAACCATTGCCCGGCAAACGCAACGGCCCATCAGGGTCGGGCCAGGCCAGCGAGCCAGCCGGTTGCTGTAGCCAATCACCGCTCAGCCACCAGATACGCCCGTGGCTACGCACCAACCGTCCATCGGCAAGCCGCCAGACTGGTTGGGCATCGGCAGCGGCATCGCGCAGGTCTGCCCAGCCGGCCCAATGCCGGGTATCGGGCAAACGGGTGCGCTGGCTCAGCCAGTACTGCAAGGCATTGCGCTGACGGGCCGGCGATAACGCCAGCAGGGCGGCCAGGTCGAGGGAATCCAGCCCCGGCCAGGCGATGGGCGCCCCCTTGCCCGCAAGCGCCAGATCCTCCTGGGCCAGTTCGTCCAGCAAACCCAGCGCCTCGCCCAGATGCTCTGCTGCACGGGCGAAGTTCTGGCTGGCCTGTGGCCAACGTTGCTGCAAGTGCGGCATCACTTCGCCGCGCAGGTAGTTGCGAGCGAATTGTGTGTCGACGTTTGACGGGTCTTCGATCCAGGTCAGCCCTTGGGCTTGCGCATAATCCTGCAAATGTTGCCGGGAACAGGCCAGTAACGGCCTGACCAGGCTGCCCTGCCCCAGCGCCCGCTGCCCCGGCATTGCCGCCAGGCCCCGCAGGCCGGCACCGCGCAACAGGCGGAACAGCAGGGTCTCGGCCTGGTCGTCGCGGTGCTGGCCGGTGAACAGGATATCGCCCGGGCCGAGCACTTGCCTGAAGGCGGCATAGCGGGCATCTCGGGCCGCCTGTTCCAGGCTGGCGCCTGGGGAGACCTGGACGTGGATGACCTGAAGTTCAACGTCGAAATTGTCGCAGATGGCCTGGCAGTGGGCGGGCCAGGCGTCGGCAGCAGCTTGCAGGCCGTGGTGGATATGGATGGCGCGCAGCGGGGGGGATGCGTGGTTGCGGGCGTATTCGGCCAGCAGGTGCAGGAGGACGGTGGAATCGAGGCCGCCGGAGAAGGCGACGTACCAGGTGGGGGCGTTGAGCCAAGGAGTGAGGTTGATCATCTAGCCCTCGCTCGATTCCAGAAAGCATTCGCGGGCATGCCCGCTCCCACACGTACGGCGCAAGCCTCAAGGGCAGCGCAATACCTGTAGGAGCGGGTTTACCCGCGAACACCGGCGAAGCCGGTGCCATCAATCACAAGGACCGCAAAACGGCCCCCGGGGCAAATCAGAATCAGAGGCCGTAGCTCATCAGGCGCTCGTAGCGACGAGCCAGCAGCGCATCGTTGTCGAACTTGCCGAGCATGTCCAGCTGCTGCACCAGATCGGCACGGATGCTTTCGGACATCTTGGCCGGGTCACGGTGGGCGCCGCCCAGCGGCTCCTGGATGACCTTGTCGACAATGTTCAGGCTCTTCAGACGCTCGGCGGTGATGCCCATGGCCTCGGCCGCGTCTGCTGCTTTATCGGCAGTTTTCCACAGAATCGAGGCACAGCCTTCCGGCGAGATAACCGAGTAGGTGGAGTACTGCAGCATGTTCAGTTGGTCGCACACGCCAATGGCCAGTGCACCACCGGAACCACCCTCACCAATCACGGTAGCGATGATCGGGGTTTTCAGGCGTGCCATGACCCGCAGGTTCCAGGCGATGGCTTCACTCTGGTTGCGCTCTTCGGCGTCGATGCCCGGGTAGGCGCCCGGCGTGTCGATGAAGGTCAGGATCGGCATCTTGAAGCGCTCGGCCATTTCCATCAGGCGGCAGGCCTTGCGGTAGCCTTCCGGGCGCGGCATGCCGAAGTTGCGACGCACTTTCTCGCGCACTTCACGGCCCTTCTGGTGGCCAATGACCATGACCGGCTTGCCGTCCAGACGCGCAGTACCACCCACGATGGCGGCGTCGTCAGAGAAGTGACGGTCCCCGTGCAGCTCTTCGAACTCGGTGAAGATGTGCTCCAGGTAGTCCAGGGTGTAAGGACGACGCGGGTGACGGGCCAGGCGGGCGATCTGCCAGCTGGTCAGGTTGCCGAAGATGCTTTCGGTCAGGGTGTTGCTCTTGTCTTGCAGACGGGCAATTTCATCGCTGATGTTCAGCGAGTTGTCGTTGCCCACCAGGCGCAGGCCTTCGATCTTGGCTTGCAGGTCGGCAATCGGCTGTTCGAAGTCGAGGAAATTCGGGTTCATAGTCATCCGTCTTGGGTCTACGGCCAGGCGGCCGGCCGGTTGATCCGTTTGGCGCCATACCTTAAGGGATCAGGCGCATTCAGGTCGAGATTAAATTTTTGTCGGTTCAACGATATTGCAGGAAGACGTTCTCACGCCCGAACTGGTCACGCAGCGCCTGAATCAGCCCATCGGCTGGGTCGATCGCCCACTGCTCGCCAAACTGCAGCATGGCCTTGGCGTCGCTGCCGGTGTACTCCAGCGTGATCGGGCAAGCACCGCGATGGCGGGTGATCAACTCGCCCAGCCATTTCAGCCGGTCGCCCTTCAGTGCGTCGTGCGCCACCTTCAGGCGCAGGCTCTCGGCCAGCTTGGTGCGCGCGTCTTCCATGGTCATCACCTGCTTCACCCGCAGGCGCAAGCCCCCGGAGAAGTCGTCATTGCTGACCTCGCCTTCCACCACCACCATGGCATCGGTCTGCAGCAAGGACTGTGCCGCCATGAAGGCATCGGCAAACAGCGATGCCTCGATCCGTCCGGAACGGTCATCCAGGGTGACGAAGCCCATCTTGTCGCCCTTCTTGTTCTTCATCACCCGCAAGGCAATGATCATGCCCGCGATGGTCTGGGTTTCGCGCGACGGCTTGAGGTCGACGATGCGCTGGCGGGCGAAGCGGCGGATCTCGGTCTCGTACTCGTCGATCGGGTGGCCGGTGAGGTACAGGCCAAGGGTGTCTTTCTCCCCCTTCAGACGCTCCTTGAGGGTGAGCTCGCGCACCTTGCGATGGTTGGCATAGACGTCGACATCTGCCGCGTCGAACATGCTGCCGAACAGGTCGACATGACCACTGTCAGCGGTATGCGCAGCCTGCTCGGCTGCCTTGATGGCCTCGCCCAGCGCCGACAGCAAGGTTGCCCGGTTGATGTCGATGTTGGCGTGGTAGGCCTTGATCTCGTCATGGAAGTGCGGGCCAAGGCGGTCCAGCGCGCCACTGCGCACCAGCGCATCAAGGGTACGCTTGTTGACCCGCTTGAGGTCGATGCGTTCACAGAAATCGAACAGGTCCTTGAACGGACCGCCTTGGGCACGCGCCTCGACAATCGCCTCCACCGGGCCTTCGCCGACACCCTTGATGGCGCCAAGGCCGTAGACGATACGGCCGTCGTTGTTGACGGTGAACTTGAAGTCCGAAAAGTTCACGTCCGGCGCGTCTAGGCGCAGCTTCATGCTGCGCACCTCCTCCACCAGCACCACTACCTTGTCGGTGTTGTGCATATCCGCCGACAGGACCGCAGCCATGAACGGCGCCGGGTAGTGGGTTTTCAGCCAGGCGGTCTGGTACGACACCAGGCCATAGGCGGCGGAGTGGGATTTGTTGAAGCCGTAGCCCGCGAACTTCTCTACCAGGTCGAAGATGTTACCGGCGAGGTCCGCATCGATATTGTTGGCTACGCAACCTTCGATGAAACCACCGCGCTGCTTGGCCATTTCCTCGGGCTTTTTCTTACCCATGGCCCGGCGCAGCATGTCGGCGCCACCCAGGGTGTAACCCGCCATGACCTGGGCGATCTGCATCACCTGTTCCTGGTACAGGATGATGCCGTAGGTCGGCGCCAGTACCGGCTTGAGGCCTTCGTACTGGTAGTCGGAGTGCGGGTAGGCCAGCTCGGCGCGGCCGTGCTTGCGGTTGATGAAGTCGTCCACCATGCCCGATTGCAGCGGGCCCGGGCGGAACAGCGCAACCAGTGCGATCAGGTCTTCCAGGCAGTCGGGCTTGAGCTTCTTGATCAGCTCCTTCATGCCACGCGATTCAAGCTGGAACACCGCCGTGGTTTCGGCCTTCTGCAGCAGCTCGTAAGTCTTGCGGTCGTCCAGCGGGATGAAGTCGATGTTGAGGTCGGGCAGGTTCTTCTTGGCCTGCTCGCGGTTGATGATCTCCATCGCCCACTTGATGATGGTCAAGGTACGCAGGCCGAGGAAGTCGAACTTCACCAGGCCGGCGGCCTCGACGTCATCCTTGTCGAACTGGGTTACCAGGCCACCACCCTCTTCATCACAGGCGATCGGCGAAAAGTCGGTGAGCTTGGTCGGTGCGATAACCACACCACCGGCGTGCTTGCCGGTACCCCGGGTCACACCCTCCAGCTTCAGGGCCATGTCCCAGATTTCACGGGCGTCTTCGTCGCCCTTGAGGAAGTCACGCAGGATTTCTTCCTGCTCGTAGGCCTTCTCCAGGGTCATGCCCACTTCGAAGGGGATCATCTTCGACAGGCGGTCGGCCAGGCCATAGGATTTGCCTTGCACCCGCGCCACGTCACGCACCACCGCCTTGGCGGCCATGGTACCGAAGGTGATGATCTGGCTCACCGCATTACGGCCGTACGCCTCGGCCACGTAGTCGATCACCCGGTCACGGCCGTCCATGCAGAAGTCGACGTCGAAGTCGGGCATGGAAACACGTTCAGGGTTGAGGAAGCGCTCGAACAGCAGGTCGTAGGCCAGCGGGTCGAGATCGGTGATCTTCAGTACATAGGCCACCAGCGAGCCAGCGCCCGAACCGCGGCCCGGGCCAACCGGTACGTCGTTGTTCTTGGCCCACTTGATGAAGTCCATAACAATCAGGAAGTAACCGGGGAAGCCCATCTGGATGATGATGTCCAGTTCGAACTTCAGGCGGTCCAGGTAAACCTGACGCTTTTCTTCGTAATTGGGCGTGGTTTCTTTCGGCCACAGCACGGCCAGGCGCTCTTCCAGGCCTTCGTGGGCCACATGCCGCAGGTAGTCGTCGATGCCCATGCCGTTGGGCGTGGGGAAGTCAGGCAGGAAGTACTTGCCCAGCTGCACCTGGATGTTGCAGCGCTTGGCAATTTCAACGGTGTTGGCGATGGCGTCGGGCAGGTCACTGAAGAGCTCGGCCATTTCCTCGGCCGACTTCAGGTACTGCTGGTCGCTGTAGCAACGCGGACGTCGCGGGTCGTCGAGGGTCCAGCCCTCGCCGATACAGACGCGGGTCTCGTGGGCGTCGAAGTCCGCCTGCTTGATGAAACGTACGTCGTTGGTAGCCACCAGCGGGGCGCCAAGCTTGTCGGCCAATGCCACCGCCGCGTGCACGTATTCTTCGTCGCGTGCGCGATTGGTGCGCTGCACTTCAACGTAGAAGCGCTCGGGGAACATGCCCATCCAGTCTTGAAGAAGCGCTTCGGCTTCGTCTTGCCGACCCGCCAGCAGCGCCATGCCAATGTCGCCTTCCTTGCCCGCGGACAGGGCAATCAGGCCCTCGCTGGCCGGGGCGATCCATTCACGCTGGAGGATGACCAGGCCATTGCGCTGCCCATCGGTCCAGCCGCGCGAGATCAGTTCGGTGAGGTTGCGATAGCCCTTGGGGTCCATGGCCAGGAAGCAGATGCGCGACAGCGGGGCTTCCGGGTCGGCACCGGCCAGCCACAGGTCGGCACCGCAGATCGGCTTGATGCCGGCGCCCATGGCAGTCTTGTAGAACTTCACCAGCGAGCACATGTTGCTCTGATCGGTGATCGCGACCGCCGGCATGTTCATCCCGGTCAGCGCCTTGGCCAGCGGTTTGATCCGCACCAGGCCGTCGACCAGCGAGAATTCGGAGTGGACGCGCAGGTGAACGAAGGGAACCGACATGGAAGATCCTGTAGCAGAGCTTAACGACAAGGGCGGGATTGTAGCCTAACTAGGGGCTTTTTTTGGGCCTGCTTTGCAGCCCTTCGTGGGCACGCCCGCTCCCACAGGTACGGCCCCGCCGCTCAGACCGATGAATCCTGTGAGAGCGGGCGTGCCCGCCAAGGGCCGCGAAGCGGCCCCAATAGGTCAGATCAGGGAATCGGTGACGCCTTCGCGCGCTTCCCAAGCCGCCCGCACCGGGGCGAAGGAACGCCGATGAATGGGCGTAGGCCCAAGGCGCGCCAAGGCCTCGAGATGCACCGGGGTCGGGTAGCCCTTGTGCCCGCCAATGCCATAACCCGGGTAGATCAGTTCGAACGCACTCATCTCCCGATCACGGGTCACCTTGGCCAGGATCGATGCCGCCGCAATGGCCGGCACCTGGCTATCCCCCTTGACCACCGGTGCTGCCGGCACCGCCAGCTTCGGGCAGCGATTGCCATCGATCAGGGCCAGCTTCGGCGTAATGTGCAAGCCCTCCACTGCCCGCTGCATGGCCAGCATGGTGGCTTGCAGGATGTTCAGGCTGTCGATTTCCTCGACTTCGGCGCGGGCGATGCAGAAGCTCAAGGCCTTTTCGCAGATCTCGTCGAACAGCGCCTCACGCCTGATTTCGGTGAGTTTCTTCGAATCGTTCAGACCGAGAATCGGCCGCGCGGGATCAAGAATCACTGCCGCCGTTACCACCGCGCCGCACAGCGGGCCACGGCCCACTTCGTCAACGCCGGCGACCAGGTCTTCTACCAGGTTGAAGTCCAGTCCAATTTGCATGTCAGCGGTCCTTGAGCAGGGCCAGTACCGCCTCGGCCGCCTGATTGGAGGCGTCACGGCGCAGGGTGCGGTGAATTTCGTCGAAACGTTCGGTCTGCTGGCTTCCATCGCGCACCAGCGGCGCCAGGGTGTTGGCCAGCGCTTCGCTGGTAGCGTCGTCCTGCAGCAACTCGGGCACCAGCTCTCGCTGGGCCAGCAGGTTCGGCAATGACACGTAAGGGCTTTTCACCAGACGCTTGAGAATCCAGAAGGTCAAGGGCGCCAGGCGGTACGCCACCACCATCGGCCGCTTGTACAGCAACGCCTCGAGGGTGGCGGTGCCCGAGGCGATCAGCACCGCGTCACAGGCCGCCAGGGCCTGGTGCGACTGGCCATCGAGCAGGGTCAGCGGCAGTTGGCGCCCTTCAAGCATCTGTTCGATCTGGGCGCGCCGCGTGGCGTTGGCGCAGGGCAACACGAAGCGCACACCCGGCACTTGTTGGCTGAGGCGCTCGGCGGCGTCAAGGAACAACGCGCCCAGGCGCCCTACTTCGCCACCCCGGCTGCCCGGCATCAGCGCCACCACCGGCCCCTCGCCCAGGCCCAGCGCGGCGCGCGCGGCCGGGCGGTCGGCTTCAAGCGGTATGGTGTCTGCCAGCGGGTGGCCGACAAAACGCACTGGCACACCCTGCTCTTCGTAGAACCGCGCCTCGAACGGCAGCAGCGTCAGCATCAGGTCGCAGCCTTCGCGGATCTTCAGCACGCGCTTCTGCCGCCAGGCCCACACTGACGGGCTGACATAGTGCACGGTCTTGATCCCGGCCTGGCGCAGCCTCAGCTCGATGTTGAGGGTGAAGTCAGGGGCGTCGATGCCGATGAATACGTCGGGCTTTTCTTCGATCAGGGTCTGGATCAGCAGCTTGCGGCGCTTGAGCAGCTCGCGCAGGCGCCCCAGTACCTCGACCAGCCCCATGACGGCCAGGCGCTCCATGGGGAAATAGGATTGCAGGCCCTCGGCCTCCATCAAGGGGCCGCCAACCCCGATGAAACGCACGTCGGGGTGGCGCGCCTTGAGGGCACGCATCAAGCCTGAACCAAGGATATCGCCACTGGCCTCACCGGCGACCAGCGCTACGCAAAGCTGGGCCATATCAGCGCGTGATGCCGCGAGCGGAGCTCAGGATCGACTGACGGAACAGCTCGACCTCAGGGTGTTGCGTGGCCGGTTCGGCCAGCTCCTTGATCGCGTCTTCGACGGTCAGGCCCTGACGGTAGACAATCTTGTAGCAACGACGCAGCACATGGATCACCTCGTCGCTGAAACCGCGGCGGCGCATGCCCTCGAAGTTCATGCTGCGGGCTTCGGCGGGGCTGCCGAACACGGTAACGAAGGCCGGAACGTCCTTGCCAATGGCCGTGCCCATGCCGGAAAACGCGTGGGCGCCAATATGGCAGTACTGGTGAACCAGGGTGTAACCGGACAGGATCGCCCAGTCACCCACATGTACATGACCTGCCAACGCCGTGTTGTTGACCAGGATGCAGTGGTTGCCGATGACACTGTCGTGGCCAATGTGGGCATAGGCCATGATCAGGTTATGGTCACCCACGGTGGTTTCCGCGCGGTCCTGAACAGTACCGCGGTGGATGGTCACCCCTTCGCGAATCACATTGTGATCGCCGATCACCAGGCGCGTCGGCTCACCCTTGTACTTAAGGTCCGGGGTGTCTTCACCGATCGAGGAAAACTGAAAGATACGGTTGTGCTTGCCGATGCGGGTCGGGCCTTTGAGCACAACATGCGGGCCGATAACGGTGCCCTCCCCGATTTCTACATCAGGGCCAACGATCGACCAAGGGCCGACCTCGACGCCGTCGGCCAGCTTGGCCGACGGATCGATAATGGCCCGAGGATCAATCGAATTCATAGGGAGCGTTCCGCGCAGGTGATTTCTGCCGAGCAGACCGGCTTGCCATCGACAAGGGCGCGGCACTCGAACTTCCAGATCATGCTTTTACGGCTGAGGAACTTGGCTTCCAGCACAAGCTGGTCACCCGGCAGAACCGGCTGACGGAAACGCAGTTTGTCGGAACCGACAAAGTAGTACAGGGTGCCATCAGCCGGCTTGGCATCGAGCATCTTGAAACCAAGGATGCCGGCCGCCTGGGCCATGGCTTCGATGATCAGGACACCCGGCATGATCGGGTGTGCCGGGAAGTGGCCATTGAAAAACGGCTCATTGATGCTGACATTCTTGTAGGCACGAATGCTCTGGGCCTCGAAGTCCAGATCCGTCACACGGTCTACCAGCAGAAACGGGTAGCGGTGAGGCAGGTATTCGCGAATCTCGTTGATGTCCATCATTTCGGTGGGGAAGCCTGTAATAAGAATAGGGAGCGCAGGTGCTGACCACACGCTCCTTTTGCAATCCAAAGAGGAGCCAGCTAGCGACTGTTCACTCTTGCTCAGGGAATGGTATCAGCCTTCTGATGTCGGCAGGCCACCTGAGGTCACGGTATCGACGCGTTTTTCCAGCTGCTGGAGACGCTTGGCCATGTCGTCCAGGTGGCGGATACGCGCGGCGCTCTTGCGCCAGTCAGCCAGCGGCTGCATGGCAGTGCCGGAAGAATAAGAACCCGGTTCAGTGATCGAACGGGTAACCATGGTCATTCCGGAAACGAAAACGTTATCGCAAATATCGATGTGCCCAACCAGCCCCACACCCCCGGCCAGCATGCAGTGCTTGCCGATGCGCGTGCTGCCGGAGATTCCGACGCAAGCGGCCATGGCAGTGTGATCACCGATCTGCACGTTGTGAGCGATCTGGATCTGGTTATCCAGCTTGACCCCGTCGCCGATCCGGGTGTCGGACAGCGCGCCACGGTCAACAGCAGTATTGACGCCGATCTCCACGTCATCACCAATGGTGACACCGCCGATCTGCGCAATCTTGCGCCAGACGCCCTTCTCGTTGGCAAAGCCGAAGCCCTCGCCGCCGATCACGGCACCCGACTGGATGACCACACGCTTACCGATGGTCACGTCGTGATACAGCGTGACCCGCGGTGCCAGCCAACCACCTTCACCGACCACACTGCGGGCACCGATGAAGCAGTGTGCGCCGATGCTGACGTTGGCGCCGATGCGCGCACCACTTTCGATGACCGCGAACGGCCCGATGCTGGCGCTGGCGTCCACCTGGGCATCTTCCGCCACCACGGCGCTGGGATGTATTCCCGCCTCAGCCTTGGGTTTGGGATCGAACAGGTGGGAAATCCGCGCGTAAGCCAGGTACGGGTCCGCCACGATCAGGGTATTGCCGGCAAAGCTTTCGGCATCCGCAGCCTTGAGCAGCACCGCGCCGGCCTGGCTGTTATCCAGGTACTTGCGGTACTGCGGGTTGGCGAGGAAGCTCAACTGCGTCGGGCCAGCCTCCTGCAAGGTGGCCAACCCGGTAATCTGCAGCGCCTCGGGCCCCTTGAGGGTAGCTCCGAGCACCTCGGCCAGCTGGCCTAGCGTCATGGTCACACTCATATCAACGGGCTTGGTTCATGCGCTCGATGACTTGGCGGGTGATGTCGTACTGAGGTTTGACATCGATGACCGCACCACGCTCGAGGACCAGGTCGTAGCCGCCCTTCTTGATCACTTCCTCGACAGCACCATCCAGCTTCGGCTTCAGTTGCTTGAGCATGTCGCGATCAGCAACGGCCTTGGCTTCGTTCAGTTCCTTGGACTGGAACTGGAAATCGCGGGCCTTTTGCTTGAACTCGAGCTCCAGGCGCTCACGCTCCTGCTGCTGCATCTTGTCGCCGCCCTTGATCAGGCGGTCCTGGATGCCCTTGGCACTGCTTTCCAGGCTTTTCAGCTTGGTCAGTTGCGGACCGAATTTCTTCTCGGCATCAACCGCATACTTCTTGGCGGCATCCGACTCGAGCAGGGCCATCTGGTAGTTCAGGACGGCAACCTTCATTTCGGCGAAAGCCGGGGTGGCGACCAGCGCCGCGGCCACTACGGCCAATTGAGCCAATTTACGCACGATGCACTCCTGGATAAACCGTTGTCATTAAGCAAGGGCCGACCTTAGAAGGTCTGGCCCAGAGAGAATTGGAACACCTGGGTATCGGCATCGTCCGGCTTCTTGACCGGCATTGCCAGGCTGAAGCTCAGCGGGCCCAGTGCGGTAATCCAGGTCACGCCCAGGCCGACCGAACTGGCCATGCCCGAGAACCCGACCTTCTCGCAATCAGGTTTGTTGCCGCAATTGGTGTCGAACACGTTACCCACGTCCCAGAACACAGAGGTGCGCAGTGAACGCTGATCCTTGACGAACGGCAGCGGGAACAGCAGTTCGGCACCGCCTTGCACCAGCACGTTACCACCAAACGGCAACGGATCCTGATCCGGGTCGGCGATGGTGCCTGGCTTGCCACCTGCGGCCTCGCCGATGCTCGGGGTACTGCGCGGGCCCAGGCTGCTGTCCTTGAAGCCACGGACGGAGTTGAAACCACCCGCGAAATAGTTCTCGTAGAACGGCAGGCCGGAGGTGCTGCCGTAACCATCACCATAGCCCAGCTCGGTATGCAGGCGCAGGGTGTAGTCGCTGGTGATCGGCTTGAACAGCTGGCCACGGTAGTCAAGCTTGAAGAACGACAGGTCGCTGCCCGGAACGGTGGACTCCAGGGTCAGGCTTTGCGAGTGACCACGGGTGGCCAGTACGCCTTTGTTCAGGGTCGACTCGGACCAGCCGATCGAGGCCTTGAAGTTCAGGAAGTTGTCACCTTCCTCCTCGAGGAAGTCGAAGATCTCGTCAACGGTGTATTTGCCGGTCTTGATCTTGTCCTGCTGCACGCTCAGGCCGTAGGTCAGGCGCGAGGTTTCGCTGATCGGGTAGCCCAGGCTGACGCCGGCACCGTAGCTGTCCACCGCATAGCTGGCAACGTCGACGTCGAGGTCGTCGTAATCGGTGCTGCGGTAGAAGGCGTTGTAGCCCAGGCTGACGCCATCGGCGGTGAAGTAGGGATCAACGAAACCGAAGTTGTAACGGGTCTGGTATTCCGAACGGGTCAGGCCGATGGATACTTTGTTACCGGTACCGAGGAAGTTGCTCTGGCTGATCGAACCACCCAGGATCAGGCCGGCGCTCTGGGCGAAACCGACGCTGGCGGTGATCGAGCCGGAGGCCTGCTCTTCGACGCTGTAGTTGACGTCGACCTGGTCGTCGGTGCCAGGCACCTGCGGGGTCTCGACGTTGACTTCCTTGAAGAAGCCCAGGCGCTCAAGACGGGTCTTGGACTGGTCGATCAGGTAGGTCGACGCCCAGCCGCCTTCCATCTGGCGCATTTCGCGACGCAGCACTTCGTCTTCGGTCTTGGTGTTGCCGCGGTAGTTGATGCGGTTGACGTAGGCACGCTTGCCCGGGTCGACCACGAACATGATGTCGACCGTGTGGTCCTGGTCGTTGGGTTGCGGCACGCCGTTGACGTTGGCGAAGGTGTAGCCTTCGTTACCCAGGCGACGGGTGATCAGCTCGGACGTGGTGGTCATCACCTTGCGCGAGAATACCTGCCCCGGCTGCACCAGCAGCAGCGACTTGACCTGGTCTTCCGGCACCTTGAGGTCACCGGACAGCTTCACGTCGCGAACGGTGTATTTCTCGCCTTCGTTGATGTTGACGGTGATGTAGACGTGCTTCTTGTCCGGCGTGATGGACACCTGGGTGGAGGCGATGTCCATGTTGATGTAGCCGCGGTCCAGGTAGTAGGAACGCAGGCGCTCCAGGTCACCGGAGAGTTTTTCACGGGCGTACTTGTCGTCGTTCTTGAAGAACGACAGCCAGTTGGTGGTCTTCAGCTCGAACAGCTGCCCCAGGGTCTCGTCATCGAATACGTTGTTGCCAACGATGTTGATGTGCTGGATGGCGGCGACGGTGCCTTCGTTGATCTTGATCTTCAGGGCCACACGGTTGCGCGGCTGCGGCACCACTTCGGCGTCGACCTCGGCCGAGTAGCGCCCCTGGGCCACGTACTGGCGCTGCAGCTCGTTACGCACACCTTCGAGGGTGGCACGCTGGAAGATCTCGCCTTCGGCCAGGCCCGATTGCTTCAGGCCCTTCATCAGGTCTTCGGTGCTGATCGCCTTGTTGCCTTCAATCTCGATGCTCGACACCGACGGACGCTCGACCACGTTGATGATCAGCACATTGCCATCGCGGCTCAACTGGATGTCCTGGAAGAACCCGGTCTTGAACAGGGAACGAGTCGAGTCCACCAGGCGGCGGTCGTCAGCCTGGTCGCCGACGTTCAGCGGCAAGGCACCGAACACACTGCCAGCGGAAACCCGCTGCAGGCCGTTGACGCGAATATCGGAGATGGTGAAGGACTCGGCGTGAACTTCAGCGATCATCAGTGCGGACATGACCGCAGTTAGCAGCAGACGTTTCATGAAGTCCTTTTATTCCAACTGGCAATAAACAACCTGCCGTCACAGAACGGCAGGTTCGCAATTGAGCGAAGCTTTATAGTCGACCCAGATCGTTGATCAGGGCGAGCAACATCACCCCTATGACCAAACTGATACCGATCTGAACCCCCCAACCTTGCACCCGATCCGACAGCGGACGACCGCGCGCCCACTCGACCAGGTAAAACAGCAAATGCCCCCCGTCCAGTACTGGAATGGGCAGCAGGTTAAGAACCCCCAGGCTTATGCTCAGGTAGGCCAGGAAATTCAGGAAATCCCCCACGCCGGACTGGGCTGAAGCGCCCGCCACTTTAGCAATGGTTATCGGTCCACTCAAGTTTTTTACCGAGAGCTCCCCGAACAGCATTTTCTTCAGCGATTCAAGGGTCAGGACGCTCATGCTCCAGGTACGCGACAAGCTCTCACCCACCGCATCCAGCGGGCCGTAGCTGATTTCGCGGAGCATGTTGGCAGGCCATTCGCCACCTTTGACGCCAGCGCCAAGATAGCCACCGACGGCCTTGCCCTCCCCCTTGCGGGCCAAGGTCACCGGCAGCTCCAGGGCAGCGCCATCGCGCTCCACTCGCACCACGACCTTGGCATCCGGGCGGGCGCGCACGCGGTCGACAACCTGCTGCCATTCAGTCACTGCCACATCGTCCAGAGCCAGCAGCTTGTCACCGGTTTTCAGGCCCGCAGCGGCAGCCGGCCCCTTCGGATCGATCTCGGCCAGCACAGGTGTGATCGCCGGTCGCCAAGGGCGCAGCCCCAGGGATTGAATCGGGTCCGGCTCGTCGGCGCCCTTGAGCCAACTGTCCAGCTTGACCTGCAGCTGGCGCTCGGCGCTGGCGCCCTCATCGCGCACGCCAATCTGCAAGGTACCGCTCTCGCCCAGACGACGAACCAGCTGCAAATTGACCGCCGACCAACCGTTGGTCGGCTTGCCATCTACAGAAACAATTTCCTGACCCGCGGTCAGCCCTGCAGATGCTGCCAGGCTGCCACTGTCGACCGCGCCGATAACCGGGCGGACTTGCTGGGTACCCAGCATCGCCAGCACCCAGAAAAACAGGATAGCCAGCAGAAAATTGGCGATCGGGCCTGCCGCGACAATCGCAATACGCTGGCGCACCGACTTGCGGTTGAACGACTGCCCGGCCAGCGCTGGCGGCACATCGCCTTCGCGCTCGTCGAGCATCTTGACGTAGCCACCCAGAGGAATGGCCGCAACAACGAACTCGGTGCCGTGGCGGTCATGCCACCGCAGCAGCGGCGTGCCGAACCCCACCGAGAAACGCAGCACCTTGACGCCGCAGCGGCGCGCCACCCAGAAGTGACCGAATTCGTGGAAAGTGACCAGCACACCCAAAGCCACGAGGGTGCCGATAATCATGTAGAGCGCTGTCATGTCCATCTCCGAATGATGTTCAGCGGGCCGGCATCCTGCCCAGCCCCCTCACGAACCTTGGCGGGCCTGCATCAGCGGCCGTGACGCCTCAGCCACTCACGGGAAAGCTCCCGGGCACGCTGATCGGCGGCAAATACCGCATCCAGCGACGGCAGCGGTACGACGGGTTCCTGGTCGAGTACCTGTTCGATCATACCCGCGATCTCCGGGAAGCGGATGCGCCGTTCAAGAAATGCCTGGACCGCGACTTCGTTGGCCGCATTGAGCACGGCAGGCGCGCTGTTGCCGGCCTCGGCAGCCTGCCGCGCAAGGCGCAGGCAAGGGAAGCGTTGTTCGTCGGGCGCCTGGAAATCCAGACGGGCGATGGCGAACAGGTCCAGAGGGGCAACCCCGGAATCGATCCGTTCCGGCCAAGCCAACGCGTTGGCGATTGGCGTACGCATGTCCGGGTTGCCCAACTGCGCGAGTACCGAACCGTCCACGTAGTCGACCAGCGAGTGGATCACGCTCTGCGGGTGCACCACCACCTCAACCTTGGACGGCACGGCATCGAACAACCAGCAGGCTTCGATCAACTCGAGGCCTTTGTTCATCATGCTGGCCGAATCCACGGAGATCTTGCGCCCCATGGACCAGTTGGGGTGCGCACAGGCTTGCTCCGGAGTCACGTCCAGCAGCGCCTCGACCGGCGTTTCGCGGAACGGCCCGCCGGACGCGGTAAGCAGGATCCGGCGCACACCGACGGCACTCAGGCCACGGGCGTAGTCGCCTGGCATGCACTGGAAGATAGCGTTGTGTTCGCTGTCGATCGGCAGCAGCACGGCACCCTTTTGCCGCACCGCCTCCATGAACAGTGCGCCGGACATCACAAGTGCTTCCTTGTTGGCCAGCAACACCTTCTTGCCTGCCTCGACCGCCGCCAGCGTGGGGCGCAGGCCGGCAGCACCGACAATGGCTGCCATCACTGCATCCACTTCAGCGGCCGACGCCACCTGGCAAAGCCCGGCCTCACCTTCCAGCACCTCGGTGGTGCAACCGGCCGCAGCCAGACTCGCACGCAACCTCACCGCCGCCTCAGTGCTCGGCACCACAGCGAAGGCCGGACGATGACGCACGCATAGCGCCAACAGCTCGTCGATGCGCGAATAGCCAGTGAGGGCGAACGCTTGATAACGGTCAGGATGACGCGCAATCACATCCAGCGTGCTCAGGCCAATGGAGCCGGTGGCCCCGAGCACGGTAATACGTTGCGGGCGACTCACATCACACCCCACTCGGCAGCCCACAACAGCACGGCGAAGACCGGGATTGCGGCAGTCAGGCTGTCAATGCGATCGAGCACCCCCCCATGCCCAGGCAGCAGATTGCTGCTGTCCTTGATACCGGAGCGACGCTTGAACATGCTCTCGGTCAGGTCACCGACCACCGAGGACATCACCAGCAACGCAGCGCCCAACAGGCCCAGCAGGATCTGACCAAAGCCCCAGTCGCGACTGATGCCGACACCCAGGGTAATCAACAGGCTGATCGCCAGGCCACCGTACACGCCTTCCCAACTCTTGCCCGGGCTGACCTGCGGAGCCAGCTTGCGCTTGCCGAATGCCCGGCCAGAGAAGTACGCACCGATGTCGGCGGCCCACACCAGCACCATGACCGACAGGATCAGCCAGTTTCCCAAGGGCCAGTGCTTGAGCAGCACCAGCCCTTGCCAGGCCGGTAGCAACACCAGCAGGCCGATCAACAACCGACAGGCAGCACTGGCCCACAGGTCGCTGCTGCGCGGGTAGGTAAGCACCAGCCAGGTGGCCAGCCCCCACCAGATCACGGCAGCGCCCAGCACCCAGGGCGCCAGTTCCGGAAGGATGTACAGCAGCATCAGCGCCCCCGCGACCACCGCTGCATAGGCAATGCGCAGCGGCTGGGCCATCAGCCCTGCAAGGCGCGCCCACTCCCAGGCACCGAGGGTCACTACGAAGCCGATGAACAGGGCGAAATCCCCGCCATTGAGCAGGAAGAAACCACCCAGCGCGACCGGCAGCAGGATCAGCGCAGTAATGATGCGTTGTTTAAGCATTAAGCACGAGCTCCAGCCTCGACCTGCTCGCTGGTCTTACCGAAGCGGCGCTGGCGCGAAGCGAAATCGGCCAGGGCATTGCGCATGGCCTCGTGTTTGAAGTCCGGCCAGTAGAGGTCGGAGAAGTACAACTCGGCATAGGCCAGCTGCCACAACAGGAAATTGCTGATGCGGTGCTCGCCACCGGTGCGAATGCACAGGTCCGGTAACGGCAGGTCGCCGGTTGCCAGGCAGGTCTGCAGCAGACCCGGGGTGATGTCTTCCGGGCGCAGGTGCCCGGCTTGCACTTCCCGCGCCAGCCGCTGGGCAGCCTGGGCGATGTCCCACTGACCACCGTAGTTGGCTGCTATCTGCAGAATGAAACGGTTGTTGCCAGCGGTCACTGCCTCGGCCTCGCGCATGGCGGCCTGCAGCTCAGGATGGAAACGCGAACGGTCGCCGATGATGCGCAGGCTGATGTTGTTCTCGTCAAGGCGCTTGGCCTCACGGCGCAGCGCCGAGAAGAACAGCTCCATCAGCGCACCGACCTCTTCGGCAGGGCGCTGCCAGTTCTCGCTGGAGAAGGCGAACAGGGTCAGTACCTCGACCCCGGACTTGGCACAGACTTCGATGACCGCGCGAACGGCATCCACACCCGCCTTGTGCCCGGCTACGCCGGGCAGCAGGCGTTTTTTCGCCCAGCGGTTGTTGCCATCCATGATGATCGCGACATGACGCGGCACCGAGGACGGCGCCGCTGGCTTGGTCTTTTCCATTAAAAAACCCCGGCCTTAGACGGCCATCAGGTCCTTTTCCTTGGCTTTGAAGGCAGCATCCACTTCGGCGACGAACTTGTCGGTCAGCTTCTGGATCTCGTCCGCGGCGCGACGCTCTTCGTCTTCGCTGATTTCCTTGTCCTTGGTCAGCTTTTTCAGGTCAGCCAGGGCGTCGCGGCGCACGTTGCGCACGGCTACCTTGGCATCCTCGGCAACACCGCTGGCCTGCTTGGTGTAGCCCTTGCGGGTTTCCTCGGTCAGGGCCGGCATCGGCACACGGATGGTGGTACCGGCGCTGGACGGGTTAAGGCCCAGATCGGAGGTGAGGATGGCCTTTTCGATGGCAGCGCTGAGGTTCTTGTCGTGAGCGACGATCTTCAGGGTGCGGGCATCTTCGACGGTGATCGCGGCGACCTGGTTCAGCGGCATTTCGCTACCCCAGGCGGTAACCTTGACGCTGTCCAGGATGCTTGGGTGAGCGCGACCGGTGCGGATTGCAGCCAGGTTGCGGGACAGGGCTTCGATGGACTTGCCCATGCGCTCCTGCGCGTCTTTCTTGATGTCGTTGATCATGCTTGGCCTTCCTCGATCAGTGTGCCTTCAGCGCCACCCACCACGATGTTCAGCAGGGCGCCAGGCTTGTTCATGTTGAATACCCGCAATGGCATCTTGTGGTCACGGCACAGGCAGATTGCGGTCAGGTCCATCACACCCAGCTTGCGATCCAGAACCTCATCGTAGGTCAGGTGATCGAATTTCTCGGCATGCGGGTCCTTGAATGGATCGGCAGTGTACACGCCATCGACCTTGGTCGCCTTCAGCACCACGTCAGCATCGATTTCGATGGCGCGCAGGCAGGCCGCGGAGTCGGTGGTGAAGAACGGGTTGCCGGTACCGGCGGAGAAAATTACCACATCCCCGGAGTTGAGGTGACGAATAGCTTTGCGGCGATCGTAATGATCGGTGACACCCACCATGGAAATGGCCGACATGACCAGGGCCGGGATGTTCGAGCGCTCCAGCGCATCGCGCATGGCCAGGCCGTTCATCACGGTAGCCAGCATCCCCATGTGGTCACCTGTGACGCGGTCCATGCCGGCTGCGCTGAGCGCGGCGCCGCGGAACAGGTTGCCACCACCGATCACCAGGCCGACCTGGACACCGATCCCTACCAGCTGGCCAACTTCAAGCGCCATGCGATCCAGCACTTTCGGGTCGATCCCGAAGTCTTCCGAGCCCATCAGGGCCTCGCCGCTAAGTTTGAGCAAAATGCGTTTATAGCGAGGTTGGCGACCACTCACCTGCTGAGCCATTGCGAGTCTCTCCTGCGGCGTACTTTTAGAAAATTCGTGCGGGCTGTTTGCAGCCTGCTAACTGTAGCGTGGCACCGCTTCGGTGCCAGCGAAGAGGGAGTCGTATAAACCCCTCCCCGTTTTGACAAAGAGGCTGCGCGCGTGAGCGGGCAGCCTCTTTGGGGCGACAGACGGGGCTGTCTTACTGCTTGGCAGCAGCGACCTGAGCGGCAACTTCAGCAGCGAAGTCGTCGACTGGCTTCTCGATGCCTTCGCCTACTTTGAAGTAGGTGAAGGAAACGATTTCAGCACCGGCTTTCTTGGCCAGCTCGCCAACCTTGATTTCCGGGTTCATGACGAAGGCTTGCTCTTTCAGCGAGGCTTCGGCCTTGAACTTGGTGATACGACCGTTGATCATGTTCTCAACGATGTTTTCCGGCTTGCCGGCGATCTTGTCGGCGTTCAGCTGCAGGAAGACATTCTTCTCGCGCTCGATGGCCTCGGCGGAGATTTCCGACGAATCCAGAAACTCAGGGTTCGAAGCTGCAACGTGCATGGCGATGTTCTTCGCCAGCTCCACGTCACCGCCTTTCAGAACGACCACAGCGCCGATCTTGTTGCCGTGCAGGTAGGCACCGACAACGTCACCCTCAACGCGCACCAGGCGACGGATGTTGACGTTCTCGCCGCACTTGGCAACCAGGGCTTCACGAGCAGCTTCACGCGAGGCGATCAGCGGAGCGGCGTCGGTCAGCTTCTGGGCGAAGGCTTCTTCGAGGCTTTCGGCCACGAAGTTCTTGAAGTCGTCTTGCAGGGCCAGGAAGTCGGTCTGCGAGTTCACTTCCAGCAGGACGGCGGAAGTACCGTCGGTCTTGACGGCGATAGCGCCTTCAGCAGCGACATTGCCAGCCTTCTTGGCGGCCTTGATGGCGCCCGAGGCACGCATGTCGTCAATGGCTTTCTCGATGTCGCCGCCGGCCTTTTCCAGGGCCTTTTTGCAATCCATCATGCCTTCGCCGGTACGCTCGCGCAGTTCTTTTACCAGCGCTGCAGTAATTGCTGCCATTTCAAAATCCTCTTGGAAAGTTTTTCAACCATTCCACCCGTCAATCACGGGCGTTCAATTCTGCTAATCCGCTGTTTTCATTTCAGCAGGCCCATGATGCGGGGCCGATGCTGACAGCAGGATTTCAAGGTGGCAAAAAGGGGGCAAAGCCCCCTTTTTGCGTGCCAAGTAGACGCTAGCGCCTATTACTCAGCAGCAGGTGCAGCCGCTTCTTCAGCGTAAACTTCGGTGCCGCCGGCAACGTTGTTGCGGCCGCGGATGACTGCGTCAGCCATCGAAGTCATGTACAGCTCGATAGCGCGAATGGCGTCATCGTTACCTGGGATGATGTAGTCAACACCTTCCGGGCTGCTGTTGGTATCGACAACGCCGATGACCGGGATACCCAGTTTGTTGGCTTCGGTGATCGCGATGCGCTCGTGATCAACGTCGATAACGAACAGAGCGTCTGGCAGACCGCCCATGTCCTTGATGCCACCCAGGCTGCGATCCAGTTTTTCCAGGTCGCGGGAGCGCATCAGGGCTTCTTTCTTGGTCAGCTTGGCGAAAGTGCCGTCTTCGGCCTGGGTTTCCAGGTCGCGCAGACGCTTGATCGAAGCGCGGATGGTCTTGTAGTTGGTCAGCATGCCGCCCAACCAACGGTGGTCAACGTACGGCGAACCGCAACGAGCGGCTTGCTCGGCGACGATCTTGCCGGCGGAACGCTTGGTGCCGACGAACAGGATCTTGTTCTTGCCCTGGGCCAGGCGCTCTACGAACGACAGAGCGTCGTTGAACATTGGCAGGGTTTTTTCCAGGTTGACGATGTGGATCTTGTTACGCGCGCCGAAAATGTACTTGCCCATTTTCGGGTTCCAGTAACGGGTCTGGTGGCCGAAGTGCACACCGGCCTTCAGCATATCGCGCATGTTGACTTGGGACATGATAGTTCCTTGATAAGTCGGGTTGGGCCTCCACGTATCCCAATGACCAACCCGCGAATTCTGCAACTCGGGGCACCCAGGTCATCGTGTCGACACGTGTGTGGGTTAAGTGCTGACGGGGTCGTCCCCGAAAGCGGCGCATTTTATACCACAGACCGCGAGCGAACGGAACCCGGATACTGTTGCGTCTGTCAGCACTTTTTGCAGCACCCCGGCTTTCGCGCCAGAATGCGAGCTGTAGACAACAGCATGACCGCCTTTATCCCGACCGATCGGCGCCCTGCTCTGCTAGAATCCGGCCTTTCCCGTTTGTTCGCGCCGTGCACGGCGCCGTAGAGAGCCTGTAATGACCGTCACCATCAAGACCGCAGAAGACATCGAGAAGATGCGCATCGCTGGCCGCCTGGCCGCCGAAGTGCTGGAAATGATCGAAGAACACGTCAAGCCCGGTGTCACCACCGAAGAGCTCGACCGCCTGTGCCACGATTATATCGTCAACGTTCAGCAGGCCATCCCGGCACCGCTCAACTACAAGGGCTACCCGAAGTCGATCTGCACCTCGATCAACCATGTGGTCTGCCACGGCATCCCCAACGACAAGCCGCTCAAGGACGGTGACACGCTCAATATCGACGTCACCGTGATCAAGGACGGCTACCACGGCGACACCAGCCGCATGTTCCACGTCGGTAACGTGCCGGTCTGGGCCGAGCGCCTGTCCAAGGTCACCCAGGAATGCATGTACAAGGCCATCGAGCTGGTCAAGCCGGGCTGCCGCCTGGGCGACATCGGTGAAGTGATCCAGAAGCACGCGGAAAAGAACGGTTTCTCGGTGGTACGCGAGTTCTGCGGTCATGGCATCGGCAAGGTGTTCCACGAAGAGCCGCAGATCCTCCACTATGGCCGCGCTGGCACGGGCATGGAGCTGAAGGAAGGCATGACCTTCACCATCGAGCCGATGATCAACCAGGGCAAGGCCGACACCAAGGTGCTGGGCGACGGCTGGACCGCCATCACCAAGGACCGCAAGCTCTCGGCCCAGTGGGAACACACTTTGGTGGTGACCGCCACTGGCTACGAGATCTTCACCCTGCGCAAGGACGACACCATCCCGCGCACTTCGGCCTGACCGCACCCCGACAGGCCACCCCACGACAGGAACGTGACGCGATGCCCCAGGTGGACCCCGAGCTGTTCGACCGTGGCCAGTTCCAGGCGGAACTGGCCCTCAAGGCGAGCCCCATCGCCGCCTTCAAGAAAGCCATCCGCCTGGCCGGCGAGGTGCTCGACAAACGTTTTCGCGCCGGCAGCGACATCCGTCCGCTGATCGAGGCCCGCGCCTGGCTCGTCGACAATATCCTGCAACAGGCGTGGAACCAGTTCGACTGGGGCGACCAGAGCGGCATTGCCCTGGTTGCGGTGGGCGGCTACGGGCGCGGTGAACTGCACCCGCACTCGGACATCGACCTGCTGATTCTGCTGGGCGCTGCCGAGCACGAGCAGTACCGCGACGCCATCGAGCGCTTTCTGACCTTGCTGTGGGACATTGGCCTGGAAGTCGGCCAGAGCGTGCGCACCGTCGACGAGTGCGCCGAACAGGCCCGCGCCGACCTGACGGTGATCACCAACCTGATGGAAAGCCGCACCATCGCCGGTCCCGAGGCCTTGCGCCAGCGCATGCTGGAAGTCACCAGCACCGCGCACATGTGGCCGAGCAAGGAGTTCTTCCTGGCCAAGCGCGCCGAACTCAAGGCCCGCCACCACAAGTACAACGACACCGAGTACAACCTCGAACCCAACGTCAAGGGTTCGCCAGGTGGCCTGCGTGACATCCAGACGGTCCTGTGGGTGGCCCGCCGCCAGTACGGGACGCTCAACCTGCACGCACTGGCCGGCGAAGGCTTCTTGCTGGAAAGCGAGAATGAACTGCTGGCTTCGTCCCAGGACTTCCTCTGGAAAGTCCGTTACGCCCTGCACATGCTGGCCGGACGCGCCGAAGACCGCCTGCTGTTCGACCACCAGCGCAGCATCGCCACGCTGCTGGGCTACAGCGATGAAAACCCCAAGCGGGCGATCGAACAGTTCATGCAGCAGTACTACCGGGTGGTGATGAGCATCAGCCAGCTGTGCGACCTGATCATCCAGCACTTCGAAGAGGTTATCCTCGCCGATGAGGAAAGTGGCAGCACCCAGCCGCTGAATGCGCGGTTCCGCCTGCATGACGGCTATATCGAGGCCACCCACCCGAACGTGTTCAAACGCACGCCATTCGCCATGCTGGAAATCTTCGTGCTGATGGCCCAACACCCCGAGATCAAGGGCGTGCGTGCCGATACCGTGCGCCTGCTGCGCGAACACCGCCACCTGATCGACGACACGTTCCGCACCGACATCCGCAATACCAGCCTGTTCATCGAGCTGTTCAAGTGCGAAATCGGCATCCACCGCAACCTGCGCCGGATGAACCGCTACGGCATTCTTGGCCGTTACCTGCCAGAGTTCGGCCTGATCGTCGGGCAGATGCAGCATGACCTGTTCCACATCTATACGGTCGACGCGCATACCCTCAACCTCATCAAGCACCTGCGCAAGCTGCAATACACGCCGGTGTCCGAGAAATTCCCGCTGGCCAGCAAGCTCATGGGGCGCCTGCCCAAACCCGAGCTGATCTACCTGGCCGGGCTGTACCACGACATCGGCAAGGGTCGCCAGGGCGACCACTCGGAAATCGGTGCAGTGGACGCGCAGAAGTTCTGCGAACGGCACCAGTTGCCGGCCTGGGACAGCCGCCTGATCGTCTGGCTGGTGCAGAACCACCTGGTGATGTCGACCACCGCTCAGCGCAAGGACTTGTCCGACCCGCAGGTGATCAACGACTTTGCCCTGCACGTGGGCGACGAGACGCGCCTTGACTACCTGTACGTACTGACCGTGGCCGACATCAACGCCACCAACCCGAGCCTTTGGAACTCGTGGCGGGCCAGCCTTCTGCGCCAGCTGTACACCGAGACCAAGCGTGCCCTGCGCCGCGGCCTGGAAAACCCGCTGGACCGCGAAGAGCAGATTCGCCAGACCCAGTCGTCAGCGCTGGACATCCTGGTGCGCGAGGGCACCGACCCGGACGACGTCGAGCAGCTATGGGCGCAACTGGGCGATGACTATTTCCTCAAGCACACCGCCGCCGACGTCGCCTGGCACACGGATGCGATCCTGCAGCAACCGGCCGATGGCGGGCCGCTGGTGCTGATCAAGGAAACCACCCAGCGCGAGTTCGAAGGCGGCACGCAGATCTTCATCTATGCCCCCGACCAGCACGATTTCTTCGCCGTGACGGTGGCGGCCATGTCGCAGTTGAACCTGAACATCCACGACGCACGGATCATCACGTCGAGCAGCCAGTTCACCCTCGACACCTACATTGTGCTGGACAACGACGGTGGCTCGATCGGCGACAACCCGCAGCGGGTCAAGCAGATTCGCGATGGCCTGACCGAAGCGCTGCGCAACCCCGAGGACTACCCGACCATCATCCAGCGCCGGGTACCGCGGCAGCTCAAGCACTTCGACTTCCCGCCGCAAGTGACCATCCTCAACGATGCCCAGCGGCCGGTGACCATCCTCGAAATCACCGCACCAGACCGCCCGGGCCTGCTGGCCCGGCTGGGGCGGATCTTCCTGGAGTTCGACCTGTCACTGCAAAACGCCAAGATCGCCACCCTCGGCGAGCGGGTAGAAGACGTGTTCTTCATTACCGATGCCGACAACCAGCCGCTGTCAGACCCGCAGCTGTGCAGCCGCCTGCAGGAAGCCATCGTGCAGCAACTGCAGGCCGGCCAAGGTAGCGACACCAGCCAGACCCGCGTGACCTTTTAACGATTAGACGATTGACGAGACCTTGCGCCGATGAACCATGCCTTGACCCAGCTTCAGCCCTATCCGTTCGAAAAGCTTCGCGCCCTGCTGGGCAGCGTGAAGCCTGCGGCGGACAAACGCGCCATCGCTCTGTCGATTGGTGAGCCGAAGCACGAATCGCCGGCGTTCGTCGCCCAGGCCATGGCCGACAACCTCGACAAGCTGGCGGTTTACCCCAGCACCCTCGGTTTGCCAGCCCTGCGCCAGGCCATCGGCCAGTGGTGCGAACGACGCTTTGGCGTGCCCGCCGGCTGGCTGGACGCCGACCGCCACATCCTCCCGGTCAACGGCACCCGTGAAGCGCTGTTCGCCTTCACCCAGGCCGTGGTCAACCGCGCCGATGACGGCCTGGTGATCAGCCCCAACCCGTTCTACCAGATCTACGAAGGCGCAGCGTTTCTGGCCGGCGCCACCCCGCACTACCTGCCCTGCCTGGAAAACAACGGTTTCAACCCGGACTTCGACGCCGTACCGGCCGAGGTGTGGAAGCGTTGCCAGATCCTGTTCCTGTGCTCGCCGGGCAACCCTACCGGCGCGCTGGTGCCGATGAACACCCTGAAGAAGCTGATTGCCCTGGCTGACGAACACGACTTCGTGATCGCCGCCGACGAGTGCTACAGCGAGCTGTACTTCGACGAGGATGCGCCTCCGCCAGGCCTGCTGTCGGCATGCGCCGAGCTTGGCCGTAGCGATTTTGCGCGCTGCGTGGTGTTCCACAGCCTGTCCAAGCGCTCCAACCTGCCTGGGCTGCGCTCGGGCTTCGTCGCGGGCGATGCCCGGATCATCAAGCCGTTTCTTCTGTACCGCACCTACCACGGCTGCGCGATGCCGGTGCAAACCCAGCTGGCCAGCATCGCCGCCTGGCAGGACGAGGCGCATGTGCGCGAGAACCGCGATCAATACCGGGCCAAGTACGATGCCGTGCTGGATATTCTGCAGCCGGTACTGGATGTGCAGCGCCCGGACGGCAGTTTCTACCTGTGGGCCAAGGTACCGGGCGACGATGCCGAGTTCACCCGCGGCCTGTTCGAAGCCCAGCATGTGACCGTGGTACCGGGGTCGTACCTGTCGCGTGAAGTGGATGGGGTGAACCCGGGTGCCGGGCGCGTGCGCATGGCACTGGTTGCACCGCTGGCCGAATGCATCGAAGCGGCGGAGCGCATTCGCGCCTTCCTGCAAAACCGCTAATCAACCCCTTCGCGGGCACGCCCGCTCCCACAGGTACTGCGCTGATTTCAAGCGCAGCGCAGTACCTGTGGGAGCGGGCGCGCCCGCGAAGGGCCTTGATAGGGTCTACTTGACTGAACCTAGGTTCGCCTCACTCATATCCAGCTCACCCAGTACTTGCCGCACCACCTCATCGCCCACCAGGTGCTGACGATGCAGGTTGTACAGCTCCAGCCGCTGGGCCCTCAGGGCACGCAAGCGTAAACGCCGCTCCAGCAAGTCCATCTGTGCGGCCAGGGCCTTGGCTTCGGCACTGTCGTCGTAGCTTTCCAGCTCATCCCGGTATTCAGCCATCAAGCGCGCCTTCAGCTCGGTCGCCAAGGTTGCCTGCGCAGCATCCTGCGGTGCGTTGCTGTCGATCACCTCTTCTGCCTCCAAGGCATGAATCGCCGCCTCGGCTGTGCGCCGCCAGGCTTCCTGTACCTCTTGGTGCAAGCGCTCGTCAGGGCTCTTGGTCACCCCTCGCAGTAACAGCGGCAGGGCAAGGCAGGCACTGATCAACGACAGCAGAATTACCCCTGCAGCAATGAAGATAAGCAGGTCACGCTCCGGGAAAGCTGTATCAGCCCCTATCAGCAACGGGATCGACATGACACCCGCCAGGGTGACAGCGCCGCGCACACCACCCAAGGTCAGCAACCAGCAGGAACGCGCCGTAGGCATCAGCACCAGTGCCGGCTTGCCGCGCCAGCGACGTACCACACCGATCGAGCGCCAGATACTCTGGACCCAGATGAACCGCAACAGAATCAGTGCGGCAAAGATCGCCACCACGTCCAGGCAGCGGTAGGCCAATGTCGGCCAGAGGGTCGCTTCGTGGCTGACCACAGCCTTGATGATGTCTGGCAACTGCAAGCCCAACAACAGGAAGATCAGGCCATTGAAGGCAAACTCCAGCAACGACCAGACACTACGATTGAGCAGGCGGGTACTGGTCTGACGCGGCAGCAGGTCGAGCCAGCTCTGCATCATGCCGGCCGCGACCGCCGAGAGAATACCCGAAACGCCCAGGCGCTCGGCCAGCACGTAGGCTGCGAACGGCAGCAGCAACATGAACACCACATGGGTAGCTGGATCGTCCCAGCCCCGGGTGATCATCCACATGCGCAGGCGACCGATCAACCAGCTCAGTACCACACCCACCGCAAGGCCGCCCAGTGCGACCAACACAAAGCTGAAGCTGGCGTCAGCCAACGAAAACACTCCGGTGATCGCCGCCGCCAAGGCGAACTTGAAGGTTACCAGGCCCGACGCATCGTTCATCAGCGCCTCGCCCTGCAGCATGTGCATCAGGGGAGTGGGCAGGCGGTCCTGGGCAATGGCCGAAACGGCCACGGCGTCGGTCGGCGAAAGCACTGCGGCCAGGGCGAAGGCCACCGGCAACGGGATGCTCGGCAGCAACCAGTGGATGAAGTAACCGGCGCCGACCACGGTGAACAACACCAGCCCCACGGCCAGCGCCACTACCGGGCCACGAATGCGCCATAACTCACGCTTGGGGATGCGCCAGCCGTCGGCGAACAGCAGCGGAGGCAGGAACAGGAACAGGAACAATTCGGGGTCAAGGGCTACATGCAGGCCCAGCGTCGGCCACGCCAGCAAGGCACCGGCGGCAATCTGTACCAGCGGCAATGGCAGCGGGATCACACGGCCGACCAGCTTCGACAGGCTGACCAGCGTCAGCAGGATGAGAACGGTGTAGGCGGACTGCATCCGGGAAAGCTTCCTTTGTGAACCAGAAACGATAGCAAGGCGAAACATCGCCATTGGAACAATATGTTAGCGGCGACCGACGGTTCGGGGCCGCTGCACGATAGTCGCAGGTGACGGGGGAATATGTAACATGATGATACCCAGCAGATGCGACCGGAGCTTGCGAGTCGCGTGCCCCGTTATTGAAGACTTGAACTACAGCGATCCCGTCGTATAATCGCCATTAACGAATAACGTTAAGCATTCAGGCTCATGATTCGAAGCTTTAGCTGTGCCGACACGGAAGCGCTCTTCACAACGGGAAAGACACGGCGTTGGTCAGATATCAAGTCAGTCGCGGAGCGCAAGCTGGCCATGCTCGATGCCGCAACAGAGTTGCGAGACCTTAGGTCGCCACCTGGCAATCGCCTCGAGTCACTGAGCGGCAACCGCGCCGGCCAACACAGTATCCGTGTAAATGACCAATGGCGGGTTTGCTTCACCTGGACAGAACACGGGCCAGTTAACGTTGAAATTGTCGATTACCACTGAGGTGCATCATGCTCAAGAACGGTATGCGTCCAATCCATCCGGGTGAAATCCTGCGGGAGGAGTTCCAGAAGGAAATGGGCTTCAGCGCCGCGGCTCTGGCCAGGGCGTTGGGTGTAGCAACGCCAACCGTCAACAACATCCTGCGCGAACGGGGCGGTGTTTCCGCCGACATGGCACTGCGCCTGTCCATCTGCCTGGACACCACTCCTGAGTTCTGGCTCAACCTGCAGACGGCCTTCGATCTGCGCACAGCCGAACAGCAACACGGCGATGAGATCATCGGGTCGGTCCAGCGTCTGGTCGCTTGAACACATCCTGATCAATAAACAGGGGCGCCACGGGCGTGGCGCCGCGAGGATCGTTCCCGCATAATCGCGCGACTGACATCGAAAAACGGAGAGATTGGGGCGACTTGTAACCCCAATGTACACAATGACCTACACGCTCTACGGCATCAAAGCCTGTGACACCATGAAAAAGGCGCGTACCTGGCTCGAAGACAAAGCCATCGCCTACGAATTCCACGATTACAAAACCCAAGGCATCGACCGCGACAGCCTGAACCGCTGGTGCGACGAGCACGGCTGGGAAGTCATCCTCAACCGTGCCGGCACCACCTTCCGCAAGCTGGACGACGCCAGCAAGGCAGACCTCGACCAGGCCAAGGCCGTCGAGCTGATGCTGGCCCAGCCGTCGATGATCAAACGCCCGGTGCTCGACCTTGGCGCGCGTACCCTGGTTGGCTTCAAGCCCGACCTGTACGCCGCTGCCCTGGCCTGAGCCCCTACCCTATTTCGCACGAGGTAATCACATGTCCAATACCCTGTTCAGCCTGGCCTTTGGTGTCGGCTCCCAGAACCGCCAGGGCGCCTGGCTGGAAGTGTTCTACGCACAACCACTGCTCAATCCGAGCGCCGAACTGGTTGCTGCAGTCGCCCCTGTTCTCGGTTACGAAGGTGGCAACCAGGCCATCGCCTTCAGCAACGCCCAGGCCGCACAACTGGCCGAAGCCGTGAAGGGCGTGGACGCCGCGCAGGCCGCCCTGCTGACCCGTCTGGCAGAGAGCCACAAGCCGCTGGTCGCCACCCTGCTGGCCGAAGACGCCGCACTGAGCTCGACCCCAGAGGCCTACCTCAAGCTGCACCTGCTGTCGCACCGCCTGGTCAAGCCGCATGGCGTAAGCCTGGCCGGCATCTTCCCGCTGCTGCCGAACGTGGCCTGGACCAACCAGGGCGCGGTCGACCTGGGCGAACTGGCCGAGCTGCAACTGGAAGCACGCCTGAAGGGCGAGCTGCTGGAAGTGTTCTCGGTGGACAAGTTCCCGAAAATGACCGATTACGTGGTCCCGGCCGGCGTGCGCATCGCCGACACCGCCCGTGTGCGCCTGGGCGCCTACATTGGCGAAGGCACCACCATCATGCACGAAGGCTTCGTCAACTTTAACGCGGGTACCGAAGGCCCGGGCATGATCGAAGGCCGCGTTTCCGCTGGCGTATTCGTCGGCAAGGGCTCGGACCTGGGCGGCGGCTGCTCGACCATGGGCACCCTGTCCGGTGGCGGCAACATCGTCATCAAAGTCGGCGAGGGCTGCCTGATCGGCGCCAACGCAGGTATCGGTATTCCGCTGGGCGACCGCAACACCGTCGAAGCCGGCCTGTACATCACCGCAGGCACCAAGGTGAACCTGCTGGACGAGAACAACGAACTGGTCAAAGTGGTCAAGGCCCGCGACCTGGCCGGCCAGACCGACCTGCTGTTCCGCCGCAACTCGCTGAACGGCGCGGTAGAGTGCAAGACCCACAAGTCGGCCATCGAGCTGAACGAAGCGCTGCACGCTCACAACTGAGAACCCTGCGGGGTTTGAGGTGTTAAGATCGGGTCTGGCGCCAATGCACCAGACCCGATTTTCATTCCAGGCCTCGCAAACATGTTCCAGCCCTCTCCCTGGCGTGCCGACTTTCCCGCCATCGCCGCCCTGCAACGGCAGCACCAGACCTATCTGGACAGCGCCGCCACCACCCAGAAGCCGCAAGCCTTGCTCGATGCCCTGAGCCATTACTACGGCCATGGCGCGGCCAACGTGCACCGTGCCCAGCATTTGCCAGGTGCGCTGGCGACCCAGGCCTTCGAAACCAGCCGCGACAAGGTCGCCGCCTGGCTCAATGCGGCAGACTCGCGGCAGATCGTGTTCACCCACGGCGCCACTTCGGCACTGAACCTGCTGGCCTATGGCCTGGAGCACCGCCTCGAAGCCGGTGACGAAATTGCCGTCAGTGCCCTGGAGCATCATGCCAACCTGCTGCCCTGGCAACAGCTGGCGCACCGGCGCAACCTGCGCCTGGTGGTGCTGCCACTGGACGCCCATGGTCGTATCGACCAGGACCAGGCACTGCAACTGATCGGCCCGCGCACCCGAGTGCTCGCCATCAGCCAGCTGTCCAACGTGCTGGGTACCTGGCAACCGCTGCCAGCGCTGCTGGCCCATGCCCGCGCCCAAGGCGCGCTGACGGTGGTCGATGGTGCCCAGGGCGTGGTGCATGGTCGCCAGGACATGCAGCAACTGGGCTGCGACTTCTATGTGTTTTCCAGCCACAAGCTGTACGGTCCGGACGGCGTCGGCGTGCTCTATGGCCGCGCCCAGGCCCTGGAGCTGTTGCGCCACTGGCAGTTCGGTGGCGAGATGGTGCAGCTGGCCGAGTACCACAGCGCCAGCTTCCGTCCCGCGCCCCTGGGCTTCGAAGCGGGTACGCCGCCGATTGCCGGGGTGATCGGCCTGGGTGCGACACTGGACTATCTGGCCAGCCTCGATGCCCATGCGGTCGCAGCACATGAAGCCAGCCTGCACCAGCACCTGCTGCGTGGCCTGGGCGACCGCGAGGGCGTGCGGGTGTTGGGCGCACCGCAGACGGCCCTGGCCAGTTTCGTCATTGAGGGCGTGCACAACGCCGATATCGCTCACCTGCTGACTGAACAGGGCATTGCCGTGCGTGCCGGTCACCACTGCGCCATGCCACTGCTGAAGGGGCTGGGGCTGGAAGGCGCGATACGGGTATCGCTGGGTTTGTACAACGACAGCGATGACGTGCAGCGTTTCTTCGACGCGCTGGACCAAGGCCTGGAGCTGTTGCGATGAGCCTGCCGGAACAGGCGCACCAAGCGCTGGAAGCGTTTCAACAGGGCAAAGGCTGGGAACAGCGTGCGCGGCTGCTGATGCAGTGGGGTGACCGCCTGGAGCCGCTGGCTGATGCCGAAAAGACCGAGGCCAACCGGGTGCATGGCTGCGAGAGCCTGGTGTGGCTGGTGGCCGAGCAGATCGAGGGCGTGTGGCGGTTCAAGGCCAGCAGCGATGCCCGCTTGTTGCGTGGGCTGCTGGCGCTGTTGCTGGTGCGGGTGCAGGGACTGGCCAGTGAGGAGCTGGCCGGGATTGATCTGCGCGAGTGGTTTACCCAGCTCGGGCTGGAACGCCAACTGTCGCCGTCGCGCAGCAATGGGCTGCATGCGGTGTTGCAGCGGATGGCGGAGTTGGCGTCCAACCGCTGAATCGGCGCCGGTTTCTTCGCGGGCCTGCCCGCTCCCACAGATACGGCATCATGCTTGATAGAGATGCAGTATCTGTGTGAGCGGGCAGGCCCGCGAAGAAACCCACGCGGTCTTATTCAGGCTTGACCCGTTCCGACGGCCGGCGCGCTCCAGCCACCAGTTTTTCTATCGCCTTGCTCGCCGCTACCATGCCAAAGGTCGCGGTCACCATCATCACCGCACCAAAGCCACCCGAGCAGTCCAGCCGCACGCCCTCACCCACGAAGCTTTTCTGCAGGCAAACGCTGCCGTCGCCCTTGGGGTAACGCAGCTGTTCACTGGAGAACACGCACGGCACGCCATAGTTGCGGCTGACATTACGCGAGAAGTTGTAGTCGCGGCGCAAGGTGGAACGCACCCGCGAAGCCAATGGGTCATTGAAGGTCTTGTTCAGGTCGGCGATCTGGATCTGCGTCGGATCGATCTGCCCACCCGCGCCACCGGTAGTAACAATGGCAATCTTGCGTCGCCGACACCAGGCGATCAGCGCCGCCTTGGCCATGACGCTGTCGATGCAGTCGATCACGCAGTCGAGGTGCTCGGTGATGTACTCGGCCATGGTCTCGCGGGTGACGAAGTCGGCCACCGCATGCACCGTGCACGCCGGGTTGATCGCCCGCAGGCGCTCGGCCATGACCTCGACCTTGGGCCGCCCCACCTGCCCTTCCAGCGCATGGGCCTGGCGGTTGGTGTTGCTGACGCAGACATCGTCCAGGTCGAACAGGGTGATCTCGCCCACGCCGCTGCGTGCCAGTGCTTCGGCCACCCACGAGCCCACCCCGCCAATACCGACCACAGCCACATGGGCCTGGCCCAGACGTTGCAGCCCCTGGTCGCCATACAACCGGGCAACGCCGGCAAAGCGTGGATCTTCTGTGCTCATGTTCATACCCCAAAAAACCGGCGCGCATTATATGCCAGTGAGCCCTTGGCCTGCATCGTTAGGAAAGAGACTGCCAACCCTGCTTTAATGTCCTATCACTTCCACATGAATGGACGACGATGTCTTCACGTAAATTCGGCCTGAACCTGGTAGTGGTGCTGGCCATCGCCGCACTGTTCACCGGGTTCTGGGCACTGATCAACCGCCCGGTCTCCGCCCCCGCCTGGCCAGAACAGATCTCTGGCTTTTCGTATTCGCCGTTCCGCCTGGGCGAAAGCCCACAGAAGGGTCAGTACCCCACTGACGACGAAATGCGCCAGGACCTGGAGCAACTGAGCAAACTGACCGACAGCATCCGTATCTATACCGTGGAAGGCACCCAGGCCGACATCCCGCGCCTGGCCGAGGAGTTCGGCCTGCGGGTGACGCTGGGGATATGGATCAGCCCGGACCTGGAGCGCAACGAGCGCGAAATCGCCACGGCCATCCAACTGGCCAACACGTCGCGCAGCGTGGTGCGGGTAGTGGTCGGCAACGAAGCGCTGTTCCGTGAAGAGGTCACACCGGAAAACCTGATCAAATACCTGGACCGGGTACGCGCAGCCGTGAAGGTGCCCGTGACCACCAGTGAACAATGGCACATCTGGAAGGAACATCCTGAGCTGGCCAGGCACGTCGACCTGATTGCCGCGCACATCCTGCCCTACTGGGAGTTCGTGCCGATGAAGGATTCGGTCGAGTTCGTCCTCGACCGCGCCCGTGAACTGAAGCACCAGTTCCCGCGCAAACCCCTGCTGCTGTCGGAAGTCGGCTGGCCGAGCAACGGCCGCATGCGCGGTGGTGCCGATGCCACACAGGCCGACCAGGCCATCTACTTGCGCACCCTGGTCAACACCCTCAACCGCCGTGGCTACAACTACTTTGTCATTGAAGCCTATGACCAACCCTGGAAGGCCAGCGACGAAGGTTCGGTAGGCGCCTACTGGGGCGTCTACAACGCCGAGCGCCAGCAGAAGTTCAACTTCGACGGCCCCGTGGTGGCGATCCCGCAGTGGCGGGCCCTGGCAGTGGCGTCGGTGGTGCTGGCAATGATCGCCTTGATGGTGCTGTTCATCGATGGCTCGGCCCTGCGCCAGCGTGGCCGTACCTTCCTGACGTTCATCACCTTCCTGTGCGGGTCGGTACTGGTGTGGATCGCCTACGACTACAGCCAGCAATACAGCACCTGGTTCAGCCTGACCGTGGGCGTGCTGCTGGCCCTCGGCGCGCTGGGCGTGTTCATCGTGCTGCTCACCGAGGCCCACGAACTGGCCGAGGCGGTCTGGATACACAAGCGCCGCCGCGAGTTCCTGCCCGTGCAGGCCGACACTGCCTACCGGCCCAAGGTGTCGGTGCATGTGCCGTGCTACAACGAGCCACCTGAGATGGTGAAACAGACCCTGGACGCCCTGGCCGCCCTGGACTACCCCGACTACGAAGTGCTGGTGATCGACAACAACACCAAGGACCCGGCCGTTTGGGAGCCGCTCAAGGCCCACTGCGAGAAGCTTGGCGAGCGCTTCAAGTTCTTCCACGTCGCGCCACTGGCCGGCTTCAAGGGTGGCGCGCTGAATTACCTGATCCCGCACACGGCAAAGGACGCCGAAGTGATCGCGGTAATCGACTCGGACTACTGCGTCGACCGCAACTGGCTCAAGCACATGGTGCCGCACTTCGCCGACCCGAAAATTGCCGTGGTGCAGTCACCGCAGGATTACCGCGACCAGCACGAAAGCGCCTTCAAGAAGCTGTGCTACAGCGAATACAAGGGCTTCTTCCACATCGGTATGGTCACCCGCAACGACCGTGACGCGATCATCCAGCACGGCACCATGACCATGACCCGGCGCAGTGTGCTGGAAGAACTGGGCTGGGCCGAGTGGTGCATCTGCGAGGACGCCGAACTGGGCCTGCGCGTGTTCGAGAAAGGCCTGTCCGCCGCCTACGCCCACAACAGCTACGGCAAGGGCCTGATGCCCGACACCTTCATTGACTTCAAGAAACAACGCTTCCGCTGGGCCTACGGCGCCATCCAGATCATCAAGCACCACGCCGGCGCGCTGCTGCGCGGCAAAGGCAGCGAGCTGACCCGTGGCCAGCGCTACCACTTCCTGGCCGGCTGGCTACCGTGGATCGCCGATGGCATGAACATCTTCTTCACCATCGGCGCGCTGTTGTGGTCAGCGGCGATGATCATCGTGCCGCATCGGGTCGATCCGCCCCTGATGATCTTCGCCATCCCGCCGCTGGCGCTGTTCTTCTTCAAGGTCGGCAAGATCATCTTCCTGTACCGCCGAGCGGTGGGGGTGAACCTCAAGGATGCCTTCGCAGCTGCGCTGGCCGGGCTGGCACTGTCGCACACCATCGCCAAGGCGGTACTGTATGGTTTCTTCACCAGCAGCATGCCGTTCTTCCGCACGCCGAAGAACGCTGACAGCCATGGGTTGCTGGTGGCGATTTCCGAAGCCCGTGAAGAGCTGTTCATCATGGTGCTGCTGTGGGGCGCGGCGTTGGGTATCTACCTGGTGCAGGGGCTGCCGAGTTCGGACATGCGCTTCTGGGTGGCGATGTTGCTGGTGCAGTCGTTGCCTTATGTGGCAGCGCTGGTGATGGCGTTCCTGTCGTCGCTGCCCAAGCCCGCAGAAAAGGCTGCCGAAGCGCAGCAGGCTTGAAGTTGCCTGGGCTGACCTGTGCAGCCCATTCGCGGGCACGCCCGCTCCCACGTGCTTGGCACAGGCGTTCAGAGCTGTGCAGTACCTGTGGGAGCGGGCGTGCCCGCGAATGGGCCGTGCTGCCCGAAACCATTTGATATAAGATAACGCCCCTCAGATTTCCCCGCCTTGCCTTGCCCCGGAGTCCCCCATGACGGCCCCTGCCGAGCTCTCGCCTACCCTTCAACTGGCCTGCGACCTGATCCGTCGCCCCTCGGTCACCCCCGTCGACGCCGATTGCCAGGCGCAGATGATGAACCGTCTGGGCGCCGTCGGTTTCCAGCTGGAGCCGATGCGCATTGAAGACGTCGACAACTTCTGGGCCACCCACGGCAGCCAGGACGGCCCGGTACTGTGTTTTGCCGGCCACACCGACGTGGTGCCTACCGGCCCGGTCCAGCAATGGCAGCATGAACCGTTCGAGGCGCTGATCGACGCCGACGGCATGCTCTGCGGCCGTGGCGCCGCCGACATGAAGGGCAGCCTGGCGTCCATGGTGATCGCCAGCGAGCGCTTCGTGCAGGACTACCCGAACCACCGCGGCAAGGTCGCGTTTCTGATCACCAGCGACGAGGAAGGCCCCGCCCACCACGGCACCAAAGCGGTGGTCGAGCGCCTGAAAGCGCGCAACGAGCGCCTGGACTGGTGCATCGTCGGCGAACCGTCCAGCACCACCTTGCTGGGTGACGTGGTCAAGAACGGTCGCCGCGGTTCGCTGGGCGCCAAGCTGACCATACGCGGCAAACAGGGCCATGTGGCCTACCCGCACCTGGCGCGCAACCCGATCCATCTGGCCGCCCCGGCCCTGGCGGAACTGGCTGCCGAGCACTGGGACGAAGGCAATGCGTTCTTCCCGCCAACCAGCTTCCAGATCTCCAACCTCAATTCCGGCACCGGCGCCACCAACGTGGTCCCGGGCGAGCTGACCGCGCTGTTCAACTTCCGCTTCTCTACCGAGTCCACCGTCGAAGGCCTGCAGGCCCGAGTGTCGGCGATTCTCGACAAGCATGAACTGGACTGGTCGGTCGACTGGGCACTGTCGGGCCTGCCGTTCCTGACCGAACCAGGCGAGCTGCTCGACGCCGTGGCGGCCAGCATCAAGGGCGTCACCGGTCACGATACCCAGCCCTCCACCAGCGGCGGTACCTCCGATGGCCGCTTCATCGCAACCATGGGCACCCAGGTGGTCGAACTCGGCCCGGTCAACGCCACCATCCACCAGGTTGACGAGCGGATCCTGGCCAGCGACCTCGATCTGCTGACCGAAATCTACTACCAGACCCTGGTCCGGTTGCTCGCCTGATGCTTGCCTGCCCGCTTTGCCAGGCGCCGCTGAGCCGGCTCGACAATGGAGTGGTGTGCCCGGCCGGCCACCGCTTCGACCGCGCCCGCCAGGGTTACCTGAACCTGCTGCCGGTGCAGCACAAGAACAGCCGCGACCCCGGTGACAACCAGGCGATGGTCGAGGCACGCCGCGACTTTCTCGACGCCGGCCATTACGCGCCAGTCGCCCGCCGCCTGGCCGAGCTGGCCGCCGAACGCCAGCCTGGCGCCTGGCTGGACATCGGCTGCGGCGAGGGTTACTACACCGCACAGATCGCCCAGGCCTTGCCGGCCGCCGACGGCTATGCGCTGGACATCTCCCGTGAAGCGGTCAAGCGTGCCTGCCGCCGAGCACCGGCGGTCACCTGGATGGTCGCCAGCATGGCCCGCGTGCCGCTGACCGACGCCAGCTGCCAGTTCATCGCCAGCGTTTTCAGCCCGCTGGACTGGGCCGAGGCCAAGCGCTTGCTCAGCCCCGGCGGCGGCCTGATGCGGGTCGGCCCGACCAGCGGCCACCTGATGGAACTGCGTGAAGTGCTCTACGATGAAGTACGCCCTTACGCCGACGACAAGCACCTGGCCCTGGTCCCTGAAGGCATGGCCCACGCCCACAGCGAAACCCTCGAGTTCCGCCTGAGCCTGGCCGCGCCCAAGGCCCGCGCCGACCTGCTGGCCATGACCCCACACGGCTGGCGCGCCAGCGCCGAAAAACGTGCCCGGGTGATCGACCAGCCCGAGCCGTTCGAGGTCACGGTTTCCATGCGTTATGACTATTTCGTGCGCCAAGACTGAGCACACCCGGAGCCCTTATGCGTCAACCTGATATCGAGATCTACCTGAAGGACGCCGACGTCGACCACAAGCAGATTGCCGAGTGGCTCGCCCAGGCAATCGGCCCGTGCACCGAGTGGAAGCAGAAAGGCCATACCTTCAAATGCCAGGCCGGTAACATTCCGGTCACTTGGTTACCCAAGGCTGTAGGGAAATGGAACAGCCTGTACCTGGAAAGCGACCAGACGCCGTGGGCCGATGACGTTGCCTGCGCCCGCGCCGCATTTGCCGCGCTGGGTGTGGAAGTGCGCTGCGCGCCGGGTGGCTGGGTCGAGGAAGACGGGGAAGAAGATGCTGACCGCTGGGTCCGCATCAGCGCCGACGGTGAAGAGGAAATCACCTGGCGTACATCATGAAACGGCAGGCTTGCTCGTTTCTGTAGGAGCGGGCTTACCCGCGAACACGGGCTATGCCCGTGGCAGCCACCGTGGTGGCTGCTTCGCGGGCAAGCCCGCTCCTACGGCTTGAAACCAGAGGCTCAGAGGCCCACTACGTCTTCGGCTTGCAGGCCTTTCTGGCCCTGCACGCAGGCGTACTCCACCCGCTGCCCTTCGACCAGGGTACGATGCCCCTCACCGCGAATCGCCCGATAGTGGACGAACACATCCGCACCACCTTCGCGCTGAATGAAGCCATAACCCTTGGCATCGTTGAACCACTTTACATTCCCAGTCTCACGAGACGACATCTGAACTACTCCGGATTTTTATTGTGAAGATCGCCTTGCAGGCACGAGGTCACCTGCCCCGTGCCAACGCCGCTTGCCGAAATATCCTGCAAGTGGCAGGCCGAGTATATGACACAGAACAAAAAAAATTGATGACGGTCCCGTCGTTGGCCGAATTTTGCTGAACTTACGCCGATACGGCAGACTAAATAGCAGAATACTCACCTGAAAATCACACCCAGGGCACACACCCCATGACCCGTTCCCCCCTGCACCGCCTGATATTCGGCGGCCTGCGTCGCCTGTTGTACCTGTGGGTGCGCTCCGAGACCATCAACCAGTCTTCCATGACCCTCAACCTCGACCGCAGCCGGCCGGTGTTCTATGCGTTGCCCTCGCCCGCGCTCACCGACCTGGCCGTGCTCGACCACGAGTGCACCAAGGCGGGGCTGCCGCGCCCGGTGCTGCCGGTAGCCGTCGGCCCACTGCAGGAACCCGCCGCGTTCTTCTACCTGACCCCCGACCCGGACTGGCTCGGCCGCCAGGACAAAAGCGGCGCCCCGCCCACGCTCGAGCGCCTGGTGGCTGCCGTCAGCCAGCATGCCGAAGAAGATGCGCAGATCATTCCTGTCAGCGTGTTCTGGGGCCAGACCCCGGCCAGCGAGTCCAGCCCCTGGAAGCTGCTGTTCGCCGACAGCTGGGCGGTAACCGGGCGCCTGCGCCGGTTGCTGACCGTACTGATCCTGGGGCGCAAGACCCGGGTACAGTTCTCCGCGCCAATCCACCTGCGCGAACTGGTGCAGCACAACAAAGGCCACGAGCGCACCGTGCGCATGGCCCAGCGCCTGATGCGCGTGCACTTTCGCAACCTCAAGACTGCCGTCATCGGCCCGGACATCTCGCACCGACGCACCCTGGTCAAAGGCCTGGTCCATGCCCCGCAAGTGCGCCAGGCGATTGCCGACGAAGCTCAGCGCGAGAACCTGCCGCTGGCCAAAGCCGAGGCCCAGGCACTGCGCTATGGCAACGAGATAGCCTCGGACTACACCTATACCGCCATCCGCTTCCTCGAAGTGGTGCTCAGCTGGTTCTGGAACAAGATCTACGACGGCATCAAGGTCAACCACATCGAACAGGTGCAGGGTATCGCCCCTGGCCATGAAGTGATCTACGTGCCATGCCACCGCAGCCACATCGACTACCTGCTGCTGTCGTACCTGCTGTTCCGCAACGGCCTCACCCCGCCGCACGTGGCTGCGGGCATCAACCTCAACATGCCGGTGGTCGGTAACCTGCTACGCCGTGGTGGCGCCTTCTTCATGCGCCGCACGTTCAAGGGCAACCCGCTTTACACGGCAGTGTTCAACGAGTACCTGCACACCCTGTACACCAAGGGCTTCCCGGTCGAGTACTTCGTCGAAGGCGGCCGCTCGCGTACCGGGCGCATGTTGCAGCCGCGCACCGGGATGCTGGCCATTACCCTGCGCAGCTTCCTGCGCTCGTCGCGTACGCCAATCGTGTTCGTGCCGGTGTACATCGGCTACGAACGCGTGCTCGAAGGCCGTACCTACCTGGGCGAACTGCGCGGCGCCAGCAAGAAGAAGGAGTCGGTGTTGGACATCTTCAAGGTGTTCGGTGCACTCAAGCAGCGCTTTGGCCAGGTCTACGTCAACTTCGGCGAACCCATCCGCCTGGCTGGTTTCCTCGACCAGCAGCAGCCCGGCTGGCGTGAACAGGATCACGGTCCGCAGTACCGACCGGACTGGCTCAACGCCACCACCGCCCGCCTGGGAGAAACCGTGGCCCGCCACCTCAACGAGGCGGCCGCCATCAACCCGGTCAACCTGGTGGCCTTGGCACTGCTGTCGACCAGCCGCCTTGCCCTGGACGAGCGCGCCCTGACCCGCGTACTCGACCTGTACCTGGCGCTGCTGCGCCAAGTGCCCTACTCGCCGCACACCACCCTGCCCGAGGGCGACGGCCAGGCACTGATCGAACATGTGCGCAGCATGAACCTGGTGGCCGAGCAGAAGGACGCCCTGGGCCGCATCCTCTACCTGGATGAAGGCAACGCGGTGCTGATGACCTACTACCGCAACAACGTGCTGCACATCTTCGCCCTGCCGGCGCTGCTGGCCAGCTTCTTCCTCAGCAGTTCCCGCATGAGCCGCCAACTGCTGGGCCAGTATGTGCATGCGCTTTATCCCTATCTGCAGGCCGAACTGTTCCTGCGCTGGACGCCAGAACAGCTGGACGAGGTCATCGACCAATGGCTGGTCGCGCTGGTGGAACAGGGCCTGCTGCGCCAGGACAACGACCTGTACGTGCGCCCGGCGCCCAGCTCGCGGCAGTTCGTGTTGCTGACCCTGCTCGCCCGCACCATCACCCAGACCCTGCAGCGCTTCTACATGGCAACCTCGCTGCTGATCAACAGCGGGCAGAACAGCCTGAGCGCCGAAGCGCTGGAAGACCTATGCGTGATGATGGCCCAGCGCCTGTCGATCCTGCATGGCCTGAACGCACCGGAGTTCTTCGACAAGACGCTGTTCCGCCACTTCATCCAGACCTTGCTTCAGCAAGGCGTGCTGCACGCCGACGCGCAAGGCAAGCTGGGTTATCACGACAAGCTCGGCGAGCTGGCCGAGGGCGTGGCCAAGCGAGTACTGTCGGCCGAGCTGCGCCTGTCGATCCGCCAGGTGGCCCTGCACCGTGACGACGGGCTGGAAACTTCGACCCTCTAACGGTTCATCGGTCGGCAAAATCCGCTAAAGTCCGTGGGGTTGGCCACAAGCCAGCTCCAAGGACACCGGAGATTCCATGAAAAAGCTCTTTATGCTGTGTTGCGCATCCCTGCTTGCAGCCTGCTCCAGCCAAACCCCACCCAACCAGGCCAGCCTGGACGGTGAAGTCTTCTACCTGCAGCGCATTGCCCTGCCGCCTGCAGCCACCCTGAGTGTGGAACTGCAGGATGTGTCGCTGATGGACGCCCCTGCCGTGACCCTGGCGCGCCAGGCCGGCCCGGTCAAAGGCAACGTGCCGCTGCCGTTCCATCTCACCTATGACCCCGCGCAGGTCAAGCCTGGCCACCGCTATGCGGTGAGTGCGCGCATCGAGCTGAATGGCAAGTTGCTGTTCATCAATACCGAACACCACGGTGTCGCGCTCGATGGCAGTGACCCGCAATCGGTACGCATCAAGGTAGATCAGGTTCGCTGATACCCGTTCTCATCCGTTTACAAGGAAAGCTTCATGATCCGCACTTCCCTGCGCTTCACCACCCTGTGCGCCGGCCTGCTGCTGTCGGCCAGCGCCCTGGCCCTGTCGCTGGGCGACCTCAGCCAGAAAGACGCCACCGGCGGCCTGAAAGATGCCCTGACCCAAGGTGCGCAACTGGCCGTCAAGCAACTGAGCACCCCAGGCGGCTTCAGCAACAACCCGGACGTGCGCATCGAGCTGCCAGGCAACCTGGGCAAAGCCGCCAAGGCGATGAAGATGTTCGGCAAGGGTGAACAGGTCGAAGCCCTGGAAACCAGCATGAACAAAGCCGCCGAGGCTGCCGTGCCGCAGGCCCAGGCGATTCTGGTGGATGCCGTGAAGAACATGAGCGTGACCGATGCCAAGGGCATTCTCAGCGGCGGTGACGACTCGGCCACCCAGTACCTGAACAAGAGCAGCCGCGAGCAGATCCGCGCCAAGTTCCTGCCAATCGTCAAGCAGGCCACCGACAAGGTTGGCGTGGCCCAGCAGTACAACGCCTTCGCTGCCCAAGCCAAAGGCCTGGGGCTGGTCAAGGATGACGCCAATATTGAGAACTACGTGACCGAGAAGGCGCTGGATGGCCTGTTCGAGATGATCGGCAAGCAGGAGCAGAGCATTCGCCAGAACCCGGCAGCGGCGGCTACCAGCCTGGCCAAGAAGGTCTTCGGCGCGCTGTAGGAGCGGGTTCACCCGCGAAAGGGCCGGGCCTGCTGGCCAATTTTCACCAGCCGCTCACCGTTGCTGCCGCCACCGTATTCGCGGGTAAACCCGCGCCTACACGGCGGCGGGGTTGGACACAGGCCGTCGTAGGAGCGGGTTCACCCGCGAAGGGAGGGCCAAGCCCTCCCCCTGCGGCCTTCAGCCCTTCTTCACCCTGAACCACGCCGCATACAACGCCGGCAGGAACAGCAGTGTAAGCACCGTGGCCACGATCAACCCACCCATGATCGCCACCGCCATCGGTCCATAGAACACACTACGCGACAACGGGATCATGGCCAGCACTGCCGCCAGCGCGGTCAGCACGATCGGCCGGAAGCGCCGCACCGTTGCCTCGATGATCGCCTGCCAGCGCTCCATCCCCGCTGCGATGTCCTGCTCGATCTGGTCCACCAGGATCACCGAGTTGCGCATGATCATCCCCGCCAAGGCAATGGTGCCAAGCATGGCGACAAAGCCGAACGGCTGGCGGAACACCAGCAGGAACAGGGTCACACCAATCAACCCCAGCGGCGCGGTGAGGAACACCATCACCGTGCGCGAGAAACTGCGCAGCTGGATCATCAGCAAGCTCAGGACTACCACGATGAACAGTGGCATGCCGGCATTCACCGATTTCTGCCCCCGTTCGGAGTCCTCCACCGTGCCGCCCACCTCCAGCAGGTAGCCATCGGGCAGCTTGGCGCGGATTTCCTGCAGGGTCGGCAGAATCTGCTTCACCAGCGTCGCCGGCTGCTCCTGGTCGTAGATATCGGCACGCACGGTCACCGTCGGCAAGCGGTTGCGGTGCCAGATAATGCCTTCTTCAAAGCCGTACTCCAGGGTCGCCACCTGCGACAGCGCCACGCTCTGGCCATTGTCGGTGGGCAATGCCAGGCTACCCAGGTTGCCCAGCTCGCTGCGCTCCTGGAGGGTGCCGCGCAGCAGGATCTCGATCAGTTCGTTGTCCTCGCGGTACTGGCTGACCGTGGTGCCGATCAGCGAGCTTTGCAGGAAGCTCGCCAGGTGCGAAGTGCTCACGCCCAGCGCACGGGCGCGGTCCTGGTCGATTTCGAGGAACACCGCCTTGCTGGGTTCCTCCCAGTCCAGGTGCACGTTCACCACATGCGGGTTCTCGCGCACCTTGTCCGCCACTTCACGGGCCAGTGCACGGGCCTTCTCGATATGCTCGCCAGTGACCCGGAACTGCACCGGGTAGCCCACAGGCGGGCCGTTTTCCAGGCGCGTGACCCGGGCGCGCAGGTCGGGGAACTGCTGGTCCACAGTGCTGATCAGCCAACTGCGCAGGCGCTCGCGGTCTTCCATCGACTTGGCCAGCACCACGAACTGGGCAAAGCTGGCTGCCGGCAGTTGCTGGTCCAGCGGCAGGTAGAAGCGCGGCGAACCGGTGCCCACATAGGCCACGTAGTTGTCGATACCGTCCTGCTGCTTGAGCAGCGCCTCCAGCTGCGTGACCCGCTCGGCGGTATTGGCCAGCGAGGCGCCTTCGGCCAGCTTCAGGTCAACCATCAGCTCCGGGCGACCGGAAGCCGGGAAGAACTGCTGGGGTACGAAGCGGAACAGCAGGATGCTGCCGACAAAGGCAGCGATGGTCAGCAGGATTACCGTCTTGCGCCGCCGTACGCACCACTCCACCAGCCGTCGCACGCGCTGGTAGAACGGGGTGGCGTATGGGTCTGGTGCATGGCCGTCCTTGCCATGACGCGCCGCATGCAGCTTGGCCAGGTCGGGTAGCAGGCGCTCGCCCAGGTAAGGCACGAACACCACGGCCGCCACCCAAGAGGTCAGCAAAGCGATGGTGACCACCTGGAAGATCGACCGGGTGTATTCGCCCGTGCTGGAGGCCGCGGTGGCAATCGGCAGAAAGCCTGCTGCCGTGATCAGCGTACCGGTGAGCATCGGGAAGGCCGTACTCGTCCAGGCATAGCTGGCTGCCTTGAGGCGGTCATAGCCCTGCTCCATCTTGATCGCCATCATCTCCACGGCAATGATCGCGTCGTCCACCAGCAAGCCCAAGGCCAGCACCAGCGCGCCAAGGGAAATCTTGTGCAGGCCGATGCCGAAGTAGTGCATGGCGGCAAAGGTCATGGCCAACACCAGCGGAATGGCCAGCGCCACCACCAGGCCAGTGCGCAGACCCAGCGAGAAGAAGCTCACCAGCAGCACAATGACCAACGCCTCGACCAGCACCTGCACGAACTCGCCCACGCCGGCCTTGACCGCCGCCGGTTGATCCGAAACCTTGCGCAGCGCCATGCCGGCAGGCAGGTTATGCGCCAGGCGCTCGAACTCGCCTTCCAGGGCCTTGCCCAGTACCAGGATGTCGCCACCGTCTTTCATCGACACCGCCAGGCCAATGGCATCCTCGCCCATGAAGCGCATGCGCGGTGCAGGTGGGTCGTTGAAGCCACGGTGCACCTCGGCGACATCACCAATCCGGAAGGTGCGATCACCCACGCGAATGGGGAACTGGCGGATCTGCTCGACACTGTCGAAACGCCCGCTCACGCGCAGTTGCAAGCGCTCGCTGGGCGTCTCGAAGAAACCGGCGGTGCTCACCGCGTTCTGCTCTTGCAACGCCTTCTGCACGGCTTCCAGCGGCACGCCGAGGGTGGCCAGCTTGAGGTTGGACAGCTCGATCCAGACTTTCTCGTCCTGCAGGCCGATCAGCTCGACCTTGCCCACATCCTTGACCCGCTGCAGCTGGATCTGGATACGGTCGGCGTAGTCCTTGAGCACCGCATAGTCAAAGCCTTCGCCAGTCAGCGCATAGATATTGCCGAAGGTGGTGCCGAACTCGTCGTTGAAGAACGGGCCCTGGATCTCCGGCGGCAAGGTGTGGCGAATGTCCGCAACCTTCTTGCGGATCTGGTACCACAACTCGGGGATGTCCTTGGAGTGCAGCGAGTCGCGGGCCATGAAAGTAACCTGCGATTCGCCGGGGCGAGAGAACGAGACGATTCTCTCGTACTCACCGGTTTCCATCAGCTTCTTCTCGATGCGCTCGGTCACCTGCCGCGCCACTTCTTCAGCGCTGGCGCCTGGCCACAAGGTGCGGATGACCATGGCCTTGAAGGTGAATGGCGGGTCCTCGCTCTGGCCAAGCTTGGTGTACGACATGGCGCCAATGGCGGCCAGCAGGATCATCAGGAACAGGACGATCTGGCGGTTGCGCAGCGCCCAGGCAGAAAGGTTGAAACCCATCGGGACTTACTCCTTGGCCGTCAGGTTCACTACACGGTTGCTGCGGTCCACGGGGCGTACCTCCTGGCCCTCGCGCAGTACATGGCCACCAGCGGCAACCACCCAGTCACCCGGGTCCAGGCCTTCGAGCACCGGCACACTGTCGCTGCCATAAGCCCCCAGGCGCACGGTCGCCCGCTCCAGGCGGCTTTCCTTGTTCACCCGCCAGACATAGGCCTGACCGTTTTCCGCAGTCACTGCCGACAGCGGTACCGCCAGCGGGATCAGCCCGTCCTTGGCGATGAACACCCGGGCGCTCTGGCCCAGCTCGGCCGGTACGGCGGCCGTGGTGAAGGCGATGCGCGCCGCGAACGTGCGCGAGCGCGGGTCGGCGGCCGGTGACAGCTCGCGAATGCGCCCCTGGAAACGCGCCTGCGGGTGCGACCACAGCTCCACGCTCACCGGTTGGCCCACAGCGAAGCGGGCAAACTGCTGCTCCGGCAGGCCGATGGCCACTTCTCGCTCGCCATCGGCGGCAAGGGTGAACACGGTCTGCCCGGCGGCGACCACCTGGCCCACTTCAACCTGGCGCTTGGCGATCACCCCGGCCTGCGGCGCACGCAATACGGCATATTCGGCCTGGTTGCCCGCCACATCGAACTCGGCCTTGGCCTGCTTCAGACGGGCAAGGCCTGCACGGTAGAGGTTTTCGGCATTGTCGTACTGGGAGTGGCTGACCATCTGCCGCTCCAGCAGCTTCTGGTAGCGGTCGCGTTCGGCGCGCACCAATGCCAGGTTGGCCTCGGCAGCCGCCAGCTGGGCGCGGTTGGCTTCAAGTTGCAGGCGCACGTCCTGCGGGTCCAGTTCGGCCAGCGGCTGGTCGGCCTTGACCCGCTGCCCCTCCTCCACCAGACGCTTGCTGACCTTGCCGCCAATGCGGAAGGCCAGCTCCGGCTCGAAGCGCGCGCGTACTTCGCCGGGGTAACTGTCGGCAGCGGCTTCGGCAGGCTGTGGCTGCACCACCAGCGCCGGGCGCGGCGCGGCGGGTGGGGCGGCTTCCTGACCACACGCCGCCAGAAGCAGGGCAGCGGCGGCGGGCAGAGCGATGGACAAGGCATGGCGCAACATGATGAATCCTTTCGCGGAGTGCACATTTAATATTTGTACTGGCTGGTATATTAAATCAGTGCAACGATGCCGGGAAGGGTATGCGCTGGTTTTTCGACGACCTGGCTGGAGCCCTCTGGCGCCTGTGAAATCAAGCGGCGGCTGAACGCCCACCCTGTCGATCAACTGAACGCTGGCAGGCCGCAGGTAAATGTGAGCTAGTTTTAGCCGTATCGCGGCTGACCCGTTAAGATGGGGATTCTTAAACCAGATGCAGACCACAATGCTCAACGACGCACCCATCGGCCCAGGCCGGCCCAAGGACCTGGCCAAGCGCGAGGCGATCCTCGAAGCGGCCAAGGCCCTGTTCCTCAGCCTTGGCTACGCCAACACCAGCATGGATGCGGTCGCTGCGGCGGCAGGTGTTTCAAAGCTCACCGTGTACAGCCACTTCACCGACAAACAGACATTGTTCTGTTCGGCGGTCATGGCCACCTGCCAGATCCAGTTGCCTGACCTGCTGTTCGAGTATCCCGAGGGGGTACCGGTGGAAGAAGTGCTGCTGACGATTGCCCGCAACTTCCAGGCGCTTATCAGCAGTGACGAAGCGATCAAGCTCAGCCGCCTGATCATGGCCCAGGGCAGCCTGGACCCGAGTTTTGGCGAGTACTTCTACGAGGCCGGGCCCAAGCGCGTGCTCGCAGGCATGGAAGCGCTACTGCGTGGGGCACATGAGCGCGGGCTGCTGCGCATCGACAACCCCTTGAGGGCGGCGGAGCACTTCTTCTGCCTGGTCAAAGGGGCACCGGATTACCGGTTGCTGCTGGGATGTGCGGGGCCGCTGGAAGGCGATGAAGCCGAGGCGCATGTGCGCGAGGTGGTGGGGGTGTTCTTGAGGGCATTCAAACCCTGATACCTGGATATCTTTGCAGGCCTCTTCGCGAACTTACCCGCGAAGAAGCCTGGGCAGGCCACACAAACGTCAGGCTTTCAACGCCTTCTTCGGATAAATGTCATACCGGCTCGACTTGCCTTCCAGGCTGTGGCTGGGCTTCGGCCCGTCGATGATCGGTGCCTTGCGCGGGCGCTTCACCACCACCCGGTGGCTGGCCAGCGCCAGGGCGGCTTCAAGCAGCGCCGGGGCATCCGGGTCATCGCCCACCAAAGGCCGGAACACACGCATTTCCTTTTTCACCAGGGCGCTCTTGTCGCGGTGCGGGAACATCGGGTCGAGGTAGATCACCTGCGGCGCCTCTCCTTCCCAGGCGCGCATGCGCTCGATGGCGTTGCCGGTCAGCAGGCGCATGCGCCCGACAATCGGGCCCACTTCTTCATCCGTTCGCGCCCGCGCCAGGCCGTCCTCCAGCAGCGCGGCAATCAGCGGCTGGCGCTCGATCAGGGTCATCTGGCAGCCAAGGCTGGCCAGCACGAACGCGTCCTTGCCCAGCCCCGCCGTGGCATCCAGTACCTGCGGCCGGATACCTTGGGCAATGCCCACAGCCTTGGCGATCATCTGCCCGTTGCCACCGCCAAACTGGCGGCGATGCGCAGCCTGGCCTTCGACGAAGTCCACACGCACCGGCCCGGGCGCTTGCGGGCCAAGCTGCTGAATCTGCAAGCCGTCGGCGCCCACCTGCACCGCGAAGGCGGCGGTATCGTCCTGCAGCGGCAGGCCCAGGCGTTCAGCCCACGCCCTGGCCTGTTGCGCATACTCAGCTGTCATCGCCTCGACCCTGATACCCGTGCCTTGCTCTTCCATCGTTCACACCCGAAAAATCAAACCAAGCCCTTAATGAATCGGCAGCCACGGCCGATACAGGCAATATCCCGCTATTCTGCCAGAGCACAGCGCGCACGACTGCCATGTCAGAAACTCTTCCCATCGGCTTGACCTATTTGTCGCCCGTCGGCAACTACAGTCAGCACAACACCCAGGCACTCGGGGGCGTCAGCCACCTGTGGCAGGATTTCTTTGCCCGGGCCATGGCCGAGCAGCAGGAAGAGCCCGTAGACGGCGTCAGCCAGTCGTTCGTGCAGTACGACCAGGACAGCGGCGAACCCATCGGCGGCGCCCGTGCACTGGCCTTGATCGACGCCCAGCGCGCCTGCCCGGTGCACGACACCATCGTGGCGCCGCCCGAACCGTTGTTTCTGCCCAAGGCCGAACTTGAAGCCAAGCTGCTGCCGCCCGCCCCCGAGCCGTTCAGCGCCATGGAACTGATCGAGCAACAGCGCCAGCTCGACATCAACAACAGCTGGCTGCGCCCGGTGGTGATGAGCCAGGGTCAGCCGATCGCCGAACCCGGCCCTGGCCCCACGCCACGGTCACTGTTCCTGCCCATCGCCGAGCTGGAAAGCAACCTGCTGGACCCGGCCCCGGAACCGTTCGACGACGCCACCCTGGCCAAGCAGCAGAATGACCTGGCGTTCGACATCCACTGGGCGCGCCCAGTGGTGCTGAACAACGTGCGCGCGTACGCCTGAGGCTAACGACAGATCTGCCAACGCCCCATGTCCAGGTGAAAGTGGTTGCGGTGCGCAGCGTTGTAATCCGGCCCCAGTACCGTGCTGAAGCTCTCGCAAGCGGCCTGCTGCACCTGACGCAAGAATTCGGCCTTCTGCCCGCCCGCCTGCCAGTCACGCGCCAGGATAATGCGCTGGCCGTCCTTCAGGCGAAATCCGCTGATGTCCAGCGCATTGGCCGTGGCGTGCTGGCTCAAACGGCCCTGCTTGCGGTGGTAGACATTGCGGCAGGCAAAGCTGCCCAGGTGATCGACCTGCGTCACCGGTTGCCCAAACACTTCCTGCGCCGCCGGCTGCAAGCCATGGTTTTCGAACAGTGCATAGGCCACCGCCAACGGGCAACTGGCCAGAAAGCTGCTGCTCAGCCGCGCCTGGCCGCCCTCGATGCGCCATACGTTCTGCAGCGGGCAGTTGGCCGACGCCGGGCTGTCGGCTTGTGCCCGGTAACGCAGGTGGCTGGTTTCCAGCGCCTGCCGGCACAGCGTTGGGTCATCGCGTAGGCGCGACAGTTTGTAGGGGGTCAGCAGGTTGGGCGGCTGGCGTACGTCCAGCGGCGCCCAGGGGTTCCATGTGGCAGGCAGGCGCCAGCCGAAGTGCCAGGCCAGGCCGGCCACCGTCAGCAGGCCGGCCAGTAGCGCCAGCAATGCCCTCATCAGCGGCGGAACAGGTCGTTCAGCTGGGCAAACGGCATTGCCTGCTCACCGTAGCCGAACGTGCCCTCATCGCGAATTTCCTGCGCCGCCCGGTAGAAGGCCCCGAGTGCAGCACGGGCCAGCGACGAGCCAACGCTGACGCGGCGCACGCCCAGGTCCTGCAACTGGTTGACGCTCAGCGGCACGCCCGCCATGCCCATCAGCACATTCACAGGACGCGGTGCGACTGCCTGCACCACGGCACGGACTTCCTCCACGGTGCGCAACCCAGGCGCGTAGAGCACGTCGGCACCGGCTTCGGCATAGGCTTGCAGGCGCAGGATGGTGTCGTCGAGGTCCATGCGTCCGTGCAGCAGGTTTTCTGCCCGGGCGCACAAGGTGAACGGGAATGGCAGGCTTCGCGCAGCCTGCACAGCGGCGCGCACGCGCTCCACAGCCAACCCGAAGTCATAGATGGGCGCATCACTGCGGCCACTGGCATCTTCGATGGAGCCGCCCACCAGGCCAATTTCGGCGGCACGCAGAATGGTCTGGGCACAGTCTTCGGGCAAGTCGCCAAAACCGTTTTCCAGATCGGCGGCCACCGGCAGCGCGGTGGCATCGACGATCTCGCCGGCATTGTCCAGTGTATCGTCCAGGCTCAAGGCGCCTTCGGCGTCTGGCCGGCCCAGGCTGAAGGCCAGGCCTGCACTGGTGGTCGCCAGCGCCTCGAAACCCAGGCTGGCGAGCAACTTGGCGGAGCCGGCATCCCACGGGTTGGGGATGACGAACGCGCCGTCGCGCTCGTGTAACGCCTTGAAGGCCTCAGCTCGCAGGGTTTGCACATCCATGGTTCAACCTCCGGCAGTCAGGGAAATGTCAGAGTAGCCCCAATTGTTCGACCTCAGGGGCGCGCGGCAATTCCGACAAAGGTGCCAGGCCCGGCAGGCGTGCCATCAGGCGTTGATGGAAGCGCTGGGCCAGCGCCGCAGCCAGGCGATTGTCCGAGGTGTGCAGGAAGATATAGGGATTGCGGCCTTCTTCGATCCAGGCGGCGACTTTTTCTACCCAAGGGCTAAGGAAGGTGTGATTGGCCTCCAGTTCAGGATGGCCAATGAAGCGAACCTGCGGGTGCTGGCTGAAGGCTGCCGGCCGCGGAGGCACCTTGGGCTTCTTCGACTGCGCATGCAGCACGGCAGGGTCGCGCGAGGTACAACTGAACAGCGCACGCGGGTCGAGGCAGATACGCTCCACACCGCGCTCGTGCAGCAGGCGATTGAGCAGGCGTTCTTCCTCACCCTTGGCAAAAAAGGCCTGGTTGCGCACTTCCACAGCCACGGGCACGGCGATCTGATCGAGGAAGTGACAAAGCTCACCCAGGCGCGCCGGGCCGAACTGGGCCGGCAACTGCAACCAGTAGGGTGATACGCGCTGGCCCAGCGGGGCCATCAGCCGAGTGAAGTCGAAGGCAGGTTCAAGCTGGTCACGCAGGTCGCCCTCATGGCTGACATCCCGCGGAAACTTGGCAGTGAAGCGAAAGTGCTCGGGCATGACCTGCGCCCAGCGGGCAATGGTGCCGGGAGCGGGACGTGCGTAGAAAGTGGTGTTGCCTTCGACGGCGTTGAACACCTGGCTGTAGAAGCCAAGCATTTGATTACTGTTGGCGTCAGCGGGGTACAGGTAGTCGCGCCAGGCGTTTTCGCTCCACGACGGGCAACCGAGAAAGTAAGGCAGTGGTGAGGGATTCATCCATCAAATGTACAGGTCGAGCCCCAGTACTTCCATGTCCCAGTCAGTAAAGCCGGCAGTGCTCAGGTAGCTGGCCAGTGCGGTGGCGGTGCGGCGGTCACGGGCGCGAGGGAAAACCATATCCTGCTGGCGGGCTGGCATGCCACCACCAGGGCGGCGGGCGGTGGCTTCCTGCGGGGCGGCTTCTGCCTCCTCGATCACCTCGGCATCGTCGATGGCCTCGTCACGCACCGCTGCTTTGCGCGAGGTGCGCTTGAGCGGGTAGGACTGCGATGAGAAACCGTCGATACGCATGGCATGAGCACTCAGGACCAATGATGGCAATTTAGCAGCATCAGGGTTCCGTCGCTAATGCTTGAGTGATAACTGGACCACAGATCGCGCAAAAGGTTTTAGCGTGTTCGGCGATAACCGACGAACAGCACTCAGTGCTTCTTGGGCGTGGCTACATTATCGCGCAGATAAACCGGTTGCGCCTGCTCGGCGACGATTGCCTCGCCACGGGCCCAGGCAAAGGTGGCCAGGCTGAGAATGTCCAGAGCATTGGGCAAGGCAGCCGGGTTGCTCGCCGCCACCTGTACCGCCAGGCGCTCGGCATAGCCCCACCCGGTACCGGCACCGAACCACTCGCCATTGCTGCCTGCCGGCAGCGCCACCTGCTCGGGCGGCAATACGGCTTCACGGCCGACCAGGCACATTTCGCCCGCCGTGGCCTGGTAGCAGCCCCAGTAAACTTCATCCATGCGCGCATCGATGGCAGCGGCCACCTGCTGCACGCCCTGCTCGCGCAATGCACCCTGGGCCAAAGCGGCCAGGTTGGACACCGGCAGCACCGGGCGTTCGAGGGCGAAGGCCAGGCCTTGCACAACACCGATGGCAATACGCACGCCGGTGAACGCGCCCGGGCCACGGCCAAAGGCAATGGCATCCAGCGCATTCAGTGCCACGCCAGAGTCGGCCAGCAGTTGCTTGATCATCGGCAGCAGCTTCTGGGCATGCATGCGCGGGATCACCTCGTAGTGGCTGGTCACCTTGCCGTCATGCAGCAGCGCGACGGAACAGGCTTCGGTGGCGGTATCCAGGGCCAGCAGGGTGGTCATCGAACGGGTATCCAGGTGCGAATGAAAAAGAGCGGCAGTATAGAGCAGCAGCGGCGTTGTGTCCTGAGGGGGCGCTGTGCGGCCTACAAACGACAACGGCCCGCAAGCGGGCCGTTGTCGAGGTGCGTCAGGCGCCGGATCAGCTCAGGGCTGCCAGGACCTTGGCGGTGATGGCTTCAACCGAGCCGACACCTTCGATGTGGCTGTACTTCGGCTTGCCGCCATTGGCAGCCGACAGCTTCTGGTAGAAATCCACCAGCGGCTTGGTCTGGCTGTGGTAGACCGACAGACGATGGCGAACGGTTTCTTCCTTGTCGTCGTCACGCTGGATCAGGTCTTCACCGGTCTCGTCGTCCTTGCCTTCCACTTTCGGCGGGTTGTACTGAATGTGGTAGGTACGGCCCGAGGCCAGGTGCACGCGGCGGCCAGCCATGCGGCCGACGATTTCTTCGTCGTCCACGGCAATTTCGACCACGGCATCGATGTCGACGCCGGCAGCGACCATGGCTTCGGCCTGTGGGATGGTGCGTGGGAAGCCGTCGAACAGGCAGCCGTTGGCGCAATCAGGCTGAGCGATGCGCTCCTTCACCAGGCTGATGATCAACTCGTCGGAGACCAGCTGGCCGGCATCCATGACTTTCTTCAGCTCCAGGCCCAGCGGGGTGCCAGCCTTGACGGCGGCACGCAGCATGTCACCGGTGGAGATCTGTGGAATACCGAACTTTTCGGTGATGAACTTTGCCTGAGTACCTTTACCGGCCCCGGGAGCTCCCAGCAGAATTACGCGCATCTCGTGCTCCTCAAATTTTTTTATGAAATTCAATGGATTCGGCGACCAGGGCCAAGTCCGGAAAATCGGGTATGACCATAAATCGGTCAGAAGGCTGCTCAAGATACACAGCGCCCGGCAGCCAGACAAGCGTCCCAAAGTTGCAGAAATGCGCCACTTGCGGCTGACCGGGCAGGCGGTTGCGCCAGGCGCAACCACCCTCCCCGTCATAGTGCCGGCCCTGCATGGCACGCGCCAGACATGACCCGGGCTTGCCCTTAGCCGGTGTTGCGCAGCCCGGCGGCAATACCCGCCACGGTCACCAGCAAGGCCTGCTCCAACGGGCTGTCCAGAGCGGCTTCGCGGCTGCGCGAGCGGGCCAGCAACTCTGCCTGCAGGCGGTGCAACGGGTCCAGATAGGTATTGCGCAGGCTAATGAATTCCAGTGTCTCGGGGCTGTGCGCCAGTAGCACCGGCTGCCCGGTCAGGCCCAGCACCACCCGGCATGACTGCGACAATAGGTCGCGCAGGTGCGCACCTAAAGGACGCAGGTGCGGTTGCACCAGACGTTCGTCGTAGGCCTCGGCAATTTGCGCATCGGCCTTGGCCAGCACCATTTCCAGCATGTCGATGCGGGTGCGGAAGAACGGCCATTGCTCGCGCATCTGTGCCAGCAACTCACCCTGACCTCGGGCCAAGGCATTGGTCAGCGCCGTTTCCCAGCCCAGCCAGGCCGGCAGCATCAGCCGGGTCTGGGTCCAGCCGAAGATCCACGGGATGGCGCGCAGGCTTTCGATGCCCCCGGCGCGACGTTTTGCCGGGCGGCTGCCCAACGGCAGGCGCCCCAGTTCCTGTTCTGGCGTCGACTGACGGAAGTACTCGACGAAATCGGGATTCTCCCGTACCACGCTGCGGTAGGCCTGGACACCATCGGCGGCCAACTGGTCCATCACTTCACGCCAGGCCGGCTGCGGGGGCGGTGGTGGCAACAGCGTGGCTTCAAGCACGGCAGCCAGGTACAGGTTGAGGTTTTGCTCGGCAATGCCCGGCAAGCCGAACTTGAAGCGGATCATTTCACCCTGCTCGGTGGTGCGGAAACGCCCCGCCACCGAACCCGGTGGCTGCGACAGGATCGCGGCATGGGCCGGACCGCCGCCTCGCCCGACCGTACCGCCACGGCCGTGGAACAGCAGCAGCTCGACCTGATGCTCGGCACAGATGCGCACCAGGTTTTCCTGAGCCCGGTACTGCGCCCACGCAGCAGCCGTGGTGCCGGCGTCCTTGGCCGAATCGGAGTAGCCGATCATCACTTCCTGCGGGCCGCGCAGGCCCGCGCGGTAGCCCGGCAGGCCAAGCAGGCGCTGCATGACCGGGCCGGCATTGTCGAGGTCGGCCAGGGTCTCGAACAGTGGTACCACGCGCATGGGGCGGGTCAGGCCGGCTTCCTTGAGCAACAGTTGCACCGCCAGTACATCCGAGGCGGCACCGGCCATGGAGATGACGTAAGACCCCAGCGAGGCGGCCGGCGCAGCGGCCACTTCCCTGCAGGTCGCCAGCACTTCGGCGGTGTCCGCTTGCGGCTTGAAATGCGCAGGCAGCAGGGGCCGGCGGTTTTTCAGCTCGGCCTGGAGGAACGCGATGCGCTGCTCCTCATCCCAGTCGGCGTAACGCCCCAGGCCCAGGTAATCGGTAATCTCGGTCAGCGCATCACGGTGGCGGGCAGCGTCCTGGCGTACGTCCAGGCGGCCCAGGAACAGGCCGAAGGTCACCGCACGACGCAGGCAGTCAAGCAGCGGCCCCTCGGCGATCACGCCCATGCCGCATTCGTGCAGTGACTGGTAGCACAGCTCCAGCGGCGCGATCAGCTCGCGGTTGTCCACCAGCACGTCGGCACCGGCCGGTTGGTTGCTGGTCAAGGCCGAATGCGCCCATGCGCGTGTCGCACGCAGGCGGTCGCGCAGTTGCTTGAGCACTGCGCGGTAGGGTTCGGCGCTGTCGCCAACCTGCTTGCGCAGGGTGTCGTTGGCCTGCTGCATGGACAACTCGGCGGCCAGTGCATCAATGTCGCGCAGGAACAGGTCGGCGGCCATCCAGCGCGCCAGCAGGAGTACTTCGCGGGTGACGGCAGCCGTCACATTGGGGTTGCCATCACGGTCCCCACCCATCCACGAGGCAAAGCGGATCGGCGCGGCCTCCAGCGGCAGGCGCAGGCCAGTGGCCTCCAGCAGGGCCTTGTCGACCTTGCGCAGGTGGCTGGGGATGGCATGCCACAGTGAATGCTCGATCACTGCGAAACCCCACTTGGCTTCGTCTACCGGCGTAGGCCGGGTACGGCGGATTTCCTCGGTGTGCCAAGCCTCGGCGATCAGCCGGCGCAGGCGTTCGCGCACTTGCTGGCGTTCTGCCGGGGTCAGGTCACGATGGTCCTGTGCGGCCAGTTGGCCGGCGATCGCGTCGTACTTCTGGATCAGCGTGCGACGGGCCACTTCGGTGGGGTGTGCGGTGAGCACCAACTGGATATCGAGCTTGGCCAGTTGCCGGGCCAGGGCATCGTTGCTGTGGCCTGCCTGCTTCAAGCGCCCCAGCAGCTCGGGCAGTACCTGCGCTTCGAATGGCTCGGGCTGGTCGGCGTCGCGGCGGCGGATCAACTGGTACTGCTCGGCCATGTTGGCCAGGTTGAGGAACTGGTTGAAGGCCCTCGCTACGGGCAGCAGGTCTTCTTCGGCCAGGTCCGCCAGGGTCGAGCTCAGCTGCTCACCCGGGCCGCGACGGTCGGCCTTGGCACTGTGGCGGATGTCCTCGATTTTCTGCAGGAACGCATCGCCATGCTGCTGGCGAATGGTTTCGCCAAGCAGCTCACCCAACACATGGACATCTTCACGCAAACGCACATCGATATCGGTCATTGGCGCCCTCTCCGTTGCATCCCTATCAGCCTCAGCGCGCCCTGTGCAGGAGCGAGCGGTATCCCCCAAGAGTGCCCACAGCCGGGCGACGATGGCAAGCCGTGATCGGCCAAACCAAACTAAAGTGAAAGCACAGCACTCCCATGCAGTGCAGCCTTTCCAGGCGTCAACAGAGGTCATCATGAAAATCCGTGAACTCGCCCAGCATTGGGAACAGAATGCCGCCGGCACCCTCAGCCGTACCGGTCATGTCCTGCACCTGGACCTGGAGTCCGAAGCGCGCCTGGCCGCGCTGATCGACATGTACCCCAAGCGCACCGCCGAAGAACTGCTCGGCGAACTGGTCGCCGCCGCCCTTGAAGAACTGGAAGCCAGCTTCCCCTATGTACAGGGTCGCCAGGTCATCGCCACCGACGAAGAAGGCGACCCGTTGTACGAAGACGTTGGTCCTACGCCGCGCTTTCTCTCCCTGTCGCGCCAGCACCTGCACAACTTGAGCAACGCGACAGTCGACAGCGACAAATAATCCTGCGCGCCAGCATTCCGGGCCTGCTCAAGGCCCGGAATACCGCTCCAGCCTGGGAAAGTTCCAGGCAAATCGCACTGACCGATCAGTCAGAAATAGTTATCCGATCACGGCGCTTTTTTCTGAACTATTCGAAAAACCTTCGAGTCGGAGCCAATAGCCATCACGCTAAAACCCTGCACACTGCCCTCGTGCACCGTTGAACTGAAGCGCGCGGTTATGTCAGGGATTGAGCGATGGACTGCTACGGACATCGTCGTTATCAGGAGTGATCCAATGGAGCTGACCACCATGAAGACCCGCACTAGCAAACTGTCATCCACTCATGTGCGCGGGTTCAAGCTGGCCGCGCTGGCGCTGGGCAGTAGCCTGGTCCTGGCCGGCTGTGCGGGCAATCCGCCCACCGAGCAGTATGCCGTCACCCAGTCCGCCGTGAACTCCGCCGTCAGCGCTGGCGGTACCGAGTTCGCTGCCGTTGAAATGAAAGCGGCTCAGGACAAGTTCAAGCAAGCCGAAATCGCCATGCACGACAAGAAGTACGACGAGGCCAAGCGCCTGGCCCAACAGGCCGAGTGGGATGCACGCCTCGCCGAACGAAAGGCCCAGGCAGCCAAAGCCCAGAAGGCCGTGCAGGATGCCCGCCAGGGCGTTCAGGACGTACGTGAGGAAGGCCTGCGCAGCGTTCAGTGAGCCCTGCCCCGCCAACCTTAGCCTTCGCACACGATCAAAGGATGAACACTATGCGCAAACACGTCATGATTCCCGCCCTGCTGGCCCTGAGCGTCGGTCTTGCTGCCTGCTCGCACGATCCGAATGCCAATCTGGAAGCGGCCCGCACCAACTTCTCCTCGCTGCAGAGCGACCCGCAAGCGAGCAAGGTCGCGGCACTGGAGACCAAGGACGCCCAGGACTGGCTGAACAAGGCCGACAAGGCGTACATGGACCGTGAAGACGAGAAGAAAGTCGACCAACTGGCCTACCTGACCAACCAGCGCGTCGAAGTGGCCAAGCAGACCATTGCCCTGCGTACCGCCGAAGCTGAACTGAAGAACGCCTCGGCCCAGCGCGCCCAAGCCAAGCTGGATGCCCGCGACGCGCAGATCGCCAAGCTGCAGGACAGCCTCAACGCCAAGCAGACCGACCGCGGAACGCTGGTGACCTTCGGCGACGTGCTGTTCGACTTCAACAAGGCCGAACTCAAGAGCAGTGCTTACCCGAACATCACCAAGCTGGCCCAGTTCCTTCAGGAAAACCCGGAACGCAAGGTGATCGTCGAGGGCTACACCGACAGCGTCGGCTCGGCCAACTACAACCAGACACTGTCCGAACGCCGCGCCAACAGCGTGCGCATGGCACTGGTACGTGCCGGGGTAGATCCGGCGCGTATCGTTTCCCAGGGCTATGGCAAGGAGTACCCGGTAGCGGACAACTCGAGCAACTCGGGACGTGCGCAGAACCGTCGGGTGGAGGTGACCATCTCCAACGACAACCAGCCGGTGGCACCACGCTCGGTGAGCCAGGTTCAGCGCTAAGGCTGGCTAGCTGAAAGGACAAGCCCCGCGATCGACGCGGGGCTTTCTTTTGCCTGTTCGGGCCTCTTCGCGGGCACGCCCGCTCCCACAGGTACGGCGCCAGTTTCGAGTTTTGCGCGACCCTGTGGGAGCGGGCGTGCCCGCGAAGAGGCGAGTTCAGGCAGCAAGGATAATGGCTCACTGCACCTGCTGCGGTGTTTCTTCGCCCATGCAGCGCACCGCGCGCTTGCGGTTGTCCACCAGCACGCCGGTCAGGCCTTTCTGCTGGGTGTCGAACAGCACCAGCACGCCGTCGACGCACTGGGCCACTTGCGGTGCCGGGTCCAGCGATACCTTGTAGTCCTCGCCGGGGATGGTCTTGAGCATGGTGAAGTCCTGCAGCAGCAGGGCATCTTCGGGCTTGGCGAAATGCAGGTAACCGTAATACCACAAAGCCCCTACCGTCACGATGATGCTGCCGACGCCGGTCAGGATCAGCGGGATGGCGTTGCGTTCTTCACTCATTGCTTGTTCTTCTCGTCAGGGAAATTGGGCACTTCGGCAAGCCGCCGCAGGCCGTTGAAATGGCTGGGATCATCGAGGAACCGCAGCATCACCTGGCGCCAGGTAGGGTCGGCGAAGGTTTGCACGTGACCCCCTCGGGTCAGTTGCAGCACCCGCGGTGGTGGCGCGTGCTGATACAGGCGGATGCCGTTGTCCATCGGCACCAGGTTGTCGTCGATACTGTGGAAAAACAACTTGGGCGGGCTGCTCAATCGCTCGATCGAGCGGATCGCGCTGTCGCCGTCCGGCACCAGCCACGACAGCGGAACCTGCAATGGCCAGGTCATCCAGGAAGTGCTGAGCGCAAAGCGCCCCACCGCGCGGTAACTGGCCGGCACACCATCGAACACCAGGGCGCTGAAGCGCTGACGCTGCTCGGGGTGGGCCGCCAGGTAATGAATGGCCATGGCACCGCCCAGGCTCTGCCCCAGCAGTACCAGCGGCTTGCCCTTGACCTCGGGCGCCTGCTGCAGCCAGGCCATGGCTGCAGCAATGTCCTTGTACACCTCCGGCAGGCTCGGCTGGCCCTGAGACAAGCCATAGCCGCGGTAATCGATCATCAACACCTGGTAGCCCTGCTCCGGCAGCCAGTAGCTACCCCCCAGGTGCCCTGGCAGGTTACCGCCGTTGCCGTGCAGGTGCAGCACCGTGCCCTTGACCTCGACCCCGGCCTTGGCTGGCAGCCACCAACCGTGAAGGCGGATGCCATCAGCAGTGGTCAGCGTGACATCGCGGTATTCCAGCTTGGCACGCTCAGGGGTGAAGGCCTGACCACGCTCGGGGTAGAACAACAGGCTGCTGCAGCCGCCAAGGCTCAGCAGGACCAGGCCGAGGACGAGCAGGCGGCAGTGCTCAGAGAATGTTCGCGTAGTCGGCTTCAATGCGATCCAGGCTCAGGTGGTTGAGGAAGTTGGAGAAGCACATCCAGGCCGACAGCGCACTCAGGTCGCGGAACTGTTCAGGCAGGTACTTGGGCGGCTCGACCAACCCTTCCTCGACCAGTTGGCGCAGGGTGCGCATGTCTTCCAGGGTGGTCTTGCCGCAGAACAGCAACGGGATCTGTTCCAGTTTGCCCTTCTTCACGGCCAACTGAATGTAGTTGTAAACCATGATGAAGCCCTTGAGGTAGGACAAGTCCTTGGTGAATGGCAGGCCGTTGGGTACCGAGCCGCGGAACACCCGGCTGGCGTTGCTGTAGCTCTGCGCCATCTCGAAGCCCTGCTCGCGGAAGAAACCGTAGACCTGCATGAAGTCTGCCCCCTCCTCAACCATGTGGATGGCACGGGTGCGGTTGGTGAGCTTGCGCAGGCGGCTGGGGTAGGAGGCAAAGGCGATCACCTCCATGAGAATCGCCAGGCCCTCCTGGGTTACCGTCGACGAGGGCGGGCCCTTGGCCAGGAAGGTGCAGATCGGCTGGTTCAGGCCATTGAGCGTGGTACCGACGTGCACCAACCCTTCGTGCACCTCCAGGGCGCGCACATCGCGGGCGTTGAACATGGCATCGGCACGCACCTTGATGTAGTCGGCACCGGCTGCGGCGTCGGCGACGATACCGTCGGACTCGAACACGCGAATGGTCCCTTCGGCCTCGCCGAACACGTTGTTCAGCCGGTGCTGGAGGATCTCCACCGCCTCCTTGGCGGTGAGATTCTTTGGCTCATCCTTGAGGTCACCACGGCCATCGATGTTGTTCAGGTAGTCCGACAGCATCAGGCCAAGGTCGGCCAGGGTCGGGTCACCGGCGTGGAAGGCATCCGAGGCGGCGCCGTACAGCTCCTGGGAGATCAGGCCGAAGTCCTCGGTACCGCGCGCTTCAAGCATGCGCACCACCATGCGGTATTCGCGGCACATGCGCTTCATGATCTGCCCGACCGGGTTGAACTGGCCCAACTGGCGAATGATGTCGCGCTCGATGCCCTGGAACTCGGCCTTGACCGCGCTGGAGTCGAACGACAGCGGGCGCGATTGGTAGTAGGCGCGATCAACCGCCGGCGGCTCCTTGCCCTTGGCCTTGAGAAAGCCCTGGCGGATGTTGTCGTCCCACTTCACCGCGTCAAGGACCCGGATCGGCGTCTGTGCCGCGACGATGCGGTCGGACAGGGCGCGGATGGTTTGCTGGTATTCGTCCACCAGGGACTCCTTTCTAGTACACGAAACCTGTACCGGCCTCTTCGCGGGCAAGCCCGCTCCCACAGGGGCACCACAGGATCAGATACCTGTGAAATACCTGTGGGAGCGGGCAAGCCCGCGAAGACGCCAACACGGTCATTTGCCCGAGCGCTGGAACCGCGCCACTTCGACGAACAGGTCGGAGTTGGCCGGGTCGTCCAGGTAGGCCAGCACCCGCGCCGCCGGGCTGTCGATCAGCACGCCGTCGCCGTTGTCCTCCGGCACTTCGGTACTACGACCGCTCAGTTCCTTCTTGCCCACCGCCTGCTGTACCTGCTCGACATCCAGGTTGTAGACCACCAGTTCCTTGCCATCGACGATATCGAAGCCGCCAATCAGGAAATTGCCGCCCAGGCGCTTGGGCACGCCAGCCGACAAGTACCAGCGGTTGCCGTGGCGTGACACGGTGAACACGTATTCTTCAGGGGCCTTGCCCTTGGCCGTGGCCACCGCCTTGTAGGCGTCGCCACCGCTACGGCTGATCACCAGTTTCAACGGCTCCCCCCAGGCGTCCTTGCTGCTCCACTTGCCGAGCAGGGCCTTGGGTGCTGCCTGGTTGCTGGGCAAGGGCTCATGGAAGGTCACCAGACAACCGCCCAGCAGCAGGAATGACAAAGTCAACAACACCACACGCCAGGCTTTCATCAGGTTCTCCTTGAAAAGGTCGTTCTCGGCTCAGGCCGATGCCAGCACCAGCTGCAGGTATCGGGTAAGCATAGCGAGCATCTGCCCATCGGCTTGCGCATTCGCTTGCTTGAGCAGGCCTTGATATTCCAACTGCTCGATAATCGCCGTCAACATCTGTGCATCCTGCTCCGGCTGCCGCGAACCCACGACCTGCAGCAATTGCCGGGTGCCGTGCAGCAGGATCTGCTCATGAGCGCACACCAGCTCAGCCAGTCGCGGGCACAGCAATGCTTCCTGGCGGAAAGCCTGCTCGGCCATCAGGAAGTCACGGCGGTTCAGCAGTTGCCGCTGAACGTAATCGGCGGTCATGCGCGCCACGTCGTCAGCCAGCCGCGCCCGTGCCTGCGGGCTGCCATCGCCCTGTGCCAGCAACTGGCGCAACACCACCTCGGTATTGGCCCACAGCTTGGCCATGTAGGCCGCACTGCGCTCGACGTACTGGGCAAAGGTATCGGTGAGCAGGTCCTCGATGTCCTTGAAGTAGTAGGTGGTGGCCGACAATGGCACGCCGGCCTCGGCGGCCACTGCCCGGTGGCGCACACCGCGCACGCCGTCGCGTACGACAATGCGCATGGCGGCATCGAGAATCAACTGGCGACGCTGTTCGCTGCCTTGGCGGGCAGTCTTGCGGCCTTGGTATTGCACGCTTTCGGCGACGGCGGTGGCGATGCCGGCGGCGCCTTGGTCAGGCATGGCGGGTGTCACGGGGGATACCTCATGGGCAGTGTTTCGTCAGTGCTGGCCCATTCGCGGGTGAACCCGCTCCTACAAGGCCTTTGTAGGAGCGGGTTTACCCGCGAAGAGGCCGGTACTGACAACATAAAGCTTCAGGCAAGAAAAAGCCGCCTCGAAAGGCGGCTCGTTCAGCTCACTCAGGCCTGCGGACGCATGTGCGGGAACAGGATGACGTCGCGGATCGACGGCGAGTTGGTCAACAGCATCACCAGGCGGTCGATGCCGATGCCTTCACCGGCGGTCGGCGGCATGCCGTACTCCAGCGCACGAACGAAGTCGGCGTCATAGTGCATGGCTTCATCGTCACCCGCGTCCTTCTCGGCCACCTGGGCCAGGAAGCGCTCGGCCTGATCTTCGGCATCGTTGAGCTCGGAGTAGGCGTTGGCGATTTCGCGGCCACCGATGAACAGCTCGAAACGGTCGGTAACGGCCGGGTTGTCGTCGTTGCGACGGGCCAGCGGCGACACTTCGAACGGGTACTCGGTAATGAAGTGCGGCTGCTCCAGCTTGTGCTCGACCAGCTCTTCGAAAATCATCACCTGCAGCTTGCCCAGGCCTTCATGGCCCAGCACCTTGGCGCCGGCCTTCCTGGCAATCTCGCGGGCGCGGTCGACGTCCTGCAGGTCGGCGGCGGTCAGCTCCGGGTTGTACTTGAGGATCGAGTCGAACACCGACAGGCGTACGAACGGCTCGCCGAAGTGGAAGACCTTGTCGCCGTACGGTACGTCAGTGGAGCCCAATACCAGTTGCGCCAGCTCGCGGAACAGTTCCTCGGTGAGGTCCATGTTGTCGCGGTAGTCGGCGTAGGCCTGGTAGAACTCGAGCATGGTGAATTCAGGGTTGTGACGAGTCGAAACGCCTTCGTTGCGGAAGTTACGGTTGATCTCGAACACTTTCTCGAAGCCACCGACCACCAGACGCTTGAGGTACAGCTCCGGCGCGATACGCAGGAACATGGCCATGTCCAGGGCGTTGTGGTGGGTTTCGAACGGCTTGGCTGCCGCACCGCCCGGGATGGTCTGCAGCATCGGCGTTTCGACTTCAAGGAAGTCACGCTCGATGAGGAACTTGCGGATGTGCGAGATCACCTGCGAACGCACACGGAAGGTGTGGCGGGTTTCTTCGTTGACCATCAGGTCGACGTAGCGCTGGCGGTAGCGCTGCTCGGTGTCGGTCAGGCCGTGGTGCTTGTCAGGCAGCGGGCGCAGCGACTTGGTCAGCAGGCGCACGTTGGTCATTTCGACGTACAGGTCGCCCTTGCCGGAACGGGCCAGGGTGCCTTCGGCGCTGATGATGTCACCCAGGTCCCAGGTCTTGACCGCGGCCAGGGTTTCTTCCGGCAGGGTCTTGCGGTTGACGTAGACCTGAATACGGCCAGTCATGTCCTGGATAACCATGAACGAGCCACGGTTGAGCATGATGCGGCCGGCTACCTTGACCGGGATCGCGGCTGCTTCCAGCTCTTCCTTGGTCTTGTCCGCGTACTGCTTCTGCAGGTCGTTGCAGTAGCTGTCGCGACGGAAGTCGTTGGGGAAGGCATTGCCCTTGGCACGCTCGGCGGCAAGTTTTTCCTTGCGCAGGGCGATCAGGGCGTTTTCTTCCTGTTGCAGGTCTTGCGATTCGGTCTTCAGGTCGCTCATGTCGTCATTCTTTCCATCAGGTATTCGTTGCCCGTTCCGGGCAGGGCACGCGCTACCGGCGGCTGGCCAGGTAGCGCGGCATGGGGGTGCGAATTACAGGCCCTGCTTGAGGCTCGCTTCCAGGTACTGGTCAAGGTCGCCATCGAGGACCTTCTGGCAGTCGCTACGCTCGACGCCGGTACGCAAGTCCTTGATACGCGAGTCATCCAGTACGTAAGAGCGGATCTGGTGGCCCCAGCCGATGTCCGACTTGCTGTCTTCCAGCGCCTGCGAGGCGGCGTTGCGCTTCTGCATTTCCAGCTCGTACAACTTGGCCCGCAGCATTTTCATGGCGGTGTCCTTGTTGGCGTGCTGGGAACGTTCGTTCTGGCAAGCCACCACGGTGTTGGTCGGCACGTGGGTGATACGGACCGCCGAGTCGGTGGTGTTCACGTGCTGACCACCGGCACCGGAGGAGCGGTAGGTGTCGATGCGCAGGTCGGACGGGTTGATCTCGATTTCGACCTTGTCGTCGATCTCGGGCGATACGAACACCGCCGAGAACGACGTGTGGCGACGGGCACCGGAGTCGAACGGGCTCTTGCGCACCAGGCGGTGCACGCCGATTTCGGTGCGCAGCCAGCCGAAGGCGTATTCGCCCTTGATGTGCACGGTTGCACCTTTGATACCGGCCACTTCACCTTCGGAAAGCTCGATGATGGTGGCATCGAAACCACGCTTGTCGGCCCAGCGCAGGTACATGCGCAGCAGGATGTTGGCCCAGTCCTGCGCTTCGGTACCACCGGAACCGGCCTGGATGTCCAGGTAGGCGTTGTTCATGTCCATCTCGCCGCTGAACATGCGACGGAACTCAAGCTGGGCCAGGTTTTCTTCCAGGCTTTCCAGCTCGGTCACGACGTCGCCGACGGCGCCTTCGTCATTTTCTTCGACGGCCATGTCGAGCAGGTCCTGGCAGTCACCCAGGCCGTTGGACAGCTTGTCCAGGGTCTCGACGACCTGGGCCAGCATGGCACGCTCGCGGCCCAGAGCCTGGGCGTACTCAGGCTTGTTCCAGACGTTGGGGTCTTCCAGCTCGCGGTTGACTTCGATCAGGCGGTCATGCTTGTGATCGTAGTCAAAGATACCCCCGAATTGACTGGGAACGCTCGGTGAGGTCCTTGATGGTGTTCAGGATCGGTTGGATTTCCATGGGCGGGCTACTCGTGCGAATTCGGTGAAAAGCCCGCGAGTATAACCGAGTCCGCAGCATGGCGGCAGACCCGCCGGGCGGTCGTATGTCGATAGGGCAACCTGCGCTCCCACACAGGCCGCGCGTCTCCAGGAGCTCAGGCGATGCCGACTTGGTTACGCCCACCGTTCTTGGCCAGGTAAAGACCTTTATCGGCCGCCGAAATCAGCTGCCGGCAATGGCTGCCGATAGCCGGAGTCTGGGTGGCCAGGCCGATGCTCACGGTCAAGAACGTATCAGCCGTCGGCGCAGTATGGGGGATGCCAAGGCCCAGCACGGTCTGGCGCAGTTTTTCGGCCACCAGCCGCGCCCCGCCTGGCGAGGTGTTGGGCAGCACCAGGGCAAACTCTTCGCCGCCATAGCGCGCCGGCAGGTCGGTCGGCCGCGAGCACGAGCTACGGATGGCTTCGGCGACCTGGCGCAAGGCCTCGTCACCGGCCAGATGGCCAAAGCTGTCGTTGTAGACTTTGAAGTAATCCACGTCGATCATCAGCAACGACAACTGCTGCTGTTCACGCATCGCCCGGCGCCATTCCAGCTCCAGGTATTCGTCGAAGTGCCGGCGGTTGGACAGCCCGGTCAGGCCATCGGAGTTCATCAGCCGCTGCAACATCAGATTGGAATCAAGCAGCTGCTGCTGGCTGACGCGCAGGGCACGGTAGGCCTCGTCGCGCTGCAGCAGGGTCAGGTAGGAACGCGAGTGGTAGCGGATGCGGGCCACCAGTTCGATGGTGTCAGGCAGCTTGACCAGGTAATCGTTGGCCCCGGCGGCAAATGCCGCACTCTTTACCAGCGGGTCTTCCTTGGTCGACAGGACAATGATCGGGATGTCCTGGGTCACCGGGTTGTTGCGGTACTCGCGCACCAGGGTCAAGCCGTCCAGGCCAGGCATGATCAGGTCTTGAAGAATGACCGTGGGCTTGATGCGCATGGCCTGGGCCACCGCCTGGTGCGGGTCGGCACAGAAGTGGAAGTCGATGTTGTCTTCATTGGCCAAGCCACGCCGCACCGCTTCGCCGATCATGGCCTGATCGTCGACCAGCAGCACCATCGCCGAGTTTTCGTTGGTGGTCGCGAAACCTTCGATCGGTAAATCATTCATCATTGTTCACCCGATCACTACCGGCCTGGCGGCGTGATTCAATACATTTCGTCATTTTGCGAAAAATTCAGTCAAGCGCCCGGCAATGCGTTCCAGCGGGCGGATTTCCACGGCGGCATCAATAGCCGCAGCAGCCTTGGGCATGCCGTACACCGCGCTGCTGGCCTGGTCCTGGGCAATGGTCAGAAAGCCCTGCTGACGCATCAGCTTCAGGCCCTGGGCACCGTCGCGGCCCATGCCGGTGAGCAGCACGCCCACTGCATCACCATTCCAGTAACGTGCCACGCTCTCGAAGAACACATCGATCGAGGGCCGGTAGATTTCATTCACAGGTTCCGCAGTGTAGGCCAGTTGGCCATTCTGTAGCAGGCGAATGTGGTGGTTGGTACCGGCCAGGAGTACCTGCCCTGGCTGCGGCGGTTCGCCTTCACGGGCCAGGCGCACCGGCAGGCCTGCTGCGCTGCTGAGCCATTCGGCCATGCCTGCGGCAAACACCTGGTCCACATGCTGGACCAGCACGATGGCCGCCGGAAACGCTGCCGGCAAGCCCTTGAGCAATACTTCGAGTGCTGCAGGGCCACCTGCCGAAGACCCGATTGCCACCAACCCGCGGCGCTGGGAAGCCTCGCGCAGCGGCGCAGCGACCGACCTTGCGGCAGGTGCCCGCTGCTGGCCGACCAGCCAGCCGATATTGAGGATCTTGCGCAGCAAGGGCGCCGCCGCTTCGCGGGCATCGCCAGCGCCCAACGCCGGGGTGTCGACCACATCGAGGGCGCCATGGCCCATGGCCTCGAATACCCGGTGTACGTTCTGCTTACGGTCGACCGTGACGATGACAATGGCGCACGGGGTTTCGGCCATGATCCGCCGGGTTGCCTCGACACCGTCCATCACCGGCATGATCAGGTCCATGAGGATCAGGTCCGGTAACTGCTCGGTGCAACGCTGCACCGCCTCGGCACCGTTACTGGCCACCCACACGACCTGGTGTGCGGGCTCCAGGGCGACCGCCCGGCGCAACGCTTCGACGGCCAGGGGCATGTCATTGACGATGGCGATCTTCATCCCTGAGCACCTCCGATCAGTTCCACAACAGCATCCAGCAACGCATCGTCGTGGAAACTGGCCTTTGCCAAATAGTAGTCGGCGCCAGCGTCCAGGCCACGCCGTCGGTCTTCCTCACGGTCTTTATAGGACACCACCATCACCGGCAATGACTGCAGGCGCTGGTCGCGACGCACCAGGGTAACCAGCTCGATACCGTCCATGCGCGGCATGTCGATGTCGGTGATCAACAGGTCGAAGTCCTCACTGCGCAGGGCGTTCCAGCCGTCCATGCCGTCCACCGCCACCGCCACGTCGTAGCCACGGTTGCCCAGCAGCTTGCGCTGCAGCTCGCGTACGGTCAGCGAGTCGTCGACCACCAGGATGCGTTTGCGGACTACGCCACGGGCTCCGCTGCTGCCGCGCTCGATGCGCTCCAGGCTGCCCGTGCTGAGCAGTTTTTCCAACGAGCGTAGCAAGTCTTCGACATCGACGATCAGGACCACCGAGCCATCATCGAGCAAGGCGCCGGAGGAAATGTCCTGCACCTTCCCCAGGCGTGGGTCGAGTGGCATCACGACCAGCACCCGCTCCCCCACCAGCCGCTCCACGGCCACGCCATACAGCTGCTCGCGCTCACGAATCACCACTACCCGCAGGCTGGCTTCATCGCTTTGCCCAGCCGGGCGATTGAGCAATTGGCTGGCCGCCACCAGGCCAATATGCCGGCCTTCGTGCCAGAAATGCTGGCGCCCCTCGATCTGCACGATCTGTTCGGCGGTCACTTCCAGCGTGCGTTCGATATGGGCCAGCGGGAAGGCGTAAGCCTCACCGCCCACCTCGACCACCAGGCTGCGAACGACCGACAGGGTCAGCGGCACCTGAAGATGGAAGCGACAGCCCTGCCCTGCCACCTGGGTCAACTCGATCGAGCCGCGCAGCTCGCGGATCAAGTGCTGCACCGCATCCAGCCCCACGCCGCGCCCGGACACTTCGGTAACCTTGTCACGCAGGCTGAAACCGGGCAGGAACAGGAACGTCAGCAGCTCCGCCTCACTCATCCGCGCCACCGTGTCAGCGGGCGACAGGGCGCGCTCGACGATGCTGCTGCGCAGGCGCTCCAGGTCGATACCGGCGCCATCGTCGATCAGCTCCAGGCTGAGCATGCCCGCCTGGTGCGAAGCCCGCAGGCGGATCACACCCTCGTCCGGCTTGCCCGCCAGCAGGCGCCGCTCGGGCAATTCGATGCCGTGGTCGACGGCATTGCGCAACAGGTGGGTCAGCGGTGCTTCGAGCTTTTCCAGCACATCGCGGTCGACCTGGGTCTTCTCCCCTTCCACCACCAGCCGCACCGGTTTGCCCAGCGAACGGCCCAGGTCGCGGACCATGCGGCTTTGCCCGGTCAGCACGTCGGCAAACGGCCGCATCCGGCAGGCCAGGGCAGTGTCATACAACAACTGCGCACGCTGGCTGGCCTGCCAGCCGAACTCATCCAGGTCGGCCGCCTGCTGCTGCAGAATCTGCTGGGTCTCTGCCAGCAGGCGCTGGGTCTGTGCCAAGGCTTCGAGCACCTCGTTGCCCTGCCCCGTGTCTTCCAGCTGCATGCGCAAGCCGTCAAGCGCCTGCATACCCTGGCCGTGCATGCGCTTGAGGCGCTGCAGGGTAGCCAGATATGGCTTGAGCCGCTGGGTTTCCACCAGCGACTTGCTGGACAGGTCAAGCAGGCTATTGAGGCGGTCGGCGGTGACACGCAGTACCCGCTCGGTACCTTCGCCAGCGCGCTTGCCAGCCTTGCGCCGCAGGGCGGGTTCGGGCTCTGGTTCCGGTGGTTCGGCTGGCATTACCATGGGGGCAGGCGGCAGGGTTGCCAGCGGCGGCACGGATGCCGCCGGTGGCACGACAGGCCTGGCAGAGGCGCCCGGGTCGAGCAGGCTGGCCATTTGCGCAAGAAACACCGGCAAGGTCGCCTGCGCCCCGGCATCGCCGGGTGTGGCAATACGCATCAGCAGGTCGGTACCTTGCAACAGCGCGTCAATATGCTCGGCGGTCAGCCGCAGTCGGCCTTCCTGGGCCGCCACCAGGCAGTCTTCCATCACGTGGGCGACACTGACGCCAGCATCCACCCCGACAATGCGCGCAGCCCCCTTGAGCGAGTGGGCAGCGCGCATGCAGGCCTCGAGCTGGTCGGCCTGGGTAGGGTTGCGCTCCAGTGCCATCAGGCCGGCATTGAGCACTTGGGTCTGCGCCTCGGCCTCCAGGCTGAACAGTTCGAGCAACGATGCGTCGCGCATTTGCTCTGGGGTCATGACAGGCTCCGCTGCACGGCAGACAGTAAGTGTTGATCGTCCAGAACCCGCACGCTGCGGCCGCGCCACTGCAGGACTGCGGCGGTGAAGCGTGTGGCGTCCCGGCCACTGCCCAGCAACTGCGGGTCGAGCCGGTGAATACCGTCGATTTCCTCGACAGCCATCACCACCGGCCCGCCTTCGGCGGCCAGAATCAGCATACGTGGCATCGCCCGTGCGCTGCGTTGCTCGGTGGAGCTTGCCTGCACGCCCAGCAAATCAGCCAGTGACAGGCACGGCACCAACGCACCGCGTACATTGGCAACCCCGTGCAGCAGCCGCGAGCGCTGGTGCGGCAATGAATGCACCGCCTGCAACGGGGCGATTTCGGCCAGGCAGGCGGTAGCCAGCGCCAGCCACTCTTCGCCCAGACGGAACAGCAGCATCGAGCGACCGGTGTTTTCCGCGTCCGGCTGCACCGCTGCAGCCTGGTGCTCCTGCACCAGCGCATAGCGGTCGAGCAAACGCGTGGCCGCAGCGGCATACACCTCGCAATTACGGCAATGAACATGCCGCTCCAGCAGTGGGCACTGCTTGTCGCCGCGCACGCCAATGCGGTTCCAGCAGTCGTCGATGTGCGCGTCATCCTCGGCGAGCAATTGCATCGCGGATTCACTGTTCATCGTTCAGACTCCCGGCCAGCCCGCGCCGCGCGCTCCTGAAGGCGCCGAGCGCCGGCCAGGTCACCCTGGGCCGCCAGCAAGGCGGCCAGGTGCACCAGCGCCTCGGGGTGCTGTGGTTCCAGATACAGGGCCTTGCGATAGTGGCTCAGCGCCTGCTGCGCATCGCCTTCGGTATCACTGAGCAAACCCAGCCAGTAGTACACCTGTGCCGACGGCGGGTACTGGCTCAGGTAGCGCTGGCATTCGCTACGGGCCTGCTCGCTGGCGCCGGCATTGGCCAGCCGGGCAATGCCGGCCAGCAACTCGCTGGCCCCCTCGTGGCTGTGCTCGCGGGCTGGCGCTGGCCTGGCCGCCACCGGCAGCACACGCAGCGAACGAGGCAACGGCACACTGGGCTGCGGATAAACCGGTGCGGGCAACGTCGTGAACGCCCGCTTGGCAGGTTGGGCGGGTGCCGCCGCCAAGGAGGCGCTGTCGCCTTCATGACGCACATAGGCAAACGACTGGGCGATCCCCAATGGACGCATGCCCATGCGTGCCAGCAAGCTGCCTTCGGCCGGGCCGATAAACAGCACACCCTGCGGATGCAGCAAGCGCTTGAGCACTTCGAATACACGCTGTTGGGTCGGTACGTCGAAATAGATCAACAGGTTGCGACAGAACACGAAGTCATACAGGCCGTCGCGGCTGGCCAGCGCCGGGTCAAGCACATTGCCCACCCGCAGGCTGACTTGCTGGCGTACCCGCTCATGCAGGCGGTGGCCTTCGTCCAGAGCATCGAAGTAGCGCTCGCGAAAGCCCAGTTCGCTACCCCGGAACGCATTGCGCCCATATACCGCCTGCCCGGCCTTGGCTACTGAACTTGGGCTGATGTCCATTCCATCGACAAGGAATGCCCCAGGCGCCATGCCGGCGTCAAACAAGGCCATGGCCAGCGAATAGGGCTCCTCGCCGGTAGAGCACGGCAGGCTGAGCAATCGCAGCGGGCGCGCGCCAGCCAGTTGAGCCAGCCGTTTATGGGCCAGGCTGGCCAGCGCAGTGAAGGATTCGGGGTAACGGAAAAACCAGGTTTCCGGGACGATCACCGCTTCGATCAGCGCCTGTTGCTCATCTGCCGACTGCTGCAGGCGCAGCCAGTAATCGTCCAGGTCCATCGCGCCCGCAGCCACGCAACGTTGGCGCAGCGCGCGTTCGACCATGGGCGCGCCCACCGACTCCACGTCCAGGCCAATACGCTCGCGCAAGAAGCGGAAGAAACGCTGTTCGTTCATGTAGGCATCCCTGTCGGGTCTTGCGTGTACAGCAATGCGTGCACGGTGTCGGGCAGCAGGTCATTGACTTCGATGCGCTGCAGCAGGCCTTGGGCATCCTGGCGCACCGGGCCCAGATAAGGCGCCTCACCGGTGTCCACCCCATAGGACTGGAACTCGTCCGGTTGGCAACGCAGGGTTTCGGTGGCCTGCTCCAGGATCAGGCCAAGCTGCAGGCCGCCTCGGTAGTGCACCAGCACCAGACGGGTGCTGGTGCGTTGCACCGCCGGCTGGCCAAAGCTCAGGGCGGCAAGGTCGATTACCGGTACCAGCTGGCCACGATGGGCGAGGATGCCCGCGACCCAGGCAGGTGCCTGGGCGATCGGCTTGAGCGGCTGACGCGGCAGCACTTCGATCACCTCGTGCACGCTCAGGGCAAAACGCTGCGCTCTGATGCGAAACTGCAGGTACAACGCCCCCTCGGTGTTCGCCGCCCGCGCGGTGCGCAGTTGCAAGTCGTTCATCGCGGTCAGACTTTGAAGCGCGACACGCCGCCACGCAGGCCCGCGGCCACCTGGCTCAGCTCGTCGATGGCATAGCTGGCCTGGCGCAGCGACTCGACAGTCTGGGTGCTGGCATCGCTGAGCTGGGCCAGCGCCTGGTTGATCTGCTCGGCACCGGTGGCCTGGGCCTGCATACCTTCGTTGACCATCAATACGCGCGGCGCCAAGGCCTGCACCTGGTGAATGATCTGGCTCAGTTGCTCGCCCACCTGCTGCACCTCGAACATGCCGCGGCGCACTTCTTCGGAGAACTTGTCCATCCCCATGACACCGGCCGACACTGCCGACTGGATCTCGCGCACCATTTGCTCGATGTCGTAGGTGGCCACGGCGGTCTGGTCGGCCAGGCGGCGCACTTCGGTAGCGACCACGGCAAAGCCGCGGCCATATTCACCGGCCTTTTCCGCTTCGATGGCGGCGTTGAGCGACAGCAGATTGGTCTGGTCGGCAACCTTGACGATGGTTACCACCATCTGGGTGATGTTGCTGGCTTTCTCGTTGAGGATACCGAGCTTGGCATTGACCAGGTCGGCAGCGCCCATCACCTGGTGCATGGTCTCTTCCATGCGTGCCAGGCCCTGCTGCCCGGAGCCTGCCAGACTGGATGCCTGATCAGCAGCCGTCGTCACTTCGGTCATGGTGCGCACCAGGTCCCGCGAAGTCGCGGCGATTTCCCGCGAGGTGGCGCCGATTTCAGTGGTAGTGGCGGCCGTCTCGGTGGCGGTGGCCTGCTGCTGCTTGGAGGTGGCGGCAATTTCGGTGACCGAAGTGGTCACCTGCACCGACGAGCGTTGGGCCTGGGCCACCAGGTTGGCCAGTGCCTCGGCCATTTCGTTGAAGCCGCTTTCGATGGCACCGAATTCGTCCTTGCGATCCAGGCTCAGGCGCATGCTCAGGTCACCGGAACGCAGCTTGTCGAGGGCATGCACGATACGCTGCATGGGCGCTGTGATAGCACGCAGCAGCAGCAGGCCGCAGATGCCGGCAGCAACGATTGCCAGCAACAGTGAGACCACCATGCTGCCCTTGGCCGTGTTGACCGCGTTGACGATATCGTCGGTGGCGGCATTGGCAGAGGCACGATTATTCTCGATCACTTCATTCAGGTGCTCGCGCCCATCCTTCCAGGCCGGGGTGAGGACTTCGTTGATCAGCCGTTGGGCCTCGTCGTAGTTGCGCTGACCGTAGGCATCCAGCACCTGGTTGACGATCTTGAGGTAGCTTTCTTCCAGTTGCACGAAGCTGTCAAATCGGGTTTGGTCGTCTTTGTCCTGGATGGTGGCCTGGTAGCTGGCCATGTATTGCTTCAGCCGGTTATCGAAGCTTCTGAACAGTTCCAGGTCGGCCGATGTGATTTCACGATGGTTGGACAGGCCCACCAGTTGCTGGCTGGTGACGTAGCTGTCGACCCAGGCGCTGCGGATCATCGAGCTGTAGTAGACGCCGGGAATGCTGTCGGTCCCCACTGCCTCTTCGGCGGTTTCGATAGTCACCAACCGCGAGTAGGCGGCCACGATCATCAGCAGCATGATGGCGATGATCACGGCGAAACTTGCCAGGATCCGTTGGCGCAAGGTCCAGTTCTTCACATTCAGCCCTCAGGAATTCACAACGAGCGGGAAAAATCGCCGAAGTATAGCCCAGAGGTCTTACGGTATTGATGTGATTGTCGTCAGGAATTTTGCGCCTGTGAGACCGAGCGCCGCGCGGGCCGCGCTCGGTCTCACAGGCGCTCAATAGGCCGTGGCAAGCACCGCCACTACGCTGCAGCCAACCGCACCTGGCTTTCCAGTTCCTGGCGCAAGCCCGGGTCCAGCCGCAGCTGGCGGGCCAGCTCGTCCAGGTAGGCACGCTCCATGAAGTTTTCCTGATCGACCATCATCACGCTGGCCAGGTACATCTCGGCAGCCATCTCCGGCGTTTGCGCAGCGCGGGCCACTTCGGCCGGGTCCAGCGGCTTGTTCAGCTCGGCATGCAGCCAGTGCTGCAATTCGCGATCGCTGTCCAGGCGCGTGAATTCGCCCTCGATCAGCGCCCGCTCGCGCTCGTCGATATGCCCATCGGACTTGGCCGCCGCCACCAGGGCGCGCAGTACCGCCTGGCTGTGCTGCTCGGCCTGGGCCGGCGGCAGGCGGTCGATGGTTTGAGGCTCGGCTACGGCCCCCCGCTGGTTTGCCTGCCAGTTGCCGTAAGCTTTATAGGCCAGTACCCCCAGCGCGGCGAGGCCGCCGTATGTCAGAGCCTTGCCACCGTATTTGCGGGCCTTCTTGCTACCCAGCAACAGGCCCAGAGCGCCCCCACCCAGCAGGCCGCCCCCTGCCCCGGACAACAACCCGCCCAACCCGCCCGAAGGGCTGCCAGGCTTGGTGGCGCCCCCCTGCTTTTCGAGCAGTTGCTGGCCGGATTTGAGGAGTTGATCGAGCAAGCCACGGGTGTTCATTCGCGTGTCTCCACGTAAGAAGATTCAAACGCCAGAGTAAGGCTTGACGGAGCACACGCCATGCAGGGATTTGCTTCAGGATGTTGCGTTAGCGGGCAAAAAGCCAACTAGACTCGATATCGCCAATACCTCGCACTCACGCACTACGCTTATAACGATTGTTTCACTGCTTGCCTCATGACTGCCCGAACAAGATCGCCAAGAAGAGGGAACACCATGTCAGTGCACAAGACCGCATTGCTCGGCGCCACCACCTGCGCCATGCTGGCCGGCGCCAGCCTGCAGGCCGCCGAAGCGCCCAAGGCCCTGGGGGCCGGCGAGGGGCGCCTGGACATCGTCGCCTGGCCCGGCTACATCGAACGCGGTGAAAGCGACAAGGCCTACGACTGGGTGACCGGTTTCGAAAAGGAAACCGGCTGCAAGGTCAGCGTGAAAACGGCCGCCACCTCGGACGAGATGGTCAGTCTGATGACCAAGGGCGGCTATGACCTGGTCACCGCCTCGGGCGATGCATCGCTGCGGCTGATTGCAGGCAAGCGCGTACAGCCGATCAACACCGCCTTGATCCCCAACTGGAAGAGCATCGACCCGCGCCTGCAGAACGGTAGCTGGTATGTGGTCGACAAGCAGGTGTACGGCACGCCGTACCAGTGGGGGCCAAACGTGCTGCTGTACAACACCGACACCTTCAAGCAGGCGCCCACCAGCTGGAGCGTGGTGTTCGAGCCGCAGAACCTGCCCGACGGCAAGCCGAACAAGGGCCGCGTGCAAGCCTATGACGGGCCGATCTACATCGCCGATGCAGCGCTGTACCTGAAGTCGGCCAGGCCCGAACTGGGCATCAAGGACCCGTACGAACTGAACGAGGCACAATACAAGGCTGTGCTGGAACTGCTGCGCCAGCAGCAACCGCTGATCCACCGCTATTGGCATGACGCCACGGTCCAGATGAGCGACGTGAAAAACGAAGGCGTGGTTGCCTCCAGCTCCTGGGGCTACATGGTCAATGGCCTCAAGGCCGAGAACCAGCCAGTGGCCTCGACCATCCCCAAGGAGGGCGCGACCGGCTGGGCCGACACCACCATGCTGCACGCCGAGGCCAAGCACCCCAATTGCGCCTACAAGTGGATGGACTGGTCGTTGCAACCTAAGGTGCAAGGCGATGTGGCGGCCTGGTTCGGCTCGTTGCCGGCTGTGCCGGCGGCGTGCACCGGCAGCGAGCTGCTGGGGGCCGAGGGCTGCAAGACCAACGGCTTCGACAACTTCGACAAGATTGCCTTCTGGAAAACACCGCAGGCCCAAGGGGGCAAGTTCGTGCCTTACAGCCGCTGGACCCAGGACTACATTGCGATCATGGGTGGTCGCTGAGGTTGCCTGAATGCCTGTACCGGCCTTTTCCCGGGCAAGCCCGCTCCCCCAGGTTCTTCACCGCCTGCAAGGGTGGCGCGCCCTGTAGGAGCGGGTTCACCCGCGAAGAGGCCGGCACAGGAGAACCCTTGTTGTCCGGAGTCCACGCATGCCCCTAGCCGTCCAGTTCACCCAGGTTTCCCGCACCTTCGGCGAGGTCAAGGCCGTCGACCAGGTCAGCATCGACATCATCGATGGCGAGTTCTTTTCCATGCTCGGCCCTTCCGGCTCGGGCAAGACCACCTGCCTGCGCCTGATCGCAGGCTTCGAGCAACCCTCCAGCGGTTCGATCCGCATCCAAGGGGTCGAGGCCGCTGGCCTGCCGCCCTACCAACGTGACGTCAACACCGTGTTCCAGGACTATGCGCTGTTCCCGCACATGAACGTGCTGGACAACATCGCCTATGGCCTGAAAGTAAAAGGCGTGGGCAAGGCCGAACGCCACAGCCGCGCCGAAGAAGCCCTGGCCATGGTAGCCCTGGCCGGCTATGGCGCGCGCAAGCCGGCACAGCTGTCTGGCGGCCAGCGTCAGCGCGTGGCCCTGGCCCGGGCGTTGGTCAACCGGCCGCGGGTGCTGCTGCTGGATGAGCCACTGGGCGCGCTGGACCTGAAATTGCGCGAACAGATGCAAGGCGAGCTGAAAAAGCTGCAACGCCAACTGGGCATCACCTTCATCTTCGTCACCCACGACCAGACCGAAGCACTGTCGATGTCTGACCGGGTCGCGGTGTTCAACCGCGGCCGTATCGAACAGGTCGACACCCCGCGCAACCTGTACATGAAGCCCAGCACAACCTTCGTCGCTGAATTCGTCGGCACGTCCAACGTGGTGCGGGGCGAGCTGGCCATGCAGCTCAACGGCAGCCCGGCGCCCTTCTCCATCCGTCCCGAGCACATTCGCCTGGGCGACCCGGTAGTGACCAGCCATGAGGTACAGGTCAGCGGCGTGCTGCACGATGTCCAGTACCAAGGCAGCGCCACCCGCTACGAACTGCAGCTGGACAACGGTCAACTGCTGGCAGTAAGCCAGGCCAATGACCGCTGGCAGAAGCAGGTGCAGGCCTGGCAGCCCGGGCAACGCCTGCAGGCGCACTGGCCCCGCGAGGCCATGACGGTGCTGCAGGAAACCGAGGGCCGCTGACATGAGCACACTGCGCGCCCTGTCCAACCTGCTGTACCGGCGCCCCAACCTGTACCTGGCACTGCTGTTGATCCCGCCACTGACCTGGTTCGGCGCGATTTACCTGGGCTCGCTGCTGAACCTGCTGTGGCAGGGCTTCTATACCTTCGACGACTTCACCATGGCGGTGACCCCGGACCTGACCCTGGGCAACTTCGCCGCGCTGTTCAACCCGTCGAACTTCGACATCATCCTGCGCACCCTGGGCATGGCGGTGGCAGTGTCGCTGGCCAGCGCGGTACTGGCCTTCCCCATCGCCTATTACATGGCGCGCTACACCAGCGGCAAGACCAAGGCGTTTTTCTACATCGCGGTGATGATGCCGATGTGGGCCAGCTACATCGTCAAGACCTATGCCTGGACCCTGCTGCTGGCCAAGGGCGGCGTGGCCCAGTGGTTCGTCCAGCAGTTGCACCTGGATGGCCTGCTGCAGGCGGTGCTGGCCGTGCCGGGCGTGGGCGGCAGCACGCTGTCGACTTCGCACCTGGGGCGCTTCCTGGTGTTCGTGTATATCTGGCTGCCGTTCATGATCCTGCCGATCCAGGCCTCGCTGGAGCGCTTGCCACCGTCGCTGCTGCAGGCGTCGGCGGACCTGGGCGCCCGGCCAGGGCAAACCTTCGTGCAGGTGATCCTGCCGCTGTCGATCCCCGGCATCGCCGCCGGCTCGATCTTCACCTTCTCGCTCACCCTGGGCGACTTCATCGTGCCGCAGCTGGTCGGCCCGCCCGGCTACTTCATTGGCAGCATGGTCTATGCCCAGCAAGGGGCGATCGGCAACATGCCGATGGCCGCCGCGTTCACCTTGGTGCCCATCGTGCTGATCGCGGTATACCTGGCCATCGTCAAACGCCTGGGGGCTTTCGATGCACTCTGAAAAAGCGTCTGCAGGGCTGCGCCTGGCGGCCTGGGGCGGGTTGCTGTTCCTGCACTTCCCGATCCTGATCATCTTCCTGTACGCCTTCAACACCGAAGACGCGGCGTTCAGCTTTCCGCCCAAGGGCTTTACCCTGAAGTGGATCGACGTGGCCTTCGCCCGGCCCGATGTGCTCGAGGCAATCAAGCTGTCGCTGCAGGTGGCTTGCCTGGCCACCTTGATCGCACTGGTGCTCGGTACGCTGGCCTCGGCGGCGCTCTATCGGCGCAGCTTCTTCGGCAAGGAGAGCATTTCGCTGGTGCTGATCCTGCCCATCGCCCTGCCAGGCATCATCACCGGCATCGCCCTGCTCTCGGCGTTCAAGACGCTGGGGATAGAGCCCGGGGTGTTCACCATCGTAGTCGGCCACGCCACGTTCTGCGTGGTGATCGTCTACAACAATGTGATCGCCCGCCTGCGGCGTACCTCGCAAAGCCTGATCGAAGCCTCGATGGACCTTGGCGCCGACGGTTGGCAGACCTTCCGCTACATCGTCCTGCCCAACCTCGGCTCGGCGCTGCTGGCGGGCGGCATGCTGGCCTTTGCCTTGTCGTTCGATGAAATCATCGTCACCACGTTCACCGCCGGCCACGAGCGCACCCTGCCGATCTGGCTGCTCAACCAGCTCAGCCGCCCGCGCGACGTGCCCGTGACCAACGTTGTCGCCATGCTGGTGATGCTGGTGACCATGCTGCCGATTCTTGGCGCCTATTACCTGACCCGTGGCGGCGACAGCGTCGCGGGCGGTGGCAAATGACCCTGGAGGAGCCCCCGATGCAAACGCAGATGCTGATCAATGGCCAGCTGGTCGCTGGCCAAGGCCCGGCCTGGACCGTGCTCAACCCGGCGCTGGGCATTGCCCTGGCGCAGATCAACGAAGCCACCGAGGCGCAGGTGGACAGTGCCGTGCGCGCTGCCGACCAGGCCTTCGACAGCTGGTCGCAAACCAGCCCTAAAGAACGTTCGCAGGCTTTGCTGGCGCTGGCCGATGCCATCGAAGCCCATGGCGATGAACTGGCCCGGCTGGAATCACAGAACTGCGGCAAGCCCCTGAGCGCTGCACTCAACGACGAGATCCCGGCGATTGCCGATGTGTTCCGTTACTTTGCCGGTGCTGCGCGCTGCCTGGGCGGCTCGGCGGCTGGCGAGTACCTGCCGGGCCACACCTCGATGATCCGCCGCGACCCGTTGGGCGTGGTGGCTTCCATCGCGCCGTGGAACTACCCGCTGATGATGCTGGCCTGGAAGATCGCACCGGCCCTGGCTGCCGGCAACACCGTGGTGATAAAGCCGTCCGAGCTGACGCCGCTGACGGCCCTGCGCCTGGGCGAACTGGCCCAGGACCTGCTACCACCCGGGGTGCTGAACATTCTCTTCGGCCGCGGCCAGACGGTCGGCAACCCGTTGATAACCCACCCCAAGGTGCGCATGGTGTCGCTGACCGGCTCGATCCCCACCGGCGCGCACATCATCAGCGCCACCGCCGACAGCGTGAAACGCATGCACATGGAGCTGGGCGGCAAGGCGCCGGTGCTGGTGTTCGATGACGCTGACATCGATGCCGCCATCGACGGCATCCGCACCTTCGGCTTCTACAACGCTGGCCAGGACTGCACCGCAGCCTGCCGCCTGTATGTGCAGGACGGGATCTACGAGCGCTTCGTCGAACGCCTGGGTAAAGCCGTAGCCAGCCTCAAGCCGGGCCTGCAGGAATCCGAAGAAACCGAGCTGGGGCCACTGATCAGCGCCCAGCACCGCGACAAGGTCGCCGGGTTGGTTCAGCGGGCCATCGCCCAGCCGCACATTCGTCTGGTAACCGGTGGCAAGCCAATAGCGGGCGATGGCTTTTTCTTCGAGCCTACCGTGCTGGCCGACGCCCTGCAGGACGACGAGATCGTGCGCAACGAAGTTTTTGGCCCGGTGGTTTCGGTCACCCGCTTCACCGATGAAGCGCAGGCACTGGAATGGGCCAACGACTCCAACTACGGCCTGGCCTCATCGGTATGGACCCGCGACACCGGCCGCGCCCACCGCCTGGCGGCGCGCTTGCAGTACGGCTGCACCTGGGTGAACACCCACTTCATGCTGGTCAGCGAAATGCCCCATGGCGGGCAGAAGCATTCGGGGTATGGCAAGGACATGTCGATGTATGGGCTGGAGGACTACACCTGTGTGCGGCATGTGATGATCAAGCACTAAGTGCTCGCGTTGACCGAGGGGCTTGAATGCCCCTCGGCCAACGTCTCAGAATTTTCCTTCAACCGTGATCTACTCCCTCCTACTGCACGTTCATTGAGCTCTCTTGACTGGTATCATAATCTGATACCATGAATAATCATCAGCAGGCCACACTTGAAGCATTACTTAAAAGGCCGGTTCCCAGAACACTGGAGTGGGCGCGGGTGGAGTCTCTGCTGGTATCGCTGGGTGCCAGGGTCGTAGAAGGAAGAGGATCACGGGTTCGCTTTGAACTCAATGGAGCAGTGGCAACCTTCCACCGCCCTCATCCGGACAGGCACGCCAAGCCCTATCAACCAAGAGACGCCCGCCAGTTCATTGAGCAGGCAGGAGTATTACCATGAATGTAATGACTTACCGCGGATACGCCGCTCGTATCGAATACAGCGACGAAGACCAGTTGTTGATCGGCCATGTCGCCGGTATTCGCGACGTGATAGGTTTTCATGGCGAATCGATCAGTGAGTTGCGCCAGGCATTTGAAGAAGCCGTTGACGATTATCTTGAGACTTGCGAACGCCTTGGGCGGGAACCGCAGAAAACGTATTCCGGCAAGCTCAGCCTACGCCTTGAGCCTACCCTTCACGCCAGTGTGGCGGCCAAGGCGGAGCTGGCCGAAAAAAGCATCAACCAATGGGTAAGCGATATTCTCAGCAAGGCTGCCTATAGCTGAACCCAGGGCCGCTTTGCGGCCCTTTCGCGAAACACGGCCACTCCTGCAAGGGCCGCGCAAGGCATGGGTCAGTCGCGCAAATCCGACTCGTGAATCGGGTTGGCGCGGCTGGTCGCACGCTGGTATTGCGCAGGCCAGGTGGCCTTGTTGCCGCCCAGGTCGTCATCGGCATGCAGTGGCCAGTACGGGTCGCGCAACAGTTCGCGGGCGAGGAAGATGATATCGGCCTGGCCGGTGCGCAGGATGTGCTCGGCCTGGGCCGGTTCGGTGATCATGCCCACGGTGCCGGTGGCGATTTCCGATTCCTTGCGCACGCGCTCGGCAAAGCGGGTCTGGTAGCCGGGGCCGGTGGGGATCTCGGCGTTGACCGAGGTGCCACCAGAAGAAACATCGATCAGATCCACGCCCAAACTCCGCAGGCGGCGTGCCAGTTCGACGGTTTCATCCGGGTTCCAGCCATCCTCTACCCAATCGGTAGCCGATACCCGCACGAACAGCGGCAATTCGGCAGGCCAGGTTTTGCGCACGGCCTCGACCACCTCCAGGGTCAGGCGGATACGGTTTTCGAAGCAACTGCCATATTGATCACGGCGCTGGTTGCTCAGCGGTGACAGGAACTGGTGCAGCAGGTAGCCATGGGCAGCATGGATTTCCACCACCTTGAATCCAGCCTTCAAGGCGCGCTCGGTCGAGGCGACGAAGGCGGCGATCACCTCCTGGATCTCGTCCTGGCTCAACTCGCGTGGAGGTGTGTGCTGCGGATCGAAGGCGATCCTCGACGGCCCCACCGGCTGCCAGCCGCCCTCCTCCAGTTTGACGCTGCCTTGTTTGCCAAGCCACGGGCGGTAGGTACTGGCTTTGCGCCCGGCGTGAGCCAGCTGGATGCCAGGCACGGCCCCCTGGGCACTGATGAAGCGGGTGATGCGCTGCAACGGCGCGATCTGGGCGTCGTCCCAAAGGCCCAGGTCTTCGGCTGTGATACGGCCATCGGCGGTCACCGCTACGGCTTCAGTGATTACCAGGCCGGCGCCACCGACGGCGCGGCTGCCTAAATGGACGAGATGCCAGTCGTTGGCCAAGCCATCGACGGCGGAATACTGGCACATTGGTGACACGGCGATGCGGTTGGGCAAGGTCAGCTGACGCAGGGTGTAAGGCTCGAGCAGCAGGCTCATGAGGGCACCTCCCAAGGACTCCAATGGTGATCCGGCCCGGACACTCAAGTGCACGTCCCTGGCCCAGGTCCGGTCATAACTTCAGACTAGACCAGAATGGGTGGGGGGGAGGTTCCATGGGATTTTGGGTGGGGTGTGGTTTTTTTGTCTTGAGAGTATGTCGCCTTTGCTGGTTGCTGGCATTCAGCGTCCGGGCGTGGAATCCCGATCAATTACCGAGTAACTGTCGTCATGGCCGTTGTGCGCGGAAGGTCACAAGCCTACCGGGTTAACTCGTAGCCTGGATTCCACACCGCGTACAGCTGCCACCCTTCGTGTGGAATCGGAGAAGCAGTCAATCAGTAAGCCTACGAGTTATTGATATGAAAATGACAGTCCCTGATCTCCCCCTCATTTCGATTAGAACTTTCATTCGTTGTCACTCGAAATGATTCAGGAGAAGGATCAATGAGCACAGTCGACACCCAATTCACCGTCGGCAAAACCACTTTCTTCCAAGGTAAAAACCAGACCCACCCACTGTTTCGCATCGAAGCAGGCATTCCGTGCCGAGACGCCCGTGACCAGGCATCCGAATTGATGGGTTATGTGCGCGAACTGACCATCCTCGGCCTGATGGATGAGAAACCCATGATGATCTGGGCTGCCCACTACCGCAGTGCGATGGCCAAGGCGTTGATGGATGATGCCGAGTTAGGCTCTGTATGAAATGCCTTGATACTCGGTAATGCTGCGTTGAAAACAGCCTCGGTATGCTCATTTACGGCCCATAAACTGCGCTTCTTCGGCTGTTTTCGCCTTGCCTGACTTTCGTCTCAAGGCATTTCATACAACCCCTAGGTATGTCGCGTTGAGGTTGGCGCCACTGTTACTCGGCTAAGGGCAGTAATTACTCCATACATGAATGGGTCACCTCCCCCATGTACACCTTCTTGCCCCGACGCACCGGGGCAACGGAAGATTTCCCACAGCCAATTGCCTCAAGAGCCACATCAGCTTCGGAAAATCTTCTCAATCAGTAACCCCCATATCTTATCGAACCCACTACACCAAGCGACTAATGTCTCCTAGCGCCAACCACCACTATCTGGCTAACAGCCTTTAAGGCATTGTACAAAACTTGAGACATAGCCAATGCAAAGACAATTCGCTCCAAGTGACATTAGCATTCTAGACAATGCCATTACACTTGATGAACAAGCCAAACTTAACAACGCGTTCTCACACCCCCTATGGCGATATGACTGGCCAGTAAATTCTACGCCCTTCGCTCGCCCCTGCTGGCATTTTTTCATTGCAGGGAGCAAGCGTGAATCACTGGAATGTTGTGAGCAAGAACTGGTCGCAAACGAGCGCTGGGGATTCCTCATCAACATCTGGAAGCGTCTATGTGCTGGACACATGAAAAACTCCAGACTGATCGGCGTGTATGCAAACGGCCAGACCGCTGGGCAGGACAGCCCAATTCACCGAGACAACCTGCCAAGCGAGCCAGGGCATACCGCAGTCCTTTTCTGTAACGACTACTGGGCAACGACATGGGGAGGTGAGCTTTTATTCTGCAATGACGCCAAGACTGACGTTATCGCTGCGGCACTACCCAAACCAAGGCGTATCGCAATCTTCGACGGTGAAATTCCACACCGAGCTAACTCACCAACCATAGACTGCGACCGTCTGCGCCTCACTATTGCGTTCAAGACAATAAACAAGGATTTCAAAATATGACTAAACGGGTCGAAATATTTGTGGCCATGGTTGATAGGGTTGGAAAACCTGGATTCCAAGCAGGCGCGGCTGCTGCGGTGCATGACCAGTTCACCACTGACAGTCAAGGCTTTTCGCTAGTTGTGCAGACTGCGCAGACCGCCAGTGCCATTGCCTCCGTGCTGTCTGTTACGCAAATGACTGCGGGAGCAGTGCCGTTTTTGAATATCGTTACCAATACTCTCGCGGGTACGGTGACATTTTTGAAAATCGTTGCTGAATCCAAGGAAGGAAAAGAGCCAAAAGAAGGTGATTACATCAGTTTAGTAGGCAACGTAGCTGGTGTGGTGGCGGGGTTTGCACTCCTGGCGGCGGCCCCTTATACCGCTGGTGTATTCACTGCTGTCGCGCTGGGCGCCAGCTTACTAGGCACATATAATTCAGAATTAGCTAAAAATATCGCAACGGCCATAGCGCCAATTATGAACAGCTTAAAAACACACGACATATCCAGCGAAGCACCAAAGCCTATATTAGCCCCAAACTTATCAATTACCAATCCAGAGACTATAAATAATCACTTCGGCGGATTAATCCAGGTAGTCACATGGCACCCCGATACGTTGGAGATCCAGCTAGGCACAAGAAGATTAGAGCTATTTCAAGTGAACAACTGGGGGCAACCAGTTATTTATGGCGGTGTGAACCCACCCATTCAGCCGCCGCCATCTACTAGTGACGGCGCTACGATCACCGTGGGAATTGACAGCATTAATGGACAACCGCCCGCAGGTCCTCGTCCATCAATCACCACCGTCATAGGTGGCGGCCAGGACAAGTACGCTTGTTGCTCTGCCCCACAGCAAGACAAATATCGTTAGAAGGCTTCATTCCTAGGAGGGATTTGCTGATGTTAACTTGGCGTGCCTGGATCGAAATCATGCAGGCTTTGGAACCCCATAAGCGAATGACATCCATGCTACTTATCGGCTTCATTTTCTTATGTTTTATTCCGATCTACCTAACGAACTGGAACAGCAGCACACAACCAGTAACAGCTCCCTGGGTACGCGTTCCAGCCACTCTTACATCAAAACCCGAACTTTGGGAGCATGACAAGTCGATCTACAGTTTTGGCATTACTTACACCGAACCAAGCGGCCATCTGATCAAAACATGGGTTTATGCAGAAAAAGCCCGCTTCGACGCCGCCAACCTTAGCAAGGCGACGCCCCTGTTTGCAGATGTCGAAGATGCTTTAGCCGGCTCAATCGTCAGACAATTATCGACCAGCGATGAAATTCTGTACGATCAAGCAATCAAGAAGTATGTGATAGAGACTTACAACCGGGAAGCAGTCGAGGGGATTGTGTTCTTCTCACTGCTGAGCCTGGCTTCGTTCGTCGCAGCAGGCGTCATGCACTGGCAGATCCGGAAGTGCAAAAGGCAATCCGAGATCCGCCACTAACAGTTGTATGTGTGGGAGCGTGCATGACTTGAAGTCAATGCGGTCGAGGTGGGAGCTGGCTTGCCGGCGATAGTCTGCAAAGCAGCCCCCTATTTGCAGTCAGCGCGGCTCCATATGCGCAATCATCAACTGCACACTCTCATTACCGCGAAACTCGTTCACATCCAGCTTGTACGCCAACTCCACCCAGCGCACCGTCGGGTTTGGCCACACTTCGCGGTCAATGCCGAAGGCAATGCCATCCAGCCGCACCGAGCCACATTCGCTCTTGAGCACCACTTTCAGGTGCCGTTCGCCAACCACACGCTGCTCCACCAACTGGAACACGCCATGGAACAGCGGCTCCGGGAAGTGCTGGCCCCAAGGCCCGGCGTGGCGCAGGGCCTTGGCCAGGTCGAGGTGGAATTCCTCGACCGCCAGGCTACCGTCGGATAACAGCCGGCCGGTCAGGTCTTCTTCGCGCAGTTGACGCCGCACCTCTTCATCGAACGCCTCGGCAAATGCCGGGAAATTGGCCTCGGGCAACGATAACCCTGCCGCCATGGCGTGGCCGCCGAACTTGCTGATCAACTGCGGATGGCGCGCCGCCACGGCATCCAGCGCATCGCGAATATGGAAGCCCGGCACCGAACGCGCCGAGCCTTTGAGCATGCCATCACCAGCATCGGCGAAGGCGATGGTCGGCCGGTGGTAACGCTCCTTCAAGCGCGAAGCCAGAATACCGATCACGCCCTGGTGCCAGTCGGCATCGAACAGGCACAACCCATACGGCATCGACTCGACCGGCAGGTCCTTGAGCTGGGCCAGGGCCTCGCGCTGCATGCCCTGCTCGATGGACTTGCGGTCCTGGTTCAGGTCGTCCAGTTGCTGGGCCATGTCCTGGGCCAGCGCCGCGTCTTCGCACAGCAGGCATTCGATACCCAGGCTCATGTCGTCCAGCCGCCCTGCGGCGTTCAACCGCGGGCCGAGGATGAAACCGAGGTCGGTCGAGGTGATGCGCCGGTGATCACGGCGGGCCACTTCGAGAATGGCCTTCAGCCCCGGTCGGGCTCGGCCGGCGCGGATGCGCTCGAGGCCTTGGTGCACCAGGATGCGGTTGTTGGCATCCAGCGGCACCACGTCAGCAACACTGCCCAGCGCCACCAGATCGAGCAGTTCGCCAATGTTCGGCTGTGGCTGCGCCTCGTAGCGCCCAAGGCTGCGCAAGCGAGCGCGCAGGGCCATCAACACATAGAAGATCACCCCTACCCCGGCCAGCGACTTGCTCGGAAAGCTGCAGCCCGGCTGGTTGGGGTTGATGATGGCATCGGCATCGGGCAACTGCTCGCCCGGCAGGTGGTGGTCGGTGACCAGCACCTTGAGCCCGGCGGCCTTGGCGGCTGCCACCCCATCAACACTGGAAATGCCGTTGTCCACGGTAATCAGCAACTGCGGCTGGCGCTGCAGCGCCACCTCGACGATTTCCGGGGTCAGGCCGTAGCCATACTCGAAGCGGTTGGGTACCAGGTAATCGACATGGGCCGCACCCAGCAGGCGCAGGCCCAGCACCCCGACGGTGCTGGCGGTGGCACCGTCGGCATCGAAGTCGCCGACGATGAGGATGCGCTGGCGCTGGTCGATGGCTTCGACCAGCAGGTCCACACCGGCCTCGATGCCCTTGAGCTGCTGGTACGGCAGCAGGCGTGCCAGGCTTTTGTCCAGCTCGGCTTCGCTCTGCACGCCGCGCGCGGCGTAAAGGCGGGTCAGCAAGGGTGGCAGGTTACCCAGAAATGGCAGGGTCGGCGGCAGCGGGCGAGGTTCGATACGCATGGGTTGCTTCAACCACGCTCACCGAGCAGCCACTGCAGTTGTACTTCATGCTGGCCACGGTCGTCAGTCACGAATACCGTGCCTTCACTGATCATCACGTCCCACTTGATGCTACGCGGCATGTCGGTCGCCAGGGTTTCCAGCACCTCTTGCGGCACAGCGGCAATGCTCAGGTTTTTCAGGTTCTTGACCGCGCTCACCACTTTACCCTCCCACACTCGCAGGCTGCCGTAAGCCAGCAAGCTGGTGCGTTCGGTACGACGCGAGCACCAGGTCAGGCGATCGGCATCGGGCTGGCCAACTTCAATCCAGTGCAGCACGCGATCGTCCAGGCTCTTTTCCCACAACGCTGGCTCATCGACATCCGACAGGCCGCGGCCAAACGACAAGTTCTCGTTGTACCAGAGCGCGTACGCCAACAAACGAACGGCCATGCGCTCTTCGGTTTCCGAAGGGTGCCGAGCGATAGTCTGTTTGACGCTTTCGTAGACGTTGCGATCAAGGTCGGTGAGATTCAATTCGAACTTGTAGGTGGTGGACGGCTGGGCCATGGTCGACGGGCTTCGTGCAAAAGAAAGTGGCACAGTCTAACCCATCCGCACCCTCCATGCCCCGCAGCAGTACCCGGCGAAACCGACGTGTGATAAAACCACGGCTCTGCCCAACTGCCACGGACACCCCATGTCGACGCCCAGCAAACCCCTCGCCGGCCTTAAAGTTGTCGAACTCGGTACCCTGATCGCAGGGCCGTTCGCCTCGCGTATCTGTGCCGAATTCGGCGCCGAAGTGGTCAAGGTCGAATCCCCCGATGGCGGCGACCCGCTGCGCAAGTGGCGCAAGCTGTACGAGGGCACCTCGCTGTGGTGGTTCGTGCAGGCCCGCAACAAGCAGTCGCTCACCCTTAACCTCAAGCACCCCGAGGGCCGCGATATCCTCAAGCGCCTGCTGGCCGAGGCCGACATCCTGATCGAAAACTTTCGCCCGGGCGTGCTGGAAAAACTCGGTTTGGGGTGGGATGTGCTGCATGCGCTGAACCCGCGTCTGGTGATGGTGCGCCTGTCGGGCTTTGGCCAGACCGGGCCGATGAAAGACCAGCCAGGCTTCGGTGCCGTAGGCGAGTCGATGGGCGGCCTGCGCTACATCACCGGTTTCGATGACCGCCCGCCGGTGCGCACCGGGATTTCCATCGGTGACTCGATTGCCGCCCTGTGGGGGGTGATCGGCGCGCTGATGGCGCTGCGCCACCGGGAAGTCAATGGCGGCCAGGGCCAGGTGGTGGACGTGGCCCTGTACGAGGCGATCTTTGCCATGATGGAGAGCATGGTCCCGGAATTCGATGTGTTCGGTTTCATCCGCGAACGCACCGGCAACATCATGCCAGGCATCACGCCCTCCTCCATCCACACAAGCGCCGACGGCAAGCATGTACAGATCGGCGCCAACGGTGATGCGATCTTCAAGCGCTTCATGCAGGCCATCGGTCGCGATGACCTCGCCAACGACCCGACCCTGGCCAGCAACGACGGCCGCGACCTGCGTCGTGACGAGCTGTATGGGGTGATCGACCGCTGGGCCAACAGCCTGCCACTGGAGCAACTGATGCAGGTGCTGACCACTGCCGAAGTGCCGGCCAGCCGTATCTATTCGGCCGAAGACATGTTCAACGACCCCCAGTACCTGGCACGCGAGATGTTCCTGCAGGCCAAGCTGCCGGATGGCAAGCCATTCCACATGCCCGGCATCGTGCCCAAGCTGTCGGAGACTCCCGGCTCTAGCGAATGGGTCGGCCCGGCCTTGGGCGAGCATACCGAGGCGCTGCTCGGCAGCCTGGGCTACGACGCAGCGGCCATCGCCAGCCTGCGCGCAGCGGGCACGGTCTGATCCTGGCGCTGACCGGCTCCATGTGCGCGCCCCGCTGCCTACGCCATCTGCTCCTGCTCTGCGGGCTATTGCCTGCGTTGCTGTTGCAGCCAGCAAGCGCCAAGGAGCACCTCTTCTGGCTGGTGCGCGACCTGCCACCGTTCACCATTTTTGATGGCCCGGAAGAAGGCCGGGGGGTCATCGACCAGTTGTTACCGCTGCTGATAAGGCAAATGCCCGAGTACGAACACAGCATCGTGCGGGTCAACCGCGCCCGCAGCCTGCAGATGCTGCAAGACCGTGACACCTTCACCTGCGACCCAACCCTGCTGTGGACACCGGAACGGGCCAAATATGTGCATTTTTCTGTTCCATCGCTGGGCGTGCTCAGCGGCGGCCTGGTGTTGCGCAAGGAAAACCAGGCGCTGGTGGCACCCTACCTCGACGGCCAGCAGGTGGACTTGCATGGCCTGCTGAGCAAGGCCCCGCTAAAGCTTGGGATTGTCGCGGAACGCAGCTACGGCACGCAGATTGACAGCATCTTGCGCCAGTTACCCGACAGCGCGCTCAGCCGCCACTACGGCAACGAGGCCACCGCCAACCTGCTGCAGATGCAGCAGTTGGGGCGCCTGCGCCTGGTGCTCGGCTACTGGCCTGAAGTGCGCTACCTGATCCAACAACAAGGCGGGTCACTGGCTGACTACCAGTTTCATACTGTGCAGGGCGTGAATCGCTACCAGTTTCTGCATGTGGGGTGTTCAGACAGCGAATTGGGGCGTGCGGCAGTTGCCCACATCGACCAGTTGCTGCCCACCCTGCGCCGGGATGTGTTGCCAGGGTTGTATGCCCGCTGGCTGGACCTGGCATTGCGGGAGGACTATCTGGAGGAAAGCCGGCGTTTCTTTGAGGACAATTAAGCCCAACCGGTCTGCACCGTCATTGCAGGAGCAGCCGCGGGATACGTGCCTGCCCAGAAAAAGAAACCCCAGGCGCTGGGGAAGACGCCCGGGGCCAAGCGAAAGCCCTTGAGGACTTCCCGTGGCAGCCTTGCCAGCGCCGGAGCAAAGCACTGGCTGGCTGCCCTTACACTGTCTGATAAACCACTCAGGCAAAGGTTCCCTGCGGTTGCTGGCGATGCTGCAATGCTGCGATGACACACGGCTGCAACCGCCCCTCAGCTATCTGCAGGTCTCGGTGCAGGCCGTCCACGAGGTCGATCAGCAGGCGTTGCTCCTGCAATTGGCGCTCGCTAACCGTGCGCCGCAAGGTAATACCTGAGAGAGGGTCGTGAACGGTCAGTTGGCGATTACCACTGGGATCGGCGATGCCGAGGTGGGTCTGATAGGGCGTCAGGGCTTCGTTGAGCAGGCTGCAGATTCTTTCCATCCGGATCACTCGCTGCGTGGTGGGACCTAAAGTAACTGACCAGCAGGCGCCGCAGAAAGTTCGTCAAACCGCGCCCGCTTCAGTGAGCATGCGGGGCTGGCATGACAGTTTGAATACGCCTCCCTGGGCGCACCTGCAGTGTTTGCAAGGCCTGCTGCAGGCGTGGCATCGACAGCGGCCAGGGCAACTCGTCGAGCACCCACATGCCGCGCTTCCTGGCCTCTTGGGCAAGGTTTTGACGCGTTGGGGCAGGCTGGCCGACGAACAGCAATGCGCGCGCTCGCTGCGGCTGGGCGAACAGAGCAAGGCCGGCCCGGGCTGGCATGGCGTGGTCGAGGATCAGCAGGTCGGGGCGACGCTCAGCACAGAGGCAGGCGTCGAGGTCAGCGATGCTCTCGCTGATGCGCACGTTGAAGACGCCTTGGCCGTTAAGCGCCTGGTGCAAGAGGATCTGGTGGGACGGGCGAGCCTGGTGGATCAACACATAGGGCTGGTGCATGAGCCGCTCCTGTTGGGAGGACCGGCTAATTTATGCGGGGTGCTCGGCGGACCGAATAGGATGTTTCTGATAGACCTGAGAGAAAAGGCTGAGACGTTGGGGCTGCTCTGCAGCCCCAAACGCCATGCAATTACAGCGGCTTGCCGCGGTTGCCGTGCTGGCTGACAAAGCCCTGTACAGCCTTCAGGTCGTTGGCCAGTACAGTGCAACGCTCTTCACGGCTGAACAGGTCGCTGAGGTGCGCGGGTAGCTCCAGCGCCTTGCCCACACCGGCCTTCTCCACCGCTTCCGGGAACTTGACCGGGTGCGCGGTACCCAGCACCACCATTGGCGTGTCCAGGCTACGGCGGCACTCGCGGGCAGCCTTGACGCCGATTGCGGTATGCGGGTCGAGCACTTCACCGGTGGCGGCGAACACTTCTGCGATGGTCTCGCAGGTTTGCTCGTCGCTGACAGCCAGCGAGTCGAACAGTTTGCGGGCTTCGGTCCAGCGGTCTTGCTCGACGCTGAAGCCGCCACCTTGCTTGAAGTTGGCCATCAGCTCGGCAATCGCACCACCGTTGCGGCCATGCAGGTCGAACAGCAGGCGCTCGAAGTTGGACGAGACCATGATGTCCATCGACGGCGACAGGGTCGCGTGCAGGGTTTCCTTGACGTACTGGTTGCCGCTCATGAAGCGGTGCAGGATGTCGTTGCGGTTGGTGGCGACGATCAATTGGCTGACCGGCAGGCCCATGTTGCGCGCCAGGTAGCCGGCGAAGATGTCGCCGAAGTTGCCGGTCGGTACCGAGAACGCCACCGAGCGCGCCGGGCCACCCAGCTGCAGGGCTGCATGGAAGTAGTAGACGATCTGGGCCATGATCCGCGCCCAGTTGATCGAGTTGACGGCGACCAGGCGGGTGCCCTTGAGGAACGACTGGTCGGCGAAACTGGCCTTGACCATTTCCTGGCAGTCATCGAAGTTGCCTTCGATGGCGATGTTGTGGATGTTGTCGCCAAAGATGGTAGTCATCTGGCGGCGCTGCACTTCCGACACACGCTGGTGCGGGTGCAGGATGAAGATGTCGACGTTGTCGCAACGGCGGCAGCCTTCGATCGCGGCAGAACCGGTATCACCGCTGGTGGCACCGATGATGACCACGCGCTCGTTGCGCTTGGCCAGCACATGGTCAAGCAGGCGGCCGAGCAACTGCAGGGCAAAGTCCTTGAACGCCAGGGTCGGGCCGTGGAACAGCTCCAGCACCCACTCGTTGCTGTTCAGCTGACGCAACGGGGCGACCGCAGCGTGGGCGAACTCGCCGTAGGTTTCTTCGAGGATCTTCTTGAAGTCGGCGTCGGCGATGCTGCCTTCGACGAACGGGCGCATCACGCGGAAGGCCAGCTCGTGGTAGGGCAAGCCGGCCCACGAGGCGATTTCTTCCTGGGTGAAGCGGGGCAGGTTTTCCGGCACGTAGAGGCCGCCGTCGCTGGCCAGGCCAGCCAGCAGCACGTCTTCGAAATTCAGGGCCGGTGCCTGGCCGCGGGTACTGATATAGCGCATGGGTGCAAACCTTCGATGCTGGGGCCGGGGCCGCGCGGGCGGCCCGTCGGCAATATTTGTTAGTTGAGCTGCTCGACGCGAATGCGCACAACCTTGCCGACCACGTCTTGCAGGGCTTCCAGGGCGACGATGGCGTCATTGATTCGCTGCTCGACCACGCCATGGGTCACCAGGATCATTGGCACCAGGCCGTCCTGTTCCTCGGCTTCCTTCTGCATGATCGACTCGATGTTGATACCGCGCTCCGAGAGGATGCTGGCGACCTGGGCCAGTACGCCCGGGTGATCCTTGGCCTGGATGCGCAGGTAGTAGGCGCTTTCGCAGGCTTCGATCGGCAGGATCGGGTGGGCCGACAGCGAGTCTGGCTGGAAGGCCAGGTGCGGCACACGGTTTTCCGGGTCGGAGGTCATGGCACGGACCACGTCGACCAGGTCGCCGACCACTGACGAAGCGGTAGGCTCCATACCCGCGCCAGCACCGTAGTACAGGGTGGAGCCGGCAGCATCACCGTTGACCATGACAGCGTTCATCACACCGTTGACGTTGGCGATCAGGCGGTCGGCCGGGATCAGCGTCGGGTGCACGCGCAGCTCGATACCTTCGGCGGTGCGACGCGCCACACCCAGGTGCTTGATGCGGTAGCCCAAGGCCTCGGCGTAGTTCACGTCTGCCGTTGTCAGCTGGGTGATACCTTCGGTGTAGGCCTTGTCGAACTGCAGCGGGATACCGAACGCGATGGACGCCAGGATCGTCAGCTTGTGCGCAGCGTCGATGCCTTCTACGTCGAAGGTCGGGTCGGCTTCGGCGTAGCCCAGCGCCTGGGCTTCAGCCAGCACGTCCGGGAAGGCACGGCCCTTCTCACGCATTTCGGTGAGGATGAAGTTGCCGGTGCCGTTGATGATGCCAGCCAGCCAGTTGATGCGGTTGGCCGACAGGCCTTCGCGGATGGCCTTGATCACCGGGATGCCACCGGCTACGGCCGCCTCGAACGCGACAATCACGCCCTTCTCGCGGGCTTTGGCGAAGATTTCGTTGCCGTGCACGGCAATCAGCGCCTTGTTGGCGGTGACCACGTGCTTGCCGTTTTCGATGGCCTTCAGCACCAGGTCGCGGGCGATGGTATAGCCACCGATCAGCTCGATGACAATGTCGATCTCCGGGTTGCTTGCAACTTCGAACACGTCAGCGGTAATGGGGGTACCGGTAATCTGGCAGTTCGGGTTCTGCGAGCGCATGGCGATCTGTGCCACTTCAATACCGCGCCCGGCACGGCGGGCAATCTCCTCGGCGTTGCGCTGAAGTACATTGAAGGTTCCGCCACCGACGGTCCCCAACCCACAGATGCCTACTTTGACCGGTTTCACTGTGAACTCCCCATTGAACGGCCGACACGTTTGCCGACCGTGAAACTTGCCGTCACCCCATGACGACGGCGTACTGAACTGGATTACTTGGCAAGTGCCAGCTTGGCGACCTGCGGTGCCGGCTGGTAGCCCGGAATGACCTGGCCGCTTTCAAGAACAATGGCCGGCGTGCCGTTGACCCCGATCGACTGACCCAGCTGGAACTGCTTGCTGACCGGGTTGCTGCACTTGGCGGCCTTGATTTCTTCACCTTCGACCATTTTGTCCATCGCCCCGCGGCGGTCGCTGGAGCACCACACCGCCTGCAACTGCTGGTCACCCGACGAACCGAGGCCCTGGCGCGGGAAGGCGACATAGCGCACTTCGATACCGCGACGGTTCAACTCGGGCACTTCGGCGTGCAGCTTGTGGCAGTACGGGCAGGTAGTGTCGGTGAACACGGTGATGTGCGACTTGGTCTCGCCTTTGGCAGGATAAACCACCATCTCGCCGGCTGGAATGCCGTTGATGAGCTTGGCGATACCTTGGCGTTCGGTTTTTTCGGTGAGGTTGACCGGCTTGCCGTCCTGGATCTGGAACAGATAGCCCTGCATCACGAACTGGCCGTCAGCGCTGGCGTACAGCACGCGGCCGCCCTGCAGCTTGACTTCATAGAGGCCGTTGAGCGGGCTGCTGGCCACGCTTTCCACAGGCACTTCCAGTTCGAGGTTCTGCAACGATTTACGGATGGCCTGCTCGGCACCGGCGTTGCTATCGGTTGCCGCGGCAACGGCAAAGGTACTGGCCAGCGCCAACGCGGCGGCGGCGAAAAACTGGGTCACGCGCATGGGAACTCCTGAAGGCGGACAGGGGCCGGAGGGCGCCACCTGCGGAAAATACGCGGTGACCGTGCGGCCCTTGGTGCAAACCGCCCAAGCCTACCACATCACGCTGCCCGTGAAGGGGGTCGCAAGGACCGGTCGGCGGAACATGAAAAACATTCATCCACGCGGGTGGTGCTGGGCGTGCAACTGCTGCAGGCGGGCCTTGGCGACGTGGGTATAGATCTGCGTGGTCGACAGGTCACTGTGGCCCAGCAGCATCTGCACCACCCGCAAGTCGGCACCGTGGTTGAGCAGGTGGGTGGCAAAGGCATGACGCAGGGTGTGCGGCGACAGCGGCTTGTCGATGCCGGCAACCCGTGCGTGGTGTTTGATACGGTGCCAGAAGGTCTGGCGCGTCATCTGCTCGCCGCGCTGACTGGGGAACAGCACGTCGCTGGGACGGCCATTGAGCAGTTCGGCGCGACCATCGCGCTGGTAGCGCTCCAACCACACCACCGCCTCTTCACCCATGGGCACCAGGCGTTCCTTGCTGCCCTTGCCCATCACCCGCAGCACACCCTGGCGCAGGTTGACCTGGTCGAGGGTCAGGCTGACCAGTTCGGTAACCCGAAGGCCGCACGCGTAGAGCACTTCGAGCATGGCACGGTCGCGTTGGCCAATGGCTTCGCCCAGGTCCGGAGCCTGCAACAGGGCTTCGACATCGGCTTCGGACAGCGACTTGGGTAGCGGCTTGCCCAATTGCGGCATGTCGACCTGCAGGGTCGGGTCGATGGCCACCAGCTTTTCCCGCAGCAGGTAACGGAAAAAGCCGCGCAGACCGGAGAGGAAACGCGCCGTGGAACGTGGCTTGTAGCCCTGATCCAGGCGCCAGGCCAGGTGATCGAGGATCAGGTCGCGGCCGGCGTCCGGCAGCGATACCGAATGCTCCTGCAGCCAGCCATTGAACAGGGCCAGGTCGCTGCGGTAGGACACGCGGGTGTTGTCGGACAGGCCTTTTTCCAGCCATAGGGCGTCAAGGAACTGGTCGATCAGGGGGTGGTCGAGGGCGGGCATGAAATCTCGGTGGCAAACGACGAAATGGCGCTTAGTCTTTCATAACAACGTCGGCATAGGGAGCCCGCATGAGCGAACAGCAGATCCTTCTGAGTGTGGGCGGCATCGGCGCAGCGGCGCTCGCCTGCCAGTGGCTGGCCTGGCGCCTGAAGCTGCCGGCGATTCTGTTTCTGTTGTTGGCCGGGATCCTTGCCGGCCCAGCGCTGGGATGGCTCGACCCCGAGGCGCTGTTCGGCCCATTGCTGATGCCGCTGGTGTCGCTGGCGGTGGCGCTGATCCTGTTCGAAGGCAGCCTGACCCTGCACCTGTCGCAGTGGCGCGAGATCGGCAGCGTGGTGCATCGCCTGGTCACGGTGGGTGCACTGGTCACCTGGCTGGTGATTGCACTGGCAACCCACTGGCTGCTCGGGTTCGACTGGCCGCTGGCGATTCTTTTCGGCACCCTGACGCTGGTGACCGGCCCGACGGTGATCGTGCCGATGCTGCGCGTGGTGCGGCCAAAGTCTGCGATCGCGAACATCCTGCGCTGGGAAGGGATCATGATCGACCCCATCGGCGCGCTGCTCGCCGTGGTGGTATACAGCTTCATCATCGCCAGCGCCGAGGGTAACGGCCTGAGCCAGAGCCTTATCACTTTTGCCGGTGTGATCTTCTGCGGTACCGCCCTGGGCGCAGCAGGGGGCTGGGTACTGGGGCAAATCATGCGCGAACAGTGGCTACCAGAATATCTGCACAACCTCGCGTCACTGGCGGCGGTACTGGGCATTTTCATCGCCGCCAACCAGATCGTGCACGAGTCCGGGCTGCTGGCGGTGACCGTGATGGGCATGTGGCTGGCCAACATGCGCGGGGTTGATGTGCGGCAGATCCTGCACTTCAAGGAAAACCTCAGTGTCCTGCTGATTTCCGGCCTGTTCATTCTGCTGGCTGCACGCCTTGATCTGCATGCCCTGCTGGGCCTTGGCCCTGCTGTGCTGGCATTGCTGCTGGTGATCCAGCTGCTGGCACGCCCGCTCAACGTTTGGCTGGCCACACTGGGCTCGACACTCAACTGGCGGGAGCGCGCGCTGCTGGCCTGGATTGCGCCGCGCGGCATCGTTGCCGCGGCCGTTTCCGCTATTTTTGCCATCCGCCTGCACCAGGCCGGCCACCAGGATGCCTTGCTGCTGGTACCGTTGACCTTCGCGGTAATCATTGGCACGGTGGTACTGCAAAGCGCCACGGCCAGGCCGCTGGCACGCTTGCTCAAGGTCGCCGAACCGGCACCCAGCGGGTTTCTCATCGTCGGTGCCAACGAACCGGCCCGGGCCATCGCCAAAGCCCTTCAACAATTGGGCTGCCGGGTTTTGCTGACGGACTCCAGCTGGGAAAACATCCGCGCCGCACGCATGGACGGGCTCACGACCTACTTTGGCAACCCGGCCTCGCAGCATGCCGACGCCCATCTGGACCTGGTCGGCCTCGGGCACTTGCTGGGCCTCTCTCCCGCCGGCGAAATCAATGCCCTGGCCTGCGCCAGGTTCCGTCATGATTTCGGCCACAGCCGGCTGTTCGTGCTAGCCAGTGGCCTGGAGAAACAACGTAGCGACAAGCACCGGGCGGCCGAAGAGCACCGCGGGCATCTATTGGGGGCCAAGCCGATGACCTATCTGCAACTGGCCAACCGTCTGCATCAAGGCGCCGAGCTGTATAGCACCAACCTGACCGAAGGCTTTGGCTGGGATGCCTACCAGGCACTGCATGGCGAACGGGCAAACTTGCTGTTCGCGCGCGATGGCCATGGCTGGGTCCATGTAGCCAGCCCTGATAACCCGTTGCAGCCACAACCGGGCTGGACCTTGGTGGCATTGATCGAGCCAGCAGCGCAACCGTAATGCTCAGGTGCCTGGCAGCACGGGCACCGGGCGCTTGTCCTCGTCAATGGCGACGAAGCTGAACACCCCATGGATTGCCCGATCACGGCCATCCAGGTACATGTTCTCGACAAACACATCCACCTGCACCTGCAAGCTGGTATTGCCGACCTTGATCACCGTACCCACCAGCTCGACGATCGAGCCCGCCGGAATCGGGTGCTTGAAATCGATACGGTCGGTAGACACGGTCACCAGCGGCAGGCGGCAGAAACGCGTGGCAGCGATGAACGACACTTCGTCCATCCAGGCCAGGGCGGTGCCGCCGAACAGGGTGTTGTGGTGGTTGGTGGTATTGGGGAACACCGCCTTGGTCACGCGGGTAACCGACAGTTCGGTGCGGCGCTGGATTTCCTGGTCTCGGGTCGTCATGGCAATCACATTTTCGGGGTTTCAAAACGCAAAAAAGCAGCCCGAAGGCTGCTTTTTTCTCGCTAGGCGGCCTCGGCCACCGGGCAAACTGCACTCAGGACAGTTTTTCCTTGATGCGAGCGGCTTTGCCGGACAGGTCGCGCAGGTAGTACAGCTTGGCTTTACGCACGTCACCACGACGTTTCACGGCCAGGCTGTCGATTTGCGGGCTGTAGGTCTGGAAGGTACGCTCTACGCCAACGCCGCTGGAGATCTTGCGCACGGTGAAGGCGCTGTTCAGACCGCGGTTACGCTTGGCGATAACGACGCCTTCGAACGCCTGCAGACGGGAACGCTCACCTTCCTTCACTTTAACCTGAACGACAACGGTGTCGCCTGGTGCGAAGGTTGGGATTTCCTTGCTCATCTGCTCGGCTTCGAGCTGCTGGATGATCTTGTTGGTCATGCTGTGCTCCTAAGATGGATACGCGATCCACCATCGATACGTTTAACTATCGTCCCGCTCGCGGAGATATTCCTCGAGCAGCTTCTTCTCTTCTCCAGAAAGCGAGCGACTTTCCAGAAGATCGGCGCGTCGTTCGAAGGTCCTACCAAGGGACTGCTTCATCCTCCAACGCCGGATATGTGCATGGTTGCCACTTAGCAACACGTCGGGAACACGCTGATCCGCATACACCTCAGGCCGGGTGTAGTGCGGGCAATCGAGCAGACCGTCGGTGAAGGAATCTTCTTCCGCCGAGTCCACATGCCCTAAAGCTCCGGGCAGCAGTCGCGTAACCGCATCGATCAGTACCATGGCCGGCAGCTCGCCACCGGAAAGCACATAGTCGCCAATCGACCACTCCTCATCGACATGAGCCTCGATAAAGCGCTCGTCGATGCCTTCATAACGACCGGCGATCAGGATCAACGATTCCTGTTCGGCCAGGCCTTTGACCGCCTGCTGAGTCAGCTTGCGGCCTTGTGGCGAAAGGTAGATCACCTTCGCCGCTGCTCCGGTCGCCTGCCTGGCGCTAACCAGGGCGTCTTCCAGAGGCTTGATTTTCATCACCATGCCCGGACCACCGCCAAACGGCCGATCATCTACCGTGTGGTGACGATCTGTGGTGTAGTCCCGCGGGTTCCAGCAAGTCACCTGAAGCAACCCTTGTTTCACCGCGCGGCTGGTAATGCCGTACTCCGTGATGGCCGAGAACATCTCGGGGAACAACGTGATGACGTCTACGCGAAGGTTACCCATCGTTTAGAAGTCCGCGTCCCATTCGACCCGCATCACGCCTGCTTCGAGGTCGATTGCCAGCACACATTGCTCCGTATAGGGCAACAGACGCTCGCGATCATCCAGGCTGCCTGCGCAGGGCTTGACCACCATTACATCGTTCGCACCGGTCTCCAACAGGTGATCGACCTTGCCGAACAGTTGTTCGTCCTGGTTGATGACCTTCAGACCTACCAACTGGTACCAGTAGTACTCGTCGGCAGCCAAGTTGGGCAAAAGGCTCCGCGGGATGCAGATTTCGTAACCGCTCAGAAGACGGGCTTCATCGCGATCGTCGAGACCTTTCAGCTTCACGACCAGGCCCTTTTGGGAGCCACGACCGCTGACCAGCTCGACCTGCTTTACCTTGCCTTCGTGCCGAAGCGTCCAGCGTGGATAATCCAACAGGTTTTCAATCGGATCGGTAAAGGAATACACCTTCACCTCGCCGCGAACGCCGTGAACCGAAAAAATCTTGCCAACGACGATGAGGTCGTCAGCCTTTTCTGGCGTCGCGTTCATACTATTCAGGCAGCGGCCTTGGCAGCTTCCTTCAGCAGCTGAGCAACACGCTCAGACGGCTGTGCACCCTGGCTCAGCCAGTAGGTGACGCGCTCTTGATTGACCGACAGCTTAACTTCGGCGCCAGCAGCGATTGGGTTGAAGAAACCTACGCGCTCAACGAAACGGCCGTCACGGGCGTTACGCGAGTTGGTCACGGTCAGGTGGTAGAATGGGCGCTTTTTCGAGCCGCCACGGGCCAGACGAATGGTTACCATGTGAACATCGTTCCTATAGTCGGTGCTGCAGTTGATACAGCAGCTGGTACTGCAAATCTGAATGCCAAATAGGCACACGGGTGCCCAAAAGGCCGCATATTCTCGGGGAATACACGGACATTTGCAAATGACTTTTTCGGCAAGGCCTCGCCCTGCCGTCCAGATTTGCCGGTTGCGCCGCGAAATTCGCGGCTGTTGCCCCGCTACAGCGGGGGTTCTGGGCGCCTGCCCGACAAAAGGCAGGCACCCGGATCAGGGGTTACAGCTTTGGCATGCCGCCACCTGGCAGCATCCCACCGAGGCCGCGCATCATCTTGGCCATGCCGCCTTTGGCAGAGAACTTCTTCATCATCTTCTGCATCTGCTTGTGCTGCTTGATCAGCCGGCCGATGTCCTGCACCTGGGTACCGGAACCCAACGCAATACGGCGCTTGCGCGAACCGCTGATCAGGTCAGGGTCGCGGCGCTCGGCCGGGGTCATGGAGTTGATGATCGCTTCCATCTGCTTGAACTGCTTTTCGGCCGCGCCCTGGGCATTGCCCATTTGCGACAGGTTGACCCCGCCGATGCTTGGCAGCTTGTCCATCAGGCCGCCGAGGCCGCCCATGTTCTTCATTTGCTGCAGCTGGTCGCGGAAGTCTTCGAGGTCGAAGCCCTTGCCCTTCTTCAGCTTCTTGGCCAGCTTGTCGGCCTTGGCCTTGTCGATGGTCTGCTCGGCCTGCTCGATCAGGCTGAGCACGTCGCCCATGCCGAGGATGCGCGAAGCGACGCGGTCGGGGTGGAACGGCTCGAGGGCCTCGGTCTTCTCACCCATACCGATGAACTTGATCGGTTTGCCGGTGATTGCACGTACCGACAGTGCAGCACCGCCACGGGCGTCACCGTCAACCTTGGTCAGCACCACACCGGTCAGCGGCAGCGCCTCGCCAAAGGCCTTGGCGGTGTTGGCAGCGTCCTGGCCGGTCATGGCGTCGACCACGAACAGCGTCTCGATTGGTTTGACGGCAGCGTGCAGCGCCTTGATCTCGTCCATCATGTCGGCGTCGATGTGCAGACGGCCGGCGGTGTCGACGATGACCACGTCGATGAACTTCAGCTTGGCTTCACGGATGGCGGCTTCGGCGATGGCCACCGGCTTCTGGCTGATATCGGACGGGAAGAAGGTGACGCCGATATCGTTGGCCAGTGTTTCCAACTGCTTGATCGCCGCCGGACGATAGACGTCGGCAGACACCACCATCACGCTCTTTTTCTTGCGCTCTTTAAGAAAGCGCGCCAGCTTGCCGGCGGTGGTGGTCTTACCCGCGCCCTGCAGGCCCGCCATCAGCACGACGGCAGGCGGGGCGGCGTTCAGTGCGAGGTCTTCGTTGGCCGCGCCCATCAGGCTTTCCAGCTCGGCCTGGACGATCTTCACGAATGCCTGGCCCGGAGTCAGGCTGCGCGACACCTCGGTCCCGACCGCACGATCCTTGACGCTGTTGACGAAATCCTTGACTACCGGCAGGGCAACGTCGGCCTCGAGCAGCGCCATGCGCACTTCGCGCAGCGTGTCCTTGATGTTGTCTTCGGTCAGCTTGGCCTTGCCGGTGACATGGCGCAGCGTCTGTGACAGGCGGTCGGTCAGGTTTTCGAACATGGTGATCCTTTCAGGCCCAGTAAAGCCGAGGTTTGTCAGGTGCCAGGGGGGAAACACACACCCGCCGGGCACAGCAAGGCGGCGATTATAGCGAAGTGCAGCGGCGACGCACACCTTGGTAGATATTCGGTGGCTGTGCTGGCCTCTTCGCGGGCGCGCCCGTTCCCACAGGATCCTCACTGCTTGCAGGCCTGCGCCATCCCTGTGGGAGCGGGCGTGCCCACGAATGCCCCGACACAAGCCTTCAGTCTTCCTTGATCAGCGGAATCTATGCCAAACTCCGTCTCTTTAAAGGCTCGCCAACCAGGACTTATGGTCTCCTCACCCAGCCTCATCCCCAACCTGATCGCAGCCGGCCTATATATAGCGGCGGCCATCTACCAGGGCTCATACCTGTCCCAGGGCCGCAAGGCCGAAAAGCGCCTGCTTGGCCTGCTGGGTGCCATCGCGGTCCTGGCCCAGGCCGGTGCACTGTTCTTCCAGCTGATCACCCCGCTGGGCCTGAGCCTGGACTTCTTCAGCGCCGCCAGCCTGATCGCCGTGGCGGTCATCTCCCTGACCCTGCTGGCCTGCCTGCGCATACCCGTGGAAAACCTGCTGGTGCTGCTGTTCCCGCTGGGTGCGGTGACCGCGCTGCTGGCCCAGTTCGCCCCCCCCGGCACGGTACCGCTGATCAACGAAGAACCCGGCATCCTTGCGCACATCCTGTTGTCGATCCTGGCCTACGGGCTGTTCACCATCGCGGTGTTCCAGTCGCTGCTGTTGCTGCTGCAGGACCGCCAGCTGAAGAACAAGCACCCGTCCGGGCTGATCCGCAACTTCCCGCCACTGCAAACCATGGAAAGCCTGCTGTTCGGCTTCCTCTGGGCCGGCTGGTGCCTGCTGTCGCTGTCGCTGATCTCCGGCTGGCTGTTCCTCGACAACCTGTTCGCCCAGCACCTGGCGCACAAGACCTTGCTGGCCTGTGTCGCCTGGGTGGTGTTCAGCGTGCTGCTGTGGGGCCGCACCCGCCTGGGTTGGCGGGGCCACATGGCCATCCGCTGGACGCTGAGCGGTTTCTGCCTGCTGATGCTGGCCTATTTCGGCAGCAAGCTGGTTCGCGAATTCATCTTGCATATCTGACGGCCGCCCATGGACACCCTGCCGTACGCACCGCTATTCGGCACTCTGGCACTGGCCCTTTTGTGGTCAGCACTGTTCACTGCCGTGGAGGCTGCCCGCCTGCAGCTCAATGGCACACTGCGCGCCGGCGAAGACGGCCATCCCGTGCTGCCAGCCCAGGCCTTGGTGCTGTGCGCCAGCCTGGGCAAGCTGCTGGTGCTGGGGCTGGCCTGCCTGGTGGGCCAGCGCCAGAGTGGCGAGCACGGCTTCTGGCTGGCAGGCCTGGCCGCGACCCTCACCTTGCTGGTGTTTGCCGAGTACCTGCCGCGGCGCCTGGCCCGGCGTAACCCGCAGGCGTTCGTGAGCCTTGGTGCCAGCCTTCTGAAAGTGCCTCTTGCACTGCTGCAGCCACTGGCCTGCCTGCTGGACGGCGCCGCCAAGCTGATTCTGCGCCCGTTCCGGGCACAGCCCACGGCGGTGGCCCTGCACACGCAGGAGGCCGACGACTTCGATGAGGATGAACAGCACGAAGCACCTCGCCAGGGTCTGCTCGACGGCCTGCAGTCGCTGGACAAGATCACCGTCAACGACATCCTGGTGCCGCGCAACGAAGTGGATGGCATCAACCTCGACGAGCCGATCGAACGCATCGTCGAGCAGCTGATCGTCAGCCGCCACACCCGCCTGCCGGTCTACCACAACGACATCAACCAGGTCGAAGCGATCCTCAACACCAAGCTGATCAGCCACCTGCTGCCCAAGGCCGAGCTGACCCTGGAAGCGCTGCACAGCGCCTGCTACGAACCTTATTTCGTACCGGAAAGCACGCCCCTGCAAATGCAGTTGTTGAACTTCCACAAGCAGCAACGCCGCTTGGGCGTGGTGGTGGACGAGTACGGCGAAGTACTGGGTATCGTCACCCTGGAAGACATTCTCGAAGAGATCGTAGGCGAGTTCGAGGACGAGCAAAGCCTGGAAAACCCGCATGTGCACCCGCAACCCGATGGTACCTTCGTCATCGATGGCACCGCTTCGTTACGCGAAATCAACCGCACCCTGAGCTGGCACCTGCCCTGCGACGGCGGGCCGAAAACCCTCAACGGGCTGGTCACCGAGGCGCTGGAAAGCATCCCGGAAAGCGCTGTTTGCCTGAAAATAGGCCGCTATCGCCTGGAAATCCTTGAAACAGAGGACAATTGCGCCAGCAAGGTACTGGTGTGGACCGTGACCCGATAGCTATACTCGGGTCACGCTTACCCAGCCCCGCCGTCACGCCCGCTACCCGCACCCGGCGCTCCACGGCCAGTCCGCTCCACTGATACGCCCTGCGGTCCTGCGTCAACACCCCCGAACAGTACCCGCCCCGCCCCTACCCCCTTGGGCTATCGTCAGTCGGGCGCACACAATAAAACGCTCCGGCGCCCGCTTAACCGTACCCGCCCTTTTGCAGGGCATGCCGTCGCGGGCCAAGCCCATGGAGCCGGACCAGACTGTCAGGGACCTCCTCAATGACAAGCAGCACTTATGCCCAAGCGCCTGCCGCGCCAGTCAACTCGCCTGCGCGGGTAGCCACTGCCAGCTTCATCGGCACCGCCATCGAGTTCTACGATTTCTACGTCTACGCCACCGCCGCAGCCCTGGTGATCGGGCCGGTGTTCTTCCCGTCCGGGTCGGGCACCGCGCAAATGCTGGCCGCCTTCCTCACCTTCGGTATCGCCTTTCTCGCCCGGCCACTGGGCTCGGCGTTGTTCGGCCATTTTGGCGACCGTATCGGTCGCAAATCCACGCTGGTCGCCTCGCTGCTGCTGATGGGCGTATCCACCACCGCCATTGGCGTGCTGCCAGGCTATGACAGCATTGGCGTGTGGGCGCCGATCATTCTCTGCCTGCTGCGTTTTGGCCAAGGCCTGGGCCTGGGCGGCGAATGGGGTGGCGCGGCCCTGCTGGCTACCGAAAACGCCCCGGAAGGCAAGCGGGCCTGGTTCGGCATGTTCCCGCAGTTGGGCCCGTCAATCGGCTTCCTGGCGGCCAACGGCCTGTTCCTGACCCTGGCCCTGGTGCTCAGCGACGAGCAGTTCCGCGAGTGGGGCTGGCGCATTCCGTTCCTGCTCAGCGCCGCACTGGTACTGGTAGGCCTGTACGTGCGCCTGAAGCTCGAAGAGAGCCCGGTGTTCGCCAAGGCCGTTGCCCGCCACGAGCGGGTGAAAATGCCGGTGGTCGACCTGTTCTCCAAATACTGGCTGCCAACCCTGCTGGGCGCTGCGGCCATGGTGGTGTGCTATGCGCTGTTCTACATTTCCACGGTGTTCTCGCTGAGCTACGGCGTAACCACACTGGGCTACAGCCGCGAAACGTTCCTTGGCCTGCTGTGTTTCGCGGTGGTGTTCATGGCACTGGCCACACCGTTGTCGGCCTGGCTCAGTGACCGTTACGGCCGCAAGCCGGTACTGATCGTCGGCGGCCTGCTGGCGATAGCTTCGGGCTTTACCATGGAGCCACTGCTGACCTCGGGATCGACTGCAGGCGTGGCGCTGTTCCTGGCCATCGAGCTGTTCCTGATGGGCGTGACCTTCGCGCCGATGGGTGCACTGCTGCCAGAGCTGTTCCCGACCCACGTGCGTTATACCGGTGCCTCGGCGGCGTATAACCTGGGCGGTATCGTCGGCGCCTCGGCAGCACCGTTCTTTGCCCAGAAGCTGGTGAGCATGGGGGGTTTGAGCTGGGTGGGGGGTTATGTGTCGGTGGCAGCGGTGATCAGCCTGATTGCCGTGCTGTGCCTGAAAGAGACGCGCAATACCACGCTGTAAGCCACTGGGGCCGCTTTGCGGCCCTATCGCGACACAAGGCCCCCCAGGGATCGCGTAAGCCTGGAAGCTGCGCTATCCCTGTGGGAGCGGCCTTGTGTCGCGATAGGGCTGCAAAGCAGCCCCAGCACTCTCGGATCAGAACTCGACCTTGACCGCCTGCGAAGCGCGGGTCGCCTTGGCCCGCGCCAGTTCGACCGATTCGTCACGCGCCAGGCACACACCCATGCGGCGGGTGCCATTGATTTCCGGCTTGCCGAACAGGCGAATGGCGGTATCCGGCTCGCTCAGCGCTGCGCCCAGGTTGGCGAAGCTGGTCTGCTGGGACTGGCCTTCGGGCAAGATCACTGCCGAAGCCGACGGGCCGAACTGACGCACCACCGGAATCGGCAGGCCGAGAATGGCGCGAGCATGCAGGGCGAATTGCGACAGGTCCTGGGAAATCAGGGTGACCAGACCGGTGTCATGCGGGCGCGGCGACACTTCGCTGAACCACACCTGGTCGCCCTTCACGAACAGCTCCACACCAAACAGGCCGCGACCGCCGAGGGCATCGGTGACCGCCTTGGCCACGCGCTGCGATTCGGCCAGCGCCTTCGGGCTCATGGCCTGTGGCTGCCAGGACTCCTGGTAATCGCCCTTCTCCTGACGGTGGCCAACGGGTTCAAGGAAGGTGGTACCGCCCACGTGGCGCACGGTCAGCAGGGTGATTTCATATTCGAAGTCAATGAAACCTTCGACGATCACCCGGCCCTTGCCAGCGCGGCCGCCTTCCTGGGCATAGTCCCACGACGCCTGCAGGTCAGCATCGCTGCGCAGCAAGCTCTGGCCCTTGCCCGACGAGCTCATCACCGGCTTGACCACGCACGGGTAACCCAGGTCGGCTACGGCCTTGGCGTAGTCTTCATAGGTGTCGGCGAAGTGGTACGGCGAGGTTGGCAGGTCCAGCTCTTCGGCAGCCAGGCGGCGGATGCCTTCGCGGTTCATGGTCAACTGGGTGGCGCGGGCGGTGGGCACCACGGTAAAACCTTCGTTTTCCAGCTCGACCAGGGTGGCGGTGGCGATGGCTTCGATTTCCGGCACGATGTAGTGCGGCTTCTCGGCTTCGATCACCGCGCGCAGGGCAACGCCATCGAGCATGTTGACCACATGGCTGCGGTGCGCCACCTGCATTGCCGGAGCATTGGCGTAGCGGTCGACGGCGATTACTTCGACGCCCAGGCGCTGCAGCTCGATTACCACTTCCTTGCCCAGCTCGCCACAGCCGCAGAGCAGTACACGGGTCGCGGTGGGCGACAATGGGGTTCCGATACGGGTCATTTCAGGTCCTCGAAGGCATCCGGGGCCGCGCCAGGCTAGGCGCCACCCGCTGAAAAAGGACCACTATTCTACACCATCAACCGGCCACGGCGGCCCGCCGGGCGCGAAATGCCATGGCCAGCCACACCGCGGTTACACCGGCGAACTTCGAGGCCATCGCGGTGCCGATCACTGCCGGGGTCAGCGCGCCGATCATGCCGAAGAAAATGAAGGTATCCACCGGGATGCTCAGCGCCGAACTGAGCCACAGGCGGTCGCGCAGCGGCCGACGGGTGATGCTGAACACCAGCCAGTCGATCAGCTCGGAGATGAAGAACGCAGTGGCGCTGGCCAGGGCGATGGCCGGTTCCGAGGTGACATAGGACAGCACCAGTGCCACCAGCATGGCGAACAGGGCGCCATGACCAAAACGGGTCTGCACCATGTCGCGCAGGATGAACACCAGGCCGCCCCAGGCGGACCAGATGATGTCCAGGTGCGGGGCACTGGAGAAGGCATAGTTGATCAGCACTACGCTGCTGATGTAGGCAATCAGATAGAACATGGCGGGCTGTCTGTGGGCAAGCCGTACAGATTACCGCTGGGCCGTTCGCGGGTAAACCCGCTCCCATAGATGTTGTGCAGCCCTCAAGGCTGTCGCTGTACCTGTGGGAGCGGGCGTGCCCGCGAAGCTGCCACTGCGGTGCATGGCACCGGCTTCGCCGGTGTACGCGGGTAAACCCGTTCCTACAGGGTTCGCGTCAGGCCTGCATGATGAGGCCGGCTTCTACTGCCCGTTCATGGCAACGCTTGAGCACCGCCCGACGCTCGTCGTTGTCCATCCGCCCCCAGCGGCCAATCTCGGCCACGGTACGCTGGCAGCCGGTGCAGATATCCTGCTCGTCCAGCGCGCAAATGCTCACGCACGGTGATGCCACCGGCCGCTCGACCACTTCACTCATCATCAACCACCAGATCCCGCGCATAGCGCTGGGCATTGTGCACGTAATGTGCGGCACTCGCTTCAAGCATGCGCTTCTGCTGCTCGGTCAGTTCGCGTACCACCTTGCCCGGCGAGCCCATCACCAGCGAACCGTCCGGAATTTCCTTGCCCTCGGCGATCAGTGCATTGGCGCCGATGATGCAGTGCTTGCCAATGCGCGCGCCATTGAGGATCACTGCGTTGATACCGACCAGGCTGAAGTCGCCCACCGTGCAGCCATGCAACATGGCATTGTGGCCAACGGTCACGCCCTTGCCCAACGTCAGTGGCGAGCCCATGTCGGTGTGCATCACCGTGCCATCCTGCACGTTGCTGCCTTCGCCGATGTCGATCAGCTCGTTATCACCGCGCAACACCGCGCCAAACCACACACTGGCATGGGCTTGCAGGCGCACGCTGCCAATGAGCGTTGCGTTGGGGGCGGCCCAACTGGTGGGGTGGCTCTCGACCCGCAGGTCGCCCAGGCGATATTTCATGCTTGTTCCTCAGGCTGCGACGCAGACGGCGGGGTAGGCCCGCTCAATTTTCGATGTGACGCTCAGGGGGCTGATGCAGGCTGATACCGGCATCGAACAGCAGGTTGACCAGCTCGACGATCATGATCGCCGACAACCCCCAGATCTTGTATTCACCATAGCGGTAACTGGGCACATACCAGCTACGCCCCTGATAATCGATACGGTGGGTATGGTCGCGCGGGTCCTGCCGGAAGAATTCCAGCGGCACGGTGAATACTGCCGCGATCTCGGCATCATTGGCGCGATATTCGACGAAGTCGGGGATAAGCCCGACGAATGGCGTCACTTTCAGGCCATGTAGCGAAATCAGCGGGCTGAGCGGACCAATCACCTCCACCAGGCCAGGGGGCAGGCCGATTTCTTCTTCAGCCTCGCGCAGGGCAGTAAAGACCAGGTCCGGGTCTTCCGGGTCGCGGCGGCCACCGGGAAAGGCTACTTCGCCACCGTGGGTAGACAGGCCCTTGGCGCGCAGGGTCAAGACCAGTTCGGGCGCTTCGCTGCGGGTAATGGGCAAGAGGACCGCCGCTTCGGGGAACCGCCTGTCGGTTTCCAATGACGCGGGTTGGTGGTTGCTCATTCGGCGAAGTAGCTCGTCCAGCATTGCGCACGCTCGTATCCAGGTCCTGTGTTGCATGATGCACCAAAGCCGCGAAGCACCCAAGCCCCAGCGCTTGCGGCGGCACGGTGGCCGCGCCAAGATAGCCTTGAGCATAAGGAACCACACATGAAATTCTGCAGCGCATGCGGCCAACCGGTCACTCAGCGGATCCCCGAGGGCGACAGCCGCCTGCGGTACGTCTGCGGCTCTTGCCAGACCATCCACTACCAGAACCCCAACATCGTGGCCGGCGTGTTGCCGACCTGGGGCAGCCAGGTGCTGCTGTGTCGCCGCGCCATTGAGCCGCGCCGGGGTTTCTGGACCCTGCCCGCCGGTTTCATGGAAAACGGCGAAACCCTCGACCAGGCCGCGCGTCGCGAAACCGTCGAGGAAGCCTGCGCCCGGGTCGGGCCGACGTCCCTGTACCAGCTGTTCGATCTGCCGCACATCAGCCAGGTGCATGTGTTCTTCCGCGCCGAGTTGGCGGACCTGGACTTTGCCGTCGGTATCGAAAGCCTGGAGGTGCGCCTGTTCGAAGAACATGAGATACCGTGGGACGAGCTGGCTTTCCGCACCGTCACTCGCACACTAGAATGCTACTATCGCGACCGCATCGGCCAGCACTACCCCATAGGCCATGAATACCTGCCGCCGATGAACGTTTCGCCACACACCTAAACGCCTTCAGGGATACTGTTACATGCGCTGGTTGCTTGCCCTTTTCTGCCTTTGCGTTACCTCGGTGTCCCAGGCGGCCTTCACCGAAACCATCATCCGCAAGCCCGCGCCGGCAGCGCAACCCCCCTCGCCTTCGCAGCAAGCCATGCAACCGTTGATCGACAAGGTGCTGGTGATCAAGTCGGAGCGCCGCCTGCAGTTGATCAGCCGCGGCGAGCCGCTGAAAACCTACCGCATCTCGCTGGGCAAGCAGCCCAAGGGCGCCAAGGAACGCGAAGGCGACAAGAAAACCCCCGAGGGCTTGTACTGGCTGGACTGGCGCAAGCAGAGCGACCGCTTCAACCTGGCCATGCACATCAATTACCCGAACATCAGCGATGCCGCCCGCGCGACCCGGGCAGGGGTGAATGCCGGCAGCATGATCATGATTCACGGCACACCGATCAACGATGAATACCCGGAATGGTACTTCCATACCCTGGACTGGACGGATGGTTGCATTGCCATGCGCAACCGCGACATGCAGGAAGTATGGGACTTGGTTCGGGATGGAACGCTGATCGAGATCCGCCCTTGATATAGAGCCTTCCGGCAAAAGTTGTAGGAACCTTCTCACCATTTAGCGCGAACTTGCCTGACAGGTGCTTAGGCAGGGTACTGCATCCATACGAGTGGCTTAATTTCTAGCATCCACGCAGACGAGTACGAAAACCGTACATCATTTGCGGGGTGCTTCAATGCCGTGCCTGATTCACCGCATCGCCCATTGGCTGTCGGCCGGTTGCCTTTCTGGCTTGCTGTCCGTTCCCCAGGTGCTGGCCGACGACCCTGCCAGCCAGCAGCTGCGCGATCAACAGCATGGGCTGCGGCAACTGGAGCAACAGCAGCGGCTGGAACGCTGGCAGCGTATACCCGCCCCGACTGAACCGACCAACAGCACTTCCCACCGCCCGCACGATGATCGCTGCTGGGCAGTCGATGGCGTGCGCGTGGCGGGCATGCACCAGCTTTCGAACTCGGCACTGGCGCCCACCATCCGTGCCCTCACGCCTGCCTGCATGGGCATCGCCGACATCAACCGGCTGCTCAAAGCCATCACCCAACGTTATGTACAAGCCGGCTACCCAACCAGCCGCCCCTACCTGCGGCAGCCCCCAGCAGAGGGCATGCCGTTGGACATCGTCATTGTCGAAGGCTTTGTCGAAACCATCGAACTGGCTGGCCCCGACCTGCCCCTGTCTCTCTCCAGTGCCTTCCCAGGCCTGCTTGGGCAGCCACTGTACCTGCCCGACCTTGAGCAAGGCCTGGACCAGCTCAACCGCCTTCGCGCCTATGAACTGGGCGCCACCTTGCTGCCCGGCGAACTGCAGGGCGGCACCCGCGTGGTCGTGCAGCCGGGCAAGGTTGCTTCACGCTGGCACCTGGACAGCCGCTTCGACAACCGGGGCAGCGAGCTGACCGGCCGCCACCGCGTCAACCTCGGCATTGGCCTGGACAGCCCGCTTGGCCTCAATGATGAGCTGCGCCTGTCGTTTACCCGCACGGTGCTCGATACGCCCGGCCAAAGCCAAGGGATATCGTTGTACTACAGCATCCCCTACGGCGCCTGGACCTTTGCCCTCAGCGCCAGCCAGCTAAGCTATCAAGCCCCCCTCCCCTACAGCGACAAGGCTGCCGACGGCAGCAGCAGCTATCAGGGCCTGAGTGTCGAGCGGGTATTGTGGCGCAACCAGCAAGGCATGCTCAGCGCCAGCGCCCGTCTGGACCGCAAGCAGCTGATCAACCGCAGTGCTGGCGCGGTTATCGTCCAGCAAAGCCCGACGCTGGCCACGGTAGAGGCCGGCATCAACCTGCTGTGGCTCGAAAGTGGCCTGTGGAACGGTTACTTCGGCGTTGCCCAAGGCATTGACGCATTGGGTGCCGACCGCTCGCCCCTGGGTGCTCAACGCCTGCGCCCGGACTTTCGCAAGTACCGCGCCAACCTGCTGCACCTGCGTCAAGGCCCGGCACCCAGCCCTTGGCGCTGGCAGAGCGAGCTGGCCATGCAGTACAGCCGCGACCCGCTGCCTGCCGTCGAACAGCTGCTGGTCAGCGACGATTCGGCTGTCCGCGGCTTTCGTCTGCACACTTACTCCGGTGCCAGCAGCGCCGTCTGGCGCAATACGTTCAGCCAGGCGCTGCCACGGACCTGGGCCCCACCTTTCGAGATACGCCCCTACATCGGCCTGGACCTGGGCTGGGTTCGCACCGCCGAAGGCAAACCGTCGCAGCGCCTGGCCGGGGCCGCCGCAGGGTTGGAACTGAGCCTGCCCGGCAGCCGCCTGCGCCTGGACTACCAACGCGCCTTGTACACCAGCGACCTGCCCCGCCCGCGGCTGGAGCCCGGCTTCTGGGTGCTGGACTGGACCCTGAGCATCTGATTCACCCACAACAAAGAGAACGAGAAAATGCAAACACTCTCGCAGTTACCGCCTGTTCGCCCGGATACCTTGCGCTGGGCAATCTTCCTCGCCGTGCTCGGGCCCAGCGCCGCACTGGCTCAGACAGGACTGGAAGCAGCCAGCGGCCCCGGGGGGACCCCGGTCATCCATAACGGCCACGGGGTGCCGGTCATCGACATCGTGCCGCCCAACGCCACGGGGCTGTCACACAACCAGTTCATCGACTACAACGTTGCCACCCCGGGCCTGGTGCTGAACAACGCCACCGCAGCCGGGCAGTCGCAACTGGCCGGCGCCCTGGCGGCCAACCCGCAGTTCCAGGGCCAGGCCGCCTCGACCATTCTTAACGAAGTGGTCAGCCGCAACGCCTCGCTGATCGAGGGGCCGCAGGAAATCTTCGGGCGCCCGGCCGACTACATACTGGCCAACCCCAATGGCATCACCCTCAATGGCGGCAGTTTCATCAACACCACCCGCGCAGGCTTCGTGGTGGGCACCCCGCAATTTGAGGAGCAACAGCTCAGGTACCTCGATACGCTCACGGCCAGTGGCACCCTGCAGGTACTGGAGCATGGCCAGGGCAATGCCGGTGGCGCACTCGAACTGATCGCACCGCGCGTGGACAGCAAAGGCTTGCTAATGGCCAGCGAAACGCTCGACATCACTGTCGGCCGCAACCGTATCGACAGCCGCAGCGGCGAGGTGGTCGAACACCTGCCCAGCCCCTCTTCGAGCATTGACGCCAGCCTGTTCGGCGCCATGCGCGCCGGGCGTACCCAGCAGGCCACAGGCGCCAACCTGGGTGGCGGCATGGAGCTGGCGGCCAAGGCTGGCCAGACCCAGGGGGGAGCCATAGGCGGCCACTTCAGCCACGGCAAGCAGGACGAACATGCACGTCAGGCGGTCGATGCCCAGTTTGCCAGCAACGGCACACTGACCCTGACCAGCAGCGCCCGCGAGGACATCGCCCTGCACCTGCAAGGCCTGCAGGCCTCGGCCGAACAGATCACCCTCGACGCCTCGAATGGCGGCATGCTGGTTGAAGCCTCTTCCAGCCAGGAGCGACGCGACAACCTCGACATCTCGGCCGGCGCTGGTTTCAACATGGCCAAGGGCGCCTTGGACACCCGCGGCCTGCATGGCCGGCTCAAGGTAGAGCTCGACAAGCGCGACAACCTCACCTGGAATACCAGTGACCTGCGCGCCGAGCGCATCGACCTGCAAAGCCGCGGCGATACCCGCATCGAGAGTGCCACCCTGGATGCAGGGCATATTGGCGGCACAATCGACGGTGACCTACGCATCGCCAGCCTCAAGGACAACGTCAACACCCTGAGCGTGAAAGGCGATGTCAGGCTGAGCCAGGAGAAAAACCCTCAGGGCTATGTCAATGCGGCCAAATCGGTGGCTGGCCCGCTGGGAGGCAAGGTCGAGAAAAAGGCCGGTTCGGCCCTGAGCAAGGCAGACCCAGGGTTCTCGCCGACCGTCAGCCTCGACGTGTCGCATGCACAGCGTGACAATGTGGCGCGTCAGACCACGCTTAAAAGCAGCGACGGCATCGACCTGCAGGTCGGTGGCAACGCTCATCTGGTGGGTGCACGCTTGCAGTCGGCCAAAGGCGACGTGAGGCTCGACGCCAAATCGGTCACCCAGGAAACGCTAAGCGGCAATGACTATCGCCGAGACCTGTCGTTGGATGCGTCCAACTCACCGGTGGATCTGGGCACGGCAATCGCCGAGATAGCCAAAAGCAAAATGGCGGCGGATGGGGAAAATGCGCTGGACCTGGGCGTGTTGAGAACCAGTGGGCATAGTCGCAGCGAGCAATGGGTTTCGAGCATGCAAGGGAAGAAGCACTAAGGCTCCATCGCGGCCCTGGCCATTTGGGGATATCAGCAATCTTGTGCTCTGCTGCTGACACCCGGGCCGCGTGCCTCCCGCTTCCACAGCGAATACCACAGCCCTTGGGCTTGTGATTTCTCTGCGGGGGCGGGCTTGCCTGCGAAGAGGCCGGTACAGGTCAAGCCAGCCGGTGCAGCCCCCGCCACCGATCCAGCCCAAGCAACACCAGCCCTATCCCCCAGAAACCCGCCAGCACCCCAAGGGCGTTGAGCATCACCTGCCCATACCCCAGGCTGGCCACATCGATGAACGGGTAGGCATAGACGCCAATCTCACTCCCCCGCCACAACGCATAACCAAAGTAGACCGCCGGGTACACCGCCCACACCAGCAAATGCCATAGCCGCAAACTGCCCTTGGGCACCTCGCTCCACCAGTACAAGGCATACAGCACCGGCATCACGTCGTGCAGCAACTCGTCCGCCAGCCATTGCCAACCCTGTGGTTGCCACAAATGACGCAGCAGCACGCTGTAGGCCAGCGCCACCAGCACGATACTGGCGGCCACTGCAGAGCTTACCGAGGGCGACAGGAAAAAGCGTTTGCCACGGCCTTCCCGGCCGAATGCGGCATAGCTGAGCACCGTCGCCACCAGGGTATTGGTCAGCACGGTGAAGTAGCCGAACACATTGATCAGGCCACCAATCAGGCTGGCCTGTTCCTGCCAACGCGCCAGCAGTACCAGGTTCACCTGCACGGCCAGGCCGAACCAGCCCAGCACCGCCATGCCGGTCAGCCAAGGGCGACGCGGCATGTCAGGCCTGACGCTGCAGCTTCACATACAGCTGCTCGACCTTTTCCCGCGCCCACGGTGTTTTGCGCAGGAACGTCAGGCTCGACTTGATGGTCGGGTTGCTCTTGAAGCAGCGCACATCGATGCGCTCGGCCAGGCCATGCCATTGGTAATGCGCCACCAGCTCGGTGAGGATTTGTTCAAGGGTCTTGCCGTGCAGCGCGTTGTGTTGGGCCGTGCTCATGCTGTGCTCCGTAGGAAAGATGCGCACCTTACACGAGTGTAGTGGTGGGCGGGATCCGTCGAGTCGACAGAAAAATCGCTGGTCAGAGGCAAAACCTCTGTGATGGAATAGTTATGTTATGTTGTAACGCTAAAAAGCATCTGCCAAGGAACGCCCCATCCCCATGCTGTACACACCGCTTCGCCTTTCCCCCCTTGCCGTCGCACTCTGGCTGGCTGCATCCCCCAGCCAGGCCGTAGAACTCGAACCACAGGTCATCACCGCCAACCCGCTGGGTAACCGCCAACTGGCCGCCCCCAGCACCGTGCTCGAAGGCGAAAACCTGCTGCAACAGCAGCACGGCAGCCTGGGTGAAACCCTGAACAAGCAGCCCGGTGTCGCCTCTACCTGGTTTGGCCCTGGCGCCAGCCGCCCGGTGATCCGCGGCCTGGATGGCGACCGCATTCGTATCCTGCGCAATGGCGTCGGTGCCCTGGATGCCTCGTCACTGTCCTACGATCATGCCGTGCCGCTGGACCCGGTAACCGTCGAGCGCGTCGAAATCGTCCGGGGCCCGGCCGCCCTGCTTTACGGCGGCAACGCCATTGGCGGGGTGGTCAACACCTTCGACAACCGCATCCCGGACTCGCCGATCGAGGGCATCCACGGTGCCAGTGAACTGCGTTACGGCGGCGCCGACACCACCCGCAGCAGCGCCGGCAAGCTGGAGGCCGGCGACGGCGCCTTCGCCCTGCACCTGGATGCCAACAGCCGCCAGTTCAACGACCTGCGCATCCCGGGCTACGCACGCAGCGCCAAGGTGCGCGATGCCGACGAGCCCGGCAGCAAACACCGCCTGGAAAACAGCGACGGTCGCCAGGACGGCGGCGCAATCGGTGGTGCCTACCACTGGGACCACGGCTACGCCGGCCTGTCGTACAGCGGCTACGACAGCAACTATGGCTCGGTGGCCGAGTCCGGCGTGCGCCTGGACATGAAACAGGATCACTACGCCTTCGCCTCCGAACTGCGCGACCTCGACGGCCCGTTCAGCTCGGTCAAGGTAGATGCCGGCTACACCGACTACGAACACAAAGAAATCGAAGAAGGCGAGGTCCATACCACCTTCAAGAACAAAGGCTACGAAGCGCGTATTGAAGCCCGCCACCAACCGCTTGGACCAGTGGAAGGGATCATTGGGGCCCAAGTCAGCCGTAACGAGTTTTCGGCCCTCGGCGAGGAAGCCTTCGTCCCGCATACCGATACCGACAGCGTGGCACTGTTCATGCTCGAGCAGTGGCAAGCCAGCGAGCGCCTGAACCTGAGCCTGGGTGCGCGCATGGAGCACACCCGCGTAGATCCTGACGCCAAAGGCAACGAGAACTTCGTCGACGCAGACAGCGCCAGCAGCTTCAACGCCTTCAGCCTGTCGTCGGGGGCTGTGTACCAGCTCGACCCCATCTGGTCGCTGGCGGCCAACCTCGGCTACACCGAGCGTGCCCCGACCTTTTACGAGCTGTACGCCAATGGCGCGCACGTGGCCACCGGGGCCTTTGAAGTCGGCGACGCCAGTTTGAACAAGGAAAAGGCCATTTCCGTCGACCTGGCGCTACGCTTCGACAACGGCACCCATAAAGGCAGTGTCGGGGTGTTCTACAATCACTTCCGCAACTACATCGGCCTGATCGGTACCGGCAACACCCGCGAGGGCGGGCATGACCATGACGAGGATGACCACGATCACGATCATGAGGGCTTCCCGGAATACCAGTACCAAGGCATGCGGGCGCGCTTCTACGGCATCGAGGCCCAGGACCGCTGGCAGCTGGCCGAAAACCGTTACGGCAGCTTCGCACTGGAGTTGTCCGGTGACTATACCCGGGCCAAGAACCTCGACAGTGGCGAGCCACTGCCCCGCATCGCCCCGCTGCGCCTGAACAGCGGCCTGGTCTGGGAGCTGGACCGCTGGCAGGCGCGGGTAGACGTGCAGCACGCTGCGTCGCAGCACCGCAAACCCGCCAACGAAACCAGCACCGATGGCTACACCACCTTGGGCGCGAGCGTTGGCTACCGCTTCGACATTGGTCAAAGCCAGTGGTTGGCGTTTGTGCGCGGCGAAAACCTGACCGACCAGACCGTGCGCTATGCCAGTTCGATCCTGCGCGATATCGCACCGGCGCCGGGGCGTAGCGTGGAAGTCGGGTTGCGTACCACCTTCTGAACCACAAGCGACGAAGATCGGTGTAGGAACGGGTTCACCCGCGAATACGATGGTAGGGCAACCGGCGCATTCGCGGGTGAACCCGCTCCTACACCTGCCTCGATTAATGACGACTGTTGCCCGTTCAACAACAATCCTCTGCGACAATTTGTCTTTTTTTCTTATAACTTCCCCTATATCCTCCCCGCCGCAAGCTGAAACGCTTCATCGATTAATCTTGTCGCCATATCCATTGAGGGGCCCGCCCTTCGATGCGCTTGCCGTTTTTTTCAATAATCAAAAGATAGCGCTATCTCATGTTCCAACTGCCTAAAACCTGCTACATCGGCCTGGCCCTCAGTGCCTTGGCAACCCCCGCCGGCGCCAGCGAAATGTTCGCCAGCGACTCCCCTTGGATGCTCGGCGACTGGGGCGGAACCCGCAGCGAACTGCTGGAAAAGGGCTACGACTTCACCCTTGGCTACACCGGCGAGATGGGCAGCAACCTGCACGGCGGCTACGACCACGACCGCACCGCGCGCTACAGCGACCAGTTCACCTTCGGCAGCCACCTGGACCTGGAGAAGATCCTCGGCTGGCATGACACCGAATTCCAGCTGACCGTCACCGAGCGTCACGGCGACAACATCAGCAACGACCGCATCAACGACCCGCGTGTCGGCGGCTTCACCTCCGCCCAGGAAGTCTGGGGCCGCGGCGAAACCTGGCGGCTGACGCAGATGTGGATCAAGCAGAAGTACTTCGACGGTGCGCTGGATGTGAAATTCGGCCGCTTCGGTGAAGGCGAGGACTTCAACAGCTTCCCTTGCGACTTCCAGAACCTGGCTTTCTGCGGCTCGCAGGTGGGCAACTGGGTGGGTGGCATCTGGTACAACTGGCCAGTCAGCCAGTGGGCCCTGCGCGTGCGCTACAACCTTACCCCCGAGCTGTACGCCCAGGTCGGCGTCTTCGAGCAGAACCCTTCCAACCTCGAATCCGGCAATGGTTTCAAGCTCAGCGGCAGCGGCACCCAGGGTGCGGTAATGCCGTTCGAACTGGTATGGACCCCACGTATCCAAGGCTTGAAAGGGGAATATCGTGCCGGCTACTACTACAGTAATGCCAAGGCACAAGATGTTCTCAAGGACAGCAACGGTCAGCCGGCCGCCATCAGCGGCGCCGCCTACCGCAGCAGTTCGAGCAAGCACGGCTTGTGGATTGGCGCCCAGCAGCAGGTCACCTCGCTGGCGTCCGACCAGTCGCGCGGCTTGAGCGTGTTCGCCAACGCCACGGTGCATGACAAAAAGACCAATGCCATCGACAACTATGTGCAGGCAGGACTGGTATTCAAAGGGCTCTTCGATGCCCGCGCCAAGGACGACATCGGTTTCGCCCTGGCTCGCGTGCACGTCAACCCTGCCTATCGCAAGAACGCCCGCCTGGTCAACCAGGCCGCCGGCCTCTACGACTACGACAACCCGGGCTTCCTGCCAGTGCAGGACACCGAGTACAGCGCCGAGCTGTACTACGGCATCCATTTGGCCGACTGGCTCACGGTACGCCCCAACCTGCAGTACATCCGCCACCCGGGCGGGGTGTCGCAGGTCGATGGCGCCCTGATCGGCGGCCTGAAGATCCAGAGCAGTTTCTAACCCCTTTTTTGACCTGACGGAGAACCTACGATGAGCACTGAAGGTGCGAACCAAGGAAGCCGCTGGCTACCGCGCCTGATTGGCGCGCTGCTGTTGCTGATGGGCTTGGCCCTGCTGGCCGGCGGTATCAAGCTGAGCCAGCTGGGCGGATCGCTGTACTACCTGATCGCCGGTATCGGCTTTGCCCTTTCGGGCATCCTGCTGCTGGCCCAACGCCAGATCGCCCTGGGCCTGTATGGCCTGGTGCTGCTGGGCAGCACCGTATGGGCCCTGTTCGAAGTAGGCCTGGACTGGTGGCAACTGGTGCCACGGCTGGCTATCTGGTTCGCCATCGGCGTGGTGTTGCTGCTGCCGTGGGCACGTCGCCCGCTGATCGGCCCAGCCAGCAAAGCCAACACTGCACTGCTCGGCGTGGCAGTGGTCGCTTCGGGCGCTTGCGCGCTGGCCAGCCAGTTCACCCATCCCGGTGAAGTGTTCGGCGAACTGGGCCGCGACAGCAGCGAAATGGCCAGCGCCGCCCCGGCCATGCCCGACGGCGAATGGCAGGCCTACGGCCGTACCGAGCATGGCGACCGCTACTCGCCGCTGCGCCAGATCACCCCGCAGAACGCCTACCGTCTGGAAGAAGCCTGGCGCATTCGCACTGGTGATCTGCCAACCGAAAACGACCCGGTGGAGCTGACCAACCAGAACACCCCGCTGAAGGTCAACGGCATGCTGTACGCCTGCACCGCGCACAGTCGCCTGCTGGCGCTGGACCCGGACACTGGCGCGGAAATCTGGCGCTACGACCCGCAGGTCAAGAGCCCGACCGGCACCTTCAAGGGCTTTGCCCACATGACCTGCCGTGGCGTCTCGTACTATGACGAAAACCGCTACGTCAGCCGCGACGGCAGCCCGGCGCCGAAAATTACCGATGCAGGCCAGGCCGTGGCCCAAGCCTGCCCGCGTCGCCTCTACCTGCCTACCGCGGATGCCCGCCTGATCGCCATCAACGCCGACAACGGCAAGGTCTGCGAAGGTTTCGCCAACCAGGGCGTGATCGACCTCACCACCGGCATTGGCCCATTCACCGCCGGCGGCTATTACTCCACCTCGCCTGCTGCGATTACCCGTGACATGGTGATCATCGGTGGCCACGTCACCGACAACGAGTCGACCAATGAGCCGTCCGGGGTGATCCGCGCCTACGACGTGCACGACGGCCACCTGGTGTGGAACTGGGACAGCAACAACCCGGACGACACCAAGCCATTGGCTGCCGGCAAAATGTACAGCCGCAACTCGGCCAACATGTGGTCGATCGCCAGCGTCGACGAAGACCTTGGCATGATCTACCTGCCGCTGGGCAACCAGACCCCGGACCAGTGGGGCGCCGACCGCACCCCGGGCGCCGAGAAGTACAGCGCCGGCGTGGTCGCCCTTGACCTGGCCACCGGCAAGGCACGCTGGAACTACCAGTTCACCCACCACGACCTGTGGGACATGGACGTCGGCAGCCAGCCGACCCTAGTACACCTGAAAACCGACGATGGCGTGAAACCGGCGATCATCGTACCGACCAAGCAAGGCAGCCTGTACGTGCTCGACCGCCGCGACGGTACGCCAATCGTGCCGATCCGCGAGATCCCCACCCCACAAGGCGCAGTGGAAGGCGACCACACCTCGCCCACCCAGGCCCGCTCCGACCTCAACCTGCTCGGCCCAGAGCTGACCGAACAGGCCATGTGGGGCGCCACGCCTTTCGACCAGATGCTGTGCCGCATCCAGTTCCGCGAGCTGCGCTACGAAGGCCAGTACACCCCGCCATCCGAGCAAGGTTCGTTGGTCTACCCCGGCAACGTCGGTGTATTCAACTGGGGCAGCGTGTCGGTCGACCCGGTGCGCCAGCTGCTGTTCACTTCGCCCAACTACATGGCGTTCGTGTCGAAGATGGTTCCGCGTGAGCAGGTTGCCGAAGGCAGCAAGCGCGAAAGCGAGACCAGCGGCGTGCAGCCGAACACCGGCGCACCGTATGCAGTGATCATGCACCCGTTCATGTCGCCGCTCGGCGTACCGTGCCAGGCACCCGCCTGGGGCTACGTCGCCGCCATCGACCTGTTCACCAACAAGGTGGTGTGGAAACACAAGAACGGCACCACCCGCGACAGCACCCCGCTACCGATCGGCCTGCCGGTTGGCGTGCCGAGCATGGGTGGCTCGATCGTCACCGCCGGTGGCGTCGGCTTCCTCAGCGGCACGCTCGACCAGTACCTGCGCGCCTATGACGTGAACAACGGCAAGGAGTTGTGGAAAGCACGCCTGCCAGCAGGTGGCCAGGCTACGCCGATGAGCTACACCGGCAAGGACGGCAAGCAGTACGTGCTGGTGACTGCCGGCGGCCATGGCTCGCTGGGCACCAAGATGGGCGATTACATCATCGCTTACAAATTAGCCGAGTAAGCGACACCGCTCCCATCCGTGTGGGAGCGGCCTTGCGTCGCGAAAGGGCTGCACAGCAGCCCCGGGATTTCAGCGTCGATGCAAATAATGCCGGGGCCGCTTCGCGGCCCTTTCGCGACACAAGGCCGCTCCCACAGGCCGGTGTTCAGCCTCAGCCCAGCGCGGTATCGAGAAACATCATCACCGCAAAACCGCCCATATGGAGCTGGGTGCAGCGCTGGGCATCAAGGTCTAGCCGGCGCTGGAAGCCCTGAAGGTCGCCGTACACATCTAAAGCCTGGCGCAGTCCTTGTGGGCGGCCTTGTGTCGCGTTTCGGTCGCGCAGCGGCCCCAACGATCTAGAATGCTGGATGGATTCTGGGGCTGCTGCGCAGCCCAATCGCGACACAAGGCTGCTCCCGAACCATTGAAACCCATCCCTCCCCGCCCCATCTAAGCACCATAGTCATTCACGCAGGTGCCCCATGAGCGACCAGCAGGATTTCCCCGAACACCCTGACGAACACAGCGAAGTCGAACACACCTTCCAGGCCGAAGCCGGCCACGCCCTCGCCCTGCCCGGCCAGCAGCTGCCGGACAAGGTCTACGTCATCCCGATCCACAACCGCCCGTTCTTCCCGGCCCAGGTACTGCCGGTCATCGTCAATGAAGAACCCTGGGCCGAAACGCTCGACCTGGTAGCCAAGTCACCGGACCACTGCCTGGCGCTGTTCTTCATGGACACCCCGCCAGAGGACCACCGCCACTTCGACACCTCGGCACTGCCGCAGTACGGCACGCTGGTCAAGGTGCACCACGCCAGCCGCGAAAACGGCAAATTGCAGTTCGTCGCCCAGGGCCTGTCCCGGGTGCGCATCCGCAACTGGCTCAAGCACCACCGCCCGCCCTACCTGGTCGAAGTCGAATACCCGCGCCAGCCCGCCGAGCCGACCGACGAGGTCAAAGCCTACGGCATGGCACTGATCAACGCGATCAAGGAGCTGCTGCCGCTCAACCCGCTGTACAGCGAAGAGCTGAAGAACTACCTCAACCGCTTCAGCCCCAACGACCCTTCGCCGCTCACCGACTTCGCCGCCGCGCTCACCTCGGCCACCGGCAATCAGTTGCAGGAAGTGCTCGACTGCGTGCCCATGCTCAAACGCATGGAGAAAGTACTGCCAATGCTGCGCAAAGAGGTGGAAGTCGCGCGCTTGCAGAACGAGATCTCGGCCGAGGTCAACCGGCAGATCGGCGAGCACCAGCGCGAGTTTTTCCTCAAGGAACAACTCAAGGTCATCCAGCAAGAGCTGGGGCTGACCAAGGACGACCGCAGCGCCGACCTTGAACAGTTCGAACAACGCCTGGAAGGCAAGACCCTGCCACCGCAGGCACGCAAGCGCATCGATGAAGAGATGGGCAAACTGGCCATCCTGGAAACCGGCTCACCCGAATACGCCGTCACCCGCAACTATCTGGAATGGGCCACCGCCCTGCCGTGGGGCGTGTACGGCAAAGACAAGCTCGACCTCAAGCACGCGCGCAAAGTCCTCGACCAGTACCACTCCGGCCTCGACGACATCAAGGAGCGCATCCTCGAGTTCCTCGCCGTGGGCGCCTGGAAAGGCGAGATCAGCGGCTCGATCGTGCTGTTGGTGGGCCCGCCCGGGGTGGGCAAGACCAGCATCGGCAAGTCCATCGCCGAATCGCTCGGCCGCCCGTTCTACCGCTTCAGCGTCGGTGGCATGCGTGACGAAGCCGAGATCAAGGGCCACCGCCGCACCTATATCGGCGCCCAGCCCGGCAAGCTGGTGCAGGCCCTGAAAGACGTCGAAGTGATGAACCCGGTCATCATGCTCGACGAAATCGACAAGATGGGCCAGAGCTACCAGGGCGACCCGGCCTCAGCGTTGCTGGAAACCCTCGACCCCGAGCAGAACGTCGACTTCCTCGACCACTACCTCGACCTGCGCCTGGACTTGTCCAAGGTGCTGTTCGTGTGCACTGCCAACACCCTCGATTCGATTCCTGGGCCGTTGCTCGACCGCATGGAAGTGATCCGCCTGTCTGGCTATATCACCGAAGAAAAACTGACCATCGCCAAGCGCCACCTGTGGCCCAAGCAGCTGGAGAAGGCCGGCGTTTCCAAGACCAGCCTCAGCATCAGCGACAGCGCCCTGCGCCTGGTGATCGACGGTTATGCCCGCGAGGCCGGCGTGCGCCAGCTGGAGAAGCAACTGGGCAAACTGGTGCGCAAGGCCGTGGTCAAGCTGCTGGAAAACCCCGACGCCAAGCTTAAGATCGGCACCAAGGACCTGGAAAACGCACTCGGCATACCGGTGTTCCGCAGCGAGCAGGTACTGGCTGGCAAAGGCGTCATCACCGGCCTGGCCTGGACCAGCATGGGCGGCGCCACGCTGCCGATCGAGGCGACCCGCATCCACACCCACAACCGCGGCTTCAAGCTGACCGGCAAGCTGGGTGACGTGATGAAGGAGTCTGCCGAAATTGCCTACAGCTACATCAGCTCCAACCTCAAGCAATTTGGCGGGGATCCAGGTTTCTTCAACGAAGCGTTCATCCACCTGCACGTCCCAGAAGGCGCCACGCCCAAGGACGGCCCCAGTGCCGGCATCACAATGGCCAGCGCTTTGCTTTCACTGGCCCGCGACCAGTCTGCCAAAAAAGGTGTCGCCATGACGGGCGAGCTGACCCTCACCGGTCAGGTACTGCCGATTGGCGGCGTGCGCGAGAAGGTGATTGCAGCGCGGCGGCAGAAGATTTTCGAACTGATCCTGCCGGAGCCCAACCGCGGTGACTTTGAAGAACTGCCGGACTACCTGCGCGAAGGCCTGACAGTGCATTTCGCCAAACGCTTTGCCGACGTGGCGAAAGTGCTGTTCTAGCCTGCACCGGCCTCTTCGCGGGCAAGCCCGCGCCTGCACGGGTACGCTATCCCTGCAGGCGCGGGCTTACTCGCGAAAGGGCCGGCACAGGCAGCACAAATTTCCTCGATCATCGGGTATCCTCAGGCCATCGCCAGCCTTCGGAGCCACCATGACCTCTCCTCGTCTGCTCGTTCCCCTGAGCTTCGCCCTGCTTTCTGCTTGCGCGCAACAATCCTCGCAGCCCGTTGACCTGGACGCCGAAAGCGAATGCCCCAAGCGCCTGCAGGTCGGCCAGATCCTCACGCTTACCCTGCCCAGCAACCCCACCACCGGCTACCGCTGGCTGGTACAGAACCCGGCGCCCAACGTATTGCACAGCCTTGGCCCCGAGGTTTACAGCGCGCCTGAAGACACCGGTATCGTCGGCAGCTCGGGCCTATCGACCTGGCGCTTCCAGGCCCGCGCTACGGGCGAGGGGAACCTGGTGTTGGTCTACCAGCAACCCTGGGCCCCGGAAGTGCGCCCGGTACAGACCTTCGATTGCGCCATTCGGGTCAATTGAGCGCAAAGCGCTGGTCAGCCAACCATGCATCCGGGCTGCGGTTTGGCTAGAATGCGCCCCCTGCCTATCACCAGCCGCCTGGATTCGCCGTGAGCAAACAACCCGACCGCCTTTTCTCCCAACCCCTGGAGCAGGTGCCCGACTTCGTCTTCAACGAAGACGTCGTGCGTGTGTTCCCGGACATGATCAAGCGCTCGGTGCCCGGTTACCCAACCATTGTCGAGAACCTCGGGGTACTGGCCGCTCGGTTCGCCCAGCCAGGCACCGCACTGTACGATCTGGGCGCATCGCTGGGTGCCGTTACCCAGTCGCTGCGGCGCCATGTGCGCAGCGACGGCTGCAGGGTAATCGCGGTGGATAACTCCGCCGCCATGGTCGAGCGCTGCCGCCAGTACCTCACTGCGCAGGATTCGATGTTCCAGGAGTTGCTGCCAGTGCAAGTACTGGAAGCCGATATCCTTGCCCTGCCCTTCGAGCCCGCCTCGGTAGTGGCGATGAACTTCACCCTGCAGTTCATCGCCCCTGACCAGCGCCTTGAACTGCTCGGGCGAATCCGCCAGGCGCTGCTGCCCGGCGGCGCGCTGATTCTGTCGGAGAAGCTGCGCTTCGCCGATGAACAAGAGCAGGACCTGCTCAATGAACTGCACCTGGATTTCAAACGGGCCAATGGCTACAGCGAACTGGAAATCGCCCAGAAGCGCAGCGCCATCGAAAACGTGATGAAGCCCGATACACTCGAAACCCACCAGGAACGCCTGCGCGCAGCCGGCTTCTCGAAAGTGGTGCCTTGGTTCCAATGCCTTAACTTCGCCTCGTTGATAGCCCTGCCATGATCGATCTGTCTCCCCTCGTCCGCCGCCTGGCGGGCACGCCCCTGGCTTCCTGGTCGCAAGGCCTGCAAGCACAACTGGACGCCAAGCTGGAAAAGGGTCACGGTGACCTCGACCGCTGGCGCGGGGCGCTGGAAGCCCTGCCCGCCCTGCAACCCAGTGAAATCGACCTGGTCAACGGGTTGCGTCTGGATTGCGACTGCGACGACGCCACCCGCGCGCAGATGCGCCAGGCACTGATGGGCCTGTCGCCCTGGCGCAAAGGGCCGTTCGACCTGTTTGGCGTGCACGTTGACACCGAATGGCGTTCGGATTGGAAGTGGTCACGGGTCGGCCCGCACCTGGACCTCAAGGGCAAGCGTGTACTCGACGTGGGCTGCGGCAATGGCTACTACCAGTGGCGCATGCTCGGCGCCGGCGCAGACATGGTGATTGGGGTCGACCCCAACTGGTTGTTCTTCTGCCAGTTCCAGGCCGTGCAGCAATACCTGCCGGAGTTGCCGGCCTGGCACCTGCCGTTCGCCCTGGAAGACCTGCCCGCCAACCTGGAAGGTTTCGATACCGTGTTTTCCATGGGCGTGTTCTATCACCGCCGCTCGCCCATCGAGCACCTGCTGGCGCTCAAGGACTGCCTGGTCAAGGGTGGCGAGCTGGTGCTGGAAACGCTGGTTATCGAGGGCGACGAAAACCAGGTGCTGGTGCCTGAAGACCGCTACGCACAGATGCGCAACGTCTGGTACCTGCCGTCGGTACCGGCGCTGGCCCGCTGGTTGCGCCGTGCCGGCTTCAGCGATGTGCGCTGCGTCGACGTGAGCGTGACCAGCGTCGAGGAACAGCGCAGCACCGATTGGATGCGCTACCAGTCACTGAGCGACTTCCTCGACCCGAACGACCACAGCAAGACCGTCGAAGGCCTGCCTGCCCCGCGCCGCGCCACCCTGCTGGCGCGCAAATAAAAAAGGCGCCCGCAAGGGCGCCTGAATTCACTTGCGGCGAGTAGCCGACAAATCAGCGCGAAGCCGCCACGATCAGCGCCTTCATCTCGGCCACAGCAGCCTTGAAGCCGACAAACAGGGCATGGGCCACCAGCGCATGGCCAATGTTCAGTTCATTGATACCCTTGATCGCCGCCACCGCCTCGACGTTGTGGTAGTGCAGCCCGTGACCCGCATTGACGATCAGCCCGTGGCCCACGCCAAACGCCACACCCTCGACGATACGCTTGAGCTCTTCAGCCACATCGGTGGGGGTTTCGGCATCGGCATAACGGCCGGTGTGCAGCTCGATGGCCGGTGCGCCGACCCGACGCGAGGCCTCGATCTGCCGCTCGTCGGCGTCGATGAACAGCGACACCTCGGCACCGGTACGTGCCAGCCGTTCCACTGCAGCCTTGATCCGCGCTTCCTGCCCTGCCACGTCCAGGCCACCTTCGGTGGTCAGCTCCTGACGGGTTTCGGGTACCAGGCAGATGTGCGCCGGCCGAATCTTTTCGGCAAAGGCCATCATCTCTTCGGTGACGCCCATCTCGAAGTTCATGCGGGTCTGCAGTACATCCTTGAGCAGCACGACGTCACGCTCCTGGATGTGCCGGCGGTCTTCGCGCAGGTGCACGGTGATGCCATCGGCGCCTGCTTCCTCGGCGTCCAGGGCAGCCTTGACCGGGTCAGGGTAGCGCGTGCCACGGGCCTGGCGCAGGGTCGCCACGTGGTCGATGTTGACGCCAAGAAGCATGCGGTTGCTGTGAGTCACGAAAGGCTCTCCTGAGGATTGAGCCCAACAGCATACGTCCTGATCAGCGCTTGCGAAACAGTTCCCGGCTGACCAGCGGTTTTGCCCCCAGGTGAACTGCCAGTGCCTGGCGCATCAGCCGCTTCGCGGCAAGCAAGGCGCCAGGGGCATCCCAGTCGGTTTGGGCCAGGGCCAGCAGTTCGGTGCCACGGAACAGGCCGGGCTGCGCCAGCTCAACCCGCTCCAGGCCGGCGTCAACGCGCAAGCGGTACAGGCCATCGGCGGCAATGGGCTGCTCGTTGACGTCATGGTGCAAGGAAAACGCATAACCGAGTTCGTCCAGCAGCCGCCATTCGAACGAGCGCAACAGGGGTTCCAGCGGTCGACCGGCGCTCAGTGCCTGCAAGGTCAAGGTGTAGTGCTCGAACAGGGCCGGGAACGGCGCTTCGGCAGGCAACAGGCGCATCAGCAGCTCATTGAGGTACAGCCCGCTGAACAGCGCATCGCCGTGAAGCCAGGCGGCGATGCCGGTGCTGTCCATGCGGCTGACATTCTTCAGCTCGCCACGCCCACGCAGTTCCACCTCCAGCGACACGAACGGTCGCACCAGGCTGCCGCCCTTACCCCGTGCGCGACGCAACACGGCGCGCATGCGGCCCTGCGGGGTGAAAAAGTCCACCAGCGCGCTGGTTTCCTTGTAGGCACGGCTGTGCAGCACGTAGGCTGGCTGGGGGGCGGGTTGGTCCATGCACTATCTCTGGGGCCTGATGTACGTGTGGGAGCGGGCGTGCCCGCGAAAGCGTCAGTGAACCCACTATCGCATTCGCGGGCAAGCCCGCTCCCACAGGAATAACCGACCGGTCAGGTAATTACAGGTCGCCGTAGCCCAGCGAACGCAGGGCGCGCTCGTCGTCGGACCAGCCGCCCTTTACCTTGACCCACAGGTTGAGCATGACCTTGGAATCGAACAGCACTTCCATGTCCTTGCGCGCCTCGGAACCGATGCGCTTGATGCGCTCGCCCTTGTCACCAATGATGATTTTCTTCTGGCCATCGCGTTCAACCAGGATCAACGCATGAATGTGCAGCACATGGCCCTGCTGCTTGAATTCCTCGATCTCCACGGTGATCTGGTACGGCAACTCCGCACCCAGCTGACGCATGATCTTCTCGCGCACCAGTTCAGCGGCCAGGAAGCGGCTGCTACGGTCGGTGATCTGGTCTTCGGGGAAGAAATGATCGTTCTCGGGCAGGTGCTTGGCGATCTGTGCTTCCAGCGCTTCAAGGTTGTGCCCCTGCTGTGCGGAAATCGGCATCACCTCGGCGTTCGGCAGTTGCTCTTGCAGCCACTGCAGGTGCGGGATCAGCTCGGCTTTCTCTTCCATGCGGTCGGTCTTGTTGACCGCGATGATCAGCGGGCCGGTGACATACTGCACGCGCTCCAGAACCAGTTGGTCCTCGTCGGTCCACTTGGTACGGTCAACCACGAAGATAACCACGTCGACGTCCTTGAGGGCCGCCGAGGCGTTGCGGTTCATGTAACGGTTCAGGGCCTTGTCGTTGGCCTTGTGCATACCGGGGGTATCGACGTAGATGGCCTGCACATCACCTTCGGTCTTGATGCCGAGCATGTTGTGGCGGGTGGTCTGCGGCTTGCGCGAGGTAATCGCCAGCTTCTGGCCCAGGATGTGGTTGAGCAGGGTCGACTTGCCGACGTTGGGACGGCCGACAATGGCTACGTAGCCGCAGCGGGTCGGGTTGCTATCAGTCATTGCCATTCTCCACGCCCAGGGCGATCAGTGCAGACGCGGCGGCGACTTGCTCGGCAATACGCCGGCTAACGCCTTGACCACGGCTCTTGTTGTTCAGCAGTACCACTTCGCATTCGACGAAGAAGGTCCGGCAGTGTGGTTCACCCTGGATATCCACGACTTCGTAACGCGGCAGCTCACAGCTGCGCGACTGCAGGAACTCTTGCAGGCGGGTTTTCGGATCTTTATTGGTGTCGACCAGTGTCAGGCCTTCGAACTCATCGGCCAGCCAGGCCAGGATGCGCTCCCGGGCGGTGTCCATGTCGGCGTCCAGATAGATGGCACCAATCAGTGCCTCCAGGGCGTCGGCCAGGATCGACTCGCGGCGAAAGCCGCCGCTCTTGAGTTCTCCGGAACCCAGGCGCAGGTAATCGCCCAGGTCAAAACCACGGGCCAGACGGGCCAGGGTCTCACCCTTGACCAACCGCGCACGCAGCCGCGACAACTGGCCTTCGCGGGCCTGCGGAAAACGCTCGAACAGCGCTTCGCCGGCAACGAAGTTGAGAATGGCGTCACCGAGGAACTCCAGGCGCTCATTGTTGCGCCCGGCGTAACTGCGATGGGTCAGTGCCAGGAGCATCTGGTCCTGGTTCTTGAAGGTGTAACCGAGCTTTCGCTCCAGACCGGCAAGGGAAGCACTCATGCGGCCACCCGATCGTTGTTCAACGCGTTGTTCAAATCAACATCCTGAAAGACTGTTTGGCTGTGGTCCGCCGATCGATTTGCGGCGAATCTCCCGATCCCTGAGAACACAGCCTATGTCAGAAATGCATTCGGCGCTGTCTGCTGGACAGCGCCGATGGGTATCAATGGATCAGGCCAACCCGCGACAGGTTGGGCAAGTGGCTGAGTTTGGGCTCTGGCCAGCTCATCCACACCGCGAAGGCCTTGCCGACAATGTTCCGGTCCGGAACCATGCCGTGCAGTTCCTTGGGAATGTTCGGGTCATCCCAGAAACGGCTATCGTTGGAGTTGTCGCGGTTGTCGCCCATCATGAAGTAATGGCCCGCAGGTACGGTCCACTGCTGGTCCGGCGGCATGCGATAACGGCTCATTTCCTTGCGGATCAGGTGTTCGGCCGCGCCGAGCTTTTCCTTGTACAGCTGAGCACTGCCCAGGGTACCCGGCTCGCTGCCCACCAGTTGTTCGGCAACGGGCTGGCCGTTGACGAACAGCCGCTTGTCGTTGGTGTAGCGGACCACGTCGCCCGGCAGGCCAACCACACGCTTGATGTAGTTGACATTCGGGTCGCTCGGGTAGCGGAACACCATCACATCCCCGCGTTGCGGGTCACCGACCTCGATGACCTTCTTGTCGATCACCGGCAGGCGAATGCCGTACGAGAATTTGTTCACCAGGATGAAGTCGCCCACTTCCAGGGTCGGTTTCATCGATCCCGAAGGGATCTGGAACGGCTCGACCAGGAACGAACGCAGCACCAGCACGATGAACAGCACCGGAAAGAACGACTTGCCGTACTCGACCAGCAACGGCTCCTTGTTCAGCCGTTCGACCACCGCCATCTCAGGCTGGCTGACGCTGCCCTGATAGTTGGCGATTGCCGCACGCCGGCGCGGGGCCAGGAACAGCAGGTCGATCAAGCCCAGCAGACCGCAGATGAAGACGGCGATGACCAGCAACAGCGGGAAATTTAGCGACATAGGACCTAGCTATCCAACCTGAGCACGGCGAGGAAGGCTTCTTGTGGAATTTCCACGTTGCCCACCTGTTTCATGCGTTTCTTACCGGCCTTCTGCTTCTCCAGCAGCTTCTTCTTACGGCTGACGTCACCACCGTAGCACTTGGCCAGTACGTTCTTTCTGAGCGCCTTGACGGTTGTCCGCGCAATGATCTGGCCGCCAATGGCTGCCTGGATCGCTACGTCGAACATCTGCCGAGGGATCAGTTCCTTCATCTTCTCGGTCAACGCACGGCCTTTGTAGGCCGCGTTGTCGCGGTGCACGATCAATGCCAGGGCATCGACCTTGTCGCCGTTGATCAGCACGTCCAGCTTGACCAGGTTGGCCGACTGGTAGCGATCGAAATGATAATCCAGCGAAGCATAGCCGCGGCTGGTGGATTTGAGGCGGTCGAAGAAATCGAGCACCACTTCGTTCATCGGCATGTCGTAACGCACCTGCACCTGGCTGCCGAGGAACTGCATGTCGCGCTGTACGCCACGCTTCTCGATGCACAGGGTGATGACGTTGCCCAGGTGCTCCTGCGGAACCAGGATGGTCGCGGTGACGATCGGCTCGCGGAAGTCGGCTACAGCCGAGACGTCCGGCAGCTTGGACGGGTTGTCGACGACGATGGTTTCGCCGGTTTTCAACTCCAGCTCGTAGATCACGCTGGGTGCGGTGGTGATCAGGTCCAGGTCGTATTCGCGCTCCAGGCGCTCCTGGATGATCTCCATGTGCAACATGCCCAGGAAACCGCAACGGAAGCCAAAGCCCAGCGCGTCGGAGCTTTCCGGCATGTACTGCAGCGAGGAGTCGTTCAGGGTCAGCTTCTGCAGAGCGTCGCGGAAATCCTCGAAGTCGTCGGAACTGACCGGGAACAGGCCGGCATAGACCTGCGGCTGAATCTTCTTGAAGCCTGGCAACACCTCGACCTCAGGGGTCGAGGACAGGGTCAGGGTGTCACCAACCGGGGCACCGTGGATGTCCTTGATGCTGGCGATGATGAAGCCTACTTCGCCGGCTTTCAGATCGGCAGTCTGGGTGTGTTTCGGGGTGAAGACACCGACGCTGTCGACCAGGTGCACCTTGCCGGTGGACTTGACCAGGATCTTGTCGCCTTTCTTGACGCGGCCCTGGCGCACGCGCACCAGCGAGACCACGCCCAGGTAATTGTCGAACCAGGAGTCGATGATCAGCGCTTGCAGCGGTGCGTCGATCTCACCTTCCGGCGCGGGAATGGTGTGCACCAGGCGCTCGAGCACCTCGTCAACGCCCATGCCGCTCTTGGCGCTGCAGGCGACGGCGTCGGTGGCGTCGATACCGATGATCTTCTCGATTTCGTCCTTGACGCGGTCCGGATCGGCCTGGGGCAGGTCCATCTTGTTCAGGACCGGCATGACCTCCAGGCCCTGCTCGATGGCGGTGTAGCAGTTGGCTACGGACTGGGCCTCCACGCCCTGGCCGGCGTCGACCACCAGCAGTGCCCCCTCACAGGCCGCCAGCGAGCGCGAGACTTCGTAGGTGAAGTCGACGTGGCCGGGGGTATCGATGAAGTTCAGCTGGTAGGTCTTGCCGTCCTGCGCCTTGTAGTGAAGCGTGACGCTGTGGGCCTTGATGGTGATACCGCGCTCACGCTCCAGGTCCATGGAATCGAGCACCTGGGCTTCCATCTCGCGCGCCGACAGGCCACCGCACATCTGGATGAAACGGTCAGCCAGCGTCGACTTGCCATGGTCGATGTGGGCGATGATGGAGAAATTGCGGATATGACTCAAATCACTCACGGGTCAACACTCGAAAAGGCTGCGAGCCGGACGCCCGCCGAAAAATAGCCGGGAATTGTACCTTAAGCTGCTGGGTTATGGGAGATTCCTCTGTCCGACTGTACACAGCAATCATTCCGGCAATTGTGAATATTCATGAAAAAGGGCAGCCGAAGCTGCCCTTTCGCCTTGCGAAACCGCTTATTCAGCAAGCTTGAAGGTGATGAAGCTGGCACGGCCCTGACGCAGCACGCGCATCGACACGGAACGGTTCTTCGGCAGTTCCTTGGCGATTTCGGTGAATTCCTTGGCAGAACCGATGGCCTGGTTGTTCAGATGGCTGATGACATCACCCGGGCGCAAGCCGATCATGGCTGCCGGGCCATCCTGCACTTCCTTGATGACCACGCCACCTTTGAGCTCCAGGGATTTTTTCTGCTCGGCGGTCAGGTCGGCGACCGATACACCCAGGCGGTTGCTGCTGCGCTCGGCGCTGCCTTCGGTGCCAGCGCCAATGTCAACGTCGTCATCCGGCAGCGCGCCGACGCTGATGTCCAGGTTCTGGCGCTTGCCATTGCGGATGATTTCCAGCTTGGCCTTCTCGCCATCCTTGAGGCCGCCTACCAGGTGCGGCAGATCGGCCGACATGACGATTGGCTGGCCGTTCATGCTGAGGATCACGTCGCCCACCTGCAGGCCGCCTTTGGCTGCCGGGCCGTTTTCCAGCACCTGGGCCACCAGGGCGCCCGCCGGCTTGTCCAGGCCGAACGATTCAGCCAGGTCCTTGTTGACCTCCTGAATCACCACGCCCAGCCAGCCGCGGCTGACCTTGCCGTCTTTCTTCAGCTGGTTGGAGACATCGATCGCCACATCGATCGGGATGGCGAACGACAGGCCCATGAAACCGCCAGAACGGGTGAAGATCTGCGAGTTGATCCCCACCACTTCGCCTTTCATGTTGAACAGCGGGCCGCCGGAGTTACCCGGGTTGATGGCCACGTCGGTCTGGATGAACGGTACGTAGGTGTCATTGGGCAGGGTCCGGCCCTTGGCGCTGACGATACCTTTGGTCACCGAATGGTCGAAGCCGAACGGCGAACCGATGGCCAGTACCCACTCGCCCACCTTGAGCTTCTCGGAGTCACCCAGCTTCACCGTTGGCAAATTCTTGCCATCGACCTTCAGCAGCGCCACGTCAGTGCGCGGGTCGGTGCCGACCAGCTTGGCCTGGAGCTCGCTACGGTCCGACAGGCGAACGATGATCTCGTCGGCATCGGCCACCACATGGTTATTGGTGAGCACGTAGCCATCACTGGAGATAATGAAACCCGAGCCCAGCGACTGCGCCTCGCGCTGGCGGTCGCCGCGCGGCGAACGCGGCTGCTGGGGCATGTTGCGCTCGAAGAACTCGCGGAACATCGGCGGCAGGCCTTCCAGATCCGGCATCTGGCCTGCGGCGATCCGGCGGTCAGGCAGTTTCTGCTTGGTACTGATGTTGACCACTGCCGGCGAAGCCTGCTCCACCAGGGTGGTGAAGTCCGGCAGGGCTTCCTCGGCCTGGGCGGCGACTACTTGGCCGAGCATCAGCACAGCAGCGAACATCATTAGGTAGGATTTCAAGCGTGGTATTGACATACGACTCCCGTCACAACGAGCGGTAGTTTGGAAAGACCCCTGCTCAACGCAGAAAAGGCCAGGCTCTTCAAAGCCTGACCTATAGAAAATTTGCCGATGGATTGCAAATGACAATGCTTTAATTTCATTTCAGGCGTATGCCCACCTGCCTTGACTCGGCACGCAAAAGCGCGCCATTACTGGCGCGCCTGGGCATCCTGGGGGCGCATCGACAGGGCGACGCGTTCTGCCGTACCCAGCGGAATTTCGCCAACCACGGTCACCATCACTTTGCCCTTGGGTGTATTCAGGCGACGCGAGACTGCCGAGGTCGGGCCTAGCTGGGTGCGCATGTCGGTGCCGCCATCATCGCTCACTTGCTCGATGAACACCGAAAAACGCGCCAGGCCGTCGTCATACATCAGGCTGCTGACCGAACTGTTGTGCTTGGGATCACGGCGTACCGAGCTGTTGACCAGCTCGAAACCGGGTGGCAGCCAGTCCGAACGCCAACCCGCGACGGTATCATTGCTGCCGGCTGCCACATGCTGCACTGGCTTGCAGGCAGCACCTGGGCGCAAGTCTGCGTCGCTGGGTATTTCATCGGTATCGAGACGGGTCATCTGGAAGCGTTCCAGCAACTGCCCCTTGTCGTTGAGCATCAACGAACGCAGCGGCAAACCCGAGTGACGGTCCAGGTGCAATTCGAACGCATAGCGATGCTGGTCGCGTGGCGTAAGCGTAATGATCACGGCATCGCGCCCGGCGACCCGTGACTTGCCTGCCACACTCAAATCGTACCAACCCATCAGTTTCAGCGGATCAAGCACACGCGGTGCGGTATCCGGCGGCGCCGTGACACCGCTGGCCAAGGCCCCGCTGACACACTCCACCTTGCCATCCACGCGCACGATTTCCTGGGCGGCGCCATCAAGCTGCAACAGCCGCTCGCTGACTTTACCGCCGTCGACCCTGTGCCAGATGTCGTGGGAGGAGAAACTGCCGTTGCGTTCGTAGACGAACGACCCTTGATAGCTCTGTTTTTGCTCGGCCTGTGCCAGCTTGTTCAGCCACTCACTCGCCTCAGGCGAAGAATTGGCCGCCAATGCTGGCACCGTCATGCAGCTGCCAATCAGCAGCGACAAGAGAGGTAGCGCGCGCATGATCCTCCTTACTTAACGGTTTTCCAGGCTGGCGGCGCGGGCATACGGCAATGCGGTTTCAGTGCCCTTGAGCGCAGATTCCTGGGCATGCTGGCGCAGGTAGCCTGGCAGACGCTGATCCCAGCCGGCCTGGTTCTGCAGCACGCCATTGGCCATTGGCCCGGTCGGTTGCTCACTGCTCTCACTATAGCCTGCCAAAACGGCCGGGCCTTGCGCTTGTGGCACACTCAGGCCCTGCTGGACAGGCTGCTGGGCAGCAAGCTCTGCACCCGTGATCTCGTCCTGGTTGTACATACGCACACCGGCCAGTACCGCGACAGTAACCGAGGCGGCTACCGCCAGACGGCCAATGCTGCGCCAAGGGCCTTTCTTGACCTTGGCTGGCACGGCTTCGTCAGCCAGCGCCGCGGACACCGCAGAGGCGATATCCAGGTTAGGCAGCAGCAGCTCCTTGTGCATGGCTGCACGGGCAACCTGGTAACGCGACCAGGTGGCACGGGTTTCGGCGTCGTCGACGGCGTTCAACACCCGACGCAGTTCCAGTTCATCCGCTTCGTTATCCATCACCGCGGACAGCGATTCCTGCAAAGCTTCACGACTCATGGCGGTTCCTCTCTTGGCGCTGTCGCCGCTGTCTCAGGTTTCCTGCAACAACGGCTGCAGGGCTTTATCTATGGCCTCCCGAGCGCGGAAGATTCGAGAGCGCACGGTACCCACCGGACATTGCATGACACTGGCAATGTCTTCGTAACTCAGCCCGTCGAACTCGCGTAGCGTCAATGCCGTACGCAGGTCTTCGGGCAGTTGCTGGATGGTGCGATGGACAGTGCCTTCGATTTCATCCCGCAACAACGAGCGCTCTGGGGACTCGAGATCCTTGAGACCATGATCGCCGTCGTAAAACTCCGCATCCTCGGAGCTCACATCACTGTCTGGCGGCCGTCTTCCACGGGACACCAGGTAGTTCTTCGCCGTGTTGATGGCGATGCGGTACAGCCACGTATAGAACGCACTGTCGCCGCGGAAGTTGCCAAGCGCACGGTAGGCCTTGATGAAGGCTTCCTGTGCTACATCCTGGGCCTCGTGGGTATCGTGGACAAACCGCACGATCAACCCGAGAATCTTGTGCTGATACTTCAGCACCAACAGATCGAAAGCTCGCCTGTCGCCGCGCTGAACGCGCTCGACAAGCTGCTGATCCTCTTCCTGGGTTAGCATGAACACTCCTCAGTGAACTCGAAGGAGCGTTGCATCAGCCATCGTTCAGGCTTGCAACCATAGACTCGGGCTTTGCGCAAAAGTTCTCCCCTCCAAGCAAGTTTCCTGCAGCCCTTGGTCGGCTTGCACGGAAGACGCGGCGCGGTCACGGCCGGCTACGTCGATAATCAGGTTTCAAATACACAGGGGTAAGCCTGGAAAGGCCTGCCGCCCTGCGTCGCCGCGGCAAATTGTGGCGTACGGGCAGCCTTCATAGGATTTCCGGCCATGTCGGAAAGTTCCCACAAAGGTTGTCGCAACCTGGCAGGTAGCATGGAAATTGGCCACCCGGGGCTGCTATAAAGGCATCCCGACACGTTTAACGATAGTTTCACAATGCCATCCGCGCGTGACCATTGTGCCGTGCCCCTCCCAAAGATTACTAGTGTCCCGACATGAGCCAACAATTCCAACATGATGTCCTGGTGATCGGCAGCGGTGCCGCCGGTCTCAGCCTGGCACTTAACCTCCCCAGCCACCTTCGCGTTGCCGTGTTGAGCAAGGGCGACCTGGCCAACGGCTCGACCTTCTGGGCCCAGGGCGGCGTCGCTGCAGTGCTGGACAACACCGATACTGTGCAGTCGCATGTCGAGGACACCCTCAATGCCGGCGGCGGGCTGTGCCATGAAGACGCAGTGCGCTTTACCGTCGAGCACAGCCGCGAAGCGATCCAGTGGCTGATCGAACAAGGCGTGCCCTTCACCCGCGATGAGCACTACAGCGTCGACGATGGCGGCTTCGAGTTCCACCTCACCCGTGAAGGGGGCCATAGCCACCGGCGCATCATCCACGCCGCCGACGCTACCGGCGCGGCAATCTTCACCACGCTGCTGGAACAGGCTCGCCAGCGCCCGAACATCCAGCTGCTGGAGCAGCGGGTGGCGGTCGACCTGATCACTGAACGCCGCCTGGGCCTGCCCGGCGAACGCTGCCTGGGCGCCTACGTGCTCGACCGCAACACCGGCGAGGTAGACACCTTCGGCGCGCGCTTCACCGTGCTGGCCACTGGCGGTGCGGCCAAGGTCTATCTCTACACCAGCAACCCCGATGGTGCCTGCGGCGACGGTATCGCCATGGCCTGGCGGGCCGGCTGCCGGGTGGCGAACCTGGAGTTCAACCAGTTCCACCCGACCTGCCTGTATCACCCGCAGGCCAAGAGTTTCCTGATCACCGAAGCCCTGCGCGGCGAGGGCGCCCTGCTGCGCCTGCCCAACGGCGAACGCTTCATGCCACGCTTCGACCCACGCGAAGAGCTGGCCCCAAGGGACATCGTGGCCCGCGCCATCGACCACGAGATGAAGCGCCTGGGCGTGGACTGCGTATACCTGGACATCACTCACAAGCCTGCAGATTTCATCAAGAGCCACTTCCCCACCGTGTACGAGCGCTGCCTGGCCTTTGGCATCGATATCACCCGCCAGCCGATCCCGGTGGTGCCGGCGGCGCATTACACCTGCGGCGGCGTGATGGTCGACGACTGCGGCCACACCGATGTGCCTGGCCTGTATGCCATCGGCGAAACCAGTTTCACCGGCCTGCACGGCGCCAACCGCATGGCCAGCAACTCGCTGCTGGAATGTTTTGTGTACGGTCGCGCCGCCGCTGCCGACATCCAGGCACACCTGGAGCAAGTGGCCATGCCCAAGGCCTTGCCCGGCTGGGACGCCAGCCAGGTGACCGACTCGGACGAGGACGTGATCATTGCGCACAACTGGGACGAACTGCGGCGCTTCATGTGGGACTACGTCGGCATCGTGCGCACCAGCAAGCGCCTGCAGCGAGCCCAGCACCGCATTCGCCTGCTGCTGGATGAAATCGACGAGTTCTACAGCAACTACAAGGTCAGCCGTGACCTGATCGAGCTGCGCAACCTGGCGCAAGTGGCCGAGCTGATGATCCTGTCCGCCATGCAGCGCAAGGAAAGCCGAGGGTTGCATTACACACTGGACTATCCAGGGATGCTGGACGAGGCCAAGGACACTATCCTCAGCCCGCTCTGAAAACGGCGTCGCGGCCTTCGCGGGCTCGCCCCCTCCCACAGGAATTTGACTGCCTTGCAGCATTGCGCAGTTGGACCTGTGGGAGCGGGCGAGCCCGCGAAGAAGCTAACCCGGTCTCGATCTATGCCCGGCTCACCGCAGCCCAGCGCCGCCGGCTGAACTTCAACCGCACCCGCAAGCGCCGATGCTCGTCAGCCCCTAGCGCATCCTGAGGTATACACTGGCTTTCCCCCAGCCAACGCCCCACCCGCTCAAAGCGCAAAACCACCAGCCGTGGCAACGCCACGCTGTCCCGGCACAACCGAACCCGCTGCCACCCACAGGCACGGCTGAACACCTGCCAGCCCCGCACATCACGGCGCAGGCCGACAACAGCATGCTCATGGGTCAACAGGATACGTCGGGGAATGGCCCAGCCAGCGTGGGCCGTACAGGCGGCGACAACAAAAAAGGCCATCCACCCGGGCAGCGGGCTCGCCCACACGGCAAGCCACGCCAGTACCTGACAAGCGAGGTAGGCCGTCAGCAGCAGGCGCGAGCCTTGCCAACGGCACTCGAAGCACTCACTTGGGCTGGACACGGTCCAGAATGATGCGGACCATGCGCTGCAGTTCCGGGTCTTCGGACTCGGTGCGCTCCATGAACCAGCCGAACATGTCCTGATCCTCGCAGCTCAAGAGACGCACGTACAGTTCACGGTCGGTCTCATTGAGGGTGGGGTAGACTTCCTGGGTGAAAGGCACCAGCAGTACGTCCAGTTCCAGCATGCCGCGGCGGCTGTGCCAGAAAAGCCGGTTGAGTTCAGTTTGTTCGACCATGGGGCCCTCCTCGAATGGGCCGCCAGTATACAGCCAGGCGCGCGAAGCGACACCGGGCGTTGGTCTAGTCACCTACCTATTTTGTTACCGGCGTTCTATGATGGCCGCCAGTCTTTAGCCACCGCGATGACCCATGGCCGATTCCGCTTTCTTCTGCCCCCTGTCCCACGAGGGCATCCTCGCCGTCCGCGGCTCCGATGCAGGCAAGTTCCTGCAAGGCCAGCTGACCTGCAACATCAACTACCTCAGCCAGGAATACGCAAGCCTCGGCGCCCGCTGCATGGTCAAGGGACGCATGCAGTCGAGCTTCCGCATAGTGCCCGAAGGCAACGGCTACTTGCTGGCCATGGCCAGTGAACTGCTCGACGCGCAACTGGCCGACCTGAAAAAGTACGCTGTGTTCTCCAAGGCCACGCTGACCGACGAAAGCAGCGCATGGGCACGCTTCGGCCTGCAAGGTGGCGACGCTGCACTGCAGGCGCTGGGGCTTGTCGTGCCCGCCGCCGCCGGTAGCACCGTGCGCCATGACGGGCTGATCGCGATCGCCGTGTCCGCCGGCCGGGTCGAGTTGTGGGTGCCGGCGGCTGACGCCGAGCCTGTGCGCCAGGCCCTTGCCGCAGCGCTGCCCGAAGGCAGTGTCAACGATTGGCTGCTGGGGCAGATTCGCGCTGGTATCGGCCAGGTCATGGGCCCAACCCGTGAGCTGTTCATCCCGCAGATGATCAACCTGCAGGCCGTCGACGGCGTCAGCTTCAAGAAAGGCTGCTACACCGGCCAGGAAATCGTCGCCCGCATGCAGTACCTGGGCAAACTCAAGCGCCGCCAGTACCGCCTGGCCCTGGACCAGCAGGCCATTCCGGCCCCTGGCGCCGAGATTTTCTCGCCCACCCATGGGTCGTCGGTCGGCGAAGTGGTCATTGCTGCCGGCAACGGCACGGGCTGCGAACTGCTCGCGGTGCTCAGCGCCGAGGCGGTGGAAGACGGCAACCTGCACTTGGGCAGCCTCGAAGGCCCGCGCCTGCAGGTGCTGACCCTGCCTTACGAACTGGACCGCGACCGGGAAATCCAGCGCTGACCAGCCTGCCCCACCCCTGTGGCGGGGCCGCACCACCACTGCGGTAGACATGCCCATGAACAAGCTGGCCGAGTTGGTTCAAGCACAATTGCTCGACGCCATCGAAAAGGATGACCTGGTCCTGCCAACCCTGCCCGAGGTTGCCTTGAGCATCCGCGAGGCAGCGGAAGACAGCGAGATCAGCGTAGCGGCCCTGAGCAAGGTGATCGGCCGCGACGCGGCCCTGTCAGCGCGCCTGATCAAGGTCGTCAACAGCCCATTGCTGCGTGCTGCGGTCGAGGTGACCGACCTGCATACCGCCATCACGCGGCTAGGCATCAATTACAGCTGCAACCTGGCCATCGGCCTGGTGATCGAGCAGATTTTCCATGCCCGCTCGCCGGCAGTGGAGCAGAAACTGCGCGATATCTGGGCCAGTAGCCTGGAAGTGGCGGGCATCAGCTACGAAATCTGCCGCCGCTTCACACCTCTCAAGCCTGACCAGGCCACCTTGGGTGGGCTGGTCAACCAGATTGGCGCGCTGCCGGTACTCATCTATGCCGAAGAGCACAACGAACTGTTGTCCGACCCGGTTTGCCTGCATTACGTGATCGAGCAACTCCAGCCGGTGCTGGGGGACAAGATCCTCAAGGCCTGGGAGTTTCCGGAGCAGTTGGTCCACCTGCCGAGCCAGGTTCATGACCTGGACCGCCAGACTGACAAGATCGATTACATCGACATCGTGCAGATCGCCCGCTGCATCAGTCAGCGCGGGCGTCACCGGCCATTGGCTGCGCTGCCGGCGTACCGCCATCTGGGGTTGCCGTTTGGCACCGAGCTGGAGGTCGATGAACTGCTGGAGGCGCGGAGCATGTTGCGCTGAGCTGTAGCAGCCTGTGTCGCCCCCTTTCGCGGGTGAGCCCGTGAAAGGGGCGACACAGGCAAACCTTCAATCCGCGATAAAGCTCACCCGCACCCGCAACCCGCCCTTCTCGCCATCATGCAGGCTCACCTGCGCCAGGTGCGCCCGACAGATCTCGCCAACGATCGCCAGCCCTAACCCACTGCCCTGCGCACTTCGCCGGTAGAACCGCTCGAACACCCGTTCGCGCTCGGCCACGGGAATACCTGGCCCGTCGTCTTCCACTTCCAGCACTGCCGGCGCCATTACCCGCAAAATCACATTGCCACCCGCTGGCGTATGCGCCAAGGCATTGTCCACCAGGTTGCTCAACAACTCGTTGAGCAATGTCGGCTCCCCCTTCAGCCACACCGGCGCCTCGGCCTCCAGCGCCAGCGCCACCCCGCGCTTGTGCGCCAAAGGCGCCATGGCCATGCCCAGCTCGCGGGCCAACTGACTCAAGTCCAGACGCTGCGCACCGCCTTCGGCAATCGCCCGTGCGCCATTCTCGACCCGCGCCAGCGACAACAGCTGGTTGGCCAGGTGGGTCAGCCTGTCGGTGCCCTGGGCTGCCGACTCCAAGGTCTGCCGCCACTCCTGCGGCTCGGCCGAGCGCAAGCCCAACTCGACCCGTGCCTTCAACGCCGCCAGCGGCGTTCGCAGTTCGTGGGCCGCGTCGGCAATGAACTGCGCCTGGCGCTCGAACTGGCCGCGCAAGCGCTCGGTAAAGTGGTTCAAGGCGCGCACCAGCGGGCCCAGCTCGCGCTGTACCTGCACCACCGGCAACGCTCGCAAGTCGTCCGGCTGGCGTTCTTCCACCGCTGTGCGCAGGCGCTCCAACGGCCGCAACGCGGCACTCACGGCAAACCACACCATCACCAACGCCCCCAGTGCCAGCATGCCCAGGCGCAGCAGGGTATCGGCCATCAACCCTCGGGCCATGCGCACCCGCGCTTCTTCGGTTTCGGCTACGCGAATCTCTGCCATGCCGTTCATGTTCGGCTCGCTGACCGGCTTCAGCAGGCTGACCACACGAACGTCCTGGCCCAGGTAAGTGGCGTTGTAGAACCGTGCCAATGCCGGATAGTCATCGGTGCGCGGCGTGCCAGGCGGCGGTGGCGGCAGGTTCTCGTAGCCAGAAATCAGCCTTTGCTGGATATCCAGCACCTGATAGTAAATGCGCCCCGCACTGTCATAGGCGAACGTGTCCAGCGCCACGTAAGGCACATCCGCGCTCAACGAACCATCGCGCTGCGACAGGCCTGCAGCGATGGTTCTCGCCGAAGCCAGCAGGGTGCGGTCGTAGGCGGTGTCGGCGGCCTCGCGGCCATTCCAGTAGGCACTAAGGCCGCTGGCCAGCATCAGCACCACCAGCAACAGCGCCAAATTACCCAGCAAGCGCCCGCGCAGGCTGCCGTTGTCACGCATCGCGGTGCTCAAGCAAATAGCCCAGACCGCGGAAAGTGACGATGGCCACAGGGTGCCCGTCGAGCTTCTTGCGCAGCCGGTGAATGTAGATTTCGATGGCGTCAGGGCTGGCCTCTTCGTCCAGGCCAAACACCTGGGCAGCCAGCTGTTCCTTGCTCATCACCCGGCCCGGGCGAGCGATCAGCGCTTCCAGCACGCTCTGCTCGCGCGAGGTCAGCGTCAGGTTGTCGTCACCGAGGGTGAAGCGCCGGGTGTCCAGGTCATACACCAGCGGCCCACAGCGTTGCTGGCGCTCGCCACCGAGCACACTGCGGCGCAGCAAGGCCTTGACCCGCGCCTCCAGCTCGGTCAGCTCAAACGGCTTGGCCAGATAATCGTCGGCGCCCAGGTTCAGGCCATGGACCCGGTCCTTGACGTCACTGCGCGCAGTCAGCATCAGCACCGGCAAGGTCTTGCCACGACCTCGCAAGCGCGCCAGTACCTCAAAGCCGTCCATGCGCGGCAGGCCGACATCCAGCACGGCCACGGCGTATTCCTCACTGGCCAGCGCCAGGTCGGCAGCCACGCCGTCATGCAGCACATCCACGGTCAGGCCATGGCTTTTCAAGGCCAGGGCCACGCTTTCGGCCAGTTGCAGGTGGTCTTCGACCAGTAGCACACGCATCGGATTCTCCCTGCTCGGGTGGGACGGTGGCGCGGAGTGTACCGCTGTCACAACGCCTGTGAAGCCCCTCGTGACAAACCTTTCACGCTGAAAGGTTAGCGAAAGGTTCGTTGCCTAGCATCGCACCACGGTCGCCCTTCGCGCCGAAAAAAGCACCAGCAAGGTGCAACGAATAAGAACAATAAACGGAGTCATCGACGATGCTGTCATCGCAGCCGCAGGCGTTCGCGCCTACCCGTTCCTTTATCGCTCGCCCCTCGGCCATCGCCAGCGCCCTCGCGCTTGCCGGTGTCGCCCCGATGAGCCAGGCCGCCTTCTTCGAAGACAGCACGGCCACCTTCGAAACCCGCAACATGTACTTCAACCGCGACTTCCGCGACGGCACCAGCGCGCAGCAATCCAAGCGCGATGAATGGGCCCAGGGCTTCATCCTCAATTTCGAGTCTGGCTACACCGATGGCACCGTGGGCTTTGGCCTGGACGCGTTGGGCATGCTCGGCATCAAGCTCGACTCCAGCCCCGACCGTACCGACAGCGGCCTGCTGCCCACCCACGATGACGGCAAGGCTGCCGACGAGTACTCCAAGCTGGGCCTGACCGGCAAGGTGAAGATCTCCCAGACTGAACTCAAGATCGGCACCCTGATTCCCGAGCTGCCGACCCTGCAGCCCAACGACGGGCGTATCCTGCCGCAAACTTTCGAGGGCGGCCTGCTTACCTCCAAAGAGATCAAGGGCCTGACCTTCACCGGTGGCCGCCTGGACAAGGCCAAGGACCGCAACGACACCAACTGGGAAGACCTGGCGCTGAACAACAAGAACGGCCGCTTCGGTGGCACCTTCAGCGCTGACAACCTGGCCCTGGGCGGGCTCGACTACAAGTTCACCGACCGCATCACCGGCAGCTACCACTTCGCCCAGCTCGAAGATATTTACCGCCAGCACTTCATCGGCATGGTCGCCACCCAGCCATGGGGCCCGGGCACCTTGGGTGCCGACCTGCGCCTTGCCATCAGCGACGACGCCGGTGCAGCCAAGGCCGGCAACATCGACAACACCACCGTCAACGGCATGCTCAGCTATGCCCTGGGCGGGCACAAGGTCAGCGCCGCCTGGCAGCAGCTGTCTGGCGAAAGTGCCTTCCCGTATGTGGATGGCGCCGACCCGTACCTGGTCAACTTCGTCCAGATCAACGACTTCGCCGGTGCCGACGAACGCTCCTGGCAGGCGCGCTACGACTACAACTTCGCCGCGCTCGGCGTACCGGGCCTGACCTTCATGACCCGTTACATCAGCGGTGACAACGTCAGCCGTGCTGCCGGTGGCGAAGGCAAAGAGTGGGAACGCAACACCGAACTGAAGTACGTGGTACAAAGCGGCCCGTTGAAGAACGTCGCCGTGCGCCTGCGCAACGCCACCTTCCGCTCCAACTTCGCCCGTGACGCGGATGAAGTGAGGCTGTTGGTCAGCTACAGCGTGGCGCTGTGGTAACCCCATAGCGGTAATACAATAACAACAACGCTCACGGAGATCGACGATGACCTTTTCACTGCGCCGCCTCGTCCTCGCTACCGGCTGCCTGCTGTTGGCCGGCAACGCCCTCGCTGCAGAACCGAAACGCCCCGAATGCATCGCACCCGCCTCCCCTGGCGGTGGCTTCGACCTGACCTGCAAGCTGGTGCAAAGCGCACTGGTACAAGAAAAAATCCTCAGCAAGCCGATGCGCGTCACCTACATGCCCGGCGGTGTCGGCGCGGTCGCGTACAACGCCGTGGTCGCCCAGCGCCCGGCAGACGCCGGCACGCTGGTGGCCTGGTCCAGCGGCTCGCTGCTTAATCTGGCTCAGGGCAAATTCGGCCGTTTTGACGAAAACGCAGTGAAATGGCTGGCTGCCGTCGGCACCAGCTACGGTGCCATCGCGGTGAAGAGCGACTCGCCCTACAAGACCCTTGATGACCTGGTCGCAGCGCTGAAGAAAGACCCGAGCAAGGTCGTGATCGGTTCCGGCGGTACCGTCGGCAGCCAGGACTGGATGCAGACCGCGTTGATCGCCAAGGCCGCAGGCATAAACCCGCGCGACCTGCGCTACGTGGCCCTGGAGGGCGGCGGCGAAATCGCCACGGCATTGCTGGGCGGCCATATCCAGGTCGGCTCTACCGACATTTCCGACTCCATGCCGCACATCCAGAGCGGCAACATGCGCATCCTCGCGGTGTTCTCTGAAAACCGCCTGGACGAGCCGGAAATGAAAGACATCCCTACTGCCAAGGAGCAGGGCTACGACATCGTCTGGCCGGTGGTGCGCGGTTTCTACCTGGGGCCAAAAGTGAGCGACGAGGACTACGCCTGGTGGAAGGCCTCGTTCGACAAGATGCTGGCCTCCGAGGACTTCGCCAAGCTGCGAGACCAGCGCGAGCTGTTCCCGTTCGCCATGACCGGCGAAGAGCTGGACGGCTATGTGAAGAAGCAAGTGGCTGACTACAAGGCACTGGCCAAGGAATTCGGCCTGATCCAGTAAGCCTGTCGGACTCACCACCACCCCTGTGGGAGCGGCCTTGCGTCGCGATCGGGCGCGAAGCGGCCGCTAAACCTGCCGATGCGATCTGTCCGAAGCATCGTATCGGCTGTGCCAGGGGCCGCTTCGCGCCCGATCGCGACGCAAGGCCGCTCCCACAGGATGTGCATCTCACTTGAGCAATCCCAACGAGGATTCCCCAATGATCCTTCAACGCATTTTCGCCCTGGCCCTGCTGGCGGTGTGTGCCGCCCTGGCCGTGATGGCCTGGCCCTATCAGGCTGCATTCTCCTATGAACCGGTGGGCCCGCGCGCTTACCCGCTGCTGGTGCTCGGCCTGATGGGGCTGGGCCTGCTGTACCTGGTGTTCCGCCCAACGCCCATCGTGCGCAAGGATGACGAACCGGAACTGGACCGCGAGACCCTGATCAAGATCACCGCCTGTGTCGGCCTGCTGATCGTCTTCGCCGCCACTTTCGAAGCGCTCGGTTTCATCCTCAGCGCCATCCTGGTCGGCCTGCCCATGGCTCGGCTGTACGGTGGCCGCTGGCTGCAAAGCGCCATTGTGGTGGCCGGCATGAGCATTTTCCTCTACTGGCTGTTCGACCGCGTGATGGACGTGCCACTGCCCCTTGGCCTGCTGAGCGTACTGGAGAACTGACATGGATACCTTGAGCTACCTGGGCCAGGGCTTCGGCATTGCCCTGTCCCCTTACAACCTGGTCACCGCCCTCTCCGGCACCTTGATCGGCACCGTGGTCGGCCTGCTGCCGGGCCTGGGCCCGATCAATGGCGTGGCCCTGCTGATCCCCATCGCCTTTGCCCTCGGCCTGCCGCCGGAATCGGCGCTGATCCTGCTGGCGGCGGTGTACCTGGGCTGCGAATATGGCGGGCGTATCAGCTCGATCCTGCTGAACATCCCGGGCGAAGCCTCGACCGTGATGACAACCCTGGACGGCTACCCGATGGCTCGCCAAGGACTGGCAGGCGTCGCGCTGTCGCTGTCGGCCTGGAGCTCGTTCATCGGCGCCTTCATTGCCACCTGCGGCATGGTGCTGTTCGCCCCGCTGCTGGCGAAATGGGCCATCGCCTTCGGCCCGGCGGAGTACTTTGTGCTGATGGTGTTCGCCATCGTCGCGCTGGGTGGCATGGCCGGTGACAAACCACTGAAAACCTTCATTGCCGCTCTCATCGGCCTGTTCCTGTCGGCGGTCGGCATCGACGCCAACAGCGGCGTTTACCGCTTCACCGGTGACAGCGTGCACCTGGCCGACGGTATTCAGTTCGTGGTGCTCGTGCTGGGCCTGTTCTCCGTCAGCGAAATCCTCCTGCTGCTGGAAAAGACCCACCATGGCCACCAGGCGGTCAAGGCTACCGGCCGCATGCTGTTCAACTTCAAGGAAGCGGCCTCGGTGTTCCTGGTCAACATCCGTTGCGGCCTGCTCGGTTTCATCATGGGTGTTCTACCCGGCGCCGGCGCAACGCTGGCCAGCGCCGTGGCCTACATGACCGAGAAACGCATGGCCGGGGAAAGCGGCAAGTTCGGCAAAGGCGATGCCCGTGGCCTGGCAGCGCCGGAAACGGCCATTGGTGCGTCCTGCTGTGGCGCCCTGGTCCCGATGCTGACCCTGGGCGTACCGGGCTCTGGCACCACGGCTGTGATGATCGGCGCCCTGACCCTGTACAACATCACCCCTGGCCCACTGCTGTTCGAACAGCAGCCAGATATTGTCTGGGGCCTGATCGCCTCGCTGTTCGTCGCCAACATCATGCTGGTGATCCTCAACATCCCGATGATCCGCATCTTCACCCGCATCCTCGCCGTGCCAAACTGGGCGCTGGTGCCGGTGATCGCCATCATCACCGCGATCGGTGTGTACGCCGTGCATGCCACCACCTTCGACCTGTTCCTCATGGTCGGTATCGGCATCATGGGCTACATCCTGCGCAAGCTGGACTTCCCTCTGTCGCCGATTCTGCTGGGCTTCATCCTCGGCGGGCTGATGGAGCAAAACCTGCGTCGGGCGCTGTCGATCTCCAACGGTGAACTGGGCATCCTCTGGTCCAGCCCGATCAGCATGGGCGTCTGGGCGCTGGTAGTGCTGATGCTCGCCCTGCCGCTGCTGCGCATCTGGCGCAAACGCAGCCTGCAGCGCCGGGCCCTGGCCGATGCCTGATCGGTCGTTGCCATTGTTCGTCGCGACCGGGCTGGTCGGCCTTGCTGGCGGTTTTGCCGCCAGCAAGGTCGGCTGGCCTTTGCCATGGATGGTCGGTTCATTGCTGGCGATCATCCTGGTGCGCTGCCTGACGCGTTGGCAGCTGTCGGAAATCCCCAACGGCCGCAAGTGTGGGCAGTGGATCATCGGCATCGGTATTGGCCTGCACTTCACCCCCGCGGTGATCGAGCAAGTGGCCAGCCATTTCGCGCTGATCTGCTTCGGTGCGTTGTTCACCACCCTGTCCAGCGTGATCAGCGTATGGCTGCTGCGGCGAACCGGCGAAGACCGCGCCACCGCGTTCTTCGCCAGCATGCCTGGCGGTTCGGGCGAGATGGTCAACCTTGGGGCGCGCAATGGCGCGGTGCTCAGCCAGGTGGCGGCAGCGCAAAGCTTGCGTGTGCTGGCAGTGGTGCTGTGCGTGCCGGCGCTGTTCAAGTTTCTGCTGGGTGACGGGGTACCACTGAACCACACCGGTAGCGTGAGCTGGGGCTGGCTGGCGTTGATTGCGCCCTTGGGCGTTGCCGTTGCCTTGCTCTGGCAGCGCTTGCGCCAGCCCAACCCATGGCTGTTCGGGCCATTGCTGGTCGCGGCTACGGTCAGCCTGGCCGGCAACCTGCAGGTCGCCCTGCCCAACGGCGCCAGCCAGATCGGCCAGTGGCTCATCGGCAGCGGCCTGGCCTGCCACTTCAACCGCGCGTTCTTCCGCCGCGCACCGTCGTTCCTGGGACGCACCTTGATGGCCACGGCGTTGTGCATGGCGATTGCAGCCAGTGCCGCGTGGGTGCTGAGCATGATGACTGCACTGGACTTGCGTTCGCTGACACTGGGGATGATGCCTGGCGGGATCGCCGAAATGAGCCTCACGGCCGAAACGTTGCAATTGTCAGTGCCGCTGGTAACCGCGCTGCAGGTGATGCGCCTGATCCTGGTGTTGTTTCTTGCAGAACCGCTTTTCCGGTGGTGGGACAACAGGTATTCAAGCGGCAAGCCCCCTGAAGATAGATAGTTACCACTTGCCCAATGCCCGGATGAATAGAGTCGGATTGCTGCCCTGATCGCCAGCAAACCCACACTTCCCGGCATTCAAGAGGTAATGATGAAAGTCCGTCTTTCTTGCAACTATCGCTCGGCTATTGCCTGGGCATGCCTTGCCATCAGCGCAGGCAGCCTTGCCGCACAGCCACCTGCCCCCGTCCAGATCAACGTCGTGGCTATCAATGATCTTCACGGCTACCTGGAACCCAACCCCCAGGACTACGCCGGCGCGCAAGGCGCTACCCGCCTGACCTACGGCGGTATCGCCACACTCGGCGCCATGCTCGATGAACTGCGAACGCAGGACCCCGATCTGCTGTTCATCGGGGCTGGCGACTTGATAGGGGGCAGCCCTGCCATTTCTGCGCTGTGGGCTGACGAGCCTGTGCTTGAGGCCTTGAACGCGATGGGCATGATTGTCAGCGCATCCGGGAACCACGAACTGGATGCAGGCAAGGCCGAGTTTCTTCGTCAGATCCACGGAGGATGCGAGTCAACGCGCCCTGAAAAGGCCTGCACGTTTCGCGGCGATTATCCAGGAAGTGGCTTCCCTTACATAGCGTCCAACCTGATCGATACCACCACGGGCGAGCGCTTGCTACCGGCCTATCACATTCAAGAGGTGAAAGGGGTCAAGATAGCGTTCGTCGGTGCCGTGCCACGCAACATGGAAAAAGTGGTCTCGGCCAGCGCATTCGCAGGGCTCAAAGCCACAGATGAAGCGCAAGCCATCAATGACGTGATTCCGGAGCTCAAGGCCAAAGGCGTCAATGCAATCATCGCGGTCATGCACCAGGGAGGGGATACCGTCGAGCCGTTCGACACGCAGGATTGCAGCCAGCTGAGTGGCGCGGTCGTCGACGTGGCGAAGCGGCTGGATCCTGCGGTAGATGCTGTCATCAGCGGTCACTCGCATGCCAGCTATCAATGCAAGGTGGGTGACCTGAGCATCACTCAGGCTGGCAAATACGGCCACTTCCTGACTCAGTTGAAGTTGCAGGTAACGCCAGGCACCCATCACGTCACGAACATCACCGCCCGCAATATTCCTGCTGACCCACAGAACTACCTGCCGAATGCCAAGTTGACGAGTTTGCTGGAGGAAGTGCGTCAGCGGTCCGGGGAAAAATTGCTCGAACCCATAGGACGCATCTCGACGGCAGAACTTGACCGCAAAGAAAATGCGGCCGGTGAAACAACCTTGGGGAACCTGGTCACGGATGCCCAATTGGCCATGACCCAGGCGTTCAATACCCAGGTTGCCTTTCTCAACCTGGGTGGGCTGCGCAGTGATCTTATCCAGCCTGCCGATAGCGACCTGACCTACGAACAATTATTCGCCGTACAACCGTTCAATAACCCACTGGTGGTTCAGGAACTGACAGGCAAGCAGATTACCGAACTGCTCAACCTTCAATGGAACAGGGGCAGTTTCAATCCGCTGCAAGTATCGAAGGGTTTTCATTATGAGTGGGATGGTTCACGGCCTGTCGGCAGCCGTGTCGTCGAGGGGAGTGTGCGTCTTCACGGCAAACCCGTTGAGCCGTTGACCCATTATCGCGTCGTCAGCAACCTTTTCCTGGCCGATGGTGGCGGTGGCCTGGCCACTTTCAAAGAAGGAAGGCGACGCCAGGACACCGGCATCACCGACCTTGAAGCCTTGGTGGAGTACGTGCGCCAGAACCATGAGCGGGGTATTGCCATTGGCCAGCGCAGCGAGCCGCGCATCAGCATGACGCCCTGAGCGATTGCGTACCCCACCGCGGTTTCTCACAGCGGGGGCAGTGCCCAGTCGATGGGCCCGAGCCCCCGCTGCTCGAGGAAGCTGTTGGCACGGCTGAAATGCCCGCAACCGATGAACCCGCGATACGCCGACAGCGGCGAAGGATGGACCGACTTCAGTACCAGATGCTTGGTACCGTCGATCAGCTTCTGCTTGCTCTGTGCATGCGCCCCCCATAGCAGGAAGACCACGTTCGGGCATTGCTCACTGACCACCTGGATAATCCGGTCGGTAAACAATTCCCAGCCTTTCTTGGCATGCGACGCGGCATTGGCGCGCTCGACGGTCATGGTCGTGTTGAGCAACAGAACGCCTTGTTCCGCCCAGCTCTGGAGGTAGCCGTGGCTGGGGATCGGGATGTTCAGGTCGCGCTGCAGCTCCTTGTAGATATTGACCAGCGACGGTGGCGTGGCCACGCCCGGTTGCACCGAGAAGCACAAGCCATGTGCCTGGCCCGGCCCGTGGTACGGGTCCTGACCGAGGATGACCACCTTCACCTGGTCCAGCGGTGTCGAATTGAGCGCATTGAAGATCAGAGGCCCTGGCGGGTAGATCTCCTTGCCGGCAGCGTACTCGCCACGCAGGAACTCGCGCAGCTGGTGCATGTAAGGCTGGTCGAATTCACCGCGCAATGCGGCCTTCCAGCTGGGTTCGAGTTTGATGCGATCGTCGTCAGTCATGGGGCCTTCCATAAACAATGGCGCGACACTAGGTAAGCCCTTCGCGCTTGTCAAACGATCCGACCGACGACCGGCATGATCGGCCAGGCAAGCCATACTTGAGCGATGACTTGCGAGAGGTAGTCCATGACCATTCACTGCGAGGTACTCACCGGCGTCGATGGCGCCCGCATCGGCATCGCCACCCTGGATGCGCCCAAGGCGCTCAATGCCCTGAACCTGCCGATGATCGAGGTGCTGGGCGAACAACTGCATGCCTGGGCCCGCGACCCGGGTATCGTCTGTGTGCTGCTGCGCGGCAACGGGGCAAAAGCCTTTTGCGCAGGCGGCGATGTCCGTGCGCTGGCGCAAGCCTGCCGGGACCACCCCGGCAGTGTCCCACCGCTGGCGGCCTCCTTCTTCGCCGCCGAATACCGCCTGGACTTTGCCCTGCACACCTACCCCAAACCGTTGTTGTGCTGGGGCCATGGGCATGTGCTGGGTGGTGGCATGGGGCTGCTGCAAGGCGCCAATGTACGTATCGTCACCCCCAGCAGCCGGCTGGCCATGCCGGAAATCAGCATCGGCCTGTACCCTGACGTAGGCGCCAGTTGGTTCCTGGCCCGACTGCCGGGCAAGCTCGGTTTGTTCTTCGGCCTGACAGGTGCGCCGATCAATGCCCGCGATGCCCTTGACCTGGGCCTGGCTGACCGTTTTCTGGGCGAGCACCAGCAAGAGGCCTTGATCGAGGAGTTGGTGCAACTCAACTGGCAGGAGCAGACCGCCATACAACTGAACAGCCTGCTCAAGGCCGAGCAGCATCGTGCCTGCGCCGAGCTGCCTGATGCCCAGTGGCTGCCACGACGGCATGAGATCGATCAGTTACTCGACGTGGCGGATGCGGCTTCAGCCTGGCGCGCGCTGGAAAGGCTCAAGCAGCATGACGACCCATTGCTGGCAGATGCCGGCCAACGCCTGCATGAGGGTTGCCCGCTGACGGCGCATCTGGTCTGGGAGCAGATCCGCCGGGCGCGGTACCTGTCGTTGGCGCAGGTGTTCCAGATGGAATACAGCATGAGCCTGAACTGTTGCCGCCACCCTGAATTCAGTGAAGGCGTGCGCGCTCGCCTGCTGGACAAAGACAACCAGCCGCGCTGGCACTGGCCTGATGTGGCGCAAGTACCGGCGGCGGTAGTCGAGGCGCATTTTGCCAAGGCGTGGGAAGGACGGCACCCATTGGCGGATGTGGGTTAGCCTGCTGATGCGGGGGCTGCTTTTCAGCCCCCGCCTCCGCTCAGCTAGCGCTGCCAGTTTCCTCCTCGCCCCTGCCCGCCCCGCCCGTCCCAGCGCCCGCGGTCGTCAACCTGCCGATTGGAGTGCCGGTCGCCCTGCCGGTAACGCTGGCTGTCATTGCGATAGTCATGGCGATCCCGGTCCTGCCGGTAGTCTTGCCGCTGGCGATTGCCGTAGTCATAGCGCGGGTTGCCATGCCACTGGTTCATCCTCGGCTGCGGATAGGGCCGGTAATGGGGCACAGGGGCCGACCGATTGTAGTAACGGGGAGCAGGCTGATAGTAGTAGCGCGGCGCAGGCGCTACATAGTACCGGTCATCGCGGTAATACCCCGGCGCCACATAGCGGTCGGTGGAGTAGTAGTCCGAACGGTAGTAGCCCCCGCGTTCATAGTACGGGGCGCAGGCCGAAGTCATCAGCCCCAGCAGGGCGATCAACAGGATTCGATAGGACATGGCGGCCTCCTGGACCGCTGGAGTGCCCGAACAGCGGCGCTGGCGAGCGTCGATACGAGATGCGTCAATCGACATTGACTAAGACAGCGGCGCGCAGGTGCAGTGCCATTTCTGCAATAACTTGATACAGCTGAAATAACCCTGAAAAACTTGCAGTCATTTGTCGGCCATCTCTCTAGAATAAGCGGCTCGGCACACATCACGGGAAGATCATGCCCTTACGTTCCGCTCTGTTCTCGCAACGCTCGCTGATCGTTACCCTGCTCGTGTTACTGGCCTGCGGCTTCCTGGCCACTTCGCTGCTCAGCTACTTCTCCTCGCGAAGCGCCATCCGCGACGGCATCATCAATACCGAATTGCCGCTGACCTCCGACACTGTCTACTCGGAAATCCAGAAAGACCTGATCCGCCCGGTGCTGATCGCCTCGATGATGGCCCAGGACACCTTCCTGCGCGACTGGGTGCTGTCCGGCGAGCAGGATACCGAACGCATGACCCGCTACCTGAGCGAGGTCATGGGCAAGCAGGACATCTTCACGTCCTTTTTCGTGTCCGATCGCACGCGGACCTACTACCAGGCCAAAGGCGTGCTCAAGCACGTCGAACCGGGCACCTGGCGTGATGCCTGGTATTTCCGTCTGCGTGAACTCAAGGCCCCTTATGAGATCAACGTCGACCTGGACATGGCCAACCAGGACAGCCTGACCGTGTTCATCAACTACCAGGTGCACGACTACCAGCAGCGCTTCATCGGCGCGGCAGGCGTAGGGCTGAGCGTATCGTCGGTGGTCAAGCTGATCGATCAGTACCAACGCCGCTACCAGCGCGCGGTGCTATTCACGGATGCCAAAGGCAAGGTGCTGTTGACCGGCTCCGAGGGTGGCCCGCATGGTTTGCAAGTTGGCCAGTCACTCAGCGACAACCCTGATCTGAAAGCCATGCTGGCCGAGCAGAGGGTGCCGGGCGAAGGCAGCCACGAGTACCATGACAGCGAAAACCACAGCCACTTTCTCAACGTTCGCCACCTTCCCGAACTGGACTGGTACCTGTTGGTGGACAAACGCGAAACCGGCGTCCTCGACCGCATTCGCCAGGCGCTGTACCTGAACCTGGCGATCTGTACGATGATCACCCTGGTGGTGCTGGCACTGGTGCATGCCATGGTCCGCCGCCACCAGGCCAGCACCGAAGCCTTGGCCACGCTCGACAGCCTCACCGGCTTGCACAACCGGCGCAGCTTCGACCTGCTCGCCGCCCAGGCGCTGCGAGAAGCCCGGCGCGACAATAGCCCTCTGGTGGCCTTGCTGATTGATCTGGACCACTTCAAGGCACTGAACGACAACCACGGCCACCTGGCAGGTGACGAAGTGCTACGTCAATTCGCCAATGTGCTGCAAGGCAGCCTGCGTCAGTCAGATATACTGTGCCGCTGGGGCGGTGAGTAATTCATCGTGCTGCTGCGCGAAGCTGAAGGCAGCCAGGCCGTCGAGGTGGCGGAAAAGATCCGGCGACGCACCGAACAGCTGACCTTCAGTTACGACAACCAGCCGCTGCGACTGACCACCAGCATCGGCCTGAGCAGCCTGCAACCGGGGGATACCCTGCACGCCCTGCTGACCCGCGCCGACCGCGCGCTTTATCGTGCCAAGCAGGCTGGCCGCAACCGCGTCTGCAGTGAAACCCGCCATGAATGACAAGCAACACTGCCCCGCTTGCGGTGCCCTCAACCAGTGCAGCCTGGCCGACCCACGCCGTGCCACCCAGGCGTGTTGGTGCTACAGCGTGACCATCGACCCGGCCGTGCTCCAGGCCCTGCCCGATGAACTGCGCAACAAGGCCTGTCTGTGCCCGCGCTGCGCCGCCGTTGAAGAACAGCTCCGTCCATCCGCTGCCCACTGATCGTTGCCATGCGCCTTGACCGTTTCCTCGCCAACCTGCCCAGCTACAACCGCCAGCAAGTTCGTCTGATGCTGGCGCAACGCCGCGTGCGGGTGGACGGCAAGGTCGCCAGTGACCCGCTGACCGACGTGCGTGAATTCAGCCGCGTAGAGCTGGACGAGCAACTGCTGCAGGCCGGCCGGCCCGCCCGCTACCTGATGCTGTACAAGCCCACTGGCTGCGTAAGCGCCACCCACGATCCGCAACACCGTACCGTTCTCGACCTGCTGCCCACGGCGTTGCGAGATGACCTGCACATAGCCGGGCGCCTGGATTTCAACACCACCGGCCTGATGATCCTGACCAACGATGGCCAGTGGTCACGGCGCCTGACCCAGCCTGCCACAAAGCTGCCCAAGCATTATCTGGTGGACACCGAGGACGAGATTGGCGAGCACTATGTGGCCAAGTTTCGCGAGGGTTTCTATTTTGCCTTCGAAGACCTCACCACCCAACCAGCCCAGCTGGACATCCTCGGCCCCCACCGAGCCCGGCTGGCGATCGTCGAGGGGCGGTACCACCAGGTCAAGCGCATGTTCGGGCACTTCAACAACAAGGTGGTGGGGCTGCATCGGGAGAGCATGGGAGCGATCCGGCTGGATCCGGGGTTGGCGCCGGGGGAGTATCGTGAACTGACGGCCAATGAGATAGCCACTGTCCAGGCGTGACAGACAGCCGGTGTCGTCACACGACCGCTCAGCGACAAAAGTCACATTACTTACCGAACGGCACTTGCGCGATCCCCAACCCACTGCTTGAATCCAAATCGTCAGTCTGCATGTGACTACCAAGTCACACCTGCAGCCAATGACACTTTTTGCCGGCCACCCAAAGCCTAGATGCCTTGGGGCACGGCAAATTGCCCGCCAAAAACAATACCGTCGACGCAAGTGCCAAGGATCGACACAGGGCCCCCGGATTATCTTCAGGCAAATGCCTACCTGTCATAAAGAACGTGCACCCTAGGTGACGCGAATACCCTTTTTGCGCCAGGAGTCGATGACATGAGGCCAGAAATCGCTGTACTTGATATCCAAGGTCAGTATCGGGTTTACACGGAGTTCTATCGCGCGGATGCGGCCGAAAACACGATCATCCTGATCAACGGCTCGCTGGCCACCACGGCCTCGTTCGCCCAGACGGTACGTAACCTGCACCCACAGTTCAACGTGGTTCTGTTCGACCAGCCGTATTCAGGCAAGTCCAAGCCGCACAACCGCCAGGAACGGCTGATCAGCAAGGAGACCGAGGCGCATATCCTCCTTGAGCTGATCGAGCACTTCCAGGCAGACCACGTGATGTCTTTTTCGTGGGGTGGCGCAAGCACGCTGCTGGCGCTGGCGCACCAGCCGCGGTACGTGAAGAAGGCAGTGGTGAGTTCGTTCTCGCCAGTGATCAACGAGCCGATGCGCGACTATCTGGACCGTGGCTGCCAGTACCTGGCCGCCTGCGACCGTTATCAGGTCGGCAACCTGGTCAATGACACCATCGGCAAGCACTTGCCGTCGCTGTTCAAACGCTTCAACTACCGCCATGTGAGCAGCCTGGACAGCCACGAGTACGCACAGATGCACTTCCACATCAACCAGGTGCTGGAGCACGACCTGGAACGTGCGCTGCAAGGCGCGCGCAATATCAACATCCCGGTGCTGTTCATCAACGGCGAGCGCGACGAGTACACCACAGTCGAGGATGCGCGGCAGTTCAGCAAGCATGTGGGCAGAAGCCAGTTCAGCGTGATCCGCGATGCGGGCCACTTCCTGGACATGGAGAACAAGACCGCCTGCGAGAACACCCGCAATGTCATGCTGGGCTTCCTCAAGCCAACCGTGCGTGAACCCCGCCAACGTTACCAACCCGTGCAGCAGGGGCAGCATGCATTTGCCATCTGAGCGGCTCGGCGCCTTGTAGCCAATACCCGCAGGCCACGGGGCGCCGACAAGCTTTTTTATAACTTGGGCTTCTAATTCGCTGAAGGTTCTGGTAAAAAGTCGAGCTCAGATGCGGGTATAGTTTAGTGGCAAAACGAAAGCTTCCCAAGCTTTAGTTGAGGGTTCGATTCCCTCTACCCGCTCCACATCGCAGTCCCGCATGGCGTTCCAGCAACGTCATCGCAGTCAAAAGGAGCCTTGGCTCCTTTTTTCGTTTTTCATCCTGCCTTGACCTGGCCCATGGCCAATTACCCACCGATCCGCTTCAATGCGCATCGGGCCTTTGCGTGCGCAAGCGAAACGGTTTGTGGCGGATATGCTCACTGGATTCGTGAAAACATTCGAAAGGACAACGCATGTTTCTATCCCGCTGGCTACCGGGCCTTGCCAACCTGCTGCACTACCGCCGTGAATGGTTCCACGCCGATCTGCAAGCGGGCCTGTCGGTAGCCGCGATCCAGATTCCCATTGCCATTGCCTATGCGCAGATCGTCGGGCTGCCGCCGCAATATGGCCTGTACGCCTGTGTGCTACCGATGATGGTCTATGCGCTGATCGGTAGCTCGCGCCAGCTGATGGTCGGCCCCGACGCCGCCACCTGCGCAATGATCGCCGGTGCCGTGGCACCGCTGGCCCTGGGTGACCCGCAGCGCATCGTCGAACTGTCGGTGATCGTCACCGTACTGGTCGGCGTGATGTTGATTGCCGCAGGCCTGGCGCGCGCCGGGTTCATCGCCAGCTTCTTCTCGCGGCCGATCCTGATCGGCTACCTCAATGGTATCGGCCTGAGCCTGATCGCCGGGCAGCTGTCCAAGGTGGTGGGCTTCCAGATCGAGGGCGACGGTTTCATCCTCAGCCTGATCAACTTCTTCCAACGCCTGGGGGAAATTCACTGGGTCACATTGATCATCGGCCTGGCCGCCCTGGGCCTGCTCATCTGGCTGCCACGGCGCTACCCGCGCCTGCCCGCAGCCCTCACGGTAGTGGCGCTGTTCATGCTGCTGGTTGGCCTGTTCGGCCTCGACCGCTTCGGCGTTGCCGTCCTTGGGCCGGTACCTGCAGGCATCCCGCAACTGGCCTGGCCACACAGCAACCTGGCGGAAATGAAGAGCCTGCTGCGCGACGCCCTGGGTATCGCCACCGTCAGCTTCTGCAGCGCCATGCTTACCGCACGCAGCTTTGCCGCCCGGCATGGCTATGCGATCAACGCCAACCACGAATTCGTCGCCCTGGGCGTGAGCAACCTGGCGGCCGGGGTTTCCCAGGGCTTTGCCATCAGCGGTGCCGACTCGCGCACTGCAGTCAACGACATGGTCGGTGGCAAAAGCCAGCTGGTGGGCATCATCGCGGCACTGGTGATCGCCCTGATCCTGCTGTTCTTCACCGCACCCATGGCCTGGATCCCGCAGGCTGCGCTGGGCGCCGTGCTGCTGATGGCTGGCTGGGGGCTGATCGACATCAAATCGCTGGGGCATATCCGGCGTCTAAGCCGCTTCGAGTTCTGGCTGTGCCTGCTGACCACGGCGGGCGTACTGGGCCTGGGCGTGCTGCCCGGCATCGTGTTTGCCGTGACCCTGGCGATCCTGCGCCTGCTTTACAGCATCTACCAGCCCACCGATGCCGTACTGGGCTGGCTGCCGGGCACCGAAGGCCAGGTCGACATCCGCAAGTTCAAGGACGCCCGCACCGTGCCTGGCCTGGTGGTGTACCGCTTCGACGACGCCATCCTGTTCTTCAACGCCGACTATTTCAAGATGCGCCTGCTTGAAGCCGTGCAAAGCCAGGACCAGCCTAAAGCCGTGCTGTTCGATGCCGAAGCGGTAACCAGCATCGATGTCAGCGGCATCGCCGCCCTGCGCGAAGTGCGCGACACCCTGGCGGCCCAAGGCATCTTCTTCGCCATCGCCCGCGCCCGTGGCACTTTCCTGCGCATGCTGGTGCGCTCGGGGATGGCGCGGGACATGGAAGAAAAACTGCTATTCGGCTCGGTACGCGCAGGGATTCGTGCGTACCGCGTGTGGCGCAACCGAAACCACAGTGTGCAGGTGACCGGACAGGGTTGAGCGGCTTTCATCCTGTTCAACGTGCTGCGCCTTTGCTGGCCCTTTCGCGGGTAAACCCGCTCCTACATGGACTTGTAGGGGCGGGTTCACCCGCGAAAGGGCCAGCACAGACAACACAAAACCATCGCCCTGACACCAACCCTCGCACACCTCGCATGACATGCTAAAGTCGCCCCGTTCCCCGCACCACCCAACGGACTCAGCATGCCCGCTCTCGATGCCACCCTCACCCCCTGGCCAGAACTCGCCGCCCGCCATCCCTGCGACGCCCTGCTGCTGGGCAACGGCGCCAGCCGCGCAGTATGGAAGCCGTTCGGCTACTTCTCGCTGTTCGAGCAAGCGCAACGCGCAGGCCGCAAGAAAGGCCTGGCGGTCAGCGACCAGGCACTGTTCAAGTCCTTGGCCACGGAACTGTTCGAGCCGGTGCTCAGCGCCCTCAACACCACCGTGCGTACCAACGCCGCCCTGGCCATCAACTCCACCGCGCCGCTGAACCGCTACTACTCGATCAAGGAAGCGTTGATTCACGCCGTGCGCACAGTGCATCTGCCCTGGCCGCTGATGCCGAAGGCCACACTGGCAACCCTCAATCAGGCGCTGCGCGGCTATCGAAGCGTCTACACCAGCAACTACGACCTGCTGCTGCCATGGGCCGTGCAGCACGCCCCGAGTGGCTTCGCCGAACTGTTCGACGAACAAGGCTATTTCGACGTGCGACGCACCGGCAGCGAAGGCACCCGGGTGCTGCACCTGCATGGCGGCCTGCACCTGCTCAAGCTGCCCGACGGCACCACCCGCCAGCGCAGCGCTGAAAGTGCCGAACTGCTCGATGGGTTTGCCGTGAACATCCCGGGTGAAGTACCGCTGTTCGTCAACGAAGACCGCAGCGACGAAAAACTGCGCGCTATCCGCAACTCGGACTACCTGAGCTGGTGCCTGGGGCAGCTGGCGCAGGAAAACCACGGGATATGCCTGTTCGGGCAGCATCTGGACAGCAGTGACCGGCACCTGCTCGACGCTGTGCGCCAAGCCCGTCCGCAACAGCTATCCATTGCCATTCGGCCGCTGGGCGAGGCTTCGGTGATCAATCAGAAGCAGCATTTTGCAGATCGTTTCGGGGATTTGCCGGGGACGGCGCTGCATTTCTTCGATGCCAGCACCCACCCGTTGGGGCAGGCAGCATTGGCTATCGAAGTGCCCTCTGCTCGGCGCTGACAGCGTCCCCGGAGGCGTGCCGGTGGGTGGCGTCAGAGCAACCCATCCGCGCGCAACAACGTTTCCAGGCAATGCTCCTGCACCCCATAGAACGCCTTGAGCTGGGCAATCTTCTCCAGCAACGCCCCGTTATCTCCCGCCTGCCGCCGCTTCACCGCAAGAATCATCTTGTTCTTGTTGGTGTGCTCCAGCGAGATGAATTCGAACACTTTGGTTTCATAGCCACAGGCTTCCAGGTACAGCGCGCGCAGGCTGTCGGTCAGCATTTCGGCCTGCTGGCCCAGGTGCAGGCCATACTGCAGCATGGGTTGCAGCAACCCTGGGCTGTGCAATTGCGGGCGGATCTGCTTGTGGCAGCACGGCGAGCACATGATGATCGCGGCGTTGCAGCGGATGCCGGTGTGGATGGCGTAGTCGGTAGCGATGTCACAGGCATGCAAGGCGATCATCACCTCGATGGCCTCAGGCACCACGCTGCGCACATCACCACACTGGAACTCCAGGCCTGGGTGGTCGAGGCGTGCGGCCGCGGCGTTGCACAGGTCGACCATGTCCTGGCGCAGCTCCACGCCGGTGACCTGTGCGTCGCGGCCCAAACTGTTGCGCAGGTAGTCATGCATGGCAAAAGTCAGGTAGCCCTTGCCCGAACCGAAGTCGGCCACCCGCAGCGCCTGTTCCGTAGACACCGGTGCATTGGCCAGGGCGTGGTCGAAAACCTCGATGAACTTGTTGATCTGCTTCCACTTGCGCGACATGGACGGGATCAGTGCGCCTTGTGCGTCGGTCACACCGAGGTCGCGCAGAAACGGCCGCGACAGCTCCAGATAACGCTTCTTCTCGCGGTCATGCCCGCTGCCCGCATCGGCCACGCGCGGTGCCTGGGCACCGTGGCGCTGGAGCATCGGTTTGCCCTTCTTGCTGAAGGTCAGCTGCACTTCGCCGTCAGCATCGAACAGATGGGCATTGCGGAAGCTGTCCGGCAGCAGTTCGGCAACCAGCACCTGGGCCTGGTCCAGCGGCAGGTTGCGGGTGATGTCGCGGGTCTGGTGGCGGTAGACCAGCGAAAGGCACGGCTGGCCCTTGACCTGCAGCGGCTTGGCAATGATCCGTTGCAAGGTCTGGTCGGCACCGACATGGCGCGCCAGCACCAGCTTGACCAGGGTTTCGCCGTGCAGGGTGGCGTTCAGCAGGTCGAGAAACTGAGCGCGCGCATCCGGCGCGCAAGAGGCAGAAGTACTGGCGGACATGAAAAAGGGGGCCTTGGGAAGCGGAACGCCTATTCTAACGTGCCCCAAGCACCCTGTGGGAGCGGGCTTGCCCGCGAACACCGGCAAAGCCGGTGCCAGACACCCTGTCGCCTGTTTCCAAGGCAAGCCTGTGCCCACAGGAAATCCAGCAAGGCTGGACGCTCCTTCAGTCGAGAATCACCAAGCGGTTGGGCAACTCGTTGCGTGCATGGGTTGGCGGCACGTGCTGGCTAAGCAACTCGCCACACGCTTCGATGCACTCGACAAAGCCCTGCAAGGTACGGCCCTGGCGCACCTGCTCGGCCAAGCGGGCACCGATGGCCGCGCGGGCTTGGGCATCCAGGCAGTGCTCGATACCCCGATCGACCAGGATCTCCACATGCCGCTCCGCCTCGCTGACGAAAATCAGCACGCCCGTGGCGCCTGCTGTGCGCTGCAGGTTCTGCTCGCGAAACTGCTGGTGGGCCAGGCGCGAGGCACGCCAGCGGCGCAAGGTACGGGGGATCAGCCAGTCGGCCAGGCGCGGGTTGCGCAGCAGCATGCACAAAACGACGAACAGCAGCACGTTGCCCATCAGCACGCCACGCACGCTGGGCCAAGCCAGCAGCCAGTGCAACAGACCGGGCACGGTCAGTGCCAGCACGGCGGCCCACAACAACGGCCAATACGCATAATCGTCGGCACGACGGGCAAGCACCGTCACCAGTTCGGCATCGGTACGCCGTTCGGCACGGGCAATGGCTTCGGCAATCTGCCGCTGATGGTATTCGTCGAAGGGGGTCATGCCGTCGGTCTCTTGAGCGTTCTTATAGTTGTTATCCCGGCATTCGGGGCTTCATCCGCAGGCGACATATTCAGGCATAATCCGCCGCTGGAAGAATTGCCTGCAAATCGTACAACAATAGCCGCCTGAAAACTTCGGTCGCGCACGTATCACCGTGGATACGGCAGAGGCCCCAAAACGGAATTGATGATGAAACTGTCTTTGCTGGGCCTGGCCATGGGCCTTGCCAGTCAGGCGGCCCTCGCCGCCCCCACCGCCCCGCCCCTGCAGGACAAGCAGGCCTTTATCGAGCATCTGATCAGCCAGATGACCGAAGCCGAAAAAATCGGCCAGTTGCGCCTGATCAGCATCGGCCCGGAAATGCCCCGCGACAAGATCCGCGAGGAAATCGCCGCCGGCCGTATCGGTGGCACCTTCAACTCACGCACAGCCCCCGAAAACCGGCCGATGCAGGACGCGGCCATGCGCAGCCGCCTGAAGATCCCGATGTTCTTCGCCTACGACACCGTCCACGGCGAGCGCACCATCTTCCCGATCGGCCTGGGCATGGCCGCGACCTGGGACATGGAGGCCGTCGCCAAGGTCGGCCGCACCGCCGCGATCGAAGCCTCGGCCGACGCCCTGGACATGACGTTCGCGCCAATGGTGGATATCGCCCGTGACCCGCGCTGGGGCCGCACCAGCGAAGGTTTCGGCGAAGACACCTACCTGACTTCGAGAATCGGCCAGGTAATGGTGCGCTCGTTCCAGGGCAGCAGCCCGGCCAACCCCGACAGCATCATGGCCATCGTCAAGCATTTCGCCTTGTATGGCGCCGTGGAAGGCGGGCGCGACTACAACACGGTCGATATGAGCCTGCCGAAAATGTACAACGACTACCTGCCACCCTATCGCGCCGCGCTCGATGCAGGTGCCGGTGGCGTGATGGTGGCGCTGAACTCGATCAACGGCGTACCGGCCACCTCCAACACCTGGCTGATGAACGACCTGCTGCGCAAGGAGTGGGGCTTCAAGGGCGTGACCATCAGCGACCACGGTGCCATCCAGGAACTGATTCGCCACGGCGTCGCCCGTGACGGCCGTGAAGCCGCCAAGCTGGCGATCAAGGCCGGCATCGACATGAGCATGAACGATACCCTGTACGGCGAAGAGCTGCCGGGCCTGCTGAAGTCCGGCGAGGTGACCCAGCGCGAGCTGGACCAGGCGGTGCGTGAAGTGCTGGGTGCCAAGTACGACATGGGCCTGTTCAAGGACCCGTACGTGCGCATCGGCAAGGCCGAAACCGACCTGAAGGACTACTACGGCAACGACCGCCTGCACCGCGAAGCTGCGCGTGACGTGGCACGCCGCAGCCTGGTGCTGCTGGAAAACCGCAACCAGACCCTGCCGCTGAAAAAGGCCGGCACCATTGCCTTGGTCGGCCCGCTGGCCGATGCCCCGATCGACATGATGGGCAGCTGGGCAGCCGACGGTAAGCCCGTTCACTCGGTGACCGTGCGCGAAGGCTTGCGCCGCGCCGTGGAGGGCAAGGCCAAGCTGGTCTACGCCAAAGGCTCCAACGTCACGGGCGACAAGGCGATCTTCGATTACCTGAACTTCCTCAACTTCGATGCTCCGGAAATCGTCGACGACCCACGCCCGCCTGCTGTGCTGATCGATGAAGCAGTCAAGGCGGCGAAGCAATCCGACGTCGTGGTCGCAGTGGTCGGCGAGTCCCGCGGCATGTCCCACGAGTCGTCGAGCCGCACCACCCTGGAGATCCCGGCCAGCCAGCGCGAGCTGATCAAGGCGCTCAAGGCCACCGGCAAACCGCTGGTGCTGGTGCTGATGAACGGCCGGCCGCTGTCGATCAGCTGGGAGCGCGAGCAGGCCGACGCCATCCTGGAAACCTGGTTCGCCGGCACCGAAGGCGGCAATGCCATCGCCGACGTGCTGTTTGGCGACTACAACCCCTCCGGCAAGCTGGCCATTACCTTCCCACGGTCGGTGGGGCAGATCCCGATGTACTACAACCACACCCGCATCGGCCGGCCGTTCACGCCGGGCAAGCCGGGCAACTACACCTCGCAATACTTCGAAGAACCCAACGGGCCGCTTTATCCGTTCGGCTATGGCTTGAGCTACAGCAGCTTCGAGCTGTCGGGCCTGAACCTGTCGAGCAAGGATCTCAAGCGCGGCGATACGCTGGATGCCAAGGTAACGGTCAAGAACACCGGCAAGGTTGCAGGCGAGACGGTGGTGCAGCTGTACCTGCAGGATGTGTCGGCGTCGATGAGCCGCCCAGTGAAAGAGCTGAAAAACTTCCAGAAGCTGATGCTTGAACCGGGTGAAACCCGCACGTTGACCTTCCGCATCAGCGAGGACGACCTGAAGTTCTACAATGGCCAGTTGCAGCGGGTTGCCGAACCAGGGGAGTTCAATGTCCAGATAGGGCTGGATTCCCAGGCGGTGCAGCAGCAGAGCTTTGAATTGCTTTGACTGAAAAAGGCCGCCTGTTCCGGCCTTTTCGCGGGTAAAACCGCGCCTACAGGTGCTGCAGAGTCCCTGTAGGCGCGGGTTTACCCGCGAAGAGGCAGGCCCCGATCTCCCACCACCGGATCCGCCCCCGATGCCCTTTTCCTTTCGCGCCCTGCGTCTGGGGCTGATCACCCTGCTGATCGTGCTGGGTACCGCACTCAGCGCCGGCTGGGCCATGCACCAGGCCAAGCGCCAGGCCATGGAAGACGACGCCAAGCGTGCCAGTCAGCAACTGGGCCTGTACGCCAACGCACTGCACACCCTGATCGATCGCTACCGTGCCCTCCCCGCCGTGCTGGCGCTGGACCCGGAGCTGATCGCAGCCTTGCGCGGCCCGGTCGACGAAAAGGTTCAGAACGCCCTGAACCTCAAGCTCGAACGCATCAATGGCGCCGCCAATTCCTCCACCCTCGAGCTGCTCGACCGCACCGGGCTGGCCATTGCCGCCAGCAACTGGCGGCTGCCCAGCAGCTACGTCGGCTCCAACTACGGTTTCCGCCCCTACTTCAAGCAAACCCGCAGCCAGGGCAGTGGACGCTTCTATGCCGTGGGCGTGACCAGTGGCGTGCCGGGCTACTTCCTCGCCAGCGCGGTGAACGACGAGCACGGCCGATTCCTTGGCGCCATGGTGGTGAAGCTGGAGTTCCCCGAGCTGGAGCGCGAATGGCGACAGGGCAACGATATCCTGTTGGTCAGCGACGCCCGCGGCATCACTTTCATCGCAAACCAGGATGGCTGGCGCTACCGCGAACTTCAGCCGCTCAGTGGCGCCGACCGTGCCGAGCTGGCCGAAACCCGTCAGTACGACAAGCAACCGCTGGTGCCGCTACACCATCAGGTGCTGACGCGGTTTGCCCCCTACAGCACCCTTAGCCGCGTGCAAGGCCCCGAGGGTAGTACCGAGTACCTGTGGGAAAGCCTGCCGCTGGAAGGCGAAAACTGGACCTTGCACCTGCTGCGCAAACCGCAGGTCGCTGCCGACGGCCGTAATGCCGCGCTTGGCGCCGCCGCCGTCTGGCTGAGTCTGGTGTTCGCCGCCCTTTTCGTCAGCCAACGCCTGCGCCTGGCACGCCTGCGCCAGCGCAGCCGGCAAGAACTCGAACGCCAGGTCGAGGAGCGCACCCGCGAGCTGCGCACTGCCCAGGAAGGCCTGGTGCAATCAGCCAAGCTGGCCGCACTCGGGCAGATGTCGGCGGCCATGGCCCACGAAATCAACCAACCGCTGACCACCCAACGTATGCAGCTGGAAACCCTGCGCCTGCTGCTTGACCATGGTCGCCATGACGAAGCGCGGCAAGCGCTGGAGCCACTGGAACAGATGCTCACGCGCATGGCAGCACTTACCAGCCACCTGAAAACCTTTGCCCGCAACAGCCCGATGGGCCTGCGCGAACGCCTTGACCTGGCAACCGTGGTCGACCAGGCCTTGCACCTGCTGGAAGCGCGCCTTCGCAACGAGGAAGTGGAAGTGGCTCTGTACCTGGCACGCCCGGCCTGGGTACGCGGGGATGCCATCCGCCTGGAGCAGGTGCTGATAAACCTCCTGCACAATGCACTCGACGCCATGCTCGACAAGCGTTACAAACGCCTGGAGATCCGCATCGAACCCGACGGGGACCTATGGCGCCTGAGTGTGCTCGACTCGGGTGGCGGCATTGCCGAAGCCGACCTGGCCAAGGTCTTCGACCCGTTCTTCACCACCAAACCGGTGGGGGAAGGGCTAGGGCTGGGCCTGGCCATTTCCTACGGCATCGTCCACGAGGCCGGCGGCCAGCTGCGGGCCGAAAACCTGCCTGGCGGCGCGCGCCTGAGCCTTACCCTGCCCCGTGACCTGGAGCCTGTATGTTGAATTCGGTGATCGTCGTCGATGATGAAGCCAGTATCCGCACTGCTGTCGAGCAATGGCTGAGCCTGTCTGGCTTCAGCGTGCAGTTGTTCGCTCGCGCCGAAGCGTGCCTGGCACACCTGCCGCAGCACTTCCCTGGGGTGATCATCAGCGATGTGCGCATGCCGGGCATGGATGGCCTGCAATTGCTCGAACGCCTGCAGGCGAACGACCCCGACCTGCCCGTGATTCTGCTGACCGGTCACGGTGATGTACCGATGGCGGTAGAAGCCATGCGCATGGGGGCCTATGACTTCCTGGAAAAACCCTTCACGCCGCAAGATTTGCTGGGCAGCCTGCGCCGCGCCCTTGAAAAACGCCAGCTGGTGCTTGAGAACCGCCGGCTCCACGAGCAGGCCGACCTCAAGTCACGCCTGGAAGGCACGCTGCTGGGCATGTCCCAGGGCCTGCAACAGCTGCGCCGGCAAGTGCTGGACCTGGCCGGCCTGCCGGTGAACGTGCTGATCCGCGGTGAAACCGGCAGTGGCAAGGAGCGGGTGGCCCGCTGCCTGCACGACTTCGGCCCCCGTGCCGCCAAGCCCTTTGTAGCCCTTAACTGCGCGGCCATCCCCGAGTCGCTGTTCGAGGCCGAACTGTTCGGCCATGAGAGCGGCGCCTTCACGGGCGCCCAGGGTAAACGCATCGGCAAGCTGGAGTATGCCAACGGTGGCACCGTGTTCCTCGACGAAATCGAGAGCATGCCCCTGGCCCAACAGGCCAAGCTGTTGCGGGTGATACAGGAGCAGAAACTGGAGCGCCTGGGGGCCAACCAGAGCATCAGCGTCGACCTGCGCATCATTGCTGCGACCAAGCCTGACCTGCTCGAGGAGGCTCGTGCCGGGCGCTTCCGCGAAGACCTGGCCTACCGCCTGAACGTCGCCGAATTGCACCTGGCACCGCTGCGCGAGCGGCGGGAGGACATTCCGCTGCTGTTCGAACACTTTGCCCGTGCTGCCGGTGAAAAGCTTGGTCGCGCGGCCCCGCCGCTATCGGGTGCACAGCTGGCCCAGCTGCTGTCACATGACTGGCCTGGCAACGTGCGTGAACTGGCCAATGCGGCGGAGCGGCATGCGTTGGGGCTGGGTTCGCCAAACATCGAGGTGGCACCTGCCGGGCAGTCGCTGGGCGAGCAGATGGAAGCATTCGAGGCGCAATGCCTGCGTGCGGCCTTGCGTCAACATGGGGGCGAGATCAAGTCGGTGATGGAGGCCTTGCAACTGCCGCGGCGCACGCTTAACGAGAAGATGCAACGGCATGGGCTGGTGCGTGAGGATTTTATTGGGCAGGCATGAGCGGAAATCCGCTTATGACCAAGACCTGGTAGGCAAAAAACCGCTCATGACGTCGAGGTTTTGGACTGCTTTGCAGCCCTTCGCGGTCAAGCCCGCTCCTGCAAAGGGCGGCGCAACACCCACTGCTGTGCCGGCTCGGGCTATTTGATGCCCTCAAATGAATCAGCCCGCACCCATTTGGCACACCTTCTGCAATTGCCTTGGCAAGCTGCGCCACGGCGCGCTCCACAAAAACAACGAGAAGGTATCCCTGATGGATAACGCCACCTCCCTGCCTGCCGGGGCGGCCACCGCGCCTGCCGCAGAAAAAACCACCGCCAGCCGCTTGAAGTCGATTTTCAGCGGGTCCATCGGCAACATGGTCGAATGGTACGACTGGTACGTCTACGCCGCATTCTCGCTGTACTTCGCCAAGGCCTTCTTCCCCGCCGGCGACTCCACCGCACAACTGCTCAATACCGCCGCGATCTTCGCCGTGGGCTTCCTGATGCGCCCGATCGGTGGCTGGCTGATGGGCCTGTACGCCGACCGCAAGGGCCGCAAGGCCGCGCTGATGGCGTCGGTCCTGCTCATGTGTGCAGGCTCGCTGGTCATCGCCCTGACCCCGGGTTACGAAACCATCGGCGTCGCCGCACCTGTCCTGCTGGTCATCGCGCGCCTGCTGCAGGGCCTGTCGGTGGGTGGTGAATACGGCACCTCGGCCACCTACCTCAGCGAAATGGCCAGCAAGGAGCGCCGTGGTTTCTTCTCCAGCTTCCAGTACGTGACCCTGATCTCCGGCCAGCTCATCGCCCTGGCGGTACTGATCGTCCTGCAACAGACCCTGACCACCGAGCAGTTGTACGCCTGGGGCTGGCGCGTGCCGTTCGTGATCGGTGCGCTGTGCGCGGTGGTGGCCCTGTACCTGCGTCGCGGCATGGAAGAAACCGCCTCGTTCACCAAGAAGGAAAAGGCCAAGGAAAGCCTGATGCGCACCCTGCTGCGTCACCCCAAGGAGCTGATGACCGTCGTCGGTCTGACCATGGGCGGCACCCTGGCCTTCTACACCTACACCACCTACATGCAGAAATACCTGGTCAACACCGTGGGCATGAGCATCAGTGACTCGACCACCATCTCGGCCGCCACGCTGTTCCTGTTCATGTGCCTGCAGCCGGTGATCGGTGGTCTGTCCGACAAGATTGGCCGCCGTCCGATCCTGATCGCTTTCGGTGTGCTCGGCACCCTGTTCACCGTCCCCATCCTCAGCACCCTGCACACCATCCAGACCTGGTGGGGTGCGTTCTTCCTGATCATGGCCGCCCTGATCATCGTAAGCGGCTATACCTCGATCAACGCCGTGGTCAAAGCCGAGCTGTTCCCTACCGAGATTCGCGCCCTGGGCGTTGGCCTGCCGTATGCCCTGACGGTGTCGATCTTCGGTGGCACCGCCGAATACGTGGCCCTGTGGTTCAAGAGCGCTGGCATGGAGAGCGGCTTCTACTGGTACGTCACCGCCTGTATCGCCTGCTCGCTGCTGGTTTACGCGACCATGAAAGACACCAAGCAGCACTCGCGGATTACCACTGAGTAACGCTGGCCTGGCAGTACTAAAAGGGGCGCTCCATTGCATGGAGCGCCCCTTTTCTATTCAGACTTTTCCTTCTTAACGCCCTATTAATTCCACCTTGGCAAGCTGCAATGGCTGGCAGAACGTTGGCGCCCGCGCGAACGCTCCCAAGCCAGCCTTGCGGCCTGAAGCACGACATACGCGCCCAAATACATCGAACAAATGGATTATTTAGCACTATTTTTTGCGCTTTTTAATCAAATTATTCGGCGTAGGATTAAACCCATAGAAACAAACAACTCACAAACCCCTGGAGCAACGACCATGAAAAACAAACTGATCCTTACCCTGGCCCTCTCGGTTTTCGCAGCTGGCGCCTTCGCCGAAGATGGCTTCGACCGGACCGACGCTCACACCTTTGCCGCGGTTCAAACCCAGTCAGCCAGCTACGCTGAAGACGGCTTCGACCGCACCGGCGGCCAGCGCTTCGCCGAAGACGGCTTCGACCGCACCGGTGGCCAGCGCTTCGCCGAAGACGGCTTCGACCGCACCGGTGGCCAACGCTTCGCTGAAGACGGCTTCGACCGCACCGGTGGTCAACGCTTCGCTGAAGACGGCTTCGACCGCACCGGTGGCCAACGCTTCGCTGAAGACGGCTTCGACCGCACCAATGCGCACCGCATCAGCTGATACCTGATTGCGAGCACCCAGCCCGGCTTCGGCCGGGCTTGATCATTTGCAGGCGAGCTCAGGCTTGGCACACTAGGCACCTTGTCCATCAGGAGGTAGGGCCAACAAGCCCAGCACAGATGTATTACTACGAACCCGCCAAAGGCCACGGCCTGCCGCACGACCCGTTCAATGCCATCGTCGGTCCCCGCCCGATCGGCTGGATCTCCTCTCAGGACCGCGAAGGCCGCCTGAACCTGGCGCCTTACAGCTTCTTCAATGCGTTCAACTACATCCCGCCGATCATCGGTTTCTGCAGCGTCGGGCGCAAAGACAGCCTGAACAACATCGAGCAGACCGGTGATTTCGTCTGGAACCTGGCCACCCGCCCACTGGCCGAGCAAATGAACCTGAGCTGCGCACCGGTCGCTGCCGAAGTGAACGAATTCGAATTGAGCGGCCTCACTGCCGCACCGTCTAGCATCGTCAAGGTGCCGCGCGTGGGTGAAACGCCGGTAGCCTTCGAGTGCAAGGTCAGCCAGATCGTCCAGCTCAAGCGGGCCGACCAGGAACAGGTGCCCAGCTGGCTGATCCTTGGAGAAGTGGTGGCGGTGCACATTGCCGAGCACCTGTTGAACAACGGCATCTACGATACCGCTGCCGCCGAGCCAATCCTGCGTGGGGGTGGCCCGGCGGATTATTTCGAGCTGGGCAACCTGTTCAAGATGGCCCGACCGCCGGCCTGATCACCAGACCAGCTCACCCTCTTCGCTGACGCCCTGCAGGCGTTGCAGCTCGGCGGTGGCCGCTTCGTCGGCGGCCACGGCGCCCTTGAACACCTGCCCGTCGAGAACCTTGTGAAAGCGCGGCGCGCCGCCCATGCCCAAGGCTTTGACCGCGATGGCTGCGTTATAGCCGCCACCTTCCACCGGCACCATCGCCGATACCGCTTCGAAATGAGTGAATTCCCTACGTGCCATGTTGCTGTCCGCGTGATTGAACAAGGGCGTCACTTTACCTCATTCACGCTCAATCGAAGGTATGCAAGTCCAGGCTGCTGACCACCTGGGCCTGCACCAGCTCACCGAACACCTCCAGTGTCGGCGAAGCAAAGTAACCACTCATCGCCTGCTGGTCCTGCCAGCTTCCGCTGAGCAACCACAGGTCAGCATCAGCCTGAGAACGCTGCACGGTAAAACTCAGGCAACCCGGTGTACGCAGCGAGGGCTCGAGCAGGTCACGCAGGCGCGCGCCCAGCTCTGCCGAGCGCCCGCTGCTGGCACGGATGAAAGCAAGGTGGGTGACCGGTTGTTTAAGGGTCATTGCACAATCTCCTTGAAGCAGGCGGACGGAAAAGCCAGGCTGCCAAGGTTAGGCGCTCACCCGCGCGGCGCGTTAGGCCATTACTGCATGTCGATTGCCTGATCCTGCTGCGCGGCAGGATCAGGCAATCCACATGCAGCTTTCGACTAGCGCCCGTCTTTGCTCAAACCTATGCTGCGTCGGTCAGCAGAGGAAAGCCATCATGACCACCGCCACGTCCACCGAACCGACCCTGGAATTGCAGCGCCTGGAGCTGGCCGAGCTGATCAACCGCCACGCGGGCGAGCCCTATGGCCCAGCATCGGCCATCGATGACCTGTACCTGGTGCGTTACACCGAAAATGTGCGTTCTGTACCCACCCTGGCGCAGCCTGCCCTGTGCATCCTTGCCCAGGGCAGCAAAAGCCTGTTCCTGGGTGACGAGCAGTACGCCTACGACCCACTGCATTACATGGTCGTTTCGGTGACCTTGCCACTCAGTGCCGTAAGGCTGGATGCCAGCCCCGAGAACCCAAGCCTGGGCCTGCGCATGGACCTGGACCCGGCCGAGATCAGCCAGCTGATCGCCGAAAGCGGGCCGATGCTGGTACCCAATAGGCCTTCCGGCCGTGGTTTGTATGTGGAAAGGACAGATGCCGCGTTACTCGATGCCCTGCTGCGGTTGCTGCGGCTGCTGGACACCCCCCGCGACATCGCAATGCTGGCGCCGCTGTTTCGCCGCGAGATTCTCTACCGCCTGCTGCGTGGGCCGCAGGGTTACCGGCTGTATGAAATTGCCTTGGCCAACAGCCAGACCCACCGGGTTTGCCAGGCCATCACTTGGCTCAACAACAACTTCCAACAGCCGCTGCGTATCGAGGACCTGGCCCGTGAGGTCAACCTCAGCACCTCGACCTTGCACCACCGCTTCAAGGCCGTGACCTCGATGAGCCCGCTTCAGTACCAGAAGCAGCTGCGCCTGCAGGAGGCGCGGCGGCTGATGTTGAACGACGGGCTGGAGGCGGCGGTGGCGGCTTATCGGGTGGGTTATGAAAGCCCGTCGCAGTTCAGCCGTGAATACAGCCGGCTTTACGGCGCGCCGCCGATTCGTGATGTGGCTCGGTTGCGGGCTACTGCGGTCTGAAGCTCGACATTCGCCTGCACCGGCGCTTTCGCGGGTAAACCCGCTCCTACAGGTTTTTGTACAGATGCGAAAATTGCGCGCTGCCTGCAGGCGCGAGAGGCCGATACAGGCAATCGCAATGCTTCAACCCAATACCGCGGCCTGCCACTGATTCTGGTCCACCTGAATCAAGGTCGGCCCCTTGCGCTCCACCGCTTGCCCGAGCGCGGCCTGCAATTGGGCGATATCGGCCACGTTCTCTGCTGCCGCGCCCAACGCCCGCGCCACGCCGATGAAATCCGGGGTATGGATATCCACCCCGACCGGCTCGATCGCCCGATTGACCATGTATTTCTTGATTTCCTCGTACCCCTGGTTATTCCACAGCAGTACGATCAGCGGTACCTGCGCCTCCACTGCACTGGCCAGTTCCGGCAGGGTGAACTGCAAACCACCATCACCAATCAGGCACACCGCCGGAGCGCGTTCGACGGCCTGCTCGGCACTGCCCAACCAGGCGCCCATGGCTGCTGGCAACGCGTAACCCAAGGTGCCGTAACCGGTCGAGGCGTTGAACCAGCGGCGTGGCTGCTGCATGTCGAGTGTCAGGTTGCCGGTGTACACAGGTTGGGTCGAGTCGCCCACCAGAATCGCATTCGGCAGGCGCTCCAGTATGGCGCTCAGCAAACGCGTCTGGCTCAGGGTGGGCTGGTCCCAGTCTGCCGCCAGGACCTTGCGCAGGTCGGCCACGCGGGCCACGCCCCAAGTGCTTTCGTGCACTGGCTGCGGCTGAGCTTGCAAGGCACCGAGCAGCGCTACGGCTGCCAGCTCGGCATCGGCCACCAGCGCCAGCTCCGGCAGATAATTACGCACGGTCTGGTCCGGGTCGATGTCAATGCGCAGCAGACTGCCCGGGATCTCGAAGCCACCCTTGAAGGTCACGTCATAATCGGTTTCGGCCAGTTCGGTGCCGATCGCCAGCACCACGTCAGCCTCGGCCACCAGCGCCCGTGTGGCCGGTAACGACTGGGTCGAGCCGATCTGCAATGGGTGGCTGGCAGGCAGCAAGCCTTTGGCATTGATGGTCAGCGCCACCGGGGCCTGAAGGTGTTCAGCAAGGCGTGCCAGCGCAGCGCCCGCAGCCAACGCCCCGCCACCGGCCAGAATCAGCGGCCGACGTGCACTGGCCAGTCGCTCAGCCATCTGCGCCACGGCCTGCGGTGCAGCCCCAGCCCGACTGCCACGTACAGGGCGGCCCGGCAGCAGGAAGTCGGCCGGTTCAACCAGCACATCGAGCGGGATTTCGATATGCACCGGGCGTGGCCGGGCACTGTCGAACACGGCAAATGCCCGGGCCAGCACCTGCGGCAAGTCGGCTGCACTCATCAAGGTGTGGGAAAACGCCGCCACACCCGATACCAGCGCGGCTTGGTTGGGCAGCTCGTGCAACTTGCCACGGCCACCGCCCAGTTGGTCACGGGACTGCACGCTGGAAATCACCAGCATCGGGATCGAGTCGGCATAGGCCTGGCCCATGGCAGTGGTGATATTGGTCATGCCCGGGCCAGTGATGATGAAGCACACCCCGGGTTTGCCGCGGGTGCGCGCATAGCCGTCAGCCATGAACCCGGCACCTTGCTCATGACGCGGGGTGATGTGGCGAATGGAAGAGCCCGCCAGGCCACGATAGAGCTCCACGGTATGTACACCGGGGATGCCAAAGACATGATCGACGCCATAGCCTTCAAGGAGTTTGACCAGTACTTCGCCGCAGGTTGCCATCAGGGATCACCATGAATCTTGTTGGGGTATGCCCTTATTGGACCCAAGCCACGGCTATCGCCACAATGTAAAAAAACACATACTAGCCATGTCCTGTGATCATGGCTTACTGCAATGAAACGCCTCCCGCCCCTGCCTGCCCTGCACACGTTTCTGGTCACCGCCCAGCACTGCAACTTCACCCGCGCCGGGCAGCAGTTGCACATCACCCAGGGCGCTGTCAGCCGCCAGATTGCAGCCCTCGAAGAACACCTCGGTTATGCCCTGTTCAAGCGCGAGGCGCGTGGGTTGAGCCTGACCCGTGAAGGCCTGGACTGGTTGCCGCGGGTGCAGCAGGTGTTCGCCCTGATCGAACAAGGGGTGCGCGAGGTGGGTGAGCACAGCACCACCCTGCAGCTCAAGGCCCCCACCTGCGTGATGCGTTGGCTGCTGCCGCGCCTGATGGAGTGGCAGGCACTGCGCCCGGACGTACCGGTGGAGCTGACCACGACCGTGCAGCACGGGGTGGATTTCCGTCGTGAGGGCTTCGATGCGGCAGTGGTCTACGGCGATGCACCGAACCACGGGCTGCAGGTGCGCAAGCTGTTCGATGAGCAGCTGACCCCGGTGTGCGCACCGTCACTGCGTGAAGGGCCAGTGCCGTTGCAGCAGGTGGAAGACCTGGCCAGGCACATGCTGCTGCATCCCTCGCGGGATGAACACGACTGGCGGTTGTGGTTGCAGGCGGCTGGAGTGACGCTGGCCACGCATGGACCCAAACAGCATTTCGAGACACTCGACATGGCGATGGCCATGGCCTCGCAGGGGACAGGGGTGGCGATCGGCGATTGGTCGCTGATTGGCGATGACCTGCGCGGTGGGCGGTTGTGCATGCCGTTTGCGCTGAAGGTGCTGACAGGCAAGGGATATTACCTGGTGAGCCAGGCCAGGAGCTTGCCGCCGGGGTTGCTGGAATTGCTGGACTGGCTGGAGGGCCAGGCCAGCCTGTGACGGCCCTTTCGCAGGCGACTCAATAGCCGACTGTGAACCGTTGCCGCGAGTGTTTCGGCTTCTCCAGCTCATCCAGCATGGCAATCGCATAGTCGGCAAACGTGATCCAGCTCTTGCCGTCCGCACCGATCAACAGATGATCCTTGCCCAGCGCATAGTGACCTCTGCGCTCACCCTCAACGAACTCGGCCGAAGGCGAGAGGAAGGTCCAGTCCAGGTTCGGCTCGCGCCGCAGCGCCTCCAGAAAACGCACGCCGGCACTGGCCTCGGCTTTATATGCCTCCGGGAAATCCGGGCTGTCGATCACCCGATGCCCTGACGGCAGCAACAAGCTACCGGCGCCACCCACCACCAGCAGGCGCTTGACCCCGGCGCGCTTCACCGGCTCGATGATGGCGTGCGGCTGCATTGTCGAGAAATGCGCGGCACTCAACACAGCGTCCATACCTGCGACGGCTGCTTGCAGGGCCGCGCTGTCCGTGGCATCCAGCGACTTGACGGTCACACCCTCACGCCCTTCAAGCGTGGAAGGGTCGCGGGCAATGGCCAGTACACGGTGACCACGGCGCAGAGCCTCTTCCAGCAACTGGCTGCCAGCGCGGCCAGTGGCACCGATGATTGCGATCTTGCTCATGAAATACTCTCCATCAGTTGAACGAAATGACTGCCCTTGGCGACCTTCGCCGCCAGCGCCAGGGCTCTCGTCTGCCGGCTTCGGATAACGCCTTCCGGCAAACAATGCGCACAGCTTAGTTACCCGATTCGTCACAAAAAATGCGATGCTCAGACATAGTTTGTTTCTGAAATCGGGCAAATCATGGATCGCCTCAACGCCATGCGTGTATTCGTCACCGTCATCGACCTGGGCAGCCAGTCGGCGGCGGCGGACTATCTGCAGTTATCGCGGCCGGTCGTGTCGCGCTACCTGGCAGAGTTGGAAGACTGGGTTGGCGCGCGGCTGATGCAGCGGACCACGCGCAAGCTCAGCCTCACGGCAGCCGGCCAGGAAACCCTGCCTCGCTGCCGGCAACTGCTGGAACTGGCCGGCGACCTGCAGGCTGCCGTGCAGCAGCCGGAAGACGCGCCAAGGGGGGCGCTGCGTATCAGCGTCAGTACCTCATTCGGCCAGGCACAGCTGGTGGATGCAGTGGCCGCCTATGTGCGGCGCTTTCCCGACGTGAAGGTAGAACTGCAGATGCTCGACCGCACCGTCAACCTGGTGGACGAGCGCATCGACCTGGCCATTCGCACCAGCAATGACGTGGACCCCAGCCTCATCGCCCGGCGCCTGAGCGTGTGCCGCTCGGTCGTGTGCGCGGCACCGGCCTACCTGAATGAGCGAGGCACGCCGCAAAGGGTTGAGGAACTGAGCCTGCACAACTGCCTGACCCATGCCTATTTCGGACACAGCTTGTGGCATTTCGCGGTAGCCGGCCAGCAGGTCGCCGTCCCCGTATCGGGAAACATCAGTGCCAATGAGGTTATGACCCTGCAGAGGGCCGCGCTGGCTGGCGCAGGTATCGCCATGCTGCCAACCTTCCAGGCCGCAGACGCCATACGCCGGGGTGAACTGGTGCGTCTGCTGCCCGAGGCCAAACCGCGTGAACTGAACCTTAATGCGGTGTATACGTCGCGCAAACACATGCCGGCGACCTTGCGCAGCATGCTGGATTTCCTGGTACAGCGTTTCAAGGACGAGCCGGAGTGGGATCGGGATCTATACTAGTGGCGTACACCCCTATCGCTGTCACAGGAGGTGAGCACCATGGGCATCAAATCCAGAAGAGTCGCCCTTGTCATGGCCCTTACCGCAGTTACAGCGCTGTATGGCTCGGCCTGCTGGCGCGCCGAACTGCTACGCAGCCAGCCAAGCGTCGCCAATAGCTGCGAGCAGGCACATTGCGTGCCTCACAGTGCAACCTTGAGCGCCGTCCGTTGAATGGACGGCGCCCTGCCGATCACTCTTCGACGCTCATGTATTCCTTGGCCCAGCGAATGTAGTCTTCTGGCTGGGTGTAGGTGTGCGAGAGTTCGGTGGCACTGAGGTTTTCCGACTTGTTCTGCCGACCACGCTGCAGCCGCAGGCAGTCGTAAGTGGCCTTGATCGCGGCAAAGTAAGCCGCATGGCCATCGACCACGATGCGCACGCCCAGACGCGCCAGGCGCTCGTCATCGCGCAGGTTCGGGTTGCCATAGGTGACCAGCATCAGCGGCACGGTCAGATGCTCGGCAATCTGCTCGAGCTGCTCGAAGTCCTTGACCCCGACTATGCAGATGCCATCAGCGCCCGCCTTCTGGTAGCTCTGGGTACGCACGATGATTTCTTCGGTGCTGATTACGCCCGCGTTGGTACGGGCAATGATCGACAGGGACGAATCGACCCGTGCCTCCAGCGCCGCGCGGATCTTGCCAACCCCCTCCTCGACCGGGATCAGGTCGGTGGACTTGCGCCCGAACTGGGCAGGCAGCAGGGTGTCCTCGATGGTCAGTGCGGCCACACCGGCGCGCTCCAGTTCGATCACCGTGCGCATCACGTTCAGTGCGTTGCCATAGCCATGGTCGGCGTCGGCCAGTACCGGCAGTTGCGCGACCCGACCAATGCGGGTGGCCTGCTCGACGAACTCGCTGAGGGTGATCAGAGCGAAGTCCGGAGCAGCCAGTACCTGCAACGAAGCGACCGAACCGCCGAGGATACCGACTTCGAAGCCCAGGTCTGCGGCAATGCGTGCCGACATTGGGTCGAACACCGAGGCAGTGTGGAAACAAGAACCTGAAGCGAGCAGCTCGCGGAAGGCAAAACGCAGATCTTGGTGGGAAGCCTTGGGCATGATCACTCCGCAAAAAAGTTGAAATTTGAACGGTAACTACCGACCCCTGTAATCGGGTCTACCTGACCTGTTCCAACCGTCGCCATCTGGGCGGTCATGCTCGACATGCAGGCAGAGGAATAAAAGGTGTGGGAGACAGCGGACTGAAAAACCTGCGGCAATATGCTGCACCAACCTGGTGCAAGCCCCGGATTTCAGCCTCTGTGGCATACCAACGATATCACGCAGCCATGCAGCACTGGATGAATGCGCCAATGCCGATCTTGCATAGGGGATGCAGATAGTACATAGGAAGCTACCTAACTCAGGTTACAATCCGAGGGCTTCTGTGAGAGCAGGCTTGCCCGCGAAGGGGCCGCCATAGACAAAACAAGGTATTCCCGTGACCGCCGCCCTGCCCCCCACCGCCCTGCGCAACGTGCTCACCGCCCTGATGCTGGCCATCTTCCTCGGCGCACTGGACCAGACCATCGTCGCCGTCTCGCTGCCGGCCATCTCGGCGCAGTTCAGCGATGTCGGCCTGCTGGCCTGGGTCATCTCCGGTTATATGGTGGCCATGACCGTGGCCGTGCCGATCTACGGCAAACTGGGCGACCTTTACGGCCGGCGCCGGATGATCCTCACCGGCATCAGCCTGTTCACCCTGGCCTCCATTGCCTGCGCCATGGCCCAGGACATGCCGCAACTGGTGCTGGCCCGGGTACTGCAGGGTATCGGCGCAGGCGGGATGGTCTCGGTGAGCCAGGCAATCATTGGCGACTTCGTGCCCCCGCGCGAACGCGGCCGCTACCAGGGCTACTTCAGCAGCATGTACGCCGCGGCCAGCGTGGCCGGGCCAGTGCTGGGCGGCTGGTTGACCGAGTACCTGTCGTGGCGCTGGGTGTTCTGGATCAACCTGCCGCTGGGGCTGGTCGCCTTGTGGGCCATTCGCCGTGCGCTCGCTGACATGCCAGTGCAGCGTCGTGAGGCACAGGTGGACTACCTTGGCGCCATGCTGTTGATTCTCGGCCTTGGCAGCCTGCTCCTGGGCATCACCTTGGTGGGCCAGGGCCACGCCTGGGCCGACCCGGCCGTGCTGGCGCTGTTCGGCTGCGCCCTGCTGGGCCTGGCGCTATTCATCGCCCACGAACGCCGCTGCCCGGAGCCGCTGCTGCCGCTCAGCCTGTTCGGCAACCGTGTGGCAGTGCTGTGCTGGGCGGTGATCTTCTTCGCCAGCTTCCAGTCCATTTCGCTGACCATGCTCATGCCCCTGCGTTACCAGGGCATTACCGGCGCCGGTGCCGACAGCGCCGCCCTGCATCTGCTGCCGCTGGCCATGGGGCTGCCCATGGGCGCCTTCACAGGTGGCCGCATGACCAGCCGGACCGGGCGCTACAAGCCACAGATCCTGGCCGGTGCACTGCTGATGCCAGTGGCCATTTTCGCGATGGCACTGACCCCGCCGCAATCAGCGTTGCTCAGTGCGCTGTTCATGCTGCTGACCGGTATAGCCTGCGGGCTGCAATTCCCGACCTCCCTGGTGGGTACACAAAGCGCGGTGGCCAGCAAAGACATCGGCGTGGCCACCAGCACCACCAACCTGTTCCGTTCGCTGGGCGGAGCCATGGGCGTGGCATGCATGTCCAGCTTGTTGCTGGCACTGCTGCATCAGGGTGGTTTCGAACTGTCGGGTAATCCGTTGCTGGGGAGCTTGAAGGCCGCAGAGGTGGACCCGGTGACTCAGGGACGGTTGCTGGAAACGTTCCGGCAGCTGCTGATGGGGAGTGCGGTCGTCGCGGTGCTGGGACTGCTTGCGGCATTGGCCTTGCCCGACCGGCAATTGCGCGGCCGCTGAAGGCTACGCACTCGCTGCAAGAGCCGCCTTGTGCTGCGAACAGCCGCAGGGCGGACATGCCCTTAATACCCCCTTAACACAAAGGGGAAACACTCCCTCACAATCCTTAACAAAGTGTCATTTGCGCAGAGCCGGGCTCAAGCGCAGCATATCCAGCCCGGTGTCGACCCATTTTTCGACATCGCCCAGCAGATCGACACTGTCAGGCAGCAATAGCCAGCGCCCGATCAGGCCATCGACATAGGCAAACATGGCCACCGCCGCGCGCTCGACATCCAGCTCGCCAGGCAACTGGCCCCGGCGTACGGCATTGGCCAGCGCCAGGGTGATGCCCTTGTGGCAATCCAGCACCGCACTCTGGCGCTGCTGGCGAATTTCACACATGTCATCGGTGAACTCGCACTTGTGATGCAGGATTTCATTGATACGACGGGTTCGGGCATCGAGCACCAGCTCGTTGAACACTTGCAACAGCAGCTTGCGCATGCAGCCAAGCGGGTCGAGTTCATCCTCGCTTTCGCTCGCGCGCGCCAAATGGTCATGGGTCTCGCGCAGGCTGTCGAGCAACGCCTGCACCAGCTCGGCCTTGTTGTTGAAGTGCCAGTAGATCGCCCCCCGCGTCACACCCGCCAGTTCGGCGATGTCGGCCAGGGTGGTTCGCGCGACCCCGCGCTTGTAGAAGGCCCTTTCCGCCGCCTCGATGATCTGGGCGCGGGTTTCCTGGGCTTCTTCTTTGGTTCTACGGACCATGGCAGCACAACCTCATCTGGCCCGAACGCGCAGCGCGTGCGGGGACGCTCCGGGGGCACCTCTGCCGGGGCCTCTCGGATGAGCTAATCAAACGCTGCGGCTGTACCTGAGTACAACCCAGCAGTATTTACAAACAACCATGAATGTAAGTATATTCCTTAGCAAGCTATTTATCCACCGGATAGCATTTTTTCCAGATCAAGATCTCTTCCATTACTCTTGAGCGTCTCCCTGCTCCAGCGACCCGAGGATCCTCATGCAATTCAAGCCAGCCGTTACCGCTCTGGTTTCCGCCGTCGCCCTGGCAACCCTGCTCAGTGGCTGTAAGAAAGAAGAAGCAGCGCCCGCGGCGCAGGCTCCTCAGGTCGGCGTCGTGACCATCCAGCCGCAAGCCTTCACCCTCACCTCGGAATTGCCGGGGCGAACCAGTGCCTACCGCGTCGCCGAAGTGCGCCCGCAGGTCAACGGCATCATCCTCAAGCGCCTGTTCAAGGAAGGCAGTGAGGTCAAGGAAGGCCAGCAGTTGTATCAGATCGACCCTGCCGTGTACGAAGCCACCCTTGCCAATGCCAAGGCCAACTTGCTGGCTACACGCTCACTGGCCGAACGCTACAAGCAACTGATTGACGAGCAGGCCGTCTCCAAACAGGAATACGACGACGCCAATGCCAAACGATTGCAGGCCGAGGCTTCGCTCAAGAGCGCACAGATCGACCTGCGCTACACCAAGGTTCTGGCGCCGATCAGCGGCCGTATCGGTCGCTCTTCGTTCACCGAAGGTGCACTGGTGAGCAACGGTCAGACCGACGCCATGGCCACCATCCAGCAGCTCGATCCTATTTATGTCGACGTTACCCAGTCCACCGCCGAGCTGCTCAAGCTGCGCCGTGACCTGGAAAGCGGCCAGTTGCAGAAGGCCGGCAAAAACGCCGCCTCGGTTCAGCTGGTGCTGGAAGACGGCAGCCTGTTCAAGCAGGAAGGCCGCCTGGAATTCTCCGAAGTCGCGGTCGACGAGACCACCGGCTCGGTAACCCTGCGCGCCCTGTTCCCCAACCCCGATCACACCCTGCTGCCAGGCATGTTCGTGCATGCGCGGCTCAAGGCCGGGGTCAACACCAACGCCATCCTGGCACCGCAACAAGGCGTGACCCGCGACCTCAAGGGCGCACCCACCGCCCTGGTGGTCAACCAGGAGAACAAGGTCGAACTGCGCCAGCTCAAGGCCAGCCGCACCTTGGGTAGCGACTGGCTGATCGAGGAAGGCCTCAACCCGGGTGACCGCCTGATCACCGAAGGGCTGCAGTACGTGCGCCCAGGCGTCGAGGTGAAGGTCAGCGATGCCACCAACGTCAAGAAGCCGGCCGGCCCTGATCAGGCCAACGCGGCGAAAGCAGACGCCAAAGCGGAGTAAACCATGTCGAAGTTCTTTATCGATCGCCCGATCTTCGCCTGGGTGATCGCCTTGGTGATCATGCTGGTCGGGGCCTTGTCCATCCTGAAGCTGCCGATCAACCAGTACCCCAGTATCGCGCCGCCGGCCATCGCCATCGCCGTGACCTACCCGGGCGCCTCGGCGCAAACCGTGCAGGACACCGTGGTGCAGGTGATCGAGCAGCAGCTCAACGGTATCGACAACCTGCGTTATGTGTCGTCGGAAAGTAACTCCGACGGCAGCATGACCATTACCGCCACCTTCGAACAGGGCACCAACCCCGACACCGCGCAGGTACAGGTACAGAACAAGCTGAACCTGGCCACCCCGCTGCTGCCGCAGGAAGTGCAGCAGCAAGGTATCCGCGTCACCAAAGCAGTGAAGAACTTCCTGCTGGTGATTGGTCTGGTCTCCGAAGACGGCAGCATGACCAAGGACGACCTGGCCAACTACATCGTCTCGAACATGCAGGACCCGATCTCGCGTACCGCCGGTGTGGGTGACTTCCAGGTGTTCGGTGCGCAGTACGCCATGCGTATCTGGCTCGATCCGGCCAAGCTGAACAAGTTCCAGCTGACCCCGGTCGACGTCAAGACCGCTGTGGCCGCACAGAACGTGCAGGTGTCTTCCGGCCAGCTCGGCGGCCTGCCAGCCCTGCCGGGCACCCAGCTGAACGCCACCATCATCGGCAAGACCCGCCTGCAAACCGCCGAGCAGTTCGAGAGCATTCTGCTCAAGGTCAACAAAGACGGTTCACAGGTGCGCCTGGGTGACGTCGCCCAAGTGGGCCTGGGGGGTGAAAACTACGCCGTCAGCGCCCAGTTCAACGGCAAGCCGGCTTCCGGCCTGGCGGTAAAACTGGCAACCGGCGCCAACGCCCTGGACACCGCCAAGGCACTGCGCGAGACCATCAAAGGCCTGGAACCGTTCTTCCCGCCGGGGGTCAAGGCGGTATTCCCGTATGACACCACCCCAGTGGTCACCGAATCGATCAGCGGCGTGATCCACACCCTGATCGAAGCCGTGGTGCTGGTGTTCCTGGTGATGTACCTGTTCCTGCAGAACTTCCGCGCCACCATCATCACCACCATGACCGTACCGGTGGTATTGCTGGGTACCTTCGGCATCCTTGCCGCCGCGGGCTTCAGCATCAACACCCTGACCATGTTCGCCATGGTTCTGGCCATCGGCTTGCTGGTGGACGACGCCATCGTCGTGGTGGAGAACGTCGAGCGGGTCATGTCCGAGGAAGGCTTGCCGCCCAAGGAAGCGACCAAACGCTCGATGGAACAGATCCAGGGCGCCCTGGTGGGTATCGCCCTGGTGCTCTCGGCCGTACTGCTGCCCATGGCGTTCTTTGGCGGCTCCACGGGTGTGATCTACCGGCAGTTCTCCATCACCATCGTCTCGGCCATGGGCCTGTCGGTGCTGGTTGCGCTTATCTTCACCCCGGCGCTCTGCGCAACCATGCTCAAACCGCTGAAGAAGGGCGAGCACCACACCGCCAAAGGCGGCTTCTTCGGCTGGTTCAACCGCAACTTCGACCGCAGCGTCAATGGCTACGAGCGCAGTGTAGGCACCATCCTGCGCAACAAGGTGCCATTCCTGCTGGCCTATGCGCTGATCGTGGTAGGCATGATCTGGCTGTTCGCCCGCATCCCTACCGCGTTCCTGCCGGAAGAAGACCAGGGCGTACTGTTCGCTCAGGTGCAGACCCCGGCCGGCTCCAGTGCCGAACGCACGCAGGTCGTGGTCGACCAGATGCGTGAATACCTGCTCAAGGACGAAGCCGATACCGTATCGTCGGTGTTCACCGTCAACGGCTTCAACTTCGCAGGCCGCGGCCAGAGCTCGGGCATGGCCTTCATCATGCTCAAACCCTGGGATGAACGCTCGAAGGAGAACAGCGTGTTCGCCCTGGCCCAGCGCGCCCAGCAGCACTTCTTCACCTTCCGTGATGCGATGGTGTTCGCCTTCGCCCCGCCAGCGGTGCTTGAACTGGGTAACGCCACCGGCTTCGACGTGTTCCTTCAGGACCGCGGCGGTGTCGGCCACGCGAAGTTGATGGAGGCGCGCAACCAGTTCCTGGCCAAAGCTGCGCAGAGCAAGATCCTCAGCGCCGTGCGCCCGAACGGCCTGAACGATGAACCGCAGTACCAGCTGACCATTGATGACGAACGTGCCAGCGCCCTGGGCGTGACCATTGCCGACATCAACAACACCCTGTCGATTGCCTTGGGTGCCAGCTACGTCAACGACTTCATCGACCGTGGCCGGGTCAAGAAGGTGTACATCCAGGGCGAACCCAGCGCGCGGATGAGCCCGGAAGACCTGCAAAAATGGTACGTGCGCAACGGCGCAGGCGAGATGGTGCCGTTCTCCTCCTTCGCCAAAGGCGAATGGACCTACGGTTCGCCGAAGCTGTCGCGTTACAACGGTGTCGAAGCGATGGAAATCCTCGGTGCACCGGCGCCTGGCTACAGTACCGGTGAAGCCATGGCCGAGGTCGAGCGCATTGCAGGCGAGCTGCCAAGCGGTATCGGCTTCTCCTGGACCGGCATGTCCTACGAGGAAAAGCTCTCCGGCTCGCAGATGCCGGCGCTGTTCGCCCTCTCGGTGCTGTTCGTGTTCCTGTGCCTGGCGGCCCTGTACGAAAGCTGGTCGATCCCGATCGCTGTGGTGCTGGTAGTACCGCTGGGTATCATCGGTGCGCTGATCGCCACCAGCCTGCGCGGCCTGTCCAACGACGTGTACTTCCTGGTTGGCCTGTTGACCACCATCGGTCTTGCGGCGAAAAACGCCATTCTGATCGTGGAATTCGCCAAGGAGCTGCACGAACAAGGCCGCAGCTTGTACGACGCAGCGATCGAGGCGTGCCGCATGCGTCTGCGCCCCATCATCATGACCTCGCTGGCGTTCATCCTGGGCGTGGTACCGTTGACCATCGCCAGCGGCGCCGGCGCCGGCAGCCAGCACGCCATCGGTACTGGCGTGATCGGCGGCATGATCAGTGCGACCGTGCTGGCTATCTTCTGGGTACCACTGTTCTTCGTCGCAGTGTCGTCGCTGTTCGGCAGCAAAGAGCCGGAAAAAGACGTCACCCCTGAAAATCCACGTTATGAGGCTGGGCAATGACCAAGTCTTTGTTGTCCCTGGCGGTAACCGCTTTCATTCTTGGCGGCTGCTCGCTGATCCCTGACTACCAGACCCCGGAGGCGCCGGTGGCTGCGCAGTGGCCGCAAGGCCCTGCTTACTCGCCGACGCAATCGGCGGATGTTGCCGCTGCTGAACAGGGCTGGCGCCAGTTCTTCCACGACCCGGCGCTGCAACAGCTGATCCAGACCTCGCTGGTCAATAACCGCGACCTACGGGTCGCGGCGTTGAACCTCGACGCCTACCGTGCGCAATACCGCATTCAGCGCGCCGACCTGTTCCCGGCGGTTTCGGCCACCGGCAGCGGCAGCCGCCAGCGTGTCCCGGCGAACATGTCGCAAACGGGCGAATCTGGCATCACCAGCCAGTACTCGGCCACCTTGGGCGTCAGCGCCTACGAGCTGGACCTGTTCGGCCGCGTGCGCAGCCTGACCGAGCAGGCCCTGGAAACCTACCTCTCCAGCGAGCAGGCGCGTCGTTCCACGCAAATCGCCCTGGTAGCCAGCGTGGCCAACGCCTACTACACCTGGCAGGCCGACCAGGCCCTGTTCAAGCTGACCGAAGAAACGCTGAAGACCTACGAGGAAAGCTACAACCTCACCCGTCGCAGCAACGAGGTCGGCGTGGCCTCGGCCCTGGACGTCAGCCAGGCGCGTACCGCCGTGGAAGGCGCCAGGGTCAAGTACTCGCAGTACCAGCGCCTGGTCGCCCAGGACGTCAACAGCCTGACCGTGCTGCTGGGCACCGGCATTCCTGCCGACCTGGCCAAGCCGCTGGAGCTTGATGCCGACCAACTGGCCGAAGTACCGGCCGGCCTGCCATCGGATATCCTTCAGCGTCGCCCGGACATTCAGGAAGCCGAGCACCTGCTCAAGGCTGCCAACGCCAACATTGGTGCAGCCCGCGCAGCGTTCTTCCCGAGCATCAGCCTGACCGCGAACGCTGGTAGCCTGAGCCCCGACATGGGCCACCTGTTCTCGGGCGGCCAGGGCACCTGGCTGTTCCAGCCGCAGATCAACCTGCCGATCTTCAACGCCGGTAGCCTGAAAGCCAGCCTGGACTACTCGAAAATCCAGAAGGACATCAACGTCGCCAAGTACGAAAAAACCATCCAGACGGCCTTCCAGGAAGTCTCCGATGGCCTGGCGGCACGCAAGACCTTTGAAGAGCAGTTGCAGGCCCAGCGCGACCTGGTGCAGGCGAACCAGGACTACTACCGCTTGGCCGAACGCCGTTACCGCATCGGGATTGACAGCAACCTGACCTTCCTCGATGCCCAACGCAACCTGTTCAGTGCCCAGCAAGCGCTGATCGGAGACCGCCTGTCGCAGCTGACCAGCGAGGTCAACCTGTACAAGGCGCTTGGCGGTGGCTGGTACGAGCAGACCGGGCAGGCCAACCAGCAGGCATCGGTGGAAACACCGAAAGGCTGATCGGCCTTGTTACAGCACAAGCCCACCCTTAGCGGTGGGCTTTGCTTTTTTAGTGCCTGTGCCGGCCAGTATCCCTGGTGATTCACCGTCGCAGCCACCACCGTATTCGCGGGTGAACCCGCTCCTACGCGGATCGTGTGGTGGACACATATCGGTGGTTGGGCGCAAGCCGTTGTAGGAGCGGGTTCACCCGCGAAGAGGCCGCCCCAGGAGAGTTATTAACCAACCGGAACATTCCGTTCGATTATCGCCCCGTTCCGTTTGCGGCGAATTGCCTCACCCCCGCACTACCCCGCACCATCCCCACCACGCAACGTTACCCAAGTTCATCAAAAACACCCGCACCTGCAGGCCCGATCCTGCAGTGCACCGGCTCGACCATAAAAACAAGAGATCCACGACAGATGAGCATTTCGCTACCCGCACGTCAGCTGCTGCCTGGCCTGTTGGCCATGTCCTGCGCCCTCCCCGCATTCGCCGCCAACGAAGGTGGTTTCATCGAGGACGCCAAGGCCACCCTCAACCTGCGCAACTTCTACATCAACCGTAACTTCGTCGACCCGGCCCACCCACAGGGCAAGGCCGAGGAATGGACACAAAGCTTCATCCTCGATGCCCGTTCCGGTTTCACCCAGGGCACGGTCGGTTTCGGCGTGGACGTACTGGGCCTGTACTCGGTCAAGCTCGACGGCGGCAAAGGCACCACCAACACCCACCTGCTGCCAGTGCATGACGACGGCCGCCCGGCCGATGACTTTGGCCGGCTGGGTGTGGCGCTGAAGGCCAAGCTGTCCGAAACCGAGCTGAAAGTCGGTGAATGGATGCCGGTACTGCCAATCCTGCGTTCGGACGATGGCCGCTCACTGCCGCAAACCTTCCGCGGTGGCCAGCTGACCTCCAGGGAAATCGCCGGCCTGACCCTGTACGCCGGCCAGTTCCGCGGCAACAGCCCGCGCAACGATGCCAGCATGGAAGACATGTCGCTCAACGGCAAAGCCGCCTTCACCTCCGACCGTTTCAACTTCGGCGGCGGTGAGTACACCTTCAACGACAAGCGCACCATGATCGGCCTGTGGGATGCCCAGCTCAAGGACATCTACCGCCAGCAATACCTCAACCTGACGCACAGCCAGCCGCTGGGCGACTGGACGCTGGGCGCCAACCTGGGCTACTTCATCGGCAAGGAAGATGGCGCCGAACGGGCCGGCAAGCTGGACAACCGCACCGCCTCCGCCTTGCTTTCCGCGCGCTACCAAGGCCACACCTTTTACGTTGGCCTGCAGAAGGTCAGCGGCGACGATGCCTGGATGCGGGTCAATGGCACCAGTGGCGGTACCCTGGCCAACGACAGCTACAATTCAAGCTTCGACAATGCCAAGGAGCGTTCCTGGCAGGTTCGCCATGACTTCAACTTCGCCACCGTCGGCGTACCCGGGCTGACCCTGATGAACCGCTATATCAAGGGTGACAACGTCACCGTGGGCAGCGTGGACGATGGCAAGGAATGGGCGCGGGAAACAGAGCTGGCCTATGTGGTGCAGTCGGGCAGCTTCAAGGACCTGTCGCTGAAATGGCGCAACTCGACCATGCGTCGCGACTTCAGCACCAACGCGTTCGATGAGAACCGCTTGATTGTGAGTTATCCGCTGAATCTTCTGTGACTCAATTGGCCTCTTCGCGAATAACCCCGCGAAGAGGCCAGACGCCCTCCCTTTTGAAAGCATCATTGGCAACAGCGTGATGAAAACCCTGCCATGAATTGCCCAGTGCGAGCTGCCGCCATTCGCTGAGCTGATGATGGTGGTGACTGCAGGCTATCCTGATCACTATCCGCTACAGGTGAAACAAAGCTGAACAGGGAGGCACAACAATGAAAACCCTCGTCGACCACCTGAGCCAATACGCCAACTACCACCGCGATCCACGCAACATCGCCACCCACTTCGTCGGCATCCCCATGATCGTGCTGGCAGTCACCATCCTGCTTTCACGCCCAGGCTGGGAGATAGCTGGCATGTGGCTGTCCCCTGCCCTGCTGGCAGCGGCGGCGTCTGTGTGGTTCTACTTGCGCCTGGACCTGCGCTTCGGGCTGGTGATGGGGCTGTTGCTGGGCCTGTGCCTGTGGGTCGGTGAGGCGCTGGCAGTGCAGTCGACAACGCTATGGCTCGGCGCCGGGCTGGGGACGTTCGTGGTGGGCTGGATCATCCAGTTCATCGGCCATTACTACGAAGGCCGCAAACCGGCATTTGTCGACGACGTGAGCGGCCTGATCATCGGGCCACTGTTCGTGGTGGCGGAAGCTGCGTTCATGCTGGGCCTGTGCCCGACCCTGAAGCGCGCCGTGGAAGCCAACGCCGGCCCGATTGCCATGCGGCAAAAAAAGGCATCGGTGTAAAGGCCATTCGCGGGCAAGCGCCCTGTTGCAGGGGCCTGCCCGTGATCACGGTTTACTGGCGAGACTCTACGCCAAGTTCATCCCACACCGACTCAGCCAGGTGGAACGTGGCATTGGCCGCCGGAATGCCGCAGTAGATCGCGCTCTGCATCAGCACTTCCTTGATCTCGTCGCGGGTCACGCCATTGTTGGCCGCCGCACGCAGGTGCAGCTTCAGCTCGTCGTTGCGGTTCATGCCGATCAGCATGGCGATGGTGATCAGGCTGCGGGTATGGCGCGGCAGCCCCGGGCGGGTCCAGATGTCACCCCAGGCGTGGCGGGTGATCATTTCCTGGAACTCGCCATTGAAGTCGTTGAGCTTCTCCAGGCTGCGGTCCACGTGGGCATCACCCAGCACTGCGCGGCGCACTTGCATGCCAGCGTCGTAACGTTGTTTCTCGTCCATGGTGTTGTCCTCAGTGAGCCAGCAGGAAATCGAGCACGCGGCGGCTGAAGGCCTCGCCAATCTCGACGTTGGACAGGTGCGCCGCCGGGAAGTCGACGTACTCGGCACCTTGGATACCGGCCTGCATGAAGCGGCCATGCTCAGGGGTGGTAACCACGTCTTCCGTACCGGCAACGATCAGCGCGGGCACCTGGATGCGGCCCAGTTGCTCACGATAATCAGCGTCACGTACCGCTGCACAGTTGCCTGCGTAGCCTTGCGGGCTGGTTTGCGCCAGCATCTGGCAGATACGCTGGGCCTGCTCCGCCTGTGCCTGGGCAAAGCCCGGGGTGAACCAGCGGGCGATGGAGGCATCGCGCAGGTCGACCATGGCCTGCTGGCCGCCTTTGAGTACCGTGTCGATACGGGTGTTCCACACCTCGTCATTGGCGATCTTGGCGGCCGTGTTGCACAGGGTCAGGCTGTGCAGGCGCTCACCTGCATGGATACCCAGCCACTGGCCGATCAGGCCGCCCATCGACAGGCCGACGAAGTGAGCCTTCTGAATGTCCAGGCCATCGAGCAGGGCCAGCACGTCGCGGCCCAGCTGTTCGATGCTGTAAGGGCCTTCAGTGACCAGCGATGCGCCGTGACCACGGGTGTCATAGCGCAGCACCCGGAAGTGCTGGCTCCAGAGCGGAATCTGGGTGTCCCACATGCCCAGGTCGGTACCCAGCGAGTTGGACAGGACCAGCACCGGGGCGTCATCCGGGCCATCGATCTGGTAATTCAAAACGCCATCGGCCAGTTGCAAGTGCGCCACAGCGGTCTCCTTCAGGCAGTGAAACGTTGATGTTCGGACACGGCGCGCGCCACCCAGACGCGGGCCTGGCCCAGGTAATGGGCAGGGTCGAGCAGACGATCGAGTTCTTCGCCAGACAGCTCGGCGCTGACCTGTGGCTCGTCACCCAGCACGGCACGCAGGTGCCGCTGTTCGGCCACCGCGCGCTGGCAGCATTGTTCCAGCAGGTGGTGGGCACGGTCGCGACCCAGACGCTGGGCGAGGACGATGCTCACCGCTTCGGCCAACACCAGGCCTTGGGTCAGGTCGAGGTTACGGCGCATGCGCGCGGCATCCACCTCCATGCCCTCGGCAATCACTTGAGCCTGGCGCAGGGCGCCAGAGACCAGGCAGCAGATATCCGGCAGGGTTTCCCACTCGGCATGCCATAGGCCCAGGCTGCGCTCGTGCTCCTGAGGCATGGCTGCGAACAGCGTCGACAGCAAGCCCGGCACGCGGGTCGCGGCACCGATCAACACGGCGGCACCCACCGGGTTGCGCTTGTGTGGCATGGTCGAAGAACCACCCTTACCCGGCGCAGAAGGCTCAAACACCTCCCCCGCCTCGGTTTGCATCAGCAAGCTGATATCACGGCCGAACTTGCCCAGGCTGCCGGCAACCAGGCCCAGTACCGAGGCAAACTCCACCAGGCGGTCGCGCTGGGTGTGCCAGGGCTGCTCGGGCAGGGTCAGCTTGAGCTGTTCGGCCAACGCTTCGGCCACCGGCATCGCCTTGCTACCCAGGGCCGCCAGGCTACCCGAGGCACCGCCGAACTGCAGGACCAGCAGGCGCGGGCGCAGTTCCTGAAGGCGCTGACGGTGGCGGGTCAAAGCACCCAGTACACCGGCCAGTTTCATGCCCAGGGTCACCGGGGTGGCGTGCTGCAACCAGGTACGACCCACCAAGGGCGTATCGGCGTGCTTCAAGGCCTGCTGCGACAGGGTATCGGCCAGCTTGCCGAGGTCGGCCTCGATCAAATCGAGGGCATCGCGCAGCTGCAGAACCAGACCGGTATCCATCGCATCCTGGCTGGTGGCCCCAAGGTGCACATAGCGCTCAGCCTCAGGCACGCCGGTGGCGATCACCTTGCCCAACGCTTTCACCAGCGGAATGGCCGAGTTGCCCGCGGTGGCGATGGCATTGGCCAGCGCGCCAACGTCGTAGCGCTCGGCCTGGCATGCCGCCTCGATGGCCGCTACCGCGCTGTGCGGGACCAAACCGGCAGAGGCTTCGGCACGGGCAAGCGCGGCTTCGAAATCCAGCATGCCCTGCAGGCGGCCTCGGTCGGAGAAAATCTCGCGCATGGCCGGCGCGGTGAAATAGGCGTCGAACAGTTGGTTGCTCATGCAGCGTCCTTAATCATCATGGTGCAGGTACGCCGCCTGCTTCGGCAGGCGCAGGCTGAACAGGAAGGCAATCGCCATCATCGCCGTCACGTACCAGTAGAAAGTGTTTTCCATCCCCAGGGTTTTCAGGCCCAGGGCCACATACTCGGCCGAACCGCCGAATGCTGCGTTGGCCACCGCGTAGGCCAGGCCAACACCCAGTGCACGCACCTGCGGCGGGAACATCTCGGCCTTCACCAGACCACTGATCGAGGTGTAGAAACTCACGATACACAGGGCCAGGCTGATCAGCACGAAGGCCATGATCGGGCTGGTCACGGTTTTCAGCGCCATCAGCAGCGGCACGGTGCACAGGGTACCCAGGCCGCCGAACAGCAGCATCGAATTGCGCCGGCCGATACGGTCGGACAGCATGCCGAAGAACGGCTGCACCACCATGAACAGGAACAACGCCCCGGTCATTACGTAGCTGGCGTTCTTGGCGGTCATGCCCGCGGTGTTGACCAGGTACTTCTGCATATAGGTGGTGAAAGTATAGAAAATCAGCGAGCCACCCGCGGTGTAGCCCAGTACCGTGATGAACGCCGCTGCGTGATTGCGGAACAAACCTCCGATCGAACCTGCATCCTTGTCATTGCGGGCTTCGGCGCTACTGGTCTCGTGCAGCGAACGGCGCAGCATCAGCGAGATCAGGGCGGCGATGGCGCCCACCACGAAGGGAATGCGCCAGCCCCAGGCCCGCAGTTCATCTTCAGTCAGCAGCTGTTGCAGGATCACCACGACCAGGACCGCCAGCAACTGGCCGCCGATCAGGGTGACGTACTGGAACGAAGCAAAGAAGCCGCGCTGCCCACGCAGTGCTACTTCACTCATGTAGGTGGCCGTGGTGCCGTATTCGCCCCCTACCGACAGCCCCTGGATCAGGCGGGCCAGCAATAGCAGCGCCGGGGCCCAGGTGCCGATGCTGGCATAGGTGGGCAGGCAGGCGATCATCAGCGAGCCGAAGCACATCATCAGCACCGAGATCATCAGGGAATTCTTGCGACCATGGCGGTCGGCGAGGCGGCCGAAGATCCAGCCACCAATGGGGCGCATCAAAAAGCCCGCGGCGAATACACCTGCCGTGTTCAATAGCTGCACGGTGGGGTCGTCGGAGGGGAAGAAGGCCGGGGCGAAGTAGATCGCGCAGAAGGCGTAGACGTAGAAGTCGAACCATTCCACCAGGTTGCCTGATGAGGCACCGACAATAGCGAAGATGCGCTTGCTGCGTTCTTCGCCGGTGTAATAGGTTGAGGTCATGACGGGTTTACTCCTGGAGGGTCCTAGGTAGTTCTAGACATACCTAGTAACACACTCGTTCCGCTATCGGGCTGGCAATGGGCCTTATGTCTCACAGGAGAGGCCTCTTCGCGGGGAAGCCCGCTCCCACAGGTGATTGCGTGGATCCCTGTTGGAGCGGGCTTCCCCGCGAAGAGGCCGGTACAGGTCAAACCCGCTCGATGGCCAACGCCAGACCTTGGCCGACACCCACACACATGGTCGCCAGGCCCTTGCGACCGCCACTCTTCTCCAGCTGGTGCAACGCAGTCAGTACCAGGCGTGCACCGCTCATGCCCAGGGGGTGGCCCAGGGCAATGGCACCGCCATTAGGGTTTACCTGGGGCGCATCGTCAGCCACACCCAGCTCACGCAGCACCGCCAGGCCTTGGCTGGCAAACGCTTCGTTAAGCTCGATCACGTCGAAATCACTTACCGCTATCCCCAGACGCTCGGTCAGTTTGCGCACCGCCGGCACCGGGCCAATGCCCATGACACGTGGCGCAACGCCGCCGCTGGCCATGCCCAGAACACGGGCACGCGGAGTCAGGCCGTGTTTCTTCACCGCTGCGGCCGAGGCCAGGATCATCGCCGCAGCACCGTCGTTCACGCCCGAGGCGTTGCCGGCGGTGACCGTCTTGTCCGGGCCGTTGACCGGCTTGAGCTTGGTCAGCGCCTCCAGCGTGGTTTCAGGGCGCAGGTGTTCGTCACGTTCGACGATGATTTCGCCCTTCTTGTGAGCGATACGCACCGGCACGATTTCTTCGGCAAAGAAGCCGGCAGCCTGTGCAGCGGCAGCCTTCTGCTGGCTGCGCAGGGCGAACGCGTCCTGGTCAGCACGCGAAACCTGATAGTCGTCGGCCACGTTGTCGGCGGTTTCCGGCATGGAATCCACACCGTACTGGCTCTTCATCAGCGGGTTGATGAAACGCCAGCCAATGGTGGTGTCTTCCAGCTTCATGTTGCGCGAATAGGCGCTTTCAGCCTTGCCCATGACGAATGGGGCGCGCGACATCGACTCGACGCCACCGGCAATCACCAGCTCCATCTCGCCGCTGGCGATGGCGCGGAACGCGGTGCCGACGGCATCCATGCCCGACGCGCACAGACGGTTCAGGGTGACGCCCGGGATGCTTTCCGGCAGGCCGGCCAGCAGCAGTGCCATGCGGGCCACGTTGCGGTTGTCTTCACCGGCCTGGTTGGCGCAGCCGAAGAACACTTCGTCTACCTGGTCCCACTGCACGCCAGGGTTGCGCTCGATCAGCGCCTTCAGCGGCACGGCTGCCAGGTCGTCGGCCCGCACGCTGGCCAGGGCGCCGCCGAAGCGGCCGATCGGGGTACGGATGGCATCACAGATGAATACGTCGTGCATCAGGCTTCTCCTGCCAGCTGGCCATGGTCAGCGGCGGTACGGGCGTCGAGGTCACGCATGGCGGACAGCTCGATTTGGGTGGGTTCGGAAATGGTCTGCGCGTGGCATTTGGAGGCTCCTGGTCAGGGTGCTTCGGTAAACCCAGATTAAGGAGACTGGTAGGTACCTTACAATCCGATAATCGACTATCTGTGCGATTAACGAACCATTTGTTGCGCAACTATCCACCCCACGCGCAGGGCAACTGTGCGCCCTGATTGCAGCACAACGCCGCCCCTGCGGGAGCGGCGTTGTGCTGTGAATGGGCCGCAACGCGGCCCTCGCCCTCAGGTTGCGTCGGCGTGGCTGACCAGCCCCTTGACGACCACTCCCACCGTCGCCAGCGCCGCCGGTACCAGCAACGCCGTCAGCACCTGCTCGAAGCTCCAGCCCAGGCCCAGCAGCGTTGCACCACTCCAGGCGCCGAGAATCGCACCAAAGCGGCCAATACCCAGCATCCACGATACGCCTGTGGCCCGGCCCTGGGTGGGATAGAAGCGCGCCGCCAGCGATGGCATTGCCGACTGCGCACCGTTCACGCACATACCCGCGACGAGCACCAGCGTGGCTAGCAGAGTGATGTTGCCCAGGCTCTGCCCCACTGCGTAGGCGAACACCCCGGCCAGCAGATAGAAAATGCCGATCACCTTGTGCGGATTGAAACGGTCCATGGCCCAACCCACGCCGACTGCACTTAGCACGCCGCCAAACTGGAACAGCGCGCCGATGAACGCGGCCTGTTCCATGCTCGCGCCGCTGTCACGCATCAGGGTTGGCAGCCAGCTGGTCAGGAGGTAGACGATCACCAGGCCCATGAAATAGGTCAGCCACAGCAACACGGTGCCCAAGCCATAGGTGCCAGAGAAGATCACCGCGAACACGTTGCGTGCAGCCACCGCCTTTTGCTCCGGCACGCTGAAACTGCCTGCCTCAGCCACCACTTGCGGCGCGATTGGCGACAAGGTCTTGCGCACCTTGTCGGTACCGCGGTTGCGCACCACCAGGAACCGCGCCGACTCCGGCAGCCAGACCATCAGCACCAGCGCCAGCAGCAACGGCAGCACGCCACCGATGACCAGCAGGCTGTGCCAGCCGTAGGCCGGGATCATCTTGGCGGAAATGAAGCCACCACCCGCCATGCCCAGGTTGAAGCCACAGAACATGCTGGTCACCAGCAGCGACTTGAGGCGCTCCGGGGTGTATTCGGACAACAGCGTGGTAGCGTTGGGCATGCCTGCACCCAGGCCCAGGCCCGTCAGGAAGCGCAGTACCAGCAACTGGTCGACGTTGGTGGCATAGGCCGAGGCCAGGCTGAAGCCACCGAACACCAGCACCGCCCCCACCAGCACGCCTTTGCGGCCGAAACGGTCAGCCAGCGGCCCGGAGCCCAGGGCGCCGAACACCATGCCGATCAACGCGGCACTCATGACCGGCCCAAGGCTGGCGCGGTCGATCCCCCACTCTTGCGACAGTGCCGGGGCGATGAACCCCATGGCAGCGGTGTCCAGGCCGTCGAGGAAGACGATCAGGAAGCACAGCAGCACGACCCGCCACTGATAGCGGGACAGCGGCTGCTGATTGATGAATGACTGAACGTCGAGGCTTTTGCCGACGTTGGTTTGCGCTTGGTTCATTATTGTTATCCAGAATGTGGGGCACAGTCAGGCCATTGCACGCGGGCATCCGGTACAAGGGCGATGATTGGGGTATATGGCCTGGGTCAGCCTGGATATAACGATACTGCATGCGGGTGCGGCCGCAGCAGCGAGGTGACAGTATTCATGAGTGAGTGCCTCTAGTGTTTTTCTTGTTCGGTCGGCTAGCCGACCGTTGCGAGAGACATTAATCAGCCGGCCGAGGTGACGCAATTCACCCGGCACGACACTGTGCGTTTATCGCACAGGAAACGGTTTTGCCTGTTCTGATCCGGGGCCGCAAAGTGCTCCCTGTGGTCTCAACCAAACAACTGGTGGCAAAGGTCCCGGCTGGCTGCCAGCAAAATCGGCAAGAACCGCTGCTCCAGTTCACTGCGGGTCACCCGCCCGACATGGGTACTGACGTTCAGCGCAGCCAACACCTGCCCCGAAGCGTCATACACCGGCACGGCAATCGATCGCAGCCCCTGTTCCAGTTCCTGGTCTACCACGCACCAGCCCTGGGCGCGCACCTGCTGGATGCAGGCGAACAACGATTCGGGGTCATTCAGGGTGCGGCTGGTGCGCGCCTTGAGGTCGGCACGTTCCAGGTACTCACGCAGGCTGGTGTCATCCATGGCCGCCAGCAGAATGCGCCCCATCGACGTGCAATAGGCCGGCAGGCGCCCGCCCACCGACAGATCGACCGAGATCAGCCGCTCGACCGTGGCCGAACGGGCTATATAAAGGATGTCGTCGCCCTCGAGGGTGGCCATGTTGGCCGCCTCATGCAGCTGGTCGCTGATGCGATCCAGGTACGGCTGTGCAGAAATTGCCAGCGGCGTCGACGACAGGTAGGCATGCCCCAGGGTCAGCACTTTGGGCAGCAGCGAATAGGTACGCCCGTCGGTGGTGGCGTACCCCAGCTTGATCAACGTGTGCAGGCAACGGCGCACCGCCGCGCGAGGGATTTCGGTACGGTGGCTGATCTGGGCGATGGTCAGGTGGCGCTTGCGCTCCTGGAATGCCTGGATCACGGCCAGGCCACGTGCCAGCGAGGTCATGAAGTCCGGGTCACCGGTAAAGGCCTGGATGCGCTTGGCCGGGGAAGCCACGATCGGCGGCGCCATGGCAGCCGAAGCAGGTCGCGCCACCTCGGCATTGCCGGAATCGTTGCCCAGGGTTTCGTCACTCATCGCACACCTCAAAAAAAACACCGGTTCGTGCGATTATCGAACAAACGGCCGATAATCGCAATTGACCGCCGACACTTTTGCTTATACCTTTCCCATGCCACTTGTGGCTTCTTTGGAGAGACTGGTCAGGTACCCACCGTAGAAGTCCCCAGGCAACGGCCTCGCCTTTCGGCGAGGCCGTTTTTCATTACGGCCCGCCCTGACATTGCAACGAACTTCTATCCGCCATTCCTTTCAAACTTTGTACGAAAGGTCCCAACTGTTCGCGGGCACAATCTGCTACTTACGCCAGATGATGTCAGGGTTGCGTAAATTATCGATGTTCGGCGAATTATCGGTTGCTATAATCGATTGCGCAGGCCCTCCGCTTACCGTGGTCGTTGAACCTTCCGCTTTATCAAGCCGTTGCGGCCAGCAAGGCAAATGCATGTTGCACAATGCATGACAACAGTCATTACACTTATTTCAGGTACTGCACGTGACGAAAGATGAACTGCGCGCGGAACTCGAGCGCCAGGCTGAACGTTACAAGGATGTTTATGGTGGCGAAGTCACCACATACGCCGCACAACCGGATCCGGAACGCAAACCCTGGCGCAAGCGTGCCAGCGTTCGCGACCAGGCCTTCAGCCAGGAACTGGAACGCATCGAAAAAGAACTGCGCAGCGACAACCCCTGAGTCTCGGGGCCCTCTGCGCATCGTCGCCCGGCCTACCCGGGCGAGCTCGATCTTTACTGTCTGGCCGATGATGAAATGGAATCACACAAATTTCATACAGGCGTTTGAATTTTTGCGAAATGGATTTTTCTCAAGCTTTCGGCCTTTTTTCGCCCTATTTTGTGATTTTTAGCCGCTATTTACCTCCCGTGCCGCCCCCCTCTGCATGGCGCGCTTGCACCATGAAGACTGTCATCTGCCTGTTACAGGTGCATCGATTGCCAAGGTTTTCTGGCATAATCCCGCCCCCCTAAGACCCGCCAGACAACCTTCATGATCGATTTATTCAGCGGACTGGATGCCTGGGTGTTGGTGAGCCTGCTGCTCGCCTTGACCTTCGTACTCGCCTTCGAGTTCATCAATGGCTTTCATGACACCGCCAACGCGGTAGCTACCGTCATCTATACCAAAGCCATGCCGCCGCACCTCGCCGTGTTCTTCTCCGGCGTGTTCAACTTCCTTGGCGTTCTGCTCGGCGGTGTAGGGGTGGCCTATGCCATCGTGCACCTGTTGCCGGTAGAGCTGCTGATCAATGTGAACACCGGCCACGGCCTGGCCATGGTCTTCTCGTTGCTGGCTGCGGCCATCACCTGGAACCTGGGCACCTGGTACTTTGGCATCCCCGCCTCCAGTTCGCACACGCTGATCGGCTCCATCCTCGGTGTCGGCCTGGCCAACGCCCTGATCAACGACATTCCGCTGGGCGACGGCGTCAACTGGCAGAAAGCGATCGATATCGCCATGTCGCTGGTGGTCTCGCCAATGGCCGGCTTCGCCGTTGCTGCCCTGGTGCTGATCGGCCTGAAATGGTGGCGCCCGCTGTCGAAGATGCACAAAACCCCGGAACAGCGCCGCAAGCTCGACGACAAGAAGCACCCGCCCTTCTGGAACCGTCTGGTCCTGGTGGTTTCCGCCATGGGCGTGAGCTTCGTGCACGGCTCCAACGACGGCCAGAAAGGCATCGGCCTGATCATGCTGGTGCTGATCGGTATTGTCCCGGCCAAGTTCGTACTCGACCTGAACAGCACCACCTACCAGATCGAACGTACTCGCGACGCCACCCTGCACATGAGCCAGTTCTACCAGCGTAACGCTGCCACCCTGGGCGAGTTCCTGGCACTGGGCAAGGCCAAGGCCAGCGACCTGCCGGAGCAGTTCAGTTGCAACCCGCAGCAGACCGAGCCGACCATTGCTGCGCTGCAGACCTCACTGAAGGGCGTGACGGACTACCACAGCCTCGATGCCGAGAAGCGCGTTGAAGTGCGCCGCTATCTGTTGTGCCTGGATGACACGGCGAAGAAGGTTGGCAAGCTGCCAGGCCTGGACGCCCGTGAAAAGTCCGACCTTGAAAAACTGCGCAAAGACCTCACCGCCACCACCGAATACGCCCCGTTCTGGGTGATCGTGGCCGTCGCCCTGGCCCTTGGCCTGGGCACCATGGTTGGCTGGAAGCGCGTGGTGTTGACGGTGGGCGAGAAGATCGGCAAACAAGGCATGACCTATGCCCAAGGCATGTCGGCACAGATCACCGCAGCCTGCGCCATCGGCATGGCCAACGTATTCGCCCTGCCGGTATCGACCACCCATGTGCTGTCGTCCGGCGTGGCCGGCACCATGGTCGCCAACAAAAGTGGCCTGCAAGGCGGCACCGTGAAGACCATCCTGCTGGCATGGGTCCTGACCCTGCCTACCTCGATGGGCCTGGCGGCCGGCCTGTTCTGGCTGGCGTCCAAAGCCATTGGCTGAGTGACACCGCAATGAATGAAGGCGCCCTCGGGCGCCTTTTTCATAGCCGTTATGCCTGCCGAAGCAGCCTTGTGCTACCAAGGGTATGGGCGCGGCGCAGGAAGACTACCTTTTCTTGCCCCCTAACAACGACCCCATCAAGCCGCGCACCAACTGCCGCCCCAACTGGTTGGCCGCCTGGCGCACTGCCGACTTGATCGCCTGCCCCGCTGCACTCTGCAAGAACTCACCCGCCTTGTCGGCAAAACTCTCTTCATCCGCCTTCGGTTGTGGCGCCGGCTCCACCGGCTCGCCCTTACGCTGGCTCAGCATTTCATAGGCAGACTCACGGTCCACCGGTTTGTCATAGCGCCCCGACAATGGCGAAGCCGCAATCAGCGCACTGCGCTCAGCCGCACTCAGTGGCCCGATACGCGACTGCGGCGGTGCAACCAGCACCCTCTGCACCATGGCCGGCGTGCCCTTCTCTTGCAACGTACCCACCAGCGCTTCGCCAATACCCAGTTCGGTCAGCACCGCCAGGGTGTCGAACGTCGGGTTGGGGCGGAAACCATCGGCTACTGCTCGCAGCGACTTCTGCTCCTTGGCCGTGAACGCCCGCAAGCCGTGCTGAATGCGCAAGCCCAACTGGGCCAGCACCGCGTCGGGCAAATCACCCGGCGACTGGGTAACGAAATAGACCCCCACCCCCTTGGAGCGGATCAGCCGGACCACTTGCTCAAGACGGTCCTGCAACGCCTTGGGCGTGCCGTTGAACAGCAGGTGTGCTTCATCGAAGAACAGCGCCAGCACCGGCTTGTCGGCATCACCGCGCTCGGGCAACTGCTCGAACAATTCGGCCAGCAGCCACAACAGGAACGTCGCGTACACCTTGGGTGCCTCGTGCACCAATCGGCTGGCATCGAGCAAGTGGATACGTCCACGTCCATCCGGATCAGGGCGCAGCAGGTCCTCCAGTTGCAATGCCGGCTCGCCGAACAGTGCCTCGGCGCCCTGCTGCTCCAAGGTAGCGAGCCGGCGCAACAAAGCCTGGGTGGAGGCCGTGGTCATCAGCGCGCTGTCTTCGCCGAGCAGCTGCGGGTTGTCCTTCAGATGCGCCAGCAGGGCCTTGAGGTCTTTGAGGTCCAGCAGCAGCAGGCCTTCGCGGTCGGCCACCTTGAATGCTGCATACAGCGCCGCCTGCTGGCTGTCGGTCAGTTCCAGCAAGTTTCCCAGCAACAACGGCCCCATTTCACTGAGGGTGGTGCGCAGTGGGTGGCCAGACTGCCCGGCGATATCCCACAAGCTCACCGGGTAAGCCCTGGGCGTGTGCCCCAGCCACGGCATGCCGGCGATGCGTTCAGCCACCTTGCCCTGTGGCGCACCGGCAGCACCCAGGCCACAAAGGTCGCCTTTGACATCTGCGGCGAACACCGCCACCCCTGCGTCGCTGAACACCTCCGCCAGGCGCTGCAGGGTGACGGTCTTGCCAGTACCGGTTGCGCCAGCCACCAGACCGTGGCGGTTGGCCAGGCGCATTGCTTGCCCGACTGGCTGGCCATCCGGGCCCGCGCCTACAACGATGGTCGAAAATTCCGACATCTCTTTAATCCTCTGCTCAAGCTTTAGCTTAATTCGGCCGATACCTGTGGGTGTTATTCGCCTTAATAGAGAGGAACAGCCGAAAAGGGACTTTTCGGGATGTTGCACAACCTACGGCTCCACTCGTGCGAACGCCTGATATAAAACCTTAGCGGAACCGATTACGCCATGAACAAAAGCCTTCGTTTCAGCCACAAGATTCTTTTGGCGGCATCACTGATCGTGATACTCGCCTTCAGCCTTTTCACCCTCTACAACGATTACCTCCAGCGTAATGCGATCCGCGAGGACCTGGAAAATTATCTGGCTGAAATGGGCGCCTCCACGTCGACCAACATTCGCAACCTGTTCGAGGGCCGGATAAAACTGGTGGAAAACCTGGCGCAGAACATTGCCCAGGACCCGGCCAACGCCGAAACCCTGATGGGTCAGAATGCGCTGATATCCAGCTTCCTCACGGTCTACCTGGGCAAAGTCGACGGCGGTTTCAGCGTGCGCCCGGACGCGAAGATGCCCGACGGCTACGACCCGCGCACCCGCCCTTGGTACAAGGACGGCATGAATGCCAGCGGCGCGACGCTGACCGAACCCTACATCGACATGACCACCAACAAGATGGTCATCGGCATCCTCAGCAAGGTCTCCAGCAGCGTTGGCGTGGTCGGCGGCGACCTGGCCCTGGACGGCCTGGTGCAGATCATCAACTCGCTGAACTTCGGCGGCATGGGATACGCCTTCCTGGTCAACGACCAGGGCAAGATCCTGGTGCACCCGGATAAGGATCTGGTCATGAAGTCGCTGTCGGACCTGTTCCCGCAGCACACGCCGAAACTGACCGGCGAGCTGACCGAAGTGCAAAGCGATGGCCAGACCCGCCTGCTGACCTTCAGCCCGATTACCGGCCTGCCGTCGGCGAACTGGTACATCGGCCTGTCGGTGGACAAGGACAAGGCCTTCTCGATGCTCAGCACCTTCCGCACCTCTGCGGTGATCGCCACGGTAGTGGCAGTGGTGATCATCATCGGCCTGCTCGGCCTGCTGATCCGCGTGTTGATGCAACCGCTGCACACCATGACCCGCGCCATGGAAGACATCGCCGAAGGTGAGGGCGACCTGACCAAGCGCCTGCACATCCACAGCCACGACGAATTCGGTGTCCTCGGCAACGCCTTCAACCGCTTCGTCGAACGCATTCACAGCAGCATTCGCGAAGTGTCCTCGGCCACCGAGCAGGTCAACGAAGTGGCCCTGCGGGTGATCAGCGCTTCGAACTCGTCGATGACCAACTCCGACGAGCAGTCCAACCGCACCAACAGTGTCGCCGCCGCCATCAACGAACTGGGCGCTGCGGCTCAGGAAATCGCCGGCAATGCCGCCCAGGCTTCGCAGCACGCAAGCTCCGCGCGCCTGCTGGCCGAAGAAGGCCAGCAAGTGGTCGAGCGCAACATTGCCGCGATGAACCGCCTGTCCGACCTGATCGTCACCTCCAGCGCGCACATCGAAACACTGAACAGCAAGACCGTGAATATCGGCCAGATCCTGGAAGTGATCACCAGCATTTCCCAGCAGACCAACCTGCTGGCGCTGAACGCCGCCATCGAAGCGGCCCGCGCCGGTGAGGCCGGGCGTGGCTTTGCCGTGGTCGCCGATGAGGTGCGCAATCTGGCGCACCGCACCCAGGAGTCGGCGCAGCAAGTGCAGACCATGATCGAAGAGCTGCAAGTCGGTGCCCGCGAGTCGGTCGACACCATGGAGCAGAGCCAGCGCCACAGCCAGGACAGCATGCAGATCGCCAACCAGGCGGGTGAGCGACTGGACAGCGTTACCGTGCGCATTGGCGAGATCGACGGCATGAACCAGTCGGTGGCCACTGCCACCGAAGAGCAGACCGCCGTGGTCGAGGCGATCAACATGGACATCAACGAGATCAACATGCTCAACCAGGAAGGCGTGGAGAACCTGCAAGCGACCCTGCGCGCCTGCTCCGACCTCGAGCAGCAGGCTGGCCGCCTGAAGCACCTGGTGGGCAGCTTCCGTATCTGATAGAGGCTACACATTCGCCTGGCGCAGCCTCTGCGCTGCGCCAGGCATTACGCACTCCCCTCCTCTCAAACCGATCGAACAAACTATCCTTCTGATAGGTCCACCTTTAGGCATTTCATCGCCGGCAATTCAACGCCGGATGACAGACCCGAAGACGATCCCGGAGGGATGCTGATCGTGCACATCGCCGACATCACCATGTTCTACGCCCCGGCCAGCGGTGGCGTACGTACCTATCTTGATGCCAAACATCACCGTCTCGACGCCATTCACGGCGTACGCCACAGCCTGTTGATTCCCGGTGCCAGCGCCCAACACGGCGATGGCATCTATCAGGTACCTGCGCCGCCCTTGCCGTTTGGCAAGGGTTACCGCTTTCCGGTACGCCTGGCCCCCTGGTGCAATACACTGCGCACGCTCAAACCCGACCTGATCGAAGTTGGCGACCCCTACCTGACCGCCTGGGCGGCGCTGGAGGCGCGGCGCCAGCTCGACGTGCCCGTGATCGGTTTCTACCATTCCGACCTGCCGTTACTGGTCAGCAACCGCATGGGCAACTGGTTCGCACCCAATGTCGAGGCCTACGTCAGCAAGCTCTACGGCAATTTTGATCGGGTACTGGCCCCCAGCCAGGTGATGGCCGACAAACTACGCCGCTTGGGCGTGCGCGATGTCCATGTGCAGCCGCTGGGCGTTGACCTTGCCACTTTCCACCCCTCCCGGCGCGACCCACATGTACGTGCCGAACTGGGCATTGCCGACACCAGCCGCCTGTTGATCTTTGCCGGCCGCGGCTCGCGAGAAAAGAACCTGCCGGTGCTGCTTGACTGCATGCAGCGACTCGGCGACCCCTACCACCTGTTACTGGTGGGCTCGAACATGCCGGCCAGCGTGCCGCCCAACGTCAGCGTCATCGATCACTTCTGCCCGGCTGCAGAGGTGGCCCGGCTGATCGCCAGCGCCGACTTGCTGGTGCATGCTGGCGACCAGGAAACATTCGGCCTGGTCATTCTCGAAGCGATGGCCAGCGCCACACCCGTGGTGGCCGTGCGCGCCGGTGCGTTCCCTGAAATCATCAACGAACAGTGTGGCCGCCTGTGCACGCCCAACGATGGCCGGGCCATGGCATCCGCCGTGCGCGAGGCATTCGAGGCAGGTATCCGCGAGCTCGGCGTGCAGGCCCGTCACCATGTAGAGCAACATTATTCATGGGATAACGTGGTAGCTGGCCTGCTCCAGCACTACCAGGCCGTGCTCGGCCACCAGCCGCAGGTGCGCGCCCATGCTTGAGCCTTCCGCCAGCCAACGCAGCCTCATGCTGGTGTTGCATGATGTTGCCCCGGAAACCTGGCCGGACTATGAACCGTTCGTAGGGGCCGTGGACGCGCTGGGCCACGTGCCAATGACATGGCTGGTGGTCCCGGACTTCCATCGACGCAATCCGCTGCACCAGGCACCTTCGTTCTGCCGTCTGCTGGACGAACGCCTTGCCAAAGGCGACGAACTGGCGCTTCACGGCTATGTCCATGCTGACGAAGGCCCCGTACCGCGCAGCCCCGTCGACTACTTCATGCGGCGCATTTATACCCATGAAGGCGAGTTCTACAGCCTTGATGAGAACGAAGCGCTTACCCGGCTACAGGAGGGCCTGGCACTGTTCGAGGACCGAGGGTGGCCTGTGGCAGGGTTTGTCGCACCGGCCTGGCTCATGAGCCAGGGCACGCGGCAAGCGCTGTGCCGCCTGCCACTGAAATACACCAGTACACCTCAGCATCTGTACCGCTTACCAGACTTTACGGCCATTGATGCGCCAGGCCTGGTCTGGAGCGCGCGCAGCGCATGGCGTCGCAAACTGTCCCGCACGCTGTGCGACTGGCAATGCCAGCGCTGGCGGGGCGCGAGCACGTTGCGCTTGGGGCTGCACCCTGTAGACATGCGCCATCGCTCATCCCGTGACTATTGGTTGCGCACGCTGGAGAGACTGTTGAAGGATGGCCGCGAACCGCTGACCAAATCTGCCTGGCTGGAGCGCCAGGGGGCAGCATGAAGCGCTGGGCCTGGCTGGCGCTGGCATTGCTGGGTGCAGCGCTGGTGCCAGCGTTGCTGGGTGGTAGCGAGCTGCTGCCGAGGCTGAGCCGGTTCGACCCGCACCTGCTGCTCATGCTACTAGGCATGATTCTGTTGTGCTGGGTCATCAATGCGCTGCGCCTGCGCCTGTTGCTGGGTGAGCAGGCAAAACAGTTGAGCCATGCTCGCAGCCTGGGCGTGGTCATGGCCACCGAGTTTGCCATCTGCACCACCCCTGGCGGCAGTGGTGGGCCGCTGACCCTGATGGCCCTGCTGGCGCGAGACCGCATCCGCCCGGCGCGCAGCGGCGCCGTTTTTGCCATGGACCAGTTGAACGACCTGGTGTTCTTCTTCTGCGCAATGCTGGCGATTGCCGGCTATGCGCTGTTCCACAGCCTGGGCCGCAGCCAGGAAAGCATGTTGCTTGGCAGTGCGTTACTGCTGTGCTCAGCGTTGGCCGGGGTGATCGGGCTGTTGCGCTACCGGCGCCCGATAATGCGCATGAACGGCAGGCTGTTGCAGCGCATGGGGATGGGCCAGCCGCGCAAACGTCGCTGGGCGCGCAAACTGCTGCACTTCGTTGCAGCACTGGCGCAGACCTGGCGCCTGCCCAAGCGCAGGCTGAGCCTGGTATTCACCCTGACCTGCATCCACTGGGGGCTGCGCTACAGCGTCTTGTACCTGGTGTTGCGTGGCTTGGGGGTAGACCTGCAGTGGATTCCCAGCTTCCTGGTGCAGATGCTGTCGCTCAGCGCCGGCCAATTCAGTCTGCTGCCTGGCGGCGCCGGGGCCGCCGAGCTGACGTCGGCCAGCCTGTTGACACCCTTGGTGGGCAGCTCGACCGCAGCTGCGGCAATCCTGATATGGCGGGCGGTTACGTACTACTTTTATCTGCTGGCTGGGGGGCCGGTGTTTGTGTGCCTGCTGGGACGTCCGTTGCTGGAGCGCTGGCGGCGTCAGGCGGGTTGAGCTGTTGCCAGAGTTCGGCGGCGCCGGGGAAGTCGGTGCCATCCGTGTCATCCAGGGCTTCAGGGTCGTAGCGGGCCAGGCAGCCTTCGCCAACGGTCGGTGGAGGTGAGGCGACGGGGTTGTTGCGTTGCTTGGTCATTGCCGTTTCACCCAGGATTGCCGGGGCGCTCTGCGCCCCTGTCGCGACAGGGCTGCGCAGCAGCCCGGAATCTCACAGCAAGCCGCACGGTGTCAGTCGAACACCACAGTCTTGTTACCATGCACCAGCACGCGGTCCTCCAGGTGATAACGCAGGCCACGGGCCAGCACCATCTTCTCCACATCACGGCCGAAGCGGACCATGTCCTCGATGCTGTCGGCATGGCTGACACGCACCACATCCTGCTCGATGATCGGGCCGGCATCCAGCTCTTCGGTGACGTAGTGGCACGTCGCGCCGATCAGCTTCACCCCACGCAGGGCGGCCTGGTGGTAAGGCTTGGCGCCGACGAACGACGGCAGGAAGCTGTGATGGATGTTGATCACCTTCTCGGCATAGTCCCGGCACAGTTGTGGCGGCAGGATCTGCATGTAGCGGGCCAGCACCACGACGTCGGCCGCATGCTCCTGCACCAGGCGCGACACCTCGGCAAAGGCCGGGGCCTTGTCTTTGGGGTCGACCGGTACATGGAAGAACGGAATACCGTGCCACTCGACCATGCTGCGCAGGTCGTTGTGGTTGGAAATCACGCAAGGGATCTCGCAGTCCAGCTCATCGGTGTGCCAGCGGTGCAGCAAGTCTGCCAGGCAGTGCGACTCACGGCTGGCCATCAATACCACGCGTTTTTTCTGAGCCGAGTCGGTAATGCGCCAGGTCATGGAGAACTCTTCGGCGATCGGCGCAAACGCCTCACGGAAGGCTTCGATACCGAACGGCAGCGATTCAGCGCGGATTTCATGACGCATGAAGAACCAACCGCTCTGCTCATCGGAGTGGTGGCTGGCTTCGTTGATCCAGCCATTGTACAAGGCCAGGAAATTACTGACTTTCGCCACGATGCCTACACGGTCGGGGCAGGCGATCACCAGACGATAGGTGCGCATGAATGAGACTCCAGAACTTCGCAAAGGCGCCTATTCTAGCGGTCCGCCAGAAAAAACGCAGTATTGATCGTTACCGCGATGGCATATGCAAGCCCGAAAACGCCACACGGGCGCTGCCTGACAGACAAGAGGAAACGCACGGGGCATATGTAAAATTTTGTTCACGTAGAGAAATGCTGTCACAGCTTAATTAACAGTTAATTGCCCAATCTTATGTTTACTTGCGAGTATGGGCTGTCTATTATTGCCCCACACATTTCTGAACACGCATTAAGGAACACTCCATGTCCCTGATCAACGAGTACCGCGCCACCGAAGAAGCCATCAAGGAACTTCAGGCCCGCCTGGCCAATCTGTCGCAGGATGACAAGCTGAAGAAAGAACTGGAGTTCGAAGGCAAACTGCGCACACTGATGGGCGAGTACTCCAAGTCGCTGCGCGACGTGATTGCCCTGCTCGATCCAGAGTCGAAACTGAGCAAGGCACCTCGTGGTTCGGTCAAGACTACCGCCACCAAGCGCGCACGCAAGGTCAAGCAATACAAGAACCCGCACAACGGTGAAGTGATCGAAACCAAAGGCGGCAACCACAAGACCCTGAAAGAGTGGAAAGCCACTTGGGGCGGCGACGTGGTTGAAAGCTGGGCAACCCTGCTGGACTGATTATCCGCATACGCCCTCTTGCTTCGCACAACAAAAACGCCGGCACATTGCCGGCGTTTTTGTTTATCTGCCATCAGCCGATGGAATAGCGTTCCTGCAGTTGTCGAGCATGCAGTTGCCAGGCCTCCAACACGCGCCTGCCTGCCTCGTCGGCCCCCTCCCAGGCTTGCTGGCGCGCCTTTTCGAAGTCGCCCAAGGTATTCGGCGCCCCCCACTGCGGGTCGCTCAGGCGCTGTTGGCAGAAGCCATACCAACGTTGCCGCTCTTCGCCGGTCAAGGTTTCAGGGAAGTTACGTGCCCGGTAGCGGAACAACAGCTCCGGCAAACGCGGATCATCGAACATCCATTGGCCATGGCTCAACTGCGCCGGTTCCAGCGCACGAACTTGCTCGCATAAGCGCCGGTCGCGGTCACCTATAAAACCATCATACAACTGCTGTTCCGGGTCCTCACTCGGGGCAAACTCGTCCTTGCCATAGATGTGCTCCAGCTTTTCTTGCCATTGCGCCTGTTGATTGGCCAGTTGTTCACCGCGCGATTGTAACAACGTCAAGTCCAGGCCCAATCGTTGCTGATCGACCGGGCGTAATACCGACAGCGGCGCCACTACCGGGCAGCGATTGATCTGCACCAATTTGAGCGGTACCGGTAATTCACCTTCGGCCAATTCATCATGCCGGGTGTACAAGCGCTGACGTAAAACTTCAGCACTTTCCCGCAGTAACGGTAGGGTTTCCTGATGCAGGTCGCAGACAATCAGTGCATTGCGATTACGCGGGTGCCAGGCCAGTGGCAATACGACCCCCAGGTAATTGCGCGCCGCCGAAAAACGCCCGGATATATGCACCAGTGGCTGCAACAGACGGACCTGCTCCATCACTTTATGCTTGCTGCGCAGCTGAAACAGCCAGTCATACAACTTGGGTTGTTTCTGCCGAATCAGGCGAGCCAAGGCAATGGTTGCCCGCACGTCGGAAAGCGCTTCGTGGGCATGACCGTGGTCAATGCCATTGGCCTTGCTCAGCAGTTCCAGACGCAGGCTGGTGCGCCCGTCCTGTTGCGGCCATTCAATGCCTTCCGGGCGCAAGGCATAGGCGGTACGCACAATGTCGATCAGGTCCCAGCGGCTATTGCCTCCCTGCCATTCACGGGCATAGGGGTCGAAAAAGTTGCGGTAAAGGCTGTAGCGGGTCACTTCATCGTCGAAGCGCAGGGTGTTGTAGCCGGCACCACAGGTGCCCGGTTGCGCCAGCTGGGCATGCACGCGAGTCATGAACTCGGCTTCGCACAGGCCCTGCTCCGCCAGCAGTTGCGGCGTAATGCCTGTCACCAGGCAGGCCGCCGGGTGCGGCAGGATGTCGTCCGACGGTCGGCAATAAAGGCTGATTGGCTCGTCGATTTCGTTAAGGTCGAAGTCAGTGCGCAGGCCGGCCACCTGCAGCGGCCGATCGCAGCGCGGGTTGATGCCGGTGGTTTCATAGTCGTGCCAGAAAATGCTGGAGGTCACGGGGTCGTCCTGTATCAAGGTCGACCCGATTCTAGCGCGATTCTGAAAAATGAACGTTCAGACGGGAGCGTTGGCGGGGCGGAAACTGAAATAGTCGCGCAACGAACGTACGAAATCATCGTACTCGCGCGGAGACTGCAGCAGCATGAAGCCCGAATCGTAGTGCCCAGGCGTCTGGTCCTCGCGGCACCACAGGCAACTGGCAGTGAGGTTGACGAACTGGTGCCCGCCGCCAGGCAGGGGCATACGCAGTTGCAGCTCGTAATCGGGCCCGACCAACACGGGCAGCTGGCTGATGACCATCAACCCATTTTCAGAGGCATTGCCTAGCTGACCGATCTCCTGACCGGTAAAGCGGTTGAACACCTTGAGGACACAAGGTAGCTGATGACGTTCTATGTGGCGCTTGTTGAACATGATCGCGAGTGTATTCCGTACCTGATGCCAGGAATACTAGGTACTGGCGGTTGTTGTAACAGCTGAGTTACAGATTAGCGCAGCACGCGCAGCAAATCCCGTGAAATAAACCACACCTTTGTGTTAGCGCCAAGGTACGGTCGTCACCGGGTTGGCCACGGCCGTTTCTGCACCGCGCAAATGGCCGAGTTTTTCCAAGGTCTGCAGGCGCGCCCGGGCGCGATAGGCATATTCGTTGCCCGGGTACTGCTGGATCAGGTACTGATAGGTCTGCGCCGCGTCCACGTACAACGCCTGGCGCTCCAGGCACTGGCCGCGCAGCAGTGACACTTCGGGGTGGATGAACGGCCGGGCACGGCTGGTGCGATCAACCTGCGACAGTTCGAGCATGACCCGTGCGCAATCGCCGCGGTCGTAGGCGCGGTAGGCATTGTTCAGGTGGTGGTCCATGGACCAGCGGGTACAGCCGACGGCGCTGGCGGCCAAGGCTAAAACGATCAGGGCTCGCATGGGGATCTCCTTTGATGCCAGTGTATCGGCGTTTGCCTGCAAATCTTCACACCCTTTTGCAAGGATACCCTGCCCCGTTCAAATGCCACCCTGCCTTGGTTGCAGGTAGTGCAACGGAACAATGACTACAGCGAGATTCAGGAGTAGCCTTTCGCTGCGCTTCACTATAGGAGTCTGTGCATGAGCATCCGCCGCACCAAAATCGTCGCCACCCTTGGCCCCGCCAGCAACTCGCCGGAAGTGATCGAACAACTGATCCTCGCCGGCCTGGACGTGGCACGTCTGAACTTCTCCCACGGCACACCGGACGAGCACAAGGCCCGCGCGCGCCTGATCCGTGACATCGCCGCCAAGAACGGCCGCCATGTTGCACTGCTGGGCGACCTGCAGGGTCCGAAGATCCGCATCGCCAAGTTCGCCAACAAGCGCATCGAACTGAAGATCGGTGACAAGTTCACCTTCTCCACCGCCCACCCGCTGACCGAAGGCAACCAGGACATCGTCGGTATCGACTACCCCGACCTGGTCAAGGACTGCGGCGTTGGTGACGAACTGCTGCTCGACGATGGCCGCGTGGTCATGCGCGTCGAAACCGCCACTGCAGATGCCCTGCACTGCGTGGTGATCATCGGTGGCCCACTGTCGGACCACAAAGGCATCAACCGTAAAGGTGGCGGCCTGACCGCACCGGCCCTGACCGAAAAAGACAAGGCCGACATCAAACTGGCTGCGGAAATGGACCTGGACTACCTGGCCGTATCCTTCCCGCGTGACGCCAGCGATATGGAATACGCGCGCAAGCTGCGTGATGAAGCCGGCGGCAGCGCCTGGCTGGTGGCCAAGATCGAACGCGCCGAAGCGGTGGCCGATGACGAGACCCTCGACAAGCTGATCGCCGCCTCCGACGCGGTGATGGTTGCCCGTGGTGACCTGGGCGTGGAAATCGGCGACGCCGAGCTGATCGCTATCCAGAAGAAGATCATCCAGCACGCCCGCCGCAACAACAAGGCCGTGATCGTGGCGACCCAGATGATGGAGTCGATGATCCAGAACCCGATGCCGACCCGCGCGGAAGTGTCCGATGTGGCCAACGCCGTGCTGGACAACACCGATGCGGTGATGCTGTCGGCCGAAAGCGCCGCCGGTTCCTACCCGATCGAAGCTGTCCAGGCCATGGCACGCATCTGCCTGGGTGCCGAAAAGCACCCGACCAGCCAGAAGTCCAGCCATCGCCTGCACACCACCTTCCAGCGCTGCGACGAAAGCATCGCCTTGGCGGCCATGTACACTGCCAACCACTTCCCGGGCGTAAAGGCGATCATCGCCCTGACCGAAAGCGGCTACACCCCGCTGATCATGTCGCGCCTGCGTTCGCATGTACCGATCTTCGCCCTGTCGCCGCACCGCGCCACCCAGGCGCGCGCCTCGATGTTCCGTGGCGTGTACCCGATTGCCTTCGACCCGGCCGCGCTGCCGGCCGACAAGGTGAGCCAGGCGGCGGTCGACGAGCTGCTCAAACGTGGCCTGGTGGAGCAAGGTGACTGGGTGATCCTGACCAAGGGTGACAGCTACCACACCATCGGTGGCACCAACGGCATGAAGATCCTGCACGTCGGTGATCCGCTGGTCGGTTGATCCACTCGTTTCACAGCACAAGGCTCAAGCGCAGCCTTGTGCTGCGAAGAGGCCCCGACAGCAATAAAAAAAGGCCCCGGTTCTCGCGAACCGGGGCCTTTTTATGGTGCAGAGGGTAAGGCTGGCTTACATCATGCCGCCCATGCCACCCATGCCGCCCATATCAGGCATGCCAGCAGCTGGCTTGTCTTCCGGCAGGTCGGCAACCATGGCTTCGGTGGTGATCATCAGACCGCCGATCGAAGCAGCAGCTTGCAGCGCCGAGCGAGTGACCTTGGCTGGGTCGAGGATACCCATCTCGATCATGTCGCCGTATTCACCGGTAGCGGCGTTGTAGCCGAAGTTGCCCGAACCTTGCTTGACCTTGTCAGCAACCACGCTTGGCTCATCACCGGCGTTGGCAGTGATCTGGCGCAGCGGGGATTCAACAGCGCGACGCAGCAGCGCGATACCGACGTTCTGGTCTTCGTTGTCGCCTTTCAGGTCGATGATGGCTGCCAGGGCGCGAACCAGGGCAACACCACCGCCAGGCACCACGCCTTCTTCAACGGCTGCACGGGTAGCGTGCAGGGCGTCTTCAACGCGGGCTTTCTTCTCTTTCATTTCAACTTCGGTGCCGGCACCCACCTTGATCACGGCAACACCGCCAGCCAGCTTGGCCAGACGCTCTTGCAGCTTCTCACGGTCGTAGTCCGAGGAAGTTTCTTCGATCTGGGCACGGATCTGCTTGACGCGTGCTTCGATCTCGGTGTCAGCGCCAGCACCGTCGATGATGGTGGTGTTTTCCTTGGACAGGATGACGCGCTTGGCGTTACCCAGGTGCTCCAGGGTAGCGGTTTCCAGGGACAGGCCGATTTCTTCGGAGATGACCTGGCCGCCAGTCAGGACAGCGATGTCCTGCAGCATGGCCTTGCGGCGATCGCCGAAGCCCGGAGCCTTGACTGCAGCAACCTTGACGATGCCGCGCATGTTGTTGACTACCAGGGTAGCCAGCGCTTCACCTTCAACGTCTTCGGCAACGATCAGCAGTGGGCGGCCGGCCTTGGCAACGGCTTCCAGAACTGGCAGCAGCTCACGGATGTTGGAGATTTTCTTGTCGACCAGCAGCAGCAGCGGGCCTTCCAGCTCGGCAACCATGGTGTCCGGCTTGTTGACGAAGTACGGCGACAGGTAGCCGCGGTCGAACTGCATGCCTTCTACGACGGACAGTTCGTTTTCCAGGCCCGAGCCTTCTTCAACGGTGATCACGCCTTCTTTACCGACTTTTTCCATGGCTTCGGCGATGATTTCACCGATGGAGTTGTCGGAGTTGGCAGAGATGGTACCTACCTGGGCGATGGCCTTGGAGTCGGCGCATGGCTTGGACAGGTTCTTCAGCTCGGCAACAACGGCAGCAGTGGCCTTGTCGATACCGCGCTTCAGGTCCATCGGGTTCATGCCGGCAGCGACGGCTTTCAGGCCTTCGTTGACGATGGCCTGAGCCAGAACGGTAGCGGTGGTGGTGCCGTCACCGGCAGCGTCGTTGGCCTTGGAAGCAACTTCCTTGACCAGCTGGGCGCCCATGTTTTCGAAAGCGTCTTTCAGCTCGATTTCTTTGGCGACGGAAACGCCGTCCTTGGTGATGGTCGGCGCGCCGAAGCTCTTGGCCAGTACCACGTTACGGCCTTTCGGGCCCAGGGTCGCTTTTACCGCGTCAGCCAGAACGTTGACACCAACCAGCATTTTCTTACGAGCGGAATCACCAAATTTTACGTCTTTAGCAGCCATGATCGTTTAATCCTTGAAAAACTTTGGAGTAACGGGAAGTCGGGGGAAATCAGCCTTCGACAACGGCGAGGATTTCGTTCTCGGCCATGACCAGCAGGTCTTCGCCATCGACTTTCACGGTGTTGCTGCCCGAGTACGGGCCGAAAACCACTTTGTCACCCACTTTCACGGCCAGCGCGCGAACTTCGCCGTTGTCCAGAACGCGACCGGTGCCGACGGCTACAACTTCGCCGCGGTTTGGTTTTTCAGCGGCCGAACCCGGCAGGACGATACCGCCAGCGGTTTTCGATTCTTCTTCGCTGCGACGGATGACTACGCGGTCATGCAGAGGACGAAGTTTCATTGTCGATCTCTCCCAAATTGTGGTTTTCATCGGCCGGTTCGACACCGGCGGTTTTGATGCTGTCCGGCGTTGCCGGGGGTGGCCCGCTGTGAGCGAACCACCTGTGTAATGTCTGGTGTTGCCACCAGAAACCTTGCGGTGACCACATACATGAGGCCGCCACATCCAATTACAAGGCTCGAGATAGAAAATTTTTCATCAGGCCCAAAAAAACCGGGGCCGCTTGCGCGGCCCCGGTCCTTGTTACTTGTCGCGGCGCTCGTACTCGCCTTCGATCACGTTCGGGCGGTGGCCGCCATCACGCGGCTGCGCCTGGAAGGGGTCATCCTGGAATGCACGCTGGCGCATGGCCTGGGCCTCGGCACGCTCGCGCATCTTGCGCGCCGCCAGGCGGCGGGTGAATGGCAGCAGGCACAGCACACCCAGCACGTCGCTGATGAAGCCGGGCAGCAACAACAGGCCACCGCCCACGGCCAGCATCATGCCCTGGAACATGTCCTCGGCGGGCAATTCACCGCGCTGCAGGCTTTCACGGGCGCGCAATGCAGTCGCCAGGCCGGCCACCCGCATGACCAGTACGCCCAGGGCGGAGCCGGCGATGATCAGCAGCAACGCCGGGAAGAAACCGATAGCCGCGCTGACCTTCACGAAGACGAACAGCTCCAGCACAGGAAAAATCAGAAACAGCAGTAGAAAAGCACGCATCAAGGGTTCCTCGACGGAAGATAACCTTCCAATAAGACCTCAAATGGATGCCTGCGCTCCGGATTTCAACCCTCGGCTTGCATCACAAGCGGCCAATGGTCGGCGCGAGCCAGCAAAACCAAGGCCTCGCGGACTTGTGTCGGCGTGTTGCAAGTAGTGGGGAAAGGCAACCAGTGCACTGCCTGGCCGATGCGCAGGTGCATGCCTTCGCTGTCTACCCCAACCATCTGCGCCGGTACGTGCTGTGGCAACCCGGTCAATTCGACGTAGTGGGCAATGGCACTGGCGTGATCGCTGTTCATGTGTTCGATCATGCTCCCCTCGGCCTTGCCCGCGAACGGGTTGGCCAAGGTCACATGGTCAAGCCAGTGGATCGCACCGAAGCCGCCGATGTAGCGGTGGCGCACCGGTTGCAGCACCCAGAAATCGAAATCGTGGGCCTTGTGGTAGTCGGCCGCGTCCGGGAAATAGCGGTAATAGCGTTCGGCGGCGGCCTCGATGACGGCCTCGTCGACCAGCTTGTGCGCTTCGGCCATCACCGTCAGGCGCCCTACCGCCTGCACATCCTCGGCCTCGCGCTCACCCACCAGCAGCGAACACTTGGGGTCCTTCTGCAGGTTGTGGGTGTGCTGGGCAATGCGGCTGATCAGGATCAGCGGGTTGCCCTGGGCGTCCAGGCAGTACGGCACGACCGAACCGAAGGGGTAGCCAGGCATCGACCTGGAATGTGTCGAAAGCACGCCGCGGTATTCCTTGAGCAGCAGTTCCCGGGCGGGGCGAATGGCGTTGGTACTCACTTGAGGGCGGCTCCTGGCGGACGGGTTGGGGACAAGATAAGCATTATCAGCTGCCTGTGCCACTGACCTGCATCCAGACGCCTTACCAGGTAACGCCGAAGCCCGCGGTATAGCGTGTCTTGTCCAGGTCACTCTCACGCGTGCCGGTGATGATATCCTTCTCCGCCTTGAGGTTCAGCGAGGCCCACTCGGTGACCTTGTAGCGCAGGCCAACCTCGGCATCCAGCGAGTAGTCGGCCACGCCACCCAGCGGCTTGGCGAACTCGCCGTTGGTGAACAGCTGCACGTTCTTGCCGATCAGGTAGCGGGTGTAATCCCACTTCACGGCCGCAGAATAGAAATTATCCTTGCCGCCGTCCCGGTACTCGAAATCAGTGCGGTTGATCAGTGAGCCCAGCGAGAACGCACCCAGCTCATCGTCCCAGAACTGGTAACCCGGGCCGGTACCCACGGTGCGCTGGCGGGCCAGGTCTTCGATGTGATCGCGCTTGTATTCCGCACGCCCCTGCCAGAACCACTTATCGGTAATGAAGCGGTCCAGCGCGTACTCGGCGCTCCAGTTGTTGGTGGTGGTGACGTCGTCCTTGGTCTCGCGGTTGTACTCACCCTCGGCGTTGTGCCGCCAGCGGCCATGGCGGGCAGTGGTCTTGAAGCCCACGTCGTAATCGTCGGTGTCGTTCTCTGCGCGCTTGTAGTCCAGCGCCACGTCGACATTACCTTTCCACACGAAATCCTCGACCAGCGGCTTGGGCTTCATGATCTGCTCGATGCTGGCCAGCTCCACCGTCTTCGGTGAATCGCCATTGGCCAAGGTCACCTTGCCTGGCTCTGCCGCCTTGAGCGACTTGGCTTTCTCTCCGCTGTAGGCGTCCTGCTTGACCAGCATCTCCTGGTCGCTTTCCAGCGTCTGGACCTGTTTCCAGTCCAGGGCGATGGACCCGCCATAAGGGGTTTCCAGCAGCAGCTTGCCGCCGTCGAATACCTTGATCTTGCCACTTAGCCGGTCACCGTTCTTCATCCACACAGTGTCGGCCCACACTGGAGAGGCACACAGGGAAACAGCAAGAAGGCACAACAAGGATCTAGAATTCATAAACGGGCTTTGTTTGCGGACTATGGGTTCGATTTGACGAAAAAGCCGGGCATTATCCAGATACCCACGACCAGAGCAAGGACAGACCGGGAGTATGCCGTTGAGTTCAACTCTCATTTACCAGACCACCGGTCCGGTTTCATCTGCAGCCCAAGGCGGGCGAGATGTCTGATGGATATGAGCACGCCCTTGATTCGGCCGAGGGCCGACGAACGGCGCTTTATTCAGTACTGGGCCAAGTGCCACCCGGTAAGGTCGTGAGCTATGGCCAACTGGCCGAACTGGCCGGGCTTGGCCGTGCGGCGCGCTGGGTGGGGCGTACCCTGGGGCAGTTGCCTGCAGACACACGCCTGCCTTGGCACCGGGTGCTCGGTGCAGGTGGCCGGTTGAGCCTGCCGCTGGGCACCCCGTCGGGCGATGAACAACGGGCGCGGTTACGCGGGGAAGGTGTGAATGTAAGCAACAATCGTGTGGATATGACGCGCCATGGCTGGCGCCCAATGGAGCACAGCGGTTAGAGTGCGCGCTTTGTTTTCGAAAACTTGAGGCAGATGTTGGCCCATGCCCCGTAAAACCTGGCGCGCTGCGCTTGCTGCCTATGCCAGCCCGTCAACATTGGTACTTTTGCTACTCGGTTTCGCCGCCGGCCTGCCCTACATGCTGGTGTTCTCGACCCTGTCGGTATGGTTGCGCGAAGCCGGCGTTGCCCGTGAAACCATCGGTTATGCCAGCCTGATTGGCTTGGCCTACGCCTTCAAGTGGGTCTGGTCACCGCTGCTCGACCAATGGCGCTTGCCGCTGCTTGGCGGCCTCGGGCGCCGGCGTTCGTGGCTGCTGTTGTCGCAAGCGCTGGTGGTGATCGGGCTGGTCGGCATGAGCCTGTGCGACCCGCAACAACACCTCTCCTGGCTGATCGCCATGGCCGTACTGGTGGCCTTCGCCTCGGCTACCCAGGACATCGCTGTCGACGCCTACCGCCTGGAAATCGCTGACGACCAGCGCCAGGCCGCGCTCGCAGCCAGCTACATGGCCGGCTACCGGGTGGCTGCCTTGCTCGCCACGGCCGGTGCCCTGTTCTTCGCCGAGTGGTTCGGCTCTACCGGCTTCAGCTACCTGCACAAGGCCTGGGCCGGCACGTACGTGATGTTCGGGGTGATGATGCTGCCCGCCCTGTTCACCACGTTGGTCATGCGCGAACCACCAGTGCCCATGCGCACCCAGCTATCGGCAGCGCGCTACGGGCTGGTGCACCAGATGGCCTCGGTGTTCGTGCTGATCATCCTGCTGGTCTCGGTACCGGCCAGCTTCACCCAGATGTTCAATACCGGCTGGTCCAGCGTGATCTCCGGTGATGCCACGCCGCTCGACCTGCTGCTGGAAGACCGCGCCTTCCTGCGCCTGATCCTCTACGTGCTGCTGTCCTGGGCCTGCCTGTCGAGCCTCGGCCGTCGCGGCCTGGCCCCCGTGCTGACCCCGATCAACGACTTCATCACCCGCTACCGCTGGCAGGCTCTGCTGCTGCTAGGCCTGATCGCCACCTATCGCATGTCGGACACGGTGATGGGGGTGATGGCCAACGTGTTCTATATCGACATGGGCTTCACCAAGGACCAGATTGCCAGCGTCAGCAAGATCTTCGGCCTGATCATGACCCTGGTCGGCGCCGGGGTTGGCGGCCTGCTGATCGTACGCTTCGGCATCATGCCCATCCTGTTCATCGGCGGCGTAGCCTCTGCCGGCACCAACATCCTGTTCCTGATGCTGGCTGACATGGGGCCGAACCTGGAAATGCTGGTGGTGACCATCTCACTGGACAACTTCAGCTCCGGCATGGCTACCTCGGCCTTTGTCGCCTACCTGTCAAGCCTGACCAACCTGAAGTTCTCGGCGACCCAGTACGCGCTGCTCAGTTCGATCATGCTGCTGTTGCCGCGGCTGATTGGCGGGTATTCGGGCGTTATTGTGGAGAAATTCGGCTACCACGACTTCTTCCTGATCACGGCGCTGCTGGGGGTGCCTACGCTGATCCTGATCGCCCTGCAGTGGCATCAGGAAGCCGGGCGGGGGACGCCGGTGGCCGAGGATCATTCTGTGGCTGAGCGGCCCTGAAGTTTTGTATTGCCTGTGCTGGCCTCTTCGCGGGTAAACCCGCTCCTACAAGGCGGCGCGGCCCTGTGTAGGAGCGGGTTTACCCGCGAAGAGGCCGGCACGCGCTGCCTCGTAGGAGCGGGTTTACCCGCGAAGAGGCCAGCACGCGTTGCCTCGTAGGAGCGGGTTTACCCGCGAAGAGGCCAGCACGCGTTGCCTCGTAGGAGCGGGTTTACCCGCGAAGAGGCCGGCACCGGCAATACCGATTATCGAGCTACAGCCCCTTCCCCAGGCCGCCCACCCACCACAAACCACAGCGGCCACAGCGCCAACGCCCCCGCCACCCCCGCCGCCAGGGCAAAATGCAGCAAGCTGGCACCGGCGCCAATCATCGCCAGCAGCGCACCGCCGAGCCCCAGCAAGGCAATGGTGATCATCCCCAGCATGGCCGAAACCAGCCCCTTGCTCTGCTCACTGGAGAACAGCGTCATGCGGTACAGCACCGCATTGGCCACGCCCAACCCCAGCGCATACAGCGACATGCCGGCCACCACACTGGTCACGCTCGGCCAGTACCAGGTCGCCAGCACCATCAGGCACAGGCCAGCCAGGTATGGCCAGAGCGCGCCACGCACCAGGGCTGGCAGTGGGTAGCGATCGGCAATACGATTGATGATCAGGTTACCGAGGATCAGCCCGCCAAATACCGGCAACTGCCACAAGGCATACTCCAGGGTACTCAACCCCTCATCGTGAATCAGCAGCACCGGCGACAGGCCAATCCAGCCAATCAGCGGCAAGCCGACCAACCCAAGGGCGGCGCTGCCTGCAACGAAGCGGCGGTTGCCCAGCAACTGACCATAGCCCGCCAACAGCGGCAGCAGGTGAATCGGCGTGAACGCCAGCCGCGAGCCGTCACGGCGCTCCACGCCCAGGGTTTCCGGCATCAGGCGGTACAGCAGCAGCCAGGCCAGCACCGCGCCGATGGCGAATGCCACGAACAGCCAGCGCCAGTCCAGCCATTGCAGCAGCAAGGTGCCCACCAGCGGCCCGAGCAGGGGCGACAGCAAGGCGATGTTGGCCAGCAGGGCCATCATGCGTACGGCATCAGCCTCGCTGAAAGCCTCGTTCAGGGCTGGGTAGCTGACGGTGACCACAAAGCCCAGGCCAATGCCCTGCAACAGACGCAACAGGTTGAACAGGCCGATGTCCTGGACCCAGAAGGTAGCCAGGCAGGCCAGGCCAAAGAATGCGCAGCCGACCAGCAGCAAAGGGCGCCGTCCATAACGGTCGGCCAACGGGCCGATCAGCCATTGCAGTACCACGCCCCCCAGCAGGTACAGGTTGAGGGCATGGGGTATGTATTCGGGGCTGGCGTCGAGGTCGTTGACCACGACAGGCATGGCCGGCATGACCGCATCGCTGGCCAGGTAGGTCAGCAGTTCGAACAGGGCCAGGGTCAGGCCGAACAGCAAGGCACGCAGAGGGGTGATATACAGCAGTGGTTTCATGATGGCGTATCGGGTGTGGCGGGCGGGGTCACGCTATATGCCAGAAATGGCTGGAAATTGCTGTGAGCAAGTGTAATCAGGGTCGGAAAAAGCTGGGGCCGCTTTGCGCCCCTTCGCGGGCAAGCCCGCTCCTACACAGAACACGCATGTCCTCGTAGGGGCGGGCTTGCCCGCGAAGGGGCGCAAAGCGGCCCCGGCTTGAACGCGGCATTACTGCGTTGCAGTCTCCTGCACCACGCGAATAACCCGCTGCGGGAACGGAATGTCGATCCCTTCGGCCTTCAACCGGTCACGCGCATACTCGTTGAGCATGAACATCACGTCCCAGTAATCGGAGGTCTTGGTCCACAACCGCAGCGATACGGTGATCGAGCTGTCGCCCAGCGTCGACACGACCGCCTGCGGTGCCGGGTCTTGCAGAACACGCGGGTCCTTTGCCAGTTCCAGCAACACATTGCGGGCCTTCTGCAGGTCGGCCTCGTAGTCAACGCCCACATCGAACACCACCTTGCGCGTCGGCTGGCGGTTGGTGTTGGTAATGATGCCGTTGGACAGGCTGCCATTGGGCATGATGACCGTCTTGTTGTCACCGGTGCGCAGCACGGTGTGGAAGATCTGGATACTGTCGACGGTGCCGGCAACGCCCTGCGCCTCGATCCAGTCACCGATACGGAACGGGCGGAACATCAGAATCAGCACACCACCGGCGAAGTTCGCCAGGCTGCCCTGCAAGGCAAGGCCGATGGCCAGGCCTGCGGCACCGATGGCGGCGACGAACGAGGTGGTCTCGATGCCGATCATCGAGGCCACGCTGACCAACAGCAGCACCTTCAGCACGATGTTCGCCAGGGTGCTGATGAAGCCCTGCAGCGCCAGGTCGGCGTTGCGCAGCCCCACCAGCTTGCCGAGGCGGGCGCTGACCTTGTTGATGATCCACCAGCCGACCGCCAGGGTCAGCAGTGCCAGCAGCACACGGCTGCCGTATTCCATGATCAAGGGAATCCACGTCTGGGATTGGCGGACGAGCTGATCGACTTCAGCGTTCAAATCCATATTCATCTCCTGATGCCGAGCGGCAAGTACACGGTAGAACAGGCGCGCGTGTTATTACGCAACCCCGGCCCCCATGGACATCATTTGGCCATCGGGGTTCCGGGCCACCCCCGCATCAGTCGCGGAAGTTGTTGAACTGCAGCGGCATGTCGAATTCCTTGGTGCGCAGCAGGGCAATGGCTTCCTGCAGATCGTCACGTTTCTTGCCGGTTACCCGTACCTGCTCACCCTGGATGGCGGCCTGTACTTTCAGCTTGCCATCCTTGATGGTGGCAACGATCTTTTTTGCCAGGTCCTTGTCGATGCCTTCGCGGAACTTGGCTTCCTGTTTCTTTTCCTTGCCGGAGGCGTAGGGGTCCTTGGTTTCCAGGCACTTCACGTCGATCTTGCGCTTGACCAGTGCAAGGCGCAGGATCTCCAGCATCGCCTCGAGCTGGAACTCTTCCTCGGCGGTGAGCATCACGGTCTGCTCTTTGTCCTTGAACTCGAAGGTGCCTTTGCCCTTGAGGTCGTAGCGGCGGTCCAGTTCCTTGATGGCGTTGTCGACCGCGTTCTGCACTTCGTGCTTGTCCAGTTCCGATACCACGTCGAACGAAGGCATGGTTGTTCTCCCAAAATAAAAGCGCGCTCAGGCTGAAGATGGAGCGCGCTGGGTTTGAAGGTTAAAATGCGGGCTCATTATAACGGGTTGCGAAACGCATATGAGCAGCACCTGGCATATTCTCGGCGCCGGTAGCCTTGGCAGTCTGTGGGCCTGCCGCCTGGCACGCGCAGGCAAGGCCGTGCGCCTGATCCTGCGTGACGGGCAACGGCTACAGGCCTATCAGCAGGCCGGTGGCCTGACCCTGGTCGAACAGGAGCACACCCGGCACTACGCCATACCTGCCGAAACGGCGCAGGCGCAAGGCCCGATCCACCGGCTGCTGGTGGCCTGCAAGGCCTATGACGCTGCCCCGGCGATTGCCGGTGTAGCGCCACGGCTGGCCGAGAGCGCCGAAGTGCTGCTGTTGCAGAATGGCCTTGGCAGCCAGGATGAAGTCGCCGACCTGGTGCCGCACGCTCGCTGCATCTTCGCCTCCAGCACCGAAGGCGCCTTCCGCGAGGGGGACTGGCAGGTGCGTTTTGCCGGCCATGGCTTCAACTGGCTGGGCGACCCACGTAACCCCATGATCCCCGCCTGGTTCGATGACCTGCACGAGGCCGGTATCCCCGCGCAATGGACAGTAGACATACTGACCCGCCTGTGGCGCAAGCTGGCGCTCAATTGCGCCATCAACCCGCTGACCGTCCTTCATGATTGCCAGAATGGCGGGCTGCTGGGGCACCTGGGTGAAGTGCAGGCCCTGTGCGTCGAGCTGGCCCGACTGCTGCGCCGTTGCGGCCAGCCGCAAGCAGCCGAGGGGCTGGACGAAGAAGTGCAGCGGGTAATCCTCGCCACCGCAGCCAACTACTCTTCCATGTACCAGGACGTGCATGCAGGACGGCGCACCGAGTTGCACTACCTGCTCGGCCATGCTTGCCGCGCTGCGGGCCGTCATGGCCTGCACTTGCCGCAGCTGGAACACCTGCTGCAGCGCTTGGTCGAAAACCTGCGCGCGCGTGGTTTGCCCTGCGACTGACGCGGCCCTTCAACCGGATACGGACATTGCCTTGCCCATGACCTTGCGCCAACGCCTGGAAAACCTCCCGGTCGGGCAGAAGCTGCTGGCGGCCCTGCTGGTATTGCTGGTGACCATCTTGCTGATGGCCAACCTCACCTTCATCAGCGCCGCCTACTGGATCACCCAGGAAAGCATGGCGCCCCAGGCCATGCAGACCATCGGCCGGCTGGTGGCCAATCCTCAGCTTGCAGCCCGCGCCGGCGACACCCCGGAAACCGCCCGTGCCCTGCTCAAGGAACTGGAAAGTTACACACCGCTGCGCGCCGCCGCGGTCTACGGTGGCGATGGCCGAATGCTGGCGCAGTTGCAGCATGGCGAGCCGCTGGCCCTGCCCAAACGTTTTCGCAACATCGACGGCTGGCGCCTGATGGAGTTTCGCAGCACTCAGTTGATCCGCATCCCCCGCGATGCCAACCCACCGGCACACTTGCTGCTGGTAGCCAGCAGCGAACTGCCCACGGCGTTCTACACCGGCACACTCAGCGCCAGCCTGGGCATCCTGGTGTTCAGTGTCCTGCTATGGATCGTCATCGCACGGCAGATCAAACGCCTGATCACCCAACCGATCAACCAGCTTGAGGAACTCAGCCGCCAGGTTACCCGCGAAGAGAGCTACGCCTTGCGCGCCCAACGCGGCAACGATGATGAAATCGGCAGCCTGGCCGAGGCCTTCAACACCATGCTGTCGCGCATCGAGGCGCGCGAGCAGCAGCTCAAGAGCGCCCGCGACGAGTTCCAGAGTGCCTACGACCAGGCTCAGGGCCTTGCCGAAGAAACCCGCCACACCAACCGCAAGCTGGAACTGGAAGTACAGGTACGCAGCAAGATCGAGAAAAAGCTCACCGGTTTCCAGAACTACCTCAACAGCATCATCGACTCGATGCCCTCGGCACTGATCGCCCTCGACGAACAGCTTTACGTGACCCAATGGAACCACGAAGCCACGGTGCTTTCCGGCACACCACTGGATGAGGCACTTAACCAGCCGGTGTTCATTGCGTTCGAGCCGTTGAAGCCGTTCCTCCCGCAACTGAAGGAAACCGTGGAAAAACATCGAGTGGCGAAGATTGAGCGGGTAACCTGGCCCAAGGGCGACGACCTGCGCCACTACGCCCTGACCTTCTACCCACTGACCGGCGGCGGCGGGCGCGGCGTGGTCATTCGTATCGACGACATCACCCAGCGTCTGTCATTGGAAGAAATGATGGTGCAATCGGAAAAAATGCTCTCGGTCGGTGGTCTGGCTGCCGGCATGGCGCACGAAATCAACAACCCGCTGGGCGCTATCCTGCACAACGTGCAGAACATTCGCCGACGCCTGTCGTCCGACCTGCCGCGCAACCAGGAACAGGCCGAAGAGCTGGGCATCGACCTGGCCACGATCAACCGCTACCTGGACAGCCGCGAGGTGCCGCAGCTGCTCGACGGCATTCAGCAGGCCGGCGCCCGGGCGGCGAAGATCGTCACCCACATGCTCAGCTTCAGCCGCCGCAGCAACCGCCAGCTGGTGCCATGCGAGCTGCCGGCACTGATCGATCAGGCGCTTGAAATTGCCGGCAATGACTTCGATCTGGCCATCGGCTTCGACTTCAAGGGGCAAGCCATCGTGCGCCAGTTCGACCCCGACCTGGGGCCGGTGCCATGTACCGCCAACGAGCTGGAACAAGTACTGCTCAACTTGCTGAAGAACGCAGCCCAGGCCATCCACCAACGCCCGCAACCCAGCGAGCCCGGACGCATCACACTGCGCACCCGGCTAAACCCGCCATGGGCGGAAATCCAGGTCGAAGACAACGGCGTCGGCATGCCCGAGGCGGTGCGCAAGCGCACCTTCGAGCCGTTCTTCACCACCAAGGAAATCGGCCAGGGTACCGGGCTGGGCCTGTCGGTCTCCTACTTCATCATCACCAACAACCACAAGGGGCAGATGGAAGTGCAATCCACGCCAGGCCAAGGCACCTGCTTTACCCTACGCCTGCCCCTCACCCAGCCGGCAGCGGCGGTGCCGGCCAGAACGGAGCAATGACATGGGCTACCGCCTTTCGAAGATCTATACCCGCACCGGCGACAAAGGCGAAACCGGCCTGGGCGACGGCCGTCGGGTGCCCAAGGACCACCCGCGGATCGAAGCGATTGGCGAGGTGGACAGCCTGAACAGCCAGTTGGGGTTGCTGCTGGCGGGGCTCGCCGAGCATGGGCTGAATGAAGTGACCACAGTGCTGGCGCCGTGTCAGCACCGCTTGTTCGACCTGGGTGGCGAGCTGGCGATGCCCAGTTACCAGGCGTTGAACCTGGCAGAAGTGGAACGCCTGGAGGCGGCCATCGATGTGTGGAACGAAGAGCTGGGGCCGCTGAAGAACTTCATTCTGCCCAGTGGTTCGGCGCTGGTGGCGCAGGCGCATGTGTGCCGCAGTCTGGCACGCAGTGCAGAGCGCCGGTGCCAGCAGTTGAATGCCGTGGAGCCGCTGGAAGGCGTTGGTTTGGCGTATATCAACCGGCTTTCCGATCTATTGTTCGTGGCGGCGCGGATCATCGGGCGGCGCCAGGGGGTGGCTGAGGTTTTGTGGCAGCCCGCCGAGAAACCGAAAGGCTGATACTTCTGGGGCTGCTTTGCAGCCCATTCGCGGGCTTGCCCGCTCCCACAGGTTTCGAGCAGGCTTGAGGCTTGTGAGTTTCCTGTGGGAGCGGGCAAGCCCGCGAATGAGGCCCGCAGCGGCCCCTGTTACAGGGGACTCAAACCTCGGGCCAGAACGCCCGGATCCCGGCCACACCCTGTGCACCCGCCTCCCAGGCCTGCTGGCGCTCACTCGGCCCTATCCCACCCAGTAGATAAACCGGCTTGTTGAACCCGGCAATCACGCGCTGCGCCTCATCCCAGCCCAGCGGCACCGCATCCGGATGCGTCAGGGTCGCCTGCACTGGCGACAAGGTGACAAAGTCCACGCCCATCTGCTCAGCCAGCGCCAGCTCTTCGGCACTGTGGCAGGATGCCGCCAACCAGCGCTCCTTGGGGAACGGCCGGCCCCTGGCGGCGTACTTGCGCAGCTGCGCGGCCGTCAGGTGCCAACCGGCCGCCGGGAAATCACCCAGCCATTCCAGTGGCCCTTTCAGCATCAGCTGCGCCTTGCCCGCACACAGCCCGACCGCATCCACCGCCACGTCGCGGTACTTGGGGTCGTACATGTCCGGGGCACGCAACTGGATCAGACGAATGCCATTGGCCACGGCCTTCTGGATGCCCTTGAGCAGCTGCGGCACCTCCAAGCCATCCGGGGTGATCAGGTACTGGTCCGGCAGGCGCGCAGCGGCGACGATCGGCTTGTTGGCCTCGGGGAATTCGTACTGCGGCAAATCGCGCGGGGCAACCCATTCCAGCGGCTGGCCTTCGGCACCATGGGGTTCGCCAGTGAACGCTTCGACCTCGCGCACGTCCAGCAGCACCTGCTTGTCCGGGTAGTCATGGCTGACCTTGATCAGCGCACGCGACCGACTTACCTCGATGCCCAGCTCCTCGCGCAGCTCGCGGGCAAGCGCCGCTTCGACGCTTTCGCCTTCTTCCACCTTGCCACCGGGGAACTCCCACAAGCCGCCCTGGTGCTGAGTATCGGCACGGCGTGCGATCAGAATACGGCCATCAGCACCGCGAATGACGGCAGCTACTACATGAATCCGTTTCACGCTTTACGCTCCTCCAGGCCTGCCTGTTGCCATGCCTGGAAGGCTGGCCACTGATAAATGGTCTCGATGTAGGCTGCCGCCTCGGCGGGGACTTCTACGCGGTAGGTGCGCAGGCGCACGGCCACCGGGGCAAAGAAGGCATCGGCCAGGCTTGGCTTGCCGAACAGGAACGGGCCGCTGTCCTTGGCCACCACGCGGCATTCGGACCACAGCGCGACGATACGGTCGATATCGACCTGCACGTCCAGCGGCACAGTGTCCAGCGCCTGGTCACGCGACAGGTCGAACGGCATGGCACCGCGCAGGGCGAAGAAACCGCTGTGCATCTGCGCGCAAGCCGAACGGGCCTGGGCGCGGGCGGCTGCATCGGCAGGCCACAGCTGGGCGTCGGGGTGCTGTTCGTTGAGGTATTCGGCAATGGCCAGGGAATCGGCGATCACACCGTGCTCGGTCTTGAGCAGCGGCACCTTGCCGGTGGAGGAGAAAGCGAGGATGCGCTGGCGGGTATCAGGCTGGTTCAGCTTGATCAGGGTTTCTTCGTAGGGCACGCCAGCCAGCTCGAGCGCCAGGGCGCCACGCAGCGACCAGGAGGAGTACAGCTTGTCGCCGATGATCAGGTGATAGCTCATGGTTCGGCTCCATCAGGTTTGTATTGCAAAACCCGCAGGCCGCTACGCGGCCTTTCGCGGGCAAGCCCGCTCCTGCAGGGACCGCACCGCTCCTGCAGGCATTGCAACACCTGTGGGAGCGGGCGTGCCCGCGAAGAGGCCTTCGGATCAGTAGATCAGGTACGGTACTCGGCGTTGATCTTCACGTACTCGTGGGACAGGTCAGTCGTCCAGATGGTTTCGCTGCACTGGCCACGGCCCAGTTCGATTCGGATGGTGATCTCTTCCTGGGCCATCACTGCCGAACCCTGCGCTTCGGTATAGCTCGGGCTGCGGCCGCCTTTGCTCGCGATGCAAACGCTGTCCAGGTAGACATCGATCAGGCTCACATCCAGCTCCGGTACACCGGCACGGCCTACGGCGGCGAGGATGCGGCCCCAGTTCGGGTCGGAAGCGAACAGCGCGGTCTTGATCAACGGCGAGTGGGCCACGGCGTAGCCAACGTCCAGGCACTCCTGGTGGTTGCCACCGCCGTTGACCTGCACGGTCACGAACTTGGTCGCGCCTTCGCCGTCACGGACAATGGCCTGGGCCACTTCCATGCACACTTCGAACACGGCCTTTTTCAGCGCTTCGAAAAGCGCGCCGCTGGCTTCGGTCACTTCCGGCAGGTCGGCCTTGCCGGTAGCGATCAGCATGCAGCAATCGTTGGTCGAAGTGTCACCATCGATCGTGATGCGGTTGAACGACTTGTTGGCGCCGTCCAGCATCAGGTCCTTGAGTACCTTTGGCGCCACCTTGGCGTCGGTGGCGATGTAGCCCAGCATGGTCGCCATGTTCGGGCGGATCATGCCTGCACCCTTGCTGATTCCGGTAACGGTGACGGTCACGCCATCGTGCTGGAACTGGCGGCTGGCCCCCTTGGGCAGGGTGTCGGTGGTCATGATGCCGGTAGCGGCCTCAGCCCAGTTGTTTTCCGACAGGTTGTCGAGGGCGGCCTGCAGCGCGCCTTCGATCTTTTCGACCGGCAGCGGCTCGCCAATCACGCCGGTGGAGAACGGCAGTACCGACTCGGCCGGTACGCCAGCCAGTTCGGCCAGCTTGGCGCAGGTGCGCTCGGCGGCGGCCAGACCTGGCGCGCCGGTGCCGGCGTTGGCGTTACCCGTGTTGGTCAGCAGGTAGCGCACGGTGCCCTGTACACGCTGCTTGGACAGGATCACCGGCGCGGCGCAGAAGGCGTTGAGGGTGAACACGCCAGCCACGCTGGAGCCTTCGGCACAGCGCATGACCACCACATCCTTGCGCCCCGGGCGCTTGATACCGGCAGAAGCGATACCGAGTTCAAAACCCGGAACCGGGTGCAGGGTGGGCAAAGGACCAAGACCAACAGCCATTAGAGCGCTCCTAGAAAAAACGATGATGTCGAAAAAGGGGCCGCTTCGCGCCCCATCGCGACACAAGGCCGCCCCCACAAGGATCGCGCCCGTTCATGGACGAGCGCGGTACCTGTGGGAGCGGCCTTGTGTCGCGAAAGGGCCGCAAAGCGACCCCAGGCTTGTACAACGTAAGGTTCAGATCACTCGATCTGACCGTGGCAATGCTTGAACTTCTTGCCCGAACCACACCAGCACGGCTCGTTGCGGCCCAGCTTCTGGTCATTGCGTACTGGCGCCGAGGCTACCGCTACTTCGGCACCCTCCTCGCTCAGTTGCTCACTTTCCAGGCCCGGTGCAGCGGCGTGCTGGAACTGCATGCGACTCGCCAGCTCTTCGGCCTCGCGGCGCAGGCGGGCTTCCTCTTCGGCCGGGTCTTCGCGGCGAACCTGTACGTGCGACAGCACGCGGATGGTGTCGCGCTTGATCGACTCCAACAGCTCCTGGAACAGGCTGAACGACTCGCGCTTGTACTCCTGCTTCGGGTTCTTCTGCGCATAACCACGCAGGTGAATACCGTGACGCAGGTGGTCCATGGTCGACAGGTGGTCTTTCCACAGGTCGTCCAGTACGCGCAGCAGAATCTGCTTCTCGAAGGTTCGCAGGGCCTCGAGACCGGCCTGGTCTTCCTTCTCGGTGTAGGCCGTGGTGATCTCGCTCAGCAGCTTCTCGCGCAGGGTCTCTTCGTAGAGGTGATCGTCCTCGTCGAGCCATTGCTGGATCGGCAACTTGATGGCGAAATCGCTGGCCAGCGAAGCCTCCAGGCCGGCTACGTCCCACTGCTCTGGCAGCGACTGCGGCGGAATGTGCTGGCTGATGGTAGCGTCCAGGACTTCCTTGCGGAATTCGACGATGGTGTCGCCAATGTTGTCGGCGGCCAGCAGGCTGTTGCGCATGTGGTAGATCACCTTGCGCTGCTCGTTGGCGACGTCGTCATATTCGAGCAATTGCTTACGAATGTCGAAGTTGCGGCCTTCGACCTTGCGCTGGGCTTTCTCGATAGCGTTGGTGACCATGCGGTGCTCGATGGCCTCGCCCGACTGCATGCCCAGTGCCTTCATGAAGTTCTTCACCCGGTCAGAGGCGAAGATGCGCATCAGGCTGTCTTCCAGCGACAGGTAGAAGCGGCTGGACCCCGGGTCGCCCTGACGACCGGAGCGGCCACGCAGCTGGTTGTCGATACGGCGCGATTCGTGGCGCTCGGAAGCGATTACATGCAGGCCACCCGTCTCGATCACTTGCTGGTGACGCTTCTGCCAGTCGGCCTTGATCTGGGCGATCTGCTCGGCTGTCGGGTTTTCCAGGGCAGCCACTTCGGCTTCCCAGTTACCGCCCAGCAGGATGTCGGTACCACGGCCAGCCATGTTGGTGGCGATGGTCAGTGCACCTGGCGCGCCTGCTTGCGCGATGATCTCGGCTTCCTTCTCGTGATACTTGGCGTTGAGCACCTTGTGGTCGATGCCTTCCTTTTTCAGGAGGTTGGACATGTGCTCGGAAGTTTCAATGGTCGCGGTACCCACCAGCACCGGACGGCCCAGCTTCATGCTTTCCTTGATGTCGGCGATGATCGCGGCGTATTTCTCGTCAGCGGTCAGGTACACCAGGTCGTTGTAGTCCTTACGCGCCAGTGGCTTGTTCGGCGGAATGACCATCACGTTCAGGCCATAGATCGACTGGAACTCGAACGCTTCGGTGTCGGCGGTACCGGTCATGCCGGACAGCTTGGTGTACAGGCGGAAGTAGTTCTGGAACGTGGTCGAAGCCAGGGTCTGGCTCTCGGCCTGGATGTTCAGGTTCTCTTTTGCCTCGATGGCCTGGTGCAGGCCCTCGGACAGGCGACGGCCCGGCATGGTACGGCCGGTGTGTTCGTCGATCAGCAGAACCTGGCCGTCCTGGACGATGTACTCGACGTTGCGGTGGAACAGCTTGTGTGCACGAAGACCGGCGTAGACGTGTGTCAGCAAGCCCAGGTTGTGCGCGGAGTACAGGCTCTCGCCTTCAGCCAGCAGGCCCGCCTGGGCCAGCATCTCTTCGATGAACTGGTGACCGGCTTCGTTCAGCTCCACCTGGCGACTCTTCTCGTCGATGGTGAAGTGGCCTTCCTGGGTGACCTGGCCTTCGACCTCTTCGATGTGCTGGGTGAGGCGCGGGATCAGGCGGTTGATCTCGATGTACAGCTTGGAGCTGTCCTCGGCCTGACCGGAAATGATCAGCGGGGTACGCGCTTCGTCGATGAGGATGGAGTCGACTTCGTCGATCACGGCGAAGTTCAGTTCACGCTGGAACTTCTCGTCCTGGCTGAACGCCATGTTGTCGCGCAGGTAGTCGAACCCGAATTCGTTGTTGGTGCCGTAGGTGATGTCGGCTGCATAGGCGGCGCGCTTTTCTTCCGGCGGCTGGAAGGCCGAGACGATACCGACCGACAGACCGAGGAATTCGTACAGCGGGCGCATCCAGTTGGCGTCACGGCGCGCCAGGTAGTCGTTGACGGTGACCACATGCACGCCCTTGCCGGACAATGCGTTGAGGTAGACGGCCAAGGTACCGACCAAGGTCTTGCCTTCACCGGTGCGCATTTCTGCGATCATACCCTCGTGCAGGGTCATGCCGCCGATCAACTGCACATCGAAATGGCGCATGCCCATTACGCGCTTGCCGGCCTCGCGGGCCACGGCGAAGGCTTCGGGCAGCAACTGGTCCAGTGTCTCGCCTTTGGCCAGGCGTTCCTTGAACTCTGCAGTCTTGCCCCGCAGTTGCTCGTCGGAGAGGGCCACCATCTTCTCTTCGAAGGCATTGACGATACTCACCGTCTTGAGCATGCGTTTGACTTCACGCTCGTTCTTGCTTCCAAAAAGTTTTTTTAACAAAGGCGCAAACATATCGGCAGGATCTTCCACACGTAGGGATGGAGGGCGGCCCCATGAGTCGCCCGTGCAGCCCATAGGCCGCATGCGAACGAGCATTCTACCCGGAAACGATGGTGAGGAAAGTGGTGGATTTCCACGATGCTGATACAGCGTTTTGGCGGGGGCCTGTTTTAGATAGGGGCATTTTCACTGAGTTCAAGGCTTGGCAACATGAAAGCTATCGAGAACCAGTCTTGTCTTTGGCTGCCTGTGCCGGCCCCTTCGCGGGTGAACCCGCTCCTACGAGGTATCGATAGCCCTGGTAGGAGCGGGTTCACCCGCGAAGAGGCCGGTACAGGCAACGGAGATGTTAGACTGTGCCCACGTCACCTCACGCGTACCCCCATGGCCTACAAACCCTCCCCCGCCCAGCCGCCCTCCGCCCTGCTGCGCCAGGTGCGCCCGCTGCGCCTGCTGCTGAACCAGGCCGAGCGCCTGGAGCACTTGCAGCGCCTGCTGGAAAGCCAGTTGCAACCGGCTGCCCGCGAGCACTGCCATGTGGCGTCCTGGCGCGATGGTACTTTGTTGCTGGTGGTTACCGACGGCCATTGGGCCACCCGCCTGCGCTACCAGCAGAAGCGCTTGTTGGCGGCACTGCAGGCCATGGAAGCATTCGGCAACCTCAGGCGCATCCTGTACAAGGTGCAGCCGCCGCTGGTGCCGGCCAAGCGGGGCGGGCATGCTGCCGAGCTTTCGAACAGCGCGGCCGAGAGCCTGCGCGACACCGCCGAAGGCATTACCGACCCCAAACTGCGCGCAGCACTGGAACGGTTGGCCGCCCACGCCCAGGGCAAGCCATAAAAAAGGCCACCCGAAGGTGGCCTTAATGAACTAGAGAGTGTTCGAACTTACACGGCCGCAACAGGGCGCATGTACGAGATCGGTGCCGTACTGGCATCTTCGAAAGTGACCACTTCCCAGGCATCGGTTTCAGCAATCAGCTTGCGCAACAGCTGGTTGTTCAGCGCGTGGCCGGACTTGAAGCCCTTGAACTCGCCGATCAGGCTGTTGCCCAGCAGGTACAGATCGCCGATGGCGTCGAGGATCTTGTGCTTGACGAATTCGTCTTCGTAACGAAGGCCGTCTTCGTTGAGCACGCCGTCCTCATCGACCACGATGGCGTTCTCGACACTGCCACCCAACGCAAGGTTGTGCTTGCGCAGGTACTCGATGTCACGCATGAAACCAAAAGTACGCGCGCGGCTGACTTCCTTCACGAACGACGTGCTGGAAAAGTCGACGCTGGCGCTCTGGGTCCGGTTGCGAAGCACCGGGTGATCGAAATCGATCTCGAAGCTCACCTTGAAACCTTCGAAAGGCAGGAACGTGGCGCGCTTGTCGCCCTCTTCCACGGTTACCTCACGCAGGATGCGGATGAACTTCTTGGCTGCGTCCTGTTCTTCCAGGCCGGCAGACTGAATCAGGAATACAAAAGGACCGGCGCTGCCATCCATGATCGGCACTTCCGAGGCGGAGAGCTCGACGTAGGCGTTATCGATGCCCAGACCCGCCATGGCGGAGAGCAGGTGCTCGACCGTATCGACCTTGACGTCACCGTTGACCAGCGTCGTCGACATGGTTGTCTCGCCGACGTTGGCCGCACGCGCAGGGATCTCGACCACAGGGTCGAGGTCGGCGCGGCGGAAGACGATGCCGGTGTCAACAGGTGCAGGCTTGAGGGTCAGGTAGACCTTCTCCCCGGAGTGCAGACCGACACCTGTGGCACGGATGGTATTCTTCAGGGTGCGTTGTTTAATCATGGCATTGGCCGCTTCAGCGCAAATTGCGAACAGGTATCAACAAAGGCTGGGGATGATAACAGACCCAACCTTTGATGAATACCAATCACCTTTATACCCCTGATAAATTCCATTAATCAGCCTGACGACGCAGGAATGCCGGGATATCGAGGTAGTCCAGGTCATCCTGAGGGTTCAGTTTAGCGGCTGCGGCAGCACCTGCATGCGCCTGGTTGCGCATGACGGTCGGGCGCTCCAGGTCACGGTAGTTGACCGCTGGCTGCTCCTGGCGCACCGGCGCAGGATTGGACGCTTCGTACGCCTGCTGGGCAGTCTGCAGGGTATTGTCGACCACCTTCACAGGCTTCTCGATGCGTGCGCCCAGACCAGTGGCCACCACGGTCACGTGCAGTTCGTCGCGCATGTCCGGGTCGATCACGGTGCCGACCTTGACCATCGCGTGGTCGGAGGCGAAGGCTTCGATGATGCTACCCACGTCGGAGTACTCACCCAGCGACAGGTCCGGGCCTGCGGTGATGTTCACCAGGATACCGCGGGCGCCCTGCAGGTTGACGTCTTCCAGCAGCGGGTTACGGATAGCTGCCTCGGTGGCTTCACGCGCACGGTTCGGGCCGCTGGCGCAACCAGTACCCATCATGGCCATGCCCATTTCACCCATCACGGTGCGCACGTCGGCGAAGTCGACGTTGATCATGCCTGGGCGCTTGATGATGTCGGAGATACCGCGTACGGCACCGGCCAGAACATCGTCAGCCTTGGCGAAGGCGGACAGCAGGCTGGCATCCTTGCCCAGGATGGTCAGCAGCTTCTCGTTGGGGATGGTGATCAACGAGTCGACGCTTTCAGCCAGCATGCGGATGCCTTCATCGGCGATCTGCATGCGCTTGCGGCCTTCGAACGGGAACGGACGGGTCACCACTGCTACGGTGAGGATACCCATTTCCTTGGCCACTTCGGCAATGATTGGCGCTGCACCGGTACCGGTACCGCCACCCATGCCGGTGGTGATGAACACCATGTTGGTGCCCTGCAGCACTTCGGCAATGCGCTCACGGTCTTCCAGCGCGGCCTGACGGCCGACTTCCGGATTGGCACCGGCACCCAGGCCCTTGGTCACACCCGTGCCCAATTGCAGGATGGTGCGCGCGCCAATGTTTTTCAGCGCCTGGGCATCGGTGTTGGCGCAGATGAATTCCACGCCTTCGATGCTGCTCTTGACCATGTGGTTGACGGCGTTGCCGCCACCACCACCAACGCCGATCACTTTAATGACCGGACTTTGCGGGACGTTGTCTACGAGCTCGAACATTTTCCCTCTCCTTACAGTTCTCTAGTTGTTGCGCCTACCACTACTGCTTTGAAACTTAGAAGTTGCCCTGGACCCACTTCTTGAAGCGTTCAAGCACTGGGGCCTTCGGTTCATCGCCATAGCTGTTGCTGCTGCTGTTGCTGTTACCGGTCAGGGCCAAGTCCTCGGACTGCTTCAGCAGGCCGTAGGTGAGCAAGCCCACACCAGTGGAATAGATCGGGTTGCGCACCACGTCGCTCAGCCCCCGAACGCTGTGCGGCACGCCCAGGCGTACCGGCATGTGGAAAATTTCCTCGGCCAGTTCGACGGCGCCTTCCATCTTCGCGGTGCCGCCAGTGAGGACGATGCCGGCGGGCACCAGGTCTTCGTAGCCGCTGCGGCGCAGTTCGGCCTGGATCAGGGTGAAGAGCTCGTCGTAACGTGGCTCCACCACCTCGGCCAGGGCCTGGCGCGACAGCTCGCGCGGTGGGCGATCGCCCACGCTTGGCACCTTGATGGTCTCGCCAGCGCCAGCCAGTTTGGCCAAGGCACAGGCGTAGCGGATCTTGATTTCTTCGGCGTACTGGGTCGGGGTACGCAGGGCCATGGCGATGTCGTTGGTCACCTGGTCGCCAGCAATCGGGATGACCGCCGTGTGGCGGATGGCACCCTCGGTGAAGATGGCGATGTCGGTGGTGCCGCCACCGATGTCCACCAGGCACACGCCCAGCTCTTTTTCATCATCGGTCAGCACCGAGTAGGCCGAAGCCAGCTGCTCGAGGATGATGTCGTCGATTTCCAGGCCGCAGCGGCGCACACACTTCTCGATGTTCTGGGCGGCGTTGACTGCGCAAGTGACCACGTGAACCTTGGCTTCCAGGCGCACGCCAGACATGCCCAGCGGCTCGCGCACGCCTTCCTGGTTGTCGATCACGTAGTCCTGCGGCAAGGTGTGCAGCACGCGCTGGTCGGCCGGAATCGCCACGGCCTGGGCAGCGTCGAGTACGCGCTCCAGGTCGGCCAGGCTGACTTCGCGGTCACGGATGGCGACGATGCCGTGGGAGTTCAGGCTGCGGATGTGGTTACCGGCCACACCGACGAACGCCGAGTGGATACGGCAGCCGGCCATCAGCTGCGCCTCTTCCACGGCGCGCTGGATCGACTGCACGGTGGACTCGATGTTCACCACCACGCCTTTTTTCAGGCCACGGGACGGATGGGTGCCGATCCCGACGATTTCCAGGGTGCCGTCTTCGCCCACTTCGCCCACCAGCGCCACCACCTTGGAGGTGCCAATGTCCAGCCCGACGATCATTTTGCCGCTATGCGCGTTTGCCATGGTCCTGCCTCTCTCTAATTCTTCGCAACGGCGGGTTGGGCCGTCGTCGGTGCAATCGGTTCCCGCCAACCAACGGCAAGTCCGTTGGAATAACGCAGATCAATGCGGGCGATAGTGGTGATCTGGTCTTTGAGTGTCTTGTCGTAAATGGCAATGAAACGGCGCATCTTCTCCACCAGATGATCGCGCCCCAGCAGCAACTCGATGCCTGGCCCGGCACTGCTCGCACCGGTGGTCAGGAACCAGCTGCCTCGCTCGCGCAGCTCCAGGCGAGCGATGGAAAAGCCCAAGGGGCGCAGCATCTGGCTCAATACCTGATACTGCTGCATGACTTGTTGCTGAGCACGCTGCGGCCCGGCCAGCTGCGGCAGGTGCTCATAGTTGGCCAGCTCGCGCGGGGTGAAAGCCTGACCCTGGTTGTTGAGCAGGGCCGCGTCCCCCCAGCGTGCCACCGGCAGCTGCTCTTCAAGGCGGATCACCACCTCGTCGGGCCACACCCGGCGCACTTCGGCGTGGGCGATCCACGGCATCTGCTCGAGCTCGGCGCGCATCGCCGGCAGGTCGACGCTGAAGAAGCTCGCCGCCACGTAGGGCGCGATACGCTGCTGCACCGATTGCTGACTGATGTAGCTGAGGTCGCCCTGCACATCGATCTTGGTGATCGGGCGGTCGGCGTACGGCATCAGGCGAACGGCGCCCTCGTAGGCACCAAAGCCGGCCGCCACCAGCAACACCGGCCACAGCAAGCGCTTCAGGCCGCCCAGGCTTGGCCGGGGCAGGCGCGCCGATACGGGCTCGTCGGCCACCAGCCGGCTGGCACCACGCGGCACCGGCTTGCTACGGCCGGTAACGGGTTGCTGCTGACGTATCATCGCGCCTTGCATGGTTATTAACCTCGCGTCGCCACGCTTTCGGCCAGGATTGCCAGCACCAGTTGCTGGAAGTCCAGGCCAGCCGCGCGGGCCGCCATGGGCACCAGGCTATGATCTGTCATGCCTGGTGCGGTGTTGACTTCGAGCAGCCAGAACCGGCCCTGCTCGTCCTGCATCACGTCCAGCCGCCCCCAGCCTTCGATGCCAATGGCATCGCAGGCGCGCGCGGTCAGGTCGATCAGTTCCTGTTCCTTGACGCTATCCAGCCCGCACGGGATGCGGTACTGGGTATCGTTGGCGATGTACTTGGCGTCGTAGTCGTAGAACACGTGCGGCGTACCCAGGGCGATCGGCGGCAGCACCTGGCCGCGCAGTACCGCGATGGTGAACTCCGGGCCGTGGATCCACTGCTCCACCAGTACCTGGGAATCGTATTTGGCGGCGTCCTGCCAGGCGGCGACCAGTTCCTGGGTGCTGTTCACCTTGGCCATGCCGATGCTAGAGCCTTCATGGGCGGGTTTGACGATAAGCGGGAAGCCCAGTTCCGTACTGGCCTGCAAACAATCGCTTTCGCTCGCCAGCACCGCGTGGCGTGGCGTGGGAATGCCCAGGCTCTGCCACACCTGCTTGGTGCGCAGCTTGTCCATCGCCAGCGCCGAAGCCAGGATGCCGCTGCCGGTGTAGGGGATGCCCAGGCACTCCAGCAAACCTTGCATGCTCCCGTCTTCACCGCCACGGCCGTGGAGGATGATGAAGGCGCGGTCAATCTTCTCGCTCTGCAGGCGTGCGAGCAGGTCGTCACCGACGTCGATGGCAACCACGTCGACGCCGGCAGTGCTCAGCGCATCGATCACTGCGGCGCCGGATTTCAGCGACACTTCACGCTCGGCGCTCTTGCCACCGTACAGCACGGCGACGCGACCGAACGCCTTGACGTCCAGGGTCGAGTGCAGCTTGTCGTAGGCGCTGGTCATTTCGACTTCTCCTGCTTGGCGCCTGCGAACAGCGGGCTTTTCATCAACTGGGGGGCCAGGCCGCCGACATCACCGGCACCCTGGCAGAGCAGGATGTCGCCAGCGCGCAGCAGTGGCTTGACCAGCGGTGCCAGTTCGGCGCCGCGCTCGATGTAGATCGGGTCCAGCTTGCCGCGCTGGCGGATGCTGTGGCACAGCTGACGGCTGTCGGCACCGGGGATCGGCTCTTCGCCGGCCGGGTAGACTTCCATCAGCAGCAGCACGTTGGCATCGCCCAGCACTTGGACGAAATCGTCGTACAGGTCGCGGGTGCGGCTGTAGCGGTGCGGCTGGTAGACAATCACCAGGCGGCGGCTTGGCCAGCCACCGCGCACAGCCTTGATCACCGCCGCCACTTCGGTGGGGTGATGACCGTAGTCGTCGACCAGCATCACACTGCCGCCTTCGACCGGCAGTTCACCGTATACCTGGAAGCGACGACCGACACCCTGGAAGCCGGACAGGCCCTGGACGATGGCCTCGTCAGTAATGCCTTCGTCAGTGGCGATGGCGATGGTAGCCAGGGCGTTGAGCACGTTGTGGTTGCCGGGCATGTTCACCGAAACCTCCAACGGCTCGCGGTCACGGCGCAGCACGGTGAAGTGGGTCTGCATGCCCTGCTGACGCACATTGATGGCGCGGATGTCGGCCTCTTCGCTGAAGCCGTAGGTCACGGTCGGGCGCTTCACCTGCGGCAGGATCTCGCGAACCACCGGGTCGTCCAGGCACATCACCGCCAGCCCATAGAACGGCAGGTTGTGCAGGAACTCGACGAAGGTTTTCTTCAGCTTGTTGAAGTCACCTTCGTAGGTCGCCATGTGGTCGGCATCGATGTTGGTGACAACCGCCACCATCGGCTGCAGGTGCAGGAAGCTGGCATCGCTTTCGTCTGCTTCAGCGATCAGGTAGCGGCTGGTGCCCAGCTGCGCATTGGTGCCGGCAGCGGTAAGGCGGCCACCGATGACGAAGGTCGGGTCCAGGCCACCGGCGGCGAACACTGAAGCCAGCAGGCTGGTCGTGGTGGTCTTGCCGTGAGTACCGGCAACGGCCACGCCATGGCGGTAACGCATCAGTTCGGCGAGCATCTCGGCACGCGGCACCACCGGAATGCGCCGCTCGAGGGCGGTGGCAACTTCCGGGTTGGCCGGGTTGATGGCGCTGGACACCACCAGCACATCGGCGGTGGCAGCGTTTTCGGCGCGGTGGCCGACGAAGATCTCAGCGCCGAAGGACTCCAGGCGTTCGGTGACCGGCGAGGCTTTAAGGTCCGAACCGGACACTTCATAACCCAGGTTCAGCAACACTTCGGCAATACCGCACATGCCCACGCCGCCGATGCCGACGAAGTGAATGCGGCGAATACGGCCCATCTTCGGCTGGGGCATGGCTTTCTGGCTCTCAACCATGGGCCACCTCCAGGCAGATATCGACCACGGTGCTGGTTGCAGCAGGTTTGGCCAGGCGCCGTGCGGTGCCAGCCATGACGTTGAGTTTCTCGGGTTGCATCAGCACCTCGTTCAGGCGTTCAGCGAGTTGCGCTGCGCCAGTTGTCGCTTGTGGCATCAGGAAGGCAGCGCCTTCGCGGGCCAGATATTGGGCGTTGTGGGTCTGGTGATCGTCGATCGCGTGGGGCAAAGGCACCAGCATCGAAGGCAGGCCTGCTGCTGCCAGTTCGCTGACAGTCAAGGCACCGGCCCGGCACACCACCAGGTCGGCCCAGCCATAAGCCTGGGCCATGTCTTTGATGAAAGGCTCTACCTGAGCCGCGACGCCCGCCTCGTGATAACGCTCGGCGGTGATCGGTGCGTGCTGCTTGCCGGCCTGGTGGAACACCTCTGGCCGCAGCGCCGCGGGCACCTCGGACAGGGCCTTAGGCAACAATTTGTTCAATGGTTCCGCACCCAGGCTGCCCCCCAGCACCAACAGGCGTGCGCGGCGCTCGCCCAAAGGCGTGCGTTGCGCGTCCATGAAGAGCTCCGGACGCACCGGGTTGCCGGTGGTGCGACGTTTGTCGCTGGCCTCGAAGGTGTTCGGGAAAGCTTCGCAGACCCGCGCCGAGAGTGGCACCAGCAACCGATTGGCGGTACCGGCCCTGGCGTTCTGCTCATGGATCACCAGTGGCACGCCGCACAGCCGCGCGGCCACGCCGCCGGGGCCGGTCACATAGCCGCCAAAGCCCAGGACACATACGGGCTTGAGCTGGCGAATGATGCGCCGTGCCTGCAGCACTGCCTTGACCAGGGTGAAAGGCGCCTTGAGCAACGACAGCTTGCCCTTGCCGCGCAAGCCGCTGACCTGAATCAGATGCAATGGCAAACCCGCCTGCGGCACCAGCTCGTTCTCGATGCCACGCGGGGTGCCCAGCCAGTGCACGCTGTAACCGCGCGCCTGGAACTCACGGGCGCAGGCCAGCGCCGGGAACACGTGCCCCCCGGTGCCGCCGGCCATGATCAACACATTATTGCCTTCAGCGGCCATGACTGGTCTCCTCGGCAAAATCGCTTTCGCTGAATTCGTGCTCCTCACTGCCCAGGTGCGTGCGGCTCTCCCATTCGATGCGCAGCAACAGGCCCACGCAGGCGCAGCAGATCACCAGCGAGCTCCCCCCGTAACTGAGAAACGGCAGGGTCAGGCCCTTGGTCGGCAGCAGGCCGACATTCACACCGATATTGATCAGGAACTGGCCAATCCACAGGAAAGCCAGGCCGAACGCCATGTAGGCGGCAAAGAACTGTTTGGCTTTTTCGGCCCACAGGCCGATGTACAGGGCGCGCACGGTGACAAACACGAACAGCGCGACGGTCAGCAGCGAGCCGACCACGCCCAGTTCTTCCGCCAGGACCGAGAACACGAAGTCGGTGTGCGCTTCAGGCAGGTAGAACTGCTTCTGCACGCTGTTGCCCAGGCCAACGCCCAGCCACTCGCCACGGCCGAAGGCGATCAGTGCCTGGGTCAGCTGGTAGCCCGAGCCGAACTGATCGGCCCAGGGGTCGGTGAACGTAATAAGCCGCGCCATCCGGTAGGGCTGCGCCTGCACCAGGACAAATACCGCCAGCACCGCCAGCACCACCATCAGGCTGAAGCGGAACAGCCCCACCCCTCCTAAAAACAACATGGCCGCCGCCGCGCCCATCATCACCACCGTGGCGCCGAAGTCCGGCTCCATCAGCAGCAAGGCGGCCATGGGCAGCAGCACGATGAACGGCTTGAAGAAGCCCATCCAGGTTTCGCGCACCTCGGTCTGTCGGCGTACCAGGTAGCCGGCCAGGTAGATGACCACGAACACCTTGGCGATTTCCGAAGGCTGCACGTTGAAGAAGCTGAAACCGATCCAGCGCATGGAGCCGTTGACCTCACGGCCGATACCCGGCACCAGCACCAGTACCAGCAAGCCGAAAGCGCCAAGCAGCATCATGAAGCCCATGCGCTGCCAAGTGGCGATCGGCACCAGGATGGTTGCACCACAGGCCACCAGGCCAAGGAACACGTACACCAGGTGGCGGAACATGTGATACAGCGGGTTGCCGGACTGTACCGCAGCCACTTCCGAGGAGGCCGAAGTGATCATCACCAGGCCCAGGCCCAGCAAGGCCAGGCAACCGGCGAGCATCGGGAAGTCCAGGTCGATGCCACGGCCGCTGATCAGCGGCGACGGGTAGGGTTTGAAGATGCCGAAGATCATGCAAGACCTCCCGCTGCCTGGGCGAACAGGCGTCCCCGTTCCTCGAAGTTCTTGAACATGTCGAGGCTGGCGCATGCTGGCGACAGCAGCACGGCATCGCCGGCCTGGGCGAGCTCGGCACACTGCTGTACGGCATCGTCAAGGGTCTTGACCCGAACCAGTGGCACGGCATCGCCCAAGGCCTCGGCCAGGCGCTCGGCATCACGGCCAAGCAATACCACGGCGCGGCAGAAACGCTTGACCGGCTCGCGCAGCGCAGTGAATTCAGCACCTTTGCCGTCACCACCGGCGATCAGCACCAACTTGCCTTCGATATCGGCGCCCAGGCCTTCGATGGCGGCCAGGGCTGCACCGACGTTGGTGGCTTTGGAATCGTCGTACCAGTTCACGCCATTACGCTCGCGTACCCACTGGCAACGGTGGGCCAGGCCACCAAACTCGCGCAGGGCCTCGAGCATGGGCTCGAACGGCAGGCCGGCAGCATGCCCCAGGGCCAGCGCCGCCAGGGCGTTGCTCTGGTTGTGAGCACCGCGAACCTTCAGTTCACGCGCCGGCATCAGCGTCTGGAACTCGAACGCCAGGTATTTCTCACCGTCCACTTCACGCAGGCCAAACGCTTTGAAGTCGGGCGGGTTGAGGCCGAAGGTCCAGCATGGACGGCCTTCCACCGGCAGCGGCCGGCTCAGGGCGTCCTGGCGGTTGACCACCACCTGGCGGGCACCGCGGAAAATCCGGTGCTTGGCCAGGTGGTAGGCCGGAAGGCCGCTATAGCGGTCCATGTGGTCTTCGCTGATGTTCAGAACGGTCGCCACTTCGGCGTTGAGCTGATCAGTGGTTTCCAGCTGGAAGCTGGAAAGCTCCAGCACGTACAGCTCGATGTCATCGGCCAGCAGGTCGAGCGCCGGGGTACCGAGGTTACCGCCCACGGCCACGCGTTTGCCGGCCTTGACGGCCATTTCACCGACCAGCGTCGTGACGGTGCTCTTGGCGTTGGAACCACTGATGGCAACGATCGGCGCCTTGGCATGGCGAGCAAACAGCTCTATGTCGCCAGACAGCTTCACGCCACGCGCGGCCGCCTGCTGCAAGGCCGGCGTGGCCAAGGCCAGGCCGGGGCTCACGTACAGCTCGTTGGCGCGGCACAGGAAGTCCACGTCCAGTTCACCACAGCGCACTTCCACCTGCGGGTAATCACGGCGCAGGGTTTCCAGTTCCGGCGGTTGCTCGCGGGTATCGGCGACCGCAAAGGCAATGCCCCGGCTCGCCAGGAAGCGAACCAGGGACATGCCGCTCTTGCCGAGGCCGACAACGATGCGGAATTGGTCGGAAGCGATCAAAGACACGCTCATCTACCTCAGTTTCAGGGTTGCAAGGCCAATCAGTACCAGGATCACGGTGATGATCCAGAATCGGACGATCACCCGGGGCTCTGGCCAGCCCTTGAGTTCAAAGTGGTGATGAATCGGCGCCATGCGGAACACGCGCTTGCCGGTCAGCTTGAAGGAGGCGACCTGGATCACCACAGACAGGGTTTCCACCACAAAGATGCCGCCCATGATGAACAGCACGATTTCCTGGCGCACGATGACGGCGATGGTGCCCAGCGCGGCGCCCAGCGCCAGCGCGCCGACGTCGCCCATGAACACTTGCGCCGGGTAAGTGTTGAACCACAGAAAGCCCAGGCCGGCACCGATCAGCGCGCCGCAGAACACGATCAGCTCGCCCGAGCCCGGCACGTAGGGGATCAACAGGTACTCGGCGAACTTCACGTTACCCGACAGGTAGCAGAAGATGCCCAGCGCGCCGCCGACCATCACCGTCGGCATGATTGCCAGGCCGTCAAGGCCATCGGTGAGGTTGACCGCGTTGCTCGAGCCGACAATGACGAAGTAGGTCAGTACGACGAAGCCGACGCCCAACGGAATGGTGACATCCTTGATGAACGGCAGGATCAGCGTGGTCTCGACGCTGGTTGGCGCCGTCTTGTACAGGAACACCGCCGCCGCCAGGCCGAACACCGACTGCCAGAAGTACTTCCAGCGGCTCGGAAGGCCACGCGAGTTCTTTTCGATCACCTTGCGGTAGTCATCGACCCAGCCAATGGCACCGAACGCCAGGGTGACGATCAGCACAACCCATACATAGCGGTTGCTCAGGTCGGCCCACAGCAAGGTGCTGACGGCGATGGCCGACAGGATCAGCGCACCACCCATGGTCGGGGTGCCGGACTTGGACAGGTGCGATTGCGGGCCGTCGTTACGCACGGCCTGGCCGATCTGGCGAATTTGCAGGGTACGGATCATCCAGGGGCCCAGCCACAGCGCCAGGGACAACGCGGTCAGTACACCAAGAATCCCGCGCAGGGACAGGTACTGAAAGACCGCGAAGCCTTTGTGGAACTGTTGCAGATACTCGGCCAACAGCAGCAGCATTAATGTTTCTCCCCGCTGGCACCGCACAATGCCGCCACGACGTTTTCCATCGCAGCGCTGCGCGAGCCCTTGATCAAGATAGTGGTGTCACTGGCATTCTCGGCGCTAACCGCATCGATCAGCTCAGCTTGAGTAGCGAAATGGCGGCCATTGGCGCCGAACGCCTTGACCGCATGTGTCATGTTGGAACCCACCGCGTACAGGGCGTCGACCTTGCCACGCGCGTAGTCACCCACCTGACGGTGGCCTTCTTCCGCCCATTGCCCCAATTCGCCGATATCCCCAAGCACCAGAACGGTGCGTCCGGAAAAGCCGGCGAGTATATCAATGGCTGCGCACATAGAGGTGGGATTTGCGTTGTAACTGTCGTCGATTACCCGTACCCCGTTCGGCGCGATCTGCGCCACGGTGCGCCCCTTGACCGGTTGCACCGCAGCCAGGCCGGCGGCGATGCCGCTCAGGCTCAGACCAACGGCATGTGCAGCGGCGGCGGCGGCCAAGGCATTGCTGACGTTGTGTTCACCCAGCACATTGAGTTGCACGGCTACCGTTTCACCGGCGCCATGCAGGGTGAAGGACGGGCAGCCACGGGCATCGCGACCAATGTCTGACGCGTGGAAATCGGCCTTCGGGTTGCTGCGTGCGAAACTGACGACCTCGTGCGCACCGGCCCGCGCCTTCCAGATGTCAAAGGCTTTGTCGTCCAGGTTGAGGATGGCAATACCGCCCTGGCCCAGGCCTTCGAGAATCTCGCCCTTGGCTTCGACGATCTTGTCCGGGCCGCCGAATTCGCCAACGTGGGCAGTACCGGCGTTGTTGATGATGACCACCTGCGGTTGCGTCAGGCCTACGGTGTAGCGGATTTCGCCAATGCGCGAGGCGCCCAGCTCGATCACTGCCGCGCTGTGTTCCGGGGCGATCTCCAGCAGTGTCAGCGGTGCACCGAGGTCATTGTTCAAGTTGCCGCGGGTGGCGTGCACCAGGCCACGGGTACGCAGGATGCTGGCGAGCATTTCCTTGACCGTGGTCTTGCCGCTGGAACCGGTAATGGCCACCACCGGCTTGTCGAAAGCGGCGCGATTCAAAGCACCGAGCTGGCCAAGGGCCAGGCGGCAATCGGCCACCTGCAACTGCGGCAGGTCGACATCGGCTACTTCACGCTCGACCAGGGCGGCTACTGCGCCTTTGGCTTTCACATCTGCCAGGTAGTCATGGCCATCGAAACGCGGGCCGGCCAGGGCGACGAAAAGTTGCCCGGCGCTGACACTGCGGCTATCGATGCTGACGCCGGTGAACGTGGCGTCGTCACCGATGTGTTGACCCTTCAGTGCTGTGGTCAGCTGGCTGAGTGACAGCGGCTTAAGCATGTGGAGCCTCCCAGGCTGCAAGTGCCTTTTCGGCTTCGGTCAAATCGGAGAAATCATGGCGCTCGCCATTGATCTCCTGGTAATCCTCGTGCCCCTTGCCGGCCAGCACGATCACATCGTTGGCAGCAGCGGTGGCAATCAGGTGCGCGATGGCTTCGCCACGGCCGGCCACGAACTCGACGTCGTCAGGCCTGGTGAAACCGGGGCGGATATCATCGAAGATGCGCAACGGATCTTCAGTACGCGGGTTGTCGTCGGTGACCAGTACGCGGTCGGCCAGGCGCTCGGCCACTTCGGCCATCAGCGGGCGCTTGCCGCGATCACGGTCACCGCCGCAGCCGAACAGGCACAACAACTTGCCATGAGCGTGCGGGCGCAGGGCCTCGAGTACTTTTTCAAGTGCATCCGGTGTGTGCGCGTAGTCGACCACCACCAGCGGCTTGTCGCCGCCACCCAGGCGCTGCATGCGGCCTACCGGCCCCTGCAGTTGCGGCGTGACCTTGAGGATCTCGTCCAGCGCATAGTCCAGCGCCAGCAGGGTCGCCACAGCGGCAAGCATGTTGCTCAGGTTGAAGCGGCCCAGCAGCTGGCTGCGCAAGATACGCTCACCTTGGGCAGTGACGATCGTGGCGCGCACGCCATCGTCACTGAACACAGCTTCGCGGCAGAACAACGAGGCCTCTGGGCTTTCCAGGCTGTAGCTCAGCAGCCGGGTTTCGATATGGTCGACACTCGGGCGACGCGCGAAGTCGGCGGCCAGACGACGACCAAACCCGTCATCCAGGTTGACCACCTGGCAACGCAGGCTCGGCCAGGCGAACAGCTTGGCCTTGGCGGCCTCATAGGCTTGCATGCTGCCGTGATAGTCGAGGTGGTCGCGGGACAGGTTGGTCATCACCGCGATGTCGAATTCCAGTGCGGCAACCCGGCCTTGCTCCAGGGCATGGGAAGACACTTCCATGGCCACGGCCCTGGCGCCGCCTTTCTTGAGGTCGTTGAGGGTCGATTGCACGGCAATCGGGTCCGGCGTGGTCAGGCGGCCGCTCTGCAACTCGCCGTAGAAACCGGTACCCAGGGTGCCAATCAGGCCGCAGCGCTGGCCAAGCAGGTCGAGCGCCTGGGCGACCAGTTGGGTAACACTTGTCTTGCCGTTGGTGCCGGTCACGCCGACCAGATTCAACTGGCGGCTCGGTTCACCGTAGAAGCGCCCGGCGATATCTGACAGCTGAGCGATCAGGCCTTTGACCGGAATCAGGGGCACATCGGTCAGCGGCAGCACGTTGGCGCCCTGCTCTTCATAGGCCACGGCAGCAGCACCACGGGCCAGGGCATCGGCGATATGCTCGCGGCCATCGACCTTGGCACCCGGCACCGCCAGGAACAAGTCACCCGGGCGCACACTACGGCTGTCCAGGGTCAGCTCGCGAATCAACGGATCACGGCTGGCATGGGCGAAAAGTTTGCTTAATGGCATTGTCATCATCCACGCCCTCCCTTGGCGGCTGCTGCATTGACTTGTGATGGCACGGCTGGTGCTGGTGCAGGTGGCGGCAGGTTGTCTGGCGGCACGTTCATCAGGCGCAGGGTGCCGGACATGACGTTGCTGAATACGGGCGCCGAAACCAGGCCACCGAAGTAACCACCCTTTCTTGGCTCGTCGATGACCACGACGATGGCGTAGCGCGGGTCGCTCATTGGCCCGAAGCCGGCGAACAGCGAGCGGTAGGCGTTTTCGGTGTATCCCTTGGCACCCACGGTGGCCTTACGCGCGGTGCCGGACTTGCCGGCCACGTGATAGAACGGCACCTGGGCTCGGAAGACGCCACGCGGCGCTTCGATCACCTGCTGCAGCATGCCCTGAACGGTTTCGGCGACTTCCTTCGGAATGGCCTGCACGGCTTCCGGCGTCTTGTCGACCTTGATGATCGACAGCGGCACCATCTTGCCGTCGTTGGCCAGCGCCGCGTAGGCATGCACCAGCTGCAGGGCGGTCACCGATACGCCGTAGCCATAGGACAGGGTGGCGGTCTCGGCCTTGCGCCACTCACGGTGGTTGGGCAGGTTGCCGACACGTTCGCCCGGGAAGCCAAGGCCGGTGTACTGACCCAGGCCGACCTGGGACATGACCCGGTAGATGGCCTCGCCGCCGATGTCGAAGGCGATCTTGCTCATGCCAACGTTACTGGAGTTGATCAGGATGCCGGTCAAATCAAGAATCGGGCCCTCGCTGCGCGACACGTCCTTGATGGTGTAGCGGCCGATCTGCAGGCTGCCAGGGTACACCTCGACCTTGTCGGTCGGCTTCCAGCGGCCACTCTGCAGCGCCGCACTCATGGAGATCGGCTTGACCGTTGAGCCCGGCTCGAACACGTCGATGATCGCCCGGTTACGCATGGCCGCCGGGAACATGCTACGGCGGTTGTTGGGGTTGTAGGTCGGCTGGTTGACCATGGCCAGGACCTCACCGGTCTTGACGTCCATGATCACCAGGCTGCCGGCCTTGGCGTCCTGTTCGGCAATGGCGTTGCGCAACTCGCGGGTAGCCAGGTACTGCAGGCGCAGGTCTATCGACAACGCCAAGGTCTTCCCGGCCTTGGCGTTCTTGGTTACCTGAATGTCCTTGATCAGCCGACCGCGCCGGTCCTTGATCACCTGGCGCTTGCCGGGCACGCCGGCCAGCCACTCTTCATAGGCCAGCTCCACCCCTTCACGACCGTGGTCGTCGAGGTCGGTAAAGCCGACCATGTGCGCAGTCACATCACCGGCCGGATAGAAGCGGCGGAATTCTTCCAGTCCGTACACACCAGGCACTTTGAGGTCGAGCACGTGCTGGCCCTGCTCGGGGGTCAGCCCCCGGACCAGGTAGATGAACTCTTTGTTGGCCTGCTGGGTCAGGCGCTCGATCAACTGCTGCGGGTTTTGCCCCAGCGCAGCGGCCAATTGCGGCCAGCGCTCCTTGGAGGCCTGCATCTCTTTGGGGTTGGCCCACAACGTGGTGACCGGGGTACTCACGGCCAACGGCTCACCGTTGCGATCGGTGATCAAGCCGCGGTGCGCCGGGATGGGGATGTGACGCAGGCTGCGTGCATCGCCCTGGCCCTTGAGGAAGTCACGGTCAACCACCTGGAGGTCGATGATGCGCCAGCAAATGGCGCCGACCATGATCGCCAGCAAGCCGATCACTACGCGGAAGCGCCACGGGTAGAGTGCGCCTTCGAGCTTCATCATGGCGCCACCATCCGGACTTCGTCAGCTGACGGCACGCGCATCTTCAACTGCTCGGAGGCCAGGTTCTCGATGCGGCTGGCAGCGGTCCAGGTACTCTGCTCAAGAATCAGCCGACCCCATTCGGCCTGAGCCTTGTCGCGCTCGTTCAATTCACCGTACAGGGTGTTGAGCAGTTGACGGTTCCAGTGCGCACTGTAGGACACGGCAATGGCCGAAACCAACACGCCGACGAACAGCAAAAGCATCAGGAAGCTTCCGCCTGGCAAGGGTTTGGCAAGTAGCCTGCTCACCGCAGCTTCTCCGCCACGCGCATCACGGCGCTACGCGACCGCGGGTTGGCCTTGAGCTCGGCCTCGGAGGCGAACTGAGCCTTGCCGATCAGCTTGATTTTCGGCTCGAAGGCCTTGTGCTGAACCGGCAGGTTACGCGGCAGGTTGTCGGCCTCACCCTTCACCAGCTTTCGCATGAACAGCTTGACGATACGATCTTCCAGCGAGTGGAAACTGATGACCGCCAGGCGACCACCGACTTCGAGCGCATCGAGCGCAGCCTCAAGACCGGCCTCCAGGTCACCCAGCTCGTTGTTGACGTGAATGCGAAGGCCCTGGAAGGCACGGGTAGCCGGGTTCTTGCCCTTTTCCCATGCCGGGTTGGCCACTTTGAGCACCTCCGCCAGGTCGGCGGTACGGGTGAAGGGCTGCTTCTCACGGCGCTCGACCACTGCACGCGCCATTCGCCCGGCAAAGCGCTCTTCGCCGTACTCCTTGAAGACGCGGGCGATTTCTTCCACGGGCGCAGTGGCGATGAACTCAGCGGCACTGATGCCCTGGTCCGGGTTCATGCGCATGTCCAGCGGGCCATCATTGAGGAAGCTGAAGCCACGCTCCGGGTCATCCAGCTGCGGCGAGGACACGCCCAGGTCCAGCAACACACCACTGACCTTGCCGTGCAGGCCGCGTGCTGCCACTTCTGCACCCAGCTCGGCAAAACTGCGCTGCACAATGACAAAGCGGCCGTCTTCGGCCGCCAGCGCTTGCCCCGTGGCAATCGCTTGTGGATCTTTGTCGAAGCCCAAGAGCCGACCTTGCGGCCCGAGCTTGCTGAGTATCAGACGGCTGTGTCCGCCCCGGCCGAAAGTGCCGTCCAGATAGCAACCGTCGGCGCGCAGGGCCAATGCCTCGACAGCTTCGTCGAGCAGGACGGTAATGTGGTTGAAGCCGCTATCTATGGTCACAGGATCAGGTCACGCAATTCGTCGGGCATGGCGCCCGGTTGTTGAATAGCTGCAAGGTCAGCTGCCGAAACCGCGTTCCAGGCATCTTCATCCCACAGCTGGAATTTGTTCAGTTGCCCCACCAGCATCGCCTTCTTGTCGAGCTTGGCGTACTCACGCAGGCGGGGCGGCACCAGGAAACGCCCACTGCCATCGAGCTCCAGGTCAACCGCATTACCAATCAGCAAACGCTGGAGGCGGCGGTTTTCCTCACGCAACGATGGCAAGGCACGCAACTTGGCTTCTATCTGTTCCCACTCATCGAGGGGATAAACACACAAGCAGGGGTCTACGGCGTCAATGGTCACGATCAGTTGGCCATTGCAACGTGAGTCGAGCTCGTCACGGTACCGACTCGGCATGGCGAGACGGCCCTTGGCATCGAGGCTGACGGCGTTGGCTCCGCGGAACACGGCTGTGATTCCCCACAATGTTAGCTTTTTTGTGTCAGAAAACCCACTTCATCCCACTTTCTGCCACTTGCGCACACTATAGGAATCCGCCCGCAGCACCGTCAAGGCACGTTCATAAGGAAAAGCCTTACAGGACCGAGATTTAGCGCAACAAGGGAATGTGGAAGGACTGCCAGAGAGAAAAAAACACGAGAAAAATCAAACCCACGCAAGCGAATGGAGTTCGAAGTTAAAGTAATTTATTAAGAGTAAGATTTTTTCGGTATTACCAGAGAGGATCTGCTATCGATTCAAGCAGGGAAAGAAAGGTGGAGAGTCGATCTGTAAGCCGGGTTTTGTCGAGGACAGTCATTCCTCTACGACGGCCATCACTGGACGCCTCTAGCAACCTACCCGGTTCCGACGCGGGCCACGCCTGATGGAACCCTATTTGGTCTTGCTCCGAGTGGGGTTTACCTAGCCACGAACTGTTGCCAGCCGTGCGGTGCGCTCTTACCGCACCTTTTCACCCTTACCGGCACCGAAGTGCTTAGGCGGTTATTTTCTGTGGCACTTTCCGTAGGCTCACGCCTCCCAGGCGTTACCTGGCACTCCGCCCTGTGGAGCCCGGACTTTCCTCCCCCTGCTGCTCACACAACAAAAAGTTGCGGAACAAAAACAGGCAGCGACTGTCCGATCGACTCTCCGCCGCCAAGGTTACCGACACGCGGGCGCAAGAACAAGCGCTAACGGCATTTATATCAAACTGCCACTATTCGGCTTTCTGCTTTTCAAGGGCCAGTTGATACAACAGGTTCTTGCGCACCCCGGTAATTTCCGCTGCAAGCGCCGCCGCCCGCTTCAGTGGCAACTCAGCCAATAGCAGATCGAGCACGCGCTGCGCTTCGGCACTGATGGCCTGCTCGCCCTCCGGCGCACTCCAGCCGCCGACCAGCACCACGCATTCACCACGCTGCTGATTGCTGTCGCCGGCTACGAAGGCGCGCAACTCGGCCAGCGGCAAGCCCTTCAGGGTCTCGAAGGTCTTGGTCAGTTCGCGCGCCAGCAACGCCGGACGATCGCCACCAAATACCGCCTCCATGTCTTCAAGACATTCCAGGATTCGATGCGGGGCTTCGTAGAAGATCAACGTGCGCGGCTCTTCCCTCACCTGCTCCAGGCGCGCACGACGCCCTGCCTGCTTGGCCGGCAGGAAGCCTTCGAAGATGAAGCGGTCCGACGGCAGGCCCGCCGCCGATAGCGCGGCGATCAAGGCACAGGCGCCCGGCACTGGCACCACGCTCACCCCCGCGGCCCGCGCCTGACGCACCAGGTGATAGCCCGGGTCGGAAATCAGAGGCGTGCCGGCATCGGAGACCAGCGCCACATTTTCACCCGCCAGCAGTTTGGAGAGAAAACGCCCGCCCTCGTCACGCTCGTTGTGCTCATGACAAGCGGCCAACGGCGTATCGATGCCAAAGTGTTGCAGCAGGCGGATCGAATGACGGGTGTCTTCGGCGGCGATCAGCGCCACGTCCGCCAGCACCTTCAGCGCCCGGGCGCTCATGTCGTCAAGGTTGCCGATGGGGGTTGCCACCACATACAGCGTCCCCACCGTGGATTTCGAAGCCCCTGCCACATCAGTCACTGCGCACACCTGTCATTCGGATCAAAGGCGCCATTGTAGCCCGAGCGCCTGCAACAGGGCGCAAAGAACTTCGCCGGCGATCAGGAACACGCCACCTATAGTGAAGGATCGACACAGCAACATCGCGCCCCGGCCAGTGCTTGGGTACAATTGCCGGCCAACTTGATCGAGTAACAGGACCTTTACATGATCGCTTGCCTGCGGCTGCTCACAGCCCTCTGCCTCGCCGCCCTGCTGGCAGCCTGCGCCAGCTCGCCCTCATCCAGCCTGGGCGAACTACCACGCACCCCGGACGCCAGCATCGAGCAACTGCTCGAAAAGGCCGCTTCCAGCAAGTCTGCGGAAGACGCCGCGCTGCTGCGCCTGAGCGCGGCCGACCTGGCCTACAAGCAGAAGGACTTCCCACGCGCCGCACGCATTCTCGAGCAGGTCCCGCTGGACACGCTCAAGCCGGCCCAGCAAGTGTTCGCCAGCACCCTCGCGGCCGAGCTGGCCATGAGCCGCAACCAGCCCAAGGCAGCGCTGACCGCCCTGGCCCACCCCAGCCTGCAGCGCCTCGCCGAACTGCCGGCAGACCTGCAAGCGCGCACCTACAGTGTGCACGCCGCCGCGCTCGAAGCCGATGGCCAGGCCCTGGCTGCTGCACAGCAGCGCATTCTGCTGGCCCCGCTGCTTGGCGGCCAGGCCGCCAGCACCAACAATGACGCCATCTGGGCCTTGGTCGCCTCGCTGCCTGCAGAGCAACTGCAGCAGCCAACCAACGATCAGACCCTGGCTGGCTGGACCAGCCTGGCCTTCGCCGTGAAAAGCGCCGGCACCCTGGAGCAGCAGCAAGCGGCCATCGAAGCCTGGGTCAAACAGCACCCGGACCACCCTGCCGCCCAGCAACTGCCGCTGGCCCTGACCAAGCTCAAGGAGCTGGCCAGCCAGCCGCTGACCAAGATCGCCCTGCTGCTGCCTCAGGAAGGCCCGCTGGCCGGTGTAGCCCGCGCCCTGCGCGATGGCTTCATGGCCGCCCACTTCCAGGCCCAGCAAAGCGGCCAGCCAGCGCCTGCGGTGCAGGTGTTCGACAGCTCACGCATCGGCTCGCTGGACGACTTCTATCGCCAGGCGCAAGCCGCCGGCGTGCAACTGGTCATCGGCCCGCTTGAAAAGCCGCTGGTCAAACAACTGGCCGCCAAACCACAGCTGCCGATTACCACGCTGGCCCTGAACTACGCCGACGCTGGCCAGAAGGCGCCGCCACAACTGTTCCAGTTCGGCCTGGCTGCCGAGGACGAAGCCCGCGAAGTGGCCCGCCGCGCCCGCGCCGATGGCATGGTCCGCGCCGTTGCCCTGGTGCCGAGCGGCGAATGGGGTGACCGTGTCCTGGCCGCCTTCCGCCAGGACTGGGAAGGCAATGGCGGAACCCTGCTCGCCGCCGAGCGCATCGCCCAGCCGGTCGCCCTGGCCCAGCAAATTGCCGACCTGTTCCAGCTGCGCCAGAGCGAAGGCCGCGCCAAGAGCCTGCAAAGCACGGTGGGCGGCAGCATCGCTGCACAACCGTCGCGCCGCCAGGACATCGACTTCATCTTCCTCGCCTCGACCCCACAACAGGCGCAACAGATCAAGCCGACCCTGAACTTCCAATACGCAGGTGATGTGCCGGTCTATGCCACCTCGAACCTGTACAGCGCCAGCGGTGACATCAACCAGTACAATGACATGAACGGCATCCGCTTCTGCGAAACACCGTGGCTGCTCGACACCAGCAACAGCCTGCGTCAACAGGTTGTACAGCAGTGGCCGCAAGCCGCTGGCAGCCTCGGCCGCCTGTATGCCATGGGCGTCGATGCCTACAGCCTGGCGCCGCGCCTGGGCCAACTGAAAGCGCTACCGGACAACCGCGTCCTTGGCCTTTCGGGCAGCCTGAGCATCAATGCCAACCAGCGCGTCGAACGCCAGCTGCCTTGGGCCGAGTTTAGCGGCGGCCAGGTCAAGCGCCTGCCTGACACCGTGCGTTGATGGCCGCAGCATCGCCTACCCGTGCCGGGCAAGCGGCAGAAACCCAAGCCCTTGAGTACCTTCAGGGGCAAGGGCTGCAGTTGCTGGCACGCAACTGGCGATGCAAAGGCGGTGAGCTTGATCTGGTCATGCTCGACGCCGATACAGTAGTATTCGTCGAAGTCCGCTACCGGTTGCACGCGGGCTTCGGAGGCGCTCTCGACAGTATCGACGGGCGCAAGCAGAAACGGTTGGTGCTTGCCGCCACCCTGTTCCTGCAGAAGGAGGCCCACTGGGGCAACTACCCCTGCCGCTTCGACGTGGTCGCCCTGCAGGGTAGCCACCATGCAGGCAGACCGCTTCAATGGCTGAAAAACGCCTTCGAATGCTGAACCCACTTCGTTTTTTTTGCTCTATGTATCGCGGGCTGGTCGTTGTTGCGCGTAGCAAAGGCCACCGCCCCATTTAAGGTCACCAGATGGACATGCAATCCCGAATTCGCCGGCTGTTCGAGGCCAGCATCGAAACCAAGCAACAGGCAATGGACATCCTGGCACCGCACATCGAGCAGGCCAGCCTGGTCATGGTCAATGCGCTGCTCAACGAGGGCAAGATGCTCGCCTGCGGCAACGGCGGCTCGGCCGGCGATGCCCAGCACTTTTCATCGGAGCTGCTCAACCGCTTCGAGCGCGAGCGCCCCAGCCTGCCAGCTATCGCGCTGACCACCGACAGCTCGACCCTGACCTCGATCGCCAACGACTACAGCTACAACGAAGTCTTTTCCAAGCAGATCCGCGCCCTGGGCCAGCCCGGTGACGTTCTGCTGGCGATCTCCACCAGCGGCAATTCGGCCAACGTGATCCAGGCAATCCAGGCCGCACATGACCGTGAAATGATTGTCGTAGCATTGACGGGTCGCGACGGCGGCGGCATGGCTTCGCTGCTGCTGCCCGAGGACGTCGAAATCCGCGTGCCTTCGACAGTTACCGCGCGTATCCAGGAAGTCCACCTGCTGGCGATCCACTGCCTGTGCGATCTGATCGACAGCCAACTGTTCGGGAGTGAAGAATGACCCCTATGCGCCTCGGCCTGATGGCCCTGACCCTGTGCCTGAGCGTCACTGGTTGCAGCTCGGTACTCACCTCTACCCGCAATTCGCCGATCGAGGACGATCGCGGCACGCGCACCATCGGTAGCAAGATCGACGACTCGCTGATCGAGACCAAGGCTGCCGTGAACATTTCCAAAGCCAACCCAGACCTGGACAAGGGCTCGCACATCGTTGTCAGCAGCTACAACGGTATCGTCCTGCTGGCCGGGCAGACCCCGCGCGCCGACCTCAAGAGCCTCGCGGAGCAAACCGCCAGCCAGGTCCAGCGGGTCAAGAAAGTGCACAACGAGCTGCAAGTGATGCAGCCCTCCTCCATTCTGGCGCGCAACAACGACGCCTGGCTGACCACCAAGATCAAGACCCAGATGCTGACCGACAACGCCGTGCCCAGCTCGCGCATCAAGGTGATTACCGAAAACGGCATCGTCTACCTGCTGGGTCTGGTCACCCGTCAAGAAGCCAACTCGGCCACTGCCGTGGTGCAGGGCGTGTCGGGCGTGCAGAAGATCGTCAAGCTGTTCGAGTATATCGATTGACTCAGTGATTGCCTGGACAGGCCAAACAAAAAAGGCGATCCATCCGGATCGCCTTTTTTGTTACTTGACCACTTTCAGGCTTGGCCGGCCAGTCGGACGCGGCGGCTGCCCTCCATCGTCTGGCGGGCCATCGTCATCCGGCTGCACATCATCGTCTTCCAGTTCGTCACCATCCATCGAAGACGGCTCCAGCTCGAAGACCATACCCTGGCCATTTTCGCGGGCGTAGATACCCAGGATTGCACCAACTGGCACGAACAGCGAGTGAGCCACGCCACTGAAGCGGCCCTCGAAGCTGACTGCATCATTGTCCATGTGCAGGCTACGCACGGCACTTGGCGAGATATTCAAGACGATCTGGCCATCACTGGCGAAACCATCCGGCACCTGAACTTTCGGGAATTCGGCATTGACCAGCATATGGGGCGTGCAATCGTTGTCGACGATCCACTCGTACAGTGCTCGAACCAGATAGGGGCGACTGGAGTTCATCAACGGCTCCTTAAAGCTTGCGCATTTCACGTTCTACGGAGGACAGGCTCGCCTGGAAAGGCTCGCGAGCGAACTGGCGCTCCATGTAATCCAGCAGCGGCTTGGCTTGCCGCGGCAATTCGATACCCAACACCGGCAAACGCCAGAGTATGGGCAATAGACAGCAATCGACCAGGCTTTGCTCATCACTCATGAAGCAGGCGAACTCGCTGAACAACGGCGAGACCCCGGTCAGGCTTTCGCGCAAGGCCTTGCGCGCTTCGGTTCGGGCAGCTTCACTGCTACGCGGGTCAAGCACGGTATCGGCCAAGGCACACCAGTCGCGCTGGATGCGGTGCATCAGCAGACGGCTGTTGCCACGCGCTACCGGGTATACCGGCATCAGCGGCGGGTGCGGGTAACGCTCCTCGAGGTATTCCATCACCACGGTCGATTCATACAACGCCAGGTCACGGTCGACCAAGGTCGGCACGCTGCCATAAGGGTTGACCTCGGCCAGCTTCGGCGGCAGGCGGGCGGGATCGACATCGATCAACTGCACGCTGACGCCCTTCTCGGCCAGAACCAGGCGCACCCGATGAGAATAGTGATCAGCGGGATCGGAATAGCAGGCTAACCTGTTGGTTGCGCCCATGTAGCGGCTCCTCGCACGGATGCTTGTGCAACTTTAAATGAAAACGCGCCCGGGGTGGCCTGGCAATACTGCTAGGCCACCCCGGGCGCGTTCAACAACCAGAAACTACTGCGTGATCAGTGCACGTCCTTCCAGTATTCACGCTTGAGCAAGTAGGCGAATACGAAGAAGAAAGCCAGATACAGCAACACATAGGTGCCGATGCGCTGGCTTTCCAGTTTGACTGGGTTGGCCGAATAGGCCAGGAAGGTCACAAGGTTCTTGACCTTCTCGTCGAACTGCTCGGCCGTCAGGGTACCGGAATTCGGCGTAATGGTCAGCTGATCGCAAGCTTCATGGGTCAACGGGCTGCCGGTCAACGGGTCGAATTGCTTCTTGCCATCGACCACCGTCTGCACCTGCTTGCAACCCACCACCTGGTTACCTTGCAGACCCACCAGCACGTTAGGCATGCCGACGTTCGGGAATACCTTGTTGTTCACCCCATAAGGGCGCGATGGGTCCTCATAGAAACTGCGCAGGTAGGTGTAAAGCCAATCGGTACCGCGCACGCGGGCGACCAGTGTCAGGTCGGGCGGCGCGGCACCGAACCAGGTCTTGGCGTCGCTGGGCTTCATGCCGATCTGCATGTGGTCACCGATCTTGGCACCTGTGAACACCAGCTTCTCGAGCATCAGTTCATGCGGGATACCCAGGTCGTCAGCCACCCGCTCGTAGCGCTGGAACTTGGCACTGTGGCAACCCATGCAATAGTTGACGAAGGTACGCGCACCGTCCTGCATGGCGGCCTTGTCAGTCAGGTCGATATCGACCTTGTCCAGCTCCAGGCCATGTTCGGCAGCGAAGGAAAAGGCGGGCATCACTGCCAGCAAAAATACTGCAATCAACTTTTTCATCAGCCAGTCACCCTTTCCGGAACCGGTTTGGTCTTCTCGAGCCTTGTGTAGAACGGCATCAGCAGGAAGTAGGCGAAGTACAGCACCGTGCATACCTGCGACAGCAAAGTACGCCCAGGTGTCGGTGCCAGTACGCCCAGCACGCCGAGGATGACGAAGGACACGCAGAACACCAGCAGGAAGACCTTGCTGATCCAGCCCTTGTAACGCATGGAACGCACCGGACTGCGGTCGAGCCAAGGCAGTACGAACAGCACGGCGATGGCCGCCCCCATGGCAATGACGCCCATCAGTTTGTCAGGCACCGCACGCAGGATTGCGTAGAACGGTGTGAAGTACCACACCGGCGCGATGTGCTCTGGAGTCTTGAAGGCGTTGGCCTGCTCGAAGTTAGGTTTCTCCAGGAAGTAACCGCCCATTTCAGGGAAGAAGAACACCACGGCGCAGAACACGAACAGGAACACCACCACGCCGACAATGTCTTTGACGGTGTAGTACGGGTGGAACGGAATACCATCCAGCGGAATACCGTTTTCGTCCTTTTTCTTCTTGATGTCGACGCCATCAGGGTTGTTCGAACCCACTTCGTGCAAGGCGAGGATGTGCAATACCACCAGGCCGAGAATCACGATTGGCAGGGCAACCACATGCAGGGCGAAGAAGCGGTTCAGGGTGATGCCCGAGATCAGGTAGTCACCACGGATCCACTGGGTAAGGTCATCACCGATCACCGGGATGGCACCGAACAGCGAGATGATCACCTGGGCGCCCCAGTACGACATCTGCCCCCATGGCAGCAGGTAGCCCATGAACGCTTCAGCCATCAGCGCCAGATAGATCAGCATGCCGAACAGCCAGACCAGCTCGCGTGGCTTCTGGTAGGAGCCATAGAGCAGGCCGCGGAACATGTGCAGGTAGACCACGATGAAGAACGCTGACGCCCCCGTGGAGTGCAGGTAGCGCAGGATCCAGCCGTATTCCACGTCACGCATGATGTACTCGACCGAGGCGAACGCCTCTTCCGCCGAGGGCGTGAAGCTCATGGTCAGCCACACGCCGGTCACGATCTGGTTGACCAGCACCAGCAATGCCAGGGAGCCGAAGAAGTACAGGAAGTTGAAGTTCTTGGGTGCGTAATACTTGCTGAGGTGGTCTTCCCACATCTTGGTGGCGGGGAAGCGAGCATCAATCCAGTCCATGAACTTGCTCATCATGCGTTCTCCTGGTCGACGCCAATGACGATGATCTCGTCCGACTCATAAGAGTGCGGTGGCACGGGCAGGTTGAGAGGCGCCGGCTGGGACTTGTAGACACGACCAGCCAGGTCATAGTGAGAGCCGTGGCACGGGCAGAAGTAACCACCCACCCATTTCGGCCCAAGGTCGGCGGGCGCCACTTCTGGCCGGAAGGTGGGCGAGCAGCCCAGGTGCGTGCACAGGCCGACGAGAATGAGAATTTCCGGCTTGATCGAGCGAACCTCAGGGTCGACGTACGCTGGCTGTACCGAGGCCTTGGACTCGGGGTCGGACAGGTCACCCGTGATTTTTTTCAGATTGCCAAGGATTTCCTCCGTTCGCCGCACGATGAATACGGGCTGGCCACGCCACTCGGCCACCATCTGCTGCCCTGCCTCGACCTTGGCGATGTTGACCTTCACCGGTGCACCCGCGGCTTTCGCCTTGGCACTGGGAAACCATGACCCCACGAACGGTACCGCAGCCCCCACTGCCCCCGCCGCCCCGACCACGGATGTCGCGGCTACGAGGAAGCGGCGCCGGCCTGCGTTGACGCCGTCATTGCTCATTCAGTCCTCTCCCATCAGCTTGCTTGGCCAGTTGGACCTGGCCTGTACTTAGGTTGTGTCAATGGCACTAAAAATTGGCCGTCATGGTAAGAAACAAATCCACACACTGACAAGGTGATTACCCCGGCAAGGGCGACAACCCACGCTTTGCTTGATCTACGTCTATGCGACAAGCGGCCACTGACTGCTGACAGGTTAGTTCAAGGCTAAAAAAAAAGCCCGGTTCCAAGGAACCGGGCTTTTTTCGACTGCCGAAGCGGTATTAACGCTTGGAGTACTGAGGACGCTTACGCGCTTTACGCAGACCCACTTTCTTACGCTCAACTTCACGAGCGTCGCGGGTGACGTAACCAGCACGACGCAGAGCGCCACGCAGGGTTTCGTCGTATTCCATCAGAGCGCGGGTGATACCGTGACGGATCGCACCGGCCTGACCGCTGACACCACCACCGGAAACGGTGACGTAGATGTCGAATTTCTCAACGGATTCAGTCAGCTCGAGCGGCTGGCGAACAACCATGCGAGCGGTTTCGCGACCGAAGAACACGTCCAGAGAACGGTTGTTGATGGAAATGTTACCAGTACCCGGACGCAGGAATACGCGAGCGGTTGCGGTCTTGCGACGGCCAGTGCCGTAATTTTGAGTCGCCGACATAATGAACTATCCCGTTAGATCTTCAGTTCTTGAGGCTGCTGAGCAGTGTGAGGGTGAGCAGCACCCGCGTACACTTTCAGCTTGCGGTACATGTCGCGACCCAGCGGGTTCTTAGGCAGCATGCCTTTGACCGCAGTTTCGATAACACGCTCAGGGGCCTTGGCGATCAACTTCTCGAAGTTGATTTCCTTGATACCGCCTGGGAAACCGGAGTGGGAGTAGTACATTTTGTCGGAAGACTTGGCACCAGTCACACGAACCTGCTCGGCGTTGATAACGACGATGTAGTCGCCGGTGTCAACGTGAGGGGTGTATTCTGGTTTGTGTTTGCCACGCAGACGGGTAGCGATTTCGGTAGCCAGACGACCCAGGGTCTGGCCAGCGGCGTCGACTACGAACCACTCGCGCTTTACTGTTTCCGGTTTAGCAGTAAAAGTTTTCATTCTCTAAAGCCTCAGAGGCCGCCCAGCGAAAAATAGACGGCGAATCTTACTGGATAGTGCACAGCTTGCCAAGGGCAAGCGCGCAGCCGAACACAGACGCTTTTGGGGGCTCGGGTCGGGCACGCCAATGTTCGACGGGGTTCTTCCTGCGTGATGGTGCATCACTTCCGCCACGCGGAGAGGGGCTGAATTATCCAGATTGCGCGAAAAATTTCAACCTGCTTTGATTGGCTTCTATTGCCAAGGAGTGAATAACCGATGGAATACCGCCAGCTCGGCCGTACCGACCTCAACGTCAGCGCCCTGTGCCTGGGCACCATGACCTGGGGCGAGCAGAACATCCAGGCCGAGGCCTACGAACAGATTGCCCGGGCCAAGGCTGCCGGGGTCAACTTCATCGACACCGCCGAGATGTACCCGGTCCCTCCCCGCCCGGAGACCTACGCGGCCACCGAGCGCATCATCGGCAACTGGTTCCGTGACCATGGCGACCGCGACGCGTGGATCCTGGCCAGCAAGGTGGCAGGCCCGGGCAACGGCATCAGCCATATCCGCGACGGGCAGCTCAAGCACAACCGTCAGCACATCGTCGCGGCGCTGGACGAAAGCCTCAAGCGCCTGCAGACCGACCGTATCGACCTGTACCAGCTGCACTGGCCAGAGCGCAGCACCAACTTCTTCGGCAAGCTGGGCTACCAGCACCTGCCGCAGGATCACTTCACCCCACTGGAAGAAACCCTCGAAGTGCTCGACGAGCAGGTGCGTGCGGGCAAGATCCGCCACATCGGCCTGTCCAACGAAACGCCGTGGGGCACCATGAAGTTCCTGCAACTGGCCGAGAGCCGGGGCTGGCCACGGGCGGTATCGATCCAGAACCCGTACAACCTGCTCAACCGCAGCTTCGAGGTGGGCCTGGCAGAAGTGGCCATACGCGAGCAATGTGGCCTGCTGGCCTATTCGCCGCTGGCCTTCGGCATGCTCTCGGGCAAGTACGAGAACGGCGCACGGCCAGACAATGCACGCCTGACCCTGTTCAGCCGCTTTGCCCGTTACTCCAACCCACAGACCGTGGCGGCCTGTAGCCGCTACGTGCAGTTGGCCCGCGAGCACGGCCTGGACCCGGCGCAAATGGCCCTGGCGTTCGTCACCCGACAGCCGTTCGTGACCAGCAATATCATTGGCGCCACCAGCCTGCAGCAACTGGACAGCAACCTGGCCAGCCTTGAACTGAACCTGAGCGCCGATCTGCTGACAGCGATCGAAGCCATTCATCAGGAGCAGCCCAACCCGGCGCCTTGAGCCAAACACTGCGCCCCGCTTCGCGCCGCTGTTACATGGGGTAGACACAATCGCCAAAAAATAAGACGATCCAGCCGGTGATTGACCACTCTACCCTATAAGAACAATGACAATGATGTTTACCCAACCCTCAGCGTCGCTGCGGCGCGTCAGCATCCTGGCCATTGACAAGGTGTTCGCTTCGACCTTGATGCAGGCCAAGGACTTCTTCCACCTCGCCAGCCTGCGCTACAGCAAGCAGCTGGGCCTGGGCTTGCAGCCCATGTTCGAAATCCGTCTGGTGAGCCCCGACAGCCAGCCCGTGGACAGCTTCAGCAATGTGCAGTTACCGGTTGACGGCGGCCTGGACGACGCTGATGTAATCATCCTCCCTGCCTTCTGGGATGATTTCGACAACCTGCTGCAACGTTATCCACAGGTGCTGCCGTGGCTGCGTGAACAGCACGCGCGTGGCGCGGTGCTGTGCGCCGAGGCCAGTGGTGTGTTCTGGCTGGCCGAATCCGGCCTGCTCGATGGCAAGGAGGCGACCACCTACTGGCGCTTCTTCAACAGCTTTGCCGAACGCTTCCCGCAGATCCGCCTGAACCAGGACAAGCACCTGACCGATGCCGACAATATCTATTGCGCCGGCGGTGCAACTTCAGCCTGCGACCTGTACATCTACCTGATCGAACGCTTCTGCGGTGCCAACGTGGCCCGTGCGGTGTCCCGCGATATCCTTTACGAAGTGCAACGCAACTACACCCCAGGGCGCATGGGCTTTGGCGGGCAGAAGCTGCACCAGGACCTGATCATCCTGCAGATCCAGCACTGGCTGGAGGAGCACTTCGCCGACAAGTTCCGCTTCGAGGATGTGGCCCGCAACCACGGCATGAGCATCCGCAACTTCATGCGCCGCTTCCAGGGCGCAACAGGTGACAAGCCGCTGCACTACCTGCAACGGTTACGCATCGAGACAGCCAAGGGGTTGTTGTCGAGTACGCGCAAGAGCATCAAGACCATCAGTTACGAGGTGGGCTATGACGATGCCAGTTTCTTTGCGCGGCTGTTCCGCCAGCACACCGAGTTGTCGCCGAACCAGTATCGGCAGCAGTTCATGCAGGAAGCCTGAAAGGCTTCCAGTGCGGCAGGTTTCGAGCTTGAAGCGACAAGGAAAAACCAGAGCGGATCGCGCATTGCCCTGAATTTTCCTTGCCGCCTGAAGCTTGCCGCTGGCGTCAGGGCTTGTGCGCGCGCGCCAGGAATTCGTGCGACTGCATCTCCAGCAACCGGCTCAGGGTACGCTGGAACTCGAAGCTCAGACGCCCACCGGTATACAGGTCCTTCAACTCCACCTCGGCCGAGATGATCAGCTTGACGTTGCGATCGTAGAACTCGTCCACCATGTTGATGAAGCGGCGGGCGATGTCGTCGGTGGTGACGCCCATCTGCTCCACGTTGCTGAGCAATACGGCGTGGAAGATCTTGCCCAACTCAATGTAGTCGTTCTGGCTGCGCGGCCCGTCGCACAGGTCGCGGAAGTCGAACCAGGCGACGTCGTCGCAAGTACGCAGGGCATTGATCGGGCGGTTCTCGATCATCAGCACGTCGTTCTCGATCGCCTGGGTGCACTCAGGGGTGAGCGCCTTGAAGCTGGCGCGCATGCTCTGGTGCGCCGCGTCATCGAGCGGGAAGTGGAACAGTTCGGCCTGCTCCAGGTGACGCAGGCGGTAGTCGACCCCACTATCGACGTTCACCACGTCGGTGTACTGCTTGATCATGGCGATGGCCGGCAGGAAGCGCGCACGCTGCAGGCCGTCCTTGTACAGGCCGTCCGGCACGATGTTGGAGGTGGCCACCAGCGACACGCCATTCTTGAACAGCTCTTCCATCAAGGTGCCGAGGATCATGGCGTCGGTAATGTCCGACACGAAGAATTCGTCGAAGCAGATCACCTTGGCTTCTTCGCTGAAGCGCCTGGCAATGATGGTCAGCGGGTTCTTCTCGCCCTTGAGGGTTTTCATCTCCTCGTGCACACGCTTCATGAAGCGGTGGAAGTGCGTACGCATCTTCTGCTTGAACGGCAGCGCTTCGTAGAAGGTATCAACCAGGTAGGTCTTGCCTCGCCCCACCCCACCCCAGAAGTACAGGCCCTTGACCGGAGTCTGCTCCTTCTTGCCGAACAGCTTGCCGAACACGCCCGGCTTGTTGTTCTGCGCGTGCACCAGGTCGTCGTACAGGCGCTGGAGGTGACGCACCGCAGTTTCCTGCGCCGCGTCATGGAAGAAGTCGGGACGTTTCAGATCTGCTTGATAGCGTTCTAAGGGAGTCATGATTCGTTAGCGAGGCAACAAAAAACGGGCCGTCACTGTAGCGACAGGCCCGCTTAATGGCAATCAGTCTGTGGGAGCGGGCGTGCCCGCGAACACCGGCAAAGCCGGTGCCATGCACTGCGGCGCCTGTTTCGCGGGCATGCCCGCTCCCACACGGATCGCGCCAGCTTTCAGAAATTGAGCAAGACAGTTACTCCCACCGTTTGGCAGCCTCAGTCCTGCTGTGGCGCCAAGGCTTCGTTCAGGCTCTGAATGGCCGCATCACGGGCTTCGGCGCTGTCGAACTGCGGCCCGTCGGCGACCTGCTCGCCATTGAGCCACAGGCCGAAACTCAGGCCTTCGACGCGCACATCAACCTCGCCACCTTGCTGCAGCTGCTTGCTCACGGCGCCGGCACTCTTGCCGTCGGCGAAGCTGCGCGACAACAGCAGTTGCTCGCCGTCAGCGGCCAGCAGGCGGAAGCGGAAGCTGCCGTCTTCATCACGGAAGCTGACAAAACGCGCGCTCTTGGTGGCTTTTTTCTTCACTTCGGCGGTGGCCTGCACGCTGCTGCGGAATGAACGCAGGCCAACGGCCTCGCGCAGCTGCTCGAGGAACGGCGTGGCGATCTTGCGGGCCTTGGCGGCGCCAGCCAGCAGGATGTCTTCCAGGTCCGCCGGCCGGGCGATCAACTGGTGATAGTACTCGCGCTTCTCGGCCAGCTGGCCGTCCAGCAGCTGGAACAGGCGCTGCTTGGCATCGCCCCAGCCCAGGCCCTGCAGCAGCTCTTCGCGGAAACCGGCGCATTGTTCAGGCGTGGAGAAGGCCTGATACAGGGTGAACAGGTGCGCGTTGTCCGGGTCTTTCGCCTCACCTGGCGCGCGCGAATCGGTGACGATGCGCGAGATGGCGTCTTTCATGTCCTTGGCGCTGGTGAACAACGGGATGGTGTTGTCATAGCTCTTGGACATCTTGCGCCCGTCCAGGCCCGGCAGGGTCGCCACGCTTTCCTCGATCACAGCCTCCGGCAAGGCGAAGAAGTCCTTGCCCTGGCCGAACAGGTGATTGAAGCGCTGGCCGATATCGCGGGCCATTTCCACGTGCTGGATCTGGTCACGACCGACCGGCACCTTGTTGGCGTTGAACATCAGGATATCGGCGGCCATCAGCACCGGGTAGCTGAACAAGCCCATGGTCACGCCGGCGTCCGGGTCTTCACCGTTCTCGACGTTCTTGTCCACCGAGGCCTTGTAGGCATGCGCGCGGTTCAGCAGGCCTTTGGCGGCAACGCAGGTCAGCAGCCAGGTCAGCTCGGGGATTTCCGGGATGTCGGACTGGCGATAGAAGGTCACCTTGTCCGGGTCCAGGCCACCGGCCAGCCAGGTGGCGGCGATTTCCAGGCGCGAGCGCTGGATGCGCAGCGGGTCGTCGCACTTGATCAGGGCGTGGTAGTCGGCCAGGAAGTAGAACGAGTCGACACCGGGCTGCTGGCTGGCACGGATCGCCGGGCGGATGGCGCCGGCGTAGTTGCCCAGGTGCGGAGTGCCGGTGGTGGTGATACCGGTAAGAATGCGCGTGGTCATGGGTGTTCGCTTATTCAGGCTTGGCTCAGTTCGAAAGGCGCGGCAGCAGCAGATCCTTCAGATCGGTCAGCTTGCCATGGAAGAAGTGTCCGCATTCTGCCACTTTCAGCAGCTCATGGGGACGCGGCAGGCTGTCGGACCATTCGTAAACCAGCTGCGGCGCGACGACTTCGTCGGCGTCCGGCTGCACCACGGTGATCGGGCAGCGCTGCGGCAGCGGAAATTCGGCGGTCAGGCGCATGACTGCCGGGGCGATCATGAACAGGTGCTGCAACTCGACGCCGGCAGTTTCAAGGCGCCCGGCCAGGCTGGTGGCAACGAAACCACCGAACGAAAAGCCCATCAGCACCAGCGGTAGCCCGGGGTGCCTGGCACGCAGCCATGCTGCTGCGGCCTCGGCATCGGCCACTTCGCCAGCGCCCATGTCGTGGCTGCCGGCGCTCTGGCCGACGCCACGGTAGTTGAAACGCAGGGTCACATAGCCGGCATCACGTGCGGTGCGCTGCAGGGTCGAGACCACCTTGTTGAGCATGGTGCCGCCCTGGACCGGGTTGGGGTGGCAGATCAGCACCGCGCCACGGGCATTGGCCACGTCCAGGTGCAAGGCTTCCAGCTGGCCGCTGGGGCCATCGATGAACAAGGGGGTTTCGCGGACAAGCAAGGCACTACTCCGTGACCTCGGGAAGGGTCGATTCGTCTAGGTGTGAAATTCTGTTCTGATTTGCGATCGCTCGCGGTATACAGCGCAGGTCTGAGCCGTTAACGTAAAGCAAAGCCGTTTATAGAGGAAGGACTCGTGGAACTCTCGCTCCTTGTTTGGTTGTTGCCAACCCTGGCCCTGGTCATCGGTGTGGCAGTCGGTTTCATTGTTGCCCGCCTGCTGCCCAATGCGGCCCCGAGCAACACCCAACGTCAACTGGATGACATCCAGAAGCGCTTCGACAGCTACCAGAACGAAGTGGTCACCCACTTCAACAGCACCGCCATGCTGGTCAAGAAACTGACCCAGAGCTATCAGGACGTACAGGATCACCTGGCTGAAGGCGCCAACAGCCTGGCCCTCGATGACGTCACCCGCCAACGCCTGCTGGCTGCGCTGCACTCCGATGCACCGCAAGGCCCGCGTGACCGCCTGACCCCACCTAAAGACACCGCCGAAGTGCCGCGCGACTATGCACCGAAAGCGCCTAACTCGCCGGGCATGCTCGACGAAAGCTACGGGCTCAAGCGTTGATCTGCTGAAGATGCAAAAGGCCTCGCAAGAGGCCTTTTTTGTGGGCTGGATTCACTGGCCCCTTCGCGGGCACGCCCGCTCCCACAGGTACACCACAGCATGTGAAACTTGTGGAATACCTGTGGGAGCGGGCGTGCCCGCGAAGGGGCCGGTGCAGACAACCTAACAGCAGGCCTGCAATGCCTGTTCGACATCTGCCAGCAGGTCCTCCACATCCTCCAGCCCCACCGACAGACGCACCAACCCCTCCGATATCCCGTGATGCGCCCGCTCCTGCGGCGTATAGCTGGAATGCGTCATGCTCGCCGGGTGCTGCGCCAGCGACTCGGCATCCCCCAGGCTCACCGCCCGGGCAAAGAGCTGCAGCGCATTCATGAAGCGCCGCCCCGCCTCAATGCCACCCTTGAGCTCAAAGGCAATCATCCCGCCAGGCAAACGCATCTGTCGCTGGGCCAACGCGTACTGGGCAAAAGACGGTAGCCCCGGGTAATGAATCAATTCCACCTGCGGCTGCCGAGCGAGAAACTCAGCCACCTGCTGGGCATTGGCGCAATGCCGGTCCATGCGCAGGGCCAGGGTCTTGATACCGCGCATCAGCAACGCCGCGTCATGCGGTGACAGCACCGCGCCGGTCATATCCTTCAGCCCTTCCAGGCGGATACGGTCTACCAACGCCTTGCACCCCACCACCAACCCGGCAGTGATATCACCATGCCCACTGAGGTACTTGGTTGCCGAGTGCACCACCAGGTCCGCCCCCAGCTCCAGTGGCCGCTGCAGGTACGGCGTACAGTAGGTGTTATCGACCACCACATGCACATCATGCCCCCGCACCGCCTCCACAACCGCCGCGATATCCACAAGTTGCATGTTGGGGTTGGCCGGTGTTTCGAAGTAGATCATCCGTGTTTTGCTGTTGATCGCCGCTTTAAGAGCCTTGGCATCGTTGAGATCGACATGGCGAACTTTCACCCCGAACTCACCAATACCGTGATGCAGAAAAGCGAAGGTACAGCCATACAGGGTGCGCCCGACAATCAGCTCATCGCCAGGCCTGAGCAGGGTCCAGAGGGTTGAGGTAATCGCGCCCATCCCCGAGGCCAACGCCAACCCCGCTTCACCGCCCTCCAGCGACGCCATGCGCTGCTCCAGCAAGGCCAGCGTGGGGTTGGAAATGCGGCTGTAGAAATGCCCAGGCTCCTCCCCGGCGAAGCAGGCAGCACCGTATTCGACAGTGGGGAAGGCATAGGTAGCCGTCTGGTACACCGGTGGCACCAGGGCGCCACCATGGGAAAGCGGGTCATAGCCATGATGAATGGCCCGCGTGGAAAAACCGGTGTTGTGGTGGGAGTCGCGCATGGCAACAGCCTCTTGTGGTTTGCTATAAGCTTATGCCACCGAGCTGCCCGATTTTTTCCAAAATAGCCTACGCATACACGTGCTTGCTGGAACAAAAACAATAATCAACGGACCAGGAGGGCAAAAAATGCCTTCAAGCCTCGACCGCACCGACCGCGCCCTGCTCGCCGCCTTGCAGGACAATGCCCGTCTCACCGTTGCCGAACTCGCCGACCAGGTGGCACTGACCACCTCGCCCTGCTGGCGACGGGTCAAGTTACTGGAGGAAAACGGCTACATCACCGGCTACCAAGCCATCCTCTCGCCCAAGTCGCTGGGGTTTGGCGTGACCGCGTTCGTCAGCATCATGATGGACTCGCACACCAAGGACATGGCGCTGGCGTTCGAACAGCGGCTTATGGAAATCCCCGAGATCGTCGCCTGCCACAACATCTCCGGCCGCTATGACTTTCTGCTGGAGATCCTGGCACGGGACCTAGAGTCGTTTGGGGAATTTACCCGGGAGGTGCTGCAGCGGTTGCCGGGGGTGAAGGAGATCTATTCGAGTTTTTCGTACAAAGCGGTGAAGGAAAGACGGGTGATACCGGTGTCGGAGAAACATATCTGAGACGGATCTTTCCGAGCAACACGAAGCTTCCTACTGATTGACAGGCTGCAGCTGACATACCGCAAATTCGATATACGTAAACCTAGCCCATGTAGTGATCAGGAGAACCTACATGGCACGGGACAACACGTATTATCTTAACGAGGCTTTATTTATTAATGCGCAGGCCCCCACCGGCGCTGAACTACGGTTAATCGGTAATGGTGGAGGTGGCCCAGGTAGCGGGGGATGGGGATTTAGCGAAGGCATCCCGCCGGGCACCAGCCCTACCAAACCCGATATTGCCAGGGTTATTTCCACGCGCAGGGTGCTGACAGAAGAATTTCAAGGCATCGAGAAGGGCTCTTCAGATAAGTATGCTCACGAAATAAACCAGCTCCCTGAAACCATCAATGCATTGAAAGCCCAGATCAAAGCTGAGGCGAACAGTACAAATGGCGGGGTACCACCACGCACAGCAGAACAGCAAATCCTATCATCGCGAATCAGTCAGCTTCGAGAGAATTATTTACAAATTTTGCCCGACGCCAACAGCTACTTTGGCGTACCCGCATTCTACAAGCGCGGCGACTCAATGATGAGCCGGTTTTTGGACCCGGGTTTCTTCGCTGCCACAACGGGCGAAGAGTTAGGTATTGAATGGGCCACGAGGCTGGAGAAGTCTTGGGATGGCGCATACCGCCTACATCTGGAAGCTCAGAAACACCAGGCACTGGCAGACGAACTTCAAGGGCTGGCAGACCAAGTAGATCAGGAGGAGCTCAGCCACCAACCTCCAGATCTGTCGAAAATGATTTCGCGCAGAACGGCGCAGATTCACACAGAGCGGCAAATACACTTCGATTGTTTACCCAATGTTCTTCAGCATGAACTGGGGCAAACCGTAATCGACGACGCGCTTACGCTTGCCCAGACCTTCAGTGCCTACCTGGCAACCGCGGCTGCCTTGGTGCAGGCCAAGCAATCACAAATTCCGCAACACTCTGATTACAACCCCGAATCAGCGGGCCCCTGTCGAAGCCCCAACTTGAAGGGCTGGTCCGCGCTGGCAGGAATACCATCTGGCACTCGCGCTAACCGAATCGATCAGGTTTTTGGGCGTATATGCAGGTGCCACGCAAAACCTGATGCAGCGCGCCGCTGAGGTGGAAAACCTCCAGACCCAACTTGCTGCACAGGAAGAAGCTGCACGCCAGCAGGCCGAAGCCGAGCGCTTGGCTGCAGAAGCCGAGCGGCAAAGGCAAGAGACGCTGCGGCGTAATATCTCCTATATCAATGAAGCGCGTTTATCGGGATCGACGCCAGCCGTAATCCCGATTGGTACAGCAACATTCGCGGTGGCCGAAACGTCTTATAAGGCTTTGAGCGAAGCGATCACAGCGGCGATTACCCGCCTCGTTGCGACTACCATCTCCTCGCTTGCGGTAGGTACCCTCGCGATGGCCTGGCCATCAACGCTGGGTAACAGTGAGCGCAGGTACCTGATCAGCACCCCACTAGCCAGCCTTACGCCGCCCGGCGGGCCGGACCTTTCAGCCTTGGCTCTGTCATCAGCCAGCATCGACTTACCCTATTTGTTGGCAGGCGCCGAGCATGACAACGGCCTGGACCTGTATGTGGTGCCTGGGGGCAGGCCAGTACCGGTGCGCACGGCGACATTCGACACTGAACGTCTGGTCTACAGCCTTGCACTGGAAAATCCGCAGCGGATTCTGACTTGGACACCGGCCAACGCGCCGGGTGGTGAAGGCGGAAGCTCCACCAGCTTGCCGCAAGTCCCACCCGGCACCGTTGTTTACACGGGCAGCAGCCTGGACCCTGTCATTTCCGAACAGGAGGGTTACCCCGCACTCGATCTGCTGGACCAGGAACGACTGATCATCACCTTCCCCATGGACTCGGGTTTACCACCTATTCTGGTGGTGTTCAAGAGCCCGAGATATGAGCCGGGTATTGCCACGGGCTCAGGCGCGCAGATCGATGGTATCTGGCTTGGGGACATAACCAGGGAGACCGGAGCAAAAATCCCGACACAAATTGCAAGTGCGCTGAGGGGAAGAGAGTTTGGAGATTTCGATGCATTTAGAACCGCATTCTGGAAGGCGATATCAGATACACAAGAGTTTTCTAGCCAGTTCAATGATGCAAACAAAATTCTCATCGCCAAAGGGCGCGCGCCCAAAGCGCGCGACAAAGATCACCACAAAGGTCACGCAACCTTCATACTCCACCACGTGATTCCAATTTCCGAAAATGGAGCTGTATACGACGTAGACAACTTAAGAGTAGTCACGCCAGCGGCGCATCACGACATCCACTACGGAGCCTCCAAATGACTCAAAAAAGCACGATCTCCGAATATACAGAACTTGAATTCTTGAATTTTATCAAATCAATAATCAACCCACCAGACAACGTAAGCGATCAAGAGCTTGATGCACAAATCATGGTATTCAAGGCTTTGAGCGAACACCCCAACGGCTCAGACCTAATATATTGGCCTGAGGCAGGCGGCCTTGATACACCTGAAGAAATTCTACGCATAATAAAAGAGTGGCGTGCAGCCAACGGCAAGCCAGGATTCAAACCAGAATGAATCCGACACCCCGCTCACGCGGGGTGCAGATTGTCCATCTGAGCCTAACCCAATTGGGTGGGCTGATGTACGACCCTGAAAACCTGCGGATCATGAGCGCCATGCAGTATTCACTATCATCGGAGTCGCCACGGTGATCAGTGAAAAGCACTGCCTTGCAGACTATTCATACGCGCAGTTCCATTCGATTGTCGAAGAATTGATACAGGCGACAGGTTCTCCAGACTGGCAGGAACGGCTGCTGGAGCCATTCATCGAATTTGTGGCGTATCCCGACGGTTCGGACCTGGTCTTTTACCCAAGCAACGAAGAGGATGGCAATGCCGAAAAAGTAATGGCACTCATCGTGAAGTGGAGAAAGTCGTGGGGGCTACCACTGTTCAGGGATCAGAACGCGACAAAAGCCAGCTCAGAACCCACGCCAGCCTGTGGAAAACACAAATAAAAAACCCCGCCGAAGCGGGGTTTTCCTTGCAGGCTAGCGCTTAGATCGCGCCACGCTGACGCAGCACGTCCAGCACCTGTTTCACGCCCTCGTCCACGCTGGTGGCCTGGGTGTCGATCACAAGATCAGCATCCAGCGGCACATCGAACGGGAAGCTTTCACCCGGGATGTTGTCGCCACCGGCAGCGTAAAGGCCTTGCGGGTCACGCTCGCGGCAAACCAGCGGCGAGGCCTGGACGTAAACGGTCACCAGGCGTTCCTTGCCGATCAGTGCCTTGGCCTGTTCGCGGCCTTCAGCATCCGGGGCCACGAACGCAGCCAGGGTCAGCATGCCGGCTTCGTTGAACTGGCGCGCCACATGGGCGGCGCGGCGCCAGTTCTCGGTACGGCCAGCGCGGTCCTGTGGCAGGCCCTTGTTCAGGTCGTGACGCAGGTTCTGGCCATCGAGCACGTACACCGCACGGCCCATATCGAACAGCTTGCGCTCAACGGCATAGGCCAAGGTGCTCTTGCCAGCACCCGACAGTCCGCTGAACAGCACGGTGGCTGGCTGCTGGCCGAAGCGCAGGGCGCGCTCTTCGGTGGACACGTGGGCCTGCTTGCCATGATGGCCGGTGCTGCCGTGTGGCAACACGGGCGGGGCGATGATCATGCCGGCGCCAACGGTGCCGTTGGTCAGGCGGTCGATGACGATGAACGCACCGGTGGTGCGGTTGCTGTCGTAACCGTCGAGGGCGATCGAGGTGTCCAGGGCTACCTTGACGCGGCCGATCTCGTTCAGTTGCAGCGCGCTGGCAGCGCCCTGCTCCAGGGTGTTCACATCGACCTTGTGGGTGATGCTGGCAATCGAACCTGGCACGTAGCTGGTGGCACGCTTGATGTCGTATTTCTTGCCCGGGAGCATCGGCTCCTCGGCCATCCACACCAGCATGGCGTCGAACTGGTCGGTGACCGGCGGCACGTTGTCGGCATGTACCAGCAGGTCGCCACGGGAGATGTCGATCTCGTCTTCCATGGTCAGGGTCACGGCCTGGCCTGGGCCGGCGTTTTCCAGTTCACCTTCGTAAGTGACGATGGACTTGACCCGGCTGCTCTTGCCCGACGGCAGCACGACAATCTCGTCACCTTTGTGCACTACGCCACTGGCGATGGTGCCCGCGAAGCCGCGGAAGTTCAGGTTGGGACGGTTGACGTACTGCACCGGGAAACGCAGGTCGGTGAAGTTGCGGTCGGCCGAAACCTCGACGGTTTCGAGGATTTCCATCAGCGTCGGGCCGGCGTACCACGGCGATTGCTCGCTGTGGTTGACCACGTTGTCACCCTTGAGCGCCGACATCGGCACGAAGTGCAGGCTGCTCGGGGTCAGGTTGATGGCTTCGGCAAACTTCAGGTAGTCGGCCTTGATCGACTCGAAGACGCCTTCATCGAAGCCCTTCAGGTCCATCTTGTTGACCGCGACCACGATGTGCTTGATGCCCAGCAACGACGCGATGTAGCTGTGGCGACGGGTCTGGGTCTGCACGCCGTAGCGGGCATCGACCAGGATGATCGCCAGGTCGCATGTGGACGCACCGGTGGCCATGTTGCGGGTGTACTGCTCATGGCCCGGGGTGTCGGCGATGATGAACTTGCGCTTGGCGGTGGAGAAGTAGCGGTAGGCGACATCGATGGTGATGCCCTGCTCGCGCTCGGCCTGCAGGCCATCTACCAGCAGTGCCAGGTCGACTTCTTCGCCGGTGGTGCCGACTTTCTTCGAATCGCGGGTGATGGCCTCGAGGTGGTCCTCGTAGATCATCTTGGAGTCGTGCAGCAGGCGCCCGATCAGGGTGCTCTTGCCGTCATCCACGTTGCCGCAGGTGAGGAAACGCAGCAGTTCTTTACGCTCGTGCTGAGCCAGATAAGCGAGGATATCTTCGCTGATCAAATCGGATTGGTGCGACATGGAGTAACCCTGAAAATTAGAAGTAGCCCTGACGTTTTTTGTCTTCCATGGAACCGGCGCCATCGTGGTCGATGACCCGGCCCTGGCGCTCGGAAGTGCGCGTCAGGAGCATTTCCTGAATGATGTCGGTGAGCGTCTCGGCTTCCGACTCGACAGCGCCCGTCAGCGGGTAGCAGCCGAGGGTACGGAAACGCACCTTCTTCTTGACGATGCGGGCTTTTTCTTCCTCGGAGAGGTGCTCGAGGATGCGCTCGTCGTCGATCATGATCAGGGTGCCGTTCTTCTCGATGACTTCACGCTCGGCGGCGAAGTACAGCGGCACGATCGGGATACCTTCAAGGTAGATGTACTGCCAGATGTCCAGTTCGGTCCAGTTCGACAGCGGGAAGACGCGGATCGACTCGCCCTTGTTGACCTTCCCGTTGTACACGTTCCACAGCTCGGGGCGCTGGTTCTTCGGGTCCCAGCGGTGCTTGCTGTCACGGAACGAATACACACGCTCCTTGGCCCGCGACTTCTCTTCGTCGCGGCGCGCACCACCGAAGGCAGCGTCGAAACCATGCTTGTCCAGCGCCTGCTTCAGGCCTTGGGTCTTCATGATGTCGGTGTGCTTGGAACTGCCATGGGTGAACGGGTTGATACCTTGCGCCACACCCTCGGGGTTGACGTGGGTGATCAGCTCCAGGCCCATTTCCTCGACCATCTTGTCGCGGAAGCTGTACATCTCCTGGAATTTCCACTGGGTGTCGACGTGCATCACCGGGAACGGCAGCTTGCCCGGGAAGAAGGCCTTGCGCGCCAGGTGCAGCATCACGGCGGAGTCCTTGCCGATCGAGTACAGCATCACCGGGTTGTCGAACTCGGCGGCCACCTCGCGGATGATGTGGATGCTCTCCGCCTCCAGCTGTTTCAAGTGCGTCAGTTTGTCGACCATGGCTACTCACGAAAAACGATCTTATGGACGGCCTGCGGGCCGTGTTCGAGCGAGCCACTTTATCACAGCAGCTGCTTCTATTTAGGAGGCTGGCTAGATCGAAAAAGTCTAACGATATGACTGGGGGTTTGGGCTGGCAGGGCCGGCCTCTTCGCGGGTGAACCCGCTCCTACGAGGCCCGCGCGTAGGAGCGGGTTCACCCGCGAAGGGGGCGACACCGCCTTCAGATGGGATTCGGGCAATCGATGAACAGGTGCTCCACGGCAAACCGTCGTGCCAGGTAATCGCCCAGTGCCTGCACCCCGTAGCGCTCAGTGGCATGGTGCCCGGCAGCAATGAAGCTGACGCCATTCTCGCGCGCACTGTGGTAGGTCTGCTCGGACGCCTCGCCGGTCAGGTACAGATCGACCCCGGCGGCAATCGCCGTGTCGATATAGCCCTGCCCGCCGCCGGTGCACCAGCCCACCCGGCGGATCATCTGATCGCCTTCGACCAGCAACGGCTCACGCCCCAGCACCTCTTGCACCCGCCGGGCAAAATCGCGCGCGGTCATCGACTCGGCCAACGAACCGACCAGGCCGACCACTTTGGGGTTTTCCGGGTCAAGTGGCCCTTCGACAGTGATCTCCAGTTGCCGCGCCAGCTGCACATTGTTGCCCACTTCCGGGTGCACGTCCAAGGGCAGGTGGAACGCCAACAGGCTGATATCGTTATTCAGCAAGGTCTTCAGGCGACGCTGGCGAATGCCGGTGATGCACGGGTTCTCGCCCTTCCAGAAATAACCATGGTGCACCAGCACCAGATCGGCCTCGGCCTCGACCGCGGCATCCAGCAATGCCTGGCTGGCGGTAACACCACTGACAATACGGCTGACCTGCGGCCGGCCTTCGATCTGCAGGCCATTTGGGCAATAATCCTGGATCTTCGCGCTGCCCAGGTAACGCTCGGCTTCCTCGACCAGGGTGTTTAGAGCGACGGCCATGAAAATCTCCTCGAAAACTGCGCTTTTCTCGGGCGCAACGCCTGACGAACGCCCGTATAATGCCGGCCATTATGGGCCGTCGCTGTCACTGGGGGAACCGGTGTATGATCGCGCGCGCTCATGCCCCACTGCCAGGCCGCTGGCCCATGCTCTTTCCAGGATTCGTTCATGTTCAAGGCTTTGCGTTACTTCGGCTGGCCCCTGCTTACCGGCATACTGATCGCCATGCTGATCATCCAGCGTTTTCCGCAATGGGTCGGGCTGCCCAGCCAGGACGTCAACCTGCAGCAAGCGCCACAGACTACCCGGATCATGCAAGGCCCGGTGTCGTACGCCGACGCCGTGACCCTGGCCGCCCCGGCGGTGGCCAACCTGTACACCACCAAGGTGGTGAACAAAAGCGCCCACCCGCTGTTCGAAGACCCGCAGTTCCGCCGCTTCTTCGGCGATAACCTGCCCAAACAGCGCCGCTGGGAATCAAGCCTGGGTTCGGCGGTAATCATGAGCCCAGAGGGCTACCTGCTGACCAACAACCATGTCACCAGCGGCGCCGACCAGATCGTCGTAGCCCTGAAGGATGGCCGCGAAACCCTGGCCCGCGTGATCGGCAGCGACCCGGAAACCGACCTGGCGGTGCTGAAGATCGACTTGAAGAACCTCCCGGCGATCACCATCGGCCGTTCCGACACTATTCACATCGGCGACGTGTCGCTGGCCATCGGCAACCCGTTCGGCGTCGGCCAGACTGTGACCATGGGCATCATCAGCGCCACTGGCCGCAACCAGCTGGGGCTGAACAACTACGAAGACTTCATCCAGACCGACGCGGCGATCAACCCGGGCAACTCCGGTGGTGCACTGGTGGATGCCAATGGCAACCTGATCGGCATCAATACCGCGATCTTCTCCAAGTCCGGTGGCTCGCAGGGCATCGGCTTCGCCATCCCGGTAAAACTGGCACTGGAGGTGATGAAGTCGATCGTCGAACACGGCCAGGTGATCCGTGGCTGGCTGGGTATCGAAGTGCAGCCACTGAGCCAGGAGCTGGCAGAATCGTTCGGCATGAAGGACCGCCCAGGCATCGTGGTGGCGGGTATCTTCCGCGAAGGGCCAGCGGCCAAGGCCGGGTTGCATCTGGGTGACGTGATCTTGAGCATCAATGGCGAGCCGGCCGGCGACGGGCGCAAGTCGATGAACCAGGTAGCGCGGATCAAGCCCAACGAGAAGATCACCATCGAGGTGATGCGCAACGGGCAGCAGTTGAAGCTGATCGCCGAGGTGGGGCTGCGGCCGCCACCGGCGCCGGCTGCCAGCCAGGAAGAGAAATAAACCCAGGGCCGCGTTGCGGCCCTTCGCGGGCACGCCCGCTCCCACAGGAATTACGCAGGCTCCAAAGCCAGCGCTAAACCTGTGGGAGCGGGCGTGCCCGCGAAGGGCTGCCGCGCAGCCCAAACAGCATCAATGCAGGATCTGGCTGAGGAACAACTTGGTCCGATCACTGCGCGGCCGGTCGAAGAAGTCATCCGGCGCGGCCTGCTCCACAATCTCGCCCTTGTCCATGAAGATAACCCGGTTCGCCACGGTACGGGCAAAGCCCATTTCGTGGGTCACGCAGAGCATGGTCATGCCATCCTCGGCCAGGCCCACCATGGTATCGAGCACTTCCTTGACCATTTCCGGGTCCAGTGCCGAGGTCGGCTCGTCGAACAGCATGATCTTGGGCTTCATGCACAACGCGCGGGCAATGGCCACACGCTGCTGCTGGCCGCCAGACAATTGGCCAGGGTACTTGTGTGCCTGCTCCGGAATCCGCACACGCTCCAGGTAGTGCATGGCAATTTCCTCGGCCTTGCGCCGTGGCATCTTGCGCACCCACATCGGCGCCAGGGTGCAGTTCTCCAGGATGCTCAGGTGCGGGAACAGGTTGAAGTGCTGGAACACCATGCCCACCTCGCGGCGGATGGCCTCGATCTGCTTGAGGTCGTTGGTCAGTTCCACGCCATCGACCACGATGCGCCCTTGCTGGTGCTCTTCCAGGCGGTTAAGGCAGCGGATGGTGGTGGACTTGCCCGAGCCGGACGGCCCGCACAGCACGATGCGTTCGCCCTGGCGCACGTTCAGGTTGATGTCCTTGAGCACATGGAACTGGCCGTACCACTTGTTCACACCCTGCATCTGGATGATGCCTTCGGGGCCAGCAGGCTGCTTGATCGCTTCACTCATTTCGAAACTCCTAACGCTTGTGGCCAGTGTCCAGCTTGCGCTCCAGATGCATGGAGTAGCGGGACATACCGAAACAGAAAATCCAGAACACCAGGGCGGCGAACACGTAGCCCTCGGTGGCCATGCCCAACCAGGCAGGGTCTGCGGCTGCTTGCTTGACGCTGTTGAGCAGGTCGAACAGGCCGATGATGATCACCAGGCTGGTGTCCTTGAACAGGGCAATGAAGGTGTTGACGATGCCGGGGATCACAAGCTTCAGCGCCTGCGGCAAGATCACCAGCCCCATCGAGCGCCAGTAGCCAAGGCCCATGGCCGCGGCGGCTTCGTACTGGCCCTTGGGGATGGCCTGCAGGCCGCCGCGCACCACCTCGGCGATGTACGCCGACTGGAACAGGATCACACCGATCATCGCCCGCAGCAGCTTGTCGAAGCTCATGCCTTCTGGCAGGAACAACGGCAGCATCACCGACGACATGAACAGTACGGTGATCAGCGGTACGCCCCGCCAGAACTCGATGAAGGTCACGCACACCACTTTCACGGCCGGCATCCTCGAACGCCGGCCCAGTGCCAGCAGGATGCCCAGCGGCAAGGCGCCGACGATGCCCACGGTGGCGATCACCAGGGTCAGCATCAGCCCGCCCCACTGGCTGGTCGGTACGCTTTCCAGGCCCAGATACCCCCCGTGCAGCAGGGTATAGGCCAGTACCGGGTACAGCACCAGGAAGCCCAGCCCGTAGAAGGCTTTGCGCGGGAAACGCTTGATGAACAGCGGCGCGGCGCCGAGCACGGCAAGCCACACGGTCAGGTCCACACGCCAGCGCAGCTCAGTCGGGTAATAGCCGTACATGAACTGGCCAAAGCGCTGCTGCACGAACACCCAGCAGGCGCCTTCCTTGGTGCAATCGGCGCGCGTGGTGCCGACCCAGTTGGCATCGATCAACGCCCACTGCAGTAACGGCGGCACGATCAGCCACACCAGGTAGATGGCGAACAGGGTCAACAGCGTGTTGAGCCAGCTGGAGAACAGATTGGCACGCATCCATGCGAGCACGCCGACAGTTTTCACCGGTGGCGGCATATCGGGTTTGAAAACATGGGCATTCACGGGCGTATCCTCACCGCTCGATCAGCGCAATGCGCTTGTTGTACCAGTTCATCAGCAGCGAAATGCTGATGCTGATGGCGAGATAGACACTCATGGTGATGGCGATCACCTCGATGGCCTGGCCGGTCTGGTTGAGCACGGTACCGGCGAACAGCGAGACCATCTCCGGGTAGCCGATACCGGCCGCCAGCGAAGAGTTCTTCGCCAGGTTCAGGTACTGGCTGGTCAGCGGCGGAATGATCACCCGCAGTGCCTGGGGGATGATCACCTTGCGCAGGGTCGGGCCCTCGCGCAGGCCCAACGAGCGAGCCGCTTCGGTCTGGCCATGACTGACCGAACGGATGCCGGAACGCACGATTTCGGCGATGAAGGCTGCCGTATAGATAGTCAGCGCCAGGGTCAGCGCCAGCAGCTCGGGGATCAGCACCCAGCCCCCGACGAAGTTGAAGCCCTTGAGCTGCGGCATGTCCCAAGTTACCGGGCTGCCGAACAACAGCACGCTCAGGCTCGGAATGGCGATGAACAGCAACAGCCCCGCCCAGAACTTGTGGAACGGCACGCCGGTCTCGTTGAAACGCTTGTTGGCGTAGCGCACCATCACGGCAATAGCGGCAATGGCCAGCGCCAAAGCCACCACAAATGGCCAGAAGCCATCGGCCATGGACGCGCCAGGCATGTTCAAGCCACGGTTGCTGATGAAGAACATGTCCTGGATGTTGATGCTGCCCCGCGGTCCCGGCAGGGTCAGGAACACGGCGAAATACCAGAACAGGATCTGCAACAACGGCGGAATGTTGCGGAAGGTTTCCACATAGACGGTCGCCAGCTTGTTGATCATCCAGTTCGGTGACAGGCGAGCCACACCGATGATGAAGCCCAGTATCGTCGCCAGAATGACGCCGATGAAGGTTACCAACAGCGTATTGAGCAGGCCGATGACGAACACCCGCGCATAACTGTCGGATTCCACATAGGGGATCAGGTGCTGGGCGATACCGAAGCCGGCACTGCGGTCGAGGAAGTCGAAGCCCGAGGTGATGCCCCGGTGTTGCAGGTTGGTTTGCGTGTTGTGGAACAGGTACCAGCCCAGGCCGACCACGAAGACGATCGTGAGGATCTGGAACAGCCACGCGCGCACACGCGGATCGTTAAGGGACAAGCCCTTGGGTGCGCCGATTTGATTTTGCATGAAGTGCCCCGGACAGTAGGGATTCGAACAGCCTGCGGCGGCGGGATGCCGCCGCAGGGTGCAGCCATCAGCGCACTGGAGGCGCGTACTGGATGCCGCCGTTGTTCCACAGGGCGTTCATGCCACGGTCGATCTTCAAGTCAGTGCTCTGGCCCAGGTTCTTCTCGAACACTTCGCCATAGTTACCCACTTGCTTGACGATCTGCACTACCCAGTCTTTGGGCAGCTTGAGGTCCTTGCCGTACTCGCCATCCGCACCCAGCAGTCGGGCGACATCCGGGTTCTTGGTGGACTTGGCCTCGGCCTCGACGTTCTTGGAAGTGATGCCCGCTTCTTCGGCATTGAGCATGGCGAACAGGGTCCACTTGACGATGCTGAACCACTCCTCGTCGCCTTTACGCACTACAGGGCCCAGCGGCTCCTTGGAGATGGTTTCAGGCAACACCACGTAGTCGGTCGGCGCGGCCAGCTTGGAGCGCTGGGCGAACAGCTGCGATTTGTCCGAAGTCAGCACGTCGCAACGGCCCGACTCCAGCGATTTGGCGCTCTCGTCAGAGGTGTCGAAGGTAATCGGGGTGTACTTCAGGCCATTGGCGCGGAAGAAGTCCGACACGTTCAGCTCGGTGGTGGTGCCGGCCTGGATGCAGATGGTCGCGCCATCGAGCTCCTTGGCGCTGGAAACGCCGAGCTTCTTGTTGACCAGGAAGCCGACGCCGTCATAGTAGGTGACACCCGCGAACACCAGGCCCATGCCGGCATCGCGCGAGCTGGTCCAGGTGGTGTTGCGCGACAGCACGTCGACCTCGCCCGACTGCAGGGCAGTGAAGCGTTCCTTGGCGTTGAGCTGGCTGAACTTGACCTTGGTGGCATCGCCGAACACGGCGGCGGCCACGGCGCGGCAGACATCGGCATCGATGCCGACGATCTTGCCCTGCGCATCAGGTACCGAGAAGCCTGGAAGACCGTCGCTCACGCCACACTGGACGAAGCCCTTCTTCTTTACCGCATCGAGGGTGGCGCCGGCCTGGGCAGTGCTCACGGCGCCCAGCGCGGCGGCAGCGGTCAGGACTGCCAGGGTGGTTTTCAACATCTTCATTCACAACCTCCAAATCGCTCTTGTTGTATCGAGCCGGAATTGCACCGCACCCTTTTGAGGCGTATCCGACCCGTATTGGCTTGTTATTGGGTCAATTGGCGCAATGGACTGTTCTGTGACAGCCTTCGCGTGCAGAGGGTGTTACCGTCACGGCCTGCCCTTTGCATCACAGGTGTAGTTGCAAACCGCGTACCAAATTTTCTGGCTGTAGCGTTTAAGCGCTCGTCAAGTAGGAAAAGTTGTATCGTTGCGACATTCTTTTTCCGACAATCATTTCCGGTGCTTTGTTTTCACGCACGCCATAACAAGACCCGCACACTTTCGGAGCAGTCATGACCAACCCGCTGATTCTCGAACCACAGAAAACCGCTGACGCCTGTGTGATCTGGTTGCACGGTCTGGGGGCCGACCGTTACGACTTCCTACCTGTGGCCGAATTCATGCAGGAGCGCTTGCTCAGCACACGCTTCATCATGCCCCAGGCACCGACCCGCCCCGTGACCATCAACGGCGGCTATGCCATGCCCAGCTGGTATGACATCAAGGCCATGACCCCGGCCCGTGCCATCGACGAAGCGCAGCTGGAAGAATCTGCCGAGCAGGTGGTTGCCCTGATCAAGGCCGAACAGGCCAAAGGCATCGACCTGACGCGAATCTTCCTGGCCGGCTTCTCCCAGGGCGGCGCGGTGGTGCTGCACACTGCCTATATAAAGTGGCAGGAAGCACTGGGCGGGGTGATCGCCCTGTCCACCTATGCCCCGACGTTCAATGACCAGCACCAGTTGAGTGCCTGCCAGCAACGCACCCCGGCCCTGTGCCTGCATGGCGTGCATGACTCGGTGGTCATCCCGTCCATGGGCCGTACCGCCTTCGAGTACCTGAACACCTGGGGCGTCGCTGCCCGCTGGTACGAATACCCGATGGAACACGAAGTGGTGGTCGAAGAACTGAACGATATCCACGACTGGCTGAGCAAGCAGCTGCAATAGGCAGCCTCGCTTGTAGTTGTGGGCGTATTCCGCTACGCCGCGCCCGGATCTTGCATTACACTGCCCGGCGTACATTCCTTAATCAGTTGATGAGACGACCGTGCTCAAAGCACTCAGAAAAATATTCGGCAAGGGAGAGGCCGCGCCACAAGCCGCCGCTCCTGCTGCCAGCGTGACGCCGGAAGCCCGGCCCGCGGCAAAACCGGCCGCACCACATGCCAACCCCGCCCCCAAGGCCGAGCAACCTGCCGCCGCGACGCCACCTGCCGAACAACCGGCCAAGGACAAACCGCGCCGCGAACGCAAGCCCAAGCCGCAGGCCAGCCTGTGGAAGCCCGAAGACTTCGTGGTCGAGCCGCAGGAAGGCAAAACCCGCTTCCACGACTTCAAGCTGTCCAACGAGCTGATGCACGCCATCCACGACCTGGGCTTCCCGTACTGCACGCCGATCCAGGCGCAGGTCCTGGGTTACACCCTGCGTGGCCAGGACGCCATCGGCCGGGCCCAGACGGGTACCGGCAAGACGGCGGCCTTCCTGATCTCGATCATTTCCCAGTTGCAGCAGACGCCACCGCCTAAAGAACGCTACATGGGCGAACCGCGCGCGCTGATCATCGCCCCCACCCGCGAGCTGGTGGTGCAGATCGCCAAGGACGCCGCTGCCCTGACCAAGTACACCGGCCTGAACGTGATGAGCTTCGTCGGTGGCATGGACTTCGACAAGCAGCTCAAAGCCCTGGAAGCGCGCCACTGCGATATCCTGGTGGCTACCCCGGGCCGCCTGCTGGACTTCAACCAGCGTGGCGAAGTGCACCTGGACATGGTCGAGGTGATGGTGCTTGACGAAGCCGACCGCATGCTCGACATGGGCTTCATCCCCCAGGTCCGCCAAATCATTCGTCAGACACCGCCGAAAAGCGAGCGCCAGACCCTGCTGTTCTCCGCCACCTTCACCGACGATGTGATGAACCTGGCCAAGCAGTGGACCACCAACCCGGCCATCGTCGAGATCGAGCCGGAGAACGTGGCCAGCGAAACGGTGGAGCAGCACGTGTATGCGGTGGCCGGCAGCGACAAGTACAAACTGTTGTACAACCTGGTGACCCAGAACAAGTGGGAACGGGTGATGGTGTTCGCCAACCGCAAGGACGAAGTGCGGCGCATCGAGGAAAAGCTGGTACGCGACGGTATCAATGCGGCCCAGCTGTCGGGCGACGTGCCGCAGCACAAGCGCATCAGAACCCTGGAGAGCTTCCGCGAAGGGCGCATCACCGTGCTGGTGGCCACCGACGTGGCCGGGCGCGGGATCCATATCGATGGCATCAGCCACGTGATCAACTTCACCCTGCCGGAAGACCCTGACGACTACGTGCACCGCATTGGCCGTACCGGCCGTGCCGGCACCAGTGGTGTGTCGATCAGCTTTGCCGGTGAAGATGACTCGTATCAGCTGCCGGCGATCGAAGCGCTGCTGGGGCGCAAGATCAAGTGCGAGATGCCGCCGGATGAACTGCTCAAGCCGGTGCCGCGCAAGCATCACTGACCTTCAGCGCGCTACCTGCGCCCTGTGGGAGCGGCCTTGTGTCGCGATTGGGCCGCGCAGCGGCCCCGGGATTTCGGCTTTGATGCGCAGATTGTCGGGGGCCGCTACGCGGCCCTTTCGCGACACAAGGTCCCCCTGTAGGAGCGGGTTTACCCGCGAATACGGTAGTGGCGGCAACGGTGAACGGCGGGTGGAGATTGGCCAGCAGGGCCGGCCCTTTCGCGGGTAAACCCGCTCCTACAGGCGACCGGTGGCGCCTTGATTACCAGCGCCCAGCCGCATCCTGGTCACTCTGCCGCCCCTCCACCCACCTTGGCCCTTCCTGGGTATTCTCCTTCTTCCAGAACGGCGCCCGGGTCTTCAGGTAGTCCATGATGAAGTTGCAGGCATCGAACGCCGCCTGCCGATGGGCACTGGCCACCCCTACGAACACAATCGGTTCGCCCGGTTCCAGCGCACCGATGCGGTGCAGCACCTCCACCTTCAATAGCGGCCAACGCTGCTCGGCCTCGACAACGATCTTGGCCAGGGCCTTTTCGGTCATGCCCGGATAATGTTCGAGGAACATCCCCGCCACTTCGCGGCCATCGTTGAAATCCCGCACATAGCCGACAAAACCGACCACCGCGCCCACGCCCACATTGGCTGCATGCATGGCATTGGTCTCAGCCCCCGGGTCGAACGCGCCTTCCTGCACTCGCACCGCCATGTTCAGCCTCCGGTCACCGGCGGGAAGAACGCCACTTCATCGCCCTCTTCCAGCGGTTCATCGAGCTTGCACAGCTCTTCGTTGCGCGCGCACATCAGGTTCTGCTCGGCCAGCACTTCATACTGCCCGCCCTTGGCAACCAAGGCCTGGCGCACATCATCGAGCACCTTGAACGCACCCTCCACCCGCTCGGCATCCACGCCCAACAGTTCGCGGTAACGGGCGAAGTACATCACCTTGACCTTCATCACGCCTCCACCTTGTAATGGCCACTCTTGCCACCGAGTTTTTCCAGCAGGCGCACCTGCTCGATGACCATACCTTTATCCACAGCCTTGCACATGTCATAGATCGTCAGCGCGGCCACGCTGGCGGCGGTCAGCGCCTCCATCTCCACACCGGTCTGCCCGGCCAGCTTGCAGCGTGCGACGATGCGCACGGCATCCTGCCCCTCGGCGCTGAGCTCGACCTTGACGCTGGTGAGCATCAGCGGGTGGCACAGCGGAATCAGGTCGCTGGTTTTTTTCGCCGCCTGTATCCCGGCAATGCGCGCCACGGCGAACACGTCACCCTTGGGGTGTTCACCGTCGACGATCATCTGCAAGGTCTGCGGCAACATGCGCACCCGCGCCTCGGCGGTAGCCTCGCGCTCGGTCACGGCCTTTTCAGTGACGTCGACCATGTTGGCCCGCCCCTGGGAATCAAGATGTGTCAGCACTGCTCTGCTCCTGTGAAGGGAGTTCGCAGTGTAAACCTGTGGGTCAGGTTTGAGCAGAGGTATGTGTCGGCAGGTTTTGCCTCTTCGCAGGCACGCCCGCTCCCACAGGAGCTCCACGGCCTCGAATCAAGTGGAGATCCTGTGAACGGGCGTGTCCACGAAGAGGCCGGGCAGTAATCTGCCCGGCTACAGGGTTTACAAATGAGACTCGGCGTACTCGGCCAGCACCGAGCGAGGCACGCCCTGCAGGGTGATGTGCACGCCGTGGGGGAAGTCCTTGAAGCGCTCGGTCAGGTAGGTCAGGCCCGAGCTGGTCGCGGACAGGTAGGGGGTGTCGATCTGCGCCAGGTTACCCAGGCAGACCACCTTGGACCCGGAGCCGGCACGGGTGATGATGGTTTTCATCTGGTGCGGCGTCAGGTTCTGGCACTCGTCAATCAGGATCAGGCTCTGCTGGAAGCTACGGCCACGGATGTAGTTCAGCGACTTGAACTGCAGCGGCACGCGCTCAAGGATGTATTCGACGCTGCCATGGGTGCTTTCGTCATCCATGTGCAAGGCTTCGAGGTTGTCGGTGATGGCGCCCAGCCACGGCTCCATCTTCTCTGCTTCGGTACCCGGCAGGAAGCCAATCTCCTGGTCCAGCCCCTGCACGCTGCGGGTGGCGATGATGCGCCGGTAGCGCTTGCTGACCATGGTTTGCTCGATGGCCGCAGCCAGCGCCAGGATGGTTTTACCGGAGCCGGCGGCGCCGGTCAGGTTCACCAGGTGGATATCCGGGTCCAGCAGGGCGAACAACGCCAGGCTTTGGTGAATGTCGCGTGGTTTCAGGCCCCAGGCTTCCTGGTGCAGCAATGGCTCCTGGTGCAGGTCGAGCAGCAACAGTTCGTCGTCACGAATGCCCTTGATCCACCCGACGAAACCCTGCTCATCGATGATGAACTCGTTGACGTGCACGGCTGGCAGGTTGTCGATCATCTGCACCCGATGCCAGGTGCGGCCGCGCTCCTGGCGGGTATCGACCTTGCTCACGCGGTCCCAGAACGAGCCGGTGACCGAATGGTAGCCCTTGGACAGCAAGGACACGTCATCGACCAGTTGGTCGGTGCTGTAGTCCTCAGCCGCTATACCGCAAGCGCGCGCCTTCAGGCGCATGTTGATGTCTTTGGTGACCAGCACGACGTCCAGGTCGGTGCGCCGGGCACGGACTTCGAGCAACTGGTTGATGATGATGTTGTCGTTGAGGTTTTCCGGCAGCAGCTTGTTCGGCTCGTTGCGCGGTGTCATCAGGATGGACAGGAACCCCTTGGGGCCGCTCTTGTTGCGCTGGATCGGTACGCCCTGCTCGACATCGCTGGGCGAAGCGTCACCGAGGGTCTGGTCTATCAGGCGGATGGCCTGGCGGCATTCGGCGGCGATACTCTGTTTGCCGGTCTTGAGCTTGTCGAGTTCCTCCAGCACCGTCATCGGGATGGCGACATGGTGCTCCTCGAAGTTCAGTAACGCGTTAGGGTCGTGAATCAGGACGTTGGTATCGAGCACATACAGGATTGGCTTGCTGGAGGAAGGGTTGCGTCCTTGGTCATCCATACTCGGTCACCTTATGTCGAAGCCACACGGCGTGGTCTGTTACGCCGCAGAGTGACTGCCGCTGTCCCCGTATCCGCGTTGTTACGGGCGGGAAGCGAACCTGGCTAGGTGGGCCTGGATGACGCCACCTGTGCTGCAGGAATCGGCTGTCTGGTTTCTTCATACCGCAAAAACCATGACCGAAAAAAGCACTTTTACGCATTTTTGAAGTTTATTTTTCCGATTGACGAAGAGGCCTTGGCGCCAGCGTCAGAGGGGACTACGCTCAGAAGTCATACCCTCTATTCGCGGTATCCATATTCCCGGCAATCCTCCCAGCCGATGCCGCTTTGCGCGGTATTGCGCAACAGCCAATCCACCGCCGGCTGCGCCTTGGGAAGGCTGTCATGAAACTGGATCACGCCCTTGCGCCACAACAGCATCAGGGTCAATACGCGCTGTGCGGACGCCTCTGCGCTCAATGCACCGTCATCCTGGGCATCGATGTCCCACAACGATACCCGCAACTGCTGGCGGACCATGAACGCCTCGCCGTCAGCCCGGCGCTGGCCATAAGGTGGGCGGAACAGCGGCACATACTGCTCGGGCAGATCAGCCTGCACCCGCGCCTGGCTGCGCCGCAGCGAATCCTGCCAGTCGGTCCACTGCGCATGGGAGCGGTATTCCCACCCCTGGATACCCACGCACTGCCCGTCATAGAGCTGGCGCAAGGCGTTTGCCGCCGCGCCATCACGGCGTTGCTGCAAGCGGTTACCAAGCGTGAAGAACGTGCCTTCGAGCTTTTGCCGGCGCAGGTAATCGGTGAGTAGATCCGTACTGCCCCCCTCGGGCCCGGGCCCACCGACAAAGGTCAGCAGGAACATGCGGTCGTTCAGTTCGTCACCCTTGCGCTCACGCGAAGACAGCCGCTCGATTTCGCTGCTGGTCTGCGGCAGCAACGCCGCCTTGCGCAGTTGCTCGTCCAGATAGCGGACATGGAACTGGTGGCTCGGCTCGATCCAGCCGGTATAGAACGCACCGACATCGGCAGCGAACGTCGCCGCTTGTGTGCGCAACTCCGCCATGGACGTAACCGGGTAGCAGAATGATGCGTCCTGCTCACAGCTGCGCTGCGCCTGTTGATAACCCTCCCACAACCGCTGCCACATGCGCGCACGAACCTGGCGCACCTTCTGCAGGTTGATCTGCCGCAACCCCAGCCGGGCCGCCAGGCTTGCGTCATCCAGCAACTCGCTTTCGTGCAGCGCTTGAGCGAACGAAAGGATTTCTGCCCGAGAGGCCACATCGAACAGCGCCGGGCTGTCCAGCTGTTCGGGCCACAGGCTGCGGTCCAGGCTGACCTGGGGTGAAGGGGCGGCTTGCACGGCCAGGCTCAGCAGGCCGGCCAGCAAGGCAGAAGCAATGCGCACAGTGGAGGCTCCGCAACGACAAAACGCGAACTATAGCGTCTGCACCGACCATGGGCTGTGACTATCGTCGCCATAGTTTGGACTTGTACCGCCCACCCCGTAGAATCCTCGGCCAACGATGCCAGGAGCCGACCCGATGCTGACGGTGATTTCCCCCGCCAAGACCCTCGACTACGACACCCCGCCAGTGACCGAGCGTTTCACCCTGCCCCAGTACCTGGATGAATCCCAGGCCCTGATCCAGCAGCTGCGCGAACTGTCGCCGGCGCAGATCAGCGAGCTGATGCACCTGTCCGACAAGCTCGCCGGCCTGAATGCTGCGCGCTTTGGCAGCTGGACCCCAGACTTCACCCCGGCCAATGCCAAGCAGGCGCTGCTGGCGTTCAAGGGTGACGTGTACACCGGCCTCGATGCCGAGAGCCTGAGTGAAGACGACTTCAGCTACGCTCAGGGCCACCTGCGCATGCTTTCGGGCCTATATGGCCTGCTGCGCCCGCTCGACCTGATGCAGCCCTACCGCCTGGAGATGGGCACCAAGCTGGCCAACGCCCGCGGCAAGGACCTGTACGCCTTCTGGGGCACGCGCATCAGCGAATGGCTGAACCAGGCCCTGGCCGACCAAGGCGATGACGTGCTGTTGAACCTGGCCAGTAACGAGTATTTCAGTGCAGTGAAACGCAGTGCACTGAAGGCCCGGGTGATCAACGTCGACTTCAAGGACCAGAAAAACGGCCAGTACAAGATCATCAGCTTCTACGCCAAGAAAGCCCGCGGCATGATGAGCCGCTTCGTCATCCAGCAGCGCATCAGCACCCCGGAACAGCTCAAGCAGTTTGATGCTCAGGGGTACTACTACAGTGCCGAGCAGTCCAAGCCGGACCATTTGGTGTTCCTGCGCGATCACCCCGCGGAGTGAGCCTGCCCCTTCACGGCCAAACCCGCTCTTACAGGTAATGCGCTACCTGTAGGAGCGGGTTCACCCGCGAAGAGGCCAGCAGCTCTGCCCCCCTCTCTGCCCTGCAACAGGGCACGCTGCAAACCGCCATCACGCCACGAATCCGACGCCAAAAATCCGTCACACCTCCCTTTATCGCCAAACGCCATAAGACCGTTCATACCTTTTTTGACGAATTCCGAAAAAATTTTTCAGATGCTGGCATAAAAATATCTCGCAACAGTTACGTCCTTTATACACGGGGGTGAAACACCCACGTGCTATCAATTTGAAACTGTCCGCAACTGAATAAATATTTAGAAATCTTTCATTCGGGCGAAACGGGCTCAGGAACTTCTGCCAAAGCCAATCGCTCATAGTGCCGTAACGATTTTCCTGCCTACGGGCTGTGAGAGATGACTTACAGATGACAGCAGCGGGTATCCACTGCCCGCCATGAGAAAATCGACAGGGATCACGGAAACCTCCGAAGACCTTGTCCATGCAGGAGAGACGCGCCCCTTACAAATCGTCCTAGTGGTTGATTTCAAAGGATTTATTCACTTGAAAAAACAAGCACAGCAACGCGCCAAGTAACGCATTGCAATAAAGACGGCTGCATTTCAGGGCACGTTTTTTAATGAATGGCTATTGAGTGCCAACTTTGAGCGCATAACTTTTTGCGTTCCGGATTTATTTTGCCTGCGCTCGGCGAAGTGTGCATTCGCCATGGATCCGTGCGCCCGAAAACTGTTGTTAATCAACCCAGCCCGGCTCTCTGCGGAGGCGTCGGCGTGATAAACACATGAGGTGATAGCGATGCGTATCAGCATCTTTGGTTTGGGTTATGTGGGTGCAGTCTGTGCAGGCTGCCTGACGGCGCGTGGCCATGAAGTGATCGGTGTGGACGTGTCCAGCACCAAGATCGACCTGATCAACCAGGGCAAGTCGCCCATCGTCGAACCTGGCCTGGAAGCACTGCTGCAACAGGGCATCGCCAATGGCCGCCTGCGCGGCACTACCGACTTCGCCGAAGCCATCCGTGCCAGCGATGTGTCGATGATCTGCGTGGGCACCCCCAGCAAGAAAAACGGCGACCTGGGCCTGGAGTACATCGAGTCCGTGTGCCGCGAAATCGGCTACGTGCTGCGTGACACCACCCGCCGTCACACCATCGTGGTGCGCAGCACCGTGCTGCCTGGCACCGTCAAGAACGTGGTCATCCCGATCCTCGAAGATTGCTCGGGCAAGAAGGCCGGCGTCGACTTCGGCGTGGCGGTCAACCCGGAATTCCTGCGTGAAAGCACCGCCATCAAGGACTACGACCAGCCACCGATGACAGTCATCGGCGAACTGGACAGCGCCAGCGGTGACATCCTCCAGGCCCTGTACGAAGAGCTCGACGCCCCGATCATCCGCAAGCCGATCGAAGTGGCCGAGATGATCAAGTACACCTGCAACGTATGGCATGCCACCAAGGTCACCTTCGCCAACGAAATCGGCAACATCGCCAAGGCCGTGGGCGTCGATGGCCGCGAAGTGATGGACGTGGTCTGCCAGGACAAGGTCCTCAACCTGTCCCAGTACTACATGCGCCCTGGCTTTGCCTTCGGCGGCTCTTGCCTGCCCAAGGACGTACGCGCCCTCACCTACCGCGCCGCCAGCCTCGATGTCCGTGCGCCGCTGCTCGACTCGCTGATGCGCAGCAACGAATCGCAGGTGCAGAACGCCTTCGAGCTGATCGAAGCCCACGACAAGCGCAAGGTCGCCCTGCTGGGCCTGAGCTTCAAGGCCGGCACCGACGACCTGCGCGAAAGCCCGCTGGTGGAACTGGCCGAGCGCCTGATCGGCAAGGGCTACCAGCTGGACATCTACGACGAGAACGTCCAGTACGCCCGTGTTCACGGCGCCAACAAGGATTACATCGAGTCGAAGATCCCGCACGTGTCGTCGCTGCTCAACGCCAACTTGCAGCAGGTGATCGACAACGCCGACATCATCGTCCTCGGCAACCGTGACGAGCAGTTCCGTGCGCTGGCCCTGCAAGCGCCAGCCGGCAAGCAGGTGATCGACCTGGTCGGCTTCATGAACAAACCGACCAGCACCACCGCCCGTACCGAAGGCATCTGCTGGTAAGTGCCCGGCCGGGCAGCGACGAGGCACTCGACAAGAGCCGCCTCCTCGCTGCCCACCCTTTCCCGAATTCTCGACGGATGCTGAACATGCAAAGGCTCCAGACAGTGCTGTTGCAGTGCGCCGGGTGGCTGCTCTACATGAGCCTGCTCATGCTGATCGCCCTGGCCCTGCCAGCTGATATCTTCGACTCGCAGTCGAAGCACTTCATCTTCCTGGTCGGCGCAGTCGGCATCTGGCGCTACTCCATGGGCGCCACCCATTTCATCCGCGGCATGATCTTCCTCTACGGCGTGTACCCGTACCTGCGCCGCAAGGTGCAGAAAATGGGTAATGCCACCGACCCGTCGCATGTCTACCTGATGGTCACCAGCTTCCGTATCGAAGCGCTGACCACCGCCCAGGTGTACAGCTCGGTGATCCGCGAGGCGATCAACTGCGGCTTCCCCACCACCGTGGTCTGCTCGCTGGTGGAAATGTCCGATGAACTGCTGGTGAAGAGCCTGTGGGCCAAGTACAACCCGCCGGCCCACGTGAAGCTGGACATCGTGCGTATTGCCGGTACCGGCAAGCGCGATGGCCTGGCCTACGGCTTCCGCGCCATCTCGCGCATGCTGCCGGACGAGAACGCCGTGGTGGCGGTGATCGACGGTGACACCGTGCTGGCCGACGGCGTGGTGCGCAAGACCGTGCCGTGGTTCAAGCTGTTCCCCAATGTGGGCGGCCTGACCACCAATGAATTCTGCGAAGTGCGCGGCGGCTACATCATGAGCGAGTGGCACAAGCTGCGCTTCGCCCAGCGCCACATCAACATGTGCTCGATGGCCCTGTCCAAGCGCGTGCTTACCATGACCGGGCGCATGTCGATGTTCCGCGCCAGCGTGGTGACCAACCCCGAGTTCATCGCCGACGTCGAAAGCGACTCGCTGATGCACTGGCGCCTGGGCCGCTTCAAGTTCCTTACCGGGGACGACAAGTCCAGCTGGTTCAGCCTGATGCGCCTGGGCTACGACACCTTCTACGTGCCGGACGCCGCCATCAACACGGTCGAGCATCCGCCGGAAAAAAGCTTCCTCAAGGCCAGCCGCAAGCTGATGTACCGCTGGTACGGCAACAACCTGCGGCAGAACTCACGGGCACTGGGCCTTGGCCTGCGTCGCCTGGGGCTGTTCACCAGCATCGTGTTGTTCGACCAGCGCGTGTCGATGTGGACCAGCCTCCTGGGCCTGACCGTGGCGGTGATCGCCAGCCTCAAGTTCGGCATGGCCTTCTTGCTGGTGTACCTGCTGTGGATCGGCATCACCCGCCTGATCCTCACCATCATGCTGCTGTGCTCCGGCCACAACGTAGGCCCGGCCTACCCGCTGATTCTCTATTACAACCAGATCATCGGCGCGCTGATGAAGATCTACGTGTTCTTCCGCCTCGACAAGCAGTCGTGGACGCGTCAGCCCACTGCCCTCAAGCGTGACCTCGCCAGCTTTCAACAATGGTTCAACACCTGGTCCTCGCGGACCATGACCTTCTCGGCTGCCAGCATCTTCGTTGCTGTGCTGTTCATGGTCGTGTGAGCCCAACCCGGATCGGATCTAACAGGAACAAACCACCATGAATACCGCCGTGAACGTCAATGTCGTGCATGAGTCCGAAGCCCAGCGCCAACACGCCCGGGTACGCATTCCCGCCAAGCTGCGGTTCCTGGATGCCCAGCGCCAGGTCCACGAAGTCAAGGTCGAAGACCTTTCTGCCGGCGGCCTGAGCTTCCACGCCAAGCAACCGCAGTCGGTGGGCGATGTGCTGCGCGGGCGCCTGCAGTTCGTGGTCGACAACCTGGGCCTGTCGATGGACATCGAGTTCCAGGTGCGCTCGTACAACCCGGACAATGGCCGTATCGGTGCGCAGTTCCAGAACCTTGAACCTCGCGACATCGCCACGTTGCGGCACATCATCACCAGCCACCTGTCGGGTGAGCTGATCAGCATCGGCGACGTCCTCAGCACCCTGCAGCGTGACAACTTCACCAAGGCGCGCAAGCAGAAGGACGGTGGGTCGGGCCTGAGCGCCTTCGGCCGCTTCAAGGCAGTCACCGTCACACTGGGCGTGTTCGTGGTCGGCGTTGCGGCCTTCGGCTTCGTCGCCAAATCGTTGTATGGCATGTATTTCGTCAGCCACGCCGAAGCCGGTGTGGTCGCAGTGCCAACCACCAACGTCACCATGCCGCGCGACGGTACCGTAAGCAGCCTGGTCGAAAGCGGTGGGCAGATCGCCAAGGGCGCGCCACTGGCCAGCTTCACCACCAGCATGCTGGACATGCTCAAGGGCAACCTTGAAGACGCACAGCTGGAGCCGGCGAAGATCGAGGAACTGTTCGGCAAGCAGCTGTCCGGCACCCTCACCAGCCCTTGCGATTGCGTGGTCGCGCGCCAGTTGGTGGACGACGGCCAGTACGCCGCCAAGGGCCAGCCAATCTTCCAGCTGATCCCACGCACCACCACCCCGATGGTCGAGGCGCGCTTCAGCTACCGCCAGTTCGACGAGGTCAAGCCGGGTACCCGGGTCAACTTCCAGGTGGCCGGCGAAGACGAAGTGCGCACCGGTCAGATCGTCAGCAGCACCAGCCTCAACAGCGAAGACCTGTCCTCCGACATCCGCGTGCAGATCAAGCCAGACAGCGGCCTGCCCGCCGAACTGGCCGGCCGCCCGGCCTCGGTCAACAGCGACCGTGGCCCATCGCTGAACTGGCTGATCGACAAAGCCGTGGCCCGTGGCCTGTGAGGGACGGACAATGATCTCTGATACCAACACCTATCCTGTGGGAGCGGGCATGCCCGCGAAGAGGCCAGCAGGGACAGCATCGTCGGCCATGCCAATTCGCGGGCTTGCCCGCTCCCACAGGGTCCGCGTGAATCTGGGATTGTGTGCACTGGCCGCCGCCATCACGTTGGCCGGCTGTGCCGGCCTGCCCGACCAGCGCCTGGCCAACGAGGCCATGAAGCGCGGTGACACGGCATTGGCCGAGCGCAACTACAAGGCGCTGGCCGACCTGGGCTACAGCGAAGCGCAAGTCGGCCTGGCGGACATCAAGGTGGCCACCCGCGACCCCTCGCAAATCAAGGAAGCCGAGGCCACCTATCGCGCTGCGGCCGCCACGTCGCCACGCGCCCAGGCACGCCTTGGCCGCCTGTTGGTGGCCAAGCCGGACAGCACCCAGGCCGAACGTGAGGAAGCCGAAACCCTGCTCAAGCAGGCCGCGCAACAGGGCCAAAGCAATACCCTGATTCCGCTGGCAATGCTCTACCTCAGCTACCCGCAGAGTTTCCCCAAGGTCAACGCGCAGCAGCAGATCGACCAGTGGCGCGCCGCCGGCAACCCGGAAGCGGGCCTGGCCCAGGTGCTGCTGTACCGCACCCAGGGCACCTATGACCAGCACCTGGGTGAAGTGGAAAAGATTTGCAAGGCCGCGCTGAACACCACCGACATCTGCTACGTCGAACTGGCCACCGTGTACCAGAAACGTGGCCAGGCCGATCAGCAAGCCGCCCTGCTCGGCCAGCTGAAATCCGCCTATGCCCGTGGCGCCGTACCGGCCACCCGGGTTGACAGCGTGGCCCGGGTGCTGGCCGACCGTAGCCTTGGCCAGACCGACGAAAAAACCGCCAAGGAGCTGCTCGAGCAAGTAGCCCCGGCCAACCCGGCGTCCTGGGTCAGCCTGGCACAGCTGGTATACGACTTCCCCGAACTGGGCGACACCGACCAGTTGATGGCTTACATCGACAAAGGCCGCGAAGCTGAACAGCCCCGCGCCGAACTGCTGCTGGGCCGTCTGTACTACGAAGGCAAAACCCTGCCAGCCGACGCTCAAAAAGCCGAGCAGCACCTGCAAGCCGCAGCCGAAGCCGGTGAGATCAGCGCCCATTACTACCTGGGCCAGCTTTACCGCCGCGGCTACCTGGGCAATGTCGAGCCGCAGAAGGCCGTCGACCACCTGCTGGCCGCCGCCCGTGGCGGGCAGAACAGCGCCGACTATGCCCTGGCCCAGCTGTTCAGCGAGGGTCACGGCATCCGCCCGCAACCGGGCAACGCCTGGGTGTTCGCCCAGCTGTCGCAGGCCAACCCGACGCCGCAATCAGCCGAACTGCTGCAGCAGCTCGACCAGCAACTGACACCTGACCAGCGCAACCAGGCCCAGCAACTGCTGGACCAGGAAAAGCGTGCACGCGGCAGCATGGCGCAGGGCGCGAACAGCACCCTGGCCCTCGAAGCCTTGCAAGACGACGAAAAAGAAGTAGACGGTGAGGACTCGCTATGACGCTCAATCCCTTCGTGAAAGCCGGCATCGGCCTGAGCTTCGCCCTGCTGTGGTCCTGCCCGACCCTGGCGGAAATGACCGCTGAAAAAAACTTCGGCCTGGACGTGAAAATCACCGGCCAGTCGGAAGACGACCGTGACCTCGGCACCCGCTCTGGCGGCGACGTCAACGGCCTGGGTCTGGATCTGCGCCCGTGGGTGTATGGCGAGCGCGGTAACTGGAGTGCCTACGCCATGGGCCAGGCAGTCGCTGCGACCGACACCATCGAAACCGACACCTTGCGCCAGAACGACGACGGCACCAGCACCGACACCGGCGACGACAGCCGTCAACCAGACAAAAGCTACCTGGCCATGCGCGAGTTCTGGGTCGGCTACAGCGGCCTTACCGCCTACCCCGGCGAGCAACTGCGCTTCGGTCGCCAGCGCCTGCGCAGCGACGATGGCATGTGGCGCGATACCAACATCGAAGCGCTGAACTGGACCTTCGACACCACGCTGCTCAAGGCCGACCTTGGCGTAGCCCAGCGTTTCAGCGAATACCGCACCGACCTCACCGAGCTGGCGCCGGAAGACAAGGACCGCACCCACATCTACGGCAACGTCGCCACGCAGTGGACCCCTGGCCACTGGGTTGGCCTGCGCGCTCACCACACACATGACAGCGGCAGCCTGAAGAGCCCCGGCGAAATGGTCGACGCGCTGGACAAGACCCGCACTGGCGACCTCACCTGGCTGGGTCTGGAGGCCAACAGCGACGCCTACAACTGGCGCAACGACCACACCGTGAATTACTGGGGCAGCGTCACCTGGCTGACCGGTGACCGCGACAAGCTGAGCACCCAGCAGGTGGGCGACGACCAGGTCGCCACCGGCAAGCAGAGCGGTGACGTCAACGCCTGGGCAACCGACCTCGGTATCCGCCTGCGCCTGGACCCGCAATGGCAGGTCGGCGCTGCCTACGCCCGCGGTAGCGGCGGCGGCGGCGATGACGGTTCGAACAACTTCGAGCAGACCGGCCTGGAGAGCAACCGCTCCAACTTCACCGGCACCCGCTCGCGCGTGCACCGCTTCGGCGAAGCCTTCCGCGGCGAACTGGGCAACCTGCAGGCCGCCACCCTGTTCGCTTCGTGGCAGCTGCGTGACGACTATGACGCCAGCCTGATCTACCACAAGTTCTGGCGTGTCGACGGTAACCAGAACATCGGCTCCAGCGGTATCAACGCGGTGGTCGACGACAACGGCGTGAACCGTCAGCTGGTCGACGGCGAGAAGGACCTTGGCCAGGAAATGGACGTGGTCGTGACCAAGTACTTCAAGCAAGGCCTGCTGCCGGCTTCGATGAGCCAGGCAATCGACGAGCCGTCAGCCCTGGTGCGCCTGCGTGCCGGTGTATTCAAGCCGGGCGACGCCTACGGCAAGGAAGCGGACTCGTACATGCACCGCGCCTTCGTCGACGTCATCTGGCGCTTCTGAGGCCGTAGGGGACTGACCGTGATGAACCTTCACCCGCACTTACGTCACAGCCTGTTGGCCAGTGCCTTGCTGCTGGCAAGCGGCCTGGCCACTGCCGCAGAGCCCCAGGTGATCGCCAAGGAGCTGCAGCAGGCCAAGACCTATACGGTGGCCAGCGCACCGATCGAACCGCTGCAGATGGACCCGCCAAAGCTGCCCGACCTCACCGGTTTCACGGCCGAGGCGGTGCAGAAGAAAATCGACCGCCGCCACAAGGGCAAGGTCAGCCTGCGCCGTATGTTCCAGGAGGACACCCTCAAGGAGTTCGTCGGCGGCGACAACAAGGCCGCCGAGTGGGTGCAGCGCCAGCACGGCATCCCGCAGGCGATCTTCGTCGATGACGGCCATGTCGACCTGACCGAGTTGAGCAAGAAGGTGCCCAAACAGTACTTCAGCGAAGTCGAGCCTGGGGTTTACCTGGCACGCCTGCCGATCGTGGTCGGGCAAAAGGGCATCCTCGAGATCGACGGCAAGGTCAATCAGCTGCGCCTGTCCCAGGAGGGCGGCGCATTTCTGGTCAATGACGGCAAGCTGTTCGTAACCGACACCCAGGTGACCGGCTGGCGGGAAAAGGACAACGGCCCGGCGACCTTCCGCTCGCCCAAGGAATTCCGCCCGTTCCTGCTGTCGTGGGGCGGCACCGAGACCTACATCGTCAATACGAAGATGGCCAGCTTCGGCTACGCCAAGTCCAAGTCGTATGGCGTAAGCATCTCGCAGTACACGCCGAACATGGCCAAGCGCATGGGCCGCCCGGAGCCCACCGGCTGGATCATCGGTTCGGAGTTCAGCGACATGTGGTACGGCTTCTACTGCTACGAAACCCAGGACTTCGTGATCAAGGACAGCACCTACCGCGACAACATCGTCTACGGCATCGACCCGCACGACCGTTCGCATCGCCTGATCATCGCCGGCAACACGGTGTACGGCACCAAGAAGAAGCACGGCATCATCGTTTCGCGTGAGGTCAACGACAGCTGGATCATCAACAACAAGAGCTACGACAACAAGCTCTCGGGCGTGGTGATCGACCGTAACAGCGTCAACAACCTGGTGGCCTACAACGAGATCTACCGCAACCACACCGACGGCATCACCCTGTACGAAAGCGGCGACAACCTGATCTGGGGCAACAAGCTGGTCAACAACCGCCGCCACGGCATCCGCGTGCGTAACAGCGTGAACATCCGCCTGTATGAAAACGTCGCCATGGCCAACGGCCTGGTCGGCGTATACGGCCACATCAAGGACCTGTCCGACACCGACCGCGACATCGCCCTCGACCCGTTCGACACCAAGGTGTCGCTGATCGTGGTGGGTGGCGAGCTGTCGGCCAACGGCTCCGGCCCGCTGTCGATCGACTCGCCGCTGTCGGTCGAGCTGTACAAGGTGTCCATGCTCGCCCCACGCAAGGCCAGCGGCATCAGCCTCAATGGTGTGCTGGGCGAGCGCCAGGACGAAATCCTCGACCTGCTGGTACGCCAGCAGAAGGCTGTGCTGATCGACCCGGTCGAACGCCAGACCGAAATGATCGATTAAGGAAGCCCAGACCATGACTCCACACCTGATGAAACTGCTGGGCCTGTCCGCCGCCCTTCTGGCAATCAGCCAGGGCGTGCGCGCCGAAGACGTAAAGGCCCCGACCTTCAGCGCCGAGCCGTGCTGCCAGCTGTGCCCTGAAGCGCACGATGCCAGCCGCTACACCACCCGCTATCAGCAAAACTTCACCACGCTGGTGCAGGCCCAGGGCGACTGGCTGTTCCGCACCCGCGAAGACCTGCGCACCGAGTTCAACACCACCCCGGCCGGCTACAAACGCCTGCAGCAAGTGCACGACGCGTTCAAGAAACGTGGTGTGGAACTGGTGGTGGTGTACCAGCCGACCCGTGGCCTGGTGAACCGCAACATGCTCAACCCGGCCGAAAAAGCCGCGTTCGACTACCAGAAGGCCCTGGGCAACTACCAGGCCATGCTCAAGCGCTTCGCCAGCATGGGCTACAACGTGCCCGACCTGTCACCGCTGACCAACGAGCAACTGGCCGCCGCTGACCAGGGCAAGGACTTCTACTTCCGTGGCGACCAGCACTGGACGCCATACGGTGCCGAGCGCGCGGCGAAGATCGTGGCGGACACCGTGCACAAGATGCCGGCCTTCGAAGGCATCCCGCGCAAGGAATTCGAGACCAGGAAGTCCGGGCGCATGGGCAAGACCGGCACCCTGCACAACGTTGCCGGCCAACTGTGCGGCACCAGCTACGCCGTCCAGTACATGGACCAGTTCGCCACCGAGCCGAAAGGCGCGAGCGGCGGCGACGACCTGTTCGGTGACAGCGGCAACGCGCAGATCACCCTGGTCGGTACCAGCCACAGTGGCAAGAACTACAACTTCTCGGGCTTCCTCGAGCAATACATCGGCGCCGACGTGCTCAACGTCGCTTTCCCAGGCGGTGGCCTGGAAGGGTCGATGATCCAGTACCTGGGCAGCGAGGAATTCCAGAAGAACCCGCCGAAGATCCTGATCTGGGAATTCTCCCCGCTGTACCGCCTGGACCAGGAAACCATCTGGCGGCAAATCCTTGGCCTGCTCGACGACGGCTGCGACGACCGCCCAGCCCTGATGAGCGCCAGCACCACCCTCAAGCCTGGCAAGAACGAGCTGATGGTCAACGGCAAGGGCGGCGTGATCAAAGACCTGATCAACCGCAACCTGCAGATGGACGTCAAGTTCGAAGACCCCTCGGTGAAGGTGTTGCAGGCCACCCTCTGGTACCTCAACGGCCGCCACGAGGACATCAAGCTGGAAAAACCGGAAACCTCCGACACCGACGGCCGCTTCGTCTTCCAGATGCGCGAAGACGAGGACTGGGCCAGCCAGAGCCTGCTGGCGTTCGAGGTACAGGGGCCGGAAAGCGGCACCCAGAAGGTCGAAGCCAAGCTCTGCAAACGCAACAACTTCGCCGTGCCTGCGCAGACCGCGCAGGCTGGCCAGTGAGGCGACCCATGACCATTTTCAAGCGAATTTCCAGCCCCGCCCTGCTCGCGTTGGCCTTGTTTGGTGGTGCCGCGCACGCCGCGCTGGTACCGCCGCAGGGTTACTACCAAGGGATCGAAAAGCTCAAGACCGGTGAGGGTAACTTCCGCTGCGAAGCGGCGCCCAAGCCATACACCGGCCCGCTGCAGTTTCGCAGCAAGTACGAAGGCTCAGACAAGGCACGGGCAACGCTCAACGCAGCCTCGGAAAAGGCCTTCCGCAAGTCGACCGAAGACATCACCACGCTTGAAAAAGGCGTGAGCAAGATGGTCGGCCAGTACATGCGCGACGGCCGCCCGGCGCAACTCGACTGCACCCTGACGTGGCTGGGCACCTGGGCACGCGCCGGTGCATTGCTGTCCACCGACTACAACCATACCGGCAAGTCGATGCGCAAATGGGCGCTGGGCAGCATGAGCGGTTCATGGTTGCGGCTGAAATTCTCCAACTCGCAGCCGCTGGCGGCACACCAGGCCGAGGCCGACCTGATCGAAAAATGGCTCACCCGCCTGGCCGAGCAGACTGTGCGTGACTGGAGCGACCTGCCGCTGGAGAAGATCAACAACCACAGCTACTGGGCGGCCTGGTCGGTCATGGCTACCGCCGTCGCCACCGACCGTCGCGACCTGTTCGACTGGGCCGTGAAGGAATACAAGGTGGGCGCCAACCAGGTGGATGACCAGGGCTTCCTGCCCAACGAAATCAAGCGCAATCAGCGCGCGCTGGCCTATCACAACTACGCCTTGCCGCCGCTGGCGATGATTGCCAGCTTCGCCCAGGCCAATGGCGTCGACCTGCGCGCCGAGAACAACTTCGCCTTGCAGCGCCTGGGTGAAGGCGTGCTGGCCGGCGCCCGCGATCCCAGCCACTTCAAGGCGCGGGCGGGCAAGAAACAGGACATGACCGACCTCAAGGTCGACAGCAAGTACTCCTGGCTCGAGCCTTGGTGTGCGCTGTACCACTGCGTTGGCGACACGCTTGAGCGCAAGCACGACATGCAGCCGTTCAACAGCTTCCGGCTGGGGGGCGATGTGACCCGGGTCTATGACCCGAGTGCAGAGAGCAAGAAATGAATTGACCCCCATTGTGGGGGCGGAACCTGTGGGAGCGGGCATGCCCGCGAAGAAGCCACCGCGGTGCATGGCAAGGGCTTCGCCCTTGTTCGCGGGCTTGCCCGCTCCCACAGGGATCTAAGTTGCCTTCCAGTCTTGCACTGGGGGGTTTGGGGGGCGCTTTGCCCTGGATGCTGTGAACAAATTAGGAGAACCGGGATGGTCTTCTCGTCCAACGTGTTCCTGTTCCTGTTCTTGCCGATCTTCCTCGGCCTGTACTACTTGAGCGGGCAACGTTATCGCAACCTGCTGCTGCTGGTCGCCAGCTACATCTTCTACGCCTGGTGGCGGGTGGACTTCCTGGCACTGTTCGCCGGCGTCACCCTGTGGAACTACTGGATCGGCCTGAAAGTCGGTGCCGCCGGTGTGCGCACCAAGCCGGCGCAGCGCTGGCTGCTGCTCGGTGTGGGTGTCGACCTGGCGATACTCGGCTACTTCAAGTACGCCAACTTCGGCGTCGACAGCCTGAACGCGATCATGACGTCGTTTGGCCTGGAGCCATTCATTCTGACCCACGTGCTGCTGCCGATCGGTATCTCGTTCTACATCTTCGAGTCGATCAGCTACATCATCGACGTATACCGCGGTGACACCCCGGCTACCCGCAACCTGATCGACTTCGCAGCGTTCGTGGCGATTTTCCCGCACCTGATCGCAGGCCCAGTGCTGCGCTTCAAGGACCTGGTCGACCAGTTCAACAACCGCACCCACACCCTGGACAAGTTCTCCGAAGGCTGCACCCGCTTCATGCAGGGCTTCATCAAGAAGGTGTTCATCGCCGACACCCTGGCCGTGGTCGCCGACCACTGCTTCGCCCTGCAAAACCCCACCACGGGCGATGCCTGGCTCGGCGCCCTGGCCTACACCGCACAGCTGTACTTCGACTTCAGCGGCTACAGCGACATGGCCATCGGCCTGGGCCTGATGATGGGCTTCCGCTTCATGGAAAACTTCAAGCAGCCCTATATCAGCCAGTCGATCACCGAGTTCTGGCGGCGCTGGCATATCAGCCTGTCGACCTGGCTGCGCGACTATCTGTACATCACCTTGGGCGGTAACCGTAAAGGCACCTTCAATACCTACCGTAACCTGTTCCTGACCATGCTGCTGGGCGGCCTGTGGCACGGTGCCAACTTCACCTACATCATCTGGGGCGCCTGGCACGGCATGTGGCTGGCCATCGAGCGCGCGCTGGGCCTCGACACCAACCCGCAGCGCTTCAACCCGGTGAAGTGGGCCTTCACCTTCCTGCTGGTGGTGGTCGGCTGGGTGATCTTCCGCGCCGAAAACCTGCATGTGGCCGCCCGTATGTACGGCGCCATGTTCAGCTTCGGCGACTGGCAGCTGTCGGAGCTCAACCGCGCCCAGCTCACCGGTCTGCAGGTGGCCACCCTGGTCATCGCCTACCTCACCCTGGCGTTCTTCGGCCTGCGCGACTTCTACCGCAATGCCAGGCCGACGCCCAAGGCGACCCCGGTGCAGATCAACGCTGACGGCTCGATCGGCCTGGACTGGACCCGGGTGATGACTCGCGCACTGATCCTGCTGCTGTTCGTCGCCTCGATCCTCAAGCTTTCGGCGCAAAGCTACTCGCCGTTCCTTTACTTCCAGTTCTGAGGTTGATGACCATGACCCGGACATTACGCATCACCTACTCCCTGTCGTTCCTCGGCCTGCTTGTCGGCATGGGCGCCTGGTCCACCGGTGGCCTGCAGAGCTTCCAGCGCACCGAGCAGATGACCCTGCTCAACGGCAAGCTGGCCAAGGCCGCCGAGACCCACTACGACGCCGAGTTCCCGATCAAGCGCCTGGGCACCAACCTGTGGGCGGCAATGGACTTCAAGCTGTTCAACGAAGGCCGCCCGGGTGTGGTACTGGGCCGCGACCAGTGGTTGTTCAGCGACGAAGAATTCAAGCCCACCGCCGGTGCCGAGCAATTGATGCAGGAAAACCTGGCACTGATCCGTGGCGTACGCGACACCCTGCAGCAACACGGTAGCCAGCTGGTGCTGGCGATCGTGCCGGCCAAGGCGCGGGTCTACGCCGAGTACCTGGGCAAAGAGCGGCCTGCCAGCCTGCATGACGACCTGTACAACCAGTTCCATGCCCAGGCACGCCAGGCCAACGTGTTCGCACCGGACCTGATGGCACCGATGGAGCAGGCCAAGGCCCGCGGCCAGGTGTTCCTGCGTACCGATACCCACTGGACGCCTATGGGTGCCGAAGTGGCAGCGCAGGCGCTGGCCGAAGCGGTCAGCCGCCAGAGCCTGCTCAACGGCGACCCACAAGCCTTCATCACCGAAGCCGGCAATACCGCCCCCTACAAGGGCGACCTGACCAACTTCCTGCCACTGGACCCCTTGTTCAGCAACCTGCTGCCAGCCCCGGACAACCTGCAGAAACGCACCACCCGGCCGGTCGATGCCGAGGGTGACGCCGGCGACGCGTTGTTCGCCGACAAGCAGATCCCGGTTGCACTGGTAGGCACCAGCTACAGCGCCAACCCGCACTGGAACTTCCTCGGCGCGCTGCAGCAGGCCCTGCGCAGTGACGTCGCCAACTACGCCGAAGACGGCCATGGCCCGCTACTGCCGATGCTCAAGTACCTGCAAAGCGATGCCTTTAAAAACGCCGCACCACAAGTGGTGGTGTGGGAATTCCCCGAACGTTATCTGCCAATGAAAAACGACCTCAGCAGCTTCGATCCGCAGTGGATCGCGCAGCTGAAAAACTCCCGTAAATCCGAAGAAAACCTGGCCTTGTCGTCCACCCGGACAGACCACTGACTGATAGAGAGGAAACGCACATGACTACCAAGACTTCCATTGCCAAAGCCCTCACCCTCGCGGCCGGCCTTTCCCTTGCTTCGATGCAGGCCTTCGCCGGTGCCGACGCCGCACTGTATGGCCCAAGCGCGCCGAAAGGCTCGACCTTCGTACGCCTGTACAACGCGACCAGCGCACCGGCCGCCGCGTCGGTCGGCAACACCCAGATCAAACAGGTTGGCGCACAGGCCAGCAGCGACTTCAGCTTCCTGCCAGGCGGCGACTACACCGCCCAGGTCGGCGGCAAGAGCGTGCCGGTCAAGCTGGCCTCGGACAAGTACTACACCCTGGTCAACAGCAACACCGGCACCCCGAAACTGATCGAAGAACCACCGTTCAAGAACAAGCAGAAAGCCCTGGTGCGCGTGCAGAACCTGAGCGACCAGCAACTGACCCTGAAAACCGCCGACGGCAAGACCGAAGTGGTCAAGCCGGTGGCCGCCAACGGCCGTGGCGAACGCGAAATCAACCCGGTCAAGGTCAACCTGGCGCTGTACCAAGGAGACAAGAAAGTGGGTGACGTGAAACCCGTCGCCCTGGAGCGCGGCGAAGCCGCAGTGCTGTACGTAACGGGTTCCGGCAACACCTTGTCGCCGGTGTGGGTAACTCGCCCCGTGGCTAGCAACTGATTCCCCTGCCTCTCAACGACTATTGGAGAAACATGATGATCCCGGTAATTCTTTCTGGTGGTAGCGGTTCCCGTCTGTGGCCTCTGTCGCGCAAGCAGTTCCCCAAACAGTTCCTGGCCCTGACCGGTGAGCACACGCTGTTCCAGCAAACCATCGAGCGCCTTGTATTCGAGGGCATGGACACCCCGATCGTGGTCTGTAACAAGGACCACAAGTTCATCGTCCAGGAGCAACTGGCCGCACTGAAGCTGGAAACCCAAGGCATCCTCATGGAACCGTTCGGCCGCAACACCGCGCCGGCCGTGGCCATGGCTGCCATGAAGCTGGTAAACGAAGGCCGCGACGAGCTGATGCTGGTGCTGCCTGCCGATCATGTGATCGATGACCAGAAAGCCCTGCAACGTGCCCTGGCCTTGGCCACCGTGGCCGCCGAGCGTGGCGAGATGGTGCTGTTCGGCGTGCCAGCGACCAAGCCGGAAACCGGCTACGGCTACATCCGTTCCAGCCAGGATGCGCTGCTGCCCGAAGGCGTGGCGCGGGTTGCGCAGTTCGTCGAGAAGCCCGACGAAAAACGCGCGGCCGAGTTCGTCCAGGCCGGTGGTTACTTCTGGAACAGCGGTATGTTCCTGTTCCGCGCAAGCCGCTTCCTCGAAGAGCTGAAAAAGCACGACGGCGACATCTACGATACCTGCGTACTGGCCCTGGAGCGCAGCCAGGAAGACGGCGATGTCCTGAGCATCGACGAAGCCACCTTCGCCTGCTGCCCGGACAATTCCATTGACTATGCGGTGATGGAGAAAACCCAGCGTGCCTGCGTGGTGCCGATGTCGGCCGGCTGGAGCGATGTAGGCTGCTGGTCGTCGCTGTGGGAAGTGCACGAGAAAGACGACAACGGCAACGTCACCAAGGGCGACGTGGTGGTTCAAGACAGCCGCAACTGCATGATCCACGGCAACGGCAAACTGGTGTCGGTGATCGGCCTGGAGAACATCGTGGTGGTCGAGACCAAGGATGCCATGATGATTGCCCACAAGGACAAGGTCCAGGGCGTCAAGCAGATGGTCAAGACCCTCGACGAACAGGGCCGCACGGAAACCCAGAACCACCTGGAAGTGTATCGCCCGTGGGGCTCGTACGACTCGGTGGACATGGGCGGCCGCTTCCAGGTCAAGCACATCACCGTCAAGCCGGGCGCCAGCCTGTCGCTGCAGATGCACCATCACCGCGCCGAGCACTGGATCGTGGTATCCGGTACCGCCGAGGTGACCTGCGACGAGAACGTGTTCCTGCTGACCGAGAACCAGTCGACCTACATCCCCATCGCTTCGGTGCACCGTTTGCGCAACCCGGGCAAGATCCCGCTGGAGATCATCGAAGTGCAGTCCGGCAGCTACCTGGGCGAGGATGACATCGAGCGCTTCGAGGATGTGTATGGGCGCACGTCCACCCCCATCGAGCGCGGCGTTTCGGTAAAGACCATCGCGCAGTAAATGCTGACTCGCCCCTGGGCTGACCAGGGGCGAGCCTGCTCACTCACCGCTCGGGGCTATGACGTAGATGTCGAATGGGCCACCCACCACCTTGAAAGGTCGCTGCAAATCATCCTCCCCTTCAAATTCGAAGGATTCAGCCCTGATGCTCGTGGCAGTCATTTCGAGTTTCCGGATACACCCGGATTTCGCATAGCCGCCATAGGTTGTGCCGCGCTTGTGAACAAGCGCCCGGTTCGCCTCACCTCCGATAACGACATCCCTCACGCCCTCCTGTAGTTCCAGATCGAAGTCAATGTAGACGTCCGCATCTTCGGCCTGCCCCTTGTAGGCGTACAACCACGCTGATTTTTCAGCGTTCCCGTAGTCCACGCCCTCGGAAACGAAATCCTCCTTTTGACCCGCAAGGCTGATGACAGCCGTAACGTTGCCGTTGGCAGGCGTTTTTTTCATTTCTTGCACAGGTTTTTGCTCAACCGATGTGTCACTCATGGCCATGCTCCTTTTGAATAGGCATGGCGGAATCTAGAATGGATGTACCGTTTCCACTACTCGCAGTATTGCCAGGTCTGGCTTGTGGCATGGTTGCTCACCGGTTACCTGACTGCTGGGTTTTAGGTAGGCTGTAGCCATCCCTGCGCGCGAATGAGGCGATTACGCGATGCTGATCGGTGCCCTGCTGATCCTCACCTGGCTGGTGTTGTTGTTGCGTTACCCAGCCAAGGCTCTTCCCATCTCCCTGGCGGCTGTGTGTGGCCTGGGCCTGGTGGCCTTGTTCGTCGTCTGGCAAGACAGCCGCGAAAGCAGTCGACTGGCGCGCCTGGACCTGCGTCTGACCTACGCCCCCGAACACTGCCCCGCCGACCGTGCCTTGCAGGTACGCATGAAGAACGGCAACGACGTGCCGCTGACCGAACTGCGCTGGCGCGTGGCGGCGTACGCACCGGGCGATACCGTGAACCTGGCCGAGAACACCTACAACGCCCCGCGATACCGAGGGCCAGGTGAATTGCAGCCGGGGGCCGAGTGGCAAGACTGCCTGCCATTGCCGCCACTGCGTTCCGGGTATCGGCCGCAGACCCTGGAATTCCGCGCAGAACGCCTGCAAGGTACATTTGCCAATTGATGTGTTGCCTATGCCGGCCTCTTCGCGGGTCAACCCGCTCCTGCAGGGTGTGTAGGAGCGGGTTTACCCGCGAAGAGGCCGGCACAGGCCACACAACCAATCCTCCATGACAACAGGCCCCAACCATGCCCACCGTCCTGATCACCGGTTGTTCCAGCGGCATCGGCCGCGCCCTGGCCGACGCCTTCCGCGATGCGGGCCACCATGTCTGGGCCACCGCCCGCAAGCCTGAGGATGTCGAGCAGCTGAGTGCCGCCGGCTACACGGCCCGGCAGCTGGATGTAAACGATGGCAAGGCGCTGGCCCGCCTGGCAGAGGAACTTGAGACCCTCGATATCCTGATCAACAACGCCGGCTACGGCGCCATGGGCCCACTGCTCGATGGTGGCGTCGACGCCCTGCGCCAGCAATTCGAAACCAACGTCTTCGCCGTGGTCGGCGTTACCCGGGCGCTGTTCCCGCTGCTACGCCGCTCACGCGGCCTGGTGGTGAATATCGGCAGTGTATCGGGCGTACTGGTCACGCCATTCGCTGGCGCGTACTGCGCCTCGAAGGCGGCTGTGCATGCCCTGAGCGATGCCTTGCGCCTGGAACTGGCACCGTTCGGTGTACGGGTAATGGAAGTACAGCCGGGCGCAATTGCCTCGCAGTTCGCCAGCAATGCCCAGCGCCAGGCCGAACAGGTGCTGGCGGCAGACTCGGCGTGGTGGCCTTTGCGTGAGCATGTGCAGGCACGGGCGCGGGCATCGCAGGACAAGCCAACGTCGGCGGCGGTATTTGCCCAAGGCGTGCTGGCAGCAGTCGGCAAGTCGCCGGCGCCCGCAGTGGTACGTTTGGGGAATGGCAGTACAGCCTTGCCGCTGATGGCACGGTTGCTGCCGCGGCGGTTGCTGGACTGGGCGCTGCGCAAGCGCTTTGGCCTGCTGCGCCCGCTCTGAGTGATCGCCTGCCTGTACCCGCGAAAGGGCCGGGCCTGCTGGCCAATTTTCACCCGCCGTTCACCGTTGCCGCCGCTACCGTATTCGCGGGTAAACCCGCTCCTACACACACGCATCGGTGGTTGGACACAGGCCGCTGTAGGAGCGGGTTTACCCGCGAAGAGGCCAGTACAGGCTGTAAAGCATCATGCCATGGACCGCAGTACCCCGCCCTCCAGATACTGCGCGTCCTCTCTAACCGTGAGCATTCGGCGGCGGCTCATCAAACGCCTGCCAGCCTCCACCCAGCGCCTTGTACAGCCCCACCAGCGCCTGCGACACCGCGGCCGAGCTGTCGATCCATTGCTCCTCGCTGGCCAGCAGCGCGCCTTGCACCGTCAGCACATTGAGAAAGTCCACCGCCCCTTCCACATACTGGCGCTGGGCGGTTTCCAGGGCGATACGGTTTTGCCGCACGGCCTCGGCAAGGTGATCACGGCGCAACTGACTGGCGTTGTACAGGCGTAGCACATCGTCAATTTCATGCCAGGCCCCCAGCACCACCTTGCGATAGTTCAGCGCGGCTTCCTGCTGTTGCGCCTCGCGCAGTTCCAGGGTGCCCTTGAGCCGGCCACCTTCGAAAATCGGCAGCGACATCTGTGGACCGAAGGCAAACCGGCGCGAATCCCAGCCACCGAAATCCGACAGCTGCAGGGCCTGGAAACCGACACTGCCCGACAGGCGGATACTCGGGTAGAAATCCGCCTTGGCCACGCCAATGCTGGCAGTGGCGGCATGCAGGCGGGCCTCGGCCTGGCGGATGTCCGGGCGGCGCTCGGCCAGTTCGGACGGCAAGCCGATGGCAAACTTCTGCTGCGGCGCAGGCAGCTCGCCGCCTTGCAGCAATTCGGCCTGGAGACTGCGCGGCGGCTCGGCAGCGAGCAGGCTGAGGGCATTGATCAGGTCATCACGCCGCGCTTCCAGGCTTGGCAGGCGCGACTCGATAGACGCGACCTGGGCGCTGGCCTGGGCCACATCCAGGCGCGTGGCAACGCCTTCGGCCTGGCGGTCCTGGGACAACTTCAGGCTGTGCCGGGCGACCCTGAGGTTATCCTGCGTCACCTCAAGGGTGTGCTGCACGGCACGCAGCTGGATGTAATTACCGGCGGTTTCCGAAAGCAGTGCCAACAGCACACCGCGGCGGTCATTCTCGGCCACTTCGACCGTGGCATCGGCAGCCTCGACCTGACGCCGCACACGGCCCCACAGATCCAGTTCCCAACCGGCCACCAGGTCGCCCTGCCAGAGGTTGAAGGCTTCTTTACCGGCCTTGCCGGACGGATCGCTCAAGCCATCGGCGCTGTTACGAGCGCGGCTGTAACCGGCGTTCACGTCCACCGACGGTACTTCGTCGGCAGCCAAGGTACTGCGCAGGGCACGGCTTTGCAGCAACCGCGCGCTGGCCATCTGCAGATCGAGGTTGCGTTCGGCAACGCGCTGGATCAACGCGCTCAGGCGGGCATCGTGGAACGTTTCCCACCAGCGCAGCTCAAGCGGTTCGGCCTGCGGCTGGCTGGCCGCCGCCTCGCCTTGCAGCGGCGCCCACTGCTGCGGGGCCTGGCTATCTGGGCGCTGGAAATCCGGGCCCAGGGTGCAACCGGTCAGCAGCACAGCCAGCAGCAAAGGGCTCAAGCGTAATCCCGGTTTCATCGCGCGCTTACCTCTTTGCCGTCCAGCTTGTCGCCACGCGTGTCGATGGTGGCTTCGACCGACATGCCCACACGCAAGCGGGTGAGCAGTGGCTGGCCATCATCGAGAACGATCTTGACCGGAATGCGTTGCACCACCTTGGTGAAGTTGCCGGTGGCGTTGTCTGGCTTGACTGCGGCGAAGGTGACGCCGGTAGCCGGGGCAATGCTCTGCACATGGCCTTGCAGGGTTTCGCCGGAGAAGGTGTCGACGCTGATGCGCACCGGCTGGCCCGGCTGTACGTGGGTCAGCTGGGTTTCCTGGAAGTTGCCGACCACATAGGCCTGCTGCAACGGCACCACCGACAGCAGGCGAGCGCCCGGGTTGACGTAGGCCCCCACGCGCAGGGCGCGTTCGCCGACCATACCGTCCACCGGCGCTGTGATGCGGGTGTAGGACAGATCGAGCTGGGCCTTTTCCAGGCCTGCTTCGGCACGCTTGAGCTGGCCATCGGCGCTGGCCACTTGAGCCGTGAGGATGTCCACCTGCTTGCGCGCCGCCACCCGCGCAGCTTGAGCGTTGGCCAGGCGAGCACGGGCTTGATCGACCGCGCTGCGCGCCTGCTGGGCGTTCTGCACGGTACCCGCGCCCTGCTCGGCAAGGCGGCTGTAGCGGTTGACTTCATGGTCGGCGAACGCCACCTCAGCCTGGGCCGCCTTCACTGCCGCTTCTGCCTGGGCAATCAGCGCGTCCTGGCGTTCAAGCGTGGCGCGGGCATCGGCGCTTTGTGCCTGGGCTACCAGTAACTGCGCCTGCGCAGCATCCAGCGCGGCCTGGTAGTCACGCGCGTCGATGGTCGCCAGCAACTGGCCAGCCGTGACCTGCTGATTGTCTTCCACCAGCACTTGCTTGATGAAACCGGCGACTTTGGGCGCGACCACGGTGTAGTCGGCGGTCACATAGGCGTCATTGGTGCTCTGGCGGTGATCGCTGCCAAACATCCAGGGGCCGACGATGCCGGCCAGGACGGCCACGGCCAGCACCGAGCCGATGAAAAGGGTTTTGCGGTTGTTGGTCATTTCAATGGTTCTCGAAATCATCCAGGGTTCAAGCCACCGCACGCGGCGGATAGACCCGGGTAGGCACGAAAGGAATCAGGCAGATCAGGGCCATGGCGATACAGGCCAGCACCAGATAGAGGTCAGCCGAGGTCAATACCTGCGCCTGGTCGTGAATGCGCTTGGCCAGGCCGGCGGCGTTGCCGTCGACCAGCGGGGCGTTGCCCAGGCTGTCCACCAGGTGATTGGAATGGAAATGCCGGCGCAGGGTGCCAAGAACATCCAGCAGGCCACCGGCGATGACGGCGGCCAGGCCCTTGACGGTGTTGAACCAGCTGGAGGCGAACGGGCCTTCCTGCGGGGTCATGCCATTGGTGGACAGCATCAGCAGCGGCAGCACTGCCATCGGCTGGCCGAACACCTGCAGCAGGTAGAACGGGTAGAAGTCGCCACGGATCCACTCGCTGGTCAGCAGGCTGCTGCCAACACAGGACACCGCCAGCAGCACCAGGCCAATGCCCAGCACCCAGCGGCAGTCCACTGCCCGGATGTTGCACAGTGCCGCCGTCAGCGGCAGGGCGATCAGTTGCGGCATGGCCACCAGCATCATCAACGGGCTGGTCTGCGCTGGGCGGTAGCCCTGGATCTGCGCAAGGTAGGCCGAGGGGATGCTGCCCACACCCGAGAGCACGATCAGCACACCGGCCAGGGTCACCAAGGCGAAACTCAAGTTGCGCCGCTGCAACAAGCGCAACTGGAAAAACGGCAACGGCTCGGACCACTCGTTGTACATGAACAACACCAGCAACAGCAGGCCACCCCCCAGCAGCCAGCAGATCAGCGGCGAGTCGAACCAACCCCAGCGGTCGCCCAGCGAAAGGCCCAGCACAGTGCAACTGATGGCGGGCAGGCCCAGCAGTACGCCCCGCCAGTCGAACTGTTTGAAACGCTCCAGGCGCAGCGGGTCCTGCGGCAGCCCCCAGCCTACGCAGACCATGGCCAGCAGCGACGGCAGGATGATCTGCCAGAATGCCCATTGCCAACCGACGTATTCGGTCCACAGCCCCGCCAGCGGCGTGCCGAGGTTGGGGCCAAAGGTGGCGGTCAGGGCGTAGCAGGCCAGGCCATAGACCTTGATACCTGGCGGCAGAAAGCGCAGGGCCACGCTCATCAGCATCGGCGGCAAGGCGCCAGCGGCAAAGCCCTGCAGTACGCGCAGCAACATCAAGCTGTGCAGGTTGGGGGCGAACGGTTGCAGCAGGCCAAGCACGGCGAACAGACCCACTGCGCTCATGGTGAAGCGGCGCAGCGAGAAGGTCGTGGCCAGCCACGGCGCAAAGGCCATGGCCGAGACCGAAGCGGCGCTGTATACCGCCAGCAACCAGGCACCTTCATCGGCGCCGATGCCCATGGCGCCGCGGATATCGGCCAGGGAAATCTTGGTTACCGACTCGTTGAGGCCGGCGCACAGCACAGCCAGCAATACACCGAACAACCCGACCACTACCTGCAGGCCGAACGCAGCCTGCGCGGGCGCAGCCGGCGCAGGGGCGGCGGCCATGGCGGCAGACGGGACGGACAGGGAACTCATGGGCAGACATCTCCGGCAACAAAATTTGCGACTGGAGCAAGTCTAAAAAGGTCGAATGCTTACGAAAACTGACTTGTTGGCAGTTTTATATTGCGTCAAACGCAATCGGGCAGCGGATGCGCACGTGCCCCACGCCTCAAGGGTCCATCCTGCCGCACGCCTTCAACGTCTGCCGCAGCCAGCGATGGGCCGGGTCGTTATCGAACCGCGGGTGCCATGCCTGCATGACGTTGACCTTTTCCAGTGGCACAGGGATCTCGAAGGACCGCAATGGCAGTTTCAGCCGGTTCACACTGTTCAGGATATTGGCGGGTATCGGCAAGATCAGGTCCGAGTCCGGCAGCGAAAACATCGCGGAGTGAAAACTCGTCGTGATCAGCGCTACCCGGCGCTCCACCTTGTAATTGGCCAGCGCCACGTCGATAGGCCCATTGGCACGGCCACGGCGTGACACGCTGATGTGCGGGTAGGCGGCGAAGCGCTCAGGGGTGATCTCGTCATCGAAAACCGGGTGCCCTTCACGCGCCAAGCCCACGAAGTAGGTGTTGAACAGGCTCTGAGCCTTGATTTCGGGGCCCAGATCAATGGCTGAACTGATGATCAGGTCGATTTGCCCATTGCGCAGCACCGCATCATCGTCGCCGCTGCCCTCCGGCACAAAACGCAGCACCGTATGCGGTGCCTGGGCCAGCATCATGCGCAACAACTGAGCGCCATACAGGGCGATGAACAGGTCATTGGTGCGGATGTTGAAGGCACGGTCCAGGTTCACCAGGTCGACATCGTCGCGACTGCGAAATACCTGCCCGGCCTGCTCCACCAGGCCATGCACCTGCTCGCGCAGGGCCAGCGCACGTGGCGTCGGCACCAGGCCACGGCCGGCGCGCACCAGGATCGGGTCGCCCAGCGCTTCGCGGATACGCCCCAGGGTTCGGCTCATGGCTGCCGGGCTCAGGTTCATGCGTTGCGCCGCGCCAACCACGCTGCCCTCGTCGAGCAAGGCATCGAGGGCGACAAGCAGGTTCATGTCCGGAAGTTGCATGGCCGTTTTCCGTTACAGCTGTAGGGAATGCGATGGTATCAGGTAGATGGATTGCACCGGACGCAATGCGCTTGTGCGTGGTGGGCCATTTATTCAGGGGAAGGGTTGGGTCAAGAATGATGCATGGCAGGTTTGGCCCTTTCGCGGGTAAACCCGCTCCTACGTTGGTCTACGCGAAGAGGCCGCCCCAGCCCCCCAAATACATCAAGGATTCTGCATGCCCAGCCCCGTCCTGATCGCCATCGACGCCTCCCCCGCATCTGCCGCCCTGCTTGCCCTCGCCCGCCGCTACTGCCGCCCGGGCGAGCACGAACTGCACGTGCTGCTGGCCATCGATTCGACCTTCGCGGTGCACGAGCAACCCGCGCCCTACACCGCCGAGGAACTGGAAGAATACCCCGCCGCCTGCATGGAACAGCAGCATGCCGACCATGCCGTAGCCGAGGCCGTGCGCGAACTGCAGCAAGCCGGCTTCGCCAGCCAGGGCTGCATGGTGGCCGGGCTGCCGGTTGAAGCGATTGTGGCCAAGGCGCAGGAATTGAACTGCGAGCTGATCATCATGGGCCACCGCCACCTGTCGCGGCTGGGGCGGTTACTCGACCCGTCGATCAGCGCGAAGGTGATTGATCAGGTCGAAGTGCCGGTGTTGGTGGGGGCGGCGAGTGCATGATTGGAGCGATGTGCCGCCTGTAAGATCGAGCACCACGCGAGCGGCGCTCAATCAGTCTGGCGACCTGCCTCTCAAGGCGAACTCGGCTTCACCACCACCGTACAGGTCGTCCCCGCCGCCAGCAAAAACCCTTCTGGCACTTCATCGATGTGAATGCGCACCGGCACCCGCTGTGCCAGCCGCACCCAGTTGAAGGTCGGGTTCACGTCGGCGATCAGCTCGCGGCTCTGTGGGTTGTCGCGGTCATAGATGCCGCGGGCGATGCTCTCCACATGCCCCTTGAGACGCTCGCCGCTCATCATCTGCAATTCGGCCTGGTCACCCACCTTCACATGCGGCAGCTTGGTCTCCTCGAAGAACCCGTAAACCCAGAACGAGTGCTCGTCGACCACCGCCATCACCGCTTCACCGGTACGCGCATAGTCGCCCTTGTGGATATTCAGGTTGGTCACGTAGCCGTCAACCGTCGCCACGATATGCGTACGCTTGAGGTTCAGTTCGGCTGCGGCCAACTCGGCCAGGGCTTGTTGATAATCGGCTTGGGCGGCATTGGCGATGTTGCTGGCGTCGTCGCGGTTTTCCTTGGAGATCACCAGGTTGTCCATGTCGGCACGGCGCTTGGCATTGACCTTGCGCATTTCCCAGGTGGCCTTGCGCGAGGCGACCAGTGCCTTGGCCTGGTCGACTGCCAACTGGTAGTGCTCAGGGTCGATCTGGATCAGCAAGTCGCCCTTCTTCACCCGCTGGTTGTCCTTGACCGGTACATCCACCACGTAGCCGGGCACGTCGGCAGCAACGTTGATGATGTCGGCACGCACACGGCCATCACGGGTCCATGGCGTGGTCATGTAGTGCAGCCACAACTGGCGACCGATGGCCACGGCAGCGACCAGCACCAGCAGGGTGGCGATCAGGCTGAAGAACTTTTTCATCGAAGGATTCTCACCAGTAGACAGACAGCGCCATGGCGCCGAACAAGCAGACGAACAGGCTCAGGCGCAGCAACGCCGGGTGCCAGAAGAAGCGGTAGCCATCATGGCTGGCAATGAAACGGTCCAGGCCCCAGGCCAGGCCCAGGGCAAACAGGAACATCAAGGTCATGGTGGGCATGTACACGCCATGGAAGGCGATCTCACGGGGCATGGTGCAGTCCTTTCGCCGGTGCCAGTGGCGACTGTGGGTCCAGCAGGGAAGTACGGATGAAGTGCAGGTAGCTTTGCACGCGGCGCAGCACCGAGGTGTCGAAGTGCCGGGCGAATGGCTCGTCGGTGGCCTGCACGCGGGCGATGGCGTGGTCCACTGCCACCAGTGCGCGCTCGTGGTTGCTGGCGCTGGGCTGCAGGAACAGCCGGGTCAGCGCACGGCCCATGACACGGATTGCCTGGCGCCAGGGCTGCGACTCGGCATAGGCCGGGTGCACCGGGGCGCGGGCTTGCTCCTTGCGCAGCTCGATGACGGCGTGGCCGATCTCCAGCACGGTAAACATCCAGCCCATCAGCTGGCTTTGCACCTGCGGCTTGCCGGCCGCCAGGCCATAGGCCTGGTGCAGCAGGTCGCGGGTGCGGCTTTCGAAGGCCGAGCCCAGACCGCGCAGGCGGCCGCTGATCGCGAACAGCACCTGCTCGCGCAACGCCTGCTCCAGGCGGCTCCACAGCCAGCGGCTGTTGGGCGGCAGGATGATCGCCCCGGCGGCGGCACAGACGAACATGCCGATCACCATGCCGATGTAGTCGTTGATGAAGGTGTACGGGTCATAAACGGTGAGGTTGTTCGGCACCGAACCAATCGCGAAGAACACCAGCAGGCCGATGCCATAACCGGCGTAGGCAGGGCGCGACGAAAGAAACGCGCCCAGCACGAACACGGGCGCCAGCACCATGCACAGCAGCGGGAAACCGTCGATCCAGGGGAACACGAAGAAGGTTTCGAAGAAGCCGACAAAAGCGCCGATGGCCGTGCCGCAAGCCATCTGGAACGACATGCGCTTGGGGTTGGGTGACGCTGCCGAAAGGCATACAGTGACCGTGGCGATCAGGGTCATCATGGCACCACTGGGCCAATCGCTGAGCAGCCAGTAACTGCCCAGCAGCAACAGCACTGCCGAGGCGCGCACACCGGCGGCCAGCGATACCAGCCAGCTGGTCTGCGCCACGTAGGGCTCGTCCCACTGCTCGCGCTCGTGCTTGTGGGCGGCCAGCGAGGCATGGGTTTCGGCGTAGCTCAACATCTCGTCGACGAAGCGGTACAGCAGCTCGAACGCGGTATGAAAATCGAGCAGGTCGGACTCGCTGGGGTCCGTTGCCAGGTACTCAGCCCGCAGCCCCCGCACCTGGGCCTGCAGGCCTTCCTTGTAGGCGGCCAGCTCCAGGGTCAGGCGCAGCGCATCGGCGTCAGTCAACGCCCGGTCCACATAGGGCTGCAGCAACTCCACAAGGGTGTTCAGGCCTGGTTCGATGGCACTGACGATCTGCAGCGGGCCACGGGCACGCAGGCGCTCCAGCAAGCGGTGCAAGGCATTGAAGCGGGTGGTGATGGCCATGAACTCGCTGTTCATGCGCACCAGCCGGCCACTGCGACGGCGCATGTGCGGGTCTTCGAAAGCGGTGACGTTGCGCAGGCTCTCGAGGCCCACTGCCTCTGCCACGAAGCGCACGTTGCTGCTCTCGAAGCGGTCCTTTTGACTGTCGCCACGCAGGGCCTCGACCACCACCCCGGCAAACACGCCAAAGCGCTGGTACAGGGCGTTGCGCATTGCGGCACTGGCCGACTGCGGCAGGATCGCGGCACTGACGAAGGTCGACACCAGAATACCCAGGGCGATTTCCAGCGCCCGCCATACCGCTGCCATGAACGCCTGGTCGGGGTGTTGCAGCACCGGCAGGCCGATCATCGCTGCGGTGTAGCCGGCCAGCACGAAACCATAGGCGCGGAAGGTGCGGTAGCGCATGGCACCGGCCGAGCACAGGCCCACCCACAGGGCCAGGCTGGGCAGAAACAGTTCGGTGTTCTGCGGAAAGATGGCAATCAGCGCCACCATCATCGCCGAGCCGGCCAGGGTGCCGAGCACCCGATAGAAGCTTTTCGCGAACACATGCCCGCTTTGCGGCTGCATGACGATGAAAACAGTGATCATCGCTGTACGCGGTTGCGGCAGCTCCAGGCGCATGGCCAACCACAAGGTGATGAACGCAGCGGCCAGCACCTTGAAGATGTACACCCAGGTCACGCCGTCGGTGCGCGCCCAGGCAAAGAAGCCCCGGCGCCATTCCAGGCTTTGCAGCCAGCGCACGGGCAAACTGGAAGTGCTCATTCGGCGTTATCCGGCTTCTTGTCGAAAATGGCCAGGGTGGCCGGGGTCTTAGGTGCTGCCTGGCGTTCCTCTTTCGGCACATCCTGACCAGCCTGCAGGCCACCACCCAGGGCGGTGACCAGCTCGGCATGGGCAATCAGGCGGGCGGCCTGCACCTGCTGCTGCACCTGCTGCTGGCGGAACAGCAAGGTCTGCGCGTTGAGTACGTTCAGGTAGTCGGTAAGGCCGCGCTGGAACGCGACCATGGCGATGTCGTAGGTTTTCTGCGCGGCAGCAACCGATTCGGCGGCGAAGTGCGACTGTTCTTTCATCGACTCGCGGCGGATCAACTGGTCGGAGATGTTTTTCAGCGCACCGACCACAGTCTGGTTGTAGCGCGCCACGGCCACGTCATAGCCGGCGGAGGCCACGCCCAGCTGCGAGCGCAAACGGCCACCGTCGAAGATCGGCAGGCTGATGGCCGGGCCGACGTTGTAGTTGAACTTGCGCCCGGTCAGGAATTCCAGCGGGCCACCGCCGGTGGCCATGAAGCCCAGGCTGCCGACCAGATCGACGTTGGGGAAGAAGCCGGCGTGGGCGACGTCGATACCCCGCGCCTGCGCGGCCACCTGCCAGCGGCTGGCAACTACGTCGGGGCGCTGACCAACCAATTCGGCCGGCAGGTTCGACGGCAGCTTCAGCGGTGCAGCCAGGGCCAGGGTCGGGCGCTGCAACTGGGCGCCTTCGCCCGGGCCCTTGCCTGCCAGTGCCGCCAGCTGGTTGCGGGTCAGGGCAATCTCTTCGTTCAGGCTGTCGAGCTGGCGGTGGGTTTCCGGCAGCGGCGCTTCGGCCTGGCTGACTTCGAAGTGGGTGCCGATGCCGGCATCCAGCCTGCGCTTGGCCAGGGCCAGGATCTGTTCTTGCTGCTCCAGCTCGGCCTTGACGATATCGCGCTGGGCAAAATGCAGGCTCAACTGGATGTAGGCACGCACCACATTGTTCTGCAGTTCCAGCTGCGCCTGGCGGGCTTCGGCCACGCTCATGTGCGCCTGGTCCACGGCCTGCTCGCTGGCATTGCGTTCACGGTCCCACAAGTCGAGGGCGTAGCTGAAGCCGATGGCAGCGTTGTTGTCCCAGGTGTTGGCACCGGACAGCGCGCCAGGGCCATAGAACTGGTCTTCCGGCCAGTTGTGGCGCTTGAGCGTGGCCTGGCCGTTGGCCTGGAGCTTTTCCGCCGACTCGACCACACCGGCCATGGCCTTGGCTTCGCGCACCCGCGCCGCAGCCATGGCCAGGCTCGGGCTACCGGCCACGGCCAGGGCAATCCAGCGGTCCAGCTGCGGGTCGCCATAGGCGTGCCACCACTGCTGGTCAGGCCAGTGGGCGTCGGTCGCGGCTTCGCGAATGGCCGCGTCGGTGGTCAAGGTATTGGCTTGCAGCGTCTTGCTTTGCGGGGCAATGCCCCAGGTTCCGATACAGCCGCTCAAGGTGAGGGCAAGGGCACTGGCACTGAACGCCTTGAGCGTTCTGATGATGCGACGCGGCACAGCTGCGATTTCCCGAGGAAGAGGTGAAGGGGGCCGGGCAATTCTAGGGGGCGGCAGCACTGGCGATAAGCACAGATTCCTGCGAATCTTTGTTACCAAAACAGCGATAATCCGCCTTTGGTCGAAGGCAACTTTTTCTCTTTTCCAAGTTACTTCGTGACACAATTTTGTCCTCTACCTCGAGAGTGACCCATGGACACCCTGCAAAACATGCGTGCTTTCAGTTGCGTAGCCCAACTCGGCAGCTTCACTGCCGCTGCGGCGCAACTGGATACGACCACCGCGAACGTGTCGCGGGCGGTCTCCAACCTGGAAGCCCATCTGCAAACAAGGCTGCTCAACCGTACCACCCGCCGCATTGCGCTGACCGAAGCCGGCAAGCGCTACCTGATGCGTTGCGAACAGATTCTTACCTACGTCGAAGAAGCCGAGGCCGAAGCCAGCGACGCCCATGCGCGCCCGGCCGGGCAGTTGAAGGTGCATTCGATGACCGGGGTCGGCCAGCACTTCGTGGTCGATGCCATCGCCCGCTACCGCGAAACGCACCCGGACGTGACCTTCGATTTGACCATGGCCAACCGCGTGCCCGACCTGCTCGACGAGGGTTATGACGTCTCCATCGTGCTGGCCACCGAACTGCCCGACTCGGGGTTCGTTTCGCAGCGCCTGGGCATCACCTACAGCATTGTCTGTGCCTCGCCCGCCTACATCGCCCAGCATGGCGTGGCGCACAAGCCTGCCGACCTGCTCAAGCACGCCTGCCTGCGCATGGTCAGCCCGGTGATACCGCTGGAGAAATGGCTGTTCGATGGCCCGGAAGGCCAAGAGATGGTCAACATCACCAGTTCGCCGTTCATGGTGAACACCGCCGATGCCATGAAGACTGCGATTCGCAGTGGCATGGGCGTAGGCGTGCTGCCGATCTATTCGGCTATCGAGGGCCTGCGGGACGGTAGCCTGGTACGGGTGCTGCCCGAATATCGCCTGCAGGAGCTGAACCTGTATGCCATCTATCCATCGCGGCAGTATCTGGATGCCAAGATCAAGACCTGGGTCGAGTACCTGCGCAACTCGCTGCCAGAGATTCTTGCCGCGCATGAGGCAGACCTGAAAACCCATCAGGTGCTGATCGCCAACTAAAAAGCTGCTGCATTGCGGGGGCGGACAATGGTAGGTTGCTAACCATTGATTTCGCCTGTTCCGGCCCCTTCGCGGACAAGCCCGCTCCTACAAGGCACCGCGCCCCCCCGTAGGAGCGGGCTTGCCCACGAAGGGACCAGCACAGCCCCACCCCGCCTTGCAGAGAAGTTGCCCGATGAAAAAGACCGTCCTGGCCTTCAGCCGTATCACCCCGGCCATGGCCGAACGCCTGCAGCAAGACTTCAACGTGATCCTGCCCAACCCCAAGCTCGGCGACATCAGCGCCCAGTTCAACGAAGCCCTGCCCGAAGCCCATGGCCTGATCGGCGTTGGCCGCAAGCTCGGCCGGGCGCAGCTTGAAGGTGCGGCCAGGCTAGAAGTGGTGTCCAGCGTGTCGGTCGGCTATGACAACTACGACCTCGACTACTTCAACGAGCGCGGCATCGCCCTGACCAACACCCCCGACGTGCTGACCGAAAGCACCGCCGACCTGGGCTTCTCACTGATCATGGGCTGCGCCCGGCGCACCGCCGAGCTGGATGCCTGGACCAAGGCCGGCAACTGGCAGGCCACCGTGGGCCCGGCCCACTTCGGCAGCGATGTGCATGGCAAGACCCTGGGCATCGTCGGCATGGGCAACATTGGTGCAGCTGTGGCACGCCGTGGCCGCTTCGGCTTCAACATGCCGATCCTGTACAGCGGCAACAGCCGCAAGACCGCGCTGGAGCAGGAGCTGGGCGCGCAGTTCCGCAGCCTGGATCAGTTGCTGGCCGAAGCCGACTTCGTGGTCATCGTGGTGCCGTTGTCCGATGCCACCCGCAAGTTGATCAGCAGCCGCGAGCTGAAGCTGATGAAGCCGAGTGCGTTCCTGATCAACATTGCCCGTGGGCCGGTGGTGGATGAGGCGGCGCTGATCGAGGCGCTGCAGGCGGGCACCATTCGCGGCGCAGGCCTGGATGTGTACGAGAAGGAACCGCTGAGCGACTCGCCGCTGTTCAAGCTGCCCAATGCGCTGACCTTGCCGCACATTGGCTCGGCTACTGCCGAAACCCGTGAGGCCATGGCCAACCGGGCGATCGACAACCTGCGTGCGGCGCTGCTGGGCGAGCGGCCGCGGGACCTGGTGAACCCGCAGGTGTGGAAGGGCTGACCGTTTTGGAGTGCCTGTGCTGGCCCCTTCGCGGGTAAATCCGCTCCTACCATTTGGAGTGCCTGTGCTGGCCTCTTCGCGGGTAAACCCGCTCCTACAATTTGGAGTGCCTGTGCTGGCCCCTTCGCGGGTAAACCCGCTCCTACGATTTGGAGTGCCTGTGGTGGCCTCTTCGCGGGGAAACCCGCCCCTACGATTTGGAATGCCTGTGCTGGCCTCTTCGCGGGTAAACCCGCTCCTACAACGGGTGTGCACTGCCCTGTAGGAGCGGGTTTACCCGCGAAAGGGCCGGCCCAGGCAACCCATCACCTATTTGGCGACCACAACACCCTCAGCCCCCCTGGCCCGGGGCTTGCGAAACACCAGCACATTCCCCGCCATTACCGCCACCAAGCCGAGCAAGGCCGGCGCCGTCCACTGATAACCCTCGGCCACCGCCGACACATTCAACGCCACCAGCGGGAACAGCACCGTGCAGTAAGCTGCCCGCTCCGGCCCCATGCGCCCGACCAAGGTCAGGTAGGCAGTAAACGCAATCACAGACCCCGGCACCACCAGGTACAGCAACGATCCGATATAGCGCGCATTCCACTCCATGCTGAACGGCACGCCACTGACCACACAGAACACCGCCAGCATCACCGCCCCATAGACCATGCCCCAGGCATTGGTCGTCATCGGCTTGAGCCCGGCCTTCTGCTGCATGCTCGACAGCATGTTGCCGGCCGAGAAGCACAGCGTGCCCAACAGGGCCAAGCCAAGGCCGTACAGGGTTTCGCGGCTGGCTGCGTGATGCGACAGCTCCGGCCAGAACAGCAGGCCCAGGCCAAGCAGGCCCAAGGCTCCACCGCCAAGCACATTGCTGGCGATTCTCTGCCCGAAGAAAATGCGGGCGTTAAGCGCGTTCCACAGTGTGGCAGTGGAGAACACCACCGCGATCAGGCCGCTGGCGATCCACTGGCTGGCGCTGAGGAAGCAGATGAAGTTGACGCAGAACAGGCACAGGCCCTGGGCCAGGCAGATCTGGTGGCCACGGCGGTTCATGGGTTGCAGCCGGCGGGTAATCAACAGGAAAGCAAACAGGATCAGGCCGGCCAGGGCGAAGCGGTAGACGATCGAAACCGGGATCGCGACCACGCCTAGCTGGAGTTTCAGGGCGATCCAGGTGGTGCCCCAGATCAGGACGGTGAGCAGGTAGAGTGACAGGTTCATGGTGGCGGTTCCTTGGGCCTTTGGAAATCGGTGCCCGGCGCTTCGCGGGTAAACCCGCTCCAACAGGGATCACCAGTGTTCTTTCGATCGGCCTCTGGCTGCTTGCACGAACTTGCGCTTTTCTTGCGCCGGTGGATGTCACTCGATCCTGGGCGCAGTAGGATGGCAGGCAAGAGGACCCGCCAATGACGCCACTCACCCAGTTGCAAGTGTTCAACGCCATGCATGCCTCGCCCAACGCCAGGCTGGAGCTGAGCGCGCACCTGGGCGACGGACTGGCGGCGGCCTTGTGGAGCAACCGTGACGATGCGCGCGACTACCAGGCGCCTAGCCATCACACCCTGTCGTGCTACATCGCCGACGGCACCGGCACCTTCCGCCGCCAGCGCCCGGCCGACAAAGGTGCGCCCGACAAGCTGTGCGTGATGCCGGCCGGGCAGGAATCGAACTGGGTCGTCAATGGCGCGATCCGCCTGGCACACCTGTATGTCAGCGAGGCACAGTTCGCCCTAGGCTGTGTACGCCTGCTCGACCGGGAACCGCGCGAGCTGCAACTGCAGGAAGCGACCTTTCTGGACGACCCGCAGCAGGCTGCCCGCTTCCGTCAATTGATCCAGCTGGACTGGGACGAGCCCGGCGAGCGCCTGCTGGCCAGCAGCCTGGCGCACGAGATCGTGGACCATGCGCTGCTCAGCCAGGTCGGGTTGCGCCAAGGCCTGCGCCTGAAAGGCGGGCTGGCGCCAAACCTGCGCCGGCAGCTGGTCGACTACCTCGAGGCACACCTGGACCAGCCCATCACCCTGGACGAGCTGGCGCTGCGCTGCAATCTGTCCGAATACCACTTTGCGCGCATGTTCCGCGCCAGTTTCGGGCTCCCGCCGCACCAGTATCTGCTGGCCCGGCGGCTGCACCGGGCATGCCAGCTGTTGCGGCTGGGCGTGTTACCGCTGGGGGAGATTGCCTTGTTGTGCGGGTTTGCCAGTGCCAGCCATTTCAGCAACCGGTTTCGCCAAGCTCTGGGGGCCACACCTGGCGAATACCGCAAGGCCTTTTTCACCTGAAAAAGCGCCCGCTCTGCGGCCCCCTTTACCTAGAACTCGAAGGTGCTCGACAAACTGACCTGCCGCGCATCGCCAATCGCCACAAAGTACTGGTTCACCGCCGAGCTGTAATACACCTTGTCGAACAGGTTCTTCACGTTCAGTTGCAGGCGCACGTTGTGTTCGTCGAGTTTGGTTTCATAAGTGGCAAACGCATCGGCAACGGTATAGCTCGGCAGGTCGAAGGTGTTGGTCGCGTTACCCGAACGCTCGCCCACATAACGGGCGCCGGCACCGAAGCGCAGCCGGTCCCCCCCGAACAGGCTGCCAAAGTCATACACCGCCGACAGCGAGCCGCTGTGCCGGGCCACGTTCTGCAGGCGATTGCCCTCAAGATCAGGGTCCTTGGTGACCTTGGCATCGGTCAGAGCATAGCTGCCGATCAGGCTCCAGCGCTCGCTGAGCTGGCCGGTTACGTCGAGTTCCACACCGCGTGAACTGACCTCACCCGCATTGCTGTAGACCGTCTCGCTTGTGACGGCGTCAAAGTTCGAGACCAGTACATTGCGCTTGGTGATATCGAACAATGCCAGGGTGCCTGTGATGCGGCCTGGCATGTCGAGCTTGGCGCCCAGCTCCCACGCCTTGCCCTCCTCAGGCGCCACCGAGGAGTCGAGCACGACATTGCCGGTCAGCGGCGCGATGGTCGAGTTGGGCTTGAACGACTCGCTGTAGCTGCCATAGAACGAGAGCTGGTCGTCGACTTTGTAAACGATACCGGCGTGGGGTACCCAGGCCTGGCCACTGATGTCGGTATTGGCCTTGAACGGGCGACCGCGGCCAGCGTACTGGTCGTACTGCTGGAAACGCGCACCTGCAACAAGGATCCAGTGCTCATCGAGGTGCAGCGCGTCCTGCACGAACAGCGCATCGGTGCGCAGCTTGTCGGTCTGATCGCTGTCGCTGGCTCGTACGTTGGTGCCCTCCACTTCCTGTCCGTAGACCGGGTCCAGATAACTGAACGTGGACTGTGGTGTCTGGCGAATCAGGTCACCGCGAAAGATCTTGCGGTCTTCATGGTCGATGCCGAACAGCAGGTCATGCTGCATCCCCGCCAGCTCGACATTGCCATTGAGGCTCAGGGTCACGAACTGGTCACGGCTCATGGCGTTGTGGGTGCCGTCGATGCTGCGTGTCAGCGTGCCTTGGGTTTCGTTGACGCCGGTCACGCGAACCTGGCTGGCATCGTAGGTCTCACGATTGAAGCTGTAGCCGAAGTGCAGCTTCCAGTCATCGGCCAGCTGATGGTCGACTTCCAGACGATACAGGTCGGAGCGCCCTTCCATGTCGTTGAACGGCTCGTCCAGGCGGCGCGTGGCAGGGATGTTCAGCGGGTGGCCGTTGTTGCCGAAAGCGGTGCCACGGTCGAACGGATAGAGAAATTCACGGTGCTCGTAGGCCAGCACCACCTGGGTGTCTTCGCCCAGCCAGGCCAGCGACGGCGCCACCAGCGATTCGCGGTGCACGCCGTAGTTGCGCCAGTAGTCTTCGTCTTCGTGGTCGACGATCAGGCGGTAGGCGAAGTTGCTGTCACCCAGTGCGCCCGTGCTGTCGAACCCGCCACCGCTGCCGTTCTTGCCGCTGCCATAGGTCGAGCCGCGCACGGTCAGGGCGTTGTACTGCTGCAACTGCGGACGCTTGCTGACCACGTTGATGACCCCACCCGGGTCCTGGATACCGTACAGCAGCGAGGCAGGGCCCTTGAGCACTTCGACCCGCTCGGTGCTGGCGTTGAGGTTGCGGCCCTGCACCACGGGCATGCCATCGCGCATGATCGAACCGTCGCGGTTGTCGCCGAAGCCACGTTTCATCACCGTGTCGGATGTGCCGCCGAAGTTGTTGCCCTGGGTAATGCCGCTGACGTTGGCCAGGGCATCATCGAGGTTGCGCGGGGCCTGGTCGCGGATGACCTGGGCCGGTACCACGTTGATTGCCTGGGGGATGTCCTGGTTCGGGCCCTGCCCGCGCATGATCGAAGCGCTGGCCGGGGGCTGGTAGCTGTAGTCGTCCTGTTGCGAGGTCACGGTGGTGGCCTGCAGGTTGAGGGCACCGGAGGTGTCTGCAGGTTCGAGGGTCAGGGTACGTGCGTCGACGCGGCGCCAGGCCAGCCCAGCGTTGCCCAGCAGTTGTTGCAGCGCCTGCTCGGCGCTGAACCGGCCATTCAGCGCTGGCGCTTGCACGCCCGGCAACTCGAGGGTGTAGACCACGCTCTGGCCAGTGGTGCGGCTGAAGGCGTTCAGGGCCTGGGCCAAGGGTTGGGCCTGCTGGGCGAAGGCATAGGCCTGCAACTGCTCGGCCGCGGTTGCCAGGGGGGCGACAGCGAAGGCCGGGAGCGCAGCAAGGCCGAACCAGAGAGGGACGCAACGCGGGGAGAACTTCATGGACGCTGACCTGTGAGAGGGTGATTACTGCGAATGAATCGCACTTTCACTCATTACACGGATGCCACGTGCTGTTACCTCACCTGTGCCTGGAAATATTTTTTGCTGTGCCGGCCTCTTCGCGGGTAAACCCGCTCCTACAGGGGGGCGCGCAACGGTGTAGGTGCGGGTTTACCCGCGAAGAGGCCGGCACAGGCAACTACCGAACCAGGGTCAAACGCCCCAATACGGTCTGCCTTGAAAAACCCATCACCTTGCCCAGCGAATCCAGCGCCAGCAGCGGCTCGGCCACCGGGAAGCTGCCGCTGACCTTGCGCTGCCCCAGGTCACTATCGAGCAACAGGATACGCCCCGGGTAATAACGCCCAAGGTCATCGATCACCTGCGCCAGCGGCACCTGGTAATAGTTCAGCCACCCCTGGCGCCAGGCCAGACGGTTGTCACTGTCCACCGCCAGGGTGTCGCCTACCCTGCCTGCGCGGTAGGTCACCTGCTGGTTGGCAGTCAGTTCTCGCGCCACAGTGCCCTGCGCGGGGCTGACGCCCACACGCCCACTGCGCACCGTCACCTGGGCACCCTCGCCTTGCTCACGCACCTCGAACTGGGTGCCGAGCACCCGCACTTCGCCGCCGGCAGCTTCCACCAGGAACGGCTCACCGGTATGGGTAACCTCGAAGAACGCCGCGCCATGCAGCAACCGCACACGGCGCTCACCCTGGGCGAAATCGACCGCAATGGCGCTACCTGCATCAAGCGTCACCTGCGACTGGTCGGCCAAGGTCACCTGGCGAATCTGCCCGGCACTGCGGTAGTCCGCCTGCAGGTCCTGCAACCAGTACCCTGGGTGCCAACCACCCGCGACGCCCACGGCCAGCACCAGGCAGGCTGCCAACGCCAGCCCTGCCACCCGCCGCCAGCCGCCACGAGCCGGTGGTCTGGCCATGGCATCGAGGTAGCGCTGCAGGGCGTCCTGTTCTTCGTCCGCCAGCCGCGCTGCAGGGGCGGCGCTTTTCTGCCAAAGCACCTGGGCCTGTTCGTAGGCTGCGCGGTGTGCAGGGTCGGCCAGCAACCAGCGCTTGAATGCCGCCCCTTCGGCTTGCCCGGGTTGCTCGTTGATCCGGTTGAACCATTGCAGGGCAGCCTGAAACTGCGCTTCGGTGATCGGCGGTAAACGGCTCATCGACGGGCGCTCCCTGGCCGGCGTGGGGTGGACGCGGGCTCGGCAACACTCGCCTTGCACGCTTCGAGGGCGCGCATCATATGCTTTTCCACGGCGCTCTGTGACAGCTGCATGGCTTTGGCGATTTCGCTGTACTTGCAGCCGTGAATGCGGTTGAGCAGGAAGATCTGCCGGGTGCGCTCGGGCAAGGCACGCAAGGTGGCCTCGATACGCTGCAAGTCGTGGTCAACCTCCACGGCCTGCTCAGGGGCCTGGGCCAGGCTCGCCTCGCTCACCGGCACAGCAGCATCGGCCACGCGTTCGCGGCTACTTTCGCTGCGCAGGTGGTCTATGGCCAGGTTGCCCGCGCAACGCAGCAGGTAAGTGTCCAGCGCCTCGACCTTGACCTCGGGGCGACGCCAGAAACGCAGGAACAACTCCTGGACCAGGTCCGAAGCGGTGGCGCGGCAGCCGACACGACGGCTTACCAACGCCTCCATACGCGCACGCTGGGCCTGGAACACCTGGACGAAACGTGCACGTGCGCCTGCGCTGTCAGCGTGAGGCTCGATGATATCCCCTGGCTCGCTCACGGGGGTCACACGGCAAACACGGCGAGCATCGGGCCCAGCACCACGCTGGCGGCGGCCAGGCCCAGCAGCAGACGAGGCTGGTACGGCAGGCCGAACACCCACAGTGTTACCCCGGCCATCATCACCGCGGTCCACTCCACCAGGCCGAGGGCCCAGCCACGCTGGTGCACGCTGAGCACCAGCGACAGTATCAGCAGCAGCCAACCTGCGACACGCAACAGGTGCAAGTGGCGCGGGCGCGGCTTGCGCCCGAGCAAGTCGCTGAAGTGCTTTTCCATCGCCAGGCACAGGGCAACGAAGCCTGCAAAGGCGATCAGTGCGTTACCCAGCATCAGCTCGCCCCCAGCGTTTCAATGCTCGGCTTTTTTGTCGCACGCGCGGCGCGCTTGGCTACGGGCGTGGGGCTGGCCAGCATCTTGCGAGCCAGCCAGGCCAGAAACAGGCCGGTCCCCAGGGCTGTCAGATCGAAGCCGGCCATGGCCCAGTCGCCCTCCAGTACCGAATGGTTCAAGCCCCGGTCAGTCGTCAGGCCATTGAGCAACGGCAGCAGGGCGAAGGCCAGCGCCCCCAGCGCCAGTTGCTCGCCCCAGGCCTTGCGCCCGCTACGCAGCACGGCGTGCACCAGCGACAGGCCCCAGGCGATGAAGAAAGCATTCACCTCCCAGTCGGCCCGGCCTTCGACAGCCATGGGCACCAGGCGGTTGGCCCAGAAGAAGCTCGCCACCGCCAGCAACAAGCCGCTCATGCTGGCCATATTGAGCACTTCGACCAGGCGCAGCTCACTTGGCACAGCTCCACTCTTGGCGTGCTTGAGCTGGCGCTTGCCCAACCACATCACCAACCCGGTACCAATCACCGCAGTACCGGCCACGCCAAAGAAGAAGTACAGCCAGCGCAGCCAAGGCCCGGCAAAGTTACCCATGTGCAGGCCAGCGAAACTGAAGGCGGTCATCATTACCCCGCTCTCTGGCTTGCCCTGGCTCAACAGCGCACCACTGGCCCCATCGAATGTCCAGTTGGCGCTACGCCGATAAGCCACGTGGTCGGCTGCCGATTGGGTGAAGGTGACGCGGGCATTGCTGTCGCCCGGGTTCTGCACCTGGATGTTGCCGACACGCGCCCCCGGCTGCAGCTCCTGCACCTTGGCGTACAGGCTCGGCAGCGCTACCAGCGGTGTGGCCACCTGGGCCGCCTTGGGCGCATCGTTGCGGCCAAACAGGTCGTTGAAGTACTTGTCGGTGTCATTGCCGTAGCTGGCCATGATGCCCGCCGGCATCACCATGTACATGAACAGCACCAGGCTGCTGTAGCTGATCATCAGGTGAAACGGCAGCACCAGCACGCCGATGGCGTTGTGCCCGTCCAGCCAGGAACGCTGCCCCTTGCCAGGGCGAAAGGTGAAGAACTCTTTGAAGATCTTCTTGTGGGTAATGATGCCGGTGACCAACCCCAGCAGCATGATGAAAGCGCAGAACGTCGAGAGCCAACGGCCAACCGGATAAGGCATCTGAAGCTGGAAGTGAAAGCGGTAGAAGAACTCACCACCGCGGCTGTCACGTGCTTCCACCGGCTGGCCGGTCTGGGTATCGAGGGTTTTCCTGACGAAGCCACGCGGGCCGCCACTGGGGTCGCGGTACCCCACACTCAAGGCGGCCTCCCGTTCGTTCGGCATGCGAATGAACCAGGTACTCGAATGCCCTGCATTGTCCTGCAGGTAACGTTGAGCGACAGCCAGGCTATTGATCGGGTCCAGGGCATGGCTGCGCACTTCAGGTTGCGACCAATGAGTGATTTCTTCCTTGAAGTACGACAACGTGCCGGTAAGGAAGATGGCGAACAACAGCCAGCCGAAGATCAGGCCGGTCCAGGTGTGCAGCCAGGCCATGGCCTGGCGGAAGCCTTCTTTCATGGGTTTTTCATCCAGTAGGCAACGCCGCTGATCACGCCCAGCAGCAGGCTTGGCGCCAATACGCCCAACCAGGCACGCCAGGCGCTGCGGCAGGCGAAACACCAGATGAACGCCAGCAGGTAGAAGACGAACGACAGCAGCAGGCCGGTGAGCGTGGCATCGACCTTGGGCAACGGCGCCACCAAGGCAATACAGACACTGGCCATCGACGCCAGCAAGTAGCCGCCCAGCAGCGCGGCCAGGCTGCGTGAGGCAACGCCCAGCCGGTAACTGAGCGGGAGGCCGGCGGTTTTGCGCGTCATGGCGAAGGTCCGGGCGTTTTCGGGGTTGCAATACTAATGATTTCAATTCTCATAAGCAAAGCCTGCTGACAGGTGACGATTGCCGAAACAGACGGCCACCCATACAATGCGAACAATTCTTACTACCAGTTGCGCTGTCATGCGCCGGAGTATCACGGTGACCAGCGCGCTTACATCGACGGTCGAAGGCCTTTACCACGCACACCACAATTGGCTCACCGGCTGGTTGCGTCGCCGTCTGGGCTGCCCGCACAGCGCCGCCGATCTGGCCCAGGACACCTACATGCGCCTGCTCCAGGCGCGCGAGGCGCCCCAGTTGGTGGAGCCGCGTGCGTTTCTTGCCACCGTAGCCAAACGCGTATTGTGTAACCACTTCCGCCGCCAGGAACTGGAGCGTGCCTACCTGCAAGCGCTCGCACAGGTACCGGAAGAGGTCGCGCCGTGCGAGGAACAGAAGGCGATCATCTTCGAGACATTGCTAGCGCTCGACCACTTGCTGGACGGCCTTCCACCGTTGGTCAAACGCGCCTTCCTGCTGGCCCAGGTCGACGGCCTGGGCCAAGGCGAAATCGCCCGCGAACTGGGCATTTCGCTGGCCACGGTCAAGCGCTACCTGAACAAGGCAGCCATGCGCTGCTACTTCGCGCTGTGAACGCCTCGTTTTCCCCGCTGGTGGCGGAACAGGCCGTGCATTGGTTGATCGAGTCGCAAGGTGATGACTTCGGCCAGGCGCAACAGCTGGCGTTCGACCACTGGTTGCAGGCCGACCTGGAGCATCAGCGGGCCTGGGCGCATATCCAACAGGTCAACCAACGCTTGCGTGGGGTGTCCTCGCCGGTGGTGCACGCAACGCTGCAAGCCCCGCAATCTTCAGCCCGGCGTCGGGCGCTCAAGGCCTTGCTGCTGGTCGGTGTGGCCAGCGCCACGGGGCTTGGCCTGCAACAGCACAACCCCCTTCCCGGGATGATGGCCGACTACCGCAGCCCGGTCGGTCAGCGCCGACGCATGCAACTTGGCGACGGCAGCGTGCTGCAACTCAACACCCGCAGCGCCGCCGATGTGCGTTTCGACGGGCAGCAGCGGTGGGTGCAACTGTTCGAGGGCGAACTGGCACTGCAAGTGGCCAGCGAAGCACGGCCGCTGCAGCTACGTACTGGTGAGGGTGTGTTGTACCTGGACAGCGGGCGCTTCAACGTACGCCAGTTCGACGGGTATAGCCTGGTGTCGGTGTTCGAAGGCGGGGCCAGCGCACATGGGCAGCCGCTCATGGCCGGGCAACAGGCACGCTTCACCGGCGCCTGGCGCTCGGTGTCGGCACTCGACCGCAATGTCGGCGCCTGGGTCGACGGCATGCTGGTGGCCTCGCAGATGCGCCTGGCAGACTTCCTTGCCGAACTCGGGCGCTATCGCCATGGGCAGTTGGGGTGCAGCGAGCAGGTTGCCGACTTGCGCATTTCCGGGTCGTATCCGCTGGATGACAGTGAGCGCATCCTGCAAATGCTGGAAGTGGCGTTGCCGGTGCGTGTGAAGCAGTTCACCCGCTACTGGGTGACGGTCGAGCCCAAAATCAGTTAGCGCCAGCAAAGGCGAAATACTTTCACATCGAATGAGCCATTTTCCCGACCTCGCGTGACAGACATGGCAGAAGCCCTCTCTCAGGACACCACCCATGCCGTTGCGCCCCAGCCCGTTCGTTCACGCCCTGCTGCTCACCACCACCCTCGGCCTGGCCATGCCCGCCGCCCAGGCCGAAACCCGCAGCTACCACATCGCCGCCGGTTCTCTTGAAGACGCCCTCAACCAGTTCGGCCGTGAAAGCGGTGCACTGATCTCGTTCGGCTCGCAACTGACCCAGGGCATGAGCACTCAAGGCCTGGACGGCCAGTACGACACGCGCCAGGGGCTGGACGCCCTGCTGCGCGGCAGCGGCCTGCAAGCACGCCAGGAAACCGACAACGCGTTCAGCCTGCAACCCATCACAGCCCCTGCTGCCGGCGCAGCAGTCGAGCTAGGCGCCTCCACCGTGGTCGGCGACTGGCTGGCCGAGGCGCAGCAGGACAACGTATTCGAGCACCCCGGCGCCCGCGACGTAGTGCGCCGTGAGGAATTCGAACGCAACGGTGCTACCACCGCCCGCGAAGTGCTCAACCGCATCCCCGGGGTCAACGCCCCCGACAACAACGGTACCGGCAGCCATGACCTGGCGCTGAACTTCGGCATCCGCGGCCTCAACCCGCGCCTGGCATCGCGCTCGACCGTGCTGATGGATGGCATCCCGGTGCCCTTCGCGCCGTACGGCCAGCCGCAGCTGTCGCTGGCCCCGCTGAGCATGGGCAACATGGACGCCGTGGACGTAGTGCGCGGTGGCGGCGCGGTGCGCTACGGCCCGCAGAACGTCGGCGGCATCGTCAACTTCGTCACCCGGGCGATCCCTGAACAGGCCACGTTCAAGGCCGCCATGCAAAACCAGATCAGCCCGTCTTCGAGCCACGACGGTTTCAAGAACAGCGCCAACCTGCTGGTCGGTGGCACCAACGACAACGGCCTGGGCGGCGCCCTGTTGTACTCCGGCACCCGCGGGGGTGACTGGCGCGAACACAGCGACACGCAGATCGACGACCTGATCCTCAAGGGCAAGCTGCAACTGGACGAAGCCAACAGCCTGCACGCCATGGCCCAGTACTACGAGGGCGAGGCCGACATGCCCGGCGGCCTGAGCACCGCCGATTTCGATGCCGACCCGTACCAGTCCACGCGCCTGAAAGACAAGTTCTGGGGCCGCCGCACCCTGTTCAACTTCGGCTACGACTACAAGCAGGATGACCGCCAGTTCAGCGTCAACAGCTTCTTCACCAAGACCCTGCGCAGCGGCTACCTGGACCAAGGCAGCTTCGTCTCGCTGTCGCCACGCGAGTACTGGGTGCGTGGCATCGAAACCCGCTTCTCGCAGGGCGTGGCCCTGGGTGACAGCTGGCACGAACTGGGCATCGGCTACCGCTACGTCAACGAAGCCGGCCACGAACTGCGCTTCCGCGAGCCGGTGAACGGCAGCCTGCCCACCACCGCCAGCCGCAACGACCGCGACACCCGTGGCAGCACCGAAGCCCATGCCATCTACCTGGATGACCGCATCGACATCGGCCGCTGGACCATCACCCCGGGCGTGCGCTACGAGATGATCGACTCCGAGCAGAGCAACAAGCTCAACGGCCAGCGCTACCAGGGCAGCTACAACACTGCACTGCCAGCCCTGAACGTGATGTACCACCTGACCGACAGCTGGAACCTGTACGCCAACACCGAAGGCTCGTTCGGCAGCGTGCAGTACAGCCAGATGCCCAACCGGGTCAGCAGTGGCGAAGTGAAACCGGAAAAAGCGCGCACCTGGGAAGTGGGTACCCGTTACGACAACGGCGACTTGCAGGCCGAGATCGGCGCGTTCCTGATCAACTTCGACAACCAGTATGAAAGCAACCAGACCAACGACTCGGTGATCGCCCGTGGTGAAACCCGCCACCAGGGTATCGAGACCAGCGTCCGCTATGCGCTGGACGGCCTGAGCCCGGCCTTGGCCGGCTTCGACGTGCACGCCAGCTATGCGTTCGTCGACGCCACCATCCGTGAGGACGGGCCGAACAAAGGCAACCAGGTACCGTTCTCGTCGCGCCACAAGGGCAACCTGGGCGTGGGCTACACCGAGGGCCCTTGGCAGCTGAACCTGGACGGCAGCTTCCAGAGCAGCCAGTACGCCGACAACGCCAACACCAGCACCGAAAGCGCCGATGGAAGCACCGGGCGCATTCCGGGCTACATGCTGGTCAGCACCCGTGCCGGGTACGACTTTGGCCCGCAGTTGTCGAACCTCAAGGTGGCAGTTGGGGTGAAGAACCTGTTCAACCGCGAGTACTACACACGTTCTTACGATGACAACAACAAGGGCAAGTATGTGGGTGAACCACGTACCTTGTATGTGCAGACGTCGGTGGAATTCTGACCGGTAGCAAATGGGGGCCGCTTTGTAGCCCCCTTTTTGCAACAAGAAATTTATTTTCAAAAAGGGCTTGAATTCATTCCGCAGTTGCCTGACCTTAGAGTCAAGAGGCGCAGAAATTCCAAGGGTCTCAAGGGCCTAGGCGCGTCTCCATGCGAGCAAGCTGAATAAGGATTGAATCATGCAAATCCAGGTCAACAGCAGCAACGATTTCGACGGTAACGCCCGGCTCGACCAGTGGGTCCGCAGCACACTGCAGAACTCGCTGGAACGTTACGAAGAAGACCTCACCCGCATCGAGGTTCACCTGCGCGACGAGAACGGCGTCAAGCCCGGACCGCATGACAAACGCTGCCAGATGGAGGCTCGCCCGAAAGGCCACCAACCGATTTCCGTGACCCACACCGCCAGTTCGCTGGACCAGGCAGTCGACGGTGCCGCCACCAAGCTCAATCACGCGCTGGAGCACTTCTACGGCAAGCTGCGCAGCAAGCGCGGCGCCTTGGAACTGAGTGACCCGGACGCCTGATCGGCAATGCAAAACGCCCGGCCTTGAGCCGGGCGTTTTCGTTTGTGCCGATCAATGGCGCTGAACCAACGTGCGAACGTCCCGGTCAACCTCTGCATCACTCACCGCAGAAGCAAGACCATGAACAACCCATTCGAACGAATCAGTGCTGCATTCGCCCCCGAATACCGGGTGAACCTGAGCATTGCGAACCTCGACGGCAGCATCATGCTGACCCTGTCCGACGACGCCGGCGTGGTCGCCAAGCGCCTCATCACCCCGGCCCAACGCAACGACCCGGTGCGCCTGCAGCGGGTGATCGACAGCATCCGCTTGGGCTTGGCCATCGAATTGGGGCAGAACCCTTTGCAGGTGTTGGCAGCACTGACCCGCGAACCGAGCACAAACGCCCGACCGTTCGCGGCAGTAAGCATGACCAACTGACTCAGCCCAACCTCCCCAGCATCCGCCCGATTTCACGCTCCAGGTCGGGCAGGCGCAAACCAGCTACCCGATGCGCCGGGTCGAAGGTACTGGGTTTATCGAACAGGCCGAACAGGCCTTGGTCGTAGGTCGGTTCCTGATTCTGTTTCAACCAGTGCAGCGACTCTTCGAGCAGCGTGCGGCTACGTATCACGTCCAGTCCGATCATATCGGCAACTTCGGTGACATGCACAGCATCGGGGTCGAGCTTCAGCGCAGTCTTGAGATGGGCATGTACTTGTTCGGTGGTCACACTCATTGCTGTCTCCTTTGGCACCCAATGACCGCAACCCAATGTCGCGATTCTTTCCCGAGCGCCAGCCAGGATTCAACAACCTGCACCGCAGGCCTTGGCACTGGGTAAGTAGCCCCTTTACTTACCCTCCTCCACTGCCTTGCCGTTGGCGTCCAGCACCTTGGTCGAGGGGTAGCGGTACGAAGCGTAGCGCACCACCAGGATCGAGAACGCCAGCAGCAGGATGCCGCCGCACAGGTACAGCAGCCCTTCATCCGGTGCCTTGTGATGCGAAACATCGCCGATCAGCAGGCGAGTGAGCGCGGTGATTGCCACGTACAGCAGGAAGCGGATCGGCATGTGGTTGGTCTTGAAGTAGATCCCCACCATCGCCCCCAGCTCCAGGTAGATGAACAACAGCAGGATGTCATCGACACTGATCCCGCCCTTGCCCAGCATGTCCAGGAACGTCACCACTGCCGCGTAGGCGGTGATGGCGCCAATGCCGAACAGCGCCAGGTAATGGAACGCCTCGACGCACAGGTTGCCCAGCGAGTCGGCCGAGCCGTGCAGGCCCTTGCGCAGTTTTTCTGCCCATTTGATGTTCACGATGTTCCATTCCCCGATACGTCTTTAAGGATGATGCGTCGCTGATGTGACGCTTGTGCCATGCAGTTAAAGGGCCAAGCCCCTGTCTTGGAAGGCGACCGATTGCCGCAAGGCACCTTGAGGCGTGGCGCATTGCAAAAAAGCACGCCGTGCTTGGGGAAGAATCAGATTTAACCCCTTCCTTGTAGGGCATTTCCCAAAGATACTCCCTGCCATTGTGGCGTTCGGGCATGCGCACTAGTCTGGGGTCGTCGCTGCCAATCAGCGACCGGCTTTGACAGGCCGCCCTGAACTAACCACATGGCTTTGCCTTTATGGCAGCTGTCATGGGGCACCTCGTGTGCGCCGGCTTTTGGTTCTGTTCACCGGTCTGTCAACCCATGTACAGCTGCCGCCTCATTGTTTGACAGCAGGAGGTGGTGGCCCCAACTTTGAACAGGCCTTCACCATGCTGAAAGTAGTTCCCGATCCACCCCATTACCCCCATTCCCTCGAAGACACCCTGATCCAGGCCACCGACTACGCGTTGTGCGCAGCCACCGTGGTGCATCAGGCGTTGCTGCTTCAGCCCAAATCACCGGTTTCGATCCTGATGATGACCTCGATGCATGAGCTGGAGGCGCTGCGGGCTCTGCTTGAGTCGGCACTGGTTCAGGTGCAGATGCCCGCTGAGCCCAGGACTTCGCACTAAGGCTGGTTAATGCGCCGGGAGGGCCGGCCTCTTCGCGGGCTCGCCCGCTCCCACAGGATCACCACAGTCTTCAAGACTTGCACTGTACCTGTGGGAGCGGGCATGCCCGCGAAAGGGTCGGCCAGGCACTCGAGAAACTTCAGGGAATTGAACAATGACAACAGAAGACACCCAATTCACCGTCGGCAAGACCACTTTCTATCAAGGCGAAAACAGCACCCATCCACTGTTCCGCATCGAGCCCGGCATCCCCTGCAGGGACGCCCGCGAGCAGTCGTCGGAATTGATGGGCTATGTGCGTGAATTGACCATTACTGGCCTGATGGAGGAGAAGCCCATGATGATCTGGGCCGCCCATTATCTGAGTGCCATGGCCAAGGCGCTGATGGATGATGCCGAGCTGGGCATGAAGCAATGAGGATTTCGCTTCAGGTTGGATGAAGGCCTCTATGTGTTTGCCGCAGCAGTTTCAGCGCCTGTGAGATCGAGCCCCGCCCGCGCGGCGTACCATTGTAGGAGCGGGTTTACCCGCGAATAGGCCGGACCTGCTGGCCAATATCCCCCGGTCATACATTGTTCCTGGCAAAGGCGCACCCGCAGCGCTCGGTCTGTACCACGCTACAATTTCTGCTTGCGAACCAACCAGCATTGCCATTACTGTATATAGATACAGTAAATCGCAAAGCAACCAGCAAAAAGGCATAGAGGTGATGAATGGCCGTCGAAGTGGTGTACCGCAGCAGCCGCGACCCGGAGCGCTTGTTCATGGATAAGGCCGAAGCAGACCGTCACGACAAAATGCTCGAACTGGCCGAGCGCCTGGCCGAAGTGCTGCACAAGGCGGTTCCGTCGCTGACCGAGCAGCAGGTCGAGGAAGCCGGTATCTACATGGCGAAGAACCGCGATGTGTTCGCCCGGGCGTTCAAAAGCCAGCCGGATGCGTTGGCTGAATTGCTTGAGGGTACTGCTGCCGAGTGATATCGCCGGAGGTGTGCGGGTTTACCCGCGAAGTGGCCCACCACGCCATCATCAACCTTCAGCCATACAACAACCGCTCCGCCAACATCTGCGCCACCCTTGCCGGCGAACGCTTCTCCGCCTGCGCATGGCCAAACACTTCGGTCAGCCGTGAAGGGATCCGCGCCAGGTGCGCAGTAATGGTGCGCTGGTCTTCGCCACGGTGGGTGAGTGCCACATAGATCAGCCCACCGGCATTGATCACGTAGTCAGGTGCATACAATATGCCGCGCGACTCCAGCTGGTCTGCCACCTGCAAGGTAGTCAGCTGGTTGTTGGCCGCCCCCGCCACTGCCGCACAACGCAGTTGCATCACGCTCTGCCCGTTCAGTACCGGGCCCACGCCGCAGGGTGCAAAGATATCGCAAGGGGTACTGATCAACGCATCGTTGGTCACCGGTTTGGCATCGAACTGCTCCATCGCCAGCCGCACCCGCCCCGGGTCCAGGTCGCTGACCAGCAGCTCCGCGCCCACCGCATGCAATTGCTCCGCAAGTGCATAACCGACATTGCCCAACCCCTGCACCGCTACCCGCAAGCCTCTCAGGTCATCGCTGCCCAGCCGGAACGAGGTTGTGGCACGTATGCCCGCGAACACCCCCATCGCCGCATGTGGCGATGGATCGCCCGACGCAGTGGTGCTGGTCACGTAGGGAGTGCTGTGGGCAATGCAGTCCATGTCCAAGGTCGAGGTGCCACTGTCCACGGCGATAATGAAGCGGCCATGGAAGGTATCGATGAAGCGGCCAAAGGCCTCGAACAGCGCGGCGCGGTTTTCCACATGCGGGTTGCGCATGATCACCGCCTTGCCGCCCCCCATCGGCAAGCCGGCCAGTGCTGCCTTGTAGCTCATGCCCTGGGCCAGGCGAATAGCGTCGGTCATGGCGCTTTCGTCATCGGCGTAAGGTAGATAGCGGCATCCCCCCATGGCCGGGCCCAAATGCTCACTGTGGATTGCCACAACGGCTTTCAGGCCCGTAGACGGGTCATTGAACAGGTGCAGTGACTGGGTACGGGTGCTTTGCATCAGCGCGAACATCGACCGGCTCCCCTAAGAGGTGCTCCTTCCAGTATAGGCACGGCATCAGCGTTGACGCCGCCGCCGGACCACTGGACGAAACCCCGCGCCACGGCTAATACTCAAACGTGTGTGGAGATGCCCCATGAAGCCACGTCAAGCCTGCCTGGCCTGCCTGGAACGCGAGCCTGTCGACCTGCTGGAAGCCGCATTGTGGATTGCCGCCGAGCACGACCCTGGTGTCGAGCCCGCGGCCAGCCTTGCTGCGCTGCACGACCTGCAGCGCGAGATAAGCGCCAACCTGCCGATGCTTCCCCTAAGCGAACTGGCCCAGCCACTGCTGCGCCAGCTGAATGCGCTGGGCTTTCAGCAGGATGAATATCACCCCTTGCGCCCCCATGCGGCGATGATGGACAAGGTACTGCAGCGCCGCCGCGGCCAACCACTGACCCTGGCCATCCTCGCTTTGGAACTGGCCAGACGCCTGTCCATACCGCTGGAGGGTGTGGGCTTCCCTGGCCATTTCCTGCTGCGCGTGCCGGGTGCCGACCACCTGCTCGATCCCTGTGGCGGCCGGCGCCTGTATCCCAGCGACTGCCGCGAATTGCTGGCGCGCCAGTTCGGCCCGCACCTGGCGCTGACAGCCGAGCACCTGCGCAGCGCCAGCCCGCTGCAGATACTGCAACGCCTGTCACGCAACCTGCGCCAACTGCACATCAGTAACGACAACCACCTGGCGGCGTTGATCGATGCAGAGCGGATCATGCAGTTGGGCCCGGTGCAGGTGAGCGACTACATGACTCGCGCCTCGCTCTACCATCATCTGGATTGCCCACAGGCCGAGCGCTTCGACCTGGAGCATGCATTGCTGCTGACGGAAGACCCGGTCCAGCGCCTGAAGCTGTCCGAGCGAATCGGCAAGCTTCCGGCGGCGAACCGTTCACTTCACTGAGCCGGGCTGTCCGGCTGCTGGGCGGGATGGGCCTTGGCGAACGCCGGGTGCGCGGCCGCCAGTGCGGCAACCCGCAGGATGCGCGGGAAGCTGTCGAGGTCGATGTTGAAGCGTTCGGCCGCGTACAACTGCGGGATCAGGTACACATCCGCCAGCCCAGGCGTGTCGCCAAAGCAGAAGCCGTGATCGCCAATCAGTTGCTCCACTGCCGCGAGCCCTTGGCTGATCCAGTGGCCGATCCACTGGTTGACCTGCCCCTCATCCTGACCGGCCTGGCGCAGCCGGTTGAGCACACTGACGTTGTGCAGCGGATGAATGTCGCAACCAATGATGGCCGCCACCCCACGTACCTTGGCCCGTGCCTCGGCTGTGGCCGGCAGCAACGCAGGCTGTGGATAAACCTCTTCCAGGTACTCGATGATCGCCGGCGACTGCACCAGCACCTCACCACCGTCGGTGCGCAAGGCCGGTACGCGGCCCTGCGGGTTGACGGCTACATAGCCCTCGCCACGCTGCTCACCCTGCAGCAGGTTGACCGGCAGGGACTGGTAAGCCAGCCCCTTCAGTGCCAGGGCAATGCGCACCCGGTAGGACGAGGTGGAACGGTAATAGGTGTACAGCTCCATACCCCTGCCTCCTCAGTTGGCTGCGATGACCGTGCCGCGGCACTCACCGAAACCGATGCTGGCCACGCCGTCACGTGTGCAGCGGGCACGCAGGATGATTTCGTCGCCGTCTTCAAGGAATTTGCGCACCTCGCCGCTGGCCAGCTCGACCGGCAGTTTGCCGCCTTCGGTGATCTCCAGCAGGCTACCGAACGATCCCGGCGTGGCGCCCGACAGCGTGCCCGAACCGAACAGGTCACCCGGCTGCAGCTGGCAGCCGTTGACGCTGTGGTGCGCCACCAGCTGTGCCACGGTCCAGTACATGCTGCGGGTGTTGCTCAGAGTCAGGCGGTGCGGGGCAATGCCCTGCTCACGCATGCGCTCGGTCAGCAGCAGCACTTCGAGTTCGATATCAAATGCACCGCTGGCCTGGTCGCGCTTGTCCAGCAGGTACGACAGTGGCTGCGGGTCGCCCTCCGGGCGCTCCGGCTGGGCGCAGCGGAACGGTTCCAACGCTTCGGCGGTGACCACCCAGGGCGAAATGGTGGTGATGAAGCTCTTGGACAGGAACGGCCCCAGTGGCTGGTATTCCCAGGCCTGGATATCGCGCGCCGACCAATCGTTGAGCAGGCACAGGCCGGCTACGTGCTCGGCGGCATCGCCTACCGGAATTGCCTGGCCCATGTCATTGCCCTGGCCAATCCAGATACCCAGTTCCAGTTCGTAGTCCAGACGAGCGCAAGGGCCGAAGCTCGGCTCGGTGTGCCCGGCCGGCAGGGTCTGACCCTTGGGCCGACGCACGTCGGTGCCGGACGGGCGGATGGTGGAGGCGCGGCCGTGATAACCGATCGGCACGTACTTGTAGTTGGGCAGCAGTGGGTTGTCGGGGCGGAACAGTTTGCCCACGTTCTTCGCATGCTCGATACCAACGTAGAAATCGGTGTAGTCACCGATCTGCGCTGGCACGTGCAGCTGGCAGTCGCTGGCCGGGAGCAGCGCCGGCTTCAGGGCTGCCTGGTGTTCGCTGTGCTCGCCCAGCAGCACCTGCAAACGCTCGCGCAAGGCTACGCGGGCGTTGCGGCCCAAAGCGAAGAATGCGTTCAGAGCCCCGCCGCGGGTGGCTTCAACGGCGGCCTTGGCCGCCCCGTCGAACAGCCCGGCGGCCAGCACCGCCTCCAGGTCGAGGATCGCGTCGCCGATGGCCACGCCACAGCGCCTGGCTTCACCCGGCCGGCTGAAGATGCCCAATGGCAGGTTCTGCAGGGGGAAGTCGCTGTGCCCGTTGGCGTGCTCGACCCAGCTACGGGCATTGGCAGAGTGGTTCATGGGTTATCTCCGGTTCGGGTTGAAGGTGCTCGGCAAAGTCGCCCAGCAACTATCGTAGTCGGCCTGCAATTGCGGGCATTCAAGGGCTTGCAGGCTCGGGCGCAACACTTGGCTGGTCTCGAACATGAAGGCCATGGTGTTGTCGATCTTGTGTGGCGCCAGGTCAGCGGCAATGGCCTTTTCACAGGTTTCGGCGTCGGGGCCATGGGCACTCATCACCCCGTGCAACGAGGCACCACCCGGCAGGAAGCCCTCGGCCTTGGCGTCGTAGGCGCCATTGATCAGCCCCATGAACTCGTTCATCAGGTTGCGGTGGAACCATGGCGGACGGAAGGTGTTCTCGGCCACCATCCAGCGTGGCGGGAAAATCACGAAGTCCATGTTGGCCATGCCATGCACGCTGGTTGGCGAGGTGAGCACGGTGAAGATCGAGGGGTCCGGGTGGTCGAAGCTGACCGTGCCGATGGTGTTGAAGCGGCGCAGGTCATACTTGTACGGCACGTTGCTGCCATGCCAGGCCACAACGTCCAGTGGCGAGTGCTGCAGCTCGCAGGCCCAGTGCTCACCCAGGAACTTCTGTACCAGTTGCACCGGGCCTTCGGTTTCTTCGTAGTGGGCCACAGGCGTGAGGAAGTCGCGGGGGTTGGCCAGGCCGTTGCTGCCGATCGGGCCCAGGTCCGGCAGACGCAGCGGCGCACCGTGGTTTTCCGCGATGTAGCCACGGGCCTGGCCGTCGAGCAGTTCGACGCGGAACTTCATGCCACGTGGGATCACCGCAATTTCCAACGGTTCGACCTCCATCACGCCCAGCTCGGTGGCGATACGCAGGCGGCCCTGTTCCGGCACCAGTAGCAGCTCACCGTCTGCGTTGAAGAACACCCGTTCCATGGACCGGTTGGCGCGGTAGATGTAGATGCTCACGCCAGCCGGTTTTTCCGCTGCGGCGTTGGCAGCCATGGGCAGCCAACCTTCGATGAAATCGGTCGGTTCAGCAGGAATCGGCTGCGGGCTCCAGCGCAGGCGGTTGGGGTTGATGCCACCCAGTGGCCCGCCGAGCGGCTGGCGCGCCAGGCGCTCGAAGCGTGGGTGCAAGGCAGAAGGGCGAATGCGGTACAGCCAGGTACGGCGCAGCTCGCTGCGGGTCATGGTGAACGCCGTGCCCGACAGCAGCTCGGCATACAGGCCATACGGGGCCTTCTGCGGGGAGTTCTGCCCGACAGGCAGCGCCCCGGGCAATGCTTCGCTGGCGAATTCGTTGCCGAAGCCGCTCAGGTAGTGAAGGTCGGGCGACGTGTCGCGGTTCATCGATGCCTCCGGGTTTTGTTTTTATCGTAATCAGATTACGAATAACGTAATTTGCTCCGTTCAAGGCGTCAAGCTATAAAGGCGACACGATAAACCCGGAACCTCCCCTCCCATGGCCAAAGCCAACGCCTCCACCGACACCGGCAAGCAGAAGGTCCGCTCGGCGGAAGTCGGCACCGACATCCTCAAGGCCCTCGCTGAACTCTCACCCTCGACGTCACTATCACGCCTGGCCGAGCACGTGCAGATGCCTGCGAGCAAAGTGCATCGCTACCTGCAGGCGCTGATTGCCAGTGGTTTTGCCGAACAGGATACGGCCACCAACCATTACGGGCTGGGGCGCGAGGCACTGCGGGTGGGGCTGGCGGCGCTGGGCAGCATCGATGTGCTGAAGGTGGCGGCGATGCCGTTGTCGCAGTTGCGAGATGAGCTCAACGAAAGCTGCTTCATCGCCGTGTGGGGCAACCAGGGGGCCACGGTAGTAAGCATCGAACCTGCCGTGCGCGCGGTCACCGTGGTGACCCAGATCGGTTCGGTGCTGCCGTTGCTCAGTTCGTCCACTGGCCTGGTATTCGCCGCCTACCTGCCCGAGCGAGAAACCCAGGAACTGCGCGACAGGGAACTGGCCGCATTGCAACAAACCGCCAGTGACTACCACACACTGCTGGCCGGCATCCGCGAAAAGGGCCTGCACCATGTGCATGGCCTGCTGATGCCGGGGGTGGATGCGCTGTCGGCGCCGGTATTCAACGCCATGGGGCAGATCGCCGCGGTGATGACCGTGGTCGGGCCGACGTCGATCTTCCATGCCGATGAACATGGGCCGGCGGCGCAGCGCCTGCTCACGGCCGCACGAACCGTGAGCTGGCGCATGGGTTACGCGGGCAACCCACACTGCGCTTCGACGTCTAGCGTTTCCTCCTCGACGAGCCAGAGCAGTTCCTGAGAGAAGCCGTCATAAAGGGCGGGCGCCACCTCACTCACCAAATCGCCGTAGTCATCGCATAGCCGCCCGATCACACGCGAGAATGCCGTGGGCTGAGACACCTCTGCCCGGGAAAGCACGGTGATGTATTTCTGTGCGGCACCGAACAGCCGCACCAAGACCCCCGTGGAAGCCACCGTTCCTGCAACCCCCGCCGCGAACGACAGCAAGGCGGCGGAACGGTCGCCATCGCTCCACGCGATGGCCCCGGTGACAAAGGACCTGGCTGCACAGAACAGCCCGACGGCCATAGCCGCCGGCGGAAACGGCACGGTGAGGATGCCGGCCAGTACGATCCCCCACTCCACCACCACGGCCGAAATACGCTCGGCAGCGTCGGCGCTGTCTTCAGCGGCTTCGTTGATCATCCGCCTGATACGTTTCTCCAGGTCCTGGACAGGATCCCCGATACGCCCGGTCTCGCCTATCGGCGGCCGCACGCCCCTGCCTCGGGCAACGGCGTCCAGCACCACCTCAATGCCATCCCCGGCGCGCAGTTGCTCTTCGATCAATACGTTCAGGCGCGCCTGGTTCGATAACGGCACGCGGTCTTGGCAATAACCTGCCAAGTCGTGCTCACGCCAAGTCCTTGCCAGCTCGCTGAGGGTCCGCAGCGTGGGCCCCTGCTCGATTTCTGGCAGATAGACCAAGGCCTCAAGCTCGCGGTCCCAAGCATGTTTCAGCAGGTAGGCACCCTGGACGGGGCAATCGTCCATCCACAACGGATAAAGGTTGCACGCCGCGTCGATCGAGGTCCCCGAAAAGCTGTCGCTCACCGACTCCAGCCACTGCGCATGGCGGCGCGACAAACTGCCCTGAAGTTTCTCGCTGAGCACGGCACGCCTGATCTTCAAAGCAAAGAGCGTGCGATAACACTGCCTGAGCCTTTCATATTCCGGCCTGGAGCGGTCAAGTAACTGGGCTTTCACTTCTTCGATGTACTTGTTGCCCAGGTCGGCAGCACGGATGTAGCTCCCCAGCAGCGCCGGGCTCAGGTGCGAGATATCCTGGCCGATAGCCGAGGTGATGCGGGCAAAGCCGGAAAAATTGTAATACGTGGGGTACCCTTTGATGACGGTCTGCGTCAGTGTGCGAAAAGCATCCTCTTCCAGCGCTATCAATACCTGATCCGGGTTGATTGGGCCGCCGCGATTGCCCGGGTATGAATTGATCTTTTCCGTCACCTGTCGATGGGCGAAGGTGCGAAAGCTCGGCATATTCATCAGCGACTGATACCTGGCCTGCGCCAGCTTGAGCAGTTGGTCGATATCAACCAGTGCCTGCTGCTCGGTGCGACTGGCCTTGATGAACCAGCTTGGCGTGGTGGCCTGTTGATCCTCGATCAGGGCAAGGATCTTGCGCTTGGCCAGAGCTTTGAGCACATCCGGCCACTGCTGCGACGTGATCGGCGCGAGTGTCACGCTGTGCATGGACCAGTCGGTGGGCAGCATCTCGACCTTGCGCAAATGGCGTTTGAGCGAATCATGCTGGGCCCGCGAGCATTGCCCCAGCAGGTACTCACTGCCTACCGGCCACAAGGTCCAGCTACCGATTTCGAGCGCCATTTTTTCGAGTGAGTCGAAAAGATGAAAATCGCCTCCTGGTGCACCAGGGGCGTAGAGCAAGTACTGATCGCCCTGCACCAGGCACAGCAGGTCCTTCAAGGGCGTTTGCGCACCATCGAGGCAAACCAGACCGGCGCTGATGACATTGGCCTGCATTTTCCCCAGGCGTGCGTGGTGCAACAGATCGAACGCCGCCGGGTGAAAACCCTGATGACGAGCGGCCTGATTGGCCAGCGCCAGGCGTGCATCAAGCACCTCACACAGTGCGGCCATGGTCAGAGTGTCGTCATAGAGCGTACGGATCTGCTTGACGTAGTTCACGCGCAAATCCAGTTTTTCGATCATGCTCTGGATAGAGGTACTCCCCAACAATGAACGGTGCCGCTCCCCCAGGACTTCGACCTTGAGCTGGCCCCCGCTGTAGCCACCACTCAGCGCCCAATCGAGCAGGGTGTGTTTCATCGCCTGCTCAGGGTCATCGACGTGACTGACACGCAGTCGTACCTGCTCGGGGTCGATATCCAGGCCAAGGGCTTGCTTGACCTGTTTCTTGGCGAAGCTGCGCAGGTCGCGCCATTGCGCCAGACGCTCGGTGCAACGCTGCTCCTTCACCTGCAGGTCATCTTCCAGTTGTCGATAGGCTTGCAGTTCCTCGCCCTGCATGAACCGCCGCCATTCGGGCAGCAGGCTGGTGCGGTACGCTCGCACATGCCGCGTCGCACGTTTCTGCAGCGCAGCCACCAGAGGCTCAAGCCGAGCCGCACTGTCGAGCTGGGCCAGACGCCGGGCGTCATCGACCTTGATCCTCAGGCTGCGCTGGGTGGCCTTAAGCTGGATAGCCTGCAGATCACGGATGAAATACCTGTGAAGTGGCACTTGCAGCGGCACGAAATCGAGTGTCAAACCCTCCGTAGACAACGCCGCTCGCTCTTGCGAAGACAACAGCCAACGCAACGGGCTGCCTTCAGCAAAGGCAGGGGCGAGTGCGCTGGCTGCGCGCGCGCGTTCAGTGTCGAACCAGCAACCGCTGGCCAGGCTGTAAATCAGAAAATCCGCAGGTGCGTCCGGGTTCTGTTCGAGGTCATGACGGCTGGCGACGACACCCGGCAAACGAAAACGCAAATCTCCGGCAACCAGGTACACCTCATGCTTGTTTGCGTCCCCGTCCTGTTCGAGGGCCTCGATACCGGCTTCCCAGGCCTTGAACGTAAGGGCCTTGAGGCGCGTTTCGGCAAACATCAGCTGGATCAAACGGGACGCCAGGGTAAGTGGTTTCAAACTTAATCTGGACTGTTGCTCCCACCACTGGTCAAGCACCGCCTGCCTTTGCGGCACGAGCGACTCGACAACCGCCAACGGTAAACGCTTCTGCTCGGTGAACTGTTGCCGATGAGCCTCCGGGATCAGGCTGGCCAGTTGCGCAACCGTAGCCATCAGTTGTTGCAGCTCCTGGGCGTGAGCCATCATGGCCTTCACCTGTTCTTTCACAGAGCGTGCACCTGTGCACCCTTCACCGAAATCAGGGCTGCCGAGATTGAAATCGAAAGACATGAACTGTGCTCCAAAATTACCGAAGCAGCAGAGTGAACGGATGATAAAGGCAATAGCGCTGGGAAGCTTACCCCGCACTTGGCACTGTTGCCTGATACGTAACGGTGAATGTCGACAGAAGCTATTTTTCCTGACGGATCAAGCGCTTATTCTTGACTCACTGGCCGGCTTGAAGGGCTCTCCCCCCCGCCTTTCAAGCCTGCCAGGTTCACCGACGTAGATTTTGAAGCTCCTTGATCTGACGTCTCGATTGGCCGCTGCGGCTTGCAGCGGCCTTTTTTTTGGCGTCTGAACATGCACCCTGGCTGCCAGGTGGCCGGCGCTGAAGCCTCGTCATGACCACGCCACTTTTGGCGGGTAGAAGCTCAGCGGCTGCTCACGAAAGGCCAGGTAGTGGCGCAGCACCTGCACCGGCGCTTCAGTATGCGGGTAATGGCCAATGCCCAGTAACTGCACGGTGTCCGGCTCCGGCACCAGTTGCCGGTAGCGCTCAAGCATGTGCGCGCCGGAAAGCGGGTCGACCACGCCATTGATCAAGCGCAGCGGCACGCCTTTACGTTGCATCGCCCCGACCCAGCGTTCGCGGTGCAACCTGCGCTCCGGCATGTAGCCCACCAGCTTATGCAGGATGCGCGTGCCCCGGTTGGCAGCGATCAGGCTCCAGAAATCATCCAGCGCGCTTTCACTGGGATGGGTGCAAGGGCCATACACCTGCATCACATTACGCACCAGGTCGTCACGCCCGAACGAGCGCCCGACCAGCCAGCCAAAGCGGCTGAGCAGCAGCTTCTGGATCAGTAGCATGCGGCAGCTTTCGGGGAACAGCCCGCTGTTGAGAAACACGCAACTGGCGATGTCGGCACGCTGCTCATGGTGTCGCGCCAGCAGTTCCTGAGCCACGCTGCCGCCGTAGTCGTGGGCCAGCAGGTGCACGGGCTGCGCGACCTGCAGATGGGCAAGCAATGCCTGCTGCAGGTCTGCCTGCTCCATCAGGCTGTAAGTGTGATCGACGGGCTTGTCCGAATCACCAAAGCCGAGCATGTCGCAAGCGATCACCCGGAAACGTTGGCTCAGAGGGCCCCACAGGTAGTGCCAATCCCAACTGGCGGTGGGGAAACCGTGTAACAGAAGCAGAGGCTCTCCTTGCCCTGCGGTCCAGTAGCGGATGCTCTGGCCCCGGAACATGAAACTCTGTGCCCGGGTACGCCAGACGCACAATGGAATCTCGGCCATAGGCATCAGATGGGTCCCGGTGTAGTGGTATTGGCGGAATAGGGCAAGGCTGCGGTCATTGCATGTCACCTCGGCACTTACATGTGCTCTCTATGTCGAGGCAAAGTCTAGCCAGCAGCCCATTGGCTGGAACTTGCGTTGCCAGCCAGCTTGATGACTGAGCGAGTCAGTGGCGCGAACGGTCAGAGCAGCAAGGCCAACAACGGCGCCGCGAACAGGTTGAGCAGCCCGGTCAGGACCATCACCAGGCCGGCCACCGAGCCTTCCTCACGGCCCACTTCCTGCGCCCGGCTGACCCCGGCACCATGCGCGCCAACACCGAACAGCGCCCCCCGTGCCAGCGGCGTACGCAGCGGCAGCCAACGCAACAGCACACCGCCGAACATGGCACCAAGCACGCCGGTGAACATCACGAACACCGCGGTCAGTTCTGGCACTCCACCCAGGTCATGGGCCAGGGGCATGGCAAATGGCGTGGTGATCGAGCGCGGCACCAGCGACAGGCTGGTTGCGCTGTCCAGCGCCAACAGGTGCGCCAGCCCCCAGGAGCTGGCGATCGAGGCACTGCTGCCGGCGACCATGCCCACCATCAGGGCCGGCCAATGACGCGCCAGCATGGCCCGCTGCTGCCAGATCGGCACCGCGAAGGCGACAGTCACCGGGCCGAGCACGCCCATCAACCAGTGGGTGTTGCGCGCATACTCGGCATAGGCCGTATGCAGCGGCACGGCCACAGCCAGCAGCAACACCGGCACCAGGATCAACGGCGACAGCAGGTAGCGCTGGCTACGCCGATACAACCAACGGCTGCCCAGGTAAGCCAGCAAGGTCAAGGCCAACCAGAACAGCGGCATGGGTTCAAGGCTCACGGCGCAGCCTCCAGCGGCACACCATCTCAACAGTCATGGCGGTCACTATCATCACCATCAGCGTGCTCACGGCGATCACCAGCAAGATGCGCCAGCCCTCTTCACGGATCAATGCGCCATAGTCGAGCAGGCTCATCAGCGCCGGGATGAAGAACAGCAGCATCTCAGCCATCAGCCAGCCGGCCCCCAATTGCAGCATGGCCGGTTTGAGCACACCCGAAGCGAACAGTATCAACAGCAGTGCCAGGCCCATCACACCACCGGGGATCGGCCAGCCCAGCCAACTGGCAATCTGGCCACCAAGCAGGAACAGGGCACAGAGAACCGCCAGCTCGACAAGCAGGCGCAGGGCTTTTTTCAATAATGCAGGTTTCATGGCGGGGTTCCTCGACAGGCCCTCATTTTAAGATTTGGCTGCCTAGGCCAGAAGCGAATTGTTAGACTGCTCACCATTCCAAAATGGAATTCGAAGCATGGAATTCAAACAACTGCGCAGCTTCATCGAAGTGGTGCACCGTGGCGGTTTTACCCAGGCGGCACAGACCCTGCACATCAGCCAGTCGGCCGTGAGCAAGCAGGTGGCCCAGCTTGAGCAAGATGTGGGCCAGCCGCTGCTGGAGCGCCAGGCGTCGCACCTGCACCTGACCGCTGCCGGGCGCATCGTGCTGGAGCGTGGCGAAGCCCTGCTGCGCCAGCGCCAGGCGCTGCTCAACGAGCTGGACGATCTCAGCCAGATGGAGCGTGGCGAACTACGCCTGGGCTTGCCGATGCTTGGCAGCGACACGTTGTTCGCCGGCTTGTTCGCCGAGTACCGGCGACGCCATCCGAACATCGCCATCCAGCTGCTCGAAGGCGGCAGCCGCAGCGTCGAACAGGCCGTCAGAAGTGGCGAACTGGAACTGGGCGGCTGTTTGACGCCCACCGACGAGGCATTCGACTACCAGCCCTTCTGCAACGAACCGCTGGATGCCTTGCTGCCGGCTGGCCATGCCCTGGCGGGCCTGGACGCCGTGGGCCTGGGGCAACTGGCCGATACACCGTTCCTGCTGTACCAGCGCAGTTTCGTGCTCAACGACCGGCTGCTGAAGGCGTGCCAGCAGCAGGGCTTCACCCCCAAGGAAGGCGGGCGCAGCGGCCAGGCGGATTTTTTGGCGGCGCTGGTGGCGGCGGGCCAGGGCGTGGTGATGCTGCCCCGGGTGGTGGCAAAAGCGCTGGAGCGCCCCGGGGTGGTGCGTGTGCCGTTGCATGCGCAGGAGGATTTGCGTTGGGATATCGCGTTTATCTGGCGGCGCGGCGCCTACCTGTCACGGGCGGCGCAGGCGTGGTTGGCCTTGTTGCGCGAGCCCCACGGCTAACACGCCTGCACAGGTGCCGGGTCAGGCGTTCAGTGCGCTCACCAACTCAGCCAGCCAAGGCTCGGCATCCGCTTCCGGGGTCACCGTCTCGCTCGCATCCAGGCGCAGCATTGGCTGCACTTCGCGCACGCCCAGTTCGGCGAACAGCTCACGCATCTGCTCGCCACCCCCGCAATAGGTATCGCCGTAACTGGAGTCGCCCAAGGCGATCACCGCGCCAGGCAGGCCGCGCCAGGCCGCGGGCAGTGTGTCGCGAAGGGTGCTGTACAGCGGCATGAGGTTGTCCGGCAGCTCACCCATGCCGGTGGTAGAGGTCACGGCCAGCAAGGCGTCGGGGGCAAAGCCCTGAAGATCCTGAAGGGTGGCACGCGCAGCATGCCAGGCCTCGAACCCCGCCGCCTTGAGCAGCGATTCAGCATGACGGGCGACTTCTTCGGCGGTGCCATAGACCGAGCCGGAAATAATGGCGACTTTCATCGGGTAGAGGATTCCGAAACTGAGTGAAAACGTAGGATACTAGCATTCAACGCTGGCAAAAGGCCGCCGTTACCCACGTCGCCATCTTCCGTTTTTCTTTACCAATGGCCCGGACATGATCAACGCGCAATTGCTGCAATCGATGGTCGATGCGTCCAATGACGGCATCGTGGTTGCCGAAAAGGAAGGCGACGACACCATCCTGATTTACGTGAACGCCGCTTTCGAATGCCTCACTGGCTACAGCCGTGACGAGATTCTCTACCAGGATTGCCGGTTCCTGCAGGGTGACGACCGTGACCAGCTTGGCCGCGCACGCATCCGCAAGGCCATGGCCGAAGGCCGCCCATGCCGCGAGGTACTGCGCAACTATCGCAAGGATGGCAGCGCCTTCTGGAACGAGCTGTCGATCACGCCGGTAAAGAGCGACTTCGACCAGCGCACCTACTTCATCGGCATCCAGAAGGACGTCAGCCGCCAGGTCGAACTGGAACGGGAGCTGGCAGAACTGCGCGCTCGTCCGAAACCCGACGAACGCGCCTGAACCAAGTCCGCCACGCACGGTCAATTCCGTTGAAGAAATCGCCACCACCGAGTTCGATCATGCAAGCAGACGCGCTCCTGACCCAGGACGAGCTGGATTTCATACAGAACATGCAGCATTCGCCGCAACTTAACCTGGCTGACACCATGTCGAGCCTGCTGGTCAATGGCGACCGCCGCATACAAAGCTTGCTCACCCGGTTGGTGGCTAACGAGCAGGTGACCTTGCAGGCCCAGTTCAACAACCAGCAGATCAGTTTTCCCCTGCAGCTGGTAGAGGACGAGTTCCATGCCCTGCACCTGCAGCTGGGCTCACCGGAAATCTACGAAGACGGCCCCATGCTGCGCCCATGGCGCTTGTCGCTGGACCAGCCGAGCGCACTGCTCGATGCCCATGACGAGGTAAGCGGCCTGTGGGTGCGCGAGATTTCCTTCAAAGGCGTGCTGCTGGAAGTCCGTGATTTGCCAACAGCCCCCACCCGCTTCGAGCTGCGCTTCGCCCCCGGCGGCATCACCCCGATCGAACTGCATGGTGTGTTGGGCCGGCGCATCGGCACGGACCTGGCTGCCTACGACCTCGGCCAAAGCCCGGCCGAAGAAATCGAACGCCTGCGCGACTACATCCTCCAGGCCCACCGCCACGCCCACCCCGAACTGCACACTCAAGTATCGAGCTGACGGGCCAGAAACTGCCGCAAGCGCTGGCGCATCACACTGCCCTGCGCGCCCAGGCAGGCTACAGGGCTGCCAGCCAGGCTGTCCTGTACCGCTTCCGCCGCTTCACCGGCCAGTAACAATGGGCATTCCAGCATCGATGCCAGGCGCTTGAAGTGCCGCGCGAGTTCTGCTGTGGGCGATTGATGAGAAAACAGCACCAGGGCGTCCGGCTTCAGCCGTTCGCAGACCAGCGCAAGCTCTTGCAGCGGCTGCCCGTTAGCCAGCGGGATCACGCGTGTTTCGTCGCTGCCCAGTATCAGGCTGGTTACCAGCAACTCAAGCTCATGGCACTGCCCCGACAATGGCGCCAAGAGCACGGTGCGGCTACACGGCACACGGGCCAGCTGCAAGCGGGCGAAAACCCGACCGCGCAGGAACTGGTCATAGAACAGCCATTCGCTGGCCTGCCCATAGCCGCCTTGCCGAACGACCATGTCATGCCAAACCGGCATGAACACATCGGCGAAAACCTGGTCCAGGGTGCTGGCCGCGAACACCTCGTCATAGAGGCGATTCAGGCTCGCCACATCGAAGTGTTGTACCGCCAGGCGAATCTGGTTTTGCCAGCGCAGGCAGGCGTCCACCGCGCCGCCAGCCTGCCCGGAGAGCGCATTGTCGCGAGCGAGAATGCTGCCCACCTTGCTGACCGCCACGCCGCGCTCCAGCCAACCGAGGATACGGCGGATTTCATCGATATCAGCCAGGGAATACAGGCGGTGGCCACTGTCGGTACGGATGGGCTGGATCAGCCCATAACGGCGTTCCCAGGCGCGAAGGGTCACGGCGTTGACACCGGTCAAGCGTGACACTTCACGAATCGGAAACAGCTCCTGCTGCTCGAAACTCGCATCGATCACCGGTTTACGTCCCTGCTCGTTCATCTGCACGAAGTACCCTGAGTGCGTAAAAACTGTGCACATAGCTTACTACGACCGTGTCGGTCTGTTGGACCCACCGTTTGCCAGCTGATAGTTGCCGAGGAACGCAACTTCGCGATAATGCGTGCCCGATTCTTGCATGCACGACTGCGTCGCCCACCACCCCGGGCCACACAGCCAAAGGGCCAGCTACCCGCCAGCCCCGTTGCCAGGAGATACACAATGTCTACCCCACCCGTCACCCTCATGGTGTCGCGCCGCGCCGCCCATGGCCGCTACCAGGACCTGCTGGCCTGGCTGCACGAAGGCGAACAGCTGGCCACCGACTTCCCTGGCTACCTCGGCTCGGGCATCCTTGCCCCGCCCCGGGATGGCGACGAATTTCAGATCATCTTCCGCTTCAGCGACGAGCCGACGCTGCATGCCTGGGAGCACTCCGCCTCTCGCCGCGCATGGTTACAACGCGGCAACGGTCTGTTCGAACGCCCCAAAGAGGCGCGCGTTAGCGGTATCGACGACTGGTTCGGCACCAACACGGTGCGGAAACCGCCACGCTGGAAGCAGGCCGTGGCCATCTGGCTGGCGTTTTTCCCAGTTTCGCTGGCCTTCAACCTGCTGTTCGGCCATTGGTTGACGGCACTCGACCTCGTGCCCCGGGTACTGCTCAGCACCCTGGCCCTGACGCCGGTCATGGTGTACCTGTTCATCCCGCTGTCCACCCGCCTGCTAGCCAGTTGGCTGCATGCCTCCCCGGCCACTGCCGGCGCCTTGCGCAGCCGCTGAGGCCAGGCCATACAACAGGGAAACAGTTCGGGTATGCTGGGTGGCAACCAAAGGACAGACAAGTTGACCACCCCGAACATGAACAGCCCCATTCTCGTTACCGGAGCCAGCCAGCGCGTCGGGCTGGCCCTGGCCCTCGAACTGGCACAGGCCGGCCATACGGTGGTCAGTGCCAGCCGCAGCATCCAGCCGCAGGCAGCCCACCCCAACATCGTGCAGTTTCAGGCCGACCTGTGCCAGGCGGGCGACCGCCAGGCGCTGATCGATCACCTGCACGATCGTTACGACGGACTGCGCGCCATCATCCACAACGCCTCGCTATGGCTCGACGACAGCCTCGACAACCTCGAGACCATGTTCCGCCTGCACGTCGAAGCGCCCTACCATCTCAACCTGGCCCTGGGCGACCTGCTGGCCAAGGTGGAAAAGGCCGACATCATCCACATCTGCGACGAAACCTCCTCGCGCGGCAGTAAAAGCCACATCGGCTACGCCGCCACCAAGGCCGCGCTGCAGAATATGGTGCTGTCATTCGCCGAAAAATATGCGCCCAAGGTGCGTGTGAACGGTATCCTGCCTGGGCTGCTGATCCTCAAGGAAGGGGGTGACGACGCCTACCGTCAGCAAACCCTGAAAAAGGCCCTGCTGGAGTTCGAACCCGGCGCCGGCCCGCTGATCGAGACCGTCAAGTATCTGCTCGCCAGCCAGTACAGCACCGGCAGCCAGGTGGTCATCAACGGTGGCCGCCACCTGAAGAACCGCATGACTTGAGAGAAGACCATGACCCCACAGCAACAGCTCGAGCTCGAGGCCGCCGCGTTCCGGCGCCTGATCGAACACCTGCAAAAGCGCACCGATGTACAGAACATCGACCTGATGAACCTGTCCGGTTTCTGCCGCAACTGCCTGTCCAAGTGGTACAAGGCCGCCGCTGACGAGCGTCAGCTGGACCTGAGCCTGGATGATGCCCGCGAAGCGGTGTACGGCATGCCCTACGCCGAGTGGAAAGCCCAATACCAGAAAGAAGCCAGCGCCGAACAACAAGCGGCGTTCGAAAAAGGAAAACCTCGTGACTGACCTGAATACCCTGCGCGCAAGCCTGGCCAGCGGCCAACATGTATTTGCCGATACCTTGGCGTTCATTGCCGACAACTACAGCTACCAGCCGCAGGCCTTCAACAACGGCGGCGTAGAGAATGCGGCAGGGCAGAACGAAGGTTCGTGCAAAACCCTGGGCCTGGCCTTGCTTGAAGGGCTGAGCGACCAGGAAGCACTGCTGGCCTTCGGCGAACACTACCGTGATGTGCTGGCCACGCCTGAGGGCAGCGACCATGGCAACATCCGTGCACTGATCAAACACGGTCTGGCGGGTGTGAAGTTTGCTGCGCAGCCGCTTGCGCGCAAGGCTTGAGATTGCCGGGGCCGCTTTGCGGCCCCACGATCCCGCGCCCACCCTCAATCCATGATGGTGCCAGGCCCCCCGCCTTCCAGCCTCCCCTGCCGCAACCACTGCAAGGCCACCGGCCACAGGCTTTCGCGAAACCGGTCATGGAAAAACGCGAAATGGCCAATTTCCTCGGCCGAGATATCCACAGGTGCAATGCGCAGGTGCTTTCGCTCGGCACCCTGTAGATAACCCAACAAACGCTCGGTCGCCGCCACGGTCCCGAAAGGGTCGTCCGTCAGACTGATGGCCAGCGTCGTCGCACGCACCTGGGCGAACGGTAGCGCCGCCAACGCCCGCCCGCTGGGGCGGTGCTCATAACGTGGGGTACGCGTGGTCCAGTCGTGCACCACGCCGGATGGCGTGTCTTCCAGCCAACCCAGGCGCTTGCCGGGAAAATAGCCGAATACCCGGGTCAGCAGCGGCATGACCACATGCCACTTGCCGAACAGCTGCCAGCGTTGGTTGGCCGCGTAGTCGCGCCAGTAGGCGAACTGCGCGCCAACCATCACGACCCGACGGATCAGGCCAGCCGACGGTGCCAGGCCTACTGCACAACCGCCGAAACTGTGCCCCACCACGTCCACCGGCTGACCTGGAAAATGCGCTGCCGCATGCGCCAGCATGGCTTCGAAATCCAGCCGGCCCCAGTCGCTCCAGGAGGCCTGGAAACCACGCAGCGACGCCGGCCGGGATTCGCCGATGCCACGGTAGTCGTAGGTCAGCACATCGCAGCCGTGGGCGAACAGGTAGTCGGCAAAGCGGGCGTAATAGCGGCAGCGTACCGAAGTGGCAGCGTTGATGATCACCAGCGGGCGCTGGGGGTCAGGTTGGGCGTGGCGCCAGCAGAAGCCGCCGAGGCGGTAGCCGTCGGCCGCGGGGTGGCGAAACGGGGTAGCAGGTTGGGTGAGGCTACTCATGGCGCACTCCCTGTCGTTGTGCGCCAAAACTAGCAAATATTTTGTAGCCTGTACCGGCCTCTTCGCGGGTGAACCCGCTCCTACAGGGGTGGGGAACCCGTAGGAGCGGGTTCACCCGCGAAAAGGCCAGTGCAGGCTGATCCGATTACAGCTCGACGCAGTCGAACTTCACATCGGTGGCCACGTCTTCGTCGTAGTTGACGTCAGCGCGCTCGAAGCCGAACAGGTTGAGGAACTGCTTCTTGTAACCGGCATAGTCGGTCAGCTCGAACAGGTTCTCGGTGGTCACCTGTGGCCACAGGGCCTTGCAGGCGTTTTGCACGTCGTCACGCAGTTCCCAGTCGTCCAGGCGCAGGCGCCCCTTCTCGTCGACCTCTGCCGGCGCACCGTCGGTACGGTACATACGGTCGCGGTACATGCGGTCGAGCTGGTCCTGGGTGCCTTCGTGAACACCTTTCTCCTGCATGATCTTGAAGACCATCGACAGGTACAGTGGCATCACCGGGATGGCCGAGCTGGCCTGGGTAACCACCGACTTGAGCACCGCCACATTGGCGCCGCCTTTCACTTCACCGGCCAGCTTCTGGTTCAGACGCAGGGCGGTTTCGTCCAGGTCCTGCTTGGCCTGGCCCAGAGCACCGTGCCAGTAGATCGGCCAGGTGATATCGCTGCCAATATAGCTGAAGGCCACGGTGCGAGCGCCTTCGGCCAGTACATTGGCGCCAGCCAGCGCATCGATCCACAGCTGCCAGTCCTGGCCACCCATGACGGTGACGGTGTCGGCAATTTCCTGCTCGGTGGCCGGCTCGATGCTGGCCTCGATGATGGTGTCCTTGTTGGTGTCGATGGCGGTCGACTTGTATGGCTGGCCGATCGGCTTGAGTGCCGAGCGAATGACTTCACCGGTCTGCGGCAGCTTGCGCACGGGCGAAGCCAGCGAGTAGATGACCAGGTCGACCTTGCCACCCATTTCGTTCTTGATCAGCTCGATGACCTTGGCGCGGGCTTCGTCGGAGAAGGCGTCACCGTTGATCGACTTGCTGTACAGGCCCTCGGCCTTGGCGAACTTGTCGAAGGCGGCAGCGTTGTACCAGCCAGCAGTGCCGGCCTTGGTCTCGGTGCCTGGTTTTTCGAAGAACACGCCCAGGGTGTCGGCCTTGAAGCCGAAGGCCGCCGTGATGCGGGCAGCCAGGCCGTAGCCGCTGGAAGCACCGATGACCAGGACCTTCTTCGGGCCATCCTCGCGTACGCCCAGCTTGCGGGTGGCTTCGATCTGGTCACGGACGTTGAGCTCGCAGCCCTTCGGGTGAGTCGTGGTGCAGATGAAACCGCGAACCTTAGGATGAATGATGGCCAATGTCTGTACCTCGTCAGGTTTATGCCAGGAAAGCGCCGCTTGGGGCGATTCCGATTGATCAGAGGGTGAGACTACCCCCGCAGGTTATCCGACACATATTACGGGGTGATCAGAGGGATGCAAAACCAGAGTTCGTCTGTGCAGGAGGGTCATGGCTGCAGGAAATCCAGATTGGCTGGTTAGAACCTTCGCCAGCCATTGATTTGCTTTTCACATCAATCAGAAAGAAAAACAAACTTAACAAATAAGCCAAACCCGCCGATGCTGGCGGCACTACGCCCATTGCACGGAGAACAACAACATGAACGACGTGGTGATCGTCGCCGCAACCCGTACCGCCATCGGCAGCTTCCAGGGCGCCTTGGCCACTGTGCCTGCAGTTGACCTCGGCGCCGCCGTGATCAAGCAACTGCTGAAACAAACCGGGCTGGACCCGGCGCAGGTCGACGAAGTCATCCTCGGCCAAGTGCTCACTGCCGGTGCCGGACAGAACCCGGCACGCCAGGCAGCGATCAAGGCTGGCCTACCCTTCAGCGTACCGGCCCTGACCTTGAACAAGGTCTGCGGCTCGGGCCTCAAGGCCCTGCACCTGGCCGCCCAGGCGATCCGCTGTGGTGATGCCGAAGTGGTGATTGCCGGTGGCCAGGAGAACATGAGCCTTGCCCCCTACGTCATGCCCTCGGCCCGCACCGGCCAGCGCATGGGCCATGGCCAACTGATCGACAGCATGATCACGGACGGCCTGTGGGATGCCTTCAATGACTACCACATGGGCATCACTGCCGAAAACCTGGTGGACAAGTACGGCCTCAGCCGTGAGCAGCAGGATGCCTTCGCTGCCGAATCGCAGCGCAAGGCAGTGGCAGCGATCGAGGCTGGCCGTTTCGACGCTGAAATCACCCCCATCGTGCTGCCGCAGAAAAAGGGAGAGCCCAAGGTTTTTGCCCGTGACGAGCAACCACGCCCGGACACCACCGCCGAGTCCCTGGCCAAACTGCGTCCGGCCTTCAAGAAGGACGGCAGCGTCACCGCAGGCAATGCCTCCAGCCTGAACGACGGCGCCGCCGCCGTGCTTTTGATGAGCGCAGCGAAGGCCGAGGCTTTGGGCTTGCAGGTACTGGCGAAGATCGCCGCCTACGCCAGTGCCGGGGTAGACCCCGCGATCATGGGCATTGGTCCGGTTTCGGCGACCCAGCGTTGCCTGGACAAGGCCGGTTGGCAACTGGCCGAACTGGACCTGATCGAAGCCAACGAAGCCTTTGCCGCCCAGGCGCTGGCCGTGGGCAATGCGCTGGCATGGGATGCCGCGCGGGTTAACGTCAATGGAGGGGCGATTGCCCTGGGCCACCCGATTGGTGCTTCCGGGTGCAGGGTGCTGGTGACCCTGTTGCACGAGATGATCAAACGGGATGCCAAGAAAGGCCTGGCGACCTTGTGCATTGGTGGTGGACAAGGGGTGGCGCTGGCCATCGAGCGCTGATTGATTCAAGCAGGCCCGGCCTCTTCGCGGGTAAACCCGCTCCTACACTGATCGGTGGCGGACACACATCGGTGATCGGGCGCAGGCCGCGTGTAGGAGCGGGTTCACCCGCGAAAGGGCCGGGCCTGCTAGCCAATTTCCACCCGCCGTTCACCGTTGCAGCTGCCACCGTATTCGCGGGTAAACCCGCTCCTACCACTGATCGGTGGCGGACACACATCGGTGATCGGGCGCAGGCCGCGTGTAGGAGCGGGTTCACCCGCGAAAGGGCCGGGCCTGCTGGCCAATTTCCACCAGCCGTTCACCGTTGCAGCTGCCACCGTATTCGCGGGTAAACCCGCTCCTACACTGGTGGTGGACACTCATCGGTGATCGGGCGCAGGCCGTCGTAGGAGCGGGTTTACCCGCGAAGAGGCCGGCACAGGCAGCATCTGATCAAGCCGCGGCTCGGTCCTGCTCCAGCGACGCGGCCAGCACCGCCACTTCCTGGCACTTCTGCACGGCCAGTTCCACTGGACTCTCCAGCAACGAACAAGCCGGCGCCAACCACAGCCGCTCACCCAAGCGTTCATGGGCTTCGTGCAGCAGCCCCAAGGTCTTGCCCAGATCGCAAGGCGAGGCGTTGCGACCGTCGACCAGGCCCAGCGACAGTACCTTGTAGGCCGGCAGGCGATCGAGAATGGTCTGGTACTGCTCGGGCGCCTGAACCAGATCGACGTGCAGGCCATCGACCGGCAGGTTGGCGGCCAGGCCGAGGTTGCCTTCCAGGCCGCCGAAGTACGTGGCGATCAGCTTCTTCAACGGTGCGCGTTGAAGGATGTTGTAGACACGTTCATAGGCGTTTTTCCAGTCCTGGGGCAGCGCCTGAGCGAGGATGGGTTCATCGATCTGCACCCATTCAACGCCCAGCGCGGCCAGGCGGTTGAGGAGCTGGTCATACACGGGCAGCAGGCGGTCAAGCAGCTCCAGCTTGTCGAAGTCACCGCCCAGGGTCTGGCCCTGCCACAGATAGGTCAAGGGGCCGATCACCACCGGCTTGACTGCAAGGCCCAGGGCCTTGGCGTGCTCCACTTCTTCGAACAGTGGTTCCCAGTTCAGAACGAACGGCTGATCGCCTGCGCTAAGCACGTGGCTGTCCCAGGCGAAGTCACCGACCGGCACCAGCTCGATGCCGGCGTCTTTCTGCACCTGCCAATGGCGAGCACGCAGCTCGCGGTCACGGCCGATGTGTGGAAAGCCCAGGTTATGTGCCAGTGCCATGTCTTGTCCCTTCAGCATGCTTGAATGAATGAGGGGGATTCTCCGGCTGGCGGGGTATTGAGACAAACTCATTAAATTTGAGATGAACCCAAGAAATCTTCATGATCATACTGTCATGATCTTCACGCCCCCATGTCTCATTCAGATCACCACCTTGCGCATCCGGACATGACCCAGCTCGCCTTCTGCCGCACAATGCCACCCTGACCACACCAGGTGCCCGGCCAATATGAGCCTGCTGAAAACCGCCCTGCGCGAACAGAACTTCGTCTGCGTAATGGAGTTCGTCCCCAAGCCTTCCGCAGAACGCTTTGCCGCCATGGAAGCGATCATGGCCCGTACGCACCTGTGCGGCTGGCCCATGACCGTGGCCATCGGTGATCGTGTCGGCAGCCCGCTGGACATGTCACCGCTGGACGCCCTCGCCTCGTTCAGCAACCCGGTGCCCGCCCTGCCGCATTTTTCAGGCAAGGATCGCGAACGCCACCACCTGCTCGCCCAACTGCAGCGCATGGACGCCGCCGGCCTCGACCAGCTGTTACTGCTGACTGGCGACCGCCTGCCCGGCCATGAACCAGGCCAGCGCCCGGTGCGTTATCTGGAATCGGTCGCCGCCCTGCAGGTTGCCCGCCAGGCCTGCCCGCACTGGCTGCTGGGCGCGGCGCTGAACCCGTTCAAGTACCACGAGGAAGAAGGCGGCGCCCAGTACTTCAAGGCCGAGAAAAAGCTGGCAGCGGGGGCTGACTTCCTCACCTTGCAGCTGGGCTTCGATGCCGCCAAGCATCAGGAAGCCATACACTGGATGCGCCGTCAGGCCTCACCCAAGCCCATGCTGGCCTGCCTCATGAGCCTCACCCACGGGCGCGCGGCGATGCTCGACCACGTGGCCGGCGTCACTGTCACGCCATCCATGCGCGACATGCTCGAAGCGGAGACGGCGCAGTCCAAGGCCTTTGCCCAGGCGCGCAGTGTTGACCGCCTGGCCTTGCAGATTATCGGTACAAAGCTGATGGGCTACGCCGGTGTGCACCTGTCAGGGGTTCACACGCTCGAACAGCTGCTGGCCCTGGAGGCCCGTATCGAGTACTGGCAAACCCAGGTTCAGTCCCTGGAGCAATGGGCACCGGCCTGGCACGCCAGCTGGCAGATGCCTGGCCTGCCGGCGGTGACCTTCCATCCGCCACAGGCTGGCTGGCGCCTGGACGAGTCACGGGTCGATGCCTCATTCAAGGAAAAAGCCCGCTATCATCTGATGCATGGCATGCACGCACTGCTGTTCAGCCGGCGCAACAGCCTGAGCAAGGCCTTCGGCTGGGCGGTGCGCCAGCCTCTGTGGGGTACACGCGTCGGCGCACACGTGCTGCACACGCTGGAGCGCAGTGTGAAGCGCCCGCTGGTGGGTTGCGACACCTGCGGCCGTTGCCGCCTGGAAGACACCTTGTATATCTGCCCGGAAACCTGCCCTAAAGGCCTGGCCAATGGCCCTTGCGGCGGAACCGCCCTGAACCGCTGCGAGTTCGGCGACCGCGAGTGCATCCACAGCGTCAAGTACCGCACCGCCAAAGCAGTGCGGCAAACCGCTGTGCTGACCGAACGCCTGATCCCGTGCATCGAGGTCGAAACCCGCCACCGCAGCTCATGGCCGCAGTGGTTCGCAGGGCAGGCGCCGCAGCGGCTCAGCCCGCAGCCATTGCCTCGAAGCCAGCCCGAATCGTAGCCTCGGGCAGTTCATCGGCAATGAACACCATCACGCTCTCGCGCGCTTCGCCTGCAGCCCACTCGGCGTCCCAGTCGAAGCCATAAAGCTTGAGCACGCCCTGAAACACCAGCTTGCGCTCCTCGCCGGCAATGTTCAGCACGCCCTTGTAGCGCAGCAGCTGTTTGCCGTGGGTTTCCAGCAGCTCGTTCATGAAGCTGCTGAGGCGGTCGATATCCAGCGGGGCTTCGGTACGCAGCACCATCGTGGAGATACGGTCCGGGGTGGCAGGCTTGAGCACCGGTCGCAACATCGGTTTCAGGTTCACCCCAAGGTCAGGGTTGAGGTTGAAACCTCGCACATCCAGTAACTCAGCCAGGTCGATGCAGCCGTGTTCGACCACACGGATCGCAGCCCTGCTATTGATGCGGGCCAGGCGTTCGCGCAGGGCTTCAACAGCAGCCGGCTCGACCAGGTCGGTCTTGCTCAGCAGCAGACGGTCGGCAAAGCCGACCTGGGCCTGAGCGATGGTCTGGGTCAGGTGCAGTTCGGCATGCGCGGCATCGACGAGGGTGATGATGCCGTCGAGGATGTAGCGCTCACGCAGCTCTTCGTCGATGAAGAACGTTTGCGCGACCGGCGCCGGGTCGGCCAGGCCGGTGCATTCGATCACCAGGCGATCGAAGGCGATTTCCCCCGCATCCAGGCGTTCAAGCAGCAGGTAAAGAGCGCGAGTCAGGTCGCCATGGATGCTGCAGCATACACACCCGTTGGCCAAGGTCATGACCTGCACCGGCTGGTCCCCCAGCAGTTGGCTGTCGATGCCGGCCTCGCTGAATTCGTTTTCGATCACGGCGAGCTTCAGGCCATGCTCGGCCTTGAGCATGTGCTTGAGCAAGGTGGTCTTGCCGGCACCGAGGAAGCCTGTAAGGACGGTTACGGGAATGGGCGTCTGCACGCAAAATACTCCTGAATCTGAAAATGACTGTGGGAGCCGGTTACCCAGGCTCCCACAGGTTTACACGTACCGCAGGCTCAACAGCACTTGGGCCCGGACTTGCCACCGTAACGTGCTTCCTGACGTTCGCGGAAGAACGCCTCGTAGCTCATCACCGGCTTGTCCGGATGCGTTTTCTGCATGTGTTCGACATAGTTGTCGTAGTCGGGCATGCCGACCATCAGGCGGGCTGCCTGCCCCAGGTATTTGCCCAGTCGACCCAAGTCGTTGAACATGATTGCAGTCCTCTCGATTACGCGTCAGGCAACGCCTGGAACGGGGTTTCCTTGTCGCTGCGTTCTTTGCGGCCCAAGGCGGCGTAGCCGACCTTGATGGCGAAGAACAGGATGCTGAAGACCACCAGCAGGAACAAGATCGTCAGGCCCGCGTTGGTGTAGGCGTTGAAGATCACGTGCTGCATCTGCCCGATGTCCTTGGCCGGGGCCAGTACCTGGCCGGCGTCCAGCGCAGTGCTGTACTTCTTGGCCAAGGCCAGGAAGCCGACAGCCGGGTTGGGGTCGAACAGCTTGATCAGGCCTGCAGCCGTGGTGCAGATCAGCAGCCATACGGCCGGCAGCAGGGTGACCCAGATGTAGCGCTGACGCTTCATCTTGATCAGCACCACAGTACCGAGCATCAAGGCGATACCGGCCAGCATCTGGTTGGAGATACCAAACAGCGGCCACAGGGTGTTGATGCCACCCAGTGGGTCGATGACGCCCTGGTACAGCAGATAGCCCCAGAGTGCCACGCAGCCAGCGGTGGCGAGCAGGTTGGCCCCCCACGATTCGGTGCGTTTGAGTGCAGGCACGAAGCTGCCCAGCAGGTCCTGCAGCATGAAGCGCCCGGCACGGGTACCAGCGTCTACCGCCGTGAGGATGAACAGCGCCTCGAACAGGATCGCGAAGTGGTACCAGAAGGCCATGGTGTTTTCACCTGGCAACACCTGGTGCAGGATCTGCGCGATACCGACCGCCAGGGTTGGCGCACCGCCGGCACGGGCCAGGATGGTGTGCTCGCCGATGTCACGGGCAACGGCTTCGAGCTGCTCGGGTGTAATCAGGAAGCCCCAACTGCTGACGGTCTGCGCCACCGACGCGACATCGGTACCTACCACTGCAGCCGGGCTGTTCATGGCGAAGTACACGCCCGGTTCGATCACCGAGGCCGCAACCATGGCCATGATGGCAACGAACGATTCCATCAGCATGCCGCCGTAGCCGATATAGCGGGCGTTGGTTTCGTTATCCAGCAGCTTGGGAGTGGTCCCCGAGGAAATCAGCGCGTGGAAGCCGGACACCGCACCACAGGCAATGGTGATGAACAGGAACGGGAACAGGGTCCCCTTCCACACCGGGCCGGTGCCGTCGGTGAACTGGGTCAGCGCCGGCATTTTCAGCTCAGGTGCGATGATCAGGATACCGATGGCCAGGCCAAGGATCGTGCCGATCTTGAGGAAGGTCGACAGGTAGTCACGCGGTGCCAGCACCAGCCACACTGGCAGCACGGCGGCGACAAAACCGTAGCCCACAAGCATCCAGGTGATCTGCACGCCGGTGAACGTGAACGCCGGGCCCCACACCGGGTCCGCAGCGATCACGCCGCCCAGCCAGATCGAGGCCAGCAGCAGTACCACACCAACGACCGAGATTTCGCCAATACGGCCCGGACGGATGTAGCGCATGTAGATGCCCATGAACATCGCGATCGGGATGGTCGCCATCACCGTGAACATGCCCCATGGGCTTTCGGCCAGGGCCTTGACCACGATCAACGCCAGCACCGCGAGGATGATGATCATGATCAGGAAACAGCCGAACAGGGCGATGGTGCCCGGGATTCTGCCCATTTCCTCGCGCACCATGTCGCCCAGCGAGCGCCCGTTGCGGCGGGTAGACAGGAACAGGACCATGAAGTCCTGCACCGCACCGGCCAGCACCACGCCGGCGATCAGCCAGAGCGTGCCGGGCAGGTAGCCCATTTGCGCGGCGAGTACCGGCCCGACCAAGGGACCTGCGCCGGCGATGGCAGCGAAGTGGTGACCGAAAAGAATGTGTTTGTTGGTCGGGACGTAGTCCAGGCCGTCGTTGTTGAGCACCGCCGGGGTGGCACGGCGGGGGTCGAGTTGCATCACCTTGGTGGCGATGAACAGGCTGTAGTAACGATAGGCGACCAGGTAGATGGCCACTGCCGCGACCACGATCCACAAGGCGTTGATCGCCTCGCCGCGACGCAGGGCAACCACACCCAGTGCGCAGGCGCCTATGACTGCCAGCGCCAGCCACGGAATATGGCGTAGCAGGCTATTATTGTTGTTCATGGTTAGCTTCCAGCTGGTGGATTGGAAAGACCGCCCACCGAGTCTAGGGCCAGTCAAGCGGCATTGCCACACTTGCTTCGTTCTAGAGCCTCTGCGGCCAGATTGCAGTACCTGATGCACATGCAACTCTAACTATAGTCAGGATGACACCTGATGACCTATTCGAGGATCCATGCCATGAGCGATCATGACGAACGCCGCCGCTTTCAACGCATCGACTTCGATGCCCCCACCGAGCTGCGCCAGGGGCTGAAACGCTGGCCTGCAAAACTGCTGGACCTTTCACTCAAAGGCTTGCTGATCGAACGCCCGGCAGACTGGGATGCCGACCTGACCCAGGACTTCGACGCCATCATCGACCTGGACAACGAGGTCCGTGTGCAGATGCAGGTCGAACTGCGCCACGAAGAACCGGACCGCCTGGGCTTCATTTGCCTGTACATCGACGTCGATTCGATGACCCATTTGCACCGTCTTGTGGAATTGAACGTGGCTGACAGCACCGAAATGATGCGTGAGCTGCGCGAACTCATCGAATAATAAAATCTCTTAGCTAGCTAATAGCCTTCCCGCCTGGTGTTTCTTGTCTACCCAGACAGCTTTAAGCCTGGGTAGCGATGCTTTGTACACACCCTTCTAATACAGCTTCTGCCAAGTTGGTACGCCTTCTGCATTGGGTTTTAGCACACCCTGCAGCCAGACCTGTTCGCGCTCCGATCAAAATATTGTATACAATTCTTGTGGCAATCATTTGTAGGAAGTGTCTACAGTAGCGGCACAACAATAAACAGAGAGCCTGCTCCATGACTACGTCCCCTAGCACGTCTCCCGCCAAGCGACCCGAGGATGAAAACCTCGGCCTTGGTGCCAACCTGGCCTATGGTCTGCAGCATGTGCTGACCATGTATGGTGGGATCGTCGCAGTACCCCTGATCCTGGGGCAGGCCGCGGGCCTGAATGGTGCCGAAATCGGCATGCTGATCGCCGCCTCGCTGTTCGCCGGTGGCCTTGCTACCCTGCTGCAGACCCTTGGCCTGCCGTTCTTCGGTTGCCAGTTGCCACTGGTGCAAGGCGTGTCGTTCGCCGGTGTGGCGACCATGGGTGCGATCCTGAGCAGCGAGGGGGGCGGTGGCCTGCCTGGGGTGCTCGGCGCGGTCATGGCTGCGTCGCTGATCGGCTTTCTGATCACACCGGTGTTCTCGCGCATCACCAAGTTCTTCCCGCCGCTGGTGACCGGTATCGTCATCACCACCATCGGCCTGACCCTGATGCCGGTTGCCGCACGCTGGGTAATGGGTGGCAACAGCGCCTCGCCGGAGTTCGGCAGCGTGGCCAACATCGGCCTGGCCGGGCTGACCTTCGCCATCGTGCTGCTGCTGAGCAAGCTTGGCAGCGCCACCATCTCACGCCTGTCGATCCTGCTGGCCATGGTGGTCGGCACGCTGATCGCCTGGGCATTGGGCATGACCGATTTCAGCAAGGTCAGCGAAGGCCCGATGTTCGCCTTCCCCACGCCTTTCCACTTTGGCATGCCGGAGTTCCACATCGCCGCGATCCTGTCGATGTGTATCGTGATCATGGTCACCCTGGTGGAAACGTCGGCCGATATCCTCGCCGTGGGTGAGATCATCGACACCAAGGTGGACTCCAAGCGCCTGGGCAACGGCCTGCGCGCCGACATGGCCTCGAGCATCCTGGCGCCGATTTTCGGTTCGTTCACCCAAAGCGCGTTCGCCCAGAACGTTGGCCTGGTGGCCGTGACCGGGGTCAAGAGCCGCTACGTGGTGGCTACCGGCGGCGTGATTCTGGTGGTACTCGGCCTGCTGCCAGTCATGGGCCGGGTGATTGCCGCCGTGCCTACCCCGGTACTGGGCGGCGCCGGTATCGTGCTGTTCGGCACCGTGGCGGCCAGCGGTATCCGCACCCTGTCCAAGGTCAGCTACAAGAACAACGTCAACCTGATCATCGTCGCGGCCTCGCTGGGCTTCGGCATGATCCCGATTGCCGCGCCGACCTTCTACCACCACTTCCCGAACTGGTTCGAGACCATCTTCCACTCCGGCATCAGCTCGGCGGCGATCATGGCCATCCTGCTGAACCTGATCTTCAACCATTTCACCACCGGCAACTCCGAAAACCAGTCAGTGTTCGCTGCAGCCTACGAGCGCACCATCCAGTATTCGGACATTTCCGCGCTGCGTGATGGGGACTACTTCAAAGATGGCAAGCTGTTCGATGCCGAGGGTAACGAAGTGCCGATGCTGGAACTGGACGAGCACGGCAATGAAACGGTCAGGCGCACGGCCGTTGCCGAGCACTGACGGGTTGCAGGAGCGAGCTTGCTCGCTCCTGCACGCTATTCGAACAATGCATCCAGCGCCTGTTCCAGCCGGGTAACGGCAATCACCTGCAACCCCGCAGGCGCTTCTTTCGGCGCATTGCCCTTAGGTACGATGGCACGCTTGAAGCCGTGCTTGGCCGCTTCCTTCAAGCGCTCCTGGCCACTGGGCACCGGCCGTACCTCGCCCGACAAGCCGATCTCGCCAAACACCAGCAAACCATGGGCCAGTGGCCGGTTGCGCAAGCTCGACATCACCGCCGCCAGCAGCGCCAGGTCCGAAGCCGTTTCCAGCACCTTCACCCCGCCGACCACGTTGAGAAACACATCCTGATCATGGGTCGGGATACCGCCATGGCGGTGGAGCACCGCCAACAACATGGCCAGACGGTTCTGGTCCAGGCCCAAGGTCACCCGCCGCGGGTTGGCCAGATGGCTATCGTCGACCAGCGCCTGCACCTCGACCAGCATTGGCCGGGTCCCCTCCCAGGTTGCCATCACCACGCTACCCGGCACCTCTTCCTGAGTACGGTTGAGGAAGATCGCCGACGGGTTGGATACCTCTTTGAGGCCACGATCGGTCATGCCGAACACGCCCAGCTCGTTGACCGCGCCAAAACGGTTCTTGACCGCCCGCAGCAAGCGCAGGCGGCCATCGGACTCACCCTCGAAATACAGCACCGTGTCGACCATGTGCTCCAGCACCCTTGGGCCAGCCAGCGAGCCTTCCTTGGTCACGTGGCCGACCAGGAAGATTGCCGTACCGCTTTGCTTGGCATAACGCACCAGCAACGCTGTGCTTTCGCGCACCTGGGCCACGCCGCCCGGGGCCGATTGCAACTGCTCGGTGAAAATGGTCTGGATCGAGTCGATCACCATTACCCGCGGCTTCTCGACCCGCGCCGTGGCAATGATCGTCTCGATGCAGGTTTCGGTCATCACCTTGAGCTGGTCCTGGGGTAGGCCCAGCCGCCGCGAGCGCATGGCCACCTGCTGCTGCGACTCCTCCCCCGTGACATACAGGGCCGGCATGCCCACGGCAATGTTGCACAAGGTCTGTAGCAAAATGGTCGACTTGCCGATGCCGGGGTCACCGCCAATCAGCACCACCGAGCCATCCACCAGGCCGCCACCCAGCACGCGGTCCAGTTCGGTGCTGCTGGTCGTGAAACGCGGGATTTCCTCGACACTGACTTCGGCCAGGGTCTTGATCTGCGCCTGCTGCCCTGTCCAGCCAGCGCGGCCGCTACTGGGTGCAGCAGCGCCGCCGCTTTCGATCATGGTTTCGACCAGGGTGTTCCAGGCCCCGCATTCGCCGCACTGGCCGGCCCATTTGGGGAAGGTCGCGCCGCATTCGGTGCAGCCATACAAGCGCTTGGCCTTGGCCATGGGTGAGGTCTCCTGGAAAAATTCGCCATGATAGCTGAGCAGGACGTGTCTCGAACGCCTCGGGATGCGACAAAACTATTCGTTCTAACTGCAGTCAGTAGCCCTGAACACAACGCATGAAGCGTTTAAGTGGCTTACACTGCCTTAACCTTACCTTTTGTTACAAGGAACCAAACATGGGCATGCTCAACGAGTTCAAGGCTTTCGCAGTCAAAGGCAATGTCGTCGACATGGCGGTCGGTATCATCATCGGCGCGGCCTTCGGCAAGATCGTCTCGTCCTTCGTCGGCGACGTGATCATGCCGCCACTGGGCCTGCTGATCGGTGGCGTGGACTTCAGCGATCTGGCCATTACCCTGAAGGCTGCCGAAGGTGACGTGCCAGCGGTGATGCTGGCGTATGGCAAGTTCATCCAGACCGTGATCGACTTCCTGATCGTGGCCTTTGCCATCTTCATGGGCGTGAAGGCGATCAACAAGCTCAAACGTGAAGAAGCCGTGGCGCCGACTACGCCGCCTGTGCCTTCGGCTGAAGAGACGCTGCTGACCGAGATTCGCGATTTGCTCAAGACGCAGAACCAGAACCGCTTGCCTTGAAATAGCCGGGGGCGCTGTGGGGGCGGGCATGCTCGCGTAGAAACCAATGCGGTGGATGGCACCGGCTCTGCCGGTGTTCGCGGGTGAACCCGCTCCTACACGGCGGCCTGTGTCCAACCTCCAATGCGTGTCCACCATCGGAGCGGGTTTACCCGCGAATACGGTGGCGGCGGCAACGGTGAACGGCGGGTGGAGATTGGCCAGCAGGGCCGGCCTCTTCGCGGGTAAACCCGCTCCTACACGGCGGCCTGTGTTAAACCACTGAGGTGTGTCCACCACCGATCCGGTGTAGGAGCGGGTTTACCCGCGAATACGGTGGCGGCGACAACGGTGAACGGCGGGTGGAAATTGGCCAGCAGGGCCGGCCTCTTCGCGGGTAAACCCGCTCCTACACGGCGGTCTGTGTAGGATCCGGATTACCCCCGAATACGGTGGCGGCAGCAACGGTGAACGGCGGGTGGAGATTGGCCAGCAGGCCCGGCCCTTTCGCGGGTAAACCCGCGCCTACAGGCCCGCAACGGCCGCAATGGTCTTACCAGTAGTTCTCGACGGCCACCTGCCCGGGCCGCTTGCTCAGGCTCAGTTGCAGGTCTCGCGCCTTGAGGACCTTGCGGGTTTCGTCGATCATTTCCGGGTTACCGCACAGCATCACCCGCGAATGCTCCGGCGACAGCTCAAGCCCCGCCGCCTTCTCCAGTTCGCCATTCTCGATCAACGTCGTAATCCGCTGATTCAACGCCCCAGGGTGTTGTTCACGGGTCACCACGGGAATGAACTGCAACTTGCCCGCGTACTCGGCCAGATAATCGCGCTGTTCCAGCCCGGCAATTTCATCCACATAGGCCAGCTCCTTCGCTTCGCGCACTGAATACACCAGCTTGATGCTGTCGAAGCGCTCCCAGGCCTCAAAGTCCTGGAGGATCGACATGAATGGCGCAATGCCGGTACCGGTAGCCAGCAGCCACAGGTCACGACCACCGACGAAGCGGTCGAGGGTGAGGAAACCGAACGCCTGGCGGTCGATCAGCAACGTATCGCCTGCACCCAAACGGCTCAGCTCACTGGTGAACTCACCACCTGGCACCACGATGGAAAAGAAATCCAGGTGCTCGTCATGGGGGGCGCTGACCATGGAATAGGCGCGCCACACCACACTACCATCGGCCTTGGTCACACCTAGCCGGGCGAATTGGCCGGAACGGAAGCGGAACCCCGCATCGCGCGTAACCCGCAGGCTGAAGAGGTTCGGCGTCAGTGGCTGAACATCAAGCAGTGTCTGGCGAGTGAACTTTTCGGCGCTAGCGGTCATATCGGGCTCCAGGGTTGGCGTGTGCACAGTGTCGCCTAAAGTGGCCAGGATAAAAACCACCGCTTTGTAGGGCCTCATCCAGGTTGAACGTGCCGAACTCGCAGAAAATCCTGTTCGCTATAACAAAAAAATCCCAACAGGATGGTAGGTCTTTTCCTACAATCATCCGGGTACTCAAACGGATTGGATCCTGCGCGCCCCTAGGAGTGTTTCAAATGCTTCACTGGAAACCCGAGTATCTTCATGCGTTCGTCAGCGAACGCAGCCCGCAGAAGCTATTCGACATCGCAGTCCATCTGGCTCAGGACCTGGACATGGATTACCTTGGGCTGAACATCCGCATTCAGATCGCTACGCAAACGCCAAGGCTGTACCTCTACAGCAACTACCCAATTGAGTGGATCGAGCGCTACCAGCGCGACGACTTCTACAAGCAGGACCCGGCAGCGAACCTGAGCCACAGCTCGACGACGCCGGTGCTGTGGACCGATGAACTGTACAAGGAAGCCCCGCAATTTCGCGAAATGGCCTGCCAGCATGGCTTGCGCCACGGCTGGACACAGTCGCTTCACGACCAGCAGCACAACGAAAGCCAGATCAGTGTCGCTCGGCCAAACGGACACATCGATGTGCTCGAGCTGTACGACAAAGCCGGCAGTGTGCAGTGGCTGTGCCACACCCTTCACGCGGTACTGGGCGAGCACCACCTGAACGCGCTGTGCCCACCCCAGCCGAAAATGAGCGAGCGCGAACTGGAAGTGCTGAAATGGTCTGCCGCCGGCAAGACCGCTGCCGATGTTGCCTCCATCCTCTCGCTGTCGCAAAGCACGGTCAATTTCCATATCCGCAGCGTGATCACCAAGACCAACGCTGCCAACAAGGCCGGAGCCATCGCCATTGCCGCCTTGCGTGGCTGGATCTGATCTTCGAACCTGCGACCTTGGGCAAAGCCCTGTAGAATCGCCCGGCAAAGCCCGGCGCGAACCGCAACGGGCAGTTTCGTACCCGAGCCAGACGCCATGCCCCTGTTGACCACCCCCTACGCCGAACTCGACCTGATCCGCCAGCCGGAGCAGGCCAACGACCCGTTGCAGGCCTTCGATGCCGCCGACGAGTACCTGCTTGCGCAGCTACACGATCAAGCACCCGACGCCAATTGCCGGGTACTGGTGCTCAATGACAGCTTCGGTGCCCTGGCCGCCAGCCTGGCGGGCCAGATGCAGGTGGTCAGCAGCGGTGACTCGCACCTGGGGCACCTGGCCCTGGAAAAGAACCTGGCGCGCAATGGCCTGCCGTTCGACAGCGTGCCGTTCGTACCGGCCAGCGAACACTGGCAAGGCCCGTTCGACCGGGTGCTGGTGCGTGTGCCCAAGACCCTGGCCCTGCTGGAAGAACAACTGATCCGCCTGCAAGGCCAGTTGGCACCCGGTGCGCAGGTGATTGCCGGGGCGATGATCAAGCACCTGCCGCGCGCGGCCGGCGACCTGATGGAGAAGTACATCGGCCCCGTACAGGCTTCGCTGGCACTGAAAAAGGCCCGTTTGCTGACAGCAACGGTTGCCGAGCGGCCGCTCGCCAAGTCCCCCTACCCCAGCTGCTACCGCCTCGACACGCCGGCTCTTGACTTGGTCAACCACGCCAACGTGTTCTGCCGTGAAGGCCTGGATATCGGGACGCGGGCGTTCCTCCCGCATCTGCCTCGCGACCTCGGCCGTGCGCGGGTGGCAGACCTGGGCTGCGGCAACGGCGTGCTCGCAATCGCCAGCGCCCTGGCCAACCCGGAGGCCGAGTACACCCTGGTCGACGAGTCGTACATGGCAGTGCAATCGGCGCGGGAGAACTGGCTGGCAGCGTTGGGCGAGCGCCCGGCGACCTTCTTCGCGGCCGATGGCCTGGCCGGGCTGGAGAAACAGTCGCTGGACGTGGTGCTGTGCAACCCGCCGTTCCACCAACAGCAGGTAGTAGGCGATTTCCTCGCCTGGCGCATGTTCCAGCAGGCGCGTGAAGCGCTGGTGGTAGGTGGGGCGCTGTACATCGTGGGTAACCGGCACCTGGGCTATCACAGCAAGCTGGCGCGGTTGTTCCGGGGGGTGGAGCAGGTGGCGGCAACGCCCAAGTTCGTCATTCTGAAAGCCCGCAAGTAAGCGCGCCACCGCTCCCGTAGGAGCGGGCTTGCCCGCGAACACCGGCAACGCCGGTGCCATCTAGCGCGTTGCCTGCTTCGCGGGCAAGCCCGCTGCCGCTCTTTATCAGTGTGTGGTCAGGCCCGCCGCCCCCATGAACAGCCGCATCACCCAGGCCGCCACACCCAGCGCTGCGACGCTCATCGCCCAGATCAGCAACAGCCAACCCAGTCGCTGCCACAGCGGTTTCTTGTCTTCCAAACCATGCTTGCCAGCCATCATGCGGCCCTCCTAGTGATAGCCGTCTTCGTGGGTCACCTTGCCGCGGAACACGTAGTAGCTCCAGAAGGTATACATGAGGATAAACGGCAGGATGAACAGGGTACCCACCAGCATGAAGCCCTGGCTTTGCGGTGGCGCTGCGGCATCCCAGATCGAAATCGACGGCGGGATGATGTTAGGCCACAGGCTGATTCCCAAGCCGCTGTAGCCAAGGAAGATCAGTACCAGCGTGAGCAGGAACGGCGTGTAGTGCGCGTTGCGTGCCACCGCTTTGAGCAACCCGTAGAAGGTCACCAGCACCAGCAGCGGCACCGGCATGAACCATATCAGGTTGGGCATGCTGAACCAGCGGTCGGCAATCTGCGGGTAGGCGATGGGCGTCCACAGGCTGACGATACCGATCACCACCAGCAGCACCAGCGCCAGCGGCCGGGCCATATCGTGCATCTTCTGCTGCAGCGGCCCTTCGGTCTTCATGATCAGCCAGGTACAACCCAGCAAGGTGTAGGCCACGATCAACCCCAGCCCGCAGAACAGGCTGAATGGGGTCAGCCAGTCCAGGGTGCCACCGGCAAAATGCCGGTCGACCACCTTGAACCCCTCCAGGAACGCGCCCAGCGCCACACCCTGGAAGAAGGTGGCGATCAGTGAACCCCAGATGAAAGCCTTGTCCCAGATGTGCCGCTTGTCGGCCTTGGCCTTGAAGCGAAACTCGAAGGCCACGCCCCGGAAAATCAGGCCGATCAGCATCAGGATCAGGGGCAGGTACAGGGCCTCGAGGACCACGGCATAGGCCATCGGGAAGGCCCCGAACAGTCCGGCACCGCCCAGGACCAACCAGGTTTCGTTGCCGTCCCATACCGGCGCGACAGTGTTCATCATGACATCACGGTCCTGCTCGCCCTCGACGAAGGGGAAGAGCATGCCGATCCCCAGGTCGAATCCGTCCATCACCACGTACATCATGACGCCGAAGATGATGATCACGGCCCAGATCAGTGGAAGGTCGATACCCATGGTTCAGTTCCCCTCGTTCAGGCTGGCAGAGGTGGCCTCGCGGCCATCATCGGCAGCGGACAAAGGCCGTGCCGGCGTGCGTTTCTGGCCTGGGCCTCCCGGTGTGTGCTCGTCACCCTCGCCGGTCTGCGGCCCTTTGCGCACCAGGCGCATCATGTAGCCAAGGCCGGTGCCAAACAGGGCGAAGTACACCACCACGAACGCCACAAGGGTGAAGCCGAGCTGGGCGTAGCTGTGGTTGGAAACACCGTCCGCCGTGCGCATCAGGCCGTACACCACCCAGGGCTGGCGGCCAATTTCGGTGGTGAACCAGCCGGCCAGCAACGCGACCAGCCCGGATGGGCCCATCCACAGGGCCACATGCAGGAACGGGCGTGAACTGTACAGCGTGCCGCGTTTGCGCAACCACAGGCTCCACAGGCCAACGAAGATCATCAGGAAACCAAGCCCGACCATGATCCGGAACGACCAGAACACAATGGTCGAATTAGGCCGGTCCTCGGGCGGAAACTCCTTCATCGCCGGCACCTGCTTGTCCAGGCTGTGAGTCAGGATCAGGCTGCCGAGCGCCGGGATCTCGATCTTGAACCGGGTAGTCTCGGCCTCCATGTCGGGAATGCCGAACAGGATCAGCGGCGTCGGCTCACCGGGCACGTTCTCCCAGTGGCCTTCGATCGCGGCAATTTTCACCGGCTGGTGCTTGAGGGTATTGAGGCCGTGGAAATCGCCGATCACTGCCTGAATCGGGGCGACGATCAGTGCCATCCACATGGCCATCGACAGCATCTTGCGTACAGCCGGGTTGTCACGCCCGCGCAGCAGGTGCCAGGCCGCCGAGGCACCGACGAAGAACGCGGTGGACACGAACGCGGCAGTGGCCATGTGCATCAGGCGGTAGGGGAAGGAGGGGTTGAACACCACCGCAAACCAGTCCACCGGCACCACCCGACCATCGATGATCTCGTGACCTTGCGGGGTTTGCATCCAGCTGTTGGAGGCGAGAATCCAGAAGGTCGAGACCAGCGTACCGAGCGCTACCATCACCGTGGAGAAGAAGTGCAGACCACGGCCGACGCGGTTCCAGCCAAACAGCATGACGCCCAGGAAACCGGCCTCGAGGAAGAACGCAGTCAGTACTTCGTAGGTGAGTAGCGGGCCGGTAACGGCGCCGGCAAAGTCGGAGAAGCGGCTCCAGTTGGTGCCGAACTGGTAGGCCATGACCAGGCCGGAGACGACGCCCATGCCGAAGTTGACGGCGAAGATCTTCGACCAGAAGTGATAGAGGTCACGGTAGACCTGGTTGTGGGTCCGCAGCCATAGGCCTTCGAGGACTGCCAGGTAGCTGGCCAGGCCAATGGTGATGGCCGGGAACAGGATGTGGAACGACACGGTAAAGGCAAACTGCATTCGGGCGAGCTCTAAGGCCTCTATTCCGAACATGGTGCTTCCTCTTCAGATAATCCGGCGTCCGGGCTTGTGGCCCCAGTCGCCCACTGCCCCCACTGGGTCGAGTACGGCGTGTTGGAATTGTTCTGTTCGATCGCAGGGATTCCGGCCAGACGGCCAATTCATTGATCTGGAACGATTGACCCAGATCAATGAATGCTAGGAAGCATAGTCCCGAATGGCCTGGTGGGCCGTGTGGTGGATTGCCGCGTGACCTGTTGCCTCACCCTCTTTGATTAGCAGTGGAAAAGTGCCGACCTGAGCAAACAGTAACCGTTTGTTACAAACAGATGATACGCTGCGCACCCCTCTACTGCGCCGAGGCCCCTGGTTTCCGATGTCCGATTCCGCACCGCAGTTGTTGCGTCACCATCGTCCTTTTCTGGCCTTCTGGCTGGCTCGCGTGTTCACCGCCAGCGGCTTCCAGATGCTCACCGTGGCCATCGGCTGGCACCTCTACCAATTGACCGGCAACGTACTGGACCTGGGCCTGGTCGGCCTGGTCGAGTTCGCCCCACGGGTGCTGTTCATGCTGCACACCGGCCATGTCGCCGACCGCTATGACAGGCGCAAGGTCGCCGCCCTGTGCCAGAGCCTTCAGGGGCTGATTGCCCTGGCGCTGGCGGTGGGCAGTGCCACCGACAACGTCACCCGCGAACTGATCTTTGCCCTGGCCTTCCTGCTCGGCGCCAGCCGCTCATTCGAAATGCCGGCAACCCAGGCGCTGTTGCCCAATGTGGTACCGGCCGGGCTGTTCCCGCGGGCAGTGGCGGCGTCGGCCTCGGCCACCCAGTCGGCGACCATCGTGGCGCCGGCGGTGGGCGGTTTCCTGTATGCCTTTGGCAGCATGTGGGTGTACGGCCCGACGGTGGCCTTGTACGCCATTGCCTGCGTGCTGACCCTGAGCCTGCAGGCGCGCGGCCAGGTCGCCCAGCGCGGGCGCGCCAGCATCGAATCGCTGCTGGCTGGCATCCGTTTCATTCGCAGCCGGCCCGACATCCTCGGCGCCATCTCGCTGGACCTGTTCGCCGTATTGTTGGGCGGGGCCACCGCGTTGCTGCCGGTATTTGCCAAAGACATCCTGCTGACCGGGCCGATGGGCCTTGGCCTGTTGCGCTCCGCGCCAGCGGTGGGGGCGTTGCTGATGTCGCTCTGGCTGGCGCGCTTCCCGTTCCAGCGCAACGTCGGGCGGACGATGTTCACTGCGGTCGGGGTGTTCGGCGTGGCGACCATCGCCTTCGGCCTGTCGACCTCGTTCTGGTTCTCGCTGGCGGTACTGGTGGTACTGGGTGCGGCAGACATGATCAGCATGGTCATTCGCAGCTCGTTCGTGCAGCTGGAGACACCGGATGAAATGCGTGGGCGGGTGAGCGCAGTGAACGGCCTGTTCATCGGTGCCTCGAACCAGCTCGGTGAGTTCGAATCGGGGGTGACCGCGCACTGGTTTGGTACAGTGCCGGCGGTAGTGCTGGGCGGGGTGGGCACCTTGGTGGTGACCGGGGTGTGGATAAAACTGTTCCCTACCCTGGCCAAGCGGGATCGGTTGCATAACGGGTGATGGGTCACCTGTGCCCGCCGCTTCGCGGGCAAGCCCGCGCCTACAGGGGGCGTACCCCGCGCAGGGCCAGAAAAACCCATTCCCCAACGGCCATAGGCCCCCGCCATGCATGCTGGTATGATGCGCGGCTTTTTTCCTCCCCACACAAAACCACAGCATCCGGTACGGTCTGTGCTTTGCTGATGGGGTCGATACATTCATGGCGCCGGGGGCGCCTTGGGGAGCGGGCATGCTGGAAAGGCTGTTTCAACTAAGAGCACACAACACCAACGTGCGCACCGAGATTCTCGCGGGCGTCACCACCTTCCTGGCCATGGCCTACATCCTGTTCGTCAATCCGAGCATCCTCGGCGAGACCGGCATGGACAAGGGCGCGATCTTCGTCGCCACCTGCCTGGCAGCCGCCATCGGCTCCGCCACCATGGGCCTGATTGCCAACTACCCGATCGCCCTGTCACCGGGCATGGGCCTGAACGCGTTCTTCACCTACACCGTAGTGCTGCACATGGGCCACACCTGGCAGGTGGCACTGGGTGCCGTGTTCCTGTCAGCAGTGATGTTCTTCCTGCTGTCGATCTTCCGCATCCGCGAGTGGATCGTGAACAGCATTCCGCTGCCGCTGCGTTCGGCGATTGCCGCCGGCATCGGCCTGTTCCTGGCATTGATCGCCCTGCATAACGCCGGCATCGTCGTCGATAACCCAGCCACTTTGGTGGGCATGGGCGACCTCAAGCAGCCTTCGGTGATTCTCGCCACACTGGGCTTCTTCCTGATCGTCGGCCTTGAGTCGCTGAAAGTTCGCGGCGCGGTGCTGATCGGCATCCTGGCCGTCACCGTCGCATCGATCGCCATGGGCGTCACGCCGTTCGGCGGGATCGTGTCGATGCCACCTTCATTGGCACCCACCTTCCTGCAGCTGGACATCGCCGGTGCCCTCGACGTGGGCCTGATCAGCGTGATCTTCGCGTTCCTGTTCGTCGACCTGTTCGACAACTCCGGTACCCTGATCGCCGTGGCCAAGCGCGCCGGCCTGATGGGCAAGGACGGCCACATGCCGAAGATGGGCCGCGCCCTGATCGCCGACAGCACCGCCGCCATGGCCGGCTCCCTGCTGGGCACCTCGACCACCACCAGCTATATCGAGTCCGCTGCGGGCGTGAGCGCCGGTGGCCGCACCGGCCTGACGGCCATCGTGGTTGCTGTGCTGTTCCTGCTGGCGCTGTTCTTCGCCCCACTGGCCGGTAGCGTGCCCGCCTTCGCCACCGCTCCAGCGCTGCTGTTCGTCGCGGTACTGATGGCCTCGGGCCTGGCGGAAATAAACTGGGACGACGTCACCGAAGCCGCACCGGTGGTGGTAACTGCCTTGGCCATGCCGCTGACTTACTCGATCGCCAATGGCATCGCCTTCGGCTTCATCGCCTGGACCGCCGTCAAACTGATTTCCGGCCGCCGTCGCGACCTGAACCCGGCCCTGGTGATCCTTTCCATCCTGTTCGTCATCAAGCTAGGCTGGTTCAACGCATGAGTGCTGCTTTCGACCCCTCCTCCTACGCCACCCAGCTGGATGCCAAAGTGGCCCGGCTGCGCGAGCTGCTGGCACCGTTCGGCGCGCCGGAACCGGCTGTTTTCGACTCACCGCGCGAGCATTACCGCCTGCGCGCCGAGTTCCGCCTGTGGCGCGAGGATGGCCAGCGCCACTACGCCATGTTCGCCCCGGGCGAGAAGCACAAGGCAATCCTGATCGACGATTTCCCCATTGCCAGCGAACGCATCAACGCGTTGATGCCACGCCTGAAGGCAGCCTGGCAGGCCAGCGAAGAACTGGGCAACCGCCTGTTCCAGGTGGAGTTCCTCACCACCCTGGCTGGCGATGCGATGATCACGATGTGCTATCACCGCCCGCTGGACGAGGCCTGGGAAGTGGAAGCACGGCAACTGGCTGAAGCGCTGGGGGTGAGCGTCATCGGCCGCTCCAAGGGCAAACGCCTGGTTATCGGCCGCGACTACGCAGTGGAAAAACTCGATGTGGCTGGCCGCGTGTTCAGTTACCGCCAGCCGGAGGGTGCGTTCACCCAGCCCAACGGCGCAGTGAACCAGAAGATGCTCAGCTGGGCCTTCGAGGCCATTGGCGAGCGTGAGGATGACCTGCTGGAGCTGTATTGCGGCAACGGTAACTTCACCCTGCCGCTGGCCACGCGCGTACGCCAGGTGCTGGCCACCGAAATCAGCAAGACGTCGGTCAATGCCGCACTGAGCAACCTTGACGAAAACGCTGTGGATAACGTGCGGCTGGTACGTTTGTCGGCAGAGGAGCTGACCCAGGCACTGAATGAAGTGCGGCCGTTCCGGCGCCTGGAAGGCATCGACCTGAAGAGTTATCAGTTCGGTACAGTGTTCGTCGACCCACCGCGTGCGGGGATGGACCCGGATACCTGCGAGCTGACCCGTCGTTTCGAGCGCATTCTGTACATCTCGTGCAACCCGGAAACGCTGGCAGCGAACATTGCCCAGTTGCAGGACACCCACCGCATCGAGCGCTGTGCATTGTTTGACCAGTTCCCGTATACCCACCATATGGAGAGTGGGGTTCTGCTGGTTCGGCGCTGATCGTTGTATCGCCGGGGCTGCTTTGCAGCCCATTCGCGGGCAAGCCCGCTCCCACATTGATCGGCGTCGGTGTACGCAGATCGTTGTAGGAGCGGGCTTGCCCGCGAATGGGCCGCATAGCGGCCCCAAGCTTCACCTCAGAAGTCGAAGAAAACGGTCTCCCCTTCCCCCTGAATACGGATATCAAAGCGGTACGCCGTCTTCCCATCCACTTCACAACGCTTGGCAATCAAGGTTTCACGCCGCTGCGGCTGCTCGATCAGGTTGAGCACCGGGCACTTGGCGTTGGCCTGGGCCTCATCATCGAAATACAGGCGCGTGTGCAGGTGGATGTTGATGCCACGGGCAAACAGGCTGATGTTGATGTGCGGCGCCATCGGCACGCCAGCAGCGTTGTTCACCACACCCGGCTTGACCGTTTGCAGCGTCCACTCACCGGCATCGAAGGTGGTAGCCGTGCGGCCAAAGCTGTTGAAGGCGTTTTCCAGGTTGTAGGCATCCTGGTACTCACCGTTGGCGTCGGCCTGCCACACTTCCAGGAACGAGTCGCGCACCAGGTGGCCGTTTCCGTCGTATACGTGGCCGATCAGCAGAATGTGCTCGCCCGGGGCGTCTGGCTTGGCCAGGCAGTTCCAGATTTCCTGGTCGCGGGTCGGGTTGCCGGCGGCTTCCAGGGCCAGGCCGATGTGCACGTAGGGGCCGGCAGTCTGCGAAGGGGTTTCCGGCAGCAGTTCGATTGGCATGGCGGGGTCCTCAGCAGTTTTCGAAGTGGGTCTTGCGCTGGCCGCGCAGCACGATGTCGAAGCGGTAGGCCAGGCAGTCCATCGGGTTGGCGTTGCTCATGTCGAGCTTGGCGATCAACTGCTGCACGGCTTGCGGGTTGGCGATCGACTTGACGATCGGGCACATCGGGATCAGCGGGTCACCTTCGAAGTACAACTGGGTGATCAGCTTGGTGGCGATCGATGGGCCGCTGATGGCGAAGTGGATATGCGCCGGGCGCCAGTCGTTCGGGCCGTTGCGCCATGGGTACGGGCCCGGCTTGATGGTGCGGAAGCTGTAGTAGCCGTCACGGTCGGTCAGGCACCGGCCAACACCACCGAAGTTCGGGTCCAGCGGCGCCAGGTAGCGGTCGTTCTTGTGGCGATAGCGGCCGCCGGCGTTGGCTTGCCACATCTCCACCAGAGTGTTCGGCACAGGCTTGCCGTACTGGTCGACGACACGGCCGGCGACGATGATGCGCTCGCCAATGGGCAGGCCACCGTTATTGAAGTTCAGCAGCAGGTCATGGTCGTGGGCGCCGAAGCCCAGATGGGAAAAGTCCGGACCAGTGGTTTCGCTGATCGACTGCGGAATGCTGACCAGTGCCTGGCGCGGCGAGCGGGCAACGGAGGTCTTGTAGTCAGGCGTAAGGGCTTTAGGGTGCCAGTTGCGATCACGGATCACGAAGCGGCTGTTGTCCTGGGCGGGCATGCCGGTTTCCTCTCTTGGAATTGTGAGAACGCCTGGGCGTGGCAGGCGGACTTGCAGTTTCGGGCAGGTCGCGCGCGATGAATATTGAAATCGACCACCTCATACATAACCAAATGGTTATGGCTTAACACCTTTGCCTGACACCTGCCGCTTTCCTGAACTAATCTTTGACTTCTTGTTTCACGCTCGGGAGAGCATTCATGGAATGGCGAAAAGGCCGACGCAGCGACAACGTGGTCGATGCTCGGGGCGAAGGTGGCGGTGGCGGCATGCGCTTCGGCGGCGGCAAGGGGCTGGGGCTCGGGGCGATTCTGCTGATCGTCGGCATCGGCTGGCTCACCGGGCAGGACCCACTGCAGATTCTTGGCCAGCTCACCGGCCAGCTGGAGCAACAGCAAACGGCCCCCAGTGGTACAAGCGCCAAGGCCCCCCCGGCCAACGACCAGCAGGCCGAGTTCGTCGCCTCGATTCTGGGCGACACCGAGGACACCTGGAAAGCCCTGTTCGCCCAGGCCGGCAAACAATACCGTGACCCCAAACTGGTCCTGTTCAGTGGCCAGGTCAATTCGGCCTGTGGTTTTGCCTCGGCAGCGGTAGGGCCGTTCTATTGCCCGGCGGACCAGCGGGTGTACCTGGACATGTCGTTCTTCCGCGAAATGGAAACCCGCTTCGCTGCAGCGGGCGACTTCGCCCAGGCCTACGTAATAGCTCACGAAATCGGTCACCATGTGCAGACCCTGCTGGGCGTTTCGGCCAAGATCGATGCCGCACGACGCGCCGGCCAGCGCATGGAGGGCGACAACGGCCTGTTGGTGCGCCAGGAGTTGCAGGCTGACTGCCTGGCCGGGGTATGGGCCTACCAGGCGCAGAAACGCCTGAACTGGCTGGAGCCAGGCGATGTCGAGGAAGCGCTGAATGCGGCCAATGCCATTGGCGACGACCGCCTGCAGCAGCAAGGCCGCGGCCGCGTAGTGCCGGACTCGTTCACCCATGGTACTTCCGCGCAGCGGGTGCGTTGGTTCAAGATCGGGTTTGCCGAAGGTGAAGTGAACCGCTGCGACACCTTCAGCGCACGCACCCTCTGATCCCGGGCCCAACAGGGACCAAGTGAGACCATCTGCTGATATTTTGCTGAAAAAGCGTTTCAGCTTCCCCAATCACGGCCGATAACACCTGCACGAATCAGCGGGCATCCAGAACAACAACGCCTGGCGATCGAAGATCAAGAGAGCGAAATCAACTTCTGGAGAGCGTGCATGAACAGCTGGTTCGCCAACATCAGCGTCAACCTTAAACTCGGCCTGGGCTTCGGCCTGGTGCTGGTCCTCACTGGCCTGCTGGCCCTCACCGGCTGGACCAGCCTGGGCAGCCTGATCGACCGTAGCAACTGGATGGGCGATATTGGCCAGTTGAACAAGGACCTCACCGATCTGCGCATTGCGCGCCTGCAGTACATGATCGCCAACGGCGACGATACCGCCGCCGCCAACACCCTGGCCAAGCTGGACGCATTCAGCAAGCAGCAGGCCTACCTGGCCTCCACCTTCAAAAGCCCGGAGAACGTCAAGCTGCTGGGTGAGCTGGGCGATACCATCAGTGCCTACAAGCTGTCGCTGAACAAGATGCGCCAGGGCTACGACGCCACCCGCGCAGCGCGCGTTTCCATGGACAGCTCGGCCATCCGCGCCGACCAGGCCATGGATGCGCTCAGCCAGGAGGTGATGGCTCGCCCCGAGGCTGACAGCGTGCGCCTGGCCCAGTACCGGCTGATCAGCAAGGCCCGCCAGCAACTGCTGCAGGTACGCATCGATGTGCGTGGCTACATCGCCGACAACAGCAGCGCCAACGAGCAGGCCGCCTTGCGCCAGCTGGATGCAGCACTGGCCGATACCGACAACCTCAAGCGCCAGCTGCCCAGCGAAGATGCGCGCCTGCAACAGTTCGAAAACGCAGTACTGGCCTATCGTGACGCCGTACGCCAGTTCCGCGACGCGGTTGCCAACATCACCACCTCGCGTGCCGAAATGACCGTGCAGGGTGCCGACATCGTCAAGCGCAGCGACGCGTTGTACCAGATCCAGCTGGAGCGCCGTGACATCGAGAGCACCCAGGCCCGCAGCCTGCAGGCCATCGCCACACTGCTGGCGCTGCTGGTCGGCGTGCTGGCGGCGGTGCTGATCACCCGCCAGATCACGCGCCCGTTGCAAGACACCCTGGTGGCCGTGGAAAAAATCGCCAGTGGCGACCTTACCCAGCACATGCGCGTCACCCGCCGTGACGAACTGGGCGTGCTGCAGCAAGGCATCGCGCGCATGGGCACCACCCTGCGCGAGCTGATCAGCGGCATCCGCGATGGCGTCACCCAGATTGCCAGCGCCGCCGAAGAACTGTCGGCAGTCACCGAACAGACCAGCGCGGGAGCCAACAGCCAGAAAGTCGAGACCGACCAGGTGGCCACCGCCATGCACGAAATGGCCGCTACCGTTCAGGAAGTGGCGCGCAATGCCGAGCAGGCCTCACATGCAGCCACCGGAGCCGATGACGAAGCCCGTGCCGGCGACCGCGTAGTGGGCGAAGCGATCGGCCAGATCGAACGCCTGGCCGAAGACATGCACCGCTCCACCGAGGCCATGAACCTGCTGCAGCAGGAAAGCCAGAAAATTGGTAGCGTGATGGACGTGATCAAGTCGGTGGCCGAACAGACCAACCTGCTGGCGCTCAACGCAGCGATCGAGGCGGCGCGTGCCGGCGAGGCAGGCCGTGGCTTTGCCGTGGTTGCCGACGAAGTGCGCGGCCTGGCCCAACGCACGCAGAAGTCTACCGAAGAGATCGAAGAGCTGATTGCCAGCCTGCAGCACGGTACCCAGCAAGTGGCGAATGCCATGCAGGGCAGCCGTGCCCTGACCGACAGCAGCGTCGAACTGGCGCGAAAGGCCGGGTCATCGCTGGAGAGCATCACCAGTACGGTATCGAGCATCCAGTCGATGAACCAGCAGATTGCTGCGGCGGCAGAGCAACAGAGTGCGGTGGCTGAAGAGATCAGCCGAAGCATCCTGAATGTGCGTGATGTTTCGGAGCAAACCGCAGCAGCCAGTGACGAGACGGCAGCGTCGAGTGTGGAGCTGGCGCGGTTGGGTGGGCAGTTGCAGACACTGGTCAGCCAGTTCCGCGTCTGACCGTTGGCACCTGGGGCCGCTTTGCGGCCCTTTCGCGATTCAAGGCCGCACCCCACATTGATCGACGTACGCAGGTCCTCGTGGGAGCGGCCTTGTGTCGCGATAGGAGGGCAAAGCCCTCCCGGCGTTCTGACAGGTACTACTTGACGATCATCCCCACCCCACGCCCACGTGGGTCGGAAGCGGTCTCAAGCTTCGCCCCATCGACGCGGATCGCCTGGATGTCGCCCATCTCCCAGCCCTGGTCCTCCAGCACATAGCCCATCTTCTTCAGCTCATCAGCTACCGGCCCGGTCAGTGGCGCATAGCTGTCGAAGTAGATGGTGTCCTTGGGCAGCAACTGATGGTGCACGCGCTGCGCCGCCACCGCCTTGTCCAGCGGCATGCCGTAGTCGTACAGGTTGTTCATCACCTGGAAGATCGAGGTAAAGATCCGTGAACCACCCGGGGTACCGATAACCAGCTCGACCTTGCCATCGCGGGTCATCAGGCTGGGGCTCATCGACGACAGCATGCGCTTGCCCGGTTCGATCGCGTTGGCATCACCGCCGACCACGCCAAAGGCGTTCGCCGCCCCCGGCTTGGCGCTGAAATCATCCATCTCGTCGTTGAGCAAGAAACCGGCGCCCTTCACCACCACACCACTGCCGTAGTCGAGGTTGAGGGTGTAGGTATTGCTGACCGCGTTGCCCTGCTTGTCGACGATCGAGAAATGCGTGGTCTGGTGCGGTTCAAGGCCCGGCTTGACCTTGTCGGTGTCGGAAATGGCCTTCGGGTTGACCTGAGCTGCGCGCTTGGCCAGGTAATCCTTGGCCACCAGCTGGTCCACCGGCACCTTGGTGAAGGCCGGGTCGCCCAGGTAATCGGCGCGGTCGGCGAACACCCGCTTTTCGATCTCGGCCAACAGGTGGATGTATTGCGCCGAGTTATGCGCCACCCCTTTGAAGTCGGCCGCGCGGTCTTCCTTGATGCCCAGCAACTGGGCCAGCGCCACACCGCCCGAGCTCGGCGGTGGCGCGGTATACACCACATTGCCACGCCAGCTCACGGCCATCGGTTCACGCCATACCGCCTTGTAATCCTTCAGGTCTTCTTTGGTAATCAGGCCTTTGTCAGCCTGCATCTGCGCCACCAGCAAATCGGCGGTCTTGCCTTGATAGAACTCGCTCACGCCCTTGTCGGCTATACGCTCCAGGGTCTGGGCCATTTCCGGCTGCTTGAACAGCTCGCCGACCTTCATGTTGCCGAAGTAATCGTTGAAGTTGGTCGCCGTCTTGAACATGCCTTGGGCATCGTTGCGGTACTGGTACTGCTTTTCCGCCACCTTGAAGCCGTTTTTCGCATAGCCGATGGCCGGGGTCAGCAACTCGCTCCAGGGCAGCTTGCCGAACTTCTGGTGCGCCTCCCACAGGCCCATTACCGTGCCGGGTACGCCTGCGGCGCGTGCCCCCACCAGGCTGAGGTTCTCGATGACCTCGCCCTTGTCGTCCAGGTACATGTTGCGCGTGGCGGCCTTGGGCGCGACTTCGCGGTAGTCGAGGAAGTAAGGCTTGCCATCGACGAACAGGGTCATGAAGCCGCCACCGCCGATATTACCGGCCTCCGGGTAAGTCACCGCCAAGGTGAAGGCGGTCGCCACTGCCGCGTCCACCGCGTTGCCGCCCTTTTTCAGAATATCGGCGGCCACCTGTGCGCCATATTGATCGGGGGCGGCCACCGCGCCGCCCTCCAGGGTGGCGGCGTAAACCGAGGAACAGCTCAGGATCGCGGCTGCGAGAGCCAGGTACTGGAACGGGACAATACGCATGACACTTCCTTGGTGTTGTTTTTGTTGAGCAGTCAGTAAGGCCGAAGCGCTTCGACTGTGCAATCAACCGGCGGAAGTTTCGCCGCCTGTGGACAGGATTTGTCGCGATCAGGCAACTCAGCAGGCGTACATCGCCAGCTTGCGCTGGATGAAATCCAGGAAGCACTGGATGCGCAGCGCCAACTGGGTGTTGCGGTAATACACCGCGTGGATCGGCTGACGGTAGCCATTGTTGGCCTCGCTCAGCAGCACCTGCAGGCGCCCTGTGCGGATATCTTCGTGGGTCATGAAGTGCGACAGGCTGACGATGCCCTCCCCGGCCAACGCCAACTGGCGCAGGGTTTCGCCGCTGGAAGCGACCAGCGTCGGGCGGATGCTCCAGCGATCGCCCTGAGCGTGGCGTAGCGGCCAGTGATTGAGCGACTCAGGTTGGCTGAAGCCGAGCAGACAGTGGTTGGCCAGGTCCTCGACCTGCCGTGGCGTGCCGTGCTGCTCCAGGTAGGCCGGACTGGCCAGCACCTGCACCGGACTGCAACCCAGGCTGCGCGCGTGCAGGCTGGAGTCGGCCAGCTCTCCGATGCGTATCGCCACATCAGTGCTCTGCTCCAGCAGGTCGATGATCAGGTCGTCGGTGTTGAGCTCCAGTTCGATGCCTGGGTACTGGCGGCGGAACTCGCCGATCCAGGGCAGGATGGCATGCAGCATGAACGGCGCAGCGGCATTGATGCGCAATCGCCCGGTCGGGGTCTGGCGGTTCATCGACAGACGCTCTTCCATCTCGTCCATCTGCTGCAGGATCAGCCGCGCGCGCTCAAGAAAGTAGCGCCCCTCTTCGGTAAGGTCCATGCGCCGGGTGGTGCGGTTGACCAGCGTGGTGCCCAGCTTGCCCTCCAGACGCGACAAGGTGCGGCTGACGGCAGACGGGGTCTGGCCCATCTGCTCGGCAGCAGCGGAAATCGAGCCGCAGTCGATGACGGCGACGAATACCTGGAGTTCTTCGGATCGGGTTTTCACATCAGGGCCTGTGGTTGGTCTGTGCAAGGATTAGATAACCGCTTGTCGAGGCCAAGTCCAGCAGCGCCTGTACGGGCCTCTTCGCGGGCTTGCCCGCTCCCACAAGTACTGCAAAGTCCTTGAAACCTGCGTAATACCTGTGGGAGCGGGCAAGCCCGCGAAGAGGCCGGTACAGACATAAAATTACTGTGCCTTGCCAAACACCTTGTCCAGATGGGCCTCATAAGCTGCCAACGCCGCCGGCACATCCGGGCGCTTCATCACATCCACAGCCAGGAAGGTCGGCAGGCCGGTCATGCCCAGGAACTGGTTGGCCTTGTGGAACGGGAAATACACGGCATCCACCCCTTTGCCTTCAAAGAAATCGCTCGGGTCATCGAACGCCTGCTGCGGCGCGTTCCAGGTCAGCGACAACATGTATTGCTTGCCGTGCACCAGACCACCGCTGCCGTATTTCTGCGAGTGGTCAGAACGGGTACGACCGTCATTGGCATACAGGCTGCCGTGACCGGCAGTGAACACCTCGTCGATGTACTTCTTCACGGTCCACGGCGCGCCCATCCACCAGCCGGGCATCTGATAGACCACCACATCGGCCCAGAGGAATTTCTCCACCTCTTCCTGGGCATCGTAGCCGCCGTCGATGAACGTCTGGCGCACATCGAAACCGGCGCGGTCCAGGTGAGCGATGGCCGCTTCGTGCAAGGTCGCGTTGAGGCGGCCTTCGGAGTGAGCGAACTGTTTACCACCATTGAGCAGAAGGATCTTTTTCATGCTGGCCTCCACGGCCGAATCAAAAATTGATGCCGGCAGGTTAGAGGCTCGCGGGGGCGGGATACAGCGGTGACGGGGCAAAATACAATTGACCAGAAGTCACGAATGAGCGATGCATTATTGCCGTAGAATCGACTCACCACCCATCACCGAGTAGCGCCCCATGAGTGAGCCGTTCGCCTTTATCCTCAAAGCCAAGACCCGCCCGGAAATGGCTGATGCGTTTGAAAACCTGTTGCGTCCCTACGTCGAGCCAAGCCGCCAGGAACCCGGCTGCATCGAGTACCACATGCTGCGCGACCAGCAGGACCCGAGCCTGTTTGTGTTCTTCGAAGTGTGGGCCGACAAGGCCGCGCTGGACGTGCACTCGGCCCTCCCGCACATGGCCGCCTTCTTCGAAAGCCGCATGGATTACCTGGAGCGCGATTTCGATATCCAGAGGGTCGACATGCTCAGCGCTTCGTCCGCTAGCCGCTGATCAGCAGGTGGCCGCCGAGGGCGGCCAGGCCGATGAAAAAGCAACGCTTGAACAGCAGCGCGCTGATCCGCTGACGCAGCCACTGGCCCGCCAGCATGCCGAGCAAGGCCGGCGCCAGCATCAGCAGCGACGCCCCCAGCGCCTGGCCACCCAAGGCATCCTGCCCGGCCAGGCCTAGGGCCAAGGCCAGGGTCGACACCGTGAACGACAGGCCCAGGGCCTGGATCATCTGCTCGCGGCTCAAGCCCAGGCTCTGCAGGTAAGGCACCGCTGGCATCACGAACACTCCGGTCGACGCGGTGACCACACCCGTGACCAGCCCGCAAAGCGGTCCCAGCCAGCGCTCGTGTCCCGGGGCTACCTGCAAGCCCGGGCCGACCAACCCATACAACGCATAGACCAGCAAGGCGCCCCCCAGCGCGTGCGCAGCCCAGGGGCCACTGTTGATTCCCAGCCAGGCGCTGCCCAGCAAAGTGCCGACAAAAATCAATGCCAGCATCGGCCCCAGGCGGACCAACAACCCTCGCAGATGCCCGCCGCTGGCCAGCTGCCACAGGTTGGTGAGTGTCGAGGGCACGATCAACAACGCGGCAGCCTGCGCCGGTGGCATAGCCAGGCCCAACAGGCCCATGGCAATGGTCGGCAGGCCCAGGCCGATGACCCCCTTCACTGCGCCAGCCAGCAGAAAGGTCAGTACAACCAGCAACGAGAGTGCCGGGCCAATGTTCTGGTAGAAAGCAAGCAAGGTCGTCATGGGCCGATGATGCCGTGCACCGGGCGACGTGAGAATCTGCCATATACTCAGCCAGCCTCTTGCCCGGACAGAGCCATATGCATTTCGACCTGATCGACCTCAAGCTGTTCCAGCACACCCTGGAGTGCGGCAACATCACCGCTGGCGCCGGCCGCAGCCATCTGTCACTGCCAGCAGCCAGTGCGCGCATTCGCGCCATGGAAGCATCGCTGGGCATTCCCTTGCTGGAACGTAACCGCCGTGGCGTACAACCAACGCCGGCTGGCCAGGCACTGTTGCAGCATGCACGGCTGATAACGCAGCAGGTCGAACGCCTGCAGTTCGACCTGGGCCAATACGCGCAAGGGCAGCAAGGCCAGGTGCGTCTGCTGTGCAACACCGCAGCGCTGACCGAATACCTGCCCGAACTGCTGGCCAGCTACCTGGCTGAAAACCCGGGCGTCAGCGTGGATGTGCAAGAGCTGCCGAGTTTGCGCATCGTGCAGGCAATTACCCAAGGCATGGCCGACCTGGGCATCGTGTCCACAGCCGCCCCCAGCGAGCACCTGCAGACCCGGCCGTTTCGAGATGACCCGCTGGTGCTGGTGACGCCACAGGGCCACCCCCTGGCCAGTGCGCTGGCGCCAAGCTTCGTCGACAGCCTGGCCCATGGCTATGTCGGCCTGGGGGCCGGCAGTGCATTGGGGTTGTACCTTGAAGAGCAAGCGCTGCACGAGGGGCAGCGCATGCAGGTTCGGGTGCGTGCGGAGGGGTTTGATGGGGTGATCCGCATGGTCGCGGGCGGGGCCGGAATCGGGGTGGTGCCGCTGGCAGCAGTACAGCGCTGGCAAGGCATGCTGCCGTTGCACTGGGTGGCGCTGCAGGAGCCATGGGCCAACCGCCGGTTGCTGGTGTGCGCGCGGGATTTTGCGGCATTACCAGGCTATGCCGCAGAACTGGTAGCCACCTTTACCGGCTGATGCGCAAGGGCGCACACCACTGTCGAGGTAAACCGCCTGCCATAGCGCGGCCAGACACCTGGACGTCGAGCCCAGGCAACTGCGGCTCGGCCGTTGGGCCTATGGTGACCAGTCATTCAGCCAGTCACCAGGAGTTGTGCCATGTCCGATTTCATCACCGTCCTGCGCGAAACCTGCCCGACGCCGGTCGTGGACGCCACCAAGTGGAAGCGCATCGGCGGCGATCCGCACACCGTCAACCTCAATGCCTACCTGTCGGCCGACGGCAGCAAGATCATGGGCACCTGGATCTGCACCCCAGGCAAGTTCGAGGTCAACTACGATAAATGGGAGTTCTGCCACTTCCTCGATGGCTACTGCATCATCACCCCGGAAGGCGAAGAGCCCAAGCACCTGAAAGCGGGTGATGTGTTCGTGATCGAGCCAGGCATGAAAGGTACGTGGGAAGTGGTCGAGACTGTACGTAAGTATTTCGTCTTCGCCTGACTTGCAGGCGCGGGTTTACCTGCTAATGCGGCGGTGAGGCTTCTGTAGCATTCGCGGGTGAACCCGCTCCTACCACGGCCGCGCACTACCTGTAAGCGTGGACAAAAAAAATCGCGGAGCAGACGCCCTTCCCTCTGGTGCGCAGTTACAGAGGGAAGGCCGCCTGGCCCGCGATGAAATCCACCTCTTGCATCAATCCTTCTTGCGATAACCCTCGACGATGGCCGAGAAGTCCTTGCCACCCTCGCCTCGCAGGCTCATGGCCTGGTACAACTGCTGGGCAACGGCACCGAGAATCACCGGTTGGTGTGCCTGGCGTGCCGCTTCGGTGGCCAGCCCCAGGTCCTTGAGCATGAGTTCGGCGCCAAAGCCACCGGTGTAACCACGCGATGCCGGAGCGGTTTCGATGATGCCCGGCCACGGGTTGTAGGTATCCGAACTCCAGCAACGCCCGGTCGAACTGTTGATGATGCCGGCCAGCACCTTGGTATCGATGCCCAACGCGTTACCCAGGGCCATGGCCTCGGACACGCCGATCATCGAAATGCCTAGCAGCAGGTTGTTGCAGATCTTGGCGATCTGGCCGGTACCGACTTCCCCGCAGTGCACGATGTTGCGGCCCATCTGCTCCAGTACCGGCTTGAGGCTGGCGAACAACTCGGTACTGGCGCCGACCATGAACGTCAGGGTGCCGGCCGCCGCGCCGCCAGTACCACCGGAAACCGGCGCATCCCCCATGTCCACGCCCTTTGCCGCTGCGGCCTTGGACACGTCACGTGCGGTCTGCGGGTCGATGGTGCTGCAGTCAACGGTCGGCGTGCCAGGACGAATACCGGCCAGTACGCCGTCCTCGTTCAAGTACACGCTACGCACATGGGCTGCGGCCGGCAGCATGGTGATCACCAGCTCGCTGTTGGCCGCCGCGTCCTTGGGCGAGGGGCTGATCTGCCCGCCCAGTTCTGCCAGCTCGGCCAGCACGGCCTTGTTCAGGTCGAACAGGTTCAGCTGATGCCCGGCCTTGATCAGGTTGCGGGCCATGGGCGCGCCCATGTTGCCCAGGCCGATGAATGCGATACGCATGACGTACTCCTTAGCGCAGGCTAATGGTGGTGTTCACACCGTCGTTGACGCTGTCGTCATCGAACCAGCGAGCAGTGACGGTCTTGGTCTGAGTGTAGAACTGCACCACTTGCTTGCCGTACGGCCCCAGGTCACCGAGTTTGGAGCCACGAGAGCCGGTGAAGCTGAAGAACGGTACGGGTACCGGGATCGGGATGTTGATGCCGACCTGGCCAATATCAATTTCGCTCTGGAACTTGCGTGCTGCCGCGCCGCTCTGGGTGAACAGGCCGGTGCCGTTGCCGAACGGGTTGGCGTTGACCAGGGCGATGGCCTCGTCGAGCGTGTCGACTTCCAGGGTCACCAGCACCGGGCCGAAGATTTCCTGGGTATACACCTGCATGTCAGTCTTCACACCCGAGAACAGGGTCGGGCCGACGAAGTTACCTTGCTCGTAGCCCGGCACCTTGACGTCACGGCCGTCGAGCTCGAGCTTGGCGCCTTCCTTGATACCGCTTTCGATCAGGCCCAGCACACGCTCCTTGGCACGCTTGGAAACCACCGGGCCAACGTCGGTGCCCGGCTCACAGCCAGCATTGACCTTGAGCTTGCTGGCGGCCTCCTTGATATCCGGCAACCATTCGCGGGCCTTGCCCACCAACACGGCCACGGAGGTCGCCATGCAGCGCTGGCCCGCCGCGCCAAAGGCAGCCCCCACCAGCGCATTGATGGTTTGCGTGCGGTTGGCATCAGGCAACACCACCGCGTGGTTCTTGGCCCCCATCATTGACTGCACACGCTTGCCATGCTGGCTGCCGAGGTTGTAAACGTGCGTACCGACTTCAGTAGAGCCCACGAAGGAAATCGCCTTGATGTCCTGGTGGGTGCAAATGGCATCCACCACCTGCTTGCCGCCGTGCACCACGTTCAGCACGCCCGCCGGTACGCCGGCTTCCAGCGCCAGCTCGACCAGAAGCATGGTCGACAGCGGGTCCTGCTCGGACGGTTTGAGCACGAAGGTGTTGCCGCAGACGATGGCCATGGGGAACATCCACAGCGGGATCATTGCCGGGAAGTTGAACGGTGTGATGCCAGCGCATACGCCGATCGGCTGGCGCAAGGTGTAGGTATCGACACCGCCGGCGACGTTCTCGGCAAATTCGCCCATCTGCAGGGTGCCAATGGACGCCGCGTGCTCGACCACTTCCAGGCCGCGGAAGATATCGCCTTCAGCGTCGGCCAGGGTCTTGCCCTGCTCGGCGCTGAGCACCTGGGCAATGCGCTTGGTGTGTTCGCGGATCAGCGCCTGCAGCTTGAGCATGATGCGCATGCGCGCGCCGATCGGGGTGTTACGCCATGTCTGGAAAGCGCGGTGAGCAGCGGCCACGGCTGCATCGACTTCCTCGACGGTGGCGAACGGTACGCGCGCCAGCACCTCTTGGGTGGCCGGGTTGACGATGTCACGCCATTCGGTGGTTTTGGACTCGACCCACTGGCCGTCGATCAGCAGCTTGACCTGCTCGACCTTGGTGCTGTTAGGGGATTGCGGTGCGTTCATCTGCGTTCTCCTTGGAATTGTTGTCGGGACGAGATCGCCAGCGCCGGGCAAACGCGGGGTGGCGTCCTGAGGCTTGTTTCGAGTATAGATGTGCAAACATCCAACAAGAACGCACAAAAAAACCGGATCATCATGCAAAAAGACCTCACATCCCTGAGCGCGCTCAACTGGGACGATTTGAAGTTCTTCCTCGAAGTGGCTCGCACCCGCAAGGCCAGCAGTGCCGCCAAACGGCTGAGCGTGGACTACACCACCGTGTCGCGACGCATCAGCTCGCTGGAGGGTGCGCTGGGCACCTTGCTGTTCGAAAAGTCGCGCACCAACGGCTTTGTGCTGACCGCCGAGGGCCAGCGCCTGCTGGGCTATGCCGAATCGATCGAGAGCACACTGCACATGGCGTGCGAGCAGGTGTCCGGGTCGGGGGTGGCGTTGTCGGGCCATGTGCGCATGGGCTGCACCGAGGGCTTTGGCAGCTTTTTCATCACGCCGCAGCTAAGCCACTTCGTCGACGCCTACCCGGCAATTTCGGTGGACATCCTGCCGCTGCCGCACTTCATCAGCCTGTCCAAGCGTGAAGCGGACATCGTCATCGCGCTGGAGCGGCCCGAGCATGGGCCTTATGTGTGCTGCAAGCTGTGCGATTACCGCCTTCGGCTATATGCCACCCAGGGCTACCTGGACAGCCACGCGCCGATCCGCCAGGTGACGGACCTGGCCAAACACCCCTTCATCAGTTACGTGGATGACCTGGCGTTCAGCTCCGAGCTGCTGTACCTGGCCAACCTGATCCCCAACGCCAGCGCACATTTGCGCAGTACCAGCGTGATCGCGCAGTACACGGCAGCGTTGCAGGGGCGTGGGCTGGCGATATTGCCGTGCTTCCTCGCCGCGCAGGACCCGCGATTGGTCACGGTGTTGCCGGAGGAGATCGAGGTGACGAGGCAGTTCTGGATGTATTGCCGGGAGGATTTGCGCAAGTTGAAGCGCATTACCCTGCTGTGGGATTACATCCGCGGGGTGACCGAGGCGAATGCGCCGTTGTTGATGGGGCAAACCCGCGAGATGCACTTTGCCCAGGACTGATGGGCCTGCGCATTTTCAAGGACAAGCACAGATCCTGTGGGGGCTTGCCCGCGAACACCGGCGGAGCCGGTGCCAGATACCGCGTCGCCTGCTTCGCGGGCACGCCCGCTTCCACAGGGGATATGTGACCGACGGGCCTGCACATTTCCAAGGACAAGCACAGATCCTGTGGGAGCGGGCTTGCCCGCGAACACCGGCGAAGCCGGTGCCAGACACCGCGTCGCCTGCTTCGCGGGCACGCCCGCTTCCACAGGGGATATGTGACCGACGGGCCTGCGCATTTCCAAGGACAAGCACAGATCCTGTGGGGGCTTGCCCGCGAACACCGGCGAAGCCGGTACCAGATACCGCGTCGCCTGCTTCGCGGGCACGCCCGCTCCCACAGGGGATATGTGACCGACGGGCCTGCGCATTTTCAAGGACAAGCACAGATCCTGTGGGGGCTTGCCCGCGAACACCGGCGAAGCCGGTGCCAGATACCGCCTTGCCTGCTTCGCGGGCACGCCCGCTCCCACAGGGGATATGTGACCGATGGGCCTGCACATTTCCAAGGACAAGCACAGATCCTGTGGGAGCGGGCTTGCCCGCGAACACCGGCGAAGCCGGTGCCAGGCACCGCGTTGCCCGCACCTACAGGGACTATGTGACAGCCCGAGCGGCAACGATCAGTAGGACGCTACCACGATGGACACCCGACGGTTCTCGGTACGCCCGGCGCTGGTGCGGTTGTCCGCTACCGGCTGGCTGCTGCCCAGGCCGCGGCTCTGAATGTTCTGCGCCTGCATGCCAATCCCCACCAACGCCTTGGTCACACTTTGCGCGCGGCGCTCGGACAGCTGCTGGTTATACGCCGCCTTGCCCGACGAGTCGGCATGCCCGTCCACCCGCACGCCCTGGATACCCACGCCCAGCAGCGCCTTGCCGATGCGCTCGACAATCGCCTGGCTCTGGCCGTTGAGGCTGTCCAGATCGCTGCCGAACAGCACTTTGCCAGACAAGTCGTAGGCCCAACCTTCATCGGTCGGGGTGAAACCTTCGCGCTTTAGCACGGCAATCTGTTCTGGGGTAAGGCCCTTTTGGGGTGCGCTCTGGCACCCCGTCAGCGCCAGCATGGCGAACAACAAGGCCCAAAGCGGAAAACGTAAAGCGTGCATCACGGGTTCAACTCCTGTTCCTGATTTCATTGGCGGACCGTTCCGTCTGCGCCACTTGCCAATGGCCACGGCGTTCGCGCTTGGCCTGGTACATTGCCGCATCGGCGGCATTCAGAAGACTGGCGGGGTCAGCGCCGTCATCCGGGTAATAGGCAATACCGACACTCAGCGAGGTGGAAACACTGCGGCCACTGTCCAGTTGCACCGGCAGCCTCATGCTGGCAACGATCTTCTCGGCAATGTGTTCGGCATCCTTGCGCGTATGCAAAGGCGTCAACAACACGGCAAACTCGTCGCCCCCCAGGCGCGCCACCAGGTCTTGCTCGCGCAACTGGGCGCGCACACGTTCGGCCACGCTGATCAACACCTCGTCACCCACGGCGTGGCCGAGGGTGTCGTTGATCTGCTTGAAGTGGTCGCTGTCGAGGAACAGCACTGCCAGGTGGTCCTGCTGGCGCGCCGCATTTCGCACGCTGCGGCTCAGGCGCCCTTCAAAGAAGGCGCGGTTGGGCAAGCCGGTCAGGCTGTCGTGGCTGGCCTGATGGGCCAGGGTCTGGTTTTCGCTCTGCAGGTGGCTATGCCACACCTCCAGTTCATCCAGCAGGGCATTGAAGTCGTTACCCAGCTCGTTCAGCTCGGCAATCGGCGCTTCTGGCACGCGCCGGTCGAAGCTGCGCTCGCGGCGGGCGGCATGGGCGACACTGGCCAGGCCACGCAGCGGGCGGGTGATATCGTTGAGCAGGCGCCGCGACAGATACTGGGCAGCCAGGGCGCTGAGGACCGTGCAGAACAGGATACCGGCCAAGCCACTGAGCAGGAACAGCAACAGGCTCCTGCCCTGGCCTGCCAGTTCGATATGCCCGACCTGCTGTTGCTGGTGCACGATCGGCAGAATGACCGGCTCATCCAGCAAGGCGCTGGCAACCTGCACCTCCAGCTGCGCAAGCATGCCGGTATTGTCGCGTTGCCAGTGCGCCAGTTGCTCGCCCTCGTTGTTGAAGACCTTGGCCTCGGCCACTTCTTCGGTACTGGCAATCAACGCCAGCGATTCATTGGCGGCGGCGCTGTCATCGAACACCACAGCCGCTTCTACGGTGTAGTTGATCGAGCGGGCGATCAACTGCAGGTTATGGTTGGCATAGACTCGCAGGGCGAGCACGCCCAGCAGGGTGAGGGAGATACCCGCCAGGCCAACGGCAAGCAAGGCGACGCTGAGGTGGCCACGGCCCAGCACCGAGCGCAGGGTCGGGCGCACGGTACGCTTGCGGGTCGGCTTCATGGCTGCTCCGCCCGGCGCCGCGACAATTGCAGCACGCTGGGGTGAATGCGCACGCCAGAGCGTGCCACCGAGTCGAGATTGACTTCAAAGGCCACCTGCTGGTCGCTGACCCGCAGGCAGAACAGGCTGCCGACCGTGCAGGGGTCATCCGCCTCGCTGATGCTCAGCACCGGGTGGCCGCCGATACGCTGGAACAGCCGATCGCGCTGGCCCTGGTCAAGCTTGCCAATGTAGAGGGCATCGCAGGCCTGGGCGACCTGGGTGTCTTCTGCCAGCAGGCGCCGCACCTGCAGCGGCCGGCCGGACTCCTGGACATGGCCCTTGATGAGATCGTCGGCGTACTCGGTCGGGCCGACCAGGCACAGGCGTAAAGGAGAAGGTTCGACGGGCCAGCGGGCGTAACTGAAGATACCCAGTACTACCTGGGTGACTGCCTTGGCGCGTTGCTGTGCCTGGGCGGAGGTTGTGCCGGGGTCTGCCCGGGCAGCGCCTGCAGAAAGGAACAGGACGGCCAGCAATAGCGAAAGCGCACAGCTTGTCACTCGCCTTGCGGCCACGTTCATGTGGGAAATCCCTTGAAGCCCCTTCCGATATCGGCGCAACGATAGCACATGGCCGCTTTATTGTAGGAGCGTGCGGCCACGTGTAATGGGTTTCATGGCCCTAGACCTGCTCGAGCATCAACCCGGAAATACGCCGTACTTTGCGCGCCACCGCTTCTTCGAAAATGCCTTGGCGTGGCTCGACCAGGCTGAAGCAGTGCTTGGCCCGAGTGATGCCGGTGTACACCAATTCCTTGGTCAGCACCGGGTTGAGCGCCTCCGGCAGCACCAGGGCAGTGTGGCTGAACTCCGAGCCCTGGGACTTGTGCACGGTCATGGCGAATACCGTTTCCACTTCGTTGAGCCGGCTCGGCAGAACGAACCGCACACCACCACTGCCGTCGTTGCGCGGGAAGGCCACGCGCAGCAGCGGCTGGCCATGCTCATCCGGCAGGCGCAGGGCAATACCGATGTCACCGTTCATCAGGCCAAGGCCGTAGTCGTTGCGGGTCACCAGCACCGGGCGTCCTTCGTACCAGGGCTGCTGGCTGTCGATCAGACCGGCATTGTGCAGCACTCGCGCCACCCGCTCGTTGAGGCCTTCGACACCCCAGGCGCCCCGGCGCACCGCGCACAGCAACTGGAAATCCTCGAAACTGCGCAACACCTTGCCCGCCCATTGCTCCCAGGCGGGGTCGTCAAAGGCGGTATCAAGTGCCGGCCGGTAACGGCCAAGGGTGCGCAGGTAGCTGCGATAGCCTTGCGGCCCATCGGTACCGCGGTTCAGACCGTCGAGTAACAGGCGGTCGAAAGCACGATCCTGTTCGTGCTTGAGCGACAGGCTGTGCACGTCGGCAGGCGGCGCGGCCAGCAGGTTGCGCGCCGCGTGAGCGTCCTGACGATTGACCAGTCTGGCCAGCTGGCCAATACCGCTGCCTTCACCGAAACGCCGTGAAAAACGCAGCATCACCACCTGCTGGGCCAGCGGGTGACGCTGCTCATCGCCGGCCTTGAGGCCACTGCCGGCCAGCGACTCGCCACTGACCTGCTGAAGCCACGCTGCAGTCGCCGGCGAGTAAAAGCCCTCCTCAGCATCCCGGCACAGGTCACCCAGTACCGCGCCGGCCTCGACCGAGGCCAACTGGTCCTTGTCGCCCAGCAGCACCAGACGCGCCCGCGGCGGCAAGGCATCGAGCAGGTTGGCCATCATTTCCAGGTCGATCATCGACGCTTCGTCGACCACCAGCACGTCCAACGGCAACGGGTTGCCAGCATGATGGCGGAAGTGCCGCGAGCCCGGGCGGCTGCCGAGCAGGCGATGCACGGTGCTGACTTCAGTGGGGATTTGCCCGCGTACTTCGGCGCTGACTTGCAGACGCTCGACTTGCTGGCCAATGGATTCGGTCAGGCGCGCAGCGGCCTTGCCGGTCGGTGCCGCCAGGCGGATGCGCAGTGGCCTGCCCTGCTCCACTGCCGGCGCCTGCAGCAACGCCAGCAGGCGCACCACGGTGGTCGTCTTGCCGGTGCCGGGTCCGCCAGTGATGATGCTGAAACCGGCCCGGGTGGCCAAGGCGCAGGCGAGCTTCTGCCAGTCCACCTGGCCAGCTGGCGCGCCGCCCTCGAACAGTTGCGCCAGGCGCTCTGGCAGGTCCGCAGGCGGTGCTTCGGCCTGACTCAGGCGCTGGCGCAGGGCATGGTCGATGCGCCGCTCGTAACTCCAGTAACGGCGCAGGTAAAGGCGCTCGCCACTGCGTACCAGTGGCCGCGATTGCTGGCCAGGCGTATCACCTGCGGCCACCAGCGGGCTGGCGCTGATGCGCTGAAGCCAGGCATTCAAGTCAAGGTTGGCCAGCAGTTGCGATGGCAGTAGCAAAGGGCCGATAAGGGCGTCACCTTCCGGCGGCAACGACAGGGCGAAATCCGGCTCGGCCAAGGTTTGTTGCAGGTCGAGGCAGACATGTCCGTGCCCCAGTTGGTGGCTGGCCAGCGCCGCTGCCAGCAATAGCAAGGGATCACTGCCGGGGGCGCGCTCTTCCAGGAACGACACGAACGCGCGGTCCAGGGCTCGTAGCCAGCCCCGCTCAACCCAGCGGTCGAGTAATTGCAGCAGGTCAGCGCTGCTGTGCTGTGGTGCCAGCGCCAGCAGGTGCTCGGCGTGCAACGGAGTGGGCAACAGGTCGACAAGGCTTCGGCTCATGGCGCAACTCCGGCAAACAGGTCCTGCTGTACCGGCGCGTGCTCGCCACGGAACAACGCATCGAGGCTTTCGATCAGCTCACGCGGTGGCTTGGCGTGGTACACGCCGTGGCCGCTGCTGCTGGCACCGCGCAGGAAGATGAACAGGGCGCCGCCAACATGGCGGTCATAATCGTAGTCCGCCAGCCGCGCGCGCAACTGGCGGTGCAGGGCCAGCAGGTACAGCACATACTGCAGGTCGTAGCGGTGCTCAAGAATCGCCTTTTCCATGGCCATGGCATCGTAGGCCTGGATGTCCGCACCCAGCCAGTTGGACTTGTAGTCGGTCACGTAGTAACGCCCGTCCAGCTCGAACGCCAGGTCGATGAACCCTTTGAACATGCCGTTGAGCACGGTCGGCTGCGCAGCTGGGCGCGCCAGACCGGGGTGGGTGTGGCGTGCCACCAGGCGATCGAGTTGTTCTGCGTCGACCCGGTGGCTTGCGAACCAGAACTCCATTTCAATCTGGTAATGACGCAGCTGGCCCAGCGTTACGCTCTGGTCGCTGCCCGGCAGCGGCAACGCCTCGCCCAGCAAACGTTGCATCCAGTGGCTCAGGGTGGGGATCCAGCCGGCCCAGTCACGGCGATTGCAGCGCTGGCCAACGGTGCGCTCAATCAGTTGAGGGTTACCGCTGACCTCGCTGAAGCCCTCACGGCCTGCCCACTCCAGCAAACCATGGAGGAAGGTGCCGGGGTTAGGCCCCCGTGGGAAGCGATGGATATCGCCGCTGTCGGCCGGGACCTCGCGCAACACCTGGGCATCGGGCACCTCGTCGTCCAGCAGTTGCTGGGCCTGCGAGCTGTCGGCACCGAGGGTCTGATCGCCGACACGAAGGGCACTGTAGGAAGCGATCCACCAGTGCTCGGCAGCCGCATGGCGTGGCCTGCGTGCTGGCAGCAGCTCACGTTCGGCGTGTGGCGTGCGATACATCTGCTCATCCGCCTGCGGCAGGCCTGGGCAAGTGATGTGCGGGCAACTTGCCGCCAAAGCCTGCAACCAGTCCGCCAGCTGCGCCGAGCCAGCCAAGGCAAGGCCGCCCCCCAGCAGGTAGCCAAACGCCGAGCGGTGCAGCTGCGAGCTCTTCTGATTACCGCGCTTGAGGTCGGCGACACCCAGCCAGCAAGCATGCTGGGCGCGGGTCAGGGCCACGTAGAGCAGGCGCAGGTCTTCGGCCAAGCGCTCGTCGTCAGCACGCTCGATCTGCTCCTGATCGGGTGTGAGAGTGAGGTGGGCGTTACCTTCGCTGTCATGCCAGGCCAGCGGCAGACGGCTACCATCCACCGGTTTGCTGGTGCAGATGAATGGCAGGTAGACCAAGGGATATTCCAGGCCCTTGGACTTGTGGATGGTCACCACCTTGACCAACTGTTCGTCGCTCTCCAGGCGCAGGATCTGCTCTTCACCGGCCTGCCCGGAACTGGCCAGATGCTCGGCCAGGTGGCGGATAAGCGCCTGTTCGCCGTCCAGTTCGCCAGCGGCCTGCTGCAGCAGCTCGGCCAGGTGCAGCAGGTTGGTCAGCACCCGCTCGCCATCACTGCGGCGGATCAGCGTGCGCGGTAGCTGGAAGTCATGCAGCAGGTGGCGCAACATCGGCAACACCCCCTGGCGCTGCCAGGTGTCGCGGTACAGGCGAAAACGCATCACCCAGCTTTCCCAGACCCGCTCGTCCTGGTTAAGCCGGTCCAGCGCAGCCAGCGACAGGCCCAGTGTAAGGCTGGCCAGAGCAGCCTTGAGCAGGCGCTCCGAGTCAGGCTCGGCGCAGGCCTTGAGCCAGGCCAGCAGGTCGTGGGCTTCCTGGGCGGCAAACACCGAGTCCTTGTCGGACAGGTAGACGCTGCGCACCTCGCGTGCGGCCAGTTCGGCGCGGACCATCTGCGCCTCATGGCCATCGCGCACCAGGATGGCAATGTCCGAGGGCAAGCAGGCGCGCAATTCGCCTTCGGCATTCTGGAAGCCCGCCGTGCCCTGCTGGCCGCCATTGAGCAAGGCCACAATATGGCTGGCGCAACTGGCGGCCAGTTGCTGGCGGTAAACGCTGCTGGAGACTGGCTCTTCACTTTCCAGCTGCCAGCATTGCAGGGCTGCACCGACTTCACCGTCAATCAGCAGCTGTTCGCCACGCCCCTTGGCGCGCACTTCGATGAATGGCAGCGGGTTGTCATCAGCCTCGCGGAACAGGAATGCACCCCGCCCCGCTTCACGCGCCTCGGCCTGCAGGAACACCTGATTGACCGCCGCCACCATGGCTTTGCTGGAGCGGTAGTTGGTGTCCAGGCTGTGCAGGCGGCCGCTGGTAGCGCGTCGCGCGGCTAGGTAGGTGTAGATGTCGGCACCCCGAAAGGCGTAGATCGCCTGCTTGGGGTCGCCGATCATGAACAGACCGGTTTCTGCGCGATTTTCGCTGATCTGGTAGATGCGCTCGAAAATGCCGTACTGAACCGGGTCGGTGTCCTGGAATTCGTCGATCAGCGCTACCGGGAACTGCTCACGAATCAGGCTGGCCAGGCGCTCGCCGGCCTCGCTGGCGAGCGCGTGCTGCAAGCGCACGAGCATGTCGTCGAAGCCCATTTCTGCACGCCGGCGCTTCTCCACTTCGAAACGCGCCGATACCCAACTGGCGGCGTGCTCGAGCAGCGGGGCATCCGGGCTGTCCAGTGCCTGCAGTTGCTGCTGCAAGTGCTGCATGGCGTTGAGGGCTGGGTGCTCGGGAGGTTCTCCCTTCCAGGCCTCGGCCATGCCCGCCGGGGTCAGCCGGGTAAAGCCGGTGCCCAAGTCGAGCTCTACCAGTTGCTCATCGCTGGCCCAAGCGCAGAGCTTGTCGAACCAGGGCTCGAAGTAACGGGCTTGCATCTTGCGGCCGTCGACCTGTTTGGCGGCCAGCGCATCGCGGCAGATTTGCCGCAGTTCCTCAGCCCACTGTGCCCACGGCGCCTTGATCCGGGCCAACTGTGCACCCCGTTGCTGCAACGATGCCTGGATCAATGCGGCGGGCTCTGGCCCATTCTGCTGGGCGCGCACACGGCCAAACAATGGGCGAATGCGCGGCAGCAAGGCGTCGGGGCTCCCCCAGTTGCCGCGCACCCAGGCCAGTGCGTCCCCTTGCATCCCATAGCAGAAGCGCCGCCAGTAATCGCGCATGACCTGGCCCAACAACTCGCTGTGGTCGGTTTCCAGGGTCTGGGTGAACAGGCTGCCGCTGTCGAAGGCATGCTCGCGCAGCATGCGCTGGCACCAGCCATGGATGGTCGATACCGCAGCCTCGTCCATCCACTGCACGGCGATTTCCAACCGGCCGGCGCAACGCGGCCAGTTCTCTTGTGGATAATCGTCACGCAGTTGGTGCAACAGTGGATCGGCGCCTTCCAGTTCGCCACGGAAGAACCGTGCGGCTTCAGCCAGGCGGGCGCGGATACGCTCGCGCAGCTCTTTGGTGGCGGCATCGGTGAAGGTCACCACTAGGATCTGCGGTGGCAGCAGCTCGCGCTCGAAGCCCTGTTCGCCACCGTGACCGAGGATCAGGCGCAGGTACAGCGCCGAAATGGTGAAGGTCTTGCCCGTACCGGCGCTGGCCTCGATCAGCTGGCTACCGTGCAGGGGGAAACTCAGTGCCAGAGGACGGTCCTGGGTCATGCGCCTTTCTCCGGGTTGCCCAAGGTCTGCCAAGGGGCGGTAAACAACGGGCGATACAAGGTTTCGCACCAGCCTTCAAACGTTTCGTCAGCGGTGAGTGCTGCAAAGTCCCGGAACTGGCGGGCCAAGGCAATGCTTTCACTCCGTTCGCCAAAGCTGGTGCGTTCGTCGCCTTCGTAGGCGCGAGCTGCTGCGGCCATGGCTTTATCCGCATCGTCCTGGGCCAACCAGGCGAACGCGGTCTTGGCCGCGACTGGCAACGGCGCGTTCATTGCCGCCTGACGGGCCACCAACAGGTCGCCCAGCAGTTGCGCGGCCTGCGCTTGCGGCAGCGGTGCAAGCAACAGGGTCAGGTCACTGGCTACCAATGCACTGTTATAGGGGTAGCCCGCCGCACAGGCCGCCAGGTGCGTAACCCAGGGCGCGATAAGGCGGTGCCACTTCAGGTTGTTGCGCCCGGCACTGATGGTGTTGGGTACTGTGGTGATGCTGAGAAGGCTCTGATCTTCCGCCTGGAACACCCGGCCCAGCCAGCCCTCAAGTCGGTGCTGACCGTGCTCGAAATGCACTGGCAAAGCGCCCTCGACCAGCTGTGGCCAGCGTTGCAGCAATTGCTGGTGACGTTGCAGCAGGTCCGGCAGCGGTTCGATCAACTCGTTTTGCAGCAGTTCGCCGAAACCGGCTAGCGGCAGCAAACCGCAGGCCTGCAGGCGTCGGGCCTGGGCGCGCAAGGCTTGTTCGGCGTTGTCCGGTTCGGCCAAGGCGGCGCCAAGCAGGCTTTCACTGGCGCCGTAGCGTTGCAGGGTATCGAGGACGAAGGGCTCTTCGTCCGGGGTCGGCGCTTCCAGCGCCTCAAAGTACACCTTCAAGCGCTGGCTGAAGAAGTGGCGTACCGGGTGGCGCAAGAAGTCATTCAGCTGGTGCAGACTCAGGGCTTCAGCGTCCTGATAAGGCGGCAAGCCCGGCTCGCTCTGCGCGTCTGTCTCACCCTGCTGGTGCAGCACCTGCCATTCATGGGCATAGCTGAACAGTGGGCTGCCCTTCTGGAAGTACCGAGGGCTGAACGGCTGCAGCGGGTGCTCCTGGGTCAGTGCGTGCAACAGTTGCTCGCCCGGTTTCGCGGGCTGGCCCTGCTGCGCGTCGGCCAAATGCCAGCCCGCAGCGATGTGATCGCGCAACTGGCCGATCAGCACCGAGGCCGGGCGTTCGCTATTGTCGCGGATACTGCGCCCGACCCAGCTGACATACAGCTGGTCACGTGCTGACAGTAGCGCTTCAAGCAACAGGTAACGGTCGTCTTCGCGGCGTGAGCGGTCACCGGGGCGATAGTCGCTGGCCATCAGGTCGAAGTCCAGCGGTGGCTGCGCACGCGGGTAATCGCCATCGTTCATGCCCAGCAGGCAGACCACCCTGAACGGGATCGCGCGCATGGGCATGAGTGTGCAGAAGTTGACCGAGCCGGCGAGGAAACGTTGCGACAGCTTGCCCTGATCGAGGCCCGACAGCCAGGCTTCACGCACCACGGTAAGCGGTAGCGGGTCGTGCAGGCCGACGGTCTCGCACACCTCAAGCCAGCTATCGCGCAGATCCTGCAACTGCATCAACAGGAATTCATCACCCTCGTCCTCGGCGAGGAAGAACACGTGCAGCAAGGCATGCAGTCGTTCGCCCCACTGGCTGACGGTGGCTGGCTCGGACAGGGCCTGGCAGGCGACTTCGAGCGCATCGAGCAACGCGACCAGCGGGCCGATCAACGCCGCGTCCAGGCCACCGATTTCATCGTAGGGTTCAATGCCATCACAGGCCTCACCCACCCCCACGGCATAACCCAACAGCATGCGGCGCAGGCCGAAACGCCAACTGTTCTGTTCGAGCCCGGCGGGCAAGCCCAGGCTCGCCCGCTGCTCGGCGTCAAGGCCCCAACGGATGCCAGCGCCCTCGATCCAGCGGTGCAGCGTGGGCAGGTCGTTTTCGCGGATGCCGAAGCGGGCGCGGACTGCCGGCACGTCCAGCAGGTCGAGCACTTCGCTGACCGCGAAGCGGCTATCAGGCAGTTTGAGCAAATGCTCAAGCGCGATCAGCAAAGGCTCGCGACCACGCTGGCCCTGGTCTGTCAGGGTGAACGGGATGTAGCGTGGGTCGTTGCGCTGCAACTGGCCGAAGACGGCGCGGATATGCGGCGCGTAAGTGTCGATGTCCGGCAGCATGACGATCACGTCGCGCGGGCGCAAAGTCGGGTCGGCGCTGAAGCGGGCCAACAGCTGGTCGTGGAGGATCTCCACTTCACGTTGCGGGCTGTGCGCGATATGGAAGCGGATCGAGCGGTCTTTTGTGGTGTCGACTGCCGGCCACCGTTCGCGGCTCTCGGCGAGCGGGCGCAATTCCAGGATGTCGTCCTGCAGTTCGTTGAGCAGCGTGGTGGGCGAACCGTCGCTGAACAGGTCGATGCGGCCGTCGCTGAACACGCCCTGGTAGCTGCCCGGGTCATCATAGCTGTCGAGCAGGTTGATGTAGTCGCGGCCTTGTTTACCCCAGGCAGCCAGCAATGGGTGGGCATGCTGGTGCAGCGTCTGGTCGTCCAGTTGCAGGGGCATGCCTTGCTTGCGTTGCTGGCGTTTGTACTGGTGGCGCAACAGGTCCTTGTCGGCAACGATATCGGCCCAGTGGTGGCGGCATGGGTTGTGTACGCACAGCAATACCTGACTGAAACGCGACAGGCCTGCCAGTGCTTCCAGGGCCTGGGCCGGCAGCGAAGAGATACCGAACACGATCACCCTCGGTGGCAGCCCGGCAGGCGCCTGCTCCAGGCTGTTGATGCGCTCGATGAAACGTTGGTGTACCCCGGCGCGGCTTTGCGCCATGCCTTGCTCGCCAACATCCTCCAGCAATGCTCGCCACAACTCGGCTTGCCAGCGGTTGCCTGGCGGCAGAACTTTGCACTCGCCGCGGGCCGTGTTGATGACGTGCTCACCAGTGGCCCAGTCCTTGAGCCAATCGGCGCGGTAGACCTGGTACTGGTCGAACAGGTCGGCCAAGCGCTCGGCGAGCTGGTAGCGCTTGCGCAAGTCACTGTCATCGGTGAGGAAGCGCCGCAGTGGCTCGAAATGCGGGCGCTCGATGAGTGCTGGCAACAGGCGCATCAGGCGCCAGGTCAGGGGTGCCTTGTCGAGCAGAGACACTTCGGGGATTTCGCTACGGCCAAGCACGCTGCGGTAGAGCTGCCACATAAAGCTACCGGGCAGTTGTACATCGATTGCAGCAGCGATGCCGCAGCCGCCCAGGTCATCGTCTAGCGGATCTTCAGCCAGGGCCAACTTGAGCCATTGGGCAATGCCATTGCTTTGAACCAGGGCAATTTCGTTTTCCAGAGGCGCCAGCGGGTAGCGACGCATCCAGCTCACTACCAGGCTACGCAGGTCGTCGAGGCGGTTGCCGTGGACGATCATGAAGCCAGGGTGGAGATGGGCGGTGTTGAGCATCGGAAGATCTCTGGAGGCACTGATGGCTGAGAGGGGAACGATATCACGCGTACAGGAAACGGCCGAATGCCATCAGGCCACGGGAGCGGGCGTGTCCGCTCCCGCAGTGATTCGCGCAGGTCGAGTTTTTTTGCCCACAAAGACAAAACCCCTACCTGCATGTGCAGATAGGGGTTTTGCGAAATGAATCTTGACGATGACCTACTCTCACATGGGGAAACCCCACACTACCATCGGCGATGCATCGTTTCACTACTGAGTTCGGGATGGGATCAGGTGGTTCCAATGCTCTATGGTCGTCAAGAAATTCTGTTGCCAGAATGTCCAGATGGACAGCCCAGCGAATTCGGATATGCGATATTTGTGGTCTTACGAATTTTCGGGTCTTTCGTCTTCACCACCGCAATCTGCGTCAGCAAATTGCTTGGGTGTTATATGGTCAAGCCTCACGGGCAATTAGTATTGGTTAGCTCAACGCCTCACAGCGCTTACACACCCAACCTATCAACGTCGTAGTCTTCGACGGCCCTTTAGGGGATTCAAGATCCCAGTGAGATCTCATCTTGAGGCAAGTTTCCCGCTTAGATGCTTTCAGCGGTTATCTCTTCCGAACATAGCTACCCGGCAATGCCACTGGCGTGACAACCGGAACACCAGAGGTTCGTCCACTCCGGTCCTCTCGTACTAGGAGCAGCCCCTCTCAAATCTCAAACGTCCACGGCAGATAGGGACCGAACTGTCTCACGACGTTCTAAACCCAGCTCGCGTACCACTTTAAATGGCGAACAGCCATACCCTTGGGACCGGCTTCAGCCCCAGGATGTGATGAGCCGACATCGAGGTGCCAAACACCGCCGTCGATATGAACTCTTGGGCGGTATCAGCCTGTTATCCCCGGAGTACCTTTTATCCGTTGAGCGATGGCCCTTCCATACAGAACCACCGGATCACTAAGACCTACTTTCGTACCTGCTCGACGTGTTTGTCTCGCAGTCAAGCGCGCTTTTGCCTTTATACTCTACGACCGATTTCCGACCGGTCTGAGCGCACCTTCGTACTCCTCCGTTACTCTTTGGGAGGAGACCGCCCCAGTCAAACTACCCACCATACACTGTCCTCGATCCGGATAACGGACCTGAGTTAGAACCTCAAAGTTGCCAGGGTGGTATTTCAAGGATGGCTCCATGAGAACTGGCGTCCCCACTTCAAAGCCTCCCACCTATCCTACACAAGCAAATTCAAAGTCCAGTGCAAAGCTATAGTAAAGGTTCACGGGGTCTTTCCGTCTAGCCGCGGATACACTGCATCTTCACAGCGATTTCAATTTCACTGAGTCTCGGGTGGAGACAGCGCCGCCATCGTTACGCCATTCGTGCAGGTCGGAACTTACCCGACAAGGAATTTCGCTACCTTAGGACCGTTATAGTTACGGCCGCCGTTTACCGGGGCTTCGATCAAGAGCTTCGCTTGCGCTAACCCCATCAATTAACCTTCCGGCACCGGGCAGGCGTCACACCCTATACGTCCACTTTCGTGTTTGCAGAGTGCTGTGTTTTTAATAAACAGTCGCAGCGGCCTGGTATCTTCGACCGGCATGGGCTTACGGAGCAAGTCCTTCACCCTCGCCGGCGCACCTTCTCCCGAAGTTACGGTGCCATTTTGCCTAGTTCCTTCACCCGAGTTCTCTCAAGCGCCTTGGTATTCTCTACCTAACCACCTGTGTCGGTTTGGGGTACGGTTCCCAGTTATCTGAAGCTTAGGAGCTTTTCTTGGAAGCATGGTATCAACCACTTCGTCGCCTGAAGGCAACTCGTCATCAGCTCTCGGCCTTGAAATCCCGGATTTGCCTAAGATTTCAGCCTACCACCTTAAACCTGGACAACCAACGCCAGGCTGGCCTAACCTTCTCCGTCCCTCCATCGCAATAACTGGAAGTACAGGAATATTAACCTGTTTTCCATCGACTACGCTTTTCAGCCTCGCCTTAGGGACCGACTAACCCTGCGTCGATTAACGTTGCGCAGGAAACCTTGGTCTTTCGGCGTGCGAGTTTTTCACTCGCATTGTCGTTACTCATGTCAGCATTCGCACTTCTGATACCTCCAGCAAGCTTCTCAACTCACCTTCACAGGCTTACAGAACGCTCCTCTACCGCATCATCGTAAGATGATACCCGTAGCTTCGGTGCATGGTTTGAGCCCCGTTACATCTTCCGCGCAGGCCGACTCGACTAGTGAGCTATTACGCTTTCTTTAAAGGGTGGCTGCTTCTAAGCCAACCTCCTAGCTGTCTAAGCCTTCCCACATCGTTTCCCACTTAACCATGACTTTGGGACCTTAGCTGACGGTCTGGGTTGTTTCCCTTTTCACGACGGACGTTAGCACCCGCCGTGTGTCTCCCATGCTCGGCACTTGTAGGTATTCGGAGTTTGCATCGGTTTGGTAAGTCGGGATGACCCCCTAGCCGAAACAGTGCTCTACCCCCTACAGTGATACATGAGGCGCTACCTAAATAGCTTTCGAGGAGAACCAGCTATCTCCGAGCTTGATTAGCCTTTCACTCCGATCCACAGGTCATCCGCTAACTTTTCAACGGTAGTCGGTTCGGTCCTCCAGTCAGTGTTACCTAACCTTCAACCTGCCCATGGATAGATCGCCCGGTTTCGGGTCTATACCCAGCGACTAAACGCCCTATTAAGACTCGCTTTCGCTACGCCTCCCCTATTCGGTTAAGCTCGCCACTGAATATAAGTCGCTGACCCATTATACAAAAGGTACGCAGTCACCTAACAAAGTAGGCTCCCACTGCTTGTACGCATACGGTTTCAGGTTCTATTTCACTCCCCTCTCCGGGGTTCTTTTCGCCTTTCCCTCACGGTACTGGTTCACTATCGGTCAGTCAGTAGTATTTAGCCTTGGAGGATGGTCCCCCCATATTCAGACAAAGTTTCTCGTGCTCCGTCCTACTCGATTTCATTGACAAGAGATTTTCGTGTACGGGGCTATCACCCACTATGGCCGCACTTTCCAGAGCGTTCCACTAATCTCAAATCAACTTAAGGGCTGGTCCCCGTTCGCTCGCCACTACTAAGGGAATCTCGGTTGATTTCTTTTCCTCAGGGTACTTAGATGTTTCAGTTCCCCTGGTTCGCCTCTTGCACCTATGTATTCAGTACAAGATAACCAGCTTATGCTGGCTGGGTTCCCCCATTCAGAGATCTCTGGATCACAGTCTGTTTGCCGACTCCCCAAAGCTTATCGCAGGCTACCACGTCTTTCATCGCCTCTGACTGCCAAGGCATCCACCGTATGCGCTTCTTCACTTGACCATATAACCCCAAGCAATCTGGTTATACTGTGAAGACGACATTCGCCGAAAATTCGTACGTTGCTCTTTCGAGCAGAACTCACAAATTTTACCTTAGCCTGATCCACCAGCAGTGAAACTGGTGTTCAGTCTATATCTATCACATATCCGAATTTTTAAAGAACGATCTGACAAAAGTCAGAAATCAACATTCGACGCGAATGCTCATTTCTGAGTTTGATCAAGGTAAAGCAAGTGGTGGAGCCAAGCGGGATCGAACCGCTGACCTCCTGCGTGCAAGGCAGGCGCTCTCCCAGCTGAGCTATGGCCCCGCATATTGGTAGGTCTGGGCAGATTTGAACTGCCGACCTCACCCTTATCAGGGGTGCGCTCTAACCAACTGAGCTACAGACCTATATAGGGTCTTGATCGTCTTCGACAATGAATCAAGCAATTCGTGTGGGAGCTCATCAGCAGGCTGATGTCGTCGATTAAGGAGGTGATCCAGCCGCAGGTTCCCCTACGGCTACCTTGTTACGACTTCACCCCAGTCATGAATCACACCGTGGTAACCGTCCCCCCGAAGGTTAGACTAGCTACTTCTGGTGCAACCCACTCCCATGGTGTGACGGGCGGTGTGTACAAGGCCCGGGAACGTATTCACCGCGACATTCTGATTCGCGATTACTAGCGATTCCGACTTCACGCAGTCGAGTTGCAGACTGCGATCCGGACTACGATCGGTTTTGTGAGATTAGCTCCACCTCGCGGCTTGGCAACCCTCTGTACCGACCATTGTAGCACGTGTGTAGCCCAGGCCGTAAGGGCCATGATGACTTGACGTCATCCCCACCTTCCTCCGGTTTGTCACCGGCAGTCTCCTTAGAGTGCCCACCATAACGTGCTGGTAACTAAGGACAAGGGTTGCGCTCGTTACGGGACTTAACCCAACATCTCACGACACGAGCTGACGACAGCCATGCAGCACCTGTGTCAGAGTTCCCGAAGGCACCAATCCATCTCTGGAAAGTTCTCTGCATGTCAAGGCCTGGTAAGGTTCTTCGCGTTGCTTCGAATTAAACCACATGCTCCACCGCTTGTGCGGGCCCCCGTCAATTCATTTGAGTTTTAACCTTGCGGCCGTACTCCCCAGGCGGTCAACTTAATGCGTTAGCTGCGCCACTAAAATCTCAAGGATTCCAACGGCTAGTTGACATCGTTTACGGCGTGGACTACCAGGGTATCTAATCCTGTTTGCTCCCCACGCTTTCGCACCTCAGTGTCAGTATCAGTCCAGGTGGTCGCCTTCGCCACTGGTGTTCCTTCCTATATCTACGCATTTCACCGCTACACAGGAAATTCCACCACCCTCTACCGTACTCTAGCCTGCCAGTTTTGGATGCAGTTCCCAGGTTGAGCCCGGGGCTTTCACATCCAACTTAACAAACCACCTACGCGCGCTTTACGCCCAGTAATTCCGATTAACGCTTGCACCCTCTGTATTACCGCGGCTGCTGGCACAGAGTTAGCCGGTGCTTATTCTGTCGGTAACGTCAAAACAGCAAGGTATTAACTTACTGCCCTTCCTCCCAACTTAAAGTGCTTTACAATCCGAAGACCTTCTTCACACACGCGGCATGGCTGGATCAGGCTTTCGCCCATTGTCCAATATTCCCCACTGCTGCCTCCCGTAGGAGTCTGGACCGTGTCTCAGTTCCAGTGTGACTGATCATCCTCTCAGACCAGTTACGGATCGTCGCCTTGGTGAGCCATTACCCCACCAACTAGCTAATCCGACCTAGGCTCATCTGATAGCGCAAGGCCCGAAGGTCCCCTGCTTTCTCCCGTAGGACGTATGCGGTATTAGCGTTCCTTTCGAAACGTTGTCCCCCACTACCAGGCAGATTCCTAGGCATTACTCACCCGTCCGCCGCTGAATCAAGGAGCAAGCTCCCGTCATCCGCTCGACTTGCATGTGTTAGGCCTGCCGCCAGCGTTCAATCTGAGCCATGATCAAACTCTTCAGTTCAATACTGCTTGGGTTTTTAAGAAACCCTAAACTTGGCTCAGCAATCTCAAATGACTATGTGATTTCTCGCATGGCCACTTGTGATGCTGATAATCTTTTTGACTATCAGTCCGTACTCACAAGCACCCACACGAATTGCTTGATTCGATTTGTTAAAGAGCGTTTGGTTAAGAGCTTTTCGTCTCAACCGAGGCGCGCATTCTACGCATTCCTCAGAGCCTGTCAAGCGTTTATTTTGAAGTTTTTTTCGAGAAACTCGTTTAGCTTCAAACACTTGGCTCGCTGCGATCTCTCGTAGCGGGAGGCGAATCATACAGCACTTGGAAGCGCTGTCAACCATCATCTCAACCGCTGGCGATCATTTGATCGTAGCCCTTTCAGCACCTTCATAACTGTCTAACTCATTGAATTTCAAGGAGTTTGTCATTCCGTTGTCGCTGGAAGTGGGGCGCATTATAAGGGGATTCGAGAGGGCGTCAACCTTTAATTTCAAGAAAGTGAAATATAAGGGGGAAAGACCGTATCAGGGCTGCCAAGTGTTCGCCACAACAGTTTCAGCGCCTGTGAGATCGAGCGCCGCCCGCGCGGCGCTTCGCGGGTAAACCCGCTCCTACGTTTGTTTCGGGCCAATTATGCCTGTGGGATTCGCGCGCGAACGCCTTGGTGCCTGTCTCGATATCGCGTCGTACCAACAAGGCGGTCGCGCGCGCCAGGCACAGGAGGGACTGGCCCGAAACAAACGTAGGAGCGGGTTTACCCGCGAAGCGCCGCGCGGGCGGCGCTCGGTCTCATAGGCGGTGAATGTCTCAAGCCGGACGCGGGCGGCGCTCGGTCTCACAGGCGATGGATGTCTCGAGCCGGACGCGCGCGGCGCTCGATCTCACAGACGCCAGAGAAACAAAGGCGGGCCCTCTCCACAGCCATTGCTATCTCAAGGCAGACCCTTGGCAGCCCCACCCCACTCTCAAACCGCCCTACCCTGCTTCCTGGCAACCCTGGGAAGAGCCCGCGCAACAGCAGGTATCCGCAATACCATCAACACAGCCCCAATAAACGCATAGATGGCCCATTCCCGAAGGTCCGAGCGCACGATCCAAAGGAAATGCAACAAGCCCAACCCAAGCACCGCATACACCAACCTGTGCAGCTTCTTCCACCGCGCCCCAAGCCGCCGTTGGCTGTACCGGTTCGAGGTGACCGCCAGCACCAGCAAACCCAGGAACCCCAGCGCCCCCACGATAATGTAGGGCCGCTTGCGCAGCTCCACCGCCAACTGCCCCCAATCCAGCCCAAGAATAAAGAACAGGTAACAGAGGATGTGCAGCACTATATAAGCGAACACCCACAACCCCAGCTGCCGGCGAACCACGATCCAGCCAGACCAGCCCGTCAGCTTCTGCAGTGGGGTCATGCTCAAGGTCACCAACAAGAAGGTAAGCGCCCCAAGCCCAAGGCGATCCATCATGATCTTCCCGGGATCAGGCCCCAGCAGGTTCATCGCCGCTTCATATAGCCACCACACCGGGAACAGGCAGCCTACGATGAAGATGGCCAAGCGAAACCAGGGGTAACGCATCAGTAGTTCTTCCGCAGATCGAGCCCTGTATACAGCGACGCCACTTCATCGGCATAGCCATTGAACATCTGTGTCTCCCGCACGTTGGGGCTGAACAACCCGCTGGGCAAACGACGTTCGCGCGCCTGGCTCCAGCGCGGGTGGTCGACTGTCGGGTTCACATTGGCATAGAAACCATATTCATCCGGCGCCAGCCCTTCCCAGGTAGTACCCGGCTGCTCCGCTACCAGGCTGATGCGCACAATCGACTTGATGCTCTTGAAGCCATACTTCCAAGGCACCACCAAACGCAACGGCGCACCGTTCTGGTTGGGCAGTTCCCGGCCGTACATACCCACCGCGAGAATTGCCAACGGGTGCATCGCCTCATCCAGACGCAACCCTTCTCTATAAGGCCAGTCGATCAAGGCGAAGCCAGAACGCTGCCCAGGCATATGCTGCGGATCCTTCAGCGTTTCGAAACGCACATAACGCGCACTGGAAGTCGGCTCGACCTGCTTGAGCACCTGAGCCAAAGGGAACCCCAGCCACGGAATGACCATCGACCACGCCTCTACGCAGCGCAGCCGATAGATCCGCTCCTCAAGCTGATAGGGTTTGACGAAGTCCTCCAGTGCATAGCGTCCGGGCTTGCCCACCTCACCATCCACCACAATGGACCACGGTTCGGTCTTCAGGCTGCCGCCATTGGCCGCCGGGTCGCCCTTGTCGGGCCCGAACTCGTAGAAGTTGTTGTAGTGAGTGGCATCCTTGAACGGCGTGATCGCCTCGTCCTTCACCGTCACCGCCTGCCAGCGCGTGGCCGCGAGCTTGTCAGTGAACCAGGCCGGCGCGGCCCCAGCCTGCACATCGGCATAACGCGACATTTGCGCTGCACCCACCCCGCCCGGCAATGCGCCTAGCGCCAAGCCAGCCAATGAGCCACCCAGCAGGGTACGACGGGAAAGGTAAATGCCTTCGGGGGTGATCTCCGACGCCTTGCACTCGGAAGACCTGGGAAGCTTGATAAGCATGAACGGCTCCATAGCACTGAGTAACGGATGTACCAGTAAGACTATGGAGCCGTGAGGTTATTCCAGCGTTAAGTGATTTTCACGCTTTGCGACGGCGCGCCTTCAGCAGGAACTGGATCGGCCCCGATGCTGCATAGGCGAGGAAGATCAACAGAAGGATACGCGGTGGGTCGCTGAACACGACGGCAAATACCAGCACCACCGCCAGGATCGCCACAAACGGCACGCGCCCCTTGAGGTCCAGCTCCTTGAAACTGTTGTACTTGATGTTGCTGACCATCAGCATGCCAGCAGCAGCCACCAGCAGCGCGACCAGGAACGACAGCTTGGAGCCCTGGATGCCATAGTCACTGAACGCCCATACGGTGCCCGCCACCACACCTGCGGCAGCCGGGCTGGCCAGGCCGATGAAGTAGCGCTTGTCGGCGGTACCGACCTGGGTATTGAAGCGCGCCAGGCGCAACGCGGCACCGGCCACATAGATGAAGGCAACCATCCAGCCGACCTTGCCCATGTCACCCAGCGCCCAGCCGAAGGCCAGCAAAGCCGGGGCCACGCCGAAGGCGACCATATCCGACAGCGAGTCATACTCGGCACCGAAGGCACTCTGGGTATTGGTCATGCGCGCAACGCGGCCGTCCAGGCCGTCGAGCACCATGGCCACGAAGATGGCGATAGCGGCAAAAGCGAAGTACTTGCTCGCCTCGCGCGGGTCGCCGGCACTCAGGGCGCTCTGTGCGCTCATCGAGCTGATGATGGAATAGAAACCGGCAAACAGGTTGGCGGTGGTAAACAGGTTGGGCAACAGGTAGATGCCGCGGTGGCGCACCTTGCGGCCTTCGGCGTCATGCCCTTCTTCAACGTGCTCATCGACAGGTAGCAGGCTTTCGGCGTCGGAGGGCTTGTTCGGCTCTTCGGGACGTTCGCTCATGGAGGGTACCTTGCAACAGGATGGAAAATGTTCGACACGGGCCCGCGAAACAGGTTCTGACAGCGAGCCACTGGTCTGCTTTATACCAGAAGCTGGATGCCAGAACGAAAAAACGCGGCCGAAGCCGCGTTTTTCATCTTTCGATAAGACTTAGTTCTTGGTCTTGTCGACGATTTTGTTAGCAGAGATCCACGGCATCATCGAGCGCAGCTGCTCGCCGATGATTTCGATGCCGTGAGCGGCGTTGTTGCGGCGCTTGGCGGTCATCGATGGGTAGTTGGTAGCACCTTCGGAGATGAACATCTTCGCGTACTCGCCGTCCTGGATGCGCTTCAGGGCATTGCGCATGGCCTTGCGGGATTCTTCGTTGATGACTTCCGGGCCAGTCACGTACTCACCGTACTCGGCGTTGTTGGAGATCGAGTAGTTCATGTTGGCGATGCCGCCTTCGTACATGAGGTCGACGATCAGCTTCAGCTCGTGCAGGCACTCGAAGTAGGCCATTTCCGGCGCGTAGCCAGCTTCGACCAGGGTTTCGAAACCGGCTTTGACCAGCTCGACGGTACCGCCACACAGAACAGCCTGCTCACCGAACAGGTCGGTTTCGGTTTCGTCCTTGAAGGTGGTTTCGATGATACCGGTACGGCCACCACCTACGCCCGAAGCGTAGGACAGTGCGACGTTCTTGGCGTTGCCGGAAGCGTCCTGGTAGATAGCGATCAGGTCAGGGATGCCGCCGCCTTTGACGAACTCGGAGCGAACGGTGTGGCCCGGGGCTTTCGGCGCGATCATGATCACGTCGAGGTCGGCACGCGGAACAACCTGGTTGTAGTGGATCGAGAAGCCGTGAGAGAAGGCCAGGGTAGCGCCCTTCTTGATGTTCGGCTCGATCTCGTTCTTGTACAGAGCGCCCTGGAACTCGTCCGGGGTCAGGATCATGACCAGGTCAGCCGCAGCGACAGCGGTAGCAACGTCGGCAACTTTCAGGCCGTGGGCTTCAGCCTTGGCAACGGTAGCCGAACCTTTACGCAGACCGACGGTAACGTCTACACCGGAGTCTTTCAGGTTGCACGCCTGAGCGTGGCCCTGGGAGCCGTAACCGATGATGGCGACTTTCTTACCCTGGATGATGGAAAGGTCGCAGTCTTTATCGTAGAAAACTTTCATGAAAATACCCCTGGTTATATCTCGGCCCCTGCGGAGCCATCGCTAATTTTTTGGATTTAGATGCTGAGCACTTTGTCGCCACGGGCAATGCCGGTAACGCCGCTGCGCACGGTTTCCAGAATCGATGCAGTGCCGATCGCCTGGATGAAGCTGTCCAGTTTGTCGCTGGTACCGCTCAGCTGCACGGTGTACACGCTGGCGGTCACGTCGACGATCTGGCCACGGAAGATATCCGTGGTGCGCTTGATCTCGGCACGCTGGGCACCGGTGGCCTTGACCTTGACCAGCATCAGTTCACGCTCGATGTGAGCGCTTTCCGACAGGTCGACAAGCTTGACCACTTCGACCAGCTTGTTCAGGTTCTTGGTGATCTGTTCGATCACTTCGTCATGGCCAACGGTGGTCAGCGTCAGACGCGACAGGGTCGGGTCTTCGGTTGGCGCTACAGTCAGGCTTTCAATGTTGTAGTTGCGCTGGGAGAACAGGCCGACCACGCGGGACAACGCACCTGGTTCGTTTTCCAGCAGCAGGGAAATGATGTGCCGCATATCAGGTACGCTCCGTCTTGCTCAGCCACATGTCACGCATCGAGCCATCCTTGATCTGCATCGGATAGACGTGCTCACTGCGGTCAACCGCGATGTCGATGAACACCAGACGGTCCTTCATCGCAAACGCTTCTTCCAGCTTCGGCTTGAGGTCCTTCAGGCTGGTGATGCGGATACCCACATGGCCATAGGCCTCGGCCAGCTTGATGAAGTCAGGCAGCGACTCGACGTACGAGTGCGAGTGACGACCGTTGTAGGCCATGTCCTGCCACTGGCGGACCATGCCCAACACACCGTTGTTCAGGTTGACGATCTTCACCGGCAGGCCGTATTGCATGCAGGTGGACAGCTCCTGGATGTTCATCTGGATGCTGCCTTCACCGGTCACACAGGCCACGTCCTGATCCGGGAAGTTGAGCTTGACGCCCATCGCCGCCGGGAAGCCGAAGCCCATGGTGCCCAGGCCACCGGAGTTGATCCAGCGGTTTGGCTTGTTGAAGCGGTAGTACTGCGCGGCAAACATCTGGTGCTGGCCCACGTCGGAAGTGACGAAGGCATCGCCATTGGTCACTTCGCACAGTGTCTCGATGACTTTTTGCGGTTTGATGACGTTGCCATCGCCCTTGTCGTAAGGGAACAACTCGCCATTGCCACGCCATTCGTCAATCTGCTTCCACCAGGCATCCAGCGCCGCCTTGTCAGGCTGCTCGCCGATTTCCTTGAGGATGCCGAGCATTTCGTTGAGCACGCTGTCGACCGGGCCGACGATTGGCACGTCGGCCTTGATCATCTTCGAGATCGACGCCGGGTCGATGTCGATGTGAATGATCTTGGCGTTCGGGCAGAACTTGGCCGGGCCGTTTACAACGCGGTCGTCGAAACGCGCACCGACGGCAAAGATGACATCGGCATGATGCATGGCCATGTTGGCGGTGTAGCTGCCATGCATGCCGAGCATGCCGAGGAACTGGCGGTCGGTACCCGGGAAGCCACCCAACCCCATCAGGGTATTGGTGACCGGCAGGTTCAGCGACTTGGCGATTTCAGTCAGGGCTTCGGAGCCACCGCCGAGGATCACACCGCCACCGGAGTAGACGACCGGACGCTTGGCCGCCAGAAGCATCTCGGCAGCCTTGCGGATCTGGCCGGAGTGACCGCGGACCGCCGGGCTGTAGGAGCGCAGCTTGACCTTTTTCGGGTAGACGTATTCGAACTTCTCAGCCGGGTTGGTCATGTCTTTTGGAATGTCGACCACGACTGGACCTGGACGACCGGATTGCGCCAGGTAGAAAGCTTTTTTCAGAACTTCAGGGATCTCGGTCGGATTCTTGATCATGAAGCTGTGCTTCACGATCGGCCGCGAGATACCGATCATGTCGGTTTCCTGGAAGGCATCGGTGCCCACCATGGTGCTAGGCACCTGGCCGGACAGGATGACCATCGGAATCGAGTCCATGTAGGCGGTGGCAATGCCGGTAATGGCATTGGTCGCGCCAGGACCGGAGGTTACCAGCACCACACCGGCCTTGCCGGTGGCGCGAGCGTAGCCGTCCGCCATATGGGTGGCCGCCTGCTCGTGACGAACCAGGATGTGTTCCACTTCCGGTTCTTTGAACAGTGCGTCGTAAACATGCAGGAGAGCACCACCAGGGTACCCGTAGATGTGCTTAACGCCTTCGTCACGCAAGAAGCGGACGACCATCTCAGCGCCAGATAAAAGCTCCACGTTGTTCACCTCTAAAACGCCAGAATACCGCCCTCACTGGACGGGTCTTAATAGGTTTACTGCCAAGCAGAGCATGAGCGAACGTCAGCACTGACTGAGCAAGTATTGGGAGATCCCCAGAGTGTTGCGGGGGTTTCCCACCCAGCGCGAGGTAACGCGTTGCGGGGTGTAACAGGTCGGCGCGGGTGTGCACCTCATGATCTGCTTAGCGGGTCTGCTTCTGGCAGTCCCTCTACAGCGGAAGTTGGATTCTTGTGATTCGGCGCCAACAAGTCAAGAAAAATTATTGCCAATTTTTCCTCAAGATGAATTCCTGCCACCACTAAAAATCGCTTCAGCAGCAGAATTAAGAAGATTTCCAAAAAAAAGGGCCACAATCTGCGGCCCTTGACGGAAAAACTGAAGAAATCAGGCGGAAGGAGCGATCAATTGATCAAAAGCTGCCAACAGGCGGCGTAGCTCACGACTTTGCTCCGGCCGGTCGGTAAACACGGTTTCGGCCATGACAAGGATGCTCGATGCATTGGGCAGCGGGTGGCCCAGCTCGATGATGATCTTCATGCGGGGCAGGAAGATCCATTGCAGCCACTGCTCAAAACTGAGGGTATCCACGGCGAACGGCACCGTACTGGCCAGTGCCTCGTCGCTTGGCGGCTCGTCATCCCACCAGCCTTGCACCTGCAGCTCGCGCTCGATCAAGAGCAGGTGGTCGGCAATATCCAGCACGCGTTGCTCGATCATCACGAATTGACCCGCGCCTTTTGCCGGGCCAGCGCAGCCCCAGCGCTGTCACCCTGCTTTTCACGGGCCTGGGCGATCGTGTTCCAAAGCTCTGCCTGCAGGCTTGGGCGGCCGTTGGCGTAAGTCAGGGCGCGGCGCGCCAACTGCTCGGCCTGCGCCGCATCACCTTGCGAAAGGCGCACCTGGGCCAGGCGATACAGCACCTGCGGCTCACGCGGAGCAATGCGCTGGGCACGTTCAAGGCTCGAAGCGGCGCCGTTGAAGTCGCCGCTGCCCTGCTGCGTCTGCGCAGTGGTCAACAGTGCCAGCACAGGACCGTCCAGCTGCTCGTCGGCCGACAGGCCACCGGCGGCGGCGCTGCGCGGAATACCGGTTGGCGCACTGGCGCTTTGCGGGGTGCTGTTCATCGCGGCAATGTCGAAGGGTTCATCGGCAATCGGGTTGGGATTGGTGGTCATCGGTGCCGAACTGACAGGCCCTGTACTGATCGGCCCAGGCGTGATCGGCGAGGTACTGATCGGCGCAGCGCCATTGGACGCCGGGAACGTCTGGATGCCCGATGCGCCTGCGCCCTGCGGGATCATCACGGTGACACCGGAATCCTCCAGCAGCGTCTGCGCCTGGGCGGTGCCGGCGTTATAGCCACCCGCCGAGCGGTTGGCCGTCACGCGTTCGCTGTTGGACACGCGGGTGCTCGAATCGACCACCGGAATATTGCCACGCGGGACGCTGGAGCACCCCTGGAGCACAGCCAACGCCGTCACGGCAGGAAACAGCCACTTGTTCACATCACACCTCATCAATGCAGCCTGTGCTTAATTCATCCAGCCTTTGACCCAGTCCATGACCGACTCAGCCGGATTTTCCTCGCCGCCACAGGTCGCGCCGGCGGGCGGTTCGCTCCCGCGAATATACGGCATCTGCACCGCTCCCGGACAGCTGGCATCAGACCCATGGCCACTGTAGGGGTCGATCCAGGCCTGCACCACGTTGTCCGGTTGCGGCATATCCAGCGGCAGCGGGTCGGCCTTCTTCATGAAGCTGGTCCACACCTGCAAGGCGCCGGTGGCGCCGGTAAACGGTGTCTTGCCGTTATCGTCACGCCCCATCCACACCACGGCCAGCAGATCCTGACTGAAGCCGGAGAACCAGCTGTCACGCGAGTCGTTACTGGTACCGGTCTTGCCCGCCAGGGTCAGCGAGCGTGGCAAGGTGTTGTACACCGAGCGCCCTGTACCTTCGCGCATTACGCGTTGCATGGCGTTCTGCACCAGGTAAATGGCACCTGGGTCGAAGGTTTGCTGGATCTGGAACGGGTAGCGCTTGAGCGGCTCGCCCTCGGCGGTGAGCACGCTGCGGATGCCGCGCATCGGCGTGTTGAAGCCGCCGTTGGCGATGGTCTGGTACATGGTTGCCACCTGCATCGGCGACATGCCACCTGCCCCCAGCAACATGGCCGGGAACGCAGGCCAGTCGACATTCACGCCCAAGCGACCAATGGTCTTGATCACGTTCGGCACACCCACTTCCAGGCCGAGCTTGGCGGTCGACAGGTTGTAGGAGTTGGCCAGCCCCTGGTACAGGTAGATCGTGCCATGCGGGCGGCGGTCATAGTTTTGCGGGCGCCAGACCTGGCCGTCAGCCCCTTTGACCGAAAATGGCTCGTCCTGCACCCAACTGGTCAGGGTGTACTTGCTCGGCTGCTCCAGCGCAGTCAGGTATACCGACGGCTTGACCAACGAGCCGATCGGCCGCACAGCATCGATGGCTCGGTTGAAGCCGGCGAAGCCTGCCTGGCGGCTACCGATCAGCGCCTGTACTTCACCGGTCTCAGGGTTGGTCACGACCATCGCCGCTTCCACATCGTCTGCCCCCTTGCGGCCCGCCAGGCGCTTGAAGGTCTCGCTCATCGAGGTTTCGGCCTTCATCTGCAGGATCGGGTCGAAGCTGGTAAAGATGCGCAGGCCTTCTTCGGTCAAGTCTTCGTCGCGGTAGTCCTGGCGCAACTGTCGCTTGACCAGGTCGAGGAAGGCTGGGAACGAGCTGTCGGCCAGGCTGCCACGCTTGGTCACGCCCAACGGCATTTTCTTCGCCGCATCGACTTCTGCCTGGCTGGCCACGCCCTGTTCGGCCACCAGGTCGAGCACCAGGTTGCGGCGAGCCAGGGCCCGCTCGGGATGACGCCGCGGGTTGTAGTAGGACGGGCCTTTGACCATGCCCACCAGCAGGGCGATCTGATGCAGTTTCAGCTCGGACAGCGGCTGGCTGAAGAAGAACTGGCTAGCCAGACCAAAGCCGTGCACCGCGCGCTGACCGTCCTGGCCGACGAACACCTCGTTGAGGTAGGCCTCAAGGATTTCGCGTTTGTCGTAGTGCAGTTCGAGCAGGACCGCCATCATCGCCTCGGTCAGCTTGCGGCTGAGGCTGCGCTCGCTGCTGAGGTAGAAGTTCTTCACCAACTGCTGGGTCAGGGTACTGCCACCCTGGCGCATCGAGCCGGACGACGTGTTGACCCACATGGCCCGGACGATGGACTTTGGCGACACGCCGAAGTGGCTGTAGAACTCGCGGTCCTCCGTTGCCACCAGGGTTTCGAGCAGATATTTGGGTACCTGATCAATCTTGATCAGGATGCGGTCTTCGAGATTTTTCGGATAGATGCCGCCGATCATCAGCGGCTCCAGCCGCACCACGTCAAGCGCCTTGCCGTTGGCACCGGAAAGGCCCGCAACGTAATCGCCAGAGAAGCGCACGCGGACGAACTGCGCCGGTTCCATGCCCTCGTAGAACTGGAAGCCACGGGTATTGAGGTCGACGGTATTGCCGTTGACGGACGCAGCGCCCGGGCCGTTGGCCGCGCTTTCGCGACGGTAGCCGAGCGCATCGAGCTCGGTGAGGAAGTCGTTCTTGCTCAACTTCTGGCCGGTGAACAGCTCCAGCGGTCGGGCATACACTTTGGCCGGGATGGTCCAGCGCTTGCCGGAGAACTTTTCCTGGACGACGGCATCGAGGTAAACCGCGAAGCCGGCAACGATCACCAGGCCAACCAGGCTGAGCTTCAAAGCCCAGCCCAGCCAGGCGCGGGAGCGGCCGGTCGGGCGTTTCTGAGGGGTGCGGGGATTTCGGGTTCGGGTCATGGCGGCGGATTATACGCACTTTATAAAGGCTGGGCAGACGGCCCGGCGGTAGGCAGGGACGGCACCATTGACCATAATGGCGCATTCGAATTCCCTTGCCCCGGAAGGATTTGCCGTGAGCCAAGCTCTTATTACTGCGTTGCAGAACCCTGCCCTGTACCCTCACTCCGTGGAGGGGTTTCAGCTCATCGAGACGCATATCTCCTGGGTCCTGCTCACTGGCGAATACGCCTACAAGATCAAGAAACCGATGAATTTCGGCTTCCTGGACTTCACCGGACTGGACCAGCGCCAGCATTTCTGTAACGAAGAATTGCGCCTGAACCAACGCCTGACCGAAGGCCTGTACCTGGAAGTGTTGCCGATCACCGGTAGCGTCGACGCACCGCAGATCGGTGGCGAAGGTGAAGCCATCGAGTATGTGCTGAAGATGCGCCAGTTCCCCCAGGGCCAGATGCTCAACACCCTGCAGGCCAATGGCGAACTGAACGCCACGCACATCGACCAGATGGCCCGGCAGATTGCCGAGTTTCACCTGCAGGCCCCACGTGTGCCGATGGAACACCCGCTGGGCACGCCAGACAGCGTGATGGCCCCGGTGGAGCAGAACTTCGAGCAGATTCGCCCATTCCTCAGCGACAAAGCCGATCTGCAGCAACTCGACGCCCTGCAGGCCTGGGCCCGCAGCAGCTTCGAGCGCCTGCATGGCCTGCTGGAAAAGCGCAAGGCCAAGGGCTTCATCCGTGAGTGCCACGGTGACATCCACCTGGGCAATGCCACCTTGATCGATGGCAAGGTGGTGATCTTCGATTGCATCGAGTTCAACGAGCCTTTCCGACTGACCGACGTCTACGCCGACACCGCCTTCCTGGCCATGGACCTGGAAGACCGCGGCCTGAAGTGCCTGGCCCGGCGCTTCATCAGCCAGTACCTGGAACTGACGGGGGACTACGAAGGCCTGGAACTGCTCAACTTCTACAAAGCCTATCGCGCGCTGGTGCGGGCCAAGGTCGCACTGTTCAGCATGCCGGCCGACGCTGATGGCGTGCAGCGTGCCACCACCCTGCGCACCTACCGCAACTACGCCAACCTGGCCGAAAGCTACAGCGCCATCCCGTCGCGCCTGCTGGCCATCACCCATGGTGTTTCGGCGGTGGGCAAAAGTCACGTGGCCATGCGCCTGGTCGAGGCCCTGGGTGCAGTGCGCGTGCGTTCGGACGTAGAGCGCAAGCGCCTGTTCGGCGAACAACAGCAGGCCGACGCCGGCCAGCTGAGTACCGGCATATACGACCAGGACGCCAGCGCAGCGACCTATCAGCGCCTGCACGAGGTAGCAGCGACGGTGCTGCGCGCCGGCTTCCCGGTGGTGCTGGACGCCACCTACCTCAAGCGTGAACAACGCCAGGCTGCGGCAGACGTTGCCAGCCAGACCGGCGTGCCGTTCCTCATCCTCGACTGCCACGCGCCAGAGGCGGTCATCGCCAGTTGGCTGGAGCAGCGCCAGGCCGAAAACAGCGACCCGTCGGATGCCACGCTGGAGGTGATCAAGGCCCAACAGGCCAGCCGTGAGGCGCTGGATGCGCAGGAGCTGGTGCACAGCACCCGCGTCGATACCCAGGCTGCCGGCAGCATGGATCAGGTGATCGAGCAGATTCGCCAGCGGTTGCCTGGCCTGTAAGTTCGTCACCTTCCTGTGCCTGCCCGCCAAGGGGCAGGCACAGGCCGCTCATCCCCCGATGGCAAAAAGCCGCATATTTCCCAACGCCCGCTACACTCCTCTCAGACCTGCTCGCGATTTATCCCCCCATTCCCGTTCAGCCATCGCAAGGAGGCTCGATGAACGATGAATTGCAGCATCTGAAGAACCTTGGCAAGACTTCTGCGCAGTGGCTGCATGCGGCCGGCATCCACAGTGCATCGGATTTGCGCCGCCTGGGCGCGGTGGGTGCGTACCAGGCCGTGAAGACACGAGGGTTCCGTGCATCGAAGGTGCTGTTGTATGCCATTGAAGGCGCCCTGCTGGACATGCACTGGAACGATTTGCCGCTCGAACGCAAGGAAGCACTCAACCAACAATTGGACGCGAAAAACCCTACGCAAAAAAAACCCAAATAATCGGGGTAAAGGGATTGACGGCTAAATGAGAATTGTTATGATTATCGCAACTGGTCGCGAGACTGGTTGGATAAGCTAAGAGCCCCTGGTTCGGACTCTCAGATTATCTCCTCATCAGGCTAATCACGGTTATTGACCCGGCAATTTGCCGGGTCTTTTTTTGCCTGTGCCTTTTCAGGATCAGCGCCGCAGCTGCGCACAATAATCCTGCTCCGGCATCGCTGCCGTGTACCACACATAATCAGCCTCGCCAGGCTCGATTCGCTCGCCCACCTCAGCCAGCAGCAATACCTTGCTCTCCCCCGATGCCCCCAGGTCAGCCAGATGCAAGGGTATGCCCAGGTCCTTGCGCACATGGTAAGCCCCGGCAAACAGCAGTGCCGGTTGCGGTGCCGCCTGCAAGCGCTCGGCCATGCGCCGGTCGCGCTGCTGCTGAACGGCCAGCATCGCCGGTAACTGGCTTTCCGGCAGCATCCCGCAATGCCCGGCGCGCACCTGCTCCAGCAAGGCAGCCTTTACCGCAGGTGCATTGGACTTTTCGCCCTGCACCGGAGCCGGCTGTCGATAGGCCTGACGCATCTCGGCAGGCGAAAGGTTGGCTGCCAGCAACGTCACCCGATGCTGCAAGGCTTCGGTGACAATCGGCCCGTACAACTGCCAATCCCAGCCCTCCTGCCAGGCCAGTGCCTTGGGCAAGTCTTCCGGCAAAGGCTGCCCCACCAGCTTGTCCACCCGCGATTGCTGGCTGGGCTGCAGCATCTCCAGCAACAGGCTGCCCTGAATGCGCTGGCCTTGAAGAGCGCGCAGCAGCCACAGTTGCAGCGCGTGATGGTCAGGGTTGTCATGCTTCTCGCCGACAAGCACTCGGGGCGCATCAGCCAGGCGCTGCACCAGCGTTTCAGGGCTTATGACCTGCTCATTGGACAGGTCGACAATCGTTCCCAGCTCGGCGTGCGTGCGACCTTCACTGCTCTGCCAGGCGGGCAACGGCGGCAGGCTGGCCTGACAGCCGCCTATCGCCAGTACCAGGCACAGCGAGAAACCGGACAGCATCGGGTGTCGCATCGGCAGTTACTCCATGTCATCCACACTTTAAATGGCCTGCACCGGGGGCGGGCCGGTCGCAAGACAAGGCCACTTTCACAAAGGCCATGCACGCGTTGAGCACATCAACGGGTGATGATCAGCGGGTGCCCGCGCTCGGGGTGCGCCTGCACCAACACGTCAATACCGTACACCGCCTTCAGTGCCGCTGGGGTCAGTGCCTCTTCGGGCGTGGCAAACGCGTGGCAGCGCCCCTGTTCCAGCAACAGGATACGGTCACAGTAACGTGCTGCCAGGTTCAGGTCATGCAGGATCACCAACACTGCAGCACCGCAGTCGGCGAAGCGGCGTACGGCTTCCAGGGTGGTGTGCTGATGCAGCGGGTCGAGCATCGAGGTCGGTTCGTCGAGCAACAACGTGCTGCCCTCCTCCCCCGGCCATAGTTGCGCCAGCACGCGGGCCAGGTGTACCCGTTGCCGCTCGCCACCGGAAAGCGCCAGGTAGCTGCGCTCTACCAGGTGCCAGGCATCTGCCGCCCGCAACGCCGCTTCGACGATTTCCGCATCGCGCCGCTGACCGGTGCCATGAGGCATGCGCCCCATGCCTACCACTTCCTCCACCCGAAACGAGAAACCCAGGCTGGACACCTGCGGCAACACTGCCAGGCGCCTTGCCCGTTCCTGTCCGGCCCAATCGGCCAGCGGGCGGCCCTGCAGCGTTACCCGCCCGCGGTCGGGCGCCAGTTCACCGCACAGCACACTCAGGAGGCTGCTCTTGCCGGCACCGTTGGGACCGAGCACACCCACGACCTGCCCCGGAGGCAACTGCAGGTGAATGTCGTGCAGCACCTCATTGCTGCCCCTGCGCAGGTACAGGCCCTCTACATGCAACATCAGCCGCGCCCTCGCATCAGCAGGAACAGGAAGAACGGCGCACCAATGAAGGCCGTGACGATACCAATCGGCAGCTCGGCAGGCGCCAGTAGCAGCCGCGCCGCCAGGTCGGCGAACAACATCAGTACACCGCCGGCCAGCAGCGAGGCAGGCAGCACCACACGGTGATCAGGCCCGGCCAGCAGACGTACCAGGTGCGGCACTACCAGACCGATGAAGCCGATCAACCCGGCTGCCGCCACTGCCGCCCCCACGCCCAGCGCCGTGCAGAACACCAGCTCACGCTTGAGCCGCTCCACGTCAACGCCCAGGTGACGCGCCTCCGACTCACCCAGCAACAGGGCATTCAGCGCCTTGGCCCGGCGCGGCAGCCACACCGCTACCCCTGTCGCCACCAGCAACAATGGCCACAGCCGCTCATAGCTGGCGCCATTGAGGCTGCCAAGGTTCCAGAACGTCAGCGTGCGCAAGGTGGCGTCATCGGCCAGGTAAGAGAACAGCCCCACGGCCGCGCCCCCCAGTGCGGTCATGGCCACGCCAGCCAATAGCATCGTGGCGACGTTGGTCTGGCCATCGCGGCGCCCCAGGCGGTAGACCAGCGCAGTTACCCCAAGCCCGCCGACAAACGCGCAGAACGACAGCAGATAAGGCGCGAAAGCATCCGGCATGCCGCCAAACCAGGCACCGCCAACAATGGCAACCGCTGCCCCCATCGCGGCGCCGGCGGCAACCCCTACCAGCCCGGGGTCGGCCAGCGGGTTGCGGAACAGCCCCTGCATCGCCACCCCGGACAGCGCCAGCACCGCGCCCACAGCCAACCCCAACAAGGTACGGGGCAGACGGATCTGGCCAAGGATCATCTCGGCCTGCTGCAGGCCATCTTCGGAAACGGGCAGCCCCAACAGGCGCAGGCCAGCGCGCAGCGTATCGAACATTGGCAGGCTGACTGGCCCCAGCGCCAGTGACAGCCAGATCGCCAACAGGCACAGCAGGCTCAGGCTAATGAACAACGTACGTGGCGAGACCCGCTGTTTCATTGCGCGAAGCTGGCCTGAGCAGCCGGGTAGAAGGTGGCTGCCAGCGACTGCAAGGTCGCCGGTAGCCGAGGCCCGAGCCCGCCGACCAGCAGCGTCGGGTCCAAGGAGACCAGGCGTTTCTCACGCACGGCCCGCGAGGCAGCCAGCGCGGGGTTTTCTTTCAACAGCGCCTGCAAGGCCTGTTCATCGGCCAGCGCCCGGTCGGAAAACACGATCACATCCGGGTCAAGCGCCGCCAACGCTTCGTTGGAGAAGTTCTTGTAGCCTGGGTGCGCGGCCAGGTTACGCCCACCCGCCTGGCTCAGCAGCCAGTCACCGGCAGTGCCTTGCCCGGCGATCAGCGGCTTGGCCCCGGCATGGCCGACCAGCAGCAACACCCCGGGAGCCTGCTGCCCGGCCTGGGCCAGCTTGACGTTGGCCTGCAACGCATCGAGCCGCTGGCGGTAGTCCGCTGCAAGCGCGGACGCTTGCTGCTCTGCACCGAGCAACTGCCCCAGGTGCCTGAGGTTTTCATCCACTGCCGACAGCTCGGCCTTGCTGGAGAACAACTCGACCCGCACGCCGGCCTTGCGGATTTGCGCCAGTACCGGTGGCGGCCCCATTTCCTCGGTGCCCACCAGCACATCCGGGCGCAGGCTGAGGATGCCTTCGGCCGACAGCTGCCGCTGATACCCCACACTGGGCAAGGCTTTCAACGAGGCCGGGTGCTGACTGGTAGTGTCCACACCGACCAGGCGCGCTTCACCTCCCAATGCGGTTATCCACTCGCTCAAGGCGCCACCCGCGCTGACCCAGCGTTGCGGCAGCTCGGCTGCCAAGGCTTGGGTAGAGAGCACAAGGCTTGCACACAGAGCGAGAAAAGCAGCTGGACGGCGCATCATCGGGTTCCTTCTGAAGACGGGCTACACGCCTTGTGGCGAGCAGCGGAACTGCGCACCATAGGCAGCCAGGCGCAGCGAATGCGATCAATTTGATAATTATTCGCATTGGAGCGTCAAGCCATCACGTGTTTCACGGGTCATCCTCGCCATGCACTTCCTTTGTACATCCCTCGGCCTGGCCGAGGGCCAAAGCCGCGCCTTCAGCGTAGACGGCCTCGAACTGTTCGGCGTGCGTCGCCAAGGCCAGGTGTACCTGTACCGCAACCGCTGCCCGCACCGGGACATCCCGCTGAACTGGGCAGAGGACGCGTTTCTGGATGACAGCGCCAGCCTCATCCACTGCGCCCATCACGGTGCCCTGTTCCTGATAGAAAGCGGCGAATGCGTGGCAGGCCCCTGTGAGGGTGAGCAGCTGCAGCCCCTGGGCTGCCACGAAGACAGCCAGGGCATCTGGTTCATGGGGTCAGCAGCACCGGCAAGCGGCGATCGATGACGATACCCTCGGCGTCCAGCCGAGTGCCATAGGCCAGCACCTCCACCCCGTCCGCTACGGCAGCGCGCAGCGCCTGGGCGTAGGCCGTATCGATTTCTTCAGCCGGGCGCACAGCGTCGATGCCGGTCAGGTTCACGCAATACAGCTGCACGGCCCGCACGCCCTGCCGGGCCAGCTTTGCCAGCTCGCGCAGGTGTTTCGCACCGCGTTGAGTCACCGCATCAGGGAAGGCCGCAACTGCAGTGTCGGGGTAGCCCAGCGTCACACTCTTGACCTCGATATAAGCCGGAGCCCCCTCGAATTCCAGGCGAAAGTCGATACGGCTGCCTTCCTCGCCATAGGCCACTTCGCGCTTGAGTGCAGTGAAACCGGCCAGTTCAGTGATTGTGCCGGCGCGCAGGGCCTCTTCGACCAACGCATTGGCCCGCCCGGTATTCACACAGGCCAACCGCCCCTGGGGGGTTTCGCTGATTTCCCAGGTCCCTGGCAGCTTGCGCTTGGGGTCGTTGGAGCGGCTGAACCACACCTGCCCACCTTCACGCATGCAGTTGAGCATGGAGCCGGTATTCGGGCAGTGGATAGTCATCTGCTCGCCGCTGGCCAGTTCGATATCGGCCAGAAAGCGCTTGTAGCGACGCAACAGGCGGCCCTGCTCGAGTGAAGGAGAAAAACGCATCAGCCTTGCCAGCTCTGCAGGCCACGGGCAATACGCTGCACCGCTTCTTCCAGGCGCGGCAGGCTCTGGGTATAAGCGAAGCGCACATGGTGCCCGGCCAGGTGGCGACCGAAGTCCAGGCCCGGCGTGAACGCCACGTGCTGGGTTTCCAGGAAGTGTCGGCAGAATGCGAACGCATCCCCGCCGAAAGCACTGATATCGGCATACAGGTAGAACGCACCTTGCGGCTCGACGGCAATGCGGAAGCCCAGTTCACGCAGGGCGGGCAGCAGGTAGTCGCGACGGCGGGCGAATTCGGCGCGGCGCTCCTCGAAAATGGCCAGCGCCTCGGGCTGGAAACAGGCCAGCGCGGCATGCTGCGCCATGCTCGGCGCACTGATGTACAGGTTCTGCGCCAGTTTCTCCAGGTCCGCGACCGCACCGGGCGGGGCCACCAGCCAGCCAAGGCGCCAACCGGTCATGCCGAAGTACTTGGAAAAACTATTCAGGACGAATGCCGAGTCGTCGACTTCCAGCACGCTCGGCGCGTCCATGCCATAGGTGAGGCCGTGGTAGATCTCGTCCACCACCAGATGGCCATGCCGCTCGTGGGTGGTTCTGGCCAGGCAGGCCAACGCCTCGCGCCCCAGCACGGTACCGGTCGGGTTGGCCGGCGAAGCGACCAGGGCTCCGACGGTGTCCTTGTCCCAGTAGCGCTCAACCAGGTCGGCAGTCAGCTGATAGTTCACATCCGGGCCCACCGGTACCAATTGGGCCCCGCCCTCGACCAGGCGCAGGAAGTGGCGATTGCACGGGTAACCCGGATCGGCCAGCAGCCAGTGCTTGCCCGGGTCCACCAGCAGGCTGCTGGCCAGCAGCAGCGCGCCGGAGCCACCGGGGGTAATAAGGATGCGTTCCGGGTCGATGTTCAGGCCATAGCGCTGCCCATAAAAACCGGCAATTGCCTCACGCAGTGCCGGCAGACCGCGTGCGGCGGTGTAGCGAGTGTGCCCTGCGGCCAGCGCGGCCTGGCCGGCCGCGACGATGGGTGCGGCCGTGGTGAAGTCCGGCTCGCCGATTTCCAGGTGGATCACATCGTGCCCGGCCGCCTGCAGCTCGTTGGCCCGGGCCAGCAGCGCCATGACGTGGAAAGGTTCGATGGCGCGGCTGCGCGCACTGTAGGGTTGGGCCATGACCTTCTCTCAAATGGGTCTAAACTGGAGATTCTACCTCTGCACACCACCGAACGTACCGCTCAGGCCGGTGTCAATTAGCAGGATCGGGCGGGGTAGCGCACCCCCGATCTATCTGGTAAGTTCGGCGGCTCGCAGTCGCAGGGCCGGCGGTCGCCGGAGATGGAGCATCCTGCGCATTGGATCAGATGAGTGAGAGGCGGTCTATTCATGTCCACCCTAGAAAAGCAAAAAGCCAACCAGAATCTTTATGGGGTTGCACCCTATCAGGAGACCAAGGGTGAGGAGTACATGGGTGAGCCCATGCGCAAGCACTTCACCAAGATCCTCACTGGCTGGAAGCAAGAGCTGATGGTCGGCGTCGACAAGACCGTTGACCATATGAAAGAAGAAGCAGCCAACTTTGCAGATCCCGCAGACCGCGCATCCCAGGAAGAGGAATTCGCCCTCGAACTGCGCAACCGCGACCGCGAGCGCAAGTTGATCAAGAAAATCGATAAAACCCTGCAGAAGATTCAGGACGAAGAGTACGGCTGGTGCGAGTCGTGCGGCATCGAGATCGGCCTGCGCCGCCTGGAAGCCCGCCCTACCGCCGACCTGTGCTTCGACTGCAAGGAAATTGCCGAGAAAAAGGAAAAAACGGTCGGCAAAGGCTGATCTTTCTTCCACCTGAACGGGGCGCATCATGCGCCCCGTTTCATTTATATGCCCAGCCTGACCATGACCGACTCCAGCTACATCGGGCGCTTCGCCCCCACCCCCAGCGGCTTCCTGCACTTCGGCTCGCTGGTCGCCGCCCTCGCCTCCTGGCTCGATGCCCGCGCCGTCAACGGCCGCTGGCTGCTGCGCATGGAAGACACCGACCCGCCCCGGGAGATGCCCGGCGCCCGCGATGCCATCCTCCAGACGCTGGAACGTTACGGCCTGCACTGGGATGGCGAGGTGGTATTCCAGAGCCAGCGCCACGATGCCTATGCTGCCGTGGTAGACCGCCTGTTCAACATGGGCCTGGCGTACGCATGCACCTGCTCGCGCAAGCAGCTGGAAAGCTACAACGGCATCTACCCAGGCTTTTGCCGCAACGCCGGACATGCCCGTGAAGGGGCAGCCATCCGCTTGCGGGTGCCGGAGCTGATCTACCGCTTTACCGACCGAGTGCAGGGTGAGTACCAGCAACACCTGGGGCGTGAGGTGGGTGACTTCGTCATCCAGCGTCGTGACGGGTTGTACGCCTACCAGCTGGCCGTGGTGCTGGACGATGCCTGGCAGGGTGTTACCGACATCGTGCGTGGTGCCGACCTGCTCGACAACACCCCGCGCCAGCTGTACCTGCAGGAACTGCTGGGCTTCTCACAGCCGCGTTACCTGCATATTCCGCTGATCGTGCAGCCGGATGGGCACAAGCTGGGCAAGTCGTACCGTTCGCCGCCACTGCAGGCGGAGCATGCTACCCCCCTGCTGCTGCGGGCATTGCGGGCGCTGGGGCAGAAGACAGACCCGGAACTGCTGTTGGCGACGCCGGCAGAGGTGCTGGCAGTCGCGCGCACGCAATGGCGGCCGGAAGCGATCGCGCAGCGGACCACCGTGCCAGAGGCTGATCTGCGCTGAAACTTTACCGGTCTCTTCGCGGGCGCGCCCGCTCCCACAGGGTCCTCAATAAACCTAGAGGCAACGCTTTACCTGTAGGTGCGTGTTCACCCGCGAAGAGGCCGGCACATTCATTCCACCTCTCAAAAACAAAAGCCCAGTAAATTCAAACCCTTGGCGAACGCTGTGGATTCCCGCTAGCATCCCCCCTGCCATTTGCGCCAATAATAAGTTCAAGCCCGTAGCACCCAACCATCGAGGCCAGCATGTACATCTATCGTTTGGTCCTGCTTCTGGTCGTGGGGATCTACCTGTTCTCCCCAGCCATCATGGACTGGTGGATCGAACCGACCGGAGCCTGGTACCGCCCCTACCTGCTCTGGCTGATCCTGATCGTCGTCACCTTCATCCTGCAGAGCCAACGAGATGCCGATGAGCTTTAGCCTGACCCAGATGATCCTGATCAGCGCCGGGTACCTCATGGTGCTGTTCGGCGTGGCCTGGATCAGCGAGCGCGGGCTGATCCCGCGTTCGATCATTCGCCACCCACTTACCTACACCCTGTCGCTGGGCGTCTACGCCAGTGCCTGGGCCTTCTATGGCTCGGTTGGCCTGGCCTACCAATACGGCTACGGCTTCCTTGCCTGTTACCTGGGGGTGTCTGGCGCATTCCTGCTGGCGCCGGTGCTGCTCTACCCGATCCTCAAGATCACCCGCACCTATCAGCTGTCATCGCTGGCCGACCTGCTGGCCTTCCGCTTCCGCAGTACCTGGGCCGGGGCCTTGACCACCATCATCATGCTGATTGGCGTGCTGCCATTGCTGGCCTTGCAGATCCAGGCGGTGGCCGATTCGATCAGCATCCTTACCGGTGAACCGGTCAAGGCCCGGGTGGCCTTTGCCTTTTGCACGCTGATCATTCTGTTCACCATCTTCTTCGGCTCGCGGCACATCGCCACGCGCGAGAAACATGAGGGGTTGGTATTCGCCATCGCCTTCGAGTCGGTGATCAAGCTGCTGGCCCTGGGCGGTATCGGCCTGTATGCCTTGTATGGCGTATTCGGCGGCCCGCACGAGCTGGAAGTCTGGCTGCTGCAGAACCAGACCGCCCTCGCCGCCCTGCACACCCCCCTGCAGGAAGGCCCATGGCGCACCCTGCTGCTGGTGTTCTTCGCCTCGGCCATCGTCATGCCGCACATGTACCACATGGCCTTTACCGAAAACCTCAACCCGCGCTCGCTGGTCAGCGCCAGCTGGGGCCTGCCGCTGTTCCTGCTGCTGATGAGTCTTGCCGTGCCGCTGGTGCTGTGGGCCGGCCTGCGCCTGGGCGCCAGCACCAACCCCGAGTACTTCACCCTGGGCCTGGGCATCGCCGCCAACAACCAGGCATTGGCACTGCTGGCCTACATTGGCGGCCTGTCGGCAGCCAGCGGCCTGATCATCGTCACCACCCTGGCGCTGTCGGGCATGGCCCTGAACCACCTGGTGCTGCCGCTTTACCAGCCGCCGGCCGAGGGCAACATCTACCGTTGGCTGAAGTGGACCCGCCGTGCACTGATCGTCGCCATCATCACCGCCGGCTTCATGTTCTACCTGAGCCAGAACTACCACCAGAGCCTGGCCAACCTGGGCATCGTCGCCTTCGTCGCCACCTTGCAGTTCCTGCCCGGGGTGCTGTCGGTACTCTACTGGCCAACCGCCAACCGCCGCGGTTTCATCGCCGGGCTGCTGGCCGGCACCCTGGTGTGGATGGTGACCATGCTGCTGCCGCTTCTCGGCAACTTGCAGGGCTTCTACATCCCGCTGCTGGACATGATCTATGTGCTGGACGATACCAGCTGGCACATGGCAGCCATCGCCTCGCTGGCGGCCAACGTGCTGCTGTTCACCCTGATCTCATTGTTCACCAACGCCAGCAACGAAGAAGTCAGCGCGGCCGAAGCCTGTGCCGTGGATAACGTGCGCCGCCCACAGCGCCGCGAGCTGCACGCCGCCTCGCCGCAGGAATTCGCCACCCAGCTGGCCAAGCCGCTGGGCGCCAAGGCCGCGCAAAAGGAAGTCGAGCAAGCGCTGCGCGACCTCTACCTGCCGTTCGACGAACGCCGCCCCTATGCCCTGCGCCGCCTGCGCGACCGCATCGAAGCCAATCTGTCCGGCCTGATGGGGCCGAGCGTGGCCCAGGACATGGTCGAGACTTTCCTGCCGTACAAGTCCGGTAACGAAAACTACGTGACCGAAGACATCCACTTCATCGAAAGCCGCCTGGAAGACTACCACTCGCGCCTGACCGGGTTGGCCGCCGAGCTCGATGCCTTGCGCCGCTACCATCGCCAGACCCTGCAGGAGTTGCCCATGGGCGTCTGCTCGCTGGCCAAGGACCAGGAAATCCTGATGTGGAACAAGGCCATGGAAGAGCTCACCGGCATCGCCGCCAAGCATGTGGTCGGCTCGCGCCTGGTCACCATCGACGAGCCTTGGCGCGGCCTGCTGCAAGGCTTCATCAACGTGCCCGACGAGCACCTGCACAAGCAGCGCCTGGCGCTGGACGGCCAGCCGCGCTGGCTGAACCTGCACAAGGCAGCCATCGACGAGCCTCTGGCCCCCGGTAACAGCGGGCTGGTACTGCTGGTGGAAGACCTTACCGAAACCCAGGCACTGGAAGACAAGCTGGTGCACTCCGAGCGCCTGGCCAGCATCGGCCGCCTGGCCGCCGGCGTGGCCCACGAGATCGGCAACCCGATCACCGGCATCGCCTGCCTGGCGCAAAACCTGCGCGAGGAACGCGAAGACGATGGCGAAATCATCGAGTTGTCCAGCCAGATCCTTGACCAGACCAAGCGCGTATCGCGCATCGTCCAGTCGCTGATGAGCTTCGCCCATGCCGGCGGCAGCCACCAGAACAGCGAGGAGCCCGTGTGCCTGGCTGAAGTGGCACAAGATGCCATCGGTCTGCTGGCGTTGAACCGGCGCAATTTCGAAGTACAGTTCTTCAACCTTTGCGACCCGGACCATTGGGCCGAAGGTGACCCGCAGCGCCTGGCCCAGGTGCTGATCAACCTGCTCTCCAACGCCCGCGATGCCTCGCCGCCCGGCAGCGCCGTGCGCGTGCGCAGCGAGGTTAACGAGCACACCGTCGACCTGATCGTCGAAGACGAAGGCAGCGGGATTCCGAAGAACATCATGGACCGCCTGTTCGAACCCTTCTTCACCACCAAGGACCCGGGCGAAGGAACCGGACTGGGGCTCGCTCTGGTCTATTCCATCGTGGAAGAGCATTATGGGCAAATCACCATCGACAGCCCGGCCGATATCGAACGGCAACGTGGCACCCGGATCCGCGTGACCCTGCCCCGGCATGTCGTAGCGACGTCCCCTGAAATTCGAGACCGTCGAGAGAATTGAATCAATGCCGCACATTCTGATCGTCGAAGACGAAACCATCATCCGCTCGGCCCTGCGTCGCCTGCTTGAGCGGAACCAGTACCAGGTCAGCGAGGCCGGCTCGGTGCAGGAAGCCCAGGAACGCTTCAGCATTGCCACTTTCGACCTGATCGTCAGCGACCTGCGCCTGCCAGGCGCGCCCGGCACCGAGCTGATCAAGCTCGGCCAGGGCACCCCGGTGCTGATCATGACCAGTTACGCCAGCCTGCGCTCAGCGGTGGACTCGATGAAAATGGGCGCGGTGGACTACATCGCCAAGCCCTTCGACCACGACGAGATGCTGCAGGCAGTAGCGCGTATTCTGCGTGACCGGCAGAACGCCCCCGCTGCTGCACCGCCTGCCGAGCCCCGCGCCAGCAATGGCAAGGCTACAGCGTCCGACAAAGGCAGCGCGGCAACGGCCAATGGCGAGATCGGCATCATCGGCTCGTGCCAGCCCATGCAGGACATGTACAGCAAGATCCGCAAGGTCGCGCCTACCGACTCCAATGTGCTGATCCAGGGCGAGTCGGGCACCGGTAAAGAGCTGGTGGCCCGCGCCCTGCACAACCTGTCTCGCCGGGCCAAGGCACCGATGATCTCGGTGAACTGCGCGGCCATCCCCGAAACACTGATCGAATCCGAACTGTTCGGCCACGAAAAAGGCGCGTTCACCGGCGCCAGCGCCGGGCGCGCCGGCTTGGTGGAGGCCGCCGATGGCGGTACGCTGTTCCTCGATGAAATTGGCGAACTGCCGCTCGAAGCCCAGGCTCGCCTGCTGCGTGTGCTGCAGGAAGGCGAGATACGCCGGGTAGGTTCGGTGCAGTCGCAAAAGGTCGATGTGCGCCTGATCGCCGCGACCCACCGCGACCTGAAAAACCTGGCCAAGGCCGGCCAGTTCCGTGAAGACTTGTATTACCGACTGCACGTCATCGCCCTAAAGCTGCCGGCTCTGCGCGAGCGTGGCAGCGACGTCAACGAGATCGCCAACGTCTTCCTCGCCCGCCAGAGCGCTCGCATCGGCCGCGACGACCTGCACTTCTCGGCCGAGGCCGAGCAAGCCATTCGTCACTACAGCTGGCCCGGTAACGTGCGTGAACTGGAAAACGCCGTGGAGCGCGCGGTGATCCTCAGCGAGAGCGCAGAAATTTCCGCCGAGCTGCTGGGCATCGACATCGAGCTGAGCGACCTGGAAGAGGACGACATCCTCGACAATGCCCTGGTGGTGGCCAACGGGGGCAATGCCAGCCACGAGCCGACCGAAGACCTGTCGCTGGAAGACTACTTCCAGCACTTCGTGCTTGAACACCAGGACCACATGACCGAGACCGAATTGGCACGCAAGCTCGGCGTCAGCCGCAAGTGCCTGTGGGAACGCCGTCAGCGCCTGGGCATCCCACGGCGCAAGAGCAACGCTACCAGCGAATAACCCACCTGCGCACCGCACGCCGCAGCCTATGCGGCGTCGGTGAGACCGAGCGCCGCCCGCGCGGCGCTTCGCGGCTAAAGCCGCTCCTACATTTGTTTCGGGCCAGTCCCTCCTGTGCCACGCGCGCGCGACCGCCTTGTTGTACGACGCAATCTCGAGCCATGCGCCAAGGCATTCGCGCGCAAATCCCACAGAAAAATTGGCCCGAACAAATGTAGGAGCGGCTTTAGCCGCGAAGCGCCGCGCGGGCGGCGCTCGGTCTCACAGGCGCTGAACGTGTCACGGCGAACACCCCAGGTAACACCTCACCTCCCGTAAAAATCTGTTACCCAAGCTTTCCGCCGTAACAGTCCCCGAGGCGTACGGTAACGAAATTGCGACATTTTCGACCTGCCAAAAACTGCAGAACCCGCTCAACCCCTTGATTTTATTGAGTTTTGAAAAGTTGGCACGGCACCTGCTATATGTTTGGTACAAGAACAATAACAAGCACTGCAACTCAGAATAAGAACAAGACGAAACGGCTCACGCACAATAAAAACAAGATGGCGGAGGCGCAGCTAACTGATTCTTTTGGAGAGGATGCGTGTTTGGGGCTTGCCCCACAACCAGGCAGAGAACAACAAAAACTGCACTAAAAGCAGCGCCTGAACTGGTTGGATCGACAGATCAACGTGTCATCAGCGGCCAAAGCAATCCGTTTGCTCTTTACCCCCGGTTTGGGGGTCGTCCACAAGTTTCGAGATTTGTGGGCAGGGCACTCAACAAAAACAAGAAGCCCAGCAAAAAAACAATAAGAGCACGCAACGACTTCTTGGGGAGCTTAGGCTCCCCTTGTCGTTTCTACCCTTCTGGCAGGCATCCTGCTACCCGCCTACACCATTCCCCGAGTAAATGCTAGAATCCCCGCCCATCATGCGGCCATTCTCCTATTCTTGGCCGAACATTCCTTCACACAGTGCATCCCATGCTGAAGAAGCTGTTCCAGTCTTTCCGCCCGCCCGTACCGGGCCCGCACCACAGGCGCACCACGCCCGAGGTGATCAACAAGAGCCAGCACTCGCTGCAGCGCCACCAGTTCAGCCGTCATGCGGTGAACATCGTGGAGCGGCTGCAAAGCGCCGGCTACCAGGCTTACCTGGTCGGTGGCTGTGTCCGCGACCTGATGCTGGGCATCACGCCGAAGGACTTCGACGTCGCCACCAGCGCCACCCCCGAACAGGTCCGTGCCGAGTTCCGCAACGCCCGCATCATTGGTCGTCGCTTCAAATTGGTCCATGTGCATTTCGGCCGTGAGATCATTGAAGTCGCCACCTTCCGCGCCCACCACTCCGAGGACGACCAGGGCGATGCCCACCGTTCGTCGCATAACGCCAGTGGCCGCATTCTGCGAGACAACGTGTACGGCACTCTGGAAGAGGACGCGCAACGCCGCGACTTCACCATCAACGCCCTGTACTACGATCCGGTCAGCGAGCGCATTCTCGATTACGCCAACGGTGTGCACGACGTGCGCAATCGCCTGCTGCGGCTGATTGGAGACCCGACCCACCGCTACCAGGAAGACCCGGTGCGCATGCTGCGCGCGGTGCGCTTTGCTGCCAAGCTCGACTTTGGCATCGAAAAGCACACTTACCTGCCGATTCGCGGTCTGGCCCCGATGCTGCGCGAGATTCCACCCGCGCGCCTGTTCGAGGAATGCCTCAAGCTGTTCCTCAGCGGCCAAGGTGCCATTGCCTTCGAAATGCTGGTTGACCTGGAGTTGTTCGAACCGCTGTTCCCGGCCAGTGCCCACGCGCTGGACGAGCGGCCGACCTACACCCACACGCTGATCAGCCAGGCATTGAACAACACCGACCTGCGCGTGAAGCAGGGCAAGCCGGTGACGCCAGCCTTCCTGTTTGCTGCTTTGCTCTGGCCAGCCCTGCCGGCCCGTGTGCTGCACCTGCAGAACCAGGGCGTGCCGCCGATCCCGGCCATGAACGGTGCGGCCCACGACCTGATCGCCGAGCAGTGCGCGCGCATTGCCATCCCCAAGCGTTTCACCCTGCCGATCCGCGAGATCTGGGACATGCAGGAGCGCCTGCCGCGCCGCAGCGGCAAGCGCGCCGACATGCTGCTGGACAACCCGCGTTTCCGCGCCGGTTACGACTTCCTGCTGCTGCGTGAAAGCGCCGGGGAAGAAACCGACGACCTGGGCCAGTGGTGGACCGATTACCAGGACGCAAACGACAGCGAGCGCCGCGAGATGATCCGCGAGCTTGGCAGCCGTGACGAAAGCGCCGGCCCGCGCAAGCGCAAGCGCAGCAGCAGCAAACGCAAGCGCAGTGGCGACGAGGCGTTCGAGTGACCATTCGCGCCTACGTAGGTCTGGGCAGCAACCTGGACGCACCTGCCGAGCAGCTGCGTAGCGCCTTTCAGGCGTTGGACCAGGTCGAAGCCACGCGCCTGGTAGCCGCCTCGGCCCTGTACACCAGCGATTCGCTGCTGCCCGGCCAACCGCGCTACACCAATGCTGTCGCCGCCCTGGACACCGCCCTGGCACCACTGGCATTGCTCGATGCGCTGCAGGCCATCGAAAACGACCAGGGCCGCGTGCGCAAAGAGCGCTGGGGACCACGCACGCTGGACCTGGACATCCTGCTGTTCGGTGACCAGGTGCTCGACCAGCCACGCCTGAAAGTGCCGCATTACCACATGCATGCCCGCCCGTTCGTGCTGTATCCGTTGGCCGAACTGGTACCGGGGGATTTCCGCCTGGCCGATGGTCGCGCCCTCGCGCAACTGCTCGACGAATGCCCGTTCGTCGGCCTGGAACGCCTGTAGACCGGGCGTTCCAGCCTGCATCGCCACCTCGGTAACGCCAGTAACACCCTGATCGTAACAATGCGGTAACAGGGTGATTGACTTCCCACACCTCGCTCACGACTATAGGCGTCCCGTGTGGCACCAAAGTGCCGCATACCCGTATTTAGGCCCGGACGGACCTGTGCCCGAACATCACGCGCGATGATGTGCCGCTCCGGAAGATGACTACACGCGTTGAATGCAGTCGTTTTTTACAGCGCCTGAACGAGGAATTTCCTACATGCCTGAAGTAACCCTTACCACCCTTAACGGCCTCAAGGCCAAGGGTGAAAAAATCACCATGCTGACCTGCTACGACGCGACCTTCGCCAAGGCCGCCAGCCAGGCTGGCGTTGAAGTGTTGCTGGTGGGCGACTCGCTGGGGATGGTCCTGCAGGGCCACGACAGCACCTTGCCGGTCACCACGGCGGAGATGGCCTACCACACCGCCAGCGTCAAACGCGGCAACGACGGCGCGCTGATCCTCACCGACCTGCCGTTCATGGCCCACGCCACCCCCGAGCAGGCCTTTGCCAACAGCGCCACACTGATGCAGGCCGGCGCCCACATGGTCAAGATCGAAGGCGCAGCCTGGCTGGCCGAAACCATCCGCTTGCTGGCCGAACGTGGTGTGCCGGTGTGCGCGCACATGGGCCTGACCCCGCAAACCGTCAACGTGCTGGGCGGCTACAAAGTGCAGGGCCGCCAGGAGGCCCAGGCCCGGCAGATGCGCGCCGACGCCATTGCCCTGGAACAGGCCGGTGCGGCCATGCTGCTGCTCGAGTGCGTACCCAGCGAACTGGCGGCGGAAATCACCAATGCCGTTGGCATCCCGGTAATCGGCATTGGCGCCGGCAGCGCCACCGATGGCCAGGTACTGGTACTGCACGACATGCTCGGCCTGTCGCTGAGCGGCCGGGTACCGAAGTTCGTGAAGAACTTCATGCAGGGCCAACCGGATATCCATAGCGCCCTCGTCGCTTACGTCGAGGCGGTCAAGCAAGTCAGTTTCCCAGGCAGCGAACACGGGTTCAGTGCATGAATACAGTCAAGACCGTCCGCGAACTGCGCGCGGCAGTGGCCCGCGCGCGCGGTGAGGGCAAACGCATCGGTTTCGTGCCGACCATGGGCAACCTGCACAGCGGCCATGCGGCCTTGGTGACCAAGGCTGCCCAGCGCGCCGACTTCGTGGTCGCCAGTATCTTCGTCAACCCGCTGCAGTTCGGCGCCAACGAAGACCTCGACAAATACCCACGCACCCTGGCAGCCGACCAGGAGCGCCTGGTGCAGGCCGGCTGCAACCTGCTGTTCGCACCCACGGTGGAAGAGATGTACCCCGACGGCATGAGCGTGCAAACCCGCGTCAGCGTGCCCCAGCTTTCCGAAGGCCTGTGCGGCGCCAGCCGGCCTGGGCATTTCGAGGGTGTGGCCACCGTGGTGAACAAGCTGTTCAACATGGTCCAGCCAGACCTTGCCGTGTTCGGCGAGAAGGACTATCAGCAGTTGGCGGTGATCCGCGCCATGGTGCGCGACCTGAACATGCCGATCCAGATCATCGGCGAACCCACCGTGCGTGCCGAAGATGGCTTGGCGCTGTCGTCGCGCAATGGCTACCTCACGCCAGAGCAGCGTACTGCTGCGCCAGCGCTGTACCGCACACTGCAGCACATTGCAGCGGGCATCGGCCGTGGCCAGCGGGATTTTGCCGCGCTGGTCGCTGAAGGCCAGGCGCAACTGAGCGCAGCGGGTTTCCGTCCGGATTACCTGGAAGTACGCCATGCCGTAAGTTTGCGCCCGGCAGTAATCGATGATCGAGACCTGGTGGTGATTGCGGCAGCTTACCTGGGTAACACACGGTTGATCGACAACCTCTACCTGCATTTGGAAGAGAAGACCGCATAACGGTCTTGGGCTGCCTTGCAGCCCATTCGCGGGCAAGCCCGCTCCTGCGCGTTTATCTGTAGGGGCGGGCTTGCTTGCAATGCCCCACCAAAATCCCCCTGCCATACCCATTCCCAGCACGTGGCCTTTGCCTATAATGGTGCCAGCCTGAACCCGGCAACGACTGCCGTGTCCAAGCCCTCACCACGCACCAAGGGAACCCCGCGCAATGGCGTATTACCGTACACCCCACGATGTGACGGCCCTGCCCGCCTGGCAGGCGCTTCAGAAACACCGCGACGCCATGCAAAGCTTCAGCATGCGCGAAGCCTTCGCCGCCGATGCCAAGCGCTTCGACCAGTTTTCCCTCAGCGCTTGCGGCCTGTTCCTCGACTACTCGAAAAACCTGATCACCGAGCAAAGCCGCGATCTGCTGGTCAACCTGGCCAATGAAGTGGGCCTGCAGGACGCCATCAAGTCGATGTTCGGTGGTGAGATCATTAACGCCTCCGAAGGCCGCCCGGTGCTGCACACCGCCTTGCGCCGGCCTGTAGGTGACAAACTCAGCGTCAACGGCGTGAACGTCATGCCGGAAGTGCACAAGGTGCTCAACCAGATTACCGAACTGGTTGGTCGCATTCACGATGGCCTGTGGCGCGGCTACAGCGAAAAGCCGATCACCGACGTGGTCAACATTGGCATTGGCGGTTCGTTCCTCGGCCCCGAGCTGGTTTCCGAAGCGCTGCTACCCTACGCCCAGCGCGGCGTGCGCTGCCACTACCTGGCCAATATCGACGGCAGCGAGTTTCACGAGCTGTCGGCCAACCTGCGCGCCGAAACCACCCTGTTCATCGTCTCGTCGAAGTCGTTCAACACCCTCGAGACACTGAAAAACGCCATGGCCGCGCGGACCTGGTACCTGGCCCAAGGCGGCTCGGAAGCCGAGCTGTACCGCCATTTCATTGCCGTATCCAGCAACAAGGCCGCTGCTGTAGCGTTCGGTATCCGCGAAGAAAACATCTTCCCGATGTGGGACTGGGTGGGAGGGCGCTACTCGCTGTGGTCGGCCATCGGCCTGCCGATCGCCCTGGCCATCGGCACTGCCAACTTCAAGGAACTGCTGTCCGGCGCCTACACCATGGACCAGCACTTCCAGACCGCACCGTTCGACAAGAACATGCCGGTGCTACTGGCCCTGCTGGGCGTGTGGTATGGCAACTTCTGGGACGCGAACAGCCACGCGATCCTGCCGTACGACCACTACCTGCGCAACATCACCAAGCACCTGCAGCAGCTGGACATGGAATCCAACGGCAAGAGCGTGCTGCAAGACGGCACCCCGGTGAAGACCGACACCGGGCCGGTGATCTGGGGCGGCGTGGGCTGCAACGGCCAGCATGCCTACCACCAGTTGCTGCACCAGGGCACCCAGTTGATTCCGGCCGATTTCATCGTGCCGGTGGTGAGCTTCAACCCGGTGGCCGACCACCACCAGTGGCTGTACGCCAACTGCCTGTCGCAGAGCCAGGCGCTGATGCTGGGCAAAACCCGCAAGGAAGCCGAAGCCGAATTGCGCGCTAAAGGCCTCAACGAAGCAGACATCGAAAAGCTGGCCCCGCACAAGGTGATCCCGGGTAACCGCCCGAGCAACACATTGGTGGTCGAGCGCATCAGCCCGCGCCGCCTGGGCGCGTTGGTGGCGATGTACGAGCACAAGGTGTTCGTACAGAGCGTTATCTGGGGTATCAACGCCTTCGACCAGTGGGGCGTCGAGCTGGGCAAGGAACTGGGCAAGGGCGTTTACCAGCGCTTGGTCGGTAGCCTGGAAGACAGTGCCGAAGATGGCTCTACCCAAGGCCTGATCAACTACTTCCGCGGCCGTCACCGCGGTTGATCCGAAGCTTGTGCCGGCCTCTTCGCGGGTAAACCCGCTCCTACGAGACTACGCATTACCTCGTAGGGGCGGGTTTACCCGCGAAGAGGCCGGCCCAGGTTGAACACCGCTCCCAGCTACACTGTCCTATCGAATAGCCGTTGCAGTCCATCGCCCCTTACAAGAGCAGGACCACCCGCCATGTTCGATATCCGCAAATACCCCCAGGCCCTGGCCGTCAGCCAGTCCGCCGCCCTCACCCCCGAAGACTACCGCCGCCTCTACCGCCAGTCGGTCGAAGACCCAGACACCTTCTGGGCCGAACAGGCCAAACGCCTGGACTGGATCAAACCGTGGTCAAGCGTGCAGCAATGCGACCTGCATACCGGCAAGGCCCGCTGGTTCGACGGTGCGCAACTCAACGTCAGCTACAACTGCATCGACCGTCACCTGGCCCAGCGCGGCGAGCAAACGGCCCTGCTGTGGGAAGGCGACGATCCCAAGGACTCCAAGGCCATCACCTACCGCGAACTGCACCGTCAGGTCTGCCGCCTGGCCAATGCAATGAAAGCGCGCGGTGTGAAGAAAGGCGACCGGGTGTGCATCTACATGCCAATGATTCCCGAGGCCGCCTTCGCCATGCTCGCCTGCACCCGCATCGGCGCCATCCACTCGGTGGTGTTCGGCGGTTTCTCCCCCGATGCGCTGCGAGACCGCATTCTCGATGCCGACTGCCGCACCGTGATCACCGCCGATGAAGGCGTGCGTGGCGGCAAACGCATCCCGCTGAAACAGAACGTCGACAAGGCCCTGGCCAGCTGCCCAGCGGTCAGTAGCGTGTTGGTGGTGCGCCGCACTGGCGGCGATGTTGCCTGGACCGAGGGCCGCGACCTCTGGTATCACGAAGCGACAAAGGATGCCGGCGACGACTGCCCCCCAGAACCGATGGAGGCCGAAGACCCGCTGTTCATCCTCTACACCTCCGGCAGCACCGGCAAACCCAAAGGGGTGCTGCATACCACCGGCGGCTACCTGCTGCAGGCAACGATGACCTTCAAGGTGGTGTTCGATTATCGTGACGGCGAGGTGTTCTGGTGCACCGCCGATGTCGGCTGGGTGACCGGCCACAGCTACATCGTCTATGGCCCGCTGGCCAATGGCGCAATCTCGCTGATGTTCGAAGGCGTGCCCAACTACCCGGATACCTCGCGCTTCTGGCAGGTGGTGGACAAGCACCAGGTGAACATCTTCTACACCGCCCCGACCGCCCTGCGCGCACTGATGCGTGAGGGCTCCGCGCCACTGCAGAGCACCTCACGCAAAAGCCTGCGTCTGCTGGGCAGCGTCGGCGAGCCGATCAACCCGGAAGCCTGGGAATGGTATTTCGAGGAGGTTGGGCAAAAGCGCTGCCCGATTGTGGATACCTGGTGGCAGACCGAAACCGGCGGCATCATGCTCACCCCACTGCCCGGCACACAGTCACTCAAACCCGGCTGCGCCACCCAGCCGATGTTCGGCGTGCAACCGGTGCTGCTGGACGAAAAAGGCAAACTGATCGAAGGCCCCGGTGCCGGCGTGCTGGCGATCAAAGCCAGCTGGCCCGGGCAGATCCGCAGCGTCTACGGCGACCACCAACGGATGGTCGACACCTACTTCAAGCCCTTGCCCGGCTACTACTTCACTGGCGACGGTGCCCGTCGCGATGCCGACGGCGACTACTGGATCACCGGGCGCATCGACGATGTGATCAACGTGTCCGGGCACCGCATCGGCACCGCTGAAGTGGAAAGTGCACTGGTGCTGCATGACAGCGTGGCCGAAGCCGCGGTGGTCGGCTACCCCCACGACCTCAAGGGCCAAGGCGTCTACGCCTTCGTCACGACCATGAATGGCGTGACGCCAGATGATACGCTCAAGGCCGAGCTGCTGGCCCTGGTCAGCAAGGAAATCGGCAGCTTCGCCAAGCCTGAGCTGATTCAGTGGGCGCCAGCGCTACCCAAGACGCGCTCAGGCAAGATCATGCGGCGTATACTGCGCAAAATCGCCTGCAATGAGCCGGAAAACCTGGGCGATACCTCGACCCTGGCCGACCCAAGCGTGGTACAGGGCCTGATCGACAAACGCCTCAACCAGTAACCGGCGGCCACCCATCATGGCCGCCCTGCACAGCAGGTCGCCATGGAAGCCCTTCGTCGCCGCATCGAAACCCAGGTCATGAGCCTCACCGGGCTGGCCCTCGGCCAGCTCGACCTGGAATCGCCCAAGGGCGACCCCGGCCTGTTCGGCCCGCACAGCATCAGCTGGCGGGTACATGGCGACTTTCCGAGCATGCTGGTCGGTGGCATCAGCGCGCTGATGCTGCAGTTGTTGCATCCCCTGGCCCTGGCCGGTGTGTGGGACCACTCCAACTTTCGTGAAGACCTGCTCGGCCGCTTGCGCCGCACCAGCCAGTTCATTTCCGGCACCACCTTCGGCGCCACGGGCGATGCCGAGTGGCTGATCGACAAAGTGCGCACCATTCACCTGCAGGTCACCGGCACGGCACCAGATGGCCGCCCCTATGCGGCCAGCGACCCGGACCTGTTGACCTGGGTGCATGTAGCGGAGGTCAGCCGTTTCCTCGCTGCCCACCTGCGTTACCGCAACCCACGCCTGCCACGCGCCGAGCAGGATGCCTATTACAACGAAATCGCCCTGATCGCCGAGCGCCTTGGCGCCCGTGACGTGCCGCGCTCGTGTCAGCAAGTTGAAGACTATCTGCAACACATACGCCCGCAGCTGCATTGTGATGCGCGCAGCCATGAGGTGATACGAATCCTGCTCGACGCCCCTGCCCCCAGCCGCCTGGCACAGCCGGTTGGCAAACTGATGCTGCACGCGGGTATCGACTTGCTGCCCGGCTGGGCCCAGGCCCTGCTCGGCCTGCAGCACGGGCCCCTGCAGCAGCGCCTGATCCGCCTGGGCCTGCGCCGCACCGCGCCGGTACTGCGCTGGGCAATGCGCGACGGTTCGGCACACCGAGCCAAACGGCGCATGGGCATTGATTGAGCGCAAAGGGTGGCCCCTGCGGAACTGATTTAACGTGCCATACTCCAAGCACTCCTGCTTAGACTGACGAAGCGACACATGTACAAAGGATTGACTCGCGCCGCTGGCGCAATCGTGGCCTTGGTAGCCCTGTATAGCCTGCTCGGCTTTCTCATTCTTCCCGGTGTCGCACTGCGCATCGCCAACCAGCAGTTGGCCCAATACGCCACCGTGCCGGCCCACCTCGAACGGATCGAACTCAACCCCTTCAGCCTCGAGCTGACGCTGTGGGGCCTGCAGATCGGCGAGCCGGGCAAGGAGCAGGTCGGCTTCGAGCGTCTTTACGCTAACGCCTCGCTCGACAGCCTGTGGACCAAAGCCCTGCATCTGGAAGCGGTGGAACTCGACAAGCCGCGCAACGAAGTGCTGTTCGCCAAGGACGGTACCCTCAACCTGACCGGGTTGTTCAAACTACCGGCCAGCGAAGCCAAACCCGAAGAGCCGCCCAGCGACCCGTTCCCGCTGCGTATTGGCAGCATCAAGCTCGTCGACGGCTACCTGCACTTCGAGGACCTGCGGCCCAGCGAGCCGATCGAGTTCCTCTACGACAACATGAATCTGGAGCTGAAAAACCTCAGCACCCTGCCCAACGACAATGCCGACATGACCTTGGTGGCCAGCGGCCCCAATGGCGGACGCATCGACTGGAAGGGCACCCTGAGCCTGTCGCCGATCGCCTCCGAAGGCACACTGAAGGTCACTGACGGCAAGATGAAGCTGTTCTGGCCCTACGTGCGCGATGCCGTGCCACTGGTGCTGGAAGACGGCGTGGTAAGCCTCGATACGCATTACAAGCTCAACCTCGCCAAACAGACCGAACTGCTGCTGGATAACGTCTCCGTGCGCATCGCGCCATTCGCCATCAAGGCGCCGGATGGCCGACCGTTGGCACGCCTGGCAAGCCTGGAGGTTAGCGAAACCTCCATCGATATGGTCAAGCAGCAGGTCACCGTGGGCAAGGTCCGCAGCGAAAAGCTCGAAACCTGGGCGGCGCTGGAAAAAGATGGCCAGCTCGACTGGCAGAAGCTGTTTGCCAGCCAACCCGCCAAGGCCACGCCGAAGGAAAAGGCCGAGCCGGCTGCCGCAGAACCTACGCCTGAAGAGAAAGCTGCCAAAGAGCCAAGCAAGCCTTGGCAAGTGCTGCTCAAGGACGTGCAGTTGCGCAACTACCTGGTGCATCTGGCAGATCGCAGCCAGAAGGAACCGGTAGCCTTGGACATTGGCCCCCTCAACGCCGACCTGCAAGGTTTCGACAGCCTCAACCAGTCGCCCTTCACCCTCAAACTCGATACCGGTGTGGGCAAGCAAGGCAAGCTGCAGGCCGCAGGCCGGGTCAACCTGGCACCGATATGGGCAAAGCTGGATGTGAGCACCCGCGACATCGACCTGCGTGTGGCCCAGGCCTACATCAGCCCGTTCATCCTGCTGGAGCTGCGCAGCGGCATGCTCTCCAGCGACCTCAAGGTCGACCTGAAGAACACCGCGCCGCTGGCCTTCAATGTGACCGGCAAGGCGCAGGTCAGCCAGTTGCACACACTCGACACCATCAAGAGCCGCGACTTCGTCAAATGGCAGCAGGTGAACGTCGATGGCTTGTCCTACGTGCACGGCGATGCTCTGTCGATCGACAAGGTGACCCTGCTGCAGCCCTATGCACGCTTCATCATCAACGAAGACCGCACCACCAATGTCAATGACCTGCTGATCCCGCAACCGGCCGACGCCCCGGCGAGCAGCCAGCCCAAGCCGACCACGGCCAGCAACAACAAGCCGCTTGGCATCCATATCGGGCAGATCGACATCAACGACGGCTCGGCCAACTTTGCCGACCTGTCGCTTACCCCCAACTTCGCCACGGCCATCCAGCAACTCAACGGCCAGATCGGCACCATCGACAACCGCAAGCCACAGCCGGCCAAGGTCGACGTCAAGGGCAAGGTAGACCGCTACGCACCGGTTACCATCAAGGGCGCACTCAACCCGTTCAACCCACTGGCCAGCCTGGACATTGCCACCAGCTTCAAGCGCGTCGAACTGACCACGCTGACGCCCTACTCCGGCAAGTTCGCCGGCTTCCGCATCCGCAAGGGCCGGCTGAACCTGGACCTGCACTATCTGATCACCAACGGCCAACTCAAGGCCGAGAACAAGGTAGTGGTGGAACAACTGCAGCTGGGCGAGAAAGTCGACAGCCCGGATGCGGTCGACCTGCCAATCCGCCTGGCGGTGGCATTGCTGAAGGATACCGAGGGCAAGATCTCGATCGAGCTGCCGGTGTCTGGCGACCTCAACAACCCGCAATTCAGCGTGATGCCGATTGTTTGGCAAACCCTGCGCAACCTGGTGCTGCGCGCGGCGCAGGCGCCATTCAAATTCATTGGCGGGCTGATCAGCGGCGGCAGCTCGGAAGACCTTGGCAACGTGGCGTTCGCCCCCGGCTCCAGCGAACTCAGCAGCGAGGCCCAGTCGTCCCTGGACAAGCTGGCATCCGCGCTGAAAGAGCGCCCGGAACTGCGCCTGGAAATCGAAGGCACCAGCGCCCAGGCCAGCGATGGCCCGCTGATTGCCCAACAGCGCCTTGAGCGTGAGTACCAGGCCACCTGGTACAAGATCCTGCAGCGACGGGGTGACAAGGTGCCGGCCAATGCCTCGATGCTGGTGGTGGACGACAGCGACAAGCCCGCGATGCTCGAAGGCATCTACCGCACCCGCCTGAAGCAGCAGCCGCCTGCCGAATGGGAGCAGTTGGGCCGTGACGAGCGCGCCGCCAAGCTACGCGAGGCCGTGATCAAGTCGTGGGCCGAGAGCACCGCCTTGCTGCGTACCTTGGGGCAGGAGCGGGCCAGCAGCATCAAGGACTACCTGGTCGACAAGGGCAAGCTGGAAGACGACCGGGTGTACTTCATCGATACCAGCCTGGGGCAGCCTCAAAGCGATGGCCGGGTGGTGACACCGATGCACCTGGATGCCGAGTAATCCCCTCTGGCAGGCCTGGCCTCAAACCAACCGCTGCCCCGACACCGCCGGGTGATACAGCGGTTGAACCTTGTTCCCGGCCGGGTCCAGCAGGTGGAAGCTGCGTGCGCCGTCACCATGGTTGAACGGCCGGTCGAGCAAGGTCACGCCATGAGCCTTGAAGTACTGGTACCAGGCTTCCAACTCCTCCACGCTGTCGACAATGAACCCGTAGTGATCCAGGGTCTGCAACCCGTTGGCCGCCCCTGCCCCACGCCCCAATGACAGGTTGTCGTTACCGCAGGTGAGGTACACCAGATCCTCATTGGCGCGGTTCAGCACTTCCATGCCCAGCACATCGACGTAGAAACGCTCACATTCCTCAAGGTTGGGCACCAGCAGGGCGATATGGCGCAGGCCGTTCAGGCGGCCAGGACGGGCGGGCAATTCGGACATTGGCGAAGCTCCATTTTTGTATACAATTCATTATTGAATTTAAAACAAAAGGAGAGATTTGTGTATAGCCTGTTCATCAAGACCCGAGTGAAGCCTGGATGCGCCGAAGCTTTCCTCAGTGCAATCAAGGACAATGCTGCAGCCTCCGTGGCGAGTGAGCCAGGCTGCCTGGTGTTCGATGTGTCGCAGGACCGGGCCGACCCGGAGGTGATCTACCTGTACGAAATCTACCGCGATGATGCGGCGTATGACGCGCATACCCAGACCGCGCATTTTCGCGACAGCCGTCCATTGGTGGAGCCTCTGATCCTTGAGCAGGAATGCTTCGAAAGCGATGTGATCGCGCGCAACCCGGTGTATTGAGCGCAAGAAAAAGCCCTGGCACGGGCCAGGGCTTCGATGAAAGTGGCCAAATCCATTTGGCCGACGGGACATTCCTTATTCGGCTTTCAGGCCGTCAGACATTACGCTCTTGACGCCTTTGATGTTCTTGGTAATGCGCACCGCTTCTGCTTTCTGCGATTCGGTAACCTTCACATCAGAAGACAGCGAAACAACACCTTGGCTGGTCTCGACTTTGATGTCGCTGCCTGGGATGCCTTTTTCAGTCAGCAGATCAGCTTTGACCTTGGTAGTGATCCAAGTGTCGGAGCCTTCTTGCTTGGCGTTGTCGACGGTGTTGGCCGCCAACATGACTGGAGCCTGGGTTGGCTCAGCGGCGAATGCACCGTTAGCCATGGTCAGGGTCAGAGCGGTAGCAGTAGCGGCAGCAATGGCGAACTTCTTCATGTGGGTCACTCCTGTTTTTCGAAAGGTCTGCGCCGTATGTCCTGGCGTCAGGTATGAAGGTAGTTGCAGGGGCTGTGCCAGCTTTGCCGCTTCTATTATTTCCTTTTAAATCAATGAGTTAACAAATATCCATCACTTCGGTGGTCGTGCATTTTGCAATCTGCGCGGTAAACCTGCATGCAAGATGCAAGTCCGCAAAAGGTTCCCGTCCCCATGAAAAAAGGGCCCCGAAGGGCCCTTTCTCTATTGCGTGACGGTCGCTTAGACGCCCGAGGCCTTGGCCGCAGCGACGTCCTTGATCGACAGCTTGATACGGCCGCGGTTGTCCACGTCCAGTACCAGCACTTCAACTTCCTGGCCTTCCTTGAGGATGTCGGTGACTTTCTCGACGCGAGCATCGCTCAGCATGGAGATGTGCACCAAACCGTCCTTGCCAGGCAGGATGTTGACGAAGGCGCCGAAGTCGACAATGCGCTCAACCTTGCCGACGTAGATCTTGCCGATCTCGGCCTCAGCGGTGATGCCCAGGATGCGCTGCTTGGCAGCATCTGCCGCTTCCTTGGTTTCGCCGAAGATCTTGATCGAGCCGTCGTCTTCGATGTCGATCGAAGCCTTGGTCTCTTCGCAGATGGCGCGAATGGTGGCGCCGCCTTTACCGATGACGTCGCGGATCTTGTCGGTGTCGATCTTCATCGCGATCATGGTCGGGGCGTTGGCCGACAGTTCGGTACGCGACTGGCCAATGACCTGGTTCATCTGGCCGAGGATGTTCAGGCGCGCTTCCAGGGCTTGGCCCAGGGCGATTTCCATGATCTCTTCGGTGATGCCGTTGATCTTGATGTCCATCTGCAGCGCGGTGACGCCCTTGGCGGTACCGGCTACCTTGAAGTCCATGTCGCCCAGGTGGTCTTCGTCACCCAGGATGTCAGTCAGGACTGCGAACTTGTCGCCTTCCTTGACCAGGCCCATGGCGATACCGGCAACCGGCGCCTTCATCGGCACACCGGCGTCCATCAGGGCCAGGGATGCACCGCAGACCGAAGCCATGGAGCTGGAACCGTTGGATTCGGTGATTTCCGAAACCACGCGGATGGTGTACGGGAACACGTCAGCAGCAGGCAGCATGGCCTGAACCGAACGGCGGGCCAGACGGCCGTGGCCGATTTCGCGACGGCCAGCACCGCCCATGCGGCCACACTCACCTACCGAGAACGGTGGGAAGTTGTAGTGCAGCATGAAGGGGTCTTTCTTCTCGCCTTCGAGGGTGTCCAGCAGCTGGGCATCACGGGCAGTACCCAGGGTCGCAACGACCAGGGCCTGGGTTTCGCCACGGGTGAACAGTGCCGAACCGTGAGTTTTCGGCAGCACACCGACTTCGATGTTTAGCGGGCGTACAGTCTTGGTGTCGCGGCCGTCGATACGTGGCTTGCCGTTGACGATGTTTTCGCGAACGGTGCGGTATTCGATTTCGCCGAAGATCTCTTTTACTTCGGAAGCCGAAGGCTGGCCTTCTTCACCGGAGAACTTGGCAACCGCCTGGTCACGCAGCTCACCCAGACGCGCGTAGCGGTCGGCTTTGACGGTGATGGTGTAACCCTGCGAAACCGCTTCGCCGAACTCGGCGCGGATAGCATTGAACAGCTCGGTGTTGGCAACGGCAGGTTTCCAGTCCCAAGTCGGCTTGCCAGCTTCGGCAGCCAGCTCTTTGACAGCCTGGATAACAGCCTGGAATTCGTCGTGGGCGAACAGTACGGCACCCAGCATCTGGTCTTCGGTCAGCTCTTGAGCTTCCGACTCAACCATCAGTACAGCGTCGGAGGTACCGGCAACGACCATGTCCAGGCTCGAGGCAGCCAGTTGCTCATAGGTCGGGTTCAGCAGGTAGCCAGTGCTTTCGTGGAAGGCAACGCGGGCAGCGCCGATCGGGCCTTCGAACGGAATGCCGGAAATGGCCAGGGCAGCCGAGGTACCGATCATCGCAGCGATGTCCGGGTCGGTCTTCTTGCTGGTGGAAACCACGGTGCAGACGACCTGCACTTCGTTCATGAAGCCTTCCGGGAACAGCGGACGGATCGGACGGTCGATCAGGCGCGAGGTCAGCGTCTCTTTCTCGGAAGGACGGCCTTCACGCTTGAAGAAGCCACCTGGGATCTTGCCAGCGGCGTAGGTCTTTTCCTGGTAGTGAACCGACAGCGGGAAAAAACCCTTGCCTGGATCAGCCTGTTTGGCGCCTACCACAGTCACCAGCACGGTGACGTCGTTGTCGACGGTAACCAGCACGGCGCCGGTTGCCTGACGGGCAATACGGCCCGTTTCGAGAGTGACGGTCGATTGACCGAACTGGAAAGTCTTGATTACCGGGTTCACGGTTTCCTACCTTTTTCAGTGGCTCTTGGGGGAACTGGTTTCTTGCGAATTCTTGGGCAGAACGGGGAATCGGCCCCATTGACCGTCCAGATACAACACGAGGCTGGGAGCCTGGCACCAAGCGGAAAAACCGCTCAGCATTGCCAGGCTGCCAACCTCGGAGATACGCGTGAAGTGCCCAACGGCAGCGCTGCAAAACAGCCCTGCCGAAGCCTGCGACACCCCACGCACACCACTGACCAGGCCGCTATTAGCGACGCAGGCCCAGGCGACCGATCAGGGCGCTGTAACGAGTGGTGTCTTTGCCCTTCAGGTAATCCAGCAGCTTACGACGCTGGTTGACCATACGGATCAGACCACGACGGGAGTGGTGGTCTTTGTCGTTGGCCTTGAAGTGGCCTTGCAGCTTGTTGATGTTGGCGGTCAGCAGAGCAACCTGCACTTCCGGGCTACCGGTATCGCCGGCGGCTTGCTGATATTCGGCAACGATCTGAGCTTTTTCTTCAACGCTGAGGGCCATTTGGCTTCTCCTGATAACGGATCCCGCATGCGGGGTCCAATAGGCCAGGGACAAATCCCTGTATTAATAAAAAAGGTGTGACCGTGCCTACTGACAGCCACCCTTGATGCCGTGGGGCTCGGCAACTTCCTGACCCCGCGGTTTCGGTCATTCCGACCGAATCAGCCGACGCGGCGCAATGCGCCCGTCTTCGCTCACTTCACCGATACCGATGAAGCGTGCATTGTGATCCTGTACCCGAACCATGCCAAATTGTGGCGCGTCCGGCGCGCGTACCGCCTGGCCATGCAGCCAGTAGAACGCACTGTGTTCCGACAGGCTGACCAACGGCCAGTCCTGCAGCCCGCTGTCCGATGGCATCAGGAAGCGGTCGAGCGCTTCGTTGCCACCTTCGGCATGGGCCTGTTCGAGTTCCTCGAGGGTGACCGTCTGTGCCAGCGCAAAGGGCCCTGCCTGGGTCCTGCGCAGCTCGGCGACATAGGCGCCGCAACCAAGGGCTTCACCGATATCCTCCACCAGCGTGCGGATATAGGTGCCTTTGCTGCATCCTACGCTCAGCCGCGCACGGGTACCTTCGCACTCGAGCAACTCCAAGCGGTTAATAGTAACAGAACGCGCCTCGCGCTCCACTACCTCTCCTGCACGTGCCAGCTTGTACAACGGCTGGCCGTCACGCTTGAGCGCCGAGTACATAGGCGGTATCTGGCTGATCGGGCCGCGAAAACGTGGCAGCAGTGCTTCGATGTCGGCGCGACCAACGGTCACGTCGCGGGTCTGCAGCACCTCACCCTCGGCATCGCCGGTGTTGGTAGTCTGCCCCATCTGCATGACGGTTTCGTAGCCCTTGTCGGAATCCAGCAAGTACTGCGAAAACTTGGTCGCTTCACCGAAGCACAGCGGCAACACGCCGGTCGCCAGCGGGTCGAGGCTACCGGTATGGCCGGCCTTTTCCGCGTTCAGCAGCCAACGCACTTTCTGCAAGGCGGCATTGGAAGTAAAGCCCAGCGGCTTGTCGAGCAGGATGATGCCGCTGACATTGCGGCGGATACGTTTGACCTGGGCCACCGCTTACTCCTTGGTGTCCGACTCGTCGGCATCCTTGTGCAGGCGGTCTTCGGCCACTGCACGCTCGATCAGCGCCGACAGGTGCACACCACGGCTGACACTTTCATCGAAATGGAAGTGCAGCTGCGGCACGCTGCGCAGTTGCATCGAACGCCCCAGGTGCAGACGAAGGAAGCTGGCGGCGCTATTCAATGCCTTGAGCGACTGCTGCACGGCATCCGGGGTTTCCTCGCCCATGACGGTGATGAACACCTTGGCATGGCCCAGGTCACGGCTCACGTCCACGGCGGTGATAGTCACCAGACCGACACGCGGATCCTTGACTTCGCGACGGATCAGCTCGGCCAGCTCGCGCTGCATCTGATCGCCAATACGTTGGGTACGGCTATATTCTTTGGCCATTCTTGCTACCTGTAACTTAAAGCGGCAAACGCCCGGACAGACGAATGCCTGACCGGGCGCTACCTGAAGAGGTACCGCAAGCCGCCCTGTAGCAGGCGCTTGCGGCTCGCTCGCCCTTAAAGGGTACGAGCCACCTGGACTTTCTCGAAGACTTCGATCTTGTCGCCGACCTTGACGTCGTTGTAGCTCTTGACGCCAATACCGCACTCCATGCCAGAACGGACTTCGGAAGCATCGTCCTTGAAGCGACGCAGCGATTCCAGCTCGCCTTCGAAGATCACAACGTCATCACGCAGTACGCGAATCGGACGGTTGCGGTACACGGTACCCTCGATGACCATACAGCCAGCGATGGCGCCGAACTTCGGCGAACGGAACACGTCACGCACTTCGGCGACACCCAGGATGTTCTCGCGAACATCGCTGCCGAGCATGCCGGTCAGGGCCTTCTTGACGTCTTCGATGATGTCGTAGATCACGTTGTAATAACGCATATCCAGACCTTCCTGCTCGACGATCTTGCGCGCACCGGCATCGGCACGCACGTTGAAGCCGAACAGTACTGCATTCGAAGCCAGCGCCAGGTTGGCATCGCTCTCGGTGATACCACCGACGCCACCACCAATCACGCGCACTTGCACTTCGTCGTTGCCCAGGCCGCCGAGCGAACCCTGCAGCGCTTCCAGAGAACCACGCACATCGGTCTTGAGAACGATGTTGAGGGTTTTCTTCTCTTCCTGACCCATGGTCTCGAAGATGTTTTCCAGCTTGCCGGCGTGAGCACGGGCCAGCTTGACCTCGCGATACTTGCCTTGACGGAACAGGGCAACTTCACGGGCTTTCTTCTCGTCGGCAACCACGGACAGCTCGTCACCGGCTTCCGGAGTACCGTCCAGGCCGAGGATCTCGACCGGGATCGACGGGCCAGCTTCCTTCACAGGCTTGCCGTTCTCGTCGAGCATGGCGCGAACGCGGCCATAGTTGGAACCGCACAGGACCATGTCGCCCTGACGCAGGGTACCGTCCTGAACCAGGATGGTCGCCACCGGGCCACGGCCCTTGTCCAGGCGCGATTCGACAACCACACCACGACCTGGCGCGGTTGGGGTAGCGGTCAGTTCGAGGATCTCGGCCTGCAGCAGAACGGCTTCGAGCAGCTCGTCGACACCGGTACCCATCTTCGCCGAAACCTTGACGAACGGCGTGTCACCACCCCAGTCCTCAGAGGTAACGCCTTCGACGGACAGCTCGTTACGGATGCGATCGAGGTCAGCACCTGGCTTGTCGATCTTGTTCACCGCAACGACCAGCGGAACACCGGCTGCCTTGGCATGCTGAACGGCTTCGCGGGTTTGTGGCATCACACCGTCGTCCGCCGCCACCACCAGGATGACAATGTCGGTCGCCTTGGCACCACGGGCACGCATCTGGGTAAACGCAGCGTGACCTGGGGTATCGAGGAAGGTGACCATGCCGCGGTCGGTTTCCACGTGGTAGGCACCGATGTGCTGGGTGATACCACCGGCTTCGCCAGCGGCAACCTTGGCACGACGGATGTAGTCGAGCAGCGAGGTCTTACCATGGTCAACGTGACCCATGACGGTAACCACCGGCGCACGCGACTCGGTCTGGCCTTCGAACTTCAGCGATTCGGCCAGGGAGTCTTCCAGGGCGGTATCGCTGACCAGAGTGACCTTGTGGCCCAGCTCTTCGGCGATCAGCTGAGCGGTTTCCTGGTCGAGCACCTGGTTGATGGTAACCGGGGTCCCCATCTTGAACATGAACTTGACCACTTCAGCGCCCTTGACGGACATCTGGTTGGCCAGCTCGGAGACCGTGATGGTCTCGCCGATGGTCACGTCACGGATGACGGGGCCAGTCGGGTTCTGGAAGCCGTGCTGATTACGCTTTTTCAGCTTGCTCTTGCCACCACGACCACGACGAGCGCCATCGCTCTCTTCGTCGGTAGTGCGCGGAGCGGCACGCGGAGTCGGCGCCTTTTCCTTCTCCTTGACCTTGACCTTGATCGACACGCGAGGTGCCTCGCCACGACGACGGTCGTCATCACGGGTACGGCTTTCGTTGCGACGGGTCTCGTCTTTCTTGCGCTCGGCAGCACGGGCTGCGGCGTCTTCAGAGGCCGGGGCGTCTGCGACTACCGGGGCCGGAGCAGCGACCGGAGCAGCGACCGGAGCAGCGGCAGGAGCCGGCTCTGGCTTGGCAGCAGGCGCAGGGGCGGCGGCTGCGGAGCCGGCGGCCTGACGGCGAGCCTGCTCTTCGTTGCGCTGGCGAACTTCGGCCTCGACCTTGTCGCGAGCGGCATTTTCAGCCGCGCGGCGCTCATCCAGCTCACGCTTCTGCTCAGCCTGGATTTCTTCAGGGCTGCGCTGAACGAAAACTTTCTTCTTGCGTACTTCTACGCTGATGCTCTTGCTACCGGCGACACGCAGGGTGCTGGTGGTTTTGCGCTGCAAGGTAATCTTGCGCGGCTCTTCCGCCTTGCTCTTGTGGCTGCTTTTCAAATGAGTCAGCAAGGTCTGCTTCTCATTGTCGGTCACTACCTGACCGGCGTCGGTGTGCGGCAGACCTGCCTCACGCATCTGCTGCAGCAGGCGCTCTACCGGTGCCTCGACCTCTTGGGCCAGTTCTTTCACCGTGACTTGCGTCATGCACTTCTCTCCTCAGGCCGCGCCTAATTACTCGAACCAGTGGGCTCGGGCGGCCATGATCAACTTGCCGGCACGCTCTTCGTCGATGCCGTCGATGTCGAGCAGATCGTCGATCGACTGCTCGGCCAGGTCTTCGCGGTTAACCACGCCGCGCACCGCCAGTTCAGCCGCCAGGTCTTTGTCCATGCCCTCAAGGGAGAGCAGGTCTTCGGCCGGGTGGGCGTCTGCCAGTTTTTCTTCGGTAGCGATGGCCTTGGTCAACAAACGGTCCTTGGCTCGAGCGCGGAGCTCATTGACGATGTCTTCGTCAAAGCCATCGATGTTGAGCATTTCTTCCAACGGTACGTAGGCAATTTCTTCAAGGCTGGTGAAGCCTTCGTCGACCAGCACTTGGGCCAGCTCCTCGTCGACTTCCAGTTCCTCGATGAAATTGCGCAGGATGTCACCGGTTTCGGCCTGTTGCTTGGCCTGGATGTCCTTCTCGGTCATCACGTTCAGGGTCCAGCCGGTCAACTGACTGGCCAGGCGAACGTTCTGACCGCCACGGCCAATGGCCTGGGCCAGGTTGTCCTCGGCGACGGCGATGTCCATGGCATGGGCATCTTCATCAACGATGATCGCCGCGACTTCAGCCGGCGACATGGCGTTGATGACGAACTGCGCCGGGTTATCGTCCCACAGGACGATATCCACACGCTCACCACCCAGCTCCCCGGATACGGCCTGGACGCGCGAACCACGCATGCCGATACAGGCACCTTGCGGATCGATACGCTTGTCCTTGGAGCGGACGGCAATCTTGGCTCGCGAACCCGGATCACGGGAAGCAGCCATGACTTCGATGAGGCCCTCGGCAATTTCCGGCACTTCAATGCGGAAAAGCTCGATCAGCATCTGCGGCGCGGTGCGCGACAGAATCAGCTGTGGGCCACGGTTTTCGGTGCGAATTTCCTTGAGCAGCGCACGCAGGCGCACGCCAACACGGAAGGTTTCGCGCGGAATGATGTCTTCGCGAGCCAGCAAGGCCTCGGCGTTGTTGCCCAGGTCAACGATGACGTTGTCGCGGGTAACCTTCTTTACGGTACCGGAGATGATCTCGCCAACGCGCTCACGGTAGGCATCGACCACCTGGGCACGTTCGGCCTCACGGACCTTCTGCACGATGACCTGCTTGGCGGTCTGGGCGGCAATACGACCGAACTCGATGGACTCGATCTTCTCTTCGATCACGTCACCAACCTTGGCTTCAGGGTGGGTGTCCTTGATCTTGTCCAGCCAGGTCTCGATCGCCGGATCATCAAGATCGGCTTCGTCGACCACGGTCCAGCGACGGAAAGTCTCGTAGCTACCGGTGTGGCGGTTGATTTCCACACGTAGGTCGACTTCGTCTTCAAAACGTTTTTTGGTTGCAGTGGCCAGGGCCACTTCCAGCGCTTCGAAAATGACGCCGGGCGGTACACCTTTTTCGTTGGATACCGATTCAACAACCAGCAGTACTTCTTTGCTCATCGTACGCCTCGCCTTGCGCAAGCCATTGGGCCCGGATAGTCCGCCGGGCCCGGCACGTCTCAGTCAAAACTGGGAATAATATTGGCCTTGTCGATCGAGTCGATCGGTAACAGGAACTCCTGGTTGTCCACCTGGACCACCACATCCTGCTCCTCCACACCGCGGAGAAGGCCCTGGAAGTTACGACGACCCTCGAAGGGTGAGCGCAGCTTGATCTTCACTTGTTCGCCGGCATGCGAGGCAAACTGTTCCAGCGTGAACAGTGGGCGATCCATGCCTGGAGAAGACACCTCGAGGGTGTACTCACTGCTGATTGGATCTTCCACATCGAGGATTGCGCTGGCCTGACGGCTGACTGCTTCGCAGTCGTCCACCAGAATACCGCCTTCCTTGTCGATGTAGATGCGCAGTACCGAATGCTTACCCTGGGAAACGTATTCGATCCCCCAGCACTGATAGCCCAGACCCTCGACAACCGGGGCCAACAAGGCCTGCAACTGTTCTAGCTTGCTCGACACCTGAACCCCCTCGTGCATGCTGTGCAAATAAAAAATGGGCGAAGCGCCCATCCCTGAAAGCGCCGTAGGACAACGACGCCGAAACTGTTCGGTTAGCAAAAAGCCCCTGAAAAGGGGCTCCGCTGAAGCTGGTTGCGGGGGCTGGATTTGAACCAACGACCTTCGGGTTATGAGCCCGACGAGCTACCAAGCTGCTCCACCCCGCGACAAAGCTGGGGCAAAAGTATAAGACCGAACCCTGTTGAGGGTCAAATCCAAACATTCACCTACAAGAAAGCCCGCTAAAGCGGGCTCTCAAGCTTTAATTGGTACCGAGAAGGGGACTCGAACCCCTACACCCTATGGGCACAACCACCTCAAGGTTGCGTGTCTACCAATTCCACCACCTCGGCAATACTACTACTTGAAACCCGTTACTTCTGCTCTTGAGCCGGAGGAGGTACATCACCCGTATTATTGGTGGTTTCGCTCTTCTGCTGTTGGAGCACCGGTACATCATCATTAACTGCCGGTTTTTGCGGCTCTTTCACTTCTAGCACTGCTGGATCTGGAAGACCTGCTTGGCTAAGCTGGTGAGCTTGTTGCTTCGCGAAGTATCCTAACCCAAGTGCTGTCAAAAAGAAAGTGGCAGCGAGTATAGCAGTTAATTTACTTAGGAACGTTGCAGAGCCTTGGCTCCCGAACACGGTGTTTGAGGCCCCCGCGCCGAAAGATGCACCTGCTTCAGCACCTTTACCCTGTTGCAACAGAACCAGCACTACAAGCGACAGCGCTGCCAACAGATGAAAAACAACGATGACTGTTTCCAGCATTTGTTCAGTTTCCTGCGGCGCGACAAATTGCACCGAATTCGTCTGCGTTCAGGGAAGCCCCACCAATGAGACCCCCATCGATATCCGGCATGCCGAACAGTTCGGCCGCATTGGCCGCCTTCACGCTGCCGCCGTATAGCAACTGCACCTTCGCAGCCACTTCAGCATCTTCTGCCGCCAACTGGCCGCGGATGGCGGCGTGCACATCCTGGGCCTGCTGTGGCGTGGCCGTAAGGCCCGTACCGATGGCCCATACAGGCTCATAGGCAATTACTGCATCGGCAAAAGCCTTAACACCGAATGCTTCGATGATACTGCTTAGTTGACGCCCGACAACTTCGAGCGTCTTGCCAGCCTCGCGCTCCTCAAGGGTTTCCCCTATGCAAAGCACTGGCTTCAAGCCTTTGGCCTGGGCTGCTGCAAACTTGCGATTGAGCACTTCGTCGGTTTCACCAATAATCTGGCGACGCTCCGAATGGCCAATCAACACCAACTTGCAACCTGCTTCAACCAGCTGCTCGGGAGCAACTTCCCCGGTCAGCGCACCCTGTTCGGGTTGTACAGCAGAATTCTGTGCGCCGACAGTAATTTCTTTACCTGCCAGGCCATCAATCACCTGATTGATGAACAAGGCCGGTGGAAATACGGCGACTTCCACTCCGCTCGGCAAGGCGAGATTACTCAAGCCTTTGGTCAGCTCAGCGACGCTAGCGCGGGTACCGTGCATTTTCCAGTTACCAGCTACCATAGGGCGACGCATGCTTTACCTCGTCGGTCAAAGTGGGCGCAGATCTTACCCAACCAGATCTGCGCTGGCAAGCGCCTTCAGACACAAACTTCGCCGACCAGTTTGGCCAGCGCTTCAGCATGGGCCCGCACCTGGCTTTCGTCCTCGCCCTCAACCATGACCCGCACCAACGGCTCGGTACCGGACTTGCGCAACAGCACACGCCCCCGCCCCGCCAGCGCTTCGGTGACCTTGGCACTGGCTTCCTTGACGGCGGGGTGCTCCAGCGGGTCGACCTTGCTGGCGCCAAAGCGCACATTGATCAGCACCTGCGGGCACTTGCGCAGGGCCTGACGGGCCTGGGCCAGGGTTTCGCCCCGGCGCTTGAGCGCCATCAACACCTGCAGCGCGGCAATGATCGCGTCGCCCGTTGTGGTGTGGTTGCAGCACACGACGTGACCGGAGTTTTCACCGCCGACCAGCCATTCACGCTCCAACAGCTCGGCCATGACGTAACGGTCGCCGACCTTGGCCCGCACAAACGGGATGTCCAGGTCCTTGAGCGCCAGCTCCAGGCCCAGGTTACTCATCAGCGTACCGACCACCCCGCCTTGCAGCTTGCCCTGTTCCTGCAGGTCGCGAGCAATGATGAACAGCAGCTCGTCACCGTCGACGATGGCGCCCGTGTGGTCGACCATCAGCACGCGATCGCCGTCACCGTCAAAGGCAATGCCGAGATCGGCATGCCCGACCAGTACAGCGGCCTGCAGCGATTCGATGTGTGTCGAGCCGCAACCTTCGTTGATGTTCAGGCCGTCCGGTTGCGCATGCAGCACGGTCACGTCGGCACCCAGCTCACGGAATACGCTGGGCGCAACCTTGTAGGTAGCACCATGGGCGCAGTCGACCACCAGCTTGAGGCCTTCGAAGCTGGTGCTGCTCGGCACGCTGCTCTTGCAGAATTCGATGTAGCGGCCGGCGGCATCGTTGATACGCGAAACCTTGCCCAGCTTGCCCGACTCGACAACGGTCATCGGTTGGTCGAGCAGCTCTTCGATCATCAGCTCGACCTCGTCCGGCAGCTTGGTGCCCTGACCCGAGAAGAACTTGATGCCGTTGTCATCGTGCGGGTTGTGCGAGGCACTGATGACGATGCCGGCTTCGGCGTGGAAGGTACGCGTGAGGTAGGCGATGGCCGGTGTCGGCATCGGCCCGAGCAGCATCACATCGGCACCTGCCGCGGACAGGCCGGCTTCGAGTGCGGACTCGAACATGTAGCCGGAGATACGCGTGTCCTTGCCTACCAGCACGCGGCAATGGCCTTGCTTGCGGAAGGCCATGCCGGCCGCCCAGCCAAGCTTCAGCATGAAGTCAGGCGTGATCGGGTATTCGCCGACGCGGCCACGAATGCCGTCGGTACCAAAGTATTTTCTGCTCATAGGGACTCCAATGTTCTTATTCGGCGTTTTGCACCGCAGCGATCATGCGTACCACATCAACGGTTTCGGCCACGTCATGTACCCGAAGGATGCTCGCCCCTTTGGTCATGGCCAACGCCGCCAGCGCAAGGCTGCCGTACAAGCGCTCGCCGACCGGACGTTCCAGCGTCAGGCCGATCATGCTCTTTCGTGAAACGCCCACCAGCAGTGGGCGCCCAAGGCGATAGAGCGCTTCCATGTGCTTGAACAGGCTCAGATTGTGCGCCAGTGTCTTGGCGAAACCGAAGCCTGGGTCAAGGATGATTCTATCAGCGTCGATGCCCGCTGCTGCGCAGGCGGCCATCCGCTGTTCAAGATAACGGGTGACGTCGGCGGTCACGTCCTGGTACTGCGGATCGTCCTGCATGTTGCCTGGCTCGCCACGCATGTGCATGAGGCACACCGGCAGACCGGTATCCGCCGCAGCGTCCAGGGCGCCATCGCGCTCCAGGGCCCGCACGTCGTTGATCAGCCCGGCCCCCAGGCGCGCGGCTTCACGCATGACAGCAGGCGTGGAGGTATCGACCGAAATGACCACGTCGAGGCGACTATTGATGGCCTCGACCATTGGCGCCACACGCTCCAGCTCCTCGGTCACCGAGACTGCACGCGCACCCGGGCGCGTGGACTCGCCACCGATGTCGATCAGCGTTGCGCCGGCGGCAACCATCGCTTCGGCGTGGCGCAGGGCCTCGTCGCGCTGACTGAAACGACCGCCATCGGAGAAGGAATCGGGGGTGATATTGAGAATACCCATGACATGGGTATGCGACAAATCAAGAACCCGGTTGCCGCAAGGCAACCGGGTGGGGTACTGCACTGAGCTCATAGATGCCCTTAGTGTTCAGCCGCTGGGCCGCCGATTGGCGATTCCGGACGCTCATCCTGGGCCGCAGGCGTGCCCGAGTGCTTGTCATCGTCCCAATCACGTGGCTCACGTGGTGTGCGCCCAGCCATGATGTCGTCAATCTGATCGGCATCGATGGTCTCGTACTTCATCAGCGCTTCGGTCATCGCCTCGAGCTTGTCGCGGTTGTCGATCAGCAACTGCTTGGCAGTGGCATAGCACTGATCGATGATGCTGCGCACCTCGGAGTCGATCAATTTGGCAGTCTCGCCGGACACGCTGGCATGCTGGCTACCGGCACTGCGGCCGAGGAACACCTCGCCCTCTTCCTCTGCATACATCAGCGGGCCGAGCTTCTCGGACAGGCCCCACTTGGTCACCATGTTACGAGCGAGCTGGCTGGCGCGCATGATGTCGTTGGACGCGCCAGTGGTCACGCCATCGAAGCCCAAGGTCATCTCCTCGGCGATACGGCCGCCATACAGCGAGCAGATCTGGCTGATCAGCGCACGCTTGGAGAGGCTGTAGCGGTCTTCTTCCGGCAGGAACATGGTCACACCCAAGGCACGACCACGCGGGATGATCGAAACCTTGTAGACCGGGTCGTGCTCAGGCACCAGGCGACCGACAATGGCGTGGCCGGCCTCGTGATAGGCAGTGTTTCTCTTTTCCTTTTCGGACATGACCATGGTCTTGCGCTCGGCGCCCATCATGATCTTGTCCTTGGCCAGCTCGAACTCTTTCATTTCGACCAGGCGCTTGTTGGAACGCGCGGCAAACAGCGAAGCCTCGTTGACCAGGTTGGCCAGGTCGGCACCGGAGAAGCCTGGGGTGCCCCGCGCGATGACCGCCGGGTTGACGTTCTCGCCGATCGGCACCTTGCGCATGTGCACCTTGAGGATCTGCTCACGACCACGAATGTCCGGCAGGCCAACCACAACCTGGCGGTCGAAGCGGCCGGGGCGCAGCAGCGCAGGGTCGAGCACATCCGGACGGTTGGTGGCGGCGATGACGATGATGCCATCGTTCATCTCGAAGCCGTCCATCTCCACCAGCAACTGGTTGAGGGTTTGCTCCCGCTCGTCGTGACCGCCGCCCATGCCGGCGCCACGATGGCGACCAACGGCGTCGATTTCGTCGATGAAGATGATGCACGGGGCGTGCTTCTTGGCCTGCTCGAACATGTCGCGCACACGGCTGGCACCGACACCCACGAACATTTCCACGAAGTCCGAACCGGAAATGGTGAAGAACGGTACTTTCGCCTCGCCCGCGATGGCCTTGGCCAGCAGGGTCTTACCGGTACCGGGTGGGCCGACCATCAGCACACCGCGCGGGATACGGCCACCCAGGCGCTGGAACTTGCCCGGATCGCGCAGGAACTCGACCAGCTCGCCAACCTCTTCCTTGGCCTCGTCGCAGCCCGCAACGTCAGCCAGCGTGGTCTTGACCTGGTCTTCGGACAGCAGGCGTGCCTTGCTCTTGCCGAAGCTCATCGGCCCGCCCTTGCCGCCCGCGCCACCTTGCATCTGGCGCATGAAGAACATGAACACGGCAATGATCACCAGGATCGGGAAGCTTGCCACCAGCAACTGCGTCCAGATGCTCTGTTGCTCAGGCTGCTTGCCTTCAACGACCACGTGGTTGTCGACCAGATCGCCGATCAGGCCATTGTCGGTGATGGCCGGGCGCACAGTCTTGAAGTTGTCGCCATCGGTGCGCTTGCCAGTAATGATGTAGCCATCGACGGTCACACGCTCGACCTTGCCATCCTTGACCTGCTGGATGAAGTCGGAGTAGTTGAGGGTCTGCGGCTCGTTAGGGCTGGAGAAGTTGTTCATCACTGTCACCAGGACAGCTGCGATGATCAACCACAGGATCAGATTCTTTGCCATGTCGTTCAATTAGCTACCCTCTGAGGCCGGCGCACGACGCAGCCGTGCCTCGCATGATATTCATCGCCCTAACTTACTACATTACCTACGCAGCCGCAGGCACCGTCTGTAACCCTTTGTGAAAGCTAGACTACACGAAGTTCGGACGATCCTGACGCAGTGGCCGATTGGAATTAACTATCGACCACCCCGCTTCACACCTTTCATTACCCTTTGAAGCCCCTGCCCAACAGGTATTGCTCGCGGGAACGGTCCCGTGACGACGACGGCTTGCGCATTTGCACCTTGTCGAACTTGCTGCGCACGTCCTTCAGGTACACGTCAAAACCTTCGCCCTGGAAAATCTTGATCAGGAAGTCGCCCCCGGGCTTGAGTACGCGGGTCGCCAGATCGAGGGCCAGCTCGCAGAGGAACATGGCACGCGGAATGTCCACCGCGGGCGTACCACTCATATTGGGGGCCATGTCGGAAATCACAAGGTCTACATGCGAATCGCCGACCGCTTCGAGAATGCGCTGCAGCACTTCGTCGTGGGTGAAGTCACCCTGAATGAAGGTCACGTCGGCGATCGAGTCCATTTCCAGAATGTCGGAAGCGATCAGGCGACCCTGGCCACCAATCAGACGACTGGTCACCTGGGACCAGCCACCAGGGGCCGCGCCGAGGTCGATCACGCTCATGCCTGGGCGGATAAGGCGGTCCTTCTCCTGGATCTCCAGCAGTTTGTAGCTCGCACGCGAGCGATACCCATCCTTCTGCGCCTGCTTCACAAAAGGGTCGTTGAAATGCTCTCGCAGCCAGTTTGCGCTGCTTTTGGAACGTTGTACCACGGGGCACCTCGATGATATGCGTCGTGATTGACTGGGCGGAGCCGGTGGCCCTCGGGTAAAATGCCGGTCAATTTTACAGAATCAGACGGAAAGGGTCAGATTATGCCGCTCAATAACGAGCAGAAGAAGCAATACAAGTCCATTGGTCATGACCTGAAGCCGGTCCTGATCGTTGCTGGCAACGGTTTGAATGAAGGCGTGATCGCCGAACTGGAGCGCGCACTGGTCGACCATGAGCTGATCAAGGTCGAGATTCGCTCGGAAGACCGCGAAGAACGCGCCGAGACCATCGCCGAGCTGTGCAAGGCCGGCCGTGCCGAGCTGGTGCAGACCATCGGCAAGAAAGCCCTGATCTACCGCAAGAACCCACAGCCGAACAAGCAGCTGTCCAACATCCACCGTTACAAGTAACGGTAGCTCCGATCAGTGGCGCGGTGAACGCGCCCTGACCGGTACCGGCTGGGCCACCAGCACGATGCCGGAAAAGCCCAGCACCAGGAAGCAGAACATCTGCCAGCGCTCGCCCACGGAAATACCGTAGCGCAAGGTGTAATACCCCACGCAGGCCCCGAAGCCGAGCAACAGCATCTGGCCGCGGAACTGCCGCCACCAGGCCGCCAGGCCGTCCACCCTCGCCAGCACTGCCAGCTGGGTCAACAAGCCAAGCAACGCCACGCCGATCAACCAGCGGTCGATCTGCCCGGCGATATCCTGCACCAGCAGCGGGGCCAGGCCACTGACCTTGAGCGCAGGCACCAGCCCCACATGGAACACCCACAGGCCACCGACCCAAAAAACCTGGGCCAGTTGCCAGAGGATCCCCTCGAGGGATGGCGCCCGCAGGCGTCGGTCAGATGTGCTTGACTTCGACAATCTCGTACTCGACCGTGCCACTAGGCGTCTTGACGACGACAGTATCACCTTCTTCCTTGCCGATGATGGCACGGGCAATGGGTGCGCCGCTCGACAGCTTGCCCTGCTTCACGTCAGCTTCATCCTCGCCAACGATCTGGTAGGTCACCTCTTCATCGGTTTCGGTGTTGGCCAGTACCACGGTGGTACCGAAAATCACCTTGCCGGTGTGAGGGATGGTGGTCACATCGATGACCACCGAATTCTGCAGACGGCCTTCGATATCACGGATACGCGCTTCGACCATGCCCTGCTCCTCACGGGCGGCATGGTATTCGGCGTTTTCCTTGAGGTCACCCAGCTCACGCGCTTCACCAATGGCCTGACTCAGGCGCGGGCGCTCGGTCTTGCTCAGGAACAGGTGCTCTTCTTCCAGGGCGCGAGCGCCCTGGACGGTCATCGGGTATTTGGTAATGCTCATGCTTTCAGTCCTGCATGCAGATCCTGCAAGCGACGAACGGTCTTTTCCGGACCGAATTTCAGCGCTTCGCAGATGGCTTCACCAGCCGCAATGGTAGTGGTGCAGTAAATCTTGTGCTGCAGCGCATTGCGACGAATCGAGTAGGAGTCGGCGATCGACTGGCGACCTTCGGTGGTGTTGATGATCAGCGACACTTCGTCGTTCTTGATCATGTCGACCACGTGAGGGCGACCTTCGGTCACTTTGTTCACACGGCGCACTTTCAGGCCAGCCGCCTCGATAACCTTGGCGGTGCCGGCAGTGGCAACCACTTCGAAGCCCAGGGCGATCAGGTCGCGGGCAACGCCGGCCACTTGTGGCTTGTCGTCATCACGCACGCTGATGAACGCGGTACCGCCAGTCGGCAGCACTTCGCTGGCCCCCATCTGGGCTTTGGCGAAGGCTTCACCGAAGCTGTCACCGACACCCATGACTTCACCGGTCGATTTCATCTCAGGGCCGAGGATCGGGTCAACCCCTGGGAACTTGGCGAACGGGAAGACGGCTTCCTTCACGCTGTAGAAGTTCGGGATGATTTCCTGTGTGAAACCCAGCTCTTTCAGGGTTTTACCCGCCATGACACGGGCTGCGATCATCGCCAGGGACGTGCCGATGCACTTGGACACGAACGGTACGGTACGCGAGGCACGCGGGTTGACTTCGATCACGTAGATCTTGTCGCCCTGCAGGGCCAGCTGCACGTTCATCAGGCCGACCACGCCCAGCTCCAGCGCCATTTTCTTGACCTGAACGCGGACTTCGTCCTGCACTTCCTTGCTCAGCGAGTAAGGTGGCAGCGAGCACGCCGAGTCGCCGGAGTGTACGCCAGCCTGCTCGATGTGCTGCATGATCGCGCCGATGACCACGTCAGTGCCGTCGCACACCGCATCCACGTCCATCTCGATGGCGCAGTTGAGGAAGTGGTCGAGCAGTACCGGGCTGTCGTTCGACACTTGTACCGCTTCACGCAGGTAGCGCTTGAGCTCGTCCAGCTCGTAGACGATCTCCATGGCCCGGCCGCCCAGCACGTAGGACGGACGCACGACCAGCGGGTAGCCGATGCTGCCCGCAGCACGGATAGCTTCTTCTTCGCTGCGCACGGTGGCGTTTGGCGGCTGCAGCAGGCTCAGGCGCTGAACCATCTGCTGGAAGCGCTCACGGTCTTCGGCGCGGTCGATGGCGTCAGGGCTGGTACCGATGATCGGCACGCCAGCTTCTTCCAGAGCGCGGGCCAGCTTCAGCGGGGTCTGGCCGCCGTAGTGAACGATCACGCCCTTCGGCTTCTCGACGCGGCAGACTTCCAGCACGTCTTCCAGGGTCAACGGCTCGAAGTACAGGCGGTCGGAAGTGTCGTAGTCGGTGGAGACGGTTTCCGGGTTGCAGTTGACCATGATGGTCTCGTAACCGTCTTCACGCAGCGCCAGGGCGGCGTGTACGCAGCAGTAGTCGAACTCGATACCTTGGCCGATACGGTTCGGGCCGCCACCCAGGATCATGATCTTGTCGCGGGTCGACGGATTGGCCTCGCACTCTTCCTCGTAGGTGGAGTACAGGTAGGCGGTGTCGGTGGCGAACTCGGCGGCGCAGGTGTCGACGCGCTTGTACACCGGGAACACTTCCAGCTTGTGGCGGTGGCGACGCAGGTTCTTGTCGGTGATACCCAGCAGCACTGCCAGGCGCTGGTCCGAGAAGCCCTTGCGCTTGAGGCGCAGCATGTAGTCCTTGTCGATTGCCGACAGGGCCAGGGTCTTGACCTTCTCTTCTTCCTTGATCAGGTCTTCCATCTGCACCAGGAACCACATGTCGATGCCGGTCAGATTGAAGATTTCTTCGCAGGTCATGCCCGAACGCATGGCGTCAGCCACATACCAGATACGCTCGGCACCCGGCACGGTCAGTTCGCGCTTGAGGATGCTGGCGGCTTCCGGGCTGGCCAGGTCGACTTTCGGGTCGAGGCCGCAGGCGCCGACTTCCAGGCCGCGCAGGGCTTTCTGCAGGGATTCCTGGAAAGTACGGCCGATGGCCATGACTTCACCCACGGATTTCATCTGGGTGGTCAGGCGGGCGTCGGCTTTCGGGAATTTCTCGAAGGCGAAGCGTGGCAGCTTGGTGACGACGTAGTCGATCGACGGCTCGAAGGACGCCGGGGTGCGACCGCCAGTGATGTCGTTCTGCAGCTCGTCGAGGGTGTAACCAATGGCCAGCTTGGCGGCGATCTTGGCGATCGGGAAGCCGGTGGCCTTGGAAGCCAGGGCGGACGAACGCGACACGCGCGGGTTCATCTCGATGACGACCATGCGGCCGGTGTTCGGGCAAATGCCGAACTGGACGTTGGAACCGCCGGTTTCCACACCGATTTCACGCAGCACCGCCAGCGAGGCGTTGCGCATGATCTGGTATTCCTTGTCGGTCAGGGTCTGCGCCGGGGCAACAGTGATCGAGTCACCGGTGTGCACACCCATCGGGTCGAAGTTTTCGATCGAGCAGACGATGATGCAGTTGTCCTTCTTGTCGCGGACCACCTCCATCTCGTATTCCTTCCAGCCGATCAGCGATTCGTCGATCAGCAGCTCTTTGGTCGGCGACAGGTCCAGACCACGGGTGCAGATTTCTTCGAACTCTTCACGGTTGTAAGCGATACCGCCGCCGGTGCCGCCCATGGTGAACGACGGGCGAATGATGCATGGGAAGCCGAGCTTCTCGAGGACCGCATTGGCCTCTTCCATGCTGTGGGCGATACCGGAGCGCGGGCACTCCAGGCCGATGTCCTTCATGGCCTTGTCGAAGCGCGAACGGTCTTCGGCCTTGTCGATGGTGTCAGCGTTGGCACCGATCATCTCCACGCCGAACTTCTCCAGAACGCCGTGGCGCTCCAGGTCCAGGGCGCAGTTCAGGGCGGTCTGGCCACCCATGGTCGGCAGGACGGCGTCCGGGCGCTCTTTCTCGATGATCTTGGCCACCGATTGCCACTTGATCGGCTCGATGTAGGTGGCGTCGGCCATGGCCGGGTCGGTCATGATGGTGGCTGGGTTGGAGTTCACCAGGATGACGCGGAAACCTTCCTCGCGCAGGGCTTTACAGGCCTGGGCGCCGGAGTAGTCGAATTCGCAGGCCTGGCCGATCACGATCGGGCCAGCGCCGAGAATCAGGATGCTTTTGATGTCTGTACGTTTTGGCATGGTGGTCACTCAAATCCGGGGTCAGTCGGCAAGCCGCTTTGAACAATCTGGGTCAGGCGCTGCCGGGCGCGGCAGGTGCCGGCCCGGGGCCTTGAAGCAGGATGCTCAGCGGCGCTTGGCCATGGCATCGGTGAAACGATCGAACAGAGGCGCGACGTCGGTCGGGCCCGGGCTCGCTTCAGGGTGGCCCTGGAAGCTGAACGCGCTCTTGTCGGTACGCTCGATACCCTGCAGGGTGCCGTCGAACAGCGACTTGTGAATGGCGCGAACGTTACCCGGCAGGGTCGCCTCGTCAACGGCGAAGCCGTGGTTCTGGCTGGTGATCATGACCACACCGGTATCCAGGTCCTGGACCGGGTGGTTGGCACCGTGGTGGCCGTGGCCCATTTTCACGGTCTTGGCGCCGGAAGCCAGGGCCAGCAGCTGGTGGCCGAGGCAGATGCCGAATACCGGAATCTCGGTTTCGAGGATTTCCTTGATCGCCTGGATCGCGTAGTCGCACGGCTCAGGGTCACCAGGGCCGTTGGACAGGAACACGCCGTCCGGGTTGAGTGCCAGCACTTCGCTGGCCGGGGTCTGGGCTGGTACCACGGTCACGCGGCAGCCGCGGGCCACCAGCATGCGCAGGATGTTCAGCTTGACGCCATAGTCGAAGGCAACCACGTGGTACGGCAGGTCGGCAGCGTCGATGGTCGGGTGGCTGTCGGTTTTCAGCTCCCACACACTGGAGCGCCACTCGTAACGTTCCTTGGTGGAGACGACCTTGGCCAGGTCCATGCCCTTCAGGCCCGGGAAGCCGCGGGCAGCAGCGATGGCAGCTTCTTCGCTGATGTTGTCACCCGCCAGAATGCAGCCGTTCTGGGCGCCCTTTTCACGCAGGATACGGGTAAGGCGACGGGTGTCGATGCCGGCGATGGCGACGACGTTGTTGGCCTTGAGGTACTCAGGCAGCGACTGGGTATTACGCCAGTTGCTGGCCAGCAGCGGCAGGTCACGGATGACCAGGCCTGCGGACCAGACGCGGTTCGACTCGGCGTCTTCCGGGGTAGTACCGGTGTTGCCGATGTGCGGGTAGGTCAGGGTAACGATTTGCTGCGCGTAGGAAGGGTCTGTAAGGATTTCCTGGTAGCCGGTCATAGCGGTGTTGAATACCACCTCACCAACGGTCTGACCGTCGGCACCGATGGCTTCACCGCGGAAAATACTGCCGTCGGCAAGGGCGAGTATGGCTGGCTTTGTCAAGAAGACCTCCCGTAAATCAAGCATGAAAGGGCGATCGCAGGTTGCAAAAAAGCGGAGTGACGTATGGACACGTCACCCCGCTTTCATGTGCTGAATTCAATTCGCTGCGCGCTTTTAGTGGACACACTAAAGCTGTAGCTTACAGAAAAGTGTGTTTTCGGTCTACCGTGGATGTGTCTCTAAAACACATCAATGCGACAGACTGACATCTGTGTTGGCTTCTACGCGGGCTGGTGCGCTTCCACAGGGATCGCACCAGCCCAAGAGCAACGCCGCACCTGTGGGAGCGGGCAAGCCCGCGAAGAAGCCCACACCACACTCACGGCTTAACGCAGCTCAAGCACATCCTGCATGTCGTACAGCCCCGGCTCACGCCCGTCCAGCCACAGCGCCGCACGCACGGCACCCTTGGCGAAGGTCATGCGGCTGGAGGCCTTGTGGGTGATTTCCAGGCGCTCGCCTTCGGCAGCGAACAACACGGTGTGATCGCCCACCACATCGCCGGCACGCACGGTGGCGAAACCGATGGTTTTGCGATCACGCGCGCCGGTTTGCCCTTCACGGCCATACACGGCCACTTCCTGCAGATCACGGCCCAGCGCATTGGCAACCACTTCACCCATGCGCAGTGCAGTACCCGACGGCGCATCGACCTTGTGCCGGTGGTGCGCCTCGATGATTTCGATATCGACATCATCGCCCAGCACCCGCGCAGCCATATCCAGCAGCTTGAGGCTAAGGTTGACACCCACGCTGAAGTTGGCGGCGAACACGATTGGAATGTCCTTGCCGGCCTCCGCCAACAACTGCTTCTCTTCGACTGTAAAACCGGTCGTGCCGATGATCATCGCCTTGCCGTGCTTGCGGCAGAACGCGAGGTTTTTCAGGGTCACCGAGGGGTGAGTGAAATCGATCAGCACATCGAACTCGTCGGCAACCTTGGCCAGGTCGTCGGACAACAGCACGCCAATTCGGCCAAGTGCCGCCAGCTCTCCGGCATCAGCCCCGACCAACGAGCTGTCAGGGCGATCGATCGCCGCAGTCAGCCCCGCGCCCGGGGTTTGTTGCACGGCTTCGATGAGGGTTTTGCCCATCCGCCCCGCCGCGCCCATCACTGCAATACGTCGCATAACCTGTTCCTTGTCAGAGATCGCCGAAGAAGCGCTTCACACCATCGAACCAGCCGCTGGCCTTGGGCGAGTGGGAACTGTCACCTTCCAGCGAATCACGCAGCTCTTCGAGCAGCTCGCGCTGACGGCGACTGAGATTGACCGGGGTTTCTACGGCCACACGGCACAGCAGGTCACCCGCACCACCACCACGCACCGGGGCAACGCCCTTGCCACGCAGACGGAACTGCTTACCAGTCTGGGTGCCTTCCGGAATCTTCAGCTTCACGCGACCATCCAGGGTCGGCACTTCCAGCTCGCCACCCAGGGCAGCATCGGTGTAGCTGATCGGCACTTCACAGTACAAATGCTTGCCGTCGCGCTGGAAAATCTCGTGCTCACGCACGCTGATCACCACGTACAGATCGCCAGTCGGGCCACCATGAGTACCGGCCTCGCCCTCACCCGACAGACGGATACGGTCGCCGGTATCGACACCTGCCGGCACCTTGACCGACAGCGTCTTGTATTCCTCGACACGACCTTCACCATGGCACGAAGTGCACGGGTCGGTAATGATCTTGCCTTGGCCATGGCAGCGCGGGCAGGTTTGCTGCACCGAGAAGAAGCCTTGCTGCATGCGTACCTGGCCGATGCCGCCACAGGTCGGGCAGGTCGACGGGGTCGAGCCCTTCTTGGCACCGGAACCGTCGCAAGGCTTGCAGTTGACCAGGGTGGGCACGCGGATGCTGACCGTGGTGCCACGCACCGCTTCTTCCAGGTTCAGCTCCAGGGTGTAGCGCAGGTCGCTGCCGCGCTGGGCACCGCCTCGACCGCCACCGCGACCACCGCCGCCGAAGAAGTCGCTGAACACATCGCCGAAGATGTCGGAGAAGTTGGCACCACCAAAGCCGGCACCACCGCCACCCATGCTTGGGTCGACACCTGCATGGCCATACTGGTCGAAGGCCGCACGCTTGCTCGCGTCCGACAGCACTTCGTAGGCCTCGTTGGCCTCCTTGAACTTGTCTTCCGATTCTTTATCGCCCGGGTTGCGGTCCGGGTGGTACTTCATCGCCAAACGGCGGTAAGCCTTCTTGAGGTCCGCTTCAGTGGCGCCGCGCTCGACACCCAGGACCTCATAATAATCACGCTTGGACATAGGTCATTTGCACCTTGTTGGGCGTGTGGCATCTGCGCCACGCCATCAGCACCCGCGTGCGACCCTCAAGAGCCGCTGACAGATGCTGTAAAAATTCTCGAATTCCAGATACGCCAACGCGGGAGCAAGCCCCCGCGCGGCGACATCCTACCAGCTCACCGGCAAACGACGGTGAACCGGCCGACAACATGCAGGGATTACTGCTTGTTGTTGTCTTTCACTTCTTCGAACTCGGCGTCAACCACGTCATCGTGCTTGGCTTCCGGCTCGGCCTGCTGCGCGCCACCCTGAGGCTGTTCAGCCGACTGCTCGGCGTACATCTTCTGGGCAACCGGGGCAGAGACCTTGGACAGCTCTTCAACCTTGGCGTCGATGGCAGCCTTGTCGTCGCCTTTGACAGCGGCTTCCAGGGCAACAACGGCGGCCTCGATGGCGGTTTTCTCTTCAGCGGTAACCTTGTCACCTGCATCAGCGACCATCTTGCGGGTCGAGTGTACCAGCGCGTCACCCTGGTTACGGGCAGCAGCCAGCTCTTCGAACTTGCGGTCTTCCTCGGCGTTGGCCTCGGCGTCACGCACCATGCGCTCGATCTCTTCGTCCGACAGGCCGGAGTTGGCCTTGATCACGATCGACTGAGTCTTGCCGGTGGCCTTGTCTTTCGCACCTACGTGCAGGATGCCGTTGGCGTCGATGTCGAAGGTCACTTCGATTTGCGGCACGCCGCGCGGTGCTGGCGGAATGTCAGCCAGGTCGAACTTGCCCAGCGACTTGTTCTGCGCAGCCTGCTTACGCTCACCTTGCAGCACGTGAATGGTCACGGCGCTCTGGTTGTCGTCGGCAGTCGAGAACACCTGCGACTTCTTGGTCGGGATGGTGGTGTTCTTCTCGATCAGCGCGGTCATCACGCCGCCCATGGTTTCGATACCCAGGGTCAGCGGGCTTACGTCCAGCAGCAGGACGTCTTTCACGTCACCGGCCAGTACCGCGCCTTGGATGGCAGCGCCCATGGCGACGGCCTCGTCCGGGTTGACGTCCTTGCGCGCTTCTTTACCGAAGAAGTCGGCCACTTCTTTCTGCACCAGCGGCATACGGGTCTGACCGCCGACCAGGATCACGTCGTCGATCTTGCTGGCGTCGATGCCGGCGTCTTTCAGGGCGATGCGGCAAGGCTCGATGGTACGCTTGACCAGGTCTTCGACCAGCGACTCCAGCTTGGCGCGGGAGATCTTCACGTTCAGGTGCTTAGGACCGGTGGCATCTGCAGTGATGTACGGCAGGTTGACGTCGGTCGACTGAGCGGACGACAGCTCGATCTTGGCTTTTTCTGCGGCTTCTTTCAGACGCTGCAGGGCCAGAGGATCGTTCTTCAGGTCCATGCCCGACTCTTTCTTGAACTCGTCGACAAGGTAGTCGATCAGGCGCATGTCGAAGTCTTCGCCACCCAGGAAGGTGTCGCCGTTGGTAGCCAGTACTTCGAACTGGTGCTCACCGTCGACTTCGGCGATTTCGATGACCGAAACGTCGAAGGTACCACCACCCAGGTCATAAACGATGACGGTGTGGTCGCCCTTGGCCTTGTCCATACCGTAAGCCAGTGCAGCGGCAGTCGGCTCGTTGATGATGCGTTTTACGTCCAGGCCAGCGATGCGGCCGGCGTCTTTGGTAGCCTGACGCTGGCTGTCGTTGAAGTAGGCCGGAACGGTGATGACCGCTTCGGTGACTGGCTCGCCGAGGTAGTCTTCGGCGGTCTTCTTCATTTTCTTCAGGACTTCGGCGCTGATCTGCGGCGGAGCCATTTCCTTGCCAGCAGCCTCGACCCAGGCGTCACCGTTGTTCGCCTTGACGATCTTGTACGGCACCAGCTTGATGTCTTTCTGCACGACATCTTCTTCGAAGCGGCGGCCAATCAGGCGCTTCACTGCGAACAGGGTGTTGTGCGGGTTGGTGACCGCCTGGCGCTTGGCCGACTGGCCAACCAGGATTTCGCCATCGTTGGCGTAGGCCACGATCGAAGGGGTAGTACGCGCACCTTCGGCGTTTTCGATGACTTTGACGTTACCGTTTTCCAGAATGGAGACGCACGAGTTGGTGGTCCCCAGGTCGATACCGATGATTTTACCCATGTTAACTCTCCCGAAACTTGAATTTGGTAGCAGCGACTACTTTGGCCAACTGCGGTAATACTTGAAGGCTTGACACCTAGATGGGGATGCCCCGAAGGATTTCAAGCCTTTTCATTGATCGAGGGTTGCGCCGCGCTCGGCGCTTTGCTGACCACCACCATGGCGGGGCGCAGCAGGCGGCCGTTCAGCAGGTAACCCTTCTGGAACACGTTCAACACGCTGTTTGGCTCGACCTCGGCGTTTTCCTGCATGGCCATGGCCTGGTGGTGCTCAGGGTTGAACGGCTGGCCGTGCGGGTCGACGGCTTCAAGGTTGTAGCGCTTGAGGGTGTCCTGGAACATCTTCAGGGTCAGCTCGACACCCTCGCGGATCTGCTTGACGTGCTCATCGTCGGCACTGGAGTGAGCCAGGGCCAGTTCCAGGCTGTCGATCACCGGCAGCAAGTCGCTGGAGAACTTCTCCAGGGCGAACTTGTGGGCTTTCTCCACATCCTGCTCGGCACGACGGCGTACGTTCTGCAGGTCGGCAACGGCGCGCAGCGCCTGGTCCTTGGCTGCGGCCAGCTGTTCCTCGAGCTCCAGAACACGGGTATCAGCTGCATTGCCTGCACCGGTTTCTTCCACGTTAAGGTCTTTCTCGTTCAGCTGCTCATCAGCCATGGGGTCTCTCCTGCGCAATTTTGTGGACTGCGAGCCAGGCTCGCCTTGGATGTCGGCTATATGGGGCCGGAAAAACCAGGTTCAAGGGGCAAGGTGGTTTTCAAGGCTGCAACAGAATCTGCGAAGGGGCATTGGCAGGCCCGAAAAAAGTACTGTATAAATAACCAGACCTGATTTCCGGGAGCCGACCCCATGCTGGTGCACCTGTCCATTCACAACTACGCCATCGTCGAGCACCTCGACCTCGAAATCGCCCGTGGCATGTCCGTCATCACTGGCGAGACCGGCGCCGGCAAATCGATCATGCTCGACGCCCTCGGCCTTGCCCTGGGCGACCGTGCCGACAGCGGCGTGGTGCGCCCCGGCACCGACAAGGCGGACATCCTGGCCACCTTCGACCTGGTGGACATTCCCGAAGCGCACGCCTGGCTGGCCGAGCGCGACCTGGACAACGAAGGCCTGTGCATCTTGCGCCGGGTGATCACCGCCGAAGGCCGCAGCCGCGGTTACATCAACGGCACGCCCTGCCCCCTCGGCGACCTCAAGGCGCTGGGCGAACTGCTGATCGATATCCACAGCCAGCACGAGCACCAGTCCCTGCTCAAGACCGACACCCACCGTCGCCTGCTTGACGAGTATGCCGGCGCCGTCGACCTGGCCCGCCAGGTACAGCTTGCAGCCAAGCGCTGGAACCAGACCCGCCTGGAGCTGGAGCGCCTGTCCAACTCGGGCGACGAGCAGCGCGCCCGCCACCAGTTGCTCAGTTACCAGTTGGAAGAACTGGACAACCTCGGCCTGGGCGAGCACGAACTGGAGCAGCTGGAGCAGGAACACAAGAACCTGACCAGCGCCGAAGCCCTGTTCGGCATCTGCCGCCAGGTCATCGACCAGTGCAGCGAGAGTGATTCGGGCAATGTGCTGAGCGCCCTCACCTCCAGCCTCAACCGCCTGGGTGCCGCCACCAACTCGCCCAAGGCGCTGAGCGAAGCGGCCAACCTGATCGCCAGCGCGCAGATTCAGGTCGAGGAAGCCGTGGGCGAACTCAACCGCTTCCTCGACAACTTCGACGCCGACCCGATGCGCCTGCAAGCCCTGGAGGAGCGCCTGGACACCATCTACACCCTGGCGCGCAAACACCGGGTGCACCCCACCGAACTGCCCCACCTGCAACAGCAACTGATGGAGGAGCTGGAAGGCCTTAACGCCAGTGACGAGTCGATCGAGCGGCTGGGCGAAGAGCTTGCCGCCTACGCCCAGCACTATAAAGAGAAGGCACGCGAACTCAGCGGCCTGCGCCAGCAAGCAGCGCAGCAGCTGGCAGGCGCGGTGGAGCAGGAAATCCAGCGCCTGGGCATGCCTGGCGGGCGCTTCTGCATCGAACTGACAGCGAACGAAGGCACCGAACTGTCACCCCATGGCCTGGAGCAGATCGAACTGCTGGTCAGTGCCAACCCTGGCCAGCCGCTCAAGGCCCTGGCGAAGGTGGCGTCGGGTGGCGAACTGTCGCGTATCAGCCTGGCGATCCAGGTCATTACCGCGCAGACCTCGCGCATTCCTACCCTGGTGTTCGACGAAGTCGACGTGGGCATTGGCGGGCCAACGGCAGAAATCGTCGGCCAACTGCTGCGGCGCCTGGGCGAACGCGGCCAGGTACTGACCGTGACCCACCTGCCGCAGGTGGCGGCGCAGGGGCATCACCATTTGTTCGTGCACAAGGTGCGCAACAGCGACACCACCCACACCGCCGTGGCTAGCCTTGGCAAGCGTGAGCGCGTGGAAGAAGTGGCGCGGATGCTCGGCGGGATCGACCTGACCAAGGAGTCCCTGGCCCATGCACGCAAGATGGTGGTGAGCGGCAAGGCCTGAGCCTTGCTTTTCCAGGACGATTCGCGGGCACGCCCGCTCCCACTGGGTGATCACAGGATCTGAAACCTGAGGTGTACCTGTGGGAGCGGGCGCGCCCGCGAAGAGGCCGGCACGGACAACACATCTTTCAGCCCCAGAAAGCACAAAGGCGACCCGAAGGTCGCCTTTGCTATCCATAACGAAAAACCGTTACTTCTTCTTACGCACATACAGGACCAGATTGTGGTCCACCAGCTCGAAGCCATGCTCGGCCACGATTTCGCGCTGGCGCTTCTCGATTTCGGCATCCATGAATTCGATGACTTCACTGGTATCCACGTTCACCATGTGGTCGTGGTGACCGCCATCGGCCAGCTCGAACACTGCATGACCGCCGTCGAAGTTGTGGCGAACCACCAGACCCGCCGCCTCGAACTGGGTCAGCACGCGATAGACGGTGGCCAGGCCTACATCCTCGCCAGCCTCCATCAGCGCCTTGTAGACATCCTCTGCACTCATGTGACGCTGCTCGGTAGAGTCGAGCATCTGAAGGATCTTGACTCGAGGCAGGGTCACCTTGAGACCGGCTTTGCGCAATTCGCTATTTTCAACCATGGTCAGCTTTCTCGCCGATGCTGCTTCGCAGCTTCTCTTAATACGGGTATGATCGGGGTTTACGTTGTCCAGCCAAGATAGTGGAAGTCGCCCACCGATGCAAAACACCAAGCTCTTGCTAACCAGCCTCACCCTAGTGGGACTGCTCGCACTCGCCGGTTGCTCGTTTCCCGGGGTTTACAAAATCGACATCCAGCAGGGCAATGTCGTCACGCAAGACATGATAGACCAATTACGCCCGGGAATGACCCGCCGGCAAGTAAGGTTTATCATGGGCAACCCGCTTATTCAGGACACCTTCAACACCAATCGTTGGGATTACCTGTACAGCCTGCAGCCTGGTGGCGGTAAGCGCCAGCAAGAACGCATGAGTGTATTTTTCAACGAAAGCGATCAACTGGTCAGCCTGTCTGGCGACTTCATGCCAGGCGTAAGCCGCGATCAGGAAATCCTCGGCGGCAGCAGCGACACCACCGTCAGCCCGGCCACCGAGCCAGGCCAGACCGAACAGCCGGCAGCGCAACCTGAAGAAAAACCGGCCAAGCCTGGTTCGACCGAAGAGTCCATCCAGCGCGAGATCGACACCATCGAGACCACCCCGGTCCCGACCCCGGCACCGCTGGAAACCCGCTAAGCGGGAACAGCAGATGCAAAAAAGCCCGGACCTGGTCCGGGCTTTTTGTTTGCGCCTTATCCGTCAGGCATTCAATTGCTTGGCACGCTGGCAGAACGCATCGACCAGTGTGTTGGCCGCCTGATTGAACAGCGGGCCCAACGTGGCGCGCACAATCGGCCCAGCGTAATCGAAGGACAGGTCCAGGCTGATCTTGCAGGCTTTTTCACCCAGCGCCTTGAACACCCAAACACCATGCAGCTGGGTGAACGGCCCTTCTTCGAGGTTCATTTCGATGGACTGCCCCGGCACCAGCACGTTACGCGTCACGAAGTGCTGGCTCATGCCACCCTTGGCCACTTCGAGCTTGGCACGCATGTGTGTATCGCTGGTTTCGATCACCGTCGAGGCCGAGCACCACGGCAAAAATTCAGGGTAGCTGGCCACATCGTTGACCAGATCGTAAAGCGCCTGGGCGGGGTATGGCAGCAGGGCGGAGCGTTGAATATGGGTAGTCATCCAGGCGTCACTTCCAAGGCTGGGTGGCGGCGCTTCGCAGCGTGCCGAAAACAGGTTCTGTGCGTATGACAGGGTTTGTATTGTCCGGTATTCATTCCAGTGGCTCAAGCACACCGAAATCCCATAGCGGACGACGCGCGGACTTGCCTATAATGCCGCCCCTATGGCTAAGCAAAAAAAACATCCGACCGGGACCATCGCGCAAAACAAGAAAGCGCGACACGATTACTTCATCGAACACAAGTTCGAGGCCGGGCTGGTCCTGTCCGGCTGGGAAGTAAAAAGCCTGCGAGCCGGCAAGGCGCACCTGACTGACAGCTACGTGCTGCTCAAGGACGGTGAGGCCTGGCTGTTCGGCAGCCACATCACCCCGCTGACCACGGCCAGCACCCACGTCATCGCCGACCCTACACGCACCCGCAAGCTGCTGCTGAACAAGCGCGAGCTCGAGCGCGTGGAAGCGGCCGTGGCGCAAAAAGGCTACACCTGTGTGGCTTTGGCGCTGTACTGGAGCAAGCACCTGATCAAGTGCGAAATCGCACTGGGCAAGGGCAAGAAGGAATTCGACAAGCGCGACACCATGCGCGAACGCGATTCCAACCGCGAGCTGCAGCGGGCTGTGCGGAACAAGGGCAAGGAAGAGTAACTACTCTTCAGCCTGTTCCGGCCTCTTCGCGGGCAAGCCCGCTCCCACAGGAATGGCACCAGATTCAAGCCCGGCGCCTATCCTGGACTGCCCCCCAAAAGTTGGACAGTTTTAAGCTGCAGCCTGAGCCCTGTACTCCACAGGGCTCAGGCCATTGAGCCTCAGCTTGATGCGATCATGGTTGTAGTAGTGAATGTACTCATCCAGACCCGCTCTCAGCTCATCAATGCTCTCGAAACGCTTCAGGTAGAAAAACTCAGATTTCAGCGTGCCGAAGAAGCTTTCCATGGCCGCGTTGTCCAGGCAATTGCCTTTTCGGGACATGCTCTGCTTTACCCCGCATTCGCTTAGCTTACGGCGGTATTGCGCCTGCTGGTAATGCCATCCCTGATCCGAATGCAGCACGAGCTTCGGTTTCTCTCCCAGGCAATCGAGCGCTTTGCCAAGCATGTTCCCAACCAGGCTATAGCACGGGCGGCTGGCCATTTCGTAGGCCACGATTTCGCCGTTGTACAAATCCATCACGGGCGACAGATAGAGCTTCTGTTGAGCTACTTTGAACTCGGTTACGTCAGTCACCCACTTCTGGTTTGGGCGTTGAGCGACAAAATTTCGCTCCAGTACATTCGCTGCCACTTTGCCGACGGTACCTCGATAGGAGCGATATTTCTTGGGGCGCACTACTGATTTCAATCCCTGCTCAGCCATCAGCCGTTCAATGACCTTCTTGTTCACCCGCTTTTCCTTCCTGATTACGAGTGCGATACGGCGATAACCATAAAGCCGTTTCTACTCGTGATAGACGCGATGCACCAATGCCTTGAGCTCAGCATGTCGGTCTGGCTTCTGCTGAGCTTTGAGCTGGTAGTAGAAGGTGCTGCGCGCCAGCTCGACCAACTGAAGGAGGTCAGGCAAAGGAAACCTGCGCTTGAGTTTGGAAACGATCAGGACTTTTTCCCGCGTGTTCGTTCCTTTTCCTCGCGCAGAGCCTTGAGCTCCTTTAGGACAGCATTCTCCATGCGCAGGTACTCAAGTTCAGCCATCAGCTGATCTCGAGACTTCTGATCATCATTGGTATCGGTGGGTTTGGCAGGCTTGATCTTCTTCGACACGTCGATTGGCTTTCTTGGCTTGATGGCAGTAGAGGGTGCAGGACTGCCACTGTAGTACTGCCGCTGCCAAATGCCTATCTGAGAGGACTGCCCAAGACCAAAGTGGGCAGCGGTCTGGCGCAGCGAAAGCCGATGCTCGTGCATATAGCTAAGCACCTGCTGTTTGAAATCACTGGTATAGCGCCGCCCATGCGAGCCTGGACCAATGCCATTATTGGCCTGATAACTGGCCACCCAGCGTCGAAGCAGGCTGAAATCGATACCTAAGTGTTGAGCCACCTTTCGGAAACCGTTGCTGCCATCCAGGTAGGCTGTGATCGCTGTGAGCTTGAATTGCTCGGTGTACTTACCCATAGATCCCCCAAGGGTTGGATTGGTGTCCAACTTCTTGGGGGCAGTCCATCCTGTGGGAGCGGCCTCTTCGCGGGCACGCCCGCCCCACAGGAATGGCACCAGATTCAAGCCCGGCGCCTATCCTGTGGGAGCGGGCTTGCCCGCGAAGAGGCCGGTACTGCCCATAAAAGTCTCAGCGCCCGCTGCGCCGCTCTGCCCGCGCCACCCGCTGCGCTTCTTCGTGCGCCTCATGCAGCACCTCCTGCACATACAAAATGTGCCGGCTGGACACCTCTCGCGCATCCTCCGCCCTGCCCTCGACAATCGCCAGGTACAGTTCCCGGTGCTGGCTGATCAGCATGTCCCGGGTTTCGGTGCGCTGCTGGTACATGCCGCCGATGTTGGTCACCACGTTGCGCTTGAGCAGGTCGAACAGCCCCCGGATGGTGTGCAGCAACACCGCGTTATGACTGGCCTCGGCGATCGCCAGGTGGAAGCGCGCATCAGCCGCGCCCTCTTCCGCACGGGTCACCTCATCGACCCTGGCATAGCAATCCTGCAGCGCATCGAAGGCCGCCTTCAACCGTGCCCGGTCCGGCTCGGTGGCACGCTGGGCAGCGTAATAGGCGCAGGACGCCTCCAGGGTATGGCGGAACTCGAGCAGGTCACGCTGCGCTTCGGCACTGTGCTCGAGCAACTGCAGCAACGGGTCGCTGAAGGTGGACCCCAACGACTCCGCCACAAAATTGCCCCCGCCCTGACGGCTGACCAATAGCCCCTTGGCCACCAGCTTCTGGATCGCCTCGCGCAGTGACGGGCGGGACACACCAAACTGCTCGGCCAGGACGCGCTCGGCCGGCAGCCGCTGCCCCGAGGTCAGCGTGCCTTCCAGAATCATCCCTTCCAGCCGATCGACAATGTCGTCGGACAGGCGCCGTTGGCGTACCTGATCAAAAACCATCACATGCTCTCCACAAACCCCCGGCAAATTTCAGGGGGTGTCTATTCTCGCCGATCCAGGCCACGCAAACACCCATCAAGCCGCGATTTTCCCAGCACATCAGATGCCCGCTCATCGGTACGCGACCAAAGTTTTGCACAGGACAAATTGACACACCCACGGCAGCGCTTTTAACCTAGCGCCCAGTCATTGTAAATTGGTATTACCAATTATCCAATGCCAGTGCCTGACCAACAACAATTAGGGGCCACCCCATATGCAAACCTGGCAACAACTCTATAGCCCGCTTGGTAGTCTTGGCCTGTCCGCACTGGCGGCGGTCATCCCTATCGTGTTCTTCTTCCTGGCCCTCGCCGTGTTCCGCCTCAAGGGCCACGTAGCGGGCAGCATCACCCTCGCGCTGTCGATCCTGGTGGCGATCTTCGCCTTCCAGATGCCTGTCGACATGGCTCTCGCCGCCGCGGGTTACGGCTTCCTCTATGGCCTCTGGCCAATTGCCTGGATCATCGTTGCCGCGGTGTTCCTGTACAAACTCACGGTCAAGAGCGGCCAGTTCGAAGTGATCCGCAGCTCGGTGCTGTCGATTACCGACGACCAGCGCCTGCAAGTGCTGTTGATCGGCTTCTGCTTCGGCGCCTTCCTCGAAGGTGCGGCAGGCTTTGGCGCACCGGTGGCCATCACTGCCGCACTGCTGGTGGGCCTGGGCTTCAACCCGCTGTACGCTGCCGGCTTGTGCCTGATCGCCAACACCGCGCCAGTGGCCTTCGGCGCCCTAGGCATCCCGATCATCGTGGCCGGCCAGGTCACAGGTATCGACGCCTTCCACATCGGCGCCATGACCGGCCGCCAGCTGCCGCTGCTGTCGCTGTTCGTGCCGTTCTGGCTGGTGTTCATGATGGACGGCCTGCGTGGTGTGAAGGAAACCTGGCCTGCCGCCCTGGTCGCCGGCCTGAGCTTTGCCGTCACCCAGTACTTCACCTCGAACTTCATCGGCCCGGAACTGCCAGACATCACCTCGGCACTGGCCAGCCTGATCTGCCTTACCCTGTTCCTGAAAGTCTGGCAGCCCAAGCGTGCGTTCAGCGAGGCCAAAGGCAGTGTCGGCGCAGCCGTTGTGCAGCCAAGCGGCAGCCAGCCTAGCCCGTACAGCTTTGGCGAGATCTTCAAGGCCTGGTCGCCGTTCCTGATCCTCACCGTGCTTGTCACCATCTGGACCCTGAAGCCGTTCAAGGCGGCTTTCGCTCCGGGCGGCGCGATGTACAACTTCGTGTTCAACTTCGCCATCCCGCACCTCGACCAGCTGGTGATCAAGACCGCACCGATCGTTGCCGCGCCGACCGCCATGCCAGCGGTGTTCAAGCTCGACCCGATCTCCGCCACCGGCACCGCGATCTTCCTTTCGGCGCTGATCTCGATGGCGGTGCTGAAGATCAACTTCAAAACTGGTCTTACCACTTTCAAAGAAACCTTCTGGGAACTGCGCTGGCCGATTCTGTCGATCGGCATGGTGTTGGCCTTCGCCTTCGTCACCAACTACTCGGGCATGTCCTCGACCATGGCCCTGGTGCTGGCCGGTACCGGCGCCGCGTTCCCGTTCTTCTCGCCGTTCCTCGGCTGGCTGGGCGTGTTCCTGACCGGCTCGGACACCTCGTCCAACGCCCTGTTCAGCTCGCTGCAGGCCACCACCGCGCACCAGATCGGGGTCAACGACACCCTGCTGGTGGCGGCCAACACCAGCGGCGGCGTAACCGGCAAGATGATCTCGCCGCAATCGATCGCCGTGGCCTGCGCCGCTACCGGCCTGGTCGGCAAGGAATCCGACCTGTTCCGCTTCACCGTCAAGCACAGCCTGTTCTTCGCCACCATCGTCGGCCTGATCACCCTGGTCCAGGCTTACTGGCTGACCGGCATGCTGGTTCATCACTAAAGTGAAAGGGGCCGGGCGCCGTCGCGCGCCCGGCAATCCCACAAGCAACGCTGCGAGAATCCATGATCATTTCTGCCTCTACCGACTATCGCGCCGCGGCCCAACGCAAGCTGCCCCCCTTCCTGTTCCACTACGCTGACGGCGGCGCCTACGCCGAGCACACCCTGCGCCACAACGTCTCGGACCTGGCCGGCATCGCCCTGCGCCAGCGCGTGCTGAACAACATGTCCGAGCTCAGCCTGGAAACCAAGCTGTTCGACGAAACCCTGAGCATGCCGGTGGCCTTGGCCCCGGTCGGCCTCACCGGCATGTACGCACGCCGTGGCGAAGTGCAGGCCGCGCGTGCAGCGGCGGCCCACGGCATCCCGTTCACGATGTCGACTGTGTCGGTGTGCCCGATCGAAGAAGTGGCGCCCGCCATCAACCGGCCAATGTGGTTCCAGCTGTATGTACTCAAGGACCGCGGCTTCATGCGTAATGCCCTGGAGCGCGCCAAGGCCGCCGGCGTCAAGACCCTGGTGTTCACCGTGGACATGCCCGTACCCGGTGCCCGCTACCGCGACGCCCACTCTGGCATGAGCGGCAAGAACGGCCCGCTGCGCCGCGTGCTGCAAGCCATGACCCACCCCGAGTGGGCCTGGGACGTGGGCGTGATGGGCCGCCCGCATGACCTGGGCAACATCTCCAAATACCGTGGCAACCCCACCGGCCTTGCCGACTACATCGGCTGGCTGGGCAACAACTTCGACCCGTCCATTTCCTGGAAGGACCTGGAGTGGATCCGCGAGTTCTGGGACGGCCCGATGATCATCAAAGGCATTCTCGATGCCGATGACGCCCGCGATGCGGTCAAGTTCGGTGCCGACGGTATCGTGGTGTCCAACCACGGCGGCCGCCAGCTCGACGGCGTGCTGTCCAGCGCCCGCGCCCTGCCGGCCATTGCCGACGCGGTCAAAGGCGACCTGAAGATTCTGGCCGACTCGGGCATTCGCAGTGGCCTGGACGTGGTGCGCATGATCGCCCTGGGTGCCGACACCGTACTGATCGGCCGCGCCTTCCTCTACGCCCTTGCCGTGCATGGCCAGGCCGGCGTGAAAAACCTGCTTGAGCTGTTCGAAAAGGAAATGCGCGTGGCCATGGTGCTGACCGGTGCCAAGTCGATCAGCGAGATCACCCGCGACTCGCTGGTACGCGAACTGGGCGCCTGAACGCCTGCAAGAACCACCGCCTGAATGACCCGGGGCATGTAGCGCACAGACGCCACAGCCCCGCGAGGAGACTGCATGAGCCTGCCCGCCGCGTTCCTGCGTGATGCCGAGCGCCTGATCCCCGCCGAACGCCGCTTCGACGACCCCACCTCCACCCTGGCCTTCGGCACCGACGCCAGCTTCTACCGCTTGATCCCCAAGCTGGTGGTGCGCGTCGAGTCCGAGGACGAAGTGGTCGGCCTGATCAAACTGGCCCAACGCGAGCGGGTGCCGGTCACCTTCCGCGCTGCCGGCACCAGCCTGTCTGGCCAGGCCATCAGCGACTCGGTGCTGATCGTGCTCGGCGATAACTGGAACGGCCGCGAAATCCGTCGCCAGGGCGAGCAGATTCGCCTGCAACCCGGCGTGATCGGTGCCCAGGCCAATGCCTGGCTGGCCCCCTTCGGGCGCAAGATCGGCCCCGACCCGGCCTCGATCAACGCCTGCAAGATCGGCGGCATCGTCGCCAACAACGCCAGTGGCATGTGCTGCGGCACCGCGCAAAACACCTACCACACCCTGGCGGGCCTGCGCCTGGTGCTGGCCGACGGCACCCGCCTGGACAGCGAAGACCCGGCCAGCGTCGCCGCCTTCGAAAGCAGCCACGCCGAGCTGCTGGAAGCACTGGCCCGCCTGGGCCGCGAAACCCGCGCCAACACCGCGCTGGCCGAACGTATCCGGCACAAATACAGGCTGAAGAACACCACAGGCCTGTCACTGAACGCACTGGTGGACTACGACCAGCCGCTGGACATCCTGCAGCACCTGCTGGTCGGCTCGGAAGGCACGCTGGGCTTCATCAGCGCCGTCACGTACGACACCGTGCCCGACCACCCGCACAAGGCCAGCGCCCTGCTGGTGTTCCCCAGCGTTGAAAGCTGCTGCCGCGCGGTACCCGTGCTCAAGCAGCAGCCGGTCTCGGCCGTGGAACTGCTCGACCGCCGCAGCCTGCGCTCGGTGCAGAACATGCCCGGCATGCCGCTGTGGGTAAAAGGCCTGTCGGACAATGCCTGCGCCCTGCTGATCGAATCCCGCGCCGCCAGCCAGAGCCTGCTGCACGAGCAACTGCAGCAGATCATGGCCTCGATCGCCGACTTCCCGCTGGAACAGCAGGTGGACTTCAGCGAAGACCCGGCCGTGTACAACCAGCTGTGGAAAATCCGCAAGGACACCTTCCCCGCCGTCGGTGCCGTGCGCCAGACCGGCACCACGGTCATCATCGAAGACGTGACCTTCCCCGTCGAGCAACTGGCCGAAGGCGTCAACCGCCTGATCCAGCTGTTCGACAAGCATCACTATGACGAAGCGATCATTTTCGGCCACGCGCTGGAAGGCAACCTGCACTTCGTCTTTACCCAAGGTTTCAACAGCGCCGAAGAAGTCGCCCGTTACCAGGCGTTCATGGACGATGTGGCGCAGCTGGTGGCGGTGGAGTTTGGCGGCTCGCTCAAGGCCGAGCACGGCACCGGGCGCAACATGGCGCCCTTCGTGGAGCTGGAGTGGGGCCACGATGCCTACCAGCTGATGTGGAAGCTCAAGCGCCTGCTCGACCCCAACGGCATCCTCAACCCCGACGTGGTGTTGAGCGAAGACCCGGATATCCACCTGAAAAACCTCAAGCCGCTGCCTGCCGCCGACGAAATCGTCGACAAGTGCATCGAGTGCGGCTTCTGCGAACCGGTGTGCCCGTCCAAGGGCCTGACCCTCAGCCCGCGCCAGCGCATCGTCATGTGGCGTGACATCCAGGCCAAGCAACGCGCCGGCATCGATACCCGTGAACTGATGCAAAGCTACCAGTACCAGGGCATCGACACCTGCGCCGCTACCGGCCTGTGCGCCCAGCGCTGCCCGGTCGGCATCAATACCGGCGAGCTGGTGAAGAAACTGCGCAGCCAGGCCGCCGACCACGCTAAAACCGCCGACTGGCTGGCCGAGCATTTCCACACTGCCCTAAGCGGTGCGCGCCTGACCCTGACCGCCGCCAACACCGCACGCAAGCTGCTAGGCGCCCCGCGCCTGGGCCGCCTGAGCGCCTCGCTGAGCAAAGCCAGCAAAGGCCGCCTGCCCCAATGGACCCCGGCCATGCCGCAACCGCTGCGCCCGCTGGCCTTCGGCGCGACCAGCAACGACGCCCGCCCCCGCGTGGTGTACCTGGCCGCCTGCGTCTCCCGGGTAATGGGCCCGGCCTATGCCGACCGCGAGCAAAGCTCGCTGCTGGACAAAACCCGCGCCCTGCTGGAGAAGGCCGGTTACCAGGTGGTGTTCCCCGACAACGCCGACAGCCTGTGCTGCGGCCAACCGTTCGCCTCCAAGGGCTACCCCGAGCAGGCCGAACACAAACGCCAGGAGCTGATCACCGCCCTGCTGCACGCCAGCCGCGGCGGCCTCGACCCGATCTATTGCGACACCAGCCCCTGCACCCTGCGCCTGGTGCAGGACCTGGGCGAAACCCGGCTGGACCTGTACGACCCGGTGCGCTTCATCCGCACCCACCTGCTTGACCGACTGGAGTTCACCCCCCAGGACGAACCGGTAGCCGTGCACGTGACCTGCAGCACCCAGCACCTGGGCGAAAGCCAGGCCTTGATCGACCTGGCGCGGCGCTGCAGCAAACAGGTGGTGATCCCGGAAGGGATTCATTGCTGCGGGTTTGCCGGTGACAAAGGCTTTACCACCCCCGAGTTGAACGCCCACTCGCTCCGCAGCCTGAAGAACGCCGTGCAGTATTGCAGCGAAGGTATCTCCACCAGCCGCACCTGCGAGATTGGCCTGTCGAGCCACAGCGGCATCGACTACCACGGCCTGGTCTACCTGGTAGACCGCGTCACCCGGCCCCGCAGCCTCTAACGCGTTGATATAGGTGGGGAGCGCTGTGTAGGAGCGGGTTTACCCGCGAAGAGGCCGGCCCTGCTGGCCAATCTCTACCCGCCGCTCACCGTCGCAGCCACCACCGCATTCGCGGGTAAACCCGCTCCTACACCGATTGGTGGTGCCCACACATCGGTGGTTGTACACAGCCCCCCCGTAGGAGCGGGTTTACCCGCGAAGAGGCCGGCCCTGCTGGCCAATCTCTACCCGTCGTCCACCGTCGCAGCCACCACCGCATTCGCGGGTAAACCCGCCCCTACACCGATTGGTGGTGCCCACACAACGGTGGTTATACACAGCCCCCCCCCCCGTAGGAGCGGGTTCACCCGCGAAGAGGCCGGCCCTGCTGACCAATCCCCACCCGCCGTCCACCGTCGCAGCCACCACCGCATTCGCGGGTAAACCCGCCCCTACACCGATTGGTGGTGCCCACACATCGGTGGTTATACACAGCCCCCCCGTAGGAGCGGGTTTACCCGCGAAGAGGCCAGCCCTGCTGGCAAATCTCTACCCGTCGTCCACCGTCGCAGCCACCACCGCATTCGCGGGTAAACCCGCCCCTACACCGATTGGTGGTGCCCACACATCGGTGGTTATACACAGCCCGCCGTATCCGCGGGTTCACCCGCGAACACCGGCAACGCCGGTGCCATCCCCACCTCAATATCGCCCCGCCACATCCCGATGGAACCCCCGCCAATCCCCCGCAGTCCACCTTACAGGCCCACCTTCCAGAGGCCCCAGAGGAGACACCCATGAAAGGTACCGCACTTTCGGCCCTGTTCGCGGCCGCCACCCTGCTGGCTTCGCCGGTGTTCGCCGCCGATGACCTCTGCGCCGCCAACCTGCAAAAGATCGACGACAGCATGGCCACCGCCGGCGCCACTTCCGAAGGCCTGGACAAAGCCATCACCGAGCACGTCGACAAAGCCAAGGCCGCCCAGGCCTCGGGCGATACCAAGGAATGCATTGCCATTACCAGCAAGGTCCTGGAGCGCCTGGAAAAAACCGAGAAAGGCAGCGGCAGCAGCAGCGGCGGCGCGTAAGCCCAAAAGCGGGCGACTGGACCGGCTGTCGACGTCGCCCGCGCAATGGCGTATACTCCGTCCTACGCGCCGTAAGGTGCGTTAGCCAAGAGCTAGTGCGGGGCCGATTAGGATTCGACGCCGGTAGCGAAACTCTAGGTGCATGCCGAGTTGGTAACAGAACTCGTAAATCCACTGTTGCAACTTCTATAGTTGCCAATGACGAAACCTACGGCGAGGAATCCTACGCTCTCGCAGCGTAAGTGACCTTTGCTTCTGGTAGCTTCGGCTCCAGCAATCACTAGGGGATGCCTGTAAACCCGAAATGATTGTCATACAGAACAGGATCGTCGCGTAGCACGTTGTGGGCGAAGTGACTAAAACTTACACAACTCATCCAAAGCACCCTGCCCGTCGGGCGGCTGCGGATTAAATCAGTAGACACGGCTAAGCATGTAGTACCGACAGCGGAGTACTGGCGGACGGGGGTTCAAATCCCCCCGGCTCCACCACTTCAACATCTAAAGACGTCCACGGACGTCTTTTTTTTGTGCCTGAAATCCAGTAAACACAGGGGTTTCAGCGCTTATGGGAGCTTTGGAGGGTTTCTGAGTTCCAGCCGCTTTGGTATCCCAGGTGGTATCCCGGACTGCCAAATGCTATTTTCAGGATACCAAAACGGTGCTGGAGGTAGCCCCATGCCTACTAACGCAACCCGCCTCTCCGATCGCCAGCTCAAGGCAGTCAAGGCAACTGGTAAAGATTTCGTCCTCAGCGACGGCGATGGCTTACAGCTTCGAGTACGCGCGAGCGGCTCAATGATGTGGAATTTCAATTACCGCGAGCCGTTGACCAGAAGCCGTATCAACATGGCGCTTGGTCCATACCCCGACCTCTCGCTAGCCAACGCCCGGAAGAAAGCCGCAGAGGCGCGTGAGTTGCTCGCTTTGGGCACTGATCCCAAAACCCAGCGTGATGAGGTAAGGCAAGCCAAACTTGCTGAGACTGAACACACTTTCGAGAAGGTGGCCACCGCCTGGTTCGAGCTGAAGAAAGACTCTGTAACCAAAGCCTACGCCGAAGACATTTGGAGATCGCTGACGCTCCATGTTTTCCCAAGCATGAAAACAACGCCGCTCTCTAAAATCACTGCTCCGATGGTTATCAAGATCCTTCGTCCAATCGAGGCCAAAGGGAGCCTCGAAACCGTGAAACGATTGAGCCAACGACTCAACGAGATCATGACCTACGGGGTCAACTCCGGGCTGATATTCGCGAACCCCCTCAATGGAATTCGGGCGGTGTTCAAGAAACCCAAGAAAGAGAACATGGCTGCGCTACCACCTGAGGAGCTTCCCGAGCTCATGATGGAAATCGCGAACGCCAGCATCAAGCGCACGACCCGCTGCCTAATCGAATGGCAACTGCACACGATGACCCGCCCTGCCGAAGCAGCCACCGCGCGATGGGCAGATATCGACTTCGACAAGCGCATTTGGACCATTCCGCCAGAGCGCATGAAAAAGCGTCGGCCGCACACAATCCCTCTTACCGATCAGGCACTTTCTTTACTGGAGACACTCAAGCAACTCAGCGGTAACAGAGAGTACGTGTTCCCCTCAGATAGAAACCCCCGCACCCATGCCAATAGCCAGACCGCCAACATGGCATTGAAGCGCATGGGCTTTCAGGACCGTCTAGTCAGCCACGGCCTGCGCTCGATGGCGAGCACCATCTTGAATGAGCATGGCTGGGATCCGGAGCTGATTGAGGTCGCGCTGGCGCATGTCGACAAGGACGAAGTTCGTAGCGCCTACAACCGGACGGATTACATCGAACGCCGTCGTCCGATGATGGCTTGGTGGAGTGAACATATCCAGAAGGCGGCCACCGGCAGCCTGTCGGCATCGGCCATCAATCAAACCAGGGACCGCAACGTCGTACCGATTCGATGAGCACCCAAAGGTACGCGACGCCAGCTACAATCCGTGTCGTGCAGCAGGGCGACAGGAGTGACGACTGTCGCTAAATCTCTGGTATGCCTACGCCTCTTCAGCCAAGCCCCTCACGCTTAAAAGCGTCTATCAGACAACCACGAGTCGCGCCTTTCTGCGGCGGATCAACCCTGCTGTTAATTCGTAGTAGTAGACGGTCGCCGGTGCTGAGCAACGCAGATAGTGCTCCAGAAACCATCTCACGTGTTTGCTCCTCCAGGACCAGGGAGTTGCGCAACTCCAGCGCTCACGGATTACCTCGTGCATCCTTTCTGCTTGCCTGATGTGCCGCTGCCGCGTGGCATGCGCGCACCTTTGAGCACGGGGCTCAGAAACAACGTCATGTCGAACTCAGACTTCATTGCCGTCCTCCGATGTAGGCAGTCACCACGTCGATAACTCTTCTCGAGGGATTGCGCATAGACGTGGTGGACCGGATCAGGCATCGGCCAATTGCACTAACTCCTCTGCAGTGAATTCCAGATTGGTTAAGGCTTGCAGGTTTTCCATCAATTGCTCAGGTGTGCTGACACCCACCAACACCGAGGTGATTCGCGGGTCACGCAGCGTCCAGGAAAGTGCCAGTTGCGAGAGAGTTTGCCCGCGCCGAGCCGCCACGTTCTCAAAGGACTGAATACGCGCGTTTAGACTGTCGTTCAACACTTGCTCCGGCAAATAGTGGCTGCCCTTGCCAATACGCGAGTCCGCCGGGATACCTAGGGCGTACTTGCCCGAGAGCAATCCCTGAGCCAGCGGCGAGAAGCTGATCACCCCGGCCCCTCGATCCTGCGCACCTTGCAGCACGCCGTTAGTTTCAATCGACCGATCCAGCAAGTTGTACAGCGGCTGCTGGAGCACCAGCGGCACTTGGCGCGCGTTCAACAGCGCGGCAATTTCATCCGCCTGCTCTGCCGAGTAAGAAGAGATGCCGATGTACAGGGCCTTGCCCTGGCGCACCACGCAGGCTAATGCTTCAGCGGTTTCTTCTAGCGGCGTATCGGGGTCGAAGCGGTGGGAGTAGAAGACGTCAACGTAATCCAGGCCCAGCCGAGCCAGGCTGTGGTCGAGGCTGGCGATCAGGTATTTGCGTGAGCTGCCACCCTGCCCGTAAGGTCCGGGCCACATGTCCCAGCCGGCCTTGGTGGAAATGATCAACTCATCGCGATGGGCACCGAAGTCCTGACGTAACAACCGCCCCAAATTGCTTTCGGCACTGCCGTAGGGCACGCCGTAGTTGTTGGCGAGGTCGAAATGGGTGATGCCGTGATCGAACGCGGTACGCAAAATGTCGCGCTGGCGCGCCAGCGGTGTGTCGTCGCCAAAGTTGTGCCAGAGCCCGAGTGACAGTGCTGGCAACAACAAGCCGCTGCGACCGGCGCGACGGTAATCACGACCCTGATAGCGTTGCGGGTCGGCGGTGTAAGAGGTGTGCGGTTGACTCATTGCGCGGTGTCCTTGGTGATCGTCCAGCGATACTCGCTCGCCGGTTTCCAGGCATCGCTGAGCTGGGTTTGCTGCAGTGCCTGTTGAAGAATGGAGGGTTCAACCCACTGGTCCACATCGAACGGCTTGCGGATCAGTCGGGCATCCGTGGCCAGCTGCACGTCCTTGCGCAGCACACTTAGGTAGTGCTCGTCCAGCAAGGGCGAATAGATAAAACCCAGATCGCCACCGGCCAGCGCCTCGGTCAGCACCGCTGCCGGGTAAGCCGACTGTTCGACGCTGAGGTCGATCTGCGCCTGGCGATTTTTTTCCTGCGAGAGCCAATCCAGTGCTTGGGCAACCACCTCGACCAACCGGAGTGCGGCTTTCGGATGGGCGTCAATAAACGCCTGAGTCACTACCAATCCGCCCTGCCCCGCGCCCTTGCCATTAAGCTGCTGACTACCCAACGGGATTTCGATCAACCCCTTCTGCTTCAGCGCAAACAGCCGCGCCGGCGCCCAGCTGGCATCGATCTGGCGAGCTGCCAGAGCTGCATTTACCGCGTTGAAGTCGAGATTGATCAGCTTGACGTCACGTTCTTGCAAACCGGCGCTGGCCAGGACGTCGATCAAGGCGAGATGGTCGGCGGTGCCGCGCAAAATGCCGACGCGCTTGCCCTTCAGGTCTTCGATTCGCTGAATGCCGGAGCCGGGAACCACGCCGAGGTAGCCGTTGGTGGCGCGGCCCGTTGCCATTAACAGTCGGGTCTGCAAGCCACTGGCACGCCCGATGATCGAGGCCAGGTCACCGAGAAACGCCACATCCAGTTGGCCGTTGGACATGGCTTCGTTGATCAGTGGGCCGGCACCCTTGAAGAAGTGCCACTGCACTTTGATGCCATCGGCGACAAAGGCGTCTTCGAGCATGTGCCGGGTGTACAGGACATCTGCCACCGGGCCACCGCTGACTTTCGCCCCAGCGCTCAGGTCCGGGCCGGCGATGCGAATGGTCAGATCCTCCGCTTGTGCCAGCGCCATGAACGCCGTCAATGGCACAGCCAGCCAATATTTCAATCTACGCAACTTCATACAGGTCTTGCCTCTTCCAATACCGCCGCACGCCGCACCCGACGGCGCGCCGGAAAGTAGTCGGCCACCGCCAGGTGCTGCGTGCTGCGGTTATCCCAAATCGCCACGGTATTTTGCTTCCAGCGCCAACGCATCTGAAATTCCGGAATTTGCAGATGCTGCAGCAGCAACGCCAACAGATGTTCGGACTCCAACCGCGACAAGCCGGCAATGTGCGTGGTAAAGGCGCGATTGACATAAATCGACTTGTTGCCCGACACCGGATGTGTGCGGATCACCGGGTGCACGGTGGGTCGCGGCATCACCCGCCGCAGGCTTTCCAGCCCTTCGATGTCCAGCGCGGCATCCGGACTCCTCGCGTTGCAGAAGTCATGCACCGCTCTCAACCCACCGAACACTTCCTGCAACGGTGCCGACAGCGCGCGATAGGCGGCCTCGGTGTCGATCCACAGGGTATCGCCGCCGACTTCGGGAATTTCCTCGGCGTACAGAATGCCCAGCTTCAACGGGCGCTCGGCGAAGGTCACGTCGGCGTGCCAGGTGTCGTTGGCACCCTTGCGCTTGTCGTCGTAGGCGAAGACCGCCAGTTCGCGCACCGCAGGGTCGGCGTCGAACACCGGGTGCACGTGCAGTTCGCCCAGGCGCTCGGCAAAGGCCTTTTGTTGCGCGGCGCTCCAGTGCTGGTCTTCGAAGAACAGCACTTTATGCGCCACCAGGGCCGATTCGATCTGCGCCAGGGTCCCGTCGTTGACAGAGGCCAGGTCGATACCGCTGACTCGGGCTCCGAGCAGCGGGTTCACACGTTCCAGGGTCAAGCTCATGGTTTTTCTCCAGCCTTGGGAGGGTCAGAAATCTTTGCGCAGTTGCACGCCGAAGTAGCGCTCATCGTCTCGAGGAACGACACGCGTAGTACTGGCACCCGACGACAGCACGGGGGAATAGGATTTGTCGGCCAGATTTTTGCCGACGAGCGCTACGCGCCAACCGGCGTTGTAATCCGCCAGAGCCACACTGGCGCCCCACAGGCCGAAAGCGCCCTGCACGCTGTTGGGGTTCTGGTCGAGGCTGTATTGAACCTCGCCCTGCCAGCTGTAATCGGTGCCTAGCTCCACGTCCCAACCGTTGTCCAGCGGGATGGTGTAGTCCGCCCGCACATAGCTTTTCCAGTCCGGCGTAAAGGGCAACGGTTTGCCGTTGATGTTGCAGCTTGCAGCGGCGCCCGACGGGCATTCGAAGGCGTCGATACGCGCCCGGGTGTAGGCCAGCGCGCCGGAAATTTTCAGGCGCTGGGTCGCCTGCAACGCGTAGTCCAATTCCACGCCTTCACTGGTCACCGAGCCGGCGTTGATCAGGCGGGTCACCACCGAAGTGCCGACCACGTCGAAAAAGTTGGCCTGGTAGTTGTCGTATTTGGAATGGAACACCGCCAGGTTGGCGGTCAGGCGATTGTTCCAGGCGCTGCTCTTGAGACCCAGCTCATAGGTGTCGGAGGTTTCCGGATCGAGCGGTTCGAGGTCCACTGCTTGCATGTTGAAGTAGACGTTGTAGGCCGGCCCTTTATAGCCCCGTGAGTAGGTGACGTAAGAGGTCAGGTTGTCGTTGATGTCGTATTGCAGGCCGAGGCGCCCGGACACACCCGAGTCGTCATGGGACCCCTTGCTGGCGAAGGATGGGCGCACGGAATTGACTTCGACGCGTGAGGTGGAGACGCGTCGATGGGCGTATTCGATCTCGTCCAACGTCCAGCGCAGGCCGAAGATCCCGCGCAGGTCGTCACGGAAGTTCAGGGTCGTTTCGCCAAATACCGCGTAGCTGTTGTTGGTGGCGCTGTAGTCAGCGCGGCCACTGTTGGGCACCGAATTGTTGACGGACAGACGCCGATAGGTTTCTTCTGACTTGCCATGGAACAGGTAAGTCCCAAGCACGTATTCGGCGAACTGGCCCTTGGGCGAGGTCAGGCGAAACTCCTGGCTGAACTGGTCATAGTCGACCTCACCTTTGTCGTGCACGGCGGTAATGGGCAAGGCAGCCAGGTAGTCGTTGTCCTGGTATTGGGTGTTGTCCCATCCGCGCCAGGCGCTGATCGAGGTCAAAGCGTAGTCGGCCAGCGACCAATCCGCCTGCAGCGACAAGCCACGGTTGGTGTCTTCGACGTAGGTCTTGTAGTCACTCTTGATCTTGCGGTTATCGTCGCCCGGCACCACTGGCGATATCGCCGCCGCCACTGCGGCGCTGGGTTTGACCAGCACCGACGGCGTATCGTTTTCGCCGTCACTGTAATCGCCGATCAAGGTGAACTTGAAGTCGTCCTGGGGTTGGAACTGCAACTTGCCGCGCACACCTTTGCGCTCATACCCATTGGTGTCGTGACCATTGACGACGTTTTCGACGTTGCCGTCGTACTCGCCGAACGAGGTCGTGAGCGAGCCCTTGAGCGTGTCGTTCAAGCGCCCGCCGAGGCCGAAGCGGACACGGTTTTCGTTGCCGCCGCCGAAGTGCGAGTAATCGACGAAGCCGTGGGTCTCGTCCTGTATGTCGCGGGTGACGATGTTGAGCACGCCGGCCGAAGCGTTCTTGCCAAACAGCGTGCCCTGAGGGCCACGCAACACTTCAATGCGGTCCACATCCAGCAGGTCTAGGGTCGATTGGCCCGGACGGGCGTAGACCACCCCGTCGATCACCGTCGCGACACTCGGCTCCACGCCAGGCGAAGTGGAAATGGTGCCGATGCCCCGCACGAACAGCGAGCTGTCCTTGTTCGAAGCGCTGGTGCGGTAGTTCAGCGTCGGAATCTGCTGAACGATCGATCCGACACTGTTGCGGTTGTCCCGCTCCAGTTGCTCGCCGTCCACCACCGTGACGGCCACCGGGACCTTTTGCAGCGACTCTTCACGGCGTGTAGCGGTGACCGTCACCGACTTGAGCGTCGGCGCGGCCTGGCTACCTTTTTCGGCGGCCGGCTCGTCGCTCTGGGCATATGCGCTGGGCAGGCATAACAGCCCGAGCAAGGCGCCTCGATGGAGGGTGGTGGTGATTGGCTTCATTGATCTGATCCCCGGGTGTTTTTTATGGCAGCCGCTTCCGACACTCGCCGACGCTAGAGGCGTGCGGTCGGTGTTGTGGCTTCCCGTGATCGGGTCAGGTCGTAAGGTGGCAAGGCACGGTGGTGAGCGGGAGCACAGTTGCTTCCGCTGGACGCTGTTTTAGCAGCGGGGCCCACCGGCTGTACAAGCCGAAAATCTCATGCCTCTCATGCATTCCGCGTCTGACGTCATTCGAGGCGGGCGCTCACGTCACCCGTAAGCAGGATCTCCCGGGACGAATCCCCCACCTGCACGGTGTAGCTACCGGCTAGCACCTGCCAGCGTCGTTGGTTTTGATCGAAGGTGGAAAACGCTCGCTGATCCAGCTCGAACGCCACTTCCCGGCGTTCACCCGGTTCCAGGTACAGGCTGTCGAACGCCTTGAGCAAAGGCGTCGGCACCTGAGCCTGCAACGGATGACGCAGGTAAAGCTGCGGCACGACGGTGCCGGCGCGCGGGCCGGTGTTGGTCACGGTGAAACGCACTTGCAGCGCTTTTAAGCCCTTGAACGTGCCATCGGCAGCGGGCTTCGCGACCTCGAACTGCGTGTTGGAGAGTGTCAGGTCGGCATACTCGAAACGGGTATAGGACAAACCATAACCGAACGGGTAGGCTGCTGCCGGTGCGGCGGCGCGATTGTGGTGGCGGTAGCCGGTTGCCAGGCCCTCGGGATACCGCGCCACGGCGTTGACTCCAGGAAAACTGCTGAGGGCCGAAGTGGCCAGGTCAGCATCGCGCACGGGGAACGACACCGGAAGGCGTCCAGACGGATTGACCTCCCCGAACAGTACCCGAGCAATGGCCGCACCCGCGCGGGTGCCGCCGTACCAGGCTTCGATCAGCGCGGGCACTTGCCCTTGCCAGGGCAGGGTGACCGCACTGCCGGTGGTCAGCACCACCACCGTGCGTGGGTTGGCCGCCGCGACGGCCTTGATCAGGCGGTTCTGGTCATTGGGCAAGTCGAGACTCGGTCGGTCGTTGGCTTCGCTGGCCAGATCTCGCGCCAGCACAATCACTACATCCGCTTGCCGCGCGGCCTCCACCGCCGCCTGCATCCGCGCATCCAGCACGTCAGCGGGCGCCAGCAGGCCGACTTTCAAGTGGCTGCCAGCGGCCAACGGTTGGTGCTCCAGTTCGATCCGGTGCAGACCTGCCGTGAGGGCAATCGAACGCTGGACCCGGCTGTCCGGGCGTGATGAGTCGAGGGTCAGCACGGTGTTTCCGTCGATCTGCAAGCGGGCCACGCCTCCCCCGACAAGGTCAACGCCATAGTCGCCGTCAGCCGTGATGCGTAGATGCCCCTGCCAATTAACGCTCCGGACATTCGCGGGTGGCAGTTGGTAGCGGGACACGCTGGACAAAGCGAAATCCTCAAACCCTCGTGACGGGGTGAAACACAGGCAAGCATCAATCCGCTTCAGCGTTTGATTGCCCGTCGTGCGGTAGATCGCCTGAATCCCTGGCATGCCCTGCCCCTCGGTCTGCAGCATGGCCGCTGGCACCGGTGGGTAACCTGGCGCCACCGACACCGCTGACACGGTGTCGGTGCCTGGTTCGAACAGGATACGCGTCGCCGGCAGTTTGTCGCGCAACGCTTGCAACAGTGTGTCCTTGCCCTGCACGGCCGGGTTGGCCGGGCCGCCGCCGGTGCGGGTGTCGGCGGCGCTGGCACCGATCACCGCCAATGTGCCGATACCCGGTGCAAGCGGCAGCAGGTCGTGGCTGTTCTTCAGCAGCACAATGCTGCGCTCGGCGACCTGTTGCGCCTGGACCGCGTGGGCTTGCACGTCGGTGGCGATGCGTTGCGGCGGGTGGTCGAAAATGCCGTAGCGCATCATGGTTTCGAGGATGCGCAACACCGCCCGGTCCACTGCTGATTCAGGGAAATCGCCAGAGCGAACCGCCGCGATCAGTCGCTGGCCGAATTGGCTTTCCACACGGAACTCCTGATCCACGCCAATCCGCAGCGAGTCCAGGGTGTGGCTGGCGCCGGCGTCCGTGCGCACAATGCCGTTGAACCCCCACTGCGTGCGCAACAGTTTCTCGATCAAGTCCCGATCATCGCAGGCGTGCACGCCGTTGATCTTGTTGTAGGCGCACATCACCATCGCGACCTTGCCGTCCTGCACCACGTCCTGGAAGGGCGCCAGATACAGCTCGTTGAGCGTTCGCGGATCAATTCTGGCGTCGACCGTCAGCCGGTCCTTTTCCACGGTATTGACCGCGAAGTGCTTGGCATCGGCCAGTACCTGATGGCGCTGCACGCCCTGGACATACGCGGTAGCCATCGCCGAGACCAGCACCGGGTCTTCGCCGAAGGATTCGTGGGCACGCCCGTGGCGCGGGTCGCGCAGCACATCGACATTAGGGCCATGGATCACACCGTAGCCAAGATCGCGGGTTTCACGGCCGATCACATCGCCATAAGCCAGCGCCAAGGGGCGGGAAAAAGTTGCCGCCAAGGCGACCGTGGCCGGCATCTGCGTAACTGCAGTGCTGCCGATCATGATCCCGCTGGGCGCGTCGCCCTGGGTCATGGCGGGAATGCCTAAACGTGGGTTGCCTTTGACATACACCTGCCACTGCTGATGGCCCTCAACTTTGCTGCCATAGCCGTAGAGCAATGCCGACTTTTCTTCCAAGGTCATGGTGCCGAGCAGTTGTCGGGCTCTGGTGGCAGTCGGTTGCGATTGATCGGACCAAGGCGATTGCTCCGCCGCCACGGTTAATGCACAAGCGCTCAGGAGAAGCGCCAGTGCTCGGAATGGGTAAGGCATATCGGGGAAGTCCTCAAGCGACGAAATCAGCGAGGAAGGATATGGTTATAAAAAAATGATATTTAAACCAAAAAAGTTATTACTGTACCTTCTACCCGCCTGCTGTAGTCAGGGATATAGCCAGCGCCCCTACGCCTTGTGAAACGCATTCTATGCATCACCGTCATTCCCTATGAGACTGGTCATGGACTTGCATCAACTTCGACATTTTCTCGCCCTCGCCGAGCATGGCAACTTCACCCGCGCGGCACAGGCCACGTTCATTACCCAATCGGCGTTCAGCCGCAGCATTCAAGCGCTGGAGCAGAACCTCGGCTGTCAGTTGGTGGAGCGCGGCACCGGCGGTCGTGGTTTTGCCCTGACGGCCCAGGGCCGGGCCTTGCGCTGCCGCGCTCGCGAGATCATCGACGGGGTCAGCAGTTTGCGCGCCGACATCATCGGTCTGGAACAAGTGCCGGCACCGCTGCTGAGCCTGGGCTGCGGTCCTTTGCCCGCCGCACGCCTGGTGCCCGCCGCACTGGCCGAATTCGTCGATCGCTACCGCGACACCCGCATCGACCTGCGGGTGGATGTACCGGATGCACTCAAGGAATACCTGGACAACGGCGAGATCGAGTTTTTGATCGCCGACCTGCGGCATATCGAAACTAGCAAAGGCTACGTCACTCAGGCCTTGCGCCCGAGGCGTTTCCAGTTGTTCTGCCGCCGGCATCACCCCTTGCAGACGGCGGACGACCTGTCTTTTCGTGCACTGGCCGACTACCCGCTGGCCTGTTCGTCACTGCCCGCTGAGTTACGGGTGCTGCTGTTGGAACGCGCCGGCAGAGGTTCATTGCCTATCAATATGGAATGCAAGCACACCGACATCCTCATCCAGATGGTGACCAGTTCCGACTTGGTGGGCATTGCGGCAGAAGACGTGGTGGCCCATCTGGTGTCGCACGGCATCGTCGAACGCTTGAGTTTCGTCGATGCGCCGCGAGGGCTTCTGATCGGCGGCACGTGTTTCGGGGTGGTCTACCGGGCTGACAGGCGACTGTCCACGCGGGCTATGGACGTTATCGAAACCATCGGCCGTATCGACGCCACCTACACCGCAACCGATCCAGCCACGGCACAAACGTTCGATTTGGCCATCTAGCTGGCGGCTCGCACGGTCACTCCCCAAGGGTGATGACTGCCTACTCGACTTATCTGTGCACTGCGGCAGACGATGGACCTTCCTCGCTGCGGTGCAGCAACCTTTTCCCTTGGCCCACCTCATTGCGCCAGACCGCACCCTGCTGCAGCCCATGTCTGATGGGGCCCTGCGGTACTACACCGCGTGACAATCGGCGTGACAAAACCGATTCGACACGTCTCGCATTACTGCTGGCGAGCTAGAACTCAAAAAACCTTTAAGGAGCCCAGTAGCGCTGCCCCCTATTTACTGGATTTCAGGCACAAAAAAAGACGTCCGTGAACGTCTTTAGATGATGAAGAGGTGGGGCCGCACCCTGCCAAGGAGGCGGCCCCGGAAAATCGAAAATCTGTCAGCGCGCGGTGATCACCGACAACTTGGTAATCCCTGCCCGCTCAATCGACGCCATGGCCCGCGCCACTTCGCCGTAATTCACGCCGTCGTCGGCCTGCAGTTGCACCCGCACTTCGGGGTCCTTGGCCTTGGCCGCCTGTAGCTTGAACTCCAGCAAGTCCGGCTGGATTTCATCCTTGTTGATAAACAGCTTTCCGGCCCCGTCGATGCTCACCACCAGCGGGTCCTTCTGCTCCACCGGCGCCACGGCTTCGGTCTTGGGCAGGTTGATCGGGATCGCGTTGGTCAGTAGCGGCGCGGTGACAATGAACACCACCAGCAGTACCAACATGACGTCTACCAGCGGTGTCACGTTGATCTCGCTGAGCACTTCATCGCTGTCTTGCGTGGAGAAGGCCATGTCAGGAGGCCTCCTTGACTTTCTGACCGGCGACCGTGGCCCCGGACTTGCTCAATACCGGGTGCAACAGCACGCGGAACGAATGCTTCTGCGCCAGGCTGTAGAAGTCGTGGGCGAAGTCGTCCAGATCCGCCGCCGTCAGTTTCAAACGGCGCAAAAAGTAGTTGTAAACCAGCACCGCCGGTACGGCGACAGCGATCCCCACACCCGTGGCGACCAACGCCGCACCGATGGGGCCGGCGACTGTTTCCAGGCTTGCCGAGCCCGCTGCGCTGATGCCTTTCAACGCCTCCATGATTCCCCACACCGTGCCGAACAAACCAATGAACGGCGACGTACTACCAATACTTGCAACCACCGCCAACCCGGTTTCCAGCGAACGGCGCTCGCGCACGATCTGCTGACGCAAGGCCCGCTCCAGGCGATCCTGATGATTGATCGCCTGGCTCAAATCCGCCGCCAGTGGCGCCTCGCCCACCTGGATCGCCGCATAACCAGCCTGTGCCACCCGCGCCGCCGCGCCGGGTTGGGTTTCGGCTAATTCTGCCGCCGAATCGAGACTCGAAGCGGCCCAAAACCGGTTATGGAATTTGCGGTCCTGAGCTTTCAGGCGACCGAACTGCACACCCTTGAGCAACGCCAAGCCCCAAGTGGCGACGGAAAAAACCACCAGCAGCCAGATCACCGCGCTTTCGATGGATTCAAGTGGAGATGCCAATAACGTCATGGTGAATTCCTCGTGTAAACGTTTCGCGCGAATTAGGTTTCGGTTTAATGGATCTTGAAATCGATGGGTACGCTGACCCAGCCGTCCTGGGCGACATCACCCTGCTTGGCAGGCACAAAACTCCAGCGTTTCACGGCGCTTAATGCCGCCTCATCGAGGGCTTCGCGGCCGCTGCTTTTCTGAATTTGGATCTCGCCGGGTTTGCCGCTGGCCAGCACATGCACCCGCAACAACACCGTGCCTTCCCAACCGCGACGCTGGGCCAGCGACGGGTATTCCGGTGCCGGGTTTTTCAGGTACGCGGCGTTGGCCGAGGCAGGTGTCACAGGTGCGGGCGCCGGTGGTGCAGGTGGCGCCGAAGCCGCAACCGGAGCAGCCGGTTGTGGCGGCGCGGGCGGTTGCTCGATTGCTTTGGGCGCCGGTTTTGGTACTGGTTTGACCACTGGTTTTGGCTTGGGAATCGGTTTTGGCGGCGCCGGTTTGGCCGCCAGTTCATCCACCACTGGCGACGGCGGTTCCACCACCGGCTGCGGAGGTTGCGGTGGCGGCGGCTCGACCACTGGCGGCGCCGGACGCGAAAACTCGATGGTCATCGGCGGAATTTCCGGCGGCACGATCGGCAGAACTGTGGTCGGCTGCTGATTGACCCAGTAGATCACCGCGCCGTGCACCAGCAACGCCAGCACACCGAGCAGGATCGCTTCGCGTCGGCTCAGGATACCCTTGGGCGCTCGCTGCAAACGCAGCTGGCCCAAGGGCACGCGGTGTGCCCGCCCGAGGTCGACCAACTCGCCACCTGGCGCCTGGCGCCAAAGCACCTCGTGTGCGCTGGCGGCGGTCTGGACATTGCCCATTGATTTACTCCCTGCGATTTCTTTGCGAATTACCCGATACGCCGAACCCGACATCCCCGAACGACGTATCGATGGGTTAATCATTGAGCTAGACGCTTATCCCTGAAAGTTATTTTTATTATTGAAGCTAGACCTAAAACGAATATACAAACCACCCGATTCGCTGCAAGCCTTACCCCGTAAGGGCTCCGGCCAGGTGATCGAAACCACATGCTTTTTGGGCATTGAAAATATTCCAGGAGGGCATCGTTTTCGGCGCGCCAGCGACGCGGATCAGCGACTGGCACTCGTCTGCGGCACACCAAGTTCCGGCGCGATCACCGCCGTTTCCGAGCGCGGCGTACCTTTCGGCACCCAGTCGTAACTCACCGGCAGGGCGCGGTAGACCCAATTGCTGATGGCATCGCTGCCCGGCGCCTTGCCCAGATAAGGGCTGACGTATTCCCAGACGTTTTCACCGCTGGCCGTCACCTGGAAAAACCGTCCGTTCATGCCTTCATCGATCAACGTATTGCCGTTGGGCAAGCGTCGGGCGCTGCTGATGAATGAGCTGTAGAACGCCCAGCCTGGTTGTTTCGAGTTGGCGGCGCTGTATTGCCAGACGATCTCGTTTTTCAGCGGGTCGATTTCCAACACCCGCGAGCCGGAAATCAGCCCCAGAGTGACCGACGGATAACCCGCCGAGCCCTGGTTATCGAACACCAGCAGATTGCCTGCGCCCGGCAGGCCGGCGGGAATGATGTGGGCGTCATGCTGACCGACGAACTGATCCACCGGACGCGGCAGTTTTTGCGCAGTTTTAGGGTGGATCAGCGGCAGGTTCGGGCCGAGGCGCCAAACCACTTTGCCGCTGAGCTTGTCGATGATTGCGATGAAGTTGGCGTTGCGCGAATCGATCAGCAGGTTGTCCGGGCTGAAGCGTTTGTCGCCCGCGTCAAACCACTTGTTCGGCCCCACGAGACTGAGGTTATTGATGTGCAGGTAGTCCGGGTTGTCACTGGCGTGCACCAGTTTCAGTTGCTCTGGGGTAAAGCCGAATTCATCGAGGTGCTCAGACGCCAGCCACTGCCATTTGACCTCGCCCTTGGGGCTGACTTCGTAGATGGCGTCGTCGATGACTTCGGGCACTTTGAACCCGGCAACCTTGTGCACCTTGTTCGCCAGCACCACGGTGTTGCCGTTGCTCAAACGACGCTGGTCGTGGTGCTGCTGCGCGGCTCCGCCGGGTGCCTTGTCGCCCCATTGCCAGACCACTTTGCCGTTCCAGTCCAGCTCGCCGACGCTCTGATTGCCCAGACCATTGCCGGCCGAACCGAGTTTGCCGGGGTCCTTATCACTCAGTTGCAGCAATACATGACCGCGCTCACCACCCACCAGTTTCGGATCGATGATCGCCGAAGGAAAACCGGCCAGCGGCCAGGTTTTCACGTCGTTGCCGTTCATGTCGATCAGGTGCGTCTGTTTGTCGGCGCCGCTGAAAATCACGTACTGGTTGAAGGCCTTCGCCGGATCGTAGCGAGTGACACCGGTGGGGTAAACGCTAGGCGCCGCAAGGGCTCCGGCACTGACTACTACGCCGGACAACAACACGGATATAGCCGCTTTGATGCTCAACATGATGGTGCTCCTTGAATGTCAGATCAGAAGTCGTAACGACCGGTCACGCCCAGGGTCCGTGGTGTGCCGAGCAAGCCCTCGTAACCGCCGTTGGAACCGGTCCAGAGAGTCGTGTAGTAGGTTTTATCAAAGGCGTTTTTCAGCCACAGCGAGACGTCCCACTGACCCTGCTTGAAGTCGCCGCGCAGACCGGTGGACAGATTGACGACGGCGTAACTCGGGATCTGGCCGAAGTCGGAATCCTCAACCGTACCCACTGCTTTGGAGCGGAACGCGTAGCTGGCGGTGACGTACTCTTCGAAGCCGTTACTCAGGTTCCATTTGTATTCGCCATTGGCGTTGCCGATCCATTTCGAAGCGCCGACCACCTGGTGGCCGGTGAGATCGCAAGAGGCCGGAGCGCCCGGCGCCAGGCTGACTTCCGGTGGGCACGGCGCATCTTTGTACGAGAGGTAGCTGACGTCGTTGTACGAGCCGTTGATGTTCAGGGTCAGGCCGCGCAGCGGGATCAGCGAGCTGTCGAACTCAACGCCACGCGAACGCACCGAGCCGGCATTGGTCAGGTATTGCACGCGGTTGACGTCGTCGTAGGCGTTGGTTTGATAGCCGTTGACCTGGGTCCAGAACACGTTGGCATTGAGCTGCAGGCGACGGTCCCAGAGCGTGCTTTTGAAACCGAGTTCGGCGTTGTTGGCGCGCTCGGTGCCAATCAGCAGCGAGTCGGCGCCGGCGACCGGGGCGGTGCCGACGGCCAGGTTCACCCCACCGGATTTCTCACCGTGGGACAATGTGGCGTAGCCGAGCAGGTTATCGGTGAAGTGGTAGCTGAGGTTCAACAAACCCGAAGGGCTGGAACTGTACTGATTCAAATCGCCGGAGTCGTAAGCCCCGGCGCGCCCGCGTCTTGCAGTAGCGGCCGCACCGCTCACCGCTGCACCACCCACTGGCGCATTGCGGGTGACCCAGGCGTTTTTCTCTTCATAAGTGCCACGCACACCGGCGGTGAAGTCCAGTCGCTCGGTAAGGTGCCAGGTGCCTTGGGCAAACAGCGCGAAGCTGTCGGTTTCGATGTGGCCTTTGCCGATGCTGGTGACGTTGGCCAGCGCGCCCGCGGGCGTACCGTTCCAGATGTCCGCCTGCGGGCCGTAATAGGCGAAGGATTTGTTGTCCAGGTCGTTGCCGAAGTAATAGGCGCCGAGCACGTAATCGAAGAAGCCGCCAGTGGGCGAGGCCAGGCGAAATTCCTGGGAGTACTGTTTGTCTTCTACAGAGACCCCTGCGTTGTATGCCGCCGAGACATTCAGGCCGTCATCGTTACGCGGGATGAAATTCCACCAGCGATAGGAGCTGATCGAGGTTAGGGTGAAGTCGCTCGGCAGCGTCCAGTTGGCCTCGACCGACGTGCCGCCCTGGTGCACGGTGACGTGCTGATCGTTGTTCAGGTTGACCTTGCGATGCGTGCCATTGACCAGCGTGGCCCCCGCCGCAGTGGCCCGGGCCTGGTAGAGGTTGAGGCCATTGATGGTCGGCCCGGTGTTGTACAGCACACGGGTGCCGGCGCTGGAATCCTCTTCGTTGTAATCGCCGATCCAGCGCAGGTTGAACGACTCGTTCGGCTTGAACAGCAACTGGCCACGGAAGCCATCGCGCGAGCCTCCGTTCAAGTCATGGCCGTCATATTCGTTCTTGATGTCGCCGTCGCTGCGGGTGCGGTACGCGGAAAAGCGCCCGGCGAGTTCGTCATTCAACGGCCCCGAAATCGTGCCCTTGGTCTGGAAGTAACCGTCCTCGCCCACCGAGGTTTCGATGCTGCGTTCCGACGTAAATGACGGCGCCCGCGTGCTGATGTTGATCACGCCAGCGGTGGTGTTCTTGCCGAACAACGTGCCTTGCGGGCCGCGCAGCACTTCCAGTTGCTCGATGTCCATCAAGTCGAACACCGCCATGCCCGGCCGGCCGAGGTAAACGTTGTCGATGTACAGCCCGACGCTGCCTTCCAGGCCATCGCTGGCCGGGTTGTTGCCCAGGCCACGGATCGACACGCTGGACTGGCGCGCGTGCATGTAGGCGACGTTGACGCTGGGCACCAACTGCTGCAAATCCTGGATGCGATACACCCGCTGGGTTTCCAGCACCTGGCCGCTGACCACGCTCATCGGGGTCGGTACATCCTGCGAACTTTCCTCGCGACGGCGGGTGGTGACGGTCACCGTTTCCAGCTGAGCGCCATCGGCCTTGGTTTGGCCCGACGCGGTATTGGCCGGCGCCTCTTCCGGGGAAGTGGTCTCGGCCGCATAGCCTTGGGTCCAACTGGCGCACCCCGCCAGCAACAGGGCCAGAGGCAGGCGTTTGAGCCGTCGGGGTGTGAGAGGTGACGCAAGATTCAACGGACTCATGAGGCGGCTCCTGGGCAAAAAACACACAGCGACTTTTCAGCAGCGCATATTCTTTAAAGTTATTTATTTATGTTTTTACAAATATTTACTGCATAAGAGATTGCCTTTATAAGGAAACGACCTAATGCATAGCCAATGCATTTCCCCGATATTTTTAATGTGAAAAATGCATATCGACTTGCGCCAGCTTCGCCACTTCATCGCCCTCGCCGACCAGCGCAGCTTCGTCGCGGGCGCCATGGCCGTGAACCTGTCGCAGTCGGCGTTCAGCCGCAGCATTCAGGCGCTGGAGCACAGCGTCGGTTGTCAGTTGGTGGATCGCGGGCGTAAGGATCTGGCGCCGACCAAACAGGGCCAAGTGTTGCTCGAACACGCGCGGCGGCTGGTCAGCGGCGCGCAGCAGATGGCCAACGAGATCAGCCAGTTCAACGGCCTGGAGGCCGGCGAGTTGCGCTTCGGCTGTGGCCCGGCGCCAGCGGCGGGATTGATCCCCACGGCAATCGGCTGTTTCATTGGCCGCTACCCCAAGGCGCGGGTGCAATTTCAGGTGGATGACTGGCAAAGCCTGAGCAAGCGCCTGCTCAGCGAAGAGTTCGAATTTTTCGTCGCCGACACGCGGCAGTTCGAAGCCGACCCGGACTACCTGACCCAACGCCTGCGCCCGCGCAAATGGCATTTCTGCTGCCGCGCAGGGCATCCGTTGGCCGCTCGTGAAAGCGTCAGCGCCGCCGAGTTGATGAGCTATCCGATGGCCGTCACCATCCGCCCGCCGAACCTGCGCAAAGTCATCGTCGACCTGAGTGGCCGACCGGATTTCACGCCCAATGTGGAATGCGAAAACAGCTACAGCCTGCTCGGCGTGGTGATGCGTTCGGACGCGATTGGCATCGTCGGCGACTATTCGGATGCGCTGCATAACGCCAAGGGTGAATTGGTGCGTTTGAAAATCGAAGGGTTGGCCGATGACCTGGAAGAGCTGTACACCCGCTATGGGATTGTCAGCCGCGCCGGCTATCGGTTGTCACCGCTGGCCGAGGCGATGATTGCGCAGATTAAGGCGGTTGATGCGCAAGATGAAGAGGTGTGTTCACTGGAGAATTTGGCAGTCTGAACGGACCTCTTCGCGGGCAAGTCGAATCGTCGCACCGCCGCTCCCACAGGGGCCGGAGGCGTGGCGCAGATTGCCAGCACTCCGAAAATCCCTGTGGGAGTGGACTTACCTGCGATAGCGTCAGCGCAGACACCGATGCACCCCCTGCATAAAAACCATTCCCCAAACGCACTTGCCTCGACCCCGCTCCAGCAGCGAAAAACCTCGCCTGTCTTTCAATCGGTGAACCCCATGCCCAACACTCCAAACCCCGTGCGCAATGTGCTGTACATCATGTGCGACCAGCTGCGCCGCGATTACCTGTCGTGTTACGGCCACCCGCACTTGCACACACCCAACATTGATCGCCTGGCCGCCGCCGGCGTGCGTTTCAGCCGCGCCTACACCCAGGGCACGATCTGCGGGCCGTCGCGGATGTCGGCCTACACCGGGCGCTATGTCAGCAGCCATCAAGTCGCCTGGAACGCCGTGCCGTTGCCGCTGGAAGAACTGACTATCGGCGACTACCTGCGCCCCCACGGCATCCGCACCGCGCTGGTCGGCAAGACCCACGCCACACCCAATCTCGATGCCTTGCAACGGCTGGCCATCGACCCGCTCAGCGAGCAGGTTTCGGTACTAAACGAAGTCGGTTTCGAGCCGTTTTTCCGCCATGACGGGATCTTCCCGGACGATCCGTTGTTCGATGACAAACGCGAATCCGCGCCCTACACCCACCACCTCCGCGACCTCGGTTTCGAAGGGCACAACCCCTGGCACGACTGGGCCAACGCTGCCGAAGGCGAACAGGGCGAAATCCTCAGCGGCTGGAAAATGCGCAACGCCCATTTGCCGGCGCGCGTTCCGCATCAGCATTCGGAAACCGTCTACACCACCGACCGCGCCCTCGACTTCATTGCCGAGCAAGGTGAGCAGCCATGGTGCCTGCACCTCTCGTACATCAAGCCCCACTGGCCCTACATTGCCCCGGCGCCGTATCACGCGCTGTATGGCGCAGAACAGGTGATCGAGCCGGTGCGGGCAGTCGAGGCCGAGGCCAGTGATCATGCGGTGTACAACGCGTTTCGCCAGCATGAAGAGAGCCTGAATTTTTCCAGGGATGAGGTACGGCTGAACGTCATCCCGACCTACATGGGCTTGATCAAACAGGTCGATGACCAACTCGGGCGGCTGTTCGATTCTCTGCAAACCAATGGTCGCTGGGATGACACCCTGATCGTGTTCACCAGCGACCACGGCGACTTCCTCGGCGACCATTACCTCGGGGAAAAAGAGTTTTTGCTGGAACCGGCAGTGGGCGTTCCGTTGATCGTTCGCGACCCGCGCCCGGCGGCGGATACGACGCGCGGCTCGGTGGATGAGCGACTGGTGGAAACCATCGACGCACTGCCAACATTCCTTGAGGCGCTGGGATTGCCAGGTGCCGAGCATCGACTTGAAGGACGCTCGCTGATTCCCCTACTGCACGGCGTGACAACCGACTGGCGCCGCTTTGCGATCAGCGAATACGACTACGCCTTTCAGGCGCCGGCGCGGGAACGGCTGCAACAGCCGATTGATCGCTGCCGCATGACCATGGTGCGCAGCGAGCGCTGGAAATACCTGGCGTATGACGGCTTTCGGCCGCAGTTGTTTGATCTGCTCAATGATCCGCAGGAGTTGCAGGATCTGGGGGCGGATACGGCGTATGCCTCGATTCGAGAAGAGCATGCGGGGTATCTGTTCGAGTGGGTTCGGGGGTTGAAGCGCCGGACGACGATCAGCCATCAGGAGATCGATTTGCGTGGGCAGCGGTTTCGTTATGGTGAGCCGGAAACCGAGAAAATGGTGCAGATCGGCGTTTGGTAGAAAAGCTTCGCGAGCAGGCTCGTTCCCACATTGGGTTTGCATCGATCACAATCCCCGTGACAGACCCAAACCCTGTAGGAGCGAGGCCTGCTCGCGATGGCGTCAGATCAGACGCCGCCGATATCCGGCCCCTTCACCGTCTGACTGCGCTGCCCCGAAACCCCAATCGCCACCTCACCCTTGAGCGTCACACGACGCACCACACGGTCCTGAATGCCATAGTCATCCACCGCGTAATGCTGGGTGGAGCGGTTGTCCCAGATCGCCACATCAGCGGCCCTCCAGCGCCAGCGCACGGTGTTTTCCTGGCGGATGACATGACTTTGCAACAGGCCGAACAGGTGCGCCGAATCCGCCTGGGAGTAGCCCTTGATGCGCTTGACGAAATGCCCCAGCAGCAAGCTTTTCTCCCCGCTGATCGGGTGCACGCGAACCACCGGATGCTCGGTCTCGTAAACGGTCGAGGTGAAGATCTTGCGGTAGCGCTCCAGTTTCTCCTCTGACACGTCCGGCTTGGCGCCCGCGTAGTCGTACTCGTTGCTGTGCACCGCTACGAGTTTGTCCGCCAGCTCACGCAGCTCCGGCGCCAGTTCGTCGTAAGCCGTGGCGGTGTTGGCCCAAACGGTGTCACCACCGAAGGCCGGTGCCACCACCGAGCGCAGGATCGAGGCTTTCGGGTAGGCGTCGACGAAGGTCACGTCGGTGTGCCAGGAGTTGGCGCGCTGGCCTTGGGCACCGTCCAGTTCGAGCAGGAAACGGGTGCCATCACGTACCGGCACGGTCGGGTGCGCCACGGGTTCGCCGAGCAGGTGGGCGAAGGCTTCCTGACTCTGATCGTCGAGGTGGGTCTGCTCGCGGAAGAAGATCACTTTGTACTGCACCAGCGCCTGCTGGATCGCTTCGACGGTGGCGGCATCCAGCTCACCGGAAAGGTGCACGCCACGAATCTCGGCGCCGATACGACCGGCCACCGGATGGATTTCAAGCGCGTGAACAGCGGGTTTTACAGCGAAAGCGGCGTTGCTCATGGGTAGACCCTCATCGGACTGCTGACGGTTGAGCGGCAGCGAAACAACGCTCTATCTATATTCAATTTAGATCTAATAGATATTCGCATGCTTCGTTGACGGAATAAGAGCTTGCATTTAAAACCTCAACCAACCTTCGTCGCAAATGCCTTCGAGCTATTTTTAGGATGCCGGGAAAGCATATGGATCTTCGCCAGTTGCGCTACTTCATCGCCCTCAACGACCACCGCAGTTTCGTCCGTGCGGCGGACGCTATGGGCATCACTCAACCGGCGTTCAGCCGCAGCATTCAAGGGCTGGAGCAAGAGTTCGGCTGTGTGCTTGTAGATCGGGGCAACAAGGATTTGCGCCCGACGCCCGAAGGCCTCGTTGTGCTGCAACATGCGCGGAGCCTGGTGCAAGGCGCAGCGCTGCTCAGCGCCGAAGTAACGCAGATGACCAAGCTCGACGCCGGTGAGTTGCGCTTCGGTTGTGGACCCGCCCCGGCGGTGAAACTGGTTCCGGATGCGGTGGCGCAATTCATCAACGCGCACCCCAAAGTGCGCACCTGTTTCGAAGTGGATAATTGGGAGAAACTCAGCCGTGCCCTGAGCCGCGAAGAGATCGAATTCTTCATCGCCGACATCCGACATTTCGAGGCCGACCCCAACTTCCAGACCCAGGCCCTGACCCCCAAGCGCGGAGTATTTTTCTGCCGTCCTGGGCATCCGCTCCTGGCCAAGGAAAGCCTGTCGACCAATGACATGTTCGACTACCCGATGGCAACTACCCTGATCCCACCGGGCATTCGCAAACTGCTGGCGAACCTCAGCGGGCGCAAGGACTTTTCCCCGACCATCGAGACTGAGCATTTCCCGGCGCTGGTGAAAATCGTGCTGCAATCGAATGCTATTGGCGTGGGGACAGAGGAAGCGTTCGTCGAGGACATTGCCCAGGGTTCGCTGGCGCTGCTGCACTGGCGCAATCTGCCGCAGAACATCGAAAGCATGAATGCCCGGTGCGGGATTGTCAGTCGCACCGGGTATCGGTTGTCGCCGGCGGCGCGGGCGATGATTGAGATGTTGGTCGCGGTGGATACACAGCAGGTTGCCATGGCGGTTTGAAGAGCAAAAGCTCGCAGCCTTCGGCAGCTCCACAGCTCCATGGAGCTGCCGAAGGCTGCGAGCTTTTTGGTTTCTAGAGTTTTGCTGCCGCCAACTCTGGCGCCACCCAATCACTTACCTTGAACGACTTGCGAATCAGCTTCTGCTGCGAAGCCAAGTCCACCGCGTCCTGCAACTTGCCCAGGAAGACTGCATCGAGGGTCGACGGAAAAACCTCACTCAATTTCTGATCCTGCAGATCCTGGGTCAGAATCACCGGTGGGTAACTCGCCAGCCCCGACACCAACTGAATGTACGCTTCCTTGTTGCTGTCCTGGGTCAGCCATTGCACCGCTTGCTGCTGGGCCTTGAGCAATTTCGCCACCACCTCGGGGTTGTCGTCGACAAACTTTCCAGTGCCCACCAGCACGGCCTGAACACTGCCCGCACCGCCCAGGTCCTTGGTGTTCAGCGGCAACTCGGCCAGGCCTTTGGCTTGCAACGCGGTCAGCCCGGAGCTGCCCCAGGATGCATCGATCTGCTTGGCCGCCAGCGCCGCAACGGCGCCGTTGAAGTCCAGGTTGATGACCTTCACGTCCTTCTCGCTCAACCCCTGGCTGGCCAGCGCCGCATCGAAGGACAACTGGGTTGCAGTCCCACGGAAGATCGCCACCCGTTTGCCTTTGAGGTCTTGCAGCGTTTTGATCCCGGAGCCCGGCACCACACCCAAGTACTGCTTCACGCCCCGTGCGGTGGCGCTGAGCAGTCGTGTGTCCAGGCCGTTCGACTTGCCAATGATCGCGGCCAGATCACCGAGGTAAGCCAGGTCCACCTGGCCATTGGCAAACGCTTCATTGATTACCGGACCTGCGCCCTTGAAGAAACTCCATTGGATCTTGATGCCCTGATCGGCGAAGGCTTTTTCGTAAATCTGCTGGTCGCGCAACACGTCCACCACCCCTCCTCCGCTGTGCTGAGTGCCGGCGCTGAGGTCGGGCACGGCGATGCGGATTTCCTTGAGTTCGGCAGCGCTGGCGGTGAAAGCCAGCAAGCCCGCCAGAGCCGGTACAGCCAACAGGCTGATGGCACGTTTGAAAGGGATATTCATGAGTACAGCTCCTTGAGGGCACGGGCGTTGATGAGCTGAAAGTAGGCCTAATCGGTTCCAGCACTTAAATACTATAAATTCACATTTTTATATCTTTTAGACCTAAGCCAGCCAGGGCGGGGGGCGCGGCCGGGTATGCATCACCAGCATCGAAAATATTCTTCGAATGCATTGGATGCGTGTGGCCTGGAGGCCTTAAATGGCTTGGCTTATCTCTCAATAGTATTGATTTTTATTTTTATAGATCGATTTTGCATACACCACCAACCCTGTAGGAGCGGGCTTGCTCGCTAAGGCGTCAGTACATTCAACATTGCTGGCGCCTGACACTCTGCTTTCGCAAGCAAGCCCGCTCCCACAGGGTCAACAACGGAGGTCACCCATGGCCCGTGTTTCCCTTCTCTCCCTGCCGCTGGCCGCGCCGCCGCTTGACGGCCGGCGCCTGTGGCCGAGCCTGAGCCAGCGACTGTTGCCGTGGTTGTTACCGATCAGTCTGTTTGCGCTGTGGTGGCTGGCCAGCCGCAATCACTGGATGAGCGAGCAGATCCTGCCCGCGCCGTCGCTGGTCTGGAACAGTGCGCTGGAGTTGTCCCAAGGCGAATTGTGGAGCCATCTGTGGATCAGCCTGCAACGCTTGTTCTGGGGGCTGCTCGCCGGGATCAGCGCCGGGGCTATTTTCGGTGCGGCGCTGGGTTTCAGTCGTCGGCTCGAACGCCTGGTGTTCCCGACATTCGCCGGATTGGCGCAAGTCCCGACCCTGGCGTGGATTCCGCTGTTCATGGTGTTTTTCGGCATCGGTGAAGTGTTGAAGCTGGTGGTGCTGATCAAGGCCATCGTGGTGCCGGTTACACTGCACACGTTGGTGGGCGTGCGTGATGCACAACCCAAACTGCGTGAAGCCGCCGCGGTCTTGCGTCTGCCGTCACGGCTGTTGATCCGCCGACTGGTGCTGCCCGCCGCTCTGCCAGCGTTCATGGCCGGCGTGCGCCTGGCGCTGGCCGCCGGTTGGACCTCGTTGCTGGCGGTCGAACTGCTCGCCTCCAGTGAAGGCATCGGCTACCTGATGGTCTGGGCCCGGCAGTTGTTCATGCTCGACATCGTATTCGTCTGCATCGTAGTCATTGGGTTGATCGGCGTGGCCATGGATCGCGGCATCGGCCTGCTGGACAAAAAACTGGTGCACTGGCCGCATCCCGCCACTGCCGAAATCCGCCGTGGCCCGAAATATCAAGGCTGGCAGCGCGCGCAACCCTGGTTGCTGCCGTTGGCGTTACTACTGCTGTGGCAACTGGTAACGAATCAGCAATGGGTCGACGCCAACATTCTGGTGAGCCCGCTGGCGGTGCTGGAGACCACCTGGAACGGTTTGCTCGACGGCACGTTTATCAGCGGCATGGCCCTGAGCCTGGGTCGCACACTTGGCGGTCTGTTGCTCGGCGGTGGCCTCGGGTTTGCCCTGGGCTTGTTGCTGGGACTGTCGCGCACCAGCGAACGCGTACTCGGCCCGACCCTCGCCGCACTGCGTCAGATCGCGATTTTCGCCTGGGTACCGCTGCTCACCGCATGGTTCGGCTTGGGGGAACTGGCCAAGTGGGTGTTCGTTGCTCTCGCCGCATTTTTCCCGCTGTTTATCGCCACCCAACGCAGCGTCGCCCACCTCTCGCCGCAACTGAACGAGGCCGCACAAGTGCTGCGCCTGAACCTGCGACAACGCCTCGGCCGACTGGTGCTGCCGGGGGCCGCGCCAGGGATTTTTGCCGGGCTCAGACTGAGCCTGATCTATGCCTGGCTCGGCACCATCGGTGCCGAATACTTCATGCCGTCCAACGGCGGCATCGGCAGCCTGATGATCGGCGCCCAACAACTGCTGCGCATGGACCTGATCATGGCCAGCATGCTGCTGGTGGGCCTGACCGGTGCCCTGCTCAACCTCATTGGCCAACGCCTCGAAACGCGCGCTACCCGCTGGAGACACGCATGAACGCACCGATAGTCAGCTTCAACCACGTGAGCAAAACCTTCGACGTCGACGGCGTTGAACTGGAGGCCATTCGCGAATTCAACCTGGACATCGCCGAGGGCGAGTTCGTCGCCATCGTCGGCTCCAGCGGTTGCGGCAAATCCACGTTGCTGCGGCTGCTGGTGGGCCTCGATACGCAGTTTCGCGGGCAGATCACCGTCGATGGCCAAGCCGTCACCGGCATCGGTGGCGAACGCGGCATCGTCTTTCAGGAACACCGTTTATTCCCGTGGCTGACTGTGGCCGACAACATCGGCCTGGGGCTGGTCAACGAGCCCTTGAGCGCTGATGAAAAGCAGAAACGCGTCAGTGATTTCATCGACCTGGTGGGCCTGCGCGACTTCACCCGCGCCTATCCGCATCAGCTCTCCGGTGGCATGGCGCAACGGGTGGCGATCGCTCGCGGCCTGGTGGCCAGCCCGCGGATTTTGCTACTGGACGAACCCTTCGGCGCCCTTGATGCCCTGACCCGCCAGCAGATGCAAGACGAACTGCTGGCGATCCGCGCACGGGCAAAAATCACCACGATTCTGGTCACCCACGATGTCGAGGAAGCGATCTTCCTCGCCGACCGCGTGGTGGTGATGGAGCCGCGTCCCGGACGGATCAAGCAAGTGGTCGACATTGCCCTGCCCCATCCACGCCAGCGCAGCAGTTTCGACTTCCACCAATTGCGCGAAGAACTGCTGCACGAACTCACCAGCGACGACCACTACCAACCACCGGAACCGGTGCAGGTGCGTGATCTGCCGCTGTCCTTCATTGCCTGCTGAACAGGAGATTTTTGATGTCGCAACGTCCCAACTTTCTGGTGATCCTGGCCGATGACCTGGGCTTTTCCGATATCGGCGCATTCGGCGGCGAGATTGCCACGCCAAACCTCGATGCCCTGGCCAACAATGGCTTGCGCCTGACTGACTTTCACACCGCACCCACCTGCTCGCCGACCCGCTCGATGCTGCTGACCGGCACCGACCATCACATTGCCGGCATCGGCACCATGGCCGAAGCGCTGACCCCGGACCTGATCGGCAAACCCGGTTACGAGGGGTATCTGAACGACCGCGTCGTCGCCTTGCCTGAACTGCTGCGCGAAGCCGGCTACCAGACGTTGATGAGCGGCAAATGGCATCTGGGCCTGACCGCCGAACTGGCGCCCCATGCCCGGGGTTTCGAGCGTTCGTTTTCGCTGCTGCCGGGCGCCGCCAACCATTACGGTTTCGAACCGGCCTATGACGAACACACGCCGGGCCTGCTGAAATCTACCCCGGCGTTGTACATCGAAGACGATCTATTCATCGATGAACTGCCGAATGATTTCTATTCCTCCGATGCCTTCGGCGACAAGCTGCTGCAATACCTCAAGGAGCGCGATCAGACTCGGCCGTTCTTCGCTTATCTGCCGTTTTCCGCGCCGCACTGGCCGTTGCAGGCGCCTGCCGATGTGGTCGAGAAATATCGCGGCCGGTATGACGCAGGTCCAGAAGTGCTGCGCCTGGAACGCCTGGAAAAACTCAAGGCCCTGGGGCTGATCGAGGCGGATGTCGAGCCGCATCCGTTGATCCAGCTCAGCGCTCAATGGGACGCCTTGAGCGACCAACAACGGCAAATTTCCGCGCGGGCCATGGAGGTGTATGCGGCGATGGTCGAGCGCATGGACTGGAACATCGGTCGCGTCGTTGACTACCTGCGCAACCAGGGGCAACTGGACAACACTTTCATCCTGTTCATGTCCGATAATGGCGCCGAAGGTGCGTTGCTGGAGGCGTTTCCGAAGTTCGGCCCGGAACTGCTGACCTACCTCAATCAGCATTACGACAACAGCCTGGATAATATCGGCCGCGCCAACTCCTACGTTTGGTACGGACCGAACTGGGCGCAAACGGCGACTGCGCCTTCACGGCTATTCAAGGCATTCACCACCGAAGGCGGTATTCGGGTGCCAGCGCTGGTGCACTACCCGCAACTGCCGCTCACGGGACAGATCAGCCATGGGTTTGGCACCGTGATGGACATCACGCCAACCATTCTTGACCTCGCCGGGGTACGTCATCCAGGCAAGCAGTGGCGCGGCAAGGAAGTGGCAGAATTGCGTGGGAAGTCGTGGCTAGGGTTTCTGTCCGGCGAAACGGCGCAGGTGCATGACGAACACACCGTCACCGGTTGGGAGCTGTTTGGACGACGAGCGATTCGTCAGGGGCAATGGAAAGCAGTTTACATCCCGGGGCCGGTGGGGCCGGCGACTTGGCAGCTTTATGATTTGGGAAGCGATCCGGGCGAGATTCATGATTTGGCATTGAGCCAACCCGAGAAGCTCAACCTACTGATTGAGCATTGGCAGCAATATGTGGCTGAGACCGGGGTGATTTTGAGTAAGTCGCCGTTTCAGCCGGATTGATTTTTTTTGACCTCAAGAGCTGTGCCGCTACGAACCGACCAAGGCCAAGCGTGGCGGATGGTAAAAGCCACATAAAAAATCCCGCCAATCGGCGGGACTTTTTTGCCGGATAGTGCGGAGACCTTAATTCAAATGACCGTATTAAAATAACTTAAAAAAAGGCCCATTTTAAGGTCAGTTCTAACGGAGAACTCACTAAACAAAAGACATGCACGAGTAATCAACAGGTCTTTTAAACAACAATTCCAACGTTTCATCAATTGCCACGTTCGTCCTAACGCCTGGGTTCTCAGCGTGGCCGGTTTCATCATCATGGTTCCGGTTTACCTGACCCAGATCATTCAGTACGTCCAATTCCTGGCCGGTTATTTGAACCGCCCACAAGATTCCTTTCTAACAACCCGGGTCGCTTTTTTGCCATTGCGGCGCGGTTCTTCGAGCAGGTTCATTCAGCAGAGAACATCCACGCTGAGATAGATGACGGCGGACAAGCGAGCCTGGACGGCTGCCTACTCACGAGTCGAGCGTTAGATCAGCAATTCTCGGTCATTCCCCAATCGTTTCCAGATCAATAGAGCGGTGAGTCGATAGTAATACCGGGTAGCGTCGGAATGGTCTTTCAGGTGCTGAGTGAAAAACCAGCGCACATGCTTGAGCTGCCAGGTCCAGGGATTGTCTCGCTGCCATCGTTGTTGAATAGCCGCTTGCATGAGTCGGGCTTGCCGTAAGTGGCGTTGTTGTGTGAGCTTCGAGCCGCTCAGCACGCCGTTCAGGAACAGTGCCATATCGAAGGGCTTGGTCACGCTCTGCCTCCAATGTAGGCACTCACCACGTCGATGCGGTTATGCCCCAACTCGTGGCTGATCTGCTGTCGTGCTCGCTGATCGAGTGCTCGTTCCTTTCGATGAACACGACCGCCATTAACGGGTGCAGGGAAGCCGGTCAGTTGCTCATAGCGCTCACAGGCGTAAGCCGCTCGCAGTTCATGAAAGCCTTTCAATCCCTGCTCATGAAGGAGGTCCCGAGCCGGTCGCACAACTGTCTGTATGAAGTCTTTGTAGCTTTCGTCGGGCGCCAACAAATTCCGACTGCCACTGGGTGACGCCTCGCAGGCTCTATCCAGGGCGCCACGAACTTGATCCGTGACCGCAATCCAACGCGGTGCAGATGCGCCTGACCGACCACCTTTAGTGCCGTCCTGGATGTTGATCTTGCCCAGTCGTTGGGCCTCACGCTGCAGCCGGGGCAAGTCCGCCAAGATCGCCTCCCGCAGGCGCATACCTGCCTCACGGGCTAAGAGCACAATGGCACTCACCCTCGATTGCTCATGCTCAGACAGCGCTTGCGCAATCAGCCTGACCTGCACACGGTCTTGGCCCTGCGGCGCTTGACTACGAATACCTGAGCGCTGAAGACCCAGCGCCTTACTCGGGCTGGGGATTTTGACGTACTGATCACCGCGCAGCGCGGCCATCGTGCGGTTCACACTGGACAGGCGGTTTTGCGCGGTGGCAATGCCAACCTTGCCCTGATTAACCTGCTCTCGTATGTGTGCGGCGTACCGCATGAGGATGGCGCGGTCGATCTGTCGCGCGTCATTAAGCATCGGTACTTCATCGGATCGACACCAACGCACGAAGGCCTGCCAGCGATCGCTATGGGCTTTGACGGTACTAAAATGGCCATCGCCAAACAGATCTTTCAGGGCTTGCGGTCCGGCATAGCTGAGCTGGCGACCGAAGCCGAAATTGCGCCCACCTCGCTTACCGACCCGAGCCATTTTTCTGTTCCTGATCGACGGCAGCGAGCTCATGCAAAAGGGCTCGCCAGTTCGCACCCACGATTGCGAACTGGGCCCAATCAGTCGGGCGAAAACACAGCGTGTTAGTGCTCTAGCAGCGATATCCCAGAACCGAGTGATGGCCAGCTCGCAATGAAAAATCCCCACCACATCGATGCAGCGTTTGAATTAGGCCTTCAACCATTTGAGTGGTTGCCTCTCGCGCCTTGCTCATACTCCTTAAGTAGCTAACAGCGGGTTCAAGCTAGACAGAGGACTGCTCCCGTCACGGAGCATGAAAATTTTATCGGGCTCACTCATAAACCAGGCAAACGAGCCCCAGGCCAAGCCCGTGACAGTCTTCTTGAAGCCTGCCGACTCTCGATCCGCATATGCAGTTACAAATGCAACTTGCGAGCGCTTGAAGCCGCCTTTGTCCGTCAGGTCGAACAGAGCATCTTGGCGGCGCGCGGTGATAGCCCCATCGGTGGCCACAACCTCAATAAAGACGATCAGCGGATTGGTCGGCCCGAGATCCACCAGAATCAGATCGGGTAGGTTCTTCTGCGCCTCGATGTCGAGTCCAATGGTGGAAGCCATGCGCAGATCCTGCATAGCTACCTTGTTACTCGACTCACTGAGCCAAAGCACCGCAGGTTTCTCCAGGAACTGCTTGGCGAAGACCTCAACGACTGCCCGAGAAATCAGCGAGCTGGGGCCATGGGAGAGTGTGCGCGTTTCACCGTTGGGGAAGCGAACAAGCACACCTTCCTGGTGGGCAGCGCCCATACGCATCAGCGAAATCCGGGCAAGCGCGCCTTTGTTCAAGTGTTCATCTTGCCACTTGAGAACAGCGCCCTCTAACTCTTCACCCTGGAGCGCAGGGTCGAACAAAGCAGCCAGATCAGTCTTGAGTGCATAGCGCGGCTTACCGGACGTAGTGGGCACGTCCTTGTCTTCCATGACAGCACCAATTGCTACAAGACCTTCTCGGAGAGTCTCGTCGCGGATGGGTTCACGGGTGTTGTCGGCGTACCAACGCTTGCCGGGAACCTCGTACGATTTCTTGCGCAAATTAGACCTGTAGCTGAGGCGCTCCTCGTCACTGCCATTCGCCGCCTGTACATCGGTCATCCTATAAACATGTACCGGCCCCAACCGAACGCAGGAGTGCTCGACAGCCCCAATATACAGCATGGCAAATACAGTGCTTGCAGCTAGTTCGCGAGTGCAGTAGATCCGATTCGGAGTTCCCTCCGGGAAGATCATCGGAAGCCTTTCAGCGACCAGTTCCCTTGGTACGTACGGTGGCAACACTACATATCCCCTTCAAACAATCGACTGCATGCAGCCTCAATGGATTCGCGATCGGCGCCGGCATCGACCAGCCGCGTCAGCTCCACGAGTTCCTCGGGATCCGGCAGCGGTAGCGACTCCAGCTCATAGGCAGAGACCGCGACAGAGCCACTAACGCAGCGAAACGCGCGGTCTGCTGCCGCGCTGTTGATAAATGCACCCAGCACACTGGCGCTAACCTGGGGCACTTCGGTTATCGGCCGAATCATATTGATGTGGTTCTCGATGACGACGCCACCATGCTTCTCTAGGAACTCAGCAGGCAGCGCTGCGGCAATCAGACGGCGACTTTGCTCCTTGGCAGTTGTGCGTTGCAGCAGAACGCAGGGCTTAGTGGTCACCAGCCAGCTATCACCCGCACTCAGCTCGAAATAGGGTGCGTGATTCTTCTTGTCTGCGCGGAACACGAAATGGCCATCGGCAGTGATTGCCTCGGCCCAGATCAGCGGCAAGCGTTTGCTGCTTGGGCGGTGCGCGAGCTGGTTCTTGAAACGGTTCCACACCAAAGGTCCGGTGCTCACGCCATACCCCCAGTCGGCCAGACGATGGGGCATGTGTGTCAAAAGCTCGACCAATGCGCTTTGCTCGGTAGTACGGGGCAAAAGCCAAGGCAGAGATGGGTCAGATGGGAGGGCGATATCGCCCGTATGCTGAACCTCCAGCCCGTCACGGGAAGGGGCGACCTCGGCAACGACGACTTGGGCACTATTACCGCCGCGACGATAGGTAGCCAATGCCGTTTCCTGCAGCACATCATCAAAAACGCCCTTACGGGCGGCAACGAAATCGATAGTCAGTGGCGGCGCTGATCGCCCCAGTAAAGCCCGCAGATTCTTAAAGTAGATGCCGGCCAGGAACGAAGTCGGGGTGACATATGCAATCACGCCACCCAACTTGGTATGACGCAGCGCCAGATCAGTGAAAAGTCCATATAGGTTGGCATGGCCATAAAGTGAGCGTTTGTAGCGCTCCCGAGTCTCGGTATCGAGCTTGGCCCGGCCATATGGTGGATTGCCAATAACAAGGTCGAAACGGTCTTTCGGCTGACAGCGGCGAAGCGAGTCGCAAACCGTAACCATAACGGGCAGCTTGCGTCCTGCGAGCCGACTAATCGGTAGTACCACGGCATCTAGGGTGACCTGACTGAGCCACGCCCCAAAGGGATCAATTTCATAGCCTCGCAGGCGATTGCCGATGCTCTGCATCAGCAACTTCGGGCTACAATCCTTCTGCTCTCGCATTATCCGCTGGGCGATGGGTGCCAAGAAGGCTCCTCCGCCACAAGCTGGATCAAGCACGCGACACTTCGCCCAGTCAACATTAGCTGCCGAGACCTGGTCGAGCAGACGAGCAGTCAAGGCAGGTGGAGTGTAGAAAATGCCGAACTCCCCGCGATGTTCAGCTGGGAGCATACCGGTATAGGTAAGGCCAATCTGATAGGCAGCGGTCTCGGAGTCAAACTGCGCGGCAGTGCGACCGATGGTTTCCGCAAGGGCGGCGGCAGCCTCTGGAAGCGGCTTAGTAGGGAACGGCTGGAGTGGTGAACGCAGCTCCTGAGGGATAATGTCTACGCTGGTCAGTCCACACCACCACGCCTCTATCAGGCGAACGCCAAATGCACGCGCGAGGGCTAGTTGGTCATCCGCTGGAAACGTGGTGGCCAGGGCGCGAGCCATGACTCTCGCAGAGGCCAGTACCTGGCTCGGTGATTCCGCAGCCGTCTGGTCTGCCTGCCGTACCTGTTTTGTCTGTGCCGTGTGAGCCATATTTCCCCCTTTTTTGCGGGCCGAGATTCTACAGGATTCGGCACCCCGCCAACCGCTTTTGCGCAAGATTGCGTAATAAATTGATACTCAACAATCGTAGGAGCGCCAGTTATGCAACCGAATTACGTTCGGTTCGAGCTAGGTCGGATGGTCGCAACACCTTCAGCGAGCTCTTGGTAAAAGTCACGCCCTAAATGGATTGCCAGGTCTTTTCTGAGGGTAAAACCGAGTGGTATTACCCAATAAGACTGATCCAATGCAGCACAAAGGCCTTCTACTGAAGAACCAGCCAATGCCTAGGATGTGTCCCGCTCTCACTTCCGACCAGCCCCACCCCAAATACTGTTCAAATATACAGCAAAATTGGGTTCGGGCCATTTCTTTCTAGGCCTCGTAGCGGGTAGCAGAAAATTGGGCACGTCGCCATGCATCCGAAATATCTACCGCAGAATTGGTGCGTGCCTTCATAGCCATACATGCCAGTTGACGAATGCCCGCACACCGCGAGCACCACATCACTGATCCTGGACTTACCAGCTATAACTCACCTTCGCCGTCACCTCACGCCCCGGGTTGTAGTAATTCGCCGTCCCCGACCCCACCACATGCTGCTCGTCAAACAGGTTGCTCACGTTCAGCGCCAGGTCGGTCCCTTTGGCGAGCTTGTAGTTCAGCGCCGCATCAAACAACGTGGTCCCATCGCTCTTCTTGGTATTGGCAGCATCCATGTAGTACGCCCCCACATACCGCGCGCCCAGGCCGACGCTCACGTCAGTGCCCGGTATGTCGTAGTAGCTCCACAGCGATGCGGTGTGTTTGGGCGCAGTGGTGAATTCATTGCCCTTCAAGGAAGAGCCGTCATACAGCGACCCGCGCAGCACTTCGGACTCCATGTAGGAGTAAGCACCAATCACGCTGATGTCTTGCGTGACTTGTGCCTTGGCTTCCAGGTCAAGGCCTCGCACGCGTGACTCGCCCACCGTCTGCTGCTCGATGATGCCGCTTGGCAACACCACGGCAATGGTGACGTTCTCCTGGGTCAGGTCGTAAACAGCGGCGGAGAAGAGTGCGTCCATGCCCATGGGCGAATACTTGATGCCCACTTCGTATTGCTTGCCGGTCTGCGGGGTAACGCCTACTTGCGGGGGCGAGACGGACTCCACCATGCTCACGTAGGTCGACACTTCATCGTTGACGATATAGGTCAGTGCCGCGCGGTAGGAGGTTTCGGAGAAGTTGTCCTTTTCCGTCTGCTCGCCACCGATGTATTCCTTGCTCGACAGGTCCATCGAGTCATTGCGCACGCCTGCGGTCGCGATGACGCGGTCAAAGAACGACAGGTTCTGCTGCAGGAAAACCGCCTTGGTGGTGGCGTCATTCTTTTTGCGGGTATAGGGCGTGATGCCGCCAGGTACGCCGGTGAATACCGGGTTGGCGATGTCGATGGAGGGCGCCAGGCCGTAGACCGAGCTCTGTTTGGTCGTCGAGTCGAGGTACTCGACGCCTACCAGCGTGCTGCTGTCGATGTGCTCGAACTGCGCATCGTACTGCAGCATCAAGTTGCCATTGAGCTGATCGGCATCGCTGTCGGTGCCGAAGACGTAGCGTGGAATGGTGGTGCCAACACGCGAGGCGTTGTCGCTCAGGTAGGCGTAGCCAAAGTCATCGGTCAGCTCGCTGTAGCGCAGGTTGCTGCGCAGCACGAAGCCGTTGTCGAAGTCGTGGGTAATGTTGCCGCTCAGGCTGGTGCGCTCGACATCGTGGAAGTTGTAGCCGGGCTCGCCGTAGAAGTCGCTGCGGTCGTACTCCTTGTCCAGCGGGTAGCCACCGCTGTTCGGCGAGCTGTTGGTTTTCAGGTAGTCGAGAATCATGGTAGCCGAGGTGTAGTCGGTCGGCGCCCAGGTCAGGCCGCCCATCACGAAGCGGTTGTCGTCCTGGGAGTGGTCGTACTCGCGGTCGCTGTTCTGCATCTTGGCCGTGAAGCGGCCGGCCAGGGTTTGTTCGTCGTTCAGCGCATCGCCTACATCGATCCCGGTTTCGGCATGGTCATAGGAGCCATAGGTCACGTAGCCTTGGCCAAACTTCTCGAAGCGTGGTTGCTTGGTCACAAAGTTGACCGAGCCACCCGGGTCTGCCGGGCCGAACAGGGTGGAGTTGGCACCCCGCAGAATTTCGATACGCTCGTAGGCGTAAGGGTCTTCGCGCACACCGCGCATCGAGCTGAGGGTCAGGCCGTCTCGGTAGGTGGTGGCCTGGAAGCCGCGGATCAGGAAGTAGTCGTTGCGGTCGTCCGAACCGTAGTAGTCGCTGACCACGCCGGGGGTGTACTGCAGCGCCTCTTCGGTGGTGCTGACGCTGCGCTGCTGCATTTCCTTGTTGGTCACCACCGACACGGACGCGGGCGTGTTGAGGATGCTGGTCGCCACCTTGCCCCCAACCCACAGCTCCTTGGCAACCACCGAGTTGGCGTCATCGTCGGCGCTGGCCTTGACCTTGGCATTGATGATGACAGGCGCCAGGCGGTAGTCCTCGGTCGCGCCCAGCTCCAGCGGGCCGGCAGGCTTTGGTTGTGGAATCACCAGGTAGGCGTTGGGGCCTTGCTGCTCGACTTGTAATTCGGTGCCTTGCAACAGCGACGACAACGCTGCCGACGTTTCCAGGTTGCCCTGTACGCCCTGGGTGCTGCGGTTAGCGACGTTTTGGGCATCGAAGGACAGGCTGATACCCGCCTGGCGAGCAAAGCGGTCGAGCGCCGGTTCCAAAGGGCCACCCGGAATGTTCCACTGCTGCAGCGGGTTGGTGTGCTCAGCGTTTACGGGTTGTGCAAGCGATGGCAGCGCGTAGCTGCTGACAACCATACCCAAAAACGCGCCGCGCACGGCACGGCTCAATGGATGGCGCTGTGGAACCGGGGTCAAACTCATTTTCTCGCTCCGTAGAGTGTCGGCGGGCTGGCCTGTATTCCGGCCTTCTCTACAAGCCGAACGAGAATGAGAAAACACCTCATTTATTTTTCGGGTAGCTGGAGGCACCACATCGCGGGCGCCTCCAGCACTTAAACCTTATTCACTTTCGCGGCTCGCAAACGGGTCAAACTCGGGGTCGTTCAACTTCAGGATGTGGTTCTTGATGGCACAACCGGCCAGTTCGATGTATTCCGCAAAGAAGTCTTTACCCAGTTGCCGCAGCGGTGAGCCCTCCAATGAGTCAGCGACAGCTTCTATCGTTATGATCCCGAATTGTTCAGCGATGATTTCCACACTGCGCACACGCATTTCAGGGTGGTCATAGGGCTTCTGGTACCAGGTCGCGATCTGATACTGGATATCGTCTCTTTCCAGCGCCTGATACAGATGGCTGGCAAACGCGATGCTGGTTTCGCGAATCAGGCCCGGGTCGATATCGAGCTTTTCAAGTAGCGTTTCAGTGGGTTGGTAGGCAACATAAAGCAGGTCGGCGATGGTGTAGCCCGGCATCGGCGGGAAAACGCCTGGCGGTAGTTGGTCCGCCGGGATTGATAGCGGGTCGGAATAGTCGTCGTTGTGCACGGGAAGCTCCTTGCCTCGGTATAGTTTTACTGGCCAGCGCCAGCATCATCCACGCGCCATTGCTGGCGCGCAGTGAAATGACATTTTCCGGTTGTATTAGTTGCGCGCAAGGGTGAAATAACTGCGGTCAGCTACCTATTCATCCGAGTGCGGCTCCAAAGCGGTTTTGCCGGTGTGGATACATGCCTTTTACAGGGGTGGGCTTTGCGCCAGTAACGTTTCCTGCGTAGCGGGCAGCGGGCGGCTCAGCAGCACGCCAACCACCACCGCGAACACCAGCGCTGCAAGGCCCGCAACCTGCAACACGGCCTCGAAGCCACCCATGAACGCCTGGCGGGCCAAGGGTGCCACCGCTTCACACAAGCCCGGATCAAGCAGCGCCAGGGCCGCCTGCAGGTCGCCCGCCGCTACCCGCGTGGCCATCGCAGCAACCTGGCCCACTTGCGATGGCGCTACGGCAACCAGGGCTTCGTGAAGCAATTGCCCGCTGCGGGCGGCCAGTACGCCGCCCAGTAAACCGATAGCCAGGACGATGGCCCCGAAGCGCGTAGTTGTACTCAAACCGGAAGCCATCCCGGTACGCTGGCGTGGCACACAAGCCATGATGTTTTTCTGGGTGTCGCCATTTAGCAGCCCGGCACCCGCCCCCAGCACCAGGCTGGCCAGGGCAAAGGCTGCATAGCCGCCAAACCCGGCGGCCCAGGCACACAGCAGGTTGCCCACCCCCACCAGCACTAGGCCCAGGGCGAATACCTGCGCCGGGCTCAAGTGCGCCGCCAGGCGCATGCCCAAGCGCGGTGCCAGCAACATGGCCACGGCAAACGGCAGCATGCCGGCCCCGGCTGCCAATGCGGACAGTTGCAGGCCGTTTTGCAGGTACAGCGGCAGCAAAGTCATCATCACCTGGGCGCAGGCGGCGTAGGCGAACATGCCCAGCAAAGCACCCACGAACCGCCCGCTGCGCATCAACTGAAGGTCGATCATCGGCCGTTCCTGGTTGCGCTCGACCATGATAAACAGGCCAAACAGGAAGGCACTGATTAGCAGCCGGCCCAGGGTTTGAGCACTGCCCCAGCCCACCTGGTTAGCATCGATCATCGCCCAGATCAGATAGCCCAGGGCACCCGCAAAAGTCAGGCTGCCCCATGGGTCAAGCCGGGCCGCCGCGCTGTCGCGGGACTCTTCTACACTGCGCAGCACCATCACTGCCAGCAACGCCACCAACGGCAGGTTGATGTAGAAGATCCAGCGCCAGCCCAGGGTACTGGCGATCACCCCGCCGAGCAGCGGCGCAAAGGTGATGGTGGCGCCCATGCAGGCACCCCAGAAGGCCCAGGCGCGCATGCGCTCCTGCGGCTGGTGGAAGCGGTTGCCGATGGCGGCCAGTGCCGAGGTCAACAACAGGGACGCGCCGATGCCCTTGGCGGCCCTGGCCAGGTCGAGCAATAGCAGGCTGGGCGCCGCGCCGCAGGCTAGCGAGGCAAGGCCGAACAGGGCCAGGCCGAGCAGCAGCATGCGCCGGCGGCCAAAGCGGTCGGCGAGGCTGCCGGCGGGCAGCAGGCAAGCGGCGAAGGCCAGCAGGTAGGCACTGACCACCCATTCGATATCGGCGAACGAGCCAGACAGGTCGCGGGCGATACTGGGCAGGCTGACCGCGACAATGTTGGTGTCGAGGATGATCAGGGCGCAGACCAGGGAGGCGGTAAGCAGGGTGAAGCGTGCAGAGGGCATGGTGGGGCTCCAGAAGCTGGGCTGGTTGGTTTGAAGTGCCTTTAACCTGCAGGATCGCCGGGACCGCTGCGCGCTCCAGATAATGCATAGCCCTGGAATGTTGTGCGGTCCCTGCAATTGCACAGGCAGGCTTTGCCGCCAAGCCACCAGCCTTGTAGTGTTGGCCTTACCATACCGCCGCCTGCGCCAAGGCTTGTTAGCCCCGACGGCCCGCGTCATTACCCTGCAGGTAACACCTGATGGAAATCCGCCACTTCCGCTATTTTCTCTGCGTCGCCCGCCACGGCCATTTCACCCGGGCCGCCGAGCAATTGGGCATCGCCCCGCCCACCCTCAGCCGGCAGATCCAGGACATGGAACGCGAGCTGGGTGTGCGCTTGTTCGAGCGCAGCCAGCGCGAGGTCAACCTCACCGCCGCCGGCCAGGCGCTGTTGATTGAGGCCGAACAGGCCGTGCGCCAGTTCGACGCCGCACAGCTGGGTGCACAACGCGCAGCCCGTGGCGAAAGCGGGCGTATCGAACTGGGCTACGTGGCTTCGGCCGCCTACTCGGGCATGCTCCAGCAGCAAGTCAGCCGCTACAGCGAAACCTGCCCTGGCGTGCGCCTGAATATCCGTGAACTGCCCATGGCCGAACTACCCGGCATGGTCCGCGACGGCTTACTTGACCTTGCCTACGTGCGCTCACCGATGGAGCTTCCTGACCAGCTGGAAGCCATCGCCTTGCACCAGGAAGGTTTCGTTCTCGCCCTGCCCGCCAGCTCACGTATCAACGAAGTGCCGCAGATCCCGGCCTCGCGCCTGGCCAATGAAACCTTCATTCTGCCCGAACAGATTTCCGGCACGCTGGAAGTGGCGGCGCAAGGTGGCTTCGTCCCGATGCTTGGCCCACAACCCGGCAGCCTGGTGGCCGTGATTACCTTGGTATCACTTGGGCAAGGCATTGCAGTAGTCCCGGAATCGGTGGTGCAGCGCATCAACCTGCCGCAGGTGAATTACCGGCGGGTCGTCGATTGCCAGGCTAGCTCGTGGCTGAGCCTGGTTCACCGGCGCTTCGAGAAAGCGCCGGCTGTGATGCGATATGTGCAAAGCGTGATGGGCGGCACTTGATGGCCGCTCAAGTACGCTGATCTTCTGCAGGAACTGTTTGAGCACATCTATCAGTGCACGTTGCAGATCCGCTTCGACATGGCCACCCGGTAGGCCCAGGAATTCGACCACGTAGGCATCTTCCGCCAGACAAGTGTTTCAAAAAAACAAAGGGCACCCATCCTCGGGTGCCCTTTGCCTTACAGCCAGGTGAACTGAATCACCCCATCGATCGCGCTGCCACCGGTTGCGCATGGCCCCTCGACGTCACGATCCCCAGGAAGGAAATCACGATCGCCAGGCCCAATGTCGAGCTCACTTCCGCCCGATGCTCAGGCGTGTACATCATCACCGCCAGCGCCCCGGCAATGAAGATGATCACCGCCCAGGTCAGGTACGGGAACAGCCACATGCGGAACTTCAGTTCGGTGTTCTCGCGCTCCAGTCGGCGGCGCATGCGCAGCTGCGAGATGGCGATAACCATGTACACCAACAGGGCGATGGCGCCGGAGCTGGCCAGCAGGAACTCGAACACACCCTTCGGTGCGAAGTAGTTGAGGACCGCGATGGCCGCACCGATCAGGGTGCTGCCGAATACTGCAGCACGCGGTACACCGACCTTGGAGGTCTTGTTGAGGAAGGCCGGGGCGTCACCGCGCTTGGCCAGCGAAAACATCATCCGCGAAGCGATGTAGATCGACGAGTTCATGCAGCTGGTAACGGCTACCAGAACCACCAGGTCGACCATGAATGCCGCGTTGGGGATGTTCATGATTTCCAGCGCACGCTGGTACGAACCCACCACTGCCAGTTGCGGGTCGTTCCACGGCACCACCGAAATGATCACGAAGATCGACAGGATGTAGAAGGTGCTGATACGCCAGATCACCGAGCGGGTGGCCTTGGCGATGTTGCGCGACGGGTCGCTGGACTCGGATGCGGCAATGGTCACTGCCTCGGTACCGATGAAGCTGAACATCACGGTGATGAACGCACCCACCACTGCCGACCAGCCTTTCGGTGCAAAGCCGCCGTACTCGGCCATCAGCCCGCTCAGCCCACTGACCTCGCGGTTGGGTAGCCAGCCCATCAGCGCGGCGAAGCCCAGGCCGATGAAGCCCAGGATGGCGGTGACCTTGAGGATGGCGAACCAGAACTCGAACTCGCCGTACTTGGCCACGCTGAACAGGTTGGTACCGGCCAGCAGCAACACCGAAGCCAGGGCGAAGATCCAGCTGTCCACCTGCGGGAACCAGGCGTTCAGCACATGCCCGGCGGCCAATGCTTCGATAGGAATGACCAGTACCCAGAACCACCAGTACAACCAGCCGATGGTATAGCCGGCCCAGCGGCCAATGGCCTGGTCGGCATAGGTGGAAAACGATCCGGTGTCGGGGTGTGCCACGGCCATTTCGCCGAGCATGCGCATGACCAGTACCACCAAGGTCCCGGCCACGAAATAGGAAATTATGGTTGCTGGCCCGGCTGCCGCGATGGCGTGGCCAGAGCCTACGAAAAGTCCGGCGCCGATGATGCCGGCGATGGACAGCATCGTTACGTGACGTGGCTTGAAACCTTGTGCAAGGTTGCCATCAGATCCCACGGTGTTCATTGATGTTGTTCTCTTTTTGCTGACACAAGGAAGGACGGGCAGGCGTAGGCGAAAAATATCTCCTTTGAAATCAATAAGTCGACACGTTGTTCGCGCGCTGCTGTTGATATTTGGCACGCGTCACAGAGCAAGGTGTCAGTGCGGTTCGGGGTTCATTTAATCCCCGCATGGCTGTGGGGAATTACACGAGAACGCCACGGAACTGTTCGATCACGACAGGGCATTTCCATCAACGCCAGATGTCGCGAATGGCATATCCGATCGCGCCACAGGCCCAAATGGAGCTTTTGTTTTTCATTTGAATGTGTGTTGCCTGTGCCAGCCCTTTCGCGGGTGAACCCGCTCCTACAAGGGTAGGTGGCGACGGTACCGATTGGTGGATGCGGTGGCAGCGGTGAATGACTGGGGGGATTGGCCGGCAGGTCTGGCCTATTCGCGGGTGAACCCGCTCCTACAAGGGTGCGTAGCGACACCACCGGTTGATGTAGGAGCAGGCTTGCCCGCGAAGAGGCCAGCAGCCTCAACGCACCAGGCAGGGCCGTTTGTTATCGAAGCTCCAACCCGGAATCAGGAACTGCATCGCCACGCTGTCATCGCGCGCACCCAGCCCCATGTTGCGGTAGCACTCATGGGCCTTGGCCAGCTGGTCTTCATCCAGTTCCATGCCCAAACCCGGCCGTGCCGGCACTCGCACATGCCCGTCGACAATGCGCAGCGGCTCACGGGTCAGGCGCTGGCCATCCTGCCAGATCCAGTGGGTGTCGATCGCCGTGATTTCACCCGGCGCCGCAGCCGCCACCTGGGTGAACATCGCCAGCGAAATGTCGAAGTGGTTATTGGAATGAGAACCCCAGGTCAGCCCCCAGTCGTTGCACATCTGCGCCACCCGTACCGAACCCTGCAACGTCCAGAAGTGAGGGTCGGCCAGCGGAATGTCCACCGACTGCAACTGAATGGCATGGCCCATCTGTCGCCAGTCGGTAGCGATCATGTTGGTCGCGGTGGGCAGGCCGGTGGCGCGGCGGAACTCGGCCATCACCTCGCGGCCCGAGTAACCGTTCTCGGCGCCGCAGGGGTCTTCGGCATAGGCCAGCACATCGTGCTTGTCACGGCACAGGGCGATGGCTTCCTTGAGCGACCACGCGCCATTGGGGTCGAGCGTGATGCGCGCTTCGGGGAAGCGTTCGGCCAGCGCTGTCACAGCCTCCATCTCTTCTTCACCGCGTAGCACGCCGCCCTTGAGCTTGAAGTCGCTGAAGCCATAGCGCGCCTTGGCGGCCTCGGCCAGCCGCACCACTGCTTCCGGGGTCAGGGCCTTTTCATGGCGCAGGCGAAACCAGTCGTCATCGCTGTCGGCTTCGTTGCGGTAGGCCAGGTCGGTCTGCTGGCGGTCGCCGATGTAGAACAGATAGCCGAGCATCTTCACCGCATCGCGTTGCTGGCCCTCGCCCAGCAATGCTGCCATCGGCACATTCAGGTGCTGGCCGAGCAGGTCGAGCAACGCCGACTCGATGGCCGTCACCGCATGCACGGTAATGCGCAGGTCGAAGGTCTGCAGGCCACGGCCTGCCGAGTCGCGGTTGGCGAAGGTCTGGCGCATGGCATTGAGCACACGCTGGTAATGGCCGATCGGCTGGCCGACCACCAGGCTGCGGGCGTCCTCCAGGGTCTGGCGAATCTTCTCGCCGCCGGGCACTTCGCCCAGGCCGGTGTTGCCGGCGCTGTCGCGCAGCACCACCACGTTGCGGGTGAAGTACGGGCCATGGGCGCCACTGAGGTTGAGCAGCATGCTGTCATGGCCGGCCACGGGGACCACGCGCAGGTCGGTGACCACCGGGGTACTGGTGTGAAGGGTCTGCATATTCATGAGGGTTGTCTCGCAGTCATCAGTGGGTCTGGCCCAGGGCCGAAGGGGCCTTGAGGTCATCGGAAGGGACGCCCTTGGGGCGAATGCGTACGAAGAAGATGGCAATCGCCGCCAGCACCGAGGTCACCGCCAGGCCGTACAGCCCGCCCTGGATCGAGCCAGTCTGCTGCTCCAGCAAGCCGAAGGTGGTGGGGGCAACGAAACCGCCGAGGTTGCCGACCGAGTTGATCAGGGCAATCACCGCCGCAGCGATGCGGGCGTCCAGGTAGCCCTGGGGGATTGGCCAGAACAGTGAAGACGCTGACTTGAAGCCGATCGCGGCGAAGCACACAGCGACGAAGGCGAACACCGGCCCACCCGTGGTGGACATGAACATGCCCGTGGCAGCGACCAGCAGGGCGCCCGCCACCCAGGCCTGCTGGAACTTCCAGCGAGCGGAACCGGCGGCGAAGGCGTACATGGCCAGGATCGAGATCAACCAAGGGATCGAGTTGAAGAAGCCGACCTGCATGTCACTGAGGTCGCCCATACGCTTGATGATGCTAGGCAGCCAGAAGGTCGCAGCGTAGATGGTCAGCTGGATACAGAAGTAGATCAGGCAGAACAGCACGATCTGGCGGTCCTTGAGCAGGCTCCAGGCCGACGGCCTGACCGCACCGATGGCCTCACGCGCTTGCTGCTCGCGGTCGATGGTGGCGACCAGCGCGTCCTGCTCGGCCTTGCTCAGCCACTTGGCGTCCTGCGGCTTCGAGTCGAGCCAGAAGAACACAAAGAAGCACAGCGCCACCGAGGCCATGCCTTCAATGAACAGCATCCACTGCCAGCCATGCAGGCCCAGGCCCTGGATCTGCATCAACGCCCCGGCCAGCGGCCCGGAAATCAACGAAGCCAGCGCCGAGCCACTGAGGAAGATGGCAATCGCCTTGCCGCGCTCTGCCGCCGGCAGCCAGCGGGTGAAGTAGTAGATCACTCCCGGAAAGAAGCCTGCTTCGGCAACACCGAGCAGAAAACGCAGCACGTAGAACTGGGTTTCGTTCTGCACGAAGGCCATGGCCGTGGCCACCAGCCCCCAGGTGAACATGATACGGGTCAGCCACAGCCGGGCACCGACCTTTTGCAGCAGCATGTTCGAAGGGACTTCGAACAGCGCGTAACCGATGAAGAACAGCCCGGCACCAAAGCCAAAGGCCGCAGCGCTGATGCCCAGGTCGCTTTCCAGGTGCGGGCGGACGAAGCCAATGTTGACGCGGTCGAGGTAGTTGACGATGAACATGATGACGAACAGCGGCAGGACGTGGCGCTTGACCTTGGCCACGGCACTGGCCAACGCGTCGCCTTCATGCCGGGCAGACGGAGCGAGGGTGTCGTTCACTTGCGGATCTCCCACTAATTGTTTTTGTGCGGGTCGGGTTGTCTGACATGGCAGTGGGGAGGAGCTTATTCGCAGCGAAGTTGTACGACAAGATCATTAACGTCGGCAAAATAGCAAAATACAAGCTATCACAATGCTAATTTGATCAGAACGTGCAAAAACAGATCAATTACATGCTGAATTGGATGCGCGAAAAATCGGTAAAAAATTTTTCTATCGATTAACTTGTCGTACAAGCAAATCAAGAAGCGGATCACATATGGAACCCGAACACGCGCGCAAACGCGGCCATAGCCGTGCCCATGACCTGGTTTCCAGCCTGACCCAGCAGATTCTGCTGGGCACCTTCAAACCAGGCGACAAACTGCCTTCGGAAAACACCTTGGTGCGCGAGCACGGGGTCAGCCGCACGGTGGTTCGCGAAGCCTTGTCGAAGCTGCAGGCCTCTGGGCTGGTGGAGCCGCGCCACGGGATCGGTACGTTCGTGATGGAGCGCCAGGCCCAGGCCGGCCTGCGCGTTGCGGCGGAGAGCGCGGCGAATGTGCGCGATCTGCTGGAACTGCGTATTGGCCTTGAGGGCCAGGCTGCCGCGCTGGCCGCACTGCGTCGTGACGAGGGGCAACTGGCGCGCATGCGCCAGGCGCTGGATGACTATCAGGACCTGGCCGCTGCCGGCGACAGCTGCATCGAAGCCGACCGGCGCTTTCACCTGCTGATTGCCGAGGCCACCGGCAATCTGTATTTCACCGAGATGCTGCTGCAACTGGGTAACGGCCTGATACCGCGCAACCGCATGGCCCTGGCCGAGCGCGCGGGGGCCAAGCTGGCGCGGCAAGCGTACCTGGCCAACCTGGAGCATGAGGCAATCCTCAATGCCATCCGCCGACAAGACCCGGATGCGGCACGGGCGGCGATATGCCTGCACCTGTCCAACAGCCGCGACCGGCTATTGCCGGACTGACTGTCAGGCAGTGCAAAACGAGTATATTGGCGTACAGGGTGGCCGTTACATCCAGCTACCCTGCCCTCACTTCACCAAGTCAGGCAGATCTTGCCGAAATGCCGGTTGCTCTCCTGGTAACGGAACGCCTCGACGATCTGCTCCAGTTCGAAATGCTTGTCCACCACCGGCCGCAGGCCGTTGGCATCGATCGCCCGCACCATCGCCTGCTGCTGCGCTCGGCTGCCAACCAGCACCCCTTGCAGCCGAATCTGCCGCACCAGCGCCTGCACCAGCGGCAACTGCCCGGCCACCCCGGTAAGGATGCCGATCAGTGAAACATGCCCGCCAATGCGCGCGGCAATCATCGACTGCTCCAGCGTGGCCGGGCCGCCCACTTCAATCACATGATCGACACCGCGGTTGCCAGTCAGCTCGCGCACCTTCTCACCCCAGGCCGGGGTGCTCTTGTAGTTGATCAGGTGGTCGGCACCCAGGGCCTTCAGGCGCTCCAGCTTGGCATCGCTGGACGAGGTGGCGATCACGGTCGCACCCGCCAGCTTGGCGAACTGCAGGGCGAAAATCGAAACACCGCCAGTACCCTGCACCAGCACCGTGTCGCCGGGCTTGAGGTGATCATCGCTCATCAGCGCGCGCCAGGCGGTAAGGCCGGCGGTGGTCAGGGTGGCAGCCTCGGCATGGCTGAAACCCTGGGGGGCCAGGGTGAAGGCGGTGGCGCGAGCAGTCACCTGTTCACGGGCGTAGCCATCGATGCCGTCGCCGGGCACCCGGGCAAAGCCCTCGACATTGGCCTGGCCATCGAGCCAGTCGGGGAAGAAGGTGCTGACCACATTGTCGCCGACCTGGAACTCAGTGACGCCAGGCCCCACCGCAACCACCTCGCCGGCGCCATCGGCCATGGGGATGCGTCGCTCGCTTGGGCCCCACATGCCGCTGACCACGGCAAAATCGTGGTAGTTGAGGGAACTGGCGTGCAGGCGCACGGTAATCTCGCCGGCCTGGGGGGCCTGGGCCTCGCAGGTGCCGACCTCGACCTTGTCGTAGCCGCCGCCGGGTTGTACGTAGATGGCTTTGCTGCTCATGGGTGGGTCTCCGTATCAGAGCAAAGAATGGGGTTCAGCATAGACAGATCCGGCCCTTTCGCGGGCACGCCCGCTCCCACAGGGCACTACAGGACCCGAGACTTGCGCAAATACCTGTGGGAGCGGGCATGCCCGCGAAGAGGCCCGCATTGCCAACACAAGCGTCAGCCCAGCATCACCTTCAACGCTCGGCAATCCGCCGCATGCCAATCCACCAGCTCTCCCACAGGGGCACCAAAGGACCCGAGACTTGCGCAATACCTGTGGGAGCGGGCATGCCCGCGAAGAGGCCCGCATTGCCAACACAAGCGTCAGCCCAGCATCACCTTCAGCGCCCGGCAATCCGCTGCATGCCAATCCACCAGCTCTGGCCAGGGGTTGTCCGGCAGGTTCACCAGCACCGTGCGCGCCCCCGCCGCCCGCCCGCAGTCCAGGTCAAAGCGGTAATCCCCCACCATCACCAGTTCGCTCGGCGTCACGCCCCAGGCGCTGGCAATCTTCAGCAGCCCATCCGGGCTCGGCTTGGGCGCAGCCTCGTCACGCCCGAGAATGTGTTCCACCGGGAAGCAGTCCGCCAGGCCGATGGCCTCCAGCGTTACATGCGCCAGCTCACGCGCATTGCGGGTCAGAATACCCAGCCGGCACCCGCGCCCGGCCAACTCGCGCACCAGTTCCACCGCCCCGGTGGCCGCCGTGGAGGCCGTTGCCAGGTCCCTTTCGTGCTCCAGCAACCAGGCATGCTTGGCCGCCGCTTCCTCTGCCGGCAAGGCCGCCAGGTGGGTGAGGATGTCGTGTTCGGCCGGGATGTCCAGCGCCACCCGAATGGCGGCGAAGTCGTGCACGGCCACGGTCAGGGTGCCGTCCATGTCGAACACCCAGTTGCGCACCTCGCCCAGGCTCATGCCCAGTCCTTGCGATGGCGAATCAGGCCTTCCTGGCTCGACGATGCCACCAGTTGCCCGGCCTGGTTGAAAATGCTGCCGCGGCAGAAACCACGGGAATTGCCGGCCCAGGGGCTATCGGTGGCGTACAGGAGCCACTGGTCGGCGCGCAGGTTGCCGTGAAACCACAGCGAATGGTCGAGGCTGGCGATCTGCATGTCGCGCTGCCACACCGATTTGCCATGGGGCAGCAACGCCGTGGTCAGCAGGCCGAAGTCCGAGGCGTAGGCCAGCATGTACTTGTGCAGGGCAGGCACGTCAGGCAGGTTGCCGTCGGCGCGGAACCAGGCGTATTTCACCGGGTCGCCCGGCTTGGGGTTGAACGGGTCGCGCTCGGTGACCGGGCGGATCTCGATCGGCTTGGCGCACAGCACCTTGTCGCGGATGCGCTCGGGCAACTGGTCGGCCATGGCACGGGCCAGTTCGACTTCGGTAGGCAGGTTTTCCGGGCCGACCACGTCAGGCATCTGCGCCTGGTGCTCGAAGCCTTCCTCGTCGTACTGGAACGACGCACTGCAGGTGAAGATGGTCTGGCCCTTCTGGATCGCCGTCACACGCCGTGTACTGAAGCTGCCGCCATCGCGCACGCGGTCTACCGAGTACACCACTGGAAGGCTGGCATCGCCCGGGCGCAGGAAGTAGCCGTGCAACGAATGCACATGGCGCGCGTCCTCGACCGTCTGACTGGCAGCCGACAACGACTGGCCCAGCACTTGGCCACCGTAAAGCTGGCGGAAGCCAAGGTCCTGGCTACGTCCACGGAACAGGTTCTCCTCGATGGATTCGAGGCTCAACAGGTCGACCAGGTCGTCCAACACATGACTCATCGGCGGTTCTCCGTAGGAGCGAGCCTAGCTCGCGATGCGCCGCCCGAGCGGCGCTCGATTTCACAGGCGCTGAACGTGTTACGGGCAAGCGCCTTCCAAGTAGGCAAATGATACAGCGTTTGTCATTCGCACCGGGCATGGCTGTGCATTCAGGCGCGCAGGGTGCGCTCCCAGTGCGCGCGATCGATCCGGTACAGCACATGCGGGCGCAGCGGGTGGCCGATGGGCAGGCGGGGGTGCTCGAAGCTGCCTTGCAGGTCCTGCTGCATGCCGATGGCTTGCATCACCTTCTGCGACGGCAGGTTGCATTCGCTGGTGAACGACACGACCTCTTCCAGGCGCAACTGGGCAAAGGCACAACGCAGGCAGGTCCACGCCGCTTCGCTGGCAAAGCCCAGGCCCCAGTGACGGCGTGCCAGACGCCAGCCGATCTCCACCGCCGGGGCAAAAGGCGCGTCGAAGTTGACATTGAGCAACCCGGTCATGCCGATGAACGCGCCACTGTCCTTGCGCTCCAGGGCCCACAAACCAAAACCGTACTCATTGAAATGCCCACGCACGCGGCCGATCAACGCAGCCGCCTCAACGCGCGTCAGCGGCGCCGGAAAGTAGCGCATTACCTGTGGGTCGGCGCACAGCGCGGCGAACTCGCGCAAGTCATCGTCATGCCATTGGCGCAGCACCAGCCGTGCGCTTTCCAGTTCGAGGATGGGGGTCATCGGGCCTGCTCCGGTTTACCGCCTTGCAGTTTACAGCGTAGGCGCGGGCGCGGGTTTCACCCAGCCGGCAGCCGCCAAATGCAATTTTCACACGCCCTTCACTGGCCCCCGACAGGCCGCTTGGCAGGATGCCGCCATCCACCACCGCGCCAGCCGCGGTACTGCCAACGGAGCAACGCATGCTATCGAGCAACACCCTGGGGCACCCCGCCATTCATGCCCGGCGCAAGCGACGCCTGACTCGCAAAGCCGTCGGAACCGCCCTGGGCCTGTGCATGGTCGTGGCGGCGTTGACCACCTGGCTGGCGACGAGGACGCATATCGTGGACCTTGGCAACGAGCAACAACTGAGTGACAGCGGCCTGCTGCAGGACTGGGCCGACGGTGCGGTGATGGTGATGATCCGCCACGCCGAACGCTGCGACAGCGCCCCCGGCCCCTGCCTGGAAGACCCCACGGGGATCACCCTGAGCGGTAGCCAGGCCGCTGCCCGCGTTGGCCAAGGGCTGCAACGGCTGGGCCTGAACAGCGCCGACTTGCTCACCAGCCCTAAACTGCGCACCCGGCAAACCGCGCACTTCATACTGGGTCAGGCGGTGGCCAGCGAGGACTGGCTCGAAAGCTGCGACAGCCAGTTCGCCAACGAAGCGCTTGCACACAAACGCGCGGGCCACAACCTGGTGCTGGTGACTCACAACGGCTGCATCGACCACTTTGCCCGCCAGCAGCACGTTGCTGGCGGCGAACGTCAAAGCAACTATGCCAGCGCCCTGTTCGTATCGGTGGATGGCAATGGCAAGGCACGTATCCTCGGGCGACTGAACGAACCTGACTGGCAACGCGTATTGGCCAGCACAGAAAAATAGCCCTCAAACATAAACGCCATCTCTGTGGGAGCGGTACCGGCGCAAGAAACAGGTACTCCCATTGCAGTCACCCGTCATGGCAAGATCAGCACTGGCCCTGATTGCGACCCCATCCATGCCGTTGCCGCTGATCTACCACGAAGATTACAGCCCGGAGTTCCCCGCTGAACACCGCTTCCCGATGGACAAGTTCCGCCTGCTGCACGACCACCTGGTCGGCAGCGGGCTGACCACCGACCAGGCCCTGCTGCGCCCGGACATCTGCCCCAACGACATCCTCGCCCTGGCCCATGACCACAGCTACATTGAGCGCTACATGAACGGCGAGCTGTCGCGCGAGGACCAGCGCCGCCTCGGCCTGCCCTGGAGCGAGGCCCTGGCCCGGCGTACCGTGCGCGCTGTCGGTGGCTCACTGCTGACCGCCGAGATGGCGCTGCAGCACGGCATCGCCTGCCACCTCGCCGGTGGCACCCACCACGCCCATTACGACCACCCCGCCGGCTTCTGCATTTTCAACGACCTGGCGGTCATCAGCCGCTACCTGCTGGAAGCAGGCCGGGTACACCGGGTGCTGATCTTCGACTGCGATGTGCACCAGGGTGACGGCACCGCGCGCATCCTGCACGACACGCCCGAGGCCATCACCGTGTCGCTGCACTGCGAGCAGAACTTCCCCGCCCGCAAGGCACAAAGCGACTGGGACATCCCCCTCCCCCGAGGCATGGGCGACACTGCCTACCTGAAGGTGGTGGACGACGCCCTCAACTACCTGCTGCCGCTTTATCAACCCGACCTGGTGCTGTATGACGCCGGTGTCGACGTGCACAAGGACGATGCCCTGGGCTACCTGCAGCTGACCGACGCAGGCGTTGCCGCCCGTGACGAAGCCGTGCTGCGCCACTGCCTGGGCCGCGATATCCCGGTGATGGGCGTGATCGGCGGAGGCTACAGCAAGGACCGCACAGCCTTGGCCAGACGCCACGGCATCCTTCACCACAGCGCGGCACGTGTCATAGGTTGTTCACAATGACTGTGGAACCGCTTGTGGATAACCTGCGCGAAAGGCGCTGTAGCCCTTTACTGGCAAGGCCTGCATGACACTGGCTATTTTTTGACCAGTGCTTCCAAGGGCAGCGCTGCGGTAGAATGCGCCTCTTTTCCACAGCCTGCTGCCCACCATGCCCGATCTGACCCCCGCATCCCCTCCCCCCGCTGTCGTCATCGGTGGCGGCCCCGCCGGCCTGATGGCGGCCGAAGCACTGGCCAAGGCAGGCCTGGCGGTCGAGGTGTTCGATGCCATGCCTTCAGTGGGCCGCAAGTTCCTGCTGGCGGGTGTCGGGGGCATGAACATCACTCATTCCGAGCCCTACCCGGCGTTCGTGGCACGCTATGCCGAACGCCAGGGCGAAATCGAGGCCCTGCTACGCGACTTCGATGCGGACGCATTGCGCCAGTGGATTCATGGTTTGGGCATCGAAACCTTCGTCGGCACCTCAGGCCGGGTGTTCCCCACCGACATGAAAGCCGCACCGTTGCTGCGTGCCTGGCTCAAGCGCCTGCGCGACAACGGGGTAGTTATCCACACCCGCCATCGCTGGTTGGGCTGGAACACCGATGGCAGCTTGCGAATTGCTTATCCACAGGGCGAACGGCAGGTGAAAGCCTCGGTCGTGGTGCTGGCGCTGGGTGGCGCCAGCTGGGCGCGCTTGGGTTCTGACGGCAGCTGGCAACCGCTGCTGGCAGAACGGGCTGTGGATATCTCGCCCCTGCAGCCGAGCAACTGCGGTTTTGAAGTAGAGGGCTGGAGCGCGCTGCTCAAGGACAAGTTCGCGGGCGCACCGCTGAAGAACATCGCCCTCAGCGTCCCGGGCAGCCCACCGCGCAAAGGCGAGTTCATCCTCACCGCCCAAGGTGTGGAAGGCAGCCTGGTGTATGCCTGGTCGGCACCGGTACGCGAGGCCATCCACCGTGAAGGCCGCGGGGTACTGTTGCTCGACCTGCTGCCGGACAAGCCTGTGGACAAGATTGCCCAGGCACTGGCCAAACCGCGCGGTTCACGCTCCATGGCCAAGCACCTGCACAGCCAGCTGGGGATTGATGGGGTCAAGGCGGCACTGCTGCGCGAACTGACCGATCAGGCGACCTTTGCCGACGTTGATGCTCTGGCCCGGGCCATCAAGGCATTGCCCATCACCCTGGTACGCACGCGGCCGCTGGATGAAGCGATCAGCAGTGCCGGCGGGGTCCGCTTCGAGGGCCTGGATGAGGGGTTGATGGTCAAGGGCATGCCGGGGGTGTTCTGTGCCGGCGAGATGCTGGACTGGGAGGCGCCGACCGGGGGGTATCTGCTCACGGCGTGCTTTGCCAGCGGCTTGCGCGCCGGGCGGGCAGCGGCAGATTGGGTGCGGGCTTCCTGACAGCTTGCCGGGGCGGCTTCCACAGTACTGCGTCAATCCAGATTGTGCAGCCCATGTGGGAGCGGCCTTGCGTCGCGAAAGGGCCGCAAAGCGGCCCCAAAACCTCAAGGCTTGCGCTTGCGCGGCCCACCATTGAAGCTCGGCACCTTGCGCACAGCCTTCACCGCCGGTTCCGCACTGCCGGCTTCAGTGCTGTCCATCCAGCGCCCCAGCCCGCGCTTGGCGCTGTTTTCTTCCGGCTTCTTCGGCTTCTTCGGTTTCTTGATAACCTGCCCACTGGCATCGGTCATCGGCACCCGGTGCTCGGGGATGAAATCTGGCTCTTCGTGACGCGGCAGGGTCTGCCGGGTCAGCACCTCGATAGCCGCCAGCAGTTGCACTTCATCCGCACACACCAGCGAAATCGCCTCGCCCTTGTTGCCCGCCCGCCCGGTACGCCCGATGCGGTGCACGTAGTCTTCGGCAACGATCGGCAGGTCGAGGTTGACGACCAGCGGCAAGTCATCGATATCCAGGCCACGGGCCGCCACATCGGTCGCCACCAGCACTTGCACCTCACGGGCCTTGAAGCTGTCCAGCGCACGCTGGCGGGTTGCCTGTGGGCGGTCACCGTGGATGCCGTCGGCATTCACGCCTTCGGCCAGCAAGCGCTCCACCAGCTGATCGACGCCATTGCGGGTCTTGGCGAACACCAGCACCTGCTTCCAGCGCTGCTTGCGCAGCAGGTGGCAGAACAGGTCGGCCTTACGCTTCTTGTCCACAGGCACCAGCCACTGCTTGACGCTGGCGGCCGTGGCGTTGCGCGGGCTCACTTCGATACTGAGCGGGTCATTCAGCGCCAGCCCCGCCAGCATGCGAATCTGATCGGAGAAGGTGGCGGAAAACAGCAGCGTCTGGCGCTTGCGCGGCAGTGCCGCATACACCGACTGCAGCTCTTCGGCAAAGCCCAGGTCAAGCATGCGGTCGGCTTCATCCAGCACCAGGGTCTGCACCTGGTTGAACTTCACGGCGTTCTGCCGGAACAGGTCGAGCAAGCGGCCGGGGGTAGCCACCAGCAGGTCGACACCCCGGCGCAGGCGCATCATCTGTGGGTTGATACTGACCCCGCCATACACCGCGTAGGTACTCAGCGGCAGGTTCTCGGCGTATTCGCGCACGTTGTTGTGCACCTGCTCGGCCAGCTCGCGAGTGGGTACCAGCACCAAGGCGCGGATCGAGTTGCTGGCCACCTTCTCGCCCTCCAGCGCCAGGCGCTGCAGCACAGGCAGGGCAAAGCCTGCAGTCTTGCCGGTACCGGTCTGGGCTGCGGCCATCAGGTCGCGGCCGGCCAGCACGGCGGGGATGGCTTTGGCCTGCACCGGGGTCGGGGTGGTGTAGTCCAGTTGCTGCAGCGTACGCAGCAGCGGTTCGATCAGGCCGAGTTTGGCGAAATTCATGGCAATACCGTCAGGGGGTTCAGCGAAGGCGGCAAGTTTACCGCATCGTCCCTGCCTACTTGCAGATTTCACCTTTCAACGGTGGCACTGGTTCAGGTGCCTTGCGCCACTGCGGCAAGCCGATCAGCACCACCGCGCCGATGATCACTGCCATCGCCACACACTCTTCCGCGCCAATCTGCTCACCGGCAAAGACGATCCCCAGCAGCACCGCCACCGCCGGGTTGACGTAAGCGTAGCTGGTGGCCGCTGCCGGGCGCACGTGCTTGAGCAGGTACATGTAGGCACTGAACGCCAGGATCGAACCGAAGAACACCAGGTAGGCCAGCGCCCCCCAGCCAGCGGCGGTCGGCAGCTGTGTCATGCGTTCGCCCGATAGCACACTGCCCAGCAACAGCACCGCCCCCCCGACCAGCATTTCCGCTGCGCTGGCCATCGGCCCCTGGGGCAGCGGCAAGGTCTTGCTCCACACCGAGCCGAACGCCCAGGACGCTGCCGCGAAGATGATCAGCGCCGCACCTATCGGGCTTGCCTGCAGGTTGGAGCCCAGGTTCAGCAGGCCGATGCCCACCAGCCCAAGGGCTATCCCTGCCCACTCCAGCTTCGAATTGCGGTGCCCGAACAACAGGCCGAACAGCAAAGTGAACAGCGGCACCGTCGCCACCGCCAAAGCCGCCACGCCCGAAGCCACGCCGGCATGCTCGGCCACGGTCACCCCGCCGTTGCCACAGCTGAGCAACAAGAAACCGATCGCTCCTGCCGCCCGCCATTGCGGCCAGGTAGGTGCCGGCACGCCGCGCCAACGCAGGAAGCCGTACAGCAGGCCACCGGCGATCAGGAAGCGCACACCGGCCATGAGCATCGGAGGCCAGCTCTCGACGCCGATGCGAATGAACAGGTAAGTGGAACCCCAGACCAGATACAGGGCCAGGAAGGCGCCAATCAGCAGCAGCGGGAAACGACGGGAGGCAGGCATGGGGGAAACTCGAAATCCGTTTACGGGTGCCTCAGTTTAACGGCCTGCCTGGGTGAAGGGACGTTACAGAACGGGTTCAAATGAGCGGCACAATTCTGGTGCGTTCGCCGTAGGCGACCCTCCCCCAGACGTTCACTGGCTAATCCCTGCAGTACTTGGCCAGCGCTTCGCGCAGTTTCGCAGCCGGGGTCTTCTGCAGCCGGCAAAGCAGCTCGTGCGACAGTTGCTGAACCCCGTGGTCCTGGCGCAACACACCCGCCAGATGCTGCAGCAGGTTGGCGGCCATTTCGGCATCGGCCATGGCCCGGTGCGCAGTCCCCGTGTCCGGCAACCCAGCCCAGCGTGTCAAAGTGCCCAGCTTGTGGTTCGGCGCGGCGGGCAGCAGGCGCCGTGACAGCAACAGGGAACACGCAAAGGGCTGGCTGCGGCTGCGGCCAATACGGCCCAGCTCGTAGTCCCAGAACTTCTGGTCGAAAGCAGCGTTGTGCGCCAACAATGGGGTACCACCGACAAACTCGGCCACCTCGTTCATCACTTTCTCCACCGGCGGCGCACTGCGCAGCATGGCGGTGGTGATGCCGGTCAGCCCTGCGACGAAGGCGGGCACCGGCACGCCAGCGTTCATCAGGCTCTGGTAGCGCTCGACAATGCGCCCACCCTCGAGCATTACCACCGCCACCTCGGTGGCACGGCAGCCGGTACCGGGGGAAATGCCGGTGGTTTCAAAGTCGATGACAGCGATACGTTCCATGAAAAGACCTTAGTGTTTGAGCAACAGCGCGCCTTCGATGGGCACGTAGCGGGTGGCAGCACGGATCAGTGACAACGCCGTCAGCCCCGGTACGCCATACACCACCGCTTCGGTGCCATGGCGCTGGATTACCCGTTCCAGCAGCAGGTCGAAATCACCGTCGCCGGAGGCCAGCACCACTTGGTCGACCCGGCTGGCCGCGTCGATCACATCCAGGGTAATGCCCACATCCCAGTCGCCTTTGGCCGAGCCATCGCTGCGCTGGATGAACGGTTTGAGGCGCACATCGAAACCGAGGTTGCGCAAGATCTGCTGGAACTGCTGCTGTTTGCTGTCGCCACGGTCGATGGCATAGGCCACGGCCTCGACGATCTGGCCTTCGCGGCTGACATCAGCCCACAGGGCGGTGTAGTTGAAGTGGCAGCCGTGGGCCTGGCGTACGGTGTAGTAGAGGTTCTGCACATCGGCGAACAGCGCGATCTTTTTCACCTGGGAACCTCATTTTTGGCCTGGAGTGCTGGGGGGCTGCTGCGCAGCCCTTCGCGGGCACGCCCGCTCCCACAGGTATCGCGCGTACACCTGTGGGAGCGGGCGTGCCCGCGAAGGGGCGCAAAGCGACCCCGGAAATGCCAGCAGTATGCCAGACCTGTCAGACGTAAGAATCGTCGTCCGAGAAGAACCCGCCGTCATCGCTGCCGAAACCACCGTCGGCGTATCCACCCTGGTCACTGCCCCAGCCACCGTTGTCAGCCACTTGCTGCTGCCCGCCCTGGTCGTTCCAGCCGCCACTGTCGCTGGCTGGCGCCGGCTCTTCCTTGATGACCTCGACCACTTCTTCCGGTTGCGAGTTGTGGTTGAACAGGCTGCTAATACCCTGCGCCAGCAGCACACCACCGGCCACACCGGCGGCGGTCTGCATGGCCCCGCCAAGGAAGCTGCTGGCCCCACTGCGCGCAGGCGCGGCGCCATAGCCAGGCTGCGGCGCCTGAGGCTGGGCGAAACCAGGTGCCGACGGCTCGCGCCAGCCACCACCGGACGCTACAGGGGGCGCCGAAGGACGCTGTGGCTGCACCGCCGGGGCTGCGTTGCGCCCACCCGAACCAAAGATGCTGGACAAGAAACCACCCCCGCCATTGCTCGGCGCACTGCTGGCGGCTTGTGCCGCCTGAGCCTGGGCACGGGCCTGCTGCAGCTCGGCTTGCAGCTGCTTGTTCTGTTCGTCGAGGCGCTTGATCGCGGCCTCCTGTACCAAAATCGCCTGGGCCATGTAGTAAGGCGCCGCCGGTTGCTGACGCACGTGCTGCTCGATGCACGCCTGGGCTTGCGCGTCACGCGGCTGGCTCGGGTCTTCGGCTTGCTTGAGGCGGCCGAACAGGCCGTCGATCAGGGTTTGTTCTTCAGTGTTCATGGGGCGACCTCGTGGGGTAGCGGGACATCGGACAGCGTCAAAGATGGGGCGTACAGGCGCGGGATTCAATCACTGCTGCGGTGAAACTTTTTTCAGCAAGTGACAGCTACAGGCCTGCTTTGGGCTAAAGTTAGGCCCCTGTTTTTACTGCCATGCGATGTTGACTGATGAATCCGCTGAGCGTTCTGCGCGACTCCCTGTACTTCTTCCGCCGTCACCTGCCAAACATCCTCCAGCTGTGCCTGCCGCTGGTGGTGGTGGAAGCCCTGCTCACCCAATTGCTGGACCGGCAGCTGGGCGACCAGGCATCACCGGCCTACGGCATGCTGGTCAGCCTGTTGTTCTACCCGCTGTACAGCGCAGCCCTGATCCTGTACCTGGACACACGCAGCAACGGCCAGGAAATCGCCAAGCGCGACCTGTTCGCCCGCGCCCTTCAACTGTGGCCGCAACTGGCCCTGCTGATCCTGATCAGCTCGCTATTGATCATGGCCGGCCTGGCGCTGTTCATCTTCCCGGGGGTGTGGATCATGATCAACCTGGTGTTCGCCGAGTACCTGCTGGTGCTGCGCGGCCGGCCGGTGGTGCAGGCGATGCGCGAAAGCGCAAGCATGACCACCGGGCATTTCATGCGCATCATGATCTGCGTTTTAGGCGTGCTGGCACCGATCTGGCTGATCGACGGGCTGCTGTTGATGGCCTTCCCCGAGCCATCACCTGGGATGGAACTGGCCATGGACAGCCTCAGCGGCTTCCTGCAGCTGTTCAGCACCGTGGTGCTGTACCGCCTGTTCATGTTGCTGGAAGGTGAAGCCAGCACCTGAGGCCACCGGGGAATGTTTTCGGCCTGCCGGCTGCCCAGCCCTGGCGCCAGAGTGCACATCCTCAATGCTATTCAAGGAGTGCACCATGAACGAAACCATTCAGGCCGGGTACGCCAGGTCTTTTCGCGGCAAGCTGTACATGCGCACCGTCGACCGGGACATCCCGCTACGCCTCAGCCGCAGTACAGACAAGTTCGGCTGGGGCATTACCCCTGAGGATGACTGGTTGCAGGCGGGGGGAAGGCAGGACTCCCCGGTGATGGACTTTCATTACCACTCGCGGACCAACGATCGCCTGCACTACCGCATCAGCATGCCAGGGCGCCCGGAGACCAAGAAACTAGGGGTCAGCCGCAATGGCTATCTGGGCTTCTACTGGCATGCAGACGTTAGCGAATACTGGAAAATCGAGCCGCTGGCGCTGACAGATGAAGGCCTTGTCTGCCATCTGCGCGACCAGCGGGGCTACAGGGTCGGCGCCCTCCCGGATACGCCGCACAGGAGTGGGGAGTGGGTAGCCTGGCTCAACGTCGAGGAAGGCGAAGTGATCACGTTCCTATTGAGGCAGGCAGATCGAGCTTCACTGGCGGGGGCAATACGATGAATGGCACGACCACTGACACGTCGTGGCCAGCGCATGATTTTTTCGGCCTGCCGCACTCAGTGGTGTGCATCAGCTCCCTCTCGGCTTGGCCCTGGCGGTAGCCTCGGCCACCAGAGGGTCGTCCGGCCAGTAGTGCTTCGGATATCGCCCTTTCAGGTCTTTCTTCACCTCGGCATAGGTCGTGCGCCAGAAACTGGCCAGGTCCTGGGTCACCTGCACCGGCCGACGCGCCGGTGACAGCAGGTGCAGCTTGACCTGCTGCCGGCCATTGGCGATGCGCGGGGTGTCGGCAAGGCCGAACAGTTCTTGCAGACGCACGGCGAGAATCGGCGGGGTTTCGCTGTAATCCAGGCGGATGTTCGAGCCGGACGGCACGGCCAAATGCGCCGGAGCCTGTTCTTCCAGGCGTTGCGGCAGCGGCCAGGGCAGCAGGTTGCGCAGCATCGACGGCAAGTCCAGCGCGGCAAAGTGGCTGAGGCGCGATACTTTGCTCAGGTAAGGCTGTAACCAGTCTTCCAGGCTGGCCAGCAGCGCCTCGTCCCCCAGATCAGGCCATTCGCTGTGGCCATCCTTCTGCAGGTCGAGCTGACGCAGCAGCGCCACACGTGCCTGCCATTGCCGCAGTTCCGGCGTCCAGGTCAGCAGGTTCAAACCTTTGCGCCGGACCAGGCCAAGCAGCGCCCTGGCCCTGGCTTCGTCATCCAGCCTGGGCAGCGGCTCACGGCTGAGGACCAGTTCGCCAACCTTCACCTGGCGCTCGGCGCGCAACACCTGCTCGCGCTCGTCCCAATCGAGGATATCGACCCTCTCGACCTGCTCGGCCAGTACACCCTCGAGCAACGCCGGATCGAATTCGGCTGCCAGATAGATCCGCTCCTCACGCTGCCCCTGGCGGCTACCCAGGTCGGCGATCACCAGCCATGGGCACTTCATCAATGCATCGACTTCGCCAAACAGGGCCGCACGGCCGTTGGCGAGCCGATACTCCGCCCCACCCGCCCGGCGCTGCTGGGCGACCCGGTCAGGGTAGGCCAGCGCCAGCAGGGCGCCCAGCCAGCGTGGGTGGTCCGGGTCGGCGACCGGCGCACCGACCTTGCCACGCAACAGGCCACGGTACTGCCGGGCCAGCTGACGAGCACGCTGCACACCCCCCTGGCCGCCACGCGCAGCCTTGCTCTCACCGCTGACCAGCGCAAGCCGGCTGTGCAAGTCGGCACCACCGCCACGCTGAATGTCCCGCTCCCCCAGCAGTGCAGCCACATCGCATGCCATCTGTGCCAGGCCCAGGTCCTGGCCGCGCAGCAACAAGTGCGCGATGCGTGGGTGAGCCGGCAGTTCGGCCATGGCCTGGCCATGTTCGCTGAGGGTGTCGCGGCTGCCCGGCTTGAAGGCGCTGAGTCGCGCCAACAGGTCCTGTGCCTGGGCGAACGCTGCAGCCGGTGGCTGGTCGAGCCAGCGCAACTGCTCGGGCGTTACACCCCAGCGCGCCAGCTGCAGGGCCAGCCCGGCCAGGTCGGCCTGGAGAATCTCGGCACTGCCATGGGCGGCCAGCTGGTCATGCTGGGCCTCGGACCAAAGGCGGTAGCACACGCCGGGCTCCAGGCGGCCGGCACGCCCCGCGCGCTGGGTGGCGCTGGCGCGGGAAATGCGCTGGGTGTCCAGGCGGGTCATGCCGCTGCCGGGGTCGAAGCGCGGCACCCGGGCCAGGCCTGCGTCGATCACCACGCGCACGCCATCGATGGTCAGGCTGGTTTCGGCGATGTTGGTGGCCAGCACCACCTTGCGCAGGCCCTTGGCCGGCGGATCGATAGCGGCGCGCTGGGCATTGAGGTCGAGCTCGCCATGCAGCGGGCACAGCAGAATCTCGGGGCGCGTCCCCAGCGCCTCCTGAAGGCTTTGGTGAACCCGGCGGATCTCGGCTTGCCCAGGCAGGAACACCAGCACGCTGCCGGCCTGGTCAGCCAGCGCATGCAGCACGCAGTCCACCACCCGTGGCTCGATGAATTCGCCTGGCTGAAACGGCCGCCCCCAGCGGATATCCACCGGATGCATGCGGCCTTCGCTGCTGACCACCGGGGCATCGTCCAGCAACCGCGACAGGCGCTCGCCTTCCAGGGTCGCGGACATCAGCAGAATCTTCAGTGGCGGGTCGTCACGCAGCAACTCGCGGCCGTTAAGGCTCAGCGCAAGTGCGAGATCGGCATCCAGGCTGCGTTCCATGAGATTGCCACTTGCAACATCTTGTCAAACAGTTTCACAATCCTTCTATCACAAGGCTTTTAGCGAGAATTCACCGATGGATAGCGATTTGACAATCATCAAGACGAGGCAGATTTTTCAGTTCTATCCCATCACGGTACTCCCTCCTGATGTCTTGGCGCTCATGCAACGCTCCCTCGATGCTTTGGAAGAAAAAGTCCTCATCACAAAAGTTGTAAACCTCATCAAGCTCTTTGATGTCTACTGCCACGTAACAGCCACTCCAATCAGCTTCCTCTCCCTGTCCAACCCAAGCTTTGAAAAGGTCATTCAAGGCTTCCTAGGAGCGTTCGATGATGAATCCTTGATCCAATTTCAACAGCCAACCAGAGCGCTTCACCAAAAAGGCTTCGTCAAGCTGATGCTCAAGATGCGGGAAGAGGTTCCGATGCTTCCGGAGCTCACCAATGCTGACTGGAAAATTGGCAAGTACCAACACGTCTGGAAGAAGCTCCAACAGAAGCTGGATCCGGTAGCGCTGCGCTATTGGAATGGGTGGGAGATTCAAGGACGCAACGGAAATAGTGGGTATCTTCCGATCGCTCACGTGTGGAACTCACATGGGCAAGAGTTTGCCGAGCTCATTTTCGACCGATACTCCAAAAACATGGCGAAAAGGCTGAGTCCAAGCCACACTGACTTCAACACCTTCTTATACTACCTATCAGAGCATAAAGAACGCTGGCCCGTATCAACATTCCAAAGCCCACTCGAAATCAAGCGGTTATTTATTGATTTCATGTTTCACAATTTCACGAAAGCGGTGGAAAGCGGCACTGACGTCAAAACCAGGACAAGAACTTATTCTAAATTCATCTTCACAATGGATGAAATCTTCCTCCAGTCTGGAGTTTGGGCGCGCCCGTTTTCATGGGGGCTCCCAAAGCCCCCGGGGAAATGCACACCAGGTGCGCTCACCCACACAAAAAAGAAAGCAGATGGTACGACAGTCAAGAACAAACTGATCACCGAAATCCCACTGCACCTTACTGACAGTGAAGCTATTGAGCTTCTGTTCAAAGATATTCACGAGGACAATTCGCTCGTCTTAAAGTGGGCAAGGCATCGCCTTCAAAAAGCCAAGGAGGCTTACGAGGCGTGCCTTGAACTGGGCTCGCGAGGAACCATTATTACTGGCGGCAATTACAATGCCAAGAGATTAGATCAGGTGGGCGCAGAAAATATTTGCGCTACTTACCTCAAAAATGGCGTCACTTACCTCAAGAGTAACGCGCCACTCCTAGGCGCCATACCAAAGGGCGAAGTGCATAGGCTCCTAGGAATTCCTACAGTAGACACCATCTTCGCACTGCAAATGTTGCTAACCCATGGGCACCCAAATATTACTGACGGCTTCTTCGTAAACCTTGAATTATTCAATAAGCAAGGACAATTAACCGGACTCACTAAAACAGAAAAAGGGAACTACCAGTTACTGGGCTACAAAGACCGCGCACAGGGGCCTAACAGCGAGCGCAAGATCCTGCTTTCTGACGAAGAAGCGGAATGGGTTAAGTTGATGATCTCCATGACCCAAGTACTGCGAGATGAACTTAAGCACGCAGGCAACGACCAATGGCGTTACTTTTTTCTGCACACCAGCGGAGCAATTATAACACCGACCGTACCTAGCACGGTGAGGCTAAATCAAAAGACCATCAAGTACCAGCGAAGAATGGTGGATGAGTTCATGGCGCTCGGCAACCGTGGCGAGACAGCTACCAAGCGCTTCATCACTCAGTTGTCAGTCACTGCATTCCGAGCCTCGGCAGCGGTTGAAATCTTCCTCCGTAATCACGACGTGGAGGAAATGGCGAGGGCGCTCGGCCACAAGGGTTACACGTCCACCCTGCTCAGCCACTATCTACCCGAACCCATCCTGGCGTTCTTCCAAACCCGGTGGATCCGCTTGTTCCAGCGAGGGATCATCTGCCGCGCGATGAAGGACAGTCCTCGTCTGCTGGAAGTCGCTCGCTTCGCTGATATGGATGAACTGCATAGGTTCTTGGAAAATCACGCGCTCAAGGAAATCCCGGAGCACCTGCAGAACCCTGACTATCTCAAAGCGCCAGAAGCAAAGCCCAAGGCAGGCGCAAATCAGTCAGGCAAAGCAGATCAAGTCGTAGTCTCGATCGACACAGGCGTACTGACGGCACTGCTATCGCTTCAAGCTGCGGTAAACAACGCTACCCAGAATGCCAACGAGTCAGAAGAAGCCAAGCATAAAGAAGCTAAGCAGATCTGTGCCAAAGCCGTTTACTGGTCACGTTTCAGCGATTTGGTAGTAAAGGAAATCGAAGACCGCTTAGACACTACCATGCATGAATACCTTGCAGTAGCCCGTCAACATGCCAATGCCGCACATATGGAAGACTTGATCTATGCAAAAGCAACTGCCGCCTGAGCTTTCCTTCCTAGCACCATACTTAGTGGAACCCACTGAGGCATATCGCTATGCGACTTGGCTAATTAACGACTTCGATTCGGACATTTGGGAGTATAGCTTTGACTACAAAAAGCCCAAATATCTAGACTGGAGAATCACACTCGAAGATGGCAGCCTCCTGACAGCCCCTAAAAACAGGAAGCTGCTTCTTGGCTTCAAATATTACCTTACTTCCTGCACGCGCGATTCGTCGGGATATCTGTCCGAAACTAATGAGCTGCAGGGTCAACAACTGCAACGTTTTTGCCGTACCTGCCACATCATTGACTTCCTGCTGATCAATGGCAAGCGATATCAAATTGCAAAGTATGGCCTAGAAGGTCTCAATGCGGGCAACTTGCAGGAAATCCTTCAAACATTGGCGAATAGCCCACAAGTTTCTGAGTCGATCTATAACTGGCGCGAACGTCTCCATGATTACTGCATGCGATTGTTAGAAGCCACTTGTTCGACAACGCTAGTAGACCTTCTCAAATCCAAGCCACAACTCGCCGTGATCACCGACGAACAGCGTGCAGAAGATGAATTGGGCATCGCACATGAACTAATTCCGCAGGTACGAGCCGCACTGTATCTGCAGGGCTTTTATCACGCACAGATCCATGGCAACCAACCCAACACAGCTCAAATATCTCAGGAGATTTATTCGGAGACTTTGTGGGGTAAAAACCAATCGAAGGTTATGTATAGCATCCTCATTTATAATGATGATGCATCGCAATTAGATCGCGAATACAGAGGGGTTCCTGTCACCAGTGGTGCACGTGAAAAAATGCGTGATACCACATATGTCACCTATCGCCGAGCAGTTTATCAACTAGGCGTTCTGCACGAGCTGGAGTTACCTGCCCCCAGGGTTGAAGCCTTGGTCAAAGCAGAAAAATTCAATCCTGACCTGTCGACCATCGGGCGATTTCGCACCCTTCCATCCGAGATGGTGTTCACGGGGCTGCGACAGGCTATCGAATTCCACCTGGAGCATGGCCAAGAGCTCACCAAAGCGTTTTGCCGAATCGCGCTGGAATGCAAAAAACGGAATGTATCACCGAGCTTCTTGACCGCAGAGGAAGTGCAACAATTGGCCGGGCCGAAGCTGTCGGCCTTCGGCGTGCGAAGGTTGTCGCTGGCGGTAAACTCAACCAACACTGGGGTTTACCACTCTATTATCAAGGGTACGAAAGAAGCTTACTTCGGTAACCTGAGGGCGAATAACGGCCTCTATGAACTCATGGCCGTATATATGGGTTGCGTGCAGCTCACGGTAGGCGTCCTTATGGCCCGCAGGGCCAGTGAGCTATACGGGCTGAACGCGGAAGATTGCCTCGATGAGACGCAAGAGTGGCTGCTGTTCCGCAATGCCAAGAGCACACGCCACTTGTTTGGCATGCGTCGCCGCGAAGCTAGGCCGATCGAGCCGATTGCCGCAGACATGATCAAGACGCTCATTCGTATGCAAAAGGTGTTGCGCCGGATTGGCTTCATTTCAAAGTTGCAAACGCTGTTTGCCTTGCCCAATTTCAAAGGTTCAGCACAACTGACCGACTCAAGCGCATACACGTACAATCGTAACCTGGATCTGATGTGCGACTACTTTGAAACCCCTCTGAATGCCAAGGGGGAACGCTACTACTTCCGACAGCACCAGATGCGTCGGTTCTTCGCGATGCTGTTCTTCTACTGCGGCAGCTTCGCCAAGCTCGACACGTTGCAGTGGATGCTCGGACATACTGACCCGCAACACGTCTATCGGTACATCACGGAGTCCACGGACGGGGCGGTGTTGGCCAGCGCGAAGGCCCAGACCGTGGCCGAACAACTGCACCATGGTGACATCGAAAACTACGTTGAGCTGACGCAGTTGCTGAAGGATCGTTACGGCACAGAGAAATTAACCTTGATCAGTGCCCACGACCTGGAAGACCAGATCAGGGAGTTGATGGACGAAGGCTGGGTGGAGATCGAGCCTGAGTACTTCAAAGATCATCGGGGTAAGCAATTCAAACTTGTGGCGCGCCTGGTGCGTGCTCCGGAGGCTGCATGAGCCAAGGTATTTCTCTCGCTACACGCGCCGCTCCATCGGTGCGTGGGCTGCACGCACTGCTGGTGGATGCCATCAAGCGGGCTCAGCAGTATCACTCTGATCAAGATCTGCGTAAGGCCCTGAAGAGCCAAGGTGGCATTGCGAAACTGGAGCGCGCGGTTACCGACGACCGTGGCGACACGCTGCAAGTCATCCCCATGAGCCTCAACACCTTGAAGACCTATGCCGACGCGCATCTGCCGGGCGGTTTCAAGGCTCTCAATGACCTGCGGCTCAAAGCCTTGGAAGCGCTTGAAATCGCAGCGAAGCGCGGCGAGCGCTCCAACAAGCGCACCCGTTCTGGCCTCTCACTCAAAGTGGCCGAGCTGGAGCATGAATTGGAGCTTCACCGGCAGACCAACATGCTTTTACTCAAAGCCATCGCGGAATGCCACGAGTGGTTTTACAACATTCGTGACGCGTCCAGCGCACTGCAACGGGAGAAGGATGCCCAGGACGCAGCCGATACGGTACGCGCAGTGCTGAGCATGGCCATGCCACCTTTCAACACGCTGCATACCGTAGAAGTGCCAAGTCCTTCTGCAGAGGTGCCCAATATCGCCGACTACAGGAAGGACTAGACCATGCAGGCAGTGACCAGCAAAAAGCTCCATTCGTTGCTCGGCGACTTCACTTTTTTCAATCACTTTTCAGTGGATCGCATCAGCACACGCGACGCATCAAACATGCCGTTCATTTGCTGGCCAAACGGCTCTCCCTGCTTGATTGGTAACCTGTACATGCAGAGCCTGCTCCTCAGCCGAGGTCGCACGCGCAACGGGCTTTCCCGTAAAGGTACGAAAGGCGGCTCAATGGGAGCGTATGCCGGGCATGTGGGGCAACTGCTTAAACGGTGCTACCGGGATGGCGTTGACCCGATCAACCTGAACGACATGAAGTTCACCGACTACGTGGATGAAATCCGAAAGGAGACGGCAGATTACAACCCGGCACAGCCAAAGAAATCACAGAACGCAGTGATCGCGACCGGCAAGGTTTGGCTCGACTTCCTAGTGTTCGTAGGTACCTTTTACAGGAACAAAACCTTTGTTTCGCCAACCGGTGCGATCCGGGCGCGCGAGGAGACCTTTTACGTCAAAGTCCGAGGCGGAAAAATGATTCCGAAGGCCTACCTTTGGCATCATTCCTTTGGCAAGTCACACCGAGAACATCGTCGCGACCCCGTTACCAGCGAGCAGATTCAGATGCTCAAAGCGGCCAACCGCAAGGACAGGGCCTGTGATTTTGTGAAGATGCGCCGCCTGATGATGATCGAGCTGCTCACCGACCTGGGGCCAAGGCGGGGTGAGCTAGCTAATTTGAAGGTGCAAGATGTGCGAAACGCCGTGAAGTTGGACAAGCCCGTTCTGCGACTGGATACGTTAAAACGCGAGGAAGGGGCGGAGCGGTTCATAGCGATTTTCAGACCTACGCTGAAGAAGTTAGATGAGTTCATTGACGGCCCACGACGCAAATTGATGCGTAATGTTTACAAGGGAGGCAAGGATCACGGCTACGTATTCGTCTCCACTCGCAACGGTCAACCACTGCGCGATACCCACTTATCGAATGAAATTCGCTACCTTCGAATACTGGCGGGCATCGAGTCGCAAATCTGCCCACACATGTTCAGGCATGCCATGGTCACCCGCGTCTTCACCCAGTTCATCGCGCAGCACAAGCTAAACAACGCTGACGATTTTCGTCGGGCGCTGCTCGACACCAAAACCTTTGTTGCAGAGGTTGTGCAGTGGACAGGGCATCTGGATCCGACGTCCGTCGAACACTACATCCACTTAGCCTTCCGAGATCTCGCCAATTACTCCGAGACGCTCAGCTCAGTGCACCAGGCGCTTGCCATGGACAAGTATTTTGCGCTCTCCAACGACCTCAAGCTCCAGCTGGAGGAAGGCCTACCGGTCGCCGACTACCTCAGACAGTTGAATGATCTGGAGCGGATGTACAAGCAGGATGCTGAAAGCGCTGAGAAGCGCACCACGTCGCTGAGAACGCCGTAACAGATGATCTGGCTGCGCAACAACTAGAGCCCTGGCCAACCTAACCAGGGCGTCATCGGCCATCACCCGCCTTTTCCAGAATGCTGGGCTGGAGTCATCCAATACGCAGCGCGCGCTGGATGAACATCCGATCCACTTAGCCCACGGATCGCACCCAGGCGTGCTGGTTGTCTCGAATGAACTGACCAAGCTGATCCACATCCGCCTTCTCAGGGAAATCCATGAGGTCAGCCAGGCGGTGCAGGGTCTGGATAGGGATGCCCATTTCCTCCAGGGCATTCACACCGGGTGGCAGGTGGAAGCTTTCAAAGACCATTCTGACGTGCGAGTAATCAACCTTGCTGTGGATGCCACGCTTAAGCGCATGGTGTTTGACGACATCCTCCATAAGCGCGAGGAGCCAGGCAAGGTAAACCCGTAGGCTTTGGAGATGATCTTCAGTCAATGCGGCCCCAGAACTCGCTTGGAGATGATTCGCAGAGGGTACAACTTCAGCATAGAGGCGGGCGGGGTCACGCTGAAAGAACGACTGGCCTACCCAGACTCGACCTGGACAAATTTGCCTTATCCGACGATTGAGACCTCCTAGCCGCTCCGCTGCCCTACTCTGACCCTATCGAGAATAATGGGTATATCGTTGTAGTCCTCATACCAAATTATGGTGACTCCCAACTCTCTCATTAGCTCTTCATTCGTACTATGATGGCGATCAAGGAATCGCTCGATCACAGCATTTGGAATCTTGAGCGGAGCACCACCCTCACCCCTTTTAAATTTAACGGGATTTAAACGACGCATAAATGCAAAATGCTTTGGCTTTTCGAGCGACTTTGAAGCAATCTCCAACAACCTACGAAGATTCGGATCGGTCAGCGACAAACCTATCATTAGACATGACGTCTCTTTAAATATATTAAGCTGCGCCAGATTAGACCAGTGATAAGCGTCACGATAAATCTGATGATACCCCTCCTCAGAAAAAACTAAAGTACATCGATCCAAGTTAGGGTATCCAGACCTATCCTGGGGCAAAAAGCCGTGCACGTGGTATATAGGGAGTTCTTCAGCAGAAGCGGTCTCAAACTCCTCAAAAACACTTTTATGCACGAGCGACTTAGCCTTCAAAGCCCGCTCGATGAAGTCATCGAAGTTATACGTCAGAATGGATTTAATCTTCGCACCGGTACGAGTTGGCGTGCAAAGCGTGGCAATCGCTGTAATGAGCATGGATTCAATCGGATAATCAGTGTTTCGCAGCTCATACAGCTGTTTGGTAATGGCCTCGATGAATACTTGCTGTTCCGTCGGCGACCCTGCAGCCAAGCCCTTTCGAATGTACCGGGCTAACATCAGTGCTGACGGCCCATCGACCTCCATCAAGCGACTCACAATCTGTGCCACTTGAGAGTTGTTACTCTCACCCTCTCCGATATTCTCTTCAGAAAGCATGGATACAAACAGAGAGTTAAGGAGTGTATTCCAATCAGGTAACCCGGCACTGCTAGATACGCCCGCCCCAAGTGCCAGTGAAAAGCTGCCAGCACGGTACTGCTCCGAAATTTCTTTTATTATTTGCTCTCGCTCTTCTTGCCAAGCATTCGTTGGTCGAGCGGCGGCCATTTTTAGCCTAACTGAGAACATATTCTCAGCAAGAACCCCTGCAGCATCTGCATGTTTCAGAATCAGCTCATTTATTTTCTCTTTGCCCCAGAAAAACAGCGGAAACTGAGACGCACCACCCATCGCACCAAAGATTAAAGGGAGCTGATCCTCCTTCACCTTGGGCGCAATTACCAGTAAGCGATAACCCGGGCTGGCTCTTCGGGAGTAATTTGCGATGATAGCCTGGAGCTTTTTTCCGCTTATAGTAAACGTTATCTCTATAGCGAGCGGCTCTCTGATCTCACCGATCCCATCTGGAGCAGTAGCATCAAAAGGAGCCGCCCCCCCACCATGCTGAACAATCTTCTGCCCTAACGGCTCACCCTCAAGCTCTAACAGCTTGAGTATGAATGCTTCTAAAAAGTAATAACCTCCAGAACCATAAGAGGACAATCGCTCTTCCAATGCGTCGAAGTACATGGCGCTCCCAACGAGATAAAACCAGAGAGAAAGGACTGCTTACAGGCACGTTTCCCAAACGCTACCACAGGAGGTATACATCTCGCCCGGCAATCTTCCTTCTGCCAGCCTCCGCTCGTAGGTTGACCACAGCCGGCGTCGCTCCGGGCTCATATTTCCCTGAGCATCACGTTCGAAGGCATCATGGGTGAACAAACCTACGACCTCGAACTCATTTCGACTGACCAAGGCAAAAAGCACCTCGTTAGTGCGCTGGATATGCCCTGCGGCTTCCTGGGTCATGCCCAGATGAAAGTGATGAAAGCCCATCACATTGAGGAGGAAGTCCTTATCGGCCCACAACCCCTTGGGGTGATTGCGGTCAGGAATTGTAAAGCCATCCGATGTCGCAGCTAACGACAGGTAGGGTGTCAGGTCGTCTCCGGCTTCTACCGCATTGAACAACGCCTCGATGTTTGGCTTCAACGTTGCCGCCCTTGGATCTTTGTCTAAAAGATGTGCGCGCATGACTTGGCGAGGGCGCGTGCCGACTGATCGCACTTTCCAGCCAAGGAACGCGATCAGAAGATCCGTAAGCCTCATGGCTTGTAGCGCTTGAAGGGTCGCCTTGTTGTTCGGGAATCTCGGAATGGCTGCGATGAGATTGTTCCGAAATTTTTTGAGGCGGGGAGATTCGTTAGCAGATTGATCCATCAGTCACGTCCAAATTATAAGCATCCAGTCGCTGAGCGACCCTCATTGACCGCAGCTGTGCACAAGGCATCTCCTCTACGGCATACGACGCAGCGTCATGTGCGTTAGCTTCGACGGCCTACCCAGGCGTAATGCGAACCCAGGCCACAAGACGGCCCCAGATGCTGGCTACGTAGGCCTCCGTCTAGAAGTCAGGTACCTCTGGGCTTGGCTCGCGCGGTAGCTTGCGCAACGAGTGGATCGTCAGGCCAAAAATGCTTGGGGTATCTTCCCTTCAGATCCTTCTTGACCTCGGCATAGGTCGTGCGCCAGAAGTTCGCCAGATCCTGGGTCACCTGCACCGGCCTTCGTGCCGGCGACAGCAGATGTAACTTCACCTGCTGACGACCATTCGCGATGCGCGGCGTATCAGCTTGCCCAAAAAGCTCCTGGAGTCGGACAGCAAGCACCGGAGGACGCTCGCTATAGTCGACGCGGATATTCGATCCCGACGGTACCGAAATCGTCTGAGGCGCCTGTGCGTCGAGGTGTTGTGGCAACGGCCAAGGCAAGAGGTTACGCAGGATGGATGACAAGTCGAGCTGACTAAAATGACTCAGCCGAGTGACCTTTCCAACGTATGGCCCCAACCAGTCCCCAAGCGACGCCAGTAAGGCCGCATCTCGAAGGTCGGGCCACTCACTTTGGCTACCCGATTCCTCATCGAGTATGCGCAACAGTTCCACCCTCGCCTGCCACTGGCGAAGCTCAGGCGTCCACGGCAAAAGCTCCAGCCCTTTTCGGCGTACGTAGTTGAGCAGCGCCTGAACGCGCGCCTCCTCTCCAATGTTTGCCAACGGCGTCCGAGACAGAATCAACTCCCCTACTTTCAACTGCCGCTCAGCGCGCAAGACACCTTCTCGCTCATCCCAATCGAGCTCATCCACCTGGTCGACCTGCTCTTTCAGAACGGAGTCGAACAACGCTTCGTCTAGATCAGCAGCAAGGTAAATCCTCTCCTCCCGCTGGCCCTGGCGACTGCCGAGATCAGCAATCACAATCCAGGCGTGCTTCATCAGTGCGTCCGAATCGGTGAACGCCGCAGCCCGACCATTCGCCAGACGATACTCAGCACCACCCGCACGCCGCTGTTGAGCAATCCGATCGGGATACGCCAATGCAAGCAGGCACCCTACCCACCTTGGGTGATCTGGATCAGCGATGGCGAGCGCTGCCGAGCCGCGCAGGAACGACCGGAACTGCCTGGCCAACTGCCTCGCGCGCTGGATAGCGCCTTGTTCACCCCGCTGTGCACGCTGCTCTCCAGACAAAAGGGCAAGTCGACTGTGTAAGTCTGCCCCCCCTCCGCGCTGGATATCCTGCTCGCCAAACAAGGCCGCGATATTGCACGCCGTCTCGGTCAGCCCCAACTCATGGCCTCGTAACAGCAGGTGGGCGATTCGGGGATGGCTTGGTAGCTCTGCCATCGCCTGTCCGTGCTTGGTCAATTGACCATCCTCTTGGATCGCGCCAAGCCGTCGTAGAAGTTCACATGCCTGAGAAAATGCTGCTGTGGGCGGTGCATCCAGCCACACGAGCTCGCTCGGCTTGACGCCCCATTTGGCCAGCTGCAGCGCCAAGCCAGTCAGGTCTGCCTGCTGAATTTCGGGGGCACTGAAACCTGCCATCTGATCGTGTTGAGCTTCAGACCACAGGCGATAGCACACTCCAGGCTCCAAACGCCCGGCACGCCCGGCCCGTTGGGTAGCACTGGCCTTGGATATCCGTTGGGTATCCAAGCGGGTCATGCCGCTGCGAGGGTCGAAGCGCGGTACACGCTCAAGGCCCGCGTCGATCACCACACGTACACCGTCGATAGTGACACTGGTCTCAGCAATGTTCGTCGCCAGCACCACTTTGCGCTTTCCTGGCGGGGCAGGATCGATCGCTGCCCGCTGCTGATCCAGATCGAGTTCACCATGTAATGGGCAGAGCAAAGTGTCCCTCTGCAGCGACGCCGATGCATTGAGGCTGTCCTCAAGCCCTGCCACAACGCGGCGAATCTCTGCCTGGCCCGGCAGGAAAACCAGCAGGCTGCCTGGCTGATCAGACAGTGCGTCAAGGCAAGCGCTGATTACCCGAGGCTCAAGGTACTCTCCTGGCTGCTGTGGCTTGCCCCAGATCGTCGTGACCGGAAACATCCGCCCTTCGCTCGTCACGATCGGTGCATCACTCAGAAGACGCGAAAGTCTCTCCCCTTCCAGCGTCGCCGACATCAGCAACACCTTCAGCGCAGCATCGTCTCGGAACAGCTCCCGACCATTGAGCGTCAGCGCCAAGGCGAGATCGGCATCGAGGTTTCGCAGGTGGAATTCGTCGAAGATCACAAGCCCCACACCTTCTAGTGCTGGGTCGCTCTGCAGGCGACGTGTGAGGATGCCCTCGGTCACCACCTCGATCCGGGTCTTCGGGCCTACCTTGCTGTCCAGGCGGATGCGGTAGCCCACGGTCTCGCCGACCTTTTCACCCAGCTCACTTGCCATACGCTCTGCTGCAGCACGCGCTGCCAGTCTGCGTGGTTCGAGCATGATGATGGTCTGGCCCTGAAGCCAGGCTTCGTCGAGCAAGGCAAGCGGGACGCGGGTAGTTTTACCCGCACCTGGTGGTGCCTGAAGCACCACTTCATCCCGCTCATGGAGGGCTTTCAAAAGGGCCGGCAAGGCGGCGTTGATAGGCAACGAACTCATGTGTACTCCTGCAACATGAGCGGCAGTATACGCTCACTCAGTTGCAGAATCGGAGGCTGACTAGGTCAGCTGATAGCTGCGGTGAAGCTGCCCAAGCTCCTCCAAACCTCGGGCAAGCATTGCCCTGTAACCGGCACGATCCTGAATGAATGGTGAGAACAGGCTATGGCCCAACCATTCCTCGAAACCATTTTCAGCCACATTAGCCAAGGCAATACCAACCGAGCGCACATCCTCAAACCAGGCATGTTGCTTGTCCCTCAGCCCCAGATTTTCATGCACGTATGGCGTGTCATCATTCACCGCCGCCCAACGTTTGAACGAAGCCCGTCTCACTTGACATGGCACGCATCGACCGCAGTGTTTGTATCCAAAACGCTGGAATCGTCCGCAGCTAGTGGATGCAATAGCATGCCGCTTCAGCAGATCCTGGTTCCGACATTCGGCCAACATCTCTCCCTTGGTCTTCAAGGCGTACGGGTTTTGAATTCGTACATTGATGCCGGCAGCGTTGAAAATCTCTTGCAGTCTCCCGAGATACTCCGGATGGGCAGTACGGGTACTCAAGCTACCCAACCGAGAGGAGGTCAACGGTGGGTTGATCGCAATGAAGCCGTTTTCACAAATATAAAGCGGCACCGTTTCGCCACGGTGGTAACGATCAAGTGAAGTCGCGACAGCTAATCCGAAGGCAAGGAAGATGATGGAGCGGGCCCTCTGGGAGGGCTCCTGTGCATCTGGAGATCGGGTGACGTGGTTGAGCCCGATCCTGGATAGCCCAAGACTCTGGGCAAAGTGATCCTGTTTTTCCCCATCCCCCCGAACAATCTGGCTGACGGCGTAGGGCCTCACGCCTTGTGCAACCAGATCAATTGCACCTATCAGGCTATCGAGCCCGCCTGAAAGAAGCACCACCGAATCCTCGGTGGGATGAAGCGCCTGCAACTGTGCAGGTGGCCCGAATCCACCAGGGTGAAATGACAGCGTCCACTTGTCTGTAGTGAGGAAACGCAATGCGTTCTCCAGTCCACGTGCCTGCGAATCCCAGAACACAGGATCCTGGACAGATATCTCCAACTCGATCACTCGCGTCCAGCCATCAGCGCTCTGCGCTCGGATCGCAGTGAAGTCTGCTGCGACGACTGAGAGTGCGATGCTCAGGAAATCCCAAGCACGGGGACTGATCTCTAGATGCGCTCTGTCAATGAGCTCCCGGGCATATCCGCCAACGCTAACTTGCCCCGGCTCAGCTTTTCCGTAAATCACAACCTGCATCGCGCCATCATCACCAGGCACGTGAAAACCCGCAGGGCCGCATATGAACTTCATTCTACGTACCCCTCAAACACTTCAAATGTTTCCTGGAGGGCTGCCCGAACAACTTCGGAAATCCGGCCTGACGTCAAACGAGCACCCGTGGCAGCAATCTTGCGGAACGAAGCCGAAACGGACTCTTTGATGTAGTCCTTGATCTCCTTCAGTCGACGCATGGCGATCGTTGCGGAGTCCGCTTTTTGCTGGACGGTTTTTCCCAAGTCGAGCTCATATCGATGAAACACATCCATCGCGGTGAAACGCTCAATCGCAAATGCCCGCTGTTCAGCGGAGAGATCGAGGAGGTCAGCATCGGGATATCGCACAAGCACATCCGAAAGCGAACCTCTAATGGATGCACGCTCAGCTTCGGCGTCCTGCGAGCCATCGACCGGACGCACCGCTTCAACCAGAGCATCCATCACTTCAGAAGCCGATCGACCACTCCAAAGCGTAGGATCGAGCGCACCTGGCGCCGATTGATCGCCTTGCGCAATGGCCTCCAGAGTGTTGCTGAACACACCCGCGATGGCGGCGGTTCCACCAAAGCGTGCTGTCGTGGTTTTCGCCCCGCCATACCCCTGTCGGACGTAATCACCAAGGCTTCTTCGCAAGCTAGTACGATCGCCGCTGCTCGCGTAATCGCCCAGCCCTCGACGGGCACCACCAAACCTTCCCGGCGGTGCTAGGCGCTCAGGGGCCTCAGGAGATACATGAGGGTCTTTATCGCCCTGCTCTTCGTCGTCTGGCCAATCCTGATCCGAATCCGTAGGGCCATCATCGGTGGGGTCATCCGCAGGCGGCTTGAGAGGCTCCGGTGGATAAGGCGGCACGGGCGGCGGCAAAGGTGGCAAAGGTGGTGTCCATGGAGGCACCAGCGGCACACCTTTGCCTGGCCCATCGCTATTTTGTGACGTTCCCATCGATTCTCCTTATCGCAGCCTTCACCGGCCCGCTCACATCAACACCGAGCCAGAATTCATACACCGACTTTTTCCACGTCTCATCAGCCAGCTTCGGCACAATACCTGCCTGAATCTGCACAGGTGGGCGCTCCTTGAGAAACGCCGCCAGCCGAAGGCCCTGCTGCGCATCGAGTCGTGACACCACGAGCAATGCTTCGAGAATGTCAGGTACGCCCCACTCTTGTTCGGCACCTGCTTTATCGAGCAAGCGATCCATCAAGACGTTGATCTCAACGGGGGCAATGGCCCCCAGACGCGCTTTAAGTTGCGAAGCCATCTCAGGCATATCAAGCAGCGCGGTAAGCAGTTCAGCCGCCTCTGAGGACAGACGATCTTCATCCGTGATGATCGGAGCATGCTCACGACTGACGTAGATCGCTCCTCGTAAATCCTTGTCTGCCAACGCGGGAGGCAAGGCTAACCATTCCTTCACAAAGGGCTGATCCCAAGGCTGCTGAAGGTTGAAGGATTTGCCTTTCTTGATATCCGCTTCCCAGTCACCAAGCAGCGTTGGCTTGCCGTGTTTATCCGCGCCTACAGCCTTCATCAACTCTTCGTACGCCTTCGGATTACCACTGCGCTCAAAAAGCATCAGTTTGACGAGCACCGCTTCGTCAACCCCCACCCCTTGGGCGCGAGAAATGCTCATCCGGATTGCAAGCGCGTTGAGGAAACGCTTGATGAGTCGCGGATTGCCCTGGATGCCGGAGGCGGAGGTCATAACCGCAGCCAAGCGCTCGGCAGTATCGAACTTGCCAATCAACTCGGCAGGGTAATCATCGTAGAGGCCTTGCATGAATCCTCGATCTACCCGATTCCCTTGCCATGTTGTCCGGAGCTGATCCCGGACTTTGAGACGAATAGCCTCGATCACGGGTTTAGGCAACGTACTGTTCTCTAGGAACAGCATCATCATGTAGGCCCTGACCTCCTGCGTACCAAGAGGAGGAACCCGAATAGGAACTTGGATCAGCTTGTCGAAATAGCTGGTTACGAGAAAATCATCGGGCACGCCACTGAAATGCTTGCGTACCGCATGCTTGATCATCTCGTTATCTGCGGCGATCACGAAGGCTGTGTTGCGTAAGAACAAGAAGAGCCGAATTGCTTCCAAGGTTGAAATGGTCGTTTCTGGCAGACACCGATCCAAGTCGTCGATCAGCACCACCAACGTCACACCCAGTTCGTCCAAGATGGCTTCAAAATTGTCCCTGAGCGCCTGAATCTCCTTGGGTGGCGATTTCTTGACAGGCGCACTACGGAAGAGCTTTTCCGCCTCCCCCTTCGCGTCTTCAGCCGTATCTTGGAGTGCATCCACCGTGTCGTGGCTAACATCTCCAGACCGGAGGCGGTCATAGAGACTGACGATTCCTTCCACCAAGCCGGGCGCTGGCAGACCTGTAGCGATGGACAACGCGGTGTTCCCTGCAAGCTTCGCCGCCCGCAGCCAGTTGACCCGTGCAGCAAGGTCAGCAACTTTATCCAACCCTTTCTTGCGCTTCTCGGCTTCAGCCTCAAGCTGTGATGCGATTACATCCATCAGGGCTGCTCGCGCGTCGTCATATCCCTGGTACAGCCAGGCATTGAATTCAACGAACACGAAATCCTTGGCCGGCTTTTCACTGCGTTCGGGAGGGTCTTTGAGCGAAGCCTGGATCAGCTTGATCATCGACGACTTGCCTGCACCCCAGGCCCCCGAGACCCCGATGGAAATGGGACGGCCATTTGCGGAGTAGATGATCTCGGCAACCGTATCTGCCACACCAGAGAAATTGAGAAAATCAGTTTCTGTCTCGTTATCTACCCACATAGCGACCCTCCCTGGAAGTCATGGCGTCAAGCGGTGGCAGTGACGCGCCATAGTAGCCCTCCAGCAGAGCAAAGGGCCACTACATCGACGAGGGCCAGCCCCTCAGCATCAATAAGGGGCACCCGTCAGAAAATTGCAGGGCTTCGTGTGCCAACCACGGGCAGTGGTTTGAGATCACCAGGAGCTCCGGAAATGATTTTCTCTGCTAAACCTCATGGTGAGAGGTGCCTGACATGGCGACGACGGACAAGCAGCCGTTACTGCCACTTGCACCAAAGACTGTTCATGCATACAGTATAGGTAGATAGGGGCGCTCCCGTGATTGACCTTTCGGCAATTACGGAGGCCAAAGCAGAAGAACTCGTATAAGCTCTGCCGCCCACAAACACTCGTTCATCCATGCCCGACATATGTCGCCTTCGCGGCAGGTAGGATCCAAATGAGCAAGCGCCATCCCAACCTGAGGCTCACGTCGCCTCGATGCACATTCTGCGGAGCCATATGGCACCCGGCAGAAGGCATCGATGCACTCGCGACATATTGCCCGAATTGCGCGGATCAGCGTCGGGCCGCTGCTCAAGCTCATTTCCAACTCAAGCCATTGAGCGCTGCCGACTTTGTCGACGGATACCTGCTGCCCCGGCGTATGCGCAGCGCAGCTGGTTGAGAGCGCTCGTTAGCGGGAGAAGTGGCTTTCCAGCTCTCGATCAACCTGTTTGCGCCCTATTACGCCTTGCGATTGGCCGAGCGTCATCTTGCGTCCGGCCCCTACAGGCTCGCTCCAGGCTTTCCACTCGTGACGCCGCTCAGAATGCAGATTCCACTCAACAAAATTCAGGCGCTTGGGCGACTGTAGCTCCCATCGCACCAGTTCCGGGGTTACATTCGTTTCCCAGGATTGATCGATCGGCAGACCCGAAATGGCGTTCAGGACTTCACCCGTAGTGGCGTAGCGGGCAGCAGAGTCATCTGCGAGCATTTTGCGAATTACCCGGCGCCAGGGTTTGGGTATGTGGGGTAACCAACGCAGGCGATCTGCGAGCCCGCCATTGCGAACAATGTCTGCAGGCGCCTCGTTCTGAAGGACGTACCAGGTCTCGCCATGAAGCAGCCGGAAAATGGTCATGCCAAGCGCCCAGATGTCGGTTTTGACACTCGTTCCCGCACCTTGCCACACCTCATAGGCAATGTGATCCAGGTACCCTGCAGCGGAGCCATATCCCAGAAGCAGGTCATCGGTGACCAGTCCAAAGTCGCCCAGTTTCGCGAGGCCGGCTTGATCCAGCAGAATATTCCCCGGTTTGATGTCCCGATGCAGCATGCCCTTTCCATGCAATGCACCGAGGCCGATCAAGACATCCGTCACGACTTTATGCACACGGGCCAGGGTCATAGGGCCTTGCTCGTACAGTGCCTGCAACGAACCACCAGGGCAGTACGCCATCGTGAAGCGGATACTGTTGTCGAATTCCTCGATGCCGTATACCTGCACTACGTTGCGATGTGAGGCGGTCGAAAGGTGTTTGGCTTCAGCCAGAAACCCCTGCTTGGTGGTCAACCACGCCGCATCATCATGCTCGGGCTTTCGGGCCAGCACCTTGACCGCGACGTCTCCATGCACCCCGCATTTGCCCAGGAAGACCTCGCCGAAGTGGCCGTTACCCAGCTTCCTGATGATTTCCAGTTCCGGTACGACGCTGCTCATGGTCGGTTCCTGTGGGCGACTACCAACATGGCGGCCTCGCGGCTTCCCTTACGCAGCTTTGCCCCGTCGAGTTGCTTTTCCCAGAACGCGTCGTCCTTGACGACCTCGTCCACCTTGCGCTTATAGGTTCTGCTCATCCAGCTCTTTTCGAGTACGCGAGTCGCACAAGCCGAAGCTGCCGCACACATGATCACGCCCCGCAGTTCAGCACCGTCCAAGATTCCGCTGCCACCACCACCCTGAGGCAGAGCGCTGGCCTTGATGACGACCTGGGTTACGCCGTTCTGCTGGATGTACCCGGCGCAGCGGTGGAACAGTGTTTCATAGGCCTTCGCTCGATCCCCCCCTGCAAGCTTCCAGGTCTCGTCCCTGTTCAGGATGAGCGGAGCATCCGGGTCGTCCGGGATCGTCGTGTCAACCACCGTCACATCACTTGCAGTGATGACCAGCCCTACGCAGCGTGACGCCATATACTTTTCCTTGTGGAGGCAATTAAATATCACCCAATGGTATTACAGCGTTCGGCCTCGTCAATCGCCCGTTCTGCGGTCGAAAGCCCCAGCTTTTGGGTGCAAAAGCCCACGCCTATGCTCGGATTAGCCGGAAATTGCCAGGTCGGCCAGGTCGGCCAGGTCGGCCAGGTCGGCCAGGTCGGCCAGGTCGGCCAGGTCGGCCAGGTCGGCCAGGTCGGCCAGGTCGGCCAGGTCGGCCAGGTCGGCCAGGTCGGCCAGGTCGGCCAGGTCGGCCAGGTCGGCCAGGTCGGCCAGGTCGGCCAGGATGAGCTTCACTGAGGAACTATGAGTCAACACCTACTGGAAAGATTCTGGCGGGTGGAGGAGCAACACCCGGTGAGGGTGAGAGAGCGGTAGTCGGACGACTACTCAAACAAAAATGGAATCGAATCTTGAACAGCAGCGCGACACGTCGGGATAGCTTCAAAACAGGGGCAGTTTCCATCGCCCGTTCCACCGGCCTTTGGTCTAAGAAAGCTTTCTTAGCCCTGTGCCTGCTCGTCGGCACCAGTTACGGCTCCATGATCATCGCGCTGCTCAGCATCGGGAGCGCGGCCATGATTTCCGTGATGAGTGGCGACATCAAGGCTGAGTACACCGCCACCCAGACATGGGCCCAGTTCTTCCAGACCGAGTACCTGTGGCCTTCGATCATTTTGTCGATCGCCGCTGTGATCGCGGTGTTCTTGCGTGAAGTTGGGGTAGTGACCTCCACTCGAAAAAAAGAAAAGGAACTGCAAGATCGCCTGACCACCATGCCGCCCAAGCAGTTTCTAGCGGCCTATAGCGACGCTGTGATCGACATCCGGTTCCTGTTTGAGAGCCAAGCGCAGGATGACTCCCAGCCGATGAGCAGGCAAAGCTTGGCAAGCGACATCCGCGTGGTACTGACCAAGATCCTCGTGCTAGCCCAAAACTGGGACAGTGCTCCTACCGACACGTACCGCGCCAACGTCATGATGGTGGAGCTGGACAAAGGCATCATCCGGAACAAATTCGCGCAGCAGGTGAACGAGAGCCCGTTTTTCCTGTTCAGCTCAAACATCGATGCCCGCTTGGATAATGCTGACGGCATCCTGCATATCACGGATCTTGAACTGTCTACCTCTGTTGGAAATCAAGGCCTTGCGGATCCGGATAACGAAATCCGCCCGATCTGTTTCCCCTTCAAAATCGACACGTCCGACCATGCAAAGTCTCACCCCAACATGCCAGGTGGGCCAGTCGCCGTCTCCACCAACGAGTCACAATACATTCAAGATTCCCGCACCCATTTTAAAGAGTGGCTGGATGACGAGGCTCGCCAAAACCCTCATGTGACCGAGCACTACAAGACGACTATTGGTAAGTACTACACCACTCACCGTTACGCGACGTCGATACTCTCCATCCCGCTAGCACCTGGCGACGACACCAAAACCCCAATTGGATGCCTTAACATCTATAACAACAAGGCAAACATCCTAATGGGTGATAGCCGCAATGCACAGTTCGTCCAGCTACTGCAACCGATTTGCGCGTATTTACATGATATGATATTATTATACCGTGCATTTATTGACATGGAGGCTAGTGAAGATGAGTGAACTTGCCGTTGCTGCAGTAGTCGCCGAGAAAGCCGGTGACGCTAAAGTGTGCGCCTCCGCTGCTTTGAAGCACAAAGCATTCGCGAAGATTTACAGTGGCCGGATGTCTCGCGATGAGCTCAGGGCTTCTATGTTGGCTAAGGCTAAAGATGTAGTAGAAAAGGGTATCGGAACCCTTGATCTCGTTACCGTAGTCGAGCACCGATAAGGGCTCAGCCGCTCCCCGCTACCACTTGGAAGCCACCGAAAGGTGGCTTTCTTGTATATGGCTCTCTGATAAGGCGAGTGACCCAGAGAACCATCTCGTCGTTTGAAAAAGAAAATTGCTTTGCTTCTCTACTTCAACCCTAGCACGTTAACAGCTATATATTCATGAAACCGATCTGAGTAGGTCACGCTAACAAAGTCTGGATCTACTGTAGCCGTGAACGCCTCATACAAAAAGTGGGTCTTACTTTCAAACTTCCTGATAATCGGAATCGTGACATCTTTACCCTCCGACTTGATGTTTATGAGAAAGCAGAGGAACACCCCCATAAAACTAAGATCACCAGCACCTTCCTCAACCCTAGTTTCATGATAGTGTGATATAGGCGCAATCGTGAATGTCCGATCATTTACACCGACCCACTCATCAACTTCCTCATCAAACTCTAGCTCCACGCTCCTGATCTTTAAGTCTGCGCCCTCATACTCGGACTTAATTAGACATTTCGGATAGTCAATTTCAAGTGCACCCTTCGTATTAAGCTTTGCGTCAGCAAAGGCATAAACGATGTTGGATATCTTTCGAAAACACCCATCATAAAATGCCACTACCTCGTAACCACCCCCGAACAAATTCGAAATCGACTCCGACTTGAATTTTTCTTCGAACTCATTCTTCAAATGCATTGCGAATTGATCAAGAGCCATGCAGGTACCTTGCACAACGATCTCATCCTCGCAAACATCAAACATACGCAAAGGGTAACTCTGATAATGAGCAATAGCGTGATCTGCACCTGAACCGCCAACCCACAATTCAAAATGCTCATTACCGTCCCCGTAGTCCGCATAAACACTGGTTATGTGGATCTCATCGCCCTCCACACTAAGCGCGATTATCTGTACTTTTGAACTACTGATTGCTTCATCGGCAACAACCGCATCTGTAAAACACTTACCCGTCAGCAGTTCGTTTTCATCTACGAGTTTCTCGATTAGCCGCACTACGGCCTGAATTGCAGGAACATCTCCAGCGAAAGCCACAGCGAAATGCTCATTCACCACGAGAATCTTTTGGCACAGACCAGCCACAGCGTGCGTACGCAACCCAAGGTTACCGGCCTCAGGCTTGAACGACGGGATTTGCGAAGACCGCATCCCTTTATTGGGGCTGGTAAGCAGAATGTCAGCCTGAAGGAAGCCGCCATCCTTTAGCTTGTAGCCGGAAATTAGAGTCATGTGCGGATCCTATGGCGTAGAAGGCGGCTACGGTACATCGCCAGCAGGTGATATCAAAGCTATCGCTAATACCGAGAATCGCATGTTGAACCATCAGCGAAAGCGTCGATTGGCTCCGCGCCTAGAGTTCGGTTTACCGGGCAAGGGCCGATCACACGATGCGGGTTCGTGGTGCATTGGGATGAGCTGGGACAAGGTGTACGACGTGAGGAAAACCATCGAATTCGAGACCGTGGCACCTACCGGAGGTGAGACTGTGGATCTCGCCCAGGTTGATCTGGAAGGGGGGCTTAAGAGGGAAGCCGGGGATGGCCTAGCGGGAGGTCAGTTTAGGCAGGAGAATGTCCTGCGTTTTGACAAGATTCCAGGGTATTTCGGTGAAAATGGCAAAACGTGATATTCGTCGAAAATCAGCAGGCCCACACCTTCCAGCGCCGGGTCGGCTTGCAGGCGGCGTGTGAGGATGCCTTCGGTCACCACTTCGATACGGGTTTTCGGGCCGACCTTGCTGTCCAGACGGATGCGGTAACCCACCGTTTCCCCAACCTGCTCGCCCAGCTCACTGGCCAGCCGTTCGGCCGCTGCCCGCGCAGCCAGGCGCCGTGGCTCGAGCATTAGGATGCTCTGCCCGGCCAGCCACGGTTCGTGCAGCAGCGCCAGTGGCACGCGGGTGGTCTTGCCAGCGCCAGGCGGCGCTTCAAGCACCACTTCGTCACGGTTTTCCAGAGCCTGGCGCAGGGCGGGCAAGGCAGCATCAATGGGTAATGAAATCATGGTGGTCCTCGAACAGTCTCGCGAGTATAACGGCGAACCCAGCCTGCTCTATCATGGTCTTAACATCAGGTGCAGGCGCTTCGCTTGTCCTGCTGAACACCTTTTCGGAGATTTACATGCGTATCTCGACCCGCGTCATCGGTGGCGCCCTCATCGCCACCCTGCTGACCCAACTGACGGCCTGCGGCACCATTTTCTACCCGGACCGGCGCGGCCAGATCGGCGGCAAGATCGACCCTGTGGTTGCCGCCATGGATGCCATTGGCATCCTGTTCTATGTAATCCCGGGGCTGATTGCCTTCGGTATCGACTTTGCCACCGGCGCCATCTACTACCCAGGTGGCCGCACTGCCCAGGTTGACCCGGCCAAACTGCAGGAAGCCGTCAGCCCCGATGGCAAGGTCGACAACCTGAAGTTGCAGGCCATTCTGGAAAGCGAACTGGGCCAGCGCCTGCCGCTGAACGACCCACGGCTGATCCAGCACCGCGGCAGCATCGAACAACTGGCCAGCCTGGGCCTGGTCCCGGCAGCCTGAGCCACAAGGACACTGACCACGGATGATCACTACCCCGGCTGAACACCAGCGCCTGCTCCGCCTGGCCACGCGCGCTTCACTGGCGGTGGCCGGCATCCTGGTGCTGAGCAAGGCGCTGGCCTGGTGGCTGAGCGGGTCGGTGAGCTTGCTGGCCGGGCTGACCGACTCGGCACTGGACGCCGTGGCCTCGTTCCTCAACCTGCTGGCGGTGCACTATGCCCTGCGCCCGGCCGACGACGATCACCGGTTCGGCCATGGCAAGGCCGAGGCCTTGGCCGGTATGGCGCAGGCGCTGTTCATCGGTGGCAGTGCGGTGCTAATCGGTGTACAGGCGGTCGAGCGCCTGTACACCCCGCAACCGCTGGGTGATACCTCCATCGGTATCGCGGTGATGCTGCTGTCGCTGGTGCTGACGGTCGCCCTGCTGGCGCTGCAGTACAAGGTCATCCGGCTCACCGGCTCCACTGCGGTACGGGCAGATTCCCTGCACTACCGTTCTGACTTGTTGCTCAACGGCAGCATTCTGCTGGCCCTGTTGCTGACGCGTTTTGGCTGGCCGCAGCTGGATGCGCTGTTCGGCCTGGGCATCGCCTTTTACATCCTCTGGAGCGCGTTGCAGATTGCCCGCGAAAGTACGGCCATCCTGATGGACAAGGCGTTACCCGGCGATGTTGGCGAGGACATGACCGCGCTGGTACTGGCCGTTGCAGGCGTGAAAGGCGTGCATGACCTGCGCACGCGCGTGTCGGGCAACCAGTGGTTTGTGCAACTGCACCTGGAACTGCCGGGGCAACTGCCGCTGCATGAGGCGCATAGCTTGTGCGTGGAGGCCTCGCGGGTGATCCGCCAGCGTTACCCACAGGCAGACGTGATGGTGCACGCCGACCCGGTATGAGGTAACCACCCCATGCCCCACCCCTTGTAATCGATGGACTCGCCCCCGCCGAGGCATCACAGTGCCACGGTGGTGTTCGAAGAAGCCAACGGCAGCGAGGGCGAGACCATGAAAAAGCATAGTTCGAAACACGATTCCCTGTCTTCCACTGATGTGGAGCTTTGCACAACCATCTGCGTAGACCTGGCCAAACAGGTCTTCCAATTAGCAGGCGAGGACGCTACTGGTCGGGTGATCTACGAAGATCGCATCAAATCCCGCCAAGCGTTCCACGATTTCCTGCTCAGGCTGCCAACGACCGTGGCCGTCTTGATGGAGTGCGGTCCAGGTGCACAAGCCTGGGCCAGACTGCTGCAGGCCAAAGGTAATCCGGTTCGCATCCTGCCGGCGCAACGTGTCGCCGAACATCGCAGCGGTGCTAAGAACGATCGTAACGACTGCTATGCCATTTTGCGTGCCGGTCGCGATACGAGCATCGCTTCGATACCGATCAAGAGCACCACAGCACTGGCTATTCAAGCGCTGCACCGTATCCGGCGCGGTAACATCAAGCGACATACCGCGCTGGGTAATCAGATCCGTGGTTTGCTACTCGAGCATGGCGTATCCATGCCCCAGGGCGATGCCGCGATCAATAAGCATGTGCCTCAGGCGCTTGAGGATGCTTCCTTGCCTCTACCCGACCTGTTGCGCGAGTTGCTCGATGAGTTGCTGATGGACTGGTTGTCTCTAGGTGAACGCATAACGGCGCTGAGCCGCCGGCTCGAAGCGACTGCCCAAGAGGATAAAGTCGCTCAGCGACTGATCACCATTCGCGGCGTCGGCCCTATCATTGCCACGGCGATCGTGGCGAAACAGACCGACCCCAGCCGCTTCGCCAGTGGCCGAATGTATTCCGCCTTCTTCGGTATCGTGCCCGATCAGCACAGCAGCGGAAACAAAATCAGATTGGGCAAGATGAGCAAGCGCGGTGACGGCTACATACGCAGCCTGATGATCCAGGGCGCGCATGCTGTCTTGAGTCAGTTAAGGCCTGATTCCGATCAGCCAGATGATCGCCGCCTCTTGCGCTGGCTATCCCGCCTTGGGCGCAAGGAGGCGGCGATCAGGCTGGCTAATCGAAATCTGCGGATTATCTGGGCCCTGTTACAGAGCGATCAGGTTTACCAACGCAAACCGAACGAAAAACCGGAGGCGGCTATGAGCCTCTGACCAACCGGGTAATGCCACCGGGGCGCTAGGCGCTCCAACCCCTGCTAGTGAACATTGACCCTAGGTAAGACCGTCGCAGACCGATGCCTCCGCTCCTACAGGCCTGATAGTGGCCTCCATGTAAACGGCACACTGCGAGCTCACCACGATGTTGGCCAGAAGCAAAAAGCTTCCTCGAACAGGCCTGATACATAGATGCAACCGGGTTCCTATGTTCAAAAAAGCAGCTAGACAGTGTGGGCGAGTCCATACATAGGAGCGGGTTCATCGCGAAAGGGCCGGGGCTGCTGGCCAATTCCACCCGCCGTTTGCCGTTGCCGCCGCTACCGTATTCGCGGGTAAACCCGCTCCTACACGCGCACAGGCCGTTGTAGGAGCGGGTTCACCCGCGAAAGGGCCGGGGCCGCTAGCCAATTTCCACCCGCCGATCACCGTTGCCGCCGCTACCGTATTCACGGGTAAACCCGAGTCCATCGATTACACACGCACAGGCCGTTGTAGGAGCGGGTTCACCCGCGAAAGGGCCGGGGCTGCTGGCCAATTTCAACCCGCCGATCAGCGTTGCCGCCGCTACCGTATTCGCGGGTAAACCCGCTCCTACAGGGGTTCCGTGCAGGGCTCAGTTGATGCTGTAACCCCGACCACTGAAACAGGCCCCCAGCGCCCGCTGGTAGTGGCTGAGCACAGTGGCCGCCGGTGCGTACGTCGCCGTCGCCGGGTCGAAGCCCGACTGGCTCACCGCCCAGCGATGGCACTGGTAGCGGTCCTGCTCCTGCTGTTCCTGACCCTGGCCATACATCGGATAAGCCACCACGTCATACCCGCCATTTGCCGGGGCCACCGGCACGGGCGACGGCACGCCGACCGGCGGGTTGACCACCACATATTCCTGGCTGTCTGCCAGGTACTGGTAATAGGTATCGGCCACCAGAAAGAACAGCGCACCACCCAACCACACTTCCCGCGCATAAGGCGGCAGATAACTGACCCGCACGCCGTACGGCGGGGTCACCACGATGTAACGGCCCCCGTGCGGGCGGTACCAGTAACCCCCGGAGTAGAAATAGTCAGCGCCCCGGTAGGGTACTTTCCAGTAGCGGTCAGGAAAATGATCCACCGTGTGCCCTGGGCGATACTGCGGCCCAGGCCCCCAGCCATTGCCATGGCCATCCGGGCGCCCCTGCCAGTCGCCACCGGGCCGTTGCCCCGGGCCACCGGTTTGCCAGTGGTGATCATCACCGTGGCGGCGGGGGATGTCCTGGTAATACCCCTGGCGCGGCGGTTGGGTCTGGCGCACTTCGTCGCGCGAGTTGAGCGAGCGCCCCGGTTCACTCTCACCTTGCACCTGCTGGCCACGTTCACCGTGCCCCTCGCCGGGCCCTTCAGCCAAGGCCCCAAGGCTGATGCTCAAACCCAGTAAACCAACACCTGCCAACTGCCAGATGCGCGACGTCATGGTGTTCCTCTCGGTAGAAAAAACTGCAACCAACGCCAGTCTACCGTGCCCACCACACAGGCCAATTAAAATTCCCGACATGAAAAAAGGGAGGCCACAGGGCCTCCCTTCAGGAATTGTCGTCCGTGCTCGGCACTTGTGGCGCCGGCTCACCTCACACCGTCTTCTGGAGGGTGTGTAGCCCGGGGGCCTGCAGATCCTGTTGGATGGCTGGCCGCGACCGCCCGCCTAGGGCGCGTCGCCGTGGACTGATGTCCGGGCAGTGATTCTGGTGATAAAGATACCGGACGGGTTGCGACAGAGGATTGCGAAGATTGCTCAGATAAATAGCACTTGCGCAATTTTTCACCCTGGATTGATAATTCGCAGCAATCCGAACAGAAAAGGCAAATGCCATGAGCAAACTTGACCGCTACGACCTGAGCATCCTCGCCGAATTGCAGCGCGATGCGCGCATTTCCAACCAGGAACTGGCCGAACGCATCGGCCTGTCGCCATCGCCATGCTCGCGTCGGGTCAAGCAACTGGAGGACGACGGCTATATCTCGCGCCAGGTGGCCCTGCTCGACCGCAAGAAGCTGGGCCTGAGCCTGACCGCCTATGTGTTGATAGGTATGGACCGCCACACCCCGGAGCGCTTTGAAACATTCGAGGCCGCCATCCGCAACCTGCCACAGGTGCTCGAGTGCAGCCTGGTCACCGGCATGGATGCCGATTATCAGTTGAAAGTGGTGGTGCCGGACATGGACCACTACCAGAAACTGCTTCTAGGCAGCCTGACCCGTATCGAAGGCGTCACCAGCGTGCGCTCGAGCTTCGTGCTCAACCAGGTGTTGGCCAGCACCGAGCTGCCATTGACCCACCTGCGTTAATTGCTTACCCAGCCGACGTATAATCGGACGCTCAACCCGCCTGGAGAACACCGATGGATCCCGCCGTATTCGAAGAATGGATGATGATCATCCTGGTCACCGTGTTGATCGGTTTCATGGGTTTCATCGTCTGGGACCTGGCAAAAAAGTCCAAGGCGGGTAAGTTCGGGACGCTGATCCTGTTCTTCGTGCTGGGCCTGGGGGTGCTGGCCTTCATCATCAAAAGCGTGGTGGTGGGGTTTCTGGAAGGCGTATAAAACATTTCAGGGCCATTCGCGGGCACGCCCGCTCCCACAGGTTGGGCGCTGCCTTCAAGTACTGCACCGTCCCTGTGGGAGCGGGCGTGCCCGCGAACAGGCCCTGACCTTAACTAAAGCCTGGCAGGGACCTCCCGCCAGCAACCCTGCTCCAGCCCATCCAGCGCCCAGTCACCAATCCGCACGCGCACCAGGCGTAAGGTCGGCAAGCCCACTGCTGCCGTCATCCGCCGCACCTGGCGGTTACGCCCTTCGCGAATCACCAGCTCCAGCCAGCTGGTCGGCACACTTTTGCGAAAGCGTACCGGCGGGTTGCGCGGCCACAGCTCGGGTTCTTCCAGGCGCCGCGCCTCAGCCGGCAAGGTCGGCCCATCGTTCAGCTCCACGCCATCACACAAGCGCTGCAACTGCTCGTCACTCGGCTCGCCTTCCACCTGCACCCAGTAGGTCTTGGCCAGTTTGTGCTTCGGATCGGCAATCCGCGCCTGCAACCCGCCATCGTTGGTCAGCAACAGCAAGCCTTCGCTGTCGCGGTCCAGCCGCCCGGCCGGGTATACGCCCGGAATGTCGATGAAGTCCTTGAGCGTCGCGCGCCCTTCACCGTCGCTGAACTGGGTCAGCACGTCGAACGGTTTGTTGAACAGGATCAGGCGCGGCTCGGCGGGTGGCGCCTTGGCCTGGCGACGCGGGCCGGCGGCAGGCCGCGCCTGAGGGCGGCGCGGCTTGTTACGGGGTGGCAGTGACATGAATCCTCAGCGGAACGGCGGCTCATCGAAGCTGCGCAGTTTACGCGAGTGCAGCGAGTTGAGCTCGGTGCGCAGCAGGTCGAGGGCAGCAATGCCGATCTTCAGGTGCTGGCTGACCGCCCGGTTATAGAAGGCGTTGGCCGAACCTGGCAGTTTGATCTCGCTGTGCAGCGGCTTGTCGGACACGCACAGCAAGGTGCCGTAAGGCACGCGCAAACGGTAGCCCTGGGCAGCAATGGTGCCGCTTTCCATGTCCACCGCCACGGCACGCGACAGGTTGATCAGCGGGCGTTCCTGAGCCCAGCGCAGCTCCCAGTTGCGGTCGTCGTAGGTCAGCACGGTGCCGGTGCGCAGGCGCTTTTTCAACTGCTCGCCACGCTCGCCAGTGACCTGCGCGGCGGCCTCCTGCAAGGCCATTTGCACTTCGGCCAGGGCCGGGATCGGGATATTCGGCGGCACGACCCGGTCGAGAATGCCGTCACGGCGCATATAGGCGTGTGCCAGCACGTAGTCGCCGATGGTCTGCGACTGCCGCAGGCCGCCGCAGTGGCCGATCATCAGCCAGCAATGCGGGCGCAGCACGGCCAGGTGGTCGGTGATGTTCTTGGCGTTGGACGGTCCCACACCAATGTTGACCAAGGTAACGCCATCGCCGTCGGCGGCGATCAGGTGGTAAGCCGGCATCTGGTAGCGGTGCCAGACCACGCTGGCCACCAGGGCCTGGGTTTCGCCATGGTCCATGCCCTTTTCGATCACGACGTTGCCCGGCAGCACCATACGCACGAAGCGTGGGTCGTCACGCAGTTGTTCCAGGCCATGGCTGATGAACTGGTCGACATAGCGGTGGTAGTTGGTCAGCAGGATCCACGGCTGTACATGGCGCCAGTCGCTGCCGGTGTAGTGCACCAGGCGGCGTAGCGAGAAGTCGACGCGCGCGGCATCGAACAACGCCAGTGGCATGATTTCAGCACGGTCCCAGTCGTACAGGCCATCAGCGATGTTGTCGGTGGCCGCCGACAGGTCGGTGCTGGGGAACACTCGCGCCAGCTGCGCAGCGGTAATGCCGCTACCGGCCAGCTCGTCGCCCTGGTCGACCACATAGGGGTAAGGGATGTTCTGCTCGCTGACGCCGACTTCTACCGTGACGGTGTAGTCATGCATCAGCGGGCGCAGTTGCTCCAGCAGGTAGCCACGGAACGCAGCGGGCTGGGTGACGGTGACGCTGTAGGTGCCGGCAACCTGGACCTTGGCATAGGCGCGGGTGGTGGCGGCGACTTCGCCATGGCTGTAGTAGGTCAGGCGCAGAGCCGGGTAGCGGAACAGGTCGCGCTCATCGGTATCGGGCTCGGTACGGTCCTTCAGGTAACGCTTCAGGGCCTGACTCAGGGCACCTGTGGCCTGTTCATGCAAGGCCGCCAGACGGTCGACGGCCTGTTCGGGGGTATCAACGACTACAAAAGCGTGGCTCACACTGTGCTTCCTGTCTGGACATGCATGTGATCCATCTTGCCTGCCTTCTTGGTTAAATACACCCCCATTGATCGGTGTTGGGTTCATTCGCGGGCAAGCCCGCTGCTACAGGGGCCAGGCAGGCGTAGCCCTTGTGACCAATGCCATCACATCCACACCTCGCGGCAGCGCCCCGTACACCCGGCCACCACCGGCCAGGCGGCTGCCGATAAACGCATCACTGACGTCTGCATTCCCGGCCTCCAGCAGCAGCTTGGCCTGCAACGCCAGGGCAATATCCTCGGTCAGCTGCCTCGCGCGGTACTGCATGTCACCGGTGTCGGCAAACGCCCCCTTGAGGTTGCCGATATGCGCCGCCAGGCGCGGGTCGCCATGCCCGTCACCCAGCTCGACAAACAGTGCATCGAGTACGCCCGGCTCCTTGGACAAGGCCCGCAGCACATCCAGGCACTGCACGTTGCCCGAGCCCTCCCAGGTCGAGTTGACCGGTGCCTCGCGGTACAGCCGTGGCAGAATGCTGTCTTCCACATAACCCGCGCCACCCAGGCATTCGGCGGCCTCGTTGATCATGGCCGGCGCACGTTTGCAGATCCAGTACTTGCCCACCGCCGTGACCAGCCGGGCAAAATGCGCCTGTTGCGGGTCGTCCAGTTGCTCCAGCGCCTGGCCCATGCGCAAGCTCAGGGCGAGCGCAGCCTCGCTTTCCAGGGCCAGGTCGGCCAGCACGTTCTGCATCAATGGCTGCTCGTTCAGCACCCGCCCGCCGACCTTGCGATGCGCGCAATGGTGAGCCGCCTGCGTCAACGCCTGGCGCATCAGTGCGCTGGAGCCGACCATGCAGTCGAACCGGGTCATGGCGACCATCTCGATGATGGTCGGCACGCCGCGTCCCTCTTCGCCAATCATCCACGCCAGCGCACCGCGGAACTCCACCTCGCTGGAGGCGTTGGAGCTGTTGCCCAGCTTGTTTTTCAGGCGCTGGATATAGAACTGGTTGCGGTTGTCATCGGGGCGGTGGCGCGGCAGCAGGAAGCAGCTCAGGCCTTTTTCGGTTTGCGCCAAGGTCAGGAAAGCGTCGCACATCGGCGCCGAGCAGAACCACTTGTGGCCAACCAGCTCATAGGCCTGCCCCGGGCCCGGCGCACCGACCGGATAGGCCCGGGTAGTGTTGGCGCGCACATCGGTGCCGCCCTGCTTTTCGGTCATCGCCATGCCCAGGGTGACCCCGGCCTTGTGCCGGTCGCCAACGTTGCGCGGGTCATATTCGCAGGCAAGGATTTTCGGCAGCCAGTATTCAGCCAGCTCAGGCTGCAGGCGCAATGCCGGCACGGCGGCAAACGTCATGGTCAGCGGGCAGCCGGTGCCGGCCTCGGCCTGGCTGTGCAGGTAGGTCATCGAAGCCCGTGCAACATGGGCGCCAGCACGGGGCTCGGCCCATGGCAAAGAAGGCAGGCCATGTTCGACGGCGGTACGCATCAACTCATGGTAGGCCGGGTGGAACTCGACCAGATCGATGCGATGGCCATAGCGGTCGTGGCTGCTGAACTCGGGTTTGTGCGCGTTGGCCAGGAAGCCTGCCTGCATCAGCGGGCCGCCGGCCAGGGCACCATAGGCGTCGATCCGCGACTCGGCCCAGCCCGCGCCAAAACGCCTTGACCATTCCTGCAGTGGAATGTCGAGGCGGTACAGGTTGGCACCGTCGAGTGGCGGCGGCTGATTGGTGACTTCGTGGGTTTCAGCGTACTGGTGCAGGCTCATCGGGGGGGCTCCTGGATCCGGGTAGGCTTGAGAGACCCAGTGAAGCACTGCTTGCGGGGTAGTCAAAGGGGTATTAATGACTAAACGTGTGATTGCTGGCGCGCGCGCGCGTAGGTGGCGGCAACGGTGAACGGCGGGTGGATATCGGCCAGCAGACCCGGCCCTTTCGCGGGTGAACCCGCTCCTACAACGACCTGTGCTGTGTTGGAGCGGGTTTACCCGCGAATACGGTGGTGGCGGCAACGGTGAACGGTGGGTGGATATTGGCCAGCAGATCCGGCCCTTTCGCGGGTGAACCCGCTCCTACAACGACCTGTGCTGTGTAGGAGCGGGTTTACCCGCGAATACGGTGGTGGCGGCAACGGTGAACGGCGGGTGGATATTGGCCAGCAGACCCGGCCCTTTCGCGGGTGAACCCGCTCCTACAGCGAGCGCCGCGCCTGCAACATGTGCGGGCTCCTCTGCGCCTGCGAAATCGCCATGTTCAAACTCAACTCGAAGCGGCTACCCAGCCCGCGCGTCGATTCATGCGCCAATCTGGCCCCCAGCAATTCCCCCATCTGCCGGCAAATCGACAACCCAATCCCCAAACCGCCATACCGCCTGGTCATCGAACCATCGACCTGGAAGAACCGCTGGTACAGGGTCGACTGCTCCAGATCATCGAAACCGATACCGCTGTCGCTGACGGTAAAGGTCAACGCCAGATCATCCGGCCCCACCCGGCGGCCGCGCACCTGGATCATCACACCGCCCTGATGGGTGAACTTCAAACCGTTGTCCACCAGGCAACCCAGGCAGTGCGCCAGTTTCTGCCCGTCACCGAGCAGCCCGTCCGGCAGGTCGGCCGGAATGTCCAGGCTCAGGTACAGGCCTTTGCCCAGCGCCTGCCCGGCATAACCGGCGCGCAAACCCTGCAACAGGGCGCGCAGGCTGAACGGTGCCGGCTGCGCCCGCAGGCGGCCGGCCTGCAATTCGGACAGGGTAAGAATGGCATCGACCATATCCATCATGCCTTGGGCAGACCCCACTGCCGTGTGATGGTACTGAGCCATTTCAGCCCCCATCGGCAAGGTGTGCATCAGCTCGAGCGAGCCAATCACCCCATTCATCGGGGTGCGCAGTTCATGAGTCACGCTGGCCAGGAACTCGTCCTTCAGGCGATTGCTCCTGGCCAGCTGCAGGTTCAGTTGCTCCAGCGTACGCCCAGTGTCGCGCAAGGTCTGTGCCTGCTGCTCGCGCAGGCTGTTGATGCGGTCGGCCAGTGCCAGCGACAGCAAAGCCACTTCCAAGGCCGAACCCAGCTGGCTGGCATACATGGTGATGAACACGTTCGGCAGGTAGCCCAGTACCATCAAGGTGTTGACCAGTCCGCCAAGCAGGAACGCCGTCCAGGCGATGATGAACCAGCGCGCCACTCGCAAGCCGCGCCACCAGGCATACAGGCCGGCGCTGAAGACGCTTATGGTGAACAGCAGCGCCAGCAGCGTGGCCATGCGCAGCGCAATGCCGTATGGCATGCTCACCGCCAGTACCATGACCAGCGCCCCCCCCAGCATCAGCAGTTGCAACAGGCGATCGAAGCCACGGTTGAGGCTGCCCAGTTGCAGGAAGTGCCGGGCGAATTGGCAACCGAACAGCCCGGCTGCACCAATGAACAAAGGCGTGGAGGCATTCGCCCACCAAGGGCTGTCTGGCCAGAAATAGGCTACACCGGCGCCGTTCACCGAGACCTGGTAAAGGCCGAACGAAGCGATGTAAAGGATGTAATAGAGGTAGCTGACGTCACGCACGCTGAGGTAGATGAACAGGTTGTACACCAGCATCACCAGTAAAACGCCGTAGATCATCCCCAGCACATACAGGCGCGTGGGCTGCTCTTCCAGGTAGGCTTCAGGGGACCATAACGCCAGCGGCGCTTGCACCGAACCCTGGCTGTGCAGCCGCAGGTACGCGGTGGTCACCTTGCCTGGCGGCAGTTGCAGTTCGAACAAGTAGTTGTTCTGCCGGATCTGCCGGCTGTCGTAGGGCAAGGCATCGCCGGTGCGCTGCGCCAGGCGGTACAGGCCGCTGCTGTCAGGCAAATACAGTTCGAGGTGATCCAGCGGCGGGTAGGCCAACTCCAGCAGCCATGACCGCGGGGCAGCGTTGGGCGCGGCAGTGGGGCGCAGTTCGACCTTGAGCCAGAACACCGAGGTGGAGTAACCGGCGTTCAGCACATCCTCATGGTGGGGCTGAAAGTGTTTGGCGAAACCGGGGGCACTGACCTGAGCGATGCTGGCATTGCCATCGGGGTCTTCATAAACCTGCATGGCCTTGCCCAGTGGAAGATGCCGGGTAGCGTCGTCGAAATCGACCGCTCCGGCCAGCACGGGCAGCAAACCCAGAAGCACAATCAGCAAATAGCGCATACAGCCCCAGCATGGCCTGTCCGGTCGCGTCGCGGTAGCCTCCCATCCGTTTGAGACGACGTGATCCTGCAGAACCCGTTTGTCGAGTTATCCGAGCACTCTAGCATAGCCTCACAACCTGGCAATCGGCCACATAAAAACACAAAGAAAAGGCTCTAAATCAATGCTTTCAATAGAAAACCAATCAGCAACCTGACCGATCGATCAGTAAAACTCGTTTGTCGGACGATCCGCCCAAACAGGTTTGGTGGTAAGCTCGCCGACCATGAATACCTACAGCTCCCGCCCCGTTGTCCTCTGTCTCTCCGGCCACGACCCCAGTGGCGGCGCCGGCTTGCAGGCAGATATCGAAGCCCTGATCGCCCAAGGCTGCCACGCTGCACCTGCAGTGACCGCCCTGACCGTGCAGGATACCGTCAACGTTTCCGACTTCCGCGTGCTCGACCGCGAGTGGGTGCTGGCCCAGGCCAATGCCGTGCTGGCCGACTCCACGGTGGCCGCCGTCAAGTTGGGCATGCTCGGCTCGATCGAGATGGTCGACACCGTCGCCGAACTGCTGGCCGCCCACCCTCACCTGCCGCTGGTCTGCGACCCGGTGCTGCGTGCCGGTGGCGGTGGCCGCCTGGGCAAGGACGAAGTGGGCTACGCCCTGCGTGAACGGTTGCTGCCGCTGGCGACCATCGCCACGCCGAACCTGCCCGAAGCACGCATCCTCGCCGAACTGCCCGAGGGCACCGCTGACGAATGTGCCGAGAAACTGTTGCCGTTCTGTAGACACCTGCTGATTACCGGCGGTCACGGCGACGAAGACGAAATCCACAACCGCCTGTACACCCAGGACGGCCAGCACTTCACCTGGACTTGCCAGCGCCTGCCGGGCAGCTACCATGGCTCGGGCTGCACCCTGGCCAGTGCACTGGCTGGCCGCCTGGCGCTCGGCGAGCAGCTGGAAAGCGCCGTGCGCACCGCCCTGGACTACACCTGGCGCACCCTGCGGGACGCCGAGCAACTGGGCAAAGGCCAATACGTGCCGCGCCGCCTGCCCCTGGACTTCTGCTCCTGATACGAGGCCTTCAATGAAGCTACGCGGTCTGTACGCCATCACCGACAGCCAGCTGCTCGCCGGCCGTTTCCTGTCCCATGTCGAGGCGGCCCTGGAAGGCGGCGTGTGTCTGCTGCAGTACCGCGACAAGAGCGACGATGCGGCGCGCCGCCTGCGTGAAGCCGAAGGGCTGATGACGCTCTGCGAGCGTTACGGCACCCAGTTGCTGATCAACGACGACGCCGAACTGGCCGCCCGCCTGGGTGTCGGCGTGCACCTGGGCCAGACCGACGGCCCGCTGACCCCGGCCCGCGCACTGCTCGGCCGTCAGGCAATCATCGGCTCCACCTGCCACGCCAGCCTCGAACTGGCCGCCCAGGCTGCCAGCGAAGGCGCCAGCTACGTGGCCTTTGGCCGCTTCTTCAATTCTGTCACCAAGCCGGGCGCGCCCGCTGCCAACGTCGGCCTGCTCGAGCAGGCCCGCGCCCAGGTGAAACTGCCGATCGCCGTGATCGGCGGCATCACCCTCGACAACGCCGCCCCGTTGGTCGCCCACGGCGCCGACCTGCTGGCGGTGATCCACGGCTTGTTCGGTGCCGACAGCGCGCAGGAAGTCACCCGCCGCGCCCGCGCCTTCAACGCCTTGTTCGCATCCTGATTCGAGAGATACTTCCATGTCCCGTTCCGAAGCCCTGTTCGCCCAAGCCCAGAAGCACATCCCTGGCGGCGTCAACTCGCCAGTCCGCGCTTTCAAGAGCGTTGGCGGCACGCCGCTGTTCTTCAAGCATGCCGAAGGCGCCTATGTCGTTGACGAGGACGACAAACGCTACGTCGACTACGTCGGCTCCTGGGGCCCGATGATCCTCGGCCACGGCCACCCGGACGTGCTGGACTCGGTACGCAGGCAGCTGGAGCACGGCCTGTCCTACGGCGCGCCGACCGCCATGGAAACCGAGATGGCCGACCTGGTCTGCTCGATCGTACCGTCGATGGAAATGGTGCGCATGGTCAGCTCGGGCACTGAAGCCACCATGAGCGCCATCCGTCTGGCCCGTGGCTACACTGGCCGTGACGCCATCATCAAGTTCGAAGGCTGCTACCACGGCCACTCCGACAGCCTGCTGGTAAAGGCCGGCTCCGGCTTGCTGACCCAAGGCGTGCCAAGCTCGGCAGGCGTGCCAGCGGACTTCGCCAAGCACACCCTGACCCTGCCGTTCAACAACATCGCCGCCGTCGAGAAGACCCTGGCCGGAGTTGGCCAGACCGTGGCCTGCATCATCGTGGAGCCAGTGGCCGGCAACATGAACTGCGTACCACCGGCACCGGGCTTCCTCGAGGGCCTGCGCGAGCAATGCGACAAGCATGGCGTGGTGCTGATCTTCGACGAAGTGATGACCGGTTTCCGCGTCTCGCTCGGCGGCGCCCAGGGCCATTACGGCATCAAGCCGGACCTGTCGACCTTCGGCAAGATCGTCGGTGGCGGCATGCCGGTCGGCTGCTTCGGCGGCAAGCGTGAAATCATGGGCTGCATCGCCCCGCTCGGCCCGGTCTACCAGGCCGGCACCCTGTCGGGCAACCCGCTGGCCATGGCCGCCGGCCTGACCACCCTCAAGCTGATCAGCCGCCCAGGCTTCCACGCCGAGCTGACCGACTACACCAGCCGCATGCTTGACGGCCTGCAGCAACGCGCCGATGCCGCTGGCGTGCCATTCGTCACCACCCAGGCCGGTGCCATGTTCGGCCTGTACTTCAGCGGCGCCGACGATATCGTCACCTTCGAAGACGTGATGGCCAGCGATGCCGAGCGCTTCAAGCGCTTCTTCCACCTGATGCTCGACGGTGGCGTGTACCTGGCACCGAGCGCATTCGAAGCGGGCTTCACCTCCATCGCCCATGGCGACAAGGAGCTGCAGATCACCCTGGATGCGGCTGAGAAAGCCTTTGCCGCCCTGAAGTGATGGCCAGCCTGTACCGGCCTCTTCGTGAGCCAACCCACTCCTACACTCATGAAAGCGACACCCCCTTGTAGGAGCGGGTTCACCCGCGAAGAGGCCGGCACAGGCAATAATTACGCACACACATTCAGCTGACTTCCCCAACCAAGCAGAAATTCGAGTAAAACTTTGTAAGGTTGGCGCTGCTTATCCCATAATGTGCCACCAGAGACATTGGCCGCAGCTTTGCAGAGGTAAGTCGATCCCCATGAACCGCACCGGCCGCGCCCTGACCCTGGGCTGCCTGTTGCTTCTTCAGCCCCTGCTGGCCCTGGCGGAGGGCGGTAACTCGTTGCTGATTCCGGCGACGGGCCGCTGCACCTTGAACGTTCAGCCTGAAGACCTGGCAAACGCCCTCAAGGCCTGCGAGCAGACGGCGACTGCGGGGGATGCCCAGGCGCAATTCGAACTGGGCGAGTATTACTACACGCAAACGCCAAAAAACCTGGGCAAAGCCCTGGACTGGTTCCAGAAGGCATCGCTGCAGGGCCAAGCCGACGCCCAATATCGTCTGGGTGCCATGTTCTTCCATGGCGAAGGGGTCAAGGCCAACAACGTGCAGGCCTACATCCTGCTGAAAATGGCTGCGGTCAATGGCGCCGAAGATGCGCTGGACATGGCCGACGAAGTGACCGAGCAAATGCCCCGCGACGAACTGGAGCATGCCACCCAGGTGCTCGGCCAGATTTTCCGCAAGTACCTGCTCGAACTGCAGAACGCCGAAGGGCGCACGCCGTTCTCGCCGCTTCCCTGAAGGTCACTTTTCCGGCATTGGCATCGGGAACGGCATCACATTGCCGCCGCCCTTGGCCTCGCTGATCTTCGCCGTGCCCAGGCGCTCCACCTCATCGATGCGCACAATCGAGTGCACCGGCACGAAGCTGCGGACCACTCCGTCGAACTGGCTCTTGAGCTTCTCCTCACTCGGGTCCACGACCAGTTGCGAGCGCTCGCCGAACACGAACTCCTCGATTTCCAGAAAGCCCCACAGGTCACTCTGGTAGATCTGCTTGGCGTACATCTCGAAGACCTGACCCTGGTTCAGGAAGATCACTTTATAGATGGCGGGTTCGCGTTTGCTCATGTTTGGCCAGATAACACATGCGTAAGAAAAGACGGGGATCATACCTGCACCGCCCCCTTCGCGGGCAAGCCCCACAGGTATTGCACCCACCTTCAAACCCGTGCAGTACCTGTGGGAGCGGGCATGCCCGCGAAGAGGCCAGAACAGGCACTATATACCTTGAGCCAACCCTTGATCGTTTCAGTGCTTTCGCCACTGCCATTCAAGGGTTATTCTTGAGTTCAACTCCATCGCCGTCGAGCGGCTAAAAACGACCTTGAACGCACCCATAGAACCCCATCGTTTCATCCTCGAACCTTTCGAGGCCCACCGTTTCGCCAACTTGTGCGGCCAGTTCGACGAGCACCTGCGCCTGATCGAACAGCGCCTGGCCATCGAGATCCGCAACCGCGGCAATCAGTTCGAACTGATCGGCGAACCCAGGACCACCTCCGCTGCCGAACAGCTGTTGCGCCGTCTCTATCGCGAGACCAAGGCCACCGACCTGTCACCGGAAACCGTGCACCTGTACCTGCAGGAGTCGGCTGTCGAGAACATCGACAACCCGGCCGTCAACGAGGTCAGCGTGTCGCTGCGCACGCGCAAAGGCAACATCCGCCCGCGCGGGCTCAACCAGCAGCGCTACGTCAAGGAAATCCTGGCCAACGACATCAATTTCGGCATCGGCCCGGCCGGTACCGGCAAGACCTACCTGGCCGTAGCCTGCGCCGTGGACGCGCTGGAACGCGAACAGGTGCGCCGCATCCTGCTGGTGCGCCCGGCGGTCGAGGCGGGTGAGAAGCTCGGTTTCCTGCCCGGCGACCTGGCACAGAAAATCGACCCGTACCTGCGCCCGCTGTACGACGCCCTGTACGAAATGCTCGGCTTCGAACACGTGGCCAAGCTGATCGAACGCCAGGTGATCGAAATCGCCCCTCTGGCCTACATGCGTGGCCGCACCCTGAACAACAGCTTCATCATCCTCGACGAAAGCCAGAACACCACGCTCGAGCAGATGAAGATGTTCCTGACCCGCATCGGTTTCGGCTCTACTGCGGTGATCACCGGTGACATAACCCAGGTCGACCTGCCCCGTGGCACCAAGTCGGGCCTGGCGCACGTCATCGAGGTGCTGAAGGACGTTCCGGGGATCAGCTTTACCCATTTCCAACCCAAGGATGTGGTTCGTCACCCACTGGTTCAGCGTATCGTCGAAGCCTACGACCGCTTCGAAGCCCGCCAGCCCAAGCCCGAGGCGCCCGGCAAAGATGCTTGAACTTGATATCCAACGGGCCACGGATGCTGCCACTCCAGAAGACGCCGCCTTGCGCCGCTGGTGCGAATTGGCGTTGCGCCAGCGCAGCGCCGACTCGGAAATGACCATTCGCCTGGTCGACGAAGCCGAAGGCCGCGAGCTGAACCACACCTACCGGCACAAGGACTACGCGACCAATGTGTTGTCGTTCCCGGCCGATGTGCCCGATGACCTGCTCGATATCCCGCTGCTGGGCGACCTGGTCATCTGTGTAGCGGTGGTCGAGCGCGAAGCGGCCGAACAAGGCAAATCGCTGGAAGCGCACTGGGCGCACCTGGTCATCCACGGTTGCCTGCACTTGCTCGGCTATGACCACATCGAGGATGAGGAAGCCGAGGAAATGGAAAGCCTGGAACGGGAATTGCTGGCAGAACTGGGTCACCCCGACCCGTATGCCGATGATGAAACCGACACAATCACACACTGATACACGAAGGATCACGAGAACCGCCATGAGCGAAGATCGATCGAGCAACGGGCAGAAGTCCTGGCTGGGTAAACTGACCCAGGCTTTTGCCCATGAGCCGAAAAACCGCCAGGAGCTGCTTGAGCTGCTGCGCGAAGCCCATCAGAACAAATTGCTGGACAGCGAAGCGCTGACCATCGTCGAAGGCGCCATTCAGGTAGCCGACCTGCAGGTTCGCGACATCATGGTGCCGCGCTCGCAGATGAACAGCATCAAGGCCGGCCAGTCGCCTCGCGAGTTCCTGCCGGCGGTGATCGACGCCGCGCACTCGCGCTACCCGGTAATCGGCGAAAGCCATGACGATGTGCTCGGGATCCTGCTCGCCAAAGACTTGCTGCCGTTGATCCTCAAGGAGAACGGCGACAGCTTCAACATCAAGGACCTGCTGCGCCCGGCCACCTTCGTGCCCGAGTCCAAGCGCCTGAACGTGCTGCTGCGTGAATTCCGCGCCAACCACAACCACATGGCCATCGTCATCGACGAATATGGCGGCGTGGCGGGCCTGGTCACCATCGAGGACGTGCTGGAGCAGATCGTCGGCGATATCGAAGACGAGCACGACGTCGAGGAAGACAGCTACATCAAACCACTGCCCAGCGGTGATTTTTTGGTCAAAGCGCTTACCCCGATCGAGAACTTCAACGAGTTCTTCGACAGCGAGTTCTCCGATGACGAGTTCGACACGGTCGGCGGCCTGGTGATGAGCGCCTTTGGCCACCTGCCCAAGCGCAACGAAACCACTGAGATCGGGTCTTACAAGTTCCGTATTCTCAACGCCGACAGCCGGCGGATACACTTGCTGCGCCTGACCCCGATCACCCGTTAAGGACAAACATGCGTTGGATCACCCGCCCCGGCTGGCCCGGTAACCTGCTGGCCCTGGCGGCCGGTGCTTCCACCCTCCTGGCCCTGGCGCCGTTCGACATCTGGCCGTTGGCGGTGCTGTCCATCGCGGTGCTCTACCTTGGCCTGCGCGAGCTCAGCCCGCGCCAGGCCATGTGGCGTGGCTGGTGGTTTGGGTTTGGCCTGTATGGCGCCGGCACCTGGTGGATCTACGTCAGCATGAACACCTACGGCGGCGCCTCGCCGCTGCTGGCAATCGTGTTGTTGCTGGCGTTCTTCGCCGCACTGGCCTGGTTCTTCGCCCTGCCCACCTGGCTGTGGGCGCGCTGGCTACGGCGCAACGAAGCACCACTGGCCGACGCCCTGTGCTTCGCCGCCCTCTGGCTACTGCAAGAGGCCTTCCGCGGCTGGTTCCTGACCGGTTTCCCCTGGCTCTACGCCGGCTATAGCCAGCTGGACGGCCCGTTGGCCGGCCTTGCGCCGCTGGGCGGGGTATGGCTGATTTCCTTCAGCCTCGCCCTCACCGCCGCCCTGCTGTGCAACCTGCACCGCCTGCGCACCCGCCCCTCGTTCCTGGCCGTGGCCAGCGTGCTGTTGCTGGCCCCCTGGGTGCTGGGCCTGGCGCTCAAGGGCCATGCCTGGACCATTCCGGCAGGCGATCCGCTGAAAGTGGCGGCGATCCAGGGCAACGTCGAGCAGGACCTGAAATGGGACCCTGCGCACATCGACGCGCAACTGGCGCTATACCGCGACCTGAGCTTCAGCTCCAGGCCGGTGGACCTGCTGGTGTGGCCGGAAACCGCCGTTCCGGTGCTCAAGGACCAGGCCCAGGGCTACATCGACGTGATGGGCCGCTTCGCCGCCGAGCGCCACTCGGCGCTGATCACGGGCGTGCCGGTGCGTGAAGAAGTGCACCACCAGCGCCGCTACTACAACGGCATCACCGTCACTGGCGAAGGCGATGGCACCTACCTCAAGCAGAAGCTGGTGCCATTTGGCGAGTATGTGCCGCTGCAAGACGTGCTGCGTGGGGCCATCGAGTTCTTCAACCTGCCCATGTCCGACTTCGCCCGCGGTCCGGAAGACCAGCCGCTGCTGCAGGCCAAGGGCTACCAGATTGCGCCTTACATCTGCTACGAGGTGGTCTACCCCGAGTTCGCCGCCGGCCTGGCTGCGCGTAGCGACCTGCTGCTGACCATCAGCAACGACACCTGGTTCGGCAAATCGATCGGCCCCTTGCAGCACCTGCAGATGGCGCAGATGCGCGCGCTGGAAGCCGGCCGCTGGATGATCCGCGCCACCAACAACGGCGTGACCGCGCTGATCGACCCGTTTGGCCGCATTACCACGCAGATTCCGCAGTTCCAGCAGGCCGTGCTGTATGGCGAGGTGGTGCCGATGCAGCAGCTGACGCCTTACCTGCAATGGCGCTCATGGCCGCTGGCAATTGTCTGTGCATTGCTGCTGGGCTGGGCGTTGCTGGCAGGGCGTATTGCAAAAACCGTCTGATTGGCGATACGCGACCACTGTAGGAGCGGGTTTACCCGCGAATACGGTAGTCGCGGCAACGGTGAACGGCGGGTGGAGATTGGCCAGCGGGGCTGGCCCTTTCGCGGGTAAACCCGCTCCTACAGGCGACTGTGTAAGCCGGTGAATCAGTAGAACACCCGATACCCCACCAACCCCACCACTTCATTGAACAACTGCCCGCTCTGCCACATCGCCCGGCTCTCTGGCAGCAGCCCGCCAAACGGCCGCGCATGATCGCGCCCAAGGAACCCCACCGGCGCCGGCACCACCTCGAACCCCGCCTGTTCAAAACTCCAGCGTGAGCGCTGCATGTGCCAGGCCTGGGTCACCAGCACCACCCGGCGAACCCCCAAAGGCTGCAGCACCTTGGCCGTCAGCTGAGCATTTTCCCAGGTCGTGCGGCTGGCCTCTTCGCGCCATTTCACCTCGACAGCGAAATCTTCATGCAGGCGCTCCGCCATCAGCCTCGCCTCGCTGGGCGGCGTGCCGTAATGCAACCCACCACTGGTCAACACTGGCAGGCCCGAGGCTTTGGCCAGTCGCGCGGCAAAGCGCATACGTTCCAGTGCCGTGGCCGTGGGCTGGTCACCGCCACCCCAGGCCGGGTCCCCGCGCTCGCGCCCGGCGCCCAGCACCACAATGGCATCCGCCCGGCTCGCCAGGCCGGCCCAGTCGCTCACGGCCAGCGGCGGCTCACTTTCCAGCACACGGGCGGTTTCCTGCACCACCAGCGGCAGGCTCATCAACCACAGGCCACCCAGCCCTACGGTAAAGCAAAGCGCCGCCAACCGGGGCCGCCGCGTACGCAGCCACCATGCCGCAAGCAGCAGCAAGAACAGCACGCCCGGCGGCATCAGCCATTGTTTGATGAAGAATCGGATCGGCATCGGCCACACCTCCTTGGCAGGCGTGCAGCCTAGAAGGATCGACGCCGGTCAACAAGTGCTTACCGGCGTCGATCTTGAGTTGTGTGATAGTGAAGAACCGGCGCGCGATAGCCTGCGCCTGGCGTCCTGAACGGCTAGCGATGTGGCAGCGTCCTGGATCTCGCCGTACTGGCGGGGCGTTTCTTGTCCTTGAGCCAGATGATCTTGGCCGATGTCGGCTCCGCTTGTGGGTAACTGCCGACAGGGGCATTGTGGCGCTCCGGAAGGGATTCCAGGTAGGCCTTGATCACTTCGAACTCTGCGTGGCTCAGGCCACGCAACTCAAGCTCAGCTGGCATCTCGTCGCGCAATCGCACCGAGGTCCTGGCCGTTTCCAGTGCCAGGCCAAGCCGGTCGATCAGGCGCTCGTAAAGCTCCGGTCTGATTGCGGGTAGCTGCGTCTCTCCCATCCGTTCACCTCATTGAAGGTAAGAATATCTCCCCCCACACCTGAGCTTAGCGTCGTTGCAAAAAGCAGCCGTGCGCCGCGACCAGCGGGCATTCGCAACGAAGGTTTCCCACGATGCGCGGCGCTGCTGTATGCTACGGCGTTCACTCTAAACGACACCGGAGTGCCGGACGCAGCGAGGTTCCGCTGCCTGGAACAAGGTCTCTTCTCTCTCAGCCAAAAGTAGCCATGCACGAACAATACACGCCCCGTGATATCGAAGCCGCCGCCCAGAAGTTCTGGGACGAGCAACAATCGTTCGCTGTTACCGAACAGCCAGGCAAAGACACCTACTATTGCCTATCGATGTTCCCGTACCCGAGCGGCAAGCTACACATGGGCCACGTGCGCAACTACACCATCGGTGACGTGATTGCCCGCTACCAGCGCATGCTGGGCAAGAACGTCCTGCAGCCGATGGGCTGGGACGCTTTCGGCATGCCCGCGGAAAACGCGGCGATGAAAAACAACGTCGCCCCGGCCAAGTGGACGTACGAAAACATCGACTACATGAAGACCCAGCTCAAGAGCCTGGGCCTGGCCATCGACTGGGCACGTGAAGTCACCACCTGCAAACCCGACTACTACCGTTGGGAGCAGTGGCTGTTCACCCGCCTGTTCGAAAAAGGCATCATCTACCGCAAGAACGGTACCGTGAACTGGGACCCGGCGGACCAGACCGTACTGGCCAACGAACAAGTCATCGACGGCCGTGGCTGGCGTTCGGGCGCGCTGATCGAGAAGCGCGAAATCCCGATGTACTACTTCCGCATCACCGATTACGCCGACGAGCTGCTGGAGAGCCTCGACGAGCTGCCGGGCTGGCCTGAGCAGGTCAAGACCATGCAGCGCAACTGGATCGGCAAATCGCGCGGCATGGAAGTCCAGTTCCCGTACGACCAGGCCAGCATCGGCCACGAAGGCACCCTCAAGGTCTTCACCACCCGTCCGGACACGCTGATGGGCGCCACCTATGTCGCCGTCGCCGCCGAGCACCCGCTGGCCACCCAGGCTGCGCAGGGCAACCCGGCGCTGCAGGCGTTCATCGATGAGTGCAAGAGCGGCAGCGTTGCCGAAGCCGACATGGCCACTCAGGAGAAGAAAGGCATGGCCACTTCCCTGCTGGTCGAGCACCCGCTCACTGGCGAGAAGCTGCCAGTATGGGTCGCCAACTACGTGCTGATGCACTACGGTGATGGCGCGGTAATGGCCGTGCCGGCCCACGACGAGCGCGACTTCGAGTTCGCCCACAAGTACAACCTGCCGGTCAAGGCCGTGGTGCGCACCAGCGCTGGCGATGAAGTCGGCAGCGAGTGGCAGGCCGCCTATGGCGAGCACGGCCAGCTGATCAACTCCGCAGAGTTCGACGGCCTGGACTTTGCTGGCGCCTTCGACGCCATCGAAGCGGCCCTGATCCGCAAGGAACTGGGCAAATCGCGTACCCAGTTCCGCCTGCGCGACTGGGGTATCAGCCGCCAGCGCTACTGGGGCTGCCCGATCCCGATCATCCACTGCCCGTCCTGCGGCGACGTCCCGGTGCCGGAAGACCAGCTGCCGGTCACCCTGCCGGAGAACGTGGTGCCGGACGGCGCCGGTTCGCCGCTGGCGCGCATGCCTGAATTCTACGAATGCAGCTGCCCGAAATGCGGTACTCCGGCCAAGCGCGAAACCGACACCATGGACACCTTCGTCGAGTCGTCCTGGTACTTCGCCCGCTACGCCTCGCCAAACTACGACAAAGGCCTGGTCGACCCCAAAGCCGCCAACCACTGGCTGCCGGTAGATCAGTACATCGGCGGTATCGAACACGCGATCCTGCACCTGCTGTACGCGCGCTTCTTCCACAAGCTGATGCGTGACGAAGGCCTGGTCACCTCGAACGAGCCGTTCAAGAACCTGCTGACCCAGGGCATGGTGGTCGCCGAGACCTACTACCGCGTTGCCAGCAACGGCGGCAAGGACTGGTTCAACCCGGCCGATGTCGAAATCGAGCGTGATGCCAAAGCCAAGATCATTGGCGCCCGCCTGAAGACCGACGGCTTGCCGGTGGAAATCGGTGGCACCGAGAAAATGTCGAAGTCGAAAAACAACGGCGTCGACCCGCAGTCCATGATCGAAGCCTACGGCGCCGACACCTGCCGCCTGTTCATGATGTTCGCCTCGCCGCCCGACATGAGCCTGGAATGGTCCGACTCCGGCGTCGAAGGTGCCAGCCGCTTCCTGCGCCGGGTCTGGCGTCTGGCTCAGGCTCACGTCAGCCAGGGCCTGCCAGGCAAGCTGGATGTTGCCGCCCTGGACGACGCACAAAAGGTCATCCGCCGCGCAATTCACGCTGCCATCAAGCAGGCCAGCACCGACGTGGGCCAGTTCCACAAGTTCAATACCGCCATCGCCCAGGTGATGACCGTGATGAACGTACTGGAAAAGGCCCCGCAAGCCACCGAACAGGACCGCGCCCTGCTGCAGGAAGGCCTGGAAGCCGTCACCCTGCTGCTGGCGCCGATCACTCCGCACATCTCTCACGCGCTGTGGCAGCACCTGGGCCACGCAGGCTCGGTGATCGATGCCGCCTGGCCAAGCGTCGACGAACAGGCGCTGGTGCAGGACTCCATTACCTTGGTGGTTCAGGTCAACGGTAAACTGCGCGGCCAGGTCGAGATGCCTGCCGCTGCCAGCCGCGAAGAAGTCGAAGCCGCTGCCCGCAGCAACGAGAATGTCCTGCGCTTCATCGATGGCCTGACCATCCGCAAGGTCATCGTGGTACCGGGCAAGCTGGTCAACATCGTCGCCAACTGATGAAAACGCCCACCCGCATCGATTGCGGGTGGGCGGAACAGGCCCAAAAGGGAGCAACAACATGATCAAACGCAATTTGCTGGTAATCGGCCTGGCGGTCATGCTCAGCGCCTGCGGTTTCCAGCTGCGCGGTACCGGCGCCACCGAGCTGAGCGTGAAGGAAATGGACGTCAGCGCGCGCAATGCCTATGGCCCGACCGTGCTCCAGCTGCGTGAAGTGCTGGAACGTAGCGGCGTTAACGTGCACGCTGGCGCACCGTATCGCCTGGTGCTGACCAACGAACAGGAGCGCGAGCGCTCGGCGACCTACAACAGCGGCAACCGTACCGCCGAGTACGAGCTGACCACCAAGCTGGACTACAGCATCCTGGGCCTGAACAACCTGGAGCTGATGAGCGACAAGCTGGAGGTGCGCAAGGTCTACGTGCGTGACGGCTCGAACATCACCGGCTCCGAGCAGGAAGCCAAACGCGCCCGCGAAGAAATGCGCCGCGACCTGGTCAACGCCATGGTCGTACGTTTGCAGATGCTGTCCCCGTCCCAACTGGATGAGCTGCAGCGTAAAGCCGACGAGCGCGCCCAAGCCGAAGCTGCCGCGCTGGAGGCTGCCCGCCGCCAGCAAGCCGAGACGCCTCAGCAATCGCCACTGGAAGTACCGGGCAACTAAGCCCGCGAGGGGCGCCCTCGGGCGCCCCGCCTGTTCCCCATGAAACTCGCCCCCGCCCAACTCAACAAGCACCTGCAAGGCGCCCTGGCACCGGTCTACGTGGTCAGTGGCGACGACCCGCTGCTGTGCCAGGAAGCTGCCGACGCCATCCGCAATGCCGCGCGTCAGCAAGGTTTCGATGAACGCCAGGTATTCAGTGCCGACGCCAACTTCGACTGGGGCACCCTGCTCCAGGCCGGTGCAAGCCTGTCGCTGTTCGCCCAGCGCCGCCTGCTGGAACTGCGCCTGCCCTCGGGCAAGCCCGGTGACAAGGGTGCCGCTGCGCTGATGGAATACTGCGCCAACCCCGCCGAAGACACGCTGCTGCTGATCAGCCTGCCCAAGCTCGACAGCAGTGCGCAGAAGACCAAGTGGGGCAAGGCATTGATCGAAGGCGCTCATTGCCAGTTCATCCAGATCTGGCCGGTGGATGTGCACCAGCTCCCGCAGTGGATCAACCAGCGCCTTCAACAGGCCGGCCTGTCAGCCCAGCGTGATGCCGTCGACCTGATTGCCGCGCGCGTGGAAGGCAACCTGCTGGCAGCCGCGCAGGAAATCGAAAAACTCAAGCTGCTGGCCGAAGGCAGCCAGATCACCGTGGAAACCGTGCAGGCTGCCGTCGCCGACAGTGCCCGCTTCGATGTCTTCGGCCTGGTCGATGCCATTCTCAACGGCGAGGCTGCGCATGCCCTGCGCATGCTCGAAGGCTTGCGCGGTGAAGGTGTGGAGCCGCCAGTCATCCTCTGGGCGTTGGCCCGTGAGCTGCGCCAACTGGCGGGGCTAGCCCAGCAGTTCAGCCAAGGCGTGCCATTGGACAAAGCGTTCAGCCAGGCCCGCCCGCCCATCTGGGACAAACGCCGACCGCTGGTCAGCAAGGCCCTGCAGCGCCTCTCGGCGCAGCGTTGGGCGCAACTGCTGCAGGATGCCCAGCGAATCGATGCGCAGATCAAAGGGCAGGCTGAAGGTTCGCCCTGGATTGGCCTGGCGCGGCTGTCGCTGTTGATGGCTGGCCAACGCCTGGCCCTGCCTCCCGAGTAACTGCGGCCGTCGTAGGAGCGGGTTTACCCGCGAAAGGGCCGGGCCTGCTAACCAAACTTCACCCGCCGTTCACCGTTGCCGCCGCCACCGTATTCGCGGGTAAACCCGCTCCTACACACGCATCGAAGGTTGGGCACAGGCCGTCGTAGGAGCGGGTTTACCCGCGAAGAGGCCGGGCCTGCTAACCAATCTCCACCCGCCGTTCACCGTTGCCGCCGCCACCGTATTCGCGGGTAAACCCGCTCCTACACATAGGCACCAGCGCCTCGACCATATACACAATCAATTGGCCCCCACCCTTCGGGGAGCCTACAGTGCGCCCGAAACTCACCCAACCCGGGAAGCCCGCCATGAGCAAAAAGCCGAAAAAGCACGGCCCCAACAAGGCCAAGTCCATCGTTGCCCAGCCACTGTTCCGCTGCCGCCAGGAACAACCGAACAAGGGCAAAGGCAGCTACCGCCGCGAAGCCTTCCAATCGAGAGATTGGGAGGCTTCCTACTTTTTGGCTGCATGAAAGCATCGCAAGCGCAGGCATGGTATGGTCGTCACCTGACCTGCAACTCTGGATCTGTGCATGCTCTTCCGTCTTATCCCCCGCTGGGAAACCCGCCAGCTGATCGCGGCCTCCAGCTTCATCCTGCTCGTGGCCTGTGCGGAAAAGCCCACCGCCGCCGACGCGCTGCCGCTGGCCCCTGCCCAACCCAATCCCGTGGTGACCGTGCCCGGCGCAACGCCCGACGTCAGCACTGACATCCAGCCCCTGCAAACCTTCGCCCAATGGCAAGCGGGCTTCCGCGAGCAGGCCCTGCAAGCCGGCATTTCGCCGAGCACCTTCGACCGCGCCTTCCTCGGTGTCACCCCCGACCTGGACGTGATCAAGGCAGACCGCAGCCAGCCGGAGTTCACCCGCCCGGTGTGGGAATACCTCGAAGGCGCCCTGTCGCCCCTGCGTGTGCGCAACGGCAAGAAGCTGCTGGAGCAGAACGCCGAGCTGCTGACTCGCCTTGAGCAACGCTATGGCGTGGACCGCCAGGTGCTGGTCGCGGTGTGGGGCATGGAAAGCAACTTCGGCCAGTTCCAAGGCAGCAAGTCGGTGATCCGCTCGCTGGCCACTTTGGCCTATGAGGGCCGCCGCCCACAGTTCGCCCAGGATCAGCTGATTGCCGCGCTGCAGATCATCCAGCATGGTGACATCCAGCCTGAAGCCATGCGTGGCTCGTGGGCCGGCGCCATGGGCCAGACCCAGTTCATCCCGACCACCTACAACACCCATGCCGTGGACTTCGACGGCGATGGCCGCCGCGACATCTGGAACAGCACACCAGATGCCTTGGCCTCAACAGCGCACTACCTGCAGAGTTCGGGCTGGAAACGCGGCCAACCGTGGGGCTTCGAGGTACAGGTGCCGGCTGGTTTCGACTTCTGGCAGGCCGATGGCGCACTGCGCAAACCAGTGAGTGAATGGCTCGCGATGGGCGTGAAACTGCCAGCGGGCACCCAGCTGCCGGCAGGTAGCAACCAGCTGTCTGCCGCCCTGCTGCTGCCGGCCGGTGCACGCGGCCCGGCGTTCCTGGTGCTGGACAACTTCCGCGCCATCCTCAAATACAACAACTCGTCGTCCTATGCCTTGGCGGTGAGCCTGCTCGGGGATCGCTTCAGCGGCTGGGGCTTCATTGCCGGCAGCTGGCCGAAAGAGGATCTGCCGCTCAGCCGCACCGAGCGCATGGAATTGCAGAACTTGCTGAACAGCCGCGGGCATGATGCGGGTAATGCAGATGGCATTATCGGGGCCAATACCCGCAAAGCGATTCGCAATGCCCAGCAAGGGCTGGGCTGGCCGGCGGATGGCTACCCGACCCATAAGCTGCTTGAGAGCCTGCGGCAGCAGTAGGCATTTCGGGGCCGCTGCGCGGCCCCGGTAGTTTCACGCCCTGAACAGGTCCTGCTCCAGCACCAGTGTTTGCTGAACACTGTCGAGCCTCACCCGAGCCCCCAGGGGCAAGCATACATTCGGGTCACAGTGCCCGCTGCGCCAACCCGCCAGCACCGGCACACCCAGCGGTGCAAACGTATCCTCCAGCAACGGCGTCAGCGCCGCAGTGGTAATCCCGGCAAAGTCGCCCACCAGCACGCCCTTGACCCCCTCCAGCTTGCCTGCCAGGCGTAACTGGGTCAGCAGCCGATCCACCCTGTACAACGGCTCGTTGACATCCTCGATGAACAGGATGCAGCCCTGGGTATCCAGCTCGGCAAGGGTCCCCATGGTCGCCCCCAGCATCGACAGGTTGCCCCCCAGCAACGGTCCGCTGGCCACCCCCGGCAGCACGCAGTCCAATGCGAAGCCCGCCGGGTGCGCGACCTGCTCGCCTGCCCTCACATGCCCACCCAGTTGCGCCAGCAACGACGACTCGGTCGGTGGCAACTTGGCCCCCAACAGGTCGGCATTGAGCATCCCCCCATGGAAGGTCACCAGCCCGGCATGCCGGTAGATCGCCGTATGCAACGCGGTGATGTCGCTGTAGCCGATCAGCGGCTTGGGGTTGCGCCGGATCAGTTCAAAGTCGAGCTGGTCAAGCAGGCGCATGCTGCCGTAGCCCCCACGCATGCACAGGATGGCGTCCATGGCCGGATCGGCAAACGCTGCATGCAAGTCCTGCAGGCGCTGCTGGTCCGGCCCCGCCAGGTAGCCCTGCGCCTGCAGGGCACCCGGGTAGATATGGCAACGGTAGCCGCGGTCAACGAACCACTGGCTAACCTTGTGCGCATCAAGCCGCGCCGCGCCCGCCGGGGCGACAATGGCAAAACATGCGTTGGCCGGCAGCGCGGCTGGCAGGGTGGATTGGAAGGTTTTGGCGCAATACATCGCGGCTCCTTGCAGCGCATGGGACACAAACAAAAATGCCGATGCCGCCCTTGGGCGCGCATCGGCATCTGTGGCTCTGCTCTAGGCTAGAGCATAGCTCAGAGCTTGATCTTGGCTTCGTGGGCCTGCTGGTCGGCGTGGTACGAAGAACGCACCAGCGGGCCAGAGGCAACGTTCTTGAAGCCCATCTTGTAACCTTCCTCGGCGAACCAGGCAAAGGTGTCCGGGTGAACGAAACGCTGCACCGGCAAGTGGCTGCGCGACGGCTGCAGGTACTGGCCAAGGGTGAGCATGTCGATGTCATGCTCGCGCATGCGGTGCATCACTTCGATCACTTCCTCGTCGGTTTCGCCCAGGCCGAGCATCAGGCCCGACTTGGTCGGTACGTGCGGCACCAACTGCTTGAACTTCTGCAGCAAGTCCAGCGACCAGTCATAGTCCGAACCCGGGCGCGCGGCCTTGTACAGGCGCGGTACGGTCTCGAGGTTGTGGTTGAACACATCCGGCGGCTCTTGCGCGGTGATTTCCAGGGCAACGTCCATACGGCCACGGTAGTCAGGCACCAAGGTCTCCAACTGCACGCCCGGCGACAGCGCGCGGATTTCCCGGATGCAGTCAGCAAAGTGCTGGGCACCGCCGTCACGCAGGTCGTCGCGGTCCACCGAGGTGATCACCACATACTTCAGGCGCAGGTCGGCAATGGCAACAGCCAGGTTTTTCGGCTCGTCCAGATCCAGCGGTTTCGGTCGGCCGTGGCCAACGTCGCAGAACGGGCAACGACGGGTGCAGATGTCACCCATGATCATGAAGGTGGCGGTACCACCCGAGAAGCACTCGCCCAGGTTCGGGCAGGAGGCCTCTTCGCACACGCTGTGCAGTTTGTGCTTGCGCAGCAGTTGTTTGATGCGGTCTACCTCGGGCGACACCGGGATACGCACGCGAATCCAGTCGGGCTTCTTGGGTAGCTCATCGGTAGGGATGATCTTCACCGGGATGCGCGCGACTTTGTCGGCACCACGCAGCTTGACCCCAGCTTCCACCTTCTTCGGCGCTGGGCGCGGGGTGGCATCCTGGGTAGGTATCAGGTTCGGCACGGCTTCTTGCACAGTTGTCATATTCAGTCGATTCCGCCCGTGAGGGTCGTCTGCTCAGCGTAGTCGAGGTGCTTGACCAGCTGTCCGCGCAGCCTTGTCCTGACCTCGTCGAGTTCGATCGGACCTGCCAGGTCGCGCAGCTGGGTCATCGCCAGCCCCGCATAGCCGCAGGGGTTGATTCGGCGGAATGGCGCAAGGTCCATGTCCACGTTCAGGGCAAGGCCGTGAAACGAACGGCCGTTGCGAATTCGCAGGCCGAGGGAGGCGATTTTCGCTCCGTCGACATAGACACCCGGGGCATCGGGCTTGGCAGACGCCTGAACAGCATAGCTGGCGAGCAGGTCGATGAGGGCCAGCTCGATACGGCTGACCAGCTCACGCACGCCAAAGCCCAGCCGGCGCACATCCAGCAGCAGGTAGGCCACCAGCTGCCCGGGGCCATGGTAGGTGACCTGGCCGCCGCGGTCGGTCTGCACCACCGGAATGTCGCCCGGCACCAGCAGGTGCTCGGCCTTGCCGGCCTGCCCCTGGGTGAAGACCGCAGGGTGCTCGACCAGCCAGATTTCATCCTGGCTGTCCGGGCTGCGCTGCTCGGTAAAACGACGCATGGCCTCCAGCACCGGTTCATAGGGCTGCAGGCCAAGCTCGCGAAAACCGAGGCAGGCGGACATCAAAGCACCATTTTCACGATGCCGGTAGCGCGCAGGGCGCTGTTGATATCGTGCAGCTGGTTCTCGCTTTCGGCAACGATGTGCAATTGCACGGTGGTGTACTTGCCTTCCTTGCTCTGGCGTTCGGCCAGGGTGGAAAGGTCGACTTTGGCGTGCTTGCTGAGAACCTCGATGACCATGTCCTTGAAACCGACAACGGTGTCACCAATGACCTTGATCGGGTAATCGTCGCAAGGGAATTCGATCTTGTGCGACTTGACGTCTGGTTCGCTCATGGCGGAAACGGCCTCGTAAGCCGTGGCAACAACAACACCCCCGCGGTAGGCGCGGGGGCATGCAGGTCACGTATCAGTTGAACAACCCGTAGAAGAATAGACGGATGCTATCCCACATACGGCGGAAGAAACCACCTTCCTCGACGCCATCAAGGGCGATCAGGTCGGCGCTGTGAATCACTTTTTCGTCCAGTTTGACTTCCACTTTGCCGATCACGTCACCTTTGGCGATCGGTGCGGTGAGCTGCGGGTTCATGGTCATCGAAGCCTGCAGGCGCTTCAATTGGCCTTTAGGCATAGTCATGGTCAGGTCGTCAGCCAGGCCAGCCTTGACTTGGCTGGTAGCGCCCTTCCAGACCGGCGCCTGGGTCAGCTCGGTGCCTTTCTGGTAGAAGGTCTGGGTTTCGAAGAAGCGGAAACCGTAGGTCAGCAGCTTCTGGGTTTCGGCAGCACGCGATTGCTCGCTGTTGGTACCGAACACCACGGCGATCAGGCGCTGGCCGTCACGAACGGCCGAAGCCACCATGCAGTAGCCGGCTTCGTCGGTGTGACCGGTTTTCAGGCCATCGACGGTCTTGTCACGCCACAGCAGCAGGTTGCGGTTAGGCTGCTTGATGTTGTTCCAGAAGAACTCTTTCTGCGAGTAGATGGCGTAGTGGGCCGGGTCGACGTTGATGATCGCGCGAGCCAGGGTCGCCATGTCGTGCGCCGACGAGTAATGCTCGGGGTGCGGCAGACCGGTCGGGTTCATGAAGTGGCTGTTGGTCATGCCCAGGTCGGCAGCCGTCTTGTTCATCATGTCGGCAAAGGCGTCTTCGCTGCCGGCAATGTGCTCGGCCAGGGCGACCGAGGCGTCGTTACCGGACTGGATGATGATGCCGTGCAGCAGGTCGCTGACCGTTACCTGGCTGCCAACCTTGATGAACATGCGCGAACCGCCGGTACGCCAGGCGTTTTCGCTGACGGTAACCGGGTCGCTTTCACCGATCTGGCCGCGACGGATGTCCAGGGTGGCGATATAGGCGGTCATCAGCTTGGTCAGGCTGGCTGGCGGCAGGCGCTCGTCACCGTTGTTCTCGACCAGCACGTTGCCGCTGGACGCGTCCATGAGTACGTAGGACTTGGCTGCCAGTTGCGGTGGCGCCGGCGTCATCTGCTCCGCCGCGAAGGCGGCAGGCGTGATCAGCAGCAGTACAGGCAGGCAAAGTCGTTTGGCAAGGTTGGTGATGTTCATCCGTCTCTCGAAAATCGCTAATGGTCTGAGATGTTCCCTGGGCAAGATCATGTGCCCAGCGCCAGTCAGTCTAGTTTTATGGCCAATGGCCTGGCCCGCGAACGTGCGGCTTTATGTCGCTGCGGGCAAAAGCGGTCATTGTACATGGCCGCGACCGGCAATTCATGACAAAACCGATAGTTTGGTGTTGCCGTCTTCGCAGGCGCGCCCGCTCCCACAGTCAGTCTGCTGTGACCAGCTTTGCCTGCCCCAAGTTCGCCAGGCGAATGCTGTCTTGTGCTTGCTGGATCTCGCCCTGGCTGCCGATCGGCCCCAGGCGCACGCGGTGCAGGGTCTGCTGGTTACGCACGATCGAGCTGATGAACACGGGTGCATTGACCATGGTGCTGAGCTTGGCGCGCAGCAACTCGGCAGCGTCCGGGTTGGCGAACGCGCCTACCTGCAAGAAACTGCCACCGCTACCGCCGGGCACGTTATTGCCACCCACCTGCACGGGTACCACGGGCGCTGCGTGCTGCTGTGGCGGCGGGGTCCACTGCTCGACCCGCCCGGTACTGGCCGGTATTGCCTGGGTCTGCGCCACTTGCGGCTCCTTCAGCACCATCGGCGGCGTTTGGCCGCGCTGAGCCCACCACTGCTGCGGGTCGATACCCTCGACGCGCACATGCGCGGTGCCGATCTCGGCATAGCCGAGCTTTTTCGCGGCAGCATAGGACAAGTCGATGATTCGGTCGGAATAGAACGGGCCACGGTCGTTCACCCGAAGGATCACGCTGCGGCCGTTCGCCAGGTTGGTCACCCGCACATAGGCTGGCAGCGGCAGGGTCTTGTGCGCTGCGCTCATGCCATACAGGTCGTACAGCTCGCCGTTGGCAGTGTTCTGCCCGTGGAACTTGGTGCCGTACCACGATGCCGTACCCTCGGCGCGGTAGTTGCGCGAGTCCTGCATCGGGTAGTAGGTCTTGCCCAGCACGGTGTACGGGTTGGCCTTGTAGTTACCGGTGTGCACGGTCGGGGTGGCATCGGGGATCTTGTTCACATCCACGTCCCACCACGGTGCGCCGTCCTTGTGCGCCCGGTTGATGTCCAGGCCCGGCTGGCTACGCACGACATTACCACTGCTTTTCGGGGCCGGGCGGTTGGAAGAGCAGCTGACCAGCGCCACACCGACGGCGAGGCAGGTGAGCAGCTTGAAAGCGTTGCCAGAGATGATTGCGCGCATTACTTGACGCCCCGTACTTGAACCAGCTGTTCCGCAAGCTGATGTACCGCCATGGCATACATCACGCTGCGGTTGTAGCGAGTGATCGCGTAGAAGTTCTTCAGGCCCATCCAGTACTCGGGGCCGCTCTCGCCCTCGAGACGGAAGGCGGTAACCGGCAGATCATCGCGCAGCGAATCATGAACCGACCAGCCAAGCGTACGCAACTCCCCTACCGTTTTCACCGGCTCGATGCCGGTGGTCAGGCCTTCGTCGGCGCGCTCACCTTCAACCCAGGCGCGACTGACCACACCCTCACCGGCCACCCAGCCGTGGCGCTTGAAGTAGCTGGCCACGCTGCCGATGGCATCGTCAGGGTTGTTCCAGATATTGATATGGCCGTCCCCGTCGAAGTCCACCGCGTAGTTGCGGAAGCTGCTTGGCATGAACTGCGGCAGCCCCATGGCGCCGGCGTACGAGCCCTTGAGCGTCAAGGGATCGAGCTGTTCCTCACGGGCCAGCAGCAGGAACTCTCGCAGCTCCTTGCGGAAGAACTCGGCCCGTGGCGGGTAGTCGAAGCCCAGCGTCGACAGGGCGTCGATCACCCGGTAGTTGCCGGTATTGCGGCCAAAGAAGGTTTCCACGCCGATGATCGCGACAATGTACTGCGCAGGTACGCCGTACTCCTGCTCGGCACGTGCCAATACAGCCTCGTGCTGACGCCAGAAATCCACACCGCGAGCGATACGTGCATCGGTGATGAACATCGGCCGGTAGTCCTTCCACGGTTTGACCCGCTCGGCCGGGCGCGAGATGGCGTCGAGGATCGACTGCTTGCGCTGCACCTCACGAAACACACCCATCAGTTGCTCAGGCGCAAAACCATAGTCGCGGCTCATTTCGCCAACAAACGCGGCTACCTCGGGCGAGCCGTCGTATTCGCCGGCATGGGCCAGCTGTACAGCGCCGAACAGGCCCACCGCACCGATCCAAGGCGCACAACGGGCAGCCCAGTTACGCACTGCTTGCATGAAATTGTTCACCTTATTCAAACCTGCGCGATCCATTTGCGGTGCGTATGGATCGACATCAAAACGCCAAACGCTGACAGCAGCGTCACCAACGATGTTCCGCCATAGCTGATGAAAGGTAACGGCACGCCCACCACGGGCAGAAGGCCGCTTACCATTCCGATATTGACGAACACGTATACAAAAAAAGTCATGGTCAGGCTGCCCGCAAGCAGCTTGCCGAACAGGGTCTGCGCCTGGGCGGTGATCACCAGGCCACGGCCGATCAGCAGCAGGTAGACAATCAGCAGCAGGCAGATGCCGACCAGGCCGAATTCCTCGCCGAGCACGGCGATGATGAAGTCGGTGTGGCTTTCCGGCAAAAAGTCCAGGTGCGACTGCGTGCCAAGCAGCCAGCCTTTGCCAAACACCCCGCCCGAGCCGATCGCCGCCTTGGACTGGATGATGTTCCAACCGGTGCCCAACGGGTCGCTTTCAGGGTCGAGGAAGGTCAATACCCGCTGCTTCTGGTAGTCGTGCATGACGAAGAACCACATTGCCACCGCGACTGGCACGGCTGCCGCCAGCACGCTGAGGATCCAGCGCCAGCGCAAGCCGCCCATGAACAGCACGAAGGCACCGGAGGCCAGGATCAGCAGCGCGGTCCCCAGGTCTGGCTGACGTACGATCAGCATGAACGGCACGCCGATCAGCAGCAGGCTGATCGCCACGTGCTTCAAATGGGGCGGCAAGGTGCGCTTGGACAGGTACCAGGCGATGGTCGCCGGCATGATGATCTTCATGAATTCCGAGGGCTGGAAGCGGATCACCCCCGGAATGTTGATCCAGCGTGTGGCCCCCATGGCGTTGTGGCCCATCACGTCGACCACTACCAGCAACAGCACCCCGGCCAGGTAGGCCAACGGCACCCAACGCGCCATGAAGCGCGGCTCCAGCTGGGCGATGACGAACATCGACACCAGACCGATGCCAAACGAGGTGGCTTGCTTGAGCAGCAGGTCCCAGTTCTTGCCACTGGCCGAATACAGTACGAACAGGCTGCCGGCTGCAAGGGTCAGCAGAATGATCAGCAAGGGGCCGTCGATATGGATGCGTTGCAGAAAGCTCGCACGCCGACGCATCACATCCTCGCTGGAGAGCATGCGATCGAAATTGTTCATCACAGGGCCGATTCCTGGGTAACGGTGGCGGGCGCGAACTCGGGTTTGAGCCGGCCATTTTCGTCGAGCAGCCAGGCGTCCATGATCTGGCGTACCACCGGAGCGGCGACACCCGAGCCGGACTCACCGTTCTCGACCATCACCGAAACCACGATTTTCGGGGCTTCGGCTGGGGCAAACGCGACGAACAACGCATGGTCGCGGTGGCGCTCCTGGAGTTTGTTGCGATCGTACTTCTCGCCCTGCTTGATCGCCACCACCTGGGCGGTACCGCTCTTGCCGGCAATGCGGTACTGGGCTCCGGCAGCTGCCTTGCGCGCGGTACCGCGGGCGTTGTGCATCACCTGTTCCATGCCATGGGTGACCTTGGCCCAGTCGGACTTGTCACGCAGCACGATGTCTTCCATGGGGTTGTCGTCCACCGGCGGCAGGCCTTCGATGGTCTTGGCCAGGTGCGGGCGGTTCCACACACCTTTGTTGGCGATCAGTGCAGTGGCCTGGGCCAGTTGCAGCGGCGTAGCCTGCATATAGCCCTGGCCGATGCCGAGAATCAGGGTTTCGCCAGGGAACCAGGCCTGGCGACGGGTGGCACGCTTCCATTCGCGCGACGGCATCAACCCGGCAGACTCCTCGAACATGTCGAGGGAAACCCGCTGGCCGATACCGAACTTGTTCATGTAGCTGGACAAGCGATCGATGCCCATCTTGTGCGCAAGGTCATAGAAGTAGGTGTCGTTCGAGCGCATGATGGCGGTGTCCAGGTCGACCCAGCCATCCCCGGAGCGGTTCCAGTTACGGTATTTATGGTCGTAGTTGGGCAGCTGGTAGTAGCCAGGGTCGAACACCCTGCTGCTGGCATTCACGACGCCACTGTCCAGACCGGCAATAGCCACCGCCGGCTTGATGGTCGACCCCGGCGGGTACAGGCCACGCAGCACGCGGTTGAACAGCGGCCGATCGATCGAATCGCGCAATTCGGCATAGGCCTTGAAGCTGATGCCGGTGACGAACAGGTTGGGGTCGAAGCTAGGCTGACTCACCATCGCCAGTACCTCACCGGTTCGCGGGTCGAGCGCAACCACTGCACCACGCCGGCCTCCCAGGGCGGCTTCAGCGGCCTCCTGCAGCTTGATGTCCAGGCTCAGCACAATGTCCTTGCCCGGCTTCGGATCGGTGCGCTTGAGCACCCGCAACACCCGGCCACGGGCGTTGGTCTCGACTTCCTCGTAACCCACCTGACCGTGCAGGGCGGCCTCGTAGAAGCGCTCGATGCCGGTCTTGCCGATATGGTGGGTACCGCTGTAGTTCACCGGGTCGAGCGTTTTCAGCTCTTTCTCGTTGATTCGCCCTACATAACCCACCGAATGGGCGAAATGCGCACCCTGCGGGTAATGCCGCACCAGCTGGGCCACCACCTCGACACCCGGCAGGCGGAACTGGTTTACCGCCACGCGGGCGATCTGCTCTTCGTTGAGCTCGAACAGGATCGGCACCGGCTCGAATGGCCGGCGGCCTTGGCGCATGCGCTTCTCGAACAGGGTACGGTCGTCAGCGGTGAGGTCCAGCACTTCGACGATGGTATCCAGCACTTCCTGCCAGTTACCCGCACGTTCGCGGGTCATCGACAGGCTGAAGCTGGGCCGGTTGTCGGCAACGATCACCCCGTTGCGGTCGAAGATCAGCCCGCGGGTCGGCGGGATCGGCTGCACATGCACCCGGTTGTTCTCCGACAGCGTGGAGTGGTAGTCGTACTGGATGATCTGCAGGTAGTACAGCCGTGCGATCAACACGCACACAAGCAGCATGATCGCGACTGCGCCGACCACGACGCGTTTGCGCACCAGGCGGGCGTCTTTCTCGTGGTCCTTGAGACGGATCGGCTGCGACATCGGACTGCTTAAAGGCTCATTTGTGGTAAGGGTGCCCGGACAACACGGTCCAGGCGCGGTAGATCTGCTCGCCGATGAGTATCCTTACCAACGGGTGCGGCAACGTCAGCGGCGACAGCGACCAACGTTGCTCGGCGCGCGCGCAAACCTCAGGCGCCAGGCCCTCCGGGCCGCCCACCATCAAATTCACCGTGCGCGCATCCAGGCGCCAGCGGTCCAGCTCGGTCGCCAGCTGCTCGGTACTCCATGGCTTGCCATGGACCTCGAGGGTGACAATGCGTTCCCCAGGCTGCACTTTGCTCAGCATGGCTTCGCCCTCCTGACGGATCAGGCGGGCGACGTCGGCATTCTTGCCACGGGTATTCAGCGGGATTTCCACCAGCTCCAGCGACAGCTCGGCGGGCAGGCGCTTGGCATATTCATGCCAGCCTTCCTCGACCCACTTCGGCATGCGCGAGCCGACCGCAATCAGGCGCAGACGCACAGCGCTTTCCTTATTCGCGGTCTTTGAGCTTGTCGGAGTACTCGTGGGCATGGTCCGGGCTGTGGTGCTTGCCATCGGCGGCACGGCTTTGCTCGGCACCCTGCCACAGACGCTCAAGGTCGTAGAACTGGCGGGCAGCGGCGGTCATCATGTGCACGATGACGTCGTTCAGGTCCAGCAGCACCCAGTCGCTGTCGCCCTTGCCTTCTTCACCCAGTGGCTGGGCGCCCTTGGCCTTGACTGCTTCACGGACCTTTTCGGCCATCGCGTTGATCTGGCGGTTGGAGGTACCGGTGGCAATGATCATGTAGTCGGTCAGGCTGTGCTTCTCGCGCACGTCGATGACCTGGATGTCCTGGGCCTTGACGTCTTCCAGCGCTGCCTTGGTCACTGCGACCAGTTCTTCGCCGTAAATTTTCTGCTTGGTCATATAAAACTCGTTCAACTCGTTGGATGAGGCGCCAGAGGCACCGTCAGTTGGGCGCACGATACAGTTCGTGCGCCTCGATATAGGCCAGTACGGCGTCCGGCACCAGGAACCTCACCGATTTGCCGCTGGCCAGCAGCTGTCGGATCTGTGTAGCCGACACCGCAAGCGGCGTCTGCCAGACGAACGAAATATTTCCCGCCGGGCCGGACATGGCGGTGGGATCGCTCTCCGAGCGCGCAGCCAACAGGTTGCGCAACTCGTCAGGGGGTTCTACGTCGGCATCCGGACGTTGCAGTACCAGGATGTGACAGTGTTGCAGCAATTCTTCCCAGCGATGCCAGGCGGGCAGGCCACAGAAGGCATCCCAACCCAGCACCAGGAACAACTGGTCGTTGCCAGACAGTTCGGCGCGGATCGATTCCAGCGTATCGATGGTGTACGACGGCTTGTCACGTTCCAGCTCGCGGGCATCGACGCTCAGGCAAGCGACGCCCTGCACCGCTTCACGGACCATCGCCAGGCGATCCTGCGCGGCCACCTGTGGCGTGTCGCGGTGCGGCGGCCGGGCATTGGGCAACAGGCGTAGCTCATCCAACCGCATGAACTCGGCCACTTCAAGCGCGCTGCGCAAGTGGCCGATATGCACGGGGTCGAAGGTACCACCTAGAATGCCGATACGCCGGACTGCCTGGGCCTTGCTCAACTCAGCAGGACCCCTGGCCGCGCAACTGGCCATCGCCGATCACCACATACTTCTCGCAGGTCAGGCCTTCCAGGCCGACAGGGCCGCGGGCATGCAGCTTGTCGGTGGAAATACCGATTTCCGCACCCAGGCCGTACTCGAAGCCATCGGCAAAGCAGGTCGGGGTGTTGAGCATGACCGACGCCGAATCGACCTCAGCCATGAACTGACGGGCTTCACCCTGGTGTTCGCTGATGATCGAGTCGGTGTGGTGCGAGCCATAGTGGTTGATGTGCTCGATGGCCTGGTTCAGGCCGTCGACCACGCGAATCGACAGGATCGCATCGAGGTATTCCGTGTGCCAGTCGGCTTCGGTGGCCGGTTTGGCGCTGATGATAGCCTGGGTACGCTCGCAACCGCGCAGCTCCACGCCATTCTCCACGAAGCGGCGGGCCATTTCTGGCAGGAAGCGCTCAGCCACTTGTTGGTCGACCAGCAGCGTTTCCATGGCACCGCAGATGCCGTAGCGGTAGGTCTTGGCGTTGAAAGCCACATTCCAGGCCTTGTCCAGGTCGGCATGCTGGCTGACATAGATGTGGCAGATGCCGTCCAGATGCTTGATCACCGGCACGCGGGCATCGCGGCTGATGCGCTCGATCAGGCCACGGCCTCCGCGCGGCACGATGACATCGACGAATTCCGGCATGCTGATCAGCGCGCCCACGGCTTCGCGGTCGGTGGTTTCGACCACCTGCACCACCGCCGCCGGCAGGCCGGCTTCGGCCAGGCCACGCTGAATGCAGGTGGCAATGGCGCGGTTGGAGTGGATGGCTTCGGAACCGCCACGCAGGATGGTTGCATTGCCCGACTTGAGGCATAGGCTGGCGGCATCAATGGTCACGTTCGGACGCGATTCATAGATGATCCCGATCACCCCCAGCGGGGTACGCATCTTGCCTACCTGAATGCCCGATGGACGGTAGCTCATGTCGCGGATGGCACCGACCGGGTCCGGCAGGCTGGCCACCTGGCGCAAGCCGGTGATCATGCCGTCGATACGCGCCGGGGTCAGCGCCAGACGGTCGAGCAGTGCGGGCTCCAGGCCACTGGCGCGGCCAGCGGCAAGGTCCAGCTCGTTGGCAGCGGTGAGTTCGGCACGGGCAGCGTCCAGCGCGTCGGCGGCGGCTTGCAGGGCGCGGTTCTTCTGCGCGGTGCTGGCACGGCCAATCACCCGGGAAGCCTCACGGGCAGCGCGACCCAGGCGGGTCATATAGTCAAGAACGGACTCAGTCATGGGTTCGGTGTCTTGGCGAAGGGGAAATCGGCTGATTATAACTGCCGCGCAGGTGTACGCCCAGCGGCGGGTGGCGGATGGTCGAAAATGGATGGGGCAATGTGTAGGAAAGATGTAACCGGGGTTATCGAGATTTCCATCGCCTGTTGCGGCCCTTTCGCGGGCGCGCCCGCTCCCACAGGGATTTGTGTAGGAGCGGGTTTACCCGCGAACGGGCCGGCACTGCCCACATCACCATCCGATTCAGCCTCGATTAAGCCATTCATTGCTATCATCCCCGCCTCTCCAGCCACGAACTGCCCCGCATGCCAGCCCTGCCCGACAGCTTTTTCGACCGCGACGCCCAGACCCTGGCCAAGGCACTGCTGGGCAAGGTCATCCGTCACCGCCACGGCGACCTGTGGCTGGCCGCGCGAATCATCGAGACCGAGGCCTACTACCTTTCCGACAAAGGTAGCCACGCTTCGCTCGGCTACACCGAAAAACGCAAGGCGCTATTCCTGGATGGGGGGCACATCTACATGTACTACGCCCGCGGCGGCGATTCGCTGAACTTCAGCGCCCACGGGCCGGGCAACGCGGTGCTGATCAAGTCTGCCTATCCTTGGCAGGACACCCTCTCGGGGCCCGACAGCCTGGCGCAGATGCAACTGAACAATCCCGATGCAAGCGGCAATATCCGCCCGCAAGAGCGCCTGTGCGCCGGCCAGACCCTGCTATGCCGGGCCCTGGGCCTGAAAGTGCCGCATTGGGACGCCCAGCGTTTCGACGCCGAACGCCTGTACGTCGAGGACTGCGGCAACGCCGTGCCCCGGGTGATCCAGGCTGCTCGCCTGGGCATCCCGCACGGGCGCGACGAGCACCTGCCGTACCGCTTCGTCGATGCCGAGTACGCCCGTTTCTGCACACGGAACCCGTTACGCCGCGGCCAAGTCGAAGGCCGTGATTTCTTCATTCTCGAACAAGGAAGCTGAACATGGGCCAATGGCTCGACAGCCTGACCGGCTGGCTCAGCGCCAACCCGCAGTGGCTTGGCCTGGCGATTTTCCTGGTGGCCTGCATCGAATGCCTGGCCATCGCCGGCATTATCGTGCCGGGCACCGTACTGCTGTTCGCCGTTGCGGTACTGGCCGGTAACGGCACGTTCAGCCTGGGCGAAACGCTGCTCCTCGGCTTTCTCGGCGGCCTGCTGGGCGACGCCATGTCTTACGCAGTGGGCAAGTACTTCCACCAGAACATCCGCCGCCTGCCGCTGCTACGCCACCATCCGGAATGGATCGGCAGCGCCGAAAGCTACTTCCAGCGTTATGGCATCGCCAGCCTGCTGGTAGGCCGCTTCATCGGCCCGCTGCGGCCGATGCTGCCAATGGTCGCCGGCATGTTCGACATGCCCCTGCCGCGCTTCATCGCCGTCAGCCTGCTGGCGGGCGCCGGCTGGTCGGTCGCCTACCTGCTGCCCGGCTGGGCCACCGGCGCCGCCATGCGCCTGCCCCTGCCGGAAGGCTTCTGGCTGGACGCCGGGATCATCGCCGGCGCCCTCGCGGTGCTGATCGGCCTGAGCCTCAATACCAGCCTGCGTGACCAGCGCCACGGCACCAGGCTGGTTGCCGCGCTCAGCTTCATCACCCTGGCCGGTGTATTCCTCGGCTGGCCCTACTTCCATGAGTTCGACCAAGGCGTGATGACACTGGTCCAGGAGCATCGCAGCCAGGCCATCGACAGCACCGTGGTGCTGGTGACACGGCTAGGCGATTTCCGCACCCAGTTGTTCCTCGGCGCCCTGCTGACAGGCCTGCTGCTGCTTGCCCGTCAATGGCGACACGCATTTTTCGCGGCGGGCGCGTTGATGGGCACGGCGATCGCCAACGGCACACTGAAATGGCTATTTGCCCGGGCCAGGCCGGAAGTACTGACCGACCCACTGACCAGCTACAGCATGCCCAGCGGGCACAGCTCGGCATCGTTCGCGTTCTTCCTGGTCATGGCCGTGCTGGCAGGGCGTGGCCAGCCACCACGGATGCGCCTGACCTGGATGATGCTGGGGTGCATTCCAGCGCTGGCGATTGCCCTGTCGCGGGTGTACCTGGGGGCGCACTGGCCAACCGATATCCTGGCCGGGGCCCTGCTGGCTTGTTGCGTGTGCGCACTCAGCCTGACATTGGTGCAACGCCAGCAGACCCTGCCAGCCCTGCCGCTGCGGGTGTGGTGGCTGGTGTTGCCGGCATGCGTGGCGCTGCTGGCGTTCTTCGCCATGCATGCGCTGCCGCAGGCGTTGGTCAGGTATCAATATTGATGTTGCCTGTGCGGGCCTATTCGCGGGTGAACCCGCTCCTACGCGGGGATCGCGCCTGTCGTAGGAGCGGGTTTACCCGCGAAGGGGCCGGCACAGGCAATACAGAACCATCAGGCGAACAACTCACCCTGAATCCGCTCCAGCAGTTTCTGAATCTCGCCCAGCCGCTGCTGTGGCGAATCGAGGGTCAGCAGGTCCAGCTTGTCCTCTTCCATGAACGGCAACAGGTACGCCAGCTGATTGGCCAGCGCCTGACGCCCGTCCACCGGCCGCGGCATGCCCAGCGCTTCGACCATGGGGTGCTCACCCAGAGCCACCAGCAGCGCCAATAGGTCGTCATCGGCTTCCAGCAACGGGCTGTCGGCCTGCTCCGGCAGCCATTGCACCTGGCCCACCAGCAACTGGTCCTTCTGCACCTCGGAGCTTTCCAGATTGAAGCGCCGCACGCCCTCGACGCGGATACCCAGCAAGCCGTTATCCTGCTGCACGAAGTCGCGGATCACCGCTTCACAGCCGATCGAGGCGACCACCGGCGGCGCCTTGCCGACTTGCTCGCCCTCAAGGATGCACACCACACCAAACCCTTCGCCCTGCTTCATGCAGCGCCCGATCATGTCCAGGTAGCGCGCCTCGAAAATCTGCAAATCGAGAAAGCAGCCAGGAAACAGCACGGTATTGAGCGGAAACAGCGGTAGCGTCATCACAATTCCTCAAGCCACCAGGCTGACCGCCAGCGGCAGGAACACCGCTGTAGCCACTCCCATCAGGCTCATCGCCAGCGCGGCAAAGGCGCCGCATTCGTCACTTTCCTGCAGGGCCACCGAAGTGCCCACTGCGTGCGCGGTCACGCCCAGCGACATGCCGCGCGCCTCAGGGCTGTGCACGCCGAAGCGGCTCAGCAACGCCGGGCCGAAGATCGCCCCGATCACCCCGGTAATCAACACGAACACTGCCGCCAGGGCCGCCACGCCACCAATCTGCTCAGCCACCAGCATGGCGATCGGCGAGGTGACGGACTTCGGCGCCATGGTCATCAGGATCATGTGCTCGGCACCGAACCACAAACCCAGCACCAGGCAGCAGAGCGTGGCGAACAGGCCTCCGACTACCAGCGTAGTAAATGTAGGCCAGAACAGCTGGCGGATCCGCCGCAGGTTGAGATAGAGCGGCACAGCCAGGGCCACCGTAGCGGGCCCCAGCAGGATGTTCATGATTTCGGTGCTTCTGCGGTACTCGCTGTAATCGATGCCGCACAGCAGCAACACACCGATCACCAGCAGCATCGATACCAATACAGGTTGCAGGAAGATCCAGCGGGTTTTCTCGTAGGCTGCCAGCACTACCTGATAGGCCCCCAGCGTGATGCCGATACCGAACAATGGGTGATGAATGACCGCATCGAGCGCGCCCTGCCAATCGAGCATCATGGCTGCTCCTCACGCTTGCCCTGGCGCTGGATGAGCTTTTGCATCAGCACACCGACGAACACCAGGGTCACGAGACAGGAGATCAGCAAGGCCCCGGCAATCGCCCAGAAGTCGGCGGCAATGTCCTTGGCATATACCATCACCCCGACTGCCGGCGGCACCAGCAGTAGCGGGAGATAGCGCAGCAAGCTGCTGGCGGCCTCATTCAGCGGCTTGCCGACCTCACCGCGGGCCATGAGGAAGAGCAGCAGCAACAACAGGCCGATGATCGGCCCGGGCAAAAACGGCACGAACAGGTGATTGATCGCCGTCCCCAGCAGCTGGAACAGTACCAGCCAGGTCAAACCACGCAACAGCATAAGCATCTCCCTCGGGCATGGCCGCCATTATAAGCACGCTCGGCTGTAGACCGACATTCGCCGAAAAGCGGGCAACTTGACTGAAACGGTTCGCCGTGCTGATCTTGTACTTTCGTACCAACTGACAACCCGGAGAGTCCGCGATGCCCCATGTACCGGTTACAGAGCTTTCGCAGTACGTTGGCAAGGAGCTGGGCCACTCGGAGTGGGTGAAGATCGACCAGCAGCGCATCAACCTGTTCGCCGAGGCGACCGGCGACTTCCAGTTCATCCATGTCGACCCCGAGAAGGCAGCAAAAACCCCGTTTGGCGGCACGATTGCCCATGGTTTCCTGACCTTGTCGCTGATCCCCAAGCTGATCGAGGACATCCTCGTTCTGCCGCAAGGGCTGAAGATGGTGGTGAACTACGGGCTGGACAGCGTGCGCTTCATTCAGCCGGTCAAGGTCGACAGCCGGGTTCGGCTGAAGGTAAAGCTGGGCGAGGTGACCGAGAAAAAACCGGGGCAGTGGCTACTCAAGGCGATTGCCACGCTGGAGATCGAGGGTGAAGAGAAGCCTGCTTATATAGCCGAGTCGCTGTCGCTCTGTTTTGTCTGATACATGCCCGGGGGCTGCAGTGCAGCCCCCGATCCACAAATCCCCCGCACTCGCGTAAACTGCCAGCCTTCGCGCAGCCTAGGGCTGCCCCTGTCGATTTATCAAAGGTGCCCGCCATGCCCTGGCTGCAAGTACGCCTGGCCATCAGCCCGGAACAAGCCGAAACCTATGAAGATGCGCTGCTTGAAGTAGGCGCCGTCTCGGTCACGTTCATGGATGCCGAAGATCAACCGATCTTCGAACCAGACCTCAACACCACCCCGCTGTGGTCGCACACTCACCTGCTGGCGCTGTTCGAGGCCGATGCCGACCCTGAACAGGTGTTCTCCCACCTGCGCCTGCTGACCGGCGCCGAGCTGCCCGAGCACCAGGCCGAGGTGATCGAGGACCAGGACTGGGAACGCAGCTGGATGGACAACTTCCAGCCGATGCGCTTCGGCCGCCGCCTGTGGATCGTGCCCAGCTGGCACGATGCCCCGGAAAAGGACGCCGTGAACCTGCGGCTCGACCCGGGCCTGGCCTTTGGCACCGGCACCCACCCCACCACGGCCCTGTGCCTGGAATGGCTCGACGGCCAGCAGCTTGAAGGCACCCAGGTGCTGGACTTTGGCTGCGGTTCGGGCATCCTGGCCATCGCTGCGCTGCTGCTGGGCGCCCGCGAAGCGGTAGGCACCGACATCGACGTGCAGGCCATCGAGGCTTCGCGCGACAACGCCCAACGCAACGGCATTGCCGACGAGAAACTGGCGCTGTACCTGCCCGAACACATGCCGGCGATGCAGGCCGACGTGCTGGTTGCCAACATCCTCGCCGGCCCGCTGGTGTCGCTGGCGCCACAGTTGTCCGGCCTGGTTCGCCCAGGTGGCCTGCTGGCGCTTTCGGGCATCCTCGCCGAGCAAGGTGAAGACGTGGCCGCCGCTTATGCCGCCGACTTTGAACTGGACCCGATCGTCGTGCGCGACGGCTGGGTGCGCATCAGTGGTCGGCGTCGCTAAGCGGGCCTAGAATACTTTTCTGCACAGCTCCCGGATCGCCGCATGACCGACAGTTTCGTCACCCAGTGCCCGCATTGCCAGACCAGCTTTCGCGTCACCCACCACCAGTTGGGCGTGGCCCGTGGCGTGGTGCGCTGCGGTCACTGCCTGCAGGTATTCAATGCCGCCAAGCAGCTGCTGGAGCAAAACCGCGCCGCCACCACCAGCGCCCCCGTGGTGCCGGCACCGGTACCTGCAGTGCCTGCCGAGCCGCTGGCCGAGCCGGCGCAAGAGCCTGCCACCAGCGTACGCGGCACCCCCCCTGACCAGGACTGGGCGCTGACTGCCCAGGCGCTGGACGAGCTCGACCTCGACAAGGAACTGGAGCGCCTGGAGCGTCGTGGCCAACCGGCCCCGACCCACCCGGCCAGCCAGGATGACAAGCTGCAGGCACGGCGCGATGAACTTCACCCGGACGAGCACGCAGAAGACCTTTTCGGCACGGCTACCGATGAGCCCTACGTGCCGCAGGAACCGGCAGAGCCTACCCCGGTGCTGCTGGAACCGGAACCTTTGGAGCTCGACCTGGAGCCTGCACCCGGCGAACGCACCGAGCCTACCCTGGGCAGCAACCTTGACCTGGACATCGATGGCGAGCCCCCCGTGCACGGTGCGGCCGAACGCGATGACCAGCCCGCATTCAGCGAACCGCTGCGCATCAGCGATGACGAAACCCCGGAAACGGGCCTGAGCGCCCGCGACGACGAGCCACTGGCGCTGCGCCTGTCGGCGCATGACGACGAGCCCGTCGAGCCGCTGCCCGGAGAGCGCCTGGAACCAGGCCTTGCCGGCAAACCCGAGCGCCCCTCGCGCAAGGAGCCGCTGGTCGATGTGGTCGACGACCCCTTGCAGCTAGGCTGGGAAAAACCCGCACCCAACTGGGGCAAGCGCCTGCTGTGGGGCTTTCTGACCCTGCTGGCTGCCGGCCTGCTCGCGTTCCAGTACGTGTGGTTCCACTTCGACGAAATGGCCCGCCAGGACCAGTATCGGCCGATTTTCCAGCAGATCTGCCCGATGGTCGGTTGCCAGGTGCCTACCCGCGTCGATATTGCACGCATCAAGAGCAGCAATCTGGTGGTACGCAGCCACCCGGACTTCAAGGGCGCGCTGATTGTCGACGCGATCATCTACAACCGCGCGCCGTTCGCCCAGCCATTCCCGTTGCTGGAGCTGCGCTTCGCCGACCTCAATGGCCAACTGATCGCCAGCCGTCGCTTCAAGCCCAGCGAGTACCTGTCGGGCGAACTGGCAGGGCGTGGCGAAATGCCCAGCCAGACGCCAATCCACATTGCCCTGGACATCCTCGACCCTGGCCCGAAGGCCGTGAATTACAGCCTGAGCTTCCGTTCGCCGGAGTAGGCGACAAGCGGCCAGCAGCGAGCGACAAGACAAGAAGCCCCAACCGCGACCGCTTTTCGTCCTGTCGCCTGCTGCTTGAAGCGCAAAGGCATAAGCCGATAACTGTTCAGATTTTATCCAAATCCATCTTTATCCAGTCATCGAGAGCGGGTATCATGCCAACCCTTTTTCGAACTCCAAGATTCGGCCCCACAACAGGGATCACCTATGTCGGCGGTACGCATCGGCCAATACACACTACGTAACAACCTGATCCTCGCGCCCATGGCCGGGGTCACGGACCAGCCTTTCCGTACACTTTGCCAGCGCCTGGGCGCCGGTATGGTGGTGTCGGAAATGGTTAGCAGCGACATGAGCCTGTGGAACAGCCGCAAGTCGAGCCTGCGCCGCATCCATGAAGGTGATCCCGAGCCACGCTCGGTGCAGATCGCCGGCGGCGATGCGCAGATGATGGCAGCGGCGGCAAAGGCCAATGTCGAGGCGGGTGCCCAGATCATCGATATCAACATGGGCTGTCCGGCAAAAAAAGTCTGCAACAAAGCCGCAGGCTCTGCTTTATTGAGAGATGAAGCCTTGGTCAGCGAGATCCTCCACGCCGTGGTCAGCGCCGTGGACGTACCGGTGACCCTGAAAATCCGCACCGGATGGGACCGGGCGAACAAGAACGGCCTGAACGTGGCGAAGATCGCCGAACAGGCTGGCATCCAGGCGCTGGCGGTGCATGGCCGCACACGTGCCGACCTGTACACCGGCGAAGCCGAGTACGACACCATCGCTGCCATCAAGCAGGCGGTGTCAATCCCGGTTTTTGCCAACGGCGATATCACCTCGCCAGAAAAGGCCCGGGCGGTGCTGGAAACCACCGGGGTCGATGGCCTGTTGATTGGCCGGGCTGCCCAGGGGCGGCCATGGATCTTTCGCGAGATCGAGCATTACCTGCGCACTGGCGAACATCTGCCAGCGCCGCAACTGGACGAAGTGGAACGCATCCTGCTGGAGCATCTGGCCGCGCTGCATGCCTTCTATGGCGATGTGATGGGCGTACGTATCGCCCGCAAGCACGTTGGCTGGTACCTGGCAACACGACCCGGCGGCAAGGAGTTTCGCGCCCGGTTCAACGCTTTGGAAGACACACAAGCGCAGTGCGCCAACGTTCGCGCGTTTTTCAGCGAACGTCGACAGAGCCTTGAGACAGAGGACGGACAAGGGGTGGCCGCATGACGATGATGACCGAGACATTTGTGAGTGGAACAACGCCCGTGAGCGACAACGCCAACCTGAAACAGCACCTCAACACGCCGAGCGAAGAGGGCCAGACCCTTCGCGACAGCGTCGAGAAGGCGCTGCACAACTACTTCGCCCACCTGGAAGGCGCGACCGTGACGGACGTGTACAACCTGGTGCTCTCCGAAGTCGAGGCGCCCCTGCTCGAAAGCGTGATGAACTACGTGAAGGGCAACCAGACCAAGGCCAGCGAGATGCTCGGGCTGAACCGAGGCACCCTGCGCAAGAAGCTCAAGCAGTACGACTTGTTGTAAGCCAGAATCCCATCCAGAAAAGGCGACTCCCTGAACAGAGGCGCCTTTTTTGCTGACTCCACCGCGTTATTGGAACCCGAAATGACCGACCAGACTACCCGCCTGCCAGTCCGCCGCGCCCTGATCAGCGTCTCCGACAAGACCGGTATCCTCGAATTCGCCCGTGAGCTGCAGCAGCTCGGTGTCGAGATCCTGTCCACCGGCGGCACCTACAAGCTGCTCAAGGACAACGGCGTAAACGCGGTGGAAGTGGCCGACTACACCGGCTTCGCCGAAATGATGGATGGCCGGGTCAAAACCCTGCACCCGAAGATCCACGGCGGTATCCTCGGCCGTCGTGGCACCGACGACGCCATCATGAACGAGCACGGCATCAAGCCGATCGACCTGGTTGCGGTCAACCTGTACCCGTTCGAAGCCACCATTTCCAAGCCTGGCTGTGACCTGCCGACCGCCATCGAGAACATCGACATCGGCGGCCCGACCATGGTCCGTTCGGCAGCCAAGAACCACAAGGACGTGGCCATCGTGGTCAACGCCAGCGACTACGCCGGCATCGTCGAAGGCCTCAAGGCCGGTGGCCTGACCTATGCCCAGCGCTTCGACCTGATGCTCAAGGCGTTCGAGCACACTGCCGCCTACGACGGCATGATCGCCAACTACATGGGCACCATCGACCAGGCCAAGGACACTCTGAGCACCGAGGCGCGCAGCGAATTCCCGCGCACCTTCAACAGCCAGTTCGTCAAGGCACAGGAAATGCGTTACGGCGAGAACCCGCACCAGAGCGCGGCGTTCTATGTAGAAGCCAAGAAAGGCGAAGCCAGCATTTCCACCGCTGTCCAGCTGCAAGGCAAGGAACTGTCATTCAACAACGTGGCCGACACTGACGCTGCGCTGGAATGCGTAAAGAGCTTCGTCAAGCCGGCCTGCGTCATCGTCAAGCACGCCAACCCGTGCGGCGTGGCGGTAGTACCTGAAGACGAAGGCGGCATCCGCAAAGCCTACGACCTGGCCTACGCGACCGACACCGAATCGGCGTTCGGCGGCATCATCGCATTCAACCGTGAACTGGACGGCGAAACCGCCAAGGCCATTGTCGACCGCCAGTTCGTCGAAGTGATCATCGCCCCGAAAATCTCCCAGGCCGCCCGCGACGTGGTGGCTGCCAAACAGAACGTACGCCTGCTGGAGTGCGGCGAGTGGCCAGCCGAGCGCGCTGCCGGTTGGGACTTCAAGCGCGTCAACGGTGGCCTGCTGGTGCAAAGCCGCGATATCGGCATGATCACCGCCGATGATCTGAAGATCGTCACCAAGCGTGCCCCGACCGAGCAAGAGATCCACGACTTGGTATTCGCCTGGAAAGTGGCCAAGTTCGTCAAGTCCAACGCCATTGTCTACGCCAAGCAGCGCCAGACCATCGGCGTCGGCGCCGGCCAGATGAGCCGCGTCAACTCCGCCCGCATCGCTGCAATCAAGGCCGAGCACGCTGGCCTGCAGGTGCAGGGCGCGGTCATGGCGTCGGATGCATTCTTCCCGTTCCGTGACGGCATCGACAATGCAGCTAAAGTGGGTATCAGCGCCGTGATCCAGCCGGGTGGTTCGATGCGTGATGCTGAAGTCATCGCTGCTGCCGACGAGGCCGGCATCGCGATGGTCTTCACTGGCATGCGCCACTTCCGCCACTAATTACGCGGATCCCGAGGCGAGTCGAGATCCTGTGGGAGCGGGCTTGCCCGCGAATACGATGGTGGATTCACCGCCGCATTCGCGGGCAAGCCCGCTCCCACAGTGTTCGGCGCAAGCCACGGGATCACTTGAATCGAGGTTTTGACATGAAAGTTTTGATCATCGGCAGCGGCGGCCGTGAGCACGCCCTGGCCTGGAAAGTCGCCCAGGACCCACGCGTCGAGAAAGTCTTCGTTGCCCCGGGCAACGCCGGTACCGCCATTGAAGCCAAGTGCGAGAACGTCGCCATCGACGTGTGCGCCCTGGAGCAATTGGCCGACTTCGCCGAGAAAAACGTCGACCTGACCATCGTCGGCCCGGAAGCACCGCTGGTTATCGGCGTGGTCGACCTGTTCCGCAGCCGCGGCCTGGACTGCTTCGGTCCAACCAAGGGCGCGGCCCAGCTGGAAGGCTCCAAGGCCTTCACCAAGGATTTCCTGGCGCGTCACAAGATCCCGACCGCCGACTACCAGAATTTCACCGAGATCGAGCCAGCGCTGGCCTACCTGCAGGAAAAAGGCGCGCCAATCGTGATCAAGGCCGACGGCCTGGCGGCAGGCAAAGGCGTGATCGTCGCCATGACGCTGGAAGAAGCCGAAGCCGCCGTGCGTGACATGCTGGCTGGCAACGCCTTCGGTGAAGCAGGTTCGCGTGTTGTGATCGAAGAGTTTCTCGACGGCGAGGAAGCCAGCTTCATCGTCATGGTCGACGGCCACAATGTGCTGCCCATGGCCACCAGCCAGGACCACAAGCGCGTCGGCGACCAGGACACCGGCCCGAACACGGGCGGCATGGGCGCCTACTCCCCTGCCCCGGTCGTTACCGCCGACGTGCACCAGCGCGTGATGGACCAGGTGATCTGGCCAACCGTGCGCGGCATGGCCGAGGAAGGCAACGTCTACACCGGCTTCCTCTACGCCGGCCTGATGATCGACAAGGCGGGCAACCCCAAGGTCATCGAGTTCAACTGCCGCTTCGGCGACCCGGAAACCCAGCCGGTCATGCTGCGCCTGGAGTCGAGCCTGGTCCTGCTGGTGGAAGCTGCATTCGCCAAGGCACTGGACAAGGTCGAAGCCCAGTGGGACCCGCGCCCGAGCCTGGGCGTGGTCCTGGCAGCGGGCGGTTACCCGGGCGACTACGCCAAGGGCGACGTGATCAACGGCCTGGACGCTGCCGCCAAGATCGAAGGCAAGGTATTCCATGCCGGTACTGCGCTCAAGGATGGCAAGGTAACCACCAACGGCGGGCGCGTGCTGTGTGCCACCGCCATGGGCAGCACCGTTGCCGACGCGCAGCAGCAGGCTTACCGCCTGGCCAAGGAAGTCAGCTGGAACGGCAGCTTCTACCGTTCCGACATCGGCTATCGGGCCATCGCCCGCGAGCGCGGTGAGCACCAGCAGTAAGTACTACCGGTATGCCGTAGCGGTTTCAGCCTGCGGCATCCGGCTCGTCGACAGGGCCCGGAATGGGCCTTGCCTTCGACTTGGCGCGCCGCGCATAGTGAGTACCCGGCACATCGGCCAAGAAGGGATTTCGTAGTGCGTCGGCTTCGGATTGCCTCAGCTCTGATCGTCAGCTTGCTGACCCTGCTCTGCATGTTTCCGGCTGCGGCCGAACATGACGGTGGCTGGACCGTTCTGCTCGACGAACAGGCCAACCTGCAACTGAGCGATGTGCGCTCCGAGCGCTATCGCAACCAGTTCAGCCCACTGCCTCTCGCCGACCTTGATGCTGCCCCGGCTGGACAGGCCTTGTGGCTGCACTATCGTCTGGCACCAGGTGACCAGGAGCAGCTGCTGCGGGTATTTGCCCCGGACCTTTCTGGCCTGGACCTCTACGCCCTCGAAGGCGAACAACTTCTGCGTCAGCTGCACCACGGGCGCCAGGCCGGCAATGCCAGCCCGACCCTGCGAGGCAGCGACCATGTATTGCCCCTGCCCAACAGCAGGCAACCGCTGGACATCTACTTGCGCCTGGCCTCAGAGCACCAGCTGCGTCCGGCCATCAGCCTTGAACCTGCGGCCGAGGCAGCCTCGGACCAACGCCAGCCGCTGCTGTTCGGCATGCTGTTCGGCGGCCTGATCATGCTGATCATGCACAACCTGATCCGCTTCCTCTACACCCGCTCCAGCACCACCCTGATTCTGGCGCTCTACCACGGCCTGATGCTGCTCAGCGGTCTGATCCTGCTGAACCTCAGCGGCCCTTGGTGGCATGTGTGGCACAGTGCGCAAACGCCTGCCGCCTATCTGACACTGGTCCTGGCCGGCCTGTCCGGGTTGTATTTCACCCAACATTTCTTTTCGCCGTGCAATTCGCCACGGCTTAACCGCCTGCTGCAGGGTGAGATGCTGATTGTCGGGCTCAGTGGCCTGGTGCTGCTGTTCGTCGATACCCTGCCATTGAACCTGATGACCTACGCCCTGATGGCGCTGGGCAGCGTGAGCATGCTGCTGGTCAGCAGCTACCACTGGTACAAGGGTTATGCGCCCGGACGCCTGTTCAGCCTGGCAATGGTGGTGTTCAACCTCGGAGGCCTGGTACTGCTGCCAGCCCTGCTGGGCCTGACACGCACCTCGACACCCTGGCTGCTGTGTATCCTGCTGGGCCTGACCGTGGTCAGTGGCCTGCTGCTCAACCTGGCGGTCAGTGAACGGCTGCGGCGCATAAGCGAGGAGCGTTTCAGCGCCAGCCGCGCGCTGGCCGCCAGCGATGCAGAAATCAACGCCAAAGCCGAGTTCCTGGCCAAGATCAGCCACGAAATCCGCACCCCGATGAACGGCGTGCTCGGCATGACTGAACTGCTGCTGGGCACACCGCTGTCGGTGAAGCAACGAGATTATGTGCAGACCATCCACAGCGCCGGCAACGAGCTGCTGACGCTGATCAACGAAATTCTGGACATTTCCAAGCTGGAATCCCGGCAGATCGAGCTGGATGATGTGCAGTTCGACCTTAACGCGCTGATCGAGGATTGCCTGAACATCTTCCGCGCCAAGGCCGAGCAACAGAACATCGAGCTGATCAGTTTCACCCAGCCACAAGTACCGCGGGTCATCAGCGGAGACCCGACGCGCCTGCGCCAGGCCTTGTCGAGCCTGCTGGAAAACGCCCTGAAAAACACCGACCAGGGCGAGATCCTGCTGGTGGTGGCGCTGGATCAACGCGGCGATGTGCCACGCCTGCGTATCGCCGTGCAGGACAGCGGCGAGCCGTTGCCCGCCGCCGACCGTGAAGCCTTGCTGCAGGCCGAGTTGCACAGCCACCACTTCCTTTCCAGCAACAAGCTGGGCGGCCATCTGGGGCTGGTCATTGCCAAACAGCTGATCGGTCTGATGCAGGGCGAGTTCGGCATCAAGAGCAGCACCGGCATGGGCAACACCTTGTGGCTGACCTTGCCGCTGGACCCTTCGCGCCTGGAACAGCCACCGGCGGACCTCGACAGCCCGCTGCGCGATGCCCGCGTGCTGGTGGTCGACGACAACGACACGTGCCGCAAGGTGCTTGTACAGCAGTGCAGCGCCTGGGGCATGAACGTCAGCGCGGTGCCGTCAGGCAAGGAGGCTCTGGCCCTTTTGCGCACCAAGGCACACCTGCGCGACTACTTCGACGCGGTGCTGCTGGACCAGAACATGCCCGGCATGACCGGCATGCAGCTGGCCGCCAAGATCAAGGAAGACCCGAGCCTGAACCACGACATCCTGGTGGTGATGCTCACCGGCATCAGCAATGCGCCGAGCAAAGTCATCGCGCGCAACGCCGGGGTCAAGCGAATACTGGCCAAACCGGTGGCCGGTTATACATTGAAGACCACCCTGGCCGAGGAGCTGGCCCAGCGCGGCCGCGAACAGGCGATGCCTGCCAGCCTGCCTGGCATCCCGCAGGCGCTGGACCTGCCAGGCGACTTCCGCGTGCTGGTCGCCGAAGACAACAGCATCTCGACCAAGGTGATCCGCAGCATGCTCGGCAAGCTCAACCTCAGGCCCGATACCGCCTGCAATGGCGAAGAGGCCTTGCAGGCAATGAAAGCGCAGCATTATGACCTGGTGTTGATGGACTGCGAGATGCCGATACTGGACGGTTTCTCGGCCACCCAGCAGTTGCGGGCCTGGGAAGCTGAAAACCAGCGCCAGCGCACGCCGGTGGTGGCTTTGACAGCGCACATACTGGCCGAACACAAGGAGCGCGCGCGGCTGGCAGGCATGGACGGACACATGGCCAAGCCGGTGGAGTTGTCGCAGTTGCGTGAGCTGATTCAATACTGGGCCAATCACCGGGAAGCCAAGGTGGACCCGGCACATACGTCCTGACCGATATCCAATGCTCTTGCAGGAGCGGCCTCGCGACACAAGGCCGCGCCGGCATAAACCCAAGGAACACTGCTCATGCTCCATGAGTTGTTCAGCGTCTACCTGAAAATGCTCGTGCTCTACAGCCCGTTCTTCGTGCTGTCGTGTTTCATCAGCCTGACCCGCGGCCACTCCAGCAAGGAGCGCAAGCAACTGGCCTGGAAGGTCGCGTTCGCAGCCTTGGTCGCCAGCGTGATGCTCTACCTGTTCGGGCGCGCGATCTTCGGAATTTTCGGCATCACCGCCGATGCCTTCCGCATCGGTGCCGGCAGCGTGCTGTTCATTTCGGCCCTGGGCATGGCCCAGGGCAAGCCGGCGGTACAGGCCGACAACGTGCAGCAGGATGTAACCATCGTACCGCTGACCATTCCGCTGACCGTTGGCCCCGGTACCATCGGTGCCCTGCTGGTGATGGGGGTGAGCCAGCCGCACTGGGATGAAAAACTGCTGGCCATCGTCAGCATTGCCCTGGCCAGTTTCACTGTCGGCCTAGTGCTTTACCTGTCCCACGGTATCGAGCGAATCCTGGGCGACCAGGGCCTGCAGATCGTCAGCCGTTTGATGGGGCTGTTCGTCTGTGCCCTGGCGGCGCAGATCATTTTTACAGGGATCAAAGGGTACCTGGTGCCTTAGATGGCATAGTCATGAATGCGCGCCAGGGATACCTTGACGACGCTTTCCTGCACTTTTGGCATTACGCTGTTCTCGAAGGCCAGAATATTGAACCGGACCAGCTCCGCACGCACATTCTTGTAACTGCGCTTGCGGCTGATGAACCCTGCACTGAAAACAGACTGCTTGTCCGTTTCGTGGTAAATCACCATGTCGACACGGTTATTACCGGCCGGCGCACAGGCCAACACTTGAAAGTGCTGCATCTCGAATGCCTTTTTCTCAAGTTCCTTCAGCACCGACGGCTTGGTCAGCAACGCTTGAATGGACACTTTGACCGACGATGCAAAGCTGTCCCCGGCAGTTTTGGACAGGGTCTGCAGCACCTGATCCGTCTGTTGCGTACGCGTCTTGTCCGGCCAATGGATCTGCTCAGCCGTTACCGCATCCCACCCCATGAATTTGAGTTGGTTACGGTAATAAGCGAACCAGTCTTTAATCAGCCCCTCTTTGAAAGCGGCCTCGGTGGCTCTTTCGGCCATTGCCAAGGCCAGCTTCACCTTGTTTTTCTGCGCGGCGTCGACGCCCGGCAAGAACGAAACAATCCCAGCGCCGATCACGGCAGACGTGGCTTCACTCATGATGCTGCTCCTGTAGGTTGTGCGTAAGGGTCGAACCGGTAAACGGCCTGTGCATCCTTGGTTTTCATCAAGGCCTGCAATTCATCACGCTGGCGTTGGAAGCGTCCTTCATCCAATGCCAGGGAAACGCCGTTGAACTCGGCCTCGCCCTCAAGTACTTGTTCGCCCAGAAATGTCTCCAGCGAAACTAGCGAGAGTGGCTTGTCGATTTGCAGCGAGATGCTGCACAAGTCCAGCGCCGGGCCCGGCTTGAGTACGCCAAGTTCGATGACCAGGGTGGAGCACTGCGCCTGATCATGCGCGCAGAAACTCAGCAAGTGCCGGAAGCCTTCAGCAGACTGGCCAAGGCCCGTCTTTATCGCCGCCAGCACGGCCTCATGGCGAAGCGAACGCATCTTCAGCCACGCTTCAAGTGGCTGTATATGCGCGTTGCGCACAGGTCGCCCCAACGGTTTCAGGTCATGAGTACTGGCCAGCTTGATCCAGCCCAGTTGGCGGTAGGCCTCCCGATACGCGGCATACCAGTTTTCATAATTGTCCACGCGTGAACCGGCGTGCTTGTTGGCTACCAACTGCGCGTACAGGACTGAATCGAAAGCGGCCTGGCGTTGTGCCTCGACTGCGCCTGGCGAATACAGCAATGCTGTTCCGCCAATCAACATCAGTTGCTCATCTGCTCTATCCATCGTGTTACCTCGTCACAAAGAACCGAACAAGGCGGCGTTGCGACTACGCCGCCGAGCAATCAGATGTCGTACTCGAGCACGTTCTCGACACTGCGCACGCCGAGTTTGTTTTCTACGGTTTCGCGGACTTTGTCGTAGACAAAGTTATTGAGGGTGAGCACTGCCGTGCCGGCGTAGTAAGCGGACCTGTCCAGCTTCCACTGGATGCCGAGCACATCGTCGTCCAGTGCTGGGGCAGATGCCTGGATGCAGCTCACCACCATGACCACATCGTTTTTTGAGGTTTCAATGCAGGAGGCCAGGCCGACCAGGCCCCTGGCTTTGTTCTTGCGCTTGTGGTGGAGCACCTTGGCGTCGTTTTCGACTGTGGTCATTTTGTCAAACGCCCGCTTTGCCACTTCACCCAGCTTGGTGCCGCCCAGCATCGCATTGCCGACCACACCTATCGCGCGGATGGCCACGGCGCCTACGGTGACGGACAGTTCCACCGAGGTTTCAAGTTCGAAGGTACGGCGTGGGATGGTAAAGCCAAGGTCTCGCATGACATCGATGAATTTGTCGTACCACTCCCGGCTCTGCTTTTCGGCGTCAAAAGCTTTGTCGGCGACCAACGTGGCGAAGTGGAAGGCATTCTTCACATCATGACGGCTTTGCGCAGACATGCCCGCGCCGAAGGCAAGCAGGTTGCCGTCTACCAGGATGGCGGCATCGGTGGTGGTGATTTGGGTTGCATCGGACATTGGAAACTCCTTGATGGTTGCCCCTTGAGTCAAGGGCAATCACCTTAGCCAGCGCGCTGGCCACAAAGCGCGCTGAAGAGTTTCCGACGCAACTAGTTGGCGGTGGGGTACCAACGCGGCGTGTAGGCCCACACCCCACCCGACAGGCGAGGGAATACACAGGTTGTAGAGGAGCCAACCAGAACCATGGTGCGCATATCGACCATTTCCGGCAGCAGCTCGGCCAAGGTGACTACCTTAAGCGTCTGCCCCGGCCTACCGATGTCGCGCCCAAGGACTACAGGCGTGCTCCCCTCGCGGTGGCGACGCACAACTTCCAGGGCCACACCGAGCTGGTGCGGCCTGGCCTTGGAGATCGGGTTGTAGAAGGCCAGCACCAGGTCGGCCTGGGCAGCCAGGTCCAGGCGCTTTTCAATGATCGACCAGGGCTTGAGGTTGTCCGACAGCGACATCACGCAGAAGTCATGCCCCAGCGGTGCACCTGCCTGGGCGGCGGTTGCCAGCGAGGCGGATACCCCCGGCAAGATCTGCAGGTCAACGCGATGCCAAGTGGGGTCGCTGGATTCGTGCAATGCTTCGAGCACCGCAGCGGCCATGGCGAAAACGCCCGGGTCACCTGACGACACCACCACCACCGAACGGCCTTGGGCCGCCAGTTCGAAGGCATGTCGGGCGCGTTGCATCTCTTCGCGGTTGTCGGTGCAGTGCAGCACCTGGTCGCTGCGGAACGGGCCAGCCATGCGCACGTAAGTTTCGTAACCGAGCACATCTTCGGCCTGCGCCAGTTCGGCCTTGACCGCCGGCACCATCAGTTCCGCCGCACCTGGGCCAAGGCCGATGACCGCCAGGCGACCGCGACGGCGGCCGACCTGCGCTACGTCGACCGGGGCAGGCGCCACCGCAACCACGACCTCTTCAAGCGCTATCAACTCAGCATCGGGCACCGCCGCAGCGACCATGCTGGCCACATCGCCAGAGCGGGTGGCGAAGCGCAAGGGAACACCCAGGGCCTGCGCAGCTTCGTGCAACGCGCTGTCGGCCATGGTTCGCTCGTCTGCCAGCACGCAGGCTACCGAGGGCTCGGCGATGCCGGCCTGCTGCAGGGCTGCGCGAATACTGTGCAGATTGCCACCTGCAACGCCCACCACCACCAGGCGCGGGTAGATCAGCAGCTCGTCGCGGTTGGCCGGGCGCGCCTGATGCCCCACATGGATGGTGCGCTGCGCCGCTTCGCTGGCGGGCAACTGCGCCAGCTGCAGCCACGGGGCGTTACCTTCGATGCGCACAGACTCACCCGCCAGCAGGTCGGATACAAAGCGCTTGCCTTGCTCGATGTCGGCCAATGCATAGCCCTGCGGCGGGTTCAGCAGGCAAGTCCCGAAGCGCAGCTCGCCACTGGTGGTGATGGCGGCGGAAACGCCCAGCGCGTCAGCGATTTCGCGCGCCATCACGTTCACCCCACCGAGGCCGCCGAGCAACGGCACTACCGCGCTACCATCTTCGGCCACGGCCAGGACCGGCGGCTCGCTGCCCTTCTCGCTGAGCAGGCTGGCCAGGCTGCGGATGACGATACCCGCGGCGCACAACGCGATGATCGGCGTGTCTTGCTGGTACAACCCGCGCAGGGTATCGCCGAACGACACGTACGACTGGTCCGCACCCTCGACACGCCCCTCGAGGCCATGGATCGCGGCCTGTGGATAACAGGCCTGGATACGCTGCGCCGTCGCCAGGCTGCCCGGGCCGAGAATGACGATGGCTGGTGCCTTGTGCATGTTCAGCCCTGCCATTTTTCCCCCGGCACGATGATCAGCGAGAAGTAGGGCGACGACTGCGGGTCGACCTGGTCCAGCGGCACGATCTTCTGGTTGGCCATGGTCGCCCGTTCCACATACAGCGCACGCCCGTCCAGGCCCAGTTCGGCCAGCACTTCGCGCACCTTGGGGAAGTTGCGCCCAAGTTTCATGATCACCGCTGCATCGGCGTCGGCCAGACGGCGCTTGAGCTCTTCAGCGGGCAACACACCGGACAACACCGAAAGGCTCTGGTTGCGGTACACCAGCGGCGCCCCCAGCACCGAAGCGCCACCGAGCATGGAGCAGACACCGGGGATCACTTCTGCCTCATAGCGCTGTGCCAGGCGGTCATGCAAGTACATGTAGGAGCCATAGAAGAACGGGTCGCCTTCGCAAATCACCGCCACGTCGCGCCCGGCATCCAGGTGCTCGGCCACCTGTACGCTGGCTTCGTCGTAGAAGTCGCTGATCACTTGCTCGTAGGACAGCGGTGCCGGCAGCACTTCGGTGGTGACCGGGTAGACCAGCGGCAGCAGGGTCTGCTCGGGCTGCAGGTGCGCCTCGATAATGCCGAAGGCATTGCCACGCTTGCCCTTGGCCACGAAGTAGCCGACCACCGGCGCCTCACGCAACAGGCGCAGGGCCTTGAGGGTAATCAGTTCAGGATCGCCAGGGCCCACGCCCAGGCCAAGCAGTCGTCCGCGCGGCGCCATCATTCCACCTCCGTGGCCAGGGCGTTGACCGCCGCGGCGGCCATCGCGCTGCCGCCCAGGCGGCCTTGCATGATCACGAACGGCACGCCACGGCTGTCGGCGGCGAGCATGGCCTTGGACTCGGCAGCGCCGACGAAACCGACCGGGAAACCGAGGATCAGCGCCGGCTTGGGCGCACCGGCGTCGAGCATTTCCAACAGGTAGAACAGCGCAGTAGGGGCGTTGCCGATGACCACCACGCTGCCCTCCAGGTAAGGGCGCCACAGTTCCAGGGCTACGGCGGAGCGTGTGTTGCCGGCGTCTTTGGCCAGGCCCGGCACGCTGGGGTCACGCAGGGTGCAGATGACTTTGTTGTCAGCTGGCAAGCGGGCCCGGGTGATCCCTTCGGCCACCATGTGCGCATCGCAGAGGATCGGCGCGCCGTTGAGCAGCGCCTCGCGCCCGGCCCGGCCGGCACCGTCGGAGAACTGCAGGCCATCGATGGCGTCGACCATGCCACAGGCGTGGATCACGCGCACGGCGAGCTTTTCAAGGTCTGCGGGGATCCGCTCGAGTCGGGCTTCCTCGCGGATGATCCGGAAGGAATTGCGATAGATCTCCTGACCATCGCGGATGTAGTCAATCATCAAGGTGCTCCGTCGGCAGGTCGAGCATGGCGCCTGCTTCATTCAAGGTAAGGTCGGTGGCGCGCAGGGCACCGAAACCTGGCTGGCGCGCATCACGCAGGTACAGGTCATAACGGCCCGGCGAACGGGCCAGCAAGGTGGCCGGGGCAACATGGGCCACGGCGCAGGAACGGGGGCAGCCGGACAGGTGCACGCTGGCCGGCACGCCAGGGCCCAGCAGCGCGGCCAGGACAACGGCGTCGGCCTTGGTCTCGGCAAGGGCCTTGGCGCAGCCGCTGGCACCGGTGCAGGCGCTGATACGCGCCAGGGGTTCATGGTCGTGGCACAGCAACCCCAGCGCAGACAGTTCGGCCAGGGCCTGATCGATGTGCTGCGCTTGCAGGTTGGTCAGCACCAGGCTTTGCCAAGGGCTAAGGCGCATGCTGGCATCGCCCAGTTCACGGGCAATACGTGCGGCGCCACGCAGCATCGCGGGGGTCAGGCGGCCTTGCGGCGGGGCAACGCCAAGGGCAACGCCCTGCGCCTGGGGCAACCTGCCCAACCACGAGGCGCGGTGCTGTTCACGCCGCCACGTGAGCACGGCGGCATCGCGGCGGATGTCCAGGCCGAGCCCAGCGACAAAATCAGCTGGCGGGTACACCTCAAGCAGCTGGCGCATGCGCGTCTGCGTCGGGGATGCCAGATAGAGGAAGCGCTCCAGCACGGCGCGCACCAGCATCAGGCCCTGCGCCAGCGGCACCGCACCGAGCGCCTGGCCCTCTGCCGGGCAACCTGCCAGGCCAAACGCCAGCCAGGTCTGCTGATCCAGGTGCAGGGGCGACAGCCACAGGTCATGGGGGTGTTCGAGCATCGCCAGGCGCTCGCCGGCATCCAGCTGCACAGCGAACTTGGCCGACAGCTGGTGAAAGCGCGGGGTGCCTTCCAACAGGTCGAGGATCTGCCCGGCCAGCGGCCGGGCGTCCAGCAGCATGAGCGGGTCATGCCCGGCCAGCGGGCTGAGCATCACGTTGCGCACATCGTCACCCGCGGCATCGCGTGGTCCCAGGCCGGCTGCGAGCAGTGCCTCGACCAAAGCGCGATGCTCGCTGCCAATGCCGCGAATCTGCAGGTTGCCACGGTTGGTGGCCTCGATCACGCCGCCAGCAAAACGCTCCGCCGCCGCCGCCACGGCTTCAGCCTGCTCGGCCAGCAGCAGGCCACCCGGCAGCTTGATGCGGCAGATACCGCCATCACGGGCACTGACAATGCGCCACAACCCCGGGCAGGCCGAGGGGCGGGGCGATACGTGGGGGGCATGGGCCTGCGTCAAAGGGGCATCCGGCAGTCTGTGAAAATGCGCTTGAGTGTAGAAGGCGCGGTATTATGCCTGCTTTGTCCGGCGGCATGAAAAGCCGGTGGTCGAGCATCCTCGGCGATTAAGTAGAATTTCAGGACCGCGTCGCCTTCTTCGCGGGCTCGCCCGCTTCCACAGGATCACTGCAGGCTGCACAGGCTGCCCTGTATCTGTAGGAGCGGGCTTGCCCGCGAAGGGGCGCGAAGCGGCCCCAAAAATGGCGGATCGAAATACATGACACCCTGGCTGACAGTAGTAGGCATCGGCGAAGACGGCTTCAGCGGCCTGGGCAAACAGGCCCGGCGCGCCCTGCTGGGCGCTGGCCGGGTCTTCGGCAGCCCGCGCCAGCTGGCCTTGCTGCCACGTTGCGTGACCGCTGAACAGTTGGCCTGGCCCAGCCCGTTCTCGCTGGCCCCGGTGCTGGCCCTTCGCGGCGAGCCGGTGTGCGTGCTGGCCAGCGGTGACCCTATGTTCTACGGCGTCGGTGCCAGCCTGGCGCGCCAGGTGCCTGCTGCAGAAATGCGCGTGCTGTCGATGCCCTCTTCCTGCGCCCTGGCCGCTGCCCGCCTGGGCTGGCCGCTGCAGGACCTGCAGGTGGTGTCGCTGGTGGCCCGCCCCCTGGCAGCGCTCAATGCCCACTTGTACAGCGGCATGCGCCTGCTGGTGCTGAGCAACGATGGCGACAGCCCGGCGGCAATTGCCGCGCAGCTGCGCGAGCAAGGCTTCGGCCCAAGCCGCCTGCAGGTGTTCGAGCACCTGGGGGGTGTGGACGAACGTGCACTGGCCGGCACCGCCCAGGACTGGCCGCACACCGGTATCGCGGCGCTCAACCTGGTCGCCATCGAATGCCTGGCTACGCCCGATGCGCCCCGCCTGCACCGGCTGGCCGGGCTGCCAGACGCCGCATACCGGCACGATGGCCAGTTGACCAAGCGCGATGTCCGCGCCATCACCCTGGCGCGCCTGGCACCGCAACCCGGCGAACTTTTGTGGGATGTCGGTGCGGGCTGCGGCTCGATCGGCATCGAATGGATGCGCGCCCACCCGGCATGCCGCGCCCTGGCCATCGAGGCCGACGAAGGCCGCCAGGGTTTGATCGAGCATAACCGCGATGCACTGGGTGTACCCGGCCTGCAACTGATTCGCGGCAAGGCGCCAGCGGCGCTGCAAGGCCTGGAACAACCGGATGCAATCTTCATCGGAGGCGGCGTTACCCGCGCAGGTGTACTGGACCTGTGCTGGGCAAGCCTGCGCCCCGGCGGCCGCCTGGTGGCCAACGCCGTCACCCTGCAAAGCGAACTGGCCCTGGCGCACTTTCGCGGACAGCACGGTGGTGAGCTGACCCGCATCCATGTCGCGCATGCCCAGCCCTTGGGTGCGTTCGACACTTGGCGCCAGGCGCTGCCGATCACCCTTCTCGAAGTACTGAAACCCGCCGATGCGTGAAGAAACCCGCGAACAGCCCGCACCTCTGCGCAGCGGCCTTACCACCGGCAGCTGCGCCACCGCCACCAGCCTGGCAGCGGCCAAGCTGCTGCTCACCGGGCAGCGTGACGATGCGGTGGACATCACCCTGCCCAAAGGCAAGGTCGTGCAGATGCGCCTGGAATTCTGCCGCCTGATCGGGGAGTGCGCCGAAGCCGGCACCCTCAAGGATGCGGGTGACGACCCGGACGTGACCCACGGTGCCCTGCTCTATAGCCAGGTGCGCCTGCTGGCGGAACCTGGCATTGGTTTTGTCGCTGGCAGCGGCGTGGGCACGGTGACCCGGCCGGGGCTGGTGCTGGCTGTGGGTGAACCGGCCATCAACCCGGTGCCTCGGCGCATGATCAGTGAACACCTGCAACACCTGGCCGACGCGTGCGGCTACCTTGGCGGCTTCGAGGTCACGGTCAATGTGCAAGGTGGTGAGCAACTGGCCCTGAAAACCATGAACCCGCGTCTGGGCATCCTCGGCGGGCTGTCGATCCTCGGCACCAGCGGCATCGTCCGGCCGTTCTCTTGCGCGGCCTACATTGCCTCGATTCATCAAGGCATCGACGTGGCCCACACCAATGGCTACACGCACATAGCCGCGTGCACCGGCAATGCCAGCGAAGACACTATGCGCCGCGTCTACGGTCTGCCGGAAATCGCCCTGATCGAAATGGGCGATTTCGTCGGCGCGGTGCTCAAGCACCTGCGCAAGGTACCGGTGCCGCGCCTGACCCTGTGCGGCGGCTTCGGCAAGATCAGCAAACTGGCCGCCGGGCACATGGACCTGCACAGCCGTCACTCCAGCATCGACTTGCCGCAACTGGCAGGTTGGGCCGCAGACATTGGCGCTGACGAGGCGTTGCAGGCTGCCATCAGCGGCGCCAACACCAGCCAGCAAGCGCTCGCCCTGGCTCATGCGGCTGGCATTGCCCTGGGTGACGCGGTGTGTGCCCACGCCCTGGCCTTCGCCCGTAGCGTCGTGCCGGCGCAGGTGCACGTGGAAGTGTTCGCCATCGACCGCCAAGGCGGCATCGTCGGCCAGGCGGGTGTGCAATGACGGCGCGCATCCTGTTGCTGGGGGGTGTCACTGAAGCCCTGGCTATCGCCCGCCGGCTCGGGCCTCGACATGTCTACAGCCTGGCCGGTATCGGCCGCGTGCCACAGGGCTTGCAATGCCAGGTACGGGTCGGCGGCTATGGCGGCGTCGAGGGCCTGACCCGTTACCTGCGCGAAGCGGGCATCACCCTGCTGATCGACGCCACCCATCCCTATGCCGCGCAAATCAGCCGCAATGCCGCCAGCGCCGCACGCAACGCCGGCATCCCGTGCTGGGCCTTGCGTCGCCCCGCCTGGCAGGCGCAAGCGGGGGACGACTGGCGTGAAGTCGAGGATTGGGCAGGGTTGATCGAAGCACTGAAGCCGTTCCGCAGGCCACTGTTCACGCTGGGGCGCGAGCCGCTGCAGCACCTGGACGAGATTCCGCCGGAGCAGTTCTGGACCTTGCGTGCGCTGGAGGCGTGCCCTGGCAACGAGCGCTGTGAAGTGATTGGCGCACGTGGGCCGTTCCATATCGAGGATGAGCGAGTGTTGTTCCAGCGCCGCCACATCGATGTGCTGATCAGCAAGAACAGCGGCAGTGTGGCGACCGAGCCGAAGCTGGAAGTGGCGCGGGAGCTTGGCGTGCCGGTGCTTGTCCTGAAACGTCCGACGCTGCCGGAGGTGGACAGGGCATTCGACTCACTGACGGATCTGGCCACAGCGCTCGCCCTTTAAGCGCTGCCCTTTCGCAACACAAAGGCACTCCTACAAGGATTTCAGACTTTTCTTCCAACTAACCCAGTGGCCCGTTGCCGATCTGCTGCCTTAAACTCGACGCCCCTCCCCCGGAAGGTTTCACCCATATGGAAATGCAATGGTGGATCTGGCTGGTCTTCGGCATCGCGCTGATCCTGCTTGAACTGGTCCTGCCAACGTTCTTCATACTCTGGTTCGGCATCGGCGCCGTGCTGGTCTCGCTTATCTCGCTCGCCGCACCCAGCCTGCAACTGGACATGCAGGTCCTGCTGTGGGTACTGCTGTCGTCGGCCACCACCGTGCTGTGGTTCAAAGTGTTCCGACGCAAGCAGCCGGATGTGCGCTGGACCGCCGACAGCGTGATCGGCGAAGTGGGCCTGCTGACCGCTCCCGTGTCGGAGTTCCAGAAAGGCCGCGTACGCTTCCAGAAGCCGATCCTCGGCAACGAAGAATGGACCTGCATCGCCGATAGCCAGATCGCCGCCGGCGAGCGGGTACGCCTGACCGCCATCGAGGGGAACACCGCCCGCGTTATCCGGGCCTGAATCCGCATTAAAAGGAATTTTGCAGCATGACCAGCCTCATCGTCGTCGGCGCCATCGCCCTGTTCGTCCTGATCACCGTGTTCAAGGGGGTGCGCATCGTGCCCCAGGGCGAGGAGTGGATCGTCGAACGCCTGGGTCGCTACCACAGCACCCTCAAGCCGGGCCTGAACATTGTCATCCCCTACATGGACGTGGTCGCCTACCGCCTGCCGACCAAGGACATCATCCTCGATGTGCAGCAGCAGGAAATCATCACCAAGGACAACGCGGTAATCGTCGCCAACGCCCTGTGTTTCGCCAAGGTAGTCGACCCGCAGAAAGCCTCGTATGGCGTGCAGGACTTCTCGTTCGCCGTCACCAGCCTGACCATGACCTCGCTGCGCGCCATCGTCGGTGCAATGGACCTCGACGAGGCGCTGTCCAGCCGCGAGCAGATCAAGGCCCGCCTGCGCGATGCAATGTCCGAGCAGACCGAAGACTGGGGCGTGACGGTGCGCTCGGTGGAGATTCAAGACATCAAACCTTCGGAAAACATGCAACTGGCCATGGAACGCCAGGCCGCGGCCGAACGTGAGCGCAAGGCCGACGTTACCCGCGCCGAAGGGGCCAAGCAGGCGGCGATCCTCGAAGCAGAGGCGCGCCTGCAGGCGGCCAGGCTGGATGCCGAGGCACAGATCAGCCTGGCCGAGGCATCGGCGCGGGCGATTTCGCTGGTGAAGGAAGCGGTGGGCAACGAGACCGTACCGGCCATGTACCTGCTGGGCGAGCGCTATGTGGGCGCGATGGAGAACCTGGCGGGCAGCAGCAATGCCAAGGTGGTGGTGTTACCCGCGGATCTGCAGGAGACCGTGCGTGGTTTGATGGGGCGTGGCAAGGTTTGAGCATGCCAGGGGCTGCTGCGCAGCCCCGATACCCGGCCCCTGCGTCACTTCACCGCACCCCGGCATTTTTACCTATACTCCGCCGTACAATAGCCACCACGATTCCTGACCGGATCTCTCCATGCCCCCACGTCGGCACATTGCCTGGATAGCCTGCCTTGCAGTGCTGTTCAACCTGCTGGCCATGCCGCTGTCTTCTGCTGCGCCCAAGGGCACGGCCGAGCAGCTGCTGTGGGGGGCTTTCTGTTCCAGCATGGCCAACAAGGCCAACGTCGACGTTCAGGCCCTGGCCAAGATCGACCTCGGCCCGCAAAGTGACGACAGCGTCGGCATGATGAACTGCTGGTGCTGCTCCGGTGCTGTGCCGCTGCTGGCCCTGCCCGGCTACCCGCCACAGTTGCACAACCCGCCGACACTGCTCAGCGGGCTGCTGCCGCCACCTGCCAAGTACACACCCACGCCCCGCCAGCTCTGGCCTGGGCTAAACCCTCGTGCCTCTCCACTAGCCTGAGTTCATCATGCTGTCTGCCTGAACCAGAACGGAAACGGAGATTCACCATGCTCAAGCACGCCCTCGTCATGGCCGCCCTGCTGCTGCCTGGCGCCTTTGCCAATGCCCACGAATACAGCGTGGGTGACCTGCACATTGCCCACCCGTGGTCGCTGCAGTTGCCACCCAACGCGCCTAACGTCGCCGCGTATTTCGTGGTACACAACAATGGCCAGGCTGATGACCGCCTGCTCAGCGTCGACAGCCCCATCAGCGATGACGCGCAACTGCACGAGCATGCCATGAGCGCCACTGGCGCCATGAAGATGCAACAGGTGCCCAGCGTGGTAGTGCCTGCCGGCAAGGACCTGACCTTCGCCCCTGGCGCCTACCACGTGATGCTGATGCAGCCCAAGGACCGCAGCCTGCTCAGCGACGGCAAACGCTTCCCGTTGACCCTGCACTTCGAAAAGGCCGGCGACATCACCGTCGAAGTGGCCGTGCAGAAGCAGGCGCCTGCGGACCAGCCGCAAGCCCACGAACACGCGCACTGATACCTGCTGACAGGCACGCGCCATGAGCCTGCCGCGCCACAGCATCGGCCGTACCACCCGCCCTGACCTCAGGCGCGCCGGTGGCGGATGGCTGAGCCTGTTCGCCATGTGGATGATCTTCATCGGCCCGCTGATTTCCCAGTCGATGCCGATGGACCACCACGCGGGCATGAACATGCCGATGGACATGCCGATGGCGGCTGCCCATCAGCATGGCGGCGACGCCCATCACGGCCACGGCGGCGATGGCCAGTTGCATGTGATGTGGGAAAAGTGCGGTTACTGCAGCCTGTTGTTCAACTGCCCGGCCCTGCCCCAGGCCCTCAGCCCGCTCAGCGCCGGCAGCATCGTCCCCACCACCCACCTGCTTGCGCCAACGCACCAGGGCCATGCCCGGCAGGCTGTATTCCCTGGTGCGCGCAGCCGCGCCCCGCCTTCTTCGATCAACGTCTGAAACCACATCTTGCGCACGAAGCCAGGAGGCTTCGCGCTGACTCATGACTGATCGACTGGAATCATTATGTCAGGCTGCACCCCTGTTTTTGCCTTGTCCCTGCGTGGGACCATCGCCGCCCTGTGCGGCTCGCTGCTCGCGCCCATGGCCCTGGCCGCCGACCCTGGCCATGAAGACCATGTGCACGACGCACCCGAGTTGAGCCCGACGGTGATCACCGCCGTGGCCCCGAGTTCGCCGCTGACTGTGGTCACCAACCCGAAAGACCCGCGCCAGCCAGTGCCGGCCAGCGACGGCGCCGACTACCTGAAGACCATCCCCGGCTTCTCGGCAATCCGTGCTGGCGGTACCAACGGCGACCCGGTATTGCGCGGCATGTTCGGCTCGCGCCTGAACATCCTCACCAACGGCGGCTTGATGCTTGGAGCATGCCCCAATCGCATGGACGCGCCCACGTCCTATATCTCGCCAGAAACCTACGACCGCCTGACCGTGATCAAAGGCCCGCAGAGCGTCATCTGGGGGCCCGGCGGCTCGGCCGGCACCATCCTCTTCGAGCGCGAACCGGAGAAATTCGGCACCCTCGGCAGCCGCGTCAACGCAAGCCTGCTGGCCGGCTCCAACGGCCGCTTCGACAAGGTGCTGGATGCCGCGGCCGGCAACAGTCAGGGCTATGCCCGCTTCGTCGGCAACCAGTCACGCTCGGACGACTACCACGACGGCAACGACAACACCGTGCCGTCGCGCTGGGAAAAGTGGAACGGTGATGTCGCCCTCGGCTGGACACCCGACCAGGACACCTTGCTGGAACTGACTGCCGGCAAGGGTGACGGCGAAGCCCGCTACGCCGGGCGCGGCATGGACGGCTCGCAGTTCAAGCGCGAAAGCCTGGGCCTGCGCTTTGAAAAGTCCAACCTCGGCGAGGTGCTCGACAAGGTCGAGGCGCAGGTCTACTACAACTACGCCGACCATGTGATGGACAACTACAGCCTGCGCACGCCGTCGGGTAGCGGCATGATGGGCATGCCGATGGTCAGCAACGTCGACCGCCGCACCATGGGTGCACGCATCAAAGCCACCTGGCGCTGGGCCGACGTGCAGCTGATCAGCGGGATTGACGCGCAAACCAACGAACATCGCCAGCGTGGCGGTATGGGTGTGGACGCACACAAGGGCCAGGCCTGGACCAAGGACGCCGACTTCCACAACTACGGCGCCTTCAGCGAACTGACCTGGTACGTCAGCGGTGAGGACCGCTTGATTACCGGCGCCCGCCTGGACCGCGCCTCGGCGCGTGACTTCCGCAAAACCAGCGCCACCGAAGGCGACACCCGTGCCGACACCTTGCCGAGCGGTTTCATCCGCTACGAGCACGACCTGGCAGCCATCCCGGCCACCACCTACATCGGCCTCGGCCACGCCCAGCGCTTCCCCGACTACTGGGAGCTGTTCTCACCCAAGCTGGCATCCGCCGGGGCAGCCAACGCCTTCGACGGCATCAAGCCAGAGAAAACCACCCAGCTCGACTTCGGCATCCAGTACCGCACCGAGCGCCTGGAGGCCTGGGCTTCGGGCTATGTCGGGCAGATTCGCGACTACATCCTGTTCGACTACCGCACCGGCATGATGGGCATGAGCACCTCCCAGGCGCAGAACATCGACGCCCGCATCATGGGCGGCGAACTGGGCGCCGCCTACCAGCTGACTAACAACTGGAAGGCCGACGCTACACTTGCCTACGCTTGGGGCAAGAACAGCAGTGACGGCAAGGCGCTACCTCAAATGCCTCCCCTGGAAAGCCGCCTGGGCCTGACCTACAGCCGCGACGTGTGGAGCGTCGGCGCACTGTGGCGGCTGGTGGCGGCGCAGAACCGCATTGCCGAAAACCAAGGGAACGTCGTCGGCAAGGACTACGACAAGAGCGCCGGCTTCGGCGTGTTCTCCCTGAACGGCGCCTACAAGGTGAACAACAACCTCAAGCTCAGCGCAGGGGTCGACAACCTGTTCGACAAAACCTACGCCGAGCACTTGAACCTGGCCGGGAACGCCGGGTTCGGCTACCCGGCTACAGATCCACAACCGGTCAACGAGCCAGGCAGGACCTTCTGGACCAAGGTCGACTTCAGCTTCTGACAACAACGGGCGCAGCTTCGGTTGCGCCCTTCAGCTGGTCAAAAAGGAGGTTCCCATGAGAGGAACACGCGTCTCTTTCTATAACCTGGCCTGGCGTTGGCATTTTTATGCGGGGCTGTTCGTGGCCCCATTCATGATCCTGTTGGCAATCACCGGGATCATCTACTTGTTCAAGCCCCAGCTCGACCCGCTGCTGTACCGCGACCTGATGGTGGTCGAGGCCGGCCAGCACCGGCAGGGTGCAGACACGATGCTGGCTGAAGTGCGCCAGGCCTACCCAAAGGGCCACATCGCCCAGTACTTGCCGCCACTGAACGCCGAGCGCAGTGCGCAGTTCGTGGTGCATGACGGCGGGCGCGAACTGAACGTGTTCGTCGACCCATACAGCGGCAAGGTCCTCGGCGAACAGGACGGCAAGCAGAACCTGCAGGCCATCGCCCGCGCCCTGCATGGCGAGCTGATGGTCGGCACGGTCGGTGACCGGCTGGTGGAACTGGCAGCGGGCTGGGGCATCGTGCTGGTGGTATCGGGCCTGTACCTGTGGTGGCCGCGCGGGCGCAGTGGCGCTGGCGTGCTTTGGCCGCGGCTGTCGGCGCGCGGCCGGCTGTTCTGGCGAGACCTGCACGCGGTAACCGGTTTCTGGGGTTCGGCCTTGCTGTTGTTGATGCTGGTCAGCGGCATGACCTGGACCGGCTTGTGGGGCAAGCAGTACGCTGATTTGTGGAACCGCTTCCCGGCAGCCATGTGGAACGACGTGCCCAAGTCGGACCAGCAGGCGCGTGAGTTGAACAGCGCACACCGCCAGACCGTGCCCTGGGCCATGGAAAACACGCCGATGCCACAGTCCGGTGCACACGCCGAGCACGCCGGGCACCACATGATGTCGGACATGCCCGCAGCGCCCCAGGTGAGCGTGCAGCAGGTCGAAGACATTGCCACTTCGCGTCAGGTCGAGCCGGGCTACAGCATTACCCTGCCCACCACTGCCGACGGGGTGTTCACCATTGCCGTGTTCGCCGACAACCCGCGCAACGACGCCACCCTGCATGTCGACCAATACACCGGCAAGGTTCTGGCCGATGTGCGCTGGCACGACTACAGCCCGGTCGCCCGCGCCACCGAGCTGGGCGTGATGCTGCACGAAGGCAAGATGTTCGGGGCGCTGAACCAGATCATCATCCTGCTGGTGTGCCTGATGATTCTGCTGGGGTCGGTGAGCGGGCTGGTGATGTGGTGGAAGCGCCGGCCTGAAGGCGGCCTGGGCGTACCGCCTCTGCGTCATGACCTGCCACGCTGGAAGGCGGCGGTGGCCGTGATGCTGGTGCTGGGGGTGATGTTCCCGCTGGTGGGGGTGTCGATGGTGGTGATGTGGGGGGTGGATAGTTTGGTGGTGAGGCGCCGCCGGGTCTTGGCCAGCGCTTGAGCCTTGTGTTGCCTGTGCTGGCCTTTTCGCGGGTAAACCCGCTCCTACAGGGGACCGTGTTCCTTTGTAGGAGCGGGTTTACCCGCGAAGAGGCCGGTACAGGCGAAATGCTGAGCCGAAAATGCAGAGTCGATCTGTCGCGCCCCGATCTGGAACGCGCGTGTTAGCCTAGCCGGCTACCTCTGACAAGAAGACTGCAGCCTATGACGCAAACCTCACCCATAGCGACAGATGAACCGCACCTGCAACGCAACCTGACCAACCGCCACATCCAGCTGATCGCCATCGGCGGCGCGATCGGTACCGGTCTGTTCATGGGCTCAGGCAAGACCATCAGCCTGGCCGGGCCATCGATCATCTTCGTCTACATGATTATCGGCTTCATGCTGTTCTTCGTCATGCGCGCCATGGGCGAACTGCTGCTGTCGAACCTGAACTACAAATCGTTCATCGACTTTTCCGCCGACCTGCTCGGCCCCTGGGCCGGCTACTTTACTGGCTGGACCTACTGGTTCTGCTGGGTGGTCACCGGCATTGCCGACGTGGTCGCGATCGCCGCCTACACCCAGTTCTGGTTCCCCGACCTGCCGCAGTGGATACCGGCGCTGACCTGCGTAGGGCTGCTGCTGTCGCTGAACCTGGTCACCGTGAAAATGTTCGGCGAAATGGAGTTCTGGTTCGCCCTGGTCAAGATCGTTGCCATCCTCGGCCTGGTCGCTACCGGCCTGTACATGGTCATCACCGGCTTCACCTCGCCCAGCGGGCGCACCGCCCAGCTGGCCAACCTGTGGAATGACGGCGGCATGTTTCCCAATGGCCTGATGGGCTTCTTCGCCGGTTTCCAGATCGCCGTGTTCGCCTTCGTCGGCATCGAGCTGGTGGGTACCACCGCCGCCGAAGCGAAGAACCCGGAACGCACCCTGCCGCGGGCGATCAACTCGATCCCGGTCCGTATCATCGTGTTCTATGTGCTGGCGCTGATCGCGATCATGGCCGTGACCCCGTGGCGCGATGTGGTGCCCGGCAAAAGCCCGTTCGTTGAGTTGTTCGTGCTGGCAGGCCTGCCGGCGGCGGCCAGCATCATCAACTTCGTGGTGCTGACCTCGGCGGCTTCGTCGGCCAACAGCGGCGTGTTCTCCACCAGCCGCATGCTCTACGGCCTGTCGCAGGAAGGTGACGCGCCCAAGGCCTTCGAGAAGCTGTCCAGCCGTTCGGTGCCGGCCAACGGCCTGTACTTCTCGTGTACCTGCCTGTTGCTCGGTGCGGTGCTGATCTACCTGGTGCCAAACGTGGTCGAGGCATTCACCTTGGTCACCACCGTGTCGGCGGTACTGTTCATGTTCGTGTGGACGCTGATCCTGCTGTCATACCTGAAGTACCGCAAAGACCGCGCGGCGCTGCATCAGGCGTCGAACTACAAGATGCCGGGCGGGCGCTTCATGTGCTACGTGTGCCTGTCGTTCTTTGCGTTCATCCTGGTGTTGCTGAGCCTGGAGGCGGATACGCGTTCAGCGCTGGTGGTAACGCCGATCTGGTTTGTCGTGCTGGCGGTGACCTACCAGCTCGTACGCAGCAGGCGCCATCCCCGCACGGCTGTGCATAACGGCTGATCGCCTCGGGGGCTGTTCCCACGAAGGCAACGGTGTACGCCGTCCGCTGTGGGAACAGCCTTGTGTCGCGATGGGCCGCACCGCGGCCCCAATCCTGTGCACACAAATCCATCAGGCACCAACCTGGATCCAACCAACGCCCCAACACCTCGCACAACCCCTCTAAACCGTACCTTTCGCCACTAGGCACAGCCCTTGCAACGCCCTCCCCGCTTGCCCAACACCATAAAAAACTCAGCGGAGAGAGCACATGAAGCGTCGCAGTCTGATCAAGGCCCTTACCCTCAGCGCATCGATCGCGGCGATGGGCCTGAGCTGGAGTATCCAGGCCGCCGAGACCATCAAGGTCGGTATCCTGCATTCGCTTTCCGGGACCATGGCCATTTCCGAGACATCGCTCAAGGACATGGCGCTGATGACCATCGAGCAGATCAACGCCAAGGGTGGCGTGAACGGCAAGATGCTGGAACCGGTGGTGGTCGACCCGGCGTCCAACTGGCCGCTGTTCGCTGAAAAGAGCCGTCAACTGCTGACCCAGGACAAAGTGGCCGTGGTGTTCGGCTGCTGGACATCCGTGTCGCGCAAGTCTGTTCTGCCGGTGTTCGAAGAACTCAACGGCCTGCTGTTCTACCCGGTGCAGTATGAGGGCGAAGAGATGTCGCCGAACGTGTTCTACACAGGCGCCGCCCCGAACCAGCAAGCCATCCCGGCCGTGGAATACCTGATGAGCGAGGACGGCGGCAGCGCCAAGCGCTTCTTCCTGTTGGGCACCGACTACGTCTACCCGCGCACCACCAACAAGATCCTGCGCGCATTCCTGCACAGCAAAGGCGTGGCCGACAAGGACATCGAAGAGGTGTACACGCCGTTTGGCCACGCTGATTACCAGACCATTGTCGCCAGCATCAAAAAGTTCTCCGCCGGCGGCAAGACCGCGGTCATTTCCACAGTCAATGGTGACTCCAACGTGCCCTTCTACAAGGAACTGGCCAACCAGGGCCTGAAGGCCACCGACGTGCCGGTGGTGGCCTTCTCGGTGGGCGAGGAGGAACTGCGCGGCATCGACACCAAACCGCTGGTAGGCCACCTGGCGGCATGGAACTACTTCGAATCGGTGGATAACCCGGTCAACCAGAAATTCGTCGCCGACTGGAAGGCCTACGCCAAGGCCAAGGGCCTGCCGGGTGCCGACAAGGCCGTGACCAACGACCCCATGGAAGCCACCTATGTAGGCATCCACATGTGGGCACAAGCGGTGGAGAAAGCCAAGTCCACCGACGTCGACAAGGTCCGCGAAGCACTGGCCGGGCAGAGCTTCGAAGCACCGTCGGGCTTCACCCTGACCATGGACAAGACCAACCACCACCTGCACAAGCCGGTGATGATCGGCGAGATTCAGGATGACGGGCAGTTCAGCGTGGTGTGGGAAACCGAGCAGCCACTGCGGGCGCAGCCATGGAGCCCGTTCATTCCGGGCAATGACAAGCGGCCAGATTACGCCGTGAAAGGTAACTGAGTGCATGGGGCTGCTTTGCAGCCCATTCGCGGGTGAACCCGCTCCTACAAGGACCGCACAGGTTTCAAACCTTGCACCGTCTCTGTGTAGGAGCGGGTTTACCCGCGAAGAATCCAACACCGATTTCCAGGATTGCCCGCATGCTCAGACTCCTGCTCACCCTCCTGCTGCTAATCCCCCTGGCAACCCACGCCAGCGAGGGCGAATTCTTTCTCACCGCCAAGCCCGCCGAGCAGGCCGGCCTGCTCGAAGGCTGGGCAGCACAACCCGATGCCGCGCGCCTGCCACTGCTGGAAAACCTGCGCCAAGGCCGCATCGCCACCGATGACACGCGCAAGGTGCGCCTGAACAACCGCCTGCGCGGCCTGATCGACAACGCCCTGGCCAGCCACCAGTTGCTCAGCGACAACAGCGAAACCCGCCTGGCCGCAGCCCAGCAACTACAGAAAAGCGCACAACCCGCGCAAATGGCCTTCCTCGACCGGCGCTTCGCCGCCGAGCCGGACGCCGCCGTACAGGCCGCCCTCGGTCTGGCCCTGGCCAACCTGCAGCTGGGCGCCAGCGAGCCTGCGGTACGCCTGGCCGCCGTGCGCCTGCTGGGTGAAACCGGCGACCCGCTGGCCCGCACCCGCCTCGAAGCCCTGCTGCAGCCCGATGCAGAACTAGACCCGGGCGTGCGCACAGCCGCCGAAACGAGCCTGGCCCAGGTCAAACGCAAACTGCTGGTAGGCGAACTGCTCGGCCAGGCCTTCAGCGGCCTGTCGCTGGGTTCGGTCCTGCTGCTGGCAGCGCTGGGCCTTGCGATCACCTTCGGCCTGCTCGGGGTGATCAACATGGCCCATGGCGAGATGTTGATGCTCGGCGCCTACAGCACCTACATGGTCCAGGTACTGCTGCAGCGCTTCGCCCCAGGCGCCATCGAGTTCTACCCGCTGATTGCCCTGCCGGTGGCCTTCGCCGTCAGTGCCGGGGTAGGCATGGCGCTGGAGCGCACGGTGATCCGCCACCTGTACGGCCGCCCACTGGAAACCCTGCTGGCCACCTGGGGCATCAGCCTGATCCTGATCCAGGCCATCCGCCTGCTGTTCGGCGCGCAGAACGTCGAGGTGAGCAACCCGGCCTGGCTGTCCGGCGGCATCCAGCTGCTGCCCAACCTGGTGCTGCCATACAACCGCCTGGTCATCATCGGCTTCGCCCTGGCCGTGGTGCTGCTCACCTGGCTGCTGCTCAACCGTACCCGGTTGGGTCTGAACGTGCGCGCAGTCACCCAGAACCGCAACATGGCCGCCTGCTGCGGCGTGTCCACCGGGCGCGTCGACATGCTCGCCTTTGGCCTTGGCTCGGGCATCGCCGGGCTCGGTGGCGTGGCTTTAAGCCAGGTGGGCAATGTCGGCCCGGACCTGGGCCAAAGCTACATCATCGATTCGTTCCTGGTGGTGGTACTCGGCGGCGTCGGGCAGCTGGCCGGTAGCCTCTGGGCCGCGTTCGGCCTGGGCATCGCCAACAAGCTGCTGGAGCCGCAGATCGGTGCCGTACTCGGCAAGATCCTCATCCTTGCGTTGATCATTCTGTTCATCCAGAAACGCCCGCAAGGCCTGTTCGCCCTCAAGGGACGGGTAATCGACTGATGAACCAGCCACTGCTTGTCACTGCTACGCAAAAGGCCGGCCCACGCCTGACCCTTGCCATCGGTGCCGTCGTCGTCCTGCTGCTGGTGGCTTTGCCACTGTGCTCACTGCTGCCGGCAGATCATGCCCTGCACGTGTCGGCCTACACCCTGACCCTGGTCGGCAAGATTCTCTGTTACGCCATCGTCGCCCTGGCCCTGGACCTGGTCTGGGGCTATGCCGGGCTGTTGTCCCTGGGCCATGGCCTGTTCTTCGCCCTGGGCGGCTATGCCATGGGCATGTACCTGATGCGGCAGGCCGCCGGCGACGGCCTGCCCGGGTTCATGACCTTCCTGTCGTGGACCGAGCTGCCCTGGTACTGGGCCGGTACCCAGCATTTCGCCTGGGCCCTGTGCCTGGTGGTGCTGGCGCCCGGGCTGCTGGCGCTGGTGTTCGGCTGGTTCGCTTTCCGCTCGCGGATCAAGGGCGTGTACTTCTCGATCATGACCCAGGCCCTGACCTTTGCCGGCATGCTGCTGTTCTTCCGCAACGAAACCGGCTTCGGCGGCAACAACGGCTTCACCAGCTTCCGCACCATCCTCGGCTTCGACATTGCAGCCCAGGGCACCCGCGCGGTGTTGTTCCTGCTGACCGTGGGCCTGCTGCTGGCCAGCCTGTACCTGTGCTGGCGCCTGACCCGCAGCAAGTTCGGCCGCCTGCTCACCGCCGTGCGTGACGCTGAAAACCGCATGATGTTCTGTGGCTACGACCCGCGCGGCTTCAAGCTGCTGGTGTGGGTACTGAGCGCCGTGCTGTGCGGCCTGGCCGGTGCGCTGTACGTGCCGCAGGTGGGCATCATCAACCCCAGCGAGATGTCGCCGACCAACTCGATCGAAGCCGCCGTCTGGGTAGCCTTGGGCGGGCGCGGCACGCTGATCGGCCCGCTGCTCGGTGCCGGCCTGGTCAACGGCATGAAAAGCTGGTTCACCGTGGCCTTCCCCGAGTTCTGGCTGTTCTTCCTCGGCGCGTTGTTCATCCTCGTTACCCTGTACCTGCCCAAGGGCGTGGTCGGCCTGTTGAAGAAAAGGAGCCAGCCATGAGAGGCGTGCCCCCAGTCCACCCGGAATTCATGCTGGAACCGGTATTCGACAACCTCGGTGCCGGGCGCGATGCCATCGGCCTGGGCCAAAGCCGCAAGGCCGGCCTGGATACCCGCCACGGTACGGTGCTGAGCCTTGAAGACATCAGCGTCAGCTTCGATGGTTTCAAGGCGCTCAACACGCTGAACCTGTACATCGGGGTGGGCGAGCTGCGCTGCATCATCGGCCCCAACGGCGCCGGCAAGACCACGATGATGGACGTAATCACCGGCAAGACCCGCCCCGACAGCGGCACGGCTTACTTCGGCGATACCCTCGACCTGACCCGCATGAGCGAATACCAGATCGCCCAGGCCGGCATTGGCCGCAAGTTCCAGAAGCCCACAGTGTTCGAAGCGCTGACCGTGTTCGAGAACCTGGAGCTGGCGCTGAAGACCGACAAGTCGGTGTGGGCCAGCCTGGCCGCGCGCCTGAGCGGTGACCAGCGCCAGCGCATCGAGGACGTGCTGACCACCTTGCGCCTGCTGCCGCTGGCCCAGCGCCAGGCCGGCTTGCTGTCCCATGGGCAGAAGCAGTTTCTGGAGATCGGCATGCTGCTGGTGCAGGAGCCGCAGCTGCTGCTGCTGGATGAACCGGTGGCCGGCATGACTGATGCCGAGACCGAGTTTACCGCCGAGCTGTTCAAGGGCCTGGCCGGCAAGCATTCGCTGATGGTGGTGGAACATGACATGGGCTTCGTCGGCAGCATTGCCGACCATGTGACCGTGCTGCACCAGGGGAGCGTGCTGGCGGAAGGCTCGCTGGAGCAGGTGCAGGCAGATGAGCGGGTGGTCGAGGTGTACCTGGGCCGCTGACCGGATTTGAATTTTTGGCGCCTGTGCCGGCCTCTTCGCGGGTAAACCCGTTCCTACAGTGGGCGTAATGCCATGGGGCGGTTCCCGTCGTAGGAGCGGGCTTGCCCGCGAAGAGGCCGGCACAGGCACAGCATCCCTTTCAGGAACTCTCACATGCTCAAGATCGACACTCTGCACCAGTACTACGGCGGCAGCCACATCCTGCGCGGCCTGTCCTTCGAAGCCAAGGTCGGCGAAGTGACCTGCCTGCTGGGCCGCAACGGCGTGGGCAAGACCACCTTGCTGCGCTGCCTGATGGGCCTGGTGCCCGCTCGCGACGGCAGCATCGAATGGGAAGGCAAGCCGATCACCGCGTTCAAACCACAGCAACGGGTGCAGGCCGGCATCGCCTACGTGCCCCAGGGCCGCGAGATCTTCCCGCGCCTGACCGTCGAGGAAAACCTGCTGATGGGCCTGTCGCGCTTCCCCGCCCGTGAAGCCCGCGAGGTCCCGGCCTTCATCTACGAACTGTTCCCTGTGCTGGAGCAGATGAAACAGCGCCGCGGTGGCGACCTGTCTGGCGGCCAGCAGCAACAGCTGGCCATCGGCCGCGCCCTCGCCAGCCGCCCGCGCCTGCTGATTCTCGACGAGCCGACCGAGGGCATCCAGCCCTCGGTGATCAAGGAAATCGGCGCGGTCATCCGCCGCCTGGCCGAGCGTGGCGACATGGCGATTTTGCTGGTGGAGCAGTTCTACGACTTTGCCGAAGCGCTGGCTGACCAGTACCTGGTCATGGCCCGTGGCGAAATCATCCAGCGCGGTCGCGGCGAAAACATGCAAGCCGAAGGTGTACGCGGGCTGGTAACCATTTAATCTGCGAGCAACGACCTTGCGAGACGCTGTCATGAGCTACGAAATCCGCGATGCCCGGCCCACCGATGTGCCAGGCATACTCGACATCTACAACGACGCGGTGCTCAACACCACGGCGATCTGGAACGAAACCCCGGTGGACCTCGACAACCGCCAGGCCTGGTTTGAAGCGCGTGCGCAGCAGGGCTACCCGATTCTGGTGGCGGTCGATGAAACCGGCGTGCTGGGGTATGCCTCGTTTGGCGACTGGCGGCCTTTCGAGGGCTTTCGCCTGACCGTTGAGCACTCGGTGTACGTGCGCAACGACCAGCGTGGCAAAGGGCTCGGGCCGGTGTTGATGGCGGCACTGGTCGAACGCGCGCGCGGATGTGGCAAGCATGTGATGGTGGCAGCGATCGAGCGTGGCAATGCAGCTTCGGTGCGCCTGCATGAGCGGCTGGGCTTCGTGGTGACCGGCCAGATGCCGCAGGTGGGGGTAAAGTTTGGCCGCTGGCTTGATCTGACCTTCATGCAACTGGTGCTGAACCCGGGCGCCGAACCGACCTGAAATGCGGTCCATTGTGTGAGCATCGCGAAAGGGCTGCAAAGCAGCCCCGGCAATTTTGCGGTGGAGCAAAGATCTGGGGCTGCAAAGCAGCCCATCGCGACACAAGGCCGCTTCCACAGATGCCGGCAAGGCCACCTACATCTGGATAAACCGGCCCAGCCGCTGCTTCAGCATGCTGTTCTCACTGCGCAACTGCTGCACTTCCTGCAACAGCTCCAGCGCCAGCGCCACCCCTTCCCACTCCAGTTCCAGCTCCTGGTGCAGCTTTACCGCTCGTTTGGTCACCAACGGCGCCTGATCGTCAAACAGCCAGTCCTCCGGCGTTCGCCCAGAAGGTTCGACAATGCCGTGCTCGACGATTTCGATCACGCATTCAGCCGTGACATCGGCTTCCTGACACAGGGTACGCATGTCCAGTTGAACGATCAGGGTGCTGCTCATGATCACTTACTCCATTGTGTCCTCGGGTTGAACGCAGCTTTCTCGGAAAGCTTGGTCCAGAGTTCGCGGGCAGATTCGTCCGACGCGGGTGGCATGACCACCTTGAGCTGCGCATAAAGGTTGCCGCGCTCTCCCTGCTTGTTCGCCAGGCCCTTGCCCGGTACACGCAGGCGCTGGCCGCTCTGGCTGTCAGGACGGATGGTCAGGTTGATCTTGCCATCCAGGGTCGGAACCGCCACCTTGGCGCCCAAGGCCGCCTCCCACGGTGCCAACGGCACAGTGATGATCAGGTCATGACCTTCGACATCGAACAGCGGGTGCGGTGCCATGCGGATGGTCAGGAACAGGTCACCGTTGGCCCCGCCACCGCTGCCGGGCGCGCCCTGGCCCTTGAGGCGGATGCGCTCGCCGTCGGTCACCCCAGCCGGAATCCTCACGTTCAAGGTCTTGGTGGTGAAGCCGGTGCGCTGGCCCATGGCATTGGTTTGCGGCACCTGGAAGCTGATCTGCTTGGACTCCTTGCTCAGGGTCTCTTCAAGGAACACTGCCAGTTCAAGCTCCACGTCCTGCCCCCGCCTGCCAGCACTGCGTTGCTGCTGCCGGGCGCCACCGAAGGGGTTGCCACCAGCACTGCGCCCACCGAAGATCGAGCTGAAGAAGTCGGAGAAGTCGCCGCCTTCGAAGCCGCCGCCACCGCGGCTTTCCCAACCCGGTGGTGCCTGGAACGGCCGGCCATGCTGGCCGCCGTACTTGCGGATTTCATCGAACTCGGCACGTTTCTGCGCGTCGCCCAGCACCTCATAGGCCTCGTTGGCCTCCTTGAATTTTTCCTCGGCGTCGCGCTCCTTGCTGACATCCGGGTGATACTTGCGCGCCAGTTTGCGGTACGCGGCCTTGATCGCCTTGTCGTCCGCAGTGGGCTCTACGCCGAGTATCTTGTAATAGTCTTTGAAGTCCATTTATGGATCACCAATGTGAATGTGCATGTTGCAACTGAAGATAGGGGTCAAGCATAGCCTTTCAAGACCGACTTGGGTTTGCCTCAAGGCAGACGACTGGTCTTGATTCTGTAGCCAACTGGCATACACTGCGCGGCCGTTTTGCCTCCGGAAGCCCATTTCCCATGTCTGACGTATCCCCGGCCCGCGCCCTGGGCATCGACTTTGGCACCTCCAACTCCACAGTCGGTTGGCATCGGCCTGGCGTCGAGTCGCTGATTGCCCTGGAAGACGGCAAGATCACCTTGCCCTCGGTGGTGTTCTTCAATATCGAAGAGCGGCGCCCGGTGTATGGCCGCCTGGCGCTGCACGAGTACCTGGAAGGCTACGAAGGCCGCCTGATGCGCTCGCTGAAAAGCCTGCTGGGCTCGAAGCTGATCAAGCACGACACCAGCGTGCTGGGCAGCGCCCTGCCGTTCAAGGACCTGCTGGGCATGTTCATCGGCGAGCTCAAGAAGCGCGCTGAGGCGGCCGCTGGCCGAGAATTCGACCAGGTGGTGCTGGGCCGCCCGGTGTTCTTCGTCGACGAAGACCCGGCTGCCGACCAGGAGGCCGAGGACACCTTGGCCGAAGTGGCGCGCAAAATCGGCTTCAAGGACGTGTCGTTCCAGTACGAACCGATTGCCGCGGCCTTCGACTATGAGTCGAGCATCAGCCGCGAAGAGCTGGTGCTGATCGTCGACATCGGCGGTGGTACCTCGGACTTCACCCTGATCCGCCTGTCGCCCGAGCGCCATCTGGTCGCCGAGCGCCAAAGCGACATCCTCGCCACCGGCGGTGTGCACATTGGCGGTACCGACTTCGACAAGCAACTGAGCCTTCAGGGCGTGATGCCGTTGTTTGGCTATGGCAGCCGCATGAAGAGCGGTGCGCTGATGCCGACCAGCTACCACCTCAACCTGGCCACCTGGCACACCATCAACGCCTTGTATTCGCAGAAGTCACAGTTGGCGCTGGGCGGCATGCGCTATGACATCGAGGACAGCTTCGGCATCGATCGCCTGTTCAAATTGATCGAACAGCGCGCCGGGCACTGGCTGGCGATGGAAGTGGAAGCCAGCAAGATCGAGCTGACCGAGCATGACAGCCGCCACATCGACCTGCGCCGCGTCGAGCCCGATCTGAGTGCGGAACTGACCCGCACGCTGTTCGAAGAGGCGATCGAAGGCCTGCTGGAGCGCGTGCGCGGTAGCGTGACCGAACTGCTGGCCAAGGCTGGGATAAGCGAAGGCCAGGTCGATACGGTGTTCTTCACCGGTGGCTCCAGCGGCATTCCGGCGCTGCGCAACAGTGTTTCGGCGATGCTGCCGAATGCACGGCATGTGGAAGGCAATATCTTTGGCAGCATTGGTAGCGGGCTGGCCATCGAGGCGCGCAAGCGTTACGGCGCGGCCTGATTTGTCGATTAGCCTGTAGCCGCGAACGGGCTGGGGCTGCTGGCCAATCTCCACCAGTCGTTCACCGTTGCCGCCGCTACCGTATTCGCGGGTAAACCCGCTCCTACGCCCGATCGGGGGTGGGCACACATCGGGGGTTGGCCGGAGGCCGCCGTGTAGGAGCGGGTTTACCCGCGAAGAGGCCGGGCCTGCTGGCCAATCTCCACCCGCCGTTCACCGATGCCGCCGCTACCGTATTCGCGGGTAAGCCCGCTCCTACGCCCGATCGGGGGTGGACACACATCGGTGATTGGCCGCAGGCCGCGTGTAGGAGCGGGTTCACCCGCGAAGAGGCCGGGCCTGCTGGCCAATCTCCACTCGCCGTTCACCGTTGCCGCCGCTACCGTATTCGCGGGTAAACCCGCTCCTACGCCCGATCGGGGGTGGACACACATCGGTGATTGGCCGCAGGCCGCCGTGTAGGAGCGGGTTCACCCGCGAAGAGGCCGGGCCTGCTGGCCAATTACCACCCGCCGTTCACCGTTGCCGCCGCTACCGTATTCGCGGGTAAACCCGCTCCTACGCCCGATCGGGGGTGGACACACATCGGTGATTGGCCACAGGCCCCTGTAGGAGCGGGTTTACCCGCGAAAGGGCCGGTACAGGCCACTACATGATCAGACCAGCTCCGCCCGCTTCAGCTCACTCTTCAGATAGGCATAGTAGATGGGCCCCGCCACGACACCAGGCAGCCCGAACGCCGCCTCGAATACCAGCATCGCCAGCAGCAATTCCCACGCCTTGGCACTGATCTGCCCACCCACGATCCGCGCGTTGAGGAAGTACTCGATCTTGTGGATGACGACCAGGTAACCCAGCGCCGCTGCCGCCACCCAGATCGACAGCGACAGGCCGACGATGGTGATCAAGGTGTTGGACATCAGGTTGCCGATCACCGGCAGCAAGCCCAGCAGGAAGGTCAGCACGATCAGCGTCTTGGTCAGCGGCAGGTGTACGTCGAACAGTGGCATCACCACGGCCAGGAAAATGCCGGTGAAGATCGTGTTGAGCAGCGAGATCTTGATTTGCGCGAACACGATGTTGCGAAACGCCTTCACCAGCAGGCTAAGACGTTCGAACAGCGCCGCCGCCAGGGGCTTGCGCCGGGAAATATCGGGAATGCGCTGCAAAGCGATGATGGCGCCGAGGATCATGCCGATGAGCATCGTCACGAACATGTGCGCCATGCCCTTGCCCACCAGCTGCAAATCGCTCAGGTGGCTCTTGATCCAGTCGCCGATGGCCACCTTGAACTCTGCGGCACTGGCAGGCAGGTAGCCCTCGATGAAAGGGGGCAACTGGCTGCGGGCTCGCTCGACCAAGGCCATGAACTTGTCCAGCGAGGCGCCGGGGTTTTCCGCCTCGTGCAGCAGGAAGCTGAAGGCACCGGCAATCAGCAGTGTCAGGGTGCTGACCACCAGCGTGCCGAGCAACGCCACGGCCAGCCAGCGCGCGCGTTGGCCAGCAAGCAGCGGTTGCAGGCGCGGGGTCAGCATGTTGACCAGTTCGAACACCAGCAGACCGGCCAGCAGGCTGGGCAGCAACTTCAGGGGCAAAGCCAGCAGCAGCCCAGCCATGACGATGATCAGGCTGGCCAGGGTGATCTGACGGGGGGTAAAGGTCATACAGCCTCGACGGCAGACAGCGGGAATGCCGCAGTCTGCCAGCCTTGGCGGCGCAGGCATAGGCGCAGGTCATTTCTTCTTCAGGCAATCGCTCATGAAGGCCTTGCGCTCGTCCCCCTTCAGGGCTTTGGTGGTGGCGTCAGCATTGCAGGTCTTCATTTTCTCTTGCTGGGTTTGGGGCACATCCTTTTTCAGGCAGGTGCTCATGAACGCTTTGCGTTCATCGCCCTTGAGGGCCTTGGCGGTGGCGTCGGCGTTGCAGGTTTTCATCTTTTCCTGCTGCGCGGTATTGGCAGCGAAACCTTGGGCACTGAACAACACCGCCAGCGCCAGTAACGGGATTTGCAGCACTTTCATGGAGTGGTCTCCTTGGCTCCGCGCCCGATGCACGGGGGTCGAGCTGAGTGTAGCCAAGAATATTCAACGCCCCGCCCGCGCCTGCCGGCGGTACTGCTCCGGCGTACACCGGGCCTGGCGCTGGAACATGGCGATGAACGCCGAGGCGCTGCTGTAGCCAAGGTCGAAGGCGATGGCCTGAATGGGCAGGCCGGCTTCCAGCGCTTCTATGGCACGCAGAAAACGCAGGCGCAGGCGCCATTCGCCAAAGCTGATGCCCAGCTCGCGCAGAAACTGGCGGGCCAGGGTGCGTTCGCTGACGTGTACGCGTGCGGCCCAGTCGGCCAGCGGGCGGTTGTCCCCCGGCTCGGCGCTGAGCGCGTCGAGCACCTGGCGCAAGCCATCGCTGTGGGCAAACGGCAGGTAGCAGGCCAAGGTGGGCGCCAGCAGCAACTGGTCAAGCAGTACCTGTACCAGGCGCTGGTCACGCTCGTCCTCGGCCACCTTCAGATTGCGCCGGGCGAAGTCACCGAGGATGGCCTTGAGGATGTCACTGATCATCAGGCTGCACGGGTGCGGTGGCAGCGCTGCGCACAGGCTGCGGTCGAGATAGATAGAACGGTAGACGATGGCCTGGGGGTTGTAGCAGCCGTGCTCGGTGTCGGGCGGCACCCAAACGGCGTAGTGCGGCGGCGACAGGAAGCGCTGGCCGGCCACATCCAGTTGCATCACGCCGTGGGCGGTGTAGTTCAGCTGGCCCCAGGCGTGTTGATGCACGGCGCTGTGGGTGTCGGCAACGAACTCGTCGTGGCGGAAGTACACCGGGGCCGGCAGTTGGGTGAACTGGGGGATATCGAGGTATTTACGCGGCATGCTGTCTGCTTTGCAGGGTCGGTTGTCTGGATAGAAGTATAGGCTTGTAGACAGACATTCGATAATACAGGCCTATCGAGGACCTGCCTTGCAGGCCTTCGCGGGCTCCCCGCTCCCACAGGATCTGCGCCAGCCTCCAGGCCTGTGTATCCCCCGTAGGAGCGGGTTCACCCGCGAAGGGCTGCAAAGCAGCCCCATTCCAGCCCCCAGCGAGTACCCTGCTGCATGAACTACCTGTTCCCCCTCACCGCCATCCTCATCTGGGCCGGCAACACCGTGGTCACCAAGATGTCCGCCGGTGCCATCCACCCTGCAGAGATCGGCTTCTACCGCTGGTTGCTGGCCGCCTTGCTGTTCACGCCGTTCCTGCTGCCTGCCGTGTGGCGCAACCGCGCAGCCATCCGCCCGCACCTGGCCAAGGTGTTCGTGCTCGGCGTGCTGGGCATGGCGATGTACCAGAGCCTGGCCTACTTCGCCGCCGGCATCACCAGTGCCACCAACATGGGCATCATCCTCTCGCTGATGCCGCTGATGTCACTGGCGCTGTCCATCGCCTGGCTGGGCCAGCGCCTGAGCTACGGTGCCCTGCTGGGCGCGGTGGTGTCATTCTTCGGCGTGCTTGAAGTGGTCAGTGCCGGCCATCCCGCCAGCCTGCTGCAGCAAGGGCTGAACAGCGGCGATCTGTTGATGCTGGTGGCAACCTTGGCCTACGCGCTCTACAGCTTCCTGCTGAAGAAATGGCAGCTGCGCCTGCCGCCGATGCAGCTGCTGTACCTGCAGGTGTTGGTGGCCATCGTCGTGTTGCTACCGCTGTTCCTGCTGTCAGACAAGACCGGCCTGAACAGCCACAACATCGGCCTGGTCCTGTATGCCTGCGTACTGGCTTCGATGATCGCGCCGCTGGTGTGGATGCAGGCCGTACACCGCCTGGGGCCCAGCCGCACCACACTGTTCTTCAACTTGCTGCCGCTTGTCACTGCGCTGATCGCCGCCGTGGTGCTCGACGAACAACTGGCCAGTTACCACCTCGTCGGCGGCTTGCTGACCCTGGCCGGCGTAGTGCTGGCCGAACGCTGGACCACGCCGATCCGCCGCCAAGGCACTTGAGCTAAAGCCCCGCCGCCTTGAGCCGGGCAGCATGTTCGGTGAATAGCCGCACAGGCTCCGCGCCTTTGCCCACGGCACCGAGCGACTGGTTGACGATGTCCAGGTGATCGAGCGGGTAATCGTCGCCGATCACCTGCCCCAGGTGCGAACTGAAACGCCCGACCATGCCGTCGCAATGGCCCTTTTCCTTGATGAAACTGCGTGCGAACAGGCGGCAGAAGCGGCTGCTGCCGTCAAAGCGGTTGCGCCCCTGGTCTGTCAGGCCGGGCTGCAAGGTGCCAGACCAGGAGTAATAGCGGACGCCATTGACCTCATAGGCCCCTTCCCCACCCCAGGTTTGCGGCAGGCCCTGTGGATAAGCCTGGTTGAACAGTGCCACCCCGGCGCTGGTCAGCGACTGGTGCGAGGCGTGCACATCTACCGGCAGCGGGTCGCGACGCCAGCCGGTTTCCAGCCACACCAGCAGCACGGCAAACCCATGCAGCAGGGCCTTGAGGATGCGCCCCTGGGGTGAATCGCCCGGTGCGGTGCGTTCCAGGTGGTCGGCCAGCTCGGAGCCATGATTGGGCCCCGCCACCGAGGTGACCGACGCCACCCGCCCCGGCTGTTTGGCCGCTGCGTAACGCGCGCTCAGGGCGCCCTGGCTGTGGCCGATGAGGTTGACCTTGTCAACGCCGGTACGTTGGCAGATATCTTCGATGATCGCCAGCAACTGCTCGCCGCGTACCTCGCTGGAATGCAGCGGCGAAACCTGCACCGGAAACACCTGCGCCCCGCCCTTGCGCAAGGCCGGCACAATGCCGAACCAGTAGGGGTAGAGCACCATCCGGACAAACCCGAGCATGCCCGGCACCAGCACCAGCGGGTATCGCGTGGCCAAATCCTGCTGCATTGCCGCAGCTCCTTTGCGTGTAGGACGGGCCAACACTACAGCGGCCATGATGACCATCGCAATCGAACTCCTGGCGCGCGCTGTGGTTCAAAACCACACAGACCCTTTGCAAGGAGCGGGACCATGTACAAGCAGACCCTGGCAATCCTTCTGGCAAGCGCCACCCTGGCCGCCTGCGGCAGCCGCCCGGAAAACCCGGTGGATTACGTCACCTACCGCGATGAGCCGCTGGTCAAGCAGGTGGAGAACGGTATGACCATGCAGAAGGTCATCGCCATTGGCGGCAGCCCGTCGAGCGTGATCGACCTGCCGCACGGGGGCACCTGCAACGACTACATCCTCAACCACGACGGCAAGCAGCAGCCCTATTACGTGCGCTTCGATGCCACCGGCCATGTGGATGCCAAAGGCTTCAAGACCTGCAAGCAACGCCAGGAGGACAGCGACGCCCTGCATGGCGCGTAAGCCTGTGTTCCGACCCGACCCTGACCCCTGCTGGAGATAACCATGAGCAATGTTGAACTGACCGATGTGAAAACCCTGCGCGAGCGTGCACGCCAGCATGTGGAGCAAGGCGCAGTGACCGAGGGTTACCACGCCGACCGTGAACAGATCCTGCGCCTGCTTAATGAATCGCTGGCCACCGAGCTGGTCTGTGTGCTGCGCTACAAGCGCCACTACTTCATGGCCAGCGGCATCAAGGCCAGTGTGGCTGCCGAGGAGTTTCTGGAACATGCCAACCAGGAAGCCGAACATGCCGACAAGCTGGCCGAACGCATCGTGCAATTGGGCGGGGAGCCGGACTTCAACCCCGACAACCTGACCAAGAACTCGCATGCCCAGTACGTGGCCGGCAATTCGCTGAAAGAGATGGTGCTGGAAGACCTGGTGGCAGAGCGCATTGCCATCGACAGCTACCGCGAGATCATTCAGTACATCGGGGATAAAGACCCGACTACCCGTCGTATCTTCGAAGACATCCTGGCGCAGGAAGAGGAGCACGCGGACGATATGTCCGACCTGTTGCAAGGCCTTTGATTTCTGACACCCTCAAGGGGCCGCTTTAGCGGCCCCTTGCTATTTCCGCGCTTTCACCGCCGCCGGCGCCTTGCCTGCCTTCATCTGCTGCAACAACGGTGTGCACTGGTTCGGGTCATCCCCGCTGCTGGGCGCAATCAGCGCCAGCAACCCCGCCGCCGGCCCTGCCACCACCCCAAGCGCAACCATCCCTGCGCCACGCAACGCCAGCGGCACTGCCTGCACACCGGCGTTCGGCTTGGCGAACGGTCCGCGCACATACAGGGGGGAACGCAGCGAGAACAACCGCAGCCCTTTCGATTCCGGGGTGATGTTCAAATCCAGTTGCTCGGAAGCGAAATTCGCCGTGCCGTCGATGTAGATGATCGCGTTCTCTGTATCGAAGATGAACAGCCGCGTAGTCGCCAGGCCATCCTTGATGCCTACATCGGCTGCCGCACAGTTGATCTTCACGTCCTCATCACCAAACAGCTTGCCGACCACATAGTTGCCCACGTTCAACCCGGCGATTTCCATCAGGCTACGGCTGATGGCGCCATCGTTGATCAGCATGCGCAGGTCGCCATTGGCGGTACCCAGCAAGGCGGCTACCGAGTTGCCACGGCCGCTGATGTCGGCGTCGCCATTGAGCTCACCAAAGCTGGTCTGCATTGGCGCAAAGGTGGGGAACAGTTGCTTGAGCTTGAAGCCCCGCGCAGTCAACTTCGCGCGCCCCTGCAAGGGCACGCTTCGCCCGTCCAGGCGGATGTTGGAGGCCAGGCTGCCGCCGGCCACGCCAAAGCGCAGGGGCTCCAGGCGCAACAGGCCGTCTTCGAGCACCACATGGGCCGACAGGTCAGTGAACGGCAGTTGCGCGCTGTGCACGATGCGCTTGCCAGCAAAGGTGACATCAGCGTCCATTGCCCGCCAACGCTCGGTGCGAAACGCCTCCACTGGCAGCACCTTGCCTGCAGGCTGCTTGCTGGCACCGCCGCGGGCCTTCTGTTCGGCATTGGAGTCGGCACCGATCAGCGGCGCCAGGTCCTTGAACAGCAACTGGTTCGATACCAGGTTGCCGGACAGTCTGGGCCGTGGCTGGCTGGCAACGAAGGCCAGGTCCCCATGGATATCGCTGTCGCCGATCTTGCCGTTGAAGCCCTGGTAATTGAACGACGCCCCTTGCGCCGCCTGCAGGTTGGCGCGTAGGTGGCCGTCGGTGGAATAGGCCGGGGTGTCAGGCAAGGTGACGCCGGTCAATGGGTAGAGGTTGCCCAGGCTGGCACCCGACAAACGCAGGCGCAGGTCGAGGGCACCAAGGTTGCGCGGGTCGGTGAGGGTGCCGGCGAGCACCACATGGGTGTCGGCGATGCGCACGTCGGCCTGCAGCGGGAACGGCTGGCTGGCGTCCTGCAGGGCCAGCAGGCCACCGATCTTGCCGGTGCCGGACACTGGCTGGCCTTTGTAGCGGCCCTGGGCCTTGAGGCCGAAGGCATAGTCCTGCGCACCGCCGGCCTTCTCGGCGCTGGCCTTGCCGACAATTTCACTGAACGGGATTGGTTTGCCAAGCGGGTCGATCTGCACCTTCATGCTGGTTTTCAGGGTCTGGTCGTCGAAGCTGACGTTGCCTTGGTCAAAGCCGATGGCGCCGATGTCCAGCTGCCATTTGGAAGGTTCGGCGTTTTCATCCTTGGGGCCGAAGTCGAAGACCCAGTTGGCGCGGCCATCGGCCAGGCGAGTGAGGCTGGCAGTGGGCTTGGTGAGGTTGATGCGGGGTATGCTGATCTGCTGGAACACCAGCGGCAGCGGCGCCAGGCGAAACTCCACGCGCTCAAGGCCGACCATCTTCGGCTCCTTGAGCCACTCGGGGTTGCCCAGCGTCAGGTCTTCGGCAATGAAGTGCGGCCAAGGCACCCAGGCACGCCAACCGCCCTCTTCGGGCTCGGTACGCCAGTGCACGGCGAGGTTGCCGTTGATCGCGAAGGGCCGATGCAAGGCTTCGGAGACCTTCTCGTTGAGCAGTGGCTTGACGCGGTTCCAGTCGAAGGTGGCAATTACTACCACCAGGATCGCCAGCACGGTAAGCAGGCTGGCGAGGGTCCAGACGAGGATTCTGGCGGGACGCGTCATTGCGTAATTCTCCTTGCGGCATGACAGAAAACAGGCGCTGCGATGGCCTCAATAACTCCGACTGATGAAAACCCGTGAGGTTTTATCAATGGCGCCATGATAGCGAAGTTTTTCCTGGCCCTTTGCTCAGGAATGTGTCGCGCCAGACTGCACATGTTACCCACCGCCAACAGGGGCCGGTGGTTGCCTGAATGGCTGCAAGGTCCGGAATAGAGGCACTGCAACCCTCTATCAATATGGTCGATTGTTACCATTACCCGTATGAACTTCTCTCTGGCGTTACGCGGCGTAGCATTGGCTTCGTACCCACTTTCCAGCCCCCGAGAGGAGCACCGAAATCATGAAACGCCATCTGCTGACCCTGACCCTGTCCCTTCTGGCCGCCAACGCTTTCGCCCTGCCGGCGTCCGAGCAACACCTGACGTCCGAAGCGCGCTCCAGCGCAGCCGAAATCGCCCAGCCGCTGAACACCGTAGCTGAAGGCGGCTCCGATCGCCTGATCGAACGTTCTGGCCGTGTTGCCGAAGGTGGCTCCGATCGCCTGATCGAACGTTCTGGCCGCGTTGCTGAAGGTGGCTCCGATCGCCTGATCGAACGTTCTGGCCGTGTTGCCGAAGGTGGCTCCGATCGCCTGATCGAACGTTCTGGCCGTGTTGCCGAAGGTGGCTCCGATCGCCTGATCGAACGTTCTGGCCGTGTTGCCGAAGGCGGCTCCGATCGTCTGATCGAACAAGCTGGCCGTGTTGCCGAAGGCGGCTCCGATCGTCTGATCGAACAAGCTGGCCGTGTCGCTGAAGGTGGCTCGGATCGCCTGGTTGAACTCAGCCGTGTGAGCTGATCGCCATGGCCGAAAAGAACAACTTCTGTCACAACGCTTGCTCCCCTCCAGGCCCGGTCCATTGACCGGGCTTTGTTTTTTTATCTAGAGTGCCCAGCCTGACCGTTACAGAAGCCCGCACCATGCTGCCGCGCGCCGAACAGAAGCTACAGACCCGCCAGGCCCTGCTCGATGCCGCCTGCCTGCTCATGGAGAGTGGCCGTGGTTTCGGCAGTATCAGCCTGCGCGAAGTGGCGAAAACCGCTGGCATCGTGCCGACCGGCTTCTATCGGCATTTCTCCGACATGGACGCCCTGGGCCTGGCACTTGTCGCCGAAATCGACACCACCTTCCGCCAGACCATCCGCCTGGTGCGCCAGAACGAATTCGAACTGGGCGGCATCACCGACGCCTCGGTGCGCATCTTCCTCGACGTGGTAGCCGCCCACCGCGCGCAGTTCCTGTTCCTGGCCCGCGAGCAGTACGGCGGTGCACAGGCCGTGCGCCAGGCCATTGCCCGCCTGCGCCAGGATATCAGCGACGACCTTGCCACCGACCTTGCGCGCATGAAGCGCTGGCAACACCTGGACAGCGCCGCGCTTGCGGTGATGGCCGACCTGGTGGTGAAGACCGTGTTCGCCACCCTGCCCGAGCTTATCGACAACCCGGAAGCGGGTTATCCACAGGCCCTGACGCCGCAGGAAAAGATCACCCAGCAATTGCGCTTCATCTTTGTCGGGGCGCGGCATTGGCAGGGGCTCGGCAACCCAGGCTACTGAAAACCCCACTTCTGCTACCATGGCGCCCTGCCCGACAGCGACGAGCGCCCAAATGTCCGACCCCCGCCCCACCCTGCCCGAACTGGCCCGCTTCAACCAGCACTTCGCCGAACGCATCGTGCCGCTGTGGCAAGGCCCGGGCTGGAACGCCGACATGGCCCTGCCCTACGAAGCGCTGGACGCCCAGCACCAACCGTTGCCGGTGCAGCGCTACCGGGCCATGGCCTGTGCACGCCAGCTGTACGTGTTCAGCAGCCGTATCGGCCAACCGGGCGCCGCCGAACGCGCCGCAGCCCTGTTTCGCTCGCTGCAAAAGCACTTCCACGATGCCGAGCACGGGGGCTGGTTCTACAGCATCGACGCCCACGGCAAGCCGCTGGACCGGCGCAAGGACCTGTATACCCACGCCTTCATCGTGTTCGCCTGCGCGCACTACTGGGGCAAAGTGCGCGAAAACCTGGTGGAGTCCACGTTGAATGCCGCGCTGGACATCATCGACCAGCAGTTCGCCCGTGACGATGGCCTGTACGAAGCCTGCCTGGGCGAAGACTGGGCCGACCTCGGCAGTGGCCCGCTGCAAAACCCGCAGATGCACCTGGCCGAAGCGTTCCTGCAGGTACTGGCTGTGCGTGGCGACGAACATGTCCGCCAGTCGCTGCTGCAATTGTGTCAGGCGCTCGAGGCGCATTTCATTGAACCGGCCCATGGCCTGATGCTGGAAAAGCCACGCGGGGCTGTGGATAACTGGTTCGAGCCTGGGCACCAGTTCGAGTGGTTCTATCTGCTGCATACCTCCCCGCTGCTGCGTGACACGCCGCTGCATGCGTCGATAGACCGGGCCTTCGGCTTTGCCGAGCAATTCGGGGTGAAGGATGCGGCCGTACTGGCCATGCTGAATGTGGATGGCCGGGTGCTTGATGCCTCCCAGCGTATCTGGGCGCAGGCCGAGTACCTGCGGGCGCTTACATTGCGTGAAGGCAGTGAAGCAAAGCTCGCGGGGCAATTAGTTGCCCTTTCAGCGCGGTTCCTGCGTGACGCCGGCTGGTATGAGTGCCGAGGGGGTGACGGCGCGGTGAGCAGGGATGACATGCCATCGACCACGCCTTATCACTTGGCTACCTGCCTGGAAGGGCTGAATCAGGCGAACTTCTGACTGTCCATACAACGAACCTGTCAGGGGTGAGCGTTTCCCTCTGCCGGAAGCATCTCCCCACGCCTATGTTGGTGCTCCTTTCTCGAACGTTCAGGAGTAACCAACATGGAAGCAGAAGCCTTCAAGGCATTTGTCGAAGAGCAGATCAACCGAGCGGCACAGAAGATAATCGATCACGGCCACCGCTATGACGAGCACTCCCATGGCAAACTCAGCTACCTGCTAAGCCTGCGCCGTGTCATCAATTGCAAAGCAACGGCCGAGGACATGGGCCGGCATGACGCCATCAACGATGTCCTTCAAGCGTTAGGCATCATCCCTAAAGAAAGAACCGGCTTTTACTATATCAACTGAGCGATGCGTTGCTCCGCGAACCGGATCTTTCCGGTTCGCGCCTCGTGCTTAGCCTTTTGATCGGTCGATCGAGAACCCTGCCCAGTCCTGGCTCACCGGCATCAGTTCAAGGCTGTTGATATTGATGTGCGCCGGCTGGTTGAGGATCCAGAAGATGGTCTCGGCAATATCCTGTGGCTGAATCGGCTCCGCACCCGCGTAGGTAGCATCGTACTTGGCCTGGTCACCCCCGAAGCGCACCAGCGAGAACTCGCTCTCGCACAGGCCCGGCTCGATGTTGCTCACACGCACGCCGGTACCGCGCAGGTCGCAACGCAGGCTCAGCGAGAACTGGCCGACGAAGGCCTTGGTGCCGCCATACACGTTGCTGCCCGGGTACGGATAGTTGCCCGCCACCGACCCGACGTTCAGGATCGACGCGCCGCGGCCATGGGCGATGAGCCGTGGCAGCAGCAGGCGAGTGGTGTACATCAGGCCCTTGATGTTGGTGTCGACCATGGTTTCCCAGTCGTCCAGGCTGCAGTTCTGCGCAGCATCCACACCCAGTGCCAAGCCGGCGTTGTTGACCAGACCGCGAATCTTTTCAAAGCCGGCCGGCAGATTGGCAATAGCCTGCTCCATGGCCTTGCGGTCACGCACGTCCAGCACCAGGCCATGCACTTCGGTCTTGGCCGACAGTTCAGCGCACAGGGCATCCAGGCGCTCTTTGCGGCGCCCAGTGAGTACCAGCTTCCAGCCGGCTTCTGCGAAGCGGCGGGCGGTGGCCTCGCCGAAACCGGAAGTCGCGCCAGTGATGAATACGGTGGACGTCATGCTGTGTTCCTCACGGTAGGTTGTCATGGCAGCTTTGCAGCATGCCCGCGCCTGGCCTTGGCAGCAAGCCGTTCAGGGGCTGTTCATTTTTTGTTCATATTCTGCAAACCCTTGCGGCAGAGGGCTCGCCGCCAGGTATACGCATGTTATCCACAAGGCTTTCCCCACGGATTGGGGGCAACTTGTCCACTGCACGGAACCCTTTCAGCAGGTTGTGGTCGGTGGATATCTTGGCGATGATGGCGCAAGGCTTTCAAACATGCCGCCTGCAGCGGTCTGTCCAAGGTTTTTACACAGAGTTATCCACAGGATTGGCACTGCACTTGAAGCGCACGCAGAGATTTTGAAAGCTTGGGAAAATCATCCACAACGGGGATATGAACAAAAAATGATCAAATCGCTACAGGGCTTGATACTCAAGGCCTTGAGCGATATGCCACCATGTTTTCCACAGGCGGCTCCACACTATCCGTGGAAAAGAGTTGGCCTGTGGAAACAATGGCTTGCGAAGGAATATGGGTGTGTTTAGGGAGAAGGGAACGACAAGTTTTCCACATTGAGAAGGGGGCTGCATCGCAGCCCCTGCATACAACTCAGTGCCCGCCCAGATAAGCGTTACGCACTTCCTCATTGACCAACAGTTCCTGCCCGGTCCCGGTCATGCGAATCTGCCCGTTGACCATCACATAGGCCCGGTCCGACAGTTTCAGCGCATGGTTGGCGTTCTGCTCCACCAGGAAGATGGTCATCCCGGTCTTGGCCAGCTCTCGCAAAGTCGAGAAGATCTGCTTGACCACGATCGGCGCCAGCCCCAGCGAGGGCTCGTCCAGCAACAGCAACTTCGGCCGGCTCATCAGCGCCCGGGCAATCGCCAGCATTTGCTGCTCGCCACCGGACATGGTCATGGCCCGCTGGTTACGCCGCTCCTTCAACCGCGGGAACAGCTCGTACATACGCTGCATGTCTTCGTCGGCATGCTTGTCGCCGATGGGGATGGTACCCATCATCAGGTTTTCCTCGACGGTCATGTCGGGAAACACCCGGCGCCCCTCCGGCGACTGGGCAATGCCGTTGGAGGCGATGTAGTGCGAGGATTTGCGGGTGATGTCGGTGCCGCGGTACACGATATGCCCGGATGCCGCCCGCGGCTGGCCGAAAATCGACATCAGCAGGGTCGACTTGCCGGCACCGTTGGCGCCGATCAGGCTTACCGTCTCGCCCTCGTTGATGTGCATCGAGACTTTCTTCAGCGCCTGGATCGGTCCATAGAACACGTCCAGGTCTTTCAGCTCGAGAATGGGTGCACTCATACCAGTTCCTCTTCGTCTGCACCCAGGTAGGCGGCAATCACCGTCGGGTTGTGGCGGATGTCCTGCGGCGCACCTTCGGCAATCACGTTGCCGTGGTCCAGCACCACGATATGGTCGGAGATGCTCATGACCATGCCCATGTCGTGCTCGATCAGCACCACAGTGATGTCGTGCTCGTCACGCAGCACACGGATCATGCGGCTGAGTGCCTCGGTTTCCTGCGGGTTAAGGCCCGCCGCCGGTTCGTCCAGGCAGATGATCTTCGGCCGCGTGCACATGGCCCGGGCGATTTCCAGACGCCGCTGCTGGCCGTACGACAGCTCGCCGGCCAGGCGGTTGGCGCAATCAACCAGGTCCACCACTTCCAGCCAGTAGAAGGCGTGGTCCAGTGCATCGCTTTCGGCCTTGCGGTAGGCCTTGGTGTTGAGCACCCCGGCCAGCAAGTTGCGGTTGACCCACATGTGCTGGGCCACCAGCAGGTTCTCCACCACCGACATTTCCTTGAACAGGCGAATGTTCTGGAAGGTGCGCGCCAGGCCGGCGCGATTGACCAGGTGGGTACCGCCGAACATCTTGTAGTACATACGGTTGGCAAAGCGCGCAGGCGACACGAAGTCGGCCGCCTGGAAGCGTTCGCCGAGCAGTTGGATGACGTTGGTGTGGCTGCCGCGCACGTTCAGTTCGATACGTCCGCCACTGGCCTTGTAAAAGCCGGTCAGGCAGTTGAACACCGTGGTCTTGCCGGCGCCGTTGGGGCCGATCAGGGCAAAGATCTGGTTGCGCCGGACCTTCAGGCTGACGTCGCTGAGCGCCTTGATGCCACCGAACTGCATCATCAGGTTGTCGACCGAGAGAATGATATCGTCGCTCATGGCGCCACTCCTTTACGTGGGGTCACACCGGTACGGCTGATGCGGATCAGCCCACGCGGTCGCCAGATCATCATCAGCACCATCAGCACGCCGAACAGCAGCACCCGGTACTCGGAGAAGCTGCGCAGCAGTTCCGGCGCCACGGTCAGCACGAACGCCGCGATGACCACACCCACGGTAGAGCCCATGCCACCCAGCACGACGATGGCGAGGATCAGCGCCGACTCGAAGAATGTGAATGACGACGGGTTGACGAAGCCCTGGTAGGTGGCGAAGAACACCCCCGCCAGACCGGCAGTCGAGGCGCCCAGGGTAAAGGCCGACAGCTTGACCAGCACGTGGTTCAGGCCCATCGAACGGCAGGCGATCTCGTCTTCGCGCAGCGCTTCCCAGGCCCGGCCGACCGGCATGCGAGTCAGGCGATGCTTGATGTACAGCACTGCCAGCACGACCAAGAACAGCACCGCGTAGATGAACACGAACTTGAGGCTGGCGTTGTACTCGAAGCCGAAGAACTCGTGGATAGGCACCCCGCCATCCTTGGCCCGGCGGCCGAACTCAAGGCCGAAGAAGGTGGGTGAAGGTGCCGGCATGCCGTTGGGGCCACCGGTGAACGATAGCCAGTTGTTCAGCACCAGGCGGATGATCTCGCCAAAGCCCAGCGTCACGATCGCCAGGTAGTCACCGTGCATGCGCAACACCGGGAAGCCGAGGATGCACCCCGCCAGCGCCGCAGCGATGGCCGCCAGCGGCAGCACGCTCCAGAAGCCCAGCCCCAGGTACTGGTAACCCAGCGCCAGGCCGTAGGCACCGATGGCATAGAACGCCACGTAACCCAGGTCGAGCAGGCCGGCCAGGCCGACCACGATGTTCAGTCCAAGGCCCAGCAATACGTAGATCAGGCCGAGGATGACCACGGTTAGCAGGTACTTGTTGGCGAAGATCGGGAAAACGATGGCAATCACGATCAGCGCGGGGATGATGTAACGCAGGCGCGACTTGTAGTCCGGTGCGGTCACATGCACGCCCGAGCCACCGCTGTCGAAGCCCAGGAGCATGCGCTGCCCGGGGGCAGTCTGCAGGAACAGGCTGAGCAGGAAGCGCCCCACCATCACACCGCCGACCAGCCAGGCCACGCGGCGCGGCTCGGCATTGAAGGTGTAGCCGTCGAGCACCACACCAACGACCGGGCCAAACACGATAAGTGCCAGCAGGCCAGCGACAATGGTCTCCAGCAGGCTGCGTTTAAGGTCGAAACCCTTGGTTTCGCTAACAGAGGCAGTTTTGGCAACGGACATGTTCACACCTTAGCCACGAGCGGGCGACCCAGCAGGCCTTGTGGGCGGAAGATAAGGATCATCACCAGCAGCGAGAAGCTGAACACATCCTTGTAGTCGGAGTTGATCAGGCCTGAGAACAGCGACTCGGAAATACCCAGGATGATCCCGCCGAGCATGGCACCCGGTAGCGAGCCGATACCCCCGAGCACTGCGGCAGTGAACGCCTTGATACCGATGATGAAGCCGGCGTAGAAGTCGAAGGTGCCGTAGTTCATGGTGATGAGCACGCCGGCCAGGGCGGCCATCACCGCACCGATGACGAACACGTAGGAGATTACCCGGTCGGTGTTGATACCCAGGATCGAGGCCATCTTGCGGTCTTGCTGGGTAGCACGGCACATGCGGCCGAGCTTGGTGTACTTGATCACGTAGGTCAGCAGGCCCATGCCGACGAAGGCCGCCACCAGGATGAAGATCTTGGTATAAGTCAGTTGCACGAAGCCGGATCCGACTTCGACACGCATGGCGCCTTCCAGCAGGGTTGGCACGCCTTGCTGGCGGGCGCCCTGGCTGATCTGTGCGTAGTTCTGCAGGATCAGCGAAATGCCGATGGCACTGATCAGCGGTGCCAGGCGGGTGGAGTTACGCAGCGGTTTGTAGGCGATGCGCTCGATGGTGAAACCATAAACGCCGGTGACGACGATGGTGAACAACAAGGTGCCCAGCATCAGCAGGGGGAACGATTCGACACCGAAGTAAGCCAGCAATGCCAGGCTGATCGCCGCGAGGTAAGCGGAGATCATGTACACCTCGCCGTGCGCGAAGTTGATCATGCCGATAATGCCATAGACCATTGTGTAGCCGATGGCGATCAGGCCATAGACCGACCCGAGGGTCAGGCCGTTGACCAGTTGCTGCAGGAAAATACCATCCATAACGCAATCTCACCTGATTGAGATTGCACGAGCGCCGACCACGGCGCGGGCCACCTGTGCGGGGCCCTCGCAGCGCAGAACTGTGCAGATCTACGAATAAAGACAGGTACCGCGGGGCTTGGGCCCGAGCAACCGCCCGGGCCGCGGGCGTTGTTATTTTTGTTTTTCCAGCTGGTGGTATTTACCGGTCTTGTCCCACTGGTAGACCACGTAGTCGGAGACGGTCAGGTCGCCCTTGCTGTCCCACTTCTTCTCACCCATGACGGTCTGCACCGGGTTGGCCTTGAGCCACTTGGCAGCGTCTTCGCCCTTGTTCGACTTCGCGCCATTGAACGCGGCAGCCAGGGCCTGCAGCGAAGCGTAGGCGTACAGGGTGTAGCCCTCAGGTTCAGTGCCAGCCTTGCGGAACTCCTCCACCACCGCCTTGCTGTCTGGCAGCAGGCGCGGGTCGGCACCGAAGGTCATGTACACGCCGTCAACGTATTGCGCGCCGCCGGCGGTAGACACCAGTTCGTCGGTGACGATGCCATCATCGGACATGAACTTGACGTCTTTCAGGCCCTGCTCGCGCAGCTGGCGTACCAGCGGGCCGGCTTCCGGGTGCAGGCCGCCGAAGTAGACCACGTCGGCACCGGTAGAGCGGATCTTGGTGACCACCGCGCTGAAGTCTTTCTCGCCACGGGTCAGGCCTTCATACAGCACAGGCTTCACGCCGCGTTTTTCCAGCTGCGCCTTGGTCGCGTCGGCCAGGCCCTGACCGTAGGTGTCCTTGTCGTGCAACACCGCGACCTTCTTGCCCTTGAGCACGTCGACGATGTAATCGCCAGCGACGATACCCTGCTGGTCGTCACGGCCGCACATGCGGAACATGGCGCTCAGGCCGCGCTCAGTGACCTGTGGGTTGGTGGAGCCTGGGGTGATGGCGATCACGCCCGCCTCGTCATATACCTCGGAGGCCGGGATCGTGTTGGAAGAACAGAAGTGGCCCACCACGCCAATCACCTTGTCCTGATCGACCAGGCGGTTGGCCACGGCCACGGCTTGCTTCGGCTCACAGGCGTCATCGCCTTTGACCAGGACGATTTTCTCGCCATTCACGCCACCGGCGGCGTTGATCTTGTCGGCCGCTGCCTGCGCACCTTTCATGTACTGCTCGCCAAACGCTGCGTTTGCCCCGGTCATGGGGCCCGCTACACCGATCTTGACGTCGGCCTGAACATACGAAGAAACACCCAGTGCCGTAGCTACGGCCAGAGCCAGGAAACCTTTCTTGTAAAACGTCTGCGACATGAGGTGGTGCTCCTAGAGTTTTTTTGGTTGGCACTACAACTTCTCAGCCCGGTACTCAGAGCAAGGGCCGTGCCATCGGTTTTGTCTTCCGGGAAAACACACTGTGAAGGGTGCCTGCAGGCGACGGGCGGCCTTTTCTTTATTGAGCGTGCAACCGTCTGCCACGCGGCAGGCGCCACCACACGTACAGACAAGGAGCAACCGTCGAGTGCCATCATTGCAACCCTGGCAAGTGTTTACGTGCAACCGCCCTGTAACAGCGGACGTCACCGAACTGCACACCGCTGGTGCGCGACTGCTACAGGCGGCACCGTTTCAAGGCTAGCTGGTGCACGGAAAAACACCTCTGTTTTGGCTGTTTCGGCCTCTTCACGGGCACGCCAGCTCCCACAATAGGAGCAGGTCCCCGCACCGTGTAGGAGCGGGCTTGCCCGCGAAGAGGCCGGAACAACCACACAAGGTGGAAAAGGCTGGCACAATGTCCGCCAATCGCCGCTTCCGGAGCCCCCTTGATGAGCGAAAGCGCATTCGCCGAGCGCATCGTGCACAACCTGCTCGACACCGATTTCTACAAACTCACCATGATGCAGGGTGTGCTGCACAACTACCCGGACGCCGACGTCGAATGGGAATTCCGCTGCCGCAACGGTGAGGACCTGCGCCCCTACCTCGGCGAAATTCGCAATCAGCTCGAACGGCTTGCCGACCTCACCCTGGACGATGGCCAGCTGGCCTTCCTCGAACGCATCAGCTTCCTCAAGCCCGACTTTTTACGCTTTCTGCGCCTGTTCCGCTTCAACCTGCGTTACGTGCACGTCGGCATCGAAAATGATCAGCTGTTCCTGCGCCTGAAAGGTCCGTGGCTGCATGTGATCCTGTTCGAAGTGCCGCTGCTGGCCATCATCAGCGAAGTACGCAACCGCAATCTGCACCCGCACATGCGCCTGGCCGAGGCGCGGGATCAGTTGTACCGCAAGTTCGACTGGCTGCGTGCGCATGCCAGCGACGACGAGCTGGCCGAACTGCAGGTGGCCGACTTCGGCACCCGCCGGCGCTTTTCCAGCCGCGTGCAGGAGGAAGTGGCAAGGGTGCTGCGCGACGACTTCCCCGGCCGTTTTGTCGGCACCAGCAACGTCGACCTGGCATGGAAACTGGATATCAAGCCGCTGGGCACCATGGCCCACGAGTGGATCATGGCCCACCAGCAGCTCGGCCCACGGCTGATCGACAGCCAGATCGCTGCGCTGGACTGCTGGGTACGCGAGTACCGCGGCCTGCTCGGCATCGCCCTGACCGACTGCATCACCATGGATGCCTTCCTCGGCGATTTCGACCTGTACTTCGCCAAGCTGTTCGACGGCCTGCGCCATGATTCGGGCGAGCCGGTAGCCTGGGCGGAGAAGGCCATTGCCCATTACCAGAAACTGGGTATCGACCCGATGACCAAGACCCTGGTGTTTTCCGACGGCCTCAACCTGACCCGCTCGCTGGAAATTTTCCGCGCCCTGCGCGGACGCATCAACGTCAGCTTTGGCATCGGCACCAACCTGACCTGCGACATCCCAGGTGTGGCACCCATGAACATCGTGCTTAAAATGACCGACTGCAACGGCGCGCCGGTGGCCAAGATCTCTGATGAAGCCGCCAAGACCCAGTGCCGCGACGAGAACTTCGTCGCCTACATGCGTCACGTATTCAAAGTCCCCAGCAAGGAGTAACCCATGCAAGCGGTTCAGCAAGAGATTGCCCAGGCGCTGAAGGTACAGCCGCCGTTCGCCGACGCGGCAGCGCTCGAGGCCGAAGTCGCCCGGCGGGTGGCGTTCATCAAGGACTGCCTGGCCAACGCTCGACTCAAGACCTTGGTGCTGGGCATCAGCGGTGGCGTCGACTCACTGACTGCCGCCCTGCTCGCCCAGCGTGCCATCAACGAGCTGCGCGCCGAGACCGGCGACAAGGCCTACACCTTCATTGCCGTGCGCCTGCCGTACCAGGTACAGCATGACGAGCATGACGCCCAGGCATGCCTGGATGTGATCAAGGCAGATGAAGTTCACACGGTGGATATCGCCCCGGCAGTGCGTGCATTGGCAGCCGAAGTGGCGGCGTTGAAGAATGGCTCGCCGACGTTGGTGGACTTCGTGGTTGGCAACGTCAAGGCACGTACCCGAATGGTCGCCCAGTACACCATCGCTGGCGCCCGCGCAGGTCTGGTGATAGGAACCGACCACGCCGCCGAGGCGGTGATGGGCTTCTTTACCAAGTTTGGTGATGGTGCCTGCGACCTGGCGCCGTTGAGTGGGCTGGTGAAGAATCAGGTGCGGGCGATTGCGCGCAGCTTCGGTGCGCCGGAGTCACTGGTGGAAAAGGTGCCAACGGCCGACTTGGAAGACCTGGAGCCGGGCAAGCCGGACGAGGCGTCACATGGCGTGACCTACGCGCAGATCGATGCCTTCCTGCATGGGCAGCCGGTTGACCAGGCAGCGTTCGACATCATCGTCGCCACCTACCGCAAGACCCAGCACAAGCGCGAACTGCCGTTCGCTCCTTGATAAGTGGCCTGCAGGAGCGGGTTCACCCGCGAATACGAGGGTGAACCCACCGACGCATTCGCGGGTGAACTCGCTCCTGCAGGGTTCGCCGTCAGCCTTTGATTACTTGACGATGACCTTGCCTTTCATCATCGAGATGTGGCCCGGGAAGGTGCAGAAGAAGCTGTAGTCACCACCGGCTTCCAGCTTGGAAGTGTCGAACTTCACTTCGGTTTCTTTCTCAGGCGCGCCGATCATCTTGGTGTGGGCGATGATCGCGGCGTTGTCAGCCTTCAGGTAGTCCTTATCCAGACCCTGGCTCATGCCTTCGGTGGCAATGGCCTGCATGTCGGCAGTCTTGCTGATCACCAGGTTGTGGCCCATGACGTTCTTCGGCAGGTTGCCAGAGTGGGTCAGTTTGACGGTGAATTCCTTGCAGCTCTTGTCGACAGTGAATTCCTTGCTGGTGTAGGACATCTGGTCAGTCGAGTCGACAGTGACCGAGCACTCGGCGGCGAAGACAGAAGCGCTGGCGAGGGTCAGCAGGGATACCGCTACAGCTTTCGCAAACATCATGAATCTCCTTGGCAGGGTTTTATCAATTGCGAGACTGCCTGAAACCGTTCAGCCCCTTGCTGATATGGGTCAAGGGGGCGTCAAGAGGCCAGCCAGTAGAATTGTTCAATGGATTGTATACAACAAATCTAAGGGCACATCATGCCCTTTTATTGGACGATGAGACAACCTCTCATTTAGGAGCAATACCAAATGCCCATCTCCAACTTCCTCAATAGCCTGCTCGCCGCCTACGCCCACGGGGCCACAGGAGCCATCTGCGAATTCTCCCGGCCAGAATGAACCGGCCTTGGAAGTGACCGGCATGCGCCGTAACCTGTGCGCCTCAGTGACAGGAGATGAGCAATGCCCGTACGTTCCGTTTGTGTGTTCTGCGGCGCCAGCATGGGCGCCAACCCTGCCTACCGTGAAGCAGCCGTCGCGCTGGGCCAGGCCATTGCCCGCCGTGGCTTGACCCTGGTGTATGGCGGTGGCGCGGTCGGCTTGATGGGTGTGGTGGCCGACGCGGCCATGGCGGCCGGTGGCGAAGTGGTCGGGATCATCCCGCAGAGCCTGCTGGACGCTGAAGTCGGCCACAAGGGCCTGACCCGCCTGGAAGTGGTGGATGGCATGCATGCGCGCAAGGCCCGCATGGCCGAGCTGAGCGATGCCTTCATTGCCTTGCCGGGTGGGCTGGGTACGCTGGAGGAACTGTTCGAAGTGTGGACCTGGGGGCAGCTGGGCTATCACGCCAAGCCGCTCGGGCTACTGGATGTGAACGGCTTCTACGACAAGCTGGGCGGGTTCCTCGACCATATCGTCGAAGAAGGTTTCGTGCGCCCGCAACACCGGGCGATGTTGCTGCTGGGGCAGCAGCCGGACGAGCTGCTGGACGGGATGGACAGCTTTGTGGCGCCGGTCGCGCCTAAGTGGGTCGACAAGCAGCCTGATTGACCCAGATGGATGGGCCGAACACTGACCCTGTAGGAGCGGGTTCACCCGCGAATCGATAGTGGATCTACCGACGCATTCGCGGGTGAACCCGCTCCCACAGGGCTCTATGTAGCCTTCAAGATCAGCGGGGAATGACAGGCTGACGCGGCTTCTTGTTGCCCTTGCCGCCCTTGCTCGCCTCTTTGCGCTCCTTGGCCGCCTGCTGGTTACGCGCAAACGCTTCGGCCTTGGCCTTCTCGCGCTTGTCCCACGGCTTGCTGCCATCACTGCCACGCGGCGGCAGGCCGGTGTGCTGGGTGAGGATCTTCTGATCCTTGCCCACCTTGTGGCTACCTGCAGGGGTCGAGTTCTTCCGGCGCGCGCTCTGATAAGTATCGGTCTGCGGCTGGTGCAGCGGGATCAGTTGGTGCTTGCCCGGCCCGATCAGGTCGGCGCGGCCCATTCGCTGCAGCGCTTCACGCAGCATCGGCCAGCCCTTCGGGTCGTGATAGCGCAAGAACGCCTTGTGCAGACGGCGTTGCTCGTCGCTCTTGACGATCTCCACCCCTTCGCTCTTGTAGGTCACCTTGCGCAGCGGGTTCTTGCCTGAGTGGTACATGGCCGTGGCCGAGGCCATTGGCGACGGGTAGAACGCCTGTACCTGGTCGGCGCGGAAGCCGTTGCCCTTCAGCCACAGGGCCAGGTTCATCATGTCTTCGTCGGTGGTACCGGGGTGCGCGGCAATGAAGTACGGGATCAGGTACTGCTCCTTACCCGCTTCTTTCGAGAACTTCTCGAACATGCGCTTGAAGCGGTCGTAGGTGCCGATACCCGGCTTCATCATCTTGTCCAGCGGGCCACGCTCGGTGTGCTCCGGGGCAATCTTCAGGTAGCCGCCAACGTGGTGGGTGACCAGTTCCTTGACGTACTCCGGCGATTCCACTGCCAGGTCGTAGCGCAGGCCGGAAGCAATCAGGATCTTTTTCACACCCGGCAAGGCACGGGCCTTGCGGTACAGCTCGATCAACGAGCTGTGGTCGGTATTGAGGTTTTCGCAGATGCCCGGGAACACGCACGACGGTTTGCGGCAGTGCTTCTCGATCTCGGGGCTTTTGCAGGCGATGCGGTACATGTTGGCAGTCGGCCCGCCAAGGTCCGAGACCACGCCGGTGAAGCCCGGCACCTTGTCACGCATCTCTTCGATTTCGTGCAGGATCGACTCGTGCGAGCGGTTCTGGATGATGCGGCCTTCGTGCTCGGTGATCGAGCAGAAGGTACAGCCACCGAAGCAGCCACGCATGATGTTCACCGAGAAACGGATCATCTCGTAGGCCGGGATGCGCTCCTTGCCATAGGCCGGGTGCGGCACACGGGCGTAAGGCATGCCGAACACGTAGTCCATTTCCTCGGTGCTCATGGGGATGGGTGGCGGGTTGAACCACACATCCACTTCACCATGCTTCTGCACCAGCGCGCGGGCGTTGCCCGGGTTGGTCTCCAGGTGCAGCACGCGGTTGGCATGGGCATAGAGCACCGGGTCGTTACGCACCTTTTCGAACGATGGCAGGCGGATCACCGACTTTTCCCGGGTCACGGCCGGGCTGTCGAGAATCTGCACCACCTTGGCTTCGTTCGGGTCTTCCTGGTCGCCCTTGGCCTGTTCGATGGCGCAGGCCTGGGTGTCCTGGGTGTTCACGTACGGGTTGATGATCTTGTCGACGCGCCCCGGGCGGTCGATACGGGTGGAGTCGATCTCGTACCAGCCCTGCGGGGTATCGCGGCGCACGAAGGCGGTGCCGCGTACGTCGGTGATGGTCTCGATCTTCTCACCGTTGGACAGGCGCTGGGCCACCTCGACCACCGCACGCTCGGCGTTGCCGAACAGCAGGATGTCCGCGCTGGCGTCGATCAGGATCGAGTGACGAACCTTGTCCTGCCAGTAGTCGTAGTGGGCGATGCGGCGCAGCGAAGCCTCGATGCCGCCGAGCACGATCGGCACATGCTTGTAGGCCTCCTTGCAGCGCTGGCTGTACACCAGGCTGGCACGGTCCGGACGGCTGCCGGCCAGACCACCCGGGGTGTAGGCATCGTCGGAACGGATCTTCTTGTCCGCGGTGTAGCGGTTGATCATCGAGTCCATGTTACCGGCGGCCACGCCGAAGAACAGGTTCGGTTCGCCGAGCTTCATGAAGTCGTCTTTTGACTGCCAGTTCGGCTGGGCGATGATGCCCACGCGGAAGCCCTGGGCCTCCAGCAGACGGCCAATGATGGCCATGCCGAACGACGGATGGTCGACGTAGGCATCACCGGTCACGATGATGATGTCGCAGGAATCCCAGCCGAGCAGATCCATCTCCTCCCTGCTCATTGGCAGGAAAGGTGCTGGCCCGAAGCATTCGGCCCAGTACTTGGGATAGTCGTAGAGTGGTTTGGCTGCTTGCATGTCAGTGACCGGTTCTGGTGTGCAGGGAAATCGCGGGCGCGGAATATAGCACAAATTTTGACCAAATCCGACTGGATTCGTGGGGATTGGTGGGCGGGGCGACGGTTGGGGGATGGACGTGGCAGGTGGTTGGCTTGAGGGGTGTAGTGGGGTTGCCAGGTGTTCGACAGAATCCTTGCAGCGCCTGTGAGATCAAGCGCCGCGCGGGCGGCGCTCGATCTCATAGGCGCTGAAACTGTTGCGGCGAACTCCTGGCGGCCTTCATGCAACCTGAAGCCAACCCCTCACTGCCTCATCCACAGCTCAGCATCATCCATCAGCGCCTTGGCCATCGCACTCAGGTAATGGGCAGCCCAGATCATCATCGGCTTCTCATCCATCAACCCGGTGATGGTCAGTTCGCGCACATAGCCCATCAACTCCGAAGACTGCTCGCGGGCGTCTCTACACTGGATCCCGGGCTCGATGCGGAACAACGGGTGGGGTAAACCCGCTCCCACAGGTACGGTGCAACTCTTGAAGCCTATGGTGAACCTGTAGGAGCGGGTTCACCCGCGAAAGGGCCAGCCCAGGCAATCAACGAAGCCTTACAGCAGGCCCCTGCCCCTGCATCGGGTTGTCTTCAAGAAAAGGGGGATCGTGGAGTGGATCGGGGCAAGGCGATTACTCACAGGAAAACCTGAGCCTGCTTAGACCGATGGCGATCGCGCCCCCTGCTGAGCGATCGCAATTCCTTCAGATTTTTACTGAATGTTTAGCCTACCCCACCCTGAGAAAGTGCTAACCAGCTAATTATTGGTGCTTTTTTCTTTATCTATTAAGAATTGTAGGAATCAACCTTCTAGTCTTAGTAAAAAATCCTACATTAACTTTCCTCAACAAATCCCGAGAAGATCTTGAACCCCAAAAAAAACAAGTGCTACAACAGTGACGCGCTGAAAGGCGCACTCAAACCAACTCTATAGGAGCATTAGCCATGGGACGTCGTCGTTCTGAAATCCACACTCTGCAGATCCCACGCGTGATGAACTACACATTCACCGAGTCCGAGGTTGAATTTCTCAACCTTCTGTAAGTGACAAACCAGAAGGGGCTTAGCCCCTTCTGGCTCTACCAAGGAGCAGAACATGATCACCGAACGCGAGCTGAACATAGAAGAGGCCTACAACCGGCTGACAAGGCTGCATCATCACTTAGGGCTTCAATCGGAAACAGCACTATCAAAAAAGAGTAGCCTGGTCGCCACATGCCACTTATACGACAGCGCCTACAAAGAAGTTTCTTGCGGGGCAGGAAAAGGGGAACATTGCGAACTAGGAGCCCTTGCCGAGAGCCTAGAGCATTACTTCGTCGACAAGAGCACTCCACCACTCATCGAAAGCGACCAAATTTTGCAATCGATAGCCCCATTTGACGATTGGCTCCTAAAATCCATTCCCCCGGATTGCCGAATACCTTATTTCAGTCTTCAGGCATTGAACAGCTACGACGAAATAGCCATTCCCGCGATATTGATAGCACCTTCCTCCAGAAACATTGATGAAATCGAAAAAACTGCAGCGGGCTTTCTTTCCAAATATTCGACTAACTCTGGTACAGCACTTGGCTGCACGGAGAACGAGGCTCTGCTCCACGCCATCAATGAAACTATCGAACGTCACGCACTTTCTATGTACTACCTATCACTTTGTGGCCTGACTTCCCCACCCAAACTTTACCAACCTTCGAGTTATTTTCTGGAAGAAACATTTGCCCATGATACCGAGCTTCTCCGCCGAGCCAAAAAACTAGAAATATACTTGACGCACGACTTCTACGAAGTTCCATTTTGCATTGCTGTTTCTCGTAGTAAAAAAGAAGGCTCACTCAGCAGCATTGGCTCCGGCAGCTCCATCAACCCCTCCATTGCAATGTACCGCGCCGTAACGGAACAGATTCAGTGCGAGCAGCTTTCTGGGGCCACAGAAAAACAAGAAGATCTCTCTGCTGAAAAAATGCTTACTCATTCAACCCGCCTTTCAGCACTTATACACCCATGCCCCACATATGCTGTACCCGCTTTTCACCCTCCGCATACCGATCTCAGCGTGCGCGGGCAAGTCAAGCGAACACTGATCAACTTGGAAAAACATAATAAGGTCGCATTCTATCGCACACTTTATGAGCACCCGAATCTCGCTACGGTTGTTCAGGTGTTCATACCCGGACTTGAACGCTTCCACCTGATCAGATCAGGTATTCCAGTCGCGCCACAGAGTGCACTCAAAGGCATAAGGCAATGACATGCAAATCTATAGAGGAATTCTCGCCGCCCTCGGCGCGACACTGCTCCTGAAAATCGCGACCGTCGTACCTGCTCTAGTCTTGGCCGACATCATTGACAACCTGGCCACCTCAGCCGCGTCTTCCCAGCTTCTGCTAGGAGCCTTCATATGCCTTGTCGCATTACAAGCCTCAATGACCCCTCTACAAGCCTGGTGCCTGGCGCGGCTTTGCCAGGAACGCGTGAAGCAACTTTCCATCCGCTGGTGCCGCGAATTGCTGGACAAGCGCTTCGAGGCCTATGGACAACTCCATGGCGGAACACTGGTAAAAGTACTGGATAGGGGCATTACCGCACAGGAGCGGTGGTTAGGCTTTCTGATTGGCTCGGCATGGCCGGTGCTAGCCGAAGCTGCAGTGCTGATAACGCTCTTCGCTTACCTGGGGGCTACTTCGGTATTGATCGGCCTCATCCCTTTGAGCCTGGCCTACCTGTGGGCCAACGATCGCCTGGTGCGCTGGCGCCGGCCACATATCGAGGCAGTGAACGCGCGCGAGGATGAACTGGCGGAACAATGGGTCGATACCTTCGCCAGCGCGGCAACGGTCAAACTGGAAAAGGCCGAGGATGCCGCAATGCTCCCGGTCAACCAGACACTTTCGCACTATGCCGACTCAGCAGTGCAGGTAGCTCACAGTGGGGGTTGGATTCAGAGCCTGCGCACCCTGTTCATAGGCCTGGGCAGTGGCGGTTTGCTCATGTGGGGTATCCATGATCAGGCTCTGGCAACACCGCAATTGAGCCTGGGCGAGCTGGTTGCTCTCTTCACCTTGGTGAGCGGATTGCTGGCAGGGGTTGCGCAACTTGCTGAGGCCTGGCGATTGCTAGACCAGTTTCGGCTAGACAAACGCAAACTCGAACACTGGCTCCAGCTCCCCTCGTTCGGCCCAGCATGCACTACTGAGGCGAAGTCCCAAGACAAGGACGCTGGCCTAAGCATCGCCCCGTGCCAGTTGAGCGCTCGAGATACTGTACAACTTCACATCGAAGAACCCTTGGTACTGCACAAAGGAGAACGGGTCGCACTGATCGGGCCCAGCGGATGTGGTAAATCGACACTTCTGCATACGCTGGCGGGAACGATATTCCCGTTGCGCAAGAATGTGCAGCTGCACGGCAGGTGCCTGGCGTCGCTCGACGCTAGTGAACAATTCAGTCGATTACGACTCTGCCCTCAGGATGCGCATTTCATACCCGGCCCCCTGCCCCGCGCGGTGCTGTTCGAGCAAGCTCATGATCGCGCTCAAATCGAACGATGGCTTGAACGGTTGGGCCTGAGCAAAGACTGGTACGAACTTGATCTGGATGCACGCGCAGAATCGATATCGGGCGGCGAAGCACGCAGGCTGACGCTGCTACGCCTTCTTAATCAGCCTGGGGAATTCAATTTCTTTGACGAACCCACAGCCGGGCTCGATGCCGCGTCGGCAGAGCGTACCTGGGACCTGTTGTTCGAAGCACTTAAAGGGCGAGGGCTGATTTGCGTGACGCATGATCAGAGCGCACTGTCGCGGTTTGACCGGGTGATCACCCTGAGCGAGGGGCGGATCATCAGCCAAGGGCAAACGAACATCGCTCAGATTTCAGAGCTAGCAGGCGCACCACAAACCTTGTAGGAGCGGCCTTGCTAGCTCAATGGGTTATTCATCATCATCAAAGTTGTACATCCCCGGCGCCAAGTTCTCGAACCGGGTGTACTTGCCGATAAACGCCAAACGCACGAAGCCGATGGGGCCGTTACGCTGTTTGCCGATGATGATTTCCGCCACGCCCTTGTGCTCGGTCTCGGGGTGGTACACCTCGTCGCGGTACACGAACATGATCACGTCGGCGTCCTGCTCGATTGCACCGGATTCACGCAAGTCGGAGTTCACCGGGCGTTTGTTCGGGCGCTGTTCCAGCGAGCGGTTCAGCTGCGAAAGGGCAATGACCGGGCAGTTGAATTCCTTGGCCAGGGCCTTGAGCGAGCGGGAAATCTCGGAAATTTCGTTGGTACGGTTGTCACCGGCCGACCCCGGAATCTGCATCAGCTGCAGGTAGTCGACCATGATCATGGCGATTTCACCATGCTCACGGGCCAGGCGGCGGGTACGCGCGCGCATTTCCGAGGGGCTGATACCCGCCGTATCGTCGATGAACAATTTTCGGTCGTTGAGCAGGTTCACTGCCGAGGTCAGGCGCGGCCAGTCGTCGTCATCCAGCTGACCGGAACGGACCTTGGTCTGGTCGATACGACCCAGAGACGAAAGCATACGCATGATCAGCGACTCCCCTGGCATCTCGAGGGAGAACACCAGCACCGCCTTGTCGGTCCGCAGTACGGCGTTTTCCACCAGGTTCATGGCGAAGGTGGTCTTACCCATCGACGGACGGCCGGCGACGATGATCAAGTCCGCCGCCTGCAGGCCGCTGGTCTTTTCGTCGAGATCGGTGTACCCGGTGGAAATACCGGTGATGTCGCTGTCGGAGTTGAACAGCGTATCGATGCGATCGATGGCCATGGTCAACAGTTCGTTGACGCCCACCGGGCCGCCGGTTTTTGGCCGCGCCTCGGCAATCTGGAAGATCTGCCGCTCGGCATCGTCGAGAATCTCGGCAGCGTTGCGCCCCTGCGGGTTGAACGCGTTGTCGGCGATGTCGGTACTGATGCTGATCAGCTGGCGCAACGTGGCCCGCTCGCGAATGATCGCGGCGTAGGCCTTGATGTTGGCCACCGAAGGGGTGTTCTTGGCCAGCTCGGCCAGGTAAGCCAAACCGCCGATCTGCGAGGACAGGCCTTCCTTGTCCAACTGCTCGTGCAGGGTCACCACGTCGAATGGCTGGTTGGCGTCGGCCAACTTGTGCACAGCGCGGAAGATCAGCCGGTGGTCATGCCGGTAGAAATCGCCGTCCGACACCTGGTCCAGCACCCGCTCCCAGGCATTGTTGTCCAGCATCAGGCCACCGAGCACGGCCTGTTCGGCCTCGATGGAATGCGGCGGTACCTTCAGGGCTGCGGTTTGCAGGTCAAGCTGTTCGGAGGTGGTGATCTCGTTCATGGCCACGAAAGAATTCTGGAGGATGAAAAAGACAAAGGGCACGGCCTGTCGAAAACAGGACCGTGCCCGATGTTAACCGCCTGACTCGCAAGGAGCCAGCCAGTTAGCGCAGCTTAGGCAGCTACGACGACCACGCGTACGGTGGCTTCAACGTCGCTGTGCAGGTGCACGGCTACGTCGTATTCGCCAACCTGACGGATGGTGCCGTTCGGCAGACGAACTTCAGCCTTGGCCACTTCAACGCCGGAGGCGGTCAGGGCGTCAGCGATGTCGTGGGTGCCGATCGAACCGAACAGCTTGCCTTCGTCGCCAGCGGTGGCAGTGATGGTCACTTCCAGCTCGGCCAGTTGGGCAGCGCGGCTTTCAGCCGAAGCTTTCTTGTCAGCGGCTGCTTTTTCCAGCTCGGCACGACGCTCTTCGAACGCAGCCAGGTTGGCGGCGTTGGCAACGGTGGCCTTGCCGAATGGCAGCAGGAAGTTACGGCCGTAACCAGCCTTAACTTTTACTTTGTCGCCCAGGTTGCCCAGGTTAGCGACTTTTTCCAGCAGGATCAGTTCCATTTGGTAAAACCTCTTAACTTTTAACCTTCACCGTTCGCGGAGTCTTTCCCCGGAGGGGACTTGCGACCGCGAAAATCAATCAGGCTGTCGACAATGGCCAAAACCATCAGCAACGGATAAATCAGCTGCATGATCAGCGGTAGCGTCACGTACATCCCCACCAGCCAGAAACCGGCCAGTCGGCCCTGTGCCACCAGCCCGTGCATCAAGGCGATGCCGGCCAGCACCAGTACCAGGCTGGAAGCCGATGCCAGGATGATGAACTGCGGGCCGATAAACGGCGCCACCACCATCACTGCCACCAAGACCGCCATGGTCTGTTTCGGCAACTTCAGTTCGCGAAATTCGCGACCGAAGCCTCCAGGGTTGTACAACGCTGCCTGCCAATAGCGCGCCAGCATCAACGCCAGCACACTGAACAATTGCACCGTCACTGCTGTGGAAGCGACCAGCACAGGGCGGATCAGCTCACCGGAGAGCACCGGTTGCCCTTCGATTTTCGGCATGGCTTCGGCAAACGCCTTGGCCAGCACATCGAAGGTTTGCGCCAGCGCCAGATCAAGCACGAGGCTGAAAGCCACGGCGAACACGGCACTGGCGAGCAACACCCGGCTCCAGGGGTGCTCGGCACGCAACATGGCGGCCAAGGCCAAGGCACCCGCGATCACCAGAAAGGTGATGGGATCGCCCATGACCCACACGGCCAGCCCGGCCAGCAAGCCGCCGGCGATGACCGATGTAGCATCCTTGAACCCACGCCGCAGCAGCACGAGGCTGCCGGCAGCGGCACTCAACCAGAACAGCAGCGGCAGTACCGCGCTGATGACCACCACGAGGGTGGCCTGCACACGACCGCGCATGATGAAACTTGCTAACGCTCGCATGCTAATCCCTTACTGCTTGTCGACGACCCGGTCTCAGCGGCCGTGGCTGTCGGTGTAGGGCAGCAGGGCCAGGAAGCGGGCGCGCTTGATAGCGGTAGCCAGCTGACGCTGATAACGAGCTTTGGTACCGGTGATACGGCTTGGAACGATCTTGCCGGTTTCGGATACGTAAGCTTTCAGGGTGTTGAGATCTTTGAAGTCGATCTCTTTCACGTCTTCAGCAGTGAAGCGGCAGAATTTACGACGACGGAAGAAACGTGCCATTTAATAGGCTCCTCTAAAGGTCCGTGGATTACTCGTCAGCGTTATCGCTGGAGTCGCTGTCATTGCTGTCGTCGCCTTCGGCGGAGTCAGCATGCTCAGGACGCTCGCGACGCTCACGGCGCTCGCTGCGGTTCTCTTCAGCCTTCAGCATCTCGGACTGGCCGGTAACGGCTTCGTCGCGACGGATGACCAGGTTACGGATAACGGCATCGTTGTAGCGGAAGTTGTCTTCCAGCTCGGCCAGGGCCTTGCCGGTGCATTCAACGTTCAGCATCACGTAGTGAGCCTTGTGAACATTGTTGATTGCGTAGGCCAGTTGACGACGGCCCCAGTCTTCCAAGCGGTGGATTTTGCCACCATCTTCTTCGATCAGCTTGGTGTAACGCTCAACCATGCCGCCGACTTGTTCGCTCTGGTCCGGGTGAACCAGGAAGATGATTTCGTAATGACGCATGAATGCTCCTTACGGGTTAGTAGTCTGCCAGTGAATCTGGTCAGACAAGGAGTGAATGACACTGTATGTCTTGCACGGAGGGGAGGCACATGAGCGCCTGCCAGCTCGGCAAGGGGCGCAATTGTAGAGAAGCCGGGGCGCACAAGCAAGGTGATTGGTGAATATTTGAACAGCCTGAAACATATTTACAGGCTGCGGGCCTCTTCGCGGGTGAACCCGCTCCTACAGGGGAACGCAATCACCCTGTAGGAGCGGGTTCACCCGCGAAGAGGCCGGAACAGGCCTGAGAATCAGCGCTTGGCCTGACGCTGACGCACGGCTTCGAACAGGCAAACCCCGGTCGCCACCGACACGTTAAGGCTGCTGACGCTACCTGCCATCGGTAACTTCACCAGGAAGTCGCAATGCTCACGGGTGAGCCGACGCATGCCCTTGCCTTCCGCCCCCATGATCATCACCAGTGGCCCGGTCAGGTCCTGCTGGTAGATCTCCTGCTCGGCCTCGCCAGCAGTACCCACTACCCACAGGCCACGCTGCTGCAACTTCTCAAGCGTACGCGCCAGGTTGGTCACAGCCACCAGCGGAATGACTTCGGCCGCACCACAAGCCACCTTTCGCACAACCGGCGTCAGCGTTGCGGACTTGTCCTTGGGTACGATCACTGCCGTGGCACCGGCCGCATCCGCGGTACGCAGACAAGCGCCGAGGTTGTGCGGGTCGGTCACGCCGTCCAGCACCAGGATCAGCGGCGGCGTTTCTGTGCGCTCAAGCAGCTCTTCGAGCATCAGCTCGCCCCACACCTGGCTCGGACTGACCTCGGCTACAACGCCTTGGTGCACGCCTTCGACCCAGGCATCCATCTCACGGCGCTCGGCCTGGCCGACCGGCACGCGGTTTTCCGCGGCCAGCGCCAGCAAGGTCTCGAGGCGTGGCTCGCTGCGCCCTTCCGACAGCCAGATCTGCTTGACCCGCTTTGGATGGTGCTGCAGCAATGCCTGCACGGCGTGTACGCCGTAGATTTTTTCCAGCTGACTCATGAATTGCTCTTGTTTTTGCGTGGTGCGCCGGACTTCGGCGGGCCTTTACGGTGCTTGGTCGGTTTGCCGGACGGCTTGCCACCTTTCTCCGATTTGCTGCCAGCACTGCTGCGCGCGTCGGTCATCAGCGCTTTCTTCATCTCGCGGCTTTTACGCACTTCAGCGTTACGCTGCACAGCATCCTTGGGGAAGTACGCTTCGGACGCTTCGCTCTTGCGGCTGCGCGGCTTGGGCGTGGCTTTCGCTTCGGTTGCCGGCTGCTGCTCGGCTTTTTCGGCAACCGGCGCGGCGCCACGCTGCTTGCGGCCGATCGGTGCGGCGAGGGTCTTTTCCGACACTTCGAAGTCGATCTTGCGCTCATCCAGATCAACACGCATGACCTTGACTTCGATGGTGTCGCCCAAGCGGAAGCTGCGACCGGTGCGCTCGCCGGCCAGGCGATGGTGTACCGGGTCGAAGTGGTAGTAGTCACCCGGCAACGCACTGACGTGCACCAGGCCCTCTACATAGATATCGGTCAGTTCGACGAACAGGCCGAAACCGGTCACCGCAGTGATCACACCCGGGAAGGTCTCGCCCACGCGGTCTTTCATGAACTCGCACTTGAGCCAGTTGACCACGTCACGGGTGGCTTCGTCGGCCCGGCGCTCGGTCATCGAGCACTGCTCGCCGAGTTGCTCCAGGGTGTTTTCGTCGTACGGGTAGATACGCGCCTTGGGAATGCTCATGGCGCCGGCACGCTTGACGTGCGGAGTATCGACCTTGGAGCGGATGATGCTGCGGATGGCGCGATGCACCAGCAGGTCCGGGTAACGACGGATCGGCGAGGTGAAGTGGGTGTACGCCTCGTAGTTCAGGCCGAAGTGGCCGTTGTTCTCGGTGCTGTACACGGCCTGGCTCAGCGAGCGCAGCATCACCGTCTGGATCAGGTGGAAGTCCGGGCGACCGGCGATGCTCGCCAGCAGGGCCTGGTAATCCTTCGGCGACGGGTCCTTGCCCTTGTGCAGGCTAAGGCCCAACTCGCCTAGGAAGGCGCGCAGTTTTTCCAGGCGCTCCGGCGGCGGGCCGTCGTGCACGCGGTACAGGGCCGGTACGCCGTGCTTCTGCAGGAACTCGGCGGTGGCCACGTTGGCCGCCAGCATGCATTCCTCGATCAGCTTGTGGGCGTCGTTGCGCACGGTCGGGCGGATTTCGGCGATCTTGCGCTCCTCGCCGAAGATGATGCGGGTTTCCTGGGTCTCGAAGTCGATGGCACCCCGGGTGTGGCGCGCCTCCACCAGCACCTTGTACAGGTTGTACAGGTTCTTCAGGTCCGGCACGACCTCCCTGTACTCTTCGCGCAGCGCCTTGCCCTCACGGGTACGCGAGTGCTCGAGCATGCTGCTGACCTTGTTGTAGGTCAGGCGGGCATGGGAGTGGATCACGCCTTCGTAGAACTGATAGTCGACCATCTGGCCGGCTTTGTTCATGGTCATTTCACAGACCATGGCCAACCGGTCGACATGCGGGTTCAGCGAGCACAGGCCGTTGGACAGCTCTTCGGGGAGCATCGGCACCACGCGCTCGGGGAAGTACACCGAGTTACCGCGCTGCTGGGCTTCGACATCCAGGGCAGAGCCCAGACGCACGTAGCTGGAGACGTCAGCGATGGCCACGTACAGACGCCAGCCACCGGAGAACAGACGCAGCTTGCCCAACGGTTCGCAATAAACGGCATCGTCGAAGTCGCGGGCGTCTTCACCGTCGATGGTGACGAACGGCAGATGGCGCAGGTCGACACGCTTCTCTTTGTCCTTCTCCTCGACTTCGGAGCGGAACTTGCGTGCTTCCTTGACCACATCATTGGGCCAGACGTGCGGAATGTCGTAGCTGCGCAGGGCAACGTCGATTTCCATGCCCGGCGCCATGTAGTTGCCGATGACTTCGACCACATCGCCTTGCGGCTGGAAGCGTGGCGTTGGCCAGTGGGTGATCTTGATCTCGACGAACTGGCCGATCTTGGCACCGCCGTTGCGCCCGGCGGTCACCAGCACTTCCTGCTGGATCTTCGGGTTGTCCGGGGTCACGTAGCCGATGCCGCCTTCTTCGAAATAGCGGCCGACCACGCTTTCGTGGGCACGGGAGATGACTTCGACCAGCACGCCTTCACGGCGGCCACGGCGGTCGACACCGGAGACGCGGGCCAAGCCGCGGTCGCCGTCGAACACCAGGCGCATCTGCGACGGGCTGAGGAACAGGTCTTCGCTGCCGTCATCGGGAATAAGGAAGCCGAAGCCGTCGCGGTGGCCGGAAACGCGACCACAGATCAGGTCCAGCTTGTCTACCGGGGCATAAGTGCCGCGCCGGGTATAGATAAGCTGGCCATCGCGCTCCATGGCACGCAGGCGGCGGCGCAGGGCTTCGATCTGGTCTTCTTCATACAGACCGAACTCTTTTGCCAGCTCCTCGCGGGCAGCAGGTTCGCCTCGGTCGGCGAGACGCTGCAGGATCAGCTCACGGCTGGGAATGGGGTTGTCGTATTTTTCCGCTTCGCGAGCGGCCTCGGGATCGAGGGATTGCCAATCGGCCATCAGAAGGGGTTCACCTTGGGGTATATAGATAGGAATTCTGGCATAGGCGTATTGAAACCGGAAATGTCTGCCTTGGACAGCCCCCGCTGCAGTGCATAAACAGCAGAAATAGGCTTGTGGAATCAACAAGTTGAATTTTTTGAATTTTTTTTCGATTGGGGGCTTTACAGCCTTGGGGAGCGTCCGTATAGTGCGCACCACAACGACGGACAACCCCGAAGTTGTAGTAGAGATGAACGACGCTGTAAAGCATCAAGTAACCTCGAATGTGTGCCCAGGTGGCGGAATTGGTAGACGCGCTGGTTTCAGGTATCAGTGACCGCAAGGTCGTGGAAGTTCGAGTCTTCTCCTGGGCACCAAGTATTTTCAAGTAGCAGATGACCAAGGATCTGTTACTACTGTGTGAAAGCGAACGATAGTCGCCTTCTGCAGATGATGTAAAGCTTTGCCCAGGTGGCGGAATTGGTAGACGCGCTGGTTTCAGGTATCAGTGACCGCAAGGTCGTGGAAGTTCGAGTCTTCTCCTGGGCACCATACAAAAACCCACTAGCTTGCTAGTGGGTTTTTTCTTGCCTGCGATTTTTGTGCCCCCTCCCCCCTTGCACCATGGTCTGACCATGAATTTCTCGTCACCCGGCCACTTGAGAAACAATTTCGTTTACCATTGTTTCCAAATATGTAGCCGTAAGCGAGGAAGTACCCGCATGACGATCCGCCCGCAACCGCTGATGCGTACCCTGGCCGCCGCAGTGCTGAGCCTGGTCATCGGCGCTCCGGCCGCCATGGCAGACGCACCGGTCACGCTGACCATGTACAACGGTCAGCACAAGGAAATTGGTGAAGCCATTGCCAAGGCCTATGAGGCCAAGACCGGCATTCACATCGACATCCGCAAAGGCAGCAGCAACCAGCTGGCCAGCCAGATCATCGAGGAAGGTGATCGTTCGCCGGCCGACATCATCTATACCGAAGAGTCCCCGCCCCTGAACAACCTGGGCGAGCTGGGCCTGCTGGCCAAGATTGACGACGCCACGCTGAACATGATGCCCAAGGAGTACGTTGGCGCGAACGGCACCTGGATGGGTATCACCGCCCGTACGCGCATCGTGGTGTACAACCCGAAGAAAGTCGACGAGAAAGACCTGCCGACCACGGTGATGGACTTCGCCAACCCTGAGTGGGAAGGCCGCGTCGGCTACGTCCCTACCAGTGGTGCGTTCCAGGAGCAGGCCGTGGCCATTCTGAAGATGCACGGGCGCGAAGCCACCGAAGAATGGTTGACCGGCCTGAAAGCCTTCGGCAAGACCTACACCAACAACATGGTCGCCCTCAAAGCCGTGGAAAAAGGTGAAGTGGCTGCGGTACTGGTCAACAACTACTACTGGTACGCGCTTGAACGCGAACGCGGCAAGCTGGACACCAAGCTCTACTACCTGGCCGACGGCGATGCTGGCAACCTGGTCACTATCTCCGGCGCAGGCGTGGTCAAGGCCAGCAAACACCCGAAAGAAGCCCAGGCCCTGCTCAACTGGATGGCCAGCGAAGAAGGCCAGCGCGTGATCACCCAGACCACCGCCGAGTACCCGCTGCACAAGGGCATGGTTTCTGACCGCGGCCTGAAACCGTTCGACGAGCTGCGCCCGCCGAAGATCTCGCCAGCTGACTTGGGCAATGCCGAGGAAGCCATCGAACTTGAGCGTGAGGTCGGCTTGCTCTGATGACTGCCGCCCTGTCCGAACCGGTGCCGGTACGCTTCGTACCGCGCCGCAAGCGCCCTTCCATCTGGGTAGTGCTGCCTGTGCTGTTCCTAGTGGCAATGAGCTTGCTGCCACTGGCTTATGTCGCCATCAAAGCCTGGGAAGCCGGCTGGCGCGAAGCCTTGCACCTGCTGTGGCGGCCCTTTGTCTGGGGGCTGATGCGCAACACCCTGCTGCTGATGGTCGGGGTGACGCTGACCTGCATGGTGGTCGGCCTGGCACTGGCCTGGCTGCTGGAGCGCAGCAACCTGGCCGGCCGCCGGTTGTGGGGCGTGGTGCTATGCCTGCCATTCGCCGTGCCGTCGTTCGTCAGCAGCTTCACCTGGGTGTCGCTGAGTTCGGACTTTGAAGGCCTGGGTGGCGCGATCATGGTCATGGCCCTGTCCAAGTACCCGCTGGTGTTCCTGCCCGTTGCTGCGACCCTGCGCAACCTCGACACCTCGCTGGAGGAGTCGGCACGCACTCTGGGTTGCAGCCGCTGGGGCGTGTTCAGCAAAGTCACCCTGCCACTGCTGTGGCCGTCGATGCTCGGCGGTGCGCTACTGATTGCCCTGCATATGCTGGTGGAGTTTGGCGCGCTGTCGATACTCGGCCTTCAAACCTTTACCACGGCGATCTACCAGCAGTTCGAACTGGAGTTCAGCAACGCCAACGCGGCCATGCTGTCTGCCGTGCTGCTGGCGATGTGCCTGGCAATGCTGTGGCTGGAACTGCGGGTGCGCGGCAAAGCCCGCCATGTACGCATCGGCCAGGGCGTAGCGCGGCGTGCGCAACCGGTGCGGCTGCACGGCTGGGCGGTGCTGGCGCAACTGTTCTGCGTGGGCCTGGCGGTGCTGGGCAGCGGCATTCCGCTGGCGATGCTCGGTTACTGGCTGAGCGTGGGTTCGTCGGCGGCATTCCCGGTGGCGGCCATCTCGAAGGCGTTGTTCACCTCGCTGTCGGTGTCGCTGGGCGGTGCCGGCTTCTGTGTGCTGCTGGCTCTGCCTATCAGCTTCCTGGTGGTGCGCTACAAAGGCCGCCTGGCGATTTGGGCTGAGCGTCTGCCCTACCTCCTGCACGCCCTGCCCGGCCTGGTGATTGCCCTGACCCTGGTTTTCTTCGCCCTGCACTACGTGCCGGCGCTGTACCAGACCACGGCACTGTTGTTGCTGGCCTATGCACTGCTGTTCCTGCCGCTGGCCCAGTCGCCGGTGCGCACCGCACTGAACAAGGCCTCACCAACGCTGGAAGAAGCTGCGCGCACCCTTGGCGCCAGTAGCTTTGCCGCATTCTGCCGGGTGACCTTGCCGATCATCTTCCCGGCCATGGCAGCGGCCTTTGCACTGGTGTTCCTGGATGCCATGAAAGAGCTGACGGCTACCCTGCTGCTCAGCCCGACCGGCATGACAACCCTGGCCACCGAAGTGTGGGCGCATACGGCCAATGTCGAGTTCGCGGCGGCGGCGCCGTATGCGGCATTGCTGATCGTGGTGTCGGGGTTGCCGGTATATCTGCTCACTACGCGGATGTATCTGAACAAGGCATGAACTTCTTCGCGGGCTTGCCCTCAGGTACAGCACCGGTCTCAGGGCCTGCGCTGTACCTGTGGGGGCTTGCCGGTGATCAGGCCATCAGATGTTACGCAGCATGCGCCGCACAATTGGCCCATGGGCCTTGCCGACCGGCAACATGTAAAGCCGACCGAAGGTGTTGAAGCACTGCACCGAGGTGGTCACGCTCAAGCGCTGACACCCTTCCCACTGCTCATCTAGATCTACGCTCACCATCACAGCCAGGTGCGTGTCACGCGAGGTCAGGACCAGTTGCTGGTCGCTGATGGCCTCGACAGTGAAGAAGTCCAGGCGCTCACCGACGGCTGGCACATGCGTTGGATCGCCGCGAGTGAAGCCGTGGATATCGGCGACATTGAAACGGCGTGAGATGAAGTCGCGAATGCGGAAGGCCCGGGCCAGCCAGTAGGGGACGTCCGAGGTCATAGCGCAGTAGGCTTGCAGGGCGGTCATCGGGTCAGTGAGCTTTACGCTGTCACTGTGCAGGAAATTCAGGTCGGCCTGGGCGGCGATTAGTTGGGCGGACATTAGCAACTCCTTTTGCCATGTGTCGCCGACAGCATAGCAACACCGTGGTGGATGGCACGGGCTTCGCCCGTGTTCGCGGGCAAGCCCGCTCCCACAGGGATCGCGCCAGCTTTTAGAAATTGAGCAAGACAATTGCTCTCACAAGAGACCGCGCAGGATTCAGGCCCGGAACTGGCCCAGGCTGGCGCGCAGCTGAGCCGCCAGATCATCCAGCACCTTGCTGCTGGCCGTAGTCTGCATCACCACCTCAGCCGAACGCTCAGCCTGAGCATGGATAGTCTCCACCCGCCCACGCACCGCCTGCGCGCCATTCGCCTGCTGCTCGGCCGCACGGGTAGCCAAGCCAATGGCCGCATGCACCTGCTCCACCGCCGCCTGCACTGACTGCTGCCGACGCTCGTTGTCACGCAGCACCAGCAAGCCTTCGCTAGCCTTGAGCCCAGCCTGGCTGATGGTGGCCACAGCTTCCTTGGCGCCCTTCTGCAATGCTGCGATGTGCGCCTGGATATCGCCCGTAGAGCTTTGCGTCTTGCTCGCCAGCGCGCGCACCTCGTCGGCCACCACGGCAAAGCCGCGCCCGGTTTCGCCAGCACGGGCCGCCTCGATGGCGGCGTTCAAGGCCAACAGGTTGGTCTGCTCGGCGATACCGTGGATCACCGTCAGCACCACTTCGATCTGCTCGCTCTGCTTGGCCAGGCGCTCGATCACCTGGGAGCCGGCATCCACCTGCCCAGCCAGGTTCTCGATCAAACCGGCAAGCTGGGTCGAGGTGCGGCTGTTTTCATCGGTCGCCTGGCGGATATCCACCACTTGCTGCAACGCCGCCTGCATCGCATGACTTTCGGCTTGTGCTTCATCGGCCATGCTCGACAGGTCGCGCAGGCTGGCGGCCACTTCATCGCGCTGCAATGCGGCGGCAGCATCTGCGCCAGCGTTGCGCTGGGCCATCGCGCCAATCTCCACACCCGTGCGCTGCGCCACCTCGCCGGCTTCGCGCACAATCGGCTGCAACTTGTCGACAAAGCGGTTCACTGCCGAGGCCATGTCGCCGATTTCATCTCGGCTGTCGAGCGGCACGCGCTTGGTCAAGTCACCTTCGCCGGCCGCCAGGTCATCAAGAGCGGCAATCAACAGGCGCAGCTTGCTCAGTACCCGGCGGCCTAGCACCAAAGCCACCACTACCAGCACCCCGAGGCCGACCAGCACCAGGCCCAGACCGATACGCCAGCGCAGCTCTGCAGCGGCATCGCGCACGGTTTGCGCGGTATTGGCCTGCATGGCGGCAGCACTGCCCTGCGCCTTCTCCAGGCGTTCACGCAGGGTCTTGCCGCTATCGGCAGCAGCTCCGACCAGGCTGTCGCCAACCAACTGCTCTCCGCTAGCGATCAGCGCTGCGAAGCGCTGGTCCAACGCCTTTAGCTCATGGTCGATGCCGGCAGTGGAAACCCCCATCACCACCTTACCGATTTCCGTGCCATTGGGGCTGATCGAGGCTTCGACGAAGTACACCGCCGGGTCACGCCGGGCAGCATCAATCACCTTGTCCAGCGCACGCTCGCCCTGGCCCTTTTCCATCAAAGCCTGGTTGATCGGGTTTTGCCGGTTGAGGTAGCGAGTCAGGTGCTGACCTTGAGCGTCGTCGTACACCACGAACAGCACGTTCGGGTTGCGCTGAGCGCGTCGTGCGAAATCCGAGAGCACTGGCACATCGTTGTCCCAGATCGCCCGCGGCGCAACCGAAGCCAGCAGTTCGGCCATATCGTTGGCGGAGTCCTTCAGGTTCTTTTCCAGGGTGCTGCGCAGTTGCTGCTGTTCGCTTTGCAGGCGCTCCGACAACCCTGCGCTCAGGCGCTGACGGGTACTGCTGGACAGGCCGTCGAGCCCAGAGCGCACATCTTGCCCGGCTTGCTCCAGATCGCTTGCGAGTTGGCGGCTGTCATTACCCAGCCGTTCGCCAAGGTCGGCCTCCAGAGCGGTGACCGTGCTTCGGGTGAGCGCAACGGCAACCAGCACCTGCACCAAAAGAGCGATACCAAGGGCAACAAACACAGGCCGCAATAGGCGGCTTCGTAACAGTGAGAGGATGGCAGACACGGTGTAACCCTCGTGTTTTCTGGCGCCACTATTTTGATGGCATCTACAGAAACTTCTTACAGCAAGGGTTGTGCCGTAGGCAGCAGGGAAATGCGCCAAGGTCTAGCAAAGGGGTTTCGTGTGCAGGCCCATTCGCGGGTAAACCCGCTCCTACAACGGCCTGCGCCCAACCACCGTTGTGTGCCCCGTGTAGGAGCGGGTTTACCCGCGAATACAGTAGCGGCAGCAACGGTGGATTGCCGGTGGATAATGGCCAGCACAGACATGCCCACAAATGAAAACGCCGCGGCCCTTCTCAGGGCCGCGGCGTCAGATCAGCCTGGAGGGCAGATCAGGCGAACGGGTGACGCAGCACGATGGTCTCGTTGCGGTCCGGGCCGGTCGAAATGATGTCGATCGGCGCGCCAACCAACTCTTCGATGCGCTTGATGTAGTCACGCGCAGCTTGCGGCAGCTCTTCCAGGGTTTTCACACCCAGAGTCGACTCGCTCCAGCCTGGCATCTCTTCGTACACCGGCTCAAGGCCAATGTAGCTGTCGGCATCAGAAGGCGCGTCGATGACGGCACCGTTCTCGTTCTTGTAGCCAACGCAGATGTTGATGGTTTCCAGGCCATCCAGTACGTCCAGCTTGGTCAGGCAGATGCCCGAGATGCTGTTGACGTCGATGGCGCGACGCAGGATCACGGCATCGAACCAGCCGCAACGACGGGCACGGCCGGTGGTGGAACCGAACTCGTGGCCACGCTTGGCCAGGGTAGCACCGGTCTCGTCGAACAGTTCGGTCGGGAACGGACCGGAACCTACGCGAGTGGTGTAGGCCTTGGTGATGCCGAGGATGTAGTCGAGGTACATCGGGCCGACGCCGGAACCAGTGGAAATACCACCGGCAGTGGTGTTGGAGCTGGTGACGTACGGGTAGGTGCCGTGGTCGATGTCCAGCAGCGAGCCCTGGGCGCCTTCGAACATGATGTCCTTGCCGGCGCGACGCAGGTTGTGCAGCTCGGCGGTGACGTCGAGCATCATCGGCTTGAGCTGTTCGGCGTAAGCCATGCACTCGTCCAGCGTCTGCTGGAAGTCGATGGCTGGCTCTTTGTAGTAGTTCACCAGCTGGAAGTTGTGGTAATCCAGCAGCTCACCCAGCTTGGCAGCGAAACGCTCGCGGTGGAACAGATCACCCACGCGCAGGCCGCGACGTGCCACCTTGTCTTCGTAAGCTGGGCCGATACCACGGCCGGTGGTGCCGATCTTGGCTTCGCCACGGGCTTTTTCGCGGGCCTGATCCAGGGCCACATGGTACGACAGGATCAGCGGCGCAGCCGGGGAAATGCGCAGGCGCTCGCGCACCGGTACGCCTTTCTCTTCCAGCTTGGTGATTTCACGCATCAGTGCATCCGGGGCAACGACCACGCCGTTACCGATCAGGCACTGTACGCCTTCACGCAGGATGCCGGACGGAATCAGGTGCAAAACGGTCTTTTCACCGTTGATCACCAGGGTGTGACCCGCATTGTGGCCACCCTGGTAGCGCACTACGGCGGCAGCATGTTCGGTCAGCAGATCGACGATCTTGCCTTTGCCCTCATCACCCCACTGGGTGCCCAGGACGACGACATTCTTACCCATTACATTGGTCCTCATTCACGCAAACTTGGTTGCCGGCCTGTTGCCGACGCAGAAACTCACTGGGCCAGCGGCAGAACCTGCCAGCGCCCGTCTTGCTGAATCAATTGCCGATCACAATCCGCCTCGAGAGCAGCACTCAACGGCTGGCCAGGCAGAGCCTGAACCACACGCTGGCCCTCGTTGCGCAACTGGCAGACTTGCTGCCAGAGGGCCGCATCGCCACTGTCCGGCATCCAGATGCCGCCAGTTGGCAATACGACCTCCGCTCGCCCCAGTGTGACCAGGGTCTTCAAATCCGTGGAGAAACCAGTGGCCGGGCGCGCCCGGCCAAAGTCGGCGCCGATATCGTCGTAGCGCCCGCCCTGAGCGATCGATTGGCCTTCGCCTGGCACGAACACGGCGAACACCACGCCCGTGTGGTAGTGGTAACCACGCAGCTCGCCGAGGTCGAAATACAGCGGCAGGTCCGGGTAGCGCGACGCCAGGCGATCAGCGATCGCCAGCAGGTCGTCCAGCGCCGCCAGCACGCTGGCCGGGGCGCGACCGAGGCGCACGCGGGCTTCAGCCAGTACTTCACGACCACCACACAGCTCGACCAGGGCGCGCAGCATGCTGCCCAAGTCTTTCGGCAGGTCGGCGGTCAGCGCCTGCACTTCATCGACAGCCTTGCGTTGCATGGCGTCGAACAGCTGCTGTTCGACCGCGCCGGACAGGCCGGCGGCACGGGCCAGGCCGCGGTAAATACCGACGTGGCCCAGGTCCATGTGCACATCCGGCACATCGGCCAGTTGCAGCGTGGCGAGCATCAGGCTGATGACTTCGACGTCGCTGGTAGGGCTGGCATCGCCGTACAGTTCGGCACCCAGCTGGATCGGGCTGCGCGAGGTGGACAGGGCACGCGGCTGGGCGTGCAGCACGCTGCCGGCATAGCACAGGCGGCTCGGGCCCTCACGGCGCAGTGTGTGCGCATCGATACGCGCTACCTGCGGGGTGAAGTCGGCGCGGAAGCCCATCAGGCGGCCGGACTGCGGGTCCACTACCTTGAAGGTGCGCTGATCCAGGTCCTGGCCGGCGCCGGTAAGCAGCGACTCCAGGTACTCGATATGCGGGGTGACGACCAGTTCGTAGCCCCAACTCTGGAACAGGTCCAACACCTGGCGGCGCGCGATCTCGATGCGCGCAGCCTCAGGTGGCAGTACTTCCTCGATGCCATCTGGCAGCAGCCAGCGGTCTACCGTTGCCATTACGCCATTTCCCCTCTGGTCCGGGCGGCTTGCCAGCAGGCAAACCGTCAGAAAAGCCGGTATCGCGCACAGCAGCGGGCAGCACTGATCCCAGCGCAGCCACCGTACCCGACACCCTCAAATTGCCTTGCGAGCTGACCAAACTGTCAACCGGCGCTGTGCCAATCAACCTTGCAGACGCAAAAAAGCCGGGAAATTTCCCGGCTGCCTCATCATACACCCCTTTTCATTCAGGATGCACCCCGCCTGGTGCATTAGCTGCCAGGCGGGGTGCCGCTGCATGAAAATCAGGGCCTGAGCATCACGGTCTGCTCTTGTCCAGGTAACGGAAGAATTCGTTCTTCGGGTCCAGGACCATCACGTCGCTCTTGCTCGAGAAACTCTCGCGGTATGCCTGCAGGCTACGGTGGAACGCATAGAAATCAGCGTCCTGGCTGTAAGCCTTGGCATAGATAGCGGCCGCTTGGGCATCACCATCACCACGGGTCTCTTCTGCTTCGCGATAAGCCTCGGCCAGCAGCACACGGCGCTGACGGTCGGCATCGGCACGGATACCTTCAGCCAGCTCGTTACCCTTGGCACGGTGCTCGCGGGCTTCACGCTCACGCTCGGTGCTCATGCGGTCGAACACGCTGCGGTTGACTTCCTTCGGCAGGTCGATGGCCTTGACGCGCACGTCGACCACCTCGATGCCCAGTTCCTTGCTCGCCATGCGGTTCAGCGATGCAGTGATGTCAGCCATCAGTGCATCACGCTCACCGGAAACCACTTCGTGCAGGGTACGCTTACCGAACTGGTCGCGCAGGCCACTTTCCAGACGACGCGACAGACGCTCGTCGGCGATCTGCTTCATGCCGGACGTGGCGGTGTAGAAGCGTTCAGCGTCCTTGACGCGCCACTTGGCGTAGGCGTCGACCATCACCGCTTTCTTTTCCAGGGTCAGGAACCGCTGGGTAGGAGCGTCGAGTGTCATCAGCCTAGCGTCGAACCTGCGCACCTGGTTCACGTACGGAATCTTCACGTGCAGGCCTGGCTGAACATCCGCCTGGACCACCTTACCGAAACGCAGCAGTACCGCCCGCTCGGTCTGGGACACGATGTAGAAGCTGTTCCAGGCCACAATGGCCAGGACCACGGCGGCGATCAGGGCGATCAGCGATCTATTGCTCATCAGCGGCTCTCCCTAGTACGCAGCGGCTGCTGTTGCTGTTGCATGTCCTGCGCGGCACGAGCGGCCGCATCGTTAGCCGATGGCGACGCGCTGGTGGTTGGCATGGACGGCTTGCGGCTGCCTTCGACCATCTTGTCCAGTGGCAGGTAGAGCAGGTTGCTCTGCCCGTCCTTGGTTGCCACCATGACCTTGCTCGAGTTGCTGTAGACCTCTTGCATGGTCTCCAGATACAGACGCTCACGGGTTACGTCAGGTGCCTTGCGGTACTCGGCAAGCAGCTTGGTGAAGCGGTCTGCCTCACCCTTGGCCCGGGCGATGACTTCGTCGCGGTAACCATTGGCGTCCTCGATGATGCGCTGGGCCTGACCACGGGCTTCCGGCACCACGCCATTGGCATAGGACTCGGCCTGGTTGCGGGCACGCTGCTCGTCTTCGCGGGCGCGGATCACGTCGTCGAAGGCTTCCTGCACTTCACGCGGGGCTGCCGCGCTCTGTACGTTGACCTGGGTAACGGTGATACCGGTACGGTAGGTGTCGAGGAAGCGCTGCAGGCGTTCGCGGATATCCACGGCCATCTGCTCACGACCCTCGGTCAACACCTGGTCCATCGAAGTGGAACCCACCACGTGACGCAGAGCACTCTCGGTCGCGTGCTGCAAGCTCACCTCAGGCTGGTCGACGTTGAGCACGAAGTCCTGCAGGTTGCTGATCTTGTACTGGACGGTCAGAGGCACCTCGACGATGTTCTCGTCTTCGGTCAGCATCTGGCCCTGCTTGGTGTAGGCACGCTCACGCGTGACGTTTTCCATGTACTTGCGATCAAGCGGCGGGAAGTAGATGTTCAGGCCGGGACCGACCGTCTCATAGTACTTGCCGAGGCGCAGCACAACCGCCTGCTCCTGCTCGTCGACCACATACACGGCGCTGTACAGCCAGATTGCAGCCAGCACCGCCAGGCCGATGCCCAGCAGGCCCAGGCCACCGCCCTTGCCGACATTGCGATCACCGCCGCCACGTTTCTTGCTGCCGCCGAACATGCCATTCAGGCTGTCCTGCAGTTTGCGGAAGGCCTCGTCCAGATCCGGTGGACCTTTCTTGTCACCACCGCCGCCACCGCCACCACGGCGGCCGCCCCAGGGATCCTGATTGTTCGAGTTGCCACCCGGCTCGTTCCAAGCCATAGCGCTCTCCATCTGATAAAGCAAAGACGCGCCCACGGCGCGCCGTCCAATGCTACAGAATGCCTGTCACTGCTGCCCGGCGACCTCGACGAGCATTTATTGCAAAGTGTGTTGCTCGACAAACACTTGTGGCTCCATGCCTTCGCGGCTGACCAGGCGATTCAGTTCGACCATGGGCAGTCGCACGCTCAGCAGGCTGCGCCCTTCTTCATCATGCTCTTCACTCTGCACGGCACCCAAGGCAAAGAATTGCGCGCGCAAGCGGGCAAAACGCTGCTCCAGGCACAGGGTACCGACAAACAGATCATCCCCCAGCAACTCGGCAACCGCCTGGCCAACCAGCTCCAGGCCACGCCCATCGCGTGCCGATACCCAGACCCGTTCCGGCTTGCCATCGGCATTACGCTGGATCTGTGGCTCGACATCTTCGAGCAAGTCGAGTTTGTTGTACACCTCCAGGATCGGCAACCCCTCGGCACCGATCTCGCCCAACACCGCCAGCACCTGCTCGATCTGCTCCATGCGCTCTGGCTCATGGGCGTCGATCACATGCAGCAACAGGTCGGAGTTGCTCGACTCTTCGAGCGTAGCCCGAAATGCCTCGACCAGCTTGTGCGGCAGGTGGCGAATGAAGCCTACGGTGTCGGCCAGCACGATCGGCCCCAGGTCGTTGAGCTCGAGCCGGCGCAGGGTCGGGTCGAGGGTGGCGAACAGCTGGTCCGCGGCATACACCTCGGATTCGGTCAGGGCGTTGAACAGCGTGGACTTGCCGGCGTTGGTATAACCCACCAGCGACACCGAGGGGATATCCGCGCGCTTGCGCCCGCGACGCGCCTGCTCACGCTGGCTGCGCACTTTCTCCAGGCGTGACTTGATCTGGCGTATACGCACCCGCAACAGGCGGCGGTCGGTTTCCAGCTGGGTTTCACCCGGGCCGCGCAGGCCGATACCACCTTTTTGTCGCTCAAGGTGAGTCCAGCCGCGCACCAGCCGCGTGCTCATGTGCTCCAGCTGGGCCAGTTCGACCTGCAGCTTGCCTTCATGGGTACGCGCCCGTTGGGCGAAGATATCGAGGATCAGCCCGGTACGGTCGAGCACACGACACTCGAACACATGTTCAAGGTTGCGCTCCTGACTAGGCGTGAGGGTGTGATTGAAAATCACCAGGTCTACCTGTTCGGCATGGACCAGGTCGTGCAGCTCTTCGACCTTGCCACTGCCAATCAGGTATTTGGCGGAAGGCTGATGCCTTGTCACCGTGACCAGCGAGACGATGTCGGCACCGGCCGACAATGCCAACTCCTGAAACTCCTGCGGGTCTTCGCGCGCCTCAGGGTTCTGACCTTCCAAGTGAACGAGCAACGCCCGCTCACCACCACCGTGGCGCTCAAAGAACAATGCAGGCTCCTATCAGGCGTTGCCTGGCTCGCTGTCGCCGTGCTCGCTGTCGGTCGGGCTTGGCAGGCGGACCGGACGGGCCGGAACTACGGTCGAGATGGCGTGCTTGTAGACCATCTGGCTGACGGTGTTCTTCAGCAACACCACGAACTGGTCGAACGATTCGATCGAGCCCTGCAGTTTGATACCGTTGACCAGGTAAATGGATACCGGGACCTTTTCTTTTCTCAAGGTGTTCAAGTAAGGGTCTTGTAGCGAATGCCCTTTTGACATATGCCGCACTCCTGTAAGGATAAATAATAGAAAATCAATAAAATCGATAAATTAGGCCGCCCCTTCGCAAGAATAGACGGCAATCAGCAGGGACTCAGCTCAATATGGAGATGGCCCCAAGGTATTTCAAGGTGCGGGACAGATTGTCGCAGGCCAGGCTGTCAAGCCAGTGCACTTCAGGCCAGCCACGCAACCAGGTGAACTGCCGCTTGGCCAGCTGCCGGGTAGCGATGATACCGCGTTCACGCATCTCATTCTCAGTCAGCTTGCCATCCAGGTAATCCCAGACTTGCCGATACCCCACTGCCCGTATAGACGGCAGCCCGGCGTGCAAGTCACTTCTGGCTCGCAGCGATCGGACCTCGTCAACGAAGCCCTGTTCCAGCATCTGCGAAAATCGTAACGCAATTCGCTGATGCAAAATGTGACGATCTGTAGGAGCGATCGCCAAACTGGCGACAGTATAGGGCAAATGTCCGCCGGCGCCTGCGTCTGCGCCGCGACTTTCCGCGAATTGACGCCGACGATGAGCTGTCATGCTCTCGCCGCTCACCCGGTACACCTCCAATGCCCGGATCAGCCGCTGCGGGTCATTGGGGTGGATACGTGCCGCGGACTCCGGGTCGACTTCGGCCAACTGGCGGTGCAGCTCGGCCAGGCCCAGGGCTTCAGCCTGCGCTTCCAGCTCGGCGCGCACCGTCGCATCGGCGGCCGGCATGTCGGCCAGGCCATCGATCAACGCCTTGTAATAGAGCATGGTGCCGCCGACCAGCAGCGGGATCTTGCCGCGCGCGGTGATCTCGGCCATGGCCTCCAGCGCGTCGGCACGGAACTGCGCGGCGGAATAGCTCTGGGCCGGGTCGAGAATGTCGATCAGCCGGTGCGGGTGGGCAGCGAGGACTTCTTTCGACGGCTTGGCCGAACCGATATCCATGCCCCGGTAGACAAGTGCCGAATCGACGCTGATCAGTTCACACGGCAGCACTGTGGTCAGTTCGATGGCAAGGTCGGTCTTGCCGGCCGCCGTCGGACCCATCAGGAATATTGCAGGGGGCTTGCCGCTCATTTCATCGACCGCGCAGGAAAAGTTTGTCCAGATCGTCCAGACCCATCTGGGTCCAGGTAGGACGACCATGGTTGCACTGGCCGCTGCGCTCGGTGTTTTCCATGTCGCGCAGCAGGGCGTTCATCTCGGGAATTGCCAGGCGCCGGTTGGCGCGCACGGCACCGTGGCAGGCCATGGTACCGAGCAGTTCGTTGAGGTGCGCCTGAATGCGATCACTGGTGCCGTACTCCATAAGGTCGGCAAGCACGTCCTGCACCAGGCGGTTGGCTTCAGCCTGCTTGAGCAAGGCCGGGATCTGGCGAATCGCCAAGGTCTCAGGGCCCAGGCGCTGCAATTCGAAGCCCAGACGCTGAAACCACTGTGCATGCTCTTCGGCACAGTCGGCTTCACGCTGGCTAAGGGCCACGGTTTCCGGCACCAGCAGCGGCTGGCCACTCAGGCCCTCGCTGGCCATGGCCACCTTGAGGCGCTCGTACATTATCCGCTCGTGGGCGGCGTGCATGTCCACCAGCACCAGGCCAACCGCGTTCTCGGCCAGGATGTAGATACCCTTGAGCTGCGCCAGGGCATAGCCTAGCGGGGGAATGTCGCCCTGGCTTTCGGGCAGTGCCGTCGCAGGCGCTGCACCGGTTTCCAGCGGTTTATAGAACTCGCGATACACCGCCTGTGCCTCTGCGGCCGGCAGCGGCTGCGAGGGACGTGGGGTGTACTGATACTGGTAACCGGCGCCACTGCCACCATTGGAAAACGACTGTTGCGGGGCTCGAGGCTGTTCAAGCACCGGCGAGGCCAGGCGCATTTCACCCTGGGGCCCGAACTCACCGGCCTGCTGGCCGGTGGGGCGAACCAGCTCAGGTACGGCAGCAGGTGCGGCCAGCTGGTCTTCCGGACGTACATCGGCCAAGGCACGGTGCAAGGTGCCATACAGGAAGTCATGCACCGAGCGCCCTTCACGGAACCGTACTTCATGCTTGGTAGGGTGCACGTTCACATCGACGCCGTTGGGCTCCAGCTCCAGGAACAGCACGAACGTGGGGTGGCGGCCGTTGAACAGCACGTCCCGGTAGGCCTGACGCACGGCATGGGCGACCAGTTTGTCGCGCACTGCCCGGCCATTGACGAAGAAGTACTGCAGGTCTGCCTGGCTGCGCGAGAACGTCGGCAGGCCGACCCAGCCCCAAAGGCGCAGGCCGTTGCGCTCGACGTCGATCGGCAGTGCCTGCTCCATGAAGCCCGGCCCGCAGATGGCACCCACCCGCCGTGCACGGGCGATTTCGTCGTGGGCCTCGTGCAGGCTGAGGATGCTCTTGCCATTGTGGCGCAGGTGGAAGCCAACATCGAAACGGGCCAGCGCCAGCCGCCGGATCACTTCCTGCAAGTGATCGAATTCGGTTTTCTCGGCTTTGAGGAACTTGCGCCTGGCCGGGGTATTGAAGAACAAATCGCGCACTTCCACCGAGGTACCGACCGGGTGCGCCGCCGGCTGCACCCGCGGCGTCATGTCGCGGCCTTCGGTTTCTACTTGCCAGGCCTCACTGGCACTGGCGGTACGCGAGGTCAGGGTCAGGCGCGCCACCGAACTGATCGAGGCCAAGGCCTCGCCACGGAAGCCCAGGCTCAATACCCCTTCTAGGTCTTCCAGCTCGCGGATCTTGCTGGTGGCGTGTCGGGCCAGGGCCAGCGGCAGGTCGTCGGCAGAAATGCCGCTGCCATCATCCCGCACCTTCAGCAGTTTGACGCCGCCCTGCTCGACTTCGATATCGATGCGCCGGGCACCGGAGTCCAGGCTGTTTTCCAGCAGTTCCTTGGCCACAGACGCCGGCCGCTCGACAACCTCGCCGGCGGCAATCTGGTTGGCCAGCCGCGGGCTGAGCAGCTGAATTCGCGAACCGCCACTCATCATTGCGCGGCCAAGGTTGTGGCGGGTACATCGAGGCGCTGGCCAACCTTCAGCTCATCGGTCTTCAGGCTGTTGATGCTGCGCAGACTGGCCACACTGACCTGGTAACGCACGGCGAGCATCGCCAGGGTTTCGCCAGGGCGTACGGTGTGTTCACGCGGGCCGGCGGCGATCTTGCCGGTGTCACGCAGCCAGGCGATATAGGTGCCAGGTGGCGGGTTCTGCTGGAAGTACTGGTGCACCCCGGTGCGGATCGAACGGGCCAGCGCCTGCTGGTGGCTCGACGAGGCCAGCTTGGCTGCTTCGTTGTTGTTCGAGATGAACCCGGTTTCAACGAGGATCGACGGAATATCCGGCGACTTCAGCACCATGAACCCGGCTTGCTCCACGCGCTGCTTGTGCAACGAAGTCACCCGCCCCATGTTGCCCAACACCTTTTGCCCCACGTTGAGGCTGGAGCTGAGCGTAGCGGTCATCGACAGATCAAGCAGCACGCCAGCGAGCATGCGGTCCTTGTCGTCGAGGCTGACATTACCCGCACCACCGATCAGGTCAGAACGGTTTTCCGTGTCGGCCAGCCAGCGCGCCGTCTCGGAGGTGGCGCCACGATCGGACAGGGCGAACACCGAGGCGCCAAAGGCTGCGCGCGACGGGGCCGCGTCGGCGTGAATCGAAATGAACAGGTCGGCGCCTTTCTTGCGGGCGATTTCCGTACGCTTGCGCAGCGGGATGAAGTAATCGCCGGTGCGGGTCAGCTCTGCACGGAAACCTTTTTCGCTGTTGATCTGACGCTGCAGTTCCTTGGCGATCTGCAACACGATGTCTTTTTCGTGCTGGCCACGCGAGCCGGAAGCGCCAGGGTCTTCGCCGCCGTGCCCGGCATCGATGGCAACCACGATGTCACGCTTGCCACTGGGTACCGGTGGTAGCTTGATCGCCGGCTGGGCCGGCGTCACTGGTACCGCCGGCGTGGTCGCAGGCGTTTGTACCGGGGCCGGAGCAGGTGGCGGCGCGCTGGCCGCGATGGCGTCAGCTTCCTGGTCATACAGGTCGACCACCAAGCGGTTGCCGTACTGTGCATTGGGCGCCAGGGTGAAGCTTTTCGGGGTAACCGACTTTTTCAGGTCGACCACAACCCGAAGGTCGGTTGGCGTACGCTGAGCCGAACGTACGCTGCTTATCGGCGTGTTGGAGGTGGCCACATTCAGTGGCGCGGCCAGTGTTGCGCCATTGATGTCGATGACCAGGCGATCGGGTGCGCTCAGGGTGAAGACACTATGCTGCACGGGGCCAGACAGGTCGAAGACCAGCCGCGTGTTGTCCGGTGCGCGCCACAGGCGCATGCTCTTGACTTGAGTGACGGCCAGAGCCTCAACGGTCACCGTTGTCAGCAGCAGCCCAACGATGGCGACCAGTGCGCGTATGCGCATACCTACCCCACTTACTGTTTATAGTGTTCGGCCAGTGCCACGCACCAAGCCTCGCCGCGAGCCCCCTGCGGCGAAAGGTTCAGCGAGCGTCCACTCGCTTGGGGGCTTATGGTAATGGTCAGGTCAGGCTTTGGCAAAACGCCCGCACCCTTTTGTGGCCATTCGAACAGGCACAGCGGGTCGCCCTCGAAATAGTCACGAATGCCCATGAACTCAAGCTCCTCCGGGTCGACCAGGCGATACAGGTCGAAGTGAAAGGCTCGGACCTCGCCGATTTCATAGGGTTCGACCACGGTGAACGTCGGGCTTTTCACAGCACCAGTATGGCCCAGACCACGGATCAGGCCACGCGACAGGGTAGTTTTACCCGCGCCCAGGTCGCCCTCGAGGAAAATCACGCCGCGACCGCCGGTCACCTCAGCCAGTGCTGCACCGAATTTGACCGTGGCCTCTTCATCGGCCAGAAACAGATTTAAGCCAGACACGCAGAATGCTCCTCCAACAACTCACGAATGGCCGGCGCCAGATCACTGGCCGCCAGGCCTCTACCTTTTTTCCCAAGGCGCTCGCCGGCACAGGCGTGCAGCCACACCCCCAGACAGCCCGCGCCCCAGGCATCCAGGCCTTGGGCCAACAGGGCTGCCAGCACGCCAGTCAGCACATCGCCCAGGCCGGCGCCGGCCATCGCCGGGTGCCCGCGCTCGCACAACGCCAGCTGCCCGCTCGGGGCTGCCACCAGTGTGCCAGCACCTTTGAGCACACAGACGCTGTTATAACGGCGCGCCAGCTTGCGCGCGGCACCAGGGCGGTCGGCCTGCACCGCCTCGGTGGCAATCCCCAGCAGCCGCGCCGCCTCCCCCGGGTGTGGAGTAAGGATGCTGCCACTGGGCAGGGCCAGCGGGGTGCGCGCCAGCAAATTCAGGGCATCGGCATCCCACACTTGCGGCCGCTCGGCGTTGGCCACCGCCGACAGCAGGCTGCGGCCCCACGCCGCCTGTCCCAGGCCGGGCCCGACTACCAGCACCGAGGCGCGCTCCAGCACGCCCATCAGCTGGTTGGCCGAACAGACACCCAGGCACATGACTTCGGGCAGGCGCGCCAGGCTGGCCGACACGTGCTCGGGCCGGGTTGCCACGCTGACCAGCCCGGCGCCGCAACGCAGGGCGGCTTCGGCACTGAGCAACACAGCGCCTCCGGTACCCAGGTCGCCCCCGACCACCAGTACATGGCCAAAGTCGCCTTTGTGGGCATGCGCCTGCCGTGCCGGCAGGCGGGCAACCGTCACGCTGCTGAGCAATTGTGGGGCATTACTGGGGTGTTTGGTCTGCGGCATGGGGTCAAAGGCTCCAATGTCTGGCAGAATTATACGCACCTGAGCCCGTATTGCCTTGCCCATCCATGTCCGCCTCTACACCTGACCTCGCCCAACTGGCCCAATCGATCAAGATGTGGGGCCAGGAACTCGGTTTTGCCCATGTTGGCATCGCCGGGGTCGACCTTGGCGAACACGAACACCACCTGCAGCGTTGGCTCGACGCCGGTTATCAGGGTGAAATGGAATACCTGGGCGCCCACGGCAGCAAAAGGTCACATCCCGACCAGCTGATCCCCGGCACAGTACGCGTGGTCTCGCTACGTATGGACTACCTGCCAGGCGACACGCAGATGGCGCAGCGCCTGGCCCAGCCCGAGAAGGCCTACGTGTCACGCTACGCGCTTGGCCGGGATTACCACAAGCTGGTGCGCAAGCGCGTGCAGTTCCTCGCCGACCGCATCCAGGAAGCCATCGGCCCGTTCGGCTACCGCGCCTTCGTGGACAGCGCCCCGGTACTGGAAAAAGCCTTGGCCGAACAGGCCGGGCTGGGTTGGATCGGCAAGAATACGCTGCTGCTCAACCGCAAGGCGGGCAGCTACTTCTTCCTTGCCGAACTGTTCGTCGACCTGCCGTTGCCGGTGGACGAAGCCACCACCAGCGAGCACTGCGGGCGTTGCCAGGCCTGCCTGGACATCTGCCCGACACAAGCGTTTGTCGGGCCCTATGTGCTGGATGCGCGACGCTGCATCTCGTACCTGACCATCGAGCTGAAGGGCGCGATCCCTGTCGAGTTACGCGCAAAGATGGGCAACCGGGTATTCGGTTGCGACGACTGCCAGATCGTCTGCCCCTGGAACCGCTTTGCCAAGCACAGCCAGGAGCAGGACTTCCAGCCACGGCACGGGCTGGAAAATACCGACCTGGCGGCGATGTTCCTATGGGATGAACGCACCTTCCTGCGCAAGACCGAGGGCGGGCCTTTGCGGCGGGCGGGGTACGAGCGGTTCTTGCGCAACCTGGCGGTGGGGTTGGGCAATGCGCCCTCCACGATTCCGGTGATCGAGGCGCTGAAGGCCCGGCGTGACGATGAATCGGAATTGGTGCGCGAGCATGTGGAGTGGGCGCTGGCCCGACACGGAGCTCAATAGCGACCAGGCTCAGAGCATGCGCCATCCTTGTGGGAGCGGGCGCGCCCGCGAAGCAGGCGACACAGGGAATGGCACCGGCTTCGCCGGTGTTCGCGGGCACGCCCGCTCCCACAAGGGCCCTGTTGCGCTTGTAAATTGCGTCACTGCTGGTCGTTGTAGTGGAACTTAGGCATTTCCCAGTGGAAGCGTATCGCCAGCAGGCGCAACAGGAAGCCGCCAAACAGAGTTAGCAACATCGCCTGCTCCGCCGGCACCTTGAAATACACGCATCCCAGATAGAACCAGGCCGCCGCAAATGACACGCTGGCATACAGCTCACGGCGAAACACCAGCGGGATGTCGTTGCAGAAGATATCCCGCAGGATCCCGCCGAACACCCCGGTGATCACCCCGCTGATCGACGCCACCAGCATGCCCTGCCCCATCTCCAGCGCCGTCATGCAACCTATCAGGGTAAACGCCACCAACCCCAGGGCATCGAGCACCAGGAACAGCGAGCGAAGGCGGCGCATCATTGGCGCGATGAAAATGGTCAGCAGCGCCGCAAAACTGGTCAGCACCAGGTACTCAGGGTGCTTCACCCAGGTCAGCGGATAATGCCCGAGCAGCACATCACGCACCGAGCCGCCCCCAAGCGCAGTGACGCAGGCGATCAGCACCACGCCAAACCAGTCCATGCCGCGACGCCCGGCAGACAGCGCGCCAGTCATGGCTTCGGCGGTAATGGCGATAAGGTAGAGCATCAACAACATGGTGCGGGTCCGTGCAGGAAAGGCGCGCAGTCTAACCAGTTGCCCGGGGCACCAAAAGGGGGCGCAGATACAATATCTGCGCCAATTCGACTCACAGCTTGATGAAGTGCTCGCGATAGTGACGCAGTTCGGCGATCGATTCGCGGATATCGTCCAGCGCCAGGTGGGTATTGCCCTTCTTGAAGCTGTCACGCACGTCCGGCGCCCAGCGCGCGGCCAGTTCCTTGAGGGTGGAGACATCCAGGTTGCGGTAGTGGAAGTAGTTTTCCAGGTTGCGCATGTGGCGGTAGAGGAAACGACGATCCTGGCAGATGCTGTTGCCGCAGATCGGCGACTTGCCTTTAGGCACCCACTGCTCGAGGAAGGCGATGGTCTGTGCCTCGGCTTCGGCCATGCTGACCTTGCTCTCGCGTACGCGCTGGGTCAGCCCCGAAGCACCATGGGTGCGGGTGTTCCACTCGTCCATGCGCGCCAGCACTTCGTCACTGTGGTGGATGGCGATCACCGGCCCTTCGGCCAAGGTATTGAGCTCGCTGTCGGTGACGATGGTGGCCATTTCGATGATGACGTCGCTGTCCGGATCCAGGCCGGTCATTTCCAGGTCGATCCAGATCAGGTTCTGTGGGTTTTGCATGCAGGGGCTCCTCATATAGGCGGTCATATTAGCCTAGTGGCCAAGGCACGCCCATTCACGGCACAAAGGTGAGCAGAATAGTCCAGCGGCGGGCGTGCTAAACTGCCTGCCGTTTTCAATGCCCCACGCCGGGCCTCTCTTACGGTACCTTCATGGCCAAACGCCAGCTCAATCGCCGCCAAAACTGGCGGATCGAAAAAATCCAGGGCGAGCGCGCCGCTCGCGCGGCCAAACGCGAGCAGCATGCACTGCAGGAACTGGAAGGTGGCGACCTGGGGCCGGAACAACTGGGCCTGGTGATCGCGCACTTCGGCGTGCAGGTAGAAGTTGAAGCTCAGGATGGCGAAACCGCAGGCCAGGTGTTCCGCTGCCATTTGCGCGCCAACCTGCCAGCACTGGTCACCGGCGACCGTGTCGTGTGGCGTGCGGGTAACCAGGGCATCGGCGTGATCGTGGCGCAGATGCCGCGCAGCACCGAGCTGTGCCGGCCGAACAACCATGGTCAACTCAAGCCGGTGGCAGCCAACGTCGACCTGATCGTGATCGTGTTCGCCCCGGCGCCGGAGCCGCACCCGAACCTGATCGACCGCTATCTGGTAGCGGCCGAGCACGCCGGCCTGCGCCCGCTGCTGCTGTTGAACAAGGCCGACCTGATCAACGACGAGAACGGCCCCGGCCTGCATGCGCTGCTGGAGATCTACCGCGAACTGGGCTACCCGCTGCTGGAAGTATCGGCTCACCAGGGCGACGGCATGCAGCGCCTGCAGCAGCAACTCGACGGCCATATCAGCGTGTTCGTCGGCCAGTCGGGGGTGGGCAAGTCGTCGCTGGTCAACAGCCTGCTGCCAGACGCCGGCACCCGCGTCGGCGACTTGTCGGAATGGTCAGGCCAGGGTACCCACACCACCACCACGGCGCGGCTGTACCACTTCCCGAACGGCGGCGACCTGATCGACTCGCCGGGTATCCGCGAGTTCGGCCTTGGCCATGTCAGCCGCGACGACGTGGAGGATGGCTTCATCGAGTTCCGCGACCTGTTCGGCACCTGCCGCTTCCGCGACTGCAAGCATGACCGCGAACCGGGCTGCGCGCTGCTCAAGGCACTGGAAGAGGGGCGCATCAAGCCGCAGCGCATGAACAGCTACCGCTCGATCATCGCCAGCCTGGCAGAAGACAGCTACTGAAACGCTCGAATTGAAAGTTGCCGCGATCCCTTGTAGGAGCGGGTTTACCCGCGAATACGGTGGCGACTGCAACGGTGAACGGCAGGTGGAAATTGGCCAGCAGGTCCGGCCCTTTCGCGGGTGAACCCGCTCCTACGACGGCCTGCGCCCAATCACCGATGCGTATGTAGGAGCGGCTTTAGCCGCGAACACCGGCAACGCCGGTGCCATTCACCGCGCTGGAGGCTTCGCAGGTAAACCCGCTCCTACAGTGATCGCGCCAACGTTCAGGTGTTGGGTAGCACAGGTGCCCACACAGAAAAGCCGCTTACTGCTCCTTGGCTTCATCCATCTTCAGCGTGCCATCTTCAAAGATGTTCAGCTTCTGGCGCAGCTCGCGCGGTTGCATCGGTGGCTGTTCAGTTGCCTCTGGGGCAGCCGGTGCCGAAGCCCCTGGCGCTGCACCACTGGCTGGCGCTGCAGGAGCAGTTGGCGCATCTGGCGGTGTTTCCGGCGCACCCTGCTCACCTTCGATATTGCGCTGGGCTTTCTTGGTCAGCACGATGATGTCGATACGGCGGTTGACCGGGTTGAACGGGTCCTTGCGGTCGAACAGTGACGACGAGGCGTACCCCACCACCCGTGCCACCTGGCCGTCCGGGTAACCACCCGCCACCAGGGCGCGCCGCGCGGCGTTGGCGCGGTTGGCCGACAGCTCCCAGTTACCGTACTCGCCAGTGCCGGCATACGGCTTGGCATCGGTATGGCCGCTGATGCTGATCTTGTTCGGCACCGCCTTGATGGTGTCGGCCATGGCCAGCAGGATATCTTCGAAGTAGGGCTGCAGGCGCGCGCTACCGATGTCGAACATCGGTCGGTTCTCGGCATCCATGATCTGGATACGCAGGCCGTCCTGAGTGATCTCGAACAGGATCTGGTCCTTGAACTTCTGCAGCTGCGGGTTCTCTTCCACCTTGTTCTGCAGTTCCTGCAGCAGCAGCTCCAGACGCTCGCGCTCGACCTGCTCGGCCATGGTCTCGACCTGGTCCTTGCTCAGCTGAGTGGGGGACTGCTGCGTCGGCTCGGTCTTCACTTCCGGATTGATGGTTTTGTCCGGCGCCATCTCCGGTGAACCACCCAGGTCGATGACATAAGGCGTGCCACTCTCGGAGAAACCGATAGGGTCCTGGAAGTAGCCGGCAATGGCGATCTTCTGCTCAGGCGTGGCCGTGGACAACAGCCACAGCACCAGGAAGAACGCCATCATCGCCGTGGCGAAGTCGGCAAAGGCGATTTTCCAGGCGCCACCATGGTGGCCGCCGCCAAAGCGCTTGACGCGCTTGACGATGATGGGCTGATTGTTCTCCATGACTCAGCGACCGCGAACCGCTTGTTCCAGTTCGGCGAAGCTTGGGCGGTGCTTGGGGTACAGCACCTTGCGCCCGAACTCGACCGCCAGCGAAGGTGGCATGCCCGACGCCGAGGCCACCAGCGAAGCCTTGATCGATTCGTAGAGATTCAGTTCTTCCTTGGCATCGTGCTCCAGGCACTTGGCCAAAGGGCCGAAGAAACCGTAAGCCGCCAGAATACCGAAGAAGGTACCCACCAGCGCCGCACCTACGTGCATGCCGATGGCCGCCTGGTCGCCATCGCCCAGCGAGGCCATGGTCACCACGATACCCAGTACCGCCGCAACGATACCGAAGCCGGGCATACCGTCGGCGATGCCGGTCACCGCGTGGGACGGGTGCTCCAGCTCTTCCTTCATGCTCAGCAGTTCCATGTCGAACAGGCCCTCGAGCTCGTGCGGGGCCATGTTGCCTGTGGACATGATGCGCAGGTAGTCGCAGACGAACGCGGTCATGCGCTCATCGGCCAGTACCGTCGGGTACTTGGCGAAGATCGGGCTGGCAGCGGCGTCCTCGATGTCAGCCTCGATGGCCATCATGCCTTCGCGACGGCTCTTGTTGAGGATTTCGTAAACGAGGCCCAGCACCTCCAGGTAGAAGGCATGGCTGAAGCGCGAGCCGAACATCTTCATCGACTTCTTGATGACGTGCATGGTCATGTGGCCAGGGTTGGCCTGCAGGAATGCACCAAAGGCCGCACCGCCGATGATCAGTACTTCGAACGGCTGGATCAGCGCTGCGATCTTGCCGTGGGAGAGCACGTAGCCGCCGAGCACGCTCGCGAATACGACGATGATGCCGATAATTTTAGCCATAGGTTCAAAGCACTTGCTGTCGTGGTCAGGGGAAGAGACGGGAGCTTTAAAACTCTTCTTCTACTTATCGGCAGAACTGCGCCAGACTATAGCCACTCAATGCGAAAAGCCAGTTCGGACTGATGTCAAAATGCCAATTGAAACCAAGGTGCCCACTCAGGCCCCGCGTACGCTAGAGGCCTGGGTAAAGCTGCTCGAGAGTGTTCGCATCCCCGTGCCGAAGCACAGCTACGACCGGGTCATGGCTGCCATCCACGATAGCCGCCGCTCGCTGCGCGATATCGCCGAACTGATGCAGGATAGCCCGGCACTGGTGCTGTCAGTGATGCGCGAAGCCAATCACCCCACCAATGCCAGCCTCGCCGAACCCGCCGAAAGCCTGGAAGTCGCCCTCAACCGCCTGGGCCTGGAGCGCAGCGAGCAGCTTCTCAAACGCCTGCCGGCACTGCCCGTGGAGGAAATTCCGCCGGTATTGTGCCAGTTCCAGATGATCAGCCAGCATGCGGCACAGCAGGCCAGCGGCCTGTTCGCCAGCCGTCTGGCACGGCTGTGGCAAGAGATTCACTGGGGCAGCCTGCTGTTCCTGTCGCCACTCTGGCCACTGGCACTGGCCTACCCCAAACTGCTCGACACCTGGGAGCTGCGGGTTATCCACAAAGGTGAAGACGCCGCCCACGTCGAGGAAGAACTGTTTGGCGTGCGCATCATGGCGCTGTGCCAGACCATGGCCGAGTATTGGCGCCTGCCCCAGTGGGTCACCCAGGGTTATCGCCTGCTGCTGGAAGAGCGCGAGCAACTGGCCCAGGTGCTGAATATCGCCCGCGACGAAGACCTGCTCAGCCAGCAACACCGCATGGATGCCGAGCCCGGCCTGCGGCGCTGGTTCAATCAGCCGGCCAATACCGTACTGCTGGCCAACAACCTGGCCCTGGCGGCACAGGTCGGCTGGGACAACCCGCACCTGCTGCGCTGGCAACTGCTGACCGCGCTGTACCTGCAAACCTCGCTGGAAGACGTGCAGCAGCAGGTGCACCAGCAGGCGGCCGCCAGCGCCCGCCGCCACGCCCGGCACGCCCTGTTCCACCCGGCCGAGGCCTTGATCTGGCCGTGGCACCAACGCCGCCCTCACCCGGACATGCTGGCCCCGCCACCGCCCAGCAGCGACGACCTGGCACGCTGGCGCACATTGTGCCAGCACCTGCTGGCCCAACCCAGCCCGTTCACCAACGCCGTGCACCTGGCCACCCAGGCCCAAGAAGCCCTGCTGGCCTGCGGCATGCAACGCATCATGCTGCTTAGCCTGGACAAGGCCAGCGACTACCTGCGCGTGCAGCAAATTGCCGGCCTGCCCAAGGAGGCCGGTGCCCTGGCCCTGCAGGTATCGCAGAACAAGCTGCTGCAAAAGCTGCTGAGTCAGGCCGGGCAGCTGCGCATCACACCGGAAAACCACAGCCAGTTCTCGGCGCTGTTGCCCGCCCCGCTGCGCACCTTGTTCCGCAGCGAACATGTACTGCTTCGCTCGCTGGCTGCGAACGACCAGGTGCTGATGCTGCTGGTGGCCGACCAGGGCTGCCGGCCTTTGGCCGATATCAGCGTGCAAGCCTTCGGCAAGACCGCGCAATGCATCGAGCGGGCCTTGTCGGTGTTTACCAACCGCAAGGGTTGAGCCTTGCGCTACAATCGCCCCTCTTTCCACACTGGAGACCGTGGATGACCGACTTTTCCGGCCTGCCCCTGGTGATCGAAGCTGCAGACCTGCTGCCACGCCTGGATTCGCCGCAACTGATCCTGGTCGACCTGAGCAGCGCCAACCGCTATGTCAGCGGGCATATCCCCGGCGCGCGCTTTGTCGAAGGCAAGCGCACCCAGCTCGGCCAGCCCCCGGCGCCCGGCCTGCTGCCAGCCCTGGGCGAGCTCGAAAAACTGTTCAGCGAACTCGGCCACCGCGCCGATGCCGTGTATGTGGTGTACGACGATGAAGGCGGCGGCTGGGCCGGGCGCTTCATCTGGCTGCTCGATGTCATCGGCCACAAGCGCTACCACTACCTCAATGGCGGTATCCAGGCCTGGCCGGCAGACAAACTGTCCACCGAAGTGCCTGCCATTGGCAACGCCCCGGTGCACCTGCACATAGACAGCGCACCCACTGCCACCCGCGAGTACCTGCAAAGCCGCCTGGGCGCCGATGACCTGGTCATCTGGGACGCACGCGGCCCGCAGGAATTCAGCGGCGAAAAAGTGCTGGCAGCCAAAGGCGGCCACATCCCCGGCGCGATCAACTTCGAGTGGACCGCCGGCATGGACCTCAATGACCACCTGCGCATTCGCCAGGACATCAAACAAGTCCTCGAGCAACTGGGCATCACCCCTGACAAGGAGGTGATCACCCACTGCCAGACCCACCGCCGCTCCGGTTTCACTTACCTGGTGGCCAAGGCCCTCGGCTACCCACGCGTCAAGGCCTACGCCGGCTCGTGGAGCGAATGGGGCAACCACCCGGACACGCCTGTAGAAGTCTAAGGAACCTGCATGAAATCCCGTCTGTTCATCATCAGCCAGTACCTGCTGCCGCACCACCTGCTGTCGCGGCTGGCCGGCTGCATCGCCGAGTGCCGCGTGCGCTGGTTCAAGAACGCCTTCACCGCATGGTTCGCCAAGCGCTACCAGGTCAACATGAGCGAGGCTCTGGTCGAAGACCTGAGCGCTTACGAGCACTTCAATGCGTTCTTCACCCGCGCCCTGAAACCTGGTGCCCGTCCGCTGGACGAAACCCCGGGCGCCATCCTGTGCCCGGCCGACGGCGCGGTCAGCCAGCTCGGCCCGATCGAGCACGGCCGTATCTTCCAGGCCAAAGGCCACGGTTTCAGCGCGCAAGAGCTGCTGGGCGGTGATCCGGCCATGGCCGCGCCGTTCATGGGCGGTGAGTTTGCCACCATCTACCTGTCGCCCAAGGACTACCACCGCGTGCACATGCCGCTGGCCGGCACCCTGCGCGAAATGGTCTATGTGCCGGGCCGCCTGTTCTCGGTCAACCAGACCACCGCAGAGAATGTTCCCGAGCTGTTCGCTCGCAACGAGCGCGTGGTCTGCCTGTTCGATACAGAACGTGGGCCAATGGCTGTGGTACTGGTCGGCGCGATGATCGTCGCCTCGATCGAAACGGTATGGGCCGGGCTGGTCACACCGCCCAAACGTGAGCTGAAGACTTTCCGTTACGACGAAGCCAGCCGCACGCCGATCCACCTGGAGAAAGGTGCCGAACTAGGCCGCTTCAAGCTGGGTTCGACCGCCATCGTGCTGTTCGGGCCGGAGCAGGTGAAGTGGGCTGAGAGCCTGGGTGCGGGCTCTGCAGTTCGCATGGGGCAGCAGCTGGCGGCGCCTGCGCAGGCTTGATTCGAGCCATATGAAAAGGCCCTGCATATGCAGGGCCTTTTTCGTTGGGCCGCCTTGCGGCCCCGGATTCACGGATCAGCCGCGGGCGTCGCGGTCACGCAGGCCCAGCAGGTACAGCACCCCGTCCAGCCCCAAGGTGGAAATCGCCTGCTTGGCCGACTGGCGCACCAGCGGCTTGGCACGAAACGCCACGCCCAACCCGGCCAGCGACAGCATCGGCAGGTCATTGGCGCCATCGCCCACGGCGATGGTCTGCTCCAGTTGCAAGCCTTCGTCACTGGCCAGCTTCTTCAACAAATCGGCCTTGCGCTGGGCATCGACAATCGGCTCAACAGCCACGCCCGTCACCTTGCCATCGACCACTTCAAGTTCGTTGGCGAACACATAGTCGATACCCAGGCGCGCCTGCACCTGACGGGCGAAGTAGGTAAAGCCACCGGACAGAATCGCGGTCTTGTATCCCAGGCGCTTGAGCTCGGCAAACAGGTTCTCGGCACCCTCGGTCAGGCGCAGCGATGCCCCGATCTCGTCCAGCACCCCCACATCCAGGCCCTTGAGCAGTGCCATGCGCTCTTTGAAGCTGGCGCGGAAGTCCAGTTCACCGCGCATGGCGCGCTCGGTGATCGCCGCCACCTGCTCCCCCACACCCGCCGCCTTGGCCAGTTCGTCGATGACTTCGGCCTCGATCAGCGTGGAGTCCATGTCGAACACCGCCAGGCGGCGGTTGCGGCGGAACAGATCGTCCTTCTGGAAGGCGATGTCGACGCTCAGCTCTTCAGCCAGGGCAAAGAAGTCGGCACGCAGGGCCTGGGCATCGCTCGGCACGCCGCGCACGGAGATCTCGACGGCTGCCTTGCCCTTGTCGATTTCGGCATCCAGTGCCACCCGGGCCGACAGGCGCTCGATACGCTCGATGGTCAGGCCGTACTGGCTGATCACCGCACTCACCCGCTGCAGCTGCTCGGGTGTGATCTTGCGGCTGAGCAGGGTAACGATGTGTCGCGCTTCGCCATGCCCATCGGCCCAATGCTGGTAGTCCGCCTCGGAAATCGGCGTGTAACGGGCCTGCAGGTTCAGTTCGTGGGCTTTGGCCTGCACGCTTTGCAACAGCGCGGTAGCCACTTCGTTGTCCGGTATGTCGACCAGGATGCCAAACGACAAGGTGCCGTGCATGACCGCCAGGCCGATGTCGAGGATACTCACACCGCCCTGTAGCAGGACGCCGGTGATAGCCGCAGTGAGACCGGGACGGTCCTCACCGGTGATGTTGATCAGGACGATTTCGCGCACAACCTGGCTCCGACTTCGATGAAAAATGCGCATTCTACCGATTTTCCATGACCATCGGGCGCCAACGATACTTTGCCGACAAAACCCGGCTCGCTATACTCCCCCCACTTTCATGCCATTAAGAGCCGAGCTCTGTGAACCGGCCCACGCCAGTCAAACCAGACAATTTCTTCCTGATGATCTATCGCGCCCTGAGTCAACGTCGCGTGCCGCTGGCACTGCGCATCGCCTGCACCAACATTTTCCTGGTGGCGCTGGCGCTGGTGATCTACGCCTGCGTGATGGGCCTGCAGTTCAAGCAGGCCATGCATGAGCAGGCCGATGCCTTGGGCCAGAGCCTGACCACCCAGACTGCAACATCGGCCACCGAGCTGCTGGTGTCCAACGACATCCTCAGCCTCAACGTGCTACTGGGCAACCTGGTTAAAAACCCGCTGGTGGCCCATGCGGCAATCTACAGCGTGGATAACCGCATCCTCGCCGAAGCAGGCCAGCGCCCGCGCAACAGCCTGCTGGGCGAGGCCGAAGGCCTGTACCAGACCAAAATCACGTTCCAGGACGTGACGGCCGGGCAGCTGCGCATAAGTCTGGACATGAGCCAGTTCCAGCAGCCGATGCTGATCAGCCTGCAGAGCATGGGCATTCTGGCCGCCATCCTGCTTACCCTGGCCTTGGCCCTCAGCTTGCGTCAGGGTCGTTTCATCACCCTGCCACTGCTGCAACTGCGGGTATGGCTGCGCGACCCGCAGCCCTATACCCCGGCCACCGACCGCCAGGACGAGATTGGCGACATCGCCCGCCAGCTGCATGCACGCCTGGCCCCGCCTCCGCCCCCGGAGCCGGAGCCCGAGGAAGAAGACGACGAGCAGTTCGACGACCTGCCCGCAGTTGCCCCGGCACCCAAGGCCGCACCGCGCGCCAAGGTTGCCCTGGAAGACGAGGATGACGACGAAGCCTTCGCCGGCCTGCTGGACGACGACACTGCCCCCAAAGCCGCCGCAGAGGTCGAGTCCGACGAGCCGCAGTACAGCGCCGTGCTTGCCGTGCAACTGGGCTCGCAGGAGCAACTGCGTCGCCTGCCACGCACACGCCTGGCCGAGCTGACCGAGCGCTACCGTGATTGCCTGGAGCACGCGGCCTCGCTCTACGACGGCGAAACGCACACGCTGAACGACGGCAGCACCCTGGTGCTGTTCCACAGCCGCGAGTGTGGCGAGGATTACCTGACCAACGCCATTTGCTGTGGCGAACTGTTGCGCGCCCTGGGCCACGCCCTGCAGATCGAGGTAGCTGACAGCGGCATTACCCTGCAACTGCAGCTAGGCCTGGTCTTGGGCAACGACCTGCATGGGCTGGAACTGGTTGACCTGCTGATGGCCGAGAAGGTCCAGGATGCCCTGGCGTTGTCGCAGCACAGCCGCAACCTGTTGCTGGTGGAGCGGCAGATCAACGATGACGCCCTGATCCGCCAGCGTGCACGTATTCGCCCGATCGCCAGCCCCGAAGGCGCCTGCTGTGTGGAGCGACTGATGGAGCCCTACCCGTCAATGCTGGAACGGCAACTGGCCCGCATGCATGAGCACCGCGCCTGACAGGTAGACGCGACATCAAGATCCAGCCAATAGCGCAAACCCCCGGTAGGAGCGGGTTTACCCGCGAATACGGTGGCGGCGGCAACGGTGAACGGCGGGTAGAAATTGGCCAGCAGGCCCGGCCTCTTCGCGGGTAAACCCGCTCCTACACGGCGGCCTGTGTCCAACCCCCGATGTGTGTCCACCACCAATCTGCGTAGGAGCGGGTTTACCCGCGAATACGGTAGCGGCGGCAACGGTGAACGGCGGGGGTAATTGGCCAGCAGGGCCGGCCCTTTCGCGGGTAAACCCGCTCCTACGAAGACCGGCAGATACAAAAAAGCCCGCAGCGAATGCGGGCTTTGTCGTATCTGGCCGTTTGATCAGAACCGATAAACTTCCATATCGGTGCGAATCGGCGAGGCCATCGGGATTTTGGGCTTCTCCGGCCCCTTCTTCACCTGCGTCGGTGCAGCGGGCTTTTTCGGTGCCTCTTCGGCAATCGCCGGCTGGTTGGCCAGCGGCTTCACCGCCGTGCTCAGCTGTTCGGCCAGCTTCTGCAGCAGTTGGCCCTGAGCCTGCACCTGCGACGACTCACTGCCCTCGTGCTGCTGCTCGAGGTGGATGATACGGTTGTCACGCACATGGCCACGGCGGTCAAGCAGACGCCACTGGGCATCCAGGATGGCCGGCTGGTTCTTGCCAGAATCCAGGCGTGTGATCGACAACAGCACTTGTACGTCCGGGCTGAAGCCTGCGGTCGCCGGGGCCAGTACTACGCGTTGGCTGTCCAGGCGCCAGGCCAGTTGACGCACCAGCAGCTGGTCGATATCCGATGAAAGGCTGCCAGCCCAACGACCGTCGGTCGCCGCGCTCAGGCTGCCATCAGGTTGACGCTGCAGGAATGTCTCACGCTGAAGGTAATCGGCCACCGATACCGGGCCGAGTACCACGGCCATGCCCGCACTCTGCGACGGCTGGCCAGGATCACCACTGTCGAGCTGATACAGGGCAACCGGCTGATGCATGGTGCACCCGCCAAGGCCCAGCAGGCCAGTCATCAACAGCGCAAATGGAAGGCGCAGAAATTTCATCATCCCATCCAGGCGGCTGCCACAAGGCACACCGCAGTGATACATGTAGATTCAAACGGGCACACGGCCACGCCGGCACCGCAAGGGGCATATCATCCGCGAAATAACCGTCCGACTCCAGCATTTCTGCCCGAAACGGCGTTGAAATTGCCGTTCCAGACATTACAACCGGTTATGTCGGCACTTCCACCTGCAACCCATCGACACGCTGGAACCCGCGTGGCAGCTTGCTGCCGCGCCGACCGCGCTCGCCCTTGTAGTGCTCCAGGTCGTCCGCCTTCAAAGACAGGGTACGCTTGCCGGCCTGCAATACAAGGGTCGCGCCTTCGGGAATCACGGCCAGATCGGTAACAAATTCTTCACGGCTGGCCACCCGGTCACCCGGCACGCCAATGATCTTGTTGCCCTTGCCTTTACCCAGCTGTGGCAAGTCGCTGACCTTGAACACCAGCAGGCGGCCTTCGGTGGTCACTGCCGCCAACCAGTCCTGCTCGCGATCGGCCACCGGGCGCGGGGTCATGACCTTGGCCCCGTTGGGCAAGCTGAGCAGGCCTTTGCCGGCCTTGTTCTTGGCCTGCAGGTCTTCACCCTTGACCACGAAGCCGTAACCGGCATCCGAAGCCACCACGTACAGCGCATCGTCGTCAGGCAACAACACACATTCGAAAGTCGCCCCCGGTGGCGGCGTCAGACGGCCAGTCAGCGGCTCGCCCTGGCCACGCGCCGATGGCAGGCTGTGGGCGGCCAGCGAGTAGCTGCGACCGGTGGAATCGATAAGCACGGCAAACTGGTTGGAACGCCCGGCCGCAGCAGCCTTGAAGCCGTCGCCGGCCTTGTAGGAAAGGCCAGTGGCGTCGATATCGTGGCCCTTGGCGCAGCGCACCCAGCCCTTCTCCGACAGCACCACGGTGACGGGCTCGGTCGGCATCAGCTCGTTTTCCGACAGTGCCTTGGCTTCGGCACGCGCTACGATCGGCGAACGACGATCATCGCCATAGGTTTCGGCATCCTTGATCAGCTCGCTGCGCACCAGCTTGCGCAGTTTGGCCTCGCTCCCCAGCAAGGCCTGCAGCTTGGCTTGCTCCTTCAGCAACTCATCCTGCTCACCGCGGATCTTCATCTCTTCCAGGCGCGCCAACTGCCGCAGGCGGGTCTCGAGGATGTAGTCGGCCTGTATCTCGGTCAGCTCGAAACGTTCGATCAGGGCCTGCTTGGGGTATTCCTCGGTACGGATGATGTGGATCACTTCATCCAGGTTGAGGAATGCAGTGAGCAAACCGTCCAACAGGTGCAGACGCTTCTCGACCTTATCCAGACGATGCTGCAGGCGGCGACGAACGGTATTGGTGCGGAATTCCAGCCACTCCACCAATAGGGTTCGCAGGTTTTTCAACTGCGGCCGGCCGTCCAGGCCGATGATATTCACGTTGACCCGGTAGGTGCTTTCCAGGTCGGTGGTAGCGAACAGGTGCTGCATCAGCTCGTCGACATCGACGCGGTTGGAACGCGGGATGATGACGATACGGCACGGGTTCTCGTGGTCCGACTCGTCGCGCAGGTCGGCGACCATCGGCAGCTTCTTGGCCTGCATCTGCGCGGCAATCTGCTCCAGCACTTTGGCCCCGGAGACCTGGTGCGGCAGCGCAGTGACGACGATGTCGCCATCCTCGACGCGGTACACGGCGCGCATGCGGATCGAGCCGCGGCCGCTTTCGTACATCTTGAGAATTTCAGCCCGCGGCGTGACGATCTCTGCCTCGGTCGGGTAATCCGGCCCCTGGATGTGCTCGCACAACTGCTCGATGGTTGCCTTGGGCTCATCGAGCAGTCGCACACAGGCACTGGCCACCTCTCGCAGGTTGTGCGGCGGCACGTCGGTGGCCATGCCCACGGCGATACCGGTGGTACCGTTGAGCAGGATGTTGGGCAGGCGCGCAGGCAGCACGGCCGGTTCCTGCAACGTGCCATCGAAGTTCGGCACCCAGTCCACGGTGCCCTGGCCGACTTCGCTGAGCAGCACTTCAGCGTAGCGCGACAGCCGCGCCTCGGTGTAGCGCATGGCGGCGAACGACTTAGGATCATCCGGCGCACCCCAGTTGCCCTGGCCATCGACCAGGGTATAGCGGTAGCTGAACGGCTGCGCCATCAGCACCATGGCCTCGTAGCAGGCCGAATCGCCATGGGGATGGAACTTGCCGAGCACGTCACCGACGGTACGTGCCGACTTCTTGTGCTTGGCATCGGCATCGAGCCCCAACTCGCTCATGGCGTAGACGATGCGTCGCTGCACCGGCTTCAGGCCGTCGCCGATATGCGGCAAGGCACGGTCCATGATCACGTACATGGAGTAGTTGAGGTAGGCCTGTTCGGTGAAGTCAGCCAGCGAGCGGCGTTCGACGCCGTCCAGGCTGAGTTCCAGTGAGTCGCTCATGCGGGCCTCGTCATTATTTCAGGTTCTGGCGCAGCAGCATGGTGCCACCGCGCTGGGTAAATTCAAGTTGTTGCAGGGCACTCATGCCCAGCAGTACGGTGGACCCATCAAGGCCCGGCACCACGATGGCGCGTACGTTCTGCAGGCGGATATCGCCCAGTTGCAGGCTGGTCAGGCGCGTGCGGTAGCCTTCGGTGCGGCCGTTGGCGGTGCTCAGTAGCACCGGGCTACCGCGCTCCAGGCTCAGTTCATGAGCCAACGCCTCCGGGATCGCCACGTCGGTGGCGCCGGTGTCGAGCATGAAATGCACCACCTGGCCGTTGATGGCACCATCCACCACGAAGTGGCCCTGGCCATTACTCAGCAGGCGAACTTCGATAAAGCCTTGACCATGCTCGGATTGCACCTGGCGGTTGGGGTTACGCTGGCTGTCTTCCCACTGGCCGAAAAAGCGCGTGGCAAGAAACAGCGCCGCCGCCCAGGCGACGATCATCAGTAACTTGCCCGCGCGCTTGCCCGGCGCCTGGCTCATGGTTTGGCGCTCCAGCCGCCTTCCGGTGCGTCGAAGCGCCAGACGAGCGGCCGGGTTTCACCATCGGCACGGGCGCCGTTGTTGTTGTCCAGGCCAATCCAGGCGCCCTTGGCATCGATCACCAGTGCTTCGGCCAGGCCAAACGGCTGCGCGTAGCGCCGTGACTCGACCAGCGCATCAGCAGCGAACGACCAGCAACGCTCGACCTTGCCACTGTCGACATCACGTCGGCACACCCGGTAAGCGTTACGTTCGAGGGTAAACAGCTTGCCCTCGAACCAGGCCAGGTCAGCGAAGTCGCGCGACAGGGCCCTGGCATTGGGCATCTGCGCGGGTTGCATTTCGACCCCCGCCTCGCTCAGCAGCACGCAACCACGCCCGCAGGTCCAGACCGACTGCTGGCGCTCGATAGCCAGCAGGCCACGGCGCTCACGCTCGGCAGCCAGCCACAGGCGGTCACCCGCCGGGTTGATCGCCAGGCCTTCGAACAGGGCATTGAAGTTCAGCAGCATGCCGCTTGCCCGGGCCTGGCGCACCATGGCCGAGTCGATCCTCAACCAGTCCGGCTCGCCTTCCAGCGGCAATTGCAGCACCGCGGCATGCGCCTCGCTGACCAGATAGAGGTTACCCGCCTGATCACAGGTGATACCTTCGAAATCCAGCTCGCCACCGCGAATGTACGATGCCGCCCAGTTGCGCGACTTCAACCCCCATGGCAGGCCGCTTTCCGGGACAGCCGGCGGGGTGAAGGTAAGCGGCTGCGCGCGCCAGGTCGGGTTCTGCTGATCGAAGCGGTAGATACGGTCGTCGTCACGATCGGACACGCCCCACAACCCACCCCGGCATTCTACCAGCCCCGACAGGTTGCCACCGCGCATACCGTCGATCGGGTGCTCGGCTGTCATCTTCAGCTCTGGCCAGTTGCCCGCCAGACAAGGCAGGGCAACCAGCGCCAGGCAAACGGCAAGTACTTGCCGAATCAAACCATGACCTCGGCCAGGTTGCCCTTGGTTTCCAGCCAACTCTTGCGGTCACCGGCGCGCTTTTTGGCCAGCAGCTTGTCCATCAGCTCGCAGGTGGCCTCTACGTCGTCCAGGGTCAGCTGCACCAGGCGCCGGGTGTTCGGGTCCATGGTGGTTTCGCGCAACTGCGGCGGGTTCATCTCGCCCAGGCCCTTGAAGCGTGTTACCTGCGGCTTGCCGCGCTTCTTCTCGGCCACCAGGCGGTCGAGGATGCCGTCACGCTCGGCTTCGTCGAGGGCGTAGTAGATTTCCTTGCCCAGGTCGATGCGGTACAGGGGCGGCATGGCCACGTAAACATGCCCAGCCTCGACCAGTGTCCGGAAGTGTTGAACGAACAGCGCACACAGCAATGTGGCGATGTGCAGACCATCGGAGTCAGCGTCGGCGAGGATGCAGATCTTGCCATAGCGCAGCTGTGCAAGGTCGGTTGCACCCGGATCGACGCCAATGGCCACGGCAATGTTGTGCACTTCCTGGCTGGCCAGGACTTCGCCCCCGTCCACTTCCCAGGTGTTGAGGATCTTGCCGCGCAGCGGCAGGATAGCCTGGAATTCCTTGTCCCGCGCCTGCTTGGCCGAACCACCGGCCGAGTCACCCTCGACGAGGAACAACTCGGCACGCATCGGGTCCTGGCCTGCACAATCGGCCAGCTTGCCGGGCAATGCCGGGCCCTGGGTGATGCGCTTGCGCTCGACCTTCTTGCTGGCCTTGAGGCGGCGCCCGGCGTTGCTGATGGCCAGTTCTGCCAGTTGCATGCCCAGCTCGGGGTGGGCGTTGAGCCACAGGCTGAAAGCATCCTTGACCACACCGGAGACGAACGCGGCCGCCTCGCGTGATGACAGGCGCTCTTTGGTCTGCCCGGAGAACTGCGGGTCCTGCATCTTCATCGACAGTACGAAGGTGATGCGCTCCCAAACGTCTTCCGGCGCCAGCTTTACCCCGCGCGGCAGCAAGTTGCGGAACTCGCAGAACTCACGCATGGCATCCAGCAGGCCCTGGCGCAGGCCGTTGACGTGGGTGCCGCCCTGGGCGGTGGGGATCAGGTTGACGTAGCTTTCCTGAATGCTGTCACCGCCTTCGGGCAGCCACAGCAAAGCCCAGTCAACCGCTTCCTTGTTACCCGCCAGGCTGCCACAGAACGGCTCGTCGGGCAGGCGCTGGAATTCGTTGACCGAGTCGACCAGGTAGGAGCGCAGGCCATCCTCGTAGTGCCATTCCACCTTTTCGCCGCTGGCCTTGTCCTCGAAGCTGACCAGCAGCCCCGGGCACAGTACCGCCTTGGCCTTGAGCACGTGCTTGAGGCGGCTGATGGAGAACTTGGGCGAGTCGAAGTACTTCGGGTCGGGGCTGAAGTACACACTGGTGCCGGTGTTGCGCTTGCCGACCGAGCCGACCACTTCCAGCTCGCTGGCCTTGAAGCCATCGGCAAAGGTCATCTGGTATTCGTTACCGTCACGTTTGACGCGCACGCGCACCTGCGTCGACAGGGCGTTGACCACCGAGATACCCACCCCGTGCAGGCCGCCGGAAAACTGATAGTTCTTGTTGGAGAACTTGCCGCCGGCGTGCAGCTTTGTGAGGATCAGCTCGACCCCGGACACGCCCTCTTCCGGATGGATGTCCACCGGCATGCCGCGGCCGTCGTCGCTGACTTCCAGCGAATGGTCGGCATGCAGGATGACCTGCACCGAACGCGCGTGGCCGGCCAGTGCTTCGTCGACACTGTTGTCGATGACTTCCTGGGCCAGGTGGTTGGGGCGGCTGGTATCGGTGTACATGCCCGGCCGCTTGCGGACCGGATCAAGGCCCGAGAGGACTTCGATGGCGTCTGCGTTATAGGCGCTAGCGCTGGGATTGGCCATAGGGTCTCGTCGTCAGTCTGGTGAATGCAAAAAAGTCAAAATACAGAAAAATCGAGCGCCGCATACTGCCCACGGGCAATGCCTGCGAACGCCAGCAGTGCCGGCAGGCGCTCGGCGAAGCCCTGGAAGCTGTGGTCGCCACCGGCCTGGATACGCAGGGCACAAGCACGGTAATAGCGCTCGGCGTGTCGATAGTCCAGGGTTTCATCGGCGGTCTGCAGCCACACTTGATAGCGGTCGGCATCGGCCGGGGCCGCGACTTCCAGCTCGGCCAGGGCCTGCACGTGATCGTGGGTCAGCTCCCAGGTTTCACCGCTGTAATGATTGCGCTGGGTGCCCAGGTAACCGTCGAAATGCTTGTGCGGGGTTACCGCCGGGTTGACCAGCAGGGCCTTGAGGCCATGGCGCTCGGCCAGGTGGGTGGCATAGTAGCCGCCGAGCGAACTGCCCACCAGCAGTGGCGCCCCCAGTTCGGCGATGGCCGCTTCGAGCTGGACCATGGCTTGCCGTGGGTGGTGGTGCAGGGCCGGCACTCGCAACTGGTCGGCCAGGCCGAGCTGCTGCATGACTGCCTCCAGCTGACGCGCCTTGGTCGAAAGCGGCGAGCTGTTGAAGCCATGGATATAGAGGATGGAACCCGACATGCTGCCCCCGGAATCTGTGGCTTCGCGCCTGATAATGCGGGCGCAGGGACGCGCAGTGTAGCGCGTTCGCCGGGTTTTGACGCAGTGCCACGGATTTCGCAATACATTTCCGGCAGGCTGACGTGGCCTGCTCAATACCCTGGGCTGTCGAAGTCGAGCTGCACCTCGAAATCCAGCGCCCGCTCCACCCCGGTCTCCAGCCGCCCGTCGGCATGCAGGCGCAACCAGCGGTACCCCGGATGCTCTTCGCTCACCTGGAAGTCTTCGCTGCGCGCCGCGAACTGAATGCAGGTCGACGGCGTGGCCAGCAGGCGCCGCCCCTCTCGGACCTCATCCCATTCCTGATGCACATGCCCCCATAACAAAGCCCGTACCTGTGGATATCCTTCAACGATATCGAACAGCGCCTGGGCATTGCGCAAGCCGATCGGCGCGATCCAGGCGCAGCCGATATCCACTGGCTGATGGTGGAAGCACACCAGGCAATGCCGCTCGCCGGCCTCTTTCAAGGCGGCTTCCAGTACGGCCAGCTGGTCATCTTGCAAAAACCCGTGGGTAGCACCCTGCACGGCGGTGTTGAGCATGACCACCCGCCACGCGCCGATATCGGTCACCGCCTGCACCAGTTCCGGCGCCACCTGCGCCATCACCTGAGCCTCGTCATGGTTGCCCGGCAGCCAGCGAGTGGGTACGGCAAACGGTGCGGTCAGCTCACGAAACGCTTCATAGGATGCCACGCTGGCATCCTGGGACAGGTCGCCCGTGCACAGCAGCAAGTCGACAAGCGGCTGCTCGCGCCGTACCTGGGCCACCACGTGGCGCAGGCTGTCTCGGGTCTTGAGGCCCAGCATGCTGCCAGCCGGGTCGGCGAACAGGTGGGCATCGGTCAGTTGCACCACATGCACGGGGCGGGATTGGTCTGGCGGCGACAACGGCCATCTCCTCGAATGGATTCAGCGGGAATTATGGCTGTGCGACGGTGACGAGCAAACACCCGCAACCGACTCACGTCACAATTCAGCGAACACTTGCCAGTTCGTGGCCGCAGGCCAGGCAGTGGCTGAGCCATTCACCCAGGAACAGGTTGAGCTGGGCCTTTTCGTCCGGCTGGTGCATGGCGTCGTTCGGATACGGGTAGATGCTGCGCAGGCGCCGGGTGTGTTCGGCGCTGACCACTTCGGCCATGCGCGCATCGTGATACACCTGCACTTCCAGGTGTGGCACTGGCAACCACGGCAGGCTGTGTTCCTGGCGCACATGCAGGGTGGTGGTATACGGGCAGGCCAGCACCACGTCGAGCACCAGCACGCCAAGCATCTGGTCACCCTGGGTCATGCCGATGCGGCGCGAGCTCTGGGTGGTGCGCATGTCGGGCAACAAGCGCATCAGCCGGGCATAGTTGGCCTCGCAGGCTGCCTGCAGCCCGACCAGGTCGACTCGATAGCGCTCGCGCAGCAGGTTCACTTCCACATACCTCTTACTTCGTCACGGTTCAGCGCCAGCCATTGCAGGCCAATGATGGTGGCCGCATTGCAGATGCGCCCGTCGCGCACCGCCTGCAGGGCATCCTCGAACGCCCACACGCGTACGCGAATGTCTTCGCCCTCTTCCTCCAGGCCATGCAGCCCTCCCGCGCCCTCGCTGCTGCAACGGCCGAGGAACAGGTGAACGTATTCGTCACTGCCGCCAGGCGACGGGAAGTAGCGGGTCATCGGCCACAGGGCGCTGAAGGTCAGGCCGGCTTCTTCTTCAGCCTCGCGATGGGCGACTTCCTCGGGCTGCTCGTCTTTGTCGATCAGCCCGGCAACCATCTCGATCAGCCAGGGGTTGGCGACCTTGTCCAGTGCGCCCACGCGAAACTGTTCGATCAGCACCACTTCATCGCGCGCAGGGTCGTACGGCAGCACGCATACCGCATCGTGGCGCACAAACAGTTCGCGACTGATCTCGCGCCCCATGCCCCCGGCAAATAGCTCGTGGCGCAGGCGTAACTTGTCGAGCTTGTAAAAGCCCTGGAAGCAATTGGCCCGCTCGATGATTTCGAAGCCCTTGGGCACAGCGTTCAACGCGTCTGACATGGAAATCCTCATTACCTCGAATACTGCTTCGCGCCATCCTACTCCGCACGCCTGTTGGTTTCACCCCTTTCCAGCAACCGCTGGCGCACTTGGGACAGCAGCCCTTCACTCTGTTAGCTTAGTGGCGAACTGAAGGCCGCGCAGACGGTCAAAGGCCGACTTTTCCCTGTTCTGCAAGGATCATCATGACACTTGTCAAACTGACTTCCGTGGCCGTGCTGGCACTCGCTCTGGGCGCCTGCCAGAGCCTGTTCACGCCCAACTACCGGGCCCCGCTCGAGGTCAAGCGCGACGCCTGGGAGCATGTCAAACCCGGCTGCAGCGAGAGCGACTGCCCGCTGGTGAACATCGACATGATCCACTTCCCGGCCCTGCCCAAGCTCGACGGCATCGTCGAAAAACGCCTGCTGCAACTGACCGAAGACAATCAGCATGGCACCGCACCAGCCACCCTGCAGGCCTACGAACAGCAATATCTGGCCAGTGCCGACAAACGTAACAGCAGCTACTTGCAAGCCAAGGTACGCGAGCAGCATGACGGGCTGGTGATCATCGAGTTGTCCAGCTACCTGGACAGCGGTGGCGCCCACGGCATGCCCGGGCGCGGCTTCATCAACTATTCACGCAAGCTGGACAAGGTGCTGACCCTGCAGGACATGCTGGTGCCCGGCCAGGAAGACACCTTCTGGAAAACCGTCGAAGAATCGCACCGTGCCTGGCTGATGAGTGTGGGAATGGACAAGGATGCCGAGTTCGTCAAGACCTGGCCGTTCAAGAAATCGCCGCACGTCGCCCTGACGTACGGCGCGGTAGTGGTCAAGTACGAGGTCTATGCCATCGCGCCCTATTCCATGGGCCACGTGGAACTGAAGATCCCCTACCCGCGCCTGAATGGCGTACTCAAGCCTGAACTGTTTCCCGGCCGCGGCTGAGGCTTAGCAGCCCATGCAGCACACCTGCCAGCAGCAATGCGGGCAGGGTAGCGCCCAGTTCCGGCGCCTTGGCGGCAATCAGGTGATAGGCCACCGCCCCGGCAAACCAGGCCACCAACGCCTGCCAGTGCAAGCCATTGACCTGCGCTGGCAGACGGCGTCGACGGACCACGTAGTGGTCCATCAGCACCACACCGAACAGCGGTGCGAACACCGAGCCGATCAGCAACAGGAAGTTTTCGTACTGTGCCAGTGGCGCCAACAGGGCGATCAGGGTGCACAAAACGCCGATGGCCAACGCCAGGTGCTCGACCTTCAGCGGTAGCAGCACACCGGTGGAAACCGCCGCCGAGTGGATGTCGGCGAAGGCCTTTTCCGACTCGTCCAGCAGAATAAGCAGCAGCGGAATCCCCATGCCGGCGCCCGCCAGGGCCAGCAGCAAGGCATTGACTTCGCCACTGGCGGCGAACGCCAGCGTGTACGCCACGCCCAGGCTCATCAGCCAGGTGTTGCCGATGAAGTAGCCCACTACCGTACCGCCGAACACATGCCTGCCATTGCGGGCAAAGCGCGAGTAGTCCGCGATCAGCGGCAGCCAGGACAGCGGCATGGCGATGACGATATCGAAGCCAACCGCCAGCGACATCGAACCATCCCCGGCACGGTTCCACAGCTCCGCCAGGTCGGCCTTGGCGAACAGGTTCCAGGTCAGCCACAGACAGGCGCCCAGCAACAACCAGATGCCCCAGGCGCGCAGCACCTTGCGCACGAAGGCCAGTGGCCCGCTGACAGCCAGCAGGGTGGCCAGGGCACCGAAGCACAGCGTCCAGAGCATGGGGCTGTTCCAGGCACTGTCCTCACCGAACGCTCGCGCACCCAGCAAGCTGGCAGCATCGCGCATGACGATGATCTCGAAAGCGCCCCAACCCACCAGTTGCAGCAAGTTGAGCAGCGCCGGCAAGCGCGCGCCATGGCTGCCCAGGCTGAGTTTCAGGGTGCCCATGGCGGACAGCCCGGTGTCGCTGCCGATAACCCCCGCCGCACCCAGCAACAGCACACCGACACCGGTGCCCAGGGCGATGGCCAGCACCGCGCCAGCAAGGCCCAGGCCTGGTGCCAGCATAGCGCCGACCTGCAGCACCATCAGGCCGATGCCGAGGGAAAACCACAGTGAAAACAGGTCGCGAGCACCGAAGATGCGCTGCTGGATGGGGATTGGATGGTCGGGAGAGAACTGGCTGGGTGATGTCATGGTCATGTCCGCAGGAGTGATGTTAAGTGGCATACACCACCCTGTGGGAGCGGGCTTGCCCGCGAACACCGGCAAAGCCGGTGCCATGCACCGCAATGCTTGCTTCGCGGGCAAGCCCGCTCCCACAGGGTAAGGTGCTGCGGTTTAGACTTTGTGGTACAGCTGGCTGCCTTCCTGGCGGAACCGCTCGGCCTGCTCACGCATGCCTTGCTCGACCGTCACATCCACGGCCTCGATCTTGGCAGCGTACTCACGCACTTCCTGGGTGATCTTCATCGAGCAGAACTTCGGCCCGCACATCGAGCAGAAGTGCGCGACCTTGGCCGATTCCTTCGGCAGGGTCTCGTCGTGGAAAGCACGGGCGGTGTCCGGGTCGAGGCCCAGGTTGAACTGGTCTTCCCAACGGAACTCGAAACGCGCCTTGGACAAGGCGTTGTCGCGAATCTGTGCACCCGGGTGGCCCTTGGCAAGGTCGGCGGCATGCGCGGCGATCTTGTAGGTGATGATGCCGGTCTTGACGTCGTCCTTGTTCGGCAGGCCCAGGTGCTCCTTCGGCGTGACGTAGCAGAGCATGGCGCAACCGAACCAGCCGATCATCGCCGCACCAATGCCCGAGGTGATGTGGTCGTAACCCGGCGCGATGTCGGTAGTCAGTGGGCCGAGGGTGTAGAACGGCGCCTCGTCGCAGCACTCCAGCTGCTTGTCCATGTTCTCTTTGATCAATTGCATCGGCACGTGGCCGGGGCCTTCGATCATGCATTGCACGTCGTGCTTCCAGGCAATCTTGGTCAGCTCGCCGAGGGTTTCCAGCTCACCGAATTGCGCGGCGTCGTTGGCGTCGGCAATCGAGCCAGGGCGCAGGCCGTCGCCCAGCGAGAAGCTGACGTCGTAGGCCTTCATGATTTCGCAGATTTCGTCGAAGTGGGTGTACAGGAAGTTTTCCTTGTGGTGCGCCAGGCACCACTTGGCCATGATCGAGCCACCGCGGCTGACGATGCCGGTGACCCGCTTGGCGGTCAGGGGCACATAGCGCAGCAGCACACCGGCGTGAATGGTGAAGTAGTCCACGCCCTGTTCGGCCTGCTCGATCAGGGTGTCGCGGAACAGTTCCCAGGTCAGGTCCTCTGCCACGCCGTTGACCTTTTCCAGGGCCTGGTAGATCGGCACGGTACCGATCGGCACCGGCGAGTTGCGAATGATCCACTCGCGGGTTTCGTGGATGTGCTTGCCGGTGGACAGGTCCATGACCGTGTCCGAGCCCCAGCGGATGCCCCAGGTCAGCTTGGCCACCTCTTCCTCGATCGAGGAACCCAGGGCGCTGTTGCCGATGTTACCGTTGATCTTCACCAGGAAGTTGCGACCGATGATCATCGGCTCTACTTCCGGGTGGTTGATGTTGGCCGGAATGATCGCGCGGCCACGGGCGATTTCCTGGCGAACGAATTCAGGGGTGATTTCTTTCGGGATGTTGGCACCGAAGCTGTGGCCGGCATGTTGCTCATTCAGCAGGCCGGCGGCGCGGGCCTCCTGCAGCTTCATGTTTTCGCGGATGGCCACGTATTCCATTTCGGCGGTGATGATGCCCTGACGGGCATAGTGCATCTGCGAGACGTTGGCGCCGGCCTTGGCACGACGCGGGTTGCGCACATGGGCGAAACGCAGCTTGGCCAGCTCTGCATCGTTCAGGCGCTGCTGGCCGAAGTCGGAGCTCAGGCCTTCCAGGCGCTCGGTGTCACCGCGGGCTTCGATCCACGCCGAACGCACATCGGCCAGGCCTTTGCGCACGTCGATGATCACGTCGGGGTCGGTGTACGGGCCAGACGTGTCATACACCAGCACCGGGGCGTTGGACTCGCCGCCGAAATCGGTCGGGGTGTCATCCAGGCTGATTTCACGCATGGGGACACGGATGTCCGGGCGCGAGCCTTCGACATACACCTTGCGCGAACGCGGGAAGGGTTGCACGGACTGCTGATCGACTTGTGCCGATTCGCTGAGGTTGATCGCTTTTTCTTGTTTGGTCATCACAGGCTCTCCTGACGGCTTCCTAGCAGTGGAATGTCGGGGTGAACCTGAAACGCGCGGACGCACCCTCTTTGGGTGCAGTGCCGGACATGGGGGTGCCTGAAGCTGTATGCAGCTGTGACAATCCCGGACCTGGCACAAGAGGCTCCCCGGGAAGGCGAGCAATCTTGTTCCCTACGCAGGCGCTAACCTGATCAGGTTCAACGGGATCCGCACCTCTGCGATCTCAGCCTTTGCTTCAAGGCACCCCGACAAGAACATGCGCAGTCTAGACTGGAGTGGTCAGCAAAGCCAAGCAGGTAAATGCGCGGATGATGAAAGGCACACCGAGCGATTGTTGCCGGGTGCGCATGGCACTACACTGGCCCATCGCTCGATACTCAACAGTTCAGTAATTAAATTTCGTACAAGGATTGCCTCTATGCTGCGCAAACTCTCACTGGCGATAGCCGTGTCTTGTGCGTCCAACGGAGTGGTCTGGGCAGCGGACGTGCCCTCGACAGTCAAAACCGATCTGGTCAGCGTCTACCAGGAAGCAGTGGACAACAACGCCGACCTGGCTGCAGCCCGCGCCGATTACGGGGCGCGCCGCGAAGTGGTGCCGCAGGCCCGCGCCGGGTTGCTGCCAAACCTGTCGGCCGGTGCCGAGATGATGAACACCCGCACCAAGCTGGACGAGCCATCCATCACGTCCAATCGCAGCGGCAACGCCTGGAGCGCGACCCTGGCTCAGCCGATCTTCCGCGCTGATCGCTGGTTCCAGTTGCAAGCCGCCGAAGCAGTCAACGAACAGGCAGCCCTGGAGCTGTCGGCGACCGAGCAAAACCTGATCCTGCAAACCGCGCAAAACTACTTCGCCGTCCTCCGCGCCCAGGACAACCTGGCCGCCACCAAGGCAGAAGAAGCCGCCTTCAAGCGCCAGTTGGACCAGTCCAACGAGCGTTTCGACGTGGGCCTTTCGGACAAGACCGACGTGCTGCAATCCCAAGCCAGTTATGACACTGCACGGGCCAACCGGATCATCGCCGAACGCCAGGTGCAGGATGCCTTCGAGGCCCTGGTAACCCTGACCAACCGTGAGTACACCTCTATCCAGGGCGTGGTGCATAGCCTGCCGGTACAAGTGCCAACGCCCAACGATGCCAAAGCCTGGGTCGAAACCGCCGGGCGCCAGAACCTCAACCTGCTGGCCACCAACTACGCGGTTTCTGCCGCAGAAGAGACCCTGCGTCAGCGCAAGGCCGGGCATGCACCGACACTGGACGCCGTGGCCAAGTACCAGAAGGGTGACAACGACAGCCTTGGCTTCACCAACCCGGCGCCGCAGCAAAACGTGCGCTACGGCGGCGACGTCGAGCAGACCAGCGTTGGCCTGCAACTGAACATACCGATCTACAGTGGCGGCCTGACCAGCTCGCAGGTACGCGAGGCTTACCAGCGCCTGAGCCAGAGCGAGCAACAGCGTGAAAGCCTGCGCCGCCAGGTCGTGGAAAACACCCGCAACCTGCACCGCGCAGTGAACACCGATGTGGAACAGGTACAGGCGCGCAAGCAGTCGATCATTTCCAACCAGAGCGCGCTGGAAGCCACCGAAATCGGCTACCAGGTCGGTACCCGCAACATCGTCGACGTGCTTGATGCCCAGCGCCAGCTGTACACCTCGGTGCGCGACTACAACAATAGCCGTTACGACTACATCCTCGACAACCTGAGCCTGAAGCAGGCAGCCGGCACCCTGAGCCCGCAAGACCTGCAGGACCTGAAGCGCTACCTGAAACCTGACTACAACCCGGACAAGGACTTCCTGCCGCCGGACCTGGCGGCAGCAGCGGCCAAGAACTTCGAGCGCAGGCCTTGAGATAGGTGCTGGACTCTTCGCGGGCTTGCCCGCTCCCACACGGTGCCAGGCCTGAAGGCATGATGCACCTGTGAGAGCTGGCTTGCTGGCGATAGGCCGCCAATATCACTCCAGACATGTACGACAACGCCTAGGCGGCTACGGCAATCGTCGAGTCGATGCGTTGCGCCGACATATCACCGATAAGCACAGGCCCCGCAGGTTCAGGGGCGAACGCAGCCATTGCATCAACAAGATTCCCCAGGCTCGGTAGCGAGTGCTCGACAGCAACCAGCGATGACCCTGCTGAAATGGCGGAAATCTCTGGCACGGCAACCGCTTCAGATGTGACCATTGCCGGCTGCGCAAAGATAAAGTCCTCCGCTGTCACCTGCGCAACTTCGAGCGCATCCAGGTACAGCATCTTCACAATACCTTCCTGCCCCGGCACTGCCTGGGTATCAACGGCTACACCGTGAATCTGCGCAAAGTCATTGAGTTTGAAGCGCTGGACTTTGCTGACGTGCAGATCCTCGAAGCGACTGATGCCTACCTGGGTCAGGTCAATCTTGTCGATACCGTGTCGGAACCCCCGAAGGGTGTTCTTGTAGTCGCTCACACCTTCTTGTTTTGTCACCAGAAATACGCTGGGCGCAACCGTCGGCGGGGAATATATCGTGCCTGCCAACGAAGCCACCAACTGCCCGGATGCGTCACTGGCAAGCGACACGCCACCTGCACCACCGGTAAGCAGAACATTCGCGCTGACAGGCGGGGTCGTCTGCTCTTCAGGGCTGCCCTCGAAATAACCTGGCGCAGCGGTGAAAGCGTCAAGGAAACGGAAGTTCGCTGACCGCAGTTCAGCAATCGTAGTGTCCGCAATCGTCAGCTTCTGCCCACTGCCAAGGTCGAGCACAGTCGAATTGCCGTCCTGTTGCATCTGCAAGTCAGCAAACCCTGAACCACCAAAGCCGACCAGGTCGATCACCTCACGCGAAGTCTCGAACTGCTTGAGTACATCGTTACCGCCTGCACGCTTGTGGATGACAAAGCGGTCGGTACCCTCACCCCCCTTGAGGAGATTGTACCCACGGCCACCATCCAGTAATGCCCCGTTGGGCCCGGCAATCAAGGTATCGTCGCCATCACCACTGATAAGGTTTTGCACCGAGCCAGGGGTTATGGTGAGCGCCGCACCGGCAATACTGGCGCTGCCGCTGGCCAGATCCACCGAGATACTGCGACTTACTGCAGCCGCGTTCAACGTATTGCGCCCGCCAGCGGTGCCGCTGATGGCATCGTCAAGCTTCGCGCGCCCTGGGTTTTCTGCCACCAGGTTCGCGTAGTCGTCGGTGAAGTAATAGACATCATCGGTGGTGCCGGGGCTGCCGACGAGGCGCAGCGTCCAGCGATCAAGCGTTAGCGGTAAGCCAGCAACAGCATTACGCACCTCAAGCTTCCACTCCCCGGCCGAGCGCTCTGCGCGATGATGGGTCGACATGAACCCATATTTGAACGCCCCTGAACGCGAATCGCCCAGATCGTCATCACCCGAGCCCGGCGCCTTGCCTGTGCGATCGAGCAGTACGCTGCGCGTGCCGCCAGGCGACACCAGCGTGAGCGTCATGTCGCCAAGGCGGCCGACCATCGAGTGGACATCGACCTCCACATGCTCCACCAGCAAATCAGCCGGCAGGGTCAAAGACAAAGTCGCAACCTGTCCCGCCGCAACCTGTTGAGCCACTGGTTCACTGCTGGCTGTCAGCAGCCGTTCATTGGCCTTGGTCGCCCGGCTCCCCCAGGACTCGGCAAGGCGCACCGCGGCGCGGGCGTCGATCATGCCAAAGCCATAGTCGTGGCTGGCGTGCATGCCACCGCCATTCCAATTGCGCCCTGCGTTGTAAGCCCATTGGGTTGATGCGTCATCCACTTTGCGCGCAGACAGTGCGAGGATCTGCTGAACATCCCGGTAACCCAACCCCGGGTTGGCCTGCAACATCAACGCCACCACGCCTGAGACGATCGGCGCGGCAAAGCTGGTGCCCTGAGTCGTGCTGTAGGCGCTGCCGACCGACGCACCGCGCTCCGCTTCAAGGCTGACGCCACTGGATAAAACATGGCTCCCCGGTGCAGCGACCAGCAAGCTGGAGCCTGGATTGGAAAAGGGTGCCGTGGCAGCTTGCAGTACCGAGAGGTCTGCCTTTGCGTTGATGGCCGCCACTTCAATGGCGTGGCGGTTGTTGTTGGTCAGCGAGCCCTGTGCATTACCGCCTTTATGGCGCTGGTTGCCACCAGAGGCGACGACGATGGTGCCTAGCCCGCCACGGCCGTTGGTGGCGGCAAGCGTAGTGCTGAATGCCAGCGCCAGAGCAGTATCGACTTTTCCTTCTGGAACATTTGTGAGTCCGAAGTCCGTTTTGAAACCCCAACTGTTGTTGGCAATGTCGTAGTTGACCATTTGCCCCAAATTGGTCAGGTCATCGCCTTTGTTGGCCAGGTAGTGCCCGCCGATCTTCGCCTCATATGCGATGCCGATCCCTCCTTGATCATTGCGCGCGCCAACCATGACCCCAGCCACTTGAGTGGCATGATTGGACGCCAGAGCGGGCAGCGTGCCATTGGTGCGTTGGGTTTGCAGCCAGATGGGATCGATATTCGGCTTGAGATCGGGGTGCCCGATGTCGAAGATTTCCGGCGCCACGGCAAACTCCCCACCCGGCTCGAACTGCCCTATCCTCACCCCCTTGCCCGTGAAGTCACGCCATACCGGCGCGACATTGATCTCGTCCAGATACCACTGCCGCCCCGACAGCGGGTCAGCGGGGGATTGTTCATGGCGCAACGTTACCGTTGCCCGCAAGGGTGCTGATGCAGCACTGCCCACCTCGGTCACACTCATGGAGGCGTTGCCGGCAGCATCGACCAAGTCGTAGCGGAAACTGACATCACCGTCATGGCCTGGCAACGGCGTGACCTCCACATCACCCTGCTCATTCAGCCGCACTGTTGCACCCTTGCCAGCGCTGACTGAGGCGATGCGCAATGGCCCGCTGCTGCCAAGTGGCTGGTCATTGCCCAGCAGCGCCGTTGCAGGGACTATCAGCGCCGTGTCAGTGGTGGCGAATGTAGCCAGTTGCTCAGGCGAGAGCCTGTCGCCGATTGGCATGGCTCCCCGGCCGAGAAGATCGATGGCAGCAATGTCGGCGAAGCTGAGTTTCTGGATGTTGCTCAGGCTCAGGCGGCCATCTCGTCCCGCCACGGTGTCGGTGATCAGGTGGCCCGATTCGGTACGTGTGATCAGGTACTCGTCGTGAGCACCATGCAAACTGACCAGGTTGGTGCCCGCGCCTCCGTCGATCGTGGCATCGCCGCGTCCGGCCTCGATCACGTCATCGGCAGCACCGCCCGTAATCCGATCAGCGCCACCACCGGCGTAAATGATACTTCCGCCCGCCGAGGCCTGAATGCGATCACCCTTGGGGCCCGCATAGATCACCGACTTGCCGGTACCACCAATGATGTCGTTACGGCCCGTACCGCCAACCAGCACATCGTTGCCGCCACCACCGATCAGCAAGCTGTCGCCCGAGCCGCCCTTGATGAAAACTCCGCGTTGACCGCCGCTGGCGATGATGTCCTTACCCCGCCCGCCTTGCGCAATGGTCAGCCCGGCCTTGGCCATGTTCAGCCCAACGCCATGCTCCCCCACGATCAGTGCCGTGTCGCGCCCACCATTGCCCTGCATGTTCGCCCAATCGTCGCTGGCACTGATCACGAATACATCGTCGCCCGCCCCGCCGTGATAGGTGTTGCTGCCACCGCCACCAACCAGCCAACTGCCCTCTGGGGCCGCGGTCAAGACATCATCGCCCGCGCTGCCGTACAGCGTCTGTACGCCGAGCGCTGCGGCGTCCAGCGTGCTGCCTTGAGCACTCTGGCTGATGTAGGCCCTTCGGGAAGTGGGCCCGCTTGACGAAGTCAGTAGAGTGCCACCCTCCTGGGCCTCGATCCGATTACCGACGGTATCGGCGAGAAACCTCACCGCCAGTACTTCCCGGTCCTCACCATTAACAGTGAAAGCGCCTCGGGAAATGACCTCGTTACCCTGACGCACCTCTCCTACCGGCTCGACCTGGCCGAGCTTGATCTGGCTAATGCCATGCTCCTGCAATGCCCTCAGCTCACCGGCATCGGCACGCCCGTCGTGGTTGCCATCGACCCACACTTTCAATTGCGCCCAGACGGCGTCTTCAACGTTGATGACGCCATCGGCGTTGGCGTCAACACTTGCCAGGGCGGCGAAGCCATCCTTGAACGGTGTTTCACCAGAGCTGCCGTCGCTGCCTGCCTTGCCGCCGTAGTATTCGGAGAACAGCTGGCTGACGTTGCTCACCTGGCCGGTACCGTTGTCATGCACCAGCATGCCGGTCAGCCGGTCTGCCCAGCCGGTGCGGCGCAGTGAACCACTGTTATCGATATCGAACAGTACGCCTTCCTCGATACCCGTCAGACCAACGCCCTTGCCGCTGAGGTCGAGCAAGAGCGGGTCGACAAACGTGTTCACCGTGGTCATTGCTGCCAACCCGTTGAGTACCACGGCATTGCGCAGGCTGAAATCCGGTTGTTCATTGCCATCACGATAGAACTGAGCCAGATGCTGATTGGGTCGCACGTTGGGGTCGATCTGGAGCTCGCCAGGGCGAACACCACCGGTGGCCAAACTGCCCAACTGAGCGGAGGTGAAGTCGGTGTTGTCGAGGGTGCTGTCGGTGAATGCGATACTGTGGGTCAGGCGACGATCGACGTAGCCGTTGGAGACGTCATTGCGGATATCGTCCTGGCCTTGGAGGTCGCGGCGGGATTCGGTTGTGGGGGTGATTTCGATCTGCAGTGTTTGATCAGTTGCATTATCAAAGTGACTAGCGGCTTTAAAGGCATTATTGATGGAATTGAAAAGCGAAGCTGCGGCAGCACTGATAAGGTCAGGAACACCAGTGGGTGACTCGACCCTGGATATCCACTCCTTAGCAATTAAACGGTTTTCGGCGGAAGAAACTACTGATGCCATTGCCATCATGCGGTGAGTGTGAAAGGAAAGTGTAAATTCATCCGTTAGATTCCCCGCTGAGGAAAGCACATGCCGCCAGTAGTCCTCTCGATTTTCGACAGCAATCACATCAAACACCGGACTCAACGTCCATGCCCTCTCAGGATATTCAAGGCTTTCGAAAGTTTCCTTATGAAATGCCGCGACCTCTTTTTGGCTTACCTGACCGACAATAGGACCTTTACTAATCTTCTTTAGCAACACCTCCATATATTTATTTGCCATTTCAACCCTCACCTTATCCACATCGATTTCTTGCATCGGACGACCGACACCTGCCGCTACCGACTTCATATAATTTATTGCCGCAACACCTGACAAAGAGTCCCCGCGCGCAACGCCATTTGCAAGGACAGCGTATTTGTCTCCTTTTTTTGCCAGGACATCATACATTGCATCCGGCCCCTTATCACGCAAAGCCTGACGTGCCTCATCCACATCGGACAGCTCTATCCTAATCATTTATCGACTCCATATTTTACAGCATTCATGAAAAACTCACCCACCGTCAAAACAATGTTATGCCACTCCCCTAGCCGCCCCCATAAAAACTCCACATTTACAATTGCGTTGTCTCCGGGCATCAAAAACTCCAAATAGCAACGCGAGTAATTGGCCTTATGCTCGACCCAGTTGCAATAACCGATATATTGCATGCGCCCCTTGGCCTCCAGCCAGAAAAAGCCCTTGCGCTGATTAGGAAATGCACTATCAACTCCCTCGAGAAAATTTAGACCGAGATCTTCGTTCAGCTTGCTAGCCTGAACTAGAGGCGCAGGTGTTTCACGAAGGTAATGCTGGAGCTGTTTTCTCAACCCCGCTTCCCCATGCGGCCAAGGCTCAATTGCGACCGATATTCCATCAAAACTAAAAGACGTCGCCTCACCGTAAGAGACGGGCTGCATCTCCGGCCAACTCATTGCCATATAGAGTGACACCAAGTTTGCACCACAGCCTTTTTTGTTATTTGTAAATCCCGGCTCCCAAGAACTCTTACCCTCATACTCAGGCCAATAGATCACATACTTCCTAGGGAGCTCATAAACAACACCCGAGATCTTTCCACACACCATTGGATTAGGGGTCTTCAGCTTCTTCGGCGCCCAAGTCGGAGTAATAACAATGGCGACCAATAACCACACCACACTTAGCAACAACAACAACTTGCTAAAACCCCACAGCACCAAACCAAATCTTCTACACAGCGCAATTAGCTTTCCGAACAGCACCTTCCCAAAGAGAAAGATATACCTATAACTAATCATCACCCCTCCCTAGAGCCAGCCTGCCCATATCAGCCACTAAGCAAACTTCGCTTCAGACAATGCATGAACTTTTCCAAAATTTCTTTCGTACAACACGGAAATGCTGCTCCCAGCCCCAAACGCATCTGAACCACCGAGACCGACAGCACAGCAACTCGCCATACCAGCCAATATTATTGCACTACAGATCCGCAGTAAGCTCCAAGCCGCTCTATATACAATGCACGCATTTTTATATTTCATTTATCGCTCCTTCAGACTTTCCTTTGCATGCCGCTGCAGGGGACTCAAGAAGAAACTGATAACCCTGCGCCTATCCACAATCACTTCTGCACGCACAGCCATGCCCGCCGTCAACGGCAAGTCGTTATCCCCTACGCGCAAAGCTTCCTTGGCCAACTTGATTCGAGCGCTATACAAAAGACCGTGCCTATCATCCTCAATGGCATCATCGGAAATACTCTCCACCACCCCCGGTACAACGCCATACCTGGTAAAGGTGAATGTCTCGATCTTCACTTCCACGTGCTGCCCCGGAAAAACAAAGCCGATATCTTTGTTCTCGACTTTCACTTCCACTTCCACCGGCTCGCCCGTCGGCACAATGACCATCAGTGTCTGCGCGGGTGTAACCACCCCGCCCTGTGTATGGATCGCCAACTGCTGGACGGTGCCGTCAACGGGGGATGTCAGTACCTTGAGGCGATGCCGCTGCTCGGCCTTGTTCAACTCCTGCTCAAGGGTTGCAATGCGCCGTTGCGCCTCACCGTGAAGGTCGAGCATGGCTCTGCGCAATTGGGCAATGGCACCGCTACGGCGGTGCTGAGCAGCAAGCCGTGCAGCGTTCAGTTCGTCTATGCGCGAGCGCTGGAGTGCCAGTTCGCGTTCCTGCTCCAGGCGGGCCTGCTCCTTTTCCAGGTAGGTGTGCTTGGCCACGGCCGATTCGCTGAACAACAGCTTGTAATCCGCCGTCAGTTGGCGGGTGATCACCAACAGTTGCCGGAGCGCGTCAGCCCGGCCCTGGGCGGAACGGATTTCGGCAGCGCGTTGACCGATTTCGGCATCGGCCTGTTCCAGCGTGGCCTGTAACTCCAGGTATTGCCCCTCCAGCCAGCGCTGCGCGCCTGCCTGCTGCGCGGCCGTGGCCTGCGGTATCAGTGGTGCCAGGGAGGCAGGTGCCACATCGCCGTCCAGCGCACTCAGCAGTGTGCTGGCGCGGGCCTGGTCGATCTGCGCAGCCAGCAGTTCGCTGCCTAGGCGCTTGATATCAGCCTCGGTCAACTGCCCTTCCAGCTCGACCAGCACATCGCCTTTGCGCACCGGCTGGCCATCGACGACGTGGATCGACTGCACCACCGCGACCTCGCTGGCCTGTATCAACTTGCTCCTGCCACTGGGCACGATCTTGCCTTCGGCACTGGCGATGACATCGATCTCACCGATGCAAGCCCAGGCAAGCGCCAGCCCGATGAACATCAGCAGGCTCCACTGCAGGTAGCGCGGCAAGGGATGCACTGGCGTTTCCTGCAAGGACAGTGCCGCAGGTAAAAAGGCCAGTTCGTCGGACTCACGTACGGGGCCGTCCATGCTCCGGCGCTTTCGCCATGCCGTTATCCACGCATCCCGGTAGCGCTCGGCAAGGTCTTTGAACGCCACACTCATACGGCGGCCCCGAGCTGCAGTTGATGCAGGTAGGCATAGGTGCCCTGTGGATAAACCAGCAGCTCATCATGAGTCCCTTGCTCGATGATCTGCCCACGCTCCATGACCACGATGCGGTCGGCATGGCGTACTGCCGAAAGCCGATGGGCAATGATGATGACCGTGCGCTGCGCGCAAATCCGCGCCATGTTCTGCTGGATGATCCGTTCGGACTCATAGTCCAGCGCACTGGTGGCTTCGTCGAAAATGAGGATGCGTGGGTTGCCGAACAGCGCTCGGGCGATGGCTATGCGCTGTCGCTGCCCACCCGACAGGCTGGCGCCGTGCTCACCAATCAGGGTTTCGTAGCCATCCGGTAATTCGAGGATGAACTCGTGAGCACCCGCCAGCGTCGCTGCGGCGATTACTTCTTCAAGCGGTGCTGCTGGGTTGCCGAGGGCAATGTTCTCGCGCACGGTGCGCCGAAAAAGCACGTTGTCCTGCAACACCACGCCGATCTGCCGACGCAGTGACGCCACATCGGCTACCGCCAGGTCAGCACCGTCGAGCAATACCCGCCCCCGCTCGGGTGAGTACAGCCGCTGAATCAAGCGTGTCAGCGTGCTCTTGCCTGACCCCGAGCGACCTACAACGCCTATCACTTCTCCGGCGGCGATCTTCAGGCTGACATCGCGCACCACTTCGCCCCCGTCCGGCCGATAGCGAAAACACACACGATCGAGCTCAATCTGCCCGACAAGTGTGGGCAGTACCGTGCCCTTGCCTTGGTTGACCTCGGTACGGGTGTTGAGAATGTCACCCAGGCGTTGAATCGATACCCCTGTCTGCTGGAAGCTGGTCCAGAGTTGGGCCAGGCGGATGATGGGCTGCGACACGCGCCCTGCGAGCATGTTGAAGGCGATCAGCTCGCCCACCGTGAGTGCGCCTTCGATGACCAGCCGGGCCCCCAGCCACAAGGTGGCTACCGTGACCAGCTTGCCGATCAGGCCGACGCTTTCATTGGCCAGACTGGAAAGGTTCTGGGTCTTGAAACTGGCAGATACATAAGCGGCCAACTGATCATTCCAGCGCCGGGTCACCTGAGGTTCCACGGCCATCGACTTCAGTGTGTCGATGCCGTTGACCGCCTCGACCAAAAAAGCCTGGTTCTCGGCGCCGCGTTGGAAGCTTTGATCAATCAACGCCCGCAGTAGCGGAGTAACGACCAGGGATACGAGAAAATAGAAAGGCAGCGAGCCAACGACGACCAGCGTCAACCATCCGCTATAGAGGAACATGACAGCGATGAAGACCACCGAGAACAGCACATCCAGCACTAGCGTGATGCTGTTGTTGGTCAGGAAACTTCTGATGTTCTCCAGTTCTCGCACTCGGGCAACCGAGTCACCGACTCGCCTGGCGTGAAAATAGGCGGTGGGAAGATCGATCAAATGCCTGAACAGTTTTGCGCCCAGTTCGACATCGATTCTTGACGCTGTATGAGCTGCCACATAGGTACGCAACCCACTCAGCAATGTTTCAAATAGAACGACGACCAATAAACCCAAGGCGATAACATCCAGCGTGGTCAAACCGCGATGCACCAGGACTTTGTCCATTACCACCTGAAAGAACAAAGGCGTCAGCAAAGCCAGTATCTGAATGACCAGGGAAACCACGAGCACTTCGCCAAATAGCCGCCTGTACTTCACCAGGGCAGGTATGAACCAGGTAAAGTCGAAGCGTGACAGCCCAAGGGGCAACTGGGCATCGGAGCGAACCAGAATGAGTTCTCCCGACCAGCGCACCACCAGTTCCGCGAGGGTCAGCGCTTGCGGCGCGCGGGAATGCGGGTCCTGCACCAGAACCTGCTCGCCCTCCACGCGCGCGATGATGAAGTATTCACCACGGGTATCCACTGCAATAGCGGGCAAGGGCGTCTGCTGCAGCCGGGCCGGATCGACGCTGCGGTGTTTGGCCTTGAGGCCAAGTTGCTGAAATGCCCGAAGTAGTGTGCAGGTAGAGAAACGCTCACCCGCTGCTGCATGATCGTGCTGCAACTGCTCGGCAGAGACGGCAACACCATGGTAACGCGCCAGCGTGATAAGACACACCAGCCCACTTTCAATAGTGTTGGCAATGCCATCAGATAAATCAGCCATCACGCCACCTCTTATGAAAACCGGACATGAGGCGATACTAGCCCGAAGCAATAGGACAAACGTCCTACAAGCTTCCGACACAAGCGTGTGACACTTCTGACTTTTAAAGTCTATTCGTAGGAAGTTTCCTAACGGCGAGAAATCCAGTGTAGGAAGTTATAACTTACGCCGTAGGAATAAATAACCAGAATCAGACATATCCACTCTAGACCGGGTCTTTGAGTGGATATGTCGGTTATCAGCGGATCAAGGCCCCCAGACCCTCGAGCAATCGCTGCAGCGCCCCCTGATTGGCCCGCATCACCGCCCTGCCCGCCTCGCCCATGCGCTGGGCGTCCTGCGGCAGTTCCACCAGACGGCGCACCGCACCGGCCAGCCCGTCAGCATCATCCACCTGCTGCAACGCACCCGCCTCGCGCAGCATCGCGCTGATTTCGAGGAAGTTGAACACATGCGGCCCCATGAGCACCGGCAAGGCCAGCGCCGCAGGCTCCAACGGATTGTGCCCACCGGTCGGCACCAGGCTGCCACCGACGAAGGCAATGTCGGCCAGGGCATACAGGAACAGCAGTTCGCCCATGGTGTCGCCCAGCAATACCCGCGTTTGCGCATCGACCAGCGTACCGGCAGAGCGGCGCACGGTGGTGAACTGCTCGCTGCACAGCGCATGCACTGCATTGAAGCGCTCGGGGTGGCGCGGCACCAGGATCAGCAAGGCATCGCCATGCACCTGCAACAACTGCCGATGCGCCTGCAGGATCAAGGCATCTTCCCCTTCATGGGTGCTGGCGGCGATCCACACAGGGCGCTGGCCGCCCCCCCACTGTTCACGCAATGCCCTGGCGCGCGGCAGCAGCTGTTCGTCGATCGTCAGGTCGAACTTGATCGAACCGGTGACTTGCACGCGCTCAGGGCGTGCACCCAGGTCACGGAAGCGCTGGGCCTCGGTTTCGGTCTGCACGGCAATCAGGCTCATCTCGGCCAGCATCGGCCGGGTCAGCCTGGCAAAGCGCCCATAACCACGGGCCGAACGCTCGGACAAGCGCGCATTGGCCAGCGCCACCGGAATGCCGCGCCTGGCACACTGGTGAATGTGGTTGGGCCAAAGCTCGGTTTCCATGATGATGCCCAGCTTAGGCTGCACATGATCGAGAAAACGCCCCGCCGCCCAAGGCAGGTCGTAGGGCAGGTAGCAATGCTGCACGCGTGGTTCGTTGGCGAACAGGGCGCGAATGCGTTCAGAGCCGGTAGGGGTCATGCAGGTCAGTGTGATCGGCAGCTCCGGGTAAGCCTTGAGCAAGGCACGCACCATGGGTGCGGCAGCAATGCTCTCGCCCACCGATACCGCATGCACCCAGATACCACCCTGGCGCATGGCCGGCAGCTTGAAAGCAAAGCGCTCGCCGATGCGCTGGCCATAGGCCGGTGCCTTGCGCGCGCGCAGATACAGGCGCAGCGCAACCAGCGGCAGGCCCAGGTGAAACAGCAAGGTATAGAGAGTTCTGTTCATGGCGGCTAAGTCTACCCGATCGCGCGAAGGTGCACTGCAAAGCGCTCGGCCAGCCACTGCGCGGCCGGGCCCAGAGGTTCATCGCGGCGCCAGGCCAGCTCTGCCACCAAGGCCGGGGGCCGCCAGTCGCTGTCCAGTTCGACCATGTGCGCCTGGTAGGTCGGGTACTGCACCACATGCCGGGGTAACCAGGCCCAGCCCAGGCCGCGCATCAGCAGTTCGGCCATGGCGTAGAAGCTGTCGGCACGCCATACCTGCGGGCTGATCGCCTCGCCGCCGGGGTAACCGCTTTGTTGTGGCGTGATCAGCAACTGCCGGTGGCGGGCCAATTGTTGGCGAGTGACCCGGCCTTCGCCCGCCAGCGGGTGGCCGACCGCGCACACCGTGACCATCTCCACGCTGCCCAAGGCACGGCGTTCCAAGGAAGCCGGGATGCTTTCGTGGAGGAAGAACAGGCCCAGATCGGCGCGCCGCTCCACCAGCTTGCGCGCCACATCGCCCTGGGCTCCGCTGGCCAGTTGCACCTCCAGGAACGGGTAGCGACTAGCCAGTTCGTCGAGGCTGTCGATCACCGGCTGATACGGCATGGCTTCGTCCTGCGCGACCCGCAGCAAGGCCTCCTGCCCGCGCATCAGGGCCAGGGCGCGGCCATCCAGGCGTTCGCACTGGCGTAACAATTCGCGGGCGTCTTCCAGCAAGGCGCTGCCGTTTTCAGTCAATTTCGGTTGCCGGCCGCTGCTGCGCTCGAACAGGGTGACCCCTAGGTCGGTTTCGAGCAGCGCGATGGCACTGCTGATCGCCGACTGGGCTTTGTGCTGCTCACGTGCCACCGCGGAGAACGAGCGCAGTTCTGCAACGCGCAAAAAGGTACGCAATTGTTCAAGGTTCCACTGCTCGGCCATCAACCTATCTCCCACATTGATAGGTAATGACTTTACCCCATCCAGGCAACGTCTAGAATGCCCGCTCAGTAACGGAGGATCCCGCCATGAATGCCTACACCTACCTCGCCATTGCCATCTGCGCCGAAGTCATCGCCACCGCCTCGATGAAAGCGGTGAAAGGCCTGAGCACGCCCTTGCCACTGCTGCTGATGGTGGTTGGCTATGGCATTGCGTTCTGGATGCTGACGCTGGTAGTCCGCAGCATTCCGGTGGGGATTGCCTACGCCATCTGGTCGGGGCTGGGGATTGTGCTGATCAGTGTGGCGGCGCTAGTGATCTATGGGCAGAAGCTGGATATGCCGGCGATGCTTGGCATGGCCATGATCGTGGGTGGCGTGGTGGTGATTCAGCTGTTCTCGAAGACCGCTGGGCATTGAGAGCCCGTGTGCGGGGCTCGCCGACGATAGGGCCATCTCAGGTATAGCCTGTATACTTGCCAGCTGTCCCAGTCTTCGAGGTACCGCCATGCCATCTGCCATTTCCACTGACGTGCTGATCGTCGGCGCCGGGGTCGCAGGCCTCTGGCTCAATGCCCGACTGCGCCGCCTGGGCTACTCGACAGTGCTGGTGGAGCGCGCCAGCCTTGGCGGCGAGCAGACCATCAAGTCGCAGGGCATCATCCACGGCGGCACCAAATACGCCCTGCACGGCGCCCTGACCGGCGCCTCGGAAGCCATCGCCGACATGCCGCGCCGCTGGCGCGAGGCCTTGGCCGGCAACGGCGAACTCGACCTCGGGCGTACCCGCCTGCTCTCCGATGCCCACTACCTGTGGTCGCCGGGCACCTTGGCCGGCAACCTCACAAGCTTCTTCGCCAGTAAGGCCGTGCGCGGTCGGGTCGACCAGGTCAAAGGTGACCAGTTGCCACCGGCACTGCAGGACCGCGCATTCAAGGGCAAGGTGTACCGCCTGGCGGAACTGGTGGTCGATGTCCCGAGCCTGCTGGCCAACCTGGCCGAGCTGGCCGGCGAATCCTTGCTGGCAGGTGAACGCATCGAACCCTTGCGTGAAGGTAATGCGTTGGTCGGCCTGCGCGTGGACGACCGGGAAATCCGTGCCCAACGCATCGTATTGAGTGCCGGAGCCGGCACCGAAGGCTTGCTGCAGGCGCTGGGCCTGGATCAGCCGGCCATGCAAACCCGTCCGCTGCACATGGTCATAGCCAAGGGCCCGAACCTCAAACCTTTGTACGCCCACTGCCTCGGCGGCGGGCCCAAGCCGCGGGTAACGGTAACCACCCATCCGGCAGCCGATGGCCAGTGGGTCTGGTACCTCGGTGGGGACCTGGCCGAAGCCGATGGCGTGGCGCGCGAGCCTGCAGCGCAGATTGCCGCAGCGCAGAAGGAAATCGCCAACCTGCTGCCCTGGGTCGATCAGAGCCTGGTGCGCTGGGCCACACTGCGCGTCGACCGCGCAGAGCCTGCGCAATCCGGCCTGGCACGCCCGGACAACGCCTTCCTTGCCGACCAGCAGCGCCTGCTGGTGGGCTGGCCGACCAAACTGGCACTGGCACCGGACTTCAGCGACCGGGTGATCAGCCACCTGGAGCGCGACGGCATTCGTCCACAAGCACAGGCCGACCTGGCCGACCTCCCACGCCCTCCACTGAGCGTACCGGCCTGGGAGCAGTTGCTGCCATGAGCCTGCCAACCCTGCACGCATTCCATCGCCCGCTGGGCAGCACCGGCCTCACGGTCTCCCCACTGGGCCTCGGCACGGTCAAGCTGGGCCGCGATCAGGGCGTGAAGTACCCCAGTGGCTTCACGATCCCCGGCGATGAGGAAGCCCGCCTGTTACTGGCCCAGGCCCGCGAGCTTGGCATCAACCTGATCGACACCGCCCCGGCCTACGGCCGTAGCGAAGAACGCCTGGGCCCGCTGCTGCGCGGCCAACGTGATGAATGGGTAATCGTCAGCAAGGTCGGTGAAGAGTTCGAGGAAGGCCTGTCGCATTTCGACTTCAGCGCTGCCCACACCCGCCGCTCGGTGGAGCGCAGCCTGCGCCGGCTCGAAACCGACCGCATCGAACTGGTGCTGGTGCATTCCGACGGCAATGACCTGGCCATCCTCGAACAGCAGGAGGTCTACCAGACCCTGGCCGAACTCAAGCAGGAGGGCAAGATCCTCGGTTTCGGGCTGTCCGGCAAGACCGTCGCCGGCGGCCTGAAGGCACTGGAGCAAGGCGACTGCGCCATGGTCACCTACAACCTCAACGAACAGGCAGAACGCCCGGTGCTGGACTACGCTGCCGAACACGGCAAGGCCATCCTGGTAAAGAAGGCCTTGGCGAGCGGGCATATCTGCCTGGCCCCGGGCGTCGACCCGGTGCAGGCCAGCTTCGAGCTGCTGTTCGCCCACCCGGGCGTCAGCAGTGCTATTGTCGGCACCATCAACCCGTTGCACCTGGCCCACAACGTGGCCACCGTCGCCCGTATCCTGGGCCAGCATTGAGTTACCTCAGGCTCCCGATTCAGGGACTGGAGACTGACCCGACGCAAGGAGGAGCCTCGTGGCGCGAACGCTGATCCGCAAGAACCCGAGCAACTTCAAGACACTGCCACTGCATGTCGAGGCCACGCCCGAAGGCTTGATCTACCAAAGCATCGGCATGCCGCTGAACTTTGCCCAGACCCAGCAACGGCGCAAGGCCATCCAGTTACCCGATACACAACACTTCGTGGTCGAACTGGCCAACCTGGGCGTGTCAGTGCGCCTCACGCTGCATTGGCAGAACCGCGATTACTGGGTACTGGTGCGTCAGCGCCGACAAGACCGTGGCGATGTGGTACTGAAACTGATTTCCGGTTATGTACCGGCGCAGGAGCTGAACCTGCCGCTGCACACGGCCGTACAGGAAGTGGCCGAGGAGTGCCTGCTGGAAACCCCGGAAGGTTGGCTGGGCGGGCGCTTCAACGACACCTGGCTGCCCATCCCCTACGCCGCCGCCCTGCACTACCGCGAAACACCCCACTTCGTGCTGGCTCCGGAGTCCGGTGCCGCACGCCCGGTGCATTGCGGCAAGCTGATGCTCCTGGAGCGCCCACGGGCCTATGTGCACTTGCCCACCGCTTCGCTACAGCTGATCTATGACATGCGCCTGCAAGTGCCCCGGGACGCCAAGAAACTCAGCTTGTTCCACGTTGACGAGCGGCTGGAGGGCGACCAGCTGGTGGCGCGGCTCAACCGCAAACGCCCCGACCTGTACCTGATGCCATTGAAGGACGGCCAGCCACTGGCAGAGCTGTACACGCTGAAAAAGGATGAGCTGGTGCCGGCGAGTACGCGTGGGCTGTACCTGGCAGAAAGTTTTGCCCGGCAGGAAGGCTGGGTGGTGGCAGATGAACGGGTACGCTGGAAGGATTGGGTGAAGCAGCAGGGGTTGGTGGAAAGCAAGCCCGCAAGGGCGTCGCACTTGCAACGCTTTGGCGACAAGGCGCGAGCGCTGCTGGAGCGGGCGCGGACCTCGCTGAACAAGTGACATCCCGGGAGCTTTCGCCTGCTTGCTGGGGCGGGTAAACCCGCCCCAGCCGAGGGCCGCCACAACGGCCCCAAGGTCAGATCAGTTCTTGCGAATTTTCTCGACAATCGCCGTGGTCGAGCTGTTCTCGACCAGCCCCAGCACCTTCACGGTGCCGCCATAGCCCTTGACGATATCAGCGCCAACCACCTGGTCGATGCCATAGTCTCCACCCTTGACCAACACATCCGGCTTGACCTGGCTCAGCAGGTTTTCCGGGGTGCCTTCCGGGAAACTGATCACCCAGTCCACCGCGCCCAAACCGGCCAGCACGGCCATACGCCGGTCAACGCTGTTGATCGGCCGGCCCGGCCCCTTCAGGCGGCTTACCGAGGCATCGTCGTTTACCGCAACGATCAGGCGATCACCCTGGGCCCGCGCCTGCTCCAGGTAAGTGACATGCCCGGCATGCAGGATGTCGAAGCAGCCATTGGTAAAGACGATCTTCTCGTTGTGTGCCCGCGCGTCATCAATGGCCAGCAGCAGTTGCTCAAGGCCCAGCACGCCGCGTTCGGAGCCTTCCTCACGCTGGATGGCCCGGCGCAGCTCAGGGGCGCTGATGGCAGCCGTACCCAGCTTGCCGACCACAATGCCCGCCGCCAGGTTGGCCAGGGCCACCGCATGGGGCAGGTCCTCACCCGCAGCAATGGCCGCGGCAAGGGTGGAAATGACAGTATCGCCGGCACCGGTCACATCGAACACTTCGCGTGCCCGCGCTGGCAGGTGCAACGCCGGCTGACCAACGCGCAGCAGGGTCATGCCATGCTCACCGCGGGTGACCAGCAGGGCGCCCAGGTCCAGGTCCTGCAGCAACTGCAAGCCCTTGGCGACCAGTTCGGCCTCATCGACGCAACGGCCGACGATGGTCTCGAACTCGCTGAGGTTCGGGGTAATCAGGCTGGCGCCACGGTAGATGGAAAAGTCCTTGCCCTTGGGGTCGGCCAGCACCGGAATGCCCTTGGCCCGCGCCGCCTGGATCAGGTTTTGGTGATTTTTCAGTGCGCCTTTGCCGTAGTCGGACAGGACCAGCACCTTGACGCCTTCGAGCAGGCTGTCGACCTCCGCGCCCAGCGACAGTGGGTCGGTGGCGAACGGCTCTTCGAAATCGATACGCAGCAGCTGCTGGTGACGGCTCATGACCCGCAGCTTGACGATAGTCGGCTGGTGCGCGATGCGCTGGAACACCGAACGGACACCGGCAGCCTGCAGGCTGTTGGCCAGGCTGTCGGCAGCCTCATCCTGGCCGGTGACGCCGATCAGCGAAGCCGGCGCGCCCAGCGCAGCAATGTTCAAGGCAACGTTGGCCGCGCCGCCGGGGCGATCCTCGATCTGATCGACCTTGACCACCGGGACTGGCGCTTCAGGCGAAATACGCGAAGTACCGCCATGCCAGTAGCGGTCGAGCATGACATCGCCGACCACCAGTACCGGGGCTTGATCGAAACGCGGCATGGACAACTTCATGGGCAACCCATATGGAAATAATGAACAGGGGCAGGATATTAGCACAGGGTAGTCAATGGCTTTGTGGCCAGATCATCCCTGGAAAATTCCCGTGACAATCGGGGCCATGACGGCCCCGATCAAGGAGGGTTCAGGTGATATCGGCCTTGGCCGGCTCATCCAGCCCCATGGCATGCAGGCGGGCATAATGGCCATTAGCCGCAAGCAGCTCGGCGTGAGTACCGCGCTCGACCAGGCGGCCCTGGTCCATGACCAGGATCTGGTCGGCCTTCTCGATGGTCGACAGGCGATGAGCAATCACCAGCGTGGTACGGCCTTGCATCACGTGATCCAGGGCGGCCTGGATATGCCGCTCGGACTCGGTATCCAACGCCGAAGTCGCTTCGTCGAGGATCAGCAACGGCGCGTTTTTAAGCAGCGCACGGGCAATTGCCAGGCGCTGGCGCTGGCCACCGGAAAGCAGTACACCGTTCTCACCCACTTCGGTATCGAAGCCCTTTGGCAGCCGGTCGACGAACTCCTTGGCATAGGCATCGGCCGCGGCGGCTTCGATGTCTGCGCGCGGCGCGCCGGCCAGATCGCCATAAGCGATGTTGTTGGCCACGGTGTCGTTGAACAGGGTGACATGCTGGGTGACTTGCGAAACATGGCGACGCAGGTTACGCAGGCGATAGTGCTCGATCTCCACGCCATCGAGCAGGATCTGCCCCTTGTCGTGGTGATAGAAGCGCGGGATCAGCGCCGCCAGGGTGGACTTGCCACTGCCGGAGCGGCCGACCAGGGCGATCATCTGCCCGGGCTCGGCGACAAAACTGATATCGCTCAGCACTTCACGCTCGGTACCCGGGTAGGTAAAGCTCAGGTTACGCACTTCCAGGCGCCCTTCCACGCGTTCCTTCTCGACCGTACCAGTGTCCACTTCAGGCGCTTCGTCCAGTTGCTCGAAGATGCTCTCGGCACCTGCCAGGCCCTTCTGGATGGTCGAGCTGACTTCCGACAACTGGCGAATCGGCTTGGGCAGCAGGCCGGCAGCGGTGATATACGCCACCAGGTCACCAGCAGTAGAGTCCCCGCGCAGGAACAACACCAGGAACATCAGCGCAGCCATGGCGCTGTAGATCACCAGCTGAAGCATCGGCGTGTACAGCGAGCCGGTCTTGGTCATGCGCAGTTGCTTGTCGGTGTTGCTCTGGCTGGCCTGGCCGAATCGCTGCTGTTCGTAGGCCTCGCCACCGAAGCTACGGACCACGCGGTAACCCTGGATGGTTTCCGAGGCAACGTGGGTGACGTCGCCCATGGCTACCTGGATCTTTTTGCTCTGCTTGCGGAATTTCTTGCTGGCGATGCTGACCATAACCGCGATCACCGGCAAGATGGCGACCATCACCAGGGTCAGGTGCCAGTTCATCCAAAGCAGGTAGGCAAACAGGAACACCACGGTCAGGCCTTCGCGGATCACCACCTTGATGGCGTCGGTAGCGGCGCCGGTGACCATGGTCACATTGAAGGTAATGCGCGAAATCAGGTGCCCGGAGTTGTGGTTGTCGAAGTAGCGGTTGGGCAACACCAGCAGCTTGTTGAACAATGCCACCCGCAGGTCATGCACCAGGCTCAGAGAGACCTTGGCCAGGAAGTAGTTGCCGAGGAACGAGCCCAGGCCCTGCCACGCAGCGATCAGGATGATCAGCAGCGGCACCGCCTGCAGCAGTTGCAGGTCACGCAGGTAGGGGACGTTGGGGAACAATACCGCTTCGGGGTTGCTCAGCCCATCGACGAAGTACTTGAGGATGCCGGCCAGCATTGGCTGGGTCGAGGCAAAGATCACGAAACCGACAATGCTCAGCAGGAAAATGCCGACATAGGGTTTCACATAGCTCAACAGCCGGAAGTAGATCTTCAGGCTGGAGGTGTGCTCCGCTGGTCGCGGTGTTTCGGCCATTATCGAGCTCGCTGTTCAGGTTGAACCGGCAATTTTACCACAGGCGTCATTTTCGGCACGCCCCCATGGCAGCAACATGGCAAGGCCCACTGGCAGCCAGCTGATGAACCATTCGGCACGTGGCGTACCGGTGAGGCTGGCGGCATCGAACTGCATGGCCAGGGTCGAGTAGACCCAGAAGCCCAGCAGCACATTGCCGAACAGGGTGCCACGGGCGCGCACGATTTCGCCCAGCGTGAACAGCCACACCATTACCCACAGCAACATGCCGGGCAAGCCCATTTCAACGGCAACATGGGTGAACATGTTGTGGGTGTGATCGAAGTGCATGCCGACGGCGCTCACTTCGTAATCAGCCCCCAGGCCAAGACCAGTCCAAGGGTGCGCGGCAATCATCTGGAGAACGGCATGGAAAATTTCCGGTCGGTAGGACGAGCCCCGTTGGGCGATAACGTCGTACACGGCCCAAAAGGCCAGGCCGGTGGCAAGCAGTGCCAGAACAGAGAACACCCGGCTGTGGCGGTCACGGAACCACAACGGCGCCATCACCACGGTAATCACCAGTGCCAGAACCGCACCACGGCTCTGGCTGAGCATGGCGAAGGCCCCCAGGCAAGCCAGTACCGCCAGCCACAACACCTGCAAGCCACGCCGCCGAGGAGGCTCGTAGAGCATCAAGAGCACAGCCGAACCAATGACATAGGCCCCCAGGATGGGGTGGGATATTTCGCCGATACCCGCCAGCCTGAACAGCAGAGGCGCACGCTGCACCCCATAGAACTTGATGATGGAGACCAACGCAGCGATGGCCAGCAGCGCACTGCCAAGCAGCAATAACTGACGAATGCGGGCTTGGCCAAGCTGGGCCAACAGCGGAAACGCCAGCAGGAACACCAGAATGTAGAGCAAGCGCTTGAGCTCGCGCATGGGCTCCTCGGCGGGCGACCATGCCAGGCTCAGGCCGCTCCAGGCCAACAGCAGCAGCACACTCCCCCACAACGCCGGTTGCCGCCTCCAGGCTTGCACCAGCACACCTCGGGCCGACCAGGCCAATACCAGCGTTGGCAGCCACAAGAACAACACCAGACCTTGCTGATAAACCTTGTTGCTGGGTGCCAGGGCAATCGCCGCCAGGAACCAGACCAGGCCCAAACCTAACCACGCTTGTGCCCAGTTTTTTTGATACAACATCCTTTCCCCCGATGAATCAGAAACACCATCCATGGTGCTACAGCATTATTTTCGGCATTATTGCCGGTCATTTTGCTCGCCAGACGACAAGGCTCTATTCATGCAATGCTCCCGGCTCACCCAGGTCGACTTCGATCAGCTGACACTCGGCGCACAGGTGCTTGAGGCAGACAGCCATGGCGCCAAAGTCTACCTGCTCACAGATGGAAATTTCCTCAAGGTTTTTCGTAGGAAGCGTCTGATTTCATCTGCACTGCTACGTCCTTACTCGCAGCGCTTCGTCGATAACGCCGCGCGCCTGGCGCAACTGGGCATCCCTACCCTCGAAGTGATCAGCCAGCACAAGCTCGACCTGCCGGGCCGCACTGCGGTGCTGTATCGCCCGCTACCCGGGCGAACGCTGCTGCAGATGTCGCGCGATGACGGCTTCAGCTGGGACACTTACCTGCCACGCCTGATCGAACTGATCCGTCAGCTGCACCGCAGCGGCATTTATTTCCGCTCGCTGCACCTGGGCAACGTGGTGGTCACCCCCGACCAGCGTCTGGGTTTGATCGACGTGGCCGACATGCGCTTTTTGCGCCCGCCACTGTCGGCCCGCATGATTCGACGCAATGTGCAGCACATGGTGCGCTATATCGAGCGGGAGAACCTGGGCGACCGGTTCCCCCTTGCCGCCTTCGAGGCAGCCTTGCTGACACGCTGAAGGTCAGCTGCGCAACAGGCTCTGCGAGCCGCTGCAGAACGCCTGCCAGGCCTGCTCCGGTGCCAGTGCCTGGCGCTGCTTCGCGGCGATCGTCGATGCACTGAGCGCCGTACAGCGCTCAATCGCCTCAGCCCAGGCGCTTTCGTCGGCAACCGGCAGGTAGCCACCCGTGTCGCGCAATTGCTCGCGAAACACTTCCAGGTCGCTGCACACCACCGGTACATCGGCCATCACCGCCTCTTGCACCACCAACCCCAGGCCTTCGGAACGCGAAGGTACCAATAGCCAGTCGAATGCCCGATACAGCTGCTGCAGGTCTTCGCGGTGACCGCGCAGATGAACGCGCTCGGCCAGGCCCAACGCGTCGATACGCTGCTGCAGCACGGCATGCTGCGGCCCCTCGCCAATGATCGCCAGCTGCAAGCCCGGTTGCCGTGCACTGGCCCTGGCGAATGCCTCGATCAGCATTTCGAAGCCTTTGCTCTCTACCAATCGCCCTACCGCACCCAGCATCACCTCGGCGTCCTGAGGCAACTTCAGCGCCTGCCTGGCCTGGTCCCGGTTCAGCAAAGGCTCGACGAATGCAAGCGGGTCGAGCGCCATGCGCAGCGTCTGCACCGGCCTGCCCAGGTCACGCTCCAGCGACTCGGCCAACGTCTGTGATACCGCCGCGATACTCAGACGCTCGGACGGAAAACTCTGCAACAAGCGGATATCGCTGGCATGCAGACGCGTCTTGCCATGGAACAGGACCTTGGCACGTACGTGCCCGATGCGTTGCAACAACGGCAGCACCAACCGGGCGACGCCAATACCATCGAGCAGCACCACTTCTGCCCCGGCCTCGGCCAATGCCTTGCGCAAGCGCATACGCAGCCACGGGCGCAGCAAGCGCCACAAGTGCCGCCCTTTGAGCGCACGTGAGGGCATATGCCATTCCCGGGTCGAACCGAGCCCACAGCAGAGCCCGCTCCCCAGCAGCAGCCAGTTACTGATCCGGGCATCGGCACCCGCGTTCGACAAGACCTGCCGGTGCACCTTGTGGATGGACATGTACGGCGTTCCACCCGCCCACATCATATTGACGATGTTCATGGGCCCTCTCCCGCTCAAGTCAGGTGGGACAGCGACTTCATTGAACAAAAATGGTGATTCCCATGCCGATCAAGGCCCCCGCAACCAGCGTCAATGCCAGCTTCAACCGATCACGCTGACGACGCTTGGCCTTACGCTCCACTTCAATGGGCAAGGTCACGTGATTGCCGAATCCAGTGTGCAATACTGCGTCACCCTCCAAGGTGACCGCTGTCAGATTTAACTCAGCGTAGCGGCGGGAAAGCGCCTTTTCTCCAGCATAGGCGGCAAATGGCGCACAGCGCTGGTAATCGCTCAATCGGCGCAGCCCAGGGTTGAGCGAGAACGCCTGCCACTCGGCCTTGTCGGACAGCAGCGGATAGCACGGCACCCCAGCGATCACCTGGCGATCGCCCAAGTGGATGTATGGGCTGTGGATGGCCAGGTCGTGGGCATGGCTGCGCAACCAGACCTGCAAGATGTTGGGACTGACATCAAGGATGGCCTGCGAGTCTTCGACAAAGCCTTGGCGATAGAATTGCCAGTCGTCTTCGCAGTGAAAAATGTACGGCGTCTTGACCTGGCTGTAGGCCAGGTCGATAGACGGCAACTGGCCAAGTTTGGGCCGGTTGACGAACACCTTGCAGTGCGGCTTCCAGTGCGCCGGCACAGCGGCATGCACAGCATCATCGCCAGAGTCTTCGGTGATGAATACCTCGCGAATGGGCGCGGTGTTGTAGCGATCGAAACTCTCAAGGGTGTCTTTGAGCAGATCGAACCGCCCACAACTGGTCACGACGAGCGTGACGTCACTCTCATTTGAAAAGCGCACCGGATTCCCTCCGCATTACGACTATCGGCCTTCAACAACCCGCTCCTGGGCGTGAAAGCTCTTGTTTAGATGCCCAGCTTCAGACGCAGCCGCTGCCATGCAGACAATGGCGGGTGGGGCCTGAGCGCCGGGCGCATGTGGTCGACGATGCTACGTCCAACTGCGCCGAAACTAAAACGGGAAACCGCCAGATGGCGGCCATTTTCTGCAATCTGCCGGGCTAGCTCGGGGTTCGCGCGCAAACGACGGAGCTTTTCCTGAAGGGTCGGGATGTTGTCATAGAACACCACGTTGTGCATGTCTTGCAGGCCTAGCGCACGGTTCTCTTCCTCGCCCTGATCGTATGCCAGCAACACACAGCCACAGGCCATGGCTTCGAAGTTCTTGATCATGTATTCGCCCATGCCGACATCGGCACTGACGAAGAAACGAATACGGTTAAGCGTGTTGCAGTAGTCCTCGCCCGACTTGGTACGGGTTACCAACAGGTTCTCGACCTGCCCCAACTCGTCCAGCAGTGCCTTGCGGCCGCTGTAGGCCACGCTGTTGACGCTGCCGACAAAGGCCAGTTCGATATCACGCTCACGCCCTTGGTCAGCCAGCAACTGCTCGTCATAGCCCTTGGGCACGAACACCGCGTCGAAACCTTCCTGGCGCAAGCGCTCGCTGACCATGTAGCCGGAGCTGATCACCCGCGCCCATGGCAACTGGCGGTAATGAGCGCTGAACTTGCCGGTGTACTTGCACGGGATGTAGTTCTGGTAGGCGTCGTGCTCGAGAATCACCAGGTTCGGCACAGTGCGGATGAAGGCCACCTGACGGATCTCCTGCTTGAAACGCAGGAAGAACACGATGCGGTCATAGCGCTCGACTTGCACCTCACGCTTGAAGTAACGGCGCAGGTTGCGCTGATCCTGGCTGGTCAACCAGCGCAGGTCGCACTCGCAGTTGGCCGCGACGCCATCGTACAGGCGGTCAAGAATCGCCCGCTGTTCCTTCTGCACCAGAAATAGGACTTTCATTGCTTTCCTTGGGCGCTCTGCGCCTTCGCGGTCAACCATGGGGCGTGCTTACAGCTCACGCCGCCAGAACAGTTCGTGTCGGCGCACGGCCTTGCGGAAGAATTCGTTCTCCCCATAAGGCGATGGCTGTCGCCCGGCAAGCCAGCGTTGCAGCAGGCGGCGCAGGCGGCGCTTGAACGGTGCCGGCGGCTGCAGGTCATGCATCATGCCCAGGGCCATCGCCTTGTCGCGCTGGGTCGCGCAGTCCAGCACCAGGCTGCAGGGTGCCCAGGCCTGGGCAGCGCTCAATTGCGGCGGTAAAGCCACGCCATCGCCACTGTCGCCCATCGGCCAGCGGTCGTTATCGTGCAGGTGGTTGGCGTAGCACAGCAAGGTTTGCGGCTGCCAGGCCATGCCTTGCAAGGCTTCCAATACCGCCGCCTGAGCGCAGATATGGTCCGGATGGGGGTCTAGCTGCGGGTGCGGCATCACCAGCACCTCTGGTTTGGCCAGCTCCAGCAAGGCTCGCAGGTCGGCCAGCAGGTTGTGCCAGGTGGGTGCGCCATCACGGTCGCCCGGTAACGGGAACGGGTTGAACTGGCGGAACACGCGGATATCGGCCAGGTCGGCTTCACGTGAGGCGGCCGGCTGGTCGGGTGCTGCCTGCATGGCAGGCAGCTGCAGGCAAAAGTAGCCCAGCTGTATGCAACGCGACTCCGGCACGCCGGCCCAACGCGGCACGACGATGCTGTCCCAGGCACGCAGGCGCCCCTTCAGGCGCGCGGCCTCGGCCTTTGCCAGGCCCATCTGCTGGTAGTGCTCGGCCTCTATCTCACCGGCGGTCAGGGTCACCACCCAGCTTTCGTCGGCCTGGCTGTACAAACCATACGCGGCCAACTCGGCGTCGTCGGCATGTGGCGCGATCACCATCACCCGGCGCCGCTGCAGCTCGACCGAGGGGGTTATCCACAGGCGCAACTGACCCTGCAGCCGGCAATGCCGGCCGCGCAGTCGCAACGTACCGGCCTGCAGTGGCGCAGCAAGACCCGTCAGGTTAAGGAAGCGCACGCCATCGACGCCACGCTCGAACGCTTGCCGATCGGCCTGTTCGCCATCCAGCAGCTCGACCCGAGGGTCGAGAAAGCGCCCCAACCACCTGCTTTTTAGCCGCAGTTCAAGCACCAGGGTTTCGTCGCCCTGCAACGTGCAATCAGCCTTGAGCCAGCCATCGTGCAGGCTGGCAGGAACCTGCTGCACCTGATCGCCGAAGTCGTAGGCATAGTCCTCACCCGGTGCATAGAACAGGTGGTCGGCAAACCAGGCCTCATGGGCAGCCCAGAGCAGCGGCAACAACAGCAGTGGCAGCCACCACCAGCTGAAAACACCGAGGGCGACCAGCGCAACCAGGCCCGCCAGCAGCCCCAGGCGTTTGTTGTGCCGGTGGCGCTTGAGCAACTGCTGCTTGCGGCTCACGCTTGATACACCGGCACAGGGTTGCACCAGCGGTCCTTGTACTCACGGTCAGCACGACCGAACGAGAACCGCAGCGGCTTGTTGCGCGACCGGGCGTCTTCCCAGGCGGCCTGGGTATTGAGGAAGCTCAGCACGCTACCTGGGCTGAAGGCCTTGGTTTCAGGGTCGACGCCGCCATTGATGTACTCGACGCTGATCCACTCCGGCGCTTCGACGCGGTACACCAGCTGGATGGCAATCGGCTTACCGTCCAGCAGCAACACCGAGCCGATCAGCAGCTCACGCAGACGCTCCAGCACATCGGCCATACGCTCGGCACCGGTAGCCGGGAACCCCCAGCGGCGCAGGAACAGGTCGCAGTACATGCTGGCGATTTCCTGGGCACTGAAGTCGCTGATCGGGCGTACCACGCCACCCGCCTCTTCCAGCAGGCGCAGTTCACGGCGCTGGTTGTAGCGGAACTTCTTCGACAGGTCTTCAGGCGCCCGGGCCATGGCCAACTGCTCCTTCTGCGCCTTGAGGCCGCTGAAGCGGCCCTGGTTCAGTTCGGACAGGTAACGCATTGTATGGCGCAACGGCGCAGCGGCATCAGACGCCGCCGGCAGAATGATCTCGGCATTACCGAGGTCGAACAGGGCCTTCTTGCCAGCACGCTTCAGCACGTCCTTGGACAGCGCCAGGTGACGCCCCCAGGCCGGGATGGCGGCTTGCAGCTCGCCAGCCTGGTACCAGCCCAGGTAACGCACCGGGATCTGTGCCAGGTCCGCCAGTTGCTCGACCACCAGCGGATGGGTGGCGACACTGCCGCCAAAGCGCGCCCATACCTGGGCATAAGCATTGGCATCGATAGCTTGCCAACCGCGTTCGCGGAAGGCCTGGATACGATTGAGCATCAGGCCTGCCCCACCAACGCGCGCACCTGTGGGAGTTGCCAGAAGGCCTCGCGCACCGCCTGGTCAGAGAAACGCTCACCCAGGCGCTGCAGCATGTGCCTGGCACAGGCCTGGCGCTGCCCAGCGTCCAGTATGGCCATGTGCTGCAGGCCCTGGGCCAGCTGCGCGGCGTCGCCCAGCGGGAACAGCACGCCAACGCCCTCGACCACTTCGCGAGCACCGCCACAGGCCGTGGCCAACACCGGCACACCGGCAACCATCGCTTCGAGCAGGACCATGCCGAACGGCTCGTGATCGGAACTCAGCGCGAACACGTCGAAAGCCTGGAAATAACGGCGCGCATCCGGTACCTGGCCAAGAAAGTCGACTTGCCCGGCAATACCAAGCTCGGCGGCCAACGCCTTGAGCCTGGCCTCCAGACGCCCCTTGCCGAGGATTGCCAGGCGGGCGCCAGCCGGCAGCCCCGGCAATGCCTGGGCAAAACCGCGCAACAGGGTGGCCTGGTCCTTGTCCGGGTGCAGGCGCCCGACATTGCCGACGATCCATGCCTGAGGATCCAGGCCCAAGGCCTGGCGTGCGTCAGCGCGCGGCACCAGGGCTGCTTGCAGGGCGTCAATGTCGATGCGGTTGTACAGGGTCTGGATGCGTTCGGCCGGCCACTGCGGCAAGCAACGGCGCATATCGTCACGTACCGCGTCCGAAACACCCAACAGGCTCAGACGCTTGCTGAACAGGTTCGCGAACAAGCGGCGGCCTTTGCGCTGGTAGTCGCCAAAGGCATGGTGCACACCAATCACCGGCAGGCCGGTCCCCAGCAGGGCAACGTAGATCGGCTTGAAGCGATGGGCGATGCAGAAAGCGAAATTGCGCTCGGCCGCAATGCGCCGCAATGCGCGGATGGCGCCGAGTTTCAGGCCACGCACGGCCTTGGAACTGAACTCAAGGAAGAGCACCTCGTCCGACGCACAGCCAGCCGCCACCTGCGCATCGGCGGCGCCGGTGAGGAATACCGTGGTCACCTGGTACCCACGCCCCTGAAACAGGCTGGCGTACTGACGGGCGCAGTCCAGGAACGGCCCGTCATAGCCATGGCAGAACTGCAGGATGCGCGGTTCAGAGCGGCTGGTCATACGGGGCCGCGCCGTCCTTCACAACCAGGATGTCTTCCATGATCAGGTACTGCAGGTCCGAGCCGAAGAACATGTTCAGGGCATCGGTCGGCGAGCAGATCATCGGTTCACCACGACGGTTCAGCGAGGTGTTCAGCGACACGCCGTTGCCAGTCAGGTCTTCCAGTGCCTTCATCATGTCGTAGTAGCGCGGGTTGTACTCGCGCTTGAGCACCTGGGCACGCGAAGTGCCGTCCTCATGCACCACTTCCGGCACGCGGGTCTTCCACTCTTCAGCGACTTCGAAGGTGAAGGTCATGAACGGCGCGGGATGGTCGACCTTGATCATCTGCGGGGCGACAGTGTCGAGCATCGACGGGCAGAAAGGTCTCCAGCGTTCACGGAACTTGATCTGGTGGTTGATGCGGTCAGCCACGCCTTCCACGCTTGGGCAGCCGATGATCGATCGGCCACCCAGGGCACGCGGCCCGAACTCCATGCGGCCCTGGAACCAGGCTACCGGGTTGCCATCGACCATGATCTGGGCGATCTGCTGCGGCATGTTCTCGAGTTTGCGCCACTTCGGCTGGTTCGGGTGACGGGCGCAGGCGGCGATCACGTCTTCGTTGGAGTACGACGGGCCGAGGTAGACGTGCTCCATCTTCTCGACCGGAACGCCACGGGCGTGGGAAACATAGGCAGCGGCGCCAACGGCAGTCCCGGCGTCGCCGGAGGCCGGCTGGACGAACAGCTCTTTCACGTCCGGACGGGCGATGATCTTCTGGTTGAGCTTGACGTTCAGCGCACAGCCGCCGGCGAAGGCCAGCTTGCCGGTTTCACGCAGGGTGTCGCCCAGGTAATGGTCGATCATCTGCAGCGCCAGTTTCTCGAACAGCGCCTGCATGCTGGCGGCGTAATGGATGTACGGCTCGTCGGCGATGTCGCCTTCGCGCTTGGGGCCCAGCCATTCGATCAGCTTTGGCGAGAAGTAGAAGCCCTTGCCCTTCTCTTTATAGCGGCGCAGGCCGATAACGTTGGCGTACTCGGTGTTGATGACCAACTCGCCGTTTTCGAAGCTGGCCAGACGCGAGAAATCATACTTGCTGGCGTCGCCATAAGGCGCCATGCCCATGACCTTGAACTCGCCATCGAGCATTTCGAAGCCCAGGAACTCGGTAATGGCACCGTAAAGGCCACCCAGCGAGTCCGGGTCGAAGAACTCCTTGATCTTGTGGATCTTGCCGTTCTCGCCGTAACCAAAGAAGGTGGTGGCGTACTCGCCCTTGCCGTCAATGCCGAGGATTGCGGTTTTTTCTTTGAAACCCGAGCAATGATAAGCACTGGAAGCGTGGGCCAGGTGGTGCTCGACCGGCTCGATCTTGACCTTTTTCGGGTCGAAGCCCAGTTGCTCCAGGCACCAGACGATCTTCTTGCGATAGCGCTTGTAGCGACGGTTGCCCATCAGGATGGCATCGAGTGCACGATCCGGGGCGTACCAATAGCGCTTGGCATAGTGCCACCGCGCCTTGCCGAACAGGCTGATCGGGGCGAACGGGATGGCTACCACGTCGACGTCGGACGGCTTGATGCCTGCCTGTTCCAGGCAGAACTTCGCCGACTCGTAGGGCATGCGGTTCTTCGCATGCTTGTCACGTACGAAGCGCTCTTCTTCGGCGGCGGCAATCAGCTTGCCGTCAATGTACAAGGCCGCGGAAGGGTCATGGCTAAGGGCGCCGGACAGGCCAAGAATCGTCAATGCCAAGGGATTAGCCTCTTCATTCGGTAAAAATGCGCCAGCGGCCTTTTGGGCGGATGGCGGCTAAAGGGCGGGATTATAACGCAAACATTGGAGGCACACCGCCCCCTTGTAGGAGCGGGTTCACCCGCGAAGCAGGCAACGCGGTGGATGGCACCGGCGTCGCCGGTGTTCGCGGGCAACCCCGCGCCTACAGGCTTACTCGGCGATCAGCCAGTCCATGCGGTAACTGCCGGCGGTCTGTGCCAGCTCTTTGGCCAGCCATGGCAGCAGCTCCTTAAGTTCATCCTCCAGCCCCCATGGTGGGTTGGCGATGGCCAGGCCCGAACCATTCAGGCCCTGCGGGCTGTCCTGGTGATGCACATACAGCTCGACCCGCAGCAGCTTTGGCGCGCCGGTGCTTGTCAGGTCCTGGTAGTAGCGGGTCAGCGAGCGCTGGTCCTTGATCGGATACCAGATGGCCGCAACGGTCTGGCGCATGCGGCCGATCGCCTCTTTCATGGCAGTGGTGCAGCGCTTGAGCTCATCGGCCTGCTCGAACGGCGGATCGATCAGCATGATCGCGCGCTTTTCCTGCACCGGCAGCAAGGCCCGCGGCACATGCCAGCCTTCACCCAGGTGCACGGTCACGCGCGGGTCTTTTTTCATGTTTTCTTTAAGGAGCGGCCCGTCTTCGGGGTGCTTCTCGTTGAGCAGGGCGCGGTCCTGCTGGCGCATCAGGCGACGGGCCAGTTCGGGCGACCCCGGGTAGTAGCGCAGCTCGCCATAGGCATTCAGCCGCTTGATGATGCGCAGGTAGTCGTCGGCCATGGCCGGCAGGTCATCGCGATTCCACAGGCGGGCTACGCCTTCCAGGTACTCGCCGGTACGGCTTGCCTGGTCGCCTTGCAGGTCGTACAGGCCGAGCCCTGCGTGGGTATCGATATAGGCGAACGGCTGCTCCTTGCGCGACATCAGGGCGATGAGGCGGGTCAGCACGATGTGTTTGAGGACGTCGGCGTGGTTGCCGGCGTGGAAGGCGTGACGATAGTTCATGGCAACTCCTGCGAAGGCGGCAAGTTTACCTTGCCTTGCAGGCGGAGTCAGGCCTGGCTGCTGATTGGCGGCACCCGCAAAGCAGGCGCCGCCAATTCAACGGGTGTTACTTGTCGGCGTGATACGCCGCATCAGCAGCTTCGAAGCGCTTGACCATCGTCTGCGAAGGGCTGCCCAGCTTGCTCACCAGAACAATGGCGATGCTGGCGAACAGGAAGCCCGGGATGATTTCGTACAACCCGAGGGTGTCGAAGTTCTTCCACAGGATCACCGTCAGCGCACCCACCACGATACCGGCCAGCGCACCGTTACGGGTCATGCCTTTCCACAGCACCGAAATCAGCACCACCGGGCCGAAGGCGGCACCGAAGCCAGCCCAGGCATAGGCCACCAGGCCCAGCACGCGGTTTTCCGGGTTGGCGGCCATGGCGATGGCGATCAGGGCCACGGCCAGCACCATCAGACGGCCGACCCACACCAGTTCGACCTGCGAAGCATTCTTGCGCAGGAAGGCTTTGTAGAAGTCTTCGGTCAGGGCACTGGAGCACACCAGCAGCTGGCAGCTCAGGGTACTCATGACTGCGGCCAGGATGGCCGACAGCAGGACACCCGCAATCCATGGGTTGAACAGGATCTTGGCCAGCTCGATGAACACACGTTCGTGGTTCTCGCTAACCGGGCCTGCCAGCTCAGGATGGGCCGAGAAGTAGGCAATGCCGAAGAAGCCAACGGCACAGGTACCCGCCAGGCACAGGATCATCCAGGTCATGGAAATGCGGCGCGCCTTGGCGATCGACTTCACCGAATCAGCGGCCATGAAGCGCGCCAGGATATGCGGCTGGCCGAAGTAACCCAGACCCCAGCCCATCAGCGAGATGATGCCGATGAAGGTGGCACCCTTGAGCATGTCGAAGTTCGCCGGGTTCACCGCCTCGATAGCGGCGAAGGTCTGGTCGAAGCCACCGGTGGAGATCAGCACGATTACCGGGGTCAGGATCAGCGCGAAGATCATCAGCGAAGCCTGTACGGTATCGGTCCAGCTCACCGCCAGGAAGCCACCAACGAAGGTGTAGGCGATGGTCGCCGCCGCACCAGCCCACAAAGCGGTTTCGTACGACATGCCGAAGGTGCTCTCGAACAGACGGGCACCGGCCACGATGCCGGAGGCACAGTAGATGGTGAAGAACACCAGGATGACGATGGCGGAAATGATACGCAGCAGCCCGCTATTGTCTTCGAAACGGCTGGAGAAGTAGTCCGGCAGGGTCAGCGCGTCACCGTTGTGTTCGGTCTGCACGCGCAGCCGGCCTGCCACGAACAGCCAGTTCAGGTAGGCACCCACTGTCAGGCCGATGGCGATCCAGGCCTCGGACAGGCCCGCGAAGTAGATGGCACCGGGCAGGCCCATCAGCAGCCAGCCACTCATGTCGGAGGCACCGGCAGACAGCGCGGTAACCACGCTACCCAGGCTGCGACCACCCAGAATGTAATCGGAAAGGTTGTTGGTAGCGCGATAGGCGGCGAAGCCGATCAGCACCATTGCTGCGATGTAGATCACGAAGGTGATCGTTAGTGGATTGCCCATGCGTGTGCCCTGGCGTTTGTTTTTATCATGCGCAACCACAGCGTTGGTGGTTGCACCCAGGCGGCGAATGCTATGCAACAACGCAAAGAAGGTGCAACCATTTTTCTTTTGCAAGTTGCACCTGCCCGTGCATTTTCCGACAAAGCCCACTTCTTGCTCCTTTCGGGAGCAAAAACCCGCTTTTTCAGAATAAATCGCACCGAAAGCGCCCCTTTTCAGGGTATGGGAATAGCTGTCGGACGAGTTGCACCTTTCACACGAAAAAATCGGGTTGCACCTGGTTGCACCCGAATTGTCCTGCAGATACTCTTGACGCCAGCTTAGGCCACAACCGTGGCAATAACGAGGATAAGAAATGGCGACTACCACCCTTGGGGTCAAACTCGACGACCCGACCCGTGAGCGACTCAAAGCAGCTGCGCAGTCCATTGACCGCACGCCGCACTGGTTGATCAAGCAAGCGATCTTCAACTACCTGGAGAAGCTCGAGGGTGGCGCCACCCTGACCGAACTCAACGGTCATGTCAGCAACCTGGCCGACGATGCCGGTGAAGTCCAGGCTGACCACAGCCACCAGTGCTTCCTCGAATTTGCCGAAAGCATCTTGCCGCAGTCGGTACTGCGCTCGGCGATCACCGCTGCCTACCGCCGACCGGAGCAGGAAGTGGTGCCGATGCTGCTGGAGCAGGCGCGCCTGAGCGCGCCACTGGCCGAAGCCACCAACAAGCTGGCCGCGGGCATTGCCGAAAAACTGCGCAACCAGAAAAGCGCCGGCGGCCGTGCCGGTATCGTCCAGGGCCTTCTGCAGGAATTCTCGCTGTCGTCTCAGGAAGGCGTGGCGCTGATGTGCCTGGCCGAAGCCCTGCTGCGTATCCCCGACAAAGGCACCCGTGATGCGCTGATCCGCGACAAGATCAGTACCGGCAACTGGCAGCCGCACCTGGGCAACAGCCCGTCACTGTTCGTCAACGCCGCCACCTGGGGGCTGCTGCTGACCGGCAAGCTGGTCAGCACCCATAACGAAACCGGCCTCACCTCCTCGCTCACCCGCATCATCGGCAAGAGCGGCGAACCGATGATCCGCAAGGGCGTCGACATGGCCATGCGCCTGATGGGTGAGCAGTTCGTCACCGGCGAGACCATTGCCGAAGCCCTGGCAAACGCCAGCCGTTTCGAGGCCAAAGGCTTCCGTTACTCCTACGACATGCTCGGCGAAGCCGCACTGACCGAACACGACGCGCAGAAGTACCTGGCGTCCTACGAGCAGGCCATCCACTCGATCGGCAAGGCCTCGCATGGCCGTGGCATCTATGAAGGCCCAGGCATCTCGATCAAGCTGTCGGCACTGCACCCGCGCTACAGCCGGGCCCAGTACGAGCGCGTGATGGAAGAGCTGTACCCGCGCCTGCTGTCGCTGACACTGCTGGCCAAGCAGTACGACATCGGCCTTAACATCGACGCCGAAGAAGCCGACCGCCTGGAGCTTTCGCTGGACCTGCTCGAACGCCTGTGCTTCGAGCCATCCCTGGCTGGCTGGAACGGCATCGGCTTCGTTATCCAGGCCTACCAGAAGCGCTGCCCGTACGTGATCGACTACGTCATCGATCTGGCCAAGCGCAGCCGCCACCGCCTGATGATCCGCCTGGTAAAAGGCGCCTACTGGGACAGCGAGATCAAGCGTGCCCAGGTCGAAGGCCTGGAAGGCTACCCGGTCTATACCCGCAAGGTGTACACCGACGTGTCCTACGTCGCCTGCGCCCGCAAGCTGCTGGCCGTGCCAGAAGCCATCTACCCGCAGTTCGCCACCCACAACGCCCACACCCTGTCGGCCATCTACCACATTGCCGGGCAGAACTATTACCCGGGCCAGTACGAGTTCCAGTGCCTGCACGGCATGGGCGAGCCGCTGTACGAGCAAGTGGTCGGCAAGATTGCCGATGGCAAGCTGAACCGCCCGTGCCGCGTGTATGCACCGGTCGGCACCCATGAAACGCTGCTGGCCTACCTGGTGCGCCGTCTGCTGGAAAACGGCGCCAACACCTCGTTCGTCAACCGCATCGCCGACCACTCGATTTCCATCCAGGAACTGGTCGCCGACCCGGTGGCCAGCATCGAGCGCATGGGTACCCAGGAAGGCAGTATCGGCCTGCCGCACCCACGCATTCCCCTGCCGCGCGATCTGTATGGCACTGAACGGGCCAACTCGGCCGGCATCGACATGGCCAACGAACACCGCCTGGCATCACTGTCCTGCGCCATGCTGGCCACCGCTCACAATGACTGGAAGGCTGCCCCGCTGCTGGCCTGCGCCGCCAGCGAGAGCGCTGCCGCACCGGTGCTGAACCCGGCAGACCACCGCGACGTCGTCGGCCATGTGCAGGAGGCCACCGTTGCCGACGTGGACAACGCCATCCAGTGCGCACTGAACGCCGCGCCGATCTGGCAGGCCACCCCGCCAGCCGAACGTGCTGCCATTCTGGAGCGCACCGCCGACCTGATGGAGGCCGAGATCCAGCCGCTGATGGGCCTGCTCATCCGCGAGGCCGGCAAGACCTTCGCCAACGCCATCGCCGAAGTGCGTGAAGCCGTGGACTTCCTGCGCTACTACGCGGTGCAGGCACGTAACGACTTCAGCAACGACGCCCACCGCCCGCTGGGCCCTGTGGTGTGCATCAGCCCGTGGAACTTCCCGCTGGCGATCTTCACCGGCCAGGTGGCCGCAGCCCTGGCTGCCGGCAACCCGGTACTGGCCAAGCCTGCCGAGCAAACCCCGCTGATCGCCGCCCAGGCCGTGCGCCTGCTGCTGGAAGCGGGCATCCCAGAAGGCGTGCTGCAGCTGCTGCCGGGCCGCGGTGAAACCGTCGGTGCCGGCCTGGTCGGAGACGAGCGCGTCAAAGGCGTGATGTTCACCGGCTCCACTGAAGTGGCCCGCCTGCTGCAGCGCAACGTCGCTGGCCGCCTGGACAACCAGGGCCGCCCGATCCCGCTGATCGCCGAAACCGGCGGCCAGAACGCGATGATCGTCGACTCCTCGGCACTGACCGAACAGGTCGTGATCGACGTGGTGTCCTCGGCCTTCGACAGTGCCGGCCAGCGTTGCTCGGCCCTGCGCGTGCTGTGCCTGCAGGAAGACTCTGCCGACCGCGTGATCGAAATGCTCAAGGGCGCCATGGCTGAAAGCCGCCTGGGCTGCCCGGACCGCCTGGCCGTGGACATCGGCCCGGTGATCGATGCCGAAGCCAAGGCCGGCATCGAGAAGCACATCCAGGGCATGCGCGAGAAAGGCCGCCCGGTCTACCAAGTCGCCATTGCTGATGCTGCCGAGATCAAGCGCGGCACCTTCGTCATGCCAACCCTGATCGAGCTGGACAGCTTCGACGAGCTGAAGCGCGAAATCTTCGGCCCCGTACTGCACGTGGTGCGCTACAACCGCCGCAATCTGGACCAGCTGATCGAGCAGATCAACAACTCCGGCTACGGCCTGACCCTCGGCGTGCACACCCGTATCGACGAGACCATCGCCAAAGTGGTGGAAACCGCCAACGCCGGCAACATGTACGTCAACCGCAACATTGTGGGTGCAGTGGTGGGCGTGCAGCCGTTCGGTGGTGAAGGCCTGTCTGGCACCGGCCCGAAAGCCGGCGGCCCGCTGTACCTCTACCGCCTGCTGTCGACCCGCCCGGCCGATGCCATTGGCCGCCACTTCCAGCAGCAGGACGGCGAAGGCAAGCCGGACCGCACTCTGCACGAACAGCTGGTCAAGCCACTGCACGGCCTGAATGCCTGGGCCGAGAGCAACCAGCTGGCTGATCTGGCCGCGCTGTGCAGCCAGTTCGCCAGCCAGTCGCAGAGCGGCATCGCTCGCCTGCTGCCAGGCCCGACCGGCGAGCGCAACAGCTACACCATTCTGCCGCGTGAGCACGTGCTGTGCCTGGCCGACAACGAAACCGACCTGCTGGCGCAGTTCGCCGCGGTACTGGCCGTTGGCAGCTCGGCGGTGTGGGTTGACGGTGAACCGGGCAAGGCCCTGCGCGCCCGCCTGCCGCGTGAGCTGCAGGCCAAGGTGAAGCTGGTCGCGGACTGGAACAAGGATGAAGTGGCGTTCGACGCCGTGATCCACCATGGCGACTCGGACCAGCTGCGCGGCGTATGCCAGCAGGTGGCCAAGCGTGCCGGGGCGATCGTTGGGGTGCACGGGCTGTCCAGCGGGGATCACCAGATTGCGCTGGAGCGCCTGGTCATCGAGCGCGCGGTGAGCGTGAACACTGCAGCGGCGGGTGGTAACGCCAGCCTGATGACCATTGGCTAATGGCTGAGGGTTGTTGAAGAAGAAGGAGAGCCTCGGCTCTCCTTTTTTATGCGTGCATGTCCTGAAGCAGGGGCTGGACTAACAGGTGCTCACCAGAACGTGGTCATGCCAACGGTGACTTGGGTGTCTTCTGTTGTTACCGTTTATCCCCTGGAAATTCTCGGCTGCCTGGGCCGGTCCTTTCGCGGGTAAACCCGCCCCTATACACATGCACAGGCCGTCGTGTAGGAGCGGGTTCACCCGCGAAGAGGCCGGACCTGCCGGCCAGTTTCTACCCGTCGTTCACCGTTGCCGCCACCACCGTATTCGCGGGTAAACCCGCTCCTACACCGGATCGCTGGCGGACACAGGTCGGTGGCTGGACACGGGCCGTCGTGTAGGAGCGGGTTCACCCGCGAAAGGGCCGGCCCTGCTGGCCAATTACCACCCGCCATTCACCGTTGCCGCCGCCACCGTATTCGCGGGTAAACCCGCTCCTACACCGGATCGCTGGCGGACACAGGTCGGTGGCTGGACACGGGCCGTCGTGTAGGAGCGGGTTCACCCGCGAAAGGGCCGGCCCTGCTGGCCAATTACCACCCGCCATTCACCGTTGCCGCCGCCACCGTATTCGCGGGTAAACCCGCTCCTACACCGGATCGGTGGCGGACACAGGTCGGTGGCTGGACACAGGCCGTCGTGTAGGAGCGGGTTTACCCGCGAAAGGGCCGGGCCTGCTGGCCAATCTTCACCCGTCGTTCACCGTTGCCGCCACCACCGTATTCGCGGGTAAACCCGCTCCTACACAGATTGGTGGTGGACACACATCGGGGGTTGGACACAGGCCGCTGTACGGTTTACCCGCGAAAAGGACCAGCCTAGACAGGCATATCAAAAAAGCCTTGCAGCAGGCTTCTACCCCAGCATCGTATTGTCTTCAAGGCAAGTGAAAGCGCGGGGTGGATCGGGGACTATCCGGAGCTCCCCTCAGACAGAGCTCCGGCCAAAAGTTGCTCAAACCATTGGTGAAAGCGCAATCAAAGCAGACAGCTGTGCTGCCATAAGCCCAATACCCAACAGCATCCAAAGCCAATTTGCCAGCGTGAACCGGCTGTTGGCCTTCCCTTCTTTGTCACCCGCACTGAAATTGATGCCCTTCTGCATGAACACCAGAATGATCAGCCAAGCTACCTGAATGGCTAAACCCGCAAAATAGGCCGGCCACAGCTGGCCTTCCAACACGACGCCGGCAGCCACCCAGACAACGCAAAAACCGTAATAGCCCAGCGTGAGCCCCAGGATGGACCACGGATAGGTTTTACCTGAGTCGCGAATATGGTCATTTGCCCTTCTCAATAATGGATAGATGAAGAACACTGCAAAAGCGCTTCGCCAGAGCGGACTTACGCGCTCTCCCGTTTTCTCTCTATGCAGACTCCAACTTTGATAGAAGCAATAAACCCAGTAGAAGCCCAAGGTAAAGAAAGTCATTACACCAAATTTCATGGGTGAGACTACGAAGAAGGGAACCTGGTTGCCGTTGGCCTCAGCCAAGTCAGCGGGGTGGGCATCACTCATCTGAAACGTTTCCTTGTGAACACCAAAACGCACATTCAAGGCCAACTGACATTCGATCCGCAGCAGTCCATTTCCGATCGGGATTGTGGGAAACGTCTCTATATTGTCCCGAGCAGGCATTACACGACCTGACCTTGCGTTGGTTTCACCAATAACCGGCAGGCTTCCCGGCGTTCTCAACCCATATCACGCAAACCTATTAACCTGTCTCCAGTCTCACCACGCTCCTACACTCGCAGCATCCCGCCTCAGGACCGCCACCATGCCCGAGACCTTGCTCAGCCCCCGCAACCTTGCCTTCGAGCTCTACGAAGTCCTCGACGCCGAAGCCCTGACCCAGCGCCCGCGCTTCGCCGAGCACAGCCGTGAAACCTTCGATGCGGCACTGACCACCGCCCGCACCATCGCCGAAAAGTATTTCGCCCCGCACAACCGCAAGGCCGACGAAAACGAACCACGCTACGTGGACGGCCGCGCCGAGCTGATCCCCGAAGTGAAGCCCGCCGTCGATGCCTTCCTCGAAGCCGGTTTCCTCAACGCCAACCGCGATTTCGAAGTGGGCGGCATGCAATTGCCCAGCCTGGTCTCGCAAGCCTGCTTCGCCCACTTCCAGGCCGCCAACGCTGGCACCACGGCCTACCCATTCCTGACCATGGGCGCGGCCAACCTGATCGAGAGCTTCGGCACTGAAGAGCAGAAGCGCCTGTTCCTGCAGCCGATGATCGAGGGCCGCTACTTCGGCACCATGGCGCTGACCGAACCCCACGCCGGCTCGTCGCTGGCCGACATCCGCACCCGCGCCGAACCAGCAGGCGACGGCAGCTACCGGCTCAAAGGCAACAAGATCTTCATTTCCGGCGGCGACCACGAACTGTCGGAAAACATCGTGCACATGGTGCTGGCCAAGCTTCCGGACGCCCCGCCCGGGGTCAAGGGCATTTCGCTGTTCATCGTGCCCAAGTACCACGTTAACCCGGACGGCAGCCGCGGCCCGCGCAACGATGTGCTGCTGGCCGGGCTGTTCCACAAGATGGGCTGGCGCGGCACCACCTCGACCGCGCTGAACTTCGGCGACAATGGCCAGTGCGTCGGCTATCTGGTCGGCCAGCCGCACCAGGGCCTGGCCTGCATGTTCCAGATGATGAACGAGGCGCGGATAGGCGTAGGCATGGGCGCGGTGATGCTGGGTTACGCCGGCTACCTTTACTCCCTAGAATACGCTCGCCAGCGGCCGCAGGGCCGGCTGCCGGACAACAAGGACCCACACAGCCCGGCGGTACCGATCATCGAGCACACGGATGTGAAACGCATGCTCCTGGCGCAGAAGGCCTACGTAGAAGGCGCCTTTGATCTGGGCCTGTACGCCGCGCGCCTGTTCGACGACACCCATACGGCCCCTGACGAAAACGCCCGCAAACCGGCGCAGGACCTGCTCGACCTGCTGACCCCGATCGTCAAATCCTGGCCCTCGGCGTTCTGCCTCAAAGCCAACGAACTGGCGATCCAGATTCTTGGCGGCCACGGCTACACCCGCGAATACCCGGTGGAGCAGTACTACCGTGACAATCGCCTGAACCCGATCCACGAAGGCACGGAGGGTATCCAGTCGCTCGATCTGCTCGGCCGCAAGCTGGCACAGCACAATGGTGCCGGCCTCAAGCAATTGATCCGCCTGATCGCCGCCACCTGCGAGCGCGCCAGCCATCACCCGAACCTTGACCCACTGCGTCAGCCGCTGGAGCAACTGGCCAACCGCCTGCAAGGCGTAACCCTGGCCCTGCTCGGCGACCTGGCCCAAGGCAAAGTCGCTGGTGCCCTGGCCAACTCTGCCTTGTACCTCAAGGCCTTCGGCCACTGCGTGATCGGCTGGCGCTGGCTGGAACAGGCGGTTCACGCCGAGCTTGGCATGCTCAAGGGAACGGCTGCTGATCGCGACTTCTACCTCGGCAAGCTGCAAGCTGCGCGTTATTTCCTGACCTGGGAAGTACCGGGCTGCCATAATGAGCTGGCATTGCTCGAGGCACACGACGATACCTGCCTCGGCATGCAAGACGGGTGGTTCTAGGGGGAGCCACCGTGTACACGGAGGCATCCGCATGTTCGATTCCAGCGCCCTGCTGCGCCAGCGCTTTGCTGCGCTGCGCAGTACGGCCGAGTTGTTTTCCCTGCGCCATGTGAAACAGTCGCACCAGGCGCTTTCGGTTCGCCGCAACGTCGCCGAACCACCCTTCTTCAACCAGGATGAGGGCGCCATGCTTACCGTGCGGGTCAATGGCGTGGAGGCCTACGCTGCCACCGCCGACCTGTCCCAGGCTGGCCTGCAGCGCGCCCTTGAGCAAGCCGAGGCGCTGGCGCGGCAGATCGCCCGGCACAGCCTGCTGGACCTGCGCGAACAAGCCGTGACCAGCGCACGCCACGACCATGTTTCGCCCAACTTCGACCAACCCGTACCCAGCCTCGCCGACTGCCTTGGCCTGCTCGCCGCCGAATCGGCCAGCGTGCCCAAGGACAGCCGTTTGGTGGACTGGCAGGCCAGCCTGGGGCTGAGCCTGGTCGAGCAAACCTACCTGAACTCGGCCGGCGCCGAACTGCGCCATGCCCAGCGCTTCCTGTTCCCGGGCCTGGGGGTGACCGCCAGCGACGGCCAGGACAGCCAAAGCCGCAGCCTGGGCCGCGACAACTTCGGCCAACAGGGTGGTTTCGAGATCATCGAGCGCTGCGGCCTGGTCGGCGCGGCCAGCCGGGTGGCCGACGAAGCACTGCAACTGCTGCTGGCACCGAACACCCCCAGTGGCCCGCGCGACCTGCTGTTGATGCCGGACCAGATGATGCTGCAGATTCACGAATCCATCGGCCACCCGCTGGAGATGGACCGCATTCTCGGCGACGAGCGCAACTACGCCGGCACCAGCTTCGTCAAAGCCAGCGACTTCGGCCACCTGCAGTACGGCTCCAGCCTGCTGAACGTGACCTTCGACCCGACCATTGGCGAAGAGCTGGCCAGCTACAGTCATGACGATGACGGCACCCCGGCCAGCAAAGCGTTCCTGATACGCGACGGCCTGCTGCTGCGCCCGCTGGGTGGCGCGCTGTCGCAGTTCCGCTCTGGCCTGGACGGCGTGGCCAACAGCCGTGCCTGCGGCTGGAACCGCGCGCCGATCGACCGCATGGCCAACCTCAACATCGAGCCGGGCGACCAGTCTTTCGAGCAACTGATCGGAGGCATCGAGCACGGCATCCTGATGCGTACCAACCGTTCCTGGTCCATCGACGATGCGCGCAACAAGTTCCAGTTCGGCTGCGAATGGGGCCAGTTGATTGAAAATGGCGAGCTCAAGGGCATCGTCAAGAACCCCAACTACCGCGGCATCTCCGCGCAGTTCTGGCGCAACCTGTCGGCGGTTGGCGACCACAGTACCTTCCAGGTGCTGGGCACGCCCAACTGTGGCAAGGGCGAACCCAATCAGGTGGTGCGGGTCGGCCACGCCTCGCCGGCCTGTGTGTTCCGCCAGATCGATGTATTCGGAGGAGACGCGTGATGAAACAGGCTTTCGAAACCCTGGTCGGGGAGGTGCGCACCGCCCTTCAGGCGGGCGAGCAGTTCACCCTCGGTTACAGTGCCGAGCAATCGCAGTTCGTGCGTTTCAACCATGCCAAGGTGCGCCAGGCCGGCGAAGTAAACCAGGCCACTGTGCAATTGCGGCTGATCCACGATGGCCGCCAGGCTGAACAGCAAGTGACCTTGAGTGGCGATGCGCAGCTGGACCGCCAACGCCTGGCGGATGCCCTGGAGCAGCTGCGCCAGACACTGCCGCTACTCGCCGTCGACCCTTACCTGCGGCTGGACGAGAGCCCCTGGCACAGCCATAGCCAGCAAGCGCAGGCGCTGCCAGACCTGAACGAAGTGCTGGCACTGCTGGAGCGTGATGCCGGTGACCTGGACCTGGTCGGTATATACGCCGCTGGCCCGGTCTGCCGGGGCTTCGCCAGCTCGTTCGGCGCTTTCGGCTGGCACCAGGCCAACAGCTTCAACTTTGATTGGAGCTTGTTCCACCCAAACGGCGAAGCGGTGAAAGCCAACTATGCCGGCCAGCTGTGGAACGCCGACGACTTCAGCGCACGCCTGCGCCAGGCGCGGGAGCAATCGGGCTTTCTTGGGCGCCCGGCGGTGACCCTCAAGCCAGGCAGCTACCGCGCTTTCCTGGCGCCGGCAGCGATGGACGAGATCGCCGGCATGTTGTGCTGGGGCGGTTTTTCCGCGCAGGCCCTGGCGACTGGCAACAGTGCCTTGCAGCGCCTGTACAACGGCGATGCGCGGCTTAGCCCGCTGGTGAGCTTTACCGAGCAGGTCAGTGGCTCGTTGAGCCCGGCGTTTTCCGATGAAGGCTCGCCGCGCCTGGATGTGCCGTTGATTCAGCAAGGAGAGGCGCTGCAACGGCTGATCAGTGCGCGCAGTGCGGCCGAATTCGGGCTGCTGGCCAATGGCGCCGACAGCTACGAGTCGCCTTGCGCGCTCAGCCTGGCGCCGGGTAGTTTGCCCACCGAGCAAATCCTGCAGCGGCTTGGCACCGGGCTGTACATCAGCAACCTGTGGTACCTGAACTACTCGGACCTGCCAGCGGCGCGCATGACCGGGCTGACCCGCTTCGCCACTTTCTGGGTAGAAGACGGGCAGATCCAGGGGCCGGTGAGTACCATGCGCTTCGATGACAGCCTGTACAGCTTGCTGGGCAGCCAGCTTGAGGACCTGACCCAGGAGCGCGAGATGATCCTGTCGACAAGTACTTATGGACAGCGCAGTACCGGGTCGAGTCATTTGCCCGGGGCACTGGTCAAAGGCCTGACCCTGACATTGTGACTGGACTTGCCGGCCCTTTCGCGGCTAAAGCCGCACCTACAAGGAACGCGTAACCCCTGTAGGAGCGGCTTTAGCCGCGAAAGGGCCGGCACTGACAAACGAGGACGTCATGCCCGAACGCACCCCGCTGGACCCCGTCACTGCCCGCTGGATCCCTTGGGTGGTGGCCATCGCCTTCTTCATGCAGTCCCTGGACGGCACCATCCTCAACACCGCACTGCCGGCCATGGCCCGCTCGTTGGCCGAAGACCCCTTGCGCATGCAGGGTGTGATCATTGCCTACATGCTCACCGTGGCCCTGCTGATCCCCGCCTCAGGCTGGATCGCCGACCGTTTCGGCACCAAGCGCATCTTCTTCAGCGCCATCTTGCTGTTCAGCTTTGGCTCGCTGCTGTGCGCTGCAGCCAACAGCCTTGGCTTCCTGATCTTCGCCCGCGTGGTGCAGGGCCTGGGCGGTGCGCTGATGCTGCCGGTCGGGCGGCTGGTGGTGCTGCGCGCCTACCCACGCAGCGAGCTGGTGCGGATCATGAGTTTCATCACCATCCCCGGCCTGCTCGGGCCATTGCTGGGCCCAACGGTCGGTGGCTGGCTGGTGGAAATCCTCAGCTGGCACTGGATCTTCCTGCTCAACCTGCCAGTCGGCCTGCTTGGCTGCATTGCCGTGTGGAAGTTCATCCCGGACTTGCGCGGCGCCGAGCGCACCACCTTCGACGGCCCTGGTTTCCTGCTGTTCGGCGCAGCGATGGTACTGATCACCATTGCCATGGAAGGCCTGGGCGAGCTGCACCTGCCGCACTTGCGGGTAATGTTGCTGCTGTTCGCCGGCATGGCCTGCCTGGCCGCGTACTGGCTGCGCGCCGGGCGCGACCCGGAGCCGCTGTTCTCGCCCAGCCTGTTCCGCGTGCGTACTTTCGCCATCGGCATCCTCGGCAACCTGTTCGCCCGCCTGGGCAGCGGCGCTCTGCCGTTCCTGGTGCCGTTGCTGCTGCAGGTCGCGCTGGGCTACTCACCCGCCCAGGCCGGCATGAGCATGATCCCGCTGGCGGCGGCGGCCATGCTGGCCAAATCCATTGCCCGACCGCTGATCGAACGGTTCGGCTATCGCATCATCCTCACCGGCAATACCTTGCTGCTGGGCATCCTGCTGGCAAGCCTGGGCCTGGTGGACGAGCAGACCCCTTATTGGCTGCTGTTGGTGCAGCTTGGCCTCCTGGGCGCAGTGAACTCCATGCAGTTCACTGCGATGAACACAGTGACGCTCATCGATCTCGACGACGCCAGCGCCAGCAGCGGTAACAGCCTGCTGTCGGTGGTCGCGCAACTGTCGCTGAGCCTGGGTGTGGCCTGCGCCGGCGCACTGTTGGGCGGCTTTACTGCGGCAGGCAGCGCCGAAGGCGTGGAAACCACCCTGGGCGCGTTCCAGCTGACCTTCGTCACCATCGGTGTAATGGCCATGCTGGCAGCAGCGATCTTCCTGCAGCTGGCGCCGACGGACGGAAGGCGTGCCCGTCGTCCGGAACAACACATGGAGTCGTAGGGCGAATGGCCACGAGGCTGGTAGACTATGCGGCATTTTTCGCTTCGCACCGCAGGCCCGCCTCGTGACCACCGAATCCACCGCCTTTGCCACCTTGCCGCTGTCCACTGCCATGCTGGCCAACCTGGAGGCGCTCGGCTATGCCTCGATGACGCCGATCCAGGCCCAGAGCCTGCCTGTCATCCTGAAAGGCCAGGACCTGATCGCCCAGGCCAAGACCGGTAGCGGCAAGACTGCCGCCTTCGGCATCGGCCTGCTCAACCCGATCAACCCGCGCTACTTCGGCTGCCAGGCGTTGGTGCTCTGCCCTACCCGCGAACTCGCCGACCAGGTGGCCAAGGAGCTGCGCCGCCTGGCCCGTGCCGAGGACAACATCAAGATCCTGACCCTGTGCGGCGGCGTTTCGCTGGGCCCACAGATCGCTTCGCTGGAGCACGGCGCGCACATCATCGTCGGCACCCCAGGGCGCATCCAGCAGCACCTGGACAAAGGCACTCTGGTCCTGGACGGGTTGAACACCCTGGTGCTGGACGAAGCCGACCGCATGCTCGACATGGGCTTCTTCGACGCCATCGCCAGCATCATCGGCAAGACCCCGTCGCGCCGCCAGACCCTGCTGTTCTCGGCCACCTACCCGGCCGGCATCAAGCAACTGGCCGCCGACTTCATGCGCAACCCGCAGCAGGTCAAGGTCGAAAGCCTGCACACCGACAACCAGATCGAGCAGCGTTTCATCGAGATTGACCCGCAGCAACGCCTGGAAGCCGTCACCCGCGTGCTCGGCCACTACCGCCCGCAGTCGTGCGTAGCGTTCTGCTTCACCAAGCAGCAATGCGAGGACGTGGTCGCCCACCTGACCGCCAAGGGCATCGTCGCCCAGGCCCTGCACGGCGACCTGGAGCAGCGCGACCGTGACCAAGTGCTGACCATGTTCGCCAACCGCAGTAGCTCGGTGCTGGTGGCTACCGACGTGGCCGCGCGCGGCCTGGACATCGATGGCCTGGACATGGTCATCAACGTGGAGCTGGCGCGTGATGCCGAAATCCACGTGCACCGCGTGGGCCGTACCGGCCGCGCCGGCGAGAAAGGCGTTGCGGTCAGCCTGGTGGCACCGGCCGAAGGCCACCGCGCCCAGGCCATCGAAGCGCTGCAGAAGAGCCCGCTGCGCTGGGACCAGCTGGACAGCCTGAAAAACAAGGGCGGCGAGCCCCTGCTGCCGGTGATGACCACACTGTGCATTGCCGCTGGCCGCAAGGACAAGCTGCGCCCTGGCGACATCCTGGGGGCCCTGACCGGTGATGCCGGCATCCCGGGCAAGCAAGTGGGCAAGATCGCCATCTTCGACTTCCAGGCGTTTGTGGCCGTGGAGCGGGCGCTGGCCAAGCAGGCCATGCAGCGGCTGAACAGCGGTAAGATCAAGGGTCGCGCCCTGAAAGTCCGCATTATCTAAAGCCAGGCAAAGCCCCCTGTAGGAGCGGGTTTACCCGCGAACGCGGCAGTAAATGCATCGTCGCATTCGCGGGTGAAACCGTTCCCACAGGGTTCAGCATTTCAAATCTGAAGGTTCATACCGTGCACTCCACCGACGTGATCATCCTTGGCGCCGGCGCCGCCGGCCTGATGTGCGCCCAGCTCAGCGCCCGTCGCGGCCGCCGGGTGCTGCTGCTCGACCACGCCAACAAGCCAGGCAAGAAAATCCTCATGTCCGGCGGCGGGCGTTGCAACTTCACCAACCTGTACACCGAGCCGGCCAACTTCCTTTCGCACAACGCGCACTTCTGCAAGTCGGCCCTGGCCCGCTACACCCAGTGGGACTTCATCGAGCTGGTGTGCAAGCACGGCGTGGCGTACCACGAGAAGAAGCTCGGCCAGCTGTTCTGTGACAACAAGGCCAGCGACATCCTCGACATGCTGCTGGCCGAGTGCGACGAGGCCGGTGCCGAGATCCGCATGCACACCAGCATCGAACAGATCGAGAAGACCGAAAGCGGCTACCTGCTGCAGACCAGCGGCGGCCAGTTCGCCTGCCAGTCGCTGGTCATCGCCACCGGCGGCCTGTCGATCCCGACCCTGGGCGCCACCGGTTTCGGCTACCAGGTGGCCCGCCAGTTCGGCCACACCCTGCTGCCAACCCGCGCTGGGCTGGTGCCATTCACCATCACCGAGCCCCAACTCAAGGCGATGTGCACCGAGTTGTCCGGCACCTCGCTGGACTGCACCGCCAGCTGCAATGGCACCAGCTTCCGCGAAAACCTGCTGTTCACGCACCGCGGCCTGAGCGGCCCGGCAATCTTGCAGATCTCATCGTTCTGGGAAGCCGGTGACACGGTCGAGATCAACCTGTTGCCCGACCGTGATGCGCTTTCCTGGCTGCAACAGATGCAGGCCGAACGCGCCAACGCCGAACTGAAGACCGTGCTGGGCGAGGTGTTCACCCGCAAGCTGGCCAACTTGCTGGCCGAGCAGTGGTTCGAGTCGAAGCCAATGAAGCAGTACACCCCGGCGGAACTGGCGCAAATCGCCGAAAAGCTGGCGAACTGGCAAGTTGTACCGGCCGGCACCGAAGGCTACCGTACCGCCGAAGTGACCCTGGGCGGCGTGGATACCCGCGAGGTGTCGTCCAAGACCATGGAATCGCTGAAAAGCCCCGGCTTGTACTTCATCGGTGAAGTGCTGGATGTCACCGGCCACCTGGGCGGTTTCAACTTCCAGTGGGCTTGGGCATCGGCGAACGCCGCCGCGCAGTTCGTGTAGAGTAGAATCCTTTCAGCAGCACGGAACGCTTCTTGCTGGCCCGTGCTTGGCGCCGTTATTGGGGCCGCTGCGCGCCCCTTCGCGGACGCGCCCGCTCCCGCAGGGCCCTGTGTCGTATGCGTGGGAGCGGGCGTGCCCGCGAAGGGGCGCGAAGCGGCCCCAATAACCGGCCCTGAAAGGTATTCTTCTGATCACCGCCTGGCAGGCCATCATGTCATCGAGCTCGTTCCGTCAGTCACTGCGTCGCCTGTGGGGCCAAGACAAGTTCAGCTACAGCATCCGGGTCACCATTGCCCTCACCGGCAGCCTGGCCCTGTGCTGGTACCAGAACGAGATGGCCCTGCTGATTCCGCTGTTCCTCGGCATCATCGCCAGCGCCCTGGCCGAAACCGACGACAGCTGGCAGGGCCGCCTCAGCGCCCTGGCCGTTACCCTGGTGTGCTTCGCCATCGCTGCACTGGCAGTCGAGTTGCTGTTCCCCTACCCCTGGATCTTCGTCATTGCCCTGGCCCTGGCTGCCTTTGGCCTGACCATGCTCGGGGCGCTGGGCGAGCGCTACGGCGCCATCGCTTCGGCCACCTTGATCACTGCGGTCTACACCATGATCGGGGTGGACCAGCGCGGCGGCCAGGTCACCGATTTCTGGCACGAACCGCTGCTGCTGGTGGCAGGTGCGGCCTGGTACGGGTTGTTGTCGGTGCTGTGGCAGGCGCTGTTTTCCAACCAGCCGGTACAGCAGAGCCTGGCCAGACTGTTCTTCGAGCTGGGCAGCTACCTGAAGCTCAAGGCCAGCCTGTTTGAACCGGTCCGCACGCTCGACGTCGAGGCACGGCGCCTGGAACTGGCGCAGCAGAACGGCAAGGTGGTGGCCGCGCTGAACGCAGCCAAGGAGATCATCCTGCACCGGGTGGGCAACAGCCAGCCAAACTCGAAGGTAAGCCGCTACCTCAAGCTGTACTTCCTGGCCCAGGACATCCACGAGCGTGTCAGTGCCTCGCACTACCCCTACAACGCACTGACCGAGGCGTTTTTCCACAGTGATGTCATGTTCCGCTGCCAGCGCCTGTTGCGTAAGCAGGGTTCATCCTGCCAGGAACTGGCCCGCTCGATCCGCCTGCGCCAACCGTTCGTACTGGCCAGCGGTTATCCAGAAGCCCTCGAGGACCTCAACGCTTCGCTCGAGCACCTGCGCATCCAGAGCAACCCGGCCTGGCGCAGCCTGCTGCGGTCGCTGCGGGCGCTGGCTGCCAACCTGGCAACGCTGGACCGCCTGCTCAGTGCCGCCAGCAACCCGGATAGCCTGGCCGACGCCAGCGACAGCAGCCTGCTCGACCGCTCGCCACACTCGCTGAAGGACGTGTGGACGCGCCTGCGCACTCAGCTCACACCGACTTCGCTGTTGTTCCGCCATGCCTTGCGCCTGCCGCTGGCGTTGTCGATCGGCTATGGCATGGTGCACCTGATTCACCCGACCCAGGGCTACTGGATCATCCTCACCACGCTGTTCGTCTGCCAGCCCAACTACGGGGCCACGCGGCGCAAGCTGGTGCAGCGAATCTTCGGCACTGCCGTTGGCCTGACCGTGGGCTGGGCCTTGTTCGACCTGTTCCCCAACCCGGTCATCCAGTCGTTGTTCGCCGTGGTTGCCGGGGTGGTGTTCTTCGTCAACCGCACCACCCGCTACACCCTGGCCACTGCGGCGATCACCCTGATGGTGCTGTTCTGCTTCAACCAGATCGGCGATGGCTACGGCCTGTTCCTGCCACGCCTGTTCGATACGCTGGTGGGCAGCCTGATTGCCATTCTTGCAGTGTTCCTGTTCCTGCCTGACTGGCAGGGCCGACGGCTGAACAAGGCGCTGGCCAATACCCTGGCCTGCGCCAGCGTGTACCTGCGCCAGATCATGCAGCAGTACGCCCACGGCAAGCGCGACGACCTGGCCTACCGCCTGGCCCGGCGCAATGCCCACAACGCTGACGCGGCGTTGTCCACCACCTTGGCCAACATGCTGATGGAGCCGGGGCATTTCCGTAAGGAGGCCGACGTTGGCTTTCGCTTCCTGGTGCTGTCGCACACCTTGCTCAGCTACCTCTCGGGGTTAGGCGCGCACCGCGACACGGCGTTGCCGGCGGAGGTGCAGGAGCAGTTGATCGAAGGCGCCGGGCAAAGCCTGGCCAGCAGCCTGGACGAGATTGCCAACGGCCTGGCCGCACGGCTGCCGGTGGCGATTCACAGTGATGCCGAAGAGGCGCTGGCCAATGCCCTGGAGCAGATGCCGGAAGATCTGGATGAGCATCAGCGGTTGGTGCAGACGCAGTTGGCGTTGATATGCCGGCAGCTGGGGCCATTGCGGACCCTGGCGGCACACCTGATCAAGGAAAATGCCCCGGCGTGATCGTTTTATTGCCTGTGCTCAAAAGCCATACTGACGCAGCAGCCGGGCATAGCTGCCATCGGCCTTCATCGCCGCTATCGCCTGCTCGAAGCGCTCGACGATCCGCTTGTGCTCCGGGTGCTTCAGGCTGACCAGGACATGCAGGGTGTTCTCCCCCAGCGGCGGATCCACCAGCATCACCCTGTCACGCACTTCCTGCGGCTCGCGCTGCAGGTTGTAGCGGGCCACGTACTCGTCCTCCACCGCCAGGCTTACCCGCCCTGCCGCCAACATGCGTACCGCAGAAGAAAAGTTGCGCACCGGCACTTTGTTCAGACGCGGATCCCCGTCGAATTCCGGTGAATAGGCGTAATCACGCACTACCGCAATGCTGTAGGCATAAAGGTCAGACAGACGCGTGTAGCTGAACGCCTCGCCCTTACGTTGCAGCAGGCGAATACGATTACTCAGGTAGGCGCTGGAGAATTGCCCGATATTGGCGCGCGAGTCGTTGTACCAGGCATTGATCAGCACGTCGTAGCGCCCTTCACCTACCCCCAGCAACGCCCGCGCCCACGGCACCTCTTCATAGCCGCTGGCGTAGCCGGCACGGGCCAGTGCGGTGGTAACGATGCTGGTCGCAAGGCCGCCGCCCGGCATCTTGGCATCGGTGAACGGTGGCCAGTTGTCGGCCACCAGGCGTAGCTTGTCGTGACCCGGGGCAGGTGTTGCCAGCATCGTTGTCAGCAATCCCAGAACACAAAGCAGTGGCCGCATGCTCACGTCCTTTCGCAATGGAGGGCAACACTGCCAGTGAGATTACACAAAGCGCTTGCCGAGGGCAGCGGCCAATAGTGTCATTTAGCCTCTATTTTGGCCGAAGCACATGCAGCATGCGATGATCGAGCCCCATCCAAGGAGTTCGTGCCCATGTCAATCGACTGGCTCTGCAAGCACCACACCGACCTCGGCAAGGAGCAGCTCTATGCCATTTTGCAGCTACGCACTGAAGTGCTCGTGGTGGAGCAGCGCCACGCCTACCAGGAAGTCGATGGTCAGGACCTGACTGGCGATACCTTGCACCTCATGGCCTGGCAGGAAGACAAGCTGGTGGCCTACCTGCGCCTGCTGGATCCGCAGTCACAAGGTGGGGATGTGGTGATCGGACGAGTGGTGACATCACCGCAGGCGCGAGGTTTGCAGCTCGACGAAAGCTTGCTGCTCAAGGGGCTGGAAGCGGCGGAGCATTGCTGGCCGGGGGTGCCGGTTTATCTGTCGGCTCCAGCGCATTTACAGGCGTTTTATGCCCGCCATGGGTTTGCCGTGGTGGGCGAGGAGTCTTCGGAGGACGGCATCGCGTCCATTGGAATGCGCAAGGGATGAGCCCACCCTGTGCGGGCTTTGCACATCAGGGGTAACCCAGCACTTCGCGGATCTGCCGCAAGTGACGGATGATCCACTGCTTGTCGATCGCCCCCCAGTCATGAATGCGATAATGCCCGGCGTGGTTGCGTGCGCCTTCCTGCTGTTCGAACTCGCAGACGATGTCCAGGTCGGCCAGCGCGGCGATAGTGTCCTGAGCTGTGCGACGAGGCATGCCGGTGGCTTCCATCAGGGCGGGCACGCTGGTCGCAGTCTGGCTATCGATCAGCCAGGCCACGTACAGGCGGCGGTAGAAGCTGCTCTTGGTCTTGCTCACTTCCATGCTGCATGTTCCTTAGAGGTTGCCCGGCAGCTCCCGATAGGTCAGGTAGACGCGCAGGTCGAATTCCAGTTGGTGATAGTCCGGCTCCATGTGCTGGCAGAGCTGGTAGAACGCCTTGTTGTGATCTCGCTCGCGCAGGTGCGCCAACTCGTGCACAACAATCATGCGCAAGAACTGTGGCGCGGCCTCCTTGAACAGCGAGGCAATGCGGATTTCCTTCTTCGCCTTGAGCTTGCCGCCCTGCACCCGCGACACCGCCGTGTTCAAGCCCAGGGCCCGATGCGTCAGATCGAGGCGGCTGTCGAACAGCACCTTGTCCAGGTTTGGCGCACTTCGCAGGTACTGTTGGCGCAAATCCTGGGCATAGCCATACAGCGCCTTGTCGTTTTGCACGTCATGGCGGTCAGGGTAACGGCGCTGCAGGTATTCACCCAGGCGGTCGCTGTCGATCATCTGCCGCACCTGCTCCTGCAGGTGCGGGGGGTAGGCTTGCAAGTAACGTAGTACGGTCATGGCGCTGTATTCGGCGTAACGAATGCCGATTCTAGCCAATCACGGCCCTGGCCAGGAGAAAATTGCCGGGAAGCTGCTAGCGTCAGTCGCGGTCATCGGATAAGCCACCAGGAAACCCTGAACGTATTCGCAGCCATTGGCCTTGAGCCAGGCTGCCTGCGCCGGGGTCTCCACCCCCTCGGCGATCACCGTGATACGGTAGTCGGCGCACAGGCCGATCACGCTGCGAACCAACGCAGCATCTACCGCCGAATCGGGCAGACGTGCCACCAGATGACGGTCGAGCTTGAGTGTGTCGATAGGCAGGTCGCGCAGCATGCGCAACGAACAGTCACCCGCACCGAAGTCATCCAGGGCCACCCTCACGCCCAGCTCACGCAAGCGGTGTATCTGTTTGACGGCCGCATCGATGTTATACATCAGCGACGTTTCCGCCACTTCCACCTCCAACTGCGTCGGGACAAGCTGGTAAAGCTGGATGACCCGTTGCAGTTCTTCGACCAGGCCAGGCATGACGAACTGCGCGCGGCTCAGACTGATGCCGAGCACAAGGTCCGGCGGAAACCTGTCGTACCAGGCCTGCCGCTGGGCGGCCCCCTGGCGGTAGATCCAGCTGGCCAGGCGGTTGATCAGCCGCGCTTCTTCCAGCAGCGGGATGAACAGCCCCGGCGGCACATCGCCAACGCTGGGGTGCTGCCAGCGCAGCAAGGCCTCGAAACCACGCAGGCGGCCATCGTGGAAGGCGACCTGTGGCTGGTACACCAAGGTAAAGTCCTGCTGCTCGATGGCCGTGCGCACGCTGTCCTCGAGCATCAATCGCGAGCGCGCCCGTCCGTTGAGTTCCTGATCGTAGAAGCGGTATTGCTGACGCCCCGCTTGCTTGGCGGCGTACATCGCAGCATCGGCCGAACGCAGCAGGCCTTCGACATTGGCGCCGCAGTCCGGGTAGGTGGCAATGCCGATGCTGACCCCAAGGCACACATCGAGCCCGTCTACCTCATGGCTGATGGAAACACGTTCGAGCAACCGCTCGGCAAAACGCCCGGCCTGCTCCGGGTAGGGCAAGCTGTCGAACAGTGCAGTGAACTCATCACCACCCATACGCGCCAGCAAGGCCTCACTGCCAAGGCAGTCCTTGAGCTGCTCGGCCACCCAGCGCAACACCCGGTCGCCCGCGTCGTGGCCGAGCGAGTCGTTGATGCGCTTGAAGCCATCCAGGTCCATGTACATCAGCGCCTGCGCCTTGTCCGAGCGCTCGTTGCGCAACAGTGCACCTTCAGCCGCCTGGTAGAAACCACGGCGGTTGAGCAGGCCGGTGAGCGGGTCAGTAATGGCCTGGTATTCCAGCTGTTGGTGCAAGTTACGCACTGCCGACATGTCCAGCACGGTCACCACCATGGCCTGTTGATCGGCCGGCAACGGCGCACAGGACAGCGCCACCGGCACAAGCTCACCGCCTTGGGTACGCAGTTGGGCATCGTGTACGCGGTAGATCTGCCGCCCCTGGTAGGCCTTGTAGAAGTCCGACTCGCGCCACAGGCTGGTACTGGTCAGTTGCACAACGTCGAGCAATTGGGTGCCCTGCAGGTGTTGCACCGGTGCCGCCAGCAAACGGGAAATGGCCGGATTGGCAAAACTGATGATGCCTTGGGCATCAACCACCAGAATGCCTTCGGCGGCATTTTCCAGGATGGACGCATTGAAGGCCCTGGCCGTCTCCAGCTCGCGACTCAGCTGCTGCAGCATGCGCCGGTTGCGCTGCTGGTCGAGCAGCGCCTGGACCTTGGGCTTGAGGATTTGTGGGTCGAACGGTTTGAACATGTAGTCCACGGCGCCGCTGGCGTAGCCTTTGAGCACGGCCGCTTCGGACTGTTCGTTGGCGGTGAGGAAAATGATCGGGGTCAGTCGGGTACGCTGATTGCCGCGCATCAGCCGGGCGACTTCAAAGCCGTCCATTTCCGGCATCTGTACATCCATCAACACCAGGTCGACTTCGTACTCAAGCAACGCGCTCAAGGCTTCTATCCCAGAGCTTGCCGTCAATACTTGCCAATCCTGCCGGGCCAGCAAGGCCCGCATGCTGATGAGGTTCTCGGGGTAGTCGTCTACCACCAGAAGAACTGAGCTGCCATCCAGTGGCTGCTGCTGTTGAGGGTGAGCGCCATCCATGCTGCTTCTCTGTTATGTGACCGACTTCAAAATACTGTTGGATCCATTAGTACTCTAGACCTGAGGCTGCAACACGCAATGCAATCAGAACGCTATCAATGGTCAAACTGTACGGTAGCCGACTAACGGTCGGTCTGCCGGAATTATGTACAGGTTTCCATCGCCCATAAAAAAACCCGCATCGCTGCGGGTTTTTCAGGGTTACCTGTCGATCAGTTGACCTTGGCGGCCAGTTCACCTTTCAGGTAGCGCTGGTACATACCTTCCAGAGAGATCGGCTTGATCTTCGAGGCATTGCCCGCGGTGCCGAAGGCTTCGTAACGCGCGATGCACACGTCGCGCATGGCCTTGATGGTTTCACCGAAGAACTTGCGCGGGTCGAACTCGCTCGGGTTCTGCGCCATCAGGCGGCGCATGGCACCGGTAGAGGCCAGACGCAGGTCGGTATCGATGTTGACCTTGCGCACGCCGTGCTTGATGCCTTCAACGATTTCTTCGACCGGTACACCGTAGGTTTCTTTGATGTCGCCGCCGTACTGGTTGATGATCGCCAGCCACTCTTGCGGTACCGAGGACGAACCGTGCATCACCAGGTGGGTGTTGGGGATGCGCTTGTGGATTTCCTTGATGCGATCGATGGCCAGCACGTCACCGGTTGGTGGCTTGGTGAACTTGTAGGCACCGTGGCTGGTACCAATGGCGATCGCCAGGGCGTCGACCTGGGTCTTCTTGACGAAGTCGGCGGCTTCTTCCGGGTCGGTCAGCATCTGGCTGTGATCCAGCACGCCTTCGGCGCCGATCCCGTCTTCTTCACCGGCCATGCCGGTTTCCAGCGAACCCAGGCAGCCCAGCTCGCCTTCAACCGAAACGCCGCAGGCGTGAGCCATGGCAACGGTCTGCTGGGTAACGCGGACGTTGTACTCGTAGTCGGTCGGGGTCTTGCCGTCTTCACCCAGCGAGCCGTCCATCATGACCGAGCTGAAGCCCAGCTGGATCGAGCGCTGGCAGACGTCAGGGCTGGTACCGTGGTCCTGGTGCATGCACACCGGAATGTGCGGGAACTCTTCGATGGCAGCCAGGATCAGGTGGCGCAGGAAAGGCGCACCAGCGTATTTGCGGGCACCGGCCGAAGCCTGGACGATCACGGGGGAGTCGGTCTTGTCGGCCGCTTCCATGATGGCGCGCATCTGCTCGAGGTTGTTGACGTTGAAAGCTGGTACGCCGTAGCCGAACTCGGCGGCGTGGTCCAGCATCTGGCGCATGCTAATGAGTGCCATTGTGTATCTCTCTCCCGACAAGCGTCGTTTGTTTCGTGCAAGCCTGCCGCAGGGGCGGTTGCTGTTCAAGTAGTGTGGGCCACCCTCGCGGCCCCCTCAGTCACGGTGCCTTGCAGCCCCGCCCAATCAGATCGTTGGTTGCCACCCAGTACACCAGGCCTTCTTCGCCCTTGGTGTGGAAGGCCAGCATGCCATCGCTGTACAGCGCACCCGAGGCACCCGGTTCAGCCTTGAGCCGATAGACCTGGTCGCCGCCGCCAAGGCGCACGTCAACCTGGTCACGTTGCGCATCGGCGAAGCGCCAAAGCACCTCAGCCTGGGTGTCGCAGACCCAACGGGTCCAGTTGTCTGCCGGGGCCGGTTGCGCCGGCTGCAGCAGTGAGCATCCTGCCAGTGTCGCCAGGGCCGTCACGGCCAAAAGCGCTTTCATTCAGTTTCCTCGATTTGGGGCTGCAGTGCAGCCCTTCGCGGGCTCGCCCGCTCCCACAGGTACAGTGCAGTCTCTGTGGGAGCGGACGAGCCCGCGAAGGGCCGCACAGCGGCCCCTTCTTCAAGACCACAAATCAACGTTCAGGTTGCCTATTACCCGATCAAGGGCAACCCGGCGCCTTGCGCTGGTGGTCTTCGTCGTACTTTTCCAGGCCTTCCGGGCCCACGCGCTTGCCGATGACCGGCACAGTCTCGGCCTGCCAGTCGGACTGATAGCAACCGCCCTTGTGCGACTGCGCCGGGTCGGTATCCGAGGCCGGGCTGCCCGCGCAAGCGCTCAGCAGACCGGCCAGCATCATCACAGGCAATTGTTTGACCACCAGGCCACTCCCTTTGCCAAGCGCCGACGTCATCAGGCCTTGGCCCGCTCTTCCAGGATTGCCACAGCTGGCAGGACCTTGCCCTCGACGAACTCGAGGAAGGCGCCACCACCGGTAGAAATGTAGGAGATTTCCTTGCTGACGCCATATTTGTCGATGGCGGCCAGGGTGTCACCGCCACCGGCGATAGAAAACGCGGCGCTGTCGGCGATGGCCTTGGCCAGTACCTTGGTGCCGTTGCCGAACTGATCGAATTCGAACACGCCAACCGGGCCGTTCCACAGAATGGTTTTCGACGATTTCAGCAGCTCGGCGAAGTTGGCTGCGGTTTGCGGGCCGATGTCCAGGATCATGTCGTCGGCAGCTACGTCGGCAATGGCTTTGACGGTAGCTTCGGCGCTCTCAGCAAACTCCTTGGCAACCACCACGTCGACTGGCAGCGGCACGCTGACCTTGGCGGCAATGGCCTTGGCGGTGTCGACCAGGTCAGGCTCGTACAGCGACTTGCCCACCGGGTGGCCGGCAGCGGCCAGGAAGGTGTTGGCAATACCGCCACCGACGATCAGCTGGTCGCAAACACTGCTCAGGCTGTTCAGCACGTCCAGTTTGGTGGAAACCTTGGAGCCGGCAACGATGGCCGCCATTGGCTTGGCCGGGGCTTTCAGGGCCTTGCCCAGGGCATCCAGTTCGGCTGCCAGCAGTGGGCCGGCAGCGGCCACCTTGGCGAACTTGGCGACGCCATGGGTCGAGCCTTCGGCGCGGTGTGCGGTGCCGAAAGCGTCCATGACGAATACGTCGCACAGGGCTGCGTATTTCTGCGCCAGCTCGTCGGCGTTCTTTTTCTCGCCCTTGTTGAAGCGCACGTTCTCGAACAGCACCAGTTCACCGGCCTGTACCGCGACACCGTCCAGGTAGTCGGCAACCAGCGGCACGTCACGGCCCAGGGCCTTGCTCAGGTAATCGGCGACCGGCTTGAGGCTGTTCTCGGCAGAGAATTCGCCTTCGGTCGGGCGGCCCAGGTGCGAGCAGACCATTACCGCTGCGCCCTTCTCCAGGGCCAGCTTGATGGTCGGCAGCGCTGCCAGGATACGCGCGTCGCTGGCTACCACACCGTCCTTCACAGGCACGTTGAGGTCTTCGCGGATCAGTACGCGCTTACCTTGCAGGTCGAGGTCGGTCATCTTCAACACGGTCATGAATGCAGTCCTTCAGGGCTGTTTGTTGCGGGTTGGGTGAACGACGTGCAGAAAGTGTTCGGCAACGTCGAGCATACGGTTGGCAAAACCCCATTCGTTGTCGAACCAGGCCAGCAGGTTTACCAGGCGGGGCCCGGAAACACGCGTCTGGCTGGCATCAACGATCGCCGAATGCGGGTCATGGTTGAAATCACAGCTGGCGTGCGGCAGCTCGGTGTAGGCCAGCAAGCCTTTAAGCGGGCCTTCCAGCGCGGCCTCGCGCAGCACTCGGTTGACTTCGGCCGCACTGGTGTCGCGGGCGGTCTGCAGGGTGATGTCCAGGCACGAGACGTTGACGGTCGGTACACGTACCGCTTTGGCCTGGATTCGCCCGGCAAGTTCCGGAAGCAGGCGCTCGATGCCACGCGCCAGGCCAGTGGACACGGGGATCACCGACTGGAAGGCCGAACGCGTGCGGCGCAGGTCTTCGTGGTGATAGGCATCGATCACCGGCTGGTCGTTCATCGCCGAGTGGATGGTGGTGATCTGCACATATTCGATGCCAAACGCCTGGTCCAGCACACGCAGCAGCGGCACGCCGCAGTTGGTGGTGCACGAGGCGTTGGACACCAGGCGCTCGCTACCGGTTAGGCAGTCCTGGTTGATGCCGTAGACCACCGTGGCGTCAACGTCAGCCTCGCTGGCCATGGGCTGCGAGAACAGCACCCTTGGCGCCCCGGCTTCGAGGAAACGCTGGCCATCGGCACGGGTGTTATAGGCACCGGAACACTCCAGCACCAAGTCGATGCCCAGCGCAGCCCAGTCGATGCCTTCGGGGGTGGCACTGCGCATTACCTTCACGCAGTCGCCATTGATGTGCAGACAGTCGCCGTCGACCTTGACCTCGCCGGGAAAACGCCCGTGGGTGGAGTCGAAGCGTGTCAGGTATTCGAGGCTGGCCTGATCGGCCAGATCGTTCAGCGCGACGATCTCGAAACCGGCCTTTGCCCCCCGCTCGAACAGCGCGCGCAGGACACAGCGGCCGATACGGCCATAACCGTTGAGTGCAACTTTGTAGGGACGGTGGGGCATTCGGGGCTCACGAGACAGTTCAATTGTCGTCAGCCTGCGGAATTTGCGGTGTGGCATTCGCGGGCAAGCCCGCTCCCACAGGGTTTCATGCAACCTCTGTGGGAGCGGGCTTGCCCGCGAATGAAGGCGACACCGCCCGCAGATCTTTAAATCAGTCTTCCAGCAGCTCTTCGGCAGTACCGAGGATGTTCTCCAGGGTGAAGCCAAACTCTTCGAACAATGCCGAAGCCGGCGCCGACTCACCGTAGGTGGTCATGCCGATGATACGACCTTCCAGGCCGACGTACTTGTACCAGAAGTCGGCGTGGGCAGCTTCGATGGCGATGCGCGCACCGACTTCCAGCGGCAGCACGGACTGCTTGTAGGCAGCGTCCTGGGCATCGAACACGCTGGTGCACGGCATGGAAACCACGCGCACCTTGCGGCCTTGCTCGGTCAGCTTGTCGAAGGCCTGAACAGCCAGGCCCACTTCGGAACCGGTGGCGATCAGAATCAGTTCAGGCTCGCCGGCGCAGTCCTTGAGCACATAACCACCGCGGCTGATGTCGGCGATCTGCTGGGCATCGCGGTCCTGGTGCTGCAGGTTCTGGCGCGAGAAGATCAGCGCCGATGGGCCGTCCTTGCGCTCCAGGGCGCTTTTCCAGGACACAGCGGATTCCACCGCGTCGGCCGGGCGCCAGGTGTCCAGGTTCGGGGTGCTGCGCAGGCTGGTCAGCTGCTCGATCGGCTGGTGCGTCGGGCCGTCTTCGCCCAGACCGATGGAGTCGTGGGTGTACACGTGGATCACGCGCTGCTTCATCAGTGCCGACATGCGCACGGCGTTGCGGGCGTATTCCATGAACATCAGGAAGGTCGCGCCGTAAGGTACCAGGCCACCGTGCAGGGCAACGCCGTTCATGATGGCGGTCATGCCGAACTCGCGCACGCCGTAGAACACGTAGTTGCCGCTGGCGTCATTGGCTTCGACGCCCTTGCAACCTTTCCACAGGGTCAGGTTGGAGCCTGCCAGGTCAGCCGAACCGCCGAGGAACTCGGGCAGCAGCGGGCCGAAGGCGTTCAGGGCGTTCTGGCTGGCCTTGCGGCTGGCGATGGTTTCGCCTTTGGCAGCCACTTCGTTGATGTAGGCCTGGGCCTTTTCGCTGAAGTCGGCCGGCAGCTCGCCGCTGGCACGGCGCTTGAACTCGGCAGCCAGCTCCGGGTAGGCCTTGGCGTAGGCGTCGAAGCGCTGGTTCCACTCGGCTTCAACCTTGGCACCGGCGGCCTTGGCATCCCACTCGGCGTAGATGTCGGCCGGGATTTCGAACGGGCCGTGGTTCCAGTTCAGGGCCTGGCGGGTCAGGGCGATTTCGTCGTTGCCCAGCGGGGCACCGTGGCAGTCTTCCTTGCCCTGCTTGTTCGGCGAACCGAAACCGATGGTGGTTTTGCAGCAGATCAGGGTCGGGCGATCGCTCTTGCGGGCGGTCTCGATGGCCATCTTGATTTCTTCGGCATCGTGGCCGTCGACGTTGCGGATCACCTGCCAGTTGTAGGCTTCGAAGCGCGCCGGGGTGTTGTCGGTGAACCAGCCGTGCACTTCGCCGTCGATGGAGATGCCATTGTCATCGTAGAAGGCGATCAGCTTGTTCAGGCCCAGGGTGCCGGCCAGCGAGGCGACTTCATGGGAGATGCCTTCCATCATGCAGCCGTCGCCGAGGAACACATAGGTGTTGTGGTCGACGATATTGTGGCCGTCACGGTTGAACTGGGCAGCCAGCACTTTTTCGGCCAGGGCGAAGCCCACGGCGTTGGCGATACCCTGGCCGAGCGGGCCGGTGGTGGTTTCAACGCCTGGGGTGTAGCCGTATTCCGGGTGGCCCGGGGTGCGGCTGTGCAGTTGGCGGAAGCCTTTGATGTCATCGATGGTGACGTCGTAGCCGGTCAGGTGCAGCAGCGAGTAGATCAGCATCGAACCGTGGCCGTTGGACAGCACGAAGCGGTCACGGTCGGCGAAGCTCGGGTTGCTCGGGTTGTGCTTCAGGTAGTCGCGCCAAAGCACTTCGGCGATATCCGCCATGCCCATGGGGGCACCTGGGTGGCCGCTGTTGGCCTTTTGCACGGCATCCATGCTGAGGGCACGAATGGCGTTGGCACGTTCACGACGGCTGGGCATCGCTGATCTCCTAGGGGGCTTGAATAGGTGGTGTCACGAAAAAGGCGGCCATTTTCGCCCACTGGGGGCGCTTGGGGCAAACATTTAAGCGCCAAGCGCCAGCTTTAAGCCGCAACTGAAGAAGCAGAGCGCGACTCGGGGCGCCCCAAAGCGTGTAACTTGAGGCTTTCGGCTTGCAGCTCATCGCCAATATCAAAACTTTTTGATATTGGCCTTGCTAGGGCATCGATGCCTGTCTAGACTGCCGCCCCATGAATCTGCGTGCGCAATCGATCCCCGAGCAACGCGAAACATTGGCCGCCCTGTGCAAAGCCAGTGGCGATGCGTTGCGCCTGAACGTATTGCGCGCCTTGGCCAATGACTCGTTCGGTGTGCTGGAGCTGGCGCAGATCTTCGACATCGGCCAGTCGGGCATGAGCCATCACCTCAAGGTGCTGGCTCAGGCCGACCTCGTGGCAACCCGCCGCGAAGGCAACGCCATCTTCTACCGCCGTGCCCTGCCCGATGGCCTGCGCCTGGGTGGCCGGCTGCACGCGGCGCTGCTCGAAGAAGTCGACGACCTGGCCCTGCCGCCCGATGTGCAGGCGCGCATAGCCCATGTCCAGCAGCGCCGGGCGGCCACCAGCCAGGACTTCTTCCTGCGCGTGGAAGAGAAGTTCCGTGCCCAGCAGGACCTGATCGCCGGCCTTCCGCAGTACCGCGACAGCCTGCTGGCGCTGCTCGACAAACTGCATTTCGACCCGGCCGCCAGCGCGCTGGAAGTCGGCCCCGGCGACGGTGGCTTCCTGCCCGACCTGGCCCGGCGCTTCGCCCAGGTCACCGCCCTGGACAACAGCCCTACCATGCTCGAGCTTGCGCGCCAGGTGTGCCAGCGCGAAGGGCTCGACAACGTGAACCTGCAGTTGGCCGATGCACTGGGTGCAACGGATGTGGCCGCCGACTGCGTTGTGCTGAACATGGTGCTGCACCATTTCAGCGACCCGGCCCTGGCCTTGCGCCAGCTGGCCAAACGGGTGAAGGCAGGCGGCAGCCTGCTGGTCACCGAACTGTGCAGCCATGACCAGGGGTGGGCGCGCGAAGCCTGCGGCGACCTCTGGCTGGGCTTCGAACAGGACGACCTGGCGCGCTGGGCCAACGCTGCCGGGCTGGCCCATGCGGACAGCCTGTACGTGGGCTTGCGTAACGGTTTCCAGATCCAGGTCCGCCATTTTCAGCGGACGGCTGGCGACATACACCATCGGTAAATTTCAGGAACCTTCGAGATGAGCGAATACTCCCTTTTCACCTCCGAGTCCGTGTCCGAAGGGCATCCGGACAAGATCGCCGACCAGATTTCGGACGCAGTCCTTGATGCCATCATCGCTCAGGACAAATACGCCCGCGTAGCCTGCGAAACCCTGGTCAAGACCGGTGTCGCCATCATCGCCGGCGAAGTCACCACTTCGGCCTGGGTCGACCTGGAAGACCTGGTGCGCAAAGTCATCATCGACATCGGCTACAACAGCTCCGACGTCGGCTTCGACGGCGCCACCTGCGCCGTGATGAACATCATCGGCAAACAGTCGGTAGACATCGCCCAGGGCGTGGACCGCTCCAAGCCAGAAGACCAGGGCGCCGGTGACCAGGGCCTGATGTTCGGCTATGCCAGCAACGAAACCGAAGTCCTGATGCCTGCACCGATCTGCTTCTCGCACCGTCTGGTAGAACGCCAGGCCGAGGCGCGCAAGTCCGGCCTGCTGCCATGGCTGCGCCCGGATGCCAAGTCGCAGGTCACCTGCCGCTACGAGAACGGCAAAGTGGTCGGTATCGACGCCGTGGTGCTGTCGACCCAGCACAACCCGGAGGTTTCGCAGAAAGACTTGCAAGAAGCCGTGATGGAGCTGATCGTCAAGCACACCCTGCCGGCCGAACTGCTGCACAAAGGCACCCAGTACCACATCAACCCGACCGGCAACTTCATCATCGGTGGCCCGGTGGGTGACTGCGGCCTGACTGGCCGCAAGATCATCGTCGACTCTTACGGCGGCATGGCCCGTCACGGGGGTGGCGCGTTCTCCGGCAAGGACCCGTCCAAGGTCGACCGTTCCGCCGCCTACGCCGGCCGCTACGTGGCCAAGAACATCGTCGCCGCCGGCCTGGCCGAGCGTTGCGAGATCCAGGTGTCGTACGCCATTGGCGTGGCCCAGCCGACCTCCATCTCGATCAACACCTTCGGTACCGGCAAGGTCTCCGACGACAAGATCATCCAGCTGGTGCGCGAGTGCTTCGACCTGCGTCCGTACGCCATCACCACCATGCTCGACCTGCTGCACCCGATGTATCAGGAAACCGCTGCCTACGGCCACTTCGGCCGTACCCCGCATCAGAAGACTGTCGGCGACGACACCTTCACCACCTTCACCTGGGAGCGCACCGACCGCGCCCAGTCGCTGCGTGACGCTGCCGGCCTGTAAGCTTCCTGCAGCGCCAGACGAAAGCCCCTGCCGAGCGATCGGCAGGGGCTTTTTTGTGCCTGTCACGGCATGTTCATCGCCCGTCAGATCGAGCGCCGCGCTCGTTTCTTGCTCCGCCTCGGGCTTGGAGACGAACACCAGCGAAATATCACCTGACAACTGCACGCACCGCCCGCCCCGCCACCCGCCTACGCTAAGCGCTTCCCCGCCATGCAAGGATGCCAGGCCATGCCGTACCTGTTGTTGTTCGCCCTGCTATTTGTGCTGACCCCCCCATTGGCCAGGGCTGCCTCATGCCCACACTGGAACCCGCAACAGGCCAAGGCCGAAGTTGCGCAACTGCGCGCCACGCTTGCCCGATGGGACGAGCACTACCATCGCCAGGGCATAGCCCTGGTGGCCGACGAACTGTACGACCAGAGCCGCGAGCGCCTGAACCACCTGCAGCAGTGCTTCGCGGTTGGCACCAGCCCCTCCCCCCTGGCCAGTGCTCGCGGGCCGGTCCCCCACCCCGTGCCGCATACCGGCGTCGACAAGCTGGCAGACCGCCAGGCCGTGGCGCGATGGATGGCCGGCAAGACCGGCGTGTGGGTACAGCCCAAGGTCGACGGTGTTGCAGTTTCCCTCACTTACCAACAGGGCCGATTGGTGCAGCTGACCAGCCGGGGGGACGGTGTACACGGCCATGACTGGAGCCGACACATCCCACAGCTCGGCGCTGTCACCCGGCAGTTGCCTGAGGCGGTCGACCTGCACTTGCAAGGTGAGCTGTATCTGCGCCTGGACGAACATGTGCAAGCCAAGGCAGGCAGCGCCAACGCCCGGGGTACCGTGGCAGGGCTGCTCGCACGCAAGCAACTGACTGGCGCACAAGGCAACGCTATCGGCCTGTTCGTATGGGGCTGGCCGCACGGCCCCGAGCAACAGGCCGAACGCCTCGCCCAGCTGGCACGACTGGGTTTTCCGGATAGCCAGCTTTACAGCATCGCCATCGATACGCTGGAGGATGCAGCACACTGGCGCGAGCACTGGTATCGCTCTGCTCTGCCCTTCGCCACCGACGGTGTGATCCTGCGCCAGGGCAGTCGGCCACCTGCCGAGCGCTGGCAGGCCAAGGCGCCCTACTGGATCGCGGCCTGGAAGTACCCCTATGCACAAGCCTTGGCCGAAGTACGCGACGTGCGCTTTCGGGTCGGCCGCACTGGCAGGGTCACGCCCGTTCTTCACCTGCAACCCGTTACCCTCGATGACCGGCGCATTACCCAAGTCAGCCTTGGGTCGCTGGCGCGCTGGCAACGCCTGGATATTCGCCCCGGCGATCAGGTGGCCGTCAGCCTTGCCGGGCTGACCATTCCCCGGCTCGAACACGTCGTGCACCGCGCTGTAGAGCGCCAACCGATAACCGCACCAGCACCCGACCAGCATCATGCCCACAGCTGTTGGCAGGCCAGCGAGGGCTGTGATGAGCAGTTCATTGCCCGCCTCACCTGGCTTGGCGGTAAACAGGGCCTGGCCTTGCCACGCACCGGGCCCGGCACATGGCGTCGGCTGGTCGAAGCTGGCTTGGTAACGTCCATGACCGACTGGCTGCAGCTCGATGCCGAGCGCCTGCAGCAGGCCCCCGGTATCAGCAGGCTCACTGCGGCACACCTGATGGGCAGTTTCGACGAAGCTCGCTCACGCCCATTCGATCAGTGGCTGCGCGCCCTTGGCGTGCCCATTGGCAAGCATTTGCCACTGACTGGCGACTGGCAGGCGCTGGCTTCACGCAGTGCCGGGCAATGGCAGACCGTGCCCGGCATCGGCGCAAAACGCTCGCGCCAACTTGTGGAGTTTTTCGCGGCCTCCGAGGTGCAAGCCATTGCCGCACAGTTGGCCGAAGCCGGCATAGAAGGTTTCCGGACCCCACCCCAGCGCATTGAGCAATGATTTTTTACCAAATAGTGCGTAGGAAAAACCCGAGACTCCGGCAGAAAACCTCACCAAGGGTTTCTAAATGGGCAAAACCAAGGCAGGATTTCCCCCAACTTTTGCTGCCCCGCCCCGTTAGGGAGGCTTTTCATGAAACGTATTTCGACTCTTTTCCTGCTCGCAACACTGGGCCTGGCCGCGGGCACTGCTCAGGCTGCCCAGCCGGATGCCGGCCTGACCGGTTGCGCCGCCAAGCGCAGCGCCATCGAAAACCAGCTGAAAATTGCCCGTGACCACGGCAACAGGGACCAGGTTGCAGGGCTGGAGGAAGCCCTGCGCGGTGTGGACAACTGCACCGACGCCAGCCTGCGCAAGGAACGTGAGCAGAAGGTGCTCGATGCGCGTCACGAAGTGGCGCAGCGGGAAAAGGACTTGAAGAAGGCAGAGAAGAAAGGCGACGCCGAGAAGATCAACAAGCGCAAGGACAAGCTGGCCGAGTCGCGTAAAGAGCTGCAGGAAGCGGTCGACGCTCTCGACCGCTAAGGCATCTGGCCGGCAAGCCTGGTCTTTGTGGAATTTGTACACGCCTCGAAGGTTTGCGCAAACAGCACAGCCATTCAATGATTACGAAATTCGCTATGACAGGCCTTGCACGCAGCCTCGACCTTGTCCATCGGTGCCTTCAGTTGCGCAGCATCCAGTGGCTGGTTGCGGGTGACATCGACCAGTTCGCCGGTGACGCCCTCAAGCTGCCGGGCCAGGTCATGGAACCGCGCCTGGCGCTCCCACACTTCGGCACGGGCGGCGCTGTCACCACCATCGCGCACCTGTGGAAAATGCTGCCACGGCTGATGCGACAGGCTGTCCAGCTTCAGCGCACCGTCGGCAAACTTCACCCCGTCGAACGGCAACCGGCCACGCAGCATGCCGCCGAGGTCCTCGCTGGTCTTGAGCATGTCCTTGAAGATCACCTTGCGTTTGCCCAGCGGCGAATTCGGGTCAACCCGGTCACAACCCGTCAGAGCCCCTCCCAGGGCAAGTGCTGCCAGCAGAACAACGGTCAATCGCTTCAACATCACGCTCACTTCGGCCTACGCAAATGGGCGGCCAGTATCGCTGCCCCTGGGCCAAACACCAATAGCCACATAAAAGACAGGGGCGAACCTTCATGTTCGCTCATGACAGGAATGCACACATGAAATCTGCCCTGCGCCACCTGGCCTGGACACTGCCGGTGCTGGCTTTGCTGGCCGGCTGCAACGGCGGCGAGAGCGCCAAGCCCGAGCCCCACGCTGTCGCCACCTATGCCCCGGCCACTTGGAAAGACTTGCCGGCCGTCAGCGATGAAGACCTGCTGGCAGGCTTTTATGCATGGCGCAACGGCTGCGAAAAACTCAAGCGCGACGCGGTGTGGGCCGCCACCTGCGAAGCGGCCGGCAGCGCCACAGCCAGCGCCGCCCAAGTGCGAACCTTCCTTGAGCAGAACCTGCAGGTGTACGGCCTGCGCTCTGCAGAGAACAATGCCAACGGCCTGATTACCGGCTACTACGAGCCGGTCTACCCAGGCAGCCTGAACCAATCGGCAACCAACCATGTGGCGGTCTACGGCATCCCTGATGACATGATCGTGGTCGACCTGGCCAGCGTGTACCCCGAACTGAAGGGCAAACGCCTGCGCGGCCGCCTGGAGGGTCGGGTGCTCAAGCCCTACGACACGGCCGAGGTCATCAACCGTAACGGCGTCCAGGCACCGGTGCTGGCCTGGCTGACCGACCCGATGGACCTGCAATTCCTGCAGATCCAGGGTTCTGGCCGGGTGCAACTGGAGGACGGCCGTCAACTGCGCCTGGGCTACGCCGACCAGAACGGCCACCCCTATCGGCCGATCGGCCGCTGGCTGGTGGAGCAAGGTCAGCTGAAAAAAGAAGAAGTGAGCATGGGCGCCATTCATGCCTGGGCCCAGGCCAACCCGCAGCGCGTACCAGAGCTGCTGGCCAGCAACCCCAGCTACGTATTCTTCAGCACCCGCCCGGACAGCAACGAAGGCCCGCGCGGCTCGCTGAACGTACCGCTTACCGCCGGCTACAGCGTGGCCATCGACCGCAAGGTGATTCCCCTGGGCAGCTTGTTGTGGCTGTCTACCACACGCCCGGACGGCACGCCGGTGGTACGACCGGTTGGCGCGCAGGACACCGGCGGGGCGATTACCGGCGAAGTGCGTGCCGACCTGTTCTGGGGCACCGGGCCGGAAGCCGGCGAACTGGCCGGGAACATGAAGCAGCAAGGGCAGATCTGGATGCTATGGCCCAAGGGCCAGCCACTGCCTGAGGTACCCAAGGTACCTTGATCGTTGTGGCTATCTTCGCGGGGGCTGCCCGCGAAGATGGCCAGCCGGTTTCAGATGGAAACCACGAAGAACGACACGATCAGTGCCAGGCTGGCAAACCACACCAGCGACCGCAAGGCAGCCCAGTCGGCCAGGTAGCAGATGATGTAAAGCAAGCGGCTGGTGATATACATCACCCCCAGCACATTCTGGGTCACCTGCTCTGCATTGCCCACGATATCCGCCACAAGCACCGCCGCAGCAAATGCCGGAAACGCTTCGTAGCCATTCTGCTGCGCTGCATGAGCACGCCGCGGCAGGCCCGACAAGGTATCGAGAAAGGCTCGCGGATCGTGATTGTCCTTAAGGCCGAAACGGCCACTGCTCGCCTTGGCGATCAAGGCACAAAGCGGGTTCAACAGCAGCGCAATCAGGATGCACCACAGGGCAACAGTCATGGACAGGACTCCTTGTTCAGTCTTCAGTTCAAAGCTTCATTACCAGCATGCCGGCCAACACCAGCCCGCAAGCTAGGAGTCTTGGCCCGCCAAAAGGTTCTTTGAGGTAGCGCATGCCCAGCAGCACCACCAGGATCACGCTCAACTCCCGCAGTGCCGCCGCTTCGGCCACTGACCCCAGATGCATGGCCCACAGCACCAGGGCATAGCTGAACAATACGCAGAACCCTACCGCCAACCCAAGGCGCCATTGGGTTCGCCAGAACAGTACGAATGGCGCCCGCCGCGCTACGCCCGCCAACAACGGGAATTGCCAGGCGCTGAGCAGGGTCAGCCAGACCAGGTAATCCCACGGCTTGCCCCACAGGCGCACGGCCTGGCCGTCGAACCAGGTGTAGCAACCAATGCACAGGCCAATCAAGGCAACTACCGGCAGCATCGACCATGGCAGCCGGTCACCGCCGCCGCCCTGCCACAACAGGCAGGCCATGCCACAGGGGATCAACAGGATACCGATGATCTGCTGCTGGCTCAGCGATTCCCCGGCAAAGGCCAGGGTCAGCCCCAGCACCACCAGCGGTGACAGCCCGCGCATCAGAGGATAGACCAGCCCCAGGTCGCCCACGCGGTAGGCCTTGATCAGCAGATAGCGGTACAACTGCTCAGCCAGTGCCGAAGCTACCAACCAGGGCCAGATTTCAGCAGGCGGAACATCGACGAAGGGCACCGCCAGCACCGCGAAGGCCAGCGCTACCGTGTCCATGCTGGCAATTACCAGCAAGCGCTCGCCACTGAATTTGATCAAGGTATTCCAGGTTGCATGCAGCAGGGCGGCAACCAGCACCAGAGATGTTGCCAACACGCCTTCTTGTCCTTATGGCTTTTCATGGCTGTGAATATATAGCGTTCAGGGGGGCTTTGTGGGAGCGGGCATGCCCGCGAAGAATGCAACTCGGTGTATGGCACCGGCTTTGCCGGTGTTCGCGGGCACGCCCGCTCCCACAGGGTAACCAGTGCAGACTGTCACGGGAACGATTTGGACTAATTCGGTCAAACCCTGTGCCCCGAACCCCGTGCCAGGTCATCAAAGAACTGCCCGAGTCACTCGGGTAACGACTTGGAAGCCACTGTTACAGGATTCGGGATGCTTGAATTAGTTGCCGCTTTTATCTGCCTCACCACACTTCTGACCTATGTGAACTACCGCTTCATCGGCCTGCCCCCCGCTATCGGCGTGATGGTTACGGCGCTGTTGTTTTCCCTGATATTGCAAGGCCTGAGCCTTGTCGGCTTCCCCGGCCTGGAAGAGCGCGTCGAAGGGCTGATGAACCAGATCGATTTCAACGATCTGCTCATGCACTGGATGCTGGCGTTCCTGCTGTTTGCCGGCGCCCTGCACGTCAACCTCAGCGACCTGCGCAGCTACCGCTGGCCGATCGGCCTGCTGGCCACCTTGGGCGTGCTGATCGCCACCGTGGTCATCGGCTACCTGGCGCATTGGGTGTTTGCCCTGTTCGGCTGGCAGGTGCCCCTGATCTACTGCCTGCTGTTCGGTGCACTGATCTCACCGACCGACCCGATTGCAGTGCTTGGCGCGCTGCGTACTGCCAATGCGCCCAAACCGCTTAAAACCACCATCGTCGGCGAGTCACTGTTCAACGACGGCACGGCAGTCGTGGTATTCACCGTGTTGCTGGGCATCATCCAGCTGGGTGAAACACCGAGCATGGCCGACACGGCGATCCTGTTCGCCCGCGAGGCCATTGGCGGTGTGGTGTTCGGTGGCCTGATCGGCTACGCCACCTACCGCATGATCAAGAGTGTCGAGCAGTATCAGGTGGAGGTCATGCTGACCCTGGCGCTGGTAATCGGTGGTTCGGCGATGTGCTACGAGCTGCATGTGTCGGCACCGATCGCCATGGTGGTGGCAGGCCTGATCATCGGCAACCTGGGGCGCAACCTGGCGATGAATGACATGACCCGCCGTTACATGGACGGTTTCTGGGAGCTGATCGACGACATGCTCAATGCCCTGCTGTTCGCATTGATCGGCCTGGAGCTGTTGCTGCTGCCGTTCAACTGGATGCACCTGGCGGCCGGCGGCGTGCTGGCGCTGGCAGTGCTGCTGTCGCGCCTGTTGACGGTGGCCCCGGCGATCGTGCTGCTGCGGCGCTGGCGCCCGGTGCCCAAAGGCACGGTGCGGGTGCTGACCTGGGGCGGCCTGCGCGGTGGCGTGTCGGTGGCACTTGCGCTGTCGCTACCGCTGGGCGATGAACGGGACCTGCTGCTGTCGATCACCTACATCGTGGTGTTGTCGTCGATTCTGGTGCAGGGGTTGAGCATTGGGCGGGTGGTGCGCAAGGTCAGCGCCCAGCCTTGAGAATGCCGGGGCCGCTTTGCGGCCCATTCGCGGGTGAACCCGCTCCTACGGGGGCGCGTACCCCTGTAGGAGCGGGTTCACCCGCGAAGAGGCCGGCACAGGCAACCAGGGTCTATTCGACTGCCGAATCCGGGAACTGGTCCTGCACGTACTTGATCTCGGTGCGCCCATGGGCTGCCGGCAAGCCATCCTCGCCCAGGTTGACGAACACCATCTTGTCGACAGTCAGAATGCTCTTGCGGGTGATCTTGTTACGCACTTCGCACTTGAGGGTGATCGAGGTGCGGCCGAACGCGGTAGCGGTGATGCCCAGCTCGATGATGTCACCCTGACGCGAAGCACTGACGAAGTTGATTTCCGACATGTACTTGGTCACCACACGCTGGTTGCCCAACTGGACGATGGCGTAGATCGCCGCCTCTTCATCGATCCAGCGCAACAGGCTGCCACCGAACAGGGTGCCATTAGGGTTGAGGTCTTCGGGTTTAACCCACTTGCGGGTGTGAAAGTTCATCTGTACTCCTGACCTGCTTGGCTAACGTGTAGCAATGATGGCAGAGCGGCTGCCTTCGCTCCATTGAACATCGACTATCGTCGCGATTAATCGACGGAAAACCTTGGGCAAGCCGGCGGGGACAGCTATAATCTGCGCCGTTTTACATGGTTGCCCACAGCGGTGCCATGCCCGCCACCTGTCCGAGGGGCGCTGCAGCAGGCTAGGCCTGTCAGGCTCGGATGGGGCGTTGCTCGCTCCCGCGAGCGCTTAACGCACAACGGCGCCCATTCGCACATTACGAATGGAGGCTCTCATGAGCGCTGCAAACATGCCTGCTGGTTTTACCGATTACAAAGTCGCCGACATCTCCCTGGCCGCCTGGGGCCGTCGCGAAACCATCATTGCCGAATCGGAAATGCCTGCGCTGATGGGCCTGCGTCGCAAGTACCTGGCCGAGCAACCGCTCAAGGGTGCGAAGATCCTGGGCTGCATCCACATGACCATCCAGACCGCCGTGCTGATCGAAACCCTGGTTGCCCTGGGTGCCGAAGTGCGCTGGTCGTCCTGCAACATCTTCTCGACTCAAGACCAGGCCGCCGCCTCGATCGCCGCCGCCGGTATCCCGGTGTTCGCCTGGAAAGGTGAAACCGAAGAAGAGTACGAGTGGTGCCTGGAGCAGACCATCCTGAAAGATGGCCAGCCATGGGACGCCAACATGATCCTCGACGACGGTGGTGACCTGACCGAACTGCTGCACAAGAAGTACCCGCAGGTACTGGAACGCGTGCACGGCGTGACCGAAGAGACCACCACCGGCGTACACCGCCTGCTGGACATGCTGGCCAAGGGCGAGCTGAAAGTCCCGGCGATCAACGTCAACGACTCGGTCACCAAGAGCAAGAACGACAACAAGTACGGCTGCCGTCACAGCCTGAACGATGCCATCAAGCGTGGTACCGACCACCTGCTGTCGGGCAAGCAGGCCCTGGTGATCGGCTACGGTGACGTGGGCAAGGGCTCGGCCCAGTCCCTGCGTCAGGAAGGCATGATCGTCAAGGTCTCCGAAATTGACCCGATCTGCGCCATGCAGGCCTGCATGGACGGCTTCGAGCTGGTCTCGCCGTTCATCGACGGTATCAACGATGGCACCGAAGCCAGCATCGACAAGGCCCTGCTGGGCAAGATCGACCTGATCGTGACCACCACCGGTAACGTCAACGTCTGCGACGCCAACATGCTCAAGGCCCTGAAAAAGCGTGCCGTAGTCTGCAACATCGGCCACTTCGACAACGAGATCGACACCGCCTTCATGCGCAAGAACTGGGCCTGGGAAGAGGTCAAGCCGCAGGTTCACAAGATCCACCGTACCGGCGCTGGCAGCTTCGACCCGCAGAACGACGACTACCTGATCCTGCTGGCCGAAGGCCGCCTGGTCAACCTGGGCAACGCCACTGGCCACCCAAGCCGCATCATGGACGGCTCGTTCGCCAACCAGGTTCTGGCACAGATCTTCCTGTTCGAGCAGAAGTTCGCTGACCTGCCGGCCGAAAAGAAAGCCGAGCGCCTGACCGTTGAAGTGCTGCCGAAGAAACTCGACGAAGAAGTGGCCCTGGAAATGGTCCGCGGCTTCGGCGGCGTGGTCACCCAGCTGACCAAGCAGCAAGCCGACTACATCGGCGTGACCGTCGAAGGCCCGTTCAAGCCGCACGCCTACCGCTACTAAGCGGCAAGCATGAAGCTGCAAGTGGCAGGCAAAGGCATACCGTGCCGTTGCCACTTGCAGCTCCGGAAACACAGATCTTGAACGACGCCCAAGCCAGACCGGCCATCACCGATCTGGCTTTTACTTGCAGCTTGCCGCCAGACGCTTGTTGCCAGAGGAACGCCTGATGTCACAAGAACGCCGCTACAGTTTCGAGTTCTTCCCGACCAAGACCGATGCCGGTCACGAAAAGCTGATGGGCGTCGCCCGCCAGCTGGCCACCTATAACCCGGACTTCTTCTCCTGCACCTACGGTGCCGGTGGCTCGACCCGCGACCGCACGCTCAATACCGTGCTGCAGCTGGAAAGCGAAGTGAAGATACCTGCCGCGCCGCACCTGTCGTGCGTGGGCGACACCAAGGCCGAATTGCGCGCCCTGCTGGCCGAGTACAAGGCCGCCGGCATCAAACGCATTGTCGCGCTGCGTGGTGACCTGCCGTCGGGCATGGGCATGGCCAGTGGTGAACTGCGCTATGCCAGTGACCTGGTCGAGTTCATCCGCCAGGAAACCGCTGATCACTTCCACCTGGAAGTGGCTGCCTACCCGGAAATGCACCCGCAGGCGCGCAACTTCGAGGCGGATCTGGCCAACTTTGTGCACAAGGTCAAGGCCGGTGCCGACAGCGCCATCACCCAGTACTTCTTCAACGCCGACAGCTACTTCTACTTCGTCGAGCGTGCACAGAAGCTGGGCGTGGAGATTCCGGTGGTACCGGGCATCATGCCGATCACCAACTACAGCAAGCTGGCCCGCTTCTCCGATGCCTGTGGTGCCGAGATCCCGCGCTGGATCCGCAAGCAGCTGGAAGCCTATGCCGACGACACCGCCAGCATCCAGGCGTTCGGCGAAGAAGTGATTACCCGCATGTGCGAACAGCTGTTGCAAGGCGGCGCGCCGGGCCTGCACTTCTATACCTTGAACCAGGCCGAACCGAGCCTGGCGATCTGGAACAACCTGAAGCTGCCGCGCTGAAATCTTTTGGCAAAGTCTGCTTAAGAAATGATTAAGGCTTTGGTCATAGACTAAAGCCTTATTCATTTTCGGGTTAAACAGGTCTTGCCTGCCATGCAGCACACCCAACCTTCGCGCCCACAGCTTGTATACCTGGCTTTTGGCCCGGCAACCTACCATCAGGAAGCCTGCTTCAGCATCGTCAGCGCCCTCGCCCAGCTAGGCAGCGCAGCCGGCGAGGCCATGGACATCCAGGTCTACACCGACAATGCGCAGCCCTACGCCAGGCTGCCCGTCACCGTCCACCTGCTGGACGAGGCCACGCGCCAGGCATGGAATGCCCCGCACGGTTATCACTTTCGCAGCAAGCATGTGCTGCTGCGCCAGGTACTGCAGCAACACCCGCTGGCAGTGCTGATCGACACCGACACCTTCTTCCGCACTTCGCCGATGCATCTGTTCGCCCGTGTGACGCCCAACCGCCTGCTGTGCAACGCCATCGGCACGCGCTACGGCGCTGACCAGAAGTGCCTGTTGTACAAGAACCTGCTGGCCATTCTCGAGTCCCGGGGACTGGCCGACTGCCAGATGCCGCTCGTCAATTCCGGCGTTATCGGCCTCACTGCCGAGAACTGCGACACCCTGGACCGCTCCATCGCCATGATGGACGAATTCTACCCCTTGGCTCGGGAGGCCTATACCCTTGAGGAGTTCTGCCTGGCAGTAGCGGCCTACCGCAACCTGGAGCTGGCCGAGTGTACCGATGTCATTCATCACTACTGGAGCCGGAAGGCGCAGTTCCGCGCCAAGATCCAGGCCTGGCTGCGCAAGCACGAGCACGACCCACTCAGCCCCTCGGCCTTGGCCGACGTTGCGCTGGTCAACGACCAACTGCCGCGGCCACCCACTCTGCACCGCCTGGGTTACAAGGCGTTGAGCCTGACCCTGCCCAGTCACGAGCGCCAGTTCGCCCGCGAATTGCTCTATGGCTGCTACCCCTACCCCAATGAGTTCGATCGCGCCTGTGCGTCTGCCTGGTGGGACAAAGCCCTGGAAAACCTCAATGACCGCTACGGCCACGTGGAGCCCGAGCGGCTGCGTCAGTGCCTGCGCCATCCGGGGCTACGGCTATCGCTGGGCGAGCGGCGCAAGGATATCGAGGCGCATCTGCTGCGATCCACCCAAGCCTGATGTGCCCGCAAAACTCATTGCCTTGCGCGGTCTTGTGGGAGCGGGCGTGCCCGCGAAGAGAGCAACCCGATCGTTGACACCGGCTTCGCCGGTGTTCGCGGGCACGCCCGCTCCCACATCGATAATGCATGCCTTTACCGTACACCGGCCGAGCGCGTAATCTCCGGCCATGCCACATATCGCCCGTCTGTTCTGGATCCTGCTGCTCGTTTGCCTGAGCCCGTTGGCTCTGGGCGAACGCTTGCGCCTGGTAACCGACGACTGGGCACCTTATGTGTTTCAGCACAACGGCCAACCGCGCGGCATCGACTATGAAGTCGCCAGCCAGGTCTTCGCACGCCTCGGCGTCGAGGTGGAGTGGCAATTCCTGCCTTGGAAGCGCTGCTTGGCGATGGCTGAGCAGGGCCTGGCCGATGGCATTCTCGACATCTTCCAGACGGACGCGCGCCAACCCTACATGGTGTATGGCTCCGAACCCATGTCGGAGGTCGAATTCGTCCTGTTCCAAAGCCGCTCGCGCCGCCATGCCGTCACCCACCTGGACGACCTCGCCGGCCTCACCGTCGGCACATCGCCCGGCTACGCCTACGGTAAAGCGTTCACCGAGGCCCCACACTTCAAGCGCGAAGCCGCACCCACCCACGAAGCCAACTTCGGCAAGCTGGTGCTGGGCCGTATCGACCTGGCGATCACCGACCGCAGGGTCGGGCATTACCTGCTCCGCCAGCTCGGCCTGCAACAGCAAGTCGAAGAACTGCCGCTGGTAGTCAGCCGCCAGGCGCAGTATTTAGGCCTGGTGCGCAAGCCTGGGCGCGAGGCACTGGCCGTGGCCTTTGCCGAAGAGCTGCAGCGGTTCAAGCAGGAGCCGGCCTATGCAGCGATCAGCAACCGTTATACAAGCGACACTGGAAACATTCTCAACGCCGTTGAGCAGCAGGAAAGCAGCACAGCGCGATAGCTCTGTTATACTCGGGCCTTCCCGCCCGGCTCACGCCCGGACGCTCGGCCTCGCAACAGGCATCCCGATCGGTACCGACGCCCCTTCGCGTCCAGCCTCCGTTTCCCGGATGTGCAGTGAAAGCCCAGCTGGACCGGACGCGATCGCATTTCACCGATGCCCGTCGCGCCAGGCAGAACATCCCAACGGGCCCAGCCCACACGAGAACAGGATCGCCCATGTCCTTTGCTTCCCTCGGTCTCTCCGAGGCTCTTGTCCGCGCTATCGAGGCTGCGGGCTACACCCAGCCGACCCCCGTGCAACAGCGGGCAATTCCCGCCGTGTTGCAAGGCCGCGACCTGATGGTTGCCGCACAGACAGGTACGGGTAAAACCGGCGGCTTTGCCCTGCCGATTCTCGAGCGCCTGTTCCCGGCCGGCCATCCCGACAAATCGCAGCGCCACGGCCCACGCCAGCCTCGCGTGCTGGTCCTGACACCGACCCGCGAACTGGCAGCCCAGGTGCATGACAGTTTCAAGGTCTATGCCCGTGACCTGCCACTGGTCAGCGCCTGCATCTTCGGCGGCGTCGGCATGAACCCGCAGATCCAGGCCATTGCCAAAGGCGTTGATGTGCTGGTCGCCTGCCCAGGCCGCCTGCTCGACCTGGCCGGCCAAGGCAAGGTCGACCTGGCCCACGTGGAAATCCTGGTACTTGATGAAGCCGATCGCATGCTCGACATGGGCTTCATCCACGACGTCAAGAAGGTCCTCGCCCGCCTGCCGGCCAAACGCCAGAACCTGCTCTTCTCGGCCACCTTCTCCAAGGACATCACCGACCTCGCCGACAAGCTCCTGCACAACCCGGAGCGTATCGAGGTCACCCCGCCGAACACCACCGTCGAGCGTATCGAGCAGCGGGTGTATCGCCTGCCTGCCAGCCACAAGCGTGCCCTGCTGGCGCACTTGATCACCCTGGGCGCCTGGGAACAGGTGTTGGTGTTCACCCGAACCAAGCATGGTGCCAACCGCCTGGCCGAGTACCTGGAAAAGCAAGGCCTGACCGCCGCCGCGATCCACGGCAACAAGAGCCAGAACGCCCGCACCAAGGCTTTGGCCGACTTCAAGGCCAACAGCGTGCGCGTACTGGTCGCCACCGACATCGCTGCCCGCGGCCTGGACATCGACCAGTTGCCCCACGTTGTCAACTTCGAGCTGCCGAATGTCGAGGAGGACTACGTCCACCGCATTGGCCGTACCGGCCGTGCCGGTCGTTCGGGCGAAGCAATTTCCCTGGTCGCACCAGATGAAGAAAAGCTGCTCAAGAGCATCGAGCGGGTGACCAAGCAGCGCATCGCGGATGGCGACCTGACGGGCTTCGACGCCAGCCAGGTAGAAGCCGAGAAGCCTGAAGCACGCGAGCGCCCGCAGAACAACGGCCGCGGCGGCCGCAACCAGCAAGCCCGTGGCGAAGGTGCTAAAGACAGCAACGGCGGCCGCAAGGACAAAGGCAAGGACAAAGGCAAAGCCAGGCAGCAAGCTGCGGCCAAGCCGGACGACAAGGAAAAGAGCGGCGACAAGCAGCAACCGCGCAAGCCGCGTGACAAGAAACCACGCCCGCAGCAGGCCAGCAGTAACAGTGTTCCGAAGCCGCCGGCAGACCGCGACCCGGAAGAATTCCTGGACGACGAGCTCGATAACTTCGGTAACCGCGCCGACTATGTCAGTCCGTACCAGGGCAAGAACCAGGGCCGCAACCGCCGCCCGGGTGGTGCTGGCCAAGGTCAGGGGCAAGGCAATGGCCAACGCAGCAACGCTGGCGGCCAGGGCCAAGCCCGCAATGGCGGCCAGCCACGCAGTGGTGGCGGAGAAAAACGCCCGCCCCGCGCCAACAACGGTGGCGGTGCCCGTCGTGATGGCGGCGGTGGCCGTGGTCGCCCTGCGCGTGACGATGCTGCCCGGCAAGAGCCGGCTGTGCGCAACCCGCGTCAGCCGGAAAAACAGCCAGTGATCATTCGCAAGGAGTCCAAACTGGACCGTTTCCCGACGCCTGAGCAACTGGATGACCTGCCAAGCCGCCCACGCGGTGAGCGCCCAGCGCTGCTGACCCGCAAGGGCTGATAGAAGTACCGAGGGGGCTGCTTCGCAGCCCTATCACGACACAAGGCCGCGCCTGCAGAGAATTTCTTGATCTCTGCAGGAGCGGCCTTGTGTCGTGATAGGGCCGCAAAGCGGCCCCCTCGGTTTTCAGCTGGCAGAAATTACTTCTGCTTCACACCTTCGACACTGATATCCAGGTCCAGGGTCTGCGAGGTAGCACCTGGGCCTTTGATGCCGAAGTCGTTCAGGTTCAGCGTCGTGGTGGCGTTGAAGCCTGCGCGCTCACCACCCCATGGGTCCTTGCCTTCACCGTTGAAGGTAGCCTTGAACGTCACCGGTTTGGTGACACCGTGCATGGTCAGGTCGCCAGTCACGTCAGCCGTCTTGTCGCCAGTCGACTTGACGCTGGTGGAGACGAATTTGGCGTCCGGGTACTTCTTCACGTCGAGGAAGTCGGCGCTGGCGATGTGCTTGTCACGCTCGGCGTGGTTCGACCACAGGCTGGCAGTTTTCAAGTCGACGCTGATCTTGCTGGCTTCAGGCTTGGCACTGTCCCAGGTGAAGCTGCCGTCGAAATCCTTGAAAGTACCGTGGATGAAGCTGTAGCCCAGGTGGCTGATTTTCCAGTCAACGAACGCGTGCTGGCCTTCCTTGTCGATCTTGTACTCGGCAGCCATGGCCTGGCCAGCAGAGAGCAGAGCGGTACCGAGCGCCAGAGCGGCAAAAGTCTTTTTCAACATCCTGTTCCTTCCTGTGTAATTGAGGTTGAGAGTCAAGCTTTGCGGCCCAGCATGCGAGTCAGGGTCGCGTCACGGTCGATGAAATGATGCTTGAGCGCGGCAAGGGCATGCAGCACGGCAAAAATCACCAGCCCCCAAGCCAGCCACAAATGAACCACACCCGCCACATCTGCCTGGTCAGGCAGGTCGCTGATCAGTGCCGGCACTTCGAACAGGCCGAACACCGGAATGCCGACGCCGTCGGCGGTGGAAATCAGGTAACCGGCAACCATCACCGCAAACAGCCCAAGGTACAGGGCCAGGTGGCCCAGCGTGGCCGCCAGGCGTGTGACCGCACCATGGTTGGTTGGTGCCGGTGGTGGCGGGCTGATGAAACGCCAGACTACCCGCAGCAGCATCACCGCCAGCAGCACCAGGCCGATGCTCTTGTGCAGGTCCGGGCCAGCTTTGCGCCAAGGGCTGTAGTAGTCGAGGCCGACCATCCACAAGCCCAGGCCGAACAGGCCGAAAACTGCCAGCGCCACGCCCCAGTGCAGGATGATGCTGACCACGCCGTAGCGAGAAGGTGAATTGCGCAGTTGCATGTTGCGTGTTTCCCCGTGAAAGCTATGCACAGACTAACGCGTAACGTATCGAAGAAAAGCGGAAAAAATTGCTTCGGATTATCGAGGAATCCGATATTTATTCTGTTAGCTGACCATTAAGAAAACATTAACGATAGTAGGAGAGTTGGGGTTGCAGTGCCGGCCCTCAGGCGAACAGGCCGGCACTGTCGATCGATCAGCCCGCCTTGGCCTGGGTATTGGTTACAGCCTTCTTCGCAGGCTCCGACTTGGCTGTCGCCTTCTTCGTCTCGGCAGGCTTGTGGGCTGGCTTGTGGGCTGGCTTGTGCGCGGGCGCATGCTTGGCGGGAGCGGCTTTGGTTGCCGCAGGCTTGGCAGCCGTTTCCTTGGCCACAGGCGCAGGTGCTGCAGGAGCCGGAGCTGCCTGTGGAGCGGGCGCAGGTGCAGGCGCCACTTCCTCAGCCTTGGCAATTGGCTCAACCTTCGCCTCTGGCGCTTGCGCCCCGCCAAACAGGCGCTTGAAGAAGCCTGGCTTGTCCTGCGTGTCCTGCTTGGCCTCTTCGGCCTGCTTGGGCTCAGCTTTGGCCGGCGCCTTGTCAGTTTTGTCGCCCTTGTCGGACGAACCGCCGAACATATTGGAGAAGAAGCCGCCCTTGCTCTCCTTGGCGGCCGCCGCACCTGCCGCCGCCGCAACCGGCAGCGCCTTGGCCGGGTCGAACGACTTGCCGGCCAACAGGTCCTGTGCCTGGCTGGCCGCACGTTGGCCACTGCGCAGGGCGCCTTCCAGGGTGCCCGGGTACAGGGCATCCGTGTGCTCACCGGCAAAGGTCATGCGCTGCACCGGACGTTCCCACAGGCGCCAGTATTTACTGATCTGCCCTGGGCCGTAGGCCAGGTAGGCACCACCCGTGCCAGCATCAGCACTGTATCGCTTGACCTCGTAACCGGTGAACGCGCCACGGGCCTGGGGGTAGAACGCATGCAGACGGATCAGCACCTGGTCGACCATCTGCTTTTCACCAAAGGCCTGCAGCAGGCGAGCGTTATCGCCGGACAGGTTGATCACCACATTGGCACCACCCTTGAGCGCCGGCTCGACCCACAGCATGCCGAGGCCGGCGTTACTGTAGATTTCGCCCGACATGCGTGCACGGCTTTCCCATACGGGTTTCTTGAACTTGAGCATGATCTGGTCGCGCCAACCATAGTTGGTGCCCTTGAGCGCCGCCAGGTGCTGGCTGTCCAGGCCAGGGGTCATCTGAATCTTGGCCAGCGCGCGCAGGGGCACAGCCATGACCAGATAGTCCGCCTTGTAGCCGACGCTGCCGACTTTTACCGTGACACTATCCTTGTCCTGGACAATGGCGGTAACCGGCGAGTTGGTCTTGATGGTTTTCAGCTGCTTGACGAAAGCCTGGGCCAGCACCGGGCTGCCACCGGGCAGGCGCGCAGCGCGCAGGTCGCGGTCGCTGACGCCGCGGTAGACGCGGTTCTGCTGGGCGAAGTACAGCAGCGACAGGCGCGACGGTTCATCGTAGCGGGTGCGGATCTGCTGATTGATCAACTGACGGGCGGTGGCCGGCAGTTGCAGTTTGTCCAGCCAGGTGGATACGTTGATCTGGTCGAGGGCGAACAGCGTGCTGGTTGCCTGCGGGTTCAGCGGGTCATCGATCGAGCGGGCCAGGTCATCGAGGGTTTTCTCGTAACGCTTGAGCGCCTCGGCAGTGGCCGGTTGCTTGGTGGCCAGGTCGCTGGCGCTGAAGTACTCGCCGTCGATCAGGTAACCCGGGGTACGCACGAACTCGGGCGCCGGCAGTGTTTCAAGCTTGAAACGGTCGAGGTACTGGTTGAGCACCGGCTGTGCCTTGGCGTTGCCGATCCACTCGCTGGTGGCCAGGCCCGAACGCCCGCCCATGCCCGCCTTGGCCTCCAGCAGGGTCACCTGCCAGCCTTTGTTCTGCAGCTCGTATGCTGCCGTCAGGCCTGCCAGGCCACCCCCCACGACAATCGCCGTGGGCGTCTTGTCTTTTGCCAGCGCAGCGCCGCTGGACACACCAATCAATACCAACGCGCACAGGCGCACCCAAGCAGCAGCCATGTCGGCGAACTCCGAGTCAGAGGTTACAGAAACGGGGAGAGGCAGGAATGCCCCAGGAAGATGCGTTAAGAATACGTCAGGTCCGAGCACCCTGCCAGCGCAGTGACATCAAGTCCTTTTGGCAACTGACATTTTTGCCAGTAGCCATGTCACAGGGTGGTAGACGAAGCTGGCGAAGATGGCCAAAAGCCCGCCAGGGGGGGGCTGCGCATGATCTTCGAGGAGCGTTTCAACCAAGTGGAGCGGCAGCTTCTGTTACACAGGCAGACACTTCGCACAGCCTCAGGCCTGAGCTTCCACGCCAGCAGCACGTCCTGGATCGGCTTTCACGAAGCCTTCAAGGGCGAGGACGGTACCGAGCTGGTCATTGGTGAACACAGCGAAATTTCGATTGCGTTCGCTCAAGAGGTCGAGTCCCTGCGGCTGGAATACTACGTAGTCAGCGACTTTCTGAGCGAAGACCTGCACATGTTGTTCGATGCCGAGAACATCGACTATGACCTGGTTGCGCCATCCCCTCGCATTTTTTACTGGCTCACCCTCGAAGGTAGCGGCTTCCGGGACGCTCGCCCGGGCCCGATCGCTACACACCCCTACTACCAGGTGATTGACGGCCCCTTTCGGCGCCTGACCATCTCCACCTCGCACGCCGGCACCGTGCATATCCGCAAGCTGGAATGGACCGGCACCCACCGCCATTGAACGGCAGCGGTTGTCCTGCCCTGCGGCATTGCTTAGGCTTACGCGGTCGAACCACGCCGCAAAGCCAGGAGAAGTGCCCATGGGCCTCAATGATCAGTGGATGCAACGCGACCTCAAGGTCCTGTGGCACCCCTGTACCCAGATGAAAGACCACGAGCAGCTGCCGCTGATCCCGATCAAGCGCGGCGAAGGCGTGTGGCTGGAAGACTTCGAGGGCAAACGCTATCTGGATGCGGTGAGCAGTTGGTGGGTCAACGTCTTCGGCCATGCCAACCCGCGCATCAACCAGCGCATCAAGGACCAGGTCGACCAGCTCGAGCACGTGATCCTGGCCGGTTTCAGTCATCAGCCAGTGATCGAGCTGTCCGAGCGCCTGGTCGCCATGACCCCGGCCGGTCTCGACCGGGTGTTCTATGCCGACAATGGCTCGTCGTGCATCGAGGTGGCGCTGAAGATGAGCTTCCACTACTGGCAGAACATCGGCAAACCGGACAAGAAGCGCTTCGTCACCCTGACCAACAGCTACCATGGCGAAACCATTGCCGCCATGTCGGTGGGTGATGTGCCGCTGTTCACCGAAACCTACAAGGCGCTGCTGCTCGACACCCTCAAGGTGCCAAGCCCTGACTGCTACCTGCGCCCCGAGGGCATGAGCTGGGAAGAGCACTCGCGCAACATGTTCCAGGCCATGGAGCAGACCCTGGCCGAACACCACGCCTCGATCAGCGCCGTGATCGTCGAGCCGCTGATCCAGGGTGCCGGTGGCATGCGCATGTACCACCCGGTGTACCTCAAGTTGTTGCGCGAGGCCTGCGACCGTTACGACGTGCACCTTATCCACGACGAGATCGCCGTGGGCTTCGGCCGCACCGGCACGATGTTCGCCTGCGAGCAAGCCGGCATCCGCCCGGATTTCCTGTGCCTGTCCAAGGCCCTGACCGGCGGCTACCTGCCGCTGGCCGCCTGCCTGACCACCGACAAGGTGTACCAGGCGTTCTATGACGATTACCCGACACTGCGCGCATTCCTGCACTCGCACAGCTACACCGGCAACCCGCTGGCGTGCGCTGCAGCGCTGGCGACCCTGGATATCTTCGAGCAGGACAACGTGATCGAGGCCAACAAGGCCCTGGCCACGCGCATGGCCACAGCCACTGCACATTTGGCCGATCATGCTCATGTTGCCGAAATACGCCAGACTGGCATGGCCCTGGCCATCGAAATGGTGCAAGACAAGGCAGGCAAGCTTGCCTATCCCTGGCAGGAGCGCCGTGGCCTGAAGGTGTTCGAGCACGCCCTGACCCGCGGCGCCCTGCTGCGACCGCTGGGCAGCGTGGTGTACTTCCTGCCGCCGTACGTGATCACCCCCGAGCAGATCGACTTCCTTGCCGAAGTGGCCAGCGAAGGCATCGATATCGCCACCCGCGACAGCGTCAGTGTCGCAGTACCGGCCAACTTCCACCCCGACTTCCGCGACCCGGGCTAGGCCCGGCAATTCGCCACACCACTTTTCCTGTGGGAGCGGGCGAGCCCGCGAACAAGGGCGAAGCCCTTGCCAGGCACCGCGGCGCCTGATTCGCGGGCACGCCCGCTCCCACAGGGGATCTGCGTCTCTCTATTTACCGAGCAAACCCATGAGACTGTCCCGCTTCTTCATCGACGCCCCCCTGAGCCTTGGCGAGCACGACCTGCCCGAGGCCCAGGCCCATTACATTGGCCGCGTGCTGCGCATGGCACCCGGCGACGCCGTGCAGCTGTTCGATGGCAGCGGCCAGGAATACCGTGGTCAGTTGCTCGAGGTGGGCAAGAAAACTGTCCGCGTCAGCCTTGACCAGGCCTTTGCCGGCCAGGCCGATTCACCGCTGCATGTGCACCTGGGCCAGGGCCTTTCCCGTGGCGAGCGCATGGACTGGGCGATCCAGAAGGCCACCGAGCTTGGTGCCAACGAAATCACCCCGATCGTCAGCGAGCGCTGCGAAGTGCGCCTGAAAGACGAGCGCGCCGACAAGCGCCTGGCCCACTGGCGCCAAGTGGCGATCAGCGCCTGTGAACAATGCGGGCGTTCTACCTTGCCCGTCATCCATCCACCCGTGACCCTGGCCGAATGGTTGAGCAGCACCAAGGCTGACCTGAAGCTGGTCCTGCACCCGGTGGCCGAGCCGCTCACCAGCCATGAAAAGCCCGCCACCCTGGCCTTCGTGATCGGCCCCGAAGGCGGCCTTAGCGAAGCCGAGGTCGAGCAGGCCAAAGCCGCCGGCTTCCACGCAGCACGCCTTGGCCCGCGCGTGCTGCGCACCGAGACCGCGCCGGTGGTGGCGCTGTCGGTGGCACAGCAGTTGTGGGGCGACTTTTAACTAGCGCACGTAGAGCGACACCGCCACGAAGTGCATCAGGCTGCCAGCGATGACGAACAGGTGCCAGATGCCATGCCAGTGGCGGAAACGGCTGTCGAAGGCGAAGAAAATGATGCCGACGGTGTAGAACACGCCGCCGGCAGCCAGCCAGGCGAAGCCTGCAGTGCCCAGCGAGTTCAGCAGTGGCTTGACTGCCACCAGCACGATCCAGCCCATTACCGCATAGATTATGATCGACAGGATCCGCGCCTCGGAGCGCGGCTTGATCTCTTGCAACATGCCGATGATCGCCAGCCCCCAGACCACGCCGAACAGGCTCCATCCCCAAGGGCCGCGCAGGCTGACCAGGCAAAACGGCGTGTAGCTGCCGGCAATCAGCAGATAGATCGACAGGTGGTCGAGCTTGCGCATGATCACTTTCGCCCGCCCACGGGTGCTGTGGTACAGGGTGGAAATGCTGTACAGCAACAGCAGCGTGCCGCCGTAGATGGAGAAGCTGACGATCTTCCACGGGTCGCCTTGCAGGCCCGCGACCACGATCAGCCAGATGGCACCAATAGCAGCGAGGACGGCACCGACCAGGTGGGTCCAGGCGTTGAAGCGTTCACCGTAATACATGCAAACACAGACCTCCTGAGGTGGGCTGGGTTCCTGTTGTGATGATGATGACCCCTTCGCGGGTAAACCCGCTCCTACAACTGAGCGCGCAGCCATTGTAGGAGCGGGTTTACCCGCGAAGAGGCCCTGCGCCTCACATCCTAACCAAGGTCAGGTTGCAGATCCGCGTCACGCACCAGCCTTTCCAAGGCGACCAGGTCCGGTACCCGCGCCACCTGCTCACCCACCTGCACCGCCGCCAGCTCCAACCTGCCCAGCGCCACATCCACGTAGTTCAGCTGGCTGTCGAGCTTGCACGAGCGCGGAATGTCCTGCAGCAACAGCGCCAGGTACCGCAAGCCGGTATCGCCCAAAGCATTGAGCACCACCACGCGAGCCCGCTCCCCGCACGGCGTCTCACCACCGCACGCGGCCTCGAAACCGATCAACGGCAGGCGTTGCTGACGCCAGTCAATCCACCCCAGGTGCCAGGCGGGGTCGCCATGCTGGCACACCAGGTTACGCTGCCCGCTCAACTCGGCCACCGCCACGTTGGGCAACACCAGCGTGCGGTCCCCCAACGGTAGCAACAGCCCGGTCAGGCTGCTGCGCTGGCCGGAAATCAGTTCAAGCATGGGCCTGGCTCCAATGGGCGATGCTCTGCAACAGCAGCGACTCCTGGTACGGCTTGCCCAGGTATTCGTTGACGCCGATGGCCATGGCGCGGTCCCGGTGCTTCTGCCCAGTACGCGAGGTGATCATGATGATCGGCAAGTCTTTCAACCGTGCGTCACGGCGGATGCGTGTGGCCACCTCGAAGCCGTCCATGCGCGGCATTTCGATGTCCAGCAACAACACGTCGGGCCGGTGCTCTTCCAGCAGGGCCATGGCATCGACGCCATCCTTGGCCGTGAGCACGCTCATGCCGTGGCGCTCCAGCAGGCGGCTGGTAACCTTGCGTACGGTTACCGAATCGTCCACCACCATCACCAGCAAGGCACGGCGCGGTGCCGGGCCAAGCAACTGGCGTTGGCTACCGCCTCCGGGCAGGCGGGCCAGCCGTCGCTGCTGGCCGCGCAGCTGGCCCAGCAGGTCAAGAATCAGTACCACCCGGCCATCGCCCAGCAGTGTCGCCCCCGATAACCCGGCAACCGCGGCAAACTGCGGCCCCAGGCTTTTCACCACGATCTCACGGCTGGGCGACAGGTTGTCGGCCTGGATGGCGAACGACTGCTCCTTGGAATGCACCAGCAGCACCGGCAACGGCACACTTTGCCCCAGCAGCGCCGGGCGCGGCAGGCCTTGCAGCAACTCGCCCAGGTAGCGCAGCTCGTATTCGTGGCCGGCATAGACATAGCGCGGCGAGTCCAGCTGGTAGCACGCCGCAAGCTCGGCAGGTGGCACGCGGACGATGCCCTCGATGGTATTGAGCGGAATGGCGTATTGCTCTTCGCCCAGGTGCACCATCAGCGCACGGTTGATCGACACGGTGAACGGCAGGCGGATCAGGAAACGCGCCCCCTTGCCCTGCGCCGACTCGATACTCATCGAGCCACCCAGTTGCTTGACCTCCTCGTGCACCACATCCATGCCCAGCCCACGCCCGGAAATCTGTGTAATCTTTTCGGCGGTGGAAAAGCCTGGCCGCAGGATGAACTGCAGGATCTCGTGGTCACTCAACTGCGCCTGCGGGTCCAGCAGGCCGCGCTTGATGGCCTTGCGCCGCACCGCTTCCAGTGGCACGCCAGCACCATCATCCGTCATTTCGATGACGATATCGGCGCCCTCATGCAGCAAATTCAAGTGAATGGTACCCTGCTCCGGCTTGCCGGCGGCCAGGCGCATTGCGCGGCTTTCCAGGCCGTGGTCAACGGCGTTGCGCAGCATATGCTCCAGCGGCGCCACCATACGTTCCAGCACGCTGCGGTCCAGTTCGCCCTCGGCATTGCCAACCACCAGTTCCACCTGCTTGCCCAGCTCGCTGGCCACCTGCCGCACCACGCGCTGCAAGCGCGGCACCAGGCGCTCGAACGGCACCATCAGGGTGGCAGTCAGGCCCTCCTGCAACTGGCTGTTCACCCGCGCCTGCTGTTGCAGCAGGCTGTAGGCCTCCTGAGCACGCTGAGCCAGGGTTTCCTTCAGGTCCAGCAGGTCCGAGGCAGACTCGAAGAGGGCCCGTGACAGCTGCTGCAGCTGGGAGTGGCGGTCCATTTCCAGCGGGTCAAAGTCGTCATAGGCATCGCCTTCGAACTGCTGCCGGCTGGAGATTCGCCCCTGGGTCTCGACATCCAGACGCAGCAACTGATCACGCATGCGCTCGAGTGTGGTTTCCATCTCGTTGAGGGCGAACTGCGCGTCGTTGACCTGCTGCTCGATGCGCCCCCGGATGATCGAGTGCTCGCCGGCCAGGTTACCCAGGTCGTCGAGCAGCTCGGCGTCGACCTTGACCATGTCACCCGGTGCCCGCTCTGGTGCTGCTGCCGGAACTTCGGCGGTTGCAGCTTCTGGCGGCCCCTGGCCTGCGGCAGTGTCTGTCAGTGCGGCGCTGCTGAAGTTGCGAATGTAGTCGATCAGCGCCGTGGCGGCATGCAGCGGCTGCCCCAGGCGCACGGCGTCAAGCATATGCGCCAGCCGGTCGTGGCAGTTCTGCAGCAGTGCGAACAGTGGCGCGCTTGGCGGCAATCTACCCGCAGCCAACAGCTCGTAGAGGAACTCCAGTTCGTGGGCCAGGTCGCCGATCGGGGTGATTTCGACCATGCGCGCCACGCCTTTGAGGGTGTGCAGGTCGCGCATCAGGTTGTCCACCTCGACGCTGCTGCGCGGGTCGGCCTGCCAGCGCGCCAGGGCCGCCGCGGCGCTCTCGACGATGTCCGAGCTTTCTTCCAGGAACACTTCCAGCAGCTCTTCGCCGGGGCTTTCCGGCTCCTCGGCAAGCGGCTCGGCCACCTGCGGTTGCAACGGCGGGCGTGGCAACCCCAAGGTATCGGACAGGTCCATGTCCGGGTGCAGTGGTGTGACCGTATCGATGCCCACCAGGCCGGTGGCATCTGGCGCCAAGGCCTGGTCCAGCAGGTTGCGCAGGCTGTCGACCAGCTCCGGGCGCGGTGGAATATCCTGCCCGGCCGCCACTTCGTCCAGCATGTCCAGCAAGGCTTCATGGGCCCGCTGCGCCTGGCTGAAGAAGCGGGCATCGGCAGGCAGGCTGCCCTCCTCCACAGCGCCATACAGGTCCAGCAACGCCTCGCACACGTCATCCATCTGCCACAGGTCGGCCAGGTGCGCGGCGTGCCCCAGGGTGGTCATCTGGTCGAGCAGGTTATCCAGTGCGTCGCGCTGGGCGGGCTGTTGCTGCCAGCGCGACAACAACGTCTCTGCATCGAGCAGGATGTCCATGGCCTGGGCCAGGAAGCTGGCGACCAACTGCGGATCACGCTTGCTGCGGCCGGCATGGTGCGGGTCTTCATGCAGGCTGGCCAGGCGGCGGTCCACGGCCTGGCCAACCTGCTCGATCAGTTCCGCGGCACCGGGGATGGCGGCCAGGGGCGTGCTATCGAGTTGCGCCAAGCCCAGATGGAACAACGACCGCGCAGCCTCCAGCCATTCCATTTCGGCCATTTGCAGTGGCAGTTGATGGCCCTTGTACTCACGGGCCAGGCGGTCGAAGGCAGTGGCCAGTTCGGCCACCGGCATCACACCGGCCATGGCGGCACTGCCTTTGAGTGTGTGCAAGGCACGCTGCAAGTCATCACTGACCGGCGTGTCGTGGCCACCGGTGCTTTGCAGATAAACCTCAAGGCTGGCCAGATGGCCCTGCGCCTCGGTACGAAAAATGCCCAGCAACTGCGGATCGAGGCCATCGACACCGGCAGCCGTCGGGGCATCGTTTTCGGCCAGGCTGTGCAGGTGCCCGGCCAATTGCTCGATTTCAGTCAGTTGCGGCAACTGGCCGGCGGCAAAGTCGGCCAGCAAGTCAGGCAGGTGAACGAACACCTGCTGCAGCGCTACAACCCCTTCCGGGGTGAGCACGCTGCGGCCCTCGAGCACCCGGTTCAGCAGGTGCTCGGCGCCCCAGGCCAGTTCAGCCACCGCCTCGGCATGGACCATGCGGCCGCTGCCTTTGAGTGTATGCAGCGCGCGACGCACTTCGCCCAGTGCCTCGCGCTGCTGGTTGTCGGCACGCCAGCGCAGCCAGTGGCGCTCGATTTCCGGCAGCAGTTCGCCCGCCTCGTCAAGGAACACTTGGCGAAGCTCGTCATCGATGCCATCGCCATTGCCGTCCTGGTCTGGGCTGGCCCCGATCACCGCGCACTGCACACCCAGCGCCGCCAGGCTGGCCCGTGCCATCTCGATAAAGGGTTGGCCATCGGCCAGCGGGTCTGCCGTCCGCCATTGCAGGTAGCATTCGGCAGCGCTCAGTGCCTCGGCCAAGTGCGTCAGCTCATCAATCGGCGGCTCTTCCTCCAGGTGCTGCAACCAACGCTGCACATAGCTTGCGCAGCCGACAAACAGCTCGGCCACGGCCGGCAGCATCAACATGGCCAATGCCCCGCGGATCTGCTGTAACAGCCCCGGCAAGGGCTGCAGGCGTTGCCGCGGCCAGTCGGACTCCAGGTAATCGCCGATCAGATCCTTGGCCTGCTGCAACACGTTCAGCGATTCATTCAGCACCAGCTGGCGTATCTCGGCCAGGTCCGAGCCCGGCAGGCTGCCTTGGCCGTTTTCCTCCAAAGGGCCGACCATGCCGTTCAGGGAGGCCTCCACGTACAGCAGGGCCCCCGCCACATCCATCAACACCGCGTCGTCCACCGCCCGCTCGCCCTGAGCCAATGCCTGCAACGCCAGCACCTGGTCGATGATCACCCGCCGCGGTTGCTGAAAGCCCAGTACCGCCAGGGTGTCAGCCACGTGGCGCAACGGTGCCAGCAGCGCATCGAGCTGTTCGCGGTGCTGACGGTCGCCGCGCCCGAACTGGTCCAGGCGCTCCTTGATGCGCATCAAGTCATCGCACAGTGCAGTCACCACCGAACGCAGCGCATCGCGCCCCGACCCGGCCTGCAGTTGATCACGCCAGTTGCCCAGCGACAGGTCGAGGTTGGCAAGGTCATCGTCACCCGCAAAGCGTTGGGCGGCGCCGGTCATCAGGCTGGCCTGGGCCAGCGGTTCCTCCCCCCGGCAGGCGCGCAGCTGGTTGAGCAACGGCAGCATCACCAGTGGCAGGTCGTGGCGGGCACCGCGCAACCGCTCCAAGTACGAGGGCAACTGCTCCAGGCCGCGGAACAATGCGCCCAGGCAATCACCCCGGGGGCTGACCTGGCCGTCGGCCAACGCCCTGGCAAACAGCTCCAGCTCCTCCGCCAGGCGCGTGGCGCCGCGCAGTTCGAGCATGCGCAGGCAGCCGTGCACCTGGTGCAGGTTGTCGACCACGAAAGCCATCATCGACAGGTCGCCCGTCTCGCCGGCAAAGCGCTCCAGCGCCTGCCGTGCCTGGCCCAGGCAATCGAGGATGGCGGCCTTGGTCCAGGCCAGCGCCACTGTTTCGTGACGCTCGGGGCTTACTGCAGAAGCCATGGTCACTATTCCTCAACGCGGCTCGGTCGGTGGTGGCAGGGTGAAACCGGACACCGAACGGCGCATCTCGCTGGCCATGCGGGCCAAGTGGCGGATGCTGTCGGCGGTGGCACCGGAGCCGGCGGAGGTCTGCGCGGTAATCTGCTGGATCACCGCCATGGTGTGGGAGATCTGCCCGGCCGACGAGGTCTGCAACTGGGCAGCGTCGGAGATGCTGTGGATAAGGTCGGCGAGGTTCTGCGATACCCCTTCGATCTCGGCCAGCGCCACCCCGGCATCCTGGGCCAGGCGTGCGCCACGCACCACTTCGGCGGTGGTCTGCTCCATGGAGATCACCGCTTCGTTGGTATCGGCCTGGATGGTACGCACCAGCGCCTCGATCTGGCGGGTGGCAGACGATGAGCGTTCGGCCAGGCGCTGCACCTCGTCGGCAACCACGGCAAACCCGCGCCCGGCCTCACCGGCCAGCGAGGCCTGGATGGCGGCGTTCAGGGCAAGGATGTTGGTCTGGTCGGCAATGTCGTCGATCAGGCTTACGATGTCGCCGATTTCCTGGGAGGACTCGCCCAGGCGCTTGATCCGCTTGGCGGTGTCCTGGATCTGCTCGCGAATGTTGTCCATGCCGTTGATGGTGTTGTGCACCACCTCGTTGCCCTTGTTGGCAATGGCCACCGAACGCTCGGCCACCTTGGCCGATTCGTAGGCATGCGCCGAAACCCGGTCGATCGACTCGACCATGTCACCCACCGCCTCGGACGCCTCGCTGATCTGTGCAGCCTGGTGCTCGGAGGCCTTGGCCAGTTGCCGCGCAGTGTTCTGCGTGTCCTGCACGGCGGCAGCGACCTGCATTGCACTGTGGTTGATGGTGGCGACCAGGTCGCGCAACTGGTCCACGGAATAGTTGATCGAGTCGGCAATGGCGCCGGTAAAGTCTTCAGTCACCGATACGGTTACCGTCAGGTCGCCATCTGCCAGCTCTTCGATTTCGTCGAGCAGGCGCATGATGGCCTGCTGGTTGCGTTCGTTCTTTTCTGCGGTCTCGCGCAGTTGGCGGTTGGTGGTGCGCACCATGACCAGGCCGATGAGGATGATCGAGGCCAGCGCCAGCAGCCCCAGGGCATAGCCGCCAACGGTGTCGAGGGTGCGCCCGCCAGCCAGGTTCTCGAAACCGTTCGCCAGGTGCGACGCTTCGTCGAGCAGGGTTTGCGAAAGGCTGAAGATGTTGCCCGCAGCCTCCCGCACACGGAACAGTTCGGGCGAGGTTTCGAGGATTTCATCCACCGAACCGGCAACGAACTGGAACAACTCGGCAATTTCGGCCAGCCGCGCACGCGCATCGGCGTCCTCGACGCGGGTTATCTGGATTGTCGCATTGCCATCGAGCATGCCCTCCAGCACCTGGCCAAAGCGCCCGGCGTCGCGGCCGAAGGCATCGGCCGCCTGGGCGGCGCTGTCGTCACCGGCCAGCACGGTGTTGACCGAACCAAGGATGCGTTCGGCCAGCAACAGCTGGCGCTGGGCCACCGCAACCTGATTGGCCGGGGCACCGCTCTGCAGCAGGATCTCGACCACTTTTTCGTATTCCACCTGCAGCTGCGGCACGGTCTCGGCCAGGGTCGCTGCCACCTGGTGCAGCGACAGCACGGTCTGCTCGCTGGCCAGGATGATGTCGGTGTTCTTGCGCAGGTTTTCCCAGTCGCGGCGTACCGATTCCATCTCGTCACGCACCGCAGGTGGCGCAGGCGGCAGGCCAGTGGACTTGTCACCCTGGCGCAGGTAACCCCAGCGCCGTTCGAAATCATTGCGCGCATCCGACAGCAGCTTGAAGGCCAGGGCCTTGCCGGTGGCCGCCTCGGTGGCGTTCTTGGCGATACGCTGCGACAGCACGCGCAGCTCGCCGGCATGGCCGATGTACTGCTTGTCGTAGTTGGATTGGGTATTCAGGTAAGCAAAGTTGGCGAACAGCAAGATGATCGAAAGGATCAGGATCAGGAACAGCACGGTGATCTGCGCGATGCTGCGGGTACGTGGGCTCACGGTGGTGGCAGTGACGGGGGTGGCAGGCTTGTTCACGTTCGCAGGTCCTATAACGCCACATCGAGAAAGCCCGGCGCCTGGGCCAGGGCAAAGGGGCTGAAGATCGCCCAGTTACGTTCACGCGGAAAATACCCCTGCACAAAGCGTGCAGCGGCAGGGATCAGCGGCTGCGGCGGCGACAGCTGCAGGCTGTCGAGGGCAAAGTGCTGAAGGCCCAGCACCTCGTCGACCAGCAAACCGACGAACAGGTCGTCGTGGTCCAGCACCAGCACTCGCCGCTGCTTGCCCGGTGCGGCGTGGCCCAGGCCAAAGAAGCAGCTCAGGTCCATCACCGGCAACAGCCGGCCACGCAGGTTGGCCACCCCGCACACCCACGGCTGCACGCCGGGGACGCGGCTACTGCGCGGTTCGCGCAGCACCTCGGCCACTTCGCCCATGGGCGCGACGAACCACTGCCCGGCAATGCGAAAGCCAATGCCGCTCCACTGCTGCACGCGGTTGTCCTGCGGCGGCTGGTCGGCAACCAGCAGGCGACAGCGCCGGTCGATGTCCAGCAACAACTCAAAGGCGGTCAGCGACGCGCCTTGCGGGCGGGTGGTCAAGCCCCCAGCACTTCTTTGAGCTTGGCGATCAGCGCCTCCTCTTCCACCGGTTTGGTCAGGAAGTCACGGGCACCCTGGCGCGTGGCCCAGATACGGTCGGTTTCCTGGTCCTTGGTGGTTACCACGATCACTGGAATAGCGCTGGTGTCCGGGTCCTTGCTGAGCTGGCGGGTGGCCTGGAAGCCGTTCATGCCAGGCATGACGATGTCCATCAGCACCGCGTCGGGCTTGTCCTGCCGGGCCAGGGCCACGCCGTCGGCACCGTTGCTGGCCTTGAGCACCTGGTAGCCGTGCTTTTCCAGCCATTCGGTCAATCTGTACATCTCTGTCGGCGAGTCGTCGACAATCAGAACTCGGGCCATGCTGTTTCCCCATCAGGAAAGTAGGACCGCGCCATGGCGGGGCTCGGTCAGGGTGCGTGTTGTTGAGGTGCGGCAAACCCGGGCACATGGGCGCGGATCGCGTCGAGCAGTTCTTCCTTGCTGAACGGTTTGGTCAGGAACTGATCGGAACCGACCACCCGCCCGCGGGCCTTGTCGAACAGGCCATCGCGGGACGACAGCAGGATAACCGGGGTGTCCTTGAAGGCACTGTTGTGCTTGATTACCGCGCAGGTCTGGTAGCCGTCCAGGCGTGGCATCAGCACATCGACGAAAATGATGCTGGGCTGATGGTCGACGATCTTGGCCAGGGCATCGAAGCCATCGCTGGCGGTGATCACCTCGCAGCCCGCTTCACCGAGCAACATCTGCGCGGTGCGGCGGATCGTGCGGGAATCGTCGATCACCATCACCTTCAGGGGTTGTTCCATAGACGCCTACCAGTAGGATTGAAGCCGCAAGTTGCAAGCGGCAAGCTGCAAGAAAGCAGCTCGGCGCATGGATGCTCTTTTCTTGAGGCTTGTAGCTCAAGGCTTGCAGCTGCATTTTTAGCATACTCCGGGTGGCCATTCCATCTGCCGCGCCCCTTGACCGTCGGCGTTCGCGGCGCCACCCTGAGCCACTTTTCTTTCGATCCACCGCGGCCACCTGCCGCCAAGAGGACCCACCATGAGCGTTCGCCTCGGCATTGTGATGGACCCCATCGCGTCCATCTCCTACAAGAAGGACAGCTCGCTGGCCATGCTGCTGGCCGCCCAGGCACGCGGCTGGAGCCTGTTCTACATGGAACAGCAAGACCTGTATCAGGGCGAAGGCAAGGCCCGCGCCCGCATGCGCCCGCTGAAGGTGTTTGCCGACCCTGCACGCTGGTTCGAACTGGGCGAGGAGCAGGACAGCCCGCTGGCCGAGCTGGACGTGATCCTGATGCGCAAGGACCCGCCCTTCGACATGGAGTTCGTCTATAGCACTTACCTGCTGGAACAAGCCGAGAACGACGGCGTACTGGTGGTAAACCGCCCGCAAAGCCTGCGCGACTGCAACGAGAAGATGTTTGCCACGCTGTTCCCGCAATGCACCACCCCGACCCTGGTCAGCCGCCGCCCGGACATCATTCGCGAATTCACCGCCAAGCATGCCGACGTGATCCTCAAGCCACTGGATGGCATGGGCGGTACGTCGATCTTCCGTCACCGGGCTGGCGACCCCAACCTGTCGGTGATCCTGGAAACCCTGACCGCACTGGGCACCCAGCAGATCATGGCGCAGGCCTACCTGCCGGCAATCAAGGACGGCGACAAGCGCATCCTGATGATCGATGGCGAGCCAGTGGACTATTGCCTGGCACGCATTCCGGCCAGCGGCGAAACCCGTGGCAACCTGGCCGCGGGCGGGCGTGGCGAAGCCCGCCCACTGACCGAGCGCGACCGCTGGATCGCCGCCCAGGTCGGCCCGACGCTGCGCGAGAAGGGCCTGCTGTTCGTTGGCCTGGACGTGATCGGCGACTACCTCACCGAAATCAACGTCACCAGCCCCACCTGTATCCGCGAAATCGATGCCGCCTACAACACCGATATCGGTGGCAAGCTGATGGATGCCATTGATCGCAAGCTAAAGGCACGCTGACAGCCAACGCGAAGTAAAGCCGTAGAGTGGGGTATGATGCCGGTCCTATTCGACTGAGCTGCTGCCCCGCCCTGCGGTTGCTGGATACCTGATGACGCACCCCGCTGACGTCCCTGCCGACCTGCTGCCTCCCCGTGTTCGCCCTGCGGACCGGCTTGGCTTCACCCTGTTCCTGGCTGCGCTGGTGCACCTGGCGCTGATCCTTGGCGTCGGCTTCACCGTGGTCAAGCCTGCCGAAATCCGCCACACCATGGACATCACCCTGGCCACCTTCAAGAGCGAGAAACCGCCCGAGAAGGCTGACTTCCAGGCCCAGGACAACCAGCAAGGCAGCGGCACCCTGGACAAGAAAGCGGTGCCCAAGACCACCGAGCTGGCGCCGTTCCAGGACAGCAAGATCAACAAGATCACCCCACCGCCTGCGGCCAGGCCCGAGGTGGTCCCACCCCCTCCCCCGAAAAAGTCGGCAGTGGTGACGACGGCGCCCAAGCCGCACAAGGTCGAGCCCAAACCCAAGGAAAGCAAGGCGCAGCCCAAGCCAGCCGCACCGGCACCGGACTTCGACAGCTCGCAGCTGTCCAGCCAGATCGCCAGCCTGGAAGCGGAGCTGTCCAACGAGCAGCAGATGTACGCCAAGCGCCCGCGCATCCATCGCCTGAACGCCGCGTCGACCATGCGCGACAAGGGCGCCTGGTACAAGGAAGAGTGGCGCAAGAAGGTCGAGCGCGTGGGTAACCTCAACTACCCCGACGAAGCACGCCGACAGCAGATCTACGGCAACTTGCGCATGATGGTGTCGATCAACCGCGATGGCTCGCTGTACGAGGTGCTGGTACTGGAATCATCCGGGCAGCCCGTGCTGGACCAGGCGGCGCAACGCATCGTGCGGCTGGCCGCGCCGTTTGCACCGTTTACCGGGGATCTGGCCGAGTTCGACCGGCTGGAGATCATCCGCACCTGGCGCTTTGCCCGTGGGGACCGTTTGTCCAGTAACTGATTTTCTGCCTGTGCCGGCCTCTTTTTGTGGGCACGCCCGCTCCCACAGGTTGCTCACCGGCGCTGAAGCCTGTGGAGTATCGGCGGGAGCGGGCATGCCCGCGAAGGGGCCGGCACAAGCGACACAAAGCCCACCTTGTCAGTCTCGCCACCTGGCGCCACACTATCCCCCATGAAAACCCTCGCACCCAGCTACCTCAAGCACCAGTTCCTGATCGCCATGCCGCACATGGCCGATCCGAACTTCGCCCAGACCCTCACGTATATCGTCGAGCACAATGAGCATGGCGCCATGGGCCTGGTGGTCAACCGACCACAGGAACTGAGCCTGGCCGACATCCTCGAGCAACTGCGCCCGGACGAAACGCCGCCGGCCAGCACCTTGCAGGTGCCGATCTACCAGGGTGGCCCGGTACAAACCGACCGCGGCTTCGTGCTGCACAGCAGCGAGTGCAGTTTCCAGGCCAGCGTGGCGCTGGAAGGGCTGTCGCTGACCACGTCACAGGACATATTGCTGGCTATCGCCGCCGGTGTGGGCCCGAAACAGAGCCTGATCACCTTGGGCTATGCCGGTTGGGAAGCGGGCCAACTGGAAGCGGAACTGGCCGACAACGCCTGGCTGAACTGCCCGTTCGACCCGGAAATCGTCTTCGGCATGGCCAGCGACCTGCGCCTTGAGGCTGCGGCCGCCAGCCTGGGGATCAACCTGCACCTGCTGACCAGCCAGGCGGGCCACGCCTGATGGCTGATCTACGCCTGCTGCTGGGCTTCGACTATGGCAGCAAACAGATCGGCGTGGCCGTCGGCCAGGTGATTACCGGCCAGGCCCGCGAACTGTGCACCCTGAAGGCGCAGAACGGCGTACCGGACTGGGCCCAGGTGGAAAAGCTGATTGCCGAATGGAAGCCAGATGCCATTGTCGTAGGCCTGCCGCTGAACATGGACGGCACACCCAGCGAAATGAGCGCCCGCGCCGAAAAGTTCGCCCGCCGCCTGAACGGCCGCTTCAACCTGCCCGTGCACACGCACGACGAGCGCCTGACCACCTTCGAGGCCAAAGGCGAGCGCATGGCCCGTGGCGGCCAGCGTGGCAGCTACCGCGACAACCCGGTCGATGCCATTGCCGCCGCCTTGTTGCTGCAAGGCTGGCTGGAGGCCAATACCTGATCATCTTTGCCGCCGGGCCCACCCGGCGCACCCTTCCGAGGAGCCCGCAATGAGCCTACCCAATCCCGCCGAGCTGATCCGGCAGATGGCTGTCGACCTTCGTGCCCACCTGGCGCGCCGGGCAATCACCGAGCCCCGTTACATCGGTATCCGCACCGGCGGCGTCTGGGTTGCCCAGGCCCTGCAGGATGCCATGGGCGACACCAGCCCAATGGGCACCCTGGACGTGTCGTTCTACCGCGACGACTTCAGCCAGAACGGCCTGCACCCACAAGTGCGCCCGTCCGAGTTGCCGTTCGAGGTCGAAGGCCAGCACCTGGTGCTGGTGGATGACGTGCTGATGAGCGGTCGTACCATCCGCGCTGCGCTCAACGAACTGTTCGATTACGGCCGCCCGGCCAGCGTCACCCTGGTCTGCCTGCTGGACCTGGATGCCGGCGAACTGCCGATTCGCCCGAACGTGCTCGGCGCTACCCTGTCGCTGGCCGCCCATGAACGGGTAAAATTGACCGGACCCGCACCGCTCGCCCTCGAGCGCCAGGACCTCGCCTCCGCTTCCGCCCTTTAAGAGTCCCCCGCGATGACGCCAATCGACGCCAAGCGCCCGCTGCAGCTCAATGATCAGGGCCAGCTGCGCCACTTCCTCTCGCTTGACGGTTTGCCCCGCGAACTGCTCACCGAGATCCTCGACACCGCCGACTCCTTCCTGGAAGTCGGTGCCCGGGCTGTGAAAAAAGTCCCGTTGCTGCGCGGCAAGACTGTGTGCAACGTGTTCTTCGAGAACTCGACCCGTACCCGTACCACCTTCGAACTGGCAGCCCAGCGCCTGTCGGCCGACGTGATCAGCCTGAACGTGTCGACCTCCTCGACCAGCAAGGGCGAAACCCTGTTCGACACCCTGCGCAACCTCGAAGCCATGGCCGCCGACATGTTCGTCGTACGCCACTCCGACTCCGGCGCCGCGCACTTCATCGCCGAGCACGTGTGCCCGGAAGTGGCCGTGATCAATGGCGGTGACGGCCGCCACGCGCACCCGACCCAGGGCATGCTCGACATGCTCACCATCCGCCGTCACAAAGGCAGCTTCGAAAACCTGTCCGTGGCGATCGTCGGCGACATCCTGCACTCGCGTGTGGCCCGTTCCGACATGCTCGCGCTCAAAGCGCTGGGTTGCCCGGACATCCGCGTGATCGGGCCGAAAACCCTGATCCCGATCGGTATCGAGCAGTACGGCGTAAAGGTCTACACCGACCTCGCCGAAGGCCTGAAGGACGTCGACGTGGTGATCATGCTGCGCCTGCAGCGTGAGCGCATGGCCGGTGGCCTGCTGCCCAGCGAAGGTGAGTTCTACCGCCTGTTCGGCCTGACGACCGCGCGCCTGGCCGGGGCCAAGCCTGACGCCATCGTCATGCACCCGGGCCCGATCAACCGTGGCGTGGAAATCGAGTCGGCGGTTGCCGATGGCAAGCACTCGGTGATCCTCAACCAGGTCACCTACGGTATCGCCGTGCGCATGGCCGTGCTGTCCATGGCCATGAGCGGGCAGAACGCGCAACGTCAATTGGACCAGGAGAACGCCCAGTGACCATCAGTATTCTCGGCGCCCGGGTCATCGACCCCAACAGCGGCCTGGACCAGGTCACCGACCTGCACCTGGACGGCGGCCGCATTGTCGCCATCGGCGCCGCACCGGCCGGTTTCAGCGCCAGCCGCACGATCCAGGCTGATGGCCTGGTCGCTGCGCCCGGTCTGGTTGACCTGGGCGTGTCCCTGCGCGAGCCGGGTTACAGCCGCAAAGGCAACATCGCCAGTGAAACCCGCGCTGCCGTTGCCGGCGGTGTCACCAGCCTGTGCTGCCCGCCACAGACCAAGCCGGTGCTGGACACCTCGGCGGTAGCCGAACTTATCCTTGACCGCGCCCGCGAAGCCGCCAACAGCAAGGTCTACCCGGTCGGCGCCCTGACCAAGGGCCTGGAGGGCGAGCAACTGGCCGAACTGGTGGCCCTGCGTGACACCGGTTGCGTAGCGTTTGGCAACGGCCTGAAGGAAATCCCCAACAACCGTACCCTAGCCCGCGCCCTGGAGTATGCCGCCACCTTCGACCTGACGGTGGTGTTCCACTCCCAGGACCGCGATCTGGCCCAGGGCGGCCTGGCCCACGAAGGTGCCATGGCCAGCTTCCTCGGCCTGCCGGGCATCCCGGAGAGCGCCGAAACCGTGGCCCTGGCGCGCAACCTGCTGCTGGTGGAACAGAGCGGCGTGCGTGCGCACTTCAGCCAGATCACCAGCGCCCGTGGCGCGCGGCTGATCGCCCAGGCCCAGGCCTTGGGCCTGCCGGTAACCGCCGATGTAGCGCTGTACCAGCTGATCCTCACGGACGAGTCGCTGCGCGAGTTCTCCAGCCTGTACCACGTGCAGCCGCCGCTGCGCACCGCTGCCGACCGTGACGGGTTGCGCGAGGCGGTGAAGTCGGGGGTGATCCAGGCCATCTCCAGCCATCACCAGCCGCACGAGCGCGACGCCAAGCTGGCCCCGTTCGGCGCCACCGAGCCGGGTATCAGCAGCGTCGAGTTGCTGCTGCCACTGGCCATGACCCTGGTGCAGGACGGCCTGCTCGACCTGCCGACCTTGCTGGCCCGCCTGAGCAGCGGCCCGGCTGCCGCCCTGCGCCTGCCGGCCGGTGAGCTGAAAGTGGGTGGCGCGGCCGACCTGGTGCTGTTCGACCCGCAAGCGTCCACCGTTGCTGGCGAACAATGGTTCTCCCGTGGCGAGAACTGCCCGTTCATCGGCCACTGCCTGCCGGGCGCGGTGCGTTATACCTTGGTCGATGGGCACATCTGCCACGAGGCCTGAGTAACATGCTTCGCGGGCGCGCCCGCTCCCACAGGATCACCACAATTCCAAGGCATGTGGTAACCCTGTGGGAGCGGGCGTGCCCGCGAATGCCTTCACATAGTCCCCCCGCCAAGCGCGACCATTCATCCCCCCCGGTTGAAATCCTTCCCCCCACCCCCATATGAGTCTGCATCAGGCACTTTCGCCCCGCTGCGTGGAGACTCTCCCCTTGACCACAATCGTTTCTGTCCGCCGTAACGGCAAAGTCGTCATGGGCGGCGACGGCCAGGTATCCCTCGGCAACACCGTGATGAAAGGCAACGCCAAGAAGGTGCGCCGCCTGTACCACGGCCAGGTCATCGCGGGCTTCGCCGGCGCCACTGCCGACGCCTTCACCCTGTTCGAGCGCTTTGAAGGTCAGCTGGAAAAACACCAGGGTCACCTGGTACGCGCCGCCGTCGAGCTGGCCAAGGAATGGCGTACCGACCGCTCCCTGAGCCGCCTGGAAGCCATGCTGGCCGTGGCCAACAAGGATGCATCCCTGATCATCACCGGCAACGGTGACGTGGTCGAACCCGAAGATGGCCTGATCGCCATGGGGTCCGGCGGCGCCTATGCCCAGGCCGCAGCCCGTGCCCTGCTGAACAAGACCGACCTCTCGGCCCGCGAAATCGCCGAGACCGCCCTGAACATCGCCGGCGACATCTGCGTGTTCACCAACCACAACCTGACCATCGAGGAGCAGGACCTGGCCGACTGATTCAGCTGTTCTGGCGCCCCTTCCCGGTGAAGGGGCTTTTCCACGCTGACTCACCTGCCCAAGGACCGTATTGATCATGTCCATGACCCCCCGCGAGATCGTCCACGAACTCAACCGCCACATCATCGGCCAGGACGACGCCAAGCGCGCCGTGGCCATTGCCCTGCGCAACCGCTGGCGGCGCATGCAGCTCCCTGCCGAGCTGCGTGCCGAAGTCACCCCCAAGAACATCCTGATGATCGGCCCTACCGGCGTCGGCAAGACCGAAATCGCCCGCCGGCTGGCCAAACTGGCCAACGCGCCGTTCCTCAAGGTCGAGGCCACCAAGTTCACCGAAGTGGGCTACGTGGGCCGCGACGTCGAGTCGATCATCCGTGACCTGGCCGATGCCGCGCTGAAGATGCTGCGCGAGCAGGAAATCATCCGCGTGCGCCACCGCGCCGAAGACGCCGCCGAAGACCGCATCCTCGACGCCCTGCTGCCCCAGGCACGCGTCACCAGCTTCAGCGAAGAAGCCGCACAGACCAGCAGCGACTCCAACACCCGCCAGCTGTTCCGCAAGCGCCTGCGCGAAGGCCAGCTGGACGACAAGGAAATCGAGATCGAAGTGGCCGATGCCGTCGGTGTCGAAATTGCTGCGCCGCCTGGCATGGAAGAAATGACCAACCAGCTGCAGAGCCTGTTTGCCAACATGGGCAAGGGCAAGCGCAAAGCGCGCAAGCTGAAGGTGAAAGAAGCGCTGAAGATGGTTCGCGATGAAGAAGCGAGCCGCCTGGTCAACGAGGAAGAGCTCAAGGCCAAGGCCCTGGAAGCAGTCGAACAGCACGGTATCGTGTTCATCGACGAAATCGACAAGGTTGCCAAGCGTGGCAACGTTGGCGGCGCCGACGTGTCCCGTGAAGGCGTACAGCGCGACCTGCTGCCGCTGATCGAAGGCTGCACCGTCAACACCAAGCTGGGCATGGTCAAGACCGACCACATTCTGTTCATTGCCTCGGGTGCATTCCACCTGAGCAAGCCGAGCGACCTGGTGCCCGAGCTGCAAGGCCGTCTGCCGATTCGTGTCGAGCTGAAGGCACTGACCCCGGAAGACTTCGAGCGCATCCTGCAGGAGCCGCACGCGTCGCTGACCGAGCAGTACCAGGCATTGCTGAAGACCGAAGGCCTGAACATCGAGTTCCTCGCCGACGGCATCAAGCGCCTGGCCGAGATTGCCTACCAGGTCAACGAGAAGACCGAAAACATCGGTGCCCGCCGCCTGCACACCCTGCTCGAGCGTTTGCTCGAAGAAGTGTCGTTCAGTGCGGGCGACCTGGCCAGCACCCATGACGAAGCGCCGATCCAGATCGACGCGGCGTATGTGAACAGCCACCTGGGTGAGCTGGCACAGAACGAAGACCTGTCGCGTTACATTCTGTAAGACCGGTTTCGACAGTTTCGCGGGCAAGCCCGCTCCTGCACGCGCCACCACAACCCTTGGGCCTGTGGTGATCCGTACGGGGGCGGGCTTGCCCGCGAAGAGGCCCTTGAATCCCTCCCCCATAAGCTGGAAGCTGTGCTTCATCAGCTCCCGAGAGATTCTGCCCATGGCCCGCCTGCCTACCGCCATCAACCTGCACAAAGCCTCCAAGACCCTCAGCCTCACCTACGCGCCCGGCGAGGTCTACCACCTGCCCGCCGAATTCCTGCGCGTGCACTCTCCCTCCGCCGAGGTCCAGGGCCACGGCAACCCCATCCTGCAGTTCGGCAAGATCAACGTCGGCCTCAGTGGCTTGGAACCTGCCGGCCAATATGCACTGAAACTGACCTTCGACGACGGCCATGACAGCGGCTTGTTCACTTGGGAATACCTTGAGCAACTGTGCCTGCGCCAGGAACAACTGTGGGCGGAATACCTCGACGAGTTGCACAAGGCCGGCAAATCCCGCGACCCAGCCGAATCTGTGGTCAAGCTCATGCTCTAGCGCAAGGCCTGCGGGGTTTAGAGCGCATTTTCTAAATTCATCTGTTTGAATGACTTGCAGACAGCCCAGTGAAGGGCTGTCTTGCGCATTACACGAAAGTCGGGTAACCAATGGGTGTGGCAAGTTCCCTGCATGACTTTGCAGGTCGGCAGAACCCACGCAGCACCGCTGTTCCTTATCACTGGTCACCCGAGTAGCAGTACCGGGCTCAGGGCTGTGCACCCGCCACAGCAACCGGTACTCGTCTCAGGACAACGGAGCGTCGTAGATGAGTAACAAGAACAACGATGAGCTGCAGCGGCAGGCCTCGGAAAACACCCTGGGGCTGAACCCGGTCATCGGCATCCGCCGCAAGGACCTGTTTAGCTCGGCACGCACCGTGCTGCGCCAGGCCGTGCGCCAACCGCTGCACAGCGCCAAGCATGTGGCTCACTTTGGCCTGGAGCTGAAGAACGTGTTGCTGGGCAAATCCAGCCTGGCCCCGGACAGCGACGACCGTCGCTTCAATGACCCGGCCTGGAGCAACAACCCGCTGTACCGCCGCTACCTGCAAACCTACCTGGCCTGGCGCAAGGAGCTGCAGGACTGGGTGAGCAGCAGCGACCTGTCCCCCCAGGACATCAGCCGCGGCCAGTTCGTCATCAACCTGATGACCGAGGCCATGGCGCCGACCAATACCCTGTCCAACCCGGCTGCGGTCAAACGCTTCTTCGAAACCGGCGGCAAGAGCCTGCTCGATGGCCTGTCCAACCTGGCCAAGGACATGGTCAACAACGGCGGCATGCCCAGCCAGGTGAACATGGATGCCTTCGAAGTGGGCAAGAACCTGGGCACCAGCGAAGGCGCGGTGGTGTACCGCAACGATGTGCTGGAACTGATCCAGTACAGCCCCATCACCGAGCAGGTGCATGCCCGTCCGCTGCTGGTGGTGCCACCGCAGATCAACAAGTTCTACGTGTTCGACCTCAGCCCGGAAAAGAGCCTGGCGCGCTTCTGCCTGCGCTCGCAGCAGCAGACCTTCATCATCAGCTGGCGCAACCCGACCAAGGCCCAGCGCGAATGGGGCCTGTCCACCTACATCGATGCGCTGAAAGAAGCCGTCGACGCGGTGCTGTCGATTACCGGCAGCAAGGACCTGAACATGCTCGGCGCCTGCTCCGGTGGCATCACCTGTACCGCACTGGTGGGCCACTATGCCGCCATTGGCGAGAACAAGGTCAACGCCCTGACCCTGCTGGTCAGCGTGCTGGACACCACCATGGACAACCAGGTTGCATTGTTTGTCGACGAGCAGACCTTGGAGGCCGCCAAGCGCCACTCCTATCAGGCGGGCGTGCTGGAAGGCAGCGAAATGGCCAAGGTGTTCGCCTGGATGCGCCCCAACGACCTGATCTGGAACTACTGGGTAAACAACTACCTGCTCGGCAATGAGCCCCCCGTGTTCGACATCCTGTTCTGGAACAACGACACCACACGCCTGCCGGCCGCCTTCCACGGCGACCTGATCGAAATGTTCAAGAGCAACCCGCTGACCCGCCCCGACGCCCTGGAAGTGTGCGGCACCGCGATCGACCTGAAACAGGTCAAATGCGACATCTACAGCCTCGCCGGCACCAACGACCACATCACCCCATGGCCGTCATGCTACCGCTCGGCACATCTGTTCGGCGGCAAGATCGAATTCGTACTGTCCAACAGCGGGCATATCCAGAGCATCCTCAACCCGCCGGGTAACCCGAAGGCACGTTTCATGACCGGTGCCGATCGCCCGGGTGACCCGGTGGCCTGGCAGGAAAATGCCATCAAGCATGCAGACTCCTGGTGGTTGCACTGGCAGAGTTGGCTGGGCGAGCGTGCCGGCGCGCTGAAAAAGGCACCGACCCGCCTGGGCAACCGTACCTATGCCGCCGGCGAAGCCTCCCCAGGCACCTACGTTCACGAGCGTTGAGTTACAGCGCCGTGGCGGCCTGCACGGCGCCACGGTGTTTACTTCACCCAAGAGTCACGTGCATGCCGCAACCCTATATTTTCAGGACCGTCGAGCTGGACAACCAGTCCATCCGCACCGCTGTTCGCCCCGGCAAGCCGCACCTGACGCCGTTGCTGATCTTCAACGGCATCGGCGCCAACCTCGAGCTGGTGTTCCCGTTCATCGATGCACTTGACCCGGACCTGGAAGTCATCGCCTTCGATGTGCCCGGGGTCGGCGGCTCGTCTACGCCACGCAACCCGTACCGCTTCCCTGGGTTGGCCAAGCTGACCGCGCGGATGCTCGACTACCTCGACTACGGCCAGGTCAACGTCATCGGCGTGTCCTGGGGCGGCGCCCTGGCCCAGCAGTTTGCTCACGATTACCCCGAGCGCTGCAAGAAGCTGGTGCTGGCCGCCACCGCTGCCGGTGCGGTAATGGTGCCAGGCAAGCCCAAGGTGCTGTGGATGATGGCCAGCCCCCGGCGTTACGTGCAGCCATCGCATGTCATCCGCATTGCGCCGATGATCTATGGCGGCGGCTTCCGACGTGACCCCGACCTGGCCATGCACCATGCCGCCAAGGTGCGCTCCGGCGGCAAGCTGGGCTACTACTGGCAGCTGTTCGCCGGGCTGGGCTGGACCAGCATCCACTGGCTGCACAAGATCCGGCAGCCCACCCTGGTACTGGCCGGCGACGACGACCCGTTGATCCCGCTGATCAACATGCGCCTGCTGGCCTGGCGGATTCCCAATGCCCAGCTACACATTATCGACGACGGACATCTGTTCCTGATCACCCGTGCCGAAGCCGTCGCCCCGATCATCATGAAGTTCCTGCAGGAAGAACGTCAGCGTGCGGTCATGCATCCCCGTCCGGCCTCGGGGGGGTGAAACAGCTGCGGCCTGACAGGGAAATGGATCAGACGAGGGAGTGTTGCCATGACAGACAAACCGGCCAAAGGATCGAGAACGCTCCCCGCCACCGGCATGAACGTGCAGAACGCGATCCTCGGCCTTCGCGGCCGCGACCTGCTTTCCACGCTGCGTAACGTCGGCCGTCACGGCCTGCGCCACCCGCTGCATACCGCGCATCATCTGCTGGCGCTTGGCGGGCAGTTGGGGCGGGTGATGCTGGGGGACACGCCCTACCAGCCGAACCCGCGTGACGCACGCTTCAGTGACCCGACCTGGAGCCAGAACCCGTTCTACCGCCGCGGCCTGCAGGCCTATCTGGCCTGGCAGAAGCAGACACGCCAGTGGATCGATGAAAGCCATTTGAACGACGATGATCGAGCCCGCGCCCACTTCCTGTTCAACCTGATCAACGATGCGCTGGCGCCCAGCAACTCACTGCTCAATCCGCTGGCGGTCAAAGAGCTGTTCAACACCGGCGGCCAGAGCCTGGTGCGCGGCGTGGCCCACCTGCTCGACGACCTGCGTCACAACGATGGGCTGCCGCGCCAGGTGGACGAGCGCGCCTTCGAAGTGGGAGTCAACCTGGCCGCAACCCCTGGCGCAGTCGTATTTCGCAACGAGCTGCTGGAGCTGATCCAGTACTCGCCGATGAGCGAAAAGCAGCACGCACGCCCACTGCTGGTCGTGCCGCCTCAGATCAACAAGTTCTACATCTTCGACCTCAGTACTACCAACAGCTTCGTCCAGTACATGCTCAAAAGCGGCTTGCAGGTGTTCATGGTCAGCTGGCGCAACCCCGACCCACGCCACCGTGAATGGGGCCTTTCCAGCTATGTGCAAGCCCTGGAGGAAGCGCTCAATGCCTGCCGCAGTATCAGCGGCAACCGCGACCCCAACCTGATGGGTGCCTGTGCCGGCGGCCTGACCATGGCCGCACTGCAAGGCCATCTGCAAGCCAAGAAGCAATTGCGCCGGGTGCGCAGTGCCACGTATCTGGTCAGCTTGCTGGACAGCAAGTTCGAAAGCCCGGCCAGCCTGTTCGCCGATGAGCAGACCATCGAAGCGGCCAAGCGACGCTCCTATCAGCGTGGCGTGCTGGACGGTGGCGAAGTGGCGCGGATCTTCGCCTGGATGCGGCCCAACGACCTGATCTGGAACTACTGGGTCAACAACTACCTGCTCGGCAAGACACCGCCGGCGTTCGACATCCTGTACTGGAATGCCGACAGCACGCGCCTGCCCGCCGCGCTGCATGGCGACCTGCTGGAGTTTTTCAAGCTCAACCCGTTGACCTATGCGTCCGGGCTGGAGGTGTGCGGGACGCCGATCGACCTGCAGCAGGTCAATATCGACAGCTTTACCGTGGCCGGCAGCAACGACCACATCACACCATGGGACGCGGTGTACCGCTCGGCCTTGCTGCTGGGTGGCGAGCGGCGCTTCGTGCTGGCCAACAGCGGGCATATCCAGAGCATCATCAACCCGCCAGGCAACCCGAAGGCCTACTACCTGGCCAACCCCAAGCTGAGCAGCGACCCACGCGCCTGGTTCCACGACGCCAAGCGCAGCGAAGGCAGCTGGTGGCCATTGTGGCTGGAGTGGATCACCGCCCGCTCCGGCCTGCTCAAGGCGCCGCGCACTGAACTGGGCAACGCCACTTATCCACCGCTGGGCCCCGCGCCAGGCACCTACGTGCTGACCCGATGAGCTGCTGACTGGATGAAAACCCGCGACCGTATCCTTGAATGCGCCCTGCAGTTGTTCAACCAGCAGGGCGAACCCAACGTATCCACTCTGGAAATTGCCAACGAACTCGGCATCAGCCCAGGCAACCTGTACTACCACTTCCATGGCAAGGAGCCCTTGGTACTGGGCTTGTTCGAGCGTTTTGAAGAAGCGTTGATGCCGTTGCTGGACCCACCGCTGGAGGTGCGGCTGGACGCAGAGGATTACTGGCTGTTTCTGCACTTGATCGTCGAGCGCATGGCTCAGTACCGCTTCCTGTTCCAGGACCTGTCCAACCTGACCGGGCGCCTGCCCAAACTCGCCCGAGGCATGCGCAGCCTGATCAATGCAATCAAACGCACGCTGGCGGCGCTGTTGGCCAGCCTCAAGAGCCAGGGGCTGGTAGAGAGTGATACCCAGGCGCTGGGGCAACTGGTTGAGCAGATCACACTGACGCTGATGTTCTCGCTGGATTACCAGCGTGTGCTGGGGCGCGAGGGGGATGTGGGGATCGTGGTGTATCAGGTGATGATGCTGGTGGCGCCGCATCTGCAGGCCCAGGCCCGGGCGGCGGCGGAGCAGCTGGCAGTGAAGTACCTGGAGGGGTAGGCCGAGCAGATCCGTGGTGGGGCCTTCGCGGGCATGCCCGCTCCCACAGGGTCTGCGCTGATGTTCGGATCTGCGCTGTACCTGTGGGAGCGGGCGAGCCCGCGAAGAAAGCGACGCAGTATCAGATCAGGGTACCGGTGCCAGTCGGTGCCGATGGCGTGCTGCTGGCCGGGGTGGCGGCAGTTGCCGGTGCTGTGGTCGCTGCAGGCGCAGCGCTGGCAGCTGGTGCTGCTGGTTTGGCCGCTGCCGGTTTGGCTGGAGCTTTCTTCACCGCAGGTTTCTTGGCTGCCGCAGGTTTGGCCGCTGCAGGCTTGGCTGCTGGCTTAGCTGCAGGTTTTTCCGCTGCGGTTTTGGCTGCGGGTTTGGCCGCTGCGGTTTTGCCAGCAGGTTTGGCCGCCGCCGTTTTCGCCGCAGGCTTGGCTGCTGCCTTGGCCAGTGGCTTGGCCGCAGCCTTGCTTGCAGCCGGCTTGGTTGCTGCAGCGCGCGACGAAATCGGCGTAACCGAAGCACCGGTCAGCTTCTCGATCTGCTTGGTCAGGCTGTCCACCTGCTGGTGCAGTGCCTTGATCTCGTTGCGGCTCGGCACGCCAAGGCGCGAGATGGCGCTGTTAAGGCGCTTGTCGAAGGCTTCTTCAAGTTCGCTCCACTTGCCCAGCGCACGGTCCTTCACGCCTGACACCCGCGAAGTGGTCGAAGACTTGGCAGTCTCGGCAACATCTTCAGCCGTCTTTTTCGCCTGCTTCTCGGCCTTCTCGCCATCCTTCACCAGCGAGTCGAACAGCTTCGGGCCGTCCTGGTCGATCTTCGAATAGATACCCAGCCCCGCCAGCCAGATCTTGCGGGAGTATTTCTCGATCCCGCCGACCCAGGAGCTGCCTTCTTTTTCGGTGTTCTTCTTGCCAGCCATCCTGCTCTCCTTATGGTTTGTGCGCGACGCGCTCAAGCAGCTCATGCAACTGTTCAAGCTTGGTCGACAACGCCTCAACGTCATGTTTAGACGGAATACCCAGGCGATTCAAGGCGCGACCGACCCGTGCGTCGAAAGCTTTTTCGATCTTGTCGAGTTGAATTTCTACCTTGCCGCGTACGCGGCTCACTTCTTCACCGACTTCGTCAAGCTGGTGGTTGGCGGCATCGAGCTCTTTGTCGATGCGCTTCTTGCCGCGCGTCTCGACACTTTCACCCGCCCTGACCAGCTCTTTGAAGTAGTCAGAGCCTTCCTGACCGACGCGGGCGTAGGCGCCGATACCGGCCAGCCAGATCTTGCGCGCATAGCCGCGCACCTCGCCAAGCGTGCCCAGGGCTTCGTCTTTTTTCTTCACAATCACTTTGGCCATGCTGTGTACCTCATGCTCATGAGTGGTGGAAAACCGCCCATGGAGGCTGGGCTTGAGCATTAAGGTAGGGAAGAAAATTAGAAACCTCACCCTAAGGTCGTCGTTGTCGCATCTATATACCGCAAGCCCCGTTGACCATAGCGCTAGCGTCGCAGGCTTCACCTCACGGACATCGACGCCATGACTGCTGTAGCAAACCCACCCAGGCTGACGTTCAAGCAAAGCGTGGCAGCCTGTTTCTCCAAACGACCCAGCCTGCGGGACGTTTTATCAAAAGAAGCATTCCAGACTTTCAGCGACCGGTATCCATGGTTGCACCGCAACCACCCTCACATCACATCGCTCGATCCTTTCGTCATCCTGCATGCACCGGCCAGCACAGGTGATCTCCCACGTCAGAGCGGGCTGCCGGACGAGCTTCTCAGGCATTTTCTGGCCAAGGAACCTGTGCAACTAAGCGCCGCAGACAAGCTGAGCATCAGCCCACCCCATGTGTTTCAAATTCAGCAGCAAGGCCCGGACAACCTCCGCCAACCCGAAATCACCCCGGACCTGACGAAGCTCAACGATGACTTCGATACAGTGCTTGGTGCGTTGATACCCGCCTTCCAGCAAGCCCAGATCGGCTTCTGGAACGGGCTCGACGAAGACAGCCAAGTCTCGCGCATGCTCTGGCTGGAACACACCATCAAGGCCGCATTGCTCGAGAACCTCCCTGGCCAAGGCCTGGCAGATGATGAAAAAGCTGCAATGTACGCACTGCTCGACGGGGTATTCGAGAGCCTGGCTGTCGAGGCGATACAAGTCACGCTCGAAACGGATGGCGGGGCACACACCGTTACCCTACCGGATCTATTGCTCATCACCACAAGTGGCAACCGCAACCTGGTTCTGCAATGCAAGCCCTGCGGTTCGGTTCGTCGCCATGTCGACCTGCCCAGCTTTGCCACCGCGCTGCAACGGCAGCTAGCGCAACGCTATCGCTTCGAAGCGTTGTCCTGGGCGCACACACCGGTGATCGGACGCCCTTTCGCCTTCCAGGCCAGGCAGCTGCTGAACGATATCCTTGACGACATCGGACGCCTGCGTCTTGGTAGCCTGGCAACCGTCGACGAGCTGGAGCGACAACTGCGCCAGGTGAGCGACCCGTCAGCTTACTTCTTCGACCTGCCTTCGCAGGAACGAACTGCACCCGCTGTCAGCCCACCGCGATGGCTGCTCAATGCCAGCGCTGAGGACCGCTACGCCTATCACACTGCACTGCTCGATCTGGCGGCGAACCAAGGTCGGTCGAAGGGCTGCACATCGCTGGGCGATGTCGAAGATATCCGTGATTACGCCGCTCGCCGCTTGCGTGAGACCCTGCAGACCCGCTACCCAGACAAGGCGGTACACGACCCGAACAAGGTGCACATCCGCATTTCCCAGGCCATCATCGGCGCCGGCACACAAGGGCAGTCACTGTTCTTGCGCACGGAGCCCCTGACCGACCTGGCGATCTCCCGCCTGCGCCTTGAGGCTGGCGAGGTGATGACCGGGCTCAGTTTCGAGGATGGCTCGCCCGTGAAGGACTGGCTAAGCATCGAGCAGATCAGGGCGCTGATTCATCAGGTCGATATCGGCGGTCACTACCCCACTTACCTGCAAGATCAAGTCAGAACCGAACCGCGCAGGTCCGAACGAATCAGGCAACATGCCAGGGAGTGGCGTTACGCCCTTCGGTTCAGCACCCTGAAGGCCAAGATCGAGCGACAGCTTGGCGAAACGGCAAGCCAGGCAATGCTCAGCTTCTGCCAGGGCATGGACAATCGCGCGGACCTTCTGCGCGTCGCCCCCCTGGCGTTCCTTTGCGCGCCTGGCGCTTCGGCAAGCGATGTGGTGCACGGAATGTTCATCATCGAAATACCGGCAAGCGGCAGCTGGGTCTTGTACCGCCCCTTCTATGCCGACAGAACGTTGCAGGAATTTCCGACCCTCGAATTGCTGATGGACGCAATCCGCAGCAGGGGCGAACTGCAAGAGAGCGTATTGGCCTGGCTCGACGATGCCGCGCGTCCGATTTACCAGAACGACGGCTTCAAGCACCCGCACCTGCACCCGAACATTACCAAACTGATGCACCTGCTCAATGTGCCGGTCGAGCTGCTGGACGGTCTCTTGCAACGCCTAACACGCCCGGTTCAGGCCTCGTTCCAGGCCTGGACGGATGATCTGGACATCCACCTGTTCAACGCCCGCATCGACACCATGTTATTGGCCTCAGCCAGCAACAGCGTCTCAAATGCCCAGGAAGTGCGGGCTTTGGTGAAGGAGGCTGCCTGGGCGATCTTCAATACCGTCACCCAGCTTTGGCATGGCCCGATGACCACCCTGCTATGGCTGGTCGTGGCGCTGTCGGCGGCCAAGGAAGACGTGGAGGCGCTGATCAAGCGCAGCGGTGACGATAAGATCGTCGCCGCCATAGACCTTCTCACCAACCTGGCCTTGCTCCTTGCGCATCGCCCCGCAACGCCACCTGCCAACAGCGAAGCGGCCACTACGTTGCGTTTTTCAGGCCCTGCGCCGAAGGAAGAATCCCCGCCCCCAGCGCTCGAGCAGCCACAGGAGAAACCGTGGCAGGCCCCCGTCGAGGCGCCGCAGCCCACGCGCGTTCGTGTAGAAAGCTGGCATGACGAGCAGCGCCTGAGCAACCTGTCGGTACAGGAACGCCAGGCAATGGCCCAGTTGCAAGCCTCGCAGCCACTCGAAGGGCACGCGCCACTGACAAAGGGCCGTTTGCGTGGGTTGTTCAATATCGCCGGCCGTTACTACGTCAAGCTGGGCGATGACGTCTATGAGGTCATCGAGACCTGGAACGGCATGCAGATCATCGGCCCAGAGCCGAGCAGCAGCGAATGGGTGTCCCAATGGAATGGCGCCCCGGACGGCTACCATATCGTGGGTCGTGAACGCCAGAAAGGCCCCTGGTTGACGCGCTGGCATGGCCAATGGACTTTGAATCTGACCCTCTTTGGCGGCATGCCAAGGAACAGGCAATCCATCAACGCGGAAAACCGCCAGCGGTTCGACACGTTGAGCGCAACCGCCACGGCTAACCAACAAGCGCTGAATCAGATGGCACCACTGATGGAGCGCAGCCAAGTACAACTGCAGGCTTATGACGACCTCGCGCTGGAATACAGCCTGGCTATCGATGCATTACCTGCACATGAGCGCGCTACCCCGCCGCCAGCCTTGCAGCTTCAGGTGCAGGCACTCAAAGCCCAGCGCCTACGCCACTTACCGGAAATCAGGGCATCCGCGCTGTACCTGGAACGGCAGAGCACGCTGCTGCACGGGAATATCGAAGTATTCAAGGAGATGGCCGAACCACGGTTCAGCAAATTCGACACCCGAGCCCCGAACCGACGCCGATACGGCAATTGGTACGGTGCAGCCATCGAAAACGACATGCTGTTGTGCCGCCGCTTGCTGGAGCAGGTCGACCACCAGGCACTGAGCGCACAGTCCATCGGGCTGCCCCGCGTTCCAGAGACTGCCGAGCAGATACAGCAATACCTCGATTATCGCGAACGGGTACGCAATTCTAGCCAGGCCAGCCGCCGCCTGCTTGTCGTCAGCCAGCGGCTGGACCGGACCCTCGCGCAAGCACTGCAGGACCCCAAGATCGATTTTCCCAATAAAGCCACGAAACTCGCCCAGACCATTCGACGCAGGACGTATTCGACACTGGTCATTCGGGCCCAGCTGCTCAGTGACCTGGCCTACCTCGCCGTGGACAAGACCCGGCTCTCTGCGGACACGGCCGAGCATTTGCTTGCGATGCGCGCGCCGCTCAGCGGCATCGAATTCAGCCGTACGGTTTGGAGCCACGACGGGCTGGCAGCCACCGAAGAGACGGCCCAGGTCAAAGCCGAACTGCTTGAGGATATCCTTCAGAAATACCGTACCGTGCTGGATCGCGCCCAATACATGAGGACACTGGACTCGCCTGCGCTGGTCGCTGACGTGCTGGACGAATACATACGCGAACTGTCCAGCATTACCCAGATCACGGAGCAGCAACTGAGCGCGACCCTGACCAACCTCGACAGCGGCATCAGTCCCCCCTCGCCAGCGCCCTACCATCGCCCCGCAACGATCAGGCGCCGGGTCATCCGTGTTGACCGAGGTCGACCGCTGCTGGTGGAAATCGACCAAATGGGCAATCGGGCCATCCAGCGCAGTGCATTCAACCAGGAGCCTGCCGGCAGTTTCGCGCAACGCGACGGGGTGTGGCATGCCGTACCTGAGCAAGCGCGGCCGGCCCAGTACGACCGGGCACAGCTGCGCCAGCGCGCAAGCCGCCTGCTGGCAGAGGTGGATGGGAAAATTGCCTTCGCCGCGCACTATGCCGATGAGCCCAACAGCCTGGCCGACTTTCTGGAATGGCCGGCAGGTGACATGCGCGAAGTGCAGCAACAACTGACCGAGCTGAACAATCCACTGGACTCCAGCCTGGTCGATCTCCTTCGGGCAGCGGTAGACCGCGTCCATCACGAAAGGCTTCGGCTGCTCACCGACGCGTATCTGAACACCCGCCATCCCGACGGCAAGGCCCTTCGCTTCCTGGCTGAGCAGAAGCGGATTCGGATCAGGCAGACCGTGATTCGCCGGCAGCTACGTCACGCCAATGATTACCTCGACGTCTACGAGATTCGCAATGTGCAAGCGCCACAGCGGGTACTGTGGGAGGCGCATTTTCACTACCCCAGCCTCGAAGCGAGGGGGCATGACTTCGTCAAGGGCCACCTCAAATTCTGGGATGCAGGCGTAAGGGGCCGAAAGGCCATGCTCGAGCAGGCCGCAGACGCACACGAGCGCATCGCGATCTACCGCGGCGATCTGCGCCTGGAGCAGGTGATTGGCATCATTCCCTTTCCGGCGGACGCGCCGCAGTAATCTGAGAGCGGCTCTGGCTCAGGCCAGGGCCTTGTCCAGCGCCCGCTCGATCTCACCCTTGATGGTGCCGCTCATCATCGACAGCATCATGCCCAGCTTCAATTCGACACGGATGCTGTCGTCGCCAATGTGCACACTGCCATTGGCGCCACTGCGCGCAACGTCAACCCGGTCACCGTTCCAGGTGGCCTTGAGGTCGTACTCGCGGCTGAGCTTGTCGACCAGCGCTTCGGCCTTGGCGCGGGCGGCATCACGGCCGAGGGAGTGTTTGCGTTCGACGCTGATCTGGGTCATGCGGGCGTTCCTGAAGATGTAGACATAATGCGCATTATGCCCGCCCCTGCCCACTGGCACACCCCGCCAAGACAAATCCGCCCGTTCGCCCTAGAATGGCGGTAATTTTTTTCGGTGAAGCGATATGAACGACCAGCGCAAAGGCGACCACGCCGAACCCACCACCCATTTCGGCTACCAGGACGTGCCTGAAAGCCAGAAAGCGAAGAAAGTCGCCGAAGTGTTCCACTCGGTAGCAGCCAAGTACGACCTGATGAACGACGTGCTTTCCGGCGGCATGCACCGCCTGTGGAAGCGCTTTACCATCGAGCTGTCGGGCGTGCGCAGCGGCAACCGCGTGCTGGACATCGCCGGCGGTACCGGTGACCTGGCGGCCAAGTTCTCGCGTCTTGTCGGGCCGACCGGGCAGGTGGTGCTGGCCGACATCAACGATTCGATGCTCAAGGTTGGCCGTGACCGCCTGCTTGACCGTGGCGTGGCCGGCAACATCGAGTTCGTCCAGGCCGACGCTGAAAAGCTGCCGTTCCCGGACAACCACTTCGACTGCGTGACCATCGCTTTCGGCCTGCGCAACGTCACCCACAAGGACGCCGCCATCCGTTCGATGCTGCGCGTGCTCAAGCCCGGTGGCCGCCTGTTGATCCTGGAGTTCTCCAAGCCGACCAACAAGCTGATGTCCAAGGCCTACGACGCCTACTCGTTCGCCTTCATGCCGCTGGCTGGCAAGCTGATCACCAATGACGCCGAGAGCTACCGTTACCTCGCCGAGTCGATCCGCATGCACCCGGACCAGGAAACCCTGAAGAGCATGATGGTCGAGGCCGGTTTCGACCGCGTCACCTACCACAACATGACCAGCGGCATCGTTGCCGTGCACCGGGGGATCAAGCCCTGATGTTGCTGGCCGGGCTGCTCGCCAGCGTCGAACATGGCCTGAACCGCGTCCTGCACCTGGACAGCACGGCCCTGCCGCGGCTGGCCGCGCTGGAAGGCAAGGTCATCGAGATCGACTGCCGCCAACCGGCCCTGCAGGTGTTCATCCTGCCCGATGAGGAGGGCCTGATGCTCGCCGCCCATTGGCAGGGTGAGGTCGATTGCAGCCTGCGCGCCCCCGCCGGTAGCCTGGCGCAACTGGCCCTGGCCAAGGACAAGACCGCCGTGCTGCACAGCCCGCAGGTCGAACTGCACGGCGACAGCGCCGTACTGCTCGACCTGTTCGGTGTGCTGCAGGACCTGGAGCTGGACTGGGAGCACGAGCTGCAACGCTGGCTTGGCCCGGTCGCCACGGCAATGCTGGCCGGCCATATCCGCCTGCGCGCTCGCTGGACTCGCCAAGGCCTGGCACGGTTCAGCCAGAACCTGTCCGAATACCTGGCCGAAGAATCCCGTACCCTGGTCGGCAAGCGCGAGGCCGAAGCCGCCTTCAGCGAGCTCGATGCCTTGAAGCTTGATACAGAACGCCTCGAAGCGCGCCTCAGGCGCCTCTCCCGATCCCTTGATACCAGCGATAACGCATGAAGCTGCTCGCCGTCCGACGTCTTTTTCGCATCCAGCGTGTGGTGATCCGCTACCGCCTCGATGACCTGCTGTTCGACCAGCCCTTGCTGCCCTGGTGGCTGGCCAGCCTGCGCCTGTTGATGCCGTGGCGCTGGCTGCCACGCAAGCCCACCGAACTCAGCCGTGGCGCGCGCCTGCGCCTGGCACTGCAAGACCTGGGGCCGATCTTCATCAAGTTCGGCCAGTTGCTGTCCACCCGCCGCGACCTGCTGCCCCCCGACATCGCCGACGAGCTGATGCTGTTGCAGGACCGTGTGCCACCGTTCGACCCGAAACAAGCCGTGGCCTTGATCGAGGAACAGCTCGGTGCGAAGGTCGGCGAGGTGTTCAACCGCTTCGACGTCGAGCCTCTGGCCTCGGCCTCGGTGGCCCAGGTGCACGCCGCACGCCTGAAAACCGGCGAAGAGGTGGTGGTCAAGGTGGTGCGCCCGGGCCTGAAGCCGGTCATCGCCCAGGACCTGGCCTGGCTGTTCCTGATCGCCAAGGCCGCCGAACGCGCCTCGGCGGATGCCCGTCGCCTGCACCCGGTGGAAATCGTCGGCGACTACGAAAAAACCATCTACGACGAGCTCGACCTGCTGCGCGAGGCTGCCAACGCCAGCCAGCTGCGGCGCAACTTCGAAGACTCCGAGCTGATGTACGTGCCCCAGGTGTACTGGGACCTGTGCCGCCCCAAGGTGCTGGTGATGGAGCGCATCTACGGCGTACCGGTGACCGACATGGCCACCTTGGCCGACCAGCGCACCGACATGAAGCTGCTGGCCGAGCGCGGCGTGGAAGTGTTCTTCACCCAGGTGTTCCGCGACAGCTTCTTCCATGCCGACATGCACCCCGGCAACATCTTCGTCAGCACGGTCAAACCGTGGAGCCCGCAGTACATTGCCATCGACTGCGGCATCGTCGGCAGCCTCACCGCCGAGGACCAGGACTACCTGGCGCGCAACCTGTTTGCGTTCTTCAAGCGTGACTACCGCCGCGTCGCCCAGTTGCACATCGACTCGGGCTGGGTGCCGGCAAACACCAAGGTCAACGAGTTCGAAGCAGCGATTCGCACCGTGTGCGAGCCGATCTTCGAGAAACCGTTAAAAGATATTTCCTTCGGCCAGGTGCTGATGCGCCTGTTCCAGACTGCACGGCGCTTCAACATGGAAGTGCAGCCACAGCTGGTATTGCTGCAGAAAACCCTGCTCAACATCGAAGGCCTGGGCCGTCAGCTGTACCCCGAGCTGGACCTGTGGAGCACCGCCAAGCCGTACCTCGAACGCTGGATGCGCGACCGCTATAGCCCCAAGGCCGTGTTCGGCAACCTGCACAGCCAGGTAGAGCAACTGCCGCACCTGGCCGGCATGACCCGCGACCTGCTCGAACGCCTGTCGCAGCCTCACCTGCACGATCCACAATTGCCGGAACGGCGCCGCCAGGGCGACCGCTGGGCGCTGCGCCTGCTGGGTGCCGGCCTGCTTGGCGGTGGCGCAGTCTTGGCCGCAGGCGCTGCCGAAACCGCCAGCCTGGCCGCCCCGGCCGCCTGGCCAGCCTGGTTGATGCTGGCTGCGGGCCTTTACCTGATCGTGCGCCAATAGCCAGCCGCGCCTGTGGCTGGCACACTAGCGCAAAGGGCCCGGCACAGGAGCGGGCCCGCTTTGGAGTCGACGATGAAAGACTGGCTGGACGAGATCAAGTGGAACAGCGATGGCCTGGTACCGGCGATCGCCCAGGACCACAAGACCGGACGCGTGCTGATGATGGCCTGGATGAACCGTGAATCGCTGGCCCTGACCGCCGCCGAGCAGCGTGCCATCTACTGGTCGCGTTCGCGTGGCAAGCTGTGGCGTAAAGGCGAGGAGTCCGGGCATGTGCAAAAACTGCATGAGTTGCGCCTGGACTGTGACGCCGACGTGATCATCCTGATGGTCGAGCAACTGGGCCACATCGCCTGCCATACCGGTCGTGAAAGCTGCTTCTACCGCGTCTATGAAGACGGCCAGTGGAAAATCGTCGACCCGGTCCTGAAGGACCCGGATGCCATCTACAGCGCAGGACACTGACATGAGCGACACCCTCAACCGCCTGGCCGAAGTGCTTGAAGAACGCAAGCAAGCGGCGCCTGACAGCTCCTACGTGGCCAGCCTGTACCACAAGGGCCTGAACAAGATCCTTGAAAAGCTCGGCGAAGAGTCGGTCGAAACGATCATTGCGGCCAAGGATGCCCAGATCAGCAAGGATTACAGCGATGTCATCTACGAAACCGCCGACCTGTGGTTTCATAGCCTGGTGATGCTCAGCGCGCTGGGCCAGCATCCGCAAGCCGTGCTGGATGAACTGGAACGCCGCTTCGGGCTTTCCGGGCATGATGAAAAGGCCGCACGCCAGCCATCTGCCTGATGTTTTATCGGGGACGCCCGCTCCCACAGGCGCCGGGTTGCCACATCGATATGCTGTACACACAATTTTCAGGAGTACGAAATGGGTATCTTTGACTGGAAACACTGGATCGTCCTGCTGGTCGTCGTGGTCCTGGTGTTCGGCACCAAGAAGCTGAAGAACTTCGGCAGCGACCTGGGCGAGTCGATCAAGGGCTTCCGCAAGGCCATGAACGAAGAAGAGACCAAGCCGGCCGAGCAGACTCCGCCGCCTGCGCAGCCTGTGCCACCGGTGCAAAACACCGCGCAGCCGCAGCAAGGCCACACCATCGAAGGCCAGGCCCACCCGGTCCAAGAGCCGCAGCGGAAAGACTGACCCATGTTCGGCATGAGTTTCAGCGAGCTGCTGCTCGTCGGCCTGGTCGCCCTGCTGGTGCTCGGCCCCGAGCGCCTGCCGGGTGCCGCGCGCACGGCAGGGCTGTGGATCGGCCGGCTCAAACGCAGCTTCAACAGCATCAAGATGGAAGTGGAGCGCGAAATAGGCGCCGACGACATCCGCCGCCAACTGCATAACGAGCACATCCTGCAGATGGAAGAGGAAGCCAAGCGTATCCTCAACCCAATGACGCCACCCGCGCAGCCGCCGGTCACCACGGCCAGCGTGCAGCCACCTGCCGGGCTCGAAGCCAGGCCGGTCGAAGCACCCGCTGCCCCGGCCGCACCGTCTGAACCGCCTCAACCGCCGCGAGCCCCATGAGCGAGAATCCGGAACACGACCAGCCAATGCCGCTGGTTTCGCACCTGACCGAACTGCGCACCCGCCTGCTGCGCTGCGTTGCCGTCATTTTCCTGATCTTTGCCGGGCTGTTCTCCTTCGCCCAGCAGATCTACACACTGGTTTCCGCGCCACTGCGCGAGCACTTGCCGGCCAATGCAACGATGATCGCCACCGATGTGGCCTCGCCGTTCCTCACGCCGTTCAAGCTGACCATGATCGTCTCGCTGTTCCTGGCCATCCCGTTCATCCTTCAGCAGATCTGGGGTTTTATCGCGCCAGGGCTGTACCGCCATGAAAAGCGCATCGCCATTCCACTGTTGGTGTCGAGCATCTTCCTGTTCTATGCCGGCATGGCATTCGCCTATTTCCTGGTATTCCCGCTGATCTTCGGTTTCTTCGCCAGCGCCACGCCAGAAGGCGTTTCGATGATGACCGACATCGCAAGCTACCTCGACTTCGTGATGACGCTGTTCTTCGCCTTTGGCGTGGCCTTCGAAATCCCAGTGGCGGTGGTGCTGCTGGTGTGGATCGGCGTGGTCGACGTGAAGTACCTGAAGAAAGTCCGCCCGTATGTGATCATCGGCTGCTTCGTGGTCGGCATGGTCCTCACCCCACCGGACATCTTCTCCCAGACCCTGCTGGCCGTGCCCATGTGGCTGCTGTTCGAGATCGGCGTGCTGTGCGGCAGCCTGATCCGCAAGCGCACCGCCCACGACGAAACCGCCGACGACCATAACGACCAGCCACCAGCGACCCAACCGTGAACCTGTTGCTTCTTGAAGAGGCCGACTTCGTCTCGGCCAACCGCGTCGTTCTTGCTGATCGGCGCTTCACCCATATGCAGGAAATCCACCGCGTGGCAGTGGGCGACAACCTGCGCGTGGGCCGTATCAACGGCCTGATGGGCAAGGCCACGGTGCTGCGCCTGGAAAAGCACGAAGCCGAACTTGAAGTGGCCTTCGACCAGCAGCCACCGGCCAAGCTGCCGCTGACCCTGGTGCTGGCGGTGCCTCGTCCAAAAATGCTGCGACGGCTGTTCCAGACCGTGGCCACGCTGGGCGTGCCGCGGCTGATCCTGCTGAACAGCTACAAGGTCGAGAAAAGCTTCTGGCAAACGCCCTTTCTGCAGCCCGACACCATTCGCGAGAACCTGATCCTGGGCCTGGAACAGGCGCGTGACACCGTGCTGCCCGAGGTGATCATCGAAAAGCGCTTCAAGCCTTTTGTCGAAGACCGCCTGCCCACCATCGCCGCCGGCACCCTAGGCCTGGTCGGCCACCCCGGCCCTTACCCAGCCTGTCCGCGCGCCGTAGAACAAGCCGTTACCCTGGCCATCGGCCCTGAGGGTGGCTGGATCCCCTACGAGGTCGACCTGCTGGGCAAGGCAGGCCTGGCGCCGGTACAGCTGGGTGATCGCATCTTGCGGGTGGAGACCGCCGTCACCGCGCTGCTTTCGCGTATTTTCTGACACAAACACCCCTTCTTCGCCCATCAAGTTTCCCCCTCCCGGGCCGATGGCCTTGGCAACAATACAATTATTTGTGCTGCCAAGCCGCCGGGGAGTCGAACATGTATCAATGGTTAGCCCAATCGCTGGGCAATGTGAGCGTCAATCGCAAACTGGGGCTGGGTTTCGGCCTGGTGCTTCTGTTGACCTTGGCGATTACCCTGACCGGCTGGCACGGCATGGACAGCATCATCGACCGTGGCGACAAACTGGGAAACATCTCGGTCATCCAGCAATACACCCAGGAATTGCGCATCGCCCGCCAGCAGTACGATCGCCGCCGCGACGACGCTTCGCTGGCAGAACTGGAAAAAGCCCTGAGCAACCTCGATCGCCAGGTGCAGCTGATGCTTGGCCAGATCGAACAACCCGCCGATCGCCAACGCCTCGAACAGCAACGCGAGGCAGTGCGCATCTACCAGCAGGCATTCAACGAGCTGAAGCAGGCCGACCAACGCCGCGAAGCCAGCCGTGATGTACTGGGTAGCAGCGCCGATAAGGCCGTGGATTTGATAGGCCGCGTACAGCGTAGCCTGCTGCAAGGCGCTGACATCAACCAGTACCAGCACGCGGTGGACGTCAGCTCCCTGCTGCAACAAGCGCGTTTCCAGGTGCGTGGCTACACCTACAGCGGCAATGCCGATTACCAGCAAACGGCACTGAAGGCCATCGACCAGGCCTTGGCCGAGCTGCGTGCACTGCCGGCCAAAGTGCCAGCCGAACATGCTGCCAGCCTGGATGATGCCGCCACAGCCATGGGCGGCTACCGCGATGCGGTGACCCAGTTCGGCAATGCCCAGCTCGCCAGCGAGCAAGCGCTGCAACGCATGGTTGAACAAGGCACGGTACTGCTGCAGGCCAGCCAGATGATGACCGCTTCGCAAACCGAGGTGCGCGATGCCGCTGCCGCGCAGGCCAAAACACTGCTCACGGTTGCCACCGTGCTGGCACTGGCCCTTGGCCTGCTGGCCGCCTGGGCCATTACCCGGCAAATCATCATCCCGCTGCGCCAAACACTGCGCGCCGCAGAGCGTGTGGCCAGTGGAGACCTGACCCAGAGCCTGCAGGTACAACGCCGCGACGAGCTGGGCCAATTGCAGGCCAGCATGCATCGCATGACCCAAGGTTTGCGTGAACTGATCGGCGGCATTGGCGACGGCGTGACGCAGATCGCCAGCGCTGCCGAGGAGCTGTCGGCGGTGACAGAACAGACCAGCGCCGGGGTCAACAACCAGAAGGTCGAAACCGACCAGGTGGCGACTGCGATGAACCAGATGACTGCCACCGTGCACGAAGTGGCACGCAATGCCGAACAGGCTTCGGAAGCCGCCTTGATGGCCGACCAGCAGGCCCGCGAGGGCGATCGCGTGGTGGGCGAGGCAGTGGCACAGATCGAGCGCCTGGCCAGCGAAGTGGTCAACTCCAGCGAAGCGATGAACCTGCTCAAGACCGAAAGCGACAAGATCGGCAGCGTACTCGACGTAATCAAATCGGTGGCCCAGCAAACCAACCTGCTGGCCCTCAACGCAGCAATCGAAGCCGCCCGCGCCGGTGAGGCCGGGCGTGGCTTTGCCGTGGTTGCCGACGAAGTGCGCAGCTTGGCCCAGCGCACACAGCAGTCGACCGAAGAGATCGAAGAGTTGATTGCCGGCCTGCAAAGCGGCACCCAACGGGTGGCCAGCGTGATGGACAACAGCCGCCAACTGACCGACAGCAGCGTCGAGCTGACCCGCCGCGCCGGCAGCTCGCTGGAAACCATCACCCGCACGGTGTCGTCGATCCAGGCGATGAACCAGCAGATTGCCACGGCGGCCGAGGAGCAGACGGCGGTGGCCGAAGAAATCAACCGCAGCGTGATGAATGTGCGTGATATTTCCGACCAGACCTCGGCGGCCAGTGAGGAGACGGCCAGCTCCAGCGTGGAACTGGCGCGGTTGGGTACCCATTTGCAAGGGTTGGTTGGGCGGTTCAGGCTGTGATCTGAACTAGCGGTCGCCCGGTCCGTCCTCTTCGCGGGTAAACCCGCTCCTACACATATGCACAGGCCGCTGTAGGAGCGGGTTCACCCGCGAAAGGGCCGGCCCTGCTAGCCAATCTCCACCCTTCGTTCACCGTTGCCGCCGCCACCGTATTCGCGGGTAAACCCGCTCCTACACACATGCACAGGCCGTCGTAGGAGCGGGTTCACCCGCGAATGGGCCGGCCTTGCTGGCCAATCTCCACCCGCCGTTCACCGTTGCCGGCACCACCGTATTCGCGGGTAAACCCGCTCCTACACAACATACACAGGCCGTCGTAGGAGCGGGTTCACCCGCGAAAGGGCCGGCCCTGCTGGCCAATCTCCACCCGCCGTTCACCGTTGCCGCCGCCAACGTATTCGCGGGTAAACCCGCTCCTACACACAATGCACAGGCCTTCGTAGGAGCGGGTTCACCCGCGAATGGGCCAGGCCGGCTGGCCAATCTCCACCCGCCGTTCACCGTTGCCGGCACCACCGTATTCGCGGGTAAACCCGCTCCTACACACATGCACAGGCCGCTGTAGGAGCGGGTTCACCCGCGAAGAGGACGGCACAGGACGATATGCATCCTACTGTTCGCGACGAAATTTCCTACCTGATTATCAGGTCAAGTCCTACAGCTCCGCTGCCGATGGGCAGGGATGTGATGCCAGCCATGCGCCTGCATCCTTTCTCTCACTCGTTCGGAGATTCCCCATGCTTGGCTCCCTCAACCGCAAGCTCGGCAACATCAGTGTCGCCGCCAAGCTGGCCCTCGGCTTTGCCGTGGTCCTGCTGCTCACCCTGGCCACCACCATCAGCGGCTGGCGTGCCCTGGATGGTGCCATCGTGCGCTCACAGCAACTCAGCGAAATAGGCCTGATCAACGACCTGACAAAAGACCTGCGCGCGGAACGCATCACCTACCGCGTGCTCAACGACGATGCCAGCAGAGCGCGCATAAGCAACATCCTCGACCAGCTCAACAGCATGCTGACCACCCTGCAGCAACGCAGTAATGTCGATGAGTCACGGCAGTTGCTGACAGAAAAAATGGCATTGTTGCAGAGCCTGCGCGACAACTTCAGCGAACTGCAGCGCAGCGTCGCCAGCCGTGTAGCCCTGCGCGAAGCCCTGCAGTCGCAGGAGCATGCACTCAGCGAGGCGATTGACCAACTGCAGACCCAGGCCTTGCTGAAAATGCCTGACGACAGTCAGCAAAGTGGTGTGCTGGGCCTGATGGACACCCTCAGCCGGCATGTCGAAGGTGCCAACCAGCAAAGCCTGGTTCCAGCCTACACCTTCGTCCCGGTCGAGGATTTTGCCAAAGTCGGTGATAACGCCCTCGACGCCGCCGACAGTAGCCTTGCGCAACTGCTTGAAGGCCTTGCGCCGTTGGGCTTGCCACGCGCCATCAGTGAGCAACCGGGTGTCGAGCTGAGCAAGTACCGCACCAGCCTGGATCAGTATCGCCGCGCCGCCGTACGTGTCGAGCAGTTGCAGAACAACATGGAAAACATGGGCAATGAGCTGCGAACAGTGAGCCTCGAACTGGGCAAACGCAAGGTCGAACAACGCGACAGTGAGGCCCTGGCCGCCCGGTCGCTGCTGACCAGTGTGGCGCTACTGGCAATGGTGGTAGGGGCTCTGGCGGCTTGGCTGATCACCTTGCAGATCACCCAGCCGTTGCGCCAGACGCTGGCTGTGGCCGCCCGCATCGCCAAAGGGGACCTGAGCCAGGTCGACACCGTGCAACGTCGCGACGAAATGGGCCAGCTGCAAACCAGCATGCGCGAGATGACCTTGAGCCTGCGCGAGCTGATCGGCGGCATTGATCAGGGTGTCGGCCAGCTGTCACAGGCCGCCACGCAGTTGGCGGCCAGTAGCGAAGACACCAAGCTGCGCATCAATCAGCAGCGCGAGGAAACCGACCAGGTGGCCACTGCCATGAACCAGATGAGCGCCACCGTACAGGAAGTGGCACAGAACGCCGAGCAAGCCTCCCTGGCCGCGACCAACGCTGACCAGCAGGCACAGGTGGGTGACCAGGTAGTCGCCGAAGCCATCGGCCGTATCGAACAACTGGCCGGACAGATGGACCATTGTCTGGCGGCCATGCAGCACCTGGCAGGCGAGAGCCAGCGGATTGGCAGCATCCTCGATGTGATCAAGTCGGTGTCCGAACAGACCAACCTGCTGGCGCTGAACGCAGCGATCGAAGCGGCACGGGCCGGTGAAGCCGGGCGCGGCTTTGCCGTGGTGGCCGATGAGGTGCGTGGCCTGGCCCAGCGCACGTCGACGGCGACCGAGGAGATCGGCCAACTGATCGACAGCCTGCACAACGGTACCGACGAAGTGACCCGCTTGCTGGACAGCAGCAAGAGCCTGACCGAACAAAGCGTGGAGCTGAGCCGCAGGGCCGGGCACGCATTGAGCCAGATCACCGACACGGTATCGAGCATTCAGGGCATGAACCAGCAGATCGCCACCGCCAGTGAGGAACAGAGCGTGGTGGCCGAGCAGATCAACCGAAGTGTGATCAATGTGCGGGATGTTTCGGATCAGACCAGTGCGGCCAGTGAGCAGACGGCAGCCTCGAGCGGGGAGCTGGAGCAGTTGGGGCAGCAATTGCGGGGGATGGTTGGGCGGTTCAGCATCTGAGGTTAGCGGGGCTGCTTTGCAGCCCCTCGACCGTTCAACCCAGGCTTGGGCATAAAGAATTACCGGAGCGCACCAACCTGGCATTTTTGCCAGTTGTCGGGGCTACCTTGCTGCCCGCATCCTTGAGGTCATGATTCAACAGGGAATCTTCTGATGGCTAATCGTCAGTTACGCTTTTATGAGCATGATCGGCTCGCATCTATTGGAGTGCCTGGTAGTTCAATAAGAGTAATGAACGCGGCCGGCACTCCGCTGTGCCAGCTAGGGGGGTCACTCTTTACCGAGACCAACCTGATTGCTTTGGACAGAGCAAAGTCCGTGTTGGTTTCGACCCAGAGTTCTGCCATCAACAGCGTGACATACTGTGCTTATGGAAATTACGGCACTGGGCCTTTACCTGTAACACTAGGCTTCAACGGAGAGTATCTGGAATATTTCGGCGTGTACTTGTTAGGCCGCGGAGAACGTGGATACAGCCCCCGTCTGAGGCGATTTATTTCTGCCGATCGTGCCAGCATATTCTTGGCCGGAAATCTTAATGCATATGCTTACACTGCGGGAGACCCGATTAATTATAATGATCCTTCAGGAAATGCCCGTGGACTTATAGCGCGCTACAAGGATTGGAAAGCTGGAAAGTCTCTAGTCAAAGCTTCAAAAAATTTGAAACATCACATAGACAGCACTGAAAATTTAGAGTTTAACGTCGGAAACGAAGAAAGAAAACACGCTCAGATACAGCAAGATATTCAAACGACTGATACCAGACTCCAAGAAATAAATGAGGAAATGTTAGCGCTCATGGACGACATGAGCAAAATGGATGGAACAGTCATATACGAAAATAGCAAGCACGGCGTAAAGGGAAGTTACTTATACGCAGGTTACGCCGATAAAGCGTCCGGATTGAGGAAGCTTGCAGCCAAGCATGACCAGTTGACTACAAAGCGCCTCCAACTAGAGCAAACACCGTCGAAAGTTGAGGCAGCAAAGTGGCGAGTTGAACAGAACAAAATAGCAATTCAGGCAGCGCGCAGCCGTCTAAATTACCTAACGAATAAATATCCTCATGTAGCTTCAAAAGCAATTAGAAAAATCACTTAAGCCACGCAATTATTCATTTGCCAGCTGTATTCCAAATCAACGGATGAGTGAAATAGCCAACCCGCAGAAAGCGAGTTTCGGGGGTTGGCTACGCTCTACCGCCCACCAAGTTTCACAATACCTGGCGCAGGAACGCCTGCGCGCGCGGGTCCTTCGGCGAATCAAAGAACGCGCCTGGCGCGGAATCTTCCAGCAGCTTGCCATGGTCGAAGAACAGCACCCGGTCAGCCACTTCGCGGGCAAAGCCCATTTCATGGGTGACGCAGACCATGGTCATGCCTTCCTGGGCCAGGGTCTTCATCACGTCCAGCACTTCGCCGACCATTTCCGGGTCAAGCGCCGAGGTCGGCTCGTCGAACAGCATCACTTTCGGGTCCATCGCCAGGGCCCGGGCAATCGCCACCCGCTGTTGCTGGCCGCCAGACAAGCGCGACGGGTACTCGTTGGCCTTCTGCGAAATACCCACCTTCTCCAGCAACGCCCGGGCCTTGGCTTCGCGGTCAGCCTTGTTGCGCTTGCGCACCACCTTTTGCGCCAGGCACAGGTTTTCCAGCACAGTCATGTGCGGAAACAGGTTGAAGTGCTGGAACACCATGCCGACTTCGCGGCGGTAGGCATTGATGTCGGTCTTGGGGTCGGCCAGTTGCAGGCCGTCGATGGCCACATGGCCTTGGTCGAAATGCTCCAGGCCGTTGAGGCAGCGCAGGAACGTCGACTTGCCCGACCCCGACGGGCCGAGCACGACCACCACTTCGCCCTTGGCGACCTGAGTGGTGACGTTATCCACAGCCCTTACCACCTGGCCACGGGTGTCGAAGACTTTCAGCAGGTCACGAACTTCAATCACTTTGCGCAAGCCTCCGCTCGAGCCGGCTGGCGATGTGCGACAGCGGCAGGTTGATCAGCAGGTACAGGCCTGCCACGCAGAACCAGATCTCGAAAGTAGAGAACGAGGTGGTGATGGCCTCACGGCCACTCTTGGTCAGCTCGGTGATGGCGATCACCGACACCAGCGAGGTGTCCTTGACCAGGCTGATGAACTGGCCGGCCAGGGGCGGAAGCACGCGCTTGAACGCCTGCGGCAAGATCACATGGCGCATCGACTGGCCAGCGTTCAGGCCCAGCGACCGGGCAGCCTCGTTCTGGCCCTTGGCGATCGACTGCACGCCAGCACGGACGATCTCGGCCACGTAAGCACCGGTGAACAATGCCAGCGCCGCTACCCCGGCAAACTCGCGGGACAGGTTGAGCACGGTGCCGATGAAGAAGTAGAAGATGAAGATTTGCACCAGCAGCGGCGTGCCGCGCACCAGTTCGACATAGACGGTCGACAGGTCGCGCAGGGTCGGGTTGTTCGACAACCGGCACAATCCGGCGAACAGGCCGATCACCAGGCCCAGCGCCCCGGACACCACCGAGATCCACAAGGTGGTCCACAGGCCCCATGCCAGCGGGCCAGCGGCCCAATGGCGGGTTACCCCGATCTGGTCGCCTTCGGCAACATCGTCGCCGCGGCTCAGTTGCAGGCTGTCCTTGTCCACATCGAGCACTTGCTCGGCACCACTTTCGTCCTTCAGCGTGACGCGGGCGTTGTCACCGGAAATGACGATTTCCTGCACAGTGCCGTAGCCGGCAGCGCGTTGTGTTTCCTCGGCCTTGTAGGCGAAGTACTGCGGTACGCGGTTCCAGCGCCACTCGTAGGAAATCATCGAGGTGGCCATGTAAAGGCTGAGCGCCAGGCCTACCAGGACCAGGGCAGTCAACCCATGCCAAGGCCACTGGGCTTTCTTGTGTTTGATCACGTGGGGTACTTCCGTAAATGCGAACGCGCAGGGTTTGCCTGCGCGTCGGGGTCATAAAGCCGGGCTTGTGGCCTGAGCCTTATTCCATTTCCTTCAGCCAGTCCTTGTTCTTGAACCACTTGTCGTGAATACGATCGTAGGTCCCGTCGTGCTTGATCTGGTGCAGGAAGTTGTTGATGAAGTTGATGCTGTCGTAGTCGCCTTTCTTCAGGCCGAAAGCCAGCGGCTCGTAGGTGAAGGGCTCGTCGAGGAACAGCAGCTTGCCGGCGCCGGCTTTATCCACCGCCACCACGTTGTACGGCGCGTCATAGACAAAGGCGTCGGCCTTGCCGTTGACCACGTCCATGACGGCTTCCTGTTCGTTGTCGTAGCCGTGGTACTTGGCTTTGCTGATCAGCTTCTTGGAGACCATTTCGCCGGTGGTGCCAAGCTTGGAGGTCAGGCGGTACTTCTCGTTGTTCAGGTCCTTGTACGACTTGATCTCGCCAGCCAGCTCCTTGCGGATCAGCAGGGTCTGGCCAACCACGATGAAGGGTTCGCTGAAGTTCAGGCGCAGGTTGCGCTCCTGGGTCAGGGTCATGCCGCTGCCGATCATGTCGAACTTGTCGGTCAGCAGGGCCGGGATGATGCCGTCATAGGCGGTGGACACTGCCTCGAACTTCACGCCCATGGACTTGGCCATGGCTTTGAGGATATCGACTTCGAAGCCGATGATCTCGCCACGTTTGTTGGTCATCTGGAACGGCATGTAGGTTGGGTCCATGCCCACCCGCAAGGTGCCGCGCTTGACCGCGTCATCGATGGCGCCCGCCTGGGCCGCGGTCACGGCGACCAGGGCGGTCACACCGACCAGCAGTCGCGAAAGGTATTTCTTGATCATCACCAAGTCCCCTAGCAAGAAAAGTAGCGAATCTTATTGTGTTGGCACGACCGTACTGGCCGAAGCGTCGTATCGGAGAGGGATGCTAACGCATGGCGGCCCGTGGACCTATAGCCGCGGGGGGACTTTGTTGGCCAAAATGAGGGGGTTAGGCCAAAAAGCTTCGCGGGTGAACCCGCTCCTACAAGGGCATGTGTATCCCTGGTAGGAGCGGGTTCACCCGCGAAGATGCCCGATCAGGCGCCCCGTAGGAGCGGGTTCACCCGCGAAGAGCCCCGATCAGGCGCCCCGTAGGAGCGGGTTCATCGGGGCGCCGAACCGCCGCGAACAGGCCCGATCAGGCGCCGACGAGGCTCGGTTGGCCTGCGTTTTCAGGGTGCAACGGCAACAGCGGCGAATGCGGGTCATTGTTGATCGACGCACGCCACACATCGATCCATGCCGCATTGTGCTCGGCCCACACCTGCTCGTGCAGGCGGCTCAGTGCCACCGGGTCGCTGAGCAGGGCCAGGCGAGTATTGAGGTCCAGGCCTTTTGGTCCGACTTCAATCGCCTTGGCAACGCGCTCGGCACGCAACGCTTCGATCGGTGCCGCCTGGCCATGGCGGGCAGTGGCCATGGCACAGGCCAGGGCATTCTGCCGCGGGTCGACCACGGCCCGCACGAAGCCATCATGCAGGGCATGCCAGCGGTTTTCGTGGGTGTACTGGTCGGTAGCCAACAGCTCTTGTGGCGTGGCGTATTCCTCTGGGATGAGGAACAGCTTCTCGTCCTTGGCCGCCAGGCCCAGGCGGGTGCGGCTGGAAATCACCGATACCGGGATCGACAGCACCAGCGAACCGACGATAGGCGCCAGCCACCACAGGAAGCTCGGGTTCAACCACGCCACCAGTGCGGCCCAGGCAATGCCCAGCAGCGTCTGCGGGCCATGCCGGCGCACCGCTTCGCCCCACGGCGTGGAATCGTCGTCACGCTGCGGCGAGTTCCAGGTCGCAGCCCAGCCGAGGAACGCGGCCAGCACGAAGCGGGTGTGGAAGATCATGCGTACCGGTGCCAGCAACATGGAGAACAGCATCTCCATCAGCATCGACAAGGTGACCTTGACGCGTCCACCGTACTCGACGGCGCCCTTGGCCCAGATCAGGATGACGCTGAGCAGCTTGGGCAGGAACAGCAGCACAATGGTGGTGGAGAACAGCGCCACAGCCTTCTCCGGGTGCCACTGCGGCCACAGCGGGTAAAGCTGGTACGGCTCGATGAAATACTGCGGCTCCATCAGCGTGTTGGTCGCCAGCAGCGCGGTCGACAGCACCAGGAACAGGAACCACAGCGGCGCCGACAGGTAAGACATCACCCCGGTAAGGAACACCGCACGGTGAACCGGGTGCATGCCCTTGACCAGGAACAGGCGGAAGTTCATCAGGTTGCCGTGGCACCAGCGACGGTCGCGCTTGAGCTCGTCGAGCAGGTTTGGCGGCAGTTCTTCGTAGCTGCCCGGCAAATCGTAGGCAATCCACACACCCCAGCCGGCACGGCGCATCAGCGCGGCTTCGACGAAGTCGTGGGAAAGGATGGCACCGGCGAACGCGCCCTTGCCCGGCAACGGCGCCAGGGCGCAGTGCTCGATGAACGGCTTCATGCGGATGATCGCGTTGTGGCCCCAGTAGTGCGACTCACCCAACTGCCAGAAGTGCAGACCGGCAGTGAACAGTGGGCCGTACACGCGGGTAGCGAACTGCTGCATGCGTGCATACAGGGTGTCCATGCCCGAGGCTTTCGGCCCGGTCTGGATGATGCCGGCGTCCGGGTTGGCCTCCATCAGGCGCACCAGGCTGCTCAGGCACTCGCCACTCATGACGCTGTCGGCGTCGAGCACGACCATGTACTTGTACTCGCCACCCCAGCGACGGCAGAAGTCGTCGAGGTTGCCGCTCTTGCGCTTTACACGGCGCCGACGGCGGCGGTAGAAGATGCGGCCAAAGCCTTTGGTTTCACGGCACACATCCAGCCAGGCCTGTTGCTCGGCCACGGCGATGTCGGTGTCGTTGGTGTCGCTGAGCACAAAGAAGTCGAACCGGTCGAGGTTGCCGCTGGCGGCCACCGACTCGAACGTTGCGCGCAGGCCGGCGAACACCCGCGGCACGTCTTCGTTGCAGATCGGCATCACCAGCGCGGTACGCGCCTCGGGCGCGATCGGCTCGTTGCCTGCGCTGCTACCGGAAATCTTGTATTTGTCGCGCCCGGTGAGCAGCTCGAGGAAGCCCATCAGCGCGGTCCAGAAGCCCGCCGACACCCAGCAGAACAGGATGCCGAAGAGGATCAGGATGGAAGTTTGCAGGGCATACGGCCACACCTGCACCACCGTGTCCCACAGCGGCTGGTTGACGATTTCGTCAAGGTCCACGAACGACCAGCCCTGGTACGGCAGGATGCCTTTCATGTACCAGCCAGCGACGATGGTCTGGCCGATCATCAGCGCCAGCAGAATGTAACGGCGGATAGAGCCGACCGTGCGCCAGCGGGCCGGCGGCAGCTCGCGCTTGGGCGGCTGCGGGGCGTTGGGCCGGCCGGTCATGCGTCGCCACATGCGGATCAGCACATTGGTGCGCCATGGCTCGGGCACGACCTTGGTGCGTTTGATCGGCGGGGCGATCTTCAGGCACAGGCGGCCGCTGCCGTCGACGCCGAGCATTTCGGCTTCTTCCAGCTCGGCGGCGCTGCCCACGGTCAGGCGCGGGCCCACCGAGGCCTGCACGGCCTCGGCAGAGCTGGCGGCCGGGTTGGCCGCCAAGCGTTGGTGTAGCTCACTGAACGAGGTGCAGCTGGCAAGTTCAGCCCGCTGCTCGTCGCTCAGTGGTAGGTGGGCCAGGTACTCGCCAAGCGATTCCGGCCTTGCGCTTGAGTTACTCATCGGCAGGCAACTGATAGCTCCAGGTCTCGGTCAGCACCTTCTCGGTGGTGGCCGGGGCCCCGTTGGTGGGCGCCGCATCGGCGGCAGGTTGTTCGGCCTTGGCAGATTGCTCAGCCTTGACGGCTTTCTCGGCCTTGGCATGCTTGGCTGCGGCCTTGTCCTGCTTGGCGTCCTGGGCAGGCTTGGCAGGCTCGACCGGTACATCACGCACCAGTGCGGCGCGCATTTCGGTCGACTTGTTGGCTTCCTTGACCTTCAGGCGCAGGGTCAGGCGCCAGCCCTTGGTCTCAGGGTTATAGCGCAGATTGTTCTCGACCACCTCGGCGTTGTCGCCCACGCTGATCTGGCTGCGCACGGCGGTGTCTTCCGGCAGGGCGGCAAGCGCCGGGCCGGCGAAGTCGACCAGGAATGCCACGCTGCCATCTGGCTGGCGGATCAGGTTGGACTGCTTGACGTCACCCGTGGAACGCAGGGTCTGCTTGACCCAGCCCAGATCAGGGGCCTGGAACTTCGGCTCGTCGATGGTCCAGTGCAGGCGGTAGGCGTACTCGAACGGCTTGCCTGGCTCCGGCAGTTTCTCCGGGCTCCAGAAGGCCACGATATTGTCGTTGGTCTCGTCGGCGGTCGGGATTTCGACCAGGTCGACGCTGCCCTTGCCCCAGTCACCCTTCGGCTCGATCCAGGCGCTTGGGCGCTTCTGGTAGTTGTCGTCGAGGTCTTCGTAGTCGCTGAAGGCGCGCTGACGCTGCATCAGGCCGAAACCACGTGGGTTCTCGACGCTGAAGTTACTCACGGCCAGGTGTTTCGGGTTGTTCAGCGGGCGCCACAGCCACTCGCCGTTGCCGGCATGGATCGACAGGCCTTCGGAGTCGTGCAGGGCCGGGCGGTAGTTGAGCACCTTGGACGGCTGGTTGGGGCCGAACAGGTACATGCTGGTCAGCGGCGCAATGCCCAGGCGGCTGACATGGTCACGCAGGAACACGCGGGACTGCACGTCGACCACGGTGTCGTTGCCTGGACGCAGGGTCAGCTTGTAGGCGCCGGTGGAGCGCGGCGAATCCAGCAGCGCGTAGATCACCAGGTGCTTGTCGGCTGGCTTGGGCTTTTCAACCCAGAACTCGGTGAAGCGCGGGAATTCTTCGCCCGACGGCAGGGCGGTGTCGATGGCCAGGCCACGGGCAGACAGGCCGTACACGTGACCCTTGCCGACCACGCGGAAATAGCTGGCGCCAAGCAGGGTCATGATCTCGTCCTGCTTGTCGGCCTTGTTGATCGGGTACAGCACGCGGAAACCGGCATAACCGAGGTTTTTCGTGGTTTCCGGGTCGTGCGGCACGTCACCAAACTCGAAGCGGTCCGGGTCGTACTTGATTTCCTCGACCTTGGTGGCGGTGACCTCGTTGATTTTCACCGGGGTGTCGAAGTGCATGCCCTGATGATAGAACGACAGCTTGAACGGGGTCTTGTCCTTGGCCCACTCGGCCTTTTCCTGCAGGAAACGGATTTTCTGGTAGTCCGCGAACTTCATGTCGCGGAACACGGCCGGCAGGTTGCTTTTTGGCGCTTCGTACTTCTGGCCGGCCAGATCCTTTGCCTTGGCAGCAACATCGTCAAGATTGAATGCCCACAGCTGGCCCGCGCTCATCAGGCCGACCAGAGCCACACTGGCCATCAGCGCCTTGCGTAGCCCGACGCTGGGGATTCTTGATGCTTTTTGGGGACTAACAATCACGAGCAACCCTCGCCGAAAACAGATCATGAAACCAACGGCCAGCGACAAATGCCGGGTTGGCGAGCACTGTTCGGACCCCGAGAGGGCGTAATGATTCCCCAAACGGATCCAGACAATGCTCGAGTCAGAGTGAAACGGACCTACGAACGCAGGTCCATGCAGCGCGCGATTATCCAGCAGGTTGCGTGACAACGCATCAGGCTGGAGCAACTATTTATCGTACAAAACCCCTTGTTTTCCTGTGAACAACGGGTTTTTTGACCTCATATTTGTAACATAAATGTTACCGGGCCATCATTGACCAGGTGCACCTGCATATCCGCACCAAAACGGCCGCTGGCTACGTCGGCGTACTGAGCTTTTGCCTGTTGCAAAAGATAGTCGAACAACTCGGCGCCGAGGGCCGGTGGCGCTGCGGTCGAGAAGCTTGGACGCATGCCATTGCGGGTGTCGGCCGCCAAGGTGAACTGTGACACCAGTAGCAGGCCACCCCCGACACCCTTGAGCGACAGGTTCATCTTGCCCTGCTCGTCACTGAACACCCGGTAGTTCAGCAGCTTGTGCAACAGCTTATCGGCCTGTTCACGGGAATCTTCAGGCTCGACCGCGACCAGCACCAGCAACCCTTGGTCGATGGCGCCGACCACCTCCCCCGCCACTTCAACCCGCGCACCGCGCACGCGCTGCAGCAGGCCCCTCATGCTTCTTCCAGGGGCAGGTCGAGCAGGCGTCGGGCCATCTGGTCGGCGGCACGCACCAAGGCATCGGTGATGCCAGGCTCGGAAGCCGCGTGACCGGCGTCACGGATCACTTTCAACTCACTGTTCGGCCAGGCCTGGTGCAACGCCCAGGCGTTGTCCAAGGGGCAGATCACATCGTAGCGACCATGCACGATCACCGCCGGCAGGTGGGCGATTTTGGGCAGATCGCGGATCAGCTGGTCCGGTTCGAGGAAGGCGTTGTTCATGAAGTAGTGGCATTCGATGCGGGCGATCGACAGCGCCCGCTGCGGTTCGGAAAAGCGGTCGACCACCAGCGGGTTGGGGCGCAGGGTGGCGGTACGGCCTTCCCAGGTGGACCACGCCTTGGCGGCGTGCATCTGGGCGATCTGGTCGTTACCGGTCAGGCGCTTGTGGAAGGCCCTGACCAGGTCGCCGCGTTCCTCCGGTGGAATCGGTGCGATGTAGTCCTGCCAGTAGTCGGGGAACAGGCGGCTGGCGCCTTCCTGGTAGAACCACTCGATTTCCTGCGGCCGGCACAGGAAGATGCCGCGCAGGATCAGGCCGTGCACGCGTTCGGGGTGAGCCTGAGCGTAGGCCAGGGCCAGGGTCGAGCCCCAAGAGCCACCAAACAGCACCCACTTGTCTATGCCAAGGTGTTCGCGAATGCGCTCCAGGTCTTCGACCAGGTGCCAGGTGGTGTTGTTCTCCAGGCTCGCATGGGGCGTGGAGCGGCCACAGCCGCGCTGGTCGAAGGTGATGATGCGGTACAGGTTGGGATCAAAGTAGCAGCGGCTCTGGGCGTCGCAGCCAGCACCGGGGCCTCCGTGGATGAACACCACGGGCAGACCTTCCGGCGAGCCGCTTTCGTCGACATAAAGCACATGCGGCGCTTCCACGGCCAGATCGTGCCTGGCGTAGGGTTTGATCTGCGGGTAGAGGGTCTGCATTGCGCACTCCGTGTGAGGATTATTCGGCCGTGGGCCATCATAAACCTGAATTGCGCTTTCAGCACCGTCCTTGCTGACGCGTTCGAACGGCGCGAATCGACCCTTGCGCAGAATTCCGGCAACTGCCTCCCACGGTGCCTGGCGACGCCGATAGCGTCGCCGCCTCCACTCAACGCTTGTAACGCTCGTCGCCCCAGGCCAGCAGCGCTTGCAGTAGCTGCCTCAATACCGCTTGCGTCGGTTGCGCCAAGTCTTCCCGGTAGGCAAATGGCTCGACTTCCTCCATATAGGTGCTTTGCGCCAGCTCCAGCTGCACAGCATGGATATGGTTGGCCGGGTCGCCATAATGCCGGGTGATGTGACCGCCTTTGAACCGACCATTAAGCACATGGCTGTAACCTTGCACCTTGGCGCACACACCCTGCAGCCGCTCAGCCAGTGCCGGATCGCAACTGGCGCCGTTGAAAGTACCCAGGTTGAAGTCCGGTAACTTGCCGTCGAACAGGTGCGGGATCAGCGAACGGATCGAATGGGCATCCCACAGCAGCGCATAGCCAAACTGCTCACGCAAGCGGTCCAGCTCACGACGAATGGTCGCGTGATAAGGGCGCCAGATCTGCTCCAGGTAGCGTTTGCGCTCTTCGCCAGACGGCGCCAGCCCGTCTTTGAAGAGGGGTTCGCCGCCGAACAGGGTCGCCGGGTACAAGCCCGTGGTGGCGCCGACGTACAGCGGCTTGTCGTCATCCGGACGGTTCAGGTCGATGACGAAGCGTGAGTACTCTGCGGCCACCACGCTGGCGCCCAAGTCACGGGCAAAGTCGTACAACTGCGGGATGTGCCAGTCGGTGTCCGGCAAGCTTTGCGCCTGGTCGACCAGGCCGTCGCGCACGGCGTCGGTCAGACGCAAGCCAGCGTGCGGCATGCTGATCAGCAGCGGCAGGCGACCTTGGTGAAAACTCAGTACCTTGTCCATCGTGCCTCGCTCAGTTGGAGATTTCATGGCCCATGCGCACTACGCGCTTGGGCAGGTCGCCACCCAGCCAGTAGGCCAGGTCGGCGGGGCGTTCGATTTGCCAGGCGACGAAGTCGGCCACCTTGCCCACTTGCAGCGAGCCGTGGCTGTCACCCAGGCCCAGCGCCGTGGCGGCGTGCACCGTAACGCCTGCCAGGGCCTCTTCCGGCGTCATGCGGAAGCAGGTGCAGCCCATGTTCAGCATCAACCGCAGCGACAACCCTGGCGAGGTGCCGGGGTTGAGGTCGCTGGCCAGGGCAATCTTTACCCCGTGGCGGCGCAATGCATCCATTGGCGGCAGCTGTGTTTCACGCAGGAAGTAGAACGCACCCGGTAGCAGCACGGCGACCGTGCCGGCGTTTGCCATTGCCACGGCGTCTTCCTCTGTCATGAACTCCAGGTGGTCAGCCGACAGTGCCTGGTAACGCGCGGCCAGGCTTGAGCCGTGCAACGATGACAGCTGTTCGGCATGCAGCTTGACCGGCAGGCCCAGTTCGCGCGCCTTGATGAACAGCCGCTCGACCTGGGCCGGCGAGAACGCGAGGTGTTCGCAGAAGGCATCCACCGCATCTACCAGGCCTTCGGCGGCCAGGGCCGGCAACATTTCATCGCAGATGTGCGCGATGTAGTCATCGGCCCGGCCTGCGTACTCCGGGGGCAAAGCGTGCGCTGCCAGGCACGTGGCACGCACCGTCAGCGGCAGCTCGTCGGCCAGGCGCCGGGCCACTCGCAGCATCTTGCGCTCATTGGCCAAGTCCAGGCCGTAGCCGGACTTGACCTCGAGGGTGGTCACGCCATCACGCATCAGTGCCCGGACGCGCTGGCGAGCACTGGCGAACAACTCGTCTTCGCTGGCCGCACGGGTAGCCCGCACAGTGCTGGCGATACCGCCACCCTGTGCGGCGATTTCGGCATAGCTCACGCCCTGCAGGCGTTGCTCGAACTCGCCGCTGCGGTTGCCGCCGAAAACCGCATGGGTGTGGCAGTCGATCAGCCCGGGAGTGACCCAGGCACCACCCAGGTCAACCGTGCGGTCAGCTTCGACGGGCGCCAGCTCGGCGCGTGGGCCTATCCACTCGATCAGCCCGGCGCTGGTGACGATCGCCGCGTCCTCGATGGCCGAGTAGCGGCCGTCGGCCATGGTTGCAACATGGCAATGCTGCCAGAGGGTTCTCATGCACAATCTCCTTTGCTAGCGGTGCAGCTCGGCCGGCTCCGCTACCGGCTGGCCCTGCCCTGCGCGCGGCTTGCACCACAGCAGGTAGGACGCCACCAGGAACACCACCCAGATCACGCCGACGATCAATGCCGCCTGGGTGTCCGGGAAGTAGCCGAGCACGCCAAAGATGAACACCATGAACGCAATGGCCATGGCCGGGCCGTATGGCCAGAACGGTACCGGGAACTTGAGCTGGGCCACTTCCTCGCGGCTCATGCTGCGGCGCATGGCTACCTGGGTGAGCAGGATCATCAGCCACACCCACACCGTGGCGAAGGTGGCGATCGAGGCAATCAGCAGGAACACATTTTCCGGGATCAGGTAGTTGAGCAATACGCCGATCAGCAGCGCAGCCCCCATCACCACAACGGTCATCCACGGTACGCCATGTTTCGACAACTTGCTGAAGCCGCGCGGGGCGTGGCCTTGCTGGGCCAGGCCATACATCATGCGGCCAGCGCCAAAGATGTCGCTGTTGATGGCGGAGATGGCAGCGGAAATCACCACGACGTTCAGCACGGCAGCGGCAGAGCCAATGCCCAGGTTGCTGAAGATCTGCACGAAAGGGCTGCCCTGGCTGCCGATCTGCGGCCATGGGTACAGGCACATCAGCACGAACAGGGTGAGCACGTAGAACAGCAGGATCCGCAGTGGCACCGCGTTGATCGCTTTGGGAATGACGCGCTGCGGGTCTTTTGCCTCGCCGGCAGTGACGCCGATGATCTCGATACCGCCGAAGGCGAACATCACCACCGCAAACGACGCGATCAAGCCACCCACGCCGTTAGGCATGAAGCCGCCATGGTCGAACAGGTTGCTCATGCCCACGGCATGCCCGGTACCCACCTGGCTGAAACCGAAGGCCATGATGCCGAGGCCGGCCAGGATCATCGCCACGATGGCGCCGACCTTGAGCAGCGACAGCCAGAATTCCATTTCGCCGAATACCTTGACGTTGCACAGGTTGAGGCCGCCGATCAGGAAAACGATGCCCAGCACCCAGATCCAGCGGGCTACCTCCGGGAACCAGAAGCCCATGTAGATACCGAACGCGGTGACGTCGGCGATGGCGACGATGACCATCTCGAAAGCGTAGGTCCAGCCAAGGATGAAACCGGCCATTGGGCCGAGGTAGGTGGTGGCGTAGTGGCCGAAGGAGCCGGCCACCGGGTTGTGCACGGCCATTTCGCCAAGAGCGCGCATGACCATGAACACTGCAGCGCCGCCGATCAGGTAGGCCAGCAGCACGGCCGGGCCTGCCATCTGGATGGCCGAGGCAGAGCCGTAGAACAGGCCGGTGCCGATGGCGGAGCCGAGGGCCATGAAACGGATGTGGCGGGCACTTAGCCCGCGCTTGAGACCTTGAGCTTGTTGCATGTCACGTCCTTGAATTGTTTTTGTGGTCGTGAGATTGAGCGGCTGCTGCGCAGCCCCTTCGCGGGCAAGCCCGCTCCTACATGGATAGCGTTTGCAGATCGCAATCTGTGCAGGAGCGGGCTTGACCGCGAAGGGCCGCCAAGCGGCCCCAAGGAGCATTACAGGCTTGGCAGCACACCCGCCGGCAGCAAGCCGGTCAGACTACCCTTGGCCAACAGGTCCACGGCCTTTTCGATATCCGGCGCGAAGAAACGGTCACGGTCGTAGTGCGGCACCTCGCTGCGCAGCGCCTGGCGCGCCTGCTCCAGCTTGGCCGAAGTCTTCAGGCCTTTGCGCAGGTCCAGACCCTGGCACGCGCCCAGCCATTCGATGGCCAGCACGCCACGGGTGTTTTCGGCCATTTCCCACAGGCGCTTGCCGGCGGCCGGGGCCATCGACACGTGGTCTTCCTGGTTGGCCGAAGTTGGCAGGCTGTCGACGCTGTGCGGGTGCGACAGGGCTTTGTTTTCGCTGGCCAGGGCGGCAGCGGTGACCTGGGCGATCATGAAGCCGGAGTTGACCCCACCGTTTTCCACCAGGAACGGCGGCAGCTGGGACATGTGCTTGTCCATCATCAGCGAGATGCGGCGCTCGCTGAGCGAGCCGATTTCAGCGATGGCCAGGGCCAGGTTGTCGGCGGCCATGGCCACCGGTTCGGCGTGGAAGTTGCCGCCGGAGATCACATCACCTTCGGCAGCGAACACCAGCGGGTTGTCCGACACGGCGTTGGCTTCGATGCCCAGTACCTCGGCGGCCTGGCGCAGCTGGGTCAGGCAGGCACCCATGACCTGCGGCTGGCAGCGCAGCGAGTACGGGTCCTGGACCTTGTCGCAGTTCTTGTGCGACAGCGACACTTCGCTGGAGTCGCCCAGCAGGTCGCGGAAGCAGGCCGCGGTGTCGATCTGGCCGCGTTGGCCACGCACTTCGTGGATACGCGCATCGAAGGGCGAGCGCGAGCCCAGCGCAGCTTCGACGCTCAGGCCGCCGCAGGCGATGGCCGCGGCATACAGGTCTTCGGCCTGGAACAGGCCACGCAAGGCATAGGCGGTGGAGGCCTGGGTACCGTTGAGCAGGGCCAGGCCCTCTTTGGCGGCCAGGGTCAGCGGTTCGAGGCCGGCAATCGCCAAGGCTTCGGTGGCCGGCAGCCACTGGCCCTTGTAGCGGGCCTTGCCTTCGCCCAGCAGCACCAGCGACATATGCGCTAGCGGGGCAAGGTCACCGGATGCGCCTACCGAGCCTTTCAGCGGGATGTGCGGGTAGACTTCGGCGTTGACCAGGGCAATCAGCGCGTCGATGACTTTGCGGCGGATGCCGGAGAAGCCACGGCTGAGGCTGTTGATCTTCAGCACCATGATCAACCGCACCAGGTCGTCATCCAGCGGCGCGCCGATACCGGCAGCGTGGGACAGCACCAGCGAACGCTGCAGGTTCTCCAGGTCATGGCTGGCGATGCGGGTCGAGGCCAGCAGGCCGAAACCGGTGTTGATGCCGTAGGCAGTACGGTCTTCGGCAATGATCTGCTCGACACAGGCGACGCTGGCGTCGATGGCCGGTGCGGCGCTGGCATCCAGTTGCAGGCGCACAGGCGCGGCATGGATCGCGCGCAGCTGGGCCAGGGTCAGGGTGCCGGGCTTGAGGGTGAGTTCGGTCACGTTACTACTCCAAATCGCGTGGAGCCGCAGGCCCGCTTGTGGGTGCCTGCGCGCTCCTTCTTGTTGTTCAGTATCACCCCTTGCAGGGTGCGATCCAAAGCGTGGTGATCAGCCGGTGATCATCGGCAGGTCCAGGCCCTGCTCCTTGGCGCAGTCGATGGCGATTTCATAACCGGCATCGGCGTGACGCATGACGCCAGTCCCTGGGTCGTTGGTCAGTACCCGGGCGATACGCTCGGCGGCCTCATCGGTACCGTCGCAGACGATGACCATGCCCGAGTGCTGCGAGAAGCCCATGCCCACGCCACCGCCATGGTGCAGCGATACCCAGGTGGCGCCGCCTGCGGTGTTAAGCAGGGCGTTAAGCAGCGGCCAGTCGGAAACAGCGTCCGAACCATCACGCATGGCCTCGGTTTCGCGGTTCGGGCTGGATACCGAGCCGGAGTCGAGGTGGTCACGGCCGATCACCACCGGTGCCGACAGCTCGCCGCTGCGGACCATTTCGTTGAAAGCCAGGCCCAGCTTGGCGCGAAGGCCCAGCCCCACCCAGCAGATACGTGCCGGCAGGCCCTGGAAGCTGATGCGCTCGCGAGCCATGTCCAGCCAGCGGTGCAGGTGGGCGTCGTCGGGGATCAGTTCCTTGACCTTGGCGTCGGTCTTGTAGATGTCCTCGGCTTCACCGGACAGCGCCGCCCAGCGGAACGGGCCGACGCCGCGGCAGAACAGTGGGCGGATGTAGGCCGGGACGAAGCCTGGGAAGTCGAAGGCATTGGCCACGCCCTCCTCCTTGGCCATCTGGCGGATGTTGTTGCCGTAGTCGAAGGTCGGGATGCCCTGCTTCTGGAAGTCCAGCATGGCCTGCACGTGCACGGCCATCGACTGCTTGGCGGCCTTGACCACTGCAGCCGGTTCGGTCTGCGCGCGGTCGCGGTACTGTTCCCAGGTCCAGCCGGCTGGCAGGTAGCCGTTCAGTGGGTCGTGGGCGCTGGTCTGGTCGGTGACCATGTCCGGGCGCACGCCACGCTTGACCAGCTCTGGGAGGATTTCGGCGGCGTTGCCGTGCAGGGCGATGGAGATGGCCTTGCCTTCGGCGGTGTACTTGGCGATGCGTGCGAGGGCGTCGTCGAGGTCAGTGGCCTGCTCGTCGACGTAGCGGGTTTCCAGGCGGAAGTCGATACGGCTCTGCTGGCATTCGATGTTCAGCGAGCAAGCCCCGGCCAGGGTCGCGGCCAGTGGCTGGGCGCCGCCCATGCCGCCCAGGCCAGCGGTGAGTACCCACTTGCCTTTCAGGCTGCCGCCGTAGTGCTGGCGACCGGCTTCGACGAAGGTTTCATAGGTGCCCTGGACGATGCCCTGGCTGCCGATGTAGATCCAGCTGCCGGCGGTCATCTGGCCGTACATGGCCAGGCCCTTGGCGTCCAGTTCGTTGAAGTGTTCCCAGTTGGCCCAGTGTGGCACCAGGTTGGAGTTGGCAATCAGCACGCGCGGTGCGTTGCTGTGGGTCTTGAACACACCGACCGGCTTGCCCGACTGCACCAGCAGGGTTTCGTCGTCTTCCAGGCGGGTCAGGGTTTCGACGATCTTGTCGTAGCAGGCCCAGTTGCGCGCGGCGCGGCCGATACCGCCGTATACCACCAGCTCTTTCGGGTTTTCCGCGACCTGTGGATCGAGGTTGTTCATCAGCATGCGCAGTGGCGCTTCGGTCAGCCAGCTTTTGGCGGTCAGCTTGTTGCCACGTGGGGCACGGATTTCAACGTCACGGTATTTGTTGTTGTCGGTCACGGGAAAGGTCCTCTGCGGTCGTCCGCGGGCGGGTATGTCGTGGTCAATATACAAACACACCTTTACTTGTATGTACAAGCATGGACAACCAAAATAATCGGACCTTGTCGTTCCTGGCTTGAGATTTATGTTGGGGTATAGATCGAGCGCCGCCCGCGCGGAGCTTCGCGGGTAAACCCGCTCCTACGTTTGTTTCGGGCCAGTCCATCCTGTGCCTGGCGCGCGCGACCGCCTTGTTGGTACGACGCGATATCGAGATAGGCACCAAGGCGTTCGCGCGCAAATCCCACAGGCATAATTGGCCCGAAACAAACGTAGTCCGGCTTGAGTTCTGCGGCGGTGCGTAGATCGAGCGCCGCCCGCGCGGCGCTTCGCGGGTAAACCCGCTCCTACGTTTGTTTCGGGCCAGTGCATCCTGTGCCTGGCGCGCGCGACCGCCTTGCTGGTACGACGCGATATCGAGATGGGCACCAAGGCGTTCGCGCGCAAATCCCACAGGCATAATTGGCCTGAAACAAACGTAGGAGCGGGTTTACCCGCGAAGCGCCGCGCGGGCGGCGCTCGATCTCACAGGCGCAGAATGTGTCGAGCCGGACACCTGCGGCGCTCGATCTCACAGGCGACAAAAACCTACAGCCAGACCCTCAGCGTTCAACCAGTTCGATCAGGCAGAACCGCCCCTGAACCTCCAGCCCAAGCAATTCGTCATTGCCCTCCAGCCGCAGGCAGTCATACAACCCTAGCCGCTGCGTTTCACGCCCCACGATGGTCACCTCAACATGGCTGCTGGCAGCAAACAACAACACCGTCGACGCCGAGCTGTACACCCGGCTGGTGCCATCCAGCCACTGCAACCGCGCCCGATATCGCTGCGGTGCATAGATCAGGTTGAAATCGCGGATCGCCCCACCCAGCAACTTGCAGCTGACCTGGCTCTCGCCGCTGAACGCAAACGCATCGAACGCCAGCAATGGCCGACTGGCCTGGCCATCGACCAGCAGGCGCATGCCGTCGCCCTGCAGCACGGTGATGATCCGCTGGTAGCCGGCAAAGGTGGAAAACCCGCCCGACTCTTCGATGTCGGCAATCGACAGACGCCAACCAAAACCGTCCAGACCCTCGCCACTGTCGCGGGTGATCTCTTCGGTGAAACCACCACCATTCTTCCAAGGCATGCGCGGGTAATTGTGCGCACGCAACAATTGCAGCTGACTCATTTGCTGAAACGTCCTTCCAGGCGATGACGGGAACCGGGGTGGATCAGCCGTGCAGCGGTCACCGGCTGGCGGCCGGACCAGGTGCGACGACGAATCAGCAGGCAAGGCTCGCCCCGGTCGATCTGCAACAGGGTGCATTCTTCCGGCTCGGCCAGGATTGCCTCGACCACGTGCTCGCCCTCCGTCAGCGGCGCCACCTGGGACAGGTAGGCGTAAGGCGTCTGCCGGGTGAAATCCTGCTTGAGGTAATCGGGCGCAATGGCCGCGTTGACGTAACGGTCCTCGATCTGCACCGGCACGCCGTTCTCGAAATGCACGATCAGCGAATGGAAGACTCGCTGACCTTCACGCATGTCCAGGGCCAGCGCCCGTTCGGAGCCGGCCGCTTCTTCGGCAAGCGTGATCACCTGGCAGCTATGCTGGTGCCCGCGCGCGGCAATTTCGTCGGCAATGTTGTTGACCTCGAACAGCGCCGAACGGCCCTTGGGCTCGGCCACGAAGGTGCCGACCCCTTGCATGCGCACCAGCAGGCCTTCGGCGGTGAGTTCACGCAGGGCGCGGTTGATGGTCATGCGGCTGAAGCCCAGCTCGTTGACCAGCTCGCTCTCGGAGGGTACCCGGTGATGCGGTGGCCAGCTGCCGTTGTCGATCTGCTGGATGATCATCTGTTTGACCCGGGCGTAGAGCGGCGCCGGGCCCTCGCCCATCTGGGCAACCAGCACGGAGACAGGAGGTGTCGGCACGGCGATGGATCCTTGTGCAAATGAAATGAGCGGTAGCTTGCCGCAGTTTACCCGGCAGGCAAACGCCTGTATATGTATATACAAGTTAACAATAACAGGATTCCACCGATGTCAGCCTACTTCGCCGAACGCGCCCTGCTACCTACGGGCTGGGCCAGCCATGTGCGTATCGAGGTCGCCAGCGATGGCCGTGTGGCCAGCATCGAGCCTGGCGCTTCGGCCGAAGACGCCGAGCGCCTGGCCGGCCCGCTACTGCCCGGCATGCCCAACCTGCACTCGCACGCTTTCCAGCGCGCCATGGCAGGCCTGGCGGAAGTTGCCGGCAACCCCAACGACAGTTTCTGGACCTGGCGAGACCTGATGTACCGCCTGGTCGGGCAGATCAACCCAGAGCAGCTTCAGGTCATCGCTCGCCAGTTGTACATCGAGATGCTCAAGGCCGGTTATACCTCGGTGGCGGAGTTCCACTACGTGCACCACGACCAGGCCGGCAAGCCCTACGCCGACCCCGCCGAGCTGTCGCGACGCATCAGCGCGGCCGCAGCCGACAGCGGCATCGGCCTGACCTTGCTGCCGGTGCTGTACAGCCATGCAGGCTTTGGCGGCCAGGCGCCGAACGACGGGCAGCGGCGCTTCATCAACTCCACCGGGCAGTACCTGCAGCTGCAAGCCCAGCTCGCCCCGCTGCTGGCCGCGCAACCGGCGCAGCAACTGGGCCTGTGCTTCCACTCGCTGCGGGCGGTAACGCCTGGGCAGATCGCCGAAGTGTTAGCGGCCAGCGACAGGCAGTGCCCAGTGCATATCCACATCGCCGAACAGCAGAAGGAAGTCGACGACTGCCTGGCCTGGAGCGGCCTGCGCCCGCTGCAGTGGCTGTACGAGCACGTGGACGTGGACCGCCGCTGGTGCCTGGTACACGCTACCCATGCCGAACCGGACGAAGTGACCGCCATGGCCCGCAGCGGCGCGGTGGCCGGGTTGTGCCTGACCACCGAAGCCAACCTGGGCGATGGGATCTTCCCGGCAGTGGATTTCCTGGCACAGGGCGGGCGCATGGGCATTGGCTCGGACAGCCATGTGTCGTTAAGCGTGGTGGAGGAGTTGCGCTGGCTGGAATATGGCCAACGCCTGCGGGACCAGCGGCGCAACCGCCTGTATCGCGGCGACCAACCGATGGTCGGGCGCACGCTGTATGACGCGGCGCTGGCCGGTGGTGCGCAGGCGCTGGGGCAGGCGGTCGGCGAGTTGGCGGTGGGCAAGCGTGCCGACTGGCTGGTGCTCGATGGGCAGGACCCCTACATCGCCATGGCGGAGGGTGATGCCATTCTCAACCGTTGGCTGTTTGCCGGCGGCGATCGCCAGGTGCGCGATGTCATGGTGAATGGGCAGTGGGTGGTGCGCCAGGGGCGGCATGCGCAAGAAGAAGAAAGCGGGCGGGCGTTTGCCGAGGTGTTGCGCCAGCTTTTGGGCTGAGTGTACCGGGGCTGCGTTGCAGCCCTTCGCGGGCAAGCCCGCTCCCACAGGTTGACTGCCCCACAAAATGTCTTGGGGGCAGCCCAGGGTTCAGTGCAGAACCTGTGGGGTTTGCCCGCGAAGGGTTGCAACGCAACCCCAAAAAACTCAGTGCATTTTTACTATTTGCTGATCGGACGCCCGCCAGATCAAGCGGCTGGTGTCATACCCCTGCTGCCGCGCCCTGGACAGCAGGTTCTCACGCTCCCAGGCCGGCAGTGTCGGCGTGCGCGACAGAATCCAAAGGTATTTGCGGTCCGGGCTGCCGACGATGGCCGTACGGTAGTGGTCGTCCACATAAAGAATCCAGTACTCACCCCGCGCCACGCCTGGCACCAGCCTGGTGAACCAGTTATCGAACTCGACCCATAGCTTGTCGGTGTGCCCCGGCTCCTGGATATTCGCATGCCCTTCGGCGCGAAGCCATTCATCACCCATGGTGCGGCAGCGGTTGAGCACGCCATAACTGCCATCAGGCCTGAGGTTGTAATGGGCCTCGGACTGCTCGCAGCCTTCCTGGTAGCGCATGGGCAGGCGCGCCAGCTCGTACCATTTGCCCTGGTAGCGCTTGAGGTCGACATTTCCGGCGGTTTTCGGCGCCAGCGGGTCGTGCACGGAACCTGCACAGCCGCCCAGCAGCAACGCCAGGCATACCCCCATCAGCAGGTACGCACGCCTCATTTGAGGCCCTGCCCGGAATACATCAGCACCTTGTCAGCTGCGTACTGCACGCTGATGAAGCTCTTCTCGTCCCCCCAGGTGCAGCTGCTCATGCCCAACGCGCCAGAACATTCGGTCGGCGTGCCGAGCAACTGCTCGACCTCGGCCTTGTTCATACCGGCCTTGATCTTGGAATAGTTTTCCTGATTGATCTTGCTGCAGGCAGTCAGCACGACGCACAGCGACAACAGGGCGAGGGAACGCAACGACATGAAGGGACACTCCTGAAAGATGATACAGGCGAGTGGCCTGCAGTGACCTTCGACGTGAAAATCCCTCCCAGGTTCCCTGCCCCACCCCCTATGCCCCTACACCATTGGTCGGATGGCCACTACTGTGCGATTAATCACAAAGCATTAATCATGCGCCCAATAAAAAAGGCCGCCCCCGTTGGAGCGGCCTTGCGTTGCGATGCCTGCGCAGCAGGCTCCCTGGGCCTCAGAAACGGGAACCAGGTTCCAGCAAAAAGTCCATCTCTTCGCTGGTGCTCGGCCGCTCCAGCACCAGGTTGCGGTGCGGGAAGCGCCCGAAGCGGGCAATTACCCGCTGGTGCTGCTCGGCATAGTCGAGGAAGCCTTCGAACAGCCGGCGGTTGGCCTCGGGCTGTTCGTCCAGCAGCATTCGATAACGCTCCACGCACAGGTTCTGCCAGTCCAGCACTTCGGCATGCTCCAGTACCAGCAGCACGAACACGCGCTGGATCGGCAGCAGCTGGTAGTCCCAGCCCTTCTGCAGGCCCTGCATGGCGACTACCTGGGCACGCCGGTCGCCGTCGAAGGCACGCGGCGTGTCGCGGTAGATCATGCGTGGCAGCTGGTCGAGCAAAATCAGCAGGCCCAGCCAGCCCTGCGGGGTTTGCTGCCACTCTTCGAGCCCACCCGCCAGGGCGTGCTCGACCAGGTCGCCAAACAGCGCATGGGCGTCGGCATCGTAATGCTTGCCGAACCACAGCGTGCTCTTCTCGTCAGCCACGGCCTGGGCACTGGTGCCCCAACCGAACCACCATTCCAGCAACGGCTGCCAAGGTGCGAGCATGACTTACTCCTTGTGGTAAGCGGTGACGCGCTCGACCTCTTCCTTCGAGCCGAGAATCACCGACACGCGCTGGTGCAGGCTTTCTGGCTTGATGTCGAGGATGCGATCGTAACCGTTGGTGGAAGCGCCACCGGCCTGTTCGATGATGAACGACATCGGGTTGGCTTCGTACATCAGGCGCAGCTTGCCCGGCTTGCTTGGTTCGCGGGCGTCACGTGGGTACATGAACAGGCCGCCACGGGTCAGGATGCGGTGCACGTCGGCCACCATCGAGGCGATCCAGCGCATGTTGTAGTTCTTCTTCAGCGGGCCGGTCTCGCCTGCCAGCAGTTCGCCCACATAGCGCTGTACCGGGGCTTCCCAGTGACGCTGGTTGGACATGTTGATGGCGAACTCGGCGGTGGTCTCCGGTACGCGGATGTTTTCGTGAGTCAGCACGAAGCTGCCCAGTTCGCGATCCAGGGTGAAGCCCTTGACGCCGTTGCCCAGGGTCAGGATCAGCATGGTCTGCGGGCCGTAGATGGCATAACCGGCAGCAACCTGCTCGGTACCTGGCTGCAGGAACGCTTCTTCGTTGAGGCTTTCGTTCTGGCTCAGGTACTGGTTAGGGCAACGCAGAACCGAGAAGATGGTACCGACCGACACGTTGACGTCGATGTTCGACGAACCGTCCAGCGGGTCGAAGACCAGCAGGTAGGCGCCTTTCGGGTACCTGCCCGGGATCTGGTACGCGTTGTCCATTTCTTCGGAAGCCATGCCAGCCAGGTGACCGCCCCACTCGTTGGCTTCCAGCAGGATATCGTTGGAAATCACGTCCAGTTTCTTCTGGACCTCGCCCTGCACGTTTTCAGTGCCCATGCTGCCCAGCACACCACCGAGGGCGCCTTTGGACACGTGGTGGCTGATTTCCTTGCACGCACGCGCTACCACTTCGATCAGGAAGCGCAGATCGGCAGGGGTGTTGTTGCTGCGGGTCTGCTCAATCAGATAGCGACTCAGGGTAACGCGGGACATGTATGGCTCCGAACGGATTGGGGGGATGAAAAACCCACGCAGTTTACAGGGAGAGTGACGGGCTAGCGAGTGATGAGACTCGCCACGGCTCTCAGACGGCACAATAGGTCGGTAGTTCAGCCTTCGCCAGGCCGGTGGTCTGGTTGTGGGGCGATTCGCGGGCGCGCCCGCTCCTACAGGCTTATGAGAGCCCTGCAGGAGCGGGTTTACCCGCGAACAAGCCAGCACAGGCCTGTCTCAATCCAGCGCCTTCCAGATCTCGGTCGCATACTCGCGAATGGTCCGATCCGACGAGAACCAGCCCATCCGCGCGGTATTGAGCACCGCCTTGCGCCACCACTCCTGCGGTGTGTGCCACAGATCCTCGACCCGGCGCTGAGCATCCCAGTAGTCATCGAAATCGGCACACACCAGGAAGCGATCATAGGCCACCAGGCCGTCGATCAACCCGGTGTACCGGGAAGGGTCGTCTGGCGAGAACACACCACTGCGAATGGCCTGCAACACATCGGTCAAGCGGTTGGAAGCGGCTATGGCAGCATTGGCGCCAAAATCACCGGCACGCTTGCGCGCTTCAACCTGCTGCGAGGTCAGGCCAAAGATGAACATGTTGTCGGCCCCCACCTGTTCGCACATCTCCACGTTGGCGCCATCCAGGGTGCCAATGGTCAACGCACCATTGAGGCCGAACTTCATGTTGCTGGTACCGGAAGCTTCGTAACCCGCGGTGGATATCTGCTCGGAAAGGTCTGCCGCCGGGATGATGCTCTCGGCCAGGCTGACGTTGTAGTTGGGCAGGAACACCACCTTCAGCAGGCCGCGCACTGTCGGGTCGTTGTTCACCACCCGGGCGATATCGTTGGCCAGCTTGATGATCAGTTTGGCCTGGTGGTAACTGGCCGCAGCCTTGCCGGCGAAGATCTTCACCCGCGGCACCCAGTTGGTGCCAGGGTCGTTGCGTATGGCCTGGTACAGTGCAACGGTGTGCAGCAGGTTGAGCAACTGGCGCTTGTATTCGTGAATGCGTTTGACCTGAACGTCGAATAACGCCTCGGGGTTGACCGTGACGCCGATGCGATCCTGAATGATGCTGGCCAGGGCACGCTTGCTGTGCAGCCGCTGGGCAGCGAACTGCTTGCGGAAACCGGGTTTGTCGGCGAACGGCACCAGGCCCGCCAGGAGCGTCTGCGGGTCGTCCTTGAGTTCCGGCCCAAGCGCCTCGACCAGCATCTCGGTCAGCTGAGGGTTGGACTGGTACAACCAGCGGCGGAAGGTAATGCCGTTGGTCTTGTTGTTGATCCGTTGCGGGTAGAGCTTGTGCAGCTCGGAGAACACCGTGCTCTTCATCAACTTGCTGTGCAGCGCCGACACACCGTTGACGCTGTGCGAGCCGAGAAACGCCAGATTACCCATGCGCACCCTTCGGCCGTTGTCTTCCTCGATCAGCGAAACCGCGCGCAGCACGTCGAAATCGTGCAGGCCTTTGGCCCGCAACGCATCGATATGGTAGGCATTGATCAGGTAGATGATCTGCATGTGCCGCGGCAGCATGCGCTCCATCAGCGCTACCGGCCAGGTTTCCAGGGCTTCTGGCAACAGGGTATGGTTGGTGTAGGCGAGCGTGCCGACGGTCAGCTCCCAGGCCTTTTCCCAAGGCACTTCGTGCTGATCCACCAGCAACCGCATCAGCTCCGCCACCGCAATCGAAGGGTGGGTGTCGTTTAGCTGGATGGCCGCTGCATCAGGCAGGTTGAGCAGGTCCTTGTTCATGTTCAGGTGGCGCCGCAGCAAGTCCTGCAGCGAAGCCGAGACGAAAAAGTACTCCTGGCGAAGGCGCAGTTCCTGGCCGGCCTCGGTGCTGTCGGCTGGGTACAGCACACGCGAAATGCTCTCGGCACGCGCCACTTCAGCCACAGCCCCCAAGTGGTCACCGGCGTTGAAGCGCTCCAGATGCAGCTCTTCCAGCGCCCGCGCACGCCACAGGCGCAGGGTGTTGACGCTGGATCCACGCCAGCCGACTACCGGCGTGTCGTAGGCCACCGCCCGCACCGTCTCGCCCGGCCACCATACCTGGCGCTGGGTACCGCTTGCATCGTGCACCGTTTCGACACTGCCGCCAAAGCTGATCGGGTAGATCACCTCGGCGCGCTCGAACTCCCAGGGGTTGCCGAAATCCAGCCAGTTCTCGGTCTGTTCCTGCTGCCAGCCATCGACCACGGCCTGACGGAACAGCCCGTGCTCGTAGCGGATGCCGTAACCATGGGCAGCGATACCCAGGGTAGACATGCTCTCCATGAAGCACGCCGCCAGACGGCCAAGGCCACCATTGCCCAGCGCGGCGTCCGGCTCGAGCAGGCGAATGCGTTCGAGGTCCACATTCAGCCCTTCCAGCGCATCGCGGGCGATGTCCAGCAGGCCCAGGTTGCTCAGGCTGTCGTACAGCAAGCGGCCGATGAGAAACTCCAGGGAAAGGTAGTAGACCCGCTTCTGGCTGCGCCGATAGGCCTGCCGGGTGTGATCCATCCAGTGGTCGACCATGTGATCGCGCGCGGCCAGGGCAATGGCTTCGAACCAGTCATGGTCGAAGGCGTGCTCGGGGTCCTTGCCGACCGCATAGGTCAGCTTGTTCAGTACAGCAGCGCGAAAATCCGCGACTTCGGCGTCACGTGCTTTAGGTTCCTGGGACATGCGGCATCCTCGGGCAAGTTGACGAAAGCGGAGGGAGAGTGTTGAGACTAGACCCTTCGACAGAGAGCGACAGTTACGGTTCGCAGTTTTCATGCCCACTTTGCGATTCCGGCAAAAGGTTGTTCATAAATTGAACAATTCCGGTATCATCGCGCGCCCCAAGACCGTGATCCACCCTATAAAGATGAAAACGACCCTGATCGCCGCGGCCGAAGTCGACCGCCTGGAGACCTGGCAGCGCTACACCAGCAACATGTGCCATGGCTGCCATTCGACCTGCTGCACCCTGCCGGTGGAGGTGAAGATCAAGGATCTGATCCGTATCGGCGTGGTTGACGAGTTCGAAAAAGACGAACCACCCAAGAACGTGGCCAAGCGCCTGCAAAAAGAAGGCATCATCGAGCGCTTCAACCAGAAGTCCGGGATCTTCACCCTGACCCGGATGAGCAACGACGACTGCATGTACCTGGATCGTAAAAGCCGGCTGTGCACCATTTATGACAAGCGCCCGGATACCTGCCGCAACCACCCCAAGGTCGGACCGCGGCCGGGGTATTGCGCCTACAAGCCCAAGGTGGTTGGGCGTTGAGTCTTGCACCGGGGCATAAATCGAGTGCCGCGCGGGCGGCGCTCGATTCTGTGGCGATGCCGAGTTGGGCATGAAGCACTGAACCCACCGCTCCCATTTCAACCAGCGGGGAAGCTCCGGCAAGCACCCCCCTGATCCGCTGGTGGATGCTCAGGATAAGTCTGCGGCAAAACGCTGACCGGGCTGGTGACGACGAAACCATCAGCAAACCGCGCCTCTACGAACCGCGCCTGCCAGCCTTGCGCCGGCGGCGCCCAGTCAAGGCTGAAGGCCTCACTGGGGATGATCGTCTGCGATGTGTAGCGTACCCCACAGGCATGGCGGAAGTCCCGATCCAAGGGGTTAGCCGCAGTCCACACCTTCACTGCTACAGGCATTTCCGAAAGCCGTACCAGCACATGCGCAGCTCCTTCGCCCGGAGCCACTTGCACGCGAGGCATGGGCAGGCTGGCCTGGATACGCTGAACCATCGGCACGAGGGTAGTGACAATATGCGCACGCACGCCCCCATGGTCCGAGTTCGGCAGCACCCTGAGGCTGGTCTGGCCAGGCAGGCGCTGCAGGTAGTCCGTGGCGTGATCAGGGGCGAAGAAATCATCCCCGCTGGCGGACACCAGGTATTTCGGTATCTTCAGGCGAGCACCCGGCTCATCCAGGTACTGCATCGGGTCCATCAGTGCCATCAACCGAGCGAAGGCCGGGCTGCCCAACTGCTGCAAGACTTCCGCAGCCTGATAGGGCCAGAGCGCCAATGGCCATGAACCACCGTACCGCTTGCGCAAGCCCTCCAGCATGCTGGAAGTGTCGGCAACATCGATGACGCTGGGCACGATGGCAACTACCCGATCATCGGCCATGGCCGTCAGCCATGCACTCCAACCGCGTTTCGAGGCACCGGTGATGATGAACTGCTCGAGGCGTAGCTCGGGCAACGCGTCAGCCATGAGGTCCATGCCCCTGCTGGCGACAGCGGCCATTGGCACATGCAGCGGCAGCTCCGGGGCAGCCGCTTCGTTACGCAGCCAATGCGCCCAGGTGTGGGCCACGGCATCATCCTCGCGCATCGGCGCTTGTGCATCACGGAAGGTCACATACTGGTTGGGCACATCGCTGATCGACGCCACAACAGTCTGTGTCTGCACGGCAATGGCACTCAACGCCTCGGACGAGTAGTCAGGGATTTGTTGTTCCTCACCAAACCTCACACCGTTATTGACCACTACCAACGCTTTCTCCGCCAATGCCACGTCTGGCACGAACAGTTCGACGCGGTGCTCCCACAGGCGAGGCTCAACAACGGGCTCAGGTGACCAGGTCTGTGAGGTCATCCGGTATTGATACAGCGTATAGCCCTGTGCGGGTGTCTTCTGCTCCAACTGGTACTGCAAGGGTGCCTGTCTCACCTTCTCGACATGACAGCGGGCTAATTCCTGCGGTCGCAGCGCGCTACACGCCTGCTGGGCACTGGCCTGAAAACTGACGGCGAGACACGGAATAAACAACAGGTAACGACAATTCATGTTCCAAGCTCCAAAGCAAGAGCCAGCCAACCTAGGCAGGGCCTCTGATTGTCACAAGGCTCCTCGGTTTGCCGTCGAACAAACACCTGCAAAACACAGTCGCTTCCTACTGGAGCTTTCCACAAGGCAAACAAAAACGCCCCCGGCCTTTCGACCGGGGGCGTTTTCATTCAGCCTGAGCTAACTCAGTTCTTGGCTTTCTTGGCTGCGCGGGTACGCTCGCCTTCGTCCAGGATCTTCTTGCGCAGACGGATCGACTTAGGCGTCACTTCGCACAGCTCGTCGTCCTGGATGAATTCCAGGGCCTGCTCGAGGGTGTGGCGAACTGGTGGCACCAGGGCGATGACTTCGTCTTTGCCCGAAGCACGCATGTTGTCGAGCTTCTTGCCTTTGGTCGGGTTCACGCCCAGGTCGTTGTCACGGCTGTTCAGACCGATGATCTGACCGTTGTAGATCTCCTGGCCGTGTTCAACGAACAGCTTGCCGCGAGCCTGCAGGGTTTCCAGCGAGTAGGTCAGTGCCTTGCCGGTCTCGACCGAAACCAGTACGCCGTTGAGGCGGCCGGACATCTGGCCCGACTTCATGGTGTCGTAGCGATCGAAGATCGAGGTCAGGATGCCTGCACCGTTGGTCAGGGTCAGGAACTGGTTACGGAAACCGATCAGACCACGGGCTGGAATGTTGTACTCCAGACGAACACGGCCCTTGCCATCCGGAACCATGTTGGTCAGGTCGCCTTTACGCAGACCCATCTCTTCCATGACCTTGCCCTGGGATTCTTCAGGGATGTCGATGGTGACGTTCTCGAACGGCTCCTGCTTCACGCCGTCGACTTCGCGGATGATCACTTCAGGACGGCCCACGGCCATTTCGAAGCCTTCACGACGCATGGTTTCGATCAGCACCGACAGGTGCAGCTCACCACGGCCCGAAACCTTGAACTTGTCAGGGGAGTCGGTCTCCTGAACGCGCAGAGCAACGTTGTACAGCAGCTCCTTGTCCAGACGGTCCTTGATGTTACGGCTGGTGACGAACTTGCCTTCTTTACCGCAGAACGGCGAGTCGTTGACCTGGAAGGTCATCGAAACGGTCGGCTCGTCAACGGTCAGCGGCTTCATCGCTTCTACCGCATCCGGGGCGCACAGGGTGTCGGAGATGAACAGCTCATCGAAACCGCTGATGCAGACGATATCGCCAGCCTGGGCTTCTTCGACGTCAACGCGGTGCAGACCGTGGTGACCCATCAGCTTCAGGATACGGCCGTTACGCTTCTTGCCGTTGGTGTCGATGGCGACAACCGGGGTGTTCGGCTTGACGCGGCCACGGGCGATGCGGCCAACACCGATCACGCCGAGGAAGCTGTTGTAGTCCAGTGCGGAGATCTGCATCTGGAACGGGCCGTCGCGGTCAACAGACGGTGCTGGTACGTTGTCGATGATCGACTGGTACAGCGGGGTCATGTCTTCGGCCATGGCAGTGTGGTCCAGGCCGGCAATGCCGTTCAGGGCCGAGGCGTAGACCACTTTGAAGTCCAGCTGTTCGTCGGTGGCACCGAGGTTGTCGAACAGGTCGAAGATCTGGTCCAGAACCCAGTCAGGACGTGCGCCCGGACGGTCAACCTTGTTGATCACGACGATTGGCTTCAGGCCGGCTTCGAAAGCCTTCTTGGTCACGAAGCGGGTTTGCGGCATCGGGCCGTCCTGGGCGTCGACCAGCAGCAGCACGGAGTCGACCATCGACATTACACGCTCAACCTCGCCACCGAAGTCGGCGTGGCCGGGGGTGTCGACGATGTTGATGTGGTAGCCGTTCCAGTTGATGGCGGTGTTTTTCGCCAGAATGGTAATACCGCGCTCTTTTTCCTGGTCGTTGGAGTCCATGACGCGCTCGTCGTTGAGCTCGTTACGCTCCAGAGTGCCGGACTGACGCAGGAGTTTGTCGACCAGAGTGGTTTTACCATGGTCAACGTGGGCGATGATGGCGATGTTACGCAGATTTTCGATCACAAGTGTATCTCGATCAGAGGATTCGGTTGCCGCCCAGTGTAGGCGGCCAATATGTACCGTTTAAGGCTCAGCGGGCCCGGCGGTCGGGAGGGCGATGGCGAATACTGCCGCCATACAGCCCCGGCGTCTTATGTCGGACGATAAACACGCACATTGGCATGTCCCTCACTGAGCAGATGGTGTGCGTGCAAACGGCTCATCACACCCTTGTCGCAATACAGCAAGTACTGGCGCGTGGGGTCCAGGTGCTTGAACTTGCTGTTGATGGCGTAGAACGGCATGGCCTGGACTTCGATACCTTCCAGCACCAGAGGTTCGTCTTCCTGGGCATCGGGGTGGCGAATGTCGATGACGATCTGGCCTGGCAGCGCCTCGGCCACTTCCTCGATTTCGATGTCCTTGCCCAGCTCATCGATCACATGATCGATGGAAATGAACTTGGCGCGCTCAAGAGCGCGCTCCAGCACGGCCATGTCGAACTGCTTTTCTTCGTGCTCCATGCGGTGACGCTTGGCATGGGTGGTCGGGTTTACCGAGATCACGCCGCAGTATTCCGGCATGTGCTTGGCAAAGTCCGCGGTGCCGATTTCGGTGGCCTGGTCGATGATGTCCTGCTTGTGGCTGGCCAGCAGCGGGCGCAGCACCAGCTTGTCGGTGGCCGAGTCGATGATCGACAGGTTCGGCAGGGTCTGGCTGGACACCTGGGAAATCGCTTCGCCGGTCACCAGCGCGTCGATCTGCAGGCGGTCGGCCATATGGGCGGCGCCGCGCAGCATCATGCGCTTGAGGGTCACGCCCATGTAGCTGTTGTCGACCTTGTTGAGGATCTCGCCAACCACTTCTTCGAACGGCACGCTGATGAACAGTACGCGCTGGCTGCTGCCGTATTTTTTCCACAGGTAATGGGCCACTTCCATTACGCCCAGCTCGTGGGCACGGCCGCCGAGGTTGAAGAAGCAGAAGTGGGTCATCAGGCCGCGGCGCATCATCTGGTAGGCCGCAACGGTGGAGTCGAAACCACCGGACATCAGCACCAGGGTCTGCTCCAGGGCACCCAGCGGATAACCGCCGATGCCATTGTGCTGGTTGTGGATCACGTACAGGCGCTGGTCGCGGATTTCGATGCGCACCAGCACTTCAGGCTTTTTCAGCTCGATCCCGGCGGCGCCACACTGCTGGCGCAGCTGGCTGCCGACGTAACGGTCGACGTCCATCGAGGTGAAGTCATGGTGGCCACCGCGTTTGCAGCGCACGGCGAAGTGCTTGCCGGCCAGCAGGTGGCCGAAGTGGTGCTTGCACTTGGCGACGATGTCGTCGAAGTCACCCAGCGGGTATTCCTCTACCTGCAGGAAGTGGGTGATACCCGGGGTGCAGGTGAGGCGTTCGATCATCTCGCGCTGGACTTTTTCGTCTTCGACGCGGGTGACCACCTCGAGATTGTCCCAGACACCATCGACCGCGAGCTCAGGGTCGAGATCCTTGAGCACGTTGCGGATGTTCTTGCCAAGCTGGCGGATGAAGCGCTTGCGCACCGGCCGGCTTTTGATGGTGATTTCTGGGAAGACTTTGACGATAAGTTTCATTGGTTAACAGCGCGCGCAGGGCCTGCCGAAAATGAGGGGCGCGAATTATATCGGAAATTGCTCAGGATTTGACCAACTTTTGATCAGAAGCTTTGAGATAAATGCAGAGGCCAGGTTTTGCAGCGCCTGTTCCGGCCCTTTCGCGGGTAAACCCGCCCGTAGGAGCGGGTTTACCCGCGAAGAGGCCCTAGAAGCTGGCACGCCACACGCCACGCACCTTATTGGTGCGATACGATCAAAAAACGCATCGTAAGGGTGCACTTTTACCCGCTAACCCAACGACAAATGCCCGCAAACGCCCCCTTTTATCCCACCCTCGCCATTTTCGGGCACTGGCATGCAATTTGCTCCCTTGTGAGGCAGGTAAGCTTGGCCGACTATCCGCGCCCGGCAACACCCTTTTTCCAGGGCAGCGGCCCACCGCGCTCTAGACCATCCGGAGGACAACATGTCGAAGTCGGTTCAACTCATCAAAGATCATGACGTCAAGTGGATTGATCTGCGTTTCACGGACACCAAAGGCATTCAGCACCACGTGACCATGCCGTCGCGTGATGCGCTGGACGAAGACTTCTTCGAAGTCGGCAAGATGTTCGACGGTTCCTCCATCGCTGGCTGGAAAGGCATCGAAGCTTCCGACATGATCCTGATGCCGGTCGACGAAACCGCCGTTCTGGACCCGTTCACCGAAGAACCAACCCTGATCATCACCTGCGACATCGTCGACCCGTCGAGCATGCAGGGCTACGACCGCGACCCACGCGCCATCGCCAAGCGCGCCGAAGAGTACCTGAAGAGCACCGGCATCGGTGACACCGTATTCGCCGGCCCAGAGCCTGAGTTCTTCATCTTCGACGAAGTGAAGTTCCACTCGGACATCTCCGGTTCGATGTTCAAGATCTTCTCCGAGCAGGGCTCGTGGATGACCGGCGCTGACGTGGAAGGCGGCAACAAAGGCCACCGTCCAGGCGTGAAAGGCGGCTACTTCCCGGTTCCGCCGTTCGACCACGACCACGAAATCCGTACTGCCATGTGCAACGCCCTGGAAGAAATGGGCCAGACCGTTGAAGTTCACCACCACGAAGTGGCGACTGCCGGCCAGAACGAAATCGGCGTCAAGTTCAACACCCTGGTGAAGAAGGCTGACGAAGTACAGGCGCTGAAATACGTCGTGCACAACGTTGCCGACGCTTACGGCCGTACCGCCACCTTCATGCCGAAGCCACTGTACGGCGACAACGGCTCGGGCATGCACGTGCACATGTCGATCTGGAAAGACGGCAAGAACACCTTCTCGGGTGAAGGCTATGCCGGCCTGTCCGACACCGCCCTGTACTTCATCGGCGGCATCATCAAGCACGGTAAGGCCCTGAACGGCTTCACCAACCCGTCGACCAACTCGTACAAGCGTCTGGTCCCAGGCTTCGAAGCCCCGGTAATGCTGGCCTACTCGGCTCGCAACCGTTCCGCCTCGATCCGTATTCCTTACGTTGGCAGCCCGAAAGCCCGCCGTATCGAAGCACGCTTCCCGGACCCATCGGCCAACCCGTACCTGGCGTTCGCGGCCCTGCTGATGGCTGGCCTGGACGGCATCCAGAACAAGATCCACCCAGGCGACGCGGCCGACAAGAACCTGTACGACCTGCCGCCAGAAGAAGCCAAGAACATCCCGCAAGTGTGCGGCAGCCTGAAAGAAGCTCTGGAAGAGCTGGATAAAGGCCGTGCGTTCCTGACCAAGGGCGGCGTGTTCTCCGATGACTTCATCGATGCCTTCATCGAGCTGAAGAGCGAAGAAGAAATCAAGGTCCGTACCTTCGTACACCCGCTGGAATACGAGCTGTACTACAGCTGCTGATCTGATTGGCGCCTCGCGCCGATGACATGATCACGACGGCCTCCCTCGGGAGGCCGTTTTTGTTTTCATACATGCGAATCAGAACGCCCCTACAAGCAGCAGTTGGTCAACTGCGCACAATCCATTCTCCCTCTGAATGGAGAACACCATGCGCCTGGCCATCACGTCACTTTGCTTGCCGTTTGCCTTGATCGGCTGCATCGCTCCTGAAGCCTCCCAGCCTGAATTCAACCCACTCCTATCCAACATCGAGTACCGACTGGAGCTGGCCAGCTCGGTTGCACTGCACAAGTGGGAACACAACCTTGCCGTAGCAGCGCCCGAGCGCGAGCGCGAAGTCCTTGCCCTGGTGCGCCAGCAGGCTGCCGACCATGACCTCAGCCCTGAACGCGCCGCAGCTTTCTTCAGCGACCAGATCGAGGCCAACAAGCTGGTGCAGTACACCTTGCTCGATCGCTGGGTCATGCTAGAGCAGAGGCCATCAGCAGCCGTCCTTGATCTGGTCGACCAACTGCGACCTCGTCTGGACAAGCTTCAGACAACACTTCTATTCGAGTTGGGGCGCTTCGACCGGCACCCTCCAAAGGACTGCGCGCGGAAACTCGCCAACGCCCTGCACGCCCGCACCAATGACCCGATACGCCACCTAGCCCTGGTCCGCGCAACCGCACAGCTGTGCCCGAAACACTAGACGCGCCAATGCTCTATATTGGTGCATAACAACGCCGAACGCTCCGCCATGCACCCCAAAACAGGTCGCGCGGAGCGCCCGCTCAGCAAATTTTGATCCGATTGAGCGCAAATCCAGGCCTTTCTCAGCTATTTCCGCTTCTTTTCGGAGCCTTGGTTTGTTTCTTGCATTTTTTGCAGGAAGAGAGTCTCGCATCAGCGGATCCACAGCACGCCCGGATCTGGCCCCAAGTGCCAGGCAAGCGCCAAACGAGGTCAACGACGCCTTATGACCATCAGCGATGCACAGCACCGTCTGCTTCTGGACAACCTGACCACCGCCACGTTGCTGCTCAATGCCGAGCTGCGCCTGGAGTACATGAACCCGGCCGCAGAAATGCTGCTGGCCGTCAGCGGCCAGCGCAGCCATGGGCAGTTCATCAGCGAGCTGTTCACCGAATCGACCGAGGCGCTCAGTTCGCTGCGCCAGGCGGTCGAGCAGGCGCACCCGTTTACCAAGCGTGAAGCGCAGCTTACATCGCTGACCGGGCAGACCATCACCGTCGACTACGCGGTAACGCCGATACTGCATCAAGGCCAGACCCTGCTGTTGCTCGAGGTGCACCCGCGGGACCGTCTGCTGCGCATCACCAAGGAAGAGGCCCAACTGAGCAAGCAGGAAACCACCAAGATGCTGGTGCGCGGCCTGGCCCACGAAATCAAGAACCCCCTTGGCGGCATCCGCGGAGCGGCCCAGCTACTGGCCCGCGAACTGCCCGAGGAAGGGCTGCGCGACTACACCAATGTGATCATCGAAGAGGCCGACCGCTTGCGTAACCTGGTCGACCGCATGCTCGGCTCGAACAAGCTGCCGTCGCTGGCCATGACCAATATTCACGAAGTGCTGGAGCGGGTGTGCAGCCTGGTCGATGCCGAAAGCCAGGGGTGCATCACTTTGGTGCGCGATTACGACCCAAGCCTGCCGGACGTGCTGATCGACCGAGAACAGATGATTCAGGCCGTACTCAACATCGTGCGCAACGCCATGCAGGCGATCAGCTCGCAGAATGAGCTGCGCCTGGGTCGCATCACCTTGCGCAGCCGCGCCCTGCGCCAGTTCACCATCGGCCACGTGCGTCACCGCCTGGTAGCGCGGGTAGAGATCATCGACAACGGCCCAGGCATCCCGCCGGAACTGCAGGAAACCCTCTTCTATCCCATGGTCAGTGGCCGCCCGGACGGTACCGGGCTGGGCCTGGCCATTACCCAGAACATCATCAGCCAGCACCAGGGCCTGATCGAGTGTGAAAGCCACGCTGGCCATACCGCCTTCTCGATTTACCTGCCTCTGGAACAAGGAGCCACCGCCTCATGAGCCGAAGTGAAACCGTATGGATCGTCGACGATGATCGCTCCATCCGCTGGGTCCTGGAAAAAGCCCTGCAACAGGAAGGCATGACCACCCAGAGCTTCGACAGCGCAGACGGTGTCATGGGGCGCCTGGCACGTCAGCAACCCGACGTGATCATTTCCGACATTCGTATGCCTGGCACCAGCGGCCTCGACCTGCTGGCGCAGATCCGCGAGCAGCACCCGCGCCTGCCGGTCATCATCATGACCGCCCACTCCGACCTGGACAGCGCCGTGGCCTCGTACCAAGGCGGTGCCTTCGAGTACCTGCCCAAGCCATTCGACGTCGACGAAGCGGTATCGCTGGTCAAGCGCGCCAACCAGCACGCCCAGGAGCAGCAAGGCCTGGATGTGCCACAGAACCTGGCGCGCACCCCGGAAATCATTGGTGAAGCCCCGGCGATGCAGGAGGTGTTCCGCGCCATCGGCCGCCTCAGCCACTCCAACATCACCGTGCTGATCAACGGCGAGTCCGGCACCGGCAAAGAACTGGTGGCCCACGCCCTGCACCGGCACAGCCCACGCGCAGCATCGCCGTTCATTGCCCTGAACATGGCTGCCATCCCCAAGGACTTGATGGAGTCGGAGCTGTTCGGCCATGAGAAAGGCGCCTTCACAGGTGCTGCCAACTTGCGTCGCGGCCGTTTCGAGCAGGCCGATGGTGGCACGCTGTTCCTCGACGAAATTGGGGACATGCCTGCCGACACCCAGACCCGCCTGCTGCGTGTGCTGGCCGATGGCGAGTTCTATCGCGTGGGCGGCCATGTGCCGGTCAAGGTCGACGTGCGCATCATCGCCGCCACCCACCAGAACCTGGAGTCACTGGTGCAGGCCGGCAAGTTCCGTGAGGACTTGTTCCACCGCCTGAACGTGATCCGTATCCATATTCCGCGCCTGGCCGACCGCCGCGAGGATATCCCCGCCCTCGCCCGCCACTTCCTTGCCCGGGCGGCCCAGGAGCTGGCAGTCGAGCCGAAGATCCTCAAGCCGGAAACCGAAGAGTTCATCCGCAACCTGCCATGGCCTGGCAATGTGCGGCAGATGGAGAACACCTGCCGCTGGATCACCGTGATGGCCTCCAGCCGCGAAGTGCTGATCGGCGACCTGCCACCCGAACTGCTGAACCTGCCACACGATGCCGCGCCGGTAACCAACTGGGAGCAGGCCTTGCGCCAGTGGGCCGACCAGGCCTTGGCGCGCGGGCAGACCAGCCTGCTGGACAGCGCAGTGCCGAGCTTTGAACGGATCATGATCGAGACGGCACTCAAGCACACCGCCGGTCGCCGTCGCGATGCCGCGCTGTTGCTGGGTTGGGGGCGTAACACCCTGACACGCAAGATCAAGGAGCTGGGGATGAATGTGGCTGGTGGGGATGATGAGGAAGGTGATGACCACTGAGCGCTGAATTAGCCTTCTAGATTGCTGGGGCTGCTTTGCAGCCCATCGCGACACAAGGCCGCTCCCACAGGATCACCTCTGCCCCCAAGGCTGATGCGATGGACACACATCGCGGTCGTCGTAGGAGCGGGTTCACCCGCGAAGAGGCCGGGCCTGCTGGCCAATCTCCACCTGCCGTTCAGCGTTGCCGCCACCACCGTATTCGCGGGTAAACCCGCTCCTACCACGGTGGTGGGCACACATCGCGGTCGTCGTAGGAGCGGGTTCACCCGCGAAGAGGCCGGGCCTGCTGGCCAATCTCCACCTGCCGTTCAGCGTTGCCGCCACCACCGTATTCGCGGGTAAACCCGCTCCTACCACGGTGGTGGGCACACATCGGGGTCGTCGTAGGAGCGGGTTCACCCGCGAAGAGGCCGGGCCTGCTGGCCAATCTCCACCTGCCGTTCAGCGTTGCCGCCGCCACCGTATTCGCGGGTAAACCCGCTCCTACCACGGCGGTGGGCACACATCGCGGTCGTCGTAGGAGCGGGTTCACCCGCGAAGAGGCCGGGCCTGCTGGCCAATTTCCACCTGCCCAGCGTTGCTGCCGCCACCGTATTCGCGGGTAAACCCGCTCCTACCACGGCGGTGGGCACACATCGGGGTCGTCTTAGGAGCGGGTTCACCCGCGAAGAGGCCGGGCCTGCTGGCCAATCTCCACCTGCCGTTCAGCGTTGCCGCCGCCACCGTATTCGCGGGTAAACCCGCTCCTACCACGGTGGTGGGCACACATCGCGGTCGTCGTAGGAGCGGGTTCACCCGCGAAGAGGCCGGGCCTGCTGGCCAATCTCCACCTGCCGTTCAGCGTTGCCGCCACCACCGTATTCGCGGGTAAACCCGCTCCTACCACGGCGGTGGGCACACATCGCGGTCGTCGTAGGAGCGAGTTCACCCGCGAAGAGGCCGGGCCTGCTGGCCAATTTCCACCTGCCGTTCAGCGTTGCTGCCGCCACCGTATTCGCGGGTAAACCCGCTCCTACCACGGCGGTGGGCACACATCGCGGTCGTCGTAGGAGCGGGTTCACCCGCGAAGAGGCCGGGCCTGCTGGCCAATCTCCACCTGCCGCTCACCGTTGCCGCCGCCACCGTATTCGCGGGTAAACCCGCTCCTACCACGGTCCTGTGGGAGCGGCCTTGTGTCGCGATGGGGCGCAAAGCGGCCCCAGCCATTTCAGCCGTCTGAATGCACCGTTCCTGTGCCCGCTGCACCTCTCGAAGGCACAAATCCCCTCAAAATCCGGCCAAATCACCCGCAAAGCCCAGTATTCACGGCTTTTGCAAAACTGGCACGCCCCCTGCAATAAGCAATACATCTCCAGTTTCGGGGGCCCTGGTACAGGCAGGCCGGGTGAACCCCTCTTTTATTTGCAGCACCGCCGCTTTTGGGGACCTCGGTACAGGCAGGCCGGGCATCCCCCCTTTATACGCAGTACCCCTTTTGGGGACCCTGGTACAGGCAGGCCGGGATATCCCCTCTTTTATTCGTGCAGTTTCACTTGCACCCGCCAGCGCCCAGCGTCCTCTGCACCGGCCCATTCGCCGTGCAGGGGGCGCGCGGCCACCACCGTCAGCAACAAACCTTCCTTGCTGTGCTGTACCCGCCAGCTCACCGGCTTGCCCTGCAAGCTGAGCTGCCCTTGCTGAGCCTTGCCCTGGGCCTGGAACAGCAACGCCACCGTCCCTTCCACGTTCTCGCCATGCAGCTGGGGCTCTTCGTTGAACCACAGCTCCAGGCCATCCTGCATCACTTGCACCTGCTGCAGTTCACGCTCGTCCGGCGTAGTCAGGCGACCGATCATCAGCCCTACCATCAAGCCGACGATCGCCAACGACAGCATCACCCGTGGGAAGGCCTTCGAACGCACGTCCGGTTCAGGGGTAGAATGCCCGTCATCTTCACGTTTGGAGCCGTGCATGTTTCACGTCATCCTTTTTCAACCAGAAATTCCGCCGAATACCGGCAACATCATTCGTCTATGCGCCAACAGCGGCTGCGCCCTGCACCTGATCGAACCCATCAGCTTCGAACTGGATGACAAGCGCCTGCGCCGCGCAGGGCTGGACTACCACGAGTATGCCACGCTCAAGCGCCACGAGAGCTTGGCCGGATGCCTGGAAAGCCTTGGCAACCCACGGTTGTTCGCCTTTACCACCAAGGGCTCGCACCCGTTCCACGAAGTGGCCTTCCAGCCGGGCGACGCCTTCCTGTTCGGGCCAGAGAGCCGCGGGTTGCCGGCCGAGGTGCTGGACAGCCTGCCGGCCGAGCATCGCCTGCGCCTGCCGATGCGGCCGGGGTGCCGTAGCCTGAACCTGTCCAATACCGTGGCGGTGACGGTGTATGAGGCGTGGCGGCAGAACGGGTTTGCCGGGAGCTGATGTGTTGCCTGTGCCGGCCTCTTCGCGGGTAAACCCGCTCCTACGCAGGTCGAGGCAACGGCGCGATCCCCTGTAGGAGCGGGTTTACCCGCGAAGAGGCCCGCACAGGCAACAAAAAAGCGCCCCGAGAGGCGCTTTCTTTATACCGGCAGTAATTACTGCACAGTAGGCGCTTCACCCGCTTCCTGCATACGCTGCATTTCTTGCGCGTACAGGGCGTCGAAGTTGACCGGCGACAGCATCAGCGCCGGGAACGAACCGCGGGTCACCAGGCTGTCCAGGGCCTCACGGGCATAAGGGAACAGGATGTTCGGGCAGAACGCACCCAGGGTGTGGCTCATCGAAGGCGCATCGAGGTTGGCGATCAGGAAGATACCGGCCTGCTGCACTTCAGCAATGAAGGCCACTTCGTCACCGTTCTTGACGGTAACCGACAGGGTCAGCACGACCTCGTGGAAGTCGCCTTCCAGGGATTTCTGCTTGGTGTTCAGGTCCAGGGCAACGCTCGGTTCCCAGGTCTGACGGAAGATCTGCGGGCTTTTCGGGGCCTCGAACGACAGGTCACGCACATAGATGCGTTGCAGGGAGAACTGAGGGCTGTTGTCTTCTGCAGCAGCGCCGTTGGTCTGTTGGTCAGTCATGTCAGATCCTTATCCTAATGTTTTTGAATGCAGTGCAAATCAGGCCGCCAGCAACGCGTCGAGCTTGCCCGCGCGCTCCAGGGCATAGAGGTCATCGCATCCACCGACATGGGTGCTGCCGATCCAGATCTGCGGCACCGACGTGCGGCCGGCTTTCTGACTCATCTCGGCGCGAACCTGCGGCTTGCCGTCGACCTTGATTTCCTCGAAGGCCACGCCCTTGCTCTCGAGCAGGTACTTGGCGCGCATGCAGTAGGGGCAGTAGTCGCTGGAGTAGACGATGACAGGCTTCATATCACTTCACCAGGGGCAGGTTATCGGCTTTCCAGCTGGAAACGCCACCGCTCAGTTTGGCGGCGTTGTAACCAGCTTTGAGCAGCTCGCGGCAAATGGTGCCGGACTGCTGGCCCATCGCGTCGACGACGATCAGGGTCTTTTCTTTATGCTTGCCCAGCTCGGTCATGCGGTTGGCCAGCTTGTCCTGCGGGATGTTCACCGCACCGACGATATGACCGGCGGAGTATTCCTTGGCCGGGCGAATGTCGATCACCAGGGCCTTCTCGGCATTGACCAGGGCTGTCAGTTGGCCGTTAGTCAGGCTTTGGCCACCACGACGGATTTCATTGATGAGCAGCAGGACCAGCAGAATGAGGAAGATCGCAACCAGGATGTAGTGATCTGTCGCGAATTGAATCAGGTGAGCAACCATCAGCGGTGTTCCAGGCGATTGAAAATGCCGGCCAGTATACACAGCCCCTTGGTGCCACCAAAGCCCGACGGGCCGGCCACAAAACCACCTTCATGTTGCCACCACAGGTGCGCCGGTCGGTGGAATGGGACGAATATTCGCCGCAGGTGGCGTATTTGCCCTAAAATGCGTGTCTTTATCATCTTTGAACAACCGTGAGTTTGATTGATGACGAGCACGCCCAAACCCCTGGTCCTGATTATCCTGGATGGCTTCGGCCATAGCGATATCCCCGAACACAACGCCATCTTTGCCGCCAATAAACCGGTCTATGACCGCCTGTGCGCCACCCAGCCGCATGGCCTCATTTCCGGCTCGGGCATGGATGTCGGCCTGCCGGACGGGCAGATGGGCAACTCCGAAGTCGGTCATATGAACCTCGGCGCAGGTCGCGTCGTGTATCAGGACTTCACGCGGGTGACCAAGGCCATCCGCGACGGCGAGTTCTTCGAAAACCCGGTACTGACCGGTGCTGTGGACAAGGCAGTCGGTGCTGGCAAGGCCGTGCACATCCTCGGCCTGCTGTCCGATGGTGGCGTACACAGCCACCAGGACCACTTGGTGGCCATGGCCGAACTGGCCGCCCAGCGTGGCGCCGAAAAGATCTACCTGCACGCCTTCCTCGATGGCCGCGACACCCCGCCACGCAGCGCGCAGTCGTCCATCGAACTGCTCGACGCCACCTTCGCCAAACTGGGCAAGGGCCGTATCGCCAGCCTGATCGGCCGCTACTACGCCATGGACCGCGACAACCGCTGGGACCGCGTCAGCGCTGCCTACAACCTCATCGTCGACAGCGCTGCCGAGTACACCGCTGACACAGCCCTGGCAGGCCTTGAAGCAGCTTACGCCCGCGACGAAAGCGACGAATTCGTCAAGGCCACGCGCATTGGCGAAGCCGTCAAGGTCGAAGATGGCGATGCCGTGATTTTCATGAACTTCCGCGCCGACCGTGCTCGCGAGCTGTCGCGTGCATTCGTAGAACCAGACTTCACGGAATTCGCCCGTGCGCGCCTGCCGAAGATGGCGGCGTACATCGGCCTGACCCAGTATTCGGCGAAGATCCCGGCACCAGCAGCCTTCGCCCCGTCCAGCCTGAACAACGTGCTGGGCGAATACCTGGCGAAGAACGGCAAGACCCAGCTGCGCATCGCCGAAACCGAGAAATACGCCCACGTCACCTTCTTCTTCTCGGGTGGCCGCGAAGAGCCGTTCGAAGGCGAAGAACGCATCCTGATCCCGTCGCCGAAGGTCGCCACCTATGACCTGCAACCGGAAATGAGCGCACCAGAGGTGACCGATCGCATCGTCGAAGCCATCGAACAGCAGCGCTTCGACGTCATCGTGGTCAACTACGCCAACGGCGACATGGTCGGCCACACCGGCGTGTTCGAGGCAGCGGTCAAGGCCGTCGAAGCACTGGATACCTGTGTAGGGCGCATTGTCGACGCACTGGACAAGGTCGGCGGCGAAGCGCTGATCACCGCTGACCACGGCAACGTCGAGCAGATGGAAGACGAGTGCACCGGCCAGGCGCACACCGCGCACACGACCGAGCCGGTACCGTTCATCTACGTGGGCAAGCGCAACGTGAAAGTGCGCGAGGGCGGCGTGCTGGCCGACGTGGCGCCGACCATGCTGAAGCTGCTGGGGCTGGAAAAGCCGGTGGAAATGACCGGTACTTCGATTCTGGTCGACGCCTGAATGTCGAAAGGGGCTGCGTTGCAGCCCCAATTGCACATGAATTCCAGACAAACGCCCCCCTGCATCCGCAGCGAGGCGTTTTTTTTGCCTGCCCAGGCGGGCATACTAGGCCAGTCTCCATCCTTGGTACGCCAAACCCCATGCTTCGCGCCCTGATCCTCCTAGCCCTGTCTTGCCTGCTCAGCCCGGCCTTCGCCGATGAGCGTGCGCAGACCCAGCAGCAACTGGATGCCACCCGCCAGGACATTGCCGAGCTCAAGAAAACGCTGAGCAAGCTCCAGGAAGAAAAGGCCGGTGTGCAAAAAGACCTCAAAGCCACCGAAACCGACATCGGCAACCTCGAAAAGCAGGTGGAGGCCCTGCAGCAAGAACTAAAAAAGACTGAAGGCGAGCTGGAGCGCCTTGATACCGAGAAAAAAAAACTCCAGAGCGCCCGCGTTGAACAACAACGACTGATCGCCATTCAGGCCCGTTCGGCCTACCAGAACAACGGTCGCGAGGAATACCTCAAGCTGCTGCTCAACCAGCAGAACCCCGAGAAATTCGCCCGCACCCTCACCTATTACGACTACCTGAGCAAGGCGCGCCTGGAGCAATTGCGCACCTTCAACGAGACCTTGCGCCAACTGGCCAACGTCGAACAGGAAATTTCCAGCCAGCAACAACAACTGCTGGCCCAGCGCACCGACCTCGACAGCCGTCGCCAGGCCCTGGAAACCGAGCGCGCCAAGCGCCAGCAGGTACTGGCAAAGCTCAACAGCGATGTGAAGGACCGCGATCAGAAGCTGCAAGCGCGCGAACAGGACCAGGCCGACCTGGCCAAGGTCCTGAAGACCATCGAGGAAACCCTCGCCCGCCAGGCGCGTGAAGCTGAAGAGGCACGCAAGAAGGCCCTGCTGGCGCAGCAGGAAGCGGAAAAACGCCGCCAGCAGGAAGCGCTGGCCGCCGCCGCTGCCCGCGACCGGGCCCGTGAGCCTGCAGAGCCAGTGGAACCGCCGAAAAAGGCCCGTACCACCCTCGGGCCGATGGTTTCCAGCGATGGCGCCAACTACGGCGGCGCATTTTCTGCTGCGCGGGGCAAACTTCCATGGCCAGTCAATGGTCGATTGCTGGCACGTTTCGGTGATGCCCGCGGTAGCGACGCCCGTGCCAAGTGGGACGGGGTTATGATCAGCGCCAACCCAGGCACCCAGGTACGTGCCGTGCACGGCGGGCGTGTGGTATTCGCGGACTGGTTGCGCGGTGCCGGGCTTCTGGTCATTCTCGACCATGGCAACGGTTACCTGAGCCTGTACGGCCACAACCAGAGCCTGCTCAAGAATGCCGGTGATATCGTCAAGGCCGGTGAAGCCATTTCCACCGTTGGCGACAGCGGTGGTCAGGACGCGGCAGGCTTGTATTTCGCTATCCGCCAGCAGGGCCGGCCTACCGACCCTTCGCAGTGGTGCCGGGGCTAGTCAAATTTCTACGGCGCAGCCTGAGTGCTGCGCCGATGCTCCCCAGGGAGCGCTTACAGGATCAGGAGTTCGTTCGACATGCTGCACTCGCCTCGTCTCACCCAGCTGGCCCTGTCCATCGCCCTGGCGGTCGGCGCGCCCCTGGCCACCGCCGCAGAGCCGGCCAAGGCCGCCGCAGTGCCAGCCACCGAGGTGACCGCCAAGGCGCCACTGCCGCTGGAAGAACTGCGCACCTTCGCCGAGGTCCTGGACCGCATCAAGGCCGCCTACGTCGAACCGGTAGACGACAAGACCCTGCTGGAAAACGCCATCAAGGGCATGCTCAGCAACCTTGACCCGCATTCGGCCTACCTTGGCCCCGAGGACTTCCAGGAGCTGCAGGAAAGCACCAGCGGAGAGTTCGGCGGGCTGGGCATTGAAGTAGGCCAGGAAGACGGCTTCATCAAGGTGGTCTCGCCAATCGACGACACCCCAGCCTCGCGGGCCGGCGTGCAGGCTGGTGACCTGATCGTCAAGATCAACGGCGCCCCGACCCGCGGCCAGACCATGACCGAAGCCGTCGACAAGATGCGCGGCAAGGTCGGCGAGAAGATAACCCTGACCTTGGTGCGCGACGGCGGCAACCCGTTCGACGTGAACCTGACCCGTGCAGTCATTCAGGTCAAGAGCGTGAAGAGCCAGCTACTGGAGAACGACTACGGCTACATCCGTATCACCCAGTTCCAGGTCAAGACCGGTGACGAAGTGGGCAAGGCCCTGGCCAAGCTGCGCAAGGACAACGGCAAGAAGCTGCGCGGGGTGGTGCTGGACCTGCGCAACAACCCAGGCGGCGTGCTGCAATCGGCAGTGGAAGTGGCCGACCACTTCCTGACCAAAGGCCTGATCGTCTACACCAAGGGCCGCATCGCCAACTCCGAGCTGCGTTTCTCGGCCGACCCGGCCGATGCCAGCGCAGGCGTGCCGCTGGTGGTACTGATCAACGGTGGCAGTGCATCGGCATCGGAAATTGTCGCCGGCGCCCTGCAGGACCAGAAGCGCGCCGTGCTGATGGGCACCGACAGCTTCGGCAAAGGCTCGGTGCAGACCGTGCTGCCACTGGCCAACGACCGCGCCCTGAAGCTCACCACTGCGCTGTACTACACCCCCAACGGCCGCTCGATCCAGGCCCAGGGCATTGTCCCGGACATCGAGGTGCGCCCGGCCAAGCTCACCGCCGAAGCCGACACCGAAAACTTCAAGGAAGCCGACCTGCAGGGCCACCTGGGCAACGGCAACGGCGGCGCCGACCGCCCGACCGGCAGCAGCAAGCGCAAGGAACGCCCGCAGGATGACGACTTCCAGCTGAGCCAGGCACTGAGCCTGCTCAAGGGCCTGAACATCACCAAGGGCGACTGAGCCACCCTATGCGTTTTCTGCTGTGTCTGTTGTTTTGCCTGATGGCCGGAATCGCGCAAGCGGCACCGGCCAACAAGGCCTACATGAGCATCATCATCGACGACCTGGGCCAGAGCCCGGAGCGCGACAGCCGTACCCTGGCCCTGCCTGGGCCGGTGACCATGGCGATCATGCCCGACACCCCGCATGCCACCGACTTTGCACGCCAGGCGCACAAGGCCGGCAAGACGGTGATCCTGCACATGCCCATGGACCCGGCCACCGGGCCCTATGCCTGGCACCCGGGCATCGCCATCGAAGAGCTGGCGCGGCGCCTGGACGCAGCATTGGTCAAGGTGCCCTACGCCGCCGGCATCAACAACCACATGGGCAGCCGCATGACCGCACAGCGTGAACCCATGGCGTGGTTGATGGGCGAGCTGCAGCGGCGCCATCTGTTCTTTGTCGACAGCCGCACCAGTGCCGCCACGGTTGCCGCGGCCGAGGCTCAAGCACACGATGTCGCGCATGTATCACGGGATGTATTTCTGGATGACGTGCGCACGCCGGAAGCCATCGACGCTCAGCTGCAACAGGGTATTACGCTGGCCCGCAAGCAAGGCTCGGCCGTGTTGATCGGCCACCCCTACCCGCAGACGCTAGCGGTGCTGGAAAGTCAGATTCCACGGCTCAAGCAGTTGGGTATCGAACTGGTCACGCTGCAACAGATGATCGCCACACGTGGCAACCAGGCCATGCCTGCACACGGTAAGCATGGCCGTTACAGCAATCGCTAGCATTTGCCGATCGCGGGCAGCCGCTGGGCCACCCGGGCGAATGTTCAGAGGTTGAACGGAATGACATCCCTGGCCTGTGCGTAGGTCAGGTTACCCCGATAAATGCTCAGTACCTGCCCCTCGCTCGCCGCCTTCATTTGCTCGCGATACCCCATCTTGCGCTGGCTCCACAGCTTGAGATGGCCTTTGCCAAACGCCGTCGGCGCCGCCTGCGAGTCGGCAAAATGGAAATGCGCGGCCCACAAGGGTTTACCTCGACTCTCACCGGGAGCACGCAACAGGCTGATCCGGTACTCGTCCAGATAGCCATCGGAAACCACCTGCCGAGGCCCGACATATTCCACGGCGAGCAAACCCTGCTGATGGAGAAAATTCAGCCCTCTGGCACCTGGATAGCGCGTCTTGCTGTAAAGCGCTACCAAACAGTCGCGGCGGGCCTGACGCAACTGAATCAGCGCATCGTCCATGCCCGCCAGCAGCGCGTGCTCTGCGTTGGCATCGCTGAGCTGTTCACGCAACTCGGACACTTCGTTGATCTGGCCGTCCAGCATCGACATCAGGCCCATGTCGTCAGCATCCTTGGCAACCAGGGCTCTGGCTTGAGCGATGACATTTTCGTTCTGTGCCAGCATGGCCTCGGCCAGTTCCCGGTTGTTCCTTTCGGACTCCGGCGTAGAAGTCCGCGACTGCTGTTCCGGTTCGCCCGCGGCTACCTCTTCAACCCAGGTGTTTCCCTGCTTCTGGAAGCGATGCAGCGCACTCTTGTTGAAAGCCGCTACAACTTGCAGCACAGCCTGCCCGTCGACCACCGATTCGCTGCCAATGACTATCTGACCAGCCCGCGTATGGGCCACCTGCAGGCTCTTTCGTGAATAGACCGCACGACGTGTGCCACGGACCTGCCCGTCCGCCTGCTCGCGCATGGCCTCGACCAACGCCTCACCGGCTATGGTTTTCAGTTCCACCATCTGTTGCTTGTAGGCCTCAAGGCGCTGGACATCGATGAGCTTGCTGCCGAGTGTCTTGATCCGTTCGGCGTTGAGAATCGCCGCGAGGTATTCGTCCCACGCACTTTGCAGCACCTCGATTCGTTCGGCGACAGGCAAGTCACAGAACATCAGCAGATGATGGGTTTGTGCAGCCACCCGCAAACGCTGACTGGCGAGCGCATGGCGGAAGATCATGTAGTGCTGGGTAGGCGTGCCTTTGTGCCACTGCAGGGCCAGCTCGACCAGGCCCATGGCCTGGAAAAACCGGATGTTGATCGTGGTCGTCTTACGGCTCTCGATAATGCTCGAAACGGTCAGCGTGGTATTGACGTAAGGCACTTGCATGTCGATGTCGGTGATGGCCAACAGGCGATCCAGCTGGCTGGAGACATTGATGATCCTGGGCTGCTCTTCAAGCAACTTTTCCAACATCGTCCGGAACCTGGCATACAACTCGGCCTGTTTCTCTGGCGGTGCGACATTGAGCGCATTGGTGAGTTGGTCATATTCCCTGAACCCACCCAAGGCCAGTAGCTCATCAATGAAAAACATGCCAAAGCTGATCAGGTTCTTGCGGACCTGGCCCAAGAGTATCCGTTGATCTCTTACGCTGCCGACGTGCGTCGAGGCGCTCGACTTGTCAAGCACGTAGGTAATGTTGCGTTCGGCCTCGAGATAATCAAGGAACAATCTCTCGTTCAAGGGCAGGCGCTGGTTGCGCAACTTACTCGTCTGCTCTTGCAACTGCTGGAACTTGAGCTTGAACAACTCGGTAGCCTGCTCGAATTGCGCACGTTCGCCCGGCTCGGTGGGTGGCGCCTTTTGCAACCGTTCCTCGACTTTTTTTACCGGATCACGCAAACCGACAATCTGCTCGCTCAACGCGTTGAAATCCTTCGTGGCAGCCTCTGCGGCCAGGATAAGCCGCTCTATCTCGGCCTGAGCCTTGGCGATCGGCCCGTCAAGCTTCTTGCGCAATCGCTCGCGGGCCAACTCGCCGGAGCGATCATTGCCACCGTGCAAGCGCGAATTATTGAGGCGCCAGACATTGCCGTCGCGCATCAGGTATGGCCCAACCGTGCCGTCCGGACCAATGATGCGAAACGCTGCGTTATCAAGGCTGACTCGGTAGACATCACCGTCCAGAGACACATAGAAATCATCCCCGATCCGTACCAGCCCCGCGGCCACGCCCTGCGTCTGCGGTTCGCGCCCTTCCAGCAAAACACTGACCGCCAACGCGCGCATCTGGCCGCGCTGGGCACTTGACAGGCCATTGAGCCCCCCAGCCCCACGCCAGGAAAAATCGAGGTGGGTGTTGGCCATGGCCTGCAGGCTGTCGACCGAGGCGCTGGGCTCCCGCGTTGCTGCGCAAAGGTTCGCCAACTCGACCCCAGTGCCGGCAGGTGGCCCCTGTAGCAGCGCTGGCGGCAGGTCGCCAGAAACAGGCGGCGCTGCCAGTTTCGGCGTCTGCAGGTGTATCAGCGCCAGCAAGGTGTTGTTCAGCACATCGACCATCGCCTGGATGCGCTCGTCGAGATGCGAGCTGGCCAGTCCTTGCACATCGTTGATCAAGCTGCGCATGCCGATGTAGAGCCAGGCAACCGAGGTGAGCGGCCCTGGCAACACCGGAAACACAACATTCAGCAGCTCCCAGGAAAATGCCGTGACCAGCCGCCAGCGCACCTCGCTGTTGCTCATGGCGCTGCGATCCGCCAGCTCCAGCAACATCCGGCCCTTGGCTTCGAACATCTGCCGATCCACGTCCCGCGCCCAGAATTGCAGCGCCAACTGAACAGGCTGCGGTTTCTCCGGGAGGGTGTAAGGGTCGAGCAGCCATTGGGGCAGGTGCGGCTCCCGGAAGCCACCATTGCCGTAGACCGCGCGCTGAGCTTGCTCGATCCAGAGCAGCACGTTGTCCTGCAACGCCCCCGGGCGGATGATCGCATCCAACAGTGCTTGAGCGCTGTCGTACTGAATCAGCGCCTTTTCGGTGTACAGCGGGCAGTACAACAGATGAACACCCAACTCGATGAGTTCGATCACGTAGAAACCATGCGCGACGTCGACCCTCTCTGATGTCGGCGAGCGTTTGAACGCAAGCGGTGCAATCCGCACTGCGGCTGCCCCTTCCGCGCCGCTACGGCAGAATTCTGCCAGGGCGCCGTAGGCGAATTTGTCGAGCCGTTTGACGGCACGCGCCCGCGCAGCATCGAACATCAGGGTGACACGCCAGCGTATGGCAAATGCCGAGATGTGTTCGGCGCGGCTCGCCGAGCGATCGAGCATCGACTGAACATGCCGTGGATAACTGCCGCCGATATCGACTCGCTGCACCAGCTCACGGACGTAATCAATGGTCATCCACTTCATGATCAGCTGGTTTTCCCGGTGGGCGATGTGTGTCACCACCCCGCCTGCGGTGGCATCCAGGCGGCCGATCGCCAGCTGCGTCAGGGTCAACGTCTTTTCACCGGTCTTCTGGCCGAAGCCCAGCCCGTGACCGTCACTGACAAAGGTCTCGACCGTGAGGAGAAGGTCATCAGGAAAATAATTGGCGTCTACCGGGTGGTCATGCAGCATCGCTTCGCGCAGGCGCGTCGCCGCATAGGTGTGCAAGTCCGGCAGACCGTCCTGAATGCCCTGCGCTGGGCTGTGCTGTTGCAGTAGCGACAAGTCGAGCATGGCTTGGAGGTAAGCGGTCTGGCTATCCGTATCGGCTCGCGACAGGCCCTTGGGAAGCGCCAGGCCCAGCCCACCGGTGCCATGGTCACTGAACTCGGCGAAAAATGATGCGGGGTCGCAGGCCAAGTGGCAGTAGTGCTCCAGTTGGTCGACGCTGTCGATCGCACTCCAGCGCAGGCGGGCCACGCGCTCGAGCAAGATTTCCAGCAGCGAGGCGCTGTACAGGGCGAAAGCGTCGCCCTCCACGGTCAGGCCCTGCCAGTTCAACTCATCAAACCGGTAACGTCCAGCCATCTGTATTTGCAACGCCGCGCCGAATGCAGCCTGGGCGTCGAAACTGCGGACCAGGCCTTCGGGAGAACACCAGAGTGTCAGTTCGCGAACCTCACTGGAGGCGGTAATCAGCAAGCCGGGCAACAGCTCATGGAACGTGTCTTCGCCCTCACGTAAGGCTACCCGCACCAGCTGCACATCGAGCCCGGTGCGGTTGCCCATCATCAGGTCACGCAGAAGCTTGCGCTGTTCGTCGTCCAGCGCTTCGTCTTTCAGGCCATCGAGCAGGTTGGCGCGCAACAACTGTTGCAACCACAGGTCCCGGTCGATCGTGCCGTCGCCGTTCCAATAGTCGATCTGCGCTTGCTGGAAGTGCCAAAGCAGCATTGGCAGCAACGCGTTGAGGCCATCGGTCAGGCGCGCGGGCTCGATCAAATCGCCCTCAGCCGTTTCGAAGCTCGACTCGATGGCGAAAAAGCGCCGGGGCGGGTTCAGGCTAAGGCGGTAGTCGCCCGCCGGGGCGAGGTCCAGTGGTTTAGCCGCAAGCAGGGCCTGCAGCACAACATCCACCAGCGGCTGAGGGCGCCAGACGCCATCCGGCTGCAGGGACATCAGGTACAGCGGTGCAGCCGAGGTCATTTCAGGGCGATGCACGCCAACCAGAGGATAGTGCTCCAGGATCACCTTCATGACCTGTTCGCCTACGACCTGGCGGAGCATGGGACGGCTGGCGAACTGGGCGGCGACTGCGTGTTTGAGGTTGTGCGCGTGAGTGGCGGGCATGACCAGGACTCGTTGTGGAATGAACCACAAAGCGTCCTGGAAATGGTAGCGAAACAGGTGCTACATATTGCTGCTGGCAGGCCGCGGCACCTGGCGGTGCGGCGACCTGCCGGGCTGTCAGCTATAGACGCGGCCAAGCACCTGGCGATGGCTCTCGAACTGATCGAGCACATCACGCACGATCTGGTCTGGGGCAAAGCCCATCAGGTCGTACTCCTGACTGCCGTCATGCAGATAGACCTCGGCGCGGTAGAAGCGCTGGCGCAGTTCAGGCTCACCCTCGACCGGCGCCTCGCTCGGCGCGGCCATATAGCCGTCAAGGCTCACTTCGTAGACGAACGGGTTGCCCTCTTCCATCATCACCCGCAAGCCCATCAGGTTGCGCGACTGGCCAACGCGGGTTTCCACCTCGAAGCCCTGCGTCTGCAGCTGTGCAGCGGCTTCTTTCAACGCCGGGCTGACCTGCTTGTCCATGAAGCGCTGCACCACGGCCTGGGTCGGCTGCAGTTCCAGCTGGGTCAGGCGCTCGCTAAAGCCGCGACGGCCACGGGCGGCCAGTTCGGCGCGCTCCTGCTCGATCACCACGTCCTGCTTCATGGCCTTGTACAGGCCGAACATGAACAGCACCAGCACCACCGAGAACGGCAGGCCCGCCAGCACGACCATGGTCTGCATGGCTTCGAAGTTACCGGCAAACAGCAGGCCGATGGTCACCAGGGTGATCACCACGGACCAGAACACCACCATCCAGTGCGGGGCATCTTCGTCGACCTTGCCGCCTGTGCACGACAGGTTGGCCATCATCACCGCGCCGGAGTCGGCCGGCGTGAGGAACAGCACGAACCCGACGAACACTGCCACACCAATGACGATCTTGGCTGCCGGGAAGTATTCCAGCAGCTGGTAGATCGACATCGATGGCTGTTCCAGCGCAGTCTTGCCCAGCTCCACGGCGCCCTGGTTGATCACCAGGTCCAGTGCGGTGTTGCCGAAGATCGACAGCCAGGCCAGGGTGAAGCCCAGCGGGATCAGCAGCACGCCCATCACCAGTTGGCGCACGGTGCGGCCCTTGGAAATACGCGCAATGAACATGCCGACGAACGGGCCCCAGGAGATCCACCAGGCCCAGTAGAACACGGTCCACAGGCCCAACCAGCGCTCCGACTTGCCGGCTTCGCCTTCATACACATAGAGGTCGAAGGTTTTCAGCACGATGCCGTTCAGGTAGTCGCCGACGTTCTGCACGAAGCCGTTGAGCAGGTGCAGGGTCTCGCCGCCCAGCAGCACGAAGATCAACAGGCCGCTGAACAGCATGATGTTCAGGTTGGACAGGCGGCGGATGCCGTTTTCCACGCCCGATACCGCTGCCACGGTAGCCACGCCGGCCATGACCAGGATCACCACCAGCAGGTTGGTCTTGCTGTGGTCCATGCCGAACAGGTATTCCAGGCCGGACGACACTTGCATCGCGCCGATGCCCAGGTTGGTCACCAGGCCCAGCAGGGTGACGAACATGCCGAAGATATCGACGGCGTTGCCGGCAGCGCCCTTGACCCAACGCTCGCCCACCAGCGGGTACAGCGCCGAGCGCAGTGCCAACGGCTGGTTGTGGCGGTAGGCAAAGTAACCCACGGCCAGGCCGACCAGGGCATAGATCGCCCAGCCGTGCAGGCCCCAGTGCAGGAAGGTCAGCTGCAGGCCCTGGCGCGCAGCCTCGAGGCTGGCAGGAGTGCCCTCCGGTGGGTTGAAGTAGTGGTCCAGGGGCTCGGAGGCGCCGAAGTACAGCAGCGAAATACCGATACCGGACGAGAACAGCATGCCGGCCCAGGCGCCATAGCTGAAGTCAGGCTGGTCGTCCTTGCCACCCAGCTTGAGGCTGCCGTAGTCGGAGAAAGCCAGGTAGACGACGAACAGCAGGTATCCGCAGATGACCAGCATGTAGTACCAGCCAAAGGTGCGCGTCAGCCACTTCTGGGCCACGCCCAGCACCTGGCCGGCGGTTTCGGGTACAGCGATCAGCAAGGCAGTCAGAACAAGGATCATCAGCGCGGAGGTGAAAAACACCACGCGGTTGACCCGTACCCTCTCGGCGGGGGGCTTGGTAAGTGAGGCAGAACTCATTGCACGAATGCTCCGGGCAGTGCGGCTGTGGAGGCTAATCAGTCTTTCCCGAGCAATTGGTGGAATATCCCCACTGCATCAGGTGTTATAAAAGAACCCTGGAAACCGTGATCCCGAATCGATACGTTGCCAAAAACAGACAGGTGGCCTGCTGAAAATGCCACGCCTCAACGGAGGTGCGCGCATTCGTCACAGGTCACCCCGCCCGCTCCAAGGGCCTGTCGCAGGGCCAATGGCCGTACGGCAGAATCTGCATTTCGCATCGCTCATGCCCGTCAACACCTTGTATTCCGGGGGTTACGCGATTTCCTGGGGTGTCAATCCGTGCCTTCTCGACCGCCTGAAAAACTGTCAATGGCACAAATTGTCGCAGAGCTTATTCTTTATTGATTGAACGTTCAATCAAATCAAAATAGACTGGCCTTCGCCGAGTCAGCCGCCTGTCGTCTGCTCGCAGGCCTGAGGAGATAGCAAGATGCCCAAGGTCGGTATGCAACCCATCCGGCGCCAGCAGTTGATCGAAGCCACATTGCAGGCGGTCGATCAGGTCGGACTGGGGGACGCCAGCATTGCGCTGATTGCCCGTTTGGCCGGTGTGTCGAACGGCATCATCAGTCACTACTTTCGGGACAAGAACGGCCTGATCGCAGCGACGATGGGTTACATCATGAGCATGCTCAACGAAGGCGTCAGAGCACGTCGCCAGGCCCTGAAAGACGACAGCCCGCGCGCTCACCTGAAAGTGATCATCGAGGGCAACTTCGATGCCAGCCAGGTAAACGGCCCGGCAATGAAAACCTGGTTGGCCTTCTGGGCTTCCAGCATGCACCAGCCCGATTTGCACAGGTTGCAGCGGATCAACGACCACCGCTTGTATTCCAACCTGTGCTGCCAGTTCCGCCGCGCCCTGCCGCTCTACCATGCGCGCAAGGCCGCCCGCGGGCTGGCAGCCCTGATCGACGGCCTGTGGCTGCGTGGCGCCCTGTCGGGTGATGCATTCGACACCGACCAGGCGATACGGATTGCTTACGAATACATGGAACTACAACTGGCCAAGCAGCACACCCTGGGCACAAACGACCAGGCTGCTGACAATGCGCGCAGGGCCCTTGCCAACCCGGCAGGAGCATGACGCGCAAGCCAAACCACAAACTGCACTTGCGAGGACACTATGGCCCGTTTCGGAACGCAAAAACTCTACATTGATGGCGCTTACGTCGACGCTGGCAGCGATGCCACTTTCGAAGCCATCAACCCGGCCACCGGCGAAGTCCTCGCCCACGTACAGCGTGCTACCGAGGCTGACGTCGAGAAGGCCGTGGAAAGCGCCGAGCGTGGCCAGAAAGTCTGGGCTGCGATGACTGCCATGCAGCGTTCGCGCATCCTGCGCCGCGCCGTCGACATCCTGCGCGAGCGCAACGACGAGCTGGCCATGCTGGAAACCCTGGACACCGGCAAGTCGTACTCCGAAACCCGCTACGTCGACATCGTCACCGGCGCCGACGTGCTGGAATACTACGCAGGCCTGGTACCGGCCATCGAAGGCGAGCAGATCCCGCTGCGCGAATCGTCCTTCGTCTACACCCGCCGCGAGCCGCTGGGCGTGACCGTGGGTATCGGTGCCTGGAACTACCCGATCCAGATCGCCCTGTGGAAGTCTGCCCCGGCCCTGGCCGCTGGCAACGCGATGATCTTCAAACCGTCGGAAGTCACCTCGCTGACCACCCTGAAACTGGCCGAGATCTACACCGAAGCCGGCCTGCCGAACGGTGTGTTCAACGTTCTGACCGGCAGCGGCCGCGAAGTCGGCACCTGGCTGACCGAGCACCCGCGCATCGAAAAAGTGTCCTTCACCGGCGGCACCACCACCGGCAAGAAAGTCATGGCCAGCGCCTCCAGCTCTTCGCTGAAGGAAGTGACCATGGAGCTGGGCGGCAAGTCGCCACTGATCATCTGTGCCGACGCCGACCTGGACAAGGCCGCTGACATCGCCATGATGGCCAACTTCTACAGCTCGGGCCAGGTGTGCACCAACGGCACCCGCGTGTTCATCCCGGCTGAAATGAAGGCGGCCTTCGAAGCCAAGATCGCCGAGCGCGTTGCCCGCATCCGCGTTGGCAACCCGGAAGACGAAAACACCAACTTCGGCCCGCTGGTCAGCTTCCAGCACATGGAAAGCGTGCTGGGCTACATCGCCAAAGGCAAGGAAGAAGGTGCCCGCGTGCTGTGCGGCGGCGAGCGTCTGACTGCCGGTGACTTCGCCAAAGGTGCCTTCGTTGCCCCGACCGTGTTCACCGACTGCACCGACGACATGACCATCGTCAAGGAAGAGATCTTCGGCCCGGTGATGAGCATCCTCACCTACGAAACCGAAGAAGAAGTGATCCGCCGTGCCAACGACACCGACTACGGCCTGGCCGCCGGCGTCTGCACCAACGACATCACCCGCGCCCACCGCATCATCCACAAGCTCGAAGCCGGTATCTGCTGGATCAACGCCTGGGGTGAATCGCCGGCCGAAATGCCGGTAGGTGGCTACAAGCAGTCGGGCGTCGGCCGTGAAAACGGCGTCAGCTCGCTGGCTCAATACACTCGCATCAAGTCGGTCCAGGTCGAGCTGGGCGGCTACAACTCGGTTTTCTGAACCCTGTCTAGCCTCGCCCGTGCCACCGCGCACGGGCGTTCCCGCTCCCCGATCACCGCCAACACGAGGGTACTTTCATGTCCCAAGAATTCGATTACATCATCGTCGGTGCCGGCTCGGCCGGTAACACCCTGGCGACCCGCCTGACCGAAGACGCCGGCGTCACCGTATTGCTGCTGGAAGCCGGTGGCCCCGACTACCGCTTCGACTTCCGCACCCAGATGCCAGCCGCCCTGGCCTTCCCGCTGCAAGGCCGCCGCTACAACTGGGCCTACGAGACCGACCCGGAGCCGTACATGGACGGCCGCCGCATGGAATGTGGCCGTGGCAAGGGCCTGGGTGGCTCGTCGCTGATCAACGGCATGTGCTACATCCGCGGCAACGCCATGGACTTCGACGGCTGGGCAGAACTGCCAGGCCTGGAAGACTGGACCTACCTGGACTGCCTGCCGTACTTCCGCAAGGCCGAAACCCGTGACATCGGCCCGAACGACTACCATGGCGGCGAAGGCCCGGTCAGCGTGACCACGCCGAAAGCCGGCAACAACCCGCTGTTCCATGCCATGGTCGAAGCTGGCGTACAGGCCGGTTACCCACGCACAGAAGACCTCAACGGTTACCAGCAGGAAGGCTTCGGTCCGATGGACCGCACCGTGACCAAGAACGGCCGCCGCTCCAGCACTGCCCGTGGTTACCTGGACCAGGCCAAGAAGCGCCCGAACCTGACCATCGTCACTCACGCCCTCACGGATCGCGTTCTGTTCGACGGCAAGCGCGCCATCGGCGTGACCTACCTGGTCGGCGACAGCGAAGAGCGCGTTGAAGCCCGCGCCCGCAAGGAAGTGATCGTCAGCTCCGGGGCCATCGCCTCGCCGCAACTGCTGCAGCGCTCCGGCGTCGGCCCGCGCGCCCTGCTGGAAAGCCTCGACATCCCGGTTGTGCACGACCTGCCGGGCGTTGGCGAAAACCTGCAGGACCACCTGGAACTTTACCTGCAGTACGCCTGCACCCAGCCGGTTTCGCTATACCCGTCGCTGCTATGGTGGAACCAGCCGGCGATCGGTGCCGAATGGATGTTCAACGGCACCGGTATCGGCGCCAGCAACCAGTTCGAGGCCGGGGGTTTCATCCGGACTCGTCCGGAATTCAAGTGGCCGAACATCCAGTATCACTTCCTGCCGGTTGCGATTAACTACAACGGCTCCAATGGCGTGAAGGAACATGGCTTCCAGGCGCACATGGGCTCCATGCGCTCGCCTGCCCGTGGCCGCATTCAGGTCAAGTCGAAAGACCCGCGCCAGCACCCGAGCATCCTGTTCAACTACATGTCCACCGAGCAGGACTGGCAGGAATTCCGTGACGGCATTCGTCTGACCCGTGAAATCATGGCCCAGCCGGCGCTGGACCCGTACCGTGGCCGCGAAATCAGCCCGGGCGCCGACGTGCAAACCGACGAGCAGCTGGACAAGTTCATCCGCGAGCACGCCGAAACCGCCTTCCACCCGTCCTGCTCGTGCAAGATGGGCACCGACGACATGGCGGTGGTCGATGGTGAAGGCCGCGTGCACGGCATGAAGGGCCTGCGCGTGGTCGATGCCTCGATCATGCCGCTGATCATCACCGGCAACCTCAACGCCACCACGATCATGATCGCCGAGAAGATTTCGGACAAGATCCGTGGTCGCAAGCCACTGCCGCGCAGCACCGCCAAGTACTACGTGGCGGGGGATGCACCAGTGAAAGGCAAGCCGATGCGTGAAGTGAAACAGGGCTGAGGCCTTGATCAGGGGCCGCGCAGCGGCCCCTTTCACGTTTGCTCAGGCGGGCAGCGCAAAGAATGTGCGCATCAACGAATCATCCTCGACACCCAGTCGCCCCGCCAGCGCCTGGCGATCGAACAACTGTCCTGTGCGCATTTCACGCACGGCCTTCCCGCCTGGCGCCTGCGCCAGTGCCTTCAGGCACACCTCGGTAAAGCGATAATTGTGCCCTTGAACGGCCGTCACCTTTTCCACTTGCAGGTAGCGCCCGGGCATCATCAAAGACTCCGCTTCATCAGGTCGCCTTGAAAAGGGCCCGATGGGCGTCGCCTGCATGTCTTCGCCCGGTTCCAATACATACACCAACGCATTTTCATCAAAAGCCCCCCTGCCGCTGACCTGGGTCTGCGGGTCGTTGAAAACCTCCCAGAGGGCATAGGGGTTTTCCGTGAATGACGTGAAGTCGGTGGTCACCAGCACGTCACCCACTTCAATGGCACCCTCACCAACTGCCTGAAAACCCGTGCCCCGCAGGCTGGAGGCAGCCCGATACAGCCTTACCTGATTACTGACGCCAATCTGCCCAAGTGCGCGGGCAAGGTCATGGCTGCGCTGGATATTCCCGGCGCGAGTGCCCTCCAGCGGCATACCCCGCCACAGGTTGTTGTAGCGCTCCGGCGAGCTGGTGTACTCGGCAATGGCGGGCGAACCAAACCCGAGCTCATCGCGGTAGACGGGGTAGGGCTCACCGAATGCATCCAGATACTCGCCATTGGGCCCCACGGCATCGAGATCAGCCCACGGAACCGCGCCCAACAGGGCTTCCTGGCGGGCCAGCGCCTGATCCGACACAGCCAGCAGGTCGTCTGCCGCCGGCGCCATGTAAAGCTCCCAATCGACCTTGGCAGCGGAGGCTTGCGCCTGACCAGTCACACGCGGGGGGACGTGGCCATCAGTGAACAGCTCGCTGGCACGCATCATGGCTATATCGAGCAGGATGAACAGGATATCCGTCAGTACTGACCACCATGCTGCCGTGCGCCAGGCCTGCTTGCCATTGATTGCCCGGTCCAGGTGCAGCGCCAGGCTTGCGGTGCCCAGACCGAGCGATGCCAATATCACTGGCCAGCCAAGCGGCGCCATCGGCGCAATTATAAAACTCGCTGCTTGCAAGCCCGACAGCCAATCGGCCTTGCGCAACTGTGCGTTGGTGGTCAGCCGTTCGTGGGCGTCGCTGGTCAGATCATCCATGACCGAATCGCGCAGACGAACGAACAGGTCCCCTTCAATGGCCTGTCCTGAAAACGTGGTGTCGCCTCGCGACTGTGCGAGCAACTTGAAGTAATTGCGTAGACGCGGGCGTAGCGACTGCGCCAGTACCCCGTCCCCGACGAACAGCCTGACCAGCCGCTCTCGCCCCGCAGTCGTGGTGGCCTGGTCAGCCATCCACATCTGGAACGCATGGCGATCGTCGAATACCTTCACCACAGCCTGCGCATCGGCAAGATAGAGGCACAACCTGCCAGTCTTCAGCTTGTGCAAGAACATCAGCTTGGCGCTGATACCGCCGATGACAAGAGCGTTCCATTGAGGTTGGGCATTCGCCTGCCTGGCCTGTCGCAGGCCTTGCACGGTGCTTGGCAGAGCGGCATCAGCGACCGTCACCGCCATCAGTTCCTGGCGCTCAGGTTGGCTCAGCGCAGATTGGCCCACAGCAGCAATGAAGCGGGCACGGGCCAGGACACAATAGTCTTCGCCATGCCGTGACCGGAACTTGCTCAGCGCCTCGGTGTAGCGCCCTGCAAAATCCAACTGCCAGAACGCCGTCAGTACTTGCCGAGGGTCGAGCCGCACTTCGTTGCGCTCGTCGTAAACTGCGTGGCTGGCATCCACCCGGTAGAAGCCACCATAAACACTCAACTCGTCAGCACTGGCCTGCTGCTGCGGGCCGAATCGCTGGATGACCAGTTCGGTAAGGCTCAAAGACCGCAGTGGCGGCCCACTGTGGCGCCAGCCGGTGAAGCTCGACGAACTGCTGGCCGCCGACTGGAACTCGTGCCAATAGAGCCCGTCCGGGTCCAGCCAGTACCCCAGTTGGCGGCGAAGCACGTGGCCCGCCGCCTGGCGCGCCAGATTGTGCAAATCAGGAAATTGCCCGAGCAGGCGCTGGGCCACCTGGGCGAGAGAAGTGGTTTCTTTGACATTCATGTCACTTGGCTGCCTGACAGTGGGCGAACCATTACAGCCGCAAGCCGCAGCGACGATGCGGTATCGCTTTACAGCCTGCGTCGGCCTCAGGTTAGAATCGATTGGCACGCGACCTGCTAGCTGTTGCTGAATGCGCTACCACGCCCCTTCCCCGCTGTCTCGGAGTACCTGCCTTTGGATGCAAGCACCATCAACAGCCTGTTCCTGATCGGCGCATTGCTGGTGGGTGCAAGTATCCTGGTCAGCTCGCTGTCATCGCGCCTGGGTATCCCTATTCTGGTCATCATCCTCGCCGTCGGCATGCTCGCCGGTGTCGATGGTGGCGGCATCATCTTCAACAATTACCCAACCGCCTACCTGGTGGGCAACCTGGCACTGGCCGTCATCCTGCTTGACGGTGGCCTGCGTACGCGGGTGGCAAGCTTCCGCGTGGCGCTGTGGCCGGCGCTGTCGCTGGCCACGGTCGGGGTGATGATCACCACCGCCCTCACCGGCCTGATCGCCGCCTGGCTGTTCAACCTGAGCCTGATCCAGGGCCTGCTGATCGGCGCCATCGTCGGCTCCACCGACGCCGCTGCAGTGTTCTCACTGCTTGGCGGCAAAGGCCTGAACGAGCGGGTTTCCGCTACCCTCGAGATCGAGTCGGGCAGCAACGACCCGATGGCGGTGTTCCTCACTGTCACCTTGATCGACATGATCGCCAGCGGCGAGACCGGCCTGCACTGGAGCCTGCTGGGCCACTTGCTGCGTGAGTTCGGTATCGGCGCGCTGCTGGGCCTGGGTGGCGGCTGGCTGATGCTGCAACTGGTCAACCGTATCAATCTGGCCGGCGGCCTGTACCCCATTCTGGTAGTGGCCGGCGGCCTGGTAATGTTCTCGCTGACCAACGCCCTGCATGGTAGCGGCTTCCTCGCCGTTTACCTGTGCGGCCTGGTGCTGGGCAACAAGCCGATCCGTAGCCGCCATGGCATCCTGCATATGCTCGACGGCATGGCCTGGCTGGCCCAGATCGGCATGTTCCTGGTGCTGGGGTTGCTGGTCACCCCGCACGACCTGCTGCCCATCGCCCTGCCGGCACTGGGCCTGGCGCTGTGGATGATCCTGGTGGCGCGGCCACTGTCGGTGGTCGCGGCCCTGCTGCCGTTCAAGGCTTTTCACGGCCGCGAAAAGGGCTTCATTTCGTGGGTCGGCCTGCGCGGCGCGGTACCGATCATTCTGGCGGTGTTCCCGCTGATGGCGGGCCTGCCAGACGCCCAGCTGTTCTTCAACCTGGCGTTCTTCATCGTGCTGGTGTCACTGCTGGTGCAGGGCACCAGCCTGCCGTGGATGGCCAAGCTGCTGAAAGTGACCGTACCGCCAGACCCGGCGCCGATTTCCCGCTCCGCCCTGGAAGTGCACATCACCAGCGAGTGGGAAATGTTCGTCTACCGCCTGGGCGCCGAAAAGTGGTGCATCGGTGCCGCCCTGCGCGAGCTGAAAATGCCCGAAGGCACACGGATTGCCGCGCTGTTCCGTGGCGAGCAACTGCTGCACCCGTCGGGCAGCACCGTGCTGGAAGTGGGCGACATGCTCTGCGTGATCGGCCACGAGCACAACCTGCCGGCCCTCGGCAAATTGTTCAGCCAAGCGCCACAGCGTGGCCTGGACCTGCGTTTCTTCGGCGACTTCGTGCTCGAAGGCGATGCCGAACTGGGGGCGGTGGCAGCGTTGTATGGCCTGAAGCTCGATGGCCTCGACGCGAAAATGCCGCTGGCGCAGTTCATCCGACAGAAGGTCGGAGGCGCTCCAGTAGTGGGGGACCAGGTCGAATGGCATGGCACGATCTGGACCGTGGCGACCATGGACGGGAACAAGATCCAGAAAGTAGGCGTCAGATTCCCCGAAGGAACGCGACCCGGACCAGGATTGTTCCTCTAAACTTCGTTTCAGCCGGATCCACAAGTAGTCTGCCTATGTCCCTGCGCGTGTACCTTCGCACAGCCCTGCTCGGGTTGTGCCTGTCCCTTTCTTTTGCCGCTAGCGCGGCAGAAGCCCCGACCACCGCCAGTATCCAGAACAGCCTCGACAAGATCGCCGAGCGCAAGCTGCCCGAGGCAGACCAGAAGGCGCTGCAGCAGGTGCTCGAACAAACGTTGAGCCTGCTTGCTGCCAAGGAAGACAACGAAAAGAAACTGGCTGCACTCAAGCAGCAGCTGAGCAGTGCCCCCAAGGAGACCAGCGACAGCCAGAAGGAGTTGGCCAGGCTCAAGGAAACCAAGGCACAACCGGTGGCACAGCGCTACGCCAACCTCACCGTGCCACAGCTTGAACAGATGCTCAGCGAACGCAACACGCTGCAGGGCGAGCTGCAAAAGGCGTTGTCTGAAGCCAACAGCCTGATCATCAACTCGCAAACCCGCCCCGAGCGTGCCCAGGCGGAGATCAGCAGCAGCCAGACCCGCACCCAGCAGATCAACAACATACTCAAAACCGGCAAGGACGGTGGCAAAGCCATCAATGCCGACCAGCGCAATCAGCTCAACGCCGAGTTGGCTTCGCTCAACGCGCTGACCCTGCTGCGCCGCCAGGAACTGGCCGGCAACAGCCTGCTGCAAGACCTCGGCAATGCGCGTCACGACCTGCTGGTCGAGCGCGCTGCGCGCCTGGAGCAGGAAATCCAGGACCTGCAGACGCTGATCAACGCCAAACGCCTGGCCCAGTCCCAGGAAGCCGTCACCCAGCAGTCGATCGAGGCTCAGAAGGCCGGCGGCAGCAGCCTGCTGGCCACTGAAAGCGCGATCAACCTCAAGCTTTCCGACTACCTGCTCAAGAGCACCGATCGCCTTAACGAACTGACCCAGCAGAACCTGCGCACCAAGCAGCAGCTCGACAGCCTGACCCAGGCCGACCAGGCGCTTGACGAGCAGATCAACGTGCTCAAGGGAAGCCTGCTGCTGTCGAAGATTCTCTATAAACAGAAACAGACACTGCCGCACCTGAAGGTCGACCGCGACCTGGCCGACCAGATCGCCGACACCCGCCTGTACCAGTTCGAAGTCAACCAGCAACGCGAGCAGATGAGCAGCCCGGTCACCTACGTCGACAAGCTGCTGGCGGCGCAACCGCAGGAAGCTGTGACACCGCAGCTGCGCAAGGCCCTGCTGGAAGTGGCCATCACCCGCAGCGACCTGTTGGAGCGGCTGAACCGCGAGCTGTCGGCGCTGCTCAACGAATCGATCACCCTGCAGCTCAACCAGAAGCAGCTGCTGGGCACCGCGCAGAGCCTGCGCACCACCCTCGACGAGCAAATGTTCTGGATCCCCAGCAACAAGCCGCTGGACTGGGACTGGCTGCAATACGTGCCAGAGCGCCTGGCCGACCAGGTCGCCAACCTGCCATGGGGCTCCAGCCTGAAAGAGCTGGCCGATGGCCTGAGCCAGCGCCCGTTGCTGTTCCTGCCGCTGCTGTTGGTGATCGGCGCGCTGTTGTGGCGGCGCAAATACCTTTACCAACGGTTAGGCAAAGTGCACCAGGATATCGGCCACTTCCGCCGTGACAGCCAATGGCACACGCCCCAGGCAATCCTTATCAACATTCTGCTGGCGATGCCGGTCAGCCTTGGCCTGGCGCTGTGCAGCTATGCCTTGCAGATCGACGCCCGCGGGCAAAACGCCAACCTGGGCGCCGCACTCTGGCAGCTGGCCCAGGCCTGGCTGGTGTTCTACACCGCCTACCGTATCCTCGCACCCGGTGGCGTGGCGGAAGTCCACTTCCGCTGGCACAAACCACAGGTCGAGTTCCTGCGCGGCTGGGTTCGCCGCCTGGGCACCGTGGTGCTGGCACTGGTCGGCGTGGTGGCGGTGGCCGAGCACCAACCTTCAGCACTGGCAGACGACGTGTTGGGCATCGGCGTGGTGCTGACCTGCTATGCGCTGATGGCCTGGCTGCTCAGCCGTCTGCTGCTCAGCAGCCCGGCACACCGTGACACCTCGCTGTTCCGCAGGGCGGTGGGGGTAGCATTCACCGCCCTGCCCATCGCCCTGTTCGTCGCCGTGTGCTTCGGCTACTACTACACGGCACTGAAGCTTACTGACCGCCTCATCTACACCCTGTACCTGCTGCTGTTCTGGTTGGTGATAGAAGCCGCCTTCGTGCGCGGCCTGTCGGTGGCTGCACGACGCCTGGCCTACCAGCGTGCGTTGACCAAGCGTGCGGCAGCCAAGGAAGGGCTGGATGGCGAAGTCATCACCGAGGAGCCAACGCTGGATATCGAACAGGTCAACCAGCAGTCGCTGCGCCTGATCCGCCTGGCCCTGCTCGGCGGCTTCATCGCCGGCCTGTACTGGGTGTGGGCCGACCTGATCTCGGTGTTCGCCTACCTCAACAATTTCGTCCTCTACGAATACACCAGCGGCACCGGCGCCGCCGCCAGCATGGTACCGATCAGCCTCGGCGACCTGCTCGGCGCGCTGGTGATCGTCGGCATCACCTTCGCCCTGGCCGGTAACTTGCCAGGCCTGCTGGAGGTACTGGTGCTGTCTCGCCTGAACCTGGCCCAGGGCAGTGCCTACGCCACCACCACACTGTTGTCGTACACCATCGTCGGCATCGGCATCGTCAGCACCCTGTCGACCCTGGGGGTGAGCTGGGACAAGCTGCAATGGCTGGTGGCCGCGCTGTCAGTAGGGCTGGGCTTCGGCATGCAGGAAATCTTCGCCAACTTCATCTCCGGCATCATGATCCTGTTCGAGCGCCCGGTACGGATTGGCGACACCATCACCATCGGCAACCTGTCGGGCACGGTAAGCAAGATCCGCATCCGCGCCACCACCATCACCGACTTCGACCGCAAGGACATCATCGTCCCCAACAAGACCTTCATCACTGGCCAACTGATCAACTGGTCGCTGACCGACACGGTCACCCGGGTGACGCTGAAGCTGGGCATCGACTATGGCTCAGACCTCGACCTGGTGCGCGACCTGCTGCTCAAGGGCGCGCATGAGAACCCACGCGTGCTCAAGGATCCGGAACCGATCGTGTACTTCCTCAACTTCGGCGAAAGCTCGCTGGACCACGAACTGCGCATGCACGTCCGCGACCTGGGCGACCGCAACCCGACGCTGGACGAGATCAACCGCTACATCAACCGCGAGTTCAAGGCCCACAACATCAAGATCTCGGTACGCCAGGTAGAGGTGTTCCTGATGGATGCGAAGGGCAGCAAGCAGCAATTGATTCCGATGGAGCAGCCGAAACCGGATGGCACTGCTTCGGCCTGAATAGGCTCGAATACTTTATTGTGTGCAAAATGGCTGCGAGGGCTTCGCCCTCGTTCGCGGGTGAACCCGCTCCTACACAGGGACCGCACTGCTTTCAGGCACTGCATGTTCTTTGTAGGGGCGGGTTCACCCGCGAAGGGCCGCCAAGCGGCCCCATAGGCACCGATTCCAAGGAGCAGTCCCGTGAAAGCCCTCGACCAACTCACCTTCGACAACCGCTTCGCCCGCCTGGGCGATGCGTTCTCCACCCAGGTGCTGCCTGAACCCATCGCAGACCCGCGCCTGGTGGTAGCGAGCGAGTCGGCCATGGCCTTGCTCGACCTCGACCCCGCCCAGGCCGAGCTGCCGGTGTTCGCCGAACTGTTCAGCGGCCACAAACTGTGGGAAGAGGCCGACCCTCGGGCGATGGTTTATTCCGGCCACCAGTTCGGCTCGTACAACCCACGTCTGGGCGACGGCCGTGGCCTGCTGCTGGCCGAAGTGCTCAACGACGCAGGCGAACACTGGGACCTGCACCTCAAGGGCGCCGGCCAGACACCCTACTCCCGCATGGGTGACGGCCGCGCCGTGCTGCGCTCGTCGATTCGCGAGTTTCTCGCCTCCGAAGCCCTGCACGCCCTGGGTATCGCTACCAGCCGGGCACTGTGCGTAATCGGTTCCAGCACCCCAGTGTGGCGCGAAACCCGTGAAAGCGCGGCCATGCTGACGCGTCTGGCGCAGAGCCATGTGCGTTTCGGCCATTTCGAGTACTTCTACTACACCAAGCAGCCTGAGCAGCAGCGCGTGTTGATCGACCATGTGCTGGAACAGCACTATCCCGAATGCCGTGACGCCGAGCAGCCTTACCTGGCCATGTTCCGCACCATCGTCGAGCGCAATGCCGAACTGATCGCCCGCTGGCAGACGTATGGCTTCTGCCACGGCGTGATGAACACCGACAACATGTCGATCCTCGGCATCACCTTCGATTTTGGCCCCTATGCGTTCCTGGATGACTTCGACGCCAACTTCATCTGCAACCACTCCGACGACCGTGGCCGCTACAGCTACGCCAACCAGGTGCCCATCGCCCACTGGAACCTCAGCGCGCTGGCCCAGGCACTGACCACCGTGATCGAAGTTGAGCCACTGAAGGAAGCGTTGGGCCTGTTCCTGCCGCTGTACCAGGCCCATTACCTGGACCTGATGCGCCGGCGCCTGGGGCTGACCACCGCCGAAGATGATGACATGGCGCTGGTCGAGCGCCTGCTGCAGTGCATGCAACGCGGTGGCGTGGACTACAGCCTGTTCTTCCGCAAACTGGGTGAGCAGCCGGTGGCTGAGGCGCTGAAGGTGGCGCGCGATGACTTTATCGACCTGGCCGGTTTCGATGCCTGGGGCGCAGACTACCTGGCCCGCTGTGGGCGTGAACCCGGCAATGCCGAAGGCCGCCGTGAGCGTATGCATGCGGTAAACCCGCTGTACGTGCTGCGCAACTACCTGGCGCAGAAAGCCATCGAAGCGGCCGAGGCGGGGGATTACAGTGAAGTTCGACGGCTGCACCAAGTCCTGACCAGGCCGTTCGAGGAACAGCCCGGGATGCAGGCCTACGCCGAGCGACCGCCGGAGTGGGGCAAGCACCTGGAAATCAGCTGCTCTTCCTGATTAGCGCCGAATCCTGTGGGAGCGGGCGTGCCCGCGAAGCAGGCAACGTGATGGATTGCACCGGCTTCGCCGGTGTTCGCGGGCACGCCCGCTCCCACAAGGAAACCGTGAACCCAACACCGGAGATGAAATGACCGACCCACTGGTAATCCCCTGCCCCCACTGCAACGGCCTCAACCGCCTGCCCGCCGAGCGCCTGGGCGATGCGCCGAAATGCGGTCGCTGCAAAAAGGATGTGCTGTTGAGCACCCCCTTCGAACTTACCGAAGCCAGCTACGCCAGCCAGATCAAAGGCGACCTGCCGCTGCTGGTCGACATCTGGGCCGACTGGTGCGGCCCGTGCAAGTCATTCGCCCCCACCTTCGAAGAGGCCGCCCGGAAGCTTGCTGGCCGCTGTCGCCTGGCCAAGCTCGACAGCGAAGCCAACCGTAACCTCGCAGGGCAACTGGGCATACGCTCGATCCCCAGCCTGCTGCTGTTCAAGAACGGCCGCGAAATCAGCCGTCAGGCCGGGGCGTTTCCACTCCAGTCGCTGCTAGAGTGGCTGCGTAGCCAAGGGGTTTAAGCGTTTTCTTCAAGCAGCGAATGCAACTCGACAAACTGCTGAGTCAGCTTGTGCCGCGGCTCCAGGTGAATCAGCGGCAGGCTGGCGTGGTGCGATTCGCGCATTTTCACCGAGCTGCCCAAGTACACCGGCAGCACCGGCAAACCTTCGGCCAACAGCTCGTCGAGCATCTGCTGTGGCAGGCTGGCACGTGACTGGAACTGGTTGACCACGATGCCTTCGACCACCAGGTCTTCGTTGTGGTCTTCCTTGAGGTCTTCGATCTCGGCCAGCAGGCCATACAGGGCCTGGCGCGAAAAGCTGTCGCAGTCGAAGGGGATCAGCACGCGATCGGCAGCGATCAGCGCAGAAACCGCATAGAAATTAAGCGCCGGCGGGGTATCGATGTAGATACGCTCGTAATCCTCGTCCAGCTCGTCGAGCAACTTGCGCAGCTTGTTGATCTTGTGTTTTGCCTCCAGCTTTGGCTGCAGGTCGGCCAGCTCGGCAGTGGCGGTGACCACATGCAGGTTGTCGAACGGGGTTTCGTAGATATCGACCTTGTTCTTCTTGCTGAACGGCCCGCTGGAAAGGCTTTGCTTGAAGAAATCGGCGATGCCCATGGGGATGTCCTCTCCGGTCAGGCCGGTGAGGTATTGGGTCGAGTTCGCCTGGGCATCCAGGTCGATCAACAAGGTCCGGTAGCCTTCATTGGCACTGACCGCCGCCAGGTTGCAGGCAATGCTCGACTTGCCCACGCCACCTTTCTGATTGAACACCACGCGCCGCATGATTGACCTCCGTGTATCAACGAATGCCCGAGTATGTGGTGGCAGTGGGGCAATGACCAGTGCCATTTGACCGGCATCACGCCTGACCGACCACCTGCCCTGTCAACAACTCGGCAAATGCCTTGGCCATCACCGAATGACCACGCTCGCGCTGCACCAGCCACACCGCCGTCATCGCCTCTTCATCGAGCAAGGTGCGGTACACCACCCCTTCGATGCGCATGCGCTGGAACGACGCCGGCAACACCGACACCCCCAGCCCCGCCGAGACCAGGCCGATGATGGTCATCGCTTCCCCTGCCTCTTGCGCAAAATGGGGGCTGAAACCCGCATGCCGGGCCATGCTCAGCAATTGTGCATACAAACCGCTGCCATAGCTGCGCGGGAAGAACACGAAGGGCTCAGGGGCCAACGCCGCCATGTAGACGCCTTGCTCAGTGCCCTCGGCCAGCGGATGCGAGGCATTGATCACCGCCACCAACGGTTCTCGGAACAACTCGGTGGCCACCAACCCCTCCGGCAGCGGCATCGGCCGCATCAACCCCACCTCGATGGACTCGTCGAATACCCCTTCGGCAACGTCACGGCTGCTCATTTCCTTGAGGTTCAGGTGCACCGCCGGAAAGCGCTGACGGAAGGCGTGAATGGCCTTGGGGATTTTCGAGGTGAACGGGGCCGAGGAAGTGAAACCGATTTTCATCTCGCCCAGCTCGCCCAACTGCGCACGCCGGGCGACATCCGCGGCCTTCTCCACCTGCGCCAATACCTGGCGCGCTTCCTCGAGGAACAATCGACCGGCCTCGCTCAGTTCGACACGACGGTTGGTCCGGTCGAACAACCGGGCCCCCAACTCCTGCTCCAGGGCCTGGATCTGCTGACTCAAGGGCGGCTGGGAAATACCCAGCTGCTGGGCGGCGCGGCCAAAGTGCAGCTCTTCGGCCACAGCAATGAAGTAACGCAGATGACGCAGTTCCATGATCCGCTCCAAACAAGTCGCCAAACATCTCAAATAGGTCGAACAATATATTGGATCTAATCGTTAGCCAGCTATATGCTTTTTTCATTGCGCCAGAGGTACCCGCCCGTGAAAACTGCAGTAGCCCCCCTCCTCCTTGAGCCAAAACCTGCCACCCTGACCGAAATGTGGATCGAAAAAGGCACACCCGCCTTCATGAAAACCGTGCTGGCCTTGTTCAGCGGCGGTTTCGCCACCTTCGCCTTGCTGTACTGCGTACAGCCGATGATGCCTCTGCTGTCCAGGGAGTTTGCCATCAACGCGGCACAGAGCAGCCTGGTGCTGTCGGTGTCCACCGCCATGCTGGCGTTCGGCCTGCTGATCACCGGCCCCATTTCTGACCGCATCGGACGCAAGCCCGTGATGGTATTCGCGCTGGTCTGCGCCGCCCTGTCCACCTTGGCCAGCGCAGTGATGCCCAGCTGGGAGCTGGTACTGGCCACCCGCGCATTGGTCGGCCTGTCGCTGAGCGGCCTGGCGGCAGTGGCAATGACCTACCTGAGCGAAGAGATCCACCCGCAACACATTGGCCTGGCCATGGGCCTGTACATCGGCGGCAACGCGATTGGCGGCATGAGCGGGCGGCTCATCACGGGCGTACTGATCGACTTCGTCAGCTGGCACATGGCGATGCTGACCATTGGCGGCCTGGCCCTGGTGGCCGCGCTGGTGTTCTGGAAGGTGCTGCCGGAGTCACGCAATTTTCGCGCACAGACGATGAACCCACGCAGCCTGCTGGACGGCTTTGTCATGCACTTCAAGGACGCCGGCCTGCCTTGGCTGTTCCTTGAAGCCTTCCTGCTGATGGGCGCCTTCGTCACATTGTTCAACTACATCGGCTACCGCCTGCTGGCCGAGCCCTACCACATGAACCAGGCGCTGGTCGGCCTGCTGTCGGTGGTTTACCTGTCGGGTATCTACAGTTCGGCACAGGTCGGCGCCCTGGCGGACAAACTGGGCCGGCGCAAGGTGTTCTGGGCCAGTATCGTGGTAATGGCGGTTGGCTTGCTGATGACGCTGGCCAGTCCACTGGTGATGGTGATCGTGGGCATGCTGGTGTTCACCTTCGGCTTCTTTGGTGCGCACTCGGTGGCCAGCAGCTGGATCGGCCGCCGGGCGCTGAAGGCCAAGGGGCAGGCGTCGTCGCTGTACCTGTTCTGCTACTACGCTGGCTCCAGCGTGGCCGGTACGGCGGGCGGGGTGTTCTGGCACCAGTGGGGCTGGAACGGGATCGGGCTGTTCATTGGCAGCTTGCTGGCGGTGGCCTTGATGGTGGCGTTGCATCTGAGCAAGTTACCACCCAAAACGGTTTGATGCGTTCGTGGGCACGCCCGCACCCACAACCTGTGGGTGCGGGGGTGACCACGAAGAGGCCATCAGATCAGTTGATGATCTCGACAATATCCACATCCACTTCCCGGCTCATCAGGTGCTTTTCAACCTCACCGGTCAGCTTCACCTTGGTCTTGTCGTTGAACGGCGTCGGCGGCAGGTCCTCGTCGTCGATCTCGACAGTGATGGTGCCGGTGTTGTCCTTGAACTCGTACTTGTCGTCGTTGTTGATCTTCTTGGTCACGAAGCCCTGCAGCACAACCGGGGTGTCATCGGCGGCGTCGTTGGCGGCGGCAACCGTAGTTACCGACTGGGCGCCAGGGCCGGTGTAGCCAGCGGCAAATGCGCCAGTGCTGAACAAGGGGGCGAGGATGAGGGCGAGATAACGGATTTTCATGAGGATCGGGTCCTGTTTCGGTTTCGATGGGACCAGATTAGCGACGATCGCTGAATTCAAACTTAACGCACAAAAAACCCGGCATCGAAGCCGGGTTTACTGTGCAGTGCATCAAGTCACTGGTGGTACTGCGCCGACAGTTCGTGCACGGCGTTGATGAATGCACCCGCATGTTCCGGGTCAACTTCCGGCGTGATGCCGTGGCCAAGGTTGAACACATGGCCAGTGCCGTGGCCATAGCTGGCCAGGATGCGCGCCACTTCCTTGCGAATGGCATCGGGCTTGGCGTACAGCACGGTCGGGTCCATGTTGCCTTGCAGCGCCACCTTGTCACCCACGCGGCGACGGGCGTCGCCGATCTCGCAGGTCCAGTCCAGGCCCAGCGCGTCGGCACCAGCTTCAGCAATGCTTTCCAGCCACAAGCCGCCATTCTTGGTGAACAGGATCACCGGCACCTTGCGCCCCTCGTGCTCGCGGATCAGGCCGCTGACGATCTTGCGCATGTAGGCCAGTGAGAACTCCTGGTAGGCCGCCGCCGACAGGTTGCCGCCCCAGGTGTCGAAGATCTGCACAGCCTGGGCGCCGGCCAGGATCTGGCCGTTAAGGTAGCTGGTGACCGACTGGGCCAGCTTGTCCAGCAGCAGGTGCAGGGCTTGCGGGTTGTCGTAGGCCATGGCCTTGGTCTTGCGGAAGTCCTTCGACGAGCCGCCCTCGACCATGTAGGTGGCCAGCGTCCACGGGCTGCCGGAGAAGCCGATCAGCGGCACACGGCCATTGAGCTCACGGCGAATGGTGCTGACCGCATCCATCACGTAGCCGAGGTCTTTCTGTGGGTCCGGAACTGGCAGCGCCTCGATGTCGGCGGGGGTGCTGATGACCTTCTTGAACCGCGGGCCTTCGCCGGTTTCAAAGTACAGGCCCAGGCCCATGGCATCGGGAATGGTAAGGATGTCCGAGAACAGGATCGCTGCGTCCAGCGGGTAGCGGTCCAGCGGCTGCAGGGTGACCTCGCAGGCGAACTGCGGGTTCATGCACAGGCTCATGAAGTCACCGGCCTTGGCGCGGCTGGCGCGGTACTCCGGCAGGTAGCGGCCGGCCTGGCGCATCATCCACACCGGGGTGACGTCTACGGGTTGCTTGAGCAGTGCACGCAGGAAACGATCGTTCTTCAGGGCAGTCATGTCGGCATCCGGAAAAATAGTGCGGGCATTTTCTCAGACACCAGCGCAAAAGGCACGGCCATGGCCATGTGTTTTGTCTATTGGATGCCACAGATCAAGCGTTTTTGTATACAAAAGCTTCGCGGGCATGCCTGCCCCCACGGGTTCTGCGCTTAACCCTGCGGGAGCGGGCATGCCCGCGAACAGGTCGAACCTCAGACTTCGAGGTAGTCCAGGATACCCTCGGCAGCCGTACGCCCTTCGAAGATCGCAGTCACCACCAGGTCCGAACCGCGCACCATGTCGCCACCGGCAAACACTTTCGGGTTGCTGGTCTGGTGCTTGAACTTGCCCTTCTCCGGGGCAACCACACGGCCCTGGCTGTCCAGCTGAATGCCATGCTGTTCAAACCACGGTGCCGGGCTCGGGCGGAAGCCGAAGGCGATTACCACGGCGTCTGCCGGCAGGATCTCTTCGGAGCCCGGGATTGGCTCAGGGCTGCGGCGGCCACGGGCATCAGGCTCGCCCAGGCGGGTCTCGACCACTTTGACGCCTTCGACCTTGTCCTCACCCACAATGGCAATGGGCTGACGGTTGTAGAGGAACTTCACGCCCTCTTCCTTGGCGTTCTTCACCTCTTTGCGCGAACCCGGCATGTTGGCTTCGTCACGACGATAAGCACAGGTTACCGCCTTGGCACCCTGACGGATCGAGGTACGGTTGCAGTCCATCGCGGTGTCACCACCGCCCAGCACCACCACTTTCTTGCCCTGCATGTCGACGAAGTCTTCCGGCGACTTCTCGAAGCCCAGGTTGCGGTTGACGTTGGCGATCAGGAAGTCCAGTGCGTCATGCACGCCCGGCAGGTCTTCACCCGGGAAGCCGCCCTTCATGTAGGTGTAGGTACCCATGCCCATGAACACCGCGTCGTACTCGGCGAGCAGCTGTTCCATGGTCACGTCCTTGCCCACCTCGGTGTTCAGGCGGAACTCGATGCCCATGCCGGTGAACACTTCACGGCGGTTGCTGAGCACGGTCTTTTCCAGCTTGAACTCGGGGATACCGAAGGTCAGCAGGCCACCGATCTCAGGGTTTTTGTCGAACACCACCGGGGTTACCCCGGCGCGCACCAGCACGTCGGCGCAGCCCAGGCCCGCCGGGCCGGCGCCGATGATGGCAACGCGCTTGCCGGTTGGCTTGACCTTGGACATGTCCGGACGCCAGCCCATGGCGAAGGCGGTGTCGGTGATGTACTTCTCCACCGAGCCGATGGTCACCGCGCCGAAACCGTCGTTCAGGGTGCAGGCACCCTCGCACAGGCGGTCTTGCGGGCAAACACGGCCGCATACTTCCGGCAGGGTGTTGGTCTGGTGCGACAGTTCCGCCGCGGCCAGGATGTTGCCTTCGGAGACCAGCTTCAACCAGTTGGGGATGAAGTTGTGTACCGGGCACTTCCACTCGCAATACGGGTTACCGCAGCCCAGGCAGCGGTGCGCCTGCTCTACGGACTGCTGCGGCTTGAACGGTTCGTAGATTTCCACGAACTCCTTCTTGCGCTGGCGCAACAGCTTTTTTTTCGGGTCCTTTCGGCCCACTTCGATGAACTGGAAGTCGTTGTTCAGACGTTCAGCCATTTTTCAAAACCTCTTTACAGCAGCTGCAAGCTACACGCTGCAAGCCGCAAGACGATCACTTAAGCCGGGCAAACCTCTCACTGCCATTACGTGCAGCTCGAGGCTTGCCACTTGCAGCTGTTTTTACTGCGGGTTGGCACGGGTGCTGGACAGCAGCTGCTTCAGGTTGGCTGCCTTCGGCTTGACCAGCCAGAAGCGCCGCACGTAGTCGTCCAGGTTCTCCGAGAGCTCACGCCCCCACTCGCTGCCGGTCTCATCCACATACTCGGCAAGGACACGCGCCAGGTGGCTACGGTAGGCCTCCATCGCTTCACCACTGATACGCTGGATTTCCACCAGCTCGTGGTTGAGCTTGTCGACGAAGCTATTGTCCATGTCGAGCACGTAGGCAAAGCCGCCAGTCATGCCAGAACCGAAGTTGTAACCGGTCTTGCCCAGAACGCAGACAAAGCCGCCGGTCATGTATTCACAGCAGTGATCGCCAGTGCCCTCGACAACAGCATGGGCGCCGGAGTTACGTACAGCGAAGCGCTCGCCCGCAGTACCTGCGGCAAACAGCTTGCCGCCAGTGGCACCGTACAGGCAGGTGTTGCCGACGATGGCGCTGTGCTGGGTTTCGAACGGGCTGCCGGCTGGCGGCACGATGGTGACCTTGCCACCGGTCATGCCTTTGCCGACGTAATCGTTGGCGTCGCCTTCCAGGTGCAGGTTCAGGCCACCAGCGTTCCACACGCCAAAGCTCTGGCCCGCAGTGCCCTTGAAGCGGAAGGTGATCGGCGCCGCGGCCATGCCCTGGTTGCCGTGCAGACGGGCGATTTCGCCCGACACACGCGCACCAATGGAGCGGTCGCAGTTGCAGATGTCGAGGCTGAACTCGCCACCCGCCTGGTCGCGGATGGCCGGCATGGCCATATCAACCATCTTCTCGGCCAACTCGCCCAGGTCGAACGGCGGGTTCTTGTCGACTTCGCAGAACTGCGGTTTGTCCGCAGGAATGTGCGAGCTGCCCAGCAGCGGCGACAGGTCCAGGTATTGCTGGCGTTCGGTGTCACCTGGCAGCACTTCGAGCAGGTCGGTACGGCCGATCAGCTCGCCAAGGCTGCGCACGCCCAGCTTGGCCAACCACTCGCGGGTTTCTTCGGCGACAAAGGTGAAGAAGTTGATCACCATGTCGACGGTGCCGATGTAGTGGTCCTTGCGCAGCTTGTCGTTCTGGGTGGCCACGCCGGTGGCGCAGTTGTTCAGGTGGCAGATGCGCAGGTACTTGCAGCCCAGGGCAATCATTGGCGCGGTACCAAAGCCGAAGCTTTCGGCGCCGAGGATGGCCGCCTTGATCACGTCCAGGCCGGTTTTCAGGCCGCCGTCGGTCTGCACCCGCACCTTGCCACGCAGGTCGTTGCCACGCAGGGTCTGGTGGGTTTCCGCAAGGCCCAGTTCCCAAGGGGCGCCGGCGTATTTGATCGAGGTCAGCGGCGAAGCACCGGTACCACCGTCGTAACCGGAGATGGTGATCAGGTCGGCATAGGCCTTGGCCACACCTGCGGCGATGGTGCCCACGCCCGCTTCGGCTACCAGCTTGACCGATACCAGCGCCTGCGGGTTGACCTGCTTGAGGTCGTAGATCAGCTGCGCCAGATCTTCGATCGAGTAGATGTCATGGTGTGGCGGTGGCGAGATCAGGGTCACGCCCGGTACCGCATAACGCAGCTTGGCGATCAGGCCGTTGACCTTTCCGCCCGGCAACTGGCCGCCCTCACCCGGCTTGGCGCCCTGGGCAACCTTGATCTGCAGCACTTCGGCGTTGACCAGGTACTCCGGGGTCACACCAAAACGGCCGGTGGCCACCTGCTTGATCTTCGAGCTCTTGATGGTGCCATAGCGCGACGGGTCTTCGCCGCCTTCACCAGAGTTGGAGCGTGCGCCCAGGCGGTTCATGGCCTCGGCCAGCGCTTCGTGGGCTTCCGGCGACAGTGCACCCAGCGAGATACCCGCCGAGTCGAAACGCTTGAGAATCGCCTCCAGCGGCTCGATCTGCTCCAGCGCCAGCGGCTGGTCGGCCACTTTCACCTTGAGCAAGTCACGAATCATCGACACCGGGCGCTGGTCCACCAGCGTGGTGTATTCCTTGAACTTGGCGTAGTCGCCCTGCTGCACGGCGGCTTGCAGGGTGTTGACCACGTCCGGGTTGTAGGCGTGGTATTCGCCACCGTGGACGAACTTCAGCAAGCCACCTTGCTGGATCGGCTTGCGCGCGCTCCAGGCTTCGGCCGCCAGCAGCTTCTGGTCGTTTTCCAGGTCTTCGAAGCGCGCACCCTTGATGCGGCTGGACACGCCCTTGAAGCTCAGGCCTACCACTTCCTCGGCCAGGCCAATGGCTTCGAACAGCTGTGCACCGCGGTATGAGGCGATGGTGGAGATACCCATCTTGGACAGTATCTTCAGCAGGCCCTTGGAGATACCTTTGCGGTAGTACTTGAACACTTCGTCCAGGTCGCCCAGCACTTCGCCGGTACGGATCAGGTCAGCCAGTACTTCATACGCCAGGTACGGGTAAACGGCCGAGGCACCGAAGCCCAGCAGCACGGCGAAGTGATGCGGATCACGGGCGGTAGCGGTTTCCACCAGGATGTTGCTGTCGCAACGCAGGCCCTGTTCGGTCAGGCGGTGGTGCACTGCACCAACGGCCAGCGAAGCGTGCACCGGCAGCTTGCCCGGGGCGATATAACGGTCGCTCAGCACCAGCTGGGTCTTGCCGCCACGCACAGCTTCTTCGGCCTGGTCGGCAATGTTGCGGATGGCCGCTTCCAGGCCGACGCCCTGCTCATAGTTGAGGTCGATCAGCTGGCGGTCGAAGCCTTCGCGCTCCAGGTTCATCAGCGAACGCCACTTGGCGGGCGAGATGACCGGCGAGCTGAGGATGACCCGCGAAGCGTGCTCCGGGGACTCCTGGAAGATGTTGCGCTCTGCACCCAGGCAGATTTCCAGCGACATCACGATCGCTTCGCGCAGCGGGTCGATCGGCGGGTTGGTTACCTGAGCGAACTGCTGGCGGAAGAAGTCGTACGGCGAGCGCACGCGCTGCGACAGCACGGCCATCGGCGTGTCGTCACCCATCGAGCCAACGGCTTCCTGGCCCTGCTCACCCAATGGGCGCAGTACCTGGTCACGCTCTTCGAAGGTGACCTGGAACATCTTCATGTATTGCTTGAGCTGGTCAGCGTCGTAGCTGGCCACACCCTGGTCGTCGGTCAGCGTCGCCTGGATGCGGGTGGCGTGCTGACGCAGCCAGCGCTTGTACGGGTGGCGCGACTTCAGGCGGTTGTCGATGGCGTCGGTGTCGAGGATCTGGCCGGTTTCGGTGTCCACGGCAAGGATCTGGCCCGGGCCGACACGGCCCTTGGCCAGCACTTCCTCAGGCTGATAGCCCCATACGCCGATTTCCGAGGCGATGGTGATGTAACCATTGGTGGTGGTCACCCAGCGCGCCGGGCGCAGACCGTTACGGTCGAGCAGGCACACCGCGTGGCGGCCTTCGGTCATGACGATACCGGCCGGGCCATCCCACGGCTCCATGTGCATGGAGTTGTATTCGTAGAAGGCGCGCAGGTCGGCGTCCATGGTCTCGACGTTCTGCCACGCTGGCGGTACCAGCATGCGCACGCCGCGGAACAGGTCGATGCCACCGGTGACCATCAGTTCCAGCATGTTGTCCATGCTGGACGAGTCGGAACCGACGCGGTTGACCAGCGGGCCGAGCTCTTCGAGGTCCGGGATCTGGTCATTGGCGAACTTGGTGCGACGAGCAACGGCCCAGTTGCGGTTGCCGGTGATGGTGTTGATCTCGCCGTTATGGGCGAGGAAGCGGAACGGCTGCGCCAGCGGCCATTTCGGCAGGGTGTTGGTGGAGAAGCGCTGGTGGAACACGCAGATCGCGGTTTGCAGGCGCTCGTCACCCAGGTCTGGATAAAACGCCGCGAGATCGCGCGGCATCATCAGGCCTTTGTAGATGATGGTCTTGTGCGAGAAGCTGCAGATGTAGTGGTCGGCGTCGTGGGCGTTGGCCACCGACGAACGACGACGGGCACTGAACAGCTTGATGGCGAATTCCTGGTCGCTCAGGCCTTCACCGCCAATGAACACCTGCTCGATCTGCGGCAGGCGCTCCAGGGCCAGGCGGCCGAGGACGCTGGTGTCGATCGGCACCTTGCGCCAGCCGACCAGTTTCAGGCCAGCGGCGAGGATCTCGCGGTCCATGTTGGCGCGGGCAGCTTCGGCTTTGACCGGGTCCTGGTTGAAGAACACCATGCCGACGGCGTACTGCTTGGGCAGCTCGACAGCGAAGTGCTCCTGGGCCATGGCACGCAGGAATTGATCGGGCTTCTGCATGAGCAGACCGCAACCGTCACCGGTCTTGCCGTCGGCATTGATGCCGCCGCGGTGGGTCATGCACGTCAGCGCCTGCATGGCAGTTTGCAGAAGGTGGTGGCTCGGCTCACCCGTCATATGGGCGATCAGGCCAAAACCACAGTTGTCCTTGAATTCTTCGGGATGGTACAGACCTGTTTTCATAGACACATTCTCACCAGGTTCACCTCTCAACGGAGGTAAATCTCTTTTTTAACAACCACTTACCATCCACGCCGATCAAACGCCAGCTTTTTTGCGGTGGTCATGGAAAACCATTGTTGCACAGCGACAGCGACGCCCACAAATTTTCATGTCTCGTCATTGAAAATTTATGTCGCAATTTTGAATGTTTTTGCGCCATGCGCCGTGATAGCGGCTTGACTCGAGTCTGAAGCGTTTCAGCCATGACTGCAACTAAGGGCTTGTGGCCGGCAGTCCGGGACAGAAAAGCCTGCCGCGCTCGGGCGCAGCAGGCTAGTCGAAAGCTAGAATTCGCTTAGCTACTGGGCGGCGGGGTGATGCCGCCCGGAAGGTATCAGCGGGCCGTGGCCAGCTCTTGTTGGACGCTGCCGACGGTACGTGGCCAAGGTTTACCAGCCTGGACCTTCGCTGGCAAGTTCTTGATTGCCGCAACTGCTGCGTCGCGGTTGGCGAAACTGCCGTAAGTCACGACGTACAGAGGCTTGCCCTGTAGGTTTTTCTTGAAGTAGCGATAGTCGCCACCCTGGGCCTTGACGTAAGCCTGGGCCGACGCCTCGGAGCTGGTACCAAGGATCTGCACCACATAATTGCCCGGCTTCTGTCCGGCATACCAGCCACTGTTGCCAGCGCCAGCGGCGGCTGGTTTTTCCGCAGCTTTGGCAGCCGGCTTGGCCACGGCGACCTGGGTCGGCGCCGGTGCTGGCTTGGCCGGCGCAACCGGCTTGGCGGGCTGGGTTGCAACAGGCTTGGGCGCAGGCGCAACCGACTGCACGGGCTGGGCAGGCGCAGGCGCCGGGCCAGCCGGCACACCTTGTGGCGGAGCGATGGTGGTCACGGTAGGTGGCGGGTTGCCAGGCTGCAGCGCGGTGTCGACAGCCGGGCCTCCCTCTTCACCCTCGCCCATGCCTGCGGCTTGGGCCAGCGGCTCGCGCATCACCGGCTGCGACTGGCCAACCAGTGGCAGCGGCATTGGCTGGGACGAGCCAGAGAACTCGATGGCAGCACCCTGCTTGCCGTCGCCCAGTGGCAACTGGGCCTGGGCAGCCGGCGCTTCGGCAGGGGCCTTGTCGCCTTTCTTGGGCATCAATACCGCGGCCGCAACGGCAACCACGACCACAGCGGACAGTGCGAGCACATGTTTTTTAGGCATCTTGAACCCCATGGTTGGTCGCTTGGCCGTCGAGCGGCTGGCGATCATGGCTTCGATCAAAGTGTCACGGGCGACCTGATTGATGTTGCCAGGCCAGCCGTCGGAGTTTTCATGGATATCGGCGATCTGTTCACGGCTGAACACCTCGATGCCCCGACCAGCCCCTTCCAGGCGCTGTTCCAGGTACTCGCGGGTTTCTTCTTCACTGTAGGGCGCAAGCTCGATGATGTGAAAACGTTCTTCCTCGACATTGAGCTCATCCAGCCCGGCAATCAGCGATGGCTCACCGAACAGAAACACGTGCGGACGCCCTTCAGGAACCCCCGCCGCCAACTCCAGCAACGCTTGGAGTGCCGACTCGTCGAGTTGTTCCGCATCGTCCACCAGCAAATACACTTCCTGCCCGGTCAGTGCCAGCTGCACCACCTTCGACAGGATCGCCTGCACCTCGGGCTGGGCGACACCCAGCTCCTGCGCAACCTGCGCGAGCATACTGGAGGCATCGCTGGCGCTGCGGGCCGACACCACCACACTTTGCACAGCCTGCTTGTTGGTGCTGGCCACCAGGGCCTGGCGCAGCAGCGACTTGCCGCTGCCCAATGGGCCACTGACCACCAGCATCAACTGGCTATAGCGCGCCAGGTGGTGCAGTTGGCCAAGCACGGGCTTGCGCTGGGCCGGGAAGAACTTGAAGCCAGGTACACGGGGCGCGAACGGATCATGGCTCAACTGGTAATGGTCGAGAAAGGCCTCATCGGCATGCAAACTTGTCATTGCGCTGTCACAACCTCAAAGCTGGGCCACGATCGCGCGGTAGTCCGCCGACAGCGTGGCCTGGAGAATCTCTTTCGAATAGTCGTCGGTCACCACGGCCTCGCCCATCTGGCGCAGCAGCACCAGACGCAAACGACCGTCGAGCACCTTCTTGTCGACCGCCATGTGCTCCATGAAATGCGCCGGGGTCATTTCCTGTGGTGGCACCACCGGCAAACCTGCGTCCTGCAACAGGCGGATTCCACGATCGCGCTCAGCCTGGTCGATCCAGCCAAGGCGCATGGACATTTCCAGGGCCATCACTGTGCCCGCCGCGACGGCTTCGCCGTGCAGCCACACGCCATAGCCCATATGGGTTTCGATAGCATGCCCGAAGGTATGCCCCAGGTTCAGCGTGGCCCGTAGGCCGGACTCGCGCTCGTCGGCACCCACCACTGCGGCCTTGGCCGCGCAGGAGCGGCGGATGGCCTCGGTCAGGGCTGTCGAATCGAGGGCACGCAGTGCCTGCATATTGTCTTCGAGCCAGGCGAGGAACGGCTTGTCGCAAATCAGGCCGTACTTGATCACTTCGGCCAGACCTGCAGACAGCTCGCGCGCTGGCAGGGTCTTGAGGCTGGTGGTATCGATCAGCACCGCCTTGGGCTGATAGAACGCACCGACCATGTTCTTGCCCAGCGGATGATTGATGCCGGTCTTGCCACCTACGGAAGAGTCGACCTGGGACAACAGGGTAGTCGGCACCTGGATGAAATCGACACCGCGCTGGTAGCAGGCGGCTGCGAAACCTGCCATGTCACCAATCACGCCACCACCCAGAGCGACCACAGTAGTACGACGATCATGCCGAGCTGTCAGTAGGCCATCGAAGATCAGCTGCAATGTTTCCCAGTTCTTGTGGGCTTCACCATCGGGCAACACAACGGGCAGTACCGAGTAGGCACCAAGGGCCTTGCTCAGGCGTTCGAGATACAGCGGCGCGACGGTCTCGTTGGAAACGATGGCAACCTGCCGACCCGCAATGTGCGGCGCCAGCAGCTCAGGCTGGTCCAGCAGGCCTTCGCCAATGTAGATCGGGTAGCTACGCTCGCCCAGGTCGACCTTTAGTGTCTGCATGTATCCCCACAATGTACTTGGGCGCGGCGCCATCCGGCGACCTGCGCGGTAACGTTGAGCCTCGCCTCGGCGCTGGAGGCCGAGAATAGTCCCGGGTTAACGGGGCGGCAACTGCTGCAAGCGCTCGAGAATATCGATCACCACCATGCGTGGTGGCCGCTCGTCGGTTTCAACCACCAGGTCGGCGATCTCGCGGTAGAGCGGGTCGCGGGTTTCCAGCAAGGTGCGCAAGGTCGCCTCAGGATTGGCCGTGCGCAGCAGCGGGCGATTGCGGTCGCGCGCGGTGCGGCCGACTTGCTGCTCGACCGAAGCATGCAGGTAGATCACCCGGCCACCCTGATGCAGCGCCTGCCGGTTGGCTTCGCGCATCACCGCGCCACCGCCGGTGGCCAGCACCACACCGTCGAGCGCGCACAACTCGGCAATCATCGCTTGCTCGCGATCACGGAAACCCGGCTCGCCTTCCTTGTCGAATATCCACGGGATGTTCGCGCCGCATCGCAGTTCGATTTCCTTGTCGGAATCCTTGAACAGCAGGCGCAGCTCTTTGGCCAACAGGCGTCCGATGGTGCTTTTACCAGCGCCCATGGGCCCCACAAGTATCAAATTTCGCACAGAATCAACGACTCACAGCAATCGCCTGGTCACTCATGATACGCGGAGTCAGGAAGACCAGCAGCTCGGATTTTTTCTCTTGTAATGCATCGCGTCGAAACAGCCGCCCAACATACGGCAGATCGCCGAAAAATGGCACCTTGTCGACCACATTGTTTTGCGAAGTCGAGTAGACGCCCCCGATCACGATCGTTTCGCCGTCAGCCACACGAACCTTGGCATTGACCTCGTTCTTGCGGATCGGCGGTACGTTGTTCAAGGCATTGACGTAATCCGGCTCGTCCTTGGTCACCCTGACGGTCATGATCACCTTGTTGTCCGGGGTGATCTGTGGCGTTACTTCCAGCGACAGCGAGGCTTCGCGAAACGATACCGAGGTAGCGCCGCTTTGGCTCGTTTCCTGGTAAGGCACCTCGGTACCCTTGAGGATCCTCGCCGTTTCCTTGTCAGCCGTGACCACCTTGGGCTGCGAAATGATTTCGCCGTTGCCGCTTTTTTCCATGGCACTGAGCTCCAGGTCCAGCAGCACGTCACCGCGCAACAAACCCAGGCCGATACTGCTGCCGGCACGCTCCAGACCGAGGTCGACGAACAGCTCCTTGCCGGGCCGCAGTTTTTCGCCGTACAGCGGCCCACCCCAGCGTACCCCCAGGCTTTTCTCATAATCGACGTTGGCCTCGACGATACGCGCCTCGATCGCTACCTGGCGCACCGGCACATCCAACTGCGCCACCAGCTGGCGCATCTCGGCCAGGCGGTCAGCGGGCAGATGCACCACCAACGTATTGGTGCGCTCATCGACACTCAAGCTAGCCGGAGGGATGCCGTCACCCTCCAGGCCTGCCAGCAGCAACTGCGCCAGATCGGCGGCCTTGGCGTGGTGAATGGGCAGCAGCTCCCGACGCAATGGCTGCAGGTGCGCATCCAGCGCCTGACTCACCCGGGCGTCTGCTGATTGCGCGGCAAACTCGGCTGCAGGTGCCACCAACAGCACATTGCCCTCCTGGCGCCGGGACAGGCCCTTGCTGCGCAGCACCAGGTCAAGCGCCTGATCCCACGGCACGTCCTGCAAACGCAAAGTGACACTGCCTTGTACCGCATCACTGGCGACCAGGTTGACGCCAGCGTAGTCAGCCAGCACTTGCAGCACCGCACGCACCTCAACATCCTGGAAGTTCAGCGACAGGGGTTCACCCTGGTAAGGCGTCGCCGAAGCCAGCGGGATCGACAGCAGGGTCGCCAACAGGTATTTCATCCACGTTTTCATTCGGGTCCGAGGCCTCCTTGCCCAGGCGCTTGGTGAGGGTGATGAACGCCGTGCGCTCGTGCCATACCCCCGCCATGAACAGCCGCTCACGCACTTCGACCTGACGTTGGTCTATATGCATCACTACCCCCTGATCACGCCCTACCCGGTCGCCCGGGCGTACGCGATAGAGCTTGCCAGCCGCCATCAGCAGTGCCTCGCGTGCCGCCCCGCGCGCCAGGCTGCCGACCATTTCCAGCTGCGCCAACGGCACGCCGACCAGCCCGGCGCTGGCCACTCGCGCCGCAGCGGGCGCAAACGGGTCCACTTCAGGCGCAGCCATCGCGGCCCTTGCCGGCAGGTGCGCCAGCATTGCAGGTGCCTTCACGGGCGTAGCCGCGTGATAGGCATCAACCCGCAACTGCAGGCGCAACAGTCCAGGCTGGCGATCAACGGTTGCCAGGCTCATGTCACCGCTGCGCAGAATCCGTGCCTGCCCTAACCAGTCGTCCAGCCACAGCCGCAAGGCCGGATAACGCCCCACCACTTGCACCACCAGCGGTACCTTGCTGAATCCGGCCTGTTGCTCACCCGCCTCTACATCGAGGCGTTCGACAAGCAAGCCATGTGCATGCCCCGACACTGCCAGCCGTTCAAGCAGGTCGCTCATGCTCTCCCCGGCGGCCAGATACCAGTGCGCCTCTTGCAACTGCTGCTCGGCAATCACCACTAAAGCCTTCAGCCGCTCCAGTTCGGCCAACTGCGCTGCATTGGCTGCCTGCAGCTGGTTCAACTCGACATGCCTGGCATCCTCACGCGCCTGCTGCTGTAACAGGGCAGGCAGGCGCATCGCGCAGCCCAGGCTGAACACCACCACAGCCACCAGCGCTGGCGCCAACCGTCGGAAGCGGCCTGAGCCCTCGACCACCGCCAGCCAAGCGAGCATCTGCGCTGGACTCACGACCAGAACGCCGCAACGCGAGCGGTGAGCAGAAACTCATCGCCGTCCGGCAGGCTCTTGATGCGCTTGAGCTCCAGATCGAGCAAAACGTTCGAGCGGTTCAAGTCGCGCATGAACTGCGCCACCACAGCACCGGACGCAGCCAACCCTGTCACCTGCAGGCGACCACTATCAAGGCTCAGGCCGACTAGCTGCACACCTTCAGGCAACGCCCCTTCAACGTCGGCGAAGACACCGGCCAATACACCCTGATGGGCGCGCAGGCCCTCCAGGGCCACCACACGGGCAAGTAGCGCTTCATGCTGTGCACGCACTTCGGCCAGCGGCTGCAACTGCTCATCCTGTATATCAAGGGTCGCTTGGCGCTGGGTATTGGCCAGCACCTGCTGCTGCCCGCGTTGGCGGGCCAGCTGATCGACCAGCATCACGGCGCACAAAGCCAGGAGTGCGCCAGCAATCAACTGTCCTCGAAAGCGCCGCAGCGCCGCCTGACGCTGCCGTTCGCGCCAGGGCAGAAGGTTCAGCCGCATCATGGGCGCAGCCCTCCCAAGGCCAAGGCGCAGGCCAGCAGCATCGCCCCATCAACATGTTCCAGCCCTGCCAGCCCAGGCAGGTAGGTGCACGGCACATTCAGCCGGCTGCCCAAGGCTTGTAGCCAGCCCGGATTGATCGATGAGCTGCTGGCAACCCACAACCCCGCAGGCCGGCTCTGCCCGACCAGTAAAGCCTGGAGACGCTCTGGCCATTGTCCGTTCATGTCCGGGCCAGTCGTTTGCAGCTCACAGCGCTGGTACGCCCTGCCCGGCTGCCAGTCATGAAGGGTTACGCTGCGGTTTTCGACACGCAGCAGCGCTGCTCCCTCAAGGCCACCCTGTGGCAACATGCGGCACAAGGCAATGTTGTCGACCTCGACGGCTTCCAACTGCAAGCCCGCCTCCTCGACGACGGCTTCGAGTGACGCCAGCGCACTCTGCCGACAGGCTGCAACCATTACCTCGGAGCAACCTGGCTGGTCATGGGAAGCCCCCATGACCTGAAAATCCAAGGCCAGGTCTTCCAGCGGAAACGGAAACAGCCGCTCTGCATCGGCAAGCAGCTGTGCCTCTAACTGCGCCCCGCTCTGCTCCACCGGCAGATGGCACAACTTGCAGATAACCTGACTGGCCGGCAATGCCAGCGCTACCCGGCGTTGCCTGAGGCCGCTGCGCCGGTAAGCTCGCTGCAGCGCAGCCACCACCACCCCAGGCGCCTGAGCCCAGTCATCGGCCAGCGGCGCCTGAAACAGCTCTTGTGCCGACCCCATCACACGGCAGCGTCGATTGCGCTGCTGCAGTTGCATGATCCGAACGGCGTCGGGCGTAATTTCCACCCCCACGAGTGAACCGGCATCCTTGCCGAAGCGTCCAAACATCGCGACTCCTTTGCTGTCTGTTACAGCTGCCAAGCGCAGTCACCTGTCGCAACCCCGCGGCAACACTGGGCCAGGGCTACCCATCGAGTCGACGAGTAGCCTGGCCGGTCACCCGGAAAGGCGAAAAATGCTTATAATGCCCAGCGTTTTTTGGTCCACCGGACCTGCGTGCAATCCACTCCCAACCTGGACACCGAAAAGCCTTGATACGTCTGCTGAAGTTCTTCTGGTGGTCTTCCGTCGCAGTCATCTGCGCGCTCGTACTCGGTGTGAGCGGTGCGTTTCTGTATCTTAGTCCCAGCCTGCCCTCGGTCGAGTCCCTCAGAAGCATCCAGTTGCAGATCCCCCTCAGGGTGTACAGCAGCGATGGCAAGCTGATTGCCGAATTCGGCGAAATGCGCCGCTCGCCGATCCGCTTCGCGGAAATTCCCCCACAATTCATTCAGGCGCTGCTGTCAGCCGAGGACGACAATTTCCTCAACCACTACGGCGTCGACCCCAGCAGCCTGATGCGCGCAGCAACCCAGCTGGTGAAAACCGGTCATATCCAGACCGGCGGCAGCACCATCACCATGCAGGTAGCGAAGAACTTCTTCCTCACCAGCGAGCGCAGCTTCTCACGCAAGACCAACGAAATCCTGCTGGCCCTGCAGATCGAGCGTGAGCTGACCAAGGACGAAATCCTCGAGCTGTACGTGAACAAGATCTACCTGGGCAACCGCGCCTACGGTATCGATGCAGCTGCGCAGGTGTACTATGGCAAGTCCATCCGTGACGTGAGCCTGGCGCAGATGGCGATGATCGCCGGCCTGCCCAAGGCACCGTCGCGCTTCAACCCGCTGGCCAACCCGGTGCGCGCCAAAGAGCGCCGCGACTGGATCCTCGGGCGCATGTACAAGCTGGGCAAGATCGACCAGGCCAGCTACGAGGCCGCCCTGGCCGAGCCGCTCAACGCCAGCTATCACGTGCCGACGCCTGAGGTGAATGCCCCCTACATCGCCGAAATGGCCCGCGCGGAAATGGTCGGCCGCTACGGCAGCGACGCCTACACCGAAGGCTTCCGCGTCACAACCACCGTGCCTAGCGACATGCAGGAAATGGCCAACAAGGCCGTCCTCAAGGGTCTCTCCGATTACGATGAGCGCCACGGCTACCGTGGCCCTGAAGCACGCTTCCCGGGCCGCACCCAGGCAGCGTGGCTGCAGGAGCTGGGCAAGCAACGCACCCTTGGCGGCCTGGAGCCAGCCATTGTCACCCAGGTGGAACACACCGGCCTTAAGGTGCTGACCCGTGACGGCCAAGAGGCGCAGGTTGCCTGGGACACCATGAAATGGGCGCGCCCGTTCATCAACAACAACGCCCAGGGCCGTTCGCCGCAATCGCCGGCCGACGTGGCCCAGGTCGGTGACCTGGTGCGCCTGCAACGCCTTGACGATGGCACATTGAAGTTCAGCCAGGTGCCCGTTGCGCAGAGCGCCCTGGTCACCCTCGACCCGAACAGCGGCGCCATCCGCGCCCTGGTCGGCGGTTTCTCGTTCGAGCAGAGCAACTACAACCGCGCCGTGCAGGCCAAGCGCCAACCGGGCTCAAGTTTCAAACCATTCATCTACAGCGCCGCGCTGGACAGCGGCTACACCGCCTCCAGCCTGGTCAACGATGCGCCGATCGTGTTCGTTGACGAGTCGGTGGATAAAGTGTGGCGACCGAAGAACGATACCAACACCTTCCTCGGCCCTATCCGCATGCGTGAGGCGCTGTACAAGTCACGTAACCTGGTGTCGATCCGCCTGCTGCAAGCCATGGGCGTGGACCGCACCATCGACTACATCGCCAAGTTCGGCTTCAACAAGCAGGACCTGCCGCGCAACCTGTCGCTGGCCCTGGGCACCGCCACCCTGACCCCGATGGAAATCGCCACCGGCTGGAGCACCTTTGCCAACGGTGGGTACAAGATCACCCCGTACCTGATCGAGCGCATCGAGAGCCGCAGCGGCGAGACACTGTTCACCGCCAACCCGGCCCGCGTACCGCAAGGTGCCGAAGACCAGGCGGGCCTGGCCGCACCCGAGCAGCCAATCAGCACTGCGGCCATGCCAGGCGAGGCACCTTCTGCCTTCAGCCAGGTGGGCGCGGCATCGCAAGCGCCGGCAGTGGCCGAACAGATCATCGACGGGCGTACCACCTACATCCTCACCAGCATGCTGCAGGACGTGATCAAGCGCGGCACCGGCCGCCGGGCGCTGGCCTTGGGCCGCACCGACCTGGCGGGCAAGACGGGTACGACCAACGAATCCAAGGACGCCTGGTTCTCCGGTTACAACGCCGATTACGTGACTACCGTTTGGGTCGGCTTCGACCAACCGGAAACCCTCGGCCGCCGCGAATATGGTGGGACTGCGGCACTGCCGATCTGGATGAACTTCATGGGCGCGGCGCTCAAGGACAAGCCTGCGCATGCCCCGGCAGAACCGGAAGGCATTCTCAGCTTGCGCGTCGACCCGATCAGCGGGCGCGCTGCATCGCCGAGCACACCGAATGCCTACTTCGAGCTGTTCAAGGCCGAAGATTCTCCGCCGTCGGTGGACGAGCTGGGCAATGGCGCGGCACCGGGCAGCCCGCTGCCAGCCGATGAAGCGACGCCGATGGATCTGTTCTAAGGCAGGGCGCCTGACTCAGGTTTTGCGTGGGCGATCGATCTGATAGGCGCCACAAGTGCCCTGACCAACACCTTGCAGCCCTGACACATTCCCAAGCCCCAACAAAAAGCCCCGGCTCATGCGAGCCGGGGCTTTTTTATGTCGCTTGCTGCAATCAGCCGTTGAACACTTCATCCACGCTGGTCAGCGGGTAGTGCTTCGGATAAGGCAGGGTAGCCACGCCGGATTCGATGGCAGCCTTGGCCACAGCATCGGAAACGACGGTGATCAAGCGTGCATCCAGCGGCTTCGGAATGATGTACTCACGGCCGAACTCCAGGCCTTCAACGCCATAGGCTTCGCAAACTTCCTTCGGCACTGGCAGCTTGGCCAGGTCTTTCAGGGCGATAGCGGCAGCGATCTTCATCTCTTCGTTGATACGCTTGGCGCGAACGTCCAGAGCACCACGGAAGATGAACGGGAAGCCCAGTACGTTGTTGACCTGGTTCGGGTAGTCGGAACGACCGGTAGCCATGATCACGTCGTTGCGAGTGGCATGCGCCAGCTCTGGCGAGATTTCCGGGTCCGGGTTCGAGCAGGCGAACACGATCGGGTTGGCAGCCATCGACTTCAGGCCTTCCGGGCTCAGCAGGTTCGGGCCAGACAGACCTACGAACACGTCGGCACCGTCAAGGGCGTCGGCCAGGGTGCGCTTGTCGGTCGCGTGGGCGAACTGCGCCTTGTACTGGTTCAGGTCGTCACGGCCAGCGTGGATCACGCCACTACGGTCGATCATGAAGATGTTCTCGACCTTCGCACCCATGCTTACCAGCAGCTTCATGCAGGAAATGGCAGCAGCGCCGGCGCCCAGGCAGACGATCTTGGCTTCTTCCAGTTTCTTGCCGGCGATTTCCAGGGCGTTGATCATGCCAGCGGCAGTCACGATGGCAGTACCGTGCTGGTCATCGTGGAACACCGGGATGTCGCACTGTTCGATCAGGGTACGTTCGATTTCAAAGCACTCAGGTGCCTTGATGTCTTCAAGGTTGATGCCACCGAAGGTGATCGAAATGCGGCGAACGGTGTCGATGAACGCTTGCGGGCTTTCCGATTCGACTTCGATGTCGAACACATCGATACCGGCGAAACGCTTGAACAGAACACCCTTGCCTTCCATGACCGGCTTGGAAGCCAGTGGGCCGAGGTCACCCAGACCGAGGATGGCAGTGCCATCGGAAATCACCGCAACCAGGTTGCCTTTGCCGGTGTATTTGTAAGCCAGCTCTGGATCACGTCCAATTTCGCGCACCGGCTCTGCAACACCTGGGCTGTAGGCCAGGGCGAGGTCACGGGCGGTGGCAGTGGGCTTGGAGAGTTCAACGCTCAGTTTCCCCGGACGAGGTTGAGCGTGATATTCGAGAGCGGCGGTTTTCAGGTCTGACATGGTGGGCATTCCGCTATTTACTGTTCTGACGGACCGCCGAGGATACGCAAAGAGCCGGGGAGCCACAAGACTGGCCGGTCACTTGTGTCAAGGCCTTTAGCCTACGACTTTACGCTACAACCCACGGGGCATACGACCAACAGTGTGTACAATCCAGTAGCGAAATGTCTACATCTTTTAGCCTGAAATGCGCTCCAACATGCTCGGATCGGTCAATGGCAACACCCAGCGTCGCTGCCCGGGCTTGAGGCCACCCCTGCGGGAACGATCCAGCACCCACCCGCGCGCTTCGACCTGGCGTCCCTTGAGGTTATCGAAGAAGCTGGCGGGGAAGTTGCGCTGCAGACGAGCGGGAACCTGCAGCACCAGGGTACTGCCCAGGGTCAGCCAGACCCCACCACGATTTCGCTCGATACCTTCGATACGACCACGCACAACAGCGAAACCTGACTGCCTGACATTGCCTGCAGCCACTACGGGCGAATGCCGCCACAGGCCAACGCCAGCCTGGCGCGCAGCTTGTTCGGCAAGCTGCTGACAACCACTGAAACGCACATTGGGGGCAATGGCCACGCGGTAGCCCAAGCCCTCGCTAAGCAATTGTGCTTCCAGATTGTCGCCATTGCGGCTGTAGATGTGCGCCAGTGTGCGACCATACTTGTCCTTACCTTCAACACCAGGCACCAGCCCGACACGATCGTCATTGGCCTTTACCAAGGCCTGCAATCGCCGCCTGGCAGCTTCGGCATAGGGCTCACTGGTACGCCCCTTGCGGCCTATTTCCGGGGCATTGATACCGATCAGCCGCACACTGCGGCCATCGACCAGACGCAAGGTGTCGCCATCAACCACCTGTCGTACCGCTACCCATTGGGGCTTGTCCGGCTGTGGGCAGAACGCCAGGACCGGGAAATGCCAGATAACGCCCACAAAAAAGGCGCCCACAAGGGACGCCTTCTTCAGCAACAATGCGAAACCCGAAGGATTCGCCATGCGCATGATTACTTCTTGGCACCGAACATGCCGAAGCGATCGGCGAACTTCTGTACGCGACCACCGGTGTCCAGAACTTTCTGCTTACCGGTGTAGAACGGGTGGCACAGGTTGCAAACGTCGATCGACAGGACGTTGCCCAGGGTCGAACGAGTTTCGAACTTGTTACCGCAGCTGCAGGTGACTGCAACTACTTCGTAGTTCGGGTGGATACCTTCTTTCATGGTCACTTCCTCGAGCTGCGTGCCGCCACCCAACACCAATTGTTGAATACCGCACGTAATTAGGCGGCGAATAATACCAGAGCACACCGTCAGCGCAAGATGTCGCTTGCACCGACCGTCGTCTGCTAGGCTCGCCAGTCCTTGTAACGCCCTCCGAGACTTTCCGCGTGTCCGACGTCATCCTGCGCCTTGCCCTGCCCTCTCCGCTGCGGCGCCTGTTCGACTACAAGGCGCCGGCGAGCATGGCGCGCCTGACCTTGACCCCTGGCATGCGCATCCGCGTGCCCTTTGGCCGCCGCGAAATGATCGGCGTGCTGATAGAGGTGTGCACGCAGAGCGAAGTGCCCGCCGACAAACTGAAGCCTGCCAGCGCCCTGCTCGACCCGGTGTCCCCCATCCCCGCGTCGCTGTTCAAGTTGTGCCTGTGGACCGCCCAGTACTACCAGCACAGTCTGGGCGATACCCTGAGCTGGGCGCTGCCCACGCTACTGCGCCAGGGCGAGGCCGCCGAGATGCGCCAGGAACGCTTCTGGCACATAGCCCCTGGCGCCCGCCTGGAAGACCCGCGCATCGCCCGCGCGCCGCGCCAGCGCGACGCCCTCAAGACCCTGGCTCAGCACCCGCATGGCGTGGCCCACAGCCTGCTGGCCAAACTCAACCTGAACAAGGACAGCCTCGACCTGCTGCTGGCCAAGGATCTGGTGCAGATCGAGACGCGCCGCCACTTGCCGGCACTACGCCATGAGCACTGGCTGGCACAGCCGGAACTGCCGCTCAACGAAGAGCAACGCGAAGCCTTCGACGCCGTGTGCGAGGGTTTTGGCGGTTTCGGCGCGTTCTTGCTGGCCGGCGTCACCGGCAGTGGCAAGACCGAGGTCTACCTGCAACTGATCCGTGAAACCCTGGAAGCCGGCAAGCAGGCGCTGGTGCTGATCCCGGAGATCAACCTCGGCCCGCAAACCCTGGCCCGCTTCGAGCAACGCTTCAACGCGCGCATTGCCCTGCTGCACTCTGCGGTGAACGACCGCGAACGCCTGGATGCCTGGCTGGCGGCACGGGACGGCGAGGCCGATATCATCATCGGCACCCGCTCGGCATTGTTCACGCCGATGAAAAACCCCGGCCTGATCATCATCGACGAAGAGCACGACGGCTCCTATAAACAGCAGGAAGGCCTGCGGTACCACGCCCGCGACCTGGCGCTGGTACGCGCTCACCAGGAGAACATCCCGATCCTGCTCGGTTCCGCCACACCCTCGCTGGAAACCCTGCATAACGCCCTGACCGGCCGCTACCGCCTGCTGCGTATGAACCAACGCGCCGGGGGGGCACGCCCGCCGCGCATGCTGCGCCTGGATGTGAAGAGCCTGCCACTGGACAGCGGTATCAGCGGCCCGCTGCAGCAGGCTATCCGACAGACGCTGGAGGCCGGCCAACAAGTGCTGGTGTTTCTCAACCGCCGCGGCTTTGCTCCAACCCTGCTGTGCCACGATTGCGGCTGGCTGTCCGAATGCCCACGCTGCGATGCGCGCATGACCGTGCACCAGCGCTCCGGCGTGCTGCGCTGCCACCACTGTGGCTATGACGAACGCCTGCCGCACCAGTGCCCGCAATGCAACCACGTCGACCTGCGCCCGGTCGGTGCCGGTACCGAGCGCGCCGAAGAGCGCCTGAAGGTGCTGTTCCCGGATTACCCGATCCTGCGCGTGGACCGCGACAGCACGGCGCGCAAGGACGCCATGCACAACCTGTTCAGCACCATCCAGCGCGGCCAGCCGAGCATCCTCGTCGGCACCCAGATGCTCGCCAAGGGCCACCACTTCCCGCGGGTGACCCTGGTGGCCATCCTTGATGCCGATGGCGGGCTGTTTTCCGGTGACTTCCGCGCCAGCGAGCGCATGGCACAACTTATCGTACAGGTGGCCGGACGGGCCGGACGGGCCGAAGAGCCCGGCAAGGTCATCATCCAAACCCACCTGGCCGACCACCCACTGCTGGTCCAGCTAACCGAGCAAGGCTACTTCGCCTTCGCCGAACAGGCCCTGGACGAACGCCGAGCCGCCGGGCTGCCGCCCTACTCGCACCTGGCCTTGCTGCGTGCCGAAGCACACAAGCCGGGGCAGGCCGAAGGTTTCCTCGACGAAGCCTGTGCCGCCGCCGAGCGTCTGGTGGCCGAACAGCGCCTGCCGGGTATCGAACTGCTGGGCCCGGTACCGGCGCCCATGGAGCGCCGCGCCGGACGATTCCGCGCACAATTGTTGATACAGGCCAATACCCGGGCGCCGTTGCATCGACTGATCAGCGCCTGGTTGCTAGTGTTGGAGCAGTTGCCGAGCGGGCGCCAGGTGCGCTGGTCGCTGGATGTCGACCCGGTAGACCTGTATTGAGCTGCAAGCTGCGAGTTGCCAGCCGCAAGCAAGCGCCGGGCGGGTGCGATGCCGCTTTTTCTTGCCGCTTGTGGCCCCCAGCTTGCCGCCCAAAGGTTGGCAACCTGCTCCCGGCAACGGATAATGCCCAGTTTTTCCACCTGCGCATCCAGGCGCTCACCGCGCTTGCGGTCGAAAAGAGATCCCCATGAAAGACACCATTCGCCAGCTGATCCAGCAAGCCCTCACCCAACTCGTCACCGACGGTGTGCTGCCTGAAGGGCTGTCGCCGGCGATCCAGGTGGAAAACGCCCGGGACAAGACCCACGGCGACTTCGCCAGCAACATCGCCATGATGCTGGCCAAGCCGGCCGGCATGAAGCCGCGCGACCTCGCCGAAAAACTGATCAACGCCCTGCCGGCCAGCGCCGACATCAGCAAGGTCGAGATTGCAGGCCCCGGCTTCCTCAACTTCTTCCAGAACACCGACGCCCTGGCCAACCGCCTGGATGCCGCCCTGGCCGACGCCCACCTGGGTGCGCGCAAAGCCGGCCCGGCGCAAAAGGTGGTGATCGACATGTCGGCACCCAACCTGGCCAAGGAAATGCACGTCGGCCACCTGCGCTCGACCATCATCGGTGACAGCGTTGCGCGCGTGCTGGAGTTCCTGGGCGACAACGTCATCCGCCAGAACCACGTCGGCGACTGGGGTACCCAGTTCGGCATGCTGATGGCCTACCTGCAGGAAAACCCGATCACCAGCGACGAGCTGTCGGACCTGGAAAACTTCTACCGCGCGGCGAAGAAACGCTTCGATGAATCGGAAGAGTTCGCCACTCGCGCTCGCGGCCTGGTGGTCAAGCTGCAAGCCGGTGACCCCGAGTGTCTGGCCCTTTGGACACGCTTCAAGGACATCTCGCTGTCGCACTGCCAGAAGACCTATGAGCTGCTCAACGTCAAGCTGACCATGGCCGACGTGATGGGCGAAAGTGCCTACAACGACGACTTGGCCAACGTGGTGGCCGACCTCAAGGCCAAGGGCCTGCTGGTCGAAGACCAGGGCGCCCAATGCGTGTTCCTCGAAGAGTTCAAGAACAGCGACGGCGACCCCCTGCCGGTGATCGTGCAGAAGGCTGACGGCGGCTATCTGTACGCCACCACCGACCTGGCTGCCGTGCGTTACCGCAGCAACGTGTTGAAGGCTGACCGCGCACTGTACTTCGTCGACCAGCGCCAGGCCCTGCACTTCAATCAGGTGTTCGAAGTGGCCCGCCGCGCTGGCTTCGTCGGCCACCCGATGCAAATGGAGCACATGGGCTTCGGCACCATGAACGGCGCCGACGGCCGCCCGTTCAAGACCCGTGACGGCGGCACCGTGAAGCTGATCGACCTGCTCACCGAGGCCAAGGAGCGCGCCTACGCGCTGGTCAAGGAAAAAAACCCGAGCCTGGCCGACGACGAACTGCGCCACATCGGCGAGGTGGTGGGCATTGGCGCGGTGAAATACGCCGACCTGTCCAAGCACCGCACCAGCGACTACAGCTTCAACTTCGAGTTGATGCTCAACTTCGAAGGCAACACCGCGCCTTACCTGCTGTACGCTTACACCCGCGTAGCCGGCGTGTTCCGCAAGCTGGGCAAAGGCTTTGACGAAGTCGACGGCAAAATCCTGCTGCAAGCTGCCCACGAGCAGGACTTGGCCGCGCGCCTGGCGCAGTTTGGCGAAATCCTCAACAACGTCGCCGAAAAAGGCACGCCGCACGTGCTGTGCAGCTACCTGTACGACTTGGCCGGCCTGTTCTCCAGCTTCTACGAGAACTGCCCGATCCTCGCAGCCGAAACCCCTTCGCAGCAGCAGAGCCGGCTGCGCCTGGCCGCCCTGACTGGCCGCACCCTCAAACAAGGTCTGGAACTGCTCGGCCTGGAAACCCTGGAGCGCATGTAAGTTGGCTGCCAAGAAAAAACCTGCCCCGAAACGCGGCGCCAGCCGCCAGACGGCACCGGCCAAACAGCCGATCCCCGGCTGGGTATGGCTGGCGGTCGGCCTGACCGTAGGCGCGTTCATCGTGTTCCTGATGAAGCTCGAACCCGGTGGCGATGACATCAAGCGCACCAAGCCCGAGCAGGAGAAACCGGCGAAAGCGGCCGAAGCCGGCAAGCCCGCGCAAGCCACCCCGCAACAGCCGGTGAAGCCGAAGTACGACTTCTACACCCTGCTGCCGGAGTCTGAGGTGATCGTGCCGCCGGAAGCCGTACCGGAGAAAACCCCACCGGTGCCGGCCCAGCCGGTAACCCCGGTGACACCAGCAGAAGCGGCGAAAATCGACACGGCGAGGGCCCAGGCAGCGTTGCTCGGCCAGACCCCGCCACCGCCACCACCCGTGATCAAACCGGCGGCGACCACGCAGTACTTCCTTCAGGCCGGCTCGTTCCGCAAGCAGGCCGATGCCGACAAGGTACGGGCACAGATCATCCTGCTGGGCCAGTCCGTGAAAGTGGAGTCGGGCACGGTCAAGGATGAAACCTGGTACCGCGTGCTGGTCGGGCCGTTCAGCAACCGCGAGCAGTTGACCGGGGCACAGAAGCAGCTGGCTGGGGCCGGGTTCAGCAACCTGTTGCTGCAACAGCGGCAGACCCGTCAGTAACGAAGAAGGCCTTGCCGCAGCGGTGCGACAAGGCCTTCTTTATATGGACAGCATTGCCCGTGAAGGGGCTGTAAAGCAGCCCCGCTACCGTCAGCCCCGCCCCGCATTCCTTTCGGACACCTGGCTGTTCAACGTCCAGAAGTCATACAGCACCCCCACCAGGAACAACCCGCCGGTAAAGAAGTAGATGATCGCGGTGATCCACTTGCCCTGATACAGCCGGTGCAGGCCAAACACCCCCAGGAAGGTCAGCAGGATCCAGGCGATGTTGTAGTCGATACGCCCGGACTGAAACCTCAGGTCGGCTTCACGGTCCATGGACGGGATCAGGAACAGGTCGATCAACCAGCCAATGCCCAGCAAGCCCAAGGTGAAGAACCAGATGGTCCCGGTAATCGGCTTGCCGTAATAGAAACGATGGGAACCGGTGAAGCCGAAAATCCACAGCAGGTAGCCGATGGTTTTGCTGTGGGTGTCGTGAAAGGGCACCCCCTGTTGATAACTGTTCATTCATAGCCCCTGTGGGTTATCCGAAAATTTTCTAAGAAAAAATGTGACTTTTTCGTCGCAAGCCGACATACGGCGCCTGGCAATCGACCAACGGATCAATAACTGATCAAAAAGCTGTTATAAAGTTGCGCGCCAACACATAACTATTCATAAGAGCTTCATCTATGCCGCCTTTGATCAAGACATGGCTGACCCTCTGCCTATTATTGCCCCTGGCCGCCCACGCCACCAATCGTGAGCAACGTCTTCCCAATGGTTTCACCGGCTACACGACCAACGCCTCGGTGAAACGCGCACCAGTCAAACAGACCGCGCTACGCGCCCGCCCGAGCAATGCCGCCAGCAGCCGCGGTGCGAATGTCGCCGCCATGTCGCCTAAGCAAAGCAGCGATGTGCTGAGCCGTGCGGTAAATGTGCTCGGTACCCCTTATGTTTGGGGCGGCAGCAGCCCGAAAAAAGGCTTTGACTGCAGCGGGCTGGTCAAATACGCCTTCAACGACGTCGCCGACGTCGACCTGCCGCGCACCTCCAATGCCATGGCCCGGGGCCACGGGGTGAAGGTGGCCAAGGGTGATCTGAAGCCTGGCGACCTGATCTTCTTCAACATCAAGAGCCGTCGGGTCAATCACGTAGCCATCTATCTGGGTAACGACCGCTTCATCCACGCTCCACGTCGTGGCAAGCGGGTGAGTATCGACACCTTGAGCAAGCCTTACTGGCAGAAGCACTACGTGGTGGCCAAGCGGGTGCTGCCGAAAGAGCAGCAGCTGAGTCTGGCCAAGCGTTAATCTGATCGGCGCTATCCGGTACCGGCCCCTTCGCGGGCACGCCCGCTCCCACACGTAGCGCGTCGCTCTCGCGGGCAGCGCCATACCTGTGGGAGCGGGCGCGCCCGCGAAAGGGCCTTTGCAGGTACTACAAGCCTTTGATCAACCCTCGCTCCCTCAGCCTCCGCAACGCCCCCTCCATCGTCAGCATCCCCTCCGCCGCCCCGCCCTGCATCACTGAAGACAACTGCGCCAACCGCCCCTCCCGAACCAGGTTACGCACCGCCGGCGTCGCCACCAGCACTTCCCGCGCCGCCACCCGCCCACCCCCTACGCGCCTGACCAGCACCTGCGCGACCACCAGGCGCAGCGACTCGGCCAGCATCGCCCGCACCAACGGCTTTTCCTCGGCAGCAAACACCTCCACCAACCTGTCGATGCTGCTGGTCGCCGAACGCGCATGCACGGTTGCCAGCACCAGGTGCCCGGTTTCGGCCGCGCGCAGGGCCAGGCGAATGGTTTCCAGGTCGCGCAACTCGCCGATCATGATCACGTCCGGGTCCTGGCGCAGCGCACTGCGCAGCCCCTGAGCAAAGCCGCGACTATGGCGCCCCATCTCACGCTGGTTGACCAGGCTGCGCTGGCTGGCATGGATGACCTCGACAGGGTCTTCCAGGGTAATGATGTGCAGCGCCCGCTCGCGGTTCAGCTGGTCGAGCAGCGTTGCCAGGGTGCTGGACTTGCCACTACCGGTCGGCCCGCCCACGAGGATCAAGCCATCCCGGCAATGCGCAACAGCTTGAAACACATCCGCAAGGTCCAGCTCACTCACCGTCGCAATGCGCCCCGGGATCAGCCGAAAGGTAATCGCCGGGCCATTCAACTGGCGAAACAGGTTCAGCCGAAAGCGCCCAAGCGCCGGCAACTCCAGCGCAAGGTCCATTTCATCGCCTTGGGCCCACTGCCGGCGCTGATCGTCATCCAGCACGCTGGCCATGCCCTCGATCAAGGCACCCTGATTCAACGGCGGCAAGCCCATACGCTGCAACTCGCCATCCAGGCGCAGCATCGGAATCTGGCCCGTCGCCAGGTGCAGGTCTGAAGCCCCCGCATCCACAGCTCGGGCCAACAGGTCGGTCACATCCATAAGACTCCCCAAAGGCCTTCAAGCAGGTAGAATGCCGCAGACCCCACAGCTGCCGGCATCGATCCATGTCCACCCTAGCAGACAACCTTTCCGCGATTTCCGCCCGTATCGCCAGTGCTGCCCAGGCAGTCGGGCGTGATCCGGCCAGCGTCCAGTTGCTGGCCGTGAGCAAGACCAAGCCCGCCAGCGCTATCCGCGAGATCCATGCCGCCGGTGTGCACGACTTCGGGGAGAATTACCTACAGGAAGCACTGACAAAGCAGCAGGCCCTCAGCGACTTGCCCTTGATCTGGCACTTCATCGGCCCCATTCAGTCGAACAAGACCAAAGCCATCGCCGAGCATTTCGACTGGGTGCATTCCGTGGACCGCCTGAAAATTGCCCAACGCCTGTCGGAACAGCGCCCCGCCGGGTTGGCGCCGCTGAACATCTGCCTGCAGGTAAACGTCAGCGGCGAAGACAGTAAATCCGGCTGCACCCCGGCCGACCTACCCGCGTTGGCCAAAGCCGTAGCCGCACTGCCCAACCTGCGCCTGCGCGGGCTGATGGCAATCCCGGAACCCACCGAAGACCGCGCCACCCAGGAGGCCGCCTTCGCCAGCCTGCGCAAGTTGCAGGAAGGCCTGGGGCTTGGCCTGGACACCCTGTCCATGGGCATGAGCCACGACCTGGAAGCGGCCATCGCCCAGGGCGCGACGTGGGTACGGATTGGCACGGCCCTGTTCGGAGCCCGCGACTACGGCAACACCTGATTCCATGCTTCACTCACTCTTTTCCACAAGGACCTGACATGAGCAAGACACGTATTGCCTTTATCGGCGCCGGCAACATGGCCGCCAGCCTGATCGGTGGTCTGCGTGCCCAGGGCCTGGACGCCTCGCAGATCCGCGCCAGCGACCCGGGCGCCGAGACCCGCAGTCGCATCCAGGCCGAGCACGGCATTGAAGCCTTCGAGGACAACGCCCAGGCCATCGATGGCGCTGACGTCATCGTGCTGGCGGTCAAGCCACAAGTCATGAAAACCGTATGTCAGGCACTGCAACCCAACCTGCAGGATGGCCAGCTGATCGTTTCCATCGCCGCCGGCATCACGTGCGCCAGCCTGCAAAGCTGGGTGGGCGCTCGCCCGGTGGTGCGCTGCATGCCCAATACCCCGGCATTGCTGCGCCAAGGCGTGAGCGGCCTGTACGCCACCGCTGAAGTGTCCGGCGAACAGCGTCAGCATGCCGAACAACTGCTGTCGGCCGTGGGCACCGCCCTGTGGCTGGAGCAGGAGCAGCAACTGGACGCCGTGACAGCTGTGTCCGGCAGTGGCCCGGCGTACTTCTTCCTGCTGATCGAGGCCATGACCGCGGCAGGCGAAAAACTCGGCCTGCCACGCGAAACAGCCTCCCAACTGACCTTGCAGACGGCCCTGGGCGCCGCGCGCATGGCAGTTGCAAGCGACGTCGATGCCGCTGAACTGCGCCGCCGCGTCACTTCGCCCGCCGGCACCACGGAAGCGGCGATCAAGTCGTTCCAGGCCAGCGGCTTCGAAGCCATCGTCGAGCAGGCGCTGCAGGCTGCAGCCACGCGCTCTGCCGAGCTGGCCGAACAACTGGGCAAATAAGGAGCCTTAGATGAATGCACTGTCAGGCGCCGCGATTTTCGTGGTGCAAACCCTGGTCAGCCTTTACCTGGTAATCGTCCTGCTGCGCTTCGTGCTGCAACTGGTCAAGGCCAACTTCTACAACCCGCTGTGCCAGTTCGCCGTTCGTGCCACCCAACCGCTGCTCAAGCCGATCCGCCGGATCATCCCTAGCGTTGGCGGGCTGGATACCTCGTCGCTACTGCTGGCGGTGGTCATCCAGGCCTTGCTGATGGGCTTTGTGCTGATGGTCACCTACGGTACCTTCGGCGACGTCCTGCACCTGCTGATGTGGGCGATCATCGGCATCACCTCGCTGTTCCTGAAGATTTTCTGGGTGGCGATGATCGTCATGGTGATCGTTTCCTGGGTTGCACCCAACAGCCACAACCCGGCGGCCGAACTGGCCTACCAGATCAGCGAGCCGGTGCTGGCGCCGTTCCGCCGCCTGGTGCCAAATCTGGGTGGCATGGACATCTCGCCGATCTTCGCCTTCCTGGCGATCCAGGTGGTCCAGTCGTTTGTCATGCCCCCGCTGGCCGCCTACGCCGGCATGCCTCAAGAGCTGTGGCGAATGATCTGAGGCTCGCCAGCGCCAGCTTGCCCCCAGTCGCAAGCCTTTGCTTGCCGCTGGGGGTAGCGCTCTTTAGACTTACGCCTCCGTCAAGCGTGAGCAGGGTCGATGTCAACTGTCTTTCCCGAAGATTCCGTCGGTCTGGTAGTACCGCAAACCGCCCGGTTCGATGAACCGCTGGCACTGGCCTGTGGCCGTTCACTGGCCAGTTACGAACTGGTCTACGAGACCTATGGCACCCTGAACGCCAGCGCGAGCAACGCCGTGCTGATCTGCCATGCCCTGTCCGGCCATCACCATGCCGCTGGCTACCATGCCGCCACCGACCGCAAGCCGGGCTGGTGGGACAGCTGCATCGGCCCCGGCAAGCCGATCGATACCAACCGCTTCTTCGTGGTCAGCCTGAACAACCTCGGCGGCTGCAACGGCAGTACCGGCCCCAGCAGCGTCAACCCTGCCACCGGCAAACCGTATGGCGCCGACTTCCCTGTACTGACCGTAGAGGACTGGGTACACAGCCAGGTGCGCCTGGGCGAGCGCCTGGGCATCCAGCAATGGGCCGCTGTCGTCGGCGGCAGCCTTGGCGGCATGCAGGCACTGCAATGGACCATCAGCTACCCCGAGCGTGTGCGTCATTGCGTCGACATTGCCTCGGCGCCCAAGCTGTCGGCGCAGAACATCGCCTTCAACGAGGTGGCGCGCCAGGCCATTCTCACCGACCCTGAGTTCCATGGCGGTTCGTTCCAGGACCAGGGCGTGATCCCCAAGCGCGGCCTGATGCTGGCGCGCATGGTAGGCCACATTACCTATCTGTCCGATGATTCGATGGGTGAAAAATTCGGCCGTGAGCTGAAAAGCGACAAGCTCAACTACGACTTCCACAGCGTCGAGTTCCAGGTCGAAAGCTACCTGCGCTATCAGGGCGAGGAGTTTTCCGGCCGTTTCGACGCCAACACCTACCTGCTGATGACCAAGGCACTGGACTATTTCGACCCGGCCGCCACGCACGGTGGTGATCTGGCCGCCACCCTGGCCCACGTCACGGCGGACTACTGCATCATGTCGTTCACCACCGACTGGCGCTTCTCTCCGGCCCGTTCGCGCGAGATCGTCGACGCGCTGATGGCCGCGCGCAAGAACGTCTGCTACCTGGAGATCGATTCGCCCTACGGGCACGATGCTTTCCTGATTCCCACACCTCGCTACATGCAGGGTTTCTCGAACTACATGAACCGCATTGCCATCTGAGGACAGCATGAGAGCCGATCTGGAAATCATCCACGACTGGATCCCCGCCGGCAGCCGGGTACTCGACCTGGGCTGCGGTAGCGGCGAACTGCTGGCCTCGCTGCGTGACCGCAAACAGGTCACCGGCTATGGCCTGGAAATCGACGCCGACAATATCGCCGCCTGCGTGGCCAAGGGCGTCAACGTCATCGAACAAGACCTGGACAAAGGCCTGGGCAACTTCGCCAGCAACAGCTTCGACGTGGTGATCATGACCCAAGCCCTGCAGGCCGTGGAATACCCCGACCGCATCCTCGACGAAATGCTGCGGGTGGGCCGTCAGTGCATCATCACCTTCCCAAACTTCGGCCACTGGCGCTGCCGCTGGTACCTGGCGACCAAAGGCCGCATGCCGGTATCGGACTTCATGCCGTATACCTGGTACAACACGCCGAACATCCACTTCTGCACCTTCGCCGACTTCGAAGAACTTGTGCACGAACGCCGAGCCAAGGTACTGGACCGCCTGGCGGTCGACCACTTGCACCGCAACGGGTGGGGTGGCCGGCTATGGCCTAATCTTCTAGGTGAGATCGGCATCTACCGCGTCAGCAGTCCGGGCCTGCAAGAGCACCAGCTCGCGGTCTGACGCCCACCGGAGGAATCGCCCCATGCGTCGCCTAGCCCTGTTCCTGATCAGCCTGTGCCTGGCCCTGCCAGTACTGGCTGCCGATGCCGCACGCCCCGAGCGCAAGGAGGTATTTGGCGACGTGACGGTGCACTACAGTGCATTCACCTCGAGCATGCTCACACCCGAGGTGGCCGCGGCCACCGGCCTGGTGCGCAGCAAGAACCAGGGCGTGCTCAACATTACCGTCCTCAAGGCCAGCAAACCTGCCACGGCGGTGATCAGCGGCACGGTCAAGGACCTGACCGGGCGCAGCAGCCCGCTGTCGTTCAAGCAGATTACCGAACAGGGCGCGGTGTACTACATCGCCCAGTTCAAGATCGACCAGCCAGAAACCGTCACCTTCGACCTCAACATCGAAACCGGCGGCATCAGCAACTCTCTCCGCTTCAACCAGGAAGTGTTCCCAGGCGAATGATGAATTTCCAGCAACTCGTATTGGCCAGCCACAACGCCGGCAAACTCAAGGAACTCCAGGCCATGCTCGGCCATTCCGTGCAACTGCGCTCGATTGGTGAGTTCAGCCAGGTGGAGCCGGAAGAAACCGGCCTGTCGTTCGTCGAGAACGCCATCCTCAAAGCGCGCAACGCCGCCCGCATTTCCGGCCTGCCGGCCCTGGCCGATGACTCTGGCCTGGCGGTGGACTTCCTCGGTGGCGCGCCGGGCATCTACTCGGCGCGCTATGCCGATGGCAAAGGCGACGCGGCAAACAACGCCAAGCTGCTCGAAGCCTTGAAAGACGTGCCTGAAGCTGAGCGCAGTGCACAGTTCGTCTGCGTGCTGGCGCTGGTGCGCCACGCCGACGACCCGTTGCCGATCCTGTGCGAAGGCCTGTGGCACGGGCGCATCCTGTTCGAGGCCAGCGGCGACCAGGGCTTTGGCTACGACCCGCTGTTCTGGGTACCGGAGCGCAACTGCTCCAGCGCCGATCTAGCCCCCGCAGACAAGAACCAGCTCAGCCACCGCGCCCGTGCCATGGCCCTGCTGCGCACACGTCTGGGCCTGGCATGATCGAAATGCTGTCGCCCCCCGGCGCAGCAGGCTTTAGCAGCCTGCCGCCGCTGGCGCTGTACATCCACATTCCGTGGTGCGTACGCAAATGCCCTTATTGCGACTTCAACTCCCACGCTGCCGGGCCTGAGCTACCGGAAGATGCCTACGTCACAGCCCTGCTCGACGACCTCGACCAGGAACTGGCTGCCGTACAAGGCCGCCCGATCAGCTCGATCTTCTTCGGTGGCGGTACGCCAAGCCTGTTCAGTGCCAACGCCCTTGGCCGGCTACTGCGTGGCGTAGAGCAACGTATTCCGTTCGCGCCAGACATCGAAATTACCCTGGAAGCCAACCCGGGCACCTTCGAGCAGGACAAGTTCAAGGCCTACCGGCAGACCGGCATCAACCGTCTTTCGATCGGTGTGCAGAGCTTCCAGCCAGCCAAGCTGGAGGCACTGGGGCGCATCCACAATGGCGACGAAGCGGTTCGAGCCGCCGGCATGGCGCGCGCGGCCGGTTTCGACAATTTCAACATGGACCTGATGCACGGCCTGCCCGACCAGTCGCTGGACGACGCGCTGGGTGACCTGCGCCAGGCCATCGACCTGGGGCCGACCCACCTGTCGTGGTATCAGCTGACCGTGGAGCCGAACACGGTGTTCTGGAACCAGCCGCCAGAGCTGCCCGAAGACGACATCCTCTGGGATATTCAGGAAGCCGGCCAAGCGCTGATGGCCGAGCACGGCTACCGCCAGTACGAGGTATCGGCCTACGCCCAGGCAGGCCGCGCCGCCCGGCACAACCTCAACTACTGGCGCTTCGGTGACTTCATCGGCATTGGCGCTGGCGCTCACGGCAAGCTCACCTTTGCCGACGGGCGCATCCTGCGTACCTGGAAGACCCGCCTGCCCAAGGACTACCTGAACCTGGCCAAGCCGTTCAGGGCCGGCGAGAAGCTGCTGCCAGTCGATGAACTGCCGTTCGAGTTCCTGATGAACGCCCTGCGCCTGACCGATGGCGTGGAAGCCGAACTGTTCACCCAGCGCACCGGCTTGCCACTGGCACAGCTGCAGGAAGCACGCCGTGCCGCCGAACAAAAGGGCCTTTTGCAGGTCGAACCGGATCGACTGGTGGCCACCCCAAGGGGCCAGCTGTTCCTCAATGACCTGCTGCAGTATTTCTTGACCTGAGGATGACCCATGGATCTGGTACTTGATCTGCTCGCGACGGTTTCCCGCTGGAGCCGCAGCAACCTGTCGGAGATTTCACTGGCCTTGGTAGGCTGCCTGCTGGTGTTGTTCGGCACCGATGTCAAAGCCTGGGCCGAGCAACGCCTGGGCGGCCTCGCCGGCGCCCTGCGCGTGCCGTTCATGGCGCTGATGGTGATGATCGGCAGCGGTGCTGCGCTGATCTATGCCACGCCATGGGTGGTGAAAGGCCTGAGCCAGTTCAACAACTATGCGTTGGCGCCTGTGTTGCTGGTGGTACTGGTGTTGATTGGCGTGGTGGCGGATCGCCGCGGCTGAGCTAATGGCCCCTGGGTCAACTGTCTTGCTCAACATTTGAAAGACCTGCGCGGCCGCCCGTAGGAGCGGGTTTACCCGCGAAGAGGCCGGCCCTGCTGGCCAATTTCCACCCGCCGTTCACCGTTGCCGCCGCCACCGTATTCGCGGGTAAACCCGCTCCTACACAGATTGGTGGTGGACACACATCGGTGGCTGGACACAGCCCACCCGTAGGAGCGGGTTTACCCGCGAAAGGGCCGGCCCTGCTGGCCAATTTCCACCCGCCGTTCACCTTTGCCGCCGCCACCGTATTCGCGGGTAAACCCGCGCCTACACCGGATTGGTGGTGGGCGCACATCGGTGGTTGTACACAGGCCGCCCGTAGGAGCGGGTTTACCTGCGAAAGGGCCGGCCCTGCTGGCCAATTTCCACCCGCCGTTCACCGTTGCCCCCGCCACCGTATTCGCGGGTAAACCCGCTCCTACACAGATTGGTGGTGGACACACCTCGGTGGTTGTACACAGGCCGCCCGTAGGAGCGGGTTCACCCGCGAAAGGGCCGGCCCTGCTGGCCAATCTCCACCCGCCGCTCACCGTCGCAGCCGCCCGCGAACACCGGCAAAGCCGGTGCCATCCACCGCGTTGGTTTCTTCGCGGGCATGCCCTGAGGTGTTGTGTATTACCGAAAAAAAACCGCCCTTCTCAAGGCGGTTATTTTCGCCTGCATTCCTGCCGGCATCAGCACATCGAAAAGCCGTATCAGCCGCTCAATCCACCTTCTCGAACTTCAAGTCCCACACCCCATGCCCCAGCCGCTCACCGCGGCGTTCGAACTTGGTGATCGGGCGCTCTTCGGGGCGCGGCACATAGGTGCCGTCTGCCGCACGGTTGCGATAGCCAGGAGCTGCGCTCATCACTTCCAGCATGTACTCGGCATACGGCTCCCAATCGGTGGCCATGTGGAACACACCACCGGGCTTGAGCTTGCGACGTACCAGCTCGGCAAACTCCAGCTGGACAATGCGGCGCTTGTGGTGACGTGCCTTGTGCCAAGGGTCTGGGAAGAACAGCATCAACCGATCGAGGCTGTTATCCGCCACGCAGCGGTTCAGCACTTCGATGGCATCGCAGTCATACACCCGCAGGTTTTTCAGCCCCTGGGTCAGCACGCCATTGAGCAGCGCGCCAACACCCGGGCGGTGCACTTCCACACCGATGAAGTCCTGCTCAGGGGCGGCGGCCGCCATTTCCAACAGGGAATGGCCCATGCCGAAGCCGATCTCCAAGGTGCGCGGGGCCGAACGGCCGAACACCTGGTCGTAGTCCACCGGGCTATCAGCCAGTGGCAGGATGTACAGCGGGCCGCCTTGATCCAGGCCGCGTTGCTGGCCTTCGGTCATGCGCCCGGCACGCATCACGAAGCTCTTGATGCGGCGGTGTGGGCGGGCTTCGCCGTCGGGGGTGATCGGCGTATCGTGCGATTCAGTCATCAGTTGCTCTTACTTGATCAGACCATCCAGCGGCGAAGAGGCGCTGGCATAGAGTTTCTTCGGCATACGGCCGGCCAGGTAGGCCATGCGACCCGCGACAATGGCGTGTTTCATGGCCTCAGCCATCAGCACCGGCTGCTGGGCGTGGGCGATGGCCGAGTTCATCAGCACTGCCTCACAGCCCATTTCCATGGCGATGGTGGCGTCGGATGCGGTACCCACGCCAGCATCGACCAGCACCGGCACCTTGGATTCTTCCAGGATGATCTGCAGGTTGTAGGGGTTGCAGATACCCAGGCCGGTGCCAATCAGGCCGGCCAACGGCATGACAGCAATACAGCCGACTTCGGCCAGCTGACGGGCGATGATCGGGTCGTCGCTGGTGTAGACCATGACATCGAAACCTTCCTTGACCAGCACTTCGGCGGCCTTGAGGGTTTCGATCACGTTGGGGAACAGGGTTTTCTGGTCGGCCAGCACTTCCAGCTTCACCAGCGTCCGGGACTCGTGCGATTTGCGCCCATCGAGCAGTTCGCGGGCCAGACGGCAAGTGCGTACCGCTTCCACCGCGTCAAAGCAGCCTGCAGTGTTCGGCAGGATGGTGTACTTGTCGGGCGACAGTACATCGAGCAGGTTCGGCTCGCCCGCGTTCTGGCCAAGGTTGGTGCGGCGCACAGCGACAGTGACGATTTCGGCACCCGAGGCCTCGGTGGCCAGGCGGGTTTCTTCCATGTCACGGTACTTGCCGGTACCGACCAGCAGGCGCGACTGGAAAGTACGCCCGGCCAGGGTGAAGGGCTTGTCGCTACGAACGTTGCTCATCGTTGTTCCTCGGGAAAAGGTTGCAGGGCTTGCTTGTGAACCGCCGGGCTGCTGTCAGCCGCCACCGATGGCGTGGACCACTTCGACCTGGTCGCCGTCATTCAGCAGCGTGCTGTCGTGCTGGCTACGCGGCACGATATCCAGGTTCAGTTCCACTGCAACACGGCGCCCGGTCAGTTCCAGGCGCGCCAGCAGGGCTGCAACGCTTTCGCCGGCAGGCAGTTCGTAAGGTTCACCGTTCAATTTAATGCGCATGCGCACGGCCACCATTGTTCTTTGGGGCCAGCATTCTAGCGCCGAACCGCCCTGCAACCCAAGGGCGGTGCGCGCCATTAGTCGTGATTGTGGACCACTCGGTCAGCCCAGCCGCCAGGCTGCCAGGCCCAGGCACAGCCAGCCGACAAGGAAGCACAAGCCACCAATCGGGGTGATGATGCCAAGCTTGCCAAGGCCACTGAGGGTCAGCAGGTACAGGCTGCCGGAGAACAGCACGATGCCCAACGCAAACAGGCCGCCAGCCCACCCGACCAGGCGCCCGGGCAGGTGCGCCGAGAGCACCGCAACGCCGAAGATCGCCAAGGCATGGACCAGTTGGTAAGTCACGCCGGTATGGAAGATCGCCAGGTAGTCAGCCGTCAGCCGGTTTTTCAGGCCATGAGCGGCGAAGGCGCCCAGGGCGACACCGGTAAAGCCAAAAAAGGCGGCAAGCATCAGGAAGCTGCGAAGCATGGGACGACTCCTTGTATCGGGTCTGTATAATGGCCCCTTCCACCCTTAGGGCCAAGCCATCGACATGCTGTCAACGCTTATCCGTCGCCTCTCCCGCGCCCTGCTCTGGTTCGTTGCCGGCAGCATCGTGCTGGTGCTGGTGTTCCGCTGGGTACCACCGCCCGGCACGGCGCTGATGGTCGAGCGCAAGGTACAGTCATGGGTGAATGGTGAACCGATCGACCTGCAGCGCGACTGGGAGCCATGGGAGAACATCTCCGATGAGCTCAAGGTTGCGGTCATTGCTGGCGAGGACCAGAAGTTCGCCAACCACTGGGGCTTCGACCTCCCGGCCATTCAGGCGGCGCTGGCCCACAACGAGCGTGGCGGCAACATTCGCGGCGCCAGCACCCTGACCCAACAAGTGGCCAAGAACCTGTTTCTGTGGTCAGGCCGCAGCTGGTTTCGCAAGGGGCTGGAGGCCTGGTTCACCGCCCTGATCGAGCTGTTCTGGTCGAAGGAACGGATTCTCGAGGTCTATTTGAACAGCGCCGAGTGGGGCAAGGGCGTGTTTGGTGCCCAGGCAGCGGCGCGCTATCACTTTGGCGTCGACGCCAGCAGGCTCAGCCGCCAGCAGGCAGCGCAGCTGGCTGCGGTGCTGCCAAGCCCAATCAAGTGGAGTGCCAGCCGACCGAGTGCCTACGTGGCCAGCCGGGCCGGCTGGATTCGCCGGCAGATGAGCCAGTTGGGTGGGCCCAGCTACCTGATGCAGCTGGACTCCTCCAGAAAGCTTTGAATGCAGGCCCGGCCCTTTCGCGGGTAAACCCGCTCCTACGGGCAACCGCATACCCGGCCTCTTCGCGGGTAAACCCGCTCCTACGGGCAACCACATCCCCGGCCTCCTCGCGGGCAAACCCGCGCCTACGGGCAACCGCCCCCCCGGCCTCCTCGCGGGCAAACCCGCGCCTACGGGCAACCGCATCCCCTGTAGGAGCGGGTTTACCCGCGAAGAGGCCGGCAAAGCCAGCACAAACAAAAAAGCCGCTCACCCCATCAGGGCCAGCGGCTTTTCTTTACAACCCAGACTCGATCAGGCAGCGATCAGGGCCTTGACCTTGTTCATCGCATTCTTCTCCAACTGGCGAATACGCTCAGCCGATACGCTGTACTTGTCTGCCAGTTCATGCAGCGTGGCCTTCTCTTCCGCCAGCCAACGCTGGTAGAGAATGTCGCGGCTACGCTCGTCCAGGCCCTGCAGCGCTTCGTGCAGGTTGCTGGTGGAGTTGTCACTCCAGTCGGCATCCTCAAGCTGCACCGCCGGATCGTAACGGTGATCTTCCAGGTAATGCGCAGGCGACTGGAAGGCGCTGTCGTCGTCAGCTTCCGCTGCCGGGTCAAAGGCCATGTCCTGGCCGCTGAGGCGGCTTTCCATCTCGCGCACTTCGCGCGGCTCGACGCCAAGGCTTTCCGCCACGCGATGCACTTCGTCGTTGTTCAGCCACGCCAGGCGCTTCTTCTGGCTACGCAGGTTGAAGAACAGCTTGCGCTGAGCCTTGGTGGTAGCCACTTTGACGATGCGCCAGTTGCGCAGAATGAACTCGTGGATCTCTGCCTTGATCCAGTGCACGGCGAACGACACCAGGCGCACGCCCATTTCCGGGTTGAAGCGCTTGACGGCTTTCATCAGGCCGACATTGCCTTCCTGGATCAGGTCAGCCTGGGCCAACCCGTAGCCGGCGTAACTACGGGCGATATGTACGACGAAACGCAGGTGGGCCATCACCATCTGACGAGCGGCCTCGACATCCTGCTCATAATAGAGACGCTCGCCCAGATCACGCTCCTGCTCGACCGTCAGCAGCGGGATGCTGTTGACCGTGTGCACATAGGCTTCCAGGTTTGCACCGGGTACCAGGGCATAGGCAGGTTGCAACGATGTGGTCATTCAAGAACCTCCGACTTACAAAACTCGCACCTTGTGGGCGCTGCCAACATTGACCTGGAACGACGGTACAAGTTCCGCAGTGAAGAAAATGTCAATGCTGGCACGTAAAAACTATCGCGGCGCCAGCTCGTTCAAGTGGCGGGCGACTGCAATCCATGCACCGATATACCCCAACAACACTGCTCCGATCAAGAGCGACAGACCATCGGAAGCCGGAACGCCGCCCAGGGCGAAGTCACTGCCATACAGCCCGGAAAGCCCTACCACCGCCTCGTTCAGCCAGTTCAGGCCAAACGCCAGGATGCCCCACGCCAGCAGGCCTGCGCCCAGGCCATACAGGGCGCCCATGTACAGGAAAGGCCGGCGCACGTAGGCGTCGGTGCCGCCGACCAGCTTGATCACTTCGATCTCGATACGACGGTTTTCAATGTGTAGACGAATTGTGTTACCGATTACTAACAACAGGGCAGAAATCAGCATCACGGCCAGGCCGAAGACGAAGCGGTCACCCAGCTTGAGGATGGCTGCCAGGCGCTCGACCCAGACCAGGTCCAGTTGCGCCACGTCCACCCGCGGCAGCTCCGACAGGCGCTGACGCAAGGCGTCCAGGGCCGGTTTGTCGACCTCGGTCGGGGTTACCACCACCACACCCGGCAGTGGGTTGTCTGGCAGTTCGCGCAAGGCCTCGCCCAGCCCGGACTGCTGCTGGAACTCCTCCAGGGCCTGCTCGCGGCTGACATACTGGGCGTCCGCCACGCCAGGCATGCCCTTGATCTCGTCGCGCAGCGCTTCGCCATCGCGGCTGCCGGCATCGAGCTTGAGGTACAGCGAAATCTGCGCAGCGCGTTGCCACGAACCGCCAAGCTGCTCGACGTTCTTCAGCAACAAGGACAGGCCCATCGGCATGCTCAGCGCCACGGCCATGACCAGGCAAGTGAAGAAGCTGCCGATCGGCTGCTTGCCCAGGCGGCGCAGGCTGTCGGCCAAGCTGGCACGGTGGCTTTCCAGCCAGGCATGCAGCAGGGTGCGGAAGTCCGGGCCATCATCGTCTTCACCGCGTTTTTTCTTCGCAGGTTGCGGATCTGCCGGTTTCGGTGCGACCCGCTCAGAAACCTTCGGCGTACGTGTTGTGTTCATTGCCCGGCCTCCCCATCGCCGATCAAGCGGCCGCGTTGCAAGGTCAGCATGCGGTGACGCATGCGCGCAATCAGCGCCAGGTCGTGGCTGGCGATCAATACCGTCGTGCCCAGGCGGTTGATGTCCTCGAACACGCCCATGATCTCTGCAGCCAGGCGCGGGTCGAGGTTACCGGTGGGCTCGTCGGCCAGCAGCAGAGCCGGCTGGTGAACGATGGCGCGGGCGATACCCACTCGCTGCTGCTGCCCGGTGGACAGGTCGGCCGGGAACAGCTCGCCTTTGTCGGACAGCGATACACGCTCCAGAGCCGAGTCCACGCGCTTGGCGATCTCGACCTTGGACAGGCCGAGAATCTGCAGCGGCAAGGCAATGTTGTTGAACACGGTGCGGTCGAACAACAGCTGATGGTTCTGGAACACCACGCCGATTTGCCGGCGCAGGAACGGGATTTGCGCATTGCTGATCTGGCCCAGGTCCTGCCCTGCCAGCATCAGCTTGCCGCTGGTCGGGCGCTCCATGGCCAGCAACAGGCGCAGCAAGGTGCTCTTGCCAGCGCCCGAATGGCCGGTGACGAACAGGAATTCGCCCCGGCGCGCCCGGAAACTCAGCTCATGCAAACCCACATGACCGTTGGGATAGCGCTTGGCAACCTGCTCGAATCGGATCATGGTCAATCTCGCTCGGCGAACAGAGCCTTGACGAACGGCTCGGCTTCGAAGGTACGCAGGTCGTCGATGCCTTCACCGACGCCGATGAAACGGATCGGGATGTTGAACTGCTTGGCCAGGGCGAAGATCACCCCGCCCTTGGCAGTGCCGTCCAGCTTGGTCAGGGCCAGGCCGGTCAGCTCGACGCTCTGGTTGAAGTACTTGGCCTGACTGATGGCGTTCTGGCCGGTGCCGGCGTCAAGCACCAGCAGCACCTCGTGCGGCGCCTCAACGTCGAGCTTGCCGATGACCCGGCGGACCTTCTTCAGCTCTTCCATCAGGTTGTCTTTGGTGTGCAGGCGGCCGGCAGTGTCGGCGATCAGCACGTCAACGCCACGTGCCTTGGCGGCCTGCACGGCATCGAAGATTACCGAAGCAGAGTCGGCACCCGTGTGCTGGGCGATCACCGGAATCTGGTTACGCTCACCCCACACCTGCAACTGCTCGACCGCCGCTGCGCGGAAGGTATCACCGGCAGCCAGCATGACCTTCTTGCCTTCCAGTTGCAGCTTTTTCGCCAGTTTGCCAATGGTGGTGGTCTTGCCGGCGCCGTTCACGCCAACCACAAGGATCACATAGGGTTTGTTCTGGGCCTGCACATTCAGCGGCTGCTCGACCGGGCGCAGCAGCGCAGCCAGTTCTTCCTGCAACGATTTGTACAGGGCATCGGCATCGGCCAACTGCTTGCGCGCGACCTTCTGGGTCAGGTTCTGGACAATGGCCGATGTAGCCTCCACACCCACGTCGGCAGTCAGCAGGCGCGTCTCGATTTCGTCGAGCAGGTCGTCGTCGATGACCTTCTTGCCGAGGAACAGGCTGGCCATGCCCTCGCCGATGCTGGCACTGGTCTTGGACAGGCCTTGCTTGAGGCGCGCGAAGAAGCCGGGCTTGGCCTGTTCAACGGGTGCAGCAACAGGGGCTGGTGCCGCGCGTTCCGGGATTGCGGGCGGTGCCTTCGGCTCCAGGTCCGGCACCAGGGCCACGGGCTCTTCGGCAACCGGCAGCACCAGGTTGCTGACCGGCGCTGCGGCCTCGACAGGGGCAGACTCGACAGGGGCCGCCTGCAAGGGCATGGACGCAACCGGCTGCGGTGCAGGTGCCACCAGCGGCTGGGATGCGACCGGCTCTGGCTCAGGCGCCTGCAACGGCTGGGACGCAACCGGTTCAGGGACGGGGGCCTCGACTACCGGGGGCCGGGGGGGGGCCGCGAGCGGCTGCGGCTCAGCTAGCTGTGGGGCCGCAACGGCCTGAACGGGTTCGGGGGCCTGTGGCGCTTCGGCGGCAGATCCCTCGACCGGAGCGGCTGCAGACTGCTCGACAGCGGGGGGTTCATGCGCGGGCACGCCCGCTCCCGCAGGTGGCTGCGGCTTCTTGCGAAACCAGCTGAACAGGCCTTTCTTCTCACCAGCCTCGGCCGGCGCTTTTTTGTCGTCGTTGGAACCAAACATGGAAGACGGCTATCTCAGGGTAGCGATAGGCCAGCTACGGCCAATCGGGAATTCTCTCTACGCAGAACAGACTATCTTGAAGCCGGCTGGTTCATGCGCAACGTTTTGACTTAGTGTCCTGTGGGCCAGAACGGCGACAGGCATGGTCGCCAGGCAACCGGATCAGTATCCTAGCACCTCCTGGCCCGCCGACGCTAAACCCAGCGGGCCGCCGAACAGGTTAAACACCGTATGAATGCTCTAGCCCGCCGCGCCGCTGGCCTGTTGCTCGGCACGCTCTGCCTGCCGCTCGCGGCCTTCGCCGCCGATGTGCAACCCACCCACGAATTCATCCTCGACAATGGCCTGAAGGTCGTGGTCCGCGAAGACCATCGCGCCCCCGTGGTGGTCTCGCAGATCTGGTACAAGGTCGGCTCCAGCTACGAGACCCCGGGCCAGACCGGCTTGTCCCATGCGCTGGAACACATGATGTTCAAGGGCAGCGCCAAGGTCGGCCCCGGCGAGGCCTCGCGCATTCTGCGTGACCTCGGCGCCGATGAAAACGCCTTCACCAGCGACGATTACACCGCCTATTACCAAGTGCTGGCCCGCGACCGCCTGCCGGTAGCCCTGGAGCTGGAGGCCGACCGCCTTGCCAGCCTGCGCCTGCCTGCCGACGAGTTCAGCCGCGAAATCGAGGTCATCAAGGAAGAACGCCGCCTGCGCACCGACGACCAGCCCAATGCCAAGGCATTCGAGCTGTTCCGCGCCATGGCCTACCCGGCCAGCGGCTATCACACGCCGACCATTGGCTGGATGGCCGACCTGGAACGCATGAAGGTCGAGGAACTGCGCCACTGGTACGAGTCCTGGTACGCCCCCAACAACGCCACCCTGGTGGTGGTCGGTGATGTCACCGCCGACGAGGTCAAGGGCCTGGCGCAGAAGTATTTCGGCAATATTCCCAAACGCGCCGTGCCGCCAGCCAAGCTGCCTCTGGAGCTGGCTGAACCAGGGTGGCGCCAGTTGACCCTGCACGTACGCACCCAGCTGCCAAGCCTGATCTACGGCTTCAACGTGCCCGGCCTGCCCACCGCCAAGGACCCTCGGACGGTGCACGCCCTGCGCCTGATCTCGGCACTGCTCGACGGTGGCTACAGCGCCCGCATGCCGGCCCGCCTGGAGCGTGGCCAGGAACTGGTGGCCGGCGCGTCGTCCAGCTACAACGCCTTCACCCGCGGCGACAGCCTGTTCCTGATCTCGGCGACGCCGAATGTGCAGAAGCAGAAAACCCTCGCCGACGTCGAAAAAGGCATCTGGCAGTTGCTTGAAGAACTCAAGAGCACGCCGCCCAGCGCAGAAGAGCTGGAACGCGTACGCGCCCAGGTCATCGCCGGCCTGGTCTACGACCGCGACTCCATCAGCAGCCAGGCCACCACCATCGGCCAGCTGGAAACCGTCGGCCTGTCCTGGAAGCTGATCGACAGCGAACTGGACGAGCTCAAGCGCGTCACCCCGCAGGACATCCAGAACGCCGCGCGCACCTACTTCACCCGCGAACGCCTGAGCGTTGCCCATGTACTGCCCGAGGAGTCCGCCCATGAGTGATCGCCGCGCACCACGCCCAACCCTGCTGGCCACGGGCATTCGTGCCCTGACGCTGGCGGCAGTGCTGGCCGCTCCGGCCATGGCCGATAACGCTGCCAAGGCCGACAGCAGCGCGGCCCGCCCGGCCAACACCCTGCAGTCGCTGGCCGAACTGAATGGTAAGGCACCCAGCCGGCGTCAGTTGAACATCCAGCACTGGAACACCGCCGAAGGTGCCCGGGTGCTGTTCGTCGAAGCCCGCGAACTGCCCATGTTCGACCTGCGCGTCACCTTCGCTGCCGGCAGCAGCCAGGATGGTGGCACGCCAGGCCTGGCCGCTCTGACCAACGCCATGCTCAACGAGGGCGTGGCCGGCAAGGACGTCACCGCCATCGCCGAGGGCTTCGAAGGCCTGGGCGCAGACTTTGGCAACGGCTCCTACCGCGACATGGCCGTCGCATCGCTGCGCAGCCTCAGTGCCAAGGACAAGCGCGAACCGGCCCTCAAACTGTTTACAGAGGTGGCGGGCAAGCCGACATTCCCCGAGGATGCCCTCAAGCGCATCAAGAACCAGATGCTGGCTGGCTTCGAATATGACAAACAGAACCCCGGCAAGATCGCCGGCAAGGCCCTTTTCGGCAAGCTCTATGGTGACCACCCCTATGCCCACCCAAGCGACGGCACTGCCGAGAGCATCACGGGCATAAGCCTTGCCCAACTGCGCGCGTTCCACGCAAAGGCTTATACCGGCGGCAATGCGGTAATCGCCCTGGTCGGCGACCTCAGCCGTGCAGAGGCCGAAGCCATCGCCGCACAGGTGTCTGCCGGCCTGCCCAAGGGCCCTGCGCTGGCCGCACCGGCCCAACCCGCAGACGCCAAGGCCGGCCTGACCCACATCGACTTCCCGTCCAAGCAGACCCACCTGATGCTGGCCGAACTGGGGATCGACCGCCAGGACCCGGACTGGCCAGCCCTGTCCATGGGCAACCAGATCCTTGGCGGTGGCGCCTTCGGTACCCGGCTGATGAGCGAGGTGAGAGAGAAGCGCGGCCTGACCTACGGCGTTTACTCGGTATTCAGCCCGATGCAGGTACGCGGCCCGTTCATGATCAACCTGCAAACCCGTGCCGAGCTCAGCGAAGGTACGCTCAAGCTGGTGCAAGGCATTCTCGCCGACTACCTGAAGACGGGCCCGACCCAACAGGAACTGGACGATGCCAAGCGCGAACTGGCCGGCAGCTTCCCGCTGTCCAACGCCAGTAATGCCAGTATCGTCGGCCAACTGGGCGCGATCGGCTTCTACAACTTGCCGCTGACCTGGCTTGAGGACTTCATGCAACAGTCCCAGGCCCTTACCGTCGAACAGGTCAAGGCAGCCATGAACAAACACCTGTCAGCCGATAAACTGGTGATCGTCACCGTTGGCCCGAAAGTGCCACAAAAACCGCTGCCAGCACCCACTGACAAGCCCTCCGAGCAACCGCTCGGGGTACCGGAGCACTAATGCCAAGATCCACCCCTCCCGCCCGCCCGCAAGCGGGCCAAAGCAAGGGCCAGGGCCACCTGCGCATCATCGCCGGCGAGTGGCGCAGCCGCCGCCTGGCGGTGCCGGAAGGCGAAGGCCTGCGGCCAACGCCTGACCGCGTGCGGGAAACCGTATTCAACTGGCTGGCCCCCTACATCGAGGGCGCCCGCGTGCTGGACGCCTTCACCGGCAGTGGTGCCCTGGTGCTCGAAGCCCTGTCCCGTGGGGCCGAGGACGCCGTGGCGCTGGACAGTAACCCTGCGGCCATCGCCAACCTGAAGAACAACCTCGAAATCCTGCGCTGCCCTCGCGGGCAAATCCTGCAAACCGACGCCCTGCGCTACCTGCAAGGCCCGGCCAAGCAGCAGTTCGATGTCGTGTTCCTCGACCCGCCGTTCCATCAGGACCTGCTGGCCAACACCTGCAACATGCTGGAGCAGAATCAGTGGCTGGGCGAGCAGGCATGGGTCTACACCGAAAGCGAAGCGGCACCCTCGACCTTGCAGCTGCCGGGCAACTGGCGGCTGCACCGCGAGAAGAAGACCGGCCAGGTGCACTACGCACTCTGGCAGCGGGGCTGATTACCCGCGGGTTGGGTGTACTTAGTTACCGCACCCCACCTGCGCCATGGTTGAAGCTGCACCTTCATTTCCTGAAGGAGCAGTTCAACCATGGCCGAACACCCCTCCCCGCCGCTAATGGCAGCCTCGAAAGGTTCTTTTACCCTCGCCAATGGCCTGCACGTCTGCCTGCGTGAAGACCACCGTGCGCCACTGGTCAGCGTGCAGCTGTGGTACCACGTAGGCTCCAGCTACGAACCTGAAGGCCACACCGGCCTGTCCCATGCCTTGGAACATCTACTGTTCGAGGGCAGCAGCAAACTGGCGCCTGGCCAGTACTCAACCCTGATGACCCGCTTGGGCGGCGACCCGAATGCATTCACCTATGCGGATGCCACGGTATTTCCGCTCACCTTGCCAACCCGCCACCTGGAAATTGCCCTGGAGGCCATGGCTGATGGAATGGCCAGTGCCACCCTCGGCGATACGCCCTTTGCTCGGGAACTGGCAGTGGTCATGGCTGAGCGACGCGAGGCAGTGGACAACAACCCTTGGGCATTGGCGCTGGAGCATCACGACTTGCTGGCTTACGGCAATAGTGGCCATGGCACGCCTGTCATTGGCCACATGTCAGATCTGGAGAGCCTCACTCCAGCCGCAGCACGTACCTGGTACAAGACCTGGTACCACCCCAACAATGCCACCCTCGCCGTGGCCGGCGACATCAGCCTGCTACAACTGCAAACCTTGGTGACGTGCCACTTTGCGGCGATCCCCGCCCATCGCTTGCCGATGCGGCCCTTACCCACAGGGCCCTCCTCCCAGGGCCGGCGTTTTCAGACGCTGCGCCTGCCAGGCTTGCACAACGGCGTGATCATAAGCTTCAAACTACCCAGCCAGCGTACCGCGCGGTCTGCCAGGCAGGCCTACGCGCTGCGTCTGCTTCCCGATCTGCTTGCCAACGGCTACAGCAGCATCCTCCAGCGCAGGCTGCTGCTGGACGAACCAATCCTGCAATACATCAAAGCGACCTATGAACCCTGGCAGCGCGGTGACAGCTTGCTGACCCTTTACGCGTTCTGCAGCCCACACGTAACCCCGCAGACCGCCGCCGAACGACTGATGCAGGAGATCGAAGCGTTTCGCCAGTCGGCGCCAGCCAAGGAACACCTGCAACGTGCCAAGGCTCGTCTGCTGGCCAGGCTGCTGTTCGAACGGGACGACATTGCCGAGCAGGCCCAAACCATGGGTAAACAGGCCGCCTGTGGCTTGCCGGTCATTTCGCTCGAGGAAGAACAACAGGCCATCGAGACCGTGACAGCCGAGCAGGTAGGCCTGGCTGCCTATGAATTCCTCACCCATTCCCGTGCAGCCTTCACGTTCACGCACCACAAGGAAAGCGCTCATGACTGACTCAACGACCCTGCAACAGCCTGCCGGAGCCAACAACCTCTACGGCGGGCTGCTCTCTGCCCAGGGACTTGACCTGGACCAGTTCGAAACCATCCATACACAGGTTCAAGCGTGGAAGACGACTGCGGGCACGGACGTCAAATTCGTTGAAGCACGGGAACTGCCAATCGTTGACGTGATACTACGGTTCAAGGCCGGCACCACGCAGGACACTCTGTACCCTGGCCTGGCAGCCTTGACGCTCTCCATGCTCGATGAGGGTAGCCAAGCCTACACGGCCGCCCAGCAGGCTGAGCACCTGGAGCGCCTGGGCGCGGTCATGGAAAAACAAGTACGTCTGGAACATGCGACGCTGCGCCTTCGCAGCCTTAGCCCCCCTTCTTTGCTCGACCCGGCCTTGGCGGTGTTCACCGACCTCGTGGCCCACCCAGTCTTCCACCCAATGGCCCTGACCAGGATCAAGCGCCAGTTGCTGCAAAACCATGCATCGCGCGAGCGGCTACCCATCCTCAGAGCACGTAGCGAAGCCTTCCGCCACCTGTTCAACGGGCATCCTTACGGCAACCCTCTGGGCAGCACCGCTCAAGGTATCGAGGCCATTACCCCTGAGGACTTGCGGGCATTCCACCAACGCGCCTACAGCGCCAGCAACCTTGAGATGGTCGTGGTAGGCGACCTTTCGCCTGGACAAGCCCAAGCCATCTCACAACAGATCAGCCAGGCCCTGCCGCAAGGCTGGTCGGCCACTGAACTACCGGCGGCCCCATCAGCTCCCAGCGCGACGATAGCCGTCGAGCAGGCTGGTGCCAGCAGTGCGATCCTGCTGGCACTGCCAATGAACGTACCCGCCAACGATCCGGAGTTTCTGGCCCTGACCTTGGCAAGTGCTGTTCTGGGAGAGGGCCTCGAGTCGCGCTTGATGGTGGAGTTGCGCCAACGACGCGGCCTGACCTACGGCGTGCACACGCATGTATTGCCATTGAGTGCAGGCGGCCTGTTCACCGTGGAATGGGAGGTTGCGCCCCAGCATGTGCAGGGCACGCAGGCACTGGTAGAAACCCTGCTACAGGCGTTCATCGACGAAGGGCCCACCCAGCTGGAGCTGCAACTGGCACGCAAACAGCTGGAAGGGCAGTTGCTGCGAGGGATCGCGCAGAACAGGCAACTGGCAACACTGCTGACGGAAGTAACCCATCAACGGCAACCTGCCGATCATCTCGACACGTACAGCGCCCGTATTGCCGAACTTACCCCGGCAGATGTCCGAGCCGTCATGCAGCGCCGGCTGGCCCTGAGCCGCAAGGTGCTTGTCAGTGTCGGACCAGGCGTTCAGCAACAGCCGCTGCCAGCCCCCGACCAATAGCGCAGGTATTGTGGCGCTGTTTCATGGCAAGCTAGCAGGGCACATCATGAGCCACCCAGCATGCCCAGCCACAACGCCACATTCCGTCCGGCCATCGGCCTATCCAATCCCCACCTGCAGACCCTGTGGGGGCCGCTCTGGCGCAAGCTGCCTGAGCTGCAGCGTGACCGAGAGCGGCTGTGGCTGGCCGACGGCGACTTCATCGACCTGGACTGGCACGGCCCGCACCAACCCCATGCGCCACTGGTCATTGTGCTGCATGGGCTGACCGGCTCGTCTCACTCGCCCTACGTGAAAGGCTTGCAGCAAGCGCTGCAAGATCGCGGCTGGGCCAGTGTGGCCGTGAACTGGCGGGGTTGTTCAGGCGAGCCCAACCTGTTGCCGCGCAGCTACCATTCCGGCGCCAGCGAAGACCTGGCGGAAATTGTCAGCCATCTTCGCGCCCAGCGCCCGCTGGCGCCGCTGTATGCAGTGGGTTATTCGCTGGGTGGCAATGTACTGTTGAAATACCTGGGAGAGAGCGGCGTCGCCAGCCAACTGGAGGCAGCGGCTGCAGTTTCGGTGCCCTTTCGCCTGGACCACTGTGCCGACCGTATCGGCCAAGGGTTCTCCAAGGTGTATCAGGCGCATTTCATGCGCGAGATGCTGGCGTATGTTCAGCTCAAGCAGCGGCACTTCCACGCCCGGGGCCAGCATGAACAGCTGGCGACACTGGAACGCTTGGGCCAACTCACCAATTTGCGCACATTCTGGGACTTCGACGGTAAAGTCACTGCACCGCTCAATGGCTTTCGCGATGCGCACGACTACTATCGCCGCTCATCGAGCCACTTCTTCCTTGGCCAGAACCGCACACCTACGCTGATCATCCATTCCAGCGATGACCCGTTCGTGTCCAGCCACAGCCTGCCGACGGCCCGTGAACTGTCACCACAAACCCGCTTCGAACTGCATGACCGCGGTGGGCATGTGGGATTTGTCGATGGTAGCCTGCGAAATCCGGGGTACTACCTGGAACGACGGATTCCGCAGTGGCTGGTGGACGGTAGCTAGCCCGCGAATTGGTAAAGGCTGCGCGCCCCCTGTGGGAGCGGGCATGCCCGCGAACACCGGCATTGCCGGTGCCACCCACCGCGGGGGTTCAACCCGGTCTGCTTACTCGCCGGTGGCCACAGCATGCTGCGGGTTGTTGATCCACTCACTCCACGACCCCGCATACAGCTTGCCCAGCGGGTACCCCGCCAGCGCCAGCGCAAACAGGTTATGGCAAGCGGTTACCCCAGACCCACAATAAGACACCAACTGCTCCGGCGCCCGTCCAGCCAGCTTTTCGGCAAAACGCTGCTTTAGCTCATCCGCCGGCAGAAAACGCCCGTCATCCCCCAGGTTGTCGGTAAACGCCGCACACTGGGCACCGGGAATATGCCCCGCCACCGGGTCGATCGGTTCCACTTCACCACGAAAACGCGGCAAGGCACGCGCATCGATCAAAGTCAGGTCTGTGCTACCAAGGCGCTTGCACAGATGGTCGGCATCGATCAGCAGCTTCGCGTCAGGTTCACCACTGAAAGTGCCCTCACGTTTGGGTGGAGGGTCCAGGCTCAACGGCAGGCTCGCTGCGTGCCAGGCCTTCAAGCCACCGTCGAGAATCGCCACACCACTGCGCTTGCCCAGCCAGACCAGTAGCCACCAGGCGCGGGCGGCAAAGGCGCCGGGGCCGTCGTCGTACAGCACCACCTCGCTGTCGTTGTTCAGGCCCCACTCTCGCAGGCGCTCGACCAGCCGCTGCGGATCGGGCAATGGGTGGCGCCCGGTGCGCCCCTTGCTCACCGGCCCGCTGAGATCCCGGTCCAGGTCGGCAAAATGCGCCCCCTCAATATGCCCCAGGGCATAGCTGCGCTGGCCATAGTCCACATCCTCGAGGGCAAAGCGGCAGTCGAGGATCACCAACTTGGGCGAGCCCAGACGCTCGGCCAACTGCTGCGGGGTGATCAATTGCGCAAGGGGCATGACAATCTCCTGATCGATGGCACGAGAGCCCTGGGCTAGTGCTCCAGGGCCTGGTTGAACGGTACATGGAATTCCTGACACAGCGCGTCTACGGCAGTACGGGCATTGTCGGTGACGAAACCGAGCTCCAGCACCAGCACCTGATAGACGCCGCGCTTGAAGGCTTCTTCACCCAAGTGCGCAGAATGTTCACGCGTGGTGCTGAGAAAACGTACCCATGATGTCAGCACGATCCAGGCGTTGATGGTCAGTGACTCGATCTGCGCCGGCACCATGGCCAGGATGCCAGCCTCGACGAAGCCGCGGTAGATCGCCTGGCCCTGGCGCAGGCAGCGCTCGGAAAAACGCCGGTAACGGGCGGCCAGTTCGGCATCGCTGTCCAGCAGATGCTCCAGGTCACGGTGCAGGAAGCGGTAGTTCCACATCGCCGCCAGCAAGGCCTTGAGGTAGAAGCGCTTGTCTTCCACGGTTGCCGCGCGGCCCTGTGGCGGGCGCAGAAAACTGTCCACCAGCGCTTCGTACTGGCTGAACAACAGGGCAATGATCGCCTGCTTGTTGGGAAAGTGGTAATACAGGTTGCCGGGCGAGATTTCCATGTGCGCGGCAATGTGGTTGGTACTGACGCTGCGTTCGCCCTGCTGGTTGAACAGCTCCAGGCTGTTCTGCACGATGCGCTCTCGGGTCTTCATGCGCGGGGCCATGCTCGCTCCCAGTCTGCGGGCCTTCATCAAAGGTTTATCTTACGGCGTATTACAGATGGAATGCACCGTTGAACGGCATGTAAAAATTCGCACCATGGTACAAATTAGAGTATAGGCTCTAGGCAACCCCGGCCCGGACTCGACATCACCATGAACTCGCCCAGTGCCTTGCCCCCTGTGCAATTCGACCTCGACCTCGCGACGACGTTCGCGGCCCAGCGCCTGGCCTTTGCCGGTAACCCGCTGCCACCAGCGGCGCAGCGGCGCCAGTGGCTGAAGAGCCTGCGTGAAGCCTTGCTGAGCAGCCAGGCAGAACTGATCGAAGCCATCAGCCAGGATTTTACCGGGCGCAGCGCCGACGAGACCTTGCTGGCCGAACTGCTACCGTCGGTGCAAGGCCTGCGCCACGCCGAAAAGCACTTGCAACGCTGGATGCGCAGCCGCCGACGCCGCGTCGGCCTGGCGTTCCAGCCGGCCAGCGCACAGGTGCGCTATCAACCCTTGGGCGTGGTCGGCGTCATCGTGCCGTGGAACTACCCGTTGTTCCTCGCCATCGGCCCGTTGACCTGCGCCCTGGCCGCCGGCAACCGGGTCATGCTCAAGCTTAGCGAGGCCACGCCCGCGACGGGCCTGGCCCTGCAGCAACTGCTCGAGCGTGTGTTCCCCACAGACCTGGTCAGCGTTGTGCTCGGTGAGGTCGAGGTGGGCCAGGCCTTCGCCCGCCTGCCCTTCGACCACCTGCTGTTCACCGGTGCCACCAGCGTGGGCCGCCAGGTGATGCAGGCTGCCGCGCACAACCTGACCCCGGTCACCCTGGAGCTGGGTGGCAAATCCCCCGCTATTGTTTCTGACGATGTGCCGCTGGACAGCGCCGCCGAGCGCATCGCCTTCGGCAAGACCCTAAACGCCGGCCAGACCTGCGTCGCCCCCGACTACGTACTGGTGCCGCGCGAACGGCTGCCCGCCTTCAGCGACGCCTACCAGCGCGCCGTGCACCGACTGTACCCGCGCATCGCCGACAACCCCGACTACACCGCCATCATCAACCCGCGCCAGTTGCAGCGCTTGCAGCACCTGCTGGACGATGCCCGCGCCAAAGGCGCGCAAGTACTCGACTTGTACCCAGGCGAAACCCCGCAGGGCCGACGCCTGCCGCCACACCTGCTGCTGGACGTGAACGACAGCATGCAGGTGATGCAAGACGAAATCTTCGGCCCGCTATTGCCGTTAGTGCCTTATGACGGCATCGACCAGGCGTTGGCCTACATCAACCAGCGCCCACGCCCATTGGCGCTGTACTTCTTTGGCTATGACCGCCGCACCCAGGAGCATGTGCTGCGTCACACCCACTCCGGCGGTGTGTGCCTGAACGATACCTTGCTGCATGTCGCCCAGGACGATCTGCCCTTCGGCGGCATCGGCCCTTCAGGCATGGGCCACTACCATGGTCATGACGGTTTCCTCACCTTCAGCAAGGCCAAGGCGGTACTTGCCAAGCAACGCTTCAACGCCGCACGGCTGATCTACCCGCCTTATGGCAAAGCCTTGCAGCGCCTGGTCTACAAACTGTTCATCCGCTGAGGGCCGCGCCATGCACCGCCGCGACCTGCTGCGTTTCAGCCTCGGCGCCAGTGCTTTTCTGGCGGGTGCCAGCCTGGTGGGGTGCAGCGTGCAAACCGCCGCGACCGGCTATCAGGTACTTCGTGACGACGACCTGCCCCTGCTGCGTGCGCTGATCCCGGTGGTCCTGACCGGTACACAGGCCACCGAGGCGCCGGTGTTGCGCAGCCTCGACAACAAGCTGGCGGCGTTGTCGCCGGAAATGCTCAAGCTCACCCGGCAATTGTTCGACGTGCTCAGCCTGCCGCTGACTCGCGGCCCGCTGACCGGCGTCTGGGGCAGCTGGGGCCAAGCTGGCGCCACGCAGGTCACGGCGTTCCTGCAACGCTGGCAGGACAGCTCGCTGAACCTGCTACGCATGGGGCACGCCTCGTTGCTGCAACTGCTGCAAATGGCCTGGTACGAACGCCCCGAATCCTGGGCAGGCTGCGGTTACCCGGGCCCACCGAAAATCTGAAAACAACAAGAGCATCGCCAATGCCTGTCCCCGACCCGTTTCGCCAAGGCCTCGAACGCGGCTGGATCACCCACGACGCCTCGCGCCTGGAGCACGACCTGTTTCTGGAGGCCGACATTGCCGTGATCGGCAGTGGTGCCGGCGGCGCCACCAGTGCGCAGATGCTCAGCGCTGCCGGTTTCAAGGTACTGCTGATCGAAGAAGGCCAACTGAAGACCAGCAGCGATTTCCACCTGCTGGAGAGCGAAGCCTACGCCAGCCTGTACCAGGAAGGGCTGGGGCGCATGAGCAAGGATGGCGCCATTACCATCCTGCAGGGCCGCGCCGTGGGCGGCACCACGCTGGTGAACTGGACCTCGAGCTTTCGTACCCCGCCGCAAACCCTGGCGCACTGGGCCTCGGCCCATGGCGTGAACGGTTTGGGCGAGGATGAACTGCGCCCCTGGTTCGAGCGCATGGAGCAGGAACTGGGCATCAGCCCTTGGGCCTTGCCGCCGAATGCCAACAACGATGTGCTGCGCCGGGGCTGCGAACAGCTGGGCTACCGCTGGGGGGTGATCCCGCGCAATGTGCGCGGCTGCTGGAACCTGGGCTACTGCGGCATGGGCTGCCCGGTGAATGCCAAACAATCGATGCTGGTGACCCGTATACCTGCCACCCTCGAGCAAGGCGGCGAACTGCTGTACCTGGCGCGGGCCGAGCGCTTCGCTCACAACGGCGAACGCATTCAGAGCCTGACATGCCAGGCCCTGGACGCCCAGGGCATACACCCTACCGGCAGGCAGGTCAGCGTGCAGGCACGCCATTACCTCCTGGCCGGTGGCGGTATCAACAGCCCGGCCCTGCTGCTGCGCTCTGCCGCGCCCGACCCGCATGGTCGCCTGGGCAAGCGAACCTTCCTGCACCTGGTCAACTTCAGTGCGGCACGCTTCAGCGAGCGTATCGACCCCTACTATGGCGCCCCGCAGTCGATCTACAGCGATCACTTTCAGTGGCAAGACGGCGCAGACGGTCCGGTTGGCTACAAGCTGGAAGTGCCGCCACTGCACCCGGCCCTGGCCAGCACCCTGCTGGGCGGGCACGGCCACGAGAATGCCCAGCGCATGGCCGAGCTGCCCCATACCCATGTGATGCTGGCGCTGCTACGCGATGGTTTTCACCCCGAAAGCCAGGGCGGGTCCGTGGAGCTGCGCGGCGATGGTTCACCCGTGCTCGATTATCCGGTCACCGACTACCTGCGTGACGGCTTGCGGCGCGCCTACCGCAGCATGGCACACGTCCAGTTTGCCGCTGGCGCCACCCAGGTAACCCCGGTGCACAGCGACGCCAGCGCCGCCTCTAGCCTGGAACAGGCCCTGACCATGATCGACAAACTGCGCCTGGAGCCCTTCCGCACGCGCTTGGGCAGCGCCCATGTGATGGGCGGCTGCGCCCTCGGCGAAGACCCGCGCCACGCGGTGTGCGACAGCCTGGGCCGCCATCACCAGCTGGAAAACCTGTCGATTCACGACGGTTCACTGTTCCCCACCAGCATCGGCGCCAACCCGCAATTGTCGGTGTATGCCATCAGCGCCAGGCTCAGCGAAGCACTGGTCAGCCGCCTGGCACACAGCGCATGACAACGAACATGGCCCCTGTCTATAGTGCCATCAGTCGGCCGCATGACTTGGCCGGGGCGCCGTCGCTGCGCTACCATCCGACTCCCCAACGCACTCCAGCCAGGATGACGCGATGAACCGAGTGTTGTACCCGGGTACTTTCGACCCCATTACCAAAGGCCATGGCGATCTGGTCGAGCGCGCTTCGCGGCTATTCGACCACGTGATCATCGCGGTGGCGGCCAGCCCCAAGAAAAACCCTTTGTTCCCCCTGGAGCAACGGGTTGAGCTCGCCCGTGAGGTCACCAAGCACCTGCCCAATGTCGAAGTCATCGGCTTCTCTTCCCTGTTGGCGCATTTCGCCAAGGAACAGGGCGCCAACGTCTTCCTGCGTGGCCTGCGTGCGGTGTCCGACTTCGAGTACGAGTTCCAGCTGGCGAACATGAACCGGCAACTGGCCCCCGACGTCGAGAGCCTGTTCCTGACGCCGTCGGAGCGTTATTCGTTCATTTCCTCGACCCTGGTCCGGGAGATTGCGGCGCTGGGCGGTGATATCAGCAAGTTCGTCCACCCGGTGGTGGCCGACGCACTGACTGAACGCTTCAAGAAGCAAGCCTGACGCCTGATTGTCGCGCCCGCGTGCACTGCGGGCGCGAATGCGGCACAATTGTGCCCATTGCGTTGAACATGCCCGGGCTGTGAGCCCCGGCCGGAGTCCCCATGTCCCTGATCATCACCGACGATTGCATCAATTGCGACGTCTGCGAACCCGAGTGCCCGAACGAGGCTATCTCCCAAGGCGAAGAGATCTACGTGATCGACCCTAACCTGTGCACCCAGTGCGTAGGCCATTACGACGAGCCGCAGTGCCAGCAGGTCTGCCCGGTCGACTGCATCCCGCTGGATGAAGCGCACCCGGAAACCGAAGAACAGCTGATGGCCAAGTATCGTCGGATCACTGGCAAGGGCTGATCACTGCCCTTCCCTGCACGGTCCCTGTGGGAGCGGGCATGCCCGCGAACACCGGCGTAGCCGGTGCCATTCATCGCGTCGCCTGTTTCGCGGGCTTGCCCGCTCCCACAGTTACCGCGCCAACATTCAGGTTTCGCTTCAGGCGAAGAGATCTGCGTGATCGCCCCCTTACCTGTGCCTGGCAAGGGCTGATCACTGCCCTTTCCTGCACGGCCCCTGTGGGAGCGGGCATGCCCGCGAACACCGGCGTAGCCGGTGCCATTCATCGCGTCGCCTGTTTCGCGGGCTTGCCCGCTCCCAGTTACCGCGCCAACGTTCAGGTTTTGCTTCAGGCGAAGAGATCTGCGTGATCGCCCCCTTACCTGTGCCTGGCAAGGGCTGATCACTGCCCTTCCCTGCACGGTCCCAGTGGGAGCGGGCATGCCCGCGAACACCGGCGCAGCCGGTGCCATTCATCGCGTCGCCTGTTTCGCGGGCTTGCCCGCTCCCACAGTTACCGCGCCAACGTTCAGGTTTCGCTTCAACAGGTTCGCAGCGAACGTTTCATCGTTGGCAGCGCGGGCAGTACACGCTCGCCCTCTGACCCAGCTTCACTTCGCGCAACTCAGTGCCGCATACCTTGCACGGCTGCCCGCCACGCCCGTACACAAACAGTTCCTGCTGGAAGTAGCCCGGCTGCCCATCGCCACCGATGAAGTCACGCAGGGTTGTACCGCCCTGCTCAATCGCCGCCGCCAGCACCCGTTTGATCTCGATCGCCAGTTTCAGGTAGCGCGCCCGGGAAATCCCACCCGCCTCCCGGCGTGGGTCGATACCGGCGGCAAACAACGCCTCGGTGGCGTAGATGTTGCCCACCCCTACCACCACCGTGTTGTCCATGATGAACGGCTTGACCGCCATCGACCGCCCGCGGGACAGCTGGAACAGCCGTTCACCATCGAACAGGTCGGTCAGCGGCTCAGGCCCCAGGCGCAGCAGTAACTCATGGTTCAGAGGGTCCAGGCTCCACAGCATGGCACCAAAGCGGCGTGGGTCGGTGTAGCGCAGCATCAGCCCGGACTCCAGCTCGATGTCGACATGCTCATGCTTGGCCGCCGGCAAGCCCAGCTCGACCAGCCGCAGGTTGCCCGACATGCCCAAGTGGCTGATCAGCGTCCCCACTTCGGCATTGATCAACAGGTACTTGGCGCGTCGCTCCACGCTGACGATGCGCTGCCCCGACAGGCGCACATCGAGGTCTTCCGGGATCGGCCAGCGCAGCCGCCGGTCGCGAACCACCACACGGCTGACCCGCTGGCCTTCCAGGTGTGGCGCAATACCGCGTCGGGTGGTTTCTACTTCTGGCAATTCCGGCATGTGTCAGTGTCCGCCCAACTCGCGAATGTTCTGCTTGAGGTTTTCGAAATCGTATTCCGACAAACCAATGTAATCGAGCACCAAGGGGCCCACCACATTCCATTCGTGGTCCACCGCCTGGTTGCCCAGCACCCGGTAGGACGCGCAGATATGCTCAGCCATCTTCAGCACAGCCAGCAGGTTTTTCAGCTGGCTCTGAGTATTGCGCGAGGTATCGTCGCGGAACACGGCCAAGGCATTGTGGTGGTTGGCGATGGCCGCACTGAGGTGCTCGGGCAAGCGCCAGGATTTGGCTGTGAAGTAGCCGACCACTGAATGGTTGGTGTTGAACGTGCGGTTTTCGGTATCGACCACGCGTGTTTCTTCGTCGGCCTTGGCGTATGCCTCTTCCAGCACGTCCATGTAATCGGGGAAGCGCTTGAGCATCAACGGCACGCCACAGTCATGGAAGAGGCCAAGGGTATAGGCCTCGTCCGCCGCCTGTATGCCGGTACGCTTGGCCAGCGTCAGACAGGTCATCGCGACGTCCTGGGCGGTATCCCAGAAGCGGTTGAGGGTAACGATGGTCTCGTCACTCATCTCGCCCTTGATCGACTGGGCGTTGATCAGGTTGATGATCGAACGGCTACCCAGCAGGTTCACCGCACGCTGGATCGAACCGATCTTGTTCGACAAGCCGAAGTGCGGAGAGTTGACCAGCTTGAGCAAGGCGCCAGAGAGGCCCGGGTCCTGGGAAATCAGCTTGGCGATGGTTTCCAGGTCTGGGTCAGGCATGTACTGCTCGAACTGCAGATCGACCATGATCTGCGGTTGAGGCGGGATGGTGATGCCTTGCAAGGCTTGCTGGATCTGTTCGGCGCTGAGTTCTTGGGACATACGTGCACACTCGTTTAGGACGCGGCATTTTAACCCTCTAAGCGCTCCCAGTTACCACACCTCTAAAGGCGAAAGCACAGCAGACACGCTATAATCCCGCTCTTTTTCCCGGAGCGACGTCATGTCCCTGCCCAGCCTTCGCCTCAAAGCCAATGCCGACCGCCGCCTGCGCGCCGGCCACCTGTGGGTCTACAGCAACGAAGTCGATGTCAGCGCGACCCCTTTGCAAGGCTTCCAGGCGGGTCAGCAGGCCATTCTCGAGGCAGCCAACGGCAAGCCGCTGGGCATCGTCGCGCTGAGTCCGAACAACCTGATCTGCGCCCGCCTGCTGTCACGCGACATCAAGCTGCCGCTGGACAAGTCGCTGCTGGTACACCGCCTGAACGTCGCCCTGTCGCTGCGCGAGCGCCTGTTCGACCAGCCGTGCTACCGCCTGGTCTACGGTGACTCCGACCTGCTCCCGGGCCTGGTGGTCGACCGCTTCTTCGATATCCTCGTGGTGCAGCTGGCCTCGGCCACCATGGAAGCGCACAAGGATGATGTGATCGCCGCACTGGTGCAGGTGCTCAAGCCCAGCGGCATCCTGTTCAAGAACGATTCGGCCGCGCGCGACGCCGAAGGCCTGCAGCGCTATGTCGAGACCGTCTACGGCGAAGTGCCGGACTGGGTGCCGCTGGAAGAGAACGGCGTCAAGTTCGAAGCTCCGGTGCGCGAAGGCCAGAAGACGGGCTGGTTCTACGACCACCGCATGAACCGCGCCCGCCTGGCACCGTACGTGAAGGGCAAGCGTGTACTCGACCTGTTCAGCTACATCGGCGGCTGGGGCGTGCAGGCCGGTGCCTTTGGCGCCAGCGAAGTGTTCTGTGTCGATGCCTCGGGTTTTGCCCTGGACGGCGTGGAGCGTAACGCTGCACTGAACGGCATCAGCGAGAAGCTGACCTGCATCGAAGGCGACGTGTTCGAAGCCCTGCGCGAGCTCAAGGCGGCCGAAGAACGCTTCGACGTGATCATTGCCGACCCACCTGCCTTCATCAAGCGCAAGAAGGACCTGAAAAACGGCGAAGCGGCCTACCGCCGCCTGAACGAACAGGCCATGCGCATGTTGAACAAAGACGGCATCCTCGTCAGCGCCTCGTGTTCAATGCACCTGCCCGAGGACGACCTGAACAACATCCTGCTGACCAGTGCCCGCCACCTGGACCGCAACATGCAGCTGCTTGAGCGAGGCGGTCAGGGCCCGGATCACCCGGTACACCCGGCCATCGCCGAAACCCGCTACATCAAAAGCATCACCTGCCGGTTACTGCCAAACAGCTGATATCTGCCAAAAAGGGCCGCCCAGCGGCCCTTTCCTGCCGCAATCCCCCCGCCAACCATCCACATCTGCATTCCCTCACCGCGCCAGCGGTGTAGAATCGGCCTATTCATCGCCAGTCATCCCCGGCGGGTTTATGAGCTCTGGTCAAGCACGCGGCGATCCCGCGCGGTCTTGGCCCCATCCGTGCCAGTGGCAACCGGCCTGCGGCGCAAAGGACAAGAGAAGCTCACTCCCCTATTTGTGACCTGATTAAGCCGCCAGGAGTGTTTCATGCCTGATTATCGTTCCAAGACTTCCACCCAAGGCCGCAACATGGCCGGCGCCCGTGCCCTGTGGCGCGCCACCGGGATGAAGGACGAAGACTTCAAGAAACCGATCATCGCCATCGCCAACTCGTTCACCCAGTTCGTCCCGGGCCATGTGCACCTGAAGGACCTGGGCCAGCTGGTGGCCCGCGAAATCGAACGCGCCGGTGGCGTGGCCAAGGAATTCAACACCATCGCGGTCGATGACGGCATCGCCATGGGCCACGACGGCATGCTGTACTCGCTGCCAAGCCGCGAAATCATTGCCGACGCGGTGGAATACATGGTCAATGCGCACTGCGCCGACGCCATCGTCTGTATCTCCAACTGCGACAAGATCACCCCCGGCATGCTGATGGCCGCCCTGCGCCTGAACATCCCGGTGATCTTCGTTTCCGGCGGCCCGATGGAAGCCGGCAAGACCAAGCTGGCCAGCCACGGCCTGGACCTGGTCGATGCCATGGTCATCGCGGCCGACTCCACGGCCTCCGACGAGAAAGTCGCCGAATACGAGCGCAGCGCCTGCCCGACCTGCGGTTCGTGCTCCGGCATGTTCACCGCCAACTCGATGAACTGCCTGACCGAAGCCCTGGGCCTGGCCTTGCCGGGCAACGGTTCGACCCTGGCCACCCACTCCGACCGCGAGCAGCTGTTCCTCACGGCCGGCCGCACCATCGTCGAGCTGTGCAAGCGCTACTACGGCGAGAATGACGAGTCGGTACTGCCACGCAGCATCGCCAACTTCAAAGCGTTCGAAAACGCCATGATGCTGGACATCGCCATGGGCGGTTCGACCAACACCATCCTGCACCTGCTGGCAGCAGCACAGGAAGGCGAAGTGGCGTTCGACCTGCGCGACATCGACCGCCTGTCACGCAAAGTGCCGCAGCTGTGCAAAGTGGCGCCGAACATCCAGAAGTACCACATGGAAGACGTCCACCGCGCCGGCGGCATCTTCAGCATCCTCGGTTCGCTGGCCCGTGGCGGCCTGCTGCACACCGACCTGCCGACCGTGCACAGCCGCAGCATGGAAGAAGCCATCGCCAAATGGGACATCACCCAGACCGATGACGAAGCCGTGCACACCTTCTTCAAGGCTGGCCCTGCCGGTATCCCGACCCAGACCGCATTCAGCCAGTCGACCCGTTGGGAAACCCTCGACGACGACCGTGAAAACGGCTGTATCCGCAGCTTCGAACACGCCTACTCGCAAGAGGGCGGCCTGGCCGTGCTGTACGGCAACATCGCGCTGGATGGCTGCGTGGTCAAAACCGCCGGTGTCGACGAATCGATCCACGTGTTCGAGGGCACCGCGAAGATCTTCGAAAGCCAGGACAGCGCCGTGCGCGGCATCCTCGCCGACGAGGTGAAAGCCGGCGACATCGTGATCATCCGCTACGAAGGCCCGAAAGGCGGCCCGGGCATGCAAGAAATGCTCTACCCGACCTCGTACCTCAAGTCCAAAGGCCTGGGCAAGGCCTGCGCCCTGCTCACCGACGGTCGCTTCTCGGGCGGTACCTCGGGCCTGTCGATCGGCCACGCCTCGCCAGAGGCCGCGGCGGGCGGCGCCATCGGCCTGGTGCGCGACGGCGACAAGGTACTGATCGACATCCCTAACCGTTCGATCAACCTGCTGGTCAGCGATGAAGAGCTGGCGGAACGCCGTGTCGAACAGGACAAGAAGGGCTGGAAGCCAGCCGAGGTCCGTCCACGCAAGGTGACCACCGCGCTCAAGGCCTATGCCCTGCTGGCCACCAGTGCCGACAAAGGCGCTGTGCGTAACAAGGCGATGCTGGAAGGCCTCTGAGGTGCTTTTGGCGTGAAATAAGAACCGGCGCCCTGGGCGCCGGTTTTTTATGCCTGCACCGGCCCCTTCGCGGGCACGCCCGCTCCCACAGGGGCCGCACAGGTAGGGCAAGATTTACTGGATCTGCTCCGGCGTGACAATCACCCAGTTCTTGTCGGCCGTCACCGGCAACCCTTCCTTGGCCTGTGCCGCCGCATTTTTGGCAATCATCCCGTTGAGCTGGTCCATGTACTTGGCCTTGCGGTTTATCCACAGGTGGATACCGCCTTTGCCCACATCCACCCCGTGGAACTGCATGTAGCCATCGCTGGTCGGCGTGTCGCCGCCCACCAGCACCGGTTTCTTCCACTCATCGATGTAGGTAAGGATCGCCGCCTGCTTGCCCGCCATCCAGGTGGCCGGGGTCCACAGGTAAGGGGTCAGCTCCAGGCCCTCGTTAGCCTTGGCATCGTATTGCCCGGCGCTGATCTGCTTGCGCGCAGTGGTCAGCTGGCCGCTGGCGCGGTCCTTGAGCAGCAGGCTCACGCCAATCACGTTCTGGGGCTTCACGTTGTATCCATACTTGGGGTCCGAGGCGACCATGCGCACCAGCTCTTCGGAGGCCGCCGAAACCACATAGACCTCGATGCCATTCTCCATCAGCTTGTTGTACAGCTCGGCCTGGCCCTTGAAGACCTTGGGCGGCTGAACCTCGATGGCCTTGACCTGGTCGCCTTCGTAATAGGTGCTGGGGATCGGCTTGGTCGAAGCCATCAGCTCATCCACCTGCACCTTCAGCTCCTGCAAGGTAAAGCCCGAGAACACCTGGGCTACCCACGGGTAGCAGACCATGTCATCGATTTCACACAGCCGGTAGTAATAACTGAACAGGCTTTCCTTGTGCTCGGCAGTGTCCTTGAACGGCATCAGCTTCAACGAAGGGTCGAGCTTGTCGCGGCTTAGCAGGCCCTTGTTTTCCATAAACGGAAGCAAGGCTTCTTCCAGGTCATAGCGATAACTGGTGTTGTCCATGTCAAACACCGCGTAGTTACCCTTGTTGGCATTGGCGGCGATCATGGCGTCGAGCTGTTTGGCCGCGTCGGCAGGCCAGTGTTTGAGCTCCGTGGCGAAGGTTTCGATACTGAACAGCAGGGACAGGCCGATGGCGGCGGCTTTCACAGCGACTTTCATGTACGAATCTCCTGAAATGACCCAGAAACGCTAGTGCAACAATCCCCACTGCAAGCCCCCGATAACGACCTCCAGGCAGCTGCAAACGCCTTGTTCATTGCAATCTGCGACATCCCGTTATTCCATAAACGACTATGTAAATTCCATTTGGGTATAAATTCGTTTGTTTTCAGGCTGTTAGCATTTCCGTTCGCAATCGCTCACAGAGGCGATGCCACTTCTGCTTTTTTCTGCTGGAGCTTCAATGAACCTGCCGCTGTCACTCAACCTGCTGGCGTTCCTGGCCCTGTTGCTGGGTCTGGCACAAACCCGCCGCACCGACTGGAGCCTGGCCAAGAAGGTACTGCTTGGCCTGGTGCTGGGCGTGGTCTTCGGCCTTGTGCTGCACACGATCTATGGCGCTGGCCACCCCGTGCTCAAGGCAACCATCGCTTGGCTCGACCTGGTCGGCAATGGCTATGTCGGCCTGTTGCAGATGATCGTCATGCCGCTGATCTTCGCCTCGATCCTCAGTGCCGTGGCACGTTTGCACAATGCCTCTTCACTGGGCCGCATCAGCGTGCTGAGCATCGGCACCCTGCTGCTGACCACGGCCATTGCCGCCCTGATCGGCATTGTGTTGACCAACCTGTTCGGCCTCAGTGCCGAGGGCCTGGTGGCCGGCGCCCAGGAAAGCGCACGCATGCAGGTTATCCACAGTGACTACGCGGGCAAGGTCGCCGACCTCAACATCCCGCAACTGCTGCTGTCGTTCATCCCCAGCAACCCGGTAGGCGACCTGGCGCGGGCCAAGCCGACCTCGATCATCAGCGTGGTGATCTTTGCCGTGTTCCTCGGCCTGGCCGCGCTGCAGTTGATCAAGGACGACGCCGAGAAGGGTGAGCGCGCCCTGTCGGCCATCGACACCCTGCAGGCCTGGGTGATGCGCCTGGTGCGGGTGGTGATGAAGCTGACCCCCTATGGCGTGCTGGCGTTGATGACCAAAGTCGTGGCCAGCTCCAACACGGAGGACATCCTCAAGCTGGGCAGCTTCGTGGTGGTGTCGTACCTGGGCCTGGGGTTGATGTTCGTGGTGCATGGCATCATCCTCGCCGCCACCGGTGTGAGCCCGCTGCGCTTCTTCCGCAAGGTGTGGCCGGTGTTGACCTTCGCCTTCACCAGCCGCTCCAGCGCCGCCAGCATTCCGCTGAACATCGAGGCACAAACCCGCCGTCTGGGCGTGCCGCAATCGATCGCCAGCTTCAGCGCATCGTTCGGCACCACCATTGGCCAGAACGGCTGTGCCGGGCTCTATCCGGCCATGCTGGCGGTGATGGTCGCGCCAGCGGTGGGCATCGACACCTTCGACCCACTGTGGATCGCCACCCTGGTGGCCATCGTCACGCTGAGTTCGGCAGGGGTGGCCGGCGTGGGCGGCGGTGCCACCTTCGCCGCGCTGATCGTGCTGCCAGCCATGGGGTTGCCGGTGGAACTGGTGGCGTTGCTGATTTCGGTGGAGCCGCTGATCGACATGGGCCGTACGGCGTTGAACGTGAACGGTTCGATGACGGCGGGCGTTGTCACCAGCCAGCTGTTGAAAGAGACTGACAAGGAAGTGCTGGCCGGTGATGAACATGCCGAGCTGAGCCACACCTGACAGGTCGCCGGGGCGCATTGCGCCCCTATCGCGACAAAGCCGCTCGTGTCTTGCTCAAAACCTGAACCCCTGCGCCCCCCCCGTAGGAACGGGTTTACCCGCGAAAGGGCCAGGCCTGCTGGCCAATTTCACCAGCCGTTCACCGTTGCCGCCGCTACCGTATTCGCGGGTAAACCCGCTCCTACAGGGTGGTGGACACACATTGGTGATTGGCCGCAGGCCGCTGTAGGAGCGGGTTCACCCGCGAAGGGCTGCAAAGCAGCCCCCAACAATCTCAACCCTTATCCCAAACCTCGAAGTGATACACCGGCTTACCTTCCTCAGCCTGTGCCTCGCTAGAAGTCAGCCTCCACTGCCCTTCATCAAACGCCGGGAACCACGCATCCCCCTCTGGCGCCAACTCAACCCGCGTCAGGTACATGCGGCTGACCAGCCCCTTCTCCAGCGCCTGCCCATACAGCTGCGCGCCACCAATCAGCATCAGCTCACCGACGCCCTGCTCGCGCGCCCACTGCTCGGCCCGCACCAACGCCTCTTCAAGCGAGGCGAACACCTCGGCACCCGCCAATTCAAGCCCCGGCTGGCGGCTGACCACGATGTTCAGCCGCCCAGGCAGCGGCCGCCCCAGCGAGTCCCAGGTCTTGCGCCCCATGATGATCGGCTTGCCCAGGGTGGTGGCCTTGAAGTACTTGAAGTCCCCCGGCAAATGCCAGGGCATGGAGTTGTCGATGCCGATCACGCGGTTCTCGGCATAAGCCGCGATCAGGCTGAGGGGGAGTGATGTATTCATGCCAGCGAGGATAGCACCGGGCGTGTGGGTTATGCTTCTGCCTTGACCTGTGCAATGGAAGACCTTGTGACTGCACCCACGCCACTGGACAAGCGCTGGCTCACCGAAGCGGTACGCCTGCGCGAAGAACATGCCGGCCCGCTGGAAGACCAGGAAGCCAACCGCTACGCCCGCCAGCTAGGTGGCGACCTGGCCACGCGCATCGAAACACGTGCGCTGTTCCTGGCCGAGCGCGATGACATGACCGGCGCCCTGCGCCATTGGAAGCAGGGCGCGCGCCTGGCGCTGCTGGCCTTGTTGCTGATGGCCGTGCTCAGCGGCGTGGGCCTGGGGCTGGCCGCCCTCGGTGACGGGCAGCGCCCGGTGAATGTGTTCTGGGCGCTGGGCAGCCTACTCGGGCTGAACCTGCTGATGCTACTTGGCTGGGGCATGGGTTTTGCCCTGAGCGGCGAGCATGGCGCAGGGCTGGGCCGCTTGTGGCTGTGGCTAAGCGAACGCTTTGCCCGCGATGCCAAGGCCGCGCACCTGGCGCCAGCGCTGCTGGTGCTGCTGCAACGTCAACGCCTCAACCGGTGGCTGCTCGGCCTGTTGGTACACGGCCTGTGGCTGCTGGCGATGCTCACCGCGCTGGGCATGCTGCTGGTTTTGCTGGCGACCCGGCGCTATGGCTTTGTCTGGGAAACCACCTTGCTCGCCGCCGACCCGTTCATTCACCTGACCCAAGCGCTGGGCGCCCTCCCCTCGTTGCTGGGCTTCGCCGTGCCCGACGAAGCCATGATCCGCGCCAGCGGCGACAGCCTGCCAGCCCTGGACGTGGCCCGCCAGGCCTGGGCCAGCTGGCTGCTCGGCGTGGTGCTGGTATACGGCCTGCTGCCCCGCCTGCTGCTGGCCGGGCTATGCCTGTGGCGCTGGCGCCAGGGCCGTGAACGCCTGACGCTGGACCTGGGCCTGCCCGGCTACGCGCAACTGCGCGAGGCACTGATGCCGCGCAGCGAGCGCATCGGCGTGCAGGATGCTGCCCCGCAAGCCTTGCCACAGTTTGCCGCCGGGCAGCTGGAAAGCGGCAGCAGCGGTGCCCTCCTGGTGGGCCTGGAGCTGGACGACCAGCGCCCTTGGCCACCGGTCCTGCCCAAAAGCGTGACCGATGCCGGCGTGCTCGACAGCCGCGAATCACGCAACCGGTTGTTGGAGCAGCTCAGCCGCTTCCCACCGGCACGCCTGGCCATCGCCTGCGACCCACGCCGCTCGCCGGACCGCGGCAGCTTGGCGCTGCTCGCCGAACTGGCGCGCAATGCCGGCGCAACCCGTATCTGGCTGCTGCAGGCTGCACCGGGCCAGCCCCTCGATGCCGAGCGCCTGGGCGATTGGCACGAAGCCCTTGACCGCCTTGGCCTGCAACATGCCGACACCTCACCGCTGACCTGGTTGGAGCATGGCCATGACTGAGCCACTGAAACTGGCCGTGGTCGGCCATACCAATGTTGGCAAAACCTCGCTACTGCGCACCCTGACCCGCGACGTCGGTTTTGGCGAAGTGTCCCACCGCCCCAGCACTACCCGCCATGTGGAAGGTGCGCGGCTGTCTGTGGACGGTGAACCCTTGCTGGAGCTGTACGACACGCCCGGCCTGGAAGATGCCATCGCCCTGCTCGACTACCTTGAACGTCTGGAACGCCCGGGCGAGCGCCTGGACGGCCCGGCCCGGCTGGAGCGCTTTCTGCAGGGCAGCGAAGCGCGCCAACGCTTCGAGCAGGAGGCCAAGGTATTGCGCCAACTGCTGGCCAGTAATGCCGGGCTGTATGTGATCGATGCGCGCGAGCCGGTGCTGGCCAAGTACCGCGACGAACTGGAAGTACTGGCAAACTGCGGCAAGCCGTTGCTGCCGGTGCTCAACTTCGTCGCCAGCAGCCAGCACCGTGAGCCGGAATGGCGTGAAGCCCTTGCCCGGCTTGGGCTTCACGCATTGGTACGGTTCGACAGCGTGGCCCCGCCAGAGGATGGCGAGCGCCGTTTGTACGAAAGCCTGGCGCTACTGCTGGAAAACGCCCGCCCGGCGCTGCAACGGCTGATCGACGACCAGCAGGCACAGCGTTTGGCACGCCGGCACAGCGGCAAGCGCCTGATCGCCGAACTGCTGCTCGATTGCGCTGCATGCAGACGCAGTGTCGAGGCCGAACCAGCGGCAGAAGCCCGGGCCATCGAGGCGCTGCGCCAGGACATACGCCAACGAGAACAACGCTGCGTCGAAGCCTTGCTCAAGCTGTATGCCTTCCGCCGCGAGGATGCCCATGCCAGCGACCTGCCATTGCTGGACGGCCGCTGGGGCGATGATTTGTTCAATCCAGAGACGTTGAAACTGCTGGGCGTGCGCCTGGGTAGTGGCGTGGCGGCGGGCGCGGCAGCGGGGGCCGGGGTCGATTTGCTGGTTGGTGGCCTTACCCTCGGCGCGGCGGCGCTGGCCGGGGCGATTGCCGGCGGTGCGCTGCAGACGGCACGCAACTATGGTTCGCGGTTGATGGGCAAGCTCAAGGGCAAGCGCGAGCTGACCGTGGACGACACGGTATTGCGTTTGCTGGCCTTGCGTCAGCAGCAGTTGATGGTGGCGCTGGATAACCGCGGGCATGCGGCGCAGGACAGCATCAGGCTGGGTGAGCTGGATGAAAAGGCCTGGCGTGAGGGCAAGTTGCCGGAGGCGTTGGTCAAAGCGCGGGCGCACCCGCAGTGGTCCACCCTGAATCCCGGGGCCAAGCTGAATCAGGCTGAGCGGCAGGAGCAGTTGGAGGCGCTGGTTTCACAGATTTGAGCCAGCAGGGTTGGCCTCTTCGCGAGTAAACCCGCTCCTACGGGCGGCCTGTGTACAACCACCGATGTGTGTCCACCACCAATCCGGCGTAGGAGCGGGTTTACCCGCGAATATGGTGGCGGCGGCAACGGTGAGCGGCGGGTAGAAATTGGCCAGCAGGGCCGGCCCTTTCGCGGGTAAACCCGCTCCTACGGGCGGCCTGTGTACAACCACCGATGTGCGCCCACCACCAATCCGGCGTAGGAGCGGGTTTATCCGCGAATACGGTAGCGGCAGCAACAGTGAACGGCGGGTGGAAATTGGCCTGCAGGGCCGGCCTCTTCGCGGGTAAACCCGCTCCTACACGGCGGCCTGTGTACAACCACCGATGTGTGTCCACCGCCAATCCGGTGTAGGAGCGGGTTTACCCGCGAATACGGTGGCGGCGGCAACGATGAGCGGCGGGTGGAAATTGGCCAGCAGGGCCGGCCTCTTCGCGGGTAAACCCGCTCCTACACGGCGGCCTGTGTCCAATCCCCGATGTGCGCCCACCACCAATCCGGTGTAGGAGCGGGTTTACCCGCGAATACGGTGGCGGCGGCAACGGTGAGCGGCGGGTAGAAATTGGCCAGCAGGGCCGGCCTCTTCGCGGGTAAACCCGCTCCTACACGGCGGCCTGTGTACAACCACCGATGTGTGTCCACCACCAATCCGGCGTAGGAGCGGGTTTACCCGCGAATATGGTGGCGGCGGCAACGGTGAGCGGCGGGTAGAAATTGGCCAGCAGGGCCGGCCCTTTCGCGGGTAAACCCGCTCCTACGGGCGGCCTGTGTACAACCACCGATGTGTGTCCACCACCAATCCGGTGTAGGAGCGGGTTTACCCGCGAATACGGTGGCGGCGGCAACGGTGAGCGGCGGGTGGAAATTGGCCAGCAGGGCCGGCCTCTTCGCGGGCTCCTACACGGCGGCCTGTGTTCGCGGATGTGCGCCCCACCAATCCGGTGTAGGAGCGGGTTTACCCGCGAATACGGTGGCGGCCGGCGGGTAGAAATTGGCCAGCAGGGCCGGCGGGTAAACCCGCTCCTACACGGCGGCCTGTGTACAACCACCGATGTGTGTCCACCACCAATCCGGTGTAGGAGCGGGTTTACCCGCGAATACGGTAGCGGCAGCAACAGTGAACGGCGGGCGGAAATTGGCCAGCAGGGCCGGCCCTTTCGCGGTTTACCCGCGAAGAGGCCGGCCCTGCAATAGTGAAGCGTTACTGCTGGGCCACCCTCTCCGACTTGCCGTCATAGCGCTTGCGCCATTCGGCCAGAATCTGGTCGCGGTTCTTCGAGGCCCAGGCAAAGTCGTTCTTGATCAACCGCTGCTCATAATCCGCCGGTAGCTCGGTCTGCGGCTTGGCGATGCCCGGCGCGGCCAGTACGGCGAAGTTTTCCTTGTACAGTTCCATGGCCGCCGGGCTGGCGGAGAAATCGGCCAGGCGCTTGGCTGCATCCGCCTTGGGCGAGCCTTTGATCACTGCGGTTGCCTCGATCTCCCAGCCCAAACCCTCCTTTGGCAGCACGATGTCCAACGGCGCGCCTTGGCGCTTGAGCTGAACGGCCGGGTATTCGAACGAAATACCGATGGGGAACTCGCCCGCCGCCGCCAGCTTGCACGGTTTGGAGCCGGAATGGACGTACTGGCCGATGTTCTGGTGCAGCGCATCCATGTAGGCCCAGCCCTGCGGCTCGCCAAAGGTCTGCAACCAGGCACTGACATCCAGGAAGCCGGTGCCGGACGAGGCCGGGTTGGGCATGACGATCTTGCCTTTGTACTCAGGCTTGGTCAGGTCCTGCCAGCTCACCGGTTTGCTCAGGCCCTGTTTCTCGGCCTCGATGGTGTTGAAGCAAAGGGTGGCGGCCCACACGTCCATGCCGACCCAGGCTGGCGGGTTGGCGGCGTCACGATAATTGCCGGAAATCTTGCCCAGGTCCTTGGGCGCATAAGCTTCGAGCATGCCGTTCTGATCGAGGATGGCCAGGCTCGATGCCGCCAGCCCCCACACAGCGTCGGCTTGCGGGCGCTCTTTCTCCGCCAGCAGCTTGGCAGTGATGATGCCGGTGGAATCACGCACCCACTTGATCTCGATATCCGGGTTGGCTTTCTCGAAGGCCTGTTTGTAGGTTTTCAGCTGCTCGGCTTCCAGAGCGGTGTAGACCGTCAGCTGGGTAGCAGCGGCCGAAGCCTGCAGGCTGAACACAGCGGAAACGGCAGCGGCAAGGGCAAGGTGCTTGTGCATGGGTAGGTTCCTATCAGGTCAGACGGTCGCGGCGCGTTGGCGCCAGGCTTGGGAGCGGCGCAGCAGGCCGCGCGAGGCTGCAGCCAGCAACAGTGAAGCGCCGGCACTGGTCAGCAGGATCAAGGTGGACATGGCGGCGGCACCGCCAACGTTGCCGGCGTCGTCCATGTTCAGCACGGCAACGGCAGCCAGGAGGGTGTCGGGGCTGTACAGGAAAATCGCTGCCGACACGGTGGTCATTGCCGATACGAACAGGTAGCGGATGATGTCCAGCAGCGCCGGCAGGCAAATCGGCACGGTCACGCGCAGGAAGTGCTTGTACAACGGCGCTTTCAGCGACAGCGCGGCGGCCTCGAACTCGCCGTCGAGCTGGCGCAGGGCGGTGGTCGCGGTCATCTGCGCGGTGGTCAGGTAATGGGCAATGGTGCACACCACCAGCAACCCCATGCCGCCGTACAGCACATGCAGCGGGTTGCCGTTCAGGTTGAAGAAGAATACGTAGCCCAGGCCCAGTACCAGGCCCGGCACGGCCATGGGGATGAAGCTGAGCAGGCGCAGCGCATGGTTGAGCAGGCCTTGGCCCTGGGTCTTCTCCATCAGGTAGGCACCGGTGAAGATCACGATGCTGCCGATCAGCGCGGTGCCAATGGCCATGGTCACGCTATTGCGGTAGGCCAGCCAGCCGCCACCGGCAGTGTCTTCGAACATGTAGTGGCGCAGCGACAACGACAGGTTGTAGGGCCAGAAAGTGACCAGCGAGGAGTACACCGCCATACCGATCACCATCAGCAACGCCGCGCACACCAGCAGCACAATGGTCAGGAAGCAGGCATCGCGGCCGCGTGATGGCTTGGGTTCGAACACCTGGGCACGGCCACCCATGGCCTCGCCCTGGCGTCTACGCAGCCAGGCGTCGACGGTAAAGCTGAACAGGGCCGGCAACAGCAGCACCATGCCGATCAGCGCGCCACGGCCGAACTGTTGCTGGCCCACCACCGCCTTGTAGGCTTCCAGCGCCAGCACTTGATAGTCGCCCCCCACCACGACCGGTACACCGAAGTCTGTGATAGTCAGCGTGAATACCAGGCAAAACGCCGCGAATACCGCCTGGCGCGAGGCCGGCCAGGTGATGCTGGTGAACGCACGCCACGAGCCTGCCCCCATACTGGAGGCCGCATCGAACAGGCGAGCATCGGCCAGTGACAGTGCCGACATCAGAATCATCAGCGCATGCGGGAAGGTGTAGATGGCCTCGCCCAGCACGATGCCCCAGAAGCCGTAGATATTGTCGCTGAGCAACCCACGCAGCAGGCCCTGGTTGCCAAACAGGTAGACCAGGGCGATGGCCGGCAGCATCGACGGTGCCAGCAATGGCAGCAGCGAAATCCCCCGCCACAGGCCCTTGGCCGGAATCAACGTGCGTTGCAGGGCAAAGGCGAACAAATAGGCCAGCGGTACCACAATGGCCGCGACGGTGAAGGCCACCGACAGGCTGTTGCCAAGCAGCCAATGGAAGCTGGCGCTGGTGAACAGTTCACGGGCCGCCAGCAAGCCACCGCCCTGGCCCGCTTCACCGCTGAAACCACGCCAGAAGATCGCCAGCAACGGCATCAGCACGGCCAGCACCAACAGGATCAGCAGCAGGCTCTTGCCGCCGACGACGAACAGCCGGTCACCCAGGGCGATGCCAGCACGCGGCGCGGCTTTGGCCTGGCTCAACGGCAGGGACATTGGCGCGGCCATCTCAGGCAAACACCTGCAGGCTCTGCGGCGGCAACGCCACCCAGATGTCCTGCGAGCCCAGGCGCGGCATGGCCTCAGGGGCCAGCTCGGCCAGCAGGGCATGGCCTGGCAGGGCCTTGAGTTCAAAGCTCATGCGGCAGCGGTTACCGAGGAAGGTGATTTCGCGGACCATGGCCGGGAACAGGTTCTCTTCGTGCACCACCGGGTTGACCGTGATTGCTTCCGGGCGGCAGAACAGCCGGCCACTGCTGGCCTGGGCTGAACCCGGCGCCAGGCGCATGTTCATGTCGCCGACCAGGGCATGGCTGTCGCTGCGGCGCTGGAACGGCAGCCAGTTGCCCTGGCCGACGAACTCGGCCACGAACGGCGTGGCCGGGTGGTCGTAGATTTCCTGCGGGGTGGCGTACTGCTCGACCTGACCGTTGTTCATCACCGCAATGCGGTCGGCCATCAACATGGCCTCGTCCTGGTTGTGGGTAACCATCAACGTGGTGATGCCCAGTTGGCGCTGCAGCTGACGCAGTTCGGTGCACAAGTGCTCGCGCACCCGGGCGTCCAGCGCCGACATCGGCTCATCGAGCAGCAGCAGCGATGGCGACGGTGCCAGCGCGCGGGCCAGGGCCACACGTTGCTGCTGGCCACCGGAGAGCTGGCCTGGGTACTTCTTCTCGCTGCCAGACAGGCCAACCAGTTCGAGCATTTCGGCCACCCGCTGACGGGCCTGCTCGCGACCACTGCCCGTCAGGCCATAGGCGATATTGGCTTCGACGGTAAGGTTGGGAAACAGCGCGTAGGACTGGAACAGGATGCCGTAGTCCCGCGCCTGGGGGGACAGATCGGAGATATCGCGTTCGCCGATGTACAGCGTACCGCGATCCTGGCGCTCCAGGCCGGCAATGCAACGCAGCAGCGTGGTCTTGCCACAGCCGGATGGGCCGAGCAGGCACACCAGTTCGCCCGCGGCGATGTCCAGCGAGACATCGTTGAGCGCCGTAAAGGCACCGAAGCGCTTGTGGATGTTGCGCACTTTAATCTGTGCGCCGGGGGTGGTGTGGTTCATGGCATGGCCTCATCGAAGAGATGGGGCCATGCTAGGCAGGCTGTGCGAAGGTTCTGTGGCTTTAAGGCAAAAGCCGGTGATAGTGGTATAGGTAGATTTAGTAGTGGCCTGTACCGGCCTCTTCGCGGGTAAACCCGCTCCTACAACGGAATGCGTGTTTGCGGAAAATGCAGGCATGCGTGTTCGCAGAAATGCAGGAGCGGGTTTACCCGCGAACAAGCCAACACGAATCTAGAACTGCGAACCGGCCACTTCCTGCGCCACCCCCAGGAATGCCGCCGGCAACCGGGCCTGGCGCCGCTCCTTCAGGCAATACAGGTACTCATGCATCACCGGCGCATTTTCCAGCGCCAGCACCCGGAGTTCGGGATTGTGCGGCACCTCATGGCGGGCAATCACGCTGATGCCGATATTGCGCAGCACCGCTTCGCGGATCGACTCGCGGCTGCCGATTTCCATCATGGCGCTGGCCTTGACCCCAGCCTCCTGCATCATCTGCTCGGTCAGCTTGCGTGTGGTCGAGCCCTTCTCGCGCATCAGCAGGCAATGCCCCGACACCACCTCGATCGACACCGTCTGGCGATGGGCCAGCGGATGGTTGCGGTGCACCGCCACCACCAAAGGGTCAGTGCCCAGTATCCGCCGCACCAACCGTGCGTCCTCCACCCATTGCGACGACGCGGCAATGTCCACCCGGTAATCCTCGAGCATTTCCAGCACCTGCTGCGAGTTGCCGATCTCCACCGCCACTTCAACCTGCGGCAGGCGTTCGCGATAGATCTTGACCAGGTCGAGAATGTAGTAAGGCGCAGTGGCAGCAATGCGCAGGCTGCCCTGGGCCTGGCCACTGTTGCGCAGTTCGAACTCGATGTCGGCTTCCTGCTGCAGCAGCGCCTTGACCATCGGCAGCAAGCGTAAGCCCTCCTCGCTCAACACCAGGCGCCGCCCGCCGCGGTAGAACAGCTCCACGGCGTACTGGCCTTCCAGGCTGCGGATCTGCGTGGTCACCGTGGGCTGGCTGAGGCCAAGCTTCTTCGCCGCCTGGGTGATGCTGCCCAGACGGGCCACCATGTAGAAGGCCTTCAGCTCGGAACTCAGCATGTACGTCCTCTATTTGCGCAAAAGGCGCAAGCCGTTGAACACCACCAGCAAGCTCACGCCCATATCAGCGAACACCGCCATCCACATCGTGGCCATGCCGGCGAAGGTGATCGCCAGAAATATCGCCTTGATGCCCAACGCCAGGACGATGTTCTGCATGAGAATCGCCGCACTTTGGCGCGACAGCCTGACGAAGGCCGGGATTTTGCGCAAGTCATCGTCCATCAGCGCCACATCGGCCGTCTCGATGGCGGTGTCGGTGCCGGCAGCAGCCATGGCAAAACCGATTTCGGCGCGGGCCAGCGCTGGGGCGTCGTTGATGCCGTCACCGACCATGCCCACCCGATGGCCCTGGGCGTACAACGCCTCAATGGTTCTCAGCTTGTCGGCCGGCAACAGGTTGCCCTCGGCGCGGTCGATCCCCACCACGGCGGCAATGGCCTGCGCAGTATGCGGATTGTCACCGGTCAGCATGACAGTCTTGATACCCAGTTGATGCAATTCGGCGATCGCCTGACGGCTGCTGTCCTTGACCGTGTCGGCCACGGCGAACAGTGCCAGAGGGCCGGATCGGTCGAGCAGCAGGACCACGGTCTTGCCCTGGCGCTCCAGCGCATCCAGTTGGGCCTCCAGCGCTGGCGAACACAGCCCCAGTTCCTCGACCAGGCGGTGGTTGCCCAAGTGGTAGACCTCACCGGCGATGACACCACGCACGCCACGCCCGGCCAGGGCGGCGAAGTCACTGACCTCGCTCAAGGCCAGGCCTTGCTGCTTGCCGAACTCGGCAATGGCGCGGGACACCGGGTGGTCCGAACGCTCGCCCAGGCTGGCCGCCAAGGCTTGCGCACGGTCTTCGAACAGCGGCGCCAGCACCTTGGCGTCGGTCTGCACCGGCTTGCCATGGGTGATGGTGCCGGTCTTGTCCAGGGCCAGGAAATCCAGGTGGCGGCCACCCTCCAGGTACACGCCACCCTTGATCAGGATGCCTTTGCGCGCAGCGGCGGCCAGGCCACTGACGATGGTCACCGGGGTCGAGATCACCAGCGCGCAGGGGCAGGCCACCACCAGCAGCACCAAGGCGCGGTAAACCCAGTCGAACCAGGCGCCAGCCATGAACAGCGGGGGTAACAGCGCCACGGCCAGGGCAATGGCGAATACCACCGGGGTGTAGATACGCGAGAAACGGTCGACGAAGCGTTGGGTAGGCGCCCGCGCGCCCTGCGCTTCCTCCACAGCCTTGATGATCCGCGCCAGGGTCGACTGCCCGGCAGCGGCGGTGACGCGAAACTCCAGCGCCCCCGCCTGGTTGATGGTGCCAGCGAACAGCTTGTCGCCCACCCCCTTCTCCACAGGCAGGCTTTCGCCGGTAATCGGCGCCTGATCGACGCTGGATTGCCCGCTGGTCACTTCACCGTCCAGGCCGATGCGCTCACCGGGGCGCACCCGCACCAGTGCGCCGATGGCCACCTCACGCACTTCCAGCTCGCGCCACTGGCCATCGGCCTGCTGCACCGTAGCCATGTCCGGGGTCAGTTGCATCAACCCGCCGATGGCATTGCGCGCACGGTCCAGCGAGCGCGCTTCGATCAGTTCGGCAACGGTGAACAGCACCATCACCATAGCCGCTTCCGGCCACTGGCCGATCAATACGGCCCCCGTTACGGCGATACTCATCAGCGCATTGATGTTGAGGTTACGGTTTTTCAGGGCAATCCAGCCCTTCTTGTAGGTACCCAGGCCGCAACCGAGGATCGCGGCAAGCGCCAGTCCCGCTACCACCCACTCAGGGGCCAGTGCAGCAAAGTGCACGATTTCGGCGGCGATCGCGGCGACGCCCGACAATGCCAGTGGCCACCAGCGGGCCTTGGCCGGTTGTGGCACGCTGGCGCTGCCGTCGTCCTGGGCGGCAATCGGCTCGGCCTTCATGCCCAGGCTGTCGATAGCCCGCTCGATATCGGCGGTGCCGTCCAAGGTGTGGCGCACGCCAAGCACGCGGTTGATCAGGTTGAATTCCAGCTGTTCGATACCGGCCAGCTTGCTCAGTTTGTCCTGAATCAGGGTCTGCTCGGTGGGGCAGTCCATGGCCTCGATGCGGAAACGGCTGAGTTGTGCCTGGGCACTGGCCGTTTCGCTCAGTTGCACCAGCGGCGGCGCGGCTTTGGCGCCGCAGCAGCTGTGGCCGTGGGCAGCATGGCCATGGTCGTCATCACCATGAGCGTGATCGTGCGGATGCTTGTGTTCGTGGCTGACAGGCTGGTTCATGGGGTCATCCTTAAATTGAGCCTGTTGCCAAGTGAACACCCTGTAGCCACTATAGGGTCAAGCCACTTGCTGGAGATTTCGCGATGAAGATCGGAGAACTGGCCAAAGCCACCGACTGCGCGGTGGAAACCATCCGCTACTACGAGCGTGAAAACCTGCTGCCGGAGCCGGCGCGCAGCGAGGGCAACTACCGGTTGTACACCCAGGCCCATGTGGAGCGGCTGACCTTCATCCGCAACTGTCGCACGCTGGACATGACCCTGGACGAAATTCGCAGCCTGCTACGCCTGCGCGACAGCCCCGCCGACGCGTGCGGCAGCGTCAATGCGCTGATCGACGAGCATATCGAGCATGTTCAGGCGCGGATCGATGGCCTGGTGGCATTGCAGGAGCAGCTGGTGGAGCTGCGGCGGCGCTGCAACGCGCAGGGGAGTGAATGCGCGATCTTGCAGCAACTGGAGACGAACGGGGCGGTATCGGTGCCGGATACCGAGCATTCGCATGTGGGGCGGAGTCATGGGCATTAAGCCAGAAGCTTCGCGGGTGAACCCGCTCCTACATGGACCGCGCAGGACTTAGGCCTGTGCAGTACCCCGTAGGAGCGGGTTCACCCGCGAAGAGGCCAGTTCGAACAATGAAGATCTATCAGACCGCCATCGGCGCTGTCATCGGCGCATGGTGCTCATAGCCTTCCAGCCAGAAATCACTCGGTTCGATCTTCTCTAGCCACTCCGGCTCGTATTTACCAGTCTCGGCAAACGACGGCACACGGTCGCTGATGACCAGCTTCGGCGCTTCCAGCGGCTCGCGCTTGAGCTGCTCGTTGAGCATGTCCAGGTGGTTTTCATACACATGGGCATCGCCGATGAAGTAGGTGAACCAGCGCGGTGTATAGCCGGTCAGGCGGCCAAACAGCGACAGCAGCGCCGCGCCTTCGGTGAGGTTGAACGGCGTGCCCAGCCCCAGGTCATTGGAGCGGATGTAGAGGGTCAGGGAAATTTCCCTGGTCTCGACATTCGGGTGGAACTGGTACAGCAAGTGACACGGTGGCAGTGCCATTTCGTCCAGTTGCGCGCAGTTCCAGCCGTGGAACAGGATGCGGCGGCTACCCGGGTCGTTGGCGATGGTGTCCAGGCACTGGCGCACCTGGTCGATCGCCTTGTACAGGATGACGAACGCGACGCCGTCCTCTTCGTCCTGGGCAATGCGGCGGAAACCGGCTTGCTCGGCCATTTCGATGGCCGCCGGGTTGCTCAGCGGGATGCGCTTGTAGCCCGGCCACTGGCGCCATTGCACGCCATAGATCTCGCCCAGGTCGTCATGGCCCTGGCGGAACGGGTTGGCCAGCCACTGGGCGTTTTCGTTGGCGTTCTGGTCCCAGACCTTGCAACCCAGCTCGCGGAACTCACCGGCGTTCTTCACGCCACGCAGGAAACCGACCATTTCACCGATCGCCGACTTGAACGCCAGCTTGCGCGTGGTAATGGCCGGAAAGCCCTTCTGCAGGTCGAAACGCAGCATCGCGCCCGGCAGGCTGATGGTGCGGATGCCGGTGCGGTTTCCCTGCAACGTGCCGTTCTCAATGACGTCGCGGACCAGGTCCAGATACTGTTTCATGGCTTACCTGTAGCAAAAACGGCAGGGGGATCGCCCCTGCCGTGGGATTAATCAGGCGGGTTTCGCCGTGGGCTTGCGATTATAAGCCCACCAGATCAGACCGAGGCCAGCCAGGATCATCGGCACACAGAGAATCTGACCCATGGTCAGCCAGCCCCAGGCGATGTAACCCAGTTGGGCATCCGGCACCCGCACGAATTCGACGATGAAGCGGAAGATACCGTAGAACAGCGCAAACATGCCTGACACCGCCATGGTCGGCCGTGGCTTGCGCGAGAACAGCCACAGGATGACGAACAGCGCCACGCCCTCAAGGGCGAACTGGTAGAGCTGCGACGGGTGGCGCGGCAACTGGGCCGGATCGCTGAACGGCGGGAAGATCATCGCCCATGGCACGTCGGTGGGTTTGCCCCACAGTTCGGCGTTGATGAAGTTGCCGATACGCCCGGCACCCAGGCCAATCGGTACCAGCGGGGCGACGAAGTCCATCAGCTCGAAGAACGACTTGTTGTTGCGCTTGCCGAACCACAAGGCCGCCAGCATCACGCCGATGAAGCCGCCGTGGAACGACATACCGCCTTTCCATACCTCGAAGATCAGCGTCGGATTGGCCAGGTAGGCGTGCAAGTCGTAGAACAGCACATAGCCCAGGCGCCCGCCGACAATCACCCCCATCGACAGCCAGAACACCAGGTCGGACAGCTTCTCGCGGCTCCAGGTGGGGTCGAAGCGGTTCAGCCGGCGTGAGGCCAGCAGCCAGGCACCGCCGATGCCGATCAGGTACATCAGGCCGTACCAATGGATTTTCAGCGGCCCGATGGCCAAGGCCACGGGGTCTATCTGCGGGTAAGGCAGCATGGAACTTCCTCTCGATTCAAATCAAAAAGCTGAGGCCGACACAGAACAGCAGGGCTGCGAACAGGCGTTTCAACAAACGGGGCGACAGCTTGTGCGCCAGGCGCGCGCCGAAGCGGGCGAAGAACATGCTGGTCACGGCAATGCCGACCAGCGCCGGCAGGTACACGTAACCCAGGCTGTGGGGCGGCAGGTGCTCCTCGTGCCAACCCAGCAGCATGAAGCTCAGGGCACTGGCCACAGCAATCGGCAGGCCGCAGGCCGATGACGTGGCCACTGCTTGCTGCATGGGCAGGCTACGCCAGGTGAGGAACGGCACCGTCAGCGAACCACCGCCAATGCCGAAAATGGCCGAGGCCCAGCCAATCACGCCACCTGCACCGATCAGCCCAGGTTTACCGGGGACGCCACGGCTGGCCTTGGGTTTGAGGTCAAGGGCCATCTGGGCGGCGATGACCAGGGCGAACACACCGATGATCTTCTGCAGCAGTGGGCCCTGGATCAGCGAAGCGGTCTTGGCACCGACACCGGCCCCCAGGAGGATGCCGATGGTCATCCAGATGAAGATCGGCCATTGCACCGCGCGCTTGCGGTGGTGCTCCCGCACGGCGTTGATCGAGGTGAAGACGATGGTGGCCAGTGACGTGCCGACGGCCAGGTGGGTCAGCACCGAAGCGTCGAAACCCTGCAGGGTAAAGCTGAACACCAGCACCGGCACGATGATGATGCCGCCGCCCACGCCGAACAGCCCGGCCAGCACACCGGCACAGGCGCCCAACAACAGATAGAGCACGAATTCCATTCGGCGTCCCCTAGAAATCAATCCGGCATGGTAACGGAAGCCGGGCTCGGGGCTCTAGTGAACTCTGTGTCAGGATGGATCCGCATCGTTGCTGTGGGTACAGTGACCAAAAAACACAGAGGCCCAACCTATGTGCCTGATCGTATTTGCCTGGCGGCCGGGGCACACCCTGCCGCTGATCGTGGCGGCCAACCGCGACGAATTCTATGCCCGCCCCACTCAGCCCCTGGCGGCCTGGGAGGATGCACCTGGGGTGCATGCCGGGCGCGACCTGGAGGCAGGCGGTACCTGGCTGGGCGTAGGACCACAGGGGCGCTTTGCCGCGCTGACCAACATCCGCGACCCGGCCCAGGCGCAGGGGCCCCGCTCGCGGGGTGAGCTGGTGGCGGCGTTTCTGCAGGGCGAGCTAGGGGTCGAGGCTTACCTGGACCAGGTGGCCAGCCGTAGCGGGCAGTACTCGGGGTTCAACCTGCTGGTGGGTGATGGGCAGCAACTGGGTTATCTGCATGCCCGTGAGGCCACGCCGCGCCTGCTGAAGGCTGGGGTTTACGGGCTTTCGAACGCCGGGCTGGATACACCGTGGCCGAAGCTGGTGAAGGCACGTGACGGGCTGGAAAACCTGCTGGACACGCCGGAGCCGCACAGGCTGCTGGCTTTACTCGCGGATAACGAGCCCGCGGCTGATGGAGACCTACCCGAGACAGGCGTGGGGTTGGCGACCGAGAAGTTGCTGTCGAGCGTCTTCATCGCCAGCCAGAATTACGGGACCCGGGCGAGTACAGTGCTGATTGTGGATGATCAGGGGCAAAGGCGGCTGGTTGAGCGCAGTTTCGGGCCTTTTGGCGGGCATTTGGGGGAAATTGAGTTGTTGGTCTGAGTATTTGATGTTGTCTGTTCGGGCCTCTTCGCGGGTAAACCCGCTCCTACCACGTACACACATCTGAGGTTGGACACAGGCCGTTGTAGGAGCGGGTTCACCCGCGAAGAGGCCGGACCTGCTGGCCAATCTCCACCACCCGTTCACCGTTGCCGCCGCCATCGTATTCGCGGGTAAACCCGCTCCTACAATAATCGGGTGACACACATCGGGGGTTTAGGCGCTGGTCGGTTGTAGGAGCGGGTTCACCCGCGAAGAGGCCGGCACAGGCAGCATCACCCTCACAGGGTTTTATTAGCCCCAGGCCCAATCATCCGCGCCAACCCAAGGTTCTTCAGCGCCAGTTGCAGCGAGCTGTGGATAACCTGCGGGTTGTCATGGCTCAAGGCCTCGGCCAGCAGTTCCTTGGCCTTGCCCATATTGATCTGGCGCAGCATCCACTTCACCTTCGGCAGGTTGGTGGCGTTCATCGACAGGCTGTCGAAGCCCATGGCCATCAACAGGACCGCCGCCGCCGGGTCACCGGCCATCTCGCCGCAGATGCTCACCGGCTTGCCTTCGCCATGGGCGTCGCGCACCACCGTGTTCAGCGCCTGCAGTACCGCCGGGTGCAGGTAATCGTACAGGTCGGCGACCCGCGGGTTGTTGCGGTCCACCGCCAGCAGGTACTGGGTCAGGTCGTTGGAGCCTACCGACAGGAAGTCCACCTGCCGCGCCAATTCCTTGGTCTGGTACACAGCCGCTGGAATTTCCACCATCACACCCACTGGTGGCATCGGTACATCGGTACCTTCGTCACGCACTTCACCCCAGGCTCGGTGGATCAGGTGCAGCGCCTCTTCCAGCTCGTGAATGCCGGAAATCATCGGCAGCAGGATGCGCAGGTTGTTCAGGCCCTCGCTGGCCTTGAGCATGGCGCGGGTCTGCACCAGGAAGATTTCCGGGTGGTCGAGGGTGACGCGGATGCCGCGCCAGCCAAGGAACGGGTTTTCTTCCTTGATGGGGAAGTACGACAGTGCCTTGTCACCACCGATGTCGAGGGTACGCATGGTCACCGGCAGCGGGTGGAAGGCCGCCAGCTGCTCACGGTAGATGGCCAGCTGCTCTTTCTCACTGGGGAAGCGCTGGTTGATCATGAACGGCACTTCAGTGCGGTACAGGCCTACCCCTTCGGCACCGCGCTGCTGGGCACGGGCCACGTCAGCGAGCAGGCCGGTGTTGACCCACAGGGGCATGCGATGGCCGTCGGGGGTGACGCACGGAAGTTCGCGCAGTGCATCCAGCCCTTGGGCCAGCTGGCGTTCCTCCTCGACCACTTCGCTGTACTGCTTGCGCAACACTTCGCTGGGGTTGGTGAACACCTCGCCCTTGTAGCCGTCGACGATCAGTTCAATACCGTCGACCTTGGAGTATGGCAGGTCGACCAGGCCCATCACCGTGGGGATGCCCATGGCCCGCGCGAGAATGGCGACGTGGGAGTTGCCCGAGCCGAGTACCGAGACCAGGCCGACCAGCTTGCCTTCCGGCACTTCACCGAGCATGGCCGGTGTCAGTTCCTCACTGACCAGGATGGTGTTGTCGGCATACACCAGCGACTGCGAGCGCGCTTCCTGCAGGTAGGCCAAAAGGCGGCGCCCCAGGTCCTTGACGTCGGAGGCACGCTCACGCAGGTAGTCGTCGTCCATCAGCTCGAAGCGGTTGACGTGCTCACCAACCACCTGGCGCAGGGCGCCCTGGGCCCACTGGCCGGTCTTGATGACCTCGGTCACCTCACCGCCCAGGGCTGCGTCTTCAAGCATCATCAGATAGACGTCGAACAGCGCACGCTCTTCCGGGCGCAGCTGGGTGGCCAGTTTGGCCGAAAGCTTGCGCATGTCGTCGCGCACACCTTCCAGGGCGTTCTGGAACAGCTTGAGTTCGGCGTCGATGTCATCGACTGTCTTGTCCGGGACCACTTCCAGGTCGGCCGGCGGCAACATCACCACCGCGCGCCCCACCGCGGCACCAGGCGAACCCGGCACACCCACGAAGCGCGCTTCCTGAATACCTTTGCCCTGACGGCCCAGGCCACGGATCGAGCCGGTAGCCTCGGCGTGGGCGATAACCCCGGCAAGCTGGGCGCTCATGGTGACCAGGAAGGCTTCCTCGCCCTCGTCGAACTGACGGCGCTCCTTTTGCTGGATGACCAGTACCCCGACCACACGGCGGTGGTGAATGATCGGCGCACCCAGGAAGGAGGCGAATTTCTCTTCGCCGGTTTCGGCAAAGTAGCGGTAACGCGGGTGGTCGGCGGCGTTTTCCAGGTTCAGCGGCTCTTCCCGGGTACCGACCAGGCCAACCAGGCCTTCGTTGGGGGCCATGCTGACCTTGCCGATGGAGCGCTTGTTCAGGCCTTCGGTAGCCATCAGCACGAAGCGGTTGGTTTCCGGGTCGAGCAGGTAGACCGAGCAGACCTGGCTGCCCATGGCTTCCTTGACGCGCAAGACAATGATCCCCAACGCCGACTTGAGATCTTTGGCGGAGTTTACTTCCTGGACGATCTTGCGCAGCGTATTGAGCATGGCTCGGGGTCGAACTCCGTCGTCAGTCGCGCGTCAACAGACGCGGTGCTAGCTCTTTCAGGGCGCGCCGGTACACCTCGCGCTTGAATGTCACAACCTGGCCCAGCGGATACCAATAGCTCACCCAGCGCCAGCCGTCGAATTCCGGCTTGCCGGTCAGGTCCATCCGCACCCGTTGTTCGTTGCTAACCAGGCGCAGCAGGAACCACTTCTGCTTCTGGCCGATGCACAGCGGCTGGCTGTGGGTACGTACCAATCGCTGGGGTAAACGATAACGCAACCAGCCACGGGTGCAGGCAAGAATTTCTACATCGTCGCGTTCAAGGCCAACTTCTTCGTTCAGCTCGCGGTACAGGGCGTCTTCCGGCGTCTCGTCAGGGTTGATACCACCCTGGGGGAATTGCCAGGCATCCTGGTTGATCCGTCGAGCCCATAGCACCTGCCCGGCATCATTCGTGAGAATGATCCCGACATTGGGGCGAAAACCATCCGGGTCGATCACGGCAGCAACCTCGCAAACGCATGTCAACGCATTGTTCCACAAAGCTTGCGAGCGCAGCAACGCGCCCGCCAAGCTTATGTGCAGCTGCGTGAAAACTGCGTATTCTGCGGGCCTACCCTGTGGCTGATGCGAGTGACCGCGATGCGCCTGGCTTTATTCGACCTGGACAATACCCTCCTCGGTGGCGACAGCGACCATGCCTGGGGTGACTATCTTTGCGAGCGCGGCATTCTCGACCCGGTCGCCTACAAGCAACGCAACGACAGCTTCTACCAGGATTACCTCAATGGCACCCTGGACCTGCAGGCCTACCTGGCCTTTTCCATGGAGATCCTGGCGGCAACACCCATGGCCCGGCTCGACGAATGGCACCGCGACTTCATGCGCGACTGCATCGAGCCCATCGTCCTGCCCAAGGCCCTGGCCTTACTGCAGCAGCACCGCGAGGCGGGCGACCAGCTGGTGATCATCACCGCTACCAACCGCTTCGTCACCGCACCGATCGCCCGGCGCCTGGGGGTGCGGGTGTTGCTGGCAACCGAATGCGAGGTGCGCGACGGCCGCTATACCGGGCGTAGTACCGATATACCGTGTTTCCGTGAAGGCAAAGTGACGCGGCTGGAGCGCTGGATGCTGGAGAACGGCTTTGATCTTGAGGACAGCTACTTCTATAGCGACTCGATGAATGACCTGCCGTTGTTGCAGCGGGTGACGCATGCAGTGGCAGTGGACCCGGCCCCGGACCTGCGGGCCGAGGCGGATAAGCGTGGGTGGCCGGTGATCTCGCTGCGGGATTGAGGTTTTCCCGTGCCGGTCTTTTCGCGGGCACGCCCGCTCCCACAGGAATCACCACAGGCCTTGAGGGCTGCGCTGTACCTGTAGGAGCGGGTTCACCCGCGAATAGGCCGGCACAATCAGCACAAGGCTGTCAGACCGGCTTGGCCCCCATCAGCCCGGCAATGGACAGGAAGCAAACCCCACTGAATACCGCCAGCGCCAAGGTAAACCGCAACCCCACCACCTCGGCCTTGCGCAGCCGGTTCAGCCGCACCAGTAGCCACCACACGGCAAACGCACCAAAGGTATAGATGACACTGGATGCCAACACCCAGGTCTGCCCCAGTGGCCAGCCCACCAGATGTACCAGCCACCAGCCGGTGAACGGCATGCTCACCAGGCACAGGCCCATCACCAGCCAGACAAACACCAACGGCCGGCGCAGCAGCTTGGCGTAGGCTTCGGCATCGCCCTGACGGCGAGCGCGCCAGGTCCAGATCGCCAGGCCCAGGGCGCCCAGAAGCAGCAGCGCGGTGGCGATGATGTGCACGGTCTTGAGCGTGGTCAGGTGTTCCATCTCTCGGTCGTCCTTAAACTGGCATTTTGCGGTAGCTTCTTCGCGGGCTTACCCGCTCCTGCCAAGGTATTTCAGGCCTTGAGGCCTGCGCAGTACCTGTGGGAGCGGGCAAGCCCGCGAAAGGGCCATCAGCCCTAGCTTAGCCGCTCAGCCCAGGAACAGTTTGTAGGCCGGGTTTTCGGTCTCGTCCCAGTACGGGTAACCGATCTTGGCCAGCGCTGCCGGCACCAGGTGACGTTCGTCCTCCGGCACCTGCAGCCCCGCCACTACGCGCCCGTCAGCCGCACCGTGGTTGCGGTAGTGGAACATCGAGATGTTCCAGCGCCCGCCCAGCTTGTTGAGGAAGTTGAACAGTGCCCCTGGCCGCTCGGGGAATTCGAAGCGCAGCACCATTTCGTCGCTGGCACCGGCCGAGTGGCCGCCGACCATATGACGAATATGCAGCTTGGCCAGTTCGTTGTCGGTCAGATCGGTAACCGGGAAGCCCTGCTCGGTCAGTTGCTGCACCAGCGCCGCGCGCGGGTCGTTTTCCGGGTGGGTCTGCACCCCAACGAAGATATGCGCTTCGTCAGAGGTGTGCTTGCGGTAGTTGAACTCGGTGATCTGACGCTTGCCGATAGCCTCGCAGAAGGCCTTGAAGCTACCCGGGCGCTCAGGGATGGTCACGGCGATGATCGCCTCGCGCTTCTCGCCCAGCTCGGCACGCTCGGCCACATGGCGCAGGCGATCGAAATTGACGTTGGCACCGGAGTCGATGGCCACCAGGGTCTGGCCGCTGACGCCGTATAGCTCGACGTACTTCTTGATACCCGCCACACCCAGCGCGCCAGCAGGCTCGGTGATCGAGCGGGTATCGTCGTAGATATCCTTGATTGCTGCACAGATTTCATCGGTACTGACAGTGACGACTTCGTCCACATGGTGGCGGCAGATATCGAACGTGTGCTGGCCAATCTGCGCCACCGCCACGCCATCGGCGAACAGCCCGACCTGCGGCAGCACCACACGCTCACCGGCAGCCATGGCCGCCTGCAGGCAGTTGGAATCGTCCGGCTCGACACCGATTACCTTGATTTCCGGGCGCAGGTACTTCACGTAGGCAGCAATGCCGGCGATCAGGCCGCCACCGCCCACCGGCACGAAGATCGCATCCAGCCGGCCAGGGTGTTGGCGCAGGATTTCCATGGCGACGGTGCCCTGCCCGGCGATGGTGTGCGGATCGTCGTAAGGGTGAACGTAGACGAAGCCCTTTTCATCGACCAGTTTCAGCGAGTAGGCCAGTGCCTCAGGGAACGAGTCGCCATGCAGCACCACCTTGCCACCGCGCGAGCGCACGCCTTCGACCTTGATCTCCGGAGTAGTCTTGGGCATCACGATGGTGGCCTTGATGCCCATTTCGCGCGCGGCCAGGGCCAGGCCTTGGGCGTGGTTGCCGGCCGAGGCGGTGACCACGCCACGGGCCAGTTCTTCCGGGCTCAGCTGGGCCAGTTTGTTATAGGCGCCGCGGATCTTGAACGAGAATACTGGCTGCAGGTCTTCGCGCTTGAGCAGAATCTGGTTGCCCAGGCGCTTGCTCAGCTGCCCGGCGCTCTGCAACGGGGTTTCGACGGCAACGTCATAGACGCGCGAGGTGAGGATCTTCTTGACGTACTGTTCGAGCATCGGGAAAGCATCACTGGGCCGCGGGACGAGGGCTGGGAGTCTACCCCAGCGCTACGTCGGGCGACCACAGCAAAGCCGTGCGAGCCGTTATACTAGGCAACTTTGAAACCGCCCTGCCCCTTCCGGAGCCCGCATGACCCAGGACCAACTCAAACAGGCCGTCGCCCAGGCCGCTGTCGACTTCATTCTGCCCAAGCTGGATGAAAAGAGCGTCGTAGGCGTCGGTACCGGTTCGACCGCCAACTTCTTCATCGATGCCCTGGCTCAGCACAAGACCGCGTTCGACGGCGCAGTCGCCAGCTCCGAAGCCACTGCCCAGCGCCTGAAGGGCCATGGCATCCCGGTCTACGAACTGAACAGCGTCAGCGAGCTTGAGTTTTACGTGGACGGTGCTGACGAGAGCGACGCACACCTGCACCTGATCAAGGGCGGCGGCGCAGCGCTGACCCGCGAAAAGATCGTCGCGGCCGTGGCCAAGACCTTCATCTGCATCGCCGACGGCAGCAAGCTGGTGCCGGTACTGGGGGCCTTCCCGCTGCCGGTCGAAGTGATCCCCATGGCCCGCAGCCACGTGGCGCGTCAGCTGGTGAAGCTGGGTGGCGACCCGGTGTACCGTGAAGGCGTGGTCACCGACAACGGCAACGTGATCCTGGATGTGTACAACCTGCAGATCACCAACCCGGTGGAGCTGGAAGCGCAGATCAACGCCATCGTCGGCGTGGTGACCAACGGCCTGTTCGCGGCGCGGCCGGCGGATCTGCTGCTGCTGGGCACCGCTGAGGGCGTGAAGAGCCTGAAGGCCGAGTAAAACCCTTCGCGGGTAAACCCGCTCCTACAAGGTACCCCACAGGCCTGGAACCGTGGCGATCCCTGTAGGAGCGGGTTTACCCGCGAACAGGCCCTGACAGGCGATCAGTCAGCCGGCTGCTTGAACACATAGAACAGGTTCGGCTCACTGACCAGGTAAATGGTCCCCGCTTCATCCATCGCAATCCCCTCCGCCTGCGGCACCGTCGCCTGCAACCCCTGGAAACCCTTGCGCAACGACAAGGTACTCAGCGGCTGGCCCTGTACATCCAGCTCCAGCACCAACCGCGACTCGTCCGACAACGCCAGCAAATGCCCGCTGCGTTCATCGAACTGCAAGCTCGACAAGTCCCGCACAAACAACCGTGAATCGCGCTTGCGGTCCTGCACCACATGCACGGCGTAGGGCTTTTCCGGATTGTCATGCGGGAAGCCATGCACCTCATAGATCAGCATCGGGTCACGCTCCTTCGCCACGAACAGGCGCTTGCCCGCCGAATCGTACGCCAGGCCCTCGAAGCCTTTGTTGCCATTGAGGCCAATACCCAACGTCAGCTGTTCGGCATCACCGGCATCGAGAAACATCGTGTCGTCTTCCAAACGTACGCGAATCAGCCGTTGCTGACGCTCGTCGGTGATCACATAGCTGTTTGGCCCAACGTACTCCACAGCCTCCGGGTCGCCGAAGCCAGTCAGCGGCACACGGCGCAGGATACGGCCATCCAGCGACAGCTCGATCAGCTCCGAACGGGCGTTGGTGACCGTGAAGAGGGTTTTGCGGTCGGGGTCGTAGGTCAGCGCCGAAATGTCATCATCCAGCCCTTCGATCGGTTGCGCCTCCAGCACCACCCGGTAGCGATCCAGGCCAATGCTGCGCTCCACAGGCTGCCACCAGGTCTTGAGATTGAACCAGCCACGCTCGAACAGGCGAAACTCCTGCCCGGCCCAGCCAAGCAGCAGCAGACCAAGGGCAGCCAGAACAAGGAACAGGCGAACAAAACGACGCATAGGGACAGACTCGACACAAGGATGGCGAATCTAATCATGAATGGCTGAAGCAAAGCTTAATGCAAGCGTCAGGCAAATCTGATGATGTTGTCAGTTTTTTTGGAATCGATAGAAAAGCGCCGGCTCGCTGACCATGTACAAGGTGCCCTTGTCGTCCATGGCCACCCCTTCCGCCCGCGGAATGGTGCCTTCAAGCCCGTTGAAGCCGCCCAGCAGCGTCATGAAGCTGACTTGCTGGCCCTGCTCGTCCAGCTCCAGCAGCATGTTGGAGTCGGCCGAAAGCACCAGCAAGTGGCCAGTACGCGGGTCGACACCCAGCGCAGACAGGTTGCGCAAGTCGAGTTCATCGCTAGGCAACGGCTGCTTCTCACCCTTGAGCGGGCTGCGGCCATCGGTGTTCCAGGTGTACAGCTTGGGCGGGCGCTCCTCGCCAATGATCAGGCGCTGGCGCAGCGGGTCCCAGGCGATGGCCTCGAAGCCCTTGTTGCTCTTGACCGACGGGCCCAGGTCGTAGCTCGGGAAGTCGTCGTGATTCAGTGCGGTGGTCTGCGCGTCCACCTTGACCACGGTCAGATCGTGCAGGCGCTCGTCGGTGATGGCCAGGTTGCCGTCTTCCAGCACCGCGACGCCCTCGGGGTTGTTCCAGCCGTTGAGCAGGATCTTGCGCAGTACATCGCCCTCCAGGCTCAGCTCGACCAGGAACGGGTTCTTGCCCATGACCGCGAACAGCGTGCGGGTCTGCGGGTTGAAGGCCACATCCGAGGCTTCATCATCGTCCATGCCCGGCAGCGGTTTGGCGTCGATGTCCACCTGGTAATCCGGCAGCCACACGCTTTCGCTGCGCTCGGCGGTGCTTTCGAAGCTTTCTTTTACCCACAGTGCACCGCGGTCATCCCAGTGCATGGCCACGGCCACGCCATAGCCAATCACCGCCGCCACGGCCAGGCCGAAGGGCCAGCGCAGGTAGAAGCGACGCTTGGGAGTTGCCGGGGCGCTGGAGGAGGATGGCATGCGGTGATCCTGGGAAAATGGGCGTAGGTGCGCGCATTATCCGGATTGGGTGTGAAAAATCGGTAAACAGGGCCGGCCTCTTCGCCGGTAAACCCGTGCCCAAGGTACTGCACAGTGTTCAAGGCCCTGTGCAACCCCTGTAGGAGCGGGTTTACCCGCGAAGAAAGCGACGCGGTTTCGAGTCAAAGCACCCGGCTTTCGAAGCGGCTCACACCCGGCAGCTCCAGCACCAGCTCGTCACCGACATTGAACGGCCCGACGCCAGCCGGGGTACCGGTGAGGATCACATCCCCCGCTTGTAGCGAGAAATGCGCTGCCATGTACTGAATCATCGGCACGATCGGGTTCAGCATCATCGCGCTATTACCATCCTGGCGTACTTCGCCGTTCACGGTCAGGCGCACCGGGATGTCTGTCACGTCCTCGAAGCTGGCGGCCGAGACGAACGGTGGCAGCACGCAAGCGCCGTCAAAGCACTTGGCCAGCTCCCAAGGCAGGCCCTTTTCCTTCAGTTTGGCCTGCACGTCGCGCAGGGTCAGGTCCAGAGCCGGTGCGTAACCGGAAATGGCGTCCAGCACCTCTTCCTCGCTCGGGTGGGTCGACAGCGGCTTGCCCAGCAGCACGGCAATTTCAACCTCATAGTGCACCGACCCACGCTCGGCCGGGATCTTGAAGCCACCTTCGGCCGGCACCACGCAGCTGCCTGGCTTGATGAACAGCAGCGGCTCGGTGGGGATCGGGTTGTCCAGTTCCTTGGCATGCTCGGCATAGTTACGGCCGATGCACACCACCTTGCCCAGGGGGAAGTGAATGCGCGTGCCGTCTACGTACTGGTGCTGGTAACTCATGGCCGACTCCTTCTGGATACTGCTTTTTATTCAGGTGCGAAGATCTTACCCGGATTCATGATGCCGTTAGGGTCGAACACGGCCTTTATTGCCTTCATGCAGGCGATTTCTTCGGGGGAACGGCTGTAGCCCAGGTAGTCGCGCTTGGTCATGCCCACGCCATGCTCGGCAGAAATCGACCCGTTGTAACGCTCGACGATCTCGAACACCCACTTGTTGACCTTGGCACACGAAGCGAAGAAGTCGTCCTTGCTCATATGCTCAGGCTTGAGGATGTTCAGGTGCAGGTTGCCGTCACCAATATGGCCGTACCACACCACTTCATAGTCCGGGTAATGCGCTGAGACGATGGCGTCGATATCGCGCAGGAACGCAGGCACTTTCGAGACGGTGACGGAAATGTCGTTCTTGTACGGTGTCCAGTGCGAAATGGTTTCCGACAGGTACTCGCGCAGCTTCCACAGGTTTTTCAGCTGGGTTTCGCTCTGGCTCATCACCCCATCCAGCACCCAACCCTGCTCGACGCAATGCTCGAAGGTAGCCAATGCTTCGTTGGCCACGTCTTCAGTGCTGGCCTCGAACTCCAGCAGCGCATAGAACGGGCAATCCGTCGCGAAGGGCGCAGGCACATCGCCGCGGGCGAGGATCTTGGCCAACCCCTTGTCGGAGAAGAACTCGAAAGCGGTCAGGTCCAGCTTGCCCTGGAAGGCGTGCAGCACCGGCATGATCGAGTCGAAGTCCGGTGTGCCCAGCACCATGGCGGTGAGGTTGCGCGGTGCGCGGTCCAGGCGCATGGTGGCCTCGACCACGAAGCCCAACGTACCCTCGGCACCAATGAACAGCTGGCGCAGGTCGTAGCCGGTGGCGTTCTTGATCAGGTCTTTGTTCAGCTCCAGCAACTCGCCCTTGCCGGTGATCACTTTCAGCCCGGCCACCCAGTTGCGGGTCATACCGTAACGAATCACCTTGATCCCGCCGGCATTGGTGCCGATATTGCCGCCAATCTGGCTGGAACCGCTGGAAGCGAAGTCCACCGGATAATAAAGGCCTTGCTCTTCGGCGTAGGTTTGCAGCTGGCGGGTGACGACCCCTGGCTGGCAAACCACAGTACGGTCGAAAGCATTGAAGCCAAGGATCTGGTTCATGTAGTCGAAGGCGACGACAACCTCGCCATTGGCCGCCACGGCGCCGGCAGAAAGCCCGGTGCGCCCGCCAGAGGGCACCAGCGCCACCTTGTGCGCATTGGCCCAGTGCACAATGGCTTGCACCTGTTCTATCGTTTTGGGAAAGACGATGGCGCTGGGCGCAGGCGGGTAATGCTTGGTCCAGTCCTTGCCATACGCTTCGAGGGAAACCGGGTCAGTCAGGACCTTGCCAGGGTCGACAAGGGTCATCAGTTCTTCAATAACAGCGGGATGGGTCATCGCTGGAACTCTCGACTTATTCATGGTCACCCTGAGCACTCTTCACCTGTCGGGATAAGCTCAGATTGTGTCGCGTATGCTAGCATAGCCCTCCCGCTGTTCATGCTAAGGCTGCCCTCGCGCCTGGCATCACCCCTCGCCAATTTATCTCCGGGATACAGGTTTACGCAGATGAGCAAGACTTCTCTCGACAAGAGCAAGATCCGGTTCCTTCTTCTTGAAGGTGTGCACCAGAACGCGGTCGATACCCTCAAGGCCGCCGGCTACACCAACATCGAATACCTCACTGGTTCGTTGCCGGAAGCCGAGCTGAAGGAAAAGATCGCCGATGCCCACTTCATCGGCATCCGTTCGCGTACCCAGCTCACCGAAGAGATCTTCGACTGCGCGAAGAAACTGGTCGCAGTTGGCTGCTTCTGCATCGGTACCAACCAGGTTGACCTGGAAGCTGCCCGCGAGCGCGGTATCGCCGTGTTCAACGCGCCATACTCCAACACCCGCTCGGTCGCCGAGCTGGTACTGGCCGAAGCCATCCTGCTGCTGCGCGGCATCCCAGAGAAGAACGCCTCCTGCCACCGTGGCGGCTGGATCAAGAGCGCGGCCAACTCGTTCGAAATCCGCGGCAAGAAACTGGGCATCGTCGGCTACGGCTCGATTGGTACCCAGCTTTCGGTACTGGCTGAGAACATGGGCATGCAGGTGTACTTCTTCGACCCGCTGACCAAGCTGCCACTGGGCAACGCCGTGCAGGTCACCAGCCTGAACGAGCTGCTGAGCCTGGCCGACATCGTCTCGCTGCACGTGCCTGAGCTGCCATCCACCCAGTGGATGATCGGCGAGAAGGAAATCCGCTCGATGAAGAAGGGCGCGATCCTGATCAACGCCGCCCGTGGCACCGTGGTCGAGCTGGACCACCTGGCCGCTGCCATCAAGGACAAGCACCTGATCGGCGCCGCCATCGACGTGTTCCCGGTCGAGCCACGCTCCAACGACGAAGAGTTCGAGAGCCCGCTGCGCGGCCTCGACAACGTGATCCTGACCCCGCACATCGGTGGTTCCACCGCCGAAGCCCAGGCCAACATCGGCCTGGAAGTGGCCGAGAAACTGGTCAAGTACAGCGACAACGGTACTTCGGTGTCCTCGGTCAACTTCCCGGAAGTGGCCCTGCCAGCGCACCCAGGCAAACACCGTCTGCTGCACATTCACGAAAACATCCCGGGCGTGCTCAGCGAGATCAACAAGGTCTTCGCCGAGAACGGTATCAACATCTCCGGTCAGTTCCTGCAGACCAACGAGAAAGTCGGTTACGTGGTAATCGATGTTGACGCCGAGTACTCGGACCTGGCGCAGGAAAAACTGCAACAGGTCAAAGGCACCATCCGTTCGCGCGTCCTGTTCTAAGGTCGCTGGAGGTATGAAAAAGGGAGGCCCTGGTGGCCTCCCTTTTTTTATTTCACTTCAACCGTGATCTTCTTCGACTCGACGCTAGGCTTGAACGGCACATGATACTGGTCACCCAGAATCAGTTGCAGGGTGTGCTTGCCCGGGGTCAGGGTAATGCTGGTTTCGGTCTGTGCCTTGCCGAAGTGCAGCACTTGCGGCCCCTTCGGCAGTGCGACGCCGGCCTCTGGCATCAGGCTGGTCGGCAGCGGCATGTCAGCCACCGGCTCTTTGTCGACATCCACCAGCAGATGGTGGTGCCCGGTGTGCGGGGTTTGGTCACCCGCAGGTTTGAGGCCCATACCCTCGATACCGAACTTGACGGTGAAGGTCTTGTCGACCGTGGCACCATCGGCGGGGGAAACGATGAAGACCTTCGCCTCCTTGGGCGGCTCCTGGCTCTTCAGGGCGTCTGCGGCACTGGCGAACACCGACGCTCCCATCAGCAGACCGGCAACGGCAGCACGCGAAAATAGGCTGTTCATTCACTTCTCCTGTGGTTCACTTATTGACCGCAGCTGTCATCCAAAAGCGGCGGTAGTTCACCTTAGTTGAAATAACCGCCAAGGTGTTCACATTGCCTGATAGAAATATTTCCGTCAGGGTTAAACAATGCCGAGGCTTGAAGGTCATAGGCTGCGCTCGATCACGGCGAGGAAGAAAGCCGTGGCGATCGATTTCAAACTGCTAAAAGAAAAGGGGCATACATGCGTTCGACCATAGGGGTACTGCTGGCAGTACTGATCAGTCCATTGGCTCAGGCGGAGCTGATCGACGAAATCGCCGACCGGGGCGAACTGCGCATTGCCGTACAGGCCGAGAACTCGCCATACGCCTTCAAGCAAGACGACCACCTGACAGGTTTCGACATCGAATTTGGCCAGGCCCTGGCCAAGGAACTGGATTTGCGCGCCGAGTTCGTCGAAGCCCCGGCTACCGAAGTGCTGGCGGGTGTCGAGAGTGGCAAGTACGACATCACATTCACCCCGTCGAGTGAATCGCTCACAGGCGACGGCCCGCTCGATGTAAGCCTGCCGATTGGCGAGAAGAAGCTGGTGATCCCGTTCCAGAAGGACAACCCGGCTTTTGAAAGTGCTGTAAACAATGCGTTGCAACGTTTGAAAGACAGTGGCCGGACTGCCGAACTTGAGCAGAAGTGGTTCAAGGGTGTGCAGGAGACTGCAGGCGGGCAGTGAGGTCTTGTTTGCAACCTATGCCGGCCTCTTCGCGGGTAAACCCGCTCCTACGGCGGCCTGGGTCCAACCCTCGACGTGTGTCCACCACCAATCTGTGTTGGAGCGGGTTTACCCGCGAATACGGTAGCGGCGGCAACGGTGAACGGCGGGTGAAAATTGGCCAGCAGGCCTGGCCCTTTCGCGGGTAAACCCGCTCCTACACGGCGGCCTGGGTCCAACCCTCGATGTGTGTCCATCAGCGGGTTCACCCGCGAAAGGGCCGGCACAGGTTCAAACAGATATATCAGCCAAAGCCCGCTGCGCCTGGTCCAGTTCCAGCTCGCTGAACACCTGCACTCCCGCCCGCCGCAGCAGCGCCGTGGTTACCCCTTCCCCCGCCACTTTCACACCACTGAAGGTGCCATCATAGGTCAACCGGTTGCCACACGAAGGGCTGCCAGACTTCAGCACCGCTACACGAATGCCATGCCGCCGCACCAGTTCCAGCGCCATCTGCGCTCCGGCCAGAAACGCGGCACTGACATCTTCACCCGTCACTGTCAGCACCTGTGTGTCACCCTCGAGCACTGCGCTGCCCTGCCCTCCCGGGATCTCCGCTGGCGGCCGCGGTGTCGGCAAGCCGCCTGCTACCTCGGGGCACAACGGCACTACGCGCCCTTCGGCCTGCCACTGCTGCAACAAATCGGGATGGCCGCTGGCCCGGCCGTCATAGCGAACTGGCTGCCCCAACAGACAGGCGCTCACCAGCACCTTGGGCCTATCAGAACGGGTCATTGCCACGCCGCCTGAACCAGCCGGTCAATGACAGCCGCTCACGCCCGGCCGGCAGTACTTCGTGAGGCACTTCGCCCGACAGGAATACCACCAGGCAACCGGCCACTGGCTCGACATCGTGCTCGACACCGTCGGCCAGGAACATGCGCAACTGGCCACCGTCATGCGGTTGCCAGCCTTCATTGAGGTAAAGCACCGCCGAGACCATGCGCCGGTCATCGTCGCGAAAACGATCCAGGTGCCGGCGATAGAACGCCCCCGGTGGATACAGGGCAAAGTGGCATTCAAAGTCTTCCAGGCCCAGGAAAAGGCCTTGGTTGATTGCCAGGCGCAGCTGATCCATGGCCGCCAGGTACTGGTCGCAGGCCTCGGCCTGCCCCGGGTCGATCCACTGGATCTGGTCACCGCGAATGGTTTCGCGCACCTCCTGGGTAGCTCCCCGCCCAACCCCTGCGGGGTTGAGTTCGCCTTCGGCATCACGGCGCCGGCACTCGGCTGCAAGTGCGCGCACCAGGTCGGCAGGCAGAAAGTGCGCCTGCTGGGACCAGCCATGGGTGGCCAGATCGTCTACGACGGCCGCAAGCATCGGGTGTTCAGGGGATATGTGCATGGCGCGCATCATATCCATTCGCCCTGTCGCCGCACAGCGCCACTTGGCCGAGAAACACGCGGATATCTCGACAAACCGGCGCCGGGCCAAGGACAATAGCCACCTGCCGACAGGAGTCCTGAATGCGCCGTCTGTTTTCCCTGATTCTGCTGATGATCTGCACCATGCCTGTCTGGGCAGACAACCTGGATCAACTGTACAAGGCTGCCGGCTGGCCCGACCAGCGCGCCCACTTCAACGATGCCCTGACCGCTGCCCAGGAGCGCTACCGCAACAGTTTGCCACCCGCCGTGTACCAGGCGCTGGTCAACAACAGCAACCAGCGCTTCCAGGCGCAGGCGGTGGACCGTCGCGCCCAGGCAAAGCTGCGCGCCACCCTGGCCGACCCGGCACCAGCCCTGGCCTTCTTCCAGTCGCCGCTGGGGCGCAAAGTGGTGGCGGCCGAGCTCAAGGCCACCCGCAAGGACGAACTGGCCAAGAACGCCAAAGGCCTGCCCAAGATCCAGGCCAGCGACGATCGTCTGCTGATCATCGGCCACCTGGCCCAAGCCCTGCCTGCGCGGGAAGCCGGCGCCGAAGTCAGCCTGGCCATCGCGGGTGTAGCCGCCGACAGCCTCAGCTCGATGATCCCCGGCCTGTTCGGCGGTAGTCAGGCCCAGAGCCTGCTGGATGGCCAGCGCCAGCGGTTGATGGGGCAGATTGGCGAAGACCTGAACAACACCCTGCTGTACGTCTACCGCGACCTGTCCGATGCCGAGCTGGAAGCGTTCGCCACCTTTGCCGAGTCGCCCGAGGGCAAGGCTTACTACCAGGCGGCCCTGGCCGCTGTACGTGCCGGCCTGGCGGTTGGCCAGAGCACCAACGACCTGAAGTGATCAGCCCAGGCGCTGGTCGATGAAGTCGAAGTAGCGCTGGCGGATGCCCGGCAACTCGTTGGCCAGGTGGTGACGGGCCTCGGGCAGCATCAGGATCTGTGGCTCGGCAAACTTGGCCTTGAGCACTTCGAGGTTGTGGGGCCAGTCCACCGTGCCATCCGCCTCCCCCTGCACGATCAATGGCCGACGCGCACTGCGCGGCGCGGCCTCGATGCGTTTGACCCAGGCGATCAGTGCGCCCACCCAGGCCGTTGGCAGGCGACGCGGTTGCAGCGGGTCGGCCTCCAGGAACGGCAGGAAGGCCGGGTCGTTGGTGTTCTCGCTGAAGCGCCGTTCTATGCCATTGACGAAGTGGCGCAGCACGCAATAACTGAACTTCGACCAGCGCCAGGAACATGGCCGCACCAACGGGGCCAGCAGGATGACCTGGCCATCGACGGGGCTGCGTGCGCCCTGGTGCAGCAGATGGTCCACGGCAATCGCCCCCCCCGTGCTCTGCCCACAAAGGTGCCACGGGTGCGGCAGTTGCAGCGTGTGCGCCTGTTCGAACAAGGCCTCCAGCACCTGCTGGTACACCGCAAAGTCATTGATGCTGGCCCGCTCGCCGCTGGACAGGCCGTGGCCGGGCAGGTCGCAACTGATCACCGCAAAACCTTGCTTGAGTGCCCACGTAATCACATGCCGGTAGAGGCCCATGTGGTCGTAATAGCCGTGCAGCAGGAACAACGTCGCGCTTGGCTGCTCGGGTAGCCAGGCCTGCCCGACCAGGTCGAACCCCGCCGCCTGGAAGCCGCCCAGCCAGCTGTGTGCCGGCAGGTCCAGGCCATAGAAGCGCTGGTAGTCCTGCGCTTGTGCCGACAGTGGCTGGCGAGTGGTGAACGGCGCCAGGCTGGTGCGCAGGCGGTCGGGGTGAAAGGCAGGGGGCATCGGGTACATCCACATTGATGCAAGTATTGATCTGGAATCTTCAGCTCTGGCCGGCGCCATGGCAAGCTTGCTCACCTCGAACAACCAGCATCGAACTAATTGTGGGAGCGGCCTTGTGTCGCGAAAGGGCCGCAAAGCGGCCCCAGCGATCTATGCATGATGCCGAGATCCTGGGGCCGCTGCGCGGCCCTTTCGCGACGCAAGGCCGCTCCCACAGGGATCGCGCCAGCTTTTAGAAACTGAGCAAGACAGTTGCTACCACAAGGGCCACCGACTCTTCATGAATAGCCGAATCATCAAACCGCTGTGCACGGTCATCGCCTTGTTGGTCGGCGCCGTAATCCTCTGGCAGGCCTATAGCGCCTTTCAGGCTCGCTACCTGCGCCCGTTCGACAACCAGGCCACGCTGTTCGACGGCAGCCAGTTACAGCTACCTGCCGAGCTGGCCGGTACTGGCCCGATCCGCGTGGTGCATTTCTGGGACCCGGCCTGCCCATGCAACGTTGGCAACCAACAGCACCTGGGCGACCTTATCAGCCAGTTCGCTGGCCACGACGTTACCTTCCATGTGCTGCAAAAACCCGGCAGCCACGGCCAGCTGCCGGCCAATATCGGCAGCTTGCAACCCATCACCCACATGCCCGGCAGCGAGCACCTGCCTGCCTCTCCGGCCGTGGCCATCTGGGACCGGCAAGGCAACCTGGCCTACTTCGGCCCCTACAGCGAAGGTGCGGTGTGCAACGCCAGCAACAGTTTCGTGGAGCCCATCATCAAGGCCTTGCTTGAAGGCCGGCCGGTGCAGGCAACCAATACCTTGGCAATAGGGTGCTACTGCCCTTGGTAGATAGTGGGTACCCCATAGATATCTACAGCTTCGACCCATGGGAGGATTTTTACCGTAGCGACATACAGATCAATGGAGAAACTGTATGTCACCACAAGGCTTCACCGAGCTGCCCGATAGCCATGTCCACGGTACGCGCCCAATCTTCGTCCCTGGCGTTTTCTGGGGCCACAACCGCATACCTTATCAGCTGGTATCCAGCTTCCGTCCAGGCAGCCTCGTCATCGATCTGATTCCACAGATCGAAAACGACAAGCGGCAGGTCAAGCAAGCCCATGAGCAGCGCCAGGCCGCACTTGACCAGGATCTCGACCAGGCCATTCTCGCTCAAGCCGGCTCACTGGCCGGCCTGAGCGAGGTCCAGGCAATCGAGCGAAGAATCGCGGCGATCAGCCAGCTTCAGACGCAGCTTGGGCAACGCCTGGAAGCTGCCCGCCAACAAGCCAACAGCTTCTATGGCAAAGCCCCGGAGCATCGCTCCTTTCAGGAGTTCCTGGCTGTCACCCGCGCCCCCAACGGGCCAGCAGATCCACGCACCGCGTGGCTCGCATCCTACCGGGCCGCGTTCGAGGCCAAGTTGCTAGAGCAGCAAAGCAGCGAGTTGATACAGCGCCAGCATCGACTTCGAAGTGCGTTGTCCGCAGCCAGACTCAAAGAAGGTAACAACCGGAAGATCGATCAAACGCTCTATCAGACCGAGCAAGCACTGGTCCGCATCCTTGCTGCCAGCCATGAGTTCCAAATAGCGCGCAGTGCACTGCAGGACTTGCTCACTGCCTTCACCCGCCACCTGCATGAGGACATTGCCGAGGAAGCGGCACTGGAGCACAGCCGCGAACTGGTACAGGAAACCTCCGGCCTGCTCAGGGCGCGAGCGCGGCTGGTGCAGGCCTACTCTACCTGGGGCAGGCTTCATAGCCTGTTAGAGGTCGAAGCTCACCGCATCGATTTCGCCCTGCGAGTCATAGCAGTTGGCACCTCTGCAGATCGACGGCCAGAGTTGCTCGCCCTGCAAGCTCAAGTGCAAGCTCAAGCGGCCGAGCATGCAAGTACGTCATCTACCGATGCAACGACTGTGAGGCAGCTGCGAGACCAGGCGGACATCGCCCTGCAAGCGGCTTTCGACGAGCAGGCAGTACTCGCGGCGCTCTCGGGTCACACACCCAGCAATACCCCGATTACCTTCAACGCCTGGACTGCAAGCACTCGCCACCCGGTGATATTGAGTTCCTCGCGCGGTGGCACGGCCGAATTCGAACTGATCTGGGAGAGCCTCGCCGAGTCAATTGGCAAGACTGCACAGCGCCTGCTGACGGGCGCTGCACTGACGGCCATTCGGTATGCGTCACTGATGCTCTACGCCACGCGCCTGGGCGATGGCGAGCGCATGGGCGTCACCGTCCCGCTGGCCATGATGACGCCCGGTGCGGACCTGACCCTGGAGGCAAACCGCAAGGTCGGCCAGAACCTTGAGCTGCCGCTGCGGATGAACGCCATCCCGCAAGGCAACCAGACCGAGCTGTACCTGGCAGCCACTGATGGCAGCGGCGTGCTGCGTGACGTACGTGTGCGCCAGGCTCAGTGGGATCCCACTCACGGCGCCTATCGCTTTACCGCTGAAGGCCCGGGTGGTGCCACGCTGCTTTGGCACCCCGCAACACCGCCCTCGACCTTGGGCCAGTACGACGACGAGAGGGGCACCTACATCCCGGGCGCGACCATTGTCGAGGACCTGCAGACGCACCTGCCGGGCAACATCATCGTTCCTCCGGAACCGGATATCCGCACATTCCCCGGGTTGCCCGACCTGCACATTGATGACTACGTCATCGTCTTCCCTGCGGACTCGGGACTGGCGCCGATCTATGTGATGTTGCGCAACCCGCGCAATTTGCCGGGGGTTGCCAGTGGGAATGGTGTTAGCACACCGGACAGGGTGCTGGATGCAGCCACCACCGCGGCGGGGGCGCCGATTCCTGCAAGAATTGCGGAAAAATTGAGGGGGCGACGGTTTACGAGATTCGATAAGCTGAAAGAGGCTATCTGGATTGAGATTGCTGCAGATGAGACCTTTAGTCGGCACATCGTGCCCGCAATCTTAGACGATATGAGAAAAGGGCTTGCTCCATTCGCTAAACGCGATCACCGAGTGGGAAAACGAGTCAAGCTGGAGATCCATCACAAACACGAAGTTTCGCAAGGTGGTGCAGTTTATGACTTCGATAACCTCGTACTCATGACACCCCGAGTCCACATCGATCACCACAGAGGTAGCAAGCAATGACCCAGAAGCAGAGCTTGGCAGAGTACACAGAGCCTGAATTTCTCGCGCTAATCTCTGATCTATATGAGGATCGGACGGGCCTTAGGGGTGCTGAACTGGAAAAACACCGTATAGATACGGTTCTTCTTTTCGAGAAGTTGACCGAACATCCTGACGGTTCCGACGTTATCTATTACCCACCCGAGGGGGCAGATGTCAGTCCGCAGGGCGTGATCAACCGTATTAAAGAATGGCGCGCCGCCAACGGCAAACCCGGCTTCAAACCCGTCTGAGCCAAAGCCCTGCGGCCAACGCCGCAGGGCTTCTTGATTTCCAAAGGAGGTGCTGTTTATGACTTCGACAATCTTGTATTCATGATGGGAAGAGTGCACATAGATCATCATAAGAGGAGCAACCAATGACTCTGAAAGAAAAGCTTGAGGACTACACAGAATCGGAGTTTCTTATGCTGATAACGGAGTTATATGAAAATCCGCCTGACCTCAGCAGCGATCAAATCGAAGAAAGACGAGACTTTATAGTTTCAAATTTCCGAAAGATAACTGAGCACCCGGAGGGCGCCGACGTAATTTATTACCCTCCAGAAGGAGCGGATGACAGCCCCGAAGGCGTCGTCAACCGTGTCAAAGCCTGGCGCGACGCCAACGGTAAACCCGGTTTCAAACCCGCCTGACCCCAAACCCTGCGGCTGTTACCGCAGGGCTTTTTACTTCATGTGCGCACCCGCGCCGGGTTACCCACCACCGTCACCCCCGCTGGCACATCACGGGTCACCACACTGCCTGCACCGACGATGGCGTTATCACCGATAGTCACCCCCGGCAGGATGATCGCCGCACCGCCAATCCACACGTTGTCGCCGATGGTCACCGGCCGCCCGCTCTCCAGCCCGCTGCGCCGCACTTCAGGATCGAGCGGATGGTCGGCGGTATAGATCTGCACGTTGGGACCGATCTGGCAGTCGTCGCCTATACGCACCGGCACCACGTCGAGGATCACGCAGTTGAAGTTCATGAAAGTATTACGGCCAACGCTGATGTTGTAGCCGTAGTCGCAATAGAACGGCGGGCGAATCACCGCGCCTTCGCCAACCTGGCCAAAGTGCTCCACAAGCAGCCCGTGGCGTGCGTCGTTGAGCAGTTTGACACTGTTGTTGTAGCGATGCATCCAGTGCTTGTTGGCGATCTGCTCGGCCTGCAGTTCAGGGCAGCCAGCGTGGTAGAGCTGGCCGGTGAGCATTTTGTGTTTTTCGCTGAGGGACATGGAAACTCCTTCCTGGGGCTATGCTCTGTTCGCGAATCCGCCGATGATCGGACCACATTTTTCGTTTGAATGCACAAGGAGTCTGAATGAAGCGCAGCCTGACCCTGCTGGCGGTGGTAGTCACCGTGGCCGCTGGCGCCTCCGGGTACTGGTACGTTCAGGGCAAGCTGCCGCAGCGCGAGGGCGAGGTCGCCGTTGCCGGCCTGCAAGCGCCGGTCAGCGTGCGCTACGACGCACGCGGCGTGCCCCACCTGCAGGCACAGAGCGAGCCGGACCTTTACCGCGCACTGGGCTACGTGCATGCCCAGGACCGATTGTTCCAGATGGAGATCATGCGCCGCCTGGCCCGTGGCGAGCTGGCCGAAGTGCTCGGCGACAAGCTGCTGCCCACCGACACCCTGTTCCGTAGCCTGCGCATACGCGAGCAGGCCGCGCTGATGGCCAAGCGGCAGGATCCGCAGGCGCCGGCATGGCAGGCCCTGCAAGCCTACCTCGACGGGGTCAACAGTTGGCAGGCCAGCCACCCCAAGCCCACGGAATTCGACCTGCTCGGCATCACCCCGAGCCCGTTCACCGCCGAGGACACGCTGAGCATCGCCGGCTACCTGGCCTACAGTTTTGCCGCCGCGTTCCGCACCGAGCCTGCTCTGACCTACATCCGCGACCAGCTGGGGCCTGACTACCTGAAAATATTCGACCTTGACTGGCAACCCGAGGGCGCACTGGGCACGCCACTGGCCGCTGCCGACTGGCAAAGCCTGGAAACACTTGCGCGCTTAAGCGATGAGGCGCTGGGCGACGCCGGCATCCCGCAGTTCGAAGGCAGCAACGCCTGGGCGGTCGCGGGTAGCCGCACCCGCAGTGGCAAGCCGTTGCTGGCTGGCGACCCGCACATCAGCTTTGCCGTACCTGCGGTGTGGTACGAGGCCGAGCTGTCAGCGCCCGGATTCAACCTCTACGGCTATTTTCAGGCACTTAACCCGTTCGCTCTGCTCGGCCACAACCGTGACTTCGGCTGGAGCCTGACCATGTTCCAGAACGACGACGTCGACCTGATCGCAGAAAAGACCAACCCTGCCAACGCTGACCAGGTCATGGTCGATGGCCAGTGGCGCACACTGGAAAAGACCGAGCAGCAGATTGCAATCAAAGGCGAGCAACCGGTCACCATCAACCTGCGCCGCTCACCCCACGGGCCAATCGTCAACGAAGTCCTCGGCGCCACGGCAGGGGCCACGCCGATTGCCATGTGGTGGGCGTTCCTCGAAACCGAGAACCCGATCCTCGAAGGCTTCTACCAGCTCAATCGCGCCGACACCCTGGGCAAGATGCGCGAAGCGGCTGCCAAGGTGCAGGCGCCGGGGCTGAACTTCGTCTGGGCCAATGCCCGTGGCGATATCGGCTGGTGGGCGGCGGCGAAACTGCCGATTCGCCCGGACGGTGTGAACCCGGCGTTCATCCTCGACGGCGCCAGCAGCCAGGGCGACAAACCCGGCTTTTACCCCTTCAGCGTCAACCCGCAACAGGAGAATCCGGCCAGCGGTTATATCGTCTCGGCCAACTACCAGCCACCCGCCGTGGTGCCGATACCCGGCTACTACAACCTCGCCGACCGCGGCCGCCAGCTCGATCGCCAGCTGGCCAACCCGGAGGTGAAATGGGACATGCAGAACAGCCAGGCGCTGCAACTCGATACGGCCAGCGATTACGGCCCGCGCACCTTGGCACCGCTGCTAGCGACGTTGCGTCAGATCGCCCAGGGTGACGAGGAAGAGGAACTGGTCGAGCAGCTGGCTGCCTGGCGCGGCGACTATCCACTGGACTCAACCAGCGCCACCCTGTTCAACCAGTTCCTCTACGAGCTGGCCTATGCCGCGTTGCATGACGAATTGGGCGACACCTGGTTCCCGGTGCTGATCAGCACCCGTGCCATCGATGCCGCGCTGCCACGCCTGGCCGCCGATGCCGAGTCGCCCTGGTGGAACACCCGCGGCGCCAACCAGCGCACTGACCGCAGCTCGATCGTGCGCGAAGCCTGGCAGAAGAGCCTTGGCCACTTGCGCGACACCCTCGGCAAGGACCCAGCCAGCTGGCAATGGGGCAAGGCCCATACCCTGACCCACAACCATCCGCTTGGGGTGAAAAAGCCGCTGAACCTGCTGTTCAACGTTGGGCCTTTCGCCGCACCTGGTACCCATGAAGTGCCGAACAACCTCTCGGCGAAGATCAGCTCTGCGCCATGGCCGGTGACCTATGGGCCGTCGACGCGGCGGCTGATCGACTTTGCCGATGCCGGGCAGGCGCTGACCAGCAACCCGGTTGGGCAGAGTGGCGTGCCGTATGACCGCCATTACGCGGACCAGGCCGAAGGGTATGTGCAGGGGCAGTATCAGAAGGCACAGATGGGGGTAATACCGGCGCAGAGTACCTTGCGATTGGTGCCAGGGCCGTAAGGGGCTGCCTTGCTCAAAACCCAAAAGCTTGCGCGAGCACTGTGGGGCTTTAGCCGCGAACACCGGCGCAGCCGGTGCCATGCACCGCGTTGGATTCTTCGCGGGTAAACCCGCTCCCACAGGGATCGCGCCAGCTTTCAGAGATCCCAGCAATGAAAACGCCGACACAAAGGTGTCGGCGTTGGGTCATGCAAGGTGAAGCAAGCGCATCAGAACGCCGGCAGCACCGCACCTTGGTACTTCTTGGCAATGAATGCCTTCACTTCAGGGCTGGTCAGGGCCTTGGCCAGTTTCTGGATGGCCTCACTGTCCTTGTTGTCCGGACGGGCGACCAGGAAGTTCACGTAAGGCGAGTCGGCACCTTCGATCACCAGTGCATCTTTAGCCGGGTTCAGGCCAGCTTCCAGGGCGTAGTTGGTGTTGATCATGTCCAGGTCGACCTGGTCCAGCACACGGGGCAGCATGGCCGACTCAAGCTCGCGGAACTTCAGCTTCTTCGGGTTCTCGGCGATATCCTTGGGGGTGGCCAGGGCATTCTTCGGGTCTTTCAGGGTAATCAGGCCGGCCTTCTGCAGCAGCAGCAGCGCGCGGCCGCTGTTGCTGCCCTCGTTAGGGATGGCAACGGTTGCGCCTTCTTTCAGCTCGCTCAGGGCCTTGACCTTCTTCGAGTAGCCACCGAAGGGCTCTACGTGTACACCCACCACGGTTTCCAGGTGGGTGCCCTTGCCTTCGTTGAAGTTCTGCAGGTACGGCAGGGTCTGGAAGTAGTTGGCGTCCAGACGCTTCTGGTCCACCTGCACGTTCGGCTGCACGTAATCGGTGAAGACCTTGATCTGAAGGTCCACGCCTTCTTTTGCCAGTGTCGGCTTGATCAATTCGAGGATTTCGGCGTGCGGTACCGGGGTAGCGGCAACCACCAGTTTCTCGGCAGCAGCGGCCAGGCCGGAGAACGACAGGGCAGCAGCCAGGGCAGTGGTCAGCAGGGTCTTCTTCATGGTGGTCCTTGTTCTGAATCTGGGCCATCGACGATGGCGAATCGGGTGCCCAACCGGTTCACCAGTGGGCGTGAGGCGGACGATACCCAAATTTTTTATTCCGCAACAATATCTTTTGCTTAGCTGCTTATTCCAAAAACAGAATGGCATCAGCCTCTTTACCCAGGAGCGATATCTAACGCGCGGGGTCAGGCAGGTCGAGGTCTTCGGGCAGGATCTCTTCGCCGTCATTGACCAGCAAGGCAAAGTGGATGACGTTCTCCAGTTCGCGGGTATTGCCGGGCCAGAAATGCCCCTCCAGAACCCGCTGCGCCGCCTCGCTCACCAAGGGCACAGGCCGCTGCAGGCGCACGCTGTAGATACCCGCGAAGTACTCGGCCAGCGGCAGGATATCGCCCGGCCGCTCGCGCAGCGGCGGCAGTTCCAGCGCGCCCTCGCGCAAATACTGGTACAGGCGCTCGTTGAAGCGCCCTGCACGCACCACACGGGCCAGGTCGATGCTGGTGGCGGCTACCAGACGCACATCCACCGGCTGTGGCTGCTGCGCGCCCACCCGAGTGACCTCGCGGTTTTCCAGAGCCGCCAGCAGCTTGCCCTGGATCGCCAGTGGCAAGTCGGCAATCTCGTCCAGGTACAAGGTGCCGCCGCTGGCCGAACCGAACCAGCCGGCGCGGCTGCTGGCCGTACCGCCATGGCTGCCGGCGCTATAGCCAAACAGCTCGGCATCGGCGTAGGTGGGGCTGATGGCCGCGCAGTTGACGGACACGAACAACCCTCCACGGTCGCTGGTACGGTGGATCTGCCGGGCCAGCAGCTCCTTGCCCGTGCCGGTCTCGCCACGGATCAGCACCGGCAAAGGTTGTGGCGCCAGGCGCTCAAGGTCCTCGCGCAGCTGCTGCGAGCGCGGGTCGATAAACACCAGCGCCTTGGCACGAATGCTCAGCGGGCTCTTGTCCAGCTCGGGGAAGGTCAACAGCGGCTGGCCGAACGGGTTTTGAAAAGTCATGACGAACTCCCGCCCCAGGCCCGTAATGGCCAGGCGTCAGGCAAAGGGTGAACAATAAGGCCGATCAGGCGCGGCGCAGTGCGCGCTGCTCAATCCGGCTCTGCAAGCGATACAGGTAGGCGAAACCTTGTTCCCAGCGCTCATGACCGGACTTGACGTTGATGTGCCCGGCATTGCTCAGCAAACCCGCTTCGGCGCCCCATGCCTGGGCCAGGTACAGCGCCCGTGGCACGTTCACGGCTGGGTCGTTGTCCGAGCTGACGACCTGGCTAGGGAACGGCAGCACCTCGGTAGGGATCGGCGCAAAGTTGCGCAGCACGGGTGCGCAAGTGGGCCGTTCGACATCTGCCGGCGCCACCAGCAGTGCACCACGCACCTGCCGTAGCAAGGCCGAGCTTGCCTGCGCTGCCCAATGGGCGACAGTGATGCAACCAAGGCTGTGGGCAATCAGGATCACCGGCGAGCGGTCGGCGGCAATCGCCTGCTCCAGCGCGTGCACCCAGTCCTGCCGCTGCGGGGTGAGCCAGTCTTGCTGTTCAACCCGTGCACTGTTGGGCAGGGTGCGCTGCCAGTGACTCTGCCAATGGTTGTCTGGCGATCCTTGCCAACCCGGCACAATCAGGTAGCGAATCGACTCATTGCGCATGGGGACGCCTCCAGTAAGTTTGCGTGCTTGGAGACAAGTATAGGGAGGGGGGAATATTCGTAAAGGAATAAGAAGATATTTATTAATACCCATATTGCATAACAAGCAGGCTACAGCCACTCGCTTGAGAAAGGCTGCAAAGCTGCCCTGTCACGCGTTCAGGCAAGAAAAACCCGGGACCATGCCCGGGCTCTCTTTGCCTTGTGCGATTTAGATATCCGCCACCTTCTGCCACACCTTCGGCCGGAAGAACAACGTCTCTCCCCGCGCCAACCCGGTCAGGCTGTCATGGTCTTTCACCACTTCGGCCTCGATCAGCTCACTCTGACCTTCCACCTTCAAGGTCACCCGCGTGGTTGCACCCAACGGCCGAATGTCGCGCACCTCGGCCGCATGGTGCCCTTCGGTCTCGTGCCGCGACAGCGACACCTCGTGCGGGCGAAACAGCACGTGATGCCCTTCGCTCAAGGCCAGGCGGTTGGAGTCACCGAGGAAGTGGTAGACGAAATCGTTGGCCGGCTGATCGTACACTTCACCCGGCGAGCCGATCTGCTCGATCACGCCCTTGTTCATTACCACGATGCGGTCGGCTACTTCCATGGCTTCTTCCTGGTCGTGGGTAACGAACACCGACGTCAGGTTGATATCCTCGTGCAGCCGCGCCAGCCAGCGACGCAGCTCCTTGCGCACCTTGGCATCCAGCGCACCGAATGGCTCGTCCAGCAGCAGCACCTTCGGCTCCACCGCCAGGGCGCGGGCCAGGGCGATACGCTGACGCTGGCCACCGGAAAGCTGCTCGGGGTAGCGGTCGGACAGCCAGTCCAGTTGCACCATGTTCAGCAGCTCATGCACCTTCTCGGCAATCTTGCTCTCGCTCGGGCGCTCGCCCTTGGGCTTCATGCGCAGGCCGAAGGCAACGTTGTCGAACACGCTCATGTGGCGGAACAGCGCGTAGTGCTGGAACACGAACCCGACGTTACGGTCACGCACATCATGGCCGGAAACGTCCTCGCCATGGAACACGATGTTGCCCTGGTCCGGGGTTTCCAGGCCGGCAATGATGCGCAGCAGGGTGGTCTTGCCACAGCCGGACGGGCCGAGCAAAGCCACCAGCTCGCCGCTGTTGATGTCCAGGTTGATAGCGTTCAGGGCCTGGAAGCTGTTGAAGCGCTTGCTGACGTTACGAACTTCGATCGACATGAATCATTCCTCCGCGGCGCTGTGGCGCAGGCGGTTAATACGGTTCTCGCTCCACTGCTTGAGCAGCAGGATGAAGAGCGCCAGGATCAGCAACAGGCTGGCCACGCTGAAGGCCGCGACGTGGTTGTACTCGTTGTAGAGGATCTCCACATGCAGCGGCAAGGTGTTGGTCACGCCACGGATGTGGCCCGACACCACCGACACCGCGCCGAACTCGCCCATGGCCCGCGCGGTACACAGCACCACGCCGTAAATCAGGCCCCATTTGATGTTCGGCAGGGTCACGTGCCAGAACATCTGCCAGCCGTTGGCACCGAGCAGCCGTGCAGCCTCCTCCTCTTGCGTGCCTTGCTCCTGCATCAGCGGGATCAGCTCACGGGCCACGAACGGCACGGTCACGAAAATGGTCGCCAGGACAATGCCCGGCAGGGCGAACACGATCTGGATATCGTGGTCCTGCAGCCACGGCCCGAGCAGGCCTTGCGCGCCGAACATCAGCACGTAGACCAGGCCGGCGATCACGGGGGACACCGAGAACGGCAGGTCGATCAGGGTGACCAGGATGCTCTTGCCACGGAAGGTGTACTTGCTCACGCACCAGGCGGCGCTTACGCCAAATACCAGGTTGAGCGGCACCGAGATAACCACGGCGAGCAGGGTCAGCTTCAGCGCCGACAACGCATCGGGTTCGAATATCGCCTCGAAGAAGGTGCCAAAACCGTTCTTCAGCGCCTGCGATACCACGATCACCAGCGGCAGCAGCAGGAACAGGGCGAACACCAGCCAGCCAAGGCCGATCAGGATACGCCGTGACGTGGCGCTGCCACGGCGGGCGGCGTTGGCTGCGGCACTTGCACTCAGGGATGAACTGGACATGCCGGCCTCCTTCAGGGGGTTTCGATGCGGCGCTGCAGCAGGTTGATCAGCAGCAGCAGGATGAAGGAAACCACCAGCATCAACACGCCGATGGCGGTCGCGCCGGTGTAGTCGTACTGGTCGAGCTTGACCATGATCAGCAGCGGCAGGATCTCGGTCTTCATCGGCATGTTGCCGGCAATGAAGATCACCGAACCATACTCGCCCACGCCACGGGCGAAGGCCAGGGCAAAGCCGGTGAGCCATGCCGGCAGCAGGGCCGGCGCCAGGATGTGGCGGAACACCTGCAGTGGCTTGGCCCCCAGGCAGGCTGCGGCCTCTTCCACTTCACGTGGGATGTCGGCCAGCACCGGCTGCACCGTGCGCACCACGAACGGCAAGGTCACGAAGGTCAGTGCCAGGGTGATGCCCAGCGGGGTGTAGGCGATCTTGAAGCCAAGGTCGGTGGCGAACTGGCCGACCCAGCCCTGCGGCGCGTACAGGGCCGTCAGGGCGATACCGGCAACCGCGGTGGGCAAGGCAAACGGCAGGTCGATCATCGCATCGATGATCTTGCGCCCGGGGAAGGTGTAACGCACCAGCACCCAGGCCAGCAGGGTACCGATCACACCGTTGATGATGGCGGCGAACAGGGCGGTGCCGAAGCTCAGCTTGAGCGCAGCGATCACTCGCGGCGCACTGATGATGTTCCAGAACTGCTCGAAGGTCAGCTGCGAGGCATGGATGAACATGGCCGCCAGCGGTATCAGCACGATCAGGCTGAGGTACACCAAGGTGTAGCCCAGCGTCAGCCCGAAGCCGGGTATGACGGGGGAGATACGACGCGACATAAATATCCCTGGTTGAACGCACTAAGCCCGGAAACAATCCCGGGCCGGTGCAAGCTTTTGAATCCTGGGGCTGCTTGGCAGCCCATTCGCGACACAAGGCCGCTCCCACAGGAGATCATGGTTCCTTGTGGAAGCGGCCTTGTGCCGCGAATGGGCCGCAACGCGGCCCCGCTTTCCTTTGGCCCTTACTGTGCCTGATAGATCTGGTCGAACACACCGCCATCATTGAAGAATTTCGGTTGTGCAGTCTTCCACCCACCAAAGTCCTTGTCGATGGTCACCAGGTCCAGTTTCGGGAACTGCTTGCCGAACTCCGCAGCGACTTTCTCGTCACGCGGGCGGTAGAAGTTCTCGGCGGCAATCTTCTGCCCGGCCGGGCTGTACAGGTGCTTGAGGTATTCGGTGGCAATCTCGGTATTGCCCTTCTTCTCGGCGTTCTTGTCGACCACGGCCACTGGCGGCTCGGCCAGGATCGACAGCGACGGCACGACGATCTCGAACTTGTCGGCACCCCCGTCTTCCTTCAGGGCCAGGAAGGCTTCGTTTTCCCAGGCCAGCAACACGTCGCCCTGGCCATTGTTGACGAAGGTGATGGTCGAACCGCGGGCGCCGGTATCCAGCACCGGTACATGCTTGAACAGCTCCTGCACATAGGCCTTGGCCTTCTCTTCGCTACCGCCGGCCTTCAGGCCGTACGCCCACGCTGCGAGGAAGTTCCAGCGCGCACCGCCGGAGGTTTTAGGGTTCGGGGTGATGACCGACACGTCCTTCTTGATCAGGTCGCCCCAGTCCTTGATGCCTTTCGGGTTGCCCTTGCGCACCAGGAACACGATGGTCGAGGTGTACGGGGTGCTGGCGTCAGGCAGGCGGGTCTGCCAGTTCTCGGGCAGGGTCTTGCCAAGCTTGGCCACTTCGTCGATGTCACCGGCCAGGGCCAGGGTCACCACGTCGGCGCGCAGGCCGTCGATCACCGCACGGGCCTGCTTGCCCGAACCCCCATGGGATTGCTGGATTTTCACCTTGTCACCCGGGTGGGCCTGTTGCCAGTGTTTGATGAACTCGGCGTTGTACTGCTGGTACAGCTCGCGGGTCGGGTCGTAGGACACGTTGAGCAGTTCGTAGTCCTTGGCGATGGCGGAACCGGCAAAAACAGCACTGGCCACGGCGGCGAGCGCATAACGGCGGATGGACATGGTGAAGCTCCCGATTGGCATTTTTCTAGTTTTAAATGTTGTGGCGCCGATCAGCCGGGCTTGTTGCCGGGCTGTTGCAGGCGGAACTTCTCCTTGCGCTCGATCTGTACGACCTGAGCGTTGTGCACGGTAATCTCCACCGCACCGAAACGCAGGTCGCGCAGGGCGCTCTGGATTTCACGCAAGATGGTGGCTTCGTCCTGACCGTCGATGCTACGCAGAGATGCACTCATGCTCGTTCTCCTTGGAGTGAGGGCGCCGGGCAGAGGTTTGAAGGGGGTTTGCGCCTGGCTTGAGGGCAATAGTAATGAGGCGGGATTATTCTTAAAAATACTGTTTAAGAATTTTTATATAACCATTTAAAAGCACACGCCCCTTGTAGGAGCGGGTTTACCCGCGAATACGGTGGTCGATGCACCATCGCATTCGCGGGTAAACCCGCTCCTACAAGGGGCCATATGGGCCTTCAGGCGTGTTTCTGCGGCTCGCGGATCTTGTACCAGGCCACGTACAGCGCCGGCAGGAACAGCAGCGTCAGCAAGGTCGCCACGATGATCCCGCCAATCATGGCGTAGGCCATGGGGCCCCAGAACACCTCGCGTGCAATCGGGATCATGCCCAGGCTCGCCGCCGCCGCGGTCAGCAGGATCGGCCGGCGCCGGTGGTTGGTGGCCTCCACCACCGCATCCCACGGCGACAAGCCCTGGGCTTCGAACTCGTCTATCTGGGTCACCAGAATCACCGAGTTACGAATGATGATACCCGCCAGCGCGAGGATGCCGAGGATCGCCACAAAGCCCATCGGCGTACCCGTAGGCACCAGCGCCAGCACCACCCCGATCAGCCCCAGCGGCGCCACGCTGACCACCAGAAACAGCTTCTGCACGCTGTGCAGCTGGATCATCAGGAAGGTCGCCATCAGGAACAGCATCAGCGGAATAACCTTGCGGATCGGCCCTTGCGCCTTGGCACTCTCCTCCACCGTACCGCCGGTAGCCACTTCGAAGCCTACCGGCAACTTGCTGGCGAATTCGTCGATCTTCGGCTTCAGCTGGGCCACCAGGTCAGTGGGCTGGATCTCGCCATTGACCGAGGCCTTGATGGTGATGGTCGGCTTGCGGTCGCGGCGCCACACCAGCGGCTGTTCCAGTTCGTAGCGCACGGTGGCGAACGACAGCAGCGGGATCGACGTGCCGTTAGGGGTGAGAATTTGCAGGTTCTGCAGGGTATCAGGCGAGCCACGCTCGCTGTCTTCGGCGCGCGCGACCACATCGACCAGGTAGATGTTGTCGTTGACCTGGGTGATCTGCACGCCACTGACGATGCTGTTCATCACATTGGCAACATCTTCGGACGACAGCCCCAGCTGGCGTGCCTTGTCCTGGGCAATTTCCACGCGCAGCACCTTACCCGGCTCGTTCCAGTCGTAGATCATCTCGCCGATGTGCTCGTTCTGGTCGAGCAAGGTGGCCAGCTCGATGGCGTGTTTGCGCACCTGGTCGATGTCGGCACCGCTGACCCGGTACTGGATCGGCCGGCCTACCGGCGGGCCCATCTCCAGCGATTGCACGTTGGTGCCGACGCCGACGAACTCTTCGTGCAGGATCTTCCGCAGGCGGTCCATCATGGCCTCACGCTCTTCGAAGCCCTTGCTGACAATCACCAGCTGCGCGTAGTAAGGGTTCTGCAACTGCTGATCGAGGGGCAGGTAGAAGCGGATCGCGCCCTGGCCGATGTAGGTACTCCAGTGCACCAGGTCCGGGTCGTCCTTGATCCGTGCCTCGAAGCGGTCGACCACCTTGCGCGTCTCCTCGATCGAGGCGTTCTGCGGCAGGTTGAGGTCGACGAGAATTTCCGGGCGGTCCGAGGACGGGAAAAACTGGTTCTGCACAAAACGCATGCAGAAGATCGCCAGGGCAAACAGCACCACGGTGCCGATGATGGTCAACCAGCGGTTGCGCATGCACCACAGCAACCCGCCTTCAAATGCCCGCCCGACCCGGCCAGGCTCAGCCTCGTGAGCCTTGAGCTTGTCGCCTTTGAGAATATGCACGCCAAGCACCGGCGCGAAGAACACAGCCACCACCCACGACACGATCAGGGCCACGGCAATCACCGCGAACAGGGTGAAGGTGTATTCACCCGCAGAGCTGGCGTTGAGGCCGATAGGCACGAACCCGGCCACGGTCACCAAGGTGCCGGTAAGCATGGGGAAGGCTGTGGAGGTGTAGGCGAACGTCGCCGCCTGCTCCTTGCTTTCACCCATTTCCAGCCGCGTGACCATCACCTCCACGGTAATCATCGCATCGTCCACCAGCAGGCCTAGTGCAATGATCAGCGCACCCAGCGAAATCCGCTGCATGGTGATGCCGCTGTACTCCATGAACACGAACACCATGGCCAGCACCAGTGGGATCGAGCAAGCCACCACCAGCCCGGCGCGCACGCCAAGACTGACAAAGCTCACGGCCAGCACGATCACCACCGCCTCGAACAGCGCGCTGGTGAAACCGCCGACCGCCTGCTTGACCACCACGGCCTGGTCAGAAACGGTGTGTACACCGACACCCACCGGCAGGTCCTGGACCACCTGGTCCATGCGCTTTTTCAACGCCGCACCGAACACCTGGATGTTGCCGCCGGCCTTCATGCCGATGGCGAGGCCAATGGCTGTCTGGCCGTTGTAACGGAACATTGGCGAAGGCGGGTCGACGTAGCCGCGCTCGATGTCGGCGATATCAGCCAGGCGGAAGAAGCGGTCGTTGATCCTCAAGTTGACGGTTTGCAGGTCTTTTTCCGAGGCAAACTGCCCGGACGTACGCACCGAGATACGCTCCGGGCCGGCCTCGATCATGCCGGCCGGCGTTACCGCGTTCTGCGCTTGAAGTGCCTGCATCACCTGGCGCTGGTCAATGCCCAGGGCTGCCAGCTTGCGGGTGGAGAAGTTCAGGTACAGCACTTCGTCCTGGGTGCCGACCAGCTCGATCTTGCCGATGTTGGGTACATCGCGGACCTCGGCCCGTGCCTGTTCCACGTAGTCCCGCAGTTGGCGCAGGGTCAGGCCGTCAGCGGTAAAGGCATAGATCGAGCCGAATACATCACCGAATTCGTCGTTGAAGCCCGGCCCCTGGATACCGGCGGGAAATTCGCCACGAATATCCTGGATTTTCTTGCGCACCTGGTACCAGATATCCGGAATGTCCTTGGCCTTGGTGGTATCGCGAAGGTACACGTAGACCGTGGATTCGCCGGGGCGGGTGTAGCTTTTGGTGTAGTCGAGCGAGTCGAGTTCTTCGAGCTTCTTCTCGATGCGGTCGGTAACCTGGTACAGGGTTTCGTCCTGGGTCGCACCGGGCCACCGGGTCTGGATGACCATGGTCTTGATGGTGAACGACGGGTCTTCCTCGCGGCCCAGGTTGAAGTAGGAAAAAATCCCCATCAACAGGCTAACGAACATCAGGTACCAGACGAACGATTGATGCTTGAGTGCCCATTCGGACAGGTTGAAGCTTCCTTTCATTGCGCATCCTCGTCGAAGGTGACCTTCTGGCCAGGCTTGAGGCTGTTGACGCCGGCGGTGACCACACGCTCACCGGGCTGCACACCGGCGCTCAGCACGATGCTGTCAGCGGTGCGGTCGATCAGCGCCACGTCACGGGTGGCCACGGTCTTGTTCTGCGTATCGATCACCCACACCTGGGTCTTGCCATCGCGCTCGAGCAAGGCACTCAAGGGCAGTTCGCTGCGCGGGGACACTTCCGAGCTAAGGGTCACACTGATGGCGGTGCCGAGGTGAAAGGCCGCCGGTGTGCTGGCCAGGGTCAGGCGAGCGCGGCGGGTACGGGTGGTGGCATCGGCCTGGGGCTCCAGTTCACGCAGGCTGGCCGTGGTGTTGATGGTCGGGTCCAGTTGCGAGGCAACGGTGAAGGTCAGGCCTTTGCTCAACTGCTCGGCCAGGCCGATCGGCAGGTCGATTACCGCCTCCTTCACGTCCGGGCGGGCCAGGGTCACCACGGCTTGCCCGGCGGTAACGGTTTGCCCGGCTTCGGCCTGCCACGCGGTAATCACGGCAGCGTGGTCTGCACGCAGGGTGCTGTAGTCGAGCTGGTCACGGGCCTGGCTGACGGCGGAGCGCGCCTGCTCCAACGCCGCACTGGTGGTTTTCAGGTTGGTCTGGGCGATATCCAGCTGTGCCTGGGCGCCAACCCCACGGTCATACAACTGCTGCTGGCGACGGGCATCGGCCTGGGCGTTGATCCACTGTGCCTGCACCTTGGCCAGATCGCCTTCGGCGGCGCGCAGCTGGTTCTGCTGGTCGGTCGGGTCCAGGGTGGCCAAGGTGTCGCCCGGCTTCACCTGGGCGCCCACGTCCAGCCACCGCCGGGCAATGCGCCCGGAAACCCGGAAGCCCAAGGTGCTTTCGAAGCGCGCCTGGATACTGCCGGCGAAGCGGCCCAGCTGCGACTGCACCTGAGGTTCGACCTTGACCGACAGCACGGGCCGGATCGCCTCGGGTGCCTCTTCTTCGCTACTGCAACCGACCAGCAGCACAGCGGCCGAGAGCATCAGCAACAGACGCTTCATAGCTCACCCCCTGGGCCCTTGGCATCGACCTTCTGTACCTGCATGCCGGGGTGCAGCAACTGGCCGCCGTTGACCACTACGGTCTCGCCGCCTTTCAGGCCGCTGGCGACCACGATCTTGCCGGTGAGGTAACGGCGGATTTCGACCTTGCGCAGTTCCACCTTGTCGCCCTCGCCCACCACCCACACGGCAGGCTCATGCAAGGCCTTGGTCAGTGCCGACCAAGGCAGCTCGATGCTGGGCCGGCCCTGGGCGTTGGTGGTGGCAGTAACCGGTGCCCCCAACTGCATCCCGGGCGGCACGTCCTTGAGCCCTACCTTGACCTGCACGGTGCCGCTTTGCGCCGATACGGTGGGGGTGATTTCACGTACGAAGCCATGGGCCTGGACCTTGGGATCGTCCAGCAGGCTCACGACTACCCCGGCATCGCTGGGCGGCGCCACCAGCAGCGACTCGTAGACGTTGAACACCGCATCGCGGTCGCCATCGACGGCCAGGCTAAAGATCGGCATGGTCGCCTGCACCACCTGGCCAACCTCGGCCTGACGCTCGGTGATCACCCCGGCGGCCTCGGAGACCAGTGCGGTGTAGCTGAGTTGCTCGTTGGCATTGGCCAGTTGCGCCTGGGCGGCCTTGAGTGCGCTCTGATTGCTGCGCAGCGCGGCCTCGGCAGCATCGTACTCGCTCTGGCTGGTGTAGCCCTTGGGCAGCAGTTTTTGCTGGCGCACGAAGGCCGCACTGGTCTGGGTGACCCGCGCCTGCGCGGCGAATACCTCGGCCTTGGCCGAGTCGACATTGTTCTGCAGGTCTTTCGGGTCAAGCCGGGCGAGCACCTGGTTGGCCTTGACGTGATCGCCCACGTCGACGCTACGCGAAATGATCTTGCCGCCGACGCGGAATGACAAATCGGTCTGCACCCGCGCCTGCACGTCGCCGGTCAAAGTGACCCTGGCAGCGAAATCGGTGGGTTGTACCTGCTGCACACCCACCCGAGGCAGTGTCTCGGGGACCTCTTCCTTGCTACAGCCGGTGAGCATGTACAACAGCCCCAGGCAGACGACCGACAGCGGACGCATCAACGCCATGCTGGCTCCTTGCTTGTGCACAAATGATTTGTGGGATGCGACTGTGAGCGTAGTTCAGGGTTCGATAAACATCACTGGCGGGGGATCATTCCGACATTTTCACAGCCGGTGCGGGCCTCGCACAAATGAATCGTGGGATGCGAGGGAAAGCGTCGATCAGGGTTCATTGAACGTCATGAACCTGAATGCTTTTAGCCGCATCCAAGCAGCAGGAAAAGCGCAGCTAATTCACAAAAGCACTCGCTGAGACCTGATATTTCTAATAGTTGCCAAACGGCCAGAAAAGTAGAGAGTCAACCTGTAAAGGAGGACCTAAAAATGACGAAGCTGAGCGATACCAATCGAAACCATACATTCACCCCCTACGGGCACTCAAAGACGCCCCGTAACCCTACCAACTCTTTACAGTTTCACGGCGAATTTCTACACAGCACAGTGGGCTTATACTTTCTTGGTCTTGGCGCCCGAACATACAACCCCAGAATTTTTCGTTTCCACTCCAGCGATAGCTTGAGTCCTTTTTCGCTTGGCGGTATCAACTCATATACCTATTGCTTAAGTGACCCCATAAACCTATCCGACCCAACAGGCCGCTCACCCCTATTACTTCGCCCCAAGACAATAACACTCGATACAAACTGGACATTGAAATCCAGACCTGACTATGTGCAAAAACAGCTTCGCTGGGGAAACTCGAGCGCTAAAATCTTCAATTCAGATGAGAGCCCAGCTACGCTATCAACTACGCCACCATCCAAACAACAACTCCATGAATCTTCACATAGCATACTACCCTCACGACGAGCTCCCGAATACATTAACGTAGCCCCTCAAGCAATCGCTAGGCTTCCTGACAGCACTCGCATTTCTTTAAGAGGTTATATTCGCACTGCAAATCAGCACAACGACTTCAAAGCTCAGAACGTTCGGCACCTTCCTTCAGATTCGCCAATAGTCAAGGATTTCATTCAAAATTTCGGTGAAGCCAGGCGCCTACGCACTGCCTTGAAAGAAATCTACAGAACCACTTTCGATGAATTTGAACGTAATTTGCTGTCTACCGTTCTCCGCGTCAGGCTGTGAAGCGTACTCAAAGATAGCCCTGCGGCTAAAGGAAAGTAGTATCTCGTCGCCAGTACTCGCAACGCAGCGACGTGAGTTCATGAAAGTCATACACCTTCAGGGCCTCTTCGCGGGCACGCCCGCTCCCACAGAGAGAGCGCACTATCTGAGGCTTGCGCGGTACCTGTGGGAGCGGGCGAGCCCGCGAAGAGGCCTCCACAGCCATGCATCAGTATCTGCCATATCCAGAAACCATCAGGCATCGGCCATCCCCGCTCCAACCGCTACCTTTCACAGGGAGGTTCACATTCAAGGAAGATCAAAATGCCGTTAGCCGAATCCCACCGATTGCGCCGTGGGCGCTTCTCCGAGCCTGGCAGGCTCTACATGCTGGCCACCATCACGCATCAACGCAAACCACTGTTCCGCGACTTCCACCATGCCCGCCTGGTGGTCAAACACCTTCGGGTCTCAGATGACATTCAGGACTACCGATCGTTGGCCTGGGTAGTGATGCCGGACCATCTGCATTGGCTGATTGAGCTGAAAGAAGTGACATTGGGAACGTTGATGCGCAAGTTCAAATCACGCACAGCGATTGCCTTGCGCAAGGCCGGTGTCGGGCACAAGCCGATATGGCAACCGGGTTACCAGGACCATGCGCTGCGGCGGGAAGAGTGTGTGGTTCATGTAGCCCGGTACATTGTTGCCAATCCCTTGAGGGCTGGATTGGTCAGAAGTATCAGGGACTATCCACATTGGGATGCGGTATGGCTTTGAATCGGTGCTGGAGCCTTCGCGGGCATGCCCGCTCCCACAGGGCTCAGCGCAACCCTGAAGGCTGTGAGGTCCCTGTGGGAGCGGGCGTACCCGCGAAAGGGCCAGGTCAGGCCGACGCAGCCACCTGCGCCGGGCGCTTGACCTGCGGCTGCGAAGCGTTGGCTGCAGCACCCTCTTCGATCGCCTGCTGAATCGCCTTGCGACGACGCTCTTCGGCCTGGCGGCTGAAGTACCAGACGAAGAAGGTCACCAGCGATACCGACAGCAAGATCAGGCTGGCCACGGCGTTGATCTCCGGTTTCACACCCAGACGCACCGCCGAGAACACTTCCATCGGCAAGGTGGTCGAGCCAGGCCCGGAGACGAAGCTGGCCAATACCAGGTCGTCCAGCGACAGGGCAAACGACATCATGCCGCCCGCCGCCAGCGATGGCGCGATCATCGGGATGGTGATCAGGAAGAACACCTTCCACGGCTTGGCACCCAGGTCCATCGCCGCTTCCTCGATCGACAGGTCCAGCTCACGCAGGCGAGCCGACACCACCACCGCCACATACGCCGCACAGAACGTTGTATGGGCGATCCAGATGGTGACGATACCCCGCTCCTGCGGCCAGCCGATCATCTGCGCCATGGCCACGAACAGCAGCAACAGCGACAGACCGGTGATCACTTCGGGCATTACCAGCGGCGCAGTGACCAGGCCACCGAACAGCGTGCGGCCCTTGAAGCGGGTGACCCGGGTCAGCACGAAGGCCGCCAGGGTACCCAGCGCCACTGCCGCCACCGCCGTGTAGCAAGCGATTTCCAGCGAGCGCATCACCGAACCCATCAGCTGGGAGTTGTCGAGCAGGCCGACGTACCATTTGATCGACCAGCCGCCCCACACCGTCACCAGTTTGGAGGCGTTGAACGAGTAGATCACCAGGATCAGCATCGGCAGGTAGATGAACAGCAAGCCGAGCACCAGCATCAGCTTGGAGAAACTGAAGCGTTTCATGCGCGGCCCTCCATCTCTTTGGCCTGGCTACGGTTGAACAGCAGGATCGGCACGATCAGGATCGCCAGCATCACCACCGCCAGGGCGGATGCCACCGGCCAGTCACGGTTGTTGAAGAACTCCTGCCACAGCACTTTACCGATCATCAGGGTTTCCGGGCCACCCAGCAGTTCCGGGATCACGAACTCGCCCACCACCGGGATGAACACCAGCATGCAGCCGGCGATGATGCCGTTCTTCGACAACGGTACCGTGATCTTCCAGAAGCTGTTGAAGGTGCTCGAACCCAGGTCGGAGGCAGCTTCGAGCAGGCTCGGATCATGCTTAACCAGGTTGGCGAACAGCGGCAGGATCATGAACGGCAGGTACGAATAGACCACGCCGATGTACACCGCCAGGTTGGTGTTGAGGATCTGCAACGGCTGGTCGATCAAGCCGGTCCACAGGAGGAAACCGTTGAGCAGGCCGTTGTTGCTGAGAATACCCATCCAGGCATAGACGCGGATCAGGATCGCCGTCCAGGTTGGCATCATGATCAGCAACAGCAGGACCGTCTGGGTCTCCTTCTTGGCGTTGGCAATGGCGTAGGCCATCGGGAAGCCGATCAGCAGGCACAGCAGGGTGCTGAAAAACGCCATCTTCAACGAACCCAGATAGGCCGAGAGGTACAGCTCATCCTCGGTCAACAGCCCGTAGTTGGCCAGGTTGAGGACCAGCTGGATCTTGTCTTCGACGTAGGTGTAGATCTCGGTATACGGCGGAATTGCCACGTCAGCTTCGGCAAAACTGATCTTCAGGACGATGAAGAACGGCAGCATGAAGAACAGGAACAGCCAGATGAACGGCACGCCGATCACCAAGTGCCGCCCCTCCGGGACCAGACGCTGGAAGGCTCGCTTGAGCTTGCGCAGTTTCATGACCGCAGTACCACGCCGCTGTCGTCTTCCCACCATACGTACACTTCATCGCCCCAGGTAGGACGGGTACCTTGGCGCTCGGCGTTGGCAACGAACGACTGGACGACCTTGCCGCTCGGCAGCTCCACATAGAACACCGAGTGGCCGCCCAGGTAGGCGATGTCGTGGATCTTGCCGCGCGACCAGTTGTGCTCGCAGGTTGGCTGCTGGGTGGTGACCAGCATCTTTTCCGGGCGCAGGGCGTAGGTGATGTGCTTGTCTTCCACCGAGGTGGTGATGCCGTGGCCCACGTAGATCTTGCGCTCCAGCTCCGGGCTGGCAATGATCGCGTAGCCTTCGGCGTCGTCGACCACGTCACCTTCGAACAGGTTGACGTTACCGATGAACTCGCACACCAGGCGGCTGGTAGGTGTCTCGTAGATGTCCACTGGCGAGCCGATCTGGGCGATCCAGCCCAGGTGCATGATGGCGATGCGCTGGGCCATGGTCATGGCCTCTTCCTGGTCGTGGGTCACCATCACGCAGGTTACACCCACGCGCTCGATGATCTCGACCAGCTCCAGCTGCATCTGCGAACGCAGTTTCTTGTCCAGTGCACCCATCGGCTCGTCGAGCAGCAGCAGTTTGGGGCGCTTGGCCAGCGAGCGGGCCAACGCCACACGCTGACGCTGGCCGCCCGACAACTGGTGCGGCTTGCGCTTGGCGTACTGGGTCATGTGCACCAGCTTGAGCATCTCGGCCACGCGGGCATCGATCTCGGCCTTGGGCATCTTGTCCTGCTGCAGGCCGAAGGCGATGTTCTGCGCCACGGTCATGTGCGGGAACAGTGCGTAGGACTGGAACATCATGTTGATCGGCCGCTCGTAGGGCGGCATGTCGGTGATGTCGACGCCATCGAGGAAGATCCGCCCTTCGGACGGGCGCTCGAAGCCGGCCAGCATGCGCAGCAAGGTGGACTTGCCGGAACCGGAGCCGCCCAGCAGGGCGAAGATCTCACCCTTGCGGATTTCCAGGGACACATCGTCCACGGCTACCGTTTCGTCGAACTTTTTCGTGACCCGGTCGATCTTGACCAGCACCTGCTTGGGTTGCTGGCCACCCTCGAGGGCTTTTTTATAGGCACCGGAGGCAACTGCCATGAGTGAAACTCCCAACAAGATTTTTGTGCCCGCGTGGCCAGTTCTACGGCGCCGTCGCGGGTCTGGATTTTTTACTTGCCCGACTTGACCTTGGTCCAGCTGCGGGTCATCAGCCGTTGCACCTTGGGTGGCAACTCTGAGTTCACGAACATCTTGTCCAGTACTTCCTGCGGTGGGTAAACCGCGGCGTCAGTCCTTACGGCCTGGTCCATCAGGGCGCCAGCCTTGGGGTTCGGGTTGGCGTAACCGACGTAATCACTGACCTGGGCGATAACCTCAGGTTTCAGCAAATAGTTGATGAAGGCATGCGCCTCTTTGACGTTCTTGGCGTCCCTGGGGATCGCCAGCACGTCGAACCAGAGGTTGCCGCCTTCCTTGGGAATGGCGTAGGCCAGGTTCACACCCTTCTTCGCTTCTTCAGCGCGGGCCTTGGCCTGGAATACATCACCCGAGAAACCTGCCGCGACGCAGATGTCGCCATTGGCCAGGTCGGTGATGTACTTGGACGAGTGGAAGTAGGTTACGTACGGGCGCACCGCCAGCAGCTTCTGCTCGGCCTTGGCGTAATCCTTGGGGTCGGTGCTGTTCGGGTTGAGGCCCATGTAGTTGAGCACCGCTGGCAGCATTTCGTCCGCCGAGTCGAGGAAGGCCACACCGCACTTGGAGAGCTTCTTCATGTTTTCGGGTTCGAACAGCACGGCCCAGGAGTCGATGGTGTCCACGCCCAGCGCGGCCTTGACCTTGTCGACGTTGTAACCGATGCCGTTGGTACCCCACAGGTAAGGCACCGCGTATTGGTTGCCCGGGTCGTTCTTTTCCAGGCGCTTCATCAACGCCGGGTCGAGATTGGAATAGTTGGGCAGCAGGTTCTTGTCGAGCTTCTGGAAGGCGCCCGCCTTGATCTGCTTGCCGAGGAAATGGTTGGACGGCACCACCACGTCATAGCCGGTGTTACCGGCCAGCAGCTTGCCTTCCAGGGTTTCGTTGGAGTCGAACACGTCTTGCACAGGCTTGATGCCCGTGGCTTTCTCGAAGTCCGCGAGTGTGGTCGGGCCGATGTAGTCGGACCAGTTATAGAAGTGCACCGTCGGCGCCGCTTGGACGCTGCATGCCAGCGTCAGGCCCGCGCCAGCCATCAAGGCCTTGCGGAATACAGAAATAGACAAGTGGGGGTCCTCACAATCAGTGCCTGGGTAGCGACAATGCTGCCGCACACGCAAAACCGGCGCGCAACTTAACTTCGCAGCTTCGATGCCGCAATCATCAATTACCTTTCAATGGCTCTGGGCCGAAAAACCCGGCCCAGAGCTGTCGCATCGGGCTTACTTGCCCGACTTGATCTTCGTCCAGCTGCGGGTGATCACTCGCTGCACAGAAGCGTCAGGCGCAGCGATCGCGTACAGCTGCTTCTTCACTTCGGCAGGCGGGTAGATGCTTGGGTCGCTGGTGATGTCTTTGTCCACGAACGGGGTGGCAGCAGCGTTACCGTTCGGGAAGCGTACGGCGTTGGTGATTTCAGCCATGATTTCCGGCTGCATCAGGAAGTTCATGAACTGGTAGGCAGCGTCTTTATGTTCGGCATCTTTCGGGATGGCGACCATGTCGTAGAAAGTACCGGCACCTTCCTTCGGAATGACGTAGTCCACTTTGACCTTGTCGCCCGCTTCATGGGCACGGGCCTTGGACTGCTCCAGGTCACCCGAGTAACCGACGGCTACACAGATGTTGCCGTTGGCCATGTCGCCGATGTACTTGGACGAGTGGAAGTAGGTGATCGAAGGACGGATCTTGAGGAACAGGTCCTCGGCGGCCTTCAGGTCTTCTTTCTTGGTGCTGTCGGTCGGTTTGCCGAGGTAGTGCAGCGCAGCCGGGAGCATTTCGGTCGGGGCGTCGAGGAAGCTCACGCCGCAGCTCTTGAGCTTGGCGATGTTCTCAGGCTTGAACACCACGTCCCACGAATCGATCTTGTCCACGCCCAGCGCAGCCTTGACCTTCTCCGGGTTGTAGCCGATGCCGATCGAGCCCCACATATAAGGGAAGGCATGCTTGTTGTCCTTGTCGCTGGCATCGCCAACGGCCTTGAGCAGGTCAGGATCGAGGTTCTTCCAGTTCGGCAGCTTGGAACGGTCCAGCTCCTCGTACACGCCCGCCTTGATCTGCTTGGCCAGGAAATTGTTCGAAGGCACGACGATGTCATAGCCCGACTTGCCTGCCAGCAGCTTGGCTTCCAGGGTTTCGTTGCTGTCGAAGACGTCGTACTTGACCTTGATCCCCGTCTGCTTCTCGAACTTGGCGATGGTGTCCGGAGCGATGTAGTCCGACCAGTTATAGACGTTCAACACTTTGTCTTCAGCCTGAACAGCGGAGGCCATGGCACCCATCAGGGCGGCGGCCAGCAACGTCTTGCCCATTTTATTCATGCGTAATGCTCCAGAATTTTTATTTAGCAACTGTCCAGCAGCCAGAACCCACGGTGCAGAGCGCGCGGCGACTGAAACAGTCGCTAGTCTGGCAAGTTACAAGGCCCTGTATCAAGGAAAGCAGGGCCATGTAACGACTTAATGTCACAACGCTAGCCTAGCAAACGCTTATTGAATCGCCTCAAGGGTCAGGTCCAGGCACTTGCGCGCCTTTTCCACCAGTTCGTCGATCTCCGCATGGCTGATTACCAGCGGCGGCGCGATGATCATGGTGTCACCCACCGCACGCATGATCAGGCCGTTCTCGAAGCAGAAGGTGCGACAGATCATGCCAACGCCCTTGCCCTCGTAACGGCTGCGGGTGGCCTTGTCCTTGACCAGCTCGATCGCACCCAGCATGCCCAGGCCGCGCACTTCACCCACCAGTGGATGGTCCTGCAGCTCGCGCAAACGCTTTTGCAAATACGGTGCCGCTTCCGTGCGCGCCTTCTCGACAATTTTCTCGTCACGCAGAATGCGCAGGTTTTCCAGGCCCACCGCGGCCGCCACCGGGTGGCCGGAGTAGGTGAAACCGTGGTTGAAGTCGCCGCCTTCGCTGATCACCTTGGCCACGGTGTCACGCACGATCACACCGCCCATGGGGATGTAACCGGAGGTCAGGCCTTTCGCGATGGTCATCAGGTCGGGCTTGAGGTCGTAGTAGTCCGAGCCGAACCACTCGCCGGTACGGCCGAAGCCGCAGATCACCTCGTCGGCGACGAACAGGATGTCGTACCTGGCGAGGATCTCCTTCACCTTCGGCCAGTAGGTTTCCGGCGGGATGATCACGCCACCAGCGCCCTGGATCGGCTCGGCGATGAAGGCAGCGACGTTGTCTTCGCCGACTTCGAGGATCTTCTTCTCCAACTGCTCGGCGGCCCAGACACCGAATTCATCAGGGGTCATGTCGCCACCCTCGCCGAACCAGTACGGCTGAGGGATGTGCACGATGCCCGGGATCGGCAGGCCACCCTGCTCGTGCATGCCGCTCATGCCGCCCAGGCATGCACCGGCGAAGGTGGAGCCGTGGTAACCGTTGATGCGGCCGATGATGGTCTGCTTGTGCGGTTTGCCCTTCAGCGCCCAGTAGTGACGCACCATGCGCAGCACAGTGTCGTTGCCTTCGGAGCCGGAGCCGGTGAAGAACACATGGGTCATACCTTTCGGCGCCACGTCGGTGATCGCCTTGGCCAGCTCGAGCGCAGGCGGGTGAGCGGTCTGGAAGAACAGGTTGTAGTACGGCAGCTCGCGCATCTGTTTTTCCGCCGCCTGCACCAGCTCTTCACGTCCGTAGCCGACCGCCACGCACCATAGACCGGCCATGCCGTCGAGGATCTTGTGCCCCTCGCTATCCCACAAATGCACACCCTGGGCCTTGGTGATGATGCGCGGCCCCTTCTCCTTCAGCTGCTTGTAGTCACTGAAAGGTGCGAGGTGATGCTCCCCGCTCAGGGTTTGCCATTCACGGGTTTGCGGGTTGTTGACGCTCATGTGCTTCTCCGTTATTGGACCGCCGCGCTCCTGCGGCACCAGGGTTGATCAGACAGCGAACAGCAGGAACTCACGCTCCCACGAACTGATGACACGCTTGAAGTTTTCGTGCTCGGCGCGCTTGGTAGCGACATACCCGGTGATGAATTTCTTGCCCAGGTACTGCACCAGCGCACGGCTGTTTTCCATGCGTTCCAAGGCGTCTTCGATGGTCAGGGGCAGGCGCAGGTTGCGGCGTTCGTAACCACGGCCCTGCACTGGCGCGCTGGCCTCGATACTTTCGACCATGCCGATGTAGCCACACAGCAGGCTGGCGGCGATGGCAAGGTACGGGTTGGCGTCGGCGCCCGGCAGGCGGTTTTCGACGCGCCGGCTTTGCGGGCCGGCATCCGGTACACGCAGGCCGACGGTGCGGTTTTCTTCGCCCCACTCCACGTTCACCGGCGCCGAAGTGTCGGGCAGGAAGCGGCGGAACGAGTTGACGTTGGGAGCGAACAGCGGCAGCGCCTCGGGGATGAACTTCTGCAGGCCGCCAATATGGTTGAGGAACAGCGCGCTCATGCTGCCGTCTTCATTGCTGAAGATGTTCTTGCCGGTGGCCACGTCGACCACACTCTGGTGCAGGTGCATGGCACTGCCCGGCTCGCCGGTCATCGGTTTGGCCATGAAGGTGGCAGCCACGTTGTGCTTGAGCGCCGCCTCGCGCATGGTGCGCTTGAACACCAGGATCTGGTCGGCCAGGTGCAGGGCGTCGCCGTGACGGAAGTTGATTTCCATCTGCGCCGTGCCGTCTTCGTGGATCAGCGTGTCGAGGTCCAGCTGCTGCAGCTCGCACCAGTCGTAGACGTCTTCGAACAGCGGGTCGAATTCGTTGGCAGCTTCGATCGAGAACGACTGACGACCGGTTTCCGGGCGACCGGAACGGCCTACCGGGGGCTGCAGCGGAAAGTCCGGGTCTTCGCTGCGCTTGGTCAGGTAGAACTCCATCTCGGGGGCGACGATCGGCTGCCAGCCCTTGTCAGCGTATAGCTTGAGCACTTTCTTCAGCACGTTGCGCGGCGACAGTTCGACCGGGTTGCCCTTCTTGTCGTAGGTGTCGTGGATGACCTGTGCGGTCGGCTCGATGGCCCACGGCACGAGGAACACGGCGTTCTCGTCAGGGCGGCAGATCATGTCGATGTCTGCCGGGTCGAGCAGTTCGTAATAGATGTCGTCGTCGACGTAGTCGCCGGTCACGGTCTGCAGCAGCACGCTCTCGGGCAGCCGCATGCCTTTTTCAGCGATGAATTTGTTGGTTGGCGAAATCTTGCCGCGTGTGATGCCGGTCAGGTCGCTGATCATGCATTCGACTTCGGTGATCTTGTGCTCTTTCAACCAATCGGTGAGCTGGTCGAGGTTGTTACTCATAAATACCTCAGGAGGTAAGGTGGTCCGCGACTTGATTCTGGATGGAGTCGATTGCTAAAGCAAAAACCCACGCGCAGAGCCACAGTGGATACACTGAAATCAGCTGTGTCCGTAATGAGTTCAAAAGGCAGGAAGGTGAAGCGAAAGGCGGCAAGCCGCTGCGAGGACCGGTCCGGGAACGCGAAACGTCAATTATTGCGGCCAGGGCGACCACGCCATTGACGAAGCTTGCAAAAACGACGGATGTACCCGATGGCACTGCGCAGGCAATGCTTTCAGGTCGCGGCAAGCGGACCATGTGACCCTCGTATTATTGTGTTTTGGGTTGAAACCGAGCTTAGCCTTGTTCATTTTTTTACACAACACCTCCGTAAAAAATAAAACACGGCGCACCGGAGATAGCCCTTTACCCGGGAAATAGCGGATAATGGATTGCCCCGATATGCAGCAAATCTGCCGTAGATGTGCCATTTCAGGGCATCATGGGGTCGGCTTGACATCAGTATCTCTTTTCGATTGACTGGTCTTGCAAGCCCCCCTTGATTGATATTTTTAACAACAAAGGTGTTGCATCATGTCGGTACCCCCGCGTGCCGTTCAGCTTAACGAAGCGAACGCGTTCCTTAAGGAACATCCTGAGGTTCTCTACGTTGACCTTCTGATTGCAGATATGAATGGTGTGGTGCGTGGCAAGCGCATAGAGCGCACCAGCCTCCACAAGGTTTACGAGAAAGGCATCAATCTGCCGGCCTCCCTCTTTGCCCTGGACATCAACGGTTCCACCGTCGAAAGCACCGGGCTGGGCCTGGACATCGGCGATGCTGACCGCATCTGCTATCCAATCCCCGACACGCTCTGTAACGAGCCATGGCAAAAGCGCCCCACCGCCCAGCTGCTGATGACCATGCACGAGCTGGAAGGCGAGCCCTTCTTCGCCGACCCGCGCGAAGTGCTGCGTCAGGTGGTGACCAAGTTCGACGAACTGGGCCTGACTATCTGCGCCGCATTCGAGCTGGAGTTCTACCTGATCGACCAGGAGAACGTGAACGGCCGCCCGCAGCCACCACGCTCGCCAATTTCGGGCAAACGCCCGCAGTCGACCCAGGTGTACCTGATCGACGACCTCGACGAATATGCCGACTGCCTGCAGGACATCCTCGAAGGCGCGAAAGAACAAGGCATTCCGGCCGACGCCATCGTCAAGGAAAGCGCCCCGGCGCAGTTCGAAGTCAACCTGCACCACGTGGCCGACCCGCTCAAGGCCTGCGACTACGCGGTACTGCTCAAGCGGTTGATCAAGAACATCGCCTACGACCATGAAATGGACACCACCTTCATGGCCAAGCCCTACCCGGGCCAGGCAGGCAACGGCCTGCACGTGCACATTTCCGTGCTGGACAAAGATGGCAACAACATCTTCACCAGCGAGGATCCCGAGCAGAACGCCGCGCTACGTCACGCTGTCGGCGGTGTGCTCGAGACCCTGCCCGCGTCCATGGCCTTCCTTTGCCCGAACGTCAACTCGTACCGCCGCTTTGGCGCGCAGTTCTACGTGCCGAACGCGCCAAGCTGGGGCCTGGACAACCGCACCGTAGCGCTGCGCGTACCGACCGGCTCGGCCGATGCCGTGCGCATCGAGCACCGCGTCGCCGGTGCCGACGCCAACCCGTACCTGATGATGGCTGCCGTACTGGCTGGCGTGCACCATGGCCTGACCAACAAGATCGAGCCAGGCGCGCCGATCGAAGGCAACTCGTACGAGCAGCTGGAGCAGAGCCTGCCGAACAACCTGCGCGATGCCCTGCGCGAGCTGGACGACAGCGAGATCCTGAACAAGTACATCGATCCGAAGTACATCGACATCTTTGTCGCGTGCAAGGAAAGCGAGCTGGAAGAGTTCGAGCACTCGATCTCCGACCTCGAGTACAACTGGTACCTGCATACCGTGTAAACGAAAACGCCGCCCCTCAAGGGCGGCGTTTTTTGTTTGAGACCGGTGTCGCCCGCTCCCACAGGGTAATTTCGAGGGCTGAAGCCTGTGACTTACCTGTGGGAGCGGGCGTGCCCGCGAAGAGGGCGGCCCAGGCTTACAGGGGCTTCTCGAAAATCTTCGAATTGCGCTGGTAGTTGTACAGCGAAGCCCGCGCCGCCGGCAGCCGCTCCACGCCACTCGGCGCAAAGCCGCGCTCGCGGAACCAGTGCGCAGTGCGCGTAGTCAGCACGAACAAAGTACTCAAGCCCATCTGCCGTGCCCGGCTCTCGATGCGTTCCAGCAGCTCATCGCCACGCCCGCCATGGCGGTACTCCGGGTTCACCGCCAGGCAAGCGAGCTCCCCGGCCTCGGAGTCGGCAATCGGGTACAGCGCCGCACAGGCGATGATCATGCCCTCGCGCTCGACCACACTGAACTGCTCGATCTCTCGCTCCAGCACTTCGCGCGAGCGGCGCACCAGGATGCCCTGCTCTTCCAGCGGGCTGATCAACTCCAGCAGGCCACCGACGTCCTCGATGGTCGCCTCGCGCACCACTTCGAACTGCTCCTGCGACACCAGCGTACCGCCACCGCCCCGGGTGAACAGCTCGGTGAGCAGCGCGCCGTCCTCGGCATAGCTGACGATATGGCTGCGCGCCACACCGCCTTTGCAAGCCTCGGCCGCAGCATCCAGCAGTTCGCCCTGGTAGTCGCTGCCTAGACGCTGCAGATGCGGAGCAACCTGCTGCGGGCGCAGTTCGCGCACCAACCTACCGTCAGCGTCCAACAGGCCCGGCTCGGCGCCGAACAGCAGCAACTTGTCGGCGCCCAGTTCGATGGCCGCGCGGGTAGCCACGTCTTCGCAGGCCAGGTTGAAGATTTCCCCGGTAGGCGAGTAGCCCAAGGGCGACAACAGCACGATGGAACGCTCGTCGAGCAGGCGGCTGATGCCCTTGCGGTCGACCCGGCGCACTTCGCCAGTGTGGTGGTAGTCCACGCCTTCGAGCACGCCGATCGGCCGCGCGGTGACCAGGTTGCCGGAGGCCACGCGCAGGCGCGAGCCCTGCATCGGCGAAGCGGCGATGTCCATCGACAGCCGCGCTTCAATGGCCAGGCGCAGGGCGCCGACGGCATCGATCACGCAGTCCAGGGTGGCCGCATCAGTAATACGCATGCCCCGGTGGTAGTGCGGGGTCAGGCCGCGATCGGCCAGCCGGCTTTCGATCTGCGGGCGCGAGCCATGCACCAGCACCAGCCGCACGCCGAGGCTGTGCAGCAGCACCAGGTCGTGGACGATATTGCCGAAATTAGGGTGTTCCACCCCATCGCCAGGAAGCATGACCACGAAGGTGCAGTCGCGATGGGCATTGATATAGGGGGATGCATGACGCAGCCAGTTGACGTAATCGGGCATGACAGGGCCTGTGGATAAGTGGACGGAGAACGGCGATGCAGGGGGCGTTCAGGATCATCGTCGGAACAGGCTTGCGGTCACGCGCGGTCTCCTCTAGGCAGGAACGAATCAGTTCGATTGACGTTTAGTGCAGGCAATAGTGCCGGATCAAGTCACGCAATAGACGCACGGTAGGCTCGATTCGTGACATTTCAAGGTATTCGCCGGGCTGGTGGGCACAGGCAATGTCGCCAGGGCCCAGCACGATGGTCTGGCAGCCCAGTTGCTGAAGATAAGGTGCTTCGGTGCCGAACGCCACCGCTTCAGCGCGATGGCCGGTCAGGCGCTCCGCGACCTGTACCAGCTCGACATCGGCAGCCTGCTCGAATGGCGGCACCTCCGGGAACAGCGGCGCGTAGTCGATGCGCACCTCATGGCGCTCGGCCACGGGCACCAGCTTTTCGCGAATAGCCGCGCGCAGCTGGTCCACGTCCATGCCCGGCAGCGGCCGCAGGTCGAACTCCAGGGCGCACTGGCCGCAGATACGGTTGGGGTTGTCGCCGCCGTGGATGCAGCCGAAGTTCATGGTCGGGGTCGGCACGGTGAATTGCGGGTTGCTATAGGTTTGTTGCCACTGCTGGCGCAGGCCCATCAGCTCGCCCATGACCGCATGCATGGCCTCCATGGCGCTGCGGCCCAGGCTTGGGTCCGACGAATGGCCGCTGCGACCGAGGATGTCGATGCGGTCCATGAGGATGCCCTTGTGCATGCGGATCGGCCGCAGCCCGGTAGGCTCACCGATGATCGCTGCACGGCCCAGTGGCTGGCCGGCCTCGGCCAGGGCACGGGCGCCGGACATGGAGCTTTCTTCATCGCAGGTGGCAAGGATCAGCAGCGGCTCCTTGAAGTCGTGCTCCAGCAGCGGGATGACCGCTTCGATGACCAGGGCAAAGAAGCCCTTCATGTCGCAGCTGCCCAGGCCGACCCAACGGCCATCGGTCTCGGTCAGCTTCAGCGGGTCGCTGGCCCACAGCTGTTCGTCATAGGGCACGGTATCGCTGTGCCCGGCCAGCACCAGCCCTCCCGGGCCGGTGCCACGGCTGGCCAGCAGGTTGAACTTGCCGGGGCTGACCTGCTGGATATCGCACTTGAAACCCAGGTCGCCCAGCCAACCGGCCAGCAGGTCGATAACCTGGCGGTTGGACTGGTCCAGCGCAGGTTGGGTACAGCTGACCGAAGGCGCGGCGATCAAGGCGGCAAACTGGTCTTTCAGCGTCGGCAACGGCATGCGCGTACTCCTCGGAAACGTTGCCCATCATAGGACTATCCGCTGTCTGGAATAAACCGTTGAGGGCTGACTGCTGTAGACTCTCTGCCAACCACGCCCCCTCTTTCGAGTCTGTGATGCACAAAGAAACCGAACTGAAGCTCCGCGCCAGCCGCGAGACCCTTGCCGCCCTGCGCGAGCACCCTCTGCTGAAAAAGCGCAACAAGTCCGGCTGGCAGACCCGTGAACTGCTCAACCAGTACTTCGACACCCCCGAGCGTGAGCTGTCCGCCGCCCGTGTCGCCCTGCGCCTGCGCCGCGATGGCGACGCTGTCATTCAAACCCTCAAGTGCCGCGGCCAGAGCGTGGCCGGCCTGTCCGAGCGCAACGAGTACGAATGGAACCTGGACAAGGTCAAGCTCGACCTGAAGAAGCTGGACGCCACCTGCTGGCCCGAGCAACTGGCCAACCTGGACAAGAAAACCATCAAGCCGCTGTTCACCACCGACTTCAGCCGTGAATACGCCGAAATCGCCTGGGGCCGTGGCAAGAGCAAGGTGGTGATCGAGGCTGCACTGGACCAAGGCTTCGTGATCGCCGGCAAGCGCAAGGAAGAGATCTGCGAGCTGGAGCTGGAACTGCGCGAAGGTGAACCGCAAGCCCTGCTGGAACTGGCCGCAGAGCTGGCCGCCAGCCTGCCACTGATGCCGTGTGACATCAGCAAGGCTGAGCGCGGTTACCGCCTGCTGGAACCGGACAGCTACGAGCTGGACCTGCCGCACACTGCGCTGGAAGCCGAAATGGCCCTGGACGACGCCTATGCCGCCCTCGCCTGGCAACTGCTGGGCAGCAGCCAGCGCCTGGCCGAGCAGTACCGCCACAACGGCCACTGGCGCCTGCTCCAGGACTGGGTCGAGTGCCTGAGCGAGCTGCGCGCGCTCACCGCCAGCCTGGGCCAGGCAGCACCGCGCGCCACCACCCGCGACCTGCGCGCCAGCCTTGATGCCTTGCTTGAAGACTGGCGCCCGCTGGTGCAGGCCGGCAACGATGACGAAGACATCCGTCGCGCCGCGCCCGAGCAGTTCACCGAAGAACTGGAAGACGTACGCTGGGGCCAGTTCTCGCTGGAAACCTCACGCTGGCTGATGGCCCGGACCTGGACCGCAGAGCGCAAGGGCCGCGGCGAACGCCAGGGCAAGGCGCAGTTGGCCAGCTGGCTGGTGCACCTGCTGGGTGAGGAAGGCCGCGCGCTGAAGCTGCCGCTGTACACCCAGCGCCCGGAAGACCTGGCCGAGCAGCTGCCACGTATCGAGCAGCTTCTGGCCTGGCTGCACCACGCCCGCCAGGTACTGGAAGCGCCGCAAATGGACCGCTTGTACGGCGACCTGAAAAAGCTGCACGAGCTGGCCGAGCAGCCCATCAGCGATGAAGTGCTGGAAGCGCGTATCGAACAGGCTCGGGCGGTGGACCAGAGCCGCGGCTGGAAGCACCTGCTCAAGGCGTGATACCGCGTCGCCTGCTTCGCGGGCAAACCCGCTCCTACGTAGGATCCGCGCCAGGCGTGGGGTGTAGGAGCGGGTTTACCCGCGAATGGCACACCCGTGTAGGAGCGAATGGCCTCAACGCGATAGCGGCAGGCTAGTGGTGGACTTGATCTCGGAAAGCGCCACAATCGAATTCACCTCCTGAATCCCCGGCACGTTCGACAGTTTTTCGAAGAAGAACCGCTCGTAGGCCTCGATGTCCGACGTGACGATTCGCAGCAGAAAGTCCACGGCCCCCATCAGCACATAACACTCCAGCACCTCAGGGAACCCGCGGATCGCCTCGGTGAACTCGGTAAAGTTGGAGCGCCCATGGGCGTTCAGTTTCACTTCGGCGAAAATCTGCGTGTTCAGGCCGACCTTCTTGCGGTCCAGCAAGGTCACCTGCCCACGAATCACCCCCTCTTCCTTCAAGCGCTGAATGCGCCGCCAGCACGGCGATTGCGACAGCCCGACGCGCTCGGCGATCTGTGCACTGGACAGCGAAGCGTCCTCCTGCAGCAGCTCGAGGATGCGACGGTCGTAGGCGTCCAGCTCGCTGTGCATTATTTATTCCCCACTCCATATTTTCTTGAATAAAAAAATTCGCCAACAGGGCAAAATCACCCAATCATAGCGAAAAAATACCGCCAGCAACGTGCAAGAATTTCTCCCTCATTTGCGGAGACCAGTATGAACGCACAGCCCCGTATCGACGCCTGGGCCGCCAACAACGCCCACAGCACCGTGCACTATCGCCTGCAGGCCGAGGCCGAGCCCGATAGCCTGTGCCGGGTGCTCAACCTGTTCGCCTTGCAGTTCCTGACCCCGCATAGCGTGCAGGTCAGCCAGCAGGATGACTGGCTGGATATCGAAATCGGCATTGGCGGGTTGAGCTGGCACCGGGCCGAAGTCATTGCACAGAAACTGCGTAACCTGGTGTGTGTGGGTGAGGTGAGCCTGACCAACTTGCAGCGAGTGGCGTTGGCAGTGGTCTGAACCACCCTTCAAGGCCCGTGCGATCCCTGTAGGAGCGGGTTCACCCGCGAAGCGTCCGGTACAGGCGCAGCAAAATCCCGAAACCTTTCACCTCCGATAGCCTCCAGCCGCCCGGCTAGCCTTGATCAGCACTACCCGATCAGGCACGGACGCCAACCATGCACACCCCCGACAACCCCGCACTCGACCTCAAGCGCGTGCTCCAGGCCCTGCTCGCTGACCAGCACCTGCACGCCAGCGATACCCTGCAAGTACTCGAACACGCCGCTGCCCACCCCGCTAGCCACCCGCTGGAGCACATTGCCGCCTGCAGCCTGGAAAGCCGCCAGCACCCCGGCCAGCCCCTGGACTTGGAGCACCTTTGCCAGTGGCTGGCCGACAAGGTCGGCCAACCCTACCTGCGCATCGACCCCATGCAACTCGACCTGCCCCAGGTCTCCGGCCTGATCTCCCCAGCCTTCGCCCAGCGCCACGGCATCCTCATCGTCGCGGCTGATGCCTCCAGCGTCACCGTCGCCAGCGCCCAGCCTTTCCAGGATGACTGGCAGGCCGACCTGGCCCGCAGCCTCGGCCGGTCGATCCGTCGCGTACTGGCCAGCCCGCAGCAGATCCGTCAGTCAGCGCAGTCGTTCCACCGCCTGGCCCAGTCGGTAAAAGGCGCGCAATACCAGCAGTCGGCGAGCCTGGGGGAACTTGAGCAATTGCTTGAGCTGGGCAAACGCCAGGCCGAGGCCAGCGCAGACGACGCGCATATCGTGCATATCGTCGACTGGCTGTTGCAGTACGCCATCGAGCAACGCGCCAGTGATATCCACCTGGAACCACGCCGCGAACAGGGCCAGCTGCGCTACCGCATCGATGGCCTGCTGCACACCGTCTATGCCTTCCCCGCCGGGGTCACCCTGGCCCTCGTCAGCCGCCTGAAACACCTGGGCCGCATGGACGTTGCCGAGAAGCGTCGGCCGCAGGACGGCCGGCTGCAAAGCCGCCTGCCCGGTGGTGGCGAGGTGGAGCTGCGGCTTTCGACCCTGCCCACCCCGTTTGGGGAGAAACTGGTGCTGCGCCTGTTCGACCCGCAACAGTTGCAAGAGGGCTTCGAACGCCTTGGCTTGCAAGGCCAGCAACTGGCCCAATGGCAGCGCCTGCTACGTCAGCGCCAAGGCATCATCCTGGTCACCGGCCCCACCGGCTCCGGCAAGACCAGCACGCTGTACACCAGCCTCAAACTGCTGGCCACCCCACAGGTCAACCTGTGCACCATCGAAGACCCGATCGAGCGCCTGGAGCCAGCCTTCAACCAGCTGCAGGTACAGCCCGCGCTGGACCTGGGGTTTGCCAACGCGGTCAGGGCCATGCTGCGCCAAGACCCCGACATCATCATGATCGGCGAAATTCGCGACCGCGAAACCGCCCTGGTGGCAGTTCAGGCAGCGCTGACTGGGCACCTGGTACTGTCGACCCTGCATACCAACGACGCCTGTGCAGCAATTACCCGCTTGCAAGAGCTGGGTGTGGCCGACTACCTGATCAAGGCGACGCTTATCGGGGTGATGGCCCAGCGCCTGGTGCGAACCGTCTGCACCGACTGCCAGGCAGGTTCATCAGCCACCTGCCGAGCCTGCCGCGGCACCGGTTTTCAGGGGCGCACAGGATTATTCGAACTGCTCGAGCCCAGCGACACCTTGCGCGCATTGATCGGCCCTGATGCCGACCTGACCCGTTTGCGGCGCCAGGCACTGGCCGATGGCCTGGTTGACCTGCGCCGTTGCGGCGAGGCCAAGGTGGCCGCTGGGCAGACCCGTGCCGAGGAAGTGCTGCGTGTCTGCAACTGACGAAAAGTCCTTTGTATTCAAGGAACTTGCCTCGCCTGAAAAGATCCAAGCGCGCATCTTCAACCATCACCCTTCGAGGTGTTTCAACATGCGTCTCAAAACCGCCATTGCCGCCGCTACCTTGCTTTCGCTGCCTATTGGCTCGGCCATGGCCGATACCTTCTGGCGTAACGTGATGACTTCCGGTGCTACCACGGCATCGAGCTACCTGACCTCGCGGGATCACAAGCTGGTAGTGGCCGCGCAGGATGACGCCAGCAGCTTCGTCGCCAGCGAAGGCGCGATCCGCGGGCCGTTCCTGGAAGCGGCCATGCGCGAGGCACGGGCAGAGAACCCAGGGATGCAGGCTTCCGACATGGAGTTGGCCAATGCCATCCTGGCCAAGAATGCAGTAGCCGAGTAACTGCGTCGCCTGCTTCGCGGGTAAACCCGCTCCTACAGGCACCCGCGAAGCATCCAACACCTACCTCAGCGATAAGCCTCCACCGGCACACACGCACAGAACAGGTTCCTGTCCCCATACACGTTGTCTACCCGGTTCACCGCCGGCCAGTATTTGTGCTGGCGCACGTGAGCACTGGGGGCCACCGCCTGCTCCAGGCTATACGGCCTGTCCCACCCCCCCAGCACATCAGCCAAGGTATGCGGTGCATGCTTCAGCGGGTTGTTCTCCGCTGGCCAGTTGCCCTGCTGTACCTCGTCAATTTCCGCCCGAATCGCCAGCATCGCCTCGACGAACCGGTCCAGCTCGGCCTTCGACTCACTCTCGGTCGGCTCCACCATCAGCGTGCCCGGCACCGGGAACGACATGGTCGGTGCGTGGAAGCCATAGTCCATCAGGCGCTTGGCCACGTCCTCTTCGCTGATGCCTGTCAGCGCTTTCAACGGCCGCAGGTCGAGGATGCATTCATGCGCCACGCGCTGGTTGCGCCCACGGTAGAGCACCGGGAACGCCGCGCCCAACTGGCTGGCCAGGTAGTTGGCCGAAAGGATAGCCACCTCGCTGGCGTCGGCCAGCTGCGGGCCCATCATGGCGATATACATCCAGCTGATCGGCAAGATGCTAGCGCTGCCCCAGGGCGCGGCGCTGACCGCGCTGTTGTTCGGGTCCAACCCAGGCACCGGCACCACCGGGTGGCTGGCGACGAACGGCTTGAGGTGCGCGCGGATACCGATCGGCCCCATACCCGGGCCGCCGCCGCCGTGGGGAATGCAGAACGTCTTGTGCAGGTTCATGTGTGAAACATCGGCCCCAATGTCTGCGGGGCGCGCCAGGCCCACCTGGGCGTTGAGGTTGGCACCGTCCATGTAAACCTGGCCGCCGTACTGGTGCACCACATCGCAGATTTCGCGTATCCCCTCTTCGTACACGCCGTGGGTCGAGGGGTAGGTGATCATCAGGCACGACAGACGCTCCCCGGCCGCGTGCGCCTTGGCTTTGAGGTCAGCCAGGTCGACGTTGCCATCGTTGTCGCAATCGACGATCACCACTTCCATGCCGGCCATCTGTGCCGACGCTGGGTTGGTGCCGTGGGCCGACGACGGGATCAGGCACAACGTGCGCATCGGCTGGTGGCGGCTGCAGTGATAGCGGGTAATGGCCATCAGGCCGGCGTATTCACCCTGAGCACCGGAGTTGGGCTGCATGCAGATCGCATCGAAGCCGGTGATCGCGCACAGCCAGCTTTCCAGTTCGTCGATCATCGCCTTGTAGCCTGCCGCCTGGGCCGCCGGGGCGAACGGGTGCAGCTGGGCAAAACCGGGCCAGGTGATGGGGATCATCTCACTGGTGGCGTTGAGCTTCATGGTGCACGAGCCCAGTGGAATCATCGACTGGTTCAGCGCCAGGTCCTTGTTCTCTAGCTGCTTGAGGTAGCGCAGCATCTCTGTTTCGCTGTGATGCAGGTTGAACACCGGATGGGCGAGGAATGGCGTGCGTCGCACCAGGCTGGCGGGGATGCCTTCAGGCAGGGCCAGCTGGTCGAGGGCGGTGATTTCCAGGCCATGATCCACCCCCAGGAAGATGTCGAGCAGGCGCAGCACCGTCTGTTCGGTGCAGGTTTCGTCCAGGCTCACCCCCAGGTGCCCGCGACCGAGAATGCGCAAATTGATGTGCGCGGCCTCGGCGCTTTCAATGATGGCCGCCTGGGCACCACCAACATTCAGGGTAAGGGTGTCGAAGAAGTGCTGATTGAGGCGTTTGATGCCTTTGGCCTCAAGGCCGGCAGCCAGGATGAAGGTCAGCCGGTGCACACGCTGCGCGATGCGTTGCAGGCCTTCCGGGCCGTGGTACACCGCGTAGAAGCCGGCAATGTTGGCCAACAGCACCTGGGCCGTGCAGATGTTGGAGTTGGCCTTTTCGCGGCGAATATGCTGCTCGCGGGTTTGCAGGGCCATCCGTAATGCGGTGTTGCCACGGGCATCGCGCGACACGCCGATGATGCGCCCCGGCATGGCTCGCTTGTAGTCGTCGCGACAGGCGAAATAGGCCGCGTGAGGCCCGCCATAGCCCATCGGCACACCGAAGCGCTGGGTCGAGCCCAGCACCACATCGGCGCCCAGCTCTCCGGGCGGTGCCAGCACCACCAGGCTCAGCAGGTCAGCGGCTACGCAGGCCAAGGCCTGCTGGCCGTGCAACTGGTCGATCAGCGGGCGCAAATCGCGCACTTCGCCGTGGGTGTCGGGGTACTGCAGCAAAGCGCCGAACACCGAGTGTTTGGCAAGGTTATCCACAGAATCGACGATCAGCTCGAAGCCGAACCCCTCGGCGCGGGTCTTGAGTACCGAAAGGGTCTGCGGATGGCAGTGCTCGTCGGCAAAGAAGGCGTTGCTCTTGTTGCGTGCCACCCGCTTGGCCAGGGCCATGGCTTCGGCGGCAGCGGTGGCTTCATCGAGCAGCGAGGCATTGGCCAGAGGCAGGCCAGTGAGGTCGATGACCATTTGCTGGAAGTTCAGCAGCGCCTCCAGCCGGCCTTGGGCAATTTCGGGTTGGTAGGGCGTGTAGGCGGTGTACCAGCCAGGGTTTTCCAGCACGTTGCGCAGGATGACCGTGGGGGTGATGGTGCCGTGGTAGCCCATGCCGATGAGGCTGGTCCAGACCTGGTTCTGTTCGGCGTAACCGGCGAGCTTGGCCAGGGCGGCTTGCTCGTCCAGTGCCGCTGGGAGGTCGAGGGGGCGATTGAGGCGGATGTCTGGGGGAACGGTCTGCTCGATCAGCTCGTTGCGGCTGGCGATACCCAGCGCGTTGAGCATGGCCTGCTGCTCTGTGGCATCGGGGCCCAGGTGGCGGCGCAGAAATGGGTTGAGCTCTTGCAGTTGATGCAGGGATGGCGACTGGGACATGACGACGCTCTCTTCCTAGACCAGGCCTCATGGAGACTTACAAGTCTAGGAAGGGATTGCCGATTGTGCGGGGAAACTTGTTTGCAGGCCCGGCCTCTTCGCGGCTAAAGCCGCTCCTACAGGGGCTGCACCCGTCTCGAATGCAGCGCTGTACCTGTGTAGGAGCGGCTTTAGCCGCGAAGCAAGCGACGCGGTCTTACTCGCCAATCAGCGCCTGGTAGCCAGCCGCATCCAGCAACTTGTCCAGCTCGGCCGGGTTGCTTGGCTTCAATTTGAAGATCCACGAACCGTAAGGCTCTTCGTTAAGCAGTTCCGGGCTATCGGCCAGCTCTTCGTTGACCGCAATCACTTCGCCACCGACCGGGGCATAGATGTCCGAAGCGGCCTTGACCGACTCGACCACACCCGCAGCGTCGCCAGCGCCAAACACTTTGCCGACTTCAGCCAGCTCGACGAACACCACATCACCCAAGGCTTGCTGGGCGTGATCGCTGATACCCACGGTCACACTGCCGTCGGCTTCCAGGCGAGCCCACTCATGGCTTTCGGCAAAACGCAGTTCGGCGGGGATATTGCTCATGTCTTGAATTCCTCGATTGGCTCAGCGGTACGCCCGCCGGTTATAAATTGTTCAGATCAGAATCTTGCCGTGGCGCACGAAGGTCGGTTTGACCACCCGCACCGGGTACCACTTGCCGCGAATTTCCACCTCGGCCCGATCACCGGTAGCCATAGGCACGCGCGCCAACGCAATGGACTTGCTCAGCGTAGGCGAGAAACTACCACTGGTGATCTCCCCTTCGCCAATGCCGGCTACACGCACGACCTGATGGGCGCGCAGTACACCGCGCTCTTCCAGCACCAGACCCACCAGCTTTTCCTGCACGCCGTGCTCGATTTCCGCAAGCAGGCCGACACGGCCGATGAAGTTGCGCTCGGCCGGTTCCCAGGCGATGCTCCAGCCCAGGTTGGAGGTGAGCGGGGTGTGGTTTTCGTCGATGTCCTGGCCGTACAGGTTCATGCCGGCCTCCAGACGCAGGGTATCGCGGGCGCCCAGGCCGCTTGGGGCGATACCGGCGCCGACCAGGTCGTTGAAGAAGGCCACCGCCTGATCGCCCGGGAAGATGATCTCCAGGCCGTCCTCACCGGTATAGCCGGTGCGGGCAATGAACCAGTCGCCGTCGGCAACGCCCTCGAACGGGCGCAGTTCGCGGATGAGTGCAGCGCGCGCGGGGCTGAGCAGGGCCGCGACCTTTTCGCGGGCACGCGGCCCCTGGATGGCAAGGATGGCCAGATCAGGGCGGACCTGGAAGTCCACGGAAAACCCGGCACGTTGCAATTGCAGCCAATCGAGCACCTTGGCACGGGTGGCGGCATTGGTGACCAGGCGATAGCCGGTTTCAGTGCGGTAGACAATCAGATCATCGATCACCCCGCCCTGTTCGTTCAGCAGCGGGCTATACAGCGCCTTGCCGGTGTCGTCGAGGCGGGCCACGTCGTTGGCCAGCAGGCGCTGCAGCCAAACAGTGGCATCAGTGCCGTCGACATCGATCACGGTCATATGAGAAACATCGAAGACGCCGCAATCGCTGCGCACCTGATGGTGCTCCTCGACCTGCGAGCCATAGTGCAGGGGCATGTCCCAGCCACCGAAATCGACCGTCTTGGCGCCTAGCGCCAGGTGCAGGTCATACAAAAGCGTGCGCTGTCCCATGGGTTTCTCCTTCCGGGCGTGGCGAAGCGGCGGCGGTCGATGACGTTGGGTCGTCAGCTTTTCTTGTTACTCACACCCGCCGCGCGAATGCCGCGCATTGTAGCCGCAAGGTCGCAAACTGACATCCTCAGTGACTGTGACCGGGTCGACGGGCCGAACGGCGAATCAGGCCGATGACCGGCAGCAGGCCCACCAATACCAAGGTCAATGCCGGCAGCGAGGCGCGCGCCCACTCGCCCTCGCTGGTCATCTCGAACACCCGCACGGCGAGGGTGTCCCAGCCGAACGGCCGCATCAGCAAGGTGGCGGGCATTTCCTTGAGCACATCGACGAACACCAGCAGCGCGGCGCCAAGTGCCCCCGGCACCAGCAGCGGCAGATACACCTTGAAAAACAATCTTGCGCCGCCAACACCCAGGCTGCGCGAGGCTTCAGGGAGTGACGGGCGGATGCGCTCCAGGCTGCTCTCCAGCGGCCCGTAGGCCACCGCGATGAAGCGCACCAGGTAGGCCAGCAGCAACGCCGAGAGGCTACCTAGCAGCAGCGGCTTGCCGGCGCCGCCCAGCCAGCTGGACAACGGGATGACTAGGTGGTTGTCGAGGTAACTGAAGGCCAGCATGATCGATACCGCCAACACCGAGCCGGGCAGGGCATACCCCAGATTGGCCAGGCCAACCCCGGCGCGGATACCGCCCGTCGGTGCCTGGCGCCGGGCAAAGGCCAGCAGCAGCGCCACACATACCGTGACCAGCGCCGCCATGCTTCCCAGGTACAGGGTGTGCAGCACCAGGCCGATATAACGCTCATCCAGGTCATGCCGACCGCGTTGCCAGAACCACACCAGCAACTGCAGCAGCGGGATGACGAAAGCGCAGGCGAACACCAGCAGGCACCAGCCACTGGCCAACAGCGCCTTGAGACCACGCAGGTGATACAGCGCCTGCGCGCGCGGCCGTTCGTTGCCGCTCCGGCTGGCACCGCGGGCGCGGCGCTCGCCGTACAGCACCAACATCACCGCCAGCAGCAGCAGGCTGGCCAACTGGGCCGCACTGGACAAGCTGAAAAAGCCGTACCAGGTCTTGTAGATGGCCGTGGTGAAGGTGTCGAAGTTGAATACGGCCACTGCACCGAAGTCGGCCAGGGTTTCCATCAGCGCCAGGGCGATACCGGCACCGATCGCCGGCCGAGCCATGGGTAAGGCCACCCGCCAGAACGCCTGCAGGGGCGATAACCCGAGTACCCGCGCCGCCTCCATCAGGCCCTTGCCCTGAGCCAGGAAAGCCGTGCGCGCCAACAAGTAGACATAGGGATAGAAGACCAGCACCAGGACGGTGATTACCCCACCGGTGGAACGCACCCGAGGCAGGCGCATTGGCCCGAACACCTCGCGCAGGGCGCCTTGCACCGGGCCGGAAAAGTCCAGCAGGCCGACGAAGACGAACGCCAGCACGTAGGCCGGGATGGCGAACGGTAACATCAGCGCCCAGTCCAGCCAGCGTCGACCAGGGAAGTCGCAGAGGCTGGTAAGCCAGGCCAGGCTGACGCCCAGCACGGTGACACCAATGCCCACGCCCACCACCAGGGTCAGGGTATTGCCGAGCAGGCGCCCCATCTGGGTGTCGAGCAGGTGGGACCAGATCTGCAGGTCGATGGATTGCCAGGACAACAGCAGCACGCTCAGGGGCAGCAGCACCAAGGCGGCGATCAGGGAGACCGGGAGGTACCAGCGGCGTTGGGGGGTGTGGGGCAAATTGAATGTCTCTGTGGCTGATTTGCGACCGCTTTGCGGTCGTTCGCGGGTAAACCCGCTCCTACGGGGACCGCGCAAGGCAGTGCCGATCCTGAGGAGCGGGTTTACCCGCGAAAGGGCCCTAACGGGCCCAAAGAGGATAAAGCCTGGCGCTTAGTTGTAGCCAGCCCGATCCATCAGGCGAATGGCTTCAGCCTGGCGCTTGCCGGCAATTTCCACCGGAATGCTGTCAGCCTTGAAGCTACCCCACGCCGCCACTTCCTCCGATGGTTTCACCTTCGGGTTGGCCGGGAACTCCTGGTTGATATCAGCAAACAGCTTTTGCGCTTCTTCGCCGGTCATCCATTCCACCAGTTTCTTCGCGGCTTCCGGGTGTGGCGCATGCTTGGTCAGGCCGATGCCCGAGAGGTTCACGTGCACGCCACGGTCACCCTGGTTGGGCCAGAAGATCTTCACCGGCAGGTTCGGGTTCTGCTTGTGCAGACGGCCGTAGTAGTAGGTGTTGACCACGCCCACATCACATTGCCCGGCCTCGATGGCCTGGATCACCGCGTTGTCGTCGGAGAACACATCGGTGGACAGGTTGTTGACCCACCCTTTGACGATTTGCTCGGTCTTGGCCTCACCGTGGGTTTCGATCAGGGTGGCGGTCAGCGACTGGTTGTACACCTTCTTGGCCGTGCGCAGGCACAGACGGCCTTCCCACTGTTTGTCAGCCAGGGCTTCGTAGGTGCTCAACTCCTCGGGTTTGACCCGCTCGGTGGAGTAGATGATGGTGCGCGCGCGCAGGCTCAGGCCGGTCCAGTCATGGGACGAGGCGCGGAACTGCGCCGGGATGTTCTGGTCGATGACGTCGGACTCGATCGGCTGCAGAATGCCCATCTGCTCGGCCTGCCACAGGTTGCCTGCATCGACGGTCAGCAGGAGGTCGGCCACGCCGTTGTCGCCCTCGGCCTTGATGCGCTGCATCAGCGGGGCTTCCTTGTCGGTGATGAACTTGATCTTGACCCCGGTCTTGGCGGTATAGGCATCGAACACCGGCTTGATCAGCTCGTCGATGCGCGAGGAGTACACCACCACTTCGTCCGCTGCCTGGGCAGTGCCGCCGAACAGGGTCAGGGCCAAGGCGGCCAGTAGGGGCTTGCGTGGCAACATTTGAAGCACTCCTCGATCGTATGAGAGGTGCGAATGGTAGTGAATCCCATTTTCTGGCTCACCTACCTAGGCGTTACCGGATGTTGCAAAGGACTGCTACGCAGCCCCGCCACTCTCAAGCCTTGGCCAGATCCGGCAGGTCACCACTCAAACCCAACGCCTGGCGCACAAACAGCGCCTTGGCCTCCGGCATCTGCTCCACCAGCTTCAACCCGCTGTTGCGCAACCAGCGCAACGGCAGCGGATCGGCCTGGAACAACCTCTCGAACCCCTCCATCGCCGCCATCAACGCCAGGTTGTGTGGCATGCGCCGGCGCTCGTAACGGCTCAGCACCTTCACATCGGCCAGTCTCTCGCCGCGCTCGCAAGCATTGACCAGCACCTCAGCCAGCACCGCCGCGTCGAGGAAGCCGAGGTTCACACCCTGCCCGGCCAGCGGGTGAATGGTGTGTGCAGCATCACCGATCAAGGCCAGGCCTTCATCCACGTAGCGCTTGGCGTGACGCTGGCGCAGCGGCACGCACACCCGTGGGTCGGCCTGAAGCACCTCGCCCAGACGCCCTTCGAAGGCCCGCTCCAGGGCCTGCAGGAAGGCCACTTCATCCATCGCCATCAGCTGCTCGGCATGCTCCGGGGTGGTCGACCAGACGATCGAGCACCAGTCCTGCTGGCCATCGCGGGTCAACGGCAGGAATGCCAGTGGACCTTCGTCAGTGAAGCGCTGCCAGGCCGTGGCCTGGTGCCCGGCGCTGCAACGCACGCTGGTGACAATGGCATGGTGCAGGTAATCCCACTCGCGGGTTTCGCAGCCGGCCAGACGCCGCACCGCCGAATTGGCACCGTCGGCAGCGATCACCAACGGTGCCCGCAGTTGCCGGCCATCCGCCAGGGTCAGCAGCCACTCATCGCCGGAGCGACGCAATTGCTCCAGCCGCGCATTGGCCAGCAGGCCGATGTCGCTGTCGTGCAGGCGCTCCAGCAGGCCGTCCTGCACCACCCGGTTCTCGACGATATGGCCGAGCACCTGGGCATGCACACTGGCCGCCGAGAAGTGAATCTGCCCGGTGCCGCTGCCATCCCACACATGCATGTCGGAATACGGCGTGGCGCGCCGCTGGGCAATGCCATCCCAGGCGCCAAGGCGCTCGAGGATGCGCTGGCTGGCCGCCGATAGCGCGCTGACACGCGGCTCGAACGGGGCCTGGGCATCGAAGGGTACGACCGTCAGCGGGCCACCATCGAGCAACAAAATTTGCAGGCCACTGTGGCGCAACGCCAAGGCCAGGGCGCTGCCCACCATACCGGCACCGACAATCAACAGATCTGCGCGCATTTCCATGCCTTACGCCTGCCTCGCTTGCGGCTTGAGCCGCACGTATAGGGTTTTATCGACCCGCGCCACCAACTCGCCGGCGCCATCGCGGATATCGACCTGCAAACGCGGCAGGCATTTCTTGCCGGTGGCGGCCTGCTGGCGGATTTCGTCCAGCAGCGCATCATCGACGTGGAATTCGGCATAAACCGGGCCTTTGCCCGGCGAGATGAAATCGATGCTGGCGGCCTTGTCCCAGACGATGTAGTCACGCCCCAGTTGCTCGATCAACAGCAGCATGTAGAACGGATCGACCATGGCATACAGGCTGCCACCGAACTGGGTGCCGACGTAATTGCGGTTCCAGCGAGTCAGTTTCATCGCCACCTTGACGCTACGCAGGTCCGGGCTGATGTGCTGCACACGGATACCGGCACCCAGGTATGGTGGGTAGAGGTTCAGCATCCAGCGCAGCATGCGCGCCCGGCGCGCCAGTTTACGCGGGTTGCTCATGCCTGGCCCCGCGGATCAGGGCGGGTGCCCAGGCCCATCGCCTGGCGGGCGAACCAGCTTTTTGCCGGTGGCAACAGGTCGAGCCCGAGCAGGCCAAGGTTGCGCCCGGCCGTCAGCAACGGCTGATTGCTGCCGAACAGGCGGGTGACCTGGTCGGAGAAGCCGATGGTCATCGCCTGGTCCAGGCGCTGGCGCTGGTGATAGGCCTGCAACGTGGTCAGGTCGCCAGGCTGCTGTGGGCCCGCCAGCAGCGCTTCGGCCAGGGCCTGCACGTCACGCAACGACAGATTGAAACCCTGGCCCGCGATGGGGTGCAGGCTGTGTGCTGCGTTGCCCAGTACCACCAGGTGCGGCCGCACCTGCTCCTGGGCCTCGATCAAGGACAGCGGGTAGAGGTGCCGTGCGCCCACCTGCCGCAGCGCGCCCAGGCGGTACCCGAACACACCCTGCAGTTCGCGCAGGAAGCTGCGCTCGTCGATGTCGGCCAGGCGCCGCGCATCCATGCCCTGGCGGGTCCACACCAGTGCGCAGCGGTTTTCCGGCAACGGCAGCAAGGCCATGGGGCCCTCTTCGGTGAAGCGCTCGAAAGCCTGGCCGCCGTGGGCCTCACCCGGGGTAATGTTGGCGATCAACGCGCTCTGCTGGTAAGGCGTGTGGCGCACATGGATGCCCAACTGCTCGCGCAGGCCAGAGCGGCCACCATCGGCCAGTACCGCCAGGTCACATTCCAGCTGGGTGTCGTCGTTCAGCCGCAGGCGGTAACCGCGTTCGATGGCCTGCATCGAGGTCACTTCGGCCGGGCAGCGCCAGCTCACCACCTCGCTGTCCAGCCCTTGCCACAGGCACTGGCCGAGCCAGGCGTTTTCCACCACATAACCCAGCGCCGGTACGCCCTCTTCCAGGGCATCCAGGCGGGTCGCGCCAAAGCGACCACGGTCGGATACGTGAATCTGGCGAATAGGCTCGGCGCGGCGGCCGATGGCCTGCCACAGGCCCAGTTGCTGATAAATCTGCTGGGTACCGAATGACAACGCCGACGAGCGCGCATCGTAGCTGGGCTGGTAGCTGTCGCCGGGGGCGAACGGCTCGATCAGCAGGATCTTCCAGCCGCGCGCCTTGGCGCCGGCCTGCAGGGCCAACGCCAGGCTTGCGCCAACCAGGCCACCGCCGATGATCGCCAGGTTTACCCGGCTCATGCCACGGCCTTGCGGGCAGCCTGCATCAGCGCCTCGATCTCGGCGACCGTACGCGGCACGCCCGAAGTCAGGATTTCACAACCTTGCCTGGTCACTACCACGTCGTCCTCGATCCTTACCCCAATGCCGCGCCACTTTTTGGCCACGGCCTGATTGTCGGCGCCAATGTAGATACCCGGCTCCACGGTCAGCGCCATGCCGGGTTCCAGTACCCGCCACTCGCCGCCCACCTTGTACTCGCCCACGTCGTGCACATCCATGCCCAGCCAGTGCCCGGCGCGGTGCATGTAGAAGGCGCGATAGGCTTCGCTGTCGATCAGCGCCTGCACATCACCTTCGAGCAAGCCCAGCTCCACCAGGCCCGCGGTGATGACCCGCACGGTCGCTTCATGGGCGTGGTTCCAGTGCTTGCCGGGGGCTATTTCGGCAAACGCCGCCGCCTGAGCCTTGAGCACCAGCTCGTAGATGGCCTTCTGCTCGGGCGAAAACCGCCCACTGACCGGGAAGGTGCGGGTGATGTCGCTGGCATAGCAGTCGATTTCGCAGCCGGCGTCGATCAGCACCAGGTCGCCATCCTTAAGCGGCGCGTCGTTCTGTTGATAGTGCAGGATGCAGCCATTGCGCCCGGCCGCAACGATCGAGCCGTAGGCCGGCATCTTCGCCCCGCCCTTGCGGAATTCGTAGTCCAGCTCGGCTTCCAGGCTGTACTCGTGCAGCCCGGCGCGGCAGGCCTGCATGGCCCGCACATGGGCCCGCGCAGAAATGTCCGCGGCAGCACGCATCACCTTCACTTCCGCCGCCGATTTATACAGGCGCATATCGTGCAGCAGATGATCCAGCGCAACGAACTCGTTCGGTGGCTGGGCGCCCAGGCGTGCCTTGGAGCGGATCACATTGATCCAGTCCATCAGCCGGCGGTCGAACTCCGGGTTGCTGCCCATGGCGCTGTAGACCCGCTCGCGGCCTTCGATCAGGCCTGGCAGGATCTCGTCGATATCCGTGATGGGGAAGGCATCGTCGGCGCCGAAATCACGCACCGCCCCTTCCTGGCCGGCCCGCAGGCCGTCCCACAGCTCGCGCTCAGGATTGCGTTCACGGCAGAACAGCACGTACTCGCCATGCTCGCGCCCTGGAATCAAAGCAATCACCGCCTCGGGCTCCGGGAAGCCGCTGAGGTACTGGAAATCGCTGTCCTGGCGGTACACGTGCTCGACGTCGCGGTTGCGGATGGCAACCGCAGCGGCGGGCAGAATGGCGATGCTGTTGGGGACCATCTGCGCCATCAGCGCCTTGCGCCGACGGGCATACTCGGCCTTGGGAATGTGGCTCATGGGCAGACTACCCTTGGTTGATCAGTGCAGCGAGGGCTTGGGCGCGGGTGCGGCCGGCTTGGCCAGTTCGGAGAACAGCAGCAGGGGCGCCACGCGCAGGTATTCCATGACTTCCATGTAGTCGCTCTCACCGTCCTCGGACTCTTCGAGCGCTTCCTGGACCTGCGAAATGGCCACCAGGTCCTGCAGCACTTCCTTGGCCTCGTCGGACAAGTCCTTACCGCCAGCGTTCAGGCCGAAACCGGTCACGAAGCCTTGGCACCACTGGCCCAGCGCGGTGGCGCGGTCGCTCAGTGCAGCATCATCGGTAGGCAGCAGCAGGACGATCGCCATGTCGTCGCTGGTTAGCTCGCCCTTGACCATTTCCTGCAAGCCGACCAAGGCATTGCGGACACTGTCACCAGGCTCGATTTCCAGCAGTTGGGCGGCATCGGCCAGCCAGGCATCGGCATCGAAGCCGGCGCCGGCGCAGCTGCGGCCAATCAGCAGGCCGTGCAGTTCGGCCGGGGTGACAGGATGGCCATTGCTCGAGAGCAGCATGGCGAAAGCGTTGTAGGGCGATTGAGTATTGGGCATGGGCAGCTAGGCGCCAGACGGCGCAATGTCTAGAATGAAGACCTTGTATCCTAGCACCGGCAGGCGCGCCAAGACCATCGGCACTGGCCGTTGCCGCCCAGGGAGAGGCATCATCGCCAGGTGAGTCAACGACGGAGCGAATCGAGTGCAACCCACGCAAGAGAACGACCTGCAGGCACTGATGAGCCGATTCGAGTTGCTGATCGAACGCGTCGAGCAACTAAAACGGCAAAATGCACTCCTAGTAGCTCAGGAAAAATCCTGGCGCGAAGAGCGCGCCCACCTCATCGAAAAGAACGAGATCGCCAAGCGCAAAGTCGAGTCGATGATTTTACGCCTCAAGGCTCTGGAGCAAGACTCATGAGTTCAAGCAATAGCGTCACCGTGCAGATCCTCGACAAGGAATACTCGATCATCTGCCCGCCCGAAGAGCGCAACAACCTGGTCAGCGCTGCGCGCTACCTGGACGGCAAGATGCGCGAGATTCGCAGCAGCGGCAAGGTGATCGGTGCCGACCGCATCGCGGTCATGGCAGCGTTGAACATTACCCACGAAATGCTGCACCGCCAGGAAGACCGCAACGATGCGCCGGTCACCGGCACGAACCGCGAACAGGTGCGCGACCTGCTGGATCGGGTAGATAAGGCTTTGTCCGACGACACGGATACCAAAATCGGCTGAGATTGGTATACTGGCGCCACTCCCTGGGGGATGCGCCAGTCGGTTATGTCCCTGAGCCGATACGCACAACCACGGGGGTTGCACGCTGGGGCCGGTGTGCATGTCCGCCCGACGGAAAGCCTTAACGCCCCCTGCAATCTCCACCTTGAACTTTCGGGTTCAAGGGCTACACCGATAGCGGTCTTATCGGGGAGCCTGAATTTTCTTGCCCGCCCCCCGGCGGGCAATTCGTTTTGGCCGACTTTATTCAAGCTTTGTACGACGATTCACCGCGCAGGCACTGTTCGTACTAAAGCCAGCACATCTGGGATCGCCCGTGCCATGACCGAAAACGTGCCGCTCACCCGCCCCCAGCTACGTCGCCTGCTTCGCAATGCCCGCCGCGCCCTTACCCCTGCCCAGCAACGCCAGGCCACCCTCGGCCTGTACCGCCAGCTGGCGCAACACCCCTTGTTCCGCCGCGCCCGCCACATTGCCCTGTACCTGCCCAACGACGGTGAAATCGACCCTCGCCTGCTGATGCGCGAAGCCCAGCGTCGCGGCAAGTGCATCTACCTGCCGGTGCTGCATGCCTGGCCGCGCACGCGCATGGTGTTCCAGCGTTTTGAGCAGGGTGAGAAGCTCAAGCCCAACCGCTTCCGTATTCCAGAGCCGATTATCGATCGCAAACGCCAGCGGCCGATCTGGGCGCTGGATCTGATTCTGCTACCGCTGGTCGGGTTTGACGAAGTGGGCGGCCGCCTGGGTATGGGCGGTGGCTTCTATGATCGCAGCCTGGCCTACCAGGCGCGTCGGCAAACCTGGAAAAAACCCTTGCTGCTGGGGCTGGCGCATGAATGCCAGAAGGTCGAGCGGCTGGCGCAGGCCAGTTGGGATGTTCCGCTGCAGGGCACGGTCTCGGACCGTGGCTGGTACCTGGCGCCACGTTGAGCGGCGCCAGCGGGGGGGTATCAACGTTGTGGCTGGCTGGCGTCGACCGGCATCTGATAGGCGTTGTCCAGCTTGCGCTCCCAGAAGCCTTGCGCATAACCGGTAGTGACCACACCCAGGCCAAAAATGAACACCAGGATCCACAGCAGATCCGGCTTTTTACGTTGATTCATCGAAGATTGCCCCCCAGGCAAACTGTTCAGTACTCGGCGATATTCTGGGTACCGCCGGCGCACGCGCTTTAAACGGGGCGCATTTTCCGACAACATGCGTCCGCACGCAAACCTTGACGCCAACCGGCTGTCGGTTTCGTGCAACAGGTTATTTCAAACCTTTTCAGGAGCAGCATCCATGGCTTACTGGCTGATGAAATCCGAGCCCGACGAGCTCTCCATCGAAGCCCTCGCACGCTTGGGCGAAGCGCGCTGGGACGGCGTGCGCAACTATCAGGCGCGTAATTTTCTGCGGGCCATGAGCGTGGGTGACGAATTCTTCTTCTACCACTCCAGCTGCCCGCAACCCGGCATCGCCGGCATTGCCAAAATCACCCGCGCGGCCTACCCGGACCCGACCGCGCTGGACCCGGAAAGCCATTATCACGATGCCAAGGCCACGATCGACAAGAACCCGTGGAGCGCGGTGGATGTGGCCCACGTACAAACCTTTCCAAGGGTGCTGGAACTGGGGTGGCTGAAACAGCAGGCCGGTCTGGTCGAGTTGCCCCTGGTGCAAAAAGGCAGCCGCCTGTCGGTCATGCCGGTAACGCCCGAGCAATGGGCGGTGATTGTCGCGTTGCGCTGAATACGCAGCTAAGGTCAAGGGCTTGACCGATATCAACACGCCACACATGGCCGCCAGGCATGATGTACTGTGCATGACCGCAAGGATGCAGAACGATGAACCGATACGCCCCTAGAATCTTCGCCACTGCACTGATCGCACTGCTCGCTGCAGCCGGCGGGCTGGGGTACTGGAAGTCGCTTCACGACCAGTTGCCCGAAGGCCTGAGCATGGGCAACGGCCGCCTTGAAGCCACCGAAGTGCAGATCGCCAGCAAGATCCCCGGTCGCCTGGCCGAAGTACTGGTCGATGAAGGCGACAACGTGACCCGTGGCCAGCTACTGGCACGCATCGACACACGCACCATGGAAGCCCAGCGCAGCCAGGCCGAAGCCGAAGTGCTGCGCGCCCGGGAAAACTACGCCGCCGCCCAGGCCACCGTGCAACTGCGCCAGAGTGAACTGCTGTTGGCCAGCCAGGAGCTCAAGCGCGTGCGCGAAATCTTCCAGCGCAAGTTCGCCAGCCAGCAGTTGCTCGACCAACAGCAGGCGCGCTTTGACACGGCCAACGCAGCAGTAGTCGCTGCCCGCGCCCAACTGGCAGCGATCAAGGCCGCCATTGGCGCCGCCGAAGCCCAAGTGGCGCAGCTCACCAGCGAAATCGACGACAGCAGCCTGCGTGCGCCCATCAACGGCATCATCCAGCTGCGCCTGGCCGAACCCGGTGAAGTGCTGGGTGCCGGCGGCCGTGTGCTGATGCTGATCGACCCCAGCGACCAGTACATGAACCTGTACCTCCCGGCCTCTACCAGCGGCCGGCTGACCGTAGGCGACCAGGCGCGCATCGTGCTCGACGCCCTGCCCGAGCGCGCGCTGCCGGCCAAGGTGGCCTTTGTCGCAGCCAAGGCCCAGTTCACCCCCAAACAGGTGGAAACCCGCGACGAACGGCAAAAGCTGGTGTTCCGGGTCAAACTGCGCCTGAGCGACCCAGGCGCCGTGCCGCAAGCCAAACCAGGCATGCCAGGCGCCGGCTATGTACGCATGGCTGAGGTGGACTGGCCGGCCAACCTGCAATGAACGCCCCGGCACTGCTGGCCGAAGGCATCAGCCACCGTTACGGCGACCTGATAGCCCTCCACCCACTAGGCTTCAGCCTCCCTGTGGGTACCCGCTGCGCGCTGATCGGCCCTGACGGGGCTGGCAAATCGACCCTGCTGGGGCTGATCGCCGGCGTGAAACGCCTACAGCAGGGAGAGCTGCAGGTGCTGGGCGGCTCGATCCGCCAACGCCGCCATCGCACGGCGCTCTACCCCAAAGTGGCGTTCATGCCGCAGGGGCTGGGCAACAACCTGTACCCGGAACTGTCGATCAGCGAGAACATCCGTTTTTTCGCCACCCTGTTCGGGCTGGGCCGCCGCGAGAGTGAGCAGCGCATGGCCAATCTGTTGCAGGCCACCGACCTGCAGCGCTTTGCCCAGCGCCCGGCCGGCAAGCTGTCGGGTGGCATGAAGCAGAAGCTGGGCCTTTGCTGCGCGCTGATCCACGAGCCAGACCTGCTTATCCTGGACGAGCCGACCACCGGCGTCGACCCACTGTCGCGGCGGCGCTTCTGGGAGCTGGTTGAACAGGTTCGCGCACAACGCCCGCAACTGACCCTGCTGGTGGCTACCGCCTACATGGAAGAAGCCGAACAGTTCGAGCATTGCCTGATGCTCGATGGCGGCCGGCTGCTGGCCGCCGGCCCTAGCCACGAACTGGCTGCAGTCACCCCGAGCGGCAAACTGGATGACGCCTTTACCCATTACCAGGGCGCGGGCAAGGCGCAGCATCAACCACTGGCAATCCCGCCGCGCCAAGCCACGGACGGCCCGGTCGCCATCGAGGCACATGACCTGACCCTGCGCTTTGGCGACTTCACAGCGGTGAACAAGGTCAGTTTCGCCATTGGCCGCGGGGAGATCTTCGGCTTCCTGGGTTCCAACGGTTGCGGCAAGACCACCACCATGAAAGTGCTTACCGGCCTGATGCCGGCCAGCGAGGGCAGCGCCAGCCTGCTGGGTCGCTCGGTGGACGCCAGCGACCTAGCCACACGCAAGCGGGTCGGCTTCATGTCGCAGAGTTTCTCTCTGTATGGCGAGCTCAGCACCCGGCAGAACCTGGCCCTGCATGCCCGCCTGTTCGACTTGCCCAAAGCCGAGAGCGCCCAGCGCATCGATGAGCTGATCGAGCGCTTCGACCTCGCCGCTATCGCCGACCAACCGTCTGGCGCCCTGCCCCTTGGTTTGCGCCAGCGCCTGTCGCTGGCAGTGGCGGTTCTGCATCGCCCGGAAGTCTTGATCCTCGACGAACCGACCTCCGGCGTCGACCCCGCCGCCCGCGACGACTTCTGGCGCCTGCTGGTAGAACTGTCCCGCGAGCAGGGCGTGACCATTTTCCTCTCCACCCACTTCATGAACGAAGCCCAGCGCTGCGATCGTATTTCGCTGATGCACGCCGGGCGGGTGCTGGCCTGCGACACGCCCGATGCCCTGCAGCACCAGTACCAGGGCGACACGCTGGAGGACGCGTTCGTCCGCTGCCTGGAACAGGCCCAGGAACTGGCACCAGCCGCCACCGACAGCAGCGTGCTGGAACAGGCGTCCACCCCCACCCTACCGCTACGCCAGGGTTTCAGCCTGCGCCGCCTGCTGGCAGTGGCCGGCCGTGAGGGCAAGGAGCTGCTGCGCGACAAGGTGCGCCTGGCCTTCGCCTTACTGGGTGCAGTGTTCATGATGGTGATCTTCGGCTACGGCATTTCACTGGATGTGGAAAACCTCGCCTTTGCCGTGCACGATCAGGACCAGAGCCCGCAAAGTCGTGCCTACCTCGAAGCCTTCCGTGGCTCACGCTACTTTGCCGAACAGGCACCGATCCGCGACAGCAGCGAGCTGCACCAGCGCCTGCAACGCTCGGAAATCAAACTGGCACTGGAGATTCCGCCCGGCTTTGGCCGCGACCTGTACGCAGGGCGCCAGCCGGTGGTGGCTGCCTGGCTCGACGGCGGCATGCCGTTCCGCGCAGAAACCAGCCGCAACTACGTGGAAGCCGTGCACCAGGCCAACCTGGAGCAACTGGCAAAGGTCAGCCCACAACCGCAGCCGCGCCAGGACCCGGTGCGCCTGGAAACGCGTTTCCGCTACAACCAGGATGTGGTCAGCGTGAACGCCATCGGCCCGGGCGTGATGGCACTGATACTGGCCTTCATTCCGGCCATGCTCACGGCACTGGGCATCGTGCGCGAGAAGGAGCTCGGCTCCATCACCAACTTCTACGCCACCCCCCTCACCCGCCTGGAATTCCTGCTTGGCAAGCAGATGCCCTACCTGGCTGTGAGCCTGGTCAACCTGGCGCTGCTGGTGGCGATGAACCGCTGGCTGTTCGCCGTACCGCTCAAGGGCAGCGTACTGGCTTTGGCATGTGGCGGCGTGGCCTACCTGTTGGCAACCACCAGCCTTGGCCTGCTGATTTCGGCATTCACCCGCACCCAGATCGCCGCCATTCTCGGCACCATGATCATTACCAGCCTGCCGACCATCCAGTTTTCCGGGCTGATCGTGCCACGCTCGTCGTTGGACGGCGCGGCAGCGGTGATGGGCCAGTTGTTCCCGGCGGGCTACTTCCTCGACATCGCAGTCGGCACCTTCACCAAGGCCTTGGGCCTGCGCGAGTTGTGGCCGCAGTGCCTGATCCTGCTGAGCTTCTTTGCCGCATTCACCGGCCTGAGCCTGGCAATGCTGAAAAAGCAGGAGGCCTGACATGTCGCGCCTGAACCACACCCTGCGCCTGGGCCTGAAAGAACTGACCAGCCTGCGCCATGACAGCGTCCTGCTGCTGTTCCTGCTATATGCCTTCAGCGTGGCGATCTACATGCCGGCAGCCGGCTCGGTGATCGGCGTACACAACGCCAGCGTGGCGGTGGTGGATGAAGACCATAGCCTGCTCTCGCGCAAGCTCAGCGAAGCCCTGCAACCGCCCGAGTTCCAGCCAGCCGTGCCGCTGCCTCCGCAGCGCCTGGACCAGGCCATGGACAGCGGCCAGTACACCTTCGTCATCAACGTGCCGGTGAACTTCCAGAGCGACCTGCTGGCCGGGCGCTCGCCGGAACTGCAGATCAATGTCGATGCTACGGCCATGAGCCAAGCGTTAATGGGCGCCGGCTACATCGGCCGGATCTTCGAGCGTGAGCTGCTCGACTACAGCCAGCGTGGTAACGAGCAAAGCCCGGTGTTGATCAACCCCAAGGCGCTGTTCAACCCCAACCTGGAGGGGGGCTGGTTTCTGGCCGTGATCCAGATCGTCAACAACATCACCATCCTGGCGATCATCCTCACTGGCACCGCGCTGCTGCGCGAGCGTGAGCATGGCACCCTCGACCACCTGCTGGTGCTGCCGCTGACCGCGCTGGAGATCATGCTGGCCAAGATCGGCAGCAACGCGCTGGTGGTGGTGATCTGCACCTGGATTTCGTTGGTGGTAGTCGTCAAAGGTGCACTGGGCGTGCCGCTGTCTGGCTCGATGGGGCTGTTTTTGGCCGTGACCGCGCTGTACCTGTTCGCCAGTACATCGCTGGGCATTTTCCTCGCCACCCTGGCGCGCTCGACGCCGCAGTTCGGCCTGCTGGCGATCCCGGTGATCATCCCGATGCTGTTGCTGTCCGGCGGCAGCACACCACTGGACAGCATGCCGCAGTGGCTGCAGTGGGTGATGCAAGGGTCACCCTCAACGCACTTTGTCAGCCTGAGTGCCGCAATCCTGTTCAGGGATGCCGGGTGGGCGGTGGTATGGCCGGATATCCTGGCGCTGACGCTGATCGGCCTGGTGTTCTTCAGCGTGGCCCTCGCGCGGTTCCGCCGTACCCTGGCGTCCTGAGCAAGGACGAGGGCCTGCGCAATCCCCACGGGGCCGGACTGGCAACTATCAGCGGTTATTGCACAATCAGGTTGTTGAACAGCAAGTCTTCAACGATCGGCTTGCCCTCTTCCGCCTCCAGCACCTGCTGCACCTGTTTCAGCGCCTCTTGGCGAAGATGCTCCTTGGCCTCGACGTTGCTCATGCTGTCCACCGTCTGCTGGGTGAACAGTGCCACCAGCTGGTTACGGATCAGCGGTTCGTGGTGCTTCACCGTCTTGGCCGCTTCGTCGCCCGTCACGCGCAGGGCCACGTCAGCCTTGTACACGCGCAGCCGCGGGCTGCCGTCGAGCGCATAGTTGCCAACGAAGGGCGGGCTCAGACTGATGTAGGCGACCTTGGGCACCCCTTCCTTGGCTTCCTCGGCCATGGCCGCAGCCGGCAGCAGCAGCGCCAGCACCATCAAGATCCACGCTTTCACGAATTCGCTCCTCAATACAGTTGGCGCCAGCTTACCCAGCACACCGCTCAAACCCAAGCCCGGGCTTATGCCGGCCCATCAGGGCGGGCCATGCTCGTTGACCTGCCAAGCGGCCCTCCTACACTTATCGGCCACTACCCGCAAAGGAATAGCCCCGATGAAAGCTGTGTTGTGCAAAACCCTGGGTCCGGCGCGCAACCTGGTGCTGGAAGAGGTGGCCAGCCCACTGCCGAAGAAGAACGAGATCCTGCTGGACGTGCAAGCTGCCGGGGTCAACTTCCCCGACACCTTGATCATCGAAGGCAAGTACCAGTTCCAGCCACCGCTGCCGTTCTCTCCAGGTGGCGAGGCAGCGGGCGTGGTGGCCGCCGTCGGCGAAAAGGCCGGCGCGTTCAAGGTAGGCGACCGGGTCATGGCGCTCACCGGCTGGGGTGCGTTCGCCGAGCAAGTGGCGGTGCCGTTCTATAACGTTCTGCCGATCCCGGCGAGCATGGACTTCACCACCGCAGCGGCCTTCGGCATGACCTACGGCACCTCGATGCACGCCCTGCGCCAGCGTGGCCAGTTGCAAGCCGGCGAGACCCTGCTGGTACTGGGCGCTTCCGGCGGGGTGGGCCTGGCGGCGGTGGAGATCGGCAAGGCCATGGGCGCGCGAGTGATCGCGGCGGCCAGCAGTGCCGAGAAACTGGCCGTGGCCAAGGCTGCCGGGGCGGATGAGCTGATCGACTACAGCCAGGCCAACCTGCGCGAAGAAATTAAACGCCTGACCGGCGGCCAGGGCGTGGACGTGATCTATGACCCGGTCGGTGGCGAGCTGTTCGAACAAGCGGTGCGCGGGTTGGCCTGGAATGGCAGGCTGCTGGTGGTGGGTTTTGCCAGTGGCAGCATTCCACAGCTGGCGGCCAACCTGGTGCTGCTCAAGGGCGCGGCGGTACTGGGCGTGTTCTGGGGGGCATTTGCCCAGCGCCAGCCGGAGGACAACGCGGCCAACTTCCACCAGCTGTTTGCCTGGCATGCCGAGGGCAAGTTGAAGCCGCTGGTGTCGCATACCTATCCACTGGCAGAAGCCGGGGCTGCTATCGAGAAGCTGGGGCAACGGCAGGCTGTGGGTAAGTTGGTGGTGCTGGCCAGGTAAGGCAGTACCGGCCTCTGCGCGGTCGCCTGTAGGAGCGGGTTTACCCGCGAAAGGGCCGGGCCTGCCGGCCAATTCCACCCGCCGTTCACCGTTGTCGCCACCACCGTATTCGCGGGTAAACCCGCGCCTGCAGGGATTACCCGCGAAGAGGCCGGAACAGGTTGCTCACACTTCGCGCAGATTGTGGCAACGCCTGAATCGCGCTTCCAGGTTGCGATCGGGCATCTGGTGACTGCGCAGTGCATTCAAGGTCTGCTCGACATAGTCACGCGTAGTGCCATAACGCCCCTTGGCACTGGCCAGGATCTGGCTGAGCAACGTATCCGGCAAGTTGCCGGCATAGCACGGCAGATGACGCTCCAGTACAAAGCCCAAGGCCTGCACCTTGCTACCGTCGCCCAGGCGGCAGTTGAGCCAGTGCGGCCGGTATGCCGGATAGGGCATCTCGCGTTGCCACAGGGCCATCAGTGAGTCGTCCAGGTTGCGTTCATCCAGCCGGTAGGCAAAGCCGCTGCAGGAACCACCGCGGTCCAGGCCAAACACCAGGCCGGGCGTTTCCGGGGTACCGCGATGTTCATGGGACCACAGGTACAAGCCACGGTGATAACCATGTACCCGCGCGCGCTGGCGCTCCACCGAATTGCACTCCGGGCGCCAGATCAACGAACCATAGGCAAACAGCCACACCGGCCCACCCTGATGCCTGGACATGGTTGTTTTCATGGAGCTGAACAACTGTTCGCGAGTATGTTGCTGACCGAAATCAAGTGCCGGAGGGTATGAAACTTCCCAAGACATACTTTCAAGTGCCGACATAAGCTGCCGCCATTATTCCTGTGAACTACGGATGTAGCGAGATTCGATTACGCTGCGGCCCCAGGCCGCTTTACCAAGGGCGCTTGCAGTAACCATAGGCCAGAATTGCAGGAATACTCAAGCCCTTGAGCACGCGTTTCATACACGGCTCCGACGACTGGGAAGTACTGTTTCAGCAGCGGTGAAAGTTATTGGCCAAGGCGGTAACAATTACCGCCTTATACCGACACTTTCAAACTTCGGTTATTAACCGCGCGGCGCGTAGGCGAACACATCGGCACGCATGCGGTGCGCATCCATACCGGCTTCGACCAAGGCGTCGAGCGTGGCATAGATCATGTTCGGTGAGCCGCTGGCATACACATGCACGCTATTGAGGTCGGCAATGTCGTCGCAGACCGCTTCATGCAGCATGCCGCAGCGGCCTTCCCAGCCACACAGGTCGCTGACCACTTGATGCAGGAACAGGTTAGGCAGACGCTGCCATTCGTCCCAGTGCTCGATCTGATAGAAATCCTCCGGCCGGCGCACCCCCCAGTACAGGTGTACCGGGTGCTTGAAGCCCTGAGCCCGGCAGTGCTCGACCAGGCTGTGCATCTGGCCCATGCCAGTGCCGGCGGCAATCAGCACCAGCGGCCCGTCGGGCAGTTCGGCCAGGTGGGTGTCGCCAAACGGCATTTCAATGCGCGCCAGGCCATCTCGCCTCAGCTGGTCGATCAGTTGCACCGCACTGGGCTCACGCGCCAGCACATGCAGCTCCAGTTCACGCCCGGCATGTGGCGCGGACGCCAGCGAAAAAGCTGCCTGCTTGCCGCCCTCACGTTCGATCATCAGGTATTGCCCCGCGTGATAACGCAGAGGTTTACCGGCAGGCGCACGCAGGCGCACCCGCCAGACGTCGCCGCCGACGTCGACGCACTCACTGACGCTGCACGCCAGCTTGCGCACTGGCAGCTCGCCCAAGGCAAGCACACCGTCCCAGAGCAACACGCAGTCCTCCAGCGGTTCGGCAATGCAGGTGAACAACTCGCCATGGTCGCGGACTTCACCATCCTGGCGAACCCGTCCTTCAACCAACAACGCGGCGCAAACATGGCAATTGCCATTGCGGCAGCTGTTTGGGCAGTCATAGCCCAGCCGCCGTGCTCCATCCAGGATCCTTTCCCCGGGTTCAAGCGCCAGCACCGCCCCGGACGGCTGCAACGTTACCTGCATCAATCTATTCCCAACTGATCCCACAGCTCATCGATACGGCGGGTGACGGCCTCATCCTTGACGATGACCCGGCCCCATTCGCGTGTAGTCTCGCCCGGCCACTTGTGAGTAGCGTCCAGGCCCATCTTCGAACCCAGCCCCGACACCGGTGACGCAAAGTCCAGGTAGTCGATCGGGGTGTTGTCAATCATTACCGTATCACGCTTGGGGTCCATGCGCGTGGTAATGGCCCAGATCACATCGTTCCAGTCACGAGCGTTGATATCGTCATCGGTGACAATAACGAACTTGGTGTACATGAACTGTCGCAGGAACGACCACACACCCAGCATTACGCGCTTGGCGTGGCCGGGGTACTGTTTCTTCATGGTCACCACCGCCATGCGGTACGAGCAGCCTTCCGGCGGCAGGTAGAAGTCGGTGATTTCCGGGAACTGCTTCTGCAGGATCGGCACGAACACTTCGTTCAGCGCCACGCCGAGAATGGCCGGCTCATCTGGCGGCCGGCCGGTGTAGGTGCTGTGGTAGATCGGTTTTTGCCGGTGGGTGATGCGCTCGACGGTGAACACCGGGAAACTGTCCACTTCGTTGTAGTAGCCCGTGTGATCGCCGTACGGGCCTTCCGGGGCCATTTCACCCGGGTGGATCACCCCTTCCAGAATGATCTCGGCGGTTGCCGGTACCTGCAGGTTGCTGCCACGGCACTTGACCAGCTCGGTGCGATTGCCTCGCAGCAGGCCGGCGAAGGCGTACTCAGAAAGAGTGTCCGGTACCGGGGTCACGGCGCCGAGAATGGTCGCCGGGTCAGCGCCCAGCGCCACGGCGACCGGAAACGGCTGGCCGGGGTTCTTCTCGCACCACTCTCGGTAGTCGAGGGCGCCGCCACGGTGGCTGAGCCAGCGCATGATCACCTTGTTGCGGCCGATCACCTGCTGGCGGTAGATGCCCAGGTTCTGGCGGTCCTTGTTCGGGCCACGGGTCACGGTGAGGCCCCAGGTAATCAGCGGCGCCACGTCGCCAGGCCAGCAGTGCTGAATCGGCAATGCGCCGAGGTCGACATCATCCCCCTCGACCACCACTTCCTGGCACACCGCGTCCTTGACCACTTTTGGCGCCATCGACACGACCTTCTTGAAGATCGGCAACTTCGACCAGGCGTCCTTCAGGCCCTTGGGCGGCTCGGGCTCCTTGAGGAAGGCCAGCAGCTTGCCGATTTCCCGCAGTTCGCTGACCGACTCGGCGCCCATGCCCATGGCCACCCGCTCCGGGGTACCGAACAGGTTGCCCAGCACGGGGATGTCGAAGCCGGTGGGCTTTTCGAACAACAATGCCGGGCCCTTGGCGCGCAGGGTGCGGTCGCAGACCTCGGTCATTTCCAGGACGGGGGAGATCGGTACCTGGATGCGCTTGAGCTCGCCGCGCTGTTCCAGGCCACGGATGAAGTCGCGCAAGTCGCGATACTGCATGCAGGAGCCTCGTGTTGGCCGTATCGGTCGGGGTGCAGAGTGTAGCGCCGTTCGGGCCTTGTTTGGGGGGGAAAATGCATTGGGGCCGCCTTGCGCCCCTTCGCAGGCACGCCCGCCCCCACAAGGATTGTATTTAACCTGTGGGAGCGGGCGTGCCCGCGAAGGGCCGCAAGGCGGCCCCAATTACTGCCTGATCGGGAAGCTTACTTGCGCTTCATCGACAGGAAGAACTCATCGTTGGTCTTGGTCTGCTTGAGCTTGTCGACCAGGAACTCGATGGCAGCGATTTCGTCCATCGGGTGCAGCAGCTTGCGCAGAATCCACATACGCTGCAGCTCGTCGTCAGCGGTCAGCAACTCTTCGCGGCGAGTGCCGGAGCGGTTGATGTTGATGGCCGGGAACACACGCTTCTCAGCGATGCGGCGGTCCAGCGGCAGCTCCATGTTGCCGGTACCCTTGAACTCTTCGTAGATCACTTCGTCCATCTTCGAGCCGGTTTCAACCAGCGCAGTGGCGATAATGGTAAGCGAACCGCCTTCCTCGATGTTACGCGCAGCACCGAAGAAGCGCTTGGGCTTCTCGAGGGCGTGGGCGTCGACACCACCGGTCAGCACCTTGCCGGAGCTCGGGATCACGGTGTTGTAGGCACGCGCCAGTCGAGTGATCGAGTCCAGCAGGATAACCACATCTTTCTTGTGCTCGACCAGGCGCTTGGCCTTCTCGATCACCATCTCGGCAACCTGCACGTGGCGGGTTGGCGGCTCGTCGAAGGTGGAAGCAACCACTTCGCCACGCACGGTGCGCTGCATTTCGGTCACTTCTTCCGGGCGCTCGTCGATCAGCAGGACGATCAGGTGGCACTCAGGGTTGTTACGGGTGATGTTGGCCGCAATGTTCTGCAGCATGATCGTCTTACCGGCTTTCGGCGGGGCAACGATCAGGCCGCGCTGGCCTTTGCCGATCGGGGCGCACAGGTCGATGACGCGACCGGTCAAGTCCTCGGTGGAGCCGTTACCGGCCTCCATCTTCAGGCGCTTGTTCGGGAACAGCGGCGTCAGGTTTTCGAACAGGATCTTGTTCTTCGCGTTTTCCGGGCGGTCGAAGTTGATGGTATCGACCTTCAGCAGGGCGAAGTAACGCTCCCCTTCCTTCGGTGGGCGGATCTTGCCGACGATGGTGTCGCCGGTACGCAGGTTGAAACGGCGGATCTGGCTGGGCGAGACATAGATGTCGTCTGGGCCGGCCAGGTAGGACGCATCAGCCGAACGCAGGAAACCGAAACCATCCTGGAGAATCTCCAGCACGCCGTCACCCGAGATCTCTTCGCCGCTTTTCGCATGCTTCTTCAGCAGGGCGAAAATCACGTCCTGTTTGCGCGAACGGGCCATGTTTTCGATGCCCATCTGTTCGGCCATTTCCAAAAGATCGGTAATCGGCTTTTGCTTGAGTTCAGTCAGGTTCATAAGGGGAATGACGTAATCATGTAAGAAGGGAGAATTAAGCTTCTGGCTTAATGAGGCCGCGCCGCTGGATGGCGACAGGATCGCGTACTGATTCGAATTAGGGATGCTTCGGCGACGGCATGTAGAGGGCACTGGAAAAGCAGTGCGAGGCCGAATGTAACACTTGCTTTTTTCTGCGTCTAGTGCTCTGAAAAAGAAAAGCCCCGCATTTGCGGGGCCTTTTCACATCACAGGTGGGCGTCGAGGAATGCGGCCAGCTGCGATTTGGACAGTGCACCAACCTTGGTGGCTTCGACGTTGCCGTTCTTGAACAGCATCAGCGTCGGGATACCACGCACACCGTGCTTGGCCGGGGTTTCCTGGTTCTCGTCGATGTTCAGCTTGGCGACGGTCAGTTTGCCCTCGTAGGTGGAAGCGATGTCGTCCAGAACCGGAGCGATCATCTTGCATGGACCGCACCATTCAGCCCAGTAGTCGACCAGTACCGCGCCTTCGGCCTTCAGGACATCGGCTTCGAAGGAGGCGTCGGTGACATGTTTGATCAGATCGCTGCTCATGGATATCTCCAGGGTCGTAAGCAAAAAACGTGGCCCATGATAGCCGCACCTACGCCGGACAGGAAGCCACGGACGATTGAGTGTAACTATAGTTGCGCAAGACGCCGCGAATCGAAACTGTCATATGGCCGTCATAGAATCGAATGGCACATTGCCTTGCATCAAGGCCAGTACAACGGCTGAGTGTCACGCGTTGGCGATAGCCTGCTATCGTGGCACGATTGCCAGGTTAACGACCGAGAACAACCAGATCATGCCGCATACCATCGCGAAGAACCTGTCCCTGATCGCCGCCATCGACCTTGGCTCCAACAGTTTTCACATGGTCGTGGCCAAGGCCCACCATACCGAAATCCGCATCCTTGAGCGGCTCGGCGAGAAGGTTCAACTGGCCGCAGGCATCGACGAAGAGCGCATGCTCAGTGAAGAGGCAATGGAACGAGGCCTGGATTGCCTCAAGCGCTTTTCCCAGCTGATCAACGGCATGCCGGCAGGCTCCGTGCGTATCGTCGGCACCAACGCCTTGCGCGAAGCGCGCAACCGTAACGAATTCATCCAGCGCGCCGAAGCCATCCTCGGCCACCCGGTGGAGGTCATCTCTGGCCGTGAAGAGGCGCGCCTGATCTACCTGGGCGTGTCGCACACCCTGGCCGACACCCCCGGCAAGCGCCTGGTGGCCGACATCGGCGGCGGCAGTACCGAGTTCATCATCGGCCAGCGCTTCGAGCCGCTGCTGCGCGAAAGCCTGCAGATGGGTTGCGTGAGCTTTACCCAGCGCTACTTCCGCGACGGCAAGATCACCCCGGCCCGCTATGCCCAGGCCTACACTGCCGCGCGTCTGGAACTGATGAGCATCGAAAATGCCCTGCACCGCCTGACCTGGGATGAGGCCATTGGCTCATCCGGCACCATTCGCGCCATCGGCGCGGCCATCAAGGCCGGCGGCCTGGGCAATGGCGAGGTCAACGCCGAAGGGCTGGCCTGGGTCAAACGCAAGCTGTTCAAGCTGGGCGAGGTCGACAAGATCGACTTCGACGGCGTCAAGCCAGACCGCCGCACTATCTTCCCGGCGGGCTTGGCGATTCTCGAAGCCATCTTCGATGCCCTTGAACTGAACCGCATGGACCACTGCGACGGCGCCCTGCGCGAAGGTGTGCTGTTCGATCTGCTTGGCCGCCACCACCACGAAGACGTGCGCGAACGCACCCTGAACTCGCTGATGGAGCGCTATCACGTGGACCAGGGCCAGGCTGCGCGCGTCGAGCGCAAGGCGTTGCACGCATTCGACCAGGTGGCCGACGCTTGGGACCTGAAAGACGGAAACTGGCGCGATCTACTGGGCTGGGCCGCGAAAGTGCACGAAATCGGGCTGGACATTGCCCATTATCACTACCACAAGCACGGCGCCTACCTGATCGAGCACTCGGACCTGGCAGGCTTTTCCCGGGAAGATCAGCAGATGATGGCCCTGCTGGTGCGTGGCCACCGCCGCAACATCCCCAAGGACCGTTACGCCGAACTGGGTGATGAAGGGGTCAAGCTGCTGCGCCTGTGCGTGCTGCTGCGCTTTGCCATCCTGTTCCACCACATCCGCGGCACTCAGCAAATGCCAAAGGTAGAACTGAACGGCGGGGACAACAGCCTGGATGTAGCCTTCCCTGAAGGTTGGCTGCAGCAGAACCAGCTGACCCAGGCCGACTTCGCCAACGAGGCGGAGTGGCTGGCCCGGGTCGGCTTCGTCCTCAGCGTACGTTGAGGACCGGGTTGCTCAGGCGCTCCAGCAGGGTCGCCTGAACGCTGCGCGGGTTCTGGTTGCCGGTCGGGGTGCTGCGCACATAGCGCCCGTCTGGCTGCAAGGTCCAGGCGTGGGTATTGTCGGTCAGGTAGCCTTCCAGCTCCTTCTTCACCCGCAGCAACAGTTTCTTGCCTTCCACCGGGAAGCAGGTCTCGACACGTTTGTCGAGGTTGCGCTCCATCCAGTCGGCGCTGGACAGGTAGATCTGCTCTTCGCCGCCATTGAGGAAGTAGAACACCCGCGTGTGCTCGAGGAAGCGGCCAATGATCGAGCGCACCTGGATGTTGTGCGAAACCCCCGGAATGCCCGGGCGCAGGCAGCACATGCCACGCACCACCAAGTCGATTTTCACGCCCGACTGGCTGGCCTTGTACAGCGCCTTGATGACTTTGGCGTCGGTCAGCGAGTTGAACTTGGCGATGATGTGCGCCGGTTTGCCTTCGAGGGCAAACTGGGTTTCCCGCGCGATCATGTCGAGCATGCCCTTTTTCAGGGTGAACGGCGCATGCAGCAGCTTCTTCATGCGCAGGGTCTTGCCCATGCCGATCAGCTGGCTGAACAGCTTGCCGACGTCTTCGGTGAGCGCATCGTCAGAAGTCAGCAGGCTGTAGTCGGTGTACAGGCGGGCGTTGCCGGCGTGGTAGTTACCGGTGCCCAGGTGCGCGTAACGCACGATCTCGCCCTGCTCGCGGCGCAGAATCAGCATCATCTTGGCGTGGGTCTTGAAGCCAACCACACCGTAGATCACTACCGCACCAGCCGCTTGCAGGCGGCTGGCCATCTGCAGGTTGGACTCTTCGTCAAAACGCGCACGCAACTCGATCACCGCAGTGACCTCCTTGCCGTTACGCGCTGCGTCCACCAGGGCGTCGACGATTTCCGAGTTAGCCCCCGAGCGGTACAGGGTCTGGCGCACGGCGAGCACGTGCGGGTCCTTGGCGGCCTGGCGCAGCAGGTCGACCACTGGCGTGAAGGACTCGAACGGGTGCATCAGCAGGATGTCCTGCTTGCTGATCACACTGAAAATGTTGTCAGCGTTCGCCAGCAGCTTGGGGATCGCCGGGGTGAACGGTGTGTATTGCAGCTCCGGGTGGCTGTCCAGGCCGGTGATGCTGAACAGGCGGGTGAGGTTGACCGGGCCATTGACCTGGTACAGCTCACTTTCGCTGAGGCTGAACTGCTTCAACAGGTAGTCCGACAGGTGTTTCGGGCAGGTGTCGGCCACTTCCAGGCGCACGGCGTCACCGTAGCGGCGCGAGAACAGCTCGCCGCGCAGCGCGCGGGCCAGGTCGTCGACCTCTTCAGAGTCAAGCGCCAGGTCGGCGTTGCGCGTCAGACGGAACTGATAGCAGCCTTTCACCTTCATGCCCTGGAACAGGTCGTCGGCGTGCGCGTGGATCATCGACGACAGGAACACATAGTTTGCGCCCGGGCCGCCCACCTCTTCCGGCACGCGAATAACCCGCGGCAGCAGGCGTGGCGCCGGAATGATCGCCAGGCCCGAGTCGCGACCGAAGGCGTCCACCCCCTCGAGCTCGACGATGAAGTTGAGGCTCTTGTTCACCAGCAGCGGGAACGGGTGAGTCGGGTCGAGGCCAATCGGGGTAATGATCGGGGCAATTTCGTCGCGGAAGTAGCGGCGTACCCAGGTCTTGAGCTTGGGTGTCCAGTAGCGGCGGCGGATGAAGCGGATCTGGTGCTTTTCCAGCTCTGGCAGCAGCACGTCGTTGAGGATCGCGTACTGGCGCTCTACCTCGATGTGCACCAGTTCGCTGATACGCGCCAGCGCCTGGTGCGGCTGCAGGCCATCGGCGCCGGCCTGTTCACGGGCGAAGTTGATCTGCTTCTTCAGGCCTGCGACACGAATCTCAAAGAACTCGTCGAGGTTGCTGGAGAAGATCAACAGGAACTTGAGGCGTTCCAGCAGCGGGTAGTTCTCGTCCAGTGCCTGCTCCAGCACCCGGATATTGAACTGCAGTTGCGAGAGTTCGCGATGAATGTACAGGCTGCTGTCGTCCAGGCCAGGGACGGCGATGGCCGGGGACGGCGCGGGCACCGGAGCCACAGGTTCGACCACCTGTTCCGCTACAGGCTCGGCCACCGGAGGCAGGTCTGGCGGGGTCTGCAGCATCTCTTCTGGAAGCTCCTGAGCATCCTTGATCGCGACAGGGCTTAGCACTTCATTATTCATCTGGCGTTCCTGAGGACGTTAACGCCCTATCATCTATTGAGCGGCAAGATAAGCGCTCATTATGACGCCCGTGTTACACACATGGGCAAGCCGTGGCAAGTGGCCTCTGGCATTGTCTGCGCTGGAAATGTTCACGTCGAGACACATTTGGACACTTTCACGAACGCGCGCGAAGGGGTAGGCTGCGCGTTCATTTCGCCAGCACCTCAGAAAATGCTTCAACAATTCCTGCAGGATTTCGGCTACTTCGCCCTTTTTCTAGGCACCTTCTTTGAAGGCGAGACCATTCTGGTGCTTGCGGGATTCCTTGCGTTCCGCGGTTACATGGATATCAATCTGGTATGCCTGGTGGCCTTCTTCGGCAGCTACGCGGGCGACCAGTTGTGGTACTTCATGGGCCGACGCCACGGGCGCAGGATCCTGGCGCGCAAGCCGCGCTGGCAGGCAATGGGTGACCGGGCGCTGGACCACATCCGCCGCCACCCCGATATCTGGGTGCTGAGCTTCCGCTTTGTCTATGGTTTACGCACGGTCATGCCTGTGGCCATCGGCCTGTCGGGTTACCCGCCACGCCGTTACCTGCTGTTGAACGGGATTGGCGCGGGCATCTGGGCAGTGGCCTTGGGCGCCGCCGCCTACCACTTCGGCGCCATCCTCGAAGGCTTGCTGGGCAACGTCAAACGTTACGAGCTATGGGTGCTTGGCGGCCTGGTGGCGCTGGGCGGCCTGCTGTGGCTGCGCCGGCGCTTCCGTACTCTGCGCGCGGAGCGCAGGGCGGCGAGCCAGGCCCAGCCCCCAGAGGCTGAGCAGGCTGTAGGCCACGAGCAGAAGCCAGGCCAGCGGCGCGACCACCGCTAAGCCCAAGGCGCCGGCCAGGTACAATGCCGGCGCATTCAGACACAACCGCGCCAACTCCAGGCGTGCAGACCAGGGCCGGTTCTCCAGCAACGCGCCCAGCACGAACAAACCGAACGCCATCAGTGACCAGCCGAGCACCAGCGCGGCGGCCGGCACGCGGTCGGCCACGTCCATCAGGTAGCTGCCCAAGGCCACATAAACCACGAACTGCGCCGCCACATAGGCTTGCTGCCCGCGCCCCAGGGCAATCTCGAACTTGCGAAACAGCGCCAGGTCCTGCTTGGCCTGTGGGTAGCGTGCGGCCACATCGGCCGGGCGCCAGCCGGTAGGCATGAACCAGATACGCAGCTTGTCCCACAGGCTGGTGGTGCGTCGGGCGTCATGCCAGAGCTGGGCATAGAACTGCAGGTTGGCCCATAGCGGGTTCCAGCTGGCCAGCGGCGTGGTCACCCCGAACACCACCGGCTCGGCCGGGTCCTCCTCCTTGAAAGTGCCGAACAGACGGTCCCAGAGAATGAACACACCACCGTAATTGCGATCCAAGTAAGCAGGGTTTTGCGCATGGTGGACGCGATGATTGGACGGCGTGATCAACACCCACTCCAGCCAGCCAAGCTTGGGAATATGCCGGGTATGTACCCAGAACTGATACAGCAGGTTGAGCGAGGCCACGGTAATGAACACCAGTGGCGGCACGCCCAGCAGCGCCAGCGGCAGGTAGAACAGCCACGAGAAGATGAACCCACTACTGGTCTGGCGCAGCGCCGTGGTGAGGTTGTACTCCTCGCTCTGGTGATGCACCGAGTGCGCAGCCCACAGCACGTTGCGCTCATGCCCCAGGCGGTGCAGCCAGTAGTAACAGAAGTCGTACAGGACAAAGGCCAGCAACCAGACCCACCCTGCCTGCACCGGCAATTGCAGCAGCGCCAGGTGCTCGAAGGCAAGGGCATAGGTGACCAACCCTACGCCTTTGGTCAGCAGGCCGGTACTGGTCGACAGTGCGCCGGTACTCAGGCTGTTGATCGAGTCGGCCAGGGTGAAATTGTGCTGGCCGCGCACGCGGTCGGCGACCAGCTCAACGGCTATCAGCACAAAAAAGAACGGCACGGCCAGCAGTATCAGGTCCATGGGCGCGACCTCAGGTGTTATCCACCAAGATTAGGCCGCCCCCGCAGGAATCCCTATGGCGACATCTGCCAAACTAGAGGACATTTAGCGCCTCGACACTGGAGTAATGAGCATGACAAAAAAAGTAGCGGTGATTCTTTCCGGCTGTGGCGTGTATGACGGCGCCGAAATCCACGAAAGCGTGATCACGCTGCTGCGCCTCGACCAGCGCGGTGCGCAGGTGCAGTGCTTCGCGCCGAACATCGCACAGATGCATGTAATCAACCATCTGACCGGCGAAGAAATGCCCGAATCGCGCAATGTGCTGGTGGAGTCGGCGCGCATCGCCCGCGGCGAGGTCAGGGATATCCGTGAGGCCAAGGCCGAAGACTTCGATGCGCTGATCGTGCCGGGCGGTTTCGGGGCAGCAAAAAACCTCTCCAACTTTGCCGTGGAAGGCGCCAACTGCAGCGTGAACCCAGACGTGCTGGCCTTGGCCGAAGCCTTTGCCGACGCCTGCAAACCCGTAGGCCTGATCTGCATCTCGCCGGCGCTGGCGGCGAAGATCTACGGGCCGGGCGTGGTCTGCACCATCGGGCGCGATGCCGGCACTGCGGCGGCTGTCGAAAAGATGGGCGGCACCCATGAAGAATGCGATGTACACGACATTGTCGAAGACACCCAGCGTAAGCTCGTGACTACCCCGGCGTACATGGAGGCCAAGTCGATCAGCGAGGCGGCGGGCGGGATCTACAAGCTGGTGGACCGAGTGCTGGAGCTGACGCACGAGTAAGTTACTGCGTTGGCTTCTTCGCGGGCATGCCCGCTCCCACAGGTCCAGCGCAGGCTTCAAGGCCACGCGGTACCTGTGGGGCAACTGCGCGATAGCCTGTGGGGCAACTGCGCGATCGCTTGTAGGAGCGGGTTTACCCGCGAACACCGGCAGAGCCGGTGCCATCCACCGCGCCAGCCTGGGCTGTCGCCTACAGGAATCTGTCAGCCTTTCGAGAGCCGGGCAATGATCCGGTCCAGTGCATTGGCAAACGCCTGTTTCTCACGTTCGCCATAGGCCGCCTGCCCGCCCCCCACCTGGCCCTGCTCACGCAGCTCGGTGAACAGGTTGCGCGCCGCCAGGCGGTCGCCCATGTTGCGCTCGTCGAACTCGCGCCCACGCGGGTCCAGCGCGGCCACGCCCTTTTTCACCAGGCGGTCGGCCAGCGGCACGTCACTGCAGATCACCAGCTCGCCCGGCACGGCGTGCTCCACAATGTAATCGTCGGCCGCATCCATGCCGCTGGGCACCACGATCAGGCGCACGATCGCGAACGCCGGCTTGGCCACCGCCTGCCCCGCCACCATCACCACCTCGAACTTGCGCTTGAGGGCGAACTTGACGATCAGATCCTTGGCCGCCTTGGGGCAGGCGTCGGCATCGATCCATACACGCATTGGACACTCTCTACATGAACTCAATGCGCCCATCATGCCTGAAGCGCAGCGAAAGCTGGAGCAGGCCCGCGCTGGAAAAATGGCGCCAAAATTTCAATTACCGCTTATCCGACCCCGCCACTCAGGCTAAACTCGCCACAGCTTCAATGGCCTGCCCGAGCGCGCAATGAACCACCCTCACGAAATCCGCCCTGACCTGGACGAAGGCATCGACCGCAAGGTCCTGGCGACATTGCGTGCGCGCTTCCTGCATCTGAACCAGGGCCGACTGCAGCGGGCAAAGGAAGGCCTGTCAACGCGCCAGCAACAGGTACTGTCATTGCTGCCGCTGCTGTTTCACGTGAACCACCCGCTATTGCCGGGTTACGTTTCCGGCAGCACCCCCGCGGGCGTATCGGCTTACGAGCCAAGCGCCGAGCTGGTGGCAGATGCCCAACGCCTGGCCCGCTCGTTCACCTACAAGGCCCAGCATGGCAACCCGCCACGCCCGATCCACGGCCTGTTCCTGATGGGCAGCCTGGGCTCGCTGGCGCAGGCCGAGCACAGCGACATGGACCTGTGGGTGTGCCATGCACCCGGCTTGCCCGAACAGCTGCTGGGTGAGCTGCGCCGCAAGTGCCAGCTGCTGGAGGCCTGGGCGGCAAGCCTGGGCGCCGAAGCACACTTTTTCCTGATCGACACACAGGGCTTCGCCCAGGGTCAGCGCGATGGCCAGCTCGGCTCCGACGACTGCGGCACCACCCAGCACTACCTGCTGCTGGACGAGTTCTACCGCACCACCCTGTGGCTGGCCGGGCGTACGCCGCTGTGGTGGCTGGTACCGGTGTACGAGGAACACAACTACTACAGCTACACCCAGACGTTGCTGTCCAAGCGCTTCATCCGCAGCCAGGAAGCCCTTGACCTCGGCAACCTGGCGCACATTCCGCCCGGTGAGTTCGTCGGCGCAGGCCTGTGGCAATTGTTCAAAGGCATCGACTCGCCCTACAAATCGCTGCTCAAACTGCTGCTGACCGAAGCCTACGCCAGCGAACACCCTGCGGTGCGCTGCCTGAGCCTGGACTACAAGCAGGCAGTGTTTGCCAACCAGCTCGACCTCGACGAGCTGGACCCCTACGTGATGGTCTACCGGCGCATCGAACGTTACCTGCTGCAACGCGGCGAAACCGCGCGCCTGGAGCTGGTAAGACGCAGCCTGTACCTGAAGGTGAACAAGAAGCTCAGCGACCAGGGCCGCAGCCATGGCTGGCAACGTCGGCTGCTGCAGCGCCTGGCCGACGAATGGGGCTGGGACCAGCGCCAGTTGGCCCTGCTGGACAGCCGCAGCCGATGGAAAGTGCAGCAGGTCGCCGTCGAGCGGCGTGAGCTGGTGGCCGAGCTTAACCTCAGTTATCGCTTCCTCAGCCAGTTCGCCCGCACCCAGAACGCCAGCAGCCGCGCCGACCAGCGCGACCTCAATGTGCTGGGCCGGCGCCTGTACGCCGCCTTCGAGCGCCGCGCCGGCAAGGTCGAAGTGATTAACCCCGGCATCGCCCCTGACCTCGCCGAAGACACCCTGACGCTGGTCCAGGCACCCAACCGCAAGGAGCCGGGCAGCTACCACTGGGAGCTGTACAGCGGCAACCTGAGCACCCATGAAGTACAGCACTTCAGCCCGATGAAGCGCTGCCGCGAGCTACTCGAACTGCTGACCTGGGCCCATCGCAACGGGGTGATCGACAGCAGCACCCGCATGGCGCTGCATCCAGGGGCCAGCGACCTCGGGGAGTTCGAGCTGTTCAACCTGCTGGGCTGTCTGCGGCAAAGTATCCCCCTGCCCTTGCCGACCGTCAGCGAAGTGCGCCTTTTGCAGCCCAGCGTTGCCGATGAGGTGTTGTTGCTGGTCAACGTCGGCGTCGACCCGCTGCGCCACCACCGCGACCTGAACGTGCTGATGACCACAGAGCGCACCGACGCGTTGAGCTACGCTGGCGTGCGCGAAAACCTGGTGCTGACCCTGGACCAGGTCACCGTCAACAGCTGGAACGAGGTGCTGGTCCAGCGCTATGACGGCGAACACGCGCTGGTGCGCTGCCTGCGCGACTTCCTCAACAGCCCGGCGCAGCGCGGCCACCGGCCACGGGTGCGGGTACGCTGCTTCTGCCAAAGCCGCGCCCAGCCTATCGGCCAGCGCGTAGAGGAAATTTTCGACACTGTGCAGCTGCTGCGGGACCAAGGGCTCCACCACCGCTACCTGCTACAAGTGGCCCAACACACCCATGTGCTGGAGCTTTTGCCCGAGCATGTCAGCCTGACGACCCTGGCCGAGCATGAGGCGCTGCTGGCCTACCTGGGCGAAGAACGCAGTGCCTACAGCCCGCTGTACCTGGATGCCAATGCCCTGCAGGATCACGACCTGCGCCTGGTGCTGGAGCAAGGCCGGCCAGCCTGCATTCAGGTGTTCTACCGCCTGCAGGGCGGCTGGGCCGACGTGTATGTGCTGGATGAATACAACGCATTGTGGCAACAACGCCTGCCGCTGCATGACGAAGCGCATCTGCTGTTGCCACTGCAACGCTTTCTGCGCTCGGTGGTGATGCGCCGCGATGCACGCCTGCCCCTCGATAGCCTGCGGCCCGCCTCGCTGGATATCCACTTCGCGCAGCTGTTGCCCACCGGCCCAGGCAAGGCACGCAGCATCGAGCCGCGCCTGGCCCCGGCCGAGGGCAGCGACCAGCCTTACTATGAGGTACAGGCGATTATCCAGGCCGGTGTGGCGGGTGTGGCGCATGTGACGTTGTACTGCGACCAGCAGGAGTTTTCCGAACTGGAACATGGTGAGCAGCTGTACGCGGTGGTGGCCCGGCAGATCATCGGTCAGCGCCGTGGCGCAGAGCGGTACCGGTGCTATATCACCGACCTGGATTTGTCCGAGCTGCTGGATGACCGGCTGGGGGCAACGCAGATCTACCTGAGCTACAAGCGGGTGCTGGAGCAGGCTTTGAATGAGGGGCTGGAACAGGTTTTGGCGCAGGGCGCCTGAACTCGCAGCACAAGACTGCTGTGGAACAGCCTTGTGCTGCAATCGGGCCGCGCAGCGGCCCCCTGGCCCTTACAGGTCGTAATCGCCCGCTGCTTCCGGCTGGTACTCCACTTCCAGCAGCTTCAGCTTGAGGGTCTTGCCCCCCGGCGCCGGCCAGTCGATCTGCTCGCCCACCGACAGCCCCAGCAAGGCGCAGCCAATCGGCGCCAGGATCGAGACCTTGCCTTCCGGCCCGGCATCCTTGGGGTACACCAGTGTCAGGTGGTAGTCCTTGCCGCTGGCTTCCTCACGGCAGTGCACCCGCGAGTTCATGGTCACCACGCCCGCCGGCACTTCCTCGTGACCGACCACCTGCTCGGCGCGGTCAAGCTCGTCCTGCAGGGCGAGCACACCCGGCGTACTCTCGTCGAGGCTGTCGATCAGACGCTCCAGACGCTGTACGTCCAATCGGGTGAGGATGAGGGAAGGCTTGGTGCTCATGATCCAGTCAGACTCCTTTGAACAGGCAGTTTTCAATGTGCAAATAAAGCAAAACCCCGCCCAAGGGCGGGGTTTGAGAAGGCTTTGGCGTCACCGACGCAGAACCCGACACTACCACAGCCGGGCAAATACTCAAGCCCCTGCGCTCAGTGTGCCTTAGCCTGCTCGCGCAAGACCTGGGCCTCGCGGCAGATCTGCCGGCGCCGTTCGTCATCGGCCGAGCGCCATTCGCGAATGTGCTCGACATGCCGATGGCAACCGGTACACACCCGCTGTTCGTCCAGCCGGCATACGCTGATGCACGGTGACGGCACTGCAGGGCTGACGTTGCTGTAAAGCGGCTTGGGCGGCCGGGCCTGGGCGTTACTCATGTCAGATTTCGTCGAAGTCCAGCTTCTCGCCGGCCCGCTCCCAGACGATACGCTCGAGCATTTCACCCAGCAACTCTTCGCTCTTTTCGCACACCCACTTGCCACTGTCTTCGTCGTAATCGAAGTGGAAACCACCGGAGCGGTCGGCAAGCCACAGCTGGCGCAGTGGCTCCTGACGGCTGAAGATCAGCTGGGCACCGCCCTCGAACTTGACGGTCAGGACACCGGCTGAGTTCTCCATGTCCAGGTCCAGACCGCTCTCGTCGAACAGATCTTCCAGGGCCTGTTGGGTCGCGTCGACCAGATCATGGAAACGCGCTTCACTCAAACTCATTGCAGGAACCTCGAAATTGGCTGCGTTACAGGCAAGCCGGGCAAGATACGGGCGCTTGCCGCCGAATGCAAAGGTTTAGCCGTTGCCTTCACCGGCCTCTTCGCGGGCAAGCCCGCTCCTACAGGGGGCTGCGCAGAGGCTAAGCATAGCCCGCCCGGCGGACCGGTCCTTGCATAGGCAAGCCGCCGGTCGCTCGGTATACTCGGGCGCAATACTGCATTTTTCTAAGGATTTCACCCATGAAGCGCCTGATTTCCTCCTTCGCGGCGCTGGTCGCTGTTGCCTGCCTCGTTTCGGCCTGTGGCCAGAAAGGCCCGCTGTATCTGCCTGAAGATGGCGATAACGGCAAAGCGCACACGTCGCACCAGCACCAGCCAAAAGCCAAGCCGGCCCCGGCACAAGAACAGCAGCCCGAGCTGCAGTCCGAGTCCGAGCCCGAGCAGTCGCCAGCGCAGTAAGGAAACCAGATGAACGCTTTCAACTACCGCGACGGTGAGCTGTTCGCGGAAGGCGTGGCCCTGTCGGCCATTGCTGAACGTTACGGCACCCCCACCTACGTGTACTCGCGCGCCCACATCGAGGCCCAGTACCGTAGCTACGCAGACGCCCTGCAAGGCACCGAGCACCTGGTGTGCTTCGCGGTCAAGGCCAACTCCAACCTTGGCGTGCTGAACGTGCTGGCGCGCCTGGGCGCAGGCTTCGACATCGTCTCCGGTGGTGAACTGGAACGTGTGCTGGCCGCTGGCGGGCGTGCCGACCGCGTGGTGTTCTCCGGCGTCGGCAAAACCCGTGAAGACATGCGCCGCGCCCTGGAAGTTGGCGTGCACTGCTTCAACGTCGAATCCACCGACGAGCTGGAGCGCCTGCAAGTAGTCGCCGCCGAAATGGGCAAGGTTGCCCCGGTGTCGCTGCGGGTCAACCCGGACGTCGATGCCGGTACCCACCCGTACATCTCCACTGGCCTCAAAGAAAACAAGTTCGGCATCGCCATTGCCGATGCCGAGGCCATCTACGTACGCGCCGCACAGCTACCGAACCTGGAAGTGGTCGGTGTCGACTGCCACATCGGCTCGCAGCTGACCACCGTCGAGCCATTCCTCGACGCCCTCGACCGCCTGCTGGTGCTGGTCGACCGCCTGGCCGAGTGCGGCATACACCTGCGCCACCTGGACCTGGGTGGCGGTGTCGGCGTGCGCTACCGCGACGAACAGCCACCACGGGTGGCCGACTACATCAAGGCCATCCGCGAGCGCGTGGGCGAGCGCGACCTGGCCCTGGTGTTCGAACCAGGCCGCTACATCGTCGCCAACGCTGGCGTTCTGCTGACCCGCGTGGAATACCTCAAGCACACCGAACACAAGGACTTCGCCATCATCGATGCAGCGATGAACGACCTGATCCGCCCGGCCCTGTACCAGGCCTGGATGGGTGTCAGCGCGGTCAAGCCACGTGCAGGCGAAGGCCGTGCCTATGACCTGGTCGGCCCTATCTGCGAGACTGGCGACTTCCTCGGCAAGGACCGCGTACTCAACCTGGCCGAAGGTGACCTGCTGGCCGTAGAGTCCGCGGGCGCCTATGGTTTTGTCATGAGCTCCAACTACAACACCCGCGGCCGTTGCGCTGAAATCCTGGTCGACGGCGACCAGGCGTTCGAAGTACGCCGCCGCGAGACCGTCGCCGAACTGTATGCTGGCGAAAGCCTGCTGCCGGAGTAAGCCCATGCTGCTGCGTTTTACCAAGATGCATGGGCTGGGCAACGACTTCATGGTCCTGGACCTGGTCAGCCAGCACGCGCACATCCAGCCCAAGCACGCCAAGCAATGGGGTGACCGCCATACCGGTGTCGGCTTCGACCAGTTGCTGATCGTCGAGGCGCCGAACAACCCGGAAGTGGACTTCCGCTACCGCATCTTCAACGCCGACGGCTCCGAGGTCGAGCAATGCGGCAACGGTGCGCGCTGCTTTGCCCGCTTCGTGCTGGACAAGCGCCTGACCGCGAAAAAGCGCATCCGCGTGGAAACCAAGAGCGGCATCATCGTGCTGGACGTGCAGAACGACGGCCAGGTGAGTGTCGACATGGGCCCACCCCGCTTCATCCCTGCCGAAATCCCCTTCGTTGCTGACGCGCAGGCGCTGAGCTACCCACTGGAGGTCGACGGCCAGCTGCATTCCATAGCCGCCGTGTCCATGGGTAACCCGCACGCCGTGCTGCGTGTCGACGACGTGCATACTGCCCCCGTGCACGAGCTGGGCCCGAAGATCGAAAACCACCCACGCTTCCCACAGCGGGTGAATGCCGGCTTCATTCAAGTCATCGACCGCCACCGCGCCAACCTGCGCGTGTGGGAACGCGGCGCCGGCGAAACCCAGGCTTGCGGCACCGGCGCCTGCGCCGCGGCCGTGGCGGCGATCAGCCAGGGCTGGATGGACTCCCCGGTGTCCCTCGACCTGCCCGGTGGCCGCCTGCACATCGAATGGGCCGGCCCCGGCAAGCCCGTGATGATGACTGGCCCGGCCGTACGCGTCTATGAAGGACAGGTTCGTCTCTAAACGAGTAACCGCCATGACCGATCAGCCCAAGGTTGTACCCAAGCAGTCCGCCGAGCTCGATGCCGAAGCGGTGGTCGCCTACCTGCGCGCCCACCCCACCTTCTTCGCCGAGCACGACGAGCTGCTGATCGAACAGCACATCCCGCATCAGCGAGGAGACAGCGTGTCGCTGGTGGAACGCCAGCTCAAGCTGCTGCGTGACCGCAACATCGAAATGCGCCATCGCCTGTCGCAACTGATGGACGTGGCCCGCGACAACGACCGGCTGTTCGACAAGACCCGCCGGCTGATCCTTGACCTGCTCGATGCCGGTAGCCTGGAAGAAGTGGTAATGGCGGTCGAAGACAGCCTGCGCCAGGAATTCCAGGTGCCCTTCGTCAGCCTGATCCTGTTCGGCGACAACGTCGCGCCGGTCGGGCGCTGGGTCAGCAATGCCGAGGCGCAGCAAGCCATCGGTGCCCTGCTGGGCGGTGGCAAGACCGTCAGTGGCAACCTGCGCGAGCACGAGCTGGCGTTCCTGTTCGGTGAAGAACAGCGCCGGGAAGTAGGCTCCAGCGCCGTGGCAGCTCTTGAGTACCAAGGGCTGCATGGGGTTCTGGCCATCGGCAGCCGCGACCCGCAACACTACAAGAGCAGCGTCGGTACCCTTTTCCTCGGCTATATCGCCGAGGTGCTTGGCCGCGTTGTGCCACGCGTTACCCAGACCCTGCGCCCGGTACGCTGATGAAACGCCAGCTGGAGGCTTATTGCGCACACCTGCGCAACGAGCGCCAGGTGTCGGAGCACACCTCGCAGGGCTACCGTCGCGACCTGGAAAAAGTCATCGCCTACTGCGCAGAACACGGCATTGCCGATTGGCAGGCGCTGCAAATCCAGCAGCTGCGCCAGCTGATCGCCCGCTTGCACCACCATGGCCAATCTCCGCGCAGCCTGGCACGCCTGCTGTCGGCAGTGCGCGGCCTGTACCGCTACCTCAACCGCGAAGGCCTGTGCCAGCACGACCCGGCCAACGGCCTGAGCGCGCCCAAAGGTGAGCGGCGGCTGCCCAAGGTACTGGATACCGACCGCGCACTGCAGCTGCTCGATGGTGGCGTCGACGACGACTTCATCGCCCGGCGGGACCAGGCGATCCTCGAACTGTTCTATTCCTCGGGCCTACGCCTATCGGAACTGACCAACCTCGATCTTGATCACCTCGACCTCGCCGCCGGCCTGGTGCAGGTACTGGGCAAGGGTGGAAAAGCCCGCGTACTACCGGTGGGTCGCAAGGCTCGCGAGGCGTTGCAGGCCTGGTACCGTTTGCGCGGCATCGGCAACCCACGCGACCGTGCAGTGTTCATTACCCGCCAGGGCAATCGCATCAGCCCCCGGGCAGTGAGGCTGCGGGTAAAGGTTGCCGGTGAGCGTGAGCTGGGCCAACACCTGCACCCGCACATGCTTCGCCATTCCTTCGCCAGCCATGTGCTGGAATCATCCCAGGACCTGCGCGCGGTGCAGGAGATGCTCGGCCATGCCGACATCAGCACGACGCAAATCTACACCCACCTGGACTTCCAGCACCTGGCCGCGGTGTACGACAGCGCCCACCCTCGGGCCAAACGCAGCAAAGGCACAGACTCATGAGCATCAAGCTGATCACCTTCGACCTCGACGATACCCTGTGGGACACCGCGCCGGTGATTGCCACCGCGGAAGTCGTGCTGCGCGACTGGCTCGAAGCCAACGCACCAACCCTCGGCAGCGTGCCGGTGGAACACCTGTTCGCCATCCGCGAGCGCCTGGTGCAAGCAGAGCCCGGCCTCAAGCACCGCATCAGCGCCCTGCGCAGGCGCGTGCTGTTCCATGCCCTGGAAGAGGTCGGCTACAGCGAGCAGCACGCACAGGCGCTGGCCAACGAAGGCTTCGAAGTGTTCCTGCATGCGCGCCACCAGGTGGAGATCTTCCCAGAGGTACAACCGGTGCTTGAGATCTTGCGCCATCAATACATCCTGGGGGTGGTCACCAACGGCAATGCCGACGTCAGCCGGCTGGGGCTGGCCGATTACTTCCGCTTTGCCCTGTGCGCCGAGGACCTGGGCATTGGCAAGCCAGACCCTGCACCATTCCTTGAAGCGTTGCGCCGCGGCGAGGTGGACGCGGGTGCGGCGGTTCATATTGGCGATCACCCTGGCGATGATATTGCCGGTGCCCAGCGCGCCGGTTTGCGCGCGGTGTGGTTCAACCCGCAGGGCAAGGCCTGGACTGGCGATCAGGCGCCGGATGCCGAAATCCAGCGCCTGTCGCAGCTGCCCGACGTGCTCGCGCGCTGGCGCTGACGGAGGCCGCTTTGCGGCCCATTCGCGGGCACGCCCGCTCCCACAGGGACCGCGCAGGCCCTGGACCCTGTGGTGAACCTGTGGGAGCGGGCATGCCCGCGAAGAGGCCGGCACAGGCAACACAAAACCCACAGGCATAAAAAAGCCCGCAGCGACGGCGGGCTTTTTTGCGATCAGCCACTCAGATAGGGCGGCTGCCGTACTTGTTGTCTGGCTTCTTGGGCGGGTCAGCGACCACGTTGGCCTCGACTTCCTGCACCTTGCCACCGCGAGAAAGGAATTCTTCCATCGCCTTGGCCAGTGCATCACGCTCTTTCTGCTTGGCTTCCATGCTCGGCATCTCGTCTACCGAGACTGCTGCCTTGGATTTGCCCTTGGCAACGGGTGCCGGGCTGCTGTCGTCATCGCCAGCGTCTTCCACGCCGTCGTCAGCCGCCCCTTCAAGGACCTCATCACCCTCGTCTTCGTCGCCTACTTCGAGGTCATCATTTTCCAGATCGTCGTCGCTCATGTTCTACCTCATGACTTGCGAAAAGCAGGTTGGTTATAGACCAGTGCAGCCGTAGACCGGCAGCCACCAGTGAAAATTCAACTGGCCGTGGGTTAGGCCACTGCCCTTGGGTCGGCACTCCTGATGGGAGGCGGCACCCAGCAGGCCCTGCTCCTGGCAGGACCTGACAAATCCATTAGCCCCTGCTGGCCACACGCTATTGGCAAGCCTAGCAAAGGCTGGCGAAGTGTGTGGACTACTCGTCAAACACCCTTCGGCGCGCATTCTAGCGCGCCCGTGGAAAAAGCAAAGCACCATAAACGCCCTGCGGCTTGTAAGTTTTTTACCTACGTCACGAACGTGTCGAATAAACCGTTTGCCGTGCGGGAAATGCTGAAAAACTGGCAAAAAAATGCCCGGCAAGCCGGGCAAGTTTTTACCGCGTCGCAGTTACAGGTTGTAGCCGCGCTCGTTGTGCTGAGCCAGGTCGAGGCCGACCGACTCTTCTTCTTCGTTGACCCGCAGGCCCATCACCACATCCAGCACCTTGAGAATCACGTAGGTGACGATGGCGGTGTAGACCACGGTGAAAATCACACCTTTGGCCTGGATCCAGACTTGCATGCCGATGTCGGTGACGGTACCGAAGCCGCCCAGCGCCGGAGCCGCGAATACACCCGTGAGGATGGCGCCGATGATGCCGCCAACACCGTGCACGCCGAAGGCATCCAGCGAATCGTCATAGCCGAGCTTGCGCTTGAGCGTGGTGGCGCAGAAGTAGCAGAGCACACCCGAAACCAGGCCGATGATCAGCGCGCCAATCGGCCCGACGGTGCCCGCAGCCGGGGTGATGGCGACCAGGCCAGCAACCACGCCCGAAGCGATGCCCAGAGCACTTGGCTTACCGTGACCGACCCACTCGGCGAACATCCAGCCCAGGGCGGCGGCGGCGGTAGCGATCTGAGTGACCAGCATGGCCATGCCGGCAGTACCGTTGGCGGCGGCAGCAGAGCCTGCGTTGAAACCGAACCAGCCGATCCACAGCATCGCTGCACCCATCAGGGTATAGCCGAGGTTGTGCGGGGCCATCGGCGTGGTCGGGTAGCCCTTGCGCTTGCCCAGTACCAGGCAGCAGACCAGGCCTGCGATACCGGCGTTGATGTGCACCACGGTGCCGCCGGCGAAGTCCAGTACGCCCCAGTCCCACATCAGGGCACCGTCACCGCTCCACACCATGTGGGCGATCGGCGCATACACCAGGGTGAACCAGATACCCATGAATACGAGCATCGCCGAGAACTTCATGCGCTCGGCAAAGGCACCGACGATCAACGCCGGGGTGATGATGGCGAACGTCATCTGGAAGGTGATGAACACCGCTTCAGGGAACAGCGCGGTGGCCGAGGTCAGGCTGTCGGGCGTGACGCCGCTGAGGAAGGCCTTGGAGAAGCCGCCAACGAAGGAGTTGAAGTTGAGCACGCCCTTTTCCATACCGGCGGTATCGAAGGCCATGCTGTAGCCGTAGACGACCCAGAGAATGCTCATCAGGCCGGTGATTGCAAAGCACTGCATCATCACCGACAGCACGTTCTTGGATCGCACCATGCCGCCATAGAACAGGGCCAGGCCCGGAATGGTCATGAACAGCACCAGCGCCGTTGCGGTCAGCATCCAGGCGGTGTCGCCGGAATTAAGCGCTGGGGCAGCTTCCTCTGCCAGGGCAAGCCCGGGCATTACGAGGGACAATAGGGCTCCTAGCCCTGCGATCTTACGCAGAGTCATGTTGTTTTCTCCTGGGGCGTTGGGTTTGGTGAGGCTTTTTTGCTGCTTAGATCGCGTCGGTATCGGTTTCGCCGGTACGGATGCGGATCGCCTGCTCCAGATTCACCACGAAAATCTTGCCGTCACCGATCTTGCCGGTGTTGGCTGCCTTGGTGATGGCTTCGATTACCCGATCAAGGTCTTTGTCATCGATGGCGACATCGATCTTCACCTTGGGCAGGAAATCGACCACATATTCAGCACCGCGATACAGCTCGGTGTGGCCCTTCTGCCGACCGAAACCTTTGACTTCGGTGACGGTGATGCCCTGCACGCCGATTTCCGACAGCGACTCGCGCACGTCGTCCAGCTTGAACGGCTTGATGATGGCTGTGACTAGCTTCATGAAACTCTCTCCCGATTTGGTGGACTTGCCCCAGGAAAACAAACCCGTCTCAAGTCTAAGCGCAGCGGTTGGCTTTGTAACGCGTCGTCGGCATCCGGCTCCGCGTGCGCACTGCCTGGTCACAAGGAACTGCTTCAGTGCATGGCTCGTACAGGTCTTTGCAGAAACCTTGCCAGTTCCGACAAAGCGCCGAAAAACAGAGCGTTATGTGATTTGGTCGGGATTGGCCAGTCGCCAGCATGGGAAACATGCACAATTTCGGTGCGCAGCAGCGGGGCAGGTTGCGCGAAAAATGTGCAACGGATTAGAAACCGCAGATCATTCTTTTTCGTGAGCAACTGTCTTGCTCAATTTCTAAAAGTTGGCGCGATCGCTGTGGGAGCGGGCTTGCCCGCGAACACGGGCGAAGCCCTTGCCATCCACCGCGGTGTTTTCTTCGCGGGTAAACCCGCTCCTACGAAGGCCAATGTGCACTCAGGCGCCAGGTTTGTGCGTGCTACACTGGCGGCCATTTCTCCGTTTCAGTGGACAGCCCCATGCTCCCGCCCAAAGCCCTTCTCGATGCCCTGAGCGAACAGGCCTCGCGCCTGTTCAGCAGCGATGCCGCCCAGCCCCGTGCGGAACTCGAAAGCCAGTTCAAAGTGTTGATGCAAGGCGCCTTCAGCAAGCTGGACCTGGTCAGCCGCGATGAGTTCGACAGCCAGATGGTTGTACTGGCGCGTACCCGCGCACGCCTTGAGGCCTTGGAAAAACAGGTAGCCGAGCTGGAAGCCCGGCTGAACCCAACTTCACAGGATGAATGAATGCAGCCCTCCAGCGCATACCCGGTACTGTTGTTTTCCTACGGCACCTTGCAGGATAAAGCCGTGCAGTTGGCCAACTTTGGCCGTGAGCTGAACGGCCAGGCCGACCGTATGCCGGGCTACCGCCTGGACTGGGTCGAGATCACCGACCCGGGCGTACTGGCGACCAGCGGCAAGTCTCATCACCCCATCGTTTCCCCCAGCAGCCAGGCCAACGACAGCGTGGCCGGCATGGTCTTCCAGATCAGCGAAGACGAACTGGCAGCGGCGGACCGCTATGAAGTTGCCGACTACAAGCGCGTCGCAGTCACCCTTGCATCGGGCCTGACAGCCTGGGTTTATGTGCGCGCCTGAGCCCGTCCGATGCAGGTTGAACCCGCAACGACTCGGCGTGGGTAAAGGCCTGTTTCGGTGGTAGCTCACTTGCATGCAGTGTGCCGCGGAACAATGCCGCCCCGCACTGAGTAAACAACGTCTTCACCCGGCTGTGCGAATTGAGGATCTGGGCCTGGATATCACCAATGGCCGAATCCCTTGGTTGCAAGCTGGCCGCTCGGTTGACCCATTGGATGGCGGCAAAGCGGCTTTGCTTGCGGGTGCCACGCCCCTGCATCCAGGCCAGCCCCAGTTCGGCGCTGGCACGCCCTGCAAGCCACGGGTCCGGGTGCTCGACCAGGCTCAGCAGGTAAGCAACCGCCTCACTTCGCTCCTGCGCCTCACCAAACCGGCGTAACAAAATCCCCAGGTGCAACCGCGCACACGCATTGGTCTGCCCGTTGCCCAGCGCGTCGACAAGCAGGCGCCTGACCGCCAGCATGGCACTGCGCTCGTTCAGATCCTCATCGCCGTCCATGCGCAGGCAGGCCAGGTTGTACTTGGCCTGCCTGCTGCCCGCCTCCACCGCACGCTGCAGCCAGTACCCGGCTGCTTCGTCGTCTAGGTAATGCGCCGGGGTGTTGGCCAGGCCGCCATGGTGCAGCTCATACAAGGCCAGGGCAGCACCCGGCAGGTTCAGTTCGGCGCAGCGTTCATACAGGTAGCAGGCCACTTCATGCCGGTTGGCTGCCCACAGCAATCGCGCCACTTCAAGCACTTCGAACCCCGGTGCCTGGCCCGCGAACTGGCGACTCACCGCCCGTTGCAACCATAGCCTTGCCTGCTCGGCCGAGCGTGGCAGCGCCCACAGCCCGAAACGGTGCCCGACAGCGCGTAATGCACAGGCAGCAGCATGTGAACGGCCGTCACACAGGCGCTCAATGGCGCTGTGTAACAGTTGCCTCTCATCTGCCATGCCATTGCGCAGTATCAGCTCGGCCAAACAGCGAAACGGCACGCCCATGGCGCGGATGGCGCCGAGATCGGCATTGCACGCCAAGCTCGCGGCAAAGTCGCGCATAGCGCCAGCATGGTCGCCCGATGCCCCGCTGCGCAGCGCCCCCCGCCATGCCAGAACGACAGCACGTTCCCTGGGCCTCAACGGGCGTTGTGACCAGTCTTCGAACACGTGCTGCCAGTCGGCGACGGCTTGCAACGGATCAGCCTGTGGCAGCATCAGCCGGCCTTCGACGGCCATCCAGTGCAGCGCATTACGCAAAGGCTCGTCCCAGGTTGCGCACAACGGGCCATTGATCAACAGCTCGTACGCATCGAGGCTGCCGCCCCAGCGTGGCAGCAGGTACACAGCAAGGGCCTGGATCGCTTCGAAGCAGCCGGGGCGGGCGATCAGCGCATGGCGCAGCCAGTAATAGCGAGGGTCCTCGTTTTCATGGTCGACCCGCTTGCCCAGGTAGCGCGGCAGCGCCTGTGGCAGCTCGGCCAAGGGCAAAAGCCCATGCCTCACCAGCAACGGCGCTGCAGCTTCCTGTACCTCTACATCGGCATGGGCACTGGGCCTGAAGCGTGCAGGCTCCCCCTGGAACAGTTGGAGCAACCAACCAGGCTCATGGAACTGCGCACTGATGCGCAGCATGCCAATGGCCGCTGCCACGGGGTGCGCAGAGCGGTCCATTGCACGCAACAGGTGCGCGGTGGCGGATTCACAAATTTGCGCGACCGCCAGCAAGCGTGCAGCGTTGCGTGGGCCATCAACCTGCACCTGGCAGGCTCGGTGGAAGCAGTGCATACCCATTACCACTTGTGGGTGGTAAGCCCTGGGGCACGCGTCAATCCAGGCTCTGAGCACTTGGCTCAGGGCCCTGTCGCCCTGGTTTTCCTGGTCGAGCAGCATGTGCCCGTCAATGGCCGCCAGGTAGGCCGGGAACTCGCCGGGCGGGGCCTGACGCCACTGAGCCTCAAGCCTGTCGAAAAAGCGGTTGAGTTCAACGAATGCACTGGCCTGCACCAGTTCGCGCATTACCTGGTGCGTGCGGGTGAGCATTTGCACGGTGCAATACCTCAAGTCCATTTGAAAGAAGACGCAGTGCCATCCCATGGCAACTGCGGTTGCCCAACAACACTAAGTCATACCTGACGCCTGCGCAAAGCCTATTGGATCCATTTTTGCCGAACCGCATGAAAACGCAGGGAAAACCCCTGCCCTGAAAAACCACGACGCACACTTGTTGCGCCTGCCGTGGCAGCACTGGCTATTCTTTGCCCAGCCGCAGGAAGCGGCATTTTCCAGCAACAACGGAGTGTTCATGTCCCTAGCCCTCGTCCACAGCCGCGCCCAGGTAGGCGTGCAGGCACCGGCGGTCAGCGTCGAAACCCACCTGGCCAACGGCCTGCCTCATCTCACCCTGGTCGGCCTGCCGGAAACCACGGTCAAGGAAAGCAAGGACCGGGTGCGCAGCGCCATCGTCAACTCCGGGCTGAAGTACCCACAGCGGCGCATTACCCAGAACCTCGCCCCCGCCGACCTGCCCAAGGATGGCGGCCGATATGACCTGGCCATCGCCCTGGGCATCCTCGCCGCCGACGGCCAGGTGCCGATTGCCACCCTGACCGATATGGAATGCCTGGGCGAACTGGCGCTGTCGGGGAAATTGCGCCCAGTGCAGGGCGTGCTGCCTGCGGCACTCGCGGCACGCGAAGCAGGCCGGGCGCTGGTAGTACCACGGGAAAATGCCGAGGAAGCCAGCCTGGCCGGCGGGTTGGTGGTGTATGCGGTGGGCCACCTGCTGGAGTTGGTCGCCCACCTGAACGGCCAGGTGCCGCTGCCGCCCTACGCTGCCAACGGCCTGATCCTGCAGCAACGCCCCTACCCGGATTTGAGCGAAGTGCAGGGCCAACTGGCAGCCAAGCGTGCCTTGCTGCTGGCTGCGGCCGGTGCGCACAACCTGCTGTTCACCGGGCCGCCCGGCACCGGCAAGACCTTGCTCGCCAGCCGCCTGCCCGGGCTGCTGCCACCGCTGGACGAGCACGAAGCGCTGGAAGTGGCGGCAATCCAGTCGGTCAGCGGGAAAGCGCCGCTGAACAGCTGGCCACAGCGACCCTTTCGCCACCCCCATCACTCTGCGTCCGGCCCGGCGCTGGTCGGTGGCGGTAGCCGACCGCAACCAGGTGAGATCACGCTAGCCCATCACGGCGTGTTGTTTCTCGACGAACTTCCGGAGTTTGAGCGGCGCGTACTGGAAGTGCTTCGCGAGCCACTGGAGTCAGGTGAAATCGTGATTGCCCGTGCCCGCGACAAAGTGCGTTTCCCCGCGCGCTTCCAGCTGGTGGCAGCGATGAACCCCTGCCCTTGCGGCTACCTGGGCGACCCCACTGGCCGCTGCCGCTGCAGCACCGAGCAGATCGCGCGCTATCGCAACAAGCTGTCCGGGCCACTGCTGGACCGCATCGACCTGCACCTGACCGTGGCTCGCGAGAGCACTACGTTGAACAACCAGCCTTGTGGTGAAACCAGTGCCGATGTCGCCGTCAGGGTGGCTGAAGCGCGGGAGCTGCAGCACAGGCGACAAGGCTGTGCGAATGCATTTCTCGACCTTGAAGGTTTAAGGCACCACTGTGGGTTGGTAGCGGCGGATCAGGTCTGGCTGGAAGGGGCCTGCGAGCGGCTGACCTTGTCGCTACGGGCGGCGCACCGGTTGTTGAAGGTGGCGCGGACACTGGCGGACCTGGAGGGATGCGAGACGATTGGCCGGGCGCACCTGGCCGAGGCCCTGCAGTACCGACCGGGGAGCAGTTAGATTGCCAGGGTTGTGATGCCCCCCTGCAGGAGCGGGTTCACCCGCGAAGAGGCCGGCACAGCCATACCTCACTGACCGCCAGCCAAAGCCTCTTCAACCACCTTCAGCAGCACCTCTTCAGAAAACGGCTTGCCCAGGCAGGCCAGTGCCCCAAGGCCCATCGCTGCCCGTACCGAGCCATCGTCCCAATGTGCCGACATGCAGATCACCGGCAAGCGCCACCCCCGCTGTGCCAGCTCACGCTGTACCTCCAGCCCGCTCATCCCCGGCATTTTCAGGTCCAGCAACACACAGCCCGCCTCGCCCGCCAGTGGCGAAGCCAGGAATGCGTGCCCGGCGGAAAACGACAAGGTCTCGAACCCCGCCGAGCGCAGCAGGTTGGCCAGGCTTTTGCGCACCGAGGCATCGTCGTCGACGATGCACACCTCTCTGCTCATGCGCCGCCCAGGCTCGCAGACCGCGCTCCGAGGAGGTTGTGCATGGCCGCAAGCTCCAGCAGCGAGCGGGACTGCATCTTGTTCATGATGTTCTTCTTGTGCACCTTGGTCGTCACCTCGCTGGTGCCGATCTGCCTGGCGATCTGCTTGTGCGACAAGCCGCCTACCACCAGCGAGAAGACCTGGCGCTCACGCTGAGTCAGGCGCTGGTACTTTTCCTCGACCTGCCGCGCCTGCAGCCACTTGCGGCCTTCGGCCACGGCCCGGGCGCGCACTGTCTGCAACAGGGTCAGCAACTGGTCTTCATCGAACGGCTTGGTCAGAAACTCCACCGCCCCGGCGCGCATGGCCTGGACGGTCATCGGGATGGTGCCGAAACCAGTCATGAACACGATCGGCCAGGGCAGCGCCAGCCGGCACAGCGCATCCTGTACCTCCAGGCCACTTGTGCCAGGCAAGTGCATGTCCAGCAGCAGGCAGGCACAGGGGGTTTCCAGGCGAGCCTCGAACAGCGCCTCGGCACTGGCAAACAAGTGGTGCGGGATGTCCTGCGAGCGCAACAGCCGGCCCAACGCGGTGCGCACCGACGAGTCGTCATCCACCACCAACACCGGCACATTCACGCGCTCATCGAGCGGCTCGACAGTCTCGGCCAGGCTGCGCAGCAACGACCTGCCCAATGCCTCACCAGGCTCCTCGAGGCTGATCTGCGCGGCCAGGCGATAGCCCCGGCGCGGCACGGTCTGGATCAGGCCACGGTCGCCAAAGGCCTTGCGCAGCAAGGACACCTGAACCTGCAAGTTATTGTCCTCGACCACCGTGCCGGACCACACCTGGCTGAACAACTCGTCCTTGCCGACCACGCGGCCCTTGGCCCTGATCAGCGTGGCCAGCACGTCGAAAGCACGCCCACCCAACAGGATCGGCTTGCCATCGACAAAGACTTCGCGCCGCTCCAGCGACACCTGGGCATTGCCTATTCGGATCATGGCTTCCTCGCGCGGGCACGGGCGTTTTCGCTGCCCTGGGCAGCCTAGGCCAGCGTTGGCGTTCAGACAATTATCCCGAGGGATAGGTTGGCCCAAGGACTATACAAAAGCCCGCCTGCCCCAAGGGGACGATAACGGACAACAGCGTGCCCGTTCCTGCCAAGCAGGCTGTAACCCGCATCCATGCTGGGCCCGCTGCGTATACTCGCGCCTCAGGATGTCGCTAGCGGGGGTGCTTTATGCTCGATGAACGCCTTGCCCACAGGCCCATCGATTACGACCAGTCAATCGACGAGGGCTGGCTGAAGCGGTGCGAGATCAGCGCGCTGGGCCAGGAAGGTGAACTCAGCTATTTCCGCCTGCGCGACCCAGCCACAAATCAGGCCTGGATCGCCGTGCGCGCGCCGCTCGAGGCTCCTTCCGCCTGTCAGCGCCTGGAACGTGACTACCGCCTGCAACTGGACCCGCAGTGGGCGGTGATCCCCTCGGCGTTCGTGCGCTCGGCCGAAGGCCCGTTGCTGGTGTACCCGGCCGGGCGCTCAGTCGCCGACCTGATCGCTGAAGGCCCTGCTGCACTGGAGCCGTTTCTCGACATCGCGGTGAACGCTGCCCATGCGTTGGCGCAAGCGCACGAACGCAATGTGCTGCACGGTACATTGCAGCCTGAACATGTATACCTGCGCGCCCACCAGCGGGTGCGCCTGGGCTTCTTTCGTGCCGACCCAGCAGAGCGGATCAGCGAACAGGGCACCCCGCTCGGCAACTGGGCCTACCTGGCGCCGGAGCAGGTTTGCCCGCACGGTAGCAGCAGCGACCGACGCAGTGACATCTATGCCCTGGGGGCAATCCTCTACCAGTTACTGGTAGGCGAACTGCCGCTGGCCGGGCGCGACACCCAGCACTGGCGACAGCTGCATGCTGGTGTGCAGCCGCGGGCGGCCAGCGAAGCGGACAGCAAGGTGCCGCCCCCCCTCAGCCTGGTCCTGGCAAAGGCCTTGGCCAAAGAGCCGGACGCCCGCTACCAGAGCGCGCGCGCCCTTGCAGTGGACTTGGCTCACTGCCAGCGGCAGTGGGCCGCCCACAAATCCATGGCGCCCTTCACCCCAGGCTGCGCCGACCCGGTAGCGCCCGGCCACGCGCGCCTGTTTGGCCGCGGCGCCGAGCAAAAGGCTATCACCCTGCTGCTCAAGGCCTTGCATCGCGATAGCAAACCACAAGCCCTGGTCATCAACGGCGCTGCTGGCATGGGCAAGTCGAGCCTGGTCGAAGCCGCTCTCAAGGCCAACGCCGAAGGTTACTGGGCCGTCGGCAAATGCAACAGCCACACCCAAGCAGTGCCCTACACGCCCTGGATCGAAATACTCGGTGCCCTGACTACCCAGTTGCTGGCCAAGAACAGTCAGGACCTCGTCACCCTGCGCCGCGAAATCCAGCGCCGCATCAAAAGTCATGGTCGTCTGCTCGGCAAGCTGGCCCCGGACCTGCAACTGATTCTCGGCCCCCTGCCCCAATTACCCGCCAAGCCCACGCGCCTTGCGTTGCAGAAGGAACTGCACGCGATCATTGAATTCCTGCAGGTTTTCAGCCGGCCTGGCCAACCGCTGGTGCTGTTCTTCGACGACCTGCAATGGGCCGACGACGCCACCCGGCAACTATTGGCCCAACTGCTGGCTGAAGCGCCGGCCAACCTGCTGCTGATTTTCACTCGGTGCAACGATACGCCCACCACCAGCGCACCGCTGGCCATACCCGCAGCGGTGCGCAGCACCACGCTGAACCTGCGGCCGCTGGCCGTTGGGGCGGTGGCCGAGCTGATTGGCGAGCGCTTCCATGTTGCCCCCGAGGCCGCATTTCAACTGGCCGAACGGGTGCATGGCAAGACGGCGGGCAACCCGTTTTTCATCAACCAGATCCTCAGGGCCATGGTCGAAGACCAGCTGTTCATCTTCGACACCCAGGCCATGCGCTGGTCTTGGTGCCTGCAGGCCGTGGCCCGGCACTGCTACTCCGACAATGTCGCCGACCTGATGGTCCACCGTCTGGAGCGCCTGCCGGCACCGCAACGCGACCTGTTGCGGGTCGTCAGCGCGGCGGGCAGCCACTGCGATGAACACCTGCTTCGGCAAGTGCTCGCCCAACCGCCAGGCGAACCCTTGAAAGCCTTGATTGGGGCTGGCTTCCTGCAACCGGGCCAGAACGGCTTGGGCTTCACTCATGACCGGGTGATGGAGGCCGCTTATGCACTCACGCCCGTGCACCAGCGCGCCTCGCTGCATGCACGTATCGCCCTGGCCATGCGCCAGGCTTGGCCAGGGCGAACGCACGAGGTGTTGTTCGAGCTCGCCAGCCAGCTACAACGCGCCAGCCCCTGCGGGTTTGCAGCGGATGACTGCGAAGCGTTCCTGCAGCTTTTACGCGAAGCCGCATCATGCGCACGCGACGTCGGCACCTTCGAGCAGGCCGCTGGCTACCTGCACACCGCCGAGCAGTTGCTGCAGCACAGCGCCACGCTGGAAAGCCGCGCCACGCATGGCTTTGCCATCGCCTGCATGGCGACGGAGTGCGACATGCAACTGTCACGCACGATCGCGGCCGAGGCCCGCCTCACTGAATGCCGCCAGCGTGCCCGCTCGGTGTTGGACCAGGCGCGGGCGTGCCGGCTGCAGGCACTGCTGTACACCTCGCGCGGTGACTATCAGGCGGCCATCGACAGCGCCCTGGCCGGCCTGGACTTGCTGGGCATCAGCCCGGTGCGGGGCCTCGACTGGCAACAGGTCGAGGCCAGTCATGCCCATGTGCAGGCGTTGATCGAACAGAAGGACCGGCATTGCCTGGAGTCACTGCCGCGCACCGATTCGGAGGAAGTGACGGTTGCCATCAGCCTGCTGGCCACTCTGTCATCATCATTCTTCGTGAAGGACGACATCTGCTTCCTGCACCTGGCCAAGCTCATGGAGATGTCGCTACTGCACGGCGTTGCCCCGGGCAGCACCTACGGCATGGCCTGGTACGGCGTGATGATTGCCGAGCGTTTTGGCGCTTACCATGATGGCCATGCCTGTTGCCTGGCCGCGCTCAAGCTGATCGAACGGCACGGTTTCGACGCTGATCTGACCAGCGCGTTGCTGGCCCTGGACCAGGTCAGCGCCTGGACCTCGCCCATGGAATTCGCCCGACGTACCGCGCTGGACGCGGTCGACTCGGCGCGCCTGAGCGGTGACCTGGCGATGAGCTGCTATGCCTGCAACCACCTGGTTTCAGATTCGCTGTTCATGGGCCGCTACCTGCCGGACGTGGTCGAGGAAGTGGCGCAAGGCCTGGCCACTGTGCGTCGTCACGGCTACGGCGATATCGAGCAGATCCTGCTGGCCCAGCAAGCGTTCGTCGCCAACCTGAGCGGCACGCCCTGCCCCGCCCCGGCCACCGCCTCGAAGTCGCCCACCACGCGGTTCTTCCAACACCTGTTCGCCGCCATGTGCGCCTTCTACATGGGCAATATCCCGAAGGCCATGCGCGACCTGGCATTGGCCGGCGACAATACCTGGGCCGCACCCGCGCACATCAACCTGGCCGACTATCACCTGTTCCGCGGCCTGGCCCTGGGCAGCCCCGAGGCCCACGGCAGCCTTGTCGACAAGCTGCGCGAGCTGCAGGCCCTGCGCGAGCGCTTCAGCCGCTGGGACGGCTTCAACCCGGCCACCTTCCGCAGCAAGCAGTTGCTGATCGAGGGCGTCATCGCCAAGCTCGAAGGCGACGGCCTGGCCGCGATCCGCTGCTTCGACCAGGCGCAAATCGCCGCCACCGCTGCCGGCTTCATCCACGAGCAGGCGCTGGCCCATGAACAGCTGGCTGAGGTGTGCATCCCCAGCGGCCTGATCTCGGGCGCCAACCTGCACCTACGCATTGCCCGCGACTGCTTCCACATCTGGGGCGCGACCGGCAAGGTGCACCAGCTAGAGACGTTGCATCCGTTTTTGCGCACCCAGCCGATTCAGGAGACCTATCGCGCCACCCACCAGGCCAGGCTGGACCTCGAAGCCGGCATCGAAGCCGCGCGGGCGCTGTCCGAGGAAGTGCTGCTCGAAGGCCTGATCGAAACCCTGATGGGCCACCTGACCCAGCACTCCGGTGCCGACCATGGCGCGCTGCTGATTGTGAGCGGCGCCGAATTCCAGATGGCCGCCCTGGCCTACATCGACGATGCCGGGCTGCACGTGAGCATGGACAACTGCCAGAAGTTCATGACCCAGGCACCGTTGTCGGTCATCAACACCACCATGCGCACCCGCAAACCGCTGGTGCTCAACGATGCCCTCAGTGAGTGCCCGGAGGCCTTCCGCCAACAGCTGCAGGCGCGCAACGCCCGCTCGGTGCTGTGCCTGCCGCTGGTTATCCAGGGCGTGCTGATCGGCCTGGTGTACCTGGAAAACCGCCTCGTGCCGAACCTGTTCGGCAGTCAGCGCCTGGCCATGCTGGAAATCCTCGCCTCGCAGGCAGCCGTGTCGCTACAAACGGCCAAGTTCTACACGCGCCTGGCCGAGGAAAACCAGATCCGCACCCAGATGGAGGCTGAGTTGCGCCGCTCGCGTGCGGAACTGGCGCGCAGTGCGCACTTGCAGGCGATGAATGAGCTGTCAGCGTCCATCGCCCACGAGATCAGCCAGCCGCTCCTGGGCATCGCCTCCAATGCCGCGGCCAGCCTGCGCTGGCTGAAACGCGCCAAACCCGACCTGGAAGAAGCGATTGCCGGCCTGGAAGACATCCGCAACGACAGCGAACGGGCCGGCAACATCGTGCGGGCGCTGCGGTCCCTGGCCAAGCAGTCACCCATGCAACTCAAGGCGGTGAAGCTGGACGAGTTGATCCGCGAGGTGGTGCGCCTGACCTCGGCCGACGCCGCCAAGGGCAAGGTGGATGTGCAGACACGGTTGAAGGCCGGGGTGTGCGTGACAGCCGACCCGGTGCAGTTGCAGCAGTTGGTGTTCAACCTGATTACCAATGCCCTGGAAGCGTTGGCGGGGTATCGCTGTGACGGGGTGCTGAAGATTACGTCGGCGGTAGTCGAGGACGAGGTGGAGATCTGCGTGGACGACAACGGGCCGGGGATCGCGGCGGACGAGCGTGAGCGCGTATTCGATGCGTTTCATACCACCAAGACCGGTGGCATGGGGATGGGCTTGGCAATCTGCAGTTCGGTCGCTCAGGCCCACGGCGGGCAGCTGCAGGCGCTGGTGTCGCAGTTGGGTGGATGCCGGATTCGTGTCAGTCTGCCTTTGAATCACGCATAGCCTGTGCCGGCCTCTTCGCGGGTAAACCCGCTCCTACGGTCGGCGCGGCTGTAGGAGCGGGTTTACCCGCGAAGAGGCCAGTACAGGTTTACATCAACGCGAGGCCAGCGCTGCGTAGCTGTTCATCAGGTTGCGGTAGTTGGGGATACGCTGCGACAGCAGGTTACCCAGCCCTTCGATGTCGTTGCGCCAGTCGCGGTGCAGTTCGCAGGCCACCGAGAACCAGTTCATCATCTGCGCACCCGCCTGGGTCATGCGTACCCAAGCCGCTTGCTGCACGGTTTCGTTGAAGGTGCCCGAGGCATCGGTCACCACGAACACTTCAAAACCTTCCGCCAGCGCCGACAGGGTCGGGAAGGCCACGCACACATCGGTCACCACACCGGCGATGATCAGTTGCTTGCGGCCCGTGGCCTTGATTGCCTTGACGAAGTCTTCGTTGTCCCAGGCGTTGATCTGGCCGGGACGGGCAATGTACGGCGCATCCGGGAACATCTCTTTCAGCTCGGGCACCAGCGGGCCATTCGGGCCTTGCTCGAAGCTGGTGGTGAGGATGGTCGGCAGACCAAAGAACTTGGCCAGGTCGCCCAAGGCCAGCACGTTGTTCTTGAATTCGTTGGGCGAAAAATCCTGCACCAGCGAGATCAGACCGGTCTGGTGGTCGACCAGCAGCACCACGGCGTCGTCTTTGTTCAGGCGCTTGTAATCGGGTTGGCTCATGGGGTGACTCCTTGGGTTGGGATAACGGGCCGGCACTGTCCGCAGGGGTTATACCGGTGGATAGCTTTGGCTTAAGAAAGTGTCTGCGCCTGCCGCCAGGCCTTGGGTGGCTGGCCGACCAGGCGGCTGAAAGCACGGGTGAAATGGGCCTGGTCACAAAAGCCGCATTCCAGGCTCACGTGGGTGATAGGCGCCTCGGTGGCAAGCAAGCGCTTGGCCTTTTCCATGCGCGCCAGCAGGCGCCAGGCCTGCGGCGAAAGGCCGGTGTTGACTTTGAAGGCGCGGGAAAAATGGCTGCGGGTAAGGTTGCATACCGCGGCGATCTCGATGATCGACAACGGGCTATGCAACATCAGCTCCTTGGCCCGGCGCAGCCGCGCGGGCGTGAGTGCGCCGGGGGTTTGCAGCGGCGCTTCGGGCGTCCCAGGGTACATGGCGACTCTCCTGTTCAATACGGAAAGTCTCGCCCCCGGCACATGACGAAGTCCTGAGCCAAACCTGAATTGTTGTTAATTGTGTGCTGCTGGCCCTGGGCGTTTTGCCGATACCTTAAGATGCGTTTCGTATTCAGCTTCTGGCCGCTACCCGCGGCCGGCATTCAAGGCGAAAGAGGTATGCAGGAAAAACCCGCCCACCGCACCGTGGCCATGGTGCTGTTCAATGATGTGCTACTGCTGGATGTCACCGGTCCCATGGATGCATTCGCCATCGCCAACCGGTTCTTGCCTGCAGCACGGCAATATCGGCTGCTGACCTTGGCCGAGGGGCAAGCAGTGGTACGCGGCTCATGCGGCCTGAAGGTAGTGGCCGACCGGCGCCTGGAAGACTTGCCGGAGGCCGTCGACCTATTGCTGGTGCCGGGCGGCCCTGGGGCCTATGACATCGCCCTGCCAGGGATCGAGCGCTGGCTGCCCAAGGCCGTGCGCCAGGCAAAGCGCTTCGGTGCCATCTGCACCGGGGTGTTCCTGCTGGGGCGGGCCGGGTTACTGAATGGCTATCGCTGCACCACCCACTGGAACTACGTGGAGCGCCTGGCACAGGCGTTTCCCGAAGCCAAGGTGGAGACCGAGCAGATTTACGTGATGGACCGCTGCCTGATCACCTCGGGCGGTATCACTGCAGGGATCGACCTGGCACTGGCGGTGGTCGCCGAGGACCATGGCAAGGCGCTGGCCCTGGAAGTAGCCAAGGTACTGCTGGTTGCCCGCCACCGTCAGGGCGGGCAGACACCCTACGGGCCGCTGCTGGCTGCGGTACCGCGCGATGACTCGCCGATTGCCCGGGTGCAAGCTTATATCGTCGATCACATCGAGCAGGCGTTCACCGTGCAGAAAATGGCCGAACTGGTGGCCATGAGCGGGCGTAACTTTGCCCGGACATTTCTGCGCGAGGTGGGCATTACGCCGCTGCAGTACCTGCAGAATGCGCGCATCGATCGTGCACGCAAGCTGCTCGAATGCGGTGACCTGCCGATGAAGGTGGTGGCGGCGCAGTGCGGGTTTGGCAGTGACCGACACATGCGCAAGGTATTCTTTGAGCGAATTGGCATGACGCCGGCGCAGTATCGGGCACAGTTTGGTGGCGGTGAACAGTCGGATTAGCGCTGCCTTCTTCGCGGGCGCGCCCGCACCCACAGAGATAGCACAGGCCTTGAGCCCAGGTAAGCGCCGGCACCGATTGTCACCCTGAACAGGACAATGTTTCTTCCCGTGAGATGATTGTCTGACGCCACCCTACCTCTCAGAATTGGCCGTCAAACTGTTCGAACGCTGCCCCGGCAGCTCATGGAGTAAGAGCCAATGCCACACGAAGGCAGCCTTCTGCAAACCGCGGTGATCTTCCTGCTTGCCGCCGTCCTCGCCGTCCCCCTGGCCAAGCGCCTGCAACTGGGTGCCGTGCTCGGCTACCTGCTCGCCGGTGTGGTCATCGGCCCGCAAGCACTTGGCCTGATCCGCGACACAGAAAGCGTGGCGCACATTTCCGAACTGGGCGTGGTCTTGCTGCTGTTCATCATCGGGCTGGAACTGTCGCCCAAACGCTTGTGGCTGATGCGCAAGTCGGTGTTTGGTGTCGGCACTGCCCAAGTGGTGCTGACCGGCGCAGTAATCGGCGCCATCGCCCTGTTCGGCTTCAGCCAGACGCTACCAGCAGCCATCGTGCTCGGTCTGGGCCTGGCGCTTTCGTCCACCGCCCTTGGCCTGCAGAGCCTGGCCGAGAGCAAGCAGCTCAATGCACCGCACGGCCGTCTGGCGTTCGCCATCCTGTTGTTCCAGGATATCGCCGCGATTCCGCTGATCGCCTTGGTACCGCTGCTGGCCGCCACTGGCCCGGACACCAGCCAAGGCGACAGCCTGCAACACGGCCTGAAGGTATTCGCCAGCATCGCCGTGGTGATCATCGGCGGTCGCTACCTGTTGCGCCCGGTGTTCCGCACCGTGGCTCGCACCGGCCTGCCGGAAGTGTCTACTGCCACCGCACTGCTGGTGGTGATCGGCACCGCCTGGCTGATGGAAGAAGCGGGTATCTCCATGGCCCTTGGCGCTTTCCTCGCCGGCCTGCTGCTGGCCGACTCGGAATACCGTCACGAGCTGGAATCGCAGATCGAACCCTTCAAGGGCCTGCTGCTGGGGCTGTTCTTCATCAGCGTGGGCATGGGCGCCAACCTGCACCTGTTACTGGAAATGCCGCTGGTGGTGCTGGGCCTGACCCTGTTGCTGGTGGCCGTTAAGCTGCTGTTGCTGATAGGCGTCGGCCGCCTGGTCGGTGGCCTGAACAGCGCCAGCGCCCTGCGCCTGGGCATGGTATTGGCGGCCGGTGGCGAGTTCGCCTTCGTGGTGTTCAAGCTGGGCAAGGACCAAGGCCTGTTCGATACCCAGACCTACGACCTGCTGCTGATGACCATTACCCTGTCGATGGCCATCACCCCGCTGCTGATGCTGGGTTGCGCCCGCGTCCTCAAGCGCCCGCAGCCGGCGCGTGAAGTGCCCGAGCAGTACAAGCAGATCCAGACTGATACGCCGCGGGTGGTGATCGTCGGCATGGGCCGCATGGGCCAGATCGTCGCGCGCATCCTGCGGGCGCAGAAGATCCCGTTCATTGCCCTGGAAACCTCGGTGGACACCATCGAGATGACCCGCATGTTCGAACAGGTACCGGTGTTCTACGGCGACCCGCTGCGCCCGGAGGTGTTGCACGCCGCCAAGGTGGGTGAAGCGGAGTATTTCATCATCACCATTGATGACCCTGAAGCCGCCATTCATACCGCCGCACGGGTGAAGCGCCTGTACCCACACCTGAAGGTGCTGGCCCGGGCGCGCAACCGCCAGCATGTGCACAAACTGGCGGATGTGGGCGCCGAGCCGATTCGCGAGACGTTTTACTCCAGCCTGGAAATGACCCGCCGGGCACTGGTGGGATTGGGCCTGAGCGATGAACAGGCGGCGGACCGCATTGCACGGTTTACCCAACATGACGAAGAGGTGCTGGAGGCCCAGGGGCAAGTGCGTGATGACCGGGCCAAGGTGATGCAGACGGCCAAGGAGGCGCGGGTGGAGCTGGAGCGGTTGTTTGATTCGGATGCGGACTGAGGCCTTTTGGCGCATGCCTCGAGGGTTGTAGTGCCTGTGAGATCGAGCGCCGCCCGCGCGGCGCTTCGCGGGTAAACCCGCTCCTACGCTGTTTCGGGCCAGTCCCTCCTGTGCCAGGCGCGCGCGACCGCCTTGTTTGTACGACGCGATATCGAGGCGTGCGCCAGGGGGCTCGCGTGCGCGTCCCACAGGAATAACTGGCCCGAAACAGACGTAGGAGCGGGTTTACCCGCGAAGCGCCGCGCGGGCGGCGCTCGATCTCACGGGCGCCCAAAAACTATCGCCAGGCACCTGGAAGCCATCATGCAATTTCCTGACGATCACCTCGCCGCCATTACGCGAACTCACAAAAACCATCACAAATCGTCTAATTCTCAGCTGGGTCCTACTTCCCCGCGAACCATTTCCTACGTTCACGCCAATCCCAAGGAATTATCCTACACACCGTGTCGACGCCCGTCTGATTGTCCGGGGAAGGCCAGCTCTCTAGGCTGACCAGGTCGCTGTCGGTTCAGCGATCGGGTGTGGAAACCCGGCAGGTAATCGGAATGGCAGTTGTCATGGCAGCTGCGCGCGGGAGGCCGAATGGCCTGCCGGGGTTCCGATAGCCCGGCTTTCCACCCCGCGTGCAGCCGCCACCCTTCGCGTGGAAACGGATGGTGCCGGCCAACCTCTATCGGAGTTTGGCTATGAAAAAGATTGTCCCCGATCCACCCCTCCCCAACACCACACAACGCTCTTTCAGCCGCTGCGATGCCGGCCATCCCCCATTGTTCACCGTAAACCCAGGCGTTTCCGCCCACGATGCCCTGGTGCATGTCGCCCAATACCTGCGCGGTGCCTACGACTGTGGCTACAAAGCCTTGGAGCATCTGGATGACACAGGCAAGAGCCTGTTCTGGAGCAACCTGAACGCACTCGAAATGGCAGAAGGGTTGGTTGAGGCATTGCTGGATGGGATTGAGTCACAGCCCATGAACTGAGTCGCCTGCACCGGCCCTTTCGCGGGCATGCCCGCTCCCACAGGTACTGCACTGGCGTTGAATCTTGCGCGATCCCTGTGGGACCGGGCTTGCCCGCGAAGAGGCCGGTACAGCAAACAAAAAAGGCCGGCTCCCTATAGAGAGAGCCGGCCTTTGTGCGCGTTGCTGATGGTTGATTACTTACCCGCAGTCAGCGCGTTATAGCTGGTCATCAGGTTGCGATAATCCGGAATGTGGTTGGAGCAGAGTGCAGCCAGCCCTTCGACATCGTTGCGCCAGTCGCGGTGCAGCTCGCAGGCCACGCCGAACCAGGTCATCAGTTGGGCGCCCGCCTGACTCATGCGGTCATGCGCGGCATCACGGGTCATTTCGTTGAAGGTGCCGGAAGCATCGGTCACCACGAACACGTCAAACTCTTCTTCCAGGGCAGACAGGGCCGGGAAAGCTACGCACACTTCAGTCACAACGCCGGCGATGATCAGTTGCTTCTTGCCAGTGGCTTTCACGGCCTTGACGAAGTCTTCGTTGTCCCAGGCGTTGATCTGGCCAGGGCGGGCAATGTACGGCGCGTTCGGGAACAGGGCTTTCAGTTCCGGCACCAGCGGGCCGTTGGGGCCTTGCTCGAAGCTGGTGGTGAGGATGGTCGGCAGGTTGAAGAACTTGGCCAGGTCAGCCAGCGCCAGCACGTTGTTCTTGAACTTGTCCGGCTCGATATCGCGCACCAGGGACAGCAGGCCAGCCTGGTGGTCGACCAGCAGTACGGCAGCGTCGTCTTTGTTCAGGCGGTTGTAGGTGAATTTGCTCATGGTCTGTGCTCCTAAGGGTTATGAATTTTTCAGCAATCCGGGGTGTTTCGCGTTGATGGGCACAGATTAAAATCATCACCTTTGCGGCGGTAGTTAGCAGAATCTGGCTTTAGCGTTCTGATTTATGAACGATGGATTTGTAGGGGGCTGTGCCGGCCTCTTCGCGGCTAAAGCCGCTCCTACAAGCGAAGAGGCCGGCACAGGCAACCAAATACCCGGAGACCGACCATTGGAAGACCTCAACTCCCTCTACTACTTCACCCAGGTCGTCGAACATGGCGGCTTCGCCCCGGCCGGGCGGGCGCTGGACATGCCCAAGTCGAAGCTCAGCCGGCGAATCGCCGACCTTGAAGACCGCCTGGGTGTGCGACTGTTGAACCGCACCAGCCGCCACTGCTCGCTGACCGAAATCGGCCAGGCCTATTACAACCGCTGCCTGGCCATGCGCGTGGAGGCCGAGGGCGCAGCGGAAATCATCGAGCGCAACCGCAGCGAACCGCGCGGCCTGGTGCGCATCAGTTGCCCGACCACCCTGCTCAACTCCTGGGTCGGGCCGATGCTGACCCGCTACATGCTCAAGTACCCGCAGGTGGAGCTGTTCATCGAAAGTACCAACCGCCGTGTCGACCTGTTGCACGAGGGCTTCGATATTGCTCTGCGGGTGCGCTTTCCGCCGCTGGAGAACACTGACATGGTGATGAAGGTGCTGAGCAACAGCACCCAGTGCCTGGTCGGCCAGCCTCAATACCTGGCGCAACTGCCCAAAGGGTTTGACCCACAGCTGCTGGGCACACTACCCAGCGTGCATTGGGGCAGTGCACAGCGCGAGTACCAGTGGGAACTGTTCCAGGGTGAGGACAACAGCCGCAGCATCGTCATCCCGCATACACCACGCATGGTGACTGATGACCTGTTTGCCTTGCGCCACTTCGTGGTAGCCGGAGTGGGGATTGCACACTTGCCGCGGGTGGCGGTGCGTGAGGACCTGGCGGCGGGACGTCTGGTTGAGCTGATTCCGGACTGGCACCCGCGTTGCGGCATCGTGCATGCGATCTTCCCATCGCGACGTGGGTTGCTGCCTTCGGTGCGAGCGCTGATCGATCATCTGGCTGAGGAGTTCGCCATCAGCGACATGGCTTGAGTGCCTGGCTGGCTGAGCCGGCCTCTTCGCGGGCATGCCCGCTCCCATAGGTATTGCACAAGGCTCGGGGCCAGTGGCAAACCCGTGGGAACGGGCGCACCCGCGAAAAGGCCGGCATAGGTAAACCGATCCCCCAGCACACCCTTACAAGACCCCTGGCCTATCCTTGCTCCACAGTCCCGGATCATCCCCCGGAGCTCCCCATGATCCGCGCCACACACGGACCAGGCCGCGCCCTGCTCGCCACCCTCGCCCTCTGGCCGGCGCTGAGCCACGCCGAAGCGCCCGGCTGGTCGCTGCTCAGCCGCAACTATTTCCTGCACAGTGACTTCCGCTCGCCCTCCGGCAGCGGCCAGAACTACCGCCAGGAATGGGCCCAAGGCTTCATCGGCGAGGTGCGTTCCGGTTTCACCGAAGGCACTGTCGGCGTCGGCATCGATGCCCATGGCTTTCTTGGCCTCAAGCTCGACGGCGGCCGCGGCCACAGCGGCACCGGCCTGCTGCCACGCGACAGCGACAGCCGCGCCGAGCCCGAGTACTCCAGTGCCGGTGCCGCGCTCAAAATGCAGTTAGGCAACACCCAACTGCGCTATGGCGAGATGATGGTGGAAACCCCGGTATTCGACACCGGTGACAAACGCCTGCACCCGGAATACGCCACCGGCTGGTGGGTGGAAAACACCGACCAGCCCGACTGGCGCGTGCAGGCCGGGCGTTTCACTGCCTTCAACAACCAGGACAACAGCTCCACCCACGACGACTTCAGTGGCTACGGCGCGACCACCCACAACCGGGCCATCAGCCTGGCCGGTGCCACCTTCGCACCCAACGGGCCGTTCGGCGCCGCACTGTATGCCGGGCAACTGGAAAACACCTGGCGCCAGGCCTACCTCAACCTGAACCTGGCCCAAGGCAACTGGCGCCTGGACGGCAACCTGTACAAAACCCGCGACACCGGCAACGCCAGCGCCGGGGCGATCGACACCCTCGCCTATAGCCTGCTGGCCAAGTACAGCTTCGGCGCCCAGGCGCTGAGCGTGGCCTACCAGAAGGTCGAGGGCGACACCCCGTTCGACTTCGTCGGCGGCGACTCCATCTATCTGGCCAACGCGATCAAGTACGCCGACTTCAACGGCCCTGGCGAGCACTCGTGGCAACTGCGCTATGACCTGAATTTCGCCACCCTCGGCGCACCTGGCCTGAGCCTGATGGGCCGCTATGTCAGCGGCCGCGGCATCGACGGCAGCCATGCGCCTGCGGGCGGCGCCTATGTGAACCAGTACGGCGACGGCGGCAAGCACTGGGAACGCGACATCGACCTGAAATACGTGGTGCAGTCGGGGGCTGCCAGGGACCTGAGCCTGTCGCTCTCCCACGTCAGCCACCGCGCCAACCAGGCCCAGGCGGGCGATGATATCGACCGCATCTACCTGATCATCGAATACCCACTCAAAGGCAGCTTCTGACATGAGCACATCACCTTCAGGTGCCTGGAGCCCGTTGCGTAACACCACCTTCCGCATGCTGTGGATCGCCACCATCGCCTCCAACATCGGCACCTGGATGCACGAGGTGGGCGCCGGCTGGCTGATGACCACGCTGTCGGCCAGCCCGCTGCACGTGGCGTTGATCCAGGTAGCCGGCTCGTTGCCGATGTTCTTCCTGGCCCTGCCGGCGGGCGCAGCGGCGGACATCGTCGACAAACGCCGCTACCTGTTGCTGGTGCAGCTGTGGATGTCTTGCGTAGCGGTCGTGCTGGCGGCCCTGACCCTGCTCGGGATGATGAACGTCACCTTGCTGCTGGTGCTGACCCTGGCACTGGGCATTGGTACAGCGCTGATGATGCCGGCGTGGAGCGCACTGACACCGGAACTGGTGGGCAAGGAGGACCTGGCCAACGCGGTGGCGCTCTCCAGTGTCGGCATCAACGTGTCACGGGCCATCGGCCCGGCACTGGCGGGGGTGGTGGTGAGCATGGTCGGCCCGTGGCTGACCTTTGCCCTGAATGCCATCTCGTTCGCGGGTGTGATCCTGGTGTTGTTCCTGTGGAAGCGCGAGGTGAAGGAACCACTGCTGCCCGCCGAACGCTTCGTTGGCGCCATGCGCACCGGGTTGCGCTTTGCCCGCAGTGCCAAGCCTTTGCAGGCCGTGATGCTACGCGCGTTGGCGTTCTTTTTCTGCGCCAGCGCCGGCACTTCGCTGCTGCCACTGATCGTGCGTGGCGAGATGCACGGCACTGCAGCGGACTTCGGCCTGCTGCTGGCGGCCATCGGTATTGGCGCAGTGGCGGGCGCCACCTTGCTGCCGCGCCTGCGTGAGCGCATCAGCCGTGACCGCCTGGTGTTACTGGCCAGCCTGCTGTATGCCCTGTTCCTGCTGGCCCTGGCGTTGGTGCGCAATTTCTATGCGCTGCTGCCAGCGATGCTGCTCAGCGGCGCGGCGTGGATCGCGGTGCTGTCCAACCTGCAGGTGGCTGCACAGACTTCGGTGCCAGCCTGGGTAAGGGCGCGGGCTTTGTCGGTATACATTCTGATTTTCTTCGGCGCCATGGCCTGTGGTGGCCTGCTGTGGGGCACGCTGGCCAGCCATGCAACGCTCACCTTCAGCCTGCTGGTGGCCGCAGGCGGCCTGGCGCTGGGTACCTTGCTGACCTGCAAGGTGGCGCTGCCGGAAACCGAAGCAGAGGAGCTGACGCCGTCGCTGCATTGGCCGGTGCCGGTGTTGAGCGATGACATGGACAAGGACGCCGGACCGGTGATGGTCACCATCGAGTACCACATCGCCCCCACCAAGGCCGAGGCCTTCCAGCAGGCGGCGCGGGAGCTGGAAGCGATGCGCAAGCGCAATGGCGCATTGTCGTGGGGGTTGATGCGGGACAGTGCTGATCCGGCATTGTGGCTGGAGTTCTTCTTCGAGGAATCGTGGCTGGAGCATCTGCGGCATCACCACCGGGTGACCCGTGGTGAACTGAAGATCGAGGCGCGGGTCAGGATGCTGCAGACCGATGGGGTTGAGGTGCGGATTCGGCACCTATTGGCTGGTGGGGAGCATAAGGCACACCATTGATGCCGGCCCTTACGGCCCATTCGCGGGTGAACCCGCTCCTACACATGATCTGCGGTAGACACACACCAGACGTTGGAAACAGGCCGTTGTAGGAGCGGGTTTACCCGCGAAAGGGCCGGCACTGAAAACACAAAAAAGGGGCCAGTTATTGGCCCCCCGTTCTTCACATCAGCTCACCTTAGAAAGCGAAGCACGAACAGCCCAGCGCCCCCCAGAAGCCCTGGAAGTCATTGACCGGGACACTCGATTTGCGCGCCTTGTCATGGCTGTGTGCATGCACCCCGCACGGCCCCGAGCACTGGTGCACGGCGGCTGCCAACGATGGCGTACCAGCGCGCCAGTGCCCCGGCACCTTGGTCACCGGCGACCACTCTGGCAGCACCGGCACCTGCGGCGGGCCAAGCTTGTCGAACTCGCCAGCACCGTACACCACCTTGCCATCAACGATGGTCAGCACCGACTCGATGCCCTTGATCGCTTCTTCATCGACACTGAAGAAGTCCAGCGACAATGCTGCCAGGTCAGCCAGCTGGCCCACCTTGATCTGGCCTTTCTTGCCTTGCTCACTGGAGAACCAGGCGCTGCCCTGGGTGAACAGTTGCAGCGCGGTGTCACGGCTCAGGCCTTCCGGGTACAGCTCCATGCCACCGACCGTCTTGCCGCTGACCAACCAGTACAGTGAGGTCCATGGGTTGTAGCTGGACACCCGAGTGGCATCGGTACCCGCGCCCACCGGCACGCCCATTTCGAGCATGCGTTTGATCGGCGGGGTCTGCTCGGCGGCCTTGGCGCCGTAGCGGTCGACGAAGTACTCACCCTGGAAGGCCATGCGGTCCTGGATGGCAATACCACCGCCCAGCGCACGCACACGCTCGATGTTCTGCGGGGTGATGGTTTCGGCGTGGTCGAAGAACCAGGGCAGGCCGTTGAATGGAATGTCGCGGTTGACCTTCTCGAACACGTCGAGCATGCGCGTGATCGATTCGTTGTAGGTGGCGTGCAGGCGGAATGGCCAGCGCTGCTCGACCAGGTGGCGCACCACCGGCTCCAGTTCCTCTTCCATGGTCTGCGGCAGGTCCGGGCGCGGCTCGAGGAAGTCCTCGAAGTCGGCGGCAGAGAACACCAGCATTTCGCCCGCGCCATTGTGGCGCAAGAAATCGGTGCCGCTGTGCAGCTTGACGCTGGAGGTCCACTTCTTGAAGTCGTCCAGTTCTTCCTTGGGTTTCTGGGTGAACAGGTTGTAGGCGATGCGTACGGTCAGCTGATCGTTGTCGGCCAGCTCCTGGATCACGGAGTAGTCGTCGGGGAAGTTCTGGTAGCCGCCACCGGCGTCGATGGCGCTGGTCAGGCCCAGCCGGTTGAGCTCACGCATGAACTGGCGAGTGGAGTTGACCTGATACTCCAGCGGCAGCTTAGGCCCCTTGGCCAGCGTGGCGTAGAGGATCATCGCGTTCGGGCGGGCGATCAGCATGCCGGTGGGGTTACCGAACTTGTCGCGCTGGATCTCGCCACCCGGCGGGTTCGGCGTTTCCTTGGTGTAGCCGACGGCCTTGAGCGCGGCGCGGTTGAGCAACGCGCGGTCGTACAGGTGCAACAGGAATACCGGGGTATCGGGCGCAGCCTGGTTGATTTCTTCCAGGGTGGGCATGCGTTTTTCGGCGAACTGGAATTCGTTCCAGCCACCGACTACCCGCACCCACTGCGGGGTTGGCGTGCGCGCAGCCTGGTCCTTGAGCATGCGCAGGGCATCGGCCACCGACGGTACCCCTTCCCAGCGCAGCTCGAGGTTGTAGTTCAGGCCACCGCGGATCAGGTGCAGGTGCGAGTCATTGAGGCCCGGGATCACCGTGCGCTGCTTGAGGTCGATGATTTGCGTGGCGGCGCCCTTGTAGGCCATGGCCTCGGCGTCGCTGCCCACGGCGATGAAGCGGCCGTCCTTGATGGCGACGGCGGTCGCGGTGGGCTTTTCGCGGTCAACGGTGTGCAGTTTGCCGTTGAACAGAATCAGGTCGGCGGTCATGGAACCTCCTTGGCTGGATGCGTGAGCGGAACCGGCTTGGCCGGTGAAGGGCAATGCGGACCAGAGCGCGCCAGCGGCACCGAGCACAGTGCTGGTGGCGAGGAACTGGCGACGGGTCTTGTCGTTGCGATCCTGGGACATGGGCTTCTCCGACTAGGGGCCGGCAGGGGGACTGCGAAGCATGCCGGTTGATGCAAGGCCTGGGCTTGAATGGATGTGCGGTGGGTTGAAGAAGGTTAGCCCTGGTCAAGCTTTTTGCTGCCTGGGCCGGCCTCTTCGCGGGTAAACCCGCTCCTACAACGTCTGTAGGGGCGGGTTTACCCGCGAATGTTTCCCACAATTACCGCTGAAGGAACGCCAGCAAGTCCTCATTCAGCTGCTGCGCATGGGTCACCGCAAACCCGTGCGGCGCCCCGGCATACACCTTCAGCTCGGCACCGCGAATCAGCTCCGCCGCCTGCTTGCCAGTGGTCTCGAACGGCACGATCTGGTCGTCATCGCCATGGATCACCAACGTCGGCACATCGACCTTGGCCATGTCGGGACGGAAATCGGTCTCCGAGAAGGCCGTCACACAATCCAGGGTGCCTTTGATGGACGCCATCAGCGCAATGTTCAGGGTCTGCGTCTGCACACCCTGGGACACCTGCTGCCCATGGTTCAGGCCGTAGAACGGCGTGGCGAAATCGGCGAGGAACTGCGCGCGGTCAGCACGCAGGCCGGCCCGGATGCCCTCGAACACCGACAGGTCGACACCGTCAGGATTATCGTCACGCTTGCCGAACACTGGCGTCACCGCGCCCAGCAACACCAGCCGGGCCACCCGCTCGCTGCCGTGGCGGGCGATGTAGCGGCTGACATCACCGCCCCCCATCGAGAAGCCCACCAGGGTGACGTCGCGCAGGTCGAGGTGCTCGATCAGCTGGGCAATGTCATCGGCGAAGGTGTCGTAGTCGTAACCGTTCCACGGCTGGCTCGAGCGGCCGAAACCCCGGCGGTCGAAGGCGATGGCGCGGTAACCGCGGCTGGCCAGGAACTCCATCTGCGAATCCCACATGTCGGCATCCAGCGGCCAGCCGTGGCTGAACAGCACGGGCTTGCCGCTGCCCCAGTCCTTGAAATAGATCGAAGTGCCATCGCGGGTAACGAACGTGCTCATAGCGGTATCTCCTTGAAAGTGTCGAGATGAAGGCGTCGGCTCAGCCGCGCAGCCAGTTGGCGCAGCGGCGGGTTACCCAAGGCATGATGTAGAACACCACGGGCAGGATGACGAACAGGTTGACGATCAGGTTGCCGATAATCACGCCACCCAGCTGCGGGAAGCGCGCAAACAGCGGCGCCAGCAGTTGCGGGATGACCATGGTCATCGGGCAGATCACCAGGTAGGTCAGCAGTGCCTGCTTCCAGCGCGGCGGTTGCGCTGCCGGGGTGCCCGGCGAGCCATCAAGCACCTTGTGTTGCAGGCATACGGTCACCACTTCGCGGTTGTCATGGAGTGCGGTGTTCATCGGCGTTCCTTGGGATGAGCTTGCCCGCATCCACTGTGCAACGGCGGACGGGCGCTGGATTGGATAGGTGTGCTGCCCTGGGCGGGCACCGTTTGGCGGTGCCCGCGGCGATTGGGCTTACTTGTTGGCGTTGAAGGCGTTGTAGCTGGTCATCAGGTTGCGGTAGTCGGGGATGTGGTTGGAGCACAGCGCGGCCAGGCCTTCGATGTCGTTGCGCCAGTCGCGGTGCAGCTCACAGGCCACGCCGAACCAGGTCATCAGTTGCGCACCTGCCTGGCTCATGCGGTCGTGGGCGGCGTCGCGGGTCATGGCGTTGAAGGTACCGGAGGCATCAGTGACCACGAACACGTCGAACTCTTCTTCCAGGGCCGACAGGGCCGGGAACGCTACGCACACTTCAGTCACAACGCCGGCGATGATCAGTTGCTTCTTGCCAGTGGCCTTCACTGCCTTGACGAAGTCTTCGTTGTCCCAGGCGTTGATCTGGCCAGGGCGGGCAATGTACGGGGCGTCCGGGAACAGGGCTTTCAGCTCTGGCACCAGTGGGCCGTTGGGGCCTTGCTCGAAGCTGGTGGTAAGAATGGTCGGCAGGTTGAAGAACTTGGCCAGGTCGGCCAGGGCCAGCACGTTGTTCTTGAACGCGTCCGGCTCGATGTCGCGCACCAGGGACAGCAGGCCCGCCTGGTGGTCGACCAGCAGTACGGCGGCGTCGTCTTTGTTCAGGCGGTTGTATTTGAAGTGGGTCATGGGGGTAGCTCCTAAGGGTTTTGATGTTCAGTAAGTTGGGTGTTTCGCGTTGATGGGAGAAGATTAAAACCACCACCTTTGGAGCGGTAGATAGCGGTTTTTGCCTTTAGCGTTCTGTTTTAGGAACGATAGATTGGCGTTGGTTTTGCTGGCCTCTTCGCGGGCTCGCCCGCTCCCACAGGGATCGCACAAGATTCAAAACCAGCGCTTTACCTGTGGGAACGGGCAAGTCGCGAAGGGGCCAGCACAGGCTTGCATTGCCTGCCCGGCAAACCTGCTCTATTACTACCCACAGCCCTCTCCTCACCCCCGAGATCACCATGCTGGCGTTCATCCAGTCGTCCCCGTTGTTGCTCGGTTGCGCCCTGATCCTGCTCGACCTCGTGCTTTGGCAACTGATCCCCATTCAGCGCCATGCCTGGCGCATCAGCGCGCGCCTGGTGATCTTCCTGCTGTTCAGCTCAGTGCTGATGGCCGCTGGCATGAGCCCGCTGCAACCACCGCCGTGGCCCGACGATGTCTCGCGCAACCTGATGGCCACGGTATTGGCCATCGGCTGGTGGCTGTTCGGTGCGCGCACGGTAACCGTGGTATTCGGCCTGTTGCTGGTGGCCCGTGGCAGCCATGGCGGGCGCTTGCTGCAGGATGTGCTGGGGGCGTTGATCTTTCTCGCCGCCGTGGTCGCGGCCGCAGGCTATGTGCTGCAACTGCCGGTGAAGGGCCTGCTGGCCACCTCCGGGGTAATGGCCATCGTCATCGGCCTGGCGCTGCAGAGCACACTGGCTGACGTCTTCAGCGGCATCGTGCTGAACACCACGCGGCCCTATCAGATTGGCGACTCAATCTCCATCGACGGTACCGAAGGCAAGGTCCTGGATATCGACTGGCGCGCCACGCGCCTGCTGACCGGTACCGGCAGCCTGGCGGTGATCCCCAACTCGGTAGCGGCCAAGGCGCGGCTGCTCAACCACAGTCGCCCGGCCGATGTGCACGGGGTATCGATCAGCGTGGTGGTCCCGGCCAAGGTGCGGCCAAAGCGTGTGTTCGATGCGCTGGAAAAAGCCTTGCAGGGCGTCAGTGCCATCCTTGCGACCCCGAAGCCGAAGGTGACGGTAAAGGCCTCGACTCTGGAGTCGGTGGAGTACGAGGCCAGCGGCTTCGTGGCCGATGCGGGCGCCAAGGGCGATGCACGTAACCAGCTGTTCGACCTGGCGCACCGGCACCTGGAAGCCAGCGGGGTGATGTGGAACGTCGACCTGGCCGTGCCGCCGCGCAGCCGCCAGCGCGAGGTGCTGGATGAGGTGCGAGTGTTCCGCTCGCTGAGTGACGAAGAGCGCGATGCGTTGAGCCAGCGCATGACTGCAGTCGAGTACCTGGCGGACCAGGTGATCCTGGGGGTGGGCGAGCATTCCGATCATCTGCTGGTGATTGGCAGCGGTGTGGTATCGGCCTCGGTGCGCGACGGAGACAAACTGTTGGAAGCCGGGCGCATGGGGCCGGGTGAGGTGCTGGGGATCGAGGGGATCATCGACGAAGAAGATTCGCTGGCCGAATTCCGCACGCTGACCAGTTGCGTGCTGTACCGGATCGACAAGGAACAGGTGAAGAGCTGTTTGCAGCAGCGTGGCGAAGTGCAGACGGCGTTGAGCAAATTGCAGCGGTTCCGGCGGCAGAGCCGGGAGTCGTTGTTGTTGCAGAAGCCGGCTTCAATCAAGAAGGGTGGCTTCCTGAGTTGGTTGCACAAGTGAGACTGTGCCGGCCTCTTCGCGGGTAAACCCGCTCCTACAAGTTGTTCACCGCCTGAGAGGGCTGTGGTGAACCTGTAGGAGCGGGTTTACCCGCGAAGAGGCCAGTACTTACAACACAACCCTCAGGCACTGCCCCGCGTGGTACAGCGAAAAACCGGACTCATAGAACGCCGTGCGCAGCGAAGGCGCGCTCACACCGCTCATCGGCGAAAACGGAATCGGCAGGCTGTCCGCCTCGCCCTTGAGCAGGAACTCGGCAAACGCACGCCCGATCACGGTGCCGGTTGTGTTACCGCGCCCGTTGTACCCAGTCACCGCCACCAACCCAGGCGCTGGCTCGAACAGGCGCATCAGGTGATCAGGGGTGAAGTCGATGCAGCCAGTCCAGTGCATTTCCCACTCGACCTTGCCCAGCTCCGGGTAATAGTGGCTCTGGATGCGATCGGCCCAGCTGCGCACGAACCAGGCTGGCTTGTTGTCGACCCGGCCCAGGCTGCCGAGCAGCAGGCGGCCCTGATCGTCGCGGCGGATGCTGCTAAGCACGGTGCGGGTGTCCCACGAACCTTGGCCATGTGGCAGTACCTTGTCGGCTGCGATGCCCTGCAGCGGTTTGGAGGCTACCTGATAGTAATAACCGCGGAAGAACTGCTTCTGCAGGTTGCTCCAGTCGCCTTCGGTGTAGGCGCCGGTGGAAATCACCACTTTTTCGGCGCGCACAGCGCCACGCGCGGTCTTCACCCGCCAGCCATCACCTTCACGCTCCAGGCCTTCGACCGAAGACTGCTGGAAAATTTTGCCGCCCAGGCGCGCCACGGCAGCCGCCAGGCCCTGGGTGTAGCCCATGGGGTTGATAGTGCCGGCACGGCGATCAAGCAGCGCAGCGGAAATCTTGTCGGTACCGCAGTATTCCTGGCACTGGGCACCGGTCAGCAGCTCGACGTCGGCACCTCGGCGGCGCCATTGTTCGTGACGCGCTTCGAGGTCGGCGATACCGGTGGCGTTGTGCGCCATGTGCAGCGTGCCTTTGTGCTGGGCCTGGCAGTCGATGCCGAGGCGCTCGATCATGGCGAACACTTCAGCCGGGGCTTCGCCAAGCACCTTGTTCAGGCGGCTGCCCTGCTTCTGGCCAAGGGTGGCCTCGACGTCGTCGGGGCGGATCCACGTGCCGGCGTTGACCAGGCCGACGTTGCGCCCGGAGCCACCGTGGCCGATCTTCCAGGCCTCCAGCACGATCACCGACTTGCCCTGTTCGAGCAGGTGGATGGCCGCCGACAGGCCGGTAATGCCGCCGCCGATCACACAGACATCGGCCTTGTGCTCACCGGCCAGGGCCTGGGCGGCGACGGTCGGTTTGCTGACGTGTTCCCACAAGCATTGTTGACGCAGTTCGGACATGGCCGGCTCCAGCAATTTGTTCTTGTTGGGGCCGCAGGGCGGCCCTTTCGCGGGTAAACCCGCTCCTACAGGGGTCGGTGTCGCTTTGACGAACCCTGTAGGAGCGGGTCTACCCGCGAACCGGGGGCCAGGCCCCCGGCCATGCAGCATCAATCCATCAGTCGAACACAATGCCCTGCGCCAGTGGCAGCTCGCGCGAGTAGTTCACGGTGTTGGTCTGGCGACGCATGTAGCCTTTCCAGGCATCCGAGCCCGACTCACGGCCACCGCCGGTTTCCTTCTCGCCACCAAACGCACCACCAATCTCGGCGCCGCTGGTACCGATGTTGACGTTGGCGATGCCGCAGTCGCTGCCCGAGGCGCTCTGGAAGCGCTCGGCTTCACGGATGTCGGTGGTGAAAATGCACGACGACAGGCCTTGTGGCACTTCGTTGTTCAGGCGCAGGGCCTCCTCGAAGTCGTCGTAGGCCAGCACGTACAGGATCGGTGCGAAGGTTTCGTGGCGCACCACGTCACTTTGCGCCGGCATTTCAGCAATGGCTGGCGAAACGTAGTAGGCGTTCGGGTACTGGTCGGCCAGCTGACGCTCGCCACCAAATACCTGGCCACCTTCGTCGCGGGCCTTGGCCAGTGCACCCTGCATGGCGTCGAACGACTGCTTGTCGATCAGCGGGCCGACCAGGTTGTCTTTACGTGGGTCGCCGATGCGCACTTTGCCGTAGGCGGCTTTGACGCGGGCAACCACTTCGTCCTTGATCGAACGGTGCACGATCAGGCGGCGCAGGGTGGTGCAACGCTGGCCGGCAGTGCCGACAGCCGAGAACAGGATGCCGCGCACGGCCAGGTCCAGGTCGGCGCTCGGGGCCAGGATCATGGCGTTGTTGCCGCCCAGTTCCAGGATGCTGCGGCCGAAGCGGGCAGCAACGCGTGGGCCGACTTCGCGACCCATGCGGGTGCTGCCGGTGGCGCTGACCAGCGGTACGCGCGGGTCGTCGACCATGGCTTCGCCAGCTTCACGACCGCCGATCACCAGTTGTGCCAAGCCAGCCGGAGCATCGCCGAAGGCTTTCAGGGCTTTTTCGAACAGCGCCTGGCAGGCCAGGGCGGTCAGCGGAGTCTTCTCGGACGGTTTCCATACCACCGAGTTGCCGGCCACCAGGGCCAGGGCGGTGTTCCAGGCCCACACGGCAACCGGGAAGTTGAAGGCGCTGATCACGCCGACCACACCCAGCGGGTGCCAGGTTTCACGCATGTGGTGGCCCGGGCGCTCGGAAGCGATGGTCAGGCCGTACAGCTGGCGCGACAGGCCAACGGCGAAGTCGCAGATGTCGATCATTTCCTGCACTTCGCCCAGGCCTTCCTGGGTGATCTTGCCGGCTTCGATCGAGACCAACTCGCCGAGGTCGGCCTTGTGCTCACGCAGCACTTCGCCGAACAGGCGCACCAGTTCGCCACGGCGCGGAGCAGGCACACTGCGCCAGGCTTCGAAGGCGCTCTGGGCCTGATCGATGCGGGCGATGGTCTCGGCCTTGCCGAGCAGTTTCACCGAGGCGATCTGGCTGCCGTCGATCGGCGTGTGAACAGGGTAGTCGCCCTGGGTGTAAGCCTCGGCGGCAACGCCAAGGCGCTCGAGCAATCCAGCAACCATTTGTGCATCTCCTACATCGGTGATGGGGTGGAAAAATGATGTGGATCAGTATTAATCCGATCACATAGGTACAACAAACGACCTTTATTCCGCATATCATTCCGTCAGGTAATGATTTGAGCCGCAGAGACCGCTATGTCAAAACGCCTGGTACCCTCCATGACCGCCCTGCAGTGCTTTGAAGCTGCAGCCCGCCATCTGAGTTTTACCCGTGCCGCTGAAGAACTGCACCTGACCCAGAGCGCGGTCAGCAAGCAGGTGGCGCAGCTGGAAGACATGCTGCGCCACCACCTGTTCCTGCGCATCCGCCGGCGCTTGCAGCTGACCCCGGCCGGCAGCCTGTACCTGGCCGAGGTCAACAAAATCCTCACCCAGGTGGACATGTCCAGCCGCTACGTACTCACCTACGGCGAGCAGACCGAGATATTGAAGGTAGCCACTCAACCGAGTTTTGGCGTGCGCTGGTTGATCCCGCATCTGAAAGGTTTTGGCAAACGGCACGGCAATATCCACCTGGACATTCGCAACGAGATGGAGCCGTTCGCCCTGCTGCAAGGCTCGGCTGACGTGGTGTTCTTCTATGGCCAGGGCACTTGGCCGGGGGCCACTTGCGTGGAGTTGTTCCGCGAAGAGGTGGTGCCGGTGTGTGCGCCAGAGCTGCTGGCCGGGCGCAAGCTGGCCGGTGCCGAGGAGCTGGCCGAGCTGGTGCTGCTGCAAAGCACCTCGCGGCCGGAGGCCTGGCATGAGTGGTTCCTGGAGCAGGACCTGCAGAGCGTCAGCGCCTACCACGGGCCGCGCTTCGATACGTTCTATATGGCGTTGAGCGCAGCACAGGCCGGGTGCGGGGTAGCGCTGGTGCCGCGCTACCTGGCGGCGAAGGAACTGGCCGACGGTAGCCTGGTGGTGCCGTGGAACCATGCGATGCGCAGTGCCGGGGCGCATTACCTGGCGTATGCCGAGCATGCGGCGGAGGTGCCAAAGGTGCGGGCGCTGGTGGAATGGATTGGCGAGCAGTTGCAGGTTTGACGGCCTCTTCGCGGCTAAAGCCGCTCCTACGGGGACCGCGTAGAAGCGGTTTTAGCCGCGAAAGGGCCGTCGAGGTCGATCAAAAAAGGAATGACACACTCACTTTTTTTCGCTTGTGAGCAAAGTGCATTCCCAGCTTTCATGTAAGCGTCCGAACCCAACCAGGAAGCTAGCGATGCCCGCCAACGATTTCGTCAGCCCAGACAGCATCCGCGCGCAGTTCTCTGCCGCCATGTCGCTCATGTACAAACAGGAAGTGCCGCTGTACGGCACGCTGCTGGAGCTGGTGAGCGAAATCAACCAGCAGGTGATGGCCCAGCAACCCGAAGTGGCCGAGGCCCTGCGCTGGACCGGCGAAATCGAGCGCCTGGACCAGGAACGTCACGGCGCCATCCGCGTCGGCACCGCCGAAGAACTGGCCACCATCGCCCGCCTGTTCGCCGTCATGGGCATGCAGCCGGTCGGCTACTATGACCTCAGCTCCGCTGGCGTACCGGTGCATTCCACTGCCTTCCGCGCGGTGCACGAGCAATCGCTGCATGTCAGCCCGTTCCGTGTGTTCACCTCGCTGCTGCGCCTGGAATTGATCGACAACCCACAGTTGCGCGAGCTGGCACAGGGCATCCTGGCCAAGCGCCAGATCTTCACCTCCCGCGCCCTCGAACTGATCGCCCAGTGTGAGCGCGAAGGTGGCCTTGACGCCGCGGATGCAGAGACGTTCGTGCAGGAAGCGCTGCACACCTTCCGCTGGCACCAGGACGCTACCGTCACGGCCGAGCAATACCAGCAGCTGCACGACCAACACCGCCTGATCGCCGATGTGGTGGCCTTCAAGGGCCCGCACATCAACCACCTGACCCCGCGTACCCTGGATATCGATGCAATCCAGCTCGGCATGCCTGCCAAGGGCATCCCACCGAAGGCCGTGGTTGAAGGCCCGCCCACCCGCCGCCACCCGATCCTGCTGCGCCAGACCAGCTTCAAGGCCCTGCAGGAAACGGTCGCCTTCCGCGACCAGCAAGGCCGCGAAGGCAGCCACACCGCGCGCTTTGGCGAAATCGAGCAACGCGGCGCGGCGCTGACCCCGAAAGGTCGCCAGCTTTACGACAAGTTGCTCGACGCTACCCGCGCTGCGCTGGGTGGCGCTCCAGCCGAAGCCAATGCCGAGCGTTACATGGCGCTGCTACAGGCAAACTTTGCCGAGTTCCCGGATGACCTGGCGCAGATGCGTGAACAGGGCTTGGCGTACTTCCGCTACTTCGCCACCGAGAAAGGCCTGGCCGCACGCGACCAGGAAGGCCGCCCGACCACCCTGCAAGGCTTGATCGACGCGGGCCACGTGCACTTCGAGGCGCTGGTGTACGAGGACTTCCTGCCGGTGAGTGCGGCGGGGATCTTCCAGTCCAACCTGGGCGACGATGCGCAGGCCGAATACGGCAGCAACGCCAACCGCGAAGCGTTCGAAGCTGCGCTGGGGTTGCAGGTACAGGATGAGCTGGCGCTGTATGCGCAAAGCGAGCGCCGGTCGCTGCAGGCCTGTGCACAGGCGTTGAACCTGGGTTCGATGTAAATCTGTACCGGCCTCTTCGCGGGCTCGCCCGCTCCCACAGGTACAGGGCATACGACCTGTGGGAGCGGGCGAGCCCGCGAAGAGGCCGGTGCAGGTGATCAAAGAGGCGGCAGGATTTCCACATCCGGCAAATCCATTGCCGCCACCTCGCCTTCCAGGAACGCACTCAACCGCCGCAACCGCTCGCCGCCTCGCCGGGTGCGCGGCCACACCAGGTAGTAATCCATGCCGCTGGGCACCGCTGTCGGCCATGGCAGGCTCAAGCGCTTCTGCGCCACATCTTCGGCCACCATCAGCAGGTCGCCCATGGATATCCCGTAGCCACGCGCTGCGGCAATCATGCCCAGCTCCAGGGTATCGAACACCTGGCCGCCCTTGAGCGACACCTGGTCGCCAAGCCCCATACGCTCCAGCCATTCCCGCCAGTCACGCTTGTCCACCGTGGGGTGCAGCAGTTCGACAGAGGCCAGCCTGCACACATCCCAGGGCTCCTCGTCGAGCAGGTCCGGCGCGCCGACCGGGATCAGAAGCTCAGGGAACAGCTTGCGCACCTCCCACTCCGGCGGGAATACCCCGTCGCTGAGCAACACCGCGCAATCGAACGGCTCCTGGTTGAAATCCACATGGTCGACATCCATCCAGGCGCTGGTCAGCTGCACTTCATTGCCCGGCTGCAGATGCCGAAAGCGGCTAAGGCACGCCAGCAACCAGCGCATGGTCAGGGTCGAGGGGGCTTTCATGCGCAGTATGTCGTCTTCACCACACAAGGTTTCACAGGCCCGCTCAAACGCCGCGAAGCCCTCGCGCACGCCCGGCAGCAGTACCCGCCCCGCTTCGGTAAGTTGCAGGCTGCGGCCACTGCGCACGAACAGGCGACAGGCAAAATGCTCCTCCAGCGTACGGATATGCCGGCTGATGGCGCTTTGGGTGATGGACAGCTCTTCGCCTGCACGGGTGAAAGAACTTAGCCGCGCGGCAGCTTCGAATGCGCGCAAGGCATACAGCGGTGGTAGCTGGCGTGGCATGAGGCACCTGCAATATGGGCGTGTGGGGCAAATCCCCGAGAAACCTATATACATGAGTTCAACTCATGCCAACTATCGCATTTATCCTTTTGTGCAAAGTTGACCGAAGCCTCAGAATCGCCCTTCGTTGATCACCCCAGAATGAAGGACTGCCCCCATGCACGTCGCGCCCACCACAGAACTCAAGGCTTTGCTGCGCCTGGCCGGGCCGCTGATTGCCTCGCAGTTGGCGCACATGCTGATGGTGCTGACCGACACCCTGATGATGGCCCGCATCAGCCCTCAGGCTTTGGCGGGTGGTGGCCTGGGGGCAGCCAGCTATTCGTTCGTATCGATCTTCTGCCTAGGCGTGATCGCCGCCGTCGGCACGTTGGTGGCCATTCGCAAGGGTGCCAACGACATCGAAGGCGCCACCCGACTGGCGCAGAACGGCCTGTGGCTGGCCTGGGCCTTGGCGCTGTTCGCTGCGCTGGTGCTGTGGAATCTTGAACCTGTGCTGCTGCTTTTCGGGCAGAAGCCCGAGAACGTGGCCTCGGCCGCCGAGTTTCTCACCCTGCTGCCACTGGCCCTGCCCGGCTATCTGACCTTCATGGCCTTGCGTGGCTTCACCAGCGCGCTGGGCCGCTCGACCCCGGTGATGGTCATCAGTTTGTTCGGCACGGTGCTCAACTACCTGTTCAACGTGGCACTGATCGAAGGCATGTTCGGTCTGCCCAAGCTGGGCCTGATGGGTATCGGTCTGGTCACTGCAGTGGTGTCGATGGGCATGGCCGCTGCCTTGGCGTTGTATATCCGCTGGCATCCGGCCTATACCGCCTACCCGCTGCGCAAGGGCCTGTCACGCCCATCACTGGCGGCCCTGCGCGAGCTGTGGCGGCTGGGCCTGCCGATTGGCGGTACCTACATGGTGGAAGTGGGCCTGTTCGCCTTCGCCGCGCTGTGCATGGGCGTGCTGGGCAGCACCGAACTGGCGGCGCACCAGATTGCCCTGCAGATCGTGTCCACGGCATTCATGGTGCCGACTGGCTTGTCCTATGCGGTGACCATGCGCGTCGGCCTGTACTACGGCGCTGGCAACCTGCTGGCGGCGCGCAGCGCCGGGCGGGTGGGCATCGGGTTTGGGGCCATGATCATGTTTGCCTTCGCCGCGCTGTTCCTGCTGCTGCCCGAAGCACTGGTAGGGCTGTTCATCGACCGTAATGACCCGGCCTTTGCCGCGATCTTCCAGGTGGCCGTGCAGTTGTTGATGGTGGCGGCGTGGTTCGAACTGTTCGACGGCATGCAGACGATTGCCATGGGCTCGATCCGTGGCCTGAAAGACGCCAAGACCACCTTCCTGATCGGGCTGGTGTGCTACTGGCTGGTGGGGGCGCCGAGCGCCTGGTTGTTCACCTTTACCCTGGGCGGTGGTGCAGTAGGGATCTGGTGGGGGCTGGCGCTGGGGCTGGCATGTGCGGCGGTGGCGCTGACGTTTGGCTTTGAGTGGCGGATGAAGCGGTTGTTGGGGAAGGCTTGGGCTGCCGGGAAGGCGACGGCTTCGGCCTGACGTGAGGGCCTCTTCGCGGGTAAACCCGCTCCTACAGGATTGCGCGGCCCTTGTAGGAGCGGGTTTACCCGCGAATACGGTGGTGGCGGCAACAGTGAACGTCTGGTGGAGATTGGCCAGCAGGCCCGGCCCATTCGCGGGTAAACCCGCTCCTACAGGACGGCCTCCAACTGGCGTCCGGGCGCCTGCAGCAAATACGCCATCAATTCCCCTATCGGTAGCGGTTTGCTGACCAGGAAGCCTTGCACCTGGTCGCAGCCAAACCCGCGCAACAACGCCAGCTGCTCTTCACTCTCCACACCCTCGGCCACCACCTCGAGGTTGAGGTTGTGCGCCAGGTTGATCATGGCGTGCACCAGCTTGCGGTTCTCTTCGCGCATTTCCATTTCCGCAACAAAGCTGCGGTCCACCTTGAGCAAGGTGATCGGCAGGCTGTTGAGGTGCACGAACGAAGAAAACCCGGTGCCGAAATCATCGAGCGAGAAGCGCACGCCCAGGCGGCCCAGCGCGTCCATGGTCTGGCGCACCACCTCGTTGCGGCGCATCACCGCCGTCTCGGTCAGCTCGAACTCAAGCCAGCGGGCATCCACACCGTGCTCAAGGATCAGGCGACTCAACGTGGCCAGTAGCTGGCTGTCCTGGAACTGGCGGAAACTCAGGTTGACCGCCATGTGCAGCGGTTCCAGGCCACGCTCGCACAATGCCTGCATGTCACGCAGGGCACGGGAAATAACCCAATAACCCAAGGGCACGATCAGGCCGCTCTGCTCGGCCAGTGGCACGAACTCGCTGGGCGGCAGCAGCCCGCGCTCGGCATGGCGCCAGCGCACCAGCGCCTCCAGGCCTACAATGCGCCCGTCAGCCAGGTTCAGCCGGGGCTGATAGTGCAGCTCCAGTTCGTCGCGGCGCAGGGCGCGGCGCAACTCGCTTTCCAGGTCGGCAAGGCTGCGGGCGTTGCGGTTGATGCGTTCGTTGAACACATGGAAGGTGCAGCCCTGGCTGCCCTTGGCCTGACGCATGGCGATGTGCGCGTGCCACATCAGCGGATCGGCGCCGCTCTGCGCGCGAGCATGTGCAAGGCCCAGGCTGCAGCCCAGCAGCAGGCTCTCGCCGTCGATCCAGTAGGGCTCGGCCAAGGCCTCGACGATGCGTTCGGCAATCCATTCGGCGCGATTGGCATCGCGACGGGTGTCGATCAGCAGGGCGAACTCGTCGCTACCCAGACGTGCCAGCTGGTCACCCGCCTCCAGCTGATGCTTCAGCCGTGCCACCACCTGCAGGATCAACCGGTCACCGCTCTGGTGGCCCAGGGCGTCGTTGACGTGGCGGAAGTTGTCCAGGTCCAGGTGGCCAAGCGCAACACCACGGCCTTCGTTTTCGGCCAGGCGTGCATTGAGCAAAGCCTGGAAGCCCTGGCGGTTGGCGATGCCGGTCAGCGGGTCCTGCTCGGCAAGGCGCTGCAAGGTGGCGACCAGCACCCCGCGCTCTCGCACATGGCGCAGTGAGCGGCGCAGGGTATCGGCGTTGAGCTGGTCGCGCACCAGCCAGTCGCTGACAGCGCTGGGCGCGGCCTCAGGCTCGTGGTCAAGCAGCAGGATGGTCGGCAGCTCGCAACGCCCGGGGGCAGGCTGCAAGCCTGGCGTTGCCAGCACGACGGCCTGGCGATCATGGCTGAACAGGCTGTCGACCGCCTCCCAGTTTGGCGCAGTCAATAGCACGGCGCTGCCACCCAGTGCAGGCATGCACGCGTGCAACGAGGCAGCCCATTCCGGCTCATCGGCCAACAGCAGCAAACGCAGAGGTTCGACAGGCGTGGACAAGCGGGCTCCTTAGGGCTTGACGGTGCAACGAGATCTGGTGGGCATGCTACTGCATTCAATGAAAATGATTTTCACTTTTATGCATGTTTTTTCGACCGCAGCATTCCGACGTATTTTGTCGTGCATCCTGCGCGAAACGAATCAAACCGGCAAATATGATTTTTTCAGCTACTAGCATTAGTGACACTAATAATTAGACGGACAAAAGTCTGACTCAGACGTCAGACGGTCGCGCCACAACGGCCCCATGCCTGTTAGAATGCGCGGCTATTTTCTGGCGACCCCCGGTTTCTAGCATGTCCCGACTCAATCCCCGGCAGCAGGAAGCCCGTGACTATGTCGGCGGCCCTCTTTTGGTGCTCGCCGGTGCAGGTTCGGGCAAGACCAGCGTGATCACGCGCAAGATTGCCCACCTCATCCAGAACTGCGGCATCCGCGCCCAGTACATCGTGGCGATGACCTTCACCAACAAGGCCGCGCGCGAGATGAAGGAGCGGGTCGCCACCTTGCTGCGCCCGGGGGAAGGCCGTGGCCTGACCGTGTGTACGTTCCACAACCTGGGCCTGAACATCATCCGCAAGGAACACGAGCGCCTGGGCTACAAGCCGGGTTTCTCGATCTTCGACGAGTCCGACATCAAGGCGTTGCTGTCGGACATCATGCAGAAGGAATACTCCGGCGACGACGGCATCGACGAGATCAAGAACATGATCGGTGCCTGGAAGAACGACCTCGTCCTGCCACCAGAGGCCCTGGAAAAGGCGCGCAACCCACGCGAGCAGACCGCCGCCATCGTCTACACCCACTATCAGCGCACGCTCAAGGCGTTCAACGCGGTGGACTTCGACGACCTGATCCTGCAGCCGGTCAAACTGTTCCAGGAGCACCCCGAGGTGCTGGAGCGTTGGCAGAACCGCGTGCGCTACCTGCTGGTGGACGAATACCAGGACACCAACGCCAGCCAGTACCTGCTGGTGAAGATGCTGATCGGCATGCGCAACCAGTTCACCGTGGTGGGCGACGACGACCAGTCGATCTACGCCTGGCGCGGCGCACGCCCTGAGAACCTGATGCTGCTCAAGGAGGACTACCCCTCCCTGAAGATCGTCATGCTCGAGCAGAACTACCGCTCCACCAGCCGCATCCTGCGCTGCGCCAACGTGTTGATCGCCAACAATCCGCATGCGTTCGAAAAGCAGCTGTGGAGCGAAATGGGCGTGGGCGACGAGATCCGCGTGATCCGCTGCAAGAACGAGGAAGCCGAGGCCGAACGCGTGGCCATGGAAATCCTCACCTTGCACCTGCGCACCAACCGCCCGTACAGCGACTTCGCCATCCTCTACCGCGGCAACTACCAGGCCAAGCTGATCGAGCTGAAGCTGCAGCATCACCAGGTGCCGTATCGCCTGTCGGGTGGCAACAGTTTCTTCGGCCGCCAGGAGGTCAAGGACCTGATGGCCTACCTGCGCTTGCTGGTGAACCCGGACGACGACAACGCCTATTTGCGGGTAATCAACGTACCGCGCCGGGAAATCGGCTCCACCACCCTGGAAAAGCTCGGCAACTACGCCACCGAGCGCGGCATTTCGATGTACGCCGCCAGCGAGGAACTGGGCCTGGGCGAGCACCTGGACGCGCGCTACACCGAGCGTTTGCAGCGCTTCAAGCATTGGCTGGATGGGGTGCGCCACAAGGTCGCCCTGGAAGACCCGATTGCCGCGCTGCACGAGATGATCCGCGACATCGACTACGAGAACTGGATCCGCCAGCAGACCGCCAGCGACAAGGCTGCAGAATTCCGCATCAGCAACGTCTGGTTCCTGGTGGAAGCGCTGAAAAACACCCTCGAGAAGGACGAAGAGGGTGACATGACCATCGAAGACGCCATCGGCAAGTTGGTGCTGCGCGACATGCTCGAGCGCCAGCAGGAAGAAGAAGAGAACGCCGAAGGTGTGCAGATGATGACCCTGCATGCCTCCAAGGGCCTGGAATTTCCCTACGTGTTCATCATGGGCATGGAAGAGGAAATCCTCCCGCACCGCTCCAGCATCGAGGCCGACACCATCGAAGAGGAACGCCGCCTGGCCTACGTGGGCATCACCCGCGCGCGCCAGACCCTGGCCTTCACCTTCGCCGCCAAGCGCAAGCAGTACGGTGAAATCATCGACTGCACGCCCAGCCGGTTCCTCGACGAACTGCCTCCGGACGACCTGGCCTGGGAGGGCCTGGACGACGCGCCGGTCGAGGTGAAGGCCGCTCGCGGCAACAACGCCCTGGCCGATATCCGGGCAATGCTCAAACGCTGATCAACCATTACTCTTTAACTTTGCCGCTTTTAGCGGCCACGGTGGTTTGTATGGCCGATTTGAGCTCACAGATCGGCCATACAGACCACTATCTACATCGAGGAAATCACAGTGGAAGCACTGCATCAGAAGATTCGCGAAGAAGGCATCGTGCTTTCCGATCAGGTTCTCAAAGTCGACGCGTTTCTCAACCACCAGATCGATCCGGCGCTGATGCAGCTGATCGGTGACGAGTTCGCTCGCCTGTTCGCCGATGCCGGCGTGACCAAGATCGTCACCATCGAAGCCTCGGGCATTGCCCCGGCGGTGATGACCGGTCTGAAACTGGGTGTGCCGGTCATCTTCGCTCGCAAGCACCAGTCGCTGACCCTGACCGAGAACCTGCTGACCGCCTCGGTGTATTCCTTCACCAAGCAGACCGAGAACACCGTAGCCATTTCGCCGCGTCACCTCAACAGCAGCGACCGCGTGCTGGTGATCGACGACTTCCTGGCCAACGGCAAGGCCTCGCAGGCGCTGATTTCGATCATCAAGCAGGCAGGTGCCACCGTGGCGGGCCTGGGTATCGTGATCGAGAAGTCGTTCCAGGGCGGCCGTGCCGAACTGGACAGCCAGGGCTACCGCGTTGAATCGCTGGCCCGGGTGAAGTCGCTGGAAGGTGGTGTGGTCAGCTTCATCGAGTAAGGCCTCACCGTCCCGGCGTAGGAGCAGATTTACCTGCGAATGCGATCGCAGATTCAATATCGCATTCGCGGGTAAACCCGCTCCTACACGGGGCCAGTGTGCGCAAGCGATTAACTTGTAGCCTGTAAGCCTGCCAGCAGTAGCCGCTGATAAAGCTCCTCTTTCAACCCTTGCGGAACCTCCAGCCCCATCCGCGCCAGATGCCGCTCATACCCTTCCGGGCCCGGTGCATCCAACGCTGCCTTGCCCAGCTCCAACACCTCGCTCAGCTTGAACTTGCTCTTCAACCAGTTCAGCGCCCGCAACAGATCCCGCTCCTCGGCCGTAAAGTCGGTGCCCATCGGATACTCCGGGAACAGCCGCGCATGCTGTGCCCTGATCGCCTCCAGGCGTTGCGGGGTATTGTCGGTAAAGCGCGCCTCCAGCTGAAAGTCGTCGGCAAGCTTGCCAGCTTCTTTTGCCTGCTTGATCAGGCCCGGCTGGAACCGCGAATCGCTCACCGCCAACAACCGCGCTATCACTTCGCTGTCAGTCTGCCCACGCAAGTCCGCAATGCCGTACTCGGTCACCACGATATCGCGCAGGTGCCGGGGAATGGTGCAGTGGCCATAGGTCCAGAACAGGTTCGAGGTCACCTCCCCGCCTGCCTCGCGCCAACTGCGCAATAGCAGGATCGAACGCCCGCCCTCCAGCGCATGGCCCTGGGCAACGAAGTTGTACTGCCCGCCCACGCCACTGAGCACGCGGCCGTCTTCAAGCTGGTCAGCCACCCCGGCACCGAGCAGGGTCATGCCGAACGCGGTGTTGATGAAGCGCGCATCACGACGTTGTCGGCGCTTGAGTGCCTCCTGCCCATATAGCTCGTTGATGAAGCTGATACGGGTCATGGCAAACTGCGCGCGCTGCTCCAGCGGCATCTCGCGCAAGCGCTGGTAGAACGCTTGCGGGCCGAGGAAAAAGCCGCCATGCAGTATTGCGCCCTGCTCGTCCGCCGGGCGTCGTAGCAGCCCTGCTTCAGCCAGCACCAGCAGGCCGTTGACGAACATCTCGCTGCAGCCGTACAAGCCATGGGCAAAGGTGTCCAGGCCCCCTTCTCGCTCGATCAATGTCTGCCACGGTCCGACATCCAGCGCCTTGAGCACCGCACGGTAACCGGCGTTGTCGCCCTGACGTGCCAGCAATGCCGCGGCAACCGCATCGCCCATGGCACCAATGCCGATCTGCAGCGTACCGCCATCGCGTACCAGGCTGCTGGCGTGCAGGCCGATGCAGTGGTCCTGGATGCCGACCGGCATGTTTGGCGTGGAAAACAGCCGACGTTGCTCGGCTTCATCGAGCAGCAGGTCGAACGCATCGATAGGCAGCTCCGCATCACCCGGCATGTAGGGCAGTTCGGCATGCACCTGGCCCAGCATAAGGATGGTTTCGCCAGCCGCGCGGCGCTTGGCGATCATCGGCAGCAGGTCGAGGGTGATGTCTGGGTTGCAGGCTAGGCTCAAGTGCACGGGCTTTTCGGGGGTGGCGGCCACCAACTGGGCGATCAGGTTCAGGCCTTTGGCGTTGATATCCCGTGCGGCGTGGCTGTAGTTGCTGCTGACGTAGTCCTGCTGCGCCGATTCGCTGTGCAGCAGGCTACCGGGCTGCATGAAGAACTGTTCGACCCGAATATTGGGTGGCAACGTGTCGTTGCGCAGGTCTGCGAGGTAACTGAGCTCTTCGTAGTCAGCGAACACTCGCTCGACGAAGGGTTCGAGAAAGCGCCGCTGCAGGCCATCGCCCAGTGGCGGGCGGCCGAGGGAAAGTGCGGTGTAGATGGTCAGGCGCCGTTCGGGCAGCTCGCGTACGCGGGCGTAAAGTGCGTTGACGAAGGCGTTGGGTTTCCCCAGGCCCAAAGGCAGGCCCATATGGATATGGGCTGGCAGCCGGGACAAGACCTGCTCGACAGCCTGGTCGATGGAGCAGAGGTGCATGGGGCCTCCTGAATCATCCATTGGTTCAGGAGTTGGACATAGGGCTGAAGTAATTGGTTGCCTGTACCGGCCCTTTCGCGGGCAAGCCCGCTCCCACAGGATTAACACAACCTTCAGGTCCTGTGGGGTACCTGTGGGAGCGGGCTTGCCCGCGAAGAGGCCGGCCCAGGCAACAAAAAAACAAAGCCCGCCATCAACGGCGGGCCTCATGCAATTCAGCTGTAAATCACAGCCCGGACATTTTCTTGATCGCCCCTTTCAGGTCTTCATCCGAGCAGTCTGCACAGGTGCCCTTTGGCGGCATGGCGTTGATGCCAGTAATGGCCTTGGCCAGAATGCCGTCCAGACCGCCCTGGTGGTCGGCGCGTTCTTTCCACGCGGCGGTGTCACCAATTTTAGGCGCGCCGAGCAAGCCGCTGCCATGGCAGGCATTGCAGTGCTTGGCGATGATTTCATCCGGTGTCTTGGCTCCCCCGCCACCTGCTGCAGCGGCCACTTCCATGCCTTTGCACTCCTGGCCCTGGACGCACACCTGGCCAACCGGCTCCAGGCGTTTGGCAATGTCGTCATTGGTCGCAGCGGTTGCGCTCATTGCCCAGAGGGCGAATACGGCTGCTGGTACGGCCAGCATCTTCTTGATTTGATTCACGCGAACACCCTCATGGTGGCTAATCACGCTCGCGGCCACGGATCGGCGAGCGTTGAAAAGTATAGCGGGAACCCAGAGGCCGTGAAACGACCCCACACAGGAAAGGGGTATTGCCGAATCAATGCACTGCGCTGGATCAAAAGTTTGAAGGCGTCGCCGCACTGATCAGCCGCGCCGGCTGGTCGAATGGGTTGCGGAAGCGGTGCGGGCGGGTGCTTTCGAAGTAGTAGCTGTCGCCTTCTTCGAGAACGAAAATCTCGTTGCCGACCACCAGCTCCAGGCGGCCTTCAAGCAGGATACCGGTCTCCTCGCCGTCGTGGGTGAGCATCTCGGCACCGGTGTCCGCACCTGGCGGGTACACCTCGGTCAGAAAAGCGATGGCACGGTTGGGGTGCGACTTGCCCACCAGCTTCATGGTCACCGCACCGTCCGAGATATCGATCAGCTCATGGGCCTTGTAGACGATCTGAGTGGGGCTTTGGGGCTCCAGCTCGACCGAAAAGAATTCGACCATGGACATGGGAATGCCGCTCAGCACTTTGCGCAGCGAGCTGATAGAGGGGCTTACGCTGTTCTTCTCGATCATCGAGATGGTGCTGTTGGTCACGCCAGCACGCTTGGCGAGTTCGCGCTGCGACAGGCCCTTGAGCTTGCGGATGGCTTGCAGTCGTTCGCCGACGTCCAAAGCTGGAGCCTCCTGAAACGGTGAAAGGGGGGTGGATGTGAACGATATCATGGCAATGCCGTTCAGTATTTACAACACACCGCCCCCAACCTGTCCGCTTCAGCGTCTCATTCGCCGATGTAGTCCCGTGGTACCCGCTTCAGGTTACAGAAGATCTGATAGGGAATAGTGCCCGCATGTGCGGCCACTTCACTGGCCAGCACCTGCTTGCCCCAGAATTCGACCGGGCTGCCGACAGTGGCTTGCGGTACGTCGGTGAGGTCGATGCTGAGCATGTCCATCGACACCCGCCCGATCAGCTGGGTGCGCTTGCCAGCGACCAGCACCGGGGTGCCGTTAGGCGCCTGGCGCGGGTAGCCATCGGCATAGCCCATGGCGACCACACCCACGCGGGTCGGCCGAGGGCTGACGAACTTGGCACCATAGCCAACCGGCTCGCCGGCAGGCAGCTCGCGCACGCTGATCACCCGCGATTGCAGGGTCATCACCGGTTGCAGGCGTGCGGCCTCGGCCTGCGCCACTTCGAACGGCGTGGCGCCGTACAGCATCAGGCCTGGGCGCACCCAGTCGCTGGGCGCTTGCGGCCAGCCCAGCACGCCGGGCGAGTTACGCAGGCTGCATTCGGCGGCCAGGCCCTGTCGGGCAGCTTCGAACACGGCGATTTGCTGGGAGGTAGCGTCAGCGTCCAGTTCGTCGGCGCGAGCGAAGTGGCTCATCAACACGATGCGCGAAACCTTGCCGCTGGCCAGCAGTCGCTGGTAGGCATCTTGGTAGTCCTTGGGGTGCAGGCCAACGCGGTGCATGCCACTGTCCAGCTTCAGCCAGACGTTGAGCGGTTTGTGCAGCGGGGTTTTCTCGATGGCTTCCAGTTGCCACAGCGAGTGCACCACGCACCACAGGTCGTGCTCGGCGATCAGCGCCAGTTCGCTGGCTTCGAAAAAACCTTCCAGCAGCAGTACCGGGGCTTTGATACCGGCGGCGCGCAGTTCCAGCGCCTCTTCGATGCAGGCCACGGCAAAGCCGTCGGCTTCGGCCTCCAGGGCCAGGGCGCAGCGCACGGCGCCGTGGCCGTAGGCATCGGCCTTGATCACGGCGAGGGCTTTGGCACCCGTCAGTTCACGGGCCAGACGGTAGTTGTGGCGCAGGGCCTGGAGGTCGATCAGGGCGCGGGCGGGACGCATGGCGGCTGCCTTATGGTGGTTCGGGTTGAAATCGGTGGTGGATTCTTCGCGGGCTTGCCCGCTCCCACAGGTCGTGCACAGCTTTCAAAAGCGGTGGTGTTCCTGTGGGAGCGGGCAAGCCCGCGAATGGGCCGGCACAGGCTATTACTGCTGGTGAACCGGCGCGCTTTGCCCGTGCTTGGTCACTTCCCGGCTGTTGCCATAACGGGAGATATCCAGGCCTTCGGCACTGATCTGCGGCTTCTTGCGCGCAATCAGGTCGGCCAGCAGGCGACCGGAACCGCACGCCATGGTCCAGCCCAAGGTACCGTGACCGGTGTTCAGGAACAGGTTGCGGAACGCCGTGGCACCCACGATCGGTGTGCCGTCCGGGGTCGCCGGGCGCAAGCCGGTCCAGAAGCTGGCCTGGCTCAGGTCACCGCCGCGAGGATAAAGGTCGTTGACGATCATCTCCAGCGTTTCGCGCCGACGCGGGTTCAGCGACAGGTCAAAACCAGCGATTTCAGCCATGCCCCCTACGCGGATGCGATTGTCGAAACGGGTGATGGCAACCTTGTAGGTCTCGTCGAGAATGGTCGAAGTCGGGGCCATGTCGCTGTTGGTGATCGGCACGGTCAGCGAATAGCCTTTCAGCGGATACACCGGAGCCTTGATGCCCAGCGGCTTGAGCATCTGTGGCGAGTAGCTGCCCAGCGCCAGCACGTAGCGGTCTGCCGTTTCCAGCTTGCCGTCGATCCACACGCCATTGATGCGGTCACCCGCGAAGTCCAGGCGCTGGATATCCTGGCCGAAGCGGAACTCCACGCCCAGCTTCAACGCCATGTCGGCAAGCTTGGTGGTAAACAGCTGGCAGTCGCCAGTCTGGTCGTTCGGCAGGCGCAGGGCGCCGGCCAGGATATCTTTCACGCCGGCCAGGGCGGGTTCGACGCGGGCAATGCCGTCGCGGTCGAGCAGCTCGTAGGGCACACCGGACTGTTCGAGTACGGCAATGTCCTTGGCCGCAGCATCGACCTGGGCCTGGGTGCGGAACAGCTGGGTGGTGCCCAGGCTGCGGTTTTCGTAGTTGATGCCGGTTTCGGCGCGCAGTTCGTCGAGGCAGTCACGGCTGTACTCGGACAGGCGCACCATACGCTCCTTGTTCACCGCGTAGCGGCTGGCAGTGCAGTTGCGCAGCATCTGTGCCATCCACAGGTACTGGTCGACATCGCCCGTGAGCTTGATGGCCAGGGGAGCGTGACGTTCCAGCAGCCACTTGATGGCTTTGAGCGGTACACCAGGGGCAGCCCAGGGCGAGGCATAGCCGGGCGAGATCTGGCCGGCGTTGGCAAAGCTGGTTTCCATGGCCACCGCCGGCTGGCGGTCGACCACCGTGACTTCGAAACCTTGCCGGGCCAGGTAATAGGCACTGGCGGTTCCGATTACACCGCTACCAAGTACCAGAACTCGCATCGTTTTATCCCTCACACGCGGCGCGCCGCACACTTTTATTGAAATGGCATGAATGGGCGCAGTATAGGAATTTGAGACCAGTGCAATTCACTATATAAAAGCCTATTATTGGCGAGAATTCTCGGCAAAATCGCCTTTCACGGAGGGGCATCCCCTATGAGAACCCAGCACCAGACCAAGCGTGAACTGGACAAGATCGACCGCAACATCCTGCGTATCCTGCAGAATGACGGGCGTATCTCCTTCACCGAACTGGGCGAGAAAGTTGGGCTGTCCACCACCCCTTGTACCGAGCGGGTTCGCCGCCTGGAGCGCGAGGGCATCATCATGGGCTACAACGCCCGCCTGAACCCGCAGCACCTCAAGGGCAGCCTGCTGGTGTTCGTGGAAATCAGCCTGGACTACAAGTCGGGCGACACCTTCGAGGAGTTCCGCCGCGCGGTCTTGAAGCTGCCCCACGTGCTGGAATGCCACCTGGTGTCGGGTGATTTCGACTACCTGGTTAAAGCGCGTATTTCGGAAATGGCCTCATACCGCAAGCTGCTCGGCGACATCCTGCTGAAACTGCCGCACGTGCGCGAATCGAAGAGCTACATCGTGATGGAAGAGGTGAAGGAGAGCCTCTGCCTGCCGATCCCGGACTGAGGCTAGACCAGCACCTGGCGGGTGGTGGCAATGAACTGGTGGACCAACTGTTCAGCGGCGGGGTCGATCATCGGTTCAGGGCCACGACCACGCGGGCAGGCCATGCGCGGGGTGGTGCCGAACAGCCGGCAGATCATCGGCCGCTCTTCATACACCGTGCAGCCGTTGGGGCCCAGGTGCACGCAGTCCAGACGCTCCAGAGCAGCGTCCTGCTCGGCCTGGGACTTGCGCGGCAGGCGGGCCATTTCCTCCGCCGAGGTGGTGACCGGGCCGCAGCAGTCGTGGCAGCCGGGCTCGCACTCGAAAGAGGGGATGAGTTCGCGCAGGAAGTGGATCTTGTGGCGGTTGCAGGACATGACGGGATACAAGCTGACAAAGTGATTGGATTATAGGCTTATTCGCGGGTTCACCCGCGAACGAGTATGAAGCCCTCGCTGGTTGCCCGGCCGCGATGGCACAGCTTATCCTCGTCCCCCCTCCATTTTTCAGGGCCGCCCCAATGATCCACAGCGCGCAGCACGCCGCCTCCTATTACGCCGCCAGCAGCGCGCCACACCCCGACCACGCCTACCTGCAAGGCGAACACAACGCCGACGTGTGCATCATCGGCGGCGGCTACTCGGGCCTGAACACCGCCATCGAGCTGGCAGAGCGTGGTTTCTCGGTCATCCTGCTGGAAGCGCGCAAACTTGGCTGGGGCGCCAGTGGGCGCAATGGCGGGCAATTGATCCGAGGGGTCGGCCATGGTCTGGAGCAGTTCCTCCCGGTCATCGGCGAAGAAGGCGTGCGCACCATGAAGCTGATGGGCCTGGAGGCCGTACAGATCGTGCGCGAGCGGGTAGAAAAGCATGCTATCGCCTGCGACCTGGCCTGGGGCTACTGCGACCTGGCCAACAAACCCGCCGAGCTGCTGGGCTTTGCCGAAGACGCTGAGGAGCTGCGCAGTCTGGGCTATGCACATGAGCTGCGGCTGGTCGGCAAGGACGATATCCACAGCGTGGTGGGTGCCGACTGCTATGTGGGGGGGCTGGTCGACATGGGCTCCGGGCATCTGCATCCGCTCAATCTGGCACTGGGTGAAGCCGCCGCAGCCGCCCGCCTGGGCGTGAAGTTGTTCGAGCAATCCGAAGTCACCCGCATCGACTACGGCACTGAAGTGCAGGTGCATACTGCCCAAGGCCGGGTACGCGCCAAAACCCTGGTACTGTGCTGCAACGCCTACCACAACGACCTCAATCGCGAGCTGGGCGGCAAGGTGCTGCCGGCCGGCAGCTACATCATCGCCACCGAGCCGCTGGGCGAAGAACGCGCACGCGCATTGCTGCCACAGAATATGGCGGTGTGTGACCAGCGCGTGGCGCTGGACTACTACCGCCTGTCCGCCGACCACCGCCTGCTGTTTGGCGGTGCCTGCCACTATTCAGGCCGCGACCCGAAGGACATCGCAGCCTATATGCGGCCGAAGATGCTCAAGGTGTTCCCGCAGCTTGCCGACGTGCGCATCGACTACCAGTGGGGCGGCATGATCGGCATTGGTGCCAATCGCCTGCCGCAGGTTGGCCGCCTGGCCAGCCAGCCAAACGTGTATTACGCCCAGGCCTACTCGGGCCATGGGCTCAACGCCACCCACCTGGCCGCGCGCCTGCTGGGTGAAGCCATCAGTGGCCAGGAAAGCGGGCGCTTCGACCTTTTCAACAAGGTGCCGCACATCACCTTCCCTGGCGGCAAGCACCTGCGCTCGCCACTGCTGGCGCTGGGGATGCTGTGGCATCGCCTGAAAGAGCTGGCCTGAAAGTCCCCATCCTTGTGGCAGCAACTGTCTTGCTTAAAATCTAAAAGCTGACGCGCCCCCTGTGGGAGCGGGCGTGCCCGCGAACACGGGCGAAGCCCGTGCCATCCTCCGCGACTTCTGCTTCGCGGGCATGCCCGCTCCCACAGGGTCGGTGCAAGTTTTAAGTCTGGGGCACAACAGGCCCTCCTGCGACCATCGTGTCATTCCTTCCAGAAGGGTTTCCGCCCTTCGATCCGGGCCTGCTCCCAGCTCAGCCCGACATCGCGCAACTCGTCATCGGTCAGCTGCAGCAACGCCCTGCGGGTATGCCAGCGATGCAGCATCAGCCCCCAACGCCCCAAACCCTCTGGCGCGTTGAACACCTTGGCCTGCTGCCCGGCTTCCAGTTCCTTGGCCAACAGTTGCAAGCGCACATCGCTCATGCCACCCATCACCGCATCCTCCCGTTCAGTTGCTACCGTGGAGAAAGCATGCGCGTCGGCACCCTCGACAATACAGATCCAATACAGCCTTATTATTCCCATACAGAATTGGCCGTTGGCCGACTGAATGCTGTATTTTCAGCCCAACTGTACCGGTCGCTATGCCAATGCAGCGCAGGAGTATGCCTTGACCCTCTACCTGAATCTCGCCGAAATACTCGGCGCCCGCATCGAGCAGGGCCTCTATCGCCCTGGCCAGCGCCTGCCGTCTGTACGCGCACTGAGTGAGGAGCACGGGGTCAGCCTGAGCACCGTGCAGCAGGCCTATCGCATGCTCGAAGACAGCGGCATGGTCTCGCCGCGGCCCAAGTCCGGCTACTTCGTCAGCGACCAACGGCAGTTGCCGGCACTGCCCGCAGTCAGCCGCCCGGCCCAGCGCCCGGTGGACATCTCGCAGTGGGAACAGGTGCTGGAGCTGGTGCGCAGTACGCCGCGCCATGATGTGGTGCAACTCGGCCGCGGCATGCCCGACATCGACAGCCCTACCCTGAAGCCGCTGCTGCGCAGCCTTGCCCAGTTGAGCCGGCGCCAGGACATGCCTGGCCTGTACTACGACAACATCCACGGTAACCTGGCCCTGCGCGAACAGGTGGCCCGGCTGATGCTCGACTCCGGCTGCCGCCTGGGGCCGGCCGACCTGGTGATCACCACCGGCTGCCATGAGGCGCTGTCATGCAGCATCCGCGCAGTCTGCGAGCCAGGCGACATCGTCGCGGTCGACTCGCCCAGCTTCCACGGCGCCATGCAAACCCTCAAGGGCTTGGGCATGAAAGCGCTGGAAATCCCCACCGACCCGGTCACCGGCATCAGCCTGGAGGCGCTGGAGCTGGCCCTGGAGCAGTGGCCGATCAAGCTCATCCAGATCACCCCCAGCTGCAACAACCCGCTGGGCTACATCATGCCTGAGGCACGCAAGAAGGCCCTGCTGAGCCTCGCCCAACGCTATGACGTGGCGATTCTGGAAGACGATGTGTACGGCGACCTGGCCTATACCTACCCACGCCCACGCACCCTGAAGTCGTTCGACGACGATGGCCGCGTGCTGCTCTGCAGTTCGTTCTCCAAAACCCTCGCGCCCGGCCTGCGGATCGGCTGGGTGGCGCCTGGGCGCTACCTGGAGCGCGTGCTGCACATGAAATACATCAGCACCGGCAGCACCGCCAGCCAGCCTCAGCTGGCCATCGCTGACTTCATCGCCGCCGGGCACTACCAGCCCCATGTACGGCGCATGCGCAGCCAGTACCAGCGTGGCCGCGACCTGATGGGCGACTGGGTGACCCGCTACTTCCCGGCGGGCACCCGGGTCAGCCGGCCCCAGGGCGGCTTCATGCTGTGGGTGGAATTACCCGAACATCTCGATACGCTTCGGCTGAACCGCGCTTTACTGGAGCAGGGCGTGCAGGTTGCCGTGGGCAGCATCTTTTCGGCCTCGGGCAAGTTTCGCCACTGCCTGCGCATGAATTTCGCCGCCAGGCCAACGCCGCAAATCGAAGCCTCCGTGCGCAAGGTTGGTGAAACCGCCCTTCGTCTACTGGATGACGAAAGCGCCGACGCGTAACTTTGCGCCGCCCGTCACGGTCAAACCCCTAAAGCCCTTGCTGTAACAGGACGGTCCACCCTTGAGACTCCAGCGAGCCTTGCCTCTGCTGCTGGTGTTGTTGCTCGGCCTTGCCGGTTGCACAAGCATCAGCGCGCCCCGGGAAACCAGCCAGGCGTTGCCTGCCCACGAATCGGCCTTTGGCCGCTCGGTGCTGCGCCAGGCCGCGCCCTATGGCGGCCGCTCGGGCTTTCGCCTGCTGCCCAACAGCAACGAGGCATTTCGCGCCCGCGCCGAACTGATACGCAACGCCCAGGCGAGCATCGACCTGCAGTACTACATCGTCCACGACGGCCTCAGTACCCGCGCCCTTGTGCATGAACTGCTGCGCGCCGCCGACCGTGGCGTGCGCGTGCGCATCCTGCTCGACGACACCACCAGCGACGGCCTGGACACCGTCATGGGCACCCTCGATGCCCACCCGAACATCCACATTCGCGTGTTCAACCCACTGCATCTGGGGCGCAGTACCGGCGTTACGCGCGCCGTGGGCCGGCTGTTCAACTTGTCGCGCCAGCACCGACGCATGCACAACAAGCTGTTCCTGGTGGACAACAGCATGGCCATCGTCGGCGGTCGCAACCTGGGCGACGAGTATTTCGATGCCGAGCCCAACCTCAACTTCACCGACATCGACCTGCTGGGCGTGGGCCCGGTGGCCGAGCAGCTGGGGCACAGCTTCGACCAGTACTGGAACAGCGCCCTCAGCCGGCCGATCACCGATTTCCTCTGGCATGACCCGGATGCCAACGACCTGCGGGCCAGCCGCCAGCGCCTGGAAGTGTCGCTGGCCAAAGCCAGGACCCAGCGCAAGGCCCTGTACGACCGCTTGATGGCCTATCAGTCGCAGCCGCGTCTGGATGTGTGGCGCAACGAGTTGATCTGGGCTCACGCACAGGCGCTCTGGGATGCGCCCAGCAAGGTGTTGGCCGAAGACGAACCGGACCCGCAATTACTGCTGAGCCAGCAACTGGCTCCGGACCTGGCTAACGTGCGCCGCGAGTTGGTCCTGGCATCGGCCTACTTTGTACCGGGCGAACCGGGGCTGCTGTACCTGACCGGCCGCGCCGACGCTGGCGTTTCGGTGAAGTTGCTGACCAACTCGCTTGAAGCCACCGACGTGCCGGCAGTGCATGGCGGCTATGCCCCCTATCGTCGAGCCTTGCTTGAGCACGGGGTGCAGCTTTACGAGCTTCGCCGCCAGCCAGGCGACCCCAGCGCGGGGCGATTGAGTTTTCGTGGCAGCTCGGATTCGAGCCTTCACACCAAGGCGATCGTGTTCGACCGGCGCAAGACCTTTATCGGCTCGTTCAACTTCGACCCGCGCTCGGTATTGTGGAACACCGAGGTCGGGGTACTGGTGGACAGCCCGGAGCTGGCCGAATACACCCGCGAGCTGGCCCAGCAGGGTATGGCGCCTGCGCTGAGCTATCAGGTGAAACTGATAGGCAACAAGCTGGTGTGGGCGACCGAGGACAATGGCCAACGGCACGTGCTGACGTCTGAGCCGGGTGGGGTCTGGCGGCGGTTCAATGCCTGGATCAGCAAGGCGGTTGGCTTGGAGAAGATGCTATAGCGGCGATTCCGGGGCCTTGCGGCCCCCAAAATCATCAGGCAGAAACCGGCTCAAAGGCTCCGCGCCGCCGGGTCAATACCACCAACCCCGCAGCCCCGGCCGCCATCAGGAACAGCAACGCATGCCCGCTGATCCACTGGCTCCCCGCTCCCGCCAACAACGGACCGAGCAAACAGCCAATGCCCCACAGCTGGGCCACGTGGGCATTGGCCCGTACCAACTCATCATCGCGGTAGCGCTCACCGATCAGCACCAGCGACAAGGTGAACAAGCCGCCGGCACTGGCGCCGAACAACACCCACAACGGCCAGATAACCGGGGTGTGCAACAGCAGCGGGATCGCCAGGCTGGACACCAGCAGGGTCACCGCACAGCCAGTGAACAGGGTACGTCGCGACATATGGTCGGCCAGCGCGCCGATGGGCAATTGCAGCACCGCATCACCCACCACCACGGTACTCACCATGAACAAGGCGATTTCGGTGCTGAAACCCTGCTGCAGGCAATACACCGGCAGCAAGGTGAGGATCATCGCCTCGAACGAGGCGAACAGGGCAATGGCCCAGGCAATTACCGGCAAGCGTCGGCAGAAGCCGAACAGGTCGCCAAAGGTGACACTGCAGGCTTCCGTGCTCGGCGCTCCACCACGCCCCAGCAGAACCAGCGGGGCGGCCAGCAGCAGGCCGGTCGCCGCCCAGAAGCCGAAGTCGTCATCAGAGCCGAGGAAACCCAGCACCAACGGCCCGGCCAACTGGCTCAGGGCGTAGCTGCTGCCATACAGCGCCACCAACCGGCCACGCCACTGTTCGACCACCAGTTGGTTGATCCAGCTTTCGCCGAGGATGAACACCACGGTCAGAGACATGCCGATCATCAGCCGCAGCAGCAGCCATAACGGGTAATTAGGCAGCAGCGCGAGTAGGCCAATCGACAGCGCCCCGCCCCACAGGCACAGGCGCATCGCCGAAGGTACGCCAACCCAACCTGCCAGGCGGCTGGCCAGGCTGGCGCCGGCCAGTACGCCCAACGCCGGCATTGCCGCCATCACGCCGATGGCGAAGCTGCCGTAGCCCCAGGCCTCCAGGCGCAGGGACACCAGCGGCATGCTCACGCCAAGCGCCAGCCCGACACTGAGCACCGATGCCAGTACGGCGAAGTAGGTACCCCAACGCATTACAGCCTCCCAGCCAATATTTCCAGGGGCCCATTTGCGGGCAAGCCCGCTCCTGCAACGGTCGCGAAGACCTGCAGGAGCGGGCTTGCCCGCGAAAAGGACCTACCGGGTTACAGCTTGATCCAGGTCGCCTTCAGCTCGGTGTACTTCTCCAGTGCGTGCAGCGACTTGTCACGGCCGTTGCCCGACTGTTTGAAGCCACCGAACGGCGCGGTCATGTCGCCACCATCGTACTGGTTGACCCAGACGCTGCCTGCACGCACGGCACGGGCGGTCTTGTGGGCTTTGGAAATGTCCGAAGTCCAGATACCAGCGGCCAGGCCATACGGGGTGTCGTTGGCAATGGCCACGGCTTCTTCGGCGGTGTCGAATGCAATCACCGACAGCACCGGGCCGAAGATTTCTTCCTGGGCAATGCGCATGGCGTTAGTCACGCCGTCGAAGATGGTCGGCTCGACGTAGGTGCCGCCGGTCTCTTCCAGGGTGCGCTTGCCGCCGGCCAGCAGCTTGGCGCCGTCCTTGTGGCCAGCCTCGATGTACGACAGCACGGTGTTCATCTGCTGGGTATCGACCAAGGCACCGACAGTGGTCTGCGGGTCCAGCGGGTTGCCTGGCTTCCAGCCCTTCAGGGCCTCTACCACCATCGGCAGGAACTTGTCCTTGATCGAACGCTCGACCAGCAGGCGGGAACCTGCAGTGCACACTTCGCCCTGGTTGAAGGCGATGGCGCTGGCGGCGGCCTCGGCGGCAGCTTGCAGGTCCGGGGCGTCGGCAAAGACGATGTTCGGGCTCTTGCCACCGGCTTCCAGCCAGATGCGTTTCATGTTCGATTCGCCCGCGTAAACCATCAGCTGCTTGGCGATCTTGGTCGAACCGGTGAACACCAGGGTGTCCACGTCCATGTGCAGGGCCAGTGCCTTGCCCACGGTGTGGCCATAGCCTGGCAGCACGTTCAGCACGCCAGCCGGGATACCGGCTTCGATCGCCAGTTGGGCGATGCGGATGGCAGTCAGCGGCGATTTTTCGGACGGTTTGAGCACGACCGAGTTACCGGTGGCCAGTGCAGGGCCGAGTTTCCAGCAGGCCATCAGCAGCGGGAAGTTCCACGGCACGATGGCACCAACCACACCCACGGGTTCGCGGGTAACCAGGCCAAGCTGGTCATGCGGGGTCGGGGCAACTTCGTCGTAGACCTTGTCGATGGCTTCGGCAGTCCAGTGAATGGCTTGGGCCGCACCTGGGATGTCGATGCTGGAGGAGTCGCCGATCGGCTTGCCCATGTCCAGCGTTTCCAACAGCGCCAGCTCTTCAACGTTCTTGCGCAGCAGGTCGGCGAAGCGGATCAGCTTGGCCTTGCGCTTGGCGGGGGCCAGCTGCGACCACACGCCGGAGTTGAAGGTGGCACGGGCGTTTTCAACAGCGCGGTTGGCATCGGCCAGGTCGCAGCTGGCAACCTTGGCCAGGAAGCGTCCGTCGACCGGGCTCAGGCACTCGAAGGTTTCACCGGATACGGCATCGGTGTATTCGCCGTTGATGAAGGCACGGCCTTCGATCTTCAGTTGCTGGGCACGTTGTTCCCAGTCCGCACGGGTCAGGGTGGTCATACGAAACTCCTCCTCTTGTTTAGGTGCAACGCCGCACTGAGGACTCACAGGCGTTGTCAGAATTCTGGCCGGGCGCCACGCGCACACTGGCAAGCGATACCCTAAACCAGCCGGTGTAAACTATCAATATATTTGACACGAGAGGCTCAAAAGCCTACTGATGTTAATTTTATTAAACAACAACAGGAGCCGAACCATGAGTATTGATAGCATCATCGACTTCGCGCAGGCCATCACCGAGGCCGAACGCTACCGCCCGGCTGCAGAGAAAATCCTCAAGGGCGAGCCGGACCAGGCGGTCTACAACCACTATTCCAGCCCGTGCGGGCAGTTTGCCGCTGGCGTATGGGAAGGTGAGGTGGGCCAGTGGACAGTGAACTACACCGAGCACGAATACTGCGAGATCGTTCAGGGCGTTTCGGTGCTGCGCGCCCAGGACGGTGGGGCGAAAACCCTGCGTGCCGGCGATCGGTTCGTCATCCCCGCCGGCTTCAAAGGCACTTGGGAGGTGCTGGAGCCGTGCCGCAAGATCTATGTGATGTTCGAGCAGAAGTAACTATGTAGCGCAGGGAGTTTGCAGGCATGCGTGAGGATGACCCTGCCCGTTTCGGGCCATTCAGCCTCACAAGGAAAATCAGCATGACCAACGAAGAAGTTCTGCAAACCCTCGCCCACCTGGTCGGCACCCGCTACGTGCCGGAGCTGAAAGAAACCATCCGCGCCCTCACAGGGCGCGCTCGCGTTGTAGGCCCCAACGAGATATCCACCCGCGACTACGACGCCGCGCGCATCCAGATCAAGGCCGACGCCGACCTGATGATCCAGAGCTTCAGCTTCAACTGACCCTGACAGTAGCTAAAAAAAAACCCGCTTCCTTTCGGATGCGGGTTTTTTTCAGGTCGCCGATCAATTACTTGATCTTGGCTTCCTTGTACACCACGTGCTTGCGAACAACCGGATCATATTTCTTGATCTCGATTTTGTCCGGGGTGGTGCGCTTGTTCTTGTCGGTGGTGTAGAAGTGGCCGGTACCGGCACTCGAAACCAGACGGATCAATTCACGCATGATGCTCTCCCTTAAACCTTGGCGCCAGCTTTACGGATGTCAACCAGAACGGCGTCGATGCCGCGCTTGTCGATGATACGCATGCCTTTGGCGGAAACGCGCAGACGCACGAAACGCTTCTCGGATTCAACCCAGAAACGGTGGTGCTGCAGGTTCGGCAGGAAACGACGACGGGTTTTGTTGTTTGCGTGGGAAATGTTGTTCCCGGTTACTGGACCCTTACCAGTAACTTGACAGACTCTCGACATGACTCAGCCCTCTAAAACCACATGCCCAACCCGGCATGGGTTGGCCGCTTAATCTCTCAGTCTTTGGCGCCTGGGCGCCGTGATTCTGGAGGCCTTATCGACCGGATCCGCTTATGCGACAGGCCGAGCCCCTAGAAAAGAGCGCTGCTTTATACCAGAAAGACTTGGCTGCAACAACAGTAGATGCACATTACCGCTAGCCAGAACGCGCCGGGCCAGCATAGCGGCAGGCCCCGCCAGTCGTCGACCGCTCGTCGCAAGATTTGCAAAAAAGGGTGTGGTCATTTGCCGGCGGGCGCACTAGGGTAAGCCTTTTCCAGACTGCACTGGCAGATGGGCCACTGACAGCCAAGGAGCCACCATGCGTGTCGCCGCACTTTCCTTATTGTTCACCACCCTGTTCGCCGCTGGCGCTGCCCAGGCCGCTCCGCTGAGCGTTTGCAGCGAGGCCAGCCCCGAAGGCTTCGACGTGGTGCAGTACAATTCGCTCACCACCACCAACGCCACCGCCGACGTGCTGATGAACCGCCTGGTGGAGTTCGATGCGGCACAAGGCAAGGTGGTGCCGAGCCTGGCGACCAGCTGGACGGTATCGGCCGACGGCCTGGTGTATGACTTCACCCTGCGCGATGACGTCAAGTTTCACAGCACCCCCTACTTCAAGCCAAGCCGCAAGCTGAATGCCGACGACGTGCTGTTCAGCTTCCAGCGCATGCTCTACCCGGCCCATGCCTGGCACAAGACTGCGCCGGGCGGCTACCCGCATGCCCAATCGCTACAGCTGGGCAGCCTGATCAAAGCGATCGAGGCACCGTCGCCGAACACCGTGCGCTTCACCCTCAGCCACCCGGACGCCACCTTCCTGGCCACCCTGAGCATGGGCTTCGCCTCGATCTACTCCGCCGAATACGCCGACAAGCTGCTCAAGGCCGGTACGCCGGAGAAGCTCAACAACCAACCGATCGGCACCGGGCCGTTCGTGTTCCAGCGTTTCCAGAAAGACGCCGTGGTGCGCTACCGCGCCAACCCGGACTACTTCGCCGGCAAGCCGGCGGTCGACCCGCTGATCTTCGCCATCACCACCGATGCCAATGTGCGCCTGCAGAAGCTCAAGCGTGGCGAGTGCCAGGTTGCCCTGTCGCCCAAGCCATTGGACATTGCCGAAGCGGGCCAGGACGGTAACCTCAAGGTGGCTACCACCCCGGCATTCATGACTGCCTTCGTCGCCATCAACAGCCAGCACCCGCCGCTGGACAAGCCGGAAGTGCGTCAGGCGATCAACCTGGCCTTCGACAAGCAAGCCTACCTCAAGGCCGTGTTCGAAGACTCTGCGGTGGCTGCCAATGGCCCCTACCCGCCCAATACCTGGAGCTACGCCAAGGACCTGCCCGGCTACCCGCTGGACCTGAAGAAAGCCAAGGCCCTGCTGGCCAAGGCCGGCCTGGCCGAAGGCTTCAGTACCACCATCTGGACCCGGCCCTCGGGTAGCCTGCTCAACCCCAACCCCAGCCTTGGCGCGCAGATGCTGCAAGCCGACCTGGCCAAGATTGGTATCAAGGCTGAAATCCGCGTGATCGAATGGGGCGAGCTTATCCGCCGCGCCAAGGCCGGCGAGCATGACTTGCTGTTCATGGGCTGGGCGGGCGACAACGGCGATCCGGACAACTTCCTCAGCCCGCAGTTTTCCTGTGCGGCGGTCGAGTCAGGGACCAACTTCGCACGCTTCTGCGACAGCCGCCTCGACCAGCTGATCAGCGCCGGGCGCACCACCAACGACCAGAGCGTGCGCAGCCGGCTGTACCAGCAGGCGCAGACACTGATCCAGCAGCAGGCGCTGTGGGTGCCACTGGCGCACCCAACGGCGGCGACCTTGCTGCGCCAAGGCGTCGAGGGGTACCAGGTGAGCCCGTTCGGGCGGCTGGATTTCAGCAAGGTGACGGTGACCAAGTAAGCCTGTACCGGCCTCTTCGCGGGTAAACCCGCTCCTACAGGACAGCGCCAGCCTGGCAGTTGACGCTACCCCTGTAGGAGCGGGTTTACCCGCGAAAGGGCCCGTACTGACCCTATAAGGCTCTCAGTACTCCCTCAGGCCACAATCCACCCATGCTCGACCATCGACAATGGCTCCCCGTCACCGATGATGATGTGGTCCAGCACCCGCACGTCGATCAACGCCAATCCCCGCTTCAACGACAGGGTCAAATGCACATCGTCCTGACTCGGTTCACTGATCCCTGAAGGATGGTTGTGGCACAGGATCAATGCCGCAGCGTTGTGCACCAACGCCCGCCGCACCACCTCTCGCGGATAGACACTCGCCCGATCTATCGTGCCCCTGAACAGGATCTCAAATGCCAGTGGCCGGTGCTTGGTATCGAGAAACAGACACCCGAACACCTCGCTGGCCTCATGCCTGAGCATGGCTTTCAAGTAGCGTCGCACCGCTGCCGGGCTGTCCATGGCAGACTCCCGCTCAATCGACGTTGCAAGGTGCCTGCGGCCGATCTCAAGCAGTGCCTGCAGCTGGCTGTACCTCACCGGGCCCAACCCAAGCTCGCCGACGAAGGCCTCGCGGTCAGCCTCCAGCAACCGGCGCAAGCTGCCGAACTTCACCAACAAGCCTCGCGAAAGCTCCACGACATTACGCCCACGTACGCCTGAGCCGAGAAAAACGGCCAGCAGCTCCGTATCTGTCAGGCTCCCTGCCCCTCGCTGCAACAACTTCTCCCTAGGCCGTTCTTCCGCCGGCCACTCCCTGATGTTCATTCCACCCCTGCCTTTGCTGCGGCCCATTTCGGCCCTGTGTTAATCTATTTCGCCTCGTACATGCGACGTTCCGCCGCAGGCATTTCAAACGTCGTCGCCCGCTCTCACTGGAAAAAGGCAAGCCTATGCAGCGGCTGTATCGCAAGCGCATCGTTCTCGGCGTGGGTGGCGGCATTGCCGCCTACAAAAGCGCCGAGCTGATTCGCCGTCTCCTGGAGCACGGCGCGCAGGTGCGCGTCGTCATGACCCGGGGTGGTGCAGAATTCATCACCCCGCTGACCCTGCAGGCGCTGTCGGGCCACCCCGTACACATGGACCTGCTCGACCCGGCCGCCGAAGCTGCCATGGGCCATATCGAACTGGCCAAGTGGGCGGACCTGGTGCTGATCGCCCCAGCTACCGCCGACCTCATGGCACGCATGGCCCAGGGCATGGCAGACGACCTGCTGACCACGCTGGTGCTGGCCACTGACGCCACCGTCGCCGTGGCGCCGGCGATGAACCAGGCCATGTGGCGTGACCCGGCCACCCAAGCCAACCTCGAGCTGCTCAAGAGCCGTGGCATTCAGGTGTTCGGCCCGGCATCCGGCAGCCAGGCCTGTGGCGACGTCGGCCTGGGGCGCATGCTCGAAGCCACCGACCTGGCCTGGTGCGCCGCGGAAAGCTTCAAGCGCCAGGCACTGACCGGCAAGCACGTGCTGATCACCGCCGGGCCGACCCAGGAAAACATCGACCCGGTGCGCTACATCACCAATCATAGCTCCGGCAAGATGGGCTTCGCCCTGGCCGAAGCGGCCGCCGAAGCAGGGGCTCGGGTGACCCTCGTCACAGGCCCTGTGCACTTGCCAACCCCTGACCGGGTCAGCCGCATCGACGTCGTCAGCGCGCGGGACATGCTCGCAGCCTGTGAAGCGGCCATGCCGTGCGACCTGTTCATCGCCTCGGCAGCGGTTGCGGACTACCGCCCCGAAGTGGTTGCCACACAAAAACTGAAGAAAGATCCTACGACCGGCGACGGCATGCTGCTGCAGATGGTGCGTAATCCCGATATCCTTGCCACCATTGCTGGCCGCGCCGACCGCCCGTTCAGCGTCGGCTTTGCCGCCGAAACCGAGCACCTGCTCGATTACGCCACGCGCAAGCTCAAGGACAAGAACCTCGACCTGATTGTCGCCAATGATGTGGCCAACCCCAGCATCGGCTTCAACAGCGAAGAAAACGCCTTGACCGTGATCGACCGCCAGCAGCACCAGACCCTCTTCGCGCAGACCAGCAAGGGCAAGATCGCCCGGCAACTGGTCGCCTTCATCGCCGAACGGCTCAACCAGGTTCAATAAGTTACATGCACGCTCTTCAAGCCAAGATCCTCGACCCACGCCTGGGCAGCGAATTCCCGCTACCCGCATACGCTACCCCCGGCTCCGCCGGCCTCGACCTGCGCGCCCTGCTCAAGGAAGACACCATCCTCGAACCGGGCCAGACCATCCTGATTCCTACCGGCCTGTCGATCTACATCGGCGACCCGGGCCTGGCGGCAGTCATCCTGCCGCGCTCGGGCCTGGGCCATAAACACGGCATCGTGCTGGGCAACCTGGTCGGCCTGATCGATTCGGACTACCAGGGCGAGCTGATGGTGTCGTGCTGGAACCGCGGCAACACACCGTTCACCATCGCGGTTGGCGAGCGCATCGCCCAGCTGGTGCTGGTGCCGGTGGTGCAGGCTCACTTCGAAATCGTCGAAGCGTTCGACGAAAGCCAGCGTGGCGCTGGCGGCTTCGGTCACTCCGGCAGCCACTGAGCCGGCAAATGACCGTTCAGGCCAAGGATGGCGAACTCTCTTGCGAAACCACCGTCCAAGCGTTCAGTTTGCGCCTGCCCAGAAAGCCTTTGACTAATGGAGCTTCCAGAGATGAACGACATGGCCCACCTGGTCCCCGCCGCATTGCCCGACAGCATTTTCCGCGCATATGACATCCGCGGCGTGGTCGGCAAGACCCTTCACGCCGAAACCGCCTACTGGATCGGCCGCGCCATCGGCGCGCAAAGCCTGGCCCAGGGCGAACCGCAGGTTTCGGTAGGGCGCGATGGCCGCCTGTCGGGCCCGATGCTGGTGGAACAGCTGATCAAAGGCCTGGTCGATGCGGGCTGCCACGTCAGCGACGTCGGCCTGGTGCCTACCCCGGCGCTGTACTACGCAGCCAACGTGCTGGCCGGCAAGTCCGGTGTGATGCTGACCGGCAGCCACAACCCGTCGGACTACAACGGTTTCAAGATCGTCATCGCCGGTGACACCCTGGCCAACGAACAGATCCAGGCCCTGCTGGCCCGCCTGAAAACCAACGACCTGACCCTGGCCCAAGGCCGCGTGGAAAAGGTCGAGATCCTCGACCGCTACTTCAAGCAGATTGTCGGCGACGTGAAGCTGGCAAAAAAGCTCAAGGTGGTGGTGGACTGCGGCAACGGCGCCGCTGGCGTGGTTGCACCGCAACTGATCGAAGCCCTGGGCTGCGAAGTGATCCCGCTGTTCTGCGAGGTCGACGGCAACTTCCCCAACCACCACCCGGACCCGGGCAAGCCGGAAAACCTCGAGGACCTGATCGCCAAGGTCAAGGAAACCGGTGCCGATATCGGTCTGGCCTTCGACGGTGACGGCGACCGCGTCGGCGTGGTGACCAACACCGGCAGCATCGTCTACCCCGACCGCCTGCTGATGCTGTTTGCCCAGGACGTGCTGTCGCGCAACCCGGGCGCCGAGATCATCTTCGACGTCAAATGCACCCGCCGCCTGACCCCGTTGATCGAACAGCACGGTGGCCGCGCCTTGATGTGGAAAACCGGCCATTCGCTGATCAAGAAGAAGATGAAGCAGACCGGTTCGCTGCTGGCAGGCGAGATGAGCGGTCACATCTTCATCAAGGAACGCTGGTACGGTTTTGACGACGGCATCTATAGCGCCGCGCGCCTGCTGGAGATCCTCAGCAAGACCGAGCAGAGCGCCGAAAACCTGTTTGCCGCCTTCCCGAACGACATTTCCACGCCGGAAATCAATATTGATGTGACCGACGAGGGTAAATTCAGCATCATTGATGCACTGCAACGCGACGCCGACTGGGGCGAAGCCAACCTGACCACCATCGACGGTGTGCGGGTCGACTACGCCAACGGCTGGGGCCTGGTTCGCGCCTCCAACACCACCCCGGTGCTGGTGCTGCGTTTCGAGGCCGACAGCGACGCCGAATTGCAACGTATCAAGGATGTTTTCCGCACCCAGTTGCTGCGGGTAGAGCCTGAGCTGCAACTGCCGTTCTGACCGACTATCTGTTCCTTACAGGAGCCCTGCATGACCCTCGATCGCGATGCCGCTTCCCATGTAGCCGAGGTTTTGTCCGAAGCACTGCCTTACATTCGCCGCTTTGTCGGCAAGACCCTGGTGATCAAGTACGGCGGCAACGCGATGGAGAGCGAGGAGCTCAAGACGGGCTTCGCCCGTGACATCGTGCTGATGAAGGCTGTGGGCATCAACCCGGTGGTAGTCCACGGCGGTGGCCCGCAGATCGGTGACCTGCTCAAGCGCCTGTCGATCGAAAGCCACTTCATCGACGGCATGCGCGTCACCGATTCGGCGACCATGGACGTTGTGGAGATGGTGCTGGGCGGCCAGGTCAACAAGGACATCGTCAACCTGATCAACCGCCACGGCGGCAGCGCCATCGGCCTGACCGGCAAGGACGCGGAGCTGATTCGCGCCCGCAAGCTGACTGTCAGCCGCCAGACGCCTGAGATGACCACTCCGGAAATCATCGACATCGGCCACGTGGGCGAAGTGGTGAGCGTGAACACCGACCTGTTGAACATGCTGGTGAAGGGCGACTTCATCCCTGTCATCGCGCCAATCGGCGTGGGTGCCAACGGCGAGTCGTACAACATCAACGCCGACCTGGTGGCGGGCAAGGTGGCCGAAGCGCTGAAGGCCGAGAAGCTGATGCTGCTGACCAACATCGCCGGCCTGATGGACAAACAGGGTCAGGTGCTGACTGGCCTGACCACCGAGCAGGTCAACGAACTGATCGCTGACGGCACCATTTATGGCGGCATGCTGCCGAAGATCAAGTGCGCGCTGGATGCGGTGCAGGGCGGCGTGAACAGCTCGCACATCATCGATGGCCGCGTGCCGAATGCAGTGCTGCTGGAGATCTTCACCGACAGCGGCGTGGGCACCCTGATTACCAACCGCAAGCCGCGCTGATTGATCGGTTAGCCTGCACTGGCCTCTTCGCGGGTAAACCCGCTCCTACAAAGGAAATCCCCATGTAGGAGCGGGTTTACCCGCGAAAGGGCCAGATCAGGCGGCACAAAAAAAGGCGACCCTCTGAAGAAGGTCGCCTTTTTCATTCCTGGGCCAGGATCAGATCCCGTACTGCGCCCGGTAGGCCTCGACAGCCGGCAGATGCTGTTTCAGCTGTGGATCGTCAGCCAGGAACTCCAGCACCTGGGTCAGCGAAACAATGCTGACCACCGGGATACCGAAGTCGCGTTCCACTTCCTGGATCGCCGACAGTTCGCCATTGCCGCGCTCTTCACGGTTCAGCGCGATCAGTACACCAGCGGCCTTGGCCTGCTGGGCGTTGATGATCTGCATGACCTCACGAATGGCGGTACCGGCAGTAATCACGTCGTCGATGATCAGCACGTCACCGGCCAGCGGCGCGCCGACCAGGCTGCCACCTTCGCCATGGTCCTTGGCTTCCTTGCGGTTGAAGCACCATGGCACGTCCAGCTGATGCTGGTCGGCAAGGGCCACGGCGGTAGTCGCCGCCAAAGGGATACCCTTGTAGGCCGGGCCGAACAGCACATCGAACGGGATCTTGCTGTCGACGATGGCGGCGGCGTAGCAACGCCCCAGCTCAGCCAGTGCGGAGCCGGTGTTGAACAAGCCGGCATTGAAGAAATACGGGCTGGTACGCCCCGATTTCAGGGTGAATTCACCGAAACGCAGTACCCCGCGATCGATGGCAAAACGGATAAAGTCGCGCTGATACGGCTGCATGAATAGTCCCGGACACCACGGATTTAGCTAAATGGGTTGAGCTCGGGTATCATACACGCACGAGATTTTTGGGGCCATTTATGCGGATCATCAGTGTGAACGTAAATGGCATTCAGGCTGCGGCCGAGCGTGGTTTGCTCAGCTGGCTGCAAGCCCAGAATGCCGACGTCATCTGCCTTCAGGATACCCGCGCCTCGGCCTTTGAACTCGACGACCCAGCTTTCCAGCTCGATGGCTATTTCCTTTATGCCTGCGACGCGGAGGTGCCTGCCCAAGGTGGTGTGGCCCTTTACTCGCGCATGCAGCCCAAGGCAGTCATCACCGGCCTGGGCTTCGAGACAGCCGACCGCTACGGGCGTTACCTGCAAGCAGATTTCGACAAAGTCAGTATTGCCAGCCTGCTGCTGCCTTCGGGCATGAACGGCGACGAAGACTTGAACCAGAAGTTCAAGTTGATGGACGACTTCGCCAAGTACCTGGACAAGCAGCGTCGCAAGCGTCGCGAATACATCTATTGCGGCTCGTTCTACGTGGCGCAGCAGAAGCTCGACATCAAGAATTGGCGTGACAGCCAGCAGTCGCCGGGCTTCCTGGCGCCAGAACGCGCCTGGATGGATGCGATCACTGGCGAGATGGGGTATGTCGATGCCTTGCGCGAAGTCAGCCGTGAAGGCGACCAGTACAGCTGGTGGCCGGACAACGAGCAGGCCGAGATGCTCAACCTGGGGTATCGGTTCGACTACCAGATCCTGACCCCGGGCCTGCGCCGCTTCGTGCGCAACGCTCGCCTGCCGCGTCAGCCACGCTTCTCCCAGCATGCGCCGCTGATCGTCGACTATGACTGGACGCTGACCATCTAAAAGGCCATTGGGGCTGCGTTGCAGCCCCAATGGTTATTTGATCGGCCGCCAGATCATCGGGTAGCGATAAGGCTTGCCCTCATTCGCCCGCACCGCCGCAATGATGATCAATATCATCACTGCCACCGTGAGCATGGCAAACAGCACCAGCCCGATAAACACGAACATCAGCAGGAAGCAGATGAACCCGGCAATGGTCACGCTGATCTGAAAGTTCAGCGCCTCTTTGCCCTGGGCGTCGATAAAAGGGTCTTGCTCGCGCTTGAGGTGCCATAGCACCAGCGGGCCCAGCAGGTGCCCAAGCGGCACTACCAGGCCCAACAGCGCGGAGAGGTGGCAGAACATCGCCCATTGCCGGATTTCGGCATTGGGCGGGGTGATCGACAGGTTCGAATCGCTCATGCCCCGCACCTCCTTGGCTGGTTTCAGTCAGCCAGTGCTGCCTGCTGCAGTTCGAAAATCTCGTTCATGCCCTTCTGCGCCAAAGCGAGCATGGCGTTGAAATCTTCCGGCTGGAACGGTGCGCCTTCGGCAGTACCCTGCACTTCGATGAAACCACCAGCGCTGGTCATGACCACATTCAGGTCGGTTTCGGCTGCGGAGTCTTCCAGGTAGTCCAGGTCGAGCACCGCTTCGCCCTGGTACATGCCTACCGACACGGCAGCGATCATGTGCTTGAGCGGGTTGCCGCCCTTGAGGCCGCCGCGCTTCTTGATCACTGCCAAAGCGTCGCACAAGGCAACCATGGCGCCGGTGATGGACGCGGTACGGGTACCGCCATCGGCCTGGATCACGTCGCAATCGACGTACAGGGTGATGTCACCGAGCTTGCTCATGTCCAGCGCGGCGCGCAGCGAACGGCCGATCAGGCGCTGGATTTCCAGGGTGCGGCCACCCTGCTTGCCACGGCTGGCTTCGCGCTGGTTACGTTCGCCGGTGGAGCGCGGCAGCATGCCATACTCGGCGGTCAGCCAGCCTTGGCCCTGGCCTTTGAGGAAGCGCGGTACACCGTTTTCAACGCTGACCGTGCAGATGACTTTGGTGTCACCGAACTCGACCAGTACCGACCCTTCGGCGTGCTTGGTGTAGTTGCGGGTGATGCGGATCGAGCGGAGCTGATCGGCAACGCGACCACTTGGACGTTTCATCTGGGATACCTGTACTGGGACTTTGAATCTGCCGAGCATTATAGAGCCCGCAGCCCGGGGAAGACATGCCTATTGTCGCGCCCGGCACAGCCCGTCGCCTTTTCCTACCGCAGTAGCCACCCGTCAGTAACATAGGCGGATTGGGCGCCACGGCGACACTGCGCTACAATCCTGCGCCTTGCAGCCGAGAGGCTCCCACCGTTCATTCATTACGCGAGGTACTCCCCATGGTGCACAGCATGACCGCTTTTGCTCGTGTCGAGCGCGCCGGCAGCCAAGGCACCCTGGTCTGGGAGCTGCGTTCGGTCAACCACCGTTACCTGGAGCCGCACCTACGCCTGCCCGAGGCCCTGCGCGACCTCGAAGGCGGTGTACGTGAAGGCCTGCGCCAGGGCCTGTCACGCGGCAAGGTGGAATGCACCTTGCGCCTCAACGAAGACAGCAATGGCAAACCGCTGAAAGTGGACCATGAGCGCGCCGCGCATCTGGTTGCCGCCGCCGAGGAAGTGGCTGGCCTGATCAAGCAGCCGGCCCCCCTGAACCCGCTGGAAGTGCTGTCATGGCCAGGCGTGCTGGTGGCCGACACCAGCGACCCCCAGGCACTGAACGCCGAAGCCATGGCGCTGTTCGACGAAGCGCTGGCCGAACTCAAGGCCGGGCGCCAGCGCGAAGGCCAGGAACTGGCCCGGCTGATCAACGAACGCCTGGACAACATGGCCAGCGAAGTCACTACCCTGCGCGCCCTGGTGCCGCAGATGCTGGCGGCGCAGCGGCAGAAGATTCTCGACCGCTTCGGCGACATGCAAGCCGAGCTGGACCCACAGCGCCTGGAGCAGGAGATGGTACTGCTGGCCCAGAAAAGCGACGTGGCAGAGGAACTCGACCGCCTCAGCACCCACGTCACCGAAGTGCGCCGCGTGCTCAAGGGTGGCGGCGCCGCAGGCCGGCGCCTGGACTTCCTGATGCAGGAACTCAACCGCGAGGCCAACACCCTCGGCTCCAAGGCCTTCGACCCACGCAGCACGCAAGCGGCGGTCAACCTGAAGGTATTGATCGAACAGATGCGTGAACAAGTACAGAACATCGAGTAAGGCCACCCCGACCATGAACCACAGCAGCGGCACCCTCTACATCGTTTCGGCCCCTTCGGGTGCCGGCAAGACCAGCCTGGTCACCGCCCTGACCAAAGACGACCAGCAGATCCGCGTCTCGGTCTCGCACACCACTCGCGCCATGCGCCCGGGCGAGCAGCACGGGGTGAACTATCACTTCGTCGTCCACGAGGAATTCAAGGCGCTGATCGCGCAAGGTGACTTTCTGGAGCATGCCGAAGTGTTCGGCAACTTCTACGGCACTTCACGCAGCGCGCTGCAGCAGACCCTGGACCAGGGCTACGACCTGATTCTGGAAATCGACTGGCAAGGTGCACAGCAAGTGCGCAAGCTGATGCCACAGGCGCTGTCGGTGTTCATCCTGCCTCCAAGCCAGGAGGCGCTTCGCCACCGCCTGGACGGACGCGGGCAGGACAGCGAAGAGATCATTGCCGGGCGCATGAAGGAAGCGGTCAGCGAGATGGTGCACTACGACGAGTATGACTACGTCATCATCAATGATGATTTCGACACGGCGCTGGCAGACTTGAAAGCAGTGTTCCGCTCGAATCGGCTGCTGCTGAAGAAGCAGCAGCAGCGTCATGCGGCATTGCTCAAGCAAATGATCGGCTGAAGATCGATGGGGCTGCATTGCAGCCCTTCGCGGGCACGCCCGCTCCCACGGATTGATCACTGCCTTGAGGCTTGTGCCGCACCTGTGGGAGCGGGCGTGCCCGCGAAGGGCCGCAGAGCGGCCCCAATGGTTTAGTCCTGCAGCGGCAAGGTAGCCTGCTGACGCAGGGTAGCCCCGAGGAAGTACGCCGGCGCACGCATGCGCGACAGCATCATCAGGCCGATGCCAAGCACCGAGATGATCGCGGCAATCACGAACACCAGCCCCAACCCGCCCACATGCGAGCCGCTGCCAAAGTCCGGCGAAGCACTGTCGATGGCGGTGCGCACGAAGATCACCGACAAGATAACACCCCCCACCAGCGGGCACAGGCCGCGCATGATGAAGTGGCGCAGGCTGTCGAACAGGCTGCCGCGGAAATACCAGACGCAGGCAAACGCGGTCAGCGAATAGTAGAAGCAGATCATCATGCCCAACGCCGTGATGGTATCTGCCAGCACGTTCTCGCTCAGCGTACGCATGGTCACGTAGAACAGGCCTGCGGCCAGGCCGGCGCAGATGGTGGCATAGCGCGGCGTTTGCGAGCGCGGGCAGACGCTGGCGAACTTCTGCGGTACCGCACCGTAATAACCCATGGCCAACAGGGTGCGCGCCGGCGCCACGAAGGTGGACTGCAGCGACGCCGCCGTACTGGCCAGCACGGCGATGGACATCAGGATCGCCAGCGGCCCCATGACCGGGCCGGCCAGGTGGGCAAAGACGTTCTCCTGGATGCGCGGGTTGTTCAGGCCCAGACCCGTTTCGCTGATACCGGCAAACTGCAGGGTGGCGATCGCGGTGAACAGGTACAGGCCGAGAATCAACATCACGGTCCAGGTAGCGGCCTTGCCCGGCACCTCTTCGCTGCCCACCGACTCTTCACTGACGGTCAGACAAGTGTCCCAGCCCCAGAAGATGAAGATCGACAATGACAGGCCAGCGGCAAAGGCCGAGAACGACTCGACACCGAATGGGTTGAACCAGGCGAAATCGAACGCCAGCGGTGGCGGCGCGGTGGTGCCGCCGAAAGCGGCGAACGCAAAGCCGATCAACACCAACAGCTGCAGGGCCACCAAGCCGTACTGCACGGTCATTGTGGTGGCGATACCCCGACAGCAGATCCACACTGCCAGGCCAATGAACACGCAACAGGTAACGATGTTGATCAACAGATTGTCGGCCAACGCTGCCAGCTCATGCTTGCCGGTGATCTGGCCAAGGAACAGGTAGAAGAAATCCACCGCCACACCTGCCAGGTTCGACAGCACGATCGTGGTGGCAACCACCAGTCCCCAGCCGCCGATCCAGCCGATCATCGGGCCGAATGCACGCGCCGACCAGGTAAACGAAGTACCGCTGTCAGGCTCCGCCGAGTTCAGCTCGCGATAGCCCAGGGCCACCAGCAGCATCGGCAAGAAGCCCACGATGAACACGGCCGGCAGGTGGGCGCCCACCTCACGCACGGTAGGGCCAAGGGCGCCGGTCAGGGTATAGACCGGGGCGATGGTGGAAATGCCCAGCACCACGCTGGCCAGCAGCCCCAAGCGACCCTTGGCCAGGCCTTTGCTGCGCTGAGTGTTGCCCGCGTCGGCCGCCACATCGGGTGGGCGGCCGGCTTCTGTGTAATTGCTCATGAGTATTTGCCGTAAATTTTGGAATTGTTTTAACAAGCCTTGGGTACAAGGCTCGCTTTCACTCATTGAAAGCTTGCTATCGGGGACGAGTCATCCGAGACCTTCGGCTGACGTCAGAATCATTCCTGCCGTAAGCCCTCCCGTGCTGCGTAGGCATTGCAGGCCTCGCGAAACGCCTGAAACAGACGCAGCGAAACCGGGTTTTCGTTGAAGCGCCACTCCGGGTGCCACTGCACCCCAAGCACAAAGCCCGGCGCCGCAGGCATGGACACCGCCTCGATCAGGCCATCCGGGGCCCGTGCCTCGACGCGCAGGCCCGGGGCCAGACGGTCGATGCCCTGGCTGTGCAGCGAATTGACCTCGAACTGCGCCGCCAGGCCCAGGCGCTCGAACAACCCGCCAGGCTCGATACTGACCGAGTGGCGAGGGCTGTATTGCACCTCCAGGGGGGCATCCTCAGGTTCGCGGTGGTCAAGGTAGCCAGGCAGCTCCTGCACACGCTGGTGCAGGCTGCCGCCAAGGGCCACGTTCAGCTCCTGGTAGCCTCGGCAGATGCAGAATACGGGCACACCGACGGCAATGGCTGCCTGCAGCAGCGGCAGGGTCAGGCGATCACGCGCCAGATCATGCCGGGTACCCGCCACACTGGGGGCGCCATTGTAATGATGCGGCTCGATATTTGAAGGCGAGCCGGTAAAAACAATGCCGTGCAGGCGAGCCAGCAGCGCTTGCGTGTCGCTGCCGCCATCACGGGCCGGCAAGATCAGTGGCAAGCCGGCAAAGCCGGCCGCCTCGACATACTTGTCGCCGACCGTGTGCGAGGAGTTCTTCCCTACCTGCTGACGGCAGGCGCTGACACCGATCAAAGGGACCGCATTTGCGCTCATGGGCTTACACCGTGTGCAGGTACCAGTTGTACTCGAGATCGGAAATCGACACTTCGAACTCGGCCAGTTCGCTTTCCTTGCAGGCCACGAAGATATCGATGTAGTCCGGGCTGATGTATTGGTTGAGGACTTCGCTGTCATCCAGCGCGCGCAGGGCATCGCGCAGGTTGTTCGGCAGGCTTTGCTCCAGCTGCTCGTAGGAGTTGCCTTCGATCGGCGCCTCGGGCTCGACCTTGTTGGTCAGGCCATGGTGAACGCCGGCAAGGATCGCCGCGAGCATCAGGTACGGGTTGGCATCGGCGCCGGCTACACGGTGCTCAAGGCGCACGTTTTCGCTGCTGTCGGTGGGCACGCGTACGGCCACGGTGCGGTTGTCCAGGCCCCAGCTCGGCGCATTGGGCACGTAGAACTGCGCACCGAAGCGGCGGTAGGAGTTGATGTTGGGGCACAGGAAGGCCATCGACGCCGGCATGGTTTCCAACACGCCACCGATGGCGTGGCGCAGCGTATCGCTTTGCAGCGGATCGTCACTGGCGAAGATGTTCTTGCCGGTTTTCTTGTCCAGCAATGAAATGTGCACATGCAGGCCGTTGCCTGCCTGGCCCGGGTAGGGCTTGGCCATGAAGGTGGTGTCCATTTCATGGTCGTAGGCGATGTTCTTGATCAGGCGCTTGAGCAGGATCGCGTAATCGCAGGCCTTCAGCGGATCCGCCACGTGGTGCAAGTTGACCTCGAACTGCGCCGGGGCGCTTTCCTTGACGATGGCGTCGGCGGGCAGGCCCTGTTCCTTGGCAGCTTCGAGCATGTCCTGCAAGCAGTCAGCGTACTCGTCGAGGTCGTCGATCAGGTACACCTGGGTCGACTGCGGGCGCTTGCCGGAGATCGGCGAGCGCGGCGGCTGCGGGCGGCCGTTGAGGTTGTCCTGGTCGATCAGGTAGAACTCCAGTTCGAACGCGGCGCAAATATCCAGGCCCAGGTCGTCGAACTTGCTCACCACCTGGCGCAGCACTTCACGCGGGTCGGCGAAGAACGGCTGGCCATCCAGCTCGTGCATGGTCATCAGCAGCTGGGCGGTGGGGCGCTTTTGCCACGGCTCGTCCGACAGCGTGCCGGGGATCGGGAAGCAGATGCGGTCGGCGTCGCCGATGTCCAGGCCAAGGCCGGTGCTTTCGACAGTGGAACCGTTGATATCAAGGGCGAACAGCGATGCGGGCAGGTTGATGCCCTTCTCGTACACCTTGTGCAGGCTGGCCCGCTCGATGCGCTTGCCACGTACCACGCCATTCATGTCGGAGATCAGCAGGTCTACGTACTGCGTGTCCGGATGGGCCTGGAGGAAGTCATTCATCTCGCTGGAAGAACTGGCGCACGGGGTTACCGACGTCATGGTGTACATCCTTTGATGTGCTGCGGCGATGTGGGGATACGGCTGGCGCCTCACGGGCGACGATGGTTGCAGCTGTTGTTGTTTTCACTTTCCCATCGTGGGGACTGGTTACCCGACCGGGCGCATTGATTCCGGGGGGCCGTTTCACTATAAAATGGCCCAGACGCAACAGACATTGGCAATTTGGCAAGCAGAGCGTGCATCAATGCAATATCAGATAACCCACGCAGACCTCTCTCTGGTCCTGGCACTGGAACGTGGCCGCTCGCTGGCCAAAGCCGCCGAACTGCTCAAAGTCGACGTTTCGACCGTGTTCCGCTCGATCCGCCGATTGGAGTCGGCGCTGGGCACCGCCTTGTTCGTCAAGAGCCGAAAGGGCTATCTGCCGACTGACACCGCCCAGGCCTTGGCCGAGCAGGCCGAACGTGCCGAGCAGGCGCTGGAAGCAGCGCGCATTGCCATGACCAGTGGCGAGCAAGTGGTCAGCGGCACGGTGCGCCTGACCTGCACAGAGGCGGTGATGCACAGCCTGTTGCTGCCCGCACTGGCCGAGTTCATGTCCAACTACCCGGCCTTGTCGCTGGAGATGGGCACCTCCAACACCTTCGCCAACCTCAGCCGGCGCGACGCCGACATCGCCCTGCGCCTGACCAATACGCCACCGGAGCACCTGGTGGGCCGCAACCTGGGTTCGACCTCCTATGTGGTCTGCGGCCAGCCACAGTGGCGCGAGCGCCTGAGCGAGTCCCCCGCCAGCGTGCCGTGGATCGCACCAGACGACTCGATGCAGGACCACCCTACGGTGGTCTGGCGCAACCAGCAACACCCGGGCCTGAGCCCGCGCTACCAGTGCAGCAGCATGTCGACCATCGCCCAGTTGGTAATGGCCGGCCTGGGCGTGGCAGCACTGCCGGACTACATGGTGCATGCGCTGCCCGGGGTGGATGCACTCAGCGGCCCCCTGCCCGGCTGCGACACTCAGTTGTGGTTGCTGACCCGGCCGGATTGCCGGGCGTTGCGCTCGGTGCAAACCTTGTTCGAAGAGCTGACCCCGCGGTTGCGTGACGCGATGCTCTGAGGTTATCGTCAGGCTCATGCACTGAGGGTGTCTGTTCCGGCCCTTTCGCGGGTAAACCCGCCGCTACAAGCTACGCGGCCCCTGTAGGAGCGGGTTCACCCGCGAAGAAGGCAGCGCAGGGTTTGCAGCTACCGCCCGGCAAAACAGCGCTTCCCTATTGGCTGGTGAATTTTTATACTATCGAGTCCGCCTGCCCATTAATGGGCTGCACGCCCACCGCAATTGCTACTGAGGAAGACCATGGCCCGCGTAACTGTTGAAGACTGCCTGGAACACGTGGATAACCGCTTTGAGCTGGTCATGCTCTCGACCAAGCGCGCTCGCCAGCTGGCGACCGGCGGCAAAGAGCCACGCGTTGCGTGGGAAAACGACAAGCCAACCGTTGTTGCCCTGCGTGAAATTGCCGAAGGCATCGTCACCAACGAGTTCATCGCCGCTGAAGAGATCGTCACCGAGGATCCGGTGTTCGCCGCGTTCGAGGACGAGAACAACGAGGCTGTCTGATTGATGCCAGGTCGACGTCGTACGGCGCAAGGCCCTCTTCCTCGGCAGGAGGTGAACCCATGCCGGGTATAGAAGCCTTGGCCGAACGGCTTTCGACCTATCTTGGCCCCGAACAGGTCAACCTGGTCCGGCGCGCCTATTTCTACGCCGAACAGGCCCACGATGGGCAACGCCGCCGCAGTGGCGAGCCCTACGTGACCCACCCGCTGGCCGTGGCCAGCATCCTCGCCGACATGCACATGGACCATCAGAGCCTGATGGCGGCCATGCTGCACGATGTGATCGAAGACACCGGCATCGCCAAGGAAGCCCTCAGCCAGCAGTTTGGCGAGACCGTGGCCGAACTGGTCGATGGGGTCAGCAAGCTGACCCAGATGAATTTCGAGACCAAGGCCGAGGCGCAGGCGGAAAACTTCCAGAAGATGGCCATGGCCATGGCCCGCGATATCCGCGTGATCCTGGTCAAGCTGGCCGACCGCCTGCACAACATGCGCACCCTGGAAGTGCTGTCTGGCGAAAAACGCCGGCGCATCGCCAAGGAAACCCTCGAGATCTACGCCCCCATCGCCAACCGCCTGGGGATGCACACCGTGCGCGTAGAGTTCGAAGACCTTGGCTTCAAGGCCATGCACCCGATGCGCTCGTCGCTGATTCATCGAGCAGTGAAGAGCGCGCGCGGCAACCGCAAAGAGATCGTCGCCAAGATCGAGCACTCGCTGGCCAACTGCCTGGCCGCCGACGGCATCGAGGGCGAGGTCAGCGGTCGACAGAAACACCTCTATGGCATCTACAAGAAGATGCGCGGCAAGCGCCGTGCCTTCAACGAGATCATGGACGTGTATGCCTTCCGCATCATCGTCGACAAGGTTGACACCTGTTACCGCGTGCTCGGCGCCGTACACAACCTGTACAAGCCGCTGCCCGGACGCTTCAAGGATTACATCGCGATCCCCAAGGCCAACGGCTACCAGTCGTTGCACACCACTCTGTTCGGCATGCACGGCGTGCCCATCGAAATCCAGATCCGCACACGCGAAATGGAAGAGATGGCCAACAACGGCATCGCCGCGCACTGGCTATACAAGTCAAACGACGACGAGCAGCCCAAGGGCAGCCACGCGCGCGCCCGCCAGTGGGTCAAGGGTATCCTTGAACTGCAGCAACGTGCCGGCAACTCCCTGGAATTCATCGAGAGCGTGAAGATCGACCTGTTCCCGGACGAGGTCTACGTGTTCACGCCCAAAGGCCGGATCATGGAGTTGCCCAAAGGCTCCACGGCCGTCGACTTCGCCTACGCGGTGCACACCGACGTCGGCAACAGTTGCATCGCGTGCCGCATCAACCGCCGCCTGGCGCCGCTGTCCGAACCGCTACAAAGCGGCTCGACAGTGGAAATCGTCAGCGCCCCGGGCGCTCGGCCAAACCCGGCCTGGCTCAACTTTGTGGTCTCGGGCAAGGCGCGCACGAATATCCGCCACGCGCTCAAGCAACAGCGCCGCTCGGAGTCCATCAGCCTGGGCGAACGCTTGCTGAACAAGGTACTCACTGGCTTCGACAGCAGCCTGGAGAAAATCCCCCAGGAACGCATCCAGTCTATTCTCGCCGAGTACCGCCTGGAGCTGATAGAAGACCTGCTCGAAGACATCGGCCTGGGCAACCGCATGGCCTACGTGGTCGCGCGCCGCCTGCTGTCGGCCGAAGGCGAACAGCTGCCGGCGCCAGAAGGCCCGCTGGCGATCCGCGGCACCGAAGGCCTGGTGCTCAGCTACGCCAAGTGCTGCACGCCGATCCCGGGCGACCCGATTGTCGGCCACCTGTCAGCAGGCAAGGGCATGGTCGTGCACCTGGAGAACTGCCGCAACATCAGTGAAATCCGCCACAACCCCGAAAAGTGCGTGCAACTCTCCTGGGCCAAGGACATCACTGGCGAGTTCAATGTCGAACTGCGTGTCGAACTGGAACACCAGCGCGGGCTGATCGCCCTGCTGGCCAGCAGCGTCAACGCCGCCGACGGCAACATTGAGAAGATCAGCATGGACGAACGCGACGGCCGTATCAGCGTGGTCCAACTGGTGGTCAGCGTGCACGACCGCGTGCACCTGGCGCGTGTGATCAAGAAGCTGCGTACCCTGACCGGTGTGGTCCGCATCACCCGCATGCGTACGTAGTCCGCCAACCGCAAGGAGTCATCATGAGCAAAACCGTCATCAACAGCGACAAGGCCCCTGCCGCCATCGGCACCTACTCGCAGGCGATCAAGGCCGGCAACACCGTGTACATGTCGGGCCAGATCCCTCTGGACCCGAAGACCATGGAGCTGGTCGAAGGCTTCGAAGCCCAGACCGTGCAGGTGTTCGAGAACCTCAAGGCCGTGGCTGAAGCTGCTGGCGGTTCGTTCAAGGACATCGTGAAACTGAACATCTTCCTCACCGACCTGAGCCACTTCGCCAAGGTAAACGAGGTGATGGGCCGCTACTTCGAACAGCCCTACCCGGCCCGCGCCGCCATCGGCGTTGCCGCACTGCCGAAAGGCGCCCAGGTCGAAATGGACGCCATCCTGGTCATCGAATGATGCCCTGGTGACGGGCCCTGCCCGTCACCCTCCTTCCTCTGCAAGGTTACCCCGTCATGCGTCAAGCACTGCCCTTCGCGCTGGCAGCCCTGCTACTGGGCGGCTGCACCAGCCACAAACCCGAAGATTTCAACGGCATCTGGATCAACCAGGAAGCCATCACTGCGGCGGTCAAAGCCGGCAGCCTGCGCCAGGCGCTGAATGAGCACGGCCCAGTGTTCGAGTGGAAGCTCGACGTGGCCAATCAGCAAGCTAGCTATAGCAATGGTTTCGAGGCCGCTGACGGCCAGCTGAGCGCCAATGAAAAGCAATGGCAGGCCCGTTTCCAAGGCGGCCAGACCGAGCAGCTTTCGCTCGATGGCGACGAGCTGCTGGCCGTCGACCAGAACGGCACCAAGCAAACCTTTGTGCGCGCCAAGGCGCAGGCTGCAGCCAATGCACCACTGGGCAGCAGCTTCGAGAAAGCGCTTTACCAAGCCTACCTGGGTGGTAACTGGAAGATCGTCGAAGGCCAAGGCAAGGGCGCCAGCGTGCGCTTCAGCGACACCGGCAACGTCACCGGCCTACCCGGACCGGACCGCTTCGCCCTGTGCCTGGCAGGTGATTGCGCGACCATGGGTGGCAACAATGACAGCCTGTGGCTGGAGCGCAACCAGCGTGGTGCACCGTTCATCATCAAGCGCGATGGTGACAAGCTGGAGATTTTCCAGGCAGTGAACCGTGCACAGCCGGATGAAATGCCAGAGCTGGCAGCGGGCAAGCGTCAGTGGACGCTGGAGCGCAGCTGAGATGATGCGCGGTCCCTGTAGGATCGGGTTTACCCGCGAAGAAGACACCGCGGTGGATGGCACGGGCTTCGCCCGTGTTCGCGGGCAAGCCCGCTCCCACAGGGATCGCGCCAGCTTTTAGAAATTGAGCAAGACAGTTGCTCCCACAAGGCATCGCGCCAGTTGCCAGCTAGGCTTTTCCTGCCAGTATCGCGGCGTAGCCTTCCTTGTAGCTCGGATATACCGGCGCCCAGCCCAGCGCCCGCGCCCGGGCATTGCTGCAGCGCTTGCTGCCAGTACGCCGCACCCGCTGCTCATCGGACCATTCGGTAACGCCCATATACGCCCGCAGCCAGGCCACAACATCGGCCAGCGGCGCCGGGTCATCATCGACGCCAATGTAGCAGTCGTCCAGAGCCTTGCCATCAGCATCGGCCTGCAGCAGAAACGCCAGCAGGCTGGCGGCATCTTCGGCATGAATGCGGTTGCCATACAGCGGCGGCTCCTCGGAAACGCGGTAACCCTGACGCACCTGGCTCAGCAACCACTCGCGCCCTGGGCCATAGATACCGGTCAGGCGGACCACGCTCGCCGGGATGCCGCTGGCCAGTGCCAACCGTTCAGCCTCCAGCATCACACGCCCGGAATAGCCCTCGGGCTCGGTGGCAGCGCCCTCAGCTATCCACTCGCCGTCCTTCTGCGCATACACGCTGCTGCTGGAGACGAACAATAGCCGGCGCGGGCGTTGGCCACGCTTGGCCAACCAGGCCAACACATGGCGCAAACCATCGACATAGGCTGCTTGGTAACCCGCCTCATCGTGCTGGCTGGCCGCCACGCAGTACACAAGGTAGTCCAGCGGGCCCTGTGGCCAGGCCTGCGGTATCGACGGTTCGGCCAAATCTGCGGCAACCGGCTGAACCCCTGCGGGCAGCTGACCAACAGAACGGCGCAGGCCGCTCACCTGCCAGCCTTTAGCCAACATCTGCCTGGCCAGACGCCCACCCACATCACCACAACCCACCACCATCACGGAAAGGTCTGACATCTCTAAACTCCCTAGACCAATAGATCAGCCTGGCCACGCTACACGATGGGCGGCTAGACCATAGGCGAAAAAAGCTACAATATTACTTTTGTTAACAAGAATTACTTGCAATAATGGCGGCCAAATTGTTCTCGGCCTACATCGAGGCCTTGGAGAACGTTCACTTTTTCTTCATCAGGTCCGGCCAGCATGACACGTACTCAACCTTCCGCTTCGCCAACCCCGTCGCGCGCCTGGCGCGCCATCGCCGCGCTGACACTCAGCCTGGTGCTGGCCCCGGTGGCCATGGCCGATGAGCCAACCACCAACGCCGCCACACCTGCTGCTGCCACTGCCCCGGCCGCACCTGCTGCTGCCCCGGCGGATGCACCGGCGCCTGATGCCACTGCCAGCAACCCGGCCGCAGCAGACCCGAGCGTTCAAGCCCTGGTCGAAGACACCTCGCTGGGCATGGCCCATGACCTGTCCCCATGGGGCATGTACAAGAACGCCGACATCGTGGTGAAGATCGTCATGATCGGCCTGGCCATCGCCTCCATCATCACCTGGACCATCTGGATTGCCAAAGGCTTCGAGCTGATGGGCGCCAAGCGTCGCCTGCGTGGTGAAATCGCCCAGCTGAAGAAGTCCACCACCCTGAAAGAAGCCAGCGAGGTCACCAACAAGGAAGGCACCCTGGCCCACACCCTGGTCCACGACGCCCTCGAAGAGATGCGTCTTTCGGCTAACGCTCGCGAAAAAGAAGGTATCAAGGAACGCGTCAGCTTCCGTCTGGAGCGACTGGTGCATGCCAGCGGCCGCACCATGAGCAGCGGCACCGGCGTCCTCGCGACCATCGGCTCCACCGCGCCGTTCGTCGGCCTGTTCGGTACCGTATGGGGCATCATGAACAGCTTCATCGGCATCGCCAAGACCCAGACCACCAACCTGGCCGTCGTTGCCCCAGGTATCGCCGAAGCGCTGCTGGCCACTGCTCTGGGCCTGGTCGCGGCAATCCCGGCCGTGGTCATCTACAACGTCTTCGCCCGCTCCATTGCCGGTTACAAGGCGCAGGTGTCCGATGCCTCCGCCCAGGTACTGCTGCTGGTCAGCCGTGATCTGGACCACCAGGGTAGCGAGCGCGCCGCCCCGCACATGGTGAAAGTGGGGTAAGCCATGGGCCTGCATCTCAACGAAGGTGGCGACGACCTCGCCGAAAACCACGAAATCAACGTTACGCCGTTCATCGACGTGATGCTGGTGCTGCTGATCATCTTCATGGTCGCCGCCCCCTTGGCTACGGTCGACATCAAGGTCGACCTGCCGGCCTCAACCGCCAAACCGGCGCCAAGGCCGGAGAAACCGGTGTTCGTCAGCGTCAAGGCCGACCAGAAGCTGTATGTCGGCGACGATCAGGTTGCTGCACCCGATCAGCTTGGCCCGATGCTCGACGCCAAGACCAAGGGTGACAAGGAAACCACCATCTTCTTCCAGGCTGACAAAGGCGTGGATTACGGCGACCTGATGGAAGTGATGAACAACATGCGCGCGGCCGGCTACCTGAAAGTCGGTCTGGTAGGTCTCGAGACGGCAGCCAAGAAATGATGAAAACGCGCTCTAACATGGCGCGCTACGGTGGCAGCCTGGCGATCGTGCTGGGTGTGCACGTGGTCGCCGTGCTGCTGACGCTCAACTGGTCGGTGCCACAGGCCATCGAGCTGCCCCCGGCAGCGATGATGGTCGAACTGGCACCGTTGCCGGAGCCTGCGCCACCACCACCCCCAAAGGCAGCTCCGCAGCCACCGGCCCCGGTCGAGGAACCACCGTTGCCGAAGCTGGCAGAAGCGCCCAAGCCCAAGATCGCCATCCCCAAGCCGCCCAAGCCGAAGGCCAAGCCCCAGCCGCCCAAGCCCGAGAAAAAGCCTGAGCCGCCGAAGGAAGCACCACCCACCGAGCAAACGGTGGACGCACCGCCCAGCAACTCGCCACCGCAGAAGTCCGCGGCACCGGCACCGAGCATTGCGTCCAACAGCAACGCCTTGCCAACCTGGCAGAGCGACCTGCTGCGCCACCTTGCCAAGTACAAGCGTTACCCGGAAGACGCGCGCCGTCGCGGCCTGCAAGGCATGAACCGCCTGCGCTTCGTGGTCGACGCCGAAGGCAAGGTCGTGTCGTACTCCATGGCCGGTGGCTCAGGCAGTGCCGCACTGGACCGGGCGACCCTGGAAATGATCCGTCGGGCCGGCACGGTACCCAAGCCGCCACCCGAGTTGCTGAACAATGGCACGATTGAAGTCGTGGCACCGTTCGTCTACTCACTGGACCGCCGCTAAGACTTTTGCTTCTGTCACAATTCGGCAAGTCTGATAACGTGCGTCTATCGATTGCAGCCGCTATGCTGGGCCCGCAACTTCATGGACGCACGTTATGACCCTTACAGAATTACGCTACATCGTCACACTCGCCCAGGAACAGCACTTCGGCCATGCCGCCGAGCGCTGTCACGTGAGCCAACCCACCCTGTCGGTCGGTGTGAAGAAGCTCGAGGACGAGCTTGGCGTTCTGATCTTCGAGCGCAGCAAAAGCGCAGTACGCCTGACCCCGGTCGGCGAAAACATCGTCGCCCAAGCGCAGAAGGTACTGGAGCAGGCCCAGGGCATTCGCGAGCTGGCCCAGGCCGGCAAGAATCAGCTGACCGCTCCGCTCAAGGTCGGCGCCATCTACACCGTCGGCCCCTACCTGTTCCCGCACCTGATCCCGCAACTGCACCGCGTGGCGCCGCAAATGCCGCTGTACATCGAAGAAAACTTCACCCACGTACTGCGCGAAAAGCTGCGCAACGGCGAACTGGACGCGGTGATCATCGCCCTGCCGTTCAACGAAGCCGACGTGCTGACGCTACCGCTATACGACGAACCGTTCTGCGCCCTGATGCCTGCCGACCACCCATGGACGGCGAAAAAGACCATCGACACCGCCATGCTCAATGACAAGAGCCTGTTGCTGCTTGGTGAGGGCCACTGCTTCCGTGACCAGGTACTGGAAGCCTGCCCTACCCTGAACAAGGGGGGTGAAGGCTCAAGGCACACCACGGTCGAATCCAGCTCGCTGGAAACCATCCGTCACATGGTGGCTTCCGGCCTTGGCGTATCGATCCTGCCGCTGTCGGCAGTGCACAGCCATCACTATGCCCCCGGCGTCATCGAAGTGCGCCCGCTGACGGCACCGGCACCGTTCCGCACGGTAGCCATCGCCTGGCGCGCCAGCTTCCCGCGGCCAAAGGCCATCGAGATCCTAGCCGATTCGATCCGCCTTTGCTCGGTCGCCAAAAACCCTGCGGAACAACCGGCCTGAGTCATGAGTGAGCTGTCGAAGGTCCCGGTCACAGTACTGAAAGGTGTGGGCGAGGCGATGGCGGAGAAACTCGCCAAGGTCGGCCTGGAAAACCTGCAGGACGTGTTGTTCCACCTGCCCCTGCGCTACCAGGACCGCACGCGCGTGGTGCCAATCGGCCAGCTGCGTCCCGGCCAGGATGCGGTTATCGAGGGTGTGGTCAGTGGTGCCGATGTGACCATGGGCAAGCGCCGCAGCCTGGTGGTGCGCCTGGGCGACGGCAGCGGTGTGCTGACATTGCGCTTCTACCACTTCAGCAACGCGCAGAAAGAGGGCCTGAAGCGGGGCACCCACCTGCGCTGCTACGGAGAAGCCCGCCCCGGCGCTTCGGGCCTGGAAATCTACCACCCGGAGTACCGTGCGCTGAACGGCAACGAGCCACCACCACCGGTGGAGCAGACCCTGACGCCAATTTACCCGTCCACCGAAGGCCTTACCCAGCAACGCCTGCGCCTGTTGTGCCAGCAGAGCCTTGCGCTGCTTGGCCCGCGTAGCCTGCCCGACTGGCTGCCTGACGAACTTGCCCGGGACTACCAGCTGGCACCCCTGGACGAAGCCATCCGCTACCTGCACAACCCGCCGGCCGACGCCGACCTCGAAGAGCTTGCCGAAGGCCAGCACTGGGCCCAGCATCGCCTGGCTTTCGAAGAATTGCTGACCCATCAGCTGTCGCAGCAACGCCTGCGCGAAAGCCTGCGCAACCTGCGTGCGCCGGTACTGCCCAGGGCCACGCGCCTGCAGGCGCAATACCTGGCTAACCTGGGCTTCCAGCCGACCGGCGCGCAGCAGCGGGTAGCCAACGAAATTGCCTACGACCTTAGCCAGCACGAACCGATGATGCGTCTGGTGCAGGGCGACGTGGGTGCCGGCAAGACCGTGGTCGCTGCACTGGCGGCGTTGCAGGCGCTGGAGGCGGGCTACCAGGTGGCATTGATGGCACCCACCGAGATCCTCGCCGAGCAGCACTACATTACCTTCAAGCGCTGGCTGGAACCGCTGGGCATCGAAGTCGCCTGGCTAGCCGGAAAACTCAAGGGCAAGGCCCGGGCAGCCTCCCTGGAGCAGATCGCCAACGGCGCACCCATGGTGGTCGGCACCCACGCACTGTTCCAGGAAGAGGTAAGGTTCAAGCACCTGGCCCTTGCGATCATCGACGAACAGCACAGGTTCGGCGTACAGCAACGCCTGGCCCTGCGCAAGAAGGGCGTGGCCGGCGAGCTTTGCCCGCACCAATTGATCATGACCGCCACGCCTATTCCGCGCACCCTGGCCATGAGCGCCTACGCCGACCTGGACACCTCGGTGCTCGACGAATTGCCGCCAGGGCGTACGCCGGTGAACACCGTGCTGGTGGCCGACAGCCGCCGCTTCGAAGTGGTCGAGCGGGTACGCGCCGCCTGCGCCGAGGGGCGCCAGGCCTATTGGGTATGCACGCTGATCGAAGAGTCCGAAGAACTCACCTGCCAGGCCGCCGAAAGCACCTATGAGGAGCTTGGCAGTGCGCTGGGTGAACTGAAGGTGGGGTTGATCCATGGGCGCATGAAACCGGCAGAAAAAGCCGAGATCATGGCCGAGTTCAAGGCTGGCAACCTGCAGCTTCTGGTCGCCACCACGGTCATCGAGGTGGGCGTGGACGTGCCCAACGCCAGCCTGATGATCATCGAGAACCCCGAGCGCCTGGGCCTTGCACAGTTGCACCAGCTGCGAGGCAGGGTTGGCCGGGGCAGCGCCGTGAGCCATTGCGTGCTGCTGTACCACCCGCCGCTGTCGCAGATCGGCCGCGAGCGCTTGGGGATCATGCGAGAGACCAACGACGGCTTCATCATCGCCGAAAAAGACCTTGAACTGCGTGGCCCGGGCGAGATGCTCGGCACCCGCCAGACCGGTCTACTGCAGTTCAAGGTCGCCGACCTGATGCGCGACGCCGACCTGCTGCCGGCCGTGCGCGATGCGGCCCAGGCTCTGGTATCACGCTGGCCGGAACACGTCAGCCCGCTGCTGGACCGCTGGCTGCGCCACGGCCAACAATATGGCCAAGTGTGACGCTAGTCCCAGAATGGATCCAGATTTGCTCGCAGGCTGGTTATACTTCGCGTTTAAAAGATACAGTGGATACGGACCATGACTGAAGTTGCCCTGGACACCGCAACCCCACACGCCCCCTCCGTCATCAGGCTGCTGCTCGACAAACTCGGCGTGCCCTACCGCCAGGTGGTCGAACACTCGCACCTGCCTGCGGCTTCGCGGGTGCAGGCTGTCCTTCTCGACGACGAGGTCGGCGCCCTCATGGTGCTGTTCCCGCAGAGCCACCTGCTGGACCTCAACCGGCTGGCCGAGCTGACCGGGCGCAAGCTGACCGCCGTGTCGGTGCCGCGCCTGAAGCAGATGCTCGACAAGCACCACCTCAAGGCCCTGCCGGGCATCCCGGCGCTGACCAGCTCGCCATGTCAGTACGAAAAGAGCCTGCTCGACGCTGAAACTGTCTTTATCCAGTCAGGCGAAGCCGGCCTGTTGCTGGAAATCGAACGCGCACATTTCAAGCGCATGCTGGCCAAGGCCAGCGCCAGCAGCTTCGGCCAGCAAGTCGAAGCGATCAGTCCCAATCTCGACCGCCCCGATGACGACACCCGGGAAATCACCGATGCGGTCCAGGCCTTCACTGCCCGGCGCATTCAGAAACGCCTGGAAGAAACCATCGAAATTCCACCGCTCGCCGACACCGCGCAGAAGATCATCAAGCTGCGGGTAGATCCCAACGCCAGCATCGACGACATCACCGGCGTGGTCGAAACCGACCCGGCGCTGGCGGCACAGGTGGTGAGCTGGGCTGCATCGCCCTACTATGGTTCGCCGGGCAAGATCCGCTCGGTGGAAGACGCCATCGTGCGTGTGCTGGGTTTCGACCTGGTGATCAACCTGGCCCTGGGCCTGGCGCTGGGCAAGACCTTGAGCCTACCCAAAGACCAACCGCAGCAGGCCACGCCCTACTGGCAACAATCGATCTACACCGCCGCGATCATCGAAGGCCTGACCCGCGCCATGCCGCGCGCAGAACGCCCCGAGGCCGGGCTGACTTACCTGGCCGGGCTACTGCACAACTTTGGCTACCTGCTGCTGGCGCACGTGTTCCCGCCGCACTTCTCGCTGATTTGCCGCCACCTTGAGGTCAACCCGCATTTGAACCACACCTATGTGGAGCAACACTTGCTGGGCATCAGCCGCGAACAGATCGGTGCCTGGCTGATGAAGCTGTGGGACATGCCAGAAGAGCTGTCGACTGCCTTGCGCTTCCAGCACGATCCGGCCTACGACGGCGAACATTTCGCGTTCCCCAACTTGGTGTGCCTGGCCACCCGCCTGCTGCGCTCGCGAGGTATAGGCTCAGGGCCGCAGGAAGAGATACCTGACGAACTGCTGGAACGCCTGAGCATTACCCGGGACAAGGCCGAGGATGTGGTGAACAAGGTGCTCGAAGCCGAGAACCTGTTGCGTGAGCTGGCTTCGCAGTTCCATGCACCGCATTAAGCATTAACACATAGCCTGTGGGAGCAACTGTCTTGCTCAATTTCTAAAAGCTGGCGCGATTGGACTGTGGGAGCGGGCTTGCCCGCGAACACCGGCAAAGCCGGTGCCATGCACCGCGTCGCTTGTTTCGCGGGCACGCCCGCTCCCACAGGTAAAGCATCGGCATCCCCGTTGGGTTTCAGCCTTTCTTCTTCGGTTTCAGGTATTTCATCAACCCCTGGAACCACATCACCAGCGCCGGGTTGCCCTTGATCTGGATGTGCTTGTCCTGAATCCCCTGCATGAACGCCAGCTGCTTGTTACCCGCCTGCATGGTGGCGAAGCCATAGGCGGCGTCCTTGAAGGCAATGGCGAATGCCGGCTGTGGGTGCGCGCCGCCCTTGCTGCTGATGCGCTCGTTGTTGACGATGAAGTGCCGGGCGACCTTGCCGTCCAGGGTCTGCATCTGGAACACCAGGTCCTTGCCCTTGAGCTGCTGCTGGAATGCGGGGTTATTACGGCTGGCCCTGGCCATCAACAGCCCCATGGCCCAGAGAAGAAAACGGAACTTCATCAACGCGCCTCGAATGAAAAGTGACTAAGGCGCGCAGTTTATCCTTTTCCAGAACTATTTATGCAAGTTCGAGACATTTTGCCTGCAGAAAGCACAACGGGCGCCTTGGGGCGCCCGCTTGGCCGACACTGGGGTTGTCAGAGAGCGATCACTTGCCTTTCTTGGCTGGCTTGGCGGGGGCGTTAACGCTGTCACGCAGGTTCTTGCCAGGCTTGAAGGCCACTGTATTGCTGGCCTTGATCTTGACCGGTTCCCCAGTTTGCGGGTTCTTGCCGGTACGCGCACCGCGATGACGTTTTTCGAAGGTGCCGAAACCGACCAGGGTCACAGTGTCCTTGTCCAGGGCACCGGTGATGCTGTCGAGAATCGCGTTCAAAACCTGATTGGCCTTTTCCTTGGTCAGATCAGCCTTATCGGCGATGACGGCGGCGAGTTCTGGTTTGCGCATAGTGAAGCCTCTTTGACGGAATTCTTGTTGTTATGCCGTGCTGCCTCTGGGAGCAGCGCTCAAGGCACCGCAGGCTCTAATCTGCGGCAGACGGGAGTGAGAATGGCACGAGCTCAGGGGCCGCGCCAGTATCTGGGCGGCCATTGTGCAGGCAACAACAGGATAAATCCGACAGAACGCGCGCTATTTACGCCATAGCCGGTGGCAACTGACGATTCAGCGCCAGCTTCTCCATCACCGCCGCTCCGGTCAGGGCGTAGCCCAGCAACTTGCCGTCGGCATCAAGGCAGAGCACCTTGAGGTCAGTGCCCTGCCCCTCTACCTGCCAGATGCCTTCGCAGCCCTGTGGCGCTGGCGAGACCACCAGCGGACAGGCCGGGGTTTTCACGGTGATAGGCATCGGCCCGTAGGAAACTGCCGTCGGCTTGCCGGCCAGGGTTTGCGCCAGCGCCCGGGCACAGCTCATCAGCGGCATCACGTACAGCAGGTTGATGCCATCGACTTCGGCACAGTCGCCAAGGGCAAAGATGTTGGCGTGTGAAGTACGCAGCTCGCGGTCTACGCTTACGCCACGGTTGGTCTGCAGGCCGGCCGCGGCAGCCAGGTCGGTACGTGGGCGCAGGCCGATGGCCGAAACCACCAGGTCGCAGGCGATCACGCTGCCGTCCGACAGGTGCGCCTCCAGGCCTTGAGTCACCTGCTGAAGACGGGTCAGCACCGGCCCCAGGTGGAAGCGTACACCCAAGCCCTCCAGCCCACCCTGCACAGCCGCCGCAGCGGCCGGGTGCAGCAGGGTCGGCATGATCTGTTCGCACGGCGCCACAACGTCGACCTTGAAGCCGCCCAGGCTCATGTCGTTTGCGAATTCGCAGCCGATCAGGCCGGCGCCGAGGATCAGGACTCGCTGCTTGCCAGCGGCGGCAGCACGGAAGCGTGCGTAGTCTTCCAGGTCGTTGATCGGGAATACCAGATTGCCGCCGTCACCCTCGATCGGCACCTGCACGGTCTGCGCCCCCCAGGCCAGCACCAGGTCGCGGTATTCCACGGCCTCTTCGCCGATCCACAGCCGCTTGTGGCCCGGGTCGATGCCGCTGATGCGGGTATGGGTACGGATCTCGGCGTTCAATTGCTCGGCCATGGCGCCCGCCTCGGCCATGCACAGGCCGTCGGCGTCCTTCTGCTTGGCAAAGCCCATGGAAAGCATCGGCTTGGAGTACGAACGACCATCGTCGGCGGTGATCAGCAACAGCGGCGTCTGCGCATCGAGCTTGCGAAATTCACGGGCCAGGTTGTAGCCCGCAAGGCCGGTACCGATGATTACCACAGGGGACGTCATGTCGTGCTTTCCTCGATTAACCGATGGAGATCATTTCAAAGTCGCTTTTGCCGACACCGCAGTCGGGGCACAGCCAGTCTTCAGGCACATCCTCCCAACGGGTGCCGGGGGCGATGCCGTCGTCGGGCCAGCCTTCGGCTTCGTCGTAGATCAGGCCACAGACAATACATTGCCACTTTTTCATCAGGTCTATTTCCTCGGTTCAGGCTGGGGCTTGTGTTGCGGCTGATGGCCTCTTGGCGGGCAAGCCCGCGCCTACAGTGACCGCGCAGGCCTGGCGGGCTTGCCCGCGAACAGGGCCAGCGCGCAATGCGTGGGGGCTTTGTAGCGGCCCTGCCGGCAGTATGCAAGCAGTTGGGGCAATCATGCTAAGCTCGCCGCCTCTCTGGCTGTAACAAAGCATATCGACGTGTCGTACGAATCCCCGCAAGCAGCCGCTGTCGCGTGGCTGCCGTATTCACAGCTGGCGACCGACATCGACCAGCCCACCCTTGACTGGCTGTTCGACGAGGGCTCGCTGACCCGCCGCCTGACCCGTCTGTCCATCGATCACTTTTCCGTCACCCCGCTGTTCGAGGGCTGGCAACCGCTGCGCGATGACGAATGCCAGGCGCTGGGCATCGCTGCTGGCGCCGAAGGCTGGGTGCGCGAAGTGTACCTGCGCGGCCATGGCCAACCTTGGGTGTTCGCCCGCAGCGTGGCCAGCCGCAGCGCCCTGGAACGTGGCGGTCTGGACCTGGAATCCTTGGGCAGCCGCTCGCTGGGCGAGCTGCTGTTCTGCGACCAGGCGTTCATCCGTCATCCACTCGAAGTGTGCACTTATCCACAGGCCTGGCTGCCGTCCGAAGCTGCACATGCGGCGCTTTGGGGCCGCCGCTCGCGCTTCGAGCGCAACGGCCTGGACCTGCTGGTGGCAGAAGTGTTTCTGCCGGCATTGTGGCAAGCGGCCAAGGAGGAAAACCGCTGATGTACCTGCAACTGCTAAAGTCGCTCAACCGCCTGCACCCACGGGCCTGGGACTTCGTCCAACTCAGCCGCATGGACCGGCCGATAGGCATCTACCTGCTGTTGTGGCCGACCCTGTCGGCAGTGTGGATTGCCGGCAATGGGTCACCCACCCTGGCCAATGTGCTCATCTTCGGCCTTGGTGTGGTGCTGATGCGCGCGGCCGGCTGCTGCATCAACGACTTTGCCGACCGCAAGGTTGACGGCCACGTCAAGCGGACCGCCGACCGCCCCCTGGCCAGTGGCCGGGTGCGGCCACGCGAGGCGCTGACACTGTTCGCGATTCTGGTCGGGGTGAGTTTCCTGCTGGTGCTGTGCACCAACAACCGCACCGTCTGGCTGTCGTTCGGGGCGGTGGCCTTGGCGTTCTGCTACCCGTTCATGAAGCGCTACACCTACTACCCGCAGGTGGTGCTGGGGGCGGCGTATTCGTGGGGCATTCCCATGGCTTTCACAGCCGCTGGCGGTGAGTTGCCGGCCGGCGCCTGGCTGCTGTATATCGCCAACCTGCTGTGGACGGTGGGTTATGACACCTATTACGCCATGGTCGACCGCGATGACGACCTGAAAATTGGTGTGAAATCCACTGCGATCCTGTTCGGCGACGCTGATCGCAGCATCATCCTGACCCTGCAGTTGCTGTCGCTGGGCTGCCTGTTGCTGGCCGGTAGCCGCTTCGACCTGGGTGGCTGGTTCCACCTTGGGTTGCTGGGTGCGGCGGCTTGCTTTGCCTGGGAATACTGGTCAACGCGCAAGCTGGACCGGGAATCGTGCTTCAAGGCGTTTCTGCACAACCACTGGGCGGGGATGCTGGTGTTTATCGGGGTGGTGCTGGATTACGCGTTGCGCTGAGTAGTTTGGGGCTGCTGCGCAGCCCATCGCGACACAAGGCCGCACACATTGATCGGCGTACGTCGAACCATGTGGGAGCGGCCTTGTGTCGCGATGGGCCGCACAGCGGCCCCGGCTATCTCAAGGCTTGGCAACGTGCCAGACGTCTTTCATGCCGTCACCGGTCATGTCACCGGCCTTCTTGTCCTTGATGAAGGTATACAGCGGCTTGCCGTCGTAAGCCCACTGCATCGAACCGTCGTCACGCGTTACATGGGTCCATTTATCCTTCGGTGCTTCGTCTTCTTTCTTGACCATCAACGGTGGCCAGTTCTTGGCGCACTCGCCATTGCACATCGACTTGCCACCCGCATCCTTGTCAAAGGTGTACAGGGTCATGCCGGCATGATCGACCCACATGCCATCCTTCTCCATGGCATGGTGGGCCAACGCCACCCCCGGCAGCGCCAACGCAGTGAAAAGGGCCATCCAGCTCAGCGTATGTCGTGTCATTGGATTCACCATTGTTTCGGGGGGGAAATGAGTTCGGGTTGCCATCAAAGCGGCCCTCTGTAGCCTAGTTCAGTCACGGAATGTCGCCAGAACGGCCAACACCCTGTCACACAGCTGCAATAATTCCGTTATCTAATGCGGGCCAAGACACCGAATCCAGGAGAGGTTTTGAGCATGGTAGGCAGGAACATTCTGATCGTCGACGACGAAGCGCCCATTCGCGAGATGATCGCCGTTGCCCTGGAAATGGCCGGCTATGACTGCCTGGAAGCGGAAAACTCCCAACAGGCCCACGCGATCATCGTCGACCGCAAACCGGACCTGATCCTGCTCGACTGGATGCTGCCGGGCACCTCCGGCATCGAGCTGGCCCGCCGCCTGAAGCGCGACGAGCTGACCGGTGATATTCCGATCATCATGCTCACCGCCAAGGGTGAAGAAGACAACAAGATCCAGGGCCTGGAAGTGGGCGCCGACGACTACATCACCAAGCCGTTCTCGCCGCGTGAACTGGTAGCGCGACTGAAAGCCGTGCTGCGCCGCACCGGCCCGAGCGACAGCGAGGCGCCGATCGAGGTCGGCGGCCTGCTGCTCGACCCGATCAGCCACCGTGTGACCATCGACGGTAAGCCGGCCGAGATGGGCCCTACCGAATACCGCCTGCTGCAGTTTTTCATGACCCACCAGGAGCGCGCCTATACCCGCGGCCAACTGCTGGACCAGGTGTGGGGCGGCAACGTCTATGTCGAGGAACGTACCGTCGACGTGCACATCCGTCGCCTGCGCAAGGCATTGGGTGAAGCTTACGAGAATCTGGTACAAACCGTCCGGGGCACTGGCTACCGTTTCTCGACCAAGAGCTGATCGAGTTCCCGAGCGCCAAGCTGCACGTCGTTGTACAAGGACCGTCAATTGAACCAGAACTGGCACGCAACCCTGATTCGCCATCTGCTGTTGCTGATTACCGTCTGCCTGATCGGCGGGCTGGTCAGCGGCTACTACGGCTGGAGCCTGGCCATTGGCCTGGCGCTCTATCTGGGCTGGACCCTCAAGCAACTGCTGCGCTTGCACGACTGGCTGCGCAATCACCAACCCGACGAAGCACCGCCCGATGGCTACGGCCTGTGGGGCGAGGTATTCGATAGCATCTACCACCTGCAACGCCGCGACCAGCGCGTACGGGGCCGCCTGCAGGCAGTGATCGACCGGGTGCAGGAGTCCACCGCTGCGCTGCGTGACGCGGTGATCATGCTCGACAGCGACGGCAACCTGGAATGGTGGAACCGCGCCGCCGAGACTCTGCTGGGCTTCAAGACCCCACAGGACGGCGGCCAGCAAGTGACCAATCTGGTGCGCCACCCGCTCTTCAAAGAGTACTTCGAGGCAGAAAACTACCTCGAACCGCTGGAAATCCCTTCGCCGATCAATGACCGCATGCGAGTGCAGTTGCACATCACCCGCTACGGCAACAATGAACACCTGATGCTGGTGCGCGATGTCACCCGCATTCACCAGCTGGAACAGATGCGCAAGGACTTCGTCGCCAACGTGTCCCACGAGCTGCGCACGCCGCTGACGGTAATCACCGGCTACCTGGAAACCCTGCTGGACAACGTCGAGGACGTGAACCCGCGGTGGAGCCGCGCCCTGCAGCAGATGAGCCAGCAAGGCTCGCGCATGCAAACCCTGCTCAACGATTTGTTGCTACTGGCCAAACTGGAAGCCACCGATTACCCATCGGACAACCAGCCGGTGGCAGTCGATGCCCTGCTCGCCGCCATCAAGAACGACGCCCAGGCCCTGTCCGGGCCGCGCAACCAGCGCATCAGCCTGGAAGCTGCGCCTGGCATCAAGCTGAAGGGCAGCGAGTCGGAACTGCGCAGTGCCTTTTCCAATCTGGTGTTCAATGCAGTCAAGTACACCCAGGACGAAGGCAACATCCGCATCCGCTGGTGGGCCGATGCCCAGGGCGCACACCTGTCGGTGCAGGACTCGGGGGTGGGCATCGATGCCAAGCACTTGCCACGCCTGACCGAGCGCTTCTACCGGGTAGACTCCAGCCGTGCATCGAATACCGGCGGTACCGGGCTGGGGCTGGCAATCGTCAAGCATGTGCTGATGCGCCACCGCGGCAAGCTGGAAATCAGCAGTGTACCGGGGCATGGCAGCACCTTTACCTGTCACTTTCCGCCAGCACAATTGGCCAACGAAAAGGCTTGAGATTGGGGCTGCTGCGCGGGCCTTCGCGGGCATGCCTGCTCCCACAGGGACTGCCATGAGTCCGCTGCCCTTTGCTTTTACGGCCCCAGCCGCTACATTGGATCCCCTGTGCCAGCAAAAGCTGGCACTTTTTTTCTCTCTATCTCAAAGACGGACCCCGTAAAAACTCCATCATGGACCCTTCCTCTGGTATTAGCCTCACCTCGTTATTCGCCGACTTCGGCATGATCATCTTTGCCTTCCTGCTGGTGCTGCTCAACGGCTTCTTCGTTGCTGCGGAGTTCGCCATGGTCAAGCTGCGCGCTACACGCGTAGAGGCCATCGCCGAAAAGCACGGCTGGCGTGGCAACATCCTGCGCAAGGTTCACAACCAGCTCGACGCCTACCTGTCGGCATGCCAATTGGGCATTACCCTCGCCTCGCTGGGCCTGGGCTGGGTGGGTGAGCCCGCCTTCGCCCACCTGCTGGAACCATTGCTGGCCTATTTCGGCGTGGACAGCGCCGAGCTGGTCAAGGCGATCTCGTTCTTCGTCGCCTTCTTCGTCATCTCGTACCTGCACATCGTCGTCGGCGAGCTGGCCCCCAAGTCCTGGGCTATCCGCAAGCCAGAGCTGCTGTCGCTGTGGACCGCCGTGCCGCTTTACCTGTTCTACTGGGCGATGTACCCGGCCATCTACCTGCTCAATGCCAGCGCCAACACCATCCTGCGCATTGCTGGCCAGGGCGAGCCTGGCCCGCACCACGAGCACCACTACAGCCGCGAAGAACTCAAGCTGATCCTGCACTCCAGCCGTGGTCAGGACCCAAGCGACCAAGGCATGCGCGTGCTGGCCTCGGCCGTGGAAATGGGCGAGCTGGAAGTGGTCGACTGGGCCAACTCGCGTGAGGACATGATCAGCATCGACGCCCATGCGCCTCTGAAGCAGATCCTGGGCCTGGTGCGCCGCCACAAGTTCAGCCGCTACCCGGTGTACGACGCCGAGCGCGAAGAATTCACCGGCCTGCTGCACATCAAGGACCTGCTGCTGGAGCTGGCTGAGCTGGAGCACTTGCCAGAGACCATCGACCTGGAGGACCTTGCCCGGCCACTCGAACGCGTGTCGCGGCACATGCCGCTGGCACAGTTGCTGGAGCAGTTCCGTAAGGGCGGCGCGCACTTCGTGCTGGTCGAGGAAGCCGATGGCAAGGTGATCGGCTACCTGACCATGGAAGACGTGCTGGAAGTGCTGGTAGGCGACATCCAGGACGAGCACCGCAAGACCGAGCGTGGCATTCTCGCCTACCAGCCGGGCAAGCTGCTGGTGCGTGGCGACACCCCACTGTTCAAGGTCGAGCGCCTGCTGGGTATCGACCTTGACCACATCGAGGCCGAAACCCTGGCCGGGTTGATCTACGAGACGCTCAAGCGCGTGCCTGAAGAAGAGGAAGTGCTGGAGGTCGAAGGGCTGCGCATCATCATCAAGAAGATGAAAGGGCCCAAGATCGTCCTGGCCAAAGTGCTGAAGCTGGATTGATGGCCAAATCGGTCAGGGGTTGCCGGCAGTGAAATCCGGCAATCCGCTGATCGGTCTGTCGAAGCGGTAAGGTATCGATTCCAGCGCCAACCCCACATTGCGCTGCACCACAAAATGCAGGTGCGGCCCAGTGCTGTTGCCGGTATTTCCCGACTTGGCCAGCATCTGGCCCTGCCGTACCCGTTGCCCCTCCGCCACCACCACCGAACCACGCATCAGGTGAAGGTATACGCCCATGGTGCCATCCGGGTGCAAAATCCTGACAAAGTTACCCGAGGGGTTGGGGCCGCGCCCGCTCTGGCTGTTCTGCGTCTTCACCACCACCCCTTCCCGCGCTGCGATGATGGGCGTGCCTTCGGGCATGGCGATATCCATGGCGTAGCGCCCTTTGGGTCCAAAATGGCTGACGCGGCCATTGGGGCCCTGAGTGACGCGGAACGGCCCGCCAATCCACGGGAACGCATAGCGGAAGCCCTGGGGCCGTTTACCCGGGTCACCCATGGCCTGCAGCAGGGTCGAACGGTAGTTCAGCAGCAGCCCGGGCCGCCCCCTGAGCACACTTAGCATCTGCGTGGTGCGCGGCGGCAGCAGCCGGCGCACGATGCGCGGGGCATCGCCGCCTTGTGCGTTGACCAGGTTGTCCAGCCGCAACTCTACCTCTACCGGCACATGCAGCTCGTTTCGTGCCGAAAAGCTCACGCCACCGTCGAAGGTTTTCGCGTTCAGCAGTACCTGGCCTTCGAGCGTTTCGACCATGGGCTCGAGCAACACCAAGGGCTTGGCGCCGGGGCCAGGTCGATCGGAATAGGAGATGACACCGGAATCGTCGGTGATCTTGTAGAGGGTCACGCCCTGGCTCGACGCTGAGGCCATGAGCAATGCACAGAACAGCAGCAGGCGCGCGGGCATGATAGTGGCTTTTTGACAGTTATGATCTGTCGAAGCCTAGCAGCGGGTTTTACGGTAGGTATTGCAGTTGGTCGGATGGGGCAACTCGGGCTTGGGCAGAAGCAGCCTTGTGCTGCTCCTGCCCAAAGCATGGCGCGGGGCCGGGGTCAGGCACCGGGGGTGAAGTGCTTCTGCGCTGTGCCGCGGGCAATCAACCGAGACAGGTAGTCGAGCTTCTGGGCATCCTGGTCGACAAACTTGAACGTCAACTGCAACCAGTCACTGTCAGGTTTTGGCTCCAGCGCCGCGACAGCATGCAGGTAGCCGTTCAGGCGAGCGACTTCGGCACTTTCGCCCTGCTCCAGGTCCAGCACCGCACCTTCCAGCACCTGTGGCAGCGCTTCGCTGCGGCGTACCACCAGCAGTGCCTCTTTCAGGCTCAACGCCTTGATCACGCATGGCTGCATGCCACTGGCCAGGCGCAGCTGGCCCTGGCCACGGCCGCTCGGCGCGGGGGCGGCAGGTGCGGGCGCCGCGACCAAAGGCTTGGCCGGTGCCGGTGTCGGCGCCGCCACCTTGACCGCTTCGGGCTTGCCCGCAGTCAGCGCGTTCAACGAGTCGTTGGCAAACGCCGGGTTGGCTCGCGCCGGGCCGATGGCCATCAGGCTGTCGAGCTTACCGATCTTGGTCAGGGCTTTCTTTACCTTGGTCAGCAGTTGCTCGTTGGTGAACGGCTTGCCTACAAAATCGGAAACACCCGCCTGGATCGCCTGAATGACGTTCTCCTTGTCGCCACGGCTGGTCACCATGATGAACTGCAGGTTCTTCAGTGCAGGCTGCTGACGGCACCAGGTCAGCAATTCCAAGCCAGACATTTCCGGCATTTCCCAGTCGCACAGGACCAGGTCGAACGCTTCCTTGCCGAGCATGGCCATGGCCTTGCGACCGTTGATAGCGTCGTCGATGGCCATACCCGGGAAGGCATTACGCAGACACTTGCGGACCAGATCACGGATAAACGGGGCGTCATCCACGACCAGCACATTCACTTTACTCATCGATACTCCTTTTGAATCCCGACTAGCCTACTGCCAATGATGGCCACTTGCTACAACCTGGTCACGCCGGGACTTCTTCACATCGTTCGCGGGTGCCTGCCGGCTCTCGACCGCAAACGAAAACGCCCGGCCAAGGCCGGGCGTCGATGCTCGGGAGCAACCTTACTTATCGTCAGATTCACCCGGAACATTAGCCTTTTCGCCGTTGGCGACAGCAGTGCCCTGCACTTCTGCCGTCATGCGCTTGAGGCCCATGTGGCGCACGTCGGTGCCGCGCACCAGGTAGATCACCAGTTCGGAGATGTTGCGCGCATGGTCGCCAATACGCTCCAGCGAGCGCAGCACCCAGATCACGCTCAGCACCCGCGAGATAGAGCGCGGGTCTTCCATCATGTAGGTCACCAGCTCACGCAGCGCGGTCTTGTATTCGCGGTCGATGGTCTTGTCGTACTGGGCCACCGACAGCGCCAGGTCGGCGTCGAAGCGGGCAAAGGCATCCAGCGCATCCCGGACCATGTTGCGCACCTGGTCGCCAATGTGGCGAACCTCGACATAACCACGCGGCGACTCGCCCTCTTCGCACAGCTGGATGGCGCGGCGGGCGATCTTGGTCGACTCGTCACCGATGCGTTCCAGGTCGATCACCGACTTGGAAATGCTGATGATCAGGCGCAGGTCCGAGGCCGCTGGCTGGCGGCGGGCGAGGATGCGCAAGCACTCCTCGTCGATGTTGCGCTCCATCTGGTTGATCTGCTCGTCAACCTCGCGCACCTGCTGGGCCAGACCAGAGTCGGCTTCGATCAGCGCGGTAACCGCGTCGTTGACCTGCTTTTCCACCAGCCCGCCCATGGCCAGCAGGTGGCTGCGCACCTCTTCGAGCTCGGCGTTGAACTGCTGGGAAATGTGATGGGTAAGGCTTTCTTTGTTGATCATCGTTTTGTCCTTTGGTAGCGCGGCCCTGTAGGAGCGGGTTCACCCGCGAACACCGGCAACGCCGGTGCCAGACACCGAGGTGCCTGTTTCGCGAGCGGCGCTTAGCCGTAGCGACCGGTGATGTAGTCTTCCGTCTGCTTCTTCGCCGGGTTGGTGAACAGGGTATCGGTATCACCGAATTCGACCAGTTTGCCCATGTACATGAACGCGGTGTAATCCGAAACACGCGCCGCTTGCTGCATGTTGTGGGTCACGATGACGATGGTGTACTTGGATTTCAATTCATAGATCAGTTCTTCGACCTTCAAGGTCGAGATCGGGTCCAGCGCCGAGCAGGGTTCGTCAAGCAGCAGCACCTCCGGTTCAACGGCAATGGTGCGGGCGATGACCAGACGCTGCTGCTGGCCACCGGACAGGCCCAGCGCCGACTCGTGCAGGCGGTCCTTGACCTCATCCCACAAGGCCGCGCCCTTCAACGCCCACTCGACGGCTTCATCGAGCACGCGCTTCTTGTTGATGCCCTGGATGCGCAGGCCGTAGACCACGTTCTCGTAGATGGTCTTGGGGAACGGGTTCGGCTTCTGGAACACCATGCCCACACGCCGGCGCAGTTCGGCAACGTCTTCGCCCTTGCGGTAGATATTGTTGCCGTACAGGTTGATGGCACCTTCCACACGGCAACCGTCAACCAGGTCGTTCATCCGGTTGAAGGTGCGCAGCAGGGTCGACTTGCCGCAGCCGGATGGGCCGATGAAGGCGGTCACGCGCTGCTTCGGGATGTTCATCTGCACGTCGAACAGCGCTTGCTTGTCGCCATAGAACAGGCTCAGGCCCGGCACTTCGATGGCCACGGTTTCTTCAGCCATCCGCAGGCTCTGCTTGTTGCGGCCCAGGGCAGACATGTCGATGCCATGGGTGTGGGAATCTTGCTGCATGGTCAACTCCATACGCTATCAAGTCGTTTCAAAGGGCCGCCCGGCTTACGGGCGGCACGCTTGCAATCAGGGTCAGCCGTCCAGCGCCTTGTACTTCTCGCGCAGGTGGTTGCGAATCCACACGGCAGAGAGGTTGAGGGTCGCGATCACCAGCACCAGCAGCAGCGCAGTGGCATAAACCAGCGGCCGCGCGGCTTCGACGTTCGGGCTCTGGAAGCCGACGTCATAGATGTGGAAGCCCAGGTGCATGATCTTCTGGTCCAGGTGCAGGTACGGGTAGTTTCCATCCACCGGCAGCGACGGCGCCAGCTTCACCACACCGACCAGCATCAGCGGCGCCACTTCGCCGGCGGCACGGGCCACGGCGAGGATCATGCCGGTCATCATGGCCGGGCTGGCCATGGGCAGGACGATTTTCCACAGGGTCTCGGCCTTGGTTGCGCCCAACGCCAGCGAGCCTTCACGCACGGTGCGCGGGATTCGCGCCAGGCCTTCTTCGGTGGCCACGATCACCACCGGCACCGCCAGCAATGCCAGGGTCAGCGATGCCCACAGCAGGCCCGGGGTACCCAGGGTCGGCGCCGGCAGCGCTTCGGGGAAGAACAGGCGGTCGATCGAGCCGCCCAGCACATAGACGAAGAAGCCCAGACCGAACACACCGTAGACGATCGCAGGAACACCGGCCAGGTTGTTCACCGCAATGCGGATAAGCCGGGTGACCGGGCCCTGCCTGGCGTATTCACGCAGGTACACGGCAGCCAGCACGCCGAACGGGGTAACGATCACGGCCATGATCAGGGTCATCATCACGGTACCGAAGATGGCCGGGAAGATACCGCCCTCGGTGTTGGCTTCACGCGGGTCGTCGCTGAGGAACTCCCAGACCTTGCCGAAGTAGGTGCCCAACTTGGTGAGCGCCGACATGCCGTTCGGCTGAACGGCATGCACCACCTTGCTCAGGTTGATTTCCACTTCACGGCCGTTGCCATCCCGGGCCACCAGGCTGTCGCGGGAGAACGCCTGGTGCAGGCCGGTCAGGCGGTCTTCGATAGCCTTGTAGCGGCTGTTGAGTTCGGCACGGTCGGCGTCCATGTCGGCCTGGGCGGCGGCGTCCAGCTTGCCGTCCAGCTCCAGCTTGCGCGCTTGCAAGCGCAGGCGCTCAAGGCCATGGTTGATGGCACCGATGTCCTTTTTCTCCAGCTGCTGCAGCTCGCTGTTGAGCTGGTTGGCACGCTTGAGGCGGGCCTGCAGTTCGTTCCAGGCAGCGGGGCCTTCGGCAACCACGCGGCCTTGTTCCTTGACGCTGACCAGGTAGCCATAGAAGTTGCCCCACTCGCGGCGCTCAAGGGCCATCAGGTCAGCCGGGCGCTGTTCGTCGACCAGCCAGTCGCCGACCACCCAGGTAAAGTCGCTGCCGTAGAGGTCGCGGTTACCCACCTTGATCAGCTCGCGGGTCATGAACTCCGGGCCCTGGTCAGGCACTGGCAGGCCAGCCCCCTTCAGACGAGCTCGGGGTACTTCCTCCTTCTGCACCACTTCGCCAATGACGACGTGATCGGCCTGGCCTGGCACCTTGTAGGTGGCCTGGACAAGATCGGCTGGCCAGAAGTGGCCCAGGCCGCGCACGGCGATCACCGCCAGCAGGCCGACGGTCATGATCACGGCCATGGCCACCGCGCCGCCGCTCATCCAGACGCCTGGGGCGCCGCTCTTGAACCAGCCTTTGAGGGAATCCTTTTTCACGGATCGCTACCTTTCTATCAAAGCGACGAGTATTTCTTGCGCAGACGCTGGCGAATCAGCTCGGCCAAGGTATTCATGATGAAGGTGAACATCAGCAGCACCAGGGCGGCCAGGAACAGCACGCGATAGTGGCTGCCACCGACTTCCGACTCCGGCATTTCCACGGCCACGTTGGCGGCCAGGGTGCGCATGCCCTCGAACAGGTTCATCTCCATCACCGGTGTGTTGCCGGTGGCCATCAGCACGATCATGGTCTCGCCGACCGCACGGCCCAAGCCGATCATCAACGCCGAGAAGATGCCCGGGCTGGCAGTGAGGATGACCACGCGAGTCAGGGTCTGCCAAGGCGTCGCGCCCAGTGCCAGCGAGCCCAGGGTCAGACTGCGCGGCACACTGAACACGGCATCTTCGGCAATCGAGTAGATGTTCGGGATGACCGCGAAGCCCATGGCGATACCGACTACCAGGGCGTTGCGCTGGTCGTAGGTGATGCCTAAATCGTTAGTGATCCACAGGCGCATGTCGCCGCCGAAGAACCAGCTTTCCAGATGCGGGCTCATGGTCAGGGCGAACCAGCCGGTGAACAGGATGACCGGAATCAGGATCGCCGCTTCCCAACCATCCGGTACACGCAGGCGGATCGACTCCGGCAACCGGCTCCAGAAGAAGCCGGCCAGCAGGATACCGATCGGCATCAGCAGGAACAGGCTGAACACACCGGGCAGGTGGCCTTCCAGGTACGGGGCCAGGAACAGGCCGGCGAAGAAGCCGAGGATCACCGTCGGCATCGCTTCCATCAGCTCGATCACCGGCTTGACCTTGCGGCGCATGCGCGGGGCCATGAAGTAGGCGGTGTAGATGGCTGCGGCAATGGCCAGCGGGGCGGCCAGGATCATGGCGTAGAACGCGGCCTTCAGGGTTCCGAAGGTCAGCGGCGACAGGCTCAGTTTGGGCTCGAAGTCAGTGTTTGACGCGGTCGATTGCCAGACGTATTTCGGCTCGTCGTAGTTCTCGTACCACACCTTGCCCCATAGCGCGCTGAACGAAATTTCCGGGTGCGGGTTGCGCAGGCTCAACGGCAACAACTTGCCGCCTTCTTCGATGATGATGCGGTTGGCGCGTGGCGACAGGGCCAGCGTACCAGGGCCTTCGGCAGCCGGCTCTACCAGCAGGGTTCGGTGTGCAGTGCTGTGGAACACGCCCAGTTTGCCTTCGGCGTCCAGGGCGATGAAGCCCTTGCGGCGCTCTTCGGCGTCGATCTGCACGATCGGCGCCTTGCCCATCTGGAAGGTACGGATCTGCTTGAAGCGCGATTCGCCATCCGGGTCGCGGGCCATGAACCACTGGGCCAGCCCCCCCTTGGAATCACCGATGATCAGCGAAATGCCGCCAACCAGCTGGGCTGTGGCAGTGATGTCGGTGTCGGCGCTATCAGACAACTTGTAACGGCCGTTGAGGCTCTTGTCGCGCAGGCTGAACACGTCGGCCGTGGCACGGCCGTTGATCACGTACAGCCAGTGCTGGCGTGGGTCGATGAAGATATTCTTCACCGTCTCGGTCATTTGCGGCAGTTCGATGCGGTTCTGCTCGGTGGTGACCTCTTCGGTCATCATGTTTTCCGTGCGGGTCAGCTCGACCACCTGCAGGTGAGCACCAGTAGAACCGGCCAGCAGCAGGGTGTCGCCATTGACGTTGACGCTGACGTGGTCCAGCGCACGCCCCTGTTCGTCGAGCACGAACGATTGCTCGCCGTAAGGGTAGTCGATGCCAGGGGTGATGGTTTTCTTGTTGTCCGGGTAGGTGATCTTGTAGGTGTGCTGGAAAACCAGCGCCTGGCCATTGGACAGGCCCAGCACCACCAGCGCGCTGCCCGGCTGGTCAGTACTGATGGACGTGACCTGGGTGTCTGCCGGCACGGGTAGCTCGACACGCTTGAGTTCGTTACCGGTCTTGGTATCGAAGAACAATGCCTGGCCCTTGTCCGAAACACGCATCCCCACCTGATTCTGCTCTTCAAGCGCGATCATCAGTGGCTTACCGGCATCCTGCTGCAGCCATGTCGGCTCCAGGGCTTTCTTGCTGGTCAGCTCGGCGCCCTGGAACAGTGGCAACACCACATAAGCCAGGTAGAAGAAGATCAACGTGATTGCCGCCAATACGGCAAGCCCGCCTACCAGCACATACCAGCGGGTCAGGCGGTCCTTGAGCGCGCGCATGCGGCGCTTGCGTTGCAACTCGGGCGTATTGAAATCAATGCGCACGGGCTGGGAGTTTTGGGTCATGTTGGAATTGGCCAGATCATTCATGCGCACACCCTAGCGGTCCCGTGTGACAAAAACATTACAAAGTGGTGACGCGCGAAAGCCCGCCGCACAGGGAACCTGGCTTCGGACTGGAAATTCGTGGAAGAGGCCGGGCTGTGGCACCGGCCTCCTCTTAATTACTTACTTCTTTGCAACGTTACCGGCGTGCGACAGGCCCAGGTCAGCCAGGGTCTTGTCGACGACTTTGGCCGGCAGCGGGATGTAGCCATCCTTCACCACCACCTGCTGGCCCGCTTGCGACAGCACCAGCTTGACGAACTCGGCTTCCAGCGGAGCCAGAGGCTTGTTCGGCGCCTTGTTGACGTAGACGTACAGGAAGCGCGACAGCGGGTAGGTGCCGTTCAGGGCGTTGGCTTCGTTGTCTTCAACAAACTCGCCGCCTTCTTTCTTGGCCAGGGCTACGGTCTTGACGCTGGCGGTCTTGTAACCAATACCCGAGTAGCCGATGCCGTTCAGCGAGGAGCTGATCGACTGCACGACCGAAGCCGAGCCAGGCTGTTCGTTGACGTTAGGCTTGAAGTCGCCTTTGCACAGGGCTTCTTCCTTGAAGTAGCCGTAGGTGCCCGATACCGAGTTGCGGCCGAACAGCTGGATTGGCTTGTTGGCCAGGTCGCCGGTCACACCGACGTCGCCCCAAGTCTTGATCTCGGCCTTGCCACCGCACAGGCGAGTGGAGGAGAAGATGGCGTCGACCTGAGCCATGGTCAGGCCCTTGATTGGGTTGTCCTTGTGCACGAACACGGCCAGAGCGTCGACGGCGACCGGGATGGCGGTCGGCTTGTAGCCGTACTTCTGCTCGAAGGCTTGCAGCTCGACGTCCTTCATCTTGCGGCTCATCGGGCCGAGGTTGGCGGTGCCTTCGGTCAGCGCGGGTGGCGCGGTAGAGGAGCCGGCAGCCTGGATCTGGATGTTTACGTTCGGATATTCCTTTTTGTAGGCCTCGGCCCACAGAGTCATGAGGTTCGCGAGGGTGTCGGAACCAACGCTGGAGAGGTTGCCCGAAACACCGGTGGTCTTGGTGTAGGTCGGGATCGCAGGATCGACAGCGGCTACCGCGTTGGCGGTTGCAACGCCAGCGGCGGCAAAGGTAAGGGCCGCCATCAAACGCTTCAGTTTCATGCCTTGCTCCTAGCAGGAATATTGGGGTGTTGGATGGAACGGGCCCAAGTATCGGCAGGCCGCATGAATACGATATGACTTCATTGTGACAATTGGATGAAAGGCCATCACGGGAAGCAGGTCTGGCCTCTTCGCGGCTAAAGCCGCTCCTACAGGTTTGGTGTCGGCCTTGAGGCTTGTGCAAAACCCTGTAGGAGCGGCTTTAGCCGCGAAGAGGCCAGTAGCCGAAGCGCAGATCAGCGCTTGTTGGCGAGCAGGTACAGGCCCACGGCCAGACCGACGGCGCACAGGCCTGCCACGTAGTAGGCAGGCGCCATCGGGCTCACCTTCAGCAGTGCGGTCACCACCATCGGCGTCAGGCCGCCAAAGATGGCGTAGGCCACGTTGTACGAGAACGACAACCCGCTGAAACGCACCACCGCCGGGAATGCCTTGACCATCACATAAGGCACCGCGCCAATCACACCCACGCACAGGCCGGTCACGGCATACAGTGGGAACAGCAACTCGGGGCGGGTCGGCAGGCTGTGGTAGAAGCTCCAGGAGCTGGCCAGCAAAAGCAGGCTACCGATCACGAATACCCGGCCCGCACCATAGCGGTCGGCCAGGCTGCCGGCACCAATACAGCCGAAGCTGAGCAACACGATGGCCAGGCTGTTGGCTTTGAGCGAGTCGGTCGGGCTGATGTGGTAGAAGCTCTGCAGCAGCGCCGGGGTCATCAGGATGACCACCACGATGCCGGCCGAAAGCATCCAGGTCAGCAGCATCGACAGGATGATCGGACCACGGTGGTCACGCAGCACGGCGCGCAGTGGCAACTCCTCGGCCAGTGCCTTGCGTTGCTGCATTTCGGCGAACACCGGGGTTTCGTGCAGCCAGCGGCGCAGGTACACCGAGAACAGGCCGAACACACCGCCAAGCAGGAACGGGATACGCCAGGCGTAGTCAGCCACTTCTTCCGCGCTGTACACGCTGTTGATCAGGGTCGCTACCAGCGAGCCCAGCAGAATGCCGGCGGTCAGGCCGGCGGTCAGGGTGCCGCAGGCATAGCCGGTGTTGCGAGCCGGCACGTGTTCAGAGACGAACACCCATGCGCCCGGTACTTCGCCGCCGATTGCCGCGCCCTGGATCACACGCATCAGCAACAGCAGGATCGGTGCCCACATGCCGATCTGCGCATACGTCGGCAGCAGGCCCATGATCAAAGTCGGCAGGGCCATCATGAAGATGCTCAGGGTGAACATCTTCTTGCGCCCGAGCAAGTCGCCGAAATGGGCCATGATGATGCCGCCCAGCGGCCGCGCCAGGTAGCCGGCGGCGAAGATGCCGAACGTTTGCATCAGCCGCAGCCACTCGGGCATGTCGGCCGGGAAGAACAACTTGCCCACCACCGTGGCGAAGAACACGAAGATGATGAAATCGTAGAACTCCAGCGCACCGCCCAGGGCGGACAGTGAGAGGGTCTTGTAGTCGCTGCGGGTCAGCGGCCGCGAGGGCTGCTCGATACTGCTGGGCACGGAAGTCATCGCTCGTTGTTCTCTTTGTAGGGCATGCAGGCCGCTTGGCGCGCGGCTTCTGGATTGGAGACAGGCGAAGATAGCAAATTGCCGAGCTACGCCGAAAGCGATACAAAATCCACACAGATATTCGTGAATGCGCGGTCGTCGCTGGCCGTTATGCCCTATATACTGGCAATTCGTAGGATTATGTTGCTCCTAACGTGGGATGTTGTGCGAAAACGCCGGTCACTATTGTCAGGCGGTTTCGCAGAGTTTCCCTACGGCCGCCCAGTGAAACGAAATCGGCGTAGTATGTTTCAAGCTGAATCGTTTACCCGGCCTTTGCGCCACACCAACGAAAAGCGTCACGGGTCAGAGGCCCCATCGCATGATTGAGCTCGAACAAGAAGATCCAATCCCGCAAGGCGACCTGGCCTTGCAAATCACCGCATTGCCGCGAGAAACCAACGGGTTTGGCGATATTTTCGGCGGTTGGCTGGTTGCGCAGATGGACCTGGCAGGCACGGCCATGGCCAGCCGTGTCGCCGGCGGCCGCGTAGCCACCGTCGCCATCGACCGCATGGCTTTCCTGGTGCCCGTCGCGGTCGGCGCACAGCTGTCTTTCTATACCCAGACCCTGGAAATCGGCCGCAGCTCGATCCAGATGATGGTCGAGGTGTGGAGCGACGACCCGCTGTCCAGCGAATGGCGCAAGGTCACCGAAGCGGTATTCGTCTTCGTCGCCATCGACGGCAGTGGTCGTACCCGCTCGGTGCCTCGTCGCTGAGCCACGCTGGCGGTAAACTCATTGCATCTGCCCGGGTCCAAGGCCCACTGGCAATCAATGAGAAGAACGCAATGGCTACCTTTCAGGTCGTAACCGAGCAACATGGCGAACTCAACTGCTGGCGTATCAGCAGTGACCGTGCCGAACTCCTGATCGCCCAGCAGGGCGCACAGGTCCTCAGCTACCAGCAGGTAGGCGAACCGCCGCTGCTGTGGCTGAGCGACCAGGCCATCTTCCGCCAGGGCAAGTCGGTACGCGCCGGGGTACCGGTGTGCTGGCCATGGTTTGGCAACCTGCAGCGCAACCCTCAAGCCGTCCAGGCCATGTACCAGGGAACACCGGCGCCTGCCCACGGGCTTGCGCGCACGCGTGACTGGCAATTGCTGGGTATCGAGGAAGTGGGCGAAACCCTGCGGATCGAGTTCGAACTGCCTGAAGCGCGGGGCGACCTGCCCGGTTGGCCCCATGATGTCGAGCTGAAACTGGTGGTGGAGATGGGCGCAGACCTGACACTGAGCCTGACCAGCCGCAACATGGGCAATACCCCCGTGACCATCAGCCAGGCCCTGCATAGCTACTTCGCGGTCAGCGATGTGCGCCAGACGCGGGTCGAGGGTGTCGACGGGCTGGGTTATATCGAGACCCTGGCGAACTGGGAACAGCGCCAGCAGCAAGGGGCACTGATGTTTGCCGGGGAGACGGACCGGATCTACCTGAACACCCCGCAGACCCTCAGCATCGTCGACCCGCATTGGAATCGGCGGATTACCTTGACCAGCAGCGGCTCGCGCTCGGCGGTGATCTGGAACCCGTGGACCGAGCGGGCCAAGGAGCTGGCGGACATGGCTGACGATGGATGGCAGCGGATGCTGTGCATCGAGACAGCGAATGTGTGGGATGACCTGGTGGAGTTGAAGCCTGGGGCGAGTCATTCGCTGGGCGTCCAGATCGGTTGTGAAAATATCTGAGCCCTGCTCTTTTATTACCGGCCTCTTCGCGGGCTTGCCCGCTCCCACAGGTTCTCCACAAGCCTCGAAAATTGTGGGTTACCTGTGGGAGCGGGCAAGCCCGCGAAGAGGCCGGGGCAATTATCAAAGGTCTGCGTCTTCCACCACCCTCACCTTGTTTGCATCCAGCGCATAGGCCGCATCGGCCAGGTCATTGCTGACCTTCTCCACCTTCAGCTTGCCGCTGACCCACAGCGGTGTGTAGATGTCATCGATCTTCAGGCCTTTCGGGTAGCGCACCAGTACCAACTGGTTCGGCGGCGGTGGCGGCACATGGATGCACGCACCCGGGTACGGCACCAGGAAGAACAACGTGCTGTTGCCCTTGGCGTCACTCTCCAGCGGCACAGGGTAGCCACCCAGGCGGATGTCCTTGCCATTCATGGCCGCAACGGTCTTGGTCGAGTACATCACCGCAGGCAGGCCCTTGCTCTGCTTGAGGCCACCCTTGGCGGTAAAGGTGCCCATGGCTTCCGGCGAGTTGTGGTCGATTTCAGGCATTTGTTCCAGCGCCTTCTGGTCCGACTTGGGCATCAGCTCCAGCCAGTCGGTTTCGGGCAGTTCGGCATGGGCCAGGGTACTGGCCAACAGCAAGGGGACGAGGAAAAAGGCACGCATGAAAATGCTCGGCAACTCGAATGAATTGCCGAGCATTCTAACCAGTAATCAGCGTTTCTTGATGAATCCGTAGATCACCAGCAGCACCACGGCACCGACCAGCGCGCCAAGGAAGCCCGCCGCTTGCCCAGCCTGGTATATACCCAGCGCCTGACCGCCATAGGTAGCCAACAAGGAGCCGGCAATACCCAGCAGGATGGTCATGATCCAGCCCATGCTGTCATCGCCCGGCTTGATGAAGCGGGCCAGCAGGCCGACGATGAGGCCGATGAAGATGGTTCCAATGATACCCATGGCAATCCCTCTGCAGTGAAGTTGGAACAAGCCAAAGCCTAGACGGGCTTCGGCTTGTTGCCACATTCAGAGGGCATGCCGCTTGCAGAAGTTCGATTCGAAGCCCGATCAGTTGCTGATCAGCGCCTCTACTTCGGCAATCTTGCGCTCGAGGGTGGCCATGTCAGGGCAGCGCAGGGTGGCGTGTCCTACCTTGCGGCCAACCTTGAAGGCCTTGCCGTAGTGGTGCAGGTGGCAGTCCCCGATGGCGACAACCTTGTCCACGGCCGGCACTTCACCGATGAAGTTGAGCATCGCGCTCTCGCCCACCTTGGCGGTCGAGCCAAGTGGCAGGCCGGCCACGGCACGCAGATGGTTCTCGAACTGGCTGCACTCGGCGCCTTCGATGGTCCAGTGCCCGGAGTTGTGCACGCGCGGGGCGATTTCGTTGGCCTTCAAGCCACCATCAACTTCGAAGAACTCGAAGGCCATCACGCCAACGTAATCCAGCTTCTGCAACACGCGGCCGACGTAATCTTCGGCCAGAGCCTGCAGCGGGTGTGCCTGGCTGGCCACCGACAAGCGCAGGATGCCGCTCTCGTGGGTGTTGTGCACCAGCGGGTAGAAGCGGGTTTCGCCATCGCGGCCACGCACAGCCACCAGCGACACTTCGCCAGTGAACGGCACGAAGCCTTCCAGCAGGCATGGCACGCTGCCCAGCTCGGCGAAGGTACCCACCACGTCTTCTGGCGTGCGCAGCACCTTCTGGCCCTTGCCGTCGTAACCCAGGGTACGGGTTTTCAGCACGGCCGGCAGGCCGATGCTTGCCACTGCGGCGTCCAGATCGGCCTGCGAGAGGATGTCGGCGAAGGCCGGGGTGGGGATGCCCAGGTCGCGGAACATGCTCTTTTCGAACAGGCGGTCACGGGCGATGCGCAGCGATTCGGCGCTGGGATATACCGGCACGAACTGCGAGAGGAAGGCCACGGTCTCGGCCGGGACGCTTTCGAACTCGAAGGTGACCAGGTCGACTTCGTCGGCCAGCTGACGCAGGTGGTCCTGATCGCCGTAGTCGGCACGCAGGTGCTCGCCCAGGGGCGCAGCGCAGGCGTCCGGTGCCGGGTCGAGGAAGGCGAAGTTCATGCCCAGCGGGGTACCCGCCAGGGCCAGCATGCGGCCCAGCTGGCCGCCACCGATTACACCGATCTTCATGGGTTGAGCCTCAAGCCTGGCGCGGGTCTGGGTTGTCCAGCACGGTGTCGGTCTGTTCCGTGCGGAACTGCTTCAACGCCGCGTGGTACTGCGGGTACTTGGCGCCCAGAATGCTGGCCGACAACAGGGCAGCGTTGACCGCACCGGCACGGCCGATGGCCAGGGTGGCAACCGGCACACCGGCTGGCATCTGCACGATCGACAGCAGCGAATCGACGCCCGACAGCATCGACGACTGCACCGGCACGCCCAGCACCGGCAGGTGGGTCTTGGCGGCGCACATGCCTGGCAGGTGGGCTGCGCCACCGGCACCGGCGATGATCACCTCGATGCCACGGCCCTCAGCCTCCTCGGCATACTGGAACAGCAGATCCGGGGTGCGGTGGGCGGAAACCACCTTCACTTCGTAGGGAATGCCGAGTTTTTCCAGCATATCGGCGGTGTGGCTAAGGGTGGACCAATCGGACTTGGAGCCCATGATCACGCCAACCAGTGCACTCATCGTCGAGCCTCTCCTGCAAGCGCCTTCTGGCGCGCTAAAAGCAACAAGCCACGCAGGTGGGCCGGCGTGGCTTGTCATACGGATTCTGAATCGACCAGGTCGGCCGAAGGCGCGGGATTGTAACGTATTTAAAGGCTGGCCGCCCACCCCTACAAGCACATGCCGGATCAAAGGGCAAGCTGTCTCGTGGGACAACTTTTTCCTGCTGCCTCGGGGTCGACGAGTGCTGCACGCTCGCAGCCCTTAACTCGCGCACTTTGGTACGTCTACATGAAAACTCCATGCTTTTTCGCACTTTCGTTTGGCCTGGTACTCAGCTTGCAATTGCCAAGTGCTTCGGCGGCCCACTCGCTCACCGTCACCGTCTATGTGCACGACGACCTGGCCGATATGCACGACGGGCAATTGAACGAAGACTTCTTCCAGCATTGGCTGAACGAAATGCGCCGTTTCAGCCAACATCCCATCGAAGTGATATTTCAACGCAATGTAAAACACATAACCGATATTGCTTATGCAGGAATGCCGTCCGAAAAGCTCCTGGAAGCTTTCAGCCAGCAGGTGTATGCACAACAGCGACACCGGCTCTACTCACTCATGGACAAACATCTCCTGCTCACTCGCAACAGCTACGATCATAGCGGCCTGAACTACAACGCCGGCTTGGCCTATTTCAAGCAGAAAACGGCCATTGCCTCTGTGGCCGCATACGGTGCTGCCGCTCATGAAATTGGCCATCTGCTAGGCGCCACGCATGAAGACGCCGAACTGAAGTTCAATGGCTGGGTGTGCGAAACGTACACGCACCCCCGTGTACCGGCACGATCCAACTGCTACCGCTACAGCGACAGGAATCGTGCAAATATCACTGATTACCTGACATACAACTCAAATTGACGCTTCACCTTGTGCGCCAGACGACTCCAGCTTGCGCCATAGCAAGCGGACGTTAGCCTTACGCACCAAAGCACAGCGGTACAGGCGGATTTCCAGCGGCACATGCCATTGGCTACCGCCGCAGATCGCCAGTTCACCGCGTTCGAGCTCGCCACGCATCGACAGGCGCGGCACCCAAGCGATGCCCATGCCCTCCAGGGCCATGCTCTTGAGGCTGTCGGCCATGGCGGTTTCGTAGACGGTGGTATAACGCAGGTTGCGCTGGCGCAACAGCAAGTTGACCGAGCGGCCGAGGAATGCGCCGGCGGTGTAGGCTAGCAACGGCACACTGCCCTCGCCCTCCAGGTCGAACAACGGCTTGCCATCGGCATCCACGGCGCACACCGGCAGCATTTCAGTGGTGCCCATGTGCAGCGACGGGAAGATCTCGGCATCCATCTGCAAGGCCGCGTCCGGGTCATAGAACGCCAGCATCAGGTCGCAGCCGCCTTCGCGCAGTGCATGCACAGCATCTCCGACGTTAGTCGCAACCAGGCGGGTGGCGATGTTCAAACCGTCGTTGCGCAGCTGGGCCACCCAACGGGGGAAGAAACCCGACGCCAAGGAGTGTGCCGCAGCTACCTGCACCACTTCGCCCTGCCCGCCTTCCAAGTGATGCAAATGGCGGAGAATTTCGCTCAACTGGTCGACAACAGTACGCGCTGTGACGAGAAATAGCTGACCTGCCTCGGTCAGCTCGATGGGTGTGCGAGAGCGGTTCACCAGTTGCAGGCCTAACGCCGCCTCAAGGCTGCGAATGCGCCGGCTGAAGGCCGGTTGGGTCACGAAACGCCGCTCTGCGGCCTGGGAAAAACTGCGGGTAGCGGCCAGAGCACTGAAGTCTTCCAGCCATTTGCTTTCAAGGTTCACGAAGCACATCTCCCGGCGCGCACCAAAATGGAACACGCTCGAATATCAATTGGCGTCACATGAAACACTATGCCGTTTGTGCATAGGTTAGCGTGCAATAGCATTGGCCGCAAAAACACCTTCAGGCCTAGGATTGGCGCCATTCCGGCATGTGCCGGGTCAAAATCGAGATGATATACATCATGTCCTCTGCTGCATCGTTCCGCGTCGAAAAAGACTTGTTGGGTACCCTTGAAGTTCCTGCAGATGCCTACTACGGCATCCAGACCCTGCGCGCTGCCAACAACTTCCACCTCTCCGGTGTTCCGCTGTCGCACTACCCGAAGCTGGTCGTGGCCCTGGCCATGGTCAAGCAGGCCGCTGCCGACGCCAACCGTGAGCTGGGTCACCTGAGCGATGCCAAGCACGCTGCCATTTCCGCAGCCTGCGCCCGCCTGATCAAAGGCGATTTCCACGACCAGTTCGTGGTAGACATGATCCAGGGCGGTGCTGGTACTTCTACCAACATGAACGCCAACGAAGTCATTGCCAACGTTGCGCTGGAGGCCATGGGCCACCAGAAGGGTGAGTACCAGTACCTGCACCCTAACAACGACGTGAACATGGCGCAGTCGACCAACGACGCCTACCCGACCGCAATCCGCCTGGGCCTGTTGCTGGGTCACGACGCGCTGCTGGCCAGCCTTGATAGCCTGATCCAGGCCTTCGCTGCCAAGGGTAAAGAATTCGACCACGTACTGAAGATGGGCCGTACCCAGCTGCAGGACGCCGTACCGATGACCCTGGGCCAGGAATTCCGCGCCTTCGCCACCACCATGACTGAAGACCTGCAGCGCCTGCGCTCGCTGGCTCCGGAACTGCTGACCGAAATCAACCTGGGCGGTACCGCCATCGGTACTGGCATCAACGCCGACCCTGGCTACCAGGCCTTGGCCGTACAGCGCCTGGCCACCATCAGCGGCCACCCGCTGGTACCGGCTGCCGACCTGATCGAAGCCACCTCCGACATGGGCGCCTTCGTGCTGTTCTCCGGCATGCTCAAGCGCACCGCGGTCAAGCTGTCGAAGATCTGCAACGACCTGCGCCTGCTGTCCAGCGGCCCGCGCACCGGCATCAACGAGATCAACCTGCCAGCGCGTCAGCCAGGCAGCTCGATCATGCCAGGCAAGGTCAACCCGGTTATTCCAGAAGCTGTGAACCAAGTGGCCTTTGCCATCATGGGCAACGACCTGGCCCTGACCGTCGCCGCCGAAGGTGGCCAGCTGCAGCTGAACGTAATGGAGCCGCTGATCGCCTACAAGATCTTCGACTCGATCCGCCTGCTGCAACGCGCCATGGATATGCTGCGCGAGCACTGCATCGTCGGCATCACCGCCAACGAACAGCGCTGCCGTGAACTGGTCGAGCACTCGATCGGCCTGGTTACCGCACTGAACCCGTACATCGGCTACGAGAACGCCACCCGTATCGCCCGCGTTGCCCTGGAAAGCGGCCGCGGCGTACTGGAACTGGTGCGCGAAGAGAAGCTGCTGGACGACGCGATGCTCGACGACATCCTGCGTCCGGAAAACATGATCGCTCCACGTCTGGTTCCGCTGAAGGCGTAATCAGGCCGCTGTAAACAGTCTCACCAGGTCGAGGGACTAGACACCTCTCAACCTTTCCAAGGCCCGAGCGCTTGCTTCGGGCCTTTTTTTTGCCTGAAGGTTTTAGAGGGCGCTTTGCAGGCCTTTGCGACACCCGGCGCGCCGGCAGGGTATGTGGTTTGCCTGCAGCCTCGGATATCGGCACACAACTTGCTCCATAATGCATCCCAGTCCAACGGGATTACCCAGCATGCTGCACAGCCACCTGACCACCCTCAACGCAGTTTCGCTGATCCTCAACGTCTTCCAGGCAGACGGTTGCGAGGCGTCGGCGTTGCTGGCCGGCAGCGGCATTGGCCCGGCAGACCTGGGGCATGCCGATGCGCGCATCACCACCCAGCAGGAGCTGCAGGTTTGCGCCAATGCTGTGGCCCGGCGCGAGGACATTGGCCTGGAACTGGGCCAGCGCATGCGTGTGTCGTGCTACGGCATGCTCGGTTACGCGCTGCTCTCCAGTGCCACTTTGGGTGACGCCTTACGCCTGGCGCTGCAGTATCCGGCACTGCTGGGAACAGTCTTCAAGCTGCGCTTGCTCGACGACGGCCAACGTGTCTGGTTCAGCGCCAGCGATTACCAGGACAGCCCGGCGCTGAGCGCTTTCAACGCCGAGTTCTGCCTGGTGTCGTTGAAAGTCATCTGTGACGACCTGCTTGGCCGGCCGTTGCCGCTGCTTGGTGCACGCTTCGAACACCCTCGCCCTGGTTACCACGCGCTCTATGCCGAAGCGTTTCAATGCCCGATCGGTTTCGCCGCCGAGGACAATGCCTTTGCCTTCGAACGGCGATGGCTGGATATGCCGCTGCCGCTGGCCGACCCGATTACTCACAAAGCCATGAGCGAGCGCTGCCGGCGCCTGAACCTTGAATTCACCGGTCGCCAGGCATGGCTGGGACGGATTCGCCAGCTGCTGGCGCAGCAACTGGACGCAGCACCTGGGCTGGAAGGGCTTGCGCGGCAGATGAACTGCTCGTCGCGCACCCTCCGCCGGCATTTGCAGGCGTTGGGCAGCAGTTATCAACAGCTGCTGGACGAGCTGAGGTTCGAGCGGGCCAAGCAGTTACTGGCCGATGAACAGATGCCGATCTACCGGATTGCGGAGACTTTGGGGTTCAGTGAGACGGCCAGTTTTCGGCATGCCTTCCAGCGCTGGAGTGGCGTGGCGCCCAGCCATTTTCGTGGTTGACCTGTTCTGGCCTCTTCGCGGGTAAACCCGCTCCTATAGGGGTGTCACAACCCCTGACGCCCTGGTGGCCATTGTAGGAGCGGGTTCACCCGCGAAAGGGCCGGGCCTGCCTGCCAATGCCCAAAGGCCGTTCACGGTTGCCGCCGCTGCCTTACCCGCGAAAAGGCCGGATAGGTCACCACCCATCCGGCCAAAGACCTTGGCCATATCGATCCCCTTTTGGCCGTTTGCGTCGTTCTCCCCTGCTGATCAGCCCATGACAATGGACCCACGCCAGTCCCACCGGAGAACAACAATGCTGACGATCTATTCCGATGACCACCGCCTGCACCACGGCCGCTGCGAGCTGATCGATGGCAAGCTGATGCCCTGTTTCGAAATGCCTTCGCGCGCCGACCATGTGCTCGACCAGGTGAAAAAACGCAACCTTGGCGACATCCAGGGCCCGACCGACTTCGGCCGTGCGCCGTTGCTGCGCATTCACAGCGCCGATTACCTGGATTTCTTCGAAGGCGCCTGGGCCCGCTGGGCTGCACTGGGCCACGAGGGTGACCTGCTGCCCTTCACCTGGCCGGCCCGCACACTGCGCCAGGTCAAGCCGACCGGCCTGCATGGCGAACTGGGTTACTACAGTTTCGATGCCGGCGCCCCCATCACCGCGGGTACCTGGCAGGCGGCCTACAGTGCTGCGCAAGTTGCCCTGACCGCCCAGGCAGCGATTCAGCAAGGCGCCCATGCCGCGTTCGCCCTGTGCCGTCCGCCAGGGCACCACGCTGCCGGCGAAGTGATGGGCGGCTACTGCTATCTGAATAATGCCGCCATCGCCGCCCAGGCCTTCCTCGACCAAGGCCGACGCAAGGTCGCCATCCTTGACGTCGACTACCACCACGGCAACGGTACGCAGGACATCTTCTACAACCGCGACGACGTGCTCTTCGCCTCGATCCACGGCGACCCGCAGGACGAATTCCCGTTCTTCCTCGGCTATGCCGATGAAACCGGCGAAGGCGCAGGCCAGGGCTACAACATCAACTACCCCTTGCCCGCCGGTAGCGACTGGGCCGCCTGGAGCGCAGCCCTGGAGGATGCCTGCAAGCGCATCGCCAGCTATGACGCCGACGTGCTGGTCATCTCCCTGGGTGTGGACACCTTCAAGGATGACCCCATCTCGCAGTTCAAGCTGGACAGCCCGGACTACCTGGAAATGGGCAAGCGCATCGGCCAACTCGGCAAGCCGACCCTGTTCGTGATGGAAGGCGGCTACGCTGTGGAAGAAATCGGCATCAACGCGGTCAATGTGCTGGAAGGCTTCCAGCGCGCCCAGTCAGGAGCCCGATAATGGTCCGACTCAAACGTCTGCTCGCCCCATTCATCGCTGCCACCCTGTTCGCAGGCGCCCTGCATGCGCAAGCCGAGCAGCGCACCCTGCGTGTATATAACTGGTTCGATTACATCACCCCGCAGACCTTGACTGCCTTCCAGAAGGACAGCGGCGTGAAGCTGGTGTACGACATCTTCGACACCAACGAGGCGCTGGAAGCCAAGCTGCTGACCGGCAACTCCGGCTATGACGTGGTAGTACCGTCCAACGTGTTCCTCGCCAAGCAGATCGAAGCAGGGGTGTTCCAGCCGCTGGATCGCAGCAAGCTGCCGAACTGGCAACACCTGGACCCGGCACTGATGAAGCTGATCGAAGCTAACGACCCGGGCAACAAGTTTGCCGTGCCGTATATGTACGGCACCGTGCTGATCGGCTTCAACCCGGCCAAGGTCAAGGCTGCACTCGGCGACAACGCGCCGGTGGACAGCTGGGACCTGATCTTCAAGGAAGAGAACATCGCCAAGCTCAAGCAGTGCGGCGTGGCCCTGCTCGACTCGCCGTCGGAGATTCTACCGCTGGCGCTGCAGTACCTGGGCTTGCCGCCGAACAGCGACAAACCGGCGGACTACAAGAAGGCCGAGGAACTGATGCTGAAGATTCGTCCGCATATCACCTACTTCCACTCCTCGAAGTACATGGCAGACATCGCCAATGGCGACATCTGTGTGGCAGTGGGCTACAGCGGCAGCTTCTCGCAGGCAGCCAACCGCGCCCGTGAGGCGAACAACGGCGTGGTGGTGGACATGCGCCTGCCCAAGGAAGGCGCACCGATCTGGTTCGACATGCTGGCGATTCCAAAGGGCGCTGCGAACCCGGAGGATGCGCATACGTTCATCAATTACCTGCTGCGGCCAGAGGTGATTGCGCCGATCAGCGACTTCGTGGGGTATCCGAACCCGAACAAGGATGCGACCGACAAGGTGAATCCGACGATTCGCAACAACCCCAACCTGTATCCGACGGCAGAGGCGATGGCCAAGCTGTATACCCTCAAGCCTTTGACGCGAAATGCCGAACGGGCCAGGACCCGCGCCTGGACGCGGATAAAGTCCGGTACGTGATGTTGAACCGGGGGCTGCTTTGCAGCCCCCCTTCATTTTCTCCAGACTTTGCGTAATTTCATCAAGGCTTCGGCTATCTCGCCCTCCGGCACCGCCGCGAAGCCCAGCACCAGACCCGCCCGCTTATCCACAGGCACCTCGCAGTCCGCCAACCAGAAATTGCTCAGTGGCGTCACTTCCACTCCCACCGCCTCAGCCTTGGCCACCAACTCCTGCTCCCGAGCAAAGTTATCCACATCGACCTTCACATGCAGCCCAGCCGCCACTTCCGGCATTGCACCCAACCCCGGAATATCCACAGGCCAACCGGCCTTGAGCACATCGCGCCGCTTCAATGCCGCCTTGCGCATACGGCGGATATGCCGCTGAAAATGTCCACGGGCCATGAACTCGGCCATCACGCACTGGCTGCTGACCTCCGAATGCCGCACCGCTATAGCTCTGCCCTGGCTGAAGGCCTGCACCAGTTTCGACGGAAGCACCAGGTAGCCTAGACGCAACGCCGGGAAGGCGATCTTGCCGAAGGTGCCGACATACAGCACCCGCCCGTGCCGGTCGAGCGATGCCAGCGGGGCCAGCGGCGCACCGCTGTAGCGATATTCGCCGTCGTAGTCGTCCTCGATGATCCAGCCGTCACTGCGTTCAGCCCAGGCAAGCAATGCCAGGCGACGTGCAAGGCTCATGGTCACCCCTGTCGGGTATTGGTGTGCAGGCGTGACATAGGTCAGTCGGCAATCGGTCAACTGTTCCAGCCGGCCGCAGTCCAGCCCGTCTTCATCCACAGGCACGCCACACACCCGGCCGCCCGCGAGCGTGAAGGCATGAGCGGCCGCCCGATAGCCTGGGTTTTCCACAGCCACACCGTCGCCCGGTTGCAGCAGCAGCTGTGCACAAAGGCTGATGGCCTGCTGCGCACCGCTTGTGATCACAATTTGTTCAGCCGTACAGCTCAGCCCCCGCGAGCGGCGTAGATAGGCCGCTATCAGATCGCGCAAAGCCGGCTCGCCAGCGGGGTCACCATAGCCCAGTTGTGCAGGCGATGGGTTGCGCCAGAAACCCGCCTGTAGCTTGGCCCAGACGTCAAACGGGAACAGGTCGAATGCTGGAATACCAACGCGAAAAGCACGCGGCGCACCGCTTCTGGGCGGTGGCAAATGGTTGTTTTTCAGGCGCTGCAGAGGCGCGCTGATAAGCCTCCCGCTGGATAAATCCTCAGTATTTTCTTCACGAAATGTGGATAAACCTGTTGATAAGCCCAGGGATAACCCTGTGGATACTTGTGTGGACAGTTTTGGCAGCCGGCTAACGTAGGTGCCATCACCGACCCTGCTTTCGATGAAGCCCTCGGCATACAGTTGATCGTACGCGCGCACCACGCTGTTGCGTGAAAGAGCCAACATGGCAGCCAAGTCGCGCGTAGCCGGCAGACGAGTACCACTGCTCAGGCGCCCATCCAGTACCCGCGCTCGCAACGCCTGATATAGCTGCTGGCTAAGCCCGCGGCTGCGATCCAGGGCGATCCCGGCAGGGTCGAAAGGCAGTATGAGGGGCGACTCGCGCATGATATTGGACCTATGAAAACAGGCATTAATGGATCTTACCCAGAACCAATAGCCTGCCTAGGATGGAACCATTCGACAAGGATCCCGCCATGTACAACAGTAAGCCGCACCAGGAACACGACCTCACCCGCTTGCACCAGCACATGCTAGACACCCGCCTGGCCGTTCTGGTCAGCCAGGGCGAACAGGGCCTTCTGGCCACGCACCTGCCGGTGCTGGTCGATACCGCCGAGGGCGATTTCGGCACCGTGTATGCCCACCTGGCCCGGGCCAACCGCCAATGGCAAGACCTGCAGCACGGCGGCGAAGCACTGCTGGTATTCCCCGGCGCCGATGCCTATGTCAGCCCCGGCTATTACCCAAGCAAGGCCGAAAACCCCAAGGTGGTGCCAACCTGGAACTACCTGGCGGTGCACGCTTATGGCCCGGCCGAAGTTATCCATGAGGCCGAGCCGCTACTGGCTATCGTAAGCCGCCTGACCGACCGCCACGAACAGGGTCGCAGCGAACCATGGAAAGTCACCGACGCCCCTGCCGACTACATCGAGGGCATGCTCCGCGCCATCGTCGGCATCCGCCTGCCCATCGCGCGCCTGCAAGGTGCGCGCAAGCTCAGCCAGAACCGCTCCGGGCAAGACATCGCTGGTGTGCGCGAAGGCCTGAGCGCCAGCCCCGATCAACTGGACAATCAACTCGCGGCGCACATGCGCCAACTCTGAAGGAATAGCCCATGCCCAACCTTACCCTGCGCCCTGTCACGGCCCAAGATCACGCAGCCTGGCACGCCCTGTGGCAGGCCTACCTGCACTTCTACGAGACCGAGTTGGCCGATGCCGTCAGCCTGAGCACCTGGCAACGCCTGCTCGACCCCAGCGAGCCAACCCATTCGGCACTGGCCTGGGTCGACGGCAAGGCAGTGGGGATGGTCAACTTCATCTACCATCGTTCCAACTGGAGTATCGAGAATTCCTGCTACCTGCAGGACCTGTATGTGGACAGCACGCAACGTGGCCTGGGCATTGGTCGACAGTTGATCGAGCACGTCTACACCACTGCCAAGGCCGACAACTGCATCAAGGTGCACTGGCTGACCCACGAAACCAACGCCACCGCCATCAGCCTGTACCAGCAGGTTGCCGAGCGCTCGGGCTTCATCCAATTCCGCAAAGGCTTGTAGGCCGCACATGACAGACGCATTGAACTGGAAACCCGCCGCAACCCCCAAGGCCGAGCCCATTGAAGGCCGCTTCATCCGCCTGGAGAAGCTCGATCCAGGGCGCCATGGCGAAGACCTCTGGGAGGCACTGCAGGGGCCGGCCTCCGATCCGGTGCTGTGGGACTACCTGCCCTACGGCCCGTTCGCCGAACGCGTCGCCTTCGACCGCTGGCTGGAAGGCAACACTGCTGGCCGCGACCCGCTTTTCTACACCGTCATCGACCGCGCCAGTGGCCAGGCCCAAGGCATCCTCAGCCTGATGTCGATCGTGCCTGAACACGGCCGGATCGAGATCGGCCACATTGCCTTCGGTGCCGCCATGCAGCGCACGCCCAAGGGTACCGAGGCGGTGTACCTGCTGGGCAAGCTGGGCTTCGCGCTGGGTAATCGACGGCTGGAGTGGAAGTGCAATAACGCCAACGCCCGCTCCAAACGTGCGGCGGAGCGATTCGGCTTCGTCTACGAAGGGGTGTTCCGCAAGCACCTGGTGGTGAAGGACCATAACCGCGATACGGCGTGGTATTCGATTACCGATGATGAATGGCCGGCGGTGGCTGCCGGGTTTGAGCGGTGGTTGAGTGAAGAGAACCAGCAGCCAGGTGGCCAGGTGGAAAGCCTTGAGATGTGCCGCAAAGGTTGAGCGGTGTGCTGAATCAGCTCTCCTACAAGGGATGCGCGTTGTGAGGTGCGGGTGAGTCCGGCACAAAAAAAGGGGAGCATCCGCTCCCCAGAGGTTAACCACTTGTAGATGAGGGCTTAAATCAGCCCTCGATCTCGATGAGGATCTCACCCGGCGTCACGCGATCACCCTTGGCCACATGGATGGCCACGACCTTACCGGCGATGGCCGCCTGCACTTCGGTTTCCATCTTCATGGCTTCGGTGATCAGGACCGCCTGGCCGGCCTTGACCATGTCACCTTCCTTGACCAGCACATCAACGATGTTCCCTGGCATGGTGGTGCTCACGTGGCCAGGGTCGGTCGCTTGCTTGCGCTTGCTGCCGCCACCGCTGACGAACTCGTTGAGTGGCTCGAATACCACTTCCTCCGGCATGCCGTCGATCGACAGATAGAAGTGACGCTTGCCTTCGGCCTTAACGCCCACACCGGTGATGTCGACGCGGTAGGTTTCGCCGTGTACGTCAATGACGAACTCGGTCGGCACGCCTTCACCGCCTGGGGCAGCCACGGCACCGGCTTCCGGAATCGGCAGCAGAACTTCAGGCGTCAAGGTGCCAGCTTCGCGTTCTTCGAGGAATTTGCGGCCAATGTCCGGGAACATGGCGTAGGTCAGCACGTCTTCTTCGCAACGGGCCAGGGCACCGATGTCGCTACGCAACTTGGCCATTTCCGGCTTCAGCAGGTCAGCCGGGCGCACATCGATCACTTCTTCGCTGCCGATAGCCTGGCGACGCAGTTGCTCGTTGACCACACCCGGGGCCTTGCCATAACCACCTTGCAGGTACAGCTTCACCTCATTGGTGATGGTTTTGTAGCGCTCACCCGCCAGCACGTTGAAGAACGCCTGGGTGCCGACGATCTGCGAGGTCGGGGTGACCAGCGGCGGGAAGCCGAGGTCTTCACGCACACGCGGGATTTCGGCCAGCACTTCGTTCATGCGGTTGAGGGCGCCCTGCTCCTTGAGCTGGTTGGCCAGGTTGGAAATCATGCCGCCCGGTACCTGGTTGACCTGCACCCGGGTATCTACCGCGGTGAACTCGCTTTCGAACTGGTGGTACTTCTTGCGCACGGCGTAGAAGTACAAGCCGATCTCCTGCAGAAGCTCCAGGTCCAGGCCGGTGTCGAACTCGCTGCCCTTGAGTGCGGCAACCATCGACTCGGTACCCGGATGGCTGGTGCCCCAGGCGAAGCTGGAGATCGCGGTGTCGATGTGGTCCGCGCCATTTTCCACAGCCTTGAGCTGGCACATGGCTGCCAGGCCGGCGGTATCGTGGGAGTGAATGAACACCGGCAGCGACTGTTCTGCCTTCAGCGCCTTGACCAGCTCGCCAGTGGCGAACGGGGTCAGCAGGCCGGCCATGTCCTTGATCGCCACCGAGTCGCAACCCATGGCTTCCATCTGCTTGGCCTGGTTCACGAAGGCTTCGATGGTGTGTACCGGGCTGGTGGTGTAAGCGATGGTGCCCTGGGCGTGCTTGCCGGCGGCCTTGACCGCTTCGATGGCCACGCGCAGGTTACGCACGTCGTTCATGGCGTCGAAAATGCGGAACACATCGATGCCGTTGACCGCCGCCTTGGCGACGAAGGCCTTGACCACGTCGTCGCTGTAATGACGGTAGCCCAACAGGTTCTGGCCGCGCAGCAGCATTTGCAGGCGGGTGTTTGGCAGCGCTGCGCGCAGCTTGCGCAGGCGCTCCCACGGGTCTTCCTTGAGGAAGCGCACGCAGGCGTCGAAGGTTGCACCACCCCAGACTTCCAGCGACCAGTAGCCAACCTTGTCGAGCTTGTCGCAGATCGGCAGCATGTCTTCGGTACGCATGCGGGTAGCCAGCAGGGACTGGTGAGCGTCGCGCAGGATCGTATCGGTTACGTGAATTTTCTTGGACATTATAGGGTTCCTCACAGGCCTGCGTGGGCGGCGATGGCGGCGGCGATGGCCAGGGCCAGCTCTTCGGGTTTGCGCTTGATCGAGTAGTTGGTCAATTCAGGGTGGCTTTCGACAAAGCTGGTATTGAACTGGCCGCTACGGAATTCCGGATTGCGCAGGATTTCCTGGTAGTACGCGGCGGTGGTCTTCACCCCTTGCACGCGCATGTCGTCCAGGGCCCGCAGGCCGCGGTCCATGGCTTCTTCCCAGGTCAACGCCCACACCACCAGTTTCAGGCACATGGAGTCGTAGAACGGTGGAATGGTATAGCCGGTGTAGATCGCCGTGTCGGTGCGCACGCCCGGGCCGCCGGGGGCGTAGTAACGGGTGATCTTGCCGAAGCTGGGCAGGAAGTTGTTTTTCGGGTCTTCAGCATTGATACGGAACTGCAGGGCGTAGCCGCGGTGCTGAATGTCTTCCTGCTTGACCGACAGTGGCAGCCCCGAGGCGATGCGGATCTGCTCACGAACGATGTCGATACCGGTGATTTCCTCGGTAATGGTGTGTTCCACCTGCACCCGGGTGTTCATTTCCATGAAGTACACTTCGCCATCGGCGAGCAGGAACTCCACGGTACCGGCGTTCTCGTAATTCACCGCTTTGGCCGCACGCACCGCCAGGTCGCCGATGTAGGCGCGCTGCTCAGGAGTGAGCTGTGGGCTCGGGGCAATTTCGATGAGCTTCTGGTTACGGCGCTGGATAGAGCAGTCGCGCTCGAACAGGTGCACTACGTTACCGAAGCTGTCACCGAGAATTTGCGCCTCGATGTGCTTAGGGTTGACGATGCATTTCTCCAGGAACACTTCGGCCGAACCGAATGCCTTGGTCGCCTCGGAAATGACCCGTGGGAAGTTCTGTTCCAGTTCTTCGCGGCTATTGCAACGGCGAATACCACGGCCGCCACCACCGGAGGTGGCCTTGAGCATCACCGGATAACCGATGCGATCACCTTCGCTCAGGGCTTCATGAATATCGGCAACGTTGCCTTCGGTGCCCGGGGTTACCGGCACACCGGCGGCGATCATGGTGCGGCGCGCTTCGGTCTTGTCGCCCATACGGCGAATCACGTCGGCGGCCGGGCCGATGAACTTGATCCCGCGCTCGGCGCAAATTTCTGCCAGTTCAGCGTTTTCCGAAAGGAAACCATAGCCTGGGTGCAGGGCATCACAGCCGGTTTCCACAGCCAGGTTCACCAGCTTGCGCGGGTTGAGGTAACCGGCCAGCGGCTCGGCACCGATGCTGTGTGCTTCGTCAGCGCGCTTGACGTGCAAGGCATGCCGGTCGGCGTCGGAAAAGATCGCTACCGAGCGAATGCCCATCTCGGCGCAAGCACGCACGATCCGAACTGCGATTTCACCTCGGTTGGCGATCAGGATTTTTTTTATCACTGGAGTCTTCCCAAAGCCGTAGGAACAGTCGAGCCGGTTCTACCGGTCGGCGCGTGACCAGACGTTGCTGGCCAGTCGCGTATTCACCCTAGCGCTGTAGGTCGATAAACAAAAATCAATATTTGTTAGAGGCTGTATTAGCAAAAGCTTATAGTTGGGTAACAAGGTGTTGCCGAAGAGCTGATTAAAATGCGTAAGTCCTTGATGCGTATGACATTGCGTCAACTTCAGATCTTTAACGAGGTGTGCGATTTGCGGTCGTACAGCCGTGCTGCGGAGGAGATGGCGCTGACGCAACCCGCCGTTAGTCTACAGATCCGCCAGCTTGAAGAACTGATCGGCCAGCCATTGTTCGAGTACGTCGGCAAGAAGCTCTACCTGACCGAGGCGGCCGAGGCCTTGCAGCGCGCCAGCCACGATATCTTCGGGCGCCTGGAGAGCCTGGACATGCAGCTGTCGGACATGCAGGGCTCACTGCAGGGTCAGCTGAAACTGGCGATCGAGTCCAGTGCCAAGTACTTCGTGCCACACCTGTTCGCCGCCTTCAAGCAGCGTCACCCGGAAGTCAACCTGACCCTGACGGTGGTCAATCGTGCCCAAGCCATCCGCCGTCTTTCCGATAACCGCGACGACCTGATCATCATGTCGATGGTGCCGCAAGACATGGGCCTGGAGTTTCTGCCGTTCCTCAACAACCCGATCGTTGCGGTTGCGCCGCCACAGCACCCGCTGTGCAAGCTGGAGCAGTTGCGCATGCAGGACCTGGAGCCTCATACCCTGCTGGTCCGCGAGCAAGGTTCGGGAACACGCAAGGCGTGCGAAGAGTACTTCAAGGACAAGCGCGTGCATTTCGCCCAGACGCTTGAAGTAGCCTCGGCCGATGCCCAGCGCGAATGCGTGATCGCCGGGCTGGGGATCGCCCTGTTGACCCGTCACGCAGTCAACCTGGAATTGGCTACCGGGATGCTGAAGGAATTACCGGTCGAGGAGCTACCGCTGTACCGTAGCTGGTGCGTGGTGCAGGCCAAGGCCAAGCGGCAGTCGCCGGTGGCCTTGGCGTTTCTTGCATTCATACGCGGCGAACGTGCTCTTATCAGCGCGCTTGTTGAACGTTTTTCGGGGAAGTTGCCGCCGACGACTGCCATACCGTGAGTGCTTGCAGCTCGGGGTAGTCCGCCAGGTCGCGGAGCAATTGACGTTGGTCGCAATAGCTCTCGATCGCGCGGCGGTATTCCATACGGCGCTGATCCTTTTCCTGCTGCTTGCGAGCCTTGGCGTTGGGTTGGTACGTACCGTCGAAGTCACGAGCCATTGCCTGTCTCCCAGATAGTATGCGGGGGTTTCAGACTGGCCTTGATGGTTTACCGTTTGGCGGTGTAATGGTGACAGAATCGTGAATTTTCACTGCCTGTACCGGCCTCTTCGCGGGCTTGCCCCACTCACACAGGAATTGCACCGATTTATAGAAGTGCACAGTACCTGTGGGAGCGGGCAAGCCCGCGAAGACGCCAGTACAGGTTGAATTCAGTCGTCGGTAGCCTTGATCGACTTGGGCGACAGACGCAAGCTGCGCAAGCTGCGTTTCACGCTCTTCAGGTGGTTGACCAGGCTAGGCCCGCGCGCCATGGCAACGCCCATCGCCAGCACGTCGATCACCACCAGGTGGGCAATACGCGAGGTCAGTGGGGTGTAGATCTCGGTGTCTTCATGCACGTCGATCGCCAGGTTGACCGTCGATAGCTCGGCCAGCGGCGTCTGGCTGGGGCACAGGGTAATCAGGTTGGCGCCGCTCTCACGCACCAGGTTGGCAGTGATCAGCAGGTCCTTGGAACGGCCCGACTGGGAAATACACACCGCCACATCGCCCGGTTTCAGGGTAACGGCCGACATCGCTTGCATGTGCGGGTCGGAATACGCTGCCGCGCTGAGCAGCAGGCGGAAGAACTTGTGCTGGGCATCGGCCGCAACCGCACCGGACGCGCCAAAGCCATAGAACTCTACCCGCTGCGCCTGGGCCATGGCGCTCACGGCTTGTTGCAGCGCCTGCGGATCAAGGTGCTCGCGCACTTCCATCAGGGTGTGCAGGGTGGTGTCGAAAATCTTCAGGCTGTAGTCGGCGACCGAGTCGTCTTCGTGGATGGCGAACTGACCGAAGCTGGCCCCGGCAGCCAGGCTTTGCGCCAGCTTCAGCTTCAGGTCCTGAAAGCCCGAGCAGCCAATGGCCCGGCAGAAACGCACGATGGTCGGCTCACTGATACCCACGCTGTGCGCCAAATCGGCCATGGAGCTGTGCATGACGGCAGCCGGGTCGAGCAGCACGTGGTCGGCCACTTTCAGTTCCGATTTGCGCAGCAGGTGGCGCGATTGGGCGATATGTTGCAACAGATTCACAGGCTGGACTCGGTTATGATCGGCGTGCCGGGTTGTAGCTTTCTTGTAGTTATACTACATGGACGCCAACCCGCCCAGTTAAACGAACGTGGAGAGTGGTGGTTTGACTATTCCTTGCGACATTCTGGTCTTCGGCGGCACCGGTGATCTGGCCCTGCACAAATTACTTCCGGCGCTCTACCACCTGTTTCGCGAGGCCCGTCTGAACCCTGCCGTGCGGGTCATCGCACTGGCCAGACGCAACCTGCCACGCATCGACTATCTCAAGCTCGCCGAACGCCATTGTCGGGCGCAGATTGCCCGCAGCGACTTCGACGAAGAGGTGTGGCAGCGGTTTTCCGCGCGGGTCGACTACTTCCCGATGGATGCTTCACAGAGCGCCGATTTTGGCCGCCTGGCACGCTACCTGGGTGAACCCGGCGGGCTGACGCGCATCTTCTACCTCGCCACCGCCCCCAACCTGTTCGTGCCAATTGCCAACCACCTGCGCATTGCCGGGCTGGCAGACACCGAAGCGCGCATCGTGCTGGAAAAACCGATCGGCCATTCCCTGGAATCCGCCACTGCCATCAATGAAGCCATTGGCACGGTGTTTGAAGAAAGACAGGTGTTCCGCATCGACCACTACCTGGGCAAGGAAACCGTGCAGAACCTGATGGCCCTGCGTTTTGCCAATGCCCTGCTGGAGCCGGTGTGGCGCAACAACCAGGTCGACCATGTACAGATCAGCGTTTGCGAGACACTGGGCGTAGAAAACCGCGGTGCCTACTACGATCGCGCCGGGGCTATTCGCGACATGCTGCAGAACCACCTGCTGCAACTGCTTTGCCTGGTGGCCATGGAGCCACCCGCGCAGTTCGAGGCCGAAGCGGTACGCGACGAAAAGGTGAAAATCCTGCGCGCCCTCAAGCCGATCACCGGCCAGGATGTGCAGGACAAGACGGTACGCGGCCAGTATGGTGCCGGGCGTATCGGCGGCCAGGAAGTGCCGGCCTACTACTTTGAAAAGGACGTCGACAACGACAGCGATACCGAAACTTTCGTGGCCATCGAGGCGCACATCGACAACTGGCGCTGGGCGGGCGTGCCTTTCTATCTGCGCACCGGCAAACGCATGGCGCGGCGCGCTTCGCAGATCGTCATCCAGTTCAAGCCAGTGCCTCACGAACTGTTCAGCGGCGGCCAGGTCAACCAGTTGCTGATACAGCTGCAACCGGACGAACGCATCAGCCTGCGCATGATGACCAAGAGCCCAGGCAAGGGCATGCGCCTGGAACCCGTGGACCTGGACCTTAATCTGGCCCAGGTGTTCAGCCAGACTCGCCGCTGGGAAGCCTACGAGCGTCTGCTGCTGGATGTGCTCGAAGGTGATTCGACACTGTTCATGCGCCGCGATGAAGTGGAAGCAGCCTGGGCCTGGGTAGATCCAATCATCAAGGGCTGTGAAGAGCACTTCCAGGCGCCCCGCCCCTACCCGGCTGGCAGTTTCGGGCCCGAACAAGCCAACAGCCTGCTCGCCAGGCATGGCAGGCATTGGCATGGCTGAATGACCTGTGCGATGGCGCGATCTTTAATTCGAAACAGGAGCAGAAAAAGTCGAAGGTGCGAAATCCGTCGCTTGAAGGCCAGCGCCTGACCATGCCTCAGCCAGCTCGCGCAGGCCGTGACCTGGCCCCGGACCGATGAGCGGGATGCCGCCAGGTGAATATTCATACAGTAGATATTTGCCCCTCACCCGGCATCGCCCTAGAATGGCCCGATGCGCACAGACGACCTCTCTCTCCTGCTGAATTCCCTCAACGATGCCCAACGCCAGGCCGTAGCGGCCACGCTCGGGCGTCAACTGGTGCTTGCCGGCGCCGGTTCCGGTAAAACCCGCGTGCTGGTACACCGCATCGCCTGGCTGATCCAGGTCGAGCAGGCGTCGCCGCACTCGATCCTGTCGGTGACGTTCACCAACAAGGCCGCAGCAGAAATGCGCCAGCGGATCGAGCAACTGCTGGGCATCAACCCGGCAGGCATGTGGGTAGGCACCTTCCACGGCCTGGCCCATCGCCTGTTGCGGGCCCACTGGCAGGAAGCGCGGCTGGTGCAGAACTTCCAGATCCTCGACAGCGACGACCAGCAGCGCCTGATCAAGCGGGTCATGCGCGAGTTGGGCCTGGACGAGCAGAAGTGGCCGGCACGCCAGGCCCAATGGTTCATCAACGGACAGAAAGACGAAGGCCTGCGCCCGCAGCATATCCAGGCGGGGGGCGACCTGTTCCTGGCGACCATGCGCGAGGTCTATACGGCCTACGAGCAGGCGTGCGAGCGCGCCGGTGTCATCGATTTCTCCGAGCTGCTGCTTCGCGCCCTGGACCTGTGGCGTGACCACCCGGGCCTGCTGGAGCACTATCAGCGACGCTTCCGCCACGTGCTGGTGGACGAGTTCCAGGATACCAACGCCGTGCAGTACGCCTGGTTGCGCCTGCTGGCACGCGGTGGCGACAGCCTGATGGCGGTAGGCGATGACGACCAGTCGATCTACGGCTGGCGCGGCGCCAAGATCGAAAACATTCACCAGTACACCGCCGACTTCCCCGACGCCGAAATGATCCGCCTGGAGCAGAACTACCGCTCCACCGGCGGCATCCTCAAGGCGGCCAACGCGCTGATCGCCAACAACAGCGGGCGCCTGGGCAAGGAACTGTGGACCGACATGGGCGAAGGCGAACCACTGACCCTGTACGCGGCCTACAACGAGCACGACGAAGCGCGCTATGTCGTGGAAACCATCGAGAGCATGGTCAAGCAGGGCAATGCGCGCAACGAGATCGCCATCCTGTACCGTTCCAACGCCCAGTCGCGCGTGCTGGAAGAGGCCCTGCTGCGCGAGCGCATCCCCTACCGCATCTATGGCGGCCAGCGCTTCTTCGAGCGCGCCGAAATCAAGAATGCCATGGCTTACCTGCGCCTGATCGAAGGGCGTGGCAACGATGCCGCTCTGGAGCGGGTGATCAACGTGCCGCCGCGCGGTATTGGCGAAAAAACCGTCGAAGCCATCCGCGAGCACGCCCGCCACAGCCAGCTGTCCATGTGGGAGGCCATGTGCCAGCTGATCGCTGCCAAGGCCCTGAAAGGCCGCGCCGCCAGTGCCCTGGGGGCCTTTATCGAGCTGATCGAGGGGCTGGCTGCCAAGGTTGTGGACATGCCGCTGCATACCATGACCCAGACCACCATCGAACAGTCCGGCCTGATCACCTATCACCAGGAAGAAAAGGGTGAAAAGGGCCAGGCACGGGTAGAAAACCTTGAGGAACTGGTCAGTGCGGCGCGCAACTTCGAGTCCACCGACGAAGACGCAGACCTTTCCCCGCTCTCGGCCTTCCTTGGCCACGCCTCACTCGAAGCTGGCGATACTCAGGCTGACGAGCATGAAGACAGCATCCAGCTGATGACCCTGCACAGCGCCAAAGGCCTTGAGTTCCCATATGTGTTCCTGGTGGGCATGGAAGAAGGCTTGTTCCCGCACAAGATGAGCCTGGAAGAACCCGGCCGCCTGGAAGAGGAACGACGCCTGGCCTATGTAGGCATCACCCGCGCCATGCGCCAGCTAGTCATGACCTATGCCGAAACACGCCGCCTTTATGGCAGCGAGACTTACAACAAGGTGTCGCGTTTCGTACGTGAAATTCCGGCAGGCCTGGTTCAGGAAGTACGCCTGTCCAACAGCGTCAGCCGCCCGTTCGGCGGGGCCAAGACGGCCACCAACAGCAACCTGTTCGCCAATGCCAGCATTCCGCAGACCGCGTTCAACCTTGGCCAGCGTGTGCAGCATGCGGTATTCGGCGAAGGTGTGATCCTCAACTTCGAGGGTTCTGGCGCTCAGGCGCGGGTGCAGGTGAATTTTGCCGAAGGTAGCAAATGGCTGATGCTGGGGTATGCCAAGCTCGAGGCTGTCTAAAGCCCGCAAGGGTCGGGCCTGCCAACTTTGTAACATTCAAGCAAAAGCTCGAAACACTATGTCGCTGGTCATGTGCCCGGGAACCTGTGCACCATGACGCGCGTGCAATCCACAACAGGGGATATCCCACTTATGCAACGTTTTCTTAGCATCGCACTGGCGCTCTGCGTCGGCCTGACGCTGAGCCTGGACGCCAGCGCCAAGCGTTTCGGCGGCGGCAAGAGCTCGGGCTCCGCGCCTATCCACCAGACCCGCCAGGCTACGCCAACCACGCCTGCTGCCGCGCCGACCGCACCTGGCCGTGCACCGGCTGCCGCCAGCGGTGCTTCGCGCTGGTTGGGCCCACTGGCCGGCCTCGCCGCCGGTGGCCTGCTGGCTTCCATGTTCATGGGCGACGGTTTCGAAGGCTTCCAGATCATGGACTTCCTGATCGTGGCGCTCATCGCCTTCCTCGTGTTCCGCTTCATCGCCGCGCGCCGTCGCCAGCAGCAGCCACAAATGGCCATGCCAGGCCATGCGCCGATGCAGCGTGAGGCTCACGCGCAGCCTGCGCAGCCGTCGATTTTCGGTGGTTCGGCGGCACCTGCTGCCGCAGCCGCACCGGTGATCAACGCGCCGGCCTGGTTCAACGAGCAGAGCTTCCTGGCGGCAGCCCGTAACCACTTCCAGTCGCTGCAGCAGCACTGGGATGCCAATGAAATGGACAAGATCAGCGAGTTCGTTACCCCGCAAATGCTTGAGTTCCTCAAGCGTGAGCGTGCTGAGCTGGGTGATGGCTTCCAGTCTACCTACATCGATAACCTGGAAGTGCAACTGGACGGTGTCGATGACCGCGCCGACCGCACCGACGCTACCCTGACCTTCCGTGGCGTGTCGAAGAATTCGCGCTTCGACCAGGGCGAAGTGTTCAGCGAAAGCTGGCACATGGTTCGCGCCCAAGGCGAGAACCAGCCTTGGCTGGTAGCCGGTATCCGTCAGAACGGCTAACCGCTGCGTGCTAAACACAGAACCCCGGGCTTGCCCGGGGTTTTTGCTTTTGCCAAAGTGGACTACTAGGGTATAAGGCGCAGCGTTGTCATCTAGGTCAGAGGAAGTGAACCGTGGAAGAAGTGATCGAACAACTCCGTGAAGCGAATGAGCCGGTACCGGTGCCCCTGGAGCTTCCCGACGAAGACCAGCTGGTAGAAATCGAAGAGCAGCTGTTCATCAATATTCCATTCGTGTTCAAAGAGTTTCTGCTGACCGTAAGTGATGTGGTTTACGGCTCCCTTGAGCCAGTTACCGTCACTGATCCGCACTCGCACACCTACCTGCCAGATGTGGCCTCCAACGCTTGGGATGCCGGCGTACCGCGCGACCTGATTCCGCTGTGCCAGGACGGCGACAATTACTATTGCGTGGAAGAAGATGGCACCGTGGTGCTGTGGGATGCCGAAGAGGAAGGTGTCGGCGAAGACAGTTGGGAATCGGTGTGGCACTGGGCGCGAGATGTTTGGCTGGAGAGCTGATCGCTAACGCCCTTATAGATGCGCGATTTGAGGCAGGAAAATGACGTCTTAGCGACTCAAGGTCGTTAAAATCGCCAGGCTTTTTGCGCCTGGCGACATCGCTATAATCCCATCTCCTCGGGCGGGCGAGATACCTTGCCCAGGGCGTAACCCCCTCAGTGCGAGTTCTCGCGACTGTTCTCCAGCGTCTCCAGCAACGCGATCTGCATGCGCGTGTGCACGCGGATAAACCAGCGCCACAACAACGCCACCACCACCGCAGCTACCACGGCAATCACCAGCAGCAATTCGCTGGTGGGCAGAATGCTGGCGGACAATGCCGACAGCAGCAGGAAAATCACCAGCAGCGACAACAGCGGGATCACTTCGGCGATCACACGGCGCACGCGCTGGGTATGTCGCCCGGCCATTTCCGGCTTCACGCCCATCTCTGCCAGCAGCATCGAGAGTGCTTTTAGCTTGCGGTACGCGGCGATCAGGAATGGCAGTGACAGCAACAACGCTGCCCCCCAAATGACGGCCTTCTGCTGGCTGACATCGCTGACCCACTCGCTGAGCCAATTGCCGATACGCCCTGCAAAGTAGCCGCCACTGAAGAAAATGGCGATCACCAGCGCCAGGTTCACCCCCACCTGCAACAGGATGCGCCGGATCATCGCCGCCAGCATGGCACTCTCGCCCTGCGGCTGGATGTTGCGTAACCACTCGCCATACAACGACAACACGCGTGCGAGGCGGGCGGGCACCACATTGCCCAGTTTCTGCGACAACGGGTCAGCCGCGCGGATCAGATAGGGTGTCAGCAACGTGGTGATTGCCGATACCGCCACCGCCACCGGGTAAAGGAAGTCGCTGGTCACCTGCAGGGTCATGCCCAGCGCGGCAATGATGAAGGAGAACTCGCCGATCTGCGAAAGCCCCATGCCCACACGCAAAGACGTACGCCCGTCATTGCCGGCAATGAACGCCCCCATGCCGCAAGACAGCATTTTGCCCAGCACCACCGCCAGAGTGATGACAACGATAGGCCAGGCATAGTCGATCAGTACCTGAGGGTCGATCATCAGGCCGATGGCGACGAAGAAGATGGCACTGAACAGGTCGCGTACAGGCTCGATCAGACGTTCGATCTTCAGCAACTGGCGTGATTCGGCCATGATTGCGCCAATCAGGAAAGCGCCTAGCACCATGCTGTACTCCAGCTTCACAACCAGCAGGCAGAAGCCGAAACACAGGCCCAGAACAGTGATCAGCAACATTTCGTTGCTTTCGAACTTGGCGACATAGGCCAGTAACCGCGGTACCAGCAAAATACCGATGACCAAGGCGACGATCATGAACAGCGACAGCTTGCCGACAGTGGAGAACACTTCGCCCGAGCTGACCGTGCCGCTGACTGCGATGCCCGACAGCAGGGCAATGATACCGATACCCAGAATGTCCTCGACGATCAGCACGCCGAAGATCAGCTGGGCAAAGCGCTCGTTCTTCATCTTCAAGTCGTTGAGCGCCTTGACGATGATGGTGGTGGAGGAAATCGCCAGGATGGCGCCCAGGAACAGTGAATCCATGGTGCTCCAGCCAAACCAGCGGCCAATCTCGAAACCGATCCAGATCATCAGGACGATTTCCAGGAACGCTGCGATAAACGCCGTGGCACCGACCTTGAACAGCTTGCGCAAGCTGAACTCGAGCCCCAGGCAGAACATCAGGAAGATCACCCCCAGTTCGGCGAGGGTCTTGATGGTGTCTTCGTCATGAATCAGGCCGAACGGCGGAGTGTGCGGGCCAATGATGAAGCCGGCGACAATGTAGCCCAGCACCACCGGCTGCTTGAAACGGTGAAAAAGAATGGTGACCACGCCAGCGACCAGCATGATGACTGCCAGGTCCTGGATGAAGCTGATGGCATGCATGGCGTGATACTCCTTTTCTCGTCTTGTGAATGCCTGGGCAGACCGCTCCTCTGCCGAGGCAAACCTGAGCGAGCAGCAAGTACATACTGTATTGAATCCGGGAACACCCATGTTGCATGGGCGTACTCAGGTTAACATCGCACTCCGCCGCAAAAAGCCAGTGCAATATGCAGAAACAGATCGGCTGGAAAAGCGCCGCTGATGGCATGATCAGCGTGACGATGATGCGCCAGCCAACGTCCCGTATCAGCAAGGCACATTCAAAAGAGGGGAAGAGCAGTGTCAGCAGATAACGCCCTCCATTCGCCCGATTCAGCGCAACCTCACCGTGAGCACACTATGGAACCTGGAAACGCCCAGCTGAGCATGACCGTCCTGATGACCCCGGACATGGCCAACTTTTCTGGCAACGTACATGGCGGCACCCTGCTCAAGTACCTCGACGAAGTGGCTTATGCATGCGCCAGCCGTTATGCCGGCAGTTATGTGGTGACCCTGTCGGTCGACCAGGTGATCTTCCGTGAACCCGTGCACGTGGGTGAACTGGTGACCTTCCTGGCGTCGGTCAACTACACCGGCAACACTTCGATGGAAGTTGGCATCAAAGTGGTGACCGAGAACATTCGCGAGCGCTCGGTGCGCCATTCCAACAGCTGCTTCTTCACCATGGTCGCGGTCGACGACAACCGCCGCCCGGTGCCGGTGCCACCACGCCAGCCGCACAGCAGCGAAGAAAAGCGCCGCTTCCTGCAAGGCCAGCAGCGCCGGCAGATCCGCCAGGAACTGGAAAAGCGCTATCAGGACTTGAAAACCGACGCCATTTAAAGCGCCAGTAACTGCGCTTCGAAGCGCACCCGTGGGTGCGCAATGCGGTCCTGGGCCCGTACCAACTGCAATTCGTAGCTGGCGCAGGCCTGGGTTTCCAGCAGCACTTCATGCACTGCCGCAGCCGTGAATTCGAATGCCTGCACCCAGCTGTCGCCGAGCAGTACACGCGCCAGGAACAAGCCTGAGGTCAGGTCACCCACCCCCACCGGCTGACGCGGAAACGCCAGCAGTGGGCGGCGCAAGTGCCAGCTGTGCTCGGCGGTCACCAGCAACATTTCGAACTGTTCTTCGGCCCGCCCGGGGTACGCCAGGTGCTTGACCAGTACAACCTGCGGCCCACGCTGCAGCAGGCTGCGCGCCATGTTCACGCAATCCTCCAGCGACTGGGCGCGGCGCCCACAGAAACTGTCCAGCTCCAACTGGTTGGGGCACAGGATGTCCGCTGTGGCTGCAGCCTCGTCAAGCAGAAACTCACTGACTTCGGGCGGCACGATGCAGCCCTTTTCCGGGTGCCCCATGACCGGGTCGCACAGGTATAACGCTTTTGGGTTTACCGCCTTGATCCGCTCGACGCCGGCCAGGATCGCTCGCCCTTGTTCGGCACTGCCCAGGTAGCCGGAAAGCACTGCATCGCAGTGGCCCAGCTCGCCGATATTGGAAATGCCTTCCACCAACGCAGGAATTTGCGCTGGGGCAAGCACTTCACCCGCCCACTGGCCATACTGTGTGTGATTGGAGAACTGCACGGTATTGAGCGGCCAGGCATTGACCCCGATACGCTGCATGGGGAATACCGCGGCGCTGTTGCCGGCGTGGCCGAACACCACGTGGGACTGAATGGCGAGCAGGTGCGGGGTACGTTTCATGCGGGAGGTTTCCAAAGCTGTTTCTAGGATTGTGCGCAGCGCAGTATGAACTCGATTGCTACCTGTACGACAGGCCAGGAACGCAGTTAAGCTGGATCTACCTGTTTGGAGCATATGCAAATGTTGACCCTGGAGAACCTCTTCGTCCTGATGCTGGTAGCCACGGCAGGCGCCTGGTTGTGGCACAACCATGGGTTGCGTGAAAAGGCCCTGGAACGGGTCAAACAGCATTGCGCCAAACTCGACCTGGAGTTGCTTGACGATGCCGTAGCGCTCAAGCGCATCGCCTTTGTCCGGGATGCCAATGGCCGCAAGCGCCTGGCACGCGTCTATGCCTTCGAATTCACCGTCACGGGTGAGCAACGTCACCCCGGCACCGCGACCCAGTTCGGCGCCCACAGCGTGCAGATCGAACTGGCGCCCTACCCGTTCGAAATCAAGACCCCACCACGCGCCGACAACGTCATAGAGATGCAGCAATGGCGCCAGGAGCACAACCGCTGGCGCAACTGATCAACTGACGCGACATTCATTCAACCCGGCTTGCAACGCGGGTTGCGGTTGCGGCTGATCGAAAATCAGCTCGATACGGCTGTCCCTGCGCCAGTCACTGGGCTGCCAAGCGGGCATATCCCCATTCAGCCCATTGAATGACCACCAGCCCTCCATGCTGTGGATAACTCCCTTGGCCCGTCGCCATGGCAAAGCAGACAAGAAAGCTTTCAGCCGCTGTGGATAAAACTCTTGGCCAGGGTGCCACCGCCAGCCAATACTCCAACCGCCCTCCCCTTGCTGGGCAAGGCAGATAGGCTGACGGGGGTCTGCCCACAATACTGCGGGGGCTATTCCAAAATTGTCGACAATCTGGTTTTCCAGTAATGAGCTGTCAACAATCTGTGTAGATGCCGTCGGGAGGCCGGACAGAGGCAGTTGCCCTTGCACGGTCCACACGATGCTCTTTTCTTTAAATTTATTAGTTATCAACAACTTATGTTGTTCATCCACAGCCTCTGATTTATTGAAAACCACGTGTTCAGAGGCATTGAAAGCCTGCTGTTGAGCCTCTGGAAGCGGCTTGTTTCGAGCCATGGCCTGGGCATCCACAACCATCAAGAGTGGCTGAATTGTCAGCACTCCAACCCAAGGCGCTTGTTGCAACTGAGCCAGCAGCTGCAACGGATGGCCCAGGCCGGAAGGTTCGATAAACAGCCGGTCAGGCCGCGATTTGCGTAGCAATCGGCCCAGGCCCACCTGGAACGGCATGCCGTTGACGCAGCACAGGCAGCCGCCTGCAACCTCGCCGATGGCGATGCCGTCCTCGTCACGGCTAAGTAAGGCTGCATCCAGGCCGACAAGGCCGAACTCGTTGATCAATACCGCCCAGCGCTCGTTTGCGGGTCGCTGGGCCAGCAGTTGACGGATCAAAGTGGTCTTGCCAGCACCCAGCGGGCCAGCAATTACATGGGTGGGAATGTTCTGCAACATGGCGTGGCTTCAGGCGGCGGTGATGCCTCACTATGCGCTGTCAGGCCAGCCAGTCAAGGCTGAGCAGCAAACGCCCCTGCTGTGCCGAAGGGGACCGATGAACCAGGCCTGCCCCTTCATTACCCTGCCATTTTTCACCTTTGAGTATCGCCACCTCACCGGCTTGCAGTTGCTGGATGTTATCCACAGATGGTTTAGCTGTGTGTAACTCACCACGACCGCTATCCCGTTCTTGCAACCATTCGCTACCTGGGCCGACGTAGGTGGTGAGCAGGCGCAAAGGTACGTTATCCACATGGAAGCGTGGACACATGGGACCGTCCAGAACGCGCAAGCGCAAACCGACCCGACGTGCGCCAACCAGGCAGGTATAAGCCGCCACCAACCAGGTCACATCAGCAACGAAAGCTTCATATCCATGCAAATCCGCCGCTTCACGCAGCAGATCTGGCAATACCGGCTTCTGTTCCTCGTCCACATCAATTACCCGCTGATCAGCCAAGGGCTGGCCAAGGCTGATCACCAGTGCGGCAAAGTCCTCCAGTTGGGCCGGCAAGCGCCGCCGCCATACGGCCAGGTTCACGCCATCCTGCAGCACTTCGGCCAGCACCTGGGGCGTCTCGCCAAACACCTGAAAGATATCCACAGGTCGGTGCGCCAGGTTCATGCTGCCGCCTCCTCATGCCATGGGCCAAATGGGTCAGGTAGGCGCAACCAGCCCATGTGGCCCAAGTCCATTTCTTGATCCGTCAACAGGCATGCATCGAGGGCTGTGGATAATTTTTCGAAGTCGATATTCTGCCCGATAAACACCAACTCCTGTCGGCAGTCACCGGTGTCGGCGGTCCAGTGTTTCAAGATCGCATTCGTGTTATCCACATCCTGTGGCCACTGCTCGCGTGGCACGAAGCGCCACCAGCGGCCAGCCAGACCATGGCGCATCATGCCGCCCGCTTGCGACCAGCTGCCAGCTTCCTGATATTTGCTGGCCAACCAGAAAAACCCTTTGGAACGCAGCAGCCTTCCGTTTTCCCAGTCCTTGTGGATAAAGTCGTAAAAGCGCTGTGGATGAAGCGGGCGTCGGGCCTGCCAGGTCATGGCCGCGATTCCGTACTCTTCGGTTTCTGGTACATGTTCACCGCGCAGCTCCTGCAACCAGCCTGGTGCCTGGGCCGCCTGATCGAAGTCGAACAGCCCGGTGTTGAGGATACGTGCCAACGGCACTTGGCCCATGACCATGGGTACGATCTGCGCTCGGGCATTGAGACTGCGCAAAATAGCGATGAGTTCTTCGCGCTCATGTTGGCTGATCAGGTCGATCTTGCTCAGCAGCAGCACATCTGCGAACTCGACCTGCTCGATCAGCAAATCACTGATCGACCGCTCGTCTTCTTCGCCCAACGTTTCGCCGCGGCTGGCTAGGCTGTCTGCTGCTTGATAGTCGCGCAGGAAGTTCAAGCCATCGACCACGGTGACCATGGTGTCCAGTCGCGCCATATCGGACAGACTGCGACCCTGCTCGTCGCGGAAAGTGAAAGTCTCAGCCACTGGCAGTGGCTCAGAGATACCGGTGGACTCGATCAGCAAATAATCGAAACGCCCCTCTTCGGCCAGTCGCGCAACCTCCTCAAGCAGGTCTTCGCGCAACGTGCAGCAAATGCAGCCGTTGCTCATCTCGACCAGTTTCTCTTCAGCGCGGTTGAGGCTGACATTGCGCTGCACCTCACTGGCATCGATGTTGATTTCACTCATATCGTTGACGATTACCGCCACCCGCAGGTTGTCGCGGTTGCGCAGCACATGGTTGAGCAGCGTGCTCTTGCCGGCGCCCAGAAAGCCGGACAGCACGGTGACGGGAAGACGATTGGACATGGCGAACCTCTTCAGGCAGACGCATTCGAAACGATGCATTGCATAATGTTATAAGATAACAATACACTTTCGCCAAGTGGTTCTCGACGGACGAGTGCTCACAGAGGATGAAAAATGAATTTGCCACGCGTCATGGCATTGCTGTTACTCACCATGCCTGCTTCGCTGTTGGCCATGCCACAAAACCAAACACTGGTCCTTTGTACGCGAAGTGCGACGCTGCTCGCTTGCCAGGACGGCAAAGGCACTTACTACAGTGTGCGTACTGAAGGCAGCACCTTCTACCTTCGCGGCTACGACTTCAGCAGCCGTCGGCTGTGGGCACAAACCAACAGCCGCTATGGCACATTGACTTTTTTTACCGGCCTGGCCAGCGATGGTGAGGCCTGGGTGGGTTACAGCCGCCGCGTAGGCTGGACCACCTTGAACCGCGTATCCAGTTCCAGCGGGGAGCGCTTCAAGCTGCATTGCAGCTTGATCGAGGGGTGCCGTTGACGCCTCCTTTCATTTTGAACGCTTTTTCTCTGCTGCCTATTTTGTAAGTCAGCTTCGAGCACGCGCTGAAAACACCAGCCTTGACCAGCCCTTTGTCAGACCGAAAAGCTATGCCGTAACCGCGTCGAGGCAAGGATCGAAATGAAATGTTCCACGTGGAACTATCCGAGCCTGCATGCCCACGACGCGGTTGCCACTCACCAGTGTGAATTTCAGCTGCGCGGTTTGACCGTCCCGCAGTCATTGCCTAGCCACACCGCACGCGTGTTCATGCTGCCTTGCTGCTGCACACCCGAAGCGTTGAACGTGCCACTGACCTGGGTGGTGAATTCCCGATCACTGAGGAATGTAGCCTGGCCATTACCCTGTGCTTTCGGGCAACTGAACTGGAATTTCCACACGTTACCGGTACGGTCGGTAATCTTCTGCGTGCAGCCCGATTTCGGGTCCTGCAGCGGAATGTCATTCGTTGCCACCTGTTCCGGCGTCAGGCACGAACGCACCCCCTTACCACCTACACTGACCCCTTGTTTGGCCAACACCCCTTCCATCATTGCACGCTGCTCTGGCGGCAGGTTCTTCAACTGGCCGAGCATGAATTCCATGTCGGGTAGCGGCTTGCCATCGACCTGCATGTTGCTGGTGGTCAGCTCCCACAACCCCGGTTGCAGCATCTGGGCTTGTACCAGTGGACTGCTCATGCCTAGGGCCAACGCCAACAGTGGCAGACGAATCTTCATGGACGAACGCTCCTGGAAAAAAGCCGGTCAAACGGGCCGGACTGAGCCTTAGACGCCAAATCCGCCTGCGGGTTGCAGGCGGACCGGGAACGTGTTCTGTTACCTCAAGTGTACTCGGCAAGCAGGATGCATATGGATTACCACAGCCCCTACTTCTTTGGTTACCTACTCGGCCTGATCCATCTGCTGGGTATTGTCGCCGCACTGCATGCGCTGTTCACCGTGCGGACAGCTCAGGGTGCCATTGCGTGGGCGATGCCCTTGCTCTTCATCCCCTACCTCACCTTGATCCCCTACCTGATCTTCGGCGCCCGCTCGTTCTACGCCTACATCAAGGCTCGGCGTCAGGCCAACCAGGAAATGCACGTGGCCATGGCCAACCTCAACTGGCGACCTTGGGTTGAAGAAGCCCTTACCGCCCGCGAGTCCGAAAGCTACGCCGCGTTGCGAGCGATGCCCAAGCTGGGTCGCATGCCATGCCTGGCAAATAACCAGGTAAAACTGCTGATCAATGGCAAGGCCACCTTCGATGCCATCTTCGCAGCCATCGAAAAAGCACGCGATGTGGTATTGGTACAGTTCTTCATCATTCATGACGACACCCTCGGCAAGGCACTGCAGCAACTCTTGCTACGCAAAGCCGCCGAAGGCGTGCAGGTGTTCATGCTGTACGACCGTGTCGGTAGCCATGCCTTGCCGTCCAGCTACAGCCAGGTGCTGCGTGACGGCGGTGTACAGATCCACGCATTCGCCACCCGTCGCGGCTGGTTCAATCGCTTCCAGGTGAACTTCCGCAACCATCGCAAGATTGTGGTGGTGGATGGGTTGCTCGGCTTCATCGGCGGCCACAATGTGGGAGACGAGTACCTGGGTGAACATCCACAGCTTTCCCCCTGGCGTGACACCCACGTACAGATCAGCGGACCGGTGCTGGCCTGCTTGCAAGAGTCGTTCGCTGAGGACTGGTACTGGGCCACGCGCCAGCTACCGCCGCTGATCCTGCCCGATACGTACCCGGATAACGGCGTACTGTGTCAGGCCCTGGCCAGCGGCCCGGCAGACCCACAAGAAACCTGCTCGCTGTTCTTCCTTGAGGCGATTCATTCGGCCACCCGCAGGGTGTGGATCACCAGCCCCTACTTCATCCCTGACGAGGCCGTGTTCGCCGCCTTGCGGCTGGCGGTACTACGAGGAGTCGATGTGCGGGTGCTCATCCCGTCACGGCCGGACCACCGCATCGTCTACGCTGCCTCCAGCCTGTTTGCCTTCGAAGCGGTGCGCGCGGGGGTACGTATGTTCCGTTACCAACCCGGGTTTCTGCATCAGAAGGTGGTGCTGGTGGATGATGACGTCAGCGCGATTGGGAGTGCCAACCTGGACAACCGATCGTTCCGCCTGAACTTCGAGATTACCCTGCTGACAGTCGATCGCGGCTTCGCCGACCAGGTCGAGCACATGCTCCAGGAAGACTTCGAACAAGCGCGGGAAATTACTTCAGAAGACACCCAAGATACCCATCGACTGCAGCAATTGGGGATGCGGATTGCGCGGCTGATATCGCCGATTCTTTAGGGTGAGCACACCCGTTGAAAGCGGCCTTTTCGCGCTAAAGGCCGCTCCTGCGCAGCCCGCCCTATCAGGGCGGTGACACTTACGATTTCAACGGTACAGGTCTTCCCGCGTCCAAGGCAGGTCATGATGCCCGTCGGCGTATGGCTTCACGGCCAATATCTGGTGCAGGTTGATCCAGCCCTTCTGAAAGGCGTAGGCGCACCCGGCCAAGTACAAACGCCAGATCCGCAGGGTCTTCTCAGGCACCAGCGCTGCCGCCTTGTGCAACTGGTTCTCCAGGTTCTCGCTCCAGTGGTGCAAGGTTTTAGCGTAGTGCAGGCGCAGGCTCTCCACGTCCACCACCTCCAGCCCGGCTTCACAGATACTGGCGCTGATCATCGACAGGTGCGGCAGCTCGCCGTGGGGGAATACATAGCGATCGATGAACTCACCCGCCCCACGCCCGACCGGTCGGCCATCGACGTGCTTGGCAGTGATGCCGTGGTTCATCACCAGCCCCCCTTCCCTCACCGCCCCGAACAGCTTCTGGCAGTACAGCGCCAGGTTGGCATGCCCGACATGCTCGAACATACCCACGCTGACAACCTTGTCGAAGCGACCATCCTGGGGCAGATCGCGATAATCGAGAATCTGCAGCTCGACCTTGTCGGCAAGCCCTTCCGCTTGCACACGCTTGCGGCCGAGCTTCAATTGCTCCTTGCTCAGGGTAATGCCGAACACCTTGGCGCCATATTCACGGGCAGCGAACCGCGCCAGCCCGCCCCAGCCACAGCCAACATCGAGCAGGTAGTCACCGGCATCCAGACGCAGCTTGCGGCACAGGTGGTCGAACTTGTCCTGCTGCGCCTGGTCGAGCGTATTGTCCGGCTCACGGAAGTAGGCGCAGGAATAGGCCATGTCCTGGTCCAGCCAAAGCTGGTAGAACGCGTTGGACACGTCATAGTGGTAGGAGATTGCCTTGGCGTCGGTGCTCTTGTCATGAGACACACGTGGCGGCGGCGTTTCATCCTCATCCGCCAGCAGCGCTTCGCTCAGCTCGTCGCACACGCGGATGGCCTCACCGATATCGCCTTCCAGCTCCAGCTTGCCTTCGACGAATGCGGTGCCTAGCTGGTCCATGCTTGGGTGGGTCAACTGGCTGATCAGCTGCGGCTCCTTCACCAGAATGGTGACCTGAGGACTAGGCCCAAGATCAAACTGGTTACCGTCCCACAGCTTCAGCCTCAGCGGCAGATGCAAGCTCTGCAATGCAGGTGGAAGTTGAGCAAGCATGAAACACCCCTTCTGTCCTTAATTGGCCACGACGCCTAATATTTCGAACGTCACCGGATCAGAGTAGTTCATCTGTAGGATGTTTCCTCTAAGCAAGACCATGGTCTAGAACCAACTGATCTTATCCACACAGCAGATTGTATACAATCACTGCATCTCAGCTTAACCTTGTGCCCTCTCGCGCTTCTACATCCTGGAGTTGAACCCATGAAATCCTATGACGTGGTGATCATCGGCGGTGGCCCTGGCGGCTACAACGCAGCCATCCGTGCTGGCCAGTTGGGCCTGAGCGTTGCCTGCGTGGAAGGCCGCTCGACCTTGGGCGGTACCTGCCTGAACGTCGGCTGCATGCCATCCAAGGCGCTGCTGCATGCTTCGGAGCTTTACGAAGCTGCCAGCGGTGACGAGTTCGCCCACCTCGGTATCGAAGTAAAGCCCACCCTCAACCTCGCCCAGATGATGAAACAGAAGGATGAGAGCGTGACAGGCCTGACCAAGGGCATCGAATACCTGTTTCGCAAGAACAAGGTCGAGTGGATCAAAGGCTGGGGCCGCCTGGATGGCATCGGCAAGGTCGTGGTCAAGGCCGAAGACGGTAGCGAAACCGCGTTGCAGGCCAAGGACATCGTCATTGCCACCGGCTCTGAGCCCACCCCTCTGCCAGGTGTGACCGTCGACAACCAGCGCATCATTGACTCGACCGGCGCGCTGTCGCTGCCGCAAGTGCCCAAGCACCTGGTCGTCATCGGTGCTGGCGTGATCGGTCTTGAGCTGGGTTCGGTCTGGCGCCGCCTGGGTAGCCAGGTCACTGTCATCGAATACCTGGACCGCATCTGCCCAGGCACTGACACGGAAACGGCCAAGACCCTGCAGAAGGCTCTCGCCAAGCAAGGCATGGTGTTCAAGCTGGGCAGTAAAGTGACTCAGGCTACCGCAGGTGCCGATGGCGTCAGCCTGACGCTGGAGCCTGCCGCCGGTGGTACCGCAGAATCGCTGCAAGCCGATTACGTGCTGGTGGCTATCGGCCGCCGCCCTTATACCAAAGGGCTGAACCTGGAAAGCGTGGGCCTGGAAGCCGACAAGCGCGGCATGCTCGGCAACGAGCACCACCGTACCTCGGTGCCGGGTGTCTGGGTGATTGGCGACGTCACTTCGGGCCCGATGCTGGCGCACAAGGCCGAAGACGAAGCAGTGGCCTGTATTGAACGCATCGCCGGCAAGCCCCACGAGGTCAACTACAACCTCATCCCTGGCGTGATCTATACCCGCCCGGAGATGGCCACCGTGGGCAAGACCGAAGAGCAGCTCAAGGCCGAAGGACGTGCCTACAAGGTTGGCAAGTTCCCCTTCACCGCCAACAGCCGTGCCAAGATCAACCACGAGACCGAAGGCTTCGCCAAGGTCATCGCCGATGCCGAAACCGATGAAGTACTGGGTGTGCACCTGGTGGGCCCAAGCGTCAGCGAGATGATTGGTGAGTTCTGCGTGGCTATGGAGTTCTCGGCCTCGGCGGAAGATATCGCCCTCACCTGCCACCCGCACCCGACGCGCTCCGAGGCCCTGCGCCAGGCGGCGATGAATGTGGATGGCATGGCCATGCAAATCTGACGAGCCCCATTCGCTGCGTCAGGCCATGCCCTTGCCTTCGGCATTCGCTTGGCGGGCATACAGGGATAGAGCCGCCTTTAATTCCGGCCGGCTCTATCTTCAGGTATCACGTCACAGCCAAGCCTTGATCTGCGCGCTCACTGCATCGGTGGAGATGCCGTAGCGGTCATGCAGCGTCGGCAGGGCGCCGGCATCGAGGAAGGCATCGGGCAAAGCGATCTGGCGGAATGTCGGCGTTACCCCGTTGCGCAGCAGCAGTCCCGCCACCGCCTCGCCCAGGCCGCCGATGATCGAATGGTTTTCGGCGGTGACCACCAGCCGTCCAGACTTGCGTGCCTCAGCCAGAATCGTCTGTTCGTCCAGTGGCTTGATGGTGGGTACGTGTAGTACTGCCACATCGACGCCATCCTTCTGCAACTGCGCTGCGGCCTCTAGCGAGCGCATGGTCATCAGACCGGTGGAGATGATCAGCACGTCCTTTCCGGTGCGCAGGGTCTTGGCCTTGCCGATCTCGAACTTGTAGCCATATTCGTCCAATACCAGCGGCACGTTGCCGCGCAGCAGGCGCATGTACACCGGTCCCTGATGGGCGGCGATGGCGGGCACCGCCTGCTCGATCTCCAGAGCGTCGCATGGGTCGACGATCATCAGGTTCGGCATGGCGCGGAAGATTGCCAGATCATCCGTTGCCTGGTGGCTGGGGCCGTAACCGGTGGTCAAGCCCGGCAACCCGCAGACGATCTTGACGTTGAGATTCTCCTCGGCGATGGCCATGCAGATAAAATCATAGGCCCTACGCGAAGCGAATACCGCGTACGTGGTGGCGAACGGCACGCAGCCTTCGCGTGCCAGGCCAGCGGCTGCACTCATCAGCAATTGCTCAGCCATGCCCATCTGATAGAAACGGTCCGGGTGCGCCTTCGCGAAAATGTGCAGGTCGGTGTACTTGGACAGGTCCGCCGACAGGCCGACGATGTCCGAACGCTGTTCGGCCAGTACCGCCAACGCATGACCGAACGGCGCTGAACGGGTGGCCTGGCCCTCGGCAGCGATCGAAGCGATCATGGCCGAGGTTGTCAGGCGCTTCTTGCCGGTTTCGGTGGTGTTTACGCGGCTCATACGATTCTCCCGACCTGAAGGTTTTGCAATGCCAGATCCCACTCGTTTTCATCGACGCGGATGAAGTGGGTTTTTTCACGTGACTCGAGAAAGTCCACACCCTTGCCCATCTTGGTATCGCAGATGATGACCCGCGGCTGTGCCCCTTGATGGTTGCGTGCGGCGTCGAACGCGGCGACCAGGGCGCCGATGTCGTTGCCGTCCACGCGCTGGGTAAACCAGCCAAACGCCTGCCAACGGTCAACGATGGGCTCGAATGTCAGCACTTCGCTGGAGTAGCCGTCGGCTTGCTGGTTGTTGACGTCGATGATTGCGATGAGGTTGTTCAGTTTCCAATGTGAGGCCGACATCGCGGCTTCCCAGGTTGATCCTTCGTTCAATTCGCCGTCCGAAAGCAGGTTGTAGACAAACGAACCCGAGTTCTTGCGTTTCAGGCCCAGGCAAGCGCCGACCGCTATGCCCAAGCCGTGGCCGAGCGACCCCCCGGTTATTTCCATGCCCGGCGTGTAGGCGGCCATGCCCGACATCGGCAGGCGGCTGTCGTCCGAACCATAGGTTTCCAGTTCCTCCAAGGGGATCACGCCGGCTTCGATCAGCGCTGCATACAGGGCGATGGCGTAGTGACCGATGGACAGGTAAAAGCGGTCGCGTTGCTCCCATTCGGGGTTGTGGGGCTGATAGCGCAGCGCATGGAAGTACGACACGGCCAGCAAGTCAGCGGCGCCGAGGGCCTGGCCGACATAACCCTGGCCCTGGACCTGCCCCATGCGCAGGGCATGGCGGCGAATGTTGTACGCGCGTTCGACGAGCGCCGAGAGCGAAGTGTCGGGTGCGTTGACAGTCATGGTGACTACTCCAGCGAGTTAACGATTGACCGATGCGGCGGGAATGCGCAGGACCAACGTGGCCCCCGCGAGCAGCACTGCGGTGATCAGGTACATGCCGATGGCACTGGAACCGGTGGAAGTGGTGATCCAACCGATCAGGTAAGGCGAGCAGAACCCGGCAAGGTTGGCGAAACTGTTGATACCGGCGATACCTGCTGCGGCTGACACACCGCCGAGCAGCGTAGTGGGCAGCATCCAGAACAGTGAGGAAGCCGAGAGCACGCCAGCTGCTGCAAGGCACAGGCTGAGTACCGACAGCAGCAGGTTGCCGCCCAGCAGCGCGGCCAGTGTCAGGCCGATGGCGCCTGCGATCATCGGAGTAACCAAATGCCAGCGACGTTCGCGATGCTTGTCGCCGCTACGGCCCATCAGCAGCATGGCGACGATGGCGCACATGTAAGGCAGGCTGGTCAGCATGCCGATGTGCAGTGGGTCCGATACCCCGGCATTGCGGATCAGGGTCGGCAGCCAGAAGGTGATCGCGTACTGGCCCATGACTACACAGAAGTAGATGCAGGCCAGCAGCCATAGGCGGCGATCGCGGATGAATTCCCGAGGTGAGGCATGAGTGACCTTGTGGGCGTTGTCCTCGGCGAGCTCCTTGGTAACCAGTTCCTTTTCTTCATCGGTCAGCCAGGTGGCCTGATGCACGCCATCTTTGAGATAGGTCAGTACCAACAAGCCGACGATGACGGTTGGAATTGCCTCGATGACGAACATCCACTGCCAGCCCGCCCAGCCATGAAAACCTGCGAACTGATTCATGATCCAACCTGACAGTGGGCCGCCAATCATCCCCGACAATGGAATCGCGACGAACCAAAGCACGGTCATCTTTGCGCGACGGTAGGACGGGAACCAGTAGGTCAGGTACAACAACAGGCCCGGAGCCAGACCCGCTTCAGCGATGCCAAGCAGAAAACGCAGGGCATAAAACTGCCAGGCGGTTTCAACGAAGGCAAAGAGGGCGGAAATGATCCCCCAGGAAATCATGATCCGGGCGATCCAGCGGCGTGCGCCGACCCTGTGCAGGATCAGATTGCTGGGCACTTCGCAGAGAAAGTAGCCAATGAAGAACATGCCGGCGCCCAGGCCATAGACGGCCTCGCTTAGGGCCAGGTCGCTCATCATCTGCAACTTGGCGAACCCCACGTTTACCCGGTCCAGATAGGCACACAGGTAGCACAGCATCAGGAACGGCATCAGTCGCCAGGCAGTCTTGCGGTATGCGTTGGAGCGCACGGCCGAAACCGCGTCCAATGACAGGGTGGTAATCATGATGGTCTGATCTCTTGTTTTTATCGATTCAGAACAGCGTCAGCCGCACGGGCTGACGCAATGTGCATCAGTGAATGAGCATGCCGCCGTTTACATCCAGGGTGATTCCGGTCAGGTAGGTCGACAGATCGCTGGCCAGGAACAAAGCGGCGTTAGCGACGTCTTGCGCTTCGCCCAGACGGCCCAGTGGAATACCGTCGATGATTGCGTGGCGACGATCGTCCTGCATCAAACCGCCAGTGATGTCCGTGTGAATCAGACCCGGGGCGATGGCGTTCACGCGCACGTTATCCGGCCCCAGCTCTCGTGCCATGGCCTTGGCCAGGCCCAGTACCCCCGCTTTCGCTGCGCTGTAGTGCGGGCCACCGAAGATGCCGCCGCCACGCTGTGCCGATACCGAGGACATGCAGACAATGCTGCCCGAACGTTGCTCGCGCATCAGGGGAATGACGGCCTGAGACATCAGCAGAGTGCCGCGCAGGCTGACGTCGAGTACCTTGTCGTAGTCGCTGTGCTTGATGTCCAGGGTCTTGAGGGGTTGGGTGATGCCAGCGTTGTTGACCAGCACGTCGATGCGGCCAAAGTGCTCGATGATCTGCGCAACGGCCTGGTTTACCTGTGCCTGATCGGCGACGTTGGCGGCCAGGCCGAGATGTCCTTCGCCAAGAGACGCTGCGGCATCGCGGGCAGCGGCTTCATCCAGATCGAGGATCACCACGCGGGCACCTTGAGCAGCGAATGTGGCCGCAGTTGCCCGGCCGATCCCGCGTGCCGATGCGGCGCCAGTGATGATTGCGACTTTGCCTTGAAGAAGCATGGGTGTGACCTCTGATTGTTTTTATAAGGTCGATTCAGCGGAATCGATGGGCCTACTTTGGTCTCGGCCCAGGCCCTGAGCAATAACGCAAAAATCATTGGGTGCTGAAAAAAATTCAGCACTCGTCACCCTGATTGCTAAATGATTGAATGAAGGCCCCAATAAAAATATGCGCTGCGAGCGAAGTGACTGATATGCGATCTGTTGACGATACCGCGCCGGCCCTTCCACCCCTGAGAGCGATTCAGGCCTTTGAGCAAACTGCTCGCTTCGGTAATGTTGCCCGCGCAGCGGAAGTGCTAGACCTCACCCCTTCGGCTGTCAGTCATCAATTGGCCAAGCTCGAAGCACTGATTGGTCGACAACTGTTCTTTCGCGCGGCGCGAGGCGTCAGCCTGACCCCCGTTGGCGAGCAGTATCTGAAAGACGTTTCCGGCATTCTGCACAGTCTTTCCGTCGCCACGGAACGGGCCAGCAGCGACGTCAGCCTCGATTGCCTGCGTTTGCATTCGTCACCGAGTTTCGGCCTGCTGTGGCTAATGCCAAGGCTGGAAGCATTTCGGATGGCGCACCCGGATATCCAGATCAACTTGTCGTGCTCTTATGAATCTCTGCATTTCAGTCGAGACAAGATTGACGTAGACATTCGCCATGGCGAACCCAATTGGCCTAGCTACGAGGTGCGCACTTTAGGCAATGAGGCATTTGCCGTGCTGGCCTCACCGAAACTGCTGGCCCGGCATAGGATCGACGACGCGTCGGATCTACTGCGTCGGGACTTGATTCTCTCCGAAGCCACATTGTTGAAATGGCCGGCCTGGTTCGCTCGACACGGTCTCGCCCGCCCGGAAAAGCCCTACGCGTTGAGCTTCGATCGTTCCTACATGTCCCTGGAGGCCGCCAGTCACGGGCTGGGTTTTGCACTCGAAAGTACGTTGTTAGCGCAGAAGTACCTTGCAACCGGAACACTGGTGGAAGTCGTGCCACACATCTTCAGCGCGCCTGTGGCGGCCCATCATCTGGTGTTTCCGAAAGCGCATTCCGGGTTCGAACGGGTCAGGCGTTTCTTGGCGTGGATGGAGCGAGAGCTCGGGCATGGCTTCGTGTTTTAAGCATGCTGATGATCGCGTGCATGTTGACGTCATTGCCCAAAAGCCAGCGTCGAACGAGTGAGGCAACTTCAAGGAGCAGGAACATTGCAGGCGGCGGTGCGGTGGACTCACCGCCTCCTGCGACAGTTTTAATTATCCTGCGTCAGCTTTAATTCTCTAAATCCACAAGCTGATCAACACCTGACTACCCGTTACTCGACAGTCACCGACTTGGCCAGATTACGAGGCTGGTCAACGTCGGTCCCCTTTAGCACGGCCACGTAATAAGACAGCAACTGCAGCGGAATGGTGTATAGGATTGGCGCCAAGGCATCGGCAATGTGCGGCACCTTGATCACGTGGGTGCCTTCGCCATTGGTCATGCCAGCGTGCTCGTCGGCGAACACTACCAGCTCGCCACCACGGGCACGCACTTCCTGCAGGTTGGACTTCAGCTTCTCCAGCAGTTCGTTGTTTGGTGCAACGGTAACCACCGGCATGTCGTTGTCCACCAGAGCCAGCGGGCCGTGCTTCAGCTCGCCTGCTGGGTAAGCTTCGGCGTGGATGTAGGAGATTTCCTTAAGCTTGAGAGCACCTTCCATCGCCACCGGGTACTGCGCGCCGCGGCCGAGGAACAGGGTATGGTGCTTGTCGGCGAACAGCTCGGCAATTTTCTCGACGGTGGCATCCATGGCCAGGGCTTCGCCCAGGCGGGTTGGCAGTCGACGCAGCTCTTCAACCAGCTCAGCTTCGACACCGGCTTCCAGCGTACCGCGCACCTGACCCAGGGCCAGGGTCAGCAGCATCAGCGAAACCAACTGGGTGGTGAACGCTTTGGTCGAAGCCACGCCGATTTCAGGGCCGGCCAAGGTCAGCAGGGTCAAGTCCGACTCGCGTACCAGCGAGCTGATACCCACGTTGCAGATCGCCAGGCTGCCAAGGAAACCCAACTCCTTGGCGTTGCGCAGTGCGGCCAGGGTATCGGCGGTTTCGCCGGACTGCGAGATGGAGACGAACAGAGTGTCCGGCTGCACCACCACCTTGCGGTAACGGAACTCGCTGGCCACTTCTACCTGGCAAGGGATGCCGGCCAGGCTTTCCAGCCAGTAACGCGCAACCATACCGGCGTGGTAGCTGGTGCCACAGGCAACGATCTGCACGTTGCGCACCTTGGCAAACAGGTCGGCAGCTTGCGGGCCAAAGGCTTGGACCAGCACGTTGTCCTTGCCCAGGCGGCCTTCAAGCGTGCGCTGAACAACGCTTGGCTGCTCGTGAATTTCCTTGAGCATGAAGTGGCGGTAAGCGCCCTTGTCGGCAGCCTCGGCACCTTCGTGATATTGCACGGTTTCGCGCTGGACCTTGTTGCCCTGCTGGTCCCAGATAGAGACCTGATCACGACGGATTTCAGCGATGTCGCCTTCTTCCAGGTACATGAAGCGGTCAGTAACCTGACGCAGCGCCAGCTGGTCGGACGCCAGGAAGTTCTCGCCAAGGCCCAGGCCGATAACCAGCGGGCTACCACTGCGCGCGGCCACCAGGCGGTCCGGCTGCTTGGCACTGATCAGCGCCAGGCCGTAAGCGCCGTGCAGACGCTTCACCGCCGCCTTAAGGGCGTCGGTCAAGTCTGGAATGCTCTTCAGGGTGTGGTGGATAAGGTGGACGATGACTTCGGTATCGGTCTGCGAATTGAAGACATAGCCCAGCCCCTTCAGCTCTTCGCGCAGTTCCTCGTGGTTCTCGATGATGCCGTTGTGCACCACGGCCACATCATTGCCCGAGAAGTGCGGGTGGGCGTTGCCTTCAGTCGGCGCGCCGTGAGTAGCCCAGCGGGTGTGGGCAATACCCAGCTGGCCTGCCAATGGGTCATCAGCAACAGCAACCTCCAGCTCGCTGACCTTGCCGATGCGCCGGCGGCGCTGCAGTTCACCGTTCTGGGTGAGTACAGCCAAACCGGCGCTGTCGTAACCGCGGTACTCAAGACGCTTGAGGCCTTCGATCAGGATGGCTGTGATATTACGCTCGGCGACAGCACCAACGATTCCACACATGTTTTATTACTCCTGGCTGATCGCGGCGCAGATCAGGTTGATGCCGCGGGCTTGAATTTGTTCGCGCGCTGCTGCTGGCAGGCGTTCATCTGTAATAAGGGTGTGCACACTGCCCCAGGGCAGCTCGAGGTTAGGGATCTTGCGCCCCACCTTGTCCGACTCGACCATCACGATCACTTCACGGGCAACTTCGGCCATGACCCGGCTCAGCCCAAGCAGCTCGTTGAAGGTGGTGGTACCCCGGCCGAGGTCGATGCCGTCGGCACCGATGAATAATTGGTCGAAATCGTAGGAGCGCAGTACCTGCTCCGCGACCTGGCCTTGGAACGATTCGGAATGCGGGTCCCAGGTGCCACCGGTCATCAGCAGCACCGGCTCGTGTTCGAGGTCACAGATTGCACGGGCCACATTCAGCGAATTGGTCATCACCACCAGGCCTGGCTGGCGCCCCAGTTCGGGGATCATTGCCGCCGTGGTGCTGCCGCTGTCGATGATAATGCGTGCATGTTCGCGGATACGCCCCACGGCGGCACGCGCAATGGCCTTTTTATAGGAAGAGACGGGTTGTGCCGGTTCACCGAGCAACTCTTGCGGTACCGGCACAGCACCACCGTAGCGGCGTAACAACAAGCCGTTGGTTTCCAAGGCGGCGAGGTCTTTGCGAATGGTCACTTCCGAGGTGGCGAAACGCTTGGCCAACGCGTCCACACTTACCTCACCCTGCTCGCTGAGCAAAGCCAGAATATTGTGTCGCCGTTGTGGTGTGTTTCGTTTCGACATGTGCGTTTAAGTTTCGATTCGAAAGTTAGTGGTTGCAATCAAAACCTAAGACGCGCGATTCGTCAAGCTGTCGCTGACCTGTGGATTGTTTGCCTCTGCTTTGACGCGGTCCTTTTGGCGCGGCAGCGCCAATCGCCAAAAAAAAAGCCGACTTATTCACATAAGTCGGCTTTCGATCGAAACGGCTGTGAATAACTCAGCTCTTCTTGATCTTCTCCGGGCGCTTCCAACCCGAAATGTTGCGCTGGCGCGCACGGGCTACAGCCAGGTCACCCGCTTCTACAGCCTGGGTGATGGTCGAGCCGGCTGCGGTGGTCGCGCCGGCCTTGATTTCCACAGGCGCCACCAGCGAGTTGTTCGAACCGATGAACACGTCTTCACCCATCACGGTTTTGAACTTGTTGGCGCCATCGTAATTGCAGGTGATGGTGCCGGCGCCGATATTGGTGCGCGCACCGATTTCGGCATCCCCCAGGTAGGTCAGGTGACCAGCTTTGGCCCCTTCACCCAGGTGGGCGTTTTTCAGTTCAACGAAGTTACCCACATGGGCCTTGGCGTCCAGTACGCTGCCTGGGCGCAGGCGGGCAAACGGGCCAGCATCGCTGCCCTCTCCCATCACGGCGCCTTCGAGGTGGCTGTTGGCCTTGACCACCGCGCCTTTGCGCAAGGTCGTGTTCTTGATCACGCAGTTAGGGCCGATCTGCACATCGTCTTCGATGACCACCTTGCCTTCGAGAATCACGTTGATGTCGATCAGCACGTCACGACCAACGCTTACTTCACCACGAACATCGAAGCGTGCCGGATCACGCAGGGTAACCCCCTGAGCCATCAGACGGCGGCCTTCCCGCAACTGGTAGTGACGCTCCAGCTCGGAGAGCTGGCGGCGGTCGTTGGCGCCCTGCACTTCCATAGCGTCGTGTGGCTGTTCAGTTGCCACCACCAAGCCATCGGCCACTGCCATGGCAATTACGTCGGTCAGGTAATACTCTCCCTGGGCGTTGTTGTTCGACAGCCGGCCCATCCAGTCAGCCAGACGCGCTGCTGGCAGTGCCAGAATGCCGGTGTTGCCTTCCTTGATCGCCTTTTGCGCGTCGTTGGCGTCCTTGTGCTCAACGATTGCAGTTACCTGGCCCTGCTCGTCACGCACGATCCGGCCATAGCCGGTCGGATCGTCGAGGGTGACTGTCAGCAGTCCCAGCTGCTGATCGTTGGCTTTGGCCAACAGACGCTGCAGGGTCTCCACTTCGATCAACGGCACGTCGCCGTACAACACCAGCACAGTGTCAGCGGTCAGCGCCGGCAGTGCCTGGGCAACAGCATGACCGGTACCCAGCTGTTTATCCTGCATGACGAAATTCAGGTCGTCAGCGGCCAGGCGCTCGCGAACCAGCTCGGCACCATGGCCAATGACCACGTGAATACCTTGCGGCTGAAGTTGGCGCGCGCTGTGGATAACATGGCCGAGCATGGAATTGCCAGCCACCGGGTGCAACACTTTGGGCAGCGCCGAGCGCATGCGGGTGCCTTGGCCGGCGGCGAGAATAACGATATCGAGTGACATTACTGGCTACCAATCCTGGGCGGTCAGTGAAAGACCGGGGGAGAAAACAGAAAAAGAAAAAGGGTAGCCGAGGCTACCCTTTTACTCAATCGCAACAGAAGTTATCAGCCGTAGCCGATTACTTGCCTTTGCGCATTTGCTGGACGGTACGCAGCTGGGCTGCGGCCTCGGCCAGACGTGCGGCGGCGGCGCCGTAGTCGAAGTCCGCGCCTTTCAGATTCAGGGCGTTCTCGGCAGCCTTGAGGGCCTCCTGAGCCTGAGCTTCATCCAGGTCTGCAGCACGTTGCACGGTATCGGCAAGCACCTTGACCATGTTCGGCTGAACCTCGAGGAAACCACCAGAGATGTAGAACACCTCGTGTGCGCCACCCTGCTTGGTCAGCGTGATCGGACCAGGCTTGAGATTGGTGATCAGCGGCGCATGGCCTGGAGCGATACCAAGATCACCCAGGTTACCGTGCGCAACCACCATCTCGACCAGGCCGGAGAAGATCTCTCCTTCCGCGCTGACGATATCGCAATGGACTGTCATAGCCATCTGCTTGCCTCAACCTGATAGCGCCCCTTGCGGGGCGCAGGAATTACAGTTTCTTGGCTTTCTCGATCGCTTCGTCGATGCTGCCGACCATGTAGAACGCTTGTTCTGGCAGGTGGTCGTAGTCACCTTTGAGGATGCCGCTGAAGCCAGCGATGGTGTCTTTCAGGGAAACGTACTTGCCTGGCGAACCGGTGAAGACTTCTGCCACGAAGAACGGCTGCGACAGGAAGCGCTGGATCTTACGAGCGCGGGCTACCAGTTGCTTGTCGGCTTCGGACAGTTCGTCCATACCCAGGATCGCAATGATGTCCTTCAGCTCTTTATAGCGCTGCAGAACATACTGAACGCCACGAGCGGTCTCGTAGTGCTCGTTGCCGATCACGTTCGGGTCCAGCTGGCGCGAAGTCGAGTCCAGTGGGTCGACCGCTGGGTAGATACCCAGGGAGGCGATGTCACGGGACAGAACGACGGTGGCGTCCAAGTGGGCGAAGGTGGTCGCTGGCGACGGGTCGGTCAAGTCGTCCGCAGGTACGTATACGGCCTGTACGGAGGTGATCGAACCTTCCTTGGTGGAGGTGATGCGCTCTTGCAGAACGCCCATCTCTTCAGCCAGGGTCGGCTGGTAACCTACTGCAGAAGGCATACGGCCCAGCAGTGCGGATACTTCGGTACCGGCCAGGGTGTAACGATAGATGTTGTCGACGAACAGCAGAACGTCGTTACCTTCGTCACGGAACTTCTCGGCCATGGTCAGGCCGGTCAGCGCTACACGCAGACGGTTTCCTGGTGGCTCGTTCATCTGACCGTAGACCAGCGCTACCTTGTCGAGAACGTTGGAGTCCTTCATCTCGTGGTAGAAGTCGTTACCCTCACGAGTACGCTCACCCACACCAGCGAACACGGAGTAACCGCTGTGTTCCATGGCGATGTTACGGATCAGTTCCATCATGTTTACGGTCTTGCCGACACCGGCACCACCGAACAGACCAACTTTACCACCCTTGGCGAACGGGCAAACCAGGTCGATAACCTTGATGCCGGTTTCCAGCAGGTCGTTGCCGCCTGCCTGGTCAGCGAACGAAGGCGCTGGCTGGTGGATACCGCGACGCTCTTCTTCGCCGATCGGGCCGGCTTCGTCGATCGGGTTGCCCAGTACGTCCATGATACGGCCCAGGGTGGCCTTACCAACTGGAACGGAAATGGCAGCGCCGGTGTCAACGACATCCAGACCGCGCTTCAGGCCTTCGGTCGAGCCCATCGCAATGGTACGAACCACGCCGTCGCCCAGCTGCTGCTGAACTTCCAGGGTGGTTTCCGCGCCTTGTACTTTAAGCGCGTTGTATACACTCGGCACGACGTCACGTGGGAATTCCACGTCGATGACGGCGCCGATGATTTGAACGATACGTCCGCTACTCATAGCTGGATCCTCTGAATATGTGAACCGTTAAACCGCGGCAGCGCCGCCGACGATTTCCGAGATCTCCTGGGTGATCGCAGCCTGACGCGCCTTGTTGTAGATCAACTGAAGCTCTTTGATCAAATCACCGGCGTTGTCTGTGGCGTTCTTCATGGCGATCATCCGGGCCGCTTGTTCAGCAGCGTTGTTCTCGACCACCGCCTGGTAAACCTGCGACTCCACGTAGCGCACCATCAAGCCGTCCAGCAGCTCTTTTGCGTCGGGTTCGTACAGGTAGTCCCAGTGATGCTTGAGATCCTGATCCGGGGTTGCCACCAACGGTACCAATTGCTCGACCGTCGGCTTCTGGGTCATGGTATTGATGAACTTGTTCGAAACCACCGAGAGGCGATCGATACGGCCGTCCAGGTAGGCGTCCAGCATCACTTTGACGGAGCCGATCAGATCGTTGATCGATGGCTCTTCGCCCAAGTGGCTGATCGCTGCTACGACGTTGCCGCCAAAGATGCGGAAGAAAGTCGCACCCTTGCTGCCGATCACGCACAGGTCGATTTCCACGCCCTGTTCGCGGTTTGCGCTCATGTCCTTGACCAGGGCCTTGAACAGGTTGGTGTTCAAGCCACCGCACAGACCACGGTCACTGCTCACCACGATATAACCGGCGCGCTTTACAGGGCGCTCGATCATGAACGGGTGGCGGTATTCCGGGTTGGCGTTGGCCAGATGACCGATCACCTGGCGGATACGTTCCGCGTAAGGACGGCTAGCAGCCATGCGCATTTGTGCCTTGCGCATCTTGCTGACCGCCACTTTCTCCATGGCGCTGGTAATTTTTTGCGTGCTTTTGATGCTCGCAATCTTACTGCGAATCTCTTTTGCGCCTGCCATGTATCACCTATCAGGTTAGCAAGCGGGGGCCTGAGCCCCCGCTGCGGCTTACCAGGTCTGGGTGGCCTTGAACTTCTCGATACCGGCTTTCAGGCCTGCGTCGATTTCGTCGTTGAAGTCACCCTTCACGTTGATCTTCGCCATCAGTTCAGCGTGATCACGGTTGAAGAAGGCGATCAGAGCTTGCTCGAAGCTGCCGATCTTGGAGACTTCTACGTCGATCAGGAAGCCACGCTCAGCGGCGTACAGCGACAGAGCCATGTCCGCGATGGACATCGGCGCGTACTGCTTCTGCTTCATCAGCTCGGTAACGCGCTGACCATGCTCCAGCTGCTTGCGGGTCGCTTCGTCCAGATCGGACGCGAACTGGGCGAATGCAGCCAGTTCACGGTACTGAGCCAGAGCGGTACGAATACCACCGGACAGCTTCTTGATGATCTTGGTCTGAGCGGCACCACCTACGCGGGATACCGAAACACCGGCGTTCACTGCTGGGCGGATGCCCGAGTTGAACATGGCCGATTCCAGGAAGATCTGACCGTCGGTGATGGAAATCACGTTGGTCGGAACGAACGCAGAAACGTCGCCAGCCTGGGTTTCGATGATCGGCAGAGCGGTCAGGGAACCGGTTTTGCCAGTAACAGCACCGTTGGTGAACTTCTCGACGTACTCTTCCGAAACGCGCGATGCACGCTCCAGCAGACGGGAGTGGAGATAGAACACGTCGCCTGGGTATGCTTCGCGTCCTGGTGGACGGCGCAGCAGCAGGGAGATCTGACGGTAGGCAACGGCCTGCTTGGACAGGTCATCGTAAACGATCAGTGCGTCTTCACCGCGGTCGCGGAAGAACTCGCCCATGGTGCAACCGGCGTATGGCGCCAGGAATTGCAGTGCGGCGGATTCCGAAGCACTGGCAACAACCACGATGGTGTTGGCCAGGGCGCCGGTTTCTTCCAGCTTGCGAACGATGTTGGCAACGGTGGAACGCTTCTGGCCGACTGCAACATAAACACAGAAAATACCGGAGTCTTTCTGGTTGATGATGGCGTCGATGGCCATGGCGGTCTTGCCGATCTGACGGTCGCCAATGATCAGCTCACGCTGGCCACGGCCGACAGGGATCATGGCGTCGACGGATTTGTAACCAGTCTGTACAGGCTGGTCTACCGACTTACGCCAGATCACGCCTGGAGCCACTTTCTCGACTGCGTCAGTCTGGGTGTTGCCCAGAGGACCTTTGCCGTCGATCGGGTTACCCAGTGCGTCAACGACGCGACCCAGCAGTTCCTTACCAACCGGAACTTCCAGGATGCGGCCGGTGCACTTGGCGCTCATGCCTTCGGCGAGGGTGTCATAGGCACCCAGGATCACTGCACCTACGGAGTCTTGCTCCAGGTTCAGGGCCATGCCGTAGACGCTGCCAGGGAACTCGATCATTTCGCCGTACATGACGTCGGCCAGACCGTGGATCCGCACGATACCGTCGGATACCGAAACGACGGTACCTTCGTTACGGGCTTGGGAGCTCACATCGAGGTTATCGATGCGGCCCTTGATGATTTCACTAATTTCGGAAGGATTGAGTTGCTGCATTGCTCTGCTGCCCCTTCAAACTCAAGATTTCAATGCTTCGGCCAGTTTCGCGATTTTGCCGCGAACAGAGCCATCGATTACCAGGTCACCGGCGCGGATGACGACGCCGCCAATCAGGCTGGCATCCTCCGACGCGTGCAGGCGCACTTCCTGGCCTAACCGTGCACTGAGAACCTTGGCGAGTTTGTCTTGCTGTTCTTGGTTCAACGCGAAGGCACTGGTGACTTCCACGTCCACGGATTTCTCTTGCTCGGCCTTGTACAGGTCGAACAGGGCGGCAATCTCCGGCAGAAGCAGGAGACGGTCGTTTTCCGCGGCAACATGAATGAAATTCTGTGCCTGTGCATTGAACTTGTCACCGCACACGTCAATGAACGTGGCGGCCTTTTCTGCGCTCGTCAGTCGCGGGGCCTTGAGCAGGCGCTGCATGGTGTCGTCTTGCGACACCGCAGCAGCCAGGCCGAGCATGGCTGACCAATTGGCCAGTTGCTGATGGGCCTGGGCATGCTCAAAGGCAGCCTTAGCGTAAGGTCGGGCCAACGTGGTCAGTTCTGCCATGATCGCCCTCGCTTAAATTTCAGCGGCCAGTTTGTTAACCAGCTCCGCATGCGCGTTTTGATCGATTGTGGCGCCAAGGATCTTTTCAGCACCACCAACGGCCAGAGCACCCACTTGGGCACGCAGGGCGTCTTTAGCGCTGTTCAGTTCCTGTTCGATCTCGGCCAGAGCCTGAGCCTTCACACGGTCAGCTTCGACGCGGGCCTGTTCACGGGCTTCCTCGACAAGCTGAGCAGCGCGTTTCTTGCTTTGCTCGATGATTTCGGCTGCTTGTGCTTTAGCTTCACGCAGTTGCTGACCCGCTTTCTCTTGGGCCAGCTCCAGGTCGCGAGCTGCGCGGTTGGCAGCGTCCAAGCCGTCGGCAATCTTCTTTTGGCGCTCTTGCAGAGCAGTGATGACCGGAGGCCATACATACTTCATGCAGAAGAGTACAAAAATCAGGAAAGCAACGGATTGGCCAATCAGGGTTGCATTAATGTTCACGCCAACACCTCGCTCGGTCTTAATTCATACAGCCATCAACTCGTGGTGACGAGTGATTAGCCGGCGATCTGACCAACGAACGGATTCGCGAAGGTGAAGAACAGAGCGATACCAACACCGATCATGGTTACGGCGTCGAGCAGACCGGCAACGATGAACATTTTGACCTGCAGCATCGGAACCATTTCTGGCTGACGAGCAGCGCCTTCCAGGAATTTGCCACCCAGCAGGCCGAAACCAATGGCGGTACCCAGAGCACCCAGGCCGATCAGCAGAGCAACAGCGATAGCGGTCAGACCAACTACAGTTTCCATCTTTCCTCCCGACTTTTACGTCGTATTGGTTAGGTTTTTAGTTTGAAGCGGTAAAACAAATCGTTTGGTACAGCATGCCCTTGCGGACTTTTTAAGCCCTCCCCCCGTACCGGCAGGGAAGGCTATCAGACACGCCAGGCGGTCTTAATGGTTATCTTCGTGAGCCATCGACAGGTAGACGATGGTCAGCATCATGAAGATGAAAGCTTGCAGGGTGATGATCAGGATGTGGAACACAGCCCACGCCCATTGCAGCACCACACCCAGGCCGCTGAGCCACAGCAGGCCGGAGCCGAACATTACAGCGATCAGGATGAACACCAGCTCGCCAGCATACATGTTGCCGAACAGACGCAGTGCCAGCGAGATCGGCTTGGCGATCAGGGTGACGAATTCCAGCAGGAAGTTGACTGGAATCAGCAGGATCTGCACGAAGATATTCTTGCTGCCAAACGGGTGCAGGGTCAGCTCACCGATGAAGCCGCCCAGTCCCTTGACCTTGATGCTGTAGAAGATGATCAGGGCGAAGACGCAGAAGGCCATGGCCAGGGTCGCGTTCGGGTCGGTGGTCGACACGGCGCGGAACGGAATGTGCGGGTCACCGGAAATCAGGATGGCCAGCTGAGGAATCCAGTCGACCGGTATCAGGTCGACGGCGTTCATCAGGAATACCCAGACGAAAATGGTCAGCGCCAGTGGTGCGATTACCGGGCTACGGCCGTGGAAGGAGTCCTTCACGCTGCCGTTGACGAAGTCGACCATCACCTCAACGAAGTTCTGCAGACCGCCAGGTTGGCCGGAAGTCGCCTTCTTGGCCGCCATGCGGAAGATCAACAGGAAGATCAGACCCAGCGCGACGGACCAACCCAGGGTGTCCAGGTGGAACGCCCAGAAGCCCATTGCCTTGGCTTCTGCAGCCGAATGGGCGAAGCCCCAGCTGCCGTCTGGTAGTTGACCGTAGGTCAGGTTCTGCAAGTGGTGCTGGATATAGCCCGAAGCGGTTTCTGCTGCCATGGTTGCCTCAAACGCCCTAAGGTCTCGAAAGTCTTTTATTCATCAGCAGGGGCGCGAACCAGCTGACCAAAAGGGTCAACACGAAGACGCCGAATACTGCTAGCGGCGCCAGTGGCTTCACTCCTGCAAAGGTCAGTGCAAAAAGCACTGCCGTCAAAATCATCTTGCCTGCCTCGCCAGCGTAAAACGACTTGACGATAGCTTGTGCCGCCCGAGCCCCGCTGAAGCGAAAAGCCTTCCAGGCGAAATACACATTGGGCAGCCAGGCAATCAAACCTCCGCAAAGGCCTGAATATCCACTGACCGCCCCTTTCCACTGCCACAACACCAAGGTTGCCAGCAGCAGTACGACAAATTGAGCCAGCAGTACCGGAAAAACCGCCCAGCGATGGAAAGGCAGGCGGTTTGGCGTGCGTATTTCCATCACAACTGCTCCTCGGAAGTCGACCAACAAGTCAGCTATGACTTGGCATAATTTGTGCCGACAAAATGCGCGCAGAGTATAGGGGTGGATTAACCCCTATTCAACTCTTCGGTAGTGATTTCCGACTTCGCGCTACAACAGGAATTGTTTCAGCGGATGTGAGCGAGCACGCCTTGCAACTCGTCAAGCGAGTTGTAGCGAATAACCAACTGGCCTTTGCCCTTGTTGCCATGACGGATCTGCACGGCCGAGCCCAGGCGCTCTGCGAGCCGCTGTTCAAGGCGTGCGATATCCGGATCAGGTTTGCTTGGTTCGACCGGATCAGGCTTGTCGCTGAGCCACTGACGGACCAGTGCCTCGGTTTGGCGCACGGTGAGGCCACGTGCGACAACATGACGCGCCCCCTCCTCCTGACGATTTTCGTCCAGGCCGAGCAATGCACGGGCGTGCCCCATCTCCAGGTCACCGTGGGCGAGCATGGTCTTGATCGCATCGGGCAAGGTGATGAGGCGCAGCAGGTTGGCCACGGTCACCCGCGACTTGCCCACAGCGTCAGCCACCTGCTGCTGGGTGAGCTCGAATTCCTGTTGCAGGCGCTGCAGGGCCATGGCCTCTTCCAGCGGGTTGAGGTCTTCGCGCTGGATGTTCTCGATCAATGCCATGGCGATGGCGGCTTCGTCGGGCACTTCACGGACCATGGCCGGGATCGTGTCCAGGCCGGCCTGCTGGGTGGCGCGCCAACGGCGCTCACCGGCGATGATCTCGTATCGGTTGTCGCCAATCGGGCGTACCACGATCGGTTGCATCACACCATGGTTGCGAATCGAGTGCGCAAGCTCTTCCAGCGCCTCCGGGTCCATGTCCCGGCGAGGCTGATACTTGCCACGCTGGACCAGTTCGACCGGCAGGTGTTGCAGTTCTTTCTGGTCGATCTTCACAGCCTGCTCTTCGAGCGCGCTGACGGAAGGACCACTGAGCAGTGCATCCAACCCACGTCCGAGACCCCGTTTCTTGACGGCCATACGGATTCCTTAAGTTGTTTGTGCAGTGCGTGATGGACGGCGTTGACGGCGTACCAGTTCCCCAGCCAGGGCCAGGTACGCCAGTGCGCCCCGCGATTGCTTGTCGTAAGCAAGGGCTGGCATGCCGAAGCTGGGGGCCTCGGCCAAGCGAATGTTGCGCGGAATGACCGTGTCGTACAGCTGAGGGCCGAAGTGCTCCTTCAACTGTGCCGAAACATCGTTGTTCAGGCTCAGACGCGGATCGTACATGGTCCGCAGCAGGCCCTCGATCTTCAACTCAGGGTTCAACCGGGCGGCGATGCGCTTGATGTTATCCACAAGGTCGCTGAGACCTTCCAGTGCGTAGTACTCACACTGCATGGGGATAATCACGCCATCGGAAGCGACCAGAGCATTCAGCGTGAGCATCGACAGCGACGGCGGGCAGTCGATGAGGATGTAGTCGTAGTTATCGCGAATAGGCGCCAGGGCGTTGCGCAGACGGCTCTCCTTGACCTGCATTTCCAGCAGCACCACCTCAGCGGCGGTCAGATCACGGTTGGCCGGCAGCAACTGGAAGCCTCCGTGCTCGGAGTAGTGCATAGCCTGGGCCAAGTCGCACTCCCCGATCAGCAGGTCGTAGACCGAATGCTCGAGCTCGTGCTTGTCCACACCGCTGCCCATGGTGGCGTTGCCCTGCGGATCGAGGTCGATCAGCAGGACACGACGCTTGGTCGCAGCCAGCGAGGCGGCGAGATTGATACAGGTGGTTGTCTTGCCCACACCACCTTTCTGGTTCGCGATTGCGAATACCTTAGCCATTGTTGCGAGTGTTCCCAGTCATGCCTTGCGGCGCAGTATCAGCAGATGGCGCTGGCCCTGGCAACCCGGAACGGTCAGGGCCTGTTCGCTTTCCACTGTGAAGTCTGCGGGCAATGCTACCAGTTCATCGGCAGGATGCAGCCCCTTCATTGCAAGCCATTGCGTCCCGGTGTCGCCCAAGTGGCGGGTCCAGTTGGTGAAGTTCTCCATGCTGCTGAAAGCGCGGGAGATGATTCCGTCGAACGGTTGTGCCGGCTGGAAGGCCTCGACCCGGCTGTGGATAACCGTGAGGTTGTCCAGCCTGAGTTCCATTTTCACCTGTGTCAGGAAACGGGTTTTCTTGCCATTGGCGTCCAGCACGGTGACGCGCTTGTGTGGATGCAGAATAGCCAACGGGATGCCGGGCATGCCACCGCCGCTGCCGACATCCAGCCAGTTATCACGGTCGTTGTGGATAAAAGACATGACGCTAAGGCTGTCGAGCAGGTGACGCGAAACCATCTCGTCCGGGTCGCGCACAGCAGTCAGGTTGTAGGCTTTGTTCCATTTGATCAACAGAGCCAGGTAGCCAAGCAGCTTCTCGTGCTGCTCGGCAGTCAGCTCGACACCAAGCTGGCGCGCACCTGTGGACAACTCTTCAGCGTGTTGAGGGGTGACCAGGGAACTCAAGCGCTTTGCTCCAATTCGCGGCCAGCGCCGCGTTTTTTCAAGTGAATCAGCAACAGGGAAATCGCCGCCGGGGTCACACCCGGGATACGCGAAGCCTGGCCCAGCGTCTGCGGACGGGTCTGGCTCAGCTTGCCCTGTATCTCCTTGGACAGGCCGGAAATCGTCGTGTAGTCGATATCCACAGGCAGGCGTGTGTCTTCGCTGGCGCGCAGTCGGGCAATTTCATCCTGCTGGCGGTCGATGTAGCCGGCGTACTTGGTGCGGATCTCGACCTGCTCGGCAACCTGTGGATCGATCGCTTCACCGCCAGTCGCTTCGATCAGGCCGGCGTAGTCGATTTCGGGGCGCGCCAGCAGGTTGAGCAGGCTGTACTCGTGGCTCAGCGGAGTGCCGAACTTATCCACAATGGCCTGGCCTTGCTCGGTATTGGGCCGAACCCAGGTCGATTTCAGGCGCTGTTCCTCACGCTCGATACCGTCGCGCTTGGCGCAGAACGCGGCCCAGCGCTGGTCATCGATCAGGCCCAGTTCACGGCCCTTTTCGGTCAGGCGCAGGTCGGCGTTGTCTTCGCGCAGTATCAGCCGGTACTCGGCACGCGAGGTAAACATGCGGTACGGCTCCTGGGTACCCAAGGTAATCAGGTCGTCCACCAGTACGCCGATGTATGCCTCGTCGCGGCGCGGGCACCAGCTGTCACGGCCCTGCGCCCGCAGTGCGGCGTTAGTCCCGGCCAGCAGGCCCTGGGCGCCGGCTTCTTCGTACCCGGTGGTGCCGTTGATCTGCCCGGCGAAGAACAGGCCGCCGATGACTTTCGTCTCGAGGCTGTACTTGAGGTCGCGGGGATCGAAGTAGTCGTACTCGATGGCGTAGCCGGGGCGCACGATGTGGGCGTTTTCCATGCCACGGATGGAACGCACGAGCTCCAACTGCACGTCGAACGGCAACGAAGTGGAAATACCGTTGGGATACAACTCATGGGTGTTCAAGCCTTCCGGCTCGATGAACACCTGGTGGCTTTCCTTGTCGGCAAAGCGGTGGATCTTGTCTTCGATCGACGGACAGTAGCGCGGACCGACACCTTCGATCACGCCCGAGTACATCGGTGAACGGTCGAGGTTCGAGGCAATGATCTCGTGGGTGCGCGCATTGGTGTGGGTAATCCAGCAACTCACCTGACGCGGGTGCATTTCGGCATTGCCCATGAACGACATCACCGGGATCGGCGTATCGCCTGGCTGTTCGGTCATTACCGAGAAGTCCACCGAGCGGCCGTCAATGCGTGGCGGGGTACCGGTTTTCAGGCGGCCGACGCGCAGCGGCAGTTCACGCATGCGGTGGGCCAGGGCAATCGAAGGTGGATCACCGGCGCGACCACCGGAATGGTTTTGCAGACCAATGTGGATAAGGCCGCCGAGGAAGGTACCGGTAGTCAGCACCACCGATTCGGCAAAGAAACGCAGGCCCATCTGGGTCACCACGCCTTTGACCTGGTCCTGCTCGACGATCAGGTCATCGCAGGACTGCTGGAATATCCACAGGTTTGGCTGGTTTTCCAGGATTTCACGTACCACTGCCTTGTAGATGGCGCGGTCGGCTTGCGCACGGGTGGCACGTACGGCCGGGCCCTTGCGGTTGTTCAGAACGCGGAACTGGATGCCGCTCTTGTCGGTGGCCAGCGCCATGGCGCCGCCGAGCGCATCGATCTCTTTGACCAGATGGCTTTTGCCAATACCGCCGATGGCGGGGTTGCAGCTCATGTGACCGAGGGTTTCCACGTTATGGGTCAGCAGCAGGGTTTTCACACCCATGCGTGCAGACGCAAGCGCAGCCTCGGTACCGGCATGGCCGCCGCCGATGACGATCACGTCAAAACGGGAAGGGAAATCCACCACGCACCTCGTGCCTGTTTTTGCGAATAGAGAAGGTAAGCGGACAAGTATAGGGACTTCACCCCCAGTAAAGAAACCGTCTGAGCAAATTTTGACCAGTCTGTGGATGAGTGGCAAACAACAGAAATCAGAGAGAAGAAATTTAAAAAGCTTTGTTTTTATGTTTATTCTTATGCACAGCGACTTCTGTGGATAAAGTCGTGCATCCCAATAATGGCGCTATGTAGAGAGAAATTAAACCCTGTGTCTGGAGTGCCATGAGGGCTCTGGATAACGTCATTTAGCCTGTGGATTAAATGGCTGTTTACCCACAGGCGGGTTTTTCCTCAGAAAAAAAGCCCGCTTATCAACTGAGCTGAAGGCGACTTTTCCACAGGGCTCCTGAGCACAGTTTTTAGGCCGAGCATGGAAAATTCATCGCGCTAGCAACCAGGCATGATCGGTTTGGAGCGGTCAAGCTCGCGAAAGGGTCGGTACATCCGCCGACATTCCGTGCTTGTAAGGGCTTCTTCGCGGGTCCACCCGCTCCCACAGGTGCTTGGGTCAGCGGCCTGCATTCATCTTCTGCAACGAATTTCAGGCAAAAAAAAGCCGCTCCCTAAGGAGCGGCGCTTGGCCTTGCCTGGCTGTGGATTACTTGCCGATGCAGAAGCTGGAGAAAATCCGCCCAAGCAGGTCATCCGAGCTGAATGCTCCTGTGATCTCCCCCAGCGCATGCTGTGCCTGGCGTAAGTCCTCAGCCAGAAGCTCTCCCGCGCCCGCCAAGGTCAATTGAGCACGGCCGTGCTCCAGGTGCTCGCTGGCCTGGCGCAAGGCATCCAGATGGCGCCGGCGGGCGCTGAAGCCACTTTCTGCAGTCTGCTCATAACCCATACAGCCTTTCAGATGGTCGCGGAGCAGTTGCAGCCCTGTGTCGTCGCCCTTGGCGCTCAGGGTAATGGTCACATGGCCGTCATCGCACTGTTCCAACGCTACCCGCTCACCACTCAGGTCGGCCTTGTTGCGAATCAGCGTGACCTTGGCCGGGTCCGGCCGCTGAGCCAGAAACTCAGGCCACAAAGCGAACGGGTCGCTGGCCTCGGGCGCAGTGGAGTCGACTACCAGCAGAACGCGGTCTGCCTCGCCAATGGCCTTCAGGGCGCGTTCCACACCGATCTTTTCCACATGGTCATCGGTATCGCGCAAGCCAGCAGTATCGACAACGTGCAGCGGCATGCCGTCGATGTGGATATGTTCGCGCAGGATATCCCGCGTGGTGCCAGCGATGTCAGTGACGATGGCAGCTTCCCGACCGGCCAGTTGGTTCAGCAAGCTCGATTTACCGGCATTCGGCCGGCCGGCAATGACTACCGTCATGCCGTCACGCAGCAAGGCGCCCTGCCCGGCCTCGCGCTGCACAGTGGATAACTCGCTGCGCACGGCATCAAGCATCGACAGCACGTGGCCATCGGCGAGGAAGTCGATCTCTTCCTCAGGAAAATCGATCGCCGCCTCGACGTAAATACGCAGGGCAATCAACGCCTCGGTGAGGCTGTGCACACGCCTGGAGAATTCCCCTTGCAGCGAGCGCAGGGCGTTGCGCGCTGCCTGGCTGGAACTGGCCTCGATCAGGTCGGCGATGGCTTCAGCCTGCGCCAGGTCGAGCTTGTCGTTGAGGAAGGCGCGCTCGCTGAACTCGCCCGGGCGGGCCAGACGACAGCCGACTTGTACACAGCGCTGCAGCAGCATGTCCAAGACCACAGGGCCACCGTGTCCCTGCAGTTCAAGCACGTCCTCGCCAGTGAACGAATTAGGCCTTGGAAAGAAAAGAGCAATCCCTTCGTCCAGCACCAGCCCTTCATCGTCGCGGAACGGACCGTAATGGGCATGCCGCGGGGTCAGGGTGCGGCCGGTGATCAACAGGCCGGCCTTGGCAGCCAGAGGGCCGGACAACCTGACAATTCCCACACCGCCCCGGCCCTGGGCCGTGGCGATGGCGGCGATGGTTTCACGCACAGTGTTCATGCTCGAAAGCCTCTACGACAAAAACGACAGATAGCAAAAACGCCCCACTAGGGGGCGTTTTTATTCACAGGCTAGCGTATTAGCCCGTCAAGCAGCAGCTTTTTTGGTAGCTGCTTCGATACGGCGAGTGATGTACCACTGCTGCGAAATCGACAGGCAGTTGTTCACAACCCAGTACAGCACCAGACCGGCAGGGAACCACAGGAAGAAGAAGGTGAAGATGATTGGCATCATTTTCATCACCTTGGCCTGCATCGGATCCGGCGGAGTCGGGTTCAGGCGCTGCTGGATGAACATGGTGGCGCCCATGATGATCGGCAGGATGAAGAACGGATCCTTGATCGACAGGTCGGTAATCCACAGGATCCATGGGGCCTGGCGCATTTCCACGCTTTCCAGCAATACCCAGTACAGGGCCAGGAATACCGGCATCTGCACCAGGATCGGCAGGCAGCCGCCCAGTGGGTTGATCTTCTCTTTCTTGTAAAGCTCCATCATCGCCTGGGACATCTTCTGGCGATCGTCACCGAAGCGTTCCTTGAGTGCGGCGAGCTTAGGTGCAACGGCACGCATACGCGCCATGGAGCGGTAGCTGGCAGCCGACAGCGGGAAGAACAGGCCTTTGATCAACATGGTCAGCACGATGATCGACCAGCCCCAGTTACCCAGCAGGCTGTGGATATGTTGCAGCAGCCAGAAGATCGGCTGGGCGATGAACCACAGGAAGCCGTAGTCGACGGTCAATTCCAGGCCTGGGGACAACTCTTTCAGCTTGGACTGGATCTTCGGGCCGGCGTACAGCAGGGCACTGGTTTCGACCTTGCCGCCAGCCGGTACGCTGATAACCGGGCCGGTGTAGCCGATGATGTAGTTGCCCTGGCTATCCTTGCGGGTCTGGACAACGTTGTTGTCCGACTTGGCCGGAATCCAGGCGGTCACGAAGTAGTGCTGCAGCCAGGCAACCCAGCCGCCGGACACATTTTCTTTCAAACTACCTTTGTCGATGTCCTTCATCGAGACCTTTTTGTAAGGCTCAGAAGCTGTCCACAGGGCAGCACCCAGGTAGGTAGCGGTGCCGGTGGCGGTACTGGAGGACGGATCGCCGCTGGCATCACGCTTGAGCTGGGCAAACATGTTGCCGTTCCAGGCCTGGCCGCTCTGGTTGTCGATCAGGTAGCTGACATTCAGGTCGTACTCACCGCGCTTGAAGCTGAAACGCTTGATGTAGTTGACACCGTTGTCACTGAACTTCAGGTCTACCACCAGTTGTTCCTGGCCATCGGCCAGCTGGTAGCTCTTCTGTTCGGCGGCATACAGGGGACGGCCGCTGGCGCGGGCATCCGGGCCGTCGGTACCGGTCAGACCGCTTTGTGCCAGGTAAACACGCTCACCACCGTTGTCGAACAACTGGAATGGAATGTTCGGGTGGTCTTGACGGCGTGGGTACTTCGGCAGGTTCAGCTGGACGATGTCACCACCGACCGGATCGATAGCCAGTTCCAGAACGTCGGTCTTGACTCGGATCAGGTCCTTGCTGAGTGCGACCGGTGCCAGTTCGGCAGGGCTCGATTCGGCGTTGGCGCTCGGTACATCGGCGCTGGCACCGTTGTTACCGGCAGGCACGCCATCGGGCAAGCCCGGAGCAACAGTGCTGGCAGCAGTATTCTGAGTCGGCAGGGCAGCCTGGCCGTAGTCATCGTTCCACTTCAGGACCATGACGTAGGACACGACTGCCAGCGCGGCGATCAGGATCGTGCGTTTAATATCCATGATTACTCGGCTATCGAAGAAGTTCGGGAGGAAGGAGCGGGTGGAACGGGGTCGAAACCGCCGTCATTCCACGGATGACAACGCCCCAGGCGACGAACGGCCAGCCACCCACCACGCCAGATGCCATGGTTTTCGATGGCTTCATACGCGTAACAGGAGCAACTGGGGAAAAACCGACAGTGATTGGCCATCAGAGGACTAATGGCATAACGGTAAAACTGGATCGGAACGAGTGCCAGTTTACGCATCTTGGCTGTCTACCCCTGCGGAATTGGCGGTGACTGCTGGTGTCGGCCGGCTGCGCGCCAGGCGTTTCCAGAGCTTGCCAAAGTGTTGGTGCAATTCCGGGTTTTCTATCTCACCCAATCCCTTGCGCGCGACGATCACGATGTCCAGACCGGCAAGCAATTGCTGGTTCAGACGAAAGGAATCGCGCATCAAGCGCTTGAGGCGGTTGCGTTGAACGGCGAGCTTGACACTCTTCTTGCCGATTACCAAGCCAAGGCGTGGGTGATCGAGACCGTTCTCGCGAGCAAGGATCAGCAGGTTTTTCCCTGGAACCTTGCCGGTTGGGGAGTCGAAGACCGCTTTGAAATGCCGGGGTGTAAGCAGTCGCTTTTCCCGACTGAAGTCCTGACTCACCACCTGTGCCGAAAAATCAAATGGCCAGACGCTTACGGCCTTTGGCACGACGACGCGACAGAACAGCACGGCCGTTCTTGGTAGCCATACGGGCACGGAAACCGTGGGTGCGGGCGCGCTTGATGGTGCTTGGTTGGAAAGTACGTTTCATGGCGTGTTACCTGGTTTGTCGACGACGGGCCGGGATGGCCCCCTTTTTAAGAGACCGGCGATTCTAGAGAAAGCAAGCCCATAGGTCAATTTCCAACCAGTCTTTCCATATAGAGCATGTGATGGACGGTGCCTGTTGATCAGTGCCCAAGGGGTGCTTGATCGGACACACGGATCGGGGACAACATGAAAAAAAAGAAGAGACATATAAAAAGCTTTTTTGAAGAACTTATAACTCTTAAGTGGATAACCTTCTGTGGATAACCTGCGCTGGCCCATGAATTACGGGGTGTACAGAGTTTTACAACTTTGTTCTGATCCCGTGCTGCGCTTGTTCCCATCGTGAGTGAAAGCTGTGGATGAAAACACCTGTTATCCACAGCGGAGTTATCAACAGGCTAAGGGCTGGGGTTGTGCATAGCCCTCAGGGTCGTTTATCCACAGGGCTTATTCACAGAGGCGAAAAGCCGTTTTGGTCGATAAATGGCTGTTTTGTCGTGGTTCCTAACGTGTCCACATGTGGATAACTGAACGCTCGACCGGTACAATGGCGGTTTGTTTTTGCCTCATCCGGCTTTCAAACTCAGGGGATATCC